>CAVYPQ010000001.1:0-115114 GCA_963770425.1 uncultured Alphaproteobacteria bacterium
CGAAGCGATCTACTTGTCGGACGAGATCTACGTCTTCACCGCGCGGCCGGGCCGGATAAAGGCTCATATCGACGTCGCCCTGCCGCGGCCGCGCGGCCAGGATGCCGTCACGAGTCCGCAATTTGTCGAGTTGAAGCGGCAGCTTCTCGGTTTGCTCAACGACGAGGCTCGCATCGCCGAACGGCAGGAGTCATTGCAATGAACGCCACCGATGCAATGAGCGATCCCCATTCTATCGCCGCCGACGATGACGATGCTGCCGAGCGGCGCATTCGCCGATGCGCCACCGTCTGGCGCTGGGCCATCGCTGCCGGCATCATCCTCGGCTGGGAAATCCTCACACGGCTGAAGATCATCGATCCGTATTATTTCTCCAGTCCGACGACGATCGTCAGCACCGCCTATGTGGCGGCGACGCAGGGAACGCTGCTTGTCGATATCGGCTACACCTCGGCATCGACGATCGTCGGCTTCATTGTGGGCGTCGTCGGCGGTGCAATCATCGGTCTTTCTACCTGGTGGTCGACCGTCTACGGCCGCGTCAGCGAGCCGTACCTGGTGACGTTCAACGCCATCCCGAAACTCGCGCTTGCGCCGATCCTGATCATCCTGTTCGGAATCGGCTTCGAGTCGAAGGTCGCGCTTGCGGTCGCGCTGACGATCGTGCCGGCCGCCATGGCGGCCTATGGCGGCGTTCGAAGCGTCGACAAGGATCTGGAGACGCTGCTGTTCTCGCTGGGGGCGAGCCGCTTCCAGGTCTTTGCAAAGGTCGTCGTGCCGTGGGCGATGCCGTGGATCGTCAGCAGCCTGCGGGTCAATATCGGCCTGGCGCTGGCGGGCGCGATCGTCGGCGAATTCATCGCATCGCAATTCGGCGTCGGCCGCATGATCCTCTATGCGGGGCAGGTCATGGACATCAATCTGGTCTGGGTCGGCGTCGTCGTCTTATCCATACTGGCGCTCGTCATGTATGCCGCCGTGATGACGGCCGAACGCTACCTGCTCAAGGGAATGCTCCACGGATCTCAGCTCGGCACCCAGTGACCCGCGCGGCAGCATTGCCGGAGAAACTATCTCGCGCGAAGAAAAGAGGGACGCGATGAACGACAGCACCAAGACACGCATAGCCCACCTGACCGGGCCGACCGCGACCATCCAGAACACGCCGCCGCTCGTCACGTCGAACAAGGCGCGCGCCAAGCATGGTTTGCCCTTGCTCAAGGATGCCGATGGTGCGCCGCTGAAATACGACGCGCTGCGGCCGCAACGCCTCGCGGCGCCGGTCAAAGTCTATGTCGAGCAGTTTTCCGCGCACCCGCTGGAATCCGACGTCGCCGAGCTGTACGCACCGCCCGACGGATATATCGGCGCCGACGGCGCGTTTCGTCGGGAACGTCAGAGCAGCAACGACAAGCCGGTCTACGAGATCGAGCTCAAGCCGGAAGATGGCCTCTACCCGCTTCCCTACATGGCGACCCAGGCGGACGGATCGGCCTGGGAGGAAGAGTGCACCGCGCCCGGCGCCCTCACCGGTCGCCAGGGTTTTTTCCCGGATGGCTCGCGCAGCTTCGAGGAAATCGATCGTCTGGCCATCGGCGCCGAAGGCACCGCGAGCCTGCTATCCTCGATCGCGACCGTGGACTTCTATCGCGGCGTGCCGCCGAGCGGTTACACAAAGGGCCTAGCCGGCTCACCTGCGCACCGACAAGGGCGAAGGCGATATCCCGCCGGAAGTCCGCGGCACCGATTTCTTTGGCTACAAGCCTTACCACCTCGCTGTCGCGCCGCCGCGGCCGGCGCTCGCCAGAGCCACCAATGCGATGCAGGCGCTGGTGTCGAGCGGCGACTACGATGGCGTGATCTGGACCCAGGGCAGTCCGCAGGTCGAAGAGAGCGCCTACTGGTTCAATCTCTTGATCGACACCACGTTGCCGATCTGCGGCAACGCCGCGCAGCGGCCGCAAGGGCAGATGAGCGCCGACGGTCCTGCGAACATTGTCGACTCGGTGCGCTACATTCGATCGAGGGTGTGGGCCGACGAGCAAGGCCGCAACCGCTGCGGCGTCGTCGTGCTCCAGGAGCAGCAGCTGTTTGCTGCCCGCGAGGTTGCAAAAGTTGACGCGCGTCCCGGCGGCTATGTGGCGACCGGCGGTCACGGCGGCATCGTCGGCAACATCAGTCACACCGGCCGGATCGCGCTGACCTATCTGCCGGTCTACAAACACACCTACAAGTCCGATCTGAGGATCACGACGCTACCGAATACGGTGAAGGCGGCAAAGCAAAGCGCCGACGGCATCGAGCTGGTCGATGTCGCGATCAAGGACCGCAATGGCGCGCTGCTTGCCGACGCCATTCCGGTGGTGACGGTGTCAGCCGACGGCGGCTATGGGGGTATGGCCTACGGCCATGACAGTACGCTCGAACTCGACCTGATCGCATCGATCGAACACAAGCTCAGTCTCGGCCTGCTGACGGGCTTCGTCATCCAGGGCCTCGTGCCTTATGGCCGGACGCCCTCGCACACCCGCAACAAGCTGATGCTCAAGGCCGCATTCAGCGGCCTCCCCATTGCGATCGCGGGGCGCGGCGCACCGATGGGCTTTGCCGATCCGACGGATTTCCAGATCGCCGCCGGCAACCTGACCGCCAACAAGGCGCGGTTCTTGTTGATGGCCTGCCTGCTGAAATTCGGCAGTTTGCCGGCGGCGAAGAATCCCGACAAACCGACCAGCGCGGAGCTCGACGCCATCCGCAAGGCGGTCAAGGCCTATCAGGCCGTGTTCGACACGCACTGATCGGCCAGCCGGATTTCGCGAACCCGGCAATGCGGGCGTGACGTCCTACGCGGCCACCGATAATCCCGCGACGTGGTGCTTCTCGATCAACCGCGCCACCAGGCCCGATTTCTTCGCGTCGGTCACGAACTGCTGCAAGAACTTGGCGCCGGCTGTGTTCGGCTTTCCGGTGCCGATCGCCTGCTGCACGGTCATGAAATGGCCTGGCAGGATTTTGCCGCCCGGGACTTTCTTGATGTCGTCCAGCAGACCCGGCTTGAGCGCCGCCAGTGCATCGAGCTTCTCGGCGATGAACTGATCGAGCGGCGCATCGGCGGCCTCGAACGACATCACGGTCGCCTGCTTGATGTTGCGCTCGAGCCAGAGGCAGTAGGCGGCGCCGCGGCGCACCGAGATGCGCACGCCCGGCTTGTCGACGTCGGCCACGGAATTAAAGGGCGAATTGGGATGCACCAGATAGGTGGCTTCGATCTCGCAGTAGGCATCGCTGAAGGCGATCTTGGCGGCGCGCTGCGGCTCCGCGCCGATCAGGCCGATGTCCCAGGCGTTGGTACCGGCGGCGTCCGCCAGCGTCGACGGCCGCTCGTACGGGACGTAGCGGACCGGGACGCCGAGCTGTTTGGCGATCTCGGCCGCCATATCGGGAGCGACGCCGGACGGGTCGCCGGAGGCGGTCTTGCCGGTCACAAGGAGGAAATTCCCCATATTGATGGCGGCGCGCAGAACCCCCGTCGGCGCGAGTTCGGCTACGATTTGGCGATCCATTTTGCCCTCCCCTGGCCCGTTTGACCCATTTGGCCGCTGTGCGGCTCCCTGATTACCGGAACCGGGCCCCCGATCAATCGTTATCACGGGCCTTCACCACTCGGTGAGGGCGCGTTTTGCCGCAAAAGTCGAGTTCCCACTTTCTGTGAGTTCGAGTGAACCTTTTTCGTGGACCCAGCAACTAACCGGTTAAAGGACTGGGAGGGTTATTATGAGCAGCCATTCCATGTACAGCGCCGACCGCGGAACGCATTTGAAGATCGTGGTGATTGGGCTTGCCTGCGCGACGGTCGTCGCTGCGGTTGGGATTTTTTCGCACGTTGGCGGGATGGATCTTGGCACCGCTCCGCTCGTCAAAGCTGGCCAGACGACCGAAACGGCGGGCCAGTTGCCGACCATCCGCTGATCTCGGCGATCGAGTGTAAGTCCCGCACGTGGTCGTAACCGACCGCTCTTCCTTCAGGTTTTTGACCCAGCCGGCGGCCCGGAATCGACCAGCTTGCCGGTGAACAGGATCGGACCGGTCGGTGCGCCGGTCTTCGAGCCGCCGGGCGGCTCAAACGATATCGCATATGTTGCAGCTCGCAGTGCCGCGGCATCGAAATCCGCAGGCAGCGGGCTTTGCGTGTATTCGCCGGCGCCGACGACGCCAAGAGACGCCGGCTTGGCGGCATTCGGCGCAATCAGCCAGAGCTGATAGCTGTGATCGGCGTCCGCTCTGGCGGCAACCCGGCGCACGGTCAGTGTCCGGCTCGCCGGATCGATCGTCAGCAGGAATGCGGGCGCGGCGGGATCCTGCTGCAACACGCCGACGAGCCTGGTGTCCGGGCGCAGCCGCCGATGGTTGGACAGGCGCAGGCCCCTGCGCCACATGGGAGCCGCCGGCCGGCAACAGGCCGGGTTTGACCTGAGACACCACGATCAGCGCCGCCAGCCCGGCGGCGATCGCGCCGGCGAGAATTGCAAGCCCTCGCCAACGCCGGGCGCGCTCCGCGAGATCGATCACGTCGGCACTCGGTGCCGCGCGCGGCGGTGCGGGTGGCGGCGCGATCGGCGCCGCCTTGAACTCTGGCATTATCTCAGGTTCGGGCGGAGGCGGTTCGGGCGGCTCATCGGGCGGCAAAAGACTGGCGGCCGGAGCACCGATTTCTTCTACGTCTTCGGCGGGCTCTTCGGTCTCCGCAGGCGCGACAGGTATCGGCACAAGCTGCGCCGCGCTCGGCATCAGTGGCGGCAGTTGCAGATTGTCGATGGGCGCGGAAGTGCCAAGCCCTGCGGCAAGCCCCGAGCCAAGTCCGGTACCCAGTCCCGACTTGATGCGATCCCAAACCTGCGGTGGCGGCTCTACCGCCTCGACCATGACATTGAGCTCGCCAAGCCGGCGTTCCCACTGGCGCACCAGTTCGGCGAAAGCCGGATCGCTCGCGATCTGGCCTTCGGCATTTGCGCGCTCGTCGGCGGCAAGCGTACCCAGAACGTATTCGGCCGCCAGCGCGTCCTTTTCTTCGTCGGTCATGAAAGCCTCGCGCATCCGGAGTTGGCAGCACAATCGCAGCGGGAAGGCGGCGGCATAAGACCCGCATTTGGCTTTTTCGCGATCATGCTCAGCGCCCCATGCACTCGCGGATTTCGAGCAGCGAGCGGCGCAGCCACGTCTTAATGGTATTGACCGGAATATCGAGCTTCTGCGCGAGCTGTTCGCGGCTCCAGCCGCTGTAATAGGCGAGCAGCACGATCCGCTGCTTTTCCGGATCGAGCTTGCCGAGACATGACAACAGCCGGCGCAGTTCCTCGGTCATTTCGCGCCGCGCGAGCGGCGGCGGCGCTTCGGCGGCAACGCTCATCGCTTCAGGTGAATCCTCCACCGACACATCAGCCCTCTTGCGCACGATGTCGATCGCCCGATTGCGCGCGATCGCCACCATCCAGGTGATGGGACTGGCGATCGTCGGGTCGAACCTGCCCGCCATCTTCCACACCTTGAGGTAGGTCTCTTGCATGACATCGTCTGCCAGTTCGGGCGTACCCAAGATACGGAGCAGCACGCCATAGAGTTTCGCGCGCGTTGCACCATACAGTCGCTCGAACGCAGCCTGGTCGCCCTTGGCGACGGCAGCGAGCAGCCAGACGAGTTCTGCCTGCGTCAGCATCTTTGTCCCTGGCCCCCCGGGGACGCCAGCCCCGCCCGATTATCGCCACGGAAACGCCCTCTCGTCGAGAGCGAAACTGATGGAAAATCAGTCTGGCGGTGCCGCGAGCCGACGCGCATTGCCGCAATGGCGGCAATCCGGCGGCACGGTCCGGTCGAAACAGGGATGGCCGGAGTGGGCCGAGGCCGTCAGGCCGGCGCGCTGCCGCGGGCCCGCATCAGCGCAATACCATCAAGATCGGCCTGCTCGGCGGCGGCCACCGCCTCGCGTTCGCGAGCCTGATCGCGCTCGTCAAGCAATTCGACCTTCTTGAGGTCCTCAAAGGCCTCGCCAAGCGCGGCCTTGGCGTCTTCAAGCTGGCCCCGCAATTCGTCGGCCGAGCGTTTGAGGTTTTCGCGGCGGTTGATCGCCGCCTTGGCGTAGGTCGGATAGGCAAAATGCCCCGGATCGTGGATGCCGGCGCGGTCCTGCTCGACCTTGATTTCGCGCTCGAGATCGCCGGCCATGCGCTCGAACTCGGCGATCATGGTTTCGATCTGCGCAACTTTCCGCCGCTTCTCGTCGACCTGAAATTTTTTCAGGCGAATAAGCGTGTCACGAGACTTCATCGACTACTACTCCCCGAAGCCGCGGTAATTTGGTGCCGTGCGGCCCCCCGCCGGGCGGCATTCCCAATCGCAATCGTGCCACGATAAGGGTTAGCGTTCGGTTTCCGGCTCGGCCACGATTTCAGCCAATCGACGGTAACCTTCCGCCAAGCTGGTTGCTTCTTCCTTACCTTGCGCAAGAAAGTCCTCCAGCGGCTTGTGCAGACGGATGGCTTCATCGACGTCGGAACTGGTTCCGGCCCGATAGGCGCCGAGCCGGATGAGTTCCTCCATATCGGCGTAGGTCGCCATGACCTGGCGAGCGCGGGTCAACGCCGGCAGGTAGGCGGGATCGGCGGCGCGCGGCATGGTGCGGGATACGGATTTGAGGATGTTGATGGCCGGATAGCGGCCGCGTTCGGCGATGGAACGCTCCATGATGATATGGCCGTCGAGGATGCCGCGCACCGCGTCGGCGATCGGCTCGTTGTAATCGTCGCCGTCGACCAGGACGGTGAAAATGCCGGTGATGGTGCCCTGCTCGGTGCCGGGCCCTGCCCGTTCCAGGAGCCGCGGCAGCTCGGTAAAGACCGTAGGCGTATAGCCCTTGGCGGTCGGCGGCTCGCCGGCCGACAGACCGATTTCGCGCTGCGCCATGGCAAAGCGCGTCACTGAATCCATCAGCACGAGAACATCCTTGGCCTCGTCGCGGAAATATTCGGCGATCGCCAGCGTGACGTGGGCCGCCTGGCGGCGCATCAGCGCCGGCTCGTCCGACGTCGAAACGACCACGACCGAGCGGGCAAGACCACTCTCGCCGAGATCGTCCTGCAGGAATTCCTGCACCTCACGGCCGCGCTCGCCGACCAGCCCAATCACGCTGACATCGGCGACAACGTTGCGCGCCAGCATGCCAAGCAGCACCGACTTGCCGACGCCGGAACCGGAAAAGATGCCGAGCCGCTGGCCACGGCAGCACGTGATGAAGGTGTTGAGCGCGCGCACGCCGAGATCGAGCGGCCTGCCGACGCGCTGACGCGCGTGCGCCAGCGGCGGCTTGTTGCGGAACGAATAGGGCGACGGCCCTTGCATGAGCGGCCCTTTGCCGTCGATCGGTTCGCCAAGCGCATTGACGACCCGCCCGAGCCAGCCAACCGATGGCCGCACCGACCCGGGCACGCCCGTCACGATCGCCCGGCAGCCGCGGCGCACGCCTTCAAGCGGCGCAAACGGCATGAGCAGGGCGTTTTGTCCGGTAAAGCCGACGACTTCGCACGGAATGGCCTTCTCGGCCGTCTCGATCACGACGCGGGCGCCGACCGACATCACATAAAGCGGCCCGGCCACCTCGACCATCAGACCGCGCACGCCAACGACGCGGCCGTAAATTTCGACCCCATCGAGTTCGTTGATCTGTTCGGCGAGCGCTTTCATCGTTTACCGGGCGATGGGCCTTCCCATTCCATCTGATTCGCGGGGCGGCATGCAGTTCAATCGCCCCAGTAACGCCCCAGCAACGCATAATTGGTTACTTCCAAGCCCAACTTGTTAATCGGTTGTTTACCCGGGCCGTTAATCATTGCGCTGTCGTCCTTGGGGCCAAGGAGGCTCACCCCCGCGACGGAGGGTGAGTCGTATGAATCGGTTAGAGCCGAAACTTAAACTCGGACATGAACGCCGGCGTGGCTAAAAAACCACTATCACGCAACATCTTAGGGCGATTCGAACGAATTCGCCTAGGGACATCTTGCGCGGAAGAATCAGGTTTTGTTAACCATGGTCCGTATAGTGTACCGAATCAGTTTCTTCTAGAGCGCTTGCTTTTCGTGCGCTCACCTGGGGCCGCCGCAGCGGCCGACCGACCTGAGCCTGCGCGGCGAGGAAGGGGACTGGCATGCGCGTATTGCTGATTGAAGACGATAGCGCGACCGCGCAATCGATCGAGCTGATGCTCAAGTCAGAGAGTTTCAACGTCTATACGACCGATCTAGGCGAAGAAGGCATCGATCTCGGTAAGATCTATGACTACGACATCATCCTGCTCGACCTGAACCTGCCCGGACATGTCGGGCTTCGAGGTTCTGCGCTCGCTGCGCGTCTCGAAAGTCAAGACGCCGATCCTGATCCTCTCCGGCCTTGCCGGCATCGAGGACAAGGTTCGGGGCCTCGGCTTCGGCGCCGACGACTACATGACCAAGCCCTTCCACAAGGACGAGTTGGTCGCGCGCATCCACGCCATCGTGCGCCGCTCCAAGGGTCATGCCCAGTCGGTGATCCAGACCGGCGATCTGGTCGTCAATCTCGACACCAAGACGGTCGAAGTGAACCAGGCGCGCGTGCATCTGACCGGCAAGGAATACCAGATGCTGGAGCTGCTCTCGCTGCGCAAGGGCACGACGCTCACCAAGGAGATGTTCCTCAACCATCTCTATGGCGGCATGGACGAGCCGGAACTGAAAATCATCGACGTCTTCATCTGCAAGCTGCGCAAAAAGCTCGCCAATGCGTCGGCCGGCAAGAATTACATCGAGACTGTCTGGGGCCGCGGCTACGTGCTGCGTGAGCCGAGCGAGGACGAGGCGAAGATTTCCGCCTGAAGTTACGTGCGGGGGAACGATCGGGGGAAAAGCCCCGGCGGAAACGCCGGGGCTTTTTTTATTTTCAACCGACGGTCGGAAACTTACCGCCCGCCGTTGACGGCCACCAGGCGCGGCATCGGCTTGCTGCCGTTCATCGGCATGAAAGGCTTTGGCGTCCGCGCATTCGGCGCGTAAAGGCCGTGCTTGTCACCGACGACTTTGAAGCTGTCGGTCAGACCGACGACGGTTTCCGCCGCGCCGAGCACCAGATAGCCGTCGCAGGCGGTGACCCGCGCCAGGCTTTCGAGCACGGTGACCTTGGTCTCCTGGTCGAAGTAGATCAGCACGTTGCGGCAGAAGATCAGATCAAACATGCCGAGGCCGGAAAAATTCGACAACAGATTGAGCCGCCGGAATTTGACCATGGCGCGGATCTCCGGCGCGATCTGCCACAGCTCGCCGACCTGCATGAAATGCTTGATCAGCAGCTGGATCGGCAGGCCACGCTGCACTTCAAACTGGCTGTAGAGGCCGGCTCGGGCCTTTTCGAGCACCTCATTGGACAGGTCGGTGGCAAGAATCTCGATGCGCCAGCCGGCGAGCTCGCGCTCCATGGCCTTGAGCGACATGGCGAGCGAATAGGGCTCCTGCCCGGTCGAGGCGGCAGCGCACCAGATGCGAATGGTGCGCGACGCCCGCCGCGCCGCCAACAGCGCCGGCATGACGATGGTGCGGAAATGCTCGAACGGAATTTTGTCGCGAAAGAAGAACGACTCGTTGGTCGCCATCGCCTCGACCACTGCGTTCATCAGGATTTCGTTGCCGCCAGGCCGGAGTGCGTCGACGAGCGCGCCGAGACTCGCAAGGCCGGCCTTGCGGGCGACCGGCAGCAGCCGGCTTTCGACCAGGTATTGCTTGTCGGCCGAAAGCACCAGGCCGGAGCGCTGCTTGAGCGCACTGCGCAGGAAATCGTAATCGAGCGGTGTCACGATCGGCTCCCCAGCAGCAGACGAAGAATCTTCCCGGAATCTGATCGAGCGGCAGTACGGCTGAGCACAGCCCTGCCTGCGCGACCGAGCGCGGCATGCCCCAAACCACGCTGGTCGCTTCGTCCTGGGCAATGACGCTGCCGCCGGCGGCGGCAATATCGGCGGCGCCATGCGTGCCGTCGGAGCCCATGCCGGTGAGAACCACTGCCAGCACAGCCGCGCCCCACACCGCAGCCGCCGAAGAGAACAAAGGATCGACCGAGGGCCGGCAGAAATTGATCGGCGGGTCGTCGCCGAGCGCAATTTTGACGATGTCGCCTTCACGCACGACGCGCATGTGGCTGCCGCCCGGCGCCAGATAGATGCTGCCGGCGAGAACCGGCTCGCCGTCCTCGGCCTCATGCGCGCCGCGGCCGCTGACGCGCCGCAAGTGCTCGGCCAATACCGTAGTGAAAGTGGGCGGCATGTGCTGCGTGATCAGCACCGGCGCACGGTCGACCGCCGCGGTCAGTTTTTCAAATAGCGCAGTCAGCGCCTGCGGACCACCGGTCGACGAACCAATCAACAATGCGCGCGGCATCGCCAGCGAGAAGGGCCGCAACGTAATCTCGCCTTTCTCGGCGGCGCGCAGCGGCGACTTGAATTCCGGCAGAGGCTTGGCGGCGGGCAGCGGCGCGTAGCGCGGCGCCGGGACAGGCGCCGGAGCCTCCTCAGGCGCCAACAGCAGCGCGCCTTCGCGCAGCACGAGCCGCTTGCGGCCAAGGCCGCGAACTTTATCGATCAGCTCGCGGCGAAACGCCGCCGAGGTCATGGCCTCGTAGGTGGTTTCGGGCTTGGGAATGTAGTCGGTCGCGCCGAGTGCCAGCGCCCTCAAGCTCAACTCGGCGCTGCGTCGCGTCAGCGTCGAGACCATGATGACGACAAGGTCGCGCTTCTTGGCAAGCAGCAGCGGCAGCGCCGTAATGCCGTCGAGCTCGGGCATGTCGACGTCGAGCAGAACGACGTCCGGGTCATGGATGGTGATGGTGTCGAGCGCTTCCCGGCCGGTGCGCAGCGATGCTGCCATCACCATGTCCGGTTCGGACTCGATCCAGCGCGCCATCATGCTGCGCGCGACGACCGCGTCGTCGACAACCATCACGCGGATTTGCCGCTCGACGGCGGGCGCGGCATGCGCAGCAGCTAGGGCGGAACTCATGACTCTTCAACCGTACGCACGAACACGTCCCAAAACGTTGGAACTTCGACCGGATCCAGTTCGCGGCCGCCGCTAGATCAATCCGACTTCCTGGAATTTGGCTTCGACGATGTCCTTGTCGAACGGCTTCATGATGTACTCGTTGGCGCCGGCATGCAGTGCACGCGCGATGTGCGCGACATCGTTTTCGGTGGTGCAGAACACCACCTTGGGCCGATCGCCGCCGGGCAGCCGCCGCAACATGCGCAGGAAGTCATAGCCGTCCATCTTCGGCATGTTCCAGTCGAGCAGAATTGCATCCGGCAGATTCTTCTTGCACGACTCGATCGCTTCCTCGCCGTTTTCGGCTTCTACGATCTGAAACTCGAGCCCTTCAAGGATCCGTCGCGCCACCTTTCGGATGACGCTCGAATCGTCAACCACCAAGCAGGTTTTCATAACATCTCACTCCACGCTGTGCGGGCGAGCCCGCTTTGGTTTGCTGTTCAATTGCATCATGCCGCGACCGCCTCGGCGGACAGATCGAGCACGCGATCAACGTCGAGAACGACCATGAGCTGGCCATCCAGCCGAAAGACGCCCGCCGAAACGCGGGCAAGCTTGCGGTCGAGGTTTACGGGGTTCGGCTCGCGCTCGCCGTCGGTGAGCTTCAGCACTTCACCGAGCGCGTCGACCAGAAGGCCGAACGATTCGTTGTTGGATTCGATGCCGATCGCCATCAGCGTTTCGCCCTCGTCGCGCGCGTCCAGTTCAAGCCGGCGGCGCATGTCGATCGCGGTGACGATACGGCCGCGCAGATTGAGCACGCCGGCGATCTGGGTGCCGGCGAGCGGAACACGCGTGATCCGCGTCGGGCGGAAAACCTCCTGCACGCGTTCGATCGGCAAACCGAACAGCTGTCCGGCGGTCGTGAACGTGACGTAATCGGTGAGTTTGAGATTGTCGTTCATGGTTGTCATGCCGCGCGCTCGATGTCGGCGCCCTGCTCCTTGATCGCGGCGATCAGGCCGGTGCGGTCGAATTTGGCGACAAAATCGTAGAAGCCGATGGCGCGCCCGCGCGCGATCGCGTCGGCCGACACGACCGCCGTAATGGCGATGATCGGCAGCGCGGCGGTCGCCGGCATGGAGCGGAGCTTTTCAGCGAAGGTGAAGCCGTCCATGTCCGGCATTTCGATGTCGGTGATGATGAGGTCGAAGCGCCGGTTCGAACCCAGCGCCTCGAATGCCGCCGCAGCCGATCCGACCGCGACCACGTGGCAGCCCGCGGCCTTGATGAGCGGCGTCAGCATGTCGCGGAAGAACGCCGAAGTCATCGACCAGCAGCACGGTGCGCGCGGAGCGTTCGACCGAGTCATTTCGTCGGCGAAACCAATCGGCAAAGGCTTGCGGCAGGAAATGGCCGATATCGACGATTTCGGTGGCGTTGCCCTTGATGACCGCATAACCGAGTACGCCCGGCCGCTCGCTCGCGACTTCGATATCGAGGCGCTCCTCGACGATGTCGATGATTTCATCGACGACCAGTCCCATGGAGCGGCCGCCGTCCGAGAAAACCAGGATCGGCTGCGCGCCGTCCTGTTTGAGTCCGGACTGTGTATCGAGCCGCAACAGCGGCATCAGATGCCCGCGGTACTGCACCAGATGGCGGCCATCGGAGATTTCGATCTTGCGGCAGTCGATCTCCTCGAGCCGCGTGACCAGCGACAATGGCACCGCCTTGGGCTGGTGCGAGCCGGCGCGAAATACCAGCAGCGACACGACGTCCTCGGCCTCGGTCTGCCCACGTTCGGTCAGGTCCGGCGCATCGTCGCGCGCGGTCTGCAAGGTGCGGCTGAGCAATTGCGCAATGCCGTTGGGGTCGATGATCATGATCACCGAGCCGTCGCCGAGAATGGTGGTGCCGGAGAACACGGCGATGTGCCGCAGCTTCGACGACATCGGCTTGATGACGATTTCCTCGGTGTGGAAAACGCCGTCGACGACGAGTCCGAATATCTGGCTGCCGACCTGGGTGACGACGATGAAACCGTCATTACTGTCGTTTGCGCCGGTGCGCAGCACATCCTTCAGATAGATCAGCGGCAGGAGCTTGTTGCGCAGTCGCAGCACCGGCGTGTCCTTGATGCGCTCGATGCGGTGCTCGCCGGCGCCGCTGGCGCGCACCAGTTCGAGCACCGAAAGCTGCGGCAAGGCGAAACGCTCGCCGGCCAACTCGACGATCAGCGCCGAGACGATCGCAAGCGTCAGCGGAATCTTGATGGTGAATTTGACGCCTGCGCCGGTAACGGAGCGCAGGTCGACGGTACCGCCGATCTGCTCGATGTTGCTGCGCACAACGTCCATGCCGACGCCGCGGCCGGAAATACTGGTAACACGCGCGGCCGTCGAGAAGCCGGGGGCAAAGATGAAATTGCAAATGTCCGCATCGGACTTGGCGGCGACCGCGGCCTCGCTGGCGAAGCCCTTCTCCACGGCTTTGGCGCGGATGCGGCCAAGATCGAGACCGCGGCCGTCATCGGCGATCTCAATAATAATGTGGCCGCCCTGGTGACAGGCGGAAAGTTGAATGGTGCCCTTGGCCGGCTTGCCCGCAGCGAGGCGCGCGGCGGCGTCTTCGATGCCGTGATCGGCACAATTGCGCACCAGATGGGTGAGCGGGTCCTTGACCAGTTCGAGCACCTGGCGATCGAGCTCGGTCTCGGCGCCGAACATCTTCAGATCGATTTCCTTGCCGAGCTCGCCGCACAAATCGCGCACGATACGCGGCAGCTTCTGCCAGGCATTGCCGATCGGCTGCATGCGCGTCTTCATGACGCCTTCCTGCAGCTCGGCGGTCACGTTGGAGAGCCGCTGCAGCGGCACCTTGAAGTCGGAATCCTCGTGACGGCGAACGATTTCGAGGAGCTGGTTGCGCGTCAGCACGAGTTCGGACACCGTCGTCATCAGATGGTCGAGCGTGCCGACGCTGACGCGGATCGAATGGTTGGCGACGCGCTCGCCGCGTTCATCGTGCGCCGGCTGCGACAACGCCGGTTCGGATGCGTCCACCGGCTCGGCGCTCTCCGGCATAATGGATGCCTCAGGCTCAAACACCTCGAGGAGCGGCATCGGCTCCGGCGGTGGCGACGGCTCGACCTCCCCGGCGGCACGGACCGCGAGCCGTTCGATCAGATCGATGTCGCCGCCGTCCGGCTCCTTCTGCTGGGTCTCGATCTCGTCGAGGATGACCTTGATGCGGTCGATCGTATTCAGAATGAGGGTGACCGCGTCAGCCGTGACCGGCATGCCGTCGCGGAATTTGCCCATCAGGGTTTCGGCGGCATGCGCCAGGGCCTCGAGCCGCGGCAACCCGAGGAAGCCGCAGGTGCCTTTGATGGTGTGGACGAGGCGAAAGATATTGCCGAGGATGTTGGCGTTGTTCGGCTCGCGCTCGAAGCGCACCAGCTCGGCATCGACCCGCTCGAGACTCTCGTTGGTCTCGGTCAAGAACTCACGCAACAGGTCGTCCATACTCAGGGACCTCGCGCCGCCCCTCACGACGCGGGTGGCGCACACAGCAGATTACTCGCGCCGCAAAGCGCAAAACGCGCGCGCTGCGGTCGCCAGGCGCGACGCGCCTGAACGGTCCTGCTCAGTCTGTTGCCAAAGAGTTTAATTTCGGTTGCAGCAGCGGCGGAAACGCTACCCGGCGGCGTAATGTCGGCGCCGCCGACCCGCTCAGCGCGCCGCGACCACGATGGTTTCGCCTTCGGCCGCCGCGGTGACCGAAAGTCCGCACTCGCGCGCCAGAATCCCCGTGTAGAACGGCTGGACGCCATGAGCGTCCACGGTCTGGCCGGGGGCCCCAACGAGCAGTTCGACCGTGGTGGGCGTTACACGGGCGTTAAGACCGGCCGCAACGATGCGGAACCCGGTGGAGTTTTCGACCGGATCGACCGTCAGCGTCCCGCCGCGCGGGATGGCGCCGGCAGCGACCAGCATCATGTTCAACAAAAGCTTTACCTGGTTCTTGGGCCGCAACTCGCGGGGCAAATTCCAGGTGATCTTGATTTTTTCGTCCTCGATGAGCCCGCGCGTGACTTTTTCGGCGTCACCAGTATCGATTTGCGCCCCGGCGGAGCCTGCGGCGCCGAACGCCAGCCGGCAGAATTGCAGCCGCGCCGAAGCATTCCGCGAGCTTTTCTTGATCAGGTCGAGCGCGAAGGTCCGCGTCTCCTCGTCCTTGTCCTCTTCGAGGACCTCAAGGCCGTTGACGATGGCGCCGACCGGACTGATCAGGTCGTGGCAGACGCGCGAGCACAACAGCGCCGCAAGATCGAGAGCGCCGAGCGCAAGCGTGCCGGAAGCGTCTGGACCGGACATGGGTAGCTCCACGCAAACCTAAATCGGTTCGTGCGTGTCACAGGATGGCCAATTCGGCAACCTTGGTCGGGCCTGTGGAGCCGATTTGACTTCGCCACTCGCCGGACCGTCAGGCCGTGGTAAACCGCAGGTTCCTTCTCGGGCACCCGGCGGCCAGCCGCCCCGCGCAATTCCGGAGATCGACACGTGGCGAAGGTCGACGCTGCAGTCTGCGCGGAGCTTTTGACTGCGATGACCGCCATCGGCGTCCACGCCGCGCTTGCGATCCGCGCCGCATCGAGCCGCGGCGGCCTCCGTTACAAGGACGACGGTTCTCCGGTGACAGCCGCCGACACCGAAGCCGAAGCCACGATCCGCGCCGGGCTCGTTGCGGTTGCACCGGCGGTTCCAATCGTCTCCGAAGAGGAGGTGGAGCACTGTCGTGTCGCCGCCGGAGCCAGCTATTTCCTGGTCGATCCGCTCGACGGCACCCGCGAATTCGTTGCCGGAAGCGACGAGTATGTGATCGCCATTGCGCTGATGGCGGACGGCGCACCACTTGCCGGCGTCATCGTGGCGCCGGCAAGCGGTACGATCTGGCGCGGCACCGTCGGCATTGGCGCTGAGCGCCTGACATTCGCCGCCGACGGATCGATTTCGCCGCCGGAGCGCATCCACACCCGCAAACGGCCGCAACGCGAGCCCGTCGCGCTGGTCAGCCGGTCGCATCTTGATCCGCAAACCCAAGCCTATCTGCAAAGTCTGCCGCAGCCGCGGACCATCGCCTGCGGTTCGGCGCTGAAATTCTGTCGCGTGGCCGAGGGTCTGGCGGACATCTACCCAAGGCTCGCCCCGACCCACGATTGGGACATTGCCGCCGGCCACGCGATCGTTGTCGCAGCAGGCGGAGAGATGCTGGCGCCGGACGGTACACCGCTTCGCTACGGCACCCCGGAGCTGCTGATCCCGGCTTTCATCGCCTCAGGTGAAGCAAAGCGCGGCGCCCCCTAAGGATCGAGCCTGCTCATGACATCGGGCCAGCGCCGCTCCGATGTCGCGATATAGCGCGCCGAGTTCGACAGGAATTTCTCACGCTGAGCACTGTCGTAAAACAAAAACAGCCGCTCGCCGACGATCGCCCACAGCTGGGGATTTCCGGGCACCGCAACGCCCCTGGCGACGCCAAGCGGATCGTAGCCGCCATATTGCGGCATGTAGACAGCGGGTTGCTGCTCAAAAGCGGCCCGGTTGCCGCTGTTCGCGAACCGCCAGACCGCCCCGGCATAGCGAAATTCGAAATCGCCGGTGCCAAGCTCGGCTTTGCGGTCGGTAAAGAAGGCGACCGGATCATAGCCGTCGATCGCCAACCCGGAATGCCAGTCGACCACGACGCGTTGCGTCAAGCTGGCGAGTGCAGGCGCCGTCGCTCCCAACAGCGCCAGCGCGACAGCGAGGGCCGCCCGACGTACGTGGTTTTGCTTTCGCTCCTCGCCGTGCTGGCGTCATAGTTTTGGTCAACGCTGCAACTGATTCGGAACGGCTTGCCGAGACTTAGACGCAGCCCATGAGCAAGGCGTTAAGACCGGAGATATCAATGAAATTCGCCGTCAGCCTTGCCGCCGTCGCACTCTTCGGCGGCGCGATTGCCATGCAGGCAGCCGCACAACCGGCGCCGGCCTACCCACCGCCCGCGGCCTCGCCGTATCCGCCTCCTGCGGCCTCGCCCTACCCGCCGCCGGCGGCCCCATCCTATCCGCCGCCTGCGGCAGGCCCGTATTCAGCCCCGCCACAGGCTCCGACGCCCGCCTATAACCCGCATCCTGTCCCGCCCCGGGACGATCAATTTTCTCCCGGCGAACTGATCGAAGCCGGGCATCGGTTTTTCGGAGGCGTCTCGCGCGGCCTCGCCCTGATCGTCCAACGGGCAGGCAGCCAATGGGGCCAGCCGAACGGCTACATTCTGGGCGAAGAGGCTGGCGGCGCCTTCGTGGGCGGGCTGCGGTATGGGGACGGCACGCTTTACACCAAGAATGCCGGCGACCGCCGTGTCTTCTGGGAAGGACCGACGATCGGCTTCGACGCCGGCGCCGACGGCGCGCGGACCATGATGCTGGTCTATAACCTGCCGCGGACCGATGCGATCTTCGATCGTTTCGGCGGCGTCGACGGCTCCGCCTATTTTGTCGGCGGCCTCGGCATGACCGCACTCGCAGCCAACGACATTGTCCTGGTGCCGATCCGCACCGGAGTAGGGCTGCGGCTCGGCGCCAACCTGGGCTACCTCAAATTCACCTCGCACCCGACCTGGAACCCATTCTGACCGCAGCCATTTCCGCCCCCGACGGGCATCTTGCCTGCCGTCCAGCGTGCAGCGGCGGAGTTTAGGTTAACGGTCGGTGAATGTGGTAGGATTTCTCCGCGCATGGCAAGTTGATGCGCGTTCTCGCTGTTGCGTCTGCCGCCCGAAGCCGAGGACCGCGAGAGCGTTGGAGGTGTAGCGTATGGTCGAACCGATCATGTATTTCGGCATCGGCTTTCTGGTCGCGGCCCTGCTCGCGCTGATGTTCTTTCCGCTGGTGCATAACCGGGCTGTCCGCCTTACGGTGAAGCGGCTGGAAGCCGCCACTCCGCTGACGATTGCGGAAATTCGCGCCGACAAGGATCAGCTCCGCGCCGAATTCGCCATGTCGACGCGGCGCCTCGAAATGAGCGTCGAGCAGATGAAGGCGCGCGCGACGTCGCAGCTTTCCGAACTCGGCAAGAAGACCGACGCCATCAATCAGCTCAAGAAAGAGCTCGGCGAAAAAACCGCCGCATTTTTCGCGCTCGAAGCGCGCGACAAGGCGCTGGCCGAACAGCTGCGCGCCACCGAACAGGAATTTCAGCTCAAGACCGGCGCGCTGCGCGAGGCGGAGCGTGCACTGTCCGACAAGGAGGCCGAGCTTGCCAAACTGGTCGGCGAACTCGGCGATCAGTCGATCGCATCCGATGGGCAGCGCATCGAACTCGCCGCCCTGCGCACGCAGGTCGAGGCCATGAAGGTCAGCGTCACCGGTTACGAGCGCACGGTCAAAGAGGCCGAAGAGCGGCTCAACCGCGAACGCGGCGATGCGACCAACAATCTCACCGAGGCGCGCGGCCAGCTTGGCCTGCTCAACGCCCGCAAGACCGACCTTGAGCAGCAGCTTGTCACGCAGACCGCGGAAGCCGAACAGTTCAACCAGCGCGTCCAGGAACTGGAAACCCGCCTTGGCGAACAGGGCCGGCTGATGGCGCAGCGCGACGACGAAATCGAACGCCTGCGCCAGGAGGCTGAAGCCTCCCGCAAGGCGCACGGCGATCTGCGCGACGAGATGTCGAGTTCCAGCACACGCAGCGTGGAACGGCAGAAGGGGGAAATCGCCCGGCTCGAAGGCGAACTCGCCGCCGCGCACGAAGTGCGCGCCAAGCTTGAGGCCGAAATGGCTGATCTCAAGCGCGAGGCCGAAGCGAGCTGGGCGTCTGAGCGGGTCGAGAACGCGCTGTTGCGCGAGCGCATCAACGACGTCGCCGCCGAGGTCGCCCGTCTCACCGCCGCGCTTGAAGGACCGGATTCGCCGATTGACGCCATGCTCGCGGCCGGCGTCCGCGACCTCAATCTTGCTGCGGTGCCGGCCAACGGCAGCCCGCCGATCGCTATGAGCCGCGGCGAAGCCGGTCCGGCCCGGATCGAGCCCACCGAGCAGCGGCGCACCCTCGCCGACCGCATCCGCGCGCTGCAATCGGGCGCCTCGCGCGTCGCTTCGACGAACTGAAAAATATCCGCCTCTCGCTCGCTTGACACCCTGCCGAGGCGCTCCCTAAATGCAGCCGATCCGCCGCATCGGCGCGGGCGCTTAGCTCAGCGGGAGAGCGTTCCCTTCACACGGGAGAGGTCGTAGGTTCAATCCCTACAGCGCCCACCAGCCTTCGCTCGCGGCGCAAGCTGCGGCCGGCAGGCCAGCCAAGCAAAGTTCACGGGATTGTTCAGCATCGCGGACCAAAACACGGCTCGCGGCCCGGCACATCGGTCTTGAAAGCCTCGATGAATCCGCCGTCGACCTGGGTGATGAAGACGGTGCGTCCGCCAGGTCCGCCGAACGTCAGGTTGGTCGGATATTTTCCCCGCAGCGCAACTTCGCGGACGATCTTTCCATCGGGAGACACAATTGCGATCGTGCCGGCCCCAGGACGCGCAACAAACAAACGCGCTGCCCGGTCGGTGCGCAGACCATCGACTTTAAAGGCGGGAAATCGGACAACAAGGCGCGGATGGGTCAGCGCATTGCCATCGATCTGATAGGCCCAAATCTCGCGCGTGTCGGTCTCGCTCACATACAGCATCGCCTCGTCGGGGCTGAGATCGATGCCGTTGGCTTCTCCCATCAGCCGCGCGCTATCCATCGGCGCGCCGGTCGCGCGACCGTCCGCCGCGCGGTCGATGCGCCAGACGCGTCCCGCGTGCTTTACAAAATTCGGGTCGCTCGCGAACAGCGTGCCGTTGCGCGCCATGGCCAGATCGTTCGGCTGTGAAAATTCGTCCGAGTGAAAGTAAAGCCTGGGGATGTCTGAGCCTTTATCAAACACGAAGATATTGTGCCGCCGATAGTCGGCCACATACATCCGTCCTTCGCGGTCGAACCGTATGCCGCTGCCGATGCTGCCGTCCGGCAGCACGGCGAACAGCCGCGAGGACGATCCGCCGGGTATCAGTTCGCCGATCGTGCCGGCGCGATGCAGGTTGACGACGAACAAATTCCCGGCAGCATCGACCGCTGGTCCCTCGATTTCCGAGGTGTAGTCGCCCGCAGGCGTCAACCGCACGCTCACGAACAGCCGATCCGATGCAGCGAATACGCCCGCCGCACACAGCGCCGCCGCAAACAAAGTCGAAACCAGGAGCGCAATTCGCATCAGCACAAACCCGCCGGGTGCCCGGATACAACCATGACCGATCCCGGACGCGGCGCAAAGGTTGACCGCACCGCAGCCCGCCGCCATAAGCGGGGCCCCGGCAACGCTTCCATCGACCAAGAAGAACAATCATGCAGTTTCAGCTTCCCACGCCGCACATGACCTTCGACGTCGCGCTCGATGACGGCGCGAGCATTCGCATGCGCCGCCACGGCAATGCCGGCGGCGTCCGCCTTTTGCTGTCGCACGGCAATGGTTTCGCCGCCGACGCCTACTTGCCCTACTGGCAGCATCTGTTGCCGCAGTTCGACCTGCTGGTCTTCGATTTTCGCAATCACGGCCAGAACGTTCCAGTGGTGCCGTCGCATCACACCTACGAGCAGCTGGTGCGCGATCTCGAGCGCGTCGTGCAGGACGTGAATGCGCGGCTGGGCAAAAAGCCGACGGCTGGAATTTTCCACTCGATGTCGGGACGCACGGCGATGAAGCACGCCATCGAGGTCGGCTGGCGCTGGGATGCGCTCATCCTGTTCGATCCGCCCAACGTGCCGCCGCCCGGGCATCCGACCTTCGAGATCATGGCGGCATTCGAGAAACGGCTGACCGCCTGGGCGCAAGGCACGGCGCCGGCGCTTCAACACCGTCGAAGAGCTTGCCGAAGAGTATCGGCAGTCGCGCGCGTCGGCGCGCTGGGTGCCCGGCGCGCACGACTTGATGGCGCGCTCGGTGCTGCGCAAAAGCCCCGATGGCGACGGCTACGAACTCGTCTGCGATCCTGAAAACGAAGCAACGATCTACGCGCAGGCGATTTCCTTGAATCTGTGGCCCGCGGCCTCGGAGTTCGGCGGCCCGGTCAAACTGATCGGCTGCGACCCGGCCATGAAGGGCTCGACCACCGGTCCGGCCAATCAGGCGCTCGGCGCCGAGGGCAAATACGATTACAGCTTCGTCGCCGAGACCGGGCATTTGCTGCAGATCGAAAAGCCGGACGAGTGCGCAAGACTCACGGTGGAGTTTTTGAAACGGCACGGGCTTGCGGCCGCGTAGCACGACGCCAGTCAGCGTCGCGCGTTTGGGCTTTTGCGGAAGATCGCCGCAATAAATGTCCTTCAGCGCGTTGAGGATCCGCGCGGCGCGCGGATCTGAAATCCGGTAATACAGCGTTTGCGATTCTCTGCGGAACGCGACCAGACCGTCCGCGCGCATCTTCGCCAAGTGCTGCGACAGCGCGGATTGGCTCAAGCCCGCCACGCTCACCAGATCGCCGGCGCGCATCTCGCCATTGGCTGCGAGAAAACAAAGAATGAGCAGCCGGCGCTCGTTGCCGATGAGTTTGAGCATGCGCGCCGCCGCCGCAGCCTGGCGGGTGAGCAACTGCAGATCCAAACCGGGGTCCGGTTTCTTCACCGCGGATGCCGCGCGGGTCGAACGGGCAGGTGCCTTGCGGGGTGTGTGCGATATCCATGGCGAACACATCGTCGTTTGCGAATCGCAGTATATAGCACCTGCGTCATTGTTTAGTGTTGACTAAAGTAATGGCCGTTGCTACCGGCGGACAGCAGGCTGCGAGTCCGTAAGACAACGTGGCCGCGACACAAAGGCAGCACAAGCCCGTCGCCGCACTCGATGGAGCGCGACGCAAGGGAGAGAGCCCATGAGTCCGGTTTGGCGGCGGTCCGGTCAGCGCCAAGGCGGCTATCCGGGAGGCGGTTTGCAGGCGTCCAAGCGCGCAATTTTGCGTGCCGGCGCCGCCGCGGCGGGAGGTCTGCTGCTTGGCCGAACGGGCGCTATGGCCGGCGAGAGCTCGCCGCCCGGCGATCCGAGTTGGTCGAAAGCCGTCGGCCCGGGCGTTGATGACCGCCCCTACGGCGTGCCGTCGAAATTCGAGCGCGATGTCATCCGCCGCGACGTTCCCTGGCTCACCGCAACCCCGCCAATCCTCGGTCAGTTTCACGCCGCTGCAGAACCTGCACGGCATCATCACGCCGAACGGCTTGTTCTTCGAGCGCTACCACGGCGGCCGCGCCGATATCGATCCGCATCAGCATCGCCTGCTGATTCACGGCCTCGTCGAGCGGCCGCTCCTTCTGACGATGGACGACATCCTGCGCTTTCCGTCGGTGTCGCGGATCTATTTCATCGAGTGTCCGGCCAACGGCGGCATGGAATGGCGCGGCGCGCAGCTCAACTCGCTGCAATTCACCCACGGCATGATCGGCTGCGCGCAATGGACCGGCGTCAAGCTGTCGACCTGCTCGATGAGGTCGGCCTCAAGAAAGAGGCAAAATGGGTGCTGGCCGAGGGCGCTGACGCCGCGCACATGGACCGCAGCCTGCCACTCGACAAATGTCTCGACGATTGCCTGGTGGCCTACGGCCAGAATGGCGAGGCGCTGCGGCCCGAACAAGGTTACCCGCTGCGCCTGATCGTTCCCGGCTGGGAGGGCAGCGTCAACATCAAATACCTGCGCCGGATCAAAATCGGCGATCAACCGACTTTCGCCCGCGAGGAAACCTCCAAATACACCGACCTGATGGCGGACGGAAAATCGCGCGGCTTCACCTGGGTCAACGAAGCCAAATCGGTCGTCACCTTCCCGTGTCCAGAAAAGCCACTGAACGCGCCCGGACTTTATGAAATCCGCGGACTGGCCTGGAGCGGCCACGGCAAGATCAAGAGCGTCGATGTGTCGACCGACGGCGGCGTCAACTGGAGCGCGGCACAACTGCACGAGCCGATCCTGTCGAAGGCGCTGACGCGCTTCACCATGCCGTGGCGCTGGAACGGTGCTCCGGCGCTGGTGCAGTCGCGCGCCGTGGACGAAACCGGCTACGTGCAGCCGACCATCGAACAGTTGCGCAAAGTGCGCGGGCTGAACTCGATCTATCACAACAATTCGATCCAGACCTGGCAGATCAAGCCGGACGGGAGCGTGTTCGATGTCCAGATCGGCTAGGCGGCCCCTGCTGGCGCCAGTCGCCGGCGCATTGGCCATGTGTGGCGGCAACGGCGTACGCCGGCAGTCCCGGGCAATTCGGTTACGGCAAAGTGCCGACGCCTGCGGAAATCGCCGGCTGGAATATCGATGTGCGCGGCTACCGACGGCGCCGGCCTGCCGCCGGGGCAAGGCACAGTCGATCACGGCGCCGACGTTTTCGCCCAGCAATGCGCGGCGTGCCATGGCACGTTCGGCGAGGGTGAAGGCCGCTTTCCCAAACTCATGGGCGGTGAAGGGACGCTGACCGCGGACCGGCCCGAGCCTTCGGTCGGCAGCTATTGGCCGTACGCGCCGACGCTCTGGGACTACATTAACCGCGCGATGCCGTTTATCGCCCCGCACTCGCTGCCGGCGGATGACGTTTACGCGCTGACCGCCTACATTCTCAACTTCAACAATATCGTGCCCGGCAATTTCGTCGCCGATCGCGACAGCCTGCCCAAGGTCAAGATGCCCAACCGGGATAATTTCACCTGGAAGGACCCGCGTCCCGATACCGCAGCGACCGAGTGCATGAAGAATTGCACCGATCCGAAATCGGTGAAAATCATCTCGACCGCCGAAGGCAAGAATCTGACGCCGCGGACCACGGGTCCGCTCGATCGGATGCAGGGGAATTAGGCCGGCGGGGCGCGGGAGGGACAATGTCAAGACAAACGGCTTCTCTGGCGGCCTGTGGCGTCATGATCTGCGGCGCGCTTTTGATCGGCGGCGCTGCATCGGCTCAGTCGTCCTCGGTTGCGGCGGGCGAGAAGCTCGCGTTCGACCGCAGCAAAGGCAATTGTCTGACCTGCCACGACATCAAAGGCGGCGATGCGCCCGGCAATGTCGGCCCGCAGCTGTCGAACATGAAAGAGCGTTTTCCCGACCGCAAGCAGCTCGCCGCCATCATCTACGATGAGACCAAACGCAATCCGCAAACCGTGATGCCGCCGTTCGGACGAAATCTCATTCTCACCGACCAGGACATCAACGACGTCATCGACTTTCTGTACACGCGCTAGGAGCGCAGCTTCGCAATGGATTTGGACAGCATGAGCATGAGCAAAAGCACCAACACACGCCGCGGCCAGACGCGCCGCAGCGTCATGCAGGGCGCGCTCGCCGGCGGCCTGGCGACACTCGGGCTTGTGGGCGCGGCGCCGATTAGCCGCGCGCGGGCCGCCGCCGATGCCAGCAAATGGCCGAAAGACGCGTTCTCGCAAAAGACCGAGGCCGGCGCCCTCAAGGCGCTGTACGGCAAGACGCCGGAAGTCTCCGACAAGGTCAGCCTCGATGCCCCGGAGATCGCCGAAAACGGCGCCGTGGTGCCGATCTCGGTCACGACCGCCCTGCCCGGCGTCACCTCGATCGCAATCATCGTGGCGGGCAATCCGTTCCCGCTCGCGGCGCATTACGTCATTCCCGACGGCACATCGGCGGCGGTCGCCAACCGACTGAAGCTGGCGAAGACCAGCAACGTCATCGCGCTGGTCGAGGCTGGCGGCAAAAGTCTACAGCGCCACCAAAGAGGTCAAAGTCACCGTCGGCGGCTGCGGCGGCTGATCGGGCGAACACATAGAAGGTCATCCGAAAATGGCATCGACAATTCGCGTTCGCGCAGTCGCCAGCGGCGACAACACCGAAGTGCAGGCGCTCGTGCAGCACCCGATGGATTCCGGCTTCGTCAAGGACGCCAAGGGCGACCTGATCCCGCCGCACTACATCGAAGTGGTCGAATTCCAGCACGCCGGCAAAACGGTCTTCACCGCCTACTGGGGCCCCGCCGTGTCGAAGGACCCCTACATCAAATTCAGCTTCAAGGGCGGCAAGAAGGGCGACGATCTGAATATCAGCTGGGTCGACAACAAGGGCCAGAGCGATTCCCTGGTCGGGAAGATTCAGTAAGGCTGCGCCATGACAGCAAAGCAAAGGAAGACCGCGATCTGCGGCGCCATGCTCGCCCTTGCGGTAATCGCGCTGGGGGCGCCGGCGGCGCGTGCCGCGAGCGCGGTCGACCCGCAAGCGGATTTCAAGGCGTTCCGCGCCTATTTCACCAAGCGCTTTCCGAAGGTGCCGCTCAACGATTTCGTCAACGGCCCCTATTCGATGGATGCCGGCCTGCGTAAGCAGTGGGTCGAGATCGACGCATTCCCGCCCTATCAGTTCGCGCTCGACAAGGGCAAACAGATGTTCGACACGCCGTTTCCGAACGGCAAAACCTACGCCGACTGCTTTCCCAACAAAGGCATCGGCATTCGCCAGAACTATCCCTATTTCGACACCAAGTCCGGCGAAGTGATCACGCTCGATGTGGCGCTCAACCAATGCCGGCAGCAGAACAGCCAGCCGCTGCTCGACTACAGCAAGGACGACATGGCGGCGCTCACCGCCTACATGGCCTACACGTCGCGCGGCAAGCCGTTCGACATCAAGATCCCGGACGATCCGCGCGCGCTTGCCGCGTATCAGAAGGGCGAAGAATATTTCTATACCCGGCGCGGGCAGCTCAATTTTTCCTGCGCGAGCTGCCACGTGCAGAGCGCGGGCAAGCATATCCGCACCGAAGTGCTCGCGCCCGCGCTCGGCTTGACCGCCGCGCTGCCGATCTATCGTTCGGAATGGGGCGGCATGGGCACGACCAGCCGGCGGCTGACGTCGTGCAACAGCCAGGTGCGCGGGGTGCCGCTCAAGCCCGAGGACGAGCAATACCGCGACGTCGAATACTATCTTTCCTACATGAGCAACGGGCTGCCGATCTCCGGGCCCGGCGCGCGGCCGTGAGAGGGAGCATCGCATGCGCAGATTTGCCGTGATCCGGCTGGCGGCTGCCGCCTTGCTCGCAGACGTCGACGACGGCCGCGTTTCGCCGCCACCGCCGACGACTTCAAGGCGGCCCTGGCCAAAGCCGAAGCCGCCAACAAGGCTGCCGGTGCACTGAAGAACCAGTGGACCACGACTGCGGACACGCTCAAGGCCGCACAAGCCGCCGCGACCGCCGGCAAATTTGACGAGGCGGTCAAGGATGCGCAGCAGGCCGAAGCGCTCGCCAACGCCTCGATCGCGCAGGCCAAGGAACAGGCGGCGAACTGGCAACAAGCCGTCATCCGCTGATCTGATCGGCCACCGGGGAGTTGCTGTCGATGCGCCGCCGCGACGTCTTGAAGACATTCACGGCCGCGGCACTGTCAGGCCATCACACCGCGCCTTAGCCGCGCCGCCGGCGACGACCTCTATGACATCGGCCGCTTCGGCAACGCGCGCGTGCTGCACATGACGGACACGCACGCGCAGCTTCTGCCGGTTTATTTCCGCGAGCCGAGCGTCAATATCGGCGTCGGCTCGATGGCCGGCCAACCGCCGCATCTGGTGGGCCGGGCGTTTCTCGATCATTTCGGCATCAAGCCCGACGATCGCGAAGCCTACGCGTTCACGTACCTCGATTATCAGAACGCAGCCCACCGCTTCGGCCGCATGGGCGGCTTCGCGCATCTAAAAACGCTGATCGATCGACTGCGTGCCGAATCCCGCAGCGGCCATTCCGTTCTGCTCGACGGCGGCGATCTGTGGCAGGGCAGCGGACTTGCCAATGCGACCGATGGCGCCGCGATGGTCGAGGTGGCAAACCTGCTCGGCATCGAGGCGATGACCGGGCATTGGGAATTCACCTACGGCGAAAAGACCCTGCGGCAGAATCTGAAAAGTTTCAAAGGCGAATTTCTGGCGCAGAATGTTTTTCTCACCGATGAGGCCGCGTTCAACAATGCTCCGGCCTTCGACGCATCGAACGGCCGCGTGTTCAAGCCGGCGGCGATCAAGCAATTCGGCGACTATCGCGTTGGCATCGTCGGCCAGGCCATGCCCTATGTGCCGATCGCCCATCCCAAGCGCTTCACGCCGGACTGGACGTTCGGCATCCGCGACGCCGACCTGCAAAAGGTGGTCGACGGGCTGCGCCAGCGCGACAAGGTCGATGCCGTGCTCTTGCTGTCGCATAACGGCATGGACGTCGATCTCAAGCTCGCGAGCCGGGTGACCGGCATCGACGTGATCCTCGGCGGCCACACCCATGACGCCGTGCCGCGGCCAAGCGTCGTTACCAACGCCTCGGGCAAGACGCTGGTGACGAATGCTGGGTCAAGCGGGAAATTTCTTGGCGTGCTCGATCTCGATCTCGACAAGGGGCGCGTCAAGGATGTGCGCTATCGGCTCGTGCCGGTGTTTGCCGATCTGTTGCCGGTTGACCGTCCCATGCAAGCGGCGATCGATCGGCTGCGCGCGCCCTATGCCGACAAGTTCGCCGAGAAGCTCGCGACCGCCGATGACCTGCTCTACCGGCGCGGCAATTTTACCGGCCCGATGGATCAGGTGATCTGCGATGCACTGCGCGAGACCACTGGCGCGCAGATCGCGCTGTCGCCCGGCTTCCGCTTCGGCGCGACGGTGCTTGCCGGAGAGCCGATCGTCATGGAGGATCTGCTGAGCGAAACCGCGATCACCTACCCGCAGACTTATGTGGCCGATATGACGGGCAGCCAGATCAAAGACGTTCTGGAAGACATCGCCGACAACCTGTTCAATCCCGATCCGTATTATCAGCAGGGCGGCGACATGGTGCGCATCGGCGGCATGGATTATACTTGCACGCCGGCTGAACGCATCGGCCAGCGGATTTCGGACATGACGTTGAATGACGGCACGCTGGTGGAAGCGGGCAAAAGCTACAAGGTTGCCGGATGGGCCTCGGTTAATCCGCAGAACGGCAAGCCGGTCACGGATGTCGTGGCAGATTATCTGCGCGCCAAGAAAGTCGTAACCCTTGGGCGCGCCAACCGGGTTACCCTCAAGGGCGTCGCCAACAATCCGGGCTTTGCCGCGAGAGGCTGAGCTGATGATCCGCATCGTCACGCGCACCTGCCGCGCAATCACCGCTGCTATGGGACTCCTCTGCACGCTCACGGTCTTCGCGCCGCTCGCTGCTCAACAGGCGGCCCCGGCAACAGCCATTGCGTCCGCCGACAAGCCATTCGCCGAGCATCACCTGGCGCTGCAACTCTCCGACGCCGACGCCAAGAAGCAGGACCTCGTCATCAGCGTCGCCAACAATCTGCTCAAGTTTTACGGCCCGGACAAAATCGCCATCGAAGTCGTGGCTTTCGGGCCCGGCATCGCACTGCTGCGCGCCGACAGCCCGAACCGCGCTTACGTCGATAGTCTCATTTCCCAAGGCGTGCAGTTCGACGTCTGCATGAACACGGTGGAAACGATCGAGCGCGAAACCGGGCATAAGGTGCCGCTCAACCCCAAGGCCAAGCAGGTCGAAGCCGGCGTTGCACAAATTCTCGCTTTGACTGAAAAAGGCTATACGCTTGTTCGTCCCTGAACCAAACCTGGTGAAATCATGATCGCGATCGCACGCCCCCTCATCGCCGCCCTCGCCCTTGGCCTGGTGGCCGTTGCAACCGTCCATGCGGAAAGCGCCAAGCCGCATCGCGTCGTCATTCAGGTCGACCAGAACGATCCCGCGGTGATGAACCTTTCGCTTAACAACGCGCAGAATGTGGTCGAGTATTATCGCGACAAGCATGAGGACGTGAATGTCGAAATCGTGGCCTATGGGCCCGGGCTCAACATGCTGCGCGACGACACCTCGCCGGTGAAAGACCGCATCGCCCATATCGCGAGCGCCGAGGCGACTTTTCCGTCAAAGATCGTTTTCTCTGCTTGCAACAACACGCTGCAAGGGATGCAGAAACGCGAAGGACACAAGATCACGATCATCCCGCAGGCCGGCATCGTACCGTCGGGAGCGGTGCGCATCATGCAGCTCGAAGAACAAGGCTGGAGCTACGTCCGGCCGTGATCGGCCGCTACACTCCCATGGCGGCGAGACTGCGCACCAGCATGTAGGCGGCAACCGCGAAGATCAGCACGGCGAACACGATGTTCAGATAGCCCTTGCGGCTAGCTAAGGCGTGCGCGGCACGGCTGCCGGCATAACCGCCGCCGATGCCGCCGCAGATGAACAGCGCGGCGATCGCCCAATCCACCGATCCGGACACCGCATAGTTCGCTGCCGTCGTCGCGCCGAACGCCGTCACGGCCACCAGCGACGAGCCGACCGCATTGAGGATCGGCATGCCGGTCGCCAGCATCAGACCCGGCACGATCAAGAACCCGCCGCCGATACCAAAAAATCCGGATAGCGCCCCGGCTCCGAGCCCGATAGCGACGAGACGAAGCGCCATGTCACGGCTGACATGCTCTACCTTGATGCCGACGCTGGCGCGCTTTTTCAGCATCAGAGCCGGCAACGACCATCATCAGCACCGCGAAGGCAGCGAGCAGCTTCTGCCCGTTGACCATCTTGCCCAGCGTCGAGCCAAGAAACGCCCCGGCGACACCGGCGACGGCGAACATGAGCGCGCAGCGCCACACCACGTTGCGGGCGCGGTGATGGCTCAGAAGGTTGCCGGCCGCATTGGCGGCGACCGCAACCGCGCTGGTGCCGATCGCCATATGCGGATCGGACACGCCGACCACATAGACCAAAAGCGGCACCGCGAGGATCGAGCCGCCACCGCCAACCAGTCCGAGCGAAAAACCGACCAGCGAGCCGGACACAAGGCCAAGAACGGACTGGAGGAGCGACGGCACCATGGCCGCAGCTTACAACGTGAGATACGGATCGTTCAGCCTCTTGTCATTGCGCCGTCGCTGTTTGATCACCTCGCCGGTGGTCCAATATTCACTGCGCGCGGCGCGGTCGGCCTCGACCTGAAACTCCTCCGGCCACTGGCCGAGCGAGTAGCCGAACCACGGCATTTCCGGCTTGAGCGCGGGCAAGCCGAGCTCCTGCCAGATCTCCTTGGCCTTCTCCATGTATTGCCGCGCCGGCAGCGAGATCGGCGGATAGGGCCGCTTGAGCATGGCGTTGATCAGCATCGCCGAGTCGTTGGCCTCATAATGATTGTCGTCGGCGCCCGCGCGCGGGCCGTGTCCCATGTCCTTGTGATCGAGGACGCGCATGTCTTCATGCGGCCGCATCCGATAGGCCATCGCCCACATCACCATGTCGAGATTTTCCGGATCGATGTCCTCGTTGACCGCGATCGTCATCTTGCCGACCGATGACGAATACGACGAGGCGCCATAGAGGGCGCGCCAGATTTCGGCATCGAGCGTATCGGCCTTGAGCTGGATGACGACAAGCTTGCGCAAGTTGGTCAGCGGCTCGTGCATGAACACGCGCGTGACGCCGCTGATGTTGAGGTGATGGCGCAGGTGATGGAGGAACGCCGGCTCGTAGGCGACGCGCTTGATCAGCGAGGACTTCGCTCGGCGTCACTTGGCTGATGATCGATACCAGCACCGCATCCTTGCGGCGCGTGATGGCGGTGACGTCGAAATAGGCGTTGTATTCCTTCAGATTCATATAGCCGTGGGATTCGCCGAAGCTGCCTTCCGGCTCGAGCCACTCGGTGTCGATATAGCCTTCGACCACGATCTCGGCTTCTGCCGGCACGATCAGGTCCACGGTCTTGGCCTTGCAAACACGGATTGGCGCGCCGACAAGACCGCCCGCGACCGAAAGCTCATCGAGATGCTTGGGCAGCTTGTGCACCGACGCGAATGTGATCGCCGGCGGCGCGCCAAGCATCAACGCAACCGGCATCTTCTCGCCGCGCGCCTTGTATTTGAGAAAGTGCTCGTGGATGCCCTGATTGAGCTCGATCTCCGGGTTCATGCCCATCCGGGTCCGGGACTTCACCATGGCCCGGTAGTTGCCGATATTCTGCAGCCCGGTGTCCGGGTCCTTGGTGATGAACATCGAACACGACGCGTATGGCGCATTGTCGAATCCCGGCGTCGAGATCGGGATCGGCAATGCGTCGACGCCCTTGCCGGGCTCGTTGAGTTCATCTCCCTGCACCACGATTTGCTGGCAGGCTGGATCGTCGACGAATACCGGCGGCAATGGGTGCTCCTCGGCGCGAGCCCATTGTTGCTGAATGTTGGCGACGTCACAGCCGATGCCGACGCCGTAGATCTCGCGATTGGACGCGAGGATGCCAACGGCCACCGGCATGTCGTAGCGCCGGCCTGTACCATCAGTGACGTTCTCGAACAAAAACGCCTTGCGTTCGCTTTCCGGAATACCGCCGCGGAATTGCCAGCGCACCAACGGATGCATCTCGGTGTCCTTGTTGATCGGGCGTTGCACCCGGATCAAGAGACCCTTGCGCTCCAGCGCGGCAATGTGGGCGTGCAGGTCTGGGTAGCCGAGACTGTCCATGCTTTTCCTCCGGCCCTCTGATGCGGGGCTGTGCTGCGCGAGTTCGTGGCGGTTCACCCCACTTGGCACGTTATCGACGCGTGGATCAATCCGTGAGACAGTAAGCATGGTCCTACGAATGGGTTGTGCCATGCCGCAAAACATCACCACCGGATTTCGCGCACTGGTCGACGCAGCCGAGCGCGAAATCGAGACACTGTCGATCGATGAGGCGCGCGCCCTGCACGGCCGCGATGACGTCGTATTCGTCGATCTGCGCGACATCCGTGAACTTGAGCGCGAGGGCCGCATGCCAGGGGCGTTTCACTGCACGCGCGGCATGCTCGAATTCTGGATCGACCCGGACAGCCCGTACTTCAAGCCGGTGTTCGGTGAAGACAAGCGCTTCGTATTCTTCTGTGCCGGAGGCTGGCGCTCGGCGCTGGCGGCGCAGACCGCGCACCGCATGGGGCTCAAGCCGGTGGCTCACATCAAGGGCGGCTTCGGCGAATGGAAGAAGGCGGGCGGTCCGGTGGAAATGCGGACGGAAAAGCCGAAGCCGGCGTGACGGCCGCGCTGACCGGCCACCGGATAGTGTGTGCGGGACACCGCTTTTTGGGCCGATCAAAAGCCGCTACAATCTGCCGCAGAGGGGCGTCTTCAGGGGCGCGGTGAGGGAGTAAGCCAGCGATGAAGTTCAGATATTTCAGCGCGTTGTCGATGCTTGCGTCGGGAACCCTGGTCACGATCGCGCTTCACAGCGCGGCCGCGCAGGCGCCGCCGCCACCGACCCAAGCCGCTCCGCCTCCGCCCGCAGCGGCCCAGCCGGCGCCGCCTGCAACACCCGCGAACCCGCCCCCACCGCCGCCGAGTGGAGCTGCGCCGCCTCCTCCACCGACCGCCGCCGCACCACCGCCGCCACCGGCCGCCGCCGCACCGCCTCCGCCAACCGAAGCGACGGGACCTGGCGACGGTCCACCGCCGCCCGAGTCAGGGCCGGGAGGCGCCGCCCAGGGGCACGCGGTCACGCACACCAATGTCAACCTGCGCAACGGACCCGGGACCACTTTCACGATCGTGACTCTGATCCCGGCCGGCTCGCCGGTCGCAGTGAACGGCTGCAAGAGCGGCTGGTGTCAGGTCTCCTTTCATGACCAGGACGGCTACATCATCGAGACCAGCATCGCGCCGGGCGCTCCCGGCCCGGTGCGCCGTCCCGGCCCGCCTCCTGGCTACGCCGGTCCGCCCGGCCCGCCTCCGGGATATGGCGGCCCACCGCCCGGCTACTATCCGCCCCCGCCGGGCTACTACCCGCCGCCCTATTACTATGGCGGTTATTACGGCGGCGGACCGTACTGGGGGCGCCGCGGTTATTACCGACGCTGGTAACAGTTGCGATGCCAACGCCCCGATCTGAGATTCAATCTCAAGATCGGGGCGTCGATGCGCCGAAGGATTCGGAATTTATCTGTTCGGATTCGTCGGCCGAATGATGATTCTCACGCCCGGCCGGCGGTGGCCCGCGTAATAATAGACGATGCGCGGTGCGCAATTGCCTCGCCAATCGCAGACCGGATAGCCGGCAAGTCCGGGACGGATGTATGAGAAATCATAAGGTCCGTAGTCGTGCACGTAGTCGCAGTGCGGGGAGCAATCCGCCGCCCAGGCAATGCTCGAACTCGAGTACGACGAAGCTCAGAATTGCGATCGCGAATGCCATCCTCATCTGGGCACCTCTAAATTTTGGTAATCCGCTCCACTGCTCACGCGACCCGAATGACAATTTTTCCGAAATGCGCGCCCGAGGCCATGTGATGGTAGGCGGCCTGCGCGTCGGCGAAATCGAACACCTTGTCGATCACCGGCTTGATGGCGCTCACTTCGATAGCGCGGTTCATTGCCATGAACATCTGCGTCGAACCGACCGATATGCCCTGCACGTTGGCGCGCCGCGCGAAGATCAGTCCAGGATTGAGTTCGGTCGCGCCGCCGCTCAATCCGCCGATCATCGTGATCTTGCCACCGGCGCGGATGGCATGAAACGAGCGCGTCAACGTCGACGCACCGCCGACTTCGACCACGTGATCGACGCCGCGGCCGCCAGTAAATTCCATCGCCGCCTTGTCCCAGTCCGGCGTGGTCTTGTAGTTGATGCCGTAGGTGGCGCCTAGTTTTTTCGCGCGCGCAAGTTTTTCGTCGCTGGACGACGTGATGATCGCGGCGATGCCGAATGCGCGGGCGAATTGCAGGCCGAAGATCGAGACCCCGCCGGTGCCTTGCAGCAGCACAGTTTCGCCAGCCTTGAGCTTGGCGTGCTCCATCATGGCGTGCCAGACGGTAACGCCGGCGCATGGCAGCGTCGCGCCTTCTTCGAGCGACAGGTGCGATGGGATTTTCACCACGCCGTCCTCTTCGAGCATCGCATATTCGGCGAGCATGCCGTCGATGCCGCCGCCGAGCGCGCTGGCATGCGTGTCAGGCGCCGCCTCGCCGCCGGGCCAGCGCTGAAAGAAGTTGCCGGCGACGCGGTCGCCAGCCTTCACGCGCGTGACGCCGGGGCCAACCTCGACGACTTCGCCGGCGCCGTCCGACAGCGGAATGACTTTCTCCCGCACCGGCATGCGGTAGCTTCCGCGGACGATGCCGAGATCGCGGAAATTGAGCGAACAGGCGCGTACTTTGACCAGCACTTGGCGGTGGCCGGGCTTTCCCGGATCCGGCCGCTCGACCCGCGTCAGCGCTTCGATCCCGGCGCCGCTCTTCGGCAATTCATAGGCTTTCATGGCGTCCTCTCTCCACGTCGCGGCGTTGTCCAGCGTTGCACGTGTTCGCTTTGCATTGTCGCAATCCGCCGTGCCGCGCGCAACATGCGACAGAAAGCGCCAGCGGCATCGCATTGCCGTCCGTAGTGACGGCGCATAAGCTCGCTCATGGGGCGAGGTTCTCTTCAGCCGGCCGCAAGAGCTGGCGCTCTGGGAGGGTGAAATGCCAATCAAAAAGACCATCGGTCTCGGCCTATTCGCAGCAAGTCTGGCCATCGGGCTCGCGTGCACGCACGCCGCCACTCGGAATCTGCGAATACACGTCGACTCGCTCAAGGACGGCGCTGCGATTCCAAACAAACATGCGTTCTGTATGCCCGCCACGCAGGGGCATACCAGCCCGGGTCCCGACATCAGCCCGAGCATCTCTTGGTCGAAAGGGCCGCGCGGTACCAAGTCCTACGCCATCATTCTGCTCGACACTGACTCGCCGGCAGAACACCGCGAGATGATGAACAAGGAAGGCGTGACGATGACGGCCGCGATCAAGCGGCACGACTTCTATCATTGGGTCCTGGCCGACATCCCTGCAAACGTCAGATCGCTGAAGGAAGGCGCCGACTCGAACGCTCGCGTTGTGCACGGTAAGCCGGCAACACCCGCCGCTGCAGGCGTGCGTGGATTAAACGACTACACCAAGGTTACGGCCGGCAACGAGGCGATGAAGGGCCAGTATTTCGGCTACGACGGACCGTGTCCGCCGTGGAACGATGAGATCGTACATCACTATCACTTCACGGTGTATGCGCTGAGCGTCAAATCCCTCGATTTGCCAAAGGACTTTGATGGCCCGGCGCTGCTGGCCGCAATGAAGGGCAAAGTTCTGGCCAAGGGCGAGATGCTCGCTCTCTACACGCAAAATCCGGCCAAGGGCGCAAAGGTGTCGAAGTAAACGGCAACCTTGCGATGTGACTGCAAATCGAACGAGGGCGGCGCACGGCCGCCCTCGTTGTTTTCAGCTTACGGATGTGGGATTGCCCGGTGGCTATTTGCCGATCGAATGGCACCGCTGCCTCGCACAAAGTCTCATCCTGCGACCCAGTTCCGCCAGAGCAGCCGATTGCGCCGATGATCTTGCCGTCCTGCACCAACGGAATGCCGCCCCTCGAGGCGATGACGTCGTCAAGCGTCAGGATGATAATTGAAGCCGAATTTCTGCACGGCGTCCTCGAATGCCAGCGTCGGCCGACGATAACGCGCTGCCGTGCGCGCCTTATGTTCGGCGATTGCGATCGAGGCGAGCTGCGCGCCGTCCATGCGCATGAAGGCGACCAGATCGCCGTGATTGCCCGACGACCGCGAAGTCCTCAGGCCAGCCCCGCTTGTTAGCCTCGGCGATCGCCGCCGCAATGACGGCCTGGGCTTTTCCAGATTAATCGGCGTGCCGAATGGGATATTGAATGGCATCTTGTCGGGAATGGCGTTCAGATCGGGTGCGCCGGCAGGCTGGCCTGTCAGTGCCCCGCAGGCAGAGCCGGCGTTGACGGCCGCCGCAAGGGCAATCGCGGTCAATAAACGCAACTTCATAGATCAGTCCTCCCTGGATTGCGGCGACGTTATCGCCGCTAGGCAATCTAGCCGAAAAGGCGTGCGGCCGTGCGCGAGAAATTGGTTGGCACAACTGGGCAGCGGCATGCCGGAGAGGAGCACCCAACCTTGGGCGCCGGAAGGTTCGGTAAACCATGCGCCGAAAAACGGGAGGCGCGCCCGCCGGGCTAAAGCCGGTGTGCCGGGGCTTACCCGAAGGCTTTCTGTCACTCGCTGTAAGCAAAACGCGAAAGGCCTCGATCCCGAGGGAAGAGGGATCGAGGCCGTTCTCATGCCGGTTGGCGCCCCATCGTCCGCCCCACCCCGACACTGCCTCGATCATGCCGGATCGGGGTTGATCGAAAGTTGACGAAGCTAAGCCGACGGAGCCGATCGCTTATTGGAGCGAGGCTGAAACGGTCGAGAAGGTGTTGTTAAGGTTGGTGCCAAGCCCCTGGACCGTCGCGATGATCGCGACTGCGATCCCGGCGGCGATCAGGCCGTATTCGATCGCGGTGGCACCCTGCTCATTGCACAGAAATTTCAAAACCAATGTACGCATGACCCAGATCCTTTCCGTGGAGTCGCCCCGTGCGAATAGTCGTCGCGCGCGCATGCCGTGTACGCGCCTAGGTAGTCCTACGTATGGGACTGCAACGGACCGTTAATTGTTGCGGCAAAACTCTAAAGACAATTCGGCACAAATTCCGCGCAAAGTGCTGGTAATTTTCATGACAGCAAGCGAACGGACCGTCCGATCACCGTGCTGGCGCGCGTGAAAGTTGCTTGTCCGCGAGTTCCGACAAATAGTCCTGCCAATAGCGCCCGTGGTTCTCGCCGAGCTCGTGCAGATAATCCCAGCTGAAAATCCCGGTCGAGTGCAGGTCGTCGAACACCAGGCGCACCGCGTAGTTGCCGACGGGGTGCAATTCCAAAATCTGCACATTTTCCTTGCCCGAAACGGTGCGGCGCTCGCTGGGTGAATGCCCCTGCACTTCGGCGCTCGGACTGCGCACGCGCAGATACTCGGCGGCAAGCTCAAAGCTCTCGCCGCCCTCGAATGTCACGGCGAGGGCCCGGCGATCCTTGCGCAACCGCAATTCAGTAGGCCACGGAGCGGTCATTCTTTACCGAAACTCAGTCAAGCGTGATGTGGGCGTCGAGGATGACTTTGCGCCAATTCTCGTATTCTGACTTGGTGAACGCGATACCTTCCTGCACCGTCGTGCCACGCGGGGCAATGCCGAATTTGGCGAAGGCGACCTTCAACTGGCCGTCCTGGAGCGCCTTGTTGATGCCGCCGTTGAGCGAAGCGAGCACATCAGGTGGCATTCTAGCCGAGCCATACACGCCTAGCCAAAGATCGACCTCATATCCCGGCAGCAGTTCCGAAACCGTCGGCAGGTCGGGATACATTGGCGCGCGTTTGAGGCCGGTGGTGGCGAGCGCAACGAGGCTGCCTTTGGCGATGAACGGCATCGCGGCGGGCAGACTTGAAAACGACATTTGCACCTTGCCGCTCATCAGATCGATGAAGGCGGGACCGATGCCACTATACGGGACGTGGGTGGCTTCGATGCCGGTGCGGGCCGTCCACATCTCGGCTGCCAAGTGGGGCGTGCTGCCGACGCCGGCCGAAGCGTAATCGAGCTTGCCGGGATTGGCCTTGCCGTACGCGACCAGCGCCGCCTGGGTCTTGATGCCAAGCTGCGGCGCCGCGACGAGCACTTCGGGCGCGGTGGCAACAATCGAAACCGGCACCAGATCCTTGAAGATGTCGTAGGGCAAGGACTTGTGCAGCGACGGATTGGTGACGATGGCTGGATCGACCAGCACGATCGTATAGCCGTCAGGCGCCGCATGCGCCGTGTAGTTGACGCCAAGGATACCGCCGGCACCCGAACGATCCTCGACGACGACCGGCTCGTGGAGAACTTCGCCGAGCTTTTGCGCAAGCGTGCGGCCGACAAACTCGATGATGCCTCCCGGCGCGTACGGCAGAATCAGGTGGATCGGCCGCGACGGATAGCCCGCCGCAACACATGGCGTGCCCAGCACGAAGACCAGTGCTGCCAGCAGCAGCAGAATGCGCACACCAATCAATCGAGCGTGATGTGCGCGTCGGTAATCACCTTCTTCCATTTCTCGTATTCGGATCGGGTGAAGGCTGCGCTTTCGGCCAAGCTGGTGCCGCGCGGCGTCAGCCCGAATTTGGCGAAAGCGGTCTTGAGCTCATCGGCCTGCAGCGCCTTGGCGATGCCGCTGTTCAGTTTGGCGAGCACATCCGGCGGCGTCTTGGCGCCGGTGTAAACACCGAGCCAGAGATCGACGTCGAACCCTGGCAGGCCAGCTTCGATCATGGTCGGCACATTCGGATAGACCGCCGGTCGCTTTTCTCCGGTGGTCGCCAGCGGAATGACGCTGCCTTTGGAGGTGAAGGGCAGCGCGCCGGCGATGCTGGAGAACTCCATCTGAATCTTTCCGCTCATCAAATCGAGGTAGGACGGACCAATGCCCTTGTAGGGGACGTGCGTAGCGGCAATCCCGGTGCGTGCTTTCCACATTTCTGCGGCAAGATGCGGCGCGGTGCCGACGCCGGCAGTGCCGTAATTCAGCTTGCCGGGATTGGCTTTGCCGTAAGCAACAAGCTCCGCATAAGTCTTGATGCCAAGGGTCGGCGACACGACCAGAACTTCGGGCGAAGAGCTGACGATCGAAACCGCCACCATATCCTTGAAGATGTCGTAGGGCATCGTCTTTTGCAGGATCGGATTGGCGACGAAGCCCGGATCCATCAGCACGATGTTGTAACCGTCCGGCGCCGCATGCGCGACGTAATCGGTGCCGACGATGCCGCCCGCGCCCGGTTTGTTTTCCGCCACCACCGTCTGCCCCATGGCGATCGTGAGCTGCTTGGCCAGCACGCGTCCGGTGAAATCGACGATGCCGCCCGGCGCATAAGGCAGTACGAAGTGAATGGGCCGGTTCGGATAGCTTTGCGCTTGCGCAGGCGCTGCAGCCCCACAGCCGATCGCGGCGAAACACAGGACCGTCGCTGCACTCCAACCGTTCCTCATATCAACTCCCCCATCATTGCTCCGCGGCGTCCAGTCTGTGCGCCGTGATGTAAACCTGATCGGCTCATTTCGCCTGTTCGCCGCGTCCTCGCGAGATCAACTCAAGCAGTTCGTGCGGCATGATCGGTGTCTGCGCGATATGCACGTTGAACGGCGACAGTGCGTCTTCGATCGCCGATATCAGCGCCGCGGCGGCCGGAATGACGCCAAGCTCGCCGACGCCTTTGACGCCGAGCGGGTTACGCGGCGACGGCAACTCCTTGTACAGCGTCTCGAATTTCGGCATTTCGGTCGCGGTCGGCAGCAGATAATCCGCGAACGTGGTGGTGACGGGCTGGCCTGATGCGTCATAGCCCATCCATTCGAACATCGCATTGCCGATGCCGTGCGCGATACCGCCGTGAATCTGGCCCTCGACCAGCATCGGATTAACGCGCCGGCCGGCATCCTGGATCGCGGCGTAACGCCTAACGGTCACCGCGCCGGTCTCGATGTCGACTTCGACTTCCGCAACGTGGCAGGCGTTGGAATACGCCAGCGCATCGACGCGGTACGTTGAACTCGCCTCAAGCCCTGGATCAAGACCCGGCGGAAAGCCGTAGCCCGGCGCGCCTTTGAGAATGCGCGCCAGTTCGCCGAGCTTCACCGACAATTGCGGAGCGCCGACGACACGGACAACGCCGTCGGCGATTTCGAGGTCTTCCTCGGCCGCTTCCAGCACATGGCTCGCGAGCTTGCGCGCCTTGGCCGCAACCGCCTGAGAGGCGACGAGCACGGACGATCCGGCCGTGACGGTCTGGCGGCTGGAGAAACCGCCAAGCCCAAGCGGCGCCGCCGCTGTATCACCGGCAACAACAGTCACATCCTGCGCACGCACACCGAACGACTGGGCGCAGATTTGCGCGAGCGCAGTGGCAACGCCTTGCCCCATCGCCGCGGCGCCGGTTGAGACTGTGATGTGCCCGGTCGGCGATACCCGCACGCCGCCGAATTCGAACGGGCCGCGGCCGGTGCCTTTGACGCCATGCGCCAAACCCATGCCGAGATAGCGTCCTTGAGCGCGCGCCTCGGCTTGGCGGCGCGGGAAATCGTCCCAGCCCATGGCTTTGAGGATTTCCGCCTGGCAGCCCGGATAGTCGCCGCTGTCGTACTGCACCTGCTCGCCAGCCCGCGTCTTGAGCGGCTTGAGGTACGGCATTTTCTCCGCCGGAATGAGATTGCGGCGGCGCAGTTCGGAGCGCTCGACGTTGAGCTTATGCGCCAGCGCATCCAGCAAACGCTCCATGGCGAAGGCGGCCTGCGGATAGCCGGCGCCGCGCACCGAGGAGACCGGCGTCTTGTTGGTGTGGGTCACGACCACATCCATCGCCAGCGCGGCTACCATGTAGGGGCCGGTCAGCGTGCTCGCGGAGTTGTACGGCAGGTTCACGTCCTGCAGCGCATACGCGCCGACGTCATGGACCAGGCGACCGCGCACACCGCGCACCCGGCCGTCGGCGTCGGCCGCAAGCTCGATCGACCAGTATTGATCGCGCTCGTGAACCGCGTTGGTGAAATGTTCGCGGCGGTCCTCGATCCATTTGATCGAACGGTGCAGCATCGTCGCCGCGGCGACGACTGCGACATCCTCGGAATAGACGCAGAGCTTCGGACCGAACCCGCCACCGACATCCGGCGTCGCTACGCGCAACCGGCTTTCGTCGAGACGAATGTATTCGGCGAACGCGTAGCGCAGATCGTGCGCCTTTTGGGTCGACGCCCACACCTGGATTTCGCGATCCAGAACTTCGGCCAAAATCCCGCGGCATTCGATCGAGTGACCGGCGCCGCGATGCTGCCACAAGTCCTCATGCACGATATGCGCGGCGTTGGCGAAGGCCGCGTCGATATCGCCGAAGGCCACCTTGTAGGAGATGATCTTGTTCGAGTTCAGTTCGCGGCGCACCGGCGTCGCGCGCTCGGCAAATGCGGTCCGGCAATCGGTCGCGGCGGGCATCACCTCGTAATCGACGGCAACAAGGGACGCCGCGTCCTCGGCGATATAGCGATCCGCGGCGATGACGATCGCCACCGGCTCGCCGACGAAAGACACTTCGCCGTCCGCCAGCGCGTACGCCCAGCTTTGGTCGAGCCGCGTGCCCGAGTTCGAAACCCGCATCATCCGACGCTGGCTGAGCACCGGCATCAGATCGTCGAGGGTAAACACCGCGGTGACGCCCGGCACGGCGCGTGCCGCGTCGGCGTCGACGCTGCGAATAAGCGCGTGCGGATGCGGACTGCGCACGAAGGCGGCGGAAAGCGCACCCGGCGAGGCGACATCGTCGATGTAGCGGCCGGCGCCACAGAGGAGATTTCGATCTTCGATGCGGGTAACCCGCGCGCCGATCAGTTCGCTCAAGGCCGCCGTCCGCTGAAGAGAGACAGAATCTGTTGCCAGATCACCCGGGCCATCAGCGAAAATCCTGAGATCGGCTTGGCGGCTGGCGGCGGAGGCGCTGCTTGCGCGGACGCTGCCGGCGGTGGCGCTGGCTGTGCGGCCGCAGGTTGGGACGATGCCGGTTGGGATGATGCCGGTTCAGTCGAAGGAGCGGCCGGCGCAGTCGCCTTCGGGACTGGCGGCTGCTGCGCGAGCTGCTTGCGCAGATTGCCGGCGAACTGGCCGATGATCTGCGCGGCCGTCGCCTGAATCATGCCGACGCCACGGCCGTATTGCGCCACCGCGCCCGACAGCATCAGATCGGTGTGAATCATCACCCGCGCGCCCTCGGCGGAGGGCTCGATATGAAACGTCGCCGTGGCGTTGGCGGCGCCGCGGCCTTTGGCATCGCTGCCCTGCGCCTTGACGCGCGCGCTGTGACCCAATTCGTCGATGGAATCGATTTCGACACGCCCGGCAAACGCCAGCGCCACCGGACCGAGACGCACGGAAATCTTGCCTTTGAAATGCTGCGCGTCGATCGATTTCGGTCAATTCCGCGCCCGGCATGCAAGGCGCGATGCGGGGGATATCCATCAGCACCGACCACGCCTGCTCGGGCGACAATGGCACGTCGAACGAATTATCGAATTCCATTACCTGTCATTGCCGGGCTTGACCCGGCAATCCATGCTGAGAGTGAGAAAACTGAAAAGCCGTATGGATGATGGTGATCACAGATGACGCCCCACCATCTCCGGCGCGCCGATCTTTTCCCAGATCCAGTGCGCGCAGGACAACAAACGATCGTCTTCGTAACGTTGCCCGACAATCTGAATGCCGACCGGCAGATTATTAGGGCCGCGATGCGTCGGCAGCGTCATCGACGGCGTGTGCAGCGCCGTCCAGATCGCCTGCATGTTGGCATCGCCAGTGAATTCGAGACCCTTGGGCGCTTCGCCCGGCACGCATGGCACCAGCAGCGCGTCCACTGTGTCGAAGATCGACGACAGCAGCGCACGGCATTCATCAAGCCGCCGGAACGCTGCGACATATTCCTCGCGCGTGGTCTTTTCGCCGCCTTCGACATAGCGCCGCATCTGCGGCGAGAGGGCATCGCGGCGATTGTCCCAGAGGAACGCCATGCAGGCGGCGCGCTCGACGAAATTGATGGTGCTGCGCGCCACGGCGTGCATTCCCTTGAACGCCGCAGGCAACGTGATCTCGCTCACGGTGGCGCCGGCCTTGTCGAACGCGGCGGCAGCGCCTTCGACCGCAGCCTTTGTCTCCGGCTGCGCAGAGTCCCAGATCTCCGTACGGCACAATCCGATCCGCGGCGCACTACCCATTTTGCGCGGCGGCTGCGGCGCCTGCATGCGCAGCACCGCGGTTATCAGTTCAAGATCGTCGATCGAGCGTGCATGCAGGCCGATGGTGTCGATGCTGTCGGCGGCCGGCCAGACGCCCATTTTGTTGAAGGTATTGTAGGTCGGCTTGAAGCCGAAGATTCCGCAATACGAACTCGGTCGCAGCACCGACCCGCCGGTCTGGGTGCCGAGCGCCGCCGGCACCATGCGGTCGGCGACCGCCGCGGCCGAGCCACTCGACGAGCCGCCCGGCGTATGCGCGGCGTTGTGCGGATTGGTGGTCACGCCCGGCGCCATGCCGGCGAACTCGCACGTGACGGTCTTGCCAAGGATCACCGCGCCGGCGCGCCGCAACAGCGCGACGCACGAAGCATCGGCCGGCGGCCGATGGCCGCGATAGATCGGCGAGCCCATTTCGGTCGGCATATCGAACGTGTCGATGATGTCCTTGATGCCGATCGGCACGCCGTGCAGCGGGCCGCGCCGCTGCACCGCGGTCGAGCGCGCGCGCCTGCGCGATCGCCAAATCCGGATTGAAATTCACCCAGGCTTTGACGACATCGTCGCGCGCCCCGATGCGCGCGATGCAGTCGCGCACCACCGCTTCCGAGGTGATTTCGCCAGCCGCGATCTTGCCCGCGATCTCGGTCGCGGACAGTTCGTTGAGCGTGCGCTTCACCTTGGCGTCCATTCAGTTCTTGCCTGCGCGCCCCGCCGAAGTGCCGGCGATCCGGCCGAACACCGTGCCGGACATCAGACCGGAGCCGCCCGGATAGTTGAAATAGAACAAGCCGCCGACCAGTTCGCCCGCCGCGTAGAGGCCGCGGATTGGCTGATAGTCGGTATTGAGCACTTCGCAGTCGGTGTTGATGCGCAGACCCCCGAAGGTGAAGGTCAGACCGCAGGTCACCGCGTAGCCTTCGAACGGCGGCGTATCGATGGTATTCGCCCAATTGCTCTTGTTGATGGCGAGGCCGGCGGTGCCGCGGCCGTCCTTGACGTTCGGATTGAACGGCACATCTTTCTTCACCGCGGCGTTCCATTCCTTCACGGTCTTGAGGAATTCCGCCGCGTTCACGCCTTCGAGCTTCTGCGCAAATTCTTCGATCGTGTCCGCCGTCACCTTTGTGATCTGGCGGATCCTGTACTCGTCGCGCTGCAGATGCTTCACCTTCTGGTCGAATATCTGCCAGGCGAACTGGCCCGGCTGCTCCAGCACCACCCGGCCGTATTTCGCGTAGGTGTAATTGCGGAAATCGGCGCCCTCATCGACGAAGCGCTTGCCGGTCGCGTTGATCATGATCGAGAACGGATAGGAATGCTTCTGGAACTGGTCGCCAACCGCCAGATCGCCGAACTCCGGCGCGTTCATTTCCCATTGCACGGCATGGCCGCCCGACCAGTTGCCGCAGGGGCTGGCGCCGATGTCGAGCGCCATCTTGATGCCGTCGCCGGTGTTGTAACGGGAGCCGCGCACCTTCGCCATGTCCCAGCCCGGACCGAAATAGCGCGTGCGCATTTCCGAGTTGGCTTCAAAGCCGCCGCAGGCGAGCACGACACAACCGGCGTGCAGATCCTCGTACTTGCCGTCGCTCTTGACGCGGACGCCCTCGACCCGATTGCCGTCACCGATCAGCTTGACGCCGCGGGTGCCGTAGCGAATCTCAATGTCACGTTTCTTGGCCGCGGCCGTTTCCATCTGCACCAGACCGGGACCGCCGCCGACGGATTCGACCGGTCAGCCCGCCCCAGAACTTGAACTTGCCGTCGATCTTGAACGCCTGTCGGCCGTAGATCGGAATAAGCCGCACGCCTTTCTGACGCAGCCAGTTCAGTAAATCGAAACTGCGCGTGACCAGGAGCTCGACCAGATCGGGATCGGCGTGGTTCTGCGTAATCCGCGCCATGTCGTCGAAGAACTGGTCAGCCGTATAGGTGCCGAAATCGGTGGTGTCGACTTCCGCCTGCGTCAGGTCGGGCACCAGCGTCTTGATGTCGTCGACGCCATTGTAGACGACGCGGATCGAACCGGCGGTGAAGCGGCTGTTACCGCCGGACTCGTCTTCCGGCGCCGCCTCGAGCATCAGCACCTTGGCGCCCTGCTCCTGCGCCGCCAGCGCCGCGCAAAACGCCGCATTGCCGGCGCCGACAACAATCACATCCGCAACTTGATTTGGCATTTCCTGTCCTCTGACTCACTCCGCCGCCACGGCGGCGCCGCCATGCGCCTTCGACCAGCTGGCGGGATCCTTCATGAATTTTTCCACTTCCTTGAGCTTGCCCTTGTCGAACCTGCCGCTCTTCTTCGCGACTTCCAGCACGTCCCACCAGGTCGCAAGCGAGTGCAGCGTGACGCCGAGATCGCCAAGGATTTTTTTGCCCTCGGGAAAGATGTCGTAGAAGAAGAACACAAAGACGTGCTCGACGACCGCGCCGGCGCCGCGCAGCGCGCGGCAGAAATTCACCTTGCTGCGGCCGTCGGTGGTCATGTCCTCGACCAGGAGCACACGATCGCCCTCTTCGATGTGGCCCTCGATCTGCGCGTTACGGCCAAAACCTTTGGACTTTTTACGCACGTATTGCATCGGCAGCATCATGCGGTCCGCCATCCAGGCGGCGAACGGAATACCCGCCGTCTCGCCGCCAGCGACAGCGTCGAATTGCTCGAAGCCTGCGTCACGTTCGATCGTCGCCACGCCGAAATCGATCAGCGTGCGGCGCACCCGCGGGAATGAAATCAGCCGGCGGCAATCGGTGTAGACCGGGCTCGCCCAGCCCGAGGTGTAGATAAACGGCTTGTCGCTCATGAAGCGGACCGCATCCACTTCTAGCAGCATCTTGGCCGTGAGTTCCGCCATCACCGCTTTGTCGGAGAAGGCTGTCATATGTTCGATCCCTGATCTCGTCATCGCCCGGCTCGGCCGGCCGATGCAGTATTCATTGCTTCGCGATTGAGGCGCGGCACTTCGCGCCCGTGGCTACTGGATGCCCCGCCCGCGCGGGGCATGACAATAGTCTCTTACGCCACCACCTTCCATTCGATCGTCTCGCCACCGCGATAGACCAGCGCGCGCTCGTCGGGGCCCGCAACCTTGACCTCCTCGGGCGCCGTCCACGCCGTCTTTTCCAGCGTGATCGTGTCTTCGTTCGGGGGCAGCCGATAATGCTTCGGGCCGTTCAGCGAGGCAAATGCTTCGAGCTTGTCGAGCGCGCCCTCCTCCTCGAATACCTTGGCGTAGGTTTCAATCGCGACCGGGGCGTTGAACATGCCGGGCACGCCATGGATCGCGACCTTGCGCGAATAGGGGTGCGGCGCCGAGTCGGTGCCGAGGAAATAGCAGGCGTCGCCGGACGTCGCCGCCTTGCGCAAAGCCGTGCGGTCCTTGGCGGTTTTGATCACCGGCATCACGTACATGTACGGATTGATGCCGTGGCCCAGCGTGTCGTTGCGGGTCTGGACCATGTGATAGGGCGTAATGGTGCCGCCGACCTGCGGCGCGGCGCTTTTGACGAACGCGGCGCCATCGGCCGACGACAGGTGTTCGAGAATGAAGCGCAGTTTCGGAAAACGTTTGATCCACTGCGACAGATAACGCTCGATGAAGACCTTCTCGCGGTCGAACACGTCGACATCCGGATCGGTCACTTCGCCATGCATCAGAAACGGCATGTCGATTTTTTCCATGCGCTCCAGAACGGGCATGACCTTGTTGTAGTCGGTAACGCCGGCGGCCGAATTGGTGGTGGCGTTCGCCGGGTAGAGCTTGACGCCGGTGAATACGCCGTCGCGGAAGCCGCGCTCGACATCGTCGGGGTCGGTGTCGTCGGTCAGGTAGCACGTCATCAGCGGCTTGAATTTTGAGCCGGGCGGCAATGCCGCCAACGCCCGCTGCCGATAGGCGATGCAGTCCGCAGTCGTGCGCACCGGCGGGATCAGGTTCGGCATCAGGATGGCGCGGCCGAAATGCTTCGCCGTGTAAGGCAGCACGGCTTTGAGCATTTCGCCGTCGCGCACGTGCAGGTGCCAGTCGTCGGGTCTTTTGATGGTGATGCGTGTTGCCATGGTGCGATTTATCCGATCGGCGCTGCGGCTGCGGAGGTCGGGGATGCCTCCAGGTTGGGCTCTCTATCTATAGGGACCACGCCGCTCGATCTTGGGAAAGAGAGGTCTGGACAGCCCCGGACCATACATGGGCGCGCCGTCCCAAAATCAAGATTTGTGCCAAATTTTGAACAGTGCTGCGAGCGGCTGCCAAGCCTAGGCCGCCACAGCGCGGGCCGCTTCCTCGGCATCCGGCTGCTTGAACGCCTTCAGCCGCGGATAGACCTCGCGCGCAAACAACGAGAGATTGTCAGTGGTCTGCGCATGCGAAAGCTCGCCACCCTGCCCCATCATCAAGAGGTTGCCCATGCCGCCGCAATGGCCGCAGAAGTCTGCGATCTGCGTCGTATACCTCGTCGGGAGTACCGCAGAACAGCACGCCGGAATCGATCAGGTCATCGACGCCGGCATGCTGCATCGAGATGATGCGGCCGTCCTTGGTGTAGGTGCGCGGCGGCGTCTCACCGCGCAACATCCGCGCATTGTCCTCCGGCGAAATGTATCCGGGCGGATTGCGGAACGGCAGCGCGACGATCGGGCTGGTGCGCAGATAGCCGGCAATCAGATCGCCGCGGCGGCGCGCCTCGTCCTTGTCGTGCGCAACGGCAACGAGACCCAGATAGGCGAAGCGGTCGGCGGCCGGCGCCTTGCCGAACTTCGCCATATAGCCCTTGCGGTAGGCGTCATAAAGCTTGCGCGAGCCGTAGCCGGTGCCGAGCGTCGCCATCACGTAACCGCGCTCACCGAGCACGCGCGCCTGGGTCGAATGAGCCGGTCGTCGACCACACCGGCGGGTGCGGCTCCTGCCACACGCGCGGCCAGACATTGACGTGACGGTATTGGAAATATTCGCCGTCCCAGTTGAAGGCTTCGTCGTGGGTCGTCATTGCCTTGATGATGAAGTCGTGCGCTTCCCAGAAGCGCTCCATCAGTTCGGTCGGATTGCGGTTGGAGGCGGCGATCTCATAGGGAATGCCCTTGATGAAGCCCATATCGAGCCGGCCGCGCGAAATCACGTCGATGGTAGAGAGCTCCTCGGCGGCGCGCAGCGGATCGGGGCGGTGACCGATCGGATAGCCGAGCACCAGAAGCCGCGCCCGTTTGGTAATGCGCGCCAGCACCGCGAGCCCGATCGCCACCGACGACGACATGCAGGTCGCGGTTTGATGATGCTCGTTGAGCATGATGTCGAGACCGAGTTCGTCGGCGAGCTGCCATTCGTCGTAGTAGCGGTGCAACAGATCGGCGGCGACGTGCGGATCGCATTTGCGGTTGGGGAAAGTAACGCGCAGCGTTCCGGAATGCTCGTTCCAGGCTGGGTAATAGGCCTGTTCGCTGAAGTGATAGACTCGCATGGCGCGCGCTCCCGTCATTCCGGGCCGCCGCAGCCGACCCGGAGTTTATAGTGACGCAAGCGTAGGAAATTGGCGCAGCAGTGCCAACCGTGAATGTCAGGGGCTATGGATTCCGGGCTCGCGCCTTTGGCGCGCCCCGGAATGACAGTCAGCGCGCCGCGATCCCGGCGTCGACCAGATCGCCCGCTCGCGCGGTAACAGCGGCCGCGGCCTTTTCGGCACCCGCCATGGCTTCCGCGCCGACCTGCTCGGCGTCCGGCTGTTTCCAGGCCTTGAGTCGCGGGTAAACCTCACGCGCAAACAGCGTGAGATTATCGGCGGTCTGCTCGTGGGTCAGAAAGCCCGCGTGGCCCATCATCAGCAGATTGCCCATGCCACCGCAGTAATCGCAGAAGTCGACGATCTGCTCGTAGACTTGGTCTGGCGTGCCGCAGAACAGGATGCCGGCGTCGATCAATTCCTCGACGCTCGCGCTGCGCATGTCGACGACACGGCGATCCTTGGTGTAGCTGCGCGGCGGGGTCTGGCCGCGAAGGAGCCGCGCGTTGTCCTCGGCCGCTAGAAAGCCAGGCGGATTGCGGAACGGCACGTGCACGATTGACGATGAACGCAGATAGCCGGCGATCAGATCACCGCGCTTACGCGCCTCGTCCTTGTCGTGCGCCACCGCGACCAGGCCCAGATAGGCGAAGCGGTCGGGGCCCGGCGCCTTGCCGCGCTTGGCCATGTAGCCGCGGCGGTAGGCATCGTAGAGCGGACGTGTGTTGTAGCCGGAGCCGAGTGTCGCCATGACGTAGCCGCGCTCGCCGAGAAGCCGCGCCTGCGTGGTCGAGCCTGTCGTCGTCCAGATCGGCGGATGCGGCTGCTGCCACACCCGCGGCCAGACATTGACCTGCCGGTAGTGGAAATACTCGCCCTCCCAGTTGAACAGGTGGTCGTGCGTCGTCATCGCCTTGATGATGAAGTCGAGCGCTTCCCAGAACCGGTCCATGACGCCGACCGGATTTTGGTTGGAGGCGGGAAACTCGTACGGCACGCCCTTGATGAAGCCCATGTCGAGGCGGCCGCGTGAGATCACGTCAATGGTCGACAGCTCCTCAGCGCAACGCAGCGGGTCCGGCCGATGCCCGATCGGGTAGCCGAGCACCAAAAGCCGCGCGTTCCTGGTAATGCGTGCGAGTACCGAAAGGCCGACCACCACCGTCGACGACATGCAAGTCGCGGTCTGATGATGCTCGTTGAGCATGATGTCGAGACCGAGTTCGTCGGCGAGCTGCCACTCGTCGTAATAACGATGAAACAGATCGGCGGCGACGTGCGGATCGCACTTCTGATTGAGCAGATTGATGCGCAGCGAGCCTGAATGGTCGTTCCAGGTCGGGTAATAGGGCTGCTCAGTGAACTGATAGACTCGCATGGCTTTTCTTTCGTGAGCTGAATTCAACGAGCGTTCGCGAACGCCAGCACCTTCTCGGCGAAGGCCTTCGGCTGCTCGTGATCGGGGAAATGTCCGGCCTTCTCGATCGTCTCGAATCGCGCGCCGGGGATGAGCGCACAATAGGCGCGGCCGTAAGCCTCGCTGAGCATGCGGTCGTGCGTGCCCCACAGGAACAGTGTCGGAATGCGGATGCGATGCAACCGGCTCTTGAGCCGCGGATTGTGGAAATACGGATTCCAGGCAAACCGCGCGGTGGCCTCGCGCGCCCGCGCCGCCGCAAGCACTTCGGCGTCGGGTAGCGACTTGTAGTCGCGCGTGCCGCGCGCCGCATCGCAATAGGCGATGTCGAGAAATTCCTTCTCGGTCAGCGCGAATATATCGACGATGTCGCGGGTCTCGCGATCCGCGATCTTGACCCCAACCGCATTGGCCATGACGAGCCGCGACAATCGCGCCGTCGACTTGATCGCGATCTCGGCGGCGATCCAGGCGCCGAGCGAGACACCCACGACGGTCACGTCGCGCAGGTCGAGCTGATCGAGCAGGTCGAGGTAGAAGTAAGAAAGATCGTCGACGCTGCGCATGCCTTTCGGCAAGTCCGAGCCGCCAAAGCTCGGATGCGTCGGCGCGATCACCCGCGCTCCCTTGGCGAGTTCGTCGATCGCGTCCCGTGCCGGCTCGATACCATTTTCAGCGTGCAGAAACAGAAGAGGACGGCCCGCGCCGCGCTCGATCGTCTCAATCCGCGTTCCGTTGACGACGAGTGTGGGCGCCGCGCTTTCAACCGTCAGCGACATCCTCCCTCCTGCTCCTTGTAAACTGGGCGCACGTGCCGCCCGAATAGTGCTTCTAGCATGGTGACAGTGTTTTGCCAGCGCGGGACCACTGTTGGCGGCAAGGGGGGTTTGCGCCATAAGCATGAGCACCGCGTCGTCACGATGTGCATGATAAGGCGGACAGCAGCCAAGAGGTGAAATCAATGGCCCAATCGACCGACAGCGTCACCACCCAACTCGGCGTTACCTATGCCAACCATGACGGCGTCGAGCTACAGGGTGACCTCTATCTGCCGAAGGGCAAGACCGGAGTACCGGCGCTGGTCGCCGTGCATGGCGGCGGCTGGGTACAGGGCGCGCGCTCGGCGTTTCAGTATTGGGGGCCCTATCTCGCGTCGCGCGGCGTCGCGATGTTCACGATCAGCTATCGGCTGGCGACCAAGGGCAAGACCTTTCCGCAGGCGGTCCAGGACGTGCTGGCGGGCGTTCAATTCGTGCGCGGCAAGGCGGGCGAGTTCGGCATCGATCCGCAGCGCATCGGCCTGATGGGCGCATCCGCCGGCGGACATCTGGCGTCGCTCGCGGCGCTGAGCTGGTCGACCGGAAAATTCGCCAAGGGTTATCCGCAGGATCCGTTTGCATCGGTCGATGCCGGCGTGAAGGCGCTGATCGGCGTCTACGGCGTCTATGACATACCGGCGATGTGGATGACCTATCAGCAGCAAGGCGGCCTGGACAACAATATCCAGAAATTCATGGGCGTGCCGCTGATGGAAAATCGACAGCTTTATTTCGACGCCTCGCCGATCAGCTACGCAACTCTTTCCAACAACAAGATCGCCGTGCTGCTCGCGACCGGCACCGAGGACGATCTGGTCAACCGCGAGACGCATACCGGTGCGTTGCTGCTGGCGCTCAAGCTGGCGGGTTTCTTCGTGCGCCCGTGCATCGTGCAGGGCGCGCCGCATTACTGGATGAATGATCCGATCGAGGAGCCGGACAGCTATTCGGGTTTCCTGGCGCCACGGCTGATGCGCTTTCTGGCTGAGAAACTCTAGCTTCTACTTCTTCTCCAGCATCAGCGTGCCTTCGCGGCGAATGAGCGGCTGAATCTTTTCGGAGAGCTTTGCCAATAGCCATGGCAGCGTAACCTGCAGATCGACGCGGTCGTCAAACACGTCGATTGTGCCGCCGACTACCTGCCCGATCGCACTGACACGGAACGCCAGATTGTTGCCGCTCCAGGTCTCTTCCTGGACCGTGAGCATATGACCGAAATGACTGCGCGCGTTGGCGAGGCCGGTTTGCAGCCGGCGCGTCGCCTCGTCCTTGCCGAGCTGATGCGGGATCGAAACAAATAACGGGCTGGACATGCGGCCTCCACGACAATTCGCCTCCCAATATGGGGAGGCGCCGATGCGGCCGCTATTCGGCGGCGACGCGTTTGCCGATCGCCGCGTTGACCGCCGGCATGACCTTCTCGGCCATGAGTTCCATCGAACGCCGCGACAGCGCCGGGTCGGTCCAGTCCTTGCCGCAATAGAGCAGCGTGCCGAAATCGCCGATCTTCTCGATCAGGGCCAACAGCGAGTCGACGACGCGGTTCGGCGTGCCGCGGATGACGACGTTGTCGAAAATATAGTCGAGCGTCAGGTCGGCGTCCGACATCGCCTCGCTCTCCTTGAAGCCGCCGAGCTTGTTGCCCTTTTTCAGCTTCGCGGTGAGCTGATTCATGTAGAAGCGATACGGGCTGTTGGCATCGTCGCCGCCATAGGCGCGCGCCGTCTTGTCGTCATCGGCGACGAAGATCGAGCGCGCCACGCGCCAATTGGCGCGGTCGGCCTTATGGCCGCCCTCGGCGCAGCCCTTGGCATACTGGTTCCACTGGCTGAGCAGCCAGTTGGAGTGCAGGAAATGCGAGGAGACCGGCCACCATCCGCGGCGGCCGAGCGCGACCAGACCTTTGGAATAGGGATCGGTCGCGGTGCCGAGGATCGGCGGATGCGGCTTCTGGAACGGCTTGACCACGCCGCCGAGTCCGATCTCCGGCCAGCGTGTCTTTGCGGTCGAGATATTCCAGTATTTACCCGTCAGATTATACGGCGCTTCGCCGGTCCACAGCGCCACGATGTGATCGATCGCTTCGGCAAACATGGCGCCGCGATCGGCATCGAGCAGCTCCATCGCCTCCATGTCGGTGCGCAGCACGCCGGCGCCAATGCCGAACATCAGCCGGCCTTCGAGCAGATTGTCCACGAGCGCGGCTTGCGTCGCCAGCAGCAGCGGATGGCTGAACGGCAGATTGGCGACCGCGGTGCCGAGCCTGATTTGCGAGGTATAGCCCGCAAGCGAGCTGACAAAAGTCAGGCTCGACGGGATGTTCTCGGCGAGATCCGTCAGGTGCTCGCCGCAATAGCCCTCGCTGTAGCCGAGCTTGTCGGCAAGTATGAAAGCCTCACGGTCCTCGCGCAGCGTCTCGGCATAATTCCGCGTCAGCGGATGCACGGGCATGATGAAAAAGCCGAGCTTCATTATCGTTATCCTCCGGGATAGCGCGGGTCAGCGCGAACGGCGGGCGCGCAGGTTATGCCATCGCGCGACGGGGTCAATTCGGATAGCGGAACGGGCGGCGCCAGGCCGCCCGTCCAGATTGCGCGATTGAGCGACCGGCTGGTGCTCCCTTGCAAGAGACTGCCGGCCGCTGTTTTGCGCTTCAGGCAGCGAGCCTGGTCTCTTGCGGCGCCTCGCCCACGAGTTCGCTCAAAGGCTTGTAGGGGAAGAAGCAGAATCATGGTGGCCGACGCCACCACCATGATGCACACAGCGAGCACCAGCGGCGCGACGAATGCGCCAGTCGACTGCGCGATCACGCCGGTCAAATACGGCGACAAGGTCGCGCCGAGGATGCCGAAGAAATTCATCAGCCCGCCCAGCGTGCCGGTCTGGTTCGGCGCGATGTCCGTGCATGTGGTCCAGAACGGGGCCACGTAGAACGACAGGCCCGCGTTGGCGATGATGATCATCGTTACCGCCAGCGTGTTGGACTCAGTGGTCGCCGCGATCAATGTCGTCGACGCGTAAATGGCGGCGCCGAGCCCGATGAAGAATTTGCGGTGGAAGCCGCCCTTGGTCCAGCCGGCCGACGCCAGCCAATCCATGCCCCAGCCGGCAAAGTTCACCGCCACGAACGCAACCAGGAACGGCAGCGCCGACAACGAACTCGCCTGGATCAGCGGGATATGCCGGTAGTGGTTGAGATACTGTGGCAGCCAGGTGAGGAACAGGTATTGGCAATAAGGCAGTGCAAAATAGCCGATATAGAACGGCCACAGCGCCGGCGTGGTGATCAAGAGCCGGTTCGCCACCGGCGCTTGCGCGGCGCGCGTCTTGGCTTCGGCCGTCTGGGCATGTTCTCCCTCGGGTATCGGATCGGAAAAATTGCGCGCGTAGCTCCACCACGCCGCGGCGGACACCAGGCCCAACAGCCCGAAAATTATGAAAATCCAGGCCGCGGAACCGGTGGTGCTCAGGATGACGCCGGCAAAGAAAACGCCGGCCGCAGGGCCGAGTTGGGCGCCCGATTGCACGAAAGCGGAGAATCTGCCGCGCTTGTGCGCCTCCGGTATGGCGCGCGCCACGGCAGCGACGCTGGCCGGAATGTACGGTCCCTCGAAAGCGCCGAGCAGTACGCGGAAGGTGGCAGTCAGCCAAAGCACCGACGGGGCAAGCGGCGTCAGCAGGACCCACACCGACCAGCCGGCCATGGAGCCGGCCAGGGTGCGGCGTGCCCCTGCCTTGTCGGCAATCCAGCCACCGACCGGCTGCAGGATGAGATAGCCGAGCGAGAACGCGCTCAGCATCATGCCGATGGTGGCAGGCTTCCAGGCATATTCTTTGGCCCAGGCAGCGGCGGCAACGCTGAAATTAGTGCGGTCCGCCCACAGCAGCACGCTGCCGGCGAAAAACACGGTCGCCGTTACTCCCCAGTTCATCGGTCGCGCGGATCTTCCGTTGTCACTCGCTGACATGGCGTTTCTCCCATCCCTGTCCCAAGACGCTCCGCGTTGGGAGCTCCTGCGCCTTCTAGGCGGCACAGTGGTCGCACTCGCCCTTAGGGGCCGGCGCCGTTAAGGTGAGGATGGTACGGATTTCCGAGGGAGTCTATCGCTTCTCATCCGCCACATAGCAAATAGGCGAACCGGCCTGCCGCCTTTTATGTTGCCGGGAGCGCGGACAAACGCGATCTTTCTCGCGATGCACAGCCCGGTGAAGCTTATCGAGCGCCTGCGTCACCGCGCAATGGACCCGGTTTTGGCAAGGCGCGTGGAGCGCCGCAGACAACAAAAAAAGGCCGGAGTTGCCTCCGGCCTCGTATTCTTAGGAAGAGCTGGGTCGCCGCCGGCGACCTGACGGTTTCGCGAAATCCGCCGGCTCGACTCCAGCTCTGCAATCAAGGTTACTTCGCCGATGAAAGCTCGATACCGAGATTGGCCTTCCAGTAGGCTTTGATCGCGGTCACTGTGCTCTCCGGCAGCGGGCCGAAGGCGATATCGGTCGCCATCTTCTGACCCTTTTCAAAGCCCCAATCGAAGAACTTGGTCACGCTCTGGTTCGTAGCCTTGGGTGCATCCTTGCGCAGGATCTGCCAGGTGCAGCCGGAGATAGGCCACGTGTCGTCACCGGGCTGATTGGTCAGGATGACGTAGAAGTCCTTGGCCTTGGTGAAGTCCACATTCGCGGCGGCCGCCTGGAATCCTTTCAGACTGGGGCTCACCGTCTTCCCGGCGCTGTTGATCATGCGCGCATAGGCAAGTTTGTTTTCCAGAATGTAGGCGTATTCCACATAGCCGATCGCGCCCTGAATCCGCTCAACGTAGGCGGCGACGCCTTCATTGCCCTTGCCGCCGACACCGGCCGGCCAAGCAATCGTCACGTTCGCGCCGAGCTTGGTCTTCCACTCAGGGCTGACCTTGGACAGGTAATCCGCGAACGTGAAGGTCGTGCCGGACCCATCGGAACGATGCACGACGGTGATGGCCGTTTCGGGCAACTTCAGGCCGGGATTGAGTTTGGTAATGGCGGGATCATTCCACTTCTTGATATTGCCCAGGTAGATTTCCGCCACGACTGGACCGGACAGGACAATCTCTCCCGGCTTGATTCCAGGCAGATTGTAGACCAGGTCCTCGCCGGCAATAGCCGTCGGGAATTGGATCAGATTGTTTTTGGCGAGGTCTTCTGGCTTGAGCGGCATGTCGCTGGCACCGAACGCGACCACTCCGCCCTCAATCTGCTTGATGCCACCGCCGGAACCGATCGACGCGTAGTTTACCTGAATGCCGGTTTCCTTTTGATACGCCGCGGCCCACTTGGCGACTAGCGGATAAACCCATGTGCTGCCGGCGCCCGTGATCGTCTCGGCATGGGCGCCCATCGTGAATGAAACAGTTGCAGCAACAACGGCTGCAACTAGCTGCGATCGCATGCAGTCCTCCTGATTATCGAGGGTAAATGTGTGGTCTCTCTCGGATCGTCGCCCGAGACACGCTGCGTCTAGTTGGGCTCATATTATTTCAGTTTGATGACAGCGCCGTTGCCGCCGCGTGCCGCGCCGCGCATCGACCTGGGCCTCAAAATTTAGTCAGCGATTCCAACAGCGTCGGCAGAGAAGCAGTCTTGACGGAATGTTCCGGTTTCCGGAACCCGGCGCTGCTCATGCGTCACTCCGTCGCGAGCCAAAGACTACGGACCGCGCGCATCAGCCTGGAAGCAATACTCACGTTTTTACTTGCAATTTCAATTACTTATTTTGTCATGCAACTGTCATCTAGCACTCCTAGAACATTGGCGTACGACGTGGCAGGGCGCGGCGGGATCATGACCAGCGGACAAGACGCACTCGGGCCTGCTGTCGTGCCGGGTAACGGGTTCGCGTCCCTCGACATCCGTCCTAGTGGCCTTGCGCCGCAACCGGTTCCTCGTTTGACTGAGCGCTCCAGCAGTCATTCGTGGGAGTGCCTTCATGGGGCCTGCGCAGAGGCGTTCCGTGGTTGACGTAACCTTGCAACAGCCGGCTTCCACGTTCTCAGTTGGGCGAGCAGCCCGTGAAAAGGTGATGGACCGCCTGCGCCTCGGCGACCTCATCTTTCGGCACCTCACGCGGGCCGCGGCGATCGGCGTGTTGCTGCTGTTGACCGGCGTCATTGTGTCGCTGATCATCGGTTCCTTGCCGGCGATCAACAAGTTCGGGCTGAATTTTCTGGTTTCCGGACAGTGGGATGCAGTGGCCGACCAGTTCGGCGGTTTGCCTGCGATTTACGGCACACTTGTCACATCGCTGATCGCCATGATGATCGCGATTCCGGTCGGACTGCTGATTGCGTTCTTTCTCACCGAGTTGTGCCCAATGTGGCTGCGCCGCCCCATCAGCATCGCGGTCGAACTGCTCGCCGGAATACCGAGCATCATCTACGGTATCTGGGGACTATTCATTTTTGCGCCGTTCCTTCAAGAAACTCTGCAACCGCTGCTGATCGATACGTTAGGCAACGTGCCGATCATAGCGCCGCTGTTCGAGGGGCCCCCATTCGGAATCGGATTGCTGACGTCAGGGATTGTCCTTGCAATCATGGTATTGCCATTTATCTCCTCGATCTCGCGAGAAGTATTTGAAGCGGTTCCGCCGGTGCTCAAGGAGGCGGCCTACGGCGTTGGCTGCACGACTTGGGAGGTCGTTCGCTATGTCGTCTGCCTCATGCGCGGGTCGGCGTCATCGGCGGCGTCATGCTGGCGCTGGGCCGGGCGCTCGGCGAAACCATGGCGGTGACTTTCGTCATCGGCAACGCGCATCGCATTCGACTTCGCATTCTGGCGCCCGGAACGACGATCTCAGCCACGATTGCCAATGAATTCACGGAAGCTGTCGGCCAACTTTACACGTCTTCACTGATCGAGCTCGGATTGATCCTGTTCGTCATCACCTTCATCGTCCTCGCCATCGCGCGTTATATGCTGATGCGCATCGAGCGCCGGATTGGATAAGGCAGATTGGACAAGAGCATGGCCAGCCGCTACGCCATTCGCCGACATCGCAATACCGCCGCAACGGCGCTCGCCTTCGGCGCGACCGGGCTTGGGCTTGGCTGGCTGGTGCTGATCCTGGGTTCGCTGCTGTGGAACGGCTTTTCTGGTCTGTCGTTGTCGGTTTTCACCCAGATGACCCCGCCTCCCGGATGCGAATGGCGGACTTCTTAATCCCATCGTTGGCAGTCTGATCCTCACCGCTCTTGCCGTCGCGATCGGGACTCCAATTGGCGTGCTCGCTGGAACCTACATGGCTGAATACGGCCGCTACACCGCCTCTCGAGCGTTGTCCGCTTCATCAATGACATTCTTCTAAGCGCGCCGTCGATCGTCATCGGCTTGTTCATGTATCAAATAATGGTGGCCCCAATGGGGCATTTTTCCGGCGTTGCTGGCAGCGTTGCGTTGGCCATGCTCGTCATTCCGGTGGTGGTGCGCACTACCGAGGACATGCTCGAATCTCGTTCCGAACTCGCTGCGTGAGGCCGCCACCTCGATCGGCTTGCCGCAGTAGATGACGATCACGCGCATCTGCTATCGCGCCGCACGCGCCGGAATGGTGACTGGTGTGCTCCTGGCGGTCGCCCGAATCAGCGGCGAGACCGCGCCGCTCCTCTTCACCTCACTAAACAATCAGTTCTGGAGCCTTGAGCCTCAATGCGCCGATTGCGAGCCTGCCGATCGTGATCTTCCTATTTGCCCTCAGTCCTTACCATCAATGGCAGGAGTTGGCGTGGATCGGCGCGCTGCTCATCACCTGGCGGTGCTGGCGTTGAGCATTACGGCGCGCACGCTCGTGTCGCCGAAGGGACAGAGTCATAACATCGCGCTACGGCGATGCTTGACGCCGCCGTCAGGCTCCTTCCATCACCGGCAGCGTCAGCGCCGACGGATATTGCGGTGAATGATAGATGGTGTCGGTGCCGATCTTGTCCGGCGTGTAATAGTGCGTCCACAGCACGTCCGTGACCGCCGAATCGCCGTTGACGATTTCCAGCCGGATGCGGTTGCCGGCCTTGAAGCGGTGCGCCATCGGCTCGACCGAAATATCGAAGCGGTAGATTTTTCCGGGCTCGATCGGCTCGGGATTAGCGTGGGTATGATAGGGCTCCATGTCGGTCGACTTTTGTGGATCGAGTGCGCGATGCGACGCCCGCAGCCAGCCCTTGGTGATCCAAAATGACGGCGGGTTGAGACCCTTGGCGCGCTCTGCTTCGGGCTGCGGCATCTGTTCGGAGAGCTTGACGAAAAAATCCATGTCGTTACGCGTCGACGCCGCATGCAGGGTGAGCTTGATAGGACCAGCGATTTCCAGGTCGCGCTGCAGCGTCGCGGTGGTGAAGGTCAGCACACGACGCGCGGGATCGGGCTGATTGTTGGGGCCAAAGCCGATGACGCCGAGCATCCAGCCCGGATCCGGGTAAGCGTAGCTGGTGCGTTCCTCGCCCGTTACTGGTTCGCGCGTGAGCATGCCGTCGTTGAGCGAGGTAACGCTGCCGGATTTCTGTCCACTCAAATTCCAGGTGACGTAGCGCACGCCAGGGGGCGGCCAGCTTTCGGCTACCCGCACTGCATCGGCGCCACGAACGTAGTATTCGACCGACGGCCGCGACGTGTAATCGGTGTTCTTGCCTTTCAGATAATGATCATAGAACGGCAACAGCAGCTTTTCGTGCAGTTCGACGCTGTTGAACTCGCGGTTGGCGACGAAGGCATTGACCGGTCCGACCATCTTCAGCTTCTTCGCGCCACGGGCGCGGCGAAAACCGTCGATGTTGCCGCGGGTGTGCAGGTCGACCTTGCCCCACACGCCGACCGAATAGACCGGCACTTCGATCTCATGCAGCCGCTCGGCGGCGCAGCGCTCGCGCCAGAAATCATCGTAGGTCGGATGCTGCGCGACCAGTAGATTCAAGTCACAGCTCTGCTCGCGCGGATGCTCGCCGTTGGCCGGGTTGCGATTGATGATGCGATTCTGATTCCACCAGTAGCTGCCGAAGAAATCGCCCAGGATGCCGCCCTGATAGACCGAGGCGCGGTATGGATCGTTGAGTCCATCGAACGCGGCGATACACGCGAGCGACGGCGGCTTCTGGATCGCCATCCACCACTGCGACATGCAGAAATACGACTGGCCGATGCCGCCGACCTTGCCATTCGACCACGGCTGCGCGCCGAGCCATTCAATGACGTCGTAGAGATCTTTCTGCTCGTTGCGGTCGAGCAGGCGGAATTCGCCGCCCGACTTGCCGCAGCCGCGCACGTCCATGTTGGCATAGACGTAGCCCTGCCGCTGGTAGAAATCGATCGGCCCGGTCTCGCGCCAAAGAAACTGGGGTGTCGCCGGCAGCGCGTTGTTGTCGTAGCGGTATGGCGAGGGTGCGAGCAGCACCGGAAACCGCCCCTCACCTTCCGGCATGTATAGCGCAACCGCGATCTCGACGCCGTCATGCGCGCGGACTTTAACTTCCTGCGGCCTTCCGAGCGGCATCGTCTTTCCCCCAAACAGTCATACAACCAACAGCAGGACGAGGCTTAGCACGCGGTGAGCGGACACCCTAGAGGCCCCAAAAGGCAGGCCGTTGCGTCCGTGAGCCGCAATGGACCCCGATCCGGGCTGTGTTAGAGTTCCGACCGGTCCCGTCACCCGCGGCCGCCCGGCCGCGCCGCTCCCGCGCCCTTTGCCTAGAAACAGGAGAATACCATGCGCATGCTCCGGCTTCCCTTGATATCCGCCGCGGCAACCATCGCGTTCGCTGTTTTGCCGAGCATCGGCGCAGACGCGCAGACCAAAGTCACCATCGGCAAGATCATCGGTGGCGACGGCTTCCACGTCCCAACCTATGTGGCGCTCGACGAAGGCTTCTTCAAACAAGAGGGCCTCGATGTTTCGCTGCTGGAATTGCAGGCCAACGCGCAGGTCACCGCAGTGCTATCCGGCAACCTCGATTGTTCGCCGCTTCCGTCGGGCGGCGCGCAAGCGGCATTGAGTGGCGCCAAGATCGAATACATCGTTGGCGAGTTGCTAAAATCGCAATGGACAATTACGACGCACAAGGACGTCAACTCGCCCGAAGACCTCAAGGGCAAAACGCTGGGTTACGGCCGGCCTGGCAGCGCCGATTACGACGAAGCGCAGGCGGTGCTGCATCGCTTCTTTCACATGGACGCCCCCAAGGATTACAAAGTGATCTCGTTCCAGGGCGAGGTCGAACGGATTGCCGCTCTCATAAACAACGACATCCAGGGCGCCGCAATCTCCATCCCCCACGCCGTCGTCGCCCAGCAGTCCGGCTTGAAAGTTTTGCTGCGCACCGGCGACTATATTCCACGCGCCGGCGGCACCATCTTCTGTACGCAAAGCTTCGTCCAGCAGCATCCTGATACGGTGAAGAAGATCATCCGCGCCATCGCCAAGGCGGTGATGTATTTCCGCACCAACAAGGCCGGGTCGATCAAGGTGCTTGAGCACCACATTGCCAGCATCAAGAACGACAAGGACGCAGGGCTGATCTGGGATCAGTTGCACGATTCCTATGGCGCCGAGGTCCCGGCGCCCCTGTTCCGCGAAATTCTCGAATCGCGGCGCCTCACCATGATCGCTGCGCGGCAATGGCCGACCGACAAGCCGCTGCCCGATCCCGAAGGATTCATCGCTCGCAAGCTGCTCGATGACACACTCAAGGAAATGAACTACGTGCCGACCAGCCTGGCGGCCCCCGCGAAGGCGAACTAATAACGGCTCGCTCCGCATCCCCCTCCCCGTTTGCGGGCAGGGGCGGCAACGCCATCGCGTTCTCGCAATGCGTTTTTTCGCGTCGCGCGCGCCCATAGCATCCCGGGCAAATCCCGGATGGTGAGGCTCGCCGCTTGCCTGGGAGAGCGCCCGCAAGGGGCTGGAATCTTGCAAAAGCCGCAGCATTGCGACAAACGTTCCGCCTTCGAAAAAACTTGAAGGGAATGCCATGAATACGAAACTGCTTGCGGCGCTCGCTGCCACTCTTTTTGCACTCGGCGGACCGGCGCGCGCCGACAAGTTTCCCGACCATCCGCTGACCATGGTGGTGCCATTTGCCGCTGGCGGTCCGACCGACGTGCTCGGCCGCATCGTTGCAGCGCGCATGAGCCAGGTGCTTGGCCAGAACGTCATCGTCGAGAATATCACCGGCGCAGGCGGCATGACCGGCTCGGCCCGCGTCGCCAACGCCAAGCCGGATGGCTATCAGTTTGTGCTAGGCACCGTAGGCACGCATGCCCAGGGTCAGACCCTTTACAAGCACCCGCTTTATGACGCGGCGGCCGATTTCACCCCGGTCATTCTCATTGCCGATGTTCCGCTGGTGCTGGAAACGCGCAAAGACTTGCCGGTCAGCAACCTCAACGAATTCATCGCTTATGCCAAAGAAAATCAGGCCAAGATGCAGTTCGGCTCGGCGGGCGCCGGCTCGGCGACGCATCTCGGCTGCGTGCTCATGAACTACATCATCGGAGATCAAGATCACCCACGTACCTTATCGCGGGACCGGACCGGCGTTGCAGGATCTCGAAGCCAGCCGCATCGATTACATGTGCGATGTGATCACCACGGCCAAGCCGCCGATCGATGGCGGCGCCGTCAAGGGCATCGCCGTTCTCGACACCAAGCCCTCGCCGGCGCTGCCCAAGCTCCCAGCGGCAGCAGGGCCGAGCATGCCCAATCTCGTCGCCTATACGTGGAACGCGATTTTCCTGCCGAAAAATACGCCGCAACCTATCGTCCAGACATTGCATGACGCGGTACTCGCGGCGATGCATACGCCGGCGGTGCGCGAGCGGCTCACCGGGCTCGGAGCCGAGATCGTTCCCGACAACCAGGCGACGCCGCAATATCTCGGCGGTTTCGTTAAAAGCGAAATTACCAAATGGGCGGCCCCGATCAAGGCGAGCGGCGTGAGCGTCGAGTGAGCGCGGTACAAACAAAAAACCGCCCGGCGTTGCATCGGCGCCGGGCGGCCAAACCTCAGAGCAAGCGATCAGATCAATCCGCCAGCGGATTGGGCCGTACCTGGATGTGAACGACGATCGGCCGATCGCCCTTGCCGCCTTCCTTGAGCCACGGCGTGCGGTCGCCTTCCGCCGACCACAGGCCCCGGCCCTTCCAGCCACCGTTCAGATCGTCGATGCGGGCATCGAGTCCCTTGGCGTAGAAGCCCATCGGGTACGGGATGCGCAGCACGACCATCTTGCCGTTGACCAGCGCGTCGAAGCCGTCGTTTTCGTTGCCGGTGGAGATCGGCACGTCCTTGCCGAGCCCGACCGCATTGTGCTGATCGACCCAGCTGTAGTAGCTCGCCTCGGCGCTGTTATCGCCGATCCCGGCAAAGCCGGGGCCCGGATATTTGTGGAATGACCAGCCTTCCTTGCATTGGTCGCCGGTCGCTTGCGGACCGTTGAGCGGGCCCTTGCACTTGGTGCGATCGAAGCTGCCGAGATCGCCGCTGCCGAGCGACACCCAGACCACGCCCTTGGAGTCGATGTCGCCGCCGCGCGGGCCAAAGCCCGGCATCGGCACCTTGTAGAACTCCGTCAGCTTGGTCTTGGGATCGAAGCGGGCGATGCCGCCCGGGCCGGCGAAGATGTTGACCGTGTACCAGATCGAACCGTCAACCGGGTTCGGCATCACCGCGTAGGTGCCGGAGCCGCCCATCAGCGTGTCCTTGGTCGGATCCTTCTGTCCCGGCTTGTTGAATTCCGCGGTGATCTTGCCGGTGCCGGTGGTGTCGAGCACGAACGGCGCCCAGCCTTCCGCCTTCTGCACGTCGTGGGTTTCGTCGAACACCTTGGTATCGACCCAGCCGGCCCGCTCGCCGGCGCCGCTGACCCACAAGGTGTTATCCTTGTCGAAGCCGAATTGCAGATGATGGGTGCCAAAGCAGGTGTCGAGGAAGGTCCATTTCTTCGACTTCGGATCGTACATCACGAGCTGGCGCTCGTTAGCGGCGATCGGATCGACCTTGGCGTAGGCATTGTCCGAACCGGCGCGGCAGTAGGTCGGCGTGCCGGCGGCGTGATCGGTGCCGGTCAGCCACAGCCTGCCCTTGGAATCGAGCATGCTGTTATGATTGTTCACCTTGCTGTCCCAGATCTGCTCCATGCCCCAATAGGCCGACGGCGCGATCGGCTTCGCCTGAGCAGCATGCCCCGGACCCAGGGCCTCCGGAACATTCGGTCCCTCCGGCGGTGTGATGTAGCTGGTTTGCGCGGTCTTCGGGTTGAGTACCGGAAGATTGGTACTCGAATATTCCGTCGACCCATAGAGGTCGCCGTAAGCGTTGACGGTGGGGTTACGTTTGTCGGTCGAGATCAGGTCATGGAGATATTTCTTGTCGGTGCTCCAGTCCCAGGTGGTGACGACGAGGTTGCGCTCGACGCCGGTAGGCCGCGGCGGCTTGCTGCCGGGCAGTTCACCCTGGGCAACGCGGTCGGTCCAGTCGCCGAAATATTTCAGCGGCACGGCGCCGACGCTGCCAACCAAGTTGATCATGTTCTCATAGGCCTGACCGGACTGAATGCGCCGCGCCCAGGCCTCCTCACCCGACTTGAACGAGCCGAGCGTCGCCGGAACGGTCCGCGTACCGATCGAGCCGATCTGGTGGCAGCCCACGCAGCCCTGATTTTTGATCAGCGGTGAGGTAATCCGCCTGGGTGAACTTGGCGGGAATGTCGCTCTTGCCGCCGAACTGGTCCGCGCCCGGAATTTTGAGCATCGAAAACCAGTAGATCGACGGATAATACTGTGCCGCTGCGGCGTCGTTCGGGGCGACCACGGCAGTCAGATTGAGGTGCTTGCCGGGTTCGGACGCGACTTTCGGCGAATTGACCAGTCCGTAGCCGCGCACCCAAACTTGATAATTGGCCTTCGGCAGATCGGGGATCACGTAGCGGCCTTGATCATCGGTGACGACGATTTTGGCGTAGCGGGTCGCCAGATCGTGGGTTTCGGCGATCACCCACACGCCCGCTTCCGGTCCGTGCGGCCCTTTGACCACACCGCCGATATCGTTCTTCTTGATGGGGACATTCTGAGCGCTGGCCGGGACCGGCGTTGCGGCAAGGAACGCGGCAATGGCCACCGCAGCAACGCTCGAATACAACATGCGCTTCATATGAACCTCCCATGGATACACGCGGCGATCTGGCCGCGTCGGCGGCGCCGTCGTTGGGCGAAAACTTGCCCCAGCGCCCCGTTCTCGGCAAGGGGAAATCGACCGCTGCGACGCTGCCGTGCAGCGTCGTAATAGCCGCACCCTTTCGCCCGATCGGCAGTGCATATAACGGCGGGTGGCGCGGTGGTTCGGCTTAACCCGCCGAGCCGTTGACCGCGCTGGAGAGCTTGTCGAACAGGCCGGCGATATCCTTGCGGATGGTCGACAGCTTGGTGAACTGGTCGGTGAGGTTCGACACACGCTCTTCAAGCTCGCGTTTGGTGTCGGCAAAAGTTCGCACGCGCGCCGCCAGATCGCCTTCCTCGCCGCCTTCGACGCGGCGAATCTTGTCAATCAGCTTCTCGCGAATGTCCTGCAGATCGTTAATGAGCGTCACCACGCCGCTGTCGGCAGACTCCAGGGGTGCGAGCCGCGTCTGCAGGTCGCCGAGCCGCCCCTTCAATTCAGTAAACGAGATCACGCGGCGCTCGATATCGTCAAACCGGTTTTGCGTCTCGCCGATGAATTGCGTCACGTCGGCGATGCGGCCATCAATATCGGGTGCGCCATGCACCTCCTTGGCGTTCGACAGCGTGCCCAGCGCCCGTTCGAAGGAACCGACGAAACCGCCCACGTCCTTGCGCATGTCGGCAAGAATATCCTGCAGATCGCTGACGAGTTTCACCACGCCGCTATCGGCGGACTCCAGCGGCGCGAGCCGCGTCTGCAAATCGCCGAGCCGCGCCTTCAATTCGGTGAAGACGACCATGCGGCGCTCTATGTCTTCAAATCGGTTCTGCGTCTGCCCGATGAATTGCGTGACGTCGGCGATGCGCGCGTCGATATCGGGCGCGCCACGCACATCCTTGGCGTTCGACAGCCCGGCGAGCGCCCGTTCAAAGGTCGCGACAAAACCGTTTACGTCCTTGCGCAGATCGGCGAGTTTGGAAAACTGGTCGTGCAGATGCGCAACGCCCTCGCCGAGCTTCTGGCTCTCCGACGAAAATTTCTGCACACGGTCGGCAAGCAGACCCTCCGGCAGCCGCTCGAGCGAGCCAATCTGGGCGGCGAGCCGGTCGTTGGTCTCGCCGAGCCGCCGGACGCGGCTCACGATGCCGTCCTCGGCCGCCGCGAATGGCGCAAGTCGCGTGCCCATCTCGGCGCCCGCCTCGCTCAACGACGCCAGCGTTTTCGACGCCTGTTCGATCTGATCGCAGCGCGCATTGCCCTGCCGGACAAATTCCGTGAGGTTTTTCAACCGGATTTCCAGCGCGGTGCCGTCATCACCGCTGGCAATTTCAGCAAGCGAGCGCTCGATATCGCGATGACTGCCGTCGAGTTCGGAAAACACCTGTTCGATTGAACGCCGTGTATCGAGGACCGGGGCGAGACGCTCCTTGAGCGCCTGCTGCTGAGTGCGAATGGCGGCAACGCGGGTGTCGAGATCGGTGATGGCGTTGCGGCTCTGCTGAATTTGCGCAAACCGCTCCGCCTCGCTGACGCGGCGCTGCAATGCGGCGATGGCGTCCTCTGGATCGCTGCGCGTCAATTGCTGCACGTCGGCTTCGGTATCGAGCTGAGCTTTGCTGGCCTCTTTCACGCTGGCACGCACGCCGTCGAGGCGCTGCTGCAGCGCCGTGCCGGACTGCTGCTGGCGCACCAGCCGGTCCCACAGCCACACCCCGAATGGCAGCATGATAAGCGGCACGAGCACGATCACCGCCCAGGCAATCTTCTGCAGCCACGGCAGAGCACCGAAGGCGGCGAAAATCGCCGCCATCTCCGACCCTTGCGTCAAGCCGATGAACAGCACAGCCAACACGAACAGACCGACCGAAATGCCGACAAACTTGCCCATGAAAATGCCTACCCGTTGAAACGCTGAAGCCTTGAAACGTCCCAGAAACGCTTCACCCAGCCAAGGCGACGTTGGCGGCGGCTTGTTTGGTACGACAGGAACGGCGTGCGCACAAGACCGCGCGCGTGACAACCAAAAAGAAGCCCGATATTGGACGTATCAGGTCCATATCTGCCAACGTACATATCTGCCAACGTACCTATCGGCCAACGTATCGGACAGCACATCGTGCAGCAGGCGAGAACATGATCGCGTTTCGGTGGCACTCCGGTTTCACGCTCCTGCCGATGCTGGCTGCGCTGCTTGCCGGCGCGCATTCTCCTGCGCGAAGTGAGGAGCCGGCTGCGCCGCCGGGGCGGCAGCGGCCGGCGGCTTGTCAACCTGGCGCATTCCGCGTCGCGGTCGACGTCGGCCATACGGTTGCGGTCCCCGGCGCGATCAGCGCTCGCGGCGCGACCGAATACTCATTCAACCTGCGACTCGGCGAGGCCATCAAACAGGCGCTCGTCAAAGACGGCTTCGACAAGACCGAGCTTTTGATCACGGGTGCGGCGCCGCCGCTCGGCCTGCTTGAACGCGCGGTGCGCGCCAACAAGATGCACGCCGATCTGTTTCTTTCCATCCATCACGATTCCGTCCCGGACAATCTGCTGCAGACCTGGAATTATGAGGGGCAGGATTATCATTATAATGACAACTACCCGGGCTACGCGCTGTTTGTTTCCTACGACAATCCAGATCGCGTCCGCAGCCTGATGTTCGGCCACATGCTCGGCGAGGCGCTCCAGGCGAGAGGCTTGAGCTACACGCCGCACTACATCCTGCCGCTGATGCGTCACCGCCGCCGCGAATTGGTCGACGAAGCGGCCGGCGTCTATCGCTACGATCAGCTCGTAGTCCTGCGGCTGACCCATATGCCGGCGGTGCTTCTGGAAGCCGGCTCGATCGTCAACCGGCGCGAGGAATTGGCACTGGCTACTCCCGAACGGGTTGCAACTGAAAGCGACGCAGTCGTCGCGGCGGTTGTGAATTTCTGCACGGCGCAAGCGGAAGCGCGGGTGGCAAAACGCATTCCGGCGCGGCTGTCTGCCTCACACCGCCGCTCGGTCAGATTCGCCCACTGAAAGCCCTTATGCGGCCGCGGGCTCGAACTGGCTCCTTCGGAAGGAGAGCGTGGCGATGATCATGAAATTGATCATGCTGACCGCAACGCCCGTGGCGAAGGCCGGCGCGTAATAGCCGAAATGGTCGTACAGCACGCCGCCGATCCAGGCGCCTGTCGCCATTCCGGTCCCGCTGCACAGAAGCAGCGTCGGAATTCGCCAATAGGCTTCGCCGACCGGGAACAGTTCGCGCGAGGCAAGGATGTTGGCGGGAACCAGCCCGCTGAAGCCGAAGCCGAACGCCGCCGACACTGCGAACAGGCCTAGTTCGTTCTGTGTCAGCAGGAACGCCGCGAGGCCCACCGTCTGGCATGCCGATCCAGCCAGCATCGTATAGAGACCGCCAAGCCGGTCGGACATCGCGCCCCACACTTGGCGGCTGAGAAACGCCATGGCGAGCAATACCGACAGCATCGCGGCACCATGCACCGGAGAGATGCCAAGATCGCTGCAATACGCCACAAGATGCGCCTGCGGCATCGACATCGGCACGCAACAGGTGAAGATCGCGCAGGCCTGCAGCACGAAGACGAGATTGGGCGGCCAGCCGAGCACGCGATCACCGCCGCGCGCGGCCTTTGACGGCGCAAGGCGAAGCGAGCTATCGGGCGGCGCTTCGAGCACGAGGATCGCGGCTGGAACGATGATGACGAGTTCCAGCACCGCGTAATACAGCATCGCGTGCCGCCATCCCGCATAGGCGATAGCGCGCTCGAAAATCGACGGCCAGATCGCGCCGGCAAGGAAACTGCCCGAGGAAATCAGCGCCAGCGCCGAGCCGCGCCGCCGGTCGAACCAGCGGCTGACATAAACGTAGAACGGCGCATTGATGCCGCCGAGCCCGAGCATGCCGATGAACAGGCCATGTCCGATATAGAGCGGCAGTGACGGACCGAGCGTCGACAGTGCAAGTCCGACGGCGATCATGAGCGAGCCGCCGATCACGGTCCAACGCACGCCGACGTGCTCGGCGATGCGGCCCATCAGGATGCCGCCAATGCCGGACCCGAGCCAGACCAGCGCACCGGCCAAGGCCGGGATCGAACGCTCGCCGTTCACTTCGGCCGCGATGGCCTTCAGCCCCACCACCGTGATCCACGGCGCGCCGAAGGCGACCGCCATGACCATCAGTGCGACGGTCGCGACCACCCAGGACTTCCGTGTCTCGACCGATGGCAAATGCGACGTTTGCAGCATTTTTCTCGCGTTGCTGGCGCGCCCGGCGGGGCTTTTGGGGTCGAAACGCCGGTATAGCAGCCGACTCGTGCCCCCGCACACCGAAATAATTCGGCACCGGGAATAAAGCCGCCTCAGCGCCGATCAGGTCCGTGAAGCCGACATGGCTTTGTGAAGCTCCGCAGGAGACAGGTAATGAGCGAACAGGACCGCGACGACGGCGTAAATCGCCGAAAAGTCCTCGAATGCATGACGTGGGTCGGCACCGGCGTGCTGTGGACGATTTCCGGCGGCGTGCCGAAATCGCTCGGCCTCATCGACGAGGCCGTGGCGGCTGAAGCAAGCGGGCTGACCTTCGTCCAGATCAGCGACAGCCACATCGGCTTCGACTTCAAAACGCCGTATCCGAACTCAGTCGCCACGCTGCAGGAGTGCCATCGGCCGGGTCAAAGCGCTGCCCAAGAAGCCCGCCTTCATGATTCACACCGGCGACATCAGTCACCTGTCGAAGGCGTCGCAGTTCGACGATGCCGACAAGGCGATCGGGGAGACCAAACTCGACGTGCATTACGTTCCAGGTGAGCACGATTTCGTCGATCCGGAGCAGAAACTGTTTTTGGACCGCTACGGACGCGGCACCAAGGGATTCGGCTGGTACAGCTTCGATGCCAACGGCGTGCACTTTGTCGGCCTCGTCAACGTTCACGATCTCAAAGCTGGCGGGATGGGCAATCTCGGAAACGATCAGCTGGAATGGCTTGAAGCCGACCTGAAAGACCGCTCCGCATCGACGCCAATCGTCGTGTTCGCCCACATCCCGTTGTGGACGGTTTATCCGAACTGGGGCTGGGGCACGAACGACGGCGCGCAGGCGCTGTCTTATCTGAAGCGCTTCGGCTCGGTCACCGTGCTTAACGGCCACATCCATCAGATCATGCAGAAGGTCGAGGGCAACGTCACCTTCCACACCGCCCGCTCCACCGCCTTCCCGCAGCCGGCTCCCGGTACGGCACCATCGCCGGGACCGATGAAGGTCCCCGCCGACAAGCTGCGCAGCATGCTCGGCATCGCCGACGTCACCTACAAACAAGGCAACAAGCGGCTGGCGATCGTCGATTCGCTGCTGCAGAGCTGAGCGGGCGTTCCATGACCTTGTCAAACACAGTTCGCAGTGCGCTCCTGGCCGGCGCACTCGGTGCGGCTTGTGCTCCGCTTCTGGCCGTCATGATCCTGCCGGTCTGGGCCCAGAAGGCCATGCCCGGCGCGATCACGATCGACAACTTCACCTTCAGTCCGAAGCAACTGACCGTGAAGGCGGGCACGACGGTGACCTGGACCAACCACGACGACATTCCCCACGGCATCGCCTCCTCCGGCAATACCTTCAAACGATCGCAGGCGCTGGACACGGACAACAGCTTTTCGTTCACGTTCACCACACCGGGCACCTACCAATACTTCTGCTATCTCCATCCCAACATGGTTGGTACGGTCGTGGTAGAAGCGGCAACCGGCAGCGCCGCGAAGCCCTGATGCTGGCGCGTCTGCCGGCATCGTCTTTGCGCCCACAAGCCTTTGGGTGGACGCAAAGCGATTTTCGGCAGCGCGGACGGACCGAGCGTGAGACGATGGCAGGTTATGCCGATGCAGAGCATGACAGGGCGCGGCGTTTTCGCGACGCCGCGCTGCCTCATCTTGACGACGTTTTCACGCTGGCGCGCTATCTCATGCGTAACGCAGCCGACGCCGAAGATGCCGTGCAGGAATGCTACCTGCGGGCGCTGCACCATTTCGACAGCTATCGCGGTCCGGCGATGAAACCGTGGCTGCTGACCATTCTGCGCAATGTCTGCAACGCCGAGTTCGCACGCCGCGGCCGGCAGGCGGTGCCGGCCGACGACCCGCCCGAAGGCAAGGCCGAAGAGGTGCCGCTGTGGCAGGAGCCACAGCCCACTGCGGAAGCGATTCTGCTGCGCCAGCATGACAGCGAGACAATGCGGAAGCTCGTTGCGGCGCTCCCGCAGCCGTTCCGCGAAATTCTCGTACTGCGTGAGATCAACGATTTATCGTACCAGGACATTGCCCAGGTCGCGGGCGTGCCGGTCGGAACCGTCATGTCCCGTTTGGCGCGGGCGCGTTCCATGTTGCGCACGGCCTGGAACGTCGCGGAAGGAGCGGCGTCATGAACTGCGCCGAATGTGAAATTCTGATTCATGCGCTGCTCGACGGCGAGCTCGATGCCGGTCACACGCGCGACGTCGAGGCGCATGTTGCGGAATGTCCGGCCTGCGCCGAGAAACTCAAGGCGTTCCGCGCCATGCGCGATGCGTTTGCCGCCACCGATCTGAAAGAGGCCGCACCCGCAAGCCTGCGTGGCCGCATCGAGGCGGCCTTGCCGGGCATTGCGTCACGCGCCGAAACCGTCACGCCGTTCATTCGGCCATCGCGCCGCAATTTCTTCGGCGGATTCGCCGCCGGGGCCGTGCTGTCTGGCGCGCTCGCCGCGAGCCTGGTGCTCACCGTCTTCCGCACCGATCCGGAGCAGACGCTCGCCGACGAAGTCGTCTCGGCGCACATCCGCTCGTTGCAACCCGGCCATCTGATGGACGTGGAGACGAGCGATCAGCACACCGTGAAGCCGTGGTTCGACGGCAAGGTTGACGTCGCGCCCCCGGTGATCGACCTCACCGCGCTCGGCTTTACGCTGCTCGGCGGGCGGCTCGATTACATTGACGGCGAGCCGGTCGCTTCCGTGGTCTATCGGCGCCGCAAGCACATTATCAATCTGTTCGTCGCCCAGCGACTGGGAAGGAACCATGCGTTCGTGAGCGCACGTACGGTGCAGGGCTATAACGTGCGCCACTGGTCAGCCCAAGGACTGGATTTCTGGGCGGTCAGCGATCTTGATGGCGAAGAGCTTGGCGAATTCGTCGGGAAAATCTCCGCCGCGCTGCATCCGAATGGCGGAAGCGGCTCATAAGCTCCAGCATCGCGACCTGCGCGCCCCTGGCAGCAATCGACCACAATGGCAAACAGCCCGCTAAGGCATTGTCTTGCATTTTCGCGTGACCGCTCCTGGCCTATCGGGACCATCCTTTGCCCGTGGCCGGCGCAAGCGTGCTATGGCACCAGGGCATGGTGAGCGGTGGGAGCCGATAGGGTGCCGCGTTAAGGCATTTGCCAGGATCCGAGCGATAGAGGTCCGGCGGCCGCTGGGAGGAAGAGGGATGGTCATTTCGAGTCTTGGGCGCGCTAGCCGCCACATTCTTGGCCTTGCCGTCATTCTAGTGGGCGTCGCGCTGGCGCGCGCAGCAACGCCGCCGGTGAAAATCGACGTCATCATGGTCGACTACGAGTTTCGGCCCGATCACTTGACCTTTCAGCGCGGCGTCCATTACCAGCTCCATCTAGAGAACCACGGCAAAGAGACACATGAATTTACCGCGCCGGTGTTCTTCGCGACCGCCAAGATCGACAATCCCGACATTTTGAATCGGGAGCACAGCGAAGTGCTGATGCAGCCAGGCGACAAGAAGGACCTGTTTCTGACACCGACCAAGCCCGGCACCTACGATCTGCGTTGCGCTGACCACGACTGGTACGGCATGGTCGGCGGTATAACCGTCAAATAGACCACGGCGTGCGTAGAAACACCTAGACCTGCCAATAAACGAACATATCCGCGCCTACGGATCAGGCATCGCGCCTAAAAAACGTGTCAATGTAAGGCGCCACAGCGGCCTCGCCGCGGCATGCGATCTGCCCGCAGCGCATGATCTAACACCAAGCCGTGATTTGGCAGTGCCATGAAATCGGCACAGACCGCACGCACGCTGTGTTTCGGCGCCAGGATGCCTTTTGTTCATCCGAGACGGCACCAAACTTGCTTCAACTTGTTGTCCAAGGGGTTGCGGGGCTGTGCACCAGGAAGAAAGGAGTCGCCAATGTGTGACTTTAGCCTTCAGAGCGTACGGTCGCGGCCGGCGAAAGTCGGCGACAAGCTTGTGACTCGTGACTTCGGCACGGGAACACGCGGGTTCTCTGCCGCAGACGATCCCGGAATGGCTGTCTGCATCATGCCCGGAACGGAGCTGGCGTTCGCCGGCGACGTTGCGTGCCTGCCGGCCGGCCTGCTGGGCTGGAAGACCAAGACGATCAACTACCAGACCGCGATCTTCCGCCAGGTCAACAAAGACAAGTTGGCGGCGCATCATGACGCGCTCGAATTTCCCGATGGGCGCATCGTGCTGCTGACGTTGCTGTGTGAAGGCCAGGCAGCCAGCGTGCTGCAATTGCCGGCACAGCCGAAGACCGCCGAAGAGGCGCGCGAGCAGGAGCGCGTCGGTTTCCTCGGCTGAACGAGGCCGAACCGCGTTTGCGCAAGCGCAGCAAGAAGCCGGCCGTCAGCAATGGCGGCCGGTCACGTGAGGGTGCGCAATAAAAGCAGCTTTGAAACTAGGAAAAGCGACAGGTGCCGCAGGGATTGCGGTAACTATTGACAGTTTGCATTTTAACGCCGCTCGGATCAGACGCCGCCGCCCGGCACGAAACAGCGAATAATGACTTGGCCGCCGTAAATACTGTACCACACGACGGCGCCGTCAGTCGGATTACCGGAATTCTTCAGCACCGCTTCGGGCGGCACCGGAAGCCAGGTCCCATTGACCGGCACCCAATAAAGATCCTTCCGCATGTCGAAATCGGTGCGATGTCCGTCGGCAATGTCGCAGCACGGAATGCCATTGGCCGATCTGACGTTGTGAAACCACTCACGCACTTGGGGCGGCACGTCACCAAACTGCCCATTGTCGTGCGCCACAGCGGGCGTGCCGATGAAGACAGTAACGAGCGCGGCCCGCAACGTGGCGAGTTTGAGTGCGCCGCGTAAATTTCCCGTCTTCGATTGTTTGATCTCGACTGTTTCCAAACTTCTCGCTCCGAAATCCATCGCCACACCGTCGCTATAGGCGCGGCCGCAGATACGCGGCCGGCAAGTTTTGCCGGACGATTAACGCTCGCTGGGAGATGTTGGTTTCACGCTGGCGGGCAACACCCGGCGCGCGTTATGTTTGGATTTCGAAAGTTGGGTGCGATAGCTGACATTTCCAGCGTCAGGCCGGCGGCGCCCATCACATGAGACGGCGCGTGCCGGTGACCGCCACTTTCTGGCCGTCCGACCGTAAGCGCTGGCTGTCTTCGCTGCGCGCGGCCGGCCCGTGTTGCAGTTGCCGCCGCGGGTCACGACTACAAGCGCTATCGCTGCGGGGGTTCTCTGCGGAATGAGGCGCTCCGCTATCTTGCTGTGAAGTGCATCCTCAGAATCATCCCGGAACAGCTGTCATACGCCCGCGTTTGGTCACAATGGCGCCCGGGCGGCACAGACATGCGGCCGCAGTTGGATTCGGTGACGCATCGAATCGCAGGGCGGGGCAGATTTCCGGAGGCGCACTGGTAGAAATCTTGCTAGGTATTGTATTGGGGGGACGACACGATGTGCGTAAACGGCCGGATACGGGCCCGTTGGACAATCGTTTGGCAAGAATCGATATATGAATCAGTCAAACGATGAGGCCCTCGACGTTGGCCCCGCCGAAGCCGGCGCGGAAGCATCGCCCGCCATCGAAGAGGTCGAACAAGCCAAGCCACCGCGGCACCTGTTCCTCACCATTTTCCCGTCGATCATGCTGCCGATGTTTCTCGCGGTGGCGGACCAGACGATCGTCGCCACCGCGCTGCCGACCATCGCGTCGGACCTCGGCGAAATCCAGCGCGCCTCCTGGGTGGTGGTATCCTACCTGATCGCCAATACGATCGCGGCGCCGGTCTATGGCCGGCTCGGCGACACGTTCGGCCGCCGCAGCATGATGATCGCCGCGCTGTCGATCTTCATGATCGGATCGATACTGTGTGCGATCTCGCCGAACATCGAATGGCTGACGGTATTCCGTGTCATCCAGGGTTTCGGCGGCGGCGGCCTGATGACGCTGTCCCAGGCACTGATCGGCGAAACCATACCGCCCCGCGAGCGCGGCCGCTATCAGGGCTATCTCGCCGGCGTATCGGTCAGTTCGAGCACGTTCGGTCCGGTCGCCGGCGGTTATCTGACCGAGGCGTTCGGCTGGCAATCGATTTTTCTGGGTGAATATACCGCTCGGACTCGTCGCCGTCGTGCTGGTAATGCGGCTCGCATCGCGGCCGCCCGATCAGCGTCGCACGACATTCGATATTCCGGGGCTCGTGCTGTTCATCATGTTCGTCAGCCCCGTCATCCTGGCGCTCGAACAGTTGCAGCGCATGCAGTCGAGCACGCTGCCGATGGCGCTCGGGCTGCTCGCGTTCGGCATCTTCATGCTGGCGGCGCTGCTGTGGCAGGAGGCGCGCAGCACGTCGCCGCTGATCCCCCCTCGCCTGTTCAGAGAACCATCGATCTGGCGTTGCGACGGCATGGCGGCGTGCCACGGCGCCGCGCTGGTGTCGCTGATCACGTTTCTGCCGATCTACCTGCGCGCGGTTCGCGGCGCCTCGCCGGCTGAGACCGGCCTTCTGCTCCTGCCGCTGACGTTCGGCATCGGCGTCGGCTCGCTGATTACCGGGCAGATCGTCACGCGCACCGGCCGCACTGCGGTATTTCCGTCCTTCGGGTTGCCGCTCGCCACTGTCGGGCTGTTGCTTCTGGCATTCTGGACGCCGCGACTGTCGACTGCGGCGCTGCCCTGGGCCTGGTGCGGCATTTCGCTGTGCATGGGCACCGTCATGGGCGTGGTGCAGCTCACGGTACAGTCGGTGGCTGGACCGCGACGGCTAGGCACCGGCGCCGCGATGGTGCAATTCTCGCGGTCGGTCGGCGCGGCCTTTGGCACGGCGTTGGTTGCCGCCATCCTGTTCGCCATTTTGGCCGGCAGCGACCCCGAAACCGCGCGCTTGCTCCCCAACATCATGGAGCAAGGCCCGGAAGTCATCGCAACTCTCACGCCTGCGCGCCAAGCGATCGTGCATGCGGAAATTGTCGACGCCTTCCGCTCAGCCTTCCTCACCATAGCGGCCTTCACCGGCATGGCGAGTTTGCTTGCCTGGTCGCTGCCGCTGCGCCGCGTATAGCGGCCCCGCCGAGGCTAGCAGAGCCCGGCTGGGCGGGGTTCCGGAGACGGAGTGATGACGAAAATTCTGCTCACCCGCCACGGCCACGTCGAAGGCATCCACCCCGAGCGCTTTCGCGGCCGCCAGCAGCTTGAGCTGACGCCGCGCGGGCGGAAGGAAGCCACCGCGGTCGCCGCTCGCATCGCCGCCGCCTGGCGGCCTGCGAAAATCTACACGAGCCCGATGGCGCGCTGCGTCGCTACCGGCGCCGCCATCGCGCAGGCGACCGGCGCGCCGGCTGAGATTTGCGCCGATCTCAACGACATCGACTATGGGGCCTGGCAGTTCAAAACCTTCGAGGCGGCGAAGGCGGACGATCCGGCTCTGTACGCGGCTTGGCTCGCCACACCCGAACTCATCCGGTTTCCTAACGGTGAGGCGCTGCAGGATCTCGCCGCACGCGCCGCGAACGTGCTGCGCTTCGTGCTGGCCCGGCATCCCGACCACACGATCGTGCTGGTCGGCCATGACAGCGTGAACCGCGCCGTCCTGATGCAATGTCTCGGCATGCCGCTGTCGGCCTACCGCCGCATCGCGCAGGAGCCTTGCTGCCTCAACGAAATCGACATTGACGGCGGCGCCATCCGTGTCGTCCGCGTCAACGAGACCCATCACCTCGACGGGCTGGCGCCGGCCCAATAGTATCGGCGCTGGCGGAGAAATTGGCGTGGGCGCGATGGGCTTCATCGGACGTTCGGTGCCGCGGATTGAAGACCGGCCGCTGGTCACGGGACGCGGCCGGTTCGCGGCAGACGTCGGCTTCGCGCATCAATTGCACATGCGCGTGGTGCGGTCGGCGCATGCCCACGGCCGCATCGCCTCCATCGACACAAATACGGCCCGGTCGGCGCCCGGTGCCGTCGCGGTATGGACCTCTGCCGATGTCGCGGACATTCCTCCGATCGATTTCCGTCTCACGCGCATCGAAGGCCTCGATCCATATCGCCAACCGATCCTCGCCAAAGACCGCGTGCGCTACGTCGGCGAGCCGGTCGCCGTGGTGTTCGCCACCGACCCATACTTGGCGGAGGACGCGGCCGATCTGGTGAATGTCGACGTCGCCGATCTGCCCGTCCTGCTCGATGCCACGGGCGAGACTGGCACGTTCGACGAGAACCATTCGACCGAAGTGACCTCGCTGCGCAAAAGCTTCGGCGATGTCGATGCAGCCTTTAACGCCGCGCACGCCGTCGTCGCGCTCGATCTTGCCATCGGCCGCCACACCGGCGTGCCACTGGAGACGCGCGGCGCCATTGCGCGCGTGGCGCGCGGCATCCTTGAAATGTACGGCGCCGCCAAGGTGCCGCACTGGAACAGGGACAGCCTCGCGCGCATGTTCAACCGCGCGCCCTCCTCGGTGCATTTGCACGAAGGCCATGTCGGCGGCGGCTTCGGCATCCGCGGCGAACTCTATCCCGAGGACATTCTGGTCTGTCTTGCGGCGCTGCGACTCAATCGCCCGGTGAAATGGATCGAGGACCGGCGCGAGCATCTGATGGCAGCGAACCATTCGCGGCAGCAGCATTTCTCGGTGCGCGCCGCGGTCGATGCCGGCGGCCGGCTGCTCGCCATCGACGGCACGTTCTTCCATGATCAGGGCGCATACGTCCGCACACATGCGGCAACCGTGCCCGATCTCGCCGCCGCGATGCTGCCCGGCCCTTATCGCATGCGCGCCTACCGCATGACCGGCCGCATTAGGCTGACCAACAAAACACCATGCGGCACCTACCGGGCGCCGGGCCGCTACGAAAGCACATTTGTGCGCGAGCGGCTGATGGACGCGATTGCCGCGAAGCTCGCCATCGATCCCGTCGAAATCCGCCGCCGCAACCTCATTGCGTCGAACGAAATGCCGTATGCCCGCGATTTCGACACGCTCGGCACTGAGCTCACCTATGATTCCGGCGACTATGCGGGATTGCTCGACAAGGCGCTTGCGGCGGCCGGCTGGTCGGCTTTGCAGGCAGAGCTTCGCCGCCGCCGCGCCGCTGGCGAAGCGGTCGGTGCCGGCGTCGCGATGTTCGTCGAGAAAAGCGGGCTCGGACCGTTCGACGGCGTGCGCATCTCGATCGACGACAAAGGCGCTGTCGAGATCGTTTCCGGTTCCGCTTCGGTCGGCCAGGGCATGGAAACCGCGCTGGCGCAGATCTGCGCCGACACGCTTGGTGTCGATTACGCCCGCGTGCGCGTCGTGCACGGTCAGACCGACCGCATCGCCTACGGCATGGGCGCCTTCGCCTCCCGCGTTACGGTAATGACCGGGGAAGCAACGCGCGTTGCCGCGACCAAACTGCGCGCCAAGGCAATCGCCACCGCGGCCGCGCTATTGCAGAGCCCGCCCGAAATGCTCGACGTGGTTGATGGCCGTGTAGTGAGCAAGGCCACGCCGCACGGGCCGTCGGTCGCGCTCGGCGACGTGGCCAAGGCGCGAGGGCCGGCCTCAAAACTGCTTGGCGACGACTTGCCGGGGCTGTCCGCCGAGGGCTGGGTCGAGCAGACCCACATGGCCTATCCGTACGGCGTGCATATCGCGGTGGTGCGCGTCGACCGTGAGGCCGGTGCGGTCGCGATCGAGCGCTACCTGGTCGCCTACGATATCGGCAAGGCCGTCAATCCGATGCTGGTCGAGGGCCAGATTACCGGCGGGGTGGCGCAAGGCATTGGCGGCGCGCTGCTGGAGGAGTTTCTCTACGATAGCCGTGGTGAACCCCTCGCCGTCACCTTTGCCGATTATCTGATGCCGACGGCGCGCGAGGTTCCGCCGGTCGAGACGCTGATCAGCGAGGACGCACCCTCCCCGCTCAACGCGCTCGGGCTCAAGGGCGCGGGCGAAGGCGGCGCCAATCCGGTCGGCGCCGTGCTTGCGTCTGCGATCGATGACGCGTTGCAAGCGCCCGGCGCGGTGACGCGGCTGCCGGTCACACCGCAGCAACTGCGCGCGCTGGCAAAGCGGGCTTCCGCGCAGCGCTGATATCTTTGGCTGGCGCAGGATTCGGGTGGCCGATGGTGATCGGCGCAATCATATGGGTACCGAAGCTGAGCTTGCCTTCGGAGAAGCAGTTTGCAGTCCATTCAGGAACGCATCGGCCAGTACGATTGGAACACGGTCACTGCGGAGATGAACGCGCATGGCTGCGCGGTGTTGCCGAAACTACTGACCGCGGCAGAATGCGAGCACTTGGCCGCGCTCTATGCGCATGACGAAAAATTTCGCAGTCACGTCCATATGGCGCGTCACGGCTTCGGCAAGGGCGAGTACAAATACTTCAAATATCCGCTGCCCGACCTTATTGGTGACCTGCGCACCGCGCTCTATCCGCGGGTCGCGCCTATCGCCAATGCCTGGAACGAGCGGATGAAGCTCGATGTGCAATATCCATCAAAGCACGCCGACTATCTGAAAATCTGCCATGAGGCCGGCCAGCTTCGCCCGACGCCTTTGCTGTTGCAATACACTGAAGGCGACTTCAATTGCCTGCATCAGGATCTCTACGGCGAGCTTGCGTTTCCGTTGCAGGCCACGGTACTGCTCTCCGAACCTGAAAACGATTTTACCGGCGGTGAATTCGCATTGACCGAACAGCGCCCCCGCATGCAGAGCCGCGTCGAAGTGGTGCCGCTACGGCAAGGTGATGCCGTGGTGTTCGCCGTGCATAATCGCCCGGTGCAGGGCAGCAAAGGCACGTATCGGGTGAACCTGCGTCATGGCGTCAGCCGACTGCGCTCCGGCCGCCGGCACACACTCGGCATTATCTTTCATGATGCGAAGTAGAGAACGCGCCATGCGGGCACTATGCCGGCTCCAGCTCACGATAGGCCTGCGGCAGCAATCGCGCGAGCCGCTCACTCCACGCGCGCTGACCGCTCTCGTCGGCAACCAGATCCTGCCGTATCTCAATCAGCACATGATCCAGGCGGCGTCGCTCGGCATGCATCGGAATGGTGTAGTCCGTTGCGTCGGTCACCGAGTACGGCATGTTCTCACCGACGGTGAATTCCTGTTCGGCGTTGAGCAGCGCCTTGAGGCGATGGGCCAAACGCGGATCGCGATTGTAAAGCACGGCGGCATGCCACGGCCGTGCGACGCCCTTGAAAACCGGCGTGAAGCTGTGCAGCGAAATCAGCGCCACCGGGCGGCCGATCTGGCGCCGGCGGTCGAGCTCGGCCTCGATGCGTTCATGATAAGGCCAGAAGATTTCGCGGGCGCGCGCCGTTTTGTCTGCTTCGCGCAGCCCGACGTTGCCTGGGATCGGCGTGTGCTTCGCTAATCTCGGCGATAGACGTTGGCGTGCCGGGCGGCCTGTTGCAGTCGATGACGAGGCGCGAATAGTTTTGTCGAATGAACATCGCGTCGAGCGCGTTCGCCAACCGGCGACCGAGGCCGGCGATGCCGATGTCCCAGGCAATGTGTCGCTCGCATTCGGCTTCCGCAATACCGAGCCTGCCAAGCGCGCGCGGGATCGAGTTGCCGGCGTGGTCGGCCACGAGTAGAAACGGTGACTTTCCGTTGGCATTGTCAACTGTGACCGGCGGCGGCTCGCCGGCTGCCAGCAGGTTTTCAGTCTCCGCGCTCATAGGCCTTCACGATCACCGCAAAATATGAGCAAATCTGCCCGAAAATGCGTCTGGCCCGAGAAATGCATACTACCGGGACATGGATTATTGTGGGGCGGCAATGCCGATTCTCACCATCAGGCACGTGACAACGTATCACTATCATCAGCCGGTCGCGTTCGGCGTGCACCGGATGATGCTGCGCCCCCGTGACGACGGTGACCAAAAGGTAATCCACTCCGAAATCGAAATCACCCCCAAGCCGAGCCAAGTGGCCTGGACGCTGGACGCTCACGGCAACCATGTGGCGACCGCCGAGTTCGCCGATCGGGCCGCCGAGCTTCGTTTCGTCAGCAGTAATCGCATCGACCATGCACCGGTTGGCTTTGATGCCGCCGACATCCCCGAATTTGCCCGCACCTACCCCTTTACTTACCCGGCGGAGATTTGGCCTTCCCTCGCCAGTTTCGCCCATCCTCCGTCTTTCCGGCGCAGACTGGACCGCTGGAGCGCCGCATTTTTTCGCGCCGACGGTTCCGCCGACACGCACGATCTGCTCGTCGCCATGAATCGGACCATCCACCAGACCTTCAGGCACGTCTCGCGACACGAGAACGGAATCCAGAGTCCCGCACAAACCCTCAAGCTCGGAAGCGGAAGCTGCCGCGACCTGGCAACGTTCATGATCGCGGCGCTGCGCTCGCGCGGCATCGCCGCCCGGTTTGTTTCGGGCTATCTGCATTTGCCGGATGACAACGACGACGACCTTGCCGGCGGAAATACACATGCCTGGGTCCAGGTCTACATTCCGGGACCCGGCTGGATCGATTTCGATCCGTCGGGCGGCATCGTTGGAAACCAGAATCTCGTCCGCGTGGCAGTCGCTCATCACCCGCGTGAGGCGGTCCCTCTGCAAGGCACCTGGTTCGGAAGCGCCGCGGACCATCTGGCCATGAAAGTCGCAGTGAAAGTGAAAGCGGCGAGTTCAGAAAGCGCGGGGCCGGAGGCCGCCGCCGAAAGCCGAAGCGAGCTGCGATGAAGATTCGCGCCGGCTACGAGATTTCCTACGATTGTTCTCAGCCGACGCCGATGATCCTTATGCTGAGCGTGCATCCGTCGCGCATTGCCGATCTGCTGACGCCCGACCGGATGCGGACCGCTCCGGCGCTCCCCGCCAACGAATATCGCGACGGTTTCGGCAACACCTGCCATGTGATCCATGCGCCTGCGGGGCGGGTAACGCTGTCGTCGGATTTTCTCATCCAGGACAGCGGAGCGGCCGATGACGTGGCCCCGGACGCGCAGCAGCATGCCTTGGAGAAACTCCCGGTCGACACTCTCGTGTATCTCCTCGGCAGCCGCTACTGCGAGACGGATCGCTTCACGACGGTCGCGTGGTCGACATTCGGCAGTGTTCCGAAGGGGTGGACGCTGGTACAGGCGATCTGCGATTACGTCCATGATCGCATCACATTCGGTTACGAGCACGCGAGCCCGACCAAAACGGCCTGGGATGCACATACTGAACGCCGCGGCGTCTGTCGGGACTTTGCCCACCTCGCGATCACGCTATGCCGCTGCATGAACATTCCGGCACGCTACTGCACCGGTTATCTCGGCGACATCGGTGTACCGGTCGAAGACTTGCCGATGGATTTCAGCGCCTGGTTCGAGGTTTATCTCGGCGACCGCTGGTACACGTTCGATGCGCGCCACAATACACCGCGCATTGGACGGATCCTGATGGCGCGCGGGCGCGACGCCACCGACGTCGCCATCGTCACCTCATTCGGGCCGTGCACGCTCGCAGGCTTCAAGGTGGTCACCGACGAGGTCACTCAGCCGGTTGGTCAGGCATAGCGCTTCCGTGGCCGCGAGTACCTACGGCTTCCTGTGCGCCATCCAGCGGCCTGCCTCCGCCGCGACGAACAGGTCAGCGAGCGCTGAGTTGAAGGCCCATGGCTCCTCGGTCGGAATGTTGTGGCCGGAGCGCGGGATCACATAAAGACCCGCAGTCGGCGCGGTGCGTTTGAGAAACACGCTGCCGTCGAGGCAGGATTCGTCCTCGTCGCCGACGACGATGAGCAGCGGCACCGAGAATTTCTTCAAGTCCGCTTCCATGTCCCAGAAGGTCGGACGCCTTGCCTGCAGCCGTTCCATCGTCAGCGCGTGGCCTTTCGGCGAATGTTCCGAGAGCCAGCGCATGAATTCGTCGTAGCCGCGCGGGTCCTTGAATTTCTGCGGATGGCGCATGGCGCCGTCGCCATAGATGGCGGCGGATTCGGCCATGCTTTTCTCGCGGAACATGTTGGCGTTTTCGAGCGCCACCTTGCGCATCGCTTCGCGCGCCGATGGATCGGGCAGCGAGCCCCAGCCGCAACCGGCCGCGGTCACCGAGAGGCAGCGCCCCGGATGATGGATGCCGACATGCAGCGCCGTATAGGCGCCCATCGAGTGGCCAACCACGTGCGCCTTGGCGATGCCGAGCGCATCCATCAGCGCGATCACGTCGCCGCGCGCGATGTCCTGCCCGTAGCGATCCGGATCGGACGGCACATCGGACGGCGGATAGCCGCGCTGGCTATAGGTGACGCAACGATGCAGTCGCGAGAAATAACGCACCTGGAACTCCCAGGTGCGGTAATCGCCGGCGAATTCGTGCACGAACACGACCGGCGTGCCGGTACCCGCTTCCTCGTAGTAGAGGTTCGTGCCGTCATTCATTTTGATCTTCGGCATGAGCGCGTCCCTCCCCGATTTATGCTCAGCGCTTCGCGATCGCGCGCGCGGCGTCACCGAGCGCTTGGACCGGCGCGTCACCGGCGTCGAAAATCGCCAGAATGCGGCATGGGCACGACTCCAGGCCCTCATAGCGCCACGGGAAAGCGCCAATGATGCAGCGCTTGCCCACCACGGTTTCCAGATCGCCGCCGAGATTCTCGGCGTGCAGCAGCCCTTCCTGGAACGCGTAATTGTGGAACGGAAACACGTCGGCGCGCACTTTGCGACCCGAGCGCTTGTGCACGTATTCGAACGTGCCGAAATAGTCGGCTGGATTCTTGCCCATCGTCTGCTCGAACTCGCGCGCGATGTCGGGCCGCATGGTGCGGATCGAGGTGTTCATCGGGTGGTCGCAAGAACCCGTGTCCATGCCGAACCATTTGATCTTCTTGGCCAGCATCCACTTCAGCGTTTCGAACGTCGGACCCGGGTGGTAGCAGAAATAGCGCACCAGATCCTGCTGGCTCTGGCCTTCGTAATATTTGTGCCAACCGGTGTGCAGAATGAGAATGTCGCCTTCGCGGATGTCGGCGCCGGCCTTCTCGATCATCGCCGGCGTGATCGCGGTCCAGTCGCTCATCTGCGGCGCAAGATCGACGACCACGCCGTGATTGACCAGATAATCGAGCGGCAGCGACGCCATGTCGCCGGTGCGCCCGTCGGTGGCGTGCATCGCGCCGTCGAAATGCGTACCGGCATGCAGCGAGGTCTCGATGCGCTGCGCGACGATGCCCACGGTTTGCAGGTTCTGGGCGTAGTACATCTTGTTGCCGGCATAACCCACCCAGCCGGGCGTGTGGATACTCATTGTATGCGACAGATCGACGATTTTCATTTGCGTTCACTCATCCTGTCATCCATTGCGTCCAGCGTTCGCGAATTTCGGCAAGCCGCGGCGCGAGCCACGTGGTGTCGTGCTGGAACATGACGGCTTCGTTGCCGGGCCAAGCCGGCGTCAGTTTCAGCTTTGCCTCGGGCATCAAAGCGCGGGCGCCTGGGTTGGCCGGACCGTACGGCAACAGCATCGCGAAATCGGCCTGCGGCTTGGCCTGTGCCACGAAGCCGGCGAACTGCCACGCGGCCTTGGCGTTAGGATTGCCCTTCGGCACCACGAGATTCGCCCAATACAGTTCGGCACCGTCCCAGACCAATTCGAGCGGGACCTTGTCCTGGATCAGATCGACGGCACGCGCGCTCCACATCGCGATCATGTCGACTTCGGCGTCGCGGATGAGCTGCTGCGACTGCGCGCCGTCGTGCCACCACACTTTGATGTGCGGCTTGAGCTCATCCATCTTGTGGAAAGCGCGATCGAGATCCATCGGGTAGAGCTTGTCGCGCGGCACGCCGTCGGCGAGCAGCGCAAATGCGAGGCATGTGAACGAGCGGTCGTATAGGCAGCGCGGGCCGGGAAATTTTTTAACGTTCCAGAAATCCGCCCAGTTCTGCGGACCGCCATTCGGAAACTTGTCCTTGCGATAGACGATATTGGTGCCGAGCGAATAGCTGACGATGCCGAATTCACGCACCAGGCTTGGCGGCAATTGCGCGGTCTTGGCGGCGTCCTTGTCGACAGGATCGAGCAGGCCATCGTGCACGGCTTGGGCATATTCGCTGTCGCCAAGATTGCTCTCGTCGTACTGATAATTGCCAGTCTGCACTTCGGCCTTGAGCTTGGCGAAAGAAACGCCCGGCACGGCCTTGATCGGGATACCGGTCTGCGCCGTGAATGGATCAAAGAACGCCTTGCGCCACGAGGTTTCCCAGACGCCGCCGTAGGAATTGACGTAAAGCGTCTTGCCCTCCGCCAGCGTCGACGCCGATCGCAGCAGCGCAGGTGCGCCAATGATGCCAGCGCCGCCCCTGAGCATCGCTCGCCGAGATATCGATACCCGCCCTGTCATCGGATCACCTCATGCGGAGGGGAGACATGCATGCGCTTGCGTGGCGCAGCCTCGCCGCCCATGCTACCTAATTTGCGAGACGACCTGCAAACGAGGCGTGCACGGTGACGGGGGCCTCTATCGCCAGTCTTGATGCCACCGCCGACGGCGAGTTGAGCCCGCCGCCGCCGCAACCGAAGGCGGCGCGCGCCGGGGCTGGTTCTGCCATCACGGCTGGACTCCTGGTGACGCCGGCGGTTCTCTACCTGCTTATCCTCTTCATCATTCCGATCGGCTACGTGCTGCTGTTGAGCTTCACCGATCCGCGGCTCTCGCTCGAGAATTACCGGCGGCTTTTCACTGTGCCGCTCTACGCCCACGTGATGCTCAACACCTTCAAGGTGTCGTTCATCGTCACCCTGAGCTGCCTTGGACTCGGCTATCCGCTGGCCTACGTGATGGCGCGGCGCAATGACTGGGTCGCGGTGGCCTTTGTGGTCGCCGTCGGCATGTGCTTCTGGATCGGCTTTGTGGTGCGCACTTACGCGTGGCTGATCATTCTCGGCCACCGTGGCCCGGTGAACGCCTTCTATGCGGCCGCGGGCCTCGGCGCCCCTCCGCAACTTCTGTTCACCTCGTTTGCGACCATTGTGGGCATGACGCACATTCTCCTGCCCTACATGGTGTTCGCGCTGTACGGCGTCATGCGCAAGATCGAGCCGTCCTATCTGCGCGCGGCTGAAAGTCTTGGCGCGAGCCCTTCGCGCGCGTTCCGCCACGTCTTTCTGCCGTTGAGCCTGCCCGGCGTCGTCAACGGCTCGATCCTCGTCTTCACCATCTGCCTCGGCTTCTACATCACGCCGATTTTGCTCGGCACGCCGCGCGACATGATGATCTCGCAGCTCATCAACCAGCAGATCGAGGATTTGCTGGCCTGGGGCTTTGCCTCGGCGATCGCGACGCTGCTGCTCGTCGTCACGCTCGTTCTGCTCGTCATCTACAACCGCTTCGCCGGCCTCGACCGGCTGTGGGGTTAGCGATGACGCGTTACATCCCCCTCGTGCTGGCGACGCTTGTCGCGATCTTTCTGATCGCTCCGATCCTCATCATCGTGCCGATGTCGTTTTCGACCGCGATCTCGTTCGAGTTTCCACCCCCCGGCTATTGGCTCGGCTACTATGTGCGCTATTTCCATAGTGACGCGTGGCTCGCGGCGACCGCCAATTCCTTCATCATCGCCTTCGGCTCGATGCTGCTGACCATGCTGGTGGCGCTGCCGGCGGCGTTCGGCTACGTGCGCTACCGCTTCTTTGGTAAGAACGTCTTCAATCTCATCATCATGCTGCCGCTGATCGTGCCAGGCGTGGTCAGTGCGCTCGGCTATTACGGTTTCTTGAGCCGAATCCATCTGGTCGGCACGCGGCCCGGCATGATGATCGCCCACAGCGCCTTGTCGGTGCCGGTGGCGTTCCTGGCGATCACCGCGGCGCTCAAAGGTTTCGACCGCAATCTCGAACGCGCCGCCAACAGTGCCGGCGCCGGCCCGCTGCGCACCTTCTGGTGGGTCACGCTGCCAGTGCTCCGTCCCGGCATCCTGGTCGGCGCGCTGTTCGCGTTCCTGCATTCGTTCAACGAGGCCGTGGTGGCGATCTTCATCGCCGGCCGCGACGCCTCGACCCTGCCGAAGAAAATGTTCGAGAGCATCCGGCTCGAATCCGATCCGGTGCTCGCGGTGGTGTCCACGCTGCTGACGGGAGCCGTGCTCATCGGCGTATTGATTTGGATTTTCACCCGGCAAAGGACTGCGCATGCGACTTGATCCTCTCGTAAAGCCTCGTTCGGTTGCCATCGTCGGCGCCACGGATCGCGGCGGCCCCGGCCGCGCGGTGATGGAATCGCTCGGCGCCATCGGCTTCACCGGTGCGATCTATCCGGTGAACCCCAAATATCCCACCGTGCTCAACACCACCTGCTATCCGAGCCTGACCGATCTGCCGGAGGCGCCGGACGTCGTGGTGTTTTCGATCCGCAATCCGCTGATCCCCGAGCAGATGCGGCTCGCGGTCAAGCGCGGCGCACGTGCGGCCGTGATCTACGACTCGGGCTTTGCCGAACTGGGCGCCGACGGCGCCAAGCTGCAGGATGAGATCGCCGGGCTCGCGCGCGAAGCCGGCATGCCGGTCTGCGGCCCGAACTGCATGGGCATCATGAACCCGCCGGCGCGCGTGACGACGTACAAACAGAACATCATGGATCCGGCGGCGATCGTCGGTAACGTCGGCATCGTTTCGCAGAGCGGTTCGGTCTGCATCGGGCTTCTGTCGGACCTGCGCCGCTTCGGCGTCAGCCTCTCGGTATCGGCGGGCAACGAGGCGGTGACCCGCACCGTCGACTACATCGAGTATCTGATCGACGATCCGAACACCAAGGTGATCGCGACCTTTACCGAATCCGTGCGCGAACCGGAGCGCTATGTCGCCGCGCTCGATCGCGCCGCCGATGCCGGCAAGCCGGTCGTGGTCATCAAGGTCGGGCGCACCGAGCGCACGCAGCGCGCCATCACCAGCCACACCGGCGGACTTGCCGGCTCGTCGCGGGTGTTCTCCGAATTGCTGCGCGCGCATCGCGCCATCGAGGTCAACGATCTCGACGAGATGACCGAGGTCCTGGCGGTGTGCCAGGGCGAACGCTGGCCAAAGGGACGCGGAATTTCAGTGATCACCGGCTCGGGCGGTCTGGCCGAGCTTATCCTCGACAACGCCACCGCGATCGGCCTCGATCTGCCGCCGCTGTCTAAGGAGGAGCGCACCGAGGCGGAGCGCGTCATTGGCCGCATCACCGGCGACGGGAACCCGTTCGATGCCTGGGGTAACGGCAACTACGCCGTCAATTTGCCGCACGCCATGGGAGTGGTGGACGGTAGCGAGCGCATCGATTCGATCTGCTATTGCAGCGACACTTCCAACGATCCGGTGATCGGCCATCCCGGACGCGTGTTGGAAAACGTGACCATGCTGACGACAGCGGCGCACAAGAGCCAAAAGCAAAAGCCCTATTATCTGCTCAGCACCCGCGCGGGCGTGATGAATCGCCGGCAGGTGGACGCCATGCGGCAGGAAGGCCTCGTCGTCATCGGCGGCACGCGTCAGGGGCTCGCCGCGCTCGACCGCGTGGGCCGCTGGAGCAAAGGCCTGCAGCCGCCTCGCCCCCGCGGCGCGAAACCCGATGCGCAAGTTGCGGCCGAATTCAAATCCGGACGGCGCATGATCAACGAGTTCGACGCCAAGCGGATGCTCGCGGCCTACGGCATGACGGTCACGCGCGAGGCCCGCGTCACGACGCTGGCGGAGGCCACGCAGGCCGCGCTTGAGATCGGCTATCCGGTTGTGCTCAAGGCGGTCTCGGACGAGTTTGCACACAAGACCGAGCTCGGCGTCGTCGCAGTCAACCTCAAGAACGAAGACGATCTGTCGCGCGCTTTCGCACGCTTGAGCGAGCGCATTGGCACGCTCGACAAACGCCCGGCCGACGCCGCGTTTCTGGTGCAGGAATTCGTCGCCGACGGCATCGAAGTGTTTGCCGGCGTGTCGCGCGATCCGGATTTCGGCCTGTCGCTCGCGTTCGGCACCGGTGGCGTCGCCATCGAGGCGATCCGCGATTTCGCGCTCCGCATGCTGCCGCTGCGCGACGGCGACGCCGAAGCGATGATCGGCGAAACGCGGGGCGCGGCCCTGCTCGGCGCCGTGCGTGGGCGTGAGGCGGCGGACGTCAAGAGCCTTGCCGCGTGCCTCAACGCACTGGCCGAATTCGCCTGCGATCACGCCGATCGCATCGCCGAGATCGATCTCAACCCGATCAAGGTGCTGCCCGGCCAACGCGGCTGCGTGGTTGTCGATGCGCTTATCGTGACGAGATCGAATAACGGGACATGAGCGGCTATCTGCGCCTGCGCAATCTCATCAAGTCGTACGACGGCAAGGCCAACGCCGTCGACGATGTCTCGATTGATGTCGCGCGCGGCGAGTTCGTCACTTTTCTCGGCCCGAGCGGTTCCGGCAAAACCACGACGCTCTTGATGATCGCCGGCTTCGAGAACCCGTCGAGCGGCACAATCGAGCTTGACGGCCGCAATCTGGCGCTGAGCCGGCCGTACCGGCGCAACATCGGCATGGTGTTTCAGAACTACGCGCTATTCCCGCACATGACCGCGCAGGAAAATGTCACCTTTCCGCTGCGGATGCGGCACTTTCCCAAGGGCGAGATCGAACAGCGCGCCGAGAAAATGCTGGCGCTGGTCGGCCTGTCCGCCTTTGCGCAGCGCTACCCGCGCGAACTCTCCGGCGGCCAGCAGCAGCGCGTGGCGCTGGCGCGCGGCCTTGTTTTCAATCCGGACGTCGTGCTGCTCGACGAACCACTCGGAGCGCTCGACAAGAACCTGCGCGAGCAGATGCAGGTCGAGATCAAGCGCATCCATCGCGAACTCGGCGTTACCATGATCTACGTAACGCACGATCAGACCGAAGCGATGACGATGTCCGACCGCATCGCGGTGTTCAGCAACGGCCGGCTGGCGCAGATGGACACGCCGCTCGATGTTTATCACCGGCCGGCCAACCGCTTCGTCGCGGAATTCGTCGGCGACAGCAATTTTTTCGCCGGCACAATCGACGTAGCGCGCCCGGGCCAGGCCGATCTCGCGGGCATAGGCCGGGTGCGCATCCCGCCCAGGAACACGCTGACTGGCGACGTTGATGTCATGATCCGACCGGAACGACTGCAGCCGACCCACATGGTCGATGCGGTCGATGCCAACGAATTCGAAATGACGATCGACGACACCATCAATTATGGCGACTCCATCCTCGTCATCGGCACGACTCGCGGTGTGCCGCTGCGCGCGCGGCTGGTCGGCGCCAGGCCCGACCTGCTGCGGCCCGGCGCCACACTGCGCCTCGCCTGGGCGCCGGCAGATGCACACGTTCTCGCACGGCGCTAAGATGAACGAATGACCGAACGTTCACGGAGGCTGACGATGGCAAAGTGGCGTTTCGACCGCAGGCGACGGAAGTTTTTGCGCACGGCCGGAGCGGCGGCGGCACTTGGCCCGCTGCTCATCACCGAGCGCACGATCGCGCAGACGCGCACGCTCTACGTCAACACCTGGGGCGGCAGTTACACGGCAGCGCAGGACGTGGCCTATTTCAAACCGTTCACGGCGGCGACCGGAATTCAAGTCAAGACCGTGACGCCAGTGTCCTACGCGCGCATCAAGGCGCAGGTCGAATCCGGCAACTACGAATTCGACCTGACCTCGATCAATTCCATGCTGGTGCTGCGCGGTGCGCGTGCGAAGCTTATGGAACCGATCGACTGGACGATCTTCAAGAAAGGCACACTGCCCGACGACGCCATCGTTGCCGATGGCTACGGCGTGGCGTTCGCCATCCTCGGCACCAACCTGTGCTACCGCACCGACAAGTTTCCCAATGGCGGGCCGAAATCGTGGGCGGATTTCTGGGATGTGCAGAAGTTTCCGGGGCCGCGCTCGCTGTGCATGAGCAACTCGCCGCGCACCTGCATCTACGCCTTGCTCGCCGATGGCGTGCCGATGGACAAGCTCTACCCGCTCGACTTCGACCGCGCGTTCAAGAAGCTCGACCAGATCAAGCCGTACATCAAGGTGTGGTGGCGCGAGGGCAACCAGTCGCAGCAGCTTTTACGCGACGGCGAAGTCGACATGATGTCGATGTGGAACGCCCGCGGCAGCGAATTGAAGCAGCAGGGCGTCCCGGTCGAGGTCGTGTGGAACGGCGCGGTGCGCAGCCCCAGCACCTGGTGCGTGCTCAAAGGCGCGCCAAACCGCAAGCTCGCCTGGGAGTACATTCAATTCGTTTCGGGGCCGAAGCCACAGGCGGAATTCAACACGCGGCTATATTACGGACCGACCAATCCGGCGGCCTATGCGCTGATCCCGAAAGACATTGCGGTGCAGTTGCCGACCTATAGCGCCAACGAGGCAATTTCCGTCAAGGAGGACGATACGTGGGAGGTGGACCGTATTAGCAATCTCGAAGAACGCTTCACCCAGTGGCTGGCATCATAAAATGACCGAAGAACTCGTGCTTTACGAAAGCCAGGACAAAATCGGCCTGGTCACGCTCAATCGTCCCCAGAAACTCAATGCGCTGAGCCGAGAGATGCGTCCGGCGCTGTCGGCGGCGCTGCGCCGCGCCGACGATGACACATCGACCAGCGTTGTGGTGCTGCGCGGCGCCGGTCGCGCCTTCTGTGTCGGCTACGATCTCGGCGGGTCGAGCGGAGCCGACGACGCCGCGCGCCACGACGCGCTCAAATTCCACGACCGTCTCAGCTCAAGCCTCGCGATGGAGCTGATGCCCTGGTACATGAAGAAGCCGGTGATCGCCTCGGTGCACGGCTACGCGCTCGGCGCGGGCTGCGAGATTGCAATGTTCTGCGATCTCACCATCGCTGCCGACGATGCCAAGTTCGGCGAGCCGGAAACTCGCCACGGCCAGGCGGGCCCCGGCTTCGTCATGCCTTGGCTGATCGGTTACAAGAAAGCGCGCGAACTTCTTTATTTCGGCGACATGATCGATGCCAAGACAGCGCTCGATCTCGGCATGATCAACCGTATTGTGCCCGCCGCCGGGCTTGCCGATGCCACGATCACATATGCCAAACGGCTGGCGCTGATCGCGCCGGAAGCCCTCGCCGCCACCAAGCTTGCGATCAACCGCGGCGCCGATGCCGCCGGCTTTCGCAACGCCATGCAGGCCGGCATCGACGTGGTCGCGCCGCTTTACGTGGCCAAGACCGAGATGGGCGAAAAATTCCGCGCCAAGGCGCAGGCCGAAGGCCTCGCCGCAGCGGTTAAATGGCGGCGCAGCCTGTTCGAAGATTAAGATTGCGCGGGAGCCGAGCGAGATTGGGAGAACGTCATGGAGATCAGTCTTTCGGGGCGGGCTGCCGTCGTCACGGGCGGCAGCAAGGGCATCGGCTTTGCGGTGGCCAAGCAGTTCGCCGCCTCCGGCGCCGATGTCGCCATCGTCGCGCGCGATGCGCGGGCGCTCAAGGAAGCAGCCGCGGCTATTGGGAAGTCGACCAATGCCCGCGTTATCGGCGCTCAGGCCGATGTCAGCAAGGCGGCCGATATCCAGCGTGCCTATGACGAAGTGATGAAGGCGTTCGACAAGGTCGACATCATCGTCAACAATGCGGGAACGTCACAGGCGATGCCGTTCGAGAAACTCACCGACGAGATCCTGTACGACGACCTTGAACTGAAGCTGTTTGGCGCAGTGCGATTGATCCGGTTGGTTGCGCCGCAGATGAAGGAACGGCGCTGGGGCCGCATCATCAACGTGCTCAACATCGGCGCCAAAGCGGCGCGGCCCAACAGCATGCCGACGTCGCTGTCGCGCGCGGCAGGCATGGCGATGACCAAGGCGCTGTCGCACGAATTCGCGCCGCACAATGTGCTGGTGAATGCCATGCTGGTCGGCATCATCCGCGCCGACCAGCACGTGCAGCGGGCGAAACGGAACAACGTGCCGCTCGATGATTACTACAAGGCGCACGACAAGGAAATTCCGATCGGCCGCGTCGGCGAGGCCGAGGAATTCGCCAATCTCGCCTGCTTTCTGGCGTCGGACCAGGGCGGCTACATCACCGGCACGGCGATCAATGTCGACGGCGGCCGTTCGCCGGTGGTGTGAGGATCGACGGCTTGATCAAACCGGCTGCAGCGTCGCGCATTGCGCGGCGATCTCGCAGGGCTGCGTCACCGGCTCCGGCAATTCGGCGTCGGTGACGTCGTAGCCGATGGCGCGGAGAATTCCGGCTGCGGGGCACATCGCCACGGCGAGACGCGTGTACGGATTGAGCACCGGCGGGCGCACCCAATCGAAGCCCGGCGCGGCGAGAGAGCCTTGCCAATCGCACAGCAACTCGCGGCGGGCACGACTGTACCCCGCGGCATCCGCGAACGAACTGATCAGAAACCGGCGGGTGCCGATGCGGCCTTCCCAGGCGGGGCGTTCCGGCACCCAATCGTTCGCGGCCGCAGTGTTGTCCTCGCGCGTGGTGTAGCCGGACTCTGTGCGCTCGATGACACAGCTTTCGCCGGCCGTGCAGCCGATCAGGGTGAAGATCACCGGGCGCGCAACCGGCGTGCTTTCCAGCACGCGACGCGCGTCGCGATAGCTGCCGCAGGTTTCAAACACATGCCGCAAGAGCTGATCCGGCGGCATGTGGCCGTGACAGGCCCAGGTCGCGATGCCGTTCAATGCAAAGTCATAGGGCCGCAGCCAGCGATGCGCGGTACGCCGGCGCATCGGCGCCTGGTTGATCGAGGCGGCGAAGCGGAACGGCGCCATCGCGGTGAGCGCGCCAACATACCCCGGCCAGGTCACGCTGAAAAACTCGCCACCGTCTCCCCTCATCCGCGCCACCTCGGCGTGATGGCCGAGACCGTGGAACGGCCAATCGAGCGTGCGCACCAGCCAGGGCGCTCCATCCTCCTCGCGCGCCAGCGCCGTGCACGCCCATTGATACGAGGCGTTGAGGAGCCAAACGCCGGGAAACCCGAGCGTGTCGGCGACCTCTCCGACCTCGCCCACATAAGGCGAGCGCGAGCGGGTCAGCCAGCGCCGCGCCGCCCGGTCGAGGAGCGGTAACGCCGGCAGCATCGCGCGCGGAAAGAATGCAAGGCAGGCATCGCGCAGCGCGCGCGCCTCGCTGGCCTTTTCGCGCGCATGGCGAAGCGGACCGCCGTCGCGGACATCGATGACCGATATGGCAGGTGCAGGCGCGTTCATGCGGCCAAATCAGGGTTTGGTCGACACTAACGCCGAACAATTGCGGCGGATTTAACGGTCGCGCACCTTGTCCATCAGCACCTTGTCCTGGCCGCCGTCGATCTCGATCATGGTGCCGTTGACGAAAAACGCGAGGTCGGAGGCGAGGTAAGTGACAAGGTTGGCGACCTCGTCGCACTCGGCGATGCGACCGAGCGGGATGCTCGACGGCGCGAGCTTGTCGGCCTCTTCGAAGCTCAGCTTCATGTCGCGCGCCATGGCATTGACCAGGCCGGTCCAGCGCTCGGTGCGCACCGGACCCGGATTGACGGCAACGAAGCTGATGTTGTCCTTGCCGTACTGGCTGGCGAGCGACATCGTCAGATTCTGGCCGGCGGCATTGGCGGCGCCCGGCGCGATCTCCCAGTAGGAGACTTTCACGCCATCGTTGCCGATCAGATTGACGACGCGGCCTTTCTTCTGCGCCCGCATGATCGGCAGCACGTGCTTCATACAGCGCACGTAACCCATGAACTTGAGCTGCAGCGATTGCGCCCAGTCTTCTTCGCTCAGATGCTCGATCACGCCGCCCGGCGACGAGCCGGCGTTGTTGACCAGAATGTCGATCCGCCCCAGCGCCTCGTGCGCCTTCTTGATAAAATTCTCCGCGTCCGCCGGCTTGGTGAGGTCCGCGGCGATCGGCACGATCTGGCGATTGGTGGCGCGGGAGATTTCCGCGGCGGTCGCTTCCAGCGGCTCCTTGCGCCGCGCGCAGATCGCGACATCGACGCCCTCCTTGGCGAGCGCCAAGGTGATCGCCTTGCCGATGCCTTCGCTCGCGCCGGTGACGAGCGCCTTCTTCCCGGTCATATGCAAATCCATGGCCGCCTCTCCCTCGTTGCGAGCAAAACCGTCGACAAAATGCAGCAAGCGCCACTGGCGAAGTCAACATGCAATCTCATCGCCGCAATCGCTTGATCGGCAGGGAATTGCCGTCCACACTTTCGGCATGACTTTGCCGCGCGACCGCCTACCCTATTCGTCGCCTTTTACCCGGCCGCCGCTCAAGCTGCCCGGCAAGGCGCGCATGATCGTCTGGTCGGTAGTCAACATCGAGGAATGGGAAATCACGCGGCCGATGGCGCGGCAATTGTCGCAGCCGCCGATGGGCCAGACGCCTATTCCCGACATGCCGAACTGGACCTGGTACGAATACGGCATGCGGGTCGGCTTCTGGCGGCTCCTTAACGCGCTCAAGGCCGCCGGCGTGACGCCGACCATGTCGATCAATGCCAAGGTGTGTGAAACCTACCCGGAGGTCGCGGCCGCGGCGCGCGACGCCGGCTGGGAATTCATGGCGCACGCCTATGTGCAGATGCCGATCCAGCAGATCGAGGATCAGCGCGCCGTCATCAGGCAGTCGGTGGCGCTGATCGAGAAGTTCACCGGCAAGCGACCGAACGGCTGGCTCGGACCCGGCCGCGGCCAGACGTTCCACACACTCGACTACGTCACGGAATGCGGCCTGACCTGGTTCGGCGACTGGATCCTCGACGACCAGCCGCTGTGGGTGAAGACCGCGAACGGCCCGATCCTGTCGATCCCCTACAGCGCCGAGATCAACGACATCACGCTGATGGTGTCGCATCATCATGAATCCGACGTGCTGCTGACTCGCGCCATCGACGCCTTCGACCGACTTTACGCCGAGAGCGCTCAATCGGCGCGCGTCATGGCGATTGGCGTGCATCCTTATGTCACCGGCGCCGCGCACCGCATCAAATACTTCGAGCAGCTTTACCAGTACATCAACAAACACGAGGTCGTGCATTGGACCGGGCAGCAGATTTACGACTGGTACGCCAAGGCTGTACCGCCGAACTGATGGCTCGCCGAGCGGAAAAACGTAAGAGGGAAGGAAATGGCCAGAACGCGCTTCGGCGTCACCCGTAACTTCGTCCTGTCCGTTTTGCTGCTTCTCGGCTGCGTTGCCCTCGGCACGTCGGGACGCGCGGCCGCACAGGAGCTTTCGGCGCAATCGCAATACGGCCTCGCCGTCAATCGGCCTGTGTTGCAGGCGGCGTGCCAATACTGCCCGTGGGGCGCGCTCGGCGACGTCGTCAAGAAGGCCATGTCCTTCCATGGCTATGACGTTGCGATCTGTTACGCCTGCTCGGGCGAGGACGGCGTGCGCATCGTTTCCAAGCGTCTCATGCCGCCCGAAGTCAGCGACCGGCAGTTCGCGGAGGGCACCGGCCTGCAACCGCAGGCGCCGATCGATTTCGGCGTCACCAACGCCGAATATGTCCAGCGCAGCTATGCCGGCAAGGGCGGCTACCAGCGCGACGGCCCGTTGACCAATTTGCGCGTCATCGCCCGCATCGAAAGCCCGCCTATCTGATGATCGCCGTAACGCGCTCATCGGGAATCACCGACCTGCGTGCAGATCGCGGAGCGAAAAATGCCGGTCCGCATACATGGCTGGCGTCATCAGCAATCTCGGCAGCATCGACACGGTCCTTAGATACTACGGCTTCACCAGCAAGGACGTGGTGTCCTGGGGCGGCAAAATCCTCACCGGCAATGCGCTATTACGCAATCCGAACTTCGATGTGATCATGGGCATCGGCGTGCTGGCCAATTACCCCGAAGGCGGCATGTGGTACGAGATGACGCAAAAGAAGGACCTCGGTTTCCTTCCCGTTCCGCAGCCGTTGCGCGAGCAATTCGTCAGGGAGAACGGCGGCGTCCTGGTCAACCTGCCGTTTCGTTATATGAGGGGCGTCGGCGACGAACCGGTACCTACGGTCGGATTTTCCGGCATCAACGTCTACGGGCGGGACGACTTGCCGGAGGGCTTCGTCTACGACGTGGCGAAATCGCTCGACGAGAAGCGCGACCTGATCCGCTGGACCAACCAGCCGTTCTCCTACGATCCGATGACGGTGGCTGACGGGCGCGGCGTGCCGCTGCACCAAGGCGCTATCGAATATTATCGTGCGCGTGGTTATCCGCTGCACGGCGCGGAGGCCGCAAAGTAAATAGTCTTTGGACCAGAGAAAAACTCAGCGGAACAGCTGCTCGACGATCTTCGACGAGCTTTCCGTATAGGCCACGAGCTTTTCCGGGCTGATGAAATTCTCTTGCACGCCCGCACGCGACGGCACGATCGGCGCGAGCTGCGGCAGCGGCTCGACATCGGACCGCACCGGCAGATATTCCGACTTGGCGAGAATTTGCTGTCCGTCGCGCGACAGCAGGAAATCCATCAGCAGCATCGCGGCGTTCGGATGCCGGATTTCTTTCGGCATCACCACGGTCGCGGCGGCGCTGGCGACAGGCGGCAGCAGCACCGAGGTGACCGGCGCACCCTTGGCGGCACTGATCAGGGGATGATGGGCAAAGACCTGCAACGCGATCGGATACTCGCCGGCGATGACGCGGTCGACCAGCGTGCGCGGATTGCCGGCGCCAAAATTGATAATGTTTTGCTTGCTCAGAGCCTGCAAGTAGGCAAGCGCCTTGGCGTCACCCCAGGCGAGCCGGAGATTGGTGACGAACAGCGTCGCGCCGATGGAGGACAGCACCGGCCACGCGATCTTGCCCTTCCATTTCGGATTGAGCAAATCGTCGTAGCTTTTCGGCGCGTCGGCCGCCGCGACCAGCTTCGTGTTGTAGGCAATCGAGAAATAGCTCATGCGCGTTGGCGCCCACAGTCCGCGCGCGTCGCGCAGCGGCGGCGGAATGCCGTCGATCTGCGGCGACCAGGCCGGCTGGGCGATGCCTTCCTGCACCGCCATCTCGCCGATGCCGGTGCCCTCGATCACGTCGCCCGCCGGATTGTGCGCGCGCATTTCGGCCGCGACCTTGGTGGCGATGACCTCGGAATCGGCACGCCAGAACGTCATCTTGATGAACGGATATTTTTTCTCAAACGCTTCCGTCACCGGGCGCAGCGCCTGATTGACGATCATGCCGGAATAAAAAACGACCGCACCCTCCTGCTTGGCGCCGGCGATCAGCTTCTGCTCGCGGTCAGCCCCCTTGTAGGTGAGGATGCTGTCGGCGGCCTGCGCTGTCGCGGACGCAGACAACAGAGGAGCCATGATGCACGCGGCAATGAGCGCGAGCATGCCAGTGCGAAGCACAGCAGCGCGCATATCAGGCGGTCTTGCGCATCGTCTGCGCCGCACCAGCCTTCGGCGTGACGCCACAGCCGATAGCGTCGGAATGGTGCAACACGCCTTCGACGAGCTTGAGCCCTTCCCAGCGATCCTCGGCGAGGCCGTCGAACTCGGTCAGTTCGGAGGCATACCAGATACCGGGCAGCGCCGCGGCAAGCTGCATGGCGTGCGCAGCGAGCAGCATCGGCCCGACATGGGCGCCCATGCGGAAGCGCACGCCGCCGGCCGCGCAGATTTGCGCCGCGGCGAAAGTCTTACGCAGGCCGCCAAGCTTGGTGATCTTCAGGCTGATAGCGTCGACGATGCGCTCGCGCACCAGGATCATCACTTGATCGAGCGAATAAGCCGCTTCGTCGGCCTCGACCGTGATCGGCACCGCCTGCGTCACCGTTTTCAGGCCGATCAGATCGTTGGCGTGGACCGGCTGCTCGGCAAGATCGATACGGCTCTTCGCCATCGCATTGAGAGCGCGGATCGCATCCTTGGGCGCATAGGACTGGTTGGCGTCGATGGTCAGATGCGCGTCGGGCCCGACCTCGGCGCGGATCGCCTCGACACGCGCGACATCTTCATCGACCTCGCCGTGCACCTTGATCTTGAAATGCCGCACACCCTTGTCGGCCAGCATGCGCGCATTCTTCGCCATATCGGCTGGCGATTTGATCGGCAGAATGCGCAGCGACGGAAATTCGCGCACCGCTGGTCCTCCGAACAGATCGCAGATCGGCACGCCGAGCCGGCGCGCCAGAAGATCGTGCAGCGCGCAGTCGATGCCGGACTTGGCCTGGTTGTTGCCATGCATGGCGTGATCGAGGTCGTCGAGAATGGCGGCGATCTGGCGCGAGTCGCGGCCGAGCAGACGCTTGCCGAGCCGATCAAGCGCGCCCTTCACCGCCTCGTGCGGCGCACCGTAGTGATTCATCGTCGAGGCGTATCCGTAGCCGACCGTACCGTCCTCGGCCTCGATGGACACGACCCAGCCTTCCGTGGCCGGGTTCGCGGCGAGCGCGAATTTCCAGTCCTTGTCCTTTTTCGGGAGAATCAATTCCTCGACGCGCACATCAACAATCTTCATGTTTCGCTCCCGATCCTGCTTATGTCTGAAAGGCCGGCCGTGCTGACCCGAAAACTTTCATCGTCACTCGGCCGCGGTCGCGGCGTGGCGCATCGGCTCGCGCAGCCCGGCGCGCTCCATGCGCGGCAGCAATTCGTCCCTGATGTGGGGAAAGTCGTCCACATAATTGATCATGCCGAGCGCGACCCCATCGAGGCCGGCGCTGCTCAGCCGCTTGAACGTCTCGACGACATCGTCATAACTGCCGATGCATGGATAGCCGGCGCCGCTGATCAGACGCGCCTTGAGCTTGTCCTCGTCGGCCTTGAGCCAGGTATTGATACGCGAGCCGCGCAGCCGAAAGGCGTAATCCGCCGCTTCCCAGTCGCCCTGCTCGTGCACGATGTAGTGATGGTAGTCCTCCGCCTCCTTGCGGGTGCGGCGCGCCATCACGTGGCAGCTGGCGAAGATGTTGCGCAATTGCCCGGCTGGCGCGGCGTCGCGGAAATATTTGAGCTTTGACCGGAAGTCCTCGTCGGTCGGCGGCACGGTGGTGAACAGGCAATCGGCGTTGCGCGCGGCGAAATCGCGGCCGGTTTCCGAATTGCCGGCACTGACCAGGATCGGGCGAGAACCCCACCACGGCTTCGGTTTGCCCAGAACAGCCTTGAGCTTGTAGTGATGGCCGTCAAAGTCGAACGGCTTGTCCTCCGACCAGACGCGATTGACGATCTCAAGCCACTCGCCGGCATAATCGTAGCGGCCGTCATGGTCGCCGAGCGGCACGCCCATCATGCCGAACTCGATCGGATTCCAGCCGGAGACGACGTTGAGCCCGAACCGCCCGCGCCCGATATGATCGGCGGTCACCATCTGCTTGGCGGCGAATACCGGGTTGACAAAGGCGACGTGCAGCGTGCCGAAGGTCGTAATCTCCCGCGTCGAGGCGAGCAGCCCGCACGCCCACGCAATGGTCTCAAACGTGGTGCCCTGGGTGTCGCTCTCGCCCTGATAGCCGTGCCAGCGCCCGATCGGCAGCAGGAACTCGAGTCCCGCCTCGTCGGCGAGTTGCGCCGCCTTGACATTATTGTCCCAGGACGCGTCCCAGCGCTCCGGCGCCTTGGTGAGGCTCAAGCCGCCCCGGCAATTCATGCCGAACAGGCCGAGCTTGAACTTGTTCTTGTTGTAGATGCGGGTCTCGTCGCGACTGCGCGGCATTTGCACTCCCGATTTTTCTCGTCGCGTGCTCAGGCTATCGCCCATGGCGCTCGCGCGGCTCCTTTGGTGGCAGGTTATGCCGATCGCGCGTTGCCGAAAAGACCCGCAACGCGCGAGCGGACGTGCTATGCGGTAAACTGCTGATTGCGCGTCAGCACGTAGAACACCGAGCTGACCACGGTCATCAGCGCAATCCAAACGACGCCCATCGCGGCGAGTTCGGTGACCTGACCGTTCTGCCACATCTCGAACAGCGTCACCGCCATCACCTCGGACCCCGGTCCGACCAGCAGCAGCGGCAACGCCACCACCTGCACGGACAGCAGGAACACCACCAGCCAGGCGCTGATCAGCGACGCCGCGAGCAACGGCACGACGATCCGCCCGAACAGCGCACCGCGCGACGCACCCGCAATCGTCGCCGCGCCTTCGAGATCCGGATGGATTTGCAGGGCCCCCGTATAGCTGTAGCGCATGCCGAATGGCATGTAGCGCACCGCCGAGGCGATGATCACCGAAATCAGCGTGCCGTAAAGCGGCACCGGCATGTTCACGAATACGTCGAGGAAGGCGACGCTGAGAATGAGCGCCGGGAACACCAGCGGCAGCGTCGCGAGCTGATCGAGCAAAGCCGCGCCCGGAAAGCGCCGCGCCACGAGCCACGCGCACAGCGCGGTGAACGGCGTCACGATGGTGGCGGTGGCTGCGCCAAGAATAAGCGTATTGACGACCGAATCGCGAAAATCGCCCGGCCCGAGCAGCGCGCGGTAATTGTCCCAGGTGGCGCGCGTCAGCGCGCCGGAGGTGATGCCGTCGTAGAACGGTTGCAGCGACGTGAACACCAGCATCGCCGCCGGTATGATCGTAACGATGAGAAACAAGACGACCAGGATCGTGGTGCTGAGATAACGCCAAACACCCAGATCGATCATGCGGGGACGAAAGCCCTTGCCGGTGATCGTCTGGTATTTGTGCGCGTGCCGCGACAGCCGGCTCTGCCACAGCAGCAGCGCCGCGACGATGATGACGAGGCAGATCGAATAGGCGCCGGCCTCGCCATAGCTCGGCATGCCGGTGCGGTGCATGGCCTGAAAGATTGTCGTGGTCAGCACATTGATGTTGCCGGCGAGCCCGACCAGCGCCGGCACCTCGAACAACTCGAATGCCCGCGCGAAGAACAGCAGCAAAAGCGCGGCGAGCGCCGGGGCGGCCATGCGCAAAGTGATCGCGCCGAAGGCGCGCAGCGGATTGGCGCCGGCCATGATGGCCGCCTCCTCGAACGAGGCATCCATCGAACGCAAGGCCGCTGACATCAGGAGGAATGTCAGCGGCACGAAGCCGATGCCCTCGATGGTCGCCATGCCGCCCATCGAATAAACGTTGAGCGCCTGCGCGTATCCCGTCACATAGTGGATGACGTCATTGACCGGACCGGCGCGGCCGAGCAGCAGAAGCCACGCCACCACATAGAGAATGTGCGGCACGCCGAGCGAGATGATCGCGCCGAAAAACGCAAAACCCCGGCCCGGCGTATTGGTGCGCTCCACGATGAGCGCCTGCACGGTGCCGATGGCAATGCCGATCGCCGACGAGCCGAATGCATAGACGAGCGTGTTGCCGACGCTCGGCAGAAACAATCGCTCGGCGAACAGCCCGCGATAAAACCGCAGCGTGAAGGCGCCGAACGAGCCGTCGGGACGGGTTTCGTGCAGGCTCACGTCGAGCAGAAACAGTGCCGGCGGCACGATGAGCACGAGCAGGATCGCGGCCAACACGATTACGAGCGGCGAGACGCGGATCGCCGGCAGCGCCGCAGACAGCGAAGCACCGAAAGCGGCCGATCGGCTCCCGGACTGGACTGTCACGTGCAGATCGCGCCCATCGCAGCCGACCTCGCTATCTCACTGGAACAGCTTTTCGAAAATCTTCTGGGAGCTTTCGGTATAGCGGTTAAGGTCGTCCGGGCTGACGAACAGCTCGGGCACACCGGCGCGCTGCGGAATAACGGAGGCCAGCGCCGTACGCGGCGACACGTCGGCCCGCACCGGGAAATAGTCAGCGTCGGCGAGGATCTGCTGGCCCTCTTTGGACAGCACGAAAACCACAAGCAGCATCGCCGCATAGGGATGGCGCACGCCTTTGGGGATCACCATGGTGCCGGCGGTGCTCGGCACCGGCGCAAAGAGCTGCGAATCGACCGGCGCCCCCTTCGCTTTGCTGATCAGCGGATGGTGCGCGAAGATGTTCAGCGCGATAGGGAACTCGCCGGCGATGACGCGATCGACCAGCGTGCGCGCGCTGCCCGAGCCGAAATTGATCATCTTCTGCTGCGCGAGCTTGCGGAAATAGGCGTCGGCCTTTTCTTCGCCGCGCGCCAGCCGGATCGCGGTGATGAACAGCGGCGTGCCGCTCGCCGTGTTGACGCGCCAGGCGAGTTTGCCGCGCCAGCGCGGATCCAACAGCTCGTCAAAGCTCTTCGGCTGCGTCCCGGGCGGCACCAGCCGCGTGTTGTAGGCGGCGCCGAAATAGCTGATACGGGTGTAGGTCCAGCGGTTTTGCGGATCGCGATAACGCTCCGGCAGTTGTGCGACCACCGGCGTGAAATACGGCTGCGTCAGCCCGGCGCCGACGGCGAGATCGCCGACGCCGGTACCCTCGGCGACATCGGCGACGACATTGTGGGCACGCTCCTCGGCGCCGAGCTTGTCGATGATCTCCTCGGTGTCGCCGCGCCAGAACGTCAATTTGACGAACGGGTATTTCTTCATGAACGCGTCGGCCAGAGGCCGCAGCGCCTGATTGACGATCGCCGCCGAGTAGAGCACCACCTGCCCTTCCTTACGGGCGCCATCGATGATCGCCTTGTCGCGGTCGGGCGAATGGTCGAGCAGGACATTCTGTGCAGGCGCAACGCTGATGCCGGATGCTGTCACAACTGCGGCTGCAAACGCCGCAAACACGAAGCGCGCGGCCCACACATGCGCCTGGCGCGGCACCGCTTGCTTGAGTTGGCTCATAGCCCGGCTTTCAGCGGCGCGAATTTCGGCACCGCTACGCCTTCGTCGTAGTCGTCGAATGTCACCTGAACCGGCATGTCGCAGACGACCTGTTCGGGAGGAACGCCGATGATGTTGGTGAGAAGCCGCGGTCCCTCGTCCAGCTCAACGAGCGCCACTACGTACGGCACTTCCTTGGCGAAAGCCGGATGATAGACGCGATGGTAGGTGACGAAGCTGAAGACCTTGCCGCGACCTGACACCGGCGTCCAGGTGAAGTTCGTGGCCTGGCAATGCGGGCAGCTTTGCGACGGCGGAAACCAGAATTGGCCGCAAGCATCACAGTGCTGAATTTCAAGGCGGTGTTCGCGCGCGGCTTTCCAATACGGTGCGGACTCCGGCGACGGACGCGGCACAGGTTTCTTGGCGGCGTCCGGCATCAGGCGCGCCCCAGGATCAGCGTGGAGTGGCAGACCTGATTGCCGCCGTGTCCGGAAACGAGCGCGATGTCGGCGCCGGCGACCTGGCGCTCCGCCGGATAGGTGTGGCGCATCTGCCGCGCGCCTTCGACGACCTGCAACATGCCCTCGCAATGCGCTTCCGAGAGTTGCCCGCCCGACGTGTTGGTCGGCAGCCGGCCACCCATGCGCAACGCGCCGGAAGCGACGAACGGACCGCCCTCGCCTTTTTTGCAGAAACCGTAATCCTCAAGCTGCGTCAGCACCATGTAGGTAAAGCAATCGTAGACCTGCGCGCAGCCGACATCGGCAGGGCCGACACCCGCCATCCGATAAGCGGCTTCGCCGCTCTTTTTGGCCGCCGTCGTCACCATGTTGTCGTCGGCGAACCAGCCGCGCAGGTTGTTGAAACTGCCGAAACCCTTGATCGGTACCGGAGGCTGGCGCAGATCGCGCGCGCGTTCGCGGCTCGTGACGATCACCGCGCCGGCGGCGTCGCTGCGAAGGCTGCAATCCAGCAATCCGAACGGCTCAACCACCGGAGCCGCTTCGCGGTACTGCGCCAGGGTCAACGGCTTCTTCATCTGCGCATCAGGATTGCGCAGCGCGTGCTCGCGGAATGCGACCGCGATAGCGCCAAACTGGTCGCGCGTGGTACCGTACAGATGCATATGCCGCGTGGCGCCGAAGGCGTGCGCGGCGACCGCGCCGAAAAAGCCGTATTCGGGACCGAACTCATGCGCGAGCTGGCTGTCGGGCCGCGTCTCGTTGCGCAGATTTGCTTCTTTCGACGAGTGCGTGCGCGACCATGAATCGCGACCGAAACCGATGATCACCGTCGACGCCATACCGGCCTTGATCGCCATCGTGGCGAGCGCCACGCCCAGGATCTGGCTGGCGCCGCCGTTATCGAGCGTGGTGGAGAAACGCGCATTGATGCCGAGCCGCGCGCCGATCAACTGGTGGTGCGCGTAGCTCTCGTCGGGGCCGCGGCAGATGATGCCGTCGATGTCGGTGACCTTGAGGCCGGCGTCGCCGATGGCGTTATGCATCGCTTCGACGAGAAGATCGAGGCTCGATACGCCCGGCACCCGGCCGAGCCGGCTGTTGCCCGCTCCGACGATGGCGCAAACGTCGCGCAATTCGCGTGATGGTTCGATCATCGTGTTCCTCGTCGTTGGCCGATCTTGCGGCTCTCCTTGGTGTTATTTGACGATGCTGCGAAGGCGGTCGGCGACGTCCGCCGGTGCCGAATAAACCCGATCCAGCAGCGCATTGATCTCGACGCCGGAAACCGGATCGATGTGCGCCTTCTGCTCCGCAGCATCGGCAAGGAATTCCTTGTCCTTCATGGTGTCGTCGAACGCCGCCCGCAAAGCCGCGACCCGGTCGGCCGGCATTTTGGGCGGCAGCACGAACGGCCGCCCCATCACTTGCTCGGCAAACGCAATCTCGAACAGCTGCTTGCCGGCGGGCGTAGGCTCGACCTCGATGGCGGTCGGCACGCCGGGAAAGTCGGGATCGCGTTTCATGCCCATCAGCATGATGACCCTGGCGTCGCCCTTGGCGACCCATGGCAATACGCGCGCCCGGAACGGCGCCGACGAGCCGCCTGAGATATGCGCATCGACTTCGTTGCGTTCGAGCGCCAGCAGACAGGCCTGCGAGCCCGCATAGCCGGAGATCGGCTTGAGCTTGGTGCCGAGCGTATCGTTGAGGAGGCGCGAATACACGGTGGTCGGCGAATTATCGGCGGTCGAACTAACAGTGATTTGACGCGTTTTGAGGTCGTCGACCGTGTGCAGCCCCGACTTGGTCGAAAGAATAAAGAGGCCGACCTCCTGTTCGGGCGAGCCGAGCCAATGAAATTTCCGCGCGTCAAACTGGATACCGGCGCTGTTGAAGCCGTAGAAACGCGCAAGCCCGGTGTTGCGCGACAGCCCGCCGATCACAGTGCCGTCCTGCGCCGCGACATTATACAGATAATTCGCCACCCGCAGCCCCTCGGCGCCGACCATGTTGGAGACGACGATGTTCGGCTCGCCGGGGATGTGGCGCGGCATGTGCTTGGCAAGAAGCCGCGCATACTGATCATAGCCGCCGCCGACCGAGGCCGCGGTGTAGAGCGTAATCGTCTTGCCGCGATAAAAATCGGCCACCGATTGCGCGTGGGCGCTCGGCGCGCCCAACATCGTGGCGAGACCCGCAACGCCCGCGGCGAAATCCCGCCTTGAGATGCTTCTGTTGTTGACAGGCCTCATGCACCGGCCTTCAGCTGCGACAGTATTTCCTCGGTGTGTTCGCCGAGCTCCGGCGACGCCGAGCGAATCTCGGGTGGCGTTGCCGACATGCGCACGCCGTTGCGCACCAGTCCGACCGTGCCGAGGCTGCGGTGCGGCACATCCTGCCGCAGTCCGAGGTGCTGGACCTGCGGATCGCCGAACACTTCGTCGAGCGTATTGAGCGGCGCGGCCGGCACATCCGCAGCCTGCAGCTTGGCGAGCCACGTGGCGCGGATGTCGGTTGCAAAAATCCTGGCGAGTTCGTCGTGCAGAATGTCGTAGTGGCGGCCGCGCGTTTCCTTGGTGGCGAAGCGCGGATCGGCGATCCATTCCGGATGGCCGGCGACTTTCGCCAACGCTTGCCAGAATTTTGTCGGCGTCGACAGATGTATGACGAACGGTTTGCCGTCGGAGCCGACGAACGCATAGACCTGCGCCTGATGCGTCCGCGTGGCGCGGTTCGGCACCTTGCCATTCTCGAAGAAGCGCGCGGCATTCTCGCCGCAAAACGATACAGTGGCTTCCAACAGCGAAGTGTCGACGCGCTGCCCCTTGCCGCTGCGGCCGCGCGCGATCAGCGCCGCCATGATGCCGTTGCAGGCGGTAATGCCCGACAGATGGTCGGACAGCGATATGCCCATCGGCCGTGGATGCTGGAGATCGGTGAGCAGGCTGAGAAGCCCGCTCAGCGACTGACCGACAGTGTCGTAACCGGGGCGCGATGCATACGGACCATCGCTGCCGAAGCCGGTGATCGAGCACCACACCAGGCCCGGATTGTCGCGCGAAACCAGGTCATAACCCAGGCCAAGCCGTTCCATCGTGCCGATGCGGAAATTCTCGATCAGCACATCGGCCGTACGGATGAGCGCGCGCGCCGCGGTGACGCCCGCGGCGCTCTTGAGGTCGAGGACAACACTCTTCTTGTTGCGATTGACCGAACCGAAAGTCGGGCTGTACTCGACCCGGCCCCAGCCACGAAACGGATCGCCGCCGTCCGGCGACTCCACCTTGATCACCTCCGCGCCGAAATCGCCAAGCAGCATGCCGGCATAAGGACCGGAGACATAATTGGCGAATTCCACCACGCGGATGCCGTCGAGCGCCGCTGCCATGTGATCGCTGCGTCCTCCCTGGAGGCGCAAACACTAACAGGGAAATCCGCTGGGACAACGGGGGTTAATGCATCCCGCTCATTCCCGCCAATGCGAATCCAGCCGACTACAACCGAAGAAACCGGGCCCCCTTGCGCGAGGACGAGCGGAGTATTGCCCATCGGACCTATACACCGACGGATGCGGCGGCGAGCGTGTCCATCTCCATGTCCTGGTCTTTCACCGCCCCGATCAGTTCCGTCACCTTCTTGATGCCGCGGTCATCGCACCACGCCTCAAGGTCCTCGATGATCGTGATCAGCGCCGTGGGGTTGCGAAACGCCGCATAGCCGATGCCGACAGCGCTGGCGCCCGCGAGCATGTATTCGACCACGTCCTCGGCCTTGGTGACGCCGCCGATGCCGATGATCGGAATTTTGACGGCTTTGGCGACCTGATAAACCATGCGCAGTATGATCGGCTTCAGCGCCGGCGACACCAGCCCGCCGAACTTGTTGCCCAGCGCCGGGCGGAAGTTATCGGTGCGGATTTTCAGCGACAGAAACGTGTTGGCGATCACCAGACAGTCGGCGCCGGCTTCTTCGGCGGCTTTCGCGACCGAAACGATGTCGCCGGCATTCGGCGACAGTTTCACCCACAACGGCTTGTTGGTCTGGGCGCGGATCGCCTTGATGCAGTCGCGCGTATAGCCCTCGTGCATCGCGAAATTGCCGCCGGTGGAATTGCGCGTCGGACAGGAAATATTTGCCTCGATCACATCGACGTCGGGCACGCTCAGTTCGTGGGCAAGCGCGGCGAAATCATCGATGCTTTCCGACGACACGCTGACGATCAGCGGCGGCTTGAACTTGGCATACTCGGGAACGATGTGCTCGACGAAATACTCGATGCCTTTGCCGGGCAGTCCGATCGACTGGATGATGCCGCCTTCGGTCTCGGCCATGCGCGGCGTCGGATTGCCGAGCCGCGGCTCGCGGCAGATGGTCTTGGCGACGAGCCCGCCGAGCCGGTTGAGATCGATGACGTCGTTATATTCCCACGAAAATGCGCCGGACGCGGGCGTCACCGGATTTTGCAGCGTGACGGAACCGATCTTGACCGAAAGGTCTACCATGCCACCGCCTCCTGCATGTTGAACACAGGTCCATCCCGGCAGACGCGCTTGAGCACGCGCTTGCCATCGACCTCAAAGGTCCGCATGCAAACGTAACAAGCGCCGAACCCGCACACCATGATCTGCTCCATCGCGACCTGGCCGGGAATGTTGTGCTTCTTCCCGAGCCGCTGCATCAGCTTGAGCAGCCGGTTGGAGCCGCAGGTGAAGAAAGCGTCCGCCTTGCCTTCGGCGATCAGGCCTTCGACGATCTTTTCGACGTTCTCGACGGCGCTGCTGTTATCCGAATCGAGCACAGTGATGGTGCGCGCTCCGAGTTCATCGAACAGCTGTTTCGACATCAGCACGCCGGTATTCCGCGCGCTCAGGATCGCGGTGACACCGACCCCATGATCGGCTGCAAGCTGCGAGAGCGGTGCGAGTGTCGCGAGCCCAACGCCGCGGCCGAGCACCACGATATTCTTCCATTCCGGCTGCAGCTTGAATCCGGCGCCGAGCGGACCCGCGAGGTTGAAATCGTCGCCGGGCCGCAGCATGGCGATGCCGCGCGTGCCGCGCCCTTCGACTTTGTAGAGGAATTCAACCTGGCCCTTTTCCCGATCGACGCGATAGACACTCATCGGCCGGCGCATCCAGACTTCGGCGCCATCGGGCGACGGGCACAGCAGATGAAACATCTGTCCCGCATAGGCCTTCAGGGCATGCTCGTGCACATCCAGGATCAGGTGCCGGTATTCTTCGTTGACCGCATCGTTGGACACGACGGTGCCGATGAACTCGCCAACCAGGCGCTGCGGATAGCTGTCCTTGTCGCCGGCGCGCAGTGCCGAATTGGTGTACTTGCTCTTTGGCTCGGACGACATGGGCCGGGTTCTGCCTCAATAACGGCTCGACGGAAATTCAGCGGCGGCTGGAGCTGCGACCATCCAATAGGTAAGGCGGCCTGCCATTTGTGTCAATTTTGGCATGGCCGACGACCCTGCCACCATCCCCAGAAAAGCAGGTCAGCCTGAGCGCTTCACGGCTGATGTCGACCGAACAAAAACGTCATATTTATCCTGTGATTCTCGTAGCTTGGCGCAAAGACTGGATCGTCAGAGGCGTGAAACAGGCGAGAATCGAACAGCACGGCTCGATTTTCGCGATACGGGACCCTGAGCGTGTCCGCGCCGTGTTGTTCCAAAAATGCTACAATTCGCTGCTGGTCGGCGTCGTAGCCTCGCATCTCCCAATTGGGAGGCGGCGGCGCGCGGCAGACCGCTAGCCCGCCCCGATCGGGCGTGAGGTTGGCGGCCGTGGGCGTGAGCCAGAGATTCACGGTGATGGCCGCATCATCGGCGTGGACGTCGACAGCGGAGCTGCCCTCGAGTCCCTTGAAGGCCCAGGCTTGCGACAAGGGATGTTGCGCCAGCAGTCCGGGGAAGGCTCGACGAATTTCGTCGGCTATCTGCAACACCAGCGGGCAAGCGAGACCGTCCTCAAGGTATGTCGCGACGAAACCGCCGATATGGCTGAAGTCGTGCCAGATGGTGCTCTCGAGCAAAAATCGCCGCAACGCCGCCAGGGCGCGCGGCGTCAACAGGTCGTCGAAGAAGACTGCGCCCGCCGGACCGGACTGGAATTGTCGTGTCAGTTCCGCAGCATCCGCGCGGCCAGTCACCGCACCGTCAGCGCGTTCGGGCGCGTCCGCGATGGCGATGGCACAGTTGTAATCGTCGCCGAGCAATTCCCGCTGGCGGGGCGAAAGTTCCGTCGGCTGTTCCGGAAAATCCTTCGCCACCGCCTCATACGCCCTAGCCAAAGCATCGAAACGCGCACGATCGCGACGGCACTCTGCGAGATAGCGGAATTGCTCCGCATCGTGCGCAAGCTTCCTGCACGTCGCGAAAGTCAGAAACTTGGCTTGGGCGTCGAGCCGGTCGTCGCCGCGTCTTAGCTCGTATGTGCGGGCAAAATGATCGAGCGATCGGCCGCGATCGCCAACCTCAAGCCACAAAAAGCCGAGCGCGCGGTGCGCCTCGTAATGGCCCGGATCGAGAGCGCAGACGCCCTCGAAGCTTTTGATTGCATCCCCTGTGCGGCCGAGCGCCACAAACGCCGCGCCGCGATTGTAATTCGCCGCCGCGTGACTGGGTTCGCGCGCAATCGCTTCATCGAATAATGCAATCGCGTCACTGTGGCGGCCGTCGGCCGCCGCGATGACTCCGAGGTTGTTGATGACGGCGGCATGGCCGGGCGAAAGCGCAAGCGCGGCGCGATAGCTCGCTTCGGCCTCCCGCAGACGGCCGGCGCCGTGATGCGCAGCCGCAAGCGCCACAAGTTCGCTGAATGTGTTGCCGGTCGGCATGTCCACCATTCCGGGGGGCTGCGCGCATTAACCACGCCAAAGGACAGCCCCCGACACAAGGTTAATCCTTTGTTAACGTCGCGTGCTCAGTCAGCCAATGGTGCGTTCGTGCGCAAGCCGACATTACGCGAAATCAAGACACCACCCGCGCTCGCCGCATTCGGGGCGTTTTTCGTTCCCGAGCCACTTGGCGCATGCCTGGTTCTGGCGGCGGCGATCTGGTGGCTGTGCCGCAAACCTTTCGGACGCACCAATTCGACAATCTTGCCGCAGACGCCGGAGGCGGATGCGTGCGGCGATGGCTATGCGCAAGCCGCGGTCGTGCCGGTGGAACTACCGCATCGGTAGTTGCCATGCACCCATCAGATATCGCGGTCTAGCCTCAATGCGTTGTGGGCGAATTCCATAGCGTTTAGGGTTGCGTCCGCTTGGGCGATCCACGCTGATCCGCAGCACGCAAGAGCGCAGTCCTGGCGCTCGTCTTGCGCCGCCAAGATGGCGACACCCTAGCGGGAGCGACACGGTGTCGGAATCTGAAACGATCCATCTGGCAGCCGACATTTCATTTCTGCACACCGACTACCTCTGGCGGATGCCAGGCTCGTGGATCGGTTACCCTTATTACGGGACGTCCGAATTCTATGAAGACCTCGCCCGCGTCGCCGAGCGCGGCATCATGGACATGTTGTTCTTCGGCGACACCGGCGGCACGTCCGAGGATTACGGCGGCAACCACGAGGCTGTCGTCCGATATGGCGCAAAATGGCCGCGTCACGACATGACGCCGATGATTCCGCTGATGGCGAAGGCGGCACCGCGCGTCGGCTTCGCGCTGACGATGTCGACCACCTATCATCACCCGTTTCACTGTGCGCGGCTGTTTAACGCGCTCGATCATGTGACCCGAGGCCGCATCGCCTGGAATGCGGTCACGTCGGCCTACAAGAACGAAGCCGCGAATTACGGCTTCGATGAAATGATGGATCACGACGAGCGCTACGTTCGCGCTCAGGAATTTCTCGATGTCGCGTTCAAGCTATGGGGCAGTGTCGAGCCGGACGCCCTCGTGCTCGATCGCGAGCGCGGCATCTATACCGATCCGGCGAAAGTGCATCGGATCGATTATCGCGGCCGCTATTTCAATGTCCGCGGGCCGCTTCCGGCACTGCCGTCGCCGCAACGACGACCGGTGGTGATTCAGGCGGGACTGTCCGGACCGGGAATGAAGCTTGCCGCTACCTTTGCGGAGCTGCAGTTCAGCACGCGGCGAACGATTGCGAGCATGAAGCAGCATCGCCATGCGCTCGACGCCGCTCTCGCCGCGGCCGGGCGCAAGCCGCGCGACATTGGCATTCTTTGGTCGATCCGCGTCCAGGTGGCGGATTCGGACGCCGATGCCGCGGAGAAGGAGCGGCGTTATCTGGACGCCATTCCACCCGAGGCCGGGCTTGTCGAAATGTCCGCCCAGTACGGCGTGGATTTTTCGACGGCCAGGCCCGGCATGCGGCTTGCCGATTTCGCCGACCAGGTGCGCGCGCAAAAAGGCAATCTCGGGAGTTTCGAAGAGCTGTTGAAGACGACCGACCCCAGTCAGCCCCTGCAAGAATTCGCGCGGCGCTTTCTGGTCGATCGCATCCTGGTCGCCGCGGGCACGCCAAAAAAAATCGCCGACACTCTGGAACGGCTGCATTTCGAGTCCGGCGCCAATGGCGGTTTCATCCTCGGCCGGGGCTATTCGGCCATGGACAACATCAGGGAATTCGTCGACTTCGTCGTCCCCGAGCTCCAGCGCCGCGGATTGGCAAAGAAGAAATATGCGGGCCCGACACTGCGGGAAAACCTGAATGCGTGAACGCCGAGTTACGGCAGGGTGGCCGGCGGACGCCGATGGTTGCTCGCCTGCTCGTACGCATAGGCAAGCTGGATCATCCTGGCGTCCGAATAGGGCCGCCCGAGAAAAGTGATGCCGGCCGGCAGATTGTCCCGCGTGAAGCCTGCCGGAACGACGATCGACGGCACGAAGATCAGAAACGTATTGAGATGCGGGGCGCCTTTCTGATCAACGAAGGGCGGATTGACGCCGTCCTTGATCAAGGTCGGCTGATGCTCCACGGCCTTGTGAACGATGGCATCGAGCCGGTGATCGGCCATGACCTTGAGCATGTTGGTCATCAAAGTCTCGCGCGCGCGTAGATAGTCGAGCTGCCGCTCATCGGAACTGTTGGCAAGCCATCGCCTGCGTACGCTCTGGGTAACGTCGGCGAATAACGGCGAAGCCATTGCGTCGGCGCGCGTCGGAAATGGCGTCTTGCCGCCCTTGAAATACAGTTCGTAGCACGCATCATCGTCTTCGATGCTTCGGGTCCGCGTCGCCAGCAGCGTGTTGAGATCGGGAATGACGACGGGATCAACGATTTCCGCGCCGGCGGCGCGCAATTCGCCGACCGCGCGATCGAATACCTCGCCGACCTTCTTGAAATCCTCGCTGTCGGGCTCCGATGTGTAGCCCATCGGCTCGCGCAGGATGCCGAGGCGCGCGCCCTTAAGCGCGGCACGATTGAGCCCCGCCGCATAGCTCTCCGCCGCGTGGCCGACCCCATAGCTGGTCACCGGATCGTCAGGGTCATAGCCGATCATGCAGTCCAGGAGCTTGGCGAGATCGGTGACAGTGCGCGCCATGGGTCCAAGCGAACCGTTGATCGTGGGCCAGCCGCCGTAAACGCCGCCCCGACTGACGAGCCCCATGGTCGGGCGCATGCCGGCCACGCCGTTCCAGATCGACGGCCGGCGGATCGAGGCGAAACCCTCCTGACCGACCGCGACCGCGCAGAAATTGGCCGACACTGCGGCGCCCGACCCGCCCGACGAGCCGCCGCATGTGCGTTGCAGATCATAGACATTGCGGGTCGAACCGAACAGCGAGCCGTGCGTATCGCCGCCGCCAAGTTCGCCCAGCGTCGCCTTGCCGAGGAAGATCACACCGGCTTGCTTGAGCTTGGCGGCGACGAAGCAGTCGCGCTCCGGCCTGTAGTCCTTGAACAGAGATCGAGCCGAGCGTGGTCGGCAGTCCTTTCAGATCGGCCTGGTCTTTCATCAGGACGGGGATGCCGTGAAGCGGACCGACAAATCCGCCTTTGCGAAAGGCGGCGTCGAGCCGGTCAGCCTCCTCCAACACCGCCGGGTTCAGCGATATGACCGCGTTGATGGCCGGGCCTTGCTTGTCATAAGCGGCGATCCGATCGAGATACATCTGCACCAGCTGCCGCACCGTCAGCGTGCCCGCCTTGTAGGCGGCATGGATGTCGCCGATGGTCGTTTCGACGAGGTTGAAGGCTGGCAATGGCAACTGTTGTGCGGACGACATCGACGTGTCTCCTTTGATGTTGTTGGGCCGCACTGTACGCGGCGCAGAGCGCCGTGTCGCGCCGCCGGTCAATCCGGATCGTCTTAGTCAGCAGGACTGTTATGCGCGCCGAGGAAGGCTATCCCTCATCAGGCAGTTGAAGGATTTCGTAGCGGTGCGTCAGGCGGCGATTGAGCACCGGGTCGCTCAGCTCCATCGCAAACGATCCCGAATAGGAAATGCCGCCATGTACCGCACTGGTGCCGCAGAACATCGCGGTGCCGACCGGAAGGCGATCGCTCCCAGTGTAGAGCGAAATGAGCTCTTCCGGCGCGCGCATGCTGGTCACGGAGCATTCCTGGTAGAGCCGCGGCTTGCCATCGTCGCCCGGCACGTGAGAGCGGAGCATCAGGCGATCCCAATGCGGCTTGACCTCGGAATAAAGCCAGAGCCTCGAGCTCACCGGCTTGGCGCACATCTGTTTGGATCGCGTCACGTTGACGGTTTCGGCCTGCCGGTCGGTATGGTCGGAGCCGACGCCGACCCACAGGCCATCGTCGAGCGAGTAGAGGACAAACTCCACTTCACCGCTTGATTTGTGGCCAACCGTCTCGATCTGCGGAGCGGTGGTCAGCAAAGAGACCGAGTTGCGATAGAAAATCGGCACGCTCTTCGGCGGCGCCACGCCGATCTCCGCAAGCTCTTTGATGTGCGCGTTCAGCGCCGCTGTATCGCGGCCGGTCCATCCGGCAACCACCAATTTCCTCGCTGTTGCGAGGTCGAGAGTTCGCTCTTGAGGCATCCTTGTTTCCATTCCAATTCACGCGAGAGCTTCGTCGAAGGTCTCCCGCTGCGCACGGTCGCTACATTCATAAGGTGGTGGGCCCGGGAG
>CAVYPQ010000002.1:0-326036 GCA_963770425.1 uncultured Alphaproteobacteria bacterium
CAAGCTGATGGATCGTCCGGTTGGCGGTGCGCAGCCGCCCGCTCAGTTCGCGGCCGATTGCCGCCATGAACAGGATCGCGGCCGACGGCGATTTCTCGGCGAGCTCGGCATAGTCGGCGCGGCTGAGCGCATAACAGACGAGGTCGCTGTCGGCGACGACGGAGGCCGAGCGCGGCCCATGATCGAGCAGCGCCAGTTCGCCGAATACCGTGCCCGGTGAAAACGTCGCGAGCCGGATGCTGGCGGCGTTGGCGCGTTGAAGATAAGCGCTCGCCGTGCCTTTGAGGACGATCAGCACTTCGTCGCTCGGCTCGCCTTCGTGGAACACGATGGTGCCCGCCGCGTAGGTCTTGCGCTTCATCTGTGTAGCGATCGCCTTGATGTCGCCCTGCGGATACCCGGCGAACAGGCCGATCTCGGCCGCGGCAAGTTCGGCGCCGCCGTTATGCGCGCGTGCGCGCAGCACGCCATCTTCCGCGCGCTCGATGGCGCGATCGACGTCGGGAAAAATCTCGGTTGCGTCGAACGACGACAGTGCGCCGAATTCGCCGAGCCGTTCCATCGCGGTCGAGCCCGTGCCGACGGCGAGCAACAGGCCGATCTTGCGGCGGCCCAGATCGGATTTGATCTCAAGGAGCGTACCGGTGCCCGTGCTGTCGAGCTCGGTGAGGCGGCGCAGATCGAGGATGACGCAAGCGCTGTCATGAGCGAGTTCGCCCTCGACCCGCTTGGCGATGGTCTCGCCGGTACCGAAGAACAGCGCGCCTTGCAGCTCCATGACCAGGATCCTGCCGCCGGCGGTTTCGAGGAAAGTTCGTTCCGCCGCGGTGCGCGATTTGCGCGAATGGATGACGTCGCAGCGGTAGCTGCGCCGCACCACCGAGCGGCTCATGTGAAACACGAACAGCACCACCGCGATGGCGACGCCGATGAACACCGCAGCGACGATATTGAGAACGATCGACAGCACGGCGACCGTGATCACGACGGCCAGATCGGTGATCGTGCTGACGCGCAGCGAGCGTGGCGCGGTGCGCACCCGCCGGATGAGACGCAGGCTCCAGACGTCGAAATGCTGCACGGCGATCACCATGATCACGGCCGACAGCGCGACGCGCGGGATATAGCCAAGCCAGCGGAACAAGAGCACGCTGGCGATCAGCAGCGCCGCCGCATTGATCAGGACGGAGACCGGCGAGCTGCCGCCGAAGCCGCGGTTGGCGATACTGGCGCCGATATTGATGCCGCAGGTGATGCCGCCGCAGCAGGCCGAGGCGACGTTGGCGAGCCCGTAGCGCAACAGAATGCGGTCGGTATCGCGTCGCGGTTCGCCGGGCGCCGTGACCAGCTTGGTGCACAGTAGCGCATCGATCGATGCGACGATGGCGAGCGCCAGCGCACCGCCGATGATGGTCGGCGCGAAGGCAAAGAGCGTCGCGGTGTTGTCCAGGCGCGCGAAATACGGGAACGCGCTGAATTGCAGGAGCGTGGAGGTCGACGCGCCCGCCATGACGGGGCCGAGAAGGGCGCCAAGCCCCGCGAGCCGGCAGACATAATAGAGCGCGCAGCCGAAGCAGAAGCCGGTCAGCATCGGCGGCACTTTGGGGATGAGCTTGCGCGCGTTCCACATCACCGCGAATGTCAGTGCCGCGATGACGACGCTGAGCGGCTTGATCGACGCCCAATGCGCAGGCACCTGGGTGAAGCCGATGTTCTGGTCGAAGCCGCAGACATTGCCGAGCTGCACCAGAAACAACAGTAGCGCGGCGGCGTTCTGAAAACCGGCCATGACCGGCTGCGGGGTGAACTTGATCAGGCTGCCGAGCTTGACGAAACCGAACAGCGCCTCGAACGCGCCCGCCAGCAGCACAATCGCAAACACCATGGCGAGCACCAGCGGAATGCCGCCGGCGGCGATTTGCGGCGCGCCGGAATGAACGAGCCCGTAGGTCAGCGCGCCGAGAAAGAATGAACTGGTGACCCGCGGCGCATAGACGGTCGTGGTCGGATCGCCGAGCATCACGCAGGCGACGCCGAACACCAGCGCCGTGATCAGGCCGGCGAGCGCGCCGGCGGCGAAATAGCTGTCGCCGAACGCCCCGAACGCGAACATGCCGTAGCCCATGGCCAGCGGAATGGCGACGGCGGCGGAGACGAGGCCACCGGCCGCTTCGCCGCGGACATTCAATGACTCCGGCACATTCCCCCCCAGATCGGCCCGATATGCCCCCAGACCGGCCTTTGGTTGCGATTGAGCGTTTCTCAGATCGTGGGGTCAAGGCCCTTGCGGCGTCTCAAGAAGGAAAGCCGCGGCCCCGAGACCGCCGTTGCGGGTTTCCCATTTGGCGCCGGCGCCATTATGCTTCGTTCATCGTCGCGCGGTGACCATGACTCAAAATTCCACAGCCGGATCGGACGAGCGGCTGCGCCGGGCGCTGACCGCGTTTCTGCGTCAGGAGGTCCAGGCGCCGGCGAGCGCCGTGACCGATTTTCTCGACATGATCATCGAGGATGCGCGCGAGGCGCAGTCGGAGGAGATTCTCGCCGATCTCAACCGCATGCGCAGCGCCAGCGCCCAGCTCAATGCCTTCGTCAGGCGTCTCATCCAGGATTCATCGGCGGATCGCCGCGACGGCGAGGAGTTCGACGCATTTCATCGCCGCCTGCGCCACGATCTGCGCACCCCGCTTAACGCCATCAAAGGCTACAGCGAGCTTCTGATCGAGGACATGCCGGCGGAGGGCGAACATCCGCTGCGCGCCGATTTGATCAGGCTCAAGGCGTCGGCCGACCAGTTGCTCGGCCAGATCGACGCCATGATCGTCCTGGCCCGGCAGGATGGTGGCGAATCGCGATGCAGACAGCCGGGCGCAGCAATTCGATCTCGTCGCCGAAGCGCTGCGCAGCCTCGCGCCGCTGGCCGCCGGCCATGCGGCGCGCGCTGCGGCAAAGGGAAGCCGCATCCTCGTGGTCGACGATAACGCCTCCAATCGCGACGTGCTGGAGCGGCGGCTGACGCGCGAAGGCCATCGAGTGGTGGCTCTCGCCACTGGCGCGGCCGCGCTGGAGCAGGCCGCCGTGGACGAGTTCGATCTCATTCTGCTCGATCTGATCATGCCGGAGATGAGCGGCTTCGAAGTGTTACGCCGGCTCAAGGCCGCCGATCATACCCGGCATATCCCGGTCATCGTCATCTCGGCGCTCGATGAACTCGACAGCGCCGTGCGCTGCATCGAGGCGGGTGCCGAGGATTATCTGGCCAAACCGTTCAATCCGGTGCTGCTCCAGGCGCGGATCGGCGCCAGCCTGGAACGCAAATCGCTGCGCGACCGCGAGAAGGCGGCTGCGGCAGACCTGGCGGTCGAAAAGCAGCGTTACGAAGAGTTGCTGCTGAATATCCTGCCGCCGCCGATCGTGCGGCGTATCCGCGATGGCGAGGGGCTCATCGCCGATCAGTTCATCGAAGCGACGATCCTGTTCTGCGACGTCGTTGGCTTTACCGCGCTCAGCCAGGAGCTGACGCCGGCGCGCACCATCGATTTTCTCAGCCGCATTTTCTCGGCATTCGACCGGCTGGTCGCCGAGCTGCAAGTCGAGAAGATCAAGACGATCGGCGACGCCTATATGGTGGCGGCCGGAATTCCGCAGGCCCAGCCCGACCACGCCCATCGCATCGCGCAGCTCGCGCCGCGCATGCTGGACGCGGTCGAGGCGGTCGGCCGCGACATTGCGCTCAATCTCGAGGCCCGTATCGGCATCCACAGCGGGCCGATCGTGGCCGGCGTGATCGGCACGCACAAATTCGTCTATGACGTCTGGGGCGACACCGTGAATACCGCGAGCCGCATGGAATCCCATTCGCTGCCGGGGCGCATTCAAATCTCTGCCGCAACGCGTACGGAACTCGGCGACCGCTACGATATCGAGCGGCGCGGCATCATCGACATCAAGGGCAAGGGCATGATGGAGACGTTCTTCTTAAACCGATGATGTCCGCCTAATTCCTATGTCTGACTCCCAAGTTTGATTCCCATGTTTGATTCCCATGTCTGATCCCAATGTCCGATCTTGACGCCATCATCATCGGAGCCGGCCACAACGGGCTCACCTGCGCCGCCTATCTGGGCATGGCGGGCTTGCGCGTGCAGGTGGTCGAGCGGCGCGGCGTCGTCGGCGGCGCGTGCGTGACCGAGGAGTTCCATCCGGGTTTCCGCAACTCGACGGCCGCCTACACGGTCAGTCTGTTGCAGCCCAAGGTCATTCGTGATCTCGATCTGCACCGCCACGGCCTGCGCATCGTCGAACGCCGCGCCCAGAATTTTCTGCCGCTGCCCGATGGCCGTTATCTGCTCACCGGCGAGGGCCGCACCGCGCGCGAGATCGCCAAATTCAGCGCCCGCGATGCCGAGCGTTATGCCGACTATCAGACCGAGATCGCCCGCACCGCGGCCGTGCTGCGCGGCCTTGTGCTCAAGGCGCCGCCAAATCTCCTGCTCGGCAATTTCACCCGCACGCTGGGCGAACTGGGCAAGCTCGCGGGCCTCGGCAGGCGGCTGTGGAAGGCCGATGGTTTCAAGGCGTCGTACGATCTGTTCCGCAAGTCTGCGGGCGAAACGCTCGACCGCTGGTTCGAATCCGACCCGATCAAGGCGGTGCTCGGCTTCGATGCGGTCGTCGGCAATCTGGCGAGCCCCTACACGGCGGGCTCGGCCTATGTGCTGCTCCATCATGCGTTCGGCGAAGTGAACGGGCGGCCCGGCGTCTGGGGTCACGCAGTCGGCGGCATGGGCGCGATCACCCAGGCGATGGCGCGCGCCGCGGGCGAACACGGCGTGTGCATCGAGGTCGGCAAGCCGGTGCGCGAAGTCATCGTCGAAGGCCGCCGCGCCTGCGGTGTCGTGCTCGACGATGGCACGACGCTGCGCGCCCGCGCCGTCATCGCCAACATCAATCCGCAAAGCCTGTTGCAGACGCTGGTGCCCGGGCAGGCGGTGCCGCCGAAGGCAGCGGCGCGCATGAAGCGCTGGAAGGCCGGATCGGGCACGTTCCGCATGAACGTCGCGCTGTCGAAGCTGCCGGATTTTTCGGCGCTGAGAGGCGAGGGCGATCATCTCACCTCCGGCATCATCCTGGCGCCGAGCCTTGCCTACATGGATCGTGCCTACCGGGATTGCGTGCGCGACGGCTTCAGCCGCGAGCCGATCGTCGAGATGGTGATTCCCTCGACGCTCGACGACAGCCTCGCTCCGCCCGGCGCGCATGTGGCGAGCCTGTTCTGCCAGCACGTCTCGCCCGATTTCTGTACCGGCGCGGCGGCGGACGAGCGCCGCGACAAACTCGCCGACCTGATGATCGATACGGTGGAATCCTACGCGCCGGGCTTCAAGGCGAGCGTGATCGCGCGGAAAAGCCTGTCACCGGCCGACCTGCAACGCGAGTTCGGCCTGCCCAACGGGGACATCTTCCACGGCGCGCTGACGCTCGATCAGCTGTTCTCGGCGCGGCCCATGCTCGGCTTTGCCGACTATCGCATGCCGATCCCCGGCCTCTATCTGTGCGGCTCGGGGGCGCATCCGGGCGGCGGCGTGACCGGGGCGCCGGGGCACAACGCCGCGCAGGCGGTGATCGCCGATCTCGTGAGTCATCCACACCCGCGCGCCTGAACGGGTGACAGCGCGCGAATTGGCGGTTATTCGAAAAAGCATGTCTCGCTTTTACCGTATCGGTCGCTCCAGGACCGGGCTGGGTATGTTCGCGACGCGGCCGATCAAGCGGGGCGCCTACATCGCCACCTATCGGGGCCGCGTCATTCCGGACGACGAAGCCGAGCGCCGCGAAGCGCGCGGCGCCCGCTACATGTTCGAGCTGACCAAGACAAAGACCATCGACGGCTCGCCGCGCTGGAACATCGCGCGCTACATCAATCATTCGTGCAAGCCGAACGCCAAGCCGATAGGACGCAATGGCGGCATCGTCATCGTGGCGGACCGGCGGATCGAGCCCGAGGAGGAAATCACCTACTCCTACGGCAAGGAGTACTTGCAGTATTTCATCGAGAGCGGCGGCTGCAAATGCGACGCCTGCCGCAAGAAGCGCGCCCGCAAACGCAGGAAGCAGCGCGAGGCGCGCCTGCGGTGCACGCAAGTCGCGGTCCAGCGCACGCAAGTCGCGGTCTGGCGCACGTAAATCGCGTGCGAGCGCGCGCAAGCCGCGCGGTAGCGGCAAACGCAAAGGGGCACGGCGGGCGGCTGCTTCGTAGTTCGCTATCGGCCCTGTAACTGCTACAGGTGTTCGCCGTGTCGCGAATATTTGTCAGCCATTCGAGCAGCAACGACGCCGAGGCCGTCGGCATGCGCGATTGGCTCGCCGCCGAAGGCTGGGACGACATCTTTCTCGATCTCGACCCGGATCGCGGCATTGCGGCGGGCGAACGCTGGGAGCGCGCCCTTAATCAGGCGGTCAATCGCTGCGAGGCCGTGCTGTTTCTGGTCTCGCGAGCCTGGCTCGATTCGCGCTGGTGCCAGCGCGAATTCAATCTGGCCCACAAGCTCAACAAGCGGCTGTTCGGTCTTTTGATCGAGCCGCTCGAGCAGGCCGATCTGCCGCCCGACCTTACCGGCAACTGGCAGGTGACCGATCTGGCGTCGGGGCATGACGCAGCGTTCTTTCAGGTGAAAGTGCCGCGCACCCACGAGGAGGTGAAGGTCGGCTTTTCGCAAGAAGGGCTGGCGCGGCTGCGGGCCGGTCTTGTCAAGGCCGGGCTCGATCCGCGTTTTTTTTCCTGGCCGCCGGAGACCGATCCGCAGCGTCCGCCTTATCGCGGACTGCGTGCACTCGAAGCCGAGGACGCCGGTATCTTCTTTGGCCGCAACGCGCCAATTCTGGAAGCGCTCGATCGGCTGCGCGGCTTGCGCGAGGCGGCGGCGCCGCGATTACTCGTGATCCTCGGGGCGTCCGGCGCCGGCAAGTCGTCATTCCTGCGCGCCGGACTGTTGCCGCGACTGGCGCGCGACGATCGGCATTTCCTGCCGCTGCCGATCATCCGCCCGGGACGCGCGGTGATGTCCGGCGAAACTGGCTTGATCGTGGCGCTTGAGGCGGCGCTGGCGGCCGTAGCAAAGAGCGCCACGGATCTGACATCGGTGCGCCAAGGGGAGGCGGGCTCGCTGGGGCCGCTGTTGCAACTCCTCGTCGACAACGCCGTCGATGACAGTCCCGACGGCGAGGCAAAAGCCAATCCGCCCATCCCGGTCATCGCCATCGACCAGGGCGAAGAGCTGTTTCGCGCCGAGGGCCAGGACGAAGCGCAGACGTTTCTCACATTGCTGCGCCAGGTGCTGACGGCCGACGACCCGGGCGTGATCGTGTTGTTCGCGATCCGCTCGGATTCCTACGGCTCTCTCCAGGAAGCAAAGCTGCTCGATTCGATCGGCAAGACGCCGTTCGATCTCGGCCCGATGCCCCGAGGGTCGTACGCCGAAGTGATCAAGGGACCCGCCGCGCGGCTGGAACACTCGGATCGGCCATTGAAGATCGAGGACGCGCTGGTCGACGCTCTGCTCGGTGACATTGAGGCCGGCGGCGCCAAGGACGCATTGCCGTTGCTCTCGTTCACGCTCGAGCGGCTTTATCTGGAGCACGGCGGCGACGGCAAGCTGACCGCTGCCAAATATCGGGCGCTCGGCGGCATCAAGGGCTCAATCGAAGCCGCCGTTGCGCGCGCCCTGGAAAATGCCGACGCCGATCCGACAATTCCCAAGGACCCCGCCGTGCGGCTCGCACTGCTGCGCCGTGGACTGATTCCGTGGCTTGCCGGCATCGATCCCGATAACGGCGCGCCGCGCCGCCGCGTCGCACGCCTGTCGGAAATTCCCGCGCGATCGCGGCCGCTCATTCAGAGCCTCGTCGAGCAGCGTCTCTTGATCACCGACGTAGCCAAGGAAACCGGCGAGCAGACTATCGAGCCGGCACACGAAGCTTTGCTGCGGCAGTGGGGCTTGCTCGACGGCTGGCTCGCGGAGGACGCGGCGCTGCTTGCCGTGCTGGAGGGCGTCAAACGCGCCGCGCGGGAGTGGCGGGAGCACGCCAAGAACGCGACTTGGCTCGCGCATACCACCGACCGGCTGGCGGCGGCCGAGCGGTTGAGCGCGCGGCCTGATCTTGCGGCGAGCCTTGAGCCGGGCGACTACGAGTATCTTGCGGCCTGCCGCAGCGCCGAGTCGTCGGCGCGCCGAAGGCGCCGCAGCATCCAGGCGCTCATCTACACGCTTCTGATCGGCATCATCGTCGGCCTGATCGGCTGGATGAACCAGGCCTATATCCGCGAGCGCTTCAATTGGTTCGTCACCATGCGGCCCTACATGCTGGCGAATTTCACGCCCTATGTGCTCAAGCCGGACGCCGAGCAGAAACTGAAACCCGGCGACAAGTTTCTCGAATGCGCCACCAATTGCCCGCAGATGATCGTGCTGCCACCGGGCAAGTTCGTCATGGGCTCGCCCGACAGCGAACCGACGCGCGCCGCCAATGAAGGGCCGCAGCATCCCGTCACCATCGCCCGGCAATTTGCAGTCTCGATCCGCGACGTGACGGTCGATGAGTGGAATGCATGCGTGAATGTCGGCGGCTGTCCCAAAGTCGCCGCCAGCGGCTACGACGGCGGCAACATGCCGATCACGAATGTCACCTGGAACGATGCCGAGACTTATGTCGAATGGCTCGCCAAGATGACGGGGCAGCCTTACCGGCTGCCAACCGAAGCCGAATGGGAATACCTGGCGCGCGCCGGCACGACGACGACCTATTACTGGGGCAACGACCTCGGCACCGGCAACGCCAATTGCATGATCTGCGGCACGCAGTGGGACAACAAAGGTCTGTCGCCGGTCGGTTCGTTCAAGCCCAATCCGTTCGGGCTCTATGACGTGACCGGCGACGTGTGGCAGTGGCTGCAGGACTGCTTTCACAAGAATTACGTGGGCGCGCCCGCCGATGGTTCGGCATGGACCAGCGGCGACTGTAGTCTGCGTGTCGATCGCGGCGGCTCGTGGATCAGCGCGGCCTCGAATTTGCGGATTGCTTTTCGGGGCAGCTATGCGGCCGGCAGCCGCAATTACAGTCTCGGGCTGCGGGTGGCGAGGACGCTGCCGCCGCCGTAAAAGCGTCATGGTGGACGGCGGCGCGCGGACGCTGGGGGAGCAAGAATGCGGATCGGGGTCGATCTCGGCGGCACAAAGATCGAAGCCATCGCTCTGGACGACGACGGCGCCGAGTTGTGGCGGCGGCGCGTTGCGACGCCGACCGGCAACTACGACGCGACGCTCGCCGCGATCGCGGGCCTCGTTCTCGCCGCGGAGAGCGAATTGTCGCTGCAAGGCACGGTCGGCATCGGCACCCCGGGCGCGATCTCGGCCGTGACCGGCATGATCAAGAATTCCAACAGCACCTGCCTGATCGGCCGCCCGATCGATCGTGATCTTGGCAAGCTGTTGCGGCGACCGATCCGCATCGAGAACGACGCCAATTGCTTCGCCTTGTCGGAAGCGACCGACGGCGCCGGGCGTGATGGGCGCGTCGTCTTTGGGGTGATTTTGGGAACCGGCGTCGGCGGCGGCATCGTCATCGACAAGACCGTCCTCGCCGGCCGCAATTGCATCGCCGGCGAATGGGGCCACAACACACTGCCGTGGATCCGGCAGGACGAATGGCCCGGAGCGCAATGCTATTGCGGCAAGTACGGCTGCATCGAGACTTATCTATGCGGTGCCGGTCTGGCGCGGCAGTATTATGCGCTGACCCAGCGCAGTCTGATGGCAAACGACATCGCCGCCGCGGCGCACGATGGCGATGAGGCCGCGCTCAATAGTCTTTCGCTCTATCGCGACCGGCTGGCGCGCAGCCTCGCATCAATCATCAATGTGATCGATCCCGATATCATCGTGCTGGGCGGCGGACTGTCCAACATCGATGCGATCTACGCCGGGCTTGGCGATTTGATCCTGAAATTCGCTTTCACGGACGTTCTGCACACCAAAATCGCGCGTGCCGCGCATGGCGATTCAAGTGGCGTTCGCGGCGCCGCATGGCTGTGGCCGGACGGCACGGCGCGTGGAGTGTGAGCCGCTCAACGATCCGATCAGCCGTTGTCGGCGCTGTCGTCGCCGTCGCTGCGCTGGTTGCGATATTCGCGCGCCCATTGGGCGGCCAGAAAGCCGAGGAGCGCGACCGGAAGGAGGCGCTGCCAGCCCAGCGTGCGGCCGACCTGCATGGCGGTGGCGAGGAGGCGCGGGTCGAGCAGCCAAGAGCCGCCGTGCGCATGCGCGGCGCGCGCGAGGATCGCGCGTTCCCTGGCGCGTCGCCGCGACATCGCCGCGAAGAGTGCCGCGAACAGCACGACCACGATGAAGAAACCCGCAACGATCAGCCCCGCATAGACGCCGCCGAACCGCAACTCCAGCCAGACGTAAGCCGCAACGCAGAGGAAAACGAACGCCGTCAGCGTGGCGACCGCAGCCAAGCCGAGCCAGATGAAGACGCCGGCAGTCGCGCCGGTCTTCGATTGGATCGCGAGGGTGGCCTCGCGCATCAGGCCTTTGATCATGCAAGCTCCGCGCCGCCTTGCCGCGCTATGTCCTAAAAATCAGCGCCGCCAGGTTGCGCCAAACAGGAAGCCGAGCGCGGCGGCGATCGCGAGCGTCGCGTAGGGCCGCTCCTTGATCGACTGGTCGATCGCCTCGACGAAATTGTCCGATACTTCGCGCATCGCGCCGACCGCTTCGTGTCCCTTGGCCTGGGCATCGGACATCACGCCGTCGACGCCGGTTTTGGCGCGCTGCCACGCCGCGTTGCCCTTGGTAGACAGAATTGCGGTGACCTGTTCGGCCAGCCGGCTGAAATCGTCGCGCAGGGCCTGCAAGTCTTTTTCGATATTGCCCGACGCTGCGGCGGCGGCGCCGCCGGCCTCGCGCACGCCTTCGCGCGCTTCCTTCAGGCTGTCACGGGCGCTCTGCGAGAAATTGGAAGCGGTGGTCATGCCAATACTCCATCAAAAAGCGGGAGGCTGCCCGGTCAATTAGCAGGCGCTCCGAAAGTTCCATTTGATCATTGTCAAACGCACGGCGCAATTCGCATTCGTGCAGCGGATGGGGATGAGAAATCTCACCTAATCCGGCAATTTGACGTCTTCGTGCGGAAAGAGGTGGCTGAAAACGACCAGCCCGACGATCGACAAAGGTACCGCGAGAAACGCCCCGATCGGCCCCCACATCCAGGTCCAAAATGCCAGCGCCAGCACCACCATGAGCGGATTAAGCGTCATTCTCCGGCCGACGATGGTTGGCGTGATGAAATGTCCTTCCACCGTGCACACGCCAAGGAGAGCGGCGGGCGCGATCAGCGCATGGCTGAGCGAAGGGAAGGTGACGAGCCCGACAGCGAACATGATCATCATCATGATGGCCGGCCCCACATAAGGGACGTAATTGAGCAGTGCGGCGAGCAGCCCGAAGATCGCCGGATCGGGCAGTCCGATAAGCCAAGCGCCCAGCGCAACGACGACGCCGAGCGCGGCGTTGATCATGGTGACAACGGCGACGTAACCGGCGAGATTTTTCTCGATGTCGTTGACGATGCGCAGGAAGCGAAGCCGCGCCTCCTGGCTGGAAAACATCAGTACGAAGCGGTTGCGAAGCCCGATCTGGCTGCCGAGGAAGAACAGGAGCGTGCCGAAAAACAACAGCAGCTCGCCGGCCGCGGGCGTGAGGAAGGCGACGACCGGCAGCACGACGCTCGGCCCGCCGGCTGAAGGCGCCGAGGCGCCGCTGCCGAACAGCGAGGTCTGCAATTCGCGCAACGCCGCGAGCGGCGGATCGAGGACGGAAAGCTTCTGCTTGATGGTGGCGCCGATCTGCGGCGCCCGCCCGATCCACTCGCTGACCGGGCCGGCGAGCGCGGTCGCGGCGAGCGCGAGCCCACCGACAGCGAGGGCGACGATGATGGTGCCGCTGACCCAGGGCGAAATACCGTGGCGTTTGCCGGCCTTGATCAGTGGTGCGAGCGTCAGCGACACCACCGCGGCGATCAGGATCGGCAACAGGATTTCACCCCCGACATAGAGCACGCCGCCGAAAAGGATGAGGAAAATGCCGATATTGGCCGCCTGGCCCATCGACGCCCAGATAGATTGAAGGCTGGCTACCGGCTGCGCGTCGCTGATGACGAGGGCATGGCGCGGCTCATGGCTGGCACGGATATAGTCCACCTTACCCTCCGGGTCTTCCGCGTTCGGCCCGCCGGCGATTTTGGCAAATTCGGGCAGATCAATACGCCCACTTTCCACGGCAAATTCTCGTGTTAACGCCCGTTTAGGGGGCAGGTTCCAGTCGATGGCCCGGCGTCCTGGCCGGCCGCCCTTTCCGCACCGCAACAGGCTTGTTAGAAGGCGGCCACACGAGACGACTCATGATGAGCGAGACGCCGACCAAAGGGCGCAATTACAGCGAGACGCTGTTTTTGCCGAAGACCGATTTCCCGATGCGCGCAGGCCTGCCGGCCCGCGAGCCGGAGATCCTCGGGCGCTGGGCGAAGCTCGGCCTCTACGAAAAGCTGCGCGCGGCCGGCAAGGGGCGGAAGAAATTCGTCCTGCACGATGGGCCGCCCTATGCCAACGGCAACATCCATATCGGGCACGCGCTCAACAAGATTCTCAAGGATGTGGTGACGAAGAGCCAGCAGATGCTGGGCTTCGATTCCAACTACGTCCCCGGCTGGGACTGCCATGGCCTGCCGATCGAATGGAAGATCGAGGAGGAGAACTACGCCGCCAAGGGCAAGAGCAAGCCCGACTTTTCCGACGCCGCGGCGCTGGTCGCATTCCGCCAGGAATGCCGCGCCTTTGCCGAGCACTGGATCAAGGTGCAGCGCGAGGAATTCGAGCGGCTCGGCGTGGTCGGCGATTGGGCGCACCCCTACACCACGATGGCGTTCGCGGCCGAAGCTCAGATCGCGCGCGAATTGATGAAATTCGCCGCCGAAGGCACGCTCTATCGCGGCTCGAAGCCGGTGATGTGGTCGGTGGTGGAGAAGACGGCACTCGCCGAAGCCGAGGTCGAGTACGAGGAGTACATCTCGGATCAGATTTGGGTGAAGTTTCCGGTCCACCTTTCGGCGGGTGCAACGACTGCTGAAAACCGCCAGCTCGCCGGCGCGTCGGTCGTGATCTGGACGACGACGCCGTGGACCATTCCGGGCAACCGCGCGATCAGCTATTCGCCGCGTATTGAATATGGCCTTTATCAAGTGACCGATGCGCCCTCCGACAACTGGGCGAAGCCGGGCGATCTGTTGGTATTGGCGGACAAGCTTGCGCTTGATGTATTGCGGCAGGCGCGCGTGACGGCCTTCAAAAAGATCCACAGCGTGCCGGCCGACACCTTGGCGAGCTTGCTTTGCGATCACCCACTCAAGAGTTTCAACAAAGGCTACGACTTCAAGGTCCCGCTCCTTGCGGGCGACCACGTCACCGACGACACCGGCACCGGTTTCGTGCACACCGCGCCGGGCCACGGCCGCGAAGATTTTGATGTCTGGACGGCGAACGCGCGCCATCTTGCCGCGCGCGGCATCAACACTGCGATCCCCTATACGGTCGACGGCGACGGCCGTTTCACCGAACACGCGCCCGGCTTTACCGGCAAACGCGTCCTCACAGAGACGGGAGCTAAAGGCGACGCCAACGAGGCCGTCATCAAGGCGCTGATCGAGGCCGGCATGCTGCTCGGCCGCGGGCGGCTCAAGCATGAGTACCCGCACTCCTGGCGTTCGAAGAAGCCGGTGATCTATCGCAATACGCCGCAATGGTTCATTGCGATGGACAAGGACATCGCCAAGCCGGAGGATACGCTGCGCAACCGCGCGCTGGCGGCGATCCGGGCCACGCGCTGGGTACCGGCCGCCGGCCAGAACCGCATCACCGGCATGATCGAGTCTCGCCCCGACTGGGTGATCTCGCGGCAGCGCGCCTGGGGCGTGCCGATCACGGTGTTCATCCAGGAAAAGCCCGATGGGTCAGTCGAGATTCTCGACGATCCCGAGGTGAATGTCCGCATCGTCGAGGCTTTCGAGGCCGAAGGCGCCGATGCCTGGTACAAGCCCGGCGCGCGCGAGCGCTTCCTCGGCAAGCGCGGCAACGAAGGCTGGCAGAAGGTCGACGACATCCTCGACGTCTGGTTCGATTCCGGCTCGACGCACGCCTTCGTGCTGGAGGACCCGCGGCATTTCCCCGGTCTCGCCGGCATCAAGCGCAAGGCCGACGGCGGGCCAGACGCGGTGATGTATCTCGAGGGCTCAGACCAGCATCGCGGCTGGTTTCAGTCATCGCTTTTGGAAAGCTGCGGCACGCGCGGTCATGCGCCATTCGACGTGGTGCTGACCCACGGCTTCGTGCTCGACGAAGGCGGGCGCAAAATGTCGAAATCGCTTGGCAACGTCACCGCGCCACAGGACGTGATCAAGGATTCCGGCGCCGATATCCTGCGCATGTGGGTGTGCGCCGCCGATTATGCCGACGATCTGCGCATCGGCGGCGAGATTCTCAAAACGACCGTCGACACATATCGCAAGCTGCGCAACACCTTGCGCTGGCTTCTTGGCAATCTGGCGCATTTTCATGCCGCCGAGCGCGTCGCGCACGATCGAATGCCCGAGCTTGAGCGGCTGATGCTGCACCGGCTCGCCGAACTCGATCCGCTGGTGAGAGGCGCTTACGCGGATTTCGACTTCAAGCGCATCTTCGCCGCGCTCAGCGCCTTCATGACGTCCGACCTGTCGGCGTTCTATTTCGATGTCCGCAAGGACACGCTGTATTGCGAGCCGTATTCGTCGCCGGCGCGCAAAGCCTGTCTGACTGTGCTCGATCACTTGTTCCGCTGCACCGTGACCTGGCTGGCGCCCATGCTGTGTTTCACCGCCGAGGAGGCCTGGCTGGCGCGCGATCCGGCGGCGGCCTCGGTCCACCTCGAGCCGTTCCCGGAGGTTCCGGCGGCTTGGCGGGACGACTCGCTCGCGGAAAAATGGCGCAAGCTCCGTACCCTGCGCCGCGTCGTTACCGGCGCGCTCGAGCTCGAGCGGGCGGCCAAACGCATCGGCTCTTCGCTCGAAGCGCACCCGCTCATCTATGTCTCCGATCGCGACCTGTTCGACACCGTAGTCGATGCCGATCTCGCCGAGCTCTGCATCACGTCGGGGGCGGCGCTGGTCGAGGGCGACGGGCCGCCGAGTGCTTTCCGTTTGCCGGACGTGGCCGGAGTGGCGGTCGTTCCGGAGTTGGCGCAGGGCCGTAAATGCGCCCGTTCGTGGAAGATCACGCCGGCCGTGGGTGAGGATCCGCAGTTTCCCGACGTGACGCCGCGCGACGCCCAGGCGCTGCGCGAATGGGAAGCCATGCGCAAAGCGGCAGAGTAGGGGACAGCGTGGCCGACGCGGCGCCTGCCAAGGTTGATCGAGAGCCCGCACGAGCGGCGAATCCGTCCTATGTGTGGGGGCCGCTGAGCGCTTTCGGGCTATCTGTCGCGGTATTTGCCGGCGTCGCCGACCAGGCTGCCAAGTTCTGGCTGCTGCTGGGGGCGCATCTCAATAACATCGAACCGATCGTGCTGACGCCGTTTACCGAATTGGTGCTGACCTGGAACACCGGCATCAGTTACGGGCTGTTTCCGCAGCGCGGGCCGATCGGACCATGGGCGCTGCTGGCGTTCAAGATCGTGGCGGTGGGCTTTTTGTGGGCCTGGCTGGCGCGGGCCCAGCACCGGCTGATGGCCCTGTCGCTAGGACTGATCATCGGCGGAGCGATCGGCAATGCGTTGGACCGTCTGCATTGGCCCGGAGTGATGGATTTCGTGCTGCTCCATGCCCAGATCGGCGGCCGGACTTATAATTGGTATGTGTTTAACGTTGCCGATATCGCCATCGTTGCGGGGGTTATTGGACTTCTCTATGATTCGTTCCGCTCAGGGAGCGCCGCAAAAGCGCCCTGATCGGGTATATAACGGACGCTAGTGGGGTATTTCTTTAGGGGCATGAGGCCCTTGGGGAAGAGTGCCGAACCGGCACCTCAGGGTGAGGGTATGCCGCAGCATCGCTTGCAAAGCCGAATCGACGGCAAGTCGACCGATTGGCGTGTGCCGTTGGCGCGTGTCGTGTGCCGCGCCGCTCTCGCGGCCGGTATTGTTCTGTGCTGCGACGGCGGTCGCGCTGCGCCGGCGACGACGATACGCAAAGCTCCGGCGGCTCGCTTTATGACAAGTTCTTGCAGGTGATCGGCGTGCCCGGCAGTGGCCCGGACATTAATTATGGCGAACGCTCGCCGCTGGTAGTGCCGCCGACCAAAGATTTGCCGCCGCCGTCCGCCGCCGCAGCACCGGCTGTGCCTGACTGGCCCAAGGACCCGGACGTCAATCGGCGCGCCAAAGCCAAAGTTAAAGAAAAGCCGCATCCGCATGCGGACTACGCCAGTGATGAGGCGCGGCCATTGCGGCCGGACGAATTGAACGTGCCCGGTGCCAATACCGCGGGCCGTGGCAGTGCGCCGGCGCCCGGTGCCTCGTCAAACGCCGACTATCCGGAGCGCGACTATACGCCGCCGAAGAAGAGCGTTTTCGACCTGTTCAATACCAGCAAGCAGCAATATGCGACCTTTACCGGCGAGCCAACGCGTACCAACCTGACCGATCCGCCCGCCGGCTACATGACCCCATCCGCCGATCAGCCATACGGCATCGGAGCGGACCAGAAGAAATACAAAATCCCGACCGTGGGTGATCGTGCCGAACTTAGCAGCGGCACGGCAGGCTCCAACGAGGCCACTCCGGGACACTGACAACCGGGCTAAGCAGCCGAACGTGCGTGGGGCGCGTCCTTGCTCGAACCGGCGGAGACCATATTTTGCCTGATTGCGTCCTTTCTCTAAGGCGCGCGCGACACAGCGTTGTGCTTGCGTTTGCGCTCGCCGCCGCGGCGACGTGCGCCCGCGCCGAATCCGGGCCGCAGGTCGCCGACTTCAAGCTCGCCAACGGTCTTGAAGTGGTTGTCCTGCCCGATCATCGCGCGCCGGTCGTCACGCACATGATCTGGTACAAGGTCGGCGCCGCCGACGAGACGCCGGGTAAATCGGGCCTCGCCCATTACCTCGAACATCTGATGTTCAAGGGCACGGCGAAAAATCCGGGCAACACGTTCTCGCAAGCGGTCGCCGCCATCGGTGGCGAGGAGAACGCTTTCACCGCGAGCGATTACACGGGTTTCTACGAGCGGGTCCCGCGCGAGCATCTCAAGCAGATGATGGCGTTCGAGGCCGATCGCATGACCAACCTCACGGTCACCGATGCGGTCGCGCGCCCGGAGCTTAAGGTCGTGCTCGAAGAGCTGAACATGCGGGTCGCCAACAATCCGGGTGCCCGGCTCGACGAGCAGATGGATGCGGCGCTTTATCTCAACCATCCCTACCATCGCCCGGTCATCGGCTGGCGCCACGAAGTCGAAAAGCTCAACTACACCGATGCGCTGGCGTTCTATCGCCGGTTTTACACGCCGAATGACGCCGTCGTGGTGGTGGCTGGCGATGTGACGCCCGACGAGGTCAAAGCCGACGCCGAGGCCACCTACGGCAAGGTACCGGTGCGTGCCGAAATCGGCCCACGGGTGCGGCCGACGGAGCCGGCGCAGGATGCGCCGCGCACCGTGACGTTGGCCGATGGACGCGTCGAGCAACCCAGCGTTCAGCGCTATTATCTGGCGCCGTCGGCGTCGACCGCCAAGCCCGGCGAAGAGGAAGCGCTTGACGTTCTCGCCACCGTGCTGGGCAAGGACGCCAACAGCCGGCTCTACAAGACGCTGGTCATGGACAAGGGCCTCGCGCTGAATGCCGGTGCCTTCTATTCCGACACCGCGCTCGATTACGGCAAGTTCGGCGTCTATGCGGCGCCGAAGCCCGGCGTGACGCTGCACACGGTCGAAGCCGCAATGGATGCCGTGCTTGACGACGTAATCCAGCACGGCATCACCGCTGACGAACTCGATCGCGCCAAGACCGGGCTCATTGCCGACTCCGTATATGCGCGGGACAATCAGGCGACGCTGGCGCGCTGGTATGGCGCGGGGCTGACGACGGGCCAGACCGTCGCCGAGGTCAGCGGGTGGCCCGACCGGGTCCGCGCGGTAACGGTTGCGCAGGTCCAGGAAGCCGCACGGCAATGGCTCGATATCCGCCGGTCGGTCACCGGCTATCTCGTGAAGAGTTTGAAGGGTGAGGAGAATCGCTCGTGAATGCACTTGGTCGCGCGCTGTCGCTGGTCACCCAAAGGCAGGTAACGGTACGGCTGGCGCAGGGCGCCGCCGCGGTCGCGTTCGCGCTGACGTTGTCGGTGGCGCCCGCCTCGGCGACCAATATCGAGCGCATCGTGAGCCCCGGCGGCATCGAGGCCTGGCTGGTACACGAAACGGCGGTGCCGCTGATCACCGTGGAGTTCGCGTTCGAGGGCGGCGGCGTGCAGGATCCGGCCGGCAAGGCCGGGACGGCCAATCTCATGACTTCGCTGCTCGACGAAGGCGCCGGCGATCTCGACGCCAATGCGTTTGCCGAGCGGCTCGATCGCAAGGCGGTACAGATGCAGATTCGCGCCGCCCGCGATCACATCCGCGGCACGCTGCAGACGCTGTCGGAGAACCGCGACGAGGCGTTCGACGACCTGCGGCTGGCGCTGACTGAACCGCGTTTTGATCCCGCCGCCGTCGAACTAAATCGTGCGCAGATTCTTTCCGGGCTGCGCCGCCAGCTCCAAAGCCCGACCGATCTTGCGGCTTTGCGTTGGTGGAACACCGCCTATAAGGGGCACGCTTACGGCCGGCCGGTCGGCGGCACGCTTGAGTCAGTTCCTGGTATCACCATTGCCGATCTGAAAGAGTATCAGCACCGCGTGCTGGCGCGCGATCACCTCACGGTCGCGATCGTCGGCGATATCGACGCGGCTGCGGCGAAGGCCATGCTGGACCGCGTGTTCGGCGCTCTGCCCGCCAAGGCGCAGCTGGTCACGCACCAGAAAATGCCGCCGGAGGCTCTCGGGCAGCGCGTCAATATCGATCTCGACGTACCGCAAACCGTGATTGATTTCGGCGGCGTCGGTATCTCCCGCAACGATCCAGACTTTTTCGCCGCTTACATCATCAACCACATTCTCGGCGGTGGCACCTTCTCGTCGCGGCTGACCACCGAAATTCGCGTCAAGCGCGGCTTGGCCTATTCGGTCTTCGACAGCCTGTTATGGTACGACGACACGGCCGTATTCTTCGGCTCAACGGCGACGCGCGCCGACAGCGCCGACGAGACCGTCAGCCTGATCCGCAAGGAAGTCCGCAATCTCGCCGAGAACGGCCCGACGGCGGACGAACTCGCCGCGGCCAAGTCCTATCTGAACAGTTCGTTCGTGCTCAATCTCGACACCTCGGCGAAGGTCGCGTCGCTGCTCCTGCAGCTTCAGCTCGATCATCTCGGCATCGACTATATCGACAAGCGCAAGCAGGCGATTGCGGCGGTGACGCTCGACGACGCCAAGCGTGTGGCCAAGCGGTTGTTCGGCGGCGATATGCTGTTCACCGTCGTTGGCCGGCCAGCGGCGCTGGCCTCGGCAAGTGATACCCCGGCGGGCGGTGCCATTCGCGCGCCGGCGCCCATGCCGGCCGCTCTTGCCGGCGCGGGAGGCGACCTGCGCTGATGCCGAGCCCGTCCCGGGGCGCGGGCTGATTTGCGGATATAATCGCTGGCGCCGCCAATGACGGCATGCTCTGGATGGCCTGAGCGTGAGGGGTGCCGGCCATGATTCGCGTCACCGGCAGGATCAGTATCGACGAGCGCGAGATCGTCGAAAATTTCGTGCGCGCCTCCGGGCCCGGCGGGCAGAACGTCAACAAACTGTCGACCGCGGTGCAATTGCGCTTCGACGTGCGGGGATCGCCGTCGCTGCCGCCGGACGTCGCGGCGCGGCTTGAGCGGCTCGCGGGTTCGCGTCTGACGCGCGACGGTGTGCTTGTCATCATCGCGCAACGTCACCGCACGCAACTGCGCAACCGGCAGGATGCGCTCGACCGGCTGATCGAGCTCATCCGCCGCGCCGCCACACCGCCGGCGCCGCGCCGGCCGACCAAGCCGACCAGGGCCTCACGCGAGCGCCGCATCGAGGGCAAGAAACGCCGTGCCAAGGTCAAGGGCATGCGCCAAGCGAAGCCGGCATTCGACTGAGTTGAAATGAGTTCAGTGGAGGAGCGTGTAGACTGCGACCGTCAATACAAACAGGCCAAGTACAATCATCGCCATGGCATAGATGACGAGGGGTCTCGATCCGACGTGCTGAGTCGGATCGAGGACGGCTTCAGCGGGATTTTGCGGATCATAATGGACTGACACCTTGCCGCCTTGCGGATAAGCCGCGATGACTGACGCCATGTGCTTCTGACGGCCTTCGTTGCCGCCCCAAAAGATGCGGTCGGATTGGTACTCCTTGCCGCCGGCGCGATAGCGGTATTGCACGGCCGCGCGGTAGCGCCATCTGCCGTCCGGCGATTTCTCTAATGCCGAGGCGATGATGGTGCCTGAACTGACTGGCCATCGCTTGCTTGCAGTGGCGCGAAGTCCCTGGCGGAATTGGATGACGTAGAGGACCACGCCGATCGAAATGGCGATCACGCCGAAGCCGATGAGGACCACGTTGATCATTGTCCACTCCGCAGGGCCGACCGTTTTTGAGCCTGATTTCGCTCTCTTCCCATCCGGGCTACCTTTCCGCGACCGAGTCGCCTCATGCCGATCCGACAACTGAGCGAAGCCACCGTCAATCGCATCGCCGCCGGTGAGGTGGTGGAGCGTCCGGCGAGTGTGGTCAAGGAGCTGGTCGAGAACGCGCTCGACGCCGGCGCGCATCGTATCGACGTGCTCACCGACGGCGGCGGGCGGCGGCTGATCTGCGTCACCGACGACGGCGAGGGCATGACGTGTGCCGATCTGGCGCTCGCCGTCGAGCGGCACGCCACCTCGAAGCTCGCCGACGACGATCTGGTGTCCATCCGTACGCTCGGTTTTCGCGGCGAGGCGCTGCCGTCGATTGGCGCCGTGGCGCGGCTGTCGATCACGACGCGGCACGCCAGCGAGCCGCACGCCTGGACGATCGAGGTCGATGCCGGCGTGAAATCGCAGCTCAAGCCTGCGGCGCTCGGGTCGGGCACCCGCGTCGAGGTGCGCGACCTGTTTTACGCCACGCCGGCGCGGCTGAAATTTCTCAAACTCGACCGCACCGAAGCCGAGGCGGTGCGCGAAACCGTGCGGCGGCTTGCCATGAGCCGGCCGGATGTCGCCTTCACGCTGGCCGGTGAGGAACGCGCGCCGGTGACGTTTGCGGCGGCGCTGCCCGGCGGGCCCGGCCGGCTGGCCAGGCTCGGCGACGTGCTCGGGCCTGAGTTTCGCGCCAACGCGGTCGAGATCGCGGCGGAACGCGAAGGCATTGTCATCGACGGCTATGCGGCGCTGCCGACGCTGACGCGGGCGAATGCGCTCGGCCAGTATCTGTTCGTCAACGGCCGGCCGGTGCGCGACAAGCTTTTGCTCGGTGCGGTGCGCGGAGCCTACGCGGATTATCTGCCGCGCGATCGCCACCCGGTGCTGGCGCTGTTCGTTACGCTTCCGGCGCGCGAGGTCGACGTCAACGTGCATCCGGCCAAGGCCGAAGTGCGTTTCCGCAACGCCGGACTGGTGCGGGCACTGATCGTGCATGCGCTGAAAAGCGCGCTTGTCCGTGAGGGTGGCCGCGCCGCCACGACCGGCGGCACCGCGACCATCGCGGCGTTCCGGCCGGCAATGTCCTTTCCCCATCGTGCCGGCGGCGCAGGCCGGCCGCTCGGCTGGGACTGGCGGAACTCGCCGTCGGCACCGGGCGGTGCGCAGTTTGCACAGGCGGTACCGCGCGGTGGATTTGCCGAAGCCGCGCAGGCCGCGTTCGCGACCGGCCTGCCGGCCGCCGATCTGCGCGAGGCGGCCGAGGCCGCGGCGCTGGCGGACGGCGAAGCGTCGGCCGAGACGCTCGACCATCCGCTCGGTGCGGCGCGCGCGCAGATCCATGAGACCTATATCGTGGCGCAGACCCGCGACGGCCTCGTCATCGTCGACCAGCACGCTGCTCACGAGCGCATCGTCTACGAGAAACTGAAAGCCGCTCTGGAGAAGGCCGGCGTCGGCCGGCAGCTCCTCCTGATTCCCGAGATCGTCGAACTCGACGAAGCCGATGTCGAACGCCTCGCCGCCCGCGCCGAGGAACTGGCGCGCTTCGGCCTGGTGCTGGAAGCCTTCGGCCCGGGCGCGGTCGCGGTGCGAGAGACGCCGTCGCTGCTTGGCGAGATCGACGGCGCGGGCCTCGTTCGCGATCTCGCCGAACACATGAGCGAATGGGACGAGGCGTTGCCGCTCGAACGGCGGCTGATGGCGGTGGCGTCCTCGATGGCGTGCCACGGTTCGGTGCGCGCCGGGCGGCGGCTCAAGCCTGAGGAGATGAATGCGCTGCTGCGCGAGATGGAAGCGACGCCGAATTCCGGTCAATGCAACCACGGCCGCCCGACCTATGTGGAGCTCAAGCTCGGCGATATCGAGCGGCTGTTCGGGCGGCGCTAGGGCGAGAAGCAAACAACAAACAACAAACAACAGTGGAGGGAAGCGGTGAGGAGCAGCCGAATTCTGTCAGGCGCGTGGCGTAGAGGGGGCCTTGCGGCATGCCTTGCCGTTTTGCTGTGCGCCGGCGCCAATGCCCAGGACTGGCCGACGCGGCCGGTGACGATGGTGGTGCCGTTTGCGCCCGGCGGGGTCTACGACACGCTGGGCCGGGTCTACGCGGCGGCGCTGTCGACAATCCTCGGCCAGCAGTTTGTGGTCGAGAATGTGCCCGGCGCCGGCGGCATGACCGGCGCGACGCGCATCGCACGTGCCGATCCGGACGGTTATCAGCTGCTGTTCGGCGGTAAATCGCCAAACGCCCAAGTGCAGCTCATGCACCTCAAGCCGCCCTACGATGCGGCACGCGATTTCGCCGCGGTGGCGCTGGTCTCCGAGCAGCCGCTGATCCTGACGGTGCGTAGCGGCATTCCGGCCGGCGATCTGCGCGCCTTCATCGCTTACGCCAAAGCCAACCAGAGCAAGATGCAGTACGGCTCGCCGGGGCCCGGCAGTGGCTCGCATCTGACCTGCGCGCTGTTTGACGCCGCGCTGGGGATTTCGGTCACGCATGTGCCGTATCGGGGACTGGCGCCGGCCATGCAGGATCTGCTCGCGGGCCGCATCGATTACATGTGTCCCACGATCACAACGGCCATGCCGCAGCTCGAGGCGCACAAAATCCAGGCGCCGGCGGTGCTCGGCGCCAAGCGGTCGGCGGCGTTTCCCGATATCCCGACCGCACAGGAGCAGGGGATCAAGGACTTCGATGCCAACAGCTGGAACGCGATCTTCATGCCGAAGGCTGTGCCCACGCCGATCGTCGCCAAGCTCAATGCCGCCGTGATCGCCGCGATGTCACGGCCCGAAGTCCAGGCGCGGCTCCGGCTGCTTGGCGCCAGCCTGCCGCCGCCCGAGGAGCGCACGCCGCAATACTTGCAGTCGCACGTCGAACGCGAAATCAAAACCTGGGGCGCAGCCATCAAGGCCGCTGGCATCACGCCGGATTAAGTCCGCGCGCCGAGGCGCAGAAAAATCAATTCGGTCTCGTCGTAGCGGCGGCGTTCCTCTTCGCGAAAGCCATCGGGCGCGGCGAAATTCGCCTTGGCGGCTTCTTCCACGACGATGAGCGTGTCCGCTATCAACCAGCCGCCGTCGCGCGCGGAAGCGAGCGCCTTTTCCGCCAGCCCCTGCGCATAAGGCGGGTCGAGAAAGGCGAGACTGAACGGTTCGAGCGGATAGACCGGGCCGAGCTTGGTGACATCGCGGCGGAAGATGCGCGTCGTGCCGCCGAGACCCAGCGTCGTGACATTTTCGCGAAGCAGCGCACGCGCTTCTGCGGCGTCGTCGACAAACAGCACGAATGCGGCGCCGCGCGACGCCGCCTCGATGCCAAGCGCGCCGGTGCCGGCGAACAGGTCGAGCACGCGTGCGCCGGTGACCGGGTCGCCATAGGCGTGCGCGAGGATGTTGAACAGCGCCTCGCGCAGCCGGTCAGCGGTCGGACGGATCGCCTGCGAGCTTGGCGCGGCGAGCGTGCGGCCGCGCAGCCGTCCACCGACCACGCGCATTATCGTCCCCGCGGCGCCTTCGGACGCGACGGGCGCGGTCCGGCGGCGCGGTCGCGCCAGCGGCGCGGATGGCGGCCGCCGCTGCCGCGCTTGGGCAGAGTCTCTTCCGGTTGCGGCGGCGGTGGCGGCTTTTGCCCGAAACGCTCGACCGGCACGCTGCGGCCCTTGCGATCGGTGAGCAGTTCCGGTGCGCACCTCTTTTTCTTTTTCTGCGAGTGCACGCGCGTCTTCGGCTTTACGGTGCGAACCGCGGTAGCGTCGCTGCAGCGGCTTTGCGGGCGCTTCTCCGGGCGCGCGCCAGGCATGCTGTACGGTCTTGCGCACCTTGCTCTCGGGCTGCTCCTTGCGCTCGCGTGCGGGCTTGTCGATGCGCGCGCCCGAGAAATCCGCGCCTGACCGCGCCACCAGACGGTCGCCGAGCTGTTCACGCAAGGTGCGGGTGCGCACTTCCTCGATGTCGCCTTCGGCCAGCTCGTTGAGCTGGAACGGCCCGAACGACACGCGAATGAGACGCGTAACGGTGAGGCCGAGATGGCCGAGCACATTGCGGACTTCGCGGTTCTTGCCTTCGCGGATCGCGAATGTCAGCCACATGTTGGAGCCCTGGCCACGATCGACCGTGGCGTCGATCGGACCATAATGGATGCCGCTGATGGTGATGCCTTTGCGCAGGGCATCGAGCTGCGGCTGCGTCACCGTGCCGTGGGCGCGCACCCGGTAGCGTCGCAGCCAGCCGGTGGCGGGCAGTTCGAGTTCACGGGCGAGCGCGCCGTCGTTGGTCAGAAGGAGCAGTCCCTCGGTGTTGAAATCGAGCCGGCCGACGCTGATCAGCCGCGGCAGGTGGTTCGGCAGGCGGGCGAAAATGGTCGGCCGGCCCTGCGGGTCGCTATGCGTCGTGATCAGGCCGCGCGGCTTGTGATAGAGAAACAGCCGCGTGCGCTCACGTTCCGGCAGGGCCTCGCCGTCGACGGTGACGCGGTCGCGCGCCGTGACATTAAGTGCCGGCGAGGCGGATCACCTCGCCGTTGACGGCGACTCGGCCGGCGGCGATCCATTCCTCGGCTTCGCGGCGCGAGCAAAGCCCGGCGCGCGCGATTGCGCGGGCGATACGTTCGCCGTCGTTGGGGGTTTTGCTTGTCTTCGCCACTCAGATTCGTCATGCCCGGGCTTGTCCCGGGCATCCACGACTACGTTCACTGCGGTGTATAAAGACGTGGATGGCCGGCACAAGGCCGGGCATGACGAACGGCAACGGACATGGCAACATTCATGGAGATGGCGCTGGACGAGGCCCGCGCCGCCGGCGAGGCGGGCGAGGTGCCGGTCGGCTGCGTCATCGTGCACGACGGCGCGGTGGTGGCGCGGTCCGGCAACCGTACACTGACCGATGCCGACCCGACCGCGCATGCCGAACTGGTCGCGATCCGTGCGGCCGCGCGGCTCCTTGGCTCCGAGCGGCTCACCGCCTGCGACCTCTACGTCACGCTCGAGCCGTGCGCGATGTGCGCCGGCGCGGTGTCATTCGCGCGCATCCGCCGGCTCTATTACGGCGCGGCCGATCCGAAGGGCGGGGCGGTCGACAACGGCGTGAAGTTTTTTTCCGCGCCAACATGCCATCACCGGCCCGAGGTTTACGGCGGCCTCGCCGAAGCCGAGGCCTCGGCGCTGCTCAAGCAGTTTTTTCGCGAGCGGCGGTGATCTGTCATTCCGGATGCCGCGAAGCGGCAGTCCGGAATCCATAATCACGGGCGGTGCAGAGCTTGTGCGATCGTGATTATCAATTCCGGAGCTCGCGCTGCGCGCGCCCCGGAATGACAGCGGCTCCCATTCCTTGTTCAAAAATTTGAAAAACGTTAGCCTCCGATAAGCTGCAATTCTTGCGAGGCAAGGACGTGGTGGGAGATGCCAAGCCGTTGCGTGACCGTGGCCCCGGCGGGCTGAATCTGCTCTCGGCGACGCAAGCGGCGGAAAAAATCGCGGCGGGAGAAACAACGTCGCTTGCCATCGTGGACGATTGTCTGGCGCGGATTGCCGCGCGCGAGCCGGACATCCATGCCTGGGCTTTTGTCGATCCGGACATGGCGCGCCAGCAGGCCCGCGCGCGCGATCAGGAGCCGCGCCGCAGCGCGTTCCATGGTGTGCCGATCGGCATCAAGGATATTTTCGACACCTTCGACATGCCGACGGCCTATGGCTCGCCGATCTATCACGGGCACCGGCCCGCGACCGATACGGCCATCGTCGGCTTGCTGCGCCGTGCCGGCCTCGTCATTCTCGGCAAGTGCGCGACGACCGAGTTCGCCAGTCCGGTGCCGATCGGGGTCAAAAATCCGCACGACTTCGGCCGCAGCCCCGGCGTGTCATCGAGCGGCTCGGCGGCCGCCGTCGCCGACACTATGGTTCCGCTTTCGGTCGGCTCGCAGACCGGCGGCTCCACCATCTCTGCCCGCGGCCTTCTGTGGCGTTTTCGGCTTCAAGGCGAGCCTCACCGGAATCGATCGCGGCGGGATCAGGCATTTGCGTCCCGGGCTCGACACGATCGGGCTGTTCGCCCGTGATCTGCGCGATCTCGCAACGTTGCAGGCGATCGTCACGGGGGTTCGCGCCGCCACGCCGCCAGCCGAACTCAGCGGCATGCGTATCGGAGTGTGCCGAACGCTCAATTGGCATCAGGCGTTTCCGGAAGCCGTCGATGCGCTGGAACGCGCGGCGAAGGATTGAAGGAGACGCGGCGCCGTGGTGCGCGATGCCGACATGCCGGATGTGTTTGCCGGGATCGAGGATTCATTTCGCGTCATATCGTCGGTCGAAGGTGCGCGCTCGCTCGCGACCGAATTGCGCGACCATTTCGACCAGGTGAATCATTGGGTGCAGGCGGGACAGAAAATCGCGAACCAGATCGATCAGGCGCAGTTCGACAAGGCTGAACTGCATGTCATCGCCTGCATGGCGGCGATGGCGGAAATATTTTCGTCGTGCGACGTCATCCTGACGCCGAGCACATGCGGTGAGGCGACAACCGATCTCACCGGCATCTCCAACTCGGCTTTCAACCGAACCTGGACGTTGCTGCAGGGGCCGTGTGTGAACATCCCGGCGTATCGCGGACCGAACGGCATGCCGGTCGGCGTGCAGATCGTGGGACCGGTCGGCTCGGATAGCCGCACTCTGGCATTCGCACAGGCGATCGCCGCAACTCTGATGTAGCAGCCGCGACCTGTCCGGGTTGGATCAAACAGCGGCTCATCCTGCCCCCGTGTCGCGAGCGGCAACGTCGCGCCAGGAAGGAACAATTTGCAGCAAGATATGACAACTCGCCGGAGCATTTCGAGCTTAAGAGAGAATCACAGCGTTACGCGAGGGGAATTCATTCAGGAGAAAGATTATGAACGCCGCTCTCATGAGTGCAATTATTGCGGCAGCTGTGGTCGCAGTCGCAACGTCTGCCCAGGCTCAGTCATACCATTATCGCCATCGACAGGTTGCTCATGCGGGCGCTTATCCGCGGCCGCTCTATAACTACGCTCCATCGTCCGGTTACGACGGAGGTTACCCGTCGTCGGACACCGCTGCGGCGTTGGACGAGTGAGCGAAGCATCAGTCTCCGAGTAATTTGGACAGCCGCTCTTTCACTTCCGTCTTGACCGCGTCGGCGGTGCGCAGGATCGCTGTAGCCTGCGGAAAGTCGAGCGTGCGGAAGATGGTCACGTTGGGCTGGATCAACAGATCCGGCGCCGCGTGGGCGAGCTTGGCGGCGAGGATCGCACTGCCCATGACCAGGATCGTTGTGTAGACGGTTTCCCAGGTGCCCGGCATATCGTCGCGCTCCGCCGTTGGGACGCCGAACACATCGATCGCGACGACGGTGTCAGCGTGGCCGAATAGAAGGTCGAACGGCAGCGGATTGGTGGTGCCGCCGTCGATCAGAACGCGGCCGTCGATCACCACCGGCCGGAACAGGCCTGGAATGGCGATCGACGCGGCTACGGCCGGGCGCAGTGCGCCGGACGTCAGCGGCGCCTCGGCACGCCGATGCAGGTCGGTCGCCATCACGGTTAAGGGGATTTGCAGGTCGGCAAAATCGGCCGGCACGCTGTCCGGCAGGAACTGCGCGCAGAATTTTTCCGGGTCGAGTTGCGTCGCCTGCCCGAACCCTCCGGACAAAAGATCGGCGAAAGTGCCGGCGCGCGCCGCCAACAAACGCCGCCTGGTGTCGGTGGGATGATGCGCGATGCCGAGAACATGGCGGCGCATGTCGCGTCCGTGCATTCCCGCCGCGTAAGCCGCGCCGACTAGCGCGCCGATCGAGGCGCCCGCGATGGCGGTCGGTTTGACGCCCATGTCGTCGAGCGCCTCGATAACGGCGATATGGGCGAGCCCGCGTGCGCCGCCGGAGCCGAGCGCGAGCGCGAACGTTTTCATGCGCCAGCCGCGACGGCGAAGCTCCACGCCTTCGCCGCCAGCGGCCCGACCATCTCGGCTTTCGCTGCCGCATAGGCGCTGGTCGCGGTGCCGTCGCGTACGCGGCCGACGATGCCTTGCAGGATCGCGGCAAGACGGAAGAAATTGTACGCGAAATAGACCGGCAGGTGAGGGCGCGGATCGAGCCCGGTGCGCCTCACATAGGCGTCGACGTAAGCCTCGAGCGAGGGAACGCCGAGCGCCGCCAAATCCTGACCGACCAGCGAGCCGGTGCCCGCATCCGACGGCGGCATGTGCCACTGCATCAGATGGTAGGAGAAATCGGCGAGCGGATCGCCAAGCGTCGAAAGCTCCCAGTCGAGCACGGCGGCGACATCCGGAGCGTCGCGCGTGAGGATGATATTGTCGAGCCGGTAATCGCCGTGGACCAGGCGCGGGGGCTGCGGCGGCGGCAGATGCGCGGGTAGCCAGGCAATCAGGCGCTCCATCGGCTCGACCATTTCGGTCTGCGAGGCGCGATACTGCTTCGACCAGCGGTCGACCTGCCGCGCCACGTAGTTCTCGCCGCGGCCGTAATCGCCGAGTCCGATCGCGGCGGGATCATAGGTGTGCAGCCGCGCCAGCGTCGCGTTCATCGCGTCATACACGGCCGCGCGCTCGGCCGGATTGGAACCGGGCATCTGCGGCTCCCAGAACACGCGGCCCTCGACATATCCCATGACGAAGAACGCGGTGCCGACGACGGCCTCGTCGGCGCAGTACAGCACCGGCTCTGCGACCGGAAAACCTTGCGCATGGAGCGCGCCGATGATGCGGTGCTCGCGGTCGACGGCGTGCGCCGAGGGCAGGAGCTTTCCTGGCGGTTTGCGCCGCAGCACATAGCGGCGCAGCGGCGTTTCGATCAGATACGTCGGGTTCGACTGGCCGCCCTTGAACTGGCTCACCACCACCGGGCCGGAAAATCCCGCCACATGGTCGCGCAGATAAGCCTCGAGCCGCCCCACATCGAAGCGCAGGCGTTCGGCGACTTCGCGGGTGCCGGAAAAGGCGTTCTGGCGGTCGATCGTCGTCATGGCAGAATGTTAGAGCATGACGGCGAGGCTAGACACCCCTCATCTTGCCAGGCGACTTGCCGCCGCCGGATCGAAATCCGCAAGCACCCGGGCGAGCGCAGTCGGTTCCACCTTGATCGGGCCAGCGAACGGATAGTCAACCACAACGATGATCAGCAACTCCGAGAATATGAGCAGCGCAAGCAGCACGGTCATCATCGTTTGCGCCCGAAGATTCTGCGTGCCGAAAAAGAAAGTAAAGACGATCGTCACGAGTGCGCCCAAGAACAGGACCGGCCACATCACTTCAGGCACAATGCCGTCGGCCGCGATCAGCCGGGCGCGCCGGGCCTGCGTAATCACGTCGAGTTGGCGAAGAATTTCGGGCAACACCGCCGCCTCCCTTGGCGTGGAAGGCTGGGAGGACAGCAACGTCGAATAGACCGCATCGAGCGCCAATCGGGTAACCCGGTATTCACTCGTCACGCCGCGCTCCATCGCCGGCCATTCGCGATCGATGGCGAGGGTGAGATAGTTCGACATCCCCTCGCGCAAGTTCGTCGCGGATGGCTGATCCAGGCCCTGCGACAGCCGATAGATGGTCGTCGCGCCGGCGGCTTCTTGCGTCACATTGACATCGGCGTCCGCCAGTTTCTGCCAGACGACGATCGTCGCGAAGGCGAGCAACACCGCATACAGGACGCCCACGGTCGCAAATTTGAAGCCGGCGATCTCATTGTTGATCACCAGCTTTTCCAGCTTCACATAGCGACGCACGACGCTCGGGCCCAACCCGGCCAATATCGTGGGCAAGACGACGATGAGTGTGGCCGAGAGCCAAAGCGAGTGACTTGTGAGAAAAAATATCATTGCCGAACCGCTTCAAGCGCGCGTGGCCAGAGGCTCGAGAGACCCCTGCCGCGGAACTTATTGTCTGCCAGAGCCGCGGTCACGCGCAAGCGCTGCTGCCGAATTCGGGCGTCCGACGCTCAGCGAACGTCAGCCCCGCCGCGTCTCCGCAGTGGCGTTTGTCCCGCAGATGAAGCCCTGACAGGTGGCGCGCGCCAGTCCGTGCATACTGAAGCCGCCGGCGGATTCGCCACCGCAATAAAGTCCGGGAATCACCTCGCCGTCCATGTCGACGACCTGGCATTTGCCGTTGATGCGCAGGCCGGCGCGGGTGTCGTGCGGCACCGGCGTCGCCCAGCCGGCATAGAACGGCGGCTTGGCGATCTTGTAGAGCGGCTTCGGCTTGCCGAAATCCGCATCCACGCCGGAATCGACGAAGCTGTTGTAGCGCGCGATGGTGGCCGCGAGGTTTTCGGGCGGCATCGGCACGCGCTGGTATTTCATCTGAATCTTCTTTGCCAGGTCCTCGATCGTGTCGGCAGTGAAGAAAAAACCCGCCTCGAAATCGACGTTGGGCGGCTTCGGATCCCATTTCTCGCGCGCCACCGCATCGGCGTCGAAGATCGCCCAGATCGGGCCGCCGCCGTTGTGGCTGTCGCCGATGCCGGCAAGCGCCGCATCGAGGAAGCCATTGGGCTTGAATTTCAGACTCGCGCCATTGTGCCAGTCACGCGGATTGTAGGGCAGCATCGATTCGTAATTTGCCGAATTGTATTGACGCGCGGTCTCGTCGTAGAAGCGCTTGCCGATCATGTTGACCAGCACCAGGTCCTGCCAGTTATCGACATGCAGGCCGGTGGCGCGCGCCTTGTTGAAAACCTCGCTGCCGGGGTACCAGCGCAGATTCACGTAGACGTATTGCGCGCCGACGCTGCCCGGCTTGGTGATGCCGTCGCCGAACTCGGCGGCTGAAATTGGACAGCCCCCACAGCGAGCCTCCGATCGCCATGCCGGCAAGCTCGCCGCTGGCGTCCTGGGTCGACCACGGCTGCCCGGCCGCGCCGCAATATTCCTCGGTCAGGCGCGGATCGAACATGCGGCGGAAATTGACGTTGCTGGTCGATCCGCCGGTGCCGATGATCACCGCCTTGCGGGCGCGGATGTTGAGCGTCTTGCCGTTATTGTCGACGGCGATGCCGAGCACCGGTCCGGAACGCGGCGTCTCGCGGTGGATCGCCGTCATCCGGTGCCCGAGCAGAGTTTCGACGCCGGCCTTTTTCGCGGCTGCGGCGAGCGGCTGCATCAGACCGTTGCCCGTCGACATGGTCGCGCGCTTATCCGGCGGGGGCCGGCTTGCCGGTCTGGATCAGGGGCCAATCCATGGCGGCAGCGTGCATCTCGCGCGCGATGGAGTTGCCGACCGAGGTGCCGCCGAGCTTGTCGGGCGCCTTGTCGACGAACACGACGCCGTGCGCGAGCAGAAACTCACAGGTCGCCGCGCAATTGTCGGCGAAGGCGCGGATCACCTCGCGGTCGTTCAAGCGGTAATCGGCCGCGCCGTCCGGCTCGACCACCGACCAGTCGGTCAGGTCCTGGAACACCAGGTCGGGCGAGTCCTTCACGCCCCATTTCTTCTGCACGCTGGTGCCGCCGCCGAGCGGCACATTGCCGCCGCTGCAAATGGCGTGGCCGCCGGCATGATTTTCCGCCTCGACCAGGATCACCGATGAGCCGCCCTCACGCGCCCGGATGGCTGCGGTCGTTCCCGAGGCGCCCGAGCCGATCACCACGACGTCGGCTTCGCGGTCCCACTTGATGGCGTTGGATTGCGCCTGTGCGGGCGCGGCCAGTCCGGCCGCCGCCATGCCGGCTGCGATACCGGCGCCGCCCGTCAGCAAGTCGCGTCGCTTGATCGTCATGATATCCCTCCCGCGCTGTTCTCTGCCGTGCTTTGCGTCTCGGCCATCGTACCCACGATGGCCCGTGGCGGTCGAGCCGTTTGATGACCGGTGGGCGATAGCTGCTCTGCGTGTTGGTCGGGCGTCAGTCGGACTCGCGCTCGACCGCGCGCCAACCGATGTCGTGGCGGCAGAAGCCTTCGGGCCAGTGGATGCGCGCGACCGCCTCGTAGGCGCGTGACTGCGCCTGCCGCACACTGTCGCCGAGCGCGCAGACGTTCAGTCACGCGGCCCCCATTGGCGAGGATTTTGCCGCCGTCGGCCTTGGTGCCGGCGTGGAAGATTTCCACGTCCTCGACTTTAGCGGCGTCTTCCAATCCCTCAATGACCGAGCCGCGCGCGTAGGCGCCCGGATAGCCTTTGGCGGCCATCACCACGGTGAGGGCGGATTGCGGATACCAGCGCAGGTCAAACGATTTGAGCTGGCCGTCGCGGCTCGCCAGCAGCGCCGGCACCAGGTCCGACATCAGGCGCAGCATCAGCACCTGGCATTCCGGATCGCCGAAACGGACATTGTATTCGATGAGCTTCGGCCCATCGGCTGTGATCATCAGTCCGGCATACAGCACGCCCTTGTAGGGCGCGCCCATCGCCTTCATGGCTCGCAAGGTCGGCATGATAATCTCGGCCATGACACGCGCGCTCATCTCGTCGTCGATGTTCGGCGCCGGGGAATAAGCGCCCATGCCGCCGGTGTTCGGGCCCTGGTCGCCGTCGAAAACGCGCTTGTGGTCCTGCGCGGTCGAGAACGCGATGGCGGTTTCGCCATCGCACAGCGCGAAGAACGAGGCTTCTTCGCCTTGCAGAAATTCCTCGACAACGACTTCGGCGCCGGCCTCGCCGATGCCGCCGCCGAACATCATGTCGATCGCGGCCTCGGCTTCGGCGACATCCTGCGCGACGATCACGCCCTTGCCGGCTGCAAGCCCGTCCGCCTTGACCACGATCGGCGCGCCGTGCACGCGCACATAGGCTTTGGCCGGATCGGCGGCGCGGAAGCGTTCGTAGGCCGCGGTCGGGATCGCGTTGGCGCGGCACAGATCCTTGGTGAAGCCTTTGGAACCTTCGAGCTGCGCCGCTGCGCGGGTCGGGCCGAACGCCTTGACGCCGGCGGCTTCAAGGTCATCGACCAGGCCGGCGCAAAGCGGCGCTTCCGGTCCGACCACGACGAGATCGATGCGGTTCGTCCGGCAATAGGCGATGACGGCCGAATGATCGGCGACATCGAGCGCGACGCACTCGGCATCCTGCGCGATTCCCGCATTGCCCGGTGCGCAAACGAGCCGGTCGGTCAGCGGGCTTGCCGCCATTTTCCACGCCAGAGCGTGCTCGCGTCCACCGGACCCCAACAGCAGAATATTCATGCGCCGCAGCACCTTGGCGGAAGAAGCGGGCAGCGGACTTGATCCGGATTAATCCGGGGACTTGACCCGCGCTCGCGATGAACAGCACTAATCGCCACGGAGCGAACCGCTTCGTCAACCAGACTGGCGATTCTGGCTGGCGCTCCTGTGCAGAACGCAATGGCGATGAACGAACCGCGGCTCAACCTGCCGGAAGTGACCGTCTCCGAACTTTCGGCGTCGCTCAAGCGCACGGTCGAGGACGCCTACGGCTACGTTCGGGTGCGCGGGGAGATTTCGGGCTACAAGGGGCCCCATTCCTCCGGCCATGCGTATTTCGCGCTCAAGGACGAGAGCGCCAAGATCGATGCCGTGATCTGGCGCGGCTCCTTCGCGCGGATGCGGATCAAGCCGGAAGAAGGGCTCGAGGTCATCGTCACCGGCAGGCTCACCACCTACCCGAGCCGCTCAAGCTACCAGATCATCGTCGAAACGCTGGAGCCGTCCGGCCTCGGCGCGCTCATGGCGCTGCTCGAAGAGCGCAAGCAGCGGCTGATGGCCGAGGGCCTGTTCGACGAGGCGCGCAAGCAGCTCTTGCCGGTGCTGCCGACGGTCATCGGCGTCGTCACCTCGCCAACAGGCGCGGTGATCCGCGATATCCTGCATCGGCTCGCCGACCGGTTTCCGCGCCGCGTGCTGCTATGGCCGGTGAAGGTGCAGGGCGAGGGCTCGGCCGCCGAGGTCGCCGCCGCCATCGCCGGCTTCAATGCGCTGCCGGAGGCCGAGACGCCGCCACTGCCGCGGCGGCCCGACTTGATCATCGTCGCCCGCGGCGGCGGCTCGCTGGAAGATCTCTGGTCGTTCAACGAGGAGATCGTGGTGCGGGCCGCGGCGGACAGTTTCATTCCGCTGATTTCCGCGGTCGGTCACGAGACCGACGTGACGCTCATCGATTTCGCCGCCGACCGCCGCGCGCCGACCCCGACTGCGGCCGCCGAAATGGCGGTGCCAGTGCGCGCCGAGCTGCTGTTGGACGTCGACTCGCTGGCGCGCCGCGCGCTTGCCTGCTGGGGGCGCAATCAGGATGCGCGGCGAACCGAACTGCGCGCCGCCGTGCGGGCACTGCCGAACGCCGATCAACTCCTTGCGCTGCCGCGGCAGCGGCTCGACCACGCCGCCGCAAGATTGCCGCGCGCGCTTTTTGCCAATACGCAGAGCCATCACGTGCATTACTCGCGCGTCGGGGCGAGACTGAATGCGCGCCTGTTGGCAGGCCACGTCGAGCATCGCCGCGAACGCTTCGTCGGCGTCGCGCACCGGCTCCGCGCCGGGGTGGCCGCAAACATCCAAGCTTACCGCACGCGCATCGCGCGCGGCAGCGACCGGGTCAATGTGCTGGCTGAGCGCGCCACGCGTGCGGTCGACGTCGTGCTCGATCGGCACGCGGCGCGTCTCGATCGCGCCACGGGCTTGCTCGCGGCTTTTTCGTATCGCGGCGTCCTGGCGCGCGGCTTCGCGCTGGTGCGCGACGATGGCGGCCGGCCGCTGCGCACGGCCGGCGCGGTGAGCACAGGGATGCGGCTCGATATTGAATTTTCCGATGGCCGCGTCGGCGCTGTTGCCGGTGACGCGCGGATGACGCCGGCCGAGACCGTGCCGGTGCCGGTCAGACGGCGCCGTCGCCGGCCCGATGGCGGCGAAGGGCAGGGCAGCCTGTTTTAACGGCGGCGTGTTTCAAAAAAAGCGGACCACGCCCTCGATCACATCGCGATGCACACCCGGATCAGACGTCGATCCTCATCGCATCGCATCCCGGACGTGACCACCTCGTTATCATAATCTTGTCGCGCGACGCTCAAGGCTGGCCCGCCGTTTTTGGATCGGAATGGGTGATGCCCGAGTGCGCGTGGCGGCACGCCACATGACGATCGGTCCAAGTGCCTCTCGCAGGTACAGTGCGGTGCCGCCCAGCGCCGCGACGGTTATGACCGCGAGGACGACGCCCGAAAAACCCCGCGCCACGAAAATATCGCCGGAAAGATACGACCCGGCCGATCCGCCCATGTAATAAATGCTCATGTACACGGCAAAAATCCGTGGCGTTGAAGTGCCCGCCCGAGCCGTGAGCCGCCTTGACAGCATGGCTTGGAGTGCGAACGAGCCGACAGTGAAGACGGCAAGGCCGCCGGCGATAACGTAGAGGTTAAAAGTCCCGGTCATGAGCGCCCCGACGATTGCACAACCGAAGAAAAGCAAAATCGCGAATTTGGACAGGTCGTTCCGCGTCACGCGGATGGTCAGCGAAGCGCTGACGGCACCCAGCAGGAAGACGAGGGCCATCAAAGCGAGGTGCCTGTCATCAAGCATGAAGGGCGCACGCGCCAGACGTACTGGCAGGTAGGTCCATATCGATGTCTGCGAGAAGAGCACGCAGAACCCCAGCAGGTATTCGATAACAAAAGCCTTTCGTTGCCTGGAGGCCGCAGGGGCCGGAATCGCCAGTTCGTGGTTTGCGTCCGTGCTCGCCTCGGGCACAGGAGAAAAATAAACTGCTGCGCAGATCAGCAACAACACCGATGCCAGAACCAGGGACGTCGCCTTGACGCCGATCGCGTCGACCAGAGAGGGCGGCAGAAAGCGGCTGGTGAAGCTCCCCAGCGTGGTCGCGGACACGAACAGGCCGTTGCTTGATGCACCGAACCGCATCCGGTGAAGCGTGGAGATACGGCCCATTGCCTGGATGAAAAGAATACCGACGAGGATGCCTTGACAGAAACGCATTCCGATCAGGGTCCAAAGATTGGGCGCCGCGGCCTCAATTGCAGCGGCGATCACCATCGTCGCCAAGGTCGCGACCTGTACGGCCTTTTTCTGTTGCAATCGTCCCGCAAAAAGAGGAGCAAATACGACGCCGGCGGTCGCCGCGACCATCGTGTAACGGGCTTCCAGAACAGTCGCTCCAAAGACTTCGGCGATCGGTCCGAGAATGATTTGGGTGAAATATAGGTCGAAGAACAGACTGAACCCAATCAGGCATGTCGTCAGAAGAGCGATCGTGTGACCGGGCTGATCGCAAGGTCCAGATGCTTTTTGCATGATCAGGGATGCCGGCCGAACATTTTTTGAATTTAGCAGCCTCTGCACGGCGCTCTAAGACGTTGGCGACGATCAGACCGCTTTTGGCGTGAACTGCACGCACACTGGCGGATTCTGCGCGTGGCAAAGAGTCTCCGCCATGAACCTTCCATTGTCCCGGATAGTCGCGATGCAAGAAGGTCGCTTTTTAGCTCAGGCCTCCGAGCGCTCCGCTCATAAGCGTCACCCAACCCTAAGCCGCGAGCGAGCATATTGCAGCCATCGCGAGAGACGCCTTCAAAACTGTGTGCATCGTTTTCTCCTCTGTTGCTCACCGAACGACTCGCGTTCCTAACAGAGTTGCAAAATCATTTTGTGATCGCGCCTGCCATCGACTAATGTTTGGGGCGAAGTGAGCGAATATCCGCGCGCTTTGCGCACAGCGAAACATTCCGCGCGTCGTCGATTGGGCTGGGTAGTCGTCATATGACAGAAGGTTATTTGCCGCTGGCGGATCATGCCGGTGCGCCGCGGCGGGTAGCGATGCTGATCTATCCGGGAGTGGCGCCGCTCGATGTCAGTGGCCCGTTGCAGGTGTTCGGGGTCGCGAATTTTCTACGCAAGCACAAACTCTACGACGTCGTAACAATTGCGCCCGATGCCGGCCCGATACCGACGCCGCTCGGTTTTTCGTTTCTGCCGTCATGCGCGATGGCGGCGCTGGCGCTGCCGGTTGACACTTTACTGGTGTCAGGTGGCGGCGGTCCGGATGCGGGCTGCGAGGCGGATATTCTTGACTGGCTGCGAAAGGCGGCGCCGCGAGCGCGGCGCTTTGGTTCAATCTGTACCGGCGCCTTCGCGCTTGGCGCCGCTGGGCTCATCGCCGGCAAGCAGGTGACGACCCACTGGGCATTCGCCACCGAACTGGCGCGGCGCAACCCGACTGCAAAGGTCGAGATCGATCCAATCTTTGTTCGCGACGGCAATCTCTACACGTCGGCCGGCATTTCGGCCGGAATCGATCTCGCTTTGGCACTGGTGGAGGACGACCATGGCCGCGATTTCGCGCTCGCCATTGCGCGCTATCTGGTGCCGTTCCTCAAACGATCGGGCGGGCAGGCGCAGTTCTCAACGCAGTTGCGAGCACAATTCTCGTTGATCCCCGCGATCCAGAAAGTCCAGCATTGGTGTCACGATAATCTGCGCGGCGATCTGCGCGTCGCTGCGCTGGCGCGGCGCGCCGGAATGAGCGAGCGCAACTTCATCCGGCTGTTTCGCGAAGACACCGGCCAGACGCCCGCCGAATTTGTGGAGTTGGTGCGCCTGCAGGTCGCCTGCCGACTGCTTGAGGAGAATGCACTCTCCATCAAAAAGATCGCCGAACGCTGCGGTCTCGGCTCGGCGGCGACGCTCCGGCGCATTTTCGCGCGTCGACTCGGCGTGTCACCGCTGCAATACCGCGACAGATTTCACGCTCAGGCCGGCACGGCTGCCGTTGGTTGAGTTCTTCTTATCCGTTCGACCCTGCGCAATCTCTCCGGAATTCGATCAGGTGCTTTGGTCGGCCCAAAGTGAAGGGAAGCGGGGTCTTCAACGCCAATCGTCTAGTTCGCGGGACAGCCGCTTGTGAGCGGTCTGCCGGCCACGCGATCCTTCACCCAGGTCAGATAAAGCGGCGCCGCTGCGACCGGCGTTGAAAAATGCGTCTGATCTCCCGCCAGTCGTATCCGCTACGAGGGTCTGGAAGCCGATCCATCCCCAATAAACCCGGTGATGGGCGATCGGGCCGTTCGCGACATCGATGACCTCGACGCTTGTTAGCTAGATCTCCGCCGGCACCGCTGGCCGCCGCGATTCCTTGGCGCGAAGACCGAGGCGTTCGAGCCGAGGCATGACTTCGGCGCAGAAGAACGGCAACTCGTCGATGTAGTTGACCAGCGAGATAGCGATCCCCGTCAGTCCAGCGTTGCTTAGCGCGGCGAGTTGGGAAACGACCCGATCAGGATCGCCGACGATGGGCAGGCCGCCCATACCTTGCGCATATTGGCTGCGCTTGGTCACGTATTCTTCCATTGGAACGGTATCCGGCGAAATATTTTTTAGCGCCAGAATGCCATCGACTGCCGCCCAGTCTGCGTTTTCGACAATACAATGATGGTAATAGTCCTCGGCTTCCTTCTGAGTCGGCTTGCACGTGATGACGCCGACCGTAAAGCAGCCGATGTCATGGCCCCGGTCGCGGGCCAGTTTCTGCACGCTCTTTACGCGCTGCGCCGTTTCGTCGAGAGAACTACGCGAGGCTTGCAGGAAAAATGCATCACAGTTTTTGATGGCAAACGCCTGCCCCCTCTGTGAAGAACCTGCATTCATGATCACCGGCCGGGTGCCCCCGAATGGCTTTGGCTTACCGCGAATGCCCTTCATGTGGAGATGCTTGCCGCTGAAATCGAAATCCTCGCGGCCCGACCAGATCGCCTTGATGACGTCGATCCACTCCTGCGCATAATCGTAGCGGTCCTCATGTTCGCGCTGCTCAACGCCGAACATGTCGAATTCGCCTTCGTTCCATCCGACCACAATGTTAAGGCCGAAACGGCCTTCGCCGACATGGTCGGCAGTCACCATCTCCTTGGCGGCCACCACGGGATTGAAGATCGGCGCGTGCACGGTGCCGAAAACCGTAATGCGTTTTGTCGCCGCGAGCAGTCCCGTCGCCCATGTGATCGTCTCGAAGGTCGCGCCCTGATAATCGGTGTCACCGCCGTAGCCCTTCCAGCGTCCGATCGGCAGCAGGAAGTCGATGCCGGCGTCGTCCGCCATACGGGCAAGCCGTTTGTTGTCGGGCCAACTACCGGACCAGCGCTCCGGCACCAGCGTTACGGCGCGTCCAGACGAGCAATTGGCGCCGAATAATCCGATCTTCAGCTTATTGCCGCTGTCTGGAAGCATCGCATCGCGCGTTGACGGCGTAACCGCTTGCAACATAGTGCCATTGCCCCCCCTTTAATCGTTGCCCATAACGATTCGCACGCCGCCGCTCGGCGTCGGCGCATAGCGACGTCACCTGACTAGTTTCGATCAGGCGGCGAGGTTTCCGAACCGCTTAAGATTTGCCTTCTGCTTTTCGTTGCGCGGCGGCAGCTTGAACAGGCGGGCCGCGGTGCCGCCGAGAATGTTGTGCTTTCCTCGCTCGCTCAGGAACGGCAGGTCGTAAATTGTGCTCGGCAGATCGAAGTCCCAATGCGGATAATCCGAGGCGTACAGCAGTTGGGTTTCTGCGTTCATCATGCGGAATGTGCATTCCATCGCCCCAAAATCCTGAATCTCTATCGGTTGCGACGAGTAATACATGTCGCGCATATAATCCGAGGGCTTCTTCTTCAGAGTTGGCGCCTCCGACGGCCGTAACATGTATTCATGGTCGAGCCGCTGCATCAGGAAGGGTATCCAGGCAAGTCCCGCCTCGATCCACAGCACCGGCAATTTCGGGAAACGCTCACCAAGACCGTTCACGACCCAGTTGGTGAGATGCAGGACGTTGTACCAACTGAAGCCGAGGGCGTGCACGGCCAAGAAGCGATTACAGCTTCGGTAGATCGGTTCGCCCCAGTTCGGCCCGGAATGGAACGACAGGACTAATCCCCGTTCCTCCAAGGCTCGGTACACCTTCATGTAGGCGTTGTCGTGGACCGCCGTGTGGGAGCGAACCGTCGTGACCATAAAGCCGCCGACGTGCTTGCGGTCACCGAAGGTCTCGACCTGGCGCAACAATTCATCGGGATCGTTGAACGGCAGACAAAGCATCGAGAAAAAGCGGCCCTTGCCCTCCGGCAGCACTTTCTCCGTGAGCCATCGGTTGTAGGACCAGCACAACTCGTGCTCCATTTCCTTCTGCGGATGCAGGCCGATGCTCAGCATGCCAGTTGGAAACAGGCAGGAATAATCGACGCCCATGGCGTCCATCCAACGCTCGCCAAGCTGGATATCGCGTTCCCGGCCGGGCGCAGTTTTTTCCGTGTAGCGCAGCGGATAGCGGGTCACCCGCCCGCCCATGTCTTGATAGCCGACCGAACTGGGCATCACCGCTCCGAAGCTTTTCTTGCGCTGAGCTTGGGTCAGCTGACGGAGAACATCATTCTCCATGAACTGGAGAATCTCCTCGAAATTTTCGTTCTCGTAGTGATGGGCGTCGCAATCCGCGATGAGCATGTCATCGTAATTGCGCTCGTGGGCCTGCTTGCGCGCGTGAGCCAGCAGTTTGCTGGTGTTAAGCTCATCAATGGAGATGCGCCGACCGCGATCAGCAATGAGTTCCATGTTTCGCTCCCATTTCTGCTATTTTGTTGATCATCGGCCGGTCCAGCTCTGCCACATGCCAAGCTCGAATACGGCCAAATTGACAGCCCTTAACATCCCGCTTGCAGAATTCATGACGTCGGTTGCAGTGACGCCACTGCGCGAACCAAGCGGCAGGTGTTCGCCGCCGGCTTCGACCTGCGCGGAATAGAGCCGGCAGGTTGCGGCAAAAAGCGACTGCAGGGCTTCTGGCGTGAGAACTTCGATCTCGTTCCGCGACAGCGACGCTCGGATGTCTGCAGCGAGTGTCTTTGCTCGATCCGAGGCCGAGACGGCAACGCTAGGCGCTGCTAACTTTCGCGGCGGGACCTGGCGCAGGCGCTTGCCTTTCGCCACGGATTTTGAAGCGGCCATCCTAAGCGACGACATAGATTTCCTCGCCCTTCTGAACGACCCGGTATTTCTTGAGCTTCATGCGGCGATCGGCGACGCACTCACCTGTCTTGATGTCGTACTCCATGCCATGCCAAGGACAGGCGAAATGCATTTCTGTCTCGGAAAAATATAAACCGCGTGACGTCTTGTCGGGCAAGATACGCTCTTCGACTTTCGCGATCGTCAGACCTTCGCAAGCCGGGCCGCCTTGGTGCAGGCAGAAATTGCTGTAGGCGTAATACTTGCCATCGTGGCAAAAAACGCCGATTTCATTGTCGCCAACAAAGACTATGCGGCGCTCGCCATCCTTTAGCTCGGATGCCTTCGCAACAAATTTCTCAGCCATGGGTTGCCGTCCCTTCCCTTGCGTGATGTAGCGACGTTTCTCATTCCAACTATTTCCACGTTGCGGCCAACGGTCGGCGCGATTGCACAGCGCGCGTTGGAGCGTACGTTCGATTGGAAAAACGATGTGGAGGCGATCGAGCGACAGAAGGTGCGACGCCGGCGGATGCGCTCAGGATCGCTGGCGCAGCGCAAAATACCGGAGGGCTTGTAGACTCGACGCCCATCGGACCCCGTCGATGATTTGCAGGACCGTCGGCCCGTTTGACAGGAGCCGACACCCAAACGCGCACGGTTTGACGGGGGACAAACCGCGGTTTCAATTGTTACAAGCGAAACTATTGTCTTCGAGCCTGATTTTCGTCAAGGCGGCCGCGCTGCGGGGCAGCTATGCATCACAAAGGCTGTCCAGTCCTTTGTTTGCCCGCAAACAAAGACGGCGCGCTTACCCCCGTAATCGCGCCGTCCGCCCACAAATAACGAAATGGATCGACCGCATTTGTGAGCATACAAACATTTGGCGCCTTTGAGCGATGGCGCTTTGATTTGGATCAATGCAGTTTTTGTAGATTAGGCGCCGCAACACGCGGCGGAGACACGGCCCGCCAAACGGAACCTTCTGCCGAGCCACGGCGCCGTCGCCGGCTGTTCAAGGGCCACGCTTACCGGGGTCTGAAACGTCGCTGTTGGACCTGGGCCGATATTTTACCCACGCTGTCACGATAATCAGAGCGGCTGCCAAAATCGCTATGACTATCCAGCCATCATCTGGCTCGAAATAGACCCAAGACAGGCGGAGCAAAACAGCCGCCGCTAGTATGGCTGCTGCCGCACCCCAAAGACTCCAACCTTCGTCGCGTTCATCTATAGAGCGAGGATGGTCGCTTTTTGTCATCTGTCTCCCCCTGTCGCGTCACCTCTTGTGGGTAAAATAGCGGGTTGACCGGGTGCCTTGATCTTATCGCTGGAAGGAGTGCGATTGCGAAAGGAGCGGGGCGACGATGATATGCGTGTTGCTGGAATCGCTGCGCTGCGTCTTAGGTGCACGTCGCCGTTGGGACGGGAAGTGGCTGATTGGCACTGTTTAGAAACTCGACGGTGACGAAAGTCAGGTCCGTGTCGCCAATGTTTTGCAGATCATGGACCTTGTACTCCCCCGGTCCGTAACTCTCGTGACGGGTTTCGCCAGCGGCGTAATCATATTCACGCATCATGCCGTCATTGAAGTATTGCCTGCCGCGGCCCGCTGTCGTTGCTGACCAGAAGTAATCAAGCACGTGGCGGTGAAAACCCACTCGCTGGCCGGGCTTGAGATGGATCCGCCACACGCGAACCTTATCCGTTTCTGCGACTAGCTCTTGTCCGACGCAGCCGTTAGGATTTTGAGCTTCGATTTCAAATTCTTTGCGAATGCCGGGCGGCCATTGCCCCTTGCTGGTGCGATTGGTCTGCTTCTCGATCATGGTGTGCACCATATGGTCCTCCACTATTCACACGGCCTTTGGCGTTGCCCTGCGGCCAGTTACTATGCGTGCAATATGCGCAAGCTCCGGCCATGGCCGTTTTGATTTGGATCAATGACATCGAAGCTGCATGGCAGCTTCGCACACACGTCGTGCAATGTTTCCCGAGGTTTCAGCGGATAGCCAGGACCTATCGGGCGTCCGATATGGGGCTTGCTCGTGTCACTTTCGACTGATTGAAAGTCGTTTCGCTGTGTCCGGGTTTCTCGACCGCGGAGATCGAGACCGGCCTTTATGAGCACGCGGCCCAGGTCACGCCGTGGCAGCGACCGGGCAGACGCGCTTCAAGCAGCGCCTCAAGACGCTCGCCCGCGACCTTGGCGGATGGCGCATGATAGCCGGGCCGGATCGGATTGAAGAAGGAATGGCCGGCGTCGGCATAAAGGAAGATTTCGATATTCGCTCGCGCTTTCGCCAAGCGCATGACCTCGTCGACTTCGGGCTGCGGAATGTGCGGATCCTTCAGCCCGTAATGCAAATGCACCGGACATCGCACCGCGGCGAACTCAGCGGCGTGCTTGGCGATGCCCATGCCATAGAACGACACCGCCGCGTCGACATTGGCGCGCGCCGCCGCCACGAACGCCATGCGGCCGCCGGCGCAGAAGCCAAGCGCAAACACCTTGCCGTTCGATAAGGGCTGAGCGCGCAGCCAGTTAACCGCCGTCACGATGTCGCGGCCGCCTGCATCGACATCGAAGGCCGCAAGCCGCGCAAAGGCGGCTGAGCGGTCGGGCTCGTCGTAGCCAAGCTCGCCGGGGTAGGGCGAGCGCCAGTAGAGGTTCGGCACCAGCGCATGGAAGCCGCGCCGCGCATAGGCGTCCGCCAGCTCGAAATTGTGCCGCGCCATTCCAAACATCTCCGTGAAGATCATGATGCTTGGCCCCGGCCGGGTGCCGGCCGGCCGCGCCAGATAGGCGTCGTACTCGCGATCGCCGTCGCGCTGCAGTGACGATTTTGCCGGACGTGATCATGGGCGCGCGAACCTGCGTGACTTTGCGGCGATCTTATCGCAGGTTGCCGATTGAGCGCGAAATTTCAAGCCGGAGAGGGGAACGATGCAGGGCAAGGTCGCGGTCGAAGAACATTTCCGCATCGAAGAAACCAAAGGCAGCGAGTCGCGCTATCCGGGGCCGTATTGGTCGGCGCTGTCGGGCAAGCTGCTCGATGTTTTCGGCGCGCGGCTTTCCGAAATGGATGCAAACGGCATCGAGATGGCGGTGCTGTCGCTCAACTCGAATGCCGTGCAGGGCATTTTCGATGCCGCCAAAGCCGTCGAGATCGCCCGCAAGGCGAACGACACGTTGGCCGAGATCGTCGCCAAACGTCCGGATCGCTTCGCTGCGCTCGCCGCACTGCCGATGCAGGATCCGGATGCGGCCATCGCGGAATTAAAGCGCTGCGTGCGCGATCTCGATTTCAAGGGCGTCCTGGTCAATGGCTTTTCGCAGGTCGGGGCGGCCGACACCGCGGTGTATTACGATGTGCCGCAATTCCGGCCGTTCTGGGCGGAAGTCGAGCGGCTCGATGTGCCTTTTTATCTGCATCCGCGCGATCCGTTGCCGAGCCGCCGCCAAGCCTATGAGGGGCATCCCTATCTCGTCGGCTCGCCGTGGGGGTTTGCCGAGGAAACGGCGATCCACGCGCTCAAGCTGATGGGCTCCGGCCTGTTCGACGAATATCCGGCGCTCAAGATCGTGCTCGGCCATCTCGGCGAGCGCATTCCTTACGACTTGTGGCGGCTTGATCACCGGCTGCGGCAGGTGCCGGGCCGCCCGGCGAAGCGCGCGATGGGCGACTATTTCCGGCAAAATTTCTACCTGACCACGAGCGGCCACTTCTCTACGCCGTCGCTGATCCAGGCCATTCTCACGGTCGGTGCCGATCGCCTGCTGTTTGCGGTCGATTATCCGTTCGAGGACCACGCGCAGGCAGCCGCTTGGTTCGATTGCGCCGACATCGCTGAGACGGACCGCCGCAAGATCGGCCGCGATAACGCCGTGGCGTTGTTTAATCTGCGCTGAACCTTCGTCTTCAAATCGGAATGTAAATTTTCGTTCATCTGGCGCGCTGCGATCCGGTTATCGGACCGCGCGCAGGACATGATTCCCTGCCAGTTGCAGATGAACATTCTGACTATTTGTTCAGGTGTGCGCCGCAAAAGACTCTTTTTTCTTCGCGCCGCCGAACCGCCATCATGTCTGAGTCTACTAAGGACAGCGGACGTTCGTTCGCTTTCAAGGAGGTTCAGATGAGAAACACTGTCTTTGCCGGCCTGATCGCCGCAATGACTCTGGCGGCTGCGTCGGCAGCGCAAGCCGCTCCTGCTGCATCGTTGCCGGCGGGCGCGACCGCCGACCACAGTGCTGTGACGCAGGTGTACTGGCGCGGCCATTGGGGCGGCGGCCATTGGGGCTACCGCGGCTGGGGCTATCGCGGCTGGGGCTACCGCCGCTGGGGTTACCCCGGCTGGGGCTACGGCCGTCACTGGCACTGCTGGTGGGTCAACGGTTACCGGCACTGCCGCTGGTGGTAAGTCCTCACCCGACGGTGCAATTGTCTAACGTTTAGACCTGCCCCGCTGGCGGGTGGCTTTCCCCGCCAAAACGCGTCAATCTGGCGCCGCGCCGAGCAACCTCGGCGCGGCGCTTTCGTTTGCGCCTGCGCCACATCCCGCCGGAGCCTCACCAATGGACCTCCTCGCCGATCGCGGCCGCCGCGTTTCCGTCGAAGAACTCGATACCAGCCGCCTCCTGGCTCACGCCCGCCGCCAGGCGCATGAGCGCAATTTCGACGACCTGCTGATCGCCGACGTGGATTCGCATCATTACGAGAACGAGTGCTTCGACGAATTCCTCCCCTTCATCGAGAACGAGGTGCTGCGCCAGCTCGTGCTCGCCGGCCGCGCCAAGGGGCGGCAGACGCTGATGCCGAGCCAGGTGAGCTTTCAGGACATGGGCGGCCGCATCACGCGCTATCCGCTGCGATCCTCGGAGAAGACCGAGCGCGGCAAGATGCGCGATGTCGAACTGGGCCGGCGCTGGATGGACGCGATGAGCGTCGACTATTCGTGTTTGTTTCCCACCATGCTGCTCGCGGTCGGGCTGCACCCGTCAACCGAAATGGAGGTCGAGCTGTGCCAGGCCTATAACCGCTGGCTCGTCGAGAAGGCGCTGCCGGAAAGCGACGGACGGCTCTATTCGATGCTGTCGCTGCCGATCACCGAACCCGACGAGGCGATGCGCCAGATCGAGATGTTCGGCGACGCCAAGGGCGTGACCGGCTTCCTGGTGACCTCGGCGCGCACCTTGCCGATCCATCACAACGCCAACATGAAGGTGTTCCGCGCTATCGAGGAGCGCGGGCTGGCGCTGGCGTTCCACTCCGCCGTCAATGTCGGCGAGCCGGTCTTCAAGGGCCTCAACCGCTTCGCCTCGGTGCACGCGCTGGGCTTTCCATTCTTCAACATCCTGCATGTGACCAACTGGGTGACCAACGGGCTCGGCGAGCGCTTTCCCAAGCTGCCGGTGATCTGGATCGAGGGCGGCCTCGCCTGGGTGCCGTTCCTGATGCAGCGGCTCGATCACGAGTTCATGCTGCGCGCTTCCGAATATCCGCTCTTGAAAAAGAAGCCGAGCGACTACATGCGCGACATGTATTACGCGTCGCAGCCGATGGAGCGGGTCGATATGATTGCGCTGGAGTGCACGTTCCGCATGATCAACGCGGAAACGCAGCTCATGTACGCCTCCGACTATCCGCACTGGGATTTCGATCTGCCCTCGACCGTATGGGACCTGCCGTTCCTGTCCGAGAAGGCCAAGCACAATATCCTCGGCGGCACCGCCGCGCGGCTGTTCAAACTGCCGCCGCGCAACGACAAGCAAAAACAAAATCTCGCGCGCTTCGGCAATCTCGCCGCCTGACCGTCGCGTCGTTGTAAATAGGGAGGATCCGGCATGGACCGGAGACAGGCCGTAGGCGGTCTGGCGGCCACCTGCCTTGCCGCACCGTTCGGCGGCACGGCGCGCGCCGACGATTTGGTCGCGGATTTCTATCGCGGCAAGCAGATCACGCTCTTCGTCGGCTACGCGCCAGGTGGCGGCTACGATATCACCGCGCGGCTGGTGGCGCGTTATATCGGCAAGTACATCCCCGGCCATCCCGACGTCGTGGTGCAGAACATGCCGGGCGCCGGCTCGATGCGCGCCGCCAACTACACCTACGTGAACGCGCCGAAGGACGGCACCGCGTTCGCGCTGATCGCGCGCGATACGCCATTGTTGGGACTGCTCGGCGTCGATCCCAACGTGAAATTCGACGTGCACAAATTCGGCTGGGTCGGCTCGTCGTCGAGTTACGCCAACGATGCCTATGTGCTGATGCTCGGGCCCAAGGCGCCGGTCCACACCATCGCTGAGGCGCGCAGGCCCGATACGCCGCCGCTCGTGCTTGGCGGCACCGGGGCGGGCGGGACCGACGCCGACGTGCCGCAAATCCTGCGTGATACGATCGGCATCCGCATCAAACAGGTGCTCGGTTACACCGCGACGCCCGCCATCGTGCTTGCGGTCGAGCGCGGCGAGGTCGACGGCCGTACATTCGATTACTCCTACGTCAAGACGTCCCGGCCGCAATGGCTCAAGCCCGACAGCGGCTTCCATATTCTGGTGCAGTTCGCGCGGCGCACGCGCCATCCCGATTTGCCCGATGTGCCGACCGCGCGCGAACTCGCGCTCGACGCCAAGGCGCGCGAACTGATCGTGTTTGCCGAAACGCCGCTTCTGACCATGGCGCGGCCCTACGTGGCGCCGCCGGACGTGCCGCCCGAACGGCTGGCGGCGCTCCGCACGGCGTTTGATGCCGCGCACCGCGATCCGGCTTTCCTCGCCGAGGGCAATAAGCTCGGTGTCGATATCAGCCCGGTGACGGCGGATGCGATCACCCACGCGCTCGACGACATGGCGCATGCCTCGCCGGCCGTGCTCGATTACATGAAGAAGCTGATGGCGGGCGCCAAGGGCGGGTGAAGCGGCGCTGCTTCGTCATGCCCGCGCTTGTCGCGGGCATCCACGGCTTAAGGCCGGAGCCGAACCAAAAACATGGATGGCCGGAACGAGTCCGGCCATGACGCAGTGGTGGGCCAGGTAGAGTTCGTCCACCTCATCCGAACATCCAGGACGTCGGATTGGCGATCGGCTTGTTCTCGTTGAGCGCGAGCAGGCCCTTGACGGTGCGCACCGCCGTCCAGATGAACCAGAACAACAGGACAAGGATGCCGACCAGGACGAAACACAGCACCACGCCGATGACGAAATACAGGACCCCGATCCAGAACGTCCGGATCTGCCACTGGTAGTGCGAGCGCAGCATCGGATCGGCGGTGCTGCCGATCTGCACATGGGCAATGATGACGCCGACCAGCGCCGTGATGCCGATCACGTAGGACGCGAGATAGAGGACGTAGACGGCGAGCGCGAGTTGGGTGTTGGAGACTGCGGGCTGCGTTGCCTGCGCCTGCGGTGGCACCGACGGCGGGGGCATCGACATAGGCGAAGGCTCCGTGGGGAAGGAGTGAGCGGGGCTCGCCGGCTTGCGGCGATTGCGGCGAGCCTACCAATCCCGTCGCCTGTCGCAAATCCTTTCCCTGGCGCAGCGAATTGCTTGCGAGCCGAGAGCACCGCCGTCTTCGGCTGTGATCGATCTGCTCGTCTATGGAGTCGTTATCGCGATAAGGTTTGGAGCCGGGAGATTCTTGGCTGAGCTTTGAAGTGCGTAGGAGATCGGAGACAATCTGTAGAACACGGCTCGAACCATCGTTAAGGCCAGACGGGTCCACAGGAATCGAATACACGGCCCCTTGGTAGACAGTCCACGGCTCACCAGCACGTGGCAGACGTTGCTCGATGCGAAAAAGGTTGAACCCCGTGCCGGCCGCCACTTGCTGATTGTTGGATGGTATAGCCAAAGACGTGGCTTGGCCATTTGCGATACCCAACTCGGTTCGAACCATCTCGCCCAGATAGTAGAAAATTCCTTCGAGCGAACGGGTTGTTATGGAAATACCGATACCCGCTTTCTGCTTTGAGCCGGCGCCAATTTGATCGGTCGGCGGACTGTTGCCGCAATAATATGGCTTGCCGATGGGAACCTGTACAGCCGCTTGCCCGTTGGCCACTATTAACGTCACGCGAATCGGATCCGTCTTCGGTGGACTCAAGCTTAAGAAATCCACATTTGGCCACGGTTGTTTGATGGCGGCAAAGCAAAACCTGTATTTTCCACCGCCGCTGCTTCCCTTTTCAAATTGGTAGCCAGTGATGACAGTTGTGCCGTCAATTTTTTTGTCAATTTGCTTGAGAGTGAGGCCCGTTCCGCCGGCCGCAGCCGTTCCGCTGCCGCTTCCAGAAGTGGTACTCGACGAGCCTCCGCTCGACGAGCTGGCCGCAGAAACGATCGCTGCCAGGAGCCTAGGATCGCTGGCCTGGCCAGGAGACAAAACGGGACCAACAGATTGCGCCTTGCCAACTTTTGTTTGTTCGACAAAAAGCCCATTATTGATCAGCGAATTTAGGGCAAAATAAAACGCGTAGAATGCGGACGGGCTGTCCGCGCGATTGTGAAGGATAGTCGTTCTTCCATCTGTCGAAGTAAGTTCGATATCGGATATCAATATCGGCAGCAGCTCCGAGCTGTCGGCGCCGTTTAGCTTTGCAAGAAGATAGTATGCGATTTGTTGCATCGACAGTGGCGTTTGCAGCCCAGAATAAAATTCCTGAGTATCCAAGTTGGCAACGTTAACCGTGCCGGTCGCCGAAGCCGTTGCGGACGGCGTGGCTGTAGCAGTCTGGGCTGCAATTGATGCAGGATGATTTAAAGGAAACGGTATGGCAGATGAGACAGTGCCGCTCGCGGTGGCGGTGCCGGCTACGGTGCTGATATCGGTAAACGCAAGAGGTTCCGAATAAGCGGCGCGCATAATGTTCATTAGAATCGTTGTGTTTCTTGCGTCCCCTGTTTGGAAATTATAGTCGCTCGCTCTGCCGCCAAATTGGTCGACAAGTGCGCATCCGCAAAGAGCGACTGTGAGGACTGAAACCAATGTGAAATGAAAGCAGGTAGAGCTACGAGATACGCGCGCGCCCATCGTCACCCCCCATTGACAGGCATTCAACCAGAGCGATAGCATAATGTTGGAATTGCAACTTAACAAGGTGCCCATCCCGGTTGCGGCTTGCCGTCTTGTGAAACAGCGGTGTGTGTTTGCGTCCCAAAACCGCGTGACGGCGGGCTTGCCAGGATTTTAGTAAGTCGTCGTACCGCTTCGAAAGACTTGAGGGGGGTGACATGGCGAAGAGTTGAAGGAAGACGTCTCTAGGGAGTTCCGGAAATTCGGCTAACCACCTTTTTAACCGCTTAGGTCCTGCCGCCGAGGAAAAGAATGTGTTTACCGGCATGATAAAGCGAGCCGATGGGGATCCTAATTCAATTATGTTTGCTCGTCCGGGGGATTGCTCAAAGTGGGTAAAAATTCCGGCCGATCAGGTTGCAGATGTGAAACTCATCCATCTTGTTTCATGCGAAGGGCATTCGCATCACTTGGTTCATGTGTTCATGAAAGGTCCGGCATCTTCGGAGGGGAAAACCTTTGCGGCGCTGGCTCAATTGCACCATGCGCCGCCAACGCTGTCGACTTCGGCGGCCGTTCCAACTCATGGGCTGAGGTCAACGATGGCAATAACGCAGCCCGGATCTTCGCCGTGTTGGTACGATGCGAGCCTCGGAAGGATCGTGTGTCCGTCTTAGACGCGAGACGCAGATCAGAGGTAGAGGCTGACTCGACGGTGCGTCTGGCTCACCGGGCACGTTGACCTCTCGTTGTCCTCACCGCACTGCTGAGAGTCACCTCGCATCCCCCAGCACCATGTCCGCGCCCTTCTCGCCGATCATGACGGTGGCGGCGTTGGTGTTGCCGGAGACGACAGTCGGCATGATCGAGGCGTCGATGACGCGCAGCCGGTCGAAGCCGCGCACGCGCAGCCGCTCGTCGACGACGGCATTCGGGTCGGAGCCCATGCGGCAGGTCGAGGTCGGGTGATAGACCGTGGTGCCGGTTTCGCGGGCATAAGCCAGGATGTCGGCGTCGCTCGCGCAACTGGCTCCCGGCTTGCGCTCCTCGGCGATGTGGCGGCGCATCACCGGCTCGTTCATTACCGCGCGCAGTTTCTTGAAGCCGGCGACGATGGTGTCGCAGTCGCTGCGGCTTGTGAGGTAGCGGAGCTGGATCGCCGGCGCCATGGCGGGATCGCTCGACTTGATGCGTACGAAGCCGCGGCTCTCCGGGCGGAGCTGACACACCGAGGCCATGAAGCCTGAGAACGGATGCACGTTCGCGCCCGCGGTCTCGGTGGAGAAGATCAGAAAATGAAATTGCACGTCGGGCGTCGCCAGTTCGGGGCGCGTTTTCAGGAACGCGCCCGCATAGCCGGCGCCGACGCTCAACAGTCCCTTGCGTTGCAGCATATAGCGCAGGCCGGCGCCGCAACGATGGCGCCAGTCGTTGAGCACGTCGTTGGCGGTGATCGGCTCGGTGCAGCGCAATTGCATGCGGATCTGCAAGTGGTCCTGCAGGTCGGCGCCGACGCCCGGCATGTCGGCCACCACCGCGATGCCGAGTTCGCGCAAGATCTTGGCCGGGCCTATGCCTGATAGCTGCAAAAGCTGCGGCGAATTGAACGCGCCGCCGGCTAGGATGACCTCGCCGTCCGCGTAAGCCGTAGTGCGTTTTGCCGTTCTTGCGATATTCGATGCCGATCGCGCGCTGCCCCTCGAACAGGACGCGTGTCGCCAGCGCGTCGGTCTCGACGCGCCAGATTGGGCCGCCGGCGCGCCTGTTTGAGATAACCGGCTGCCGTCGACCAGCGGCGGCCGTTCTTCGCGGTCAGCTGGAAATAGCCGGCGCCTTCCTGCTGCGGTCCGTTGAAGTCGTCGTTGCGCGGAATGCCGGCCTGCTCGGCCGCGGTCAGGAAGGCTTCGCACAGCGGGTGCGGCTCGCAGACGTTGGACACGGTGAGCGGACCGCCGACGCCGTGCAGGTCGTCCGCGCCGCGCTCCTGGTCCTCGGAGCGGCGGAAATAGGGGAGTACATCGGAGAACGCCCAGCCGGTGTTGCCGAGCTGGCGCCAGTGGTCGAAATCCTCTTTCTGCCCGCGGATATAAAGGAGCCCGTTGATCGAGCTTGATCCGCCGAGCACCTTGCCGCGCGGCTGGATCACCTGGCGATTGTTCAGTTCCGGCTCGGGCTCGCTCTTGTAGAGCCAGTTGACCTTAGCGTTGTTGAACAGCTTGGCGAAGCCGAGCGGAATGTGGATCCACATGTGGCGGTCGTGTCCGCCGGCTTCCAGCAGCAGCACGCGGTGACGGCCCGATGCGGTCAGCCGATTGGCAAGAACGCAGCCGGCCGAACCGGCGCCGACCACGATGTAGTCGAAGCGTGCGGAATCCGGGCTTGATGCCATGGCGGTGTCCTCCCGGGCGAAACCATAGCGCGAAACGCCGTCTCGGTCAGTCGCCCGGCAGCGGCCGCGCTAACGCTCCAGCCATTGCGGTACGCGCTTGAGCGCGTCGGCTCGCGCCGCGGGATTGGTGCCGCGATGCGCCCGGCCGCCGGGGTCGGCGGTGCGCGCCAGTCCTGTGCGCAGCCGCAACGGCGTGTTGGCGCGATCGAATTCGTGATGTGCGCCGGGATAAACCACGATCTCGACCCGCGCGCTGCGCCCGCGGGCGCCGGCCACCATCTGCTGGCAGGTCGAGGCCAGCGTCCAGTCGTCGGCGCTGCCGATAAGGACCAGGGTTGGAACGCGCGCGCTCCACGCCGTCTGACGCAGGCGCTGGCAGCCGGGATAGAACGCGACCGCGGAGCGAAAGTCCGCGCGCCCGTCGCGCGGTGCCGCATTCGGGCGCACGGTCCACAGCGCGGCAATGGCGCCGCTCGACCAGCCGAGCAGCGAGATATGCTGCGGCTGCACGAATGTCTGGCTCTGCAGCCAATTCCGCGCCGCGTTGGCGTCGGCGACCCGCTCGCGTGACGCGCGCACCTTGGTTTGGCGCACGCGGCATTGCGGGCCTAGTCCGCGTGAGCCGAAGGAATCCGGAAAAATGACAAGGAAACCTCTCGCCGACAGCAGCGTCGCCCATTCGCCGTAGAGCTGCGTGCCGCTCGCGGAGGCTCGATCGATGCCGTCGCAATCGTGCAGCGCCACGACAGCCGGAAACGGTCCCGTTCCGTGCGGCCGGTAGAGCTGCGCATGCAGTGTCAGGCCGCCTTCAGGGATATCGACATTTTCCGCGGCGGCGCAGGCCGTCGCGAACAGCAGCGCGCCGGCCAGCGTAGCTGAGTATCCCAGAATGCCCATGACTGCCGCGTTACAGACTACCGTATCACTCGGCCGCGCCCCGGCGCGAACTCATACCACGTCGCCGCGGCGCGGCGGAGCGCCGAGGCGATCAAAAGTAAGAGGGTTTCGTTGCAACGAGCGGTCTATTATGTTGTGAGGCGTGGCGAGCCAAGCGGGCAGGCCGCCAAAGGAGATGCATTTGCTCAATCGTACCGATCGTCCGGCGCCCTTGCCCGGCGAGGCCGAAGTCAAATATCTCGACGGCGATTTTCGCGTCGTTCGCCCCGGGGCGTTCGTCCGCTGCGCCGTGACTGGCGCTGAAATTCCGCTGGAGGAACTGCGCTATTGGAGCGTCGACCTGCAGGAGGCCTACGTGTCGCCCGAGGCGGTCATGCAACGCCACGCCGCGACCCATCTGCACAAGAAGTAAGGCGCCGTTACCCCTTGCCCCCGCCGCGTTGCGCGGCCATCAGCACCATCTGCCTGAATGCCTCGTCCTCATCGATTGACGAGCCGTACCGGAAGCACGGCGGCGTGCTCGGCAAGTGCGTCGAGGTCCCGACCACCGCCAAGCCGGACATGGTCCTTTTCGGTCGTGAGCAGCAGCAGGTTCTCCCGGTCCGCGCGTGCCAGCAGATCGCGCGCTTCGGCTGCGGTATAGTGATGATGGTCGGCAAATTCCCGGCGCGCGGCGATGACGATGCCGGCCTCGTCAAGTGTTGCGAAGAATTTCGCAGGCTCGGCGATACCGGCGAATGCAAGAACTCTGCGACCCGCGAGCGCGGCGAGCGATGCCCGATCCGGCTCGATGCGGCCGTGAAAAATCCGCGCGCCGTGCTTGCGCGCGGACTGTTCGACGACAGTGGCGCCATCGCCTGTGCCGACAGTCACTACAGCCTGCGCGCGTGCGAGCTGGGCTTCGAGCGGCGCCCGCAACGGCCCGGCCGGAAAAATCCAGCCGTTGCCGATGCCGCGCCGGCAGTCGACGAGAAGAATCGAAAGGTCTTTCTGCAGCGATGGATTTTGAAAGCCATCGTCCATCACGATGACGCTGGCGCCGCGGAAGCGTGCGGTTTCGGCGCCGGCCACGCGGTCGCGTGCCACAATGGTGGGTGCGAGCCGCGCCAGGAGCAGCGGTTCGTCGCCGACATCGGCGGCACGGTGAGTTTTCGGGTTGACCATCACCGGCCCGCGAAGCCGTCCGCCGTAGCCGCGGGACAGAAAAAATGGCCGCCGGTGCGCAGCCAGCAGGAGCCGCGCCACCAGCAGCGCCGCTGGCGTCTTGCCCGCGCCACCGACCGTGAGATTGCCGAGGCAAATAACCGGAATGCCGGCGCTACGCCCGGCTTTCTGCAGCCGCAGCCATGCCGCCGCGCCGTAAATTCCCCCCAACGGGCTCAGCAAAAGGCCGCGGCCGGGCTTCCACCAGAACGACGGTGCGCGCATTGGCGCATGATCCCATCAAAATTCGAAGTCGCCAAATGTATTTGGAATAGCGCGCGGTGCTACGAGGCCCGCTGCTCGAGCCGAAGCTGCATCAGATACGGATCGAGCGCGGCGAGGGTGCGTTCCAGTGCGCCACCGAGCCTTTCGACGGTCTGTGCCGCTGCATTGGCGGAAGCGGTGCGTGCTTTCGGATTGGCGAGCCAATCACCGAGGCGTGCGATCAGGGCGGCCTCGTCCGCCACCTTTTCGGCACCCTGCGCCTCGTCCAGCGTTGCGTAAATCTCCGCGAAATTCCAGACGTGCGGACCGTGCAGCACGGCGGCGCCGAGCCGGACCGCCTCGATCGGATTTTGTCCGCCGTGGCTGACCAGCGAGCCGCCCATGAACACGATCGGGGCGGCGCTGTAGACGAGACCGAGTTCACCCAGCGTGTCGACGATGTAGATCTCGATGTCGCGCTTCGGCAGGTCGCCGCGCGAGCGCAGGCCCACAGACAGTCCAGCGGCGCTGGCGATCTCGGCAATGCTTTGACCGCGGCCCGGGTGGCGCGGCGCAATGATGGTCAAGAGATTCTGGTTTTTGGCGCGCAGTTGCCGGTGCGCCGCAATCATCATGGCTTCCTCACCCTGATGGGTGGATGCGGCGGCGATGACATCGCGCAACCCGATCAGCGCATTGAAGCGGTGCAACGTCGGCCGGTCGACCGGCGGCGGCGGCACATCGAGCTTGAGATTGCCGGTCGAGGAAATGCGCGGTGCGCCGAGCCGCGAAAATCGCTCCGCGTTGGCACTCGATTGCGCGAGACAGAGATCGAAGCGATTGAGGATCGCCCCAATCGCTCCTGGGATCAGTCGCCAGCGGCCGAACGAGCGCTCCGAAACGCGGCCGTTCACCAGGACGAGCGGGATTTTGCGCTCGGCACAGGCCAGGATGAGGTTGGGCCAAAGATCGGATTCGACGAATATCGCCAGATCGGGCCGCCAGTGACTGAGAAACCGCGCCACGAATTGCGGCGCGTCGAGCGGGACGAACTGGTGGATGGCGCCCTTCGGCAGACGCTGCTCGGCGAGCGAAGCCGAAGTTACGGTGCCGGATGTGACAAGGACGGTGAAATCCTGCGCCCGGATGCGCTCGATCAACGGCACCACCGCGAGCATTTCACCGACGCTGGCGCAGTGCATCCAGATCAGCGGCCCCGGCGGTCGTGGCAGGCCCGCCTCGCCGCGTCGCTCGCTCAGCCGTGTCGCATGCTCTTTGCCGCGCTCAAGCCGCCGCGCAAGAAGCCGCGGCGCCAACGGCGTCGCGCCCCGCGTCGCGGATTGATAAACCCGCAGCACGATCGGCAGACGATCGGCCAAACTCAGCACTCCCCCACACAACTCATCGGCGCCAACCCCGCTGCGCCGGCGGCCCGCCAATGGCGCGCTCCGCTCCATAGTCTGCCACGACAGCTGCGGGGCGTCTGCCAAAATCCGGCTGCGGATTTGCGAATCTCAGTCAGAAACTGGCTCAAGATTGCGCCGCGTCACTCGCCGGATCGAGCAGGCGATGCAGGTGGACAATGAAATAGCGCATTTGCGCGTTGTCGACGCTGCCCTGCGCCTTCGCCTTCCAGGCGGCGTAAGCCGTGGCATAGTTCGGATAGAGGCCAACAATGTCGACCTTTTCCAGATCCTTGAATTCGTGGCCGGCGACGCTCGCCAACTCGCCGCCGAACACGAGGTGGAGCAACTGCTGTGCGGGCTTTGATTCGGAGTTCGTGTTCGCCATGGCCTCGATGTTCCGATGGTGCGGATATGCGGTTCAAGATACTGCCAGACGCGGGTCGTTGAGCAGCTTGAGGAGCGCATCGTGCCGATCATGCCCGGCGGCGACCAGCATTCCATGCCGCGGCACGGCGCGATTGTATGTCAATGGCCCGCCGCCCAACGGCGTCAGCGCGCCGCCCGCTTCGTGCACCAAAAGATCGGCTGCGGCAAGGTCCCAGTCATGACTGTTGCCGCCGGCGATGGCGGCGTCGATCGAGCCGTCGGCAACGCGCGCGAGCCGCAGCGCCAGCGAATGCACCCGCGGTATCACGGTAAAGGGCGGGGCGATCCTGGCCACGCGTTCGAGGAAGTTTTTCGGCCCGGCAACGCGGATGTCGGCGAGCGCCGCGCCAGCGGCGGTGTGGATCGCGATGCCGTTGCGGGTGGCGCCCTGGCCGGCGACCGCCATGAAGAATTCGTCGGTCACCGGGGCAAACAGGCAGGCCGTGACCGGCCGTCCGTCTTCGACGAGTGCGACCGACACCGTCCAGTCAGGCATGCCGGCGATATAGCCGCGGGTACCGTCGATGGGATCGACGATCCACACCAGACGCGCGTCGAGACGCGCCGGATCGTCGGCGCTTTCTTCCGAGAGCCAGCTGATTGCAGGATCGATTGCGGTCAGCCGCGCGTGCAGCAATTTGTCGACGGCGATGTCAGCCTCGCTGACGGGAGACGAGGCGCCCTTGGTCCATTGCTTGAGCGGCGTGCCGAACAGCGACAGCGCCAGCGCGCCGGCCTCGCGGACAGCCGCGGCCAAGCCCTCGGCGCGGCGTGCGGCCTCGGGCAACTCATTGGCCGGCAACAGTCAGACCCTCCACGCGCACGGTCGGCGCATTGGTGCCGTAGCGGAAGACGAGATCGTCTGCCGGCGTGAGGCTTTTGAAAATTTCCGATAGATGTCCAGCGATCGTGACCTCGCTCACCGGATAGGTCAGCTCGCCGTTCTCGATCCAGAAGCCAGAGGCGCCGCGGCTGTAGTCGCCGGTGACCAGATTGGCGCCCATGCCGATCAGGTCGGTGATGAAAAAGCCGTCGGCGATGTCGCCGATAAGCTGCTGGGGCGTTTGCATGCCGGCGCGCAAATGCAGATTGGTCGGTCCGGGCGAGGGCGTCGACGACACGCCACGATGCGCATGGCCGGTGGTTTGCAGATTGAGTTCGCGCGCTGTCGCGCAATCGAGCAGCCAGGTCTTCAGGACGCCGTCATCGACGATCTTGAGGACGCCTCCGACGACGCCTTCGGCGTCGAATGGCCGCGACCGCAAGCCGCGCCGCCGCAGCGGATCGTCGATGATGTCGATGCCGGGTGAGAATATCTGAGCGCCACGTTTCTCGCGCAGAAAGCTGGTCTTGCGGGCGATCGCGCTGCCGTTGGCGGCGCTGGCGAGATGGCTGACCAGGGTTCCCGCGATGCGCCGGTCGAACACCACCGGCACGCGGCGCGTCGTCACCTTGCGTGGGTTGAGGCGCTTGACGGCGCGCTCGCCGGCGCTACGTCCGATCTTCTGCGCGCTCTCCAGGTCCGCGGCGTGCAATGCAGAGGAATAATCGTAATCGGTTTCCATGCCGGTGCCTTCACCGGCGATTGCCGACATTCCGACCGAGTGGCTGGAGGAGATCGTCGCGCCGCGAAAGCCATGGCTCGTGACCAGAACCATGCCGCCGATGCCGCTCGAAGCCGAAGCCCCGCTCGATTTGGTCACGCCCGGCACCGCCAGTCCCGCTGCCTCAGCTTCTCGCGCGCGCTTTTCCAGGACCTCGACCGTGGGCATGTCCGGGTCGAGCAGGTCGAGCGCTGCAAAGTTGTGGGCAAGCAACGCCGGATCGGCCAGGCCGGCGAAGCGGTCCTCGGGCGCGACGCGCGCCATCGCCACCGCCCGTTCGGCCAGGGCATCGAGGCCGTCGGCCCGGATGTCATTGGTTGAAACGACGGCCTGCTTGCGATCGACCAGGACCCGCAGGCCGACATCGTCGCCTTCGGAGCGTTGCGATTCCTCGACCGCGCCTTCGCGCACCTCGACCGACAGCGCGACGCCGCGAACCGCAACGGCGTCGGCCGCGTCGGCGCCGGCGCGTTTGGCCGCGGCGACAAGCCGGTCGGCAAGATCGGTCAGGGCGGATTGGTCGAGCAATGAAGGCATTCAACTGGGCTTCGATGGGATGTCGGGATGGCGAAAGAGGCACCAACATGTGCCTCCGCGGCGCCGGGTTCAACGGCGCTTAGCGGCGGCGGGAGCCATTTCGGCGATTTTGCCAGCGTTTGGCAACCGCTTGTCAATCATGCGGTCTTTTCGCACGCAGTAATACGACCTCTTAACCAGCGTTGTTAAGCCGATTGCGACGGCGGCTCTGGCATTGTTGCGGCAACCGGGCGGCAACAGCCCGGCGGGAGTGTCGAGTTTCGAGGCGTCAAATGGAAGCCGGCAGGTTCGCTGCCGGGTCGGGCCGCGCTGAGCTACCCCATCGCGGAAACGCGATGGGGTCCTCGCGGAGGCTCGACCCCTTCTCCTTGCCCGTGCGTTTTACCGCCCACGATGAAGCGGCCGACGAGCGTCTGCGCGTCGTCGATCTGCATCGCGAGCGGGTCGTGCTGCGCCGTTCGGTGCGGGGCGTGCGCATGGCGCTCAATCTTCCGGTCGCGGCCTTCCGGGGCGTCGCGATCCGGATGGCCTTTGCCGAAGCCGAAGCCACGCCAACGAACATCGCGGTCGTGCTCGAACATGGCGATCCCGCGCTGTCGCTGCCGTTGTTCTCGGCGAACGAATGCGACGACATCGTCGCCGAGTGGCAGTCCTGGGGCCGCGTACTCGGATTGCCGCTCCTGGTCGCCGAAACCGACGGTTCGCTGCGCGAGCCGTTCGCGCGGGTTGGCGCGCTTCGGGTGCAGGCACCGACCTGGCGCCGGCGGCGGCGCAGCGCCATCGCGAAGCGGCGGCCGAGCCGGCTGCTGCGGCGGCGGGCGGGTTCACTGCCAGCGACGCCGCTCGTGCATCGCGACGAGCGCGAGATCATCGCGCGAAACTGATCGGCAATTTTACGGATCAGACGGGTCGGCTGGATCGGCGCCCGGTGTGCGCTCGGCCGGCGGTGTGGATACGCGCTCATCGGCGAGTGACGGTGGCGCCGGCGACCATGGGCGATCTTCCAGGATCGATCGGTCGGTGGCGATCGTGTATTGCGCGCCGTTCCAAATGAGACCGACGGCGCCGGTCTGTTCGAGCTTTTGTTCGTCAAAGACCTGGGCTGGACAGTGTACCGGCGCGGGCAGGGCGCTGATCAATATCGTCGCGCGCAGACAATCTTCCTCATATGCGGGCGGGGCCGTCACCACGCTCAGGAGCCGCCCGCCCGGTAATGCGGCGATACAGCCGTCGCGGTCGCAGCGCGGATGCGGATCGCGTGCCGAGGCCGGATCGCGATCATCGCCGTCGGCGGCAAGCCATTGTTCGGCAGCAAAGGCGTTAAAATGCTTGCCGACGATGGCGAGCCGCCCATCCGCGCCGCGCACGGCGACGAGGTCGCCGGATGGCGCAACGATCACGTCGTAGCGCGGGCCGTTGAACGCCGCGACGATACCGAGCGCGGCGAGCGGCACGGCGGTCATTCGAAACAGCCAGCTTCGCCACACCACGGCGCTGATGACCGCGAGGCTCAGAAACGGCAGTGCGGCCGGTGCGAAGGCGCGCACATGCAGGCTCGAGCCCGGAGCAGCGGCGATGAAGCGCGCCACCCAGATGATGAATTTGATGCCGAGGCCGACATAGAGCCAGACCGGGGCGTCGAGCCCGAGCGGATAAAGCGCGGTGCCCAGGAGCGCACCGGGCACGGCGAAGCACTCGATGATCGCCAGCGTCAGGGGATTGCCGATCAGAACATACGGGCTGAGATCGTGAAAGTGATAGGCCATGAACGACGCGGTGGCGCTGGTTGCGAACAATGTGGCCAGCAGGAGATGAAACGGCTTTTCGACGGCGTGCACGAAAAGCACGCTGCGGCGCTCCGGCCGGCCGCGCGCGGGCAGGAACGGATCGGGATGCCGGTCGCGCTGCGCAAGCCGCGTCTCCATGACGGCAATCAGCGCCGCCACGGCGGCAAAGGAGAGCTGAAAGCTCACCCCGAGGATCGCGTCCGGCTCAAGGGCAACAATCGCCAGGATCGCCAGCGCCAGGTTACGCATCGACAGCGCGCGGCGATCGAGGATGACGGCGCCGAGCACGATCAGCGTCATGATCAGCGCCCGCTCGGTGCCGACCCGCGAGCCGGTGCCGATGTCGTAGAGCAACGAACCCGCCATGGCGACGCCGGCCGCCCATTTCTTGATCGGGTAGTTGAGTGCGAGCGTCGGCGACAGTGCAAACAGCCGTCGCGTCATCAAGAAGAAAATGCCGGCGACCAGCGTCATCTGCAGGCCGGAAATGGTGATGATGTGGAAAATGCCGGCCTCGCGGATGAGGTCCTTGGCGTCATTCGAGAGGAAATCGCGCTTGCCGGTGACCATCGCGGCGGCGATGGCGCCCTCATCGCCGCCGATGATGGTGTCGACGCGCACGGCGAGCCGGTTGCGCGCGCGATCGATCGCGGCGAAGAATCGCTCTCGCCATGGCGCGTCGCCCGGCGGCGGCAGAACGTTGACGTTGCCGAACGTCGTGCCGACCGCACCGATACCGGCAAAATAAGCGTCGCGCGCGAAATCGTAGCCGCCGGGCGCCACGGCGCGCGGCGGCGGCCAGAGCCGGGCGGTGAAGGTCACGTAGTCGCCGGCCGCAAAGTCGGGCGTCTTACGTGTGGTCACGCGCACGCGGTGTGGTGCGAGCCGCGCCGGCAGTCTGCCGGAGTCGACAACATGGACGACGAAGCGGGCACCTGCCGGCCGGATATCGACTTCCTCGACGAAACCCTGCAAGCGGACGGTGTGGACATGATCGAGCACCGGCGTGGCGACGCGGGCGGTGCGCAGCCCCATCGACAGGAAACCGGCGCACAGCGCGGCAAGGCCCACCCAGATGCCGAGCGCCAGCGGACGCGCCCGGCAAAGCCAAGCCAGTGCCGCACACAGCGCTACCAGCATCGCCGGTAGCCACAGGACCGGTTCGCGATCAGCCGCGACATTGAGCGCCACCCCGCCCATGGCGGCGACCGGAATCCACAAAAAGAAACGCCGCGCGTCGATTTCCCGCGTCAGCGCCGCCGAAAACAGCGCACGCCATTCGGGTGCCCAGGCCGCCACGCGCACGATGCCGGGCCGGCTCGTGCCGCCAAGCACGCGGGTGCGCGCGGGGGTTGCCATGGGTTGCAATCTAAACACAACGCCGGGTGGCGTAAAAGCGCAGCACAGCTCGCCCTGCTTTGGATCAAGCGCCTCATTTCGCCGCCATCCTGACCGGGCTACGCTGGCACCGCGGACAGGAATAATGGCGAAGCGGTTGTGGCGGGTGTGGGCGTCAGGTCTTGGCGCCGTTGTGACGGCGGCGTGCATCGCGCACGGCGTCGCGGCAGAGCCGTTGACGTTGCGCTATGGCCAGGACTGGTCGTCGGCCCACAGCATTTATTCACTGCCGATCGCGGTGGCCCAGCGCGAGGGGCTGTTTGCGCGTGAAGGTCTCAATGTGCAGGTCGTCATTCCGGTGCCGGGCGGCTCGGACAAGATGATTTTCGACGGCCTCAACAAGGGATGGATGGACATCACGCACATCGCCACGCCGTTTCTGATCCGCGCCGTGATGAAGGGCGCGGATGCAGTCGCAATCGACACCGAGTTCAAAAACGCGATTTACAGTCTGGTCGCGAGGCCGAACATCAACTCCTACGCCGAGCTTAAGGGAAAACGCATTGGGCTGGCGGACGAACAGGGCAGCATCACCATCGCGATGCGCAAGCTGCTGGCGAAGCACGGATTGGAGCGCGGCAGCTTCGCGGTGAAGACCGAGGAGGGGACGCCGCAGCGCTTCTACTGTCTGCTGCACAGCGATTGCGATGCGACGGTGCTCGGTCAGCCGCAGGATCTGCAGGCGCTCGCGCAAGGCTATTCGCTGCTCGGGCGCTCGGACGAGGTCGTGCCGGACTATCTCTATACGGTCACGGCGGTGCGCCGGCCGTGGGCACAGGCGCATCGCGACGCCATGGTGCGTTACGTGCGCGCCATGGCGAACTCGTTCGCCTTCATCCGCGACCCGGCTAATCGCAGCAAGGTCGTTGCGGATATCATGGCGACCATCGGCTGTTCGGAGCCGATCGCCGGACAGACGCTCGACTTGTTCAACGAGCCCGGCCGCGCTGTGTTGCCCAGGCGCGGCGAGATCGATCTGAAAGGCTTGCAGCAGGTGATCGCGATGCTGGGGGAGGCGGGGTTGCTCAAACCGCCGTTGCCACAGGCCGACCATTTTGTCGACTTGCAGTATTTGAAAGCGGCAGGCGTTCAGTAGCGGTCCGCGCTGCGGCGTTTTCTTATCCCCGCATCGCGAGCCGCCACCAGAACATCAGCGAATAGATGATGTATGGGATCGTCAGAATCGGCACCAGCCACACCAAGAACAGAGGAATTTTCCGGGTCACGCTCTCCGGCAGCATCATGGCGATAAGGCCGAGCGGGCCCGCTATCAAAATGGTCGTCACTATCCATCCATACCAGAGCATGTTCGGTCCTGTGCTGGCCTGCATGGCGCCATAGCCCCAGACAAAGTGGCCTGTCGCCGGGAAATAGGTAAAGACCGGCCAGTTCAGATAAACGCTCAGGCAGTAGGCGATCGGGCCGGCGATGGAGAAGACCATCGCGAAGGTTTTGAATTTGCTTGACGCCGCCAAGGACGATCGGCGCTCGGCCGGGACTGCCGCCGGGTTTGTCGTTGCGGTCGTGCTCATGATCCAAATCCCCTGGCATTGTTGAGGACATGGCCCACGATGAACAGGAACCAACACATGGCGGCCAGCACCAGTGTCACCCCTTTGCGCGCATTGTCGTATTCCGGATTCTGCGTGTTCTTCCAGAAGACCCAGTAGGCGGGCAGCAGCATCAGCCCGATCGCGGCGACGTGCTCCTTGAAATCGAAGAAGCCGCCGGTCTTGAAATAATGACCTTGCTCCAGCGGGATGCGAATGTTGATGCGATAACTCGGATAGATGTAGGAGCCGACAAGAAAAGTCAGGACCCACAGTACGCAGACCGCCGTGGCGTAGCTCGGAGCTGAAACGGAACGGAACCGCGTTACGATCCCGCCGGCGGCTTGGCGGGCTGGAAGCGCGACAGCCATCGCCTGATGCGTGAGCGCACCGAGCAGCCCGACCGCGAGCAGCAAGTGAACTAAAAGCCAGATCGTCCAGAAGGCGTTATCGGATATCAGATCGCTCATGATCCTTTCCTGCCTCGCCCCCGCGAATTATTTTATGGTGACTCTAGTCCAATGCGATCGATTGTCGAGTGGCGGATGCGGAAAGCCGCAATGCTTGTCGGGAACATCCGCTCCTTGTTCGACGCGGCACTCCGGAGGCGACCGCCCTTGTGTTCGCTGCGCGTGCTCGCCTATCTTCGACACCCATAAACGTCTCGGTGCTGCCGCGCCTGCGGCAGGATGCGAGCGAGGCGGGGGACGAAACGCTTGGGAATTTGGGCATGGCTCAGCTTCGATCCGCTGTCATTCTTGCGATAGCGCTCGCCGCTCCAATTGTTGCGCATGCCGGCGGTGTCGACATGACCGACGAAGACCTCAATGGCGGCGCGGACGGACCGTCGTTTTTCGGGTTCGTGCGGCTCGTGGGCGGGCCCGGTATTGACGATGCCAAGGTAACGGCAGAGCTCAAGGGCGGCGCGCTGGTGACGGCCACGGATCTTCTAGGCCTCTACAAAATTCCGGGCTTCGGCAAGGACGTCAATCCGGACGACGTTCAGATCTCGTGCGCCAAGGACGGCTACAAGCAGGCCAATATCATGCGTCATCCGCACACGGCGGGCGACATGAAGGATCCAATCGAGGTCGACTGTTTCCTCCAGAAGCAATGAGCCCGCGCTTCGGCTTTGCATGATCCAGCAATCCGGGATTGCCGCATGATGAAACGCTGTGTGCTTCGCGGTTCAGTGGCGCTGCTGTTGGCCGCGCCGGCGGCCGGTTCGGCGCTCGCCCAGTCGTCGCCCGTGCCGCCGGCAGCGACCGAGCCCGCCGCCACGGCGCCCTACGCCATGACGCTCGGCGACATGATGAATACGCTGATCCAGCCGCGTCATGCCAAGCTTGGCTTCGCCGGCAAGGCGCAGAACTGGGCGCTGGCGCAATATGAGCTCGTTGTCATCCGCCAGTCGTTCGGCGGCATCGTCAAGGCGGTGCCCAAGTTCCGCGGGTTGCCGGTCGGCGAACTCGTGAACGCGGCGCTGAGCCAGCCGCTGGATGCCGTCGATGCCGCCATCAAGGCGCAGGACCCGCAAAAATTTGCCGCCGCCTATACGCAGCTTACCGCGGGCTGCAATGCCTGCCACGCGGCGGCGGATCATCCCTACGTGGTGATCAAGACGCCCGACGCGAGCGTGTTTCCTAATCAGGATTTTGCGCCGCGTTAACAGGCGAGGGCACAAAAAATCCCTCCCCGCGAGGGGAGGGATTGATCTTGTACGCCAGGATGAGGCGCAGGCGCGTCAGTCGAGCGGCTCGACCTTTACCAGCGCGTGGTCGTGGTTGCTGCCGACCCAGAAAGCTGACCGGGTCGGTCGTGTTATTGACCCACACCGTGCGCATGTTGGTATCCGACGGCGTCAGGTATTGATTGGCTTGGCCCGTCTTCGGGTCGAGCCGCACGACGCGGTCGGTGCTCATGGTCGACGCCCAGATATCGCCGTTCTTGTCGAAGTTGGCGCGGTACGGATAGGTGTAGGGCGGCAACGCATATTCGGTGAACTTTTCCGACTTCGGATTGAATACCGCGACTTTGTTGCCGCGATACTCGGTGACGACGATGTTGCCGTCCTTGTCGAGCTCCATGCGCCGCAGCCGCGAATGCGGTGTCGGCGGTGTGTACCAGGTCACTTTCAGCGTCTTGGCGTCGATCTTGCCGAGATAGCCTTCGCTGAATTCGGCCATCCACAGATTGTTCTCGCTGTCGGAGATCACCTGATAGATGCCGTAGTGATGGTGCGCCGCATCCGGCAACGAGTCGGTCGGATGAAAGCGCTGCCAGTCGCCGGTCTTCAGGTCGACCCGGTAGACGTAGCCGGTGCCGACATCCTTGGTCCAGACCTTGTCGTCGACTTCGTGACGCAGACCGACGAAGTTGAGCTGCACGCGCTCGTCATTCCACTTTGCCGGCACCGGATAATACTTGATCTCGCCGTTCTTCGGATCGAGCACGCCCAGCGAAGCCTGATACATCGTGTCGAACCAGATCATTCCTTCCTTATCGAAGGCGATGCTGAGCAGACCCGTCGGGGCGTCGGGCTTGAACTTCTTGATCGGGTATTCGATCAGCTTGAGCGACTTCGGATCGAACTTGGAGATGAATTGCTCGCCGAAGTCGGTGTACCAGACGTTTCCGTCCTTATCCTGGAGGATGTCGTGCGGCTCGATGGTCGGCCGCGGCAGAGTGTATTCGGTAATGATGACGTGCGTGGAATCGCCGGTCGGGCGCGGCAGCGTCTTGAGCTGATACGACCATGTGTCGGATGCGCTCAGGTTCACGGTCGCGAGATATTCGGCGAGCTTGCGGTACTGTTCGGGCGTGCCGGCGCGCGAGCGGTCGAGCATCGGCTGCGGCTTGACCGGCTGGCTGACGGCGCCGTAGCCCATCATGCGCGAAACCACCTGCATCCACTCGTCGACGTTATGCGTCGACAGTGCGACACGCTCGAGCGTGTGGCAGCTGGTGCAGTTGAGCAGCGCGGCCTTCTGGTCGTCGGTGCCCGGCATGCTCATCAGCCATTCGGCGTCGGTGAGCTGTCCGGGCAGGTTCTTCGTCGGATCGAGCTTGAGATCGACCTTCGCGGTCTGCTCGCTGGCCACAGTGGCGCTGGCCGGCGCCGCGAGGTCGTAACCGACGGCGCGGATCGCGAGCGAGTAGTGGCCGGGCTCCAGCCGGTTTTCCGGAAACGCGTAGTTGCCCTTGGCGTCGGTGATCACGCTCACTGAGACGATCGATCCGTCCTTGTGCGCGGTGACGACGACGCCCTGCATGGCGCCTTCCGCCTTCGAGGTCACTTGCCCCGAGATGGCGGCAGACTGGGCGGCGTGTGCGGCCGGCGACAAAGCCAGTACCGCCGCGACCGCCGTGGTCACGCTCAGCAACAGTGTTGATTTCATCGATTGGCTCCCTACGGATGAATTCGTTCGTTTTTTGAGGCCAGCGGCCGGGCGCCCCGCACCGAATCGCTGTCCCGCCGCTCTGCGGCTTTAGTGGTATCCTGCTCCCATTCGGGCCGACCGACAAGGCCGGTCCGCCGCGCTGTCCGGCGACCTGTCATGCCGGCGCGGCGGGCCGAAGCCAGGGTCACACAACCCAACCCACCGCGATCCCGACGAGGATGACGAGGCCGAGCAGAAACCGATAGATGACGAACGGCCAGCTCGAAAAGTTTTCGAGGATGCGCATCAGCCCCCAGATGGCGAAGAATGCCGAGATCGACGCGACGACGATGCCGACAGCCAGCACCGACCACGCGTGCGCATCGATATGGGCCTTATGCAGTTCCCATAGTTCCTTGAGGCCGGCGAGCGCGATCGCCGGCAGGCCGAGCAGGAAGGACAGCCGTGCCGCCTCTTCGCGCTTGAAACCGAGCATCAGCGCTGCCGTCAATGTCGAACCGGAACGCGAGACGCCGGGAATGAGCGCGCCGACCTGCGCGATGCCGACCAACAGTGCATCGAGCATGGTCGCCTGTTCGACGGTTCGCCGGTGGCGCGCCGCGAGCTCGGCGAGCGCAAGCAGCGCCGCCATCGCCATGCACGACCAGCCGATCACGCTGACGGCGCGCAGCGGCGAGTTGCAGGTGTTGAGGACTTTGGCGAGCGCCAGGCCCGCGATGCCAATCGGAATGGTGGCGACAACAAGCCATACGGCGAACTGGAAATAGCGGTCGCGAAAGTCGCCGCGCGCCGTGGCGGCGATGGCGTTGACCGTGACGTCGCGCACGTCGGCCCAGAAATAGCTGACCACTGCGGCAAGCGCCGCGAGTTGCATCGCGGCGGAGAAGGCCGATCCCGGATCCTGCCAGCCGAGCACCGCCGGGACCAGGCGCATATGCGCCGTCGAGGAGATCGGCATCAGCTCGGTGATGCCCTGCACAATTCCGAGAATCGCCACCTTGAAATATCCGAGCGCGGCAAAACCCGTATCGATGCCGCCGGTGCAAGCATTGGCCATTGTCACGTCGCCTCTGGGCAAGGGTGAGCTGTCTGCGGTGCGCAGACGTTACCGCCGATCGGTCGCAATCGTCCGAACCAGCGCGGGTGAGGGCTCTAGCGTGGGGGAATATTCCGATTCCGGCAAGCGTTTGTGCGCCACGGCGGCAGGGTTGCGCTAGCCATGATGGCGCAGCGCCGCGTCGAGCAGCAGCGCCGCAAAAAAGATCAGGCCGGCGTCGCGATCGGATTTGAACACCGCGAGGCAATTGTCCGGATCGGCGATATCGAGTCGCACGATCTGCCAGGCGAGGTGAGCGGCGAAAGCGCAAAGTCCGAGTGCGAACACGATGCCGCCGCCGGCGTCAAATCCGGCGGCGCCGAGTAATATGACAGCGAGCGCATAGAACACGACCAGCATCGGTTTGGTGCGCGCGCCAAACAACAGAGCGGTCGATTTGATGCCGATCAGCGCGTCGTCCTCGCGGTCCTGGTGGGCATAGATCGTATCGTAGCCGATCACCCAGGCGATCGAGCCCGCATAGAGCAGAAGCGGCGGCGGCGAGAGGCTGCCGAACACCGCCGGCCAGCCCATCAGCGCGCCCCAGGAAAACGCCAGCCCGAGCACGATTTGCGGCCAGTAGGTGATGCGTTTCATGAACGGGTAGATGGCGACGATGGCGAGCGAGGCGATGCCGAGCGCAATGGTGAAGCTGTTGAAGCTCAGCAGCACCGCCAAGCCGATCAGCGCCTGGGCGATGAGAAACAACGCCGCCTGGGTGACGCTGACTTGCCCCGAGGGAATCGGCCGCGAGCGGGTGCGCTCGACGGCGGCATCGAGCTTGCGGTCGACGATGTCGTTCCAGGTGCAGCCGGCGCCGCGCATGGCGAAGGCGCCGATGAAGAACAGCACGATATGCGCCGGGCTTGGTGCCCATGCATGGGCGGCGACTGCGGCCAGCGCCGAGGACCACCAGCATGGAATGAGCAAAAGCCAGGAACCGATCGGCCGGTCGAGCCGTGCCAGCCGCAGATACGGCCGCAGCCAGGCCGGCGCCAGCGTATCGACCCAATTGCCGGTCGAGTCGGCAACCGAGCCGGCCGCGCCGCTCATTTGTCCAGTGGATTGCCGGTCAGCGTGTTGAAGGTGCCGGTATTGGTCTTGGTGTTCTTGGCGGTATCAAGCGCTGGCGAACCGATCGCATCGCTCAAGGTCGGAAGACGCGGCTCCGGCGCCGGCGCGCAAACGATCTCGCGGAACTTTAAGGTCTTGGCATGGGCGTCCGCGGCCGACGTGATGGCCTGCTGCGGAACACCGCACCACGTCATGTTGGCCTTCAGGTATTTCAACGCCTTTTCCTCGGCGGCCGAGAAGACCGTCACCAGCTTGCACATCTGCTTGCGGTCGGCGTGCTGCTTTTCAGCCATCCCGATCGCCATGCCCCGCTTTTGCGCTTCATTGCGCAGCGGCATGAAGCCCTCGCATGGCGCGGAAGCAGCCCCGGGGGCTTGACCCGTGGTCATCTGCGCCGAAGCGGTTCCGATCGCGCCAGCACTGAATGTCATTGCCAGCGCCGCTATGAGACCCAATTTTGCGATACCCGGCTTCATATCGCGTCCTTTCCCGTTCCCGCGCCCGTTTCCGGGCCGCCATCATAGGCGCTCTGAATTCGGCGACACAGGGGCAAAACGCCGAAAACGGGCGCATTTTGGCACCGGCTGGCGTAATGCACGCAAGCGGGTTAAGGCGAAATTAACGCTGATCCCTTTGCGCTGAAACGCCCCATGCCAGCCTACGACTTTCGCACGCCCCGCCTTTATGTCGATGCGCCGCTGCACGAAGCGGCCGCCGTTTCGCTCGACCGGTCCCAGTCGCACTACCTGACCGGCGTGATGCGGCTCAAATCGGGCGAGGCCGTATTGGTCTTTAATGGCCGCGATGGCGAATGGCAGGCGGCCATCAGGGCGGAAAAGCGCGCGGCCGTGCTGGAGGTTGGCGCGCAGCGCCGCCCCCAGACTTCTCCGGGCGATTTGCATTATCTGTTCGCGCCGCTGAAATCCGCCCGGCTCGACTACATGGTGCAGAAGGCGGTCGAGATGGGGGCCTCGCGGCTGCAACCCGTCCTGACCCGTCACGGCCAGATCGCTCGCGTCAATACGGCGCGCATGCGTGCGAACGCCATCGAGGCGGCGGAGCAATGCGGCATTCTCACGGTGCCTGATATTGCCGAACCCGACTCGTTGACGCGCGTCCTCGGCGGGTTCGAGGCGCAGCGATGTCTCATCTTCTGCGATGAAGATGCCGAAGTGGCCGATCCGGTGCTGGCGCTTGCAAAGGTGCCGCGCGGCGGACCGCTGGCGATTCTGATCGGTCCCGAAGGCGGCTTTGCCACCGATGAGCGCGCGGCGTTGCTGCGGCTGCCAAATGTGGTGCGGCTCGCGCTTGGGCCGCGCATTCTGCGCGCCGATACTGCCGCGGTGGCTGCGCTTGCGCTCGTGCAGGCGGTTTTGGGAGATTGGAAGGCTGGGTGATTGGGAGAAACTTGCGCCCGCTGACTGAGACGAGGACGGACGCCGTCGCGTCAGTGGATGATCCACGGTTTGTCGATGCAGACGAAGCTGACGTATTCGCCGTAATGGCGGTTGACGCTGGTGATGTGCGACAGGCGCCCCCAGCGCGCACAATGCTCGGCCGCCATGTCCCGATAAACGTGCTCGATCGCTGGTGAGTAGGGAATGATGCCGCCGGTGTCGTTGCCTCTGACCCACGGATAGTCGTGGAAGAAGCCTGCATTAGCCGTTCCGCCGGCGCCCAGCGCGATCAAAGCCGCCATCACCGCAACAGCACAACGCATCGCAACGCCCTCCACCGCAATCGAGCAACAGACCCAAGCTTAGAGACTTGCGCGATGAAGCGAAAGTGCGCCGCCGATTGTGGACAAGCGCAATTCTGCACGGCCGCTGCTAGATCGAGCAGGCGCTCGACACCATGCCGACCGCCCGTTGGTCTGCCGCCCCAAGAATAGTCACGCGGCCGAAACTGATATTGCCGCCGATCCGTACGACGCGGGCGTCCGCCACAACATCGAAGCTCACCGGCCGCATGAAATGCGTGGTCTGGTCGATGGTGCTCATCGGGCGGTAGCCGTTGCAGGCCGCCGAGCAGGCAATCACCATCGCCGTTTCGGCAAGCGCCAACAGGGCCTGGCTGCAAATTGTGCGCCCGTCACTGCAGATCCTTTTCGAAAACGGCAGCCGTACCACGGCTCCGGGCAGCCAGTCGGCAGCCGCGCCCGCCGGGCGCGCCGCCTCCACGGTCTCGACCAACATCGCGAGGTCCTGGACCCAGGGCGGAAACGCGCTGACGAGGATCCGCCCGGCGGCTTGCAAGCCAAAAGCCGGCTGCGGGCTGAGCAACTGGTGTACCGCGGCCATTCGCTGTCCCCCTTATTGGACGTTACGCGAAATCAGACGCCACCGGATCGGATTGGTATCATGAAGCACGCGTGACTGCTTCGTCGCTCGGCGTAAAAATCCTGAAAAGGCCTACCGGATCCGGTCCGCAATTGCGTGGCAGGATTGTCACGATGACCGGCAAGTCCATGTGCATGAAGGTCCACGACCTTGACCGCTTGGCTGCGGCGCGGCACGGTTAGCGGCTGACGAGGGACGGGTCATGTTCAGTCGCGTTGCCTGCATTGCGCTGGTCTTGGCGTTCGGCGTCGCCGCTTACACGCCGGCGCAAGCGGCGAATTGGTTTGAGAAGAATTTCTGGCTGCCGGGTCCGGAATACAGCCGGGATATGCCGCCCTGCGACTATCCGCCGGCGCTTCACGAAATCATGAATAATTTCGGGACCAAGGAAGCCCGCTTCTGGAATTCCGAGCTGAAAATTGTGGGTATCGAAGACATGCGGGAAACCGCGTATCTGCCTTGGGCCGCGCAGTCCATCCCACGCCGCTTCTGCCGCGGCACCGCGCTGATCAACGACAACACGCGACACCCGATCTACTATTCGATCGCAACGGACACCGGCATGATCGGCATGGGCTGGGGCACAAACTTCTGCGTCGTCGGGCTTGATCGCAACTGGGCGTACAATCCCGCCTGCCGTGCCGCGAAACCCTGATTGTCGGTACCGCTTGGGGAAGGGCCGGCTAACGCACGCCGTGCCACGCGTCGTATTGCTTGTTGGGCAGTTGATCGAGCGCAGACTTGTAGCCTTTTTCGTCGACCTTCTGCTTGGGCGTTGCAACCTGCTTGGCATTTCCGCGCCGGTGGTGTGATCCGCCAAAGTCGCCGCCGGTTACGCCGGGGGTTCCTTGGCCGGGGCTTTGCGCCTGGGCGCTGGCCGTCAGCAGAACGACGGCGGCCGCGGTTAGGACCAGTCTGAGTGTGGCGATGCTCATTGGCTCTCCCAATGCGCGACGCCATGCGGCGCGCGGTGTGAAAGTCCCTGCCGAAACGTTTAACGCTGCCCGGTAATCAACCCGCTAAATTCGGCAAACTTGGGGTAAAAGGGCCGGACGCCTTTCACCGGCTATGGCGGGGGCCCTCAGATCCTGGTTGATGGCGCTTGCAGCGTTCGCGCTGCGCCAAATCCATCTCGTCAGCCAGCCGGTGACAAATCTGCGCCATTTGCAGCATCTGCGCTTGCGTCCGCGCATCGTGCGCGTGACGTTCGATTTCCAGGCAGCGGGCGGCGAATTGGCGGTATTCCTGAGAACTGCTCATCGAGGTCTGACGGATTCCCATGCGGCATGGAATCAACGCGGCAAAGTGGGGGCCGTTCCGGGGCACTCGGTCAACTCAGTCAGCCTGCTCGACCGGCTTTGGAGCGCCTGCAGCACGTGGTCCCGCAACCGCGCTGGATCGCGATCGCCGCGCTGCGCGAACTCGATCACCTTCTTCGCCACCGCGTGAATTTCGGGCCGATCTGCCTCGCTCAGGCCGAGTTCGTGGCAGATGTTCGCATAAGCGCGCGTCATCGCTGCCACGGCATCCGGCTCGAACGGCTTGTTTTTGTACAAGCGATAGACGGTCACCCCGACCAATCCTCACACAACAGAAAACGGGCGGGTAAGATCGTACCGACCCGCTAAAATCGATATAGCGATAATGTGTGATTTTGCTGTGGCACCGCGCAAGATGCGCGGAACTTGTGTCTGCCGATCGAGATTCGGGTTCCACATTCGTTCCGCGCCGCGATGCTAGGATTGTCACGATGGTGGGAAAGCTGAGGGGTGGCATGGCTGGAATTCTTGTTCGCGGGCTCATCGCCATTTTGCTTTCGGCCGCAATGAGCGCCGTCGCATCGGCGCAGGGCCGGCGCAATGGCGAACCCAGGCAGTTCGATTTTTATGTGCTGTCACTGTCGTGGTCGCCGTCATACTGCGCGGAGGCGGCCGAGCGGGGTCGTGGGCGGCCGCCGACGCTGCAATGCGGCGCCCGACCGTTTTCGTTCGTCGTTCACGGGTTGTGGCCGCAATACGAGCGCGGCTTTCCGGAAAATTGTCAGGTACCGTCACCGCGCCTCGATCACCGGATCGTCGCCACCATGCTCGATCTGATGCCGGCGCCGCGGCTTGTCTACAACGAGTGGGATAAACACGGCACGTGTTCGGGACTTTCGGCGCGGGACTATTTCGCGACTATTCGCAAAGCACGCTCCGCTGTCACGATTCCGCCCGACTACGTTGGCCTGCAAAAGCCGCTCAGCGTTTCGCCCGATGCGGTCGAAGACGCCTTCATCAAGGCCAACCCGGGTCTTGCCAAAGGCGACCTCGCCATATCGTGCGACCGGCGCCGCCTCACCGAGGTGCGCCTGTGTTTGTCGAAGGATCTGAAATTCCGCGCTTGTCCCCAGGTCGTCAGGCGCAGTTGCCGCAACGACAATATTCTGATGCCGCCGTTGCGTGGCGACGGTTGACCGCGCGGCGCGCGCGGTCAAAGTGCCGGGTCTGTGAACTACCAGCACGCCTTCCATGCCGGTAATTTTGCCGACGTGCACAAGCACGCGGTTCTGGCGCGCGTCCTGATGTATCTGCGGCAGAAGCCGGCCGCGTTCCGCGTCATCGACAGCCACGCCGGCGCCGGACGCTACGACCTGCTGGCGGCCGAAGCGACCCGCAGCGGCGAATGGCGCGACGGCATCGCGCGGCTGTGGAGCGAGATCGACCGACAGCCGCAAGCATGCCGGAACTTGCTGGCGCCCTATCTTGAGGCAGTAGCGGCATGCAATCCCGAAGACAGCTTGCGCGCCTATCCGGGTTCGCCGCTGATCGTGCAACACCTGCTCCGCTCGCAAGATCGGCTCATCGCCTGCGAGCTTGAGCCCAAATCCTTCGCCATGTTGACGGCTGTGCTGCGCGGGGATCGCCGCGTCAAGGCGCTAGCGATCGACGGCTGGACCGCGATTGGGGCCTACGTGCCGCCCAAGGAGCGTCGCGGCCTCGTTGTGGTCGACCCGCCATTCGAGGAGCGGGGTGATTTCACCCGGCTCGCCGAAACCTTGGCAACGGCACACCGCAAATGGAGCACCGGCACCTTCATGCTTTGGTACCCGATCAAGACCCGCGAAGCGCCAGATGCGCTTTCGCGTCGGCTCGGGCGGCTCGGCATTGCAAAGATCCTGCGCAGCGAACTTTTCGTCGCGTCCCTGCGAGAGGACGCGGGCCTCTCCGGGTCCGGGCTGATCGTGGTCAATCCGCCGTTCACGCTGGTGCAGGATTTGCGCCTCTTGCTCCCGGCGCTGGGCCGCATTTTGGCTCGGGAAGCGCATCCGGCCGAGTCGCGGGTTGACTGGCTCAGCCCCTAAGTTCCCCACTTTTACACAGGTTAAAAATAGTCTAATTTAGGTTCCCGGGACTGTTGCTGGGTTAGACGTTCCGCCTCCTGTGGGGGGCCGGCGGAGTGACTGACGGCCGTCTCGGGCCGATGACTCTTTGCCCGTGTGAATGTCCAGCCGCGCCACCCGCCGTGGGGGAGGGTGGCGAAGCAACGGGGAAGGAGTCGCTCAATGGCGATGCAGGGGATAGTCAAGTTCTTCAACGGCGAACGCGGCTATGGCTTTATCAAACCGGACGATGGCGGCCGCGATGTGTTTGTGCACATCACCGCAGTCGAACGCGCCGGACTGAAATCGCTGGCCGAAGGCCAGCGCATCAGTTTCGACGTCGAGCCCGATAAGAAGGGCAAGGGCCCTAAAGCGGTCAACCTCGTCATTACTGGCTGACGCCGCTCCTCGGGTTGCGAATGCGTTCGCCGCATGGCGCGGCGCGGCCACGTATTGCGAACATTGTTCCGCTCGCGCATGGTGGACGTTCTGCACAATTGTTCAGCTCATTGCGCGTTGCGCGCAATGAGCGTCTTCAACTTCCTTCCCGCAACAGTGTTCCCATAATGGTGCTACGATGATGATTTTGCGTTTCTCGCCGTCGTCTCCGTTCGTGCGCAAAGTACGGATTGGTGCCGCGCTGCTCGGTCTCGACAACGAGATCACTTTGACTCGCGCCGACACGATGGATCCGAACGACACTGTTCGAAACATGAATCCGCTCGGCAAGATCCCTGTGCTGATCGCCGAGGATGGTGCCGCGATCTACGATTCTCGCGTCATTCTCGACTATCTCGACGAGCGTGCAGGCGGCGGCAAGATCGTGCCTCGCGCGGGCAAGGAACGCCTCGCCGCACTGCGGCTGCAGGCGCTATGCGACGGTATTCTCGATGCATCGATCTTGACCGTATACGAAAGCCGCTACCGCAAGCCGGACATGCACGAGCCCAAGTGGCTGGAGCTGCAGGCCGGCAAGGTGTCGCGCGCGCTCGCCGTGCTTGAAGCCGCGCCGCCGCCGGTCGATGCAATGCCGAATGTCGGGCAGATCACGCTCGCCTGCGCGCTTGGCTACCGCGATTTCCGTTTCAACGGCAGCTGGCGCGGCGGACATCCGCGGCTTGTCGCCTGGCTCGATAATTTCGCTGCGCGCGTGCCGGCATTCGGAGCGACCAAGCCCGAGTGACGGCGCGGCCGCACCATCGCTTGCCGAGCATTGCGTTTCGATCGAACAAACAAAAAGCCCCGAGGCTCGCGCCCCGGGGCTTTAAGTTTGGGAGGATTACAGGAACTTAGAACCGGTAGTTCAGACCAACGCGGCCGATATTGGAATGCCAGTTGACGTTCTGAACGGCTGCGCCGCAAGCGGCGCCGCACGACACGCTGCCGAGGTTGACATAGAGATATTCGGCCTTCGCGGTCCAATGACCGGCGATGGCGAATTCGATGCCGCCGCCGAGCGTCCAGCCCGCATTGGTCGTGTCGGTGCCGGTGAGCCCGGGCCCCGAAGCTTTGACGTCGCCGAACGCGGCACCACCGGTGATGTAGGGCATGAAGCGGTCAGCCGCATATCCCAAGCGTCCACGCACCGTCGAGAGCCAGTTGTCGCCGGTGGTGCAGCCCGTGCCGCCGACGGCCGTGCAGCCGGCGTTGGTGCTGCCGTTGATGTTGGCCCAGTCGATGTCGCCTTCGACGCCGAGGACGACCTGGTTCATTTGATAGTTGTAGCCGACAGTGCCGCCGACGAGGCCGCCGGACGTATTGAAGCCGCCTGTCGTGGTCCAAGTGGAACGGCCCCAGCCGCCGCCGCCATTGATACCAAGATAGAAGCCGCTCCAGTTGTAAGCCGGCGCATAAACCGGCGACTTGTAATAGGGCGCTGGTGCAACTGGCAGGTCGGCTGCCGCGGCCGCTCCGCTCAGCGCCAGGACGCCGACGCACGCAAGAAGAACTCTTTTCATTTGTGGACCTCCATAAACCTAAGGTGGCGGCATAGTATTCGCGGTCGGCTCTGCGTCTAGTGCAGAAAAGACACACGGCTCTTCTAATTCTTGGCTAGATTGTGGCGAGAATAGACTTGGGGGTGACCAACTTGTAGCTAATTATGTCTTAATGTGGACGAGAGTACGGTAAATTAATTACTAAAAATCGTCGTCAAACACTCGGCGGAACTTGGCGAGCGAGGCCCCGATGAACGGTAAGCTTGGGAGCCGAGTCGCCCGTCGGGGCGATTCGACTGGCGCTAGAAACGCCAATTCGCCCTAATGTTCAAGAGGTCGGAATGTCGCCCGCGGGCGCTGAGGCGACCAGGCCGGTCCGAGCGGCGCTGCCAGTTCCCAAGGATATCCGCAGCGGAGCCTCCGCACGATCGCGCAGCACAGGGCAAGTCGACTAACGAAGGTCGACTGGCCGAAGAGACAGTAAAGCGCGGATATCAGCCATGTTTGTGCAAGATTTATAGTGAACAGAGCGTTAATTGTTGTTAAGTGGCCAAGTATTTCCGAGTTGTTAGAGTTAACAGATCCCCCATTTGCTTGCCTCTGCTTTAAGCAGAACGATACGCGGGAGGGCATCAGTGCGCAGCCGGTCTGACCCTGGCCGCCAGCCGTGGCCGAGCATAATTTTGCGGTCAGAGAGGCATCGCCGTTCGCCAGCATGAGTGCTCCGAAAAACCCCGTCGAACCGGAAACCGAATCCCTCCAGCCGATCGAGGCTGCCGAGGAGGACGACGAGCAGTCGTTGCCCGAACCGGAGGCGGCCGACGCGCTCCCCAGCGATCCCGGTGAGGAAACGGGCTCGCTGGCCGAAGGCCGTGCCGCCATTCTGAACTACACAAAACTCGCCCCGTCGCGGCCTGGCGTCTATCGCATGATCGATGAACGCGGCGACGTGCTCTACGTCGGCAAAGCCAAGAATATCAAGAAGCGCGTCACCGCTTACGGACGCCCAACCGGCCACGACACGCGCATCGAGCGCATGATCGCTGCCACGCGCACCCTAGAGTTCGTCGTCACTCGCACCGAAACCGAAGCACTCCTGCTGGAAGCGAACCTGATCAAGCGGCTGCGGCCGCGCTTCAATGTCGTACTGCGTGATGACAAGTCGTTTCCCTATATCGTGATCACGACCGATCACTGGGCGCCGCAAATCCTCAAGCACCGCGGCGCGCACACCCGGCCGGGCCATTACTACGGACCTTTCGCTTCGGTCTGGGCCGTCAACCGTACCATCAACGCGTTGCAGCGCGCCTTCCTGCTGCGCTCATGCAGCGATCCGTTCTTCGAGTCGCGCACCCGGCCGTGCCTTCTGTACCAGATCAAGCGCTGCTCGGCGCCGTGCACGCGCGAGATCGAGTTCAAGGACTATGCGGCGCTGGTGCGCGAGGCCAACGCATTCTTGTCCGGCCGCAGCAAGACGGTGAAGGACGAGCTTGCCGGCGAAATGGAAAAGGCTTCTACCGCGCTCGATTTCGAGCGCGCCGCCATCTACCGCGACCGCTTGGCGGCGCTATCCGCCATCCAGTCGCACCAGGGCGTCAATCCGCGCGGCGTCGAGGAGGCGGACGTCTTTGCGGTGCATCAGCAGGGCGGCTTCTCCTGCGTCGAAGTGTTCTTCTTCCGCACCGGGCAGAACTGGGGCAACCGCGCCTATTTTCCCAAGGCCGATCGCTCGCACGGGCCGGGGGAAGTGCTGTCGCCCTTCCTGGCGCAGTTTTACGATGATCGGCCGCCGCCGCGCCTCATCCTGATCTCGCATGCAATCGAGGATGCGGACCTGCTGGCCGAGGCGCTGTCGACGAAGAGCGGGCGCAAGATCGAAGTGTCGCTGCCACAGCGCGGCGAGAAGAAAGACTTGGTCGACCACGCGCTCGCCAATGCGCGCGAGGCACTTGGCCGTAAGCTCGCCGAAACGTCCTCGCAGCAGAATCTGCTGCGCCAGCTGGCCGAGACGTTCGCGCTGTCGCGCACGCCGCGGCGCATCGAGGTCTACGACAACAGCCACATCCAGGGCTCGAACGCAGTCGGCGCCATGATCGTCGCAGGACCGGAAGGATTTCGCAAAAGCCAGTACCGCAAATTCAATATCCGTTCCGCAAACCTCGTCCCCGGCGACGACTTCGGCATGATGCGCGAAGTGCTGGAGCGCCGCTTCAAGCGGCTGTTGGCGGAGGCGCCACGCCAGGAAAACGGCGAGGGGGCGCCGCTCCATGTCTCGCCCCTTGAGGGGGAGGCCGTTCCAACGCCGCCGAATCCGGGAGAGGTTGTCGAGCCGGACGAGCGTGACGAGTTCCCGTGGCCGGATCTGGTGCTGATCGACGGCGGGCAGGGCCAGCTTTCGGCCGCGCGCGATACGCTGGCCGGGCTCGGGGTCGAGGTTCCACTCGTCGCCATCGCCAAGGGACCGGACCGCGATGCCGGCCGCGAAACCTTCTTCCTTCCCGGCCGCGACTCGTTCAAGCTGCCGCCTCGCGATCCAGTCCTGTATTTTGTCGAGCGATTGCGCGACGAGGCGCACCGCTTCGCCATTGGATCGCACCGGGCGCGACGGAAACGTGATTTGCGCGAAGCCGGCCTGCAGGAGATCGCCGGCATCGGTCCGGGCCGCAAGCGTGCGCTGCTGCATCATTTCGGTACGCTGAAAGCGATCGAACGGGCCGCGGTCACGGATCTGATGCAGGTCGATGGTATCAGTGCGGAGACGGCGGGGCGCATTTACGCTTTTTTTCACGGCGAGGCGACCTAGGAAATCTGAGCAGAGGAGAGGTGCCGCAAGGCTCTGTCAGTCGGCAAACCGCGACGCTATGTTAGGACCATGAATTCAACCACCACGACGCCGGGCCGGTTGGGCGCGCACCCGCTCGCGCTGCCGAACGTGCTGACTTATGGCCGGATCGTGGCCGTGCCGATCGTGGTCGGCTGCATGTTCTACCAGAACATTCTGCACGGCGGCCTGTGGCTGCGCTGGGTGGCGCTCGCCATCTTCATCGTTGCGGCCATCTCGGATTTTCTCGACGGCTACCTTGCGCGCGCCTGGAGTCAGCAGTCCTCGCTCGGCCGCATGCTCGATCCGATCGCCGACAAGCTCCTGGTGGCGTCGTGCCTGCTCATGCTGGCCGCCGAAAGCACCATTCACGGCTGGGCGTTGTTCGCCGCCGTCGTCATCCTGTGTCGCGAAATTCTGGTGTCCGGATTGCGTGAATATCTGGCCGAGCTGCGCGTGTCCGTGCCGGTGACGCGGCTCGCCAAATGGAAGACCACGCTGCAACTCATTGCCGTCGGTTTTCTGATCGCCGGCGAGGCCGGCGACGCGGTCGTGCCCGGCGTCACCAAGATCGGCATCACACTCCTGTGGCTGTCGGCGCTGTTTACGCTCTACACTGGCTGGGATTATTTGCAGGCCGGGCTGCGGCATCTGACCGAGGACAGCGCGTGAGCCTGAAGGTTCTGTATTTCGCCTGGGTGCGTGAGCGCGTCGGCAAGGCCGAAGAAGTCGTCGATCCGCCGCCCGGAATTGCGACTGTCGGCGAACTGATGGCATGGCTCGCCGCCCGGGACGAGCAATACGCCTATGCGTTCGAAAATCCGAAAGTGATCCGCGCCGCCATCGACCGCAACCACGTTCGTGCCGATGCCCGCATCGCCGGTGCCGGTGAGATCGCGTTCTTCCCGCCGATGACGGGCGGCTGAGGCTCGGCGTGCAATGACCGCGACCATCCGTCTGCAGCGAGAGCCGATCGATGTCGCCGGCGAAGTCAAAAAGCTGACCGGCGGCCGCAAGGATATCGGTGCGGTCGTAACCTTCACTGGTGTCTGCCGCGGCGACGAAAACGGCGCGCCGATCGCAGCGCTCACGCTCGAATACTATCCCGGTATGGCGGAGACGGAGATCGCCAGCCACGTCGAGGAGGCGCGGGCCCGCTGGCCGATCATGGCGGCGCTCGTCATCCACCGCCATGGCCGCATCCTGCCCGGCGAAGACATCGTGCTGGTGGCGACCGCGTCGAGCCATCGCCAGGCCGCGTTCGCAGCAGCCGAATTCCTGATGGATTACCTGAAAACCCGCGCGCCGTTCTGGAAGCAGGTGGAAGCAGCAAGTGGCACGGCGTGGGTCGAGGCCAAGTCGGCCGACGATGCCGCGGCCGAGCGCTGGTCGGCGTCCCCGCCGCGGCGCGACGCCGCCAAATAGTTGAGCTTTGTCAAAGCGCCGCCGGTCCTGCTCCTATAGTAATGCAGCCGGGCAAGCTTGACCGTGGTTTACGCTTCATGAATCTGCTCAGCGGGCGCCGCAGCCCGCCGGCTGCGCAAAGAGACGCACCAGCAGCCGCGCGTGGTGGTCTCGCCGCTTTGAGCGTCGGGGCTCTCGGCGTGGTCTACGGCGATATCGGCACTTCGCCGCTCTATGCGATGGACCAATTGTTCCTTGGCCGTGGCGAGGCTTCGCGCGCGGCCGCCGACGTGATCGGCGGGGTGTCGCTCGTCATTTGGACCATCACGGTCATCGTCGCGATCAAATACGCGCTGTTGGTGCTGCGCGCGCAAAACGACGGTGAGGGCGGCGTCTTTGCGCTTTATGGTCTACTCCACGACAACAAAAAGCGTGCGACCACGCTGCTGCTGTGGGCGCTCATGCTCGGCGCCGGTCTGTTGTTCGGCGACGGTATGATTACACCGGCCATCAGCGTGCTCTCAGCCGTTGAAGGCCTGCAGGTCGCGACGCCCGGGTTGGCGAGCCTGATCGTTCCGGTGACGGTTGGCTTGTTGACCGCACTGTTTCTCATTCAGTTCAAGGGCGCATCGGGCATCGGCGTCATTTTCGGACCGATTCTCGCCCTGTGGTTCGTCGCGATTGCCGTGCTCGGCACCCGGCAGATTGTCGTGCATCCGGACATTCTCGCGGCGTTCAATCCGCTTTACGGTCTGCAGTTCCTGCACCGCGCCGGTCTGTTCGACACGCTGCTTGATCTTGAGCGCGCTGATGCTGGTCGTGACGGGCGGTGAAGCGATGTATGCCGACGTCGGGCATTTCGGCGCGACGCCGGTCCGGCTGAGCTGGTTCGTGGTCGTGTTTCCGGCGCTCCTTCTCAACTATCTCGGTCAAGGCGCCTATCTGCTCACCGGCGCGCCGGTCGCCGGCGGCAAGCTGTTCTACAATCTGGTGCCTTCCGCTCTGCTTTATCCGATGGTCGTGCTCGCCACGGTGGCTACCGTCATCGCGTCGCAGGCTTTGATCTCCGGCGCCTTTTCGCTGGCGGCTCAGGCGATCCGGCTCGGTCTGTTTCCGCGGCTGCGGTTGCTGCATACCCACCATCATCACGCCGGACAGGTTTATGTGCCGTTCGTCAACTGGTCCTTGCTGGCCGGCTGCATTGTGCTTGTGGTGGCGTTCGGCTCCAGCGCGGCGCTGGCCGCGGCCTATGGGCTCGCAGTCGCCGGCGTCATGTTCATCACGTCGCTGGCGATGTTTCCGGTGGCGAGGCGGCACTGGAAATGGGGCGTGGTGACTACCGGCCTTGTCTGGGGCGCGCTCTCCATCGTGAACGCGGCCTTTCTTTCTGCCAGCACGCTCAAATTTGCGCAGGGCGGATTCGTGCCGTTGTCGATCGGCATCGTGCTGTTTGTGGTCATGGCGACATGGCGCTGGGGCCGCAAGGCGACGTTCGCGGCCTATTCGGCCAAACCGACGATGACCATCGGCGAATTGGCGGCGCTGCATAAGGGCTGTGAGACTTTCATGGAGCGCAATGCCATCGTGATGTCGCCCAAGCCGGTGCGGGACTTGGCTGACCGCACGCCGGCGCTGGTTCAAATGCTGTGGGAGCGGCATGGCATTCTGCCCCGCAATCTGATCCTGGTCGAAGTCACCCACCGCAAGGTCCCCTACATTCACAACGGCCGCTACAAGGTGACGGTGTTTGACCATGAGAAGCGTCGCGGCGGCATCATAGGTGTCGAATTGAGTTTTGGCTTCATGGAAGAGCCGAACGTCGAAAGCCTGCTGGAAGAGCTGGCGCGACACCGCGAGATCGATCTGCCGACCGATCGCCGGCACTGGATCGTCCATGTGTCCCAGGAAAATCTGCTTCCGATACGCCGCATGAACGTCTTCAAACGGCTGCGGCTGCGCCTGTTCCTGCTGCTGCGGACGATATCGCAGCCGGCCTATTACTATTATGGACTCGGCGACGAGGTGCAGCTGTCAGTCGAAATCATTCCCGTGCGGGTGCATTAGGCAGACGATCAGAGCGTCGCGCGGAACTGCGCGGTCATGAAATCGACGAAGGCGCGCACTTTCGGCGTCAGATGCCGGGTCGGCGGGTAGACCAGCCAGATCGGATCAGGCGCCGGCTTGAGCTTATCGAGCACCGACACGAGCTTGCCGCGCGCGATCTCGTTGTCGAGATAGTAGTTGTGCATTTGGGCGAGCCCATAGCCGGCGCAGGCCGCCTCGCACAATGCGCCGCCATCGCTGAAGCTCATGAGCCCGCGCGGCGTCAGCCTGGTTTCCTTGCCGCCGACCAGAAAGCGCCAGTCTCGGGTCAACCGGGTGTCGCGCGACGTGAACGCAAGGCATTTGTGTTTGGCAAGATCGTCCAATGATCTGGGGCGCCCGTGCGCGGTCAAATAATCCGGCGTGGCGACGAGATTGAATTGCGCGGTGGTGAGGCGGCGGGCGATCAGACTGGAGTCCTGCAAGGTTCCGAGACGGACGGCGACGTCGATGCCTTCCTCGATCAGGTCGACGTAGCGGTCGGTGAAGGTGAGGCTGAGCCGGATATCCGGATACTCGGCCTGAAAGGCAGCGAGCTGCGGTACAACCTTGAGCCGGCCGAATGCTATCGACATGTCAACGCGCAGGTTGCCGGACGGCTTGAGCCGCGCCTCCTTGAGCACCAGCTCGGCTTCCTCGATGTCGGTCAGCGCCTGGCGGCAGCGTTCGAAAAATGCCGCACCATCCTCGGTCAGGCTGACCCGGCGGGTGGTGCGTGCGAGCAGCCGGGTGCCGGTCTGCTCTTCCAGCCGCTTGATGGCGTTGCTCACGCCCGATTGCGTGATGCCGAGGTCGACGGCCGCGCGCATGAAGCTTTTGCGCTCCGCCACCTTCACGAAAATCGCCAGGGTTCGCAGGTCGGCCATGGATTATTGGGCACGCTATATATCACTAACTGATCATGAATAATATCATTATACGCGGTGATTATTCAAATCGTGAAAAGCGCTACGTAGGGACCACGCGCGAACGCCGGTCATTCGGATTGTTCCGGCCGGCGCAGCCCGCGCCATTCGTGGAGGATCAAATGTCGCTTCATTCGTCGGCTTCAACATTGCCGTTACGGCGCATCCCACGCAGCGCTGCGACGCACTCGTCCGCTGATCCGAAGCTTTTCGCTGCTGTCGCACTGTTGGTCGCGGTGCTGATCGCCGATGCGCTTGTGATCCTGGCGGCCACGCCAAGCCTCGCCGATCTGGCCTCGTTCTACGTCAGTACGACCTGAACCGAAGCATCGGCTCGACAAGCCGTTTTATTGTGAGTTGAATTTTCAGGAGAAAAATCATGGCTCACGCACAATCCATCTGCCATGCCCCGCCGCAGGCGCAGGGTTCGCTGCGCCGGACATTTGCCGACTTGGGCGCTCTGCTCAAGGAATGGCGACGCCGCGCGCGCAGCCGGCGCGAGCTAGCCGAGTTGTGCGACAGATGCCTGCGCGACATGCGCGTGACGCGCTACGACGTCGATAAGGAAGTGCGCAAGCCGTTCTGGCGGGCATAGCGGGCGGTACGGCCAGCATCGAAGGCCCGCGTCACATCGACATGCCTGGCATCGGCGTCGAAGGCGCGAATTTCGCGGCGGTGCCTTTGCCGCCTGGCGAAGTGTCGGGAATCTTGGCGATCAGATGCACCGTGCCGTCATCGCCGAATTCGATGTGCAGCCGATAAGAGCCGTCTGCGTCGCGCCCGCGATACTCCCAGGTCTCGTCGGCCTGGTCGTCCATCGCTTCGCCGCAATCGTTGAACTGAACGATGCGCCAGGGTTTGCCGAACAGAGTTGTGATCTCGGCCTTGCTGGTATGGCCCGGAACCACTCTCGCCAGCGACTGGGCTTTGACTGCATCCGCGGGGGAGGGCTCTCCGCCGCAATACGCAGCGATGGGAGTGAGCGCGATCAACGCGGCCCCGAGAGCAGCTGCGAATTTGAGGCGCATGCCGAAAGCTCCGATCAGTGGCCCTGCTGCGTTGCTGTTGGGGTGACGACCTTGAGTGCATCTCCCGTCAGCGACAAGATAGTCACACCTGTGCCGGCGCGGTCGGCCGCGTAAATATAGCCGCGATCGTCGAACTCGACATAGTCATTCATCGTCGCGTTAAGGCACGTCGCCACACCGTGGATGGTGGCGCACGATGCGATCGTATTCTTGTTCGGTGCTTGAATGTAGTAGGCGATCGGCCGCGGATTTTCGGGATCGCGGATGTCCCAGATGCGGGCGCCGGCGTTGAACCAGGACACGCCGATGATCTTGCCGTAATAGGGCGGGTAGATCGCCTCGGTTACTGCATGGGCGCCAAGGCGTGCGCCCTTTTCGCAGAAGTTACCGGGCTCTTGGGGAACAGTCAGCGTCGCCATCGGCCAAGGCGTGGATTCGTTGGTGATGTCGAGAATCCACGCGTCGTGCGGCGCTTGGCCGAAGCAGTTATTGGCCGTGTCCTCCGAACTGACAATGAGCAGATCTTTCCTCTGCGGCGAGCCGTCGGCGAAATGCGCCTGCGTCTGCGGCATTGGCACGCCGAGCACGGGCATCGAACTGTGGCCGCCATTTTCTGGATTCATGGCGATGACGCCGACTTGCGGGTAAAGCAGTTCGGCTTGCGTTGGATTGGTCGCACAGTGCGGCGATGCCGTGGGGAGCGTGCAGCCGGTCAATAGTTTCTGCCGGTCGACGATCTGGATGACGCCGTCGTGGCCGACCCCGTAGGGTAGATAGACACGATTGACCTTGGGCCCCATCGAAATCGGTCCATGTACGCCGCCGGGCGGATTCTTGGCGCCCTCGTAGCAGTTCGGGCCGGGATCGGATGTGCAACTGTGCGCCGTCTTGATGTCGGCGCCGGGCTCCTGGCCGACCAGCCCGAAATCGCGGATGTAGACCGGTTTCCGTGGATCGCTGAGGTCGTAAATCTTGATGTGCTGCAGCGAGCCGCTTTGATGCCAGCCGTCAGACTTGCTGCCGGCGACCAGGTAGGCGATCCCGGTGTCGCACTCCCACCAGCTTTTATGTGTGTTGCTCAGCCCGCTGACGATCGTGCTGATAAACACCGGAGCCGCCGGGTTGGTGACGTCCCACAGTTGATGGGATTCATCGGGGCCGACATTGCCGAAGGCGCGCAGCAGATACCATTTGCCCTTTTCGCCGTGCGGCAGCACGTCGCCGCCGCAGACGCGAACCATTTGCGCGCCTGCGCTGCCGATGTTGCCGGCAGGGCCCGGAATGTGGAACAGAAACTTCGGGTGGTGGACGTCAGTGACGTCGACGATCGAGGTGCCGTTGGCTTCGACCTTGCCGGTCAACGGATTGAGCATGTTGCCGGCGAGATTGCCGAGATAGAGAATCTCGCGGCCGTTCTGATTGACGACGAGCGGCTGGTAGATCGGACGGCCCTGATTGTCGTTGAAGCCCTCGACCTTCATGTTCCAGATCGATTCCTGGTCCCAGGCCTTGGGCGGCGGCGGGGCTTGCAAGGGCTGCCCGAAAGCTCCGGCGGCGCTCTCGCTGTTGGCGATGACAGGGATGTTTGGCCCGTCGGGTGGATAAGTCTGGGCCAGCGTCGGAGCGGCCAGGGCGACGGCGATCAGCGGCAGCAGTGCGATTGCGCGGAGCAAGGGCGATCCTTTCCCTGTAGGCGCCCGGGCAAGACCAGCGCGTACCGAAGCGCGGTTCCGGGCGGCGACGTGACGAGACGACGGCACACTATCAGATCGCCGCCGATGGCGAACCGATCACACGGCCGAACTTCAAGTGAAGGCGGCCATTAGAATGAGCCAGGGAAAAATATCGATAAGCGGCGCGGGTGAAACTGCGCCGCGCCGGTCAGGCTGCTTCGGCTTTGCCTTTGGGCTTCACCGCGGTCGTGTAGTCGCTCATCAGCGTCTGGGTGATGCGGCTCGGAGTGAATTTCCACTCGGCGATTTCAGACACGGCAGTGATCTCGGCGGCGGTGCCGGTGATGAAGCATTCGGAAAAACCGCCAAGCTCTTCCGGCATGATCCGGCGCTCGATGACCTCGATATCGTGCCGGCGCGCGATCGCTATCGCGGTCGCCCGCGTGATGCCGGCGAGGAAGCAGTCGGCGATCGGCGTGTGGATCTTGCCATCCTTGATGAAAAAGATGTTGGCGCCGGTGCACTCGGCGACGCGCCCCTGCCAGTCGAGCATCATCGCATCGGCATAGCCGCGCTGCTCGGCCCGGTGCTTGGAGATGGTGCAGATCATGTAGAGACCCGCGGCCTTGGCAAGGCATGGCGCGGTCTTCGGGTCCGGGCGCCGGTACTCGGCGAGGTCAAGGCGGATGCCCTTGAGACGCTGGGCCGGATCGAAATAGCTCGGCCATTCCCAGGTGGCGATGGCGAGATGGATCTTGTTGGTTTGTGCCGAGACGCCCAGCGCTTCGGAGCCGCGCCAAGCGATCGGCCGCACATAGGCGTCCTTCCGGTTATTCTTCTCCAGCACGAGCCGCTTCGCGGCATCGATTTCGGCAACGCTGTACGGGATTTCAAAATCGAGCACCTTGGCCGAGCGCTTGAGCCGCTCGGAGTGGGCGGTGCCCTCGAAAATCTCGCCGCCATAGGCGCGTTCGCCCTCGAACACGCAGCTTGCGTAATGCAAACCGTGCGTCAGCACGCTGATCTTGCAGTCCACGGTGGGGATGAGCCTGCCATCGAACCAGATGACGTCGGAACGTTGGTCAAAGGCCACGGCCATGGCATTTCTCCCTCACGGAGCCGCCCGATCGTTGCGTCACCCGGAGCGCCCTAGTGTGGGGCGCCAAGGTGGGCCGCTTTTGCGTCGAGACGGGACTCCCGGTATGGTCTCAACCGCCCGTGCGAGCAGGGGTTGCCGGCTGGGTTGGGCGGGCGAGTTGCCATCGTGATAACGCGTTCTTGTATTAACAACCAACCCAAAATATGTCAATAGTGCTGACATAATGGCAGACATCGGCGTCACCACTCCACCCAAACCTCGTGCTGCGGCGGTTGGCGAGCGTCCTGTGCCCGGACCTGAGCCGAGCTGGGATCTCATCGAACTGCTGTTCTTCGCCTATCGCGATTTTGTCGGCGATCCGGACGAAGTGCTGGCCAAGCTTGGCTTCGGCCGGGCGCACCATCGCGTGCTGCATTTCGTCAATCGTAATCCCGGCATGAAGGTCGCCGAACTTCTCGATGTATTGCGCATCACCAAGCAGTCGCTCGGCCGCGTGCTCAAGCAGCTGATCGATGAAGGCTACGTGATCCAGCGCGAAGGCGCTCACGACCGCCGCCAGCGGCTGCTTTATGTGACGCCGGCCGGAGAGAACCTGGCCATGCAGCTTGCCGGCCTGCAGACCGCGCGCATCTCAGGCGTCCTTTCCGAACTCGACGGCGACGGACGCGAGGCGGCGCGGCGTTTTCTTGCCGGAATGATCGACGCCGAACATCGCGAGCGCGTGCTGCGCATGATCGCGCAGTCCGACCGCGCCCGGCTGCATCGCAAAGAAGGCGGCCCATGACCGCGGCGGCGTTGGCCAAGCCAGCCGACGACGCACCACACCTGCTCGTCGTCGATGACGATCGCCGCATTCGGGCCCTGCTGTCGCGCTACCTCTTGTCTGAGGGATATCGCGTGTCGACGGCGGAAACTGCATCCGAAGCGCGCGCCAAGCTGCAAGGTCTGCGCTTCGACCTGCTCATTCTCGATGTTATGATGCCGGGCGAAAGTGGCTTCGACTTCGCCCGTTCGCTGCGCACCAGTTCGACCGTGCCGATCCTGATGTTGACCGCGCGCGACGAAAAGGAAAGCCGGATCATGGGGCTTGAAATCGGCGCTGACGACTATCTGTCAAAGCCTTTTGAGCCGCGCGAGTTGTCACTGCGGGTCGGCAACATTCTCAAGCGGGCGCAACCGCAACGCAGCGCGCCCATGCAATCGGTGCGGTTCGGGCCGTTCGTCTTTCACCTGGCGACCGGGGAGCTGCGCCGCGGCGAGGAGGCGATCCGCCTCACCGAGCGCGAATGCGACATGCTGCGCGTGCTGGCGACGAGCGTCGGCGAAACCGTGCCGCGCCAGGCGCTCGCCGGCAACGGCGACGCGGTCAGCGAGCGCACCGTCGACGTGCAGGTCAACAGGCTGCGCCGCAAAATCGAGAACGATCCGGCCAATCCGCTGATTGTGCAGACCGTGCGCGGTGTGGGCTACCGGCTCGTGCCGGTGGCGTGAGCGCCATGACGAGCTTCGACCAGGGCATCGGACGCTTGCGCAGTGCCGCCGGTTATTTGTCGGGCGCTGCCAGTACATTCCGGCGCGGCGTCACGTTTATTGCCGGTCCGATCGCGGCGCCGTGGGGCCGCTTCACCCGCAGGCTCAAGGCGCTGACGCCGACCGGGCTTTATGCCCGCTCGCTGCTGATCATCATTCTGCCGATGGTGATCGTGCAGTCGGTGGTCGCCTTCATGTTCCTTGGGCGGCACTGGGACTTGGTGACGAAATATCTGGCGTCGGCCGTCACCCAAGAGATCGCGACGCTGATCGACGTCTATCGGACGTATCCGCAAGACCCCGGCCACGCGCAGCTGCGCCGCATCGCGCAGGACCGTCTCGGCCTCGTGGTCGATTTTCTGCCCGGCACGCAATTGCCGCCACCGGGCCCCAAGCCATTCTTTTCTCAACTCGACGAGGCGCTGTCGGATCAGATCCGCAAGCAGATCGGCCTGCCGTTCTGGATCGACACGGTTGGCCGCTCCTCGATCGTCGAAATCCGCATCAAACTCGACGACACGGTGATGCGTGTCTTCGCCAAACGCGCCGACGTCTACGATCCCAATTCGTGGATTTTCCTCGCCTGGATGGTGGTCACATCGCTTGTGGTGCTGACCGTCGCCATCCTGTTCCTGCGCAACCAGATCAGGCCGATCGTGCGGCTGGCCGATGCCGCCGAAGCGTTCGGCAAAGGCCGCGAGGCGCCGAATTTCCGACTCCGCGGCGCGCGCGAGGTGCGCCGGGCGGCGGCGGCATTCCTGGAAATGAAGGGGCGTGTCGAGCGATCGATCGAGCAGCGCACGACGATGCTGGCTGGCGTGTCGCACGACCTGCGCACGGTGCTCACGCGCTTCAAGCTGGAATTGGTGCTGCTCGGCGACGGCCCGGAGATCGACGCGATCAAGAAGGACGTGGACGAGATGGCCGCCATGCTGGAGGCCTACCTGTCGTTCGCGCGCGGCGACACCGGCGAACAATCGGCGCCGACCGATATGGCTGTGCTGCTCGACGAACTGAGGGCCGACATGGAGCGCAACGGCCACCACATCAGCGTTGCTTTCACCGGCCGGCCCGAGGTCACCGTGCGGCCGGCAGCGTTCAAACGCTGCGTCGGCAATCTGGTTTCCAATGCCTTGCGCTACGCCTCGAATGTCGCGGTCACGGCGCACCGCGATCACCGCTGGCTCACCGTGGCGGTGGATGACGATGGGCCCGGCATCCCCATCAAGATGCGGGAAGAGGTGTTCAAGCCGTTCCTGCGGCTCGACGATGCGCGCAATCAGGACCAGGGCGGCACGGGACTCGGCCTTGCCATCGCCCGTGACATCGCCCGGTCCCATGGCGGTGAAATCATCCTCGGCAATTCACCGCTTGGCGGCCTGCGGGCAACGGTGCGGGTGCCGGTGTAGGGCGGCCATGGGCCCAAACATGGGCCCCGGCCGCCGCCCTTAAATCTTAAATCGGCAGCGGTTTGTCTCCATCTGGACAACAACAAAGTCCGTGTCCCGGGGAGCCGTTATGACGATGACTGAGGAAAGCCGAGCCGAAAGCCGCCCGTTCGAGGCCGATGTCGCCAAGCTGCTGCAGCTGATGGTGCACTCGGTCTATTCCGACAAATCGGTCTTCCTGCGCGAACTGATCGCCAATGCGGCCGATGCCTGCGAGCGGCTGCGCTACGAGGCGATCGCCGAACCGGCCTTGCTGGGTGACGATGCCAAGCCGCGTATCACACTGCTTGTCGACGCCGACAAGAAGCTGCTGACGGTCGAGGATAACGGCATTGGCATGTCGCGCGAGGAGATGGTCGAGGCGCTGGGCACGATCGCGCGCTCCGGCACCAAGGCGTTTCTCGACCGTGTGGCGGCGGCCGGCGGGAATGAAACCGCCGGTGAGGATAACGCACTGATCGGGCGTTTCGGCGTCGGCTTCTATTCAGCCTTCATGGTCGCCGACCGGGTGGACGTGCTGTCGCACCGGGCCGGAACGGATACGTGCTGGCTGTGGTCATCGGACGGGCAGGGAACATTCTCGGTGACGCCACTGCCGGCCGATGCGATGCCGCGCGGCACCCGCGTCATGCTGCACCTTATTGACGATGCCAAGACGTACACTGACCGGCAGACGCTCGAACGTCTGGTCAAGGCACAATCCGGCCACGTGCCGGTGCCGATCTCGATCGTCGATAAGCCCGATGCGGCGCCGGCTGAGATTACCGACGGTGCCGCCTTATGGACGAAACCGAAGGCCGAGATCACGACCGGAGACTACACGGACTTCTATCGCAGCATTGCCGGTCAGTTCGACGATCCGGCGATGACGGTGCATTTCCGCGCCGAGGGCCGCCAGGACTACACCACGCTGTTTTTTGTGCCGGGCTCGCGGCCGTTCGACCTGTTCGATCCCGATCGCAAGGGCCGCATCAAGCTTTACGTCAAGCGCGTCTTCATCACCGACGACGCCGACATCCTGCCGCGTTATCTGCGCTTCGTGCGTGGGTTGGTCGACAGCGCCGACCTGCCGCTTAACGTGTCGCGGGAGAAAATCCAGGAAAGCCAACTGCTCTCCGCGATCAGAAAGGGCGCGACGAGCCGCGTACTGTCGGAGCTCGAACGCACCGCCGAAAAGGAGCCGGTTGCCTACACCAAAATCTGGGAGACTTTCGGCGCGGTACTCAAGGAGGGCATCTACGAGGATTTCGAGCGCCGCGACGCGCTGCTGGCGCTGGCGCGCTTTAAGAGCACGGCGTCGGGCGACGGGTGGCGCAGTCTGAAGGACTATGTCGGCGCTCTCAAAACCAATCAGACAGCGATCTACTATCTCGCCGGTGACGATCTCGAACGGCTCAAGTCGTCGCCGCAGCTCGAGGGCTTCCGCGCCCGCGGCGTCGAAGTGCTGCTGTTGCCCGACCCGGTCGACACGTTCTGGGTGATGCCCGGGGTATCGTTCGACGGCAAGCCGTTCAAGTCGGTGACGCAAGGCGCGGCGGATCTGGCGCAGATCGCACGTACCGACGCCGGGGACGAGGCACCGGCCGAAGCCGCGCCCTCGGTGAAAATCTTTGTCGCATTTCTGAAATCGACGTTGGGCGACGCGGTGTCAGACGTGCGCGTGTCGGACCGGTTGACCGACAGCGCCGTGTGTCTGGTCGCGCCGGACAGCGGGCCTGATCGCGCGCTGGAGAAGATGCTCGCCGGCGCCGGAAGGTTGTCTATGGCGGCGAAGCCTATACTCGAGGTCAACCCGCATCACCCACTGGTCGCGGCGCTCGCGGCGCTCGGCGAAAGTGAACGAGCCTTCAAAGAAGATGCGGCGCATCTTCTGTTCGACGAGGCGAGGGTGCTGGACGGTGAACGTCCGGCCGATGCGCGCTCATTCTCCGATCGGCTCGCGCGTGTGCTGGAGCGTGGCCTGGGAAGCAAAAACGCGCCGAGCGCGGCCTGAGGCCGCGCTCGGTTGATTTTCAGATTGCTGGATCGCGAAGTTTATTCGGCCGGAGTGACCGGTATCCGCTGGGGTGACATTTGCGGCGATATCGGTGGCGAACCGTCGCCGTCGGCCACAACGGGTTTGATCTTGGGACCTCTCAGCCGGAAGTAAAGCTGCGTCGCCAGCAGCAGGACGCACAGCCCGACGAACACGGCGCTGATGGGACGCGTGACGAACACCGTGATATCGCCGCGCGCGATCAGCATGGCGCGGCGGAAGTTCTCTTCGAAGCGCGGGCCGAGCACGAAGCCAAGCACGACCGGCGCCGGATGGAAGCCAAGCCGCAGCAGGATATAGCCCAGCATGCCGAGCACGACGACCTCGCCGACCTGGAAGAAGTCGTTGTTGGCCGCATAGACGCCGATGCAGACGAAGAACATCGCGCTCGGGTAAAGATACTTGTAGGGGATCGCCAGCATCTTGCACCAGATGCCGATGAGCGGCACGTTCAAGATGACAAGGATGATGTTGCCGATCCAGAAGCTCGCCACCAGGCCCCAGAAGATGTCCGGATGTTGCGAAATCAACTGCGGACCCGGCACGATGCCCTGAATCATCAGCGCGCCGAGCAAAAGCGCCATGACGGCGTCGCCCGGAATGCCAAGGCTCATGGTCGGGATGAAGTCGCCCTGAATCGACGAGTGGGTCGCCGTCTCCGGGCAGACGACGCCCTCTATCATGCCGGTGCCGAATTTCTCCGGCGTCCTCGATACCTTCTTCTCCGCCGCGTAAGCGACGAACGATGCGATGGTCGGGCCCGTCCCCGGAATGAGCGAACACAGGCTGCCGATGATCGTGCCTCGGCACATCGGGAAGAATGAACGTTTCAGATCAGCCATGGTCGGCCGCATGTCTCTGAAGCGGACGTTCGTGTAGGCCATATTGATGGGCGACATCTGATTGACGCTGCTCATGAACTCGGCGACCCCGAAGAGGCCGAGCGCGAGAGCAATCAGTTCGATCCCGTCATCGAGTTCGGTCATCCCGAAAGTGAAGCGTTCCGAGCCGGTCTCGAGGTCGGTCCCGATGGAGCCGAGGAACAGCCCGAGCACGGTCATACAGACGCCCTTGAGCGGCGACCCGCGCGCCAGCGTCGAACCGGCCAAAAGGCCAAGCAGCATCAGCGAGCAGACCTCGGCGGGCCCGAATTGCAGCGCCGCCCTCACCAGGAGTGGCGACAGGAAGATCATCTCTGTGATGCCCCACGACGCCCCGATGAATGAGGCGATCACGGTAACGCCGAGAGCGACGCCTCCGCGGCCCTGCTTGGTCATCGGATAACCGTCGAGACAGGTTACGGCGTGTGGTGGGTGGCATGGTAAATTCAGCAGCACAGAGCAGATCGCGCCGCCGTATTGGCCGCCGTAGAGAATGCCGGCCAGCATCAGAATGGCCGGCACCGCCTTCATGCCGAAGGTGAGCGGCAGAAGAATCGAGATGGTGGCCAGCGGACCCATGCCCGGCAGAACGCCGACCATATTGCCGACCAGCACACCGACGAAGCACCACATCAAATTGTGCGGCTCGAGCGCGACGGTAAAGCCGTACAAAAGGTCCGTGATTGCAGTATCGATCACAGGCCGCCCCCCCAAGTGAAGATTGGCATCGGCACTTGCAGGAAGTACGAGAAAAGCCCGACGCCGAAGACAGTCACCACGGTCGATAGAACTGTCGTACTTTTCCAGGTCGCGTTCTTATCGCCGAGCGCGGCGATGAATACGCATGCGAAGGTGCCTGGAGCCATGCCGAAGTATCGCCCGAATACGACGAACAGGACCGGGCTCATGAGAATGCAGAACCAAGCCCACCATTGCGGGTTTTCGGGCAGGATGCTGTCGCTCTCCTCGCTGCCTGCCTCGGCGGGCGCCAGCGCCGACGCGCCGATAGCGATGCCGAGCAGGACGAGCAGCACGCCAAGGGCCGTCGGCATGAAGCCGGGGCCCATATGCATCAGGCTGCCGAGCCGGTAGGTCGAGCCCTTAAGGGCGATGCCGAGGCCGAGGAGAATCATCAGGCCGCCGGCGTAGAAATCCTTCTTGCGCACGAGGTCGCGGAGAAGGCTCGTGGAAGGTTGCACAATTTCCTCCCGGCCGTCTTCGGGGCCGTTAGTGTTTAAGGTCTTTGCCCGCATTTACGATCGCAACTATCGCACTTGCCAATCGTTTCCGCGGCGACGCGGTGTCGCGGGCCTAACCGGTTTTCCCGACCGCAACGCGCGCGCATTGCCGGGAACCCTGCATTCCGCAGGTGCCAGACGATATAGGGCGGCGGTCGGCCATGCAACACTCATGTGACGTTTTAGCCGAGGCGACTGCGGCCGCTAGAAGACTTTTCCCTGTAAACCTGTCGTCACGGGTCATTCACAAATCGGCGAGAACAAATCCGGGCTGTCATTCTTGACGTTGCCTACTTTTCGGTCGACCGGCCAGAACGCCATCGCACTATCCGGATAAGGTTTGAGGAGCGCCTTGAGTTCAGAGTCGGTCGCCTCGGTTTCTCCGAGCCACGCGGCCCAGTTGTCCGGCGCAACCAGGACCGGCATCCGGTCGTGCAATGGTTGGAGCAGCGTATTGGCCGGCGTCGTGACGATTGCGAAGGATTTCAGGGGCTTGGTCGCGGCAGCCGCAGGGTCGCGCCAGACGTCCCACAGGCCGGCAAAGGTCATCGGTCCGCGATTGCCAAGCGCCACTGCGAAAGGTTGTTTATCCGCGGCGCGCCACTCGTAATAGCCGTCGGCGACGACCAGGCAGCGGCGTCGCGCCTTCCAGGCGCCGCGGAAGGCAGGTCGCGTTTCGATGCCTTCGGCGCGGGCATTGAAGGTCGCGTGGCCGGTTTTGATGTCTTTGGCCCAGGAAGGCACGAGTTCCCAGCGCATCGGCGTCAGAATGCGCTTGCCGTTTTTGGAGACGACGACGGGAAGCTGCGAGGTCGGTGCGACGTTCCACCGCGGCTGGTAATTTTCGATCTCGTCAAAATCGATTTTGAGATCAAGCTTAATCTCGGAGACGTCGTCGGGAAGTTTGGCGCGACCGCACATGGCTGAGTGTCCTTAATTCGTCATTCCGGATTGCCGCGAAGCGGCAAGTCCGGAATCCATAGCCCCGGCACTGGGCTTATGGATTCCGGGCTCCTCGTTTCGCTCGGCCCCGGAATGACGGTGTGTTTGGTCATCGTTGCTTCAATGAAAGTCACGGCTGCGCAGCGGCAGGGCTGGCTCCGTCGGCAGCGGACCGCCGGATAATTTCGGCGAAAACAGGTCGCCGCCCTCGCGCAGCCACGGCAGTTGCGCGGAAAGATCGATGAAGCTTTCGGCGACCACGTAAATCACCAGGCCGGCGCGTTGCAGTCTGCCGCGCACGGCGAGAAACCGCGCCGTCATCACCGTGCGGCGGTTTTGGGCAAAGACGTTCGGCCAGACAATGATATTGGCGATGTCGGTTTCGTCCTCGAGCGTCATGAAGACGACGCCTTTCGACGTGCCCGGGCGCTGGCGCACCAGCACCAGGCCGGCGACCGTGAGTTTGGAGTCCTGCCGCAGCGCCTCGTTCTTGAGGCCCGCATTGCGAACGGCGCCAAGCCCATCCAGGCAATCGCGGAAAAACCGCACCGGGTGCGCCTTCAGCGACAGCCCTGTCGCCACGTAATCCTCGACGACATGTTCGGACAGTCCCATAACCGGCAGCGCGACGGCTTCTTCCGGAAAAAGCTCGTCGCTCAGATGCGGCGTGAGGAGCGGCAGCGCGCCATCATCCGTTGTGGCCGCAGTCCGACGCGTCACCTGCGCACCGATCACGTCAAGTCGCCGCGCCGCCCACAACGCGGCGCGGCGGTCGAGGCCCAGCGAACGGAACGCGTCCGCCTCCGCCAGCCGCTCGATGGTGAAGCGCGAGACGCCGGCCGTGGCGGCGAGCCGTTCGATCGACGCAAAGCCGTTGCCGCGCGCGGCGACGAGGTTTTTCAGTTCGTCTTCGCCCAAGCCCTGGATGAGGCGGAAGCCGAGGCGGACGGCGTGCTTGCCGTCGGTGCCCGGTTCGAGCGAGCAATCCCACGCACTGAAATTGACGTCGGCTTCGCGAATTTCGACGCCATGCAGGCGGGCGTCACGCACGAGCTGCGCCGGCTGATAAAAACCCATCGGCTGGCTGTTGAGAATGGCGGCGCAGAACACGTCTGGATAGTGGCATTTGATGAAAGACGAGGCGTAGACCAAGAGCGCGAAACTCGCCGCGTGGCTTTCCGGAAAGCCGTATTCGCCAAAACCCTCGATCTGGCCGAAACAATGCTCGGCAAATTCACGGTCGTAGCCGCGTTCGGTCATGCCGCCGATGAACTTGTCGCGAAACAGATGGACTTTGCCGGTATGACGGAAGGTCGCCATGGCGCGGCGCAGCCCGTCGGCCTCGTCGGGCGTGAATTTCGCCGCCGTAATCGCGATCTGCATCGCCTGTTCCTGAAACAGCGGTACGCCGAGAGTTCGTTTGAGGACATTCTCTAATTCGTTCTTTGGTCCGTGCTCCGGGGCAGGGGACGGGTAATGCTCCGGGTCGATGCCGTCGCGCCGGCGCAGATACGGGTGCACCATGTCGCCCTGGATCGGCCCCGGCCGCACGATCGCGACCTCGATGACCAGATCGTAGAACCGGTTCGGCTTTAACCGCGGCAGCATCGACATCTGCGCCCGGCTCTCGACCTGGAACACGCCGATGGAATCCGCGCGTGACAGCATCGCGTAGACTGCCGGGTCGTCCTGAGGCAGCGTGGCGAGCGAATAGTCCTGGCCGTAATGGGCTTTCAGGAGATCGAGGCAGCGGCGCAGGCAACTCAGCATGCCGAGCGCCAGCACATCGACCTTCATCAGGCCGAGCGTGTCGATGTCGTCCTTGTCCCATTCGATGAAGGTGCGCTCGGCCATGGCGGCATTGCCGATCGGCACCATCTCGTCGAGCGGCCCGCGCGTCAGCACGAAGCCGCCGACATGCTGCGACAGATGGCGCGGAAAGCCGATCAGTTCGTCGGTCAGCGCGACCGCCTGGCGGATCGCCGGATTGGCCGGATCGAGGCCGGCCTGACGGATGTGGTCGTCGGGCAAGCCATCGCCATAGCCCCACACGGTCTTGGCGAGTGCGGCGGTGATATCCTCGGTCAGTCCCAGAACCTTGCCGACCTCACGGATGGCGCGGCGCGAACGGTAATGCACCACGGTCGAGCAGATCGCGGCGCGATGGCGGCCGTAGCGCTTATAGATGTACTGGATCACCTCCTCGCGCCGCTCGTGCTCGAAATCGACGTCGATGTCGGGCGGCTCGCCGCGATTTTCGGAAATGAAGCGGGCAAACAGCAGCTGGGTCTTGTCGGGATCGACCTCGGTGACGCCAAGGCAAAAGCACACTGCGCTGTTCGCGGCCGAACCGCGGCCCTGGCAAAGAATCTGTTTTTCGTCGCGCGCATAGGCGACGATGTCGTGAACGGTAAGAAAATACCGCGCATAGCCAAGCTTGGCGATGAGCGCGAGTTCGTCGCGAAGCCGCGCTTTGATGTGTTCCGGAACGCCTTCCGGATATCGTTGCTTCGGGTAGCGTTTCTGAGCGCCGGCCCAAGTCAGATCTTCGAGATGCTGCTGCGCCGTCTTGCCCGGCGGAACGGGCTCGTCGGGATATTCGTAGTGCAGTTCGTCAAGCGAGAAACGGCAAGCCTTGGCGATATCGAGGGTGCGGGCAATGGCGTCGGGAAAATCCTTGAACAGCCGCGCCATCTCCGCCGGCGATTTGAGATGCCGTTCGGCGTTGACGGAGAGGCGGAAGCCCGCCTCGGCGAGCGTGCATTTCTCGTGGATGCAGGTGACGATGTCCGCCAGCGGCCGGCGTTCCGGCGCGTGATAAAGCACGTCGTTGACGGCGACGAGCGGCGCACTGGCGCGCTCGCCGAGTTCGGCGAGCAGCCCGAGCCGGCGCGGCTCGTCACCGCGATGATAGTGGGCGCCGCCTAGAAACGTGCGGCCGGGGGCGGCGCGGGCGAGGGCGGAGAGACGCGTCGCAAATTCTTTGTCCCGCTCATTCTCGCGCAAGCGGGAATCCAGTGCTGGGTCCCCGCTTTCGCGGGGACGAGCGGTTAGAGCAAGCGGAGGCAGTGCGATAAAAATCTGCCCGTGACTCGCTGCGAGAATCTCCTCGAAGGTGAGATGGCACCCGCCTTTTTTGGCTTTCAGATTGCCGGCCGAGAGCAGGCGGCAGAGCCGGCCATAGGCGGCGCGGTCGGTCGGATAGGCCAGCACCTCGGAACCGTCGACGGTGACGAGCCGCACGCCGACCAGGAGCTGGATCTTTCGCTTGCGCGCTTCGTCGTAAGCACGCACCACGCCGGCAAAGGAATTGCGGTCGGCGATGCCGATGGCGGCGAGACCAAGTTCGTCGGCCATGGCGACCAACTCCTCCGCATGCGAGGCGCCGCGCAGGAAGGAGAAATTCGTCGTCACGGCGAGTTCGGCGTAGGCTTGCATCTTATCCTCTCGCTTCCGTCATTCCGGATTGCCGCGAAGCGGCAAGTCCGGAATCCATAATCACAGGTCAGCGAATATGGATTCCGGGCTCCTCGCTTTGCTCGGCCCCGGAATGACAACTCACGCAAACAGTCCGTGCACGAACCAGCGCGCCGCCGCGGTCTCGCGGCCGTAAAGCCCTTCGCGGAACAGCCAGAAGCGGTGACCGCCGGCGTCCTCGACGACGAAGTAATCGCGCGTCAGCGCGCTCTGCTGTTTGCTGACGCAGACATGAAGGGGCTCGCGCCACCACTCGGCGCCGATGCGTTCCGGGCCTTGCGCGCCGGCAATGTCGTAGCTCACGCCACGCCAGCTAAAACGCCGCGGCGGCCCATCCGGGACCAGCGCGGTGACCTCGGCCGGCTCGGCCTTGGGCAGCATGAGCAGAGGGCGCGTTTTTCCCTCCGTGGCCGGCCATGCCGTCGCCTCGCCGTTGGCAGGCGTCAGCAGTTCAGCCTGTTCCGGAATATGACTGGCGACAGGTTCAAAGCGCCGCACGCTTGCCGGTCCGAGACGCTGGCGCAGCGCGTCGATCAATGCGGCACAGCGTTCCGAGCGGTCGTCATCCTCGGCAGCGGCTGTGAACTCGGTCTGTTGCGCTGTCATGCGCTCGGCGCGCGTCACGGCAAGGCCGACCGCTTCGAAGCCAAATCCCGTGTCCTGGAGCACCGCAAGCGCGTCGAGCTTGAGCGTGATGAGCCGCGCTACATGGTCGGCGTCGCGCGTCGGCAGCGTCAGCGCAATGTCGAGCGCCTCCACCGCGCCATCGACGTTGTAGAGTGAAAGCCGCAACGCGCGCGCGCCGGCGCCATCGCGCGTCAGCACATGGGAGAGTGTCTGCATCAGGCGGTGCGCCAAGGCGACGACGGCGTCCTGTGTGCCGATCGGTTCGAGCAGATAACGCAGAGAATGATAGACCGGCGGCGCGACCACGGGGACGAGCGGTTCGTCGACGCAGCCCAGCGCCTGGTCGATGCGGCGCAGCAGCTCCGTGCGAAATCGCGCGGCAAACGGCGCGCGCGGTTTGTCGAGCAAGGCGCCCACGGTTTTGAAGCCAAGCCGATGCAAGGCCGCGCGCGTGTCCGCTGCAAGCCGCAGCGCCTTGATTGGCAGCGGAGACAGTGCTTCGGCTTCCTGCCGTGGCGGCAGAACAAACAAGGCCGCAGCATGAAAGCGCGACAGCGCCCAGGCGGCACCCGGCGTTGACGCAACGGCTACGCGCGCGGGCAGGCCGAATTTGTGCAGCCGGCCGGCCAGATCGGCAATGAGCGCCGCTTCGCCGCCAAACAGATGCGCGGCGCCTTCGATGTCGAGGAAAAACCCGTCGGCGCCGTTATCCTCGTCATAGGGTGAGGCGGTCGGCGTGTAGCGCGTTGCCCACAGCGCCAGCCGGTGCAAAGCCGCGTCATCGGCGGCGGTGTCGACGGTGCGCACCTGCAGGAATTCCGCCTTTGCCCGCGCGTCGGCCAAGGGCTCGCCGGGAATAAGGTCCGCGGCTTCGGCGGCCTCATTCAAAGCGGCGATGCGCGGGCCGCCCGACCCCGCAACGGTGAGGACGAACGGTTCGTCAGGCGCAATGAGCTTGTCTGGCGGCTTCGTTGCCGGCTGTTTGGCTTGCGCCGCGAGCATGCGCAGGATCGGCCAGCGCGGCAGCCAAACTGAAACGATGCGCGACATGATCGTACTCCACTACCCATTCGCCTGGCCGGCCGTTGCGAACGCGTTCGAGGTGCAGATGCCACCTTGGGCGCACGAACAGGCCGAAGCGGTCGCGAGCGGCTTCCGCAGTGCCGATACGCCAGCGCGTCGCCGCCGCGCTCGATTCCAGATCGCGCGCCGGCCGGATAAGCAGGAGCGGCAGGCCGCAATCGGTGGCGGCGAGATGCAGCCGCTGGCTGAGCTTCAGGTCGAGCTTGTCGATCATGCCGGCGACGGCGGCCGGCGCGCCCGATCGCAACGCTTCTTCCATGGCCCAGAGGGTTTGCGTGCGGTGCGCGGTCTCGACCATGATCACACGGGTGGGATCGAGACCGAGCGCATTCAGGCCATGTCCGGAAAGCCGGCCATGGTGGCGCTGCCCATGGCCCGGCATGACAAAGACAAGCCGCTGCATCCGTGGCAGGCGCGTCAGCAGCGCCGCGATGAAGCCGAAAGCCGCCGTGATGGCGCGTTCGCCCTCCGGCACGATCTCGTGCAAGGCGCCGCAGGCGAGACCGCCCTGCGGCAGGTGTGAATCAATGGCGGGAAGGCCGAAAGGCAGGGCTGTGCGTAATCCCTCCGCCCCGGGCATCAGGCGGCGCAGCTCCTCCATGATGGCGGCGCGATTGCGCGCCGCGGTTAGGGCGGCAGATTCGCTCATCGGCTGTGAAAAACCCAAGGATGTTCGCTGTACGTTCCAGCGTCCAGATACTAGAACAAAACAGGAACATTGCCAAGAGGCTCCGGTAGCCCAAATCCAAGCGGAACCCTAAGTGACTGCCATCCCACACTATCCTACCGTCAGCGCCCGTCTTGCTGGCGTCAGGGGGATGGCGCATAGGGTTTGCCGATGTCGCGCGGCATAGTTCCGCGCGGTCTTTCAGGAAGGTGCAGCAATGCCGGAAGCCGACCGAGAGGGCGAGCGCTACGCCGTCGATCAGCCGCAGCGGACGCCGGGCTTTTTTCTCAAAGGCAGCCACCAGCTCGATTGGGGCATGAAGAACCGCATGGCGCGGGTCTTCAATCCGACCTCCGGCCGCACCGTGATGCTGGCAATCGACCACGGCTACTTTCAGGGCCCGACCACGGGTCTCGAGCGCATCGATCTGTCGATCGTGCCGCTGTTGCCATCCTGCGACGCCCTGTTCTGCACGCGCGGCATTCTGCGCTCGCTCATTCCGGCGGAGTCTGGCAAGCCGATGGTGCTGCGCGCGAGCGGCGGGCCTTCGATCCTGCGCGAGGAACTGTCGGACGAGCAGATCGCCATGGACATGGACGACGCGGTGCGGTTGAACGCCGCCGGCGTCGGTATTCAGGTGTTCATCGGCGGCGAGCACGAGACGCGCTCGGTGCACAATATGACCAGGCTGGTCGATGCGGGGCTGCGCACCGGCGTCCCGGTCATGGGCATCACGGCGGTCGGCAAGGCCATGGCGCGCGACGCCAAATATTTCCGGCTGGCCTGCCGCATCATCGCCGAACTCGGCGCCCAATACGTCAAGACCTATTACGTCGAGGACGGCTTCGAGACGATTACCGCGTCGTGCCCAGTGCCGATCGTGATGGCGGGCGGCAAGAAGCTGCCGGAACTCGAGGCGCTCACCATGGCCTACAACGCCGTGCAGCAGGGCGCGTCCGGTGTCGACATGGGCCGCAATATTTTCCAGTCGGATGCGCCTAAGGCGATGATCGAAGCGGTCGGCGCAGTCGTGCACAAGAACATGAAGCCCAAGGACGCGTTCGACCTGTTCCGGTCGCTCAAGGCGGACGGGCAGGGCGCTACCGCGTTCCGCGGCGCTGCCGAGTAGATCACCCGTCTCTATTTAAACCTGCGAGAGCATGACGCCGCCGGCGGTCATGCGCCAGCATGGCGCATGCTGGTTGGTTGCGCCCGGCCAACGTCCCATTACGATGCCCGCAAAATACAAGTGGCATTGCGGGAGGTCGGCATGGGACGGCTCGTTCGGTTGACTGCTCTCCTTAGTTTCTGCATCGCGTTCGCAGCGCTGGCTGCACCGGCGCGCGCGCAATCTTTTCCGGACCGGCCGCTGCGTCTGTTGGTGGCGTTTCCGCCCGGCGGCGCCGCGGATTTTGTCGGGCGCCTGCTCGCGCAATTCATCTCGCCCCTGTTGGGCCAGCCCGTCGTGGTCGAGAACCGCCCGGGTTCCAACGGCAACGTCGCCGGCGATGTCGTTCTGCACGCCGCCGCGGATGGCTATACGCTGTTGCTGTCGTCGGGTTCGCTCTACACCGTCAACCCGCATCTCTACACGAAGATGCCGTTCGATCCGTTTAAGGAGCTGACGCCGGTCGCAAGCGTCGTGTCGGACGAATTGCTGCTGGCGGAAAATCCCTCCCTGCCGCCGAAGACGTTCAAGGACTTCATCGCCTACGCGCGCGCGGCAAAGCCGCCGCTCCTGTACGGATCGATCGGTAACGGCAGCGAGCATCATCTGGCGATGGAGCTGTTGAAAGAGCGGGCGGGGCTCGAAATGACACACGTGCCGTATCGCGGCGGCGGCCCGGCGGCGATCGGCGTGATGCGCGGCGAAGTCGCGGCGATGTTTGGCGGCGGCTCGACGACGCCGCTGGTGCAGTCCGGAAAGCTGCGGGCGCTCGCGGTCAGCGGCCGCAAGCACGTGCCGCTGTTCCCCGATCTGCCGTCGATTTCCGAGTTTTATCCCGATTATAACGTGATCATATGGCAGGTCGTTTCGGTGCCTGCGCGAACTCCGCCGGCTATTATTGCGCGCCTGCGCAAGGCGGCCAATGAGGCGATCGCACAGCCGGGCTTCGCACAGAAGCTCCAGAAGGCCGGCGCCGGCGAGCCTGACCCGACGACGCCGGACGAATTACAGGCGCGGCTGCGCGCCGACGATGCGAGTTACAGCCAAGTCCTCAAAAAGATCGGCCTGCGGATCGAGTGAACGCCAGCAATAAGGTTGATTTATTGTTGGCGCATGATCTGTTCCGAAAACCGGCATCCACTTTTCGGGATCATGCGCTATTTCGGCAGAAACGCCTCGGTATAGAGCTTCGACATGTCGGGCGTTGTCGGCAGCAGCTTGAGATCGGCAAATGAGCGCTTGAGGGTGGCGAGCGACTCCGGATCGAACGCGCAGGCCTTGGTGAACATGCCGATCGTCAGATCGTAGTCCTTCGACATCACGCTTTCGGGAAAACCGGCGACGGTGCTCTCGATTTTGACGGCCTCGGCTTTGTGGGTGCGGATGTAATTCACCGTGTCGACCCAGCCAGCCACGAATTCGCGCACTGCTTGAGGATTTGTCTTGATCAGATTATTCGACGCGTAGAGCGTTCCCGAGGCGAGATTGCCTTCATATTTGCTAACCGGGAAAAGCAAGCGGCCGGTCTTGTTTTCTTCCATGGCGAGAAACAGTGAAGTCACCCCGATGTCGGCGTCGACGAGGTGTGCGCGGAACGATGAGATGATATTGCTGGCGCCGTTGCCGATGCTGACGCCAGTCACTCCGTTCGGCCCCCATCCCTGACTGCGTTCGAGTTCCTTACTTAGCCACTCGGTCAGCGAGCCGGCGCTGGAGTAGGCGATTTTTTTGCCCTTGAGCTGATCGATAGTGTGGATCGGCGAATCGTACGGCACGCCGATGCCAATGAACGGGATCGGTCCGGCGGTTTCGCAGATTGCGGTCATCGGCGCGCCCTTGGCGACCAGCGCCATTTCGGTGCCGGCGCCGTCGCCAATGTCGATGCTGCCGGCCGTCATCGCTGTCGTCATTTTGCTGCCGCCGGTGAAATCGACGATCTTCAGATCGAGCCCATGCTTTTTGAAGATGCCGAGCTTTTCGCCGACATCGACCGGAATGATGGGATCGGCGTTGGGCGCCGCCTTGCCGACGACTAGTGTCGTCTGCGCGGACGCAAGCGGTACCGAAAAGAATGACGCAAGGAGGAAAGTGGATGCTGCGAGGCATTTGGCCAAACAACGGCCGAGCGCGTTTCGGCGCATAACTTGCTCCTCCCAAAAGGCTTTGTCTGTTTGATAGCCAATCACCGCCGTTGCGCTGCCGCAATGCGGTGTGAGGACGCGTTTAGCGCGACAGGCGGCTATCGCAGGATAGAGCCTTGCCGGTGACAGTACGATGGGGGTGCACACACCGCGGCTGGAGGCGGTGGCAGGTCGGCTTCCGGCAAACGGTCCGTTAGCTGTAGTGGCGCTCCGGCGCCGGACGGATCAGGAGCCAGGCAACCGCGCCGGCGGCGACCGCTCCGCCGAGCGCGGCGAGCAGTTGGGCGATCCATGAGGCACTGCCGACCGCACTGGGAGCGCTTGGGCGGAACAGCATCGCATGGATAGGGGACCTTGCGGCGGCTGGCGCGACGGCCGCCATTTTCACCGGCCGAGAGGGGCTCCCCGTCGCGGACTTGGTTGTCGGGCGCTGCGCCTTCGGCACGCTTGCGATGGGGGTGACCGGGGTCGGCATGGCGGCCGGCACGGCGTGGCTGCCGTTCAAAATGCCGTTCGGGTCGGTGGCGACCACATGCTCGGTCGTCACCGAGCCGGGAGCGGCCGTCGGGCTAGGGGGAGCTTTTGGCGTTTCGGCATAGCCAAGGGCCCCGGTAGTCGATGTCGGCCAAACATTCTGGGCGTTATTCTGCGGGCTTGCCTGAGTCGGCGTCGCGGGGGGCGAGGGCAAATCGTGGCCGGCATCGGCAACACGTGTCCTGGCGTGACCGGCCTTGGCGACGTGCCTGGCGATTCGTCCATGCTCCGCTTTGCCGGCGGGCTTGGTTCTGGCGGTCCGGGCCGGTACCGGGTGGTGGGCATGAGCCGCCGTCTTGGCGTGATCGATCTGCAAGAGCGGCAAGGGAGCGCCGGCAGTCAGTGCATGCGCGCTTCCCAGCGTCGCGGCCAGCGTCAGCAAACAAGACGCGCTCATTGCGGCAATACGACTACGCGCCATCGCGTCCTCCGTCACGGCCCCTCGGACTGCGCAAAGCGCATGGGGCAGTGACTTGAGAGTGTCCCAATTACGGTTTTTTGGCGCAAAGCAGCGGCGAAGAGCGGCAGCGTTAACGAAATCCAAACGGCGCTGCCGCGCCCACGCCCAGCCAGCAACGCGTTACCCGAGTTCCGTGAGCACCTCGGGGAACTGATGCAGCCGCTCGCCCGGTCCGTCGGCGCCGATGAGCCAGTTGTCGCAAAACCACGACAGCATGCCGTTGCGCATGTAAGTCGGGTGGACGACAATGTTCATGTCTTTCTGGATCGCCATGGGCTCGTCGTTGCGGATCAGCGGCCGCTCGACCAGGTCATAGCCCTGGCCATGGCAGTGCAGGCGCTTCTCCTCGGGCCGGCCATTCTTGCGCATGAACTCGTTATAGGCCGCGAAGACGTCCTTGGATGGTGCACCCGGCTTGAGCAGGGCGAGGTTGAACTTCCGCGCTTCCAGCGCGAAGGCGTATTCGTCCTTCATTTGCTGCGACGCCTTGCCGACCACGCAGGTGCGGCCGAGCTCCGTGTACATGCCGCCGGGACCGGCGTCCTCGACCAGAAGCGCGACCGCGTCGCCTTCCTGGATGACGCGGTTCTGATAATGGCGCTGCGCGAACTGCGCCGGTTTTCCGGACGGCATCGAGGCGCACAGATAGATGCCGTGTTCGCTGCCGTGCCGCTGGCTGTAGCACTGCGCAAGGGCCGCGATATCCCTGTCGACGCATGCCCGGTTCGACGGCGGCAAACGCGGAACGCATGGCGCCGTCCTGCATCAGCGCGGCGCGGCGAATGAGTTCCTGCTCTTCGGCGCTCTTGATCACCTTGATCCGGTCGACGAGATCGGAGGCGTCAACGAACTTGGTGTTGGAGAAGCGCCCCTTCTGCATGTAGTCGACCATCGCGAATGACATCTGATAGGTGCCGACCAGCCCGATGGTGCCGCCGGCGTAGGGAGCCAGCGCCTTGGCGGCGAGTTCGGGATCGTAGGGTGCGGTGTAATAGCAGGACGAGTAACTCGGCGTCGTGTACCAGGTCTTGACGCCGCGGCGCACGCCATCGCTCTTGCCGTTCAGTTCATTGACGCCGCCGAACGGGCCCTGACTCACCAGCGTCATCAGATCGTCGCGCGGAAACACCACGGTGAGCGGGTAGCCGTTGGTCGCCGGCAAATCGGTGAAATATTTGACGTAGCCGCCCATCTGGTCGCTGTTGTTCTGCATCAGCAGCACGTCGATCTTGTCGTGCTCCATGGCGGCACGCACCGCCTTCCAGCGGCGTTCCAGCTCGGCCGTCGAGATCGGCGTCTGCAGGCGTTCGGACAACTGCTCCATATTCATTCTCCCTTTCGTCATTCCGGGGCCGAGCGCAGCGAGGAGCCCTGAATCCTTACTCCCGGTCGGTGATTATAGATTCCGGACTCGCGTCCTTCGGCCGCGATCCGGAATGACTTCAATGCGGCACCACGTTGATCATGCCGCCGGTGTTGCCTTTGAGGAACGATCGCATGTTGGCTTCGATGGTCGGCCAAGCATGATCAATATAGACATCGCAGAAGCCGCCCTGATGCGTGGTGATGATGACGTTGTCCATTTCCCAGAACGGATGATCCGTCGGCAGCGGTTCCTGGGTGAAGACATCGAGCGCAGCGCCGGCGATGCGGCGTGTGCGCAGCGCTTCGACCAGCGCCGCTTCGTCCACCACGCCGCCACGCGCCAGATTGATCAGAAAAGCTCGCCGGCTTCATCGCCGCGAGAACCTTGGCATCGATCGAGTTGCGGGTTTTTTCAGTCAACGGCGTGAGCAGCACGAAGAAGTCGAAGTCACGGACGGCGCCGACGAGGTCGCCGCTGGAACGCATCTCGTCGAAGCCCGCGACGGTGCGCGGCGCTGAGCTGACGCCAACGACGCGCATGCCGAACGCCTTGCATTTTGGCGCCAACGCCTCGGCTATCGCGCCGACACCGAAAATGCCGACAGTCTTGTTGTGCAGGAGCTGTGCCGGAAAGCGCGTCCATTGCCGCGTGTCCTGCGAGCGCACCGCGCGCGGCAGGTTGCGGGCTAATGCCAGCATGGCCCCAAGTGCAGCTTCGGAGACAGGCGGCCCGTGAATACCGTGAATATTGGTGACGACGATGTCCTTGCGCAGGCACGGCCGGTCGGTGAGGTTGTCGGTTCCGGTACCGAGCGCCTGAACCCATTTCAACCGTGGAGCGTTCTCCAGGACGGCGTCGGATAGCATCGGCGCGAATGTCAAAAGCGCGTCGGCATGCCCGATATGGGGCCCGACCTTGGAATGATGGTCGACCAGGTCGACGTTGAGTTCGGGAAAACATGCCCGCATCCGGTCGCGATATTGGTTGCGGACCGGTTCGGGCATCGCCAGGAGGATGAGGAGATTGGTCATGGGACGGCGAGGGGGCTTATATCGTCTGTCTGCGGGGCCGCCAACCCGTCGCCGAGCCCGCTCGTCTCCGCTAAACTAGGTTTGGCAATTGCGGCTTTCCCTTCGGCTTTCACCGGGACGATCAGGAGCGAAGACATGAACATTAATCTTTCGGGTGTCGATTGGATGTTTCTTGGCCTGATGATGGGGCTCGCCTTCATCGCGGCGCTGCTCGGCAGCCTCATTGCGTTCCGAAACCGCTTCGTCGGGGCCATTCTGGCGGGCATCCTGTTCGGCGTCGGCTTCGTTTTCTGGAATCATTACCCGCACAATTTCGGCCTGCCGATCCTCAAGACCACCGGTCCGGACAGCACGATGACGTCCCCGATGGTGCCCCCCTCGCCGGCCGCAACTGCGCCGTCACCGATGAGTCCGACGCCGATGGCGCCACAGTCTCCCGTAACCACCGTGCCGACAACTCCCACACCATCGTCGCCCATGGCGCCGACCAGTCCGGATTCAGGCAGCAACCATTAGCTGGTAGCGCGGCCGCTGGGACGATTGACGTTTGCGTCGGCTGCGCTATCGGTAGCTGGATTGCCGGAGAATTTGGAGACGTCATGAAGAAGGTTCATGCGGACGCGAATGCCGCGTTGGCCGGCCTGTTGAAGGATGGCATGACCATCATGGCTGGCGGGTTCGGCCTGTGCGGCATTCCCGAGACACTGATCATGGCGATCCGCAACTCCGGTGTGAAGAACCTGACTGTCGTGTCCAATAATGCAGGCACCGACGGCAAGGGCCTCGGCATCCTGCTCGACACCCGTCAGATCAAGAAAATGATCTCCTCGTATGTCGGCGAGAACAAAACCTTCATGCAGCAGTATCTCGCCGGCGAACTGGAAATCGAGTTCAATCCCCAGGGCACACTTGCCGAACGCATCCGTGCCGGTGGCGCCGGCATTCCGGCGTTCTTTACCCGGACCGGGTACGGCACCCAGATCGCCGAGGGCAAGGAGACCCGCGAATTCAACGGCGACCATTATGTGATGGAGCGCGGGCTCGTTGCCGATCTTTCCATCATCCACGCCTATCGGGGCGATACCGAAGGCAACCTCGCCTATCGCAAGACCGCGCGAAATTTCAATCCGCCGATGGCGACGGCCGGCAAAGTGACGGTCGTCGAGGTCGAGCACCTGGTCAAACCCGGCGACATCAATCCCGACCACATCATCACGCCGGGGATCTACGTGCAGCGGATTATTCACGTACCGAATGCGACGAAGCACATCGAGCAGCGCACCGTGCGCAAGCGGCAGACCGCGGACGCGCCGGCAGGCACCGGCGAGGAAGTCTGAATTCAAACGAGGAGGGGCACGATGCCTTGGACCCGCGAACAGATGGCGGCCCGCGCTGCCAAGGAGTTGCGCGACGGCTTCTACGTCAATCTCGGCATCGGCATCCCGACGCTGGTATCGAACTTCATTCCCGATGGCATGAGCGTGCAGTTGCAGAGCGAGAACGGCATGCTCGGCACCGGCCCATTCCCGTTCGAGGGTGAGGAAGACGCCGATCTGATCAATGCCGGCAAGCAGACGGTGACAGAGCTGCCGACCACGAGCTTTTTCAACTCCGCGGATTCGTTCGCAATGATCCGCGGCGGCCACATCGATATCGCCATTCTGGGCGCCATGCAGGTGGCGGAGAACGGCGACATCGCCAACTGGATGATCCCCGGCAAGCTCGTCAAAGGCATGGGCGGCGCCATGGATCTGGTCGGCGGCGTGAAGAAAGTCGTCGTCTGCATGGAGCATTCGGCCAAGGGCGAGTCGAAGCTGCTCGATCGCTGCAATCTGCCGCTGACGGGCGCCGGCGTCGTCGACATGGTGATTACCGATCTCGGCGTGTTCACGATCGATCGCAAAGACGGATCGGGCATGACGCTGATCGAACTCGCGCCCGAGGTGACGCTCGACGAGATCAAATCGAAGACGGTCGCGAGCTTCAAGGTCGCGAACACGCTCAAGCAATAGATCGGGCGTACGCGTGCGGCCTCGCGGCTCGCCGGGCCTGCGTTGCGTAACTTTTGCGCGAAACGGCTTGCCATGCGCTCGTGCCTGCCGGCCTTGCCGTGGGCGCAAATGACATTGGTCTAATTCCCCTTTAATGACAGAGGTCAGCGGTTGTGCCGGGACGCCGCACGCGTCCGCCGCGGCGAAAGTGTCGCCTGAATGAACGATGAAGGTGGGAGGGGGAGGGCGGCGCGGTTCGGAGCGCAGAGCATTGCGCAGGCCGCACCCGAAGATTTCAACGCGTCCGCAACTGCGGCGCCGCTCCACGCCGAGCCGGCACCGCTGAATCACCGTGAGCGGCGCATCATCGTCATGGCGATGATGATGCCGGTTTTCATGGGCTCGATCGATCAGTCGATTCTCGCAAGCTCGCTACCGACGATCGGGCGAGTGTTCGGCGATCTTCATGATCTGCCCTGGGTGATCACGTCCTATTTGATCGCATCGACGGCGCTGACGCCGCTTTACGGCAAGTTCGCCGACATCCACGGCCGGCGCGCCTCGCTGATGATCGCACTTGGCATCTACATGACAGGATCGCTGATCAGCGCCTCCTCGACCAGCCTGTGGATGCTGATCGGCGGCCGTATCGTGCAGGGCTGCGGCGGCGGTGGCCTGGTGACGACATCGCAGATGGTTTTGGGCGATATCGCGCCGCCAAAAGACCGCGCGAAATATTATGCCTATTTCTCGGTCGCTTTCACCAGCGCCGGCGCGGTGGGGCCGGCGCTCGGCGGGTGGATCTGCCAGCATTGGCACTGGTCGCTGATCTTCCTGTGGAAGTTTCCGTTCTGCCTGATCGCAGGCGCGCTGGCGTGGAACGTGCTGAACCGGCTGCCGCGCTTCGACCGCCCGCACCGCCTTGATGTCATGGGTGCGGTGCTGGTGATGGCGTCAAGCACGGCATTCATGCTGGCGCTCAATCTCGGCGGCGTGCGCTTCGCCTGGCTGTCTGCGCCGGTGCTGGCGCTGATAGCGTTTGCGCTGCTGCTTGGCGTCGGCTTCGTGATGCGGCTCCTCACGGCGGCCGAGCCGCTGATCCCGATCGCCGTGCTGGCTGATCCGACCGCGCGGCTTGCCACGTTGATTCACTGCTTCGGCTGGGGCTCGATCATCGGGCTGAACATTTTTCTGCCGATGTATCTGCAAAGCGAGCTCGGCTGGACGCCCACCGACGCCGGTTTGAGCCTGATCATCCTGATGGGCACGCTGAACACCAGCGCGGGATTGACGAGCCAACTCATCGGCCGCGTCAAGCATTACAAGGCGCTGCCCATCCTGTTTCTCCTCGTCGCGGTCGGCGCAGCGCTCGCGCTGGCCTATTCGGCCTCATCCATGACGCCTCTCAAGTTCGAGATCATCCTGCTTCTGATCGGGGTGGGGTTCGGGCCGACAGCGCCGCTCACTCAGGTGGCGCTGCAAAATACCGTCGCGGTCCATCATCTGGGCACGGCGATCGGCACCATGAGCTTCTGCCGCACCCTGGTCGGCACTATTATCGTCGCGGTTTTTGGGGCCATCGTGCTCGCAGGGGTGCCCGGCGGCGCCGGGACATTGTCGGCGGCCGGAACCTCGATCGGGGCCTTCGTCACCGTCTTTTTGGGGGTCGCCGGCGCGCTTACGATCACGCTGGTGGCCTTGATTTTGCTCGAAGAAAAGCCGCTTGCGGCAGCCATGCCGGCTTCCAGCCGCTGACCGACGAAATTTTTTAACTCGCGCTTGAACCAGGCCGGGGGGTGGGGCGACCAACGGATGGTGGCCCAAGAGCCGCCATCGGCGCTCCCCCCCCCGACACCCCCTGCGCCGATATTTATGACCCGCCCGGTTCGTCCCCACCGGGCGGGTCAACCATTTCCCGCCCCGATTTTCGCAGGTTTCCCGGGCTAAGCCTGTGACACTGGCCACTCTTTACGTTCAGTCTCAATGTCCCGAGAATGGCTGGCGTGGGGGAAGCACGTGTCTGGTGAGACGGTCCTCGAGACCGAAGACCTGACCAAGGAATTTGCCGGCTTCGTTGCGGTGCGCTCGGTCAACCTGCGCGTCGCACGCGGCGCCATTCACGCCATGATCGGTCCGAATGGGGCCGGCAAAACCACTTGCTTCAATCTTCTCACCAAGTTTCTCAGCCCAAGCCGCGGCCGCATCGTTTTTGACGGTCGCGACATCACGTCGCTTCGGCCGGCCGACGTAGCGCGGCTCGGGTTGGTGCGCTCGTTCCAGATCTCGGCGGTGTTTCCCCACCTGACCGCGCTGGAGAACGTCCGGATCGCGCTGCAGCGCCGCCGCGGCGGCTCATTCGACTTTTGGCGCAGCAAGACCGTGCTCCGCGCGCTAGATGACCGGGCGCGGGCGCTGATTGCCGAGGTCGGCCTTGGCCCTTATGCCGATGTCCTGGCGGTGGAATTGCCCTACGGCCGAAAGCGGGCGCTGGAAATCGCAACGACCATTGCGCTTGAGCCGAAAATGCTGCTGCTCGACGAGCCGATGTCGGGCATGGCCCGGGAGGATATCGAGCGTATCAGCGCGCTGATCAGGTCATTCGCCGCCGGTCGCACGGTTCTGATGGTCGAGCACAACCTAAGCGTCGTCGCCAATCTATGCGATCGCATCACCGTACTCAGCCGCGGCGAGGTTCTGGCCGAGGGCGACTACAAAGCGGTGTCAGCCGACCCGGCCGTGCGCGAGGCCTATCTGGGGACGGGCCACAATGGGTCTGGCCATGCCTGAAACGCGCGCGCTGCTCACCGTAAGCGAGCTGCAGGCCTGGTATGGCGAATCCCACATTCTGCACGGCGTCACGTTCGAGGTACGCGAAGGCGAGGTGGTGACGCTGCTCGGCCGCAACGGCGTCGGCAAGACCACGACGCTGAAGTCGATCATGGGCATGGTCGAGCGGCGCACCGGTTCCGTTCAGTTCCATGGGCGCGAACTGATCCGCTTGCCGTCGGATGCCATCGCTCGCGCCGGGATCGCAATTTGCCCGGAGGAGCGCGGAATCTTCTCAAGCCTTAGCGTGCGCGAAAATCTTTTGCTGCCGCCGCATCTGCGTCCCGGCGGGCTCGACCTTCCCGGCATCTTCGCGCTGTTTCCAAACTTGCTGGAGCGGCTGTCGAGTCAGGGCACCAAGCTTTCGGGTGGCGAGCAGCAGATGCTGGCGATCGCGCGCATCCTGCGCACCGGCGCTCGGCTGTTGCTGCTCGATGAGCCGACCGAGGGCCTTGCCCCGGTGATCATTCAGCAGATCGGGCGCACCATCGGCACGCTCAAAGAGCAGGGGTTTACTATTCTGCTGGTCGAGCAGAATTTCCACTTCGCCGCGACCATTGCCGACCGGTACTATGTGATGGAGCATGGCCGCATCGTCGATCAACTCTCGAACGCCGAACTAAAGACCAATATGGGCAAGCTCCACGACTATCTTGGAGTTTGATATACAGGGCCGAGGGGTACAGACCTCACAAAGGGAGGATATCAATGAAAACAGCAGCAAGTTTGGCCTTCGCGCTCGCCGCGCTGATGACGACCGCGGCGCACGCGCAAAATCCGATTCCCGTGAAAATCGGCGTTCTCACCGACATGTCGAGCCTCTACGCCGACGATACCGGTCCCGGCTCTGTCGCCGCCGCCAAATTGGCCGTTCACGACTTCAATCCGGCCGCGCATAACATGAAGGTCGACATCGTCAGTGCCGATCATCAGAACAAGCCGGATGTCGGCGCCAGTATTGCGCGCCAATGGTACGACACCGATCATGTCGATGCGATCGTCGACGTGCCGAATTCCGCCGTGGCGCTCGCAGTCAACGACGTGACGCGCCAGAAGAACAAGGTGTTCCTCGTTTCCGGCGCCGCGAGTTCGGATCTCACCGGACCGAAATGCTCGCCCAATACCGTTCATTGGGCCTACGACACCTGGATGCTCGCCAACGGCACCGGCAAGTCGATCGTCAAGACCGGCGGCAAGACCTGGTTCTTCCTCACCGCCGACTATGCGTTCGGTCACGCTCTTGAGCGCGACACCACCGCGGTGGTCGAGGCCAATGGCGGCAAGGTGGTCGGCCACGTCAATGTGCCGCTCAATAACCAGGACTTCTCGTCGTTCCTGCTGCAAGCGCAGGCGTCGAAGGCGCAGATCATCGGCCTCGCCAACGCCGGCGGCGACACCATCAATGCGATCAAGCAGGGCGCCGAATTCGGCATCACCAAGGGCGGACAGCATTTCGCCGGTCTGTTGATCTTCATCGCCGACATTCAGGCGCTCGGCCTGCCGGCGGCACAGGGCCTGATCCTGACCGAGCCGTTTTACTGGGACATGAACGCCGGCACGCGCGCCTGGACCAAGCGCTGGCAGGCCGACCGGCCGGGCAAATTCCCGACCACGGTGCAGGCCGGTGTCTATTCGGCGACGCTGCACTACCTGAAAGCGGTCGCCGCGATCAAAAGCGCCGCCGACGGCAAGGCAGTTGTCGATCAGATGAAGAAGATGCCGAGCGATGATCCGCTGTTCGGCAAGGGCGAGGTCCGCGCCGACGGGCGCGCTATTCATCCGGCCTATCTGTTCCAGGTGAAGACGCCTGCCGAATCCAAATATCCGGGCGACGACTACATCCTCAAAGCCACGATTCCGGCGAACGAGGCGTTCCGGCCGATGAAGGACGATCACTGCCCGCTGCTGACGCAGTAAGTTGGTTTCAGTCCTTCTTGGCAGGCGCAAAGGATATTTTGCGTCCAGTCTCCCCCGCTTGCGGGGGAGACAAGTCTTAGAGTGTCGGCATGTTCGAAATCTTCGGCATTCCGTCGCAGGCCCTGTTCGGGCAACTGCTGATCGGCCTGATCAACGGCTCGTTCTATGCGCTGTTGAGCCTCGGGCTCGCCGTGATCTTCGGCATGCTCAATGTCATCAACTTCACGCATGGCGCGCAATACATGATGGGCGCGTTCGCCGCCTATCTGCTGCTGCAATATCTCGGGCTCAATTACTGGGCGGCGCTCGTCATCGTGCCGCTGCTGGTCGGCGCAACCGGCATCGTCGTCGAGCGGCTATTCCTGCAATACGTGAGCAAGCTCGATCATCTTTATGGTCTTATGCTCACGTTCGGTCTGGCGCTTGTCATTGAAGGGGTCTTCCGCAACCAGTTCGGCTCTTCGGGGGAACCCTATCAGGTGCCGGATGCGCTGCAGGGCGGGCACAATCTCGGCTTCATGTTCCTGCCGAACTATCGCGCCTGGGTGATCGTGTTCTCGCTCATCGTCTGTTTTGCCACCTGGTTCGCCATCGAGCGCACGCGGCTCGGTTCGTATCTGCGCGCCGCGACCGAAAACCCGACGCTGGTACGCGCCTTCGGCATCAACGTGCCGCGCATGGTCACGCTGACCTATGGTTTCGGCGTGGGCCTCGCGGCGCTGGCCGGCGTGATGGCGGCACCGATCTACAACGTCTCGCCGCAGATGGGCTCCGACATCATCATTGTGGTGTTCGCGGTCGTGGTGATCGGCGGCATGGGTTCGATCCTGGGCGCGATCATCACCGGCTTCGCGCTCGGCATCATCGAGGGGCTGACCAAGGTGTTCTTCCCGGAGGCTTCCAGCACGGTGATCTTTGTCATCATGGCGATTGTCCTTCTGGTACGGCCGGCCGGCCTGTTCGGCCGGACAGCATGATGGCGGCGATCGTCGATCCTCCGGCACGAGTAGCGCGCGCTCGACGAGGCGCGCAGCCTGACTGTCGCTTTCTGCATCATGGTGGCGTTGCTCGTGGTGGCGCCGTTCGTTGTCTACCCTGTGTTTCTCATGCAGGCGCTGTGTTTTGCGCTGTTCGCCTGCGCGTTCAATCTACTGGTCGGTTATGTCGGCCTGTTGTCGTTCGGGCACGCTTTGTTTTTCGGGTGGGCAAGCTACCTGTGCGCGCACGCCGCCAAACGCTGGGGCTTCCCGCCGGAGGCGGCCGTGCTGTTTGGCACGGCAGGCGCCGCGGTCCTCGGGCTCGTCGCCGGCTTCCTCGCGATCCGCCGCCAGGGCATCTATTTCGCCATGATCACGCTGGCGCTGGCGCAGATGATGTATTTCGTTGCGTTGCGCGCGCCGTTCACCGGCGGGGAGGATGGCATCCAGGACGTACCGCGCGGCCGGCTGTTTGGCCTGTTCGATCTGTCGCACGAGAAGGCGATGTATGTTTTCGTCCTCGTCATGGTGCTCGCCGGCTTTCTGTTCATCTATCGAGTGATCAATTCGCCGTTCGGCGAAGTGCTCAAGGCGATCCGCGAGAATGAACCGCGCGCCGTCTCGCTCGGCTACAAGACCGAACGATACAAGCTCGTTGCATTCGTGCTGTCGGCCACCCTGGCGGGGCTGGCCGGTGCGCTGAAGGCGCTGGTCTTCCAACTGGCCTCGCTGACCGACGTGTATTGGACCATGTCGGGCGAGGTGGTGCTGATGACGCTGGTCGGCGGTCTCGGTACCATCTTCGGGCCGGTCGTCGGCGCCTTCCTGATCGTTGCCATGGAGACTTATCTGGCGCAGCTCGGACAATGGGTCCTGGTGATCCAGGGGGCAATCTTCGTTTTCTGCGTGCTGGCCTTCCGCCGCGGCATCGTCGGCGAACTGGCCGCCGCGCTGCGCATCAAGCTTTAAAAACCTACCGGTGAAATCAGCAACAGGAGCAAATCATGAGTGCCGAAGCGCGACTGAAACAACTGGGTCTGGTGCTGCCCGAGTTGGGCAAGCCGGTGGCCAACTACTTGCCGTACCGGCTGGTTGGCAACGTGCTTTACCTCGCCGGCCAGGGGCCGCGCGACGAGACTGGGCGGCAATTGACCGGCAAGGTCGGCGCCGAGATCACCGTCGAGGAAGGTTACCGGCGTGCACGATTTGTCGGACTTGGCCTCCTTGCCGCCATGCGCGATGCGCTTGGGTCGCTCGATCGCGTCGACTTCATCGTCAAGCTCCTGGGCATGGTCAATGCCGTGCCGAACTTCAACAACTCGCCGAAGGTCATCAACGGCTGTTCTGATTTGTTTGTCGAAGTGTTCGGCGATGCCGGCCGGCACGCGCGCTCGGCGGTTGGCAATGTGATGCTGCCGAACCAGATCTCCGTCGAGATCGAAGGTATCGTCGCCGTCAAAGGGTGATGCCCAGATCGCGGCGCGACGACGAGACTGCGCCGCGATCTGATTCGTCCGCACTTATCCACAACGTGGCAGATCGATGGCCGGCACCCCGCCGGCCATACGTATTTTCATTGCCCGAATCAAACAAACACCTGAAAATGAGAAAACTTCGATTCCACGGGCTTTTTCGATCTCTCCATGTCGGCACGGCAAAATGGTCCGTACGACAGTATCGCGCGCAAATGGCTCGCTTTGGCGGAGCGTCGCAAAGCGCATCTCATTGAGCTTCGCGAAAATGGTCGCTGGGAGCGCTACTACACGGGCGGACAACTCGCCGATGAACTCGACGAGATTGATGTTGCATGTGACCGGTTAGCGAAACTCGCGAGTGCGGCGACCTGAGCGGCCGCGAGTTTCATGCAACGAGCGCCGTTGGCGCAGGGAGCGGCTGGCATTGCCTCTGGCTTCTGCGCTCCGGCCCTTGACCGGGCTTTGGCCCTCGGGCAACGCTGTTATCCACAGCCCTTAACGGTAAGGGAATACCCAAGGCAGAGCCAAAGCCGCGCCTTCGAGCGTTTCTCTCCTGCCACCGACAGATCACCCAAACACGTGGATCATCCATGACGAGCGCCTTGTTCTCGCCGATCCGGCTTGCGGACCTTGAACTCTCCAATCGTATCGTTGTTGCCCCGATGTGCCAGTACAGCGCCGCCGACGGGGTCGCTACCGACTGGCACGTCACCCATCTCGGCATGCTGGCCAATTCCGGCGCCGGGCTGGTCGTCGTCGAGGCGACCCATGTGGAGCGCCGCGGCCGCATCACCCATGGTTGTCTTGGGCTCTACTCCGATGACTGCGAGGAGGCGCTGACGCGCGTCATCGCGCATTGCCATCGTATCGGTACCGCGAAGTTCGGCGTCCAGCTCGCGCATGCGGGACGCAAAGCATCCTCGCAGCGGCCCTGGGAGGGCGCCAAGGCGCTCCCGGCGGGCGAGGACCCCTGGCCGACGATCGCGCCCTCGGCGCTGCCGTTCGGAGCGGGCTGGCACACGCCGAGCGCCATGACTGAAGACGACATGACGCATGTGCGCAACTCCTTTGTTCAGTCGGCGCGGCGCGCAGTGCGCATCGGCTTCGATCTGATCGAACTGCATCTGGCGCACGGCTATCTGCTGCACAGCTTCGTCTCGCCGCTGTCCAACAAACGCAACGATCAATGGGGCGGCTCGCTCGAAGGCCGCATGCGCTTTCCCATCGAAGTGGCGCGCGCAGTGCGCGCCGCTGTGCCATCGGGCATTCCGGTCGGCGCCCGCATTACCGGCAGCGACTGGCTCGACGGCGGGCTCACTGCCAACGATGCGGTGGCGTTGACCAAGGCGCTCAAAGCCGCCGGCCTCAATTTCGTCGATGTGTCGTCCGGCAACATCACGCCTGACAGCCGGCCGCCGAATGACCCCGGCTACAATGTGCCGATCGCCGCGCAGGTACGCCGCGAAACCGGTCTGCCGGTGCGCGTGGTCGGCATGATCGCCGGCGCCAAACAGGCCGAGGCGATTGTCGGGGAAGGCAACGCCGACATGGTGGCGATGGCGCGCGCGTTCCTCGATGACCCGCACTGGGGTTGGCACGCAGCGCAAACGCTTGAGGCCGAGGTGGCTCGGCCGCTGCAATACGCGCGCAGCACGCCCAAGCTCTGGCCGGGCAGCGCGCTGCGAAGCTGAGAGAGATCAGGGTGTGCCGGATCAGGTGCGGCGAACCGCGCCGTATTTCAGCCAGCTCATCGCATCGCCGAGCCGGTCATCGCCCCAGAACAGCTCGCTTCCGATAGCAAAGGTCGGCGATCCGAATATCCCCAATTGCCTGGCGGCGTCGGTTTCGCTTGAGAGCGCGTCGTTTGCCGCTTGTGCATTGGCGAGCGCGATCACGCGGCCGGGCTCCTGGCCGATATCGCGCAGGCTTGATGAGACATTGGGCTCGCTCCCGGTCTCTTCGCCCATTTGCATCCAGCGCCGGTAGGCTGCACGCACGAAATCCGCGCCCCAGCCCTCGCGCATGCCGACAATGGCGACCAGATTCGCGGTGATCGACTGCTTGACCGGATAAGGCACAGGGAGCTTGACCGGGAGTCCGTACATCGCCGCTCGCCGCTCGATGTCGCGCCACATGTAACGTGTCTTCATTGGCTTATCGGCGAACGGGATATGTTTCATCTCCTGGAGAATGAGCAGGAGATGAAACGGCCGCCAGCGAAATCGTACGCCGTGGAAGCTCTCGACGTCGGCCAGCCGCATCACGCTGAGGTACGAATACGTACTGCCCATCGTGAACCAGAAATCGATTTGGCCTTCGGCCATGTCGCCCTCCGGACTTGCCGACCTAAGCCTTGCCGCACGAAAGTTGTCAAATGACGCATGTAAATTGTACACCCTGAAGGCCGACAACGACACAAGCCGAGGTTGGTTCCGCGTGCGAAAAGAATGAGCAATCCGGTTCTCGTCGAGTTGCTGCGCGGGGCGCTGGTCGAAAGCCGGCATCGCGGCGCAGTGGCGATCGTCGACGCCGATGGAGCGACGGTATCGGCGGTCGGGGACGTCACCGTGCCGGTATTCCCGCGCTCGGCCGTCAAGGCGTTGCAGGCCCTGCCGCTGATCGAGTCGGGGGCGGCCGATCGTTACGGTTTCGGCGACGAGGAACTGGCGCTCGCGTGTTCCTCGCACAGCGGTGAGAAAGGTCACCTCGCCGTCGTCAGCCGGATGCTGGCGAAGGCCGGTCTCGATGCGTCGGCGCTGTCATGCGGCGCGCATTGGCCGATGAACCAGGCTGCGGCCTTTGCGCTTGCCAGAACCGGCGCACCGTCGGCGCTGCATAACAACTGCTCCGGCAAGCATGCGGGCTTCCTGTGCGACGCCTGCGCGCAGGGCATTGAACACACGGGCTATTGGCGGCCGGACCATCCGGTGCAGCAAACCGTGCGTGGCGTTCTCGAAGATCTGAGCGGTGTGGTTTTGTCGCCGGAGCGCCGCGCCATCGATGGGTGTTCGGTGCCGACATGGGCGATCCCGCTGAAAAATCTGGCCTACGCGTTCGCCAAATTTGGTTCAGGGCGAGGCCTGCCGCCTGAGCGCGCGGCGGCAGCGGCACGCTTGCGCGCCGCCTGCGCGCAGAAGCCCTGGCATGTCGCCGGCACCGGCCGGTTCTGCACCGAAATCATGAAACTGTTCGGCGCGCGCGTGTTTGTGAAGACCGGCGCGGAAGGCGTGTACTGCGCGGCTCTGCCCGCGCAGGGGCTCGGCATCGCGATCAAATGCGACGACGGCGGCGGCCGCGCTGCGGAAGCGATCATGGCGGCGGTCATCGCGCGTTTCCTGCCGCTCGAGCCTGCCGAGCAGACTGCGCTCGCGCGGTTCACCCAACCGGTCTTGCGCAACTGGAATGGATTTGAGGTCGGTGTCTTGCGGGTGAGTGAGGTGGTGAATTAAGCCGCCGTGTTATTTGGGAGCGAGGCCGGTCGCGACAATCATCCGCTGCCAAGCCACGATCGAGTCGGACAAAAACGCGTCCGTATCCTTGAGCGGCATCGTGGCCGGCTCGTAGCCGAGATCGCGCTCAGCGGATCTGGTTGCCGCTCAGCGAAAGCTGCGCGTAACGGGCGGCGCCTTCCTGCGTAAGGTCCGCCACCGGTTTCTTCCATTCCATGCCGACGATGGCGCCCAGCCGCGCAGCGGCAATCAGGTTGTTGGTAATCAGCGTTGTTCCGGCGCCAGGTGCAACCGACACTGTGATGCCGTAGCCCGTCGTGCGAACCATGTTGCCGGTGATGGAGACATCACGCAGATACTTGCCCCAGCCGGCGGTGATGCCGGCATGTGGTGCATTCTCGATCACATTGCTGGTGACGAGTGTGTCCGCCTCGATGCCGATGCCGACGCCAGCATCATCGTTCGGATCGGTGCCCGCGGGGCGTCGCGGCACCAGATTACGGATGAGATTGCCCTGCACCACGGCGAGCCGGCCGCCATCGTTGAAGTTGGTGACCGAGACACCCATTGCGGCGCCGTCGACGATGTTGTTGGCGATCACCGCGCCTTGAAATCCAAACTCGGCATAGAGCGCGACTTCGCCAAGTGCAGTGCAGTTGTTGTCGACGATCTGCAGGTTGGACGCCGCATTGCCGCGCACCGCCGAGAATGCTGCTTTGCTGATGCGGTTGCCGCGTACAATGACATTGTCGGCGCGGAAGACGTTGATGGCATTGCCGTACTGCCCGGAACCGCCGGATTTGTTGGCGATGTCTTCGACCCGGTTATCGACGACGAGCGTGCCGTCATCGCCCGGAGTGCTGCGCCAGACCAGAATGCCGTTGTTGCCGGCGCTGCGAACCGTGTTGCCCGAGATTTTCATGCCACGCGCGTCGAGGCAGAAGATCGCCGTATCGCTGGCGCTGATCGTGTTGCCACTGACTTCGCCCTGCACGCCCTCAAGCTTGATCCCAGGCCCGGCAGCGTTGATGACCTCGCAATCCACGACGCGGGCGGCAGCGGCTTGCGTGATGTGAAGTAGGCCGTGCTGCGGCGGCAGGGGTACGTTCGCGCCATCAAGCGTAAGCCCGCTGACGCTCACATAGTCACTGCCGGTCGCAGTGAACATGTTGGGCGCACCCGCCAGAACGACGTGCGTCGCTCCAGCCACGCCCACAATGGCCGTATGGGACGGGAAGGAAAGCCCACCGGCTCGGTAAACTCCCGGCGCGAGGCGAAGGACCGCGCCGGCGGCCGATGCGGCGTTGATGGCGCGCTGGAATGTCGCCGATTGATCCTCGGCCGCATTCGCCCGCAGTCCGAGCGCCGACGCGTCGACAGCGGATCGCTGTAAGGTGTCGCGCGTTGCTGCCGCGCTCTCGCGCGCAAACGCCGGCGCGGCGACGGTCGCGGACGCTGCTCCGGCAAGCGCTGCAAACACGCGGCGGCGATCGAATTTCATCGCGGGACTCCGGACACAAAATGCATCAAACGATGTGCCAGTATCCTGTCCCGCTCCGGTAAGGATCGCGTATCCGCCGTTAGGCTTAATGGTTTCGTGCCGACGCGAGCGCAACGAGCATGTTTTCGGCGGCGGCGACGATCTGCCCGAGCGTCAGCGCCTGACGCTTCTTGGAGCTATGCCGCGGTCGTGCGTGCCGCGCGAGCGCCGGAATGTGGACGAATTGCACGAGCGGCCGGCCGATCGGAGCCTGCTCCAAGGCGCGCCAATAAACGTAATTGCACAAATAGCGTCCGGCATCGCGTGACAGCCGGACCGGTGCTTTGGTCGAGCGTGCGGCGCTCAGCAGTCGCTGGAATGGGGCTCGGCCGAAAAGCGCCTCAGGTCCACCGACCTCAATGACGCCGGTTGACGAGCGCCGTCTGCTGGCATCAGGAAACAGGATCGACCGGGCATTGCGCGCGCGGGTCTCGATGCAGATCTGCCGCCTCCGCGCGGCGAGGCCGAAGATCAGGATAATGTCGGGCTTCTTGGCAAGAAGCAGCGGCAAATCGTGGTCGACGGCCGCATAGTTCGTCGCAAAGACGTGGACGCTGCGATCCAGGCGAACGAGCGCGGGCCGGCGCCGCCGAGCAAGCGCCTGTGCGACCGCGGCGCTCGGATTGAGTGGCGCGCCAGGGAAGGGGCCGAAGCCGGCGAGGAGCACACGCATGGACTAGAGCTTCAACATGCCGGCGATCGTCTCGACGGCCGCGGCCGGCGCCGTGACGCCAGCAACAACATCAGCCTCAATCCGGGATAAAGCCGTTTTGACGGCGCGGTCGGATCGCAATGGTGCGAACAGCCGCTCTTCGAGCATGGTCCACATCCATTTGACCTGTTGCTCGCCGCGGCGCGTCTTGAGTTCCCCGCTCGCCGTGAGACGCTGGCGATGATCCAGAATTTTGCTCCACAGGTCTTCGATGCCGTCTTGCTTGAGCGCCGAGCAAGTGATGACCGGCGGCGACCAATTGGGTGAGGATGGCGACAGGATATGAAGCGCGGCGGCGTATTCGGCAGCGGCGACCCTGGCGCGGCCGAGGTTGTCGCCGTCGGCTTTGTTGATGGCGATCATGTCGGCAAGCTCGACGACGCCTTTTTTGAGCGCTTGCAATTCATCGCCGGCGCCGGGCAGCGCCATCACCAGGAAAAAATCGGTCATGTCGGAGACGGCAAGCTCCGACTGGCCGACGCCGACGGTCTCGACCAGCACGACGTCATAGGCGGCGGCCTCGCACAACAGCATGGTTTCGCGCGTGCGCGCGGCGACGCCGCCGAGCGTGCCCGATGCTGGCGATGGACGGATAAAGGCGTTGTCGTCGTTGGCGAGCCGCGCCATGCGCGTTTTGTCGGCCAAAATCGAGCCGCCGGTTCGCCGCGATGACGGATCGACCGCCAGTACGGCGACCTTGCGGCCTTGTCCCGTGAGCATCGACCCCAGCGAGTTGACCAGTGTCGACTTGCCGACTCCGGGCGCGCCGGTGATGCCCACGCGCACCGCCTTGCCGGTGTAGGGCAACAGCTCCTGTGTCAGTGCCGCGGCGGCACGGCGATGATCGGCGCGTTTGCTTTCGATCAGCGTGATGGCCCGCGACAGTACCGTGCGATCGCCGCGCCGAACGCCTTGCGCGAGGCGGCCTATGTCGGGCGGCGGAGCAGATGGGTCCATGCCGTCTCTTCGTCGAGGGCGCTTGCCCCGTCAAGACATGTGAATTGCGTTCATGTAGCTAATCACCGGTAAATCAGTTGCACGAATTCACCGGCCGCGGGCGCAAAATGTTCGCCGAAAGACCGCGTTGTCGTCGAATTGAGGCCGCATCGCTCGGCTCACATCCGCCACCCTACGGCGCTCCAACTGCGTCGCTTGTCCATGCTCAAGTCAAGGAGACGACGATGAACTGGGATCGGATTCAACTCGACTGGATGCACTTCAAGGACCAGGTCCGCAGCAATTGGGTCAAGCTTACCGACGAAGACGTCACCCGTATCGGCGGGCGCCGCGATCAACTGATCAGCCGCCTCCAGGCGCGTTACGGCTTTGCCAAGGCCGAAGCCGCGCGCGAGGCTGAAGCTTGGTTGCGCTCGCAACGGCGCGCCGCTTGAAATGAACGGCCGCAGCATTATTCCGGAAGGGGAATGAACTCGGCGGTGTCGCCCGGCACGAGATCAAAGCGCCCGGCCTTCCAATCGGCCTTCGCGGCTTCGATGCGATCCTTGCGTGAGGAGACAAAATTCCACCAGATGTGCCGCGGTCCATCCATGGCGGCGCCGCCGACGATGACGAAGTGGGCATCAGTCGTCGCGCGAACGGCTATGCGGTCGCCCGGACGCAGCACCAGCAAGCGCTCGGGTCCATGGCGTTCGCCGCCGATCTCGATCTCGCCCGAGACGGCATAGATCGCGCGCTCTTCATGCTCGGCGCCAAGCGGTAGCGTGGCGCCGGCCTGAAGCTGCACGTCGGCAAACAACGTTTCCCAAGACGTTACGACCGGCGAGCGCAGACCATGAAGCGCGCCGGCGATGACACGCAGCGTCATGCCATTCTCGCGCAACGCCGGGATGTCGGAGGCCGGGGTGTGCGCGAATGCGGGCGCCGTCTCCTCATCTTTCATCGGCAGCGCCACCCACAACTGCAGACCGTGCAGCGGTTCGCCGCCGCCGCGGTGGTCGGCGGCGGTACGTTCCGAATGCGCGATGCCACGGCCGGCAGTCATCCAGTTCACCGCGCCCGGACGGATCGGCATGGCGGTGCCGAGGCTGTCGCGGTGGACGATCTCGCCGTCGAACAGATACGTCACCGTGGCGAGCCCGATATGCGGATGCGGCCGCACGTCGACGCCAACGCCTGCCTTGAACACGGCAGGTCCCATATGGTCGAAGAAAATGAATGGCCCGACCATGCGCGATTGCGCCGACGGCAGCGCGCGATGCACCTGAAAGCCGCCGAGTTCGACTGAACGCGGCACGACGATATGGGCGATCGCGTCGCTTGATGGCGCGTCGCCGAGAACCGGGTCTTTGCCTGGGAAGAAGCTCATGGCGGCCTAACTCCTGTTTTCATTACCGCGCGTTTCAGGGGTTAAACCTAGGCGGCGCTGACAGCGGCGGCTAATCACGATTGAAGGAACGCGGAGAGGCCGGTTCAGCGCTTGCCGGCCTTCGCCACGGTATCGGCAATGAAACGCGGCAGCGCGAATGCGGCGGCTTGGACCTCGGGCGTCCAATATTTGGTCGAGAAGCCGCCGGCCTTGCGATAGCGCGCCGCGATGGTTTTGACCGGCGTCTGCCGCAGACGCCTGTTGTCGGTCGCCCAACCCATCGCCATGTGGCCGCCGATGTAGGTCGGGATGGCGGCGATGTAGCAGGTGCCGTCGGCGAATAGCTTGCGAAATTTCGACACGCTCGAGGCGAGCTCGGACGGGCTGGAAAATCGGGACGCCGTTCTGTGTCACCATCACGCCGCCCTTGTTCAGGCAGCGTTTGCAGGCGGCATAGAATTTGTGGCTGAACAGCACTTTGCCGGGTCCCTGCGGATCGGTGGAGTTGACAATGATCGCGTCGAAACGCCGTTCGGTGCGCGCGACGTATTTCATGCCGTCGTCGATCACGCTCTCGAAGCGCTTGTCGGCAAACACCGGCTTGGTGAATTCAGGAAAGTGCTCCTTGGCGAATTCCACCACGGCCGCATCGATCTCCACCTGGGTGAGGCTTCGCACGGATTTGTGCTTGAGGACTTCCTCGGCGATGCCGCAGTCGCCGCCTCCGACGATGAGCACATCGCGCGCGCTGCCATGCGCGAACAGCGGCACGTGCGACATCATCTCCTGATAGATGAACTCGTCTTTTTTGGTGATCTGAGTTGCGCCGTCGAGCATCAGCATCTTGCCGAAGAACGGCTGCTCGAACAGCACCAGATTCTGGTGCTCGGTGTGCATCTCGTAGAGCACCTTTTTGACCTTGAAGGTCATGCGGAATCCGAGTTCGTCGAACAACGTCTCGGCGATCCAGCGCTCGTCCGCCATCGCAATATCTCCCGGACTCAATGGCGAAGCGGCCGGGTTTTGGGCCCGGCCGCTTCAAGAAGTCCTAGTGGCCGCATGGGCCCGCCGGGTCGGGCGACCTTAGGCGTTCTGGCCACGCAGCAGCTCATTGACGCCGACGCGCTTTGCCGAAAAAGCCTCGCGCAGCACCGGAATGCAGGCGTCGGGATCGGCCGTGCCGCACATGAACACATCGAGCGCAGCGTAGCCGGCCTCCGGCCAAGTATGAATTGAGATGTGACTTTCCGCCAGCACCGCCACGCCGGAAACACCGCTCGGCTGGAAATGGTGCAGGTGAATGTGCAACAGCGTGGCGCGCGCGGCAGAGACGCACTCGCGCAACGTCGCTTCGATATGTTCGATGTCGTCGAGCCGCTCGGCGCCGTGCAGATCGACGATCAGATGCACGCCGGCGCACCGCACGCCTTTGCGCGTGGCGAAATGATCCTTGCGGTCTTCGTCGACGATTGCCGCCGGCGCCGGTACCGCGACTTTGAGTTTGATTTTCCTGTCTTCCTTTCGGGCGGTACCTGGGATCCCCAAGCCCTTCACCGATCGCAAGAGGGCGTGTTGGCTCATCAGCCGTCCTCCCCAACCAGAGATAAGAACCCGAGATGCCGGCTAGCCGGCGCCGCGGAAAGCGAAAGCCGCCCGACCGGTCCGTTTGGATCGATCAATAGCGGCGAAGTCCCCACATAAATGCAATCGGCGGGGAGTCAAGCGGATTCTGCGCGGGAAATCTTTAAGGCTTCGTCTCGATTGGCAGAATGTCGCGCCGCGTCGTCGCGGTGACGGCGCTTGCCCAACGCGCGCGTGCCGCTAATCTCAGTTGGTGAGAACAAAAAAAGGAACATGGGGATGAGCGCCTCGATTTCAGGAAAGGTACCGAGCGGAGAGAAGCCGGCTCGCCATCGGTTTTTCGGCGCCTGCGCGTGCTGCCGTCAGAATTCGTTGCCCGGGCTTCCGGCGCGGCGGAACTTCCTCGCTGGCGGCATCGCCGTGCTCGGTCTTGGCGCTGCCGCTGTTGCGGCCCGGCCGGGAGCGGTCATGGCTGCGCAGCCGGCACCCGAGCCCCGCCGCATCGACGTGCACCACCATTACGTGCCACCGGTTCATGCCGCGGCGCTGGCAAAACACGGCGGCGGCGGACCGAAATGGACACTGGAAGCCACATTCGCCGACATGGAAAAAGCCGGTGTCGGAACCGCAGTACTCTCGCTGGTGCCGCCCGGCGTCTGGTTCGGCGATGTCGCCGAAGGCCGCTCGCTGGCGCGCGCTTGCAACGAATATGGCGCGAAGCTGAAAGCGGATAATCCGCACCGCTTCGGCCTGTTCGCCGCGATCCCGCTTCCCGACACCGAGGGCAGTCTGCGTGAGATCGAGTACGCGCTCGACGTACTCAAGGCCGATGGCATTGGGCTCTACACCAGCTATGGCGGAAAATATCAGGGCGATCCCGCCTTCGTGCCGGTGTTCGAGGAACTCAATCGGCGCAAAGCCGTGGTCTATACGCACCCGCTCAATCCGGCCTGCTGCACACACCTGGCCGACGGCGTCGGGCCAAGCTCGATCGAGTTCGCCACCGATACCACGCGGACGATCGCCAGCCTGATCTTCGGCAAGGGCGGCACTGCCGTTCCGCACCGCCGACGTCAAGTTTATCTGGTCGCACAGCGGCGGTACGCTGCCATTTCTGATCGGCCGATTCATCCGCGAACAGTTCGTGCGCAAGGATCCGCGAATGCCGGACGGCCCGGAAGCGATCATCCGCCGGTACTTTTATGAGATCGCGCAGGGCAACGAACCCGGCCAGTTTGCGGCACTGCTCAAAATGGTGCCCGCGTCGCAGGTCCTGTTCGGCTCGGATTTTCCTTATCGTGAGGCGGCAGAGGCGGCGAAAGGGTTGGAGGTGTATCCGTTCCCGGCCCCTGATCGGGCGGCGATCGATCGCGGCACCGCGCTCAAACTGTTGCCGCAGCTTTCGATTTGAGGTGGCTAGCGGCGATATCGGCGTGGTTGCCGAATTTGCCCCATAATTTTGCCAATGAATCCACACATAATGTGGTCTCTGAGAGTCACGGCTCGTCGGCTTACGGGCGGACTTAGGGTGGAGGGAGATACCGATATGCGAAGGCTTGGCGCGGCTATTTTTTCAGGCGTATTCCTGGCATCGGCGCTGTTGCCGGTCGGACCTGCGGCGGCACAGGATGCATCGGCCCCGGTCGGCGGTGCGATCGTCGGCGGCGCGCTCGGCGCGATTGTCGGCGGCGCCTTGGGGCGCGGGCGCGGCGCAGTGGCCGGCGCTATCATCGGCGGCACGACGGGAGCGATCGTTGCTTCGGAGGCGCAGGCGCGGCCTAACGGGTATTACTGGTGGCACGGCGGCTGCTACTACCGCTATCCGGACGGCGCCTGGTCGCAGCCGCTTTATCCGAGCTATTGCGGCTACTGAGACGGCTATCCGTTGACGGCGACAGCCGGCGGCACCATCGGCTGCGCCGGCTTTTTCGCACGCGTTCGGAAGAAGCCAAGTACGCGGCTCGCGGTTTCCGGCTGCAAGCGGTTAAAGCTCGCCAGTGCGCGGTCGAGATCGCCCGCCGACAAGCCCGCGGTCGGCGGCGCGCAGCAGCAGGATCGCCTTGGTGGTGGTCGAGGACAGTTCCGCCACCTTGGCGAGAATCAGCACGATCTCAGCGCCCGGATCGAGCAGGGCGCGCTCCACTACGTCGATCGGCGTTTCGCACAACAGTGACAGCGCGATCGCGGTCTCTTCGAATTTGCGGTCGCGGGCATATTGATAGATTTCGGCTTCGCCGATGCGGCGGATGCGGTTTTGCCGTTCCACCGCCGTCTGCGCCGCGGCAAAATCAGGCGAGGCATTGCGTGCATCGTTGCGAATGCCGCCCACCACTTCGGCGACGACGCCCTCGACCGCGTTGCCGGCGGCCGGATTTTCGGCTTCAAGCCGCGCCCGCACCGCGCTTGAGGCCTTTTCCAGAAGCATGAGGAAATGTGGCCGCGGAATATCGGGGCGCCGGCCGACCTCGGCTGCAAGCGCGTCGTCGCCCGCCGATCGATGCACCAGGGCACGGAAGCCTGCGTCGGAGAAACGGGCGCCGGTATTCTTCACAACCGTATGCACGACGTCGCGGTCGCCACGCTCCACCAGAACGTCGGTGATCGCTTCGCTGAGCGCTGACCGCTGCGCTATCGCGGCCAAGTGCTGCTGGCTTTTGCTCGCCGCGTTAGCCAGAAGTTCGCGCTCGCCGAGCCGTTCGGACTGCCGCAGCACCGGCGACGCAACATCGATATCGTCGTCAAACGCGAGCATGTTGATGGTCTTGGCGGGCGCGTTGCCGATCGGCGCCAACCGGTTTGACAGCTTGGCGCGCGACTTGGCCTCGATGGTCTGGACCAGGCGGACCATGACATCGTCGAATATGCCGATCTGATCTTCGGATAGACGTGGCGCTCCGACGACGAACAGATCGGTGATGCGCGTAAGCATCTCGATCCGGCGCGTGTTGGAGCCGGACGTGAGCGCAGCCTCGAGTTCATCGAGCAGCGGAAGGGTACTCATAATGCCACGCGACGACGCACGCCATTGAACTAACAGGCAGAATGCCGTCGAAAGGGTGAACAAACTCTTGCCGGCGACGGCGTGGCGACCGCTTTCTGCAGGTTAACAAAAGCACAATAGACAATGCGCGCGCGCCGGTGAGCTGGCGAGTCCAAATTTGGCGATGCACATTCAGCGAGGCGTGCGCGCGCCCATCCTGGCATAAACTTCGGCCGGAACGCGGTAGTCGCGGATGACTGGCCGCGGATCGCGCAGGCCGCAAGCCTCGCGCTGGACGATAAAATACCAGAGCGCTTCGCTGGCTTGCTGCACCAGCTCTTTGCGGGCGGCATCGCCAGGGTGTCCCGCCGTGTCATGAGCCGCCAGCGCGGCGAGGGCCGCCTCGAGAGCCCGGCCCAGCCGGCCGAGGGCGGAGGCCTGCTCCTGCGCGATCTCGTAGTCGAGCGCGACGACGGGGGCCTTGCGCGCATTACCCTGGGGCGGACGAACTGACATCGCGCTATGTCTCGGCGGGGATTTGGCGGGCCTGCGGCAAGATTATCGCTCCCACCTGACGACAGTGACGCCGGCAGCCGGATCCAGATCGCGGCGCTCGCCAGGCTTAAGGCCGTGACGGGTCAGGACGTCCTCTGGCGTCGCCGTTGGTCCGACTTCGTTAAACACCGGGCGGCCGCCAGGGATTTTTGCGTGCGGCGCATGGGAGAGGTGGAACACATCGTAGAGTGGCAGGAACATGCTGAAGACCTCGGTACCGCCGATGACCGCGACACTGCCCTCCGCCGCGCCGAGCGTTTCGATGGCCTTTTCCAATGGGCAGCCTGTGGGATTCCATAACAGAGAATTCGGATGCGACGGGTCTGGCGCCACCGTTGCAACTTGACGCGAAAGCACCAGGCGTTTCCTGCGATCCGCGCGTGGGCCGCCCTCGTGTGAGTGGCGGCCATGCAGGATCACGGCGGCCTGGTCGAGGCCGGCCTGGAAAAACCGCTGGTCGGCGTCATTGCGAATTGAATCCGGCATGACGCCGTTCGCATCCGCGATCATGCCGTCGCTGGAGACAATGACATAGCCTTCGATGCGGCGCACGGCGGTTCCTATTGGCGCGAGGACTGTGCCGGCCCGAGCCTCGCCGGCAGCAGCATAGTCACGATCAGCGTCAGCACGGCCAGCGTACCGGCAATGACATACACGTAATGCAGCGAGGCGGCGATGGCGTCGCTGAGCCGCGCAACCATGTCGGCGCCGAGGTTCGCACGCCGCGCCGGATCGAACAATCCGCCCATGACGTCGCCCGCCTCCGGCACATGGTGCGCGACCCCGAAGTTCAAAATGGCGCCGCCGAGCGCGGCGCCCAGCGCCTGGCCGATCGTTCGCAGGAACAGAAATGACGACGTCGCGGCGCCGCGTTTATCCCAGCCGACGCTACCCTGAACGGATAGAAGAAATGTCTGGTTGCAGAAACCCATGCCCAGCCCCACCAACAGGGCTGCCGGCAACAACCACCAAAACACGCTGTCGCGATCGAGGGCGATAAGTAGACCCGTACCGGCCACCAACGACAAAGCACCGAGAACTCCGGTCGTGCGGTACGAGCTGAAAGCCATGATGCGGCTGGAAATGATCGAGCCGCAGCTCCACGACACCGACTGGGTGGCGACCGCCGCTCCGGCGTAGAGCGCGCTGCGCCCCATCACGGCTTCGACATAGGTGGGCAGAAAAGCGACGACACACATCAGCAGCATGCCGATGGCGAGGCTGCCGGCATTACTGGCGGCCATGATCCGGCTTCGCCACAGCTTGTAGGGCAGGATCGGCTCGCTGGCACGCCGTTCGCCTATCGCCAGGAGTATAAGCGCGATGACCCCAATGACGAGCAGTGCGGCTGAGGTTACTGCATTGAGATATTGCGCCTGGATGGCGGGCATCAGAATGGCGCCGATGCCAAGCATCAACAGCGCGGCGCCCATCAGATTGATCTGATGGGCACGCGGCTGGACGTGCTCATCGAGATAGCGCAGCAGAATGGCGATCGCGATCACTCCGATGGGCAGATTGATCCAGAATACGAACGACCAATGCAGATGCTGCACGATGAAAGCGCCCAGCGCCGGTCCTGCAATTGCCGCGATGCCCCAAACGCCGGACAGCCAGCCCTGAACACGGGCGCGCTCGGCTGCCGGATAGATGTCGCCGACGATCGTCGTCGCCATCGATTGCAATGAACCCGCGCCCATTCCCTGAAAGATGCGGAACACGACCAGCGCGGCCATGCCCCAGCCGAAGGCGCGGCCGACAGTCCAGATATTGAACACCCAGGTGAAGCCGCACGCCGCCGAGCCCAAGAGGAAGACGGAGGCGCCGATGAAGAACATGCGCTTGCGGCCGTAGAGATCCGCAAGCCGGCCATAAACCGGCGTCGACACCGCCTGCGCCAGCAGATAGGCCGCGAATACCCAGCTGAACAGATGAAAGCCGCCAAGCTCGCTGACGATGGTCGGCATGGCGGTCGCCACGATCGTCGCTTCCACGGCCGACATGAAAATGGCCATCATGCAGGCAGCCGTTACGGCGCGCCGGCGGATGAGAAAGTCGGCTGAATGGGTCGGTGAAATTGCGGACACGGCTGATTCCAGGATGTTTTGGTCTTATAATGCCGCCCCGATGGAGCCGACAATGTCTCAACCGGCAAGCCTGATCATGGTGCAATTCCTGAACTGGGTGTCGGATCGCCCGCGCACGCGCGAGCAGGCGGTAGAGGCCTGGCACAGCTGCCCGCACATTTCAGTATGGGAAGACGCGATCGTGGACGGTCTTGTCCGGACTGAAAGCGACGGCCGGCGCACGATTGCTCTGACAAAACGTGGCGTCGCTATTCTGGAGAAAGCGATTAAGCCGGCTGCGCCAGTTGCCTGGCGACCGCTTCGATGACGCGCGTATCCATCGGTTTGGTTTCGGTGGGGAACACGGCAGCGATAGAGCCATCGTTGCCGACCAGGTATTTGTGGAAATTCCATTGTGGCGTTTCGCGCGGCCGCTGTGCCGCGGCCCATTTGTAGAATGGGTGGGCGTTCGGGCCTTTGACGTCGACCTTGGCGGCGAGCGGGAAGGTGACGCCGTATTCCTTGTTGGCGGTCGCGGAGATTTCAGTGGGGCCGCCCGGTTCCTGGCCGCCAAAATCGTTCGACGGCACGCCGACGATCACGAAGCCGCGCTCGTGAAACTGTTCGAACAGTTGTTCGAGCCCGGCATATTGCGGTGTGTAGCCGCAAAGCGACGCGGTATTGACCACCATGATCGGCTTACCGGCATAGTCTGCCAGCCGGATCGATCCGCCTTGCAGTCCATCGAACGAAAACGCGTAGGCGGTTACCGAACTCATGGCTGCACCGTTCTTGTTTGCCGGAGCGGCAAGGGTAGGGGAGCCGAAACCGGCAGCGAGAAGCCCCAACAGGTGTCGGCGGTCAACGCGCATCGGCGAGTTCCTATAAAGGCGCCAGCGGTTTTCCCGGCTGCGGCGGAATATCGAAGACATTGAGCACGAAGCCGATCATGCCGTACAGCCCGGCGCAGGTGACGGCTTCGATGATGCCCTCAAGCCCGAAAGCCGCCTTGGCGCGGTCGAACATCGCCGCCGAAACGGTTTTGTTGGCGAGCAATTCGGTGATGAAGTCGTACATCAGGCGTTCGTCGTCGCGCTTGAAGTCCGGCCGCTTGTTGGCGCGTATGGCGTCGATCGTGTCCTGCGCAATACCGTGTTCGAGCGCATGCGGTTCGTGCACCGACCATGCGTATTGCGCGGTGGCGCTGCGCACGAGCAGCAAAATGATCAGTTCGATGAGGCGGCGGCCGAGCTTCGGATTCTGCCGGTAATAATTGACGAGATGGTCCGCAGGCTCGGCGATATCGGGCGTGTGAATGAGCACCGCAAATGGGCCGGTCAACGTATTGCGCGGCCGCGACTTCAGGAAATCGTCGTGCAGTTGCTGCTGGCGCGGCGAAAGGTCCTCGCGTTTGATGGGTTCAAAGCGCGCCATGTGTTCGTGCTCCTGTTTTGTCAGCGCAAATCGGCCGAACCGTCGCCTCGTACCGCCGCCACGTAGCGCGCGATCGAGCGTTTGACGATTGCCGTGCCGTTATGGGGAATTGTGCGATCGAACCAGGCGCCGTGGATGGCGTCGAACGGGTAGGGTTCGAGCATGGCGCCGATGCGCTCCACGGCCGGCGCCGAGAGCGGGATCATGTTTGGATAGCTGCGCATGAAGGTGACGAACTTGCGGTCCGGAATGACCTGCACGATGTCGCCCGAGAGCAGTGCGCCGCGGTTGCTGGCGCCCTGCGCCCAGTGCAGCACCGTGCCGCCGGCGAAATGGCCGCCGCAGCGGATGAGCGTGACGCCGTGCGCCAGCGTCAGCGCGTCGCCTTCCCAGAATTTGATCGAGGGGTCGGAGCGCATCACCCATTCGCGGTCGCTGGCGTGCAGGTGAATCGGTGCGTCGAAGGCATGCGCCCATTCGACCATCGACGAATAATAATGCGGATGCGAGATGGCGATGCCGATCAGGCCACCAAGGCCTTTGACGATGGCGACCGTGGCGGCATCGAGCAGCGTAATGCAGTCCCACAGGATGTTGCCTTCATCGGTCATTACCAGGAGCGCGCGCTGTGCGATGGCGAAGTTCGGCACCGTGCCGATGCCGATGAGGCCCGGCTCATGCTGCTGAAAGCTGTTCATGTGCCGGCGCGCGAGCGCCTCATGCGTGGTCCATGCCTGGCCCGATGGAGGCACGAACTGGCGCGGCTCATCGCAGATCGGACAGCGTTCCGGCTCCTTCGGCGAAGGGGCAAATTGGGTGCCGCAGGTGACGCAGATATAGGCAGGCATGGAGTCGCTACACATGAGAAGCGCGGTGCCCAAAAGCACCGCGCTCGGATACGTCAAGGGTTACCTTAGCTCAGCACGCCGTATTTCTTGAACCAGCGGGTCAGCTGGTTCCAGGCATCCTCCGCCGCTTCCTTACGATAGCTTGGACGATAGTCGGCGTGGAAGCCGTGCGGTGCGCCCGAATAGACGACGAACTCAAACGTCTTGTTGGCGGCTTTGAGTTTCTCTTCCATCTGCGCGATTTGATCGAGCTTGATGCCCGCATCGTCGGCGCCGTAGAGGCCGAGCACCGGTGCTTTGACGTCGGCGGCGAGATCGATCGAACTCTTTGGCGCCGCGGCGACTGGTATCGACCAGCGTGCCATAGAATGCGACGCCGGCCTTGAGATCGGGATTGTGGGTCGAATAGTGCCACACCGTGCGGCCGCCGCGGCAGAAGCCCATGATGCCGAGCCGGCTGCCATCGCCGCCTTGTGATTTTGCCCACGCCACTGTGGCGTCGAGATCGGAGATACAATTCGGTGTCGCTCTTGGCGTTTACGTAGGGAAAGAGCTTCGGCAGGTCGGTGATTTTGGTCAGGTCAACGCCGTCTTTTTCCATGCGGAAATAGTAGTTGGGAGCGATCGCGAAGGCGCCGAGATGCGCGAGACGGCGCGTCACATCCTTGATGTATTCATGCAGACCAAAGATCTCCATGCTGACAAGGATGATCGGCGGGTTCTTCGCTTGCCTGAGGGTCGCGCGTAATAGACGGGCATTTGGCCGACCGTGGCACTGCCCCCGGCCATGCCGGCTTGGGCGACACCCGACACGTTGACCTTCGCCATCCCGGCGTCGAGCCCCTTGGTGTCGGTGCGGATGGCGTCGGCGCGCACCGGACCGGCGGCGAGCGTATAGCCTGCGGCTGCTGCGGCTGAACTGGACATGAAAATCCGCGCCGCGACAGTGGCGGCATGACTTTTGACAGGCCGACAATGTCCGATGGCAGCCGTTGCATGTTCATGTGTATCCTCCCGTTTACGCGGCCTGACCGGCCGTCGTTGATGCAATCAGCATAATATGTCGCGGCAATGTCGTATAGCCGCGCGCCAACGGATCACGGGGAGGCAGTCATGCAAACAGGCCAACGATTAAGCCGCTGCGCGGCATTGCGCACTGGCGTGGCTGCGCTGCTTGTATGGTTTGGCATTGCGTGGCCGGTCGCCGGCGACGCACAGCAGCGTGTATCGGCACCTGTATCCTTGCGGCTTGGGTTCAACGCTAATTCGGCGCGCAACATGGCCGAGATCCCAAACGTCGTGGCGCAGCGCAAGGGCTTCTTTGCCCGCGAGGGCCTCGCCGTCACGATGGTGCCGCTGATGGGCACGACCCACATGGTGGCGGCGCTCGACAAGGGCGACGTCGATGCGACCGGCACCGCGCTGCCATACATGATCCAGGCTGTGCTCAAGGGCTCCGACGCTGCGGCGGTGATTGGCGGCGTCGCCAATACGATCTATAGCCTCGTCGCCAAGCCCGGTATTCAGACGATCGCGGATCTGCGGGGCAAAGTCGTCGCGCTGTCGGCGCCGCCCGACACGATCACATCTGTCGACGCGAATGTTGCTCGCCAAGGGCGGTCTGAAAGACGGCGATTACCGCACCAAGCAAATCATCGGCAGCACGCAGCGCGCCGACTGTCTGGCGAGTGGGGCGTGCGATGCGGTACCGCTCGGACAGCCGGACGACATCGTCTTTGCGCAGAAGGGATTCCGCAAGCTCGGCGACTCGCTTGAAGTGATGCCCAACCTGCAATTCAACGTCATCGCGGTGCGCCGCTCATGGGCGGCCACGCACAAGGACATCGTAGTGGCGCTGGCGCGCGCCTATGGGGCGACGTTTCGCTACCTCCGCGATCCGGCCAATCGTGTCGACGTTACCAAGACCGTTGTCGAGATCACTGGCGCTAACGAACAAGTCGCACGTGCCGTGCTGGCGCTTTACTACGAACCCGATCGCGGCGTGATGCCGAAACAGGGCGAGATCAACATCGCGGGCGTCAACAAGGTGGTGGCGCTGCTGGCCGATGCGGGCCAGATCGGCAAACCGGTTCCTCCGGCCGACCGCTTCGTGGACTTGCAATACCTGCACGCTGCCGGCCTGCAATAGCCGACTGCGAAGGATCGGCCATTGCCATACCGCTGCGTCGGGCCTATCTTTCAAACGGCAGTTTGAAAAATGGGGCCGCTATGACGCGACCGTCGGAAGTAACCCGCGAACGGATACTCAAGGCGGCCGAGCGGCTGTTTGCGGACCGCGGCTATGACGGCACCAGTATCCGCGCCATCGTGGCGCGGGCGCACGTCAATCAGGCCGCCATCAACTACCATTTCGAGGGCAAGGAAGGGCTTTATCGCGAAGTGCTGCGCACGGCATTCCGCGGCCTGACGGAGCATCAGCTCGCCAGCGCGGCGCAGTCGGGCCAATTGTCACGCGAGGAGGCGTTAGCGGGCTTTATCCGCCGGCAATTGCGGCCGTTATTGGCGCGCGACGAAGCGAGCCGGCACATTCGTATCTTCAATTGGGAAACCGTCCGGCCGACACCGGTGTTTCGCAAGCTGCTGAGCGAGGAGGCGGCCCCGTTCATGGGGGTGGCAACCGATCTGGTGCACCGTTTCCTGCCTAACGCCGATCACCGCACTCTGGTCGTTGCCTCAATCTGGCTCCTCGGCCAGTGCAGCGTTTTCGTGCGCAACCGCGAGCAACTTGCTGGGCCGCCAGTGGAATTGGCCTCCGACGAGGCCTCGGTCGAGTGGCTGACGCAGACCATCAGCCGGCTGGCGACCGGCGCGCTGCAGTCCGCGGGCTGACCGGCGCTGCCAGAATTCCGTAGATTGCCGCAATATTTCCTTGTTCCCGGCCAGCAGCCGCCCTAAACGAGTGTTTGAAATTCAACCGGCCGTTTGAAAAATGCGATTGAGGAGGACGGGCGATGCAGGGCAATTTCGAGCCGAGGTCGGGTGAGGCACCCCTGGTGGTGCGTCTTGGCGGCAAGCTGGTGCTCGAAGTGCTGCCGGCAGCGCTGGCAAGCGCAATTGGCGCCTTCCTGTTCGCTCAGTATCAGTTCGATCGCAGCGCACCCGCTGCGCATGCCGCAACCTCGGCGGTGGCGGTGCCGGCGTCTGCCGAGATGCTGCAGCTCGTACGCGAAGAGCACGCCATGATCCGCGACTTCCTCACGGCGCAGCGTACGGCCGAACAAAACCGCGCCGTAGCGGCAAACGCCGCCACCGCGGAGGCGGATCCCATTGCCGATACCACGCTGATCGCTGCGGTGCCGCTGCCCGCAGTGGAGCCGAGTGTGCCCAAGGCCGCGCTGCGGCACGACAGGCCCATCATCGCCGCGGCGAGCGCACCGCAAAGCGCAACTGCGGCGTTGCCCCCGATCGTTATTGCCGGCGCACGACTGGCCGCAACTGCCGCCCCGGTGCTGGTCGCCAGCGCGCAGCCTGACGGCAGTCCCTGGCCACCTGAGCCGCCGCCTGCGCATCCTTCAATCGTCGCGCAGACGCTGGCCGTCCCAGGGCACGTCGTCTCCGTCACCCTGCATGCGGTGATGGCCATCGGCGGCATCCCGTCGTGGCTTGGGCACCGTTTCGGCGATGACGACATGAGCGTGGTTGCCCAGTCGTCGAGTTCGGCTTCGTAAGGGGCCGCCTATAGCGAGAGCGACGTGCCTATGAAGTCGCGCTTGCCAGTCTCGACGCCGCATCGACGCAGAGCGTCGTAGGCGGTGCGCCGCGGTTGTGGGTAATTTTGGATGAATATCTGCGCGTAGGTAATAACCCTAATCGGAAGTAGTCGCCGTAATGCTGATGCTGATTAGCAACACTGTTCCAAAACTCCGATTCCGCAGCTTGCCGGGTTCCGCTATGACCGGTAATCAAATCCGGCCGTTAAATCGATCACGCACAGATTCGTCGAAGGAGGAACCCGCTCCCCAATGCCGCGTTTGCTTTTCTGATAACGGCGTTGCGGTGCGGGCGTCATCCGTACTGCCCTGGAGGTGGTGGTGATGCGTTCTGCCGGAAATTTTCATCCGGAATGGGGCTATCTCGCCCCTGCGCCAAGTTTTGTGCGCACGATTCGCATCGCCTTGGTCGCGACGGCAATTGGCGCGGTCGCCGGAGCGGCCGTGGTTGTTTCGCTGGTTGAACGGCCTGGATCGAACGACAATACGATTGCGGCTCACGCGCTGTTGACGAGAGCGCCGGTGATCAGCTCCGTAGCACCTCACACCACCGCCCCCGCGGTTGCGACGGGATCACCGCCCCAGGCGCATCAGCCGAAACAATCCGTCGCGACGGCGCTGTCACCGCCGACCCCCGCAGCCGCTTCAGTGCTTGCGCCCAAACCGTCGGCTAACGTCATCGCAAGTATTGATAAGCCGAACGTCGCTGATGGCGTCAGTCCGCCGTTGCCGTTGCCGGCCCCCACAGATGCAACTGTAGCTTCGGATGCTCCGATCGGCGAAACGGCGCGCGTGCCGGCAGAAGCGGATGTGGCGGTCGCGCCGGACACGGCTGCCGAGCCGCGGATGCCCGTGAAAAAATCGGTCGCCAAGAGGCACCGTTACGAACCCTATCGGCGGCAAGAGACCAGGGGACGCTGGCATGACAACGGTGGCTTCGGGCCGCTGTTTCGCCTCTTCAGTTTCCGTACCGGCTCGCCGTACTCCTCGAACTGATAAGCTTGTTTGTTGGCGCCGCTTTGCGGCTCGCCCGAAGCATGCGACTTTGCGATGCGCGGACCTGGAGCCCGCGCACACATCGATCCAATCAATCAGAGATAAAGAGCTACGGACAAACGTCCTGCTCGCGGGCGACGTCGAGTGCTGACATTGCGGCGGACCAGCTCGGCAGGCCGTAGGCGAGTTTGCGCCAGCCAGCGCCAGCCGGATCGTCGCTACTGTCGTGCCAGACCTCGCAATGGCCACTGCCAAACTGGACGACCATGAAGTCGGCGCGCGCCGGATTTGATGCGGCGATACCAAACACCGACAAGGCGATAGCAAAAGCGATCTGTTTCATGGACAGCTCCTGTTCGCCAGCCCCAATGATTTTTTGAAATAAGATCGCGCTCTTCGACAGGCAAGGGCCCGTCGAATGAAGCCGGGGTAGCGACGGAGCATAAAAAAAGCTTCACCCAGCCGCCTTGTAGGGCGGATGGGTGAAGCGTCGTGAAGAGTAGATCGGTGTTACCACCAGTGGTGACAGCCGCGCCACCTGACGGCCCGGTGCAGATGCCGCTCGGCGGCATCCCAAGTGTGGAAACGGTAGTGCCAGTGGTGCCAGTGATGGTGACGATGCCACCACAGATACTTTCCGTCCTGCGGACCGCCAGCGGTGTCGGTCCACACTCGGCAATAGCCGCTCTTGAACTTCACCACGGCGAAATCGGCGCGGGCGGCGCTCGATATGCCAAAAGCCATAGCCAACACGCCCATGGCGAGAACGAAACGCTTCATAGGTCCAGCTCCCTCGTTTTGCCTCCTCAGTATCTTTCCGATATTACGCCATCGCTCACGACGCAAGCCCGAACGGCCAAATACGTGTCGGAAATGCGTAGAGAACTGGAGGATATTATGCCTGAAGTCGTCGTCTACATGCTGGAAGGCCGTACGCTCGATCAGAAGCGGGGGCTCATCCAGGACATCACCGCCGCCGTAGTGAAGAACGCCGGTGCACAGCCCGATGCGGTCACCGTATCGCTGGTCGAATCGCCCAAGACCTCGAAGGGCAAGGGTGGCGTGCTGTTCTCCGAAATGCAGAGCCGCTAGGTCGCCTCGCTTCTTATCGCTGTCACGAATGGCTCCGATATTGGCCGCCGGCGCAAATTTAGCGCCGGCGGGTGGAAACCATTGCCGAATTTTGTGCGTTGAAATGTCCGTGAGTGCATCGCACAATATCTTGCTGCAGTGCGGCAAATGACCGATAATGGAATGAACGATAGGATTTGAGTCGAGGAAGGCTTCAGATGGAAGAGATTTGGGACACCAAGGATGGCCGCCGCCGCGTCCGTCGCGATCCGCCGACGATTGAGGAGGCAGTTCTCGCTGCCCAAGGTCTGACCGACCAGGTTGGCGAGCAAACCGAGATCGTGGCGTCGCTGATGCAGATATCGCCCGATGAGGCGCGCGGGGCGGTCCTGCGCCTCGTGCAGCCGAAGAATATCGGCCTCCTTACCATTACCAGCCGCCCGAGCCGGCCTGGCCAGACCGCAACCCCGCGAGCTGTTGTGGTCGAGCGGCGCGTGACGCGGCGTCCGCTGGTGACCGGCTCGAAGCGCTTCGCCTGACGGCGCCGGAGCGATCGCCCAAAACGGCGCTCGACGCTCTCTGATCCACAGGTTTCTGCCGGCCGCAGACACCGAAAGTGGTGCTGCGCGACTTGGGACCTCCAGGCGGTTTGACCTATACTGCGGCGCTTTGTTTCTCACGGTGGGGAGCAGAGGCGGTTCGCCATGAATAAGACTCTCGTCAAGCCGCGCACCAAGGTGAAGGCGAAGACGCAGCGGCCGCCGCTGTACAAGGTCATTCTGCTCAACGACGACTACACGCCGCGCGAATTCGTCGTTCAGGTCCTCAAGGCCGTGTTCCGGATGAATGCCGACCAGGCCCGCCGGGTCATGATGACGGCGCACACGAAAGGCGCATGCGTGATCGCGGTCTATACGCGCGACGTCGCCGAGACCAAGGCCAAGGAAGCCACCGAACTCGGCAAGAGCAAAGGCTATCCGCTGTTCTTCACGACCGAGCCGGAAGAATAGGGCGCGTGCGCTCAGCGGTGCTGAGCGCGCCTGCGCCGGTGGAGCGCGTCATTTGCCGTGGATCGACACCCCGTTCGGGCCAACGTCGATATGCACGCCGGCAGGCGGGTGCCGATCCTGGTAAAGCTCGTAGCCGAGCACGGCGACAACCATCACCAGCGCCCCGATGATCACGTAGAGGAGATTGTTGCGCGCCACGGGCCGCCGGTCACAGCGATGACAGATAGTGCGCGATCGCCTGCCGCTGGCTTTCGGTCAGCGCCTTCATGAATCCCGGCATGTCGAGATTATTGGTACGCTTGCCGTCGGCGAAGGCGTCCATGGCGCTGATCAGGTACTCGTAGCCTTGACCTGCGAGCCGAGGAGCGGGTTGACCGCCTTCGAACTTTGGCCCGTGGCAGGCTTTGCACATGGCGATGCCCTCGGGCTCCGCGCCGGCGGGAGCGGCGGCAGCCTGTTTCGCCGGCCACGGCTTGGCGGCGAAATAATTGGCGATGGCGCGCAGATCGTCAAAGCTGAAATTCTTCGCCAGCGGCGACATGATCGGGTTCGAGCGCTCGCCGCTGTGGTAGTCGTGCAATTCCTTGTAGAGGAAATTGCCCTGCTGGCCCCAAATGATCGGCGTGTTGCCACTGACCGGCTCGCCGCTCTGTCCGTGGCACGCGCCGCAGACCGTCGTCTTCGCCGCCAGATCGTCTTGCGCATTGGCCGGCAGTGCGACGAGCGCTGAAATCATCGCTGCGCCGAATGCGGATGCGACGAGACCTTTGATCATGTTTTCCACCCCAGTTGTGACGGTCCGCACCGGCGAGACCGCTCTTGCATGCCCCCGGCGCGTTCGTCGCGCCTGACTTGGCTGGTATTGTAATGCCTTTGACGGCTTTGTCAGCCGTCCTCGGATTGTGCGCCATGCGTCACGCGCGTGGCACTCGTTCAGCCTTGGTTCAAGGCCGGCGGTTGGCTTGCCGGGCGCGACAAAGCCGCAAATAATGCCGGCCAACGAACAAAACGGCATTCGCCGCCTATTCGAGGGAACGCAGTATGCACATCACGCACGCGGTCGAAAGCACCCAGGGCAGCAATGCCGTGCGCGGCGGCAACCGGGAGTTCAAGACGCTGCTGCGCGGCGATGAAAATTCGCCCGGCAATTACAAGCTCTCGTTCGTGCGCCAGAGCGGCGAACTCTACGTGCCGCGCCACAAGCACAATTTCGATCAGCTGCGCATGTGCCTTGAAGGCGAGCCGCAAAACTACGGCAAGAACAAATGGATCAATGCGGGTGAGGTCGTTTATTTCCCGGAGGGCACGCCCTACGGTCCCGAAGACAGTCAATCGCATCGGCTCAGCATCACGCTGCAATTCGGTGGCGCCAGCGGCAGCGGGTATCTCGGCTCTGAGAAGGTTGCCGCCGCGATCGAACAGATGAAGGCGTTCGGCAGTTTCGAAAAAGGCGTGTTCACCCGCAGCGGCGAACTTCTGCCCGGACAGAAGCGCAACCAGGACAGCTACGAGGCGATCTGGGAGCACGTCAACAAGCGCAAGCTGGTCTATCCGACGCCGCGCTACGAGGAGCCGATCCGCATGATACCGGACGGCTTCGCCTGGGTTCCGACCGGCCAGAAGGGGATGGCGAAAAAGCTGCTCGGGGCGTTCTCCGAGCGGGACTGTGCGATTTCGATGCTCAAGGTCGACGCTGGCGCCTGCGGCCACATTGCGCCGCATCGCGCCTGTCAGGTCGGGTTTGTGGTGAGCGGCGAGGGCGAAGCGGGCGGCAACGCGATCCGCAAATACACAGCCTTCTCGCTTGAGGCCAACGAAGCCTGCGAGCTCGCGAGCGCAGGCGGCATGGAGCTGTTGCTGATCGCCTTGCCGCTTGTGGCCGAGGCCGAACGCGCCGCAGCGTGACGGCATGCGCCATCCGATGAGTGCAACGGGAATGCGCACCTTCGCAGCAGGTCTTGCCTTGTTGGCGCTGTTGGCGGCCGCGCCGGCGCGGGCGCAAGGCCAGACGCCCGCGCAATTCTACCGGGGCAAGACCATCGACATGATCGTCGGCTTTGCGGCGGGTGGCGGTAACGACGTGTATGTGCGCACGCTCGGCCGCTATATCGGCAAGTATATTCCCGGCAATCCGGCGGTTGTCGTGCGCAACATGCCAGGCGCCGGCACATTCCTCGCCACCAATGCGGTCTACACCACGCTGCCGCGCGATGGCACGGTCATGGCGCTCGGCTCAACGACGCTGCCGCTTGACGAGAAATTCGGCAATCCGGGCGTGCGCTTCAAGACCGCCGAACTCAACTGGATCGGCCGCATCGCGGCGCGCGTCGATGTGCTGATGATGTACAAGACGTCGCCGGTGCAGACCATCGCGCAGGCGCTGACGACGCCATCGATTCTGGCCGGCACCACGGTCGGCTCGCCGGTGGTGATGTATCCCAACCTGCTCAACAACGTCATCGGCACCAAGTTCAAGATCGTGCGCGGCTATGAGGGCACGCGCGCCGCGCTGTTGGCGATGGAGAAGGGCGAGGCCAATGGCAATTCGACGGGCTTCGAGGCGCTGCGCGCCATTCATCCCGACTGGATCAAGGATGGCACGGTGCGGGTGATCGTGCAGTTCGCGCTCAAGCGCGACCCGGCGTTGCCGGACGTGCCTGCCGCCGTCGAACTCGGCCGCACCCCGGAGCAGACCGCGATCCTGCGCGCTGTCCTCAACTCAACCGCGGTCGGGCTATCGATGTTCACGACGCCCGGCGTGCCGGCCGATCGGCTGACGGCATTGCGCCGCGCCTTCGACGCCACTGTGAAGGATCCGGCGTTTGTCGCCGAACTGGAAAAGCAGGGCGGCGACGTCTCGCCGCTGCCCGGCGAAGAGCTGCAGAAGCTGGTGCGTGAAGTCGCCGAGCTCTCGCCCGACTTCGCCGCCAAGGCCAAGGCGGCTTATCTCACCGTGAAATAAGCCGGCGCGCTAAGCGCGCCGCCGAGCCGACTGCCGGTACGCCATGCGGGCGTGACCAGCGCAGTACGACAGGCCCTCGATCGCCGCGTTGCCGCAGAACACGAAGTCGGCCGTCCCGCCGCCGGCGGTATCGCTGACCGGCCAGCGGCATTTGCCCTGCGCCAGATCGAGCAGCGAGCATGGTTCGGCGCTCTCGACCGCGGTGGGCGCCGCTTCCGCCTCCGCAGCGACGGCGCCGTCGGACCACAGCAGGCGCAGCCGCCGGCGCGGACTTGCGGCCCTCGGGTCGCGGGTGCGGGGAGGGCAGCTCCGCGCCGTCGCGCCCGGGGGCCGCACCGGCGACAGTCCAAGCCGGTGAATTTTGCCGATAACGGCATTACGGGTGACGCCGATCTGGGCGGCAATCTGGCTGCAGCTCAGGCCGGCGACGACAAAGCCTTGGAGTTGTTCGACGCGCTCGGGCGTCCAGGTGTCGATGCTCATGGATAAACGGCCTCGCGATTGCGGCGGCCGGTTCTGGGCCGCCGTCAGGGCGAGGGGCGCGCGCAACCGTTGCCGCAAGCGCAGCAATCTGAGGAAAGCGCGAAATCGGTGCGCGGCGGCGCGATACTGGGAAGAAGAGCCGCCCTCACCGAGCCGCATCCGCACTGACCGGATTGCAAGCTCGCAAGCCTAGGAAGCTGCCCGCACGCAGAACTGATCGGGCCGTATCAAAAAGTGTTGTGCGAAAACCCTCGCCGACATGAATCCTCGCACGATTCGATTCGCCTGCCAAGAGTTTTAACGATATTATAATCAAGTTATAATCCGAGGAATTTAGTCCAAACACTTAGTCTCAGGAAACTCAGTCTATGGCGCGTCCCGAAAATCGTTCGGAAGCGCGGGCGCTCAGCCTGACGCTGCCGATCGAGACCTTCAATTACCTGGTGTTGTTGGCGTCGCTGGGAAAGCTCGGCCGCACCGAGAACGAGGTCGCCACACACATTCTGGTGCGCGAGACCTACGCCATGATCGAGCGTCGCTTCCACGAGATGCGCATTCCAGCGCCCGAAGGCGAATAGAAAGCGCGCGCACAATCGCGGCAGGGCCACACAGCGCAAATCAAACAAACAAGTTTGCCGAGTGTTACTCCGCCGCCACTAGCTCAGCGCCGCGTCGACGAACGGCCGCAGCTCGTCGGGCATTTCGGGGCGGGCGGCAATCGCGGCGGCCAGCGCCTTGTCGCCATTGATGGCGGAAACTAGGCGGGCAAAGCCCATTTCAGAGACCCGCGCCCTGGGATTATCCAGCACCTTGCGGCAAACCGCGGCATTGCCGCGCTTAAGCAGAATGTCGGTGACGGCTTCGCCGAGTTCGCTGCGCGCGGCGATCCTGGCGAGCACGGCGGGATCGGCGCGTTCCTTGTCGGCGATATCGACGAGATCGGCATCGGGCAGGGCCTTTGCTCCTTCGAGCACCGGGCCGCAGATCGCGGGATCGGCGTTGCGAGCGAGACTCGCCAGTACTCGGGCCGGCGCACGGTCGACACTTGCGAGCGCCCGGCCCAGTTCGATGAGCTGCGTGCGATCCACTTTTTTGATCAGGCGCGTCATGACCTCGTCGAACAGCGCGATCTGCTCGCTGCTGTAGGCGTCCGCGCCACTCACAAACAGGTCGACGACGCGGCGTAGCGCCGTGCTGCGCCACGAGTTCGGACGCCTGCGGCAGGCTCGCATCGAAGTCGGAGAGAAGGGTCTGCGCGGTCAGGGCCATGGCGCGCAGTGTGCCTGAAATTCCCTAATGAAGGCCGAAGCACGGTTGGTGGAAAGGCCCGAGGTTTCAGAGGCTTCCGGTCAATACTGAATGAGGAATAACACGTAGAGGTAGACGGTCCCGACCCTCTCTAGTCTGCCGACGGCAGCAGCAGATCTTCCTCTTCGAGCAGTTCGCGCAGATCGCCGAACGCCTCGATGGCGTCCTCTTCGCTGGCGACGGCGCGCAGGCGATGCCACACTTCGCGCCACGGCTCCGGGTGACCGACCTGCATGGCCGCCTCCACATAGGCGCGCGCCTCGGACAGCTTGGTGAGCCGCCGCGGCTTCGGCGTATCCTTGATGACGATCGGCGGAGCAATCGGGAAATCATCCATGGCAAGAGTGTAGCCCGGATTGAGCGGCAGCGAAATCCGGGATGAACTGCCAATGCGTGTAAACTCCGCAACGGAATCGATTCCTCACCGGAGCCGACAAATGCCTGAGCCCGGCGCTCCCGCCGCTGTGCGCCCCCTCCAAGACAATGCAGCCTTGCAGCGCGCCGTCGCGGCACTGCCGGTCTGGGCCTATGAGGCGGGAGAAACCGTCCTGGCGGAGGGGACGAGAACCGGCCGGCTTCTGATCCTAAAGCAGGGCGTGGTGTGCGTCGTCGCCGGCGGGATCGAGATCGCGCGCGTGGCCGAGCCCGGCGCGGTGTTCGGCGAACTGTCTGCGCTGCTCGACCAGCCGCACGGCGCCGATGTGCGCACGGTCGAAGCCAGCGAGTTCTACGCCGCCGATGCTGCCGTATTGTTGACGCAGCAGCCCGCGGTACTGCTTTACGTCGCGACGCTGTTGGCGCGGCGTCTCGATCTCGCCAACCGCGGACTTGTCGAACTGAAGGGTGAGCTAGCGGCAGGATCGTCGCCGGGCGCCGTTCGCAGCGCGCTCGGCAAGGTCGAAGGGCTATTATCCTCGATCGGCGCCGGCTACATCCGCGCCGGTGCGGGGCCTTCGATCAATCTGTTTGCTTAGGATTTGCTGGGCAAATCAGAAAGCGGACTGTGCGTGCGCACAATCCGCAGCACTTGTAGCGCTCAGTTGAGGACGGCCGCCGCAGCGGTCTTCGCCGTAGCCCGGCGGGTGAAGCGGTTCGCCTTCTTGGCAACGGGCTGCTTGGCCGCAGTAGCAGGCTTCGCCGAATGCAGGATTTCGCGCTCGGCGGTGAGCCAATGCGCATCGGCTTCGCCTTGAGGACAGCCGCTCGCAAACCAGATCTGGTAGGCGCGCTCGCGGATGCGTTCGATGAGGATCGTGTCCATGCGGTGCTCCCTTTTGTTCGCGTTGGGACGCCCAATTGATGGGAGCGATATGGTTAACGAATGGTTAATAGCCGCCGAAGCGCCCGGCGTACCTGCCTGTCACAGATGGACCAGCAGGCAGGCCATGTTGACCACGCAGGCGGTCACCAGGGCGAAGATCAGCATCATCATGTTCATCATCCGACGCTCCCCAGAATCGCATCAGGAGCATGAACGAGAACTCGGGCCGAGAGTCCCAAAGTATGTTTTTTCCCCAATTCATATCCTGTTAACCGCCCCCCGGAGCAATTCTTCCCGGGGGCCGAAGCCGCGAAATCCTTGCTTTCGTCATTGCCGGGCTTGACCCGGCAATCCGTGCTGAGCGAACGGGTGCGACACACAGTTGCGGCACTAGTTTTCAAGGCGCATTGCGGCATGGACCACCGGTCAAGCCCGGTGGTGACGAGTGGTTATTTGATCCCCAAGAGCTCCACGTCGAACATCAGCGTCGCGTTCGGCGGGATGACGCCGCCGGCGCCGCGCGCGCCGTAGCCGAGATCGGGCGGGATGATCAGCGTGCGCTTGCCGCCGACCTTCATGGTGGCGACGCCTTCGTCCCAGCCGCCGATGACCTGGTGCATGCCGATCTTGAATTCGAACGGCTCGCCGCGATCGACCGAGGAGTCGAATTTCGCGCCCTTCTTGCCGCCCTCGTAGAGCCAGCCGGTGTAATGCATCACACAAGTCTGGCCGGTGCGCGGCGAGGGACCGGTGCCGACCTTGATGTCGATGTATTTCAGTCCCGACGGCGTGGTGACGACATGCTGGGCATCGGCGGACTCTGACAAGGCAAGAACTCCTGTGGTTGCTGCGAAGACGGTGGCGAGCGCGCCGCGGCGCGAGACTTCTCGCATGGTGCGGTTTCTCCTGTGTGAGATGCAGCGGAAACTAGCGGAGAACTGCCGGCGAGGCCATGCCGTTTTGCGTGCCGCGAGGCGACCCTTCGGCGAATCCAGGCTTGCAAGTACCTGCGATAAGAGTTACAAAATAGGTACTGAAAGGGAGTACCTATCATGGCCAAATACGAGGCGCTTGGGACCTACCTCAAGCGCCAGCCGAGCGATCGGGTGCCCATGACCTTCGCCGAGATCGAAAAGATCATTGGCGCGAAGTTGCCGCGTTCGGCGCTCGAGCATCGCCCGTGGTGGGGCAACAGCGCCGCCAATCACGTCAATGCCAAGGCTTGGCTCGATGCCGGCTTCGAGAGCGAACAGGTCGATATGGCCCGGCACAAGCTTGTGTTCCGTCGCGTGCGCAAACCTAAGACGGTGGCTCGGCCGGGTGATGACGAGCCGTTTCATCCGGCCTACGGGTACATGAAAGGCCTCGTGCGCATCATGCCCGGCACCGATCTCACACAGCCGGCCGATCCGGAATGGGCTGGCCGGCTGGAAGCCGAATACGGTCCGGACAAGCGGGAGGAGTAGGTGCAGCCGCTGTTATGGGACACCTGCGCGGCGATCTGGATCTACGAGAAGGCTCGGCTCGCGCCGGCCGCGATCGATGCGATGGCGATGGCCCATCGCAATGGCGTGCCGTCATACATCTCGCCGATCACCGCGTGGGAGATAGGCATGCTGACAGCAAAGGGGCGGCTGCAACTGTTGATCCGGCCGGAGCGCTGGTTTGCCAATCTGTTCGACGTGCCGAACGTGCGCCTTGCGGAGATCTCTCCCGATCTGCTGATCGCGTCGTCATATCTGCCCGGAAAGCCGCCGAACGATCCGACCGACCGCATCATCGCCGCGACCGCGCGCGAACTCGGCGCCACGCTGATCACGCGCGACCGGGCGCTGCTCTCCTACGGCGCGCAGGGCCATGTCGCGGTTGTCGAGTGCTGATTGTAGCCCGCATGAGCGAAGCGACATGCGGGGTGCGGCCGAGAGGGAAGGCCCCGGATATCGCTTCGCTCATCCGGGCTACGTGGCGCTGGAACCCGCGACAATCCTGGCGCATAGTCCTCGCATGACACAGCCGCACGAAAAGCCGGTCATGGAGCCGTTCCCGGACAAGGACGGAACGGGCTGGCACGTGATCATCAGATATCGCGAAGCGCCCGAACGCCGCATCGAAGGCTTTGCCAGCAAAGCCGAGGCGGTGGACTGGATCGAGGCCAACGCCACGCAGGTGGAGGAGTAGTCAAGCCGTCGCGAGGGCTGACCAAGGGAAGCGTTCGCCAACATCCGTGGAGTTTCGGATAATTGGCGTAGTCGCGACGCCCGCCCGACGCTCGTTAAGCGACTTTGATGCGCATGCCCTCTTTCCAATGTGGTCGCTCTGAAAGTGCTCTTTTTACAAATGAGAAATTAGAACGGGCGGCGGCGACGAAACGATGGGAAGCTCTAACCTGGAGCGAATTCAGAAATAAGGTATTTTCCGAGTCGATTGGTACGACACGATGCTGTTTCAGTAGACGGTAGTAGTCCTTGCTGCGCCGGATATCGGCTCGTATGCGATCGATGTGATGAGTGTCTGATTGAGAAATGCCCTCAGGAGAGAGCACGCGCGACGCAAAGAATGTGGACGCTTCTTTTTCGGCTTGCGCGTGCTCTTCCTCAATGTTCTTCATAGAAGAGGGACAAAAATACGCTAAGACAATGTCAGGTGAGAGCGGAAAATAAATCTCTATACCAGGCACCGCTATGCCTATGTTGCCGTAGGGTCCAAAAGTCCGAGAATTGTGCATTACTACGGGGTTGTCTGAGATGTAGACGTCATCCTGGCAATTGCGCACCATAAGGAACGTATGCTTGGTGACCAGCGGTTTCGTTAGCTCTTCCAGGTTGTCGAATAGGATTTTCAGAGAAGATAGCTTCTCGAATTCCGCGTCCTCAATGCGGTCGGGAGTAGGATTTATTTCGACGTCGGGCCAACGCCTTCGAATCTCAGCATTAACCGCAGCCTCGTCCGCCCTGCGTGATTTAGAGCGCGACAGCTGAAGAATGACGAACATGTTTAGAGTGGCGATATCCATTGGACCGAGGCGATCGAGCGTCTTTTCCCTAATAATTTCTGCGATGATTGGTGCGGCTAGATTTTCGAGGTAGGTGAACCGATTTTCAAATGACACAATTGCATCTTCGAGGCGGACGTTATGAAAGTCGCGCTCGCCCATTGCGCGGCGTGGAGGGAGCCTGAAGGCTTTGAGTGTATGTTTGTCGAATACGCAAATCTTTCCACTTACCGCAAAACGATTCAGAATGAATTCAGGAACGAAATGATTGAAGCGAGGTAACGCTTCGTTCGGGTTGCACCATTCTCTGTTTCGTCTTCGTCTCATGGGTTTGTATCTGATTTGTTCTTGGAAGAACTGAGCGGCGCTTAGCGCCGCTCAGTTATCAGTTAATAGATAATTCTCAGCTACACCCCGTCGTGCTACCGCACGTATCGCACTTCAAACACGTGCCGTTTCGCACCAGCGTGAAATTCCCGCAGGTGCCGCAGGCTTCGCCTTCGTAGCCTTTGGCCTTGGCTTCGGCGCGGCGTTCGGCGGCCATCGCTTTGGCGTGGGCGCGGGTGTCGGCGCGCGTTTCTTGTTCGAGCGCCTGGGCGGGCGACAGTTTCGGTTCGGGCGCGGCTTTGAGCGCCGTTGAGCCTGAGATTTCGCCGCGCGGGGCCAGCGCCGTGACGTTGGAGGCCGCGCCGCCGCTCTGACTTTCTCCGCCGTGGGAGGAGACAGCATCGGCGCCGCCCGTCATGACTTTCAGCCGGTCGGTGCGCGAGCGGGTCAGGCCCTTGGAGACGTAGCGCGCGTCGGGCGAGGGCTTGCCTTCGGCGACGCCCTTGCCGAGCGCATCGAAGCCTTCGCCGGACGGATCGACGTGGGCGAGGTCGAAGCGCTCGAGGTAGCTCACCGCCAGCTCGCGGAACACGTAGTCGATGATCGAGGTGGCGTACTTGATCGAGTCGTTGCCCTGCACCGGGCCTTGCGGCTCGAAGCGCGTGAAGGTGAAGGCATCGACATATTCGTCGAGCGGCACGCCGTATTGCAGGCCGAGCGACACCGCGATGGCGAAGTTGTTGAGGAGCGAGCGGAGCGCCGCGCCCTCCTTGTGCATGTCGATGAAGATTTCGCCGAGCCGGCCGTCATCATACTCGCCGGTCCGCAGATAGACCTTGTGGCCGCCGACCACGGCCTTCTGGGTGTAGCCCTTGCGGCGGTCGGGCATGCGCTCGCGCTCGCGCATCACCACGATGCGCTCGACGACCTTCTCGACCACTTTCTCCGCCAGGGCGGCGGCACGGGAAGATGCCGGCTTGTCGAGGAACGCCTCGATCACGTCGTCGTCCTCGTCCTCGTCGGCGATGAGCTGGCTTTGTAGCGGCTGGGACAGCTTCGAGCCGTCGCGGTAGAGCGCGTTGGCTTTGAGCCCGAGCCGCCAGGACAGCAGGTACGCCTGCTTGCAGTCCTCGACGGTCGCCTCGTTCGGCATGTTGATGGTCTTGGAGATGGCGCCGGAGATGAACGGCTGTGCCGCCGCCAGCATGCGGATGTGGCTCTCGACCGAGAGGTAGCGTTTGCCGGTGCGGCCGCACGGATTGGCGCAGTCGAACACGGCATAGTGCTCGGGCTTCAGATGCGGCGCGCCCTCGACCGTCATGGCGCCGCAGACGTGGATGTTGGCGGCGTCGATCTCGCGCTTGGTGAAGCCGAGATGGCTAAGGAGGTCGAACGTCGGCGAGGCGAGTTCGGCAGCATCGATGCCGAGTTGCTCGCGCAGGAAGTCGACACCGAGCGTCCACTTGTTGAACACGAACTTGATGTCGAAAGCGGTCGGCAGCGCCTTTTCGACTTTGGCGATCGCCTCGTCGTCGAAGCCCTTGGCCTTGAGGGTGCCGTGGTTGATGGCGGGCGCCTGGCCGAGTGAGCCGTGACCGACGGCGTAGACCTCGATCTCGGCGATCTGGGCCTCGCTGTAGCCGAGGACGCGCAGCGCCTCGGGCACGGCGCGGTTGATGATCTTCCAGTAGCCGCCACCGGCGAGCTTCTTGAATTTCACCAGCGCGAAATCGGGCTCGATGCCGGTGGTGTCGCAATCCATGACGAGGCCGATGGTGCCGGTCGGCGCCACCACGGTCGCCTGCGCATTGCGGTAGCCGTGCTCCTCACCGAGTGCGACGGCGCGGTCCCAGGCGAGCTTGGCATGCTCGGCGAGTTTCTGGTCCGGATTGGCCTTGTGGTCGAGCGGCACAGGTGGCGTGGTCATGTGCTCATAGCCGGTGCGCAGGCCGTACGCGGCGCGGCAATGGTTGCGCATGACGCGCAGCATCACGTCCTTGTTCTCGGCGTAGCGCGGGAACGGGCCGAGTTCGGCCGCCATTTCGGCGGAGGTGGCGTAGCTGATGCCGGTCATGATCGCCGACAGCGAGCCGCACAGCGCGCGGCCGGCCTCGGAGTCATAAGGAATGCCCGACGACATCAGGAGGCCGCCGACATTGGCGTAGCCCAGCCCCAGCGTGCGGAAATCGTACGAGCGCTGCGCGATCTCCTTCGACGGGAACTGCGCCATCAGCACCGAGATTTCGAGCACCACGGTCCACAGCCGCACCGCGTGTTCGTAGCCTTCGACGTCGTAGCCGGGCGCGGGCGCGGCGCTGGTCGGCGCCTGATGGAACGCCAGCAGGTTCAGCGAGGCCAGATTGCACGCCGTATCGTCGAGGAACATGTATTCCGAGCACGGATTGGAGGCGATGATCGGCCCCGATGCCGCGCAGGTGTGCCAGTCGTTGATGGCCGAGTGGAATTGCAGGCCCGGATCGGCGCTGGCCCAGGCCGAATAGCCGATCTTCTCCCACAGCTCGCGCGCCTTGAGCGTCTTCGCCACCTTGCCGGGCTTGGTGCGCCAGAACAGATCCCAGTCGCGGTCGGCTTCGACCGCCTTCAAGAACTCGTCGGTCACCCGCACGGTGTTGTTGGAGTTCTGGCCGGAGACCGTGAGATAGGCTTCCGAGTCCCAATCGGTGTCGTAGATCGGGAAGTCGATGTCCTTGTAGCCCTGTTTGGCGAACTGGATGACGCGGCGGATGTAGTTGTCCGGCACGTGGTTCTTGCGCGCCGCCTTGATCTCGCGACGCAGCACCGGGTTCTTCTCCGCATCGAAGCAATCGTCGCCCGAGCCCTCGCAGTTCACGCAAGCCTTGAGAATCGCGCGCAGGTGTTTCTGGTTGATCTTCGAGCCGGTGACGAGGCAGGCAACCTTCTGCTCCTCCATCACCTTCCAGTCGACGAACTGCTCGATATCCGGATGGTCGGCATCGAGGATCACCATCTTGGCGGCGCGACGCGTAGTGCCGCCCGACTTGATGGCGCCCGCGGCGCGGTCGCCGATCTTGAGGAAGCTCATCAGGCCGGACGAACGGCCGCCGCCCGACAGCTTTTCATTTTCGCCCCGGAGCTTGGAGAAATTCGAGCCGGTGCCGGAGCCGTATTTGAACAGGCGCGCCTCGCGCACCCACAGGTCCATGATGCCGCCCTCGTTGACGAGGTCGTCGGCGATCGACTGGATGAAGCAGGCATGCGGCTGCGGATGCTCATAGGCGGTCTCGGACTGCTTGAGCACGCCGGTCTTGTAGTCGACGTAGAAATGGCCCTGGCTCGGGCCGTCGATGCCGTAGGCCCAGTGCAGGCCGGTGTTGAACCATTGCGGCGAATTCGGCGCCACCATCTGCATCGCCAGCATGTAGCGGTGCTCGTCGAAGAACGCCTGCGCGTCGGCCTCGGACGAGAAATAGCCGCCCTTCCAGCCCCAATAGGTCCAGGTGCCGGCGAGCCGGTCGAACACCTGCTTGCAGGACGCTTCGCCGACAAAGCGCTCGGTCTCCGGCAGTTCGGCCAGCGCCTTGTCGTCGGGGGCGCCGCGCCACAGCCAGGAGGGCACGGTTTCTTCCTCGACCTTGCGGATGCGCGCGGGGATGCCGGCCTTGCGGAAATATTTCTGCGCCAGCACGTCGGAGGCGACCTGCGACCACTGTTCCGGCACTTCGACGTTGTCGGCATGGAAGACGATCGAGCCGTCCGGGTTGCGGATCTCGCTGATAGTCAGGCGGAACTTGATGTCCGCGTAAGGTGATTGTCCCGCTTTGGTGAAGCGCCGCTCGATCCGCATTTCTGGCCCCTTTCCATTTTCTTTCGGCTGCTCAGCGGATGTCCGCTGTATATAAGCCGCCGACAGTCTCACTGCGACGCGGCTTCATGCGCCGCGCCCGTTCGACCCCTGTTTCTGCTCGACACCCACCCAACCCGCCCGGCTGTACGAACCGGGTCTTGGTTTCCGACGCGTCCGGGCGTCTGCCGCAAGGGACAGCAAGTCTCGCGCGCGCGCCGCATCGTGGCGCGCAGCTACCCCGCAAACCCTTTGTGGAGAGCCCGGCGGACTACTTTTACCTGCGCGCCGAACTTGATGAAGCTAGGACAAGGCCGCCGCGCACGTCAAGCCTTAGTATGAAAACCTAAATCAACCGCTAAATGTGGGGATAGCGGGGATGAATCGCCGCCTCCCGCCAAGTATCGGAGATTCGTAGGGAATCCCCAATAGGGACGGCGTGCAGGACCCAAGTTCTGCACCGGCAAAGCGTAATCCTGTGGGTTCCACGACCGAGGTTGCGCCGCTGGACGGCGGCGGCGGCGGTCCATCGCGAGCGGCAGCCACGGGTTCCACGTCACCGATCTGTCACGCATTGGCGCGGGTTTGCGGCTGATTCTGTGTGAGATGACTTGGAAAAATCGAGACTTCTTTGTCATCGGTCTCACCGGGCGCCGGTAACCCTTTGAATTCCTGAGCAGACTCAGTGGTGCGGGAGTAGGGCGGCGGAGCTTCCGGAACCCGTACGCCCCCACCTTGATTCACCCACCATTCGAGCGTTGAATTTCCCCACACGCCGCGACACGCCCGCCCACCATGAGGCGCTGCGCGGCGAGGGAGGAAACATCATGACCGGGATCGAACGGCGCGCCTTTGTCCAAGGCGCGGGGCTCGGCGCGCTCGCTTTCACCGTGGGCGGTGTCGAACTCATGCTCACGCCGCGGCAGGCGCACGCCGAGGGCGTGCCGCTGCGGACACTCACTGCGGACCAGGCGGCGACACTCGACGCGCTCGGAGAGACGCTGGTGCCCGGCGCCAAAGAAGCGGGCATCACCCAGTTCATCGATCAGCAGATTTCGATTCCGCCCGAACAGGCGCTGCTGCAGGCGCGCATCCTCAATGTGCGGCCGCCATTCGCGAATTTTTATCGCGCGGCGCTCGGCGCGGTCGATGCCGCGAGCAGCAAGATCAAGGGCAAGAAATTCGCGGCGCTGACGCCCGCCGAGCAGCACGAGTTCGTCGGCCTGATGCGCATCAACAAAATCGATCCCTGGCAAGGCCCGCCCGGGCCGTTCGTCTTTGGTGTGCTGCGCAGCGACGCCGTCGACGTCGTCTATTCGACGATGGAGGGCTATGCGGCGCTCGGCGTTCCCTACATGGCGCACATCGCGCCGACGCAGAAGTGGTGAGGGCAGAGCATCATGGCAAACGAAAAAGTCGATGTCGTCGTTGTCGGCTCCGGTGCGTCGGGATCGCTCTACGCCTCCGTACTGGCCAAGGCCGGCAAGAAGGTCGTCGTGCTCGACAACGGGCCGGAATGGAAGCTGACCGATCTGATCAGCTCCGATATCTGGGGCCGGCGGATCAAGCCCGCCGGCGGACCGATCCTGCTCGGTGGCAAGAATCCGTTCGCTTACGCCAATCAGGGCGCCTACGCGGTCGGCGGTGCGGCGCTGCATTACTTCGCGCAGTTTCCGCGCTACCTGCCGACCGATTTCAAGATGAAGAGCGAGCACAATCGCGGACACGATTGGCCGATCTCCTATGAAGACGTGGCGCCGTTCTACGACAAGGTGGCAGAACAGATCGGCGTCTCCGGCGACGCCAAGGCCGAAGAGCCGTGGCGGCCGGCCGGCAAGCCTTATCCGATGCCGCCGATGAAAGTGTTTCCCGCCGGCCAAGTCTGGCTCAAGGGCGGCGAGGCGACCGGCATCCGCTTCATCCCGATGGCGAACGGCATGAACTCGACCAAGTTCAAGGGCCGCGACGCCTGCCTCTATGACGGCTGGTGCGCGGTCGGCTGTCCGATCGGCGCGCTTGCCAATCCGCTGGTGACGTATCTCGGCGAAGCCCGCAAAGCCGGCGCCGAAGTGCGGGGCTTGAGCAATGTGACACGCGTGCTCACCGATCAGACCGGTAAGCGCGCCATCGGCGTCGAGTATTACGACGCCAAGAAAGAACACCAGGTGCAGGAAGCAAGCGTCATCGTGCTCGCCGCCTGGTCGGCGCAGAACCCGCGCATCCTGCTCAACTCGTCGACCGACAAGCACCCGAACGGGCTTGCCAACTCCAACAAGCTCGTCGGCAAGTTCATGATGACGCACCACATCGCCGGCACCTGGGCGCTGTTCGACGAGGACATCACCCCCCACATGGGCACGGTCGGGGCGCAGTTCATGTCGTATGATCGCTACGCCAAGACCAGTTATCCGAACGCCTTCGGCTCGTCCTTCATGGGCGCGGGCACCTCGCACAAGACCACCGACTACGCGCAGGCGCGCGGCGATCTGTTCGGCGCCGAATTTGCCGCCTACATGAAGCGCGCGGCGCGCGGCCTCACGCACCTGACAATCTTTGGCGAAGACCTGCCGAACATCGAAAACCGCGTCGAACTGATCAGCGACAAGGACGAGTACGGCCTGCCGATGGCGCGGCTCATCCACAGCTTTGATCAGGACGCGATCGCGCTGTGGAACGCGAATTTCGACCAGGGCCTGAAAATCGCCAAGGCGACCGACGCCAAGGAAGCCTGGTCGGGCAAGGGCCCGGTGATGCCGACGAGCCATCTGCACGGCGGCGCCATCATGGGCAAGGATTCTTCCGACTCTGTGACCAACAGCTACGGCCAGACCCACGAAGTCGCCAACCTGTGGATGGCGGGCCCGTGCATCTTCCCGACCGAAGGCGCCTCGAACCCAACCTACACGATCTTCGCCACCGCGCTGCGCGGCGCCGAGCATCTGGCGAAGACGTGGGGGAGCGTGGCGGGCTGACGTCATTCCGGGGCCGCGCGCAGCGCGGAGCCCGGAGTCCATATTCGCTGACCTGTGATTATGGATTCCGGACTTGCCGCTGTGCGCCAATCCGGAATGACGACATCACTCCGCCGCTTCCTGCGTATGCCCAAGCCGTTTGTTGAGAGTGGCGAGCAGCGCCTGCGCGGCTTCGGCGATCACCGTGCCGGGCGGAAAGATAGCCTCGGCGCCGGCTTTCTTCAGCGCGTCGTAATCCTGAGGCGGAACGACGCCGCCGACCACGATCATGATGTCGGGCCGGCCGAGGCGATCGAGTTCAGCCTTGAGCTGCGGCACGAGCGTCAGATGCCCGGCGGCGAGGGAGGAGACGCCGAGAATATGCACGTCGTTTTCGACCGCCTGGCGCGCGGCTTCGGCCGGCGTTGCAAACAGCGGCCCGATGTCGACGTCGAAGCCGAGATCGGCGAACGCCGAGGCAATCACCTTCTGGCCGCGGTCGTGGCCGTCCTGTCCGATCTTGGCGACCAGAATGCGCGGACGGCGGCCTTCGTTGTCCTCGAATTCGGCGACGCGCTTTAGGACTTGCCCGACCGCATCCGCCATGCCGACCTCCCGCCGATAGACGCCGGAGATCGACTTGATCTCGGCCTGATGGCGGCCGAACACCTGTTCCAGCGCCAGTGATATCTCGCCGACCGTGGCCTTGGCGCGGGCGGCATCGACGGCGAGCGCCAACAGGTTGCCGTTGCCGCCTTCGGCATTGCGCGTGAGCGCTTCGATCGCGTCGGCGACCGCGCGCGGGTCGCGTTCTCGCTTGAGGCGGGCGAGCTTGTCGAGCTGCAACTGCCGTACCGCGCCGTTATCGACCTTGAGCACGTCGATCGGCGCCTCGTCGCGTGGCCGGTATTTGTTGACGCCGATCACCGCCTGGGCGCCGGAATCGATGCGCGCCTGGGTGCGCGCCGCGGCCTCTTCGATGCGCAGCTTCGGCAAACCGGCCTCGATCGCGCGTGTCATGCCGCCGAGCTTTTCCACTTCGTCGATATGGCCCCATGTCCGCGCCGCAAGATCGTGCGTCAGCCGCTCGACATAGAACGAGCCACCCCACGGATCGATGCTGCGCGTCGTGCCGCTCTCGCGCTGCAACACGATCTGCGTGTTGCGGGCGATGCGGGCGGAGAAATCGGTCGGCAGCGCCAGCGCCTCGTCGAGTGCGTTGGTGTGCAGCGATTGGGTACCGCCCTGCGTCGCCGCCATCGCCTCGATGGCAGTGCGTGTCACGTTGTTGAAAACGTCCTGCGCGGTGAGCGACCAGCCGGAGGTCTGGCAATGAGTGCGCAGCATCAGCGCGCGTTCGTCACGCGGGTTGAATTCTTTCATCAGCTTCGCCCACAGCACGCGGGCGGCGCGAAGCTTCGCAACCTCCATGAAAAAATTCATGCCGATGCCGAAGAAGAACGACAGCCGCGGCGCGAAGCGGTCGACATCGAGCCCGGCCTTCTGCCCCGCGCGCACATATTCGACGCCGTCGGCGAGCGTGTAGGCGAGTTCGAGATCGGCGGTCGCGCCGGCTTCCTGCATGTGATAGCCGGAAATCGAGATCGAATTGAATTTCGGCATGTGCGCCGAGGTGTAGGCGAAGATATCGGAAATGATGCGCAGCGACGGTTGCGGCGGATAGATATAGGTGTTGCGCACCATGAATTCTTTGAGAATGTCGTTCTGGATAGTGCCCGACAGTTTCTCCGGCGGCACGCCCTGCTCCTCGGCCGCAACGATATAGAGCGCCATCACCGGCAGCACGGCGCCGTTCATCGTCATCGACACCGACATCCGGTCGAGCGGGATGCCGGAGAACAGCGTGCGCATGTCGTAGATCGAATCGATGGCGACGCCCGCCATGCCCACATCACCGGCGACGCGCGGATGATCGGAGTCATAGCCGCGGTGGGTGGCAAGATCGAAGGCGATCGAGAGGCCCTTCTGGCCGGCCGCCAGATTGCGCCGGTAAAAGGCGTTGGAATCCTCGGCCGTGGAGAACCCCGCATACTGCCGGATGGTCCACGGCTGGGTGACATACATGGTGGGGTAGGGGCCGCGCAGAAACGGTGCGATGCCGGGATAGCCATCGACGCAAGGCAAGCCTTTGGCATCGCTTGCGTCGTAGGAGCCTTTGACGGCGATACCTTCCGGGGTCTTCCAGGGCGCAACAGTTGGCGCGGCGGCTGGCGCCGCGTCGGTAAACTCGACTTTGGCAAAGTCCGGGATGCGGCTCATCGGATCACCCGTTCTTGTCCAGAATATCGTAGGCCGCGGTCAGTGTCGCCAGGGCATCGCAACCGGCGTAAATGAAGCTTTGCACGCCTGCCATCTTCAACGTTGCTTCAAGATCGGTCGGCCGACCGGCCAGATAAATGTGCTTCGCACCTGCAGCCTTCAACGAGGCTACCGCCGCAACGGCTTCCATTTCGTAAGTTTTGTCTGCGCCGCACAGGCAGACCAGCATGGCGCCCGAGGTCGTGAACGAGGCGGCGGGAGTGCCGGGCTCTCCTTCGATTGCTTCAATGCCGCCTGCTTCGAAGAAATTCTTCGCGAAGCTGCCGCGCGCATTGAAGTCGGCAGGCTTGCCAAGCATAGCGAGAAAAATCCTCGGCCGTGCGCCAGTCTTGGCAAGGGTGGCGTCTGACCTGTCGCGCAGCTTCTCGAAAGGTTCGCCAAGCCGGATGCGCGGTAACGCCATGTCGCTCGCCGGCTCGCGCTTCGCGGCAGGCGTGACATCGAGAACGGCCGGAGAGGCTTCGCGAATGTCCGGATAGGCATTGGTGCCGGTCAGAATGTCCTTGCCGAGTGCAACCGCTTTTTCACGTTCGGCCCGGACGGCGGCGGCATTTTTCTGCACCAGTCCCGACTCAAGTGCCGCCCACGCGCCGCCTGCGCCTTCGATCTCCTGAAAGTGTGACCATGCCGCCGTGCACAGTTCTTCAGTGATCGCCTCAATCGAGCCGGAGCCTGCGGCGGGGTCGGCAACGCGCGCCAGGTTCGATTCTTCAAGAAGAACAAGCTGCGTGTTGCGCGCAGCACGGCGCGCAAAGGCGTCGGGCAACCCGAGCGGCGCCGTATGGGGCAGCATCGTGATGGCATCGGCGCCGCCAAGCCCTGCGGCGGCGACGGCAATGGCGTTGCGCAGCATGTTCACGTAGGCATCATGCCTCGTCAGCATGCGCCAAGCGGTTTCCGCCGTCACCAGAGCAGGCTTCGGCTGAAAGCCGCACGCTGCCTCGATGCGCGCCCACAGTTTTCGGACGGCGCGGAATTTCGCCATGGTGAGAAACTGCTCGGCGTCGGCAGATAGCCGGAAATAGATTGCATCGCGCGCTGTCTCGATCGCGATGCCGTCAGACTCAAGCACACGCAGATAAGCGACGGCGCTTGCCAGAGCGAAGGCTAGCTCCTGCGCTTCCGAGCCGCCCGCATTGTGGATCACCCGGCCGTCAGCGACCGCGAAGGGACCGCGAAATCCGGCCGCCGTCAGCTCGCCGGTCATGTTCGCGAAAGCACTTGCGAGCTCTTTCCAGCTTTGCGCGCTCTTGCCGGCAGCGGCAAAGCCACCAATCGGATTGATCGAGAAACGCACATCAACCGCTTCTGGCGCGATGCCGCGCTGTTTCAAGTAGCCGGGAAACTCCCGGACGATATGCCGCGAAGTTGGACCCAGGTTGAGATCGATCGAAATAGCGTCGAGGTGAATGCCATCGAGTACACGAGCGAGCGTGTCAGTCGGCGGGGTCGAGGCCAAAACCATTGGCGCTGATCGAGCCGGAGAAAATCAGGTTCAGCCCGGTCGCCCCGTTTTCCAGATCGTCCATCGCCTGCGCATGGGCCGCGGCCGGATCGGGATGATCGACCCGCTGCATGATGGTCCAAGCCGCGCCCGGGGCACGTCCGGCGATCGTGCGAGCCGCAGAAGCAGCCGCATAAAGCGGCTCGATCGTCATGCCCGTCATAGGTATGGCTTTCAAGCCGCTCGAATGGCGCGCCTTTGAGCACACCGTCGACCAGCTTGCGCCAGGCTTCGCGGGTCGCTGTGCGGAAAATCGGCGGCGAACGCCAAGGGTTTTTCGGGCTCAGCCATTGCACCAAGATGCCATGGTTGGTCGAAGCGGCCAACGGCTCCTGCTTTGCAATTGATGTGCCGTCGTCGACGCGATCATCAAGGCGTGCCCGCTTTCTCGACGCCGCTTACGTCCACACGAACCAGTGCGTCCCGGACGCGGATACCGCCGATCACACGATCAGGCGCGATCTCGGCCAGCGGTACGAGCACGAACGCCCGCTCGAACAAATGCGGATGCGGCAGTGTCAGATCGGGATCGTGCAGTTCGATGTCGTCATAGGCGAGGAGATCAATGTCGATCGGACGCGGCCCCCAGTGGCGTTCACGGTCGCGGTCGCGGCCGAGCGCGCGTTCGCAGGCGAGCGCCCTGGCGAGAAGCGCATGCGGTGACAGCGTCGTCGTCACCGCAATCACCGCGTTGAGGAAAGCCGGCTGATCGGTCACGCCCCAAGGCGGCGTGCGATAGTCGGACGAACGCGCCTTGAGATCGTGACGGCTGCGTCGCCGCAGAGCATCGCGACGGCGCGCGTCAAAGTCGCGCTTACATCGCCCAGATTGCCGCCGAGCGCGAGGAACGCTTCAGCCATGGTTGCGCGCCTTGCGGCTCAGCGCCCGCTGCGATCGGTGCGTGCGCGTTCGATGGTGACGCCCACGTCGTCGAAAGTGGCGGCGATAGGCGCATGCGGCTTGTGCACGGTGACGGTGACGGCGCTCACTTGCGAGAAGTTTGCAAGCACTGCTTCTGCTACGGCGCCGGCCGCGGCTTCGACCAGCCGGTAGCGACGGACGCAGAACGCCTCGCTCGCCGCCTTGACCACGGTGTCGTACGAGACGGTATGCTTGAGCATATCGGTACGCGACGCCTCGCCGAGATCGACGGTGAGTTTCAGATCGAGCCGAAATGTCTGGCCGACTTTGGCCTCGTGTTGCATCACGCCGTGATAGGCGTGCAGCACCAAGCCTTTGACGAAGACGGAGTCGCTCATCGCGCCCGCCTGATGGCTGCGGCCACGGCCAAGGCCTGCACGGTCGGCGCGACATCGTGCGCGCGCACGATCGTGGCCCCGTGTTCGACAGCGAGAAGGTGCGCTGCGAGCGAACCGCCGAGCCGTTGCATCGGTTCCGACGGCGTGATGGTGTTGATGAAGCGCTTGCGCGAGGCGCCGACCAGAAGCGGCAGGCCGAAGGCTGCGAAGGCGTGCAGGCGCGCGATACAGGCGATGCTCTGTTCCGGCGTCTTGCCGAAGCCAATGCCCGGATCGAGCACGATGCGGTGCCGATGGATGCCAGCACTCCAGGCGATTTCCAGCGAACGGGAGAAAAACTCGTTCACGTCCCTCACGATATCGATTGCCGGGTCGGCGGCGTCGCGATTGTGCATGATGACGACCGGCGCGCCGTGCTCGGCGACGACGCGCGCCATGTCGGGGTCGCGTTGCAGGCCCCAAACGTCATTGACGATGGCGGCGCCGGCCTCCAGCGCCCAAGCCGCGACTTTGGCTTTGATCGTGTCGATCGACACCGGCACGCCAAGCGCCACGACCGGCCGTAGCATGGGCTCGAGCCGTTGACGCTCTTCATCGAGCGACACCGGCGTTGCGCCGCCGTAGGGGCGCGTCGAACTCGGCGCCGATATCGAGAATGTCGGCGCCTTCGCCGGCGAGACGTTCGGCCTGAGCGATCGCGGCCGTCGGATCGAGGAACTGGCCGCCGTCGGAAAATGAGTCCGGTGTGACATTGACGACACCCATGACGAGCGGGCGCGCCTTGGCCAGGAGGCGCACCAATACCTCGTCGCCATGCGGGGCGGATGGCGCCGCGGTGCGGTTAGTCAGATCGGTTGCAGTGCTTTGGGCCATGGCCTGCGCGCTGGTGGAATGCTGCGCAGCATTTGGGCGCTGGCGGTCCTGAGTCAAGCGGCAGCGGGGCAGTGCGGTAGAGCCGTTCGGGCCCTTAATAGCGAATGATCGGCTGCAGTTTTTTGGCGTTTTCGATCCAGCGCTCGACGGTTTTGGCCTTCGGCAGCAAACGGACCATTCGGCCGTTATTTGCTTCGGTCATTCGTTTGACCAGATTCTCGGGATTGCGGACACTCAGGTCGCTCACGGTCTTTACGCCGGCGGCACGCAATAGCTCGGCATATTCGAAACCGACGCCCTTGATCCGCATGCGGTCGGCAGCGGTCGCCCAATCAAGCACCGCCTTGCTGTCCGTTCCGATCTTTTCGGCCATGCGTAGCCGCAGCTTCGGCGTCTTGGCGGCGCGGAGCAGGCCGATGGTCGTGCGGATGCCTTCCTTTTTCAGGATCCCGGCGGCATCCGATCCGATGCTTCGAATTTCGGTGATGGGATAAGCCATCGAAATTCGCCCCTCAGGCGCAAGACCGTGCGGTCGCGACGCAGGCGTTCAAACGCTCCGCGCCGCGGCATCGCGGCGGATGCCCGGCCGAGAATTCCGCCTGATTTCGCCGATTCCGCCCGACCCACCGATCGAGGAATCCAGCAAGAAAGACGCCGCAGCCTTCCGGTCCCCACCGGCATGGGCCACGCGCCTTCCGCATTTCGGTTTCATCGTTCCCCTGCCTCTCCCGCACTGACGGCGGGTTCTCGCCTTTAAGTGTATTCGAATGTCCGCAGTGGGGCTCGTCAAGCGAGAGGCGCGATAGAGTCGCAGGTTTGCCGCAAAACTCGGCCAAGCGTTGCAAACTTGCAACGCTGATCGGGCGCGCGGCGGCCGCAGATGTGATATTTTGCGCCTGTTCTCTGTTTGTAATGGTGATCCGATGACCAAATCCGACATTTTGCCCGCGGTCCTTGACCGCGTCGACCGCGATCTCGACGCCAGCCTCGACCGGCTGTTTGCGCTGTTGCGCATCCAATCGGTGTCGACTGACCCGGCTTACGCATCGCACTGCCGCGACGCCGCCGAGCATGTGGCGGCTGATCTGCGCAGTATCGGTTTTGAGACGAGCGTGCGCCCAACCGAAGGTCATCCGGTCGTGGTCGGCAAAACCAATGGCAGTGCAAATGCCATCGGCGGCGCGCCGCGCGTGCTGTTCTACGGACATTATGATGTGCAGCCGGTCGATCCGCTCGATCTGTGGCAGACGCCGCCGTTTCAGCCTCGCATCGAAACGCTTGATGGCGGCCGAAAAATCATCGTCGCGCGCGGGGCCTGTGACGACAAGGGCCAGGCGATGACCTTCGTCGAGGCGTGCCGCGCCTTCAAGGCGGTCACCGGCTCGATCCCGCTCGATATCACCATGCTGATCGAGGGCGAGGAGGAGTGCGGCTCCAAGCACCTGTTCGATTTCGTGCGCGACAATGCCGCCGAGCTGAAGCGCGACCTGGCGCTGGTGTGCGACACCGGCATGTGGGACCCGGTAACTCCGTCGATCACCACGTCGCTGCGCGGGCTCGTCTACGAAGAAGTCCGGCTCACCTGCGCCGATCGCGATCTGCATTCCGGGCTGTTTGGCGGTGCGGCGCGCAACCCGATCCATGTGCTTGGCGGACATTCTTTCCGCGATGCACAGACCGGACGGCTCGGTCGCCATTCCCGGCTTCTACGAAGGCGTCCATGAGCTGCCGCCCGACATCAAGGCCGATCTCGCCGGGCTCGGCCTGACGCCGGAGAAATTCCTGGCGCCGATCGGGCTGAAAATCCCGGCCGGCGAGCAGGGCCGCATGCTGATCGAGCAAATCTCCACGCGCCCGACCGCGGAGGTCAACGGCATCATCGGCGGTTATACGGGCGAGGGGGCCAAGACCGTCATTCCCGGCAAGGCGATGGCGAAAGTGTCGTTCCGCCTGGTCGGCGCGCAGGATCCGGAGAAGATCCGCAAGAGCTTCCGCGACTTCGTCACCGCCCGGCTGCCGGCCGACTGCAAGGTGGAGTTCGGCAGTTTCTCCAGTGCGCCGGCGTTCGACGTGGCGTTCGATAATCCGGCGCTGACCAAGGCGCGCGCGGCGCTGGCGGAGGAATGGGGCAAGAAGGCGGTGACGGTCGGCGCCGGCGGCTCGATCCCGATCGTCGGCGACTTCAAGACCGTGCTCGGCATGGACACGCTGATGGTCGGCTTCGCGCTCGACGACGACCGCGTGCATTCGCCCAACGAGAAATTCGATCTCAAATGCTTCCATAAGGGCATCCGCAGCTGGGCACGGATACTGGCGGCGCTGGCCGGGTAGGATGGGTTAGCCGCGAAAGCGGCGTAACCCATCGCTTTGCTTGCAGGAACGAATGTCGGGTTACGCGCCTCCAGCGCTAACCCAACCTACGAACGACAAATAATCAATAAACCCGGTCGCCCATGACGACGTAGCGGCGCAGCAGCCGGCGCTCCTTGTCGGAAAAATCCGTCCGCGCATGCAAGCGTGCAGCGATTGTCCCAGAGCACGAGGTCGCCCGGGCGCCAGTGGTGGGCGTAGATGAACTGATCCTGCTCGATGTGATCGAACAGCTGGTTGAGCAGCGCGCCGCCGTCATCCTCGTCCATGTCCTCGACCGTGAACGTCATCAGGCGGTTGACGTAGAGCGCCTTGCGCTTGGTGTCGGGATGGGTGCGCACGATCGGCTGCACGTAATGCGGATGCGCGGTGAAATCGACCTTCGAGCCGTTCACCGCGCGCGTCGTTGAATCGTAGAGATAGGCGTTGAGCGCCTTCCTGCCGTCGATCTGCGCTTTCAGCTCCGCCGGCAGCGCGTCGTAGGCTTTGTACATGTTGAGAAATAACGTGTCGCCGCCGGACGACGGCACTTCGAGCGCGTAGAGGAATGTGCCGGTGGCCGGCTTCTCGATGTAGCACTGATCGGAATGGAAATGCATTTCGCCATCCGGCAGCGAGCCGATCATCTTGCCGTTCTCGCGGATGTTCGAGACCAGCATGGTCAGTTCCGGATACTTGGTGTGTCCGAACTCGTTGATCGCCGCCGGCGGGCGGGTGCGTTTCTGCAACGTGCCGAACCGTTGCGCGAAACGGATCTGATCGTCCTCGGACAGCGACTGATCGCGGAACAGAATGACGAGATTCTCGTGCCAGATCTTGAGGATTTCGGCGAAGGTCGCCATCCGACATATCCTCGCGCAGATCGATGCCGGCAATTTCGGCGCCGAGCGCCGGCGACAACGGCTTCACTGTCAGCGTCATAAGCGTTCCTCCCTTTTCTTTTCCCCGGGCTGCCGCACCACCAGCACCGAGCAACCGGCATAGCGGACGACGTGACCGGCATTCGAGCCAAGAAAATACGTGCGAAGCCCGGCGCGGTGCGAACTCATGACGATCAAATCGGCATGCATCGCATCGGCTTCATCGAGAATTTCGCGGTCGACATTGCCTTGCCGCACGACAGCCGAGATGCGCGCCGCTGGCAGTCCCGTCTCTTGCGCGACGATCGCGATCGCCTCCTCGGCGGTGGCGCGCTGCTGCGCCTCGAAATCGGCGGGCACATATTCGGCGAGCATTCCCGGCGTGACCGGCAGCACATTGATCAGGCGGACGGCGGCGTCAGTCTGCTTCGCCATCATCACCGCGCTGGCGATCGCGGGCTTGGCGAGTTCGGCATCGGCCAGGTCGATCGGCACCAGAATGCGATGATACATGGTGGTCACTCCGTCGTGGCGGCGATCAGGCGCGGGCTGACGAAGCGCTCCAGCCGGCCGGAATGCGGATGCAGGAGCGCCCAATCATCGAACGCCAGATCGATGACGACAAGTCCCGACGTCGGCAGCTTTTCGTTGAGGCGCTCGCGCGTCGCCACGTCGCCCGATGCGACCAGTGCGACCGCAAGATCATGGAACCCCGGATTGTGGCCGACGAGAAGCAGTGATCGGGCCTGGCCGGCTTCGCCGATCAGTGCCAGCAGTCTGTCGGCGCTGGCATTGTAGATGCGCTCGTCATCCACCGCTTTCGGTGGCTTGGCGAAATAATCTGCGGCAAGCGCCCAGGTTTCCTTGGCGCGTGTGGCCGGTGACACCAGCGCGAGATCGGGAACGAGGCCGTGTCGTGCCATATAGGCGCCGATCACCTGCGCGTCGGTGCGGCCGCGCTTGGTGAGTTCGCGGTCGCGGTCGCGCGCGCCGGGCTCGGCACGCTCGGTCTTGGCATGGCGCAGCAGCATCAAACGGCGCATCGGGACAATGTCGCTTTCTTCCCGGGGCGAGTTTAGCATGGCTCGTTCCTGATAGCGTGGACGACCGAGTGACAACGCAATCGCAAACGGCCGCTTATCCGCAGAGCTGGTATGCCGCGACCAAGATCGCGGCGCCGGAACGGCCGCCGCTTGCCGCCGATCTCGACGTTGATGTGTGCGTGATTGGCGGCGGCCTCGCCGGTCTGACCGCGGCGCGGGAAATTGCGCGCAGCGGCTGGTCGGTAGCGCTGCTGGAGGCGGGACGTCTTGCCGGCGGTGCGTCGGGCCGCAGCACCGGCTTCGTGCTGCCCGGATTTGCCGCCGAGCCGGCGCGGCTGATCGACCGTGTCGGTTTCGATCGGACGCGAACGCTGTGGTCGCTGGCGCAGGCCGGGCTCGACTACGTGCGCGACACGATCGCGGCCGAAGGCGCGGGCGGCATCGATCCGGAGCCGGGCTGGCTCTACGTTTCCAAATCCGACGACGGTGAGGACCTGCTGCATCACGGCGAACTGCTCGGCCAATTGGGCAGTGACGTTGAATATTGGCCGGCCGAGCGGGTGCGCGCGTTCCTGCGTAGCGATCGCTACTTTCAGGCACTGCATTTTCCACGCGCGTTCAGCATTCATCCGCTCAATTACGCGCTTGTGGTCGCGGCCGCAGCCGAACGCGACGGCGCGCGCATATTTGAAAATACACCGGCGCTGTCGATCGATCCGGCCGGCGTGCGCAAGCGCATTGTCACGCCGCATGCGCGGCTGCGCGCCGATCAGGTCGTGCTTGCCGGCAACGTCGACCTGCGCGGGCTGATGCCGCGGCTTGCCGCGACGCTCATTCCGATCACGACCTACGTGATCACGACACAGCCGATCGGATCGCGGCTTGGTGAGGCTATCGCCTACCGCGGTGCGGTGAGCGACACCGATCGGGCCGACAATCACTACCGCATCGTCGGCAGTGACCGCCTGATGTGGTCCGGCCGCGCGACGGTCTGGGCGGGCAACGCGCAACGTTACCTGCGCGCGCTGACCGCCGATATCGAAAAGACCTATCCGCAGCTCGGTCCGGTCGCGGCGGAATTTGCCTGGGCCGGAACGCTGGGCAATACCGTGCACCGCATGCCGCAGATCGGCGAGCTTGGTCCGGGTGTTTGGCTCGCCAGCGGTTTCGGCGGCCATGGGCTCAACACCACCGCGCTCGCCGGCAATCTGATCGCGCGCGCCGTCGTGGACGGCGATCAGACCTGGCGGCAATTCACGCCGTTTGAACTGGTCTGGGCTGGCGGACTGCTGGGCCGCGTGGCCGTCCAGGTGCGCGTGTGGTTGAGGCGCCTCACCGAAGCGGCCGTCGAGCGGCGTACCCACGGGTCGCAGCGCGTCAACCGCCAGGCTGGTGCCGGCATTGCGGTGGGACGGCGGCAATCCATCGTGCCGGCGCAATCCACCGAGGACACGCGACATGCGCAGTCCGAAAGCTTGACGCACGCGCCAGGCGGTGAGCCGCGCGAGCGCGCCGGATAGAGGTCGCGCAAACGCCTCCATCATCGGCGCCCCGATCGCCGCCAGCCGGGCGGAATGTCGCGCTGTTTGACCGCGCCCCATGACGTATCGGCAAATGTGTTCGGCATCAGCTCACGCGCCGCGCGTTCGGGTGCGGCGACGTTGCACGGCGTGGTTTCTAGAAGCCGTTGACGTGCCGCGAACTGCTGGTCGCGCGGGACGCGATGCACGGATGCTTTCAAACAGGCAAGCGGTTCGCCGGCACAGGAACGTTGTCTGCGGCATAGCTTGAAGCGGCACTCGCTCCAGAAGCCAAACAGCGAGCAGTAGCCGCGGGCCACCTCCACCTTTTCGGCTTCGAACCGCGTGCCGAATTCGTCGTGCGTCAGGAGGGCTTCAAGTTTGGTTGCTCTGGGCCGCATGGCGAAGTCCTCCGGGAAGGGGCATGCGCTCTCGTTCTCGCGATGCGTTCTGCATCCGAGGTGTGTGGGCACGGCAAAAAAGTAGCCCGGATGAGCGAAGCGATGTCCGGGTAAGGCAATAAGGCCTCGAACTCCGCCCCCGGATGTCGCTTCGCTCATCCGGGCTACAATCAAGAACGAGAAAAATGAGGATATGGAACGCCGAGAGACGCGTCGTCACGACCCGCACCAGCGGGTGCGGGGCGCGCCTGCGGGCGCGCTCGCCTCTCGGCGTTCCACGGCGGCTCTCGTTGGGCGGTTGTCACCCCCCAACTCAGCTCCAGGCCATGCTTCCTGGGACGCGGCGGACGTAACGATCCTTTTGACCGCCTTGCGGCGAAGAACCGTACGCTGTTGCACGGGCGTTACCCGCGCCCGACCTGTCCCAGTCCAGGGTCTCAACACCCGCTCCGGCCGTAGTACCGGAGAGCTGATGCCCAAAGCCGCCCGGGAGCGGGTTACAAGCCCGCGCGCAGGCGCCGCACTCGCCCCTATGACCAGGTGTGTCTCCCGGCCACGTCCTCACTGAGCGAGATTCGATGGCCGCAATGTACTCTAAAACGAGACAATGTCAAGAAAAGAATCTATTCGTGCGACATTGAGTTTTGGCTGCGCAGTGGAGGCTTATGGCGGCGCTTGGGCCATGACCTTGCGCGCGGCGTCGATAACGCGAAGCATGGCAGGGTTCGGATCATCAAGAGTGACGAGCGCAAGCCGCTGCACGATGGGGTGCTCGGTTTTCAGTTCGTGCGCGCTGGATTTGGCGACGATGCTGAGCTGCGAGAGGCCCAATGCGTCTGGCAATTGCTCCGTCACCTTGATGACCTGCGAGCTGATTTGGACAAGGATCGGATTGGGTGCGGCGACGCTTTTGCCATGCAGAAGCTCTTCTTCGATGGAAGCCTGCACGCCGCCGCCGCCGCGCACCATGACGATTCTGATCGGCCGATCGGGGCCGCCGACATCGCGCCAATTGGTGATCGCGCCGAGCAATATCTGTCGCATCTTGTCATCGGAAACCACGCCGACCGGATTCGCCTTGTTGACCGCAAATGCCATTCGTGTGTTCGTGACTTCGAAGGTTTTCAACCGGGCAAAGTCGAGCGCCGGATGAGTGGATTTCAGTTCGCTGATTTCGTTGTCCAGCGGTCCGGAAATCATGCCGAAATCGCCGCGCTTCTCGAACAGTGCGAGCAAGCCGAGACTCGATTTGCTCGGCACCACAGTCAATTTGACACCGGCGGCGTTTTCGATGGCGCCCTGGTACGGCTCCATCACGCGATGCGTGAAGGTCGTCGATCCCTGAACGATGAAAGTTGTGACGCCGGCGCCACCGGCGCCTTGCGCCCGCGCAGAGTGCGCCACCAGCGTAAGCGCTGCGGCGAATGCGAAGAGGAAGCGAAGCTTGTGCATGACGTGTGATCGACCTGAGTGAGATCACATTGGCACGCAATACAATAAAAAAACATTATAAGGCGCTTTCCGCGCTGGCGGTATCATCCTGCCGGTAGAAAAGCGTTCAATTAGGTTGTGTTTTATTACTGAAACAAAACTGACATCAAACTGTCACACCATACGGAGCATGAGGATGTAGGCTCAATGTATAAGAAAATGGAGGCTGACTTCGATGTGGGCTTCGGTGATGGGTAACTGGGGAAATACCGTTGCCATTGCTGCTTTCATAGCGCTCCTGCTGTTCTCGGCAGTGCTTTTTGGAATGCATGCCTGAGCGCTTGCGGAAGGTACAACTGCATCTTCCGGCGCGGATCGATTGCGGAAAAGGCACGCGGCCTCTGCATTGCATCGTCTCCGACTTGTCGGAGAGCGGCGCGCACATGACGCTCACCAAAGACAGACGGTTACCCGAGGAATTCGTGTTGGTTCTAACGGCGGACGGCCGCAGCCGGCGCCGCTGCCGTATTGTGCGGCGGAGCCACTTGGAAGTGAGCGTGAGATTTCTGCCGGACAAGGCCGAGAGTAAATAGCACACGGCCAGTCGAGGTCGCTCGCCAAAATGCGTGCGACCGGCTTCGTCGACGTGCGTGGTGACGGCGAGGGACTGCTCTGCGGCGAACAGCGGTGTGTTCAAGCCATTCGGGCAGCCATCAAATTTTCTGGAAATGTATCTCGTCCGCCAGCCCTGACCACAGCGCGATGTCGTCGGCGAGCCGTTTGTTGAATTGCTCGGGCGTCGTCGGCGCCGCCTCGTTGCCGAAGGCGTGCAGCTTGTCGATGGTTGCCGGCTCTTCGAGAATTCGCACGACCTCGGTGTTGAGCCGCGCCACGATCGGCGCAGGCAGACCGGCAGGCGCGACCAGGCCCTGCCAGGCGCTGACGTTGAAGCCAGGGACGCCACTTTCGGCAACGGTCGGAACTTCGGGCAGCGCGAAATAATGCTTGGCGCTGGAAACTGCCAGCGCGTTGAGCTTGCCGCTGCGGACATGCGGAATAAGAGCAGCGGGCGGGTCCATCATAAAATCGAGGCGCCCGGCAAGGAGTTCAAGGGAGGCCGGCTCGCTGCCGCGAAACGGAACGTGCTGAACCTTGATCTTGGTTTTGAGCGCGAACAATTCGATCGCCAAGTGTGGGCCCGATCCGAGGCCGGGCGTCCCGTAGAGCAGTGGCGCCGGCCGTGTGCGCGCGGCGTTGAGCAGTTCGGCTACGCTTTTGATGCCGCTGCTAACGTTGGTGCACATCATGTAGGGATATTCGGAGGCGAGCGTGATGGTCGCGAAGTTGCCGAGCGAACGATAGGGCAGGTGGGCGAAGGTCGCCGCGGCGGTGGCGAAGCCCGAGGGGATGACCATGAGTGTGTAGCCATCAGGCGTAGCGCGCGACACGAACGCCGACGCGCTGGTCCCCGAGGCGCCCGGCTTCGGCTCGACGATGACCGGTTGGCCGAGCGATCTCTGCAAGCCGTCGGCGATGAGGCGGGCGACGACATCGGATGGGCCGCCGGCCGGAAAGCCGTGAATGATAGTGATGGTACGGGACGGCCAGTCCGCAGCGGTTGCCTTGCCGGCGGCAAACGCCGCGAGGCCTCCGAGACCGCCGATCATGGTGCGGCGCGTGAGTTTGTCGGTCATGGTGTCCCTCCCGAGGCGATTTTGATTATGTCCAGATGAACTCCGGATTGTATTGAGTGGCGGCGGATTTCGCTACGCTCGTCCGGGCCGCGGACGCTAACGGCCCTCCCGCCGCGCCATGAAGGCGAGCCGCTCGAACAGATGCACGTCCTGCTCGTTCTTCAGGAGCGCGCCGTGCAGCGGCGGAATGAGCCTTTTCGGATCGCGCTCGCGCAAGGTCTCGACCGAAATATCCTCGACCATGAGCAGCTTGAGCCAGTCGAGCAGCTCGGACGTCGAGGGTTTTTTCTTCACCCCCGGCACGTCGCGGATTTCGTAGAACAGCTTGAGCGCCTCGGCCACCAGCCTTTGTTTGATGCCGGGAAAGTGCACCTCGACGATGGCGCGCATGGTGTCGGGATCGGGGAAGCGAATGTAGTGAAAGAAGCAACGGCGCAGGAACGCGTCCGGCAGTTCCTTTTCGTTGTTTGACGTGATGACCACGATCGGCCGGCGGCGGGCGTGCACGGTCTCGCCGGTCTCGTAGACGAAGAATTCCATGCGATCGAGTTCCTGGAGAAGATCGTTAGGAAACTCGATGTCGGCCTTGTCGATCTCGTCGATCAGCAACACCGGCCGCTCGTCGGCGGCGAACGCGTCCCATAGTTTGCCGCGCTTGATGTAGTTGCGGATGTCCTTGACGCGGGCGTCGCCGAGCTGGCTGTCGCGCAGCCGGGTCACCGCGTCGTATTCGTAGAGTCCCTGCTGCGCCTTGGTGGTCGATTTGACGTGCCATTCGATCAGCGGCGCGGAGATCGCCTTGGCGACCTCGATGGCGAGCACGGTCTTGCCGGTGCCGGGTTCGCCCTTGACCAGAAGCGGCCGCTCCAGCGCAATCGCGGCGTTGACCGCCACCTTCAGATCCTCGGTCGCCACATAGCCGCTGGTGCCTTCGAAGCGCATTGCGTTCCTGCCATCCGTTGCACCTTCATAAAACACGCCCCGGCCGCCGCCTACAAGGCGCCAGGCCCGGATGGCTCTCGTCTTGCGAATGGGGCGGGGACGCTCGCCATCCCGGCGGCGTGACAGCCGCCTCTACGCACGGTCGCGCCGCGCGTGACCGGCAACTGGTCCATTAACCTTCGGCTCTGGCTTGCTTGTTAAGCTCGGCGGTGATTCGCAGTCCGGATATCCACGTATGGCCACTGCAACAGCCGTCCCTCAGCCCAAATCATTCGACGCGGCGGCGTTGCTCGCCGAGGCGATGGCCTGGCATCAGGCCGGCCGCCTGGCGGACGCGGAACGGGCCTACAATCAAATTCTCGCCTTCGAGCCGGCGCAGTGCGATTGCCTGCATCTGCTTGGCGTGATTTTGCGTCAGCGCGGCATGCCCGCGCAGGCCGTCGCCCAGATCGATCTGTCGCTCGCCAGGAATTCCAACAACGCCGCCGCCTGGAACAATCGCGGCACCGCCCTCTATGAGCTCGGACGTTTCGACGACGCCATTGCCAGCTACGATCGCGCGCTTGCCATTGTGCCGACCTTCGCGTTTGCGCTGTCCAACCGGGGCGCCGCGCTGTTTGCGCTCAAACGCTTCGACGAGGCGGTGGCGAGCTACGACCGCGCGCTTATCGTGCAGCCCGACTACATCGAGGCGCTGTCGAACCGCGGCAACGCACTCAAGGAGCTCAAGCGTTTCGACGAAGCGCTTTCGAGCTTCGATCGCGCTCTTGCTGTGGAGCCGCGTTACGCTGAGGCCCATCTCAATCGCGGCGTGGTTTTCCAGGAACTCGATCGCCTGGACGAGGCGCTGGCGAGCTGTGACTGTGCGCTCGCGCTCCGGCCCGACTTTGTCGAGGCGCTGTCCAATCGCGGCTCGGTGCTGCATGATCTCAAGCGTTTCGACGAGGCGCTGTCGAGTTGCGATCGAGCGCTGGCCCTGCGGCCGCAATACGCCGACGCGCACGCCAACCGCGCTAGCGCTTTGCACGCGCTGCACCGTTTTGAGGAGGCGCTGGCGAGCTACGACCGGGCCGCGGCGCTGCAACCCAACCTTGCCAAGGCGCACTACAATCGCGGCAACACACTGCGCATGCTCGGCAGGTTCGAGGATGCGGTGGCAAGCTACGAACGAGAATGCGCTGCGCGTCCTGATTTCGCCGAGGCCCATTATAACGAAGCGCTGTGCCGGCTTTTGATCGGCGATCTTCGCCGCGGCTGGGACGAGCACGAATGGCGGTGGCAGACGAAGGAACTCGGGCAGGGCAGGCGGACCTTCCCGCAACCACTGTGGACGGGCGGGCAGGAAATCGCTGGGCGGACCATTCTGCTTCATCCCGAGCAAGGCTTCGGCGACATCATCCAGTTCTGCCGCTACGTGCCGCTTGTCGCTGACCGCGGCGCGCGCGTTGTTCTTGAAGTGCCTCCGGCACTGTACGAGCTGATGGGCTCGTTGCGCGGTGCGGCGCAGGTCGTCTGTACGGGCAATCCGCTGCCCCGTTTCGATCTGCACTGCCCGCTGTTGAGCACGCCACGCGCGTTCGGAACGGAGCTTGCAAGCATCCCCTCGGCCACGCCGTATTTGTTCGCATCCGCAGAGCAGACGAAGCGTTGGAGCGACCGCCTTGGCCCGAAGACGCGCCCGCGTATCGGCATCGCGTGGTCGGGCTATCGGGGGCACAAGAACGACCACAACCGGTCGATCGGCCTCGACGCATTTCTGTCGATCTTTGACGGTGCGGATGTGTCTCTCGTCAGCGTGCAACGCGAGGTGCGCGACTGCGATGCGGCGGTCCTGCGGGAGCGGAGCGGTGTTCTCCACTTCGGCAATGAATTGACGAGTTTTGCCGACACCGCCGCGCTGATCTCCTGCGTCGATCTTGTGATTTCGGTCGATACCAGCGTGGCGCACCTTGCGGGCGCGCTGGCAAAACCGGTCTGGGTCCTGCTGCCGTTCATTCCCGACTGGCGCTGGCTGCTCGATCGCACCGACAGTCCCTGGTATCCGACGGCGCGGCTGTTTCGGCAGGATGCCAGCTGTGCGTGGGACACGGTGTTTGCGCGGGTTGGCGCTGCGTTGCGCCAACTAGGTGTTGCGCCGACGCCGGCATCGGCCCGTCCGGATGCGGTTTTGGATCGTTTGACGACAGTGCCTTGAGGCATGAAGAACAAATCCAAAATTCGATTTGGCGATAGGCCGCAGGGGTTCCGCCAGCCGCAGCAGCCGGACTTAGCGCGTATGGCGACGCTGCTGACGAACGCTGTGGCTCTACATCAGGCCGGCCGCCTGGCGGAGGCCGAAAAAGTCTACAAACAAGTCCTGGACATTGCGCCTGATCAATTCGACAGCCTGCATCACCTTGGCATCATTCTTTTCCAGCGCGGCGATCCGGCCGCGGCCGTCGCCAAAATCGATCGCGCGCTGCAACGAAACCCCAATGATGCCGGCGCCCTCAACAATCGCGGCAACGCGCTGCTGGCGCTGAAGCGTTTTGGCGAGGCGCTGGCAAGCTATGATCGCGCGCTGGCGCTGCAGCCTGCTTACGCCGATGCGCTGTGCAATCGCGGCGCGGCTTTGCACGCGCTCAATCGCTACGACGAGGCGCTTGTCGCCTGCGATCGCACCATCGCGTTGCAGCCGGATTATGCCGAGGCGCACGCCAATCGGGGCAACACGCTGCGGGAATTGCGCCGCTACGATGAGGCGGTCGAGGCTTGCGACCGGGCGCTGGCGCTGGCACCGGGCTTTGCCGAGGCGCACTGCAATCGCGGCAGCGCGCTGCATGCTCTGCGGCAGTTCGACGAGGCGCTGGCGAGCTTTGACCGGGCCCTGGCGCTGCGGTCCTCATATGCAGAGGCGCACTGCAATCGCGGCGTGGCTTTGCACGCGCTCAAGCGCTACGCCGAGGCGCTCGCGGCCTGCGACCGGGCTATTGCGTTGCAGCCGGACTATGCCGAGGCGCACGCCAATCGCGGCAACATCCTGCGAGAGCTGCGGCGCTGCAACGAGGCGGTGGAGGCTTGCGATCGTGCGCTGGCGCTGGCGCCCGACTACGCCGAGGCGCTTTGCTATCGCGGCAACGCGCTGCATGGTTTGCAGCGGTTCGACGAGGCGCTGGCGAGCTTTGACCGGGCCCTGGCGCTGCGGCCCTGCTATGCCGACGCGCTCTGTAACCGCGGCGCCACTCTGCACGCGCTCAGGCGATACGACGAGGCGCTCGCGGCCTGCGATCGTTGCATCGCGCTGCAGCCGGACCATGCCCAGGCGCACTGCAATCGCGGCGTTACGCTGCAGGACCTGATGCGCTGCGACGAGGCGTTGGCAAGCTACGACCGCGCGCTGGCGTTGCGGCCGGAGTTTGCCAGCGCTCACAACAATGCGGCGCTGTGCCGCCTCCTCGTCGGCGACTACGAACGCGGCTGGCGAGAGCACGAATGGCGGTGGCAGACCGAACAGCTCGCGCAGGAGAGGCGCAACTACCCGCAACCGCTGTGGCTTGGCTCAGGTGAGATCGAAGGCAGGACCATCCTGCTTTACGCCGAGCAGGGCTTTGGCGACACGCTGCAGTTTTGCCGCTACGTTCCTCTACTCGCGGCGCGCGGCGCCCGCGTCATTCTGGAAGTGCAGCGGCCGTTGCAGGAGGTCATGCGCACGCTGGCGGGCGTCGCGCAGGTCATCGCGCGCGGCGAAGCACTGCCGGCTTTCGATTTGCATTGCCCGCTGCTCAGCCTGCCGCTGGCGCTGCGAACGCGGCTCGACACGATACCGGCGCGCATGCCTTATCTGGTCCGCGCCCGACTACAAGGTGCAGGCGTGGCGCGATCGCTTCTCCGGGCACGGAAAGCCGAGAATTGGCCTGGTGTGGGCCGGCAATCCGCGGAAGGAGCTCGCCAATTGCAATCTGATCGATACCCAGCGCAGCGTGGCGTTTGCGCAGCTTGCGCCGCTGCTGGAAGTCTCGGGCTGCGAATTCTACAGTTTGCAGAAGGGCGACGATGCGGTCGCCCAGTTGCGCGACAGTCCCGCACGCCGGCAGGTCGTTGATTGGACCGATGACCTGCACGACTTTTCCGATACGGCCGCGCTGATCGAAAATCTGGACCTGGTGATCGCAGTCGATACCGCGGTGGCGCATCTTGCCGGCGCGCTGAACAAGCCGTTCTGGCTCCTTAACCGCTACAACACCTGCTGGCGCTGGCTGCTCGATCGCGAGGACAGCCCCTGGTATCCGACTGCGCGCCTGTTCCGGCAGGATGCCGGCAGGCAATGGGGCGGTGTCGTGGCGCGGGTCTGCGCGGCGTTGCGCGACTATGCTGGCGGTCGATAAGGCGTCCGCGCCCGCTGCGGCGGGCTAATTGGCCCCTACGGCGTGTAACCACTTCCATTCGCGAACCGGGTCTGCGCGCACAACCTGATCCCCGGACCAATCATAGGTTATTCAAAAATCGGTTCCGATTTCCGCCTGGCGACTCTCCGGCTTTAGACAAAATTAACCATGAGGGCCGATCAAAGTAGTCGGCGCAAAGCGAGCAGGGCCGGCGGCCACTTGTGTGGTTTTGGCTTTGCCATCGCGGTCTCGCGCAGTGCGCCCTGATCGTCAGGGCGAACAGCACGAAGGAGAGTGCCGTGTCCACGATTGTCGCACCCACCAGCGACGATCCCTCCGCCCGCGGTCAGGCGCTGCCGAAGCGGGGACAGCAAAGCGGCGCCGCCCCGGGCGACGCTGTTCCGGTGTTATCTGCGCCGGCGAACTCGCAAAGCACAAGCGCGTCTGCAGGCAAGACAAGATCAGTCTTGCTCGTCGTGCTGCCCTCCAGCCTGCATCCGCCGGAACGCGACGCAACCAAAAAGACTTACAGATCCTTTTTGGCGTTCCCCTACGGCGTGCTGACCATCGCCTCCTATCTCAGGCGATTTGCCGCGGCACTCGCTGAGGTCGAAATCCTCGATCTGAATTTGCCCGGCGATGATACGCCGGAAGCCTTGCTAGCCAGCAAGCTCGCGGCGATGAGCCCCGATATTGTCGGTTTCTCAATGTCGTATGATGTGTCGTATCCGTGGCTGATGTCGATGTCGGCTGCGGTCAAGCGGCATAACCCAAATATCTGCATCGTCGCCGGTGGCGCCGCGATCACGACGGCTTATGGGGAAGTGATCGCCGGTTGCGAGATTGATGCGTGCTGCTATTCCGAAGGCGAGGTCGCTTTCAAGGAGCTGGTCGACGCCGATGACATGGCGGAGGCGCTCACCCGTGACCCGTGGGTGACGAAAACCAAGCTGCGGGCGGCGGCAGTCTACGATGACCTCGACCGCATTATCGACGTCGATTACTCGCTGGTCGACGTTCAGGCCTACAGCATGAGAGAGGCGTTTTCCCCGTTCACCAAATTCATTTCGTCGTCGAAACAGTTTTTTATCGTTACGTCGCGCGGCTGCCCGTTCAAATGCGTGTTTTGCGCCGAGCCGTCGTTCCACGGCGCCAATATGCGGTACGTGTCGGTCGATCGCGCCGTCGAGCACGTCGCTGGCCTCAAAGACCGTTATGGGCTGAGCGTGCTCACCATCTACGACGACCAGATCCTGATGAACAAGCCGCGGGCAAAGGAGTTCTTCGCCAAGCTGGCGCCGCTCGATATCAGGGTTGAAATGCCGAATGGCGTCACGCTGTCTTACATCGATGACGAGATGGCGGCGCTTATGAAGGCTGCCGGCGTCGACACGCTTTATCTTGCGATCGAGCATGGATCGAAGCGGGTGCTCAAAGACATTATCCAAAAGCCGATCGCGTATAATCGCATCAAACCGACCATCGCGCTGTTGCAGGCGGCCGGCATCTACTGCCAGGGCTTTTTCGTAATCGGGCTGCCGGGCGAAACCCGCGCCGAGCGCGAGGAGACGCGCGACGTGATCCTGGACTGGGGTCTCGACTGGGCCTCGTTCAACTATGCGACACCGCTGCGCGGCAGCGAGCTGTTCCGCCAGTGCAAGGCGAACGGCTGGATCGAGGAGAAATATTTGCCAATCGGAGCCATCGACATGACGAAATACGTCATTCGAGCTCCCGGCATCGATCCCGCGGAAATCGAAAACTTCGTGTTCAATGTCAATCTCGACGTGAACTTCGTGCACAACCGCAACATGCGCATCGGCAATCTCGAGGTTGCCCGTCGCACTTTCAAGGAACTTGTCGAGCGGCATCCCGGCCAGGCATTCGCGCATTATTTTCTGGCGCGATGCGACGACGTGCTCGCAGGCGACGGCAGCGAAAGCTACCGGCGCTATGAGCAAATAGTCGCGGAGTCCGCGGTCTGGCGCGAGGCCGCCGAGCGATTCGGACTGGAGATCGAACATGACGACACCGCGGCCCCGGATCGTGCTCCTGCAGGGCGCTTTCGACATCCTGAATTACGGGCACATCCGGGCGTTTAAGTACGCCAAGGCGCAAGGCGATTATTTGATCGTGGCGTTGAACACCAACGAACTTATTCGCGACTATAAGGGCCGCGAGCCGGTGATGCCATGGTCCCACAAGCGGAGCATGGTCGAGGCTTGCCGTTATGTCGACAAGGTGGTGCCGGCGCGCGAGTTCTCACCGTTGAAGCTTCTGAAACGATATCAGGTCGATGTTTACGTGCTCAGCTACGAATGGGAGCACACGAAGGCCGCCGAGATCGCCTACATGAAACAAAAGGGCGGTCGGGTTTGTTTCTCGCGTCGCTTCGAAGGCGTCTCGACGTCTGCCATCAAGGCAACGCTGCTAAAAGAGCATCTCGATGCACAGAGCACGATCGTTCAATCGGCTGCCGTCTCTGGACGAGGCAATGAGCAGATTGCGCGACGCCATCTTTGGCGCCGCCGCCGCCAGCGGAGCAACCGTTATACCTTTACGGGGCCGGCAACCTCGGCAGGCTGGCGCGTGAGTTCTTGACGGCCGTGGGACACGAACCAGCCGGCATGTTCGAGCGCGGTGACCCGATTCCGGAGGCGGACGCCCGCATTGCGGTGAGCGTCGTCACCTCTCCTTACGTGGCGATCGAGCACGCCCTGGCGGCGCGCGGCTGTGACGATGTTGTGCCGTTCTACGATCTCGCCGAAAGCCTGCGCGGTCTGCACCCGCTCGCGAATGGCTGGTTTGCCGATCCACTTACGGCGGCCGATCAGCGTGAGATCGAAGGCGTGTACGCCCGCTGGGATGATGATGTGTCGCGCGCCCACCATCTGCAATTCATGGCCTGGCGCCGGCTGCGCGAAGAATGGACGTTTGAGGGTGCCCCGGTGTCGACCGAGCGCTACTTCATTCCGGAAGTCGTGCAAGGCTTATGCGACAGCGAAATCTTCCTTGACGGTGGTGCTCATCATGGTGGCGTGTCGCTGGCATTCGCAGCAAGGAGCGAAGGCCTCCGGGCCATCGCCATCGAGCCGGATGCCGCCAATCGCGCGGTGTTGGGTGACAGTCTGCGCGGGCTGGCCGGCGCAGAGATTCTCGATTGCGCGCTGGCGGCGCAGGACGGCACCGCCGCCTTCAGCGAAGGCTACGGTTTTGCTTCGAAACTATCCGCGTCCGGCCAAGCCCAAGTCAGCGTCCGTTCGATTGACAGCCTCGACGTCGAGCCGAGTTTCATCAAGCTGCATCTGGAGGGCGGTGAACTCGACGCCTTGCGCGGCGCTCGCGAGACATTGCGTGCGCATCGGCCGATCGTGACCGCGACCGTCTATCATAACGCCGATGGTCTATCGCGCACCGCCGGCTGGCTCATGCGCGAACTCGACGATTATCGGTTCTTGTTCCGCAATCATTGCTGGTGTGCCGCCGGCGCCGTCGTTTATGCGATCCCGCGGGAGCGCCGCCAATGAAAGCCAGATTGGAGCCGCGCATCAACTTGCAGGGGCGCACGGCGCTCGAGACGGTCATTCCGCTCGCCACACCGTTCATTGTTTTTGTCGATCCGGCGAGCGCCTGCAATTTCAAATGCACGTTCTGCCCCACCGGTCACCGCGACATGATCGCCGAGACTGGCCGCTTCCAGGGCGCGATGAAATTCGAGGTATTTCGGAAGATCATCGACGATCTTGCGGAGTTCGACCGGCCGCTCAAGGTGCTACGCCTCTATAAGGACGGTGAGCCGTTTCTTAACAAGCGGCTGGCCGACATGATCGCCTATGCCAAGCGGTCGGGCCGCGTCGACTATATAGACACTACCACCAATGGCTCCTTGATCTCGCCGGAGCGCTTGGGTCCGGTGCTGGCCGCCGGCATCGACAAGATCAATATCTCGGTCGACGGGATGACCGCCGACACCTATCGCAAATTCACCGGCTTCAAATTCGATTTCGGCCGTTTCGTGGAAAACGTCAAATGGCTCTACGCCAATCGGGGCAACTGCGAGATCGCGGTCAAGATTCCGGCCGAGCTTATCGACGAAACGGAACGTCAGGCCTTCTTTGACACCTTCGGCGACCATTGCGATCGCATCTTCGTCGAGAATTTTGCGCCGTGCTGGCCGCAGTTCGACATCGAGCAGCATACCGGTGTTGAGATCAGCCGTGGCATCTATCAGCAGGATGTGGGCGATACGGATACGTGTCCGTACATTTTCTACGGCTATTCGGTGAATGCCGACGGCCTGGTCAGTGCCTGCTTTCTCGATTGGGGCCGCAAGCTGGTAATCGGGGATGTTCGCCGGCAGTCCATGAAGGACATCTGGAATTCGGAATTGATGAACGCGCTGCGTCTCCAGCATCTTGAAGGCCGGCGCCGCGAGAACGCGGTCTGCGGCGGCTGCGGCCAGCTCAGCCATTGCCTGCCGGACAATATCGATGCGCACCGGCTGGCGCTGCTCGCCAAGTTCAAGGACGCGGTTCGCCTGGACCCTTCGGCCACCGCACCAGGCGGCGTTGTTCCAGGCGCAGTGGTGACCGAGGCGGCGGCATGAGAATTCTGCACATTGCAGTTCATCTAGGTGGCGGCATTGGCAAGGCCCACGCGGCGGTCGCCCGCGCGTTGCCGCGCGATGTCGAGCAGACCTTCGTGTTGCTCGAAGCGCCGATCGACCGGCGGCACGCGCATGCGATCGCGCGCTGCGGGGGCCGCGTTATCGTCGAGCGCGATCCTGCGCAAATTCGCGCGCTGGCCTTGCAGGCCGATATTGTCCAGCTTGAATACTGGGGCCATCCGCTGCTGAACGAATACGCGCCCTTCGTTTTCGTGCCGGGCGTGAAAACCGTTTGCTGGTGTCACGTCTCCGGCCTGTTCCCGCCGGCCCTGCCTGCCTTTCCGGTCGATCGGCTTGTTCTTACCAGCGATATTTCGCTCCCTGTCGTGCCGCGGGAGTTTCGCCCCAGTACCTCCGTCATCAACAGCGGTTTCGGCTTCGCCGGCATGCATGCAAAGCCGTCCGCGCGAAAGCCTGCGATCGCCTATCTCGGCACGGTCGATTTCAAAAAGCTGCATCGCGGAATCTTCGACGCCATCGATGCGCTGGATGAGGACATGACGCCGGTGTCACTGTGGGGGCACATCAACCCGGACGTGGCAGCCAGCGTGGCCGCAATGCGCCATCCGGAGCGAGTGAATTTGCGCGGCCATACCCTTGACCCCGCATCGGCGCTCGCCGAGGCCGATATTTTCTTCTATCCGCTGCGGCCCGACCATTACGGCACCGCGGAGAATGCGCTCGTCGAGGCCATGTCGCTGGGTCTCGCTCCGGTCGTGCTCGACAACCCGGCGGAGACGAAAATCGTCACCCACGGTCAGTCGGGGTTTGTGGCGCAGACTATCGACGGGTGCGTGTCCTATCTGGGGCAGCTCGTGCGGGAACCGTCGCTCCGCGGGGAGATGGCCGTCGCCGCGGCGCGCGAAGCGCAAACAAGGTCACCGGCGCGCTCTGCCAACGCCTTCGCCACGTTGTGGGCCGATCTGATCGCCGAACGCAACAGCATGCAGGTGAGGCAATATGCTTGATCTACCCGATCTCACACTGGTCGCGATTTACACCGTCGCCCACGAATTGACGGAGATGGCGGTCGCCGAGTGTACCCGGCATGTCCGCTTCGGCGACGTGAAGCTCTTCACCGACCGGCCACTACGGTCACAGGTCGATGCTATTCAGATCGAACGATTCGCCGACTTAAAACAAGCCGGTGCAGTTCACGGCCTATGAGGTGCCGCGCTATATCAGGACCAGCCACGTCCTGTTCATCCATTGGGACAGCTGGATCATCGATCCCTCGATGTGGCGGCCTCAATTTCTCGAATGCGATTACATCGGGGCGCCATGGTGGTATCGCGACGGCCTCAACGTCGGCAACAGCGGCTTCTGCATTCGCTCCAAGGCGCTGATCGAGTTTTTGGCCGCCCATCCGACGGAGTTTCCGCTGGCCATGCCTGAGGATGACGTTCTGTGCCGCCAGTATCGGCCGCGGCTGCCGCAATTCAAGTGGGCGGACGAGGCATTGGCCCACCAGTTTTCGTTCGAACGCACGCGCATTCCAGGCGCCGGTTCGTTCGGCTTTCACGGCATGTTTAACTGGCCTTACGTGCTCACGGACGTACAGATCGCCGAGCGGCTTCTCCGCGCCAGCGCCTACGTCCTGGGTTCGGAGCATTGCCGCGAAATGCAGGCGTTGTTGGCGGCACGGCGCGGCGGACGGGCGGCTTAGGATCATCACCCCTTCGCGGCCTGTTGCCCCTCAGCACTCCCGCAAACACGCGTGAACACGTGTCACGACCGGTTCCCACCGGCGTGTCTCATCCTGCCGAAATAACCGCGCGGTCGGGTACCACGGTGTGTCGTCGCGCTCGAGCAGCCAGCGCCAATCTGGAAAGTAGGGCAGGAGCAGCCACACCGGTTTGGCCAGAGCTCCAGCCAGGTGCGCGACGCTGGTATCTACCGCGATGATCAGGTCCATGTTCGCGATCAGCGCCGCGGTGTCGGCGAAACTTTTGAGATCATTTTCGAAGCGAAGGACATCGCTGCGTTCGCGCAACACGTCCGCATCTGCCGGTCGAATGTCTCGCTGCAAGGCTCACAAAGGTGGCGTCGATGCCGTCCATGAGCGGCAATATCGATCTGAGCGGAATCGATCGATTGTGATCGTTCGTATGGGCTGGACGGCCGGACCAGGCGAGCCCGATCCGGCGCCCGCCGGGCGGGCCGAGCCTCGTTTTCCAGTCAACGACAGCTTGCGGATTGGCGCTCAGATATGGCGTCGTGGACGGTATGGTCGAAAGCCGGGTCGAAAAGGCAAGGGGCAGACTGAGAAGCGGGCAGTGCAAATCGAAGTCGGGCAGGGCATGGCCGCGCGATACCACCTCCACAGGAGCCGCGACGGTGGCGGCGAGCTCACGCAGCGAGTCCTGCACCTCCAGGACGACCCGCGTCCCGCGCGCCGTCACGAGCGGGACGTAACGGCAGAATTGGATCGTGTCGCCGAACCCCTGCTCGGAATGGAGCAGGATGGTTTTGCCGGCGATATCGAATTCGCCAAGCCACAGGGGTTGCGCGAATGTGCGCCGGTCGCTTTCCATTTGCGCTGTCTGCCAGCGCCACTCGTACTTTTGCCAGCCGGTCTCGAAATCCCCGATCAAAAGCCGGCACAGGCTCTCATTGTAGTGAGCATCGGAAGAATTTGGCAGCAGCGCCTGTGCACGTCGATACTGCGCCAATGCTTCATCGAACCGCTTGACCTGCTGCAGCGTAACACCGCAGTTGTTCAGCGCCTCGGGATAATTCGGCCGCAGCGCGAGCGCACGCTCGTAGCTCGCCACCGCTGCGTCGAAGCGACATAGCCCCTTCAGCGCATTGCCGCGATTGTAATGCGCCTCGGCGCAGTCCGGGGACAGGGCGATCGCGCGGTCGCAGCTTTCCAGCGATTCCTCGAACCGCCCCAGCTCATACAGCGTCGCGCCACGATTCAAGAACGCGTCGACATAACGTGGATGCAGCTTCAGCGCGCGGTCATAATTCGCCAACGCCTCATCAAACCGCTTCGATGCGTGCAGGACGATGCCGCGATTGTTGTAGGCGTCGGCATAGTCCGGCCGCAGCGACAGGGCGCATGTCGTAGGCTGCCAAAGCATCGTCAAGGCGATCCAGCGCATGCAGGACCGTGCCGCGGCTGCAATGGACCTCTGGATGGTTCGGGCGCAACTGCAGCGCCCGGTCATAGCAATCAAGCGCTTCGCTGAATCGTCCGAGTGCGAAAAGAGTATTGCCCCGATTGTAATGCGCCTCAGGATAGTCGGGGCGCGCGGCAAGCGCTTGATCGAAGCATGCCAGCGCCACATCAGGGCGCTGCTTGTCTTTCAGCGTATTTCCGAGGTTGAGCAGGGCCTCAGGAAAAGCATGGCTGCAAGGCAAGAGCGCGGGCATAGCTCAGGATCGCCTCATCAAATCGCCCGAGCGCGTTGAGCACCAAGCCGCGATTGTTGAGGCCCAGAAGATTGTTCGGATCTATTCTCAGTGCGGCATCGATTTGAGCGAGAGCGCCCTCATGGTCTCCGCGCTGGTGATAAATCAATCCGCGCAGATGCAGGGCATCAAATACTTCAGGATCGCTCGCCAGAATTTGCGTGTAGATCCGTTCCGCCTCCGCCACGCGGCCGGCTTGATGGTGCGCAAACCCGTCGGCGAGCAATGCGGATACTTCGTCTGGTCTTTTCCGCTGCGGTTGGGGCATGCCCATGGACTGTTACCTGAGCGATCGCTAGGGCGAGCGAGTGAAATGCGCCGGCGCGCCGAGCCTTGTTAATAATTTGTTCACGCTAATTTTGCGTTAAATTGCTGGCTCAGGTTCGGTTCTCTGAACTGGCCTTTGAACGACACTGTGCGCGATCAGCAACAAACCACCCTGTCCCGTTTTTTGACAAGATGCCGAACTGTTGCCGGATGGGCATTTTATGCCGGGTACCGGCAGATCTTTGCCAGGTGGCGCGCCACTGTTCCGTCGAAACATCTTGAAATAACGAGCAAATTTCTGTGGCACGCCGTTTGCTGCGTGCTGCCCGGGATTGGGTCGCCGTTGCGTCCCGTTGCTTATGAGTTGGAGACCAGGTCATGGGTATCTTCGATGCATTGACGACCGCAGTCGCGGGTCTGCAAGCACAGTCGTTTTCGTTGCAGAATATTTCGGGCAACGTCGCGAACTCGGAGACCACCGGTTACAAGGAAACTGACACGACCTTCGCGGATTTGGTCTCTGCGGCCAGCCTCAATCAACAGACCACAAACGGCGTCATTGCGAGTTCGGTTGCCACGAACACGGTTCAGGGGACGATTCAAAGCACGACCGTCTCGACCGACATGGCGATCAACGGTTCCGGATTTTTCGTGGTATCGCAGCCGAGCAGCACATCGGACAATCAGCCAGTATTCTCCGGCGTCAATGATTATACCAGGGCCGGCGACTTTCAGATGGACAGTTCCGGCTATCTGGTCAACGGCGCCGGATATTATCTGATGGGTATTCCGGTGGATCCGACAACCGGCAATCCGGTGGGCAGCGTGCCGCAAGTCCTGCAGTTCAACAACAACTTCAGTCCGGCGCAGGCGACGAGCGCGATCACCTACAATGTGAACCTGCCGAGCACGCCCACGTCGGGGCAGATCTCGCCGAGCAGTTATGCCAACAATCCTGTCGCCGGCGCGGAAATCATCGGTACCGGCGGTACGGTCTCGCCGGATGCCGCGGCGGCCGGCACCGGGACGGTCCCCAACCTGACCAACGCGACACTGCTGTCGGGCGGCTCCGGTCTCGGCATTACCAGCGGCGACAAAATCGAGATCAGCGACGGGACCAATACGACCAGTTACACGGTGACCGGGTCGTCCACGGTCGGCGACCTGATCAATGCCATCAACGGCGGCAGCGCTCAGGTGACAGCAACGCTGAGCAACGGCAATCTGAAACTCACCGGCAACAACGACACCGCCGTGGTCTCGATCACTGACAATAATGGGACCCCCGGCACTGACGCTACCCTTCTCGGGTTCGGCTCAGGAAACCATTCGTTCAATCCGACCAACCTGATAACGCAGGGCCTGAGTGGCACTTTGAATCTCTCCGTCGGCGGCGGCACGCCGCAGACGATCACCATCGGTACCGGGGCGGGCGACGTCCAAACGCTGGCGCAATTGCAGACCGCGGTTCAGGGCCTGTCGGGTGTGGTCGGCACGGTGAATACGCAGAACGGCGATATTTCGCTCGTCGCGACGGATCCGACCGCGACTTTGGCGGTAACAAGCACGGGCGGCGCGTCACCATCGGCGTTCGGCATCCAGACGACAACGGTTGCGCCCGGCAACGGCACTGTGATCGGCAGCGACGCGTCCACCTTCACCGGTCAATCGATCGACGGCGGCTCGGTGACCGCATACGACTCCGAGGGCAACAATCTCAACGTCCAGTTCCGCTGGGCGCAAGTCACTAGTGCCAACGGGCAGAGTGTGTGGAACCTGTACTACCAGACGAATTCGAGCGCGACCGGCTCGCAGGCGGCTTGGCAAAACGTCGGCACGAACTTCGTCTTCAACTCCAGCGGTCAGCTCACACAGCCAACCAACAGCACCTTGACGATTCCGGGCGTGACCATCAATGGCGACACCTTGAGCAATGTCGCGGTCAATTTCGGCAGCAAGGGTCTCACGCAGTTCGCCAATACGAGCGGCACGGCATCCGTCACCCAGTTGGCGCAGAATGGCTATGCCGCAGGCTCGCTGCAATCGGTCTCCGTCGACACCAACAATCAAATAGTCGGCTCTTTCTCGAATGGGCAGACAATTAAGCTGGCGGACATCACGCTCGCGAATTTCAATGGCGCGAATTCTTTGCAGGAACTGAGCGGTGGCGCTTACGCGGCTACGCCGGAATCGGGCAACCCGATCTACTCGGGGACCGGCACGATCGAGGGCAGTTCGCTGGAATCGTCGAATGTCGACATCGCCACGCAATTCAGCAACCTGATCGTGGCGCAGCAGGCCTATTCGGCTAATGCCCGTGTCATGTCGACGGCCGACCAGATGATCCAGAGCCTGCTGCAAGTGATTCAGTAAGGCCGTGCGGCGCGAGAGTGTTTTAGGCGGCGCGACGCGGCAACGCCGCATGGACTGTTGAAGCTATGGGCCTTTCCCAAGCGCTATCATCGGCTCTGGCAGGGTTGAATACGACCCAGCAAAGCCTGTCGGTGATCGCCGGCAACGTGTCGAATGCGAACACGCCCGGCTATGTTACCGAGAATCTCAACCAGGTGGAGACCAGTAGTCCCGGTCAGGCCGGGACCAGCGTCGATGTGGCCGGCGTCAATCGCGATCTGAACACGCTGTTGCAGAAACAATTGTGGAGCGAGACATCCGGCGCTTCGTACGCCGATACGACCTCCCAGCTGTATCAGCAGTTGCAGCAGATTTATGGCACTCCGGGATCCTCGACGTCATTCGACGCGATCTTTAACGATTTTACCAGTGCGGTGCAGGCGCTCGCCACCAACCCGAGTTCCTCGTCACAGCAGAGTTCCGTGATCGGCGCCGCCCAGGAGCTGGCGCAAAACCTCAACTCGATGACGAGCAGCGTTCAGCAGCTGCGCACGCAGGCGGAGCAGGGCATTTCCGATGGTGTCCAATCCGCCAACAGCCTGTTGCAGCAGGTGGCGCAGATCAATCTGCAACTGGAAAGCACGTCGGCGAATACCAGCGCCGGCGCCGCGCTTGAGGACCAGCGCGATCAGGCTATCACTCAGCTCACCCAGCTGATGAACGTCACCGTGGTGCAGAATCCCAACGATCAGGTGTCTTTATTTACCGGTACGGGCCAACAACTCGTATCGGGCCCGCAGGCTTCGCAGCTGAGCTTCGATAACGCGGGAACGCTGACGGCGACGTCGCAGTGGAGCGCAGACCCGAGCCAGGATACCGTCGGCACCATCACGCTCACCGCGCCTGGGGGGAACTACCACCGATCTGCTGGCCACGAATGCCATCCAGTCAGGGCAAATCGCCGCCTATGTGCAAATGCGCGACACCGTGTTGCCGCAGGCGCAAACTCAGCTGGATGAGCTCGCCAACCAGATGTCGCAGGCGCTGTCGAACCAGACGACGAGCGGCACCGCGGTCACCGCAGGGACACAGTCGGGATACAGCATCAATACCAGCTCGCTGCAGCCGGGCAACAGCATCCAACTCACCTATACCAACAATTCCGGCGCGCAGCAGACCGTCACCATCGTGTCGCTCGGCGCCGGCGGCACGCTGCCGCAGAATTCGTCGAGTACGAACAATCAACAGATCGGTGTCAATTTTTCCGGCGGGATGAGTTCGGTTGTCACGCAGCTCAATGCCGCGCTGGGAACGAACCTGCAATTCTCCAACCCGTCGGGCTCGGTCCTGCAGGTCCTCAACGCCGGTGCCGGGACCACCGTGAATTCACTCTCGGAAAGCTCCACGGTGACCTCGCTGCAGAGCGGCGCCGCGCCGCTGCCGCTGTTCACCGACGGCAGCGGCGCGGCCATCACCGGGGTGATCACCGCCGGCGGTTCGCAAACCACGGGCCTGGCCGGCACTATAAAAGTGAATGCTGCGCTCGTTGCTTCGCCGTCCGATCTCGTCGATTATTCCGCTTCGACAAGCGCAGGCGATGCGACGCGGCCGAACTTTATCCTCAATCAGTTGAACAATGCGTCGCTGACCTATTCGCCAGCCACGGGTATCGGTACTGCGCAGGCGCCCTACAGCGGCACGCTCACAAACTACATGAGTCAGATCGTCAGCCAGCAGAGCCAGGCCGCGAATTCGGCGACTACTCTGCAACAGGGGCAGGATACGGTCCTCAGCAGTTTGCAAACAAGCTTTAACGACCAATCGGGTGTCAATATCGATACGCAAATGTCTAATCTCATCACCCTGCAGAACGCTTACGCCGCGAATGCCAGGGTGATGTCGACGATACAGAGCCTGATGAATACGTTGCTGCAAATAGGTGGGTGATGAGTATCACTGGACCCGGGTCGATCACTGCATCGATTCTGGCGGCGCAGAACAATACATTCACTCAGCTCAATACGCTGAGCCAGCAGCTTAGCACGGGGGAGGCGGCGCAGACCTATTCGGGCCTCGATTCGCAGGCCGGCGTAACCCTGGCGTTGAATGCGCAACTCTCGGCGCTCGGCGATTACAGTAGCACAGCCAATACCGTTGGGACGACGCTCAGCATCGCTCAGTCGGTGCTCGGACAGCTTAGCGATGTCGGTAACGCGGTGTCGCAATCGATCACCGACCAGGGCAATTTCAGCCTCGACGGTAATGGGCAGACTCAGACGCAAGTACAGGCGGCGAGTTCCCTTGATCAGATCGTCTCGCTGCTCAATACCCAGGTCGGCGGCAATTACCTGTTTTCCGGCAGCGCCACCAATCAAATCCCGGTCGCAAGCGCCAGTGATATTCTCAACGGTACAGGCACACAGGCCGGGCTCACTCAGCTCATTTCAAACCGTGCGCAGGCCGATGGCGTCGGCGCGCTCGGCCGTCTGAATATTCCGGCAGTCGGAGCTGCATCATCCACCGTTACGGTCAGTCAGGACACGGGCAACGCGACGTTCGGTTTCCAGCTCACCGGCGTCACTTCAAGCCTGACCGGCGCGACAGTGACCGGCCCAAGCGGATCGCCGTCGTCGATTTCGGTCGATCTCGGCTCCAATCCCAATGCCGGCGATTCAATCTCGTTTAACCTGACGCTGCCCGACGGCTCCAGCCAGACTGTAACACTGCAGGCGACGACGGCCTCGCCGCCGGGCGCCGGTCAATTCACCATCGGCGCCAACCCCGATGCCACAGCGGCCAATCTCCAATCGGCGCTGTCGACTGCCGTTGGCAACCTGGCACAGACCGCGCTGCCCGCGGCCTCCGCGATGGCGGCGGCCAATAATTTCTTCGCGGAACCGCCGCAGATCGTCAACGCCACCGGCTCGCCACCGGATTACGCGACCGCAACGTCGCTGACCAACGGCACATCGGCGAATACCGTGCTGTGGTACACCGGCGGCAACAGCGCCAACCCGCTGCAGACCGCGACCGCCCAGGTCGGGCCGTCGATGACCATCTCCTACGGCATGCAGGGCAACGAGCAGGCCCTGACCTCGCTTATCTCCAATGTGGCTGTGCTTGCCGCTACCACCTATTCGGCGAGCGATTCGAACGCGCTGGCGAGCTACCAGGCTCTCTCCCACAGCGTATACGCCAATCTCGCCGGCCAATCCGGCACGCAGTCGATCAGCGACATCCAGGCTCAGATCGCCAACGCACAGACCACGGTGCAGAACGCGACGACACTCAACACGCAGACGCAGAGCACAGTGCAGGACATGCTGCAGGGTATTGATGGCGTCAACACAACGCAGATCGGCGAGCAGATCCTGACGCTGCAGAACACGCTGTCGGCGTCAATGTCGGTGACGGCGCGAATCGCGCAATTGAGCCTGGTGAACTATCTGTCGGCGGTGAGCGGCTGATTCTAGCGCGACGCCTCGGACGCGGTGTCGGCCTGCGTCGTCCGGATGAAGATCGAGTCGGCGGCGCAGGTGGCGTTGCGGCCGAAATTGTCGGTAAAGCGCGTGTCGACCAGATAATGGCCCGGATGCGAGCCGAGAAACGCGCGCAGCGCCTCGCGCTTGACGTCGCTGTCTTCGACCACGAGATAATCATCCGGCGCCAGATAGGCGTGCATGTGGCCGAGCACTGCTGCCACGTTATGGTGGGCGTCTTCGACCACGAGCCACGGGTGCGGCGCCGATTCCAGTAGCGCGGTGTCGAATAGCCGCGCAGGTTCATCGCAATTGCCCTGATAGAAGTTGACCAGTGGATGCTCGACTCTGGCCTTGCGCAGGTCGACGGAATGGACGCGCCCGTCGATGCCGCACGATGTCATGGTATCGGCAAACCACGCCGCGCTGGCGCCGAGCCCGGACCCGATCTCGAAAATCGTGCGCGGCCGCAGCTCGGCGATAAGCGCCGGGTACATGGCGAAATCGAATACGTTTTTCATCAGCGCCGTGCCGCGCCACCGCATCAGTGACGGCGCACCCTGGCAGGTGAGCTGCACGTCAGCGCCGAATTCGGTGCCGAACCGAGGCTGATAGAAGGCGGCGGAGGCTTCACGTTGGGCGTATTCGACGAACCGTCCTTGCTGCCAGCGGTCGAGGAATTGCCGAAGGCGAAACAGATCCCACTGCAGGTCAAGCGCCTGGCCGGGTCCCGCGGCGGCATCGCGGACGCTGTCTTCCCAGGAGCGCGCCGGATCGAATTGCAACAGCCGGCTGACGACGCGGGTGAACCAGCCATCGAAGACGCTGAGCAGGCCGCCCTGCTCGGTCTCGATGCGCTGCCGCATTTCGGTGGAGTATTTGAGTACCGCGGCCTTTAGCGCATCGCCGGCAATCAGCTCACGGGGTTGCGGCATCGTACCTCCTCGGCGACGGGTACGCGCTACAAACCCGAGTCAACTGAAAGAAACTCTAGGCCTTTATCCAGAGGCGAATGAGCAGCAGGCTCAGGCCCGACCGCGCAGGCCCGCCGCGATACCGCGATTGACCTTGATCATGGCCTTCAGCTGGTTGACCGTCGGCTTCGTCATGGCGGCGAAGGTTTCGTTCATGACAAACATGCCAAGCTGCACCAGGTTATTGCGCACCGGCTTCGGCAGCTGATTGTCGTCCCTGTTCACCGAGTTCGAGGAGCACCGTCCAGAGCTTGCGATTATACGTCAGAGCGTCGTTGAATTCGGGCGACTTCTGCGGCCAGGCGTCGTGTACGGCTTGCAGTTTGGCCGCGGCCTTGAGCAGCAGGATTGCCTCGAGCTCGCGCGGCGGTGCCGTTTCTTTTGCAACTTTGGCGTAGGCCTTAGCGGCGTAGTTCATAGTCAGGCGGTCCTTCTCGTACGCAACTAGCTTACTGGCTTCCTTTAAGGCTTTGTAGAGATCGCCTGTTAAGATTCGCTTATTGATGGCATCTATAAACGGCTGCATATCAGGCATGGCAGCCAGGATTTCGCGGATGAGCCGCAAATAAGTCTCGAAATCCTCGCGCGGCCGCTTGGCGGTGTACATGCGCTGGATCGCAAGATAGATGCGTTTGGCGGGGGTGGTGGCCCGTCGCGCGGTCATGATGTCCTTGTCGCGCAGAATGGGCACCGCGCCGTCGATCGTGAGCCGAGTCCGGCGGTTATCGTTGGTGACGACGCAGTCGCCAAGAATGACGCGCTCGCCCGGCTTGAGTTCGATTTTGAGAGGCACGTTGACAACCCCGCGACGCTGCATGCTGGCGGATGCGGGTTAAGGACGGGCTAAGCGGGGCTACCGGTCATCAGCCGCGACACGGAAATGAAAAAGCGGCGGAGCTTTCGCCCCGCCGCCTTCGCCTTAGCCTCTTCCAGAAGAGTATTATCCGAACAGCTTGAGCACCGACTGGTTCGCCTGGTTGGCGATCGACAGTGCCGAGATTTCCAGCTGCTGCTGGGTCTGCTCGGTGAGCAGGTTCGCGCTTTCCTGGTTCTGGTCAGCCGCCACCAGGTTGCTGGCGCCGGTCTGCAGCGTGTTGATCATGTTGGTGGTGAATGTCTGCCGGGTCGAGATGGTCGACGAGTTGGTGCCGAACGTCTCGGTCTGGGTCTGCACGTTCGAGATCGCGGTGTTGAGGTTGGTGACCAGGCCCGCAAGCGTGCTGGTGTCGAAGAAAGAGCCGGTCCCGGCCCCGCTGATCGACGACAGGCCGAGGCCCGCCGAATTGAAGTTCACGCCGTTGATGGTCAGCGAGCTGGTAGCGGTCTCGTTGAAGTTGATCTGCAGGTTGTTGCCGCCGATCAGGTTGACGCCGTTGTAACCGGAGTCCGCGGCCAGCTGATTGATCTGCGTCAAGAGCGTGTTGTAGTTGGTCTGCAGCGACGTCCGCGTGGTGCTGCTGCCTGTGACCGCCCCTGTGGTGAGGCCGAGCCCCGTCGAGGTGGCGTTGCTGGCGATCGTGAAGGTCGTAGACGTGGAGCTCAGCACCAGATCGCCGCTGCCATTATCGGTCGCGGTGACCGCGCCGTCGAGGGTGCTGGTGCTGGCGCTGTTGATTGCCGATTCGATGGCGCTCAGCGCCTCGCCCGAGGTGACGGCGACGGTCGCAGTCGTGGTTCCGACGCTGATCAACAGGTTGCCCGCCGAGGCGCTGGGGGCGCCGCCGGTGTTTAGATTCACCGTGCCGGTCGCGGCCCCGGCCGTTGAGAACGGGTCTGACTGGGCCTGCTGCACGGTGGAGAGCGCCTGCTGCAACAGGCTGGTGATGCCCTGGAGGCCGTTGGTGGCGGCGTCGATCGTCTGCAAGCCTTGCCCGATCTGATCGAGCAGGCTGCTCAGCGAGTTGGCCGAGTTGGTCAGGTTTTGCGACGTGAAATAGGCGCTGGGATTGTCAGCGGCGGAATTGACCGCCTTGCCGGTTGCCAGCGCCTCCTGGGTCGTCGTCAAATCGGCGGAGGTCTGCTGAAGCGAAAGCAGGTTTTGCCGAATACCTGATGTCAGAGTGATATCAGACATAATCTTACCCTTCTAGTTACAGGCCGAACTGGCTTGCACTTGCTGGACGTGCCGGGTCGGCTCGTTCCGAAAATCACCGATTATTTACCGTAATTTGGTTAATGCATCCTTGCGGTATTCGCGGAGCGGTATTTTGGGCGATAGCCTGGTCCGCGAGTTGGATTTAGCCCCGAGCGCCGCGGCATGCCGCCGGCGCGGATCCGCAGTACAAGCCCAAAAAGAAAACGGCGGGGCATTTCTGCCCCGCCGTCTTCGTACGCCTGTTCCAGAAGGGTATTAGAACAGCTTGAGCACCGACTGGTTCGCCTGGTTGGCGATCGACAGTGCCGAGATTTCCAGCTGCTGCTGGGTCTGCTCGGTGAGCAGGTTCGCGCTTTCCTGGTTCTGGTCAGCCGCCACCAGGTTGCTGGCGCCGGTCTGCAGCGTGTTGATCATGTTGGTGGTGAACGACTGCCGGGTCGAGATGGTCGACGAGTTGGTGCCGAATGTCTCGGTCTGGCTCTGCACGTTCGAGATCGCGGTGTTGAGGTTGGTGACCAGGCCCGAAAGCGCGCTGGTGTCGAAGAAGGAGCCGGTTGAGGACCCGCTGACCGACGACAGGCCGAGGCCCGCCGCATTGTAGTTCACGCCCTGGATGGTCAGCGAACTTGTGGCGGTCTCGTTGAAGTTGATCTGCAGATTGTTGCCGCCGATCAGATTAACGCCATTATAGCCGGAGTCCGAGGCCAGCTGATTGATCTGCGTCAAGAGCGTGTTGTAGTTGGTCTGCAATGACGTCCGCGTGGTGCTGGTGCCGTTGACCGCTCCAGTGGTGACGCCGAGCCCCGCCGAGGTGGCGTTGCTGGTGATCGTGAAGGTCGTCGACGTCGAGCTCAGCACCAGATCGCCGCTGCCGTTGTCGCTCGCGCTCACGGCGCCGCCGAGGGTCGTGGTGCTGGCGCTGTTGACCGCCGATTCGATGGCGCTCAAGGCCTCACCCGCTGTGACGGCGACGGTGGCAGTCGAGGTTCCGACGGTGATCAACAGGTTGCCGGCCGCGGCGGTGGGTGCGCCGCTGGTGGACAGGTTGACCGATCCGGTCGTGGCCGCTGCCGTTGAGAACGGGTCTGACTGGGCCTGCTGCACGGTGGACAGCGCCTGCTGCAACAGGCTGGTGATGCCCTGGAGGCCGTTGGTGGCGGCGTCGATCGTCTGCAGGCCTTGCCCGATCTGATCGAGCAGGCTGCTCAGCGAGTTAGCCGAGTTCGTCAGGTTTTGCGACGTGAAATAGGCGCTGGGATTGTCAGCGGCGGAATTGACTGACTTACCGGTTGCCAGCGCTTCCTGGGTAGTCGTCAAATCGGCAGAGGTTTGCTGAAGCGACAGCAGGTTTTGCCGAATACCTGCGGTCAAGGTGATATCAGACATACTCGTGTACCCTTCTGGTTACAGGCCGTACTGGCTTGCACTTGCTGTACGTGCCGTACTGGCGAGTGCGTGGTCCGATCTGCTCGATCGGCTGTGGGACACCGTGCCTTATTTCGTTTAAAGACGCGTAAAAGCCCTTATTCTGCGGCTTAATCCTGGCTTAACCGACCGGTCTCCCTGTTTTGCCCGATTTTAACGTGGATCAAGGCTCGGCACCGTGTGATCGCGTCGTCACAGCCGTTTCTGCGTATTTTAGGGGTAGCTGAGCGCGCCCCCTTAATAGGGCGTTAACCAATTGTTGTTTGCTGTTGCTTAACCATGTTTGGAGTGTTCCGCGCTTCCTCCAACAATTCGGTCTCGCAGATGGTCGACAGGTCGATCGAAACGGCCCCAGGCGCCGGCTCTCAGTCCGACGCATCCGCGCCGGCCGCCGGCGACCCAATCAACCTGGTGGTCGCGATCCCGTGTTTCGGCGGGCAGATTTCCGCCGTCTGCACGCTGTCGCTGCTCAAGCTGCAGGCGCGCCTGCGCGTCTACCGCAATTTCAGCCTCAAGGTCCTGGTAAAGGACGGCGACGCGCTGATCACCCGGGCGAGGGCAAGCCTGCTGTCGCAGTTTCTCGATGATCCGGGTGCGACGCACCTGCTGTTCATAGATGCCGACATCGGCTTCGAACCCGAGCAGGTGTTCCGGCTGCTGGAATGCGGCGCCGAGATGTGCGCGGCGGTCTATCCGATCAAGCGCATCGATTGGCAACGCATGAGAACCACGTTGTCGGACGCCGAGCCCAATCCGGCGGCGTCGTTGAATTACGCCTTCGAGGTCGAAGATCCGAATGCCGTGATTGCCAATTCGGGTTTCATCAAGGTCCGTTACGCCGGCACGGGATTCCTCATGATCCGGCGGGCGGCGCTTGAGCGCATGTGTGCGCATTATCCGCAGCTTCGCTACAAGCGCGATCACTCGATCGACGCCGCGATCGAAAGCGGCAACAGATTCGCCCTGTTCGAATGCGCGATAGCCGAGGACGGCACGTATCTCAGCGAGGATTTCGCGTTCTGCAAACGGTGGACGGACATGGGCGGCGAGATCTGGGCCGATCTCAACAGCCGGCTTAATCACATCGGACCGATGACGTTCTGCGGCGATCTGGCTTCGCGATTTAGACAGGCGGGGTAGGGGGCAGCCGCGTCGCGGCTGAGGCCGGCGGGCTCATGCCAGCATGTTGACCAGACTGCCGGCTACACCTGAATCGACAAGAGCGAGGCCGCGCTGCTGGACGTCTCAGAGGATACTGTCGTGTAGCTCGTGCTCTTTTTGGCGGTACTCGATGAGGTGGTCTTGGCGCTCGTGGTGAGTCGAAGGCTGGCAGTCGGAGTGCACTTGACGTCGATGCGGAGCTTGAACTTTTTCCCGTCGTCGGCGTGAAAGCTTGATGCCCAACGCCAAAGCCGATGTTGGAGGCGTAGAGACCGCCGATGAAGATGGACGTGCTGTCGTTTTTGGCGGTGATGACCAGATTTCCATGGCTGTTCAGAGATGCGGTTACGGCCGCATTGCCGTAATTATCCGCATTGATCGCGTGCATCAGGTCGCCGACCGTGTCGGTTCCGGTCGATGTATACGATGTGGTGTTCGGGCCTGCGCCTACGGTGATCGTGCCTCCGGATAGAACTCCTAGAAGTGACAGCGGAGTGCTTAGCGAAAGCGATGCCGTTCCGGTTGCGGTGGCGGGAACGGGGGACGACCCCGAAGAGGACGACGACGAGGTGCCGGAGCTACTCGACGAAGAGGAACCGGTCGTTGCCGTTCAGGAGCTTCTCGATGCCGGCGGTGAGCTGGGAATTAGTGCGGTTCAGCGCGGTCTGGTTGGCGATGCTGGCGAGGCCTTTGCCAAGCCTGGTTTCAGCCGCGCACATCGCGCTCATGACAGAGTCGGTCGCAGATATCGTGCTGCTGTTCTGGTTCTGCTGCCAGAAAGTCTGGTCCTGCTGCCAGAAGGAGGTGCTGCTGCCGATACCGCCAGTACTCATTCGAAGGTCACTTGACGCAATTTAAGGCTTGAAAGGAGTATGCGGACCGGCGGTTAATTTTGGGTCTATTTTCGGGCCGGAATTACACTTGATTAACTATCTTGTCCGACGCTGTGCTTAGCGAACATTCCAATCGCGACGAATGCGCGACCCGATTGCTTGCTGCGGCGGAAAGGGCTCCGCATCGCGTCTGCCGCCCATAGTGACTGATCGCATGACCGAGCACGCAACCGCGCAAAGCCTGCAGAGTGTGCCCTCGTGCAGCACGCCCTGGCGCTGCACCAGGCAGGCCACCTCAGCGAGGCGGAGCAAATCTACGACGCGGTGCTGGCGAGCGAACCGGACAATTTCGACGCCTTGCACCTCGGCGGGGTGCTCAAGCACCAGCAAGGTCGCTCGGTTGAAGGTCTGCGCCTGGTGGCCGCCGCGCTAAGGGCGAAGCCGGGCGCTGCCGACGCTCTGATCAACTACGGAGTGATCCTCGACGCGCTCAAGCGCCACCAGGAGGCGCTCGCCGCATTCGACGATGCTCTGGCGAACCAGGCGGAAAGCGCCTCCGTGCAATTCAATCGCGGCCGGACACTGGCGAGCCTCGGTCGCCACGCCGAGGCGTTGGTAAGCTACGACAATGCGTTGGCGCTTGCCCCTTCGCACGTCTCCGCGCGGCTCAATCGCGGTGACGCCTTGGCGGCGCTGGGCCATCATCAGGACGCGCTCGGCGCGTACGATGCGGTGTTGGCATCGCAACCGAGCCACGCGCCGGCGCAAACCCGGCGCGGCAACGCATTGATCGTGCTGAAGCGGTACCAGGAAGCGCTCGCCGCCTATGACGCGGTGCTGACGCTCATGCCGGGCGACGCCGAGGCACTTCAACAATCGCGCAGTCGCGCTCACCGGACTCGGACGTTTCGAGGAAGCGCTGCAAAGCTGCGACCGCGCGCTTGCGCTGCGGCCCGGTTACGCCGATGCGCACTACAACAAGGGCAACGCACTGCTCGGGCTAACGCAATATGATGAGGCCTGCGCCAGCTATCAGGCGGCGCTGGCTCTTGAGCCGCGGCGCATCGATGCGCTGAATAATTTCGGGCTGGCATTGCTTGGTCTGAAAAAAGCCGATGCCGCGCTGGAGAAATTCGAAGCCGCGCTTCTGGTCGATTCAGATCATCTTGAAACCCTTCACAACCAGGCCAATGTGCTTTTGCGGCTCGATCGCTTTGATGAAGCGCTCGCCGCCTGCGACAGAAGCCTTGCCCATGGCCCCGGGCAGCAGGAGGTCCTCAATACCCGCGGGGTCGTGCTCGGCAAACTCGGGCGTCACGCGGAGGCCCTGGCGAGCTACGATGCGGCACTGGCGGCGGCGGAGGCTCGGCCCGACATCGAGATGAATCGCGGCACCGCGCTGCTCCATCTCGATCGCGTTGACGAAGCGCTGGCCTGCTTCGAGGCAGTGATCGCCAGAGAGCCCGCCAATATCCCCGCCCTGATCTACCGCGGCAATGCCTACATCAAGAACAAGCGCTTCGACGACGCGTTGATGACCTATGAGCAAGCCTTGGCGATCGATCCCAGTAACCCGATCGCGCTCACCGATCGCGGGGTGGCGCTGAGTTTGCTGGACCGCTTCGAGGAGGCGGTCGCCAGCCACGACGAAGCGGTCCGCAACGAGCCGCATATCGTCGGCGCTCACATCAATCGCGGCAACGCGATGCTCAAACTATCGCGGTTGCAGGAGGCTCTTGAGGCCTACACCGAAGCGTTGGCGCGCGAGCCGGTCAACGCCGAGGCCAATTTCAATGCCGCGATTACGCGGCTGTGTCTGGGCGACTATCGCGAAGGCTGGAAGCAATACGAGCACCGCTGGCAGACCAAACACTTTGCCGGGCATCTCCCCAGCTATCCGCAGCCGATGTGGCGTGGCGAGGATATAGCCGGCAAGAGGATCGTGCTGAATGCCGAGCAGGGCATGGGCGACGTCATCCAGTTCGTCCGCTATGCACCGTTGGTTGCGGCGCGCGGGGCCGAAGTCATTCTCGCGGTGCCGCGGCCGCTCAAGGCGCTGATGACTACGGTGCCCGACGTTTCGCTTGTGGTGGCGAACGGCGATGCAATGCCAGAATTCGATTTGTTTTGTCCGCTGATGAGCTTGCCGCTGATATTTGGCACCGAGCTCGAAACAGTGCCGGCGAACATTCCCTATCTGCGGCCTTTTGCGGACCGCATCGCCGCCTGGCAGTCGCGCTTGCCGGACAACGGCAGGGCGCGTGTCGGGTTTTGTTGGGCCGGCAATCCTACCTTTGGCAACGACCGCCATCGTTCGATCCCGCTCGAACGCTTCGCCGCGCTGTTTGACATCTCCGGAATCGATTTCGTCAGTCTGCAAAAGGAAGTCAATCCGGCGCAGGCGGCGTTGCTGGAGCAGCACAGGATCTTGCGGCTTGGTGAGCAATTCGAGGATTTTGCGGACACCGCCGCCATCATCGCGATGCTCGACCTCGTGGTCGCGGTCGACACATCGGTGGCTCATCTCTCAGGAGCGATGGGCAGGGTAACGGCGCTTCTGGTGCCGTTTTCGCCGGATTGGCGCTGGCTGCTCAACCGTGAAAACAGTCCCTGGTACCCAACCATGCGCCTGTTTCGACAGACTGCGAGCGGCGACTGGGATGCGCCGCTCGGGCGGCTGCGCGAGGAACTCGAGGGCGTGGCGCGGCGACCCCGCTGAGTTGATTTGCCAGCCCCAGGAATCGGGTGGCGCGCCGCGCGCTAATGGCAGCACTTTCCTCTCAATCAGAAAATCGCGGGTGGACCGATGTCGAGCAGCGTTGCCAGCAGGACTTACGGGACCGTCAGCGCCGACCAACAAAAGGCGATGAGCGGCTTCGAGTTTGTCCAGGGGCTTGCCGACGGGACGCTGCCTTTGAATACGATGGCGCAGACTTTGGGCTACGACGTGACCGAGGTGGTGAGCGGGCGCGTTGTCGTCACTGCGACTCCAGGCGGATCCTGCCTGAACCCCTCGGGTACTGTGCACGGCGGGTACACTGCCGCTCTTCTCGACAGCTGCATGGGGCTCGCGATCCGCTCGACGCTGGACAAAGGCACAGGTTCGACCACGCTTGAGTTCAAGATATCGCTGCAACGGCCGATTACGCCGGAGACAGGATTGATCACCGCAGTGGGCGTCGTACTGAGCCGCGGCCGCCGCATCGGTACGGCCGAAGGCCGCGTTACGGACGAGCAGGGGCGGCTGCTCGCGCACGGCACGACGACATGCTTGATTTTTGAAAACTGAGTTGGAACGTCGCGCGCTCCAACGCAAGCGCGCCGCTAGCCGCAATTCCAGATCGGTCCGATCGGCGTCGGCGTCCAGCACGGCCCGAAGCTGCCGCCGTTATAACGGCCACGGTAGAAACCCGGACGGCCGTAATAGTAGTGGCCGCGATAGTCCCAATAGCTCGGCACGTATTCGGGGCCATCGCCGATGGCACCCCTTGGTCCGTAGATCGGAACATTGGGATTCGGCGGCTGATGATAGCCGGGCAGGAAGCCGTAGCCGTGCCAGTGGGAGACCGGCCGTCTCTTGTGCGGCGGCGCCGCCAGCGCAAGAGCGGGCACGAGCGCCAGGAAAATGACGCTCGATAGAAAAACTCTGTGTGACATCATCACGATGCGGCTTCCAGTTCACGCATATTGGCATGACGGTAGTTGGGAATCGGCAGCCCCAGATTGCCGCGCAACGTCGAGCTTTCGTACGCGGTACGGAACAGTCCGCGCCGCTGCAATTCCGGAATAACGCCGTCGACGAAGTCGTTCAAACTCCCCGGGAAATACGGCAGGATGACGTTGAAGCCGTCGGCGGCGCGTTGCTCGACCCATTGCTGCATCGTATCGGCGATTTGCTCGGGCGTTCCGATCACTTCAAGATGGCCGCGCGCGCCGGCGAACCGCTGGTAGAGCTGGCGGATTGTAAGTTTCTCGCGCTTCGCCATCTCGGCCACCGCATCGGCGCGGCTTGCGACCACGTCATTCTTCGGCAGCTCGGGCAGCGGGCCGTCGAGCGGATAGCCGGTAAGGTCGAAGCCGATGCGGCGCGACAGCAATCCAAGCCCGACATCGGGATGGATCAGGTCCTGCATATAGGCGTATTTTTTCTTTGCCTCTTCCTCGGTCCCGCCGATGGTGACGGCCAGTCCCGGCAAGATCTTCAGATGCTCGGGGTTGCGGCGGTATTTCGCCATGCGACCTTTGACGCCAGAGTAGTATGCTTGGCCGCCTTCAAGCCGCGACTGCGCCGCAAACACGACTTCGGCGGTTTCGGCGGCGAGCTCCATGCCGTCTTCCGATGCGCCGGCCTGAACAAGCACGGGCTGGCCTTGCGGCGAGCGCGGCACGTTGAGCGGACCCCGCACATCGAAATATTTGCCGTGGTGATCGAGCACATGCATTTTGTCGGGATCGAAGAAATAGCCGGAGGCGCGGTCGCGCACGAAGGCGTCGGCGTCCCAGCTGTTCCACAGGCCGACAACGACCTGCGCGAACTCGCGTGCGCGACGATAGCGTTCGACCTTCGGGGGATGTGCGGTGCGGCCGAAATTCTGCGCCTCGGTTTCGTTTCCCGAAGTGATCAGGTTCCAGCCGCCGCGGCCTTCGCTGACCAGATCGAGCGAGGCGAACTTGCGCGCCAGCGCGAACGGCTCCTCGTAAGTCGTGCTCGCGGTGCAGACCAGCCCGATGTTGCGGGTGAAGCCGGAGAGTGCCGCCATCTGGGTGAACGGCTCGATCCAGGCGACGTAGTGCATGCGGTGCAGTCCGTCGGGACTGGTGGTCCATGCGCTCTGCGTATCGGCCGAGAACATCATGTCGAAACAGCCACGCTCGGCGGTTTGCGCCATTTCGACGAAGCGCTTGAAATTGACGTTGGCGTCGGCGTGCGAATTGGGATGGCGCCAGGACGCGACGTGGTGGCCGACCGGCCGCACGAACAGGCCGAGCTTCATCTGATCAGGCTTATTGCTCTTGGTCATGTGTGCACTTCCCGTCCGGCATTCGAAAACACCGCAAGGTTGCGGCGCACGGTGGCGTCCAACGGGATATTCGGCAAGCTTAGCCGTAAGATCAATGCGTATTTTTCGACGGCTGTGCCGCGCGATCCACATGGTCGCGGAGTTCTGCAGCCAGGCGGCCGATCACGGGATCCCAGGTGCGTGTGACGTCCTGCCTGAACTGCCGCAGACCCGGATACCAGGGGCTGTCATCGCGGTCGAGCAGCCAGCGCCAGCACGTGTTGTAGCGATTGAGCAGCCACACCGGCTTGCCGAGCGCTCCGGCAAGATGCGCGACCGACGTGTCGACCGCGATGACGAGATCGAGATTATCGATCAGCGCCGCGGTATCGGAAAAGTCGTGGAAGTCGTCGCTCCAGTCGATGACGCGGTGGCGAAGCGGGCTGTTCCGCAACTGCGCGACCGCATCGGCGCCTTTCTGCAAACTCACGAACGCGCAATTGGTCTTGTCGAACAGCGGCGCGAGCATGTCGAAAGCGACGCTGCGCTGGCGATCGATGAGATGCGCGTTTGGCAGTTGCTTGCGCGGGTCGCCGGCCCAGACCAGCCCGACTCTGAGTTTGTCGTGCGGGTCCAGCCGCGCGCGCCACACCTCTCTTTTTGCACCATCCGCCGACAGGTAAGGCGTCTGACCGGGTATCGAGGAGAGATCGGTGTTAAAAGCGAGCGGCAGGCTCAAGAGCGGGCATTGCAGATCGAAAGCGGGGAGGGGGTCGCCCCGGGCGATGACTTCGACGTCGTCCGCCAGCGTGTGCATGAGCGTCACAAGGGGCTTCTGCACTTCAAAGACGACACGCGCGCCGCAAGCGGCCACGCGCGGCACGTAACGGCTGAATTGCAAGGCGTCGCCGAGGCCCTGCTCGGCATGGAGAAGAATGGTTCTCCCGGCGATTTCACCGGATCCGGTCCATTGCGGCTGCGCAAAGTTGCGCTTTGCCGCACCGAGCTGTTCGGTGTCCCATCTCCATTCGTATTGCTTCCATCCGTGGTCGAAATCGCCCGTGAGCAGCAGGCAGAGCGCCGCGTTGAAGTGGGCCTCGGCCAAACCGGGTTGCAGCGCAATTGCGCGATCGAAGCTCGCCAGTGCTTCCTCGAAACGACCCAGTTCCCGCAGAGCGTTGCCGCAATTGGAATAAGCTTCGGCAAAGTTCTGGTTCGACACGATGGCGCGCTTGTAGTCCTCAATCGCCGCGTCGAAACGTCTGAGCTCCTGCAAGGCGTTGCCCCGATTGGAGAGCGCCTCGGCAAAATCCGGCCGCAGCGCGATCGCGCTGTCGTAGCTCGCCACGGCCTCCTCGAAGCGATGCAGGTCGTGCAGGGCGACGCCGCGGTTGGAGTGTGCTTCGGGATAATTCGGCTTCAGCGACAGCGCGCGGTCATATCCCGCGAGCGCCTCGTCGAGCCGTTTCAGCTTGCGCAGCGCGTTGGCACGATTGCAATGCGCATCGGCAAAGTCCGGCCGCAGCGCGAGCGCGCGGTCGCAGCTCGCCAGCGCCTGTTCGAAACGCTTCAGCGTGTAGAGCACATCGCCACGATTGGAATACGCATCGGCAAAATCCGGCCGCAGCGCCAGCGCGCGGTCGTAGCTTGCCAGCGCCTCCTCGAAGCGCAGCAGAGCCTTGAGCACATTACCGCGGTTCGAATGTGCGTCGGCATAATCGGGCCGTAACGCGATGGCGCGGTCGAAACTCGCCAGCGCCTCCTGGAACCGTCCCAACCCCTCCAGCACGATCCCCTGATTGTTGAGGACAAAAACATTGTCGGGGCTTTTCTTGAGCGCGCGCCTTATGTGTTTCAGCGCCTCTGCATATTCGCCGCGCTGCAAGAAGATGGCGCCCAGCAATTGCCGGCTGTCGAAATGATCGGGCAAGACCGCGAGGACTCGGCGATATGACTTTTCCGCCTCGGCCAGGTGGCCAGCTTGATGCTGGGCCAGTCCCTCGGCGAAAATCGACGCTACGGATGTCGCTTTCTGCGGCGGTGCCTGCGGCAAATTCTTCGGAGCCTTTTGCTCAGGAAGTCGAGCCTTTCCCAGCATCGCGGCGTGCCAAGCCTTCCTAAAACGTGCGGCTTACGGCAAGCGGACGGCTATTCTTGGGATTCGGCGCCACGGTGCGGCCCGATGCGCCATAGACCTGCGGCGCCGATTTTTTGGCCAACTGGCCGGACAAACGCCGCACGATGCCTTCGGAGACGGCGTGCGCCGTTGCCAATACGGCCATATTCCTTTGCAGCGCCGTGTGCAGTTCGTCCTGCGCGCTTTTGAGCGTGGTGCAGCGGGCAGGCACGGCTTGCATGATGAACTTCGCGTGCGCCTTGATCCGCTCGGTCGCGGCATAAAGCCTGCCCGCCAGAGCCTTCTTGGCCGGTTCGATCTCCGCAGCACTGCGCACTTTGCCGGCGCGCACCAAAGTTGTTTCCTTCTGCAACAGCGCGGAGAGACCCGCGAACAGATCGGTCAGGTCGTCGACGGCGCGCTCCGCTTCGGCTTTATTGGTGATGGGGATCATTGGCCATAAGCTCCTTTGGCACCCAGGCCTTTGCCGGTTACGCCATTACTCGTTGCGGCTTTGCCAGCCGTTGCCGTGGGGTCGATTCCCTGCTGCCGCAGCAGTTCGCTGTAAACATCGGTGGCAATACCGATGCCGCCGCTCTTGGCGAACGTCTTGGCGTATTGATCGGTGAGGAACGAACGCCACACCTTCAGCGCGCCGCTGCCCCCGAATGGCCCATCGCCATCGATGCCGGTGAACATCTGCTGGAACATGGTGTTCAGGAACATGGCCTCGAAATCCTCCGAGGCCGCCTTGGCCTTGCCCTTGATTTTCATCTCGGACTGAACGCCGGCGAGACTGGCATTGCCCAAGGCCGACAGTGACGAACCGAGTTGCGCGACGCTCGCAATCGCTGTCATCACATCACCTCGATGTTGGCCTGAATTGCGCCTGCGGCCTTGATGGCTTCAAGGATGGTGATCAGATCGCGCGGCCCGATTCCAAGCGCATTAAGCCCGTCGACGATCTGCTGCAGCGACACGCCCTCGTGAACGAGCGCGAGCTTCTTGCCTTCTTCCTGGACGCCGACGCGGCTGCGCGGCACCACCACGGTGCGGCCGCCCGGCGCGAACGGCTGCGCCTGGCTGACCTGCGGCGCTTCCGAGATGGTGACGGTAAGATTGCCCTGCGCCACGGCGACCGTGGAGACGCGTACGTCGCGGCCGATGACGATCACGCCCGAGCGTTCGTCGATGACGATTTTGGCGGCCTCATCCGGCTCGACCTGAAGCTGCTCGATATCGGTGAGCAACTCCACCACGTTTTCATGCAACTTCTTCGGCAGGGTCAGTTGCACCGTCGAAGGATCGAGCGGCTGGGCGACCGGCAGACCCATGTAATCGTTGATCGCGACCGCGATCCTCTTGGCGGTGGTGAAATCGGGGTTGCGCAGCGCGATCCGCAATTGGTTCATCGTGTTGAGCGAGAACTCGATCTCGCGTTCGATGATGGCGCCATTGGGCAACTGCCCGACCGTCGGAACGCCACGGGTGATGCTGGCGGCCTGGCCCTGGGCCTGGAAGCCTCCGATGGACAGGGAACCCTGTGCTACCGCGTAAACGTTGCCGTCGGCGCCGAGCAGCGGAGTGACAAGCAGCGTACCGCCGGCAAGGCTCTTGGAATCGCCCATGGCAGAGGCTGTGACGTCGATGCGCGTGCCCTGGGTGGCGAAAGCCGGCAGGTTGGCGGTGACCATCACGGCGGCGACGTTGCCGGTGCGGATCTGCTGGCCGCGAATATTGACGCCGAGCCGCTCCAGCATCGCTTGCAGCGATTGCTTGGTGAAGGGCGCGTTATTGAGGGTGTCGCCGGTGCCATCAAGGCCGACGACGAGGCCGTACCCGATCAGCTGATTCTGCCGGATACCCTCAATACTCGCCAAGTCTTTTATACGCGAGGTCGCGGACGCCGGCGGCACGGCAAAGCCGAGCGCTACCAGCGCAGCGAGCGCGGTCTTAAACGTCCCTTTCATCTCTTGCTCCCCAAGAGGTCGGACGCTGTTATCAATGCCAAGAGCGTGCCAGCCCAGGCCGACTAAGCCAATGCGCTGATTTCGCGGGATAATTAGCTTCGAATTAAAGTAATACATGAGCCGGCCTGGGTGCAGGCCTTGCCGGGGCCGGGCAACTTTTGCCGGAGCTTTACCGCCCATTAACCATAAATGCCCACCTTAACTCTCATGCGTGTCTACGGACCGAATGGAACTGCACTCGCCACCACGCCGCCGCCAGCGCGGCGGGCAGCAAGTGGAACATTCTCGGTATCCGAGCCCGCGAGCCAGCAAACGCAGACTTCGGCGGTTGCGCTGCGCACCCTCGGCGGCATCGATGCGCTCATCGCGCTGCAGGGGGTTGAAGATCCAGTCGAGCGTCGCCGCCGGGTGGTCAAGCACGGACGCCGGGCGCTCGACGCCCTCGACGAGGTCAAGCTCGGGCTGCTGTCCGGTACCCTCGACCAGGGGACCATGCTTCGGCTCAAGGCCGTCGCCGCCGACCTCAAGGAAGGTTCGGGGGACGCCAGGCTCGATTCGGTGCTTGCGGAGATCGATCTGCGCGTGGAAGTCGAGCTCGCCAAAGCCGGCATGTCCTAAGCGCAAGTCCCTGAAATTCAGGCTATTTGTATAGCTTCCAAAAATTGCTGCAGCGCAAAAATATTGCGCTCGATCTTTAGGTTGCCCGCCGCATCATTCTTATTGTCTCTGTCATAGACGCTCGATATATAGGCCAGCCTCGCGGGGGAGGGCCCCGCACCTGTTGCGTGCGCGGAGTGAGGGTCAATGCAGTTGGTCAAAAGCAAAAACGGTCGGTCCGACGACAAGCCGATCAAGAACGGCAAAGGGACGCCGATATTGTATCGGCCTACCGACAAAGAGCCGTTCATGAATGAGCGTCAGCGCGAATATTTCCGCGTCAAGCTGTTGGAATGGCGCGACGACATTCTCAGGGAAGCCAAGGAGACGCTGCAGCATCTCCAGGACGAGAGTCAGAATCATCCCGATATTGCCGACCGGGCCTCGTCGGAAACGGACCGCGCCATCGAGCTGCGCGCCCGCGACCGGCAGCGCAAGCTGATCTCCAAGATCGACGCCGCGCTGTCCCGGATCGAAGACGGCACGTACGGCTATTGCGAAGAGACCGGCGAACCGATCTCGATCAAGCGGCTTGAAGCCCGCCCGATCGCAACCCTGTCGGTCGAAGCGCAGGAGCGCCACGAGCGTCGCGAGCGGGTTTATCGCGAGGAATAAGGCCCGGTCTTATTTGACCGGCAAAATCGTCCGCGCCGCGGATTTTGCCATTCGGCCGAGCTTATGGATGCCGCGGTAAACGATCCGCGGCTTGAACCGTTTGTTCATAAGCCGGTCCTGATCGCCGAGCTCGTCGACCATCGCTTTGAGCAATTCGAGACGCCTGGACTGCATACCCGGACCATGCTGGTCGCGGCCTTTGCGCAGCAACACAATGAACTCGCAGCCACTGGTCGGGAACTGCTTGACGATGTGAAAATCGATCAGGTCTAGCGCGCCGAGTTCGAGGATCAGCAGCTCGAAGCTCGACGGCGTGAAGCACCACGCGTGGCAATCGACGTAGGGCGTGGAATCAGATGGGCCTGCCGCGTCCGCAGCTTTCTTCGCGGAAGCGAGTTCGCCACGCAGTAAAATTTGCATCTTATCCAACTGGCCCCACGAGTATTGGCTGCCGTTGGCCATATGGTAGGCCGCGAATTCCAGAACATTGCGCCGGGAATGCCTCGTGGCTTTCTGCTCGAATGCCTCGATCCAGGCTGGCGCGAGTGTAAGCGGCCGGAAATAGTCGAAACAGAAGCGCTTGTCGGGGATCGCGAGCGACGCCACACCGTCGGTCGTGAGCAGGCGGTCGAGTGACGCGAAGAATCCGAGTGGGTTGGGTCGGGTAGATGCTCAAGCACGTAGCTCGCGATGCAGGCGTCGAAGGTGGCGTGCTGGCTGGCCGGCACGGCATTATGGATGGCTCCGTCGGTCCAGACAAAATCAACCGGCTCGATTCGGTCATGTGCGACGTCGTGGCCGTGGTATTTCTCTTTCAGCTCCGCCTGGGTTGCGTGATCGAGCACAAAGCTCTGCCAGCCCGCCGCCTTCGGCGCGACGGGATTGTGCGACGGCCCGACTTCGAGAATTCGCGCGGTTCGTTCAATGCCAAAGAGAAGTTTTTCGAGACGGTCCATTGCATGTCCGTGCTCGCCCCACTGGCATATTCACCAATTGCCTGCGAGGGGTCAACGTTGCCGGCGAAAGCACTCAATACGACTTCGGCAGTCCTAAAACCCGCTCGGCGATGAAGCACAGGATCAGTTCGCGCGATACCGGCGCGAGCCGCGGGATCATGCTTTCGCGGAAATAGCGCTCGACGTGATATTCCTTGGCGTAGCCGAAGCCGCCGAGTGTCATTACGGCGGTCTGGCACGCCTTGTGGCCGGCCTCGGCGCCGAGATATTTTGCGGCGTTGGCGGCGGGCCCCGCCGACTGGCCGTGGTCGTAGAGCCAGGCGGCCTTGAACACCATCAGATCGGCGGCCTCAAGCTCCATCCAGCATTGCGCCAGCGGATGCTGGATCGCCTGGTTCTGTCCGATCGGCCGATCAAACACGACGCGCTCCTTCGCGTAGGCTGTCGCGCGTCTGAGCGCGGCGCGGCCGAGCCCGATCGCCTCGGCGGCGACCAGAACGCGCTCCGGATTGAGCCCGTGCAGCAGATATTTGAAGCCCAAGCCCTCTTCGCCGATACGATCGTCGAGCGGTACCTCAAGGCCATCGATGAATAACTGATTGGAATCGACCGCGGCGCGTCCCATCTTGTCGATCTCGCGCACTTCGACGAAGCGGCGATCGAGCGTCGTATAGAACAGGCTTAGGCCGTCGGTCGGCTTCTTCACTGCCTCGAGCGGCGTGGTGCGCGCCAGGATCAGCATCTTGTCGGCGACTTGCGCCGTCGAGATCCAGACCTTGGCGCCGTTGAGAACATAGCGGTCGCCGCGGCGCTCGGCGCGAGTTTTCAGCTTCGTCGTCTGCAAACCGGCGTCGGGCTCAGTTACCGCGAAGCAGGCTTTCTCCTTGCCGGCGGCGACCGGCGGCAGCATGCGGCGCTTCTGTTCGTCAGTGCCATACACGACCACCGGGTTGAGCCCGAAAATGTTCATGTGTACCGCGGACGCGCCCGACAGCCCGGCGCCGGAGGCCGTAATCGCCTCCATCAGGATCGCGGCTTCGGTGATGCCGAGGCCGGCACCGCCATAGGCCTCCGGCATGCAGACACCGAGCCAGCCGGCGTCGGCGATGGCGCGGCGAAATCCTTCCGGAAATTCACCGTCGCGATCGTGTTTGAGCCAGTACTCGTCGTCGAAACGCGCGCAGACCTTTGCCACGGCGTCGCGCAGCGACAGTTGCAAATCCGAGAATGCGAAGTCGATGGCGGAATCCCCCGGTTGGAAACGTTAAGGCTTTGTTTACCACGTCCGCTTACCGCTCGTTAACGGTTTTGCCGCGCCACGGCAGACGGGCTCTCGGGATGAACGCGCAGCCGCCTGTGCCGCCAGACGTATCGCGCCTCGTTCGCCGTGCGCAGCGCGCACACGAGGCGGGCGATCTGGAGAAGGCCGAGCAGCGCTACAGCACGGCGCTAGCCGAGCGACCCGACAATTTCGACGCGCTTCATGGGCTGGGCGCGATCGCGCTGCAGCGCGGCCAGCTCGAATCCACACTGGTGCTTTTCCAGGAAGCCCTCAAAGCCGATCCCGGCCGCGCCGACGGCTTCGCGAGCCTTGGACTCGCGTTTTACACGCTGAAAGATTTCGCACGGGCGCTGACCAGCTTCGATGCGGGTTTGCGCCTCGCGCCGAACGACGCGGAACTGCGCAATCGCCGCGGCGTGGCGCTGCTGGAGCTTGGTCGGGCCAGGGAGGCGCTGGAGGAGTTCGAGCGCGTGTTGGATGGGGCGCCGCATCATGTCGAGGCGCTCGGCAATCGCGCCAATACGCTGTTCAAGCTCAACCGTCCGGTCGAGGCGATCGAGCTTTACGACCGGGCGCTCAAACTGAAGCCCGGCAATGCCGCGCTTTGGACCAACCGTGCCATCGCACTGCGCCGGCTGGAGCGGCCGCAGGAGGCATTGCTGAGCGCAAAGCGTGCGCTCGCCGCGCAGCCTGATTTCGCGCCGGCGCGCTTTGTCGACTCGACGGTCAGGCTTTATCTCGGCGATTTCGCCGCGGGCTGGCGCGGCTACGAGTGGCGCTGGGGCGGCGTGATGGCGAAGGAGCGCCGCAAGATCGCGGCGCCGCTATGGCTCGGCGAGGGGGACATCTCCGGCAAGACCATTCTGCTCCATGCCGAGCAGGGCTTTGGCGACACCATCCAGTTCTTGCGCTACGCGCCGCTGCTCGCCGCGCGCGGCGCCCGCGTCTTGCTCGAAGTTCAGCCGCAACTCGTGCGGCTCCTGTCCGGCACGGGCGGCGTCATGCAAGTGCTGCCGCGCAAGGCGCCGCTGCCGCCGTTTGACCTGCATTGTCCGTTACTCAGCTTGCCGCTCGCATTTGGCACCACGCTCGACAGCATCCCCGCCGCCGTTCCCTATGTTGGGCCGCCAGCGGACGTCGCTGAAATCTGGCGGGAGCGCGTTGCCGGGATGGGTGCCGAAGGCAGACCGCGCATCGGCCTCGTCTGGTCCGGCGAGCGGGCGCACGATAACGATCTCAATCGATCGATGAGTCTCGCGGCGCTCTCGCCAGTGCTCGATCTGCCGCACCTGCAATTCATCAGTCTGCAACATGATGTGCGCGACGGCGATGTGCCATTGTTGCAAACGCGCGCCGATATCGCGCAGATCGGTCAAGAATTCTCCGACTTTGCCGATACGGCCGCCGCCATCGCGCAACTCGATGGCGTGATCGCCGTAGACACCGCGGTTGCGCATCTTGCCGGCGCGATGGGGAAGCCGCTGTTTCTGCTGCTGCCCTATGCCGCCGATTTCCGCTGGCTGCGCGAGCGCACTGACAGCCCGTGGTATCCGAGCGCGCGGCTGTTTCGCCAACAGCAATTTGACGATTGGACAGGCGCCGTCGAGAGCGCTGCGGCAGGCCTTGCAGAACGCCGCGTTCATGGCGCCGCCGCGCCGGATGTCAGCGTGACGAAATAGAAGTGTCGCAGCGCCGTCATTCGCCCTGGCAATGGTCGCAATGCCGATCCGGCCCAACCCAGGGAGAGCATCATGAGCGGTCACGACATTCACGAACACCATGAGAAAGCGGCCGAGCACCACGAGCACGCGGCCAAGCACCACCGCGAGGCGGCGAAGCACCACCAGGACGGCAATCCCGAAAAGGCCGCTCATCACTCCAAGATCGCGCACGGTCATACCTTGCATGCGAGCGAGCATCACGCGCATGCCTCCAAGATGCACGCCGAACACCACGGCTGATTGAGCGGCAAAAAAATCGCGGCCTCCGGCGGGGAGCTGCCGGAGGCCGCGCTATCGGGGTCGCCTGCGCACTGCGAACCCCGGGGAGATCGGCCGTCAAACGACGGAAAACGAATGTTCAGAACGGCAATATGACGTTGGTCACCTGCTGTCCCCACGGCTGGGTCTGGATGTTTGTCAGCGTACCTTTGCCGCCATAGGCGACGCGCGCCTCGGCGATCTTCGGCAGGTCGATCGTGTTGTCGCTCTGGATATCCTCGGGCCGCGCCACGCCGGCGATGAGCAGTTCGCGCATTTCCGAGTTGAGCCGGATTTCCTGCTTGCCCTCGATCACCAGGTTGCCGTTGGGCAGCACCTGGGTGACGACGGCGGCGATATTGGTGACCAACTGATCCTGCCGGTTGATCGAGCCGTTGCCCTGCATCTGCGTGTTGCCGTCGGCGGCCAGCACCGAGCCCGGCAGCACGGCCTTGGCCGGATTGGCGATGGTGTTGGCGCCGATGAAATTGGTGATGTTCGAGTCTTCCGTGGTGCTGCGCGTCAGCTGCGTCTGATCCTGGAATTCCGCGGTGTCGTTGACGTTGACTTTCACGGTGAGGATGTCGCCGACCTGGTGGGCGCGCTGATCGTTGAAGAACGCGCGCGAGCCGTTTCGCCACAGCGAGTTCGGATTGTAGGTGGCGGGTTGCGGCGTCGGCATCGGCATCTGCACCGGTTTATATCCGGGTTCGGTCGTCGGGTTCGACACCGGCGAGAGCTTTGGCGTCTCGCCGAGATGGGCCAGTTGATTGAACGTCGAGCAGGAAGTGGACACGACCGCGACTGTTGACAACAGCACGCAACGCAGCAGCACAACACGATGGCACATGAGACTAACCTCTACAGTACTGCTACTCCTGCCGCTCCGGCGCTACGACGCTGCGGCCTGACTCCGGTATGTTTTGCGAAAGATGCATCGTTGCATTGGCGACCATGACGCGGCCGGGGCCGCTGATCACGCCCTGCACGACGCGCTTGGTTTGTTGATTGAGCACGCTGATTGTGTCGCCGAGCGCGCCAGCCTCCTGCGCCTGACCGCGCAGGGTCAGCACCAGACCCGGCGCTTCGTAGACCAGCGTCACGGTATCGTTGCGCTGCACGATGTTCGGCTTCATCAGATCGGAGGACTGGACCGGCTGGCCGGGCCGCAGCTGCCGCCGCGCCGCTTGCCCGACGGCGGTCTTCATGTCGGCAAGCCCGCCGGACTGCGCCTTCGGCCGCCGCAGCACCGTCAGATCGGACTCTTGGAGCACCTCGCCTCGTTCGATCGGGTGATCGACGGTGACGGCATCGACGGTCTGGATCGCGACGCCGGTCAAATGCGCAGGATGGCGCTGCAGCACAAGGCTTGACGGCAGGGCGAGCGTCACGTCGAAGCGACCGCTGCGCGTGTCATAGTTGAGCGCCAGCGTCTGCAAGTCGCCGGTGGCGCGCGATTCCACTTCGAGCGGATGCACCGGCATGTCGAAGTTGAGCGAGATGTCATGCGCATCGCCGAGCTGGTATTGCGTGGACAGGACCTGGGAGATGCGATCGGAAATTTCCTGCGGCGTGATGGTGCGGCTTGAGCGCGTCACCACCACTTCGGCGAGGCCGCGGGTGTCGATGTCGATCAACTGATGCGGGCGGATCGCCTCAATGACGCGATCGGTCGACACCGCGCCGGTGGTGCCGAGGTCGGGAGCGCGGAACACCGGAATGTCGGCGACCGGGCCGGCATTCTCGATGAGGTCGCCAATGCGCACGACGTCGCCCGCGACCGTCGCGGTGGCGCGCAACGCCGGGCGCTCCGACTGCGCCATGGCCGGCGTAATAGCCGGTGTGATGGCCGGTACGGCCAAGGCCAGCAGCAAAAGTGCACCGCGAATGGCAGTTCGGATCATGGTCGGGATCCTTCTCATCGCGCCAGCTGTGACGTGGTCTGCAGCATTTGATCGGCGGCGGTGACGACCTTGGAATTCATTTCGTAGGCGCGCTGCGCGGCGATCAGATTGGAGATTTCGGTCACCGCCTCGACGTTGGACTGCTCGAGGCTGCCCTGAAGGAGCGTGCCGGCGCCGTTGGTGCCGGGCGTGCCGTCCTGCGGCGTGCCGGAGGCCGGGGTGGCGGTGAAAAGGTTGCTGCCGTTGGCCTGCAGGCCCGCATCGTTGATGAACGTCGTCAACGTGAACTGGCCGAGAATACTTGACGTCGTGCTGCCCGTCGGGGTTACCGAGACTTGGCCTTGCTGATTGACGGTCAGCCCGGTCGATCCCTGCGGCACGGTAATGGTCGGCTGCACGAGGTTGCCCTCGGCGGTAACGATGCGGCCCTGCGCATCCATCTGAAACGAACCGTCGCGGGTGTAGCTGAATGTGCCGTCGGGCATCAAAATCTTGAACCAGCCGGTGCCCTGGATGGCGACGTCGAGCGGATTGCCCGTCTGCGCCAGCGTGCCTTGCGTCATCAGCCGTGGCGTTCCGACGGTCTTGACGCCGGAGCCGAGCTCGATGCCGACCGGCAGAATGTTGCCCTGATCGGAGGCCTGCGCGCCGATGCGCTGCACGTGCTCGTAAAGCAGGTCCTGAAATTCGGCGCGCTGGCTCTTGTAGCCAGTCGTCGTCATGTTGGCGATGTTGCCGGCGATGACCTGGACCTGAAGGTCCATGGCCGCCATGCCGGTTGCCGCAGTATCGAGCGCACGCATCTAATGTCTCCTCAAGTTCGACTTCAGGCGCTGCCCGATGTGGGTGTCTGGGAAAGCTGGCTCAGCGCGTTTTTGCGCTGATCGCTCTGCTGCTGAAGAATATTGGCGATGTCGGTGTAGGACTGCGTGATCTGCAGCATGCGCGTCATTTCGCCGACCGCATTGACGTTGGATTTTTCGATCGCGCCTTGCACCACGTGGACGCCAAGCGCCGGCGGTCCGGGATTCACGCCGGCCGGCGCCAGAAACGTGCTGCTGCCGTCCTTTTCCAAACGGGCCTGCGAATCGAAGGAGACGAGCTGTAAGTGGCCGCGCTGCGAATCCTGGATGCTGTTGCCCTCACGCACCGTAATGATGCCGCTCGGGCTGATGATCACGTCATGATCGGTGTTCTGAAACGTGATCGGGCCGTTGTCGCCCATGACCGGATAGCCTTCGCTGGTGACAAGCTGACCGGAGGCGTTGGTGTTCAGCGCGCCGTTGCGGGTGTAGCGCAAGCCGCGCGGTGTCTGGACGGCGAGGTAGGCGTTGCCGTCGATGGCGACGTCTAGCGGATTGCCGGTGCGCTGAAGCGCGCCGGGGGCAAAATTGATCCAGCTGGCGCGGTCGGTAACGAAGCTGACGGGCCGGTCTTTGCCGGTGAAATCCTCGTTACGCGCGTCCGGCATCAGGTATTCGGCGAACAGCGCGTTGTCGGCCTTGTAGCCGGTGGTGTTGATGTTGGCGATGTTGTTGGCCACGATGTCGAGCTCGTGACTGAGCGCCATCTGCCGCGACAAGCCGACGAGAAGTGCATTCTCCATCGGATACTCCCCTCAGCCCCCGCGCGACGTCCCCGTGGCATCGCGGTGCCGCGCGCTCTCCCAAGCTGCGGCAAGGGGTGAGGTGCAGAAGCCGTGCCAAGCCAAATTTTCGCGTGAAAACAAGATTGTAGGTAGCGCCGTGCGATCCGGCGGACGGGCAGAATAGGTCGTTATTTACCTTCCACCCGGCAAAAATTTCCGCCCGCGCGGTTCCCGGCAAGCATCTGTTAACCATTGCGACCTAGCTTCGATCACGACGGCGCCGCAGCCTTAGGGCGCTGACAAAAACGCCTGCAGCGTTGGTTGTTTCGCGTCCTGCCGGTTGTGCGCGCCACCGAGCCGAGCGGGAGCCGTCATGGCTAAGAAACCAGCCAAAGATGAGAGTGACGAGGCTGAGGCTGAAGCGGCCGGGGCCGAGGGCGAAGAAGGGGCAAAAAAGCCCTCAGGAATTAAGCGCTTCCTGTCGATCAAGTTCATGGCGATTGCGGCGGTCGCCCTCATCGCGGTCGGCGGCATCGGCGGCGGCGCCTATCATTTCATGGGCGGCAGCCGCACCGAGGCGGCGCCGGCCGCAAAGATCAAGCCCCCGGTTTTCTTCGAGATGCCGGACGTGCTGGTCAATCTGTCGTCGACAGGCAACGACCGAACTCAATATCTAAAGGTCAAGGTCGTGCTCGAGTTGCCGGACGAGGCGATGAAGGCGCAGATCGAGCCGCTGATGCCGCGGCTGATGGACACCTTCCAGACGTACCTGCGGGAATTGCGGCCGACCGATCTTGACGGATCCGCGGGCCTCTATCGTCTCAAAGAAGAACTGACCCGGCGCGTCAACGCGGCGATCTCGCCTGATCGCATCAACGCCGTGCTGTTCAAAGAAATCGTAATCCAGTGAGCTCTGCGTCCGCTCCGATCTCCGCACGCGCGGGACTGATTGGGCAGCGAGCCTACAGGACAGGGACAACGCTCCGGCGATGGCGCAACAAAAAGACCCAGTCGATCAAGACGCGCTTGCGGCCGAATGGGGCGTCGCGCTCGAAGCCGATCAGGAGGCCGCCGAGGCCGAAAAGGCGGCCGCACCAGCCGACGCCGAGGGCGGCGCCGAAGCCATGGCCGCGCAATGGGCGACGATGGTCGACGACGGCCATGCCGTGCCCAACACCAAAGGCGGCGCCGAGCGCATCCTCACCCAGGAAGAAATCGACTCGCTGCTCGGCTTCTCGCTCGACGACGTCTCGCTCACCGACAATTCCGGCATTCGCGCGATCATCAACTCGGCGATGGTCTCCTACGAGCGCTTGCCGATGCTGGAAATCATTTTCGACCGGCTGGTCCGGTTGATGACGACCAGTTTGCGCAATTTCACGTCGGACAACGTCGAAGTGTCACTCGATCGCATCACCTCGGTCCGCTTCGGCGATTATCTCAATTCCATACCGCTGCCCGCGATTCTCGCCGTGTTCAAGGCCGAGGAGTGGGAAAATTCCGGGCTGGTGACCGTCAATTCGAGCCTGATCTATTCGATCATCGATGTGCTGCTTGGTGGCCGCCGCGGTCAGACCGCGATCCGTATCGAAGGCCGCCCCTACACCACGATCGAATCCAATCTCGTCAAACGCATGATCGAGGTGGTGCTCGCCGACGCGGAACTCGCCTTCAAGCCGCTGTCGCCAGTTAAGTTCAACATCGACCGGCTCGAAACCAATCCACGCTTTGCCGCGATCTCGCGGCCCGCCAATGCGGCGATCCTGGTGCGGCTGCGCATCGACATGGAGGATCGCGGCGGCAATATCGAGCTGCTGCTGCCTTATGCGACCATCGAGCCCATCCGCGACGTCCTGTTGCAGATGTTCATGGGCGAGAAATTCGGCCGCGACCCGACCTGGGAGGGCCATCTCGCCACGGAAATCGGCTTGGCGGAAATCGCAGTCGATGCCGTGCTTTATGAGGCGCGGCTGCCGTTGAAGCAGATGATGAAGCTCGATGTCGGCGACACGCTGATGCTGGAGCTGAGATCCGATGCGCCCGTCATCGTGCGCTGCGGCGACATCACGCTGACCGAGGGGCGCATGGGGCGGGTCGGCGACCGCGTCGCCGTTCGCGTCGCCAAACCGTTACGCAAGCCGTCGACGACCTTTGCCATGTTCGAGATGGCGGGCGGAGCGGGCGGCCCGATGGAGTCATCATGAGCGACGTGCTGGGAATGATCATCGAAGGGATGGTCGCAATTCTTCTCATGCTGACCATCGGTTATTGCATGCTGTTGAACAAGCGGCTGAAGCTGTTACGGGCTGACGAAGATGCTTTGCGTGCCACCATCGCCGAGCTGATCACCGCCACCGAGATCGCCGAGCGCGCGATCGGCGGGCTGAAAGCCGCGGCACACGATTGCGAGAGCGGGCTCGGCGAACGGCTGGCCCGGGCCGAGATCTTGAACGCCGAACTCGATCGCAAGCTCGCGGCCGGCAGGCATGTGGTTGGCGATCTGATGCAAATCGCGACGGCCGGCCGGCGCGTCGCCCAAAGCCCGCATGTCCAGCAGCACGTGCAACCCCCGCCGCCGAGCCAGCCCAGTCAGCCGGCTGCCGCGCCGCTGCAGGATGCGAAGGCCATTGCAGAAGCCGCGCAGGCATTCACCGAGCGGCTGCGCCATAAGGCCATCGGTCGTGCTGCATGATGCGCTTCGTCCGCGATTTGCGCCTGATTCCGATCGCGCTCTTGGCCAGCGTCTGCCTTCTGGTCATTAAACTCGCCGACCTTGCGCTCGATGGCAGCCGCTGGATGTCCGGCGACGCATCGGTGAGCGGGGAGGGCGTGCTGCGCCATGCGTCGGATTTGCCGAACGGCGCCGGCGGGAAGCAATCCTGGGCGCAGCAGATGTTCAACTTCCCGGTCAATGGCGAGACCAGCCAGCCCGACGAAGCGCCGCGCGGCGATCTGCCATTACCGCGTTCCGAACTGGCGCGGACGAACCGCGCTCCGGCGCCTTTGGACGATGGCGATGTCACCGGCTCGATAGCCGCGGAGCCTGCTGCTCCGGCCGCCGCGGCTGGCGCCAAGCCGGCGCCCGCTAAACCCGCGGAAAAGCCGGGCCCGAAGGAGCCGCCGAAAGTGCCCGACGGCATCGTTATCCCGATCGACGGCGCCAAGCTTCCGTCCGGCGCCGAGCGGGAAATCCTGGAGCGCCTGCAACAACGCCGCGAGGAATTGGATAAGCGCGCCCGCGAACTCGATATCCGGGAGAATCTGGTCAAGGCCGCCGAGCAGCGTATCAGCGCGCATCTCACCGAGATCAAGGAAGTCGAGGGACGGATCAAGACCGAGACGGTGCAAAAGGACAAGGCCGAAGCGGACCGCTTCAAGGGCCTCGTCACCATGTACGAAAGCATGAAGGCCCGCGACGCCGCCAAAATCTTCGACGGGCTCGACATGGATGTGTTGATCAAAGTCGCCTCGTCGATGAATCCGCGCACCATGGCCGATATCATGGCGCAGATGACGCCGGACGTCGCTCAGCGGTTGACGATAGCGCTCGCCAGCAAGGCGCAGGGGCCGGCAAAGACCGAGGGCGTCGCCGAACTGCCGAAGATCGAGGGCAAGCCGACGATGCCGTGACGGCGGTCGTCGCCCCGCTGCACCCGGCGTGCTCTCGCCGAGCTGCGATTGCACTGTCTCGCGCTTGGCTGCCGTTTCGTTATAGTGTCTGTCTGCGCCAACAGGGCAAGGCCACGCGCTTGCCGCTGGCGATCGGAGTATTTCTGGAGAAACGCTCATGTTTCTGCGCAATTACTGGTACGTCGCCGCGAGCAAGGACGAGATCGGGCGCAAGCCGCTTGGCCGAACAATTCTGGGCGAGCCGATTGTGTTCTACCGTACCGAGGCCGGCGAGCCGGTGGCACTCGAGGATCGTTGCGCGCACCGGCATCTGCCGCTGTCGATGGGCAAGCTCCAGGGCGACGTGCTGCAATGCCATTACCACGGGCTGCGGTTCGGCACGGACGGCCGCTGCGTGCGCATTCCCGGCCAGGACCACATTCCGCAAAGCGCCTCGGTTCGCACTTATCCGGTGGTCGAGCGCTATCATTGGCTGTGGATATGGATGGGCGATCCCGCGTTGGCCGACCCGGCGGCGATCACCGACTTCCATTGGCTCGACGATCGAGATTGGGGGGCCAAAAGCTCCTACCTGCATGTCGATGCGAACTGGCAGCTCGTCGTCGACAACCTGCTCGACCTGACGCACCTGGCGTTCGTGCACGAAACCACGATCGGCAATCTCGCGCTTGCCGAGCACGCCAAGGTCAACGTCACCCGTGCGCCCAACAATGTGGTGGTGACGCGCTGGATCATCGATCAGGACCCGCCACCGACCTTTCAGAAGGTCGGCAACTTCAAGGGCAAGGTCGACCGCTGGCAGATCATCGATTTCGTCCCACCGGCGTTCCTGCGGCTCGACGTCGGCGCCACCCCGACCGGTACCGGAGCACCGGAAGGCAAGCGCGTCGGCGGTATCGGCATGCGCAATCTCAATGCGATCACGCCGGAAACTGAGACGACCTCACACTATTTCTGGGGCCAGGCACACGACTTCGATGTGAACAACGGCGAACTCACCAACAGGATTTTCGAGCAGATCCGCACCGCCTTCCTGGAGGACGTGGCGGTATTTTCCGCACAGCAGCGCAACCTGAATACTTTTGTCGACCCTCCCCAGGTCGATATTGCGGCCGACGCCGGGACCATTGCGGCCCGTCGCATCCTGTCCCGGCTCCATGACGAGGAACAGGCAGCCGCAAGGGTCGCGGCCGAGTAGGTCAGGGCCAAGCGGGCCCGAAGACGCCGCTACCTCCTTCGCGGGCCATTTGGCCCACGAATTGCTCGCATAACCGCCTGGAATCATTGACAGCTTTAAGCGGCCGTTAAACGCGGGGCTTTAACTTAACCCCCAGCAGTACGGAGCGCAGCATCGCGGCCGGGCAGGTGTGCCGGCCTCGGTTGGCGAGGCCGTGGGTTGAGTTTTGTCATGGCGTGCGGTTGCGTTTTGTCTGTGTCCGCTCACGGTGGCGAGCGTGGCCAATTGGGGCCTGCGGCGCTGCGCCGGCGAACGGCTTCGTCGGCCGGCGCCTTGCTCTCATTCCTTATCTTGCTGCTCGCTGCATTCGCGCTAGCGCCGCGCCCGGCTTTTGCTGATCCGATCAAAGCGAATGTCGTTGCCGGCACCAGTGGCGGTTATGCGCGGCTCATTTTCAGCATGGCCGATTTCAATGACGTCAGCGTGCGCCAGACCGGCAATGTGCTCATCATCAGCTTCAAGCAGCCGATCGACATCATTGTTGACCGGCTGTCATCGCAGGCGGCCGGTTACATCGCGGCCGCGAGGCGCGATCCCGACGGTATGGCGGTGCGGCTGGCGCTCGCCCGCAAGGTCACCGTCAATGCCATGGCGGTCGGCCAGCAATACTACGTCGATCTGTTGCCCGATACCTGGCAGGGCATGCCGCCGGGTCTGCCGCAGGAGGTCGTCGACGATCTGACACGGCGCGCGCGCGATGCCGAAAAGGCGCTTGATCGCGCACAGCGGCTCGCTTCACTGGAAAAAATACCGCCGGTGAGGGTCCATGTCGCGACGCAGCCGACGTTCACGCGCTATGTGTTCGACATCCCCAAGCAGATTGCGGTCTCCGGCCATCGCGCGCCGAACGGATTTACGCTGACTTTCGATGCGCCGCTCAATTTTGATCTCGGCGACGTGATCACCGCGTTGCCGCCGACTGTCAATGCGGTCAAGACGCAGATCAAGGACGGGACCGCGAGCGTACAGTTCGATTTCGCCGCCAAGGTCGATGTGCGCAGCTTCAGCGACGAAAATGGATTCTCAGTCGACATCGTCGACCCGAACGCCAAGGCCGATGAAAGCACGCTGCGCATTACTTTACCCGAGGGCGAAGCATCGTCTCCCAGCGACGTGACGAGGCCATCGCCGCCCGCTCCCGTTGCCGCTACGTCGGGCACACCTACAAGCGCACCGGCGCCGGGTGAGAAACCGGCCGCGGCCGAGTGGGAAAAACGACCGGCTGACCAGTCAATGGCTAGCCCGCAGGCGTCACCGCCCAAGGTTGCAGCGGCTGCGGCGCCTGTCGCTCCGGCTATGCAGCCGTCGCAGCCCGCCAAGGCAGTTGCGGCACCCGCGCCGATGCCACCCGCCAAGCCGCTGCCGGCACAGTCGCAGCGGCCAGCGCCGGCGATGGCTCCTGCTGCTGCGGCACCGGCGGCGGCTGCAGTTCCTCCGCCCGCCGCCAAACCGGCCGCTGTGGCGGCAAATCCTTCGCCAGCGCCTGCACCGGTTCGTCCTGCACCGCCCGCACCGGCGGGAAAGGCGGCCGGCGTGGCCAAAGCCGGCCCGGTGGCGACGGCTTCGCCGCCTTCTTCAAAACCGGCCGCTGCCACCCAAACGCCCCGCTTACATCCAAAAAAAGCTGCTGAGCCCGGCGGCAAAACTGCCGTCGAACTTGAGCGCGACAACGAAAACTTGAAGCTGACCTTCGACTTCGCGACGCCAACGGCGGCCGCGGTGTTCGATCGGGCCGATACGCTCTGGCTCGTGTTTGATTCGAAGGTGGACATCGATCTTTCCGCGCTGAAGGACGAGGCAACCCACACCATTCGCAGCGCCGAACTGACGCGGGCGCCCGATGGCGATATCGTCCGCATCAAGCTCGATCGACCGCGTCTGGCGAGCGTCGGTGCCGATGGGCCGGCGTGGACGGTCGAGATTGGCGACTCGGTTGCGGCGCCGGCGCACGCCCTCGATCTCGACCGAAGCCTGATCGGCACCGACCGCTCGACCATGAGCATTCCGCTCGAAGCTCCGCACGAATTGCATCGCATTACCGATCCCGAAAGTGGCGATCAGATCCTCGTCGTCACCGCGTTTCCTCCGGTGCGGGGCGTGATCCACAAACAAACCTTCATCGAGTTCCGCGCCCTTGCCACACAACAAGGCGTCGCGGTGGAGCCGCTCGCTGACGATCTCAACATGGCGCTCAGTCCCGGCAAGATCATCATCAGCCGTCCCGGCGGCCTGACCCTGTCAAGTTCGCTGCAATCGCTGCTGCGCGGCAGTGGATTGCATCCGTCGACGTTCGATCCGCAACTCTGGGGCTTCGATCGAAAAGGCTCCTACGAAGAACGGCAGTCGCAACTCATCGCCGCCGCTGCGGCCGCGCCGGAGAACAAACGGCTGGCGCCTCGGCTCGACCTCGCGCGGTTCTATCTTGCCCGGTCGATGTATCCGGAGGCCAAGGGCGTGCTCGATGTCATCCTGGCGCAACAGCGGCCCGACACTGAGGATGTAACTCCGCGAGTGCTGCGGGCTGTCGCTGAAGTCATGATGAACCGTCCCGATGGGGCGCTGAAGGATCTTGGCGATCCTCGGGTCGGCGACCAGCATGACGCGGCGCTGTGGCGAGCAATGGCCTTTGCCCGGCAGGGCAAGTGGACCCAGGCCCACGAAAGCTTCAAACCGGTCGAAAGCGCCGTGGCAACGCTGCCGATCGAATTGCAGCGCTTCGCGCTCAACGAAGAACTGCGGTCCTCGATCGAGGTCGGCGATTTCGCCGCCGCCGAGAACGAGCTGAACGACCTGCAAACCATCGGCATACCGGAGGATCTGCAGCCGCAAATCTCGGTCCTGGTCGGGCGCCTCGACCAGGGCTTGGGCCGCCCCGAGGACGCGCTCGCAGCCTATCGATCGGCCGCCGAGTCGCCGGACCGTCCCGCGTCGGCGCAAGGCCGCCTGCGCGAAACCGAGCTGCGCTATTCGCTCGGCGATCTCAAGCGCGACGAAGTCATCTCCGATCTTGAATCGCTCACCACCGTATGGCGCGGCGACGAGACCGAGATCGAGGCGCTGCAAATTCTGGCGCGCCTCTACACCGAAGAGCATCGCTACCGCGACTCGTTCTATGTCATGCGCAGCGCCATGGCGGCCCATCCGGATTGGGACATGACGCGCCGTATCCAGGAAGAGGCAGCCAAGACATTCGACGCGCTGTTTCTGGCCGGCAAGGGCGATGCCATGGCGCCGATCGATGCGCTGTCCCTGTTTTACGATTTCCGCGAACTGACGCCGATCGGCAGCCGCGGCGATGAGATGATACGCCGGCTCGCGGACCGGCTGGTATCCGTCGATCTGCTCGATCAAGCCGCCAGTCTCTTGCAATATCAGGTCGACAAGCGGCTGCAGGGCGCGGCGCGCGCCGAGGTGGCGACGCGATTGGCCGTCATCTATCTGATGAACCGCAAGGCCGACAAGGCACTGGCGGTTCTGCGCGGCACGCGTTCGGGCAATCTTTCAACCGAATTGCGCGATGAACGCCTCCTGCTGGAGGCTCGCGCTCTGTCCAACGTCGGCCGGCATGCACTTGCGCTCGAGGTCGTTGCCGATATCAAGGGTCCTGAGGCGATCCGGCTGCGCTCCGATATTTATTGGGCGGCGCACGAATGGCGGCAATCCGCCGAACAGATCGAACTCATGTACGGCGACCGCTGGAAACAATGGCAGCCGCTGACCGATGTCGAACGCTCCGACATTTTGCGCGCTGAAATCGGCTACGCGCTCGCCGAGGACAAGCTCGGCATCCAGCGCTTTCGCGACAGATACGCGCCGAAAATGGCCAGCACGCCCGACGCGCACGCGTTTGAGATTGTCTCTGCGCCGCTCGGCAGCGCCGGCGAGGATTTCACGGCGATCGCCCGCGCTGCCGCGGCCTCGGACACGCTTGACGACTTCCTTCGCGACATGAAGGCGCGTTATCCGGACTCCAATCCAGTCTCGTCGGGACCGCCGGATTACGGGCCGGAAAATCCGATGGCGCCGTCCACACCGCCGCAGACGCGCCCGGCCGTGCCGCCTGCTGCGGCGGCACCGGGCGTAAGTTCTGCGCCCGCGGCCACGTCGAGTTCCGGCCGTCGGACTGCATTGCGCTGAGCTTGCTTGCTTGCTGGGCGCAGCACGGTCGGGCAAACTCGTTGCTCCTTCATGTGGAGTGACAACACGATGGCCGGAGCCCGCGACGCCACAGCCGAACCGAAAATCGATCTGACGAAGATCCGCACCGACGTGGTCGGCAGCCTGCTGCGACCGGCGGCATTGCGCGAGGCGCGCATGCGATTTGACGACGGCGCTATTGCGGCGGCCGAGTTTCACGCGATCGAAGATCAGGCGGTGCGCGACGCCGTACGGCTGCAGGAAGACGCGGGTCTCGATGTGGTCACCGACGGCGAAATGCGCCGGTTGAATTTTCAGGACAGTTTTGGCGCCTCGGTCGAGGGCTATGACGCCAATCGCTCGACGGTGAAGGTCTATGAGCGCCGGGTCGAAGGTGCGGCGCCCGGCCAGCGCTGGGATATCAGCCAGATGCACGACGTCGGCACCGCGGTATCGCATCGTCGGCCGGCGAAGAGCCGGCTCAAGCTCGCGCATAATCTGCCGCTCGATGAATATCGCTTTGTGGCGGACGTCGCCCGCAGGCCGGCGAAAGTTTCATTGATCGGGCCGGACCGCATTTCGCAGCGCTTCGCATACGAGAATTCGAAGCCTGTGTATCGCGACATGGACGATTTTCTGTCTGACGTCGTCGCGATCGAGCGGCAGATCGTCACGAGCCTGGTGGCGGCCGGCTGCCGTTATGTGCACATGGATGCGCCGGGCTTTACCGCCTATGTGGACCCGCCGTCGATGCAGGCGATGCGAGATCGCGGCGAGGACCCGGAGCAGAATTTTGACCGTTCGCTCAAGGCCGAGGCGGCGGTGGTCGCGAATTTTCCGGGAGTGACGTTCGGCATCCATCTGTGCCGCGGCAATCAGCGCAGCATGTGGCATCGCGAAGGCTCCTACGATGCCATCGCGGAGCGGCTGTTCAACACGCTGCCGCATGACCGCTTTCTTCTGGAGTATGACACCGAGCGGGCCGGGTCGTTCGCGCCGCTGCGCTTTGTGCCGAAAGGCAGGGTGGTGGTGCTCGGTCTGGTCAGCACCAAGGGGCCGGAACTTGAATCGGCCGATGCGCTCAAGCGCCGTATCGGCGAGGCGAGCAAGATTCTGCCGCTTGATCAGCTCGCGATCTCGCCTCAGTGCGGATTTGCCTCCGACGTTGTCGGCAATCTGCTCAGTCCCGACGATCAGAAACGCAAACTGGAACGGGTCGCCGAAGTGGCGCGGGCCGTGTGGGGATAATGCGGGTAATTACGTTCCGTAGCTCTGGATCAGCGATCCGGCCACCAGCGACCAGCCGTCGACCAAGACAAAGAATATGAGTTTGAACGGCAGCGATACGACGACCGGTGGCAGCATCATCATGCCCATCGACATCAGCACCGAGGCGACGACGAGGTCGATGATCAGGAACGGCAGGAACAGCAGGAAGCCGATTTCGAAGGCGCGTTTAAGCTCCGATATCATGAAGGCCGGAACCAGAATGCGCATCGACAGGTCCTGCGGCTTGTCCGGGGCCTTTTCGCCGGACATGTCGATGAACATTTTCAGGTCGCTGGGCTGCACATTCTTTTCCATGAAGGCGCGCAAAGGCCCGCTGGCGCGTTCGAACGCCTGAGTGACCGTGATCTGGTTGGCGAGGAGCGGCTGGACGCCTGCGTCATAGGACTGGGTCAGCACCGGACCCATGACGAAGGCGGTGAGGAACAACGCCAGCGAAATGACGACCGAATTGGGTGGCGCCGTTGCGGTGCCAAGCGCCGTGCGCAGGAGCGACAGCACCACCACGATGCGGGTAAACGAGGTCATCATCACCAGGATCGAGGGCGCGAGCGACAACACCGTGACCAGTGCCACGAGCTGCAACACGCGTTCGTTCAGTCCGCCGCCGCCGGCGGCGCCTTGACCGAGATTGATGCTGATATCCTGCGCGGCGAGCGGCGTCGCCGAGAACAGAAGTGCCGCTACCGAGGCCGCCACCGCTATGAACCGGACGCGGCAGCCTCCAAGAATTTTCATTCGGTCAGATTGTCATCCAGTTCTGCATCAGTTCTTTGATGTTGGGCGGCCTAGCAGGCTCGCCATTTCCTGTTCGAGACTGTCGTAGAGCGCTTTGCCGGCGGGGGCCTGCTTGGCATCCGGGCGCGACGGCGGTTTCACTTCGGGCGGGCGCGCATTGCGCGCCGCCGAGCCATTTGGTGTTGGGGCGGCAACGGCCGGAGCCGGCGCTGCGGACTCGCTCTGCGGTGCGGGGCGCGGCATCGCGGGCATGCGCGGTTCGCGCAACTCGCTGCGCTCGGCCTTCGCGGCCGGTTTGCGCAAGGCGGCCTCCAGCTGCTGCGCCATTTCGGCGAGGCTGCGGTCGGCCGCGGCCGCGGCATCTGTCGGCGCGGGTTGCGGGGCGGCCGCGATGCGCGGCTCTGGATCTGCTTCCTGTTGGGGTTCCGGCCGCGGCTCGATGTCGTGCTTCCTGTCGCGGCTCTTGTCGAATTTCTTGCCGCGGCTCTGTCCGCATTTCAGGACGCGGTTCGGGCGGCTGCGGTCGCGCATTGAGCTGCGGTCGGGCGCGCTGCGATGCGGCGGGCCGGGTCGATAGTTCATCGGCCAAGGCGGCAAGGGTGTCGCGAGGCGCCCGCTGCTGCGTCTCGGCCTGTGGCTGCAACGGCCATGCAGCCGGCTCTTCAGGAACTGGCTCGTGGCGGGGGATGCGCGGCGCCGCGAGCGGAACGACCGGCTCGGATTGCAATGGCCACGTGTTGTTCGCGGCGGGTTCGGGCGCCGGTACCGGAATTGCCCGTGGTGGCGGCGGCTCGACCATTGCGGGCGGGCGCGCGACAGCCACGTCGCGCGTCGCCGGCATGGCGCGCACGATATTGGATTCGACGACGATGTCGCTTGGCCCGCCGATCATCACCAGGTGCTCGATATTGTCGCGCCGCACCAGAATGAGGCGGCGGCGTCCGTCGACGCTGGCGTAGTCGACCACCGCCAGACGCGGCTGGCGGCCCCGCGTGCCGACTCCGCCAAGCCGGCCAGCGCCAAGCCGCCGGACCAGCCAAGCGGCGACGCCGATCAGCCCCAGCACAACGATGAAGGCGAGAAAGAACTGCACCGGAAAGGGCATACCCCCGAACAACGACATCTCACTCCTCGCTGCGGCGGACCGTCGAACAAACCTTCTGGCAGCCCTCTCGGACGCCAATGGTTAACGACGCCGGAAACATTTGCCGCCGCGAATACTAACAAAGAATTAACGGCCGTGGGGCTTTTTACGCGCAAATGCCGTGAGACAAGGATTGTCATGGTAAACGGCGGATTGATGGCGGGAGGCCCGATGGAACCCGCTTTAACCCGCCATTAACCATACGCCCGGCAAAGTCTGCCCAGTTGAGGAGGACGAAGCCGATGGGAATCGTCGATATTCCGATTCTTTCGATGCTGCGCTCGCGCATGGAATGGCACCAGGAGCGTCAGCGCGTACTCGCCGAAAACGTGGCAAATGCCGATACTCCGAATTACCGGCCGCTCGACCTGGCGCCGCCGAACTTTCAAGACACGTTGAACACACCGTCGGTCACGCTTGCCCGCGACAATTCAAATCATATCGCAGGCGACGGCGGGAACGACGGCTTTATGACCCAGCACGAACCGCACTACGAGGTGCGGCCGGGTGGCAATGCCGTCAATCACGAGGACGAGATGATGCGCGTGGCGTCGAATCAGATGGATTTCGACGCGGTCGCGAATCTCTATTCACGCAGTCTGGCGCTGATCAAGCTCGCGGCCGGCGGCGGCTAACCGGAAATCTCGCGCACGCCGCATAGGGACGCATCCAAAACGCTGCAAAGGCATCGGTCATGGACTTCATCAAATCGCTTCAAGTCGCCGCATCCGGATTGCATGCGCAAATCGGGCGCATGCGCATCATCACCGAGAACATCGCCAACGCCAATTCGACCGCAACCACGCCGGGCGGCGATCCGTACCGGCGCAAGATCGTTACCTTCAGCTCCGCGCTGGACAGTTCGCTCGGTGCCCAGGTGGTCAAGCTCGGCCGCGTGGAGCCCGACAATTCCGATTTCCGCATCAAGCACGAGCCTGGCAACCCCGCTGCCGACGCCAACGGCGATGTCAAATATCCGAACGTGAATACGCTCGTCGAATTGACCGACTTGCGCGACGCGCAGCAGTCCTACCAGTCCGACCTCAACGTCATCACCGCGACGCGCCGCATGCTTCAGCGCACCATCGACATTCTCAAGAGCTAGGTGATCCATGGCTATTCCGGCCACTCCCGTTTCCGCCGCCAATGCTTACACGAACATCAGCCGCCTCGGCGCCGGCGCGGATCCGAGCGGTCTGGCCTCGTCTCCCAATGCGGCAATAGACGGTCCGGATTTCAGCTCGATCCTCAAGGATGTGATGCATGCGGTGTCCGCATCCGGCGCCAAGGCAGATGCGCAGACGCAGGCGGTTGCCATGGGCAAGGGCAACATGGTCGATGTCGTTACGGCGGTCGCCGAATCGGAAACCGCTATCGCGACGCTTGTCTCGGTGCGCGACAAGGTGATCGCGGCCTATCAGGATATCTTGAAGATGCCGATCTGACGCATTCAGTAGCCGGAGCTGGCCTTGCATGGCTCGCCCGCCTGTTCAGGCAATGACAACAAAGACGGGGAGCACCATTATGATGAGCGGACCGGAAGTTCTGGATGTGGCGCGCGATGCCATTGTGACGCTGCTGCTTGTCTCGGCGCCGCTGATGCTGGTCGGACTGGTCGTTGGCGTCGTCATCTCGCTGTTGCAGGCGCTGACGCAGATTCAGGAAACGACGCTGGTCTTTATTCCGAAGATTCTCGCGATTTTCTTGGCGCTTTTGATCGCGTTGCCGTTCATGGCCGATGCGCTGCATTCGAATTTCATGCGGATAACCGCGCATATTACCAACGGCTGAGCGGTCGCGGCCGTGACCATCGATCTGTCGTTCCTCCCCGCGCTGGGCGCCGCGTTTCTTCTGGTGTTCGCGCGCATCGGCACGATGCTGATGCTGCTGCCGGGCCTTGGCGAACAGAACATCTCCTCACGCATTCGCCTGACGATCGCGCTGGTGCTCGCGGCCGTGCTGCTGCCGCTGCACCGGAGCGCGTATCACGTCGATACGGGCGCGCTGGGTCCCGATATCGTACTGCTGGTCGAGGAGATTTTGATCGGCGCCGTGCTGGGGCTGACCGCGCGACTGACGATTTCGGCGCTTGATGTCGCTGGCTCCGTCATTGCCCAGCAGCTCGGGCTGGGGTTCGTTACCGCGGTCGATCCGACGCAGGGCGAGCAGGGCGCGCTGGTCGGCAATTTCCTGACGATGCTCGGGCTGACGCTGATCTTCGCCACGAACATGCACTACCTGGTCATCGCCGCGCTCAACGACAGTTATAATGTGTTCATGCCTGGCGAAGTGCCGTCGACGGGGGACGTCGCGGCGCTGGTCACCCGAACGGTTGCCGGCGCCTTCCGCATCGGTATCCAGCTGTCGGCGCCGTTTCTCGCTTTCGGCCTGCTGTTCAATATCGGCTTGGGCGTGCTGTCGCGGCTGATGCCGCAGATGCAGGTGTTCTTCGTAGCGCTGCCGCTCTCCATCATGATCGGCCTGTTGTTTCTTGTGCTCGGGCTGGGAGCCATGATGGGCTTTTTCCTCGATTACGTTGCCGGCGTTCTGCACGCACTCGCCCCTCACGCCTGACGGTGCGCCATGGCCGAACCGCAAGACGACAGCGAACATACAGAAGACCCGACGCCCAAGCGGCTCGACGAAGCGATCAAGCGGGGCGACGTCGTCAAAAGCGCCGAAGTCAACACCTGGTTCATGATCGCGGGCGGCGCGATGGTGCTCATGGTGTTTGCCCGGCCGGCAGCATCCAGTCTGGAGGCGATGCTGCGCGGCCTGCTTGCGCATTCCTATCAGATTCCCACCGACGGTCCGGCGCTCGTCCATTTGACGCGCGGCTTGATGATGAACGTGCTGGGAGCTCTCGGCGTACCGCTGGTTCTGCTCGCGATTGCCGCGCTGGCGGGCAGCGCGATCCAGCATCGCATCCTGCTATCGGCAGAGCCGCTACGACCGCAATTGGCGCGAATTTCGCCGGCGGCCGGTCTGGGACGGCTGTTTTCCAAACAGGCGCTGGCCAATTTCGCCAAGGGCCTTGCGAAGCTTGCGCTGTTCGGAGCCGTGTTCACCGCGCTGCTGTGGCCGGAGCGCTTCCGTATCGCCGGGCTGATCGGCATCGATCCGGCGATGATCCTGCCGTTTACCAGCGCACTCACCATGCGAATGCTGGGCAGCGTGGTGGCGATTCTCGCCGTCGTGGCGGCGGCTGATTATCTGTTTCAATACCGGCAGTGGTACGAACGGCAGAAGATGTCAGTCCGTGAAATGAAGGAGGAGTTCAGGCAGACCGAAGGCGATCCGGCCATCAAGGGCAAACTGCGCCAGTTGCGCAACACGCGCATGCGCAAGCGCATCATGGCGGCGGTGCCGAAGGCCTCGGTCGTGATCACCAACCCGACGCACTTTGCCGTGGCGCTGAGATATGAGCGCGGTATGAATGCGCCGATCTGCGTCGCCAAGGGCGTCGATCTTATCGCGCGGCGTATCCGTGAAGTTGCTGAAGCCCATGACATTCCGGTGATCGAGAACCCGCCGCTGGCCCGCGCACTTCACGGGACGGTCGAGATCGATCAGGAAATCCCGCCTGAACATTATCGGGCGGTGGCCGAAGTCATCGGTTACCTGATGCGGCTGCGGCGTCTGGTGAGCCGCCCCAACTGAGCCGGATACTGGTTGTCGCCGTGAGGCTAAAGGGTTGCAGCGGGCCTCCCGAGCGCGGCACGGCCCGCGAGAATCACGTATCTTCGGCGCAGTCCGGGGAATGTAACCGATGAGTTCCGGGGTTGAGGCCGGCCGAGGAACGCCTCTTGCACGGGGCGGCCGCAAGGGGCACTGAAGGCGAAACATGTCGCATGAGGCCATGACCACGGACAGCTTCGGTCAACAGGCCAATTCGGCTCAGGCGCGCAGCGCGCTTGACCGCAGCGCGGCCGCGGGGCGGGGCGGCAGCATCGCTCTCGTGCTGCTGGTCGCCGGCTTTCTGATCGTGGGCGCTGCCGGGATCGGTTTTCTCGGCCGTGAGCGCGCCGAGCCCTACATTCTGATTTTCCTCGCCATTCTGGCCACTATCGGTGTTTTTGGCCTGTTTGCGCTCGCCAGCGGCATTTTGCGGCTGTCGTGGTCGCAAGCTGGAAATCCGCTCATCAAGGCCGTACTCGACGGCGCCTTTGACGGCATCGTCGTCACTGATGCGGATGGGCGCGTGATCTATGCCAATGCCGCGTATCTCGATCTGATCGGGGCTGCCGACGCCCGCGATGCGCGGCCTGTCGAGCGGGTCTTCATCGGCGATGCGGACGCCTCGGAGGCGATTTACCGCCTGCTCAAGGCGGCGCACGAAGGCCGGCGGCTGCAGGAAGAGGTCCGTATCGCTTCGGCCCAGGGTCGGCCGGCGCGATGGCTGCGGATGCGGATTCGTCCGCTGGGAAACACCGGCCGTACCCGCAATCTCACTGTATGGTCGCTTAACGACATCACCCGCGACCGCGAGCGGCAGGAGAATATATTTCAGGAGTTGCAGCGCGCGATCGATTACCTCGATCACGCGCCGACTGGCTTCTTCTCGGCCGATGCCGGCGGCAACATCGTCTATCTCAATGCGACGCTTGCCAATTGGCTTGATCAGGATCTCGCTCAGGTTGGCTCGGGCGGCCTCAAACTCACCGACCTGGTCTCCGGCGACGGTGCGGCCCTGCTGACGACGCTGCGCGCGACACCTGGCGAGGTGAAGACCGAGACTGTCGATCTTGATTTGAAAACCCGCTCCGGCCGCACGCTTCCGGCTCGGCTATTGCACAGATTGGCATTCGGCGCGGATGGTCTGCCCGGCGCCTCGCGTACGGTGGTGCTCAACCGCGCCACCGACGACGGCAGCGAATTGCAGCGCGCCGCCGAAGTCCGCTTCATGCGGTTCTTCCACCACACCCCGATGGCGATCGCGACGATCGACCGCGACGGCGGCATCGTACGGACCAATGCGCTGTTTGCCCGGCTGTTCCAGGGCCTGATCGGCGGTGATGCGCGCAGCCGCACGATCCGCGCGATCGTCGCCGAGCGCGATTGGCCGCCGCTCGAAGCGGCGATTGGCCAGGCGGCGCAGGGCAGGGGGGACATCGCTCCGGTCGACGCCGCGCTTGCCGGCCAAGGCGAGCGATCAGCGCGCTTTTACGTGACCGCGGTCGGCGAACAGGAACGCGACCAGGAGACGGCCATCGTCTATGCGCTGGACATGACCGAGCAGCGCGAACTGGAGAGCAGGCTGATCCAGCAGCAGAAGATGGATTCGATCGGCCAGCTCGCCGGCGGCATGGCGCACGACTTCAACAATATGCTCAATCTGATTCTGCTGGCGACCGACTTCCTCCTTAACGCGCACAAGCCGACCGATCCGTCGTTCAAGGACATCATGGAGATCCGGCAGAGCGCCAATCGCGCGGCCAGCCTGGTCCGGCACCTTGTGGCATTTTCGCGTAAGCAGACCCTGCGCCCGCAGGTCCTCGACCTCGGCGAAATGCTCAGTGATCTCACGGTCGTGCTGCGCCGGCTGATCGGCGAAAAGATCGATCTCAAGGTTGTGCACGGTCGCGATCTGTGGCCGGTCAAAGTCGATCAGCTGCAGTTCGAACAGGTCATCGTCAATCTCGCGGTCAATGCGCGCGACGCCATGCCCAATGGCGGCCGATTGGAGCTGCGCAGCGCCAACGTCACGGCCGCGGACTGCGCCCGCTTTCACACCAAGGGAATGCCGGCCGCCGACTACGTGCTTGTCGAACTGATCGATACCGGCACCGGTATACCGGAGACGATCCGCGACAAGGTGTTCGTGCCGTTCTTTACCACCAAGGAAGTCGGCAAAGGCACGGGACTTGGCCTGTCGACGGTCTATGGCATCATCAAGCAGACCGGCGGGTTCGTATATTTCGACAGTGTCGAAGGCAAGGGTACGACATTCCGCATTTTCCTGCCGCGCCATGTGCCGACCGCACAGGAGGTCGCGGCTGCCCCTGCCGCAACCACCGAGGCACGGCCGCTCACTGATCTGACGGGCGAAGGCACGATCCTCCTGGTTGAGGATGAGGAGGGTCTGCGAGCGCTCAACGCGCGCGGTCTGGCATCGCGCGGCTATACGGTGCTGCAGGCCGGTAACGGCGTCGAAGCGATCGACGTTCTGGAGAAAACCGACGCGAAGATCGATCTCGTCGTCTCGGATGTCGTCATGCCCGAGATGGACGGCCCGACGCTGTTGCGTGAATTGCGCACGCGCGATCCGGGCCTCAAAATTATTTTCGTGTCAGGCTATGCGGAGGACGCTTTTCAAAAGCATCTTCCCGCCGATGGCCAGTTCGATTTCCTGCCCAAGCCATTCACCCTCAAGCAGCTCGTTGCCAAGGTCAAAGAGACGATGGCGGCGTAAGGCGCGGACGCTGCAATAAGAATCTCGCCCAGCCGGGTTGCCGCGCAAGATTTTGCTCGGCACCATAGTCGTCGCAAAATGACGGTGCCGGTCCGGTGCGACACTCGCGCGCGCGGCGGTTTGCGCGGTGACGGCTGGGGAAGCAGCGCTTACCAATGATGAGCAGTGCCCGTTGTCGGGCCCCGCTACTGCGGCTTCGTAAGGAAGCTATGAGGAGGCGACATAGCAGCCGTGTCATCAATCCGTTGGCTTCGATCCGTCGCAAGAATCACGGCGCTGCTGGCGCTGCTGTTTGGAGCAGACGATCTCGACGCGCGGGTTGCGAACGGGCTGTGTGCCGGCGCTTGCTCCGGCGCATTCGTCTCCGTGGCTGCCGCCGCAACGGCGGCGGCGCCAAGCAGCTCCGTCCAGAGGGCACAGCCAATCGGTTCAAGTGGGTCGCTGAGCGGATTGTTCAGCCGCGGTGGCTGGCTCGGGGGTTTTGCCGCCGGTTTCCTCGGCTCCGGCTTGCTGGGTGTATTGTTCGGCCGTGGTCTGATCGGCGGACTTGGCGGCGTGGCGTCGTATACCGGCTTGCTGTGCCAGATCGTCCTCTTGGCAATGCTGTGCCGGCTGATCTGGACGCTGTGGCGCAGCGGGGACACGGCCGGCGCAGCGGCGCTGTCGCCCCGACAATTAGCCGACCCCTATTTACGCTCGCGCGATGACCTGCATTCCGGTTTCGACCACGGCTACAGCCGCGACCCCGCGACCGAGAGGGAAACTAGCACCGGCTCGGCCGGCCCCGAAGTCACCTCGCCGCGCGGCGGGCACGGTTGAACAGCGGGTTATGGACGACGCAAGTCCGAGAGCAGCCGGCAAGGCTGATTTCGACCGAGGCCTATTTCAACCAAGGCCTATTTCGGCGGCGTGCCACCGTCGCAGGCGTGCGGCGCACCCCACTGGGTAAAGTCCGGCACGTCGCATTTGGAACAGGCGCCCAACGCCAAGCCCACACTGATTAAAAGCATGAGCGCGGCGACCTTCCGCGCACTTTCTGGAACAATACGCAGCACAACTCGTCCCATCACCCGTCCCAATCAGCCGCCGCAACGGCGTTGCAGGATACCCCGTCTCCTGACCCTGCACCACCAATGTGTCTTCAGCAGGATTCCGGGGAGAGTATCGAGGCTAAATTTCGTTTATCTTACCACTGGCTCGGACCAGATGCCCTTTCGCAACCAAAGGAGGGCTGGCGGCCGCAGTCGTGGAGGAGACAAGAGCATGGATATTCGTCTGAGCGGCTCGGCGCCGTCGCGCCGCGGCCCGGCAGAGTCATTCACCGGCACCGTCTGGCAGGACCCGATCATCGAGGCCCCGGCGCCGGCGCGGGTGCGCTCCGGTCTGGTGCGTTTCGAACCCGGCGCGCGCACCCATTGGCATACTCATCCGCTCGGGCAGACGCTGTTCGTCGTCTCGGGCAGCGGCCGGGTGCAGACATGGGGCGGCCCGGTGCAGGTCATACGGGGCGGTGACGTGGTCTGGATTCCGCCGAACGAGAAGCACTGGCATGGTGCGGGGCCGAACACAGTCATGGAGCACGTGGCCATGCAGGAGGCGCTCGACGGCAAGCACGTGCAATGGATGGAGCCGGTCAGCGACGAGCAATACAAGGCGGCGGGCTGACCATGCGCTACGAACTCTATTATTGGCCGACCATCCAGGGCCGCGGCGAATTCGTCCGGTTGGCGCTGGAAGAAGCCGGCGCCGACTATGTGGACGTGGCGCGCCGCGGCAAGGCCGGCATGGCGGCAACGATGAAATTCCTGGAAAGCGATCGGGTGGCGCACCCGCCCTACGCGCCGCCGTTCCTGAAAGCCGGCAAGGATATCATCGGGCAGACCGCGCTCATCCTGTTTTATCTTGGTCCACGGCTTAACCTCGCGCCGCGCGACGAGGCGGGACGGCTGTGGACGCACCAACTGCAGCTCACCATCACCGATCTGGTCGTGCATATTCACGACACTCATCATCCGGTCTCCGGTTGGCTTTATTACGAGGAGCAGAAGCCTGCGGCGAAACGGCGGACGGTGGATTTCTGGCGCTATCGCGTGCCGAAATTCCTGGGATATTTCGAGCGCGTGCTCAAACACAACGGCGGCCAGTACATGGTCGGACGAAAGCTCACTTACGTCGACCTGTCGCTGTTTCAGATCGTCGAAGGCCTGCGCTACGCTTTTCCCAAGCGCATGAAGCGCTTCGAAAAGAAAGTGCCGCTGCTCGTGGCGCTGCACGATCGCGTCGCCAAGCGTCCGCGGATCGCCGCCTATCTTGCCTCTGAGCGGCGCATCCCATTCAGCCAATGGGGCATCTATCGCTATTTCAAGGAACTCGACGGCTGAGCATAAACGCGTCTTAACGCACCGCCCTTGGAGTCCCGGTTCAGCCAGGGGCGATTGATTATCGCGGCGCCGACCCTATGCTGAAGCCAAGACAGCAAAAAGCTGCACCAAGCATCGGGAGGAAATCATGACGGCCATCGACGTCGGGCAATCGACGGCACGCAAGGTGTACTGGCGCCTGCTGCCACTCGCCATTCTCACGTATTTTCTCTGCTACCTTGACCGTATCAACGTCGGTTTTGCTGCGTTGACCATGAACAAGGATCTGGGCCTCGATCCTGCCACCTACGGGTTGGCGGCGGGCGCCTTCTTCTGGGGCTACTTTTTGTTCGAGGTTCCGAGCAACCTCATTCTGGAAAAAGTCGGCGCGCGGCTATGGATCGCCCGCATCATGGTGACGTGGGGTTTGCTCTCCGGTGCGACCGCCTTCTGCACCGGCCCCTGGAGTTTCCTGATCATGCGGTTCTTGCTTGGCCTCGCCGAGGCCGGGCTGTTTCCGGGGCTGATCCTGTTCTTCACCTATTGGTTCCCGCACTGGCATCGCGCCCGTATCATGGCGGGATTCACCGTGGCGCTGCCGCTTGCGGTCGCCGCCGGCGCTCCGCTGTCGACGGCTCTCCTCGAACTCAACGGCGTGTTCGGCATTGCCGGATGGAAGTGGATGTTCATCGCCGAGGCGGTGCCGACCGTGCTCGTCGGTATCTTCTTTCTGTTCTTCGTGACGGATCGCCCGGCCCACGCGCATTGGCTCCGCGACGAGGAGCGCACATGGTTGATCGAGACGCTCGAGGAGGAACGCAAGCTGATCGAGTCGAAGCGCAAGGTCAGCTTGTGGCAGTCGTTCTGGGAGCCCAAGGTGCTGATCCTGACGCTGAATTATTTCGGCATCGTCACCGCCAGCCTTGGCTCTGCTGCTGTTCCTGCCGCAGATGGTGAAGCAGCTCGGCTTGACCAACATGCAGGTCGGCTGGGTCAGCATGCTGCCATACGTGTTCGGTTCGCTGAGCATGCTCGCCTGGGGCTGGTTCTCGGATCGCATCGGCGAGCGGCGGTGGAATCTGTTCGCCGCATGCATGGTCGCGGCTATCGGGCTGGTGATTGCCGGTATGACGCTCGGCACCGCCTGGGCGGTTGTCGGCATGACGATTGCGACGATCGGCCTCTACGGCAGCAAGGGGCCGTTCTGGACCATGCCGTCGATGTTCCTGACCGGCAGTGCCGCGGCCTCCGGCATTGCCTGGATCAACGGCATCGGCAATCTCGGCGGCTTCTTCGGTCCGACCGCGGTCGGATGGGTCAAGACCACGACCGGAAGCTTCTCCAGCGGGCTTTATCTGCTCGCCGGCATGGCGGTTGTGTCGGCGGTGTCGACGTTCTGGCTGGACATAAAGAATCCGGTTGCCGAACGCGGCTTGGCGTCCGTGCCGGCCGAGTAGGGCGGGTCGCGTTAAGCGAGAGACGTCAGCTCGGCCACATTGGCGGGTGTATGCCGAGTGGAACGCTCTGCCGCGCCCAGCGCGGCGGCGTTTCGCTCATGAGAGCGGCGTGGCGCACGGTGGTGAGGCGGCCGAAGCCGGAGGAGGTTTCCTCCAGCAGGTCGCGCACGTCGGCGGAACGCGGATCGAGACACTGTGTCCCGGCGATGCGGCCGAGCGAACGCAGCCAGTGGCCGGTTTGCGCCAGCGAACACCGGACGTGCCAGGAGCCGCCGTTTTCGGCGCGGCGTTTGAGCGCCGTCATCGCCGCAAACGCAAGCAGGTAGCCGGTGGCGTGATCGAGCTCCTGCGCCGGTAGTTCGCGCGGCTTGCTCTGGCCGAATGCTTCGGCTTCCGCGGCGTTGAAGCCGCTTGCGGTCTGCACCAGGGAATCGAAGCCGCGCCGCCCGGCCCACGGACCTGCATGGCCGTACGCGCTGAGCGAGACGTAGATGATGCCCGGTCGAATCTTGGCGAGTTCGTCCGGCCCGAAGCCGAACGCCGCGATGGCTCCCGGCCGATAGCCTTGCACAAACACGTCGGCGTCGCGAATAAGCCCCGCGAGTGTCTCGCGCCCGCTTGGTTCGCGAAGATCGATCGAGATTGAGAGCTTGCCCCGGCCGGTGTCGATAACCAGTGGACGCATCGACGGCAGATGCGGCGCAGTGACGAGCAGCACGTCGGCGCCGTGCGCGGCGAGAGTGCGCCCGCACACCGGCCCGGCGATGATGCGCGTGAGATCGAGCACCTTGATACCGGACAGCGGGCGTTCGGCGGCCGGTAGCGGTTTCGCAGGCGCATCGCCAATCTGCTCGATTGAAAAGAGCGGCAGCGTCGCGACCGCGCGCCCCTGCGGGTGCGCATCCCACTCGGCGAACGTGCGGCATGCGGTGACGACGAGACCGGCTGCCGCGGCGGCGTCCTCCAGCTTTTCGGCCTCCCAGCCGTCAAGCGTACGTTGCACTGCGACGCGATCGTGCTCGCAGCCGAGCAGCTTGAGCAAGCCGCCACAATGGTGCGGAAGGTTGGTGTGCAGCCGCACCCAGCGTCCATCCCCGCAGCAATAAAGTCCGGCGAGGCTGTCGTGGTATTCGGCTGGCACCTTGCCGTCGAGGCGCAGGTAGCGCTCGCTGCGAAATTCGATTCCCGCCGCGCGCATGTCGACGGCAACGTGCTGGCGCCGGCCCGTCCGCTGTCGCCACAGCTCGGCCGCCGCTAAGGCCGAAGCCGCGATGGTTGCTTGCGCCGCGGTGCCAACGGCAAATGACGAAGGCAGGACCGGCTCAGCGCCAGTGAGTGAGATGCTGCTCAGTGCTGAGTCGTCGTGCCCAGCCAGACGCCAAAGACCGGTGAGAACATTTGCAGGATCTGGATACGACATTCGACAGCCGCTGAGTGAAGATGAGCAAGTATTGAAATCCGATGGCCTTCCCAAGGCAAGGCCTGCTCAAAGCATGCCCTTTTTGCCGCCTCCTTGTTCATGGACTCATTTTTTCGCCATCATGCGCGCATTTGCGACATTATTCGTCATCTGTAATGCGATCAAAAATTCGCATCTTGCATGAAGAAAGGTGCAATATCACTTTGTGAAATCATGGCACGCTACTTGCTAAACACGCTACTTGCTAAAGTAGGGCATCGGAATTTGCCGCCCGCAAGGTCATAGGCCGCGTTTTTTATTAGCGTCATTGCCGTTTCATCGTGGCCGGCGACAAATCAGTAAAAGAGAGGGACGGAATCGCCCGTGGGCATGGATCGTTTCACGGGAGCTTGCGATGAGCACGCATTCGGTTTCGCCGAGCAAAAACTTCACCGGACCAATTGAGGCTGTTTGGCCGCTGCGTCTGCGGCTCGCAGCGGCTGTCCGCGAATGGCGGCGGAGGGCGGCGTCGCGGCGGGAACTCGCCGCGCTAACGACGCTCGACGTCAAGGATCTCGGCTATCCAGCCGGGCTCGAGGCCGAGATTTGCAAGCCGTTTTGGGAGAACTGAGCACGCGATCGGACAGAGCGAGGCGCAGAGGCAAAGTCATGTCAGATGTGCTCGGTTACGCCGCGTCCTGCGCTGTCCTTGCATCGTTTCTCATGCGCACGATGGTGCCGCTGCGTCTGGTGGCCATTCTCAGTAATGTGTTGTTTGCGGCGTTCGGCTACATCCAAAATATTCATCCCGTTCTGTTTCTGCACATGGTGTTGTTGCCGATCAATGTCTGGCGGCTATTTGCCGTCCCTCAAGCGGTACATGCGCGCGGGTGGCTTTTTGTAGTTCCCGTGGGAGCGTTCGCCGCAGCACGCACTTACGCGTTGTGGATTGCCGTAGGCCTGTTGGCAACGTGCGCAAGCGTCCTGGCCTACATGGTTGTCGCGAACCCGCACCACGTCTGAGTGTGCCGCGCAGCGTTTCGACGTGCACCCCTATCCAATCGCGCTGGCGCCCGCCTGTGCGACTTCCTCGTCCTCATGCGACTGCACGCCGGACACGCCGATCGCGCCGACACATTCGTTCTGGTACATGACCGGCACGCCGCCCTGCAGCAAAATGCCGGCCGGGAAGTTGAGAAACGCCGGCCGCTCCTTGATGCGGTCTTCGAAAAATTTGCTCGGCCGTTTTGTCATTGCCGATGCGCGCGCCTTGCCCATTGCCACTTCCGCCGTAATGGCGGCCGCGCCGTCCATGCGCGAAAAGCCGAGCAGGAAGCCGCCGTCGTCAACGATCGCAATGGCCACCGGCCATTTGTTCGCCGCCGCCTTGGCCTCGCAGGCCGTCATCATCGTCTTTACATCGTCGGCGGTCAGGCTCTGCTTGGTTCGCATGAAATGCTCCTTGTTGGAGAAGCGATTGTAGCCCGCAGCCGCAGGGGGTGGAAAGCTGAAAGCTTGCTCAGTCAGTGCAGCGAGAAACGGATCGGCACCGTTAGACTGATTTGCGCCTCGCTCATACTTGGCGGAAATGCCGGCATAGGCTGTGCGCGCATGACCAGCGCCATCGCTTCGTCGTCGAGCGCGGCGTAACCGGAACCTTTGGCGATGCCCCGTGACGTGACGTGACCGTTGCGGTCGATGCTGAAGGTGAGGGTGACGACGCCTTGCTCGCCGCGGGTCCGTGCCTCGACCGGATAACGTTTGGCCTGCTGCAGCTTGCGAAACAGCCGGCTTTCCCAGGAGGGTTCGATCCGCGGCGCGCCGCCCTTGACGGGGGCCGCGGTCTCCGGCGCGGGCGGGCGAGCTTCCTCAACCGGCACCGGCGGTTTTGTCTCCTCGGGGAGCGCGACGGCTGATGGGACGGGCTCGGGTGGTGGCGGCTGCTCGACTTTGGGCTGATCCGGCTGCTTTTGCGGCTGTACCGGCGTCGCCTTCTGCTCGACCATCTCCTCGGGCGCGGGCGCCGCATCGGTCTGCTTGGCGTCGGCAACACTGTCGATGGGAGCCAGCTCGACAGAGATGACGGATGAATCGTCGCCGATCTGGTCGGGCTGCGGCCACCACAGCAGCAATCCGGCGGCAACGGCCGCGTAGCCGCAGAGCACGGCCACGCCGGATATGATCCAGCGCCGCCGCGCACGCGGATCGTCGTCGAACCAATGGAGCGCCGACGAGGTCATTGGGCGTCACGCGTCTCAAGCCCGACCAGGGCGATTTTGAGGTAGCCGGCGCCGCGCAAATCGTTGAGCAACGCCATCACGTCGCCATAAGGCACTGCGCGGTCGCCGCGCAGGAAAATGCGCTTGTTCTTGTCGGAGTCCGTCGCAGTGTCGAGCGCGGCGGGCAGGGCGTTGCGCGCCACCGGATCATCGCCGAGCGTAATGCTGCCGTCGGCCTTGAGCGTCAGATAAATCGGCTTGTCGGGCCGCGGCTGCGGCTGTGCGGTGGAAGAGGGCAGATCGACGGGCGTATCCACGGTGGCGAGCGGGGCCGCGACCATGAAGATAATGAGCAGCACCAGCATCACGTCGATGAACGGCGTGACGTTGATGTCGTGGATTTCGGCGAGTTCATCCTCACCGTGGTCGAGACGAATGGCCATGCGTTGCCCGCTTACTCTGCCGCCTGGGCGAGCGGCAGCTTGGCGCGGTCGAGGTCACGGCTGACGAGCCGCATGACCTGCGCCGAGGCGTCACCGAGCAGGGCGCGATATTGCGACGTCTGCCGCGCCAGCACGTTGTAGATCATCACCGCGGGGATCGCCGCGATCAGTCCCATCGCGGTCGCCATCAGCGCCTGCGCAATGCCTGGCGCCACCACGGCGAGATTGGTGGTGTGCGCGTTGGAAATGCCGATGAAGCTGTTCATGATGCCCCACACGGTGCCGAACAGCCCGACGAACGGCGCCGTTGAGCCGATCGTTGCCAGCACGCCGGTGCCGCGGGACATCCTGCGGCTCAATCCCATTTCCAACCGCTCGAGCTGCCAGGAAATGCGCTCCTTCAGGCCGTCGCCACGGGCATTGGCCGACAGTCTGATCTCCTGTGCGGCGGCCTGCATCAATTGTCCTGCCGCTGTTTCGCTATTGCGCAATTGCTCGTGCGCGTAGGCCAGTGTCGGCGCATCGACCAGCATCCGCACGCGGCGGCGGACATCGCCGCGCGCCCTGGTTAGCTCCCACGTTTTGGCGAGCCAGACCGTCCAGGTCACGAGCGACGCGAAGGCGAGTCCGATCATCACCGCTTTGACGACCCAGTCGGCGTCCATAAACATTCGCGTGTAGGAAAGCTGCCGCGGCAAGAGATCGCCGCCGATTGACGGAGCGCGCGAGGCTGGAGTGGGTACGGCGCCGCGTTCGCCCGCGCTCTCGGAACGTGGCGCCGTATTCGGTGCGGCGCCAGGCGGAGGCGCGACTGCCGGCGATGGAGCTGGGCTTGCTGCCTGCGGTGATGGCATTACAGATTGGGAGGCAGGAGCAGCCGGCTGCGCGGTGGTTTGCGGAGGCGCCGCCGGAGAGGGAGTTTGTGCGGCAGGAGTCGGTGCAACAGGCCCTTGGGCGAGCAGCGGCTGGATCCAAAAGACGACGACTGCCAGCGCGCCGAGAGCCGCAAAGTGATGCCTGGGACGACGCGAATTCACGCCGGATGTGTCAGATGTTCGCGTCCTTCGATCAGTTCGCATTTCCAAATTCCCAGTTGCCTTTCCATCGCTTTTGCCCGCATCCGCCGCAGTTTCATTGCGGGCCGAATGTGACCGTATGAAGCAACCTCGAATTCGGCCTTGGCTGTTCAGGCCGAATCCGCTGCTACCCGGGCATGTTCGCAAAAGGCCGTCGTCTTTTACTTTGGAATAATGAAAAACTGACGTCCTTTGCGTTATGTTGTGCCTTATCCGGAGGAATCGTCAAGCGTCGTGAGTTTGGCCGCTTGCCGGATGTTGAAGGTCGTGACTGACGTAATTGCGACATCACTTCCTCCTGAGAAGATGGGAGAGCACTGTCGAAGGGCTGATCATCGAATGAAATCTCCAGAGAGGGTTGGTGCTGCGTCCGCTCAGATCTTCTTGCTGACGCCGACGAAATAGCCGCGGCGCGGGCCGTATTGCGGCGCGAACACGCCGATGCCGGTGCCGCTTCTGATCTGGTAGATCGTGTCGAACAGGTTGACGACGTCGAAGCGCACCGTCAGCGGCTTGCCGTCGGGCATGGCGAATTCGTGCGAGAGCCCGGCGTTGAACTGCGCGTATGGCGACTCGCTGCCGATATTGGCGACATCGGTGCGCAGGCCCGAGCCGTAAATCATGTCGGCCGAATAGCGGGTGCCGTTCCACAAGTAGGACACGCCGGCCGATCCGGTCACGAACTGGTTGTGATCGGTATAAATCCAGTGACTGTCGATGTACTGAAGTTCGGTCAGGCTGCCGAGCGCCGACTGTGGCGTGACGTTGTCGAACAGATACTGGTTCGACACCACGTCGGTTGCTTTCTCCTGGCTGACGGCGAGGTTGCCATAGGCCTGGAAATTTCCGCTGTGATATTTGAGGCTGAGCTCGACGCCCTGGGTGACACCCTGTGCATAGTTGAATGCGCTGAGCACAAGTGCCTGGCCGAAATTGCCGTTATCGACAAGATCGCGCGCGATCTTGTAATAAGCATCAACGCCGAGTTCGAGCATGCTGCAGTCCGGCGCGGTCGGGGAGGCGCAGCCGAACGGAATTTTTTGATCGATTCCGGCGTCGAAATAGTGCGAGCGCTCCGGCAGCACCGGGTCGGTGCCGCCACTCACCGGTACGCCGGTCGTGTTGGCGAACAGCGCGATATTGGCCGGCGCCGCCTCGACCAGCACCGGCGGGGTAAAATAGCGTGCGTAGCCGGCATGGAACGTGGTGAATTCGAACGGCTTGTAAGTGAGACTGACGCGCGGACTGAGCTGATTGGCATCGACATATTGCCACATCTGGTCGAAGCGCGCGCCGTAATCGAGTTTGAGGTTGTTGGTGAGCTTCCACTCGTCCTGCGCATAGATGCCGGCCAGCCACCCGGTTTTCGCGACGTCATCGCTAATCGTGAACGGTGCGTCGATCGGGTTGCCCATCGCGTCGAGCGGCTCGACCAATGACTGATTGCCGACCGCACTCTGTTCGCCGCTGACGGTGAAACCGGCGCGTACCGTGTGTGCTTCGTTGATGACGTAGCTGGCGTCGCCCTGAAGGCCGTTGCTGTAGGATTCGCGGGTGATGTCCGAGGCAACGCCGTTGATCGAGCAGGTCGCCCACCTGGTCCGGCATGAAATGCAGGAAGTTGTAGCGGGTGAAATAGGACAGCTGCCCGTCGAAGCCGTTGGCCGAGTGCTGAAGCGCCAGCACACCGAACTGCGTGTCCTCGTATTGGTTCTCGTTGAGCGCCGCCGAGTTGAAATTGGTGATTCCGAAGGCGCTGGTTACCGGCGGGTTGCCCATGGCGCCGACTGGCTGGCCGGGCACGTTGGGAATCTGGAACCAGCTGGTGGCCGTGCCGGCAATCAGACTGACGCGCGTCGTCGGATCGACAAACGCCGACATGTAGGCGAAGCCTTTGTACTGGTTCGAGAGGTCGTGAATCGCATTGAGCGAGGGGAGGGGATTCTCGATGCCTTCCGTCGTTTGCAGGTAGCGGCCGGTAAAGAAATATTGCACTCCGGAAAAACAATCGGTGGCCACGTTAGGCGGCGCCGCTTTGGCGGCGACCGCGGCACCCGGCGCGGGCGAAGTGCAAGTGTTGCCGAATGTGCCGCCGTATTCGAAACTCGGCTCGATGGTGCCACGACTCCCGCCGTAGTAGCTGATGCTGCCGGAATTATTGAAGATGTCGTTGCGCGTGGTGATGTCGACCAGACCCACGGTGCGCATGCCATATTCGGCAGGCAGTGCACCGGTGATCAGCGACATGCTGCCGATCAGGCTTGGGTCGAGAATACTGCCGAAGCCGGTAACGCCGTCGGGCAACATGATGCCGTTGATACGGAATTGCACGTTGGCATGATCGTTGCGGACGTGGAGCAATCCGCTCGCCGCCGAATCCTGCGACACCCCAGGCGCCTGCAGCAGAATTCTCTCGACCGGCGCGTTGGTGCCTTGCGGCAGCGCCTGAATGGCATCGTGGCTGAGCGTGTCGGATGTGGCGCCAGCGGTCGTGTACAGATTGCCGCGCGCGGCATCGAATGCGTTGTTTCTTGCGGCTGCGGCATTGATCGGCGCAGTCGCAGGCGTCGGTGCCGCGCGCGTGGCGACAGCGGGTGCCGGTGCGCGTGATCGGACGACACGCGGTTTCGGCTTGGGCTTGGCGCCGGTGACCTTCAGCTCCGGAAGCGTCACTTGCGCCATCGCGACGACGCCGTAACCGGTCAGCGCCATCAGCGCAGAGCCCGCGAAAAGCGTGGCACGGCAGAGATACTGTGAACAACTCGCACAACTCGACATGGTCCTCACCCCTGATCTCGAACGGAAATCGCCATAGCGCCGCGTTCATCGCGGTTATGCTGTCGCGTGCGGGGGAGACGTTATTTGGAAATGCCGCACGTGCTGCCGTGGTGGCCGTGCGTGAACGCACAGTGAAGCACCACGCAGTTAGCAACGACAGCGGAGAGTCAGACGGCTGGCGGCGCGCGGGATTGGAAGGGCGCACGTCGTGGCGCAACAAAGGGCGCCGCGTGAACAGCCGAATGCTCGGCCGGCCGCGAAACGAAACGTCAGCGGCAGGACTTCCGGAGCATCTGGCGTGAACGAATTGCTGAGAAAATAGATTGTTTCGCAAATCGGGCAGAGTGCGTCGCCGCTGTACCAAGGCTCATCGGCGGGGATTGAGCTTGAATGATTCCGCTGCAGGCAGGTTGACCGTTTCGGCGACGGACAACGGCACGCCGACTGGGCCATAAATGTCGTCGGGGTGGATATGGGCAAACGACAGGTAGAATTGCAGCGCCAGCGCAAACAGCGCCAAGCGGCCGCCGAATGTCCCGTATGCCCTGAACCAGCGCATGAGAGCTCACTTCACGGTGCGAAGCTGGCTAGAAGACGATACTGCAAGCTCAAGAGTCCAGTGACGGCCACAATCCCGGTCAACTCGGCTGCGGTGAAAACCGCATTTGGCGTGAGATCGATCAAAAGCGTGACTGCCCACAAAACGACAGTCAGAATGAGGCAAATGAAGCCGATGATGTTCGATGCGACGTGCATGATCGTGCGCCCATGCTGTTTGGCTTTCTCGCTGCTTTAAGCGTTGAGGCCCGGCAGGGCTTCGCGGCTGCAGCGAAGTTCCACGGAGGCGGTCGCGTCGTTGAGGCTTGCCCGTATCTCGCCAGCGGGGCGGCGCGACTGTCTAATGTCGACGCAGCCAGCGCACAGCGATGCCGAACGCTCAACTCGACCGCTATGTCAGACAGCGGGTGGCGCGCGAGATTGGAAGGGTGCACGGCGCGGTGTGATAAAAAGCGCCGCATGGATGGCCGAATGCTCAGCCGGCCGCGAAATGGAACGTCAGCGGCAGGACTGCGGGAGCCTCTGGGGTGAAAGAAGTGCTGAGAAAATAGATCGTCTCGCAGATCGGACACAGAGCGTCGCCCGTGTACCAAGGCGTATCGGCCGGAATTGATTTGAATGACTCCGCCGCGGGCAGGTTGACCGCTTCGGCGACGGACAACGCATGGCCGACTGGACCATAGATATCGTCGGGGTGGATATGGGCAAACGACAGGTAGAATTGCAGCGCCAGCGCAAACAGCGCCAAGCGGCCGCCAAACCGTCGATATGCCCGAAACAAACCCATCCGGGATCACTTACCGTTCCTGAATGCCGAGACACTACGACACGATGGATGACGAGGCAACAGATTCGCAGTGAAGCAAGGATCGCGACTGGTTTATGACGCTCCTACTGAACCTTCGTCTGTCTCAGAACTGCCAATGGAACCGTCCAGCAAACACATTCGCCGGACCTCGATCGGCGTTGTAGCCCGGATTGTCGATGAACTGATAATCGACCGACACGCGCGTCGACGATGTGATTGCGTAGCTGTAATAGGCCTCGACGATCTTCTCGAGGCCGTAGTTCGGCAACTGTCCGTCGCCGATCAGGATGCCGGTACCGCCGGCATTGAAAAACGCCTGATGGGCGCTGTTGATGCCGTTGACGACGCCGGCGATGCCGATCGTGTCATCCGGCCGACCCCATTGCTTGCCGTTGATCGAGACGCCGCCCGAGACCGTGCGATCGATGTCGGTGAAATCCCACGGCTCGACGTTGCCGTCGGCCCAGCCAGCGCGGGCGAACACGCCGACGCTGTCGTTGATCTGTTGCTGCCAATTGACGCTGACGCCGGGCCGGCTCTGATAGACGCGCAGCGCCGCAACCGCATCGTCGACGGCCATGCCCGTCATCAGCGACAGATCGACGGCATCCTGGAAATTCGCCATGCGGCCGCGGGTAAGGAAGCCGGTGACCTTGATGGCGCCGGGCTGACCCATGAACTGATAGCGCCGCTCGAGTTCGACGAGCCACTGCACCTGCTCGAAGGTCGGATCGAGCCCATAGGCAGGCGCGCTGCCGGAAGCCTCGGCGGGCACGGCCGACATGTCAAAGACGCCGCCGCGTAATGTCCAGTCGCCCTGGTACCATTCCGCCGCCGCGCCATAGCTGTAGCCCCAGGCATCGCCCGCATAGTCGAGCGTGCCTGCATTGATCAGCGCCCAGTTCATGAAGTCGCTTTTGGGATTGTTCGCGTATTTGTTGGTGTCGAAGACGTCGACCACCGAAAACTTGCCGACCCACAGCACCAGGCGGTTCGCGGTCACCGACTGTTCGAATTGATTGACGTCGGCGTCGATTTTCTGACTGTCACCGCCGAGATTGATGGTTTGGCGGACGAAATAGCGCTGCAGCCTTGCGTAGGGATATGAGGCGCCGAGCTTGTAGGACTCGCCGCTCGGGAATCCGGCCGCGCCGTGCGTATCGGCAAGCCCAAAGCCCTGATCGATCTCGGGATCGACCCACAGCTCGGCGCCGTGCCACAGCCGCGCGCCGATAAACAGGGTTGCGTCAGTTGTTTCGCGGCCCTGTCCGCTGCCCGGCAGGCTGTTGGCGCCCATATAGGGCGAGCGGATCGCCGGATAGCCCTGCCACGTGAATGTCGTCTGGCCGTGGACGTTGAAATCGTCCGGGTTCAGCACGCCCGGCTGCCCCTTGTCCGAAGCCGGGTCGCCGCCGAACCGATAGTTCAGTCCGGCGCGCACCTCCTGCAACGAAAAGTCCGACGTGAACCGCTGGCCGGCGTTGCCGAAGATGACGCTGCTGTTGCCGTAATCGGTGTAGAGGTAGTCGAGGAACGCGGTCCAATGCGGCACCAGCGGCACCTCGACGCCGCCTCCGGCTGCCCAGCCCAGACGCCACAGGAACGGTGAATCGGTGACCCCGGTCCCGAGTTGCGTCAGCGTCAGCTGATCGTAGGCCCAGGCGAAGCCGCCAGTCGCGTAGAACAGCCAGTTGCCGGGCGCATAACCGATCCGCGCGCGCACCGTACCGAAATCCAGCATCGTCTCCGCATAAGTCTCCGGGCCGTTGACCGAGGGAAACGGCGCCGAAATGTCGCCGATCGATATTCCAGCGAGGTTCGGCCACGACGGAAACGACGCATCGACCGCGGCGCCGATGACGAAGCGGTTCGGCAGCATGTAATCGTAGCCGGCCTGAACCCCGGCAAAGAAACTACCCGAACTCGTTGAACGAGTCGAAAGGCTTATAGAGGTCGAGCGCGCCGGAGATGCCGCTGGCGGGTGGACCCGCAAAGTTCGACGTGCCCCACGCATAGCCCAGGTATCCGCCGAGATAGAATCCGGTCCAATCGTAGGCGGAAGGAGCACTCGGCGGCGGAGCCTTGGTGGGCATGTCGGCAGCCGCGGCGTTGCCGACGCAACCAAATGCCAAGGCCGCTGCCGTGACACCGAACCAAAACGCGTGACGCGATCTCGTTATCACCGCGCCTGTCCCCCGCCGCGCTCCGCGGAATTTATCGCCGTTACTCTGCTCGATGGCCGAGAACAGCGCGTCTCATGCGAAGTATGCAATACGCCAGCGCGTTCAGCCGTCAAGACAAGGGCGCCAATTTGGACGGCGAGTGTCGCATTCAGGCAACGCTCGTGGCGCCTTACTTGAACGCCTCTAAAAGCGCTCGGGTCGCTGCTGTGGATCGAATGTCCAGCGAAAGCAGCAAAGGCCACCGGACGGCCCCCCGACTCCTGCGAATAAGACGAAATAATAGAATCATCATACCAGCGGACGTCAAACTCTTGCATGGGCGCGATGGCGAGTTTGCATAATGAATTGGAGTCATTCCAAACTGCGCAAGCCAAATACTTGGCGGCTGGCACGCGCCTCTCTTCTGATTCGCCAGGCTTGCGCAGCAACAGTTTAGAATTGGAATAAAGAGAATGCATTTGCGAGAGCAACCAACTCATTGGAACGACTTAATACAGTATTGTGACTGGAACGCTTTGCGGCCTATATCCTAGGTATACCTCCTTCGTCGCGCTCATATGCAGCTTGCGGCAGACGACGCCGGCGCGGCCGAGTCACGAGGTGAGGCAATAGGCGTTCAGATGACGAGCAAAACTTATAAGGATCAAAAATCCAGCCGTGGCGGGCCAGCCGCACGGCGCAGCACGCAATCGTCATTCAAACCGCGACCGGGCACGACCATCGACGCGCCCATGCAATCGTAGGAGCGCCGCGATGCTCGCGACGCTCGTGATCGGCTTGCGCGAGGGCCTCGAGGCCGCGCTGATCGTCGGCATCATTGCGGCGTTCCTGCGCAGGAACGGGAAAAGCCTCGCTGCCATGTGGTTCGGCGTGGTGCTGGCGGTGGTGCTGTCGATCGCGGTCGGCGTCGGCCTCGGTATGGTTGAGCAGGTGCTGCCGCAGGCCGCCCAGGAGGGCATGGAAGCGGTCATCGGCGCCATCGCGATCGTCTTCGTCACCGGCATGATTGCCTGGATGAACAAGCATGCCCGCGACATGAAGGGGCAGATCGAAGCCGAAGCTGCGGAAGCGCTGAGCCAGGCCAGCACCTATGCGCTCGCCAGCATGGCGTTCTTGGCGGTGCTCAAGGAAGGCTTCGAGACCAGCGTGTTCCTGCTGGCAACGTTCTCGGCTGCGCAATCGGCCGCGTTGGCGGCCACGGGCGCAATCGTCGGACTGCTTTTGGCTGTCGTGATCGGGTGGGGCATCTATGTTGGCGGGGTCAGGATCAACCTGTCCAAATTCTTTCGCTTCACCGGTGCGTTCCTCATCCTGGTCGCCGCCGGGCTCGTGATCACGTCGCTTCGATCGGCCCACGAAGCCGGTTGGCTGAATGGCGGACAGCAACAGACGGTCAATTTGTCCTGGCTTGTGGCTCCGGGCAGCGTCCAGTCCGCGCTGATCACAGGCGTGCTCGGCATTCCCGCCGATCCTCGTTTGATCGAGGTGATCGGGTGGTTCGCGTATCTCATTCCGGTCGCCCTGATACTTTATTGGCCGCCATCCCGGCGTCCGCAGCCATTGACGGTGGCGCGCCTGAAACTTGCGGCTGCCGCCGCCCTTGCGCTCCTCGCGCTCGGACTGATCGTTGTCTACCCCAAGGCGCAACCGCGGGTCCCGGCTCAAGCTGCACTTGTCGCCGTCGGGGTCAGCCCGGCGCGGGTGATCGGCACCGCCGAGCTCAGTCCGCCGTCTGATGGCTCCGCACCCGCGTTGAAGATTTCTCTCACAGGGACGGCAAGTACGATTTTGCGGCTGACGCATGACAGCTGCCGGCCCGAACAGCATGACGGTATCGAAACATCAGCATGCGCAATTGTCCGCAGCGGAACTCCCGGCCGTTTCCCGTCCAGCCTTACCCTTGACCAGGTTGTCGCGCTTTCTGGCGGGCGCGTCCCCGTGGGCCTCAATCCCGCAGAGCATCCTGGTCCGTTCGCAGCCGATTGGTCGGTCGAGCAGTCCATGCATGTGTGGACTGCTGACGGCATACTGCTCGACACTGCGGGGCAGAGTACGACCATCGTGACCTTGTCCGGCAGCGGCCTCCAGACTCCGCGGACGCTGACGGTCAACGACAATACTGGCGTTGCGAGCAGCTGGCAGGTTTCCGACGCCTATCGCGACGAGGCAGTCAGAGCACTCAACGGCATTGCGGCCGCGCGTACGGAGCGAACCTTCTGGGCAATCCAACTGCCCATGATGCTTGCTGTGGGCGCCATTCTGCTGGTGGCATCTGCCAGCTTTGGCTTCATCCGAATGTGCCGCGAGTTGGCGCGCAAGGGCGCCAATTCCACTCAAAAAATCAATCGCCGCGCCGACGGCACGACCGCGAAAGGAGCACCTTATGCCGCCCACTAGATTCAAAAGGGGGCACATCGCGGCCACCGGGATAGCGGCGCTGCTGGCGATCGATCTCAGCGCGTCTTCGCATGCGGCCGCGCAGGATAATTCCGCTGCGCCGGTGAAAAACGGTGTCTCCGAAGTCAAGATCACCCTGAGCGGAGATAGCGGCGGCACGTGTGCTCTCGATCACACTGCGGCTGTCGCAGGACCGATTACCTTCGCCGTAACCAACAAGACCGCCACCGGGATCACGGAGATCGAGCTGCAGAGCAACAATCGCATCCTTGGCGAAAAGGAGAACTTGGCTCCCGGTCTGCCTACTGTCACCTTCACGCTCACTCTCGGTGGCGGGACGTACCAAATCTACTGCCCCGGCGCGAAGCAGGAGTTGCAGGACTTCACGGTGACAGGCCGCGCTGCCGCCGCGCCGGCAGGCAGCACGGCGGAAGTCCTGGCTTCTGGAACGAAAGGTTACGCAAATTACGTCACCGGCGTCGTTGACGGCATGGTGACTGCGGTGACCCGGCTCCGAGCAGACATCGATGCCGGCTACATCACCAAGGCGAAGGCCGAGTACCCGTTGGCGCATTCGTTCTACGAGCGCATTGAATCCGACGTTAACGGCTTCGTATTGGCGGGCTTCAAAGCCACCGACAATGCGGGGAATCTCGATTATCTCATAGATATGCGCACATCCAATCTTGACCAGAAGGTCGGCTGGCACGGCTTCCACGCGATCGAGCGGGACCTGTTTCAGAACGGCCAAATCACCGATGAGACCAAGGCGCAGGCTGCCGAGCTGCAGAAGAACGTCGCGCTCCTCGACAAGCTGGTGCAGTCGCTGAACTACAAGCCCGAGGATCTCGCCAACGGCGCCGCCGATCTTCTCGAAGAAGTTCAGTCCACCAAGATCACCGGCGAGGAAGAGGCGTTCAGCCACTACGATCTCTCCGATTTCGCCGGCAATGTCGAAGGCGCCCAACAGGCCTTCGCGTTTCTGGAACCCGGCGTAGAGAAGATCGATCCCGATCTCGCGAAGCGCGTGCGCAGCCAGTTTACGAGCGTGATCCAGCTGCTCGATACTTATCGCGACCCGAGTGTGCCGGGTGGCTTTAAGGTCTATACCGCGGCGTTGAAGGCTTCCGATGGCGCCAAGCTCAGCAAGAGCATCCAGGCCCTCCAGGAGCCGCTGTCCAAGATCGCCGAGAAGGTGGCAACGGTCCATTGATGTCAAAGAAAAACCCTTCGGGCCAGGGCCCGCAAAACCAAGTCTCTCGTCGCGGCCTGCTTGCTGGCGCAGCCGCGGGCACGATCGGCGCACCGGTTTACGCGGCTGCTCAGGCAAACCCCGCCAACCCGGAAGACGCCGTTGATCTCACACGCGAGCACGCATTCTACGGCGCGGCCGAGCAGGCCGGCATTCGCACGCCGCCTCAGCGTTATGCCTTCTTCATGACCTTCGATCTCACGTCGCCGCGCGTGGCAGATTTGCAGGTGCTGTTGGCGCGATGGTCGGGCGCGATCGCCCAGCTGATGAAGGGCAAGACAGTCGGGCCAGTTGAGCCTGCGCGCGCCGACGGTGTCGGTTTTGATACGGGTGAGGCGCTTGACCTCGGTCCTGCGTCTCTGACCGTGACAGTCGGCCTCGGTCCGCGGGTGTTCACTGACACCTACGGCCTCACGCATCAAAAACCCGCCTTGCTACGCGGGTTGAAACAGTTGCCGAGTGACGCGCTGAGACCCGAACTTACAGGAGGCGATCTTTCCCTGCAGGCGTGTGCGGATGATCCGCAGGTTGCCTACCACGCCGTTCGCGATCTCGGCCGCATCGCCAAGGAGATCGGGGACTGCCGCCACGAACTGGACGGTCATGGGCTTCGGCCGCGCCTCGGCCGGCAAAGGCCAAACGACCCCGCGCAACCTTCTTGGCTTCAAGGATGGTACGCGCAACATCAAGGACGACGCCGATTTCCAGCAATTCGTCTGGACCAGGGATGGACCGGAGTGGCAGCGGCACGGCACCTATCAGGTCGCGCGCAAGATCCAGATGCATATCGAGAACTGGGACACCGACAGAGTCAGCAACCAGAACAGCGTGTTCGGCCGCCACAAGATCTCGGGCGCTCCGCTGACGGGCGCCGCTGAATTCGATACGCCGGACTTCAGGAAAACGGATGCCGACGGAAAACTGATCATCCCGGCCACCGCGCATATCAGCCTGGCGGCTCATGAGAACAACGGCGGTCTCAAAATTCTACGCCGCTCCTATAACTATACCGACGGCATCAACCAGGTCGGCCTGCTCGACGCTGGTCTCATGTTTATTGCCTACATGAACGATCCGGCCCATTTCGAAACACTTCAGGGCAAACTTGGCGCGTCCGACGGCCTCAACGAATACATTTCGCATATTGGTTCGGCCATATTCTTCGTCCCGCCGGCGCCCAAAGAAGGCTCGTATATCGGCGAAGCCATGTTTGGTTGATGCATCGAGACAGTAGTGACGGTTCGTCCGCCTCCTTGTGTGGGGCGGCGGCAGTTAGGCGCGAGATGCCTGCTCGCCATCGCGGGGCCAGCTAAGGAAATATTGGCCTGCTTAGAATTAGTATAATCTAGTGTAGTCACCCACATTCGAATTATTCTAATTCGTCTATACTGATAAATAACTTTCATTCTTGTGTTGAAATACTCATTAGAGTATAAGTCATTGACGAAACTATACTTTTGCATGTTTCTAAAGTGGGGCGGGGGCCTCAATGCAAGACAATCCGAATGGCGCAAGTCGCCGGCTGCATCGTCACGGCCGCAATACCGCGGCGTCGGCAATCGCTCTCGTGCTTGGGCTATCGGCGACGGTATCACTGCGCGCTCAGCAGAGTTCGCCGTCACAGGGAACGCCACCGGCGCCGCAAAGTAGTCCCCAAGCCACGCCGTCTGCTCCGCCCGCTCCGCAATCGACGACACCATCTCAACCAAGCGCGCCTCCCGCTGCGTCAGCGCCATCGACTCCCGCCCCGCAGGCTGGGACGCCGATGCCGGAGATTGTCGTCTCGGCGCCGAAGGTAAAGCGTGCCGCAGGCAGAAGCCGCCGCCGCGCCGGCGCGCGCACGGCGGGAACTGCCGCTCCGCCGGGCGCGGCGGTCGGCGCGCAGGGCAGTGGCCCGGGCGGCAACGCGAATTCAACAGCGCCGCTGGAGCAGGCACCCGCGATGGACAAGACCGGCACCAAACTCGCCGACCTGCCGCAAAGCGTGGTTGTCGTGCCCCGCGCCGTGGTCACCGATCAGGGCGGCACCAATCTGAGCGACGCCGTCCACAACGTCAGCGGCATCAATCTCGGCGGCTCGTCGAGCTACGGCTTCTTCGACCGCTTCACCATCCGCGGCATGGACGCGCGCATTTTCAGCGACCAGTTTCCCGACGGCGATCAGTTCAATGGTTTTCCGCATTCCATGAACGGCGTGCAGTACATTGAAGTGCTGAAGGGGCCGGGGTCCGCCCTGTTCGGCAGCAGCACGCCGGGCGGCGCCATCGACATCGTCCATTTCCTGCCGTCGGCCGTGCCGGGCTATGGCATCAGTCAGCAGATCGGCTCGTTTGGTTCCTGGACCACGAGTGTCTACGCCACGGGTCCAACCAGCGTTCCGGGCCTGACCTATCGGGTCGATGGTCTGTTCCAGCACTCCGACGGTTTCCGCGATCTGGAGAACGCGGACTACGAGCTCGGCCCCGAGTTCAGCTGGAATCATAATAATCACGTGACCACGGTTGCGGTCGACGTGCGCCACATCGAGCGTACGCCCGACGGCTACGGCATCCTCTATTTCAACGGCGCCGCGCTTGCCGGCACGCCGTTGACCAACGTGCCCAACACGGCCAAATATTCGACGCCGTTCAGCAAGGGTGACCAGGATTTCCAGCGGTCGACGGTGTCCGATTCCTGGTGGATCGCCGACTATCTCACGGTCAACAACCGCTTCTCGTTGATGCATCGCGACGTCAGCATTCTGCGCAATTCCGGCGGCGGACCATCGCGGTGGTCAATGGCGAATTCGCCGAGAGCAGGACCGGCAACTACGCGAACAGACCGATCACGATTACGACGCCACCTACCAGTTCGAGCCGATCTGGAAATTCCGCACCGGCGGCGTCGGTCATACGCTGCTGACCGGCGCGCAGATCGAATGGCAGAGCATCGACGATAACCGCCTCACCGCCGCGCTGCCGAATATCGCCAACATCTTCGCGCCGGTGATCCCGGAAACCTCGACCAATGGTCTGGCCTTCATGCGCACCGCGGCGCTGCCCGGCATGCAGGATCAGTTGCGCGCGCTTTATCTGAGCGCTTATGCGACCGACCAGATCGACGTCACGGACCAATGGAAAGTGCGCATCGGGGCGCGCCAGGATCATTGGTACGAGCAACTGAACCCGCTGGCGTTCGTTCCCGGGCGCATTGAGCCGAACGGTAGTCCGCTCGAACCCGGTACCCTCGACACCGAGGTCGATACGCCATTCAGCTGGAGCGTCGGTACGCTCTACAAAATCACACCAGGCATCGCGCCGTTTGTCGGCGCTTCGAAGAGCTATCTGACAAATTTCAACTCCGAATCGACGCAGAATGGCGTGTTTGCGCCGGAGTCGGGCCTCGAATACGAGGCTGGCATCAAGTTCTCGACGCCGGACGGCCGTTTTGTCTTCACGCCGGCTGCATTCGAAATCTTCCGCAACAACGTATTCACCGAGAATACGACAACGAACACTATCGCCTTCAACGCCCAGACCTCGCGCGGAGTTGATGCCGATTTACAAGTCACAGTGACGCCGGAATGGAAGATTCTGGCCAACGCCACCGCGCAGAAGGCGGTGCTGACGGCAGTGCCTCTCACGCCGTCACAGGTTGGGAACTCACCGGTCGGCGTTCCGGAATATATTTTTAATCTGTGGTCGACGTACGACTTTGCCATCGCCGGCGTGCACGGTTTTCGCGTCGGCGCCGGGTTGTCCTACAATAGCAAGACCTACGCCAATACGGGTAACACGGCATGGATCCCTGATTCGACTGTCGTCAACGCCATGCTCGGCTACTACGGAACGCACTGGGACGCGCAGGTCGGGATCAAGAACATCACCAACATCGAGTATTTCACCATCGCGGAGAGCGCTGGTGGCTATGTGGGCGAGCCGCGCACCTACTACGGCAAGCTGAGCTGGCACTACTGACGGACGCGGCGCGGTTCCCCTTCGCCTGGCGTCCTGGAATTCCTCCGCCGATCCTGCTGTATGATGCCTCGTGCCCCGCGAGGCTCTGCGTAGCTGCGTCGGCCGCGGGCAGGGAAAGGCCGCAAAGCGGCCGCATGAGGGAAGCCCATGGACCTTCGCGCGCGCGCGGCCTGCCGCGCTCATACGGTCGCATTCTCGCTTGCGCTGGCCCTATTCATTCTGATGACAGCCGTCTCGGCGCGCGCCGACGAGATCGCCGACTTCTATCGGGGTAAACAGGTCGATCTGGTGGTCGGGTTTGGCCCCGGCGGCGGCTATGACATCTATGCGCGGCTCTTGGCCCGCCATATCGGCAAATACATTCCCGGCAACCCGAACGTCGTGGTGCAGAACATGCCGGGTGCCGGCAGCCTGCGCGCGGCGAACTACATTTATACGGTTGCTCCCAAGGACGGCACGACCTTCGGGCTGTTCGCCCGCGACATGGCGCTGGTCGCGCTGCTCGGCGGCGATCGAAATGTGCAGTTCGATCCGAAAAAATTCACCTGGCTCGGCTCCTCGTCGAGCTATGCGGACGATGCCTACGTGCTGATGCTGCGCAAGGATGCGCCGGTCAAATCGATCGCCGACGCGCGCCGCCCCGGCGGCCCGCCGATGGTGCTGGGCGGCACCGCCGAAGGCTCGACCAGCGACGACATCCCGATCCTGCTGCGCGAACTGCTCGGTCTGCATATCAAGCTGATCGCCGGCTACCGTGACAGCGGCGTGCTGTTTCTCGCCATCGACCAGAACGAAGTCGAAGGCCGCACCGTCGGCCTGTCGTCGGTGCGCTCGGCGCACGCGCAGTGGCTCGCGCCGAACAGCGATATGCGCGTGCTGCTGCAATTCGGTCGCGCCACCCGGCTGCCGGAATTCCCCGACGTGCCGACCGCGCGCGAGCTTGCTCCCGATGCGCACGCGCGTGCGCTGATCGAACTGGCGGAACTGCCGTATCTTCTGTCACGGCCATTTGCGGCGCCGCCCGGCCTGCCGCCCGCCCGCGCCAAGGCGCTGGAGACGGCATTCCTTGCCGTTCACAAGGATCCAGCGTACCTGGCCGACGCGGCGAAGCTCAAGGTCGATGTCAGCCCGATCGGCGGCGATGCTGCACGGCAGGCGATCGCCCACTTGGCGGCGACACCGGCTGTCTTGCGCGACGAGCTGAAGAAGCTGTTGGCGAAGAAGCAGTAGCGTCAAGGTTTCTTTGTTGCGCTGTTCACAAAATCGGCGATAGCGTCGACCACGCCCGGCGCGAGAGGCAGGCGCGGATTGGCATACGTCGCCGCATTCGCGCGCCGGTCATCGGAGGTGACGGTTTTCAGTACATGGTTGGTATCGTCGAGCAGCACGAGCTTGGCGCTTGGCGCGGCCTGCTTGAGACGTTCGGCGTCGGCGACGCTGACCTGCATGTCGCGTTTGCCCTGAAGGATCAGCACCGGCTTGGCGACCTTCGCAATCAGCTTCGCCGGATCGTACGAGAACACGTCGATCAAGAAGCCCTGCACCTGGGGGGCGAACAACGGCATCAGCGCCGGGTTCATGGTGCCTGACGTCAACGCGCTTGCCCGCTTCGAGGCTGTTGATCGCCGCCATCGCCTGATCGAGGATTGGCGCGTTCGCCGGATTGTCCTTGATCTGCTGCCGTAACACCTCACCGAGCGGGCGACCGGCGGTGGAGACCAAAACCGGTCCGCAAATGTCGGTCGCCTTTTGCGCAGAGGCGAGCGCAACCAGTCCGCCCTCGCTGTGTCCGAGCACCCATACGCAGGGCACGCCGGTCTGCTTGCGGATCGCCGCGACCCAGGACTCGGTGTCAGTGACGTAATCGCCAATGGTCACGGCATTGCCATCGGCGACCGCTGCGCGGCTGCCGAACATGCCGCGCTTGTCGATGCGCACGGTGCCGATGCCGTGCTGTGCCAGCCCCTCGGCCAGCAGGCGATAGGTCGCCGCGCGCACCCCGTAAGGATTATTGCCGTTGCGATCGGTTGGGCCGGAGCCGGGGATGATCAGCATCATTGGCGCGCCGCCTGCGGTGGGAGCGAGCATCGTTCCTTTCAGCGGGCCCAGCGGGCCGGGCGCCTGCACGAAGGTTTGCGTGGCCGGGGAGGGCGTCGCTGCGACAGTGGCGGCAACGAGAAGCAGGGTAGCGAGCATGGCGATCTCCTGCGGGGCCGGCCGCATCGCGCGCGATGGCGCTGGAGCGCGGCGTCACGAGGTGACAGCACAACGTGTTCGCTGGTATGTCGTGGCCGCGCCCGCGAGGTTCAATTTGAACTGCGGGCCAGCTATTCTGCGGGCGGCTTAAAAACCAACCGGCACCACTTGCCGGACAACACGTGGAGATCAGCCATGCATGACACGCCCGATCAGGTCCATTGGCACGAGCCGAAAGCGGGCGAGAACGCGGGCTTCGGCAATTTCAAGCGCCAGCCCTTGCCGTACGACCGTTTCATGGAGACCGAAGGCGTGCCGTGCTACCGCGGCATCGGCGTGCGGCGAGGTGCAGGATCTGCCATTGGTGCCGTGGAAGCGGCTCGGTGGCCGCGGCTCGTTCATCCAGCTTTTCGGGACCGAGGGACTGTGGGGCATGTACGTTGTCGAGGTGCCCGGCGCCGGAGCGCTCAATGTCGAGCGTCATCTTTATGAAAAGGTCGTGCTCGTGGTCGAAGGCCGCGGCACCACCGAAGTGTGGCAGGAAGGGCAGGGCAAGCGGCACGTTTTCGAGTGGCAGAAGGGCTCGCTGTTCGCCATTCCGCTCAACGCCTATCACCGTATCATCAATGCCGGCAGCGCGCCGGCACTGCTGCTGTGCGGCACCACTGCGCCGAACGTCATGAACGTGCTCGATAACCTCGATTTCGTATTCGAGTGCCCGTACACATTCAGCGAGCGCTTCTCCGGCGCCGAGGATTTTTTCAAGCCGAAGGACGATCTCGAGCCCGATCCGATCCGCGGGCTCGCCATGCGGCGCACCAATCTCATCCCCGACATCGTCAATTGCGATTTGCCGCTCGATAACCGCCGTTCGCCCGGGTACCGCCGCGTCGAGCCGGCGATGGCGCGCAATCGTTTCTATCTGTGGATCGGCCAGCATGAGACCGGCCGTTATTCCAAGGCGCACAAACACGCCTCCGCAGCAGTGCTCGTCTGCGTCAAAGGCAAGGGCTACACCTATACGTGGCCCGAGGCGCTCGGCACCAATCCGTGGCAAAACGGCAAGGCCGAATTCATCAAGCGCCAGGACTACGAGCCGGTCGGACTGGTCTCGGCCGCGCCGATGGCCGGCGACTGGTATCACCAGCATTTTGGCATCGGCAAAGAGGGCCTGCGTATCTCGGCCTGGCACGGGCCGAACAATCAGCGCGCACGGAAACCCGGCGTGCCGGGCGAGCAGCTGATGGATTACGGCGCCATCGAGCTGTCCAAAGGCGGCAGCGCCATCGGCTATCACCAGGAAGACCCGGCAATCCGTAAGGAGTTCGAAGAAACGCTCAAGCGCGAAGGCCTGGAGAGCCGGATGAAGCAGGAATTCTACGAGCGCCCGCCGGCCGAGGGCGAAATGGTGATGGGCGATGTGATGTAGTGTCATTCCGGGGCGCGCCAACGGCGCGAGCCCGGAATCCATATTCACTGCCGCCCGAGTGTTTCACTTCCTTCGACAACCTTCCTGTTTCGTGGTTATGGATTCCGGGCTCGGCCCTTTGGGCCGCCCCGGAATGACGTGGGAAACCAACAAATGCCCTTTCAGGACTTCCGCCAGTTTCTCGATGTGCTGCGCCAGCACGGCGAGTTGATCGACATCAACCGGCCCGTTGCGCTCAACGACGTCGGCAAGGCGATGAAGCAGAGCTACGTGCGCAACGGGCCTGCGCTCATGTTCAATAATAACGGCACCGATTATCCGCTTGTCGCCGGCGTCTATTCGAACCGCGAGAAGGCGCTGCTGGCGTTCGAGGCAGACCAAGACACCATCCTCGACAAAGTGCTGCATGGACTCGACAACCCGATCCCACCGGTCGTGACCAAAAACGGCGCGCCGTGCCATGAAGAGGTCATCACGGGCGACGCCATCGACATCCGCGATTTCCCGGTGCCGCAATACAGCCCGAAGGACGGCGGCCCGTACATCACGCCCGGCATCGTCGTGTCGGAGGATCCGGAGACCGGCGTGCCGGACGTCGGTCATTACCGCTTTCTGATCCTCGGCAAGGACACGATGTCGTATTCGGCGCAGCCGTTTCACCGCTTCGGCAAGAACCTCGCCAAGTGCAAGAAACTCGGCATCGTGCCGAAGGCGGCGCTGGTGATCGGTGTCGATCCGATCATTGCCTATACGTGCCAGGTTCAGGTGCCCGATACGACTAATGACTGGGCGCTGGCCGGGGGTTTGCGCGGCGCGCCGATCGAACTCGTCAAATGCAAGACCTGCGATGTGAAGGTACCGGCGACCGCCGAAGTGGTGATCGAGTTCGAGGTCGATCTCGACACTACCGTGCTGGAAGGGCCGCTCGGCGAATATACCGGCTACTACACGCGGCCATCGCAGAAGCCGGTGGCGCGCATCACCGCGATCACGCACCGCAAGAAGCCGATCTTCCAGGGCCTGCTCACCGGCAAACCGGTGACCGAAAATCATATCCTCAAGCAGGTACCGTTCGAGGCTTCGGTGCTGCGCATGCTCCAGCGCCAGTTTCCGACCATCAAGGCGGTGTCGGTGCGCGCCTCCGCCGGCGTGTCGTTCTATGTCGTCATCGCCATGGAGCCGCGTTTTGCCGGCGAGGCGCGGCAGGTGATCCTGTCGATGATGTCAAGCAACATCCGGCCGAAATGGACCGTCATCGTCGATCCCGATATCGACGTGCATTCCTCTACCGATGTGGAATGGGCGATGGCGTTCCGCGTGCAGCCGGCCCGCGACGTCATCACCGTCGATAACGTTCCGGCCGGACCGTCCGATCCGTCGGTCGATCTCACCCGCGAACGCACCATGCGCACCGCCTCGATGATCGGCATCGACGCGACACGGCCATTTGGCGAAAAATTTTATGACGTCGCCGATGTGCCGGGCTGGGAGAGATTATAAAGTACCGGAGCTGGACGACTAACCGTCACACAGGCTCAGCATCAATCAGCACAAACGCCACCACCGCCGTCTCGCTGGTGCGATTGCTCCAGGCGTGATTGGTGCCGCGCTGGATCAGCACGTCGCCGGCTTTGAGCAGAACTTCGCCTTCATCCATCATGGCGTAGATTTCGCCCGACAGCACGATCGCGTAGTCGATCGTCGCGGTCTTATGAAAGCCGGCGTGACGCGGATTGTTGCGGTCGGTCGCCGCGGCGCGGCCGGAGCCGTCGTCGGGCAATGCGCTCTCGTGCGAAATGGCGGCCAGACGTTCGGAATCCGGCGGATATTCGATGACGCGGAGCACCGAGCCGTTTTTGGGTGGTGGCAGGCGGTGACCGCGCGCGATGGCGTCGGCGTTGCCGCTGATTGTCTGCGGGAGTCGACGCGGTCTCCCATAGTTCATGCACGATGGCGCTGCCCCTGGTGCGCTGAAACACGTGCGGGGTCGCGGCGTCAGTAACGAAAATGGATTTGCCGGCAGCGTTATGGCCGGTCACGACGCGGCGGATTTTTCTGGGCATTGATGTCCTCTTTTCGTCATTCCGGGGCGCGCGCAGCGCGCGCCCGGAATCCATAATCACCGATCGAACATCACCTGCACAGGTCGTGGTTATGGATTCCGGATAGCCGCTTCGCGGCTTCCGGAATGACATTCATCGTCCGGCCCGCATGTGGGCGAGCAACTCCTCGGTCGGATAGGAGTCGGCAGGCAAGCCGTATTTCTTCTGCATCGCCTTGACCGCCTGCCGGCTCTTCAGACCCAGGAAGCCGTCAATTTTGCCGACGTCGTAGCCGGCACGCACCAGCAGCGTCTGCAATTCCTTGACCTGCTCGAAAGGCAGCGCCGGCGTCGGGTTGCCGCGATGGAGCGGTGGCGCGCCGGTAATACGTGTCGCGAGATACGCGGCGGTGGTCGAATACACCAGCGAGTTATTCCACTGCAGATAGACCTGAAAGTTCGGATAGACCAGAAAAGCCGGTCCCAGGCGTCCCATCGGCAGCAACAGCGATGCCGGCAGATTGTCGTCGGGCAGTGGCCTGCCATCGGCCAACGTCACCCCCCATGACGCCCATTTGGACTGCGGCAACTGGATGTCGAGATCGGCTTGGTCCCACGGCAACTGCCCCGGTACGTGGACCTCCGTCATCCACGGCTGGCCGCGCTTCCAGCCGAGCCCGACCAGGTAATTGGCGGTCGAGCCGAGGACGTCGGGCGCGTCGTGAATGAGATCGCGCTTGCCGTTGTTGTCATAGTCGACGGCGTATTTGTTGTACTCAGAGGGCATCATTTGCGTCTGGCCAAGCTCGCCCGCCCATGAGCCAAGCATTTCGGCCGGTGTGAGGTCGCCGCGCTGGATCAGTCGCAGCGCGTCGATCAGTTGCGGGCGAAACTTGTCGGCGCGGCGGCAGTCGTAGGCGAGCGACGCGATCGAGCTGAGCGAGGGATACTTGCCCTGATTGGCGCCGAAATCGCTTTCCAGCCCCCAGAACGAGCTGATGACTGCGGCCGGTACGCCGTAGTCCTTGTCGATGCGCTCGAATACTGGCGCATATTTCTTGATCCGCGCCTGGGCGCCGCTGATGCGGTAAGCGGCCGCCATGCGGCTGGAGAATTCCAGAAAGGTCTGTGTAAAGACGCGCTGGCCGTGGTCGATATTGACGATGCGCTGGTCGTATTTCAGGTACGGCGCGGCCTCGGCGATGGCGTGCTGCGATACGCCCTGCGCCGTCGCTTCGCGCTCAAGCGCGGTGAGCCAGGCTTCGTAGGAGCCTGAGGTGCGGCAAGGCACCGTCTGCGCGTGCGCGGGAATGCTGGTCGCCAGAAAAATCAAGAGCAACCAACCGCGCCCCAAAGATCCTCGCATAATCAGTCCTTTCGTATGAGTCCCCGGCGCGCCGGCCGCAACCTTCGAGCCTCGCTTTGTTCTCACCTCAAGACGAGGATGAGGCCTTCAAATACCAGTCCAAAATCTGTTCGCCGGTCCAGAACACGACACCGTCGTGGCGACGGGCATAGTCATAGATCGCTTCCAGATATTTGATGCGGTGCGGCTGACCGCTGATATAGGCGTGAATGGCGAGCGGGAAGATTTTGACGCGTTGTTCGCCCTCGGCGTAGAGCCGGTCGAACTGGTCAATGGCGCGCTGCAAGAGATAATCGCTCTGATGATGTTGTACGATCATCATCGGGATGTCGTTGAGTTCGACGGTGTAGGGCAGCGTGACCAGAGGTCCTTTGGCGGTCCGGATCGTAGTCGGCTCGTCGTCATAGACCCAGTCGCCGATATACTTGACGCCGGCCTCGGCGAGAATCTCCGGCGTCTGCAATGTCTGTGTCAGGCCCGGGCCAAGCCAGCCAACCGGACGCTTGCCGCAGAATCGCTCGATCACGTCAAGCGCGTGAGTGATCATTTTCTTCTGGTTCGGCTCGAGATGAATCGGTCCCTGCTGGTAGGCGTGGCCCATGAACTCCCACCGGTCGGTGCGCGCCTGCTCGGCGACGCGGGTATAGTCCTCGCAAACCCGGGCATTGATCGCGAGCGTCGGTTGGATATTGAGACGCTTGAACAGCTCGAAAAAGCGCCACACGCCCACTCGCATGCCGTATTCGTGCCAGCTCCAGTTGGGCACGTCGGGCAACAGCGTCTGGCCGGTAGGCGGCGCCAGCACCTGACGCGCCATCGGTTTGCCGATGTCCCAGACTTCGAGATTGACGATGGTCCAGAATATGAGGCGCGCGCCACCCGGCAGCTTCAGCGGCGGCCGGTCGACAATCGCCGAAAAGTCAGCTCGTTCGCGCGGCAGCATCGCCCTGGCCGCGGCTTTTTTGCGGCGCGCCGGTCTTTTCATTCCTCCCACCCCCCGCCTGATCTGCCGGCGACCATACGTCGGACGTTCGATATCGACAACTTCTATCGATTTTTCCAGCGGTTTGCCGCTCCGATCACAACCCCGTTAGCGTGCGGCAAATCGCGTTGCAGTCGGCAGGGAATGGCGCATGTAATGGAACTTAAGGGGAAGGCTGAGATTATCCCCTCCGGCCATTGTTTTTCGCCCTTCGATTCGCGCTTCTTCACGGAAATTGTGATGCCAGCCGCCGCACCCGAGCGTGTCCGCGTCGCCGCTTCGTCTCAGGAGGGGCCGGCGCCCGGCAACGACCCAAGGCAATATTGGCTTGACGCGTATCGCGTGGTGCGTGCCGAGACCGAGCGGCGCGCCGCCTTGCTGTCCGCTGAGGACCAAGTCGTGCAATCGATGCCCGACGCCAGCCCCACCAAATGGCATCGCGCCCACGTGACATGGTTTTTCGAGGAATTTCTACTGGGCAAGTTCGCGCCCGGCTACGAACGCTTCGACGAGCGCTTCGGCTATTTGTTCAATTCCTACTATGTATCGGCAGGCCCGCGCTACGCGCGGCCGCAGCGCGGCATGGTCACCCGGCCCGGCGCGGCAGAACTGACGGCTTACCGGGGGCACGTCGATCGCGCCGTGATCGCGTTGATCGAATCGACCAACGACCTTGCATCTATCGCGCCGGTGATCGAGATCGGCCTGCACCACGAGCAACAGCATCAGGAACTGCTGCTCACCGACATTCTGCATGCGTTCTCGCTCAACACCACGCATCCGGCCTACGATCCCCAATGGCAATGGCCCCAGTGCAGCAAGAGCGACGTCGGGGGCACCGCAATTGCCGGCATTCATCGCATCGGCCATGACGGTGACGGCTTCTGCTTCGACAATGAACAGCCTTCGCACCAAGTCTTGTTGCAGCCGGTGAAGCTCTCGCCGTCGCTCGTCACCAATGGCGAGTGGCTCGAGTTCATGGCCGACGGCGGATACACGACGCCGACGCTGTGGCTGTCGGAGGGGATCGCCACGGTCGAGGCGCAGGGCTGGAACGCGCCGGGCTACTGGCAGCAGACTGACGGCGAATGGTTCGCGATGACGCTTGGCGGTCTGCGCAGGATCGAGCCGGAAAATCCGGTCTGCCATGTCAGCTATTACGAGGCCGACGCATTTGCGCGCTGGGCCGGCAAGGATCTGCCGACCGAGGCGGAGTGGGAGGTCGCGGCGCAACAGCGCGGCGCGCTCGATGATGCCTTCGGCATCGTCTGGCAGTGGACCCGCAGCGCCTATTCGCCGTATCCCGGTTATCGCGCCGCACCCGGCGCGCTCGGCGAATATAACGGCAAGTTCATGGTCAGCCAGATGGTGCTGCGCGGCTCATCGCTGGCGACGCCGCAGAATCATTCTCGCTTCAGCTATCGCAATTTCTTCTATCCGCCGGCGCGCTGGCAATTCACCGGTCTGCGCCTTGCCGAATACCAAAGCTAGAGTGATCGCAATGAATGTCAGAAGCGTTTTTCACGCCTTTCAGTCTACGCCGGCGCGCGACGCATTCGCCGCGGACGTGATTGCAGGCTTGTCGGCCTCGCCAAAGAATCTCTCGCCGAAGTATTTTTACGATCTTGCCGGATCGGCGCTGTTCGAGCGCATCACGCGATTGCCGGAATATTATCCGACGCGCGCCGAGATTGGCATTTTACAGGACAACGCGCCGGCGATCGCCTCGATGTTTCCGCCCGGTTCGGCGCTGATCGAATTCGGCAGCGGGTCAAGCCGCAAGGCGCGCATCCTGCTCAGCGCCGCCGCAACGGTCGGCGCTTATGTGCCGGTCGATATCTCCGGGGATTTTCTGCAGCAGGATTTGCGGGAGTTACGGCGTGACCTTCCGCATCTCCTCGTGCATCCGCTGGTCGAGGACTTCACCCGGCCGTTCCAGATTCCGGAGCGGCTTGCGGCTCTGCCGCGAGTTGGCTTCTTTCCCGGCTCCACTATTGGCAATTTCGAACCGCAGGACGCGAAGCGCTTCCTCCGTCACATCGGTACGGTGCTCGGCGCCGGTGCGTTGCTCATTATCGGCATCGACCTGATCAAGGCCGAGGCGACGCTTAATCGTGCCTATAACGATGCCGAGGGCGTAACCGCGAAATTCAATCTCAATCTCCTGGTGCGTATCAACCGCGAGCTTGACGCCGATTTCGACTTGGCAGCGTTCGAGCACAGGGCGTTCTTTAACCGAGATCTGCATCGCATCGAGATGCATCTCGTCAGCGCCAGGCGGCAGCAGGCCGAGATCGATGGCACGACGATCGACTTTGCGGCCGGCGAAACCATCCACACCGAAAGCAGCTACAAGTATACGGTCGAGTCGTTTCGAGCCTTGGCACGGGACAGCGGCTGGTCGCCGATCTGCGTGTTTACCGATGGCCTGTTCGCCGTGCACGCGCTGCGGATGACGAGTAACGGGGGGCCGACGACAGAATAGCATCTGTGCTATCTGTTCTCAGTCACTCGCGACTGTCATTCGCCCATGCCCATCTGCGAAGCCGATCCCTGGCGCCTGCAATATTTTGCGCACGTCAAAACTGCGGCGAACATCCCGACCGAAGACGCCGACGCCTGGCAATGGAATCCGGCGCATCGCTGGGTTTATAACAAGCTCGCCATCGCACTGTCGCAGCATCTTGACGCCGGTCCGCACGGCACCATACCGCCGCATTTTCCCGTGTTCTCCAAGCCGATCGTCAACCTCAAAGGCATGGGGGTTGGCAGCCGCGTGCTGCAGACGGCTGAGGACTATGAGCGACACTATAGGCCCGGCCATTTCTGGATGACGCTGCTCGATGGCCGTCATGTCTCGACCGACGTCGCGGTGGTCGAGGGGGCGCCATGCTGGTGGCGTCATGTTACCGGCAAGCCGGCAGGCGAGGGCACATTCGATTACTGGATAGTGCACGCGGAACCCGATGCAGAGATTGAACAGCACTGCAGCGCGTGGATCGAACGCAACCTCGCCGGCTACACGGGCATGCTCAATCTCGAAACCATCGGCGGCACGATTATCGAGGCGCATTTGCGCTTCGCGGACCAATGGCCCGATCTCTATGGGCCGGGCTGGGTCGAAGCTCTGGTCGGGCTCTACGAAAGCCACGTGTGGGATTTTTATGATGAGGATCGCAGCGAAGGCTACAGCGTGGTGCTGTTTGGACCGCGCGGCCATGTCTGGCGCCACCCGCCGCCGGCGCTGGTGCAAGAGATAAAGCGCATCCCGGGCGTCACCAGCGTGCAGATTACCTTTCATGAGGATCGCTCGCCGGAGCATCACGCGATGCCGCCCGGCGGCTTTCGGCTCGCCATCGTCAACGGTTACGATCTCGACAAAACACTTGCCGCGCGCGAGCGGCTACGCGAGTTTTTCGGCGTCGCGCCGTCGCCCTGACGTCCGCTTCTTAGTCGCAGCCGATGGCAAAGCCGTAGTGGTCTTACCGCGTCCACGGTATAGTGCGGCATCGGGGATTGATCATCGATGTACGAGCGTACCGGTAGCGCGCCGAGCCTGCGGGTGCGGGAATCGACCGCGAGCCTTCGTAAGGCGCTGTGTGTGGTCGCGACGCTGTGTGCCGTCATGACCGCGGCCTCGTCGGCATCCGCACAGGAGCAGGTCAAGATCGGTATCGGCTACGGGCTCGCGTTTCTACCGGATTACATCTGCCAGGATCTGAAACTGGTCGAAAAAAACGCCAAGACGCTGCACCTCGACGTCAAGGCGAGCTACGAGCGCTTCCAGGGCGCCGGACCGATGCAGGACGCGCTCGCATCGGGTGCCATCGATATGGCGCCATTCGGTGCGGCGCCGCTTTTGCTCGCTTGGGCGAAGACGAAAAACACACCGCGGCAGATTGTTGCGGTGTCAGGGATATCCACCTTGCCGGTGGTCATGCTGAGTAATCGCGCGGACGTGCACAGCATCGCCGACCTGCGCGCCACAGACCGCATCGCCATGCCTACGTTGACCGCACCGCAGATGTATTTTCTGGACATGCAGTCGCAAAAGACGTTCGGCCAGTATGATCGGCTGCGCCGCCAAGTGGTCGTGCTGTCGCCGGGAGATGCGCTTGCGGCATTGCTCGCCGGCACCGGTCCGGTAACGGCAGCCTTCTCTTCGCCGCCGTATACTGAACTGGCTCTCAAGGATGAAAACATTCATCCCATTCTGCGCTCCGAAACGGTGATCGGCGGCAAGGCCTCATTCCTTGTCATGGGTGCGATGGCCGCCTTCGTGTCCGCGCACCCGAAAATCCCTGAAGTTATCGACAAGGCCATGGATGAAGCCGCGCGCATGATTCGGGACGATCCGCGCCGGGCGGCGCAAATCTACCTGGCGCATGAGCCGTCAAAGGCGCTCAACGCTGCCGATATTGACGCTGTGCTGCGTGACAACAAGGACGAATTCGGCAGCGCGGTCGAAGGGCATTCAGGCCTTTGCCGATTTTCTCGTCCTGGCACGGCGCGTTGAAAACGCCGCCGAACAGCTGGAAGGAGATCGTGGCGCCGGCGCTACTTACGTCGCCGAGCGGCTAGATGTTTCGCGCGCAATTCTGACCAGCGAGCCGCGTGCTTGACGGCTTTCGCGGCGCAGGTGACAGTCGAACAAGCAACGAGAATCTGCCGTTTATATTGGGCAGCTTGCACGCGACAAACGGGAGGACGCCATGCCTAAGGGCCGCACGACGGACGGAGCCAGCCGCCGTAATTTCCTCAAAGCCGCCGGTCTCGCGGGCGCCGCAGCAGCGGTAACGCCGCCGGTCGCCGCGGACGCATTCCCGGCCGCGCCGGAGCCCCGCGCCAAGGCGGCCTTGCCGGGCCCGCGGCAGATTGCGGCCGAAACCATGGCGCCGGCGGACGATCCGATCAATCAAACCTCGAGTGGCGGCGATTACATGGTCGACGTCCTGAAGTCGCTGGACGTCGAGTACATGGCGATCAACTGCGCCTCGAGCTACCGCGGCCTGCATGAGGCGGTGATCAACCACGGTGGCAATAATAAGCCGGAAATCATCACCTGCGTGCATGAAGATATCGCCGCGCATGTCGCGCAGGGCTACGCCAAGATGGAAGGCAAGCCGATGGCCGTCGCCTGCCACGGCGTCGTCGGCCTGCAGCACGCCACCATGGGGATCTACAACACCTGGTGCGACCGCGTACCGTCGATAATCTTCGGCGGCAACATCATGGAGGCGGACAAGCGTGCCCCGGGCGCAGAGTGGGTGCATTCCGGCGTCGATATCGGCGAACTGGTGCGCGGATTCACCAAATGGGACGACCAGCCGGCGTCGCTCACGCATTTCGGCGAGTCGCTGACGCGTGCCTACAGGATTGCGACCACGCCGCCGATGGGCCCTGTGTTCATAGCGCTGGACCAGGAGCTGCAGGAAAACCCGATCCGCGATCGTGAAAGCCTGCGCATTCCCAAATACGAGCCGGTGATCCCGCCGCAGGGCGACGCTGCGGCGCTGGCCGAAGCGGCGAAAATGCTGGTCGAGGCGAAAAATCCCATCATCATCTGCGATCGGCTCGCGCGCACGCCGGCCGGCATGGCGAACCTCGTCGAACTCGCCGAGACCCTGCAATGCGGCGTCATCGACAATAACGGCCGCATGAACTTCCCGTCGCGTCATCCGCTCAACCAAAGCTTCCGCCGCGCGCTGATCGGGCAGGCCGACGTCATTCTCGCCATCGAGATGAACGATCTCTGGGGTACGCTGACGCATTTCCGCGACCGCATCGTTCGCACATCGCATCCGGCAACGAAGCCCGGCGCCAAGATCATCAGCTTGGGCGTGCACGATCTGTTTCAGAAGGCCAATTATCAGGATTTCGGCCGATGGCAGGATGTCGATCTCAATATCGCCGGAGACGGCGAGAGTTCGCTGCCAGTGCTCACCGAGGCGGTACGGCGGCTCGTTGACGACAGCAAGAAGGCCGATTTTGCCGCGCGCGGGCAGAAGTTCGCCAAGGCGCACCTGGCGATGGTCGAGCAGTCGAAGATCGATGCGACCATCGGCTGGGACAACAGCCCGATCACCACCGCGCGCATGTGCGCGGAGGTCTACAATCAGATCAAGGATGAGGACTGGTCGGTCGTCGGCACCTCGATACGCCTGTCATGGATGCACAAGCTTTGGGACTTCAAGAAGCCGCATCAGTGGAATGGCGTCTCCGGCGGCTCCGGCGTCGGCTATAATCTGCCGGCTTCGATCGGCGCTGCGCTTGCCAACAAGAAGCACGGCCGTTTCACGCTTGCCTTCGGCGGTGACGGCGACTTCATGTTCAGTCCCGGCGCGGTGTGGACGGCGGCGCACCACCAGATTCCGATCCTTTATATCGTGCAGAACAATCGCGCCTATCACCAGGAATACATGTATCTGGTGGCGATGGCGGCACGGCACGGCCGCGGCGTTGATAAGATGGATATCGGCACGACGATCAAAGATCCGAACATCGATTACGCCACAGTGGCGCGGGGGCTTGGCGCCCATGGCGAGGGTCCGATCACCGATCCGAAGGATCTGGCGCCGGCGCTCACGCGCGCCATCGCCGCTGTCAAGGCCGGCGGCCCCGCCGTCGTCGATGTTGTAACTGATCCGCGTTAAGGAGCTTGTGATGCAACCCGGACGTATTGTTTCCATGACGCTTGCCGCCGGCATCGCCTGTGCCGCAGCCTTAACCGCCGCGCAGGCACAGGACGCGCCGAAGGGCGACGCTGCGAACGGCAAACGAGTCTATCTCGCCGATGGCTGTTTCACATGCCACGGCCGATCTGGTCAGGGCGGCGCCTACAATTCGCCGACCCCGATCCTGGCTCATACGGCACTGCCGTTCGACGCCTTCAGAGGTCAGATCCGCAATCCGATAAACGACATGCCGGCCTTTTCGGGCGCGGTGCTGTCGGATAAGGACATTGCCGACATCTACGCTTTCGTGCAGACGCTGCCAGGGCCGAGTTCGCCGAAGAATTTTCCCATCCTGAACAATTAAGCGAGCGATTACCGCCAGATTTCGAGATTTCACGGCCAACGCGGCGCCGGCATGACGCCGCTGATGACCTTTGCGGCGTGGGTTCGTTCGCCTATCTTGCGCGCGATAGCTAGCGTGCCGGCCGGGACAGCAATGGACTGAGGGAGAACGGATGTGACCAACGTCATCGCGATTTGCGGCAGCCTGCGCAAGGGTTCCTACAACCGCATGGTCATGAACGCGCTGCCGGGGCTGGCGCCCGAGGGCATGCAGATCAAGGAAGCGCCGCCGATTTCCGAATTTCCGCTCTACAATGCCGACATCCAGAACTCGACCGGATTCCCGGCGCCGTTCAGACGCTGGCCGACGCCATCCGCGCCGCCGACGGGCTGATCTTCAACACGCCCGAATATAATTTCGGCATTCCGGCGCCGCTGAAAAACGCGATCGATTGGGTGTCGCGACTGCCCAACCAGCCGTTCGCCGGGAAGCCGGTCGCGCTGCAGTCGGCCTCGCCGGGCCCGGTCGGCGGCGCCCGCGTGCAGTACGATCTGCGCAGGTCGATGGTGTTTCTCGACGCGCTGACCCTCAACAAGCCGGAAATCTTCATCGGCAATTGCGCCCAGCGCATCGACGAGAAAACCGGGAAAATCACCGACGAGCAGACCATCGGCTTCATCAAGCAACAGCTCGCCGCATTCGCGAAATTCATCGCCAGCCACGGCGGCAAGAACTAATTTGTACCCAGGGGAGGGGAAGCTAAGTGTCCGACAATCAACTCAACGTCGTCGTCATCTGCGGCAGCCTGCGCCAAGCGTCTTATAATGCCTCGCTGGCGCGGACGCTGCCGGCGCTGGCGCCGCCCGGCATGGTGCTCAAAGCCGCGCCCGGCTGGGACAAGATGCCGGTCTACAATCACGATCTCCATGCCGACGGAAAATTTCCAGCCGAAGTGACCGCCTGGGGCAACTCGATCCGCGCCGCCGACGGCGTGATTATCGTCTCGCCCGAGTACAACTGGACCATTCCGGGCGGCCTGAAGAACGCCATCGACTGGGTGTCGCGCTTCAAGGAGGTGCCGTTCAAGGAAAAGCCGGTAGCGCTGCAGTCCTGCGCCGGTGGCGCGCTTGGCGGCTGCGCGCATGCAATATCATCTGCGCCAGTGCCTGACTTCGATCGACGCGCTGATATTCGGCAAGCCGGAAATCTTCGTCTCGTTCTCGGCGAAGAAATTCGACGAGAACGACGCTTGAACTGACCGACCATCCGACCATCGAGATCGTAAAGCAGCAGCTTCATAGCTTCGAGAAATTCATCCGCCGCGTGAACGGGAGGCATTGATGGCACGGCTCGAACTCGCGCGTGGCGCTGCTCACCGGCGGCGCAAAGGGGATCGGCCGGCACTACGCCAAGAAACTCGCCAGCGAGGGCGCGCGGCTGATGATCGCCGACATCGCCGACGGCAAGGACCTGGCGGAGGAGATTGCACGCGAGCACGGCGCCAATTCGGTCGCGAGCGCCGTCGCCGACGTGAGCGACGAGGGCTCGGTGAAAAAACTCGTCGCCGACACCATCGACCGGTTCGGCAAGATCGACATCCTGGTCAATAACGCCGCGTTGTTCGCGCCGCTGAAAGAACAGAAGGTCCTCGATATCGACGTGGCATTGTGGGACCGCGTCATGGCGATCAATATCCGCGGCGTGTTTCTCATGACCAAGCACGTCGCGCCGCACATGATCGCGCAGAAATACGGCAAGATCATCAATATCAGCTCTGGCACGGTCGCCCGCGGCATCCCGAATTTCTCGCATTACGTGACGTCGAAGGGCGCGGTGACGGCGTTCACGCGCTCGATCTCGCGCGAGCTTGGCGAATACAACATCTGCGTCAATTCGCTGGCGCCGGGCTTTACGCTATCCGACAGCGTCATCAGCGAAAACCCCAACCATCTCGCCCATTCGCAGGCGCCTTCGCTGGTGCGCCGCGCCATCAAGCGCGATGAATATCCGGAGGATCTGCTGGGCACGCTGGTGTTCTTGGCGTCCGCCGACAGCGATTTCATCACCGGGCAAACGATTGCGGTGGACGGCGGGGCGAACAACACCTGAAACTGCGGGGCGGCACGGTATTGTCCGGCATGCGCCTCGCCCTTAAGCCGCATCCGGATTGGCCGTGCGCCGAAGTCACCGCCATCGCGGTCGATGTCACACGGCCGCGCGCCAGCGCATTGCGGCTTTGTTTCGAAGTGACCGGCGACATTCGCGCTTTGCGCGTTCCGCCGGCTATGGCCGCTAGCGCGCGCCGACGAACTGTGGCGGCACACCTGCTTCGAGGCGTTTATCCGTCCATCGGGGGGCGCTGCCTATTTCGAGTTCAACGTCGCGCCATCGACCGAGTGGGCCGCGTACCGGTTCGACGGCTATCGAAGCGGTATGCGAGTGGCCGACATCGCCGCGCCGACTCATCGAGACGCGATCCGCGCCGGGGCGCCTGACCTTGCGGTCGACTCTCACACTGGACGCCCTGCCGCCGGGTCCATGGATGTTGGGGCTTGCGGCGGTGATCGAAGACGCAAACGGCCGACTGTCCTACTGGGCGCTTGCGCATCCGCCCGGCAAGCCGGATTTCCACCATGCCGATTGCTTTGCGTGCGAAATTTGAACAGCGTAGCGCTCATGCAATTCGGCATCGACCGCCTCATCGCCGATTCCACGCTGCGCGCGCCTCTTGCCGGCAAGCGTGTGGCGCTCTTGGCGCATCCGGCGTCGGTGACGGCGGACCTGACGCATTCGCTCGATGCACTCGCGGCCTGCGGCGATATCAAACTTGTCGCCGCGTTCGGTCCGCAGCATGGTCTGCGCGGCGACAAGCAGGACAACATGATCGAGTCGCCGGATTTTCATGATCCGGTGCACGGCATGCCAGTGTTCAGTCTGTATAACGACGTGCGCCGGCCGACCGCGGCGATGGTCGATACCTTCGACGTCATCCTCGTCGACCTGCAAGATCTGGGCTGTCGCATCTACACCTTCATCACCACGCTGCGTTACGTGCTGGAAGCCGCGGCGCAACAGCGGCAAAGTCTGTGTGGGTGCTCGACCGACCCAATCCGGTCGGACGTCCAGTGGAGGGCCTGCGGCTTCGCGACGGCTGGGAAAGCTTCGTCGGCGCCGGGCCTTTGCCGATGCGTCACGGGCTTTCGCTCGGCGAACTCGGTTGGTGGTTCGTGAAAACACTCAAGCTCGATGTCGAATATCGCGTCGTCGCGATGCAGGGCTGGCAGCCGGAAGCGGCCCGGGCTTCGGCTGGCCGCTCGGCGAACGCACCTGGATCAATCCAAGTCCCAACGCGCCGAACCTCTGGATGGCGCGCTCCTATGCGGGCACGGTCATGGTCGAGGGCACGACATTGTCCGAGGGGCGCGGCACGACGCGGCCGCTCGAATTGTTCGGCGCTCCCGACCTTAACGCGGCATCTGATCCTATTGGAGATGGAGCGGCTGGCGCCGCACTGGCTCGAGGGCTGCCGGCTGCGCGAATGCTGGTTCGAGCCGACCTTTCACAAGCATGCCGGCAAGCTGTGCAGCGGCATCCAAATTCACACCGAAGGCCCGGGCTACGACCACGCGGCGTTTCGGCCGTGGCGCATCGTCGCGCTTGCCTTCAAGAGCGATCCGCCGCCTTAATCCCGACTATCCGCTGTGGCGCGATTTTGCCTACGAGTATGAGCGGGACAAACTCGCAATCGACGTGATCAACGGCGGACCCTTGCTGCGCCAGTGGGTCGACGATCCAAAGGCGGCGCCGGCAGACCTCGATGCGCTGGCGCTGCCAGACGAGGAAGCCTGGCGAAGCGAGCGCAAGGACTATTTCCGCTACTGAAAAACGGCCATTCGGCTGTGGCGAGCGCATCGGCTTCGCGATAAGATACCCAAAACATCGAGAAAGCGGGGGGAGTGCCATGCTCAGCCGTCGCGACTTGATTGTGCTCTCGGCCGCCCAGGCCTTTACGCCGGGCCTTTTCGCCGGCGAGAGCAGGGCGGAAATCGAATATCCGACCAAAGCTGTGCGCATCATCGTGCCCGGTCGCCGCCGGCGGGCCGACCGATATCGTCGCGCGCACGCTTGCCGAAAAGCTGTCGGCGATGTGGAAGCAGCAGGTCTTCATCGAAAACAAGCCGGGCGCCGGCAACAATCTCGGCTGCGAATACGTCGCGCGCTCCGATCCCGACGGTTACACCGTGCTGTTCGATCCGGGCGCCATGGCGTCGAACACGAGCCTCTACGGCAAGCTGACCTACGACGCGGTTAAGGATTTCGCGCCGGTGTCGATGGTGGCGCTGGTCGACTATTTCATGTTCGTGCCGAACTCCTCGCCGGCTCATACGCTGAAGGAATTCATCGATCTACGTCAAAGCCCATCCCGGCAAGCTGACGCATGGCGTCGCCGGGCACCGGCAGCGCGCCTTATCTCGCCGAGATGAGTTTTTTGCAGATGGCCGGGCTGAAGATGACGCACGTGCCGTATCGCGGCGCCGCGCCGGCTTTCACTGATCTGATCCCTGGCCGGGTCGATTGCTATTTCGGCAGCGGTACGCTGCTGTCGTATTCGCGCTCGGGACAAGTGCGCGTGCTCGCGGTCACCGGGGCCAAGCGCAATCCGGCCGCACCCGAAGTGCCGACGATCGGCGAAACCGTTGCCGGGTTATGCGGTAACCGGCTCGCAGGCGCTGTTCGTTCCGGTCAAGACGCCGCCCGAGATCGTGCGCAAAATGAGCGCCGATACCAACACGGCGCTGGCCGATCCGGCGATTCAGAAAAAGCTCGTGGCCGCCGGCTACGTGGCCGGCGGGTCGACGCCGGAGGAGCTGGGAAAGCTGCTCAAGGCCGACATCGCGCGCTGGAGCGTGCTGATCAAGTCGCTGGGCATCCGGCTCGACTAGGCTCCCTGCCGTTATGCGTTCAGCGGCGACCTCCTGCGCTTGCCCACGCGCGCTCAGCCTCGGTTTGGCTTGCCGATGAAGCCGCTGCCGTGGCCGGACTCGTGCGCCGCCCAGCCGCCGGCGACGCGGCCGCTGAATACCGACGGACCGAGCATTGTGCCTTCGAGGCCGGCGCGGCCATTGATGTGGCCGCCGGCCATGCCGCACAACTCGCCGGCCGCATAAAGGCCCGTGATCGGCTCGAAATGCTTGTCGAGAACGCGGCACTGCAGATCGGTTTTCACCCCGCCGAAATTCTTGCGCGCCAGCGGGAAAATCTGCACCGCGTAATAGGGCGGGGTATCGAACGCTTTGGAGGATTTCAGCGGCTTGCCGAATTCAGGCTCGGTTTCGAGCTTCTGCGCGCAAGCCTTGTTGTAACGCTCGACCGTGCCGAGGAATGCCGCCTGATCGACACCCATCTTGTTGGCGAGGTCGGCGAGCGTGTCGGCCTTGCGAATGTAGGGCGACGAGTTGAGCAGCTCGACCACCTTGCTGCGCGCGACCTTGTCGCCGTCGCGATAATACGGATCGGCAATCTCCATGGTGGCCGTCATCGGCGTATCCATGATCGCCCAGGCGTGGCGTGGGCTTTGCGCCATCAGCGCGGGCGTCGCCGAGTTGCCGCCGGACATCGCCTCGTTGTGGAAGCGGCGGCCCTGCTGATTGACGTAGATGTTGCCGGGCACGAGGCGGAAGGGAAGGCCTCGCCGCTGTGCCGGATCGCGGTAGTCGGGCGTGGCATACACGTAGAACCAGATGTGATCCATGTGGGTGAGATAGCCGCCGGCCTTGTGCACCATCCTGTGGCCCGTGCCAGTCGAATTGCGCCCCGAGCCTTCCAACACCATGTCGTTGCCCAGCGCTGGATTGAACTCGAGCACCATGTCGCGGTTCGAGTTGAAGCCGCCGGTCGTCATCACCACGGTTTTGCTTTTCACTGAAACCGGCTCGCCGGTCTTGGTATTGCGACCTTCGAAGCCGGTCACGTGGCCGTTTGCGCGGGACAGCGCCGTGATCTCAGTGTCGGTGACGATCTCGCCGCCCTTTTGGCGGAAGCTTTCGATCAGGTGTGTCATCAGGCCGAGGCCATTGCGCTCGCTTCGCGTCCAGCGCACGACCGAGTTGCCTTCCTGCTCTTTCAGATCGGACCATTTGGCGCCCTGGTTTTCGGCCCAGAAATACAGATCGTGCAGGGTGTGCTCGATGTAGTAGCGCGCCCACACTTCGTCGGCCGATGGGCCGCCCCATGACATCCAATCGTTGAACGCCAGATCCGGCGTGTCCTTGATGCCATGTTGCTTTTGCAGCGGTGAGCCGACGATCAGACAGCCGCCGCCCGAGATGATGGCGGCGCCACCCGGTTCGCTGTCCTTCTCGAACACGATCGTGCGCGCCCCGGCATCGCGCGCCTCAATGCCGGCCGCAATGCCGGCGCCGCCGCCGCCCACGATGGCTACATCAGCTTCATACTGTTTGGCGCCCGGCATCGGTCAAGTGTCCTTCTGCTGTCGGTCATCGATTTCACACGAGCGCGCGGGGCCCTGCAAGACCTCGGCTCGCGGCCAATCTCCTGTCGCGCGCGGCGGGCCATAGACCCGCGACAATGTGCGCCCGCAGGGAAGACATGCTGTGCTCACAAAGGCCTTGGCCTCGATCTTGCAGCGTCCGGGTCTTTCAGGCCGCTTGCAGGAGCGAATATGAAAATCGGACGCAGAAGATTTCTTCAGGGAACCACGGCGGGGTTGGCGAGCCTCGCAGCTCCGCATGTCGTCAAAGCGCAGAGCCAGGGCGAAACGCTCATCCTGATATCGGAGTCGGGGGCCAACAGCGTCGATCCTCATGTGCCGGGCTCGGATCGCGGCTCCTATGAGGTCGCCTGGAATTGCTACGACCGGTTGTTGTCGCTCAAGATCGAAAAAGATGAGAACGGCGTCGATCACGCCAACGCCACCAAGCCCGTGCCTCTGCTCGCGGAGGAATGGAACGACAACGGCCATTCGCTGACATTCAAGCTCCGCAAGAACGCGACCTTTCATGATGGCGCGCCGGTCACCGCCAAGGACGTGAAATGGTCGATCGACCGCGCCATCGCGGCCGGCGGCAACGCCAAGTTTCAGATGAGCGTCGCCTCCATTACCAAGCCCGAGCAGAGCGTCGTTGTCGACGATTACACATTCCGCATCGACTACGACCGTTACGACCGCCAGATGCTGCCGAACCTCGCCTTCAGCGTTCCCAACATTCTCAACTCCGAACTGATCAAAAAGCACGCGACGCCGGCCGATCCTTGGGGATTGGAATGGTCGAAGACCAATCTCGCCGGGGGCGGAGCCTACAAGATCGCCCACCGCACTCCGGATGTGATCAGTTACATTCGCTTTGACGACTGGAAATCTGGGCCGCTGCCAAAAATGAAATACGTGGTCTGGCGTGTCGTTCCATCGTCCGAAACCCGGCGCGCGCTTCTTGAACGCGGAGCGGTCGATGTGTCGAACGACTTCCCGCCCGCCGACATCGTCGAGATGAAGCGGGAGGGCAAACTCAAGGTTTACGAGACGCCGATCGACAACGCGGTGCAGTTTATCGTCATGAACGAGAAGCTGCCGCCGTTCGACAACGTCAAGGTGCGGCGCGCGATCGCTTATGCGATCCCTTATCAGAAGATCATGGACGTGGCGCTTTATGGCCAGGCGCGTCCGCTGTTCGGTGGATCGGGAGATATCACGCAGGCGATATGGCCGCAGCCGTCGCCGTACAACACCGATCTCACGAAGGCGAAAGCGCTTTTGGCCGAGGCCGGCATGCCCAACGGTTTCGAAACGACCTTTTCATACGATGCCGGTGCTGCCAGCATCACCGAGCCGATGAGCGTGCTTATCCAGGAAAGCCTGGGCAAGATCGGCGTCAAGGTGACGCTCGACAAGATTGCCGGCGCCAATTGGCGGGCAAACTTTGCCAGCAGGAAGCTGCCGTTTCTGACCAACCTGTTTGCCGGCTGGCTCAACTATCCGAACTATTATTTCGAGATGGCGCTCGGAGACAAATCGATCTTCAACTCCGGCAACTACGACAACGCGACGGCCATGACGTTGGTGCGGCAATCGCGTTTCGAGCGCGATCCCGCCAAATACGATGCCATGGTCAAGCAGTACGTGAAGATGATCTTCGACGATGCGGTGAACGTGCCGGTTTATCAACCATCCGCCTACGTCGCCACGGGGAAGAATATCAGCGGCTACGTGTACTGGTTCCACAGACAGATGGATTACCGGTACATGGTAAAGGCGTAACGCAGAGAAAAAGGGCGGCGGCGCCATTGTGATGGCGCGCGCCTCCCGGCTGTACTCGATTTTGTCGCGCGCTATTCTGCCGCCACCGCCACGTCGGCGATGAACTGCGATATCCAGGCCTTGCGGCGCTTGACGTTGGTCCGATACATCGCCTCGAATTCACCTTCGGGGAAAGAGTGCGTTGACGGTCGCTTCATCAGCGCGTTAGCCCACGCCTTTACCCGCGGATATTTTTCGATCACGCCAAGAGGCTTGATGCGGTCGAGGAAGAAATAGCGCTGCAGGAACGGCGCATAGCCGGCATCGACCAGCGAATATTTGGCGCCATTGAAGAACGGTCCCGCCGGGCTTTGCTTTTCGAGCGCCCGCTCGAGCTGGGCGAATGCAGGCCCGATCTTTTCGGCCGCGGCGTTATAGGCCGCTTCGTCGGCCGCATAGGCAACGCCGGTCACCGAGCCTGAGAACGTCGGCACATAGTCGGTCCAGGCCCGGTTGATGGCGCGCTGGATGGGGTCTTCGGGATGCAGCCGCGGCGCGATGGTCTCGTCGAGATATTCGGCAATGGCGCTCGAATTCGAACAGCGACACGCTGTCGTCGATGCGCAGCACCGGGACCTTCTTGTGCGGCGACATGGCGAGGAACCAATCGGGCCGGTTGTCCGGCTCGATGTGCCGGAAATCGAATGGCACATTCTTCTCGCGCAGTACGATCGCAGCGCGCTGTACCCACGGGCAGGTCTTGAAGCTCACCAGGAGATATTTGGCCATTGGTTCTGTCCTTCCTTGCGATGTGTTCTATTTCGCGGCGGCCGGGAAAGCCGGCAGTTTACCGATATCGCGCGCGTCGTGCTGGATGATCAGCGTCGCCTTGAATGTCGCCACGATCCCCTTGAGCCGGGCGATCGAGGCCAGCGTCTCGGCGCGATCGTAGTTGAACCACGGCACGCCGTTATTGTCCCAATTCTCGCGGAAATGCACGGCGTCGCCGCTGATCATATAGTTGCCACTCGCCAGCTTGACCAGCAGGCTGTGATGGCCCGGCGTATGGCCAGGCGTATTGAGCATGATGACGCTGCCATCGCCGAACACATCTTTGTCGTTGGGCTGCGGCTCGACCTTGGCGTCGCCCTTTATCCAGGGCGCAAACGGCGCGAAGTTCACGCCCGGACCGGGCTTCGCGACTTGTGATCGCGTCCCAGTCGCCCTTGCCGATCAGGAGGGTCGATTTGGTGAAAGAGCCGACCTGGCCGGTATGGTCGGCGTGATAATGGCTGATGCCCACATAGGTGATCTGCTCGGGCTTGACGTTAATCTTGGCCAGCAGATCGACCAGGCTGACTTTCGGCGCTACTTTCGGCATCGTCATGGCGTGACCGGTATCCCAGAGCAGATACTGGTCGCCGTGTTTGATCAGATAACAGCTGAAGGTGAATACGACCTTCAGGTCGCCATAGGAGAACGTGTCGGAGAAACGCTCGTTCACCGGGACCGGCGGCGGTGACGTGCCGCAATCGAGACGCGTCAGCGACATGTCGGGCGCCGCCTGCGCCGCACCGCTTAGTCCTGCAAGTGCTGCGGCGCAGGCGCCGGCCGCAAGCAATCTCAAAACCCATTTCATGGTGTGTCGTCTCCCCGCATTTAAAATGTGAACGTTATTGAGTTTAAGGCGGGCGATGTTGCCGGTGTTGGCAGGCTCGGTCAATGCGTGTTCGAAGCCTTTGCGGCGCGCGCAATCAATAATTCGCGTGTCCCGGCGTGCGCGGAAACGGAATGGCGTCGCGCACATTTGACAGGCCCGTGACATAGGCAAGCGTGCGCTCAAAGCCGAGGCCGAAGCCGGCGTGGGGCACGGTGCCGTAGCGCCGCAGATCGCGGTACCAGCCGTAATGCTCCTTATCGATGCCGCGCTCGGTCATGCGGGCATCAAGTATTTCCAGGCGCTCCTCGCGCTGGCTGCCGCCGATGATCTCGCCGATGCCGAGCGCGAGCACGTCCATGGCGGCGACGGTTTTGCCGTCGTCGTTGCACCGCATGTAGAACGCCTTGATGTCCTTCGGATAGTTCATGACGATGACGGGCTTTTTGGCGTATTTTTCCGTCAGATAGCGCTCGTGTTCGGATTGCAGGTCGATGCCCCATTTGACCGGAAATTCGAATTTCTCTTTCGCCTTTTCCAGAACCGCGACCGCTTCGCCGTAATCCATGCGCACGAACTCGGACGTCACGATGTTTTGCAGCTTCGCCACCAGGCCTTTCTCGACGCGCTCGTCGAAGAAGGCGAGATCTTCGGCGCGCTCGTTCAGCAACGTCTCGAAGACGAACTTGAGGAGATTCTCCGCCAGCGTCGCATCGTCGGACAGGTCGGCGAACGCGATCTCCGGCTCGATCATCCAGAATTCGGCGAGGTGGCGGCTGGTGTTGGAGTTCTCGGCGCGGAACGTCGGCCCGAAGGTGTAGACCTTGGTGAGCGCAAGGCAGTAGGCCTCGACGTTAAGCTGGCCCGATACGGTGAGGAACGCTTCGCGGCCAAAAAAATCCTTGGCGTAGTCGATCCTGCCATTGGGCGTGCGCGGCAGGTTGGCGAGATCGAGCGTCGAGACGCGAAACAGCGCGCCGGCGCCTTCGGCATCGGACGAGGTGATGATCGGCGTGTTAACCCAGAAAAAGCCGTTGGTGTCGAAATAGCGGTGAATCGCCTGCGCCAGGGTATGGCGCACCCGCGTCGCGGCGCCGATCACATTGGTGCGCGGCCGCAGATGCGCGACGTCGCGCAGATATTCCATCGTGTGCGGCTTCGGCTGGATCGGATAGGTGTCCGGGTCGTCGACCCAGCCGATCACCTTGATGGCGCTGGCCTGCATCTCGAACGCCTGGCCCTTGCCCTGCGACGGGACGATGGTGCCCGTCGCCTCGACTGCGCAGCCCGAGGTGATCTTCAAAACCTCATCGGCGTAATTGGGAAGCGTATTCGGCGCCACGACCTGCAAGGGGTGAAAAGCGGAGCCGTCAGACAGGTGGACGAACGAAATGCCGGCCTTGGAGTCGCGCCGGGTGCGCACCCAGCCCTTGACCGTGACGGGTCGGTCGGCCGGCGCCTGTCCGGCCAAGATGGCGTGCACGTTGTAAGCCGTATCCTGCATGGCCGAGAGCTATCATGGCGGCCGATTGCGCCGCAAATTGCGCCGCAATCCCGGTTTTACCGGCCGCGCGGGTGCCGCATGGCAGCCGGCCAATAGTTGCAATATGGACTATTTCCGCCGTGCGGGGCTTTGACTATATTGGCTGCAAGCAACCAGATTCCGCGCTTTTATGGAGGATGCCATGGCGGTCGCCACCGCAAAGCAAGCCAGCAACGGTCAACCCGGCCCAAAGCACAACGTCGAGGCGGTGCGGCAGGCGTTCTACGATCGGATCGCCAAGAAGGACATGGCGCCGCTGTGGAAGGTGATGAAGTCGGTGGTTACCAAGGAGCCCGTGACCCGCGTTTCCCCGCACGTCTGGCATTTCGACGACGTGAAGTCGCTGGTGATGGAGTCCGGCGGCCTGATTACGGCGGAAGAGGCTGAGCGGCGCGTCCTGATCCTTGAAAACCCCTCGCTGCACGGCGAATCCAAGGCCACCAATACGCTGTTCGCGGGCGTTCAGATGATCATGCCGGGCGAAGTCGCGCCGGCGCATCGCCACGCGTCTTCGGCCATCCGATTCGTTTTGGACGGGAAGGGCGCCTATACCTCGGTCGACGGCGAGAAGTCGCACATGTCGCCCGGGGATTTTGTCATCACCGCCAACTGGGCGCCGCACGATCACGGCAACACCTCCGATGTGCCAATGCTGTGGCTCGACGTGCTCGATTTCCCGGCGGTCAATTTCTATGAGGCCTCGTTCGCAGAGCATTTCGACTCGCCCACCCAATCGACCACGCGTGAGGACGGCGACTCGCTGAGCTTCTATGGCTCGGGTGTGTTGCCCGACGGCAGCTGGACCAAGAGCTACACGCCGGTCATCAACTACACCTACGAGCGCACCCGCCCGATCGTTGAGCGCATGCTGGCGGCTGGCGACGTCGACAAGCGTCACGGCGCGCGCGTGCATTACGCCAATCCGGTCAACGGTGGCCCGGTGCTGCCGACGATGGGGGCTTGGCTCGCCATGTTCCCGAAGGGATTCAAGGGCGAGCCGTACCGCGCGACCGACGGCACCATCTTCGTCTGCGTCGAAGGCGGCGGCCGCACCGAGGTCGACGGCAAGACGCTCGAATGGGGGCCGAACGACGTATTCGTCGTGCCGCCGTGGAAGCGCTACTCGCATCAGACGACGAAGGACAAGGAGACGGTGGTGTTTTCGATTTCCGACCGTCCGGCGCAGAAGGCGCTGGGGATCTGGCGGGAAGGGAAATAGGCGCCGCATAATCCGTCGTCATTCCCGGGCGCGCGAAGCGCGAGCCCGCTATCCATAATCACGGCGCCGAAAGATGGGCGCCGGGTTGGAATTTCAAAGGCAGGTGGCTATGGATTCCGGGCCCGCGGGCTTTGCCCGCGTCCCGAAATGACGGCCATGACTGTTTCCTTCACTCACGACGTTTCCCCGCAGCGCGTCGTCTTTGCCGCCGGCGCTTTGGCGCGAGCGGGCGAGGAAGCGGAACGGCTTGGTCTGTCCCGGGCGCTGGTGGTGGCGACGCCGGGGAGTGGGGCTCGGCTCGGCCAGAAAGTCGTTGAGGCCCTTGGCGCGCGAGCCATCGGGCTGCACGCTCAGGCTGTCATTCACGTGCCGAAAGCCGTTGCAGAGGCGGGTCTCGCAGCGGCGCGCGCGGCCAAGGCTGACGGGCTTGTTGCGGCCGGCGGCGGTTCGGCGATCGGGCTCGCCAAGGCGATCGCGCGAGAAACCGGTCTGCCGATCATCGCCATTCCGACGACGTATTCAGGCTCGGAAGCGACCACCATTTTCGGCATCACCGACGGTGCGCGCAAAGTCACCGGGCGCGACACCAAGGTACTGCCGCGCACGGTCATCTACGATCCCGAACTGACGCTCGGCCTGCCACCAGCAGTGAGCGCGGCGAGCGGCATGAATGCCATCGCCCACTGCGTCGAGAGCTTTTGGGCCGACGGCCGCACGCCGGTGACGCTGGCGCTGGCGAGCGAAGCAATGCGGCGGTTCGGCAAAAATCTGCCGGCGGTGGTGGCCAACGGCGCCGATCGCGACGCCCGCGGCGAATGTCTCGTCGCCGCGTGGCTGTCCGGCACCGTGCTCAGCGTCAGCAACGGGCTGCAGCACAAACTTGCCCATGTGCTCGGCGGTCTCGGGCTGCCCCATGCCGAAGCGCATGCGATCATCCTGCCGCACGTCGCGCGCTTTAATCTTGCCGCCGCACCGGACGCAAAGGCGCGGCTGGGCGAAGCGCTTGGCAGCGGCGATCCGGCCGCGGCTATCACGGCCATGCTCAAGCAATTTCCGATTCCGCAGCGGCTGCGTGACATAGGCTTCGACGTTGCTAAGATTGATTTCGTCGCCGGCGAAATTGCCGCTCAGGCGATCAAATCACCGCGGCCGGTTTCGGCTGCCGACGTCCGCGAGCTTTTGCAGGCAGCGTATTGATTTTACTCCGAAAGGGTCGCGGACGATGGCGGTCACCGGCGGCAGCTCTGGACTAACGAAACCGCGTCGGTCCCGCGATGGCCTCTTCCTCGGCACGATTGTCGTGTTAGGCGCCATTGTGGCCTGCCTCAGGCTGTTCGTGTTCCAGCCGTTCAGCATTCCGTCCCAGTCGATGACGCCGACGCTGATACCCGGCGACTACGTGTTGGTTTCCAAAGTCTCCTACGGTTACGGCCCTTACTCGCTGCTGCTGGTGACGGCCGGTTTGCCGCGCCGGTTTCCGGCCGGCTGGCTCCCGCACCGCGGCGATGTCGTGGTGTTCCGCGTGACTGGCGGAGCCGGGGCTGACTTCATCAAGCGCGTGGTCGGCCTTCCGGGTGATCGAATTCAGCTGATTCAGAACGTGCTGAGAATCAACGGCGTCGCCGTTCCTCGCGAACGTATCGGTGACGCGGTCGACAATTCAACGGGACAACGCGCGACGCGCTATCGCGAGACGCTGCCCAACGGCGTCAGCTACACGACGCAGGCGTTCAACGATAGCGGTCCTTTCGCCAACACTCCGGAATACATCGTGCCGCCGGGCCATTATTTCACGCTCGGCGATAACCGGGACAATTCGGTCGACAGCCGCATGGCCGGGCAGGTCGGTTACGTTCCGGCCGAGAATCTGATTGGCCGCGCCGAGGCTGTTCTATTTTCGGGAGGCGCAGGAGGCATCCGTTGGGATCGGACCTTTGTGGCCATCCGTTGATCCACGCGTAAGTTCCTCAGAACCGCGCACGGTATTCCGCCGGCGTGGTGCCGACCTGCCGGGCGAAGGCGCGGCGCAGGCGCTCCTCCTGGCCGAAGCCGCATTCTGCCGCGATCCGTTTGATCGGCATGTCTGTCTCTTCAAGGACGCGGCGCACTGCCTCGACGCGAATTTTTTCCACCATGCGGGCAGGGGTCGTCCCCATGCTGCCGGCATAGACCCGCGCGAAGGTGCGCGGGCTCATGCCGGCTTGCTCAGCGAGGCGTTCGACCCGCAGGTCGCCGGTGAGATGCGCGGCGATCCAGCCGTGCAGCGGCGCGAAGTGATTGGGCGCGTTGCCATCGGCGGCCGCAGCCTGTGCTTCGAGCGGCGCGGAGAACTGCGACTGACCGCCGGGCCGATTGAGGAAGACGACAAGCTGGCGGGCCACGCGCATGGCAATGCCGCGGCCGAGATCCGCTTCAACCAGCGCCAAGGCAAGGTCGATGCCTGCGGTAACGCCGGCGGAAGTCCATATCTTTCCGTCGGTTAAATAGATCGGATCGTGTTCGACGTGAATCTTCGGGTAGTTCTCCTGCAGCCGCGCACATGATTTCCAATGCGTCGTCGCGCGACGTCCATCGAGCAGACCGGCTTCGGCCAGAAGAAACGCGCCGGTGCAGACCGAGGCCACGCGGCGCGCCTTAGCGGAGTTCCGCCGTACCCAGGAAATCGTGTTCTTGTCCTTGAGTGCCTCGTGCACGCCGGGTCCGCCCGGAACGATAAGCGTATCGATCTGCGCGGTGCCGCTGAATTTGCTGGTCGGCTGGGTCACCAGCGGTAGTCCCGACGACGTGCAAATCGGCCCGCCGCGGCGCGATCCCACTGCGATGCGGTAGGGTGGCTCGCCGCCCGACTCGGCGACGATCTCGTTGGCGGTGGCGAAAGTCTGCACCGGCCCGGACACATCGAGAAGCTGCGCGCGATCGAACGCCGGCACCACGATCAGGCGCTGCTTTGGCTTTGCGGTACGCATCGTCAGGCCCTCGCCGTGTGGCAGGAAATGACTGGTATAATGACATTGCTGCCACAGCATGTCCGGGGTGACAAGGGGGTGCAATCCGAACCGGACGATGGGTGCCGCAATGCCAATGCCTAATCGGGACATTCTCGTGCTGGCTGCCGGTCAGGCGTTGACCAGTACGGTCGTATCGCTTCTCACCTCGGTGTCGAGCTTGTCCGGCGCTTATCTGGCGCCGTCGCCCGCGCTCAGCACGGTGCCGGTGACCGCCTCCGTGCTCGGCACGCTCATCATGATCTATCCGGCGTCGGCGCTGATGGGGCGTCTCGGGCGTCGCGGCGGTTTCATGTTCAAGGCCGGCATCGGCATCCTTGGGGGGGCCGTTTGCGCTCTGGCGCTTATTGCGGCCAGTTTCTTGTTGCTGATTGCGGGAACGTTCCTGCTCGGCCTGTTCAGCGCCTTCGGCCAGTATTATCGCTTCGCCGCGATCGATGCGGCACGCAGTCCGCACGAGCGGACATCCGCGGTCGCCATCGTGACCGGGGGAGGGGTGGTCGGCGGCGTGGCGGGGCCGTTTCTCGGGGGCCATTTCGCGGGTGTCACCGCGGTGCCTTATGTCGGCGCGTTCGTGGCGCTCAGCGTGGTGTGCGCCGGGCTGGCGGCATCTCAGGGTCTGCTGTCGGCAAATCTCGGCCGTGACGCTGGTGCAGACGTGTCGCGTGTGGCTGCGGAAAATTTCACGCTCAACGGCGGCTTCCTCAGGGCCAGCGCCATCTGCGCCATCGGTTTCGCGGTGATGACGCTGACCATGAATGCCGCGCCGCTGTCGCTGCAAATGTGCGGCTACTCGCTGCCGGTTTCGTCGACGGTGCTGCAAGTGCATTTCGCGTTGATGTACCTGCCGTCGCTGTTCAATCCGGTGCTGGTCGCCCGGGTCGGGCTGCGCGGGCTCGTGGCGCTCGGCGCCGTGGCAAGTGGCCTCGGTTGCGTGCTCACGGTCCTGACCGAACAGACGTTGCCGCTTTACTTTATCGAGCTTGGGCTTTCGGGGATCGGCTGGAATTTCCTGTTCAACGGCGGCACGCTGCTGCTCGCCAGCACCTACCCGGCGGCGCGCAAGACGAGGGCGCAGGGCTTGAACTCTCTGTTCGTCTACAGTGCCAATCTGTTGGCATCTTTCTCGGCGGGTGCGCTGATGGCGTCTTTCGGCTGGCCGGTAGTCAACCTTGTCGGCCTGCCGCTCCTTGCCATCGCGGTCCTGGCAATTTGGTCGCGCCAAGAGCCGCATTTTGCCCTGTCACCCGAGCCCGCGGAAAGGAGATAGCAATGCTTGAACTGCGCCCGAACTGCGAATGCTGCGGCAAGGATCTGCCGCCGGCTGCAACCGACGCGATGATCTGCACTTTTGAATGCACGTTCTGCCGCGACTGCGTCGACGCCAGGCTCAGGGGCGTGTGCCCGAACTGCGGCGGCAATTTTGCGCCGCGGCCGATCCGGCCGGCGGCGAAGCTCGTCGCCAATCCACCGTCGACACGCCGGGTCTTCAATCCGGCCGGCTGCGGCGACGCGGTGCCTTGACGCCAGTAGGCCGCGCCATGCCAGAGGCGCCGTCCTCTGCGAGGCATAAAGGGGCGGAAGGTGATTACGTGACTAGCGGGGCGACGGCGCCGGCTTTTCGGTACGTTGCGGTCTCTCCCATTGCATTCGGTGCTTGCAAGTAGCTCAGCACGAAATCAATCACGGTTCTTCTCCGCCTCATGATATTGGCGGGCGACATCATGTTCCGTCCGAAGATCACACCCAACGTGTGCTGGTTCGAGAAGTGCATGATGCAAAGTGCGCACAGCGAAACGTAGAAATCGACCGGCTCGATGCCGCGCCGGAAATATCCACTCGCCTGGCCGCGATCGAGGATGCGGCTGATGACGTCGGTCAAGGGCGTCTTGAACATTTTGAGTTTGCCGGATCGGCGAAGATGGTGCGCCTTGTAGAAATTCTCCATCGACAGCAACGATACGAAGTGCGGGTTCTCCAGATAGTAGTCGATCTTGAGATTGATCATGGCTTCGATCGCTGCCGGCGGATCGAGATGCTCGATCTGGATTTGCCGTTCGCGGGCGACCAGGTCGGCAAACACCGTCTCAAGCGCGGCCAGATAGAGGCCATCCTTGCTCTTAAAGTAGTAGTAGATCATCCGCTTGTTGACGCCGCTACGCCTGGCAATGTCGTCGGTGCTTGCGGCCTCCAATCCCCGTTCGCCGAATTCGTCGAGTGCGGCCTGCAATATCTTGGCGCGTGTCGCATCGGCATTGCGTGTTTGCCGCGGCTTCACGGGTCTGCGGGATTTCATGAAACAACCATGCCCTTACGATGAGGCCGAGGCAACATGGGGCGACATGGGTGTTGCACGCAACCCCGCCGCAGTTGACAGCCCGCGCAGCTCCCAGTGGGACTATCAGAATTTCTGTGTGAGGCCGGTTATCCGTCATGAGTTCACGAATCGCTCGTTGAACATGACGGCGAACTGTGTCTTCGCCTGGGCCCACTCTCGAGCCGGTCGTTTCCATTCCGCGGTGGCGCGGTTCAAGACCAAATATAGCAGCTTGGTCGCGGCGTCGTCAGAGGGAAAATGTCCTCTGGTTCGAACGGCGCGGCGCAGCTTCGAGTTAAGCGCCTCAATGGCGTTTGTGGTGTAGATAATTCGCCGCACGCCTTCGGGGAAAGCGAAGAATGGTATCACGAGCTCCCAGTTGCGGCGCCAGCTCTGCGCGATTGCTGGATACTTTGCGCCCCAAGGACCTTGCGCGAAGGCGTCGAGGGCGGCCTGGCCAGCAGCAGCATCGGCCGCGCGATAGATAGTCCGCAGCGCCTGCGCCAAGCTCTTGCGATCCTTCCAGGAGGCAAAATCCATCGAATGGCGGATCAGATGGACGATGCAGGTTTGAACGATGGTCTGTGGGAAAACGGCATTAATAGCCTCGGGAAAGCCCTTCAGGCCGTCGACCACGGCGATGAGAATGTCCTGGGTCCCTCGGGTCTTCAGTTCGTTTACGACGCGCAGCCAGAATTTGGCGCCCTCGGTCTGTTCGATCCAAATGCCAAGAATCTCCTTGGTGCCGTCCGGGAGCACTCCCAGCGCGATGTAGATCGCCTTATTGCGCACGAAGCCTTCGTCGCGGACCTTGACCCGAATGGCATCGAAGAACACCAGCGGGTAGCAGATATCGAGTGGCCGGTTCTGCCATTCCGCAACCTCGTCCAGCACCGCGTCGGTAACCGCCGAGATCAGGTCGGGTGAAACGTCGATGCCGTAGAGTTCCTCGAGATGGCCACGGATCTCGCGGACCGTCATCCCTCGTGCATACATCGAGATGATCTTGTCGTCGAAATCCGGGAACCGACGTTGGTATTTGGCGATCAGCTTCGGATCGAATGTTCCGGCCCGATCTCGCGGCACCGACAGCGTCATCTTCGAAGTGCCGGTTAGTACCGACTTCTTCGAATAGCCATTGCGGTGATTGGGCTTGCCCTCAACGCTGTCGTCGTCCAGATGCTCGTCGAGCTCGGTATTTAAGATTCGCTCAGAGAGTGCCTTCTTCAGTTCGTCCACCAACCCGTCCTTATTGAATACATCCTTCGGATCGCGGCCGGCCAGAAGCTGGTCCAGCAGGTCTTTCTCGATTGCCATATGATGCTCCCTTGTCTTCCATCACTATGGCCTCACACACAAGATTCCTGACAGTCCCGCTCCCAGTTAACTCTCCAGTTAATTAGCAGATCAACATGCGGGGAGGAATATGATGCAAACGGGCCACCCGCCCATCCGTCGCGTCGTCACGGGACACGATGCGGCTCATGTCGCCAAGGTGCTGCGCGACGAACCGGCCACCAACGCGAAAACGCCTCAGCCCGGTCTGGTCTCGACCATGATCTGGTGCACCGAAGGCGCTCCGGCGGCCATGCCGGTCGGCGAGCAGCCGGAGGATATGGGCGCGCGGGTTATCGGCACCGCGCCGCCGCGCAACGGCACCCGCTTCGCGGTCATCGACTTTCCGCCGGGCAATCACCCTCACATGCACCGCACCGAGACGATCGACTACGTCATCGTCATGGAGGGTGAGATCGAAATGGACATGGATGCTTCGACGGTCAAGTTGAAGGCCGGCGACATCATGGTTCAACGCGGCACCAACCATGCCTGGGCGAACCGCAGCAGCAAGCGCGCGCGGGTGGCGTTTGTGCTCATTGATGCAGAGCCGCTCGGGATCGGTACGCCCGTCACCGGCGCACAGAGCGCGCGATAGGATGGGGAGATAGACGATGCTTCGCTTCCTCAGATGCGCCGTTTGCGTTGCGTTCGCGATGTTCGCGACGGCCGCTGGCGCGCAAACCTTTCCGAGCGGTCCGGTCAGGATCATCGTGCCGATTCCGGCGGGTGGCGTCACCGATTTGATGGCCCGCATCATCGCCCAGCCCCTGCAGAAGATGTGGGGCCAAAGCGTGATTGTCGAAAATCGTCCCGGCGGCAACTCGGGCGTGGGCGCGCATGACGTTGAGCAGGCTGCGCCTGATGGATTGACGCTGCTAGTGGCACCGGATTCGACCTTTACGGCGAACCCGGCGCTGTTCTCGAAGCTGATCTACAATCCGGATAATTTTACGCCGATCGCGCTGCTGTGCCGTGGCACGCCGATGCTGATGGTGAATCCGTCGCTGCCGGTGAAGACAGTGCCTGAGCTGATCGCCTACGCCAAAGCCAACCCGCGCAAGCTCAGCTACGGCTCCTTCGGCACCGGCACCTATGCGAATCTCAGCATGGAGGAACTCAAGCAGCGGACGGGAATCCAGATCCAGCACGTGCCGTATCGCGGAGCGGCGCCGGGGCTCAACGGCCTCCTCGGCAACGAGGTGCAGGTGATGCTGCTCAACCTGTCGAGCGTCGAGCAATATGCCAAAGCCGGACAGGTCAGATTGATTGCGGCAGCGACCGAAAAACGCGTTCCGACGCTGCCCGATCTCCCCACTATCGGCGAAGCAGTTCCGGGCTTTCATACCTCTGTGTGGTTCGGCCTGTGGGGACCAGGCAAGATGACGCCCGCACTGACCGCGAAAATTCACGCCGACGTCGCCAAGGCGTTGGACCTTCCGAAGACCCGAGAATTCTTCAAGACCAATACCCTCGAGCGGGACGAACTCTCGCCGCAGGAATTCAATGGGCTCATCCAAAGTGACCTCAAGCACTGGAGCGCGTTGATCAAAGCTCTGGGCATCAAGATCGAGTAGGACTCGCCATGAAAGTTCTGATCACGGGCGGCATGGGCGTCATCGGCGCCGAGACCAGCCGCAAGTTCGTCAAGGAAGGCCATCGCCCGGTCATCTTCGCACGCCACCAGGACACGAGCCTGATCAGCGACATCGCCGAACGGATCGACTTCGAGCAAGGCGACGTGCTCGATATGCCGCGCATCCTTCAGGCCATCAAGAAGCACCAAGTCACGCACGTGGTGCACGCCGCGGCGTTTGTCGGCGCGGTGTCGGCGGCCAACCCTGCGCTCAGCATCCAGGTCAATGTCATGGGCCTGGTCAACGTGCTGGAGGCGGCGCGCGCGCTTAACGTCAAGCGCGTCGTCTTCACCAGCGCCAAGGGGGTCTATGGGCCAGTCACCGGCGAATACGGCTCGCCGACCTGGAAACCCATGACGGAGGATCTGCCGGCCAAACCCAAGCGCATCTACAACTCCGCGAAGTTCATGGGTGAGAACACTTGCGCCTACTACCACGACAACATGGGGATCGAGACAGTGTCGCTGCGTTTTGCCTCGACTTACGGTCCGGGCAAGACCGCGCGCCACGGCCCGATGGCGGTGATGAGCCGGATCGTCGAAAATCCCGCGCAGGGGCTGCCGTTCAAGCTTGAGCGCGGCGGCGACGACAAGGACGACTTCATCTACAACAAGGACTCGGCACTTGGCATCTATCTGGCCACGATCGCCGACAAGGTCAAAAGCCGCGTCTACAATATCGGCACAGGGACCGGCGTGACGCTGCGCGATTTCGAGCGCGTCATCAAGAAACACATACCGAACGCCCAGATGGAGATCGGCGGCGGCCTGAATTTTTATGGCTTCGCGTATCCGGCGACGGGAGTTTACGACATATCGCGGGCGCGCGAAGAGCTGGGTTACAAACCGGAATTCGATCTGGAGCGCGGCATTGCCGACTATCTGGCAGCGCTCAAACAGATGAAGGCGGCCGCCTGAATTTTCCCGGGCCTCGCGGTTCGGACAAGCCAAACCCCTCGGTCTTTCGCGAAGGAATAGCCATGCGCCCCACGCTCGAGCTTCCCCGCCTTTCACTAGCCGAACGCGACCGGCGCTACGCCGCCGTACGCAAACAGATGGCAGCGCGCGGCCTCGACAGCCATCGTGCTGTGGGGCTGGCCGATGATGTGGGACTTTTACACCGCCAACGCGCGCTACCTGTCGCCGATCGGCGGCAACGCCGAATTCAACGTGCTGATCTTTCCTGCCGTCGGAGAGCCGACGTCGATCATCCAGATGCCGACGTTCGTCGACGGCTGGGGCGCAGCACAGAACTGGGTGAGCGACATTCGCCCGCGCACCAAGACCTGGGCCGATTCCGTCGCCAACCGGATCAAGGAGCTCAAGCTCGAACGCGGCAAGATCGGCATGGACGGGCTCGCCGGCCCGCTCGATCCCGACGGCTGGCTGCCGCATGACGTCTACAAGCAGCTCATCGCGCTGCTGCCCGATGCGCAGATCTCGGGCCTCGACGACATGCTGGAGAAGGTTCGTTCGGTCAAAAGCGCGGAGGAACTCGACGTGCTCCGCAAGGCGGCGGGGCTGGGCGATCTGATGCTTGCGACATGCCGCGACGTCGCCAGGCCCGGTGTCAAGGAATGCGAGGTCTACGGCGCCATGATGGCGACGATGACGGCGCACGGCGGCGAAGAGCCCACGCTGTTTCTGTGGAATTGCGATCGTTATCCGTACCCGCATCCGTTCCGGGTGCCGACGATGCGGCCGATGGAGAAGGGCGATCTCATCATCTGCGAGATGCACCCGAAGTTCGGCGGTTACTTTACGCACGTCGAACGGACCTTCTGTCTCGGCGAGCCGGAGAAGGAGCAGATCAACATCTACGAGGGGTGCCTCGCGGCCTACCGCTGCGGGCTCGATCACTTCGGGCCGGGCAAGACGATCTCGACCGCGCTCATGGCGGTAAAGGACGAGATTGACAGCCGCGGCCTTTCGATCTGCGAAGCCGGCATCCACGGCCACGGCCTCGCGTCGCTCGAATATCCGCGTTTCCGCCACCACGCGATCGCCGCCGATCGCGAGGCCATCAAGGTCATCGGCGATCGTTTTGAGCCAGGCATGGTGTTCGCGTTCAATATCGACCTGCTTGACCCGAAATGGCGTCAAGGCAAGACCGGCTGCGTTTTCGCGGAAACCATCGAAATCACCGCGACCGGAGCCCGCCGAATGCACAGCTTTTCGACGGATTTCCAGCGCGTCATGCAGCGAAGCGGCTCGGCCTGATTTAGTTCTCGATATCCTTCATCAGCTGCCCAAGATCGCTTGGCGGAGTAAAGGCTTCGCCCAAGCGGCTCTTTAGCCGCTTGAGGCAGCCCCAGAGCACGGCCTGATTGCTGTTGACCACCGGCTTGCCGAGTTCGCGCTCGATCGCCTCGACAGCCTCGATCTGGGTGGTGTTGGTGCAGCTCAAAAAGATGCCGTCGGCTTCCGGCGTGTCGTTCTCGCGGGCCAGTTCGAGCCAGCGTTGCGGCGTGATCGCTTCAAAATCGGCCGCGGTTTTGCACTTGAGCGCGACGTCCTTGACCACGGTAAAACCGGCCGCGCCCAGATAGGCGATGATGTCGGCATTCGACTGATACGGGCTGAGCACGACCAGCTTCTTGAGTCCGAGCGCGTGCAAGGCGTCGCTCACCAGGCTCGAGGTCGAGAGTGCCTCGATGCCGGTGGTCTTGCGAATGAGGCTGATGATGCGCGCCTCGCCGTCGGCGCCTTCCTTCATCGATGTGTGCGTGCAGTGGAACACGATCAGGTCGGGACTGGCGTCGGCCAGCGTGCCTGCCGCATGCGCGATCTCATCGGTCAATTCCGCGACCGTGCGATTGGGCCCGCCGGCGACCCGGCCGCGCGCTACATGGATGCCGAGGCCCTCGGGTGCGTAGTGGTTGAACTGCGGCTCGGTCATGCGGTTGACCGAGGGAATGATCAGGCCGATGCGCGCGCGCGGTTCCGCAAGTGCCGCGGCGGTATCGTTCTTTTCAGTAATGGCATCCATGGTGAAATCTCCGGTTCGCTTCTCTCACTGCGCTGTCATGCCGACGCGTTTGGCGAGCGCGCTCCAATGCGCCAGTTCATTGCCGACAAACGCGGTGGTGCCGGCGAGGTCCAAGTCCTCGGACAATAGCGCCTGTTGGGCAAAATAGGCCCGAGCCTTCGGCAGTTGCAAGCTGCGGCGAACTTCCCGGTTGAGCTTTTCGGCGACGGCCGGCGGCAGGTTTTTCGGCGCCGTCAGCCAGAACCAGGTGGCGCCGGTGATTTCCGGAAAGCCCTGCTCGGTAAACGTCGCGATCGTGGGATAGGCGGGGTTGCGTGCGCGCGATGACATTGCGAGGCCGACGATCTTGCCGGCCTTGATCTGCTCGCCGGCGGTCAGCGGCACGGTGAGCGTCATATTGATGTGATTGCCGAGCACCTCGACAAGCCCTGAATCCGGCGCTGGAACGTGCGTGATGTCGATACCGGCTTTGCGCTTGAACTCTTCGAGCAGCATCTGGCCGAGCGACCCGGGCCCGGGCGATGAGGAGGTCAAGGGTGCGCTGCGCGACTTGGCGAGCTTGATCAGGCCGGCAAGGTCACGGACGCCGAGCGCCGGATTGGCCGCAAGCACGTAGCTGTCGCCCGCGATCATGGCGATGTGGGTAAAGTCCTTCATCGGGTCGTAGCCGATATCCGGATGCAGCGTCGGAATGGTGATGTGTGGCCCCGAGCCGCCGATCATCAGGGTGTAGCCGTCCGGCGCGGCGCGCGCGGTGAAACTCGCAGCAATGCTGCCGCTGTTGCCCTGGCGGTATTCGACGACAAAACTCTGTTTGAGGGATGCACTCAAACCCTCCGCAACAAGGCGTGCGAGCTGATCGGCGCTGCTCCCGGGCGCGAACCCGATGATGATTTTCACCGGATGAGACGGCCAGTCCTGGGCGGCGGCCGTTGTCAGCGGCGCGGCGGCCAGGAGCGTGGCGCCCGCCAGAACGGCGACCAGGGCATGGCGTCGGTTCATTTTTTTGTCCTCCCTTTTCCCGACAGTAGCAGAGCCAGCCGCGCGGTGATGCTACCGCTTGGCGCGGCTGGCATGCGCATCTCCGGCCAGCGTTTGGATAAGCTGGTCGCAGCGCGACGCAGTATCGAGAGTCATGACGGCATCGATAATGCGATCGCGCTGACTGGGCGTGAGCGCTTCATCGGTCAGGCGGGTGAATTTTTCTGCGATCCCGCCGGCGTCGAGGCCGTCTGGTGATACACCCGGCGGCCTCAAAACTTCGACATGATGGGTTTCGCCGCCGAGATCCGTTGCCTGCAGCGCGCAGGGATAGAATTCACCGGCACGACGCGCCAGCCCGGGATCGGTGGTCATGTCGAGGCGCTCCATCAGAGCGACCACTTGCGGGTCGGTCCAGCGCTCGCCTTCAAACTGCTTGAGCCCGAACGTGCCGTCGATCAGGGCAACGGCGATGAGATACTGCAGCGAGTGGTCGGCGGCTTCGCGCGATTGCGGCCTGATGCGGCCCGGATCGGACATTTGCCGGCGCACGATCGGCAGGTCGGCCAAAGTCACGCGAATCTTCCCGGTGAGGCATCCGACGTCGCCCTTAACGAGGCGATGCAGCGCCAATGCGGCGGCCACGGCGCTCTGCGCTCCCGCGAAACAGGGATAAGCTTTGACTGCGACCTTGCCGATGAAGCCATCGGTGGGCAGCGGCGCGCCCAGGATGTCGGCCGCGGTCTCGGGCCGATGCGCAAAGACCAATCGCAGGCCATGCTGGGCTTCGAACAGATCGAGCGGCCCCGTGATGCCTTGTGCCGCGAGCAGCGCCGCCTGCATGCCGTTCTGCGCGATCAAGGCGTTGGCAATCGACTTTGCCGCCGAGATCGCGCCCTCGCGCACGCCCACGGGCGTCGGCGCGCGCGCCGCGCTGAGCGCGATCGCATGCGCGAGCTGTTCGCGCGGAAGCCGCAGCAAGCGGCCCGCCATGGCCGGCGCAGCCAAACCTGAAATGCTGATGCCGTCCCAGGGCGAACGGGCGTCCATCAGGGCTTTGCCGCGGCCGTAGATTTCGTAGCCGAGCAGGATCGCGGCGAGCAGATCGCCGCCACTTGAGCCGGCGAGTTCCGTCGCGGCCAGCGCGACCGGAATATTGTCGCTCGGGTGGCCGCCGCGCGCGCCGCTCACCGGGTCGGCGCCGATCACGTAGTCGTTAAGATCGAGCACGCGAACGAGCGTGCCGTTGGCGAGCACCGCGCTCGGCGCGCTTGTGCGTTGCTCGCGGCCAATCAGCGTGCAGCGCGGCGCTTCGCCGAGCGCTTGCACCGTTGCCAGTACCGCATTGGCACACTCGTCGTCTAATGCGGCAAAGCCACAGCCGAGTGTATCGAGCAGGATGAGCTTGGCCTGTTCGACGGATTTTTCCGAGAAATCTTCGAGGCGCACCGCCGCGGCACGCTCGGCGAGCCGCGTGATGGCGCCTTGTTCTACGCTGGACAATTGGTTGCTCGCGCGCTGCCGCTGAACGCCCTCTAGCGCATCCGATCCGGATGCAGGATCAGCTTCTGCACACGCCAATTGAGAATTTCGGCTGTGTACAGCGTGTTCTCGTTCGGGCAGGCGATGGCGTGCACCCAGCCGAACTCCTTGAGCTGCTTGCCGGAGCGACCAAACATGCCGAGCACCTTGCCGCCGAGGGTGAGTTTGTAGATGCGCCCCGGAAACGCGTCGGAGACGTAAAGCACCTGGTTCGGCGGCGGCGTGATGCAGAGCGCCCACGGCGCGCCCGGGGTCTGGGTGCCGCCTTTCTGGAGATAGTCCGTCAGATTGGGTTTGTTGCCGATGGCCGGCTGGGCGTCCGCCGGCGGCGGAATATCGATACGGATCGTGCGCAGGTATTTGCCGTCGCTGTCGAACACCTGGATGCGGCGGTTGTTGCGATCGGCGACATAGATCGCCCCGCTCGCGTCGGCGACGATGTTATGCGGCGTGCTGAACTGACCGTCGCCGTTGCCGGGCTCGCCCCACGACTTCAGCCAGTCGCCGGCCTTGTTGAGCTTGGCGACACGCGAATTGATGTAGCCGTCGCTGATGAAGATATCGCCCGCCGGATCCCAGGTGACGTCGGTCGGCTGCCGGAAGCGGCCGGGCTCCGCCGGCAGAGGCGGCTTGACGTGCGCCCAGGGCTTGGTCTCGGCGTCGGAAGCTTCCTGCTTGCGCCCGATCACCATGGTGACCCGCCCTTGCGGATTGAACCTGATGATCATGTCCGAGCCTTTGTCGATCGCCCAGATATTGTCGTCCTTGTCGATGCGCACGGCGTGGGCGAACGACCAGGCGTAAAGGTTCTTGCCGATTTCGCGAATGTATTTGCCGTTGGCGTCGAACTCCCACAATTGCGCGGCGGTATTGGCGAAGGCCGGTCCATGACTTGAGCCGCCGCGATGAAACACGAAGATGTGGCCCTTGGAATTGACGGCGACGCCGGCGGCTTCACCCATGTAAAGGTCGGGCGGAAGCTTCAGCGCGTCGGGCACGGAGTCGAAGGGAATTTCCGGTGCGGATTGCTGTGCGAGCGCTGGTGCGCTCAGCAGCATGAACGAGGCGACGAGAAATCGGAACATCCGCTCCTCCCTGGGTGGCTGCCTCGATTTTTTGCGGTGGGGCAGTGACAGCCGGACAGGCGCTCAGTATCCGGCAGCAGTGCGGGCGTGTGCAAGCGCGCTGACCGGTCATGCGTCTTGTTGGACGGCAGCGAAGGAGTAAGATTGTGTGGCGGGGCACAAAGGATGGGGAGGACGATGCGTATGCGTTCAGTATTTGCGATGACGGCGCTGGTTGCGGCGGCGGCGCTGCTTGTGGGAGTTTCCGGAGCGTCTGCGAAGCACCGGTACACCAGACGGCCGGTCGACTCCTGCGTCATTCACCACCGAGCTGTGCCGTCCGGCACTGTGTGCTCGTCCAGTTGCCCGCCCGGCACGGTCGGCTGCTCCCAGCAGATCTGCAGTGGTGGCCACTGGGTTGCGACGCTGCCTTGTATCAAGCCGTTCTGCACTCCGCTTTGCGGCAGAACTGGCTGAGATTATCCCGCTTGATCGGTTGGTGGTCGGGGTTGCCCCAGGCACCCCGAGGGGTTAATTCGTGCCCGAATTGAGGGCGCGGAGCCATGGACGCATCGGCGAAAAAATCGAAGCTTATCAAGGGCGCGACCGGCGACTGGGAATTGGTCATCGGCATGGAAGTCCATGCCCAGGTGACCGCGAAGGCCAAGCTGTTCTCCGGAGCCTCGACCGAATTCGGCGGCGGTCCCAACGAGCATGTATCGCTGGTCGATGCCGCGATGCCCGGCATGCTGCCCGTCATCAACGAGGAGTGCGTGCGGCAGGCCGTGCGCACCGGCCTCGGGATCAATGCGCAGATCAATCTTAAATCGGTATTCGACCGGAAGAATTATTTCTACCCGGACCTGCCGCAGGGCTACCAGATCAGCCAGTACAAATCGCCAATCGTGGGCGAGGGCGAAGTTGTCGTCGACATGCCCGACGGCGAGACCGTGCGGGTCGGCATCGAACGTCTGCATCTCGAGCAGGATGCCGGCAAATCGCTCCACGAGGAGCACCCGGCGGCGTCTCTCGTCGATCTCAATCGCTCGGGCGTGGCGCTGATGGAGATCGTGACTAGGCCCGACCTGCGCTCGGCTGAGGACGCCAAGGCATTCCTCGTCAAGCTGCGCACGATCCTGCGTTACCTCGGCACTTGCGACGGCGACATGGAGAAGGGCCATCTGCGCGCCGACGTCAACGTTTCGGTGCGGCGTCCTGGCGCGGGACTTGGTACGCGCTGCGAGATCAAGAATCTCAACTCCATTCGCTTCATCGGCCAAGCCATTGAGCACGAAGCATGGCGCCAGATCGGCGTGATCGAAGACGGCGGTACGATCGAGCAGGAGACGCGCCTGTTCGATCCCGACAAGGACGAGACGCGTTCGATGCGGTCCAAGGAGGAAGCGCACGACTATCGCTATTTCCCCGATCCGGACCTGCTGCCGCTCGAACTGTCGCCCTCGATGATCGCTGAGTTGCGCGACACGCTGCCGGAACTGCCGGACGAGAAGAAGGCTCGGTTCCGGCGCGACTTCGGCCTGACCGCCTACGATGCGGACGTGCTTGTCGCTGAGCGCAGCACCGCGGCGTATTTCGAGAGCGTGGTCGAAGGCGGTAAGCGCGACGCGAAGCTGGCGGCGAATTGGGTGATCAACGAGCTTGCCGGGCGGCTCAACAAGGAGGGCAAGGATATCGCTGGTTCGCCGGTCAATGAGGCGCAACTTGCTAGTATCCTCGACCTGATGGCGCAGGGCACGATCTCCGGCAAAATCGCCAAGGACGTCTTCGAGATCGTATGGAACGAGGGTGGCGATCCGCGCGTCATCGTCGAGCAGCGCGGCTTGCAGCAGGTCACCGATGTTTCGGCGATCGAAGCGCTGGTCGACGACATCGTCGGCAAGAACCCCGACAAACTTGCCGATGCGAGAAAGAATCCGAAGGCGGTCGGCTGGTTCGTCGGTCAGGTGATGAAGGCGTCGGGCGGAAAAGCCAGCCCGCAAGTCGTCAACGACCTGCTCAAGAAGAAGATCGGCGGCTGACGATTGCCCCGCGCATTTGCGCGCGGAGAAAATCCTCGGGCTGTGTCCGCACAATCGGAAACGCAAACGCGAATTTTCTTTCGCGCGGCACTGCAATCGCGTCGCCGAAGACTCACGCGCGGTGCCCTGCGGGCCACTCGCGTGCCCGCGAAAGCGAATCGCTTGGCACTGATTCGCTCATTTTTTGCCGTTGCGGACCGCTCGGGACGCATTTGGCGGCCACTGCGACGAAAAATTTTTCGCGTTGGAAAATTTCGTTTTGCGCGCGCCATCAAGCGCGCGCAGGCGCGCGCATGCTGAACCGCGATGGCGTAGCGTAATCGCTGCGCTTTCGCGCAGTGTGTTCAAGAAGTGCGCTATTTACGGGCACTTCTCAGTTGATGAAGATTTTGCGCGAATGCTTGCTGCCGCAGCGAAACTTCCACCGAACTGGTTGCGATGCGCACGCGTTACGGCACGCGATACCTAGCGGTCGAGCGGGCGCTATACACAATATTAAGCGGATACACTGTTATTTTTTATCCGCTGGTGTAATCGGAGTAGCAGTGCACGTCGATTCGCGACTGCACTGCACCGATGTCGCCATCCACTCATGGCTAGGAGGGCAGCAATGGCAAAGAAGCGCAAAGTAAAATCAGCGGCAAAGAAGACGGCGAAAAAGACAAAGCGCCGGAAGAAGAAGTAGTCGACGCCGCTGTCGGTCTTCGACATCAACTAAGTCGAAGATTGCGTCACACGGGCCGGCCGCTGTCGTGGTGGGATCGACATCTACCAAGATGATCTACCGGGACGCGCCGGCTCAGGTGAACGACGGAGGGCGTCGGCGGGACGGAGGCTCAAGCTTCAACTTTGTTCGCAATGTGCCGCAAGGTACGACGGATGAAGATGAAGACGACGGTCGGAACATCCCGGCCTCGCCCTGGCAAAAGAAACCAGTGGACTTGATCCTCGGGCCTCGCCGACGCCCTCGGTGTGTCGGCGATCCTGTCTCAACGTCTGAACTTTTAGCGGCGCTGCGAAGCAATTCGCGGCGCCGTTTTCTTTGCCGCGATTCCGTTGCAGCGAAATGACAGGCCAGAGATCCACGCCAAAAGCCAAACGCAAGACGGCGACCACGCGCATCGCCGCCGCGCTACCCGCGCGCGGCAAGAAGCCGATCGAGCTTTATTACTGGCCGACCCCGAACGGCTGGAAGGTTTCCATCATGCTGGAAGAATGCCGGCTGCCCTACGTGGTGCGGCCGGTGGATATTTCCAAGGGTGAGCAGTTTCAGCCCGGCTTTCTGGCGATCTCACCCAATAATCGGATTCCGGCGATTGTCGATCCCGATGGGCCAGGCCGGCGCAGTATTGCGGTGTTCGAGTCAGGCGCGATCCTGCAATATCTCGGGCGTAAGACCGGGAAATTCTATCCGCGCGACGAGCGCGCGCGCACCGCGGTGGACGAGTGGTTGTTCTGGCAGATGGGCGGCCTCGGTCCCATGGCCGGACAAGCGGTGCATTTCCGCCGCTACGCGCCGGAGCCGATCTATTACGCGATTGCGCGCTACACCGACGAGGTCAACCGTCTTTACGGCGTGATGAATACGCGTCTGGCGCAACGCGAATTTCTTGCCGATCGTTATTCCATCGCTGACATCGCCTGCGTCGGCTGGGTCCGTCTCGCGGAGCGCCAAGGCCAGGATCTCGCCGCGTTTCCGCATCTCAAGCGCTGGTACGAAGCAATCCGCGCCCGCCCGGCGGTCAAGCGTGCATTCGCCATCCGCATTCCGGCGGCATCGGCCGTCGACCCGCGCGACCCGAAGGTGCGCGCGGTCCTGTTCGGCCAACGCGCACGATAAGCGGAATTACTTTGCGCGCGTCCAAGTCTGCGATTTGCAGAACACCATGACGCAGCCTTTCAGCACCGCCGTGTTGGCGCCGGTCAGGGTGAAAGAGCCCGTATAGGTCTTGCCGTCCTTGGCGTTGTAGACCTTGCCGTCCCATTCGTCCGGCGTGCCGCTCGGCTTCAGGCCAAGAACGATCTGCACGCCGAGCAGGGGACGGCTGCGCTTCGACGGATCGGCATTCTCACTGTCCGTTCGTGGTCGTCCATCGGTGTCTTTTGGATCCTTCAGCCACACCAGGGTTCCGCACAGCGCGCTGCCGCATTTGCCCATGCGGACCTGGCTATCTCCGCCTTCGGTGTACCACGTGCCCAAAGGATCAGCGGCGAACGCGCGCGAGATCGTGTTGGTGCCGAATGCCGCGATCGCGACGGTCGAGAGCCAGAGCGCCGCGGCGGCCGTGCGGTTCATTCTCATGGGATCGTGCTCCCCGTGTTTGCCAAGTGGAAAGGATAATCGAGACGCCGCGATTTGCAAACCGCGGGTTTTATGCGGTTCCTACGCGTCCTGCCTAACAGCGTCTTGCCCGTAACAGGATCATTTACCGCTCCGCGGTTCAGATTCAATTCATCGCGTTAGTTAAACCACGATTCAAATCTTCTGCGCATGATCGGCGCATCGGATGGGGTGAAATAAATCGGACGAGACGCGAATGCGTTGGTCCGCAAGCACGAATAGGGGAGTGCATCATGGCTCGCTTTGAAATACTCGATGCCAACGTTGGACCGCTCGGCGAGGCGCCGGCTGTCTGCGACATGCTGTTTGAGTTGGGGATGATGTATTCGGTCGGTCGCGACGTGCCGGTCGATCTCGTCTCGGCGCACAAATGGTTCAACCTCGCGGCCGCGAAAGGCAATGGCGAGGCGGTCCGGCTGCGGCGCGAGATTGCGGCTCAGATGACGGACAGCGAAATCGGCGCGGCGCAGCGCGCCGCGCGCGAGTGGCTGCGGCTCAACAAGCACGAGCTGCCGGTGGCAGCGCCTGCACCCGCGCTCGCGGCGTGAGAACCCGCAAGGTTCGGTGGCCCGCGCGTCGTCGTTATTGCGAAGGCGCTCCAGGCTTGCGCACTGAAAACTGATACATGCCGGCAAAGGTGTCGGGCGCTTCGGTTTCGAACGTATGCCAGCGGTCGAGGTCGAGCGCGGCGCCGGGTTGCGGAAATCGCGACGTGAAGCGGTGATGGGTGATCGCGTCAAGAAAGAACCCGCAAAACTCCAGGCGGTTTTCCGCAAGGAACGACTTGACAGCGGGTAGCGTGACTCGATGTTCCTGAACATGAAATAACAGGTCGCGACATTCCCCGATCGTGAAGAAGTCGTCGACGCGGCTCACCGATTTCAACAGCGGATCGTCGGCGGCGATGATGTCCTGGCGGCAGCGCCGAATGTCTTCCGCGACCGGCCGGTAACCGCGTTCCGCAATCAGGGCGCGGGCCGCCATGACGTTTCGGCGCGCGAACTCGCTGTACAGACCGACCTGCATTGCGCCCCCCGGCCGCAGCAGCGACAGCAGAATCCGCCAGCCTTCCCAGGGGTCGCCGAGATGATGCAGCACGCCGGACGCGTCGATGAAGTCGAACTGACGGCCGAGCGCGCCGAGTCTCGTGATGTCGGCCTGGGCGAATTCGACATTGGACAGTCTGGCATGGTCGGCCATCCGCTTGGCGTAGCTGAGGCTCGCCAGGCTGAGGTCGACGGCGAGAATGCGGGCGCTCTGCGCGTGCCGGGCAAACTCAACCGTGGAGAGCCCCGTTCCACAGCCGGCAATCAGCGCATCGCCAAGTTGCTGCGAGGGCAGGCTGAACAGGATAACGGGTTGCGCCGGCGGTCCGAGCTTGGTCCAGCGCGGGTAGGGATTCTCTTCGTATTGCTGGCGGACGGCTTGGGAGACTTCGCCGTCGATTTCAGTCAGCGCGGGGATCGTTGTTGCGATGCGCTTCTCTTCCGCCGGTTCGGTGACTTGTTGGGCCAGTAGCGCGGTGACGCCTGGCGAAGCGGCATGCTCGAGCAATGCCGGTGCGTTCTTCAATGTGTGGAGTGGAAAATAGGCGCCGACGGCGATCGGCCAGAGGGACGGGTAGGGCGATCTGATATTCAGCCTTTCCTCGAGCGCCGTCCGCAGACGCTGCGCTTCCTCGGCCTCATCGTCGGTGGTTGCAAAAACATATTCGTTGATGAAGCACTGTCTGGCGACGCTGCAATAAAAGCCAAGGAGTTGATCGGACGTACGGTCATCGGCTGCGGCCTTCAGCATGGCGTATCGCACGCTGGTCAAAACCCGCTCAAGAGCCATATCGGTGATCGGATCGCATTCGAGCAGGCGGCACAGAAGGTCATCCTGTGCCAGTGCGGCCATGCCCGGGCCAAAAAGCGTCTCCGGCGGCAAGCGCGCCGGCCACGCCGCATCGGCTTGTGCGATGACGTCTTTGACGCCGCCATTGAGCTTGATGAGGCTGATGCTCACGCCGGCAAGCTCTCGCGGACGAACCCAGCCTTCGACCAGCGCGCGCAGTACGAATTTGCGATAGCGGCCATTATCCGCCGCGAAGCGGGCGAAGCCGACGCACTGTGCAAACATCGCCTTGCTTTGCGGCGTTTCTCTCAGTTCCAGCGCGCGGCAAGCCGCCTCGATCGCGCGATCGCGCTGGCCCGTCCACATGTAGGCCTGACAGAGATTGGCGTAGGCCTCGAACATGTCGGGTTGGAGCGACAACGCTTGCTCGAAATGAAAAATGGCTTCTTCAATTTTGGTCTGGCGCATCAACACGGCGCCGAGCCTGCCATGGGCCTCCGCATGGGTCGGTACCACAGTGAGCAGCTGGCGATAGCCGCGCTCTGCGTCCCCAAGCGCGCCGGCGTGATGCTGCACGACCGCCCGATTGAACAGTTCGGCATGCATCGCGGCCGGCGAGGGGCCAGCCGGCATACGTGGCGCCTGGCCGCCTCCTTGAGTTCTGGCGGCTCTGCGTTGCTTGCGGTTCATGGCGGGTTGCCGGTGCTGGAGAGCTTGGAGTTTGCTAGCCGAACGCCGGGGGGAAGGTCAAATTCGGACGGTTCTGAGGCTCGGCCCCGGAAAGCCCTTTTTGGCCGCTCCTTCTCTGTCGAACGACGGGAGCCGACGGCAGCAAATCGCCAGGCTCAAAGCCCCGGCGTCAATTCCGTTGGCAATATGGGTTTCAAGCGCGGCTACGACGCGCGCGACAACGCCGTCCCAGGTTCTGCTGTTATCCTGGCGGAACAGTCGCGCGCTCGGGTACCAGGGATTGTCGTCACGATCGAGAAACCAACGCCAGTCCGGCACAAATGGCAGGAGGACCCATACCGGCTTGCCCATTGCGCCGGCAAGATGCGCGACGCTGGTATCAATCGAAATCACGAGGTCCAGTGCCCGCAATTCTTTCCGCGGTATCCGTGAAATCCACGAGCGGGCTTCCGACGTGCAAAAGCTCGCTGTGCGCATGCAAGACTTTCGCGTCCTCAGCGCTGACATCTTTTTGCAGACTTACAAATGCGGCATTCAGCCTTAAGCACGGCAGCAGAGTCGTAAGGCTCATTGATCGGTTGCGGCCGTTGAGGTTGGTCGCGCTGCCCGACCAGACCACGCCAATTCGAAGGTTGCTTCGTTTTTGATCGCTCCTCGCTGCCGACGGCGCGCGAAGATAGGGGGTAGTGTCCGAAGGTATCGTCTCGAGCCGCGTTGCGAAAGCGAGCGGCAGGCTCACCAACGGACAATGAAAATCGAAATCGGGCAGCGGATCGCCCTTGGCGACGATCGACGTCTGTTCGAACGAAGCTTCCATCAATCCGCGCAGTTGCGGCTGAACTTCCAGGATGACGCGAGCGCCTCGTGCGGCCACGAGCGGCGCATAACGGCAAAATTGGATGGTGTCGCCGAAGCCCTGCTCCGCATGGAGCAGGATCGATTTGTCCGTGATGTCCTCTTTGCCGGTCCATCGCGGCTGGCGAAAACTTCGCTTGTGTGGGCGTGCTGATGCAATTTCCCAACGCCACTCATACAGTTCTAACCCACGTGCCAGGTCGCCACGCAGCAGGCGGCACAGTGCCTCATTAAAATGGGCTTCCGCGTATTGTGGGTTGAACGACAGGGCTTTGGCAAAGCTGGCGAGGGCCTCGTCAAATCGTCCGATCTGGGCAAGCGCTGAGCCTCTTTCATTCAACGCGATGATGTTATTCGGCTGCAGCGACAACACCCGGTCGAATCGAGCGATCGCTTCCGCCAAGCGATTGAGCCTGACCAGCGCGACAGCCTCGACGTAGAGGAGCTGGGGATTGGCTGGATTGAGCGTTAGTCCGCGCTGGCAGACCGCGAGCGCAGCTTCGCAATTTCCGGTCTGCACCAGCAACGACGCATAATTTTCGATGAATTGCAGGTTGTGCGGCTGAGCGCGCAATGAGCGCTCCATCAATGACTGCGCCGCGTCGAAATTGCCCGCCGCTGCTTCCGCGGCGCCGAGATAGTGCAGGGCGCCGGGATGGTCCGGATGCCGCTGCAATATTGCGCGGTATGCGGAGGAAGCTTCGGCGAGCCTTCCGGCACCATGCAGGCGAAACGCCGTTTCCAGGCTTGGTATATGCGCGGTGTCAGACATTGTCGGAGCGATTGCCGCTTCCCGGGGCTTTAATGCCGGAGGTTAGCATGGCCCGCGAGAGAAAGTGTTTTGCCTTCATCCAGCCCGACGCGCTGGCGAACGTCGAACGACGAAGCTTGAGGTTGGCGGCAAGGACCATGCGGGGTATATGAGGGCGAGCTTCGCGGTCTGATTTACCCGTGCGGGTTATTCCAGCGGCTTCGAACGAATGCTTTAAGTAAAGTCCTTGCAAGTTCGAGGAATGGAGAGGTGGCCGAGTGGCTGAAGGCGGCGGTTTGCTAAACCGTTATACGGTCTAAAGCCGTATCAAGGGTTCGAATCCCTTCCTCTCCGCCATACTTGATCATCGGCACCAGCAAAGAGCGCACGAACAGGGCCAAATACCTGCGATTCGGCGTATGGTCCTGGCGGATGATCCGATTATCTGCCTCGGCAAGATGGGAATTTCCTCGACGGACGCAAGATTCGAGGCGACGGCAAGCGTGTGTGGCGCCCTTCGCGAGCCCTCCTCTTAAGATTATGATAAACAAAGTAAATTTGACATTGCCCAAGATTGCCCGGCGATTTTATCGCGCAAAGGCGGCCTCCTGCGATTGCGTGTTTTTTACGCAACACCTTCCGGAAAACGGCACGCCCGGCCTGTGATTCAGGCGGTTATTCATTGCGTGGTGGAACTGAGGGACTAATGTGACCCCTGCGACGGAGGGGGGAACCCCAAGTCAACTCGGCCGGTGTTTTCGGGACGGAAAAATCGGTCGGGGGTTGGGGACCAAGGGGACCTTAGCAGGGGGGCGATGCCGCCCGGCGGATACGGAACCCTCCCACGGCAAACAAACGGAGGTTCTTATGAAGATGGTGAAAAGCCTCCTCCTCGGTTCCGCAGCTGGCTTGGTTGCGGTGACGGCGGGGCAGGCAGCTGATCTTCCCGTAAAGGCCAGACCGGTCCAATACGTGAAGGTTTGCAGCCTCTACGGGGCGGGGTTCTACTACATGCCCGGCACCGATATGTGCATCAAGATCGGCGGCTGGGTGCGGTCGGAAGTGAGCTGGGGGGTCAACGGCAACTCGACCACCGGCTCGTTCGCATCTGACTACAACAACCGCTACACTAACAACTTCTGGACGCGGGAACGCGGCTACATCACGGCCGACGCTCGCGAGCAGACGGCTTACGGTGTGGCCCGCGGCTACATCGCGGTCGGCATTGCCTCGCAGAACCAGGGCAACGAAGTGCCCGGCCTCGCAGGCCAACATGAACCGCGCCTTCGTGCAGTGGGCGGGCTTCACGGCTGGTCTGTCGGTGTCGTTCTTCGACTTCTACCCGGCAGCCGCGATGCTCTATCGCGCCGGCAACCTGCCGTCGGAAGATTCCGGCGACGGTGGCTGGTGGGTATGGGGCTACACCGCCCAGTTCGGCGGCGGCTTCTCCGCCACGCTGGCGGCCGAAGAGCGCCGTGACAGCCAGAACATCGACTTCAGCGGTGCGGCTGGCGCACTCGGCGGCATGGGCGACACCTGGCACCAACGGCGTCATCGTCGGCTCTATGGCCAATACCTCCGGCTACGGCGGTTGGCAGTCGCCCGACGTCGTCGCCAATCTGCGCGTCGATCAGGCCTGGGGCTCGGCGCAAGTCATGGGCGCCCTGCACGAGGTCAATGCCGGCTACTACGGCGCTACTCCTGTTACCGGCCATCCCGGTGATACATGGGGCTAGGTCGTAGGCGGCGGTCTGAAGATCAACACGCCGTTCATCTCGCCCGGCGACTACTTCGTTGGCGAGGCCAACTACACCGTGGGCGCCACCAAGTATCTGTGGCACGCCACCAGCGCCGGCAACGTCTATGACGGCATGGGCTCTACAGAGGCTTACGGTGTCGGCAGCGATTGCATCTACGGCGGCACAGTGGCGGCCGGCAACAACACCGGATGCCAGCTGACCTCCGCGTGGAGCATCGACGTCGCCTACGAGCACTACTGGACGCCGCAATGGCACCAGGACCTGGTGTTCAACGGCATGTGGGAGAAGTACGGCTCGGGCACCGGTTCGGCCAACTCGATGCTGTGCGTCGGTGAAGGCCTCGGTGCAGGCGCCGGCACGACCGCCACCGCCGCGGCCGGTTGCAACAACAACTGGGACGTCTGGGGCGTCGGTTCGCGCCTGCAGTGGGACGTGACCAAGAGCTTCTACATCGGCGTGGAAGCTATCTACCAGCACATCGACAGCGCCCAGACCGGGTTGGCTGGCAATGCGCTGACGGCTCCGATCACGCTGACGAACTCCGGCGCGACCACTGGTCGAACGAGTCGAACTGGGTGTTCACGCTGCGCATGCACAAGGACTTCCTGCCCTGATCGTCTGATCACGGCGTGAATTCCATGATCCCCGGCGGGACCTCCCGCCGGGGATTTTTTGTAAGTGTTCGGCCAATGCGTCATCAGCGAAATGCACCGATGAAGATACCGGCGACCACGGTACGCCCGCACCGGCGCATGGAACCCGATCTTTTGGTATTCGCCGCGCGAATGCGGGCAGCGCGAGCGGTGCTCGGCTGGAGTCAAACCGAGCTCGGCAGACGCGCCAAGGTCACGCAACGCGCCATTTATCGGCTCGAAAAAGCGGCGGTGCGGGCGCGGCATCAAACCGAAGTTCGAATCAACAAAGCGTTCAAGGACGCCGGCGTCGCCTTTCAAGAATTGCCGAATGGCGGATTCGAAATGAGCGTGCCGAGTGACCTTGTTACTAAGTCGACGCGGCAGTCTGCGACCTGAACGTCGCCCCGTTATTGGCCGGCTCCAAAATAACGTCACGAACGACTTCGGCTGCGTCGGCGAGGGTGTCATTCGCCAGGTGAGCATACCGTTGCGTTGTGCGGGCCTGGGTATGACCGAGCAGACCCTGCACGACATATAACGACACACCTTGGTTTACCAGGAAGCTGGCGAACGAATGCCGCAGGTCGTGCAGCCGCACATCGAGCAGGCCTGCCCGTTCGCGAATCCGCCACCACGGGAAATGCAGCGACGGCGAAGGCCGGCCGGTCACCGGTGACGGAAACACAAACGGGTTTCCGTCGGTCCGGTCAATGCCGCGCAGCAGATCAAGCGCTGCGGAGTTTAGATGAATTGATCGCGGCCGACCGGATTTTGCCCGCGGCACCAGCAGCGTGCGCCTTTCCCAGTTGATGTATTCCCATTTTGCGTGCGTAACCTCGTTGCGCCGCGCACCGGTGAGCAGCAGAAGCTTGATTGCACGCGCCGCCACGCAATTCTCGTCAGTGTCGAGTGCAGACAGCAGCCGCTGCACTTCGTCATGAGAGAGGAAGCGCTCGCGGCACACGTCCGGCGCGGTCTTCAGGCCGGCGGTGGGATTCTCGGATGCGCCAGGCGCGCCCCATTTTCTGGCGAGATTGAAAATGAAACGCAGCAATATCAGCACGCGATTGACAGTGCCGCTGGCGTAGCCCTGATCGCGCATGCGCGACAGCAGGTCCGCGATGGCTTGATTTGATATCTCGTCGAGGTGAAGTGCGCCGAACTTCTGCAGAATGTGGATGCGCAGGATTGTTTCGTCGGTCTGCCAGCTGCGTTTCACATTCTTGGCATACGGCATGTACGATTTGTCGACAAACTCCGCGAGCTTCGGGATGCGCCGCAGCTCTTCACGTTCTTTCTGTGGATCTCGGCCAAGAATGGCCTCCGCCAGAATGGCGCGCGCTTTGCGCCGCGCCTGGGATACGGTCAGGACGTGGGCCGATCCAATCTTGAATTGACGCTCGCGGCCATGGGAGTTGCGATACCGCAGATAAAAGGTTTTGCCTCCCGTTCCGCGCACCTCAAGGAGAAAGCCCGGAAGGGCGATGTCGAAAAAATCGACCCGGCGGGCGCCCAGCGGGCACTCGCAATGCCGAACAAATGTCGCCGACAAGGCGGTCCTAGGCACTGAAATGACCCCACCCTATAAGATCGTTTTTTACGATCTTTTTACTCCGGGCAATGGTCGGAAACAACCCACTAACTTTCGCACACACAGCGTATTTCATTGCCGGACGACCGTACGCCCTGGATCGCGCGCGGCAACTTAATTCCGCTGCCATTTTCGTAAATCTCTTGGATATATCAATAACTTAAGAGGGCGCGCCGGGGCCTGTCCTTAGCGCAAAAGTGGTGATTTCGTCGACAAATGCCCCCGATGGTTTGACTACAGATCGGCCTACAATCACCAAGCGTATACATAAATTTTGGGTAATTCTTTTTCGCTCGCCGGCGCCTGCCGCCGCGATCGATTTCCGGGACCTTGCTGGTCGCCGTGAAGTTCTGTTTGGCTTCCGACGTCCCGATTGATTTCCCAGCCGGCATGACCGCCTCACCGACTACCGATTTGCTGCAGAAGGCTTTGGCGCTGCATCGACGCGGCGCTATTGCCGAAGCGGCGGCGATTTACACACAGGTGCGACGTGCCGAGCCGAATAACGCCGACGCGCCGTATTGTCTGGCGGCGATCTCGTGTCAGCAGGGCCGATTTGCTGAGGGGGTCGGGCTTGCGCGCAACGCAATCGCGAACGATCCGCGGCACGAGCGGGCTCATGTGTTGCTGGGACGAGCGCTGTCCGCACTCGGAGAAAACGAGGAAGCGCTATCGAGTTTCGACCGCGCGCTGGCACTCGCACCGGACCTGGTTCAGGCGCACAGTCATCGCGCCGACGTGCTAAGTGCGCTCGGTCGCAACATTGAAGCGATCGAAGCGTATGATAGGGCGCTTGCCGCGGCGCCGGACGCCATTGAAGACTGGTTCAACCGCGGCGCGGCGCTGGCCGCCGTCGGGCGCCATCGCGACGCGCTATCCAGTTTTGATCGCGTGATCGCTGCTAGGCCCGCATTCGCTTCAGCTCAGCTGCAGCGCGCCAAGGCACTCTCCGATCTGCGTCGCCATGAGGAGGCGCTTAAGGCCGCTGATCACGCGCTCGCAATTGAGCCTCGGCTGGCCGAGGCATGGCTCGTCCGAGGTCATGTCCTTGCTGCGTTGGGTCGCCATCAGGACGCCCTCAATGCCTATGATAAGTCATTGGAATTAAAGCCTGATTTCGATCAAGCCTGGATTGCTCGTGGTAATGCCTTCATCGCCGTGGGCAGACCCGAATTGGCGTTGGCTGCAGCTCGGCACGCGCTCGAACTGAAGGAGACGACACAGACCAGGATTTTGTTTTCTCGCGCACTCACGTTTGCGGCCGCAGTCGGCACCCCCGTTACCGAACAGATATATGAACATGCTGCCCGCGCACTGTCAGAAGCGTGGAGTTGTCCCCGCGATCTCGTCGGGGTTTGCATCAATCTGATCAGGCGCAATAGCATCATCAGCGAAGTCATCGCGCGCGCCGACGCGGCATGGCCGAGGCTGCTGTCCGCTGCCGAATTGTGCGGCCCGACGGGAATTGCGGCGCTGGCAAAAGATGTCCTGCTTTGCCGACTGCTGGAGTGCGCTCCAGTCACCGATATTGGACTTGAGCGCGTTTTGACAAACGTGCGTCATCTCATGCTGTGCGAGACCGCGGACGGCATTTTCGACGAACGCGTACTTGGGTTCTGTTGCGCGATCGCGCGGCAGTGCTTCATCAATGGCTACGCTTTCGCGATCGGCGAGGCTGAGGACGAGCGGCTAACGCAATTGCGGACGGCACTCGAACGCGCCTTGCAGGCTGGCGAACAATATCCGTCGAGGTGGCCGGCCGTGGTCGGTTCATATGCCCCGCTCAATGCGCTGGCACGGGCAGAAGCACTGCTTGATCGCTCCTGGCCGCCACCATTGGCAGCGGTGATCGCGCAGCAGGTTAAGGAGCCGGCTGAGGAGCGACGGCTCGCCGCGGCGGTTCCGCGCCTCACAGAAATCAACCACGAAGTATCGTTGGCCGTGCGCGCTCAGTATGAAGAACACCCTTATCCACGCTGGCCAGCGGCTGGTCCGCCGGCAAGGCCTGCAATCCTTGACATTTGTGCGCCGGAGCAGATCGGCGACGTGCTCATCGCCGGGTGCGGTACGGGTCTCGTTACGCTCGAATTCGCCCGGCAAGCGCCGCAGGCTCGCTTTCTCGCTGTCGACCTGAGCCTCGCCAGCATCGGCTACGCCAAACGCATGGCGCAATGCCTCGGCGTTATCAACGTCGAATTCGCGCAAGCTGACATTATGGAGATAGGGTCAATCGGGCGTGAGTTCGACGTCATCGAAACATCCGGCGTGCTGCATCATCTCGCCGATCCGTGGGCGGGCTGGAAAATTCTGCTCACGCTGCTGCGCCGCTCGGGCGTCATGCAGGTGGGGCTCTATAGCGAATTGGCGCGGCAAAATGTCGTGAAGGCGCGTGCGCTGATTGCCGAGCATGGCTACCAACCTAATCCGGACGATATCCGACGCTGCCGGCAGGAGATCATGGCGGCGGATGAAGGCTCTTTGCTAAGAACGCTCACCAACGTGGCTGATTTCTTCACCACGGACGATTGCCGCGATCTCTTGTTCCACGTTCAGGAACACCGCATGTCGCTGCCGGATATCAAAGCCTTTGTCGCGGCAAACGATCTGGAATTTGTTGGTTTCGCGCTCGACCCGTCTATGCGGCAGCACTTCACCACGCGCTTTTCCGATCCGGCCGCGCTGACGGACCTCGACTGCTGGCATGCCTTCGAAACAGAGAGGCCGCAAACGTTCATGGGCATGTACCAATTCGGCGTGCGCAAACGCGCGGCGCTACCGCGCTGACCGATCTCCTTCTGACAAAAACCAAAATGACTCGGTGAGTTATCAGTGGGCTTTCGCGAAACTCACAATCGCGGCAACACCACGCTCGACAACATCGTCCCAGGCGTGGGGCGCCTGCTGCCGGAACAGCTGTGCCGTTGGATACCACGGGCAATCTTCGCGCTCGACGAGCCAGCGCCAGTCCGCCGTAAAGGCCAGCAAGATCAATACCGGCTTTCCCATCGCGCAGGCGAGGTGCGCAACGCTGGTGTCGACGGTGACGATTAAATCGAGGCCCGCAATCACCGCTGCGGTATCGGAAAAATCCGTCAGCAACTCGCCGTAATGGGAGATCTGCGGGAAGTTTTCCAGCAGCGGTCTATCGACGTCCCTGACCTCCTTCTGCAGCGATATCCAATGCGCATCGACGGCGAAAATCGGCGCCAATGCGGCCAGGCCAATCGACCTGTTGAAATCGTTCTTCTGTTTGGCATTACCGCTCCAAACAAGACCGATGCGCGGCTTGGTCGGTGGCGGCAGTCGCGCATCCCAGATCATGCGTCGCTCGTCGTCGGCAAATAGGTATGGCACCGCGGCGGGCACGTCTTGCAACGTTGTCGCAAACGCCAGGGGCAGGCTCATCAGCGGAGAGTGATAATCGAACGCCGCGGGCGCGACGTCACTTTTGAGGATTCGGATATCCGGCATGCTGTGGCTAATCAGCCGGTGCAGCGGCTCCTGCACCGACATGACAACGTTTGCACCACGCGCCCGCAGCAGATTTGCGTAGCGGCAGAACTGCAAGGTGTCGCCAAAACCCTGCTCCCAGTGCACGAACACCGTCTTGTTCACGACGCTTTCATTTCCGAGCCAAAGCGGCTGCGGAAATGCGCGGTGGCCGACCGGCCTTTCGGTCCTTTTTCGCCATTCATGCAGCCGCCAGCCTTCCTCGAAGCGGCCCATTTGAAGCAGGCAATAGCTCTTGTTCAGATAGGCTTCGGGAAAACCGCCGCTCAGAGCGAGGGCGCGATCGAGTGCCGCCAGCGCCTCATCGAGACGGTTCAGACGCAGGAGGAGCGTGCCGCGATTGTTATAGGCGGCCGCATAATCGGCTTTCAGCGCGATGGCGCGATCAAAGCTCGTGAGCGCATCGTGAAGGCGATCGAGCTCCTGAAGCGCGATGCCGCGATTGTAATAGGCTTCGGCGTAGTCGTCCTTCAGTGCAATGGCCTTGTCGTGACTGGCGAGCGCCTCTTCGTCATGCTGGAGGCCGTGGAGCACCACGCCACGGTTGTTGTGCGCCCGGGCGTTGTCGGGCTGCAGGGCGATGGCGCGGTCGAGGCTGCTCAGCGCTTCCTCGAATTGCCCGAGGTCTTGCAGCACAAGGGCGCGATTGTTGTGCGCTTCGGCATAGTCCGGCTTAAGCGCAATCGCTCGGTCGAAACTGCCCACAGCCTCGGCAGGGCGATCGACGTAGGCCAGCACAATGCCGCGGCCGTTGTGGGCCTGCGCGTAGTCGGGCTTAAGCGCGATGGCGCTGTCGAAGGCGGCAAGCGCCTCGGCGAAGCGTCTTTCATCCTTCAGCGTGCCGGCGCGGCTATAATATGCTTCGGCCCGATCTCGCCATTCCGGCAACGGCTGGCCGGAGCCGGCAAGCTGATAGGACACGATGGTCTGTTGAACCGGCGTCTGAAAGGCAACCGAAGACGGATTTGGCGGATCCGGATTGGGACGGCGCTGGTCCGGCACGACGATGCCTGATCGGTTATCGTGCGGTTCCGTCGCACTTGGCGACGAAATCCGTCACACGCTGGATGATGTCGTTGCTATCGAGCAGCGGGACGTGCCCCTGATCCGGCACCTCGATGATTTCCATGCCGGCATGGCGCGCCGCCATGGCGGCCACCGTCTCCGCCGAGAGTATATCTGATCGTTCGCCGTGGATGACCAGCATCGGCACGCGCGCCAACGCTTCGAATTCATTCCACAGCGGTGGCAACGGCGTTTCGATGTCGATGGCGTTCAGCGTCCGGCTCAGGTTCACATCATGGGTGGGTATGAGTGAACCGTCGCTCTTCTGTCGCCAGGTATGCTCGGCGCTCGCCAGCCACTGTTCCAGCGTCAAATTCGGGAACTGGCCATGAAACACGCTGCGCAGAATCTCGGCGCCTTCGGAAAAACTGCGCGGCTGCGGCAGCTTGCCGACGTAGCTGCGCAAACGTGCCAACCCCTTCGGCTCAATCACTGGTCCAATGTCGTGGAGCACGACACCGGCGATGGCGGTCGGATGAGCGACGGCAAGATGCATCGACAGAAGCCCGCCGCGGGAACTGCCGACGAACACCGCGGGCCCGACGGCGAGCGCGGTCAGGATGGCGACGACGTCGCCGAGCTCGACCAGCAGATTGTAATTTTCCGGATTACGGTCGTATTCGGATTGGCCGCGGCCGCGCAGATCGACCGCGAACACCCGTCTGGGCCCGGCTTTGGCCAATGCCGGCGCAAGCGCATCGAAGTCGGCAACGGTGCGGGTCAGGCCAGGCAGGCAAACGACAGCAAGCTTTTGTGGGGTCCGCGAGCCGTATTCGCGCACATGCAGCCGCAGGCCGTCAGGCCCGCTGACAAACACGCTCCTTCCCGTATCGGCCAAGGCGCCATCGAGCATTTCCGAGCCCCATCCGTGCGCGTCGGGCCAATGTAGTGGGCGATGCGGTGAGGTTCAATGAGCGAAGGTCGCGCTGGCGACCGTGCGTTTGCTCTTATTTTCAATGAGCTGCCGGCGGATTTTGAGCTTTAGCTGCCGCGGTGCAGGTCGGCTTCGATCAACAGTTTCGACGAGTTGTCGAGACGTGCGCGGTAAACCTGCATGTTCTCCAGCACGCGTTCGACATAGTTGCGCGTTTCCGAGATCGGGATGCGCTCGATCCAGTCGATCGGGTCCACTTTCGGGTTGCGCGGATCGCCATATTGCTCGATCCACTGCTTGGCTCGTCCCGGACCGGCATTGTAGGCAACGAAAGCGAGAATATAGGAGCCGCGGAAGCTGCTGATGTCGTCACCAAGTTCGGCCGTGCCGAGTTGCGAATTATAGGCGGTGTCGCCAAGCAACCGGCGCTCATCGAACGGCACTTTGAACTTGCGTGCCGTGTTGCGGCCCGCGCTGGGCGTAACCTGCATCAGACCGAGCGCACGCGCACTGGAGATGACACGTGGATTGAACGCACTCTCCTGTCGCACGATTGAAAACACCACGCAGCGTTCGACCTGAGGCCCGATCTGCCGGTAGTTCGGCACGCCAAAGTCCGGAAATGCGTAGCGTGCGAATGGCAGTCCGCGGCCGAGCGCGCTCTTGCCGATCAGAAGCGTCGCCCGGGCGTCGTTGTGGTGCGCCGTAATCTCCGCAAGGCTTGCCAGGCCCGCAACATCGGTCGACTTGTCGCCGAGGTCTGCCGCCATGCCGGCGACCATGTCGGACTGGTCTATGGCGTAGAGGATCTCGAACGCGCGGGCGAGTTCAAGCGGCCGATGGGCCGGCGGCGGGGGAGCGAGCTCACGCAGTGTAAGATCGTCGAGCTGGAGTTTGGAGCGCGCGATCTGACCGTAATAAGCCGTTGGATAGCGCGCGGCCGTCTCGTAGAAGGAGCGCGCTTCCTGCTCACGGCCGAGCATCTGTGCGGCGCGGCCTTGCCAATAGTACGAACGCGCCAGCGTGATCGGGTTGGAGACGCCCTCGGCAATGCGGGCGAAGTGCGGAAGCGCAAGGGCCGGCTGGCGCAGAAATTCCAGCGCGATCCAGCCGGCAGTGAATTGCTGCTCGGCGCGAGGATTCTCGGTCGATGGCGGGGCGGCGCCGTCAGCGACCTCGTAGGCCATTCGCGCGTCGCCAAGGTCAAGCAGTTTGCGGGCGATCAGCCGCCGCTCGATCCACCATTGGTCGGTATTGATGAGTGCGTCCGGGTCGCGCGGCGCCGACAACATCCACTGCGCCGCTTCCTTGATGTCATCCGCGTGGCGCAAGTACTGGATCAGGCTGAATATGTAGCCCGGATCGTGCTGTGCTTCCGGCGGTACGGACGCCAGCAGATCCTTGGCGTCGCCCGCCTTGGTGTTCACGGCGGCGCGCGCTCTGGCGATCGCCATGGCGGCGGCATCGAGATGCTGCGCCGCACGCATTGCCGCATCGTTGTCCCCGACATAGAGCCGCGCGTCCATCCGCGCCTTGTCATCGGCGGGTGTGATCAGCCCGGCGAATCTTGCACGCGCCTGACCCTCGAGGTCCTCGGAAAAGCCGGTATGGCGCCACGCGGTCCGCACTGCCGCGAAAGCGCGGCCGCTGTCGCCTTTGACTAGCCAGGCGCGAGCCAAGGCGAAATAGCCCTTGGCGCTTAGCGGCGGTTCGGTGGCGAAATAGCCGATAACGGTCTGCGGGTCGACCTGTTGCTCCCACAGCGCCGCTTCGGCGTGGTAGCGCAGCGTAATGATACTCGGCCAGCTGGGATTTTGGGCGATAAAGGCCGCGTAACGGGAAAAATCGACCGTGGTGTCGTCGCTGCGCAAGATGATCCATTCGACGAGCTTGCGCGCGACCGGATCGATGATCGTTTTCTCTACGTTGGTGGCTTCCTCGCCGCGGCCCTTGTGAACGAGCGCGATGGCCTCCTTTACGGCCGTGAGGTCAAGCGGCGGAGTCATTGCACTGCTGGCGGGCGCCAGTGGCGTGACCGGCCGCGACGGAACTTCGTCCCTGGCAGCGGTAGGTATCGGGGTCACAGGGGGAAGCCCGGACATTCGCCGCGGCGCGGTCGGCAGGGTGCCGCGGACGGCCACCCTGCGTGCCGGAAGGCCGTGACCTGCCTTTTTGGTGTCTTTCTTGGGAGCGGCTTTCCCGGCCTCTTTCTTGACGTCTTTGCGGACCTCTTTTTTGATTTCCTTTTTGGCTTCTTTCTTGGTCGCTTTGGGCTTGGCGAGCTTGCCGGTCTTTTCGGCCTTCTTACCGGCTTGGACTTGCTCAGGCGTGGCCGCGCCCGCAAACGACGCCAGTCCGCCCGCCCCCACGAGGAGGGCAGCGGCAAAAACGACGGTGTATCGAGCCAGAGTCACCGGCAACGGCCCTCCCTGCTGTCGCACCAAATCCCCACCGCAAGACCCTTCGGCCGGTAAGATTGAAGAAGTCCTAACCCGGGAGATGGATCACGCGACCGCACTGTACACGAGTCCGCGTGCTTCGCGGCAAAAGCACGGCCAAACACCCTGCTTTCCACCAGCGCCGCAGAATTTGAAGTTCTGGCACTGCTCGGGGCTTTTAAGCCCGCAGCGGAACCGATATTTATGCGGCGGATGGCCAAGCTTACGATCGCGCGCGGTTCCCGTGTGCGACGGGAGCACAGCCGGGGACCAGTATTATGACCGCCAAAACCCGTTTCCGAGGCTCATTCACCGCGCTCGTTACGCCCTTCAAGAATGGCGGCGTGGACGAAAAGGCTTTCCGCGATCTGGTCGATTGGCAAATCGCCGAGGGCACCAACGGCCTCGTGCCAGTGGGGACGACCGGCGAAAGCCCGACGTTGTCGCACCAGGAGCATCGGGACGTGGTCGCATGGTGCGTCGATCAGGCCCGAGGCCGAGTCCCGGTGGTGGCGGGGGCCGGCTCCAACTCAACCAAAGAGGCCGTCGATCTTGCCCAGCACGCGGAAAAAGCCGGCGCCGACGCAGTGCTGGTGGTTACGCCTTACTACAACAAGCCGACCCAGGACGGGCTCTACGCGCATTTCAAGGCGATCAACGATGCGATCGGCATTCCGATCCTGATCTACAATATTCCAGGGCGCTCGGTGATCGACATGTCGGTCGACACCATGAAGCGCCTCTACGAGCTTAAGAATGTCGCCGGGGTCAAAGACGCGACCGCCAACATGGCGCGCGTATCGCAGCAGCGCGCCGCGATGGGCGAGGAGTTCAATCAGCTGTCGGGCGAGGACATCACCGCGCTCGGCTTCATGGCGCATGGTGGGCACGGCTGCATCTCAGTGACCTCGAACGTGGCGCCGCGCCTGTGCGCTGAATTCCAGGCGGCGTGCCTGAAGGGCGATTTTGATGCGGCGCTCAAGCTGCAGGACAAGCTCGCTCCGCTGCACCTCAACCTGTTCGTCGAGACCAGCCCGGGGCCGATCAAATACGCGATGTCGCTGGTCGGCAAATGCTCCAATATTCTGCGATTGCCGATGGTTCCGGCGACCGAGAAGGCGCAAGCGGCGGTTCGCCAGGCCATGGTGCATGCCGGATTGATCAATTGACTTTTATCGCCCTCGGCGGCGAACTGAGGTAACGGCGGTGGGGCACGCGGCATTTTCAGCGCTGAAGCCCGTTCTTCCGACCGCGAGCGGTTCCCTTGCCGTTTCCCGGTCGGGCAACATATGCGGAGGCATCAATGCTTGAGGAATTCAAGAAATTTGCGATGCGGGGGAACGTCGTCGATCTGGCGGTCGCCGTCATCATCGGCGCCGCCTTCGGCGCGGTGGTCAATTCGCTGGTCGCCGATGTCATCATGCCGATCATCGGCTCGGTCACCGGCGGCATCGATTTCTCCAATTATTTTCTGCCGCTCTCGTCGAAAGTAACGGCAGGCGTGTTGGTCGACGCCAAAAAGCAAGGCGCGGTGCTGGCCTGGGGCAACTTTCTCACACTCATCATCAACTTTGTGATCATCGCCTTCGCGCTGTTCCTGGTGGTCAAGGGCATCAATCGCCTCAAGGCGCCCGAGGCGGCGCCCGCGCCCACGGCGCCTTCCAAGGAAGTTCCAATTGCTGACCGAGATCCGCGACGCGCTGAAGGCTCGCTGAGCGCGCCAATGGCGGAGAAGGCGGAACGCAAGCTTCGGATCGTTGCTGACAATCGCAAGGCACGCTTCAACTATTTTATCGACGACACCATGGAGGCCGGCGTCGCGCTCACTGGGACGGAGGTAAAGTCGCTGCGTCAGGGCAAGGCGACGATCGGCGAGTCCTACGCCGATGCCCGCGGCGGCGAGATCTGGCTGATCAACTCCAATATTCCGGAATATCTGCAGGCCAATCGCTTCAACCACACGCCCAAGCGGCCGCGTAAGCTGTTGCTGCACCGCCGGCAGATCAACAAGCTGATTGGCGCGGTGGAGCGCGAGGGCATGACTCTCGTTCCGCTCAAGCTCTATTTCAACGAGAAGGGACGCGCCAAGGTCGAGCTGGCCCTGGCGCGCGGCAAAAAACTTTACGACAAGCGCGATACCGAGAAGAAGCGTTCATGGGATCGCGAGCGCAGCCGCCTGCTGCGGCAAAAGGGATAAGGACACTGGCCGATGTCCGTACCAACCAGGCTCGATCATTGCGTCATTCACGTCACCGACTGGGAGCGATCGAACGCGTTCTACACGACGGTGCTGGGCGCGGAACTGGTCGCCCGGCCGGTCGGCTATGCCTATCGCTTCGGTGACAAGCAGCTCAATGTGCATGGCCCGGGCGTGGCGCCCGCCGAAGTGGCGCGGCTTCCGGTAGCTCCAGGCAACAGCGATCTCTGTTTCGAGTGGATAGGACCGATCGCCGACGCGATCGGACATCTGCAGCGTTGCGGCATAGCCGTCGAGCGCGGGCCGATGCAGCGTTTCGGCGCCAAGGGTCCGGGCACCAGCGTCTATTTCCGCGACCCCGACGGCTCGCTGATGGAATTCATGTCCTACACCTGAACACAGCGAGTGAAATATCGGCTGAATGGCCTATGTGAGGGCCGGCGTCTGCGCATCGAGTTCGGCGCGAATCTTTCCAATCAAATCGCAGAACATTTTTGGCGTCAGCACGCCCGTATTCGTATTCAGACGCGAGCAATGATAGCTGTTGTAGAGCTTGAACGCGCCGATCTTGTGCAGGCAGCCGTGAGCGAACGGATACGCCGACCGGCGCGCGCCTTGTGCCACGACAAAGGAGTTGTGCGCGATGCGGCCGAGCGCAAGTACGGCCGAAAGGCGCGGCATGTCGGCGATGGTCGGGGCGAGGAACGCCCGGCAGGTGGTAATTTCCTGCGGCGTCGGCTTGTTCTCCGGCGGCACGCAACGCACAGCGTTGGTGATACGGCAATCGATCAAGCGAAGCCCGTCATCGGGACGAGCCTGATATTGCCCTTGCGCAAACCCGAATTGTAACAGCGTGCTGTAGAGCAGATCGCCGGCATAGTCGCCGGTGAAAGGCCTGCCAGTGCGGTTGGCGCCACGCAGCCCGGGCGCCAGCCCGACAATGAGAAGTCGCGCGTCACTCGGTCCGAATGAATTGACCGGCGCGTTGAACCAGTCCGGCTCCTGCTTGCGCCAGCTCTTGCGGAAGGCAACGAGGCGTGGACAGCGTGGACAATCGTGTCCTGGTGGACCGCTGGTACGGGCCATGACGATGACTGGACGCTAGTCGTCCTCGAATTCGTCGTCCTCGACTTCGACTTGCTGCGAGGTGGGACTGCGCTGCAGGAACTGCGGCGTATGACGCTGCTCGCGGCCTTCGCGCGGCTCGCGCGCGGGTCGTTCGGTCGGATCGCGGCCAATCTTCGACTGCAGTTCGATAATATCGACGAATTGATCGCACTGACGGCGCAGTTCGTCGGCGACCATCGGCGGCTGGGTCGAGATCGTGGACACAACAACCACCCGCACGCCGCGCCGCTGCACCGCTTCGACCAGCGAGCGGAAATCGCCGTCGCCGGAAAACAGCACCATCTGATCGATGTGCGGCGCGATCTCCATGGCATCGACGGCAAGCTCGATGTCCATGTTGCCTTTGA
>CAVYPQ010000003.1:0-1072289 GCA_963770425.1 uncultured Alphaproteobacteria bacterium
TTTAAGGGCGTCACAGGCGCGCTGGGGGCGGCAACCGGGGTTGCAGAGGCGGCGTAGCCGAGGGCCGGGCCAAGTGACTAACATGAGTAATGCCGTTGACTCGTGCCCCATATCCAGCGGCAACAACGCTTTACGGTGCGAATCAAAAAATGCTCGCACTCGGGGCGCCCGCAAAGGCGCAGCGCGAGAGAGATGGAGCGCGTCATCGGCATGAACGCACCGAACCGTTTCGGAACCCGCGCGTTAGCCCGTGGTTTCCTGTCGCGGATTTTGCATGCCCGATTTTTTGCCGAACGGAGCGACGCGGCGGGCCTTGCTGCCGTTGCGGGCGCTGAACTTTTTCATGGCCGACATGCAGGCCGGGATCGGGCCGTTCCTCGGCGTGTTTCTGATCGCCCACGGCTGGCACAACGGCCTGATCGGCACGGTGATGAGCATCGGCGGCATCGCCGGCATGGCGGTGACCGCCCCCGCCGGCGCGCTGATCGACGCGTCGTCGCGCAAGCGGCTCTACGTGGTGGTTCCCGGCGTCTGCACGGTGCTGGCGTCGGCCGTGATCCTGCTGTCGCAGTCGTTTGTCCTGGTGTCGGCCTCGCAGATCGCCTCGGCGATCGCCGGCGCGGCGATCGGGCCGGCGGTCAGCGGCATCACGCTCGGCATCGTCCACCAGTCCGGCTTCAACAGGCAGATGGGCGTCAACCAGGCGTTCAACCACGCCGGCAACATGGCGGGCGCCGGATTGTCCGGCCTGCTGGGCTGGATGTTCGGCATGACGGCGGTGTTCTGGCTGGCGGCGCTGTTCGGCATCCTGTCGATCGTCGCCGTCATGCTGATTCCGGCCGATGCGATCGACGACCGGGTCGCGCGCGGGCTGCGCCACGCGCCGGGGCCCGACGACAGGATCAGCGGCTACCGGGTGCTGATCGAATGCAAGCCGCTTCTCATTCTCGCCGCGGCGCTTGTGCCTGTTTCATCTGGGCAACGCCGCGATGCTGCCGCTCTACGGCATGGCGGTCGTCACCGGCGACCACGCCAACGGTCCGGGCTTTGTCGCCATCACCATCGTGGTGGCGCAGGGCGTGATGATCCTCACCGCGCTGGCGGCGATGCAACTGGGCGAGAAGCGCGGACTGTGGATCGTGCTGTTGATTTCGTTCGCGGCGCTGCCGGTCCGGGGGCTGCTGGCGGCGTTCCTGATCGGCCGCTGGGGCGTCTATCCGGTGCAGTTTCTTGACGGCATCGGCGCCGGCCTGCAAAGCGTGGCGGTGCCGGCGCTGGTGGCCCGGATTCTCAACGGCACCGGGCGCATCAATGTCGGGCAGGGAGCGGTCATGACGGCGCAAGGCATCGGGGCGTCGCTAAGCCCAGCGATCGGCGGCTGGATGTCGCAGAAACTTGGCTACAGCATCACGTTCGTTGTGCTGGGCTGTTTCGCGCTTGTCTCCGTCGCGCTGTGGATCGGCTTTCGCCGCAGCGTGCGCGATGCCGCGGCGATGCCGGCGGAAAATGGCGACGCGCCGAATTCGCAGTCGGCCGGGCGTAAGGCGCTCGCCGCGTTGCCGGATGAACCCGCTTTGATGTTTTCAGATCTTTGATGTCAGCGCATCTCGCCATCTGGATCATCACCGCATTGGCGGTCGCCGGCGTCATCATCCGGCCGTTCAACTGGATCGAGGCGATCTGGGCGGTCGGCGGTGCCGCGCTCCTTGTCGCGCTGCGGCTGATCACGCCGTCAAGCGCGCTCGCGGGAATCGCCAAGGGCACCGACGTTTATCTGTTCCTCACCGGCATGATGCTGCTCGCCGAAGTGGCGCGCAGCGAGGGCCTGTTCGACTGGCTCGCGGCGCTGGCGACGCGGCATGCCGGCGGTTCGCCGCGGCGGCTGTTCCTGCTGATCTATCTGGTCGGCACGGTGGTGACGGTGTTCCTGTCGAATGACGCGACCGCCGTCGTCCTCACGCCCGCGGTCGCGGCCGCGGTGCGGACCGCCAAGGCCGAAGCAGCCGCTGCCGTATCTTTTGATCTGCGCCTTCATCGCCAATGCGGCGTCGTTCGTGCTGCCGATCTCCAATCCGGCCAACCTCGTGATCTACGGCAGCCACATGCCGCCGCTGTTGCAATGGCTGCCGCGCTACCTGTTGCCGTCCGCGGTCTCGATCGTCGTGACCTACTTGTTGCTGCGCTGGACGCAGCGCGGCGCGCTGCATCAGACCATCGCCGCCGACGTGCCGGTGCCCGGCCCTGTCCGGGCGGCGGCAGGATCGCGGCGGCCGGCATCGCGGTGACGGCGATCGTTCTGCTGAGCGCATCCGCGATGGACATGCAGCTCGGCTTGCCGACCTGCGTGGCCGGCGTCGCGACCGCCGCCATCGTGCTCGCGTTCCAGCCCGCGAAGGCCTGGATCGTCGTCAAGGATATTTCGTGGGGCGTGCTGCCGCTGGTCGCCGGGCTGTTCGTGCTGGTGGAAGCGCTGAACGAGACCGGACTGGTGGCGACGATCGGCGCGCTGCTGCGCAGAAACCGCCGCGCATTCGGTGGCGGGCGCGGCGTGGGCCTCCGGCCTTGCGGTCGCGTTCGGCAGCAACCTCGCCAACAATCTGCCGGTCGGGTTGATCGGCGGCAGCGTGCTGCGCAGCGATCACATCGCCGATCAGGTCACGCGCGCGGTCTTGATCGGCGTCGACCTCGGCCCCAATCTTTCGGTGACCGGTTCGCTCGCCACCATCCTGTGGCTCGGCGCGCTGCGCCGGGAACGCGTCAGCATCGGCGCGGGGCGTTTTTTGAAATGGGGCGCGATCGTAATGCCGCCGGCGCTGGTGTTCGCCATCGCGGCGGCGCTGCTGTAGAATTGTCCGCCGCCTGGTGTATGCGGCGGAATGGGTCGTGGACGTTGTGTCGGAAAGTGGAGATTGCTTGATGCGCCGTTATGTTGTCGTTGCCGCCTCGATCCTCGCCACCGTCACACTTTGCGCAGTCGCCGCAACTGGCGCCTCTGCGCAGGAGCTTCCGGAACCGCCGGTCGGATTCAAGCAGCCGCCGCCCCCACCCCCGCCCCCGGTCAAGCCGTACACCGCCGTGACCGTGAAACTCGCCGGTCCGTATGGCGATCCGAGCTTTGCGGCGTTTCGCAAAACGCTGGGCGATACCGTCGGCAAAAAGGACCGCGCCGCGCTCGCCAAGCTGGTCGTGCCGCAGGACTTCTTCTGGATACAGGACAAGAATCTCGCCGACGCCAGCAAGCCCGGCATCGACAACCTCGCCAGGGCGATCGATCTCGACAACCCCAACGGCGCCGGCTGGCGCGTGCTGGCGATGGACGCCAACGAACCAAGCCTGGCGGAGCTGCCCGACAACAAGGGCATCTTCTGCGCGCCGGCGCCGCCGGATTTCGACGCCAAGGGATTCGAGGCGTTGGTGCAGGGGACCGATACCGATCCGGAAGACTGGGGCTATCCGGCGCACGACGGCGTCGAAGCGCGCGCCGCCGCGCAGCCGGACGCGGCCGTCGTCGAGAAGCTCGGTCTGTATTTCGTGCGCGTGCTGCCCGACAGCCCGGCGGCAAAGCCGGGTGAGACGCAGTTCCTGCATCTGGCCTTGCCGGACGGCAAGACCGGCTTCATCCCGATCGATGCGCTGATGCCGCTCGCCACCGACAAGATCTGCTACAGCAAACCCGACGGCGGCTGGAAGATCATGGGCTATATCGGCGGCGTCAGCCCGTAACGCCTAGCGCGCGCGCTGGGCCGCCGCGGCGATCGACTGGGCGCTCTGTCCGAACAGGATCGCGCGCTCCTCGGCGGTGCGGATGCCGCCCTGGCCCGGATTGATCTTCGCCGTCCACTCGTAGGCTTTGACCACCGCGGGCCGCGCCTTGATGGCGGCATGCCAGCGCTTGAGGTGCGGGAAGTCGTCGATGTTCTGGGCCTGGCGCTCCGGCAATATCCACGGATAGCAGGCCATGTCGGCGATCGAATACTCTCCGGCAAGGAACGGCCGGTCGGCGAGCCGCTTGTTCATCACGCCGTACAGCCGGTTCACCTCGTTGCGATAGCGGTCGATCGCGTATAGCAGCTTCTCTTGCGCGTAGTTGCCAAAGTGATTGTATTGACCGGCCATCGGACCAAGTCCGCCCATCTGCCAGAACAGCCACTCGAGCGTTTGCATGCGCTCGCGCATGTCCTTGGCGATGAATTTGCCGGTCTTGTTGGCGAGGTAAAACAGGATGGCGCCCGACTCGAACACTGAAATCGGCTTGCCGCCGTCGGGCGGGGCGTGGTCGACGATGGCGGGAATGCGGTTGTTCGGGGAAATTTGCAAAAACTCGGCCTTGAACTGCTCGCCCTTGCCGATGTTGACCGGAAAAATCTTGTACTCCAGTCCGGCCTCCTCAAGAAAAATCGTGATCTTGTGGCCGTTCGGCGTGGTCCAGTAATGCACGTCAATCATGACAAGCCCTTTTTGTAATCCGGAATGAGGAAGGAAATCCGGGAGCGGCGCGTGAATTAACTGATTGTTGCTGGCTTTCGCTTTGCTCAAACCGGACCATGGCTGGGATATAACTATCTAGGGCGTCTCCGCCCATGTCTCCACTGTTTTTTTGGCACCGCCAAGCGTAAGCCATCAGTTGACATATGTAAGCAACTCGCTTACATATTGCGGGTGATCAGAAGCTTCAAAAGCAAAGGTCTCGCCGAGCTTTGGGAAAAAGGTCGGACAGCGAAGATCGATGCCAAGATGCAAGAACGCATAGTGCGCCGTCTGGATCGTCTGGACGCCGCGTTACGGCCAGAGGAAATGAACGTTCCCGGCTTCGACTTCCATGCCTTACGTGGGTTCAAGCCAACGCGCTATTCGGTGCATGTCAACGGACCGTGGTGCATCACATTCGAATTCGAGGACGGTGAAGCGTGCCGGGTCGATTTCGAACAATTTCATTGAGGAGACAACGATGGCTCATGCAGCTAAGCGCAATCCGGATCGCTGCCCGACACATCCTGGCGCCCTATTGCGGGAGGACATTATTCCGGCAACCGGCAGGACCAAAGCCGAGATTGCGCAGCTTCTCGGCATTTCCCGTCAGCATCTCTATGACATTCTACGCGAACGGAAGCCGGTGTCTCCGGCCATCGCGGTGCGGCTAGGCAAGCTGTTTGGCGACAGCGCCGGGGTCTGGGTACGCATGCAGGCCGCGTACGATACGTGGCACGCCGAGCGCAATGAGGACGTGAGCAAAATTCCTACACTGGGTGCAAGGTCGGCGTAGCGATTGGTCCGGCAGGACGTTGATCGGAGCCTTGTCTAGCTAAAATTTAACCCTGAGCAGGCATTTTCGTCGTCTATGACGAACACCCCTGCCCTTGCGCCGCCCGCACTGGCTACCCGCGCCTCGGCGAACTTTCTCATCGCCGCCGTCATCTTCGCGCTGTTTGTCCTGGCGGCAATCTTCAGCGCAGAGCGCAAGGATATCACGCAGGGCTTCGACGAGGTGGCGCATGCCTCGTACGTTGCCGCGATCCAGCACGCCGGCAAAGCTTCGCCCGATTTCAACGGCATGCGTCTTCTTGACCCGAGAACTTTCCAATTCACCGATCAGCCCAATTACCTGAATCACCCGCCGGAATTCTACGACATGTTGGCGTGGCTGGGTCCCAAGCTCGAAGGCCAGCCCCAGGCCCTGATGGCGGACCGCATGATCGACGTGGCGATCACCGCGATCGGCCTCGCGGCGCTGCTCGGCCTCGGTCTCGCCGCCGGCTTCACCCGCAATGAATTCTATGCCTATGCGGTGCCGTTGGCCTGCATTCCGGTGCTGGCGCCGCTCGCCGGTTCGGTGAACAACGATAATCTTGCTTTCCTGGGCGGGACGCTCGCCACGCTCGGCGTCTGGCAGCTTGCCGCGAACGAGCGCGGCGCATGGCTTGCGCTGGCGCTTATCGGGGTCGTGATCGCCGCATGGGCGAAAGCGACCGGTCTGGTACTCACGGGCGCAATGGTGAGCGCCGCCATTGTTTATCTGATCTGGCGGCGCCGATGGCCCTGGTCCTGGACGATTGCGGTCGCAATCGCGTTCCTGTTGGCCGCAGCCCCCTACATCGTCTTTGCGATGCACTACGGCAGCCCGGCGCCCAACACGCCGGCGCTGGTCGCGATGCTCAAGCACGATGCGCGGGAGCTCGGCTTGGCCGACCTGCCGCGCAAGTCCTTTCCCGGTTATCTCGGCTATTTCGTTGTCGCGTTCATCGACGGATGGATGCCGGCACTCAAGGCGCGAGGTCTTATCAATTACGCCATGCTGGTGATTCCGGCGGCGGCGCTCATCTTTGCGGCGGCGGGCATTGCGCTATCACTGCGGCGGCTGTGGCGGCGGCGGGAAACGGCGCTCGACGTCGTCGTCATCGCGGGCACGTTAGCGCTTGCGCTGACTTTCGTGCTGCATGTCAGTCACAGCTATGCCGATCACCTCGCGACAGGCTGGCTGATGGAAGCCTATCCGCGCTATTACCTGCCGCTTTTCGCCATCGTGCCGCTTGCCGGATTATCGCTGGCCGGCGGCATCCCATCGCCGCGATGGCGCGCCGGGCTGTTCGCGTTTCTGATTGCCGGGCCGATTGTGTTTCGTCTGTTCGGCGCGCCGCTGGGCTAGCGAAACGACCCCGCAGAATCGAGCGGCCTCACGATAAGACGTACGGCTGCGGCTTCGCGCGTCTGCGGCGCGGCCACGCGGCCCTCATGCGAAAGACGCCACAGCAGCCGGCACGCGAACGCGATCAGCACGATCGGCGCCAGCGGAATCTTGACGAGCGCGGCGATCATCATGGTGATCGGCAGCGTCCAGACCGCGATCAGCAACCAATGATCCGCCGGCGTATTGTCATCGCGCCCGCGCAGCAGACGCAACCACGAAGCCGAGGACCACCATGTCGTAGCTGAGGATATACGGCGTGAACAGAAAGATCCCCGTGGCGAAAAACGCAAATGACAGTGCGGGGTCGCGCCGACGCCAATAGGTCCAGGCCACGCCGGCGAGCGCGAATGCGCACGCGGTCCACTGCAGCGCCCAATCCGCCGCTTGCGGCAAATGAATGAGGCGCGCGCCGAAATAGACGGAGCCCACCAGCGCGAACAGAAGGTCGCCGCCATGCTCCGTCAGCCATCGTTGCTGCGGCACGACCTTTTGCAGGAACTCGATCCACACATTCCAGCCGAACAGCATCGACGTCGCAGCGACCAGCACAGCGACTGTCGCGACCGCGGAAGCAATCGTCACCCATCGGCGTTCAAGCAGCAGGACAACCGGCAGCAGCAGGCCCATCTGCGGCTTGACGGTGAGCAATCCGAACAGCACGCCGGCGAGTATCGGCCGCCGATCCAGACTGAGCAGGCCTCCGATCAGCAGCGCGGCCGTATAGAAGCCGTTCTGTCCGAAGAACACGCAGACTGCGACGGCGGGCGCGGCGGCGAGAAACAATGTCCGCTCCTGCGGAACTGCGTGCTTGGCAACAAGCAGATAGACCGTGATGCCGATCACACACCACAAAAGGTATGCCGGAAAGTATGGAAGCAGGCCGAACGGCCACGCAAACAGAACAGCATGCGGTGGATAGGACCAGAAAACCAGCTGGTAATCCTGGCCCATCACGCGACGGATCGCCTCGTTATAGACGCGGAAGTCAAACCAGGGCGCGGGTCCGCCGGAAAAAACCGAGCGTCCGCCCATCCAGGTATTGATGAAGTCGCGCCCGAATACGTAATGCTCCGCGTCGAGCCAAGGCTTGCCCGCCGGCGGCCAGCCGGCGTGCACGAACACGGCAATTTCGAGCGTGACGAAGAATACGGCCGCGCCGACCGTCAACTTTGCATACAGGTCGTCGATCGGCGCCGTGCCGAAAGGGGCGCCCCGTGCCGCAACGTCGATCCGCGCCGGGAACAGAGACATGGAGCCGAGAGTGCTGCCTGGCGGTAAAGATCCAATGAAAGTCGGCGCGAGCGCGTCCCGCGCCCTGTTCAGTGGGCTGGCGCCAGCCCGGCAACGCCTGCGGGACGCTGGTCGCGAGCAGAAGGCATGATCACTGAAATCGCTAAAATTGACGTCAAGCCGGCATGGAAGCGGATTTTTGCGTTGGTGCCGCGCCGATCTTCGTCGCGCCAGCCTCCCTCTCTTTGTTGCACAATTTTGTTTCACGACGTGGGCGCGAAACGCGCCAGCCGCCCCGCGCGGTGCGGCGGCATGCCATGCGGTAACGTGCCATCGCGGGCGGCCCGATCATGATAGCCTGATCATGCCGGAAGGGGCGCCGCATGATCTTTGCAAAGCTTTGTCTTCGGCCAGTCGGATTCCGAGTCATCACCGGCGCTCTCGGCGCCCTGTTGGTGACGATGTTCAGTGCGCAGCAAGCCAGTGCGCAGAGCTATCCGAACCAGATCATCAAGATTGTCGTGCCATTCACGGCGGGCGGCGCGGTCGACGTGGTGGCGCGCATCGTCGCGCCAAAGCTCAGCGCAGCACTCGGCCAACCGGTCATCATCGACAATAAAGGCGGCGCCGGCGGCGTGCTGGGTGCGACGGCGGTCGCCGAGGCCGCACCGGACGGCTACACGCTGCTGGTCGGCACCGTGAGCACGCAGGGAACAAATTCCGCCGTCTACACCAAGCTGTCCTACGATCCGGTGCGCGATTTCGCGCCCATCCTGCTGCTGTCGAAATCGCCGCTGGTGATGGAGGCGCGGCCGACGCTGCCGGTCAAGAACGTCACCGAGTTCATCGCGCTGGCGAAAAGCGAGCCCGGAAAGATCACATTTGGATCGTATGGCGTCGGCAGCATCAATCATCTGGTGGCGGAGCTGTTCAATTCGATGGCCGCAATCCAGACCCGTCACGTGCCGTATCGCGGGTCCGCTCCGATGCTTCAGGACCTGATTGGCGGCCAGATCGACTACGCGTTCGACGGCGTCTCGACCTCGGCGGGCTATGTCAACGCCGGCACGCTGCGGCTCCTCGGCATCGCCAGCGCGGAGCGCACGCCGGTTCTGCCGAATGCGCCGACGATCGCCGAATCCGGGTTGCCGGGATTCGACACTCCGGTCTGGTTCGGGCTGTTCGCGCCTGCCGGCACGCCGGCGCCGGTCGTGCAAAAGCTCAACAAGCAGATGAACGACATTCTCGCCATGCCCGACGTCAAGCAGGCCTTTGCCAAGCTTGGCTTCGAGCCCGGCGGCGGCAGTTCGGGACGCGTTGGCGCAGCGCGTCGATGGCGAGATCAAAAAATGGACCGCGCTGGTAAGGGAGAAGAATATCCATGTCGACCAGTGACTGGCTCCGCGCGCGCACGGCGCTTCTCGTCATTGCGAGGAGCGAAGCGACGAAGCAATCCAGTTGCCTGCGATGGCTTGCAAGCTTGCTGGATTGCTTCGCTACCGCTCGCAATGACGGAGAGAAAGGGAGGCTGACATGACCGCTTCACCCCGCCAGATGCACCTGGGCGTCTTCTGGCTTGGCACCGGCAACCATTCGGCCGGCTGGCGCTACGAGGGCGCGGCCGCGAGCAACTGTAGCTGGCCGGTCGTCCTCGAAGGTGCGCAGATTGCCGAGCGCGGCAAGTTCGATCTGTTCTTCATCTCCGATTCGGTGGCGATGAATCGCGGCGACCATCCGTCTTTCATGACGCGCTTCGAACCGACGACGCTGATCGCGGCACTCAGCGCGGTGACACGCTACGTCGGGCTTGGCGCCACGACGTCGACCAGTTTTTCCGAACCGTTCAACGTGGCGCGGACATTCGCGACGCTGCAGCACATCAGCGGCGGACGCGCCGCCTGGAACATCGTCACCAGCACCCACAATGTCGCCGCGCAGAATTTCGGCAAGGATCGCCTGGCCGATCACGATCTGCGCTACGAGGTCGCCAACGAGTTTGTCGACGTCGTAAAGGGACTGTGGGCTACCTGGGACGAGGACGCGGTGGTTGCCGACAAGGCAACGGGAAAGTTCCTCGACGATTCCAAGGTGCGGGCGCTCGATCACAAAGGACGCTTCTTCTCGGTCAAAGGGCCGCTGAACATTCAGCGCAGTCCGCACGGCGATCCGCTCATTATCCAGGCCGGCGGCTCGGCGCCCGGCCAGGAGCTTTCCGCGCGCACCGCCAATCTGGTGTTCTCGGTCGTCAACGGCGACAAGGTTTCGGCGAAGGCGGCCTATGACAGCCTGAAGACCCGCGTCATCAAATACGGTCGTTCGCCCCGATGCGGTGCCGATCCTGCCCGGCGTCATGCCGATCATCGGCGAGACCAACGAACAGGCCAAGGCGCAGCTCGACAAGCTGCAAGGCTGGCTGACGCCGAGCAATGCGCTGGCGCTGGTGTCGAACCGGATCGGTCACGACATCTCGGGTTACCCGCTCGATGCGCCGGTGCCGGAGTTTCCGGCGGCCGTCAACAGCGGCCAGTCGTTCTCGGCAACGCTTCTGGAAATGGCGCGGCGCGAGAAGATGACGCTGCGCGACCTCTACAACATCACCGCCGCGGCGCGCGGCCACTGGGTGATCTGCGGCACGCCGCAGCGCATCGCGGACACGCTGGAAGAGTGGTTCGTGAGCGGATTGGCGGACGGCTTCATCGTCATGCCGGCCTATTTCCCCGGCGCGTTCAACGATTTCGTCAATCTGGTGGTGCCGGAGTTGCAAAGGCGCGGCTTGTATCGCAAGGACTATTCGGGCCCGACGCTGCGCGATCACCTCGGCATCGGGCGGGAGCCTGCGGCGAGCAGGACCAAACTGGAACACGCCGCTTCAGCCTGACAACGAATAATCTGAGGGAGCCGCCATGGTCACCGAAATCGCCCAGATCGACGTCAAGCCCGGTATGGAAGCGGAATTCGAGGCCGGCGTGAAAAAGGCAGGGCCGGTCTTTCAGCGCGCCAAGGGTTGCCACGGTATGGAATTGGCGCGTTCGATCGAGAAGCCACAGCGCTACCGGCTGTTCGTCAAATGGGCGACGGTCGAGAACCATACCGTCGACTTTCGCGGCTCACCCGACTTTCAGGAATGGCGCAAGCTTGTCGGCCATTGCTTCGCGTCGCCGCCCGAGGTCGAGCATGTGGCCGAGACGGTGCGCGGCTTCTAAAAGCCGCACCGCTTCCGAGGCGCCTGCAGCAGAATCCGTTAGAACGGGTGCGCGAGTCCGTGTAGGTTTCCCCTAATAAAACGCCGAAAGCGTATTGGGGGAACGTCATGGCGCTTCATCGTCGTCACGCCTTGAGTCTGGTTGCCGGGGCAGCCGCAATTCCATTTGCACCGCGGATCGCAGCCGCGCTCGACTACCCGACCCGTCCGGTGCGCATGATCGTCGGTTACACGGCTGGCAGTCCGCCCGATGTTGCCGGACGCTTGCTGGCGCAATTCTTGTCCGAGCGTCTCGGCAAGCAATTTATTACCGAGAACAAACCCGGCGCCGGTACGGAACTTTCGACCGAGGCCGTCATCCGCGCCACGCCGGATGGCTATACGCTGCTCGTGGTCGCGACCCCGAACATGATCGCCGGCCTGGTCAAGCCGAGCCTGCCATTCAACTTCATCCGCGACATCGCGCCGGTCGGCTATCTCTGCGCCACGCCGTTCGTCGTCGTGGTGACGCCGTCGTTCCCGGCCAAAGACATCGCCGAGCTGATCGCCTACGCCAAGGCCAATCCCGGCAAGGTCAACATGGCGTCGAACGGTACCGGCAATCTGACGCATATCTCCGGCGAGCTGTTCAAGATGATGGCGGACGTCGATCTGTTTCACGTGCCGTATCGCGGCGAGATGGAGGCGCAGGCAGACCTGCAATCCGGCCGCGCCCAGATCATGTTCGATCCGATCATTTCCTCGATCGGCGCCATCAAGGCCGGCAAATTGCGCGTGCTCGCCGTTACGACACCGCAGCGCATCGCGGCGCTGCCCGACGTGCCGACCGTGGGCGAGACCGTACCTGGCTACAGCGTGACCGGCGGGACTCGGCGTCGGCGCGCCGCACGGTACGCCCGATGACGTCATCGGCAAGCTCAACACGGCCATCAACGCCGGGCTGGCCGACCCCGCGCTCAAGCAGCGCCTCATCGCGCTCGGCACCATTCCGATTCAGATGACACCGGCCGAGTACAAGAAATCGATCGCCGACGAGACCGCCAAGTGGGACAAGGTGATCAAATTCGCCGGCATCAAGCTCGGCTGAAGACTGGCCCGCCTCAGCCTTTCGGCTTCTCAGTTTCAGCATGCCCGTCGGCATGCAAGACAAGCACATCATAGACGCCGCGATTGACCGGCGTCGGCACGCCGGCCGCGGCGCCCATCTCGCAGACAGCGCCGCTGAGCCAGCGCAGTTCAAGCGGCCGGCCGCGTTGCAGATCGTGTGCCATCGACGCCATCATGTCGACTGGAAGCCCGTCGACAAAAGCGAGGCGCCGTTCGGCATAATCTTCCGGCAGGTCGACGCCGAGAGCGCGACCAACCGCGACGGCTTCGCGCGTCAGATCAAGTAGAAACTGCCGCGTGCGCGGATTGCTGCGGATCGGCCCGACCGGCAGGCGGATGCTCGTCGTTGCACCCGAGAGCGCAGCGAGGAAGCAAAATTTCTCCCAGATCTCGCGGCGGATGTCGGCACTGATCTCGGCATTGATTCCGCCGGCCCGCGCCGCCGCGAGAAGCGCCTCGGCGCGCGCCGAGCGCCGCCCATCGTATTCGCCGAACACTATGCGCTGCATCGTGCCGGTATGCACGATCACACCTGGGCGGCCGATCGTGGCGGCAATGTAGGCTGTGCCGCCCATCACCGCATCCGCACCAAAGACCTGGCGCAGGGTGTCGTCCTTCTGCACGCCGTTCTGAAACGAGATGATGCCGGTCTGCGGCCCCATGATCGGCAGCAGCGAACGCGCCGCGCTTTCAGTGTCCCACAGCTTGACGCCGAACAGCACCATGTCGACCGGACCGATGCTGCGCGGATCGTCGGTCGACGTTGACTTTGGGCAGCCGGATCGGTTCGTGCGCGCTTTCAATGGTGAGCCCGTCGGCCCGCATGGCGGCCAGATGCGCGCCGCGGGCAATGAACGTCACATCGGCGCCGCCCTTGACGAGCCGGGCGCCGAAATAACCGCCGACGCCGCCCGATCCCATGATCGCAATGCGCAAGAGATGCTCCTTCAACGAAACAATGCCGTGCCGCGGTGTCAGGCGCTGGCGCGCTGTTCCACGTTGGCGATGCGATCCGGCACGCCGAACTCGCGGCGACAGATTTCAGCGAGCTTGGCGACGCCGGCGCGGATCTCCTCATGCGACGGACTGGCGAAACACAGCCGCATGCGGCTCTTGCCGTAGCCCTTGTCGGTGGTCCATTCCGGCCCCGGATTGATGGCGACGCCGGCGGCGAGCGCCGGCTGATACAGCTTCATCGTGTCGACCGCGTCCGGCAGCTTGACCCACAGGAAGATGCCGCCCTTCGGATCGTCGAACTCGGCCGCGGTGCCGAACTGCTCGTTGAGCGCGTCCATCAGCGTTTCGAGTTTGCTGCGCAGCCCGCGATTAAGCTCCGGCACATGCGCGTCGAAATGCTGCGGGCAGTATTCGCCAAGCACCATCTGCTCCAGCGCGCCGGAGCCGGCGTCGGTCTTGAGCGGCAGCATGCGCGACAGGATCGGCCACGGCGCCACGATGTAGCCGACGCGGAGCGCCGGTGCGATCGACTTGGAGAACGAGCCGATGTGAATGACGCCACCGTGCCGGCTCATGCTGTAGAGCGCGGGCGGGCGCTTGCCGTCCCAGATCAGATCGGAATAGCAATCGTCCTCGAAGATCGGCACGCCGTGCTGTTCGGCGAGCCGCAGCATTTCGTGGCGCCGCGCTTCGGGCAGGATGGTGCCGGTCGGGTTCTGCACGGTCGGAACCGTGTAGATGTACTTGGCGCGCACGCCGCGGCGCTTGAGATCGTCGAGCGCCGAGGCGAGCGCATCCATCCGCATACCGTCCCGATCGAGCGGGATGCCGACGGCATTGACGCCGAGCCGCGTCCAGCGATTGAGCGAGCCCTGATAGGTCTCGGCCTCGGTGATGATGGTGTCGCCGCGCGCCAGCAGCGCGCCATTGACCAGGTCGAGCGCCTGGAGCGATCCCGACACGATCAGTATCTCGTCCGCCGTACAAGCGATCCCGGCGGTGCGCTTGAGCTTGGCGGCCAAAAACTCGCGCAGCGGCCGGTAGCCCTGCGGGCCACTATCGAGGCCGTAGGTCGCAAGCGTCGCGCCCTCGCGTTGCAGCACCGCGGTCATCGCGGCGATCAGCGCGTCGACCGGCACGTGATCCGGATCGTTGTTGCCGCCGACGAAGCTGTATTTGGCCAGGCCGTTCCACTTGGCGGCGGCCGGCGGCAGCCCGGGCGCCAGGAGCGGCGCGAAGTCGAATGCGGTCATGATGATTTCTCTGGACGCTTTCTCCGTAGCGGTAACACTAGCGCGTCATGGCCGGGCTTGTCCCGGCCATCCACGTCTTTAAGGTATCCGCAAAACAAGACGTGGATGCCCGGCATAAAGCCGGGCACGACGGGAGCGAGGCCGCCCAATGCGCCGTCTGCAGTTTATCGTCATCGTAGTCGCTTGCACGCTCGCTACTGCTGCGCGCGCCCAGTACCCCGATCGCCCGATCCGGCTCGTAGTCCCGCAGGCGGCCGGCAGCGCCAGCGATACGGTCGCGCGAATCTTTGCCGCGGCGTTCGGCAAGGAACTCGGGCAGCAGATTGTGGTCGATGATCGGCCCGGCGGCGCGCTCACCGTCGGCCTCGACATCGTCGCCAAGTCGCCGCCGGACGGCTACACGCTGTGCATGGCGCCGATCGGGGCGCTGACCATGGCGCCGCATCTGGTCGCGCACGTGCCTTACGATATCGCGCGCGACTTTCAGCCGATCATGGTGGCGGAATACAGCCAGTTGCTGCTCGCGGTGTCGCCGAAGACGCCGTTCAAGTCGGTGAAGGAATTGATCGCCTACGCCAAGACCAATCCCGGCAAGCTGCTCAATGCGTCGTCGAGCAATGGCTCGCCCGGACATGTCGCCGGCGAGCTGTTCAAGTTCATGACCGGCACCGACATCGTTCACGTCCCCTACAAGGGCGGCGCGCCGGCGATCAACGATCTGATTGCGGGCCGTGTGCAGCTTATGTTCGAGGCGTTCAATTCGATCATGCCATTCGCGAAATCGGGGCAGATACGGGCGTTGGCCGTGAGTGGCGACCATCGCTCGCCCGCAATGCCCGACTTGCCGACGATCGCCGAGGCCGGCGTGCCGGGCTATTCCGCGCCGGGCTGGGTTGGCGTCATCGCGCCGGCGGGCGTGCCGCGGCCGATCATCGACAAGCTCAACGCCGCGGCCAACCGCGCCATCCTGTCGCCGGCCTTCGTCAAGTGGAACACTGGCGTCGGCAATGAGCCCGGCGGCGGCACGCCCGAACAATTCGCCACGCTGATCGCCTCGGATTCGAAGAAATGGGGTGACGTGATCAAGCGCGCGGGCATCAAGATGGAATGACGGTCATTCCGGGGCGCGGCTGCAAGCCGCGAGCCCGGAATCCATAACCACAGGTCAGCGAATATGGATTCCGGACTTGCCGCTATCGCGGCAATCCGGAATGACGAGCGGCTTTCCTGCTCCGCAGACTCGACCCATATTGTCGGCATGGCGAAGCCCCCGAGCCGCGATCCGGCCAAACATTCGAAAAAAGATCCGGCCAAGCCGACGCGCGCCAAGGCGGCGCGGCCGGATATGCCGGTGCTCGACGATTCGCTTGCCGACCTGCTCAACCCCGGCATCGGCCAGGGCCGCGCCGGCATCGGCTCGCAGACGGGAATCGAGCGGGAGCGGCGGCCTCCCACCCCCTCTCCACGGCGGGAGGAGGACACCCCCTCACCCGCCAACGCCACGCGTCCGCGACCGGTCCCGCAGAAGCGAAACAATGAGGCGGCGCAAAACCCCGGTCTCCAGCCGCCGTCCGATAATTCGTTCGACCGCCGCGCCGACTTCGCCAGAGCGCATCAGGCGCGGAGGTCGACGCAGGAGGGATTCGGCGAACGGTCGCAGGCCGGCTACGCCGCCAAAGGCGCGGCCGACATCGATCCAGAACTTGCCAAGGCACTCGGCTATGGCGGCGGCGATCCGTCGAAGCCGCTGATCGGCAAGACGGACGACGAAACTGACGACCCCCCGGTCGCGAACCGCGACGAGATTTCCGACATTTCCGAGCCGCGGCGCGAAAAGCGCCACCGGCCGGCGTTGCAGCCGGTGACGCTCGGCGTCACGGCCTCGATGCACGCGCTGGAAAACCTGCTGCGCGAGGGCCGCCCGGAATTCCGCGACGTACTGTGGACGCCGCATCGGCCACCGCGGCCGGACAAGTCGGAAGGCGGCCGCACGCTCGTCATCAAGTCGGATTTCGAGCCCAAGGGCGATCAGCCGCAGGCGATCGCCGAACTGGTCGAAGGCGTGCAACGGCATGACCGCACGCAAGTTCTGTTGGGCGTCACCGGCTCCGGCAAGACCTTCACCATGGCGAAGGTGATCGAACAGACGCAGCGGCCGGCCCTGATCCTGGCGCCCAACAAGACGCTGGCGGCGCAGCTCTACGGCGAGTTCAGGAATTTCTTTCCCGACAACGCCGTCGAATATTTCGTCAGCTACTACGATTACTACCAGCCCGAAGCCTACATCCCGCGCACCGACACCTATATCGAGAAGGACTCCTCGATCAACGAACAGATCGACCGCATGCGTCACGCCGCGACGCGGGCGCTGTTGGAGCGCGACGACGTCATCATCGTCGCTTCGGTGTCATGCATCTACGGTATCGGCTCGGTCGAGACCTATTCGGCGATGACGTTCACCATCAAGCGCGGCGAGCGTCTCAACCAGCGCCAGCTTTTGGCCGATCTGGTGGCGCTGCAATACAAGCGCAGTGGCGGCGATTTCTATCGCGGCTCATTCCGGGTGCGCGGCGATGTGATCGAGATTTTTCCGGCGCACTACGAAGACCGCGCCTGGCGCGTGTCGCTGTTCGGCGACGAGGTGGAGTTGATCCACGAATTCGATCCGCTCACCGGGCAGAAGACCGACGAGCTGGAATTCGTCAAAATCTACGCCAACTCGCACTACGTCACGCCGCGGCCGACGCTGCTGCAGGCGATTTCCGGCATCAAGGCCGAGCTGAAAGAGCGGCTCGACCAATTGAACGCCGCCGGCCGCCTGCTCGAAGCGCAGCGACTCGAGCAGCGCACGATCTACGATCTGGAAATGATGGAGGCGACCGGCGCCTGCGCGGGCATCGAGAATTACTCGCGCTATCTGACCGGGCGGAAGCCCGGCGAGCCGCCGCCGACCTTGTTCGAATACGTGCCCGACAATGCGCTGGTGTTCGTCGACGAGAGTCACGTCACCGTGCCGCAACTCGGCGGCATGTATCGCGGCGATTTCCGAAGGAAGGCGACGCTCGCCGAATACGGCTTCCGCCTGCCGTCATGCATGGACAACCGGCCGCTGCGGTTCGAGGAATGGGACGCGATGCGGCCGCAGACCACGTGCGTGTCGGCGACGCCTGGCTCGTGGGAGCTCAATGACTCGGGCGGCGTGTTCGTCGAGCAGGTCATTCGCCCCACCGGCCTGATCGATCCGCCGGTCGACGTGCGGCCGGCGCGCACCCAGGTCGACGATCTGGTCGGCGAGGTGCGGCAGGTCGCGCAGAAGGGCTACCGCGCGCTGATCACGGTGCTGACCAAGCGCATGGCCGAGGATCTGACGGAGTACCTGCACGAGCAGGGCATCCGCGTGCGCTACATGCATTCCGACATCGACACCATCGAGCGCATCGAGATCATTCGCGATCTGCGGCTGGGCGCGTTCGATGCCCTGGTGGGCATCAATCTGTTGCGCGAGGGTCTCGACATTCCGGAATGTGCGCTGGTCGCCATTCTCGACGCCGACAAGGAAGGGTTTTTGCGCAGCGAGACCTCGCTGGTGCAGACCATCGGCCGCGCCGCGCGCAACATCGACGGCCGCGTCATCCTCTACGCCGACCACGTCACCGGCTCGATGGAGCGCGCGATGGCGGAAACCGAACGCCGCCGCGACAAGCAGGAGCAATACAACATAGAGAACGGCATCACGCCGGAGAGCGTGCGCAAGGGCATCGCCGACATTCTGGACAGCGTCTACGAGCGCGACCACGTGCTGGTCGCGGCCGGCGGCGGCACAGGCGGTGAGTTCGAGGACACCGCCACCATCGGTCACAATTTCGAGGCGGTGATCGCCGATCTGGAAACGCGCATGCGCACCGCCGCCGCCGATCTCGATTTCGAGGAAGCCGCGCGCCTGCGCGACGAGATCAAGCGCCTGCGTTCCACCGAACTCGCCGTGATGGACGATCCGACCGCGAAGGTTGTGGCCTTGCCCGCGCCAGCAGGGGGACGGTCGCAGCGCGGAGCGAGTCCGGGTGGCGGGGCAAGCAAAATCCACAAGCCCGCGCTCGATGAGATGGGCATCGCGCTCTATCACGAAGTCGCACCGCACCGGCCCGGACCGGATACCCGGAGCGCACCGCGCAAGCCATCACTCGACGAGATGGGGCCGGGCGTGGAATCGATTCCGGGAAAAGGCAGCACCAGCCCGCGCTCGACACTGGGCCGCCCCGGCATGCGCGGCGGCTGGAAGCCGCGGAAACGGTAGTGCGTGTATCATTTAGGCATTGTCTCAGCTTGAACCTTGCAACTTCGTGGCCGGTCAGACGGGCTTGAGGCATTATGCGGGCGGCACCAAAGGCGCGCGGCATAGAGCAATGGAATTACGGCCGTTCTGGGTAAAGACAGATCAACCTCACGTTCTTGGGGTGGGAGTTACTGCCTATTCCGAACAAGATGCAGGCGCTCTATTTCGGTTGGCGTGGCCGGCTGACTGTAAAATTATCGAAATCGCAGCGATCGAAGACATGGACGCCGCAAGGCCCGACGGACGTTGAAGTGACCTACTATCACTAGGAGATTGCACCATGGCGAAAAAGCTTCCGCCGCTGCACCCGGGCGAAGTGCTGCGCGAGGAATTCCTCGTGCCGCTCGGCCTCTCGGCCGGGGCGCTGGCGAAGGCGATGGGCGTGCCGCGCACGCGGGTCGAGCGCATTGCCGCTAAATCGATCGGCATCACCGCTGACACGGCGCTTCAACTCGGCAAGGCGCTTGGCACGTCGGCGCAGCTCTGGCTCAATCTGCAAAATCGCTTTGACATGGGGACCGCGGAGCGGGCCATCGGCAAACAGCTTGCACGAATCTCGCGAGTGAACGCTGCGTGAGCCTTCGCCCCGGCATGCGTGGCGGTTGGAAGCCGAGGAACCGATAGCGCCACCAGGATCAGCAAAGGCTAAATCAGGAACGGGAAATAACCTCGGGGGGAAGCCATGCCGCAATCGTTTGCGCTATTGGGACTTTACCTGCTGGCCGCCGGCGCCGGCGTCAGCTTCGTATTTCAGCAGGCCGTCAATTCCAATCTTCGCGTCGAGATCGGCTCGCCATGGTGGGCGGGCTTCATCAGTTACCTCGGCGGCACACTGGCAATGCTTGCCATGGTGGTCGCGCTGCGCGAGCCCTGGCTCACCGGCCCGGCAATCGCCCGCACGTCGTGGGCGTCGTGGACCGGCGGCATTTTCGGCGCGATTTACATCGGCATCTCGATCGTGCTGTTGCCACGCCTCGGCGCCGCCGTGATGATCGCACTCATCGTGGTGGGGCAGATGATCGGCGCCTTGGCGTTCGACCATTTCGGCCTGCTGGGCATGCCCGTCACGCCGGCCAGTCCGGTACGCATCGCGGGCGCGCTATTACTGATTGCAGGTGTTATTCTCATCCGAATCCGATGAGAGTTGCAGAGCGGGAGAGGATCGCATGGCCTATTGGCTTCTGAAAACCGAGCCGGAAGAATTCTCCTGGGACCAGCAGGTCAAGCGCGGCGCCAAGGGCGAGGCGTGGAGCGGCGTGCGCAATTTCAGCGCGCGCAATCATCTCAAGGAGATGAAGAAGGGCGACAAGTTTTTCTTCTATCACACCGGCGACGAGAAGCAGGTGGTCGGCATCGGCGAGGTGATCCGCGAAGCCTTTCCCGATCCCACCGCCAAGCCGGGCGAATCCTGGATCGCGGTGCAGACCGCCGCGGTCGAGCCGGTGCCGAAGCCGGTGACGCTCGCAGCCATCAAGGCGGAGGCGAAGCTTAAGGAGATGGCGCTGGTCAAATACTCGCGCCTGTCGGTGCAGCCGGTGAAGGACTCTGAGTGGAAGCTCGTCTGCAAGATGGGCAGCGTGAAGGCCTGATACGTTGCGCGCTGCGGACCTTTACTGCCGCGTGGTGTGACAGTCCGAACAGTTGGCCGTCAGTTCAGGCGGAAGCCCCTTGCCGACCGGCGGTGCGCCGAGCTTTTCCGCAGCCGGCGTGCAGATCGCCGGCGGCTCGAACGCGTCGCGTGACATTTTCACGCCGGGCAGCCAGCGGTAATAGTCGGCGATGTTGAGGCCCAGACCCATGGCCTCCGGCTCGGTGAACAGAATCGGCCGGCCCTCGGTGGTGTACCAGCTCCAGTTTACGTGCAGGCCCTCGCCCTTGACCGGACAGGCGCGGATCACACTCGTCTCATTCGGGCCGATTTCGGGATTGTGATCGATCACGGCGCCGCAGGTGCAGCCCGCCGAAATCATCCAGTTCGGCCGCACCACACCCGGCGTAGCGGCCCGGCACGCGAACGCGCCATTGGGCCGGCGCTCGATGCCGTAGCCGACGCCCTTGGTCTGCACGCTTTCAAGTTCGAGCGCCGGCGGGCCGGTGTGCGGCGAGTTCATCATGCCGACCATGGTGCCGGCGTCGTCCCAATCGTAATAGATCATCGACGGCAGCGGCGTGAATTTGAACTGGATCGGCGTCAGCACCGCCGTCATCATGAACGCGTTCGGCCAGCTTGTGGTGGTCACCCGCGAACACGCGGCCCGACTCACACCGGGAATGAGTTTCGCTATTCGTGTCGCTCGCTCGGACTGGCCGATGTCCTTGCTGGCAGCCATCAATTCGGGCGCGGTGGTGGCCGCAGCGGTCGCCGCATCCGGCTTCTGCGATTTGGCAACGCAGAGATCGCGCAGCTGGCCGAGATCGGTTTCGGAGATCGGCGCGAACGATGTGAAATAGGTCGCGAAATAATCGCCGATCACCGCCGGCTCGGCATTGCGCGTCGGAAACATGATGCGCCACGGCAACCTGTTGTCGGTGCGGTACCATTGCCAGGTCGCGCGCCCGTCGGGCCCTGCGGTCTTCCACCATTGTGTTTGTTTGGTGCCGACCGGCGCTTCGCCGTCGCACGCGGATTTCGACGACAGCCAGCTGTCGGCCGGGACGGTGTATTTGTGGCCGAGCGCCGTGCAGGCGTTGGGCGCATCGTGCGGCCCATCGAGCCGATAGGTTTCCTTGTCGGTGATGAGCAGATCGATAGCGCCGGATTCGAGTCCGTAAAGCGTCGCCCGCATCGCCGGCACCGAACCGTCGCGGACAAATTCGCCGACCGCAAGCTGCTGCCGCAGATACGGCAGCATCAGCCCGACCGCGCGCCAGCGCGTCGGCAATACTGGCGGCGTCGCCGGTTTGCACGGGGAAAACATCGGCAAGCCCGCTGCTGTCGGCGGCGGCCGCACCACGTCATGCGCCGAAAGACTGGATCGACAAAGCCGCCAGCGGTAACGCAATGGCGGCGCAGCGGGAGAAAATCCCGGCACCAACTCATCGATTGCATCGCCCCACATTCAACAGTTGCGCCGCAAGCACTCAGCCGCAGCGCGTCCGAAAGCCTACACCATGATCAGGCCGCTTTGGATACCCGGGACAGGCCGCGCGACAAGGTGACGTGCGGCGCGTTCAAACAGCAGGAAAGTCCGGAGATGCGCCTAATGCCGGAAATGCCGCGTGCCGGTGAACACCATGGCGACGCCATGATCGTCGGCCGCCTTGATGACCTCGTCGTCGCGCACCGAACCGCCGGGCTGGATCACGGCGGTGGCGCCGGCCTCGATCGCGACCAGAAGACCGTCGGCGAAAGGAAAGAACGCATCGGAGGCGACCACCGAGCCCTTGGTTGCCGGCTGGGCGGCGCCCGTGACCTGCGCGGCGTCCTCCGCTTTGCGCGCCGCGATCCGCGCGGAGTCGACGCGGCTCATCTGGCCGGCGCCGATGCCGACGGTCGAGGAGTCCTTGGCATACACGATGGTGTTGGATTTGACGTGCTTGGCGACACGGAAGGCAAAAAGCAGGTCGCGCAGTTCGGCGTTGGTGGGCGCGCGTTTCGTCACCGGCTTCAGGTCCATGTCATCGACCACGGCGTTGTCGCGCGACTGCACCAGCAGGCCGCCCGCCACGGTCTTCGCTGTGAGGCCCGCGGCGCGCAGATCGGGCAAGCCGCCAGCCAGCAGCAGCCGCAGATTTTTCTTCGCCGCGACGATTGCGATCGCTTCATCGGAGGCGTCGGGCGCAATAATCACTTCGGTGAAGATCTCGACGATCGCCCGCGCTGCTTCGGCGTCGAGCCGGCGGTTGAGCGCGACGATGCCGCCGAATGCCGACACCGGATCGCAGGCCAGCGCCTTGCGGTAGGCCTCAAGCAGGCTGTTGCCTTCGGCCACGCCGCACGGATTGGCATGTTTGATGATGGCGCAGGCTGGCGCACGCGCCGGATCGAATTCGGCGACGCACTCGTACGCCGCATCGGTATCGTTGATGTTGTTGTAGGAGAGCTGCTTGCCCTGAAGCTGCCGCGCCGTGGCGACGCCGAAGCGCGCGTCGGGCGTGCGATAGAACGCGGCCGACTGGTGGGGATTTTCGCCGTAGCGCAGCTTTTCGATCAGCCGACCGCCGACGCTGCGATAATCCGGTGCGGTCTCATTCAGCTCGCGGGCGAACCAGTTGGCGATGGCGGCGTCGTAGGCCGCGGTGCGCGCGTAAGCCTTGGCGGCAAGCCGCCGGCGCAGCGCCAGCGTGGTCATGCCGCGGTGGCGCGTCAGTTCGTCGAGCACGGCGGCGTAATCGTTCGCGTCGACGATGACGGCGACGTCGCCGTGATTCTTGGCGGCGGCGCGGATCATGGCCGGACCGCCGATGTCAATATTCTCGATGCAGTCGGCGAAATCGGCGCCGCGCGCGACGGTATCCTCGAACGGATAGAGATTGACCACCAGGATATCGATCGGACGGATGTGATGCGCCCGCATCGCCTCTGCGTGCTGGGGATTGTCGCGTATCGCCAGCAATCCGCCATGCACCGACGGATGCAGTGTCTTCACCCGGCCATCCATCATCTCGGGAAAGCCGGTAAGATCGCTCACGTCGAGCACGCTCAGCCCGGCATCGCTCAACGCTTTTCGCGTACCGCCAGTCGAGACCAGCTCGATGCCGTGGCCGGCGAGCGCACGGGCAAATTCGACAATTCCGGCTTTGTCGGAAACGGAAATCAGGGCGCGCGTCGCGCGGCGAAGCTGGTCGGTCATGGTCCGGCTTTTACACTGGCTGGGAGAGTTCGTCATTCCGGATTGCCGCGACAGCGGCCAGTCCGGAATGCATAATTACAGGTCGGCGAATATGGATTCCGGGCTAGCGGGCTGGAGCCCGCGTCCCGGAATGACGGCTCACAGCGGAAGTTTCGGCTCCTCCGCGCGGACATGGCGCGGCGCGGGCTTCGGCGCGGCGGGAACCTGGGTCAACTGCAGGCTCCAGGCGACGCGCGGCGTCTCGTGGGCATGACCGTAGATCACGAGCTGCACGGTGCGGCGCGGGCCCTCGGCGCCGGCCAGATAGACGCTGTCTTCGACCTCCACCTGGCCGTCGCGGACCGCGAACGTCCACACCTCCTTGTGCGGCGTCATCAGCATGGCGCCGTGGCCGTCGCCGAGCCGGCTCGCCTTGACGGACGGATGCAGATGGAAACGCACGGCGTAGCGATCGCTCGCGCCGCGCGCCTTGCCCCTGCCAACGGCTGTGAGCACGTCCTCGCCGTCAAGCCGCATGCCGTCGGCGGCGAGCATGATGGTGCGTTCGTGCACCATGCCGAACCGCTCGACGTAGCCGTTGTGCGCGGCGTACAGCACGATGCCATCGGGCCGGTCCTCGCGCGAAACATTGACCTGACTGGGACCGTCGATCATCGGCGCGCCGCCGAGAACACGCCGCAGCACCGGCGAGACCACGAAACGCGCCGAGGATTCGTCATTGTAGGTCAGGGTCGAATGGGCCGGCGTCGCCCGCGCCAGCTGGCGCCATTCCTCACGCGCGGTCGGCGGCATGCCGCAATTGACGATCAGCAGATCGTGCCGCGGCGTGGAGAACTCGAACGCCAGACAGCCCGCATGCGCTTCGAGACTCATCTGGATCGGCGGCGCGCGGCCCACATCCATGATCAGCACGCCACCGCCTGCCTCCACGCGCTGATAGCCGCAGTGCGGCGCATGCGACAGCGGCGCGCCGCGCGCCTCGTCATAGGCGAGCAACGTCAGCAACAGATCGACGGGCGTCGGCCCCATGCCGTTGAAGCGCGCGAACGTGCCGTCGGAATGGCAAAAGAACCGCAGCATCGGCATCATCCGGTCGATGGCGTTGAGCAGCGCCGGGGGCGGCGCGATGTTGCGCGCCGCATAGATCTGCCGCAGCGGCAAGAGCTCGAGCAGAATCTCAATGACCGCGCCGGGGTCGCGGCCGATATGGCCGCCGTCCGGCAGTATCTGCTTTTGCAATTCCTGCCGCAGCCGGTCGGTGGCGCTTTTGATGCGGCGCGATTGTCCGGCGATGCATAGCGCCGCGTTGGCGAGCGCCACGATGGCCTGCAGATGCGCAACGCCACGCCGGGCGTCGCCCGCGGTGTGGCGCAGGTAGCGCACCTGCCGCACCAGGCTGCGCAGGAAGCGCCGGTAGAAGGCCGCGTCGGCATCTTGCAGCACCAGCGTGGCTTGGCTCAGCCACGATACGATGCGCCGCGCCAGGACGTCCGGCCGCCAGCCGAGCCAGTGCCATGAGCCTTGCAGCGCGATCCATTCGTCGACCAGTGCGCGGCCATTGGCGCGGGTGATGCCGGACTCGGCGGCGCGCAGATGGCGCAGCCAGGTGAACGACAACAGCTCGGCCGCCCATTCCTCCGACGGTGGGTCCATGTCGAAGATCGAGCGGCCGTCGCAAATCACGACCTTGCCGGCAAAGGCAAATCGGCCCGAATAGATTTCGCTGGCGCGGGTCGCGTCGGCGGTGCGCAGATCCGGCGGCGCGATCAAAAGCCGGTCGGCGCGAAACGGCAGCAGCGGCCAGCGCCACAGCGGATGGCCGTTGAGGCGTCCGACAAACTGCCGCAGCCCGCCGCGCAGCAGGAGCCAGGACAGCTTCGCGTGAGTGCCAAGTGCAAGGCGCGCCATTGCGGCGCTTGACCCTTTCTGCCCGCGTCCCGCGGGCGCCCGTCCAGGCCGCACCATAGTGATCCCCAAAAGGGCGGCCAAACGCGACTATAATATTTTGTTTTCGTTAACGTTTTTCCAGCCTGGCGGCGTAGAAGCCATCGACGCCCGCAAGCCGCGAATCGGCGTCGGGCAGCTGGCACGGCAGCGTCCGCAGGTCGCCGTCGGGGCTGATGAACGCGTCCTGGCCGGACACCTCGTGGGCTGCGACCGGCACACGACGCACACCCGGTTCTTTCGCCAGCAACGCGGCGACGATCTGCTCGTTCTCCTCCGGTTCGAGCGAGCAGGTGCAATAGACCAGCGTGCCGCCGCTACGGGTGAGCGCCAGCGCATGGTCGAGCAGACGGGTCTGGGCACGCGCCAGCGCCGCGATATCGCTCTCGCGTTTGAGCCAGGGCACATCGGGATGGCGGCGAATGGTGCCGGTCGACGTGCACGGCGCATCGAGCAGCACGGCGTCGAATTGTTGGTCCGATGTCCAGGTTGCGGCATCCGCATTGACGAGTTCGGCCGTGAGCGACAAGCGTCTGAGATTGTCGCCGACGCGCTGCAACCGCGCCGCAGATCGATCGACCGCGGTGACAAACCCGCCGCCGGTGGCGAGCTGCGCAGTCTTGCCGCCGGGCGCAGCGCATAGATCGGCGATGCGCTTACCTTTCAGCTCGCCGAACAGACGCACCGGCAACGCTGCCGCCGCGTCCTGCACCCACCAGGCGCCTTCGGCAAAGCCCGGCAGTGCCGGCACCGGGCCGTGCGCCACCAGGCGCACCGTTCCGGTCGGCAGCACACGCCCGCCGAGGCGCTGCGCCCAGCCATCCGGATCGCTTTTCACCGTCAGGTCGAGCGCCGGCTCGTGGCTGTTGGCGTCCGCGATCGCGCGTGCCGTCGGCTCGCCGTAGCGCGTGCTCCACCGCGCCAGCAGCCATGGCGGCGTATCGAGCGCGATCGGATCGAGCGTGGCAAGTTGCGCGGCGCCCTCGCGACCGACGCGCCGCAGCACCGCATTGACGAGGTTGGCGAACCGCGCCGCGTGCCGATCGGCTTGAACCAGGCGGACCGCAAGGTCCACCGCGGCGTGATCGGGAATCTGCAGAAACAGAATTTGCGCGGCGCCCAGCAGCAGCGAGACTTTCACCAGCGGCGCCTGCGGCGGCAGCCCGCGCTCGAGAAAAAGCGTGAGCAGATGGCCCAGCGTGCCGAGCCGGCGCAGCACGATGCCGACGAGCGCACGGACCAGCGCGCGGTCGCGCTCTGGGAGCGCAGCAAAGCCCGCGCTGTCGCTCGCCGCGGCATCGAGCAACTCATCGAGCGGCCGATGCTGACGCAGCACTCCGTCGAGCATGCCGGCTGCGACGCGCCGGGCGGCGAGACCGGGGACGTCAGCGTGCTTCGATTGTATCGTGGAGGTCATTCAAATCCCTTGCAGAGGCGGCACGGCTACGCCAAGTGAGGCGCAATGCCAACTGACCCGCCTCCCGCACCAAAACCGCCGCTCACACCAGCCGCTGAACGCGCCCTCGCTGAGGCGGAGGCGCGGCGCGCGGAACGCGCCCGGCATCCAGTCGAGCATGGCAAGGACACTGCCAAGGAGCTCAACGGCCCGAGAGGTCCAGAGCCAACACGCTATGGCGACTGGGAAAAAGACGGCATCGCGTCGGATTTCTAAACAGGAGTCGCTGGCGGCACGCCGCGATCTTGACAAAATTCCTAATATTGTGAATATAATCATTGCTCTTTATAATTGATTCACGTTTCCAAATACAATCTTTGCGAGCAGTCACAGGTGGCACGCGTGCCTCTCAAGGCCTTAGGAATCCCAGGACGCCGCGGCTTTTTTATCGCCGCAGGTACGATTTTCGCGCTTGGCATGGTGGCCGGCGCGACGATCCGGCCGCCATTGCCTGTCGCCGCATCGGCTTCCATCGAACCCGCATTCGCAGCGGCGGCACCGCCACCACACACCGATTTGCCGATCGCCAAGCGCCTCGACCCGGGGCTGATCTATCCGGCCGAGGTAGTGCGCGTCATCGACGGCGATACCTTCGAGGCGCGGGTGCGGGTATGGCCCGGGCTCGACGTCGACACCCACGTACGGCTGCGCGGCATCGACGCCGCCGAATTGCACGCGCGCTGCGCCGACGAACTCGCCAAGGCGCAAGCCGCGCGCGTAGCGCTACAGGCACTGCTCGATCGGGGCGGCGTCACCGTTGCGCGCGTCGGCGTCGACAAATACGGCGGCCGGGTCGACGCGGTGGTGGCGACGCGCGCCACTGCGGACGTTTCCGCGGCGATGCTCGCGGGCGGTTTCGCGCGGGCCTACAACGGCCGCAAGCGCGGGTCGTGGTGCAGCTGACAGTATCTTATCTGGTCACGACGACGGGCGTGCCTACTTTGACCCGGCCAAACAGGTCGGTGACATCGGCGTTGAACATGCGGATGCAGCCGTGCGAAACGAAGCCGCCGATCAGGTTCGGCTGATTGGTGCCGTGAATGGCGTACTGGCCGCCGCCGGACAATGTCAGCGCCGCGACGCCCATCGGATTTTGCGGAGAACCGCCCGGAATGACGCGCGGCAGCTTGGTATAATCGCGGCGGATCGAGTCCGGCGCTGTCCAGGCCGGCTCGACATACTTGCCGTCGACATAGACCGTGCCGGACCATTGCATGCCGTGGCGGCCGACGCCGACCGGATAGCTGATGGCGCGGCCGGAGCCGAGCATCAGATAAAGCCGCCGCTGGGTCTGCCGCACCACGATGGTGCCTGCCGGATAATTGTCGCCGACGGCCACCAGTTCGGGACGCGCCGCGGCCGGTCTTGGCGCGAGCGCAATGAAAGAAACGACCGCAACCGCGGCCGCAAACGCAGGCACTTTACGCATACGCTACTTCCCACTTCCACCGTCGTCCCGGTAACTATCTTGGGTGGCAAATCGTAAACCACGGTGAAAGCGCAGCAGCACGTTGCCGCCACAGAAGAACATGGTGAAGGAGGGGTAAAACTTTTCGCAGATCGTATTCGGTCGGCGGAGAGCGTTTTCAGGCCTGAGCAGTGCGAAGGCTGTTCGAGAAAGTCGTGATCCGATCACGAATAGTCTTGGTCTGCATTGCAAGTTCGGCAGCAGACAGCCGAAGGCCTTTCGTCGCGTGGGCCGTCTGGTCGGCCACGGCCGCGACGCCGCTGATCGAGCCTGTTACGTCGCCGACGCCCGCAGCCGCTGCGTCGACACTCAGCGATATCTCGTGCGTCGCCCCGGCCTGCAGTTCGATAGCGCCGCCGATCCGGGCGGACAGATTATCCAGTTCGCGAACCATGTTGGCGATCGCCGCGATTGCAGCGGCCGAACGTTCGGTCGTCCCTTGGATGCCTGCGGTTTTTCTGGCGATGTCCTCGGTGGCCTTCGCGGTTTCCGCGGCCAGCGCTTTCACCTCTTGGGCCACGATCGCAAACCCTTTGCCGGCCGCTCCCGCGCGTGCCGCCTCGATCGTCGCATTCAGGGCCAGAAGATTGGTTTGCGCGGCTATCCGGCTGATGAGATTGGTCATATCGCCGATCTCGCTCGCCGCAGCGGTCAACTCCGTGATTGCCCGTTTGGCGATGTCGGCGCTGTCGACGGTCTCACTGGTCAGACGCGACAATTCGGCTACCGTCGCGCTAATTTCGGAAATTGTCTTCGCCAATTCTTTTCCGGCGTCGGCGACAGTCGCGACCTTGGCGGTCGTCTCCTCCGAGGCTGCTGCGGCGGTAGCAAGCTGGGTTCTGGCGTGATCGGCGGCCGCATCAAAACCATCAGCATTACTTTCAAGCTCATGGGCAGCCTGGCTCAAAACGGCGATCGAATTCTCCATCTCGACTTTGAACTTGTCGAGCAGGGCTCCAGTCAGATCGGCCCGCCTGTTGGTCGTTGCGAGAGTCTGTTCCCGCGCACGGCCAATCGCTTCAAGCTCGGCCGCGGCCGTCTCAGCGGTAGTGCGAGCTTGATCGGCTGCGGCGAAGGCGTTGCGGATAGTCTGACCGATGAAGATCAACATAGCGACCTCGATCACGACAACAAAGGCGTGGACGCTGACACGCAACACGTCGCTGCCGCCCGGATAAAGCGCGGCCGGCAAGACAAAATTCAAACTCAAGTGGTGCAAGCTGACGAGGCCCGCAGCCACGACGAGCACGCGCCAATCGCAAAAGCCCGACAACATCGCCAGCACGGCAAAATAGTAGAAATGCATTTCGACTTGCCACGGATGCCCCTTGAATGCGAGCACGAGCAGCGAAGTTTGGCCGACAAGCGTGACCGCAATGGCAAATGCAACCGTCGTAATCGGCCGGCCGGCGTATAGTAGCGCGAGCGGGATAAGCGCCAGCGCCGCGCATACGATTGAATTTGCGATGACGTCGTCGCCGAGCAAGAGACAAATCAAGGCCAGCATAGGTACGTGGGCAACGCCAAGCGCAGTGAGGACTTTAGCAACGGTGAGCTGAAACGAACGCAAATCGGTCATCGCGCATCAGCCTTCTTGAATGAAGCAGCAGCATCAGAACGAACGGCAGGCAAACAGCCGGCAAGAACGAGCGGGTCAACAACGAGAAGTGCGGAATCGGCAAACACTCGATTGATGTAACCGGGCGCATCCGGCATCACGACCGCGATAAATCCAGCGCCGCCGAAGCGCACAAATCGCGCTCCGGCGCCGACCGCTCTGACAAACGTCTGGTCTGCTTTCGTCCATGGCGCGTAGATGACCGCAACCCCGGCCGATGGGTTGCGCGGCACGAGGCCGACACGCAAAACGACGGCAAACGTTGCGACCGCAAGGACCACAATCAATCCAAGATCGGACAGTTGCTTCAAATAATGCATTGAAAACGGGCATTTCCGGAATATGCGGCCGAATACAGCGACGACCCCAAATCAAAGCAATAGCGGTGCCAGGGTAGGGTTTGCAGTGCAACAATTCGTTAAAATGCGATGCGAAGCTTCAACAATTTGACCCAGCGATAGTGCGTGCATCCGCGGCGATTGCGGCACCGGTCCGTCGCGAAAGCACACGTATAAAGATTGCGTGGGCGCACTGGCATTCGCCCGGTGCGCCGCTCGGACGCCTACGCGCTTTCCTTGCTGCGGTTCTGCCGGTTGTTGACCAGATCGTCGACGACGGCGGGGTCGGCCAGCGTCGAGGTGTCGCCGAGATTGCCGAACTCGTCTTCGGCGATCTTGCGCAGGATGCGGCGCATGATCTTGCCGGAGCGCGTCTTCGGCAGGTTGGGCGCGAACTGGATGAGATCGGGCGAGGCGATCGGGCTGATCTCCTTGCGCACCCAGTTCACCAGCTCGCTGCGCAGCTGCTCGGTCGGCTGCTCGCCGGCCATCAAGGTCACGTAGGCATAGATGCCCTGCCCTTTGATGTTGTGCGGATAGCCGACGACGGCGGCTTCCGACACTTTCGGATGCGCCACCAGCGCCAACTCGACCTCGGCGGTGCCGAGCCGGTGGCCGGCGACGTTGATCACGTCGTCGACACGGCCGGTGATCCAGTAATAGCCGTCCTCATCCCGGCGGCAGCCGTCGCCGGTGAAATATTTTCCAGGATAGGTCGAGAAATAGGTGTCGACGAAGCGCTGATGGTCGCCATAGACGGTGCGCATCTGGCCGGGCCACGAATCGGCGATGCAGAGATTGCCGCTGGTGGCGCCATCCTGCACCTTGCCCTCGGCATCAACGATCTGCGGCACGATACCGAAGAACGGCCGCGTCGCCGAACCCGGCTTGAGCTTGGTCGCACCCGGCAGCGGCGTAATCAGAATGCCGCCCGTCTCTGTCTGCCACCATGTATCGACGATCGGACAGCGATTGTCGCCGACGACGCGGTAATACCATTCCCACGCCTCGGGGTTGATCGGCTCGCCGACCGAGCCAAGGAGCCGCAGCGAGGCGCGCGAGGTTTTCTTCACCGGCGCGTCGCCGGCCTGCATCAGCGCGCGAATCGCGGTCGGCGCGGTGTAGAAGATGTTGACCTGATGCTTGTCGATCACCTCCCAGAAGCGCGACATGCTCGGATAGTTCGGCACGCCCTCGAACATCAGCGTGGTGGCGCCGTTGGCCAGCGGCCCATAGACGATATAGCTGTGGCCGGTGACCCAGCCGACGTCGGCGGTGCACCAGTAGATGTCGCCGTCGTGATAGTCGAACACGTATTGGTGCGTCATCGCCGTATAGACCAGATAGCCGCCCGTGGTGTGCAGCACGCCCTTCGGCTTTCCGGTCGAACCCGACGTGTAGAGAATGAACAGCGGATCCTCGGCGTTCATGTGTTCGCACGGGCATTCCGCCGTCACCTGATCCGCAGCGTCGTGGTACCAGACGTCGCGGCCCGGCTCCATGTCGACGGCGCCGCCGGTGCGCTTGACGACGATGACATGATCGACGCCGCCGCATTTGGCGATTGCCGCATCGGTGTTGGCCTTGAGCGGCACCTTGCGGCCGCCGCGCAGGCCTTCGTCGGCGGTGATGACGACGTTCGATTGGCAATCCTCGATGCGGCCGGCGAGCAAATCCGGCGAGAACCCGCCAAACACCACGGAATGAATGGCGCCGATGCGCGCGCACGCCAGGATCGCATAGGCGGCTTCCGGAATCATCGGCATGTAGATGGTGACGCGATCGCCCTTCTTGACGTTGCGGTTGCGCAGCACGTTGGCGAAACGGCAGACCTCGTCATGCAATTCGCGGAAGGTGATCTTTTTCGATTCCTTCGGATCGTCGCCTTCCCAGATGATGGCGATCTGGTTCGCGCGCTCATGCAGATGCCGGTCGATGCAATTGTAGGCGGCGTTGGTAACGCCGTCCTCGAACCACTTGATCGACACGTTGTCCTTGGTGAAGGAGGTATTCTTGACCTTGCTAAACGGCCTCATCCAATGGATCCGCTTGGCCTGCTCGGCCCAGAACGCGTTGGGATCCTTGAGTGAGGCCGCGTACATGTCGCGGTACTTGGCATCGTCGACAAAGGCGCGCTGTTTCCAATCCGCCGGGACGTCATAAATCTTTTCGCTCATCGCGCTCCTCCGTCACGCAGCGGCCTAAGGCCTTCAACATGCAGGCCGATTATTTCACTGCCCACCGATTATGCGGGCCATTATGCGCCGCCAGCGTGCGCCGCGACAAGGCCGAAGGCTTCATCCGTTTGTCGCAGAATTCAACTCGGCAAGCGTCCGGCCACGGTGCTATAATGCGGTACGCAATAAAGGGGGCTGCCATGCGTCGCGCGATTTTCGCCGTTTTCGTTGCCGCCGCCGTTCTTGCTTCAAGCGTTCTCGCCTCAAATCCGCTTTACGCGCAGTCGCCGTCAGCCGCTCCGGCGCCGCCGGAAAATCTCGCGGCCGCGCGCGAACTGGTCCAGACCATGAAAGCCACCGACCAGTTCAAGGCACTGCTGCCGACCATCTTCGAAGGGCTCAAGCCTGCCTTCGTGCAGGGCCGGCCCGAGATGGCGAAAGACTACGACGCGATCATGCCGATCATCATCGACGGCGCATCGCAGCGCCTGAGCGCCTTTGCCGACATGCTTGCCGGCATTTATGCGCAGAATTTCAGTGTCGATGAGCTGCACGACCTCACCGCATTCTACCGCTCGCCGACCGGCCAGAAGCTGATCGCGCGGCAGCCAGTCATCGCCCGCGCCAGCATGGTGGCCGGCCAGCAATTCGGCCAGATGCTGGTGGCCGACCTGAAAGAAAAGATCGCGGAAGAACTGAAGAAACGCGAGCCGAACAAGTAACTGCGTTGATCGGCCGCCAGCAAAAAATGCAAATGGCCAGAGCACCCTCCGGCCATTGCAATTTAAAACAACGATCAGTCGCGGATCAGACCGCGCCGGTGATCCATTGCTCAAGCTTCTGCTTCGGCGCGGCGCCGACCTGACGCGACGCCAGCTGGCCGTCCTTGAACAGCATCAAGGTCGGGATCGACATGATGCCGTACTTGGCCGCCGTGCCGGGATTCTCGTCGACATTGAGCTTGACGATCTTGACCTTGTCGCCGAGCGACTTGGAAATCTCTTCAAGCGCCGGCGCAATCATGCGGCACGGGCCGCACCACTCGGCCCAGAAGTCGACAACCACGGGACCGCCCGCATTGATCACGTCCTTGTCGAACGTCGCATCCGTCACCTTGTCGACCATCGTCAGACCTCGTGTTGTTCGGGCAGAATCGTCAAAACCGGGCGTTGAACCTATGAACCGCCCCGGGAGGCGTCAAGAGACCTTCACCGGAGTGTGACAGGCTTCCGTCAGGACTTTGGCAACGGCTGCCTCCATGGCGGCGGCAGGCAACTCAATCAGGCGCGGCCCGCTGGTGAAGACCAGCGCGGCGCGGATCCGTTTGCTTGGATAGAGGCGGGACAGCACGACCCGGTACAGACCAAGCTGGGCAACGTATTTCTCGACCTCGTTGATATCCGACGGAACGGCGCGATCGCTCTTATAGTCGGCGATCAGCACCTCATCGTCCGAGACTGCGAGACGGTCCACCTGTCCGGAAACGGGGATCGGCTCGCCGTCGCCCAAAATATGGCCGACGATCGGGAGCTCGGGCCGGCTGCCTGCGGCAAATAGCAGGGCAAAGCTTGGGTCATCGAGAAGCGCGAGAACCTGGCGAACAATGTCTTCACGCTCCCCCGCCGCAAGGTCGGTAGCGGCCTTGGCAACATAGCGCTCAGCGGCATCGCGGCGCCGATCCGGCGGGATATCGGGCAGCGATTGCAGCAGCCGGTGTACCATACGGCCACGGGCGAGCGCTCTCTGCCGATCCGCCGCAGAGGCGCCCGCAGGCATCACTCCGCCGCCCTCTTCATCAAACACGGCGGACGGCGACAGCGGCCCGCGGCGCCGCGGCGGCGCGAACGCGGACCGCCGCAGCCAAGGCGGCAGCTCGACTTGTTCGATCTTGCGGTCTGCGGCCGGCTGGTCCTGCGTCTCAGTACCGACAACCTCATGCTTGCGATACCGGAAAACTTTTTCGTCGTTTTCGGTCTCTTCGACCAGCATCAATTCGAGCGCGCCGCGCACCAGGTCATACCAGCAGCCCTTGGGCCGCCCGCGCTGGCCGTCCGCGCCGCAAATAATCAGCCGATCGGCGGCCCGCGTCATCGCGACGTAGAGCAGCCGGCGATATTCGTGCTCCGCTTCACTCAACACAGCGCTGCGCGCCATCGCGACGTCGCCGGGGTCATCGTCTTTTCGGCCCGCCCACACCATCGCGCCATCGTCGAGCTGCAATAGCCGCGGCGGCCGCGGGCCGCCGGGCGGCGTCACGGTGTCGGCCAGAATGACGACCGGCGCTTCAAGGCCCTTGGCGCCATGCACGGTCATGACGCGGACTTCGTCGCGCGCGATTTCCATGTCGCGTTTCACTTCAGCCCGCGCATCGCGGAGCCACGTGAGAAAGCCCTGCAGGGACGGCGTCTCTCGCCGCTCGTAGTCAAACGCCACATTGAGAAATTCATCGAGCGCGTCATTCGCTTCTGGCCCGAGCCGAGCCAGAAAACGCGCACGGGCGCCGCCGGCGCCGAGGAGGTGTGCGTAAAATGCAAATGGCGTTTCGCGTCGCGTGGCGGCCGCCAGTTCGTCGAGCCGCGCCGCGGCGGCGGCGAACACCGGCCGCTCCCCGGCCTTGCGGCGGAGCGCGCCGCGCAGCGACACGCGCCCGCGGTCCCAGGCGATCTCGAAAAGCTCTTCGTCCTCGAAGCCGAACAGTGGGCTGCGCAGCACCGTCGCCAGCGCCAGATCATCTTGCGGCAGAAGCAGCGCATCGGCGAGCGCCATCAGATCCATGACGGTGATATGTTCGGTCAGCACCAGACGATCGGCGCCCGCCACCTGTACCTGCTGATTCTTCAGCGCGCGGATGACGGCTTCGAATAATTCGCCGCGCTGCCGTACCAGGATCAGCACGTCGCCATAGCGGGCGCGGCCGCTGTCCACCGTGTGGCGCACCGCGCGCGCGATACGTCGCGCCAATTTGACCCGCGGGCTGGTTTCGCTGACGGTGTCGAACGGCGCATCCCAGCCTTCGATCTCCTTGCGTTCGTCGGGCTGTTCCGTGTCCCAGATTTCGACCACGCTTGGCGGCGCGCCCGGCAGCGCGATGTGCGGCGGGAAGCCGTCGAGGTCGGACGTGACGCTGCGCGCGATCTCCGTGCGCTTGAACACCTCGTCCACCGCGCCGAGCACGCTGTCGCCGGAGCGGAACGAGTGCTCGAACTTGCTGACCACCAATGTCTGTCCGCTGTTGTCGTGAGCCGTCTGGAAGTGGCGCAGCATTTCGGCGAATTCCTTGGGCGCGGCGTTCTGGAACGAGTAGATCGACTGCTTTTCGTCGCCGACAGCAAAGATCGTGCGCGTGACGCTGCGCGCGCCTTCACCGGCGGTAAACTCGGCGGTGAGCAGTCGCACGATTTTCCATTGTTCGGCGCTGGTATCCTGCGCCTCGTCGACCAGGACGTGATCGATGCCGAGGTCGAGTTTGTAATGCACCCAGGCGGCATCGCAGTTCGTCAGCAAGGCCAGCGCCTTATCGATCAGATCGTCGTAATCGAGCAATCCACGGCGCGCTTTCTCGGCGCGATAACGCTGCAACACTTCGTGCGTGACAGTAAGCAGCGCGGCGCTGCGATCACGGCAGATGACGGCCCGCGCCCGCTGCAGAATGGCGCAAACCCGCTGCTGCTCGGCGGCGAGACGCTCCGTCAATGCCGCATCAGTGATCGCCTTCGTGACGATCGCCTTGCGCGCCGTGCGTCCGTTGTTGGTACAGAAGATGTCGAGGTACTTGTTGACAAGCTCGGAGCCGGAAAGTGTCGCCAGCTTGCGAAAGCGCTCGGCTTGATCGCGATCCGACTTGTTGCCCTGATCGAGAGTTTCCACGAGCGCCGGCCATTCGGATGGCGCGATGAACTCACCGTTGAAATATTCCGCTTCGATCTTCTCCAGTTCGTCGGCCGAACCGAGGCCGAGCTGCGAGGTCAGCCCGGCAATCGCTTCAGCGATGCCGCCGGCGTTTTCGACCCAGCGCGTCATGGCATCATGACGCCCGATGGCTTCGCGGATGACATCGCGAAACGTCTGATCGGCCGCCGCCGTCATGGCGAAGGCGAGCGCACGGCCAAGCGGGCTTTCCGGTGCGGCAGCGCCATCGAGCAGGACGCTCAGCGTCAGCTTTTCCAGAAGCTGCGAATGCTCGGCGTCGTCCAGCACCGAAAAGCGCGCGGCAACGTTAGCCTCGAACGGAAACTGATGCAGCAGCTGCGTGCAGAACGCATGGATCGTCTGCACCTTCAATCCGCCGGGCGTCTCCAGCGCGCGGGCGAACAGGCGTCGCGCCCGCGCCCTCAAGCCCGCATTGGGCGTCATGCGCGAATGCTCGCGGATCGCCTTGTCGAGACCGGCATCATCGAGCGTGGTCCAACGCGCCAGCCGGTCGAACACCTGCTTCGCCATGTTGGCGGCGGCCGCCTTGGTGAAGGTGATGCAGAGAATCTTCTCAGGCTCCGCACCCTTGAGCAGCAGATTGATGACACGCTGCGCCAGCACATAGGTTTTGCCGGCGCCGGCGTTGGCGGCGACCCATGCGGAGACATCGGGGTCCGAAGCGTCGAGTTGCTGCCGGCGTACCTCGTCCGGAATTTCAGGCGGCGCTCTCATTGACCGCCCCCGAACATGGCGGCAATTGCCGCATCGTCGTTCTCGCCTCCGGTCGCCGACCACTCCTTGACGCGGGCGAGATGATCGTAGTCGCCGTAATACGTCGTCCACATCGGATGCACGAGCGAGCGATAAGGTTCGGTGTCGCTGTCGAAGCGTCTGGCGAGCTTGGTGAGCTTTTGCAGCGCGCGATCGGCCTGGGAGTCGGGCGTGCCTTCGTCGAAATTGATGGGCTTGGATTCACCCGGCCGCGCGCCGCCCTTGAGCAGCACGTATTCGATCCCCGCCACCGATGCGCCGGCGGGGATGTCCGGGAAGCCGCCCTCGCGGAGCATCGCGGCTTCGAGCGTGAGCTGCGGCGCCAGACCGGTGCGCACTTGCTTTTCGGTGCGCGCGGAACCGGTTTTATAGTCAAGAATAACATAGCTGCCGGCAGGCGAGCGTTCGATCCGGTCGGCAATGCCACGCAGCTTGAATTCGCCATCGGTAAGCGGAATGGCTATCGCGCCGCGGATTTCCGCCGCGATCGCCGCGATCGACGGCCGCCGTTTGCGCTCCCACTCGGCGAACCAGCGGGCAATACGTTCGAAGCGCGGCCACCAGAATGCGCGGGCCTCGGGAAAATCCTCGAGCGCGGCAAAATGCGGCCGCCCGAGCGCGAGCAGTTCCTGCACCGGGTCGGCGGGCAAACCCGCCGCGTGCAGCCTGGTAAAATCGCCGATGGCGGCGTGGATGATGGTGCCGCGCTCCGCCGCACCTGGCGAGACATCGACTGGATCGAGCGGCGCCAAACGCAGAATGTATTTGGCATAGATCGTGTAGGGATCGCGCAGCCAGTTTTCGATGTCGGTGACCGACAGGCTTCTCGGCCGCACGGCGCGCGGCGGCTTGGGCGCCGGCTGCGGCGCCGGCATGATTTTCTCCGGACGATCGAGCGCGCGCGCCCAGGCGAGATAAACGTCGCCGCGCGTCCGCGCCGCTTTCCAGCGCTCGCCGGCCACCGCCGCGAGCCGCTGGACAAAACGCGACGCCACCGTCGGGCTGCCTGCAATCTTTGCGGCGTGTGAAAGAATGACCTCATTGGCGCCGAGGAGCTGGGCGAAATCGTGCGCCGAGAGCCCGATGCGGCGCTCGGGAAGGTCGAGTCCAAGCTTGAGCCGCATCGGGCGGCTCAGCCACGCGTCGGTGCGACTCTCCGGCGGCCAGGAGCCTTCGACCAGTCCGCCAAGCACGACGCGGTGGCTTTCGGTGAGGCGGGCCTCGAGCAGGCCGAGGATACGCACCGGCATCTTGAAGCCGATCGTGCGACGGACCACACGATCGGCAATGAGCGCGGTGAACAGCTCGACATAGTCGGACGTATCAACGATCAGCGCGTCGCCAGCGTACTGGCGGCAGCCGCACTGACGGCAAGTTCATCGAACGCCGCGGCAAGCTTGCTGCCGTCCGGTCCGGAAAAGGCTAACTCCTCGCCCGCCTGCCGCGACAGCGCGGCCACGACTTTTTGATGCGCCGTGACGACGTCGCTCAGCCGCAACGATTGTCCGGCGATGCTTTCCAGCGGTGCAAGCGCCTCGCCGAGATGCGCAGCGAGTTCGGCCGCCGCGGCCAGATCGTCGTCCCGGAGTGTGGTCCGCGGATCTGATCGATGCAGATCGGTCTTTTCCTTGCGATGGAATTTCTCCAATTCACCGCGGAATGTCTTGAGCGCGTGGGCAAGTCCGACGCTGCCGGCGCGCGGCCGCGGCCCGCGCAGCACGGCACGCTCAAGCGTAGTGATGGCTCGCGACTGATTGTCACCGCCGAGTCCCAACAAGGGATGCTTGAGCAGCGCCAGCAGCGTGACCGGAGCAAGACGGCCAAACGCGGCATCGGCCGCGAGCCGCGCGAAAATTCCGGCAGGCGTCTCGGACAGCTTCTGCCCGCTCGAATCCTCGGCGGCGATATTCCAACGCGCCAGTGCGGCGAGCACGCGGCGGCCGAGCGCGCGATCCGGCGTCACCAAGGCCGCGGTCTTGTTCTGCTCGACTGCTTCGCGCAACGCCGCCGCGATCGCCAGTGATTCCTCTTCGGCGTTGGCGGCCTCGATCACGCTGACAGCGCCGAGCGCTTTATCGGCGGCCGTATCGAATGCGGCGCCAGCCGCGCGCTGCGGCCACAAGTCTGTCGCGGCAGCCGGCCGCAGCGCCTCCGACATCACCCGCTCGCTGCCGTTTGGCACGGCAAGCTGGACCACGGCGTCGCGCGCGATGCCGATGCCGGTGAGCAGCGCCTGCATGGCGAACTGCGGATGGCCCGGTGCCGGCGCGACCCCCCGGGCCTCATCGCCTGCGATCAACCGCCAGGACGGTTCGTCGAGATCGGTGTCGAGCCCGGGCAGGACGACGGCGCCATGCGGCAGGTCGGCGATGGTCGCGATCAGCTCCGCGGTCGCCGGAATCGAGCCGGTCGAGCCCGCCACGATCACAGGCGCGTCGGTCTTGCGCGCCAGCCGGGCCGCCTCGGCCTTGAGCAGGCGGTCGCGGCGCTCCGCCAGCTCGATGCAATTTCGATCACGCTGGATTTTCGGCCACTCTTCCCGTGCGATCTGCAGGAACCGCAGCGTAAGCTGCCAGTAGCGATCGAATTGGTCGGGCACCAGATCGTCGAGCCGCTCCCATGGCACGCCACGCATGGTCATATCGTCGATCAGACGAGCAAGGTCGTCGGCGAGCGCACAGGCGGCGGCCGGTGTCTGGGCAACGAGCGGACTGCCGCTTTCGGCGAGCAACTGCGGCGATGAAGCCCACTTGGCGACGAGTTGTGTCAGCAGCAGGCGGCGCTCCAGCCCGCCGAGCGCTTCAGGCAGGGCCAGCGCCTCCGTGGCGATATCGCCGGTCGCCGCCTCCGCAAAGGCGATCTCGTCTTCGTCGATGTCGCCGATCGCAATGATGCGCGGCAGGATGGCGGTGCCGCCTCCGAGGACATCGAGAAACGCGTCGCGCGCCAGCCGGCAGGCGCGCCGGGTCGGCAGATAAAGCGTCGCCGACGCGAGCGCCAGCGGATCGGCGGCCGGGGCGAACCCAAGCTTGCCGCCAATCAGGGCCTCGATCAGCGTCGGCAAGAACGGCGCCGACGCCGGGATGGTGAAAACGCGGGCTGGCATCACTCGATTTGAAACGCTGTGGAGCTACGGCACATTTAAGTACCGCACCGCAGCCGGAAAATGGGCGTAGCAGATTCTACAACGTGGCGGCGAGTGCCGCCTCGGCCTCGGCAACCGCTTCCGGCGTACCGACATGCATCCAGCGACCCTCAAGCGGCAGGCCGAACAGCCGGCCGCGCTCGCCGGCGCGATCGAACAGGAACGTCAGCGGAAATTCGCCGGCGGGCGAACCCTCAAACAGTGCCGGCGACAGGATCGAGGCCCCCGCATAGACGTGCGGCACGCTTTCGCCCCCGGAACGGCGCCGCAGCCTGCCGTCGGGCAGCATCGCGTAATCGCCGCCGCCCCAGATAGCCGATGCTGCCCATGGTCGGAGCAAGCAGAAGGAGCGCATCCATTGCGGCAGAATCAAACGCATCGGCAAGCCGCGCGAAATTCGGCTTGATGCCGTCGACCCACATCGTGTCGGAATTGACCAGAAAAAACGGCGCGTCACCCAGCTTCGGCAACGCGTTGGCGATGCCGCCGCCGGTGCCGAGCAGCATGCCACGCTCGTCGGAGATGACGATCCGCGGTCTGGTGCGCGACGCCAGATGCCGCTCCAAGGCTTCGGCCAGATAATGCACGTTGACCACCGCACGCTCGACGCCCGCCTCGGCGAGGCGATCGAGCGCATAGTCGATCAGCGCTTTGCCGCCGACGGCGACGAGCGGCTTGGGGATATTGCCGTTGTACGGGCGCATCCGCGTGCCAAGCCCGGCGGCCAGCACGATGGCCGATTTCGGCATCACCGTCTGATTGATCGCAACCATCGCCCTGCCCCCAGTCACTCCCTTCTCAGTCGCTTCCTGCGCCCGCGTTACGGCGCCGGCACGTTGTTGGCGTACCAGCCCCGCAGCGGCTCCAGGGCCGGGTGCGCCAGCGAGCGCTGCAAATAGCGCCATATCCGCGGAATATGGCGCAGGTATTGCGGCTTACCGTCGCGCGAATTGAGACGCGCGAAGATGCCCAGCACCTTGGTGGCGCGCTGCGCGGCGAGCGTCGCGTAGAGCTGGGCGAATGCACTTGCATCGAACCGCCGGTCGTCGGCTTGCCGCGCGCGGACGTAACGGCCGAGCAGGAGGAACTCGAGCGTCTCCGGTACGTCGACCCGCGCATCCTGCAACAGCGAAGCAACGTCGTATGCCCCGGGGCCGATAACGGCGTCCTGGAAATCGACCACGCCAATGCGCCCGACGTCCTGGCGGTCGCTGAGCCAAAGCAGATTCGGCGAATGGTAATCGCGCAACACCCAGGTCGAAGGCGCCTCGAGCGCCGGCGTCAGTGCGTCGCGCCACAACGATACGAATGCCGCGCGCCGATCGTCGGTGGCGCGCATCCCGGCGTAAGGCAGATACCAGTCGACCAACAGCTCGACCTCGATCATGAACGCGTCGATGTCGTAGCGCGGCAGCCGGTATTCGCGGTGCGGCGCGACCTCCACGGTTTCCGGTAACCTGCGGCGATGCAGCGCGATCAACACATCGAGCGCGGCGACGTAGCGTTCCTCGATCGGCGCCGGCGGATCGCCCGCCACCACCCGCTGCTCGCCGAGATCCTCCATGATGATGAGCCCGGCATCGGTGTCGGCGTGATGGATCACCGGCGCCGATACAGCGCGCGCGCGCAAGCCGGCCGCGATGGCCACGTAGGGAATCGTATTCTCGGCGAGGTGGGCTATGGCGCTGTAGGGCTTGCCGTCGCGCACAGGCGGACCGTCCGGCTGCGGCGGCGCATTCATCAGCACCAGGGTTTCGTCGCCGAGCGTCAGCCGCTCGAAGATGCGCGTCGAGGCGTCGCCCTGCATGCGCTCACGCTTCGCGGCGCCGTAGCCGGACTTGTCGAGAAAGGCGCGGAGCTTGCCGATGCGCTCGGCGCGTGCGGCAAATTTGCCGTAGCCGGTGTAGCGCACGTCGCGCACCTCGACACCGGCCTTGGGGGCGAGCGTGAAGGCAATGTCGAGCCGGTCCGGCGGCAGATAGCCGGCGGCACGGTCGGCCCACTCGATCAGCACCACGGTCTTGTCCAGCAGGTCATCGAGTCCGAGCTCGGTCAACTCGGCCGCACCCGAAAGCCGATAGAGATCGGCGTGCACCAGCGGAAAGCGCGGCAGATCGTAGTTCTGCAGCAATGTGAAAGTCGGGCTCGGCACCTCGATGGCTTCGTTGCCGGCCAGATAGCGGATGAGTGCCCGCGCGAACGTGGTCTTGCCGGCGCCGAGGTCGCCGGACAGCGTCACCACGTCGCCCGGCTCCAACGCGCAGGCGATATCGGCGGCGAACCGCACTGTCGCCAGCTCGTTCGGCAACTGCACGGAGAAGCTTGAGCCACCTGTGCTGGTCAGAAGCATCGCGGCGATCCGCTAACGGATTTCAGATGAGGGCACAAACACTTTCGCAGAGGCGGATTCAAGATCAAAGCAAATTCAAGGAGTTGCGCCCAATGCACACGCGCTACGCCGCCGTACGGGCGGCGGCCGTGCTGGCCGGAAAGCGGCAGGTTACGGTTGTGCCTTGACCCACCACCGAGTTCGATGCTGACAGTGCCGCCGTGCAGCTCGACAAATGACCGGACCAGCGACAGTCCGATCCCCGGACCACGGTGGTGCGAGCCGAGTGGATGCGTCTCGAACCAGTTGAAGACCCTCTCCAGCACGTCGGGTGGAATGCCGGGGCCAGTGTCGGTGACCGAGAACATCACTTCATCCTGGCGGCGCTCGGCCGCGAGCGTCACGGTGGCGCCCCCTGGCGAAAAGCTGACGGCGTTGGCCAGCAGGTTGAACAGGATCTGCCGCAAGCGCCGGCCATCGGCGGTGAAGCTGCCAATATCGGCCGCCGCGCGAATGTCGAGCGTCAGTCCGGCGCTGACCAGCCGATCCTGCACGCCTTCCGCCGCCGTCTGCATGGCCTCACGAATGTCGACCTGCCCGAGGTTGAGCTGCATCCGACCTGCATCGATGGTCGCCAGATCGAGAATGTTGTTGATCAGCGCCAGCAGCGTGTCAGACGACACCGTGATGTAGTCGAGATATTCGCGCTGCTTCTGCGCCAGCGGCCCGGTCGCCGGATCGCCGAGCAGATGCACGAAGCCGATGATGTTGGTCAGCGGCGAGCGCAGCTCATACGACACGTGATGGACGAAATCGATCTTGAGCCGATCCGCCTCTTCGAGCGCATCGTTGCGTTCGCGCAGCACGCGCTCGACGTTGACCGAGTCCGTGACGTCGTGGAACGTCACCAACGTGGCGCCGGCCGGCAGCGGCACCGTCGTGCAGTCGACGACACTGCCGTCGCGCCGTTCCAGCCGCCCGGTAATGGCCTTGCGGCTATCGATCGCGGTCACGACTTCGCGCAGCGCCTGCCAGGTCGGGTCGTCGCCGTGCAGTGGCTGACTGAGCGCGGTGATGGTTTCGATATGCGGCCGCTCGGCCAGCGACTGCTCCTGGAGCTTCCACATGCGGGCGAAGGCTGGATTGTGCAGCCGTAGTCGGCCGTCACTGGCGAACACCGCCACGCCTTCGGCCAGATTGTCCAGCGTCTCGCCTTGCACGCGGATCAGCTCTTCGTAGCTCCGCTCAAGTTCGAGCCGCTCGGTGACGTCGTGGAACAGATACGTGACGCCGCCGTCCGGATTTGGCGTGGTGACGACGCGCAGCGTGCGCGTATCCGGCAGATGCCAGACATGCTCCGTGGTCTCGTTAGCGCGATAAGCCGTCAGCAGTTGCGACTTCCATTCGCGGAAATTCGGCTGCTCGGGCAGCTTGCGCGCCATCCGCAGTTCGTCGATCAAGGCGGAATCAGCCGGGTGCTGATCGAGATAGCGCGCGTCGAGGTCCCACAGCGTGCGATAGGCGGCGTTGTAGAACGTCAGGCGCTGGTGGGCGTCGAACATGGCGACGCCGATCGGCAAGTGGTCGAGCGTGCGGCGGTGCGCATCGAGCATGCGCGCCAGCGCGCTGCGCATGGTCTCCGCTTCGGTCGCGTCAATGCCGATGCCGGCGCTGCCAGTATCGGTGCGCACATCGAGTACGTCGAAGCTGCGGCGCGCCCCGGCGACGATGGCGGGCAGCCGGCCGGAATACGCGCCGCCATTCCGCCGTGTCTGCGCGATGGTCGCCCGCGCACCGCTGTCGAGCAGTTCCAGATTTCGCTCAACGGCATCGGCGGCGTCACGGGCCTCGACGGCGCGCGCATAGGCGGAATTGACGAAAGTGAGCCGCCCCGCCGCGTCGCGCGCCCAGGCCGGCGACGGCAGCGTTTCGACCAGCGTACGAAGCGACGCGACCTCGGTCCGCAAGTCGCGATAGCGCGCATCCAGTTCAATAAGTTCGCGGGTCACCACGCTCGCATCGCGGAGCCGCAGCACGGCACGACCGCCGATGGCGCGGCCTTGCGCCTCGATAGGATGACCGGCGAGCGTGATCAGCGTCGTCGCGAACGCTTCGCCGTGCGCGCGCAACGCGGCGACCGCGCGCTCCATCTCGCTCGCCTGTTCGGCGTCGAGCCAGGAGCCAAACGCAAGCACGCGATGCGGCTCGGCAATGCCAAGGAGTTCCGGATCGCCCTCGATGCTGGGACGATCCGACGCGGCCAGCCAGTCGACCAGCACCTGCCGCTCCGAAAGCAACAGCGCATTGGCGCGGTCCAAGCGGTCATTCAGGCCGATGATTTCGTCACGCGAGGCGCCTTCGAGCCGCGCCGTTCTTCGGCGCGTCCGCACCAGCATGATCGCGGTGAGGACGGCGAAGACAATAAGCCCGACCATGGGCAGCAGGACCGCGATTTCATGGCGATCGAATTGGCCCATGTCGCCCAGCGCGGTGTCATCTGCGCGGGCGAATGTCGGACAGGCGATGGTCAAAATGAAGAACGAGCAGGCAGCCACTACGCGGCCAGCAAGCAGAATCGCCGCACGGAATCCGCGCTGCCGCGGATACGTATCGCCGCTCGTCCGGATCGTCTCCGGCATGCCCCTTTGCCTTTACCGGCTACCGCCGTTGCCGGTCCCCCACCCTGCCTTCTCCGCCGCGGAGAAGCGGAGGGTGGCCGCACACCCCACGAATCAAACCACTTTACTCTCAACAGGATTCAGGCCGAAAGAGTCCAGATCATGAACGACACTGCGCTGCATCGCGGCAGTGCGTCTCAGCCGGTTCCAGTCGAGCCCATGCCGCCGGCGCCGCGCTCCGTCGCCGTCAAACTGTCAGCCTCAACCAGCCTGGCGTGCGCAACGCGGGCGACGACCAGCTGGGCGATGCGCATGCCGCGGCTGACCTGAAATGGTTCGGCGCCAAGATTGATTAAAATGACCTGGATTTCGCCGCGATAGTCGGCGTCGATCGTTCCCGGCGTGTTGAGCACCGTGACGCCGTGACGGGCGGCGAGGCCCGAACGCGGCCGGACCTGGCCTTCGCTGCCCGGCGGAAGCGCGATGACGAGGCCCGTCGGGATCATGGCGCGGCCGCCGGGCGCGATCTGCACCGGCGCATCGGTTGGCACTGCGGCAATCAGATCGAGTCCGGCAGCCAATGCGCTTTGATAGGCCGGCAGCGGCAGATCGGCGGCGTGCGGCAGCCGCATGACCTTCACTTCGAGTGCCGGTTCGTTGCCGCTCACGACTTTGCCCTCGTCAGGGCATGGACGATACGATCGATCAGATGGCGCGCGACGTCCTCTTTGGATTGCGGCGGCCAGGATTCGACGCCCGCGGCGCTCACGAGATGCACGGTGTTGCTGTCGCCGCCCATGATGCCGGTCTCTGGCGACACATCGTTGGCCAAAATCCAGTCGCAGCCCTTGCGGCGCAGCTTGGCCTTGGCGTTGGCGATCACGTCGTCGGTTTCGGCTGCAAAACCGATCACCAGCGGCGGGCGATCGGTTGTGCGATGGGCGATCGTCGCCAGGATGTCGGGGTTTTCGATCAGGCCGAGTTGCTGCGGCCGGCCTTCCTGCTTCTTGATCTTGCTGCCGCTCGCCTGCTCGACCCGCCAATCGGCAACCGCGGCCGCGAACACCGCGACATCGGCAGGCAGCGCCTTCTCAACCGCCTCCAGCATCTGCCGCGCGGTCTCGACCTTCACCACGAACACGCCCGGCGGATCCGGCACCTCGACCGGACCGGAAACCAAGGTCACGGCGGCGCCGGCGGCCGCGGCCGCGGCCGCGATCGCATGCCCCTGTTTGCCGGAGGATCGGTTGGCGATGAACCGCACCGGATCGATCGGCTCATGCGTCGGCCCCGACGTCACCAGCACACGCTTGCCCGAAAGCGGTCCGTCCGGATGCAGCATCGCCTCGGCGGCGACGGCAATCTCCGTCGGCTCGGCCATGCGGCCGCGACCGGCTTCGCCACGCTCGGCCATCTCGCCACTGTTGGGACCGACCACGCGCACGCCATCGGCGGCAAGCAGCGCCAGATTGCGTTGCGTCGCCTTAGCCGACCACATGCGCGGATTCATCGCCGGCGCCAGCAGGATCGGCTTGTCGGTCGCGAGCAGCACGGCGGTCGCGAGATCGTCGGCATGGCCGCCGGCCATTTTCGCCAGCAAATCGGCAGTGGCGGGCGCGACGACGATCAGGTCGGTGTCGCGCGCGAGCCGGATGTGGCCGACGTCCAATTCGCTCTGCGCATCGAACAAGTCCGTATGGGCGCGCTCGCCGGTGAGTGCGCCGGCGGCAAGCGCCGTGACGAAATGCTGCGCGGCCTGGGTCAGCACGCAACGAACGCGCAGGCCGCGATCCTGCATCCGGCGAATGAGATCGAGCGATTTATAGGCTGCGATGCCACCGCCGATGATGAGCAGAACGCGCCTGGTGTCGGGCTGGGTCCTGCTCGAAATCTGCGGCGATGTCTGACGGGGTGGCTCGAAACGTTCGAGCACGTCGCGGCCGGCATCCTCTGCCGCACCCTTCAGGATGACGCGAACCTCGTCTTCCATGGAACGGCCGTGCTGCGCCGCGCGCAGGCGCAGCAGCGTCTTGAGCTTATCGTCGAGCTGGCGAACCGTGAGACTGGCCATGGATCGGCGTCCTCTGCGACGCCCTCACTTTACTGCAATGATGATTGCAATGCAATCAATGCAATCATATGAGGTGTCGAAGGATTGCCCAGAACAGCAGGGCTGCGATCACCCACAGCGCACCGATGATCCAGGCATCGCGCGTCGCTTCGGCTCGGTCGATCTCGGCGAAGGTTTTCTCCGACAGGACGATGCCGTCGCGGGTGACTTCGTCGAGCTGATCGAGGACGCGGGCGGCGCGGGTCAGCAGGCCCGGCACGTTGCCGATGAAACGGCCGAGTTCGAACGCGCCGGCGGTCGCATTCTCCAGCTTGCCGGCTGGGCCGAGATGCCGCGCGATCCATTCACCCACGACCGGCTCAGCGATACTCCACATGTCGAGCTTGGGATCGAACGAGCGCGCCACGCCTTCCACCACCACCATCGTCTTCTGCAACAGCAAAAGCTCCGGCCGTGTGCGCATGTCAAAAATGCCGGTCACCTCGAACAGCAAGGTCAAAAGCCGCGCCATGGAGATTTCCTCGGCGGTGCGGCTGTGGATCGGCTCGCCGATGGCGCGGATCGCCTGGGCGAAATCGTCCACCGAGTGATGCGGCGGTACATAGCCGGCCTCGAAATGAACCTCGGCGACGCGGTGATAATTGCGGGTGATGAAACCGTGCAAAATCTCCGCGAGGAAAAGCCGCTCTTTCATTCCCAGCCGGCCCATGATGCCGAAGTCGACAGCGATCAGGCGGCCTCCGTCGTCGACGAACAGATTGCCCGGGTGCATGTCGGCGTGAAAGAAGCCGTCGCGCAGCGCATGGCGCAGAAAAGTCTGGATCAGCGAGCGGGCCAGCTGACGCAGATCGAAGCCCTTCGCTTCCAGGCGGGCGCGGTCGGACAGCGGCGTGGCGTCTATCCATTCCAGCGTCAGGACTTCTTTGCTGGTACGATCCCAGTCAACCGCAGGCACGCGGAAATCCGGATCGTCTTTGGTGTTCTCGGCCATTTCCGAGAGCGCCGCGGCTTCCAGACGGAAATCCATCTCCATCATGACGCTGCGCCGCAGGGTGTCGACCACCTCGATGAGGCGAAGCCGGCGCGCTTCGGCCGACAGATTTTCCGCGTAGCGCGCCGCATAAGTGAAGGCGCGCAAATCGGCGTGGAAACTCTGTTCGACGCCGGGGCGCAGCACCTTGACGGCAACCGCGCGCGCCGCATCGCCGTGTCCCACTTCGGCGCGATGCACCTGCGCGATCGAAGCCGCGGCGACCGGCGGCCCGAACCGCGCAAACACTTCGGCGAGCGGACGGCCAAGCGATGTCGCGACGGCGCGTTCCGCCTCGGCCTGCGGAAACGGCGGCATATGGTCCTGAAGCTGTTCAAGATCGCGGGCGAGCGCCACGCCGACCACGTCGGGCCGGGTGGCCAGAAACTGGCCGAGCTTGACGTAGCTTGGCCCGAGCCGGGTGATCGCGGTCGACAGTCGCGACTCCGCGGAGCCGCGGCTCGGCCGCTCGACGAGGCGCCCCAGCCGCAGCGCGAGGCGCGCCGGCGCCGGCACCATCGCCGGATCGATCAAACCGAACACGCCTTCGCGGGCGAACACGAAGCCGGCGCGGCCGAGACGGATCAGATGCGCGGGACCCGCAATCACAAGCACCAGCCGGAATGCAGCGCCACGATGCCGCCGGACATCACCTTGTACGAAACGCGGGCAAAGCCGGCGGCGCGCAGCATCGCCGCGAACGCTTCGGGGCGTGGAAAGCGGCGGATCGATTCCACCAGATAGCGGTAGGAATCGGCATCGCCTGCAACCGTCCGGCCAAGCGCCGGGATGACGTTGCGCGAATAGAGGTCATACAGCCGATCGAGCCCGGGCAGATCAACGGCGGAGAACTCGAGGCAGAGAAACTTGCCGCCAATCTTGAGCACGCGATACGCCTCGGCGAGTGCAGTCTCGATGCGCGCCACGTTGCGGATACCGAACGCAATGGTGGCGGCATCAAAACTACGGTCGGAAAACGGGAGCGCCTCGGCATTGGCCTCGGTAAAGGTCACGGCCTCGCCGCGCCGATCCCGGGCGGCGCGCTCGCGGCCAACCGCGAGCATGTCGGCATTGATGTCGCACACGGTGACCTGCGTCTGCTCACCGCCGGCGTCTTTCAACCGGAACGCCACATCGCCGGTCCCGCCCGCGATGTCGATGATCGCAAAGGAGTGATTGCGCGGCGGATCGACCGCCGTGACCAGCGCGTCTTTCCAGGCGCGATGCAGGCCGAACGACATCAGGTCGTTCATCAGGTCATAGCGGCGCGCGACGCTGCGAAAGACGTCGTCGACCATGCCCTGCTTGTCGCCAAGCGGTACGCGGCGGTCCCCGAAATCGGTCTGTTGCTCGAAATCCGGCATAATCAATCCTTCCAGCCTCACGATAGCGCGACCGGCGCGGCGGCGCTAGAAAGCGCGATCGGCATGGTTGAGAAAACGTCCGGACCCCAAGGAGGTCCCAATGGCAATCGAATTCCAGCGCACCGTCCCGATTTTTCGCATTTTCTCGCTGGAAAAGGCGCGCGAATTCTACCTGGATTTCCTTGGCTTCAAGGTCGACTGGGAGCACCGGTTTGAGCCCGACGCCCCGGTGTTCATGCAGATTTCACGCGATGGCCTCGTGCTGCACCTGAGCGAGCATTTCGGCGACGGGACTCCAGGCTCGATCGCCTACGTCTATATGAAGGGCGTGCGCGAGCTGCATCGCGAACTCAACGACAAAAAATACCGCCACATGCGGCCCGGCCTGCAGCAGCAGGAATGGGGTATGACTGAACTGGGCGTGATCGATCCGTTCAACAATCGCATCACGTTCGGTGAGCGAACCGATCAAATCGGCGATTGAGCGGCCTTCATGCCCGAACTCCCCGAAGTCGAAACCGTGCGGCGTGGACTTGTGCCCGCGATGGAAGGCGCGCGCTTCACCAAAGTCGAGGTCCGTCGCGGCGACCTGCGCTGGCCGCTGCAAAAAGATTTCGTGGCCCGCCTCGAAGGCAAGACCGTCACCGGCCTCGGCCGGCGTGCCAAGTATCTGCTGGCGGACCTCAATACCGGCGACGTCCTGCTGATGCATCTCGGCATGTCGGGTTCGTTTTATGTGTTCGACGAGAAGGCCGAGCGCGCCAAGGACAGAAACGACGGAACGACGGGCCATTATTATCACGAGCGCTCGCAGCACGTTGCCCACGACCATGTTGTCTTCCACATGTCCTCCGGTGCAGTCGCGACCTTCAACGATCCGCGCCGGTTCGGCTTCATGAAGATCGTGGCGCGCAACAATCTTGATGTCGAGCCGCTGCTCAATCGTCTCGGCCCGGAGCCGCTCGGCAACGCTTTCGACGCCGCCATGCTGGCGCAAGCCTGCAAGGGCAAGAAGACCAGCCTCAAAGCGGCGCTGCTGGACCAGAGCGTCGTCGCGGGCCTCGGCAATATCTATGTGTGCGAAGCGCTTTACCGCGCGCGGCTTTCGCCCAAACGCTCGGCCTCGACGATCGCGTCGCGAGCCGGCGCGCCCAACGAACGCGCGGAGCGGCTGGTCGATGCCATCAAGGCTGTACTCAACGACGCCATTAAGGCTGGCGGCTCGTCGTTGCGCGATCACCGCCTCACTGACGGCGAACTCGGCATGTTCCAGCACAATTTTCGCGTCTACGATCGCGAGGGCGAGAAATGCCCGACGCCGGGCTGCGGCGGCACCGTCAAGCGGATCGTGCAGAACGGCCGCTCGACTTTCTTTTGCCCGAGCTGTCAGAAGTAAAAACTACTTCTTCGGCAGCGGCCAAACCGGGTGGTCTTTGCCGCTCCACTCGACCTCGACAAACCGCGCGTCGCCAACGGTGCGAAGCCGGTCGTCCCAGTGTTCGTCGCGGCGGCTTTCCGTCTTTTTGTCGCGCGCGGCTTCCGTCTTCGTGCGGGGAAGTCTTGGCTGGCATTGTTGGCACCTCCGAACGCTTACTGCTTCGCCGGCAGCGCGCCGTCAAGCCACACCGCGATCACCGCGGCGATCTCCTTGTTGTTCTTCTCGTTCATCATCACGTGGCTATTGCCGCGGATGCCGAGGTCGACAAGCTTGATGTGTGTCGCCTTCACACCGGCCTGCGCCAGATATTTCACCGTGCAGTGGTCGTAGGGCGCGTGATACGACGCCTCCGATGTCAGCACCATGATCGGCATTTTCTGCAGGTTCGGCAGTTGCCGCGCCGGCCCCTTCTGCAGCCAGCAACGCACCAGGTCGGGGGCCTCGGCCTTGGCCTCCTGCTCGATCGAAATCTCCGCCGGGTCCTTGACGGCCGGCACGTAAGTCAGCGGCACCGCGCTCAGCCCGTACGGCAGCGCCATCTTGCCCTGCTTGAAATAATCCGGCGCCCCAATGAAATTGACCTCATAGAACGGCGGTCCGTTGGGCTCGACGCCGACGATCGCCTTGACCAGATCCGGCCGCGCATCGGCGACCGGCCACGCAAACGCGCCGGCCTGCGAGTGCACCATCAGGATCGCCGGCCCGATCTTGTCGAACAGCGCGACCAGCGCATCGCGATTGAGGAATTGCTGCTTGGTGAAGTCCTTAATCTCCGGCACGTAGTTGGAAACGATCTGAATGGTGATCGGATCGTCAGCAGTTCCGTTGCCGGGCCACTGCGTATGCAGGTGGGCCTGCGGCCACAGATTATATTTCTCTTGCGCCAGATAGCGACGCATGCCGCCTTCGAGATCGGCAACGTCAGAGGGACCGTAATTCTCGGCCGAATAACCGGAGCGCCCGCGGCCGGGCTGATCCACTACATAGACCGCGTAGCCGCGGCGCACGAAATACTGCGCCCATCCTTCGCGCCCGTCCGGGGTACCCAGATAGGTGGTGCCGGTGCGCGTCCCGCCGTGCACCATGACGATCGGATACGGATGCGTCTGCTTGGCCGGAATGCGAAACTCGACATACATCTGATTGACGACATGGGTGCGCCCGTTCACGGTCTGCGGCGTGCCGCCGACATAAAAAAAGCCTTCACGCGCCAGCGTGTAGGGCGGATCATCGGCCGCCGAGGCAGAAGTCGTCATGGCAAAAACTCCAGAAGCCGCCGCAACCAAAAGCCCGGCGACAATGCTGCGCAACACCGCGATACGGGTTATTGACACGGTTTCCTCCCTTTTCCAGCAGCATACCAGAGTCAGCGGCCTGAAAATCGCGTAGCCTGCGGCACCACAGACATGGGTTAATCGCATGACGACCGAACATAAGAGCAGCGAGCACATCATCGTCGAGACGCGCGGGCGGGTCGGCCTCATTCGGCTCAACCGGCCGGCCGCGCTCAATGCGCTCAACGCCGCGCTGATGGGCGAACTTGCGGCGGCGGCGGACGCGTTCGAAGGCGACGACGCCATCGGCTGCATCGTCATCACCGGGTCGGAAAAAGCCTTCGCGGCCGGCGCCGACATCAAGGAGATGGCGGACAAGAGCTTTACCGATGTGTATTTCGACGATTTCTGCGCCGCGTGGCATCACATTGCGGGGCTGCGCAAGCCGGTGGTCGCCGCGGTCGCGGGGTTCGCGCTCGGCGGCGGCTGCGAACTCGCCATGCAGTGCGATGTCATCATCGCGGCCGACAACGCCAAGATTCGGCCAACCCGAAATCAAGCTCGGCATCATCCCGGGCATCGGCGGCACGCAGCGGCTCACGCACGCCGTCGGCAAGTATAAGGCCATGGACCTCATCCTCACCGGCCGCATGATGGATGCCGCCGAGGCCGAGCGGTCCGGCCTCGTCGCCCGCGTCGTGCCGGCAGCCACTCTGCTCGATGAGGCCATCAAGGTTGCCGAGACCATCGCCGCAATGTCGCTGCCGTCGGTGATGGCGGCAAAGGAGTCGATCAACCGCGCGCTCGAGACTTCGCTCGCCGAAGGCATCCGCTTCGAGCGGCGCATCTTCCACTCACTGTTCGCGACGCACGATCAGAAGGAAGGGATGCACGCATTCATCGAGAAGCGGCCGGCGAAATTCGAAAATAAATAGCTCGTCATTGCGGGGCGCGTGCAGCAGGAGCCCGGAATGACAAGATCATTTCCGCACGCAAACGACGCGCACGACGGATTTTTCGATTGCTCCGCCGCTGGACTCAGGCGTGACGCGGTGCGCGGTCAAAAACGCACGCACCGCATTCACGGGAATGAGAGTTGTCTGCCAGTTCGTGGCCGTTCCGGCGGCCGCGTGAAACGCCGATTTCAATTCGACCATGCCGGCAAAACGGCCTTGCGCGTCGACCGCGGCGGCGCCCGAAAAGCCAAGGGGCGGCGCCGGCGCAATGGCCTGCCCGTCGAGCCGCGCCGCCACCCTCGTCACCGCGTCGCCGCCGTGCTGACCGCGCGGATCAGCGATGCCGACGAGCGTGAGATCGTCGACCTGGCTGTCGCCCCTCAGCGGCGCCGGAACAAGCTGCGCGCGCCGTACAGGCGCAGCAGCGCGAGATCGTTCGCGGCGTCGTCGGCAACACGCACGGCGTGGCCATATCCCGGGACCATAAGAGCCTCGCAGGCCGCCGTGAGGTGCCGCGCGGTGACGAGATCGCCGCCGCGGTCAACCACGATCGCGGTGCCGTAATCCACCGCGCGATCCGCGCCCGGAGGCGAGGCGGCATTCGGATCAGGGAAGCCAACAAATGAATTGGCAATTGCGACCGCGACGCCCTCCATGATGCCTTCGGTCGCCTGATCGTAGAGCACGGTGATGCCGCGCAGCTCGGTACCGCTGGCCTCGACACGGACCACGAAATTCTTCAGCCCCTGTGTTCCGGTGATCACGAACAAAATCCGGATAGAGCTTGCCGTAATCGACGCTGCGGCCGCGCGGCGTTTTTTTCTCCTGCTCGAACAGCGTCCCGAGGCCGCCCTCGTGGAGCCGGAAGGTCTCGATGCGAATCTGGCCATGCCCCGAAATCCAGCTGCTGCCGGTGCGCAAGGCGCCGAGCGGCGAGACGAGTTTTTCGGGCAGACCGAAGCGCACCCCGGTTTGCGCATCGTCGATCAACCGCCAGCCGACCTCCTCCTCATGCCGCTGCGCCGCCTCGGCAAGCCGCGCGCGCTCATCCGGGCTGAGCAGGCCCGTCTCCTTGCCGTTGCTGCCCTTCTGAAAGGCCTTGATGGCCTCGATCGTGCGCGCGTCGTCGAAATCGCCGCCGGGCGGCCCGTCGTAATAGTTCGTCAGAGCGAGACTGGCCTGGATGGCGAGCCGCTCGACCGCCGGCACCGCCTCATAAGCTTTCACGGTTGCGGCATCGGGCCTCGCGGCTGACGGCTTCTTCGCTATCGGCTTGGGCGTTGTTTTTCGCGCCACCTGCACGGCAGGTTTTGTCGGCGCCGGCTTGCTCACCGCCGCTGCGGTGTCGGCAGCCGCCTGGGCGAGCGCCGGCGAACCAGCCAGCGCCAAGCAGACCGCAATCGCTATATGACGCAAACGCATGAACCCGACCCGCCGCAGCGGCCAAAGCCTAGCCGAACGGCCCGCCAACGCAATGCGACCGCTTGCGCTTGACGGCTTCCCGCATCCGGCGTTCCGTTAATCTGCGAGGATAGGATGCTCAGCGAAGAGGAACTGGAACGCTACGCGCGCCACATCGTGCTGCGCGAAGTCGGCGGCCCCGGACAGGCCGCGCTCGGCCGCGCCCGCGTGCTGGTGATCGGCGCCGGCGGACTGGGGGCGCCGGTGCTGCTTTATCTCGCCGCTGCCGGCGTCGGCGCGCTCGGCGTGGTCGACGACGACGTGGTCTCGCTTTCGAATTTGCAGCGGCAGGTGATCCACGCCACGCCCGATATCGGCGCTCCCAAAGTCGGCAGCGCCGCCGCGGCGATCCACAAGCTCAACCCGCACGTCGCGGTCGAGACCCACGGCGTGCGTCTCACCGCAAACAACGCGCTCGATCTGATCGGGCGTTACGACATCATCGCCGACGGATCCGACAATTTCGCCACGCGCTATCTCGTCTCCGACGCGTGCTATTTCGCCAGGAAGCCGCTGGTCACCGCGGCGCTCGGCACCTTCGATGCCACGCTCACCACCATTCGCGCGTATGAGCGCAATGCCGAGGGCAAGCCGAATCCGACCTATCGCTGTTTGTTTCCCGAGCCGCCGCCGCCCGGCACGGTGCCGGCCTGCGAAGAGGCCGGCGTGCTCGGCGCACTCGCCGGCGTGATCGGTTCGACTGATGGCGCTCGAGATCATTCGCGAAATCGTCGGCTTCGGCGAAAATCTGGTCGGCCGCCTTTTGATGATCGACGCCCGGTCGATGCGCTTCGAAACGTTGCGCTACGCCTGGGACCCGGCCAATCCGCTGTCGGGCGAACAGTCGACGATCAAGAATTTGTCGGGACATATCTAGGGCGGTTGCGAACCTGCGACGCTTTGCAGGCACCATTACCGATTTTTAATGCGACGCACTGGGCGCGCAGGAGTACACTGGCGGCGTTGATCGGGCACACAGTCGCCCCCGTGCTCGATTGATGGGCCCCAGATCGCTTGCGAGCTGGGGCTCATAATTTTTTTAGGCCCGAAAGCCGCGAGCGCCGCTGCCTCAAGCTTCGGGTACCCTGCCGGACGCCATCCCGGCTCCCTCGAACGCGTCATAACTAATGCCTCTCGCGATAGACGGCGCCGACGCGATGCCGAGTCCGATAGAGGTCGCAATACCGTTTCCCCGGCAAAAGAGTCGCTGGGGGACTATCATTTTCCTTGGCGTCATCACCGTGGCGACGCTGGTCTTTTGCCCGACATATCTCTGGCGTAGCCATGGCCTCACTGAAGGCGAAGTTGCTTTTTTTGCGTTCTATGCGCTGGCAAGCTCGTTTTCCATCACGCTCGGTTATCATCGACTGTTTTCGCATGCGTCTTTCAGAGCGGTTTGGCCAATTCGCCTGTTGGTACTGATTTTCGGCGGAGCGGCATTTGAACAGTCCGCGATGCGCTGGTCGGCGCTTCATCGTCGGCATCATCGCTACACCGACACGGACCGCGATCCATACAATATCAAGCGCGGATTTTTTTACGCGCACGTCGGATGGATTCTCTTTGAAAAGCCGGTCGTCGATTATTCAACCGTCCGCGATCTCGCCAGAGACCCGATGATTCTGCACCAGCACAGGCATTACAAACTTTGGTCGCACCTGTTTGGGTTGGTTGTCCCGCTTGTTGTCGGAGCCTGGATCGGGGGCTGGACGTACGCGATCTTATTTCCCGTCGCGGCCCGGATTTTTATCGTCCTCAATGGCGCATTCTTCATCAACTCTGTCGCGCATACGTTCGGCGATCAGCCATTTGATCCGAGCACCTCCGCACGCGACCATTGGCTTGCGGTGCTTCTCACCAATGGCGAAGGCTTTCACAATTTTCATCATTGCTTTCCGAGGGACTACCGGAACGGAGTTCGCTGGTATCATTGGGACCCGACGAAGTGGCTGATCTGGCTCCTTTCGCGCGTCAGCTTGACTTCGGAGCTCAATCGAACGCCCGTCGAGAGGATAGCCCGGTCGATAAGCCGCCAGCATCCGGCGTGATCACATGAGGTTCGGTGCCAATGCGCGATTGCGCTGCGGAACCGCCATTATCGCGCGCCGTCCCACGCTTGCGCGTGATCCACAAAGAAATTAGTTCGACGACTGGCCTTGCAGTTGCGCCGCGAAAAAGGCCTGCGCGCGCGGCAGCGCATCGGCCTTGGCGGCGCGATTGGCGTCGAGTTTCTGGCGACGAGGACCGGGATCGTCGAAGTCGTGCGTGGCGCCCGGGTAGAGCGTGATCTCGATATTGCCGCCATGCGCGCGGCTTTTCTCAACCAATCGAGCGCAACGCTTCGGCGACACCTCCTCGTCGGCATCGCCCTGCAACACCCTCACCGGGGCATAAGGCAGATAACCGTCATCGAACCTGCTCTTGAGACCGCACGCGGGATAAAACGCGAGCGCGGCGCGAAATCCGGTCTTTGGTCCGCGCATGGCCGCGCCCGGCTCGTCGGCGGCGACTTGCGCCATGCTCGACAGCGTTGTGCTGCCGCCGTTCGACCATCCTTGCAGACCGATCCGGTCGGCGATCACGTCGTTACGCGTGCGCAGATATTTGATGGCTCCATATGCGTCCAGCGGACGCACCATCACCTCATCGAGCGCCGCCGGGCGCTGGTCGTAGCTGTAGCGCGGAAAGCCATGCGGATAGCCGCGCGGTCCGAAGCCGTCGACCAGGATCGCCACATAGCCCTGCGCCGCCCACAGCTCGCCCCACATGCGATGCCGCTGCGAAATCGTCGTGGCGTCGTATTTGCCGTTGGCCAGGCTCGAATACGCGCCGGCGCGCCCATGCATCATGACGACGGCGGGTGCGGATTTGGCGGTTGCACCGCCCGCTCCGGCTTGCGGCGTATAGACATAACCGACGAGCTGGGTCCGGCCGTCAAGGCTGGGAAACGTTACGCGATCGGGCAACGCGCTCTGAGCCACGGCGGCCTGAGACGATATGAAGACGAGTATTGTTGCCAGCGCGCGCATTGCTGCTCCGGAGCGTTCCCTGCCTTGAGAACGAGAATGGCATAGGTCGGCACAGCGCCGTTACAACCGGTGCCCTTTACCTTGCCTGCGCGTGATAGACGCTGTTTGGCCGCATGTCGGTGGCCGACGCGACACGGTTCGTCATGTTGAAGAAACCGGCAACGGCCGCGATGTCCCAGATGTCGCGATCGGAGAAGCCGGCCTTGCGCAGCGCCTCGCGGTCAGCGTCCTCGACCCGCCACGGCTCGGCGGTGAGCTTGACGGCGAAGTCCAGCATGGCGCGCTCGCGCTTGGACAGCCGCGCGGCGCGGAAATTCATCGCCATCAGCTCGCCGAGCACCGGATCGCCCGAAAGCTGGCGCACCGCGGCGCCGTGGGCGACCAGACAGTAATAGCAACGGTTTTGCGCCGAGACCGCGACCGCGATCATCTCGCGCTCGAGCTTGCTCAAGCCCGAAGGCGCCAGCATCAAATCGTTGTACATGGCGACAAAGGCGCTGAGTTTCGGCATGTCGAACGCGTAGGCCTTGAGCACGTTGGGCACGAAGCCGAGCTTTTCCTGGCATTTGGCGAAATAGGCCTCCATCTCGCCCGACAACGGCGCCGCAGGCAGCGCAAGCGCCGTGATTTCGGTGTCGTCGCCGGCCGCCGCACTGGGCCGCGCCGGCGGCGGCCCGCGTCTTGCTCTTCGCTGCGCTGGCGGTATCAATCTTGGCCGTATCGGATTTGGCCATCTTGCTCTTGGCCATGGTGGCTCCTTGTGACCTGATGCCGCGCCGCCGTTCGCGGGCGCGCCGTTCCCTCACTATAACTATCCCCGACATTATAGGGGTGGCTGTAGCGGAAGTGCGGGCAGCGCGGCTAAAATCGGCCAGGATAGAACCTAGAGGCGTGAGGGTTAAAGATGGCCGTCCAATTCAATCCCCGCATCGATGACGGTCCTGAAAGCCCGCAGTACTCCGGCGATAGTGCGCCGACCGCCTATGGGATGCCCGCTGAATTTCCAGCCGAGCTGTTCGACCGCGCGGTGGCCGATGATCTTGCCCGCTACAGCCGCGAACAGCTCGCCGCGATCGCGGCCGATTCCTGGACGTTCCTTGCGACACGCAGCCCGGGTACCGCCAAGGTACGGCTTGCATCTCACCCAGCCACGCCTGGCGTCACGGTGCTCGAGATCGCCAACGACGATATGCCGTTCCTGGTCGATTCCGTGGCGGGCGAACTGCACGAGCGCGGGCTCGACATCTCACTCCTGGTCCATCCGATCTTCTCGATCGAGCGCGATGCGGTCGGCAACCTGATCGGCTTCGAGGCCACGGCCAACGGCAACGGCCAGCGCGAGAGCTTTATCCATATTCACATCGACGGCCTGCTGGATGCCGCGGCGCGTGAAGACCTCGCCGCCACGATCGAAGCGATCCTCGCCGAGGTCCGCGTGTCAGTCACCGACTGGCCGTCGATGCTGGCGCGCGTGCGCGAGGTCATCGGCGATCTGCGGCAAAACCCGCCGCCGCTGCCGGCACCCGACGTTGCCGAGGCCATCCAGTTTCTGGAATGGCTCGCCGGCGACAATTTCACCCTGCTCGGTGCGCGCGACTATGCCTACACCAACGACGATCGCGGCCTGCAGCCGATGTTCGAAACCGGACTTGGGCTATTGCGTTCGCCCGAGATGCGGCTGCTGCGACGCGGCACCCAGCTTGTCACCATGACTCCTGAGATCCGCGAATTTCTCGAAGAGCCGCGCATGCTCATCGTCGCCAAGGCGGCGGTGCGCGCCCGCGTGCACCGGCGCGTGCATCTCGACTATGTAGGCGTCAAGCGGTTCGATGCCGACGGCAAGCTGATCGGCGAACGCCGGTTCTGCGGCCTGTTTACCTCGACCGCCTACACCCGCTCGACCCGCGCCATTCCCTATCTGCGCCGCAAGGTCGACAACGTCATCCGCCGCGCCGGGTTCGAACCGTCCAGCCATTCCGGCAAGGCGTTGGTCAACGTGCTGGAAACCTATCCGCGCGACGAGCTGTTTCAGATCGACGAGGATACGCTCTATCGCTTCGCGCTCGAGATTTTGCAGCTCGACGAGCGGCCGCGGGTGCGCGTGCTGCCGCGGCGCGACCGCTTCGACCGCTTCGTATCGATCCTGGTCTACGCGCCGCGTGACCGCTACGACAGCCATACCCGGGCGCTGATCGGCGAATATCTGGCCAATGCCTACAAGGGCCGCGTACGCGCGTTCTATCCGTTCTTCCCGGAAGGTCCGCTGGTGCGCGTGCATTTCATCATCGGGCGCTACGAGGGCGAGACGCCGAATCCCGACCGGCAGACTCTCGACCGGGCGGTCGAACAGGTCGTGCGCAGCTGGGCCGACGGACTCGACGAGGCGATCGAAGCCACACACGGAGCGGAGCAGGGCCGCGCCCTCCTGGGCCGCTACCGGGAGGCCTTCCCGATCGACTATCGCGAGGTCTACCGGCCATCCACGGCGGTCGCCGATATGACGCACGCCGAGGCGCTGACGATCGAACAACCTGTCGGCGTCGAATTCTATCGCGGTGCCGGAAAACCCGCGACCTGCGCCGGGCTCAAGGTGTTCAGCCATACACGGCCGATCCCGCTCTCCGAACGGGTACCGGTTCTGGAGAATATGGGCTTCCGCGTCGTCGACGAACGAACCTATCAGATTCGGCCACAGGGCTCAGCCGACGTCTGGTTTCACGACATGACTATTGAGAGCGCGTCGGGCGAAGATATCGCGCTCGACACGCGCCGCGACCCGCTCGAAGCCTGCTTCCTCGCCGTGATGAATCGCGCTGCCGAGAACGACGGCTATAATGCGCTGGTCCTGACGACCGGGCTGCCGTGGCGCGACGTTGCGGCGATCCGCACCATCTCGCGCTTTCTCCGGCAGATCCGCGTGCCCTATTCGCAGGATTACATGTGGGCGACGCTGCGCAAGCACGCCGGCATCGCCGCCGACATCGTCGCGCTGTTTCATATGCGGTTCGATCCGCGCCTGCCGCTGAGCGAGACCGACCGCGCGGCGCGCGAGGCGGAAATTACGAAGACGATCGAAACGGCGCTGCAGGCGGTCGACAGCCTCGACGAGGACCGTATCCTGCGCCATTTCGTCAATGCGGTGACGGCGGCGATCCGGACCAATTTCTATCAGCGCGATGCAGCCGGCCGGCCCAAGGATCTCATCGCCGTCAAATTCGAAAGCCGCAAGGTCGACGGCATGCCGCTGCCGCGGCCGCTTTATGAGATCTTCGTCTATTCACCGCGCGTCGAAGCGGTGCATCTGCGCTTCGGCAAGGTCGCGCGCGGCGGCATCCGCTGGTCCGACCGGCCGCAGGATTTCCGCACCGAGATCCTCGGCCTGGTCAAGGCGCAGAACGTCAAGAACGCGGTGATCGTGCCGGTCGGCGCCAAGGGCGGCTTTATTCCGAAATATCTGCCCGTCGGCGGCACGCGGGAGGCGATCGCGGCCGAAGGTGTCGCCGCCTACAAGCTGTTCATCGCCACGCTGCTCGACATCACCGACAACATCGGCACCGGAGCGCGCGGCGTCATTCCGCCGGCCGACGTCATTCGCCACGAGGGCGACGACCCGTATCTTGTGGTCGCCGCCGACAAGGGCACGGCAACGTTCTCCGATATCGCCAACGAACTGGCCATCGCCCACGATTACTGGCTCGGCGATGCGTTCGCCTCGGGTGGCTCGGCCGGCTACGACCACAAGAAGATCGGCATCACGGCGCGTGGCGCCTGGGAATCGGTCAAGCGCCATTTCCGCGAGATGGATATCAACATCCACACCACGCCGTTCACCGTGGTGGGCGTCGGCGACATGTCGGGCGATGTGTTCGGCAACGGCATGCTGCGCGAGACAACAACGAAACTCGTCGCCGCGTTCGATCATCGCGACATTTTCATCGATCCCAATCCGGATCCGGAGCGGACCTTTGCGGAGCGGGCGCGCCTGTTCGCCCTGCCGCGATCGAGCTGGCAGGATTTCAACAAATCACTGATCTCGGAAGGTGGCGGCGTCTTTTCGCGCGGCGCCAAGGAAATCCGGCTGTCGCCGCAAGCGCAAAAACTGTTCGGCGTCGGCGAAAGCCTCACACCGGCCGAACTGATACGCGCCATCCTCAAAGCGCAAGTGGACCTTTTGTTCTTCGGCGGCATCGGCACCTATGTGCGCGCCGCCGACGAGACCGACAACTCGGTTGGCGATCGCGCCAATGACGGCATTCGCGTCACCGGCAAGGATCTGCGCTGCCAGGTGATCGGCGAAGGCGCCAATCTCGGTATGACCCAGCGCGGCCGCATCGAGACGGCGTTCCGCGGTATCCGGCTCAATACCGACGCGATCGACAACTCCGCCGGCGTCAACACCTCCGACATGGAGGTCAACATCAAGATCGCGCTGTCGATTCCGCTGCGCGACGGCCGCCTCGACATGGCGGCGCGAAACACGCTGCTGGCCGAGATGACCGTCGAAGTGGCGAGCCTCGTGCTGCGCAACAACTATCTGCAGCCGCTGGCGCTGTCGCTTTCCGAACGACGCGGCATGGAGGATTTCGGTTTTCTACAGCGACTGATCCAGACGCTCGAGGCGCGCGGGCTGCTCGACCGCGGCGTCGAAATCCTTGCCCGACGATGCAACACTGACCGAGCGACGACGGCGTTCGCAGCCGTTCACGCGGCCCGAACTTTCGGTGCTGCTCGCCTATGCCAAGCTTTCCCTTTACGACGACTTGCTCAAATCAGCGGTACCGGACGATCCCTATCTCGGCCGCGAAATGAACCGCTATTTCCCGAAAGCAATCGCCCAGCGGTTTCCCGACGCGCTCGACCATCACCGGCTGCGACGCGAAATCATCGCCACGCAGCTCGGCAACTCGATGATCAATCGCGGCGGTCCATCATTGATCGTGCGCATCGCCGATCAGACCGGCGCCGCGCCCGCTGCGATCGCCGGCGCCTTCGCGGCGGTGCGCGACAGCTACGCGATGACGGCGCTCAACGCCGCCATCGACGAGCTCGACAACCGGATTGCCGGCAAGCTGCAGCTCGAGCTTTACGCCGCCGTGCAGGACCTCCTGCTCGACCGCATCGTCTGGTTCTTGCGCAACGTCGATCTGACGAAGGGACTCGACGGCATCGTCAGCCACTATCGCGGCGGCATCGCCGCAGTGACGGCCTCTCTCGACGGCGTGCTGTCGGATGACGGGCTGGCGGCGCGCGCCGCGCGGCGCAAGAATCTGGCGGTTGCCGGCGTGCCCGATGCGCTCGCCGGCCGGCTCGCCGACCTCGGCCCGTTGGCTGCCGCGCCCGACATCGTGCTGGTCGCCGACCGCACTGGCAAACCGGTCGGCGAGGTCGCCGCAACGTACTTTGCTGCCGGCAGCTTCTTCCAGCTCGACCGCATCGCCAGCGCGGCCGCGGCCATTGCGGTCACCGACTATTTCGACCGGCTGGCGCTCGATCGGGCGCGCGATCTGATAGGCGACGCAGAACGCCGGCTGACAGCCGGCATGGTGCAAATGGGTTCGGCAGGAGTCCGAGCGGTCGAGGAATGGGTGGCGCCACGCAAAGGTGAGGTCGAACGTATCCGCGGCGCGATTGCAGAGATCGTTGCTTCAGGATTGACGTTGTCGAAGCTCACTGTGGCGGCGAGCATGCTGGGCGATCTGATCAAAAGCTGAAGTTTTTCAGCCCTCTCGGCAGGCTTTCCGCCACGGGCCACAAAATTCCGCACCGTTTTGGCCACAAAAAAGAACCCCAAGCAAAGTACGCGCTTGGGGTTCTCTGAGTCGTTGCCTCAACTTAGGCTTATGGGACCGGACGGCGGGGTGTCGGGGGATGGGGGAGCCGCCCGGCCGGCCTAATGCTGCGAAAATAAGAGCATGGTTCGCAGATGCAATGCGGATCACGCATTAGTGTTAGCGCGCGCGACAGATCGACGCGCGCAACGCGCCTTCAGTTCCCGCAATTTTGGTTACGTACAACTCGCTACGGCAACTTGCTACGGCAACTTGGTTCACGGAACCTCGTTGTTGAACTCGATCAGCCCGTAGCGGTGCAGGTCGGTTCCATGGACATCGAGCCAGACCTTGGCCCGTTCGTGATAGGGGCACAGCTGCGCCACCAGGCGCCAAAATCGCGTCGAGTGATTCATCTCGACCAGATGCGCCACTTCGTGCGCGGCGAGGTAATTCAGCACCATGCTCGGCGCCAGGATGAGCCGCCACGAGAACGACAGCACGCCAGTCGTCGAGCACGATCCCCAGCGGCTTGACTGATCGCGAACAGCGACACGCTTGACCTCGACGCCGAGTTCATTGGCGAAATGGCGGCTGGCGATCTCCAGATCGCGCTTGGCTTCACGGCTCAGGAAGTCGCCGACGCGACGGTTCAGGTAGGGAGCCCTGCCGGCGACGCAGAGCAGACACTCACCATCGGCGTCCCGCTTCGGTCCAGACCGTGCCGCGCATTGCGCCGCGATGAACGATCCGGTGCGGGACGCCGCGGACCGGAACCACAGCGCCATCGGCGAACGGTGCCGCTTTGGGGAGACGCTCAAGCCGCGCGGCAATCCAGCCACCGTGTTTCTGGGCAAATTCGCGCGCCTCTTTCAGCGTGCCGCGCGGCGGAATCGTCAGGATCGCCTCGCGGGTCGCCGACTGAATGCGCAGCGTATAGCGGAGCGCCTGGCGGTGCCGGCGCAGGCGAACGATATAAATCGCCCTGTCGAAGATGATTTCGATGGCCTGAGGCTCACTCGGACGACGATAGAGCAGCGCGCGCTGCGGCATGGCAGACTTCCCGAACCCGAACCCCAGGGGATAGTGCCATAACCAACGCACGGCGAAGCCTCTTTGCTGGTGCTCAATGCAGCATACAAGATGTTGTGGCTGACCGCTTTTGGGCAGCCCAGGTCGTGTGGCTAATAGAATGAATATTGATTCGATATTTGTTGGCAATCAGCCCCGCCACATTAACTCGGGATGATTCCCAAATTCTTGCAGTTTTTCAGGCTGTTACAACGCGCGAGGGCGTGAAGGGCGATTTAGGCCCGTCAAATGCGGAGTTCCCGCCTCTGCGGCCCAATTGCACCGGCCGCCGGAATGTCAGGCGTGCAGCGCCCCGCCATTGTGGAGGCGTCGCCGGCCGGCGCCATTGCTTCCGGCCCGGTTCGCGTGCCCCATCGACAGCACGAAATCCGAGATGCGCGGCACGATCTCAGCGCGAAAGCGTGAACCGTTGAACACACCGTAATGGCCGACGCTGGGCTGCAACCAATGCGCCTGGCGCTCGGCCGGAATGTTTGGGCAAAGATGGTGCGCTGCCTCGGTCTGGCCGACGCCGGATATGTCATCGTGTTCGCCTTCGACCGTGAGCAGGCCGACACGTTTGATGCGCGAGAGATCGACGCGCCGGCCACGATGAGTCATTTCACCGAGCGGCAGCGCGTGACGCACAAAGACGGTTTCGACGGTCTGGAGGTAATACTCGGCTGCGAGATCCATGACGGCGAGATACTCGTCGTAGAATTCCTTGTGCTTGTGCGCGGAGTCGCCGTCGCCGCGCACCAGATGCATGAAGAGCTGCTTGTGCGCTTCAATATGGCGGTCGAGATTCATGCTGACAAAGCCGTGCAGCTGCAAGAAGCCCGGATAGACGTCCCGCATGAAACCGGGATTGGGGAACGGCACCTTGGTAACGACGTGGCTGCGAAACCACTCAGTGCCGCGCTCCTCGGCGAGCTTGTTCACCGCCGTCGGATTGACCCGGGTGTCGATCGGCCCGCCCATCAGAGTCATGGACAGCGGCAAATACGGATCGTCGTCCGCATCCATGAGCGCAGCCGCGGCGATGACCGGCACCGCCGGCTGGCACACCGCGATGATGTGCGTGTCACCGCCGAGTGCATGCAGGATCGAAATGACGTAGTCGATGTAATCGTCGAGATCGAAGCGGCCTTCCGACAGCGGCACAAGACGCGCATCCGCCCAATCGGTGATGTAAACATCGTGGTTGGGCAAGAACGCTTCCACCGTGCCGCGCAGCAGCGTGGCAAAATGCCCCGACATCGGCGCCACGATCAGCAATCGCGGCTGCGGCCGCTGCGGTCGGTGTGTGAAGATGCGCTCGAAATGGATGAGCCGGCAGAACGGCCGCTCCCACACTGTGGCAATCCGCACCGGCACGCGCTCACCGCCCACCAGCGTAGAATCGATCCGCCATTCCGGCCGGCTATAGCGACGGGTCGATCGCTCAAATAGTTCGCAGGCAGCCGCAACCGATTTGCCGTAGGTGGTGAATGAAAGCGGGTTGACGGGATTTTTGAAGAACAGGCGTGTGGCATCAGCCCAGGCGCGCGACGGATTGAGCGCCGCGTGGGTCATCTCGTAGAACCAGTAAAGCGGCGCCGACAGCAATACGCCGTTGCCGCCCGGCGTGACCGGCGCGCCGCCGAACTCACCGATCGCCATGGACGACCCCTGCCCGGTTTGCTGCACTGCAGCACTGCCCTGTTGATCTGTCATACCGGCATCATAAAAGCAATTTTTTCCTTATTGGTTACGTAGGCAGGGTGGTGGATTACCGCTATTCGCAGTGCACATAGCCGCTGTTCCGGCAACCCCTTTCCGGCATCGGGTGCGGGGCTGGGCAGTACCTATTCGCCGGTCTGCATCAGCGAGCCATTGCGGCGGGCGCTGCGCAGCAGCGCCAGAAAGGCAATGATCCCGGCGGCAAAGAACAGAGCATTGAGCCCGAGCGCGTCGAGCATCAGGTCGCCGCGAAACACTTTGTGGATCAGCAGTTCCCGCATCCCTTCGAATACGTACGTAGGCGGCAGAGCCCAGGAAATCGGCTGCAACCAGACCGGCAGCGTGGTCACCGGGTAATAGACGCAAGTCAGTGGCATGAACAGGAACATGATCGACCAGGCGAAATTCTCCGCGCCCATGCCGTTGCGCAGAATGAGGCCGGAGACGAAAATGCCGACCGCCCACGAGGTCAGCATCAAGTTGAAGAAGAACGCCACGAGCGACAGACCGAGCGCGTAGAGATTAAATCCGAAAAACGCGATGGCGAGGAACGTCACCGGCACCGCCCCGATCGACAGCCGCACCACGCTCATCACCATCAAGGCAGTGATGAACTCGAACGGCCGCAGCGGACTCATCATCAGGTTGCCGATGTTGCGCGACCACATCTCCTCCAGAAATGACATGGAGAAACCAAGCTGGCCGCGAAACAGGATGTCCCACAGCAACACGGCGCCGATAAAGGTGCCGCCGGCGCGCGCAAAGAAGCCGGCATTGTTGGCGATATAGTATTGCAGGAAACCCCAGGTCAGCATCTGCACGGTGGGCCAGTAGACCAGATCGAGCAGTCGCGGCCACGACGAGCGCAGCAGGTACCAGTAGCGCAGCATCATCGCGCCGACGCGCTGGAGCGAGAACACCACGTCGTGCGCGCTCATTGCGCCGCCTCGCTTTCAACGCTGCCGCCGCGTGCGACGTCGAGAAACACCTCTTCGAGCGTGCTCCGGCCATAGCGGGCCAGGAGCTTGGTGGGCGTGTCGTCATCCTCGATGCGGCCGCGCTTCATGATGATGACGCGCTCGCACAGCCGCTCGACTTCGACCATGTTGTGCGAAGCAAGCAGCACCGTGGCATGCCGTTCGCGGCAATAGCGTTCGAGATGACCGCGCACCCAGTCGGCGGTATCGGGGTCGAGCGACGCCGTCGGCTCGTCGAGCAACAGCACGTCGGGATTGTTGATCAGCGCCTTGGCGAGCGCGACCCGCGTCTTCTGGCCGGAGGACAATTTGCCGGTCGGCCGGTCGAGCAGATCGGTCAGGTTGAGTTCGCGGCCGAGCTTCTCAATACGGGCGGGCAAATCGTCGACGCCGTAGAGCTTGCCGAATACCTTCATGTTCTGCCGCACCGTCAGGCGCATCGGCACTTCGACATACGGGCTTTCAAAATTCATTCGATGCAACACGCGGTAGCGCTGCCGCGGCATTTCCGCGCCCAGCACCGTCACGCGGCCGGACGTTGGCGTCACCAATCCCATGATCGTCGCAATGGTCGTGGTCTTGCCGGCGCCGTTGCCGCCAAGAAGCGCCGTGATCGAGCCGGGGGTCAGCGTGAACGAGATACCGTCGACGGCCGCCACGGTCTTGTAGATCTTGACCAGGCGTTCGACGGCTATGGGCGGCGGAGTGGGCATGCCCGCCCAGATGTGGCCCGCACGCCCAACGGAGGCAAGAGGGCGAATGCCGGGCATGTCCTGAGGCTATATGGAAGAAGCCTGCGGAAGATGCCAAAAGACGGTCGCAAGAAGGGACCGGACACTCTCGTCGGGATCAAAGAGACAATGAGCGCCATCAAGCTTGCGCAGGCCGAGCGCATCATCGATGCCATCATCGAGCGCGGCACGGCGCTCGACACCAGGCCGCTGGCCGTGATCGTCGTCGAGCCGGGCTGCAAGGTCAAAGGCTTCAAGAAGGAGGACGGCGCGTCGATGCTCCGCTTCGAGATGGCGTTCGGCAAGGCCTATGCGGCGCTGGCGCTCGGCCGCAGTTCGATGCTCGTCCACCAGCGCGCCGAGGAGCGCCCGATCTTCATGCGCTACCTGATCGCGGCGAGCGACGAGCAGCTTTTTCCCGAAGGCGGCGGCATGGTGATCCGCAACGACGATGGCGAGGTGATCGGCGCGGTCGGCGTCACCGGTGACACCGAGGATCGCGATGATGAGCTAGCCGCCTTCGGCATTCGCGCCGCCGGACTGAAAACCGACGATGATTGCGCCCACATGGGGCGGCGCATCGGACTGATCACCAAGAATCCACCGACCGGCCGGTCATCTGCACGAAAGCGCAAACGCAAATAAAGAGCAATCAAGCGTCCCGTAAACGTGGGAACGCGCGTCAAACAAAACGAGGCACCATGAAAGTCGGACTGTTCGATCACATCGAAGACGGAGCGCGGCCGCTGACGACACTATTCGATGAGCGTCTGCAATTCGCCGCGGCGGCCGACGAGGCAGGCATGTATTGCCTGCATCTCGCCGAACACCACGCAACGCCGCTCAACATGGTGCCGGTGCCGGGCATCTACATGGGCGCGCTGGCCCGGGCGACCAAACGCATGCGCATGGGCCCGCTGGTGTATCTTTTGCCGCTCTACTCGCCGCTGCGCCTGATCGAGGAAATCAGCATGCTCGATCACATGAGCTACGGTCGGCTGGACGTCGGCGTCGGCCGCGGCGTTTCGCCCTACGAATTGAAATACCACAAGGTCGAACACGAGGACTCGCGCGAAATTTTCATCGATGCGTTCGATTGCCTCAGCGCCGGGCTGACGACACCGACTTGTTCAGCTACAAGGGGCCATTTTACACCTACGAGAACGTGCCGATCGCACTGCGCCCGTTGCAGCAGCCGCATCCGCCGTTCTGGTACGCCTCCTCGAACGAGATCGGCTCGACCTGGGCGGGCGAGCACGGTTTGCACTATGTAACGCTCGGCCCGACTCCATTCGCCAAGAAGAACATCGACGCCTACAAGACCGCGTTGGCGAAGCGCGGCGCTCCGGCACAGCCCAAGGCGGAATTTTCCGGCGGCGCCGTGGTTGGCGTGATGCGACACGTTTTTGTCGCCGACACCGATGCTGAGGCGCATCGGTTTGCGAAGGCTCCGATGGAACAGCACCTCGCCAATCTCAACTGGCTGCGCGTCAAGCACGGCGTGACCGGGCTTGTGTCTCGCCTCAATGTGCCGCGTGGCGCAACCTACGAGGACGGCCTTGCTGACGGTTCGGTGATCGCGGGCTCGCCGCAAACCGTACGCGCGGAGATCGAGCGGCAGGTGCGCGACCTCGGCATCAATTACTTTCTGACCTACATGTTCCTCGGCACCATGTCGCTCGCCGACGCGCTGCGCTCATTGCAGCCTTTTCCGTGGCGAAGTGATGCCGCATCTGGCGAAGTTGTGAGCGCGCCTCACTTGCCGGTGTCTTCGCCCGCCTGCCTCGCATCCGCGCGCAATGCGTCCGGGTGCGGCATGGCGATCACGTTATAGCCGAGAGTCCACGAAATGGACTTCGCCGGTGACGCCGGTCGACAGGTCCGAGAGCAGATAAACCCCGGCGCCGCCGAGTTCGTCGAGCGTCACGCCACGATGCAGCGGCGAATGCCGCTGCTGGAACGCGAACATCGAACGCGCGTCGCCGATGCCGGCGCCGGCAAGCGTTCGGATCGGACCTGACGAGATCGCATTGACGCGGATACGATCCTTGCCGAAATCGACCGCGAGGTAGCGCACCGAGGCTTCAAGCGCCGCCTTGGCGACGCCCATAGTGTTGTAGTTCGGCATTGCCCGCTGGCCGCCGTTATAGGTCAGCGTCACCATGGCGCCGCCGTCCGGCATCATCGCGGCGGCACGCTTGGCCGCCTCGGTGAAGGCGAAGCAGGAGATCAGCATCGTGTGCAGGAAATTCTCGCGCGTGGTGTCTGCGTAGCGCCCGGCGAGCTGGTTCTTGTCGGAAAACGCGATCGCGTGAACCAGGAAATCGAGCTTGCCCCAGGCGCGCCCGATCTCGGCAAAGACCGCGTCGACCGAATCGATGTTCTCGACATCGCACGGCAGCACCAGGTCGGCGTTGACGGAGGTCGCAAGCGGCTTCACGCGCTTGCCGAGCGCATCACCCTGGTAGGTGAAGGCGAGCTTCGCTTCATGGGCGGCCAGCGTCCGGGCAATGCCCCAGGCGATCGAGTGATCGTTGGCGACGCCCATGATCAGGCCGCGCTTGCCGTGCATCAAGCCCTGCATGCGTTAAGCATCCACGTGCTTGAATACGACGGAGGCGTTGGTGCCGCCGAAGCCGAAGGAATTGGACAGCACGCAGCCGAGCTTGACGTTATCCCGGCGCGCACGAACGATCGGCATGTCGGCAAAAGCCGGATCGAGATTTTCGATATTGGCGCTTTCGCAGATAAAGCCGTTGTTCATCATGAGCAGCGAGTAGATCGCCTCGTGAACGCCGGTCGCTCCTTGCGAGTGACCCGTGAGCGATTTGGTCGCTGCGATCGGCGGGCATTTATCACCGGAGCCAAACACCTCGCGGATCGCCTCGATCTCCTTGAGGTCGCCGATCGGCGTCGAGGTGGCATGCGGATTGATGTAATCCACCGGCACCTTCAGGTCCCTGATTGCCATGCGCATGCAGCGCCCCGCGCCTTCGCCAGACGGCGCCACCATGTCGGCACCGTCGGATGTCGCGCCGTAGCCGGCCAATTCCGCGTAAATCCGCGCACCGCGCGCCTTGGCGTGCTCCAATTCCTCGAGCACGAGCACGCCGGCGCCCGCCGAAATGACAAAGCCGTCGCGGTCGGCATCGTAGGCGCGCGAGGCCTTGGCGGGCGTGTCATTATATTTGGACGACAGCGCCCCCATGGCATCGAACAGCACCGTCAAAGTCCAATCCAGCTCCTCACAGCCGCCGGCGAAAATCGTGTCCTGCTTGCCGTATTGAATGAGCTCGTAGGCGTTGCCGATGCAATGGTTCGAAGTCGCGCATGCGGACGAGATCGAATAGCTCACGCCCTTGATCTTGAACCAGGTGCCGAGCGTCGCCGAGGCCGTGGAACACATTGCCTTCGGCACCGCAAACGGCCCGACGCGTTTCGGCCCCTTGCTGCGCGTGGTGTCAGCGGCTTCGACAATGGCGCGCGTCGACGGCCCGCCTGACCCCATGACGATGCCGGTGCGTTCGTTGGAAACCTCGGACGGCTCGAGGCCGGAATCGCGGATCGCCTGCTCCATGGCGACATGGTTCCAGGCGGCGCCGCCGCCGAGAAACCGCAAGGCGCGCCGGTCGACAGCTTCGCTCGCGTCGAGCGTGGGCGCGCCGTGAACCTGACAGCGGAAGCCGAGCTCGGCGTATTTGTCGGCGCGCACGATGCCGGATTTGGCCTCGCGTAGTGCAGCCAGCACTTCCTGCGTGTTGTTGCCGATCGATGAGACGATACCCATCCCGGTGACGACTACACGCCTCATCTTCGCCTCGTCCGCCTGTGTCCGTCCAAAATGCGGCTTAGGCGCCGCTCGCCTCTGGGGCGGTGTTTTGGAACAGGCCCACCTTGAGATCGAGCGCGCGGTAAATCACCGATCCGTCGGCCGAGAGCCAACCGTCAGCAATGCCGAGCACAAGCTTCGATCGCATCACCCGCTTGATGTCGATGCCGTACACGATCCGCTTCATCGTCGGCAACACCTGGCCGGAGAACTTGAGCTCGCCCATGCCGAGAGCGCGGCCTTTCCCGGGAGCCCCGACCCAGCCGAGAAAGAAGCCTAGCAATTGCCACAACGCGTCGAGGCCGAGGCAGCCCGGCATCACCGGATCGCCCTTGAAATGGCAGGGGAAGAACCAGAGGTCAGGCTTGAGATCGAGCACGGCCCGGACCAGCCCTTTGCCGTACTCGCCGCCCACCTCCGCGATTTCGGAAATGCGGTCGAACATCAGCATCGGCGGCAGCGGCAGTTGCGGCCCCTCGGCGAACAGCTCGCCGCGTCCGCAAGCCAGCAGGTCCTCGTAGTCGAAATTGGAACGGCGCTCAGGCATCAGCATCATCTCCGCCCCCCAGACGGTTCAAACCCCTAACATATGGGAGGAAACCGGCAAAGCCGCATCCGGCCGCGCAGCCCAACTTCGTCCCCAGGCAACCAAGCAGCTATGGCGTAGGAGCGGCCCGCCGTTACCGGCATGACAGTTGCAGCGGTCGCCGGCCGGGGTATAATGATTTCACTTGCAACGATCTCCTACAGCCTTCGCTCCTGGTGCAGCAATGACACAATCGCGTTCGACCGCCTTCGGGCCTGTCTTTCAACCGCGCGCCATGCCGATGCGCGGCGATATGACGGGCTGCCCTTGGCACGACGTCAAGTCCAAGCTGCGCGAAGTCGGCTTGCGGCCAACGCGGCAGCGCATGGCGCTGGGCTGGATTTTGTTCGGCAAGGGCGACCGTCACGTGACGGCGGAAATGCTCTACGAAGAGGCAACCCACGCCAAGGTGCCGGTGTCGCTCGCCACTGTCTACAACACGCTGCACCAGTTCACCGAAGTAGGCTTATTGCGACAGGTCGCGGTGGACGGCTCCAAGGCCTATTTCGACACCAACAATACCGAGCACCATCACTTCTTCGTCGAGGACAAGAACGATCTGCTCGACATTCCGGCGAACGATGTCGTGGTCGGCAAGGCGCCGACGCCGCCGGAAGGTTACGAGATCGCCCGCATCGACGTGGTGGTGCGGCTGCGGCGGAAGCAGGGTTAGGCCTGTTCTTCCGGACGGATGCGCAACGCGCACAGGTCCGGTTTATTCGATCTTTTCGTTGGGATAGACGCCCCACAGGTCGTCCTGCTCGACCCAGCCGTCGAAATTCTTGCCGGCAATGCGGCACCAGGCGCCGTTGCATGACTTGACGGTGCCCATCACGCCGACCTCAAGCTTCGCAGTCACCGGGCTGTTGGCGTCCGGTTCGGAGTGCAGAATCGCCATATCGGTCTTCACCTTCATCTCCACGGCCGCGGTGCGCTTGCCGGACAGCAGCGAGTGATAGACCCAGCCCTCCGTGCCGTCGGAATCGCGAATGCGGCGCCAGTTCTCGAACTCGGCGGTAATCTCGACCGGCCAGCCGACGCGAGTGAAGATAAAAGAGACGTCGTGGTCCTTATCCGGACCGCCGCGCACATTGACGCGATCCGCCTTGATGGAGACGAAACGCGGCACCGGCAGCCCGCTCGAGGTGGCGTCGCTGGCCGCGTGCAACGGGGCGACGGCAGACGTGTACGTTAACAGTGCCGCGAAAACGGCCCGAAGCCAGCCGATCATCAGCCTCCCACGACGCAGCGTTCCCGCGCCATGCCCCGATACAATTTCGTAACCCGGTAAGGCCGGGATTCCCCGGCGCGCTTTGTGAGAGCGCAGCCCATCTGGTAGAGACAAGTGATGAACTACCTCCCGGCCTCAAGTGTCGGTCAGCGGGGTTAAGGAGACCTGAACGGAGGGTGTGGCAAACGCCCTTCCCGCCGATCCCGCGAGCTGCTCAGCGGCGGCCGACCTCCGGCGTCGCGAGATCGCTTCCGGGCCAATTTCGAGAGGCAGGCAATGGCACAGGGCAAAAAGCCGCTGGTTGTGGTCACCCGCCGGCTTCCGGACAGTGTCGAGATGCGCATGCGCGAATTGTTCGACGCGCGGCTCAATCACGACGACAAGCCGATGAGTCAGGCGCAGCTTGCCGAGGCCGCCAAGATCGCCGACGTAATCGTACCGACGGTGACCGACCACATCGACCGGTCGGTAATCAGCCAGTCGGGCGAGCGCCTCCGTCTGATTGCCAATTTCGGCAACGGCGTCGACAACATCGATGTGGCGAGCGCGGTCCAGCGTGGCATCACCGTGACCAACACGCCCGGCGTGCTGACCGAAGACACCGCCGACATGACGATGGCGCTCATCCTTGCGGTGCCGCGCCGACTGGCCGAGGGCGCCAATGTGCTCACCGGCAACGCCGACTGGAACGGCTGGAGCCCCACCTGGATGCTCGGCCATCGCATCTGGGGCAGGCGGCTCGGCATCGTCGGCATGGGCCGCATCGGCCAGGCGGTCGCGCGGCGTGCGCAGGCGTTCGGCCTGAAAATCCACTATCACAACCGCCGCCGCGTGGCGCCGCACATCGAGGAGGAACTGCACGCGACCTACTGGGAAAGCCTCGACCAGATGCTCATGCGCATGGACATCATCTCAGTCAATTGCCCGCACACGCCGGCGACCTATCACCTGCTCTCGGCGCGCCGGCTCAAATTGATCCGGCCGGAGGCCTACGTGGTCAACACCGCGCGCGGCGAGGTGATCGACGAAAACGCGCTCGGACGGCTGATTGAGGCCGAGGAGATCGCAGGCGCCGGCCTCGACGTGTTCGAGAAGGAGCCGTCCGTGACGCCGCGGCTCATCAAGCTGGCGCGCGCCGGCAAGGTCGTGCTGCTGCCGCATCTCGGCTCGGCCACGCTCGAAGGTCGCGTCGACATGGGCGAAAAGGTCATCGTCAATATCAAGACGTTTCTGGACGGCCATCGACCGCCCGATCGCGTGCTGCCGTCGATGCTGTGAAATCAATGAACAAACACAACGGGTTTCGGGCACGCAGCGGACGTAGCTGGTGGGTGCTGCTGGCGCTGGTCGCGCTTTCCGCTGCCCTGCCCGGCACGGCGGCCGGACAAGAACAAATCGGCCGCGCCCAAACCGCTACGGCACGGGACGGCATGGTGGTGGCGCAGGAGCCGCTCGCGGCCCGCGTCGGCGTCGATATCCTGAAAAAGGGCGGGAACGCCGTGGATGCCGCAGTCGCGGTCGGCTTTGCGATGGCGGTGACATATCCGCGCGCCGGCAATATCGGCGGCGGTGGCTTCATGGTGATCCACCGCGCCAATGGCGACAACGTTACGATCGACTATCGCGAGGCCGCGCCGGCCGCGATCACCGCCACATCGTTCCTCGATGCGCAGGGCAATGCCGATCCGGAAAAGTCGCGCAACTCGGCGCTGGCGATCGGCGTGCCCGGCACTGTCGCCGGGCTCGCGCTCGCCGAGCAGAAATACGGCTCGGGCCATTTCACGCTCGCCGATCTGATCGCGCCGGCGATCGCACTGGCGCGCGACGGCTTTGCTGTAAGCGCCACGACCATGCCGCCGCCGCCCTTTGCCGCCTCGCGGCTCGCGCGCTGGCCGTCGTCGGCCGAGATATTTCTCAAGCCGGACGGCAGCGCGCTGGCGATCGGAGACCGGCTGGTCCAGAGCGACCTTGCAAACTCGCTCGAAGCCATCGCCAAGGACGGCCCGCGCGCCTTCTACGACGGTCCGATCGCGCAGAAGATCGCGTCCGCCGTGCAGGCCGCGGGCGGCGTGATGACGCCCGACGATCTGAAACAATATCGCGCCGTCGAGCGCGCGCCGGTTCGCGGCACATATCGCGGCTACGACATCGTCTCCATGCCGCCGCCATCGTCCGGCGGCGTCGAGCTCATCGAGATGCTCAACATCCTGGAAGGCTACGACCTCGCGCATGACGATCAGGGCGCAGCAAGCCTTCCTGATGGTCGAAGCGATGAAGCGCGCCTATGCGGATCGGGCGCTGTTTCTCGGCGATCCCGGCACGGTGGACAATCCGGTCACGCGGCTGACCGCGAAGAGTTACGCGGCGCAGTGGCGCGCCACGATTGATCCGGCCCATGCGACGCCTGCGAGTGCCGTCCGCGCCGGCGGCAGCGTCGACGGAGAAGGCCGCAACACCACGCATTTCTCCGTCGTCGACGGCCTCGGCAACGCGGTCTCCAACACCTACACGCTCAATTTCAGCTATGGGGTCGGCTTGGTCGCCGCCGGCACCGGAATTCTGCTCAACAACGAGCTTGACGATTTCGCCGCCAAGCCGGATTCGCCCAATGCCTATGGTCTCGTCGGCTATTCGGCGAATGCCCCGGGACCCGGCAAGCGGCCGCTTTCATCGATGACGCCCACCATCGTCCTGAAAGACGGCAAGCCATTCCTGATCACCGGCTCGCCCGGCGGCAGCCGCATCACCACCACGGTGCTTCAAGTCGCGGTCAACGCCATCGATCGCGGCATGGATATCGCCAGCCGCAGTGTCGGCGCCGCGTATCCATAATCAGTGGGTGCCGGATCAGGTTTATGCCGAGCCGGGCGTACCGGCCAGCGTCGTCGCCACGCTGCAGGCGCGCGGCGACAAGGTCGTGCCGCAGCGGCCATTCACCTCGGCCAATTCGATCCTGGTCACGCCGGATGGCTTTGTGGGCGCCGCCGACCCACGCGAAGGCGGCGCGCTGGCGGTGGGTTATTGACCGACATTCGGGCACTGCCGACGCGGCGAAAATTCTTTTCAGTTGCGGCGCGGCTTGCGGTTAACTTTCTGTCTCTTAACCTAAACGCGCGCTTTTCCGCGCGTTGCCTTCAGCGCTCCCTGACCGCTGTGCAACAGTCTCTGGCGGTAGCCTTTAACCGTCAGGGACGCTGGATGCACACGAGGCTCAACGCCGAACAAACGCCCGCCGTTGTCGTCGGCGCGCAGGGCAACGGCCTCGGCGTTGTCCGTAGTCTGGCGTCAGCGGGAGTGCAGGCCACCGTCGTCGGCGATACCCTGCGTGATCCGGCGATGTGGTCGCGCCGCTGCAAAAACCATCTGGTGGAACGATCGTTCGGCCGTCCGCTCGTCGACGGGCTTCTCACGCTGCAAGAAACCATCGCAGCGCGGCCAGTGCTCATTCTCACCGATGAACTCGCCGTCAATACGGTGTCCGAGCATCGGGCTGAACTCGGCGCCCACTATCGGGTCCGGCTTCCGTCACCCGAGATGGTCGACACGCTCGGCGACAAGGAGTTGTTTCAAGGCTTTGCTGAAGCCCACGCGTTGCCGGTTCCCCGCACGATCGTCGTGAAAGCCGAAAACGACCTGGCGCGGATTGCGCAACTGGGATCGCCGGTCATCATCAAGCCCGCCGACAAATTCCTGGTTCACATGGGCCGGATCGAACGGCTCAGCGTGGCAGGATCGACCGACGATGCCGCCGCGACCTGCCGCCGTTTTCTGAGCCTCGGCGAGACGCCGGTGGTGCAGGAGTGGATCGACGGCCCCGACAGCAACATCTATTTCGCGCTGTTTCATTGCGGCCTGTCGCCCGCATCGCAGAAGCATCTTCTTTGGCCGCAAGATCGCCGCGCACCCGCCGCGCGTCGGCAGCACCGCGGTCTGCGTGCCGGCTCCCGAGGCCGCCGAAATGTTGCGGCCCGTCACGGAGAAATTCCTCGCCGCCGCGCAGTACGAAGGATTGGGCAGCCTGGAATTCAAATGGGATCCGCGCGAACGCCGCTTCGTCATCATCGAACCGACGGTCGGGCGCACCGATTCCCAGGAAGAAATCGCAGCACTGAACGGACTCAACCTCGCTTTTGTCGCTTACTGCTACGAGTTGGGGCTGCCGATCCCGGAGCAAACAACAGTCGACGCGGTGGCGTGGCGGGAGTCGCTGCGCAGCATCGGCATTCGCTCCGGCCTTCGTTCTCACACCTACGACGGTTATTGGCGCATCGACGATCCGATGCCCGCATTCGTCTATTGCGTCGATCTGGCAATCCGCGCCGGCCGCCGACTGATGCGCCGCCTGCGCCCGACAACTCTGCCGCGTCGCCGGCACCGGCCCGCATGATGCAGGCTTCGCATTCGAGGGAGATCGAGATTCATGAACACCTGTGACACCGTCATCGTCGGCGCCGGGCCTTATGGCTTGTCCATTGCGGCGCATCTTGGCGCCGCGAACGTGGACCATGCCATCATCGGTTCGCCGATGGAGAGCTGGCGCGCCCACATGCCGCGCGGAATGGTGCTCAAGTCGGAGCGTTTCGCCTCCAACCTGTCCGATGCGGACGGCCGCTACACGCTCGAGCGCTTCTGCGCGCTGCGCGGCAAACCGTATGCGCGCAAAGGCTTTCCGCTGCCGATGGCGGATTTTCTCGATTACGCGGATTGGTTTCGGCGCAATGCGGTCCCGGACATTTGGGACACCAAACTCCGCCGCCTGCGGCAGGTTTCAGACGGCTTTGAGCTTACGCTGGACGATCGGACCGTGCTGACCAAACGCGTCATCCTGGCAACAGGTCACCTGGCCTACCGGTATTTTCCGGAAGCGCTGGAAGATTTGGCGCGCAACGCTCCGGAACTTGTGTCGCACTGCGCGGATCACGATGATCTGGCAAAGTTCGCCGGCAAGGACGTGACGGTGATCGGATGCGGACAATCCGGCCTGGAGACTGCCGCGCTGCTCAGCGAACATGGCGCGAATGTTTGTTTGCTCGCCAGAGCGCCAACAATTGCGTGGGACGCCGAGTTCGATGCCGCGAAGTCGCTATACAAGCGCGTGCGCTGGCCTGAATCGGGTCTGGGCGACGGATGGCGAAGCCGCGGATATTCCGAATGGCCACGCTTTTTCACGTTGCTGCCCGAAGACACACGCCGGCGCATTGTCAAAAAGGCGAACGGGCCGTCGGGCGCATGGTGGCTCAAGGATCGTGTCATCGGCAAAATTCCGCTGCTCACCGATCATCAAGTCGTCGCCGCCACCGGACAAAACGGCAAAGTGCAATTATCGGTGCGTCCGGAACGATGGCGCCGCACAGATCGAAACCGATCATGTCATCGCGGGAACGGGCTATCGCGTCGACCTCGGCCGGTTGCCGTTCCTCGAGCCGGAGCTGCGCAAGGCGATAACGACATTCGCCGGCGCGCCGATTCTCAAGGGCGCCTTTGAAAGTTCTGTGCCAAACCTGCATTTCGTCGGTCTGGCGAGCGCGATGACGTTCGGCCCGGTGATGCGCTTTGTGTTCGGCACAAAGCACGCCGCGACGATTCTGGGCACGCACATCGCCTCGTCCGCCGGGCGTCGCGCCAAACACCGGTCTGGCGCCGCGCAAGAGCGCCGCCGGCCGGCGCCCGTCACGCGGCCGTAGCGGCGGCCGTTATTTCGGGACGATGCCGCCTTCCTTGGCGATCTTCGCCCATTTGTCGATCTCGCTGCGCAGATGCGCGCCGAGCTCGTCGGGCGACCCGCCGACCAGGTGAAAGCCGAGCTTCTCGACGCGACTCTTGGTGTCCGGGTCGGCAATCACGCGGTTGGTATCGGCGTTGATCTTGGCAATGATCGCCGGCGGCGTTCCGGCCGGCGCAAACAAGGCGTACCAGCTGGTGTCGTTGCCATAGGGCACGCCGAGCTCGGCAAAGGTCGACACGTTGGGAAGCTCCGCCGCGCGCTCCGGGCCGGATACCGCGAGCGCGCGGAATTTGCCGCCTTGAACCTGGCCGAGGATGCCCCCCAGTGTCGCGATCCACACCGAGACCCGACCTGCACCGACGTCGGCCACCGCCGAGCCGAATGAGGTGTAGGGCACGTGCTGCATCTTGATGCCGGTCACCTGACTGAACAGGATCGTCGCCAGATGTCCGCTCGAACCGACGCCGAGCGAGGCGTAAGTCAACTCGTCCAGATGCGCCTTGGCGTAATTGACGATGTCGCCCACCGAATGGAACGGCGAGTTCGGCGGCACCAGCAGCACATCCTTGCCGGTCGCCACCAGATCGACCGGCGCGAGATTCTTCGCCGGATCGAAGCCCTGCATCGGCGCTATCGTGACATTCGCCGCCATGAACTGGCCGCCGAACACCAGCGTGGTGCCGTCTGGCGCGGCCCGCGCGGCGACCGCCGAGCCGATATTGCCGCCGGCGCCGGGCCGGTTTTCGACGATCGTCGATTGCTTCCAGATCGCGCCGAGCTTCTCCATCAGGATGCGGCCGAGCGTGTCGATGCTGCCGCCCGGCGGAAACGGCACGATAAGCCGCACGGCGCGATCCGGGAAATTTTCGGCGCGCGCGCTGGCGATTACGAACAGCGACGCAGCCGCCATGAGACAGGCGCAGATGGCGCGCCGTAATATTTGCAGAGTCAACGAGTCCTCCCGTTGGGTTATTTTTGTTCGGAGCGGGCGATCAGCATACTGCTGCGGCGGCGAGAAAAGAAAGCAATACAGCCACGCTATACCGTCGCAGCGGACCGCGCATCGACCTGCCTGACGGTTGATGCCAGTACCGCGATGACAAGCCCACACAGCGCGATCGGCGCAAAGCCGACGACCGGCCGATGCGTGGCGTCCCACAACCACCCGACGACGACGGAAAGCGTCATGGCGCAGCTGTAACTGATGGTGAACATCCCGGCCGTGGTGCGATGCACGTCATTGGCCGGGCTGAGGATCGACGGCAGCGCCAGCGCCATGATCAGCGTGACCGCGCCGGTGAAACCGAGCACGCCGGCCCAGAACACGATCCAGTATCCGCGCGTCACCAGCATCGCGACGACACAGAGCGTCGCCAGCAATCCGGTCGCAGCGTATGACCAGGGCCGCCGCACCAGCCGCTCGGCGAACGGCACCATCAGAAACGACGCCGGCAGCTGCCCGATATTGATGGCGGTCAGCGCGGCGCTGACGAGATCGGGCCTGCCCGCCGCGGTCATCAGATCGGGCAGGAAAGCGTTGGTGACGAAATAGGTGGCGTTGACGCTCCCCAGAATGAGGCCGAGCCGCCAGATCAGCGGATCGTGCCAATCCGGCCACCACCGCCGCTGCGGTACGACCTGGGCCGTCGGGGCTGCACCAGCGGCGCTGCGCGTTCGCGTGCCGAGCGCGACGAGCAGCACGGTGGCAAAAACCGGCAATGACCAAACGACGAAGTTCAGGCGCCAGCTTTGCTGCACGAGCGGCAGGACGAGCGGGATGGTGAGCCCGACCGGGATCACCTCGCCGACCAGAAGCCCATTGGTATAGACCGAAGTCGCGAGACCGATGCGCTGCGGAAACCAGGCGCGCACCAGCGGCGGCATCACCGTCTGCACGATCGAGATGCCGGCCCCCATCACGATCGTGGCCGCGAACAATGAGGCTGCGCTGGGAAACGCGCCGCGCGCCGCCGAACCGGCGGCGCCGAGCAGCAGCCCCGTGAGCAGGGCCGGCAGCATGCCGAAACGCGCGATCAGCAGCGCGCCCGGCACGGCCGCAATCGCGAACAGCATCGGCGGCAGGCTGGAGAGCCAGCCGATGCCGGTTTCGGAGAGGTGCAGATCGGCATGCAACAGCGGCACCACCGGCGGCACCGCCAGAACGGTGATCCGCAGGCACGCGCCGACCAGCCAGAACAGCAGGAGCACAGTCACGGACCGGCCGGCAGTCTCGGCGGACATGATTGATTTACGCGCCGGCAGCCGTCGCGCACCTTCAATTCGATTCGCGCGACAGCTTACATGATGGCCGTGGCGAAGGCTGCGCTCGGCCTCAGGCGCGGCCGAGGCTGAGCGATTCCGCCAAGCCTCAGATTACGAAAATCGTGGTTCAGGCTTAGCCCTGCTGCGTATCGTCGCCAGCGTTTCCATCAAACAGAATGCCCGGTCGCGACCGCTGCAATTTCTGCGGGGTCGGGCACCGCATTACCGCGCCATACGACGTGCATGTCCGGGCGCAGGACGATGGCATCGAAGCCATAAATGTCGCGGGCGATCTGGTCGCGGATCTCAAGAGTATGCACCGGCGCGCCATAGGCGGCGAAGGCCGCCGCGAGCGGGCCAGTATCGATGTCACAACGGCCAAGCTTGAGAATCGAGTAGCCGTCGGTCGGGATGCGGTCCTGCATCGCGCCGCCGTCGTCCAGCCAGACGTGCGGCAACCTGGCCCCCGGCCAGGTGGTCGGCTCGTAGGTGCGGAACAGATGCTCGGGACCGCCAGGAATGTCACAGATGATCGGCGAGTTGACATAGCGGTAGCCGAGTTCGGCGCCGATCATTTCGTTAGTCTTACGCTGCTCGACATCGGCGACGGCGGCGAGCGTGTCACGGGTGCGCTTGCCCCCCGGGGTGTCTTCGCCAATATCTGATCGCCACATGGAACGCCATTTGCGCCGTCCGAGATTGGCGTAGCGAGACGCGCCGACATTGCGGTCACCGATCTGCCGGCGCTCGCACTCGTAAGACTGCAAGAGGCCGGCGCCACCCCAGCCGCGCAGCGTGGCCGCGAGCTTCCAGCCGAGATCGATGGCATCGCCGACGCCGGAATTCATGCCGAGGCCGCCAGTCGGAATGACCAGATGCACGGTATCGCCGGCCAGAAACACGCGGCCGTTCTGGTAGTGATCCGCAACCAGCAGGTTCTGCCGCCACGGATTGCATGACAGCATCTCATAGCGAATCGGAATGCCCACCACCTTCTCAAACTGTGCTTTCATCTCTTCGTCGCTGCCGACCGTTGCATGCAACGTCCAATGCCGGGTCGAGTCCTGCATGATGAGGAAACTCGCCTTGTCGTCGGCGACGTGATAGTGGCGGCCGCGTCCTGGTCCATTGCCAATAGGCAGCCTGTCGAACAGTTCGTCGCAACGATAGAGCGCCTGGCGCAACGCCAGCAAATTGGCTTCGCCGCGCAATTTGATGCCGAGTTGCTGGCGAACCGCGCTGGTACCGCCGTCGCAACCGACCAGATAGCGGCTATCGATCGTCGCCGTTGTGCCGTCGGCACGCCGCACTGTCGTGGTCACGCCAGTTTCGGTCTCTCGGTGGGACAGGTACTCGGTCGACCAGGACAGTGTCACGTTGGGCAGAGCCTCGGCCTCGGCCTTCAATAACGGCTCAAGCGTATACTGCGAGATGAGTTGATAGGACTCGAGCGGGACCGTGCCGTCGTACGTGCCGCGGATATCGGCCTCGGCTTCCGCCACTGACGGATAGGGCAAACGCAACAGCGGCGGCCGCGTCAGATCGAGCACGACGAACACGTCCATCGGCACGTCCCGCGGCAGGCCGGAAGCGCGAATTTTTTTGGCCAGTCCCATCCGCCGGTAGATTTCCATAGTGCGAGCGTTGACCCGCTCCATCTTTGGCAGGAATGCCGGCTTGTCCTTTCGCTCGATAAGCGCGCACTTGATGCCACGCTGGCCGAGGTCGATGGCGAGCGTCAGGCCGACCGGACCGGCGCCGACGATAAGAACTTCAGGATTGGACAAGTTACCCTCTCAGGGAGACTGCTGCTGCCACGAAAGGGCAGTGGAAAGACGGACTGGAGAAACCGCCATCAGATAAATAAACCGAGCGGAAACCTATGAATTGACATGGATCAACGACGCATTGCCACAAGGTCTGCGAAACAGGAGACAATGCAGGCAGACCTATTGCAATATCTGGAACGCCGGATCCCGCGGTACACCAGCTATCCGACCGCGGCGGAGTTTGACTCGGGCGTCGAGGCGCAAACTTATCGGCGCTGGCTCAAGGCGCTGCCTGCTGGCTCTCCGGTTTCAATCTATCTGCACGTGCCATTCTGCGCGGAGCTTTGTCTCTACTGCGGCTGCACCACCACGGTAGTGCGCTCGTACGCGCCGGTCGTGGCCTATACTGAACTGTTGCAATCCGAGATCGCCATGGTCGGCGCGCTGCTCGATCGGCCACAGGCGACACACATTCATTGGGGCGGCGGCAGCCCGACCATGGTTCGGCAAAATGATTTCTTAAAAGTCATGGCACGGCTACGCGCCAATTTCACCGTGGCTTCGGAGGCCGAGATTGCGATCGAGATCGATCCGCGCTCGATAACGCGCGAGCAAGTGGCCGGCATGAAGGAGGCCGGCATTACCCGCGCAAGCCTCGGCGTCCAGGACTTTGAGCGGCAGGTGCAACTTGCGATTCGTCGCGAGCAAAGTTTTGAACAGACCGCACGCGTTGTCGATTGGTTGCGCGATGCCGGTATCGCCAGCATCAATCTCGATCTGATGTACGGCCTGCCCCACCAGACCGCGGCGACGGTTGAAGCAACCGTTTCGCGTAGTCTGTTGCTCAAGCCCGATCGGTTGGCGCTGTTCGGCTACGCCCACGTTCCGTGGATCAAACGCCATCAGAAGCTTCTGCCGGAGCAGGCGCTGCCGGACACCGCTGAGCGGTTCGCGCAGAGTGCGGCGGCAGCCGACGTCCTGATTTCTGCAGGCTACCAGCGCATCGGATTGGATCATTTCGCTCGCGTCGACGACATTTTGGCACAGCGGCAGCGCGAGGGGCGGTTGCATCGCAATTTCCAGGGCTACACCACAGACGAGTTGTCCACGCTTATCGGCTTCGGCACATCGGCAATCGGCGCACTGGACGACGGCTATGTGCAGAACGCAGCAGCGACGGCGGCCTACCGCGACGCGATAGCAAACGGTCGTCTCGCGACAGTGCGCGGCCGCGCTTTGACGGAGGAGGACCGACTGCGGCGCGACATCATCGAGCGGCTGATGTGCGATCTGCGAGTGGACCTTTCCGCAATCTGCGCGTCGCACAGCCGTAGTCCCGCGGATCTCTCCGCCGAACTGGGTCAACTCGACGAACTCCAGCGCACAGGGCTGGTTCGTCGATACGGGCATATAATCGAGGTGCCGGAATACAGCCGACCTTTTGTCCGCAACATCTGCGCAGTGTTCGACGCTCACTTGGCTGAAAGCGAAACCCGATTTTCCCGCGCCTCGTAAGCCGGGTGCCCTCCGCGCACGGCAGGGCAGCCATGCACACAGCAGCATTTTGATCGAGATCAACAGCTCCAAAGCCAGGCTTTGGAAATCTGTTGTAAGTGAAACCAAATGTCTCCGCAGGCTTCGATCTGAACGCGTGATCGGAGCAACATTGCCTGACGGGAGCAAATGCGGTGCGGGCCAAACAAAAGGTAATCGTGGCGGGAGGCGGTATCGGCGGCTTGTCGGCCGCGTTGGGGCTGGCGAACAAAGGCTGCAGCGTCACCGTGCTGGAGCAGGCCGACCAGTTCGGCGAAATCGGCGCCGGTATTCAGATCGGCCCGAATGCGTTTCACGCCCTCGACTATTTGGGTGTTGGCGACGGCGGTCGGGCGAAGGCCGTTTATATCGACGGCCTTATCATGATGGATGGCGTGACCGGGGACGAAATCTGCCACATCCCGGTTGACCAGCCGTTTCGCGACCGCTTCGGCAATCCCTACGCGGTGATCCATCGTGCCGACCTGCACGGCGTTCTGCTTGAGGCCTGCCGGGCTCATCCAGACATCGCGCTGATCACAAAGGCGCGCGTCGTCGGTTACGCGCACACCGCCTCGGGCGCCAAGGTGCGCACCGAGGACGGTACCGAATACGCGGGCGATGCGGTCATCGGTTGCGATGGGGTCCGTTCCAAGATTCGCGAGCAGCTGACCGGCGGCGATCCATTGTTGCTCTCCGGGCATGTCGCCTATCGGGCGGTGCTGACACTCGATCAGATGCCTCAGGACCTCCGCTGGAACGCGGCGACCCTGTGGGCCGGCCCGAAATGCCACATGGTTCACTACCCGCTGCAGGGCTGGAAGACATTCAACCTCGTGGCGACCTTCCAGACCGATGTCGAGAATGTCGGCGTCAACGAGCCAGGCAACCGCGAGGAAATTCTCTCACGCTTCGGCAAGATCGTGGAAAAGGCGCGCAAGCTTCTGGAAATTCCCCGCGAGTGGCGGCGCTGGGTGCTCGGCGACCGCGAGCCGATCGAGAACTGGACCGACGGACGGGTGACGCTGCTGGGCGATGCCGCGCACCCAACGCACCAGTATTTCGCTCAAGGCGCCTGCATGGCCATGGAGGACGCGGTCTGTCTCGCCGACCGGTTCGAGAAATCGCAGGGCGATTTTCCATCTGCTTTCGCGGCTTATCAGGAGAACCGCATTATTCGCGCCTATCGCGTCGTGCTGGGCTCACGCTACCTCGGCAAGGTCTATCACGCCGAAGGCGTCGAACGAAAAATCCGCAACGCCGTTCTCGGCGCCAAATCCGCCGACGAATTCTACAGCGGCTTGCAATGGCTCTACGGCGGGACCGGACTTGCAGCCTGACTCCGATTTCACCGGCTCTTTGCGCCGCCCGATCAGTCGCACCCAATGGAGCATCGCATGAGCGCGCTCGGCACCATCGAAGAACTACCGCTCGCCTATCGCCAGGACTTGACGACGAAGAACCTCGTCCCGCTCTGGCCCAGCATCCGGGCGGCGCTGCCCTACAATATCCCCACACGTCGCACCAAACCGGTGCTGTGGCGCTATCGAGATGTCAGACCTCAGCTCCTTGAAGCCGGCCGGCTGACCCCAATCGAGAAGGCGGAGCGGCGGGTGCTGGTCCTGGCGAATCCAGGCCTCGGCCTGGAAAACATGCAAGCAACGCCGTCCATCTTCATCGGTCTGCAGCTCATCCTGCCGCGGGAGTCGGCACCCAGCCATCGCCACAGTCCAAGCGCGGTACGCTTCGTCATTGAAGGCCAAGGCGGCTACACCATCGTGCAGGGCGAGAAACTGCCGATGGAGAAAGGCGATCTGATCCTCACGCCGTCCGGACTCTGGCACGAGCACGGCCACGAAGGCAGCTCGCCCGTGGTCTGGCTTGATGCGCTCGATCTGCCGACGGTCTATGCGCTTGAGGCCTCATATTGCGTTGAAGGCGAGACGCAACCGGTACGCAACGAACCTAACTCATCGCAGACCCGCTACCGGCGTTCGGGCCTGGTCCCCTATGGCTCTCTCGACGCCCAGCGCGCTCGATATCCGCTGTTGCGGTTTCCGTGGCGCGACGTTCGCGAGTCGCTTAGCGCTTTGGCCGGCGTAACCGCGAAAACCGACCCCGTGCAATTGGCATACGTCAACCCGGAGACGGGGGCCGAATGCATGCCGGTGCTCGGGTTCTCGGCGATCATGCTGCGGCCGGGCGAAACCATCCGCATGCCTAAACGCTCGGCTTCGGCGGTGCTGCATGGGATCGAGGGCACAGGCGAGGCGGAAATTGACGGCGTCACGTTAGCTTGGGGCGAGAGCGATACGATGGCTATCCCGACGCATGCCAGGGTGCAGATCGCCAACAGCAGTCGTACCCAGCCGGCTTTCCTGTTTCAGGTTGACGACGCGCCGCTGCAACGCAAGCTCGGATTTTATGAAGTCTTCGGATAGCGACGAACGCGCCGCGCGCATTGCGTCGTTCCTCGATTCCCATTGGGTGATGTCGCTCGCCACCAGCGGCGCGCACGGTCCGCACGCCGCCAATGTGTTCTATGCCCGTGACGACTTCACGTTGGTCTGGGTCTCTCACCCCGACAGCGAGCATTCGCGCCACCTCATCGGCTGCCCGCGCGTCGCCGCCACCATCGCGGCCAACTGCCTTGACTATGCGGATATTAAAGGCTTGCAGATTCATGGCGGCGCTTGCCGCATCGACCGCGAGGCGGAACGCACCCGCGTCCGCACGCAACTCGAATTACGCTTCGATTTCCTGCGCCGAATAGGCGCTGGCCCCGCCGCACTGCGTGAGGCTTACGAAAATGCCGAATTCTACCGTCTTGTGCCGAACCGCATCGCGCTGATCGATAATTCGCGCGGCTTCGGTTTCAAAGAGACGATCGAACTTGGCTCCGTGATGCGCTGAGCGCATGCCATGAGCGGCACGAGGCTGCCGGAGTCTGCCGAAAGTCGCCAAGTGAACTAAGCGATTGATTTTATTGGAGCGGGCGAAGGGATTCGAACCCTCGACCCCAACCTTGGCAAGGTTGTGCTCTACCCCTGAGCTACACCCGCATCCGAGAAGGGTAAGCCTGTCGCCTCAGGGCAGCAGGCTGGCGCAAAGCTATGCCAAAGAGCGCCGGGCTTTGCAACCGTCGCCCGCCGGCAACCTCCTGGGCATGATCTTGTCCGAAAACCGGGTTCCGCTTTCCGGCATCATGCACTAGAAGCCCGAAATGCCTGCCTCGCCGGACGAGCTATTCGCCTATCTGGATACGCTCGGTATCCCGCACAAGACGGTGACCCACGCGGCGGTGTTCCGGGTCGACGAATCGCGCGAATTGCGCGGCCAGATCCCGGGCGCCCATACGAAGAACCTGTTCCTGCGCGACAAGAAGGGGGCGGTGTATCTCGTCGTGACGCTGGAGGACGCGGTCATCAAGCTCAAGTCGCTGCACCGGCTCCTGGGCGCCACCGGCCGCTTCTCGTTTGGTTCGGCCGACCTGATGCGCGAATTGATTGGGGTCGAACCCGGCTCGGTGACGCCGTTCGCCGCCATCAACGACAAGGGTTTGCGCGTGACCGTCGTGCTGGATGCCGCCATGATGGCGCACGCGGTGCTCAACTTTCACCCACTGACCAATACCGGCACGACGACCATCGCCCGGGAGGATCTGGTGCGGTTCCTGGAGGCGACCGGGCACAAGCCGCGGATCGAGGCGGTGTCGGGCCAAACAGGCTAAGGGCTTGCTAAGGAGACTTGAATAAAGGACTTGGCAGAGGACTTGGCCAGAAGACTTGGCTAAAACCGCGATTGCATTCACCCCGTTTCTTCCCATTTAATCAGGCGATCAGGGGGATAACCGGGTCGCCGGCCCCAAAAACAAGGCACATCAAGGCCCATGTTGCAGGACGCTCAAACAGCCGCCCCGGCGGACGCGTTGGTCAAGGACACAACGACGCAAGCCTTCGTCAAGGACGTCATCGAGGAATCCAAGCGCCAGCCGGTGCTGGTCGATTTCTGGGCGCCGTGGTGCGGCCCGTGCAAGCAGCTCACGCCGGTGCTGGAAAAGGCCGTCAAAGCCGCCAAAGGCAAGGTCAAGCTCGTCAAGATGAACATCGACGAGCACCCAGCGATCCCCGGACAGATGGGCATCCAGTCGATCCCGGCAGTGATCGCCTTCGCCAACGGCCAGCCAGCTGACGGCTTCATGGGCGCGCTGCCGGAGAGCCAGGTCATGGCTTTCCTCGAGCGGCTGACCAAGGACCGTATCGGCGGCGAAGCCCAGGGTTTGCTCAAGGAGGCCGAGGCCGCGCTGGCCGAGGGCGACGCCGCCGGCGCCGCCGACATCTATGCGCAGATCCTCGCCGAGGACAACGCCAATGTGCCGGCGCTTGGCGGCCTGGCGCGCTGCTATGTCGAGACCGGCGCGCTCGACCAGGCGCGGCAGACGCTCGACATGGTGCCGGAAAACAAGCGCAATGATTCCGCAGTCGCGGCTGCGCGCGCCGCGCTCGACCTTGCCGAACAGGCCAAGACGGTCGGGCCCGTCTCCGAACTTGAACAGAAGGTCGCCGCCAATCCGCTCGACCATCAGGCACGATTCGATCTCGCGCTCGCGCTCAACGGCAACAATCGCCGCATGGAAGCGCTCGAGCATCTGATCGCCATCGTCAAGCGCGACCGCAAATGGAATGATGACGGCGCCCGCAAGCAGCTCGTCCAGTTCTTCGATGCGTGGGGCCCGACCGACGAAGCCACCGTGGAAGGCCGCAAGCGGCTGTCTTCGATCTTGTTTGCGTAATCTGATCCGGTCATCCTGAGGCGCTTGCGGGCGACGCGGGCCTCGATGAGGCGGCCGGGTGACGGAACCGGCGGTTCGAGTATCAAACATGCCGATGAACGCCGCCTATCGTGGACCTGAGGCGCTGCCGGATGAGATTCCGGTGTTTCCGCTGCCGGGCGCCTTGCTGCTGCCGCGCGGGCAGATGCCGCTCAACATTTTTGAGCCGCGCTATCTGGCCATGATCGAGGACGCGCTCAAGTCCGGCCAGCGCCTGATCGGCATGATCCAGCCCGATCCGACGCATCCCGGACCCGACAAGGACAAGCCGCATCTGTTCCGCGTCGGCTGCGTCGGCAAGATCACCCAGTTCGCCGAAAGCGGCGACGGCCGCTACCTCATTCAGCTCACCGGCGTTTCGCGCTTTCGCATCGAGGCGGAGCTTGCCGTCACCACGCTGTACCGCCGCTGCAAGGTAACCTACCAGCCGTTCGTCGACGACTTCACCGCCCGCAAGGGCGAAGACGAAGTCGATCGCAAGGCGTTGTTGCGCACGCTGTCCGAGTTTCTCAAAGCCAACAATCTGAAAGCCGATTGGGAAGGCATCGAGAATGCGCCCAACGAGGCGCTGGTCAACGCGCTTGCCATGATGTCGCCGTACGACACCGCCGAGAAACAGGCGCTGCTTGAGGCGCCCGACCTGAAAACCCGCGCCGAAATCCTGATCGCCGTGACCGAGATCGAACTCGCCAAGAGCAAGTCGCCGGGCGAGACGCCGCTGCAGTGACGCCGTAATTCTCCTTGGAGTCCTCAAATGTCGTCGCCGTCCACCGACCGTCCCGCCGACACCGTCGATCCGAAACTTCTGGAAATCCTGGTCTGTCCGGTGACCAAATGCCCGCTCGAATACGATGCCGAGCACCAGGAGCTGATCTCGCGCGCCGCCAAGCTCGCCTATCCGATCCGCGACGGCATCCCGATCATGCTACCGGACGAAGCGCGCCGGATTGAGTAACGGCGAAGGCCGCTGCGCCATACGCGGCTTAAGCCGTATGGACGCCGATTTCATCCGCGACCTGTTTGGCGCGTTCGGTCCGGTGACGGTGCGGCGCATGTTTTCGGGCGCCGGGATTTTTGCCGACGGCCTGATGTTCGGGCTGATCGTGCGCGACGTTATCTATCTGAAAGCCGACGACACCAACGCCTCGGATTTCGAGCGCGAAGGCTGCAAGCCGTTCACCTACACGCGCGGCAAAAAATCCGGCCGCCCGAGCGAGCACGCCCTGCCCTATTGGCGCCTGCCTGAGCGGCTTTACGACGATCCCGACGAGCTTGCCGCATGGGCGCGACGCGCATTCGCGGCGGCGGAGCGGAAGAAGTTTGCGCCGCGCGCGAAGAGCAGACCGAAGCGCAAAAAAGCCCGTCATTCCGGGGCGCGGATCTAAGCCGCTGGCTTCCGGACTTGCCGCTGCGCGGCAATCCGGAATGACCGCTACAATGGCGGATCGTCCACGCTGTCGCGCTTGAACGCGAGGCTCTCTTCCTCAAGATCGAGTTCGCGCTCGATACGCCGCCGCGCCTCATCGGTGATCTGGCCTTCCTGCAAGAGCCGGTAGATGTATTCGCGCTCGGCGGCGATCAGTTCTGCGCGCAGCTCCGCTGCCGCCGCTGTTGTCTCGATACTGGTCAGGTTCTTCGGCAACTGTCCGGCATGATGATCATGGCGCGCGCGCAAGATCGCCAGTACTTCAGCGGAGACCTGACCGTCAGCCGCAAGTCGATCCAGACGGCCCCGCGCGATGTTCAAAGCCTCGATGCGGGCCGCGGTTTCGGCATCGCGTTCCCGTAGCCGTTCATCCGCCGCATCGTGCGGCAAGGCGAGCCAGCGCACCACGCCCGGCAGGATGAGACCCTGGCCGACTATCGTGACCACGATGACGCCGAAGGTGATGAACAGGATGAGGTCGCGGTCCGGAAACTCCGCGCCGGCAAGCGTTGTGAGCGGCAGTGCCAGGGCTGCGGCCAACGAAACGACACCGCGCACGCCGACGAAGGCCAACAGAAAGGTCCATTGCCAAGGCGGAGACGGATCGCGGCGGCGCAGCGACGGGCTGAGCCAGCGCGGCAGATAGGTCGCCGGAAACACCCAGATGAATCGCGCGACGACGATCACCGCCACGGTCACCAGCAGGGCGAAGCCAAGCTCGCGGAGCGAGATCATATTGGGACGATCGATCAGGTCCCGCGTCTCCATCCCGGTCACCAGGAAGATGAAGCCCTCGAGGTAGTAGACGATCAGGTCCCAGAAGAAGATCCCCTGCAGCCGCGTCGCCGCCGGAATGAGCAGCGGTCCGTTCCAGCTCACAAACAGACCGGCCGCCACGGTCGCCAGCACGCCCGATCCTCCGAGATTGGCCGGAACCAGAAACGCGATGTAGGGCGTCATCAGCGACAGCGTGATTTCGACGCGAGGATCGCGTGCCCAGCGGCGCAGGCGCAGGCTGACCCAGCCGACGCCGACGCCGAACGCGATCTCGCCAACGACGATGAGGGCAAAATCGCCGCTGGCGACCGGCAGAGAGAACAAACCCGTGGCAACCGCGGCGACCGCAAAGCGGTAAAGGATCAACGCGGTGGCATCGTTGGCGAGCCCTTCGGCTTCGAGCACGACAATGAGCCGGCGGGGCAAGCCGAGGCTGCGGATGATGGCGAGTGGCGCGACCGAGTCGGTCGGCGACACGATGGCGCCAAGCACGAAGCCGAGCGCCCAGCTCATGCCGAGCGTGAAATGCGCCGCTGCCGCCACTGCGGCGCTGGTGAAGACCACGCAACCGAATGCCAACAGCGTGATCGGACGTAGATTGAAACGGAACTCGCGCCAGCTCATGGCGACACCGGCCGAATAGATCAGCGGCGGCAGGATGCCGTAGAGCACGAGTTCCGGCGCGAGCACGATCCGCGGCAGGCCGGGCAGGAGCGCAAGCGCGATACCGGCGACCACGAGCAGGATCGACGGCGCCGTCTTGAGCCGCCGCGCCACAATCGCCACAACCACCAGCACGGCAAGGAGCAGGAGAACGGTTTCAATGGTCGCGGTCATGGATCGCCAATGTGGGGTGAGAGGCGCGGACGCGCCATCCCGCGCTCCCTGCTTTCATGCTATCCTCTCCGTCGATCATGATGAAGCGCGAGACCTTCGCCATCTCCGATATCTACGTGCCGATCAAACGGCGCGCCACGCTTGACCAGAAGCGCGTCGACGACATCGCCGCCAGCATGCTCGATAGCGGCCAGCAGACGCCAATCCTGGTGCGCCACGACGGTGCGCGCTTCGTGCTGGTCGAAGGTTTGCATCGGCTGGAGGCCGCCAAGGCGCTCGGCGAGACAAGCATTTTCGGCTACCGCGTCGATGCCCGCAAGCATTGAGGCAAAAGACAGCGCGGCGATATTTGGTTGAAGACTATGCGGACAAAAACCGCACCGTTACGAATTAGCGCGAATTAGCGCGGTGATTTTTGTCAAAGCATGGTGAGATCGATCTCCTTTTTTATAAGAAGCGCAAGGTTTTCATAACGGACTACGAGTGCGCCGCGCCTAGCATCGATTGTCTCGGTTGCAAACGGAGCGAAAACCATGTCCACCATGACACATGCGCCGCACTCCTTTGGCGAGTCCGGCCTGGAACCACTGCGCGCCAAATCCGGCTGGATCGTCGCACTCGGCGTCGTTTACCTGATTGCGGGAATAATCGCGCTCGGCAGCGTCGTGATGGCGACGGTCGTCAGCGTGTTCTTCGTCGGCATCATGATGCTGATCGCAGGCGTCGCCGAGGTTATCAACGCCTTTCAGATCAAGAACTGGGGCAAGTTCCTGCTTTGGCTCGCGCTTGGCGCTCTCTATATCGTTGCTGGCTTCATCACGTTCGAGAATCCGCTGCTCGCGGCGGCTCTGTTGACGCTGCTGCTTGGCGTTGCTTTGATCGCGTCGGGCATCACGCGCATTATGCTGTCGCTCAGCATGATGCAGGGAACGCCCTGGATCTGGGTCTTGTTCTCCGGAGCGGTGACGTTCCTCATCGGCCTGGTCATCCTCGTGCATTGGCCGGTATCGGGTCTCTACATCCTCGGGCTTTTCCTCGGCGTCGATCTGGTCTTCGCCGGCGTGGGTTGGATCGGGCTCGGGTTGGGTCTGCGGCGGCACGCGTAGGGCTCGCCGCACCCTTAAGGCGGGCGAGTAGCCCAGCATGAGCGCAGCGATATGCGGGGTCGGGCGGTAACGCTGATCCCGGACGTCGCTGAACTTGTCATCGGGCGCGCCTTCGGCGCGGCCTGCCCGGCCGCGTCGTCATTATCCCACTACATTCATTGCAGATTATCGTAGTGCCGGGGTCATCATTCCTCGAAGGAGAACCGTCATGCGCCTGCCGTTGATCGCTCCCGCCGAGCTTAGCCCCGAACAGCGGCCGGTTTACGAAGACATGAAGGCTGGCATCGAGAAGAATTTTCAGGGCTTCAAGTCCATCGCCGAAAACGGCGCGCTGCTCGGACCGTGGAATCCATGGCTGCATGAGCCGAAATTCGGCAAGCCGATCTGGGATCTGACGCTGGCGCTGTCGGTATCGCCTTCGCTGCCGCGCCCGGTGCGGGAGGTCGCGATCCTGGTCACCGGCGCGTCCTTTCATTCTTCCTATGAGCTCTATGCTCACGTCATCGCCGGAGAACGCCGCGGACTGTCCGACGACAAGCTCGCCACCATCGTGTCCGGCCAGCGCCCGGCCGATCTGACAGCCGAGGAGGCGGTCGCCTACGACGTCGCCTCGTCGCTGCTGCACCACGGCACGCTGCCCGAGCTGAGCTACCGGGCGGCCGTAAAGGCGTTCGGGGAACACGGCGCGGCGGAGTTGATTTATCTGGTCGGACTGTATTGCCTGGTCTCGGTGACGCTGAACGGCTTCAACGTCCCGGTGCCTGAAGGCGAGGCGATGTAAGGCGATCGTCATGGCCGGGCTCGACCAAGCTTGACCGGACCATCCAAGTTTTTGTATCCGCGGCTTCGCAAAGTCGTCGATGATGCCCGGCACTGGCTTGTACTCAGGCCAGCAGCGGCCGGCTGAGCCAGACTGAGCGCTAATATAGCCGGCATAAGGGAAAGCGATGGCCCGCGAAAGCAAAAAGACAAAATCCGAAACGGCACTCAAAAAAGACGCCGCCGCGAAGGTCGAGAGCACCGCGGCTGAAGCCGCACCCACGGATGCGCCCAAATCCGCGGACGGAGAGACTGCCGGTGCGGCACCCGCGAACTATAGCCGGGGCGAAGGGCAAAAACCGGTCACCGCGGCCTATAGGGAAAACTGGAACGCGATTTTCGCAAAGAAAAGTACGAAGAGGAAAAGCGCGATAATCTTGCGGAGGGTTGCCCGCCGGGACCCCGAGTTCGTCCGCGACCCTTCCGCCCCAGTTTTCAAAAGATCGGGAATTCGCAATAGTCCCGTTTCAATGCTTACGTCCCTACAAAAAACTCTGCGGGTCGACGTCGATTTCAAGCTTGACCGAACCTTTTCGGCTTCGGGCCGGCCGCGAGCCATTCTCGCAAGTACGCCGACAGATCGAACGCGCGCGGCGATTTCACCAGCAGTCGCAGACGATGGCGGCCGCGCACCAGCGCGAGCGGCGCTTCGGCGGGACCGAGCACGCGCACCTCGTCGCCTGAAGGACCCTCGACCTTGGGGGCGGCGCGGGCGAGCAAACGGGCGTATGCCTCCGCCTCGTGTTTGTCCTCGCCCGAGACAACGAGGCTCGCCAGCCGGCCGAACGGCGGATAATGCGCCTTCTCGCGCTGCTCGATCTCGGTCGAATAGAACGCGTCGCGATCCTGCGCGATCAGCGCCCGGATCACCGGATGCTCGGGCTGATGTGTCTGCAAATAGCCGTAGCCGGCGCCGGCTTCGCGGCCGGCGCGGCCAATGACCTGATGCAGCAGCTGAAAGGTGCGCTCGGCGGCGCGCGGGTCGCCGTTGGCAAGGCCGAGATCGGCGTCGATGACGCCGACCAGGTTGAGCATCGGGAAGTGATGGCCCTTGGCCACAAGCTGCGTCCCGATAATGATATCGAAACGCCCAGCGGCTATCTCGGCGAATTCCTCGCGCATGCGCTCGACCGAGGCGATGAGGTCGGACGACAGCACCAGCACGCGCGCGCCGGGAAACAGCTCGCGCACCTCCTCGTCGAGCCGCTCGACGCCCGGACCGATCGGCACGAACGAATTGACCGCCTGGCATTGCGGACAATTCGCCGGATGCGGCATGGCGTAGCCGCAATGGTGGCAGACCAGCGCGCGGCGGAAGCGGTGATCGACCAGCCAGGCGTCACAGTTCGGGCAGGCGAAGCGGAAGCCGCAGGTGCGGCACAACGTCAGCGGCGCATAGCCGCGGCGATTGAGGAACAACAAAGACTGCTCGTTGCGCTCCAGCGAGGTTTTCATCGCGCCGGCCAGCACCGGCGAAATGAAATGGCGCGGCGGCGGTGGCGCAACGCGCAGATCGATTGCCTCGATCGCCGGCAGCCGCGCGCCGCCGAAGCGTTCCGGCAACGCGAGCCGCGCGTAACGGCCGCGCCGCGTGTTGACCTCGGTCTCGACGGACGGCGTTGCCGACGACAACACCACCGGGATGCGCGCGATGTGGCCGCGCACTACCGCCATGTCGCGGGCGTGATAACGCACGCCGTCTTCCTGCTTGTAGGCCGGGTCATGCTCCTCATCGACGACGATCAGCCCGAGATCGGCGTAAGGCAGAAACAAAGCCGAGCGCGCGCCGACCACGACCGAGACTTCGCCATCGGCGACCGCCCGCCAGGTGCGGGCGCGGCGGCGCGGCGTGAGCTGCGAATGCCATTCGGCCGGCTGGTGGCCGAAGCGCGCGGCGAAGCGGTCCAGAAACTGCGCGGTCAGCGCGATCTCGGGCATCAGGATCAGACTCTGCCGGCCGCCGCGGATCGTATCCGCCACCGCCTCGAAATACACTTCGGTCTTGCCGGAACCGGTGACGCCATCGAGCAGTGTGACCGAATAGCCGCCCTTCGCGAGCGTCGCTTTCAGCTCCGCGGCGGCGGCGCCTTGCGCCGATGAGAAATCCGTCTGGGCGAAATCCGGCTCGGGCCTTTCGGCCACCGGCTCGGGCGGCAGCACCACGGTCTCGAGCGTGCCTTCATCGATCAGGCCGTCGACGACGCCGGCGGACACGCCGGCTTCGCGCGCCGCCTCGCTCTTGCCGCGCACCATGCCGTCGGCAAGGAGTTCGAGTACACGCGACCGCGCCGCGGTCATGCGCTGCGGCGGTGTGCCGGCGAGCCGTACGCCGGCGCGCTCACGCTCGGCGCCCAGATGCTCGCCCATCCGCAGACACATGCGCAGCACCATGCCGCGGGAGCTGAGCGTGTAGTTCGATACCCAGTCGACGAAGCTTCGCAGCTCGGGGCGGAGCGGCGGCACGTCGATTTTCTCCTCGATGTCCTTCAGCCGGTTATCGAGCCGTGGATTGGGCCTGGGATTTTCCGCCCACACCACCGCCGTGGCGTCGCGCGCGCCGAGCGGCACCGACACGATATCGCCGGGCTTGACCGCAAGCGCCTCCGGCACCCGATAAGAGTAGGGCTTATCGAGCGCGACCGGGACGAGGACATCGACGACGCGGCGGGGCATGCGGTGATTCTGGCCGATTCCGGCAGGTTTAGGAAGCGGAAACAGGCCGGACGTAATATCCGCTCATTCCTGCGCCAGCGGGAATCCAGTATTTGGGCCCCCATGGAATCGCGCGCCACTCCGGATCATCGCTCCCAAGGTCGCCGCGGAGATCGAGAGCTGGCTCAGCTATCTCGGCGCCGAGCGGCGCATGTCGCCCAAGACGGTTGAGGCCTACCGGCGCGACGTGCTGCAATTCTTAAGCTTTCTCGCCGACCACCTCGGCGGCGCGCCGTCGCTGCGCGACCTCGCGGCGCTGACGCCCGCCGATGTACGCGCGTTTTTGGCATCCCGCCGCGCCGTCGGCATCGGCAGCCGCTCGCTGATGCGCACGCTCGCCGGTACGCGGGCCTTCGCGCGCTATCTCGAACGCAACGGCAAGGGGCAGGTCGGTGCACTCTCGGCGGTGCGCGCGCCGAAAATCGGCAAAACCCTGCCGCGGCCGCTGACGGCGGCTGACGCCAAGCGGATGGCCGATCCCGATCTGCCGGCCGACGATGGCCACGAGCCATGGATTCACGCCCGCGACGCTGCGGTGCTCGGCCTGCTTTACGGCGCGGGCTTGCGCATTTCCGAGGCGCTGGGGCTCCGGCGCCACGACGCCGCCGCGGCCGACGCCGTCACAGTCACGGGCAAAGGCCGCAAGCAGCGCATGGTGCCGGTGCTGCCGCAGGTGCAGAAACTTGTCGCCGATTACGTCGCGCTCTGCCCTTACGATCTGCCGGATGACGGGCCGCTATTTGTCGGCGCCAAAGGCGGTCCGCTGTCGCCGCGCCTCGTGCAGCTCGCGATGGCGCGGCTGCGCGGCGCGCTCGGCCTGCCCGAGACGGCAACGCCGCATGCGCTGCGCCACTCGTTCGCAACGCATCTGCTGGCGCGCGGCGGCGATCTGCGCTCGATCCAGGAATTGCTCGGCCACGCCTCGCTGTCGACCACGCAGATTTATACACAGGTCGATGCCGAGCGCCTGATCGAGGCCTACCGCAACGCCCATCCGCGCGCGTGACTTGGATATGTGCTAACCGTCATTCTGGGGTCGAGCGAAGCGAGGAGCCCGGAATCCATAACCCCGGCATCGGTGATTATGGATTCCGGACTCGCCGCCTCGCGGTGCACCGGAATGACGAGGAGGGGCGAATACATGTCGGAAGTCACCGAACACATGGAACATGCCGAGCATGCCCAGCATGCCGAGAACAAAAAGATCGCACTGTTGATCGCGATCCTGGCGCTGTTTCTTTCGTTCTCGGAGACGCTGGGCAAGAGCGCGCAGACCGAGGCCATCGACGCCAACGTCAAATCGTCTGACACCTGGAATTTCTTCCAGGCCAAGGATATTCGCAAAACCACGCTGCTCACCGCAGCCGAACAGACCAAATTGCTCGGCGCCAGCCTGACCGATCCTGCCGCCAAAGCGGCAATCGACAAACAGATCGCGGTTTGGCGCAAGACCGCCGACCGTTACGAATTCGGATCCGACCAGCGGTACCGGACGCAAGGAACTCGCCGAACAGGCCAAGGAGCAGGAGAAAGACCGCGATCTTGGCGATGGCGAAATACCACCACTATGAGATCGCGTCCGGCGCGTTTCAGATCGGCATCGTGCTCGCTTCAGCAACCGTGATCACCGGCATGGTGGTGCTGGCCTGGATCGCCGGCGCGCTGGGCGTCATCGGTCTGGCGCTGCTCGGGCTCGGCATCTTCGCGCCTTACGCCGTCTCCCTGGTGTAGCTTTTCCGATCACACCGATGGCGGCGGCAAGCCGGCTTGCATGCAGGCCGCGCGCAGCGTGTTGACCAGAAGGCACACGATGGTCACCGGGCCGACACCGCCCGGCACCGGCGTGATCGCGCCCGCGACTTCGACCGCTTCGGCGAAATTGACGTCGCCGACGACGCGGGACTTGCCGCCGTCGCTGATGCGGTTGATGCCGATATCGACGACGGTCGCGCCCGGCTTGATCCAGTCGCCGCGAATGAATTGCGCGCTGCCGATGGCGACGCACAACAGCTCGGCGCGCCGGCACAGATCCGGCAGATGCTGCGTGCGCGTATGCGCGATGGTGATCGTGGCGTTCTCGGCGAGCAGAATCTGCGCCAGCGGATTGCCGACGATGTGCGAGCGACCGATCATCAGCGCGTCCATGCCGGCGACCGACGAATGCACGCTCTTGATCAGTTTCAGACAGGCCACCGGCGTACACGGCACGAGCGCCGGCAGGTCGGTCATCAACCGGCCGGCGTTGATGGGGTGAAAGCCGTCGACGTCCTTGTCGGGGTTGATGCTGGCGAAGATGCGCGCCGGATTGATCTGCGGCGGCAGCGGCAGCTGCACCAGAATGCCGCTCACGGCCGCGTCGGCATTGAGCTTGGCGATGAGGTCAAGAAGTTCGGCCTCGCCGGTCGAGGCCGGCAGATGGAAATCGAACGGCCGCATGCCGACGTCGACCAGGCCGCGCGATTTGCTGCCCACATAGGTCTTGCTCGCCGGATCGTCGCCGACGAGAACGACGGCGAGCCCGGGCTGCAGGCCGTGTTGGGCCACAAGGCGGCGCACCTCTTCGGCCACAGCGACGCGCAGGTCGGCCGCAATAGCTTTGCCGTCGATGATCTTTGCGCTCATCCGTCGCCTTTAGGGTTCGGCGCGGCTTCGCCCTAGGCGAATACGGAGTAATACAGCCAGAAGATGATGCGCTCGAGAAACAACAGGCCGATGATGAGAATCACCGGCGAGATGTCGATACCGCCGAGATTGGGCATGATTGAGCGGATCGGTCGCAACACCGGCTCGGTCACGTGATAAAAAAAGTTCGCGATTGCGGCGACGAGATTGTTGCGCGTGTTGACCACATTGAAAGCGATCAGCCACGACAGGATCGCGGCCGCGATCAGGATCCAGATGTAAAGCTGGATCAGCGTATCAATGAGCCACAGAAAGGGATTTTCCATCGCGGTCTCCGCGCGGCCGCCGGCGCGGCGCGACAGACGAATAGCCGCTTGCGCGGCCGTCGAAAAGGGGCGTCATGACGCCTTCCCCATCGTCCGGTTAACCTGGAGCAACGCGCCCGAGGCGCGTCCTTGACACACCCGGTTACGGACCCTAAATGGCGCGAACTCGCCAAAAGCCGGATACCTTTGGCGCCGGCAAAGCTTGCGGCCGGTGCCCCTGGACCCCGGTTTGCAGCCTCGGCGGGGCCGTAGCTCAGTTGGGAGAGCGCCGCAATCGCACTGCGGAGGTCAGGGGTTCAAATCCCCTCGGCTCCACCAGCCTTCGTAAGCGCAGCGCGCGAAGGCTGTCGCGCCGAAGCCCACTTGGGCGAAGGCGGACCCCGCGCGCTTGCTACGGCTCGGCAAGCCAGCCAAAACTGAAAGGGCGTTCAAGCTTTCGCGATGGACGACCCTTCCCCGGCGACAAGCCTGCTCCACCACGGCGCCTTCATGCGCTTCGTCTATGTGCGCATCGCCGGCTCGGTGGCGTGGCAGATGCAGGCGGTCGCGATCGGCTGGCAGATGTATGCCCTGACGGGGAGCTCATTCCAGCTCGGGCTGATCGGGCTGGTGCAGTTCATCCCGGCTGTCGGCCTGTTTCTGCCGACCGGCCACGTCGCCGACCGCTACGACCGGCGCTGGGTCAGCGCAGCCGCGCAGACGCTCGAGGCGATAGCCATCGCGGTTCTGGCGGTGGCGACGATAGGCGGCTGGCTGACGCCGACGCTGCTGCTGGCCATGGCCTTCGTCGTCGCCGTCGGGCGCGCCTTCGAGCAGCCGAGCCAGCAATCGGTACTGCCGAACATCGTATCGGGGCCGATGCTGCCGCGCGCCATCGCAGCGGCGAACCTGGCCGCGCAGACGGCGTTCGTGGCCGGCCCCTCGCTCGGCGGCGCGCTGCTGGCGGTCAGTCCGAGCCTGACCTTCGCGGGCTGTGCGGTGCTGTGGTTTTCGTCCGCGGCGGTGACGATCGGCATCGCCATGGAGCGCGTCATCGCCAAGCGCGAGCCGCTCGAGCTGCGGACGATGTTCAGCGGGCTTGTCTTCATCTGGCAGCACAGCGTGGTGCTGGGCGCCATAACGATCGACCTGTTCGCGGTGCTGCTGGGCAGCGCCACCGCGCTGCTGCCGATCATTGCCCACGATGTCTTTCATACCGGGCCGATCGGCTTCGGCGCGTTGCGGTCGGCGCCTGCGGCCGGCGCGATCGTCGCTGCCCTCATTCTGACGCGCCGGCCAATCACGCGCCGCGTCGGCCACGTCATGTTTGCGACGGTAGCAGCCTATGGAGTCGGCACCGTTCTGCTGGCGTTGTCGCCAAGCTTTCTGCTCGCCGTCGCAGCCCTGGTGGTGGTCGGCGCCGCCGACACGATCAGCATGGTGATCCGCCAGACACTGGTGCAACTCCATACGCCCGACCGGATGCGCGGCCGCGTCTTCTCGGTCAATTCGATGTTCACCTCGACCTCAAACCAGCTCGGCACGTTCCGTGCAGGAACCGCGGCGGCGGCGCTGGGCGCCATTCCGGCGGTGCTGCTCGGTGGCGTCAGCGCCATCGCGGTGGTGCTGATTTCAGCCGGGGTATTCCGCGACCTGCTGCGTGCCGACAGCTATGAGCCCGCGCATGCCGTAAATGGAGAATAACCGCGCCAAATGCGGTAATATGCGCCATCATATTGGCGTCCCAATGGGTTGGTTTGGTCGCGCTATTGAAGACGAGGATCAAATGCGATCGCTTGCTGATTTGAAACTTTGGCTGTTCCCGGGCCTGCTTTTCGGGCTGACCCTCGGGCTCGCGGCGGCGGCGGTTCCGGCCCGCGCCGAGGCGCCCTGCGGCGGCGATTTCGGCGCCTGGCTCAGCGGCGTCGAGCAGGAGGCCGCAACGGCAGGCATTTCCCAGCGCGCCATCCAATCCGCCCTCGGCGGCATGACCTTCGATCCCACGATCATCGCGCGCGATCACGCCCAGGGCGTGTTCCGCCAGAGCTTCGAGCAGTTCTCGGGCCGGATGGTGCCGCCGCGGCTGCCGCGCGGCCGGCGCCTGCTCGCGCAATACCGTCCGCTGTTCGATCGCATCGAGCACCAGTACGGCGTGCCCGGTGCGGTGCTCGTCGCCATCTGGGGACTGGAAACCTCCTATGGCGCCGACACCGGCAAATTTCCCACGGTCCGAGCGCTGGCGAGCCTCGCCTATGATTGCCGCCGCGCCGAGAAATTTCGCACCGAACTGATCGACGCACTGCGCATCGTCGACCGCGGCGACATGGCGGCGGCGCAGATGCGCGGCGCCTGGGCGGGCGAAATCGGACAGACGCAGTTTCTGCCGTCGTCCTATCTGAAATACGCCGTCGATTACGACGGCAACGGCCACCGGGATCTCATTCACAGCGTGCCCGACGCGATGGCCTCGACGGCGAATTATCTCAAAGGCTACGGCTGGCAACCCGGCCAGCCTTGGGGCGAGGGCAGTGCGAATTTCCAGGTTCTGCTGCAGTGGAACGCGTCGGAGGTCTACACCAAGACCGTGGCTTATTTCGCCCAGCAACTCGCGCAGGAACAGCAAGCGCACTGACGGCGCGGTCAGCTGCCGAGCCAGCGTTCCAGAAACACGGTGAGCCAGGCGCGGGCGCTGTAATCGTACACCGCCCGGTCGGCGAAATGCGCCTCGCGCGGCTTGGCGCCCGGCAATTCCATGCGCTCATGACCGCGCGTCGTCCAGCGGTGCATCATGGCGTGCGTCACGTCGGGATGAAATTGCAGCGCGAATGCACGGTCGTAGCGGATCGCCTGCACTTCGAAGGTGTCGCCCTCGGCCAACAGTTCGGCGCCGGCCGGCAGATCGAAACCCTCGCGGTGCCACTGATAGACACATTCCGGCCAGACATCGACGACGGCAAGCCCGGCTTCGGTCGGGCGGATCGGATAATAGCCGATCTCGGCGCGACCCTCCGGATGGCGAAACACGCGGCCGCCGAGATACCGCGCGCACATCTGCGCGCCGAGGCAGATGCCGAGAAACGGCTTGCACTCCTTGAGCGGCACGCCGATCCATTCGATCTCGCGGCGAATGAAATCGTCCTGGTCGTTGGCGCTCATCGGCCCGCCGAAGATGATGCCGGCCGCGTGCTCGCCCATCGTCTCCGGCAGCGGATCGCCGAACCGCGGACGCCGCACGTCAAGCTGGTAGCCGAGAGCCCGCAGCGCATTGCCGACGCGCCCGGGCGTGGAATTTTCCGCGTGCAAAACAATCAGGATCGGCAGTCGCATGAGCGGGCAAATCAAGCGCGTCTTTTAGATACTTTCTAACGCGCGGTTTTGGGCAATTCAAAGTCGGCCGGCGCGCCGCATGCTGGTAGCAACGAGCGGCAGCAGCAACGCGTGCGGCATCAACCTCATGAAAAACACCGCGATCTTGTTGCCGAGCCCGGCAATCACGACGCGCTTGCCGCGCACCAGTCCGTCATAGCCAATCTCGGCGACGCGGCGCGCGGGCAGCGCCAGCGGACCGCCCTCCCCGATCCCGCCCGGCCGCAAGCCGGCGCGGGCCTGAAAGCCGGTGGCGACCGGCCCCGGACACAACGTCGTGACGCGCACGCCGCTCGATCGCAGCTCCTCGTGCAAGGCCTCGCTGAACGACAGCACATAGGCCTTACTGGCGTAATACACCGCCATGCCGGGCCCGGGCAGGAAGCCCGCGATCGAGGCGACGTTGAGCAGGCCGCCGCGATGGCGCGCCAGGCTGTCGGCAAAGGCAAGCGACATCTCCGTCAGCGCCCGCATGTTGAGATCGACCATCGCAAGTTGATCGTTACGATCGAGCTCGGCCGCTTTGCCGGCGAGCCCGAAGCCCGCATTGTTGACGACATTATCCGGCTCGACGCCGTGCGCCGTAAGCGCCGCCGCAAGCTGTGCCACCGCGTCGCGCTGCACCAGGTCGAGCGGCAGCACCAGCGGCCGCGCGCGTCCCGTTGCGGCGATCGCGGTCGCCAGCGCTTCAAGCTCGGCCTCGCGGCGCGCGGTGAGCACAAGCTCATGCCCGTGCTCGGCAAAGACATGCGCCAGCTCGGCGCCGATGCCTGACGAGGCGCCGGTGATGAGCGTCACCGGCCTCATGGATCGGCCCGCGTATCGCCGGCCTTTTCGGCAATGCGCCGGCGCAGGTCGATGCGTTCGCGCGGCGACACGCCGAGCAGGTCGGCCGCGCGCCACAGCAGATTGTCTTCAAGCTCGTCGCGCTTGCCGTCCGCGTAGACGATCTCCCACATCATCTCGATCACCTTGGCGCGGCCTTCTTCGTCGAGCGTGCGGTTGAGCAAATGCGTGAAGTGATAAAGGTCGACGGCCTCATGTTCCGCCGCCGTTGCCTTCTCGATCAGCTCGTCGGTCGCGGCATCGTCGAGACTGAAGCGTTGTTTGATAAGGCTGCGCAGCGTATCGCGCTCTCCGGCGGTGACGTCGCCGTCGATCGCCGCGGTGTGCACCAGCAGCGCCGTGGCCGCCAGCCGGTAATCGTCCTCGCCGAACTGGCTCGGATGCTTGCCGCCATCGACGATATCGCCGACGAAATGCTTGAACGCTTCGAACATGCGCGACCTCTGCCTGCGATGTCAGGTGGCATGCCGAACTCGGCGAAGTCCAGGGCAGCAACGAGGCAGTTTCGCTTACGGCGCCGCGGCGTTTTGCCTGCCTTACTGAACGCCTTTGCCCTCGACGGCGCTCTCCTGGAGCAATTCCAGATTGGCGCGCACGTAAGGATTGCCGGGATCCCTGGCCTGGGCCGCCAGCAGCTTCTGCCGCGCCCGCACATAGTCGCCGCGCAGCATGTAGGAGAAACCCTGGTCGTTGAGAATTTCCGGCGTCGGGCCGATCAGGCGGATCGCTTGCGCATAGGCGCGGTCGGAAAGATCGAAGCGGTGCAGCCGGTCGTAGGCCGAAGCCAGTCCCACCCAGGCTTCGGCATCGTTCGGATGCTTCTCCGCGGCGGCGCGGAAGCTCTTTTCGGCCAGGCCGAAATTGTTGGCGCGGAAATAGCGCTTGCCCTTCTGCAAGTCGTCGTCGGGCGCATCGCCGGCAAGGCCGGGCATCGCCAACGGCGCGACCGGTTCGCCGCTCGGGCCCGGTTCCGCCGGCTGGGTCTGGGTCGAGACCGTGCCGGTGGTGTCGCCGCCCGGGGCCGCTGGTGCGGTGGCGGGCGCCGTCGAGCCCGGCGTCGTGCCGGTTTTCAGATCGTCCGTGGCGAAGAGATCGCTCATTTTGGAGGTCGACGAGCAGCCGCCGAGCGCAGTCAGGCATGCCGCCACAACGACGACGACCAAGACCGGCCCCACTCGGATACTCATCAACGCGCTCCGGACCCCACGCTCCGGTCGCTCCCGCCGCCCCAAGCAGGATCGAGCCGTCCCCACTGAACCAAGCCGGACGGCACCGGACGGCCAAAACTAGGCGACGATGGTTAAGAATTTGCACCCCTGGTTCCATGGTCGGCGTCAGCCCGAATGCCGGCCCCCTCAGCGGGCAAGGCGCTCCCGCTCTCGCGGCGCGTTTTTTGTTCGCACCCGAGCTATGAGCAAGCCATTGCCAAAAACGACGCCGTCGAACCGACCTTCGTCGGATGACCCCGGCCGTGGACGGCCGGATCATCACGATCGGTGCGGCGCAAGACCGGCGGCAAATCTTTTGGACTCGCTTCCGGCAATCAAAGGAAGCAGAACGCCGACAGACGCGGGTCTCCCTGCTTCACCTTGCGGCGAAGCGCGCACCCTGCGCAGGGCGCGCTCGCCTGTCGGCGTTCCACTGCGGCTCTCCCCTTGGGACTCACGCATCCCAAGGTGCGTTCCCGGACCAGGCTTCGCGGAGCAAACACCAAGGTAGCGGGGGTCACCCGCCGACGTCCGCCCCGGTTACAGCGAGCACCTCGCAAGCCGGTCGTAATGCCGGCAGGCATGATGTCCGAGCCGCCCGAGTGCAGTGGCGACGAAACCTCTGCGCGCGGGCACCGCATCCCGCTCCCCGCCAGCCGTCGTCACTTGCCGGCGTCCTTGCACGAAGAGCGAGAGGATTCGGCTTTATTCGTTGTCTCTGAAATTGTCAAATATTGTCGCGTTTGATGCGACATTCCATTGGTTTCACAAGGTTTTTGGCGGCACTGCGTTTGTCGGGGAAATCCGGCGCGAGCTTTTTGGAAATTCATGATTCGCAAGCGCCGGCAGACTCCGCCTACCGATCGCCAAAATTATTTCAGCGACTATCGAAGTATCTCTTGACGCTCCGGCGATATTTCAATAAATACTGAAATATGAAAAAGGATCACGCTGTGGCTGCCTTGGGCGCGCTCGCCCAGGATAACCGGTTGGACGTATTCCGCCTGCTGGTGCAGGCCGGGCCCGAAGGCATGCCGGCTGGTCAGGTCGCTCACGCGCTTGGGCTTGCCCCCAACACGCTCACGTTCCATTTCGACCGGCTGCGCGACGCCGAACTGGTCACGGTACGCCGCGACGGCCGGTCGATGATCTATGCGGCGCGCTTCGAGACCATGAATGGCCTCGTCGGCTTCCTGACCGAGAATTGCTGCCAGGGCGCGACCGAGGCGTGCGGCCCGGCAAATGTCTGCAAACCCGCGCGCGGGCGGCGCGCCAAAGTCTCGGCATAACCAGGCGCAAGATGAAACGGTTTCACGTTCATGTCGCGGTCGAAGATCTCCAACGATCGATCGGCTTCTATTCGGCGCTGTTCGCGGCCGAACCGTCGGTGATCAAGCCGGACTACGCCAAGTGGATGCTCGACGATCCGCGCGTGAATTTCGCAATTTCGACGCGCGGCCGGCAGCCCGGTCTCGATCATCTCGGTATCCAGGCCGAGACCGGAGACGAGCTGCGCGAGATTTACGGCCGGCTCCGCGAGGCCGGCGGCCCCGTTGTCGAGCAGGGACAAACGAGCTGCTGCTACGCCAAGTCGGAAAAATCCTGGATCGACGATCCGGCCGGAATTTCCTGGGAGACGTTTCACACCACAGGGGAAAGCACCGATTACGGCGACGGGTCCGGCGAGCGCACGGCGCGGGTGGCGTACGAGACATCGTGCTGCGCGCCCGCACCAAAGATCGCCGAGCCTGTCACGGCCTGCGGCTGTTCGTGAGCGTGTCATGATCGAACAATGCTGCAATGCCGATCCAGGTTATCTGCTCGTGCAGATCAACATCATCTGTCTGCTGCTGTTCCTGGTGGGCACAACGGCCGTCGTGAAGCATCCTGGCTGGTTCGGCGCGACAGCGGTCGCGGCACAATCGGTGGCAGGACGTTAAGCCATGGCCGAGCAACCATTCAACGTGCTGTTTCTCTGCACCGGGAATTCGGCGCGCTCCGTCATGGCGGAAGCCATCCTGAATAAACGCGGCGCCGGAAAATTTCGCGCGTTCAGCGCCGGCAGCCAACCGAAGGGGCGTGTGCATCCGCAGACGATCCAGCTCTTGCAAAGCCTCGGCTACGATATCTCCGGCTTCCGCTCCAAATCGTGGAGCGAGTTTGCCGAGCCCGGCGCGCCGTTGCTCGATTTCGTGTTCACGGTCTGCGACAACGCGGCCGGAGAAGCCTGTCCGCTCTGGCCCGGACAGCCGATGACGGCGCACTGGGGCGTGCCGGATCCCGCCGAAGCGGCAGGATCGCCGGCCGAGATCGCGCTCGCCTTCAAGGAAGCCTATCGGATGCTCGAGCGGCGCATCGCCATTTTCGTGTCGCTGCCGCTACGCTCGCTCGATCAACTGAGCCTGCAAAAGAAACTCCGGGACATCGGCCGCCTCAACGAGGCCGCGGCGAAGGCGGCTGAGCCGACGTGAAGTCCACACTCGCGCAGCGCATCGTCGCGGAGGGCTTGGGCACCGCGTTTCTGCTGGCGGCGGTGGTCGGCTCCGGCGTCATGGCCGCCAAGCTCTCGGGCGGCAACGCCGCGCTGGCGCTGCTCTGCAACACACTTCCGACCGGCGCAATCCTGGCGGTGCTGATCCTGACATTCGGCCCAATCTCGGGCGCACATTTCAATCCCGCCGTCAGCATCGCATTCGCGTTGCGCCGACAACTGCCCGCACAAATCGCGGCCGTCTATATCGCCGTCCAGATTGCCGGCGGCGTCGCCGGGAGTTTGGGCGGCGCATGCGATGTTCGATCTGCCGCTGTGGCAACTTTCGGCGACGATTCGCACCGGGCCGGGCCAATGGCTCGCCGAAGCCGTCGCCACGTTCGGACTTGTCATGACGATCTTCGGATGCGTTGCCCGAACACCCGCGGCCGTGCCTTACGCCGTCGGCCTCTACATCACGGCGGCCTACTGGTTCACGGCCTCAACCTCGTTTGCCAATCCCGCCGTGACGATTGCGCGTTCGCTCTCGAATACCTTTGCGGGCATCGCGCCCGCCAACGTCGCGGCCTTCATCGCCGCGCAGCTTGCCGGCATGATCGCGGCCGTCGTGCTGGGCCGTTGGCTGTGGCGCTAGCGCGCCCGCTTTGATTCGCGTTCGGGGGCGCTGTTTGTTGCGCCGTGGATGCGTCCGACTGCCGCAAGAACGAAAAAGCGAGCGTTTGCCCCGCCCTCCGATAATGGCGCGCGGCGCTTTCAGTGATAAGTTCGCGTCCTCCCAAAGAGGACGATCATGAACCTTGCGACACGCCTTGCACTGGGCACCTCCGGATTCCTTGTCGGTCTAGCCCTGGCGGTTTCAGCGGTGCAGACAGCCGAACCCACCGTCTTGACGATATTCGCTGCCGGCACCTTGGCGGTACCGTTCAAGCAAGCCAGCGCGATCTTCCAGAAGCAAAATCCGGACGTCACGGTGCACGCGCAGTTCGGCGGCAGTGTCATGATGGCCAAGAGGATCACCGATCTGCATCAGGATGCCGATCTCCTGGCTGTCGCCGATTACAATGTCATCCCCAAATACATGTTCGGCAATTCCCCGCATGCTTCGTGGTATGCGGGCTTCGCGCGCAACGCGATCACCTTCGTCTACACCGACAAGAGCAAATACGCGGGCGAGATCGACGCCGATAACTGGTACAAGGTCCTGGCGCGCAAAGGCGTCGAGATCGGCCGCTCCGATCCAGACACCGATCCGTCCGGCTATCAGACCGTGCAGATGCTCAATCTGGCCGAGAAATTCTATAACGATCCGGGACTCTGAACAAAGCGTGCTCGCCAACGCGCCGCTCACCAATATGCGCGATACCGAAACCTCATTGATTTCCGCGCTGCAGCTCGGACAGATCGATTATCTCGCGATCTACCGCTCCGATGCCCTGCAACATCATCTGAAATTCATCGACTTGCCGGCCAAGATCAATCTGAGCGATCCGGCAGAGGCGTCTTTTTATGCGCAAGGCGCCGCTCACACCAAGAACGGCGATCTGGGCGGAAAACCCATTGTCTATGCGGTCACGACCGTCAACGGCAGCAAGAACGCCGGCGTTGCCGAGAAATTCGTTGCGCTGTTGCTGGGACCGGAGGGCCAGACGGTCATGAAGAACAATGGATTCGGGGACTTCAACCCACCCTATGCGATGCACATGGATGCAATGCCGCCGGAACTCAGAGGCATGGTCAAACCTTGGCCCGCTCAATGATCGTAAGACCAGCCGATTGACCCCGCGGCGATGGCGATAGGCACCGCACAACAGCGCCGGACGCGCGGCTCCCAGCCGCATTCGCGCGGCCTTTATCTGCTTTGCTGGTTTCTCGGGACGATTCTTGTCGCATTCCTCGTCGTTCCGATGATCGGGCTCGCCCTTTCGGAATCAGGGCATACGCTTGTCGAGGTGGCACGCATGGGCGACGTGCGCGACGCCATTGCGCTCAGCATCGAAGGCGCATTTCTGTCGGCTGCGCTCGCCGCATTGTTCGGCGTTCCGCTTGCCTACGGATTGGCGCGCACGAACTTTCTGGGGAAAAACGTGCTGGCGGCCTTGATCGATCTGCCGCTCGCAGTCCCGCACACCGTGGCGGGCATTGCCCTCCTGATCGTTCTTGGCCGCCAGGGCGTGCTGGGCCAGCCGCTGCAGGAACTCGTCGGCCTTAAATTCTGGGGCACGCTCGCCGGCGTGGTTGCGGCGATGCTGTTCGTCTCCGCACCCTACACCGTGAACGCGGCGCGGATCGGTTTTGAGGCTGTCGATCCGCGGCTGGAAAAGATTGCGCGCACGCTTGGACTCGGACCGTGGCGCACCTTTGCGCGCGTAACCTTGCCGCTGGCGCGCCGCAGCATCATGACCGGCGTGACGCTCACTTACGCGCGCTCGATCAGCGAATTCGGCGCGGTGGTGATCCTCGCCTATTACCCGATGACGGCACCGGTCATGATCTACGAATTATTTCTACGCTTCGGCCTCGACCAGGCCGCGGCCGCGTCGGTGCTGTTGCTGGTCGTGGCGCTCGCCCTGTTCCTTGCGCTGCGGGCCGTCTCGCGCGTCGGACCAACCCGAGAGAACAGATGAGCGGTGATGTTGCGATCGAGGCGCTGACGCTGACCCTTGACGCCTTCCGGCTGCAAAAGCTCGACCTCGCGGTTTCACGCGGCCAAATATTGGTCATCCTCGGCCCTAACGGTTCAGGAAAGTCTGTCACGCTGGAAACGATCGCGGGCTTCCACCGACCCGACAGCGGGCGCGTCCTGATCGGCGGCCGCGATGTGACGGCGCTCGCGCCGGAGCGCCGCAACGTGGGTTTCGTTGTACAGAACTTCGGACTGTTTCCGCACCTTACCGTCTTGCAGAACGTGGCGATCGCGCGCCGGAGCGACCGCAGACAACCGGAATCCAACAAGGCCGCGCCGGGAGACCAGGACGATGCCGGACTGCTTGCCTATACGGGCGTCGCGCATCTCGCGCATCGCCGGCCAGGAGATTTAAGTCCGGGCGAGAAGCAGCGCGTGGCGCTTGCTCGTGCGCTCGCAAGCGCACCCGACCTGTTCCTGTTCGACGAACCGTTCGCGGCACTCGACGCCCAAACCCGCGATCAACTGCGCGCGGAGTTGCTCGTGTTCTTGCGCACGCTTTCAATCCCGGCAATCTTTGTCACGCACGACTACACCGATGCCATGATGCTCGCCGACAGGATCGCAATATTGCGTGACGGCGCTGTCGTGCAGGCAGGCCCGGCTGAGGACGTTTTTGCCCAGCCGGCGAACTCGTTTGTGGCGCATTTCCTCGGCGTCGAAAACATCCTTGCGGCCCGGATCATCGAAACGTCGGCCGCTCTGATGGAGCTTGCGATCTGCGATCGAAAAGTGCGCGCGTCGAAATCAGTCGCTGCCACTGCGGGACGTTCGGTTTTCGTAGCAATCAGGGCCGAACAGGTGAGAGTCCGACCGACTGAAGCCCGGCAATCGGCTTTCCCCGCCATCAATTGGCTTGAAGGCCGCATCACGTCCCTGCGCACGCTCAGTCCACTCATCACGGTCGAAATCGATTGCGGCTTTCCGCTGAAGGGGTACTGCCTGGCGCCGCAGGCGCGCGAGATGAACCTCGAAGCCGGAATGCCGGTTGTGATAGAGATCGCAGCCGACGCGGTCCACGTCATGCAGGACTAAAGAGCGCGGCTATCGCGCGTTGAAGAATGGCGCGATAATCGCGCGGCAAACAACCGGGAACCTTGAGTACGAGACATGACAAACGCCAAGAGCCTGCCCTCACGTTCGCTCGGTTCGTCCGGCATCGCCGTGTCCGCGATCGGCCTCGGGTGCATGTCACTCTCCGGCACCTACGGCCAAAGCGACGATAACGAAGGCATCGCGCTGATCCACGAAGCGCTGGATCAGGGCATCACGCTGTTCGATACCTCCGACGCCTACGGCAACGGCCACAACGAAACGCTTGTCGGCAAGGCGCTGGCCGGCCGCCGCAGCGGCGTGGTGCTGGCAACCAAATTCGGCAATCTCGGCGGCCGCGGCGGCAAGGTCGCCGACGGCCGACCGGAATATGTCGTGGAGGCATGCGAGGCGAGCCTGAAGCGTCTCGGCGTCGATACCATCGACGTTTATTACCAGCACCGCATCGATCCGACGGTTCCGATCGAGGACACGGTCGGCGCCATGGCGCGGCTGGTCGAACAGGGCAAGGTGCGCGCGATCGGGATCAGCGAGGCGCGGCCCGAAACCATCCGCCGCGCTCATGCGGTTCATCCGCTCGCCGCCGTGCAGAACGAGTTCTCGCTGCTCTACCGGGTCGAGGCCGAAGAGACCCTGAAGACGACGCGGGACCTCAACATCAGCTTCGTCGCCTACTCGCCGCTGGGGCGCGGGCTGATGACCGGCGTGATCGACGATCCGAACGGCATGTCCGACGGCGATACGCGGCGGCGGCATCCGCGCTTTGCGGCGCAGAATGTTTCGCACAATCTGGCGCTGGTGCGCGGCCTTCAGGAGATCGCGCAGGAGCGGCATTGCACGCTCGGCCAATTGGCGCTGGCGTGGCTGTTGGCGCGCGGCCCGGACATCGTGCCGATCCCGGGCACCAAGCGGAAGGAAAGACTTGAGGAGAATATCGGCGCGCTTTCGGTCAGGCTGACCGAGGACGATCTCGCGCAACTGTCCGATTCAATTCCGGTCGGCGCCGCCGCCGGGCTGCGCTATCCCGACAATCTGATGAAGAGCCTCTATCTCTGACACTGCGTCCCGGACATTCACGCGGAAAGCACCTTGCGCCGCTCCTCATATTCTTCGCGGCTGATCTCGCCGCGCGCAAAGCGGAGCTTGAGAACCTCGAGTGGCTCCTGCTTTTCGGTCTTGTGTTTACCGTTGTAGATCCTGTGTGCCACGAACATGACGCCCATGACCGCGACCATGATGGTGCCGGCGATCAGGTGCGGGGAGATGCCTTCAATGATTGCATTCCACATGGCTGCTTTCCTTGACCGCAAGTAAAGCTCGATAATTTTTTGCTGCCTTGATCCAGGTCAACGCCGCGTCCAATTCCGTTGAGAGTGCGCGTCAACGACGCTTCTGCGCTTTGGCAAACCAAGCTATAAGGAACAGCCAATCAGGAGGTGCACGTGGGACGCTTGCTGCCAATTGCTGTGCTGGTGTTTGCCGTGACTGCCGCAACGCATGCGCAGGCGGAATTTCTCAGGACGAAGGGCGGCGAACTGTTCTGCCGGGATCGATCGAATTTCCCGGAGTATCTGGCGGACCGAGGGGCCGGTCGCCATGCGGTCAAGGGTTGCAGGCAGCCTTCGAAGGGGACCCGTTATGAGGTCCTTAAAGAGGGCGTCGAGACCGGCATCGACCAGGTGCGCCTCTATGACGGCTCACGGCCGATCGAGGGCTATCTGCTGGTCCAGAGCAAGTAACGATCCGAACTCGGGGTTTGTGTCGGGCTCGTTGCTGATTAAGAATTGCGCAGCCGGCGAATGGATCGCGGGAAGCCCCAAGTTCTGTTTTTCAGGTCGTTGTTTTCCGGCCGGCTGGAAACATGCGATTGATTTTGCTCAGTAAAATGGTTTGAGCCGGCCCTGTGGGCTACGGCGCTTTGCCACTCTGTTGCCGTTTTAAGACTGGCATCATGCGGACATATATTTATTGGCCGCCCGGCCCCGAGGGCCACGCTATTAACCTCGCAGGCCGTGTAGGGCGCAGTTTTGATTTCCCCACGGCAAAACCTGCCGTAATATTGAAGTTATGCCTTTTCAGGGGGGTTCATCGTGAGCCAGACTTCGCAGGCGCATATCGTCATTCGGCATCTGAGCGGCTCGAAGGCGAATCAGATCGAGCAGATTCCCGCTCAAGGACCTGCACGAAATCACGATTGGCCGCGATCCCACATCGACCATCGCGTTCGATCAGCGCCGCGATGACGTGGTCAGCCGCCGCCATGCGACGATCCGCATCGAAGGCGGCGAGAACCCGATTTTCCGGATCCGCGATCTCGGCAGCAGCAACGGCACATTCCTCAACGGTCAGCAGTTGACCAGCGAGGTGGAAATGTCGCCGGAGGATGTCATCGAGCTTGGCGATGGCGGCCCGAAATTCAGCTTCGACGTCCAGCCGCGTCCCGCCAGCTGGGCGGCGCGCACACGCGTGATCGACGCCATGGACACGACCGTGACCCGCGCCATCGCCAACGTGGCGGGCGACCCCGGCGCCACGCGCGAGGCGGTCGCGTTCGAAGAGGCCAAGGACGTGGATGCGACCGGGACGACGGGCGTCATTCCCACCAAGGTCGGCGTCGGCAAGGACACCGTGCTGCACATGCTTTTGCAGCAGCGCAAGTCGACCAGCCGTGTCTGGATGGGTTCGCTCGCCGCGGTGATCGCCGTGTTCGCCGTCGTCGGATATTGGTTCTACCGTCACACGCTGTCGGTCGCCGCGACGGAGATTTCGCAACAGACCACCGAAATCCAGAGAAGCGCCGATGCGACCGTAAAGACCGCACTGGGCGGCCTGGGCATGTCGCCAAAAGATATCGGCGAAAAATATGCCAATACGGTGGTCTACATCGAAATGCGCTGGCGGTTGTTTGACCAGAGTACCGGCAAGCCGGTGTATCAGAAGGTCGTCAAGACGAAGGACGGCCTGTTTCCCGCCTTCGTAAAAGTCAACGAAACGCTTTATCGCTGGCTCACGCTCGACGACGACAACCGGCGTAACCTGCCGATCGGCGAAAGCGCATCGGCGTCGGGCTTCGTCGTGGGAAAATCCGGATTTCATTCTCACCAACAAGCACGTCGCCGCCGGTTGGCTCACATCCTACAACGATCTCGGAGAGCTGGCCGGCTACGACAAGGCGGCGATCTACACCTTCGGGTCGAAGAAGCATCAGGTGACGGTCGGAAAGCTTCTGAGCAGCAGCGACTTTGAGAGCCTCAAGAACTGGATTCCCGCCAATGGCGCTCCGGTGTTCTCAGATGACAATGCGACCTATCTGGGCGGCGACAACGATACCAAGCACTTCTTCTCCGGCCGCAACGAAGATCTCGAGGTGCGCTTTCCCGGAACGCGAACCAGTATCCAGGCGCAGCTGGTCCATTCTTCGACCGACTCCGACGTTGCCGTCATCAAGATCGAGACGGCGGAGGGTTTGAAGACAATCGAACTCGGCGGCGACGATCCGATCCAGGTCGGCGACCGTGTGGTGGCGATGGGCTACCCCGAAGTCTCGGCGAAGACCTTTTTCCGCATGACGACGATTCAGGGCGGCAATACCGAAAAAGTCGACGAGCTCATTCCGCTGCCGACGATGTCGGAAGGCATCGTCCAACGGCTTGGCACCCATCTGCACGAGCACGGCGAGGCCACCATCTACGGCACGGCGGATGACGCCATCCAGTTGAGCATCAATTCGACCGGCGAGGGCAACAGCGGCGGCCCGGTATTCAATGCCAAAGGGCACGCCGTGGGCATCTTCACCTATCACCGGTCCGTCAACGGCGTGCGCGTCAGCTTCGCGGTGCCGATCCAGGATGGTATTGCGCTGTTGCAGCCGCAGCAGGCCGGGGCCAACTGAGGGAGCCGCCAAGCGTGCCACCGAGCGAGGCAATGCCACACCGGCTGCATCCGCAGGGCGCCATGCGGACCGATAACGGCGCGGTGCGCCCTCACAACGAGGATCGCGTGTCGTTCGTGACGCCGCAGCCTGGCGATCCGATGGCGGCCCGTGGCAGTCTGATGCTGGTGGCGGACGGAATGGGCGGTCACGCCGCCGGCGAGGTCGCCAGCGAAATTGCGGTCGAGACGGTCCGCCGCGTCTATTACGAGCTGACCGGTCCGATGCCGCACGTACTCGGCTCGGCGTTTTTGGCCGCTCATCGCGCCATTTCGGACTGGGCCAAAAGCAATCCCGAGTGCAAGGGCATGGGGACGACCTGCACTGCTGTCGCAATACGCGACGGCGAGGCGTGGCTCGCCCATGTGGGCGACAGCCGCGCTTATCTGCTGCGGGAAGGCGGGATGACGCAACTCAGCGAGGACCAGACCCTGGTCGCACAGATGGTACGCGAAGGGCAGCTCAGTCTGGAAGAGGCCCGCAACAGCCCGGTCAGCAATGTCATTCTCCAGGCGCTTGGCCCGAACGCCGAGGTTATCCCGGTGGTCTGGTCCGAGCCGTTAAAACTTGCCGCCGACGATGTCGTGGTCTTATGCACCGACGGGCTTACCGGCGTCGTGCCCGATAAGATGATCGCGCAGTATGCCGGAGGTCTGCCTGCGGACGAGGCGTGCGAGGCTCTGATCAAAGCGGCTCACGCCGCCGGCGCCCCCGACAATGTTTCGGTCGGCGTGTTCAGGCTGGTGGCCACGGCCGATGTGTCGGCTGCGGGTGAGCCGTCCAACCTCGCCGGGACGACCCGGCGCGTCAAATACGTCAGCGATGAAGCGGTCGATCAAAGTTCGAGACAAACGCGTAAAATGAACCTGTCCTAGCAAGGCCGGCATCATGTCCACACTGGCTGAACTTTCGGAAATCATCGGCTTCTTCAGCTACTCGCGCGAGGATGACGAGGCCTACAAAGGGCGGCTCTCCGCGCTGCGCGAGGCGATCCAGCAGGAACTGGGCGCGCAGCTCGGACGCTCAAAGGCCACGTTCCGTCTGTGGCAGGACAAGGCCGCGATTGCGCCCGGCAAACTTTGGGAAACGGAAATCAACAACGCGGTGACCCAATCGGCATTTTTCATTCCGATCGTTACGCCGCGAATGGTCAACAGCCGCTACTGCCAATTCGAATTCGACGCCTTCCAGACGCGCGAAAAGGTGCTGTCGCGCAGCGATCTGATATTTCCGATCCTGTATGTGCCGGTTGCGGCGCTGCAGGACGAGGCGCAGTGGCGAGATCACCCGGTGCTCTCCGTCATCGGCAAGCGTCAATACGTCGACTGGCAGCTGTTTCGCTATTCGGACGTTCAATCGCCGGCGCAATTGGAAGCTATCGCGCAGTTCTGCGCGACAATCGTCGACGCGTTGCGCCAGCCGGTGCGGTCCACCGACGAGCGCCGGCGGCAGCAGGCGAACGGCGCCCCGCGACAAAAGACTTCGGGATCCTACCAGACCCCCGAGCGGCCTTCCGGATCGTACCGCGCCCTGGACAAGAAGCCTGGAGCGCCGCCCGCCGCGGTAAATCGCGCGGCGTCCGGGGCCAGTTCCAATGCCGCCAAAGCGGCACCGAAGGGTTCTACCGGCGCGCTCGTTGCGGCAGTCGCGAAGGTGATGAACGCGTCCGCCGGCACGGCCGGACAGCAGACGATCATGGGCCTGCCGAAGCGGATGATCGTACCGATTGCCGGCGGCGTCGCTCTGATCGCGTGCCTCGCGGTTGCGCTCTTGTTCATGACGCCGGCACAAGGACCCGCGCAAAGTATTGCCGCGCCGGTCCTGAACAAGCTGCCACCGGCCAGTGAGTCCGCCGAGGCCCAGCCGCCGCACAGCGGCAACGCCGATCCCTCGATGGTCCTCTCTCCCTCGGACCTCTATTACCGGCCGGACAAGAAGCAAGAAGCCAAATGAGCCTGCTGCCGTTGAGCCGGTCGCCGACGCACGTGAATGCGCCATGACGATGGTCGGTCAGTACGAAATCAGAGAGTTGCTCGGCGCGGGCGGCATCGGGCAGGTCCACGCCGCGTTCGATACCATTCTGGAACGCGAAGTCGCGATCAAGTCGCTGCGTCCGGAACTGCTCAACGACAAAGGTTTTGTCGACCGGTTCCGCGGCGAGGCGACCAGTCTCGCCAAGCTCACTCACCCCAACATCACCACGCTCTACAATCTGTTGTCCGACGGCGGCAATTTGTACCTGATCATGGAGTGCGTGCGCGGCGAAACGCTGGAGGATCTGCTCAAGAAGCGCAGCCGGCTGGGCGTGAAGGAAAGCCTGGCCATCATCGCCCAGGTCGCCGACGGGCTCAGCTACGCGCATTCGCTCGGCATCGTCCATCGCGACATCAAGCCCGCCAATCTGATGATCACCACGAGCGGCGCCGTGAAGATCATGGACTTCGGCATCGCCCGCGTGGCCGGTTCACAGCGGCTGACGCGCGACGGCGGCGCTCTCGGCACGCTCGCCTATATGTCGCCCGAACAAGTGCGCGGCGAAGAGCCTGACGGACGCAGCGATATCTACAGCCTGGCGATAACGCTGTACGAAATGCTCTCCGGCTCGGTGCCGTTCGAAGCCGACACTGATTACGCGCTGATGCAGGCGCACATCAAAACGCGGGCGCCGAAATTGAGCTCGCGACTGCCGGGCGTCGACGCCCGGATCGAAACCGCCCTGGCGCGCGGCCTGGCGAAAAATCCCGACCAGCGATTTGCCAAGGCCTGGGAATTCAGCGAGGCGCTCGGCGCCGCCGCTTTGCGTACCGACGCGCCGAAGATCGTCTATGACGGCACCCGCCTGATCAATACGCCCGCGCCCGAGCCGGCGGCGGCGCCGGCGCCCCAGTCGAAGGCGCAGCGCGCTCTGGCGAGCGTCGTCGACCGGTTGACATTTGTGCGGCCCGATCTGCGGCTTCCGGTCGTGATCGGCGCGGGCGGCAGTGTTGTGCTCGCGCTCGCGATAGCGATCGTCGTGATCTTGACGCCGATCGGTGGACCCTCCCCGGCTGCCGTTGCGACCACCCACCCGGTGGCGCCATCTGGACACGCCGAAGGCCCGCCGAATGGCTTTCCAACCGCAACAGCTCCGGCGACGGGAGGCGTCAAGGTTGCGGTAGGCACACCTGGAGCGCCGGTAACAAGCCCGACCAATGCTGGCGGAAGCGCCAAGCCGCCGGCGTCCGCTGCACCAACAACCCTGGCCGACATCATTCAGGCGGCGACGCGCGGCGATCCGGCGGCCGAGAACGCGCTCGGCGTGAAATATTCGCAAGGCGCCGACGGCCTGCCGCGTGACGATACCCAGGCTGTCGCCTGGTACAGGAAGGCGGCGACGCAGGGCTATCCGGGCGCGGAAACCAATCTGGGCGACATGTATCTTTCCGGGCGCGGCGGCCTCGATCAGAGCGCGCTGGAGGCTTTGTCCTGGTACCTGAAAGCCGCCAACCAGAACTGGCCCGACGCCCAATACCGGCTCGGCTTCATGTACGAGGCCGGGCTCGGCACCGCCAAGGATCTGCAACGCGCCGTCTCTCTGTATCGCAGCGCCGCCGACAACGGTTATCCCGACGCTCAAAATCTGCTCGGCGTGCTCTATGCGACGGGCGGCGATGGCCTTCCGCATGACGACAACCAGGCGGTCGATTGGTATCGCAAGGCCGCCGATCAGGGATTCGCCAAAGCCGAAAAGAATCTGGGCGACATGTATTTCTTCGGTCGCGGCGTCGGCCAGCTTGACTATGCGACGGCAATCACCTGGTACAAGAAGGCCGCCGATCAAAATTTCCCCGAGGCGCAGTTCCGGCTCGGCTTCATGTATGAAAAAGGGCTAGGCACCGCCCAGAGCGATCAGGATGCGATCGCGTTTTATAAAAAGGCCGCCGCCAACGGCAGCGTCGACGCGCAACACGCGCTTGACCGGCTCAGCGCCGCGGTCGGCACCAGCAAATAGATAACCGGCCAGTCACGGCCGGCGTCGCTCGTTCTTTCCGATCAGCGCGACGGCGTGAAAGCCGGGATGTCGGCATTCGCCTTCGCAGTCGCAGTCGTCGGCGGCGGTGGATTGGAAGCGGCCGTTTGCGGCTGGTCCTGTTTCGGCGCCGCGTCGACCTTGACGGCACCTGCCGGCTTCATGTCGGTCTTGTTGTCGGCCGACTTCGTGTCTTTGTCCTTGTTTTTCGAGTCATCGTCATCGGCGTCTTCGTCTTTGGATCCCCGATGATGTCTCAACTCGTGAACCCTGCCGCGGTGATGCCGCGAAAAACCACCACCGCCGCCGCCCATGGCACCGCAAATCATTCCCTCAAAACCGAACTGGGCCGACGCCTCGTTTGTCGTGAACATGGTGGCGCCCCATACCAGCGCCACGGCGGTCGCCGCTTTCAACACAACCTTGAAATATCGGTGCATGAAATTCTCCCGTCCGCGCATTGCATCGCGTGCTTTCCTAATTTTGCCCGAGGAATCAGTATTTGGCAAACGTCGCGCGTAATTCGCGCTTGGTCGCACGGGCAGCACAAGCTACTGATAAATTTCAATAATCGCCCCCGGGTTCCGGCCGATGCCGCGCTTACCCTCATTAAATTTTGGTGGTCCTTCCTGAACGCTTGGTCAGGAAACCGGCGGTGTCTGCAAACTGCCTGCCTGGAAATTTGACGATGACCACCTTGGGCAGCCCGGCAAGCGTCCGACCCGATCAGGCGGCGTCGCTGCGCGGGAACTCGACGATTTTACAATCCACGATCTTGAAGCGTCGCTCGAGCTCAACGACGTCGGCCCTGCGGCGCAGCTCCGACCGGCTCGCCCCGATCTGAAAACCCAGCCAGAGGCACGCAGCACAAGCCGCCAGGGTAAAGATCACATCGCCCATGGCGACGATCTTGCGCAGCGTCCCGAGCCCAGTCGAGACGGAACCGCCGCGATGGTCGCCAAAGTTCTAAGGACGATCCGACAGTCTTAAATGTTCTGCAGCGCGCCGCTTACCAATTGTGCGTCACGAGCCGCACGATAACCGGCAGCAAAATAACAACAAACAGTGTCGGGAAGATGCATACCATCATCGGCACGGTGAGCTTGGCGGGCAGCGCGTAGGCTTTTTCCTCGGCGCGCGACAGCCGCTTGTGGCGCATGTCGTCGGAATAGACGCGCAGCGCGTCGCCGATCGAGGAGCCGAGTTCGTCGGATTGCTGAATGAGCGTGGCGAATGAGCGTGCTTCGTCGAGACCGAGGCGATCGCCGAGATGCTCCAGCGCCTCGCTCATGGTACGGCCGGCGCGGATTTCGAGATTGGCCATGTGAATGTTGGCGGAGAGCGATGGATAGGAATCGCCGAGTTCGCGCGCGACGCGGTCGAGCGAGGCCTCCATCGACAGACCGGCATCCGCGCAGACGACAAGAAGGTCCATGAAATCGGGAAATCCCGCCATGTGTTCGAGGCGCTTCTTGGCGATTATCCGATCCAGGTAAAAGCTTGGCGCCAGGTAGCCGAGCAAAGCTCCGACCAGCACGTAGACCCAGAACATTGCCTTGCTCTCGAAACCGAGCATCGGCATGACAAAAAACACAACGACCCCGAGCACGAGCGCGGCGCCGATACGGGCGAGAAAGAACACCGCGGTGGCGCGCGGATCGTAGATGCCGGCGCGCGTGAGCCGCTGGCGCAACACCTTGACGTCCTTGGTGTCGGACGACGAATAATGCTTGGCCGCATAGTCGACGAGCTTTTGCGCGGCGCGCAGCCCGGACCCCCGCAGCGAGCGCTTGTCGCCGGGCTCGTCTTCGGCCTCGATGGCAACGCGCGCGGCGCGCCGGCGCACCAGTTCGCGGGCGCGCAGGCCCACCATCGCCGCAAAGGCGAGCGTGCCCGCAGCCAGAAAAACCAACAGGCTGAGCATGATCTGGGGACTGAGTGCGCTGTTCATCAGGTTCATGTCAGATCTTGAAATTGACCATACGGAACATGATCAGATTGCCGATGAGCATCCAGACGCTGGCGGCGCCGACAAGTTCCTTGGTCAGCGGAACATCCCACACCGAGCCGTAGAAGTCGGGCACCAGCCACAGGATGACAAAGAATATGCCGATTGGCAGCGCGGAGAGGATCATCGCCGAGGCGCGGCCTTCGGCGGCGAGCGCGCGAATCTTGCGCCGCATCTTGAAACGCTGGCGGATGACGCCTGAGAGGTTCTGCAGAATTTCGCCGAGATTGCCGCCGGTCGACCCCTGGATGGCAATCGCGGTGACGAACAGCGGCAGGTCGTCGGAGCCGATGCGGGCGTAGAGATTGCGCATCGCCGTTTCCAGATCGGCGCCGTAGGTGATCTCGTCGGTGACGATGCCGAACTCGCTGCCGATCGGATCGCCCATTTCGCGCCCGACCATGTTGACGGCGACAGGCACCGGATGGCCGGCGCGCAGGCTGCGCACGATAATGTCGAGCGCGTCGGGAAACTGGGCGGCGAACTTGCCCTGGCGCCGCGAGCGGAGCCAGCGCAGCACCATGAACGGCAACAGCGTCGCGGAGAACAGCCCGGCAATGCCCGCCTCCACGATCGAGTGGCGGAACACCAGCGTGAGCGCGAAGGCGAGTACGCTGCCAATCGCCACGAAGACGCCGAGACGTGTGAAGCCGATGGTGAGCCCGGATTGCAGAATGAGCCGGTTGAACGCAACGAGACCAAGCCGGTAGTTGCCGCCCGCCGTCAGCCCGCGCTCGCGCCGCAACTCGATCAGCACGCTCTCGCGATCGGTCCGGTCCTTCGACAGCTTCAGCCGCCGATTGATCTGGCTGCGATACGACGCGGTCGAAAAGCCCAACAGATAGACTGCCTCGAAGGCGAGCCCGGCCGATACCGCCACGAACAGCCAGACCAGATAGATCGGATTGGCGAACAGATTCTCGAGCATGTCTGTTCTACAGTGGCTGCGAGGGGTCGAAATACGCACCCGGAAGCTTGATGCCCATGGCGGCCAGATCGCCGAGGAAGCGCGGTCGCACGCCGGTCGCCTGGTAATGACCTTGTACCGTGCCATCCGGCGCGGTGCCGGTGCGCACGTATTTGAAGATTTCCTGCATCTGGATGATGTCGGATTCCATCCCCGTGATCTCGGCGATGCTCATCACCTTGCGCTTGCCGTCGGACAATCGCGACAGCTGCACGATGATGCGGATGGCGGAGGCGATCTGGCTGCGGATCGAGGCGACCGTCATCGGCAGGCCGGCCATGCCGATCATCTGTTCGAGACGCGAGATGGCGTCGCGCGGCGTGTTGGCGTGAACGGTGGCCATCGAGCCTTCATGACCGGTATTCATGGCCTGGAGCATGTCGAAGGCTTCTTCACCGCGGCACTCGCCAAGGATCACGCGGTCAGGCCGCATGCGCAGCGCGTTCTTGACGAGATCGCGCTGGCGGATTTCGCCTTTGCCTTCGATATTGGGCGGCCGCGTCTCCATGCGGCCGACATGCGGCTGCTGCAGCTGCAGTTCGGCGGCGTCTTCGATTGTGAGCAGGCGCTCCTTCTCGGAAATGAAGGCCGACAGCGCGTTGAGCATCGTCGTCTTGCCTGAGCCGGTGCCGCCGGAAATGATCAGCGTGACGCGCGCCTTCACGGCGGCCGCCAGCACCTCGGCCATCTGCGGGCGCAGCGCACCGACTTCGACAAGCTTGTTCAGGTTGAAAGGCTTCTTGGAAAATTTGCGGATCGACATCAGCGGTCCGTCGATCGCCACCGGCCGAACCGCGACGTTGACGCGCGAGCCGTCGAGCAGGCGCGCGTCGCACATCGGATGCGACTCGTCGACACGGCGGCCGACCGCGGAGACGATCTTGTTGATGATGCGGAGTAGATGCGCCTCGTCCTTGAAGCGCACGCCGGTCGGCTCGAGAATGCCGCCGCGTTCCACATAGACGCATTCGTGGCCGTTGATCAGAATGTCGTTAACGCTGCCGTCCTTGAGCAGCGGTTCGAGCGGTCCGAGGCCGGTCATCTCGTCGAGAATTTCCGAGACGAAGTCGCCGAGTTCCTGAGTGTTGAGGGCGAGCCGCTCGACCAGGACGTATTGCGAGACGAGCTGCTGGATGTGGTTGCGGATTTCCTCTTCGGGCAGCTTCTCCAGCGCCGACAGATTGATCTCCTCGATCAGCCGGCGATGCAATCGCACCTTGGCGTCGAGCAGCTTGTCGGAAAGCAGCGGGTTGGCGGCCGCGGGCGCCGCGGGTTCGGGAGCGGCGGCTTCGGGAAACACCGTCCAGGAAACATCCTCGAGCGCGGGATTCTCCGCCGGCACAATGTCCGGAGCGGCGATGCGGCGAGCTGAAAAGCGGCCTGCCATGTCGGATCCTAGGACCGCGCCAGCGAAAGCTTGAATTTCTTGCCGGCGACAGCCGGCTCGCTGGCGGACTTGCTGTCGGCTCGCGGCAAGATCAGCTTTTTCAGCTCCACCGTGATCTTGTTGCCGGGCTTGACTTCGTCGAGCGGGACACCGCGATCGATGGCCTCGCGCACCAGACCATAGTTATTGGGAATGGTGGCGCTGAACGTCTCGCCGATCGCCTGTTCAATGTCGGCGCGTCGCAGCCCATGGGCGAACAACCGCTGCTCGAAACGATTAATCACGACCTGCGGCTTCGGGCCGTCGCCGAGCCGTTCGCGCACGGCCTCGACCAGCTGACGCGCCTGGCGCAAGCCGGGCACGGTGGCCTCGGTAACGATAAAGAGCTGGTTGGAACCGAGCAGCACGCTGTCGGTCCACGAGAACCAGGTGCGCGGCATGTCGAACACGACGTAATCGAAATGCGACGACACGAGATCGAGCAGCCGCGTCACGACATCCGGATCGAACGAGCGCATCTCTGCCGGCCGGTTCGGCGCCGCCACGACCGAAAGGCCGGACGCATGCTGCGAGATCATCACTTCCAGCAATTGCCGGTCGAGACGCTCCGGGCGCGGCTCGATTTCACCGAGATTGAGCCGCGGTTCGATGTCGAGATAATCGGCGCAGGCACCGTGCTGAAAGTCGAGATCGACCAGGCAGGTCGCGGTCTTGCCCTGCGGGCCGCTATTGAGCAGCAGCATCGCGGTCTGCACCGCGAGCGTGGTGACGCCGGCGCCGCCCACGGCCGGCAGGAAGGTGAAAATCTGCGCTTCCGCCGCATCGGCGCCCGCCGGCTTCTTGGCGACGCGAGCGCACGTCTGCGCCAATTCGACCGGCGGTACCGGTTTGACCAGAAAGTCCGCTACGCGCAACTGCATCAGCCGGCGAACCGCGGCGCCGTCGAAGCTTGGCATCACCGCAACGATCGGCGGCCAGGTGCCGATGCGCGTGACCAGCTGTTCGAGCGCCGCCATTTCGGCTTCGTCGGACGGATCGATGTCGGCGATCACGACAGTCGCGCCCTTGACGTCGATCTCCGGGCGATCTGCCAGCTGGCCCTTGATGACGTCGAGGCCGATCTGCGCACTGGCGCCGAACGTGGCGTGCGCCGTCGCCTCGAATCCGTCGTCGGCGGTCAGAATGACCACTCTGGCTTGAGTTCCGGGAGTGACGGTGCGGCCCATACGCATGATTTCAAATCTGGAGCGTGGACAAGGTGATTACTGCGACGCCTGCGCGGGCGGCGAGCTGACGACGGTGGTCGTCGTCGCGCCCGAACTCGTCCCGATGCTTTGCACCGGCGCCGACGCCGGCGGCGTGACCTGGATCGTCGCCGGCGCAACGTTCGCCGACTCGATCTGCATCGGATCGACCGGCTGCGTGACATTGTTGGTGCGGTAGCGCTCGACCGCCGACTGCATGCGCTGGCCATTGAAGGCGATGTTGGGATTGGCGCTGCGCGCCGGCCACGGATCGATCGTCTGCATCGCCTCGTTGGCGGCAACAGCGTCGCCGGCCCCCAATGTCACGCCCTCGCGGTGGTCGAAATACATTTCCGAGCAGCCGCAGAGCGTCGTCCCGAGCGCGGCCGCTGCGAGAGCGACCGCGATCAGGCGCGCTTTGGAGTCGGACTTTTGCTCAGTCCTTGACCGACACATAGACGCCTCCCTTTTTCGGCAGATCCAGAATGTGACCGACATACGGGCGATTGAGCGCACCGGCGGCGAGCCGCACCAGCGCCGGGCTCACCTCGGCCTTACCCATCAGGAAAAAGTCGATGTCATTGCCCGGCTCGGTGCCGTCGAGCGGCGTGCGCGCCGCCATGGTCGGCTGCAACGGCCGCACGATATGCGGCGTCACGACGATCACCAGATCGGTCTCGTTCTTCTGATACTGGCTGGAACGGAACAGGGCGCCGAGCACCGGCACATCGCCGACCCACGGCAACTGGTCCTGCGCGGTGGTGCCGGTATCCTGCAAGCAGGCCGCCGAGCATGAAGCTCTGACCGTCGCGCAATTCGAGCGTGGTCGAGGCCTTGCGGGTGATCAGTCCCGGTACCGAGGTGCCGGCGACCGTCACGGTGTGGGCGGTATCGATCTGGCTGACTTCGGGCTTGATCATGAGATTGATCAGGCCGTCGTGCAGGACCGTCGGCGTGAAGGCCAAGCCGACGCCATAGGGCTTGTAGGCGAACGACACCGTGCCGAGCGAACCGGCTTCCGGGATGGGAATCTCTCCGCCGGCCAGGAAGCTCGCCGTGTCGCCCGACAGGGCCACCAGATTGGGCTCGGCCAGGCTGCGCGCGAGGCCTTGCTGCTCGAGCGCGTTGACCGCGACCTGCACCCGGTTCGACAGCTGGCCGAGCAGAAAGCCGTACGGCGACGTGCCCGACAGTACGCCTGCGGCGACGGTAGCCGCCGTCGAACTCAGGGGCAGCTGCGGTGCGCCGGGAAACGGCGGCGCCTGATTATTGGCGGTGATCTGATTGCCGACGTTGAGGGTCGCCGAGTTGCCGAAATAGTTCCACTGCACGCCAAGTTGGCGGCTGGCCTGACGATCGACCTCGATGAAGCGCACTTCCAGCATCACCTGCTGCTGCTGCATCACCTGCACGGTGTTGATGACGCTATTCGCATCGGGCGCGAACTGCCGTGCCATCACCACTGCCTTGTCGAGCGTGGCGGCATCCGGCACGGTGCCGGACAGCATGATGCGGCCGTTGATCGACGACACCTTGATGCGGCCGTTGGTGAATTCCGCGATTTCCGACGACAGCAGCGAAATGTCGTAGGACACTTCGACGTCGAAAATCCCGACCGGCTTCTTGTCGGCGCCATACACAGTAACGCGCGTGGTGCCGATCTTCTTGCCGAGAATAGACAAAGCACGATCGGTCAGCGGGCTGACATCGGCCACCGACGGATCGCCGACCACGATATCGGACAGGCTCTGCTCGGTGCGCACGTCCTGCGACTTGCCAATCGTGACCCTCACCAACGAGGTTCTCATCGGGCTCGCCAGCGCGACATGCTCCTGCGCGTGCGCGGCGATCGTCAGCGGCGCCATCGTCGCCATCAGCGCCGCAACAAGCGCTGCGCCGCTGCGCCGCTTCAGCGCCCGGATGATCATGGTCCCGTCCCGATGAAGCCGGCCCCCGCCGGCAACGTTATCCTGGTCTTGATATTGGCTGTTCACGTCGGCCTCCCCGCCGCTGCTTGTTGTCCCCGAACTTCCGTCCCGTCCCACCGCCGTTTCGTACGCCCCCAAATTTTCAATCATGCGCCAGTTGCCGCGCCGGAAGCGCGGATGAGCGCACATTCTCGTTGTATTTGTTGTTATCGTTGCGCTCGATCGGTACGCTGTACTGATCAAGCGACATGGAGTCTTTGCCTACGCGTGTGATCACGATGGTCGTGAATTCCGACTTGCCGTGCGGGCCCGTCTTGTTGGCCAGGTCGAGTGGCGAAATCTGTCTGGTCGCCTCATCCACCGTCTCGCCGGCCTTGCGCAGGAGCAGCGACAGCGTGCCGACCATGGAGGCAAGCGCCAGCTTCTGACCACCGGCCTCGTCGACTTCGAGCGTCACCGCCTTGACGACGGCAGGCTTGTCGGCGGTGTTGTCGGCCATCTGATCGACGCCGAGCACGCGCACGTCCTGCAGCACGACATCGGTGACCGAAAGTTTTCGGTCACCCGGACGCGTCAGCACGACATCAACATGATCGCCCGGCAGCACGAAGCCACCGACGTCGCCCACGTCGTTGACGCGGATGGTGACGGCTTTCATGCCGTCTTTGAGCACCGCCGACAGCGTGCCGCGCTGGCCGGGACCGGTGATGTTTGACGCCAGAATTGGTTCGTTGATCGCGATCGGGGTCAGTACGACGCGCTTGCCGGCCGTCAGTTCGCCGATCTTGGCGAACGCGCCCTGCGGAATCGCGTTGTCAGGCCACGAAATCTCGCGCAGCGAAGAAGACGTAATGACGTCGCCGAATTTCAGCGGCTTTGACGCAACCACCAGGGTGTGCGCTGGCGGCGCAGTTTTTTGCTGCGCCGCCAGATCGCGCATCGTTTGAGCGGCCCTGTTGTTAAGCCAGGCATTCGCCAAAAAGACAGCGAGCAGTCCGAACACGACTGCAAAGCCGACCATGACGATAGTGCTGGTACGCACGCCTGTCCCCTGATGACGCCAAGAACTTGTTTGTCTCGCAAGGAATTTGGAACGGCGGTGGTGTTGAATTGGTGAAATAAAGGCGCGTTCTGGCCCTATGCTGAAGATTGCTTGAAGCGGTATTCTTTATGCGCGGTGTATCGGTTTATTTGAATGCGAGAGATAACCTTTACGATTTCACTCCGCCGCGCGGCACGAGATGGCGCGACGAGCGATAGCCGAACAACGGCGGAGAAAATATGCGCGCGTGACGCGCCAGCCGCATCGTCCGCAATGTGCACGATCTTTAACGATCGCAGTCACACACCATTAAGGACGTGCGCCGGATACCGCGCGGTAACGATGATCAGACGCGCAAGAATCCGCGAGGCACGGCGTGGAACGGCTCGATTCCGGTTTCGGTAATCAAAACCATCTCGCCGGTCTGGACCCCGGCCATGCCGTCTTTGGTCACCACGTTGGGTTGGATGACGACGACCATGCCGGCGCGAAACGGTTCGTTAGGCACGTGCGCGCTCGGCCGGCTCTTGGAGCCAAGTACCGGCGGCAGATAGCCGCCGCCATAGCCGTGCAACAGATCGTCAATGATAGTGAAGCCGGACTGTTCGATGACGCCTGCGGCCTCGATCACCTCGCGCGGCATCGTGCCGGCTTTAAGGACCGCGGCGACCGCGGCGAAGGCCGCGTCGGCCGCGGCGTGCAGATCGCGGTAGAGCTGTGTGGGCTCGGCATCGAGCGTGAAGCTGCGCAGCACCTGGCCGGGATAATCCCAGAACGCCGCGCTGATCTCGGCGAACACCAGGTCGCCGGCCGCGACCTTGCGGTTGGCGGCGAACTGCGTCGGCACGCCGAGCCGCGGCATGGCCATCGGGGTGGCGCCGATGAAGTGAATGACCGTGGTGCCGCCGAACCGCACATAACCGCGCTCGACGATGTCGCCGAGTTCACGCTCGGTGGCGCCGGCGCGCAGCCCGTCACGCAAGGCCAGCATGCCGCGATCGGAGAGCGCCGCACCGATGCGCAGCCAATCGATTTCCTCGGCAGACTTCACCTGCCGCATTCCGATATAGGCGCGGTTGAGGTTGGTGATCATGCCGAAGCGCCCAGACAGCGTCGCGTGCTGCTCGAACGTCATCGGTCCGATCAAGGCGACGCGGCCAGATTGCGCACCTCGCCGTTCCAGCACTTCGATGGCGGCACCGATCGACGAGCCGCCGCCCCAGACGACCTTGGCGCGCGACGCAATCTTGCCGGCGAGCGGCGCGTGATTGACGTGCTGGACAAACATGGCGTCGGCCTCGCCCGGCGTGAATACGCCGACGGCCTCGGTCGTCACCGGCCACCCGGTGAGCCACTGCACGGCGGAGCCGAAGCGGTTGGCGCCGCAGAAGATCAGATGATCGGCCCCCGCTTCCTTGAGCAGGTTCGCAATCGCATTTCGGCGCCGCGCCATTTCGGCGTCGGAAAAACGCGGGTACTCGGCCTCGTGGATGGCACGCAGTTGAGGCGGCAACGAAAAGTCCGGAGAGCTTTGGGACATGGTCATGGGGCCGGTTTAGGGGCTGGGCTTGGCAAATCCATTTTGTTAAGCGTCATGGCGGGCGAAGCCCCTCGTGCCTCGCAATGACGTAGCGCGCCGCACAGTATCAGTCTCGACCGCCTTTGAAAGCGCCCGCCAGGAGCAATGAACCGATGCCATCGTCCTTGATCGACTCTGCCGTGTTTCGCGACATCTTCTCGACCGAGGCGATGCGACAGGTTTTCTCAGACGAAAACCGGGTGCAGAAATATCTCGACTTCGAGGCCGCGCTGGCGCGGGCGCAGGGACGGCTCGGCGTCATCCCCAAGGAGGCCGCCGAGGAAATCTGCCGGCACTGCAATGCCTCCGAAATGGATTTTGCCAAGCTGAAGACGCAGACCGAGCGCATCGGCTATCCGGTGTTGCCGGTGGTGCAGCAGCTCGTGGCCTTGTGCCGCGACGGGCTCGGTGAATGGTGCCACTGGGGCGCGACCACGCAGGACATCACCGACACCGCGACCGTGCTGCAGATCCGCGAGGCGCTGGCGCTGGTCGAGAGCGAGGTTTCCGGCATCGCCGACGCACTGGCGGCGCTGGCGAAAAAGCACCGCGACACGCCGATGGCCGGGCGCAGCAATCTACAACAGGCCGTTCCGATCACCTTCGGCTACAAGATGGCGACAATGCTGGCGGCGTTCGAGCGGCACCGGGAGCGGCTTTCCCAACTGCGGCCGCGCGTGCTGGTCGGCGAATTTGGCGGCGCGGCGGGCACGCTGTCGTCGCTCGGTGGCCGCGGCCTCGAAGTGCAGGCCGAACTGATGAAGGAGCTGAAACTCGGCCAACCGGCGATCGCATGGCACACGGTGCGTGACGCCATCGCGGAGGTCGGCTGTTTCCTCGGCCTTGTCACCGGCAGCTGCGGCAAGATCGCGTTCGACATCAAGCTTCTGATGCAGACCGAAGTGGAGGAAGTCTACGAGCCGTTCCACCAGGGCCGCGGCTCATCATCCACCATGCCGCAGAAGCGCAACCCGATCTCGTCCGTCTACATCACGGCGCTGACGGCGGTGGTGCGCCAGCAGGCCGCCGCGCTGCTCGATGCCATGGTGGAAGACCATGAGCGCGCCACTGGTCCGTGGGAAATCGAGTGGATCGTGCTGCCGGAAATCTTCTGCCTGGCCGCCGGTGCGCTGGCGCAGACAAAATTCGTGCTCACCGGCCTGCAGGTCGACGAGAAGAACATGCGCAGGAATCTCGATCTCACCAAGGGACTGATTGTTTCGGAGGCGGTGATGATGAGGCTCGGCCCGTATCTCGGCCGGCAATACGCGCACGATCTGGTCTACGATATCTGCCGCGAGGTCGTCGCCACTGGCCGGCCGCTGGCCGATCTGCTCGCCGAAAACAAGGAAATCGCCAAGCACCTCGATCGCGCCGCGCTGGCGAAATTATGCGATCCCGCCAATTATCTGGGCGAGGCCGGCGCCATGGTGGATCGCGTGCTGGCGGCGCGTGCACGATAATTCAAGCTGGAGAGAAGTTTCATGCAATTTAGCGACAAGCTCAAACTCCTGATCAGATCCGCTTGGGACGACGGCGCGCCGTGCCTAGTGGCGACGCAAGGACCAAACGGTCCGAATATTTCTCCCAAGGGCAGCATGGTGGTGTTCGATGACGGTCACCTCGCTTATTGGGAGCGTTCAAAGAAGCAGGCGTTGGAAAATCTCGGCAGCGACAACCGCGTTTGCGTGATGTATTCCAATTTCAAGGCGCAGCGCGACGGCTTACTCGACTCGGGCTTCCTGCGCTTTTACGGGACCGCGCAATTATACGAGAGCGGACCGGTGCACGACGCCATCTTCAAGCTGCTGCTGCCGCGCGAGCAGACCCATGTTGGGCGCCGACACCGGCATCGGCGTGATGGTCAAGATCGAGCGCGCCGCCGACGTCCGCGGCAAGCCGCTGCCGTAGCCGGCTGCCCTATGGGGCGGCCGATGTTCGCCTGCGAAGGACGAGCATGTAGCCGATAGCCACCGCGCAGCAGCCGAAGAAGATCGTCGTGAACAGCGCCATGAGCCGGTTGGCCGGGTCGGCGGCATACATGAAGATGCCTGCGGCAACGAACAGCAGCGAGCAGATTTCCAACAGCCACAGGGCTCGCGGGCCGAAGGCGCGCGCTTGCAACGCCGTACTGTCGCGGAATGACATGGCTTCGCCGGCGCGCTGCAGACCCGCGACCTGACGGCGTGCCCAGACCGCGTAGAAGATGATGCAAATCCCGGCGACAGCGGCCGAGATGACAAAGGCGTGTACGGCCGATGTACCGACGATCGCGGCCAGCATGACGATGTAGTAGATTTTGAGCTGGCGGCGCAGGCGGTCGGCGTCCTGCTCCGAAGCGAGAACGTAGCCGCGGCCCAGATAGCCCCACGGATAGAACAGCCGCCGGCCGTCCTGCGCGGTCTTGAAGCTGCCGCTGGTCAGTCCGTCGAAATAGCCCATGGCGCGCCCTCTGACGATGACCTGGCCTAGCAAGGCGCGCCGGCCTGCGCCAGCCGCCTTCGTGCCGCACACTGGCGTCGCCAATTGACAATACAATGTCACTATGACAATAGAGAACCATGATCACCACAACCACCCCGCAGGCGCTCGTACCGATTATCGTCGCCGATATTTATGAGCTAGCCGGCCGGCTGCGTGATTACGGCGAGACGATCGCCCGGACTGTCGGCCAGACCCAGGCCCGCTGGCAGGTGATGAGCGCGGCGGCTTCGGACCGGCCGCACACCGTGCCGCAGATCGCGCGCGTGCTCGGCGTCACCCGGCAGAACGTGCAGCGCATTGCCGACCTGCTGGTCGCCGAAGGTGCAGCAGAATACCGCGACAATCCTGACCACCGCGCCTCGCCGCACCTTGTCCTCACCCGGCACGGCCGAGCGGCGCTCGACCGTCTCACCAAAGCGGCCGGCGGCTATCACGCCCGCATCGCCCGCAAGCTCTCAGCAGCCGATACCCTTTCGCTGCAGCGCGGCTTGCGCCGTCTGCTCGAAGCGATGGATGGCATCGAGCCCATCGCTCCCTAGAGGCAGACAGGAGTCCGCATCATGAATACTGCGACGATCACCGAGTGCATGGGCCTGAGCTTCGCCGACACGCCGTTTCCAAAAGTGATCGAACGTCTGGCCGGCGCCGGCGTGAAATCCTATACGGCCGATCTGATCAAGCTGCGTAACACCTATTACGATGCCGGCGGCGAGGCATTCGACGAGCTGCTGCCGCTCAACGAAGGGCCCGTGATCGCGCCGTCGTTCAATTCCGCAGCCGTGGCCGCCACCGTCAAAGCGATCCAGCGCAGCGAGATCGGCTACGCCGAATTCCTGCGACGCATCATGGGCTCGGGCTGCTCGCGTTACGAAGTGTTCATCGCCGGCCGCAAAGCGATGTATTTCGGCCGCGACGGCGAATTCTACACGGAGCCGTTTCCACGGTAAGAACCGCACCAATTGCCTTCGCCTTCGATGGGTACAGAAGAGAGTTCAAGCACGCACACAGGCACGCGGCAATGATGCGCCGCAGAGAGACCGACGTCACATGCCAGCGTTGTAAGCGGCATCCGCCACAATTTGACTCTCGCGCGGCACTTGGGCAATTTTGAGATATGGGCTACGGGCGACGCAACTTCACCGTTATCGAATTATCCATCATCACGGTTGGAGTTTTGATCGCGCTAGTCGAGATCTACGTTGGTTGGCCCCGTTGAGATGCCTATAGCTGGCGTAGCAACTAACAGTACGATTGGAGCCAGACGCAGGCGCACGGCAAAGCGTACCATCGGCCATTTTCTGTTGGCTGCTATTCTTTTAATTGGGATCGGCTACTTGGCCGTAATGCCTCCGTTCGAAGGCTTTGATGAATTTGCTTATTTTTCTGCGATCCGCGAGACCGCCACAACGAGTATGTTTCCGATCTATGGCCGCAGCTTCATCGATCGCACCGTGGAGGATTACGAAAGGCATGGGCCCATGCCGTGGGCGACCGGAGAACCGCCCTTCGACCACCCGGGCCGCATGACCTACCCATCGTTCTTCGACAATGGCGAGGCTGTCGCATACTATGAACGTTATCGCAAAACTGCTGACGGTATTCGTTTCAAGCCGGGACTAGAAAGAAACTGGGAGTCTCAGCACCCGCCACTGTACTATTATCTGATGGCGCCGATTGCGGAGGCCTCTGGCAACCTTTCACTGATTACCCAGGTATTTGTTCTTCGTCTGAGTTCCTACTTGCTGGCGTGGGCAGGCTTTGCCGTTGGATGGAGTGCAACGCAGCGCTTTGACGGAACGACCATTCCGGAGGGGGTGTCTACCGGATATCTCCTCTATCCTATTTTTGTCCCAATGTTCTTTGCTGAATTTGCACGCATCGGCAGCGATTCACTCTGCCTGTTTCTATTGGGTCTGATATTTCAGCTGACCCTCCATCTCATCTACGGCAAACGTCATACAATTACGACACCAATTCTTTTGGGTGGATTGCTCGGGCTAGGCTTATTGACCAAGGCATTCTTTCTGCCACTGCTTGCCGGCTATTCAGCATTTCTGCTTTTTAGAGTATGGCACGTTCGCGCCAAAACTCAGTTGGTTCGCCCAAGAACTCATTACTTTCTACCTCACGACGGTTTCCGCACTGCTGATTGGAATCGGCTGGTACGTCAGAAACTTTTTGGTGTACGGGTCACCAACTGGAAGCGGCGATTCGATACACATTGCGCAGCTCGGCGGGCTATTTTCGAAACTCATTTCCAATTTTTCAATTCATACGTTGATCCGCGATGTCCTTGGGATTGTGGTTTCATGGTCATGGGCTGGTAGCTGGTCTCTCGTCCGAGTCTCGCCGTGGCTTCAGATTCCCCTGCTCATCGTCGCGGCGTGGCTGATAGTCGCTTACTTCCTTGCCGCCCGAAGCCATTCCGTTGAGGGGCTGATTTGGCTTCCTGTTTGGCTCGCATTGCCGCTTTTGGCCGGCCTCTTTTATCACGTCCTTGTAGACATCGCTCTAGCGAGCAACCACACTCCCGGATGGTATCTCAGCATCCTTGCGCCATTCCTTGCTTTCGCCATGGGACTAGGCATCGATCGCCTTTCTAGAAAAAAACTGGGCCGTGCAACCCTCGGGGGCGCGTTGATCTATGCGGCAGCATTCTTAATCATCGTGATGTGGTCGCAAATCGCCCTATTTTCGGGTTGCGCCATTAAAAACAACGCAAAGCTCTATCAATTCGATGGTCAGCTATTCTGTCTTGACCAATTCTCCGAAATTGCACATCGCTTAGCGATTATTGGCTGGCCAAATCTCTCCATTGTCGCTTTCGGGGGCGGGCTGTTGTGCTTCGCGTTGGCGTTAAGCTGTTTTTGTTCACTTCGCGAATTCGCGGGCGGTCAACTTCAGAGCCTCACCTGGAAGAATGGGTGAGGATCAAGCCGCGGCCCCTTACCCAAGCGTGCGCGCTGCGGATGCAGCGTTGCCTTCCCGCGCAAGGACAGTTCGCAGCGAGGCGTGGCGATTGTTCCGCGCTCACGCCCACACCAGCCGCGACGTTTCGAGTATGCGCTCGAATTTGCGCCACTGATCCTCCTCGGGGATCGAGATGCTGTCGAGGCCGCCGAAGCCGCATTGCGGGCTGAGCGCGAGTTGCTCGGCCGGCAGATGTCGCGTCGCCTCGCCGATGCGCCGGCGCAGCACATCGAGACTTTCGAGATCGGCGCGCTTGGTCGTCACCAGTCCGAGCACCGCGATCGTGCCGCGCGGCACATAGCGAAGCGGTGCGAAACCGCCGGAACGCTCGTCGTCGTATTCGAGCAGGATGCGGTCGTGCTTGAGCTGCGAGAACAACCGCTCGGCGATCGCGTCGTAGTGGCCTTCGCGATGCCATTGCGGCATCACCTTGCCGGTCGCCGGATCGATGGTGCGCGGATTGCCCTTGCAGAGATGGATGCCGAAAGTAACGCCGTCGAATCCGGCGATCACGGCGTTATCGGCGGCGATCGAGCGATCCAAATTTTTGTCCGGATCCTCGCCGCGGGAGCGCATGCGTTCGAGCGACATCTTGTCCACATAGGCGGTGTAGCCCGGAGCGTCGATCTGGATGTAGCGGCAGCCGGCCGCCACCAGCCCGGCGATGATCTGCCGGGTGATCGCCACCACGTCGGCCATGAACGCATCCATGTCGGGATAGACGGACGTAGAGTTCTGCCAGTCGAAGCGCTGCGAAATGCGGTCCGGGCTCAGCACCGTCACCTTGACGGGTCGCGCCGCGACCTTGCTGGAGAACTGATATTCTTCAAGCGGCACATTGCGCGTGAGACGCAGCCGCTCGACGACGCGGCGACGCGTCCGGATCGCCGGCCCCGGCGCGGTGAAATTCTGCTCGGCGCGCACCATCGGCTGCGCGCTCACGCCCTCCATCGATTTGTCCTCGGCGGGCACCTCGAAGCCGGACACCGACTCGCTGAAGCTTTCCTGGAAATTGCGCCGCCGCAGCTCGCCGTCGGTAAGGATCGGGATATCCGACCGATTGCTGCCGCGCGATCACGTGGCGGATCGCTTCGTCCTTGGCGCGGGCAAATTCCTGTTCGGAAGCCGTGCCGCTCTTATAAGCTTCGAACACGCGCCGCAATTCGGTCGGCGCGCACAGCCCGCCGACTTGATCGACGCGCAGTTGCTTCAAATCTTCAGTCGTAGCCGCAATCATGTCATGCCTCGTCAATTCTTGATCTGCAGATGCAATTTCCGGACGATTGCCGCATAACGCGCATAGTCGCGCTTCGTGAACGCGATGTAATTCGCCGTGCCGTCTTCTTCCATGATCATGCCAAGCTGTTCCATGCGCGCATTAATGGCCGGCTCGCGCATCACCTTGGCGACTTCCGTCTGGAGGCGCGCCACGATCTGCGGCGAAGTCCCCGCCGGCGCATAGAGCCCCATGACGGAGGCGACATCGAAGCCCTTGATGCCAAGTTCATCGCAGGTCGGGATCGCAGGCGTCGATGCCGAACGCTTGAGAATGCTGATGCAATAGCCGCGCAACTGGCCACTCGCGATCTGTTGCATGACATTGGGAATGCCGGACCAGCCGACCTGGATTTCGCCGGTCAGCAGGCCGTTCACCATCGCGGTGCCGGCGCGATACGGCACGTGCAGCACGTCGATGCCAACCTGGTCGGCGAAAACCACCATCGTCATGTGGTGGATCGAGCCGATGCCGGCAGACCCATAGGTGATCTTGCCGGGTTCGTTCTTGGCGAGCGCGATGAGCTCAGAAAGCGTCTTGGCCGGGACTTTCGGGTTGGCCACGAGGATCGTCGGCACCGCCACCAGGCCGGTAATCGGCGTGAAATCCTTGTTCGGGTCGTAGCCGATCTTCGGATTGAGCAGCGGATTGATCGCCATGATGCCGCTGTCGCCGGAGAACAGCGTATAGCCGTCCGGCGCCGACTTCGCGGCCGTGATCGCCGAAAGCGCGCCGCCCGCGCCCTGAACATTTTCGACGACGAAGGCCACGCCGAAATCCTTGCCCATCCGGTCCGCCAGCATCCGCGCCATGACGTCCGGATTGCCGCCGGGTCCAGATGAAACGATGAAGCGCACCGCATGGTTCGGGTAGCGCGCGTCCTGCGCCACGGCGGCGGAGGCGATGCAGGCAATCAGCAGCACAACCGCGCGTAGTTTCACGCGCATTTTTCATCCTCCCGGCTGTTTGAAAGCCGAAGCCATTTAATCTGAGGCGAAGGCGAACGTATAGCCGCATCGGCACAGCAACATGCGCGCCCGATTGCATGGCTTCTTATTCGAAACAGATGGTGATGTCCTCGATCGGAATGCCGGACGCTTTTGTGCTCCAGGTCTGACCGGCGGCAACCGGCATCGCCAACGTCAACGTGCCCGTCGAAATAATTTCTCCGGCGCGCAACGGTGGATTGTACTGATCCTTGGCGAGGAGACCCACAAGATGGCGCAACGCATTCAGCGGGCTGCCCAGCACGAGCGCGCCACCACCTTTTTGGCTCGCAGTGCCGTCGCAGGACAGAACAACCTCGAACGCCGCGAGTTCGCGCAACCACTGCGCCTTGCGGGGCGCGACCGGATGCCTGTTGCCGACCAGAAGGCGGCCGTGGACGCCGTTCGCCGCGACCGCATCGGCGGCGGTGAATTTCCAACCAGGAAAAATCGACTGCACGATCTCATAGCCGAGCGCGATCCAGTCGATGCAATCAAGCAGCGCGTCATCGCGCCATGCTCGGCGATGGAGCGGCCCTCAGGCCGAACATGATTTCCGGTTCGATGCGCGGTTCGGCGAATTCGGCAACGGTAACGACGTTCGTGTAGGCAAAATCGAACACAGTGCGATCGGTGGCGTAGCCCCAGATCGGCGCATCGACACCAAACGCCTCCCACATGGCGAAATTGGTGAAGCCGATCTTGCGGCCGGCGACTTTTTCGCCACGCGCCTCGAATGCCGCGCGCAACAGCGGCGTGACTCGATAAGCGTCAGCCAGATCCAATCCGCCCGCTCGCGAAGAGAATTGCGGGATTTGCTTTTTGCTCGCCAATGCCGCCAGAACTTCGTTGGCGATAGTGGCAACGTCGGGCACCTGATCGGACGAAACCATGTGCGTCAGCGCGCCGCCGCCTGCGCCTTTTCGTTCGTGCCGGTCTCGGGCATCAGCGCCGCGGCTTTGAGGCCTTCCTGCACCTTCGGCACCGTCGCCTTCACGTCGGTGATCGGCAAGCCGTGGGTCGGCGCGATCACTCTCACGTCGAGCCGCGCGATCAAGTGATCCAGCCGGTCGCAATAGGCGTTCATGTCGGCAAATTTGGTCCAGAACAGCGCGAGGTCCGCAAACGTCGACGACACGTCGGGCAGATCGAGCGAGACGGCTTCCTCGGCGACGAGGCCGCAATGGCCGTCCTCGTGATAGTGGCTGTAGGCAAAGCCATCGCCGGGAAACAGCACGCGCTCCTTGGTGTCGAAACCCCAATACGTCGTGCGCAGGTCGCGGATCACCGGCTCGACCGCCATGAAGCTGCGGCCGCCGAGATCGATCTCGTCGCCCTCCTTCATCCAGCGCATGCGGTGTTCGTATTGCGGGAAGGCCAGGTGGTAATCGCTGACATCGCCAACCAGCAGCGCTTCGGGATGCGTCTTGAGCACCCGGCCAAGGCCGCCGCAATGCGGCGTTTCCTGATGGGTGACGAACAGATATTTGAGCGGCGCGACGCCGCGCGCAAACAGCTCGTTCATGTGCCGCTCGATGACCGGGAAATCCTTGGGGTGTCCGGTCTCGACCAGGATCGAGGCGTTTTCGCCGGCAACCAGAAAGGCGGCGTTGTAGCCGTGATAGACCTTGCCCTTGTGGCGCTGCGCCAGACAGTCGCCGATCCAGAACACGCCCGGCGCGATCTCGCGCGGCATGCGCTGGGCCACCGGCACGTCGAGCATTGGTTTTGGCCGTCGGGCGTGTCGAGCATGTTGTTCCTCCCCGGCATGATCGTCCGGATTTAGGCTACGATCCTGCAGCATGACGATTGCGCCCGCAAGCGCCGCTGGAATAAGAAAGCAGGCGCGTAACCGCGACAACGACAAGGGAGATGACCGTGCCGCAGACGTTGGCCCAAGCGCCGCAGACAGCAGTCCCGCAGGGTTTGCCGCCCGGTACCAAGATCGGATTCTACGAGAAGGGCAATGTCCGCATTCGCTATGCCGAGATCGGCTCCGGCTTTCCCCTGCTGGCGACGCCCGGCGGCGGCCTGAACTCGCGCCTCATCAATTGGCCGACGATGGCGGTGATCAACATCATGGAGGAGTTCAAGAACGACTTCCGTGTGATCAGCATGGACCAGCGCAACGCCAATGGCGGCGAGTTGACGGGCCCGATCCCGGTCGATAATCCGTGGGACGCGTTTGCCGACGACCAGCTCGGCGTGATGGACCACCTCGGCATCGACAAGTTCTTCTTCTTCGGCAACTGCATCGGCGGCCCGTTCGGGATGAAACTGATAGAGCGCGCGCCACAACGCGTGGCCGCCGCCATAATGAGTCAGCCGGTCGGGCATAATCCGGCCCACCCAGATTACATGTACGATTCCGGCAAGAACGTCTGGGCCAAGGAATTCCTCGAGCGCCGCCCCGATGTGCCGATGGCGACAATCGAGAAATATCTGCACAACCTGTACCGCGTGCAGCCCGACTTCGTGTACACTGTGTCGCGCGATTTCGCGAAGTCGTGTCAGACGCCGATGCTGGTGCTGCCCGACAATGTGACGGCGCATCCCCTGCAAACCTCGATCGACATGGCTTCGCTGGCGCCCAACGCCGAGATCACGGTGTTTCCGTGGAAGGAGCCGCCGGAGCTGAAGGCCCGCACCATCAACCGCGCGCGCACGTTTTTGAAGCGGTTTCAGCCGGCGTAGCTACCGTTCCTCGTCCCGGAAGACATAGCGCGAAACCGCCACGCTCTTGTCGCAGGCTTTGAGAAAGTCATCGAGCATCCGGTAGTGGCGCTCAACGACATTGCGGCCGGAGAGAACGCAGCCGTAGCCGGGCGCCAGAGTTTCGATATCGTACTTGTCGAAGATGGCGCCGATGCCGCGGCGAATTGAATCGGTCGGCGCCCCGTCGAGCCACCAATAGCGTGTGTTGAGCATGAACGAGCGTACGTCGGCGAGCGAAGTCGGATCGTTGTCGGCCTCGGTGACGAACCACGGTCCGCTCGCGCTGTCGCGCCAGATATGCGTGAACAGATCGGAGGAGAACAGCGTCTTCGTGGCGTGGTCGTAGAGCCAGCGCGTGGCGATCAGCCGGATCGGCGCGTTCATCACATCGATCAGGCGGCCAGCCTTTGCCGAGCGCGATGGTGTCGGCGCGCCCCACCGCGGTGACGTTCATGGATTTGAGGATGTCGCGGCCTTCGGCCTTGGCGCCGAAATCAAACCACAGCGCGGCGTCGATGTTGCTGGTGTAGCAGGTCTCGACGTTGAAATGCCCCGCGAAACTCTCGACGTTGTTGATCGACATGAACTCGTTCAGCCGCAGCGGAAACATCGACAGCGGCGACGCCGGGCGCAATCAGCGACTCGATCTCGGCGCGGATCGCCGGCTCGTCCTTGCCGAAGCCCGTGTCGATCAGCATGGCGGCGTCTGGCTCGCGCAGCAGATAGGAGTTCGCCACCGAATAGCCGCGAGCGCTCGCCGGGTAGAAACTCACCCGTCCGTCCAGCAGATACGTGTGTTGCAGGGCGTAAAGCTTACCGGCGGCGAGCGTGGCGATGCCGCCTCCCGCTCCGCTCGCCGTACGCGCCTCCCCGGGCGTGTCTCCAGATGCGTCCTGCATCACGTCCATGCGGGCAGCTTATCGGTCCTCCGCCGGCAAGGGAACAGGGGTCGGTCCCGATCTCCAACGGGCTACACTTCTCATCCGGGAACGTGCCGTGACAACCGGCGCCGGTTCGCTTAGCCTCGCTGCATGAGCGCCGACGATTATCATCCATTTGTTCCGCAGCCCCCCGGCTCCAAGATCGCAGGTCCGACGCCGCGCGAGCACGCGCAGGCGCGGCTGAAAGGCCCGCGTGCGCAGGGGCTATTCGCCAACTGGGATCGGCTCTTCCGTGAGCCGTTTCGCGGCATCACCACCTCCGGCAACGTCATACCGGATCTTTATGCGACACGGCCCGAGGGCGCACCAACCCTCGCCATGATCGAGGCCGTCAACGCGCTGCTGGAGCGCATGACGCCGGAGCAAAGCAAGCGATCGTGCTTCCCCGTCGACTCGCCAGCAATGGCGGCATTGGCAGAACACTGAATTGTACGTTGAGGATTATGGACTGCGCCTGGACGAAGTCGGCGAGCCGCTGCGCGAAGCCGCAATGGCGGTGCTGCGGGCGAGCATGAGCACGCATGGCTACGAGCTGTCGCGCGATGTAATGAAGCTTAACCGCTTCCTCGGCGATATCATCGGCGGCCCGGCGGTGCTGGGGGAATGGAGCTACATCTTCTGCCTGTTCGGCACGCCGTCCACCACCGAGCCATGGGGCTGGCAGCTCTTCGGCCATCACCTGATACTCAACTGCTTCGTGCTTGGCACGCAGATGGTGCTGACGCCGGCATTCTGGGGCGCCGAGCCGAGCTATGCCGACCATGGTCCGTTCAAGGGCATACGCCTATTCCAGGACGAGGAGCGCGCGGGCCTCAAGCTGATGCGCTCGTTTTCGGCCGAACAGCAGAAGCGCGCCATCGTCGCGCATTCGATGATGGGCGGCGACCTGCCCGAAGGGCGGCGGCATTTCGCCGACAATTTGCATCTCGGCGGCGCGTTTCAGGACAACCGCATCGTCCCCTATGAGGGGCAGAAGGCCGACGGCCTGTCTGCTTTGCAGCGGCGCGACCTGATGGACCTGATCGAAAAGTACCTCGTCGTATTGCCCGAAGGCCCGCGCCGCGCGCGTCTTGCCGAGGTCGAGCGCCATCTGCCGGATACTCATTTTTGCTGGATCGGGGGATTTGCCGAAGACAGTCCGTTCTATTACCGGGTGCAGAGTCCGGTGACCTTCATTGAGTTCGACCATCATGCCGGTGTGTTTCTGACCAATCCGGAGCCGGCCAAATTCCACGTCCACACGATCGTGCGGACGCCGAATGGCAACGACTACGGTTTCGACCTGTTGCGCCAGCACTACGAGCATTCGCCGCATCACAAGCCACAGCAAGCACCGCACCGTCATCATCACGGCGACGATCCATCTAAGGCTTAAGCAGACCCGAGGTGGGGGACTTTAATTTGGTCGCATTTCTTCGGAAAACCGGTGTCCACTTTTCCGGAAAATGCTCTAAACCCCCAGATATCGCGACTTGGTTTCGTGATCGTCGGCCAGCTCCGCCGGGCGGCAGTGGTGCACGATCTGGCCCTTGCTCAGAATGTAGATGCGGTCGGCGTAGCGTAGCACGAAGGCGAGCTGCTGCTCAACCAAGAGGATCGAGGTGCCGGTTTCCTTAAGGTTCTGCATCAACCGGCCAAGTTCGCGCACCATGAGCGGCGCCAAGCCTTCGGTGGGCTCGTCCATCAACAACAGATCGGGATTGCCGACCAGCGCGCGGCCGGCCGCCAGCATCTGCTGCTCGCCGCCTGAGAGCTTGTTGGCGGTCTGGCCGAGCCGCTCGCGGAGGTTCGGAAACAGCGTCGTCATCCGCTCCAGGGTCCAGCGGCCGACGCCGCGGCTGCGCGCGGTGACTTGCAGATGTTCGCGCACCGACAGCGAAGCGAAAATGCGCCGGCCCTGCGGCACCAGGCCGACGCCGAGCCGCGCGATGCGGTACGCCGGCATGCGGGTGATGTCGGTGTCCTTGAAGGCGATACGGCCGCGGCGCGGCGGCGTCAGCCCGACGATCGAGCGCACCAGGGTGGTCTTGCCGACGCCATTGCGGCCGATAACGGCGACTACCTCGCCCGGCTCGATGGCGAGCGAGATGCCCTGCAGGATGTGGCTCGCGCCGTAATAGGTGTGAATGTCCTCGACGTTGAGCACGGGATCATTCCGCTCCGAGATAAATGTCGGTGACGTGCTGGTTGGCGCGGATCGCAGCCTGATTGCCCTCCGCAATCAGCCGGCCCTGATGCATGACGGCGATGCGGTCCGCGAGTTCGAAGGCAACATCCATGTCATGCTCGATCATCACGATGGTCATGTCACGCGGCAGCGCGTGCACCATGGCGACAACGCGACGCGTTTCCGCCGCCGACAGTCCGGCAGTGGGCTCGTCCAGCAAGAGGAGCCGCGGCCTGCCGGCAAGCGCCAGCGCGATCTCCAACTGGCGCTGCTCGCCATAGGACAGCGCGCGCACGATACGCGGCGCCGCCTCGGCCAGGCCCCAGCGCTCGAGCAACTGGTGCGCCTGCGCATCCATATCGCGATCGGCCGCCGGCGAAGCGAGCAGTCGCATGCCGCGCCCGCTGGCGCCGTCGAGCGCCAGCAAAACGCTTTCCAGCACCGTCAGCCGCGGGAACAGGTTGGTGATCTGGAAGGTGCGGGCGATGCCAAGCCGCGCGCGCCGGTCCGGGCGCAGCCGCGTGATGTCGTCGTCGAACAGCATGATGCGCCCGGCAGTCGGCACGACATTGCCGGAAATGGTATGAAACAACGTCGTCTTGCCGGCGCCGTTCGGGCCGAGCAGCACCCGCCGCTCGCCCGGCGCGATCGACAGCGAGATGCCCGACAGCGCGGCGACGCCGCCAAAATTCTTCGACACGTTGTCGACGGTGAGCGCGGTCATTTGGCGCTCCGGCGACCGCGGACATCGTTGGCGAGACCGATCAGGCCGCGCGGCGCGAACAGCGTGACCAGCACATAGATGACGCCCAGCACCAGCACCCAATGCTGCGTCAGACTGCTGATGAAGTCTTCCAGAAACACGATCAGCCCGGCGCCAATGGCGGGGCCGATCAGCGTACCGGCGCCGCCCAGGATCACCATGATCAGCGCCTCGGCGGACTGGATGACGTACACGTATTCCGGTCCGACGAAATGGTTGTAATAGGCGTAAAGCGCGCCGGCGATACCGGCGAAGGTGGCGGACAGTACGAATGCCACGTACTGATAGCGCCACACGTCGAAGCCCAGCGCCTGCATGCGCGATTCGCTCTCGCGAATGCCGCGCAGCGCGCGGCCGAACGGCGATCGGACGATGGCGACGAGCGCGAGCGCCGCAACGCCGACCACCGCCAGCGTGAAATAATAGAATGCCGCCGTGCTCTCGAGCGAAAAACCGAAATCAGGACGGACGACATCGGGAATGCCGTCGTCGCCGTTGGTCAACGTGCGCCAGCCGAACGCAACGCTCCACACCACCTGCGACAGTGCGAAGGTGATCATCAGAAAATAGCTGCCGCGGGCGCGCAGCGCCAGCGGCGCGAACACCGCGCCGGTGACGGCGGCCGCCACAAGCGCGGCCGGAAAGGCAAGCCCGCTGCTGACGCCGGCGCGCACTACCAGGAGCCCGACCGTATAGGCGGCAACGCCGAAATACGCGGCGTGCCCGAGCGAGGCGAGCCCGGTATAGCCGAGCAGCAGATCGAGGCTCATGGCAAACAGCGCGAAGATCAGCATCTTGGTCGCCAGCGCCACGCCGTATTCGCGCAAGAATGCCGGCAGCGCGACGAGCAGCGCCAGGGCCGCAACGGCAACAACGATGGACCACAGCCGCGCCGTCATTGGCGGCCGAACAGGCCGGTCGGCCGTATCACCAGGATGACGGCCATCGGCACGAACACGGTGAACAGCGCGAACTGCGGAAAGAACGCCTTGCCGAAGTCATCGAGGATGCCGACCAGCAGCGCACCGGCGAGCGCGCCGCGCAGGCTGCCCAGCCCGCCGATAACCACCACGACGAAAGCAAAGATCAGCACTTCGAAATCGGCGCCCGGATAGAGACTGAGCACCGGGCCGGCCAGCACGCCGGCGAGCGCCGCCAGGCCGGCGCCAACGGCGAAAACCAGCGTGAAGAGCAGCGAGACATTGATGCCGAGCGCGCGGGCGATCTCGGCGTCATCGACGCCGGCGCGCAGCATGGTGCCGAGCCGGGTGCGTTCCTGAAACCACCACAGCGCGCCGGCGACAACAAGGCCGACCACGATCAGAAACAGCCGATAGTACGGATAGGCGTAGTAGCCCATCGACAGCGAGCCCTGGAACAGCCGCGGTACGTTGAGCATCTGCGGATCGCCGCCCCAGATCCACAGCGCCAGATCGGAGAAGATGAACAGAAAGCCGAAGGTCAAAAGCGTCTGCGGCAGTTCGTCGAGATGAAAGCGGCGCAGAAAGAAGCGTTCGATGACGGCGCCGAGAAGCGCAATGACCACCACCGCGACGACGAGCGCAAGCAGGAAACTGCCGGTGAACTGCATCACCGTCAGCCCGACATAGCCGCCGACCAGATAAAACGAGCCGTGCGTCAGATTGAGAATCCGCATCAGCCCATAGATCAGCGACAGTCCGGCCGCCAACAAGAACAGCAGCATGCCGAACGCGACGCCGTTGAGGATGTGAATGACCCAGGTCATCTAGACCCGCCGGATGCCTGGCGATCCTCTATTTCTTGGCCAACAGGTGCGCGCAATCGGTCAGCGAGTTCTTGGATTCCTTGTAGCCGTATTTGAATGACTCGATCACCTCCAGGGTGAAGGGCCAGAACTGATCGACGTTGGGATAAGAAGCGATCGGCATGTTCTGCGGCTTGCCGTCGACCATCTGAACCTGCCGGATATACATGGTCTGGATCACTTGGCCGTATTTATCGAGCGAGATCGGTCCTTTCGGCGAATCGAATTTGATCGCCCGCAACGCCGCGATGAATTTCATCTTGTCGGAGATGTCGCCGTGCAGCGCGTCGATCGCGTCAACGATCGCGTGCGCGCCCACCCAGCCGTTCGGGCCCTCGTTGTTCGGCCGCGCATGTGTGCGCTTCTCGAATTCGGCGACAAAGGCCTGGTTTTCGGGCGTCTTGAGCATCGGCGTGTAGAACAAGCTCGAATACATGCCGACCGTCGCATCGCCGAGCTGGGGCAGGTTCAATTCGAAGGTCAGCCCCGCATAGATGTCCATCAGCGGCAGCTTGTCCTTCAGTCCGAATTCCGAATATTGCCGCGCCAGCCGCAAGCCGTCGGCGCCTGGCTCGAACACCACCACGCCATCGGCGCTGCGATCGATGTTGGTGAGGTAAGGTCCGAAGTCGGCGCTGCCGACCGGCGGCCATTCGGCCTGGCTCACCTTGCCGCCCAGCTTGCAGAAGGTTTGGGCGAAGGAAAAATTCGTGTCGATGCCGCCCGCATAGTCGGAGCCGATCGTCACCACCTTGCGCCAGCCCTTCTGGTAGGCCCATTCGGCCGCCGCGGACGCGACCGAGCGGCCGTTCTGCGTGATGCGCACCATGTAGGGATTTTGCAGCGGGCCCGGCATGGTCAATTCGTCGACGCCGGCGTCGCCGGACAGCACCAGCGGCGTCTTGCTGTCACGCGAATAGGCGTTGACGGCGAGCGCCTCGCCGGAGCTCACGACACCCGTGAGCACGTCGACGTTGTCGCTCTGCACCAGCTTACGGGCCTTGGTCACGGCCGTGTCGGGCTTGCTCTGGGTATCCTCGACGATCAGCTGAAGATCGCGGCCGCCGGCTTTGTTGCCCACCTTGTCGAAATATATTTTAAGGCCGGCCAAGGTCTGCTGGCCGTTTTCGGCAAAATTGCCCGACAACGACAGCAGAATGCCGATCTTGATCGGATCGGCCGCCCGCACCGCAATGCCCGACGCGCCAAGCATCAGCACCGCAGCGCTTGCAATCGCGGCGGCGCGCCAGCGACGCAGCGACAGTTTTTGATTTTGCTGCGACGCGGCCGTGTCCCCGAACGGCATCGTGTCTTTGCTCGTCATGACAGCTCCTCCCATGAGCTTGCCGCGTGGTGAACCTTCCGCTGCGGCGTTATTGCGATAACGGCGAGACGATCAGGCGCGATGAGTTGGCAATTTGAAAGGTGGCTCGCCCCCGTCCCCATTTTGTTTTTATTGCCGCGCGTTCGTTGCGAAGTTTTTGACCGGCACAGCAACGATACACCGACCGTTCGTACCTCGCTAGACCGCCGGTGCGGCGCAGTCTGTCGCAGCGGCGGCCTTTTGCTATAGTGGCGGTAACACCTTGCGGAGGACACGTCATGAGTGTGACCGACACGCCCATCAAGTCAGCGCCTGGCGACCGTTCGTATGATGAAATCCGCGCCGCCTGGCGCGACGCCAATTTGCATCCATTGTGGGAAAATGCAGCCGCGCATCGCGTCCGCGACGGCGGACCGGCGCCCACCCATTGGCAATGGAGAAAGATACGACCCCTGGTCGACGACGCCATGAAGGTCGCGACGCCCGCCGCAATCGAACGGCGCGTGCTGACGCTGACCGACAGCGCCGGCGAGAGCGGCGCCACCACCACGAATCTCACGACCGCGCTGCAAATCCTTTTGCCGGGCGAACGGGCGCGCCCGCACCGCCACACCATGAATGCGTTGCGCTTCGTCATCGAAGGCAACGGCGCCTCCACCATCGTCGACGGCAAGGACTGTCCAATGGCGGAAGGCGATCTCGTCATCACGCCGGGCTGGACGTGGCACGAGCACGTGCACCGCGGCAGCGCGCCGATCATCTGGCTCGACGCCCTCGACGCGCCGTTGCATCGCTATCTCGGCACCGATGTGTTCGAACCCGGGCCGGTGCATGACCTGCCGGAGGTGGCGGACGATGCCGCCTACGCGTTCGCCAATATCGTGCCCGAACTCGCCGGCGAGGCGCCCGCGTTCTCGCCGGTATTCCGTTATCCGTGGGCGGCGGCGCGCGACGCCGTGCGCGCGGCGCCGAAAGGGAAGGACGGTGCGCGGCGCGTGCGTTACGTCAATCCGCTCACCGGCGGCTCGACCATGCCGCTGATGGATTGCTATCTGACGCAGATCGACAAGGGCAGCGAGACCATCCGCTTCCGCACCACCGCCAACGCCGTGTGCCTGGTGTGTGAGGGGAGCGGCACGACGCAAGTCGGCGAGGACACCGTGAACTGGACTAGGCACGACGTCTTCAGCCTGCCGCACGGCAACTGGATCACGCATCGCGCCACCGAGGCCGCGACGCTGTTCATCGTCACCGACCGCGACACGCTGCGCCGTCTCGATTTGCTCAGGGAGCAGTACGGCAACGCGTTCTGAGCAGCCGCGCCGAGTTTCGAGGAACAAAACAATGTACGATCTGACGCGGCGAAAACTTCTCGCCGCATTGCCGCCGCTCCTGTCCTCGCTGCTGATGCCGAGCGGCGCCCGTGCCGCCGGTGACGAAGATTATCCGACGCGCGCGGTGACGGTCGTCGTGCCATACGCGGCGGGCGGCGGGCTCGACGTGGTGGCACGGCTGTTGGCGCAGAAGCTTGCCGAGCGGACCGGAAAAGGCTTCATCGTCGAAAACCGGCTGGGCGCTGGCGGCGTCATCGCCGCCAACTCCGTCGCCAAGGCGGCGCCGGACGGCTATACCATCCTGGCCGGCAGCAGCACGCAGCTCGCCATACAGGTCACGCTGCACAAGGCGCTCCCCTACAATCCGGCGACGGATTTCGTGCCGATTGCGATGGTGGCGAGCGTGCCGTTCGTGCTCATCGTCAATCCGTCGCTGCCGGTGCACACGGCCGGCGATCTGGTCAAGCTCGCCAAGGAAAAACCGGGGCAATTGCAGTTCGGCTCGAGCGGCGTCGGCGGGCCGCCGCACCTCTACATGGAATTGCTGCAGACCATGACGGGCACCAAGATGGTGCACATCCCCTACAAGGGCACGGCGCAAGCCATCGTCGATGTCGTCGCCGGTCGCGTGCCGATCCTGATGTCCGACGTTGCGCCGGCAGCGCCGCTGATCAAGGCCGGCAAGGTGCGCGCGCTCGGCGTGTCGTCGACCACGCGCGTCGCTGTCCTGCCGGATGTGCCGCCGATTGCCGACAACGGCGTGCCCGGTTTCGACGCGGTGGCATGGCTGATGATGGTGGCGCCTGCCGGCACGCCGCCTGCGATCGTCGACAAACTGCACGCCGACCTCAAGACGATCGTGGCGGCGCCGGATACGCAGCAGAAGATGGTGGCGTTCGGCGTCATCCCGATCAACTCGCCGCCGGTGCCGGCGCTGCGCGACTACGTGAAGGCGGAGATCGGACGCTGGGGCAAGGTCGTGCAGCACGCCGGCCTCGCCGGCTCGGAATAGCTCCGCATCAACTCTCTATCCCACTTCCTCGTTCGCAAACACGCGCGCTGCACTGTGACGCGCGTCACCAATCGTCTGCGCCTGAGCAGTGGCAGGGTGGGTTCGCCCTTAGGTCCCTCTAATGGGCATATCCTCCCTGACTTGCCCGGCCGGCAGCAATGCCAGCCGGGCTTCTTCATTCGCCATGGAGCCGGCGCAAAAGCCGACCATCTGGGTTTCGGGATTGGCGCATGCCGCGAGCCGGGCCGCCCTATATACCTCCGTGCGCGTAACGGGCCGCGCTCAGAAAAAGTGTCCCCGGTGTAGGCGAGGAAACGATGAACGAACTCAATATCAGCCGTCTGGTCGACAACGCGCGGCTGCGGCCCTTCCATTTCCGCCTGATCCTGTGGTGCCTCCTGGCCATGATGGCCGACGGCTTCGACCTCTTGAACGCCAGTATCGCCGGACCGGCCCTGATCAAGCAGTGGGGTATCAACCGCGCCGCGCTCGGCCCGGTGTTCAGCGCCAGCCTCGTTGGATTTCTTCGTCGGCGCCCCGTTCTTCGGCTGGCTGGGTGACCGCTTCGGCCGCCGGCTGGCGATCATTTCGGCCTTGCTGTTCATCGGCGTCACGACCTTCGCCTGCGCCTTCGCGACCAATCTGCAGGAGCTATTGTGGCTGCGCTTTCTCAGCGGGCTCGGTCTCGGCGGCGTGCTGCCGAACGTGATCGCGCTCTCCGCCGAATTCACACCGAAACGGCTGCGCGCAACCGCGCTTGTGGTGATCGCGATGGGCATTTCGCTCGGCGCCGCAGTGCCGGGTGTGGTCGGCGTGACGCTGATGCCGACCTATGGGTGGCCGGTGATTTTTGTCGTCGGCGGCGTCGTCCCGTTCGTGATCGGGCTGTGCATGCTGTTCGCCATCCCGGACTCGATAAAATTCATGGTGCTGCGCGGCGGCCGCGATGAGGCCGTGGCTCGGCTCGCCCGCAAGTTCGACCCCACCCTCACCGTCGCGCCGGGTACGCGCTTCCTGCTCGAGCCGGACGAAGGCAGCGCCACGACACGCGGCTCGCCGATCGGGCTGTTTCGTGACGGCTGGGCGCCCGTGACCGTGCTGGTGTGGCTGATCTTCGTCCTCAACCTGATGGCCAACAACCTGATGAACGCGTGGCTGCCGATGATCGTACAGACCAGCGGACACAGCGTCGCGCAAGGCAGCTTCGCCGGCTCGCTCTATCAGCTCGGCGGCACCGTCGGCGGATTGTGCATCGGCCTTTTGATCGATCGGTTCGGGCTGAAAGTACTGGCGATCATGTTCGCCATAGGAGTGCCCGTCCTGGTCTTTGCCGGCACGCCCGGCATTTCGGACGCTGTGCTGCTGACGATGGCCTTCTTCTCCGGATGGGCGATCGTCGGCATGCAGAACGGGCTGAATGCCGGCGCCGGCCTGATCTATCCGACGGCCCTGCGCGCCAACGGCGTCGGCTACGCGCTCGGCATCGGCCGCATCGGCTCGGTCACCGGACCGCTGATCGGCAGCCTTTTGACGAAGCTCGGCATGTCCGCGGCGGCGTTCTTCTATGTCGCCGCAATCGGACCGCTGCTGTGCTTCGGCTGCTGTCTCCTGCTGCTCAACCGGCTGCACCACATGAGACAGAACGCCATTGCGGCAATGCCGAAGTCAGCCGCCGATCCGCAAAGGCGCGTCGCTGCGCGGTGATTGGAGCATTTTCCGGAAAAGCGGCCGCCGGTTTTCCGAAGAAAATGCGACCAAATCCATCACTCCGCAGCGGCCGCCTTTGCCTCCGCCTGCTCGCGCACGAATTTGGCCAGCGTCAGGTGATCGACCTTGCCGGAGCCGAGCAGCGGCAGCTTGTCGAGCACGATGACCTCCGAAGGCAGCATCAGCTCGGAGGCATGTTTGCTACGCGCATAGGTCTGGAACTCGTTGCGCGTCGCACCGTGCTTGTCGGTGACAAGGATGAGGCGCTCGCCCTTGCGGGCGTCGGGCACCGCCGCAACGGCCGAAACATTGTCCGGCCACAGATCGGCCGCCAGGATCTCGACCGCCGCGAGTGAGACCATTTCGCCGCCGACCTTGGCGAAACGCTTGGCGCGGCCCTTGATGAAGATGAAGCCCTGCGCGTCGATGAAGACGATATCGCCCGAGTCGTGCCAGCCATCGAGGGGTGGTTCGAGCACCCCCGGCTTGTCTGCGCGCAAGTAGCCGAGCATGACGTTCGGCCCGCGGACATACAAGCGGCCGCCCTCCTCGACACCCTCGACGTGTTCGAGCTTCGCCTCCATGCCGGGCAGGAGCCGGCCGACGCTGCCGAACTTGTTGTACATCGGCGTATTGAGCGCCAGCACCGGCGAGGTCTCGGTCAAGCCGTAGCCTTCGAGCACGCGCAATCCGAATTTCTCCAGATAGATGTTGCGCGTCGATTCGCGCACCGGCTCGGCGCCGGCGACCACGTAGCGCAGCGAGCGGAAATCGTACGGGTTAGCCATGCGGGCATAGCCGTTGAGAAACGTGTCGGTGCCGAACAGCACGGTGGCGCACACGCCGTAAACCAGCTCCGGCACGGTGCGGTAATGCAGCGGCGACGGATACAGATAGATGGGCACGCCCGAGACGAGCGGCAGGATAACGCCGCCGGTCAGGCCGAACGAATGGAAGATCGGCAGCGCATTGAACACCTTGTCCTCGCGGCCGAAATCGATACGCGCCGCGCATTGCGCCACGTTGGTCAGAATGTTGCGGTGAGAGAGCACGACGCCTTTGGGCGTGCCCTCGGTGCCGGAGGTGAACAGGATCACCGCCCAATCGTCGGGTTTGCGCGCCACCAGCGGCTTCTTCCAACGCAGCGCGCCGCGCAGCTTGTCGAACGTCGTGATCGTCGGCCGGATATCTTCCAGATAGATGACGCGCACCTGCTTGCCGACCTGCTCGATGACATGTTCGAGCCGGCCCTTTTCGACGAAGACACGCGAGGTGAGGATGGTGTCGACCTCGGCCGCGCGGCAGGCGCCCAGGATGTTGGCGGCGCCCGCGCTGAAATTGATCATCGCCGGCACGCGCCCGGCCGACATTACCGCCAGCATGGTGACGACCCCGCCATTCGATGTCGGCAGCATGACGCCGATCGGCCGGCCTTCCAGCGCCAGCGGCATCAGCTTGGCGCCCAGAATGGCGACCGCCTGCAACAGCCGCTTGTGGGTCATCTGGCCCGACACCGGATCTTCGATCGCCAGCCACTTCTTGCCATGCGTATCGACGGCGTCGACCAGCGCTTCAATCAGCGTGCGGTCGGTCGGCGCGGCGCGGAACATCAAATCTGACATGATGTCGTACAAAGCCGCGCCGGCAGCCGCTCGCCGCCGGCGGCCCTTGATGGCTTCGTCGAGCTTGAGCCGCAGCGGTTCAAGGACGGTGACCGTAATTTTTGGAAACAGCTTGCGCCGCACCTGCGATCGCGAAAGTCGGCTGAAGATGGTGGCCTCGGGCCCGGCGATGTGCACCGGCACCAGCATCGCCTCCGACTTGTCGGCGATCATTCCGGCGCCATCGTAGATCTTCATCAGGCTGCCGGTGACGGTGATGCGGCCCTCGGGAAAGATCACCAGCATGTTGCCGTCGTCGCGCACCGCATTGATGATCGTGCGCAGCGAAAACGGCTTCAGCGGATCGAGCGCCATGGTGCGCACGAACTTGAGAAACGGCTTGATCCACCAGTTCTGGGACATCGCTACGTCGATGGCGAAGACCGGCGGCCGAGGCAGCAGCGACGTGGCCAACGGCGGATCGAGGAAGCTGACGTGGTTGAGCGCGATGATGGCGTTGGGGCCGGCCTTGGCGATGTTTTCGCCGCCCTTCACCTCGAGATGATAGAAGGCGCGGAACACGATCGAGAGAAAATCGGTCATCCAGTTCGTCGGCATGGTCCGGCCGATGGCGACCGCCACCAGGAGATTGGCGATGCCGATCATGACGAACAGTGTCGGCACGCCGAGCCCGGCGGCCTGCAGCATGCCCTGAACTAACGCGCCGACCACCATGAAGGCGGCGTTGAGCACGTTGACGCCGGCAACCACACGGGCGCGGTGATCGGCGCCGGCCCAGGCCTGCACCGCCGCGAATGTCGGCACGACGAACAGGCCGCCGCCGATCGCCAGCCCCGCAAGATCGACGACGATACGGATGCTGTGCGGCGAGGCGAAAAAGCCTTCGATGCCGATCACCGCCGGCGGTGTGGCGAAGCTGTGCGCCATCCAGCCGAGATCGAGCGCGAACAGCCCGATCAGTACGGCACCGATCAGAGTCGGCAGGATGACGATACGGCCGGCCGCTAGCCAGGCGGCGAGGCCGGAGCCGACCGCGACCGCCACCGAAAACACGGTCAGGAACACCGTGATAACACCATCGGTGCCGTGGATATTGACGTGGCCGAGCGGCAAGAGCAGCGACAGCACGAGCGCGCCGACGAGCCAGAACCAGCTCACCACGATCGCGCCCCACCACAGCCGCGCATCGGCGCGCAATTCCTTGATGAGGTCCCACGTCGAAACCAGGATATTGCGATTGACCACGAGACTGGGCGCGCCTTCGCCGGTTCGCGGAATGAGCAGGCTCGTCAGCCAGCTTGCCAGCGCCGTCAGCAGCATCAGCCAGGCAAAATGAACGGGATTGCTCTCGCCGTTGGCGGCGATGCCGGCGACGATGGTGCCGATCAGAATGGCGAGGAACGTGCCGCCTTCGATCAGCGCATTGCCGCCTGGCAGTTCGGAGCGCGCAAGATGATCGGGCAGGATGCCGTATTTGACCGGGCCGAACAGCGAACCGAGCGTGCCGAACAGAAACAGTGCAACGAACAGCAGGATCACCGAATGAAAGCCGAAGCCGACAACGGCGAGTGCGGCGGCACCCATCTCCACGAACTTGATACGCTGCGCCATCAGCGCCTTGTCGTAGCGGTCGGCCAGTTCGCCGCCGAGCCCCGACAGGAAGAAAAACGGCGCGATGAATACGCCGCCGGCGAGAGTGATCAGCGCCCCGGATTTGGCGCCGGTGATCTGGGCCGCAACCAGAAAGCTCAATGCGGCTTTTAGGAAATTGTCGCCGAAGGCGGCGAAGAACTGGCAGAAGAACAGGGGCGCGAATTTGCGCCGCGTCATCAGGGATATGAACATCGCTCTCCCGCCGTTTCCTGTCCGCACGCCTGACCGGCGCCCGTCGCACACAGTCTAGACGGGGTCGCCGCAATTCGCGACCCGGCCGCCCCCTCGAATCATATTCGCAAATATATACAGACGTTTAGCGTGCATTGAAGGGCGCAAGCCAAACGCCTATCGTGCCGCCCCCGGCCCGATCGGCGGCACGCGCGGCCTGGCGGTGTGGCCCCAACAACAAGGATTCCCAACGATGAAGCTCAAGGATCAGGTGGCGGTCGTAACCGGCGCCGGCCGCAATATCGGCGAGGAAATCGCCAAGCTGTTCTCCGCGGAGGGCGCCAAGGTTGCCATCGTCGACATGGACAAGACGCGCGGCGAGCGCGTGGCTGCGGAAATCCGCGCCAAGGGCGGCGACGCCACTCTGTTTGCCGCCGACGTCTCGAAAGGCGCCGACGTGGCGGCCCTGGTCAAGGCGATCGTCGACCGCTACGGCCGCATCGACATCCTGGTCAACAACGTCGCCATTTCCGACAACAAGCACATCTTCGACATCACCGAGGAGGAATGGGACCGCGTGCTGTCGGTGACGCTGAAAAGCCAGTTCCTGATGAGCCAGCAGGTCGGCAAGCAGATGGCGAAGCAGGGCGGCGGCCGCATCGTCAATATTGGCTCGACCTCGGGCTTCACCGGAAGGAGCCGCGCCGTCGCCTACTCGGCCGCCAAGGGCGGCGTCGCCAACCTCACGCGCGCCATGGCGGCGCAGCTCGCCCCGCACAAGATCCGCGTCAACGCCATCGTGCCGAACAAGATCGGCTCGCCGGTCGGCAAGGATGAGTTCGATGCATCGCGCCCGGTGCCCAACATGGCGAAGCGGCCCGGGCAGCCCGAAGAGGCCGCCAAGGCGGTACTGTTTCTGGTCAGCGACGACTCGTCATTCGTCTGGGGCGCCAACCTGTTCGTCGACGGCGGCGTCTCGGCGATGGATTTGTCGTAGCGGCCGGAGATTTCAGGGGAACGCGGCGAGCGAAGCGACCTGCGCACCGAAATCGGGGAAGCGCAGGATGACGTTGAAGGTCAGCAGCACTCCGATCATGGAGAACGCGACCACCGCGTGCAAATCGCGGTTCGAGAGAACCGCGAAGGTCCGCCACACCGCGCGCTCGTAGGCCGTACTGCGGGTGGCAATGCGCGGATAAGGCCGGGCGGTAGCGGGTGGAAGCTCGCCTCGCATGGGCATGTGGAGTCTCCGGTTTGCTCCGAGTTCGCCATGCACATCACATGCCAGCCCTATTGAGGCGGAAATCTGCGACGAAGATGAAAGTTTGCTCAACGTCTGATTAGTTTTAGGTCACGGAATTTTCGTCGAATCATTGAGATTCTGTAATGACCGTTGGCCGGGGCTGATTCGGCGAAAGGAGAAACCCGTAGGCGAAAGGACTTACCCGTATTTCACGGGCTTGTTGCCGGTCCAATTCGGCGGATTGCTTGCTTTGACGCGGCGAGCCTCCTTGACCAGTTCCTTGATGGCGCCGGTGATCGGCAGCGACAGCCCGGCCTTGTCGGTCATGTCGGTCACGATCTGCATGTCCTTGAGCGCCCAGGTGAAGGAGATCATGTCCCACTCCTTCAGCGCGTCGGAGGCGCCCGAACTCATCATCAGCGCTTCGCGCAGCTTGACGAGATCAATGCCGGTGGTCTCGGCGAGCCGCCCGGCTTCCAGAAGTCCGACGGCATTCACCCACAGCAGAAGATTGTTCATGGTCTTGCCGACCTGGCCATGGCCGACATCGCCGAGATGCATGATGTCGGAAGCGAACGTGCCGTAAACTGGCCGCGCGCGGGCAACGACCTCCGGCTTGCCGCCGACCAGCGCGAGCAATGTGCCCGAGTTCGGCCGCGAAACGGCCGCGGCAGATCGGGGCGTCCAGCACCTCGATGCCTTTTTCGGCGACACGCGCTGCGACCGCCTTCACGGTGTCGGGCTTCGCCGTCGACGACACCGCGATGATCGAACCCGGCGCCATCGATGCAAACAGACCGTCCTTGCCGAACACCACATCGTTGACTTCGTCATCGTAGCCGACACCGAGAATGACAATGTCGCTTGCCTTGCCGACCTCGGCGGGCGTTTTAGCAATGGCTGCACCCGCGGCGCGGGCCGCCTCGCGCTGCGCCTCGCTGACGTCGCAGACGGTGACAGCGTAGCCCTTGTTGACGAGGTGCTTGAGCATGGAAAGGCCCATGCGCCCGCACCCGACGATGCCCACGCGGTCTTTTTTGTTTTCTGCCATGTCATTTGTTTCCATATTCACGCGCGGCCGCTTCGGCCGAGATGTAGCCTTCGGCGATGTCGCGCTTGAGAACATCCGGATCGCGCTTATGGGGATCGCCGTAGCCGCCGCCGCCCGCGGCCTGCAACAGGAAGCGCTCGCCCGCACGCAATTCGTAGCGGCCGGAGGCCGGCGTCTCCTGCTCGTTATCGGCGCCGAAATGAATGACGAAGCGGCTGCGGCTGCCCGGCTTACCGCCGGCGACACCGTTCGGCGGAAACTTGGCGCGGTCGTAGCGGCGCACCACCGTCGCATCCTGCAGCAATTCATAGATGCGCCGGAACGCGAGTCCGCCACGGTATTCGCCGGCGCCGCAGGAATCCTTCACCAGATCGAATTCGACGATGCGGCAGGGAAATTCGGTTTCCAGAATCTCGATCGGCGTGATGTGCAGGTTGCTGGTATGGGTGGCGACCGCCGAACAGCCGTCGTTGCCGTTGCCGCCGCCGTAGGCCGAGCCGAGAATTTCGTATTGCAGCGACGGCTGGCCCGGACGGCCGCCATCCTTCCATGAGATCAGCATGGCGCCGCTCGAGCCGCCGTTGGCGACGGCGCGCTCCGGCCGGAACGGCGCCAGCGCCTGCAGGATCACGTCGGTGAGTTTCAGATTGGCGGCCTGATACGACGAGACCGGCGCCGGCGCGCTCGCATTGGTGACCGTGTTGGGCGCATATTTGAAGCGCACGACCTCGCGCATACCGTCGTTGAAGTTGAGCTTCGGATCGAGCGCGCCGATCAGGCAGTAGAACACGCAAGCCTCGACCATCGACGGGCGCAGATTGACCGGGCCCCTCGCCTGGCGGTCGCTGTTGCTGACATCGAATTCGATCTCGCCGTTCTTCACGCGCACCGTGACGGCGAAGCGCACCGGCCGGTCGAGCTCGACGCCGTCGTTGTCCATGAAGCCTTCGGCGGAAGCTTCGCCATCCGGCAACGTGCGGATCGCGGCGCGCAACTCTTCGGCGGCGCCGTGCAAGAGCGCCGCGAAAGCCTCCATCACCGATGCGACGCCGAACTGCTCGCAACTCTGCAAGATGCGGTCGGCACCCATCTGCGTGGCCGCCATCTGCGCATGCATGTCGCCGCGCACCAGTTCGGGCTGACGGCTGTTGGCGAGAATGAGCCGTTCCAGATCGTCACTGAAGACGCCGCGTGACGAAATCTTCACCGGCGGCAGCAGCAGCCCTTCCTGAAAAATCTCGGTGGCGTTGGCCGAGGTCGAGCCCGGATTGGTGCCGCCGACATCGGCCTTGTGGGCGATGGAGCCGGCAAAACCGACCAGCGTGCCGCCGGACAGGATCGGCGCCACGAACGCCATGTCGGAGACATGCGGCAGGCCGCCCTCGTAAGGATGATTGCAGACGAACATGTCGCCCGGATGGACGTCGTTAGGGTAGCGCTCCAGAATTTTGCCGACCAGGTGCCGGTAGACCGGCGCGTGGAAGAACATCGGCGGCGCCACGATCAGCCCGCCGCGGCAATCGAGAATGACGCAGGAGAAATCGCGCGATTCGCGAATGATGGTGGAATAGCCGGAACGGTAGAAATGATAGTGCATCTCCTGCATCAGGCTGGAGATGCGGTTGCGCACGACCTGCGTGGTGATGGCGTCGACCATGGGCGCTTCCTTGCCGCAAAAATCGCCGCCTTGGAAGGGCGGCTGCGGCAGGGCAGCGCGTCACATATTGATGGCCCGCTTGGCGACCGCGAGGGCCGCTTCCTTCATCGCCTCGCTCAGGGTCGGGTGAGCATGGCAGGTGCGGGCGATGTCTTCGGACGACGCGCCAAACTCCATGGCGATCGCGGCCTCGGCGACCATGGTCTCGGCATCCGGCCCTAGAATGTGCACGCCGAGCACGCGGTCGGTCTTGGCGTCGGCGAGGATTTTGACGAAGCCGTCGGTCGCCAGATTGGCGCGGGCGCGGGCGTTGGCGGAGAACGGGAATTTGCCGGCGTTGTAGGCGACACCGGCGGATTTGAGTTCTTCCTCGGTTTTGCCGACGCTGGCGATTTCCGGGAAGGTATAGACCACGTTCGGGATCACGTCGTAGTTCACGTGCCCGGCCTGACCCGCAAGGATTTCGGCGACCGCGACGCCCTCCTCCTCGGCCTTGTGCGCCAGCATCGGGCCGGCGACCGCGTCGCCGATGGCGTAGACGCCGGCAACGTTCGTGGCGTAATGCGGATCGACGACGACGCGGCCGCGGTTGTCCTTTTTGACGCCGGCCGCTTCTAGGCCGAGCCCTTCGGTGTAGGGCACGCGGCCGATCGCCACCAGCACAACATCGGCTTCGATCGTCTCCGCGCCGCCGCCTTCGACCGGCTCGATCTTCACCTTGAGCATCTTGCCCGACGTGTCGACGCCCGTGACCTTCGACGACAGCTTGAAGGTTATGCCCTGGCGCTGCTGGAGGCGCTGAAACTGCCGCGCGATTTCAGTGTCGAGTCCAGGCAGGATGTGATCGAGAAATTCGACCACCGTGACCTCGGCGCCGAGCCGCCGCCACACCGAACCGAGCTCCATGCCGATGATTCCGGCGCCGACCACCACGAGCTTCTGCGGCACCTTGGGGAGTTCGAGCGCGCCGGTCGATGACACGACGCGCTTTTCGTCGATATCGATGCCGTTGAGCCGCGCCACGTCGGAGCCGGTGGCGATGACGATGGCTTTGGTTTCGAGGATCTGCGTCTTGCCGTCGGCGGCCTTGACCTCGACCTTGCCGGGAGCGGCAATGCGGCCCGAGCCGTGAAATGCCTCGATCTTGTTTTTCTTGAACAGAAAATCGACGCCCTTGACGTTGCTCTCGACGTTGCCGTCCTTGTATTTGAGCAGCGCCGGTAGATCGACAGTCGGCGCGCCGACCTTGATACCCATCTGCGCGAAGCTGTGTCCGGCCTCCTCGTACAGCTCCGAGGCGTGCAGCATCGCCTTCGAGGGAATGCAGCCGACGTTGAGGCAGGTACCGCCGAACGTGGCGCGCTTCTCGACGACGGCCGTCTTCAAGCCGAGCTGCGCCGCACGGACGGCGCACACATAGCCGCCGGGTCCGGTGCCGATGACGACGAGATCGTAAGGCATGACAAAAAGCTCCGTCCCTCAATCGCCATGGCCGGGCTTGACCCGGCCATCCACGTCTTTCTGACAGAGGCTAAGACGCAGATGCCCGGCACAAGGCCGGGCATGACAGGATCACAAATCCAGCACGAGCCGCGCCGGCTCCTCCAGGCATTCCTTGACGCGCACCAGGAAGGTCACCGCCTCGCGGCCGTCGACGATGCGGTGATCGTACGACAATGCGAGGTACATCATCGGCCGCACTTCGATCTTGCCGCCAACCACCATCGGCCGCTCCTGAATCTTGTGCATGCCCAGGATGCCCGACTGCGGCGCGTTGAGGATCGGCGTCGACATCAGCGAACCGTAGATGCCACCGTTGGTGACGGTGAAAGTGCCGCCCTGCATCTCCTCGATGGTGAGCGCGCCGTCGCGGGCGCGGCGGCCGAAATCGGTGATGCTCTTTTCGATCTCGGCGAGCGATTTGTGGTCGCAGTCGCGCACCACCGGCACCACCAGGCCGCGTTCGGTGCCGACCGCGATGCCGAGGTGATAGTAGTTCTTGTAGATGATGTCGGCGCCGTCGATCTCGGCATTGACGGCCGGGATTTCCTTGAGCGCCTGGACGCAGGCGCGCACGAAGAAGCCCATGAAGCCGAGCTTCACGCCGTGCTTCTTCTCGAACAAATCGCGGTACTGCGTGCGCAGCGCCATGACGTGGCTCATGTCGACCTCGTTGAAGGTCGTGAGCATGGCGGCGGTGTTCTGCGCGTCCTTGAGCCGGCGCGCGATGGTCTGGCGCAGCCGCGTCATGCGCACGCGTTCCTCGCGCGCCGCATCGTCGGCGGGAGTAGGCGCCCGCACCTGCACGGCGGCGGCGGGTGCCGTGACCGGCATCGGCTGCGCGGCGGCGCGCTCGATGGCGGCCATCATGTCGCCCTTGGTGACGCGGCCGTCCTTGCCGGTGCCCGGCACCGTCGTGGCGTCCATACCGGACTCAGCCGAGAGTTTGCGGACGGACGGCGCAAGCGGCGTATCCGCCGGCGGCGCCTTGGAGGCGACCGGCTTGGCGGAGGCGGGCGGCGAAGCCGCGGGCGCCGCTTTCGGCGGTTCAGCTTTACGTTCGGCTTTGGCGGCGGGCGCGGCGCCGGCGCCCTCTTTGATCTGGCCGAGCAGCGCGCCGACCGCGACCGTATCGCCGTCCTTCGCGGCGATATCGCCGAGCACGCCGGCGGCGGGTGCCGGCACTTCGATCGTCACCTTGTCGGTCTCGAGCTCGACCAGCGGCTCATCAACCGCAACCGCCTCGCCCGGTTTCTTGAACCACTTGCCGATGGTGGCTTCGGTGACCAATTCGCCAAGGGTCGGAACGCGGATTTCAGCCATGATATCCTCTTCGTCATGGCCGGGCTTGCCGGCCATCCACGCCTTTCAGTTCGCTCACGCCGTCAAGACGTGGATGCCCGGCGCAAGGCGGGGCCTGACGGCGCAGCCGCAATTACTTCAACGCGTCGTCCAAAAACTGCTTGAGCTGCGCCAGATGCAGCGACATCTGCCCGACCGCGGTCGAGGCGGAGGCCGGACGGCCGGTATAGCGGGCGCGCCGGTACTTCGCCTCGATCTGGTTGAGTACCCATTGCAGGAAGATGTCGACGAACACCCACGCACCCATGTTGCGCGGCTCTTCCTGGCACCACACCATCTCGGCATTCTTGAAACGCGACAGCTCGGCCATCAGCGCCTTGGTGGGGAACGGATAGAGCTGTTCGATGCGCAGCAGATAAATGTCGTCGATGCCGCGCTTCTCGCGCTCGTCGTAGAGATCGTAGTAAACCTTGCCGGTGCAGAGCACGACACGCCGAATCTTGTCGTCGGACACGAGCTTGATCTTCTCGCCCGACAGCATCTGCGCGTCGTCCCACAACAGGCGATGGAACGTCGTGGCCGGTCCCATCTCGTCGAGGCGCGATACCGCGCGGCGATGGCGCAGCAGCGATTTCGGTGTCATCAGGATCAGCGGCTTGCGGAAGTCGCGATTGAGCTGCCGGCGCAGGATGTGGAAATAGTTCGCCGGTGTGGTGCAGTTCGCCACCTGCATGTTGTCTTCGGCGCACATCTGCAGATAGCGCTCGAGCCGCGCCGAGGAATGCTCGGGTCCCTGCCCTTCGTAGCCATGCGGCAACAGGCAGACGAGGCCCGACATGCGCAGCCATTTGCGCTCGCCGGATGAGATGAACTGGTCGAACAGCACCTGCGCGCCGTTGGCGAAATCGCCGAACTGCGCTTCCCACAGCGTCAGCGCGCTCGGCTCGGCCAGCGAGTAGCCGTATTCGAAACCAAGCACGGCCTCTTCGGACAGCATCGAATTGATGACCTCGTAGCGCGCCTGACCGTCACCCAGATTGTTAAACGGCGTATAGCGCTCCTCGGTTTCCTGATCGGTCAGGACCGAATGCCGCTGCGAGAACGTGCCACGCTCGGAATCCTGGCCGGACAGCCGCACCCGATGGCCTTCGAGCAGCAGCGAGCAGAACGCCAGCGCTTCGCCGGTCGCCCAGTCGATGCCGGCGCCGGTCTCGATCGATTTGCGCCGGTTTTCGATGAACCGGCCGAGCGTCTTGTGCAGATGGAAGCCGGGCGGCAGCGTCGTGATCTTCTCGCCGATGCTCTTGAGCGTCGCCAGATCGACGCCGGTATGGCCGCGGCGCGGATCGTCGGCGTCGTGCACGCTCTTGAAACCGGTCCAGCGGCCGTCCAGCCAGTCGGCCTTGTTGGCGCGGTAGCTCTGCGCCGACTCCAGTTCGGTATCGAGGTGGCTGCGCCAATCGGCCTTCATCTGCTCGAACTCGCCGCCGGTGACGACACCTTCGTCGGTGAGCTTCTTGCCGTAGATCTCGAGCGTGGTCGGATGCGCCGCGATCGCCTTGTACATCAGCGGCTGCGTGAACGACGGCTCATCGCCTTCGTTGTGGCCGTGACGGCGGTAACAGAACATGTCGATCACGACCGGCTTCTGGAATTTCTGCCGGAACTCGGTCGCGATCTTGGCGGCGAACACGACGGCTTCTGGATCGTCGCCGTTGACGTGGAAGATCGGCGCTTCGATCATCTTGGCGACGTCGGACGGATACGGCGACGAGCGCGAATAGCGCGGGTTGGTGGTAAATCCGATCTGATTGTTGACGATGAAATGCACCGAGCCGCCGGTGCGGTGGCCGCGCAGGCCGGAAAGACCGAAGCATTCCGCGATCACGCCCTGACCGGCGAACGAGGCGTCGCCGTGAATCAGAAGCGGCATCACCATGGTGCGATCTTCCGGCGTGGCGCCGTGCTGGTCCTGCTTGGCGCGCACCTTGCCGAGCACGACCGGGTCGACGATTTCCAGATGCGACGGGTTGGCGGTGAGCGACAGGTGCACCTTGTTGCTGTCGAATTCGCGGTCCGACGACGCGCCGAGGTGATATTTGACGTCGCCCGATCCCTCGATCTCGTTGGGCAACGACGAGCCGCCCTTGAATTCGTGGAAGATGGCGCGGTGCGGCTTGGCCATGACCTGCGCCAGCACGTTGAGCCGGCCGCGATGCGGCATGCCGATGACGATCTCGCTCACGCCAAGAGCGCCGCCGCGTTTGATGATCTGTTCGAGTGCGGGAATCATCAATTCGCCGCCGTCGAGCCCGAAGCGCTTGGTGCCGGTGAATTTCAGATCGCAGAATTTTTCGAAGCCCTCGGCCTCGACCAGCTTGTTGAGGATGGCGCGCTTGCCCTCGCGGGTGAAAGTGATCTCCTTGTCGGGGCCTTCGATGCGTTCCTGAATCCACCGCTTCTGGGTGCCATCCGAGAGATGCAGAAACTCGACGCCGAGCGTCTGACAATAGGTGCGGCGCAGGATGGCAATGATCTGGCGCACCGAGCCGAATTCGAGCCCCAGCACCTTGTCGAGGAAAATCTGCCGGTCGAGATCGGCTTCGCCGAAGCCGTAAGACCGGGGCTCGAGTTCCTCTTCGCTCTTCGGCGGTTCGAGGCCCAGCGGATCGAGCTTGGCGTAGAAATGACCACGCGCCCGGTAGGCGCGAATGAGCATCAACGCCCGGATTAAATCGCGGGTTGCGCGCTCGACTTCCGGGGAGGACAGGTCGAACCCGCGCGTCTGCGCCTGCTCCTTGATCTTGGCGCCGACCGCCTTGCCGGTCTCGGCCCAGTCGCCGTCGAGCGCGCCGATCAGTTCCCCGCGCGGCAGTGGTGGCCAGCCCGGCCGCTGCCAGGACGGCCCGTGGGCATTTTCGGCGATGTCGCGGGGGGCGTCTTTCAGGCCGGCGAAAAACGCCTGCCATTGCGTATCGACCGCCTGCGGATCGGCCTCGTAGCGCGCATAAAGGTCGTCGATATAGGTGGCGTTACCGCCGTAGAGAAAGGAACTGACCGCAAAAGCTGCGTTCGCATCCTGACGTGACATTGGCATTCCTTGCGCAAATTAGGCCGACAGGTGCTTCAGGGGGGTACGACGAAGCACGACGACAGAGAACCAGGAAATCCTGACCAACGCGTTGCAAAAAACCCGAATCGGCCCGGCCCGGCGCAGGGGCCTTTCTTGTACTCTATGTAGGGAGTGGATGCGGCAGCTAAAAGACAGAACGTGTCAATCAGCCCTTCCAAACCTCCGTAAGGGTTTTCCCCAAGCGAGCCGGCGACGGCGAAACCCTTATGCCGGCCGCTTCCATGGCGGCGATCTTGGATTCGGCGCCACCCTTGCCCCCGGCGATGATGGCGCCCGCATGCCCCATGCGGCGGCCGGGTGGCGCGGTACGGCCGGCGATAAAGCCGACCATCGGCTTCTTGCGCCCGCGCTTCGCCTCATCCTTGAGGAATTGCGCGGCATCCTCTTCCGAGGCGCCGCCGATCTCACCGATCATGACGATCGCCTCGGTCGCCTTGTCGGCGAGCAGCATCTCGAGCACCTCGATAAAATCGGTGCCCTTGACCGGGTCGCCGCCGATGCCGACCGCGGTGGTCTGGCCGAGGCCTTCCTGGGTGGTCTGGAACACCGCCTCGTAGGTCAGCGTGCCGGAACGCGACACGATGCCGACCTTGCCGGGCCGGAAGATGTTCCCCGGCATGATGCCGATCTTGCATTCGCCGGCCGTCATGACGCCCGGGCAGTTCGGGCCGATCAGGCGCGATTTGGATCCGGACAGTGCGCGCTTGACCTTGACCATGTCGGCCACCGGGATGCCCTCGGTGATGCAGACGATCAGCGGGACCTCGGCGTCGATCGCCTCGCAGATCGCATCCGCCGCTCCCGGGGGCGGCACATAGATCACGCTGGCGTCGCAGCCGGTTTTTTCCTTGGCCTCGGCGACGGTGTCGAATACCGGCAGGCCGAGATGCGTCGAGCCGCCTTTGCCCGGCGAGGTGCCGCCGACCATCTTGGTGCCGTAGGCGATGGCCTGCTCGGAATGGAACGTGCCGTTCTTGCCGGTGAAGCCCTGGCAGATGACCTTGGTGTTCTTGTCGATCAGGATGGGCATCAGGCCGCCTCTTTTACCGCTTTGACGATCTTCTGAGCCGCATCGTCGAGATCGTCGCCGGAGGTCACGTTGAGATTCGACTTGGCGATGATTTCCTTGCCGAGCGCGACATTGGTGCCCTCAAGGCGGACCACCAAGGGCACGCGCAGGCCGACGTCCCGCACCGCGGCGACCACGCCCTCGGCGATGACATCGCATTTCATGATGCCGCCGAAGATGTTGACCAGGATACCTTTGACGTTGGGGTCCGACGTGATGATCTTGAACGCTGCTGCAACTTTGTCTTTCGTCGCGCTGCCGCCAACATCGAGAAAGTTCGCCGGCGCCATGCCGTAGAGCTTGATGATGTCCATGGTCGCCATGGCGAGGCCGGCGCCGTTGACCATGCAGCCGATGGTGCCGTCGAGCGCCACGTAGTTGAGATCGTATTTCGACGCCTCGATTTCCTTCTCGTCCTCTTCGTGCAGATCGCGCAACGCCACGATATCGGGATGGCGGTAGAGCGCGTTATCGTCGAAGCCGATCTTGGCGTCGAGGCAGATCAGCTGGCCGGATTTGGTGACGACCAGCGGATTGATCTCAAGCAGACTCATGTCCTTGGCGAGAAACGCCGCGTAGAGCTTCGGCAAGACCTTTTCGGCCTGTTTGGTGACCTCGCCATTTAAGCCGAGAGCGCGCGCGACACGACGGGCATGGTAAGGCATGAACCCGGTGGCCGGGTCGATGGAAAAACTCAGGATCTTTTCCGGACTCTTGTGCGCGACCTCTTCGATCTCCATGCCGCCTTCGGTCGAGGCGACGAAGGCAACGCGCGAAGTGGCGCGATCGACCAGCGCCGACAGATAATATTCGCGGTCGATCGCGGAGCCTTCCTCGATGTAGACCCGACGCACCTGCTTGCCGTGCGGCCCGGTCTGATGCGTCACCAGCGTCGAGCCGAGAAGCCGCGCCGCTTCGCGCTTCACGTCGTCGATCGATTTGACCACCTTGACGCCGCCGGCCTTGCCGCGGCCGCCGGCGTGAATTTGGGCCTTCACCACCCAGACGGGGCCGCCGAGCTCCTTGGCGGCCTTTTCGGCTTCCTCGACCGAAAACGCCGCAATGCCGCGCGGCACCGGCACGCCGAATTCGCCTAACACCGCCTTGGCCTGATATTCGTGGATGTTCATGGGAATGTGCCTGGTGCGACCGAGTCTCTCTGCCGTCATCCTGAGGTGCGAGCGAAGCGAGCCTCGAAGGATGTGGCCGAGGCGTTGAGGCCGTCGCCGTCGAGGGCCGCGTAGCGTGCGGCCGCCCAGAGCGACGGAAGTTTACTTGCCCAGATCAGGGGCGATCTTCTTGCAGGCATCGACCAGCACCTGCACGGACTGTACCGATTTCTCGAACATGCCGCGCTCGGCGCCGTTGAGCTCAATCTCGACGACACGCTCCACGCCTTTCGCGCCGATGACAATCGGCACGCCGACGTAAAGGTCCTTGATGCCGTATTCGCCGTTGAGCCAAGCGGCGGCCGGAACCACGCGCTTCTTGTCGCGCAGGTAGCTCTCGGCCATCGAGATGGCCGAAGCCGCCGGCGCGTAGAACGCCGAGCCGGTCTTGAGCAGGCTCACGATCTCGCCGCCGCCGTTGCGGGTGCGATCGACGATTTCGTCAATACGCGCCGCGCTGGTCCAGCCCATCTTGACCAGATCGGGCAGCGGGATACCGGCGACGGCCGAATAGCGCACCAGCGGCACCATGGTGTCGCCGTGACCGCCGAGCACGAAGGCAGTGACGTCCTCGACCGAGACGTTGAACTCGTCAGCGAGAAAATAGCGGAAGCGCGCGGAGTCGAGCACGCCCGCCATGCCGACTACCATGTGCTTGGGCAGGCCGCAGCATTTCTGCAGCGCCCACACCATGGCGTCGAGCGGATTGGTGATGCAGATGATGAAGGCGTTGGGCGCGTATTTCTTGATGCCGGCGCCGACCTGCTCCATCACTTTGAGATTGATGCTCAGCAGATCGTCTCGGCTCATGCCGGGCTTGCGCGGCACCCCCGCGGTGACGATGCACACCGACGCGCCCTCGATTGCCTCGTAGGAATTGGCACCGACCAGATGAGCGTCGAACCCCTCCACGGGCGAGGCCTGGACGAGATCGAGCGCCTTACCCTGCGGCACCCCCTCCATGACATCGAACAGGACGACATCGCCAAGCTCTTTCAGACCGATCAATAGCGCCAATGTGCCGCCGATCTGACCTGCACCAATGAGTGCAATCTTGTTCCGCGCCATGCGACAATTTTCCTTGATGGGACAAAGCAGGAAAGGACTGCGGCGGTGCTTAAACCTTTCGGCAGGCGCGTTCAAGCGCACCTGCGCGCACAGAACCGAGGTCCGGAAAACTGCGGATTGGCCCGTCAGGTCTCGACGATACCGGCTGACGAACCGCTGCCCAGCGAATGGGCGGCGCCGTGCGGCCGGGCCAGGTAGGCTTCGGATCGCATCTCTATCAGGCGGGAAGCGGTGCGCTTGAATTCCTGGGCTTCGTAGCCTTGTTCGGCCGAGTAAAGCGCGTCCGGTTCGGCGGCAGCCGAGGCAATCAGCTTCACGTTCATGTCATAGAGCGTGTCGATCAGGATGATGAACCGCTTGGCGGCGTTGCGCGTTGTCGAAATTCATCACCGGAATGTGGTCAAGAATAACTGTGTGATAGTCATGCGCGATGCGCAAATAGTCGGCGGCGGCGAGCGGCTGCTCGCACAGATCGTGGAACGAAAACCGCGCCACGCCACGCGCGGCGCGCGGCACGTGCACGCTGCGGCCCTTGAGCGGGAGATTCTGAGCGGCGCCACGCTGTCCGCCGGTAAGCCGCCGCCAGGCATCGTCAAGTGCCGCGTCCGCCTTGGCATCGGCCGGCACGTACCACACCGGCATGCCAGCAAGCTTTTCCAGACGAAAATCGATGCGGGCGTCGAGCTGCACCACATCCATGTGCTGTTCCAGCATGCGAATGAACGGCACGAAAAGGGCGCGGTTGAGTCCGTCCTTGTAGAGATCCTCGGGCGGTACGTTCGAGGTGGCGACCACGACCACGCCGCGCTCGAACATCACCGTGAACAGACGGCCGAGGATCATCGCATCCGCGATGTCGGTGACGTGAAATTCGTCGAAGCAGAGAAGCCACGCCTCCTGTACGAGCTGCCCCGCCACCAGCCGGATCGGATCCTCGCCTGAGTGTTCGCCAAGCTTCATCTCCTGGCGCAACGCATAGACGCGCTCGTGCACGTCGAGCATGAATTCGTGAAAATGCGCCCGGCGCTTGCGCACCACCGGGCTCGCCTGAAAAAACAAATCCATCAGCATGGTTTTGCCGCGGCCGACCTCGCCGTGGATGTAAAGCCCCTTGATCGGCGGCAGCGTGCTTACGCTTTTGGCAAACAACCAGCCAAGTGCCGAAGATTTGCGCGCGAGGCGATGCTCCAGAATGCGCGCTTCCAGCCGTGCCAGGCGTTCGACGACCTCGAGTTGCGCGTCATCGCGCTCGACCAGTTGCGCGGCGACGCCAGCCTCGTATTGCGCTGCGACGGAATTCGACATTCGGGAAGGAGTCGTTGCGGTTAACGCTTGTGGATCAAAGATGGCAGGCGATGAACGCATAGCGGCGTTATCAAGGGATGCGCAAGCCTTCGTTGGCAAACAATGGTCAAATTTGGGAAGCCATGCAGGCCCGGAATGAGCGTATGTCGCCTAATTCTTCGGCTTGCCATATGTAACTGCGATACCAACATAATGGTTCGATTCGATGCGCCGGCGGTTGCCGGCGATTTCGTCTGGGAGGACGCGACGAGGAGGGTCTCACGCGACGACAACGTCAGGAGACCTTGAATGCTGGAAGTTCTTCCCGAAGGCGCCGTGATCCGCAAATTGTGGATCGGCGAGAGCGATCAGTACCGCAAGCATCTGCTTCGTCTTGATCTGCCGAGCCGTCGCAGCCGGTTCGGCGGCGCGGTTTCCGACGCTTACGTTGCCAATTACGCCGATCGCGCGCTGACACTCGACGCCATCACGCACGGCTGCTTCATCGACGGTGTGCTCCGCGGTGCGGCCGAACTGCGGCCGCTCGGCGCCAACGCCCCGCGCCAGGCCGAAGCGGCGCTGAGCGTCGAAAAGCCCTGGCAAAGTCACGGCCTCGGTTCGGCGCTGCTGTCACGTACACTGCTGACGGCGCGCAATCGCGGCTTCAAGCTATTGCACATGGCGTGCCTCGCCGAGAATGTGCGCATGCAGCAACTCGCCCGTAAATTCGACGCCGAATTGTCGTTCGATTTCGGCAGCGTCATCGGCGAAGTGGAATCGTCACGGCCAACGCCGTTGTCTTTGATGCGCGAGTGGGTGACCGATAGCCACGGCTTGGCAAGCGCGATGCTGGAGCTGCAATCGCGGATGCTGCGCGCCTAGGGTCAAGTAAAGGACGGAGCAAACAAACGGAGCAAGCGGAATCATTACAGATATTCCGCTTTCTTTATCACGCCTCAGGGCCAGCCGTGCTCGGCTTCGTGCGCCCATTCGTCGTCGATGGCAGAATGGCTGCCCTCAAGCGGATAATCGGCCTCGACCACATAAGGACCACCGCCGACCGAAGAACGTGAGGAAAACAGCACGAAGCGCGATACGTGAAACGACATCGAGCGGTAATGGCCGCGCGCCGCCAGATATTCGGCGACCTGATGGCTGGATGTGTCGCGCAGCCGCGCCAGCGTGACATGCGGCGTATATTTGCGGCCTTCCGGCTCGAGCCCCATCCGCTGCAACAGCCGCTCCTGCTCGGCCTGCAATTCCATGAGCTGCGATACCGGCTTGACGGGCGCTACCAGCGCACGGGGCTTGCGGCCACCGAACGACGTAAGCCCGTCGAGCTGAAGTTCGAAAGCGTCTCGCTGAACCCGGTCGAGCAGGCCCGCGATGTCCCGCGCCAGCGCATCGTCGATGTCGCCGATAAAACGCATCGTGATGTGATAGTTTTCAGGATCTATCCAACGCGCGCCGGGCAAACCGCCGCGCATGATCGATAGCGATTCAGCTACGACTGAGGGGATTTCAAGACCGGTGAACAAGCGTGGCATGACAATTTGATTACAATAGCGCCAACTTGGACGAACGGCGAATCACTGAAACTCACAATGGGGTCATCGTGCCTGCCGCGCAACCCTCACGACGGAGGCAGCGCTCGAGCGCGAGCAACCAGTTCCTGCACTTTGGGCAAAATGCGTTCGACAATAACGCCGACGCCAGACGGATTTGGATGCAGGCCGTCGGGCTGCGTTAGTTTCAGATCGCCGGCGACGCCATCAAGAAAGAACGGATACAGCAGCACGCCATACTTCGCGGCGAGGTCCGGATAAATGGCCTCAAACGCCTTGCCGTAATCGGCTCCAAGATTGGGCGCGGCGCGCATCCCGCACAACAAGACAGCGATGTGACGCGCCGTGAGCCGTTTCAGAATGGCGTCTAGCGCGTCGCGCGTGATCTGCGGCTTGATGCCGCGCAACATGTCATTGGCGCCGAGTTCGACAATGACCGCCGCAGTGCCTTGTGGCACCGACCAGTCGAGCCGGGCGAGCCCATCAGACGAGGTATCGCCGGAGACGCCGGCATTGACCACCTCGGCCACAATGCCCTTGGCGGTCAGCGCTGCCTGCAGCCGCGGCACGAACCCGTCCTTGTCGGAGAGGCCGTATCCGGCAGTGAGCGAATCGCCCAGCGCCACGATCTTGACCGGCACTGGCGCAGCCGCCTGCTGCGCTTGAGCAGTCACGCCAAAACCTGTGTTGGGAAGACTCGCGCCCAACACCGCCACAATTGCGATCTGGCGGGCCACGCCCCGCCACCCATATGATCGGGCGCGCCTTGATGGTGAGACCATTGACCGTGAATTTGTTGGGCCGCGCCAAATCATGAACGACATATCGGGGTCTTCCCTCGCCGGCGACGCTGTCGCGTTGCGCGGCGTCAACCTTGCGCTCGGCCGCGGCGCTGCCCGCGTCCATATCCTGCACGATATTGGGCTCCATATAGCAAACGGCGAGGCCGTGGCGCTGCTTGGGCCGTCGGGATCGGGCAAGTCGACGCTGCTGATGGTGATGACCGGGCTGGAGCGGCCGGACGCCGGCTCCGTGGTCGTCGCCGGGCAGGACCTGGGCACGCTCAACGAAGACGGTCTGGCGCGCTTTCGCGGCACCCATGTGGGCATCGTGTTTCAGGCGTTTCACCTGATCCCGACCATGACGGCGCTGGAAAACGTCACAGTACCGCTCGAACTCGCCGGCGTCCGCGATGCTCACGCGCGCGCCGAGCGCGAACTTGCTGCCGTCGGGCTCGCGGCCCGGCTCAATCACTATCCGGCCGAACTGTCGGGCGGCGAACAGCAGCGTGTCGCCATCGCCCGCGCGCTTGCGCCAAACCCGGCCATCGTCGTTGCCGACGAGCCGACCGGCAACCTCGACGAGGCGACTGGGCACGAGATCATCGAGCTGTTGTTTCGCGGTCATCGCGAACGCGGCACGACGCTTGTTTTGGTCACTCATGACACCGACCTCGCCGCGCGCTGCGATCGGGTGCTACACATGCATTCCGGGCAGCTCGCGAACCGCGTCAGCGCGGCCGGTGGATCATGACGAAGGCCGCATCGCACATCCCGCTGGCGCTCAAGGTGATCCTCACCGCCTACATGGCGGTGCACGTGCCGGCCTACTGGTACAATTACGGGCCGACCAATTTTCTTTATTTCTGCGACGTGGCCCTCTTTCTCACGTTTGTTGGAGTGTGGATCGAGAGTCCGCTGCTGATCTCGATGTGCTGCGTCGGCATTCTGGTGCCGCAAGCGGTGTGGCTCACGGATTTTGTCGCGACGCTCCTTGGCTTTCATCTCGTCGGCATGACCGGCTACATGTTCGACCCGGCGTTTCCGTTGTGGCTGCGCCTGTTGTCGTTGTTTCACGGCTGGCTGCCGCTCCTGCTGTTCTATCTGGTCTGGCGGCTGGGCTACGACCGGCGCGCGTTCTGGTCGTGGACGGTGCTGGCCTGGGCGCTGCTGCTGATCTGTTTTTTCTTCATGCCGCCGCCGACGCCAAATCCCGGGCTGACACCGGTCAACATCAATTACGTTTGGGGACCGAATGACCACGCCGCCCAGACGTGGGTGCCGGCTTACGTTTGGCTTGCTTTCTTGATGGCCGGATTGCCGCTGATCGCATTTGCGCCGGTTCATTTTTTGTTGGCGCGTTTTGCGCCTAAGCCTGTTGCATCCAAGCCTTTTTCTGCATCCAAGGTCGCCTGATGCTGGCACCGGCACCTGCATCACGGCCGAGCCGCTTGACCGCGTTGCGGTTTGCCTGGCGCGACCTGCGCGGCGGCGTCCGTGGCTTTGCCGTGTTCATCGCCTGCATCGCGCTCGGCGTCGCGGCGATCGCCGGTGTCGGCTCGGTGGCGGCGAATCTTTCCGACGGCATCGCCAATGCCGGGCAAACGACGCTCGGCGGCGATCTCGCGTTTTCGCTCATTCAGCGGCAGGCGAGCGACGCCGAGCGCGCCTTCCTCGACGCGCACGGCACCGTGTCGGCTGCGGCCACCTTGCGCGCCATGGCACGCACGACCGCCGGTCAGACGACGCTCGTGGAACTCAAGGCAGTCGACGGCGCCTATCCGCTTTTCGGATCGGTCGTAACCGATCCCGACCTGGCACTGCCGGCGTTGTTCGCGGAGAACAACGGCGCGTTCGGCGCCGCCGTGGATCCGGCGCTGCTGGCGCGCCTTAACCTGAAGGCCGGAGATCGCATCACCATCGGAGCCGCGACGATCGCGTTGCGCGCCGCACTGGTCACCGAGCCCGACAAGCTGTCCGGCGGCATCGGCTTCGGGCCGCGTGTGCTGGTGAGCGATGCCGCTCTGCGAGCGAGCGGCCTCATTCAGCCCGGCAGCCTGGTGCGCTGGCAATACCGGGTTCGGCTGCCGGCCGGTACGAGCGGCGGCGCCGTGGCGGCGCTCGACAAACAGGCACAGGCCCAATTCCCCGACGCCGGCTGGGAAATCCGCACCCGTGACAAAGCCACGCCGCAGCTCGAACGCAGCATAGAACGCGTCACCGAATTCCTCACGCTGGTCGCGCTGGCGACGCTGCTGGTTGGCGGTGTCGGCGTCGCCAATGCGGTCGCCGCCCATCTCAATCGCAAGCGCGACGCGATCGGGACCATGAAGGCGCTTGGCGCCAGCGGCGGCAATGTGTTCGCGATCTACTGCACCGAGATCGTGCTGGTTGCGGCATTCGCCGCGGCCATCGGCGCCGGGCTCGGCGCGGCGCTGCCATTCGGCGTTGCTTCATGGCTGAAGACGATCGTCCCGCTGCCGGTGGAGCCGTCATTGCATCCGGCTGTTCTGGCGCTGTCGTTTGGCTACGGCCTGTTGACGGCACTCGCCTTCGCGCTGTGGCCGCTGGGCCGCGCCCACGACATCTCGGTGTCGATGCTGTTTCGCGATCAGATCGCCGCCGAGCGGTCTTGGCCGCGCCCGCGCTACGTGATTGCCACGGCGGCGGTCGTTACGGCTTTTGCGGCGCTTGCGGTTCTCACAACGTCGCAGCACCGCATCGCGGCGATCTTCATTGCGTCGGCGGCCGTCATTCTGCTCGTGCTGCGGGCGGCGGCGCTGCTGGCGATGAGTCTCGCGCGCCGGCTGCCGCGATTGCGCTCGACCACGTTGCGGCTGGCCATCGCCAATATCCATCGGCCGGGCGCGCTGACACCGACCGTCATGGTCTCCTTTGGGTTGGGTCTCGCGCTGCTCACCACGGTGATTGAAATCGACGGCAATCTGCACCGCGAGTTCACCGCCGGCCTGCCCGCCAAGGCACCGTCGTTCTTCTTTCTCGACATTCCGGCCGCTGACGCCGCGCGCTTCGACGCGTTCGTGCACACGCAGGCGCCAAACGCCAAGCTGGAGCGCGTACCGATGCTGCGCGGGCGCATCGTTTCGGCCAATGGCATCAAGGCCGACGATCTCAAGCCCGGCGCCGGCTCGCGTTGGGTGCTGCGCGGCGATCGCGGCATCACCTACGCGACCGCGGTGCCGGCGGGATCGCGCATCGTTGCCGGACAGTGGTGGAGCGCGAATTATTCCGGCGAGCCCCTGGTCTCGCTCGAAAGCAAGACCGCGCATGATCTCGATCTGAAGGTCGGCGAAACGATCAGCGTCAATGTGCTTGGCCGCAACATCACGGCGCGCATCGCCAATCTGCGCACCGTCGACTGGGAAAATCTCGGCATCAATTTCGTGCTGGTGTTTTCGCCGGGCGCGTTCGCCGGCGCTCCGCACAGCGACATCGCGACGTTGACGTTCGCGGACGGAGGCACGCCCGCCGAAGAGGCCGCAACCGTCAAGGCGCTCGCCAGCGCGTTCCCGACGATCACCGCCATCGGCGTCAAGGACGCTCTCGACACCCTCGATACGCTGATCGGCAACCTTGTGCTGGCGCTGCGAGCTGCGAGCGCGGTGACGCTGCTGGCCGCGGCGCTGGTGCTGGGCGGTGGCCTCGCCGCCAGCCAGCGGTTCCGCATCTACGACGCCGTTGTGTTGAAGACCTATGGGGCGACGCGCGGACGGCTGCTGATGGCCTACGCGGCCGAATATTGCCTTGTTGGCCTCGCCGCCGTCGTGGTCGGGGTCGCCATCGGTACGCTCGCCGCCGGCCTGATCGTGACCCGGCTGATGGACTTTTCCTTCGCCTTTGTGGCGGCGCCGGCGGCCGAGGCGGCCGCGATTGCGCTTTTCGTCACACTGGTTCTGGGCCTTGCCGGCACGTTCGCGGCCTTGGGGCGTAAGCCCGCGGAGGTGTTAAGGAATCTTTAGGCGCCCGGGCGCGGCCAGCGGCCGCATGAAAGGTTCGTAACGCTGCCAAAATCGGCAGCTAGCCATCTGGCGCAGAGAAGGTATTCGCACTAAATTCCTGCCGCGTGTCCGGCGCTCCGCCGCCGGATGCCCAGCCCGGCACGCCGGGCCAACCCAGAGGTATTCACATGTCCGATTTCGATCGGAATCTCACCGCCCGGTCCGGCTTCGGCACGGACCAGGTCGCGATCGATGCGGGTCTGCGCGCCTACATGATCCGCGTCTACAATTACATGGCGAGCGGTGTTGCCCTCACCGGCGTCGTGTCGTGGCTGACTTATCAGGCCGCCGGGGGCGATGCCATTCAGGTCGCCGGTGGGCACGTCACCGGCCTGACCAGTTTCGGACAGGCCGTCTTCAGCGGTCCGCTGAGCCTTATCCTGCTGTTCGGCACACTCGGGCTCGTGTTCTTCATGAGCTTCCGTATCAACCGGCTGCAGCCCAGCACGGCGCTGATGCTGTTCATGGTCTATGCCGGCCTGCTCGGGCTGATGCTGTCGTCGATATTCCTGCAATACACGATGTCGTCGATTTCCCGTACCTTCTTCATCTCGGCCGCTTCGTTCGGCGCGCTGAGCCTGTACGGCTACACGACGCAGCGCGATCTTTCGCCGATCGGCTCGTTCCTCATCATGGGACTGTTCGGCTTGATCCTGGCGATGCTGGTCAACGTGTTCCTCGGCAGCCAAGGTCTCGCGTTCGCCATCTCGGCGATCGGCGTGCTGATCTTCGCCGGACTGACCGCATGGGATACGCAGCGGATCAAGGAGATGTATAGCGCGATGGATGACGGCACCGTCGCCGGCCGCAAGGCGGTGATGGGCGCGCTGTCGCTCTATCTCGACTTCATCAACCTATTCCTGTTCCTGCTGCGCTTCATGGGCAATCGCCGCTAAGCGCACCACATCTCAGGTTAAAGCTTTGCACCCCGGGCCGATCGGCCCGGGGTGTTTTCGTTTGTCGGTCCGGTGAACGTTCAGACGCCGGTGGGCTCAGGCCGTGCCCGCAGACAAAACAGCGCGGCCAGTGCGGCAAGGCAGAGCGCGGCCGAAACGTAGATGACCGACACGCCCATGGCGTCGAGCAGGATGCCGAACAGGAGCGGCGCGAACGCCTGCGCGGCCCGCGCCGGAGCGCCAAGAAGGCCGGTGCGCTCGCCGTAGCCGTCCGGACCGAACACCGCGAGCGGCACCGTGCCGCGCGCGATCGTCAGGAGGCCGTTACCGGCGCCGTAAAGAACCGCGAACGCCGTCGCCGCCGGCGGCCCGACAAGCACCAGCACGGCGGCGCCAAGTGGATGCAGCGCCGCGGCGAACCGAGCCGAGACCAGCGGATGGCCGCGGCGCAGCAGCAGAAACTCGACAAGTCGCGCCGCGACCTGCGCCGGACCGACCAGCGCCGCCGCCGCAATGGCGACGAACGGCGTCGCGCCGGCGCGCTCAAGCAGTTCCGGCAGATGGGCCGCCATCGCGCCGGTCACAAACCACGCTGCCGCGAACACGAACGCGAGCAGAAACATTTCCCTATGGGGCTTCCAGCCGATCTTGCGCTGTACGTTGCGCGCCGCCGGGTGCGCCGCATGGGCGGGGATCGGCAGCAGCAGATTGAGTGGCAGGCCGATGATGATGTTGAGCGCCGCCCAAACCAGCACGGTTTCGCGCCAGCCCAGGGTGTCGTTGAGGAACGTCGACAGCGGCCAGCTCACGGTCGAGGCAAAACCCGCCAACAGCGTGATGCCCGTAATGGGGCCGCGTGCAGCGGTGCCATAAAGCGCGGTAAGCGCCGCAAAGCCGGCGTCGTAGAGCCCCAGCGCCATGCCGACGCCAAGCACGGCCCAGGCGACGCACAGCATCGCCAGACCGTGCGCGGCCGCGAGCAGGACCAGGCCGCAGGCCAGCACGAGGTTCGAGAACACCAGCACGCCGCGCCCACCGTGCCGATCAATGAGACGCCCAACCGCGGGCCCGGCGAAAGCGGCGATCAGCAGCGCTCCGGAGAATGCTCCGAACACCCAACTCGACGGCACGCCGATGCCAGCGGCAATCGGGCCGGCGAGGATGGCCGGCAGATAATAGCTCGACGCCCAGGCCAGGGTTTGGGCGGTACCGAGGGTGCTGACAACGAAATAACGCGATCGCTGCGGCGAACCGTCGTTCTGTTCGGAATTCAAGGAATGGCCTTTCCGGCTCACTGCTCCGCCGCCCGGCCGAAGCCATATCGGGCGGCCAGCTTTGCAGAATTCCACGCGCCGCAGTAGTAGCCAACGTTGCAGGGGATATCTTGCGACATGAACGAGACGACGGCGCCACCCGGTGTCCTGATCCGCCCGGCGACCGCGGCCGATATGGCGGAGATCACGCGCATCTACGCCTTCGCCGTCGACCACGGCACCGCGACATTCGAGATCGATCCGCCGGACGAAGCCGAAATGGCGCGCCGGTACGCGGCGCTGGCCGCCGACGGCTATCCCTATCTGGTCGCCGAACGCGGCGACTCGATCGCGGGCTACGCCTATGCGGGCACGTATCGCGCGCGGCCGGCCTATCGCTGGAGCGTCGAGGACTCAATCTACATCGCGCCGGAATTTCATCGCCTGGGCATAGGCTCCGCCTTGCTGGGGCGGCTTGTCGCGGAGTCAGAAGCGCGAGGCTTCCGGCAAATGATCGCCGTTATCGGCAATTCGGCGCAGATGCCCTCGATCGCAGTGCATGCCAGAGCGGGCTTTGCTCATATCGGCACTCTGCGCGCCGTCGGTTTCAAGCACGGCCGCTGGCTCGATACCGTGCTCATGCAGCGACCGCTCGGCAGCAGCGATACGGCGCCGCCGTAGCATTCAGACCGCGACCAGACGCACCGAACGATCGAGCGCGCCGAGCACACGATCGAGTTCCGTGCCTCGTCGCAGAATAAGTCCTGTCGCCGTGATGACGCTGTAGGCGCCCTGGCGACGCTCCAGCCGCGGATTTTTTTCGATGCGGTAGATCGGGACCTCGCAGGCGTGGCGGAAAACGGAAAAAACCGCACGGTCTTTAAGAAAATCGATTGCGTAATCGCGCCACTCGCCGGCCGCGACTTTGCGGCCATAAAGGCTGAGAATCCGGTCAAGTTCGGGTCGGCTGAAAGTCACCTTGTTGGCAGGAGCGGGCGCGCGGAACTCAGCTTCGCGCCGGGGCGTCCCATCGCGTTCGGCGCGATGGTGGCCCCATATCCCGCTTGGATCGATTTCGCCGATGTCCATACGGCGCCTCCTGTTACATCCAGCTATTTTGGCGATGTCTTTGCGATGTCTTGGAAGCGTCATGATCGCGCCTTGCCGGGGCGGCCGCAAGGGGCTCCAACGTCGCAAACTTCGGCCGGATTCCGGGCAGCTCGTGGAACAATCAACAGACAAATATCGGACAAATGTCTGCGCCTGCGGCAACTTGGCCGCGTTGCATCACGGCTTCGTTAGTTCAATCATAATAGCGCCCCAATTCGGCCAACCACGCGCCGCGCTGAGCTGTGAAATAGAGAACCGTTGCCTCACGGCCCGGTTCGGCTCGTGTTTCGGATTCCTCAGCCCCCCAGCCCCCCGAAATGCGGACGAACCGGGCCAGAGTTTAGTCTACGCGTACGGTTCAATCCCCCATTCTTGGCCGGCATCACGCCGGCCTTTTTTTGTGAGGAAAATTTGGCAGCGGCGAGCGACGCCGAAGCGGCGCGCCAGCATTCGTTGCGAAAAAAGATTCAGCGGCTGCTGGTTTGTGGGCCTTCGCCGGCCGCTTGGTGTCCGAGTGTGGTGTAGGCCGCGCCCAGTACGATGCCCGGCTTCTCGCGCGTGCCTTCCTGCACAATGACAGCGGCGGCGTCGACTTTGCCGTTCTCGATCTTGGCGAGTGGCACGCTCCAGGTCTCGTCAGCGCCGGAAAGGTCGCCGAGCTTGCGCCAGGCGCGCACAACATTGTGATAGACGAGCGTGTGACCGCGGTTCTCGCCACGACCGACAACGACCGAGACGGCGCGAGCGACCGGGCATAGCCATACCTCGCCCTGGGTCTGCTTGCCGGGTGCGTGCTTGATCGTCACGGACAATTCGCCGCTCGCCGTCGAGGCCATCACCGCCAGCGACATGATATCGGGATTGCGGTCAGTCTCGGCGATGGCGTGATCGATGGCGGTGCGATCGCTGCCCACCACGTAGGTACTGCCATTGACCACGAGCTGCGGCGTATAAACCTGACGGTCGCCGCGGACCTCCGCATAGGCGCGTTGCCGCGCCGTATGTCCTGGCAGCGCCAGCGTGTCCTTCCAGCCCAGATAATCCCAGATATCGATCGGAAGGCTGAGCGCGACGAGCGAGGGATCCTTGGCAAACTCGCCCAGCAGTTTATCTGCGGGCGGACAGGACGAGCAGCCTTGGCTGGTAAAGAGCTCGAGCAGCGCCCGTGGCGCTGCCCCCGCAAAGCTTGAGCTTGCGATCAGAATACCGGCGATGAGAGATGCCGACGCGAGGCGGCGACGCTGCATTCCGAACTCCACCCCGCAGACCCCAAAGTCAAAACCCGGGCCCGCAATCCGGCAGGCCCAATCCCAGGCCGCCCACGTGCAAACCCGTCTCAAGCACGAACCGCCGATGTGACGGTATCGTGACGCGACAAAAGATTGATACCGCGTGCCGGCCTCACTCGCCACTCAATTCACGGTGAGGCGGCCCTGGGCTGGGGCATACGCGCTACGAAAGCCGATGGCTATCAGGCCGCAAGCTGACGTAGCACGTACTGCAGAATGCCGCCGTTCTTATAGTAATCGAGCTCGTCCACCGTATCGATCCGGCAGATCAGCGGCACGCGCTTGAGGCCGCCATCAGCGGCGACGATTTCGGCGTAGAGCTTTTGATGCGGCTTGAGGTCGCCATGGAGGCCGCGGATCGTGACCTGCTCGTCGCCCTTGAGCCCCAGCGTCTGCCAGGAGGTGCCTTCCTCGAAGACGAGCGGCACCACGCCCATGCCGACGAGATTTGAGCGATGGATGCGCTCGAACGACTGCGCGATCACGGCGCGGACGCCGAGCAGGATCGCGCCCTTGGCGGCCCAGTCACGCGACGAGCCGGTGCCGTATTCCTTGCCGGCGAACACGACCAGCGGCACATTCTCCGACTTGTAGCGCATCGCCGCGTCGTACATCGTCATCCGCTCTTTCGACGGATAGTGAACCGTATAGCCGCCTTCGACGCCGGGCAGCATCTGATTTTTGATGCGGATGTTGGCGAAGGTGCCGCGCATCATCACCTGATGATTGCCGCGCCGCGTGCCGTACTGGTTGAAGTCGCGCGGGCGCACCTGATGGTCGCGCAGATACTCGCCCGCGGGGCTGTCTTCCTTGATCGAGCCGGCCGGCGAAATGTGGTCGGTGGTGATCGAGTTCGAGGAACAGGCCAAGAATCCGCCCGTCGACGATGTCTTCGATCGGCTGGCTGCGCTTCGGCATGTCTTCGAAATACGGTGGGTTCTGCACGTAGGTGGAGCGGTCGTCCCACTTGAAGGTCAGGCCGCCCTTGACGGAAATCTTGCGCCAGTTGGCCTCGCCCTTGAACACATCGCCGTATTTCTTGGTGAACATCTGCTTGTTGATGCTCTTGCGTATCACCGCGGCGATCTCTTTGCTGGTCGGCCAGATATCGCGCAGATAGACCTTGCGGCCCTTCTGGTCGGTGCCGAGCGGCGTCTTGGCGATGTCGACCTGCATCGAGCCGGCGATCGCGTAGGCGACGACAAGCGGCGGCGACGCCAGGTAATTGGCGCGCACGTCGGCGTTGACGCGGCCTTCGAAATTGCGATTGCCGGACAGCACCGCGGCCGCCACCAGATCGTTCTTGTTGATCGCTTCGGAGATCTCCTCGGCCAGCGGACCGGAATTGCCGATGCAGGTGGTGCAGCCGAAGCCGACCAGATTGAAACCAAGCTGATCGAGATATTTCTGCAGTCCGGACTTCTCGTAATATTCCTCGACCACCTTCGAGCCGGGCGCGAGCGAGGTCTTCACCCACGGCTTTACCGTGAGTCCCTTCTCGACCGCCTTCTTGGCAAGCAGGCCGGCGGCGATCATCACGCTCGGATTCGACGTGTTGGTGCACGAGGTGATCGCAGCGATGACGGCGTCGCCGTGGCCGAGCGTGAAATCGCGGCCCTCGACCGAAACGCGCTTGCTCATTTCGGCGGACTTGTTGAATTCCTTGTCCATCGATTGTGCGAAGCCGCTTTTGACGTCCTTGAGCGCGATGCGGTCCTGCGGACGCTTCGGCCCGGCGAGCGACGGCTCGATCGAGCCGAGTTCAAGCTTGAGCACGTCGGTGAATACCGGATCGGGCGTGTTCTTGGTGCGATACATGCCCTGCGCCTTGGCGTAGGCCTGAACCAGCGCGACCAGATCGGCCGGGCGGCCGGTGTCGCGCAGATAATGCAGGGTGTCGTCATCGATCGGGAAAAAGCCGCAGGTCGCGCCATATTCGGGCGACATGTTGCCGATCGTGGCGCGGTCAGCGATCGACAGCGACGCAACGCCGGGGCCGAAATATTCAACGAATTTGCCGACCACGCCGCGCTTGCGCAGCATCTGCGTCACGGTGAGGACCAGATCGGTCGCCGTGATCCCCTCCTTGAGCTTGCCGTTCAGGCGCACGCCGATCACTTCGGGCAGCACCATCGAATAGGGCTGGCCCAGCATGGCGGCCTCGGCCTCGATGCCGCCGACGCCCCAGCCGAGCACCGACAGGCCGTTGACCATCGTGGTGTGCGAATCGGTGCCGACCAGCGTGTCCGGATAGGCGAGTTCGGTCGCCACCGTCTTGTCCTTGTCGGCAAACTGGATCTTGGCCTTGGTGCTCCAGACCGTGCGCGACAGGTATTCGAGATTGACCTGATGGCAGATGCCCGTGCCTGGCGGCACCACGCGGAAATCCTCGAACGAGCCCTGTGCCCATTTCAGGAACCGATAGCGTTCCTGGTTCTGCTTGTATTCCTCTTCGACGTTTTTCTTGAACGAGTCCTTGTGCGCGAAAAAGTTCACCGCCACCGAGTGGTCGATGACGAGATCGACCGGCACCAGCGGATTGATCTTTTTCGGATCGCCGCCGAGGTGCTCCATCGCATCGCGCATCGCGGCGAGGTCGACCACGGCCGGGACGCCGGTGAAGTCCTGCATCAGCACGCGCGCTGGCCGGAATGCGATCTCGCGGTCCGATGTCTTGTTTTTGAGCCACTGCGCGACCGCCTGGATGTCCTCCTTGGCGACCGAGCGGCCATCCTCGTTGCGCAGCAGATTTTCGAGCAAGACCTTGAGTGAAAACGGCAGCCTAGAAATGCCCTTGAGGCCGTTCCGCTCCGCGGCCGGCAGGCTGTAATACGCATAGGTCTTGGAGCCGACTTTGAGCGGTCGCAAACATTTGAAGCTATCGAGCGAAGCCATGATTCTTTTCCTATCCTCGCCGGCCGGGCACCGGGGCAAGTCGGGGAGCGTTATTGCCGGAACGGACGCGAACGGACCGACGGCGACTGGGACGCGGCGGGCTGAAAGGCAGCCCGCGATCCGCGACCGGCTTATAAGGTCTTTTCCAGAAATGTGCCAGTTCGGCAACGAATAGCCGCTATATGCACACAGTTGCGGCCCCTCGGCCGCGCCAGGGACGCGTTCATGCGGCTTTCCGCTGCGAATCTCGCCTGCCATCGCGGCGGCCGCGACGTCTTCACCGGCCTGAGCTTCGGCGTGGCCAGTGGAGAACTTTTGGCGGTTACGGGGCGCAATGGGGCAGGCAAATCGTCGTTGCTGCGGACAATTGCGGGGCTGGTGCGGCTGACCGAGGGTGCGCTCACCCTCGACGGTGCCGACGCCGAACTGACGATCGCCGAACAGGCCCATTATCTCGGCCACCAGGATGCGCTGAAGCCATCGCTTTCGGTAAGCGAAAACCTGCGCTTCTGGGCCGGCTTTTTTGGGCAAAAGCCTATTGCGGTCGCCGCCCCCCTCGAATCGGTTGGACTTAACGCACTTGCCGACCTGCCGGCCGCCTACCTTTCCGCGGGCCAGCGGCGGCGGCTCTCGATCGCAAGGCTTCTTGCAGTGAAGCGGCCGATCTGGCTGCTCGACGAGCCGATGAGCACGCTCGATGCCGCCGCGCAGGAGCGGCTGGTCGGCTTCATGCGCACCCACCTTGCCGAAGGCGGCCTCATCCTTGCGGCCACCCATGGCCCGCTCGGCATGGGTGCGACGCAGGAACTGCGGCTCGGCGAGGCCGTTCCCGGAGCGCCGCAGTGAGCGAACTGACCGCCCTCCTCGTTCGCGACATGCGAATCTCCGTGCGTGTCGGCGGCGGCGCGCTGATGGGAGTGATGTTTTTCCTGGTCGTGGTCGCCATCGTGCCATTCGCTGTCGGCCCCGACCTGGCGCTGCTCAAGCGCATCGGACCGGCGATTCTCTGGCTCGCCGCCCTGCTCGCCAGCCTCCTGGCGCTCGACCGGCTGTTTGCGTCCGACCACGAGGACGGCTCGCTCGATCTGCTGCTCATGGGACAGGCGCCGCTCGAACTGGTGGTCCTGGTCAAGGGATTGGCGCACTGGCTGACCACCGGGCTGCCGCTGATCATTGCGGCGCCGCTGATCGGGCTCCTGCTCAATCTGGACGCCCAGGCGCAGGGCGCACTGGTGCTGACGCTGTTGGCGGGCACGCCGGCTTTGACGTTTATCGGGTTGATCGGCGCTGCTATCGCGGTGGCCTTGCGGCGCGGCGGCCTTCTGCTCGCTGTCCTTGTGTTACCGTTGACCGTCCCGGTCCTGATCTTCGGCGTGGCCGCCGCCAACGCCGGGCCTGCCGGGCCGGCGCTCTTCGGCACGCCGTTCACGGTCCTGTGCGCCCTGTCGCTGGCGAGCCTGGTGATCGGGCCCTTCGCCGCTGCGGCCGCGCTGCGGCAAGAGATCGAGTAGACGGCGGCGGAGCACACACCCATGTGTCATATGGATTTGAAATCGCCGCGTTCGCCTGATCATTGTAATGCCACGCGCGGGTGCAGTAGGTAGCGCCCGAAAGAGCCCATGAACCCGATCGACCTCGCCAATCCGACCCGCTTTCTCGCCTTCGCCAACCGCGCCATTCCGTGGCTCGGCGGCCTGACGGTGATCGTGCTGGCATTCGGGCTTAATCAGGCATTCCACGCGCCCAACGACTACCAGCAAGGCGACACCATCAAGATCATGTATCTGCACGTTCCTTCGGCCTGGCTCGGAATGCTGGGCTGGGGCGTGATGACGGTCGCGGCGCTCGGCACATTGGTCTGGCGCCATCCACTCGCCGATGTCGCCGCCAAAGCCGCCGCGCCGATCGGCGCCGCTTTCACGCTGCTCTGCCTCGTCACCGGCTCGCTGTGGGGCCGGCCCGAATGGGGCACCTACTGGGTCTGGGACGCGCGGCTCACATCGGAGCTGGTGCTGCTGCTGCTTTATCTCGGCGTCATCGCGTTGTGGCGTACTGTCGAAGACCCCTCGCGCGCCGCGCGCGCCGTCGCGATCCTCACGCTGGTTGGGGCCATCGATTTGCCGATCATCAAATTCTCCGTCGACTGGTGGAATACGCTGCATCAAGGCGCTTCAGTCTTCCGTCTCGGCGGCTCGACCATCTATCCGACGATGCTGATACCGCTCCTGATCATGGCGGTCGGCTTCACGCTGCTGTTTCTGACGCTGCACCTCGCCGCGATGCGCAACGAAATTCTGCGCCGCCGCGTGCGCACGCTGCGGCTGATGCAGGCGCGAACGGTGAGCTGACGATGGAACATATGGAGCATATGCCGTTCATCATCGGCTCCTACGCGGCGGCTGCAGCGGTGGTTGCTGTCTTGATCGGCTGGGTCATGATCGATTTCCGCGCCCAAAAGCGCGCGCTGACCGAACTTGAAACGCGTGGCGTCACACGACGCTCGTCAACCGTTGCACGCCAGTCCAAGGACCAGTCCGTACAGCACGCGGGAGAGCAGGCGTGAGCGCCGCCACCGACGATGTCACAAAGGTTGGCTGGCGGCGCGTCGCCGTGCTGGTGCCGCTCGGCGTGTTTCTGGCGCTGGCAGTGTTGTTCTTCGTCGGGCTGCGTTCGGGCGATCCCTCGATCCTGCCCTCGGCCCTGATCGGCCATCCGGCGCCCGATACGGTCTTGCCGCCGATCGCCGGACTGGAACGCGACGGGCAAGCCGTGCCAGGTCTCGATCCCGCAAGCTTCAAGGGCGCCGTCACGGTGATCAACGTATGGGCGTCGTGGTGCATTCCGTGCCACGACGAGGCGCCGATGCTGTTGCAACTTGCGCAAGACAAGCGTTTCCGGCTGGTCGGCATCAATTACAAGGACGACGCCGGCAATGCGCGGCGTTTTCTCGGCCGCTACGGCGATCCGTTCGCCGCGGCCGGCGCCGACGTGAGCGGCCGCTCGGCGATCGACTGGGGCGTCTATGGGGTGCCGGAAACGTTCGTGGTCGGTCGCGACGCGCACATCGCCTTCAAGCTCGTCGGCCCGATCACGCCGGATAATTTCGCGTCGATCCTCAAGCCGCAGATCGAAAAGGCGCTGGCGGTGAAATCCTGATCGTCATTCCGGGACCGAGCGAAGCGAGGAGCCCGGAATCCATAATCACAGACCGCGAAATTTCTGCACCGATTGTGGATATGGATTCCGGAACTCGCCGCTATGCGGCGATCCGGAATGACGGCCCGCTCACTCCCCCGCCTCGAGCGGTTCGACTGCATAGCGCTTGAGCAGCGGCGCCTGCAGCGCAGCAAATATGAAGGTGAGCGGCGTTACCCCGAACACCTTGAAATCGACCCACGCGTTGGTCGAGAAATTGCGCCACACGATTTCGTTGAGCACGGCGAGGACGAAGAAAAAGAACGCCCAGCGCCAGGTGAGCTTGCGCCATCCCTCCTCGGTCAGGTGGAGCAGCGAATCAAACACCATGCCGAGCAGCGGCTTGTTGAAAAATAGTCCGCCGAGCAACACAGCGCCGAACAGCGCGTAGATGATAGTCGGCTTGACCTTGATGAAAGTCGCGTCGTGCAGAATGAGCGTGAGGCCGCCAAACACAACGACGATGATCGGCGGTAACGACCGGCATGATCGGCAGATGGCGCGTCATCACATAGGACACGGCCAGCGCCGCCAGTATTGCCACCATGAAAGTCGCGGTGGCGGCAAAGATGCCGTAGCGCGAATTGGCGAAGAAGAACAGCGCGAGCGGCCCGAGATCGAGCACAAGCTTGAGAAACGGATTGAGTTGCGGTTTAGGCGTCGTTGGCATCTCGGCGAAGCTCACATGGCGCCGGCGCCAGGCCTTTGTCGGGCGCCGGGTGATTCATCGAGTCCGGCAATGGCGCGGGCGAAATCGCGCGCCGAAAACGGCGCCAAATCCTCGACATTCTCGCCGACGCCGATGAAATGTACCGGCAATTTGAACTTTTCGGCCAGCGCCACCAGGATGCCGCCGCGCGCGGTGCCGTCGAGCTTCGTCATGACGAGGCCGCTGACGCCGGCCGTCTTTTGAAAAACCTCAACCTGCGACAGCGCGTTTTGTCCGACCGTGGCGTCAAGCACGAGCAGCACGGCATGCGGCGCCGACGGTTCGGCTTTTTTGATGACGCGTAACACTTTTTCAAGCTCGTTCATCAATTCGCTGCGGTTCTGCAATCGGCCCGCGGTATCGACCAGCAGTACGTCGCTGCCGCGCTGTTTCGCCGCCGCGATGGCGTCGAACACCAGACCGGCGGCATCGGCGCCAGCTTGGCGCGCGATGAATTCGGCGCCGGTTCGCGTCGCCCAGATTTTCAACTGATCGATCGCGGCGGCGCGAAATGTATCGCCCGCGGCCATCATCACGCTCCGGCCCTCGGCGCGTAGCTTCTCGGCAAGCTTGCCGATGGTGGTGGTTTTGCCGGAACCGTTGACGCCGACCACCAGGATGACGAAGGGCTTGTGCGCCGCATCAATGACGAGCGGTTGGGCGACCGGCGCCAACACCGTCTCGACCTCGGCCGCCACCACCGCCTTCACCTCATCAGCGGAAATGCCCGCTTCGTAGCGGCCGCTGCGCAACGCCGCGGCGATACGGTCGGCGGTCGGCAGGCCGAGATCGGCGCGGATCAGCACATCCTCGATATCCGCGATGGTCTCGGCATCGAGCTTGCGCTTGGTAACGAGATCGGCGATCGCCCCGCCGAGCGCCGAAGAACTGCGCTTGAGGCCGCCAGTGAGGCGCTGCCACCAGCTTTTCTTCTGCGTCTGCGTCGCGGTGTCGTTCATTTCTGGAACACTGTCGGGACTGGCGGGTCCGTGATAGCGGTTTCGCCCATCCAGGCAAACCAGCGAGGCAGCCGGCCAGGCGACCTATGACCCACGAAGAGATGGTATCGCGGCTGCTATATCGCGATGGGCTGATGCTGGTGGTCGACAAGCCGGCCGGAATTGCGGTGCACCAGGGGCCGCCGAACGGGCGAGACAACGCCCGAGAATGCCTGCAGGACCATTTTGACGCGCTCCGCTTCGGCCTGCCGCGCCCGCCATCGCTGGCGCACCGGCTCGATCGCGACACCTCGGGATGCCTGGTGCTCGGCCGGCATCGGAAAGCGCTGGCGCAGCTCGGCAAGCTGTTCAAGAACGGGGCGATCGACAAAGCCTACTGGGCGGTCGTCGAAGGTTCGCCGGAGGCCGACGAGGGCACATCGACTTGCCGCTCGGCCGGCTCGACGTCACGCGCGGCTGGTGGATGAAGCATGATCCGGAGGGCCAGCCGTCTGTCACCAAATGGAAGGTGATGGGCAGAACCCGTGGAGGAGCGGCACTGCCAGCCCATTGACCTGGCTCGCGCTCGAGCCGCTGACCGGGCGCACGCATCAACTGCGCGTGCATTGCGCCGAGATGGGCTGGCCAATCGTTGGCGATGCGATCTACGGCACTGCACCGCGCACCGGCGGTCCGATCATGCATCTGCATGCGCGCGAGATCGTGGTGCCGCTCTACAAAAATCGCGAACCAATCCGCGTCGTCGCGCCGGTACCGGAACACATGCGCGCGCCGCTCGCCGCGTGCGGGTGGGCAGCGGAAAGCGAAGCCATTAATCCGCGCCCCGGAATGACGGCTCAGTAAATCGTCTCTTTGATCCGCGCGGGCGCGGCATGATCGTGTTCGGGGCCGCCCATTTTGCCCTCCGTCAACTCGGCGAGAATCGACCCGGGCGTCGGCAGGGTCTTGCGATCGACGATACTCGCCGGATCCCACAGCTTCGAGCGGATGATCGCTTTGGTGCACTGGAAATACGCGCGCTCGACCGTCACCACGAGCACGCATTTCGGCACCTTGCCGTTCATCGCGAAGCTTTCCGTCAGCTTCGGATCGGTTGAAATGCTGGCGCGGCCATTGACCCGCATGGTCTCGCCGACGCCGGGAATGAGAAACAGCAATGAGATACGCGGGTCGCGCACCAGATTTCGCAGGGAATCGATGCGGTTGTTGCCGCGGCGATCGGGGATCACAAGCGTATGCTCGTCGAGTACGCGGATGAAACCCGGCGGATCGCCGCGCGGCGAGCAATCGAGACCTTCGGGGCCGCAGGTTGCCACCACGCAAAACGGCGCAGCTTCGATCAGCTTGCGGTACTCTGGCGAGATGCGATCGATCTCCTTGAACACCGCAGGGCCGTAAGGCGCGTCCGCGTAGAGCTTTTCAAGTTCCGCAGTGGTCGTGATCGTATAGTCGTGGCCGTTGGAATCCATCGGCAGTCTCCATCCCGCGAAGGCAACTCACGCCGCCAGCAGTTGTCTGCCATCATGCGCGGCGATTTTCACGTCGATAATTTGTCCCGGGCTCGCCGGATGCGCCAGCTTCACCTTGGTGAATTGCGCGGTTCGGCCCATCTCGTGCAATTCCGTCAGCACACGCCGGGATCGCGCCGATCTCGGCATCGAGATGGTTTTGCAGCGCCAGCGTGCCGCACTCGCGCAACCGCCGGGCGCGTTCTTTGACCACGTCGCGGACGACCTGCGGCATGCGCGCCGCCGGCGTGCCGGGCCGCGGCGAGAACGGAAACACGTGGAGATGCGTCAGCCCGCATTCGCCGACCAGATCGAGCGAATTTTGAAACATCGCTTCGCTCTCGGTCGGAAAGCCCGCGATCAGATCGGCGCCGAACACCGTGTCGGGCCGCAGCCGCCGCACCTCGTCGCAGAACGCAATGGCGTCAGCCCGCAAATGCCGCCGCTTCATGCGCTTGAGGATGAGATCGTCACCCGCTTGCAGCGACAAGTGCAGGTGCGGCATCAGGCGCTCATCGTTCGCGAGCGCGTCGAGCAGATCGCGATCGGCCTCCACCGAGTCGATCGAGGACAGGCGAAGCCGCTTAAGCTCCGGAACGTCCTTGAGGATGCGCTTGACCAGCGTGCCCAAGGCGGGCGCGCCAACGAGGTCCGCGCCATAACTCGTGATATCGACGCCGGTGAGAACGATCTCGACATATCCGTGTTCGACGAGCCGGCGCACGTCGGCGACGACCGCTTCGATCGGCACCGAGCGCGAATTGCCGCGGCCGAACGGAATGATGCAGAACGTGCAGCGGTGATCGCAACCATTCTGGACCTGAACGAAGGCACGGGTGCGGGCCGAGAACGTGTCGATCAGGTGGGCGGCGGCTTGCTTGACCGCCATGATGTCGCCGACGAACACCTTCGGCGCGTTTGTTTGAACGCGCGCGGCGCCGATATCGGCCCAGGTCTCAGCGATGAGTTTTTCCCCATTGCCGAGCACGCGATCGGCTTCCACCATGGCGGCGAAGGTTTGCGGCTCGGTCTGCGCCGCGCAGCCGGTGACGACGATGTTGGCCTTCGGCCGCTCGCGGCGCAGCGCCCGAATGGTCTGCCGCGCCTGGCGCACGGCCTCCGCGGTCACCGCGCAGGTGTTGACCACGACCGTATCGGCGAGCCCGGCCTGTTCGGCGTTTCGGCGGATCACCTCGGACTCGGCGGTGTTGAGGCGGCAGCCGAAGGTGACGACTTCGACGCTCATGACGCGGCTCCCGCGCCGGCCAGCAAAGCGGCGTCGAAGCGGCCCTTGTGCTCGTACTCGACCGGTCCGGTCATCAGCACATGGTCATCGGTTTCGCGCCATTCGATCCCAAGATCACCGCCGGGCAACGTAACCGTCACGAGCCTGTAGGTGCGGCGGAGTCTGGCGGCGGCGACCGCGGCCGCGCACGCCGCCGACCCGCACGCCTTGGTGAGCCCGGCGCCGCGCTCCCAGGTGCGGATCACGAGGTGGTCGCGCGCCGGAATCGCCGCGAGCGTGATGTTGGCGCGCTCAGGAAACATCGGATGGTGTTCGAGCAGCGGGCCGATCTTTGCCAGATCGTAGGTGCTCGGATCGTCGACCCAGAAGATCGCGTGCGGATTGCCCATGCTGACGACCGACGGCGAATGCAGGATCGGTGCGCCGCGCGGACCGATCTCAAGCTCGATTGCGCGCGTATCGGGAAATTCCTCAGCCAGCGGAATCTCATTCCAGCGAAAGCGCGGCCGGCCCATGTCGACCGTGAACAGGCCGTTGCGCTCCTGCCAGCACGGAATGAGTCCGGCCGCGGTTTCGAACGTGAGCCTGTCCTTGCCGGTTGCGGCACTGACCAGAGAGGCGACGCAGCGCATGCCGTTGCCGCAGGCGCCCGCCTCCGAGCCGTCGTTGTTGTAGATGCGGACCAGTGCATCGGTGCCGGCGCGTGCCGGATAGAGCACCATGAGCTGATCGTAGGGCTCCTGGCCGGCCGCCGCGCGCGCCTCGGACGCCTCGACGGGGCGCGGCGAATCACGCAAATCGACCACCACGATCTCGTTGCCGAGGCCGTTCATCTTGACGAAGTCGCGGTTGGCCAGCACGCCCATGATAATGCCCGAATATGAGGGACTTATATGAGGACTTGGGTTGCCTCCGCCAGTAGGATCGGACTGGTCGAATCTGGCCGGGGGCGGCGAAGCCACAACGCGGCGCCAGCCGGGAGCGCCGGTTCGCCACGCAAGGAGAGCCTGATGTTTCTGCGCATTGCGCGCTTTGGCGTCACCGCCGCGGCGTTCGCCATGACTGCCGCGATGACCGTCGCGCTGACGCTGCCGCAGCCGTCACACGCGCAGGCCCCTCCGTCCGTGGCTGCGCCAACCACGCCGCGCAGCCCGGCAGCACCGGCTTCGCCGGCGCCCGCAGCCAAACCCGAGACCAAGCCGGCAGAGCCGGCGCCCGTCGCTCCCGAAGGCATCACCACCAGGCCCAGCGATGCGTTCGGTGAGGACGTCACCCTCACCGCAAAGCCGATCGTCTTCATCAAGGGCTCGGGCACCTGGGACAAGGCCTACGCGACCATCAGCGGCGCGTTGAAGAAGGTCGAAGCCTACGTGGCCAAGGCGGGACTGAAGACTGACGGCCTGCCGATGACGATCTTTCTCGCCACCGACGATCTCGGCTTCGATTACGAGGCCGCCATACCACTGGCCGAAGCACCGAAAGATCCGCCGCACGGCGAAATCTCAGCCGGCCAATCGCCCGACGGCCACGCGCTCAAATTTGTCCATCGCGGCTCATACGACTCGCTCGATGACACCTACGAGGCGATAACCAATTATCTGGACGACAAGAAGCTTGAATCGAAGAACGTGCTGATCGAGCAGTACGTGACCGATCCGGTGACCGCGGACCAGAAAAATCTCGTCATCAATATTTTCGTGCTGGTCAACTAAGCTCCCAGACCTGACCGGGCCGCAATGTACGAAAGCGCTCAGCCGGAATTTCCGAGACGCGCAACGCCTCCGCGAGCGCAATGAGCGGCGCATCGATCGCCTCGTCAGTGAGCTGAAACGTGCCGTAGTGATGGCCGAGCGCAAGCTCGGCGCCGCTATCGATGAACGCCTGCACCGACTCGGCCGGGTTCATGTGGGCGCTCTGCATGAACCAGCGCGGCTCATAGGCGCCGATCGGCAGGAGCGCGAGCCGGATCGGTCCGTGGCGCTTGCGGACAAGGCGGAAATTGCGCCCTTCGCCGTAGCCGGAATCGGCCACGTAGTAGCAACGCCCCGCGGGAGTCTCGATGATGAACGACGCCCACAGCGACATGTTGCGGTCGGACAGATTGCGCGCCGACCAGTGCTGCGTCGGTACCAGCGTCACCGAGACACCCGCGCCGAGATCAACGCGGTCACCCCAGTCGTAGGCCTCGGCCTCAATTGCCTGATCGTGCCTACGCATGATCGCATCATTACCGAGCGGAGTGATGACCCGCGGCCGGTGCCCAGCGGTGAGCTTCGACAGAGTCGCGATATCGAGATGATCGTAATGGCCGTGCGACACCAGCACGGCGTCGATGGGCGGCAGATCGGCAAACGCGATGCCGGGATCGTTAACGCGTTGCGGTCCGATCCAGCGGAATGGCGACGCGCGCTCTGACCATACCGGGTCGAGCAGGATATTGAGGCCTGCCGGTTTGGACGAGGAAGCTGGCATGACCCACATAGGACACCCGCACGGACCGCCCGTCGACGCGGGTCGGCGGCCGGTCCGCATAGGGTGAAGCCGCCCGGACCGGCCACTTGGCGCGGCGGCCGCTGCCCCAGCGGCGGTCGATGTTCCAGCGCAGGAGCCCAAACCGGCCACGCGAGACGGAGGACGGGCGGAATGGGTTAAAAAACAATTCGCCGTCGAAATGATCCGAAACCGGCCCCTGATAATAGCGCGACATAGGAGCAATATAGGGATCGTGGCGCCATGCGGTGCCGGTTGACGCGAGAGGCATCCGCACCTATTTTCCGGCCGCTTTCGTAAGTGACTGACGTCGAACCCCGCCGACCGGCCCGCGAGACCGGAGGCAACCGCCCGACAGCGCGATGCGCCCTCGGGCGAGATTGTGTTTTCTCTCGCTGCGTCATTCCGGGGCCGAGCGCAGCGAGGAGCCCGGAATCCATAACCCCATGCACCGGGAATATGGATTCCGGACTCGCCGCTTCCGCGGCGATCCGGAATGACAGGAAAGATAAATGTTCGAATCGCTGTCCGAACGGCTGAACGGCATCCTCGACCGCCTGACGCGGCGCGGCGCGCTGTCGGAGGCCGACGTCGACGCGGCTTTGCGCGAAGTGCGACGCGCGCTGCTCGAGGCCGACGTCGCGCTCGACGTCGCCCGCGACTTCGCCGATGAGGTCAGAAAACGCGCGGTCGGCGTCGCGGTGCTCAAGTCGGTCACGCCCGGCCAGATGGTCGTGAAGATCGTGCACGATCAGCTGATCGAGATGCTCGGTTCGAGCGCGCAGCCGATCGATCTCAACGCGGCGCCGCCCGTGGTGATTATGATGGTGGGCCTGCAAGGCTCCGGCAAAACCACCACCACAGCGAAAATCGCCAAGCGGTTGACCGAGATCACCAAGCGCAAGGTGCTGATGGCCTCGCTCGACACCCGGCGTCCGGCCGCCATGGAGCAGCTTGCCGTGCTCGGCCAGCAGGTCAATGTCGAGACGCTGCCGATCGTGGCCGGCCAGACGCCGGTGCAAATCGCCGGCCGCGCGCAGCAGGCGGCGCGGCTCGGCGGCTACGACGTGGTGATGCTCGACACCGCCGGCCGGCTCACGCTCGACGAAGCGCTGATGACCGAGGCGGCCGATGTGCGGCGCGCCACAAATCCGCACGAAGTTCTGCTGGTCGCCGACGCGCTCACCGGCCAGGACGCGGTCAATCTCGCGCGCTCCTTCAACGAGCGGCTCGACATTACCGGCATCGTATTGACCCGCGTCGATGGCGACGGCCGCGGCGGCGCCGCGTTGTCGATGCGCGCCGTGACCGGCAAGCCGATCAAGCTTATCGGCACCGGCGAAAAACTCGACGCCATCGAAGATTTCTATCCGCAGCGCATCGCCGATCGCATTCTCGGCATGGGCGACATCATCTCGCTGGTTGAGAAGGCTGCGGCCACGATTGACGCCGAGAAGGCGGCGCGCGCCGCGGAAAAAATGCGCCGCGGCGCCTTCGATCTCGCCGATCTGCGCGAGCAATTGACGCAGATGACCGCAATGGGCGGCATGACCGGCCTTATGTCGATGCTGCCCGGCATCGCCAAGATCAAAAATCAGCTCGCCGAGCGCAATCTCGACGAGAGGCTGCTCAAGCGGCAGGTCGCGATCATCGATTCGATGACGCCGGCCGAGCGGCGCAATCCCGACATTCTCAAGGCGAGCCGCAAGCGGCGCATCGCTGCCGGCTCCGGCACCAAGCCCGAAGACATCAATCGTCTGCTCAAGATGCATCGCACCATGGCGGACATGATGAAAGCGATGGGCGGCGCCAAGCGCGGGCCGATGGCCGGCCTCGCCAGCATGCTCGGCATGGGCGGCGGCATGCCGGACCCGGCGCAGATGGCAAAGCTCGCGGCCAAAATGCCGGGCGGGCTGCCGGCTGGAATGCCCGGGGCTTCGGGCCTGCCGCCGAACGTGCCGGGCCTGCCGCCGAATTTTCCCGGTTTGCCGGGTGGAATGCCGAAACTTCCTGGCGGGCTGCCTGGCCTGCCGGGATCGGGAAAGAAAAAGTGAACGACTCATTACACGATCAACGAAAGGAAGCTGAATGTCTCTCGTTATCCGTATGGCGCGCGCCGGCACCAAGAAGCGGCCGTTCTATCACATCGTCGTTGCCGACAGCCGCTCGCCGCGCGATGGGCGTTTCATCGAGCGTCTGGGCTATTTCAATCCGCTGCTGCCGAAGGAAAAAACCGAGCGGCTGAAATTCGATCTGGAAAAGGCCAAGGCCTGGATGGCGAAGGGCGCGCAGCCGTCGGATCGCGTCATGCGCTTTCTCGACGCCGCCGGCGTGCTCAAGCGCGAGAAGCGCAACAATCCCGAGAAGGCGGTGCCACGCAAGGAGCGCAAGGCCAAGGAAGAGGCCGCCAAGGCCGCCGCTGCCGCGGCCCCTGCCGCACCCGCCGCAGCTCCGGCTGCCGCGTCGTAAGACTGCGCGATGTCGGCCGGCGCGCGAATCTGTGTCGGCCAGCTCGGCGCCCCCCATGGCGTCCGCGGCGAAATGCGGCTGCGTTCGTTCACGGCCGATCCGCCGGCAGTCGCCGGCTACGGACCATTTGAGACCGAAGACGGGCGCGTCATCGCCATCGAGTCGCTACGGCCCGCCAAGGATCATTTCGTGGCGACGCTCGCCGGCATCCGCGACCGCAATGCCGCCGAGCGTCTGGTCAATACGAAACTGTTTGTGCCGCGTGACCGGCTGCCTGAGATCGGCGAGGAAGATGAGTTTTACCACGCCGATCTGGTGGGGCTTTGCGCCGTCAGTCCAGCCGGCGAAAAACTCGGCACCGTCGTCGCTGTGCATAATTTCGGCGCCGGCGATCTGATCGAGGTTCGCTTCGACGCCAGCAACACAACCGAGTTCGTGGCTTTCAACGAGGTCAATGTGCCAGCCGTTGATCTCGGCGCTGGGCGGATTGTGGTTCGACCAGCTCCCCTTGCGGGAGAGAGCGGCGAGGCGAAGCCGACCGACTCCCGCAAGGGCAGAGGCTGAGATGTGGCGCGCCGCAGTCCTCTCGATTTTTCCCGACATGTTCCCGGGACCGCTCGGCCATAGCCTCGCCGGCAAGGCACTGGTGGCGGGCGCCTGGGCGCTCGATGTAACCGATATCCGCAGCTTCGCCGCCGACAAGCACCGTACCGTGGACGACACGCCGGCTGGCGGCGGGCCCGGCATGGTGATGAAGGCCGATGTGCTGGCGCGCGCCATTGACGCGATCGCCCAGGAGGACCGGCCGCGGCTGCTGATGTCGCCGCGCGGCCTGCCCCTGACCCAGGCGCGGGCCGAAAAACTGGCCGCGGGTCCCGGCGTCATCCTGGTCTGCGGCCGCTTCGAGGGGGTCGACGAACGGGTCATCGCCGCGCGGGGCCTCGAGGAGGTGTCTATCGGCGATTACGTCCTGTCGGGTGGCGAAATCGCCGCGATGGCGCTGATCGACGCCTGCGTGCGCCTCCTGCCCGGCGTGATGGGGGCGGCGGATTCCTGCGCCGAGGAGAGTTTCACGGCCGGGCTACTCGAATACCCGCACTACACCCGGCCGCAGGTATTCGAGGGCTGCCCGATCCCCGAGGTGCTGCTTTCGGGGGACCACGCCAGGATCGCCGCCTGGCGCCGCGCCGAGGCGGAACGGCTCACCCGGGACCGTCGGCCGGACCTTTGGGCAGGCCGTGACGAGAAGGTGACAAAGCCCGCGCGGTAGCGTAGAAGCTCGCCCCAACCCGTACCACCGAACTTGGCCGTAACGGCGCGACGCAAGCGCAGCCGATGGAGAATTCGCCATGAACCTGCTCAAGCAACTCGAAACCGAACAAATGGCGAAGCTGACCGCCGGCAAAGAGATTCCCGAGTTCCAGCCGGGCGATACAGTGGTGGTCAACGTCAAGATCATCGAAGGCGAACGCAGCCGCGTACAGGCCTACGAAGGCGTCTGCATCGGCCGCGCCGGCGCCGGCATCAACGAGAACTTCACCGTGCGGAAAATCTCGTATGGCGAAGGTGTCGAGCGCGTATTTCCGCTCTATTCGCCGATGATCGACTCGATCAAAGTCGTGCGCAAAGGCAAGGTGCGCCGCGCCAAGCTCTATTACCTGCGCGGCCGCCGTGGCAAGTCCGCCCGCATCATCGAGCGCGTCGACCATGTCGAAGCCGGGGCCAGCGCCGGCAAGGCGGCGGAATAATTCGCCTTCGTCATGGCGAACGCCGCGAAGCAATCCAGTTCTGAGCGAGCCAAGTAGATTGCTTCGTCGCTTCGCTCCTCGCAATGACCGCAGCTATTCCAGCTCGACCGTCTCAAAATCGGCCGGCAGTACGATCTCAAGCACTTCGCAGTCGTCGGAGTAGTCGAGCACCTTGTGTTTGATGCGCGGCGGCTGAATCCAGGCGCTGCCGGTCTGCATCGTGACGGCGCCTTGCCCGTCGAGCTCGGTCTTGATCCAGCCCTTGAGCACATAGACCATCTGAAACTCGACGTCGTGGAAATGCAGCTTTGAGACTTCCTCCGGCAGGCATGGCGGTACGAAGCGGATGACGTGCGCCTGCACCATGCCGCCGGTGGCTTTGCTCATGCCGAGATCGCGATATTTCGCATAGCGGCGCAAGCCTCCGTCGAAATCCTCCTCGCGCAGATGGCTGGCGACGAAGCTGTGCTTGCGCCGCGGCTTGGGTTTGGCCTTTGCCTTCGCCACCGGCCGTGTACGGCGCGCACTCGGCCGCGAGCGCTTGGCGGCACGCGCGGATGATCTCGGCTTCGCTTTCAGTTTTGCTTTGGCCATGAGCGTCTCCCCAGGTTTGTTCGACAATTTTCGATCAACGGCCCCATAGCGCCTTCGACGCGAGCCGCGCGCCCTCGGTCAGCGCGGACAGCTTCGCCCACACCAGATCGTCGTGCACTCGGCCGCCGAGCCCGCAATCGGTGCCGGCCACTACGTTCTCGCGCCCGACGATGTCGGCGAACGTTTTGATGCGCTGGGCGATCAGCTCAGGATGCTCGACGATATTGGTGGCGTGGCTCACCACGCCCGGGACGATGAACTTGCCGGCCGGCAGCTTGACGTCCTTCCACACCGTCCATTCGTGCTGGTGCCGCACATTGCCGGCCTCGAAGCTGTAGGCCTGCGCATGCACCTCCAGCACCAGGTCGATAATGTCCTTGAGCGGCAGGTCATGCGTATGCGCACCGTGCCACGAGCCCCAGCAAAAATGATGGCGCACCCGATCCTCAGAAATACCGGCGAGCGCGTGGTTGAGCGCCTCAACGCGGATTTTCGCTTTGCGCCGGTAGTCGGCAATGCTCGGTTCGGGCTTGATCATGTCCCACGCGTCCGCGACGCCGGGATCGTCGATCTGCAAAATGAAGCCGGCATCGACCACGGCGCGGTACTCGTCGCGCAGCGCGTCCGCCATCGCGAACATGTAGGCCTCGTAGGTCGGATAGTGTTCGTTGAACATGTGGTGATCGAGCCAACCCGGCGCGAACACGCAGATGAACGCCTCCTCGGCGCCATCGGCGGCCTTGAGCGCGTCAGTGAAGACTTTGATCTCGCGCTTGATGGCGTCGGTCGCGCCGCCCCTGACCGGACCGCTCACCACCATCTTGGTGGTGGGAAAAAATCGCGGCTCTTCGCCCGGCACGCAGAACATCGTGCCGGCGCGGTCCATGTCGGCGTAGAGTTTCGGGAATGTGTCGCGCTCGCGGGTTTGTTGCCGCGCCGTGGCGAGCTCGCCGGGCCGCAGCGCCCGCGTCGTCACGCCGGCAAATTGCTTGCCGTAATAGGCGAAGTTCCGGTCGTTCCAGAATTCGCCGTCGCCGACGCAACTGATGCCGATCTGCACCTGCTTGCGGATGACCTCGGCCACCTGGGTCGTGATATCGGCGGTCGCCGCGGCGACGAGCGGCAGCCGCCCGGCATGGGTGGTTCGGATCGCGCCCTCGCTTCGTCTGCATGTGTTCCCATCCCCTGTTGCGACCTGAGCCTACCGCATCGGCGGCGGCGACAGAATGGCCGGTCTTTTCCTGGCCCGCCTGAGGCGCTAAATGACGCCCCAGACAGGCGTCAACGCGCCGACGGCGAGGAGTATTCCGGAATGGCCAAAGCCCGCACTTTCTACGATAAAATCTGGGAAGACCATCTGGTCGACGAACAGCCGGACGGCACCTGCCTCATCTATATCGACCGCCATCTCGTCCATGAGGTGACGAGCCCGCAGGCGTTCGAGGGGCTGCGGCTCGCCAAGCGCAAGATCCGCGCGCCCGACAAGACGCTGCTCGTGGTCGATCACAACGTTCCGACCACCGATCGGCACCAGAAGAATCCCGATCCGGAGAGCGAGGCGCAGATCGCCTATCTGGCCGAGAACGCCAAGCTGTTCAGGCCTCGAATACTACGACGAGTTCGACAAGCGGCAGGGCATCGTCCACATCATCGGCCCCGAGCAGGGCTTCACGCTGCCGGGCGTGACACTGGTGTGCGGCGACAGCCATACCGCGACGCATGGCGCGTTCGGCGCGCTCGCCTACGGCATCGGCACCTCCGAGGTGGAGCACGTGCTGGCGACGCAGACGCTGATCCAGAGCAAGTCGAAAAACATGCGCGCCGTGGTCGACGGCAAGCTGCCGGACGGCATCACCGCCAAGGACATCATCCTCGCCATCATCGGCGAGATCGGCACCGCCGGCGGCACCGGCTTTGCGCTCGAATATGCCGGCGAGGCGATCCGCGCGCTGTCGATGGAAGGCCGCATGACGGTATGCAACATGTCGGTCGAGGCCGGCGCGAAGGCGGGCTTCATCGCGCCCGACGAGAAGGCCTATGCGTATCTGAAGGATCGCCCCAAGTCGCCGAAGGGCAAGGCCTGGGACGAAGCCATGCGCTATTGGGAAACGCTGCACACCGACGACGGCGCCCATTTCGATCGCGAAATCAGGCTCGATGCCGCCAAATTGCCGCCGCTCGTGACCTGGGGCACCAGCCCAGAGCAGGTCATCTCGGTCACCGGCCGCGTGCCGCGGCTCGAGGACATCACCGACGACAACAAGCGCCAGGCCGCGGAACGCTCGCTCGCCTATATGGGCCTCAAGGGCGGCGAGAAGATTGCCGACATCGCGATCGACCGAGTGTTCATCGGCTCCTGCACCAACGGGCGCATCGAGGATCTGCGCGCTGCCGCCAAGATGGCCGACGGCAAGAAGGTCAACGTCAACGTCAACGCGATGATCGTGCCCGGTTCGGGCCTCGTCAAAGAACAAGCCGAAGCCGAAGGGCTCGACAAGATTTTCGTCAAGGCCGGTTTCGAGTGGCGTGAACCCGGCTGCTCGATGTGCTTGGCGATGAATCCCGACAAGCTCGCACCGGAAGAGCGCTGCGCCTCGACCTCGAACCGCAATTTCGAGGGCCGCCAGGGCTACAAGGGTCGCACCCATCTGGTGTCGCCCGCCATGGCCGCGGCCGCAGCCATCGCCGGACATTTCGTCGACGTGCGGGAGTGGAAGTAGTCGTCATTCCGGGCGCGCGAAGCGCGAGCCCGGAATCCATAACCGCTGGCGCAAGAGCGTTGGCACCGGCGGTCGTGAACTTTACGGTCTGTGAATATGGATTCCGGGCTCGCGGGCAAACGCCCGCGCCCCGGAATGACTCAGCCCCTCACCCACCAGCAATATGTCTGCGGATAAAGCACCGGCCCGCTCGGCCTGTATTGCAACTGAAGCCGCTCGACGCAGCGGCGGTAGACGCGCGGATACGGATAAAGCCGTGGTGTGATCTCGATCCGCGGACGGACGTGACGGACATGCGGCGGATACACTTCCCGCGGTTCACTCTGCGCCAGCGACGGTGTTGCAATAGCCGCGCCGAGAATTGCGAGACTCGAAACCAGAACGAGTGATCTCACTGACATCGCCGCCTCATCGCTCCACCACACTGCACTATAGCATCGACTTCCCCTCTCCTGCGCCGGCTTTCTGCGCTACATTTCGGCCATGTCCGATCGCGTCATTGATCCGCTGGCGTGGCGACCCGTGAAGGCGCCGACGCTCGCCGAATTCGAAGCTCTCGCCAGCGACGTCTATCGGCATCTGCCCAAGGGCTTCCGTGACCTGTGCAAGAACATGGTCATCCAGATAGACGATTTTCCGTCGCGCGACGTGATGCGCCGCATGGGTGTGAGGAGCCCGTACGGCCTGCTCGGCCTGTTCCACGGCGTGGGGCTGCCGTTCCGCTCCGAGAGCTCATTGCCGCTGATGCCCAATATGATCTGGCTGTATCGGCGCCCGATTCTCGACTACTGGGCCGACCACGACGAAACCCTCGGCGCGATCGTCAAGCACGTGCTGATTCACGAGATCGGCCATCACTTCGGCCTGTCCGACGCCGACATGCACGCGATCGAGGACGCTAAATAATTCAGGGAGTGCACCATGCGAATCGACGGCGGCTGTCATTGCGGCTTCATCACCATCGAAGGCGAAGCCGATCCGGAGAAAGTTCAGATCTGCCACTGCACCGATTGCCAGACTGGCACCGGCTCCGCGTTCCGCATTTCGATCCCGGTCCCGGGCGCGTCGTTCAAGATGACGGGGCAGCCGACGACCTATGTCAAAACCACCGCCGACAGCGGCCGGCCGCGCGTGCAGGCGTTCTGCCCAAAATGCGGCTCGCCGATCTATTCGACGACGCCCGGCGACGGGGTGCAGCCGTCCTACACGGTGCGGGTCGGCCTCCTGCGCCAGCGCGATCAGCTGCCGCCGCGGCGGCAACAATGGTTCCGCTCAGCGCGGCCGTGGGTCACGGAGCTTGCAACGGTGCCGAAGAGCGAAAAGCAGAGCTAGGCAGAAGCCGCGTACCGCAAACGGATTTCAGCTCTTCATTCCGGCGGCGCGCGCCACGCTGGTCCAGCGCGTGGTTTCCTTGCGTAGAAATTCGGCGAATTCGTCGGGGCCGGCGTCGAGCGGGTCGTAGGCCTGCTTGCGCAACGACTCCAGGGCCTGGGGCGTGTGCATCGCTTTCTTGTGCGGCGGCCATCGATCTCGACCACCGGCCGCGGCGTCCCGACGGGCGCGGCAAGGCCGAGCCACAAGCCGGTGTCGAAGTCCGGCATGCCCGCTTCCGCCATGGTGGGCACGTTGGGCAGCGCACTCGGACGCTTGGTCGCCGCCGTCGCCAGCGCGAGGATTTGCCCCGCAGCGATCTGCCCGATCACCGACGACGCGATGGTGAACGACATGGTGATGCGGCCGGCCAGAAGGTCCTCGGCGATCTGCGGACTGCCCGGATACGGCACATGCGTGAGCTTGACGCCGGCACGCTGCGCAAACATTTCGGCGGCGAGTTGCGGCAGGCTGCCCTGGCCGGTCGAGCCGTAGAGTACCCCGCCCGGCTTCGATTTCGCCAGCGCGATGAGTTCGGGCACGCTGCGTACGTTGCTCGCCGGATTGACCACCAGCACAACGGCACCGATAGCCAGCAGCGCAATCGGCGCAAAATCCCTGTTGAGATCGAGCGCCGGCGCAGGGTTGATGATCTGGTTGGTCAGCGTCGACAGCGCCGGCAGAAACAGCGTGTAGCCATCCTTCGCGGCCCGAGCGACATATTGGGCGGCGATGATCGAGCCGGCGCCCGGCTTGTTCTCGACCACGATCTGTTGGCCGACGACCGGTCCGGCGCTTTGCGCGAACAGCCGGCCGATCACATCGGACGCCGCCCCGGGCGTGAACCCGACGACGAGGTGGATCGGCCGCGACGGATAGGTGTCAGCCGACGCAATTGCGGGCAAACCCGCGGGAACGGCTGCAGTGCCGGCCAACAGTGACAAAAACGTTCGGCGGCGGAGATTCATCGCGCAAGTCGCGCGACTAGTACAGCGGCTCGCCCTCGACGGTGCAGCGGCGCAGTTCGCGGCGCTGCTCCGGCGGCCAATCGGTGCGCGCGTGCAGGCACGAGAGGTTGTCCCACATCACCAGATCGCCGGGCCGCCAGACGTGCTCATAAATGATCGCCGGATCCTCGGCGATGGTGAACAACTTTTGCAGCAGCGCTTCGCTCTCGTTGCGATCCATGCCTTCGATCCACATCGAGTTCTGGCTGGCGACGTAGAGCGCCTTCTTGCCCGAGCCGGGATTGGTGACGATGATGGGCTGCAGGCAATGGTGCGTGCTTTCCAGGGGCAGGGTGATGTCGATGCGGCGGCCAACGCCGTATTGCTGGCCCTGCATCACCCAGGCGCCATCGAGGCGCTTTTTCAGATCGGCCGGCAGATTCTCGTAAGCCGCATACATGCTGGCAAACTGCGTGTGGCCGCCCTCGGACGGAATGTCGATGCCGTAGAGGAACGTCGCCCGGTGCGGCGTGCGGTGATAGCATTTGTCGGTGTGGAACCACATTTCGCCGTGGCCGAGCGAGCCGAGCGCCTTGCCGCTGGCGTCGACCTTGTCGCTGATCATCATCATGTCGTCCCATTCGGGCGAGCCGGAAGCGCCGGGCGCGCCGGGCTTGGGCGGGACGCGCTTGGCGACCGGGCCGAAATACGAGGCGAAGCGGCGCTGGTCGTCCTCGCTGAGATTTTGATCGCGGAACAGCAGCACGGAGCGCTCGTGCCAGGCGTCCATGATCTGCCGCAGCGTGTCCTTGTCGAGCGGACGGCTGAGATCGACACCGCCGATTTCCGCCCCGATCATCGGGTGCAGCTTGGTGACCGTGACTGCCTGGGTCCGTTCCGCCAGCATCGACATGTGTTCGCTCCCGTAAATTCCGGCGCCCGTGGGCCGGCGCACTTGTAGGCCAATATATCAGGCCGGAGGCCGCGCCAGAAGCACGCAACGGATGCGGCCCGCGCAGGGTTGACCCGCGCCCGCTAACGCGCCATTGAACCGTCCCAGCAATCGAACCGCGGGTCAGATCATGGAAAAATTCACTGTTTTGGAAGGCGTTGCAGCGCCGCTGAAGCAGATCAATGTCGACACCGACATGATCATTCCCAAGCAATACCTGAAGACCATCAAGCGCACCGGGCTCGGCAAGGGCCTGTTCGCGGAGCGCCGGTTTCGCGACGATGGCAGCGAGAACCCGGACTTCATCCTCAACAAGCCGGCTTATCGCAAGGCGAAAATTCTGGTCGCCGGCGACAATTTCGGCTGCGGTTCGTCGCGCGAGCACGCGCCGTGGGCGCTGCTCGACTTCGGCATCACCTGCGTGATCTCGACCTCGTTCGGCGACATTTTCTACAACAACTGCTTCAAGAACGGCGTGCTGCCCGTGAAGGTGTCGCCGGAGGATCTGGAGAAGCTGTTCGACGACGCCGACCGCGGCGCCAACGCGACGCTGACCGTCGATCTCGAGAAGCAGGAAATCCGCGGCCCCGACGGCGGCGTGGTCAAATTCGACATCGACCCGCACCGCAAGAAATGCCTGCTCGAAGGCCTCGACGATATCGGCCTGACCATGGTCAAGGGCAACCAGATCGACAGTTTCGAGGCAAAACAGAAGACCGCCCGCCCCTGGGCGTGAGTGGCCTTCGCTCTTGACCGCTACGCGCTCTCGACGTGAACGACGTCGTAGAGGCACGGCTCGATCTCGCGGACCATTTCGCCGAACTGCGGCCACTGTTTGCGGAATTCGGGCGATTGGTGGGCGGCCGCGAGTTTGTCGGGGCTGGTCCATTGCACATAATTGACGACGTGGCTGCCGTCCTTGCTGCGATGCAGATTGACCGAAATGAAGCCCGGCTGCGTTGCCATGAAACGGGCACGCTCCCGCATCAGGCTGAGAACCTCATCCTGATTGCCGGCCGGGAGCTTGACCGTCGTGATCTGCGTACAAATGCCGTTGCTCTGAGCGATTTCGGACATAGATACCTCCTCCGCTCACCCCTCAAGATGGGGTACAACGCATGGCGGCCGCGCCGGGTTTCGCCCTTCTGGCCGTCGATGCCGGTCCCGCCAGTTCCTTCGTTCAGCAGTCGCGCCACTCCATGCATCAGATGCAACCCGCTATTTCCATCGCCCATCTGTCGAAAACCTATGCGTCCGGGTTCCAGGCCCTCAAGGAGGTCAACCTGGACATCCACCACGGGGAGATTTTCGCTCTGCTCGGCCCCAATGGGGCGGGCAAGACGACGCTGATCAACATCGTGTGCGGCATCGTGCGCCCGAGTTCGGGCACAGTGAAGGTCGACGGCCACGACATTCTGTCCGACTACCGCGCGAGCCGTACGCTGATCGGGCTGGTCCCGCAGGAACTGACCACCGACGCATTCGAGACGCCACCAGCGACCATGCGGCTGTCGCGCGGGCTGTTCGGCAAGCCGCCAAATCCGGCGCATATCGAAAAGGTCCTCAAGGACCTGTCGCTCTGGGACAAACGGGATTCGAAAATCATCACACTGTCGGGCGGCATGAAGCGGCGGGTCCTGATCGCCAAGGCGCTCGCGCATGAGCCGCGGATTCTGTTTCTCGACGAGCCGACCGCCGGCGTCGATGTCGAGTTGCGCCAGGACATGTGGCAGCTCGTCCGCACGCTGCGAGCCTCCGGCGTCACCATCATCCTTACGACGCACTACATTGAGGAAGCCGAGGACATGGCTGACCGGGTCGGCGTCATCAACAAGGGCGAGCTGATCCTGGTCGAGGACAAAGCCGAGCTGATGCGCAAGCTCGGACGCAAGCAGATGACGCTGGAGTTGCGCGAACCACTTGCCGCAATCCCGCCCGCACTCGGCGCGCACAAGCTTACGCTCACGAAGGGCGGCAAAGAGCTGGTCTATACCTACGACACCAAGGCCGAACACACCGGCATCACCGCGCTGCTCGATGAGCTTCAACAGGCCGGCATCAGGTTTAACGATCTGCAGACCACGCAAAGCTCGCTCGAAGACATTTTCGTCGGCCTTGTGAGGCAGGGACAATGAAGCCCGCTTTCAATTTTTACGCTGTCCGCGCCATTTATTCGTACGAAATGTCGCGTACGCGGCGCACGATTTTGCAAAGCATCGTTTCGCCGGTGATCTCGACGTCGCTCTATTTCGTCGTGTTCGGCGCGGCGATCGGCTCGCGTATCACTCACATCGATGGCGTCAACTACGGCGCCTTCATCGTGCCGGGGCTGATCATGCTGACGCTTTTGACGCAGAGTACGATGAACGCTTCGTTCGGCATCTACTTTCCACGCTTCGTCGGCACGATTTACGAATTGCTGTCCGCGCCGGTGTCGGCGTTCGAGATCGTGCTTGGATATGTGGGCGCCGCGGCGATGAAATCGATCATCCTGGGCGTCATTATTCTTGCGACGTCGTGGCTGTTCGTGCCGATCCATATCCTGCACCCGTTCTGGATGCTGGCGTTCCTGGTGCTCACCGCGCTCGCTTTCAGCCTGTTCGGCTTCATCCTCGGGCTGTGGGCCGACAGTTTCGAGAAGCTACAGGCGGTACCGCTCTTGCTCATCACGCCGCTGACGTTCCTCGGAGGCACGTTCTATTCCACCAGCGTGCTGCCGCCACCGTGGCGCACCGTCGTGTTGTTCAATCCGCTGGTTTATCTGATCTCGGGATTTCGCTGGAGCTTCTTCGGCGTCGCCGACGTCAATGTCAGCTATAGTCTCGCGGCGACGCTCGCGTTTCTGGCCGTCTGCATGGCGATCGTCTGGTGGTTCTTCAAGACCGGCTACCGGCTGAAGAACTAATCAGCTTCGCCTGGGATTTGCGCCGGGCGCCACGACCATCGTCGCCTGCAAGGGATTGGCGGCGTGCGAAACCAACAGGCGCGTGGCCGGCTCAGGTTGCGCCAAGGCGAGCGCCACGGCGTTCATCGCGAACATCAATCCGACGATTCCGCCTACCGTCCAGCCTAACACCGCGAGGCTGCGCCGCTCATCCATTGTCCATCTCCCGATCAAAACAGATGGCTGAACGCCTGTTCTTAGAAAAGGTTCGGCTGCCGCAGCGAATAAGCTAATTGTCGCTCGCCAGATCCAAGAACTGGAACATAAGTACGGTGCCGGACTTGTTTTGTCGCTTGGAGTGCAGGGGCAAACTCACGTCCCGGAGGAACCATGGACAAGAAGATTGCCGGTCTGCTCGGCGCCGCCGCAGCCCTCACCACTGTAACCGCCGCGCAGGCGGCCACCCCCGCCGCACAGAGCGCGGCTTCGGCCCCGACAAGCTACAGGGAATTGCTCAATCCGGTCTCGAACGCTGTCCCGCTGCTAAAGGCCGACGATGCGCGGCGCGCGCAGGCTGATACGATTCAGACAGCCGAAACGGTGATCATCAAGAAGAAAGATCATCACCATCATCATCACCATCACCACCATCATCAAGACTGATCTACTAATGAGGCCGCGATGCGAGGGCTGCCATCCTTAGCCCTCGCATCCGCTCCCTTTCCCGGCACATGCCGGCTAGGCGAACGGCGCGATTGACCCGATTTTGGCGTCCGACATACCCTGCCCCGCAGGGAGAGCACGCCGGGAATGTCATCCACAACGCTACCGAGCCCAAAACAGGCTCGGTTGATTCTCATTGGAACCGCCCTCTTGCTGACCCTCGGCATGGGGATTCGGCAGAGCTTTGGACTGTTTCTCGGTCCGATTACCCACGATCTTGGGGTCACGGCGGCCGATTTCACGCTGGCTCTGGCAATCCAGAACATCGTCTGGGGACTGTCGCAGGCGCTGGTCGGCGCCATCTCGGACCGTTTCGGCCTGCGAATCACGATGATCGCGGGGGCGGCGATCTACATCGCCGGTCTCGTCATCCTGGCGGCAGCGCAGGGCGAACTGGCGCTGATCATCTCCGGCGGCTTGATCGGCGTCGCGCTGTCCTGCACGGCGACGTCGCTGGCCATGACCGCATGTGCGCGGGCCGTCTCGGCGGAGCGGCGGACCAAAATGCTCGGCGTGATCGCCGCGGTCGGATCGCTCGGCACGCTGGTGGTGCCTCTTGTCACCCAGGGTCTGCTGGCGCGCGAGCCGTGGCAGATGGGAGCCTTGTTCTTCGTGCTGCTGGGAATCGCGATGCTGCCTGCGGCGTTCTGGGCCGGGGGCGCTGACCGGATCCCGGTCCATGGCAGGACCGCGAGCTCGATGGGCGAGGTCCTGGGCCAGGCGATGCGGAATCGGCCGTTTCTCGTGATGTCGGGCGCCTATTTCGTCTGCGGCCTCAATCTCATATTCCTGACCACGCATTTGCCGACGTATCTGGCGATCTGCGGCCAGAGTCCGATGCTGAGCGCCGAAGCCCTTGGGGTGATCGGCGGGGTGAGCGCCATCGGCTCGCTGATGACCGGCTGGCTCGGCAGCCGATTTCCGAAGCACATCCTGCTCGGACTGCTCTACATCCTGCGCGCGATCATGTTCGCGGTCTATTTTGCCATGCCGCCAACACCGGCGAGTACGCTGGTGTTCTCCGCCGCGATGGGCCTGTTGTGGTGGCCCGGGCTGGTGCCGCTCATCGGCGGCATGGTCGCCGAAATGTTTGGTACGCGCTACCTGGCAACGCTCCTCGGCGTGTCGTTCGTTGTGCATCAGCTCGGTTCGTCGCTCGGCGCCTGGGGTGGCGGAGTGATCTACGACCTGTCTGGCTCCTATGGGGCGGCGTGGAAGATCGGCACGCTGATCGGGTTCACCGCCGGCGTCGTCCAGATCGTGGCAGGCGGTCCGACGCGGCAGGATCGTTTGATAATCCCTGCGGTGGCGACGACCTAAATCTGCTCACTGCGAGCGCGAGAGCATTTTCCGGAAAAGTGGCTGCCGGTTTTCCGTAGAAAATGCGACCTATAAGACCCTTGCATCTTTGATCGCCTGCCATACCCGATACGGCGTGCAGGGCGTGTCGATATGACGGATGCCGAAAACCGAGAGCGCGTCGACGATGGCGTTGACGCCGGCGGATAGCGATCCCACCGTTCCGGCCTCGCCGGCGCCCTTCACACCGAGTGGATTGGTTGGCGTCGGCACCGGATTGTCCTCGATCACCACATCGTTGAAATCGTCGGCGCGCGGCATCGCGTAGTCCATGAATGAGCCGCTGAGGACCTGCCCGGCCTCGTCGTAGCTTTTGTCTTCCATCAAGACCTGGCCGAGACCTTGCGCGATGCCGCCCATGATCTGGCCCTTGAGCAGCAAGGGATTGATGACGGTGCCGACGTCGTCGACCACCCAGTAGCCGGCAATGGTCGTGGCGCCGGTTTCCGGATCGATCTCGACCTCGCAGACGTGGCAGCCATTCGGGAAATTGCCGGAGCGGGCGCGGTAGGTCGCGGTCTCGTAAAGGCCGGGCTCCATGCCGGCCGGCAGCTTGTCGAGCTGAAAGGCCGATCTCGCCACGTCATGGATGCCCATGGCGCGGTCGGTGCCGACGATGGTGAATTGGCCATCCTTGAATTCGACGTCGCCCTCCGAGGCTTCCAGGAGATGCGCGGCGAGTTTCCTGGCTTTGGCGATGATCTTTTCGCTGACCGCGACGATGGCGCCGCCGCTCATCGTGGTCGAGCGCGAGCCGCCGGTGCCCATGCCGAACGCCACCGCGTCGGTGTCGCCGCCGATGAACTTGATCCGCTCGGGATCGACTCCGAGCCGGTCCACAAGCATCTGCGTCTGGATCGTGTTGTGGCCCTGGCCATGCGAGATCGAGCCGGTAACGAAAGTCATGCCGCCGAGCGGATCGAAGCGGATTTCCGCGGTCTCGTAAGTCGGGTCGGCAGCCTGCTCGATGGTGTTGGAGATGCCGATGCCGCGCAGCATCCCGCGCCGCGCCGCTTCCTTGCGCCGCGTCTCGAACTCCGACCAGTTGGAAAGCTTCACGGTGCGGTCGAGATTCTCGCCAAAACGCCCACTGTCGTAGGTGAAAGTGAGCGGCGTCTTGTACGGCATCTGCTCGGGCGGAATCGTGTTGCGCCGGCGGAGCTCCGCGGGATCGATCTTCAATTCGTCGGCGGCGATGTCGACCAGCCGCTCGATCATATAGCTCGCTTCCGGCCGCCCGGCGCCGCGATAAGGCGACGTGCAATGGGTGTTGGTCAGCATGCCGGAAACCGCGACGTGCAGTGCCGGTGTCAAATAGGTGCCGACCACCGTGCCGATATTGACGACGGGCGGCATGGCGCCGCGAAACGACACGAAGGCGCCGAGATTGCCGTAGCTGCGGATGCGCACGCCGAGAAACTTGCCGTCACTGTCCAGCGCGAGCGCCGCGTCGACGATGTTGTCGCGCGCGTCGTCGTCGCTGATATGCGCCTCGTTGCGGGTCTGCGTCCATTTCACGGGCCGGCCGACACGGCGCGCCGCCCATAGCATCAGGATGATTTCGGGATACACCGAACCGCGCAGCCCATAGGAGCCGCCGATATCGCCGGTGACGAGACGCAGTTCAGCCTCCGGAATGTTGAGTGTCGCGCGGGCGATATCGTTGCGGAACAGCCACGGCCGCTGGAAGCCGCAGTGCAGCGTGTAGCGGCGCGTGCCAGGATCGTACACGCCGATGGCGCCGCGCGGTTCGATCGGATTGGCGGTAACGCGATTGATGACGAGGCGCTGCTCGACCACGTGCGCCGCACCGGCGAACGCCGCGTCGGTTTTGGCCTTGTCGCCCGCCTGATAGAAATAGGCTTCGTTGCCCGGACAATCTTCGTAAAGCTGCGGCGCCTCTTTCTCCGCAGCGGCGCGCGCCGACACGACCGCGGGCCGCGGCGCATACGCGACGGCAATCCGCTCGGCGGCGTCGCGCGCGCGTTCGAGCGTATCGGCCACGACCACCGCTACCGGGTAGCCGATATGCATGACGCGATCGACGGCGATCGGCGGACGCGGCGGCAGATACATCGGACTGCCGTCGCGCCTCTTGTAGGGCGCCATCGTCGGCAGCGAGCCCAGCCCATCGGCGCGATAGTCTTCGCCAATGAGCACGGCATTCACGCCCGGCATCGTTTGCGCCTCCCGCGTGTCGATGCTCGTGATATCGGCGTGCGCGTGGGGTGAACGCAGGATTGCAGCGTAGAGCTGATCGGCGAGTTTCAGATCGTCGAAATAACGGCCCTGCCCGCGCAGCAGGCGGGGATCCTCTCGCCGACGCACCGATTGTCCGATGGAAAACTCGCCCATAGGTCCATCCAGGCTAGGTTCATCAGGGTCGGCGCATCATATCAGGCGGGCTGCTTCTGCGCCGCAGCTTCGCGCTTCGCGATAGCGTCGGCGATCTCCACGGTGCGCCGCGCCATGTCGGCATGCAAGCGCTCGACCATGCGGCCTTCGATCTGAACCACGCCCTTGCCCTGGTTCTCCGGCAGGTCGAATACGGCGATGATCTTGCGCGCCGCCTCCACTTCTTCGGGTGCCGGCGTAAACGCCTCGTTGCACGCCTCGATCTGCCGCGGATGAATGAGCGTCTTGCCGTCGAAGCCGAGATCGCGCGCTTGCCGGCATTCGTCCGCAAAGCCCTCGGCATTGCCGAGGTCGTTATAGACGCCGTCGAGGATATCGATGCCGAAGGCGCGGGCCGCGGCGACGCAGGTCATGAGCCACGGCAGCATCGGCGCACGGCCCGGCACGATGCGCGCGCGGGTATCTTTGGCGAGATCATTGGTGCCCATGACAAAGCCGGAAAGCCGCGTTTCCGAATCGAGCGCCGCTGCCGCGATGGCGCCGACGTTGATCATGGCGAGCGGCGTCTCCATCATCGCCCAGACGCGGATATGTGGATCGGTCCCCATGTCGACGATGCGAGCGGCCAGATCCTGCAACTGATGCGGGTCGGATATCTTCGGCACCAGCACAGCGTCCGGTCGCACGTCGGCGACGGCATGCAGGTCGTCGACCCACCAGCGCGTATCCAGGCCGTTTATGCGCACAAAAATTTCGCGGTCGCCGAAGCCGCCCTTTTCCAGCGCCTTCTTGATCTGTTCCCGCGCCATCGCCTTGGCCTCGGGCGCGACCGCGTCTTCCAGATCGAGAATGACCGCATCGGCCGGCAATTCGCGCGCCTTTTCGATCGCGCGCGCGTTTGATCCGGGCATGTACAGTACGCTGCGCCGCGGGCGGACAGTCATCGGTAACCCCTCTGTTCAGTCTCTTTCTAGCCGTCCTGCAGACAGCGTGCCACTACGCCGCTTTTCCACAAAACCCGTCATGCAACCGGGCGGCGTCTGGCTAGTTTAGGCCGGCCTGAGGCATGATGCGCGCGCAACGGGTCGGCCGACCCAACGGAGGAAACATGTTCAGAAATCTGTTGCGTGCAGCAAGATTTAGTCCGGCGCTTGCCGTATTGCTGCCACTGGCCGCACAGGCCGCGGATCGCGCCTTCTGCGCCGGATATACGGACGCCGCAATGGAGCAGGTGCATCGCGCCATTACGCGCGGGACTTGCGTCGGCGGCGCCCGCGGGCCCCGCTGGGCGAGGGACCGCCGCGTGCATTTCGAGTGGTGCCTCGGTGCGAGCCCCGCGGCTGCGGCCGGCGAACGCCGCGCCCGAGCAGATTTTTTGCACGGCTGCGGCGGCTAGTAATTCGCGCTGTCTCGCGGGCCCGAACAGAACCGGCGGCGTGATGCTCACGCCGCCTTTTGCTTGGCGGTGATCAGCTTGCGGTTGACCAGACATTCGGCGATCTGGATCGCGTTAAGCGCGGCGCCTTTGCGCAGATTGTCGGAGACAATCCACATGGCGAGCCCGTTCTCCACGGTCGCGTCCTCGCGGATGCGGCTGATGTAGGTCGCATCCTCGCCGGCCGCCTCGTAGGGCGTCACGTAGCCGCCGGGCTCATGCGAATCGATGACCAGGCAACCGGGCGCGGAGCGCAGGATCTCACGCGCCTCCTCCGGGGTGATCGGGTTTTCGAACTCGACATTGACCGCCTCGGAGTGGCTGATGAAGACCGGCACGCGCACGCAGGTCGCGGTCAATTTGATCTTGGGGTCGAGGATTTTTTTGGTCTCGACCAGCATTTTCCATTCTTCCTTGGTGTAGCCGTCCTCCATGAACACGTCGATGTGGGGAATGACGTTAAAGGCGATGCGCTTTGGAAATTTCTTGGTCTCAACCTCGCCAAGCGTGAACACCGCCTTGCTCTGCGAAAACAGCTCGTCCATCGCATCCTTGCCGGCGCCGGACACGGACTGATAGGTCGAAACCACGACGCGCTTGATCTTGGCGTGATCGTGCAGCGGCTTGAGCGCCACCACGAGCTGGGCGGTCGAGCAATTCGGATTGGCGATGATGCCGCGGTTGCGGAAGCCCGTGATGGCGTCGGCATTGACCTCCGGCACGATCAGCGGAACGTCGATGTCATAGCGCCAGCACGACGAATTATCGATTACCACCGCGCCAGCCGCGGCGATCTTCGGCGACCATTGCTTCGATACCGTCGAGCCGGCCGACATCAGACAAATATCGGTCTGCGAGAAATCATGATGCTCGAGCGCTTTGACCTTCAGGGTCCGATCGCCGTAGGAGACTTCGAGGCCCTGGCTGCGGCGCGAGGCGAGCGCCACGACCTCGTCAGCCGGGAACGACCGCTCGGCCAGAATGGCGAGCATCTCGCGCCCGACATTGCCGGTCGCGCCGACGACGGCGACGCTGTAACCCATCTTGACTCTCCATCGAAAATTCGCCCGTTCCGGCGCGGTTGGACCCGGAGCGGAAGCGCTTCTAGGCGAGAAACGTCCCAAATACAACGTTAGCGGGGCGCTGTCGTAAGGGCATTCGCGATCCGAGGACAATTCGCACCATTCGATGCCCGCTTTGGCCTATATGGGCGGCCTCACGCTTCTCGCCAATCGGGGCGGCGTGCACACCCTGGTTACGGCCGCTGGTTCCGCGCGGCATTGCGTTTGGACCGAGGTCGGACGGGCTACCCGGCCTTCGATCTGACGATGCTTGGACCGGCCGCTAGTCGGCACGTCAGCTCGCCGGCGGCAAGCCCGTCCGCAATTTGCTAGGCTGACAAGATGAACGGGAGGGACAAATGACTACGCTGGTGATCGGAGCGGGGCTGATCGGTTCGCAAGTCGCGCGCATCCTCGTCGAACGCGGCGAGAAGCCCGTGCTGATGGATATTGCCGCGCAGACGCAAGCGATCGGTCAGATCGTCGATCTCGACAAAGTCATGCCAATCCAAGGCGACGTGCTGCGCCCGCTGTCGATCGTCGATGCGCTCAAGAGCCACGCCATCACCCGGATAGCCCACACCGCCGCCTATCCGTTGCTGACCGTGGGCGCACAGCGCGAACCGTACGCTGCGATCAACCTCAACATCATGGGCACGGTGAACGTTTTGGAAGCCGCGCGCGTCTGCGGCGTGAAGCGCGTCGTGGTTTCGTCATCGAGTGTGCTCAACTCTTATTTCGACGGCGGTCAGGACGGCGGCGACTTCGGTCGCGAGGAGGCGTTTCCGCGTCCGACGACGTTTTATGCGGCGACCAAGCAGGCGGTCGAGAGCATCGGCCTCAACTACGCCAAGTGGTGCGGCATCGAATTCGCCGGACTGCGTTACGGCGCCGTGTTCGGGCCATGGAGCGGCTCAGGCGGCGGTGGGCCGTCGAACATCATCCGTGAGGCCATGCGCAATGCGCTCGCCGGGAAAGAGGCGACGGTGCCGCCTGGCGCCATGGAGTGGGTCTATTCCAAGGATGCGGCGCGTGGGACGGTGCTGGCGCTCGAAGCGAAGGATTTGGGGTCTGGCGTGTTCAACATCACCATGGGTGCGCTGACGCAGCCGGGCGAGTTCGCCGCCGCGATCGGGTCGATAATGCCGGGCGCAAAGGTGAATTTCGATGCGCCGGCAAGCGCGCGCGTCGCCCTCACCAACCGCGACAGCCACGCCGACTTGGCCCGCGCGAAGCGGTACCTCGGCTATCAGCCGGAGTTTCCGTTACAAGGGGCGGTCAACGATCTCGCACAGTGGATGCGGCACCATACCGGATGATCATTCTTTCCCCCTCCGCGCCACACCCTTTCAACCTATCGGCTAAGAGTTTTTCTCCAATGTCAGACAGCGAGACCGTGGCCGGTTCGCCAGCCGCCGAGAACAGCTTCAATCCGGCCACAGCAGGCTGGGAGCCTTACGGCGACGACGGCTTCATCGGCTTGGTTGGCCCGTTCTGGGCGCGGCCGTCGGGCGACAGCTATCTCTACGCGTTCAAGGCCGAAGCCAAGCATCACAATCGCCGTGGCATCGTCCAGGGCGGCATGCTGATGACGTTCGCGGACCGCGCCATGGGCATGACCTGCTGGTACGCCAACGAGCGCCAACCGCAGGCGACCGTGCATCTCGATGTTCATTTCGTCGAAGCCGTCCAGATCGGAGAATTCGTTGAAGCAAAGTGCCGCATCGTGCGCCGGACCCGCTCGCTGGTCTTCATGGCCGCCGATCTCGTGGTTGGGACCCGCGTGGTGGCGACCGCGAATGGCGTCTGGAAGACGCTTGGCAAGTAGCGGGCGACGACCCGATAACCGAGCGAACTCCCCCGTGCATCCCTGCCACGCGAGTGCCCGGGTCAGCGTGGAGCCAGATGACCACCTGCACAAGGCCGCGTGCAGGTGTAGTACGGTGTGACATCGACACCAGGAAGAAGCGATTATGGACGCCCTTACCAAACCGAGAAGTAAAGCGAAAATCGCACGGTCCCGTGCCTATTCCGACCTCCACGATCACATTCGCAGCCTGGACAAGGCCGGACTGCTGATCACCGTCGACCGCCCGATTAACAAAGACACCGAGATGCACCCGTTGGTGCGCTGGCAATTTCGCGGCGGCATCGAGGAAAAGGACCGCAAGGCGTTCCTCTTCACCAATGTGATCGACAGCAAAGGCCGCAAATACGACATCCCAGTCCTGGTCGGCGGTCTTGCCGCCAATCGCGAGATCTATCGCATCGGCATCGGCTGCCCCTTTGAGGAGATCGATTCACGCTGGGTGGAAGCCGCGCGCCATCCGATCGCGCCGCGCCTGGTCGACGATGCGCCGTGCCACGAGATCGTCATCACCGGCAAGGATCTCGACAAGCCGGGTCAATGGGCTCGACGGCATTCCGCTGCCGATCTCGACCCCGGGATGGGACGTCGCGCCATACGCCACGCTGTCGCAATACATCACCAAGGATCCCGATACCGGCATCCAGAACATGGGCAATTACCGCGGCCAGGTAAAAGCGCGGCGCCGGCTCGGCATGAATCCGTCGCTCGAACTGCGGCCCGGCATCTACAACCATTGGGAAAAGCTGCGCGCGCGCGGCTTCAAGAAACTGCCCTGCGCGGTGGTGCTCGGCGCGCCGCCGTGCATCACGTTCGCGTCGGTGCAGAAGTTGCCGGAGAGCCTCGACGAGTTGCATGTCGCGGGCGCGCTGGTCGGCGCGCCGATCAATGTGGTCAAGGCCAAGACCGTCGATCTCCTGGTGCCCGCGGAAGCCGAGATCGTGATCGAAGGCTTCATCGATACCGAATATCTCGAACCGGAAGCGCCGTTCGGCGAATCGCATGGCCACGTCAATCTGCAGGAATTCAACGCCTACATGGACGTGACTGCGATCACGCGCCGCCGCGACGCCGTTCTGACCTCGATCATCTCCCAGGTGACGCCGTCGGAATCCAGCCTGATCAAGCGCATCGGCATGGAGCCGCTGTTCCTGAATTTTCTGCGCGACACGCTCGGCATCAAGGGCGTCAAGCGCGTGTCGATGCACGAGCCGCTGACCAATATCCGCAAGGTCATCGCACTCGTCTGCGAGCGTGACATGCCGCCGACCGAAGTGTGGCGGGCGCTTTACGGTGCCGCGGTGCTGCATCGCGCCGCCGGCAAATATGTCATCGCGCTCAATGACGATATCGATCCGGAAAACGCCGATGCGATTTTCTGGGCGATGTCTTACCGCGCCAATCCGACGCTCGACTTCCACATCCTGCCGCACCGCGACCAGGGACACGGGCCGCGCAGCAAACGCAATGGCGGCCAGGATGCGTCGGTGCTGATCGACGCCACGCTGAAAGAGGATTTCCCGCCGATCTCGCTGCCCAAGCGACCCTACATGGAGCGCGCCAAGGCGATCTGGGAGGAACTCGGGCTGCCGAAGCTCAAGCCGGAGTCGCCATGGTTCGGCTATTCGCTCGGAGAGTGGTCGCCCGACCTCGACGAAGCCGCCGCGCGCGCGACGCGGGGCGATTATTTCGAGATGGGAAAGGCTCTGGAAAAACGCCGGCGCAAGGACCTGCGGATGAATACCGAAGTCCGCAACGTCAAGGAGCGTCCGTCAAAGCCTAAAAAGCGGCGTTGAGAGGCCTCGCCGTGGCAACCCCTTCCGCTCGCGCTGGCGAAATCCGCATTTTGTCCGCCGCCGCAATGCGCGAGATCGTTGTCGAACTCCGCGAATGCTACGCGTACACCGGCATCAATCTCGTTCCCGAATTTACCCGCTCGCCGCTCGTCCGCGACCGCATCCGGGCGGGTGAGCCTTTCGATATCGCCGTAACGACGAAGGCGCGCATCGACGAGCTCGCCAAGGAAAACAAGGTCGTCGCCGAGACCGCCATAGCCTTGGCGCGCTCGCGCATCGGCGTTGCCGTGAAAGCCGGCCGCCCCAAACCTGACATCGGTTCGGTCGTGGCCTTCAGGCATGCGCTGCAAACAGCGCGCTCGATTGCTTGCGCCGATCCTGCCTTCGGCACCGCCAGCGGACTCTATCTGGAGGAGTTGTTCGCACGACTCGGGCTGGCGTCTGAACTTAAAGGAAAGTTGTGTCTCGTCGGCGCCAAAGGCGATGAAGCGGTGGTCGTATGCGCGGCCGTCGCCAACGGTGAGGCGGAGATCGGCCTGCAACAGATCGCCGAAATCGTCGCCGTGCCGGGAGTCGATCTCGTCGGCCCGTTGCCCGCTGAAATTCAGCACACGACGGTCTTTTCCGCCGCGGTCCCTACGGCTGCGCTGCATCCGAACGCGGCGCACGACTTCGTAAAATTCCTCGCTTCGCCCACGGCAAAAGCCATCGTCGCCGCGCACGGAATGGAGCCAATGTAGAGCGGCGCGCTTAAACTCTGCTCAACCGGCTTGCGCGCTATTTCGGGCCTTTGACGGCCGTCAGATAGTCGACGATCGAGGCAACGTCTTTCTCATCCACCGGCGCCTTATAGACATTGCGCATCTTGGCAACTTCGGCCTGCCACGCCGGCTTCGGCATCCGTGGCTGGGTCAGGATCATGCCGGCGGAATGACACGTAAGACAATTGTTCTTCACCGTTTCCAGCCCGGGCCCGTCGGGGAACGCGCGATTGCTTTGCGGCAACGTCACGGTTACCGACTTCAACACAATCGCCGTCTTCGCCAGCGCCAGCGGCGATGCCATAACGGCGGCGGCGACTAGCGCGCTAACGATGTTTTTGCGTTTCATCTGTTTTCCCCGCCTACCCGGCCGTTACACTCGTTGACTCGATGACATTGCGCATGAAACCGGCCGGATTCCAGTTCGGCTCGTTCGGCTGCACCTCGCCGCTTGAATTCGTGCAACGGGCCATCAACGTGTGGTCGCCCTTGGCTGTCGGCGTGAAAGTCGTGTGCCATTGCCGAAAACTATATTTGCCTTCGTCATGGCCAAGCTGCGCGGCATGCCACGTCTTGCCGCCGTCCGAGGAAAAATCGACACGCTTGACCCCGGCAGCGCCGCCAAACGCAATGCCGCGCACCGGCACTGGCTTGCCGGTTGCGACCGTTGCGCCCGCCTTGATGTTGGTAATGAAGGAGCGCGGGTTCATTTTATTGATCGGCACCATCTTCACGCCGGTTTGTCCCGGCTTGATGTTGGCGTTAGGCGTGTCAGGAATTGTGTAAGCCGTTGCCATCCAGAAATTGGTGTCCGGCTTGTCCAGCACTTCGATGTCGTTGAGCATCTTGAGCCAGTAGGTCGCGTACCAGCCCGGCACGACCAGACGCAGTGGAAAACCGTTGAGCAGCGGCAATTGCTCGCCGTTCATCGCGTAGGCGATCATCACCTCGCCGTCGCGGGCGTGGTCGACCGACAGTGATTTCATGAATTTCGGACCGTCGGCGACAACGGCCTCGTCCAGCCCGTTGAAGCGGACCTGCACCGCGCCCGGATTTGATGCCGGCCCGGTCGAGGACAGCCTTGAGGCTCACGCCGGTCCAGCGCGCATTGCCCATGGCGCCGTTGCCCCATTCGCCGCCGGCGACACGCGGCTGAAAAAGACCGCGCGAATTACCGGAGCATTGGTTCACCGCCGCATATTCGACCTGCGGCAACGACTGAATATCCTTCAGCGTCAACGACAGCTGCTTGTTGACGGCGCCCCGAATGTTGAGCCGGAATTTGTCGGCGTCCACGGTTGTCGGTATGGCGGCCCAGTGCCATCGGACAAAGAACTGTTCGTTCGGCGTGAACACGCCCTTGTCGTAGACCTCGAATGGCGTCTCCAGCAGCGGCGCCCGCGTGCGTTGCAGAACCATCGACCCCTTCTGCGGAAACGCCGTCGTAAGATCGCGAGCGTCCGGACCACCCGGCAATGGCAGGTGGACGGTCGGCTCGGCGAAGGCTGGCACCGTGAAGGTTGCGAACCCGGCAATGCCGGCTTGGCGTAGCAACGCGCGGCGGCTCAAAGCCGCCTGGATAAGGCTGCCCATGGGACTCCTCCCTGTGGTTGGCGCGCGCTCTGCTCTCAGGCGCATCGCCGGCAGTGACCTTCATCAAGGCCCTGCGCGGGAATTATGTGACATAAATTAGCGAACGGAAAGCATGCTATTCTGCCGCACCGGCCAAGTGTGGAACCGAAAGCCATGGGCGGATTGCTCAGCAACGCCAGAGAGCCGCCAAGAGGGCCACGAGAGGCTGTCGCGACGGGCGAAACAGGGCTAAAGTGATTGCCCAGCAAAGCGAGGCCACATGCGCGTCATTGCGGTTATTGCGGCAGTGCTGACCGTTTCCACCGCGCTTGCCGGCGCGGCGAACGCAGCGCCGAAGAAGCACTATCCGGTCGTGGAACGTTCCGCCGCCGGTACCGTCATTCAGCCGACCCGGACGATCATTCACCACTCCGACGGCACCACGACCATCATCGTGACACCCCGCCACCGCTCGTACCTCAATCCGGGCACGGAAGTGTCCGTGGGCGATGGCAGCACGCACGATTACATGTTCCCGCCGGGCGGCGATCCCGGCCGGCCGAATTGGTTTTACGGCCCCGGCGATGCGACGGGCGGCGCGTTCATGATTTCGCGGCCATACTATCTGCCGGGCATCAATACCAATACGCCGTACTGAGACGCGGCCCTCAGATGGACGGTGCATCCGCGGGCGGCGCGGTCCGCTCGTAGATGCCGTTCGTCGTCACCACGAAGTCGATGCGTCCGTCCGCCAGCGCCCGCAGGCACTCCGACGGTTTGTTGACGATCGGCCTGTAGCGCTTATCGTCTATCGGACGCGAGCTTCTCCATCTCGCCCACAATGGCGGCGCCCATTTCGGAGGTGCTGACGACCTTCGAGCCTTCCGACTTGATGTCCGCCGTGCGCAGCCCCTTGGCGAGCGCAGCCGCAATGGCCGCATCGACCATGTCGGCCTCTTTGGTCATGTTGAACGAGTAGCGCAGCGCCATGCCGAAAGACGCGATCATGGCGATCGGGTTGGCCATCCCCTTGCCGGCAATGTCGGGCGCGGAGCCGTGCACCGGTTCGTACAGCGCCTTGCGCCGTTTGGTCTTGGCGTCGAGTTCGCCGAGCGACGCTGACGGCAGCATGCCGAGCGAGCCGGTCAGCATCGCCGCCACGTCGGACAGCATGTCGCCGAACAGATTGTCGGTGACGATCACGTCGAACTGCTTCGGCCAGCGCACCAGCTGCATGCCGCCGGCATCCGCCAGCATGTGCTCGAGCTGCACGTCCTTGTATTCGCGCGCGTGCACCTCTTCGACCACCTCGTGCCAGAGCACGCCGGTCTTCATGACGTTGCGCTTTTCCATCGAGGTGACTTTGTTGCGCCGCTTGCGCGCCAGCTCGAAGCCGACACGGGCGATGCGCTCGATCTCATAGGTATCATAGACCTGGGTATCGATCGCGCGCTTCTGGCCGTTGCCAAGGTCAGTGATGGTTTTCGGCTCGCCGAAATAGACGCCGCCGGTGAGTTCGCGCAGGATGATGATGTCGAGCCCCTCGACGGCCTCGCGTTTGAGGCTCGAAGCATCTGCGAGCGCCGGATAAACGATCGCGGGCCGGATGTTGGCGAACAGCCCCAGATCCTTGCGCAGCCGCAGCAGCCCAGCCTCGGGCCGCACGTCGAACGGCACCTTGTCCCATTTTGGTCCGCCTACGGCGCCGAAAATCACGGCGTCGGCGGCATGCGCCTTGGCCATCGTGTCTTCGGTGACGGCGACCTTGTGAGCATCGTAGCAACAGCCGCCGACGAGGCCGTCCTCGGTGTCGAAGGTGGCGATACCCGCCTTGGCGAAGAAACCGAGCAGCCGCTTCACCTCGGCCATGACTTCCGGGCCGATGCCGTCGCCGGGGAGCAGGAGGAGCTTATAGGTGGGCATGAAACCGCCTTGAAAAATGTTGAACGCGGGCCAAGTGCTAATCGGGCCGGTGCCCGATGGCAACCGGCGTCAGCAGGGCTCCCCATGCCAACACAGCGACCGCGCGTGATCATCCTTGGCGCCGGTTTTGGCGGGCTTTCCTGCGCCCACACGCTGCACCGCGCCGACGCCGACATTACGATCATCGATCGCCAGAACTACCACTGTTTTCAGCCGCTGCTGTATCAGGTGGCGACCGCCGCCTTGTCGCCCGCTGATGTCGCCTGGCCGATCCGGCATATTTTGCGCCGGCAGAACAACGCCACTGTCTTCATGACGGAGGTGACGGGGATCGACGCCGCAGGACGGACCGTGACGACAAAATCCGGCACGTTCCCGTTCGATTACCTCGTGATCGCGACCGGTGCGATGCATTCGTATTTCGGTCACGACAGCTGGGCGGCCTTCGCGCCGGGACTAAAGCGCATCGAGGACGCAACCCGCATCCGGCGCAGCATCCTGTCGGCTTTCGAGCAGGCGGAGTTGGCTGATGACGACGAAGCAGCGGCGCAAACTCCTGACGTTCGTCATCGTCGGTGGCGGGACCGACGGGCGTCGAGCTTGCGGGCGCCATCGCCGAGGTTGCGCGTCAAACCCTCGCCCGCGACTTCCGGCGGATCGATCCGCGCACGGCCCGCATCATGCTGATCGAGGCCGGGCCGCGGCTGTTGCCGACGTTCTCCGAGAGGCACTCGCGCTACACCAAAAGGCGCTCACCGCGATGGGCGTCGAGGTGCTGACCTCGACACTGGTGACCGGCTGCGATGCGCACGGCGTCGATCTCGCACACGGCCGCATCGACGCCGGCTCGGTGGTGTGGGCGGCCGGAGTCATGGCGTCGCCCGCCGCGGATTGGCTCAACGCCGATCGCGATCGCGCCGGCCGGATCATGGTGGGGCCCGACCTGTCGCTGCCGAGACATGAAAACGTCTTCGTCATTGGCGACACCGCCGCAGTGAACGACACCGCCGGACACGCGGTACCCGGCCTCGCGGCCGCCGCGAAGCAGATGGGCATCTATGTCGGCCGGCTCATCGGGGCGCGTCTCTCAGGCCGCACGCTGCCGCCGTTCCGCTACAAAAATCTCGGTGTGCTGGCAACGATCGGACGGCGCTCTGCCGTCGTCGAGCTCGGGCCCATTCAACTGCAAGGTTTTGTCGGCTGGTTGTTCTGGAGCATGGTGCACATTTACTTTTTGATCGGGCTGCGCAACCGCTTCGTCGTCGCCGTGACCTGGCTGTGGAGCTACATAACATTTCAGCGCGGCGCCCGCCTGATAACCGAGGTGCCGCCGCCGCGCCGGCAGATCAAGCCGCCAAGCGATCGTGTGGACGTCTACTGCCCGCTAAACCAGTTGTAGCCCTGGTTTTCCCAATAGCCGCCGGCGTCGTTGTTCTGCACCCACATCGCGGTGACGTATTTGGGATTCTTGAAACCGAGCTTGGTGGGAATGCGAATCTTGATCGGGAAGCCGTATGCGCGCGGCAGCGTCTTGTGATCGAACTTGAGTGTAAGCTGCGTCTGCGGATGTAGCGCCGTCGGCATGTCGATGGTGTTGGAATAGCCTTCGGCGCACTGGAACCAGACGTATTTCGCCGTCGTGTCGGCACCGATCATTTTCAGGAAGTCGGAGAGTCGCACGCCCTGCCATGAGCCGATCGCGCTCCAGCCCTCGACGCAGACATGCCGGGTAATCTGCGAAACCTCCGGCAGCTTGTTGAGCTCTGGCAGCGTCCACGGCTTTTTGTTGTCGACCAGGCCGCCAATCTCGAGCTTCCATGTGTCGCCGTCGACGTCGGGTGCGTCGTCCAGCGAATAATAGGCGTTGAACGGAAACGGGCGCGTAATCGCGCTTTCCGGGTATTCCGGCGCCAGCCGGTTGGGATTGAAGATGCGCGCCTGCACCCAGTCGTTGAAATTCGAGATGACGCGCAGCGTATTCTCGGAAGTCGGCCCGTCGATGATGTCGCAGCCGGTCAGCGTCGCAAGGGCGCCGAGGCTCGCGACCCCGCGCAGAAACGATCGCCGCGAGCGGTCCGGCAATAGCTTGGCGGCGTCTTTGATCAGAAGCTTTGGATCGACACCGGGCGGTGATTTGCGCACACGAGCCATGGTCTTCATCCTCAACGATCAGCGTCCGACGATCATTGCGCGGAGGCTTTTGGGCACCAGCAACGCGAGCGCGATGTGGACAGTCAGGAAGGCCACGATCGACGTCATCGCGGCGAAGTGGACATAACGCGCCGTGTTGTAGCCGCCGAAGAAAGCGGTCAGCCACCAGAACTGCACCGGCTTCCAGATCGACAGGCCCGAAAACACGATCACGACGCCGGCCAGCAGCACACCGACATACAACAGTTTCTGCACCGCGTTGTAGACCGACAAATCGTCATGCGCGAGCTTGCCGCGCAGCGCGGCGAGGAAGTCATGCATAACGTCGCGCGGCCGGATCGGAAACAGTTTGCGACGGAAGCGGCCAGTCAAGAAGCCGAGCGTGACATAGACAATGCCGTTGATCACCAGCAGCCACATGGCGGCGAAATGCCACAACAGGGCGCCGGCCAGCCATTCGCCAAGCGCAATCTGGTGCGGAAAGGTGAAGCCGAACAGCGGCGAGGCGTCGTAGATCTGCCAGCCCGAGCCGATCATCATCAGCATCGCGAGCACGTTGATCCAGTGCGTTACGCGCACCCACGCGGGGTGAATGAGGGGCGCTCTTGTCGATGCCGTTTCGGGCACCACCGTTGAACTGGTCGCAGCTTCGATCGACATGTCAGCCATCCCGTTACGGCGAACTTAATAACAAGCTTTGGTCGAGCCCGTACTCACATTCGTGTCAGACACTCTTTATCGTTACTCCCATTTGCGAGAGACAATCCGATGGAACGGGGCCGGCCATTTCAGGCCGGCCCACATGATCATTCGCGCGGGGAAGGCCGGGAGTTACATCGGCAACAGGACCGTATCGATGACGTGGATCACGCCGTTCGATTGCAGCACATTGGCGATGGTCACATGGGCCACGTCACCCTTGGCGTCGGTGATCGAAAGCTTGCCGGGACCTGCTTCCTTAACGGTGAGTTCCTCGCCCGCGACCGTCTTCAGCTTGGCCACGCCCTCACCGGCCTTGATGGCCTTCATCAGGCTCGCGGCGGTCATGCGGCCGGGAACGACGTGATAGGTCAGGATTTTCACCAGCGTCGGCTTGTTTTCCGGCTTGAGCAGGTTTTCGACCGTGCCGGGCGGCAGTTTGGCGAAAGCCTCGTTGGTCGGCGCAAACACGGTGAACGGACCCGGGCCTTCCAGGGTTTCAACGAGGCCCGCGGCCTTCACGGCGGCGACCAGCGTGGTGTGATCCTTGGAGTTGACCGCGTTCTGAATGATGTTTTTCGACGGATACATCGGAGCACCGCCGACGGTGACGGTCTTTTCCGACATCTGCGCGGTGGCCGGCATGGTCGTCACCGCGCCAAGTGCCAGAGCGGCCACGGTGGCAAACAAAGCAAAACGCTTGGACATGATCGTCTCCATTTGAATCGAAATATCGCCGTTGAGATTTGGGCGGCGAGGCCGCCGGCGACACGCGACGGGGATCGTCGTCGCTTTGAGATACGGGGGTTCGGCGTGCGAGTTTCAGGCCTCCGGTCACGGCGACGTGAGCATACTTTGGGCAGGCAGGCGGCTTTGCGCTGCCACGGCGCTACGCTATGAAGCGCGCCTGAAAAAGGAACGACCAATGGGCAAGACCAGTCCCGGCAATTTTTTTGAAGATTTTCGCATCGGCCAGGTAATCCGGCACGCGACACCGCGCACGATAACTGTCGGCGACGTGGCGCTCTACACCGCCCTGTTCGGCGGCCGTTTCGCCGTCCAGTCATCGGACGAGTTCGCCAAGGCGATCGGCTATCCGTGTGCGCCGATCGACGATTTCCTGGTGTTTCACATCATCTTCGGCAAGACCGTGCCGGACGTGTCGCTCAATGCAGTGGCCAATCTCGGTTATGCCGGCTGCTATTTCCGCAAACCCGTCTATCCGGGCGATACGCTGACCGCACTGTCAGAGGTGATCGGGCTCAAAGAAAATTCAAGTCGCAAGACCGGCATCGTCTATGTGCGGACCACCGGCTACAAGCAGGACGGGTCGCCGGTGCTCGAATACGTGCGCTGGGTCATGGTGCGTAAAGGCGATGAAGCAGCGCCGCCCCCCGGCGACCACGTGCCGCGGTTGCCGACCGCGGTCGACCCGAAGGTGCTTGGCGAGGCCTGCCCGCCGATCGACGTCGCCGATTACGATTTTGCGCTCGCCGGCAGTCCCTATCGCTTCAACGACTACGAGGTCGGCGAAAAGATCGACCACGTCGACGGCATCACGGTCGAAGAAGCCGAACACATGATGGCGACGCGGCTTTATCAGAACACCGCGCGCATTCATTTCGATCTGTACAGCGCCAAGAAAGGCCGCTTCGGCAACCGGCTGATCTATGGCGGCCATGTGATTTCGCTGGCGCGCAGCCTCACTTTCAACGGGCTCGCCAACGCCTTCCACCTCGCCGCCATCAACGGCGGCCGTCACGTCGCGCCGCTGTTTGCTGGCGGTACCGTGTTTGCGTGGTCCGAAATTCTGGCGAAGGCCGAACTGCCGGGACGAGACGACGTCGGCGCGATGCGGTTGCGCACCATTGCGACCAAGGACCGCCCTTGCGCTGATTTTCCGCGCAAGTCCGGCGAGGAGGACGATCCCGCCGTGCTGCTCGAACTTGATTATTGGGCGCTGATCCCACGCTGAGCGGACCAGTCGCAATGCACCGGGCGACGCCACGCGCGCCCGGCGCTTCGTCTTGTGAGAGGCGTTACTTCGACATTCCGCCGGAGCCGCTGCCCCCACTGCCCATGTTGCCACCGCTCCCGTTGCCCATGCCCGAGCCGCTCGTTCCTGAGCCGCCCATGCCTGAGCCGGAGGGTTGCGACATGCCGCCCGAGCTCGACGGGCCGCTCATCTTCGAGGGTTGCGACATGCCACCCTGACCGCTGCCCTGGCCCATCCCCTTGCCCATATCGTCGGCAAGCGCGGGCGCGGCAAAAGCGAAGGCGAGCGAAAGAGCGGCAAGCGGAAGAAGCAGTTTGGTGCGAACGATCATACGAAATCTCCCTGGAGCTACGATGGGGTTCGATATCCATCATCGCCCATTCGCACCGGATCGCGCGTCGGTTACAGATCAGGCGGATAAATTTGCCAAAGCGCGCGACCCAAACGCGCGAAGCGCCAGCACCACAAGGCCGACTGCGATCAGATGCACAATGAGATCGGTCGCCGCCGCGTCGTAGGGGTGGAAGAAATTCAACAGCGTTGCCGCGGCGGCGGCCGAAGCAAGACCCGCCATCGTCGCCGTCAAGGCCGGCGTCAGGGAGCAGGCCCGGCGCAGCATCAGGATCAGCACCACGGACAGCGGCACTGAAAGTCCAACGATGAAGACGAGGCAATCGCGCGTTTCGCCCATCGTGGCAACATGCGTGTCGGGCAGCACGTAAACGCGCAGACAACCGAGGCCGCTGGCGCCGAGCCAGAGCGCAAAAGCCGGCAAGGGCAGCAGCGCCCAGGCGCGCGACCGATCGGGCATGCTGAGCTCGAAGGCCGCGAATGCGGCGGTCGCCGCGGTCGCCGCCGAGCCGATCGCCGCCAGCATCATATCGGGCGTCGCCGTCAGCCGTTCCCACATCGCCGCAAGGTTGGCGAATATCGCCAACCCGCCCGCCACCGCCACGACCAGCGCGAGCCAGATCAGTGCGCGCAACGGCGGCGACAGCAGCGGCCGCACGGGCTGCAGGCCAGCCGCCAGGGTGCCGATCAGCCGATCATGAGAGCGATCCTGAGCGTCAGCCATTGCCGGCTCCCGGATCGTGCTTCAGCCGCAGCGCCTTGAGCGCCCGGTGCAGATTGACCTTGAGCGAGCCTTTGCTGCGGCCGGTCGATTCCGCGGCATCGTCGAGCGATTGTTCCTCAAGCATGAGATGATGCACGGCTTCGCGCTGGCTCTTCGGCAGTTCCGCCACCGCAGCCCGGACCCATCCGGCGTTCTCGTTCCTCTCAATTGCAGCCGCAAGGTTCACACCCTCGTCAGCATGACTGTCATAAGCCAGTGGTGCATGCACTTCACGCGCGCCGTGCCGGTATGCCTGACGCAGCACATCGACAGCCCGGCGTTCGACGATCACGCGCAGCCAGGCGTCAAAAGAGCGCCGCGGATCATAGGTTGCCCGCGCTTTGTGGATCGTGAGCAGGGTCTCCTGAACCACGTCATCGGCGCGGTCCGCCGGCACGCCACGGCGCCGCGCAATACCTGCGATGAACGGTACGCAATCACGCAACAGTTTCTCATAGGCGGCGCGGTCGCCGCGTTGCGCAGCCGCCATCAAGGCGGACCGGTTCGCGTCGGCCTCACTGCGTGCCTGGGAGATGCTGTCCATCGCGTCTGCGGACATCCTCTGCCACGCCGGCGGCCTCAGGACCACCGGCCGCGATATCGAGCATGGGATGGGGACGGACCGCAACGCGCCATATCCTGACGCGGAAATCACATTTGCTTGTTCCACCTCCTCGGCAAACCAATAAAGGCAATTCGCTCCGAGGACGGCAAAAGTTACAGGTTTACGGCCCGTTCTTCGCCCGCAGATGCTCGACAAGCTGCCGCGCGAACAGCGGCAGGTCGCTCATCTTGCGGATGCAGATGGTGAGTTCGCGCGCCGCCCAGGAATCGGTGAGCGGTACCAGAGCGATCGCCATGGTGTTCTGCACGCGGCGTGCGGTGGTTTCCGGCACTATGCCGATGCCGACCTTGCATTCGACGAGTCGGCACACGGCGTCGAACGAGCGCAACTGGACGCGCAGCCGCAGCGGCCGGCCGATGCGCACGGCCTTGCCGGCGAGGAACCGCTGCAGCGCGCTGGCGCGGTCGAGGCCGACGAAATCGTAATCGAGAACCTCATCGAAGCCGATCTTGCTGCGTCCTGCGAGCTGGTGGTCGCGGGCCACGACGAGCACAAAGCGGTCGCGGCGGAATGGATAGGTTTCGAGGCCGCCGGCATCGACGGTCGCGGCGACAATTCCGACATCGGCGACGCCTTCGGCGATCAAGCCGACAATCTCGTCGCTCAATCGCTCTTCCAGATCGACGCTGACATTCGGATGCGCCGACAGGAACGAACTGAGCGCTTCCGGCAGAAATTCAGTCAGCGCATTGGTGTTCGACAGCACGCGAATTTGCCCCGCAAGCCCACTGCCATAGGCGCCGAGGTCTTCGTGCAGGCGTTCGGCTTGTCGCAGAATCGTGCGTGCATGCTGCAGCAGGGTGCGGCCCGCCGGGGTCGGCACCACGCCGGCCCTCCCGCGCGTCAGCAGCGGTACGCCGAGTGCATCCTCCATGTTGCGTATGCGGGTCGATGCGGCCGCGAGCGCGAGATGGGCCCGCTCGGCACCGTGCGTAATGCTGCCTGCTTCGACTACATGGCGAAACAGGCTCAGGTCGGGCAGGTCAAATCGCATCGCAAAGCTCATACCTTCGTATTTTGCGAAGCCACCCTTCCCAAAAAGCTCATTGTTACAGCCTATCTCAATGCTAATCTTTCGTACACTACGAAATTACCGGAGCGGCCGATTTAAATCACAGCCGTGGTTGCGCCGATTGCGGCGCTGGCGCGGATTGGTTAGGAACGGTCTCCGTGCTCGGCCACGCGTCCGAGCGCCCTTTGGAAGAACGCGATGTCCGATACTCGTACACTGCAAGCGCGGCCTCCTGCCGAACGGCCGCTATCTCCGCATCTGCAAATCTACCGGCCGATGCTGACGATGATGATGTCGATCGTGCATCGCATCACCGGCGTCGGGCCTCTATTTCGGAACGCTGCTGCTGGCCTGGTGGTTGAACTCCGCGCAGGGCCCGAACGGTTACGGCAAGTTCCAGGCCTTTGCGGGTTCCTGGGTCGGGCGGTTCATCCTGTTCGGCTATACTTGGGCGCTCATCCATCACGCCCTCGGCGGCATCCGCTACCTGATCTGGGACAGCGGCCGCGGCTTTGGACCGAACGAGCGCGAGTGGCTCGCCGCCGCCAACCTGATCGGCTCGATCGCCCTGACGGTGATCCTGTGGATCGTTGGCCTGTTATTCGTCGGAGGCCCGCAATGACCGCCCCCAAGCATATCCGGACACCGCTTGCGCGCGTGCGCGGGTTCGGCTCGGCGAGATCCGGCACCGGGGATTTCCGGCTGCAGCGCCTGACCGCGGTCGCCAACATCCCACTGACCATCGCCGCTGTGGTCGTGATGATCATGCTGCTCGGCCGCAATCAGCCGGCCGCAGCGCAGATTCTCGGCTCACCGACGGTCGCGATCATCATGCTGTTGTTCATCGTCTCGACCATGATTCACATGAAGATCGGCATGCAGGTCGTCATCGAGGACTACGTTCACGGCGAAACCGCCAAGTTGAGCCTCATCATCGCCAATAAATTTTTCGTCGTCATCGTCGGCCTGACGGCGGCGTTCGGCGTCCTCAAGCTTTCCTTCGGAGTGTGACCATGGCAGCAAGCGGATCCAACGGCGGCGCCGCGGCTCCCACCATCAACGGCCGCGCCTATCCGATCGAGGACCACGCCTACGATGTGGTCGTGGTCGGCGCCGGCGGGTCCGGGCTGCGCGCCGTTGTCGGTTGCAGCGAAGCCGGTCTGCGCACCGCCTGCATCACCAAGGTGTTTCCGACCCGATCGCATACTGTCGCGGCGCAAGGCGGGATCGCCGCGGCGCTCGGCAATATGGGCGAGGACGACTGGCGCTGGCACATGTACGACACCGTCAAGGGCTCCGACTGGCTCGGCGACCAGGACGCTATCGAATATCTGTGCCGCAACGCGCCGGAGGCGGTCTACGAACTGGAGCACTGGGGCCTGCCGTTCTCGCGCCGCGAGGAAGACGGCAAGATCTATCAGCGGCCGTTCGGCGGCATGACCACGCATTACGGCAAAGGCACCGCGCAGCGCACCTGCGCCGCCGCCGACCGCACCGGCCACGCCATGCTGCACACAATGTACGGGCAGGCGCTGCGGCATTCGGCCGAGTTCTTCGTCGAGTATTTCGCCATCGACCTGATCATGGACGACGACGGCCGCTGCCGCGGCGTCATCGCGCTCAATCTGGACGACGGCACGATCCATCGCTTCTCCGCGCAAGTGACGATGCTCGCCACCGGCGGCTATGGCCGCGCCTATGCGTCCTGCACCGGCGCCCATACGCAGACCGGCGATGGCAACGCCATGGTGCTGCGCGCCGGACTGCCGCTCGAGGACATGGAGTTCGTGCAATTCCATCCGACCGGCGTTTACGGCGCCGGCGTGCTGATCACCGAGGGCGCGCGCGGCGAAGGCGCTTATCTGGTCAATGCGGAAGGCGAGCGCTTCATGGAGCGCTACGCGCCGTCCGCCAAGGATCTCGCCTCGCGCGACGTGGTGTCCCGCGCCATGACGATCGAAATCCGCGAAGGCCGCGGCGTCGGGCCGAAGAAGGACCACATCTTCCTGCACCTCGACCATCTCGATCCGAAAATCCTGGCCGAACGGCTGCCTGGCATCACCGAATCGGCGCGCATTTTCGCCGGCGTCGATCTGACCCGCGAACCGGTCCCGATCGTGCCGACGGTGCACTACAACATGGGCGGCATCGCCACGAACTATCACGGCGAAGCGCTGATCAAAAAAGACGGCAATCCCGACCACGTGGTGCCCGGCCTGATGGCGCTCGGCGAGGCGGCCTGCGTGTCGGTGCACGGCGCCAACCGGCTCGGCTCGAATTCGCTGATCGATCTTGTGGTGTTCGGCCGCGCGGCGGCCTTGCGCTGCGCCGAAATGCTGACGGCGAACGACAAGCAGCCCGAATTGCCGAAGGACTCGGCGGAGCGGACGCTCACCCGGCTCGACAAATTCCGTCACGCTTCCGGCGCCACGCCGACCGCGGAGCTGCGCGCCAGGATGCAGAACGTGATGCAGAACAATTGCGCGGTGTTCCGCACCGGCGAAGTGCTGCAGGAAGGCTCAAAGCTCATCCACCAGGTCTTCGACGGCATCGGCGACGTCCGCGTGTCCGACCGCTCGATGATCTGGAATTCCGATCTGATCGAGACGCTGGAATTCGCCAATCTGATCGAGCAGGCCGTGGTCACCATGGATGCCGCGGTGAACCGCACGGAAAGCCGCGGCGCGCATGCGCGCGAGGATTTCCCCGACCGCGACGACAAGAACTGGATGAAGCATACGCTCGTCCTGGCTCGACACCAAGACCGGCAAGGTCACCATCGACTACCGGCCGGTGCACACCTACACGCTGACCAACGACGTGTCGTACATCGAGCCCAAGGCGCGCGTGTACTGAACTTTCCGCGAGACAATTGAACAGACAAGGCGATTGGCATGGTCCAGTTCACGCTGCCGAAGAATTCCAAGATCGAGCAAGGCAAGACCTGGCCGCATCCGGCCAAGGCCAAGAGTGAGCGCGAATACCACGTCTATCGCTGGAACCCGGAAGACGGCCGCAATCCGCGCGTCGATACCTATTACGTCGACAGCGGCGATTGCGGACCGATGGTGCTCGACGCGCTGATCTGGATCAAGAACAAGGTCGACGCGACGCTGACCTTCCGCCGCTCGTGCCGCGAGGGCATTTGCGGTTCATGCTCGATGAACATCGACGGCACCAACACGCTTGCCTGCACCAAGGCGATGAGCGAGATCAAAGGCCCGGTGCGCATCTATCCGCTGCCGCACATGGCGGTGGTCAAGGACCTGGTGCCGGACCTCACCAACTTCTACGCCCAGCACGCCTCGATCGAGCCGTGGCTGCAGACGGTGTCGCCGACGCCGCAGAAGGAATGGAAGCAGAGCCACGAGGACCGGGCAAAGCTTGACGGCGACTACGAGTGCATCCTGTGCGCCTGCTGCTCGACGTCATGCCCGAGCTATTGGTGGAATTCGGACCGCTATCTCGGCCCGGCAGCGCTGCTCCAGGCGCATCGCTGGCTCGTCAACTCGCGCGACGAGGCGACCGGCGAGCGGCTCGACAATCTCGAAGACCCGTTCCGCCTGTACCGCTGCCACACCATCATGAACTGCGCCAAGGCTTGCCCGAAGCACCTCAATCCGGCGAAGGCGATCGCCGAGATCAAGCGCATGATGGTCGAACGGCAGGTGTAACAGTTAAAGCTACAGCTTCAATTTCCGCTTACGCTGCCCGAGCGTCCGCAGCCGCAGCGCGTTGAGCCGAATGAAGCCCGCCGCGTCGCGCTGGTCATAGGCGACTTTGCCTTCCTCGAAGGTCACGAGGTCCTGGCTGTAGAGCGAGTACGGGACTCTCGCGCGACACCACGCCGACATTGCCCTTGAACAGCTTGAGCCGAACGCGGCCGCCGACGAATTCCTGGCTCTTGTCGATCGCGGCCTGCAGCATCTCGCGCTCGGGCGCGAACCAGAAGCCGTTGTAGATCAGCTCCGCATATTTGGGCATCAGCTCGTCTTTGAGATGCGCGGCGCCGCGATCAAGCGTGATCGATTCAATACCGCGATGCGCCGCAAGCAGAATGGTACCGCCGGGCGTTTCATACATGCCGCGCGACTTCATGCCGACGAAGCGGTTCTCGACGAGATCAAGCCGGCCGATGCCATGCTTGCGGCCGAGCGTATTGAGCTGCGCCAGTAGCGCCGCAGGCGTGAGCTTTTTGCCATCGACCGCGACCGCGTCGCCGCGTTCGAAATCGACCGTGATGTAGTCCGGCTCGTCGGGTGCAGCTCCCGGATCGTCAGTGCGCGAATACACGTAATCCGGCACTTCCTCAGCCGGGTTTTCCAGCACCTTGCCCTCGGACGAGGTGTGCAGCAGGTTGGCGTCAGTCGAGAATGGCGCCTCGCCGCGCTTGTCTTTGGCGATCGGAATCTGGTTCTGCTCGGCGAAAGCGATCAGCTGCTCACGAGACTTGAAATCCCATTCGCGCCACGGCGCGATGACTTTCACGTCTGGCTTGAGCGCGTAATAGCCGAGCTCGAACCGCACCTGATCGTTGCCCTTGCCGGTGGCCCCGTGAGCGACCGCATCGGCACCGACTTTTTCGGCGATCTCGATCTGCTTCTTGGCGATGAGCGGACGTGCGATCGACGTGCCGAGCAGATACTGGCCCTCATACAGCGCGTTGGCGCGGAACATCGGGAATACGTAGTCGCGCACGAATTCTTCGCGCAAATCCTCGATGAAGATATTCTGCGGCTTGATGCCGAGCGTCAGCGCCTTGGCCCGGGCGGGTTCAAGCTCTTCGCCCTGGCCGAGATCGGCCGTGAAGGTCACGACTTCGCAGCCATAGGTCGTCTGTAGCCACTTGAGAATAATCGACGTATCGAGTCCACCCGAATAAGCGAGCACGACTTTTTTCACGTCGCCCTTTTTGACGTCTCCGGACATCAAGAATCCTTGTTGGGAGGTGCTGGATTGCCGTAGTTCGCGGCGACTATAGGCGCATGCGGCAGTGAGGCAAGCTGTTCAGGCAGGCCGTCCGGTGTGAAGGCGCGATGCCGCCCAACTCGCGGTCCGCGCGCCGACGGGCTCCATGCAGAGCCTCGCCAATTCGGGCGATGAAACGCTCCGCTCCAGCATCAGTCGGGCGGGTCGCGCGCCAGCGAAACAAAAAGCCGTGCGTCGTCCATATCAGCAGAAACATCAGCACGCCGGCGAACACCACGTCGGTGAAAAAATGCCCACCCCCGCCGATCCGCAGCAGACCGACCGCCGCGCCGAAGGCCAGCGCGCCGCCATAGGCGAGCAGGCGCCATTGCGGCGGCGCCAGCGCTGCCGGACCCAGTGTCCAGAAGGCACCGGACGGTTCGCCGGCGACGAATGAGCAATTGTTGGGGCAGTCGCCGCGCGGGTCCCACCATGGCGTGAAGCGAAAGTCGCCGCCGAGTTCGGTGATGTCGATCGGTCGGGCGCGGCCCCAATGGTCTTTCAGGACGAGATTGGTGAGAACGCCAGGACCAAGCGCCATCGTGATGATGAGAAGGAGCGCGGCGCGGGCACCGATCAGCATGCGCCGGTTCGGCATGATCAGCTTGCCGATGACCGCAAGGCAGGCCGGCGCCAAGATCAACGTGGTCAGCCAGCGCGCCGCTGCGCGCGAATTGTTCGCCCAGGGCTGAGCGTTGACGTCGAACAGATTGATTTGCCGGTTGTAGAACAGCGCCGAGATATCAATGTCGAGCCGCGGATAGACGGCGAACAGCACGCCGACTATGACAGCGATTGTTAGCGCAATCACGAGACCCGTGCGGTTCATCGCGGCAAGCTCGTTGGTTTGTCGCGGTTCATCACGCTCTTCCACGCCCCTGCCTTGCGGCCGGCAAACAGCCAGTACACCAACCCACCAGCAATCCCCGAAGCAGCGAGCACCTCCTGCTGGTGCATCACGGCGTTGTTAGGCCCGCCGAGGTCGTGCGCAAAGTCGATACCGTAGGTGAGCGCCAGCGCCAACACCCCGCCAATCGCGCCGTAGAGCACAATGGAACGCCAGGCAAAGCCTTCGGCCAGCGCGATTATCAGAAACGACGGCAGCACGGCCATCACGCCGATGACTGCACTTCCCACGCCGATCACCGCCCAAAGCGCGACGGAGGGCATGCCCTGCGGTGCAATCTCGTCCCACTGCGGCGTCAGCGTGCCGACAGTGAGCACAACGGACGCTGCGATGCACGCCAGCACATAGGCGAGACTCACCGCGAGCAGGCGAACGATGATGGCCATCAGCTGTCTGTGCGTCTTAATCCGTCATCGCCATCGCGCGCAGCGCCAAGCGCTCGCGAGCCGACAGTTTCTCGCTGGCACTCTTGAGCTGACCGCAGGCGGCGAGAATATCGCGGCCGCGCGGCGTGCGCACCGGCGACGCATAACCCGCGTCGAAGACGATTTCGGAAAATTTCTCGATCTGCGCCCAGTCCGAGCATTCGTATTTGCTGCCCGGCCACGGATTGAACGGAATGAGATTGATCTTGGCCGGAATGCCTTTGATCAGCCGCACCAGCGCACGCGCATCGACAAGCGAATCGTTGATGCCCTTGAGCATGACGTACTCGAACGTCACGCGCCGCGCGTTGGACAGCCCGGGATAATTGCGGCAGGCGTCGAGCAGTTCGGCGAGCGGGTATTTGCGATTGAGCGGCACCAGTTCGTCGCGCAGTTCGTCGGTCACCGCGTGCAGCGACACCGCCAGCATGACGCCGATCTCGTTGCCGGCGCGCGCGATATTCGGCACCACACCCGAGGTCGACAGCGTGATGCGCCGCTTGGACAGACTCAAACCCTCGCCATCGGCCACCACCGTGAGCCCGTCGCGCACCGCCTCGAAATTGTACAGCGGCTCGCCCATCCCCATCATGACGACATTGGAGACGAGACGCTTCTCGGGATCGGCGCCGGCGGGCGCCGCCGCGCGCGTCCAATCGTTGAGCCGGTCGCGGGCCAGCACCACCTGCCCGGCGATCTCCTCCGCCGTCAGATTGCGGACCAGACGCTGCGTCCCGGTATGGCAGAACGTACAATTTAGCGTGCAACCGACCTGGCTCGAAATACACAGCGTGCCGCGATCGGCTTCGGGAATGTAGACGCACTCGACCTCGTGCGGACGATCGTCCGTCTCACCCGGCAGGCGGAGAAGCCACTTGCGGGTGCCGTCGACCGAGATCTGCTCGGCGGCGATCTCGGGCCGCGCCACGGTGAAATGCTGCGCCAGGGTCGCACGCAGTTCCTTCGACAAGGTGGTCATGTCGTCGAAACTCTGGGCGCCACGAACATAGAGCCAGTGCCAGATTTGCTGCACGCGCATGCGCTGCTGACGCTCGGGGACGCCGATGCCGCCGAGCGCCTCGGCCAGGCGTCCGCGCGAGAAGCCGACAAGCGACGGCTTCGCCGGAGCCACATACCCCTCCTGCGGGCGCTTTTCGATGAAGCCGGCCATTACGGCAGCTTCCGCCTCGGTGGCGGCATAACTCATGGGTCGATCCAGTCTGGGACGGGGGCCTGCCCCCTACATAATCTCTCCCCCGTTATCGGGGAGGTGGCAAGCCGGCCTCGCGCGGTCCCTACTGGCACTCCTTGGCGATGCGGTCTAGCGCCTCGGACAATCCCTTCAGCGAATAGGTATCGGTGGTCTGTGTCCCGCGGGACGATTCGCCCTTTACCACGGCGTTGTCACCCTGCCGCATGGTATCGACCATGTGGGACTCTTCCGCCTTGTTCTTGATCCAGGCGCCATCGCCCTGGGTGTAGAGCGCGAAAGTGGTGGTCCCGACCTGGGCGTTCGCCTCGCTGCCCGACTTGAACGGATAGCCGATTTCGATCGAGACCTCGTTGGTCACCTTGTCGTCCGGCCGGGTCGTGATGAACATATAGGGCGGATTGCGCGGCCGGTTGGGCGGTTTGGTCTCCGCCGTGGCCGGCTTAGCGATGGCGAAGCACACCTTCTTGCCCCCTGGCGACGCCGTGTAGGCGCCCCAGGCCGCGTACTGCGCCAACAGCGTCGGCTTGGCCTCGGCGACCGGCGCAGGCCGCGCCGGATGAGGCGGCCGAGCAGGCCGCTTGGCGGGCGCGCCAGCCTCCGGCGGCTCCTGCTGCTGTGCGGTTGCCGGAACCGCAAAAGCCGCCGCAACAAATAGCGATAGAAATACGGGCAGTCCCCGACGAATCCGCATCTGATCTCCCCGAGCCCCCTCTTTGATAGCAAACCTTTCAGACTAATTCCAATTCCGCGAAAGCAGACCGGCAATTTGAAGGCAGATGGCGGGTTTTGCGCTGTTTGCTGCGGCGCCGGTTCCTGAATCGGCGGCAAAATGTGCTAATGACGGCCCCATGAAAGCTGTCCTCTGCACCCATTTCGGTCCGCCCGAACAACTCGAATTGGCCGACATTGCGCCGCCGCACGCCGCTCCCGGCGACGCCGTGGTGCGCGTTAAGGCCGCAGCGCTCAATTTCTTCGACACGCTGATCATCGCCGGCAAATACCAGCAGAAACCGCCGTTTCCGTTCTCGCCGGTGGCCGAGTTCGCCGGCATCGTCGAAAGCACCGGCGCCGGCGTGACCGAAGTCGTTCCGGGCGATCGGGTCATGACGTTTCTGGGTTGGGGCGCCGCCCGCGAAGCCATCGCTGCGCCGGCCCAGCAGTTGATCAAGATTCCCGAACAGCTTGATTTCGAGCGCGCCGCCGGACTCTGCATCACTTACGGCACGTCACTCTATGCGCTGCGCGAACGGGCCCACCTCAAGGCCGGCGAAACTCTCGCCGTCCTGGGCGCATCCGGCGGCGTTGGCCTCGCGGCGGTTGAACTCGGCAAGCTCATGGGCGCGCGCGTCATCGCCTGCGCGTCATCGGATGAAAAACTCGCTTTTGCCCGCGCGCACGGCGCCAACGAGACCATCAACTACGCCAGGGAAAATCTGCGCGACGCGTTGAGGCAGCACGGCGGTGAGCACGGCATCGACGTGGTCTACGACCCGGTCGGCGGGCCTTATGCGGAACCCGCGGTGCGTTCGCTCGCCTGGCAGGGCCGCTACCTGGTGGTCGGATTCACGGCCGGCGAAATTCCCAAAATCCCGCTCAATCTGGTGCTGCTCAAAAGCTGCGATATCCGCGGCGTATTCTGGGGTTCGTGGAGCAAGCGCGATCCGCAAGCCCAGCACGCATTGCTTGAAGACGTCGCGCGCTGGACCGCCGAAGGCAAGCTGTCCGGACACGTTCACGCGGTTTTTCCGCTCGAGGAGATCGTAACGGCACTGAAGCTGATCTCCGACCGCAAGGTGATGGGCAAGATCGTGCTGCGGCCGTGAGGGCAGCTTAGTCGGCGCACATCAGCCTGCGCGCAGCCTCGCCAGCGCTCGGCGCGCCGCTTCGCGATGCTCGGGCTTGATGTGGGCGGAGACAGCCTTGAAAGCCGCGGCCAGCACTGCGGCATCGTCAGCCAGACCAATCAGCGAGACATATTTTGGAATGAAACGATCGGGCACGACGAAATAGACGATCGCGCCGACCAGCACGCCTTTAACGTAGACCGGCGTATTGCGATCGAAGGCGCAATAGTGCGCGGTGAGCAATTGCTCAGCGAGCGGCAGGCTCGCCGCCTCGCGCTTGAGCCTGCGCCAGAATTTGCGACGCCAACTCTGCTCGTTGCCGGCCACCCGGCCAGTCAGCGCAGCAAAATCCTGCCAAGATGTCGTACCCTGCCAGAATCGCATTTGCCCCTCCAGCGGCCGCGCGATTGCATGCCCTCAGGCGGCTAACAAGTGGCCCCGAAAGGCGGCAGCCGCAAGGCGGGATTCAACCCGCGAGCTTGTCCATGGCCTCGGCGAGTTGGACGTCCTTTTCGGTCACGCCACCCGCGTCATGCGTCGACAGCGTCACCTCGACGGTCTTGTAGACGTTGAACCATTCCGGATGGTGATCCATTTTTTCAGCAATGAGCGCCGCGCGGGTCATGAAACCGAAGGCCTGGTTGAAATCGGCAAAAACGAATTTCTTGCTGATCGCGTCGCGGCCGCCTGCCTCGCTCCAGCCTATCAGCCGCGACAACGCCTGCTTGCGCGCTTCTCCGGATAGTTTCTGCGCCATATGAGAGCTCCGTGATCGAGGCCGCCTCACCCGTCGCCACTCTCGCAAATATGGGGCTAAAGCACCACCTATCAGGCGCTCGAGCTTTTCTGGAGGTCACCATGGGCTGGTCGCTGAAGATCGGATCGGTCGCCGGCACTGCCGTCCGCATCCACGTGACGTTCCTGCTGTTCCTGGCCTGGATTTTCGGCGTCAATCTGGCCGCCAGCGGTCAAGAGGCAGCGTGGAACGGGCTCATCTTCATGGTGCTCCTGTTCCTGTGCGTGCTGCTGCACGAGTTCGGTCACATCTTCACGGCGCGCGGCTTCGGGGTGAAAACGCCCGACGTAATTCTGCTGCCGATTGGGGGCGTGGCGCGGCTCGAACGCATTCCGGAAAAGCCGAGTGAGGAATTCCTCATCGCCATTGCCGGACCACTCGTCAACGTCGCCATTGCGGCGCTGCTGGTGCTTGTCGGCGGTGCCAAGCTGCAACTATCTCACCTCGCAAATCTCGATATTTCCGGCGGCGGCCTGATCGATCAATTGGCGGCGGTGAATTTGTTTCTTGCCGTCTTTAATCTGATTCCCGCCTTTCCGATGGACGGCGGGCGTGTGCTGCGCGCGCTTTTGGCAAGTCGCCTTGGCTACGTCCACGCCACCGAGATCGCTGCCACGATCGGCCAATGGGTCGCCTTCGCGCTCGGCTTCCTCGGCCTGTTCGGCAACCCGCTTTTGATTTTCGTTGCCATCTTCGTTTATCTCGCCGCCGCCTCGGAAGCCCACATGGTGGCGATCCGCGCCGCCTCGCGCGGCGTGCCGGTCACTGCCGCGATGATGACCCAATACGCCACACTCACGCCTGACGAGCATATCGATGCCGCGGTGCAGACATTGCTGCGCACGAGCCAAGGCGAGTTTCCGGTGATCGACAACATGAGCCGGCCGGTTGGCGTGCTTGGCCGCAACGATCTTATCCGCGCCCTCAAGGAGCGCGGCCCAGACGCCCGTGTCGCCGACACGATGGGCGGTCCAATTCCCACAGTCAGCCATCGCGCCTGCCTCGATGAGGCCTTCCGGCTGCTGCAGGAGAAATCGAGTCCCGCAGTCGGCGTCGTCAACGCGGCGGGACGGCTGATCGGTTTGGTGACGTCCGAAACCGTCGGCGAAATGCTGATGCTGCAGCAGGCGATGCCGAAAGGTTTTCGGCCGGGACCATGGGGCCAGCCCGCCGGCGCGTGAGTCGAGCAGGCAGCCTAATCGTCGCGCTGCGGCGCACCCGTAAGTTTGTGGCGCGCAGATCGAGTCCAGCCATGCCCCCTCTGGCGGCAAATTTGGGCAAATCTGGCTGTCGTTGTGGCGTCATAAATACCTCCATTTATTGGCCTAATCGGCGTTGCGTCGGCGACTTTGCTGACTATATTGCGGGCACGTTCGCGGGCCCCTCGGGGCTCGCTTTTGGTTTAGGGGCCCATGAACCTTCGCAACATCGCCATTATCGCCCACGTCGACCACGGCAAGACAACGCTCGTCGACCGGCTATTGCAGCAATCGGGCTCGTTCCGCGAGAATCAGCGCATCGTTGAGCGGGCGCTCGATTCGAACGACCTCGAGCGCGAGCGCGGCATCACCATTCTGGCCAAGGCGACATCGCTGGTCTGGCACGACACCCGCATCAACATCGTCGATACCCCCGGCCACGCCGATTTCGGCGGCGAGGTGGAGCGCATCCTCAACATGGTGGATGGCGCCCTGGTGCTGGTCGACGCCGCCGAGGGTCCGCTGCCGCAGACCAAGTTCGTGGTCTCCAAGGCCCTCAAGATGGGTTTGAAGCCCATCGTGGTGATCAACAAGGTCGACCGCTCCGACGCGCGCCCAACCGAGGTCGCCAACGCAGTTTTCGACCTGTTCGCCGCGCTCGATGCCACCGAGGAGCAGCTCGATTTCCCGATCCTGTACGGCTCGGCCAAGCAGGGCTGGATGGCGTCAAGCGCCGACGGCCCGAAGGACCAGGGCATGGCGCCGCTGTTCGACCTGGTTGTCCGCCACGTTCCGCCGCCGCACGTCGAGGACGGCCCGTTCCGCATGCTTGGCACGATCCTGGAGTTCGAACTCCTATCTGGGCCGCATCGTCACCGGCCGGATATTTTCTGGCAGCGTGAAGCCCAATCAGAGCGTCAAGGTCCTCGACCGTCACGGCGAACTCGTCGAAGAGGGCCGAGTCACCAAGGTGCTGGCTTTCCGTGGCCTGGAACGCGCCCCGATCGATGAGGGATTTGCCGGTGACATTGTCGCCATCGCGGGCCTGCCCGAGGCGTTCGTCTCCCACACGCTGTGCGCGCCCGAGGTGACGGAACCGCTGCCGGCGCAGCCGATCGATCCGCCGACCCTGACCATGACGTTCCGCATCAACGATTTGCCGCTTGCCGGAACCGAAGGCGACAAGGTGCAGAGCCGGGTGATTCGCGAACGACTGCTGCGCGAGGCCGAAGGCAACGTCGCGCTGCGCATCTCCGAGTTCATGGAGAAAGACTTCATGGAGGTTGCCGGCCGTGGCGAACTTCAGCTCGGCATCTTGATCGAGACCATGCGGCGCGAAGGTTTCGAGCTCTCGGTTTCGCGGCCGAAAGTGCTGTTCCAGCACGACGAGTTAGGCGAACTCCTGGAACCGATCGAGGAAGTCGTCGTCGACGTTGACGAAGAACATGCCGGCATCGTCGTGCAGAAGCTCGCCGAGCGCAAAGGCGAGATGATCGAGATGCGTCCGTCCGGCGGCGGCCGCGTCCGTCTGATCTTCTACGCACCGACCCGCGGCCTGATCGGCTACAACGGCGAACTGTTGACCGACACGCGCGGCACCGCCGTGATGAATCGCCTGTTCCATGCCTACGGTCCGCATCGTGGCGAGGTGACTGGGCGTCGCAACGGCGTGCTGCTCTCCACCGACCAGGGCGAAGCTGTCGCCTACGCGATGTGGAACCTGGAAGACCGCGGCCCGATGATGATCGAGCCGGGCTGGAAGGTTTATCGTGGCATGATCATCGGCGAGCACACCCGTGGCAACGACCTTGAGGTCAACGTGCTCAAGGGCAAGAAGCTCACCAACATCCGGACGCACTCCAAAGACGAAGCGATTCGGCTGACGCCGCCAATCCGCATGACCCTGGAGAAGGCGCTGGCCTATATCGAGGACGACGAGCTGGTCGAAGTCACCCCGAAATCGATCCGGCTGCGCAAGAAGCTGCTCGATCCCAACGAGCGCAAGCGCGATGAGCGCCGCAAGGAAGCCGAGCGCGTGTAAGCGCGGCAACGCGGTTTCGCCACCGAAACGACGGCCGACGCAAACTTACATCCTTCTGTGCCTTTGTGGGACAAGTCCGCCGCAAATGTCAGCCACCGTGGCGTTGTTGCCACAGGGCGACAAGATTGCGAGTGGACTGGCATCTTTGCGCTTGCAGGCCCGGCAATTCCGCTAATAATCGTCAGCGTTAACTGAACGTGAATCTCTGCACTTGAAGCCCGCGAAACGGCTTGCTTTGATTGCACCATGAGCAACACTGTCGTCATAGAAATCCGACGCGCCAAGGCAAGCGACGCTTGCTCGGTAGCGGAATGCCATGACGAAGCGTGGCGAACGGCCTACCGGGGCATTATTCCGGGCACCGAATTGGAAAAGCTGATCGTGCGCCGTGGTCCGGCGTGGTGGGACAGCGCCATCCGCAAAGGCAGCCGCGTTGCGCTCCTGCAGTTCGGCGACAAGATCGTCGGCTACGCCAATTACGGACGTAACCGCGCCCGCAGCCTCGATTATGACGGCGAGATCTACGAGCTTTACCTGCGGCCGGAATTCCAGGGGCTGGGCTTCGGCCGGCGGCTTGTTCACCGCCGCGCGCCGCGATCTGGCGCAGAGCGCGCTGCGCTCGCTGATCGTCTGGGCGCTGTCGGAAAACGACAACGCGGTCGAGTTCTACCGCGCGCTCAGCGGCAAGGCGGTCGCACGTTCGTCGGAAAAATTCGGCTCGCGCGTGCTCGATAAGATCGCGTTCGGCTGGCAGAGCTGAGCACTCTCTTCACAACTGACTTCTGAGTCGTCATGGCCGGACCTTGTTCCGGCCATCCGCGTCTTTGGTACCTTGAGGTATCGAGGCGTGGACAGGCCAAGGCCGCGCCTGACGAAGACGCAATGGTTTTCAGCCTTTCCGTTCCAGAATGAGATTGCCGTAGCGGTCCACCGATGCGTGCCAGCCGGGCGGCACCACGGTCGTTGCGTCGAACTGTTCGACGATGGCGGGACCGGCAAAGACCGCACCGACCGCGAGCCGATCGCGATTATAGATCGTGGTTTCCGTCGCCTCGCGCGCGGTGAAGAACACGCGGCGGGCACCTTTGACCGCATCGGGCAACGGCGCTGCCGCTGCGCGCGGTTCAAGCATGTGCGGTGCGAATTTCGGCACACTGACGCGCACGCGTTGCCGATAGCTCACCACTTCAACGCTCTTCTCCTTGGCGGCGTGGCCGTGGATGCGGGCATGCAGATCGTCGAACCGGGCCCGTGCCGCTTCGAGCGCCTTGGCGTCGAGCGCATCTTGCCAAAGCCCATCGAGCGGCACGCGCAGCTCGTAACCCTGGCCCGCATAGCGCATGTCAAATTCGCGCTCGTATGCCGCAGCCTTCGGGTCGAGCCCTTCCTCCGCAAGTTCACTCGCCGCCTTGGCCTCGACCTCGCGAAAGATGCTTTCGGCGTGCACCGGATCGAGCCGATCGAGCGGGCACAGCTCGGAGCGGATGTAGTCGTGCAGCACGTCGGTGCAGAGCAGGCCGAGCGCCGAAAACGCACCCGGCCGCGCCGGCACGATGATGCGGCGCATGCCGAGCTCCTCCGCAACCGCCGCCGCATGCACTGCGCCGGCGCCACCGAACGGCAGCAGTGCGAATTCGTTGAGGTCGACGCCACGCCGCGCCGCGAACACGCGAACCTCGTCGGCCATGCGCATATCGACGATGCGGCGGATTCCGGCGGCAGCTTCGGCGAGCGACATGCCCAGCGGCTTGGCGATGCGCATCTCCAGCGCCACACGAGCGGCCGCGGCGTCGAGCTTCTGCGTGCCGCCAAGAAAATAATCCGGGTTGAGAAAGCCGCAGACGATGTCGGCGTCGGTCACAGTCGGGTTGTCGCCGCCGCGGCCGTAGCAGACCGGGCCAGGATCGGCGCCGGCGCTTTGCGGGCCGACCGACAGGAAGCCGGCGCGATCAATCCAGACGATCGAACCGCCGCCAGCCGAAATCGTGGTGAGATCGAGCGCGGGCACGTCGAGCTGACGGCGCGCCACACTGCCCTCGGTCACTTCGAGCGGCGTGCCGCCCTCGATGAAGGCGATGTCGCAGCTCGTGCCGCCCATGTCGAGCGTCACCAGCCCTCGCGCCGCCAGTTGCTCCTCGCGTGGCAGATACGCGCTCGCCCGCGCACCGGCAGCGGGGCCGGAGAGCAGGCTGTGCACCGTCTTATGTCCGGTCACGGCCGCGGCGAACGGCATGACGCCGCCATTCGACTGCATCAAAAAGCGCTGCTGGGTCGTGACACCGGCCGCGCTCAATCGCTTTTCCAGATCGGCGATATACGTGACCAACACCGGCGCCAGATACGCGTTGAGCAGCGTCGCCGACAACCGCGGCCATTCGCGCACGCGCGACAGCACCTCGCACGACAACGAAATGTGCGCCTCGCGGAAACACCTCGCGGATCAGCGCGGCACTTTTCTCCTCGTGCGCCGGGTTCATGAACGAGAACAGATAGCAGACCGCAATCGAGCGCACGCCCGCCGCCTTCAACTCGGCCGCAGCCTTGCGCACCGCCTCTTCGTCGAGCGGTTCGAGCACCGCGCCCGTATAGTCGATGCGCCCGCCGATCTCGCGCGTCAGGCTCTGCGGCGCGATCGGCTGCGGCTTCTGAAAGAAATAATCGAACACGTTGCCGTCGCGCGCCTGGCCTTGCGTCTCCTGCACGGCGCGAAAGCCGCGATTGATCAGGAGCCCAACCTTGGCGCCGCGCATTTCGAGGAGCGCATTGGTGGTGATGGTGGTGCCGTGAGAAAAGAATTCGATCGCCGACAGATCGACGCCGCGCGCGGCGAAATTGCCGATGCCGTTCATGATGCCGAGCGCCGGATTGGCCGGCGTCGTCGACACCTTCTCCACGGCAATCGCGCCGGTGCCGACATCGAGCAGCACCAGATCCGTATGGGTGCCGCCGACATCGACACCCAATCGATATTTCGTCGCCATCGACACTTTCACCCGCTCATTCTCGTGCAGACGCACCCCGGCAAAACGCCGCGCCGCACGTCTATCGGGCGGTGTTGGCTCTTGCTTGCGGGATTTCTATAGTCGGTGCCGCGTACTGCGCCAATGCTTAGGGGTAGACATGAGGCATGCTGTTTTGTGGCTGTTGGGCTTATTGATCGCGCTGACCGCGCCCGTCGCGGTCCGCGCGCAGGCCCCCTACCCGAACCACGTGGTCAAAATCGTGCTGCCCGTCCTGCCGGGATCGACCACCGACATTCTGGCGCGGCTGGTCGCCAGCCAGCTCAGTGAAAAGTGGGGCAAGCCGGTCATCGTTGAGAACATGCCGGGCGCCGCGATGAACATCGGCTCCGAGTATGTGGCCCACGCGGCACCGGACGGCTACACGCTGTTGTTGTGCCCACCCTCGCCGCTCGCGATCCAACAACTGCTCTACCACAACCTGCGATACGACCCGACCAAGTTCGTCCCCGTCGCGCTCCTCACCAAGATCGCCAACGTGCTCGATGTTGGGCCGAGATTTCCAGCCAAGAACGTGCAAGGTCTGATCGCCTACACCAAAGCTAACCCTGGCAAGCTCACCTACGCGTCGCAGGGCATCGGCTCGACCGCACAACTGTCGGGCGCCGAACTGGAAGTTCTTGCCGGCATCAAGATGGTTCACGTGCCCTATCACGGCGCACAGCCGGCGCTCACCGATCTGATGGGCGGCAATGTCGACATGTTCTTCGACACGCTGGCGACATCGACACCGCTGTTCCACGCCGGCAAGCTGACGATCCTCGGCGTCGCCAGCCCCGAGCGCGACGCCGCCCTGCCAGACGTGCCGACGATCGCCGAACAGGGGCTGCCCGGCTTCCGCTCGATTACATGGTTCGCACTGGCGGGACCGCCCGGCCTGCCGACGGCGCTGGCCGAGAAGATCAACCGCGACACCGACGCGATCCTGAAAAAACCCGAGATCATCGCCAAGCTAAAGGCGCTGCAGCTGGAACCGATGGGTGGCACCACCGCGGACGCCGCCAAATTCATCGCGGACGAGACGCATCTCTGGGACCGAGTCATCAATGAAGCCCATATCACGGTGCCGCAATAGCCAGTTCCGCGGCGGCCCGTGACGAACTAGGCTGTGTCGATGAAGATCATCCAGTTTCACGAGCCCGGCCCACCGAGCGTCCTGCAAATTCTCGATGTGCCGATCCCGGAGCCAAAAGCCGGCGAGGTTTTGATCCGCGCGCATTCGATCGGCGTCGGCATACCCGATACCAATATTCGCGCCGGCACCTATAGCTGGATGCCGCCGCTGCCGGCAATTCCCGGCACGGAATTGTCGGGCACGATTGAAAAAGTCGGAGCCGGCGTCACCACGCGACAGGTCGGCCAGCGCGTCTACACCACCGCGCGCGAGCGGCCGCACCGCGGCGGTCATTACGCCGAGTATGTCGCAGCTCCCGTCGAAGCCACATTCGTGTTGCCGGAGAATGTCGCGTTTGATCAGGCGGCGGCGCTCGCCAACTATCAGGTGGCGTATCACATCTTCAACGACGCGGTGCGACCGCGGCGCGGCGAGACCGTACTGATTTATGCCGCGGCCGGCGGTATGGGCAACGCGCTGATCGATCTCGCCAAGGCGGCCGGTCTTACGATCATCGGCGTGGTCAGCAGCGAAGCGAAGGCGCGCTTCGCGCGCGAGCTTGGCGCCGACCACGTTGTCGACCGCAAGCACGACGATGTCAGCAAGCGCGTCGCCGACATCACCGGCGGCCGCGGCGTCGACATCATCATCGACCCGGTCGGCGGACCGAGCATCCCCGGCAACATCGCGCTGCTGGCGCCTTGCGGCACGCTGGTCGTTTACGGCGGGCTCGGCGGCAAGGCACAGCTCGATCTGCAGCCGACCTTGCGGGCCACCAAAAACTCACCGGCGATCCGGCAATTTTCGATCCACACTTGGGATCATCTTCCGGAGGAGCGCCGCGCCGGCATGCGGGCGCTGATCGACATGCTGGCAGCCGGCAAGCTTCACCCGCGCATCCACGCCCGCCTGCCGCTGACCGATGCCATACGGGCCCATGAGATGCTGGAAAGCGGCGCCGTTCTCGGCAAGCTGTTGCTCGTCCCATAAGCCCAAGCGCCGATAAAGATTGACTTTTCAGCCGAAAAGAACGAAATAAGAACAAAGAAACTCGGCGAGAGACACGTCAATGACGCGACGATCGGGCAGCGCGGACCTGCCGCTGCATAATGGCTACGTTCCGAAGTGGCTGGCCGACCGCATGACGCGGCTCGGCGCCGTGATCACGCAAGCCATCGTCCACCACTACGGCCGCGACGAGTTTTTGCGTCGGCTGTCGCATCCATTCTGGTTTCAATCGTTCGGCGCCGTGATGGGGATGGACTGGCATTCCTCCGGCATCACCACCAGCGTGCTTGGCGCGCTCAAGCGTGGACTGAAACCGCTCCAGGGCGAACTCGGGCTTCACGTCTGTGGGGGCAGAGGCAAACACTCGCGCCGCACGCCAGAAGAATTAGTCACGATCGGCGAGCGCATCGGTTTCGACGGCGCAAAACTTGCCGGCGCGAGCCGGCTGATCGCGAAGGTCGACAGCGCCGCGGTGCAGGACGGCTTCGATCTCTATCTGCATGGCTTTATCGTCGCCGACGACGGGCACTGGGTCGTCGTGCAGCAAGGCATGAACGGCCCACGCAAACAGGCGCGGCGCTATCATTGGCTCTCCGAGGGTCTGCAAAACTTCGTCGACGCGCCGCATGCCGCGATCGAGGGTCATCGCAGGGCAATATCATCAATCTGACCGACCGGCGCGCCAAATCCTCGCGCGAGCGACAGCTCGACCTTCTGGCTACGCTCGGACCCGATGGCATAACGCGTGAGATCGGCGCACTCAAAGCGCGGGACGCCGAACCCTCAGTGCAATTCGAACCATCGCTGCAAGCTACGCTACCGTTTCTGGTGATGCCCGCGCATCACGACGTGCGCCCGGCCGACGTTCACCTGCGCCGCCTGCACGGCGCACTCGCCGCCGCGGCGGAACGCGGCCCGGCGGATTTTCCCGATCTCCTGCTCACGCCCGGCGTCGGCGCGCGTACGGTGCAGGCGCTGGCGCTGGTCGCCGAGGTGGTTCACGGCGCGCCCTGCCGGTTTTCCGATCCGGCACGCTTCTCGCTCGCTCATGGCGGCAAGGACCGGCACCCGTTCCCGGTGCCCACCTGGGTCTATGACGAGACCATCAGGGTGCTGAAATCCGCGGTGACGCAAGCAAAGCTCGGCCAGGACGAACAGCTGTCGGCACTGCAACGGCTCGATCGCGAGGCGCGGCGGCTGGAACGGGTCGTCGACGGCCCGCCGTTGCAGCAAATCATCGAGGAGGAATTCGAGCTGTCGCACGCCTATGGCGGCCGTAGCGTGTTCGGCTGGGAGCAGCCGTCACCGCGCGCCAAAACGGCGCACGGCGGAGGCGCCGCTTAAAATCCCGGCGCGTGCTCGACCTGATCGTACCAATCGAAGCCCATGTCTTTGACGATGCGGTTCGACATCACGATGATGCGGCATTCCTCGCCCGGCTTGGCGAAATGCTGATGCATGGTGAAGGGCGGAATGTAGACGTAATCGCCGACCGTCCATTCGAATTTCCGCGGCTCGGCCGACCATTCCCATTGGAACGCTTCGAGGCAATCCCATTTCAGGTCCCAGTGCAGGTCGTAGCCTGAGCCCTCGACGACGAAGAACAGCTCTTCCCACATGTGGCGATGCTTGCCGGAGCGCTCGCCATCTTTGAGAAACTGCATGTAGGCTTCCATGCAGCACTCGCGCGTCTGCATCTTCTTGTTGACGAGATGCTTGATCAAGCCGTCGGGCGAACGCTCCCACGGCATGTCCTTGGCCTTGATGACGTTCGGCAGCTTGGCGTATTCCTCGCGGAAATGCTCCGACTCGACCATCGCCTCGGCGAGGAAATTGCTGCTCTCGGCGCCGGACAGCGCGGCCTGTTTTTCTTCGAATACGGGCATCTTAATCTCCGAAACTCAAATTTCCGTCGGCGGGTGGAATTCCTTGACGCCGGGCGGCAGCTTGTCGGTCGGCCACTCCACCATCTTCTGGAACAACAGGTGCATGAACAGAAACAGCGGCTTCGCCTTGAACACCAGAAGGATGCAGGACTCCGTCGGATCGTCGTTGGTGTGCTGGTGCACGCAGCCGTTCTCGACCAGCATCACGTCGCCGGCCTCCCACTTCATGTAGCGGCCGTCATGCACGTCGTGGCCGTGCCCCTTGAGCACGTAGAACACCGCGCTGTTGAGATGGCCGTGCTTCTGCCCGGCGTTGAGCGGCGCATAGCATTCGATGTGCGACTCGATCGACTGCACGATGCTGACGGACTGCGGGGAGATGATGTGCTTGCCGTACATCGCCGGGCCGCCCTTCCAAGGGTGGTCCTTGGATGAATAGACCCGCGGTTCCTCCAGCAATTTCTTGTAGAGATGGCTGTAGGTGCCTTCGAGCGCGCGGACGAAGGTGCGCTTCTTAGCCCAGCGGTCCCACTTGCCGTGCTTGATCTCGTCGGCGTCTTCGGGCGACGGGTTGTTGTGGCCGAGCCCGGGCGCCTCGTGTTCCAGCATTCCGGTCATTCTGTAATCCCTAATTGTCTTTGCCGCGCCCAGGCGTGCTGCCGGCGCGACTTTGCTTAATGATGCTTGGTGTCGGTGCGCTTCGTTTAGGGGATTTCGGCTAACCGCGCAATGTCATGGCAGGCTTGCGGTCAGCACGTAACGGGCCGTTCCGGACCGCCAAGTTGGCCGGGTTATGAACGTGAGAACAGTCGCTTCGACGCGAGGCGAGCGCCGTCGCGCAGGCTTGCTAGCTTGGCCCACACCACGTCCTCGGCGACGCGGCCCCAGCCGGCCGAGGTGTCGAAGCCGCAATCGGTTCCGGCCTGCACCCGCGACGGGTCCCCGATCACGGCAGCCACGCGTTCGATGCGGTCCGCCACCACCTCCGGGTGCTCGACGAAATTGGTCAGGCTGTCGATGACGCCGGCGACCAACAGCTGGTCGTCGGCGAGTGAGCGCTTGGCAAAGCAGCGGAATTCGTGGGCGTGGCGCGGATTGGCGAACGGCAGAACGAGAGCGCCCACATTGGCGGCGAGCAACGCGGGAAGAATGTCCTCGAGCGGCACGTCGCAGTCGTGCGGCGATTCGGAATTGCCCCAGCAGACGTGCAGGCGCACGCGGTCGCGCGGCACATTGATAAGTGCGCGATTGATGGTAGCGACGACCTGTTCGACGAAATCGACGAACACGGAAACCGGCTGATCCTTGTAGGTGATGTGGCGTTCCAGCGCGAGATCGGGCGCGTCGATCTGCAACAGCAGACCGTGGTTCACGATCGCCTCGTATTCGACCTGCAACGCGGCGCCGAGCGCGGCGAGATAATTCGAAAGCGTATCGTAGTGCGCGTTGCGTACTGCGGTCGCCAGAATGCCGGGCGACGGCGCGCTCATGAATGGCTCGACGAAGACACCGGGATTTTCGTCAAGCACGTTCTTGAAAAGCTGACACTCTTCGTTAATGGCGCGGGTATCGAGATAGCGCACGGCGCCGATCGCTTTCGGCAGGCCACCCAGCGCCGAAACCTGCGTCCTGCTGGCGTGCTGCTCAGCCCACATCCGTTTGAAATCCGGATAACGGTCGATGTCGGCGCGCGACGGCCGCTCCCAGCTGCCGCCGAGGCCCGACAGGCGGTTCTTCAGATAAAGAAAGAACGAGTCGCGCTGCTGCTCGCCATTGTTGCCGACGTCGATGCCGGCCTCGCGCTGCTTGCGCACCACCGCGCGCACCGCGTCGCGCCCAAGCCGATCGATCTCGGCCCCATCGACGTGGTCGCCGCGCGCCCGCAGAGCATAGAGCCGAGTCAGTTCACGCGGCCGCGGCAGGCTGCCGGTATGGGTCGTCAATATGCGCGAGGTGCTGCGCTGCATGCTTTGTCACCTGTCGAAGTCGACCGCGGCCGAGTTGCCGCCGCTAACGACCACGCCGACGCGCTCGCCAAGCGCGGGCCGATAGGCGCCGGACAGCAGCGCCGAGAATGCCGCGGCGCCGCCCGGCTCGGCGACGATGCGAGCGGCCTGCCACAACATCTTTTGCGCCCGGACGATCGCCTCGTCCGAAACCAGCACGACACTGTGGACGTACTGCTTCGCAATGGGAAAGACGCGCTCGCCGACTCGCCGTGGCGCGAGCGAATCCGCCGCCACACCGCCGGCTTCAGCGTCGACGGGGTGGCCGGCGGCTAACGCCTTGGTCAGCGTCGGCGCCGCAACCGGTTCGACGCCGATGACTTTGACGCGCCCGGCATACCAGGCGGCAATGCCGGCGATCAGCCCGCCGCCGCCAACCGCGACCAGGAGCGTATCGAGCGACGGCGCCTGAGTCTCAAGCTCCATGCCGAGCGTGCCCTGCCCGAGCAGAGTTTCGTCCTGGTCGAAAGCATGCACCGGCATGGCGCCGGTGTTCTCCGCCCATGTCTCGCTCTCGGCCAGCGCATCGGCATAGCGGTCACCCTCGATCGTGAGGTCGGCGCCGTAGTCGCGGATACGCGCCACCTTGGCCGGCGAAGAAACCGAGGGCACGAAAATCTTCGCCGGCACCTTCAGTTTCATCGCCGCATAGGCGACCGCCGCGCCGTGATTGCCGCCCGAAGCCGCCACCACGCCTACCGCCGGCACCTCTGCGCATCAGCAGATTGGCGAACGCGCCGCGCGCCTTGAACGATCCGGAATGTTGCAAAAGCTCAAGCTTCAGCCAAAGCGGCCGAGGAATCGAGACCGACGTCCGCTGCGTCGATCTCGGCAACGGGGGTGCGTCTGATATGCGGGCGAATCAAACTTCTCGCACTTTGCGATAGTTTCCGCCTGTATCGAACATTCCATCATACGTCCGCTTTCTCAGCTAAAATGGACATGAGGCGCTGGAGCGAGCCCGGATGTCGCCTGACGTTGTCGTAATCGGTCTTGGGGTCATGGGAACCGCCACCGCCATGACTCTTGCCCGGCGCGGCCAGCGCGTCGTTGGCATCGAACGGTTCGGTATCGGCCACGATCAAGGATCGTCCCACGGCGACACTCGCATCATTCGATTGGGTTATTTCGAGCATCCTTCCTACGTCCCCCTGCTCCGGTCCGCCTATCGGCTGTGGCGAGAGATCGAGACCGAGGCCGGTCAGCAGTTATTGCGCATCACAGGCATCGCCGAGATCGGGCCGCCGGATAGCGAGATTATCAAGGGAACACTTCGCGCGTCTCGGGAGCATAGCCTACCGCATACCGTCCTCGACGCGCGACAGGCGATGCAGCATTTTCCTGCCTTCAGGCTGTCGCCGGACGACGTGGCCGTCCTGCAGCCGGATGGCGGCTATCTTTTCGCCGAGCGCGCAGTATTAGCGTTTGCCAAACTCGCCCAAGACGCCGGTGCAGATTTCCGCACCGGGGAAACGGTTATCGAAATCACGCCGCGCGCGGATGGCGTCACAATCAAAACCGACAGGGGCTCGATCGATGCCGGCGCGGTCGTAATAACGCCAGGCGCGTGGTTTCATTCGCTGTTGGGCCGTTTCCTCCCGAAGTTTCGCCAACCGCTGACAGTCCAGCGGCAGGTTCTGGCTTGGTTTCAACCGATCGATCCGGCGCTGTTCACGCTGGCAAAGTTTCCGGTTTTCATTCTCGCAAGCCGAATACGGCAATCACTACGGTATCCCGCCGCACGCCATACCGCCCTATGACGGGCTTCTGAAGATTGCCAAGCACGACTACGAGGGACCGCCCATAACGCCCGACGGTTACGACCGAACAATCACCGCCGAAGACGAGGAAGCGATCCGAATTACTTTGAGGAAGCATTTGCCGCCGGCTAATGGCAAACTCGTTGCCACCAAAACGTGCCTCTACACCACAACGGCCGACAAGGATTTTCTAATCGATAAGGTGCCGGGCTATCCCCAAATCGCGTTCGCTTCACCGTGCTCCGGTCATGGTTTTAAATTCGCTCCGGCGATCGGCGAAATGCTTGCCGACTTGGTCATGACCAATAAGAGAATTTCGCAATTTGGTCTGCCGCGGCTTCTGGCAGGTTAAGTCCCAGCCCGTCCGCTGCGCCGTGATCCGGTTTCGGTGACGCCAAGATGCCGCTCCAGAGCCGCGCGGTCGGCGGCAAGCGCTGCACTGTCGGCCGCGTGCACGACCGCGCCGCGCTCCAGGATGACGGCGCGGTCGGTGACGGCAAGGATCTTCTTGGCGTTCTGCTCAACCAGGATCGCGGCTATACCCTCATCTCGGATCACCCGGCGCAAAGCCACCAGCAATTCATCGACGATGATCGGCGCCAGGCCTTCGAGCGGTTCATCGAGCAGGAGGACGCGCGGGTTGAGCACCAGCGCGCGGCCGACCGCCAGCATCTGCTGCTCGCCACCGGAGAGCTGGTTGCCGAGATTATGCCGCCGCTCGGCAAGGCGCGGAAACAGCGCATAGACCTTGTCGGCGGTCCAGCGGCCCGGCTGCGCGACCGCGGTGAGGTTTTCCTGCACGGTCAGCGATTTGAAGATGTTGCGCTCCTGCGGCACCCAGCCGATGCCGGCGTGGGCGCGCTGATCGGGACGCAGTCTCGTGATGTCGTTGCCATCAAGCGCGATGTTGCCGCCAAAATAGCGGGTGACGCCGACGATCGAGTTTATCAGCGTGGTCTTGCCCATGCCGTTGCGGCCGAGCAGCGCCAGCGCCTCGCCCTCAGCCAGTGTCAGCGAAACGCTCGACAGCACCACGGCTTCGCCATAGCCGGCAGACAACGCTTCGACGGCGAGGAGATCAGGCATCGAGCTCCTCGCCGAGATAGACAGCCTTGACGCGCGGATCGCGCGCTACATCCGCGGGCGCGCCTTCCACGAACAGCGTGCCATTGACCAGCACCGAAATCCGGTCTGCAAAGGAGAACACAAGATCCATGTCGTGCTCGATCAATAGCACGGTGACGTCGGCCGGCAGCGCCGCGATAGTGGCGAGCAGTTCATAGCGCTCGGCCTCGGGCACGCCGGCCGCCGGCTCGTCGAGCAGCAACACGCGCGGCCGGCACGCAAAGGCGAGCGCGATTTCCAGGAGCCGCTGCTTGCCGTAAGGCAGGATGGCGGTGCGCTCATACATCACATCGGCCGAGCCGGAAGCGCTCGACGATGTCGGCGATCTCGTCGGTCACCGTGCCGCGGCTGCCGACCCGGCGCCACCAATCAGCGCCCGCGCCCAGCCGCTCCGCAACGGCGAGGCCGATCGACTCCAGCGGCGTCAGATCGAGAAACAACTGGTTGATCTGGAAGGTGCGCGCCATGCCGAGCCGCACCCGCTGATGCGGATCGAGCGCCGTGATGTCGCGACCTTCGAGAAAAATGCGGCCGGCAGTCGGTTTGAGCACGCCGCTCAGCAGGTTGATCACCGTGGTCTTGCCGGCGCCGTTGGGGCCGATCAGCGCGTGGCGCGCGCCCTTCTCCACGGCCAGCGTTACATCGGAGGCCGCGACAATACCGCCGAAGCGCTTGGCCAACTCCCTGGTTTCGAGGATCGCCATGATCAGCCCCGATCAGAAGCGGCGCCGCCGAGCGCGGGTTTCCGTCCCAGGGCCCGCAACATGAGCCGCGTAAGGAAGGTTCGCAGCGCCTCGTTCCAGCCGGATATCCGCTCGCGGCCGACCAGCACGATCAGCACCAGCATGAAGCCGATCCAGAACTGCCAATACTGCGGCGTCAGGCTCGCGATCCAGTCCTGCATGAATTTGTAGATCACGGCGCCGATCAGGCCGCCATACAGATAGCCGGTGCCGCCAATGATCAGCACGAGCAGCAGGTCCGCCGAGCGCTGCAGCGACAGAACGTCGAGCGAGCAGAACGCGGTGGTCTGCGTGAGCAGTCCTCCCGCGATGCCGGCGAAGAAAGCCGACACCGTATAGATCGCCACCAGCCGGCCGTTGACCGGAATTGCGATCGCCGCCGAACGCAGCGCATTGCCCTTGACTGCGCGCAGCGACAGGCCGAACGGCGAATAGACGATCCGGCGCGCGATCAGAAAACAGACAAACAGCACGACGAGACAGTAAACGTAGCCGGTATGGCCGTAGAGATCGAACTGAAAACGGCCGAAGATCGGCGCGATGGTGACGCCCTGCAACCCGTCTGCACCACCGGTCAGCGACGAATAGCGATTGGCGACTTCGCCCAGCATGAGCGAAACGCCGAGCGTCACCATGAGCCGGGTCAGGTCCGAGCCGCGCAGCACGAGGAAAGCTCGTGACAAAGCCGAGAAGCGCCGCGACCAGGCCCGAGCAGATCAGCGCCAGAATCGGATCGTTGATGATGCCGTACTTGGCGACGAGGCCGGAAAAGTATCCGGCGAGCCCGAAGAATGCCGCCTGCCCGAGCGAGATGATGCCCGCATAGCCGAGAATGAGGTCGAGCGACAGCGCGAACAGCGCCAGGATCGCCGTCTCGGTGAGGATCAAGTGCTTTTGCGGAAACAGCCAGATACTGGCGAAGGCGAAAAGCCAGAACGCGACCTCGAAGGCAGACCAGCGCGCGCGGTGCTTAAGGTAGGACGGAGACATCCGCGGCAAGCTGCGTCATCCCGGTCACCGCGACGCCGAGCGGGCGAACAGACCCTGCGGCCGCAGGATCAGAACGGCGATCATGATCGCGTAGATCACGAACGGGCCGAGAGTCGGCACATAATACTTCCCGGCGACATCGCCGATGCCGAGCAGAATGGAGGCCAGGAACGGCCCGATGATGCTCGATGTGCCGCCGACAGTCACGACGATCAGAAAATAGATCATGTATTTGAGCGGGAACGTCGGATCGAGGCCGAGAATTTCCGCACCCAGCGCACCGCCGAGACCTGCAAGCCCCGAGCCGAATGCGAAGGTGAGCCCGAACACGGCGCTGACATTGATGCCGAGCCCGCGCGCCACGCGCTGATCGTCGACCGCGGCGCGGAGCCGGCTGCCGAACCGCGTCTTGTTGAGAATAAGTTGCAGCGCCAGCGTGAGCAGGCCGCAGATCACGATGATAAGCAGACGGTACTTGCCCATGCCGACGCCGAAGACGTTGAACTGGCCCTGCAGCGCTTCGGGGATCTGTATGAACTGCTGCGATGATCCCATGACATAGTCGGTCGCCGCGACCGACATGAACACCAGCCCGATCGTGAACAGCACCTGATCGAGATGCGGCCGGGCGTAGACATGCACGTACAGCGTGCGTTCGAACAGCCCGCCGAGCAGCGCCGTCGCCAGGAAAGCAAGCGGCAGGCCGAGCCAGAACGGCACGCCCATGCGGTTGACCAGGACAACGGTGCAATAGCCTCCCGCCATGGCGAAAGCGCCGTGCGCGAGATTGATGAAATTCATCAGGCCGAGCGTGACCGACAGTCCGCACGCCAGGACGAACAGCAGCATGCCGTAGGCAGTCCCGTCGAACAGGATGGTCAGCATGGCAGCCCCGTATGGTCCGCTTCCCCATGAGCGGGCGGGTCGCCTAGTCACACCATTCCGCGCCGCACTTGTCCAGCCGCGGCGTACCGCGCCCCGGACCACGGGCCAGCGGAATGTGCTATCATGCTTGTAACCCCGCCGAACGGCGCAAATAATCGGCTCAGTCGTGGCCCCAAAGGAGACGCCAATGGCCAAGATCGTACTCGGGCTTGGATCGTCGCACACACCGATGCTGCTCGCGTCCGACGAGACGCTGCCGCGCTTTTTGGAAACCGATCAGCGGATCAAACATCGCGATCGCGAGGGCCAGCCGGTGACCTATGCGGAGCTTCTGGAGAAGGCCGATCCGAAGATGGCCGACATGGTCGCGCCGGCCGAGCTTGTCGCCCGGCAGAACAAGGCGCGCGCGGCGGGAGGGCATCTCAGCAAGGTGCTGAACTCAGCCAAGCTCGATGCGCTCATTATCCTGAGCGACGACCAGGACGAAGCTTATCTGGAAGATAATCGACCGACCTTCGCGATCTATTACGGCGAAACGATCCTCAACAGCAACGAGCAGCACGAGCTGTATCGTCAGCGTTTCCCCGAATGGTACGTGCAGAACCGGCAGGCTTTCTTTGAGGACTCCAAGCCGCGCGCCTATCCGGTCGACTCAAGGCTGGCGCTGCATCTGCTCGAACACTTGATGGACAACGGCTTCGATCCGGCCGCTTCGAAGCGCATGCGCGAGGGCGAGGGTGAGGGCCACGGCATGGCCTATGTGCACCGCCGCCTGATGGATGCGGCAAAGCCGATCCCGATCGTACCGGTGTTTCTCAATACGTATTTTCCGCCCAACCAGCCGCGGCCGCGCCGCTGTTACGCGCTGGGTCAGGCTATCCGCAAGGCGGTCGAGAACTTCTCGGGCGATGGCCGCATCGGCATCATTGCCTCAGGCGGCTTGAGCCATTTTCTGGTCGACGAGGACTTCGACCGCGCCATCCTCAAGGCCTGCGCGGACAAGGACGCCGCGTTCCTCCAGAACCTGCCGCGCAACAAGCTACATCTGGCAGCAGCGAAATCCTGAACTGGGTTGGCGTCGCCGGAGCTTGCGAGCATCTCGACCTGAACTGGTTCGAGTACGTCCCCGGCTACCGGACGCCTGCCGGGACCGGCACTGGCTTGAGCTTTGCGAGCTGGGCCTGATCTGGCATCCGGATTGCCGCGAAGCGGCAAGTCGGAACATAAAAAACAGTCCCTAAAAAATACTCCGGCAGGGCTTACTGATTCCAGGCTCACCGGCGTGCCCGATCCCGGAAGGATCGCTCGGCGCGACGAAGACGCGCACTGCCGTTGTGCCCGCTTCGCTTGCGCCAAATTGGGCTTTCGCCCTACTATCCCGGCATAACTCTGAAATCGTCAAATCGGAAGAAACTGGGAGGGCATCCGATGTCCAAACGAACGATCGCGGCATTTGCCGCAGCCGCCGCCACGGCCCTGACAGCCGGCACCGCCATGACCGGCCAGGCGCTGGCCCAGGAAGTGAAAGTCGGCATGATCCTGCCCTATACGGGCGTGGGCGCCGAAATCGCCCAGCAGATGGATCGCGGCATGGAGCAATATCTCAAGCTCAATGCCAATGAGATCAAGCCTTATAAGATCACGATCATCAAGCGCAACTCCAAGGCGCCGAACGGCGCCGCGTCAAAGATCGACGCACAGGAATTGCTGACTCAGGACAAAGTCGACGTACTGGCCGGGTGGGTCTATTCGCCTGACGCGATCGCGGCTGCGCCGGTTGTCACCGCGGGCAAGCGGCTTGCCGTCATCATGAACGCCGGCACCTCGTTCATTACGAACCTGTCGCCCTATTTCGTCCGCACCTCGTTCACCCTGTGGCAATCGAGCTACGTGATGGGCGACCAGGCCGCAAAATACATGCACGCGAAAACCGCGGTGGTGGCCTACACCGACTATCCGCCCGGCAAGGACGCATTGGCCGGCTTCAAGACCGCCTTCGAGAAGGCTGGCGGCAAGGTAATCGATGCCATCCCGGCAGGCGGACCGGAGGCGACCCCGGATTTCACGCCGTTCTTCCAGCGCGCCAAGGACGACCATCCCGACGTGCTGTTCGTGTTCGTGCCGGCCGGCGACCAGGCCACCGCGGTGGTCAAGACCTATGCGGCGCTCGGCATGAAGGCCGCCGGCATCAAGCTGGTCGGCACCGGCGATATCGTTCCGGACAACAAGCTCCAGGCCATGGGCGACATCGCGGTCGGCCTGATCACCACGCATCACTACAACGCCGATCTCGATAACCCGCAGAACAAGGCGTTCAAGGCGTCCTGGTATAAGACCTACGGCGCCAACGCGACGCCTCCGGACTTCACCTCGGCGGGCGCCTATGACGGCATGGCCGCCATCGTTCATGCGGTGAAGGCCACCAAGGGCAAGATCGACGACGGCGCCGCGGCGGTGAAATCGCTTGAGGGCTGGAAGTTCGCGAGCCCGCAGGGCCCGATCATGATCGACCCGCAAACGCGCGACATCGTCATGAACGAATATCTCGACGAGGTCGTGAAGGGCTCGGACGGCAAGCTGCATGAGAAGGTTCTGGTGACGGTGCCCGACGTCAAGGACCAGTGCAAAATGCTGGGGGTCGGCCCCTGCGCGGCGAAAAAGTAAGGCGAAGCACGACGACGTGGTAAGCTCGCGAACAGGGGAAGCAATGCGGCCCCTGTTCGCAGCGATTTGCTCACCATCCGCCCGCGGGAGCGCCCGTGAATTTCGTCGCTGATTTCGCCGGCATCCTGCTGGGCGGGCTCGCCGCCGGCACTGTCCTGTTCATCGTTTCGGTCGGACTCTCGGTCACCATGGGCTTGATGGGGTTCGTCAACCTCGCCCATGGCGCCTTCGCGATGTTTGGCGGCTACATCATCGTGCTGGCGATGAACCGGGCGCATTTCGGCTTCGGCGTGGCGCTGGCACTTGGCTTTATCGCCACCGCGGCGTTGAGCGTCGTGCTGGAGCGCACGTTGTATCGCCGGCTCTATCGGGGCGGCGAACTCGACCAGGTGCTGTTCACGATCGGGCTGATTTTCATCTTCATCGCCACACTGATCATCGTGGTGGGACCGGAAAGCCAGACCTTGCAGCTGCCGCCGGCGTTGGCTGGCCAGCTCAACCTCGGTCTCTTGTACTACCGGACCTACAGCGTGTTTCTGATCGTGATCGGATTGCTGATTGCGCTCGGCATCTGGCTCACTTTCGAGCGCACGCGGATCGGTGCGCCAGATTCGCGCCACGGTCGACAACCGCCGCATGGCCGAGTCGCTCGGCATCGATGTCGACCGGCTGTTCACGATCACGTTCGCTTTCGGCAGCGGCATGGCGGGACTGGGCGGCGGGCTTGGCGCCGAGTTCCTGGGTCTCGATCCGCAATACCCGCTCAAATATCTGGTGTACTTTCTGATCGCGGTCTCGGTCGGCGGTCTCGGCAGCGTGCTGGGAGTTTACTACGCGTCGCTCATTCTCGGCGTGCTGGATTTCGTGCTGACGCTCTACCTGCCGAAAGGTGGGACAATTTTCATCTACATCCTCACCATCCTGATCCTGCTGGCGCGGCCGCAGGGATTGCTTGGGAGGAAAGAGCTGTGAGCGTCGCCGCCTCGCCAGCCGGCAGCGCGGCGCCGGCCACGGGACCTGAAAACGCGGCGGCGCGCATGCTGATGCGGCGTCACCGCGTGCGCTGGTGGGAAACGCTGCCCTGGCTCGCCGGCATCGCTTTCTATTTCGCCGCGCCGGACTATCTCGGCTTCGGCTGCGATCTCCTGGTCACGATCCTGTTTGCGCTGTCGCTCGATCTTGCGCTCGGCTACGCCGGCATCATCACGCTCGGCCACGCGGCCTTCTTCGGCATCGGCGCCTATACGATCGGCATGCTGGCGACCTACAACGTCTGGACCGAGCCGATCACAAGCCTGTTGCTGGCCGCGGTCGCGGCCGGCGCGGTCGGCTTCCTTTCCGGCATTGTGCTCCTTCGCACCACGGGGCTGACGCTCCTGATGCTGACGTTGTGCACGATGTCGCTCCTATACGAGGCAGCCAACATGGGTGCCGCCTATACGGGCGGATTTGACGGACTGCCGAGTTTGCCCATCAGTTCGGTCTTCGGCGTGTTCGAGTTCAACCCGCTCTACGCCAACACCCAATATCTGTTCGCGCTCGCGGTTCTGTTTGTCTGCTTTGTATTTGTGCGGACCCTCGTCTATTCGCCGTTCGGCCAGAGCCTGACGGGCATTCGCGAGAACGTGCTGCGCATGCACGCGATCGGCTCTCCGGTGCGCCGGCGGCTCATCGTCTGCTACACCATCTCGGCAGCGCTCGCGGGCATCGCCGGCGCGCTGTCCGCGCAAACCACGGCATTCGTCAATCTTGCCGTGCTCGGTCTCGACCGCTCCGCGACCGTGCTCATCGTCCTCATTCTTGGCGGCTACGGCCGGCTCTACGGCGCGTTCATCGGCGCCGTGGTCTATCTGGCACTGGAGCATTTCCTGGCGCAGCTCTATCCGACCGCGTGGCAGCTCGGTCTCGGCCTCCTCCTTGTGCTGATCGCGCTGTTCGCCCGCAACGGCATTCTGGGCCTGGGCGAAACGCTATGGCGGCGCTTCGGTGCGCGGCGCGCGGGCTCATGAGCGAAACATGACCGAGTCCCGCCTGGAAACTCAAGCGTTGAGCCGCCATTTCGGCGCACTGCGCGCCGTGCAGGACATCGACTTCAAGCTCGCCGCCGGCGCACGCCATGCGCTGATCGGTCCGAACGGCGCCGGCAAAACCACGTTCATCAATCTGCTCACCGGCGTGCTGCCGCCGTCGCAGGGGCGCGTGCTGCTGTCCGGCCGCGACATCACCTCGACCGTACAGGCCGAGCGGGTGAAACTCGGCATCGCGCGCACCTTTCAGATCAACCGGCTGTTTCGCGGACTCTCCGTCCTTGAGAATGTCTGCATGGCGATGACCGAACGCGCCGGCGCCGCAGGGTCGATGTTCTATCCGGCCGGACGGCGCACCGACATCATCGACGAAGCGATGCATCTCCTGCACACGCTCAAGCTGGCCGATGTGGCGCGCCATCGCGTGTCTGAACTGCCCTACGGCCGCCAGCGCCTCGTCGAGCTCGCCATCACCATCGGCCTGAAACCCGAAGTGCTGCTGCTCGACGAACCGGCCGCAGGCGTGCCGAGCGCCGAAAGCCACATCATCCTCGACGCCATCGAGCAACTGCCGCAGGACATCGCCGTGCTGATCATCGAGCACGACATGGACGTGGTGTTCCGCTTCGCCAAGCGGGTTACCGTGATGGTCAGCGGCGCCATATTCGCCGAGGGCACGCCGCGGGAGATCGAAGCCGATCAGCGCGTGCGGGATATCTATCTCGGTCAGGCGGTCGCGGGGACACGTCATGGCTAGCGCGCTGCACCTGCACGGCGTCTCGGCCGGATACGGCGAGACTGTGGTGCTTGAGGATATCGAGCTCAACCTCGCGCCGGGCGAATGCATCAGCGTGATCGGCAGGAACGGCGTCGGCAAGACCACGCTGCTGTCGACCGTGATGGGCCACACCACGCTGCATGCCGGCGAGATCATGCTCGACGGCCACAAACTCAACGGCGTGCCGTGCTTTCGCCGCGCGCTCGCCGGCATCGGCTTCGTTCCGCAGGAGCGCGAGATTTTTCCCTCGCTGTCGGTACGTGAGAACCTCGATATCGCGGCGCGGCCCGGAGCATGGACGCACGCGCGCGTATTCGAACTGTTTCCGCGATTGGCCGAGCGGCTCACCAACATGGGCAACCAGCTCTCCGGCGGCGAGCAGCAGATGCTGTCGATCGCGCGGGCGCTGCTCACCAATCCCACGGTGTTGCTGATGGACGAGCCGACCGAGGGTCTGGCTCCGGTGCTGGTCGAAACGCTGAGTGCGGTGCTGGCGCGGCTAAGCGCCGACAGCGAGCTTTCGATTATTCTGGTCGAACAGAACAGCCGCGTCGCGCTCAATTTCTCTCCTCGCACCGTGATTCTCGACAAGGGCCGCATCGTTTACGACGGTGCATCGGAGCCGCTGCGCGCCGATCCGGACCGGCTGGCGCAACTGATCGGCATCGTCGAGTAAGTCTTGCCCTCATCCTGAGGCGGCCGCGAAACGGCCCTCGAAGGATGCGGGCCCCGGCGCTGCGGCCTCGCCCTTCGAGGCTCGGCGCTTCGCGCCGAGCACCTCAGGGTGAGGAGGCAAGTCGACATTTCACTCCGCCCTGATGCCAGCGGCACGGATGATTGGCCACCACTTTTCGATCTCCGCCTTTTGCAGCGCGCCCAGCGCTTGCGGCGTTTGCTGATCGGGCGGCGGCATGTCGAGCCCGAGCTCGGCGAAGCGCTTTTGCACCACCGGATCCGCCATGGCGGCGACGGCCGCTTTGTCGAGCTTGGCGATAACGGCGGGCGGCGTGCCCTTCGGCGCCCACAGGCCGTACCAGATGTTGATGTAAAGGCCCGGCAGGCCGGCCTCGTCGACGGTCGGAATATCTGGCAGTGACTTTAGCCGCGACTTGGCGGTGACCGCATAGGCCTTGATGCGGCCGTCGGAGAGTTTCGCGCTCGCTTCCGACACCTGATCGAACATCACGTCGATGCGCCCGGCCATCAGATCGAGCAGCGCCGGATCGGTGCCGCGATACGGCACGAACTGCACGTGGGCGCCGGTAAGCTTCTCGAAATACACGCCCGCAATGTGCGAGCCCGAGCCGACCCCCGCGGTGCCCATCGTGGTCTTCGGATGATCTTTGATCCAGGCGACCAGGTCTTTGAGGTTCTTGGCCGGCATCGCCTTGCCGGTAACGATCAGCATCGGATTGCTCGGCAACAGCGTGATCGGCGCAAAGTCGCCGAGCAGGTCGTAGGACAGCTTGTAGATCGCGCCGTTGACGACGTGCGTACTCCAATGCCCGAGGCTCAACGTATAGCCATCGGGCGGCACATGCGCGACGCGGCCGACGCCGATCGTGCCGGCGGCGCCGGTGACGTCTTCGACGACGACGTTCTGTCCGAGCGTCTGGCCCATGTGTTGCGCCAGTAACCGTCCCACCACGTCGGTCGGACCGCCGGCCGCAAACGGCACGATCATAGTGATCGGCCGCGATGGGAAATCGTCGGCGGAAGCAATAGCCACGCCAGCGAGAATCAGGGCCAGCGCAAGCACGGTGCGAAAACGCCTTTTCATTTTTCCTCCCGACTTATTTGTTCGTCATTGCAAGCGAAGCACGAAGCAATCCAGGTCTGACGCGCCGTCTGGATTGCTTCGTCGCTTTGCTCCTCGCAATGACGGTTATAACGCCGCATAATCGATCGGCTTGTGCCGGTCGAGCGTGCGCTTGATCGGCGGCAGCGGATATTTCAGCCCGGTCGCGCAGTTGAACAGCACCGCCTGCTCGTCACGTTTGACGCGGCCGTCGGCCAGACTTTGTTTGTAGGCCGCGTAGGTGGCGGCGCCTTCGGGGCACATCAGGAAACCCTCTTCGCGCGAAACCTCCTCAAGGCCGGCCGCGATCGCGTCGTCCGGCACCGCGATGGCGAAGCCACCACTGTCGCGCACCGCGCGCAGGATCAGAAAATCGCCGACCGCCTGCGGCACGCGGATGCCGGCCGCGATGGTGTGCGAATTCTCCCAGCGCGTCGCGTGCTCGACGCCCTGCTCGTAGGCGCGCACCATCGGCGCGCAGCCCGACGCCTGCACCGCCACCATGCGCGGGCGCTTGCTGCCGATGAACCCGATGGCTTCCAGTTCGGCGAACGCCTTCCACATGCCGATCAGGCCGGTGCCGCCGCCCGTCGGATAGAAAATCACGTCGGGCACCTGCCAGCCGAGCTGTTCGGCAAGCTCGAGCCCCATCGTCTTCTTGCCTTCGATGCGATACGGCTCCTTCAAGGTCGAGGTGTCGAACCAACCGACCTTGTCCTTGCCCTCGGCGACGATCTTGCCGCAATCGTCGATCAGGCCGTTGACCCGATAGACACTCGCGCCTTGCAGGCCGATCTCACTGACATTCACTTCGGGCGTATCTTCCGGGCAAAAGATCGTGGTCCTGATGCCGCAATGGCTGGCATAAGCCGCCAGCGCCGCGCCCGCGTTGCCGTTGGTCGGCATCGCCATGTGCTTGATGCCGAAGGCCTTGGCCATCGACACCGCCATCACCAGGCCGCGCGCCTTGAACGAACCGGTCGGCAGGCGGCCTTCGTCCTTCACGATGAGCTCGCCGCCGCCGAGTTTTTTCGCAACCTTCGGCAACGCCACCAGCGGCGTCATGGTTTCGCCGAGACTGACGATATCCTCCTTGCGCCGCACCGGCAGCAGTTCGCGGTAGCGCCACAGGTCCGGGCGGCGTTGCGCCAGCGCCGCCTTGCTCAGCGCGTTTTTGACGCCGGCGAGATCGTAGCGCACCAGCAGCGGCTTGCCGGCGCGTGACAGATTGTGCGGCTGGTCCGCCGCATAATGCTCGCCGGTGGCGGAGCATTCCAGATGAGTGACGAAGGTCGGCCGTTCGGTGGTCAGATTTTCAGACGCGTTCAAAATAAATCTCCGGCATTCGCTGACTGAACGAGATGTGGCGCGCGGTAGAAAACGGGCTTTGTGCGGGACTATCCCCACGGTGCGGGCGGGCCGGATGGGAACCCGGCACCCGCAAAGAGGTTATCAGAGTGCAGACAGTTTTATCAGTGACACTTTGCCATGCAGACGCTCTATAAGCTGATTTTCATCCTCCTCGTGCTCAAGTCGCGAAAAGATGAATTGCGCAGGCGCGCCCTGGAGGTGGTCAAAACATCAAGACACGGCCTCGCCGACACCAAGCTATCCCATGATGGGACCGCGCTGGCGCATATGCATTGATCGCTCATCGGCCGGCCCCGACTTCGTTCTCGCGTTCACTGCGCGTCTGCTCCTTCTCCCCGCGTGCGGGGAGAAGGTCGGGATGAGGGGGCCTTGCCACGAGTTTGAGCATCGCAGAAGTCCTGATACGCAGTAGCCTCATCTTGAAAGCTCCGAATCGCGGGGAGGCCCCCTTACCGCTCGCTCCGCGCGAGCGACCTCTCCCCGCACGCGGGGAGAGGTGAAAAAGCCCTCCCGTTCTCGCGGCGCGTTTTTTGCGCCCGAGCTATCAGCACGGCACGAAAAAAGACGCCTCCAAATACCAAAGGGGAGGCGGAGCGCCGAAAGACGCGGGGGTAGATACCGCGGATCCCGCCAGCAGGCAGAACTGGCCTGTCTGAAGCGTTCGTCGCGGCGCGCGTTCCTTTTGGGAAACGCGCTCGCCTCTCGGCGCTCTACCGCGGCTCTCGCCAAAACCTTTCGGCGTTGGCTCAGTCCGGTCCCGCGCTTCATGGTAGCGACGACATGCGCTACCCGGGCAGCCAGCTCCTGGCAGACCGGCGTCGTGGCCGGCCGGGCGAGTTTCCGAACCGCCCGCGAATGAGAGTTACGAGCCCCATCCCGGGCACCGCTCCCGCTCGCATCAATCGGCCGTCACCGGTTGACGTCCCTCGGACGAGCAGGATGATTCTTTGTATCCGAACATAGGACAAATTGTCAAGTGAAAGGTAACTTTGGTCACGAGAAACGATGGGGCATTCCGCGGCCGCAAAATGGTGCGAGCTGTCGCCCGCGCAACAAATTAGTGCAGTCCACTTGGGTCTCGATGTCGGCTGTCGCGGTTAGCGACCGGGCAGCGGCCGTTGCAAGACCGACGCAAAGTGCCAATAGCCGCTGTGGCTAGGCAACTCCCTGGCCCACGTATCATGAAACGCATCGCACCGCGTAGAGATGACAATCGGTCTGATGCGAGAACGTGTAACGCGAACAGGTGCTTATTTTAGAAGCGTCAGGAGTCCGGCGAGCAATTGGATGGGCTTTGGCGGACAGCCCCGGATATGCAGATCGACCGGTACTACATTGGCCACGCTGCCGGTGACCGCGTAGCTATCGGCAAACAAGCCACCATCCGCGGCGCAGTCTCCGACCGCAACAACCCATTTGGGATCGGGCGTCGCGTTGTAAGTGCGCTCCAGTGCCTCGCGCATGTTCCTGGTAACAGGTCCCGTCACAAGGAGAACATCGGCGTGCCGGGGAGAAGCGACAAAACGCAAGCCGAAACGCTCGAGATCGTAGAATGCATTGTTGATCGCGTGGATTTCGAGCTCACATCCATTACACGAACCGGCATCGACCTCCCTGATCGCAAGGCTCCGGCCCAGCCGGCGTCGCGCGGCACGATCGACCTGCACCGCCAGTTCGGCAAGTCCCGCGCCGTCCGGTGCCGGAGGGGCCTCCGTCATCGGACCATGCGTAAGGCTCTCAAACAATGTTCTGCGCATGGCGTCGCCTAGAGATCGTGTCCCGAATAGGAGCAGTTGAACGATTTGTTGCAGAGCGGAAAGTCGGCAACGATGTTGCCCTCGATGGCCGCTTCCAGCAGCGGCCACTGGAACCACGAGGGGTCGCGCAGATGGCAACGTTCGACGTGCATGCCGTCGAGCCGCACCCAAGCCAATACATCGCCGCGAAACCCTTCCGCCAATCCAAGCCCTTGGCCGCCGCCAACAGCGATCGGCGCTCGGGTCGAACCATTCGGCAAGCGTGCAAGGATTTGCTCGATCAGCGCGAGACTTTGCTCGACTTCACGGATGCGCACCCAGAGGCGGGCATCGACGTCACCCGCCGTCAAAAGGGGAACGTCAAAGTCAAGTTGATCGTAGGGCGCATAGCCGGGCGATTTGCGCGCATCGAAATTGCGTCCGCTGGCACGCCCGATGTAACCGCCCGCACCGAACTGCCGCGCCAAATCGGCGGTCACGATTCCAGTCCCGGCGGTGCGGTCCTGCAGCGAAGCGGTGTTGTCGTACAGCTCGATGAGCCGCGGAAAGCGCCGGCGGATTTCCTGAAGGGCTTCGCGGATGCTTGTAGCACCGGCGGCATCGAGGTCGACCGTTACGCCGCCGGGCACCACGCGATCCATCATCAGGCGATGACCGAATGCGGCATCCGCGGCACGCAACACGCGTTCACGCAAGATGCCGCAATGGGCATGCATCAGCGCGAAGGAGGCGTCGTTGCAGATAGCGCCAATATCGCCGAGATGGTTGGCAACGCGTTCAAGCTCGGCCATCAGCGCGCGCAGATAGCGCGCTCGCGGAGACGGCTCGGCCCTGAGCGCCGCCTCGACCGCATGCGCAAAGGCAATCGCGTAAGCAACGGTACTGTCGCCTGAGGTGCGGCCGGCGAGTTGTGCCGCGCGTTCGATGGTAGCCCCGGCCATCAGCGATTCGATGCCCTTGTGGACGTAACCAAGCCGCTGTTCGAGCCGCGCAACGGTTTCGCCTCCGGCGGTGAAGCGAAAATGTCCGGGTTCAATAATTCCGGCATGTACTGGACCGACCGGAATCTGGTGCAGGCTCTCGCCCTCCACCGGCAGAAATGCGTAGGCCATCCGCTTAGCGGGAGCAGGTACACATTCGCCGAGCGGATGCTGAACGTCCCAAAAGCCAAGGTCGAGCCACGGCCGCGTATCCGGGGCATCCGTGGGTTCGAGCCCGTACAAACTGAAGATCGCGCGCTCGAGACGGATGGCGGGCGGATGCCGAGCGCCGACCGAGGGAAAACTGCCGCCCGGACATTCGATGGTTACGACGGCTATGTCACGGGTGTCTTCGTCCATGACCGCCATATGGACCGCAGGCACCGCTGCCTTGTCTCCCCACATGCCCAGTAACGTTGCGCGGCCCTCGGCCAGCTCACGGGTGACGTTCTGCCAAGTTTCGGGGCCAACAATAAGCCGCGGGTATGGCCGATGCGCCTCGACCGGTTTTCCTTCAACGAGAAGATTGGCGAGCTGCGGCATCGTCTACCCAAGCAATCCGGCGACGTTATGGAACCAGGCGACGAGGGCCGGCGGCATGTAAACGCCGGCGACGAAGACGAGAGTGAGATGGGCAAACATCGGCACGTAGGAGGCCTGAGCCTTGGCGGCCGGCCCGCGCGGCTCGCCAAAGGCGATACTATTGAGCCGCAGAAATAATCCGCCCAACGCGACGAGGAGCCCGAACACGAGCACGATTGCCAGCAGTGGCGCACGGGCGAAAGTTGAACTGACGATCAGGAACTCGCTCATGAAAATGCCCAATGGCGGCAAGCCCGCGATGGCGACCACGCCGAGGATCAGGCCCCAGCCCAGCAGCGGATGCGTCTCGGTAAGGCCGCCCATGTCGGCGATGCGCTGCGTGCCCTTTACCTGCGCAAGGTGACCCACCGCAAAAAAAATCGCGGACTTGGTCAGCGAATGCATGATCATGTGCAGGAGGCCGGCGAAATTGGCCAACGGGCCGCCGATGCCGAACGCGAAGGTGATGATGCCCATGTGTTCGATCGATGAATAGGCGAACAGCCGTTTGATGTCGCGGCGGCGATAGAGCATGAAGGCGCCGAACACGAGCGACAGCAAACCGAGAGTGACCATTAACGGCCCTGGCGCCAGCGCGGCAGGATTCCCCGCCAGCAGCATCTTAAAACGCAGCAGCGCATAGAGCGCCACGTTGAGCAGAAGACCGGACAACACCGCCGAAATCGGCGTCGGGCCCTCGGCATGCGCATCGGGCAGCCAAGCGTGCAGCGGCGCAAGTCCAACCTTGGTGCCGTAACCAAGCAACAGAAACACGAACGCGAGATTGAGTAGCGCCGGGTCGAAGGCGCTGGCGTGCTCCACCAGCACGCTCCACACCATCGCGTCGAGACCCTCGCCGACCACAGGCCGGGCCGCCATGTAGATCAAAATGGTGCCGAACAAAGCCAGCGCGATACCAACGCTGCCAAGGATAAAGTATTTCCAGGCCGCTTCGAGCGCCTCGTGGGTGCGGTAAATGCCGACCATCAGCACGGTGGTCAGGGTGGCGAGTTCGATCGCCACCCACATCAGGCCGATATTATTGGCGATCAGCGCCAGGTTCATCGCAAACATCAGCACCTGATACATGGCGTGATAGAACCGCACGAAAGGCGGGGTCAGCCGGCCGATTTCGAGCTCATGGCCGATATAGCTCGCGCTGAACACGCTGGTGGTGAACGCGACAAAGGTGGTGAGAACAACGAAGGTGACGTTGAGATCGTCCACCAGCAGATAAGCACCAGGCGCCGGGCGTTTGAAAAACAAGGAGAGAGCGCAGATCAGCGTGAGCGTCGTAGCCAGCACGTTGAGGCGCGCCGTGGCCCGATAACCGGGGAGCGCGGCAAACAACCCCGCGGCGAACGCCGGGATTAAAAGCACGCCGGACAGCGCATCGACGATCATCGATGCTCTCCCCTGAAGCTATCGATCACCTGCATGTCGACAGTGTCGAAGCGCTCGCGGATGCGGAACAGAAAGATGCCGATCACGATGAAGGCGATCAGAATCGAGAACGCGACGCTGATCTCGACAACGAGCGGCATGCCCTTGGCGCCAGTCGCTGCTAGCACCAGGCCGTTTTCCAGCGACATGAAGCCGACGACCTGGCTCACGGCGTTGCGTCGCGTCACCATCATGAGCAGGCCCAAGAGCACGACCGATAGCGCAAAGGCGAGATCCTCCTGTGCGAGCGGCCCCGCCTGCTGGGTCGCGCGCAGCATCACCACCATGGACAGCGCGACCAGGCCCATGCCGGCCAGCATGGTCAAACCGACGCCGACTGCCTTTTCGATTTCGCGGTGGATGCCGAGCTTGATGATCATGCGATGCAGGGCAACCGGGATAATGATCGCCTTGAATACCAGCGCGATCGTCGCGGTGACGTAAAGGTGCGGCGCATCCTGGATAAAGGCTTGCCATGCGACCGATGCCGCCAGCACCAGCGCATGCGCGGCGTAGACATTCAGGAGCGAATAGAGCCGATCTTGGTACAATTCGAGGAAGCTCATCAGCACCAGCGCGCCGGCCAACACGTGGGCGACGTCGAAATCGATCGCGCGCATCAAAAACTCCCCGAGACAAACAGGAGGAGCGTGCCAAGCAGCCCGAGCATCAGTGCCGCGCCGAGAAATTCCGGCACGCGGAAGACGCGCATTTTCGCGATCGAGGTTTCGAACAGTGCCAGGAAGAAGCCGCCAGCGGCGAGTTTACCGACATAGGCCGCAATCCCCACGATGAGCGCCGCAGCGGTCGCGGCGCTCGTCCCGATACCCCAAGGCACAAACAGGCAGGCGATCAGGGAGACGTAAAGAACGAGCTTGAGCGAGGCTGCAAGTTCGATCAGCGCCAGATGCCGGCCTGAATATTCCAGCACCATCGCCTCATGCACCATGGTCAGTTCGAGATGCGTCGCCGGGTTATCGATCGGAATGCGGCCGTTCTCGGCAATCGCCACCATCACCAGGGCAATGAGCGCAAGCGCAAGCGACGCGCGTAAGCCGACGCCCGACGAGGTCATGAAGGCTGCAATGGTCGAAAGCTGTGTCGACCCGGCAACCAACGCGAGGGTGAACACGATCATGATCATTGCGGGCTCGGCCAGGGAAGCGATCATCACTTCCCGGCTCGAACCGATGCCGCCGAAGCTGGTGCCGACATCAAGGCCAGCCAGCGCCAAAAAGAATTGGCCGCTGCCGAGAAGCGCGATGATCGCGATAAGGTCGGCGGACCACGAGAACAACAGGCCGGTTTGGAATGTCGGCACCAACGAAGCCGCGACCCAGGTGGCGGCGAAGACGAGATAGGGAACAGCGCGGAACAGCCAGGATGCGTTCTCGGACAGCACGACTTCCTTGCGGGTCAGCCGGATAAGATCGCGATAAGGCTGGATGAGCGGCGGTCCTTGTCGCCGAAGCAGCCGCGCCTTGGCCTTGCGCACGAAGCCGGTGAACAGCGGCGCCAGCAACAGCACCAACAACATTTGCGCGCCCTGAATGGCGAGATCGCGGATCAGGACCATACGGCAAGCACCAGAAGGAGAATGACCAGCGCGCCGAACACGAGCATGAGAAACCGGCGGATGCTGAGGAATTGCAGACGATTGAGGCGGTCGGCGGCACGACCGATCCCGATGCCAACCGGAGCGTAGAGATAATCCCAGACAGGGTCGTGTAATTCGACCTTCAGCCATGCCGCGCGGGTGTCGCCGGGCGGCGGCATTTTTGTCGCCTCGCGCGCCTGAAACACGACGCTGCCGAACACGCGCCTGATCGGCTGCGAGAAACTCATCGCCGTGTATTGGGTGGCGGGACTCAGCTCGGGGTAGCCGCAGTCCCAGGCCGGGGCACGGCGTAAACGGTTGGAGGCGAAACGGTGAATCGCAAACGCTGCAAGTGCGGCCGAGATGACTATGAACAGAAACACGAGAAGCCCGTCATACGAGCTGCGGCTGGCGGCAATGGGAATGATCGAGAGCCACTGCATGCCGCTCTGTGCCGGCATACGGACGCCGATGAGGCTGGTGCTTACTGGGGCGAGCGCGTCGATGAATAGGCCTGGCAGGATGCCAGCAAACAGGCACAGCGCCGCAAGAAGCATCATCGCGGCGAGCGACCAGGAATCCGTTTCCTTGGCCGATTCGGCGGCGGGTGTGCGCGGCCGGCCGAGGAATGTCACGCCGTAAGCCTTGACGAAGCAAGCCGCCGCGAGAGCAGCGGACAGAGCCAGCAATGCCCCCACCGCAGGCACCAAAAGTTTCAGCCCCCATGACGGCAACTGTGGGCTCAAGAGGATCGCCTGGAATGTCAGCCATTCGGACACGAAGCCGTTGAGTGGGGGCAGCGCGGATATCGCGGCACAGCCGACCAGAAAGACGAAGGCGGTCTGCGGCATCCTGTGAATCAGGCCGCCGAGATGCTCCATGTCACGCTCGCCGGTGGCAGTGAGCACTGCGCCGGAGCCAAAGAACAACAGGCTCTTGAACAGCGAATGGTTGAAGACGTGGAGCAGCGCGGCGCTGAACGCCAAAGCTGCGGCGAACGGCATGCTGTAGGCCTCGAACGCGAGCGCAAGTCCGAGTCCGACAAAGATGATGCCGATATTCTCGACCGTGTGATAGGCGAGCAGCCGCTTCAGGTCGTGCTGCATGAGCGCATACAGCACGCCCATCACGGTGGTGATTCCGGCGAGCGCGAGCACGACCACGCTCCACCACCAGGCGGGCGGCCCCGCAAGATCAAAGACGATGCGGACAAACCCGTAGACCGCAACTTTGGTCATGACGCCGCTCATCAGCCCGGAGACCTGGCTTGGCGCGGCCGGGTGCGCGAGCGGCAACCAGACATGCAGCGGCACGATGCCGGCTTTCGAGCCCGCACCGAGCAGGGCAAGCAGCAGCGCCAGTGCGCCGATCGCGGCCGACGGATGGGCGGCTCTGATCTGCGCAAAGGCGTAGTGACCGTCAGGACCGGCGAGCAGCCCGAAGGCGAGCAGGAGGCAGAGCGTGCCGAAACTCGCCATGACCAGATAAATGAAACCGGCGCGCGTGTTCTCCGGAACGCGATGGTGGGCCATGACCAGCGCCCAGGAGGTGAGCGACATGAACTCCCACGACAACAGAAAAGTGAATGCGTCGTCGGCGAGCACGACGCACGTCATGGCGCCAAGGAATGCGGGATAGAATGGCAGCACGCGCCCGGGCGCGATTTCGTGCTTACCGTAGCCGAGCGCGAACAGGCTCGCGCCGATCGCGCCAAGATCGACCACGACCAGAAAGAATGCCGAGAGCGCATCCAGCCGGAAATGCGCGCCGAGCCAGGGAATGCCGAGCGGCAGCACCACGATTTCAGAAGATGCCGTCGCGAGAAGATGCATCAGCGACGCGACGAAAGACGCCGCCGAAGTCACCAGGCTCGCACCATAAACGAGAGTTGACGCGGCCTTGGAGCCCCGCATGGCGACCGCGAGCGGCCCGAGCGCCAGCAGAATCCCGGCACACGTCAGGACAATCGCAAGCGTCACGTCGGCGCCCTCTTAAGCCGGATGCCGCGGCCGCCGCTGTCGCTCGTCGCGTTGTCACCAATCAACTCGATGCCGAGGGCGTCAAGCGCGGCGACGAGCTTCATCAGGGAATCGACATTGCCCCGGATCACCCCATCGCTTGCTTCCATGCGCTGGATTGTCGGCAGCGAAAGGCCGGCTGCCTCCGCGAGTTGCCGCTGGTCTATCCCGAGAAGGGCGCGGGAGGCGCGCAATTGCCCGGCAGTGATCATCGGCCCTATTCAGTTACCATGCCTAGAGTCGGTCTTTTAGCATATAAAATATGACTTATGATGTTTCAAGTATCAATTTATGCTTATCAAGCCTCACAAGAGCTTCAGGGCATTCAGGTATAAGCCGGGCGAGTTTCCGAACCGCCCGAACGCAGCTTGCGAAGCCATGCCCGGGCACCGCGCTCGCTCCACCTTCAGGATCTCATCCGGAAAGCGCCTTCGATGAGCAAGCGGCGGCGCTTTACTCTGCAGTCCGCTGGATCATCGGAACTGATTACGGCCCAGTACCGCATAACAACCAAGAAATTGGCCGCGAATCAACGAAAGGGTCCGCAACATATCTGGGCCGACCGAGGCAACTACAAAGCCAGTTCCGCGCCGCCAGATGCATCGAGCACGGCAACCTTCTCGACGATGCCAATGCCGCTGGGATCGCAGAACAGGGGCCAGCCTGCCTTGGGTCATTTTCGACCGAGCCACCCGGTCTGGCCCGCCTATTTATGAGTCGCGATTACGCATCGGTCATTTGTGAAGTCTCAGTGCTAATCCCGTTTGGCCCGTTAAACGACATCCGCCCTATCATCATTCTTCGCCAGCCGATCAAGGGAAGCAGATACGCTTGCGTTAGCGATTGTACCGATACGCCTGCTACACCAGTAGCCGGACACTCATCTCGCCGCGGGACGACCGCGGTACCAAAGACAATGTCCCAGATCGGAAACCAGCCAACAAAATTTTTGTCGATATGATTTGGTTCAAGCGAGTGATGAATCCGGTGATAATTTGGGCTCGCCAGCAACCACCAGAACGGACCGAAGCCTAGCTTGATGTTAGCATGGGTTACGTACTGCCACGCGTAGGGTATCAACGACAGCATGGCTATATGGACTGCCGGAAGCTGAAACAAGATCGCAATGGGGATCGTCACAAAAACCGGTAGTAAGAAGTTTTCAAATAGATGTTGACGTGCGGTAGTAGTAACATTCATGCACTCGTCGCTGTGGTGCAGCAGGTGCTGTTGCCAGAGAATCTTGCTGGCATGCATGAGTTCTGTGCTCCCAGTACAAAAAGAAATCAAAGATCAGAGTCCCGACAAGCACAGCGAAAAGGCCGCCGGAAAAGCCGTTAAATCCCAGTGCATTCAAATCGATCAGTCCCAGGCCAATATTCCGAATTGCGTAGGCGGCTCCGGCTGAAACAAACGGCGTGATGGCGGTGATTGCGATGATATTCACGAACGCGTAGCGGAGATTGAGGCGGTAATGTCCGCTTGGAATCTTGTGAGCGGGTATCACAAGTTCGAGAAGCCCGACGACAAGAAACATGATGCACATGAGGACAAAGGCGTCGCTCAAAACGAGCTGCAGTGCCCATAGCGACAATTGCGCCATCCGCAGTGCCCTCACCCAATTCTTATGGCTGATTCCTACCGTTTCGGTCTGCTGCGAGATTTGGGCGACGTTCGGCCCTGCATATATCCCGGCCTAAAATTATATTCAGTGGTGCCGATGATGAACAACGTGAACGACTTTTGGTGAGCCGTCCCAGTTTTTGTAACCGTTGAATTTGAGCCAGACGTCGTAAATGCACAACAATGCTGCGGATGCGATAACCCCGATAGCAACACCGCCGGCAACACCAATGGTAGCTGCGGGTGGAGGCGGCGGCGGCGAGCCGATAACGGCTAATGCTGATGCCGGTTTCAGTCCGGACGCCAGCAGCGCAATCGCTATCGAACAGACTGCGATCTTCTTCAAGATGCACGCCTCCTGCATCAAAACCGGCACATCAGGTTTCATGGTGTTCCTCGGCATACCGGGTCGCAATACGAGGGCTAGGAAAATACACAGCCTTTGCGTGATTTTTGTTCGGCGTTGCAAATAGGTGACACCTCCATTTCGGGACGTTAGTCGGTATCGCAAGTCGCCCAGATCAGTCGGCTTTGGGTCATGTGCGTTGGCTCTTGCGGATCGCGGATGTCCGCGACAGCCCCGTTTGCCGACATGGCTCCGGGCGATCCGCGGCCGCAAAGCAATTGCCTGAGTTTATTTTCAGCGATCGACTTTACGATCTTGCCGACACCGCACACTAACCGGACAGGATCACAGCCCCAGATACGCCTTGCGGATTTCGGGCATGGCGGAGAGCTTCTTCGGCTCGCCTTCGGTGAACAGCTTGCCTTCGGCGATGACGTAGGCGTAGTCGGCGACGGCGAGCGCCAAGTGCACGTTCTGCTCGACCAGGAGAATGGTCAGCCCGGCGTCTTTCAGCTTCTTCAGCGTGTGAAACAGCTGATAGACCAGCACCGGCGCCAGCCCGAGCGACATCTCGTCGATGATGAGAATGTCGGGATTGGACATCAGGCCGCGCGCGATCGCCACCATCTGCTGTTCGCCGCCCGACAGCGTGCCGGCGAGCTGTTGCTGGCGTTCGGCGAGCCGCGGAAACAGCGTAAACACCTGATCGAGACGCTCGGCGTGGCCCTGCGCGGCGCGCTTCGGATAGGCGCCCAAGCTCGAGATTTTCGGCGACCGTCATGGTGGTGAACAACTGGCGGCCTTCCGGCACCAGCGCGAAGCCGCGTTCGGCTTTTTCGTGAGTCGACAGCCGGGTGACGTCTTCACCCTCGAACAGGACACGCCCCTTCCAGGGTGCGATCGTGCCGGCCACCGCCCGCAGCGTCGTAGTCTTGCCGGCGCCATTGGCGCCGACGATGGCGGTGAGATGCCCGCGCGTGGCGGCAAGCGAAACGCCCCACAGCACCTGCACCTCGCCGTAGCCGGCTTCCAGCGCCTCGACCTTGAGGATCGTGTCAGACATGCTCGCCGCTCCCCTGCAGTTCGGCGGCGAGTTTGGGATTGCCCAGATAGGCCTCGATGACCTGCGGGTGCTGCGCCACTTCGGCAGGGATGCCCTCGGCAAGCTTCTGGCCGAAATTGAGCACGACGATGCGGTCCGACAGGCTCATGATCGCTTGCATCAGGTGTTCAATCATCAGGATGGTGACGCCGCGCGCGCGGATTTCGCGGATGACGCCGATCATGTGCTCGACCTCGGTCGGATTGAGTCCGGCCAGCACTTCGTCGAGCATCAGGAGCCGGGGCCGCGCGGCGAGCGAACGCGCCAGTTCAAGCCGCTTCTTGCCCGCAATGGTCAGATGCAGCGCCAGCATATTGGCGCGGTCGGCAAGGCCGACGATGGCGATCGCCTCGCGCGCCGCTTCCTGGGCGCGATGCAGCGGCAGGTTCTCGCGGCCGAAACAGGCGCCCACCGTGCAGTTGTCGAGCACCGTCATGTTGGTGAGCGGCTGCACGATCTGATGGGTGCGGGCGAGCCCGGCGCGGGCGACCTTGTAGGGTTTCTCGCCGGTGATATCGGCGCCGCCGAAGGTTATGCGCCCGGTGTCGGGCGCGAACACGCCGTTGACCAGATTGAACAGCGTTGACTTGCCGGCGCCGTTCGGCCCGATCAGACCGAGGATCTCGCCCTCGCGGACCTCGAAGGTCAGATCCTTGACCGCCTGCAGGCCGCCGAAGCGCTTGCTGATTTTCTCGACTTCAAGCAGCGCGCTCATTCCAGGACCTTCTGGGTGCGCGGGAAGCGGCTGTAAATGAAACCCATCAGGCCGCCGGGGAAAAACAGCACGATGAGCAGCAGCAGCGCCCCGGAAACCACCAGCTGGAAATTGGCGAAGGTCGAGGAGGTCAGCAGATAGCCGCGCAGCTCCTCGTACAGAAAGGCGCCGATGGCGACGCCGGTGACGGTGCCCTGCCCGCCCAGCATGCCGACGACCAGCGCCTCGGTCGACAGCGACAGATCGAAGGCGTCGGATGGCTGGATGAAAGCGCTCTTGAAAAAATAAAGCCCGCCGGCGATGGCAGGCAAAAAGGCGGAGACGCTGTAGACCATCGCCTTGTAGCGCGACGTCGGCACGCCGAGAATCGCAGCCGCGTCCTCGTTCTGACCAATCGCCAGCAGGCCGAGGCCGAATTTCGAGGTCTTGATGGCGTAGCTCAGATAGAGCGAAGCCGCCATCACGCCGACCATCATGAAATAGATCACCCAGAGCGCCTGCCTCGGGCCGCCGAGCGGCGTGAAGATCGACGCCGGCAGATAGATGCCGGACGATCCGCCCCATGGCGTGAAATTCTCCGCGAAAGCCTCCACCGCCTCGATGACGCCGATGGTGGCAAGGGCGAAGAACGCGCCGCGCAGCCTCAGGATTCCGGCGCCGAAGATCAGCGCCAGACCGCTGACGCAGACGCCGGCGACCGCCAGGCTCGGCGCCAGCGTCCATTTGTAAGAGTTCACCAGCCAGACACAGATGTAGCCGCCGAGCCCAAAGAACACGATGCTGCCGAAATTGACGTAGCCCGCATAGCCGAGCATCAGATTGAGATTGCTGGCGAGCGTGATGTAGAGCGCGTCGAGCAGCAGACTCTCGCGCAGCGACACATCGTTGCCGTAGACCGGTGCCAGCGCGAACGCCACCACCGCAAGCGTGATGATCCAGAAGAACGGGCGGCGCAGCATCGACGGCATCACAGTGCTCCGCGCCGAGAACGGAAGATGCCGGCCGGAAACGCGATCAGCACCAGGACGAACAGCACGAACTCGATCACCAGCGTCCAGCTCACCGGTACGAACGGCGTCACCGCGCCTTCAAGCAGCCCGAGCGCGACGCCGCCCATCAGCGCGCCGATCGGGTTGCCAAAACCGCCCAGCACGGTAACGACGAAACCTTTGAGCTGATAACCGTCGCCCGACAGCACGGTGAACGGAAACAGCGTGGCGATCAGCACGCCCGACACGCCGGCCAGTGCAACGCCGAGACCGACCGAGATGGCGAGCACGCGGGTCGTCGGGATGCCGACCAGTTCGGCGGCCTCTCGGTTATTGGCAACGGCGCGGATCGATTTTCCCAGGCGGGTGCGTTGCAGAAACAGATAGAGCCCATCGCAATCAGCGCAGCCAGCACGGCGGCCAGGATATGGGCGCCGGGAAACGTGTAGCGGCCCATGGTGAAGCCGGGCAGCGACACATCGACGTTGAACAAGGCGGTACCCCACACCGCCGTGCCGATACCGATCAGCACCAGGTTGACCGAGAAGGTCGACAACAGGCTCATCAGCGGCGGCCGGCCGACCATGCGGTGGATCGCAACCCAGTACAGCACGACGCCGACGAAAAAGCCCCCGATCAACACCGGCAGTAGCGCGACGTAGGGATTGAGTCCGATCGCGGTCGTAAGCAGAAACAGCGCGAACATGCCGGCGACGATCATGACGCCGTGGGTCAGGTTGATGACGTCCATGACGCCCCAAATCAGCGTCAGGCCCATGGCGGCAAGGCCGTAGACCAGTCCCACCAGCACGCCGTCGATGACCGAAGCGAGAATGCCGAGCATGAGAGCCTACACAAATGGGACCGACAGCCACGCTGCCGGTCCCTGATTGACTACACTATGTTTGCTCGAACATGACCGAACGGGTCACGCTCACTGCGCGGGCGGAATCGGAAAGAGCAGATTGGCCGACTGCGCGGCCGGCGGCCAAACCACCTGCCGGCCAAGCTTGCCGTTCACCATCTGCCACTGCGCCAGCACCATCTCGTGCGCGGCCTGCAAGCCATGATGGCCCGGATCGGTCAGGAATTTGATGTGACCGAAGAAGGTGGTGATGTCCATGGCGTTGAGCGCGGCCGTGACCTTCTCGGGGTCGATCGAACCGGCCTGCTCGATGGCGTGCTGCAACACGACGCCGCAAGTGTAGCCGGATGCCGCGTGATAGTCGGCCTTGACGTGGAATTTGTCCTGGAAGGCCTTGGCGAATTCCGCCGTAGTCGGGCCGAACTGCGGCTTGTAGTTGACCTGCAGCTCCCATTGCGACGGCACGGTCACGCCCAAGGCGGCCTGGCCGAGTTCGCCAAACTTGTCGTCGGCCGGCGCCACCAGCAGCGACACCCACTTCATATTGGCTTTCTGATCGTGCATCTGGCGAGCCATCGTGGCGCCGTCAGAATAATGGCCGCCGCCCAACACCGCATCGGCGTTCGACGAGACGATCTTGTTGACGATCGGGCCGAAATCGGTGGTCGACGGCGAGTATGACTCGTTCATCACGATCTGCATGCCGGCCGCCTTGGCCTGCTCCGCGGCTGCGGCCAGCACGGCCTTGGAGAACGGATCGTCGGAATAGACCATGGCGATCTTGGCCTGCGGATCGTTCTTCTTGAGTGCCGCGACCGCACCCGAGAGATAATGGCTCGCCGAGGTGATCACCATGAACAGGTATTTGTTGCCCTGCTCGAACGGCTTCTCTTCGGCGCCGCCGAAGTCGATCATGATCTTGCCGTACTGCTCGGAGATCACCGCAGCCGGCGCGGTCAGCCCCGACGAGTACGGACTAAACAAAAAGTCCGCCTTGTCCTGATTGATCAGGCGCGTGTAAAGCTGCTGCACGCGGCCACCGACCGACTGGTCGTCGTAGCTGACGAACTTCACCTTGTAGCTCTTGCCGCCGACTTTGATGCCGCCCTTGGCGTTCACTTCATCGCGCCAGAACTCGTAACCGTGCTGCTGGCCGAGCGAGTCGACATTGAGCGGGCCGGTCTGCGAGTCGGTGAATCCGATGGTGATGGTGTCTTCTGCGAATGCCGGGGTGGCAATAAATGCCGCGGCCGCGGCCAACAAGAAAAGCCGTTTCATGTTTTCCTCCCTTTACGCCCCCAGCCTTTTGGCCTGGTCGATTATCGTTCAGCCGTTCGTTTGACGTCGCATCGATTGCTCGCCGTCAAGCGCGTTTTTGCCACGATGGCTTGCCCCCCAGCAAGTATCCGGCAGTCCCATTAACCCTTCAGATCAAAAGAAACATCTCACAATTCCGGCCCAAAAGCTATCTGATCTCGAAGCGATACGCGGGCAAATTTTTCACATCGGTCCAGGGCCGTGACGTAAAACAAGGCCGATCCGAATGCGTCAATCCGCCGCTACGATTTGTTGCCGCCGGTGCGCACGAATTAGGCACGCCGCAAGATTACGCCGCCGCCATCAATGGTCGGTGACGGCGACCTCGGGCAACGCCGCATGCTCTTCGGGAGGCGCGTGCTCGTCTTGCGACCGCTGGTGCAGGGGCTTTTGCGACCGCGTCAGATTATACGCGCTGTTGATCAGCGCGAGATGGGAAAACGCTTGCGGAAAGTTGCCGACCAGCCGCTTGGACTTGGAATCGTATTCCTCGCTCAGCAGGCCGACATCGTTGCGCAAGGCCACCAACCGCCGAAACAGCCGCTCGGCGTCGTCGAAACGGTCTTGCAGGATATAGGCGTCGACCAGCCAGAAGCTGCACGCCAGGAAGGCGCCTTCGCCGGGTGGCAGCGTGTCGTGCGCTTGCGTGGTACTGTAGCGCATGACGAAGCCGTCGCGCAGCAGATCGCGTTCGATCGCCGCAATTGTCCGTTCAATACGCGGATCGGTCACCGGCAAGAATCCGACGCAGGGTACCTGCAGCAGACTGGCGTCGAGCAGCTTCGAGCCATAGGCCTGAGTGAAGATGCCGAGCTCCTTGTCGAACGCGCGCTCGCACACGTCCTGAAAAATCTGGTCGCGCAGCGCACGCCACTCGTCGATCGGACCTTCGAGTCCGAACCCCTCTGCGCTCTTGATGGCGCGATCGAACGCGACCCACGCCATGACCTTCGAATAGGTAAAGTGCTGCGGCGGTCCGCGCATTTCCCAGATGCCGTGATCGGGCTTCCTCCAGACCGCCTTGAGATGATCGAGAATCGCCAGTTCAAGACCCCACCCCGAATTCGTCACCGGCTACCCCGCCGCGCCGTGCCTGATAGTGCACGTCCGTGAGTTCGCCGAATACATCGAGCTGAAGCTGGTTGTGCGCGGCATTGCCGATGCGCACCGGCTTGGAGTTCTCGTAGCCGGGCAGCCATGGCACTTCCCATTCAGTCAGCCGCCGTTCGCCGCCGATGCCGTACATGATCTGCAACTGATCGGGACTGCCAGCCACCGCGCGCAACAGCCACTGGCGCCAAGCCTGCGCTTCTTCCACGTAGCCGGCGTGCATGGAGCCGAGCAGCGTCAGCGTCGCGTCACGCAGCCAGCAGAAGCGATAATCCCAGTTGCGCTTGCCGCCGAGCCGTTCGGGCAACGATGTTGTCGGCGCGGCGACGATGCCGCCCGTCGGCTCATAAGTGAGCGCCTTGAGCGTGATCACCGAGCGCCGCACCGCATCCGACCAGTGGCCGGCCGGCCGGCATTTCGCGGACCACTCACGCCAATAGGCTTCGGTGTCGGCCAGCGCGCCGGCCGCATCGATCTGCTTCGGCAGCGGCCGATGCGACGGCGCGTAGCTCATCACGAACGGGATCGTTTCGCCGCGGCTGATGGTGAACTCGCCGACCGTGGTCATGTCGCGGCCGCGCATATGCACCGGCGTGTACAGCGCCACCATGTCAGGGCCGGCGATGGCGCGCAGCGCACCGTTTTCCACCCGGCTCACCCACGGCACGACGGCGCCATAGCCGAACCGCAAGATCAGCTCGGTATGCATCGCCAATTGGCCGCGCGTGCCGACAATGAGCCGGACAATCGTCGAACGCCGCGAACCCCGCGGCATGAAATCAATCAATGTTGCAGCGCCATCCGCCGTCTCGAAATGAGTTTCCAGCACCAGCGTGTTGGGGCGGTAACGTCGCGTGATGCGGGCGGTCGTTTGCGGCGCAATGAGCCAGCGGCCGTGTTCGCGCGAGCCGAGCAGCGCGGCGAAACACGCTTCCGAATCGAAACGCGGCCAGCACAGCCAATCGATTGATCCCTTGCGCCCGACCAGCGCGGCGGAGGCGCAATCGCCGATCAGCGCGTAGTCTTCAATTCGGCCCGGTACGTCGGACTTGTCTTCGAGCGGCGGCGACATGGTGATGGGTGTGGGGTTGCGGGCGGGGTGAATTGTTTCAGGAAAAATCGACGACGACCTTGATATCGTCCGGCTGTGTGTTGAGCGCCTCGGTGAATTGCTCGGCCGGCACGCGCCGCGTGATCAGTCGCGCCAGCCAGGATTTGTTGGCCCGCTGCAACGCCTCGACCGCGTTCTCATAATGCTGCCGGTTGGCGTTGACCGAGCCGAACACCGCATCGTTGTCGAGCACCATGGTGCGGTTGAGCGAGCCGACATCGACGTTGAAGGCGTGACCCGGACCGCTGACGCCGACCAGACAGACAATGCCGCCGGAGGCGGTGCGGCCGAGCACATCGCGCACCACGACCGGCGCGCCGGTGCACTCCATCAAAATATCGGGCTTGAAGCCATCGAGATCGGCCAGCGTTCCAAGGTGAAAGTTGCCGCCCAATTCGCGGACCAATAACCGCTTGAGCTGACTGTCGCGATTATCGAGCACATGCACGTCGAGGCCGCGCTGCGCGCCGATCAGCGCCGCAAGCAGGCCGACCGGGCCGGCGCCAGTGACAAGCAGCGTCTTCGGCGCAAACGAGCGCGATCGGCGGCCGATGCGCTCGGTATGATCCCAGGCCTTGGCGACGACGCTGGTCGGCTCGACCAGCACGCCCTCGGCGCCGAGCGCGGGATTGAGCTTGACCAGAAATTCGGGCTCGATGCGGAAATAGTCGGCGCCAAATCCGTTGCGCTCCTTGATGCCGCGTTCGGTGTAGCGGCCATTGCGGCACATGTCCCACTCGCCCACCGCACAGGCCGGGCAGGGCACCGGATCGGGCCGCCGCACGATGCCAACGACCAGGTCGCCCACCGCAAATCCGGAATCCTTTGGCGCTTCCTGCACCCGGCCGAGCGATTCATGACCGATGACCAGACGCTTCGCGCCGGGCGGCGCCCAGCCGTACTCGCCAGAAACGATCTCGCGGTCGGTGCCGCAGACGCCGAGCGCGAGCGTGCGAACCAGCACCGCGCCATCGGAGCGCGGCGGATCGGGAATATTTTCGAGTTGCACCGAATGCGCAACGCTTGGCGCAACCGTGACTGCACGCATGGGTGCGCTCCGCGGGTCTGGGCCCCTCAATCGAGGTAATGACGTCCACGACCCGCGCCCCTGGCCTGGCGTCATTGTTGCAACGCAAGCAGATCGAAAGAGTTCCGTCCCCCGGAACCGGCGAGTTCCCGCAACGGAACTCGATGGAACCCACGCCCGGACCTGGCGTTACCGCTGCGTTGCGGCGCGCGCCGCAACATTCCCTTCCCGAATAACGCCGCGGAGCCGCACAATGGACCCCATCGGGCACAAGCGCTGGGCAATCGCCGAGGGTTACATTCCTTCGCAGAGTTCTTTTCTCGATCGCACGCTGATTTCGCATGAGACCGCCTGCATCCTGAATGCGAATGACGCAGACGCGCACGTGCGGATCACGCTGTTTTTTGCCGACCGCGAACCGGTCATCTACCGCGTCACCGTCGGTGCGCGGCGCACGCTGCATTTGCGCTTCAACGACCTGGAAGATCCGACGCCGGTGCCCCGCGACACGGACTATTCGTCGGTGATTGAATCCGATGTGCCGATCATCGTGCAGCACACGCGGCTCGATTCACGTCACGCCGAAGTCAGTCTGTTGTCGACGACCGCCTATTTCGAAGCGTGAGCTACCGCGCTGCATTCAAATGCGCGCCACAGTTCCGCTTGATTGTGACAGAAATTCGCTAAGCAAAAATCCAATTGCGGCGAAATTCCGCAGTTCCTCCCGGGAATTTCCGCAATGCGGCAGTGCGGGAACATTTGATCGTTACACGGGTTGTTCCACCACTCAATCGGAGGAATTTCCTGTGAGCGTCATCGTCGTTTCCAACCGCGTTGCGCGGGCAAAAAGCGATGAACCCATCGCCGGCGGACTGGCATCGGCGCTGATTCCCATGGTGAGAGAATCAGGCGCCATCTGGGTTGGTTCGAGCGGGCAATCCGGCGATGCAGGCCAGAACAGGGATTCGTTCGCGAAGATCGAGGCGCTCGGCAACGGCGCGCTCGCAACTGTTGACATGCCGACAAAACACTATCGCGGCTATTACGAGGGCTTCGCCAACTCGGCGCTTTGGCCGGCGCTGCATTCGCGGCCCGATCTCATTTCGGTCACCGCCGAGGAGTATGCGTCGTATCGTGAAGTCAACGCCTTCATGGCGCGGGCATTGCTGCGTTTTATTCCGTCACAGCCGTCGGTATGGGTGCAAGACTATCACTTCCTGACGCTTGGCGCGGAACTGCGCCGGCTCGATGTGACGCGTCCGATCGGTTTCTTCCTGCACACGCCGTGGGCGCCACAGGCTACGATGGCGGCAGTGCCGCATCACGCCGATCTGGTGTCGGCGATGCTGGCCTACGATCTGATCGGCTTTCAGACCGACGACGACCGGCGCAATTTCGAAGATTACCTGCTGCATGAACTTGGGCTGACGGTCACCGATGGCGATGTCACGTCGCATTACGGGCGGACGCGGCTCGCCACGTTTCCGATCGGCATCGACGTCGACGAATTCACCGCCCGCGCCGTGAAGGCGAGCACGCGGCCTGAAATCGCGCGGCTGCGCGCCAGTATGCAGGGCGCCAAGCTCGCGCTCGGCGTCGACCGTCTCGACTATTCGAAGGGTCTGACCAATCGCGTACGCGCGTTCGGGCGCATGTTCGACATCGAGCCGTCGCTGAAACGCACGGTGTCGCTGTTGCAGGTGGCAGTGCCGTCGCGCGGCAACATCCGCGCCTATCGGGACCTGAAGACCGAGCTCGCCGCCCTGGTCGGCGACGTCAACGGCCGGCACGGCGAGGCCGATTGGATGCCGATCCGCTACCTCAACAAAGGCTTCGCGCAATCGACGCTGGCCGGCTTTTATCGCACGGCACAGATCGGTTTGGTGACGCCTCTGCACGACGGCATGAATCTCGTCGCCAAGGAATACGTCGCGGCGCAGAATCCATTCGACCCTGGCGTGCTGGTGTTGTCATCGTTCGCCGGCGCCGCCAGGGAGCTTGACGCCGCGGTGCAGGTCAATCCGCACGACATCGATGGCATGGCACGTCAGATCTCCAAAGCATTTGTCATGAGCCTCGAAGAGCGGCGCGAGCGCTGGCAGAGCATGGTGGCCAAGCTTCGGCGCTGCTCGGTGCAGAGCTGGTTCTCGGACTTCCTGCAGGCGCTTGGCGATATCGAGCGCGTGCCGGCTGGCCTTACGGCACCACGCGCCGCCGCCATGCCCTTCATGCTTGACGCTGTCGGCGGCGGGCGATCCGTGCAGCGGCATTAGCTGCCGCGGCCCCCTCTACGGAGCAAGCCTCAGCTGGTTTGCTCCGAGGCGCGACCGCTCTAACTGTGGATATTTCCCAATATCCTGCGCGCCGACCAAAACGCAACGCGAATCAGTGTTAGAATTATTGCGTATTGTTATTTGTTTGTTGTGGCGATTAGCCTGATTGCGTCGGGGTCTCGGGACATATCAATCAGCTGGGATCGTTACCGTTCCGGCCTCGGGTCGCGAACGCCAGCGGTACCATGCATCGAATTCGGCTAAGCCTCACATGAAGCAGAGCGGCGAAGTTGCCCAGAATAAGACCGGGGGAACGGTCGCGCGGCGGCAACCGATCGGAGACGATCTTGCCGAGATCAAACATCCGCTCAGTGCGATTGTGGCGAACGCCGACGCGGCGCGACGCTGGCTGAGCCGCGCAGACCCGAATTTTCACGAAGCCTTCGCGGCGCTTGATCGGATCGTGAAGGAAAGCATCCGGATCGATCAAACAATCGCCGATTTCACCGCCGTGAGAGATGGCGGGGGCCAGGCGAGCGCGCTATTCGGTTCGACCGCGGGCGGGCGCAACGCCTGATCAATTCTGTCCAGCCGAGCCGTCGGGTATTTCGTGACGCCTGCGGCGCACCGAATGAATCGTCTCCAGGCCGGCTTCGCGCGCCGCCTGCTGCAGAGCGCGGCGGATTTCGTCGCGCTTTTCGTGGATCGAGGCGATGATCGGCCCCGCCGCCTTGCCGAAGCCGATCAGCGCCGCTTCGGACAGTTGCAGACTTGCCTCGATGGTTTCCGGAACCGCATCGGTCGCACCCAGACGATAAAGATGGCTGGCGTGGGCGGCATCGCGCGCGCGCGAAACGATGAGGATGTCCGGCCGCAGCGCGCGCACGTGCTGCACGACCTCATCGATGGTTCGCTGGGTGTGGATGGTGATGACCACGCCTGCGGCCTTGGCGAGGCCACACGCTTCCAGGAAGTTCGGATCGGCCGCGTCGCCGTAAAACACGTCATGGCCATCGCGCCGGTCGTGTGTCACGGCAATCGCATCCATGTCGGCGGCGATATAGGAAATGCCGTGCTGCTTGAGCAGCGCGCAGACCACTTTGCCGACGCGGCCGTAACCGACGACGATCGCATGGTTCTCGGCGCCAGGTGGCCGCGCCACCAGCGCACCGGGAGCGGCGCCGCCGGCGCGCAGCCACGCCGCGAAACGCCTGCCGACCAACGACAGGAGCGGCGTCAGCACCATCGTCACTGAAGTCACCGCCAACGTAAAGCTGGCGATGCGGGGATCGAGCAGCGAGGCGGCCGACGCCATCGCGATGCTGACAAAGGCGAATTCGCCGCCTGGTCCGAGCAGCAGCCCGGTCTCGACCGCCACCGGCCAGGACAGCCGGAACAGCTTGCACAGCGCGATCAGAATCAGCGCCTTGACGACGAGCAGCGCGGCGACGCTGCCGAACAGCAGCGCCGGCTCATGCACGATCTCGCGGTAGTCGATTTCCATACCGACCGTGAAGAAGAAAATACCGAGCAACAGCGACTTGAAAGGCGCGATCGTCGCTTCGATGGCCTTGCGATATTCGGTCTCGGCCAGCAGCAGGCCGGCCACGAACGCACCGAGCGCCATGGAGAGGCCCGCCTGGTTCGCCACCACTCCGGCAGCGACGATGACGAACAGCACCGCGGCGATGAACAGGTCCCGCGAGCGGGTCGTCGCCACCAGCCGGAACAGCGGCCGCATCAGCACGCGGCCGAACAGGACGATGACGGACAACGCCAGCGCCGCCGACAGCAGCGCGCCGGCGAGACTGGCCAGCACCGACTTGCCGTGGCCGCCCGCCAGGATCGAGATAAACACCAGGATCGGAATGACGGCGAGATCCTGCGCCAGCAGCACCGAGAAGCTCGCCCGTCCGACGCCCGTGGTCAGACGCTCCTGCTTTGACAGCAATTCGAGCACGATCGCCGTCGACGACAGCGAAAGGCTGGCGCCGATAACGACTGAATCGGCGGGTTTCTGGCCGGTCTCAACGACCACCACGGCGATCAAGGCGGTGGTCAGCAGCACCTGCAGACCGCCGAGGCCGAAGACGTAGCGCCGCATCGTCAGCAGACGCTGAAACGACAGCTCGAGCCCGATCAGAAACAACAGGAACACGACGCCGAGTTCGGCGATGCCCTCGACATTCTTCGCCTCACCGACCGTGAACCAGTAAAGGATCGGCGCCTGGCGGATGAACGAGCCCAGACCCAATGGACCCAGGATGGCGCCGGCAACGAGGTAGCCCAGCGTCGGGCTGATCCCCAGCCGGCTGATCATCGGCACCAGAATCCCGGCGGTGCCAAGCACCACCAGCGCGTCGCTGTAAGCCGCGATGTTGATCGTCGAATCCACGGAAACTCCGGCGCTGCAGTTGCTCGCAGACTACGCCGAGTCCGCTGCCCTATCCACCGATCACCGCGATCGCATCGATCTCAACGAGATAATCCGGTGAGGTCATCTTGCAGACCTCCACGATGGTCGAAGCGGGCGCAAGCGGTTTGAAATATTCTCGCCGCACTTTTTGCATCGGATCGAAATGCTCCATCTTGCGCACAAACACGTCGACCCCGCAGATGTCATCCATACTGCCGCCGGCCTCTTCGACCGCGGCCTTGATGTTCTCACAGACATGACGCGTCTGCGTTTCGATGTCGCCGATACCGGCGATGCTGCCGTTCGGCGCGCCCTCGCCCAATTCTGCCGGCAATTTGGACAAGACGGAACTATTACACGGACTGGGCGGAAATAATCATGTAATTTGAACAACTTGGACAATCGCAGCGACGAAGTTGCGCAGCGCCGGCGTCACGGCGCTGCCGCACTGGCGAGTTTGCCCGATTCTCATGCCCACGCCGCCTTCACCCCTGCTGACGTTCTCCAGCGATGATGTCCCGGAGCGGGAGCGGCTTGCTTTCGTCCGCGAAGTCTACGGCCGCACAATCATCAAACTCGATCTTGAACCGCTGCCTGAGGTGCCGTTAAGCCTCACAGCAAAATTCGTCAGCCTTCCCGATCTTGGGCTCGCTGTCGGCAGCTTCACGCCGCTCCGGGGGACGCTGACCAGCCAGTTGGTCGACAGCAACGATATCATCCTCAACATCACCTTGAGCGGAGGGCGCATCGTCGAGCAACGCGGCCGGCGGGTGTCGATAGGTCCGGGCGAGGCCGTCGCAACCACCAGCACCGATCCCGGTGTCGTGACCGTGCATTCCGCGTCCGATTTCATCAGTTTGCGCGTTGCACGCAAGACCTTGCAGCCGATGGTCGGCAACCTCGATGCTTGTCTGGCGCGCACGATTTCTGCCCGTAACGATGCCTTGGGGCTGCTCACCGGCTATGCCGGTCTGATCAACGAGTCTGACGCGCTGGCCAAGCCCGACATCGCCCGCCTGGTCGCGACGCACTTTCACGACCTCATCTCGATTACACTCGGCGCGACGCGCGACGCCGCCGAGACAGCGCGCGGCCGGGGCGTGCGCGCCGCACGATTGCGCGGCGTCAAGGAATACGTCTTGCAGAACATCGCGCGCAGCGATCTCACGATCGGCGCCGCAGCTACGGCGCACGGCATTACGCCCCGTTACCTGCGAATGCTGTTCGCCAGCGAACAAACCTCCTTCACCGATTTCGTCTTGAATTGCCGTCTCGACCGCGCGCACCGGATGTTGCGCGATCCGCGCTACGCCGCGACATCGATCAGCGACATCGCATTTGCCTGCGGCTTCGGCGACTTGTCCTACTTCAACCGCGCGTTCCGCCGCCGCTACGGGGCAACGCCATCGGAAGTGCGGGAGGCGGCTGTTTGGCCCGTCGGCTCGTCCTGAACCTGGACTGAGAGGAACAAGGATGCGGACTGGACGGAACAACCCCGTTTTGAGCTCAAAAACGATCAATTGAACTTCGCCGAAGCAGCCGAGCCCGATCGTTGCAAAAAACGCTCGAATAAAGCATTTTACGATCTACTTGTTGGCCGGATCCGATGCGTCGCCATGGGCTTGAAGTGACACCATGCCAGGTCGGCTATCATTCAATACTGACAATTTCCCGGAACGCGAGCGCTTTCCCGCCTTTCGTGAGGAGATCGTCCAGCGTTACATGGGCCTCGATCTGAGAACGGAACATCAGGTCGGTTTTCATGCCAAACTGGAGCTGCGGCGGGCCGGCCCGATCGACATTGGCTGTATGTCGACCTCTGCGGTCAATTCCGCGCGTACGGCCAGCCTGGTTCGCGACGGCGATGACAGCATCATTGTCACGCTCCTCAAGCGCGGCAGCGCCAACCAAAGCCAGGGCGAAGACCGACAGTCACTCGCTCCCAGCGAGGCGATCGTCGGCGACTGCGCATATCCCGGCGAACTGAATTTCACCAGCGATACGGATTTTTGGAACATTCGCATACCGCGCCAAAAGCTTGCCCCATTGCTCCCGCCAGCAACGCGCTTTGCGGGAATCAAGCTCGGCGATGGATCAGCTCGTCGTCTTCTGTTCAGCTATATCGACAGTGTGTGTGGAATCGAGCTGAATACGGATGGTCGCGCCGCGCAGCTCTATGGCGACCACGTCGTCGATCTGGTCGCGCTGGCGCTCGGGGCCGGTGGCGATGTTCGTAAAGCAATCGAGGGGCGGGGCGCACGGGCTGCTCGGCAGAGCGCCATACTGAATGAGATCAATCTCTCCATCGCTGACCCCGATCTGAGCGCCGCAACGATCGCGGGCCGGTTGGGCGTCACGCCCCGCTATGTGCGGATGCTGCTTGAGGAAACCGGACAAAGCTTCTCGGAGCACGTGATGGAGCGCCGCCTGCAGCGCGCCGCCGCGTTGCTGTGCGATCCCGCGCACCGTCACCACCGCATTGCAGATGTCGCTTTCGCCTGCGGCTTTGGCGATCTTTCCTACTTCAATCGCGCTTTCCGCCGCCAGTTCAGCGCAACGCCGTCGGAGATGCGGGCAGGAGCGCGGCCCAAAGGCTGACGCCCGCGCAGCGCGGTGTGCCCGCCGCGCAACACCCTTTTGAAATCAAGCATTTAGTTCCGCCTGGTCCGCGTGACGGTTCCGGTTGGTCCAAGCCAGAGCAGCGCGTGTGTGGCCTTAGTGCTCGCTCCAGTTGGGGGCACCGGATGAACACGGACCAGCCGCAAGTCGTTCGATCGCAGCCGTTGGCAGGCCACAAGCCGCCGCCGAACAGAAGCTTGCGGCACGGATTGCTCGCCACGACATCGCTGATTTCTTTGATCGCCGGAACGGCGTTGGTTGGCCTGCCCGCAGTCGAGTCCGCCCGAGCCGCGACGTGCGCCATCAACGTCACCGGCAATAGCGGTCCGATAAGCAATTCGTCGGTGATCAACTGCATCAACGTCAATAACGCCGACGTCTCCGGCAACCTCACAAACACCACGAGCGGTAAGATCAACGGTGTGACCTTCACCGGTGTCTCGATCGTCAACAGCACGATTACTGGCACGATCATTAACAATGGATCGATTACAACGCCGGACTCTACCGCCATCGGCATTTACACAAACACCGCGATTCAGGGAGGACTCACAAATAACGGCACAATCATCGCGAAGGGCTCCGGCATCGACATTGCAAACAACCTGACTTTCGGTGGCGGCATCAGCAATTCCGGTACAATTTCAGCCAGCATCGGAGACGGCATCCAACTCTACAATACTTCGTCCCTTTCGGGCGGTATCGCCAACTCGGGGTCTATTCTTGCGAATCAAATCGGCATCGACCTCGATCAAGTCTTGGTTTTTTCCGGCGGCATCGTCAACAATGGCACCATTTCGGCGGCCAACGGCATCGGTATTGACGTCAAGGTGTCGACGTTCGCGGGCGGCATCAGCAACGGCGGCCTGATCGCCGCGAACGCCTCTGCCATCGACATCGACAATGTCTCTAATTTCTCTGGCGGCATTACAAACAGTGGTGCCATTTCGTCATCGAACGATGTCGGCATCAACGTCGAGGCGTTGACGTTCGCGGGTGGCATCAGCAACGGCGGCCTGATCGCCGCGAAAGCCTCCGCCATCGACATCGTCAATGTCTCTATTTTCTCTGGCGGCATTACAAACAGCGGCACCATTTCGTCATCGAACGATCTCGGTATCGACATTGGGGTGTCCACGTTTATGGGCGGCATCAGCAATGGCGGCCTGATCGCCGCGAGGGCCTCCGCGATAGACATCGTCAACGTCACAAATTTTTCCGGGGGCATTACAAACAGCGGGACGATCTCATCAACGAATAGCGCCGGCATCAACGTCACGGCCTCGACCTTCGCCGGCGGAATCAGCAACGCCGGCACGATCTCGGCGATTGAGGCCATCGAAATCAATAATGGGACGCTCTTTGCCGGTGGTATTTCCAACAGCGGCGAGATCGTTGCCGTGGCCAGCGCCATTCACCTTATCAGCGTCGGCACCTTTACGGGCGGCATCGCCAATAGCGGCGCCATGACGGCAGGCAACAGCGGGATTCGGATCAACGATGTCGGCACGTTTACCGGCGGCGTCATTAACAGCGGCAGTATTACGGCCAATACCGGCGCCATCAACATCTCGGGACATGGCACTCTCTTTTCCGGTGGCATCACCAACAGCGGAAAACTGATAGCTACGACCGGCATTGCCGTCGAGACTGTCTCGACATTTCTTGGCGGCATCACCAACAGCGGCACGATTTCGGCGGCCCATCAGGGCATAGTCCTAACGAGCGTCGCTCAATTCGGCACCGCCAGCGCCGCCGGCGGCATCGTCAACAGCGGAGCCATTTTGGCGGGTCACACCGCCATTGCTGTTAGCGACACTACGACGTTTTTCGGCGGCATTACCAACTCCGGCACGATTTCAACCGCGGGCAATGGCGGCATCGGTGTCCATATCGTCTCGGTATTCTCCGGCGGAATTACCAATCTCGGCAATATCGCAGCGCACTTTTCCGGCATTGGGGTCTCCGGGGTGTCGACGTTCGTCGGCGGTATTACCAACAGCGGAACGATCTCGGCCCAATACGGCATCTTTATCAACGGCGCGACGACGTTCCAGGGCGGCGGCATCACCAATACCGGCACCATGGTCGGCACCCAGAACGGAATTCACGTCCAGGGCGGTTCTGGACCGGTTAGCATTTTCGATTCCGGAACGATTACCGGCATGAACGGGTCCGCCATCGTTCTTACCCTCGGCAGCGCCGGCAACGTGCTGACTCTTGGCCCGGGCTATCAGATCACCGGCAATGTGCTCGGCTTCGGCAGCGACACGTTCCAGCTCGGCGGCAGCGGTTCCGGCGCGTTCGATCTAAGCACGATCGGGACACTTGGATCCGGCCTGCAGTATCAGGGCTTCACCACCTTCAACGTGGTGGGCGGCACCTGGACGGTGAGCAACACCTTCGGCCAGTCGCAGGCCTGGAACGTCAACGGCGGCACCTTGGCGGGCACCGGCACCTTGAACTCGGTCAACGTCAATAGCGGCGGCACCTTGGAGCCCGGCACCATCGGCACGCCCGGCACTTTCATGACCGTCAACGGCAACTTGGCGTTCCAGTCCGGCGCAATGTATGTGGTCAATATCGGCCCCAATACCGCCTCGCGCGCCAATGTGACGGGCGCGGTCACGCTCAACGGCATCGTGGAGGGCGTGCTGGCCCCGGGCAGCTACAGCAACAAAGTCACCTACGACATTCTCGATCCGACCAGCATCAGCGGCAAGTTCACGAGCTTTTCGGCCGTGAACGCGCCGGGCTTGGGCGGCACGTTCACTTACACGCCGACCGACGTGCTGCTGAACCTCACGGCCAATATCGGCGCCGGCGGCGGCCTCAATCAGAACCAGCAGAATGCCGGCAATGCGATCAATAACTTCTTCAATTCTGGGGGCAGCCTGCCGTCCGCCTTCTTCCCGGCATTCGGGCCGAACGGCGCCGGCGCGCTTAGTCAGCTCGACGGCGAGGACGCCACGGGAGCGGAGCGCGGCGCCTTCAATCTGATGAACGAGTTCCTGGGCCTGATGGTCGATCCGTTCGTCTATGGCCGCGACGGCGGCGCCGTGCCTGGCGGCGGGCCGGGAGCGCTCGGCTTCGCGCCGGACCAGCAGAAGAGCCTGCCGCCCGACATCGCGCTCGCCTATGCGGATGCGCTCAAGGCCCCGTCATCCGGCTTCGCTCAGCGCTGGACCGTCTGGGGCGCGGGCTTCGGCGGCAGCGCCACTGCCAACGGCGATCCGACCGTCGGCTCCAACAACGTCACCACCAGCACCTCCGGCTATGCGGCCGGCATGGACTACCATTACTCCCCCGACACGGTACTCGGCTTCGCGCTGGCCGGCGGCGGCACCAACTGGAGCCTGGCCAATGCATTCGGCAATGGCCGCAGCGACGCGGTCCAGGCGGGCGTCTATGGCGTGACGCATGCCGGCCCGGCTTATCTGGCCGCCGCCTTCGCCTTCGCCAACAACTGGTTCACCACCAATCGTACCGCTTTGGGCGATCAGCTCACCGCGAACTTCCAGGGTCAAAGCTACGGTGCCCGCCTCGAAGGCGGCTATCGCTTCGCGGTGCCGTATTCTCGGGGAGCCGCCGGCATCACGCCCTATGCGGCCATCCAGTCGCAGGATTTCCAAACGCCAAGCTTCAGCGAGACCGATCTGACCGGCGGCGGGCTCGGGCTCACCTTCAACGCCCAGAACGGCGCTGACACCAGGAGCGAACTGGGCAGCCGGTTCGATACGCTCACCGCGTGGGGCAATATGCCGGTGCAGCTGCGCGCCAAGGTGGCATGGGCGCACGACTGGGTCAGCAACCCGGCGCTCAATGCGTCATTCGAGTCGCTGCCCGGCTCGGGCTTCACCGTCAACGGCGCGCCGATCCCGCACAACTCCGCGCTCGCATCGGCCGGTGCGCAACTGTGGTTCACGCCGAACTGGTCGTTCATCGCCAAGTTCGACGGCGAGTTCGCACAAAGCGCCCAGACCTACGCCGGATCCGGAACGCTGCGTTACTCCTGGTAGTCAGTCGCGCTCGCGCGAATGTCGGAAGGCGTGGCGCCATAACGGCGGCGGAAGGCACGATTGAAATAGGACAGGTCGCTAAATCCGGCCTCAAGCGCAAGCTCGGAAATCTTGCGGGCACGCTGCCGCGGATCGCGCAGCAGCGCGAATGCGCGCGTAAGCCGCTTTTCCAGCACGTGTTCCGAAAAGGTGAGCCCGGTTTCCTCCAGCAGCAAACGGACGTAGCGCCCGGTGATGCCGAGCTCGGCGGCGACCGTGAACGCATTGAGGCCCGGATCGCCGCTGCGGGACTCGATCGCATGCAGAACCGCTGCCTGCCGCGCCGCGCGCACTCCACGTTCCGCGGCGATCTGGCCGGCCTCGCGTTCCGGACCAAGGATCAGCGCAACAAGGTCATGAATATGCGTGATGATGGGATTGCGCAGGACCGGCGCGGCCAGAGCTTCCGTGTTGCGTATCGCATGGACGTACTCGGTCAGCAGCCGCAGCGCGGGCGACGCACGGCGGATCGGTCGCAACAAACACGCGTCGAAATCGACGAGCGCGGGCCGCAGCGTTCTCTGTGGCAGCCGCACGCTGAAGAGGTGCGACATCGACGGAATCGTGACCATTCCGGGATCGGCGCAGGTGGTCAGGATGGCTTCGCCTTCGGCGACCAGCGCTTCGCGGCCGCGCTGCTGGACCGTGCGCCCCCCACTAAGGCTGACGTTCAACACGAGATCGTCACTGTCGAGATGTTCGAGCCGGCGCGGCGCCCGGCAGGCCCCGATCGTTACCGCCGCCAGTCCGAAACCGGGCACGCCGTACAGGTCGGCCTCGAAACGAAATGGTCCATCTCCGATCGGCTCGATGTCATGCTTGATGATCGTTCGCCCGTAAATCTCGCAAACTGTTTCGATGCGATCGTGTTCGGGCAAATTGTCCGTCGAAAATTGGATCCTTTTCAAATCTGTGATTTGAACGGCCAACTTGCGTCGCTCCAACTCGGCCAAACTATCAAATTGGCGCGTTGCCGCAATGCAATTCGGCGCCATCAGGCGGCGATGCGAACATTATAGGCACTTGGCGACAATGGCTCTGTTCCTTTTAGGACAACTGTATTTCCGTCCAGTCCTAGTCATGCTTGAGGCGCATTCGACGCGCGGCCGACCTACACTTCTCCGAGAATGAAAAATTGTCCCAGAAGGAAATCTGTTTGTTTTTTTGTTGATAAATGAACTGAAAAATGCGGAAAATGGCGCGATGTTGCCGCGCCGCTACAGCGTCTTTCACATTGTTTGTTAGAATGAGAAACCTTCAAGTACGTAGTTCGCACGGAGGGGGAGCAACATGAACAAGCTTTTGCTTTGCGGCGTTGCGGCGGTCACGTTCGCGACGGCAGGTAAGGCGGCGGCAGCGGACATGCCGCTGAAAGCGCCCCCGCTTCCGGTGTGGAGCTGGGCCGGCTTTTATGCCGGCGTCAACGTCGGCTACGGCTGGGCGTCGGATCCGACGACACTGACCGATACGACGACGACATCTCTGACAAGAGTTAACGACGCCGATACGGCCACGCCGACTTTCATTCCGCTCGGCGCGGGCCCCTCGGCGACCGCAGGTGGCGTCGGCAACATAGACCCTAAAGGTTGGCTTGGCGGCATCCAGGGCGGCTACAACTGGCAGTCCAATGCGCTGGTATGGGGCGTTGAGGGCGACATTCAAGCCAGCGGCCAGCGTGGATCGGTGACGATCTGCGACACCGCGGGTTGTCCGGCGGGTTCAGGAATTGCAACCGACAGTCTGAGCATGCCTTGGTTTGGGACGCTCCGTGCCCGCCTCGGTTTTACACCGTCGCCGCGCTGGCTGGTCTATGGCACAGGCGGTCTGGCAGTCGCCGAAATCAAAGACAGTGTGACGGAAGGTCCGGTCGGCGGCGGCGCCGGCGGAACGGCCTTTAGTGTTGATACGACGCGCGCTGGCTTTGCGGTCGGTGGCGGCGTCGAGGCCGCGCTGACGGATCGCTGGAGTCTCAAAATCGAGTACCTGTATATGGGCTTCGGCAATGTAGGTGGCACCGGGACTGGTGCTGCCGTGACCACCACGACGGGGACCTGCCCCTTCTGCGCTCCGCCGCGCATCGTGGAAAACATCGCAACCCAGACATCCAGCACCACGAGCACGCGCGTCGACGACAACATTGTGCGCGTCGGCTTGAACTATCACTTCGGACCGTAATGAGGGATACCGCGCGCCTGCCCTGGTCAGGCGCGGATGTTCTCAGATTTGATAAACGGGCAAATGCTTTTAGGACCGGGTCGCGACGCACCGCGCGCGCCTACAGAAGCCTAGGCGTTGCCTTTCCTTGCGGCGTTACGAATGTCCGATGGCGTCGCGCCGAAATGGCGGCGGAAGGCGCGGCTGAAATAGGATAGGTCTGTGAAGCCTGCTTCGGCGGCGATGTCGGCGATACTGCAATCGCGCCATTGCGGGACGCGCAACATAGCGGCGGCCTTTTCCAGGCGCTTCCCCAGCACATGATGGGTGAAACTTTTGCCGGTCTCCTCCAGCAGCAGGTGCACGTAGCGCGGCGTGACGCCGAGCAGGCGGCCGATCGAAAGCGCACTCAGGCCGGGATCGCCGCTGCGGCGTTCGATTTCACGCATGATGGCGGCAAGACGCGCGGCGCGAGCGCCGTGCTGCTGTGCCAAGTGGCGTGCGTCACCCTTCGCACCAAGAACCAGGGCGACGAGATCGTAGACATGCGAGACGACGAGATCGCAAAGCGCCCGATTCGCCAGTTCGGTAGGGCGAAATGCCTCGATATAGCCCATCAGCAGAGGTAAACCCTCGACATTGCTCGGGATCCGCCGCGCATTGCAGGCATCCGGGTCGGCGATCCGGGCTTCAAGAACGGCACGGGGCAGCCGCAAGGCGATATGCCGCGAGGGTGTCCCGATCGTCACGTCGACAGGATGCGCGGCGCTCGCCAGCACGGCCTCGCCTCTCTGCCCGACTACCGCTTCACGGCCGCGCTGGTGGAGGACACATCCGCCGTTCAGCGCAATACCAAATAAGAGATCGTCGCTGTCGATATGCTCGGCCAGATGCCGGCGACGACACGCCGAATAAAAAGACGACGCCAGCCCTAGTCCGGGCAGGCTGCACAGTTCGGCCTTGAAACGGAACGGCTAATCTACAACCGGCTCAATATCGTGCTTTACAATGGTGCGGCTGTAGATGTCGCGATACGCGTCAATTCGCTTGTGTTCCGGAAAGTCGTCCGTCGAAAATCGAAGCATTCGGGAGGGAGTCGCGTCCATGGGGAGAAACCCGCTGGCCTAATTTGATCCGCGCTTGCCCGTTCGACGACTACGCTTACTCGAATTCGTTCTACCAGAAAACGGCGGCCGCAGCATGGACCGCCACAGAATTTGGCTGAAGTCCGCCCCGCGCTACTCGTTACGTCCGGGCTCGTGGCGAGCGGCTTCGCGGACGTCCGACGGTGTCGCTCCGTAGCGGCGGCGGAATGCGCGGCTGAAATAGGACAGGTCGGTAAAGCCTGCTTCTGTGGCGATGTCGACGATCCTGCGATCGCGCCATTGTGGGTTGCGCAGCCCGGCGGCGGCGTTTTCCAGACGCTTCGCCAGCAGATGATGGGTGAACCTTTTACCAGTCTCTTCAAGCAGAAGATGCACATAGCGCGGCGTGACGCCGAGCGAGAATGCAATCGCGGTCGCGCTCAGACCCGGATCGCTGCTGCGGCGCTCGATCTCACGCATGACGGCGACACGGCGCGCGGCGCGAACGCCCCGCGATCTTGCGATTTCACCGGCTTCGCCCGCTGCGCCAAGCGTCAGAGAAACGAGATCGTGAACGTGCGCGACGATCCGATCGCGCAGCTCCGGCTTCGCCAACACGATCTCATTCTGGATGGCGCCGACATAGCCGATCAGCAGCCGCAGCGCGGGAGTATCGCATCGTATCGGTCGCAAAGAACAGGCATCGAGATCGGCGATCGTCGGTTTGAGAATAGCGCGGGGTATCCGCAAACTGATCAGTCGAGACCTCGACGTAATGGTGACGACGCCGGGGTCGGCGCTGGTCGTCAGCACAGCTTCGCGTTCACGCAACACGGCTTCACGGCCGCGTTGATTGACGATGCGTCCGCCACTGAGGCTGATATTGAGCACCAGGTCGTCGCTGTCGATATGCCGCGATCCGCGCGGCAAGCGGCATGGCGAGATGACGGACGATGCCAAGCCGAGCCCCGGCAGGCCGATGAGCGCCCCTTCAAAATGAAATGGATGGTCCTCGATCGGTTCGATGTCGTGCTTGATGATGGTGCGGCCGTAGATTTCGCGGATCGCCCCGATCCGCTGTGGCTCGGGCCATTCATCCGTCGAAAATCGGATGACGTTTGGGGAAGTCGGGTGCATGGGAATTGATTTTATCCGTGCTTGCCAGTTCGACGACCGCGCTGAACTCGAAGCCATTCCTATCAGCAAATGAAGGGCGCAGCATAGCCCGCAACAGAATTCGACCGAGAGACCCCGATGTTACTCATCGCGCCGCGGCCCCAGACGCGCGGTCTCGCGGACCGTGGTCGGCGTCGCGCCGTACCGCCGGCGAAAGGCGCGGCTGAAATAGGAAAGATCTGAAAACCCAGCTTCAATCGCGATGTCGCCTATATGCCGATGGTGCCGGCGCGGATCGCAGAGCATCGCATTCGCCTTTTCCAGGCGCACTTGCAGCAGATGCTGGCTGAAGCTCCTGCCAGTCTCCTCCAGCAGCAGGTGGACGTAACGCGGCGTGATCTTGAGCAGCGCGGCCACGGCGCCGGCGCGCAGCTCTGGATCGCCGCTATGGCTTTCGATGGCGTCCAGCACGGCGGAGCGGCGCGATGCGCGCACGCTGTGCTCCGGTGTCGTGTTCCGTTGTTTCATTGCTGCTCGCCGCCGAAGCTCCACATTCGAATGGCACGGCGGCGATCCGCATCCGCGCATACGTCCGACGGCGTCTCGCGCACCGGAAAGCGATCGCGCTGCGGCTGCGTGTCGGTATTGAAATAAAGCCGGCCGGGCGCGGCGCTTTTCATAAGAACTTTGTCGCGTTCGCAATGAGGCGGGTTCGATGTCCGCAAAATAACAGTTCAAAACAAAACAACAATTCGCTCTGGAAACAAATAAGTTCGTTCTGAGCATATTCCTTGGCTGCTTTGTCGTGCGGCGCGTGCGCAACATCAAACGAACAATCTAGCTATTTTCGTCGCTCACGTGCGGCGCCGGTTGAGAATCGCGGCGCCATTCGAGGTGAACTGCTTGGCGAATATCCGACGGTGTCGCGCCGTAGCAGCGGCGAAACATGCGGCTGAAATAGGAGAGATCGGAAAAACCCGCCTCAATCGCGACATCGGCGATCCGGCGGTCCCACCAGCGTGGATCGCGCAGCAGAGCGGCCGCCTTCTTCAGACGCCGCTCCAACAGATGGTGCGTAAAGCTCTTGCCGGTCTCTTCCAGGAGCAGGTGCACGTAGCGTGGCGTCACGCCAAATAGCGCCGCAACGGCGACGGCGTTCAAGCCTGGATCGCCGCTTCGAGTTGCGATCGCCCGCAAAATGGCAGAGCGGCGAGCAGCGCGGCCGCCGCGCTCTTCGGCCTCTTTGCGAGCATCGCCCTCGACACCGACGGCAAGGGCCGCCAGGTCGACGAGTTGATTCGCGAACAGATCGGCGGAGCGCCCGTCCGCGAGCGGTTCGGAAAGCGTTTCCCGCAAATAGCCCAGAAGCAGACGAACCGCCGCATCATCGCAGAGCCTAAGGGCTGCGATGGGACCTCGTCTGACGAGATCGGCCCGCGGAATTGTCAGGGCAAAGAACCTCGACGTTCCCAGGGCCGAAACTCTGGCCACCCTGGCATTGTCAATAACAAATCCCTCTCCCGATTCGACCCGGCTACTGTCCCTGCCCTGCGTCGCTCCCGCCGTGCCCGCCTGCCACAATTGCACGACCAATGCGTCGTTGCCGTCGCTGATATGGTCGGCACGCCGCATGATGTCGGCGGGCGTCAGGGAAATGTCCGCGATATTAACCCCTCCCGCGGAACGCACATTAAGCACTCCGCGAAATGGCGCAGGGCCAAGCTGCGCGATGTCGGCGCCGATGATGTGTCGGAACATCTCCTCGCAAAACGCGGGAAAGCGATCACGCTGCGGCAGCGCGTCGGTATTGAAATAAACCCGGGCAGGAGTGGCGGTGTCCATGATGCTCTGTCGCGTTCGCGATGAGCTGAGTTCGATTTACAGAAAATAGCAGGGTCGTTTGCAGTTGCAATTCATTCCAGGACAAACAAATTTCACTCTGAGCATATTATTTGGTTTCTGAGCTGTGGCGCGTTCGCAACAGCTAAGCAAAATCCCCGTCGATTTCGCCCCCGGTCCATCCGCTTCGCAATGTTCCAAGACGATGGAGAGCGACGCGCTTAGGTTGCCGTGGTCACGAATGGGGGACGGTGTTGGGTACACATCCACAGGGCTTGTCCGGGGCGAAAGAGCACCTTCACGGCCCCGCACAGGCGCGACGGCGCCTCCGCCTGCTGGCCACGACATCGTTGGTCTCGGCCATGGCCGGTGTGGCCTTGTTTAGCCCGCTCGCAATCGAGTCGGCCGATGCCGCCGCCTGCACGGTCTCCGTCAACGGCAATAGCGGACCGGTGAGCAATTCGGCGGCAATTAATTGCATATTTATCAACAACGCCACCGTCGCGGGGAACGTCACAAATACCGGCACCGGGACCATCAATGCCCCCGGGCCTGGCGGTCCTAGCGGCACCGGAATCGTCGTCGGGAACAGCACGATCAATGGCGCCATCATCAACAATGGCTCGATCACCGCGGTGCACACCGGCATCTTGACCGAAAATGTAACTACAACCGGGGGGATCACAAATACCGGCACGATCAGTGCAGGCGCGGGCGACGGCGGAATCAATCTTCTTGGGAGTTTTTCCGGTCCGGTCAACAATACTGGAACCATTTCGGGCGGATTTGGCATTGAGGTCAGCGGACCGACCTATTCGGGCGGTGTCACCAACAGCGGCTCGATCAACGCCATCCACGACGGTATCGCGGTCGAAGCCGTATCGAGCTTTGCCGGCGGCATCACCAACAGTGGCACGGTCACGGCCACCAATTTCAACGCCATCCAGATCAACAACACCACGGTTTTTTCGGGCGGCGTCACCAACAGCGGTACTTTGGTTGGAAACGAATTCGGCATCTATCTTTCAAGCGTTTCAACCTTCTCGGGCGGGATTACCAATACCGGCGCGATTACCGGCAGTGCTGGCATTTTTGCGCTCGACACGCCGAGCATCAGCATTTTCAATTCCGGCACCGTCACCGGCACGAGCGGCAACGCCATCCAGTTCGACAGCGGAGTGAACACGCTGACGCTGGGACCCGGCTTCGCGATCAACGGAAACGTGGTCGGCGTCGGCAGTGACATCTTGCAGCTCGGCGGCACCGGGACCGGCAGTTTCAATCTCGGCAATATCGGCACGCAATATACCGGCTTCGCCACCTTCAACGTCGTCAGCGGGACCTGGGTGGCAACCGGCACGGGGAGCCAGAACTGGACCATTGCCGGCGGCACGCTGCAGCTCGGCAATGGCGGCACATCGGGCGCGATCAACGGCAACATCGTTGACAATGGCACCTTCGCGATCGACCGTTCCGACACCTATACCTTCGCCGGCAATATTTCGGGCACTGGATCACTCGTGCAGATGGGCCCCGGCACCACCGTGCTGAGCGGCGCGTCGAGCTATACCGGGCCAACCAACGTCACTGCCGGCACCTTGCAGGCAGGGGCGGCGAATGTGTTCGCGCCGGCAAGCAGCTTTACGATCAGTGCTGGCGCCGCGCTCAACCTCAACAGCTTCAATCAGACGATCGGCTCGCTCGGCGGTGCCGGTAACGTCACGCTCGGCTCGGCAACCCTCAACGCCGGCGGCAACAACGCCAATACGGCATTTTCGGGCGCGATTTCCGGCGGCGGCGGCCTGACCAAAGCGGGCAGCGGCACGCTGATCTTGTCGGGCAGCAACGGCTACGCCGGCGCCACCAACATCAACGGCGGAACGCTGGAGGTCGACGGCGCGATCACAAGTTCCTCGAACGTCACGGTGAATGTCGGCGGTAAGCTGACCGGCTCCGGTACTGTCGATCCCAGCACGATCACGATCGCCTCCGGCGCCACTTTTGCGCCCGGCACGCCCGGCGTCGCCGGCACGTCGATGACGGTCGCCGGTAATCTGGCCTTCCAATCGGGCGCGATGTACCTGGTGCAGATCAGTCCGACGGCAGCGTCGTCCGCCAACGTGACGGGGACCGCGTCGCTTGCTGGCACTGTGCAGGCCGTTTTCGCCTCTGGCAGTTACTTGACCAAACAATACGATATTCTGCATTCGGCCGGGCTCGGCGGCAGCACGTTCACGACGCTGACCGCCACCAATTTGCCGGCCGGTTTCGCCGCCAACCTGAGCTACACTGCGACCGACGTGCTGCTGAACCTCACGTCGATACTGGGACAGGCGATCGGCACCGGCAGCCTCAATTGGAATCAGCAGAACGTCGTCAACAGCCTCAACAGCTTCTTCAATAATGGGGGCACGCTGCCGGCGAGCTTCTTGCCGATCTTCAGCCTTTCCGGCCCAAGCCTTGGCAATGCGCTGTCGCAGATCGACGGCGAGGACGCCACCGGAGCGGAGCGCGGCGCCTTCGAGATGATGAACGAGTTCCTGGGCCTGATGGTCGATCCGTTCGTCTATGGCCGCGACGGCGGCCCGATGACGGGCGGCGGGCCGGAAGCGCTCGGCTTCGCGCCGGATCAGCAGAAGAGCCTGCCGCCCAATATAGCGCTTGCCTACGCGGATGCGCTCAAGGCGCCGCCGAGCCTCGCTCAGCGCTGGACCGCCTGGGGCGCCGGCTTTGGCGGCAGCGCCACCGCCAACGGCGATCCGGCTGTCGGCTCCAACAATGTCACCACCAGCACCTACGGCTATGCGGCGGGCATGGACTATCACTATTCGCCCGACACGGTGCTTGGCTTCGCGCTGGCCGGCGGCGGCACCAACTGGAATTTAACGCAGGGGCTCGGCACCGGCAGAAGCGACGCGGTCCAGGCCGGACTCTATGGCGTCACCCATGCGGGCCCCGCCTATGTGGCCGCGGCGCTGGCCTTCGCCAACAACTGGTTCACCACCAACCGCACCGCGTTCGCGGGGGATCAACTGACCGCGAACTTCCAGGGTCAGAGCTATGGCGCCCGTCTCGAAGGCGGCGGCTATCGCTTCGCCATGCCGTACTCGCGGGGAGCCGCCGGCATCACGCCCTATGCGGCGATCCAGGCCCAGGACTTCCACACGCCGTCCTACAGCGAGACCGACCTGACCGGCGGCGGCTTCGGGCTCAGCTACAGCGCGATGAGCGGCACCGACACACGCAGCGAACTGGGCAGCCGGTTCGATACGCTGACCGCGTGGGGCACGATGCCGGTGCAGCTGCGCGCCAAGGTGGCGTGGGCGCACGACTGGGTCAGCAACCCGGCGCTCGGCGCGTCATTCGAGTCGCTTCCCGGCACAGGCTTTACGGTCAACGGCGCGCCGATCCCGCACAACTCCGCGCTCGCATCGGCCGGTGCGCAACTGTGGTTCACGCCCAACTGGTCGTTCATCGCCAAGTTCGACGGCGAGTTCGCCCAAAGCGCCCAGACCTACGCCGGATCCGGGACGCTGCGTTATTCGTGGTGAGCGCCGACGAGGATCGCGCCTCTCGACGCGTCAACCCTTGCTGCTAATCTACGCCTCTCGGCGCAATCCGCCGACCGGGAGCGTATTCTTCATGACCGACATGATCATCAAGGCGATCCGCACCACCATACTGCAAGTGCCGTGGCCGAACGATCCGTGGCTCAAGGGTCATCGCTTCGGCGACGCGCGCAACATTCTGGTGCTGGAAGCCGAGACCCAGGGCGGCATCGTGGGCATGGGGTATCTGCTGCTGTTCAGGCCCGGCATCCGCACCATCGTGGCGTGTCTCGAGGAGACGATCATTCCGCGCGTCATCGGCAAGGATGCGAGCGCCGTCGAGGCGATCTGGCAGGACCTGTGGCAGGCGACCACGACCTACGGCCGCGGCGGCATCGCCGTCATGGCGATGTCGGCGCTCGATATCGCGCTGTGGGATGCGGTCGGCAAGCGCGCCAAGCTGCCGCTGCACCGGCTGTGGGGGCATTATCGCAGCGAACTGCCGGCCTACGGCTCCGGCTGTTTCCGCCACAGCGGCGGCGACGGCATGATCGCCAAGGCGCTGCACTACAAGGGGCGCGGCTACAAGGCGATCAAGATGCAGGTCGCTCATGTGGGCAGTCTCGCCACCGACCTCGACAACGTGCGGCGCATGCGCGAGGCGGTCGGGCCCGATATCGCCATCATGATCGACGTCAACATGGGCTGGACGCCCGATGTCGCCATCCAGATGGGACGGAAATTCCAGGACTACGACGTGTACTGGCTGGAGGAGCCGGTGGTGCCCGACGACTTCGCCGGCTATCTGCGGATCGCCGAGGCGCTCGACCTGCGCATCGTCGGCGGCGAGACGCATTTCACCCGCTTCGATCTCAAACCGTTCTTCGAACATCCGCGGTTGCCGATCCTGCAACCCGACCCGATGCGCGGCGGCCTGACCGAACTGCGCAAGATCGCGACCGTGGCCGACACCTGGGGCGTGCGCATGGCGCCGCATCTGTTTCCCGAATTGAACGTGCAACTGCTCGCCTCGATCCCGAACGGCATCTGGATCGAAGACATGGGATCTCGGGCGAGGATTTGTTTGTCGATCCCGTACCGGTGAAAAACGGGACGATCACCGCGCCGGAACGCCCGGGCCATGGCCTGGCGTTCAAGCCGGAGATTCTGAAAGAGTTTGCGGTGAAGGTGTAAATCGCTTCAGCGCGCCAAATATTCCAGAACGAAGCGCGCATTGTCGGTACGGAACCCCGGCGGCCCGGCCGGCAGTCTGCCAGTGAGCTCGCCCTGCCACACCAGCTTGCCGTCGGCCATGACGGTGAGAGTTCTGCCGCGAAGCTCGGCGCGTAGCGTACGCGTCTCGCCTTCTTGAATTGGCCGCGGCGCCGTCTGCCGCTGAGCCGCAATCGCCTCGTAACCGTGCACGCCGCACTGCGCATGGCTGTGCGCTGCGTTGCGCTTCACCGAGACCGCGATTTTGGCATCGGGGGCGATGTGCCACATCACATAGACCACGTTGCAGGAATCGGCTGCGCGCAGCTTCAATCCGATCTGGCGGCGCAATTCGCCCGAGGCGAGCGGCTTATCGGTTTGGCTCGGTCCCAGATAGCGAAAGCGGATTTCGGCGGCCTGATCGGCGGCATTCACCGCGGCGTTACGAACCACGGCGCGCGAACTCGGCGTGTCGATTGCGAGCGCTCCGTCGCGCAACGCGATCACGGCGCCGTTGGTCACGTGCAAATCATCGAAGGCCGACCCGCGTCAGCGCGGCGCCGGCCCGCGCATAGCAAAGTGCAGCCGATGCGCAGATGAGCAGCACAGCAATCATTCCTGAAAGACCGAGCCAGGTCTTACGAAGACTGCAAACCGACCGGCGGCATTGCGAGCACGATTTGAACATTTCGGTTCCCCAAAAAGATTGCGGGGCCGCCCGGATGGAACGGGCAGCCCCGCTGTCAGCTCCTTTCATTTGGCTCTGGCTTACTGCCGGGGATCGGCTGACGGCGGAGGCGCCACCGCGCTGATCTGCTTGCAGACGTCGGCGAACATCACGCTGCCGTCCGGCATTTTCTGTTCGGTCAGGCAGTTCCGCGGGCCAGCGGAAGCCTGGACCGGAGCCGACACTGCCGCCGGCGCAGCGAACGAGACCACGCCCGGGTGCCGCTCGAAGCCGTAGCGGTAGCGATAACGGTCCCAGTACCAGCGGTTAAAGCCGTAGCCCCAGTTGTGGAAGCGCCAGGGGTAATAACCCCAGTGAGGGAAGCGCCAGGGGTGGTTACCCCACGTCGGGTGCGGACGCGGCAGATTGCAGGCGAGGCACGAGATCTTCAGATGGCTCGCGAGCCTGCCGGCGATCAGTGAACCGCCGTGGTATCCATTCAGCACGACCGGGCCGTGGCCGCCGCCGCGGAACGGATTGGCAGACGCGCTGCTGCCGGTGGCGAGGGTGACTGCAGTGAGAGTGGCCGCCGCGATCGCGAGGGCCGAGAGGGTCTTGAGGTTCGTCTTCATGGTCAGCTCCTGTTTTGAATGGAAGAGCGGGATCGCCCTTCTCATGTCAGGAGCCTACGCGGCGCCCCGCGCGGCCGATGTGTTGGCCATCACAAAAATGCCGATTCCCGAATTTCGATGCTATCGCTTGGCGGCGACGCGGAAATTGCTGATGGCCCAGAGCGTACAATCGCGCTCCGATGCGTGGCAGGCAGCGAGAACGGCGTCGGCCGCGGCCGCTTCGGACGCCATCGCACTCACCGCGTACCATTGCTTCGACCCGCCCCGCGCCAGCGCGCGCCAATCCTTGGCGCCGTAGATTTTCCCGATCCGCTCTTTGTCGGCTTCCGACATTTCAGTCTCGCCCGCCAGCGTGAAGGGACGCAGCGCACCGTATGAACTCGGAACCTTGACCGACAGGAATCCGTCGGCCGACACCAGCAGACACGGCGTGCGCGCGAAATCGGAGCATCGCTCGACCGCAAGCCGGATTGCTTCCGCTTGAGTTTCGCGATCCTTCATGATCGAGAAGCCGCTGTCGCTGATCGCCAGCGCCTTGTGATTGCTGTCCGCAAGATACGCCTGCAGGCCTGCGGCATTCGGCACGCCTTTGACGGCCACGAGTTGCTGCGGAACGAACGGTTCATTCGACGGCTCCGCATGAAGGTCCGCGGGCAGCGGCAGATGCAACATCGGCCAAACCACTCGGTTGCCCAGCGCATAAATCCGGCAATCGCCTTTCTGGTCGCGCTTGCGGCAGCGATCGAGCGCCTCGCGTTCGGCACTTACCGTGTCGCGGGCGCCGCTGACGACGCCCCAGCCGATGCGCGAGATCGCGATTGCCTTGTAGCTCGGCTCACGCGCGAAATCCGCAAGAGCGCTGCGCACGCGATCGGTGACCAGAGGCACTTTCGCGGCATCGAACGGCGGGCCGGACGGCACCGAGGTCGTGTGCGGCGCGAACGGCTCAAATTTCCAGATCAGAATCGCCGCCAGCACGGCGACAGCGAACGCGGATGCCGACACCACGCGCAGCGTCGGGAATCTCCGGGCCTTGGGTTTGACAGCGAATGGACGCGCGCCCGCGATCTTGATGTCCGGCGCAATCTTGAATGCGTGGACGGGCCGCTGAATATTTTTCAGCGACTGCAGGCCGATATCAGTCGCGCTGAGCGCTATCTTGTTCTGTACATGATTGATGATCTCTTCGGACGCGCAGATGCCGCCCGGATCGGCAATGCCCTCGAGCCGTGCCGCGATGTTCACCGCATCGCCGAGCAGATCGCCGCTTTCTCCGACCACCACATCGCCGATCGCCAACCCGATGCGAAAGATGATGCGCCGCTGCGGCGGCACCACGGCGTTGCGCGTATTGTTGCCATCCTGGATGGCGATGGCGCAGCGCGTTGCATCGACCGCGCTGGCGAATTCAGCCAGGATGGCATCACCGGCGGTGTTGAAGATCCGCCCCTGATGCCGCTCCACCAGACCGGCGAATTCGGCCGCGGCTTCGCGGAAGCGGCGAACGGTGTCTTCCTCGTCCTCGCCGACGAGCCGGCTGTATCCGGCGACATCCGACGCCAGAATAACAGTCAGTTTGCGTCGCATATCTTGAGTGGCGGCGGCCACGACGGAATCGCCCTTTCGCATCGGCCCGGTCAGGGCCGCCGTTATACCAGATGGTGGCCTGCACGGCGGCGGTCACGGCGCAACCTCAGGTCCGGAGCCTTGCGCCGGCGTGCCGGGCCAGAGTATTGCGAAAACATGGCGAAGGACCCCTCGGGCGACACGGTCTTGAGCTGCCTGCCGGCGGACTTGTCGGCCGAGCTGTTCGGCAAAGGCCGGCCCATCACGCTCGACGCCGACGAGGTGCTGTTCCTCGCCGGCGACCCCGGCGACGGCTGCTATCGGGTGGACAGCGGGCTTTTGAAAGCCTCCGTCATCTCGGCCGCGGGCGCCGAGCGAATTCTCGGCATCTTCGGGCCGGGTTCGATCTTCGGCGAACTGTCGATGATCGACGGCGAGCCGCGCTCGGCTTCGGTCACCGCTATTCGCGAATCGAAGGTGGTGTTTGTCAGCCGCACCAGTTTCGACGCGCTGGCGCTGGCCAAGCCGGAAATCTGCCGCCGCATCATGGTGCTGCTGAGCCGCCGGCTGCGCGATGTCGACAATTCGCTGCTGGCGACGAGCTTCCTGTCGCTCAAAGGCCGCACCGCGCGCATCCTGCTGGGACTTGCCGACGCGTTCGGCGAGCCTGTCGGCTCCGGCCGCATCGTCGTGCGGCAGAAGGTCAGCCAGAGCGACCTCGCCGCCATGGCGGGCATCGCCCGGGAGAACGTCAGCCGCATCCTCAACGACTGGACGCGCCGCGCTCTCATCAGCCGCATCGCCGGGTATTACTGCATCGAAAACCGCGCGACGCTTGAGGGCGAGCTCGACGGCTAAACGGCGGGGCGGGCCCGAGCGCAACCGGGGGAAGCTTCAGTGCAATATAAAGTGCTGGGAGTTTGGTAGCGGGGGAGGGATTTGAACCCCCGACCTCCGGATTATGATTCCGCTGCTCTAACCAGCTGAGCTACCCCGCCATCACAGAACTCGCCGGTGGCGGCGTACGACCATCGCCGGCTGGCGGAGATTTAGGCTAATTCAACCGCATTTCCAAGGGCCTAAATTGCGCCAGCACGACTACCCCGCCCGCCCAAACCGGATCAGCGAAAAATGCCCGAGCGGCGGCATCGGGCGGCGGTCGAGCAGGCGGATGCCGTCGTGGCGCGCCGCCCAGGCGACCAGGCGCGCGTAGGGGAAGTCCGGCTGCCAGCCGAGCCGGTGCGCGAGTGGCGAGAAGGCGCGCTCCAGCGCGGCGCGCGGGCCTTCCTCGGCGCCGAGATGATTGAGCAGAATGATCTCCCCGCCAGGCCGCAGGACACGCGCGAACTCGTCAAGCGTCGCCTCGGGGTCCGGCACCACGGTGATGACGTAGAGCGCGACCACCACGTCAAACGCCGCATCCTGAAATCCGAGATGCTGCGCGTCCATGACGGCGAGGCCGTCGACATTGGTCAGCCTGTGCTCGCGGGCGCGCACCTTGGCCTTGCGCAGCATCGGCACCGACAGATCGACGCCGGTAATGCGATTGGTCCAGCGATATTCGGGCAGCGACAGCCCGGTGCCGACGCCGACTTCGAGGATGCGGCCGCCGGTGCGCTCGGCCGCCGCGATCGCCGCCTTGCGGCCGCGTTCGAAAATCGGACCGAACACAAGATCGTAGAACGGCGCCCAGCGAGCATACGCTTTTTCGATCGCCGCGTTGTCGAGTTGGCCCGCCATGGCGATCGTATCTGCTAACGCCCTACGAACAATCTTTTGCGACGGCTTCACCGCGCGGTGGCGAGTGTGGTGGCCGCGGTGTCGCTGGCGCGGAGCGAATTTGCCGACAGCCACAGTGCTGGCGATGATGCCGCCACCGAGCACGCGGGCCTGGCCTTCGGCAGCATCGTAGAACGCACAGGCCTGGCCAGGCGAGACGCCATCTTCGCCGGCAATCAGTTCGACTTCGATGCCGCGCCGCGCCGGAACGCAGCCATGCCGGCTGCGGCGCCCGCGTCGAACGGACCTTGACGAACACCTCCGGCCGGTTCGCCAGCGCCTCGTCGATCGTGCCATCGCCGAGCCAGTTGACGTCACGCAACCGGATGCGGCTGGTGCGCAACGCCTCGCGCGGCCCGACCACGACACGGCGCGCGGCAGCGTCGAGCCGCACCACGTAGAGCGGCGCACCGGTCGCGATGCCGAGGCCGCGGCGCTGGCCGACCGTGAAGTGAATGATGCCGTCATGATGGCCGAGCACGCGGCCGCCGAGATCGACGATCTCGCCTGGGCCGGCCGCGCCGGGTCGCAGCCGCTCGATCACCTGCGCGTAGTGCCCGGTCGGCACGAAGCAGATATCCTGGCTGTCCTGCTTGTCGGCTACGGAAAGCCCGAAACGCCGCGCCAGCTCGCGCGTTTCCGCCTTCGTGCGGTCGCCGAGCGGGAACCGCAGCAGATCGAGCTGCGCACGCGTTGTGGCGAACAGAAAATAACTCTGGTCGCGCTCCACCTCGCGCGCGCGGAACAGGGCGCGGCCGCCGCCCGGCAGCTCCCGCGAGGCGACGTAGTGCCCGGTCGCCAGAACCTTGGCGCCCAGCTCGCGCGCGGTCTCCAGCAGATCGCGGAATTTGATCGATTGATTGCACTCGACACACGGCACCGGCGTCTCGCCGGCGACGTAGCTTTCGGCGAAGCGGTCGATCACCGCTTCCTTGAAGCGGTTCTCGTAGTCGAGCACATAATGCGGAATGCCGATGCGCTCGGCGACAGCGCGCGCGTCATGAATGTCGCGGCCGGCGCAGCACGCGCCCTTGCGGTGCGTCGCCGCGCCATGGTCGTAGAGCTGCAACGTAATACCGACCACGTCATAGCCCGCGTCGGCGAGCAGCGCCGCGGTGACCGAGGAATCGACACCGCCCGACATGGCGACGACGACGCGCGTGTCGGACGGGCGGCCCTCGATTTCGAGATCGTTGCGCATTGCGACGCGAGCAAGCTCCCTGAAGACGCCCGAGACCGCCGGCGGCACTGCGTCGCGGTCTCTGAAGTATCACTCTTATTATATGTGGCGCGCGTTACCTCCGCCACGTCAACCTCCATCGCGATCCCGCGGGGCGCATGACCGGCAGCAACCACCAGCCGCCGCGACGCGACGCGGCATTTATTGCCGGGCGGACGCGTTATCAGCCCTGACCGACGCCCGCCCACATCGACCAACCCATTGAACTCTAAGACATTTTCTCTCGCGAACGTCCCTGGCCCGCGGGTTGCAAGCCAATGTCCGAGTCGCCGTCGTCCCCGGGAGTGCCGCAGTGTCGAGTGCGCCGAGTATCACGTCAGACGTCAGTGCCACGACTGCGCTGCCGACGGCGCGACCGCCAGCGAGCGCAGGTGACCAGCAGGCGGGCTCGCCCTTTGCCGATCTTCTCGATGCTGAAGAAACCCAGCCCGCCAGCGCTTCTACCCCTCCGCCGCCGACGGCGGGCGCAGCGACGACCGTGACCACCAATTCGGCGGCAAGCAACGGCAGCAATGCGATCGGGCCTGCGACGCCCAATCGCCGCGGGCACGGCAGCGCATCGGCCGCCGGCGCTACTAATACCGGCACCGCAGCCGGCCGGAACTCGAAGAATGCGTCACAGCCAGCCGCAGCCGCGACCGCCACACAAGCTCAAGCTCAGGCGCCCGCTCAGACCTCCGCGTCATCGGTCGACGGCGGCGGCGACACACCCGCACAGTCCCAGACTGGCAACGCGTCCTCGTCAACTCCAGACCCCAACGCTCCGGCTACTGCGGCCAATCCCGATCTCCAGTCGCTCGCGACCGAGATCGCCAATGCGCTCAATCGAGGCGGCCCGAACGGCGCCGCGACCGCTTCGGGCGACAGGACGGCGACCGATCAAACCGGCAACACGGAGGACGGGTCCGCAAAGGACAACCCTGCCGACGGCACTTCGGCGGCGGCCGGAACCGGCCAAGCGCAACCTCAGGCAAATCCGCAAGCGGCCGTGACGGCGCAATCTGCGCAACCGGTCGCGGCGGCGCTGGTGATCAATACTCAGGCGGATACGCCTGTATCCGGCAACGCGCGCTCCGCAATCGATCCGCAGGGAAGCTCGCGCGGCGGCAAGACAAGCATGCTCTCCGGCGGTACGGCGAATGCGCCGGCGCAAGGCACCAAGGACACCACCGCGCCCGGCACGCCAGCCACCACCTCCGACGCTGGGCAGGCCAATTCGCCCACGACGCAGGACGCCGGCGCGGCCGCCAACCAGACGACTGCCGCCCCGACCGCAGGCGACGCATCATCCGGCAATTCAGCAAATACTCCATCGACCAGCAGCAGCGCGCAGCAGCCGCAAGGCCAACCGCAATCCGCCGCCGCGCTGGCGGCTGCATTCACCGTCACGGCCGGTGGCGCGCAAAGCGGCGGCATCCATGCCGGACAGGGCGGCAACGGCACCGGTGCAGCGGCCGGTTCGGGTGCGGGCGGCACGATCGGCGCTGCGACCGCAGCCGGCGCGACATCGAATATCATGGCCAATCTCGGCGTCCAGACCGCGAATGGAACGCCGTCGTCCGCCGGCACGCCGGCGGCAACCGCGGCCGCCATTCCTATCGCCGGCCTGGCGGTTGAAATCGCCTCGCGCGCCCGCGCCGGCTCCAATCAATTCGATATCCGGCTCGATCCCCCGGAGCTTGGCCGCATCGACGTGCGCCTTGATGTCGACCGCAACGGCCAGGTGACCTCTCACGTCACCGTGGATCGCGCCGATACGTTGCAACTGTTGCAGAGCCAGCAGCCGCAGCTGCAGCGCGCGCTCGAGCAGGCCGGTTTGACGACCACCAATAACGGCCTTCAGTTCACGCTCCGCGATCAGTCCTTCGCCGGACAGAATGGCGGCGGCAACGGCAGCCAACAGTCTGCGTCGCAGCTTGTGATTCCGGATCCCAAGCTCAGCGCGATCGACACCACACAGGTCTATTCCCGCTGGAATCTCGGCAGCGGACTCGACATCCGCGTATGAACGCATCGGCGTGAGGGCGAACCATGACCACGACCACTCCCGTAACAAGCTCGACAACCAATACGAGCTCATCGACCGCGCAAGCCGCGGGCACTGCCGGGACGCAGCAGATCGCCGGAAATTTCAATGAATTCCTGCAGCTTCTGACCACGCAGCTGCAAAATCAGGACCCGCTCAGTCCGCTCGACACCAATCAATTCACCCAGCAGCTGGTCGAATTCGCAGGGGTCCAGCAGCAGATCGACATGAACAGCAACATGCAGACGCTGATCTCGCTGCAGCAGACCACGGCGGCGACAGAAGCGCTGCAACTCGTCGGTTCTTCCGTCACGCTGAGCGGCAACAGCGCAACGCTGGCCAGCGGCAGCCCGGCGTCGTGGAATTTGAACGCATCCGCCGGCGGCACCGCAGCCATCACGATCACCAATTCGTCGGGGCAGACCGCCTTTACGGGCACCACGACTCTCAATGCGGGCACCAATTCGTATAGCTGGAACGGCCAGGGCAATAACGGCGTAACGTGGCCGGCCGGTTCCTACACTATCGCGGTCACCGGCACTGGAGCCAGCGGCCAGGCGATCACGGTGACCAGTCAGGTGACCGGCACCGTCAGCGGGGTGAACATGAGTGCAAGTCCGCCGACCCTCACGGTCAACGGGCAAAGCTACCCGATCAGTTCGATCCAAACGGTTGGCAGCGGCAGCAACGGTACGCTCACGAGCGGCCTGAGCAGCCTCAATACGATGATGGCAGTCTCAACAGCACGATCAGTAGTTTCATGCAGGAGCTCTGAGGAGCCGGGCACGGCCGCGATTTAGGTTTTTCTTCGCCATGATCTCCAAGCCGCATGGCCAGAAGCCGCCATTGCGCGCCCGCTCAACGCAAAACGCTCCATCAGCCGTTACGCTTAGCCAAATTTTAAGCCGGCCTGCGTAAAGTCTGCGTCTGTAGCGTTGTCGAGTGTGTGAGAGTGATTATGACCGAACCCCATCGCCCGAGGGTCAAGTATGTCATCGGGCCGGACGGTTCCCCGTTGACGATTGCTGACTTGCCGGCACCCGGAACGAAGCGCTGGGTCATTCGCCGCAAGGCCGAAGTCGTCGCAGCGGTCCGCGGCGGATTGCTGTCGCTGGAAGAAGCGTGCAGCCGTTATACGTTGACGGTCGAGGAATTCCTCTCCTGGCAGTACTCGATCGATCAGCATGGCCTCGCCGGTCTGCGCACGACCCGCATTCAGCAGTATCGCGAGTAACACTGGCTTAATCCGTCTTAACAAGTCGTCAACGCCGCTCACTTGGGCGGCGCTTTGATTCGCGTGGCCGCGAACAGCGCGTCGCGCGGCGGTCAAGCCCGTGCGCGGTAATAATTCAGTAGCATTCCGACTGCACCGGACCGCAATATTAACCGGGCGCTAACCATCCACCGGGCAAATCTTGCCGAGCGCATAGCGTCGCTCGAGGTGAAGCCTGGTGCCAAATCTGCTGGAGTTCGCCAAGACTGTCGGCGCGCCGCGCATTGCCGCCATGGGCGCGGTCACGCTGGCGCTGGTCGGCTTCTTCACGTTCCTCATCCTGCGCGTCACCACGCCCGAGATGATGCCGCTGTTCACCGACCTGACGCTCGACGACTCCGCCGCGATCATCAAACAGCTCGATCGCGAAGGAGTTGCGTATGAACTGCGCAACAACGGCAACGTGATTCTGGTGCCGCAAGATCGCGTCGCCAAGTTGCGAATGGAGCTCGCCCAGAACGGCCTGCCCAAGGGCGGTGGCATCGGTTACGAGATCTTCGACAAATCCGACGCCCTCGGGACGACGAGCTTCGTGCAGAACATCAATGCAGTGCGCGCGCTTGAAGGCGAACTCGAGCGCACGATACGCACTCTGGACAGCGTGCAGGACGCGCGCGTGCATCTGGTCATTCCGGAACGCCCGCTGTTTTCGCGCGACAAGGTCGAGCCGTCTGCTTCCATCGTCCTGCGGGTCCGCGGCTCGCTCGAGCCAGGGCAGGTGCGCGCCATCCGCCATCTCGTCGCCACCGCCGTCAACGGCCTGCGTCCGCAGCGCATATCAGTCGTCGATGAGACCGGCAGTCTACTGGCCGACGGCGCCGATGACGATCCTACCGGCAGCACCGTCATCGACGAGCGGCAGGTTGGGCTGCAGAACCGGCTGCGCAAGCAGGTCGAGGGTATCGTCGATTCGGTGGTCGGCCCAGGTCACGCCCGGGTTCAGGTCAACGCGGATTTCGATTTCAACCGCATCACCGAGACGTCGGACAAATACGACCCTGATGGCCGGGTAGTGCGTTCCAGTCAGACGCGCGAGGAATCTTCGGCCACCACCCCGAACAACAACGAGGTAACGGTCGGCAATCAGATTCCCCAGGGGCAACCGAACCCAAATCCGCAGGACAACGCGCAGCCCCGCGAGCAAAGCAAAAAAACCGAGGAAACCGTCAATTACGAAATCTCCAAGACAACCAAGACCCAGGTGACGGAGCCAGGCCAGGTCAAACGCATTTCGGTCGCCGTCGTGGTCGACGGCACCTACAGCAAGGACGATAAGGGCAACATCATCTATAAGCCGCGCAGCAAGGAAGAGATCGATCAGATCGCGGCGCTGGTGCGCTCGACGATCGGCTTCGATCAGAAGCGCGGCGACCAGGTCGAGGTCGCCAATCTGCGCTTCGCCGAACCGACGGCGCAGCCGATCATCGCGCCAACCGGCTGGATGTCCGCCCTGCATTTCTCCAAGGACGACATCATGCGGGCCATCGAAATGGTCGTGATGGGCCTGCTCGGCTTCGCCGTCCTCCTGCTCGTCGTGCGGCCGTTGGTGCGGCGCATCCTCGCGCCGATGGAGCCCGGCATGCCGGCGCTGCTGCCAGGCGCCGCGCCGAGTGAGGCGACCGCGGAGGCAGGCGCCGGCGCGGGCACCGCGATCAATCTGCCGACGTTCAGCGGCGAACCGAGCGCAACGTCCAAAATGATCGACCTCGCCCAGGTGCAGGGCCAGGTCCACGCCCAGTCCGTCCAGAAGGTCGGCGAAATCGCCGACAAGAACCCGCGCGAGACCGTCTCCATCATTCGCCAATGGCTGCATGAGAGCGCCACCGCCTGAGCAACGCCATGCCGTCGCATCACGCTCCCAAGCCTGAAGAGGCCGCCCACCGCGAGATCACCAGCGCGCTGGCGAGTCTCGCCGGCCATGCGCCCGGGCCGCCGTCGAAGCGCCGGCTGACCGGGCCGGAGCGCGTCGCGATCCTGATGCTGGCTCTCGGCGAGCAGCATGGCTCGAAGATCTGGAGCATGCTCGACGACGACGAGCTGCGGCAAATTTCCATCGTGATGTCGACGATCGGCACCATCGACGCCGAGCTGGTCGAGGAACTGCTGCTGGAATTCGTCTCGCGGATGTCGGCGTCAGGCGCGCTGATGGGCAATTACGACGCGACCGAGCGCCTGTTGCAGCAATATTTGCCGCCGGAGCGCGTCGGCAACATCATGGATGAAATCCGCGGTCCCGCCGGCCGCAACATGTGGGAAAAGCTCTCCAACGTTCAGGAAGAAGTGCTCGCCAACTATCTGAAGAACGAATACCCGCAGACCGTTGCGGTCGTTCTGTCGAAGATCGGGCCGGATCACGCCGCCAGGGTGCTGGCAATTCTGCCGGAAGAGCTCGCACTCGACGTGATCAACCGCATGCTGCGTATGGAGGCGGTGCAGAAGGAAGTGCTGGAACGCGTCGAACAGACGCTGCGCACCGAATTCATGTCGAACCTGTCGCAGACGCGGCGGCGCGACGCGCACGAGGTGATGGCGGAAATCTTCAACAATTTCGACCGCCAGACCGAGACGCGTTTCCTGACGGCGCTGGAAGAGGAAAACCGCGACGCCGCCGAGCGTATCAAGACGCTGATGTTCACGTTCGACGACTTGACCAAACTCGATACCGCGTCGTCGCAGACGCTGATGCGCCATGTCGAGAAGGACAAGCTCGCGATCGCGCTGAAAGGCGCCGCCGAGCCGGTGCGGCAGTTCTTCCTGTCCAACATGTCGACGCGCGCCGCCAAGATGCTGAGCGACGACATGGCGGCAATGGGCCCGGTGCGGCTGCGCGAGGTCGACGAAGCGCAAGCGCTTCTGGTCAATCTCGCCAAGGATCTCGCCGCCAAGGGCGAAATCGTCATTTCCAAGAGCCGCGGCGAAGAAGAGCTGATTTACTGAGGACGTCATGGGCGCGACAACAAAATTTCTGTTCGATGTCGATTTCGCGCCAAGCGCCGAGCGCAAGCAGACGATCGCGCTCGCCGATCACGCGCTCAAGATCGCCGAAGCCGAAAAGGCCGCGCACGAGCGCGGCTATGCCGCCGCCCAGAAGGACGCCAAGGTGGAATCCGATCGCCGGACGGCCGCCGCGCTCGAGCGCATCGCAACCGCAATCGCCGCCAGCAATTCCGCCCTCAAGGCGATCGAAACGCGGCTCGAAGGCGAGGCAGTCGAGGTCGCGGTTGCGGTCGGGCGCAAGCTTGCGCCGGCGCTGATGGCGCGCGAACCATTCGCCGAAATCGCCGCGCTGGCCGCCGACTGCTTCCGCCAGCTGGTCGCCACGCCGCACATCGCCGTGCGCGTCAACGACATGCTGTACTCCACCACGCAGGAAAAGCTCGACGAAATCATGCGGGCGCGCGGCTTCGAGGGGCGCCTGGTTGTGCTCGCCGAAAGCGACATCGCACCCGGTGATTGTCGCATCGAATGGGCGGACGGTGGCATCAATCGCGACAGCGCCGCGGCGGACGCCGAGATCAGCAAGGCCGTCACGGGCTATCTGTCCGCCAGGCGCAGCTTTGCCGACACAAAGAATGGTGAGGAGGTGCGCACATGAGCGACGACAGTAAGGTCGCGCTGCCTGATCTGGAAAACGGCAACGCACCGGCCGAACCGCAGGCCGCAATCGAGGCCGATGGACCGACCACGCGCATCGCATCCGATCTGGAAGCGGTGTTCGATGTCCCCGTGCAGGTCTCGGCGGTGCTGGGCCGCGCCCGCATGGAGATCGGCAATCTGCTCAAGCTTGGCCCCGGCACGGTGCTGGAGCTGGACCGCAAGGTCGGCGAGGCGATCGACATCTATGTCAACAACCGCCTCGTCGCGCGCGGCGAGGTGGTTCTGGTGGAAGAAAAGCTCGGCGTGACGATGACGGAAATCATCAGGGCGGAACGCTAGGCGAATATTCGGGGCACAGGGGCACCGGGGAGATTTTTTATGCGTCTATTGATTATCGGCACACTCGACGGCCAGCTGACGACAGCAACCAAGCTGGCGATGAACAAGGGAGCTACCGTCACGCACGCCGCCGACAACGCCCAGGCGCTCGCCGTTCTGCGCGCGGGGCGGGGCGCCGATTTGCTGATGGTCGACGTCGCCCTCGATATTCGCGAACTGGTACGCGGACTCGAAGCCGAACACATTCACGCTCCGATCGTCGCCTGTGGGACCGCCACCGACGCACGTGCCGCCGTCGCCGCCATCCATGCCGGCGCCAAGGAATACATCCCATTGCCGCCCGACGCCGAGTTGATCGCTGCAGTGCTTGCGGCCGTCGCCGACGACAACCGTGAGCTGATCTATCGTGACGACGCCATGGCGCGCGTCGTCAAACTCGCGCAGCAGGTGGCACCAAGCGAAGCCTCCGTGCTCATCACGGGCGATTCGGGAACCGGCAAGGAAGTGCTCGCCCGTTATGTGCATGCCAGGTCCGGCCGCGCCAGGAAGCCGCTGATCTGCGTGAATTGCGCCGCAGTGCCGGAATCGCTTCTGGAGTCGGAACTGTTCGGCCACGAAAAGGGGGCGTTCACCGGCGCGGTGGCGCGACGCATCGGAAAATTCGAAGAGGCCAACGGTTCGACACTGCTGCTCGACGAGATTTCCGAGATGGAGGTACGGCTACAGGCGAAACTGCTGCGCGCCATTCAGGAGCGGGTGATCGACCGCGTCGGCGGCACGCGGCCGGTCCCGGTCGATATCCGCATCATCGCTACGTCCAACCGCAATCTCGCCGAAGCGGTGCGTGACGGCACATTCCGCGAAGATCTGCTGTTCCGCCTCAACGTGGTGAATCTGAAAATTCCGCCGCTGCGCGAGCGGCCGGCCGACGTCCTCGAACTCGCCGACTATTTCGTGCGGAAATACGCCATCGCCAACGGCGCACCGACGCGGCCGTTGTCGGCGGACGCGCGGCGCACGCTCTCGATCAATTATTGGCCCGGCAACGTGCGCGAACTGGAAAACACCATGCACCGCGCCGTGCTGATGGCGAGCGGCGCCGAGATCGGCTCGGAGGCGATCCTTGCGCCCGATGGCGCGCGCCTCGACCAGCAACGCGGCGCCGCCGCGGTCGCACACGCCGCGTTTGCGGCCGAACAGGTGTCGCGCGCCCTGGTCGGCCGCACGGTCGCCGAGGTCGAGCGCGATCTCATTCTGGAGACACTCAAGCACTGTCTCGGCAACCGCACCCATGCGGCCAACGTGCTCGGCATCTCCATCCGCACGCTGCGCAACAAGCTCAACGAATACTCCGCCGACGGCCTGACGGTGCCCCCGCCGGGCAACGGCGGCGAGCGATTTGCCGCGGCGTGACCGTGTCAGTCCCGGGCGCGAGAAGCACGTGCCCGGAATGACCCTTCGGTGCGTCGCATCGCCACTTCCTGCGATCCTTTCGTCCCCGGGCACCTGCCTGTATAGGTGCCCGGATGAAAAGCAGAACACGCCGTCAAATTCTCAGCCTCACAGCCGGCGCGCTCGCGCTGCCGGCCGTGCTCCGTAGCGCCTACGCCGATACCTACCCGTCACGGCCGATTCACCTTCTCGTCGGTTTCCCGCCCGGAGGAACGGCCGACATCATCACCCGACTGATCGGGCAAGCGCTCGGCGAACGGCTCGGCAAGACCTTCGTGGTCGAGAATCGCGGCTCCGCCGCCCAGCAGATCGCCGCCGACGCGGTGGTGAAGGCGGCGCCCGACGGCTACACGCTGCTGATGCTGGCCAATCCGAACGTCATCAACGTGGTGATCAATCCGGATGTCAGTTTCTCGTTCACCAAAGACCTTGCGCCGATCGGCGGCATCGCGTCAGACCCCGCGATCCTCGTGGTAAACCCAAAGGTACCGGTTAAAACCGTTCCGGAATTGATCGCCTACGCCAAGGCAAATCCGGGCAAGCTCAACATGGCGTCCGGCGGCGTCGGCTCGACCCCGCACCTCGCCGGTGAGCTGTTCAAAATGATGACCGGCATCAACATGCTGCATGTGCCGTATCGCGGCGACGCGCCCGCGGTCACCGACATGCTCGAGGGACAGGATCAGGTCATGTTCGACATGGTGATCCTGGCGCAAGGTCATGTCCGCTCCGGCGAATTGCGCGCGCTTGCGGTAACGAGCCAGAAGCCGTTACCGCTGTTTCCCAATCTGCCGCCGATCGCGACTTTCGTGCCTGGCTATGAGGCGTTCGCCTGGCAGGGCCTGATGGCGCCGAAAGGCACGCCGCCCGAGATCATCAACAAGCTCAACACCGAGCTCAATGCCGCGCTGGCCGACCCGAGGGTGCAAAAGCGTCTGGCCGATCTCGGCGGCATCCCAATGCCGATGACGCCCGCCGATTTCGGCAAGCTGATCGTCAACGAGATGCAGAAGTGGGACAAGGTCATCAAGTTCGCCAACATCAAGGCGCACTGAGCGACGCGCCGGCGTCCTCGCGGCTTCGACGGGGTGACAATGAATCGCGCACGCAGACAATTCCTGCGCTGGGCCGCTGGATTGGCGGTCACTGCCGGCATTGCCGCTCGGCGCCGCGGCTGAAACCTTCCCAAGCCGCCCGGTCAAGATAATCGTCGGGTTACCAGCGGGCGGCGCACCCGATATCTATGCGCGTCTCGTTGCGGACTGGCTGTCGGAGCGATTGCGTCAGCCGTTCGTGGTCGAGAATTGGCCGGGGGCGAGCGGCAATATCGCCACAGAGGCGGTCATCAGAGCGGCGCCGGACGGCTACACGTTACTCATGGTGATCGCGCCGAATGTGATCAACCCGACGCTTTACCCGCACCTCAAGTTCAATTTCATCCACGACACCACGCCGGTGGCGAGCATCGGCGGCTCGCCGTTCATCATGGTGGTCAACCCTTCGGTTCCCGCCAAAACGGTTCCGGAATTTATCGCCTACGCCAAGGCTAATCCCGGAAAAATCAACGTCGCCGTGACCGATCTAGGCAGCGTCACCCGCATGGCCGCGGAACTGTTCAACATGATGGCGGGAGTCGACCTCGTTGTCGTCCCCCATGTCGGCGAGACAGCCGCGCTCACCGATCTGCTCAGCAATCAGGTTCAGGTCATGTTCGATCCGATTCCGTCAGCGCTCGGCTATGTGCGCAGCGGCCAATTGCGCGCCTTGGCGGTGACGGCGGCGAAGCCGTCGGAGTCCTTCCCGGGAGTGCCGCCAGTGGCGCAGTTCCTGCCGGGCTACGAGGCGATCGGCATCACCGGCATCGTCGCACCGCGCGGAACGCCCGACGACATCGTCGCAACGCTGAACAAGGCGATCAGCGCAGCCCTGGCCGATCCCAAGATTCAGCAGCGGTTCGCCGCACTCGGCAGCACCACGCGGACGAGTTCGCCCGCGGGATTTGGCGAGATCATCGCGTCAGAAACCGAGAAATGGGCGAAGGTGATCAGGTTCGCAAAAATTAAGACGGAATGATCTTGCCGAAGATACTGCCAACGATCACTTCGTCGCGTCGCCGCCATCGACCATGATGGTCTCCACCTCGCCCGCGCCATTGGCGCGGCGGAACGCGGCCGCCGTGTTGTATTCGTCGGACTGAAAGCAGGCGACACCCTGCTCGAAGCTTGGAAACTCGATCACTACGAAACGGCTGAATTTCTGCGGTCCTTCCATGATCTGGAAGCGTCCGCCGCGCGCCAGAACCTTGCCGCCATGCTTGGCAATGATGCCCGGCACCAGGTCCGTGTATTTCTTGTATGCGACCGGATCGTTGATCTTCGAGCGTGCGACCCAATAGGCGGGCATTGAGCTTTCTCCGCATGTCATTCCGCGATGCGGCCGGAGGCCGCGGGCCGGGAATCCATAATCACAGGTCAGCGAATATGGATTCCGGACTTGCCGCTTTGCGGCAATCCAGGATGACGTATCAGAAAAACCCCCGTTAAGTCTCGGCGAACAGACCGCGCAGCAGCGCGCCGGCGCCGGTACGCGGCTTGGCGGCCGGTTTGGCGCCGCCCATGCGGCGGCCGAGCATGCCGACGAAATGATCTTTCGGCATCGGCTTGGCGAACAGGTAGCCCTGGCCAATATCGCAACCGATGCCCTGGAGTTTGTGGGCTTCGTGCGTCGACTCGATCCCTTCCGCTACAGTCTTGAGCTCGAAGCGCTTGGCCAATTCGACGATGGTCTCGCACAAGCCGCCATTGACCTTGTCGGCATGGCAGTTCGTGACGTAGGAGCGATCGATCTTCAGTTCGCTGAATGGCAGTTGCCGCAACCGCGCCAGCGACGAATAGCCGGCGCCGAAATCGTCGAGCGCCAGCGAGCAGTTCAGCGCACGCAGTTCATCGGCCACTTCCTGCGCGATTTTGAGATCGTGCATCACCTCGTCCTCGGTGACTTCGAGGATGAGACCCGGCCAAGTCTCGGCCGTCGGCCGCTCCTCGCGCAGCATCTTGGCAATCGGCAATTTGACGAAGGCCGATGCTGGCACGTTGACCGAGAGCTTCAAGCTCACGCCCTGCTCGGCGCAGTCCTCGAAATCGCGCAGCGCGGTGAGGATGACACGCTCGGTCAGAGCCAGCATGTCGGCCTCGGCGGCACCGGGCAAAAACGCAAACGGACTCATCACGCTGCCATCGGGGCGGCGGGCACGCACCAGCGCTTCGGCGCCGACCAGATATCGTCCGCGCAGATCGATCTTGGGCTGATACCAGAGATCGAACCAATCGAGCCGCAGCACGTCGGCAAGCGTGACCTTGCCCGTCGGCAATTGGAGCTCGACATGTTTCTTTGCCGCGAACAGCTTTTGTAGCGGTGGCAACATTAGCGGACCAAGATCGTCGATACGTATTAGTTATTACGCGGCAACCGCTGCGGGGTCCGTTAATGCGGCATTGTCGAGGCGGATTATGCTTAGAGCGCGGTGAGCGGGATGCCGCAAATTTGCACGCGTATGGCGATAATCCGTAAAGCAATACTGCGGGGCTCGCTAATCGTGAAGCAGCGTTTGCCAGTGCGAAGGCACCGCTCCGTCCGGTCCGGGCACTGGTTGATCCAGCGAATGCGGCGCGGGCAGTTTCTGGCCGCGAAAGAACTGGTCCGTACGATAATCATAAAACCATCGCTCGCCCAGTTCGAAACTTGTGATGACCAGGTGACCGTGGCGGCGGCGACCCCGTTCGACCGGAACCCGGTCGTAAGACATCGGACATCGCAACAGGCGACGATGAATCACTCCGCTGCGCGGCGGGCCGCGACGATCTGATCGGCGGTGCGGCCGGTCAACTCGGCCATGTGGTCAAACTTGAAAGTGAACGTGCCGGCGCCGGCGGTTGCGGAGCGGATTTCCACGATCAGATCGCCGATCTCGGCTTCCGGCATCATCGCCCGCACGGTATCCCAGCCTTCCCAGCCGTCGCGCGTGTCGAAGCCAAGGATCTGGCCGCGGCGGCCCGAAAGCAGCGCGTTGATCTTCGCGGTGGCCTCGTTCGGACAGACGATTTCGACCTGATCGATCGGCTCAAGCAGCACCGGCTGGCATTGCGGCAGTCCCTCATGGATACCGATACGGCCCGCGGCCTGGAACGCCATGTCGGAGGAATCGACGGTGTGATAGGAGCCGTCGACCAGCGCCACATGCAGGTCGACCACCGGGAAACCGAGCGGGCCGTGCTTGAGCGCGTCGACCACGCCCTCCTCGACCGACGGAATGTAATTGCGCGGCACCACGCCGCCGGTGATCTTGTCTTCGAACGTGAAGCCGGAGCCGCGTGGCATCGGCGTGATGTCGAGCACGACGTCGCCATATTGGCCGTGGCCGCCGGACTGTTTCTTGTGGCGGCCGCGCTGCTGCACGCCCTTGCGGATGGTTTCGCGGTAACCGACCGATGGCTGGCGACGCTCGATGGCGACGCCGAAACGATCGGCGAGCCGCTCGGTGGCGACGCGCAGGTGCATCTCGCCCTGGCCCCACAGCACAACTTCGTGCGTCTCCGGATTGTGCGCGATGGTGATCGAGGGATCTTCTTCGGCGAGCTTGTTGAGCGCCAGCCCGAGCTTCACGTCGTCCTTACGTTCCTTCGCCGTAATCGCGATGGCGAGCACCGGCGCGATACGGTGCGACCCTGGCAATCGCCGCATGCGGCTGTTTGCCGGCGGTCAACGTGTCGCCAGTCTTGGCCTTGTCAAGTTTTGCGAATGCCACGGTCTCGCCCGCCGTGGCGGGACCGCGCTTCTCGGTATTCTGCCCGACGAGCTTGAACACGCCGGCGACACGGCCGGCTTCATCTTCGCCGGCGACGAATGTAGTGCCGTCACCGGATTGTCCGGCCAGCATGCGCACGATCGACAGTCGGCCACCATGGCTGGTGTTGAGCGTCTTAAGAACATAGCCGACCGCGTCGCCGTTGGCTTTGACGCCGAGCCGTTGTGCGGTCTCGGCAATGCCCGGCGATTCATGCCGAAGCGCCTTTAACAGCCGCAGCACGCCGTTGGTGCGGGTCGCCGTGCCCATCAGTACCGGGCAGACAAGGCCGTCGCGCAGCTCTTGCGTGAGATCGTCGAAGATCTTGTCACGCGGCGGCTGGATATCTTCCAGTAGTTGCTCCATGAGCTGATCGTCGTGGTCCGCGAGCGTTTCCAGCATGGAGAAGCGCGCGGTCTTTTCACGATCGGCGCTCTCGCCTTCGAGCGGCACAATCTCCGACGCGGCGTGCTCCTTGTAGACAAAGGCGCGTTCCAGCGCGAGATCGACGAAACCGGAAATGAGATCGCCCGCGAAAGTCGGTATCTGCCGCAAGATCAGCTTGGTGCGCGACGCCGGCTGCAACAGCTTGAGCACGTCGTGGACGCCCGCATCGGCCTTGTCGATCTTGTTGAGGAACAGGATGCGCGGAATTTTCTGATCTTCCAGCTCACGCAGGATGATTTGCAGCTGCGGAACTTTCTTTTCATCCATTTCGCAGACGACGACCGCGACGTCGACCACCGGCAGCACCGCCCGCATGTCGTGAACGAACTCGACCGAGCCGGGGCAATCGATGAAGGTGTAGGAGTTGCCCATGAACGTCGTGGTGGCGGCGGTCAGCTCGACGCTCATCTTGTGATGGCGCGCTTCCTTGCTGCCGTCGCCTACCGTGTTACCAGCCTCGATCGAGCCTTGACGCGGGATCGCGCCGGTGCGCGCCAAAATCGCCTCGAGCAAGGTCGTTTTGCCGCTCTGAAAGGGGCCGACCAGCGCCACGGCACGGGGACCCGCCGCGCGGCCGCCATTGTTGCCGTTCGTGGCCATGAACACCTCCCGCCTCTGTGCCCGTCATTAACTGCGGACCATAGGCTATGGTTTCAGGCGCCGGCCGTTCAGGTCAAGGGGGCGGACACTGTGTACCGGGTTCGCACAGATACAAAGTGCCGATGCCGGCCGCGATATTGAGACCCATTTGACCCTGGACCGAAAGCGGCTGCAGCGCGATCGACCTGTTGGAGCCGCCGACCAGCACGTTGGCGCCAAGGCCGAACGCTATCGATGCCTCTGCTGTCGCGCCGACGTAGCTGCCGTTGAGCATGCCGGAGAAGCGATTGGTGGTCGCGAACACCGCCCAGATGATCCGGCCGCCGGAAGTGGCGCCGATGTCGAGACCGATTTGCGACAATGTTCCCTGATAGGGCTCGTCCGGCATGTTATCGGAATGCAGGATGCAGCTCACATTCTTCTGCGAGCCGATCAGCATGCCGACGCTGGCCGACAGCGAACAATTGAGGCTGCCGATCTGTAAACGGGCAGGCTGTGCGGTAGCGGGCGTAGTCGGCATGGCAGCGAGCGCCGCCGCAGCCACGCAGGCCGCCGCGAACATAGTCCGAAACATATCTATTCTCCCCTCACCGGGCCCGATGACCGAACCCGAACGGGGATTGTAAGCGAGAACCGGCCCGCCGTCGCCAGTTTGTTTTACCGGAAAATGCCGGTGCGGGCCGCTATTTCAAATTCCCGCAGAAGCGCTGAATGCGCGTACAGGCATCCTCCAGCGCGCTCGTCGCCGTCGCGTACGAGATGCGGAAAGCCGGTCCGACACCAAACGGCGTGCCCTGCACGACCGCGACACCTTCGGCCTCCAACAGCTCGGTGACGAAGTCCTCGTCGGTCGCGAGCCGCTTACCGGTCGGCGCCGTCTTGCCCATGGTGCCTGCGCACGACGGATAGACATAGAACGCGCCTTCGGGCTTCGGGCACTTGATGCCGTTGGCCTGGTTGAGCATGGAGACGCAGAGATCACGGCGCTCCTTGAAGATCTTGTTATGCTTCGGGATGAAGTCCTGCGGACCGTCGAGCGCCTCGACCGAAGCCCATTGCGCCACCGCGGTCGCGTTCGAAGTCGACTGCGATTGCAGCATCGCCATCGTTTTGATCAGCGGCTCCGGCCCGCCCGCGTACCCGATGCGCCAGCCGGTCATGCAATACGCCTTGGATACGCCGTTGATGGTCAGCGTGCGCGGGTATAGCGAGGGCTCGACCTGCGCGGGCGAGGTGAAGATGAAATCGTCGTAGACCAGATGCTCGTACATGTCGTCGCTCATCACCCACACATGCGGGTGACGCAGCAGCACGTCAGTAATTGCCTTCAGTTCGCTGCGCGTATAGGCGGCGCCGGTCGGGTTTGACGGCGAGTTGAACAAAAGCCACTTGGTCTTCGGCGTGATGGCACGCTCCAACGCCTCTGGCTTCATCTTGAAACCGTCTTCCATCCGCGTCTCGACCGTGACCGGTTCACCGCCGGCGATCAGCACCATGTCGGGATAGCTCACCCAATAGGGCGCCGGGATGATCACCTCGTCGCCGGGATTGAGCGTGGCCAGAAACGCGTTGAACAGCACCTGCTTGCCGCCGGTGCCGACGATGATCTGCGACGGCTTGTAATCGAGCTGGTTCTCGCGCTTGAACTTGCGCGCAATCGCCGCGCGCAGCTCGGGAATGCCTTCGACGGCCGTGTATTTCGACGCCTTGCCGTCGCGGATCGCCTTGATCGCCGCCTCTTTGATGTTGTCGGGCGTGTCGAAGTCGGGCTCGCCGGCGCCCAGTCCGATGACGTCGCGGCCGGCGGCCTTGAGCGCCCGCGCCTTGTCCGTGACGGCCATGGTGGCCGACGGTTTCACGCGCGAGGTTCGGTCCGCAAGGAAGGCCATTTCGCTTCTCCGTTTGCCCACTTTTGGGGCGTAGGGCGCGAGCTTGGTAAAGCCGCGGGCGTGGTCAGGCAAGCGCAAAGCGCTGCCGCTCACATCGCAATTGCGCGACTGGCGGCGCCCGGCGATTGGCGGCCGTCCCGCAACGCTCCGTTAAGCCTGGACTGGCCTAATGCCGCGGCCAAACTCCAGACAGGACCCCGAATGCCCCGGCTGCGGCAGGCGTTGCGCAACGGCGACTGGCTGACCCGCGAGCGCGTCAGGCTGATCGCCGCCGCCATACTGATCGCCTCAGTGGCCGGATTTGCATTCTTGGTCGCGACCGCACATGGCGGCATCGATCGCCAGGGCCGGCCGCTGGGCACGGATTTCTCCAACGTCTACGCCGCCGGCACCTATGTGCTCGAAGGCAAGCCAGCAGTTCCGTTCGATCCGCCGCGCCAGGACGCCCGCGAGCAGGACATCTTCGGCAAGGCGACGCCGTTCTACGGCTGGCATTATCCGCCATATTTTCTTTTCGTCGCCGGCGCGCTGGCTGAGTTGCCATATGCCCTCGCGCTGACGATCTGGCAGGGCAGTACGCTCCTTCTCTATTTGCTGATGATCTGGGGGATTGCCTCTCCTTCTCCCCGCGTGCGGGGAGAAGGTTGGGATGAAGGGGCTTCTACGGGCGCTCAGAATCGCGGCGATGCCCCCTCACCCTCGCTTCGCTCGACCTCTCCCCGCGCAGCGGGGAGAGGTGAAATACTTCTCCTCGCCCTCGCCTATCCGGCGGTGCTGATCAACATCGGTCACGGCCAGAACGGATTTCTCACCGCGGGGCTGCTTGGCGGCGCGCTCGTCATCCTGGATCGGCGGCCGATCCTCGCCGGCATCCTGATCGGCCTTCTGGTCTACAAGCCGCAATTCGGGCTGATGATTCCGCTGGCGCTTGTCGCCGGCGGCTATTGGCGGACCTTCGCCGCCGCCGCCCTGACGGTTGTGGCGTTGACGCTCGTGACCACGCTCGCCTTCGGACCTGAAGTCTGGCCCGCCTTCAAGGCCTCAACCGAATTCTCACGCACCGTCGTGCTCGAACAAGGCCAGACCGGCTGGCAAAAGATCCAGAGCGTTTTCTCCTGGGCGCGCATGTGGGGCGCGCCGATCCCGCTCGCCTATGCGCTGCAAGGCGCGCTCACTATCGCGATTGGCGTGGGTATCGTTCGGCTGTGGCGAAGCGCCGCCGCGCCCGCGCTCAAGAGCGCCGCGCTGTGCCTCGCCGCGATTCTCGCGACGCCCTACTCGCTCGACTACGACATGATGGTGTTGGCGCCGGCCATCGCCTTCTTTGCCGTCGACGGCCTGCGGCGCGGCTTCGGCCCATGGGAAAAAACCACCCTCGCGGCGTTGTGGCTCGTGCCGCTTTTGACGCGCAGCGTCGCGCAGATCACGCTGATACCGCTCGGGGTTCCGGCCATGCTGGCGACCTTCATGATGCTGCTGTGGCGTGCGGAACATGAACAACGGCTTTCGCCGGCTTTCAATTCCCACCGCTCGACCATAGCTGACGGCAGGGGGCCGCGCGGTCACGACATCGCCGCGTTCGAACTCGTAGGCCGGATTCGCCTATAAATTGTGGCTACAAACGCGGGCGCAGCGATGTTTACGCTCTATTCGATGCAGCGTTCCGGCAACAGCTACAAAACGCGGCTGGCGCTCGCCCAGCTCGGCATCTCGTATCAATTGGTCGAGATCGACATTCTCAAAGGCGAGAGTCACACGCCGGAATTTTTGCAGAAGAATCCGAACGGACAGGTGCCGCTGCTTGAAGTCGCACCGGGCCGTTATCTCGCCGAGTCAAACGCCATTCTCTGGTACATCGCCGGCGGCACGCCGCTGGCGCCGGAGGACCGCATCGATCGCGCCGACGCACTCCAATGGATGTTCTTCGAGCAGCACTCGCTCGAACCCAATCTCGGCGCGGCGTATTTCTGGCTGACGCTGATAAAGGGCGGGCGCGACCTGCAGAGCCATGCCATCGAGGACTGGATGGAAGAAGGCCATCGCGCGCTTGGCGTGATGGATAAACATCTTGCCATCCACGACTATTTTGCCGCCGATCGTTACACCATCGCTGACATCGCGCTGTACGCCTACACCCATGTGGCGCATATGTGCGGCTACGACTTGGCGGCTTTTCCGGCGGTGCAGGCTTGGCTCAAGCGCGTGGCGGCAGAGCCGGGCCACGTGACCATGGACGTCAATGCGACCGCCGCGATCCCGGCGCTCTAGCGCCGAACCGGCGGGTACTTCCTTTCCCGAAAACGACAGCCCGGCGCTTGCGTGGGTCCGGGCCGTCGGCCATTAACCAAGCGTTAACCCAAACCCACAAAATTGCCTTTGTTCGTCAATGGCTTCGCCCCAGTTTGGCCGAACGGATGCCGGCCTCCCGCGCGAACCTTGCGAGCATGCAACTGATTCGTTTCAGGATACCGTTATGACTGGGTTCCCCGGGAGGGAGGTCGGGTTCGCCTCCCCCACAGCGCAACAGAAATTTTCCATAGGCCGCACCGGCATTGAACTCGCCGCGACCGCCGGCCTGGTCATTGCTCTGGTCATCGCCGCCACGGCGGTATCGATCGGCATGGCGCGCGCGCAGGCCTTCGGCGCAGCGCATCACGGCGTCACTCCGCTTGCCATCGCGGCGGTCAGCCTCGGTGTGGCCGCGGCCAGCTGGGGCGGCATGAGCGCTCTCGTCGCCCGCGATTCGACGCTCCCGCCGCAGACCTGACGGCCGCCCGGCCACGCCCCACAGGTTCGGGACCGCAATTGCCGCCCTTTAAGGCACAGACGGCGGACCGAGCGCGCAATAAATGACTTAAACCTGGGCAGTCTTGCCGATAATGTGCGCACTCCCATACGCCCGGAGTGCGCGCCCCCATGAAACTCATCACCGCCATCATCAAGCCGTTCAAGCTGGAGGACGTGCGCGACGCCCTGGTGTCGGTCGGCGTCCACGGCATGACCATCACCGAGGTCAAGGGCTACGGCCGGCAGAAGGGGCATACGGAGATCTATCGGGGCGCCGAATACGTCGTGAATTTCCTGCCGAAAGTCCGGCTCGAAATCGCGGTTGCCGATGGTGACGTCGAGCGGGTGGTCGAGGCAGTCAGCACTGCCGCCAAGACGGGCCAGATCGGCGACGGCAAGATTTTCGTCATGCCGATCGAGCAGGCGCTGCGTATTCGCACCGGCGAAACCGACGCGGACGCGCTCTAACAAACAAAAAACATTCTCACCGGGGGGAATTCAAATGAGGGTGGCACCCTTCTTTCGCGCTGCGGCTGCGGCCGCCGCATTCATCGCAATGGCGGCGCCCGCCATGGCGCAATCCGCGACCCAATCGACCGGCAAGATCGACGCCGCCGACACGGCATGGATGATCGTGGCGACCGCGCTGGTCCTGATGATGTCAATCCCGGGTCTGGCGCTGTTCTACTCCGGCATGGTGCGCAAGAAGAACGTGCTTGCGACCATGGCGCAGACATTCGCCGCCACTGCGCTGTGTTCGGTGCTGTGGATGGTGATCGGCTATTCGCTTACCTTTACCGGCGCGGGACCGATCCTTGGCACGCTGAACAGCGTCTTGATGCGCGGCATCGGCATGGACACGATCAGCCCGCTGGCGCCGACCATCCCCGAAGCGCTATTTTTCATTTATCAGATGACGTTCGCTGTCATCACCGTGGCACTGGTTGCCGGCTCGGTGGCCGACCGCATGCGCTTCTCGGCCTTCCTGTGGTTCTCGGCGCTGTGGCTTCTGATCGTTTACGTGCCGATCGCGCACTGGGTCTGGGGCGGCGGCTTTCTGCAACGGGCCGGTGTGCTCGATTTCGCCGGAGGCACGGTGGTTCACCTAAACGCCGGCGTCGCCGGCCTCGTCGGCGCCTATCTGCTCGGCGCGAGGCGCGGCTACGGCGTCGATAATTTCGCTCCCTACGATCTGTCGCTGGCGGTCATCGGCACCGGATTGCTGTGGGTCGGGTGGTTCGGCTTTAACGGCGGTTCGGCACTTGGCGCCAACTCGCGCGCGGTGTTCGCAATCACCGCCACGCATCTCGCGGCGTCGATGGGCGCGCTGACCTGGATGGCGCTGGAATGGTGGGTGCGCGGCAAACCTTCGGTGCTTGGCATGATCTCCGGCGCGGTAGCCGGGCTTGGCACCATTACGCCCGCATCGGGATTCGTGCTGCCATGGCACGGCCTCGTCATCGGGCTGGCCGCCGGCGTCGTCTGCTTCTACGCCTGCACCTGGCTCAAGCTCGCCTGCGGTTACGACGACTCACTCGACGTATTCGGCGTTCATGGCATTGGCGGCGCTACCGGCACGCTGCTGGTCGGCGTGTTTGCCACGCGCTCGGTCGGCAATGTCTCCGGACTGCTGGAGGGCCATCCGATGCAGGTCCTGATTCAGCTCTATGGCATCGTTGTCACGCTGGCTTGGTCCGCCATCGCGAGCTTTATCCTGTTCAAAGTCGTGTCGGTCTTCATCGACCTGCGCGTTGATCGGCAAAGCGAGATGGAGGGCCTCGACGTGACGCAGCACGGCGAAGCGCTGCAATAGCAGGGGCGCGCCATATAGACGCGCGACGGTTAAACGCGCCGACCTGAACAGCCGGCCACAACATTAATTCCACGTAGGCCATGTTGCGGCCACGGTGGCGTGGTGCAATTTGTACGTTGCGACGGTAGATTAGTGGATTACAGTGTCGCCTGATATTGCTAGTCTCAAAACCGATGGGAACGGCGAATTAGACCTACGCAAAACTCACCCAAAATATAAAGGAGACTGCCATGCTGCGGGTGACCACCTTCGTAGCGCTCTGTCGCGCTCGCATTGCCCACAATGGCCTTGGCCCAGCGACCGGAGCATGGCAAGGGCAAGCACCCGTTGGGCATGTCGTCCAGTCCCGCACCCCCCGCGCGCGGTATTTATCGGGCCCGTGGTCCATGGACCCGTTGTCCACGGTCCGGTCGTCCACGGCCCGGTTGTCCACGGGCCGGTCGGCCATGGCCCTGCTGTCATGATTGGCCACGGCGGCCCGCATGGGCCTTCGTTTTCCACGGCCACCCGTTCGCATGGCATCCGGTTCACTTCCCGCGGCCCTGGGCCTATCCGCCCGGCTACGGCTATCGGCTATGGGCGGTCGGCGCGGTCCTGCCGCCGCTGTTCTGGCAACGGCCGGACTATTATTACAACGGCTGGGCCGATATGGGCCTGCCGCCGCCCGATCCGGGCTTCCAATACGTCGAATACGGACCGGACCTGCTCCTGGTGAATGTGGCGACCGGCGAGGTCGTGCAGGTTTTCCCCGGGGCCTTTAGCTGATCGCTGATCCTCACAGGTCGTAGATAAGTTCGTCTGCCGCGGGGTAAAATCCGCGGCAAATTCGTTTTTGAAGCCGCGCATTTCGGCTTATACTTGCGCCGTCGGGAGGAGCTAGTGGCATCCTTCGTGCTCGCGATCGATCAGGGCACGACATCGACCCGCGCCATTCTGTTTCGCGCCGACATGTCGATTGCCGCGTCGGCCCAGCAGGAATTTCCGCAGTATTTCCCGGCTGACGGCGAAGTCGAGCACGATCCCGACGATCTGTGGTCGACCACGGTCGCGACGTGCCGCGACGTGCTGCGCAAGGCGGGCGCCACGGCAAGCGACATCGCCGCCATCGGTATCACCAATCAGCGCGAGACGACGCTGCTCTGGGACCGCGCCACCGGACTGCCGCTGCATCGTGCCATCGTCTGGCAGGACCGGCGCACCGCGGATGCTTGCGCGCGGCTGCGCGAGCGCGGCCACGAACCGCTCTTCGCGGCCAAGACCGGGCTTTTGCTCGATCCGTATTTCTCCGGCACCAAGCTGGCGTGGCTGCTCGATCACGTGCCGGAGGCACGCGCGCGGGCTGCGCGCGGCGAACTCGCCTTCGGCACGGTCGATACTTTTCTTTTGTGGCGGCTCACCGGCGGCAAGGTACACGCCACCGACGCCACCAACGCGTCACGCACTTTGTTGTTCGATATTCATCACGGCCGCTGGGACGACGAGTTGCTGGCGCTGCTCGACGTGCCGAGGAGCGTCCTGCCCGAGGTGCGCGATTCATCCGCCGCCTTCGGCATGACCGATGCAGCGCTGTTCGGTGGACCAATTCCGATCTGCGGCATCGCCGGCGATCAGCAGGCGGCACTGATCGGCCAGGCCTGCTTCACGCCCGGCATGGTCAAATCGACATACGGCACCGGATGCTTCGCGGTGCTCAATACCGGTCCGACGCCCGTCGTCTCCAGCAACAAGCTCCTGACCACGATCGCTTATCAGCTCGGCAGCGAGCGCACCTATGCGCTGGAAGGTTCGATCTTCGTCGCCGGCGCGGCCGTGCAATGGCTGCGCGACAATCTGCAGATCGTCGCCAGCGCGGACGCGACCGGCGCGCTTGCCGCCGCTGCCGATCCCACGCAAGAGGTCATTCTGGTGCCGGCCTTCGTCGGTCTCGGCGCCCCCTATTGGCGGCCGGACGTACGCGGCGCGCTGTTCGGGCTGACGCGCGGCACCGGCCCCGCCGAACTTGCACAGGCTGCGCTCGATAGCGTCTGTTTCCAGACTGCCGATCTCGTCACCGCGATGCGGGCCGACTGGCCGCAAGCCCGCGATGCGCTGAAAATTCTGCGCGTGGACGGCGGCATGGCCAATTCAGACTGGACAATGCAGCGCCTCGCCGATTTGACCTGCTGCATCGTCGACCGCCCGCAAATCAGAGAAACGACATCGCTCGGCGCTGCATATCTCGCCGGCCTGCGTTGCGGTTTTTTCCCGGAGCCGGATCGCTTCGCCGCGCTTTGGCATCTGGAACGACGATTTGCTCCGCAGATGGACGCCGCGACGCGCGAGCGGAAACTTTCAGGATGGGCGACGGCGGTGGCGAGGCTGCTGGGGTGAGGAATGTTAGAGCATTTACTGAAAAGCGGCGCGCCGATCTGCGGAAAAAATGCGACCCAATCGACACACCAACAGTTCCGCATCTGCTCTCGACCGCGGACGCGTGCTCAACCGTCCTCGATATTGTCGACAATATTTTTGATCACGATCTCGGACAGCTGAGTCACAAGCTCGCGAAGCCTGGCGTTTTCTTCTTCCAACGCCTGGATGTCCGGTTTCTCAATGTATTGTCGCAATGGCGCAGCCTTGATCTTACCGGTGCCAATAGCGCTTTTCGGGAGAACTTTTCCCATCGGCCGAACCCCCTTTACTTTTACAAACCAAAAGCGAGTCTCTCTCCTTGGAGCCCATAAAATCCCCAACGGGACCGTCGCCTGAGTCGCCCGGCATATTCGAGGCGAAATAAGGTCAAGATGTCGACCGCAAATACTTCACCCCCTCTGCCGATCCTGGCGCGGAAAGCGACGCGCTCTGCCCGATTTGTTGCCTTGTCTCGTTATTTCCGCCTGATAGCATCCGGTGGGTCGGCATTCGTCAGCGTCTAATACGCGCAACATGGGAAAAAATAATGAGGCACCGATCCAAATTCCTGCTGATGGGCCTTGCCGTTTGCTCGCTGACGGCCCTTCCCCGATTGGCGGGTGCCGCCGATTGGCCGGACCGGCCGGTAACGGTGATCGTGCCGTTCGGCGCCGGCGGCAATACCGACATGATGGCGCGGCTGGGTTCGCAAGATCTGGCCGCCAAGTTCGGTCAACCTTTCGTGGTTGAAAACCATCCCAGCGCCGGCGGTGCGATCGGCACGCGGATGGTCGCTGAGGCGAAACCGGACGGCTACACGCTGGAATTCGCGGCCTCGTCGATGGTGACGCTGACGCCGCAAGTGCAGAAACTCGATTTCGATCCGGCCAAAGAACTGGTGCCGATCACCAATGTGGGCACCGGCACGCAGATGATCGCGATCAAACGCAGTCTGCCGGCGAAGACGCTTCCCGAATTTCTGGCTTACGCCAAGGCCAATCCCGGCAAGCTCAATTTCAGCGTGGCCGGCACGCAGAACATCAGCCAGCTGGCGCCGGCATTGCTGTTCGCCCGCGCCGGCGTCAACATCGTGATGGTGCCGGCGCGCAGCGAGCCCGAGGCGATTTCCGACCTGCTCGCCGGCAACGTCGATCTGTATTTCGGCAATTCCTCCTCGCTGCTGCCGTTTCGCAACAATGACAAGATCCGCCTGATCGCGGTCGGCACCGCCAAGCGGATTCCGGCGGCGCCCGATATTCCGACTGTCGCCGAGACTCTGCCGGGATTCGAGTTTTCATCGTGGAACGGATTCTTGGCACCGGCGCAGACGCCGGAGCCGATCATCAATGCGATCGGCGCCGAGGTGACGGCATTCGTCAAGAAGCCGGAGACGTCGCAGCGGCTGATCAAGCTCGGCATCGTGCCCGGTGGCCTGACCAAGGAAGAGAACGCGGCGGTGTTCCGGCACGATACCGAGGCCTTCGCGGCGGGCATCAAGGCGGCCGGCATTCAACCGCCTCAATAGTTGGCCTCACAGGGTTTTCGCGGTGGCGCTGGCGGCGTATCTATGGCGCCCCGCCACCAGCGAAGAGACCCCCCTATGACCGCCGCCCAACGCCTGCGAGACATCCTCGCCACGCCGAATGTCGAGGTCATGCCGGGCTGTTACGATGCGCTCTCCGCTAAGCTCGTGGCCGATGCGGGCTTCAAGGTCACGTTCATGAGCGGCTTCGCCGTGTCGGCGGCGCGGCTCGGCCTGCCCGACACCGGCCTGATCTCGTTTGCCGAAATGCTCGACAGCGCGCGCAACTGCGCCGGCGCTGCCGGCAAAGTGCCGCTGATCGCGGACGGCGATACCGGGTACGGTAACGCGCTCAACGTGCAGCGCACGGTGGTCGAATATGCCCGCGCGGGCGCGGCCGCGGTGATGATCGAGGATCAGGTCAGCCCGAAGAAATGCGGCCACACCCGCGGCAAGCTGGTGATCTCGCGCGACGAGGCGCGTATGAAAATCCGCGCCGCGGTCGACGCCGCGCGCGACACCGATATTCTGGTTCTGGCGCGAACCGATGCGCGCGCCGTTCACGGTTTCGACGAGGCGCTCAACCGCTGCCGCGATTTCGAGGCGGAGGGCGCCGACATCATCTTCCTCGAAGCGCCCGAGACCGAGGACGAGATGCGCCGGTTCTGCGCGGCGATGACCAAGCCGTGCATGGCCAACATGGTGCCGGGCGGCAAGACGCCGATCCTGCCGCCGAAGGGATTGCAGGACGTCGGCTACAAGCTCGGGCTTTATCCGGTTGCGCTGATGACGTCGGCAATCGCGGCGATGCAGTCGACGCTGGCCGCGCTGCGTCAGCCCGACGCCGGCACGAACTTGCCGCCCAGCATTTCATTTCTCGAATTGCAGAAGGTGGTCGGCTTTCCCGATTATTGGGAGCGCGAGACACGTTACAAGACGAGCGAGTAGAAATTGCTCAGACGACAGCGGTCTTGGCGGGCAGCGCAGCGATGATCTCTTGCGACTCCATCAGGTCGGCGTATTTCTGTTCCATGTCGAACAGGTTGGCCTCATGCGCGGCGAGCGAGCGGTCGCCGACGCAGTCGCGCGCCACGATGGTGCGGAAATCGTAGCTCATGGCGTCGACCACAGTGGCACGAACGCATCCCGAGGTGGTGCAGCCGGTGACGATGACGGTGTCGATGCCTGCCTGCCGAAGTTTGTCGGCATAACCGGTGCCAAAGAATGCGGACGGCTGCGTCTTGCGCAGGATCAGTTCGCCGGAGCGCGGCGCAAGCTCCGGGACAATCTGTCCGTCCGGCGCCCGCTCGGTCAGTTTCGCCAGCGCCGGGACCTTGCGGACGAAAGCGCCGCGGTCACGGCCGTCCTCGGCATAAACCACGCGAGTGAACGCTACTGGCAGGCCGCAGCGGCGGGCCGCCGCCAAGAGGCCAACCGTGTTGGCGACCGCGTCGGCAATGTTGCCGCCGCCAAATACTTTTGGATCGATGAAGCCGTTGACGAAATCGACGATGCACAGCGCCGGCCGCGAGCCGATGCCGACCTTGCCGCCGAAACTCTGCGCGCGATAGAGGGCGATGTCGTCGGTTTTCATCGGCGTGCCTCGCTGATGGACGTTACTGGATTTCGGCGGCGTGGCGCATGCTGGCAATCATCGACGATTTCAGCATGTAGGCCCGCGCCGCAGCCTTGTCGGCCGCCGTGCGCCGCAGCTCGTCGAGCGCCTGCTGCCGCGTCGCCGGATCGCGTTCGCGAATGACCTGCTGATTGCGGTGGGTCTGTTGCTGCACCGCCTCGACCGCGACGGTGCGGCGCTGCCGGTCATAGCGGTCGAGCTGGCGTTCGTCGCCGCCGGCCCAGATGTCGGCAATCTTTTCGACCAGGTTGAAGGCATCCTGCATGCCGCCATTCATGCCCATGCCGCCGAGCGGATTGTTGATGTGCGCGGCGTCGCCGGCCAGCAGCACGCGGCCGTGACGGAAGCTCTTCGCCACCTTCTGGTGCACGTGATAGAGCGAACGGTGAGCGATGGTGTAATCCTCAGCCCGCGGCACCACGCGTTGCAGCACCCCTTGCAACGATTCGTCGGACAACAACGCCTTGCGATCGGAATTTTCCGGCGCCGGCACCAGCACACGCCACAGCTCCGGCACGCGCAGCAGCACCAGCCACTCGTACGGGTCGGCGATGTAATTGACGTAGGCGATATCAGTCAGCGTGTTCTCGAACGGGAAATCGGTCGAGGCGATCAGGAACAGTTCCGGATAGGTGAAGCCCTCGAATTCGATGTCGGCTGAGCGGCGCACCGCGCTATGGGCGCCGTCGGCGGCGATCAGATAGCGGCCGGCGACAGATACTTCGCCGCCGTCGGTATTGGCGACGACGCTGATCGAATCCCCGTCCTGGCGCAGCGACACGACGTCATGGCCGTAACGGATGTCGTGCCCGGGGATGTTGCGCAACTGCTCTTCCAGAAGCCGCATCAGCTTCCACTGTTCGCACTGCACGCGATACGGATGATTGGTGTCGCCAGCAAGCAGGGATAGGTCGAAGGTCGCAACCGGGCCGGCCTCGCGGTCGCGGAACTGCCAGGTCGGAGCCTTGAGCCCAACCTCGATCATGCGCGGCACGATGCCGAATTCGTCGAGCAGATCGAGCGTCGGCGGATGGAAGGTCGAGCCGCGCAACTCCTTCACGGGCGCGGTTTCGGCGGTGAGCAGCGTCACGGGAATGTTGCGCCGCGCCAGTCCGAGCGCCGCGGTGAGGCCGACGGGACCCGCACCGACGACGACGACGCGGTCATTCTCATGTGCCATCGGGGACAAATATCCTTTCAGAATCCGGCGTATCCCGTCGATAACATATCCAGCGCAGCATTGGCAGGCATGTCGGCGCATGGCTGCGCGGCCGCCAAACTTGACGCGCCGGACGCGGCCCCGCACATTGCGCAATCCCCCTGATGTGAAGCGTTGAAGGCAATCTAGCGATGGGACGAGACATACTTGGCTGGCGGCGCAAATTCGGCGTCATCGGTCCTTCCACCAACACGATCGTGCAGCCCGATTTCGAGATGATGCGGCCGCTCGGCGTCACCAATCATTATCGCGGCATTTTCACGCCGAACGCCAAGGCGGTCAGCAACGACACCTTCTGGGCGGGAACACAACTGATCGGCGAGAATGTGCTCGATGCCGTGCACAACGTCATGACGTGCGAGCCGGATTATCTGGTGATGGGCATGTCGGCGGTGACGTTCTATGGCGGCGCCGCCGGGGCCGATGCGTTCCAGAAAAAGGTCGAGACCGAGTCCGGCGTGGGCATTTCCATCGGCTCGCATTCCTGCACCGCGGCGCTCAAAGCCTACGGCAACGTCAAGCGGATCGCGTTCCTGTCACCATACTATCCGGTCGCCAACGAACAGGTACGCCGCTACTTCACCGATTCCGGTTTCGAGGTGGTGCGCGACATCTACCTGGAATGCAAAAGCTGGACGGCGATTGCCGAAGTTCCGCCCGATGTGCTGCGCGGCCGGCTGCTCGAGCTCAACGGCAAGGGCGGCGACGTCGACGCCATCCTGCAGGTCGGCACCAACCTCAGCATGGTCCGCCTCGCCGCCGCGGCGGAGCTATGGCTCGGCAAGCCGGTGATTGCCATCAACACCGCGACCTACTGGCACGCGCTGCGGCAGAACAAGATCATGGACAAGATTCCCGGTCTCGGTCGCCTGCTGGAGGAATTTTGAGTCCTCGTTGACGAGCCGACCGCCCCCGGCGCAGTCGCGCTGGCCGGTTACAGGCTCCGCGACGGAGCAATCCGGGCTGGCGTCGGACGGCCGACCGAGCAGGCAGGCCTTGCCCCGTGCCGCTCAGTCCCCCAATGGTTAATCGCGTCTTAACCTCGCCGCCCCTATGGTGTCGGATCAGTGTTCCGGCGGGCGGCCCCGCTGCTGATGATGTACAGGATGACCTCCCAAGTTCCCTCTCCGCCAGTCCGCGTGACCGGCTCGCGCTCGCCCTTCGTGCGGCTTCGCGAACTGCTCGATGGCGTGCCGGCAGGCCAGTCTGCGATCAGTCTCGCAGTCGGCGAGCCGCAACACCCGATTCCGCCCTTCGTCGGACCGATTCTCGCCGCGCACATTGCTGAATTCGGCCGCTACCCGCTGAACAAAGGCATCGACGAGTTCGCTGACGCCGTCGCCAAGTGGCTTGACCGGCGCTACACGCTTGACCGACCGGTCGATCCGGCGACCGAAGTTCTGGTGCTCAACGGCACGCGCGAAGGCCTGTTTCTGGCGGCGCTCGCCGCCAAGAACTGGGTTGGGCCACGCTCCGGCCGACCGGTCGTGCTCATTCCCAACCCCTTCTACGCAGCCTACGCGGCGGGCGCGATCACGGCCGATTGCGAGCCGATCTATCTGCCGACGACGCGAGGGACCGGGTTCCTGCCCGATCTCGATGCGCTGCCCGACGAGCTTCTGGCGCGCACTGTCGCGTTCTACATCGCGTCGCCCGCCAATCCACAGGGTGCGGTCGCGGACCGAGCCTATCTGGCCCGGCTGATCGCGCTGGCGCGACGCTTTGGCTTTTTAATCTTCGCCGACGAGTGCTATTGCGAGATCTACAGCGAGAATGCGCCGCCCGGCATGCTGGAAGCCGCGGGCGCGGATTTCGCCAACGTTGTCGTCTTCCATTCGCTGTCGAAACGTTCGAGCCTGCCGGGCCTGCGCGTCGGCTTCGCGGCCGGCGACCGAAAATTCCTGTCCTCGTATCTTGAACTGCGCAACGTCGCGGCGCCGCAGGTGCCAACACCGATGCAGCATGTCGCCGTCGCCGCCTATGGGGACGAGGCCCATGTCGTGGAAAATCGGCGGCTTTATCGCGAAAAATTCGACCTCGCCGATCAGATCATCGGCGATCGCTACGGCTATCGCCGTCCGGCCGGCGGATTCTTTCTCTGGCTGGACGTGACGGAAGCGGGCGGCAGCGAAGCGGCAACGCTGAAGCTGTGGCGCGAGGCGGGGCTGCGGGTCGTGCCGGGTCGTTATCTCGCGCGCGAGCAGGCGGATGGCAGCAATCCAGGCGAAAACTACATCCGTGTCGCCATGGTGCAGAACAAGGAAATCACCGCCGAGGCATTGCACCGCCTCGTCGCGGTGCTGGGTTAGCGGTTGATGCACCAGTTTCGGAGAACATCATCCGCCAGAGCCTCGTCATTGCTTCGTCGCCCTTTCGGGCCTCCTCGCAATGATGGCGCTGATCGGGCCGAGCCAAGACCATGTCGCTGATCGACCGCGGGATTGATGGACTGACGTTCGTGTCCGCACAGCTTGGCGCCGTGCTGCAGCGGCGGCTGCGCGAGGCGAGCGGCCTCGCGCTGATCAGCCTCGCCATGGTGGCTGCGCTGGCGCTCGCCACCTGGTCGGTGCAGGACCCCTCGCTCAGCCACGCCACCGACGCGCCGGTCCACAATCTGCTCGGTAAGCCCGGCGCCATCATCGCGGACCTGCTCATGCAGTTGTTCGGTCTCGGCGCGCTGGCGCTGCTGCTGCCGATCGCGGTCTGGGGCTATCGCCTGCTCGGCCATCGCGCGCTCAGCCGTGAGCGGCTGCGTATTTTCGTCTGGCTGGTCGGCGCCGTTTTAAGCGCGGCTTTCGCCTCGTGCCTGCCGCGCAGCACGCATTGGCCGCTGCCGTCGGGACTCGGCGGCGTGATCGGCGACGCCATCCTGCGACTGCCGGCAGTGTTGCTGCATTCGCCGCTGTCGGTTACCCACCAATTCATCACCGGAATCGTGCTCGGCACGGCAGCACTGTTCGCTTTCGCCGTGGCGGCGGGCCTCGTGTGGCATGGCGACGAAGAGGACGCCGAGGAGGAGGAAGACGAGGAAGAGGAAGAAGAGGACGAGGAGGATGAGGCCGAGGATGAGGACCGCGACGATCGCGCCTGGATCTCGCTCGGCTTCTTGGCCCACGAATTATTGAGCCTGCGCGCGCGCATCGCGCTCCTGTTCCGCGGCCGGTCTTCTGCCGCCGTGCCGCAAGCTGCACTGCCGCACCAGCGCATCGAACCGCATTTCGGCAAGCCCACGCAACCTCGCGCCGCCGCTGAGCCGGACGACGAAGAGGACGCCGACGAAATGCCAGTCGCCGCTGCGAAGAAGCCGCGGCCGGCGCAGGCGCCCAAGCCGATGCGGCGCGGCGCGGACGGCTACGCGTTACCGTCGCTCAACCTGTTGGCCGCAGCGAAAGCCGGTGAGCGCACCACGGTGAGCGCCGAGACCATCCGCGAAAACGGCGCCGCGCTTGAAGGCGTGCTTGGCGACTTCGGCGTGCGCGGCGAAATCATCAATGCGCGGCCGGGCCCGGTGGTGACACTTTATGAGCTCGAGCCTGCGCCGGGCATCAAATCGTCACGCGTGATCAGCCTCGCTGACGACATTGCCCGCTCGATGAGCGCATTGTCCGCACGCGTCGCCGTGGTGTCGGGCCGCAACGCCATCGGCATCGAGCTGCCCAATCCGCACCGCGAGAAGGTTTATCTGCGCGAACTGCTGGCATCGCGCGACTATGCGGATTCCGAGGCGCGACTGCCGCTCTGTCTCGGCAAATCTATCGGTGGCGAATCTGTCCTGGTCGATCTCGCCCGCATGCCGCATTTGCTGATCGCCGGCACCACCGGCTCGGGCAAATCGGTCGCCATCAACACCATGATCCTGAGCCTGGTCTACCGGCTGCATCCCGACCAGTGCCGGCTCATCATGGTCGATCCGAAAATGCTGGAACTGTCCGTCTATGACGGCATCCCGCACCTGCTCACGCCCGTGGTCACCGATCCGAAAAAGGCGGTGGTGGCGCTCAAATGGGCGGTGCGCGAGATGGAGCAGCGCTACAAGAAAATGTCGAAGCTCGGCGTCCGCAACATCGACGGTTACAACGCGCGCGTCGCCGACGCTAACAAGAAGGGCGAAAAACTCAGCCGTACCGTCCATACCGGCTATGACAAGGAATCCGGCGAAGCGATCTACGAGAACGAAGAGCTCGATCTCGAACCGCTGCCGTATATCGTCGTCATCGTCGACGAGATGGCCGACCTGATGATGGTCGCCGGCAAGGACATCGAAGGCGCGGTACAGCGGCTGGCGCAGATGGCGCGCGCCGCCGGTCTCCATGTCGTCCTGGCGACGCAGCGGCCGTCAGTCGACGTCATCACCGGTACCATCAAGGCCAATTTCCCGACCCGCATCTCGTTTCAGGTCACCTCCAAGATCGACAGCCGCACGATCCTTGGCGAGCAGGGCGCCGAACAACTGCTCGGTCAGGGCGACATGCTCTACATGGCGGGTGGCGGCCGTATCAGCCGCGTGCACGGACCGTTCGTCTCTGACGAGGAGGTCGAGAAAGTCGTCCGCCACCTCAAGGCGCAGGGCGTACCGCAATATCTCGAAGCCGTCACCGCCGAGGAACCCGAGGAGGGCGAGGGTCCCGCCGTGTTCGATGGCACGCCGATGGGCATGGCGAGCGAGGCGGAAGGCGCGGACCTTTATCAGCAGGCCGTGCAGGTCGTTACCCGCGACCGCAAAGCCTCGACCAGCTACATCCAGCGCCGGCTCCAGATCGGCTATAATCGCGCCGCCTCCCTGATGGAGCGCATGGAAAAGGAAGGCGTCGTCGGCCAGCCCAATCACGCCGGTAAACGCGAAATCCTGGTCGAGGCTGCCGGCGAAGAGCCCTATTGAGAATCGGCAGGCATTGGCGGCAAGTATTACAGTCGCGAATTCGCCATAACGCGCAGGTAGCGACAGGCGAGTACGGACAGGGGCGTTATCTTCCCATAGTTCCCTCCGCTTACGGCGGTTGGAAAGGGGAGGACGTGGAGAGGGATATGGCGTCACAGCGCGCAACACTCATTCTCGCGGCGGCGATTTGCGGTTCGTTGGCCATTGCGCCGGCTTTGGCCGAAAACGTGCCGCTGCCCGTCCCGGCGCCGCAGGCGAAGAGTGACGAAGCGCCCGTGCCTCCTGCGCCGATCCCGGCCCCGCCGGCCGATACTGCCGCGCCGGCCGAATCAAGCTCAGGTCACAGCTTCTTCCCGTTTTCGCTGCCCTTCGGCGGCTCGTCCGACCAGGCGACGGCTTTCACGCCGCAGCAGCGGGCGCTGCTCGACCGTGTCAGCAAATACCTCTCGAACATGGCGACACTGGTCGGCAATTTCGTGCAGATCGGACCGGACGGCAGCCGCACCGACGGCACCTTCTACATTCAGAAGCCCGGCAAGGTTCGCTTCGAATATAACCCGCCGAGCCCGACCGAGGTGATCGCCGACGGGTCATCGGTTGCGGTGCGCAATCGCGATCTGCTCACACAGGATCTGTGGCCATTATCGCAGACGCCGCTGCGCTACCTGCTCGCCGATCACATCAATCTCATTCACGACACCGACGTTGTCAGCGTGTCGTCCGACGACAAGTTCACCACCGTGGTCATCGAAGAAAAGCAGGTCATGGTCGGCACCAGCCGACTGATGGTCATGTTCGATGCCAAGACCTCGGCGCTCAAGCAATGGACCGTCACCGATCCGCAAGGGTTGGACACGACAGTTTCGGTCTATAATCTCGATACGACGAAAAAGCCCGACCCGAACCTGTTCGTCATAAACTACACACGCAATTCGAATATCAGCAATCAGTAGCGCCAGAATCGGTGGAGCGGACGTCGGCAATTGCAGATCCTGATGGCGCTTCGCCTCCGCGGTCCGTATTTATTGCCGATCCTGATGGCTGATCTCCGAACCCCGTGAAGCTTACGCTCGCAACCTGGAACATCAATTCGGTGCGGTTTCGCATCGATCTCGTGGCGAAATTCGTCAAGGCGATCCGGCCGGATATCCTTTGTCTCCAGGAAACGAAGTGCCCGGATGACGCCTTTCCGCGCAAGCGTTTCAAGCGGCTTGGTTACGAGCACATCGCGCTGAACGGGCAGAAGGGCTATCACGGCGTCGTCGTGCTGTCGCGCGTGCCGTTCGAATCGAGCGCGATCGAGATATTCTGCGGCAAGCGCGATTGCCGCCACGTTTCCATTGTACTCGGCGAACGTGCCGGTTTGAAGGAGCCGGTGACGCTGCATAATTTCTATGTGCCGGCGGGCGGCGACATTCCGGATCCCGCGATCAACGACAAATTCGCGCACAAGCTCGCCTTTCTTGACGAGATGCATGGCAGCGCCACGCTGCGGCCGGGGTCGTCAGCGCGGAGCATCGTGGTCGGCGATCTCAATGTCGCGCCGCTCGAGTGCGATGTCTGGAGCCATAAACAGTTATTGAGTGTGGTCTCGCACACGCCGATCGAATGCGAAAAGCTCATTCGACTGCAGTCCGTGGGTGGCTGGATCGATGCCGTGCGCCGCTTCGTGCCGGAACCCGCCAAGCTGTTTACCTGGTGGAGTTACCGCTCGCCCGATTGGGCCGCGGCCGACAAAGGCCGTCGGCTCGACCATATCTGGGTGTCGCCGGCGCTCGGCGACCGCGTGTCCGCCGTGAGGGTCATCAAGGATTCGCGCGGATGGGCGCGGCCATCCGACCATGTTCCGGTGACGGCAACACTGGAACTGTAACGGACAAAAGGCTACAGACGGCCGATGGGGACGGCGGCAAAAGAGCGGACCCGGATGAAGTCGGCGACGCACCACGTCAGCCGGCATTACCACCATTTCCTCAAATGGCAGGTGCGCACACGCGAGCCCGGGCTCACCGCACTGCTGTTGATCGAAGGCACGTTCCTGTTTGTCGTCACACCGTTCGCCAGCATGGGCTGGCTGCCGGGCTTCGCTGTCCCGGCCATGTTCATCCTGTTTGTTCTGGCGACCCTGGTCGTGACCTCGCACAGCCATTTTGCGGCGGCGGTCGTGGCGGTTTCGGTGATCGTCAGTTCAGTCGGCATTGTCGCTCATGCCGAGTATCCGTCGATCCTCACCGAATGGCTGAGTGCCAGCGGCCGCCTGCTCGGCATCAGCACGTTGAGCGTAGTGATCGCCAAAGCCGTATTTGGTCCTGGCAAGGTAACCTGGCATCGGGTCCAGGGCGCCATCGTTCTCTACATGAATTTCGCGCTATTCTTCTTCGTCGCCTACCAGCTGATCGATCACGTCGTCGCTGATGCGTTCGTTGGGCTGCCGAAGACCGGCTCGGAGCACGGCTCGGGCGCGGCGTTGCTCTATTTCAGCTTCGGCTCGCTGACTACGGCCAATTTTGGCGATATCCGGCCGATCTATCCGATTGCGCGCAATCTCACCAATCTGGAAGCCATGATCGGGCAACTGTTTCCGGCTACACTGCTGGCCCGGCTCGTCTCGCTCGAAATCAGCGAACGGCGGCGCGAGCGAAAAGACGACTGAACGGGAGAGACGATGCCCAAGCGTTATTCGCCGCGCATCATCGTGCCGTTGTTCGCCGCTATCTTCTGCTTACTCGCCGGCGCATTTGCGGCGCCGCCTGCCGCCGCGCAAACGGCTCCAGCAACACTCGCCGAAATCGCCACCTACAAGGGTCAGGATCGTTCGGCACGCCTGATCGACGGCGCCAAAAAGGAAGGCGAGGTCGACATCTACACTTCGGAAACTGTCGACGACGAGGCTGCGCTAAGCGCGGCGTTTCAGAAAAAATACGGCCTGCGGCTGAAACTGTGGCGCGGCAGCGCCAATGACATCCTGCAACGCACGGTACTCGAAGCGCGCGGCGGCCGCTTCGCCGTCGATGCGATCGAGACCGGCGCGATCACGATGGAGTCGCTGCAGCGTGAGCAGTTGCTGCAGCCCGTCAACTCGCCGGCTTTTGCCGACCTTAAGCCCGAAGCGATCCGTCCGCACCACGAATGGATCGGCACGCGCTACAACGTCTTTGTTGCCGCCTATAACACCGGCGTTGTGAACAAAGCCGACTTGCCCAAAACGTACGCCGATCTCGCCAATCCAAGGTGGAAAGACAAGCTCGGCGTCGAGGCCGAAAGCAGCGACTGGTTCGGAACGCTGACGGAGGCGATGGGAGGCGAGCGCGGCGTCGCGCTGTTTCACGACATCGTTGCCAAGAACGGCATTTCGGTGCGCCGGGGTCACACACTGCTCGCCAATCTCGTCATCTCGGGCGAGGTGCCGCTGGCGATCTCGACTTATCTCTACAGGATGGCGCAGCTCAAAGCCCATGGTGCGCCGGTCGACTGGTTTACCATCCCGCCGGTGGTGGCGCGGTTTGAAGGCGTGGGGGTTGCCCGCCGCGCACCACACCCCTTCGCGGCGATGCTCTACCTCGATTTCATGCTCACAGATGGACAGGCCATCCTTGCCGGGCGCGACTTCCTGCCGGCGAGCGCCAAGGTTCCGCCGTCGCCCGGCGCAACGCTGCCGCCGGGCACGGCGCTGACCTTCATCGATCCGGCCAAGGCCCTGGATCAAAATCAGGAATGGAGTACAAGCTACCGGCAGATTGTCATGAGCCAGTCGCCGTGATCTGCGAGACGCGACGGGATTAAAAGGGAGCAACCATGGGCAAAAGGCAGCACGATCCGGACAAGGAACGCGTCTTCGTTCGCCCGATTACCGGCGCCTACAGCCTGACCGATGAGCTCAAGCGCCTGCGCTCAATGCCTCGCGTCATCAAGGGCAAGGAAACCAAGCTTGACGGCGGGCCACAGCATTTTTCGCGCCATTACGTCGAGCCGGAGGACGGCCTGTGCCAGACGCTGCATATCCATCTTGAGGAATATGCCCCCGGCGGGACCACCCAGAAGCACGGCCACGTCAACGAAGCCGCGTTCTATATCCTCGACGGCTCAGGCTACGAGATCCACGACGGCGTGCGCTACGACTGGAAGGCCGGCGATGTCGCGATCGTGCACAACAATTGCGTCCACCAGCACACCAATGCCAGTGCGACCGAGCCGGCGCGCGCGCTCGTGATCAAGACGAAGCCCATGTATCTGTTCATGAACATGTTGTTCCAGCATACGGTGATCAAACGGCCGAAAACGCCGTCGCCGACGCAGGGCAATTTCGTGCCGCGCGACTACGACGAGGACTTCAATCATCCGTCCGAAAAAGTCGAGGAAGAGGTCTAAGCAAGATGGCTTGGGATGAAGCAAACGCCTGGCTTGCCGGAGCCAACAACAAAAAGCTTTATCAGGACCTGCTCGACGACGCGACCACGCGGCCCTCACGCATGGCATTGCGCAAGAAGATCGTGCATCCCGACGAGATGCCGTGGGAAATGTCGCGCCAGGGCCTGCTGAAACATCTGCTCAACGAGCAGATGAATACGCGCATGGAAACGGTCGACGCCTACATGCAGGTGATTCCGCCGGGCAGCCGCTCGGGCAAACACCGGCACCTCGCGGAAGAATGCCTCTACGTGGTCGAAGGCTATGGTTACGATCTGCACCAGGACTGCGACGTCGAAATCAACGACACATATGCGTGGAAGCCCCAGGACGAAATCAAGCGTTTCGAATGGGAGGCGGGCGACGTGATTTACATACCGCCCTGCACGATCCATCAGCATTTTAACGGCGACCCGAAGCGTCCGGCGCGGCTCATCTCCTGCATCAACCGCATCTACAAAAATTCCGGCTTGAACGAGCTCGTGCAGCTCGAAGACGCGCCCGAATACAATCCCAACGTCGTGCTGACCGCCGAAATGGTCCGGGCCTATCTGGAAGGCAGCAGACAGAAGGTCGCCTGAGGCTAGTCAGGCCTTTTGCCGCGCGCGAGCACAGCCCGCACATTCTCCATGTCCCGCGCCCACTGATTGGCGCGGAACGCGAGATGATCGCGCAGCCGCTGCGCAGCGTCGGGATAGGAATCGAGAACTTTCAGAAACGTCGCCCGAGAGACCCGCATCAGCATCGACGCCTCTCGCGCTGTGACGGTCACTGGCCGCTTGGTTTCCGCGAGCAGCGAGGATTCGCCAAGCAGCGTGCCCGGACCGGCCACGGTTTCAGGCCCCTGTACGGGCTTCAGCGTGACAGAGCCCTGTTGCAAGACATAGGCGCCGTCGGCGTCTTCGCCGGCCGTGAACAGCACCTCGCCGGGCTGTATCGAGTAGGTCTCGGCCGCAATGGCGAGACTGCGCAACGCGCCGCTCCCGAGCGGGCGCAGCATCGGCACGCGTTCCAGGAAGATGATTTCGTCCTCGATGCTCATTGCAGCGCGTCGGCGACCGCAGGTTACGGCACGAGTTTGTAGCCGCCCGCCTCAGTCACCAGAATAGCGGGCGCGGCGGCGTCCCTCTCGATCTTCTGGCGCAGGCGGTAGATGTGCGTCTCCAGAGTGTGCGTCGTCACCCCCGAATTGTAACCCCAAACTTCCTGCAACAGCGTTTCGCGCGACACCGGGCGCTGCCCGGCGCGATACAGATAGCGCAAGATCGATGTTTCCTTCTCGGTCAGCCGCACCTTGTTGCCCTTGGGATTGAGCAACAGCTTCGAGCTGGGCCGGAACGTGTAGGGCCCGATGGTGAAGACCGCGTCCTCACTCGCCTCATGCTGGCGCAACTGCGCCCGGATGCGCGCCAGCAGCACGGCGAAGCGGAACGGCTTGGTGACGTAGTCGTTGGCGCCCGATTCGAGTCCCAGAATGGTGTCGGAGTCGGTATCATGCCCAGTCAGCATGATGATCGGCGCCTTGAATCCGTTCTTGCGCAGGATGCGCACCGCCTCCCGGCCATCGATATCGGGCAAGCCCACATCCATGATGACGAGATCGATCTGGCCGGCTTTCGCAGCCTGCACGCCCTTGCTGCCGTTTTCGACCGCAACCGCCTCGAACTCCTCATGCAGCGACAATTGCTCGCTCAGCGCCTCGCGGAGCTCGGGATCGTCCTCGACAATGAGAATCTTTCGCGTATTCGGCATCAATCCGAGCCCCAAAACGCGCCCCGCGCGACAACTCGCCGGCGCGGCTTTGCCGCATTGCTCCGCGCGAAGTAAAACATTCAAAGGCTAAAGAGCAAGCGGCACTTGAAAAACCCGGTTAAAGGAGCGGCCGCAAAGGGGCCGCGTACGAGCATCCGCCGCGAATGGCCGCGAGTTATCAGCGTCCGCTCCCGGCCCGGGCGGCGCTCGCAAGGCTTGCTGTTCGCCGGGCCACTGGCCCTGCCGGTCGCGCTTGGCCGTAGCGGCAGCCGGGCTGATAAGCGAGAAGGCGACGGCGCCACGCCCCGCGGGCGCTTTCATCCGCTTAGATTGTGGTGGCGGGCGGACCGCTGGCCGCGGCCGACGACGCGCCTGCCAGTCCGGCGAATTGGCCCTTTGGACGCCTGGTGCGAGGATCCGTCAGACCGGCGCTATAATCGGGCGTTTCGGCGCTCCGCCAGTGAACCAGGGGACCGGCTCCGCCGCGCCGACGAGCTCTATGATTTCATTATCGAAATCGACCACAACACCCGGCCGCGTGTGGCCGGCCGGGGGAGCGCCGTGTTTATCCATGTGGCCCGGCCAGGATTTGCACCCACGGCCGGGTGCGTCGCACTACGCAGGCACGATCTGAGGATTTTGCTGGCGCGCCTTACCCTTAAGACTCAAATCATTATTCATTCTTAGGGTGGCGACGTACGCCCGCCGAAAATCGCTGTGCCAACCCGCACATGAGTCGCGCCGAATGCGATGGCGACGGCAAAATCGGCGCTCATGCCCATCGACAGGAGTTTGAGGCCGTTGCGCTTGGCGATCTGCGCGGTCAGCGCAAAGTGCGGCGCAGGCGCCTCGTTCAATGGCGGAATGCACATCAGTCCCGCCACGGGAAGGCCGTAGCGCTCCCGGCACGCGGCCAGGAAGGCGTCGGCGTCTTGCGGTTGGACACCGGACTTTTGCGGTTCACCGCCGGTGTTGATTTCGACGAACAGCCGCGGACGGCGCGGCTGCCGGGCGAATTCCTTGGCCAGCGCCTCCGCAAGACTTGCCCGGTCGAGCGCGTGGATGGCGTCGAACAGCGCCACCGCCTCCTTCGTCTTGTTCGATTGCAGCGGTCCGACCAGGTGCAACTCAAGTCCGTCATGCCGGGCCTGTAGCGGCGGCCACTTGGCCTTGGCCTCCTGCACGCGGTTCTCGCCGAACACGCGTTGGCCAGCGGCGATGACCGGCTCGATGACTTCGGCGCCGAACGTCTTCGATATCGCCACCAGCGTCACGTCAGCCGGATCGCGTCCTGCGTCGCGGCAGGCGCGAAGGATTTCCTGGCGCACCTCCGTAATTCCGGTCGGGTGGTTCATGGTTTCCCTCCGGTAAACGGAAAGCTGTCACCGATGCGAGGTTGCATTATTTCAATTTGGCTGTGCCGCCAAAGCTGATTTTTACCCTTGTGGGCTAGGTTGTGAAACGGGGGTAGAGGGCGTGCAATGCCGGATAACCGGTCCAGTTCTTACGAGACCCAGTCTTACGAAGCGAAGTCCGACAGGCCGCCGCAGCGTAAGAAGCCGATTCTGAGCATCCGCGCGCGGCTGATCGTGCTCGCGCTGCTCGCCATCGCGCCGCTGATGTTCGAGCGGGTGCATGCGCTTGAATCCGCGCGCGCGGAACGCACGGCGGAAGCGCACGCGCAGGTCATCGAATTGGCGCGGCAGGGCGCGGAAGCGCAGGAGGAGACGATCTCATCGGTGCGCGCGCTTTTGCAGATCGTCGCCAATGTATTCGTCAAGATGCCGTTCGAGACCGCCGACTGCAATCACTACCTGACCGACCTTGCCAGCAATATTCCCTGGATCCAGGCGTTGTCGATCGCCGGAACAGGTGGCCAAATCAAATGCTCCAGCGAACCACGCGCGATCGGGTTGAACATCGCCGACCGGTCGCATTTCAAGCAAGCCTTGGAAGCTCGCGAGTTCACGCTGAGCAACTACTTCGTCAACTCGACTCACAATGCGCCAACCTTGTTCGGCGCATTCCCCGCGATCAACACGGACGGCGCCGTCGTTGGGGTCGTGCTGGCCTCAATTAACCTGCAGTGGATCAATAAGCTTGCGGCAAGTGTCGGCCAGCAGTCGGGCAATTCAGTCTTCTTGATCGATGGAGCCGGAACGCTCGTTGCGGCCTCGACCAATGCCCAGAATTTCATTGGCCGCCATGTCAACGACAGCGTGCTGTTCCGAGGCATGTCGTCACAGGATCAAGGCACCGTAACGACAGCCGGCTTCGACGGCATACCGCGTATCTTCGGTTACGTCCGTGTGCCATGGACGCAGGCGCGGCTTGCGGTCGGTCTCGACGAAGCCGCCATTCACAACGGCATCGATCACGAAATCAACGTTGCCTATCTACAACTGGCGTTGATCGGAATCTTTGTCCTCATCGTCACATGGTTCGGTGGCGAGCAGCTAGTCGTGCGGCCGATCCGCTCGCTGGCCCGTACCGTCGCTCGCTTTGGCCGCGGCGATCTGCACGTCCGCGCGAACCAGGAGCGCTGGGTCGCCGAGTTCGTACCGCTCGCCGCCGCTTTCGACGATATGGCGCTCAAGCTCGCCACGCGCGAGGAGGAATTGCGCATCGCCAACCAGCACCTTGAAGAACTGGCAAGCCTTGACGGATTGACCGGGCTCGCCAATCGGCGCGGCTTCGATCGCGAGCTGGAGCGCATCTGGCAAAGCGGAATCGAGGGTCGCACGCCGGTCGCCTTGATGATGATCGATATCGATCATTTCAAGCTCTACAACGACCGCTACGGCCACGTCGCCGGCGATACCTGCCTGCGCGCGGTTGGCGAGACGCTCTCGCTGGTCACGCTGGAGGAGGCCGTGCTGGTCGCCCGCTACGGCGGCGAAGAATTCGCGTTGCTGTTGCCCGGACTCGATCTCAATCGCGCTGCCGCCCTTGCGGAGGAGGCGCGCAAGTCGATCGAGGACCTGCTGATCACCCATGCGGAGGCCCCGCGCGGTCTCGTGACCATCAGCGTCGGCGTCAATTCTATGGTTCCAGACAAGGGTCAGCCGGCCGCCGATATGGTCGAGGCCGCAGACACGGCGCTCTATGCCGCCAAGCGCCGCGGCCGGAACATGGTCGTGGCGACCGCTCCGGCGCTGCTAAGCATGGCGTCTTGATCGCGCCTTTCCGGCTTTGCGGGCGCCGGTGGTGGCGCGCGGTTTCTTCCGTTTCTTTTCCGGCGGCGCCCAGATCATTCCTTCAAGCTTCATGCCGTCCGGATCGGTGAAATAGACCGCATAGTAATTGCGCCCATAATATTCGCCGGGCAGGTCGACCACATTCATTTCGCTCTCATCGAGAAACGCGCCGAGCGCATCAACGTCCTTGCGGCTGGACAATTCGAACGCGTAGTGATGAAAGCCGATATCGCCCTTGCGGTATTTGTGCTTGCGGCCCTCGGCATCGGCCGCGGCGATCCAGAACAGGGTTTTGCCGTTGCTCCAGCCAGCCATGTCGTCATATTCGTGTTTAAGCTTGAACCCGAGAAAACCCAGAAGCTTCTTGTAAAACGCCTTGGAGCGGGCGAAATCGCCGACGCTCAGAACGAGGTGATCAATCCCGACAACGCGCGGCATGGGTTGCTCCGACTTGTGGCTTGCGGCGGATCGTAGCCCGCATCAGCACAGCGATATGCGGGCTTGGTACCGCAACCTAACTCCCGGGTTTCACCGCGCTCATCCGGGCTACATAACCGCATATCTGCCGCGCTTGCCTTGAGCCGTACGTCCGCCCAAGATAGCCGCAGCTTAGCCTAAAAGATCGACCGTAGGGACAATCACATGGCGCGCACCTTGTTCGACAAGATCTGGGATTTGCATCTCGTCGGACAACGCGCCGACGGCCGCGATCTGCTCTACATCGATCGCCACGTCCTGCATGAGTTGCACGCCCACCACGGTTTCGCGCACTTGCAGAAGGAGCAGCGCAAGGTCCATCGGCCGGACCTCACTTTCGCGGTACAGGACCACACGGTCGCCACCAAACCGGGACGTAACGACGATACCAACCCGACCGGCACCGCCTTCATCAAGGCCATGCGCGAAGGCACGCGCCGAAACGGCATCCGGCTGTTTGATGTCGGCGATCCGGAGCAGGGCATCTCGCACGTGGTGGCGCCGGAAGTCGGCATCGTGCTGCCGGGAGCGACGCATGCGGTTCCCGACAGCCACGCCAGCACGGTGGGAGGAGTCGGCGCGCTGGCATTCGGGTGCGGCACGACCGAGATGACACATATCCTTGCGACACAGGTAATGGCGCTCAAGCGGCCCAAGCGCATGCGGGCACGGCTCGATGGCCGGCTTGGCGCCCACGTCAGCGCCAAGGACGTGGCGCTGCGGCTGATCGCCGATCTCGGCGTAGCTGGCGGGCGCGGCTACGCGGTGGAATATGCCGGCTCCGTCATCGCGGCCATGCCGATCGAGCAGCGCATGACGCTGTGTAATCTTAATATCGAGATGGGCGGCCGCTCAGGCTTCGTGGCGCCCGATGACGCCACTTTCACCTGGCTTGCGGGCCGGCCTTATGCGCCCCAGGGCGCGATGTGGGATCGCGCGCTCGCACACTGGCGTACGCTGGTGACTGATGATGGCGCTGCGTTTGACCGCGAAGTCGTGCTCGATTGCGGCACACTCGAACCGCAGATCACCTGGGGCACCGATCCGAGCCAGGTCGTCGGCATTTCGGGCCGCGTGCCAGAGCCGAGCGCGCTCGACGCCAGCCGGCGGCCGGCGGCGGAAAGCGCCTTCGCCTATATGGGATTGCAGCCGGGGGCATCGCTGCTCGGCCTTCCAGTCAATCGCGTCTTTATCGGCTCATGCACCAACAGCCGGCTTCCCGATCTTGAAGTCGCCGCCGCGGTGGTGCGCGGGCGGCGCGTCGCCGCAGGCGTCTCCGCCATGGTGGTGCCGGGCTCCTCGACAGTGAAACGCGAGGCGGAAGCGGCGGGGCTCGATCGCGTATTTCGCGACGCCGGATTTTTCTGGGGCGAGTCCGGCTGCTCGATGTGCGCCGGCGGCAACGGCGACCGCGGTGCACCCGGCGAACGTATCGTCTCGACTACCAACCGCAATTTCGAGAACCGGCAGGGACCGAAGACGCGGACGCATCTTGCCTCGCCCGCGACCGCCGCGGCCAGCGCCATTGCGGGCCGCATCGCCGATGTGCGGCAAGTTTTGGGAGGAGCCGCGTGATGCAGCCGTTTTCGAGCCACACAGCGGTCGCCGCGCCGCTCCTTCGCGACGACATCAACACCGACCAGATCGCGCCGGTCATGCACGGCCGCGATCTCAAGGAAGACTACAAGGTGACGCTGTTCTATCGCGCGCGCCGCCGCGAGGATGGCAGCGAGGATCCCGATTTCGTCCTCAACAGACCGCAGTTCCGCAATGCCGGAATTCTGGTGACCGGGAATAATTTCGGCGCTGGCTCATCGCGTGAGTCGGCGGTCTGGGCGATGGTGGCGAACAATATTCGCGTCATCGTGGCGAAGAGCTTTGCCGACATCTATCGCGAAAATTGCCTGCAGAACGGCGTGCTCCCGATCGTGCTTGCGCCCCAGGAGGCCGATACATTGATCGCCCGCGTCGTCGCGGCGAACGGCGCGGCGCCATTCACCGTCGATCTCGCCAGCCAGCGCATCAGTGGGCCGGGCGGCGCCGACATGAGCTTCGACATCGCGCCAGCCGACCGGACCCGCCTTCTCGAAGGCCTCGACGACATCGGACTGACACTCAAACACATGAACGAAATCGTGAGCTGGGAGCAACGCACCGCGGCGGCGCAGCCCTGGCTGCAGACCGCAAAAGACAATCGCTGACAAAAAGGGAGTGCGGGGATGAACGCGCGCAAGAAATTCAGAGCCATCATGGCGGGCAACCGTCTCGTGCTGATGCCCGGCGCCTATGACGGGCTGTCGGCGCGAATCATGGAGGCCGAGGGATTCGAGGCGATCTGCGCCGGCGGTTACGCCGCGATCGGCTCGATGCTGGCGCAGGCCGACATGGGCCAATCGAACATGCGCGACTACGCCGACCATTACGCGCGAGTTGCCGGAGCAGTTGAAGTGCCGATCTATGTCGATGCCGATACCGGCTTCGGCGGCGTCAATAACGTCCGGCAGATGATCCGGGCGTTCGAAGCCGCCGGCGTCGCCGGTGTGTTCATCAGCGATCAGGTGTTCCCCAACCGCTGCGGCTATCTGCCGGGCAAGCAAGTGGTGCCGGTCGAACAGATGCTTGCCAAGGTGAAGGCGGCGCTCGACGCGCGGACTGATCCGGATTTTTTCATCGCTGCCCGCACTGACGCCGCTGCGGTCGAAAGCCCGAACGCGGCCATCGCGCGCTGCCAGATGTTCATGGAGGCGGGCGCCGACATGGCGAAGCCGATGGGGTTCGACTCGATCGACGAGATCAAACGGGCGAAACGCGAAATACCGGGGCCACATATGGCGACGCTGTCGCAGGCAGCCGGAAATAAGAAGCGCAGCCTCGAAGATCTCGAAGCTGCCGGCGTTGTGGCGGCGACGTTTCCGTCGGTCGCGCTGTTCGCCGCGGCCAATGCGGTGCGCAACGTGCTGCGCATCCTCAAGCAGGAAAATTCGCTGACGCCGACCTTCGACCATTTGCTGCCGCTCGAAGATTACTACGAACTGGTTGGGCTCAAGCAGCAGTTGGCGCGCGAGGAAGCCTACGACAAGGCGGCAGCGGCGCTCGCTCACAAGCGCGCCGCCGAGTAAGCGGCGGCGATTGCAGTCAGCGATTAGCGCCCCCCAAAGGAAAAAAGGCCGGCGTTAGCCGACCCTTTCCCCAATCTTGGCTTGGAGTGCCGAGATTACCCCTTCGTCACCACCGGCGGCGGCGGGGCGGCACAGCCAGCAATAGTCGCGAGAGTGAGCACCGCGATAATCGCTAAGGCAAGCTTCTTCATTGACCATTCTCCCCCGGTGCCATGAACGGTTGCACCATAATGGCACGACGGCCGATGCCTAGTGCATAAAAGCCACAGTGGACACGAAATCACCGTCACGGCCAGTGCCGTATCCACTGCTACCAATTTGTCGCATCGCCTCACATGCATTTTGCCGAGCGGTTTCAGGGATTGACGATGGAAGGGAATCGGTTCCATACCCCTGCCGCGAACACTGCGAGCCGCCAGGCTCGTGACGTCGCAGCCGGCCTGACGACATCTCGACCGGCATCCACAAATTTGAGTTTGAGCAGGAACTACGGCCTGTGAAACCAGCCGGTCTGTCAGTATTGGCAACGCTTGCCACCGCCGTGACCCTGTCAGCATGCGCGGCGAACGCACCAGCAGGCGGCGCTCCCGGAACCGCGGCCAGCCCCGCCCCAGCAGCCGCAGCGATCGGCCAACGCGACCTGACGTCTGCGGAGAAGCAGGTCATCATGGATGCGGTTGGGCTCAGCCTCGTCAGTCCGAAAACAGCGCGATACCACTGGGCAAAGTTCCCGGCGATGACGGCGGAAGATTCGGTCAATTACTGCGCAACCGTAGACGGCAAAAGCCCTTATCCAGCCTACAATGGCCGCCAGGCCTACATCGTCGAGACCAAAGTTCTTGGCGGAAGGGTCATCAGCGCCACGATGGGCTTGATCGCAGGCGGCAAGGACGCGGCGCTCGTCGCCAAGATGTGCGCCAAGTACGATCTCGATCCCAATAAAGCGAACTGATTCGCGCAGCCATCAGGCCGGCCACGCCATCTTGCAGCCTGTCTGTTCCACCGAACCCGCAACGCTATCGGCTTTGACGATCTCGGCGACCTTGAAGAGGTCTTCGGGGTCGTCACCTTGCGGGAGCGCGTTGCCCACATACAGGTCCGGCATTAGCTGGTTCTGCGCTGCGCGGTAGGACGCGCCGTCCGGCATCAGCGAAATTTCCGGCGGCAGTTTGAAGCCCTGCATGGCCTTGGCCATTTTGACGGCATCAAGCGACTTCGCTGCGCGCGCGGCAAGCGCGCAGGTCCAGGTCGCCGCGTAGCCGAACCAGGTGCGCGCCGTCGGCACATGCCCCGCCGTTCTTTTGCGGATCTCGGCGACGAATTCGGCCACATGCGGTACACCGGGTTGCTTCCAGTACCATTCGAACACCCAGGTGCCTATACGTGCCTCCGGCGGCAGACCAAGCAACACTTCAAGCTCCTGCTGGACACCGGCAACATGGGCCTTCTTTTCGAGGCCGATCTGCGCGGCCTTTTTGAGCGCATTCGCCACATCATCGCCTGCGAGCAGAAGCAGAATGGCATCCGGACCCGCTGCCTGCGCCTTGGTGAGATGGGAGGCAAAATCAGTCTCGCCCACCGGTACAAGATCGCTATCGAGCTTGCTGCCGCCGAGTGCCGCGCACGCCTTCTCCAAACCGGCTTGCAGCGTATGACCGAAGGCATAATCCGATGTGATGTAATACCAGCGCTTTCCCGCGCTCTTGATCAGATCTCGCGCCAGCGCGTTCGCTTGCGTTTGCGTCGGGTTGCAAATCCGGAAGACGTTCCAGTGACAATTGGTGCCGGTAATCAGGTCAGCATGCCCACCCGGATCGACGTGGAACACAGCCTTCTGACGCGAGACCTCGGCCATGGCGGCCGCAAGTGCCGAGTTGATGTTACCGAGCAGAAAGTTGACCTTGTCGCGCTCGATCAGCTTGAGCGCTTTTGCGACGGCGACGCCGACGTCGTCGCTCGTTGAAATCCTCCTCGACAAGTTCCATTGGACGGCCAAGAACGCCGCCGCTGGCGTTGATCTGATCGCGCGCCAGCTGACAACCAACCAGCTCATTTTTGCCAAGCGCCGCGAAGGCACCGGTCAGCGGATTGTCGAAGCCGATCTTGACCGGTTCGTCAGCGAGCGACTTCACCACGAAGGGGCTCACGACCTGGATGGCGCCCGCCGCGAAGCCGCCGCGCAGCACCGCACGGCGCCGGACAAGCACACTAACGCGATCCTTGGGCATCACGGTTTGGACTCCCGCTCCGGAATGGCCTCATCGAGGCCCTGCAACGTATGAGCACAATCGCCATAGCGGCGTATCTTGGCGACTTTCCGGCCGCAAGGAGCACCACAAGCCGAGCCCGAATGCTGAAAGGCAGCCCCCTACGCGTGCGCCTCTGGCGTCCACTCTTCGGCGCTGGCGCCGGCGAGCGATTGAACGCGAGCAGAATCGGCGGCAAGTTCGCGCGCCGGTCCGGAATAGACGACGTGTCCGTCGTCGAGCACATAGGCATGATCGGCGATTTCGAGGCTCATACGGACGTTCTGCTCGACCAGCAAGACGGTGATTCCCTCCGCCCGCATCTGCGCCACGATGCGGAAGACTTCCCGAACGATCAGCGGCGCCAGCCCCTGTGAGGGTTCATCAAGAATAAGAAGCTTGGGATTGATCAACAGGGCGCGCGCAATCGACAGCATTTCCTGCTCGCCGCCGGAGAGCTGGCGCCCGCGATTTGTTCTGCGCTCCTTCAGCCGGGGGAACAGCCTGTATACGCTGTCCTCGGTCCACGGTCCCGGCCGTTCGAGTGGTACGCGCAGATTCTCCTCGACGGTGAGGTTGGGAAAAACCTTGCGGCCTTCGGGGACGTAACCAACGCCGCGTGCGGCGACGCGAAATGGGGGCCAGCCCGTGGTTTCCTGGCCGAAGATCGTCACCTTGCCGTCGCGCGGCGGCGTCAATCCCATGAGACTTCGCAGCGTCGTGGTCTTGCCGGCGCCATTGCGGCCGAGCAGCGCCGTCACCTGGCCTTCAGCCGCTTCCAGGCTGACGCCGTGCAGGATGTGGCTTTTGCCGTAGTAGGTGTGAAGCCCTTCGGCGGTCAACGCGGCGGTCATGCGGCCTTGCCCAGATAAGCAGTCTGCACGGCTTCGTTTCTCGCGATCTCTTGCGGCGTTCCTTCAGCAAGGAACTTGCCCTGATCGAGCACCATGATGCGGTCCGCCAGATGAAAGACGACGCGCATGTCGTGCTCGATCAGCACGATCGTCAATTTCGAATCCTTATGCAGGCGGCGGACCAGTTGGATGATGTCAAGCGTCTCCTGTTCGCCCATGCCGGCGGTCGGCTCGTCGAGCAGCAGCAAACGGGGATTGAGCGCGATCGCCATCATGATTTCAGTCGAGCGCTGGTCGCCATGCGCCAGTTCGCCGACGAGGCGGCCGGCCTTTCCGGTGAGACCGCCCATTTTCAGCAGCTCGTCAACGCGGGCCCTCACCTTCGCGTCCGCGTCGCGCGACAGCCACGGCTGCAAACGGAAACCGGACGCGACCTCGACCGGGATGCGCAGGTTTTCGTGCACCGTCAGTTCGGGAAACACTTCGGTGATCTGGAACGTTCGCGCGATGCCGCGCCAGACGCGGCGCGCCGGCAACAGCGCCGTAATGTCATCGCCGTCGAACATGATGCGCCCGGTGGTGGGCCGAAAGAATCCGGTGATCAGGTTGAAGAACGTTGTCTTTCCGGCGCCGTTGGGACCGATAACGGCGCGCAATTCGCCCGGTGCGACGGTCATCGACACGTCGTTGACGGCAACCAGGCTGCCGAAATGCTTGGAGACGTTCTCGACCCGCAACAGGCTCATGATATCGCCTTGCGCCGCAGCATGCCGAGGATGCCGCGCGGGAAAAACAATACGACAAGGACAAAGAACAGTCCGAGGAACGACATCCAGTTTTCGGTCTGGCTCGAAAGATAGTCCTGCAGCACGACAAAGATCGCTGCGCCGAGCAGCGGTCCCCAGAATGAGCGCATGCCCCCGAGCACCGCCATGATGACGAAATCGCCGGACTGGGTCCAATACAGCGAGCGCGGATCGACGAAATTGTTAAGGAGCGCGTACAGCGCGCCCGCCAGGCTGACAAAGGCACAAGAGATGACCCAGGAAATCCAGATATGATGGTCGACCGGAATGCCGAGAAATCGCGCGCGCCGTTCGTTCTCCCGGATCGCGATCAATGTCCGGCCGAACGGCGAACGCAACAGCCACGCCATGATGGCGACCGCGACCGCAAACACCACGAAGACGAGATAATAGAACGCCACCGGCTTGTGCAGGATGTCGATCTTGGCAAAGCCGAAATCGAGCGGCATGCGCGTCCAGCCGGTCAAACCGTCGTCGCCGCCGGTCACTGAATTCCAGCGAAATGCGATGAAGTAGAACACCTGGCCGAACGCGATGGTCACCATCGCGAAATAGACGCCGCGCAGCCGAATGATCAGCGGCCCGATGATGGCTGCCGCAACTGTCCCAACGAGAGTGCCCACCACGATACCAAGCCCGGTGCTCGGCACGACATAGCGGATGAGCATGCCGGTGCCGTAGGCGCCGAGTCCGAAATAGGCGGCGTGACCGAATGACAGCACGCCCGTGTAGCCGAGCAGAAAGTTCAGCGCCATCGCGGCCAGGCCAAGCACGACGACCCGGGTGCCGAGTTCGACGTAGCCGCCGACCGCCACCAGCCAGAACGGCATGGCGAGCAGCAACAGCCAAACAATAAGATTTGGCGCCTGCTTTTTGAGATCGAAACCGCCCACTAGAATCGACCTTCTTCACCGAGCAGCCCGCGTGGCCGCACCAACAATACCGCCGCCATCATCACGTAGATCACCGCCTCGGTCGCAGACGGCCAGAATACGGTGGTGATTCCAGAGGCAACGCCGATCAACAGACCGCCGAGCAGCGTGCCCGGCAGGCTGCCCAAGCCCCCGACGATGATAGCGACGAAACTCGGCATGATCAGCGAGGCGCCGATCGTCGGCTGCAGGCCCAGTTGGCCGACCGCCAATACACCGGCAAGGCCGGCCAGGTAGACGCCAAGCCCGAAATTCAAGCTGCGCAGGAGACGGACATTAACGCCGAGCAGCGAGACAGTTTCGAGATCGAGCGTGCCGGCTCGGATACGGATGCCGATCCTCGTGTAATTCAGAATGAGGAACAGCGCCACGACCGCAATGCCGACGATCAGCACCATGAACAGCCGATAGCCGGTGAGAAAGAAATAAGCGCTGCTCAGCGGCGACAGCAGCCAGCCGGGCACCTGATAAGGCAGGCTTTGCGCGCCCCAGATGAAGCGCGTGCCGTCCTCGAACATGAAAGCGAGACCGAAGGTCAGCAGCAGGCTGTAGAGCGGATCGCGGCCGTAGAGCGGACGGATCAGCACGCGCTCGACAATGATGCCGATGATCGCAACCAGAAACGGCGCGATGATGAAAGCACCCCAGAAGCCCACATAGGGAATCAGCGTGTAGGCGAGGTAACCGCCGATCGCCAGAAATCCGCCATGCGCGAAATTGATGACGCCCGAGAGATTAAGAATGAGCGATAGGCCGAGCGCCATCAGCGCATAGAAGGCGCCGACAATGAGCCCGTTGAAGACATTGAACAGCAGTACCTGAGTCATGCGCCGGATAACGTCATCCCGGCCCGCCGATCGCGTCGCCGTTGGTCACGGCGCGAATGCGGTCCACGGGCATTGTCCGTTATAAACCCCTTACCCCGGACGGAATTCCGGGCACCGCTATGCGACGGCGCCCGGACGTTTGAGTTGTTAGATCAGCCAATATTACGCTGGCCAAGTCATCTTGCAGCCGGTCTGTTCCAGCGTGCCCGCCGCTGCCTCCCCTTTGACGACCTGGGTCACATTGAACAAGTCCTCGGCGCCGCCCGACCCCTTCGATTGCGCAGTACCGACATAAAGATCCGGGATCAGCTGATTTTGCGACGCCCGATAGAACGCGCCGTCAGGCATCAGCGAGACTTCCGGCGGGAGCTTGAAGCCCTGCATGGCCTTCGCCATCTTGACGGCCTCGAGCGACTTCGCTTGCGCGGCGGCAAGCTGACAGGTCCACACGCCCGCGTAGCCGAACCACGTGCGCGCCGTGGGCACATGGCCGCCGCTTCGCTTCTTCACCTCGGCGACGAAGTCGGCGACGTGCGGCACATTGGGTTGGTTCCAGTACCATTCGAACACCCATGTGCCGATGCGCGCTTCCGGCGGCAGGCCAAGCAATACTTCTAGCTCCTGCTGCGCACCGGCGATGTGAGTCTTCTTGTCGAGACCGAATTGCACCGCCTGCTTGAGCGCATTCACGGCGTCGTCTCCCGCGACCAAGAAGATGATCACGTCAGGGTTCGTCGCCTGCGCCTTGATCAAATACGACGAGAAATCAGTTGTGCCGAGTGGCGTAAGATCGCCGCCGACTTTGCTGCCGCCGAGTGCCGTGCAGGCCTTTTCCAGGCCAGCCTGCAAGGTGTGCCCAAACGCGTAATCGGGCGTGATGTAGTACCATTTTTTTCCGGCAGTCTTGATCAATGCACCTGCGACAGCATTCGCTTCCATCTGCGTCGTGTTGCAGACGCGGAACACATTCCAATGGCAGTTCGTGCCGGTGATCGGGTCAGTGTGGCCGCCGGGGACGACGTGGAAGACGCCCTTCTCGTAGGACACATTGGCCATCGCGGCAGCGAGCGCCGAGTTGATGTTGCCGAGCAGGAAGTTGACCTTGTCGCGGTCGATCAGCTTGCGGGCCTTTTCCACGGCAGTGCCGGCGTCGCCGCTGGTGGAATCCTCAATTAACAGCTCAGCCTTGCGGCCGAGAATGCCGCCTTTGGCGTTGATCTGATCGAGCGCGAGCTTAGCGCCAATCTGTTCGTTCTTGCCAAGCGCGGCGTAGGTGCCGGTCAGCGGATTATCGAGGCCGATCTTGACCGTTTCGTCGGCGAGCGACTTGACCACAAAGGGACTTGCGATCTGCATGGCGCCGAGCGCCAAGCCGGTTTTCAATACCGTTCGGCGCTGCACAGGCGCGCTGATCCAATCCTTGGACATCACGAATTCTCCTCCCATTTCGATGTTGCCGGCGCATTGTCGGCGTTCTTTTCAAAAGGCCAGCCTTCAAGGATGCCGGCCCGCTTTATCAGCAAGTTCTATCAGCATATTCCGACGCGGGATGCAAAAGGAAACGAGAAAGTTAATTGCCGGCGCGGCGTAAAATTGCCGCGGGATTGGGCGCGCTTCAAGCAGTTTCGCGGGCAGGAAGACAGGCATCCTTTAGCAAATACGAGATGGGCGGGCGCCGGCATGCGCAGCGGTGAGGCAAAGCGCCGCTGTCATCATATCGTCTAATGCGGCCGATCCGGCCGCTACCGTGCATGCCCGAATGATGCGCAGCCGGTCGTCACTGCCGCATCTCGCGGCAAGACATCGCCGGTCAAGGTGAGGCGTATATCGACCGAGCGTCTTCGGTGAACGCCTTACGCGAGTCAGGGTTGAGGTAGAACATGTGCCCTCCGCGGTAAAGCCGAAGCTGCGTCCGCTCCCCCGCTAGCGACGGCGGCAGATGATCGAGCACATAACGCGTTACCGCAAACGGCGTGACCATGTCGCTATAGCCGTGGGCGATCATCAGCCGGAATGAAGGCGTGAGCTCCAAGAGCTCTCGCAAATCCTCGGACACGCCCGGCTGTGCGCGTCCCTGCCCCCATTTCCAATGTCCGGAAATTTCGGAATTCAGCAGATTGTACGTCATGTCGGTTTTGAAGCCGAGTTCGTCACGCGCATAGGCGACGAACGCGCTGCCGTAAGACCGCACCAGGCCGTCGAGAATCGGATCTGGGCCGCGTCCGTCCGGCGATTCCGGATTGGGATCGTCGACCGCGAACGTCGCGTCGTAGTGACTGACGATCTTGCTGTCGTTCAGGTGCAGGTCCTTGACATACGAGTCGCCGATGAAACCGCGACGCTTTGCCAGGACGTCTTCGGGCAATCCGGTCATGGCGGCGACGCGCGCATAGAACGCCTTGGCGGCCTCGCCCTGCAGCGGCGGTCCGGCAAGCATGGAGAGATAATCGGTCAATGCGAAATGCTCGGCCTGCGCCAGCGCCTGTTTGTTGAACGTGCCCTTGCGCTCCATTTCAGCCGCCGCCAGCGACGGCAACTGCAGCGCCGCTCCGAGTGCAAAACGGTTGCCGCCAAATGTGAATGAGCCCTCCAGCAACGGCGACAGCATGAGAATTCCGTTGACCGACATGCCCTGCTCGTCCTGGAGCGCACGCGCCACCTTGGCGGCGCGGAAACCGCCGTAGCTTTCGCCGAGCAGGAATTTCGGCGAGCTGACGCGCGCATTTTTGGCAACGTAGAGCGCGACCACCTTCGCCATCGATTCGGCGTCCGCACTCACGCTCCAGAAGCTGTCGCTGTTGTCGGACTTGGCTGCACGGCTCCAGCCGGTGCCAACCGGGTCGATCAGCACCAGATCGGTGAAGGCGAGCCAGGTATCCGGATTATCGATCAGGCGCACTTTTGCGGGGTCACGCCCGTCCGGACCAAACTGGGCCAACCGCGGACCGACCAGACCCAGATTGAGAAACGCCGACGCGGCGCCAGGACCGCCATTGAACACGAAGGTCACTGGCCGGTTAGCCTGGCCGGTCGGCTTCGCCACGTAGGCGGTATAGAAAATCGCAGCCGAACGTTCGCCGGACTGATCGAACAGCGAGAATGTTCCCGCCGTCGCCGTGTAGTCCAGTTTGCCCCCGCCGACGAGGTCGACGCTGTGCTGGGTGACCGAGTCACTCGGCAACAGCGACAATACGCCTGGGCCACCCTGCTCCGGATGTCCTGCGCCGCCGCCGGGGCGGCCTTGTCCGGGACGGTGGTCCGCACCGGAGCGACCCGGATGCTCTTGCGAAGGATGTTCCGGCCCGGAATGCTCCTGCGCAATCGCTGAAATCCCGAACGTAGTCGCCATGCAGGTTGCGAACACGCACGCCGCAAGAGTTCGCAGACGCCGATCCATGAGTATTTTCCTGAAAATTTTGAGCTTCATTCGAGTTCAATAGCGCCCTCGATATCGAGCGCGAGGCCAATCCCCTCGACGGTCAGCGACACCTTGGCGGGCAAAGTTTCATTGCCTTTAAGCCGGCCGCCGCTCACGGCAGCCCGCACGGCTTGCTCAATCTCGCGCTGGGACGTAATGCCCACCTTCTTGAGAAATTTACGCACACTGCCGTTGAGAGCATCTTCATTCATGATCGTCTCCTGAAAACGCCGGAAAGATGGCCGCAACGGCCGGCATTCTAGCGCATCTCGGTCGGCGCAACGCTGGCCATCGCGCGCGAACCGGTAGACAACGGCGATCAGATCGGCAAAGTTTCGCCCGCCAATTTTTCCCGATCCCGAGGCGCCCACGATGCCGTTTCCCCATGCTTCAAAAGCCCTTGCGCGTTTCACCGTACTCGACCTGACCCGCGTGCGGTCCGGACCGACCTGCGTGCGCGAACTTGCCGACTGGGGCGCCAACGTCATCAAGATCGAGAGCCCGCCGGGCGTGGAAGAGCCGATGGGCGGCCCGCGCGAAGGCGGCGACTTTCAGAACCTGCACCGCAACAAGCGCAGCATGACGCTTAATCTGAAGGCGCCCGAAGGGCTCGCCGCCTTCAAGCGCATGGTCAAGAAGGCCGACGTGGTGGTCGAGAATTTTCGCCCCGACGTGAAGAAGCGGCTCAAGATCGACTACAAGACGCTGGCCAAGATCAATCCGCGCCTGATCTACGCCAGCATTTCGGGCTTCGGCCAGGACGGCCCTTACGCCAACCGGCCCGGCTTCGATCAGATCGCGCAAGGCATGGGCGGCCTGATGTCGATCACCGGCCTTCCCGGGCAAGGTCCGGTGCGCGTCGGCATCCCGATCGCCGATCTCAGCGCCGGACTGTTTGCATCGATCGGCATTCTGGTCGCGCTGCTGGAACGGGAAAAGTCCAAGAAAGGCCAGCACATCACCACGTCGCTGCTGCAGGCGCAGATTTTCATGCTCGACTTTCAGGCCGCGCGCTATCTGGTGCAGGGCGAGGTCGCCAAGCAGGCCGGCAACAATCATCCGACCAGCATTCCGACCGGCGTGTTCAAGACCAAGGACGGATTCGTCAACATCGCGGCAACCGGGCAGAAGATTTGGGAGCGGTTCTGCGAGGCGGCCGGCGCGACCGATCTGCTGCACAAGCCGGAATATCAGGGCGGCGCCAACCGTTCGAAGAATCGCGACGCGCTCAACGCCGAAATCCAGGCCTACATGGAAAAACGCACCAGCACCGACTGGGTCGAACGCCTGAATGCGGCTGGCGTGCCGTGCGGACCGATCTATGCGGTCGACCAGATGTTTGCCGACCCGCAGGTGAAACATCTCAAGATGGCACAGAGCGTCACCAAGAAGGACAAGAGCAAAATGCAGCTCGTTGCGCAGCCGGTGACACTGTCACGGACGCCGTCGCGCTTCGTGGCGCCGCCGCCCGAGATCGGCCAGCATACCGACGCGGTGCTCAAGGAATTCGGCTTCTCGGCGCGCGACATCGCGGCGCTGCATAAGGCGAAGGCTGTTTAAGTCGTCATTGCCGGGCTTGACCCGGCAATCCATGCAGCGGTGAGGCGGCATGGATGCCCGGGGTCAAGCCCGCGCACGACGAGGGAAAGAAAAGGACCAGAGAAATGACCCAGACCGACAAGATGCTCTCGCGCAAGGAAGGCGGCGTCGGCATCGTCACCTTCAACAATCCGGAACGACATAACGCGGTGTCGCTCCCCATGTGGGAGGCGACCAAGCACATTCTCGACGACTTCGCTGCCGACAACGCCATCCGGGTCGTGGTGCTGACCGGCGCCGGCGGCAAGGCGTTCGTGTCCGGCGCCGACATTTCCAAATTCGAAACCGAACGCGCCAATCTCGAGGCCGCGCGCGCGTATGGCAAAAAGTCGGAAGCCGCCTACGACAGCATCGCCGACTTTCCCAAGCCGACCATCGCCATGATCCGCGGCTATTGCATCGGCGGCGGGCTGGGGCTTGCCACCTGCTGCGACCTGCGCATTGCGTCCGACAATTCCCGCTTTGCGGTGCCTGCTGCCAAGCTCGGCATCGGCTACGGCTTTAAGGGTCTGAGACGGCTCGTCGACATCGTCGGCCCGGCCTTCGCCAAGGAAATTTTCTACACCGCGCGCCAGTTCGACACCCAGGAGGCGCTCGCAATGGGGCTGGTCAACCGCGTGGTGCCGTCGGCCGAGCTTGAGAACGCCGTCAAGGCCATCACCGATATGATCTGCGCCAATGCGCCGCTCACCATCCAGGCGGTGAAATACACGGTTGGCGAAATCCTCAAGGACGACAGCAAGCGCAACGTCGCCGGCACTGTCGAGATGGTGGAGAAATGCTTCACCAGCCGCGACTACAACGAAGGCCGCGCGGCGTTCATGGAAAAGCGCAAGCCGGTGTTTACCGGGACCTGACGCGATCTCGCTGCCCACCGCTGCCCAACACCGCGATCTGAAAGTGGGCGCACGCATCCAACAACGTCATGGCCGGGCTTGTCCCGGCCAGCCACGCCTTTAATCTCCCATCACTACGGCGTCGATGCTCGGCCAATGGCTTCGCAGGACGACCGTACAAAAATTCTGGGAGGAGTTCGCCATGTATCGGGGCACCAAGGACATCATGCTGCCGACGACCATTACCGGCTCGCTGCCGCGGCCGAGCTGGTACACGGAGAATCTCGGCACCCGCCACTTTCTTGAAGCGATGGTCACCCGCCGTTTCCGCGAGCAATACGAGGACGCGGTCACCTGCTATCTGCGCGACCAGGAATTGGCCGGCCTCGACATCGTCACCGACGGCGACGCGCATTTCGACGACGACGTCGGCGGTCAGAGCTGGACCGCATATCCACCGAACCACATGAGCGGCCTCGATATCGCGCATCCCGAACCGACGCCGGCCGGACGCGGCGGCATCATGTTTCCGCGCGGCCACATCCTGCACGACTATCTTGAATCACGCGTCATGCCGGTGATCACCGGCCCGATCGGCCGCGGCAATCTGCAATACACCGCGATGTGGAAAGCGGCGCAGCGCTTCACCACTCGGCCGGTGAAATTCGGTGCGGTGTCGGCCGAGATCGTCGCGTTTGCGCTGCAGGACCGCCACTACAAGAGCATCCCCGAGCGCATGTTCGCCATCGCGGACGCCTTCAACGAGGAATATCACGAGCTCGCGGATGCGGGCTGCCCGGTCATCCAGATCGAGGAGCCGCAGATCCACCTGATCGCCATCCGCAAGATCCAGGACAAGGTGATCACGCCGGAGTTGATGGTCGAGGTGTTCAATCGCACCGTGAAAGGGCTGCGCGCCAAGACCGAAGTGTGGGCGCATTCGTGCTGGGGCAATCCCTCGCAGCAGCGCATGTTCGCCGAGGTGCAGAGCTACAAACCCGCCCTCGAGACCTACAACACTGTCGATGCCGACGTGATCACGTTCGAATCCTCAAGCTCCGGCGGCATTGATCTCGAAGCCATCGGCAAGACCATCACCGGCAAGAAGATCGCCATCGGCGTCATCGACCATCACGGGCTGCAAGTCGAGACGCCGAACGAAGTCGCGGCGAAGATCCGTGCCGCTCTCAAGCACATTCCGCCGGAGCGGCTGGTGATCTCGACCGATTGCGGCATGGGACGCGAAGGCATGAGCCGCCGCCATGCCTTCTACAAAACCGTATCGCTGGTGCTTGGCACCAATATCGTGCGCAAGGAGCTGGGATTTCCCGAGGCGCAATGCCTCGCCGCCGACGAGCGCTATTCGCTGGTGATGGCGGCGAAATAGGCCGATCTACGGAATTTTCTTCACCACCTTGGTATCGAGATTGAACACGCGCGCGGCATTGCCGCCCAGAATGTTGCGTTTGGCGGTTTCGTTGAGGAACGGCAGGTCGTAGATCACGCCCGGCAGGTCGAAATCCCAGTGCGGGTAGTCCGATGACCACAGCAGCTGCGTGTCGGCCTTGATCATCTTGAAGGTCGCTTCGAGGATCGACTTGTCCTCGGGCACCTCCATCGGCTGCGACGAGTAGTACATCTCGCGCATGTACTCGCTCGGCTTGCGCTTGAGCGACGGGCAGTCGGACGTGCGCATCATGTAGGAATGGTCGAGCCGCTGCATCAGCGAGTAGGCCCAGGTCAGCCCGCTCTCGATCCACAACACTTTCAGCTTCGGAAAACGCTCGGACAGGCCGTTGATCACCCAGTTGGTCATGTGGATCATGTTGAACCACATGAAGCCGAGCGAGTGCACCGAGATGAAGCGGTTGGTCATCTGCAGCGCGCGGTCCTCCCACGAATAGGCGGCGTGGAACGAGATCGGCTTGCCTAGCTCTTCAAGCAGCGCGTAGGTCTTCATGTAGGCGTTGTCGTGCACCGGCTTGTAGCGCGGTGACGTGACCATGAAGCCGACGACGCCTTTCTTGTCGCCGAAATCCTTCACGGTCTTGTAGGCGGCTTCCGGATCGTTGAACGGGATGTAGAGCATCGAGACCAGCCGCGGCTCGACGGCGAGAATTTTCTCGCACAGCCAGCGGTTATAGGCGCGGCACAGCGCCACCTCGATCTCGACCTGCGGATGCAGCCCGAGGAACAGCATCGGCGTGGGGAACATGCAGGCGTAGTCGACGCCCATCGCATCCATCCACTCCAGGGTCATGACCACGTCGCGATGGCGGCCGTCGGCTGGCACTTTCTGCAGTCCGCGCATGTTGGCGCGCGTGATGCGGCCGCCGAGATTCTGATTGCCGACCGAGGTATTGATCAGGCCGGATCGGCCAGGCCGCTTCGCCGAATCGATCATGTCGCGGCGGATCACCGGACTTTCGATGTACTGGAAAACGTCCTTGTAGGACTCGTTTTCGTAATGGTGCGCATCGACGTCGACGATCAGAAAATCCTGGAAATTGCGCGCGCGGGCCTGCTGCGCAGCGTGTTCCAGGTGCTTCGACGTCGAATAGTCATCGAAATTAAGCTTGCGGACTTCGTTCGGTGTTGCATCCATCTCAACCTCCATTCGGCGCGCGCATTAGGCGGGGCATCGGTCGTTCGATCCCGTGTCAGGCGACGACGTAGATGTCGTCGCCGCGGCGCACGACCTGGTACTTTTTCAGCTTCAGTCGGCTGTCGCCGACGCAGCGGCCGGTGGTCATCTCATATTCGTAGCCATGCCAAGGGCAGACGAAATGCAACTCGTCAGAAAATGTCTGTCCCTGATAAGTCCGGTCGGCGTCGATCAGGTCGACAACCTTGTTCATCAGGATGCCTTCGCAAGCCGGACCGCCCGAATGGACGCAGTAATTGCTGTAGGCGTAATAGGCGCCGCCCTGATGGAAGACGCCGATCTCCTCCTTGCCGGCCACGACGATGCGCCGGTCGCCGTCCGGCAACTCCGATGCCTTGGCCACGAACCATTCCGCCATTGAACGCTCTCCCGCTCGAACTTTGCGGGCCAGTATAGGCGGCCCATCGCGTCACCAACAAGAGAGAGTGGCCCGCCGCTAGGCATGGCTTTCGCCGTCACCTATGCTCTGCCGCGATAAGCCGGGGAATCACGATGGCCCAAATACAGACTGAGCCGAAACTGCTGCTGCCGATTCCTGCGGCCGTTCTACGACGCCACCATCCCGGTATCGTGGCTGATCGTGCGTGTCGCCATCGGCTGGAATCTGCTGGTGCACGGCGGCAACAAATTGATTCACGGCGCGGTGCCGGCCGCGGTCAAGGGATATGCCGACATGGGCTTCACGCCGCCGGAGCTCTGGTTCTGGATCTCGACGCTCAACGAAACCGTGGCCGGGCTCGCTCTCATCCTCGGGCTGTTCACGCGTTTCTTTGCCGCCACCGCAGCGATCGAGATGCTGGTGATCACCATCTCCTATTGGCACAACGGCTTTGCCTGGCTGCATCGTGGCTACGAGTACGTGCTGCTGTGGGGACTCGTTGCCTTCGCGGCCGCGTTGCGCGGCGGCGGACCTTATTCGCTCGACCGCTTGCTAGGCCGCGAACTCTAGGCAATCTTGCTGCACCCCGAAGGGGTGCAGCACGGGACGGCAACGCAGCGGCATGCTGCGCGTAAACGAGGGGATCATGACCAGCACGACACCGGAGCACGGCGGCGCAGCCGAACCGAAACTCCTCATTCCGGCCCTGGCGCCGTTCTACAGTTTCGCCCGCGAAATTTCCTATCCGCTGATCCGCGTGACCGTCGGCGGCACGCTCCTGGTCCACGGCATCAATCGCTCGATGATCCCGCTGTCGCGCGCGGCTGAGGAAATGGCGAAGTCCGGGCACGAACCCGCGATGCTGTTTGCCGTCCTTGCCCTGGTCAACGAGACCGTAGGCGCGGTCTGCATCATGTTGGGCCTCTTTACGCGGTTCTTCGCGGCTTTGATCGCCATCGAATTGGCGATGATCAGCATCCAGTTTTCCCATAACGGCTGGGCCTGGGCCAAGCACGGCTGGGAATACGTCTTCCTGTGGGGGCTGATCTTCTTCGCTATCGCGCTGCGCGGCGGCGGCCCCTATTCGCTCGACCGCAAGATCGGCCGCGAGCTTTAGGCGACGGCGGCTCTATCGCGGCCTTGTTTCGGCACGGCGCGGCCGCTAAATACGGCCATTCCACTCAGACCTCGATCTGCGGAGAGGTGGCAGAGTGGTTGAATGCACCGCACTCGAAATGCGGCATACGGGCAACCGTATCGGGGGTTCGAATCCCTCCCTCTCCGCCAGTCCCCCGAAGCCCTAAACAGGCGCATTCGGCGTGGTCACGCGGCTTGAACGCCCGAAGCGGCGTCCGCCGGTTTGAGGTTTCGCCGGAGCTACTTTCAGAGCGTAGTGCGTCTGAAGATTTATCCAGAATTCTGGACTATTGCCGAAATACAGACTGAGCTGAAGCGCGGTGTCAGCCGTAATGCGGCGGCGATTGTTCACGATTTCGGCAATCCGATTGATGAGATGCCAATGGCTTTCGCTAGCTGGTTATGGGACACACCAAACTCGGCGCAGAAATTCTTCCTTCAACGCCGAGCGATACCGCGCAAATTCGTTACCGCCATTACAGTCTCCTCCAATGGTAATCGACGATGCGAACCTCATGAGGTTCGCCTTGATCCACTTGAAGATCACCCGCCATTGCTCGTCGATCCGGATCGAGGGAAAGCTTCAAGTTGCCATGAAGCTTCTCCAGCGGTTTGAACGGGGCCAAATAATCGCTTCGGCGTACCTTCGAGCTATTAAAAACGCGGGCTGATCGAAACTGCCGCAGGTAGCTCTCCTCCCTAAATAACGCCTCGGTGGGCTTGTCGCCAAATGATCGGATCATTGACTGACAATTATACCGGATACCGGTATACGATCAAGTTCAGGAGCGTCAGCAAAGGAACGGCCGGCGGGGCTAAGCACCATGGGCGCGCGCATCACGAATTCGCGGCGCTGTCGCTCCGGATCATTTTTGCCAAAGCCATTAAGACAATCCCGACATCGGCCCTGCGGGCGACCGCCTCCCGATCGTACAGTGCTGGATTCCCTGGGAATATCAGGTATATGCAGCGCCACCGTGCCGCCCTCAAATTGGCCGGCGCGTGACACTTGGCCTAAACATCAGGCCGCTAGGTTAAGGCTATGCAGGCGCCACAACCGAGTATTTCCGGCACCCGCGACTATGCGGGGGGCGATGCCGTCGCGCTGCAGACGGCGCGCGACGCCATTGAGGCGACGCTGCGGCGCTATGCGTATGCGCCTGTCAATCCGCCTATTCTGGAAAGCCCGCTGCCGTTTCTCAACCGTTCGGGCGAGGACATCCGCCGCCACATGTACATTTTTCCGGATCCGGGCGGCATCGAAGTCTGCCTGCGGCCGGAACTGACGATTCCAGTCTGCCGCGCCTACCTGCGCCAGTTGCAGGCGGCGGGAGGCGACGCGGGAAAATCGTCGGAGCGCGAGGCGCGGCTTTGCTATTTCGGGCCGGCCTTCACCTATGAATCGGCCAACAACCGCCGCTACCGGCAGTTCTACCAGGCCGGTGCCGAATTCATCGGCGCACCCGACCGGGAATCGGCGGACGCGGAAATTCTGGCCGCGGCGCTGGATGCGCTGGAAGCCGCTGGTCTCAAAGAGACGCGCATCGAGATCGGCGATGTCGAAATCCGCACCGCCTTCATCGATCAGCTTCCGGTCAGCGAGCGTTCGAAGACGCGCATCCGCCGGATCGCGCTGCGTAATCAGAAAGACTTGCGGGCCGATTCGCTTGTAAAGCCGGGGACCGGCGCCTCCGACGTGGAAAACGAATTCGGCGAGCTCGCGTCGCTGCTGGCGGCGGTCGAGCCCGGCAAGGCCGAGCTTCTGATCCGGGAAGTTTTCGCCCTCGCCGATGTCCGGCATGTCGGCGGACGCACGCCGGAGGAAATCATCGAGCGCCTGATCAGTCGCAACGCGCAGCAGGCGGAGCCGGTTTCAACCGAGCTGATGCAGGGCGTGATGGACCTGCTCAATGTGCGGGCGAAGCCCGAGGCCGCGTTCAAGCAGATCCGTGAACATTTCCGTAGATTTCGCATCGGCTCCATCGATCGCATTCTGGAACGATGTGACAAGCGGCTGCGCTACATCAACGCCTACCGGCAGCAGCCGCTGGACCTGCAATTCAACGTCGGACTGCGCCGCGGGCTCGAATACTACACCGGCTTTCTGTTCGAGATTTACGCCAAGGACTTTGCCGAAGTCGGGCACGTCTGCGGCGGCGGACGATATGACAACCTGCTCGACGGATTGGGTGCAAGCGAATCCATCCCGGCGGTGGGCTTCGGCATCGGCCTCGACCGTCTGCTCCCTGCCCTGCAGAAGATCCGTAACGGCTGCGACAGACGCAGCACCGGCGCCGCAGGCACTGATCGTCGCCGAGGGCCGCAATCGCGAAGAAGAATGCATCGCCACGAGCGTCGCGCTGCGGCAGGCCGGCTGCGCCGTCGAACTGGATTTTTCGGGCCGCGATGAACGCGACGCCCTCGGGTACGCGGCCAAGCGCAAGATCCCGAACGTGATTTTCGTCGGCGGCGACAAGTCCAAAAAAGGCCAGGCGCGCGTCCGGCAGATCGGCAGCCGCGGCGATCAGTCGATGCCGATTGCGGAGCTTCCGGCCTATCTCAATGGCGGTGCGAGCAAAGCGCGATGAACGCGACCACGCCACGGCAAAAGTTCGTGCTTGCCTTGCCGAGCAAAGGCCGGCTGCAGGAGCAATGCATCAATTTTCTCAGCGGATGCGGCTTCGACGTGCGCCGCGTCGGCAACGGTCGCGAATACGTCGCCCGCATGGTCGGAGTCGATGACGTCGACGTCATCTTCCTACGGCCCGAGGAAATCCCGAGCCGCGTCGAACAGGGCGATGCGCACGCCGGCATGACCGGCGAAGACCTCTATCGCGAATATGGCGAGGGGTCGCCGACTTCAGCACTGGTGATGCCCAAGCTCGGATTTGGCGGCGCGCGCCTCGTCGTCGCCATCCCGCAGTCGTGGGTCGACGTCGCCTCGATGAACGACCTCGACGAGGCCGCCATGCTGTTTCATCAGCGGCACGGCCGAAGCCTGCGGGTCGCCACCAAGTTCACCCGGCTCACGCGCGCGTTCTTCGCCAACAGTGGCATCACCGAATATTCGCTGGTGGAGTCTTCGGGGGCAACCGAAGGCGCGCCGGCATCCGGCGTGGCGGATTTCGTGGTCGATCTCACCTCGACCGGAACGACGCTCGCGGAAAATCACCTGAAGGAGATCTCGGGCGGCACCGTCTTGCAGACCGAGGTATGCCTGATCGCGTCGTTGCGTAACGCGCAGTGGGGCCAAAAGGCTGTCGCAGCCTTCGAGCACCTCGTCGAACAGATCGAGGCGCGCATTCGCGCGACCTCACAGCTCGTGCTGCGATTCTCGATTCCAAACAAAGCGTCGGCTGACGCCAAGCAGCAATTGACGGAAAAATACGGCTGCGTGCTGAGTGCGTGGAGCGACGGCGCCGCCTCACCATCGGCCGCGGGCCGAACCATCGTGGTGGCTTATTGCCAGCGCGCAAAGCTGTACAGCGTCGTGAAATTCCTCAAGGCGTCGGGCGCGGCGGGCATCATCGTCGATCGCGGCGAATTCATTTTCGAGGAATCGTCGCCGGCCTTCGAGGCGTTCAAGCGGGCGCTCAAAGGTCACGACGCTCCGGCCAGGTCCGCAACCGCAGCCGACAAAGAACGAGCGCGCCGCTGACGCATCATTGGCGGTAGGCTCGCTGGCACAATGGCTGGCAAATTGCTACGTGATGACACACCTTCGGCAGGATTTTCGGCCATGAACGACCAGGCATCGCGGCCTATCGATCGCCCCAAAGCGCGCTTGCCGCGCGGATTTCTCGACTTCGACCGGCAAAGTGCTCGCGGTTTACGACCGCCTGATCGGGAAATTGTCGGAAGTCTACGCGTCCTACGGCTTCGACCGGCTGACGACGCCGAGCATCGAGTTTGCCGATGCGCTCGGCAAGTTCCTGCCCGACCAGGATCGGCCGCACGAAGGCGTGTTCTCGTTCCAGGACGATGACGACCAATGGCTGGTGCTGCGCTACGACCTCACCGCACCGTTGGCGCGATACGTGGCCGAAAATTTCGAAACGCTGGCGTTTCCGTATCGCCGCTATCAGACCGGCCTGGTGTTTCGCGACGAGAAACCGGGACCGGGCCGTTTCCGCGAATTCGTGCAATTCGATGCCGACACGGTCGGTACCGCCGCGATGGCGGCGGATGCTGAACTCTGCATGCTGGTCGCCGATAGCCTCGAGGCACTCGGCCTCGCCCGCGGCGAATACGTCGTCAAAGTCAACAACCGCAAAGTGCTCAATGGCATGCTCGACATGATCGGCGTGCCCGAAGGTCCCGAAGGCGACGCCACCCGTCTCACCGTGCTGCGCGCCATGGACAAGCTCGATCGGCTCGGCATCAAAGGCGTCGGGCAGCTTCTGGGCGGCGGCCGCAAGGACGAATCCGGCGACTTTACCAAAGGCGCGGGATTGCCGACCCAGGACATCGACCGCGTGCTGAGCTTTCTCCACGCCGAGGGCGACACCCGCGCGGCGATCTGCACCTCGATGATGGAAAAGGTGAAAGGCAACGCGATCGCCGAACAGGGCGCCGCGGAGCTTCTGGAAATCGATGCCGTGCTGACGGCGGCGGGATTTGGCCTCGATCGCGTGCGCTTCGATCCCGCGATCATCCGCGGCCTCGGCTACTACACCGGTCCGGTATTCGAGGCGGAGCTCAATTTCGAAATCAAAGATGACGACGGCCGTACGGTCCGGTTCGGCTCGGTCGGCGGCGGTGGACGTTACGACAATCTGGTCGAGCGCTTCCTCGGCAAGAAAGTGCCGGCGACCGGTGTGTCGATTGGCGTGTCGCGCCTGGCGGCCGCGCTCGAAATGCGAGGACTGTTGGCCCAGCAGGCGCATGTCGGGCCGGTCGTCGTGCTGGTGCTCGATCGCGATCAGCTTGCGCGCTATCAGTCCATGGTCAGCGAATTGCGCGCGGCCGGCGTCCGCGCCGAGCTTTATCTCGGGCAAAGCGGCATGCGGGCGCAGCTCAAATATGCCGACAAGCGCGCCGCGCCGATCGTCGTCATCGAAGGCGGCGATGAACGCGCCAAGGGCGAAGTGACGCTCAAGGATATGGCGCTGGGCGCCGAACTGTCCGGCGAGATCAAGAGCCGCGCCGAATGGGCCAAGGGCGCCGCGTCCCAGGTTTCGATCAAGCGCGAGGACCTGACGCGGCGCGTTTGCGAGATTCTCGCTCGCCACCCCTCCTGAAAAATCGAATTGAGCTTTTGATCGGCATGGAACTCCCCCGATCGGTCGGGCGTTAAGCGTCCGAACGGGTGAGGGCTATTGCGCCAATGAGGCATGAGGCGCTGCGAGCGGCGCATTCTCGTGCGTCGGATCGGGCGGAGGTACTCCTAATGCGGTGCGTCATCGTCAACGGGGCCCAGCTCAAAACCGAAACGTCGTGCGCTCACTGCGGCCGCCGAATCGTTGAAGGTTACGTTCGGAACGTCCGCAGCCGGAAGCTTTACTGCGACTTCGATTGTTACCGCGTGGCGGTCGGCATGCCGCTCGTGGCCTTCGAACAGCGGGCCTCAACGCCCAATGGATGGATGCGACGTTCATGAAGATGTGCTGCGACTTCTGCCGGGGCAAACTCGGTCTCATGGTCCACCGCTATTGGCACATGCGATTTTGCTCCTCGACCTGCGCGCAGGGCTACGAGCAGCGGCTGGATCAGGCCAAGGCGAGAATTCGCCGGCTTAATTACGGTGTGGGCAGTGATGCCACATTGATGGACGGCCTGACGGGTTCGACTGCGCTTGGCCCAAGTGTCGGAGCGTGATCGGCCGCCGCCGCATTGCCCATGCTAACATGCGGTGAGACAGGCACGCGCGCTGATCCGCCAGCGCGGCATTTCTGAGCCATGATGACATCCGGCAACGGACGTTTCTGCAGCCATGGCGCGGCGCGCGTTGCTTCGCCGCGCAGTGGCATGAAATTTATCGCGGTTTCCGCTGTTCTGATTCTCATCCCAACTGCCGCACTCGCCGCGCAAGAGTCAGCATCCGAGAGCGCGATAGCGTCATTTATCGCCGAGCTTGGAATCCTTCTGCTGGTCGGCCGCATCATGGGCGAACTGGCGCAACGCGTCGGTCAGCCGGCGGTCATGGGGCAACTGATTGGCGGCATCTTGCTCGGCCCCTCCGTGCTTGGCCTGCTATGGCCGCAAGCGCAGCAAATCCTGATCCCCGTGGGCGCTGCGCAGAAGAGCATGATCGAGGGCGTGTCTCAGCTTGGCATCCTGATGCTGTTGCTGCTGACCGGCATGGGAACCGATTTACCCCTGGTCAAGCGCGTCGGACGAAGCGCGATTGCGGTGGCTGCCGCAGGCGTCGCAATTCCTCTGGCATGCGGCTTCGCACTCGGCGAAATGCTGCCCGAACTCGCTGCTGCCGAACCCGAATGCGCGGATCGTCACCGCGCTGTTCCTCGGCATCGCGCTGTCGATCTCCTCGGTGAAGATCGTCGCGATGGTGGTCGGCGAAATGAATTTCATGCGCCGCGACATCGGGCAGATCATCGTCGCCTCCGCCATCCTGGAAGACACGATCGGTTGGGTCCTCGTTGCCGTTGCATTCGGACTGGCTGCGGCGGGCAGTATCGACGTCTGGTCGCTGGGACGCGCGGTTCTGGGAACGGTGCTTTTTCTGGCCCTAAGCCTGACGATCGGGCGGCGCGCGGTTTTCAGCCTGATCCGGCTCGCCAACGATAACTTTCGCAGCGATTTTGCCGTCATTACGACCATTCTGGTCATCATGGTGGTGATGGCGCTGATCACGCAGTGGATCGGCGTCAATCTGGTGCTCGGCGCATTCGTCGCCGGCATTCTGGTCGGCAAATCGCCGATCCTGACGCGCCACATCGACGAACAATTACGCGGGCTCATCGTTGCGTTGTTCATGCCGGTCTTCTTCGGTCTGACCGGGTTGAGCGCCAATTTGACCGTTCTGGCGAATCCTCGATTGGCGGAGCTGGCGCTTGGGCTCATCGTCATCGCCTCCGCCGGAAAATTTATCGGCGCCTTTATCGGCGCCAAACTCAGCGGTCTCGTTCGCAGCGAAGCACTTGCGCTCGCCAGCGCGATGAATGCGCGTGGCTCGACCGAAGTGATCATCGCCTCGATCGGGCTATCGATGGGCGTGCTCAGCCGCGATCTTTTCACCCTCATCGTCACCATGGCGGTCCTCACCACCATGTCGATGCCGCCAATGCTGCGTTGGGCGCTCAAGCGCGTGCCGATGCGCAAGGACGAGAGGGTCAGGCTCGAGCGCGAAGAAATCGATGCCCGCGGCTTTGTCACCAAGCTCGAACGGCTGTTGGTTGCCGTCGATGACAGCGCCAGCGGAAAATTCGCGGCGCAGCTCGCCGGAGTAATCGGCGGATCCAGCGGCAAGCCCACCACCTTGCTCGATTTGACCGGCGACGAAGACGCCACAAAGGCGAGCAAAGGCGCCAAGGGGGCCCGTGCGGCGCGTTCAGATACGGAGAAAGAACCCGAGGGAGCGGCGCGTCACGTGAAGGCAGCAGCCGAGCGCGTGACCTCGCTCGACGCCCATCCGGACGAGGAAAAGCGTGGCGGGATCGACGTCACGACCGTGCGCAAACGCGCCATCGGTCCGGACGAGATCGAGGCAGAGGCGCGCAAGGGTTACGGTCTGTTCATCATAGGTCTCGCCGATACGCGCGACCCCAAGAGTGGCTTCGGCAAAGAGGTTTCACGGATAGCCGCGACGTTTGACGGCCCACTCGCCATTGTCGATGCGCAAGATTCAAATGCAGAGCGGCTGCTGCGGGGCCCCGGCAAAATTGTCGTGCCTGTCAATGGCACCGAAGCGTCGCGCCGCGCGGCTGAAGTCGCCTTCGCTTTGGCCCGGGCCAGCAACGCCGAGGTCGCGGTTCTCTACGTCGCTACTCCACGAGACGGCAAGAATGGAGGCAAGAATGCCGGCAAGAACGATAAGAGCGGCGGCAACCGCCTGGCGCGGCCGACGCGGCGCAATTACAGGGCCATCCTCAAGGATATCAGCGCCCTTGCCGAACGTTACGATGTCGATGTGCGTCGCAACATGGTGGAAGACGCGGCGCCCGTCGAAGCGATCCTGAAGGAGGCGAAGCGGGATTACGATCTGATCGTGCTGGGGGCAAATCGGCGCCCGGGCGAAACCTTGTTCTTCGGTAACACCGCGGCGGCAATCCTAGATCGCTCGCCAATCCCGAAACTGTTCATCGCGAGCTAGCAATGAATGCCGCCGCCTTTCAGTTCCATGACCGCTGCCATCGAAATGCCTGGAACAGGCCGCGAAACTCGCTGCGGGCAGGACTGGCAAATCCGCGGTCCCGGGCGCATATTTTCGCCATGCAGGATCAAGGCAGCGAAATGACCGGCGCCCTGAGCCCAAAGCGGTTTGCAGATTTGGCTGTGAAGAAGGAAGTGCGGCCATGTCGATAGTACCGCTGCTTGCTCAGTCGGCCTTCGATCCGGAATTTATCGAAACATTGGTTGCGGCCTATGAGGACGCCTGGCGGGAGCTCGAAGCGTCCGGCAGCACGTTTGCCTCGCCACGCTATCGACGCGCAGCGCAGGAAATCGTCGCCAAACGAATCATCGAAATGGCACAGCGCGGCGAACGCGAGCGCGCCCAGCTTGCCAAGGATGCCGCAGCCTATTTGGCTCGGTCATACGCATAGGCGGGCGCGCCTTCCAATTTCGTCGGCTGCGGTCCGGACCGGCGGGCCGCGACTGGGTCCCCGGCGCACATGACCAGCGCGGAACCGGGACCCTTTCCGAAAAGTTGTCGTTTGGGTGCCGGGTTGTTTTGATTGCACGGGGGTCGCGGTGGGTGCCGTGGACCTTGCCCTATCGTCATTGTGGCTTGCGATCGTGACTTGGCTGATCATGCGAGCATTCAGCCAGCGCGGACTTTTGCCGCGGCTTGCGCGTGCATCTCCGCCTGAGCTCGGAGAGGCTCCGCAAGCTGACGGTGATCGTCCCGGCGCGCAACGAGACGGACAATATCGAACGCTGCGTCTATTCGCTGCTGACGCAGGACTATCCGGCGCAGCGACTGAATGTGATCGTGGTTGACGACCGCTCCACGGATGACACGGCCGCAATCGTGCGCAGGATTGCGGCCGATCATCCGCAGCTGTCGCTGGTGCTGAGTCCGCCGCTGCCGTCACGCTGGACCGGCAAATCGCACGCCTGCTGGATCGGAGCATGCACCGCAGCGCCGCAGACCGAATGGCTGTGTTTTATCGACGCCGACGTGTGGGGCGAGAGCGCGCTACTCTCGAGCGCTGTGCGCGCGGCGATCGACCGCAAACTTGATCTGCTGTCGCTGACGCCCCGCCAGCACCTCAAAAGCTTCGCCGAGCGCCTGATTCTGCCCTGCGGCCTCATTCTTCTGTCCTTTGTCCAGGATCTGGCGCAGGCGCAAGCGCGCTCCAGTTCCCAAGTCACCGCGACCGGTCAATTCTTTCTGGTGCGCCGCACATCCTACGACGCAGTTGGCGGACACGCCGCCGTATCAAGCGCGATCTGCGAGGACCTGGAATTCGCGCACCGGCTCAAGCAGTCCGGACGTGTGGTCTTGCTGATGGATGGCGAAGACGCAGTTTCCACGCGCATGTACAGGGGCTGGCAAACCTTGTGGCCGGGTCTGACCAAGAGCCTAATCGACACATTGGGCGGCCGGAGCGCCACCCTGATCGTAGCCGCTGTCGCCGTGACACTGGCCTGGGCGGCGGTCGTCATTCCGATGCAGGACGCAGTGGCCGGCCTCAAACACGTTCCGGATGCATGGGCCGCGCTGATCCCGGCCCTGCTGGCCTCCGCCGCAGCGTTTGGGTTACATATCGCGGCCGCACGCCACTTTCGCGTACCTTTCTACTACGGCCTTCTCTTCCCGTTTGGCTATACGGTGGGCGCAGTCATGGCACTCGATAGCATCCGCCGCCGGCTCAGCGGGCGCGTGACCTGGAAAGGCCGGACCTATTCATGACAACCGTGAAGAAGAGGGGCGCGGACGACCCGGCGCCAAAGCGCCAGGGCGGCGTGGCGCGGCTCGATGCCGACGAAGCGCGCGCAGTCATTCTCGCCGCCGCGGCGCTTGCGATATTTCTCTACTTCATCAAGCTGATATTGCTGCCGTTTATCCTGCCGGCGATCCTGGCCTATATCTGTACGCCGGCGATTGACTGGCTGACCAAGCGCACGCGCTGGCCGCGGCTCGTCTTTGCAATCGGTTTCTTCCTGGTCATTATCGGTATCGGCGTTCTATTCGGCATCTTTGCGGCAGGACGCGTTGTCGACGAGGCCAGAAGCCTGGCGTTCGACCTGCAAGGCACCCTGCAGAGACTTGTTGGCGATGCAACCGGGAATCATCCGGTCCAAATTTTTGGGCGCACCGTACAGCCCGATCAAATCGTTAAAGTGGTTCTCGATCGCATCGCCGATTGGATCGGGCAGACCGATCAACTGGCGCTGTTCGCGAGCGTTGGTGTCGCACTCATCGCAAGCTTCTTTCTCTGTGTGGTGCTGCTGTTCTATTTTCTCGCCAGCGGCGAGCATATTGCGGGCGGCCTGTTGTGGATCGTGCCGCCGCACCGCCGTGGACTCGTCAGGCGGATCTGGGCGAGGCTCGATCCGGTCCTGACGCGCTATTTCGTCGGCATGATCGTGGTTGTGATCTACGCCACATCCGCGTCCTATGTGGGACTTGGTTTTTTCCTGAACATCCATCACGCCTTCCTGCTGGCGCTGCTGACCGGAGTGCTCGAAACCGTGCCGTTCATCGGTCCGATGGCGGCCGCGATCACCGCCGGACTCGTTTCGCTGCAGACGGCAACCGGCCTCATGAGCATTTTGGATTATGCGCTCTACGCCACCGCATTGCGCCTTTCGATCGATCAACTCGTCGGCCCAATCGTCCTCGGAGCCGCCGCGCGCCTTCATCCGGTTCTGATCATCTTCTGTTTCCTCGCCGGCGGCGTCGTGTTCGGCATTCCGGGCGTCATCCTCGCGGTGCCAGTGGCGTTGTTGATCAAGAGTACGCTCGCGACGCTGTACGGCGACGCCAGCGACTAAACGTCGCCAACCCGATCTTTCGTGGAAGCGTTTCGCTCCGTTCGAATTTCCGGGCTAAAGTGCGGCAACTTTTTCACGGGCTGAAAGTTGCTAATTCGGGGCGGCCGCACGCGGAGACGCCCGCATGGCGGTATTCGCAAGGCATGATCCGGCGTCATGCTACAGCCATCCCTGGCTGGCTGAGACCCTTTTTGCATTTGACACAAAGCTTCGGCAGCATCACAGGGTCGTGGAATATTCGGCCAATCCGGCCTGTATTTTCCGGCTCGAAATCGCCCTCGCCCAGCGCCACCTCACGCTCGCCGACGGCACCGATTTGCGGGCTGGTGCGCGCATTGCCCGCCTGCATTTCTGGAACGCGCATATTCCGCCCGTGCCCCCCAGTGGGACGACAATCCGGTGGGCGCGCCAGATGCAATGGAGCATTTCGATCTCGCTTCGCGAGCTTGCCCGCTTTTTGTCGTCATCACCTGATTTGTGCGATATTTGCGTCATCTGCGGCGACGTTCCGTCGGCCACGCGGCGCCAGTGCCAGCAAGTCGAACACATCATGGCGTATTATGGCTTCGAGACCATCAAGGAGACGAGGCGATTGCCATTATCCGCACGCCTGCATCGATTCGGCGAAAATATCCTGATTTCCCTCACGGTTTTCGCGCAGAATCCCGCTGCGCTTCGCCTTGACACGTTGCAACGCGTGCGCGTTCCGATTTATCTATCGAGACGGACTCTTGAACGTAAATTCGGCTCCGTGAATACTGTCGCGCGAGCCGAGGGGGCACGATGAGTTTTGTTCCGTTTATTGATGAGGCGACGACACTCGCCACGTCATTGTGCGACATCTGTCTGGCCGGCGCATTCATCGGCTGCGTCCTCATGCTGTTCGAGTCCGCCTTCGTGCTCGGCTTTGGCGGGCGCGGCCGGGTTGCGGGCGGCTCGGAGCCTCCCGTCACAGTCTTAAAGCCGCTGCACGGCGCCGAGCCCGAGCTGGCCACGCGGCTGACCGCCTTCTGTCAGCAAGAGTATGACGGTCCAGTCCAGGTGCTGTGCGGCGTGCGCGAGGCGAACGCGCCAGCAGCCAACGCTGTGCGCACCATGCAGCGCGACCATCCGGATTGGCCAATCGAACTTCATATCGATCCACGCCGCCACGGCAGCAACCGCAAAGTCGCCAATCTGATCAACATGTTTCCGCATGTTCAGAACGATACACTGATGCTGTCAGACAGCGATATCGTGGTCGACCAGACCTATTTGCGCGACATTACCGCCCTGCTGGCCCAGCCGCGCGCCGGCGCGGTCACCACGCTGTACCACGGCATTGCCGGCGAGGGCCTGTGGGCGCGGATATCGGCGCTCGCCATCAATACGAATTTTTTGCCACAGGCCATTACCGGATTGGCCCTGAGAGCGGCGAAACCCTGCTTCGGCGCTACCGTCGCGCTGCGACGATCCACGCTCGAGGAGATCGGCGGGTTTGGCCACTTTGCCGATGAACTGGCCGACGATTACGCGATCGGCATGGCGGTCCGGTCCGCCGGTTATGATGTTGTCATCGCGCCATTTCTGGTCGGCCATGTCTGCTTTGAGATCAGTCTGCGCCAGTTCATTCGGCACCAGATTCGTGTCGCCCGCACCGTCAAGACTATCGACCCGCTCGGTTACGCCGGCACAATCGTGACCCATCCGTTGCCGCTCGCACTCCTTGGCATGCTCTCGGGCAGCGCCGCAGCGGCAGTGCTCGCAGTGGCCGCCCTGGCATCGCGCATCGCCCTGTGCCGATGCGTCGAACGCCGGTTCGGGCTGAAGCGGGAAAGTTACTGGCTCCTCCCGCTGCAAGACATCCTTGCTTTTGCCGTATATGTAGCAAGTTACTTCGGGGCGACGGTTCACTGGCGAGGTGCCGAGTACCGTGTGGCGACAGACGGCACCCTGATCGAGGATGATCCGAGGCGTCCATGATGCGAACTCTATGCCTACAGGCCCCGTCCTTCGACGGCTTCGACGGCGGGGCGGGCGCGCGTTATCAGGCGCGGCGCGAAATCCGCTCGTTCTGGTATCCGACCTGGCTTGCCCAAGTCGCGGCCGTTGTTCCCGGCAGTAAGCTGATCGATGCCACCCCGCACGGGTTGCGGCTCGACGACGTTGTTGCCAAGGCGCGCGACTACGATTTGGTCGTGCTGCACACCTCGACGCCGTCTTTTGCTTCCGATGTAAGCGTGATCGAAGCGCTTAAGGCTGCGAATCCGGGAACTCAAGGCCGGCTTCGTCGGCGCCAAGGTCGCGGTTGAGCCGCAGGCGAGTCTGATTGCGTCGGAGGCTATCGATTTCGTCGCCGGCAACGAATTCGATTTCACCATCAAGGAAATTGCCGAAGGGCGCGAGTGGAGCGCCATCAACGGGCTGTCATACCGCGACGCCTCTGGGGCGATCCAGCACAACGCGCCGCGCGCGATCCTCGAAAACATGGACGACCTGCCGTTCGTCACGCCGGTCTACAAGCGCGACCTGAAAGTCGAAAGCTATTTCATCGGCTATCTGAAGCATCCGTATATCTCGCTTTACACCGGGCGCGGCTGCAAATCGCGCTGCACATTTTGTCTGTGGCCGCAGACTGTCGGCGGACATCGCTATCGCACCCGCAGCGTCGGCCATGTCGTCGACGAGATCCGCTGGGCCCAAGCGGCGTTTCCGCAGGTCAAGGAATTCTTCTTCGACGACGACACTTTTACGGACGATCGGCCCCGCACCGAGGCGATCGCCCGAGAACTCGGCAAGCTCGGCGTCACCTGGTCGTGTAATGCCAAGGCCAACGTGCCGCGCGAAACGCTGAAGGTCATGCGCGACAACGGCCTGCGGCTGCTGCTGGTCGGCTACGAGACCGGAAATCAGCAGATTCTGCATAACATCCGCAAAGGCATGCGCGTCGACGTGGCGCGGCGCTTCACCCGCGACTGTCACGAACTCGGCATCACCATTCACGGCACCTTCATCATGGGCCTGCCGGGCGAGAGCAAAGAAACGATTGCCGAAACCATCCGGTTCGCCACCGAGATCAATCCCCACACGATCCAAGTCTCGATCGCCGCGCCCTATCCGGGCACCGAGCTATATCGCGAGGCGCTCGAACATGGCTGGCTCGACGAAAGCCACGCTCAGTTGGTGGATACGAGCGGCGTGCAGATCGCGCCGTTGCATTATCCGCACCTGACGCACACCGAGATTTTCCAATCGGTCGAGGATTTCTACCGGCGCTTTTATTTCCGCGCTCCAAAGATCGCGTCGATCGTCTCGGAAATGGTGCGCAGCCCTGAAATGATGAAACGCCGCTTGCGCGAAGGCGTCGAATTCTTCGCGTTCCTGCGCGGGCGTCGCGAACTGGCGAACTGAGCGGCAACGCCAATTCAGAACGATCAATTTACGGTCGAGATATCCGTTCTCCCGAAACCATCGAATCGCGTCCTCAAGGCCGGCAACGTACGGTCTTGGCCGATAACCGAGGTCGCGCTCCGCCTTCGCCGCCGTGAAGAACATGCGATACTTGGCCATGCGAACGCCGTCCACCGTGGCAAATGGCTCTCGCCCGGTGAAACGAGCCAGCGCCTCAGCCGCATAGGCGATTGGCAAGACGGCGGCACGCGGGATGCGCAGGCGTGGCGGTTTGCGACCGACTAGGCGGGCGATATCGGCCAGCATGTCGGCAAACGTCACATTGGCGCCGCCGAGAATATAACGCTCGCCCACCACGCCGTGTTCGAGCGCCGCGAGATGTCCGTCCGCAACGTCATCGACATGCACGAGGTTGAGGCCGGTGTCGACAAAGCCGGGAATACGGCCGCGCGCGGCCTCGACGATGATTCGGCCGGTCGGCGTCGGCTTGACGTCGCGCGGCCCAACCGGCGTCGACGGATTGACGATGATGGCGGGCAAGCCATCGTGGGAAATCATGGTCTCGACCAGCCGTTCCGCGGCGATCTTGCTGCGCTTGTAGGCACCGATGCCCTGCGATTCGGACAGCGGGTTGGATTCGTCCGCCGGGGCGCCATCCGGGCGCAGCCCGAGCGTGGCGACACTGCTGGTGTAAACGACGCGCTCCACGCCGGCCCGCAGCGCCGCCTGCATCACGTTGCGCGTGCCATTCACATTGGCAGCGAAGATTTCGCGCGGGTCCCGCGCCCAAAGGCGGTAATCGGCGGCAACATGAAACACAATGCGCGCACCTTTCACGGCCCGGGCGACCAAATCAGCATCGCGCAAGTCGCCCTCGACAAACTCCAGGTGGAGATCGTCGAGATGAAAGCGCAGGCTGCCGGGCCGCACCAACGCCCGCACGGAAAATCCGGCGCGGGCCAGAGCGCGCGCAACCGCCGAACCGACGAAACCTGTGGCACCCGTGAGCAATATCTGTTCAGTGTGGCGCATGGCGGGTTTGAGTTGGCTATGCTACTGTTCGCTGTCGCGTGGGTTTATGCTCGTCCATGAATCCACCATCTTCTTCGGAACACTATAGGCGGCGCGGGGTTCGGGACCGGTGCGGAACTAAGCAGGGGAAACCGCACTTTTCCATGTAGTTGCGTGCGAATTACCGCGCCTCGTGTTTTGACCAGGATCGGGCGGGGACATCGTCAAGTGTCCTCTGAGTGGGGAAAATTCGACGGCCGATCACGTCGCGGGGGCCGGTCTGAGTATGTCACTGGAAGCAGATTTCGACGCCGCGGAAGGCCTGCTGGGCGCGGACGACGCCAGCCCATCGGCCAGCGCACCGCTTGATCGAAACCGCCGCGCCGTCATCGCCTTCGTGGGCATGGCGTTCGAAGCCCGCATAGCCGCCGGCCCCGGCATTCACGTGGTTTCGCGCGATGCCCGACACGAGCTCGAGGCGGCCGTAACGAACGCGTCGCGCCACGGTTATCGCGGCATCATCAGCTTCGGCGTTGCCGGCGGCTTGTCCGAACAGCTTCGCCCTGGCGACTGGGTCGTCGCCTCGGCGGTCGCCGAAGCACAAAGCTCGCGGCCGACCGATGCGGCGTGGTCGCAGAAACTGCTGCATGCCATCGGCGATGCCCATCATGCGCCGGTGATCGGCGTCGACACGCCTGTCGCCGACCCGGCAAAAAAGCGCGAGCTGCACCGCCTCAGCGGCGCCGCTGCGGTCGACATGGAATCGCATATCGTCGCCAGGCTCGCGGCCGCGCATGGACTCGCCTTCACCGCACTGCGCGTCATTGTGGATCCGGCGCATCGCGCGATTCCGCGTGCGGCGCTCGTGGGCATGGGCACGGGACCGCGCGCCGACGGCGTCGCGGTGATGCGCGATCTGTTCGCACGGCCGTCGCAGCTTGGGTTGCTGCTGCGCGTATCATTGGACGCCTATATCGCACGCAGCGCCATGCAGCGCTTGCGGCGGCGGCTTGGGCCGCACTTTGCTTTCACCGATCCGAGCATGACCGTGTTGGAGGCGCCCGAATTGGCGCTGAGCGGCCTGACGGATGCGAGCGTCGCGCATTATCGCTCTCCCGCCTGAAGCAGATCGAACTCGCCGCCGAGCACCAGATCGAGACGACCGCTGCGCCATTTGCCGGCAGCGTCGCGCACCAGCGGCGGCTCTTCGCGGTAACGCCGCACCACCGTATTCACCCGTGGCGCTTGGTCGAGCGCCCCGACGATCAGTTTGCGCTCCTTGCTGGCGGGCACGTCGCCAAGCGGCACGGCGGCGAGGCGCACCCGCGCGGTAGCCCGACCGACCGCTCCTTCGGACTGCTCGAACACGTGCAGGCCCGCCTCCGGCGCCAGGATGCGATGCGCACCGAAGCCGCTGACCATCAGGATCGGGGTTTCCTTGTCTTTTCCCACGCCCTCGATTTCGGCAACCTGCATGCGGCGCTTTTCGGCCCAGGCGCGGTACATCGCCCTCAATTTCTGACACCAGCCCAAGGTCGCGGGCCGCTCCCCGGCGCCCTCGAACACCGGCTCGACCGTCAGCGCAAGTTCGATCGGCGCATTTTCGAGCGCGTCCTTGATGCCTTCGCGAATCAAAAACAGCTGCGACGCCAGGCGGCCGCTGAGCTGCGTCGAGTAGTGCGACGGCGAACGGCTGTAGCGTTGCAGCCGCCCGCGCAATGCATTCGCCGTCTCGGTCGCCGACTTGACCCGATCCATCAGGGCAAACCGCGCCAGCACGCCGAAGCGATCCGGACGCGTCCAGAATTCCGCAGTGGCCATATCGGCGGCCAGATCGTCTTTCAGCCCGATCCATTCGGCGGATTGCAGCGTCCGTTCGATGTCGGCGTATTCGTCCTGCAGCATCTGATATTCGGCGCGCGAACCGCCGGGCGCGAGCACCACTGCGGCCAGCGAAGACGGCGCCGCAACGCCAGGCTCGGCCGCGAAGGCCTCGCCGTCCGCCTGCGGCTCGGCGTCGGGATCGACAAATTCCGCCTGGATGCCGTTGCCGTCGCTGCGCACGAACAGAAACTGCTCGCCTTCCGGAAAGCGCTTCTCGACAATAATCGCCGCCAGCGGCGCCACCACGTACTGGTCGATCGCGCGCTTTAGAGGCCGCGCGCCCATTTCGGGCGAAAAGCCTCTTTCAAGAAGGAATTCCAGCGCCGACAATTCCCACTCGATTGCCCAGGCGCGATCTTTCAGACCGCGACGGTCGAGCAACGCGGCCAGCTCTTTCTTTAGAATGCCGCGCATCAGTTCGCGCGTGAGCGGCCGGAACACGATGACCTTGTCGAGCCGGTTCTGGAATTCCGGCCGATAGGTCTGCGCGATCGCGCGCAGCACCTGCTCCTTGGTGAAGACGTCCTCTTGCGGCGCGAAGCCGAGCCCCAGGCTGCGGTGCGACGTCGCGCCGAGATTCGACGTCAGGATGATCAGGCAGTGACGCAGGTCGGCGGTCTGCCCCATCGCGTCTGTCAGCCGTCCCTCGTCGAACGCCTGGAGGAACAGGTCCCAGATCATCGGATGGGATTTCTCGAACTCGTCGAGCAGCAGCACCGAGAACGGCTGTTTGCGCACCCGGCTGATCAGCGAATCCGATTCGAGCGCCGAGGCGCTGCTCTGCCCGAGAATCTTGCTCATCGAGTCGTGAGTCTGGAACTCGCTCATGTCGAGCCGGATCAGACGCTCGGCCAAGCCAAACAGAAATTCCGAAACGGCCTTGGCGAGTTCGGTCTTGCCTGTGCCGGTCGGTCCGGCGAACAGAAAGACGGAGATCGGCTTGCCCGGATCGTTGAGGCCGGCCTTGAGCATGGCGATGCGATCCACCACCGCTCCGACCGCTTCATCCTGGCCAAGCACGCGCGCATTGAAGAACGTGCGCACCGCCGCGAGGTCGAGCTGCTCCCGGGTGTCGAGGATCGACAGCGGCAGCCCGGACAATTGCGAGAACGTTTCCAGGACCTGACGCGACGAAATGATTTCGGTCTTCTTCTCAGCTCGCACGGCGGTAAGCTTGAGCATCAGCAGCACCGAGCCCGGCAAGGCGTTACTGCCCATGTATTGGCCGACGGTGTCACGCGCGACTTCGGCGCAATCGGGCTCGAAGCGAATATTGGCGCGCTCCATCTGCCGTATCACGTCGCGCGTCAGCGACAGGGCATCGTCGGCCGACATCGGCTCGATCGTGACGGTTTCGAACAAGCCGCGCAGCGACGGATTGATGCGCAGCAGCCGCGCCATCCCCTTCGGCGAGGCCTCCGCCCACACGACGAGGCGGCCGGCACTGATCGCCGGAATGATCTGATCGAGGATGCTGGCGCTCTGGCCCGAATGCGTGCCGGACATCGCGAGCTGAACGATATCCGGAATGTACCAGATCGTCCGCCGCGCCTTCGCCAGTTCGTCGACAACCTGACGGATGCGGCCTTCGAGCTGGCCTATATAAATCTGATTGGCCTGAAGGTCGGCGCCGCGCGCCTCGAATACACTCCAGCCGGTCGGGCGCAATCTTTTTCGCCAGCAGACTGAGGAACGACGTCTTGCCCACCAGCGTCTCGCCGGACACCAGCACCGAGCGAGCCGGATTTTGTTGCAGCGTCGCGCCCGCGGTGGCGAAAGCCTTGCGCCACGCCTCCGGTTCGACCAGAAAATCCGTCTCCTTGTCGTTCCAGAACCGGCCGACCTGAAACAAGATGCTGGTGTTGTCGATGGTCGAAGGCGGCGAAGACCGGCCGGATGAACTCGCTGCTATCAAGGTCGGCGGCATCGATCGCGTCGAGATCGAGCTCCTGCGCCAGCACGCCGGCAAATTGCAGCGGCACCCGCTCAAGGAATTTCTTGATGGCGTCTTTGGCGGACGCGTCCAGCCCCTTAAGCCTGCCGGGGCCGCCGAACGTCGCCTTGTCGCCGCGCAGCGAGCAGCGTTCGAGATAATCGCGGAAGATGTTCGGCATCCAGCGATTGTCGGCCCACCAGTCGCGCGCGCGCATGACCGGCTCGCCCACCAGGATGTGCGGTTCGGTCTCGAACAGGATTTCGAGCGCGAAATACATGGTCCACGGCGCATAATGCTCGCATTGCCGCAGCACGCGCTGCACCATGTACGAATTCATGTCTGGGCGTTTCCGCATCGCCGCCAATCCCGCGCTCGACAGCGACCAGCTGTTGCCCTCGACAAACTGCATGATCACCGAGAGCGGCACGTTCGGCTGCATCAAGAGCCGAACGGCTTCCTTGAACTCGGCCTGCGCGTAGAGATCGCTCGGATGCGCCGCATTGGAGCCGAACGGACCGAAAATCTTGTCCAGCTCGTAAAGGCGGGCGGTCAGCGCCGCCTGATCGAACGGCAGCGGCGGAATGATCTCGACTTGCGCGGCCGGTTTCGCAGCCGCGGCGCGCGGACGGTTTAACCACGCGCTCAAACGCTTGCGGAAAAGGAATCCGAAAAAAAAGCCGATGAAAATGAGCGCCGCTACGCCGTTCCAGTCCAAGCCGTCAGCTCCGCCCTCGCCGTTACACCTTCACGATGCCGTGGATGGCAACGGCCACGCACCTCGCCGTGCGTGGCCGCCATCGCATCGCCGAAAGACAATCACGCCTGCGAAATGAACTTGGTCACCAGATAGGCGCCCAAGCCCTCGATGCCGCCTTCGCTGCCGTGACCGCTTTCCTTGACGCCGCCGAAGGGCGTCTCCGGCGTCGAAATCGCGATCGAGTTGACGCCGACCATGCCGGATTCCAGCGCATCGCCGATCGCAGCCGCGGTCGCGTTCGACGTCGTGAACGCATAGGCTGCGAGCCCGAATTCCAGCGAGTTCGCTCGCTCCACCACTTCGTCGAACGTCTTGAACGTGACCACCGGCGCCACCGGCCCAAACGGCTCCTGGGTCATGATCTTGGAGTCGTCCGGCACGTCGGTGATCACGGTCGGCTCGTAGAAATAGCCCTGGTTGCCGCGTCGCGCGCCGCCGGTCTGGATCTTGCCGCCGCGGCTCTTGGCGTCGTTGACGAACGACTCCATCGCTTCGATGCGCCGCGCGTTCGCCATCGGGCCCATGGCGACGCCCTTCTCGAGGCCATCGCCGAGCTTCAGACCGCTCGCGTATTCGGTAAAGCGCTTGAGGAAACGCGGATAGACATCCTGCTGCACATAGAAGCGCGTCGGCGAAATGCAGACCTGGCCGGCGTTGCGATACTTGAAGGCCGCGATGGTGTCGGCGGCTTTCTCGGGATCGGCGTCGGCAAACACCACGACCGGCGAATGGCCGCCGAGCTCCATGGTGGTTCGCTTCATGCCCTTGGCGGCGAGTGCCGCCAGATGCTTGCCGACCGGGATCGAGCCCGTGAAGGAGATTTTGCGGATCGCATCCTTCGCCATCAGATATTCGGAGACTTCTGACGGCACGCCGAACACCAGGTTCAACACGCCCGCCGGCAGCCCGGCATCGGCGAAGCAGCGCACCAGCTCGACGCACGCCCCCGGCGTTTCCTCCGACGCTTTGAGAATGAGCGAGCAGCCGGCCGCCAGTGCGCCGCCGATCTTGCGCGCCGGCGTCAGTACCGGGAAATTCCACGGCGTGAACGCCGCGACGATGCCGATCGGCTCCTGCACCACAAGCTGGCGCACGCCCTTGCCGCGGCCCGGCACGATACGGCCGTAAGATCGGCGGCCTTCCTCGGCATACCAGTCGATGATGTCGGCCGAGCCGATCACCTCGGCGCGGGCTTCCGGATAGGGCTTGCCCTGCTCCAGCACCATGATTTTCGAGATCGCATCGAAGCGCTCGCGCATCAGATCGGCCGCCTTGTGCATGATCTTGCAGCGGTCGTAGGCCGAGGTCGCGCGCCACACCGCAAAGCCCTTCTTGGCGGCTTCGAGCGCGGCATCAAGGTCGGCCTTGCTGGCGTGCGGCAGACGGGCGAGCGGCTTCTCGGTCGCCGGGTTGATCACGTCCTCACCCTTGCGGCCATCGCCGCCGAGCCATTTGCCGTCGATGAAGAGTTCGAGATTACCGTACATGACGTCCTCGCTTTGGGCTTATCGGGGGCTGGTTTCCTTAAGCCATGGATTAGCAGGTTTTTCGATGGCGATCACGTGGCTGCTCCTTCTCCCCGCGTGCGGGGAGAGGTGAAAAGGATGCGCCTTCTCGCGGCGCGCTTTTCTCGCGCCCGAGTTCTGCCAGCGATGTGCACGAACCAACGAACGGTCGCCTCACATGAGGGAGGCGGAGCGCCGAAAGACGCGGGGGGTAGATACCGCGGATCCCGCCAGCAGGCAGAACTGGCCTGTCTGAAGCGTTCGTCGCGGCGCGCGTTCCTTTTGGGAAACGCGCTCGCCTTTCGGCGCCCTACCGCGGTTCTCGCCGAGATTTTATCCTCGGCTCAGTCCGGTCCCGCGCTTCATGGTAGCGACGACATGCGCTACCCGGGCAGCCAGCTCCTGGCAGACCTGCGTCATGGCAGGCCGGGCGAGTTTCCGAACCGCCTGCAAGCCGAGTGTATGGCTCCGCCCGCAGGACCGCCCTCGCTCCCTCTCGGGGAGTACCCTCGGCCGAAAGGCCCCTCACGCACAGTGAGCGAGGTGGACGCCTTGTAGCACATTCGGCGACGTTGTCAATAGAACGGTTACCAAGTTCAACAGCGCTGCAAATCGGTGTATCGTCACACGCGAAGGGTGGGCGCCATGGCCGATAAATCAATCGACGCGAAGAAAACGACCGCCAAGTCCGATGCCGCGCTGGTCGCAGACGCTCTCTTGCGGGCCTCCAACCATCTGGCGATTGCCAAAAAAGCTCTATCTCGAATTGTGGGCCTGTCCGAATCCTCCTTATCGCGACTGCGGAAGAGGGATTTCGAATTAGACGGCAAATCGCTTGAGCTCGCAATTCTATTTATCAAGATGTATCGCTCTCTTGATGCGATCGTCGGCAGCGACGATACAGCCGCAGCGGCTTGGTTGAGAAACATGAATGCGACGCTGGGCACCACGCCGCTTGAAATGATTCAGACGACATCTGGATTAAATGACGTTATCAGCTATCTCAGCAGCCGAAGAGCCCCGGTCTGATTAGCGTCGGAGAAACTCCACATGCGAACGTCACAGGCAGTCGAGATCGGTCTGAGCGTCGGTCTTCTTGCAGGCTTCGCGTTTGGGTTCGCTGCCGGTGTCGGGCTGGTGGTCAAGAAGCCCGATCGATTTGGGCTGCTGCATGTCGGATCGGGTCCGCTTCCGGGCACGTACACTTCGGGTCCGCCGAAGGCGGATGGAGCAAAATAAAATCCGATGATTGTGCCTCTGCACTCGTCATGCCCCCGGCCATGACGGGAATTGATGCTCACGCTACGCGCGCACCAAATCGACAAACAGTGTCGGGACCGCCGCGGCAGGAAACATGACCGGCGTGATGCCCTAACCCTCGCGCTCCGCGCTCGGAGCCGGCGGCAGGGTCGGATAGGCCTGAGCAACCTTCTCGAATTCCCTGAGCGTTTCGTCCAACGGCATGACTTCGTCTCTGCATCGCCAGCCGAAGCCAACAGCGAAACGCAGGGCTTCGGTCGTTACTTTCTTCTCGCTCATACAGTCCCCCAGCGGACGCAAGTCCAGCCTGAGCGAGAACGCACAGGCCGCGCGAAAGTGGCTCTTTTCTGCGGAACGGCCACATACCTTAAACTGTAAGCGATAAATTTGAGCGCACGCAATAGGTTGCGGGCCAGGCCCGGCACAACTCCGGTGCATTGCGGCCATTCGCCGCGCGGACAGCCGCCGCGCTCCTGACGATGTTTGCTCTCCCGCACTTGCGCATTGGACGAGCGATGCGGTTGGTCATCATCCAGGAGGTCGTTGGCGACGACGCCGGCCGGATCGAGTCCGAAGGTCGCCGGGCAGCAGCGCACCACTGCGTGCAGCGCAGCATCCGGGAAACGTCAATCAACCCGCGTCGGGTCGATGACGAAATTGGTGAAGCCGCCGTCGCGGTCGTTCCATGCCGGCGAGCACCTCGTTGACCTTGGACAGCGGCGAGACGCGGTGCTGCAGGATCGAGAGATCGAGCGTGCCGGCCTTCGCCATCGCCGCCATGTCCTCGCCTTCGCCGGTGGTGAACCACACCGAGCCCTGCAGCGAGATGCGGTTGGTCATCATCCAGAAGGCGTTGATCGGCAGCGTCTCCATGACGGCGCCGACATTCACCGCGCGGCCGCCGCGGCGCAGGCAGAATAAAGCGCGCAACATGGCCGTTCCCGGCGCGCCGGGCGGCAGGCAGTCGATCATGCCGTCGACGCCATGGCCGTCGGTGAGTTGCTTCGCCCACGCGACCAGCGGATCGGCCGGTCCCGGCGCGGCGTTGGGAACGGACATGACATCGATGCGCGACGGCGCCAGCGCCTTGACGCGATCGAGCAGTTTCTGATTGCGGCCGGTGCCGAGAATTCTGGTCGCGCCCATCGCCAGCGCCAGCGACGCGGCGTTGAGCCCGAGCTGGCCGCTGATGCCGTTGATCAACAGCGTCTCGCCGGGGCCGACGCCGATCTTCTTCATCGCCGCATACGCGGTGCCGTAATAGCCGAAGCGCGCGCCGGCCTCGAAGCTCACATTGTCGGGCAGCTTGACCAGCGCGGTCGCCGGCGCGGTGATGAACTGGGAGAGCCCGCCATACGGATAGGCGCGCATGATCTCCTGCGAGCGGCCGAAATAGCCCTGCAGGGTCCAGCCCGGACAATCGTAGGGCGCTCCGCTCCGGCACATGCGGCACGAACCGCAGGAGCGGCCCGGATTGACATAGACGCGCTCGCCAGGTCGCACGTGCCACACCTGCTCGCCGACCTTGGCGACCACGCCGGCCGGATCGAGGCCGAAGATCGCCGGCAGCGGCGGCATCATCTTGTTGTCGGGCGTGAGCGTGCCGAAGAAATTGCTCACCACGCGGGTGAGGTTGGGGACGACGCCGCAGGCCTTGACCTCGACCAGCACGTCGGTCGGCCGCGGCTCCGGCACCTCGATGCGGTCGAGCGTCATCGGCTTGCCGTACTCATGCAGCCGCGCCGCGATCATGGTGGGCATTGTTGGTCCTCCCCCTACTTCGTCATGCGTGGGCATAGCCGTTCGAAGAACGGCGTCGCTTCGCTCGCCTATGACCCGCGCATCCATGCAGCGCGCCGGCTCCCCAAAAAGTCGCCGCACACTCTTGGCTTACCTGACTGCAGCATGGATTGCCGGGTCAAGCCCGGCAATGACGAGTGGAAGGCGCAATCGCGATTATTTCGCCTTCGCGGCCGCGGCCAGCACCACGTCAACCGCCGCATGGAGCTCAGGGCGATCCTTGGACAGTTCGTCGGCGACGTTTTTGGTCTTGGCGAAGAACGCCGCCTGCTCGTCGGCCGGCAGACTGATGAGCTCGCCGCCCTTGTCGGTCCACGCCTTGCGCTGCGCGGCGAAGAACTCGTTGACGAACGGCACGATGCTGACCGACGTCGCGGTGGCGTCGTCGCGTATGATCTTCTGCAGATCGGGCGGCAGTGCCTCGAGCCACTTTTTGTTCATCACCGCGATGGTGTTGACGTAAGGCTGTCCGATCTCGGTGATGTATTTGGCGGCATCCAGATAATGCAGCGGGCCGAACACCGGCACGGTGCCGAGCGCGCCGTCGATGGTGCCCTGCTGCAAGGCCGGCAGCACGTCGGCGAGCGACATCGCCACCGGAGATGCGTCCATGCGCTTGATCATCTCGAGCTGGAACGGCGACGCCAGCACGCGGATGCGCTTGCCCTTGAACTCGGCGAGGTGACGAACCGGCTTGGTCAGCACGATCGAGGACGGTCCGAGCGGCAGCAGCGCAATGCCGGTCAGGCCCTTGTTGGCGCCGAGCCCGAGCATCATGCCTCGCACCGCCGGATCCTGAATGACTTTGACGTCCTGATCCTGGCTGGCGAACATGCCTGGCGCGCTCAGTGCCTCATAGCGCTGATCGACGCCGACCAGGAATTCCGGCGGCCCGATCCAGGCCTGGATGGCACCGAATTGCGCGCCCTCGATCTGGCGCGGAATGGAGCCGAGCTGGCTCGCCGGATAGACCTCGGCCTTGATGCGGCCGCCCGCATCCTTGGTGACCGCCGCGGCGAAGCGCTTCATCCACTCGTGCTGGGTGTCATTGAGCGTCGCGGTGGAGAGCTTCATCACATAGGTCTTGCCCGCCTGCGCCGCCGCCGGGGACGAGGCCCCCATCAATGCCGAGACCATCGCCGCGCAGATCGCCATCGCGGCCCCGCCCGGCACATTTCCAGTCACCCTCATTTCCATTTCCTTTTTGAACTTTGGAGGCGGTCGCTTAGCACACGGCCGCTGCCGGCAAAAAGCCGGCAGCCGCATGGCAGGAACGCGAATCGAGGCGGAAACTGCTAGCTTGCGCCAAATCGCGGCATTGGCGTCATCCCTCATGGACCGATCATCGATCCGGCGTCGTATTCGTACCCTGGCGAGGACCCTCAAATCGCGCTGGCGTTTCGCCGGGCGCGTGACGGCGTCCGGGCTGCTGGGCTACGCCGCCGCCCAGGTCCTGCACCTTCCGTTGCAGGGCCTTTGGATGATTCTGACCGCCATCGTGGTCACGCAGGCGAGCGCCGGCGGCTCGGTACGCGCGACGCTCCAATACATCATCGGCACAGTCGGGGGCGCCGTGTATGCGGCGATCCTCGGCATCCTGATACCGCATGGGACGCCGCTCGCGGAGGCCGGGGTCCTGGTGCTGGCGCTGGTCCCGCTCGGCCTTATCGCCGCATTCAATCCGAACTTTCGCGTTGCGCCGTTTTCAGCGGTGCTGGTTCTGCTGCTCGCCGGGCAGTTCGGCGAAGGTCCGATCGCATCGGCCATCACGCGAACCCTGGAAGTGGCGCTGGGCGGCTTGATCGCGGTGATCGTCTCCCTGCTGGTGTTTCCCGAGCGCGCGCTTCAGTTGCGGCTCAGCGCCGCCGTCAGCCTGATCCGGCAGCTGGCGCGCGACCTGCCTCGGCTGGTGGCCGGGTTCACCGGCGGAATCGATCCGGCCACCAACAGCCGCATCCAGAACGATATCGGGGCGGCGGTCTCCGACTTCCAGCAGATTACGACGGAGGCCCAGCACGAGCAGATGATCACGCTGGCGACGCAGCCCGATCCCGGTCCGCTGTCACGCACAATGCTGCGGCTGCGCCACGATCTCGTCATCATGGGCCGCGCCGGCATCAAGCCGCTGCCTGAACCGCTGCGCGGCCGCCTCGGCATACCGCTGATGCGGGTCGCCGACGTCGCGCGCGATTTTCTCAACGACAGCGCCGCCGCACTCGCCGCGCGAAACCCGCCGCCACCGCTCGACGGCTACGAAGCCGCGCTTGCGGCCTATACGGTGCAAGTCGAAGCGGTGCGCAGCGAAGGCCTGACGCTGCCGCTGACCGCCAACGAGGTCGAGCCGCTGTTTGCGCTCGGCTTCACGCTCGAGCAGCTCCGGCAGAATTTCATCGACTTGCAGCGGTGCGTGCAGGACTACGCGCAGCGGCCAAGACGGAAGAAGGCGGCGCGATCCCCACAATCGTCATCCTGAGGTGGCCGCGCAAAGCGCGGCCCTCGCAGGATGCTGCTCAAGCGCCGGGCGTCCCGTTTATTTGTTCTGCGCCACCGCGACTCTGCTGCGCGCCACCGCATCCATCACGGTCTTCACCGCCGCGGCGAGCGCCGGCTTGTCCTTCGACAGATCGACGCCGATGCTGGAAATCCTGGCGAGATACGCCGCCTGCTCGTCCGCCGGCAGGCTGATCAGCTTGCCGCCTTGATCGGTCCAGAGCTTGCGTTGGCCAAGATAGAAATTCTTGGCGAAGGGCACCATGCCGGTCGTGACGGTGGCGGCGTCATCGTGAATGATTTTTTGCAGATCCGCAGGCAAAGCTTCCAGCCATTTCTTGTTCATCACGACGATGACATTAACGAACGGCTGGCCGGTTTCGACCAGGAACTTCGAGGTGTCGTAATAGTGCAAGGGCACGAACACCGACATCGTGCCCAATGCACCGTCGATGGCGCCCTGCTGCAAGGCGGGCAGTACATCACCGAGCGACATCGCGACCGGCGACGCATCCATGCGCTTGATCATCTCAAGCTGAAACGGCGACGCCAGCACGCGCATTTTCATGCCCTTGAAATCAGCGAGGTGATGCACGTCCTTGCGCACCACGATCGACGACGGACCGGTCGGCATGATGGCGATGCCGGTGAGGCCTTTGTTGGCGCCCAGTCCCAGCATCAGGTCGTGGACCGGCGGATCGTTCAGCACGCGCACGTCCTGTTCCTGGCCGGTGAACAGACCCGGAGCGCTCAAAGCCTCGTAGCGCTCGTCGACACCGACCAGAAATTCCGGCGGACCGATCCAGGCCTGGATCGAGCCGAACTGCGTGCCCTCGATCTGCCGCGGAATCGAGCCGAGCTTGCTGGCATTATAGATTTGGCCCTTGATGCGGCCGCCGGAATCCTTTTCGACAGCAGCGGCAAAGCGCTGCAACCATTCCTGCTGCGTGTCGTTGATCGTCGCGGTGGAGAGCTTCATCACGTAGGTTTGGGCGGCCCGCGCGTCATTTGCCGAAAAAAACGCCAGCGAAGCGGCGAAGGCCGCAACCGCCAGCAGCGATCGGGCTTTGTCGGCAATTTCACGTGGTCGGAACTTCATACTTCCTCGCTATCTCCGGCATAGCGAGATGAAGCATGGAGCGTGCCATCGCACGCCGTCGTTAATCAGTGCAGCTATGTCAGCCGCGGAGCGCCGTCAGCTCTACCGGGCGATCAAATAATGTTGCGAGGAACTTCAAGACTTCGCCGGCGCGATCGGCGCTCCAGCCGCCATGACGCGCGTTGAGCAAAAACTTGTCCTCGATGTCGGCGCGTGTCAGCGGCTCATGGGCGCCGCCGCGCATGTGCGGCTGGCGCTCTTCCACCACGGTGCCGTCGCGCAGGGTGGCGCGGATGTGGCCGGTGAAATTTCTCGGATAGGGATTTTGCGGATCGATCCGGTACCGGACCTTGCCGGCGAGCGCGACGACTTTCTGTTCGGCCACTGCCGCGTCGGTGAAATCGCCCAGGCCCACATTGCCGCGCACGAAGCCGCAGGCGATGCAGTACGGCGTGGAAAATTTTCCGGCGTAGCCGTTCGCGGGTGTTTGCTTGGCGGCGAGCGGCTCCCACAGCCGATGCACCGTGCCCTCGCCGACGTCGCAGATCATCTCGACGATATCGTCCGCCTTGATGCCGCGCGCGGCGAGCCGGCGCGCGCAATCGATGTACGGATGCGTCATGGTCCCGCACGGATACGGCTTGAAGGCAAGCGTCTCCGTCACCCACGTTTCGCCGAAGCCGTTGATGATCGCGCCGTAGTCGCCCTGCGTGGTGTGGGCGAAGGCGTGGAAGAATCCGTGCACGCCTTCAAACACGGTGCGCGGGCCGGAGAAACCGGCGCGGCCGAACAGCGCCGCCTGCAGACCGGCCTGCGCCGACCAGCCGGCATGCAGCCGCTTGGTCCAGGCGCCTTCGGCCAGATATTCGATGATGCCCGACGCCATCGAGGCCGCGGTGCCGAGCGCATCGACCAGTTGTTTCGCGTTGAGCTTGAGCGCCGCGCCGACGCCGGCCGCGGCCCCCATGGCGCCGAACACCGCGGTCGGATGAAAGCCGGCCTTGTGAGTGAACGTCGGTGCCACGGTGGCGAGTCGGCACATCGTCTCGACGCCAACCGCAATGCCGACAAGTGCCGCGCGGCCGTCAAGCCTGTGCCGCTCGCACGCCGCCAGCACAGCCGGCACGATGACGGCGCCAGCGTGCACCGGGCCGCCCTCGAAGGTGTCGTCGAAATCCTCACCATGCACCGCAGTGCCGTTGACGATCGCGGCTTGCGCCGCCGTCAGCGTGCGAGCGTGGCCGATGGCGGTGCATGGTCCGTCGTCCTCGCAGGCCGAAAGCGCCGCGCGCACGTAATCCTCGTTGCGCGCCGTGACCGCGAGCCCGACCACGTCGATCAAAAGCTCCACGCACTTGGCGCGGACAGCTTTCGGCAAGCGCGCCGCGTCGAGCGCGCAGATTTTCTGCGCGAGGGTTTCGGCAATCGCAGTTTCAGGCAACGCGTCATTAGCCACGTTCACATCCTGTCTTTTCGCAGGGCGGCAGGTGGGCCGGAAATCGCGGCTGCGTCAAGTCAGGCCGATATTTCGAAGAACCTTTTGGCCGCCTGATGCGACCAACCGCACAAGGCCTTCACCGGCCATCCCGCCGCTGCGCCTTGAAGGGAGCCGCCCATGCACCGCGTTCTGTTCGCTCTTGCCGCCTGCTTGGCGTTCGGCCTGCCCGGCGCTTTCGCCGCCCCGGCCGATACCGGCGCCAACGCCGATATCTGCGCCGCCGGCAAAGGCAGCGCGTATTCGCCAGAGCAGCGCATCGCCGCCTGTGGGGCGCTGATCCCGACGTTGAAAGACCAGCCGCAGGCGCAGGCCGCGGCCCTGGTCAACCGCGGCGCCACCTACTGGTACATCGACAAGACCCAACTCGCGCTCGCCGATTTCGATCGTGCCATCGCGCTTGACCCGAAGAACGAGCGCGCATTCCGCGAGCGCTCGAATGCCTATCGTAGCATCGGCAAGCTTGACAAGGCGCTGGCCGACGCCAACGAGGCGGTGCGGCTCGATCCCAAGGACCCGGTGGCGCTCGACTATCGGGCCAACGTCTTCAACAACAACGGACAATATGATCGCGCCATCGACGACTACAACGAGGCACTCCGGCTGAAGCCGGACGATGCGCAGACCTACATGGATCGCGGCGTCGCCTTCTATTTCAAGAAGGACTATCAGTCAGCGATCAAGGATTACGATCAGGCCATCAAGCTCGATCCGAAGAAGTCACGCGCCTGGACCAATCGCGGCGCCGCCTACAAGAAACTCGGCCGCATCGATCAGGCGCTGGCTGATGAGAGCGAGGCGATCCGGCTCGATCCGCTCGATCCGGAATTCTTCGACAATCGCGGCCTCGATTACGCGGCAAACGGCGACTATGAGCGCGCCATCGCCGATTACAACGAGGCAATCCGGCTCAAGCCGCAGGCGAACTTCCTGACCAACCGCGGCGACGCCTACAATCGCAAGGGCGGCGACTACGACCGTGCCATTGCCGACTACGACCGCGCGCTGGCACTCAATCCGGGCTTTTATCTGGCTTACAACAATCGCGGCGCCGCCTACGAGAAGAAAGGCGAGCTCGACCGCGCCATCGCCGATTACGAGCGGGCGCTGCGCATCGATCCGCAATTCGACAAGGCCGCGGAAAATCTCGCCGACGCGCGCGAACAGCGCGACCGCCGCAACGCCGCGGCGTCCGACAGCATGCTGCCGACATTCGATTGCCGGCGGGCGCATCGCGCGGCCGAGAAGGCGATCTGTTCCGATCCCGATCTCACGCAGCTCGATCGCGAGATCAACGCGGCCTATCGGGCCGCGCTGGCCGCGCGCGACGGCAAGGCGATCTCAAGGCTGCGCCGCGAGCAGCGCGAATTCATGACCGAGCGCAACACGCGGTTCGGCAACCCCAAATACAATCTCAAGCACGAGATGGAGCTTCGGCTTGCTGCGCTGCAGGGCGAGACCGCGAGCGCGAAGCCGTAAATCTGACGTGGCCGCGAAGCAGCCCTCGAAGGGCGACGGCCAAGGCGCCTGAGGAGCCCGCGCTGCGCGCCGGCACCTCAGGATGACGTCGTACCTAATACCGGTTCGCGATCGGCAGCTCTTCGGCGGGGAATTTGGTGATGACATAGTGGCCGTTGTTGGTCACCACGACCTCTTCTTCGATGCGCGCCGCGGAGAAGCCGTCCTTGGCCGGACAGTAGGTCTCGAGCGCGAACACCATCCCTTCCTTGATCTCGGTCGGATGGTCGAGCGACACCACGCGCGAGATGATCGGCCGCTCGTGAATGGCGCAACCGATGCCGTGACCGAACTGCAGGCCGAACGCCGACATCTCGTCGGGGAAGCCGAACTCCGGCGCCTTCGGCCACACGCTGCAAACGTCGTTGGTCATCACGCCCGGCTTGATCAGGTCGATGGCAAGATCGAGCCACTCGCGGCATTTCTTGTAGGCGTCGTGCTGCTCCGGCGTGGCGCGGCCGACGTTGAAGGTGCGGTAGTAGCAGGTGCGATAGCCCATGAACGATTGCAGGATATCGAAGAATGCCTGATCGCCCGGCCGCAGCATGCGGTCGGTGAAATTGTGCGGATGCGGATTGCAGCGTTCGCCCGAGATGGCGTTGATGGCTTCGACGTCATCGGAGCCGTGGTGATAGAGGAACTTGTTGACCTCGGCGACGATGTCGTTCTCGCGCACACCCGGCTTGAGCTGCTCGTGGATCAGGTGATAGGCGCCGTCCACCATGGCGGCCGAGCGGTTGAGCAGCGCGATCTCGTCGGCCGATTTGATCTCGCGCGCCTCCAGCATGGTCTGCTGGCCGTCGGCGACCTTCAGCCCGGCCTTCTCCAGTTCGAACATCATCGGCGGCTCGATGATGTCGACGCCGATCGGCATCTTGTCGACCTTGGCTTCCTTGAGCAGCGAGGCGATTTCCTTGGCGTGACGCGCCATCAGCCCGAACGCCGGATTGACGGTGCCGCGCAGGCCGATCAGCCCTGCCTTGCAGTTCTCCGGCTTGAGCCACGGCGTGTATAGCTTGTGGTGCACGGCCGCCGAGCCGAAATCCCACAGGATCGGATCGGGACTGGTGCGCGTCACCAGCGCCCAGCGGCAGAGCTTGTCGCGCTCCCACTCGCCGATCTTGGTCGAAGTGACGTAGCGGATGTTGTTGACGTCGAACACCAAGAGCGCACCGAGCTCGGATTTCTCCAGCGCCTGCCGCACCCGGCCGAGCCGGTAGCGATGCAGCCGCCGGTAATCGACCCGCTCCTCGAAGTCGACCGCCATGGTGCCGAGTGCCGGCAGCGCGCGGTTCCAGTTGTAGCGCGGGTTGATGTCCTCGGCGCGGATCGCCGTCGGCTCGCGGGTGATGTCGTCCATCGGAAACTCCTTGGCCTCACTCAGGCGGGGATTGGCACTTCGCCGACATCCTTGGGCACCTTATACCCCTTTTGCGTCGCCGGGCGCTTGGCGATCGCCACGTACCAGCGCTTCACATTCGGGTATTGATTGAGATCGACCGTCTGCCATTCGTAGCGGGATACCCACGGCCAGATGGCGATGTCGGCGATCGAATAATCGTCGGCCACGTATTCGTGATCGGCCAGCCGCTTGTTGAGCACGCCATAGAGCCGATGCGCCTCTTTCAGATAACGCTCCTCGGCATAAGGCGCCTTGCCGGGATTGTATTTGGTGAAGTGATGCACCTGTCCGAACATCGGGCCCGGGCCGCCCATCTGCCACATCAGCCATTCGATGGTGTGGTAGCGCGCCTCGCCGGATTTCGGCAGCAGCTTGCCGCATTTGTCGGCGAGATAGATCAGGATCGCGCCCGACTCCATCAGGCTCATGCCGTTGTCGCGATCGACGATCGCCGGAATGCGGTTGTTCGGGGAGATTTTCAGAAACTCCGGCTTGAACTGCTCGTCCTTGCCGATGTCGACGGCGTGCACCGTATAGGGCAACCCCATCTCTTCGAGCGCGATGGAAGCCTTGCGGCCATTCGGCGTCGTCCAGGTGTAAAGATCGATCACGGTTCTGGTCCTGTGCTGGTTGGCGTGGTTGCTAACGATCCTGTTCAGGCCGCGCTGCTCACGGCCACCGCGTCGGGCCGCAGCATCTGCAGATGCGAGGCGACGCCGTCGCGAATTTTCGGCCCGTGGCTTCGCATCTCGGCGTATTCGGCTTCGGAAATCAATTCGCTGAGCCCTGACTTGAAATACGGCCAGGCGCTCGCGTGCGTCCACCAGGTCTGAGCGTGCGGGCGGCTGTCGATCCACAGATCGAGCAGACCGAGATACTCAAGCCGCGCCGCGAACGGCATCAGATTGATATCGGCGAGTGAAGGCTCGGCGCCAAGGATCCACGGCCCGCCGGTGTCGGCAAGCGTGCCCTCCAGCGATTTGAAGGCGCGCTCGTAGGCGGCGACCGCATGCACCACGAACGGCGACTGCACACCAAGCTCGTAGGTCGACTTGAACCGGTCGGTGCGGCGCGGGTCGCCGACATTGCGAAAGCGCCTTTGCCGGATTTCTTCCGGCATGGTTCGCATCCGCTCGCGAAACATCGCCGAGAAGCTGAGTTCGGTCACACCGTCGAACAGCCCTTCGTCGACGAACTTGCTCCACAATCGCATGCGGCTTTGCTGCCAGGGATCGGCCGGGATGAGCTTTGGCGGTTGCGGGAAGGTCTCGTCGATATATTCGCAGATCAATGTCGACTCGATGACCGGCTTGCCGTCGTGAACAAGCGTTGGCACCACGCCCTTCGGATTGAGCTTGAGATATTTCGGATCGTATTGCTCAGCGGTAAACAAATTGACTGGGATCGCTTTCCACTCCAGCCCTTTGGCGCGCAGCGTGATGCGCACCTTCTGGCAACACACCGAGTTGCCGAAATCGTAGAGCAAAAGTTCGCTCATGCGGCCTTCTTGCCCCACAGCCGCGCCGAGGCGATATCGGCGCCCTGGCGGATCGCCGCAAGTTTAAGCCACACTACCGGCTCGATCACCCATTCTCGCCGCGTAAAAGTGCCGAAGCCGCAATCAGTCGAGGCGACGACGCGCTCGCGGTCGCCGACCGCCGCCACCGCCTCTTCGATACGCCGCGCCACCACTTCGGGATGCTCGACGAAATTGCTGGTGGTTTCGACCACGCCCGGAATGAGGATCATGTCCTTCGGGAATGGCACGCGCTTGAGCGCTGCATATTCGTGGGCGTGGCGCGGGTTGGAGAACTCGATCGACAGCGCCCCGACCTTGGCCTGATAGAGCGCCGGCAGGATCTTATCGAGCGCGATGTCGTGGATGTGCGGGCCTTCCCAGTTGCCGTAACAGATGTGCAGGCGCACGCGGTCGCGCGGGATGCCTTCAATGCCCTTGTTGATGGCGGCGACGTGCCGCTCGCAGCGCTTGACGAAATCCGCGTCCGACAGGTCGCGATACATCATGGTGCGGTCCATGGCGAGGTCCGGTGCGTCGATTTGCAGCACGAGCCCGGCTTTGTTGATCGCGCGGTATTCGTTGCCCATCTCGCGCGCGATGGCATCGAGATACGCGTCGTGCGACGGATAGTAGGCATTGAGCATCGTGGTCGAAATGATGCCGGGCGAAGCCGCGGTCATGAACCGCTCCGAGAACGCATGCAGCTCGTCGGCGATGCGGTTGAAGCCTTCGGTCTCCTCGGTGATCGGCTTGAGATCGCGATATTTGATCTCGGCCTGGGCCTCCGGCGCGCCGTGCTGGCTCTTCGGCGGATTGGGAAACCGCCGCATCAGATAGCTCATCAGTTCGGGAAATTCCTCGAACTCGCGGCCGCGGCGGCGCTTCGATACGCCGGCAAAGCCCGACATGCGCTGCGGCACGTAGGTCTGGAAGCCGATCCGCCGCTGCTCGCCGTCGTTGCCGATGTCGATGCCGGCTTCCATCTGCTTCTGCACGACATGACGGACGGCCTTGTCCATTTCGGCGGCGAGCACCTTGGGATCGGGCAGCGTGCCGTCTTCCTGCTCGATCAGAAGCTCGCTGAGCGTCTCGTTGCGCGGCAGGCTGCCGACATGGGTGGTGAGGATGCGATCGCGGCTGAAAATCATGGTTTTGTCCCGGCCTTGGGGCGCCTTTTGGGCCTACGCGGCGGCGCCTGTCATAGCGCAATTTACCGCGCTTGAAAGGGGCCGTTGCGGCCAAATTTTCACGTCGGCATAATGCTTTGATGTGGGCGCGAGTGGGCAAAGCCCCGCCCTTGGGAGGACGAACTGTGATGAGTGCGCCCGTCGACACCATCCCGCGCGCCTACAATTTCGCGGCGGATATCTTAGAGCGCAACCTTGCCGCCGGGCGCGCCCACAAGGCCGCCTATATCGATGGCCACGGCAGCCTTACCTATGGCGGGCTCGCTGACCGCGTCGAACGTTTCGGCCAGGCGCTACGCGCGCTCGGCATCCGTCGCGAAGAACGCATCCTGATCTGTCTCACCGATACGGTCGACTGGCCGACCGCATTCCTGGGCGCGCTCAAGGCGGGCATCGTCGCCGTCCCGGTCAATACGCTGCTCACCGAGGACGACTACGCCTATGTGCTCGAAGACAGCCGGGCGCGGCTCCTGGTTCTGTCCGACGAGCTTTATCCGAAGTTCGCCGCGGCGATCGCCGCCAGCAAAGACCTCGCACACGTGGTCGTGTCGGGCGACAACGCGCACGGGCAGACGCGCTTTGGCGATTTGCTCAAGGACGCGCCGGCCAAACCGTTCACTGCGCCAACGACGCGCGACGACATGGCCTTCTGGCTCTACACCTCGGGCTCGACCGGCAAGCCCAAAGGCGCCGTCCATACCCATGCCGATCTGAAACTCACCGACGATCTCTATGCCAAGCCGGTGCTCGGCCTCACCGAGAACGACGTCTGCTACTCGGTGGCGAAACTGTTTTTTGCCTACGGGCTCGGCAATGCGCTAACGTTCCCGATGTCGGCTGGCGCCACCACCGTTCTGCTGTCGTCGCGGCCGACACCCGATGTGGTCGCCGATCTCCTGAGGAAACATCAGGTCACGGTGTTCTATGCGGTGCCGACGTTCTATGCGGGCTTTCTGGCGAGCCCGGCCGCGCCGGAACGATCTGCGGTCAAACTGCGCTGCTGCATCTCGGCCGGCGAGGCACTGCCGCCGGACGTCGGGCGGCGCTGGCGCGAGCGCTACGGCGTCGACATCCTCGACGGCATCGGCTCGACCGAGATGCTGCACATCTATCTCAGCAACCGCGCTGGCGAGGTCAAATACGGGACTACCGGCCGGCGCCTGCCGGGCTACGACCTGCGCCTGGTCGACGACGACGGCAACGAGATCAAACAACACGGCGAGATGGGCGAATTGCAGGTGCGCGGCCCGACCAGCGCGGTGATGTACTGGAACAAGCGCGAGCAGTCGCGCTCGACGTTCATGGGCGAATGGACCCGCACCGGCGACAAGTACATCGAGGACGACGACGGCTATTTCGTCTACTGCGGGCGGCGCGACGACATGCTGAAAGTCTCGGGCATGTACGTGTCGCCCTTCGAGGTCGAAGGCGCGCTGCAAAGCCATCCGGACGTGCTGGAAGTCGCGGTGGTCGGCTGGCCCGACGACGAGAAGCTGATCAAGCCGAAGGCCTTCGTGGTCCTCAAATCGCGCGAAGGTGCGCGGCAGCGATTTTGCCCGCGCATTGCAGGACCACTGCAAAAAAAGTCTCGCGCCCTACAAATATCCGCGCTGGATCGAATTCCGCGCCGACCTGCCGAAGACCGCAACCGGGAAGATCCAGCGGTTCGTGCTACGGGCGGAGGCTGAGGGGAAGTGAGCCGCCGCACGCTCCAAGGGCATCTGCATGGCTGCGCGCTTTTTTGTTTACGTCCTAGCTAACCGCCCCAAAGGCGTACTTTACGTGGGTGTGACCAACAATCTCGCCCAGCGAATTTGGCAACACAGATCAAAAGCAGTGCCGGGCTTTACTCGACAATATGGGGTGACCCGGTTGGTTTACTGTGAGGAATATACCTCAATCCTTGAGGCCCGCGCTCGTGAACACGCGCTGAAGCGATGGCGCAGAGCCTGGAAGTTCAAGCTGGTCGAGCAGATAAATCCGACCTGGCGTGACCTTTCCGACGATCTGGTGATCCTCTGACACACATTCCCCGGATGCGGTGCAGCGTGGAGCGGAGCGGAACGGTGCACCGCTGATCCGGGGCCGTCGCGGATTCGGCGCTGATACTTTCTGAGTCCGCTACGATCCCGGGTCTGCAGCGCACCACTGCGTGCTGCACTGCGCCCGGGACACTTGTGCCTAATCCAGCGGTTCGACCTTGACGATCGAAGCGCTGTGGTTGTTGCCGACCCAGAGCGTGCCGGGGTTGGTCCGATCGTCGACAAAGACCCGGCGGATGTTGGTCGGATGCGGCAGCTGATATTCGATGTACTGCCCGGTCTTGACGTCGAGCCGTGACACGCGGTCGGTGTTCATCGAGGCGGTCCAGGCATCGCCGTTGCGGTCGAACACCGCGTCGTAGGGCGACGCCCACGCGGTCGGCACCTTCCATTCCTCGATCTTGCCGGTCTTCGGATCGAGCATGCCGATGGCATTGCCGAAATATTCGGCGAACCACAGCCGGCCCTGATCGTCGACGCGGCCACGGCGCGGATGCGAGTTCGGGGTCGGCGTCAGAAACACCGTTGTTTGTTCGGTCTTGCCGTCGATGCGCACGATGTTGCCGGCGGAGAAATCGAGCAGATAAACATTGTTTTGCGCGTCCGAATGAAGGCCGTAAGTGCCGATGCGCTTGCCGGTGCGCGGATCCTTGGGCGAGCCGAGGTCCTGGAATTTGCTGTCCGCGAGATTGAGCCGATAGATGTGGCCGCCGGCCGAATTCTTGATCCACACCGTGTCGTCCGCGGGCGTGCCTTCGACCGCGAGGTGGCCAAGCTGCCCGGCATCGGAATCCCATGGCGCAGGCGTCTTCCAGATCTGGAATGTCTTGGTCTTGCGGTCGAATTTCGCGATCGCGCTCTGATACATCAGGCCGACCCACGGATTGTCGTCCTTGTCGATCTCGAGATCGAGCGTGCCGAGCGAATAGCCGGGCTTCTCAACGGGAATCGGATACTGCGTGACCTTGCCGGTCTTCGGATCCATCTCGCCGAGGAACATTTCGCCGAAATCCGAGTACCAGACGTTGCCCTCGTGATCGAGCACGACGTCGTGCGGCTCGATCAGCTTGTTGGGCAGGTCGTATTCGGTGATGATGACGTGCGTGGAGCGGCCGGTGAGCCGCGGCAGCGTCTTGAGCGGAAAATTCCAGGTATCCTGTTTGCTTAAGTTGACGCCGGCGAGCCACGCGGCCGCCTGCTGCGCCTCGGGCCCTTTGCCGATGTTGCGCCCGGCGTTGCCGGTGAGGCGCTGCGGATGCAGCGGCGTCGAGCCCGGGTAGTAGCCGGACATGCGCTGGAACACCTGCATGAATTCGCCGGCGTCGTGGGTCGAGCGCATGATGCGTTCGAAGGTGTGGCAATCGTTGCATTCCAGCAGAAAGCGCTTCTGCTCGTCGCTGCCCGGCATGCTGATCAGCCACTCGGCGTTGGTGAGCTGATCCGCCAGGCTGCGCGTCGGCTTGAGCGTGATGGCGATGTCGGTGTCGCGGCCGGCCGCGACGGTGGCATCGCGAGGCCCGTCGAGATCGTAGCCGGCGGCGCGAATGCCGAGCGCGTAGTGACCCGGCTCAAGCCGCGCGGCCGGAAAGCTGAACCGGCCCTTGGCGTCGCTGATCACCGAGACCGTAATGGTCGAGCCGTCGCGCTTGGCGCTGACCACCACGCCTTCCATCAATCCTTCGCGGGCGGAACTGACTTGGCCGGACAGCGCCGCCGCGCCCTGCGCCGAGATGGGCGAGGAGGACGGCAGCAGGAACGCCGTCACACCGGCAACAAGACCAAGCAGGATCGCGATCAACCGCATGGAAATCCTCCCGATTTGGCCCGAGTTTCGTTCGAGTCTCTGACGGTTCGCCCATCCTGGCCGGCTTTGGCAGCGTAGACCCGAGGCCCGAGCCGCTCAAGGATACGGGCGCAAACACGGGCGCAATGGCGCCCCGACGGCCCGGCCCTGTGCGAAAGCGCCCCAATAGGATAGTTTGGCCAAGTGTGTGAGTGCGGAGTGGGCTATGGCGTCGAACGAAGAGGCTCTTCAAAAGGCGATCATCGGGATACCGCGTATCGCCGAGCGGATTGTGAAACTCCCCGACGAGCAGCGGGAGAAGGCCCTCAAGGCGGTCGAGCTGAGCTATCTGCGGACCGTATCGAACACGGCGCCCGCGGAAGACGATGCCCGGCACTGGGTCAGCGAAGTGATGGATACGCTGCGGGCCGAAGTGGCGGACCAGGCGCGGGACGAAACCGAGGTCGCTGCCGCCAGCCCGGACGGTTTTGCCTCGCTTGAGCGCGTCATGAAGCTGCTGGTGAAGGCGGGCTAGCGGACCCGCTGGCGGATGCCGCAAGCGCCCCTTCGGCCGCGATTGGGACCGGATCGGCCACCCTTACGGCGAACGGCGGCACCCACCCGCCGCTGCGTTGACGAAGCCGCGCGGCAGGCGATAGAGAAGCGTCGCGCCGGCCCAAAATGGTAGCAATCCCGTAGCAATTGGCCGCTACCAGGGGCTGGCGGAAGAGATTATCTCGAGTAGTCTCGGCAGTGTGCCGCGGTAGCTCAGCTGGTAGAGCACCGCATTCGTAATGCGGGGGTCGGGGGTTCGAATCCCTTCCGCGGCACCATTCCAACCTCTCGTTCAAACATCTACGCTGCTTTAACTGTCCGCGGGCAATTTGCGCTGCCCCGAGCGAGCGAATCGACTCGAGCTATTCTGATCTGATGGGAGGAAAACCCTTGCCCGTAATGTCCGGAAAACGCGCCTTCCTTGATCTGCTCAAGCAGGAGGGCGTCAAGGTGATGTTCGGCAATCCGGGCACCACCGAATTGCCGTTGATGGACGCCTTCGCGGTCGAGAACGACATTCGCTACATCCTCGGCCTGCAGGAAGCGGCGCTGATGGCGATGGCAGACGGCTACGCGCAGGCCTCCGGCGAACTCGCCGTGCTCAACCTGCATGTCGCGCCCGGGCTCGGTAACGCCATGGGCATGCTGTACGACGCGCTGAAGGCGAATTCGCCGGTGCTGATCACCGCCGGCCAGCAGGATCTCGAATACATCGCCACCGAGCCGGTGCTGACCGCCGACCTCGCTACGCTGGCGCGGCCGTTCGTCAAATGGTCGGCGGAGGTGCACCGCCCCGAGGATTTGCCGACTCTACGTGCACCGCGCCGTGAAGACCGCGCTGGCGCCGCCGACCGGCCCGGTGTTCCTGTCGCTGCCGGGCGACATTCTGAAAAACGACGCCGACATCGATCTCTTGGAGCCGACGCGCGTCGCGCCGCGCATGCGCGGCGACGCCGAGGCGGTAGCGCGCGCCGCCGAGATGCTCGCCAAGGCCGAGCGGCCCGTCATTATCGCCGGCGACGCGGTGGCGCAAAGCCGCGCCCACAAGGAACTGATCGCGCTGGCCGAGGCGATCGCCGCGCCGGTCTATGTCGAGTTCATTCCGAGCCGCGCGTCGTTCCCGGCGTCGCATCCGCTCTATCGCGGAATGATGACGCGCACCCAGGCGGGGGTGCGCGAGGTGCTCGACAAGCACGACCTGGTGTTTTCGGTCGGCGGCGATCTGTTCACCTGGTCGCTGCCGTCGCATATCGATCCGTGGCCGAAAGGCCTGCCGCTCATTCATCTCGACACCGACCCGTGGCAGATCGGCAAGAACTATCCGGCGCAGGTCGCGATCCTCGGCGACCCGAAGGCGACGCTGCCCGACATCACCGCGGCGCTCGATGCGCGCATGCCGGCGAGCACGAAAGCCGCCATAGCCACGCGGCTCAAATCCACGACCGAGACGATCAAGAAAGACCTCGACGCCTTCCGCGCCAAGGCCCGCGCGCTGGCTGGCAAGACCCCGGTGCAACCGCTGGCGCTGCTTGAAGCGATCGGCGCGATGCTACCGAAGGACGCGGTGGTGATCGAGGAAGTGCTGTCGTCGGCGCCCGGCATCCGCATGCTGATCAACAGCAACGACGAGCAGAGCTTTTATGGCCTGCGCGGCGGCGGCATTGGCTGGGGATTGCCGGCCGCGATCGGCGCCAAGGTGGCGTTGCCGGATCGTCCGGTCGTGGCGCTGATCGGCGACGGCAGCGCCATGTACACGATCCAGGCGCTATGGACCGCGGCGCATTACCGGCTGCCGGTGATCTGGGTGATCTTCAACAACACCAGCTACCGCATCCTCAAGCAGCGGCTGGTGATGCTGCGCGGGCTCGCGGAGCAGGCCGACAAGTTCGTCGGCATGGAGCTGACCGATCCGGCGGTCGATTTCATCGGGCTGGCGCGTTCGCTCGGCATCGAAGGCGCGCGCGCCAAGACCGTCCACGAGGCCACCGACCTGATCGGCAAGGCGCTCAAGGACGGCACCGCCATGCTGATCGAAGTCGACATGGAGCGCGGTTACAAGCCGATGTGACGCGTCATTCCGGGGCGCGCGAAGCGCGAGCCCGGAATCCATAGTCCCGGCGCTGCGATCGTTCTGCACGAATCGTGGTTATGGATTCCGGCCCTCGCTGCGCTCGGCCGGAATGACGGAAAGCAGAAGCGCGATCACGCCGGAACGGGGGCAGCAGCCGATGGCGCAGCAGCCTTGCGCTGCTCCAGCCGCTCCAGCTTCACCGGCGAATACACCGGCTCGAGATTGAACAGGCGCTGGGCGTTGCCGCCGAGGATATTGCGCTTGCTCTGCTCGCTCAGGAACGGCAGATCGTAGATCGTGCTCGGCAGGTCCATGTCCCAGTGCGGATAGTCGGACGAGTACAGCAACTGCGTATCCGCCTTGATCATCTTGAAGGTCAGCTCCAGCGCCTCGCGGTTGTCGACCATCTCCATCGGCTGCGACGTGTAGAACATCTCGCGCATGTACTCGCTCGGCTTGCGCTTGAGCAGGCCGCAGTCCGACGTGCGCATCATGAACTCGTTGTCGAGCCGCTGCATCAGGAACGGCACCCAGGCGAGTCCGCTCTCGATCCACACGGTCTTCAGCTTCGGAAAGCGCTCCGGCATGCCGTTGGTGATCCAGTTGGTCATGTGCAGCATGTTGCACCAGGAGAAGCCGAGCGCATGCACGCCGATGAAGCGATTGCACAGCTGCAGGCTCTGATCGGTCCAGGTGAACGCGGCGTGGAAGCCGAGCGGCAGGTTGCGCTCCTCCAGCGCGTGATAGGTCTTCATGTAGGCGTTGTCGTAGTTCGCCCGGTAGTGCGTCGACGTGACCATGAAGCCGATCACGCCCTTGCGGTCGGCGAATTCCTTGACGATCTCGTAGCTCGCTTCAGGATCGTGGAACGGCAGATAGAGCATCGAGCGGATGCGCGGATCGGCGTCGAGGATCTTGTCGCAGAGCCAGCGGTTGTAGGCCTTGGCCATGGCGACCTCGACCTGGATGCGCGGGCAGTTCGACAGGTTGAGCATCGGGGTCGGGAACATCACCGCCATGTCGACGCCCATCGCGTCCATCCAGCGCTCCATCAGCGTCAGGTCGCGATGCCGGCCCGTCGGCACCTTCTCGTTCTTGCGCTCCGGATAGCGCGTGATGCGGCCGGCAAGCTCCTGGTAGGAGCCGGTTTCGGCGGTGAAGCCGCCGCGCGAATGGCCCTGAAACTTGGCTTCGAACCGCATCACCGGATCGTCGATATACTCGGCGATCTCCTTGAAGGCTTCGGTCTCGTAGTGGTGCGAATCGGTATCGACGATCAGAAAGTCCTCGTACTTGCGGGCGATGGCCTGATCGACGGCGTTACGCAGCAGCGTGCGCGTATCGAAGCTCTCGTCCGCCAGATCGCGAAAATCGCGGTTGGCCATGTTCTGCATCGCTTGCGGATCAGTCAGCATGTCGAAACCTCGTTATTTGCTCCCGCCTTGCGGCGTCAGTCGTCCGATACCCGACATCGATTGCCAGGCGCCCAGTTCGAACACTTCGAGTCCGGCGCTTTCCAGCAATGCCGTGCAACCGATGGCGACGTCGGTCACGGTGACGCCGCTGTTGCGTCCATAGGGCCGAGGCGCCGGCCCGAGCTGCGCCTTGGCGGCGTAGAGCCGCACGATCGCACCGAACGCCTGGCCGAGCGAATCGTCCGGAATATCGTCGAGCCGGCTGGTTTCGATCGCTTCGGCGCACGCCGCGGCGAGATCGCTCGCCAGTTCGGGGAACGCCGCGATGCGCTCAGACTGAGACATAGATTTCATCGCCTCGTTCGACCACGGGATATTTCTTCAGCCGGTGCCGGCGGTCGATGACGTGGGTGCCATCCTTGAGATGAAACTCCCAGCCGTGCCATGGGCAGACGATGTGCATGTCGTTGTGGTCGAAATCCTGGCCCAGGTGAATGCCCTTGTCGCCGATGCGCTCGACCACCTGCGGCATCTTCAGGCCCTCGCAGGCGGGTCCGCCCTGATGCGGACAGAGGTTGCGGTAGGCGTAATACTCGCCGCCGTGGAAGATCACGCCGATCTCGATCGGGCCGCTCTTCACCAGGCGCGTGGCGCCTTCGGCGATCTCACCTTTCTTGCACACTCGGACTTCCGGCATCGGTCGCGGTTCCTGAACTTGATGTGGCGTGTGTTCGTTACATAGAGCCAGCCGCTGCCGCTGTCAGCGGCATGTCGGCGAAGATCTTGTACTGCTGCGACTTCGGCTTGGCCTTGTCCTCTTCGTTGAGATACTCGACCGAGCTTTTGCCGAGATAGGAGGCCGGCAGGATCATCACGCGGATGAAGCGGGTCGGCCGGTCGGCCGCCCCCTGCGCGAAGACCGGATCGGGCCCGCTCTCGTACCAGGGGCAGCCCGGACCATACGACGTCGAACGCCCGTGGGTATCAATGCGGATGCCGCCCTCGATCAGGCAGCGGATGCCCGGGCCCTGATGCCGGTGCCGGTAGGCGCAACCGCCCGGCGGAAAGGCGACGCTGTCGCCACGCAGAAGCAGCGGACCTTTCGGAATCGTGTCGAGCCGCGCGCTGAGCTTTTCCCGCGACACAACGCCAGGCCCCAACGCGGTGCCGCCCGCTTCGGCCGCGGTCAATTCCCAGCGCCAGAGGGTCACACCCATTTCGCTGGCCTGGACCGCAACCGCGCCCTCCCCGTTCCACGTTTCGCCGTCTCGCACGGTCCGGTCGCCGATCATCGCGGTACCGTGGACGACGAAAATCATGCGCGGCAGCGGCGGCAGCGACACGGTGACGGCATTCGACAGCGTATCTTCATGAAGTCGCAGATAGGACGGCATGGACTCCATTTCCGGGTCAGTTTCAACGGGCAGACGTTCTGGTAATCGCTGCGCGCCAAATTGACAATCAACGCAGCCGCAGCGCCGTCGGGCGCGGGAAGCATGGGATTTACACCCTCGCAAAGCCGCTGCTAAATCGCATCCGAATTAAAATTGGCCTTCGCGCACCATTGGGAGCCCGCCCATGCCGACAATCGATACCGAGCGCTTTCGGCTGCGCAATTTCGTCGAACAGCTCGTCGACAGCGGCGAGTGCGAGGTGCGCGACAAGCCCGTCGATCTCGTCGACGTCGCCGACGCGCTCGACGGCAATCCTCGCGCGGTGCTGTTCAAGGCGGCGGGCCCCGAGAAGGCCGAACTGGTCGGCAACGTCATGGGCTCGCGCAAGCGCCTCGCCGCGGCGCTTGGCACCAACGAGCGCGATCTTCTGAACACGGTCAACGCTCGCCTCAATCGCCTGCAAGCGCCCGTCAAGGTGTCGTCGCAGCAGGCGCCGGTGCAGCAGGTCGTGCTCAAGGACGACGAGGCCGACCTTACCGCGCTACCAGTGCATCTGCAGCATGGCGCCGACGGCGCGCCCTACATCTCGGCCGGCATCGATTATGCGCTGTTCCCCGGCACGGGTCTCACCAATGTGGGTTGTCGCCGCATCATGCTGCGCGGCAAGCGCCACGCCGGTGTCGACCTGATCGCGCCCAGCGACATGCGCGCGATTTATCTGGAAGGCGCCGCCCGCAACGAGCCGGTCCCGGTCGCCTACACGGTGGGCTCGCATCCGGCCGACTTTCTGGCCGCGATGACATCCGTGCCTTCGGTTGACGAACTCGCCGTGGTGGGCGCCATACGCGGCGCGCCGGTGCCGGTGGTCAAATGCATCACCAGCGACATCTATGTGCCGGCCGACGCCGAATATGTCATCGAGGGTTATCTGGATCCGGCCGGTCATGTCGAACCCGAAGGGCCGTTCGGCGAATATGTCGGCTATTACGGCGTGGTAAAGCGCAATCCGATGCTGCACATCACCGCGATCACGCATCGCGAGGACGCGCTGTTCCAGACACTGACGATCAGCGGCCGCACGCTGACGCATACCGACACCACGCAGCTTTCCGCGGTGAAGACCGAGTCAGCCGCATGGGCGGCGCTGATGGCATCGGTGCGCGAGCCGCTTGCGGTCTATGCCACGCCGTCAAGCGGCGGCATGTACAACGTACGTGTCGCGCTGCGCCAGCGCGTCCCCGGCGATGCCAAGAACGCCATTGCGGCCGTGTTCGCTTCGCACGCCGAGGCAAAGCATGTGTTCGTGTTCGATCCGGACATCGACGTTTATTCCGACGCCGAGACCGACTGGGCGTTCGCGACGCGGTTCCAGGGCGATCGTGACCTCGTCACCGGCTCGGGCTTTCGCGTGGTGCCGCTCGATCCGTCGCTCGGCGGCGCGCGCACCGGCGCCAAGCTCGGCTTCGACTGCACCATTCCGTTTGGCAAGGGCAATGCCTTCGAATTCTCGGTGCCGACGCCGCCGGCGGCCAAGAAAATTGCCCCGCAAAAATCCGTCGCCGACGCGCTGGCCGCGGGACCTGCGAGCTTTTTGGACTTGATGACCGCGCTCAACAGCAAGGATGGCCGCGAAATCGTGCGCGAGCTTGACACTCTTTATGCGGCGCAACGGCTCGGCCGGCTCGATGACGGCCGGTATGTGCTTAAAACGAACGGCAAGTGAACCCGCTCTCCCCGCGTGCGGGGAGAGGGCGGGGTGAGGGGGCCTTTCCGCGAGGCTCAGAATCGCGGCAACGCCCCCTCACCCGCCGCGCTTCGCGCAGACGACCTCTCCCCGCACGCGGGGAGAGGTAAGAAACGGGAGGAGATCGATGACGCAACGCACGACACCGCCGTTCCGTGCCGATCATGTCGGCAGCCTGTTGCGCACCGCGCCGCTGAAGGACGCGCGCGCCAAGCATGCAAAAGATGCAATTAGCGCGGCGCAACTCAAGGAAATCGAAGATCGCGAGATCGAGAACATCATCAAAAAACAGGAAGACGTCGGACTGAAGCTCGCGACCGACGGCGAGTTCCGCCGTTCGTGGTGGCATTTCGACTTCTTCAGGGGCCTGCAAGGCGTCACGCCGTTCACCACGGAGGGCGGCATCCAGTTTCACGGCGTGCAGACCAAGCAGGAAGGCATCAAGATCACATCGAAGATGGGCTTTGCGGCCCATCCGATGCTGGAGCATTTCAAGTTTCTCAAGGCCCATACGCGGGTGACGCCGAAGATGACGATCCCGGCGCCGTCGACATTGCATTTTCGTCAGGGCCGGGCGCAGATCAGCACGGACGTCTATCCGACGCTCGATCCGTTCTTCGACGATCTCGCCGCCACCTACCGCGACCGCGATCCAGCGCGTTCTACGACGCCGGCTGCCGTTACCTGCAGCTCGACGATACGGCCTGGGCGATGGTGTGCGATCCGAGCGAACGTGCGCATTCGAAAGAGCGCGGCGACGAACCCGACGCGCTGCCGGCGCGCTATGCGCGGCTCACCAACGCGGCGCTCGAAGGCAAGCCGACCGACATGACGATCACAATGCATTCCTGCCGCGGCAATTTCCGCTCCACCTTCATCGCGTCGGGCGGTTATGAGTTCGTCGCCGAGCAGCTGCTCGCCCATACGGGCCTCGACGGCTATTTCCTGGAATACGATTCCGATCGCGCCGGCGGCTTCGAACCGCTGCGGTTCTTCCCCAAGGGCAACAAGCAGCTCGTGCTCGGCCTTGTCACCTCGAAGTCCGGCAAGCTCGAAAGCAAGGACGCCATCAAACGCCGGATCGATGAGGCGACCAAATACATCGCGCTCGACCAGCTTTGCCTGTCGCCGCAATGCGGCTTCGCCTCGACCGAGGAAGGCAACGTGCTGGCCGAAGACGAGCAGTGGGCCAAGCTGCGGATGATCGTGGAGATTGCCGACGAAGTGTGGGGGCGATGATGGTTTTTCATTCGTCATTGCCGGGCTTGACCCGGCAATCCATGTAGTTTCGAGGCCGCATGGACCCCCGGGTCAAGCCCGGGGGTGACGAGGTAGTGTGAGGGAATGCATCAATGAGTCAACGTACCAAACCGCCGTTCCGCGCCGATCATGTCGGCAGCCTGCTCCGTACTGCCTCGCTCAAAGAGGCGCGGGAAAAGCGTAAGAACAACCAGATTACCCCCGAGGCGCTTCGCGAGATCGAAGACCGCGAGATCGAGCAGGTCATCAAGAAGCAGGAAGGGGTGGGACTCCATTCCATCACGGACGGCGAATACCGGCGCATCTCGTGGAATTACGACTTTCTGGAAAATCTCCACAACGTCGAGTCCTATGTGGGCGAGCGCAAGATCAAGTTCGCCGCCACAGGCCCGCAGCCGCGGCCGATCCTGCTGCGCGTCGTCGGCAAGCTCGGCGGCTACAAGCCGCACCCGATGATCGAGCATTTCAAGTTCCTCAAAGCGCACACGCGACAGACACCGAAGCTGACCATTCCGTCGCCCACATCGCTGCATTTCCGCTACGGCCGTGACGCCGTGCCGGAATCGATCTACCCGTCGATGGACGATTTTTATCGCGATCTCGGGGAAACCTACCGCAAAGTGGTCCACGCGTTCGCGGATGCCGGTTGCCGCTACCTGCAACTCGACGAGGTCAACCTCGCCTATCTGTGCGACCCGGCGTTGCGCAAGCAGATCAGCGACCGCGGCGAAGACCCGGCGGCGCTGCTGGCAATCTATGCCCAGATGATCAATGCGTCGATTGCCGATATCCCGCCCGACATGACCATCACCATGCATCTGTGCCGCGGCAATTTTCGTTCGAGCTTCGTCGCCTCGGGCGGCTACGAGCCGGTGGCGGAACTGCTTTTCAACAAGATCAACGTGCACGGCTATTTCATGGAGTACGACAGTGACCGCGCCGGCGGCTTCGAGCCGCTGCGTTTCGTGCCGAAGGGAAAGATGGTCGTACTCGGCCTCGTCACCACCAAGACCGGCACCTTGGAAAAGAAGGACGACATCAAGCGGCGCATCGAGCAGGCCGCAAAGTTCGTCGACATCAATCAGCTCTGCCTGTCGCCGCAATGCGGCTTCGCCTCGACCGAAGAAGGCAACGCTCTGGCCGAGGAAGAAGAATGGGCGAAGCTGCGCATGATCGTGGAGATCGCCGACGAGGTGTGGGGTTAACCCGTCATTGCCGGGCTTGATCCGGCAATCCATGCGGCGGCGACGCCACCTGGACCCGCGGGTCAAGCCCGCGGGTGACGATGAGAGAGAACGAGGGATGTAAACCAATGAGCCAACGAACCAAGCCACCGTTCCGCGCCGACCATGTCGGCAGCCTGCTGCGCCCCGCCGCGCTCAAAGCCGCGCGCGAGCGCCATGCCAAGGGCGAACTCGGCACCGCCGAGCTGAAAGCGATGGAAGACCGTGCCGTCGAAGACATCATCAAGAAGCAGGAGGGCGTCGGCCTTCAATCGATCACCGACGGCGAATTCCGCCGCTCCTGGTGGCACCTCGATTTTCTGTGGGGCCTCGATGGCGTCGAGAAGCACGTCATGGACACAGGCATCGCTTTCGCGGCGGTAACGACGCGCAACGAAGGCATCAAGGTCACCGGCAAGATCGGCTTTTCCAGCCACCCGATGATCGAGCATTTCAAGTTTCTCAAAGCGCACACCACGCGCACGCCGAAGATGACCATTCCGGCGCCGTCCGCCATCTATGGCCGCCCGAGCGCGACGCCGATCGACAAGTCGATCTATGCGAACAAGGAAAAAATGTTCGACGATCTCGGCCAGGCCTACAACAAAGCGGTGCGGGCGTTTTACGATGCCGGCTGCCGTTACCTGCAACTCGACGAGGTGTTCATCGCCATGCTGTGCGATCCGCATTACCGCCAGCAGATGAAGGATCGCGGCGACGATCCGGCTGCGCTCGGCCCGCTCTACGGCGATCTCATCAATACGGCGATCTCGGACATTCCGTCCGACATGACCGTGACCATGCATCTGTGCCGCGGCAACTACAAATCGACCTTCATGGGTACCGGCGGCTACGACGCCGAGCAGGAAGTGCTGTTCGACAAGATCAAGGTGCACGGCTATTTCATGGAATACGACACCGCGCGCGCCGGCGGCTTCGAACCGCTGCGCAAGCTGCAGAAAGGCCGCTGCGCCGTGCTCGGCCTGGTCACGACCAAGAGCGGGACGCTCGAATCCAAGGACGCGATCAAGCGCCGCATCGAGGAAGCCGCCAAGTTCACCGACCTCGACCAGCTCTGCCTGTCGCCGCAATGCGGCTTCGCCTCGACCGAGGAAGGCAATGTTCTGGCCGAAGAGGAGCAATGGGCGAAGCTGCGCATGATCGGCGAAATCGCCCGCGAAGTGTGGGGAAATTAGCGTTTCCCAGAGTTGTCATGGCCGGGCTTGTCCCGGCCATCCACGTCTTTAATGTGCTGACGGCAAGACGTGGATGCCCGGCACAAGGCCGGGCATGACGGCCGTTTGTTAGTGAGTTGTTCATGTCAAATATCGTTGCGGGTAAAGTCGCCATTGTCACCGGCGCGGGGCGCGGAATCGGGCGCGGAATCGCGCTGCTGATGGCGGCCGAGGGCGCGCGCGTCGTGGTCTGCGATATCGGCGCGAGCCTTGAAGGCGCCGGCACCGATGTCGGACCGGCGCAAGCGGTCGTCGATGAGATCAAAAAAGCCGGGCGGCGAGGCTATCGCCTCGACGCTGTCGATCAGCGAGCCCGGCAATGCCGACAAGATCGTCAAGTCCGCGCTCGACGCCTTCGGGCGGGTCGACATCCTGGTCAACAACGCCGGTATTCTGCGCGACCGCATCTTTCATCGCATGAGCTGGTCCGACTGGTCGGATGTGATCGCCGTCCATCTGCACGGCAGCTTCAACATGAGCCACGCCTGCGCGGTGCATTTCCGCGAGCAGAATTCCGGCAGCTTCGTGCACATGACGTCGACCTCGGGGCTGGTCGGCAACTTCGGCCAGGCCAATTACATGGCGGCGAAGCTTGGCATCGTCGGCCTGTCGCGCGGCATCGCGCTCGACATGGCGCGTTTCAACGTGCGTTCGAACTGCATCGCGCCGTTTGCGTGGACGCGGATGATCGATTCGATTCCGGCCGAGACCGAGGAGGAGAAGCAGCGCGTCGCCCGCTTCCGCGAAATGACACCCGAGAAGATCGCGCCGCTCGCCGTCTATCTCGGCTCCGACCGCGCCGAGGGCATCTCGGGGCAGATCTTTCTCGGTGCGCAACAACGAGATTTATCTGTTCAACCAGACCCGCCCGATCCGCACGCTGCACCGCTCCGACGGCTGGACGCCGGAGAAAGATCGACGCGCAACTCAAGGGCGCGTTCGCGTCGTCTTTCACGCCGCTGGATCGTTCGACCGATGTCTTCTCGTGGGACCCGGTCTAGCCGTCATTGCCGGGCGGACGAGGGAAAAAGGAATCGACATGACCATCGTCTACGACAAGCTTATGGCGCTCGAAATTCCGCCCGGTGAGCAGACTTACACCTCGAAAGATTGCATCCTTTACGCGCTCGGCGTCGGCCTCGGTCAGGATCCGATGAACGAGGACGAACTCAGCCTTCGTCTACGAGAAAAATCTCAAGGTGCTGCCGACCATGGGGGCCGTGCTCGGCCATCCCAGGCTTCTGGATGCGCGACCGCGACACCGGCATCGATTGGGTGCGCATCGTCAACGGCGAACAGGGCGTACGGCTGCATCAGCCGCTCAAGCCGCAGAACACCGTCGTCGGCAAGCAGCGCATCCTTGAAGTCGTCGACAAGGGCGCCGGCAAGGGCGCGCTCGTGTTCACCGAGCGCAAGGTGACCGACAAGGCGACCGGCGAGCCGATCGCCACCGTGACGCAGACCACGTTCGCCCGCGCCGATGGCGGCTTCGGCGGTCCGCCGCGCACGGCGCCTGAGCCGCATCCGATCCCGACCCGCGCGCCGGACGCGGTGTGCGATTTCGCCACGCGCCCGGAGACGGCACTGATCTACCGGCTGTCCGGCGATCGCAATCCGCTGCATGCCGAGCCTGCGGTGGCCAAACAGGCCGGCTATCCGCGGCCGATCATGCACGGGCTCGGCAATTTCGGCTTTGCCGGCCACGCGGTGCTGAAAACAATGTGCGGCTACGATCCGGCAAAACTCGTCGCCTTCGCATGCCGCTTCACCGCGCCAGTGTTTCCCGGCGAAACGCTGCGCACCGAGATGTGGCGCGACGGCGATGTGGTGAGCTTCCGCACCCGCGTGGTCGAGCGCGATGCCATCGCGGTCAACAATGGCCGCGCCGAGGTCAAGTCGTGAGCGAAAGCGCCGAGCTTGCGCCGATCCGCGAGGCGGTGCGCGCGCTCTGCGCAGATTTTCCCGGCGAATACTGGCGGGCGCTCGATCGCGAGCGCGCCTATCCGGACAAATTCGTCGCAGCTCTGACCAGGGCCGGCTTCCTCGCGGCACTGATTCCCGAAGAGTACGGCGGCAGCGGGCTCACGATGAGCGCTGCCGTCGCCATCATGGAAGAAATCCAGGCGTCCGGGTGCAACGGCGCCGCCTGCCACGCCCAGATGTACACGATGGGCACACTGCTGCGGCACGGCAGCGCCGAACAGAAAGCGCGCTATCTGCCCGGCATCGCGCGCGGCGAACTGCGCCTTCAGGCATTCGGCGTCACCGAACCGAGTTCCGGTACCGACACGCTCAGCCTGCGCACCACGGCGGCGCGCGACGGCGATCATTACGTCATCAACGGCCAGAAAATCTGGACGTCGCGCGCGGAATATTCTGATCTCATGCTCCTGCTCGCGCGCACCACGCCCCGCGAGCAGGCGACCTCGCGCACGGCAGGCCTTTCGGTCTTTCTCGTCGACATGCGCGAGGCCAAAGGCCACGGCCTCACCATCCGGCCGATCCGCACCATGATGAATCACGCTACCACCGAAGTGTTCTTCGAGAACATGCGGGTGCCGGCGGACAATCTGATCGGCAACGAGGGTGAGGGCTTCCGCTACATCCTGTCCGGCATGAACGCCGAACGCATCCTGATCGCCGCCGAATGCATCGGCGACGCCAAGTGGTTCATCAACAAGGCCTCCGCCTATGCGGGCGAGCGCGTCGTATTCGGCCGGCCGATCGGACAGAACCAAGGCGTCCAGTTCCCGATTGCGCGGTCGTACATTTCGATGCGCGCTGCCGAACTGATGGTGCGCGAAGCCGCCGCGCTCTACGAGGCCGGCAAGGACTGCGGCGCCGAGGCCAACATGGCCAAGCATCTCGCCGCCGAATGCTCTTGGGCCGCCGCCGATATGTGCGTGCAAACCCACGGCGGCTTCGGCTTCGCCGAGGAATTCGACATCGAGCGCAAGTTCCGCGAGACGCGGCTCTATACGGTGGCGCCGATCTCGACCAATCTGGTGCTGTCCTATATCGCCGAGCATGTGCTCGGGCTGCCGAGGTCGTATTAGATGTCGCGACCACTCGAAGGCCTCCTCGTCGTCTCGCTCGAACAGGCCGTCGCGGCGCCGATGTGCACCTGCCGGCTTGCCGACGCCGGCGCGCGCGTCATCAAGGTCGAGCGGCCGGAAGGCGATTTCGGCCGCTACTACGATGCGCTGGTGCACGGCGAGTGCAGCTATTTCGTCTGGCTCAATCGCGGCAAGGAATCCGTCGTCCTCGATCTTGCCAAGGCTGACGACAAGGCGCTGCTCGCCGCAATGATCGCGCGCGCCGACGTGTTCGTGCAAAACCTGAAACCTGGCGCAGCCGAGAAACTCGGCTTCGGCGTCTCGCGGCTGCGGCGCGACTATCCGCGGCTGATCTGCTGCTCGATCACCGGCTACGGCGAGAGCGGCCCCTACGCGATGCGCAAAGCCTACGACATGCTGATCCAGGCGGAATCCGGCCTCGCTTCGATCACCGGCACGGTCGAGCCGTCCCGCGTCGGCGTCTCGGTGTGCGACATCGCGTCGGGCATGAACGCCTACGAGGCGGTGCTCGAGGCGCTGATTGCGCGCGGGCGTTCAGGCGTCGGCACCGAGCTTTCCATCTGCATGTTCGACGCCATGGCGGACTGGATGGCGGTGCCGCTGATGCAACAGGAGGCGGGCGCGCCGCCAAAGCGCGTCGGTCTCGCCCACACCTCGATCGCGCCCTATGGGGCGTTCCGCAGCCGCGACGGCGTCGATATCCTGATCTCGATTCAGAGCGACCGCGAATGGCGCATATTGGCCGAAAGAGTGTTGGGCGATGCGGCGCTCGCCGCCGACCCGAGCTTCGCCACCAATGTGGAGCGGGTGAAACGCCGAGCTGAGACTGACGGCAGGGTCGCCGCCGTGTTCGGCGCGCTCGCCGCCGACGCACTCGAAGAAAAACTAGCCGCCGCCGATATCGCGTTCGCGCGGGTCAACAGTCCGGCCGATCTCGGGCATCATCCGCATCTGCGCCGTATCACTGTCGGGACCCCGAGCGGCCCGGTATCCTATCCGGCGCCGGCCGAGCAGCACGCTTCGACTTCGCGGCACTATGGACCAGTGCCGGCGCTTGGCGCACACACCGAAAAGGTGCGCGCGGAGTTTTTGTCGTCGCCATTATCCTGACGTCATAGCCGGGCTTGTCCCGGCCATCCACGTCTTTAATGTGCCGCTCCAAAGACGTGGATGCCCGGCACAAGCCTGCACTTGGGCCGGCCAGGGCCGGACCCGGGTGGCCGGGCATGACGTCGGAGGGAGACTTCCATGGAAATCGGCTTTATTGGTCTCGGCAATATGGGCGCGCACATGGCGCGACGGCTGGTCGAGGCCGGCCACAAGGTCATCGTCTACGACGTCCGCCAGGAGGCGATCGGCAATATCGCGGCGCTCGGCGCAACAGCGGCACGGTCGCCCAAAGAGGTCGCCGACGCGGCCGAGACCGTGATGGTGAGCCTGCCGACGCCCGACATCGTGCTCAAGGTGGCGACCGGGCCGGACGGCGTGATCGAGGGTAAGCGCGTGAAGCGCTTCGTCGATCTGTCGACCACGGGCTCCGTCATGGCGCAGCGCGTATTCAAGCTTCTTGCCGCCAAGAACATCGTCCAGATCGATGCGCCGGTGAGCGGCGGCGTGCGCGGCGCCGCCAAGGGCACGGTCGCCGTCATGGCGTCAGGGCCGCGCGCGGATGTCGAGGCCGTCGAGCCGGCGCTGAAAGTCATCGGCAAGTTTTTCTATATCGGCGAGAAATCGGGCGCCGGGCAGACCATGAAGCTCTGCAACAACGTGCTGTCCGCCGCCGCGACCGTGGCGACCTCGGAATCGTTCGTCACCGGCGTCAAGGCCGGCCTCGACCCGCGCAAGATGGTCGACGTGATCAACGCCAGTTCGGGACGCAGCACCGCGACCGAGCAGAAATTCCCCGAAACGGTCATCCCGCGCACGTTCAATCAGGGCTTCACCGCCGGCCTGATGCTCAAGGACGTCAATCTGTTCATCTCGGAAGCGAAGGCGCTCGGTGTGCCGGTCGAAGCCATCGAGGCCGTGGCGGCGCTGCTCAAGCTGACATGCGACGAGCTCGGATCGGACAGTGACATTACCGAGGTGATCAAGCCGATCGAAAAGCGCGCCGGCGTCGAGGTCCGCGCCCCCGAGGCGTGAGCATGCGTCGCGAATCGCGGCAGATAGGTTTGTTTGTTTTGTCATGACGACGCCCAAGCTCGACGATTTTCGCCGTATTGTTGTGAAAGTCGGCTCTTCGCTGCTCGTCAATTCGCAGGCCGGGCGCCTCAACGACTCCTGGCTCGCATCGCTTGTGGCTGACCTCGCCGCCCTGCACGGCGACGGCCGCGACATTCTGGTGGTGTCCTCTGGGGCGATCGCGCTCGGCCGCGCCGTGCTCAAGCTTCCCTCAGGCGCTTTGCGTCTCGAAGACAGCCAGGCCGCTGCGGCAGTCGGCCAGATCGAACTGGCGCGCCGGTGGACGGCGGCGCTGTCGCGCCACGGCATCACCGGCGGACAGGTGCTGGTGACGCTCGGCGACACCGAGGAACGGCGGCGCTACCTCAACGCGCGCTCCACTATCGACAAGCTGCTGGAATGGCGCGCGGTGCCGGTCATCAACGAGAACGACACCGTCGCGACCAGCGAAATCCGCTACGGCGACAATGATCGGCTGGGCGCGCGCGTCGCCACGATGATGAGCGCCGACCTCTTGGTGCTGCTGTCCGACGTCGATGGCCTCTACGATGCGCCGCCGGGCACGACGGACTCGGCGCAGTTTGTGCCGTATGTCGAGCGCGTGACGCCGGCGATCGAGGCGATGGCGGGCGCCGCGGGATCGGAACTGTCGCGCGGCGGCATGCAGACGAAGATCGAAGCGGCAAAAATCGCCACTGAAGCCGGAACCCACATGCTGATCGCCTCCGGCCGGGTCGAGCATCCGCTGCGCCAAGTCGCCGACGGCGCGCGCTGCACATGGTTCATCGCCGCCGGCAATCCTTTCACCGCGCGCAAAAAGTGGATCGCGGGTTCGCTTGAGCCGAAGGGCACGCTCACCATTGACGGGGGCGCTGTCGCGGCGCTCCGCCGCGGCAACAGCCTGCTGCCGGTCGGCGTCGTGCGCATCGAAGGCGCTTTCGGGCGCGGCGATGCGGTGCTTATTCGCGGCCCGGACGGCGCAGAAATCGGCCGCGGGCTGAGCGCCTACGACGCAACAGACGCGCAAAAGATTCGTGGACGCTCCTCTGCCGATATCGCGTCGATTCTCGGCTATAGCGGACGCGCCGAGATGATCCATCGCGACAATCTGATTGTCGGACGCGAGTGACGCAACGGTTTTGCCGCTGGCGCGCGCCATGCTGCCGCAGCCATTGCGGCCGAAGAATCACCGTGATCGCGGTGTTAGTATCAGGCGGGCGACATGCAAGACCGGGAGGAAGCTCCATGTGGCGGATCTTGAGAGCATTGTTCGCGGCAATGGCGTTGATGAGCCTCAGTGGCCTCGCGAGCGGTGACGCATTGGCGGCGGGACACGGCGGCAGCGGCCATGGTGGCGTCGGTGGCCATTTCAGCGGTGGCGCGAACTTCGGCGGCGCTGCACACTTCAGCGGAGCCCGCGTCGGCGGTATGGGCTTTAGCGGCGCGCGCGTCGGCGGCGCGAATTTCGGCGTGGCGCATTTCAGCGGCGCGCGTTTCGGCGGAGCGCACTTTGCTTACTTCGGCCGCGGCCGATTCTTTGGGCCGCGATTCCGGCACGGCCGACGGTTCTTTGGGCCGGGCTATTACTACCCCTACTATCACCACCGATGCTGGGTGCGCCGCCTCGTATTGACGCGGTGGGGCTGGCATTGGCGCTGGTTTAATCGCTGCCGCTACCACCATTACTGGCGCTACTACTAAACGGCGTCGCCAGATCGTTCGGCAATTCGACAAATAAAGAGGCCGGGTGCGTTTTCCCCCGGAGGGGACGACACACCCGGCCTCGCGCCAGACACCACACTGACACGCAACTCACTCGCGCACACTCAATGGCGCGTCGGTTGGTTGGTTCCGCCCCGACCCTCGCCATCATCTGATGTAGTTAAAAAAGGAGAACCCCGACCGTTAAAACGGCCGGGGTTCGACGCCGGGTGATTGAGGGTGAGGGGCTGGGGGGCTTCGCCCGGCGGCTGATGCTCAACGTGCCCTTTGAGGTCTTGTTCCTGGGACACCTGCAAATTTTTTTGTTCCCCGCGAGAATTCTTTGGTTCTGGAACTCGGCCGGCTGTCGCGTCCAAACAGCCGTCGCGATCCGATCCGGACCGGCTGCTTCGTCGCAAGTTCCATTGGGATTTTCACCTTCTCGCCGTTCGGCATGACGAGATAGCGCGAAGATACGCGAAGGTTCCCATGCTGACCGACGCGGCCTTCAACCACATAAACGCTGCCTGCCGGCAAGCGCTTCGGCAACTGGGGCATTTCATGCTCTGTCGACAGGCTCATCGCACCCTCCAGGTCGCAGCCGTGACCAGAACCGGCGGCGGTCATCCGATGTTCCGGGAAAACCATGACGGGCTCACGAAAGCTGTGAGTTGCGGTGGATAACCATCCGGCCTGCGGCCGCCTCGCCGGGCGCTGTCAAACATGGTAGAAAACGGCGAATGCGAGACGGATCAAGGCCATGAACGCTCCGCTGAAAGCGGTTCCGAGTGCCGGGGGCCTCCAGGCGGCGATGGGCGCCATCGGGCGGGAGGCGCGCGCGGCAGCTCGCGTGCTGGCCCTCGCGGGGGCCGCTCAGAAGAACCGGGCGCTGGCCGAGATGGCTAAATCCGTCCGCGCCTCGCGCGACGCGATTCTGGCCGCCAACGCCGAGGATGTAGCCGAGGCGAAGGGCTCCGGCGCCACTCCCGCCTTTCTCGACCGACTGACGCTCGGTTCCGGTTCCGTCGAGGCGATGGCGGCCGGCATCGAGACGATCCGGCGGCTGAAAGATCCGATCGGCACCGTGCTGGCTAGTTGGCGCCGGCCTAACGGCATGCGGATCGAACGCGTGCGCGTGCCGCTCGGCGTCGTTGGGGTGATCTACGAGAGCCGGCCGAATGTCACTGCGGACGCCGGCGCGCTGTGCCTCAAGGCCGGCAACGCCGTCATCCTGCGCGGCGGCTCCGAGAGTTTCCGCTCATCGCGGGCGATCCATGCGGCACTGGCCGCGGGGCTCGTCGAAGCCGGGTTGCCAGCAGCGGCGATCTCGCTGGTGCCGACGCGGGACCGCGAGGCGGTCGGCATGATGCTCGCCGGGCTCGATGGTGCGATCGATGTCCTCGTGCCGCGCGGCGGCAAGAGTTTGGTCGGCCGCGTCCAGACCGAAGCGCGCGTGCCGGTCTTTGCCCATCTGGAAGGCGTTTGCCATGTCTACGTCGATCGCAAGGCCAAGTTGCCGATGGCCAAAGCCATCGTGCTCAATGCCAAGATGCGCCGGACCGGCGTGTGCGGCGCGGCCGAGACGCTGTTGGTTGATCGCGCCGCCGCCCCGAAGCTGCTCAAGCCGCTGATCGCCATGCTGATCGATGCGGGCTGCGAGATTCGCGGCGACGCCGCCGTCCAGGCCGCAGACGCGCGGGTGAAAGCCGCGAGCGAAGCGGACTGGAGCACCGAATATCTGGATGCCATCATCACCGCGGGCGTGGTCGACGGTATCGATGCCGCGATCGCCCATATCGAGCGCTATGGTTCGCACCATACCGATGCGATCGTCACCGAGGATAAAAAAACGGCCGAGAAATTCTTGCGCGAAGTCGATTCAGCGATTGTTCTCCATAACGCGTCCACGCAGTTTGCCGATGGCGGCGAGTTCGGCTTCGGCGCCGAGATTGGCATCGCCACCGGCCGGCTGCATGCGCGCGGGCCGGTGGGTGTTGAACAGCTGACAAGTTTCAAATACCGCATTCGCGGCAGCGGCCAGACGCGGCCGTGATAGGCTTTGCGACCGACCCGATACGATTCGAAAATCGGCGGACGGTGCGTAGGAGGGGGCGTTTCCGACGGGCATGAGTCGTGAATTTTTTGACGCGCGCGCGGCGGCGGCACGAGCGCGGGTCGTCTTACCGCCGTATGCACCCGGCATGCGCATCGGTCTGTTTGGCGGAACGTTCGATCCGCCCCATGCGGCCCATCGCGCCGCTTGTCTCTTGGCGATGCGCCGCTTGGGACTGGACCGCGTATGGTGGCTCGTCACGCCGGGCAATCCGCTCAAGGACACGCACGGCCTCGCGCCGCTTCAGAAGCGTGTCGCGGCGGCGCGCGCGCTGGCGCATCATCCGCACATCGACGTCACCGACTTCGAAGCTCAGTTGGGCATCCATTACACCTTTGAAACAGTGTCCTACCTGGTCCGCCGCTGCCGCGGCGTACACTTTGTCTGGATCATGGGCGCCGACAATTTGCGCAGCTTCCACCGCTGGCAACGATGGCGGGACATCGCCGCACTGGTGCCGATCGCAATCGTCGATCGGCTGGGTCCGAGCCTTTACGCTGCCGCGAGCGCCGCCGGTCAGGCGTTTGCTCGTGTCCGCCTCCCCGAAAAGGCGGCAAGGACTTTGCCGGAACGAAAGCCCCCGGCCTGGATCTATCTGCACGGCCTCAAATCGCCGCTGTCATCGACGGCTTTGCGCGCCGCGCGGGCCTCGCGGGGGCGCGGTTCTATGAAGGTTCTTTGAAGCAATCCGGTTGAAACCGTTAACTGAGCGTGCCTATCTTAGGGACATTCCGGATTCGGTGATCCGGTCTCGATCAAGGAGCGAAAGGATAAGGACCCCTGTCCCACCCTGCCACTGTTTGGGCCGAACGTCGCGTGCCCGAAACGGTCTCCAGCATGCGTCTTGACGCCGAGGAGATCCTCCGTCTGGTTCTCGCGCGCCTCGACGACATGAAGGCCGAGGACACCCTCACCATCGATCTGCGCAACAAATCTTCTATCGGCGACTACATGGTCGTCTCGTCGGGGCGTTCGCAACGTCACGTCGGGTCGGTCGCCGATCGGATCGTCGAAGATCTGCACAAGGTCGGCGTCGCGGCACGCGTCGAAGGCGTGCCGCATTGCGACTGGGTGTTGATCGATGCGGGCGCTGTGATTGTTCACGTCTTTCGGCCGGAAGTCCGCGCCTTCTACAATCTGGAAGGCATGTGGACGGCCGGCCGCGCGACCAGACGCGCGAGTTAGCCGGCTCACGACGTTGGATCGTGCGCGGCACGGGTCTGCCGCGTGCGCGTAGTTTACAGATTTGGTCGCATTTTCGTCGGAAAGCCGGGGCCACTTTTCCGGAAAGTGCTCTGAAGGCGACGGAAAGCTTTCATGCGCCTCGTCGTCACTGCCGTCGGTCGAACTCAAAGCGGGCCCCGAACGCGAGCTCGCCGAGGCCTACCGTAAACGCGCGCAAGCGACCGGACGCGCGCTGGGCGTGCGCGACGTCGAGATCGTTGAAATCCGCGAAAGCCGGGCCCAGGACGCCGAGCGCCGCCGGGTCGAAGAATCGATCGCGATCGCCAATGTCATCCCAGAGCGGGGTATTGTCGTGATCCTGGACGAGCGCGGCGAGAACCTCGACAGCGGGGCCCTGGCGGGATTGCTGCAGACGTGGCGTGCACAGGACCCTCCGGCCGTCTGCTTCGTCGTCGGCGCCGCCGACGGACTGGCCCAAAGCCTCAAAGACCGAGCCAGGCTGAGGCTCGCCTTCGGGACCGCCACCTGGCCGCACCAGCTGGTCCGAATCATGCTTTTGGAGCAGATTTACCGTGCCGCCAGCATCATTGCCGGCCACCCGTACCACCGGGCGTGACTGCCCTTAATTCTTCTTAATCCGGTCTCACTGATCTGTGACGTTTGCGCCTGGGCGGCGTCTTAATTCTGGTCGAACCACTGCTTTTTCTTGCCATCCTGAGGCCGGCAGTTACCGTGAAAAGCATGATTCTCCGACGGTCGCGCCCAACCGATCCGTGCCTCGTGCTCGGCTCGGCGCTGGCTTTGGCACTGCCGTTCGGCGCCAATCTGGTCGCCTACGCGCAATCGCCCGTCACGCAGGCTCCGTCACGGCCGATGCTGCCGTCGGCGGATGGGCCGGCCGCCGACGATGCTATCAGGCAGCATGACCAGGAGCTCGACACCGTACGAAGCCAGCAGCGCCAATCGGCGGACAGCCAGGCCAAGCTCAGGCTGCAGATCGAAGCGCTCAGCGAAGACCGGCGGGCTCTTAATCAGCAGCTCATCCAATCTGCCGCAGCGGTGCGCGACGTCGAGGCGAAGATCGATGACGCGAAGTCGCGATTGGAGTCGCTCGATGCACGCGAACAGGTTTTTCAGAAGTCGCTCGACGAGCGGCGCTCGGAGATCATCGAAATCCTTGCGGCGCTGCAGCGGGTCGGGCAGCGGCCACCCCCAGCGTTGCTGGTGCGGCCGGAGGATGCCCTGAAGGCGCTGCGTACCGCGATCACGCTCGGAGCCGTGGTGCCGGACATGCGTGCTGAGGCGGATGCGATCGCCGGCGACCTCGCCGAACTATCCCGTGTACGCAAGGACATTGTCAGCGAGCGCGCGACGTTGTCGAAAAATCTCGACCGGCTCGCGAATGAGCAGCTTCGCTTGAACATGCTGATCGACGCGCGGCAGAAAAAACAGGCCAGCACCGAGCAGGCGCTCGCCACCGAACAACAGCATGCCGTGGACCTGGGACAGCAGGTCGGCAACCTTAAGGACCTCATCACCAAGCTCGAGGCCAGTCTCGATCCGGCGACCCGCGCGGCCCGCAACTCGGCGCGCGGCATCGAAGCCGATTCGACCCGGCCCAAGCTTGCGGCGCTTGGCGATCCAGGCCGTCTGGCTCCGGCGATCGCCTTTGCAAACGCTCGCGGCCATCTCCAGTTACCCGTCAACGGTGCGCCGATTCGCGCGTTCGGCGCTCCCGATGGGGTCGGCGGAACCCAAAAAGGTCTCTCCATCGCCACGCATGCGGCCGCACAAATCACCGCGCCATGCGACGGTTGGGTTGTTTACGCCGGTCCATTTCGCAGCTATGGGCAACTCTTGATCCTCAATGCCGGCGGCGGTTATCATGTGCTGTTAGCGGGGATGGAGCGGATATCCGTTGATCTCGGACAGTTCGTGCTGACCGGAGAACCCGTAGCGGTGATGGGCGGCCAACCGCAGTTATCGGCTGCCGTCGCAACCGGCTCTAAAAAACCTGTTCTCTATGTGGAGTTCCGCAAGGACGGGACTCCCATCGATCCCAGCCCGTGGTGGGCGACAAACGAAGGCGAAAAGGCTCGCGGATGATGCGCAAGACCCCTCTGATCCTCCTCAGTGCACTGGCCGGCGCCGCGGTGACGTTGCTGGCCGTCCAGCCGCACTCGCTTCCGCTCGGCTCGAGCGCCAAGGCGGCGGCCTCCGATACCTATCGGCAGCTCAACCTGTTCGGCGACGTGTTCGAGCGGGTCCGCGCCGATTATGTCGACAAGCCTGACGACACCAAGCTCATCGAGTCGGCAATCAACGGCATGCTGACCGGGCTCGATCCGCATTCGAGCTATATGGACCCGAAGAGCTTCCGTGACATGCAGGTGCAGACGCGCGGCGAGTTCGGCGGTCTCGGCATCGAGGTCACCATGGAGGACGGGCTGATCAAGGTGGTGGCGCCGATCGACGACACCCCTGCGGCCAAGGCCGGTGTCATGGCGAATGACGTCATCACCATGCTCGACGACGATGCCGTGCAGGGCATGACCCTCAACCAGGCCGTCGACAAGATGCGCGGGCCGGTCAACACCAAGATCAAGCTGACGATCATGCGCAAGGGTTCGGCCAAGCCAGTCGTGCTGTCGATTACCCGCGACGTGATCCGCGTGAAATCGGTACGCTGGCACCCCGAGGGCAGCGACGTCGGCTATATCCGCGTCACGCAATTCAACGAACAGACCACCGACGGGCTAAAGCAGGCGCTTGCTGATCTGAAGAACAAGCTCGGCGGCGACAAGATCAAGGGCTACATCCTCGATCTGCGCAACAATCCGGGCGGCCTGCTCGACCAGGCGATCTCAGTGTCGAACGCATTCCTCGACAAGGGTGAAATCGTCTCGACGCGCGGCCGCAACTCCGATGAGACGCAACGCTTCAATGCGCGGGCGGGCGGCGAACTCACCGGCGAGAAGCCGCTGATCGTGCTGATCAACGGCGGCTCGGCGTCGGCCTCCGAAATCGTCGCGGGTGCATTGCAGGACCACAAGCGTGCAACGCTGATCGGCACGCGCTCCTTCGGCAAGGGATCGGTGCAGACCATCATTCCGCTTGGTGCCGGCAACGGCGCGCTGCGGCTGACCACGGCGCGCTACTACACGCCGTCTGGCCGCACCATCCAGGCTAAGGGCATCGTTCCCGACATCCAGGTGACGCAGGACGTGCCCAACGAGCTCAAAGGTGAGACCGACTCCAAGGGCGAAGCGTCGCTGCCGGGGCATCTCTCGGCCGCGGGACAGGAACAGTCCGGCTCGCAGTCCTACGTGCCGCCGGATGAGAAGAACGACAAGGCGCTCCAGCAGGCGATCGATCTCCTGCGCGGGACCGCCACCAATGCGGCATTCCCGCCGAATCCGAAGGCTCCGGTTCCGAATTAAGGGAAGCCGGATTTGCCGATCTGGTTTTGGGGCGGCCGATGGCCGCCCCAATTTTTTTGCAGCCGACATCCGACGCGGGAGACTGCGAGGCATACGAAATGGCCCTCACGGGCTTGCCGTTGGCCCGTCGTGATAGACTGAGCTCCGTGATTCGCGCGTAAGCGATCCCGCGAGGAAAGGGCGATGGCGACGGATGATCTGAGCGCCCCGCTGGGCCAGCACCGAAAGAAGCGCCGCGCCTCCATCCGCCTCCCCATTCCGCAGATCATTGCCGGGGCGCTTGCGCTGTTCCTTGCAATTTTCGTCTTCTGGGCGGTGATGGGCGAGAACCCGTTCGGCGGCGAGCCGGTGGCGGTCATTCCGATCCAGGCACAAGCCGGAACGCCAGCAAAGAGCTCGGAGGGCGAAAAAGACCATCCCGTGGCGGCCGCCAAGCCAGGCACGCCCGGCGGCCCCGGCCGGTATGATGGTCCGGGCCAGGCCCCCGCCGGCGTGGCTCAGGGCGAGGAGGCCGTGCCGCCCGGCTCGACCACAGTCAATATCATCAACGGCACCACGGGAGCCCACCAGGAGGTGGTGATCCCGGCCCCCGGCAGCGGCAGCAGCTCCACCGCGCTGCCGCCTGGTCCCAAGGTGGATCCGAAATTCCTCGAAATGACGCCGCTAGGGCCGCTACCGAAGATCGCCGCCGACGGCGTGCGCCCGGCGGACGCGTTCGCCCAGCCGGTGACGCCCATACCCGGCAAGCCTGACGCCGTGCGGATTGCCCTCGTCATCGAGGGCCTCGGCGTGAGCGCCAAGGACACCGCCGAGGCAATCGCCAAGCTGCCCGGCGCGGTGACGCTTGCCTTCGTGCCGTACGGCAACGACGCCGCGCTGGCCGGGCGCGCCCGCGCCGCGGGCCACGAAATTCTGCTCGAAGTGCCGATGGAGCCGTTCGACTATCCCGACAATGATACCGGCCCACAGACGCTGCTGACTTCGCTCGCCCCGCAGCAGAACCTAGATCGGCTGCACTGGCTGATGGCCCGGTTCCAGGGCTACGTGGGACTCATCAACATGATGGGCGCGCGATTTACCGCCTCCGAACAATCCTTCGCGCCCGTGCTGCAGGAGGCCGAAAAGCGCGGCCTGATTTTTGTCGACAACGGCTCCAATCCTCGCAGCGTCGCCGGACGCCTCGCGGGCGCCAATAATCTGCCCTTTGCCAAGGCCGATGCGACGATCGACTCGGTGGCCACGCCGGACGAAATCGACCGCGCGCTCGCCGGATTGGAGGCGACCGCCCGCCAGCATCGCTTGGCCGTCGGTGTGTCGTCAGCCTTGCCGATCTCGATTGCGCATATCGCCAAATGGGCAAAAGCGGCCGCGAGCCGCGGCGTGCTTCTGGTGCCGATCACGGCGGCGGTGACGAAAGAGAAACAATCCTGACGACGAATGACGAATGACGGATCGCGTGCGTCCGTCTTTCATTCTCCGTCTGGCCTCTATACTTTGCCGCTCGCGATGTCCGTCGAATCCCCGCCTTATCGCCCGTGCGTCGGGATCATGGTGCTCAACGGCGCCGGGCTTGCCTTCATCGGCCGCCGGATCGAGGGTCCCGAACACATCGATGAAACGCATGCCTGGCAGATGCCGCAGGGCGGTATCGATCCAGGTGAAGAGCCGTGGCCGGCGGCGTTGCGCGAACTGCGCGAGGAAACCAGCATCTCGTCGGTCGAGCCGTTGGGCGAAATCGCCGACTGGCTCACATACGACATTCCGCCCGAAATCCTGGGCCAAGCCTGGAAGGGCAGGTACCGCGGTCAAACACAGAAATGGTTTGCGGTGCGTTTTATCGGCGAGGAAACCGAAATCGACGTCGAGCATCCCCACGGCCACCAGGCGGAATTCTCCGGTTGGCGCTGGGAGCCGATGCAAAACGTTCCTGGACTCGTAGTGCCGTTCAAGCGCCAAGTCTACGAGCGCGTCGTGAAGGAATTCGCGAAATTCACGCGCCGATAAATCGGCCGCGGCGCTATTGCGCCAGCGCCGCCTGCAGCGATTTGAGTTGTTCGAGACGCCGTGCGAGGCGGTCGCGCTGGGCATCTGCGGCGTCAGCGACGTCTTCCTCGGTATCTTTGATCTCTTCGGCCAGCAGCGCCGTATCGTAATCTGCGCGCGGTACGGCACGGTCGGCGAGGATCGTTAGCCCGGCGGGACTGACTTCGGCGAAACCGCCAATCACCACGACCGGCTCGCGAGCGCCGCCGTTGAAGATCGTCACAATGCCCGGACGAAGCGCCGTCACCAGCGGGGCGTGTCCGGCCAGGATGCCCATATCGCCTTCGGCGCCGGGCAGATCGACCTGATCAACGTCGCCCGAGAACAGCACGCGCTCGGGCGAGACAAATTCGAAATGAAGCGCGGCCATGACTGATTGACCCTGGCTGGTTACGCTGCCTCGGCGGCGAGCTTCTTGCCCTTCTCGACCGCTTCCTCGATGGCCCCGACCATGTAGAACGCAGCCTCGGGCAGATGGTCGTATTTCCCTTCGACCAAGTCCTTGAAGCCCTTGATCGTATCCTGAAGGTCGACCAGCTTGCCGGGCGAGCCGGTGAAGACTTCAGCGACATGGAAAGGCTGCGACAGGAAACGCTCGATCTTGCGGGCGCGCGCGACCGTGAGCTTGTCCTCTTCGGAAAGCTCGTCCATGCCGAGGATCGCAATGATGTCCTGCAGCGCCTTGTAGCGTTGCAGCACCTGCTGGACCTGCCGGGCGACGTTGTAATGCTCTTCGCCGACGATCATCGGCGACAGCATGCGCGATGTTGAATCGAGTGGATCGACCGCCGGATAGATGCCCTTGGCGGCGATATCGCGCGACAGCACCGTCGTGGCGTCAAGATGCGCGAATGAGGTCGCTGGTGCCGGATCGGTCAGATCGTCGGCGGGCACGTAGATCGCCTGCACCGATGTCACCGAGCCTTTGGTGGTCGTGGTGATCCGCTCCTGCAGCGCGCCCATGTCGGTTGCGAGTGTCGGCTGGTAGCCCACCGCCGACGGAATGCGTCCGAGCAGCGCAGAGACTTCCGAGCCCGCCTGCGTGAAGCGGAAGATGTTGTCGACGAAGAACAGCACATCCTGACCCTGATCGCGGAAATACTCGGCGACCGTCAGGCCGGTCAGGCCGACGCGCGCACGCGCGCCGGGCGGCTCATTCATCTGGCCGTACACCAGCGCGCATTTGGAGCCCTCGACCGAGCCTTCCTTGGGGTCCTTGTTGACCTTGGACTCGATCATCTCGTGATAGAGGTCGTTGCCCTCGCGGGTGCGTTCGCCCACGCCGGCAAATACCGAATAGCCGCCGTGCGCCTTGGCGACGTTGTTGATCAACTCCATGATCAGCACCGTCTTGCCGACGCCGGCGCCGCCGAACAGACCGATCTTGCCGCCCTTGGCGTACGGCGCGAGCAGATCCACGACCTTGATGCCGGTGACGAGAATCGCCGCCTCGGTAGACTGGTCAGTGTAAGCCGGCGCCTCCTGATGGATGGCTCGGGTGCCTTCGCCCTTGACCGGGCCGGCTTCATCGACCGGGTCGCCGATCACATTGATGATGCGGCCAAGGAGCCCGGCGCCGACCGGCACAGAAATCGGCGCGCCGGTGTCCGTGACCTCCTGCCCGCGCACCAGTCCTTCGCTCGTATCCATGGCGACTGTGCGTACGGTGTTTTCACCAAGCTGCTGCGCAACCTCGAGCACCAGACGGCGGCCCTGGTTCTGCGTCTCCAAGGCATTGAGGATCGGTGGCAGGTCGGCATCGAAATGCACGTCGACGACCGCGCCGATGACTTGGGTGATGTGTCCGACTGCTTTAGCCATAGGAGTACCTGCCTTTACGGGCGCACCACTCAGAGCGCCTCAGCTCCAGAGATGATTTCGATCAGTTCCTTGGTGATCATCGCCTGACGCGTGCGGTTATAGGTGAGCGTCTGGCGGCGGATCATGTCGCCTGCATTACGGGTCGCGTTGTCCATCGCGGACATCTGCGCGCCATAGAACGACGCCGCATTTTCCAGCAAGGCGCGGAAGACCTGCACGGCGATATTGCGCGGCAGCAGTTCGTGCAGAATATCCTCTGCTTCCGGCTCGAACTCGTAGACCGCCCCGCCCAGTCCCTCGGCCACCTTGGAGTTGAACACCGGCGGAATGATTTGCTGTGCAGTCGGGATCTGCGCGATCACCGAACGGAAACGCGAGAAGAACAGCGTGCAGACATCGAACTCGAAATTGTTAAAGCGCTCGATCACCTTCTCGGCGATCATCTCGGCGTGAGAGAATTGCAGTGTCCGCGCCGCGCGCAGGTCGACCATCTCGATGATCTGCTTGGCGTAAAGCCGCCGCAGCTGATCGTAACCCTTGCGCCCGACGCAGAAGAATTTGACCTCTTTGCCTTCGGCCATCAGCGCGTTTGCCCGCTCGCGCGCGAGCCGCACGATCGCGGTATTGAACGGGCCGCATAGACCGCGTTCGGCGGTACAGACCAGAAGCAGATGTACACTGTCGCTGCCGCTGCCACGCAACAGCCGCGGCGCCGTATCGAGACTGCCGACCGAAGCCGCGATATTGCCCAGCACCTTATCCATGTGGCTCGCATAGGGCCGCGCCGCCTCGGCCGTCGCTTGCGCGCGACGCAGCTTCGACGCCGCCACCATCTGCATGGCTTTGGTGATCTTCTGCGTCGCCTTGGTGGCGGCGATGCGGTTGCGAAGGTCCTTGAGCGAAGGCATGGCTCAGGCAAACGTCTTCGCGTAGTTATCGACCACGCTCTTGAGTTTTCCCGCCGTCGCATCATCGAGATCGCGCGAATCGCGAATGCTGTTGAGGATGTCGGCGTTCTGGCCGCGCAGCGTGCCGAGCAGACCGTCCTCGAACGCGCGCACGCGGTTGACGGGGAGCGGATCGAGATAGCCGTTGACGCCTGCATAGATGACGCAGACCTGCTCTTCCATCTTCAGCGGCGAAAACTGCGGCTGCTTGAGCAGTTCGGTGAGCCGCGAGCCGCGATTGAGCAGGCGCTGCGTCGTGGCGTCGAGATCGGAGCCGAACTGCGCGAATGCCGCCATCTCGCGGTATTGGGCCAACTCGCCCTTGATGCGGCCGGCGACCTTCTTCATCGCCTTGGTCTGCGCTGCCGAACCGACGCGCGACACCGACAGGCCGACATTCACGGCCGGACGAATGCCCTGGTAGAACAGGTCGGTCTCGAGGAAGATCTGCCCGTCCGTGATGGAGATGACATTGGTCGGGATGTAGGCCGACACGTCGTTGGCCTGCGTTTCAATAACTGGCAACGCGGTGAGCGAACCGGCCTTGTGCTCGTCGTTCATCTTCGCCGCGCGCTCCAACAGCCGCGAGTGCAGATAGAACACGTCGCCCGGATAGGCTTCACGGCCCGGCGGCCGGCGCAGCAGCAGCGACATCTGCCGGTAGGCAACGGCCTGCTTGGACAGGTCATCGTAAATGATCACCGCGTGCATGCCGTTGTCGCGGAAATATTCGCCCATGGCGCAGCCGGCGAACGGCGCGAGGAACTGCATCGGCGCCGGATCGGACGCGGTCGCCGCAACCACGATCGAATACTCGAGCGCGCCGTTCTCCTCCAAAACCTTGACGAACTGCGCGACAGTCGAGCGTTTCTGTCCGACCGCGACGTAGACGCAGTAAAGCTTGACCTTCTCGTCGCCCGTCGCGTTCAGCGGTTTCTGGTTCAAGATGGTGTCGAGCGCGATCGCGGTCTTGCCGGTCTGGCGGTCGCCGATGATCAGTTCGCGCTGACCGCGACCGATCGGGATCAGGGCATCGATTGCTTTGAGGCCGGTCGCCATCGGCTCGTGCACCGACTTGCGCGGGATGATACCGGGCGCCTTTACGTCGACGCGCGCCTTGTGGTCAGCCTTGATCGGTCCCTTGCCATCGATCGGGTCGCCGAGCGCGTCAACGACGCGGCCCAGCAAGCCCTTGCCGACCGGAACCTCGACGATGGAGCGCGTACGCTTGACCGTCTGGCCTTCCGCGATCGCGCGGTCGGAGCCGAAAATGACGATGCCGACGTTGTCGCTTTCGAGATTGAGCGCCATGCCGCGCACGCCGCTCTCGAATTCGACCATCTCGCCCGACTGCACATTGTCGAGCCCGTAGACGCGGGCGATGCCGTCGCCGACGGACAGCACCTGGCCGACTTCGGAGACTTCCGCCTCCTGGCCAAAATTCTTGATCTGCTCTTTGAGAATGGCGGAGATTTCCGCCGCGCGAATATCCATTAACGGACCTCTTTCATCGCGTGCCTGATCGCATTGAGTTTGGTGCGCAGCGAGGTGTCGACCATGCGGCTGCCCATTTTGACCACCAGCCCGCCGAGGATGGCGGGATCGATTTTAACGGCGAGATCGACGTCCTTGCCGCTGACCGCCTTCAACGCGGCGCGCAGCGCCGCCACGTGCTCGTCCCTGAGCTGTTCCGCCACGGTGATCTCGGCGGTGGCCTCACCCTTGTGCTCGGCCACCAGCGCCCGGAACCCCTTGACCATGTCGCGCACCGCAAACAGGCGGCGGTTGGTCGTGACCAGCTTGAGAAACCTCTCCGCGAGCCCGCCGATACCGGCGCGCTGCAGCACCGCCGACAGCGCCCGTAGCTGCTCGTCGGCGGAAAGCACCGGACTGCGGACGAGCCGCAGCAAATCGGGACTCTCCGCGATGAGCGCAGCAAACTGATCGAGATCCGCCTTGACGGCATCGATCGCGTTCGAACTCGCGGGCGAGATCGAACAGTGCGGTTGCGTAGCGGCCTGCCACGCCGGAAACGATGGTGTCTTCGCCTGCCAAGTTTGCTTCTCGTCGCCTGCCTGGGAGCCGTCTTCAAGGGCACTGCCGGCGGGGGGCGCCGGCCCAAGCCCTTGGGACCAAACCCTTGGGATCATGCGGGATTTATATTTCGGGGCAGCGCAAGGCCCCGCCGACCCGCGAAAATCGCGGCGTTGCTAACATACCAGGCAATGCGGCGCAACATCGCGGAACAACGGTAAAATCGGCATCTTCCGTGCTTGGCGTCAAGCGAACTAGCCGGCTGGTGCATGCTGCCGGATGACGTCGAGGAAGTCCTGACCGTATTGCGCGAGCTTCGCCTCGCCGACGCCATGCACGTCTGCCATTTCGAGCACGGTCTTTGGCTTGCGCCGCGCCATGTCGATCAGTGTCTTGTCGGCGAACACCACATAGGCGGCCACACGTCGTGCCTTGGCGAGTTCCGAACGGCGCCGCCGCAATGCCTCGAACAGCTCCGTATCGCCGGGTAATCCGTCAGCGAGCGCAGCGGTATTGGCGGCGGAGCGCGCGGCCTTGCGGCCAGTCTTGAGCGTGTTGGTCCGCAAAGTGATTTTCTCAGCGCCCTTGAGCACGCGCCGTCCGGCTTCGGTCACCTTCCAACTGCCGTAGCCCGTGATGTCGAGGGTGATGACGCCGGCACCGTGCAACTGGCGGAAAATCGAGCGCCACTGTTTTTTGTCGTATTCTTTGCCGACGCCGAAGGTGGGCAGGCGGTCGTGACCGAACTTTTCCACTGCCTCGCTGTTTTCGCCGAGCAGCACATTGGCCAAGTGCTCGGTGCCGAAACGCTCGCCGGTTCGCACGATGGCGGACAACGCCTTTTGCGCCGCAATCGTGCCGTCAATCAACTGCGCGCCGTCGCAGCAGAAATCGCAATTGCCGCAGGGCTCGGTCGTTTCGCCGAAATAGCTGAGCAGCGTTTGCCGACGACACCGCGGCGATTCGCACAACGAAACCAGGGCGTTAAGACGCTGGCGATCGACCCGCTTCTGCTCGTCGGTCGACTCGCTGTCGTCGATCTGCATGCGGCGCAGGCGGATGTCGCCCATGGAATAGAGCGTCAACGTATCGGCGGGCAGTCCATCGCGGCCGGCGCGGCCGATCTCCTGATAATAACTTTCGATATTGGACGGCATGTCAGCGTGCAGAACGAACCGCACATCCGGCTTGTCGATGCCCATGCCGAACGCGACTGTCGCGACGACAACGACGCCATCCTCCTGCAGAAACTCGTCCTGATGGCGCGAGCGCGCCGCGTTCTCCATGCCGGCGTGATAGGGCAATGCCTTGATGCCGATTTTGCGCAGATGGTCGGCCAGTTCCTCGGTCTTGCGTCGCGACGCGCAATAGACGATGCCGCTCTGCCCCGGATGCGCTGCGATGAAATCGGTGACTTGGTTGCGACTGCCGATCTTGGCCTGCATGGCGAGCCGCAGATTGGGCCGGTCAAAGCCGTGCACGAAGACGGCCGGCGGACGGCTAAACAACTTTTGCAGAATATCCGCACGCGTGGCGGCGTCAGCCGTGGCTGTGAACGCAACCGTCTGGATGCCGCCCAGCGCCACCTGAACTTTGCCCAGCTCGGCGTATTCGGGCCGGAAATCGTGGCCCCACTGCGAAATGCAATGCGCCTCGTCGACGGCCAGCATCGCGACCTTGGCGCGCTTGAGCAGATCGAGCGTTTCGGCCTTCACCAGCCGCTCCGGCGCCACATAAACGAGGCGCAATTCGCCGCGCGCCATGCGATCCAGAATGGCGCGGTTTTCGGCCGGATCGTTGGCGGAGTTGAGCGCTGCGGCCGCGATGCCGTAGCCGCAAAGTTGCGCGACCTGGTTGCGCATCAGCGCGATCAGCGGCGACACCACGACGGTCAGCCCATCGCGCAACAGCGCCGGCAGCTGATAGCACAATGACTTGCCGCTGCCGGTGGGCATAACCGCGAGCACGTCGCGGCCCTCAAGCGCCGCCGCAACGATCTCGGCTTGGCCGGCCCGGAAACCCTCGAAGCCAAAAGTCGCGCGCAGCACCCTCTGCACGCTCGCGGGATCGGGCTGTCCACTGATCATTATGATGTTCTATATTTGTTCCAGAAGGGGAGCAAGCGACCTCTGCGCAGCTTTCTTGCGCACCGCCGCCTCCTGATGCAGTTTGCACACCCTCAAGGTTGTCCTCCTCTCATGCTCTCTGCCGGGAATTCGGCGGCCGGGCCATCCCGCGGCCGTCTGCTCAAACTTCTGTCGCTATTGTTCCTCGCGGGCGTCGCCATGCGCATGACGATTCTCGCCATGCCACCGGTCATTCCGCTGGTGCATAGCGAACTGCACATGTCGGAGACCCAGGTCGGCCTCCTGATCGGGCTACCGCTGGCGCTCTTTGCCATCGCAGCCATTCCGGGTTCGATGCTGATCGCACGGATCGGCACCACGCTGGCGGCGATCATCGGCATGACGATCGCAGCCGTCGCCAGCGGCGCACGGGGCGCGGCGATTGACGTGCCGACGCTGTACGCCGGCGTGATCGCGACCGGCTTCGGCGTCGCGATCATGCAGCCCGGGATGCCGACACTGGTGCGTGAATGGCTTCCCGGCCGCATCGCGCTCGGCACCCTCGCCTACACGGCCGGCATGCTGATTGGCTCGACGGCTTCATCGGCCTTGACCATCCCCTATGTGCTGCCGTTGCTCGGCGGCTCGTGGCGGCGTGATCTCGTCTTCTGGGCAGTTCCGGCGCTGCTCATCGTTCCGATATTTTATCTGTTCGGCCCCAGCCGCGGCGAAAAGGCGGGCGGCGACATTGCGACCGGCGGCCGCTGGTGGCCGGATTTCCGCAATCCTCTCGTCTGGCTGCTCGGCTTTGCGCTCGGTGGCAACAACAGTTCGTTCTTCTCGGCCAATGCTTTTCTCGGCGACTATCTGGTCAGTCTCGGCAAGGCCCATTTGCTTGCCTCCGCGTTAGCTTGGCTCAACGGTTTGCAGATGGCTGCGCCATTTGTCCTGCTGCTGATGGCCGGCCGCTTCGAACGCCGCGCGTGGCTATTCCTGTTGTTTGGACCAGTCCTGCTGGCATCGTTCCTGGTCATGATTCTGGTCCCGACAAATTTCGGCATCCTCGCCGCCGCTGGATTTATTGGATTCACGACCGCGATCACCTTCCCGGCAATCCTGGCGCTGCCGGCAGTGCTGAGCGCGGCGGGCGATGTGTCGCGCACTTCCGCCGGCATGTTCACGATAAGCTATAGCTGCGCGATCATCATCCCGACGCTGAGCGGTGCGCTGTGGGATGTGACGGGACGACCGTGGATGGCTTTTGTACCGCTCTGCGTCTGCGCACTGGCACTGACGGTCTTCGGCACGATAGTGACCCGGCAGCAGCCGGCAGGTGAAAAAGCATCCTCGCCGGTCACGAACTAGCCTTCGCGAGGCAGGGAGAAAAAACTCACAATGGCCACACGATCAAAAAAAGCCCCGGCAAAACGGCAGTCCAAAGTCGTGATGCTTCCCGACGAACGCATCGCCTATTCGCCGATCACCGAGCGGGCACCGCTGAAGCTGCCGGATGGGGCCCGCATGGTGGTGTGGGTCATCGTCAATGTCGAGCATTGGGACCCGATGCAGACCATGCCGCGCACCGTGCTCACGCCGCCGGCTGGCGGTTCGCCGATGCCAGACGTGCCGAATTGGGCCTGGCACGAATACGGCAACCGCGTCGGCTTCTGGCGCTTCATCAAGGTGTTCGATGAATTCCAGATTCCCGGCGTGATCGCCATCAACGGCTCGGCGCTGGAAGCCTACCCGGCGATCGTACGGGCGGCGGTCGAGCGCGAATGGGAATTCATCGGGCACGGCTTCACGCAGACGAATATGCAGAAGGTCCCGAACGAGCGGGCCGACATCCGCAAGGTCCGGGAAACGATCCTCAAGGCCACCGGAACGGCGCCGCGCGGCTGGCTTGGTCCGGGCCTGACCGAAACCTGGCAGACACCCGAACTGTTGATCGACGAAGGCTATGACTACGTCGCCGACTGGGTGCTCGACGATCAGCCGGTCTGGCTCAAGACCCGCCGCACGCCGATCCTGAGCGTGCCCTATACGCAGGAATGCAATGACGTCGCCATGATGCTGATCCAGCACCACAAGGCGTCGGAATACTGCGAACGCGCGCTCGACCAGTTCGAACAGATTTACGCCGACTCGGCCGACTCGGCGCGCGTCATGGCGCTTTCGGTTCATCCCTACATCATGGGCGCGCCGCATCGGCTCAAATATTTCCGCCGCATTTTCGAGGTCATCCGCAAGAAGCCCGACGTGCTGTTCTGGACCGGCGCGCAGATCGCCGACTGGTACTTGCGCACCGGCCCAAAAGCTCCCTGAAGGGATATGGCCGGGAAGAGTCCTTGAAAAATCCCGATCTCACGCGTGACGCCACGGCACGTTCCGAAGCCGGCGCACGACTCATGTTGATCGCCCTGTGCATCGTCTGGGGCGTGACCTGGCCGATCATGCGGATTGCGCTCCGCGAAGTTCCGCCACTCACCATGCGCACAACAAGTACGCTCGTCGGCGGCATCATCCTGTTCGCGGTGTGCTTTCGTCATGGGCCGCGAACTGCGGCTTCCCGGCATCAGGAACTGGGTTCACGTCTTCGTCGCCTCGCTGCTCAATGTCGCTAGCTTCAGCGTATTCTCGACCTTTGCGCAGCTTGCCGCGGCAACATCGCGCGTAGCGGTCGTGTCTTACACGATGCCCATCTGGACCGTCGTGTTGAGCTGGATATTTCTCCGCGAAAGACCAACCGGAATGCAACCGCTCGCTATCGGCTTGTGCGTCGCCGGGCTTGCGATCCTGATCTACCCATTGACCGCAGTCGGAATCCCGCTCGGAATCGTTTTGGCGCTCGGGACCGGCGTAAGCTGGGCAGCCGGCACGGTTTATTTGAAATGGGCTCGGGTCGAAGCCGATCCGATGGCGCTTGCGGCGTGGCAGGTGGCAATTGCACTCCTTGTCATTGGCGCCTGCATGATGATCTTCGAAGGCGGCCCGGATTTTCACGCCGCCCATGCTGAGGGCGTTATCGCGACGATACTGTCAGGCGTCCTAGGCACCGGTATCGCCTACGGCCTGTGGTTTTCGATCATCCGGAAATTGCCGGCCACAACGGCATCGCTCGGCGTGCTGGGCAGTCCGGTGATTGGTGTCATCTCCTCGGTCGCCTTCCTTGGCGAACGTCCGACCGCCCCGGACATCATCGGATTTGCGTTGATTTTAGCCGCCTCGGCCTGCGTACTGTTCACCCGTCCCGCTTCCGGTCCGCCCGCCGTGGCCAAGCACACAAGCCGCGCTACTGTTTGATTGCCTGCGTCAAGGCGGCGATGCGCGCCACCATCGGGCTCTGCGGATCGGTGAGCGGATCGAGGATCGTGAAATGATTCGCGCCAGCGATTTCCTCGTAGCGCGTTTCGACGCCGCGTTGCCGCCAAGTATCGGCGAGCAACATGCTCTGGCGCTTGAACTCTCCGGATTCGAGGCCTCCCGCGATGGCATCGAAGGTTCGACCGGGCGCGGGTTGCCAAAACGCCGTCGATACGCGGCGCGCTTCGGCGGCATCGAGCCGCAAATCCTGGTTCACGCTGATGCCGACGAGAGGGGCGAGATCGAACACACCTGACATCGCAAATCCCGCCGGAACCAGATCGGCCGGCGCCTTCGGGTAGAGCGCGTGCCAATCGGTAGCCACCATCGCGGAGGCCAAGTGACCGCCGGCCGAATGTCCGTAAACCAGCAGGCGGCGCGGTTGACGCTGCCATAGAAAAACGCAGGCCCGGCGAATCTGCTCAATGATGTCGGCAATCGCGACGTTGGGGCACAGGTCGTAACCCACGATCGCAACCGCGATCCCGCGGGCGTTCAAGCCGCGCGCCATCTGGCTGAAGCTCGAGGCTTCCAGCGAGCGCCACCAGCCGCCGTGAACGAACATGGCGAGCGGAGCGCTCTCGCCGGCGTCCGGCAGCAGCAGGTCGACAGTCTGTCGCGGCGTGTCGCCATAGCTGAGACCAAGTTCCGCGCGCCCAGCCTTCAGCCGCTCGGCCCGATAGTCTTCCGCTTCACGTGCCCAGCGCAGAAAGATATCCGCGTATTCGGGCACGCGCGCCCGGTTGTTGTATTCGACCTCGTAATCCACATCGGCCATTGCGGTCTCCCGTATTGGCGCAAAGATTGCGGCAACGTTCGGCGCTGGGCAAGCGGCTTTACCCTCCACAATCGCCGGGAATGTTGCTAGGCAGCGATCATGAAAGTCGACGGCAGACCAATGCGCACCATCTGGCTCGAGCCCGACGGCTGGTCCGTCGGCGTCATCGATCAGACCGCACTGCCGCATCGCTTCGTGACGGCGCGGCTGGCGACGCTCGACGAGACCGCGCACGCGATCCGCGCCATGGTGGTCCGCGGCGCGCCACTCATCGGCGCCGCAGCGGCGTACGGCGTTTGTCTCGCCATACGCGCCGACACCTCGGACGACGCACTCGACCGCGCCTACGCGACCCTGATCGCTACGCGGCCGACCGCGATCAACCTCAAATGGGCGCTGGACGAGATGGTGGCGGCCGTTCGCAACCGGCCGCGCGGCGAGCGCGCGGCGGCGGCCTATCGGCGCGCGGCGGAGATCTGCGATGAGGACGTCGCAATCAATTCTGCGCTCGGCCGCAACGGACTGCCGCTGATCGAAAGCATCGCGGCCCGCAAGAACCGCGGTGAGCGCGTGAACGTACTCACGCACTGCAACGCCGGCTGGCTCGCCACGGTCGACATCGGCACGGCGACAGCGCCAATCTATCTGGCGCACGATAAGGGCGTCGCGATTCATGTCTTTGTCGACGAGACCCGGCCGCGCAATCAAGGGGCTTCGCTCACGGCCTGGGAGCTCGGTCAGCACGGCGTTCCGCACACCGTGATCGCCGATAATGCCGGCGGCCACCTGATGCAGCACGGACTCGTCGACCTCGTCATTGTGGGCACCGACCGCGTTACCGCCAACGGCGACGTCTGCAACAAGATCGGCACTTATCTGAAGGCGCTCGCCGCCCACGACAACAACGTACCGTTTTACGTGGCGCTGCCGTCGCCGACGATCGACTTCGCGATAGCCGACGGGATCGCCGAGATCCCAATCGAAGAACGCAGCGCCGACGAGGTCGCCACCATGAGCGGGCTGACCGCCGATGGCCGGATCGAAACGGTGCGTGTGGTGCCCCAAAATTCGGCGGTGTCGAATTATGGCTTCGATGTCACGCCGGCGCGCCTTATCACCGGGCTCATTACCGAACGCGGCGTCATCGGAGCCTCGCGGGCCGCGCTGGCCGAAGCATTCGCGGATCGCGCCGGGAGTTCAGGTCCCAAGTGACAATAAACGGATAAGTTGCAATGATCCTTCGTCTGGCGTGTGCTGTCCGTGGCTTGGCGTGCCGATCGGAGTATGTGGCGTGGGCGTGCGTAGACCGGAAATCCGTCCGTTATCCAGCCTGCCGCTGCCTGGAATCCTTGCCATGAGCCTCAACGCGCTGGCGCCTGCCTTCCCGGCCGATGGCCGGCAGTCGCCGACCGCCTTCGCGGTCGCGCGCGGGACGGCGCGTTATCTCCATGCGCTCGGTTATTGCGTCGTCAGCGAGTTGCCGTTGCCGTCAGGACGGCGCGCCGATCTCGTGGCGCTCGGCGGCAACGGCGAAATCGTCATCGTGGAAATCAAATCGTCGGTTGCAGATTTCCGCGCCGATCAGAAATGGATGGACTATCGGCTGCACTGCGACCGGCTGTTCTTCGCCACGGTTCTCGATGTGCCGGCCGAGATTTTTCCGGCTGATGCCGGATTGATCATTGCGGATGCGTTCGGCGCGTCGATCATCAGCGAAGCGCCGGAGCATCGGCTCTCCGCGGCCACCCGCAAGGCAATCATGCTGCGCTTTGCCCACGCGGCGGCGCTGCGCCTGCAGGCATTGGCGGATCCACAAGGGCCCTATGCGGGCGAAACCTGATCGGCTTGCGCCGTCTCGGCGGGCGGCGGGTCCCAACTTGCCTTGAGACGATCGAGCAACTCGCGCAGCGTGGCAAGATTCACCGGCTTCGGGATCGATTCCCAGACATTCATTTTGAGCGACTCGGCGACCTTTGCGCTTTCGTTGCACGTCTCGTTGTCGCAGCCGCTGATGATGATGATGGGCGCCTTGCAGCCGATCACCCACAAGTGACGCAGCATCTCGTCACCCGCATGGTCACCGAGCGACAGATCGAGCGTGATGCAGTCGAACGCCGTTTCTTGCGCGAGCTTGACGGCCTCGTCGTAACTCGCGGCGCCCGCCGGAAGATAGCCCGCCTTGGCGGCGGCGCGGCAGATGATCATGCGATGGAGGTTGTCATCATCGATAACCAAAAGCCGGGGCAGCGTCGCGCGCGCGGCACCCGCGTGAGCCAAGTCCGCTTGGCCCGAAGCGGCAGAAATTGACTGCTCGAACATCCGATCCCCACTACAGTCCCGACTAAAATCGTCGGGAATGATACGGAGGGCCTGCCAAGTTTGGCCTAACGTGTTCCGTACAATTTGACCGAACCTGGCCCCGCCACGACCGGGTTTGGGCGACAGTAAACTCCGCGCAAACTGATAGTCATGTCGGTCTTGTGGCGCGAGCACTTGGCGTCCGGCGATACCCCGGTCATAATTCGCTTTGACACAAAGGGACGCGATCGGGAGGACGGAAATGATCGATTGCTATACGTGGACCACGGACAACGGCTACAAGCCCAGAATGATGCTGGAGGAAGCCGGGCTCCCGCACAAAATTATTCCGGTCAATCTGGGACAAAAGGCCCAGATGGCGCCGGATTTCATGAAGATCAGCCCAGGCCATAAAATCCCGGCCATCGTCGATAACGACGGCCCCGGCGGCACGCGCGTAACGCTGTGCGAGTCGGGAGCCATTCTCAAATATCTGGCCGAGAAATCCGGCAAGTTCTATCCGACTGATCCGGCGGCGCGCGCAAAGGTTGACCAGTGGCTGTTCTACGGCTCGGCGACGTTCACCACGCTGGCGCAGCAGTTCGGACACTGGACCATCCGCTCGCCTGTAAAAGCGCCACCTGCGCAGCAGCACTATGAGGCGAACCTGCGCGACATGCTGAGCACGCTCGACGGACACTTGGCGTCGAATGAATATTTCGGCGGCGCCTATTCGATTGCCGATATGACGATGTATTCCGACGTGCACATTCACGGCGTCAGAGACATCGGTCTGAAGGACTATCCCAATGTGCAGCGCTGGCATGACGCGATCGAGGCCCGGCCGGCGGTCAAGCGCGCCTGGGGCCCGTTCCCGACATAACACGGTGCCTGACCTGCGACCCTACGCGGCGTTGTCCAGCGTCATTGCCCCGTAGACGGCATTGAAATCGAGTTCGGAAGCGGGTCCAGGGCGCTTGAACAGATAGCCCTGGACCGAGGTCACACCCGCCAGCCGCAGCACGCGATACTGATCCACGGTTTCGACGCCCTCGGCTGTCGTCGAGATGTCGAGACTTTGCGCCAACGTGAGCGTCGCCGATATGATCGCGGCGCATTCGCTGCGCTTGGTCAGATTCTGCGTGAACGACTTGTCGATCTTGATCCGGTCGAACGGGAACATCGCCAGCTGGCTGAGCGATGAATAGCCCGTGCCGAAATCGTCCAGCACAATCGTAATGCCGAGACTCTTGAATTGCCGCAGCGCCGGCAGACACTCGGCGGCGGATTCGATGAGTGCCGTCTCGGTGATTTCAAGCTCGAGCCGCTCCGGCCGCAGCCCTGATTCGACCAGCACACGCATCACCGTGTCGGCCAGTTTCGTTTTGCGGAACTGCACCAGCGATAGATTGACCGCGACCTTGACGTCATCCGGCCACGCCACGGCGTCCATGCAGGCCCGCCGCAGCACCCATTCACCGATCTGGGCGATCAGACCGGTTTCCTCGGCGAGCGGAACAAACAGATCGGGAAATAATAGCCCCTTTGTCGGGTGTCGCCAGCGGACCAGCGCCTCGACACTGGAGATCTTGCGCGTCCTGGCGTTGAGAATGGGCTGATAATGCAGTTCCAGCTCGTTCTGCTGGATGGCCCGGCGCAGATCATTCTCGATCTCCTGCCGGGCGCTCGCAACCTCGCTCATTTCCGGAGCGAAGAAGCAATAGCCGTTACGCCCCGCCGACTTGGTCCGGTAGAGGGCCAAATCCGCCATCTTCAGAAGCTCGCCGGAGCCGATCCCGTGTTCGGGAGCGAGCGCGATGCCAATGCTGGTGCCGATATTGATCTCGCCACCGTCGATCGCAAACGGCTTGCCGAGAATTTCGAGAATTCGCTCCGCCAACGATCGGGCGGCACCGCGCTGATCGCTTTCGCCGGCCTGGATGATGGCGAATTCATCGCCGCCCAGCCGCGCCAGAACATCCGTTTCGCGCAGCAGCGACTTAAGCCGCGTCGCCACTTCGATGAGCAGCGTATCTCCCGCCGGATGACCGAGCGTGTCGTTGACCTCCTTGAACCGGTCGAGATCCAGCAAGAGAACCGAAAACGGCTCGTCGCGGCGGCGCTGTCGGGCGGCTGCCTCCTCGATCTTCTGCGCCAGGGCAGCACGATTGGCGAGGCCTGTCAGAGGATCGTGGTGCGCCAAAAAAGCAATCCGCTGCTCCGCCTTCTTGCGTTCAGTAGCGTCCTCAATGACCGTGATGAGCACCTTCGCATCGCCCTGATTGTCCTTGATGACGATGCGATGGGTCGCTTGCAAGCGGGCGCCCCGCAGAAGCGTATCGACTTCGAGCTCATTGTAGCTGACGCGATCGCTGTTCTGGAGCGCCTCGGTGTCGGCATCGTCGATGCTTTTTGCATCCTTCGCCCGATGAATATCGAACGTGGTGCGGTCCAGCAATTCGCTCCGCGGAATGCCGAGCATCATTTCAAATGCACGATTGACCAGGATGTATTTGCGTGTCGTCGCGTCCTTGACGACGATGGCGACCGGAATGTGCTCGATGATTAAATCCAGGAACTGCTTCGTTTCCCCAAGCTGACGCTCGGCACGGCGTTGCTCGGTCACGTCCATATGAGTCGCGACCCAACCACCATCGGGCATCGGTCGGTGACTGACCGAGTAGACGCGGCCGTCCGCCGTATCGTTCTCGGCATAATGCGCGTCACAACACGAGACCTTTGCGAGCCGCTCCCGGATATACTGATCCGGATCGCCGGGGACCAAGCCGGCGCTGACGCGTGCCTCCAGAACCGACCGGAGCGTCGCGCCGGAACTCGTCTGCTCCGGACGAAGACCGTACATCTGCCCGTACTGCTCGTTACACACCACGAGCCGCATGTCGCGATCGTAAATGCAGAGGCCATGGGCCATGCTCTTCAGCGCGGCCTGAAACAACAGGTTGGAGCGTTCGAGAGAGTGCGTGGATTGCCGAAGCTTCTGCGCGGTCGACAGCATTCGCGCCTGCCGGGCTGCGCCGACAATCATCACAATCAGCACTATGAGTGTCAGGATCGTGCCGGCTAGAATATACTTGCGTAGCGTTGCGTTGGCGTGCTGGAAAATATCCGCTTTGGCGAGGCCGACCACCGCGATCAGCGGGATGCCCGAGACGGTGCGGTAGGCCATCAGTCTGTCGACGTTCTCGAATCGTGCACTGTCGCTGTGCGCGTTCCAATAGATTCCGAAGGGCGCACTCTTGAGCATCTGAAACAGCCGGTTTTTCCGCACGGCCATCCCAGCGTAGCCCCTGGTCGCCGGATCGGTACCGCCGCGCGCCATAACGATACCGTCATTACTGACCAGCGAAACGATGCCGCCTTGGCCGAGATCGAGCGAGCTGAAAAAGCGCTCGAGTTGCGATACATCGAGTGCACTCGCCACGGTGCCATCGAAAGTACCGTCGGGTTTGCTCAGCTTGCGGGTAAACTCGATCGTAAGACGCCGGCTGGCTTGACCGATCAGCGGCGCGCTGATGAAAAGTTCATCGGCTGCGGTGTCGCGTTGAAATGTAAATGGTCGACGCTCGGCGACCGACAACGGAGCGCTCATTGGGCCGTGACTTGACAGGATGAGCAAGCCCTTGGCGTCGGTAATGCCGAAATGGGCCGTCAGATTGTTGTGAGACTGTGTGCGCGCGACCCACGCGGACAGATCGAAATTCTGCGGGTCGCGCTGGTAATCTTGCCTCAGGGCCAACAGCGCATTGTCGGATTCCTGCACCACCCGCCTGATATATTCTTCCAGGACACGGGCAAGATTGCTTCCCTGACGAACTGCGTCTTGATAGGCCAGCTGGCGTTGCTCGCTCGACAGCAAATAGATGCCGCCCCAAATGATCGCGATCACGACGAGACCCAGATAGGTCGTGGTCTGACGTAACGCCTGTACCCACTTGGCCATTCTGACCAGCCTCGAAGTTCCACGTCGCGGAGCTACGAGATGGTACTTGCCACATATTTGTTACTTTGCGGTTGGGGTATCTGTGCGACGGTATCAAACAATTCGATAACGTTAATCGGACCTTAGCATTGGCCGCTTGCCGCTATGCGCGCTCCATCCTGATATTTCAGCGCTGGACGTCTGATGTTTATCAGCTTGCGGATCGGCAAGTCGTGGCGCACCATTACAAGAGTTTCGGGCGAACGGGCGAGACGTTTGAGATGAAATCACTCCGCGTAGCCGGTGCGACGCTCCTGATGTTCGGGGTCTTGGGCAAATCGGTCTGCGCCGCAGAGCCGCAGCCGCTCTTGTTTACGCTCTCATCACCCACCTTCAGCGATGACGGCTTGCTGCCGCTCAAATACGCGGGTGGCACCCTATGCGGGAAAGAAAGCCACGGCGGGAACATCTCGCCACCGCTGGCATGGTCGAACCCGCCGGCGGGAACCAAGAGCTTCGCAGTGATAATGATCGACCCCGACGGCCGGCGCGGCCTCGGCTCGGTCCATTGGGTTGCCTACGGGATTCCCGCCTCGCGGGCCGAATTGAAAGAGGGCGAGGGCAGTCCGGCGGCGGAAACCGGTATCGTGGACGGAAAGAATTCGCGCGGCACGCTTGGCTACACGGGCCCGTGCGGCCCGCCCGTTGACGCCGCACATCACTACGTTATCGATTTGATCGCGCTCGACGTGGCGCCCGGCACGCTCAAGGGCGGGCTAGGCCGCGACGAGTTGTTGATGGCGATTGCCGGTCACAGTCTCGGCCCCGCAAGCCTGGTGGTGCGTTACCACCGGACGCCCTAGGAAACTGGAACTCAAAAGACCGGCTGATCGTGGGCCGGATCGCAACTTCAGCTCGCCAGGTGTTGCAACGGCCTCTGCCGTCTGGGCGAGTGAGCGCGAGCAACACTTGAGCGGCTCTGATCCATCATCTCCGCGCAGCGCAGCCATCGTTGCGCCAGACCGTTCCACACCGCCTTGTTTTCGCAACTCCGCGTAACCTTCGCCATCACTTCGCATTCGGCGGCGAATCTGAGAAAACGGTCCATGGCGTCCACGTGGAACCTCCGGTGTTGTTGGTTGATCCCCGTCACCTCGCCAAATGTCACGATTGCGAAACGTTCCACCGGTTCGACATTAAATTTGCGCGTCAGTGACGTTAACGCCGCAGCGCTGCCGCGCCCGGGGCGGGCGCCAACACCGGTTTCAGGGCGGGAACAAAATGTCGCCGCTCCCGCCGCGCAGGAATGGCGCGGTAGACCTGTTTGGTTGCTTCAACAATATGCACGCCGGCAAATGGAGCGGACAGGCTGGCCCCGGTGCGCTCCCAGGCGACCGCCGAACGCAGGAACCAGCCGCGCCCGATCGGTGGAACGTAGAGCGCCTCGCCCCAGCCGGTCGGAGTGAACCAGGTTTCGCGCAAGAGCTGCGTGATCTGTGTCCGCGAGTAGGGACGCCCCTGTCCGAACGGCGTCGTGTCCATGCGCGCCCACAGCCCACGCCGGTTGGGGACTACCGCTAGCAGTCGGCCGCCGGGCGCCAGCACGCGCCACACTTCGCGTAACAGTTCCGCCGGATCGGCCGACATCTCAAGGGCGTGAACCAGCAGTACGCGGTCGACGGCGGAGTCGGTCAGCGGCAGATCGGCCTCCTCCACCAGCGCCGCCAGCGCCGGCCGCGTGGACGGCCAGCGCACGACGCCCTGCGGCGCAGGCATCAGCGCCAGGCAGCGTTCGGCCTCCTCGCGGAACAATCCGAGATAGGGCGTCGCGTACCCGATGCCGAGCACGCGCAAGGTGCTGGTGTCGCTCCAGCGCGTGCGAATGCCGCGGCCGACAAAGCGCCGCGCCACGGTCCCCAACCGCTGGGCATAGAAGTTGCGAAGGTCGACGACATCCATCGGTGCTAAAATAGCACGTCGTCACCGCTTTCGCCGCTGCCGCGAGTCCGAATTCGGCGGCCCACGATCTTGCAGTTAATGCGGCGCAGCGCTTACTTTGAGTAACTCTGATCGTGGCGCAGCAGCGGCGCGATGGCGTCCCAAAATTCACGGTGAAAAAATGCCTGCACAAATCAGTATTTTTCTCTGTTTGAAGGACAATTTCGGCGTTCTGCTGCACGATCCGCAGAGCGGGGCGACCGCGGCAATCGATGCCCCGGAGGCCGCGCCGATCGAAGTTGCGCTGCAGAAGACCGGCTGGAAGCTCACCGATATTCTGGTGACACATCATCACGCCGATCACACTCAGGGCATCGGGCCGCTTAAAGACCATCATCATTGCCGGGTCGTCGCGCCGCGCGACGAAGCGAAGCGCATCGCCCATGTCGACGAAGTGGTCGGCGAGGGTGATACGGCGCGCGTCGGCTCGCTCGAAGCGCGCGTTATCGATACGCCGGGGCATACGGCCGGGCATATCTCTTATTTCTTTCCCGCGGACAAGCTTGCCTTCGTGGGAGACACGCTGTTCTCGATCGGCTGCGGCCGCATCATCGAAGGCGATCCCGAGATGATGTGGAAGTCGCTGCTCAAGCTGCGCGCCCTGCCCGACGACACGCGCTTTTACTGCGGCCACGAGTACACTGATGCCAACATCCGCTTCGCCAAGACCGTTGAGCCCGGCAACAAGGCGCTTGCGGCGCGCGGAGATGAAGTTGCCGCGTTGCTCGCGGCTCACAAATTCACGATCCCGGCGACGATCGGCGCCGAGAAGGCGGCCAATCCGTTCTTTCGCGCGGATGACGCCACGCTGGCGGAATCGCTGGGCCTTGCCGGCAGCCCGGCTTGGAAGGTCTTTGCCGAAATCCGCGAACGCAAGAATCGATTTTGATTGTAAGCGGTCTCGGCGGACGGCTATGCGAAATATTGCCCGCCATTCGCGGTCAGCGTCGCGCCGGTGATAAGCCCGGCGTCGTCGGACGCAAGAAACACCACGCAACGCGCGATTTCCTCCGGCTCGCCGAGCCGGCCAATCGGAATCTGCGGCAGGATATTCTTCTCCAGGACATCCTTCGGCACCGCCTTCACCATGTCGGTTGCGATATAGCCCGGACAGATCGCGTTGACGGTGATGCCGGAGCGTGCGCCCTCCTGCGCCAGCGCCTTGGTGAAGCCAAGCTCACCGGCCTTCGCGGCTGAATAATTCACTTGGCCCATCTGGCCCTTCTGGCCGTTGATCGACGAGATGTTGATGATGCGGCCAAATTTCCGGTCGCGCATGCCACTGATCACCTGGCGGGTCATGTTGAACAGCGAGCCCAGGTTGGTGCCGATCACCGCGTTCCACTGTTCGACCGTCATGCGGTGAAACATGCCGTCGCGGGTTATGCCCGCATTGTTGATCAGCACATCGATCGGACCGAGATCGCCTTCAACCTGCTTGACGCCCGCCGCGCAGGCTTCGAAAGACGAAACATCCCATTTGTAGACCGCAATGCCGGTTTCCTGCTTGAATTTCTGCGCCGCCTCGTCGTTGCCGCCGTAATTGGCCGCGACCTTGTAGTCGGCCGCTTTGAGCGCCTTGCATATGGCCGCGCCAATTCCGCGCGTGCCTCCACTCACCAACGCAACTCGCGGCATCGTGTCCTCCCCTGCTGCTCGCCGGACTCGTTTGGCGCCTGGCAGACGCCCGGCTCTGAAGACAGCTTAAAGACGTAGATGGCCGGGACAAGCCCGGCCATGACGTAGATCAATCGGCTTCGATGAACGCGTGGGACGCGCTCAGCGTTCCACGCACATGGCGATGCCCATGCCGCCGCCGATGCAGAGCGTGGCGAGGCCCTTCTTGGCATTGCGCTTCTGCATTTCATACAGCAGCGTCACCAGGACCCGCGTGCCGGATGCGCCGATCGGATGGCCGATCGCAATGGCGCCGCCGTTGACGTTGACGTTCTTGGTGTCCCAGCCGAGATCCTTGTTGACCGCGCAGGCCTGTGCGGCGAACGCCTCGTTGGCCTCGATCAGGTCAAGGTCTCCAGTGTTCCACCCAGCCTTCTTGAGCGCCGTGCGCGAAGCCGGAATTGGCCCCGTGCCCATGATCTTCGGGTCGACGCCGGCCTGAGCCCAGGACACGATGCGCGCGAGCGGCGTCTTGCCGAGCTTGGCGGCTTCGCTGGCCTTCATCAGCACCACCGCAGCGGCGCCGTCGTTGATGCCCGACGCGTTCCCGGCGGTCACCGTGCCTTCCTTGTCGAAAGCGGGCCGCAGCTTGCCGATCAATTCGAGGGTGGTGCCGTGCTTGGGATACTCGTCGGCATCGACCACAACATCGCCCTTGCGGCTCTTAACCGTTACGGGCGTGATCTCGTCCTTGAATTTTCCCGCCTTCTGCGCCGCCTCGGCCTTGTTCTGGGAGCCGACCGCGAATTCGTCCTGCTGCTGACGGGTGATCTGCCATTGCCGCGCGACATTCTCGGCCGTGGTGCCCATGTGATAGCCGTTGAAGGCGTCCCACAGGCCATCCTTGATCATCGTGTCGATCATCTCGAAATTGCCCATCTTCACGCCGCCGCGCAGGTACGCGCAGTGCGGCGCGACACTCATGGATTCCTGCCCGCCGGCCACGACGATCTCGGAATCGCCGTTGAGAATCGCCTGGTAGCCGAGCGCAACCGAGCGTAGGCCCGAGCCGCAGAGCTGGTTGACGCCCCAGGCCGGGACTTCCACCGGGATGCCGGCCGCGATCGAGGCCTGACGAGCCGGATTCTGGCCCTGTCCGGCGGTGAGGATCTGCCCCAAAATGACCTCGGACACGCGCTGCGGTTCGATGCCGGCGCGGTCGAGCGCCCCCTTGATTGCCGCCTTTCCCAATTCGTGGGCGGGCAGCGTCGCAAACACGCCGTTGAATGCGCCAACCGGCGTGCGCGTCGCACTGACGATGACGATGTCGTCTTTCATGGCAGGTTCCTTCCGGGCTTAAACGGGTTAGTCACGCGCGGGCTGGCCGCGGGTCCTCAATCAATCCGGATATATGTCATAGGGAGGCCGTCGGCTGCCGGCAAGGCGAAAGGCGGCCCCGCGGCAGCTGCATTGCCTAACCGCTCGATCCAGTCACAAAACGGTAGCCGCGCCCGGCAAAACCGCCTATTTTGACGGCAAAGCTTGAACGCGGTGACACGACGCTCATGTCCGAAGCCACGACCAAAACTGCAGAACCGATCGAGATCAAGAAATACGCCAACCGGCGTCTCTACAACACCGGTACGAGTGCTTACGTCACGCTCGAAGATCTCGCCGGCATGGTGAAAAGCGGCCAGGATTTCATCGTCCATGACGCCAAGAGCGGCGAGGACATTACCCGCTCGGTGCTGGCCCAGATCATCTTCGAGCAAGAGGGCAAGCAGGGGCAGAACCTGCTGCCGATCGCGTTCCTGCGCCAGCTCATCCGCTTCTACGGCGACAGCATGCAGATGCTGGTTCCACGTTACCTCGAAGTGTCCATCAACTCGCTAACGCGCGAACAGGAAAAATTCCGGCAGCAGATGACGCAGGCTTTTGGCGTGAGCCCGTTCGGCGCGCTCGAAGATCAGGTGCGGCGGAACATGGAAATGTTCGAACGCGCCTTCGCCATGTTCACGCCGTTTGCGCGGCGCGAAAGCCAGGGCGGCGGCGCGGCCGAGCCAGAGAAGGCCGGCGGGAAACCCGGCGGCGACATCGACGATTTGAAGCGCCAGCTTGACGAGATGCAAAAGAAGGTCGATCGGCTGACCGACAAGGGCAATAGTTGATTTTGGGTATCAGCTCATCTCGACGTGTTTTGCGACGCATCGCCCGGCAGCGGCCGCCAAATCAGACCGCCTGCGCCAAGCCTTTGATCCAGGACCGGTCGGTCGAAGCGAGTCCGACCAGCGCACCCTGCAGATAATCGCAGCCCCAAGCCTCGAGCATACGGGCCGCCTCTTCGCTCTGGACCCACTCAGCGACGGTTGCCAGCCTGAGCCGTTTGGCAAGATCGATCAAGCGTTCGCACGAAGGCTCGATCGTCCTCGGAACGCATGATGTCGGCGACGAAGGCGCCGTCGATCTTGACGATGTCGACGCCGAGCTTGCGCAAATTGCGAAATGACGTGTAACCGGCGCCGAAATCATCGATCGCGATACGGCAGCCAAGATCTTTGACGCGGGCGACGAAGCCGCGTGTCTCGTCGATATCCTGGATAGCGGCGCTTTCGGTGATCTCGACCGTCAAACGGTTCGCGACACCACTATGGGCGCGCAGCAGTGACCCGAGCCCGGCCCACCAATCGGGATCGGTGGTGGAGGCCGGCGAAACGTTGAAGCTGGCCTGCAAGTCCGGCGACGCAATCATTTCTTCGACGACGAGTTCAAGCACGCGGTGGTCGAGGAGACGCACCAAGCCAAGGCGCTCCGCGACCGGAACGATGTCGCCTGCGTTGATCAGGGTGCCATCGGCACGCCGGATGCGCATGAGGCACTCGTAAAAGGCCGGCTTACGATCCGCGGCTGAAACCACGGTCTCATAGGCGAGAAAAATGCGGCGTTCGTTCAACGCCGCGACGATCTCGTCGGTTGCCCGCACGTTCTCGCGTCGAAGCGCCTCGCGTTCGATGCTCGGCCGGTAAGCGAGAAACGAACCGCGGCGCTTCGCCTTGGCGATATCGAGCGTTTCCTGGGCGCGTGTCAGAACCTCGGCGATGCTCCGCGCATGACGTGGCCCCGTCACGCCGCCGATGGTCACGGTGACGGCAATCGGCCCGGACTTTGTCGGAACCATCTCATCACGAACGCCGGTCAGAAAGCGCTCCGCGGCGATCGCCATATCGTCGGGGGTGCAATCGCGCAGCACCACGCCGAATTTGTTGCCCGAGTAGCGGCCAAGCGTGTCCTTGCCCCGCATTCGGCTGCGCAGGCGCTTGCCGACCTCCGCGATCACCTGATCGGCAACGTCGAAGCCAAAAGATTCGTTGATGCGTGACAGATTGTCGACGGCGACCAGCAGGAACCCGCACGAGGAGCGGAAACGAATTGCGTCCTCAAGCGTGTCTTCGAGAACTTCGCTTAGATGATGCCGGTTCAACTCGCCGGTCAGCCCGTCATGTTGAGCAAGGAAGGTCAGCCGCTTTTCGTACTCGTAGCGCTCGTTGATGACGCGCAGCAGGCCATGCGCACGGGCCGGACGACCGTCGCGGCCGGCAAACCACCGGCCTGTGTCCTCGATCCAGAGCTTGGTCTCGGAGTCACGGTCGGGACGGATCCGATACTGAATCTGGTAAGGCACACCTTTGCCGTCATCGCGCTTGTCCGACTGCATGACGGCATCGAAACGGGCCTGCGCATTTTCGGCTTCGAGCAATTGCGCGAAGCCTCGGCCGGTGGAAACTGCCGCCGTGTCGCGGATCAGCAGCACGTCACTGGCGTTCCCGCCCCACAACAGGATGTCGCTATCGAGGTGCCAATCGTACGCAACCTCGCCGACCGAGGTGAGAATTTCCGCGGCATCAAGCGCCTGATGCGGCGAGGGCTCCGTCGCGGCTGCCATGGCCGTCTCGTTCCTGGGCATTCCCGCAGAAGAGGAAAGCGGTTGTCGCGGACCGTTCTGGGTCACGGTCACTCCATTGGCGGGCTGGGACGACGCGCAGATGGCGCTGTCCGACAGCGGCCGCAACATCAACCTAGCGATGGACCTTAAATAATTCGGAAAATTGCCCGGCCCTCGTACTTTCCCCGATAAGCACACGCCGCCGCGGCACGCCGCTTGCGCTTTCGGAGCCAAAGGGCCCGCAATGTCCCGCTTTGGGACAAGGGCGCGCAGGCAACGCCGATGAAGAACGCTCTCGTGCCAATCGAACCGCAAGTACGGAATGCCGCGCCGGCACAGTCCAGGCCGGGTGCCAAGGCCGATTTCGTGGCGCATCTTATCGCTATGGCGGTGCAGGCGCCGCAAACGCGCTCTCGCCGGCGCGTCGATCCGGCCGACGCCACCGCAGCGTATCGATCGCTCGGCCAATGGCGGACTGAACCCGGCAGCGCAGTTTCTCGGTCGCTTTGATTTCGGCCCGTTCTGGTACGGGGCCCTCAACCTCTTGGGCTATCAAACTCGACTTGCCGCGTTGCACCGCGGATGCCGATAATGAACCCGGCCAGCACGTCAACCAACCCGATCACGACCAGCAGAAAAAACGTCGATGTTCCGGCGCTCTTGACCAGAAGAAACTCGACCAGCATGGCGATGAACAGGATCATTGCCAGGACATGGTCCATGATCACGCGGCTGCCGGCTCGCGTCGATTTTATGATTTCAATCCACAGCAGGAAGATCGACAGGGCGAGGAATGTATCCTCCCAGGTCAATTTCCAGACCTGACCGGACATCATCGGCACGGCGTACGCCTGCGCGGTCCAGATATCGGGCGGCAGTTGCAGGATAAAGGCGACGATGTTGTAGATCGCGAACGGGATCAGCAGCAGCGGGAAGCCGAGCAGGTACACGGTAAGGCTCCTTGGCAGACGGCCTAGGTAGACCCCTTATCGCGCCCCCGCGCGAACCGCGCTACGCCAGCGTACCCGTGTGGCCGCTGACCCTCCAGGGGGTCCGCGCCAGACCGCAGTCCCGTGTCAGGCTTCAGCCTTTTTCGTAATCACCTGGCGGCCGCGATACATACCGGTCTTGAGATCGATGTGGTGCGGCCGGCGCAGTTCGCCGGAATCCTTGTCTTCGACATAGGTCGGCGCCTTCAGGGCATCCGCCGACCGGCGCATGCCCCGCCTCGACGGCGATGTTTTCCTCTTCGGCACGGCCATAGCGGCGTACTCCTTCGTATCCAGGGCTCATCGGAAGGCGGCCTTATAGAAGAACGACGGGCCTAATGCTAGTGGCCCATTTCCGGAGAATCAGGCGCGCGGTCCCTCTGCTTATCGCGAGGCGCGTAGGCAGGCGGCCTGCGCCGGGTAGGCGGCGGCACGGCGCTCATGCAGTCCGGCGAGGCGCTGGACCAGAGTGCCCGGATTGCGGGCGCTACGCAGATGCGGATTTGGCAAAATCGCGGTCAGTTCCGCCGCCTGCCAGGCGTCAAGCTCACGCGCCGATTTGCCAAAGGCCCAGCGCGAACCCGCCTCGATGCCGAACTCCCCGTTCGGACCCCATTCGGCGGTGTTGAGGTAGATTTCCATGATCCGCCGCTTCGGCAGCACCAGGGTCAGCCAGATCGCCAGCGGAATTTCCAACACCTTGCGCACGACGCTGTGGCCGGACCAGAGGAACAGGTTTTTGACGGTCTGCTGGGTGATCGTTGAAGCCCCCCGCGACTCGGCGACATCGTCGTCGGACTGCTGCAGCGCTTCGCGAATAGCGCCCAAATCGATCCCATGATTGCGGCAGAAGCTCGCGTCCTCGGCCAGGATCACCGTGAGGGGCAACACCGGCGCAATATGATCAAGCGGCACGAAAATGCGCTGCACCCGTTGCCCGGTCGCCCAGCGCCAGAGCATGGGCGTCGAGACCGGATCGACCACGCGGTAGAACGGCGCGATGACGTAAGGCGCCGCCAGCACCACCAGAGCGGCAATCACGCAAAAGCCGAGCAGCCGCCGAAGGCCCGATCGCGGCGCGCGTGATGCACGCTGCCGGCGCCGCGGCCCTCCGTCCTGCAGACGATCGCGTCGCGCGGCGAAAACCATCGGTCAAACCTAGTACGCCCTTGCGGCGAAAGCGTGTGCGCGCAATCCCATATGCGGGGCTGACGCTAGCGCCAACCAGCCCCCACTGCTAGTTTTGCGCAAAATAAGCAGGAGGAAAACGTGGCAAACAATGCCGTCGGGGCAAAGGACGCTGTCGCTTCCGAAGAACTGGCGCAGAAGTTTCGGGTCGAGAAGGATTCGGCCTACGAGCGGTTCGTGCGCAATGACGGCCTCGACATCATCGGTGCGCATTACGTCCCAAATTTACGCACGGTCGACCTGAAAGACTGGCCGCGCCGCGCCGCCAAGGGCGTCTATATCAACCACGAAGCGTCGCGGTTTTCCAACGACTGCTACGTCTGTGAGATCGCGCCCGGCAAAAAGCTCGAGCCGGCTCATCACCTGTACGAAGAGATGCTGCTGATCCTGTCCGGCCGCGGCTCGACGACTGTCTGGAACAACGCCGGGGCTCGCATCACCTTCGAATGGAAAGCCGGATCGATTTTCGCCATCCCGCTGAACTGCTGGTATCAGCATTTCAACGGCTCAGGCCAGGAGCCGGTCCGTTTTGTCGCCGTCACCAACGCGCCGACTGTCATCAATCGCTACGACGATCTGAATTTCATCTTCAACTGTCCGTACGACTTCAAGAACCGCTTTTCCGGCGAGCCCGATTACTTTTCGTCGAAAGGCGAGCAGGACGGCTTTCTGTTGCGCACCAATTTCGTGCCCGATGCCGTCAATTTGCCGCTGATCACTGCGAAAGAGCGTGGCGCCGGTGGCGGCCATATCCGCTTCAACATGGCGCGCGGCACCATCGCCAGCCACATCTCGCAGTTTCCGGTCGGCACCTACAAGAAAGCGCACGCGCACGGCCCCGGCGCTCACGTCATCATCCTGTCGGGCGAAGGCTATTCACTGATGTGGCCGGAAGGCGAAGAGCCGCAGCGCTTCGAGTGGCAGGTCGGCACGCTCGTCGTGCCTCCCAACATGTGGTTCCACCAGCATTTCAACTCCGGGGCCACGCCCGCGCGCTATCTCGCCTTCAAGCATTGGTCGCCGCGCAACGCGCAGGGCGTGCCAATCTCGTGGATCAGCCGCAGGCTCGGCGGCACGCAGATCGACTATGCGGACGAACACCCGAAAGTGCGGCAACTGTTCGCGGACGCGCTCAGCAAACATAGCCTCACGCCGCGCATGGACGCGGTCTACGAGGCCGAAACCGCACAGCTGCCGCCGAGGGCGGCTTGATGCGTTGTCCCTGCCCGCGAAGCTGGCCGGCCCTGATTGTTTGCTCGGCGTCTCTCTTCTTCGCGGCTCCAGTGCACGCCCAATCGATCGCCGACATCGCTCGCTATTCCGGACCCGATCGCACGCAGCGTCTGGTCGAGGGCGCCAAGAAGGAAGGCCTTGTTACGATCTACTCGTCGGCGGTGATCGCCGATACCAACGCCATCATCCAGGCCTTCGAGAAGAAATACGGCGTGCAGGTCCGCCTGTGGCGCGGCAGTTCTGACGATATTTTGCGGCGCGCCGTTACCGAGGCTCGCGGCGAGCGCTATGACGCGGACCTCGCCGAAACCGCCGGTGACTCCATGGAGGGATTGCAGCGCGAGCGTCTGCTGGCCGAAGTCTCCTCGCCGGTTTTTTCACAACTGATGCCGGGCGCGGTGATGCCGCACCGCGGCTGGTTTGCCGACCGGCTCAGCGTCTTTACGGTCGCCTACAACACCACCGTGATCAAACCGACCGATGCGCCGAAGAGCTACGCCGATCTCGCCGACCCCAAATGGAAAGGCAAGCTTGGCGTGGACGATGAAGCGGACGATTCAAGCTGGTTCATGTCGGTCGTGGACGCCATGGGCAAAGATACCGGCCTGGCGCTATTCCGCAAGATCGTCGCCACCAACGGCATGTCGGTGCGGCGCGGTCATACACTGCTATCCAACCTCGTGGTGGCCGGCGAAGTGCCGCTGGCGCTGAACATCTACGGCTATCGCGTCGCCGCGCTGAAGAAGAGCGGCGCGCCGATCGACGGCGTCGTGCTGCCGCCGGCCTTCGCGTTGCCGACGGGCATCGGCGCTCTCGCCAAGGCGCCGCATCCGAACGCGGCGTTCTTGTTGCTCGATTTCTATCTGACGGATGGCCAGCGCATTCTGGCCGAGCGCGGCAACGTGCCGACCAACCGCACCGTCGCCGAACCGCCTGCTGGCGTGAGCTTGATCGACAACGGCAAATTCCTCGATAACGAGGACGAATGGACGAGGCTGTTCAGGAGCACGTTCTCAGGCGCCACGCCGTAACCGGTTGTCCGCTATTGCGGCCTATATACGAGCACGGCAAGCGTGAAATCGCCGGTCCATTCGTGAGCCATGGTATTGGCGCCAGCCGAAATATCGCAGTTGCCCGATACCTTGATGGTGATGCTGTTGCCGGTGCCGTAATAGGGACCGTCACCGACACCGCCCTGGCAGCTCACACTTCCCCGCATCGGCCCCGCGCCCGCGAACGTAATGGTCATCACTTGGCCGGCCTCGACATCGATCCGGTAATCCTGTTGCGGTGAGCTCTGTGTCACATGGCCCTGAGCCATCACGCCGTACGAGCCTTTGGCGAATTTCAGAATGATGGGCGAAGCCGCATCGGCCTGCGAACCAAAGCAAGCAAAAGCGCCACCTAGAATAAGGACCGTCAAGATCAAATATCTGGTCATCGCCGCCTCCGTTTTGGTTGCCTAAACCATCGGCGCTCCAGTCCGAACCGGCTCACGCACTCAATGCAAAGTAGCGCCGTTACCTTTCGACAGTGTGACGCCGCGTAGCCGCCGCGTCTTGCCCAGCATTCGACCGCACGCCGTGAGGCTATGCGGCCTCCGCGCGCGGCAACGCAGCCCTGCCACGAATAATGTCCGAGGCCTTGTCGGCCATCATGATCACGCAGGCGTTGATGTGCGCCGAAACGAGGTCAGGCATCGCGGAAGCGTCGCACACGCGCAGGCCCTCGATGCCGCGCACCTTCATATCCGGTTCGAGCACACCGCCTTGACCCATCGCGCAGGTGCCGGCCGGATGGTGTGCGGTGATCACGACCTTCTTCAGCCAGCCATCGATCTCGGCATCGGATTTTACCTGGGGCCCTGGACCGATCTCCTCGCCGCGGAACGGATCAAGCGCTTTGTGGAAGGCGAGTTCGCGCGCCCGTTTGAACCCTTCGCGCAGGGTCGGCAGATCGTTCGGCGCGGTGAAGAATTTGTAGACGATCCGTGGCGGCTTCAGCGGATCGCCGCTCGCCAGCAGGACTTCACCGCGGCTGTCGGGATGCAGCAGCGTCGGGCGGATGCCATAGCCGTCGAGATAGGCCGGGCGCACCATCGGAAACCACAGATGCGGATCGTGCGAGGTGCCGCGGAACATGAATTCAATGTCGGGCACCTCAAGCTCGGGCCGTGTCTTGACGAAGGCGTGCAGCCCGCCCGGCACCACCGTTCCGGGACCGGTGCCGAACAGATACGCCCGCACCATGCTCATCGCCATGCGGTCGAAGCGCATTTCGCGATGAAACGTGCCGGGCTGCCGGCGCGTGTAGGTCATGTAGGCGCCGAGATGATCCTGGAGATTTTTCCCCACCGGCAAATCGGCGACCACATTGATGCCGAGACTGCGCAGATGCTCCGCCGGACCGATGCCCGAGAGCATGAGCAGTTGCGGGGTGTTGAAGGCGCCGGTCGCAACGATGACTTCGCGGGCCGCGGTAGCGCGCTGGGTCGACCCGTTTTGGACGAATTCAACGCCCTTGGCTCGGGTGCCCTCGAGCAGCACGCGCGTGCTGTGCGCGTCGGTCGCGACGGTCAGGTTGGCGCGGCCGCGCGCCGGCTTGAGAAACGCGTTCGCGGTCGACGAGCGCCGCCCATCCCGAATCGTGTACTGGCCGCGGCCGAAGCCCACCTGCTGCTTGCCGTTGTAGTCGGGCGTGATCGGATAACCGCAGGCCTTGGCGGCTTCGAGCCACGCCTCGTAGAGCGGGTCCTCGGTCTTGGCGAATTCGGTGCCGAGCGAGCCCTCGCCGCCCCGATAGGTATCGGTGCCGCTCTCCCAGGTTTCGCAGCGCCGGAAATACGGCAGCACGTCCGCATAGGACCAGCCCCGCGCGCCCTTTTGCCCCCAGCGGTCATAGTCGCCCGCATTGCCGCGGGTATACGCCATGACGTTGATCGACGACGAGCCGCCCAGCACCTTGCCGCGCATCGCCTCGATACGACGCCCATTGAGGTTTGGTTCAGGATCGGTTTCGTAGCCCCAATCGAACATGCCGTATTCGTGCATGCGGCCCATGCCGAGCGGGATATGAATGTACGGGTGCCAGTCGCGGCCGCCGGCTTCGAGCAGAAGCACGTTCGCGGCGCCATCCTCGGACAGCCGGTTCGCCAGCACACAGCCGGCCGAGCCAGCCCCAACGATGATGTAATCGTATCCGTTCCCCGCCATTTCACTCCCTCGTGCGCATGTCGCGCCGTTGCTAGTCGCTCAATCCCTCGCGTAACCGATCAGCTTCTTTTTCTTACGGCCAAGCATGATCAGGATTGCGGATAGTACGGCAAGCACCGCCCAGGTGGGGACGCTAAAGAACCATTGTCCGTATGGCTCCCATGCCCAAATCGCCTTGCCCTTGATCCAGTCTTGCACTGCGTTGAGGCTGTGCTGATCCACCATGGCCCACGCTTGAGTGACGTTCAGGAAATCCAGGTGTCTGTTCGCAATGGTCTTTTCACCGTCATACACAAAAAGCACGAAGGCGGCGGCAAGGAAGATAAGGCCAAGAAAACGGAGCAGGAAGCGGATCATGGGGGGCCGGCGATTTTCCGGGTTGGCGAGACGGCAGCACGCCATACTCTGACGCGCACTTTAGTTCAATGCATGGCAATTTATGGCGCATCCGGCATTGCTGCGCCGCAAGAGCAAATCTCGCTGCATCTGCAATTCCCTTGAGTATCAGCCGCTGCTTTCGCTAAGGTTCCCGCTTTCGGCGGCGACGCACCGGACGCAGCAAGGAAAGACAAAAGAATGGCCTCCAAAAACGGCAGCCGCGCGAACCGCCCGACATTCACCGACCAGGAAGCGCTGCTGTTTCACAGCCAAGGCCGGCCCGGAAAGCTGGAGGTTGTGGCCACCAAACCGATGGCAACCCAGCGTGACCTGTCGCTCGCCTATTCGCCCGGCGTCGCCGTTCCGGTGCTGGCGATCGCCGAGGACGAAGCGCGCGCCTACGACTACACTACCAAGGGTAATTTCGTCGCCGTCATCACCAATGGTACGGCGATACTCGGTCTCGGCAATCGCGGCGCGCTGGCGGCCAAGCCGGTGATGGAAGGCAAGTCGGTGCTGTTCAAGCGCTTTGCTGACGTCAACTCCATCGACCTCGAAGTCTCCACCGAAGATCCTGACGAGTTCATCAATTGCGTAAAGGTGCTCGGCAAAAGCTGGGGCGGCATCAATCTGGAAGACATCAAGGCTCCCGAGTGTTTCATCATTGAGCAAAAGCTGCGCGAGCTTCTGGACATCCCGGTCTTTCACGACGATCAGCACGGCACCGCCATCATCGCCGCCGCGGGTCTGATCAACGCGCTGGAATTGACCGGCCGCGAGGTGGCAACCACCAAACTCGTCTGCAACGGAGCCGGCGCCGCCGGCATCGCCTGCCTCGAACTGTTGCGCGCCATCGGCTTCCGGCCTGAGAATCTTGTCCTCTGTGACACCAAGGGCGTGATCTACGAAGGCCGCACCGATGGCATGAACCAGTGGAAGTCCGGCTTTGCGGTCAAGACCAAGGCGCGCACACTCGCCGAGGCGCTGGCGGGCGCCGACGTGTTCTTTGGACTGTCGGTGAAAGGCGCGGTGAACAAGGCGATGGTGAAATCCATGGCCGACAAACCGATCATCTTCGCCATGGCCAATCCCGATCCCGAGATCACCGCGGAAGACGTGGCGGAGGTACGCACGGATGCCATCATGGCGACCGGCCGCTCCGACTATCCGAACCAGATCAACAATGTCCTGGGCTTTCCCTACATTTTCCGCGGCGCGCTTGACGTGCGAGCGCGCGCCATCAACATGGAAATGAAAATTGCGGCGGCTCACGCGCTGGCCCAGCTCGCGCGGGAAGATGTGCCCGACGAGGTCGCCGCTGCCTATGGGGCGCGGCCGAAATATGGGCCCGACTACATCATCCCGGTGCCGTTCGATCCGCGGCTGATTTCCGACATTCCGCCGGCCGTCGCCAAAGCGGCGATGGAATCGAACGTGGCGCGGCGGCCGATCGAAGACATGGAAGCCTACCGGCAGCAATTGCGCAGCCGCCTCGATCCGATCGCTGGCGTGCTGACGGGCGTTTATGAGCGGCTGCGCCGGCGGCCGCGGCGTGTCGTCTTCGCCGAGGGTGAAGAACAGCAGGTGATCCGCGCGGCGGCGAGTTTCGTTCACCAGGGGCTCGGGACGGCGCTGCTCTGCGGCCGTGAAAACCGGGTGCGAGAGACCGCAAAAGCACTGGGCGTCGAACTCGGCAGCGGCATTGAAATCGTCAATGCGGCGTTGTCGAAGCGCAATGCTGCCTATGCGGCCTATCTTTACGAGCGCTTGCAGCGCCGCGGCTATCTGCAACGCGACTGTCAGCGACTGGTGAATCAGGACCGCAACCATTTCGCGTCCTGCATGGTGGCGCTCGGCGATGCAGACGCCATGGTGACCGGCGTGACCCGCAATTTCTCGGTCGCGCTCGACGACGTTCGCCGCTGCATCGATCCCAAGCCCGGTCACCGCGTCATGGGCGCCTCGCTGGTGCTGGCGCGCGGCCGCACCGTGCTGGTGGCCGATACCGCCGTGACCGAAATGCCGACGGCGCAAGACCTGGCTGAGATTGCGGTTGAGGCGGCGGGCGTGGCGCGCTCGCTCGGCTACGAGCCGCGGCTCGCGCTCCTCGCCTTCTCGACTTTCGGTCATCCTGCGGGAGAACGCTCCGAGCGCGTGCAGGAAGCCGTGCGTATTCTCGACCGCATGCACGTCAATTTTGAATACGACGGCGACATGGCGGCGGATGTGGCACTGAACATGGAATATCGCGAGGCCTATCCGTTCTGCCGCCTGTCCGGCCCCGCCAACGTGCTGATCATGCCGGCGTTTCACTCAGCCTCGATCTCCACCAAAATGCTGATGGAGCTTGGCGGCGCCACCGTGATCGGTCCGATGCTGGTCGGCCTCGACCGTTCGGTCCAGATCGTGTCGCTGTCGGCGAACGACGCTCAGCTCGTCAACATGGCGGCAATCGCCGCCTATAACGTCCCCGGGTGACGGAAATTCTCCCGGGCGCCTCATGCAAAAGCGCAGATTGGGAATTGCAGGTCCCGAGGTTTCGCTCGTCGGGCTCGGCACCAACAATTTCGGCGGCCGCATCGATCTGGCCGCGTCGCAACTCGTGGTCGACAAGGCGCTCGATCTCGGCGTCACGCTGATCGACACCGCCGACATCTACGGCAACAAGGGTGGCTCTGAGCAATGTCTGGGCGAAATCCTCGGACCGCGCCGCAAGACCGTGGTGCTGGCGACCAAGTTTGGCCTGCCGATGGACGATGCCGGCAAGCTTCGCGGTGCCTCGCGGCGTTACATCGTGCAGGCGGCCGAAGCGAGTTTGCGGCGCCTCAAGACCGATTGGATCGATCTTTATCAGCTCCATCGTCCCGATACGCAAACGCCGATCGAAGAAACCTTGCGCGCTCTCGACGATCTGAAGCAGGCAGGAAAGATCCGTTTTATCGGCTGCTCCAATCTCTCCGCCGCGCAGCTTGAGCAGGCGCTCCGCGTCAGTGAGCGCGCGCACTTGGTCTCGTTCATCTGTTGCCAGGACGAGTACAGCCTGCTTGAGCGCGATCTGGAAAAAGGCGTGCTCGGCGCCATGCGCAACCACGACCTCAGTCTTCTGCCGTACTTTCCGCTCGCCAGCGGCCTGTTGACCGGCAAGTACAGGCGCGGCGAGGCTTTGCCGGCCGGGTCACGCCTGGCCAACGATCCGCCGCGCGGCGGCGAGGTGCTCAACGATCGAAATCTGCGCCGTGTCGAGAAGCTGTCCGCCTTCGCGGCGGCCCGCGGACACACGCTTCTGGAACTGGCAATGAGTTGGCTGGCGAGCCAGCCGTTCATTCCGAGCATCATCGCCGGGGCCACAAAGCCCGAGCAGGTCGAACAGAACGCAGCCGCGATCAACTGGGCGCTATCGAAGGAGGAACTCGCCGAAATCGACAGCATCACCCTTTAGCCGCCCCCGGTAATTCGCGGCGTCCGATTCACGGGGCCGAAACCTCTGCCCGGTAGGCTTTGGGCCCATGCAGCCCATCGCGCCGCCAACCCCCGCCGCACTCGAAATCCAAGGCCTTGCCAAACGCTTCGACCGCCCCGCGGTGGACGGCCTGGAACTGACTGTCCGCATGGGCGAATTCTACGCGCTGGTCGGACCTAACGGCGCTGGCAAAACCACGACGCTGCGGATGATCGCCGGCTTGCTGCGGCCCGACGCCGGCTCGATCCACATCGGCGGCATCGACGCGCTCTCTGACCCGGTCGCCGCAAAGCAGATTGTCGCGTGGGTTTCCGACGAGCCGATGATCTATGACAAGCTGACGCCGCGCGAATATCTGGAATTCGTCTCCGGCCTGTGGGGCGTCGATCCGGCGCTGGCGGCAAGCCGTACCGGGACATTGCTGGACTGGCTCGATCTCGCCCCGCATGCCGACGAGCGCTGTGAAAGTTTTTCCAAGGGCATGCGGCAGAAGGTTGCGCTCGCGGGCGCGCTGGTGCACGAGCCGCGCGTCATCATCCTCGACGAACCGCTGACCGGGCTCGACGCCGGCTCGGCGCGTCAAGTCAAGAACGTGCTGCGCGAGCGTGCACGCTCGGGCGGCACCATCGTCATGACCACGCACATCCTCGAAGTGGCCGAGCGCATGGCGGACCGCATCGGCATCATCGCTCACGGCAAGCTCATCGCCGAAGGCACGCTCGAGGAGCTGCGCCGCCGGGCTGGCACTCACGCGCACGCGGATGCGCGCGACGGCGGCAGCCTCGAGGAGACGTTCCTCGCGCTGGTCGCGGAGCCGGCGCAAGCCGCATGAGCGCCACGGCCGGCACCGCCGTCTGGTTCGCGCAGCACGAGTCGCGGCTCGTCTGGCGCGACTGGATTTCCATGATCACCGCCGGCCGGCGCGAACGCCTGCGCGTCGTATCCGTAGGCGTGGTCGCCTTTATCCTGTTCATGCATTTCGTCGCCTATTGGGTCGTCGGCCCGCACGCCGGGGCCGCCATCGACAAACAGACGCTGCTCACCATCACCACAAGCGCGCTGCTGTCGTGGATGCTGATGATCTCCCAAGCGATGGAATCGATCACGCGCGCGTTCTACGCGCGCTCCGATCTCGACCTGATTCTCGCGTCGCCGGTCGACAGCAACAAGCTGTTCGGCGTGCGCATCGCCACGATTGCGTTGGGCACCACGCTGATGGCGCTGCCTCTGGCGGCACCGTTCATCGATGTCCTGATCGCGCGCGGCGGCTGGCGCTGGCTTGGCGCCTACGGATTGATCGTGGCGATGGGAGCCGCGGCGACGGGGTTGGCGGTGGGACTCACCGTGGCGCTGTTTCGCCTGCTCGGCGCACGGCGGACCCGCTTTGTGGCTCAGGTGGTGGCCGCCATCATCGGTGCGGCGTTTGTCATCGGCCTGCAAGTCGTGGCGATCCTGTCCTACGGCACGATCTCACGTACGGCGCTGTTGCAATCCCATACGCTGCTTGCGCTGTCGCCCAGCCTCGACAGCGTGCTGTGGTGGCCGGCGCGGGCCGCGCTCGGCCAGACATTGCCGCTGATAGCGGTGCTCGCCACGAGCTTTGCGCTTCTTGCCGCCGCCGTGATCGTGGTCGCTCCACGCTTCGGCAATTACGCCATCGCCGCCGCCGGTGTTGGCAACGCGAGCGTTGTCCGTTCACGTCAGAATGTTTTTCGCAAAAGGCTTTCGCCGCGCGGCGCACTGCGCCGCAAGGAATGGATCCTGCTGCGGCGCGATCCGTGGCTGATGTCGCAGACGCTGATGCAGATGCTGTATCTGGTGCCGCCGGCCTTGATGCTGTGGCGCGGCTTCGATCAGGACAACAGTGCGCTCCAGCTTGTCGTGCCGGTGCTGGTCATGGCGGCGGGACAGCTTGCGGGCGGCTTGGCGTGGCTCGCGATCTCGGGCGAAGATGCCCCGGACCTCGTTGCCACCGCGCCAGTGCCCCGACGTTTCATCCTCAGCGCCAAGATCGAGGCGGTCCTCGGCGCCGTTGCGCTGATCTTTGCGCCCCTGGTGGTCGCCATTGCGATCGCCTCGCCTTGGCACGCCCTGGTCGCGGCGGCCGGAATCGGGATCGCGGCCGCGGCCTCGACAGCGGTGCAATTCTGGTTTCGCAGCCAGGCCAAGCGGAGCCAGTTCCGCCGCCGGCAGGTCTCTTCGCGGCTCGCCACTTTTGCGGAGGCATTTTCCTCGATCGGCTGGGCCGCAACCTCGGCTGTCGCCACGGCCAGCCTGTGGCTCGCCATCGCTCCCGCCGTGCTGGCGCTGCTGGTTCTCGGCGGCGCCTACGTGCTGAGCCCGCGCGCGCATAACGCATGGTGAGCGCGCCATCTCGACGCGGCGGGTTCAAGGTGATTAAACGTTGGCTCCGAACGCTGGCCGGAGCCGCGAATGAAGAAACAGCCGGACTGGACGTGGCCGAACGGCAAGCGGATCGCCGTCGTGTTCAACGTCTGTCTCGAAGCCTGGTCGGACGGCAAGGCGCCCGGCATCAGCCCGATGGGCAACCCGCTGCCGGCGGGCGTGCTGGACACGATGGCGATATCATGGGCCGCCTACGGGGTGGAAGTCGGCATTCATCGGCTTATGGAGGGATTTGCGCGTCACGGCGCCAAGGCGAGCGTTATGACCAACGCGGTCGTCGCCGAGCGCGCCCCCGCGACCGTCAGAGCGATCGCCGACAACGGCCACGAAGTGCTGTCGCATTCCTACGCCATGGACGTGATCCCGGCGCTCTTGTCCGACGAGGATGAGAAGAAAAACATCGAGCGTTGTACGACGCTTCTGCAAAAGGCGTCAGGCCAGACCATCGTCGGCTGGCTGTCGCCACGCGGCACGTCCAAACCCGCGACTCCAAAGCTGCTCGCCGAGGCCGGCTACCGCTGGTACGGTGACGTGTTTCACACTGACCTGCCATACGTGACCAAACACGGCAACAACCAGATCGTCGCGATTCCGTTGTCCTACGATGTCAACGACATGCCATCGATGAAATACGGGCATCCGCCGCGCATGATGCTTGACTCGTTCAACGAAGTCGTCGAGATCGCGCGCAGCCGCGACGATGAACTCCGCATTATCGACGTCACCAGCCACGCGCACATCTTCGGCCACCATCGCGGCGCCCATTTCTATGAGAAGATTGTCGAACAGGCGATGGCGGCGCCGGACATCTGGGTCGGAACCCGCGCCCAGATCGCCGATCATCTGCTAGGCATGACGAATGCCTGACAATCAAGAATTATCAGGAGAAGCTTAGTGATTCCGTTCGAAATGGTGGAACCGACGTCGCTCAAGGAAGCGCTGTCGCTGCTCGATCCGCAGGAACCCACAATCCGTCCGGTCGCGGGCGGCACGGCGCTGATGTTGATGATGAAGGCCGGTGTCTTCACGCCGACGCGCCTGATTTGCCTGCATCGCATCGAACCGGATTTTTCCCGCATCGCACTGACCGACAAAGGCGAGACTGCACATCGGCGCAATGGCGACGCTGCGTGATCTGGAATTGGACTCGAACGTGCGGTCGCGCCTGCCCGTGCTGGCGCGCGCCATGCGCACGCTGTCGAGCGTGCGAGTACGCAATGTCGCGCGCGTCGGCGGTGCGCTGGCCCACGGCGATCCCCACATGGATTTGCCGCCGGTCCTCAGCGCGCTCGGCGCGCGTATCTCGATCGCAGGTCCCAACGGCAATCGCGAGATGCCGCTGGAAAAACTGTATGCCGGCTACTACGAGACGGTTCTGGAGAAGAACGAGCTGATTAGCGCCGTAACCGTGCCGGCGCTCAACGGCCGCAAGGCCGCCTACATGAAAGTCACCTCGCGCACGGCGGACGATTGGCCCTCGCTCGGGGTGGCGGTGACGTTTGCGCTTGCGGACGGCCGCATCAGCGATCCGATCGTCGTCGTCAGTGCCGCGACCGAGAAGGTCACGCGGATGAGCGCGGCCGAGAAAGCACTGCAAGGCGCAGCCCCGGACGATACCGCCCTGCAGCGCGCCGGCGATGCGGCCGCCGATGAAGTCGAAACACTGTCCGACGCGCACGGCTCCGCGCCCTACAAACGCGAATTGCTGCGTGTCTATCTCCGCCGCGCCGTCCGCCATGCGCTCGACGGAACCGCACACTAGAGGACGAGCAGTCATGAGCACGCGTCTGATAAACTTCACCCTCAACGGCCAGCCGGTCTCAACCGCGATCGAACCGCACCGCAATCTCGTCGAATTGTTGCAGCGTTTCGATCTGTTCGGCGCCCGGGAAAGCTGCGGCCAGGGCCTCTGCGGCTGCTGCACGGTGCTGGTCGACGGTAAGGCGGTATCGGGTTGCCTGTATTTCGCGGTGTGGGCGGACGGAAAGACCATCACCACGATCGAAGCGCTGGATGCCGAAGGCGAACTGGCCCCGATGCAGCAGGCATTCATCGATGCCGGCGCATTTCAATGCGGCTATTGCACGCCCGGCTTTATCCTGATGTCGCAACAGCTTCTGAAGGAAAATCCGAACCCGAGCGACGACGACATCCGTCATTATCTGTCGGGCAACCTTTGTCGCTGCGGAACGTATCCGGAAGTGATCGAGGCGGTGAAGGCGGCGGCAAAACGCTAGCCAGGGCTCTTCGGCCCGGACAAGCCAACGTGTGGCTGCGATTATTCCGTCAAATTCTCAATTCGGTTTCATTAAAACGTGATGGCGAATGCCACCGCGGCTTTACCCGGCCGGGAACAATAGTGAGTCGTTAGCGTCGTATGCGCAGCGAGCTCTTACGCCGGAGAGGGCGAAGGTCGCGCGCAGTGCGGGGGTCCTAGTTTGCTCGCGCACCTTCCGACATGGAGGTAAAAATGTCGATCAAGAGTACCTTCGTCCTGGCTGCCGCAATCGTCTTGAGCTCTACGATCATGGCGGCCGCTCAGACACCTTACTATTCTGGCGGCAGCGACTTCCGCAGCATCGGCGACCCGCCATCCATCTCGGACTTCCCAGCCGCTGCGGGCGGCGGCAGCGTCGGGTACAATGAAAATCTTAAGCGCGACGACTGGTAAGAATTAGGGTGCTATCGACGGATCGCGTCCGTAGGCACCCAGCGCAGCAATAAATCGCTGCTTGATCGCGTGCCCGTCGCGTAGCGGCAGCACGCGCGGGGTGTCTTCGGCGCTGATGTGCGCGCTGACCAGTATCGGTCCGTTACCGGAATGCAGCAGAGTGCGGACACCAGCCGCCTCGTCGATGCGTGAGACGGCACGCGCCTGCCTGAAGCGGCAGGCGAGCGCGGTGGCGACGAGATCGATGCCCGACTGCGTGGCGCTCGCCTGCATGCCGGTCTCGCCGTAATGCGCGTTATCGAGCACGACGATGCTGAGATTGTTTGGTTGTTTGACGCCGATGGTGGCGAGACTGCCGATGCCCATCAGCATGTCGCCATCGCCGGTAAGCACGGCGACGCGCCGGTCGGGCCGCGCCAGCGCGAGCCCCAACCCGACCATCGCGGTGCCACCCATCGCGCCCCACAGATAGAAATTCAGCGGATGATCGCCGGCAGCGGCAACGTCGTAGGTTGCCGAACCGAGCCCGCTGACGACCAGCAGATCGCCGCGGTCGATCAGAAGCTGTTTGACGAATTCGCGCCGGTCCAGCATCAGCGAACCCATTGCTTGCGGCCGATCAGCCGTTGCGACAGCAGAATCGCGATCTGCAGATTGCCATCGAACGCCATATCGCAGCCGGCGCCCACAATGTCATCGACATCCTCGGCCCGTTCGATCCGATAGGTCAGAAAACCGGAGAGCCGCATCACCTCCTCGGTGATCGCCCCCATCGGCACCTGCCACTGATTGAATTCGCCAAACTCGCCGCGCATGGTCACCAGCACCACGCAGCCGAAACCGCAATTGCGCAGCAGCGAAAACATATTGATGCAGTTACCGACGCCACTCGACTGCATCAGCAAAGCCGCACGCTGATGACCGAGCGCCGCGCCGGCCACCAAGCCGACACCCTCCTCCTCGGTGGTCAGCACCACGTCGACGATGTCCGGATCTTGCTTGCAAAGCTCAATGAGCCGGCTGTGGCCGGCGTCGGGTACGTAGCCGACCTGGCGAATGCCAACACGGCGAAAATGCGCGTAGATGGCATCGGGCCAAGCGGGTTCAATTTGCGAAGGCGCGTCCACATTGACCTCGTCGTCAAGCGTTGCTCGGCGGCAATGCCGGCCGGCCGCGGATCATGTCGGCTGCCTTTTCGGCAATCATGATCACCGGCGCATTGATATTACCGCCGACAAGGTCCGGAAACACCGATGCATCGACCACCCGCAGCGCCTCGACCCCGCGGACCCGCAGTTCCGCATCGACGACGGCGCCCTCGTCCACGCCCATCCGGCAGGTGCCGGCCGGATGATGCACCGTAATGGCCGTTGCGCGGATATGGGCGTCGATCTCGGCGTCCGAATTCAGCAGCGGCAGTTCGGCCGCGACATAGGGCTGCAGCGGCGTTTGCCGGCCCACTTCACGCGCCATGCGCAGCCCATCGCGCAAGACTTTCAGATCGTCACCGGCGCTGAGAAAATTCTGGAAGATCCGCGGCAGCGCGCGCGGGTCGGCCGAGGCGAGCTCGACCCGGCCGCGGCTCTGCGGCCGCAGCAGCGCCACACGGCAGCCGAACGTGTCGGGAAAACTCGGCAGGAATGGCGGCAGATAAGGTTTCGCCATCATCGAGCCAGCGTTGAGCAGAAACTGCACGTTGGGCAGCTTCGCCTCGGCATCGGTGCGCAGGAAGGCAAATATCCCGCCCGGCACGTCGCTCGCAAAGCCGGAGCCAAACAGATACGCCTTGACGAGTTCGCGCGCGATGCGATCGAGCCGCATGGCGCGGTGGAAACTTCCCGGCTGCTTGCGTGCATAGGTCAGGCCGGCTGAGATGTGATCCTGCAGATTCTTGCCGACGCCGGAGAGCGGCGCTTTCACCTCGATGCCGTGGGTGGCCAACTCGGCCGGGTCGCCGACGCCCGAGAGCATCAATACCTGCGGCGAGTTGATGACGCCGCCTGCGAGCAAAACTTCGCGCGCGGCACGCACGCGAATGGTTTCTCCGCTGCGCGAGGAATATTCGACACCGACGGCGCGATTGCGCTCGATCAACACCCGGCTCACCAGCACGCCGACCTCGACCCGCAGGTTTTGCCGTCCCATCGCCGGATTCAAATAGGCGAGCGCCGCGCTGCAGCGGCGCCCGTTACGGATCGTCGATTGCCAACGGCTGAAACCTTCCTGGGTGCGGCCGTTATAATCGCCCGTCCATGAATGGCCGGCCAGCGCGCCAGCCTCGGCGTAGGCTTCGACCAGCGGATCGGCGAAGCGCGTGAGCTGCGTCGTCAGCGGGCCATCGCCGCCGCGATATTGGTTAGCCCCGCCCTCCCAGGACTCCTGGCGCTGAAAATACGGCAGTACGTGCGCGTACGACCACTGACTGAGTCCCGCCGCAGCCCAGCGGTCGTAGTCGCCACGATGGCCGCGCACATAGGCCATGGCGTTGATCGACGACGAGCCGCCGATCACCTTGCCCCGCGCGCATTCGATCCGCCGCCCATTCAGCTCCGGCTCGGGCTCGGAGAAATACATCCAATCGTGCATGCGGCGATTGAGCATGCGGCCCCAACCGAGCGGAATGTGAATCCAAGGGTCGCGATCCCAGCCGCCGGCCTCGAGCAGCAGGACGCGTGAATCCTCGGACAGCCGATTGGCGAGCGTGCAGCCGGACGAACCGGCGCCGACGATGACGTAGTCGTATTCGGCAGCGTTGCTGGCGTCTGGCATCAGGCGTTACTCGGCGCGAGCGCGGCACGGCCGCGGATCAAATCGGCGGCTTTTTCGGCAATCATGATCACGACCGCGTTGATGTTGCCCCCGATCAGGTCAGGCATCACCGAGGCGTCGACCACGCGCAACGCCTCGACGCCGCGCACGCGACATTCCGGATCGACCACGGAGTCGCTGTCGCTGCCCATTCGACACGTGCTGATCGGATGATAGACCGTGATGCCGGTGGCGCGGACATGGGCGTCGATTTCGGCGTCGGTCTTGAGCGGCGTCACCTCGGAGGCCACGTATGGCGCGATCGGGCTCTGGCGGCCGACGTCGACCGCCATGCGCATTCCCGCGCGCAAAACTTTCAGATCATCCTGATCGCTGAGGAAATTCAATTCGATGCGCATCGCCGCTCGCGGATCGGCCGACCTGAGCGAAACGCGACCGCGGCTTTTTGGCCGTAACAATGCCACACGACAGCCGAACGTATCTGCGAAGCTCGGCAGGAATGGCGGCAGATAGGGCTGCGCCGCCAGCGACCCGGCGCGAAACAGGAATTGAACGTCGGGCAGCTTCGGATCGAGTCCCGTCTTCAGGAAGGCGGTCACTCCGCCAGGCACATCGCTCGCGAAGCCGGTGCCGAACAAATAGGCCTTGGCAAGGTCCAGCAGAATGCGATCAAGCCGCATCTCGTGATGGAATTTTCCCGGCGTTTTCCTGACATAGCCGACGTCCGCCGAGAGATGATCCTGCAGGTTTTTGCCGACGCCGGCGAGCGGCACTTTTGTCTCGATGCCGTGAGCCTTGAGTTCGCTCGGATCGCCGACGCCGGACAGCATCAGCAGTTGCGGTGAATTGATTGCGCCGCCGGCCAGAATGACTTCGCGGCCGGCAAAAGCCTGCACGGAATCGCCGCGGGCATTCGTGTATTCGACGCCAACAGCGCGATGGCCTTCGATAAGGACTTGATTGACAAGGGCACCGACCTCGATGTGCAGGGTCCCCCGTCCCAACACCGGTCTTAGGTAAGCGACCGCAGCGCTGCACCGGCGGCCGTTTCGGATCGTTACCTGTCGGGCCGTGAAACCCTCTTGTTGGCGGCCATTGAAATCGTCGGTCCACCCGTAGCCGGCGGCGGCGCCGGCGGCCGCGAAGGCTTCGACGATGGGATCGGAAAAACTAGTCCGCCGCGTCGACAGCGGTCCATCGCCGCCGCGATATTGATCGGTGCCGCCTTCCCAGGATTCCTGGCGCTGAAAATAGGGCAGCACATGTGCATAGGACCATTGCGTCAGACCGCCAGCCGCCCAGCGGTCGTAATCGCCGCGATGGCCGCGCACGTACGCCATGGCGTTGATCGAGGATGAGCCGCCGATCACCTTGCCGCGCGGAATTTCGATCCGGCGGCCGTCCATGCCGGGCTCGGGCTCCGTCGAATACATCCAATCGTGCATGCGCCGCGCCATCATGCGGCCCCAAGCCAACGGAATGTGAATCCAGGGATCGCGGTCCCAGCCGCCCACTTCGAGCACCAGGACACGCGCGTCTTCAGACAGCCGGTTGGCCAGGGTACAGCCGGCCGAGCCGGCACCCACGATGATGTAATCGTATTCGTTGGCATTCGCGGACGGCATGACCGATGTTCGCCTTTGCTGAGACAGGGGCCATCATCGGCGAATGCGCGGCCTTTGCAAATAGCGGGCTGCTCACTATTGTGCCGGGCTCAAGCCAAGAAGCAGAGACGGAGAAGTAGCATGGCAACGAGACTTCGCCACATCGCCATCATCGTTCCCGATCCCGAAAAGGCGGCGAAATTCTTCGAAGACGCCTTCGGAATGACGCGCGCCGGCACCGCCCGCCGTGGCATCTACATGAGCGATGGCACCATGAACGTGGCCCTGCTCAAGACCGAGGGCAACGAGAAGACCGGCCTTTATCATTTCGGCATGTGGGTCGACGATCTCGACGCAGCGGAAAAGAAGGTCACGGACGCGGGCGGCACGTATCTGGCCGGACGTCCGACGTCGCCGAACTCGTTCTACGAGGCGAAATATCGCAACCCCGACGGCGTCGTGTTCGATCTCACGCATAACGGCTGGGCCGGCGCCACCAAGGAAGTGGTCGCCAAGACCTGATCGCCATTGTCGAATTCAATCCGGCGTTCCATGCGGCAATGAGCTGCATGGATGCCCGGGTCCCATCCGGGCATGACGATTAAGTTGCAGTCCCAGATGCCAACCTATCCCAATCGTATTGTCGTCATCGGCGCCGGCCCGGTCGGTTTGTGCCTGTCGCTGGCGCTCGCCCAGGCCGATCAAAAAGTCTGTCTTGTCGAGGCGCTCGGTGACGACAATTTCCTCGAGCAGGTGCCACGCGCCGGAACTAACCATCCGGCCACGCTGGAAATGTTCGACCGCCTGGGCCTTTATCAAAAGCTCGAACCGCGCGGCATTATCGCTCCGGTGTTTCACTACTGGGACCGGCACGAGAATGCGCGGACCGCCGCGTTCGATCACGCGCTGCTGAAGAACGACACCCGCTTTCCTTATGTGCTGCAATGCGAGCGCATCAAGATCGTCGAAGAAGCGCTCAAGATGGCGAAGACGCAGCCGAACATCGACCTGCGCCTGAACACCGAATTTCTGTCTTTCACGCAGGATGCCGACGGTGTCACCGCGCGCGTCCGCAACGTCGATGGCGACGAGGAGACGATTGCCGGGCGCTACCTGGTGAGCGCGGAAGGCGCGCGCAGCATCGTGCGCAGGGACCTCGGCATCGCGTTCGAGGGTTTCACCTACGACGATCGGACACTGAATATCGAAGTCGCCTACGATTTCACCCGACACGGCTACGCTCACCGCAACTACATTTCCGATCCGACAGAGTGGTCGAACTTGTTTCACTGGAAGGGCCCGCCCGATCGCTGGCGCGTGCATTTCCCGACCGATCCAAAAGCCGATGAAGCAGAAGTCATGCGGCCGGAAGCCTTGCAGGGGCGGCTGCAGCGCTTTTTGCCGACCGGAAAGCCATTCGATATCGTCGGCAGCAACCTCTACGTCGTCCACCAGCGCGTGGCCGACAAATTCCGCGTCGGGCGGGCAATCCTGGCCGGCAATTCCGCCCACGTGAACAGCCCGATCGGCGCCATGGGAATGAACTCAGGCGTGCACGACGCCATGAACCTCGCGGACAAACTCATTGCCATCGCGCGGGGCGAGGCTGACGACGGCGTGCTCGACCGCTACGAACGCCAGCGTCGGCACGTGGCTATTGAGCACACACAGGCTCAGACCATTCGCAACAAACGGCTGCTCGCCGAACAGGATCCGGCAATTCGTCAGCGCAATCGCGATGAACTCCGCCGGACGTCGGAAAATCCCGAGCTGGCCAGAAAGTTTCTGCTGCGCACCGCTTTGTTCGACAGCCTCCGCGAAGCCGACGCCATCGCCTGAAGAATCAAGGACGTGACATGCGACGCAATCCACTGACGTTTGTCGTCGCGGCCTTATTCGCCATGCTGACCGGCGCACCGAATGCCTCGCATGCGGCCGGCTGGCCGGAACGGCCGATCCATCTGATTGTGCCCTTCCCGGCCGGCAGCAGTTCCGACATCGTTGCGCGCATTGTCGCCCACGCTCTGGGCGAAAAGCTCAGTCAGACCGTCGTCGTCGAGAACCGGCCTGGCGCCAGCGGCGAGATTGCCGCCGAATATGTCGCGCATGCAGCACCGGACGGCTACACGCTGGGCCTGATCAACACGAGCTTCACGCTGCTGCCGAGCCTGACCGCCACGCACAAATTCGACGCGATCAAAAGCTTCGCGCCGGTCTCAATGCTCGGCGCCTCGCCGTTCGTTCTGGCCAGTTATCCGGGCGTACCGGCACACACCGTGCAGGATGTGATCAAGCTGGCGAAAGCCGCGCCGGGGAAACATACGTTTGCCGAGGCCGGACCGGCCACGCTCGCCAATCTGGCCGGCGTCCTGTTCAACAAGATGGCCGGCATCCAAATAACCCCGGTGTCTTACCGTGGCACCGAGCAGGAAGTGCCGGATTTGATCGCCGGCCGAGTGGACATGGCTTACGTGACCATTCCGCCCACGCTGCCGCTCATCCAACAGAACAAGGTCCGGGCAATCGCCGTGACGGGTGCGCGGCGGAGCCCGACACTGCCGGAAGTGCCGACAATCGCCGAGGGCGGCTTGACCGGCTACGAGGCCGTGCTCTGGCAGGCGCTCAACGCGCCCGCAGGTACGCCCGCGCCGATCCTGGCGCGTCTCAATACCGAGACGAACGCGCTGCTGCACGAATCGAAGACGACGGGCGCTTTGGCGAAAGTGGGCGTCGACGCCGACCCCAGCACACCGCAACAGCTCGCCGACCGCATCGCCGCCGACATCAAAAAATGGCATGAGGTCATCGTCAGCGCCGGCATCAAGGTCCAGTAGGCCAGCCGGCGCTTGACGCCTCGTAGGTCGCGGCAGATGCTATCGTGGCAAGAGAGGCGCCGGTTGCGCCCGCCATTTAACGGAGGCTTTCATGGCTGCTCGGCTCCGTCACATCGCATTGTCTGTTCCCGACCCCGACAAGGCGGCAAAGTTTTTTGAGGAAGCCTTCGGCATGAAGGTTGTCGGCAAGGCCGGCATCGGCTGCTACGTCTCCGACGGCACCATCAATGTTGCGCTGCTGAAATACGACGACGAGGTTCCGGGCTTTCACAAGGGCTATCACGGCCTCGTGCATTTCGGCATGTGGGTCGACAATCTCGAGGAAAGTTCCAAGAAGGCGATGGACGCCGGCGCCAGCTATTTCGGCGGCGCGCCGCAGAACAATCCGCATGCCTTCTACGAGGTCAAATATAAGGACCCGAATGGCATCATCTTCGATCTGACGCACAACGGCTGGCGCGGCGCCGTCAAGGAAGTCGTTCCCGCCGAGCCCGAGAAGGTGCCGGCCGAATAGGCATCACTCACGCCGCCACGGCAGTCCCGACAAGTCTTCGACGAAGAACCACGCACCCTCGCCGAGCTCGACGGGGAACGCGGCGGTTATTCCATTTTCAAACGTGTGCCAGTCGAGATCCGCGCGATCCACGGCCTGCTCAGCGGCCGCAAGCGAGCGCACGCGCAACGCATAGCCAATCATGAACGGCAGTCGGGTGATCGGCACCTCCGGTATCCGTTCCGATATCCGGTCGTAGGTGACGAGATAAACACCGCCGCGATCCAGTTGCAGCACGGCACCGCCCGATGTCCGCGTTGCCTTGCGGCCGGTGAAGCGCGCGAAGCGTGCCACCGCCTCGTCAACGTCGGCCACCGCGATCACCACATCGATGAGACCGGCAGCACCGTTCGGATGACCGAGCCAGCGTTTCTGCCACACCGCCTGTTCGGTGTGGTGCGTGAGCATCTGGATCCGGCCCTCCGGCATGACGCCCGGCTCGACGCGCGCGATTGTGAACGCGGCGGTCGCCACGCCGGTTTCGGTATCGACGGGGCGCGACATGCGGACGAGGTCACGCATCGCAAAGCCGCTCTCGGCAAGCCGGCGATGAGCCGCTTCAGCATCGGCGACGGCGAACGCCGCGAGATGCAATCCGGGATGCTGTTCAAGCATGGCGTCGAATTCGCGCGCCAACGGCGTATCGGCGGTTTTGAACAGCACTTCCGCATAGCCGCGCTCGAACATGGCCGTGATATTGCCGGTGCCGGTCGGTCGCGTGCCGCCGGCGGGATCGGGGTTGACCTGGATCGAGATCGGCGCCGGCGCAAAACCGCAGCGGATCAGGGCGCGTTGCGCCGCCTCGGCGTCGCGCACGAAATGGGCGACATGGTCGAGAAAAATCTGGTCGCCGGCGGGAAGCTGACGGTCGACCTCGTTCGGCGTGGCTGACGGCACGACAGGCCCTCGATCATCACTGCGATTTGGCAAGGTCGGCAGTTTCGACGATCTTGGCCCAACGGACGAATTCAGCCTTCAGGAACGATGCGAGCTCGTCCGGGCTGCCTTTGCCGACCGGAATCATGCCGAGGTCGCGCATGCGCACACTCACGTCCGGCAAAGCTACGGCGCTGTTGAGCTGCGTGTTGAGCTTGGCGACAATAACATCCGGCGTCTTGGCCGGAGCAACCACGCCCTGCCAGGCGGCGATATCGAAACCGGGTACGCCGACGTCATCGAGCGGCGGCACGTCGGGCAGCGCTGCCAAACGCGTCGTAGTCGTCACCGCCAAGGGGCGAAGCTTCCCGCCGTTAATCAGCCCCTGTGCCGGACCGTAATCGGTAAACATCAGCTGGATGTATCCGTCGATAAGGTCGTGCAGCGCCGGAACGGTGCCATGATACGGCACGTGGGTCATCTTGATGCCGGTCATCTTGGCAAACAGCGCGCCCGCCAAATGGTGAAATGCACCAATCCCGCCGGAACCGTAGCTCAACGGCCGCTGTTTGGAGAGCTGGATCAGATCGTCGACGTCATAAACCGGCAAGGACGCGCTGACGACGAGGACAAATGGCACCGTCGCGATCAGCGAGACCAGCACAAGATCTTTCGTCGGGTCATAGGGCAGCTTCTTGTACAGGGTCGCGTCGATCGCCAGCGTCGAAACGGCCATCATGATCGTGTAGCCGTCAGGCGGTGACTTGGCGACGAAATTGGTCGCAATGACCGTACCCTCGCCCGGCCGGTTCAGGACGTTAAATGGCTTGCCGAATTGCTGCTGCAGGATGCCGCCCAGCAGGTGCGCGAGCGTATCGGTACCCCCACCCGAGGCATACGGAACCACGAACGTCACCGCGTGGGTCGGATACTCCCCGGGTTGCTCGGCGGCGCGCGCATTCCCCATCATGAACGGAGACAGCGCCGGCAGGGCGCTTGCGAGAACGGTGCGGCGGGACAGTGGTGTCATTGCGGTTTCCTCCGTCCCCACCCACCCCCGACGCGCCGGGGCCAATGCCCTGGGGCCACGCCGCTGCACAAAATCGCGGAATCCGCGAAGGCTGCCAAGACTATAGCGGCAGGACAGCGGCGGCACGTCGCCGCAATCGTGGTAACACAAATCGCTGCCGCTTTATTGCGCTTTGCCATGCAGCCAAACCGGGCTTGCTTTGCCGTTTCTTGACAGTGATTTACGGGACGGCCATAAGGGCGCCCGGCGAGGCAGCTTGGGCGCGATAATAAGCCCGTCCTGCACGCCGATAACCATCCATTCGACTGGAAAAAGCCGGTCCGGACACCCTCCGCGCACCGGGTTCGAACACGGAGAAAAAGATGTTCGCGGTCTTCAAAACGGGCGGTAAGCAATATCGCGTTGCCGCCGATGAAGTGCTCAAGGTCGACAAGATCAAGGGCGAGCCGGGCGAGATCGTCGAGTTCGGCGAAGTTCTGGTAGTGGGCGGCGACGCCGTAACGCTGGGGGCACCCACCGTCGCGGGCGCAACCGTGGCGGCCGAAGTCGTGGCGCAGGCGCGCGGCCCCAAGGTCATTGCGTTCAAGAAGCGCCGCCGAAAGAACTCGCGCCGCCGGCGCGGTTTTCGTCAGGAATTCACGACGCTGCGCATTACCGAGATTTTGACGGACGGCAAAAAGCCGAGCAAAACGGCAAAATCGAAAGAAGCAGCCCCGGCGGCCTAGAAAAGGCTCACTCCGGTGATGCTTTTGTCACGAATCCCGTATAGGTAACGCAAGAGTTTGGAGCGGAGCTATGGCTCACAAGAAAGCAGGCGGATCCTCGCGTAACGGCCGCGATTCAGCGGGCCAACGCTTGGGAATCAAGATTTTCGGCGGTGAAGCTGTAATCGCCGGCAACATTATCGCGCGCCAGCGCGGCACCAAGTGGCATCCGGGCCGCAACGTCGGGATTGGCCGCGACCATACGCTGTTCGCCCTGATCGACGGCAAGATCGAGTTCCGTACCAAGACCAAGGGCCGCGTATTCGTCTCGGTACTTCCGATGACGGAGGCAGCGGCCCAGTAACACGGTGGATCATACGAGGTCCGCCGGCATCCAGTCGAACCGGCGGACCCGAATGGGCTTCGAAAAGGGGGAGACCGGGATGCCGGCTCCCCCTTTCGGTTTTTTCGGCAGGAGCCCATGCCATGACGCTCTCGGAACAAGAATTCAGCCGGACACGGCGGGATTTCGGCGTTCCCACGCTTGCGACTGACCGGCTCGTTTTGCGTGCACCGCAGGATCATGACGCCGCGACCATCGCGCGCCTCGCCAACGACAAGCGCATCGCGGTCAATACCGCGCGTATTCCGCATCCTTACGGCATAGACGATGCGGAGCGGTTCATTGCGGGCGCGAATAGACGCGACGGCGCAGTCGCATTCGTCATCACGCGAGAAGGCGAGCTGATTGGCGGCTGCGGCGTCGATCTGTACGACGACGGCCCGGAGATCGGCTATTGGCTCGGCGTGCCTTTTTGGGGCTGCGGCTATGCCACGGAGGCGGTGCGCGCCCTGATTGATCATGCGTTCGACGATTTGCAGCACGAGGTGCTGGCCGCTGGAGCGCGCGTCAGCAACCCGGCATCGCGACGCGTGCTGGAAAAGTGCGGTTTCCAGTGGACCGGCGTGCAGCTCACGCGCGTGCGCGCCATCAATTCGGCAGCCCCGGCGGATCGGTTTCGGCTCGATCGCGGTCTGTGGGCCTCGCTGAAATCCTGGGGCGCGGCCAAACGCGTCGCCTGAATGGGCGAAATTCGCACCGAGCGGCTGCTGCTGCGCCCTTTGCGGGCAGGCGACGCCGAACCTATTTTCGTGGCCTTCAACAATTGGGAAGTCGTGCGGCGGCTCGCAGCCCCTCCCTGGCCCTATACGATTGAAGACACCCGCACGTTTGTTGCGAGACGAATTGCGTTTCGTTCGGAGCCCACCGAGGCTCTGCACGTTATCCAACTCGCAAACGCCGTGATCGGAGGTATCGACTGCACACCGCGATGGCAGCTTCGCCCCGGCGCGGGGCCGATTTTAGCCTATTGGCTTGCACAGCCTTTTTGGGGAAACGGCTATATGACCGAAGCTGCGAGAGCTTTTGTCGAAGAGCTGTTTGCATCCGGGGTTGGGGATGAAATCCGCTCGGGAGCGTTTGCCGACAATCCCGCCTCACTGCGCGTCCAGGAAAAGCTCGGCTTCGTTCGCGTTGGCGAATCGTTGCTGTTCTGCAATCCGCGCGGCGCGGAATTTCCCCATATAGACACGGTGCTCACCCGCGACAGGTTTCTCGCGGCTGCCCTGTGAGCGAGCGCCCGCTTATCGGCCGATCGCCGCCGATTGAAAGAAAGGTGCAAGCTTGGCGACCAGCGACGGCCCGAAAGAACCTTGCGGATTCGACGGCACGGCGCGGTCCATCAGCTCCCAGCCTTGAATTAAAATCTGGGCATGGTGAAACGAGTCCTGAAAATCTGTTCCAGGCTGCAGCGACTGCCGGAAAAAGGCATCACCAAAATAGGTCCAATCGCGTTCCGGCGCGCAGCCGAACGAGGTGTGCGTGGCGTCCGCGGCGGTCAGCACAATGGTATTGGCGTTCTGCAGCGGCGGCACGAAGATTCCAGAAAAACATGCTGAAACGATCACTATGCGGTTTTTGATTCCTTCATGCTTGAAAGCGGCCGCCACATCTTGCGGCGTGAGATCGATCACCTGGTTCGGCAATTGCAGCGCGACACCTTTACGGTCGCCGTGGGACGTCATGAAGAGAACGAGCACATCGTTCTCCTTGTCCATCACCTTGCCGACGTCGTGCACCGCATCCTGGAAATTGCGCAACGTTGCGAGTGGCACATAGGCCACCGTGGCTGGATGATTGATCAGCCGGATCATCCGATCCCGGATCGGCAATACCCTGCCGATTGCGGCCAGCCCGCCATCCACCTCTTTGACAAAGACATCAAGCGTGGCCCAGCCGGCTATGCCGATGACATAGATGTCGGTTTCGCCTTTGTGGTGCGGCGCGAGCGCTTGAGCCTCGGCTTGCAGCAGCGCGGGTTGCCGCTGCTCCAGCCGGGCAAGCTCGCTTTTGCGCGCCGCTTGGGCGCGCCGCCCACCCGGACCGTCCTGCGCTTGGGCAGCGATCATTCCGGCAAGGCAGAGCGTCGCGACTGGCAAGACAATTCTGCGCAACGACCGCACGGTTAACTCATCTGTCCGAATTTCAGGTTTTGTCGACCGGTTTCATCACTATATCAGGCGGTGGCCGCCGGCGCTCGTTATGGCATTTTGGCGTTGTGTGTCCTGGTGATCGGCCCTACGGAAGAGCGATGAAATTTCTCGACGAAGCCAAGGTCTATATCCGCTCGGGCGACGGCGGCAACGGCTGCGTGTCGTTCCGCCGCGAGAAATTCATTGAGTTTGGCGGCCCCAATGGCGGCGACGGCGGCAAGGGCGGCGACGTGATCGCGATCGCCGTCGAGGGGCTCAATACGCTGATCGACTACCGCTACCAGCAGCATTTTTTCGCCAAAAACGGCCAAGCCGGCATGGGCAAGGACCGCCATGGCGCCGGCGGCGCGGATGCCGTGCTTAAAGTCCCAGTCGGTACGCAAGTCTATGAGGAAGACGACGCGACGCTGATCGCCGATTTCACCGAACCCGGTCAGCAGATCGTGCTGCTGCGCGGCGGCAATGGCGGTTTCGGTAATGCGCACTTCAAGTCCTCGACCAATCGGGCGCCGCGGCGCGCCAATCCGGGCCAGCAGGGCGAGGAGCAGACCATCCGGCTGCGGCTTAAGCTGATCGCGGACGCCGGCGTCGTAGGGTTTCCGAATGCCGGCAAATCGACGTTTCTCGCCGCGGTCAGCGCCGCCAAACCGAAAATCGCCGACTATCCATTCACCACGCTCAATCCGCAGCTTGGCGTGGTCAATGTCGACGGCCGCGAATTCGTCCTCGCCGACATTCCGGGTTTGATCGAAGGCGCGCACGAAGGCACCGGCCTCGGCGACCGCTTCCTCGGCCATATCGAACGCTGCCGCGTCTTGCTGCATCTCGTCGATGGCACCGCGGGAGACGCCGGCGAGGCCTACAAGACCGTGCGCGGCGAACTCGTCGCCTATGGGAATGAACTGGCGGAGAAGCCGGAAATCGTCGCGCTGAATAAAGCTGACGCCATGAGCGAGGAAGAGATCAAACAGCAGGTGACGCGCCTCAAACGTGCAGCCAAGAAAACGCCGTTCGTCATCTCCGCCGTGAGCCACGACGGCGTGCGGGAGGTATTGCGCGCCTTGCTCAAGGTTGTCGACGAGGCAAGCGACGGTGGAAGCAAACGCCGCGTCGACGAAAGCGCAGCCTGGCAGCCTTGACCTGACCACGGACGGCGGCGCGATCAGCCGCGATAGCTGGAAAAACTCACTGAGCCGTCGCGCTCGATACGCGGCAACAGATCGATCTCCCACGCCAGATATTCTTTCATCGCCGCGGCGACGTCGCCGGATCGTTCGTACGGTTTGCGCCACTGGTCGGCGGCTTCATCGGCCATCAGCGCCTCGGCCGAAAGCTCGTAGCCTGCAGCCTTCCAGGCAGCGTTGCCGCCGGCAAGGAAGCGCACCGGAGCGCCGGTCAGCGCCTCGGCTTCGGCAACTGCCAGACGCGCCAGAACGCCATCTTCAGATGTGAGCACGAGCAATCCACGCACCGGAATTTTCTCAAGCGCACGGCCAAGCCGGGCACGGATCGCAAACCATGCGCCCGGAATGTGCTCTTTGAGGTAGTCTCGACTAAGCGACAGATCGACCACTGTGGCGCCGTTGCGGGCAAACAGTTCGCCGAACTCCGCCAGATCGAGTGCGGCATCAGCCCGCGTCTCGGCATCGAGCATCGGCCCAGCGGGCCAGCCTGACTCGGTTCCGGACGCGGCCAGTACGGACACATCGCGCCAGCCCATCTGGCGCAGCCACGACGCGGTCATCAGCGCGCGCACTGCGGCATCGTCGACCAGTACGAGACACGCGCCGAGCGTCCCGACATACTGATCTGTCGCCTGCACCAATTGACCGCCGGGCGCCGATACAGCGCCCGGCACATGGCCGGCCTGGTATTCGGCGGGATCGCGCACATCGAACAGATAGACGGTGCGCTCCACATTCGCCTGAAGCGCATCAAATTTGGCACGATCGATGACGGTGACGCCGCAATTACTGGCGACGCGCTGCGCCGCTTGCCGTGCCCACTCCAGGGTCTTTTCGGAAACCCTCGGCGCGCGCCGGTTCTTGCCACTATCGCAGGTAAAGCCGGCAAGGCTCCAGCCCATTGTGCCGTTGCGCAGCGCCACAACCTTATTGGGTAATCCGGCGTTGATCAGCGACTGCGCGCCGATGATGCTACGTGTCCGCCCGGCGCAATTGACCACCACCAGTCGTCTTGGGCGACGGCGCGACCTCGCGCGCGCGCAAAACCAGCTCCGCACCCGGAACGTTGATCGCAGTCGGGATCGATACGCGCGAGTATTCATCGAATGGCCGGCTGTCGAGCACGGCAATGTCGGCGCCCTCGCGAATGAGCTGCTCCAGTTCGCCGGCCGAAACGCTTGGCGTATGGTTGGCATGTTCGATGAATTCGCCGAAAGCCTTGCTCGGCACATTCACGCCCGAGAACAATTCGAAGCCGGCCGCCGCCCACGCCGCGACACCGCCGTCCAGAATCGCCACATCGGTATAACCGTTGCGCAAAAGGATCGCGGCCGCGCGCGCCGCAAGACCGTCATTATCATCGCACAGCACGACGCGGGTTCCGCGCCGCGGCACAAGCTGCGCGAATTTAAGCTCGAGCCGGCTCAGCGATATCGAGCGCGCCAGCAGCAGGTGGTTTTTGGAAAAGGTCAGTTCCTCGCGCACGTCGACCAGCGCGAGTTCCTGGCCGTCGGCGAGCATCTCGCGAAGTACGCGCGCGGTCACCCCCCGCGGCGATGCCGCAGCCAGGGCACTCGTCTTCGTCGCAGTGGGATTGGCGGTTACCGAACTCACGTCGCTTGCTGGGGCGTCATCTGGTGAACTTCGCCGGTCTTCAAGTCGAAGCGCACGCGGTTGATCCGATCGAGATTCGTCCCGGTCACACGAACGAAGCGGGCATAATCCGGATAGTCGATCGAATGAATCTTGCCGTCCTGATAGATGCCGGCATGGCCGGGCGTGAGCCGGTATTTCTTCACCGGCTTGAGCGTGGCGTGTTTGGCATCGGCGCCGTTATCCTCGCGATCCCATTCGGTCATTTCGGTGTAGTGGGTCGCCTGACCATAGATCGCCCAGGAGGCGCCGTGATCGTGTGGCGGAGACACGCGCGCCTTGTCGTTGATATGAGCGAGAATCTGAAAGCCCAAATCGGGATCGTCATGCAAGACATGCAGACCGCGCGGGGTACCCTCGCCGCAATGCTCGCGAATAAAGTCGGGATTGGAGAGGAGCGATTCCAATTTGACGCGAACTTCTTCGCGCCCATTGGGGCCGGGATCGCGTGTGAGGATCGAACGGCAGTCGGCGATGAATTGATCGAGCTGGTAGGCCATGCGGTGGCTCCCGAATGGGTTGGTGATCCGCCGCCTAATGTGGCTCATTCGCGCCGCTGGCGCCAGCGGCATCCGGCCCTCTTCGATTAAGCCACAGCAAGCGATACATTGGCTGCATGTTAGGTCTGCCCCGAAGCTATGACCGCTCCCGCAACGTCAGGCTGGATACCCTCGTCCGGCTGCGTTGGCTCGCCGTCGTCGGCCAATTGGCCGCACTGGTGGTTGTGCATTTCGGCCTCGACTATGTCGTAGTTCCGATCTGGTCGTGCCTCGCCGTGATCGCGGTCGCCGCGCTGCTGAACGTGGCGCTTCGACTTGGCTTTCCCAAAACGCAGTGGCTCGACTCGGACCGCGCCGCGTGGCTTCTGGGCTTCGATATCGCCGAACTCGCGGCGCTGCTTTATCTCACCGGCGGCCTGGAGAATCCGTTTTCATTCCTGCTGCTCGGCCCGGTCCTGATCTCGGCCACTGCGCTGCCGCCACGCATGACCTTGCTGATCGGCACCTTTGCGATGCTGTGCGCCACCGTCCTGGTTTTTTTCCACTACGATCTGCCGTGGGAAACGCCGCACGGGCTCGAGCTTCCCGAAATCTACATGGTAGGGGTCTGGTTATCGATCCTGCTCGCGATCGGCTATATCGGCGTCTACACGTGGCAGGTCGCCGAAGAAGCGCGGCAATTGTCCGACGCGCTCGCCGCCACTGAGTTGGTTCTGGCGCGCGAACAACACCTGTCCCAGCTTGATGGTCTGGCGGCCGCCGCGGCTCACGAGCTTGGCACCCCGCTCGCCACCATCACCCTTGTGGTTCGCGAGATCGAACGGTCACTCGATCCAAAATCGCCCCACAGCGACGATGTGAAACTGTTGCGCGAGGCAGCGCAGCGCTGCCGCGAGATTCTGGCAAAGATTACCGAACTGCCGACCGCAGAACCCTTTGATCGCCTGCCGTTGTCGGCGCTGATCGAAGAAGCTGTGGCACCGCATCGCAATTTTGGCGTCTCGATCGGAGTCACTTATCCGCCAGATCGCGCCGGGGAGCCCTTCGGCGCCCGCAATCCGGCGATCCGGTACGGCCTCGGCAATTTGATCGAAAACGCCGTCGACTTCGCCCACAGTCGCGTCGAGATTTTCGTTCAATGGGACGACCACGATCTCAGCATCGCCATCAGCGATGATGGTCCGGGTTTTGCCCCCGAGGTGCTGGATCGCCTGGGGCAACCCTACGTCACACAGCGCCGCCCGGTGCGCGATCCAGACGGCCAGGAAGATGCGGTCTTCGGCCTCGGGCTCGGCTTCTTTATTGCCAAGACCCTGTTGGAGCGGTCGGGTGCCAAGCTATCGCTTATTAACCAAGCGCCGCCAATGCACGGCGCGACGATCAAGATGACGTGGAACCGCACCGATTTCGAGCGGCAGTTGGCATCGTCGCCCTCTGGCCCTCTTGAGCCAGCAGTCCCTGCCGCTTAACTTTAAGTTCGAGATCAACGCCGACTGATGTCTCGTCGCAGCTTGAGAAACCGGGTAAACGCCGCGCCTCCCATTGCGGCCGGCCGTGATCGCAGCGATACTGAACAAGAGGTCCTACGAAGGCAGGTTGTTACGACGGCCAGGTGCTTTGCGATGACTCGGGCGGCGCCGCGCAAAGCGGGAAAGACCTCGTGTGTTGACGGAGAATTGCGATGTCCAGTCTTTCGGCCGTTCCCATCCCTAATGAGCGATCGCTTCTGATCGTCGAGGACGACAAATCTTTTCTGCAGCGGCTGGCACGTGCCATGGAAGGCCGTGGCTTTACGGTCTCGACCGCCGAGTCGGTCGCGGACGGTCTTCTGCAAGTCGAGAAGGCGGCGCCTGCCTTTGCGGTTGTCGACATGCGGCTGGCTGACGGCAACGGTCTCGACGTCATTTCGGCGATGAAGAAGCGTCGGCCCGAAGCGCGCGCAATCATCCTGACCGGTTATGGCAACATTGCCACTGCGGTCACCGCGGTCAAACTCGGCGCCGTCGATTATCTGGCCAAGCCTGTCGATGCCGACGATGTGGCTGCGGCATTGCTCGCCGTCGACAACAGAAAAATCGATCCGCCGGAAAATCCGATGTCGGCCGATCGCGTGCGCTGGGAACACATCCAGCGTATTTATGAGTTATGCGGTCGCAACGTTTCGGAAACCGCGCGCCGGCTCAACATGCACCGCCGCACACTGCAGCGCATCTTGGCGAAGCGCGCGCCCAAGTAAGTGGCGATAAGGTCTCTGTAACGACGGCGCCGATTGAAGCGTTGCCGCTAGTGCGGCCATGGCTCTGCGGTGATAGACGCGGCGTTGGCGCCCACATAGTCGCGAAGATTATCCATCCGATCCCGATCGAGAGCGCCGACGAGCGCATTCTTGATTTCGGCTCAAAAGGCCGAGGCCGCGAAAGACCAGTCCCGAATAGACCTGAATGAGCGTTGCGCCGGCGCGGATCTTCGCCAGTGCGCTCTGGCCCGAATCGATTCCGCCGGCTCCGACCAGCGGAAACACGCCTTCCACCCGCACAAAGGTTTCCGCCAGCATCCGGTTGGCGAGCGACAATAATGGCTGCCCCGACAAGCCGCCCGACTTCCTTTGCGACGGCGGTTTCATGCAAAGTCGCCGGGCGTGTGATCGTGGTGTTGCCGACAATCATGCCGTCGACCCGCCGCGAACGGGCGATGCCGACCACGTCATCCAGATCGGGCAGCGACAAGTCCGGCGCGATCTTCAGCAGCACCGGCGTCGGGCCGGAGCGGAGCGCGACGCGCTCACGGGCATCGATCACGCGCGCCAAGAGGTCGTCGAGCACAGCGGCCTGCTGCATGTTGCGCAGCCCAGGCGTGTTGGGCGATGAAATATTGATTGTCACGTAGCTCGCGACGGGGGCAAACCGCTCGATCAGCCCGACATAATCGAGGATGCGATCCGGCGCATCCTTGTTGGCGCCGATATTGAGGCCGACGATCCCGCCGCTGTTGCTCCTCGCCGCGAGCCGGGCAAGCACCGCAGCCGCCCCCTCCGAATTAAAGCCAAGCCGATTGATAACGCCGCGATCGGCATCAAGCCGAAACAGTCGCGGGCGCGGATTGCCGGGCTGCGGCAGCGGTGTAACGGTGCCGACTTCGACGAAACCAAAGCCTAGGCGGAGCAGTGCATCGGGCACTTCGCCGTGCTTGTCGAAGCCTGCGGCCACACCAACCGGATTGCTGAAATTAAGCCCGAACGCGCGGGTCGCGAGACGCGCATCGTCGGGAGCGCCGCGCGGCAACGGGCGTAAATTGCAGCATCCGTATCGCGAGCCTGTGGGCATCCTCAGCCTCGAGCGCGTGCAACAGGGGCATCGCCAGTCGACCGAGCAGTCCAATCACGGCGTGAACTCCGGCATGAGGCGCCGGCCTTCGGTTTCGTCTGGTAACGGTCGCGACCAGCACACCGCCGTAACCGGCAAGGCTGCATAGAGATGCGGGAACAGAGCGCCGCCCCGCGATGGCTCCCATTTCAGAGCCCCGCCCAGCGCGTCGCCGTCGACGGCTATGAGGACCAAATCGGTCTGCCGCGCAAAATGTTTTGCCGCGGTTTCGGCGAGTTGTTCTGCGGTTGAGAAATGGATGAAGCCATCGTGCGCGTCGACCGCCGACCCACGGTACTGCCCCGCGGCGAGAGCGGCGCGCCACGATTGCTGGTCACAGATTTTGTAGATAGTCGTCACGGAGGCGCGTCCAAGATTCCGCATTGAGCCTATATCGGCGTCACAACGCCGGCACAAGCTGCACTGATTTCAACGTGTAAAAATCCGCGCGAAGAACAAGGCGCAGCCAAGGTCAAATTCGGGCCGCCTTTTCGGATCATGGCAGGAGCGGGGAAGCCAACACGGGGCTTGAGCGGGCAGGTAACTATTCCTACCATAGCGAGAGTTGGGGGACGGCCGGAGGCTCGGCCGCGGGTGGATTGTCATGCTTACACACGCGCAGGTTTGGTCGGCGGTCGATCGGCTGGCGGAGCGCTCAGGGCTGTCGGCGTCTGGGCTCGCCCGGCGGGCCGGACTCGATCCGACAACCTTCAACAAATCGAAGCGCATCACGCCGGCCGGCCGGGCGCGCTGGCCGTCGACGGAATCGATAGCGAAGGCACTGACCGCAACCGGTACGCCGTTTGACGTCTTCGTCGGCCTGGTCGAACAGAACGGCGGCGGGACGGTGGCGCGTCCCGTCCCGCTCATCGGCTTCGCCGAAGCCGGTGCCGGCGGCTATTTCGACGACGGCGGATTTCCCGCCGGTGAAGGCTGGGACGGGATCGCATTTCCGTCGCTCACCGACGAGCACGCTTTTGCACTCGAAATCTCCGGCCAATCGATGGAGCCGGCGTATCGCGACGGCGACATCATCGTGGTGTCGCCATCCTCCCCGATCCGCCGCGGCGACCGCGTCGTGGTGCGTACGCGATCCGGCGAGGTGATGGCGAAGGAACTCAAGCGCCGCACGGCGAAATCGATCGAGCTGAAATCGCTTAATGCCCTGCATCCGGACCGGATGCTGCCGGCGTCCGACGTGCTCTCGATCGCACGCATTTTGTGGGCGAGCCAGTAGGGGGCCGCAAACTGCTCTATGCCGACCGCGCCAGCGCGCCGTCGATCATGTCGATCGTGTTCTGAATGCCGTAGGCGGCGACAAAGGAGCCGAAGCGCGGGCCTTTTTCCTGGCCGAGCAGCACCTGATAGAGCATGTTGAACCAGTCGAGCGTGACGCCGGGTTTGCCGTCCTTGGCCGGCTTCTTTACGTCCAAAAAGGGCTCACGCCGGCCGACCTCATAGACCACGTTTTGAATTCTGCTCGGCCGGAGCATCCGCGGATAATTGCGACAGCGCATCGCGCAGATCGGAGAGGGCCGCACGCTCGGCAGCGGCCGGCTCGCGAAATTTTTTCGCCGGCAGTACGAAATCGTGGAAATAATGGATCGCGTAATTGACGAGCTTGTCGAGATGCGGATGCGTCTGCCGCGTCACGCCAGGCCGGTAGCGGCCGATAAAGCCCCACAGCGTGTCGGCGTTTTCAGCGTTTGACGCGATGACGAGCGACAGCAGCATCGCAAACGTGATGGGATTGTCCACCTTCGGCGGCGCGCCACCGTGGATGTGCCAGACTGGATTGGTCAGGCGGTCGCGCGGGTTCTGCCGCTCATAGCCGTCGAGGAATTGCTGATACTCGTCGACATTCCGCGGAATGACGTCGAAATAGAGCCGCTTTGCGGCCTTCGGCTCACGATACATGAACAGCGACAGACTCTCGGGACTGGCATAGCGTAGCCATTCGTCGATGGTCAGACCGTTGCCCTTCGACTTTGAAATCTTCTGGCCATTCTCGTCGAGAAACAACTCGTAGTTAAAGCCTTCGGGCGGATTGCCGCCGAGCGCGCGGCAAATCTTTCCGGACAGCTTGACCGAGTCGATCAGATCCTTTCCGGCCATCTCATAGTCGACGCCAAGCGCAAGCCAGCGCATCGCCCAATCGGGCTTCCATTGCAGCTTGCAGCGTCCGCCGGTCACCGGCGTGACGATGCGTTCGCCAGTGTCGGGATCGTCGTACGTGATGGTGCCGGCGTTCGCATCGTGGGCGATGATCGGCACCTGGAGCACGTCGCCGGTACGCTCGGAGATCGGCAGGAAACGGCGAATAGGTCTGCGCCCGTTCCTCGCGCAGCGATGGCAGCATGATCGCCATCACTTCGTCGAAGCGCTCGAGGACTTTCAGCAGCGCCGCGTCGAACCGGCCCGAGGTATAGCAGGCCGTCGCCGACATGAATTCGTAATCGAAGCCGAACTGGTCGAGGAACGCGCGCAGCCGCGCATTGTTGTGTTCGCCGAAGCTGCCGTGCGTACCGAACGGGTCCGGCACCTTGGTGAGCGGCTTGTTGAGATAGCGCCCCACCAATTCCTTGTTTGGAATGTTGTCCGGAACCTTGCGCAGCCCATCCATGTCGTCCGAGAAGGCGATCAGCCGCGTCTTGACCTTGTCGTCGGTAAGCACTCGAAAGGCGTGGCGCACCATTGTGGTGCGCGCGACCTCGCCGAACGTACCGATATGTGGCAGGCCTGACGGTCCGTAGCCGGTCTCGAAGATCACCTCGTCCTTTGGCGTCTTTTTCAGACGCACGACGATTTTGCGCGCCTCCTCGAACGGCCAGGCGTGCGAAGCTTCCGCGAGTTCGCGAAGATTTGCCGGAGCGTCATTTGAGGTCGATGACATCAGCTAACCAATTCATCAAAACGGGCTGATCGGAAAATAGCGCAGCCACAGATCGGTGAAGCTGCCTTTCTCCCAAATCTGGAACAGCGCCCAATTCAAGGCCAAGCGAAGCACGTTATTGCCGGGTTTCACCGCGATGCCAACGCCGTCGCCGAAAAATCGACTGTCCAGGAACGGTCCGCCGCGAAACGCACAGCAACCGCCGGAATCCGTGCCGTTGAGCCAGAACGACAGCGTGATGCCGTCACCGAACAAGAGGTCAACCTGCTTGTCCTTGAGCGCCGTGCGCGCCGCCGCGGCGGTCGGATAGGAATGGATTTCGGCCTGGGTGAACATCTGCTTGAGATAAGCCTCGTGCGCCGTGCCCGTGACCACCGCGATCTTCTTGCCGGACACCAATTCGGGCAGCACGTCGCCGATCGGGCTGTCGGCACGCGCCACGAACCGCGCCGGCATGCGATAATAGGGGTCGGTGAAATCGGTGCGCTTGCGTGTCTCCGCCGTGATGGCGATCGAGGCGATGACGGCGTCGCCCTGGTTGGAAGAGAGTGCATCAAGCAGCGTCGCAAAGGGCCGCGCCTGAATGGTGCATGCGACCTTGATCTCAGCGCAGATCAACCGCGCCAAATCGACGTTAAATCCCGCCGGATTGCCGTCCGGGCCGGCGTAGTCGAACGGCGGATAGTTGAGATCGGTCAAGAACCGGACTGCCTGAAGATGAGACAGATCGGGCCGCTCGGGACGCCGGCGCGGATCCCAAAATCCAGGGACCACGACGCTGCGCAGCGGTGCGGCGGCCGTGCCGCCCTGTATCGCTGGCTGTGCAGCCAGGGGGGCCGTTGACAGCGCGCTGACCGCGCACGCAACGGCCGCTGCACGCCACGCGCGCTTATCCCTAAAGTTGAAAAATCTTGCCTTTCGCCAATTCATCGGTACGATCCGCGGCGGACCTGGGGGAATTGCCAAATCTTTGAGCCCGCTTAGCGGCGGCGCGGCGAAAAGTCGAGGTGAGGCGGCGCGTTTCGTTGCGTCGAACGTTTGCGGTGGCGTTTAGTGATCCAGTTGGGGCGGACTCAGGGCGGCCCAGTGTAAGGGGACGGCCAAGCGGCGGGAGACCGTGGGCACGGCTCCGCCGCGGCTCCATAGGGCGTCCTTACCCGCAGCAGACGAGTTCTTGCCGAGAATTGGACTGCGTGCGCGAGTTACTGCCGCCGCGACTGCTCGCCGCCGCGGAGGAGCGGGCGCGAGCCATCGGGATTGGCGCCGACCGCGTGCTGGTCTGCGCCGACGCCATCACCGAGGACGCCTACCTTCAGGCGCTCGCTGCGTCGCTGGGCACCTCCTACGACCGGCTGGATACACTGACGCGGGCCGATGTCGCACTCAGTGACGCCGAACTGATCCGCGCCGCAGCGGCCGGTATCATGCCGATACGCGAAGCGGGGCGGATCGTGTGGATCATCGCCCCGAGTTGCTGGGCGGCAAACCGCCTCACCGATCCGCGTCGGCCGGTGCAGCGGCGGATCAGTCCATTTCGGCTGACGTCGTCCGATCGGCTGCAGCGCTTTATTACCAAACATGCACAGACCACGCTCGGCCGACGCGCCGCCTACGATTTGCGGCACACCCAGCCGCAGTTTTCCAATGCGGCGCCTCTGCGCGTTGGTAAAGCCGTCGCTATTGCGACAATCGCGATTCTGATTCTGACAGCGCTCGCACTCTATCCCTCAACCATGATCGGCATCTTTTCGGTATTCCTGTGCGCGATTTTTCTGGCAGCAGCCGCGCTGCGCTTATCGAGCGCAATGTACAAACAACCGATACCGGAACCTTCGCCCCGCATCGACGATCGCGAGCTTCCGATCTACACGATCATTTGCGCGCTCTATCGTGAAGAGAAAGTCATCGACAAGTTGGTAAGGGCCATCCGTGCGCTGGATTATCCGATCGAAAAGCTGGATGTGAAATTCGTTTTGGAAGGGGATGACCGCGCCACCCGGCGGGCGCTGGATCGGCTCGATCTTGGTCCGCCTTTCGAGATCATCATTGCTCCAGCGGTGGGGCCGCGCACCAAGCCGAAGGCGCTCAATGTGGCGCTGCCGCTGGCGCGTGGCGCTTATACGGCCGTATATGACGCCGAAGACACGCCGGAACCCGATCAGCTCCGGCGCGCAGTCGCCGCGTTCAGGGGTGCCGACGAAAAGCTCGCCTGTCTGCAGGCCAGCCTGTGCATCGACAACACCGCCGACAATTGGCTGGTGCGCATGTTCACCGCCAGTTATGCGGGTCAGTTCGACGTCTTGCTGCCCGGGCTCGCCACGTTGCATCTGCCGTTTCCCCTGGGCGGCTCATCAAATCATTTCCGAACCGCCGCTCTGCGGCAATCGGGCGGCTGGGACCCCTACAACGTCACGGAAGATGCCGACCTCGGCGTTCGTCTGCATCGGCTGGGCTACCGCGCCGCAGTGCTGCCGTCGACGACTTACGAAGAGGCACCGGCCCGGTTCGTCCCGTGGCTCAAACAACGCACGCGTTGGTATAAGGGCTGGATGCAGACGTGGCTCGTGCACATGCGCCGGCCGTTTCGGCTGCTACGCGAGCTGTCGCCGGCCGGAGCAGTTGCTTTCCAGTTATTTCTTGCCTGCAACGTGTTTTCAGCACTGATCCATCCGCTGTTCATGGCGGTGCTTTGCTACTATCTCCTCACCCAGCCGCCGCTCGAAGCCATTTCCGCCATGGGGCAAGAAGCAACGGTGTTCTTCGTAACCCTGTTGGCCGGTTATGCGTCGACGATCGCGCTGGATCTGGTTGGCTTGCAACGCCGTGGACTTTTGGCACACGGATGGGTTCTGCTGCTCACGCCGCTATATTGGCTTCTGCTTTCACTCGCGGCGTGGCGCGCACTCTTTCAGCTGTTGTTTGCCCCGCAACTCTGGGAGAAGACCGATCACGGATTGGCGAAGAGCTCGCGGCTCGCCAGGGCGTTCAGCAACGCCACGCCTCGCGATAAGCCACGAAGGGTTCGGGTCACTGCCGGACCGGCCGCAATCATGTCCAGCGCGATAGGGAAGCTCTGACGCTGCGGTTCAACTTGTCAGTGAATAATTGGGAACGGCCCGGATCGGAAACCTTGACAGGTCCCGTCCCGGGCCGCCCGGCCAGGGTGTCGCCCCCGCTGGCCAACTCTAAGCCTAGAGCAGCCGCGGGCATTCCGCATTGACGAAGATCAAGCGTCGCAAGCCCTAGAGGTATCGTCGTAGTTCAGCCGCTTCCGCATCGGGCGTGCGTTGCATGCTGAAGGGCGCGACGAAATGCCCATCCTTGTCCATGAGGTAAACAAGGGCCGTGTGATCCATCGAGTAGTCGCCGTCCTTGAGCGGCACTTTTTTGGCATAGACGCGATAGTCCTTGAGCACCTGCTCGATCGCCTTGGGGTCTCCCGTAAGGCCGCGCAAATGGGGATCGAAGCTCGCCAGATAGGACTTCATCACCGTCTCGGTATCGCGCTCAGGGTCAACGGTAATGAACAGCCCGCCGGCCCGGCCGGCATCAGGCCCAAGCTTGCGGAAAAGCTGCGACATTTCGAACAGGGTGGTCGGGCAAATGTCCGGGCAGTGGGTATAGCCGAAGAACACCAGATAGGGCTTCCCCTTCATGTCCTGGTCGGAAAACGGCTTGCCGTTCTGATCGACGAGATGAAACGGACCGCCAATCCCTGGGATGCCCGCGCCGGGAGCAAGCGAAAGACCCGTAACGAGGAAAATGGCGCCAAGAAACAGCACTAGGCCGCCCAGAAACGCGCCCAGCAGCAGCGCGATACGGGAGGTCTTGGGGTTCATGGGCATACTTTCCGTCAACCGAAACACGCCACGAAACCAGCGCGGATCGTTTCAAAGAAGACTGTCGCACCGTAGTGCACCCAAAGCGCGACGGCGCCGCCAAGAACGACAACGCCTGTGGTTGCGGCCACCAGGAGCGACCGCGGTAACGGGCGCGATGCAGCCGTTTCGGGCATGGACCGTAGATAGGCCGGAACTGTGCGGTCGACAACTCGCGCAAGCCGCTCCACGCCTGTCGCAAGGCCTGTGGCAGAACGGCCCTAGCGGCAGGTCTGGTACATCGACGCCAGCTGACGCCCGCGCAACTGGATCATGTGCGGCGTGAGCCCGCCATGGCGCTCGATCCAATGGCGGATTTCCGGTGGATACAGGCGCATCACCACGCGGCTGCCCTCCCGCGTCGGCACCAGCTGGCGCGACGTATCGTCCATGTAGGATGCAGCGTGAAAGCCGAGTACCGCGCGGCTCGTCACACAGACGTGGCTCCGGGGAACGATCCCGGTCAGCAACGTACACGCTGAAAGGCACGGCCCGTCAATGACGACGCGTTCGCCTGAATCGCGGATTTCCTGGTACTTGTGCACATAGGCTGCGACTTCGCCTCCCGGATCGCCGGAGATGCGGACTTCGGCCATTGTGAGTGACGGCGTAAGCACGCCAAACACCGCCGATGCCAGAGCACCGGCTACGAGCGTCCTCCAGTCCATGATCTAACCCTCTCCCTCAATCGCACGCGAGGGTGGTGACGCATTGTGGCAACAGTTCGGGGAATTCGGGTTCCGCCGCATTAAATCCCGCACTCGCGTTGCCAATGGAACTTCGACTGCACTAGCATCCGCGCGTCTCGCAGAAGTTGCGCGCGCCGCAGCGCATGCACTTTCGCGCGTTAAACCTGACGGGGGATCCGTGTCGGACGTCGAAACGAAAAACATCCGCTGCGCCGGCGGCATGCCCGCTTTCCTCGCGATACCCGCCGGTGCTGGGACGGAAAAGACGCCGGCGATCGTACTGATGCACGAGCGCTATGGATTGGTGAAACACACCTGCGATCTGGCCGAACGCTTCGCCCGCGACGGCTTCGTCTGTCTGGCCCCGGATTTTTTCTTCAAGCATCCCGACCAGGACGCGCTCCACCGCGGTGATGCCGGCTACGCGCTCAAGGACGGCGAGGCGATCGAGTATCTTGATGCCGCAGTCGCGGAACTCACCACACTGCCGCAGGTCGATGCGGGAAAGATCGCCGTCAAAGGGGTCTGTCAGACCGGCCGGCACCCCTTGGTATACGCCGCCGAACGCAAGAACATCGCGGCAGCTTTGGTCTGGTACGGCGCGGCGAATGCGCGCGAGTGGGAGCCGAACGAGCGCTACATCAAGCCGCTCGACGACATGCTGGCGGTCATCGCATGCCCCATCCTCGGGGTTTTCGGCGAGGCCGATCACCTCATTTCGCTCGACGACCTGCGGCGCTTTCGAAACAGTCTGGAACGGCATGACAAGACCTTCACCATCAAGGTCTTTGCCGGCGCGCCGCACGGCTGGCTCAACGACACCATGCCGGGCCGCTACCGCCGCGAGGCCGCGGAGGCCGCCTGGGCGCTGCAGCTTGCGTTTCTGCGGCGGATCTTCGCACCCGGCTTCGACCGGTCGCGGCGCATTCAGGCTTACGAATGCGACTACGCGGCCAATTACGATTTCTCGAAAAACGTGCGGATGGAGTGACACCCACACTGCCGCATGACCCGAAGCAATCAAGCCATTGGAGAAATCCTTGAGTGAATTTGAGCGCTGGGAAGCGCGTTACGCGACATCCGACTACGCCTTCGGCAAGGCCCCGAATTATTTTTTGCAATCCTGCAAGCCGCTACTGCCGCGCAACGGCCGTGCCCTGGCGGTCGCCGATGGCGAAGGCCGCAATGGAGTCTGGCTCGCCGAACAAGGCCTCGACGTCGTCTCGATCGATTTTTCTCCGGCCGCGCAGCGTAAGGCCAAGGCACTTGCAGCGGAGCGCGGCGTCAAAGTCGCCTTTGAACTGGTCGACGTGCATGCCTGGGATTATCCGCAGGCCACGTTCGACGTGGTGGCGGAAATCTTTACGCAGTTCAGTTCCCCGGTCGAGCGGGCGCGCAAGTGGGCCGGAATGCAGCGCGCCCTCAAATCCGGCGGCCTGCTGATCGTTCAGGGCTACACGCCGAAACAACTGGACTATGGGACGGGCGGCCCCAAGGAGATCGAGAACCTCTATACGCGCGCCATGCTCGAACAGGCATTTGGCGGCTTTCGCGACCTGTCGATCGCCGAAGAGGAGCGCGAGATTCACGAGGGAACATCGCACGGCGGCATGTCCGCTGTTCTCAATTTGACGGCGAGAAAACCTTAAGGACGCGCTGCGGCAAGAAGGCACACGACCCAGGCTGCAATCGCCCTACCCGATGGCACGAGCAAGCATCGGCGCCCTGCGATAAGCCTGCTTCGCGGCGGCACCAACAGTGGTTATAAAGGCGGCCGACCCAACGGGAGCCCACCATGGCGCGTGACTTCGAGGACCATTGCTGGAAAGACCTGGTCGACGCCGAAACGATCGAGATCTATCAGCCTTATCGGCGCAAGATCTTCGTGGGCGAGAATCCCGCGGTGCTCGCCATTGATCTTTACAATAAAGCTTATCAGGGCGGCAGCCGGCCGGTGCGCGAGGTTGACCGCGAGTTTTCCGGCTCCTGCGGCGAGAATGCCTGGAAGGCGCTGCCGCCGACGCAGCAGCTGTTCGCGGCGGCGCGGCGGGCCGGCGTTCCGGTGATCTACACCACCCGCCATGTCGATACTGCAGGCGTGCACTCGACCAACCGCAACATGAAAAAGGAACGCGACGACATCTACGACATCAAGGCCGAGTTGGCGCCGCAACCGGGCGAACTTGTCATCTACAAGGAGCGCGCGTCTGGCTTCTTCGGCACGCCGCTGATTGCGCATCTGCAGATGCTGCGCATCAACTCACTCATCATCTGCGGCGAAAGCACATCCGGCTGCGTGCGCGCCTCGACCGTCGACGCTTATTCGTACGGCTTCCACAACGTCCTGGTCGAGGAATGCACCTACGACCGCTCGATGATCAGTCACAAGGTCAATCTGTTTGACCTGCACCACAAATACGCCGACGTAATGCATATCGAGGAAGTCCTCGCGCATCTCGATGGCTTGGCTGTTCAGCGCAAGGTCGCCTGAGCGGTCCATTCGTCCCTCTCACAAACAATCGCAAACGAGTAACCCATCATGTCCACGTCCGTTGCCCGCAAGACCAATGCCCCGGAATTTGCCACCGCCTATTACTTCCTCGAAGGCCTGACCGAGCTTGGCGTCGAATATCTGTTCTGCAATTTCGGCACCGATCATGCGCCGATCATCGAGGAGATGGCGCATCGCAAGAAGCTCGGCGAGCCGATGCCCGGCGTGCTGCATTGCCCGCATGAGAATACGGCGGCCCACATGGCCGAAGGCTACGCCTTCGTCACCGGGCGCGGTCAGGGCGTACTGGTGCATGTCGATGTCGGCACTGCCAATACCGCCAACGCCATGCACAATGCCTACAGGAGCCGGCTGCCGGTGCTGCTGATGGCCGGCAAGGCGCCCTACACCGCCAACGATGAGCTGGTCGGCTCACGCGACACGTACGTGCATTTCGTCCAGGAGCCGTTCGACCAGGGCAGCCTGGTGCGCCCCTACATGAAATGGGAATGGACGTTGCCGTCCGGCGTTGTCGTCAAGGAAGCGCTGCGGCGCGCCCATTCGATCATGCAGAGCGAGCCGCGCGGCCCGGTCTATCTGATGATGCAGCGCGAGACCCTGACGCAGCCGTGGAGCACTGACGAAATTCGCCGCTACTCGGCCGACCAGTTCGCCGCGACTTCCGGCGGCGGGGCCGATCCGAAGCTCGTCGCCGCGCTGGCAGACCGCCTGCTCACCGCCGAGAACCCGGTCATGGTTACGGGCTACGCCGGACGCAACGAACATGCATCAAAGGCGATCGACGCGCTGTCGCAATTTGCCGGCATCGCGGTCTATGAAGCCAACATGACCAACAACATCTCGCACGATGCGCCGTGCTTCATCGGTTTCGCCGCCGACAAGGCCGTACCGGAGGCCGATGTCGGCATTCTGGTCGATGTCGACGTGCCGTGGTTCCCAAGCGATGTTCAGACGCACGAGAAATCCTTCTGGGCGCACATCGACATCGACACACTCAAGCCCGGTTCGCCGATGTGGACGTTCCCCGGAAACCTGCGCATGCAGGGCGATTCCGGCCGTATTCTCGAGCAGGTGCTTGAAGATCTCAAAGCCAAGGCGACGCCGGCCTTCAGGCAAGCGGTGGCGAAGCGGATGGCGCGCATCAAGGCGCTGCGCGACGAGCGCATTGCTCGCGCCGCCAAGCTTGCCTCCGACAAGGGCAAGCCCGGTGCGATCAATCCGCACTATCTGATGTCGGAACTCGGCAAGGTGCTCGACGACGACGCCATCATCTTCAACGAAGGCGTCACCAACGCGGGCGCCGTGCTGATGCAGATCCCGCGTAAGCGACCCAACACCACGATGCGCTCGGGCGGCGGCGGCCTGGGCTGGTCCGGCAGCTTCGCGCTTGGCGCCAAGCTCGCGGCGCCAGATCGGCTGATGGTGCAAATCTCCGGCGACGGCGGATTTTATTTCGGCAATCCGAGTTCGGTGTTCGCCGTGTCGCAGCAATACAAGCTGCCGTTCCTCTCTGTCGTCATGGATAACACGGGCTGGAACGCGGTGAAGCAGTCGACCTTGCGGGTCTATCCGGAAGGCGAAGCCAAAGGGACAAGCGAGTTCGAGTCAAAGCTCGCTCCCAAGGTGGCATTCACCAAGGTCGCGGAGGCATTCGGCGCCTATGGCGAAGAACTCAGCGACCCGGCCGACGTGCCCGCGGCGATCGAACGGTGTCTCAAGGAAGTCCGCGGCGGCCGAGCCGCGCTGCTGCACGTGCGCGTGACGAAAATGTAAACGCCGCGATCCAAATTCTGGACATCGCTTCGTGGAGTGGCCGGGTGCGTCCCGGCCACTCGCATTTTCAGATCAATCAACCAGCCCGTTCTGGGACGCGAGGTCCTTCAGCGAGCTTTCGGGCCGCGCGCCGAGATGCTGAATCACCTCGGCAGCCGCCATGGCGCCGAGCCGGCCGCAGGTGCGATCATCGGCGCCGCGCGCCAAGCCGGACAGGAAACCGGCGGCAAACAGATCGCCGGCGCCGGTGGTGTCGACCACACGCTCGACCGGGAAAGCCGGCACCGCCTCGATGTCCTCGGGATTGATCACCACGCAACCCTTCTCGCTGCGCGTCACCACCGCCACGTCGATATCGTCGCGCAACGCCTTCACGGCGGCATCGAAATCCGATGTTTGATAGAGGCTATGCACCTCCGCTTCGTTGGCGAAGATGAGATCGACGGTGCCCGAGCGCATCAGCTGCAGGAACTCGTCGCGCCAGCGGTCGACGCAGAACGCATCCGACAAAGTCAGCGCCACCTTCCGTTCGGCCTCATGGGCGATCTTTGCCGCCTTGAGAAAAGCGTCCTTGGCGTGCTTGGGGTCCCACAAATAGCCCTCGAGGTAGATGATGGCGCTGGCCGAGATCGCAGCTTCATCGATGTCACCGGGATGCAGGTCCTGCGCGGCACCCAGATACGTGTTCATGGTGCGCTCGCCATCGGGCGTGACCAGAACGTAACACCGGCCGGTCGAGGGACCATCAGCGGCCGGCTTGGCGTCGAAAGCGACGCCGGCAGCGCGGATGTCGTGGGCGAAGGCCCGCCCAAGTCCGTCATCCTTGACCTTGCCGATGAAGGCCGCGCGGGCGCCAAGCGATGCAAGACCCACAATCGTATTGGCGGCCGAGCCACCAGACATTTCCACGGCAGGTCCCATCGCATCGTAAATGGCCTTGGCGCGGGGCTCGTCGATCAGCGCCATCATGCCCTTGCGCATCCCCTGCTTGAGCAAAAAATCCTCCTCGGCGCGGGCGATCACGTCGACAATCGCATTACCGATGCCGAGAACGTCGTAGCGGGCTGAAGGCATGAGAAATCAGGTCCTGATTTGCGGAAGGCGCGCACTATAGCGGGCGGCCCTTGCGGGGCAAGCCGCCGCCGTGGCATTGGACCCTCGCGTGAGGCCATTCTTGCCACGCGGGGTATTCAAATATGGCGTTCAGAGAATTGGTTTTTTCCGGCGTGCAGCCGACCGGGAATCTGCACCTCGGCAATTATCTCGGTGCGATCAAGCGCTTCGTCGAGCTGCAGGATCGCTATGACTGCATCTATTGCGTGGTCGATCTGCACGCCATCACCACATGGCAGGATCCCGCCGAATTGCCGCGCACCATCCGAGAGGTCACGGCCGCGTTCATCGCCTGTGGGATCGACCCCAAGAAGCATGTCGTGTTCAATCAGAGCCAGGTGGCCGAACACGCCGAACTGGCCTGGGTGTTCAATTGCGTGGCGCGGCTCGGTTGGCTCAACCGCATGACGCAATTCAAGGAGAAAGCCGGCAAGGATCGCGAGAATGCATCGGTCGGCCTTTATGCGTATCCGAACCTGATGGCCGCCGACATTCTGGTTTATCGCGCCACGCATGTTCCGGTCGGCGAGGACCAGAAACAGCACCTCGAACTGTCGCGCGACATCGCGCAGAAATTCAATAACGACTACGCCGCCTCGATCCACGCTCACGGTTTCGGCGAGACCTTCTTTCCGTTGCCGGAGCCGGTGATCACCGGCGAGGCGACGCGGGTGATGTCGCTGCGCGACGGTTCGAAGAAAATGTCGAAGTCGGACCCATCCGATCAGTCGCGCATCAATCTCACCGACGATGCCGATGCCATCGCGCTGAAAATCCGCCGCGCCAAGACCGATCCGCATCCGCTGCCCAGCGAGGAGAAAGGCCTCGAAAGCCGTCCCGAAGCCGACAACCTGGTCGGCATCTATGCGGCGTTGGCTGGCATCACCCGCGCCGGCGTGCTGGCGCAGTATGGCAATGCGCAATTCTCGACGTTCAAGTCGGCGCTGGTCGATCTCTCGGTGGCAAAACTCGGCCCAATCGGCGCGGAGATGAAGCGACTGGTCGCCGATCCGTTATCGATCGACGCGATCCTTGCTGATGGCTCAGAGCGCGCGCGAAAAATCGCCAGCGAAACGATGAAGGCGGTGAAGGATATCGTCGGCCTCGTGCGGCGCTGATCGCGCCACACCACAGAGGTTTCTTCCATGTGCGAAACCGCGCCGCCAAAAACCTACGGCTGGAAGGGGTGGAGCGATCTGCCCGTGCCCCACATCGGCGCAGCGAGCGGCCCGTGGATCGACCTTTCGCATCGCATTACCGAGGATCTGTCGCGCATCCCGTTCTTTCCGCAGCCGGTGATCCGCCAGATCACCACGGCGCCGATCCGACTGACACAAATCCAGTGGGTCGTGCACCACGGCACGCATGTCGATGCGCCGTGTCATTTCATCAGCGATGGGCCGGCAATGGACGGCATACCGCTCGATCGCTTCTATGGTCCGGGCGTCATCTGGCGCTTCGATTCGCGGGATCGCGCGGCCATCGATGCCGCCGATCTCGAACGCGCCACCCCGCGCATGCGGCCGGGCGACATCGTGCTGATCGACACCGGCTGGTGGCGCCACATCAACACCGAACGATACGAGGAGCATCCCTATCTGACCGGCGAGGCGGCCGAATGGCTGGTCGCCCAGGGCGCCAAGATCGTCGGCATCGACGCCAGCTCGCCCGACCAGGCGGGCCACTACCGGCCCAAGGAATTTGCCTTTCCGGTCCACAACACGCTGTTGAGCCATGGCGTGCTGATTGCCGAGCACCTCACCAATCTGAGCCCGCTGGCCAATCGCCGCGTCGAGATCATGTTTCTCGGTATCAATATCGCGGGGTCGGATGGCGCGCCGGCCAGACCGATTGCGCGACCAGTTGACTGAAATTGGCCCGGCAGGCCCGGCTTGCACCGGTGCGCCAAAAGGCCCATTTATCGTTCTGGATCAATGGTCGGCCCGTTGTGCGTGGATCTTGTTCCGACACCCCTTGGGGAGCGAATCGATGTTCATTCAGACCGAAGCGACGCCGAATCCCGCGACCTTAAAGTTCCTGCCGGGGCGTCCGGTATTGGAGAACGGCACGCTCGATTTGCGCGAGTCCGCCGAGGCGGCAAAGTCGCCGCTGGCCGAGCGTCTGTTCGGCATCTCGGGTGTCAGCGGTGTGTTCTTCGGCTCCGATTTCATCACCGTGAGCAAGAATGGCGGTGACTGGCAGCAGCTCAAGCCGATGATCCTCGGCGCCATCATGGAGCATTTCATGTCGGGCGAGCCGCTGCTCAACAGCGGCAACTACCGAAGACGGCGATGGCGACGAGTTTTTCGACACGGCCGATGCCGAGACCGTCGCGACGATCAAGGACCTGATTGAAACTCGCGTTCGGCCCGCCGTCGCCAATGACGGCGGCGACATCACCTTCAAGGGTTTCAAGGACGGCATCGTCTTTCTGAGCATGAAGGGTTCGTGCTCCGGCTGCCCGTCCTCGACGGCGACACTGCAGCACGGCATTCAAAACCTGCTCCGGCATTTCGTTCCTGAGGTGACCGAGGTGCGGCCGATCTGACCAGGCCGTTGGACGAATATTTCCCGATGCCTTGGCGTTGTCCCGGCCCCGGCTTGCCGGGCGTATTGGATGACGTATGACTGCCTGCCATGCGTGTGCTCGCCATTGATACGGCGCTCGCGGCCTGCTCAGCGGCCGTGCTCGATACCGTCTTTGGCGGAGTTATCGCCAGCGAGAGCCTGCCGATGGTGCGCGGCCACGCCGAGGCGCTCATTCCCCTGATTGCACGTGTCATGACCCGGGCCGAGCTTGGATTTTTCGACATCGATCGCGTCACGGTAACGACCGGCCCCGGCAGCTTCACCGGATTGCGGGTCGGCATTTCGGCCGCGCGCGGCATCGCGCTCGCCGCCGACAAGCCCGCCTTCGGCGTCACCACGCTATCCGCCTACGCGGCGCCGCATCTCGCCGAAGACAAGACCGTCCCGGTGATCGCCGCGATCGATGCACGGCACAATCACGTCTATCTGCAGGTATTCGGCCCCAGCGGCCGCACTGCCTTGGCGCCTCGGCTGGCGCCGTTGAGCGATGCGGTGCGGGCGGCGTCTGAAACACCGTGTCGGCTCGTGGGCTCGGCGGCGCTGTCTGTCGCGGCGCAAATCCCCCCGGGGGTGCCCGCGCCGCTACGCGTCGATGGGCGCGACGCGCCCGATATCGACTGGGTCGCGCGGATGGGCGCCGTCCTGCCCGAAGGACAGTCGCCCCCTACCCCGCAATATCTGCGCGCGCCCGATGCGCAGCCGCAAAACGCCGCCCAATTGCCGCGCCGATGATGAACATTGTCTCTCGGCTGTTGCCCGGCGCAGCGCCGCAATTCACCGCGGCGAGCCCGCGTGACGCCGCGGCAATCGCCGCGCTGCACGCCGCATCGTTCGGTCGCGGCTGGGGCGAGGACGAGGTCTACCGCCTTCTGACAGACAGCGCGGTCTTCACCCATCGCGCCATGATCCGGCGCGCCTTGGTTGGTTTCATCATGTCGCGGCAAGCTGCCGACGAAGCCGAAATCCTCTCGATCGCGATAGCTCCCGCGCGGCGCGGCCGTGGGCTGTCGGGGCCACTGCTCGACTTTCATCTCCGCACCTTGGCGGGCCGTGCCGTCCGCACGGTCTTTCTCGAAGTCGACGAGCACAACGCCCCGGCGCGCCGGCTCTATGCGCGGGCCGGATTTGCCGAGGTAGGACGCCGGCGGGGCTACTACGAGGGCGGCGCCACTGCGCTGGTGCTACGCCGCGACCTCGGCTGAGGCTTCAAGTATCCAAATTGTCGTCGAATCCCCATATCAAGATTCGGTGCATTCCTTTTCGCCGGAAAATCCGCTAAGGAAAGGGCTCGTGCGGACCCTGCGCACGATAAAATTCACAAATAAACACAATAGCTTAAGTCTCGGCCCGATCGGCATGAACGAAACCCGCAAGCTGTTTGTCAAATCGTTCGGCTGCCAGATGAACGTCTACGACTCGCGGCGTATGGCGGATACGCTGGCCCCGCAGGGTTACGTCGAGACGCCGGCCGCCGATGACGCCGATCTGGTTATCCTCAACACCTGCCATATCCGCGAAAAGGCGGCCGAGAAGGTCTATTCCGAACTCGGCCGCGTGCGGCGGATGAAAGAGGCGGCCGCGACCGAGGGCCGTCGTCTTGTCATCGCCGTTGCGGGTTGCGTCGCACAGGCCGAGGGCGAAGAAATTATCCGCCGCGCTCCCGCGGTCGATCTCGTGTTCGGGCCGCAGAGTTATCACCGGCTGCCGGAACTGTTGGCCCGCGCCGAACGCGGCGACAAGCCGGTCGACACCGAATTTGCCCTCGACGACAAGTTCGATCGTCTGGCCGCCCCGAGTGCTGCGGCCATCCGCAACCGCGGCGTCAGCGCATTCATCACCGTGCAGGAAGGCTGCGACAAGTTCTGCACGTTCTGCGTCGTGCCTTACACGCGCGGCGTGGAAGTCTCTCGCCCGGTCGATAAAATCATCGCCGAGGTTGAACAGCACGCGGCGGCCGGCGTGCGCGAAATCACGCTCATCGGGCAGAACGTCAACGCCTATCATGGCGAGGAGCGCAGCGGCCAACCGTCATCTTTGGCGCGGTTGCTGAAGCGTGTCTGCGCGATCGATGGTGTCAAACGGCTGCGCTACACCACAAGCCATCCGCGCGACATGGACGGCGATCTGATCGCCGCGCATGGCGCTCTGCCAAAACTGATGCCGCAGCTGCACCTGCCGGTGCAGTCGGGATCCGACCGCATTCTGGCCGCGATGAACCGCCGCCACACACGGGTCGATTATCTCACGATCGTATCGCGGCTGCGTGCGGCGCGTCCGGACCTCGCGCTTACGTCCGATTTCATCGTCGGATTCCCCAGGAGAAACCGAAGCGGACTTTGCCGAGACCCTCAGTCTCGTCAGCGAGGTCGGCTTCTCCGGTGCGTTCTCATTCAAATACTCGCCCCGCCCCGGTACGCCGGGTGCGGATATGTCGGACCAGGTGGACGAGGACACCAAGTCCGAGCGGCTGCATCGGCTGCAAGCTGAGATCGATCGGTGCCAGGCAGAGTTCAATCAAAGCTGCCTCGGCCGCACATTCGATGTCTTGTTTGAAAAGCCCGGCCGCCATGCTGGCCAGCTCGTCGGCCGCTCGCCCTATCTGCAGCCCGTCCAGGTGACTGCGCCGGCGTCGATGATGGGCGCGGTCGCCACAGTGACGATCACCGAAGTAGCGAGCAACTCACTGTTCGGCACGTTGGCGCACACGAGCGCGCACGAACCAGCCCTTGCGGGCGCAGGAGCCTGATTTGGCAGCACATGGTCCAGCCGGAACGGATGAATCGGTGTTCGTTGCGCCTGACAATGCCACGCAGATCGCGCTCACTTTCGACGATAATCGTCTCGTCTCGGTGCTGTTCGGCCAGTACGGTCAGAACCTCGCGCTGATCGAGCGGCGGCTCGGGGTCGTCGCCAATTCGCGCGGCAATCACGTCACGCTGGAGGGCTCTCGCGAGGCCTGCGAGCAGGCCCGCCGCGTGCTGGAAAACCTCTACGAGCGGCTGAAAAACGGCGACGAACTGGTGCAGGGCGATGTCGAGGGCAATATCCGACTCGCCATGGCGCAAGGGTCGCTGTTCGACTTCGATCCCGCCACCGCGCGCGACAGTTTCGAGGAGATCAATCTGCGCAAGCGTCGCGTGCGTGCGCGTACGCCCGCGCAGGACGCGTATATCCGTGCGCTGAAGCGTCACTCGCTGGTATTCGCGACCGGCCCGGCCGGCACCGGCAAGACCTGGCTTGCCGTCGCCCATGCGGTGCAGCTGTTCGAGCGCAAGGAGGTCGATCGCATTGTATTGTCGAGGCCCGCAGTCGAGGCCGGCGAGCGGCTCGGCTTTCTGCCCGGCGACATGCGCGAGAAGGTCGATCCTTATCTGCGGCCGATCTACGATGCCTTGTACGATCTGATGGACGCGCGCATCGTCGAGCGTGCGTTGCAGACGACCGAGATCGAAATCGCGCCGCTCGCTTTCATGCGCGGCCGCACATTGGCGAATGCCGCTATCATTCTCGATGAGGCGCAGAATACGACCACGATGCAGATGAAGATGCTGCTGACGCGGCTCGGGGAGAACAGCCGCATGATGGTCACCGGCGATCCAAGCCAGGTCGACTTGCCGCCGGGCCAGACGTCGGGCCTGGCCGACGCGGTGCGGCTCCTCGAAAATGTCGAGGGCATCGGTCACGTCGCCTTCTCGGCAGCGGACGTGATCCGTCACGAGCTGGTGGCCCGGATCGTCGACGCCTATGACAAAGCGGCGGCGCGCAAGCGCGACCGCCCCTGAGCGCGATGAACGTCTCCGGACGCAATGCGGTCAAACTCGACGTGCTGGTCGAGTCCGGGCTGTGGAAAGAACCCGGTAAGGTCAAAACCCTTCTGCGCCGCGCGATCGGGCAGGCTGCCGCAGCCCTGTCAACAAGCGGGGTGGAGGTTGCTATCGTCCTCACCGATGATTCGGCGATCCGGCGGCTCAATCGGCAATGGCGCGGCATCGATGCGGCCACGAACGTGCTGTCGTTCCCGAACGAAGATCCGCGCGGAGACGGGCCATTTATCGGCGACATCGTGCTTGCCCGGCAAACGATCGCACGGGAAGCCAGCGCCGAGCACAAGCTTTTCGCCCATCATCTCGCCCACCTTGGGGTGCATGGCTTCCTTCATCTTCTTGGCTACGACCACGAGAACGATAAGGATGCGACAGTGATGGAACGGCTCGAGCGCAGAATTCTGCGGCGCCTGGCGATCCCCGATCCATATCGCCCAGTTCCGGCTGTCAGGCGCGCGCCGCAGGTTAATTTGCGCCGCAATCTCGGGCACTAGAGCGCAGACGCCCATGGTCCAGCATCCGACACGCAGCGAACCGGCCGACAGCGAGCATCGCGGGCTGCCCGCGGTCGTACCCCACGCCGAGCAAGCGCAATCGGAAGGACGGCTCGCGCGTGTTGCGCGGATCCTGTTCGGCTGGAAGACGGCGGCGACGCGCGCCGATCTCGAACACGTATTGACTGCCGAACAGCCGGCTTCGGGCTTCTCGCCCGAAGAAGCCGCGATGCTCAAGAACATCCTCGCACTGCGTGAATGCCGGATCGAGCGGGTCATGGTGCCGCGCGCCGACATCGTCGCTGTGCAGCAGGATATCCCCCTCGGAGCGCTGGTCGAAATCTTTGCCGGCGGCGGTCATTCGCGGCTCGTCGTTTTTAACGACACGTTGGACGATCCGGCCGGAATGGTTCATATCCGCGACCTGCTCGCATTCATGGCGGCGCGCGCAGCAGCCGATCCGCCAAACGCCGCACCGAGCGAACAAGCCGCCCATCCCAATCTCAATTTTGCGGCCATCGATCTCGCGATGCCGTTGCAGCAGGCGAAGATCGTCCGCGAAATCCTCTACGCGCCGCCTTCAATGCCGGCGCTCGATCTGTTAGCCAAGATGCAGGCGACGCGCATCCACCTTGCACTCGTGATCGACGAGTACGGCGGCACCGACGGACTCGTCTCCATGGAAGATCTGGTCGAGCTGATCGTCGGCGATATTGCGGACGAGCACGATGTCGCCGAGACGCCGACCGTTGCGCGGCAGACCGACGGCTCGTTCCTGGCCGACGGACGCGCCAGCCTCGAGGATGTCCGCGCCGTCATCGGCGACGAGTTCGATGTCGGCGAAGCCGGCAGCGAAGTCGATACACTCGGGGGTTATCTGGTCATGCGGGCGGGACATGTGCCGGTGCGCGGCGAATTGGTGCCAGGCCCTGATTCGTTCGAGGCCGAAGTGCTCGATGCGGATCCGCGCCGGATCAAACGGGCGAAAATTTACCGGCGCAAGGACCGCCGCCCTGCCGCCGTGCGGGACGTACCTACGCTGGTCAAGGCACCGCAGTCCCGTCCGGCCGCGGCGCCGGACGAGTCAACTCGGCCGAGTCAAAATTCGCCGCGCCTGCCGTGAAATTAAAGGCGCCGATCCATAACATCGTCCTGGCCTGGGGCTGGCAGCGGCGGCTGATCGCGCTGGCTGCAGGGGTGCTGTCGGCGCTCGCCATGGCGCCTTTCAATGCCTGGCCGATACTGTTTCTGACATTCCCGACGCTGGTGTGGCTGATCGACGGTGCGACGGCTGGCCGTTGGAACGGCGTACTCGTCGCCGCAACGACCGGATGGTGGTTCGGCTTCGGCTATTTCGTCGCTGGGCTGTACTGGATGGGTTTCGCCTTTCTGGTCGACGCGAAAACGTTCGGCTGGATGTTGCCGTTCGCGGTGATCGGCCTGCCGGCGGTGCTTGGCATCTACACCGCCTTCGGTGTTGGCCTCGCCCGCTTGCTGTGGACCCGTGGCCCGACCCGCATCTTGACTCTCGGCGTGACGCTGACCGTCACCGAGTGGCTGCGCGGTCACCTGTTCACCGGGTTTCCCTGGAACGCACTCGGCTACGCTCTCACCTCGCCGCTGGCATTGGCGCAGAGCGCATCCGTCGTCGGCGTCTGGGGCCTGACATTCATTGCCATCGTTGTGTTCGCAAGCCCCGCCACGCTGACCGACGACCACACAGAAACCCGCCACCCCTGGCTACCGCTCGCGCTAAGCCTCGCGGTGCTTGCCGGACTCGGCGGCTGGGGCGCGTTGCGCCTCTATCGCACACCGACCCGCTACGTGGATAAGGTGAAGGTGCGCATCATGCAGCCAAATCTGCAGCAGGATGTGCGCTTCAATTATGCGGCACGCCAACAGGTCATGGACCGCTATGTCGCGCTCTCGAACCGCGTGACTGGCCCCCAATCGAACGGTGTGCATGACGCCACGCATCTGATCTGGCCGGAGTCGCCGTTTCCATTCATCCTCACCCGCAATCCCGACGCCCTGGCGCAGATTGCAAAGCTACTGTCGCCCAGCACGGTGCTGATAACAGGTGCGACGCGGCTGCCGGAAAATTTCAATCCGGCCGATCCACACGCCTACAACTCAATGTACGTGATCGATCATGATGGCTCGATCCTCGCACTGTACGACAAGGTTCATCTTGTTCCATTTGGCGAGTACTTGCCGTTCGAGCATCTGCTTGAACGTCTCGGCCTTCAGGAATTGACAAAACAGCAGGGCGGATTCCTGTCCGGCGACAGCAGGCGACTGCTTCACATCCCGGGCGCTCCACCGGCGCTTCCGCTCATCTGTTACGAGATCGTGTTTCCAGGAGATGTGGCGCCGCCAGGAGAGCGGGCCGGCTGGATCGTCAACATCACCAACGATGGCTGGTTCGGCATCAGCACCGGACCCTATCAGCATTTCCAGCAGGCCCGCGTGCGCGCCATCGAGGAAGGCCTGCCGCTTGCGCGCGGCGCGAACACTGGCATCTCGGCGATGGTCGATGCGTTGGGAAGAGTAATAGGCTCGCTGCCATTAGGGAGCGAAGGCGTTCTCGATGCACGCCTGCCGCGTGCGATTTCCGCGCCGATTTACGCGCGGCTTGGCGACGGCCCGGTGGCAATTTTTGTCGGGCTGATATTTCTGATGGTCATTCACCGGCGGTTTATCTGATTATAATTAACACGCAACACGAAGCGGCGTGGACCAAAAGTTGCTTTCAGTATCGCGTCCAGCAATCCGCCCAAATTTCATAGTATTAGCAGGAAAAATAACGCAACCGGCGCGAGCAAAAGCCATAAATTTGGGCAGATCCTGCCGCGTTTCAGGCCACTGAATACAGTCGGCAGACCAGTTGAAAGTGCAGGTCACTCAAGTGATTTGTATTCCCTATAGTTGCACTTGGGAACCATTACTGCAAATATGGGACCCATAGAAGTTCATTATATGACGAAAATGGCAAAGAAAGCCTCAACATGATGATACTGGCGAAAAAAGCCCCTAACCCGATTGATAAGCATGTGGGCGCGCGCGTGCGCATGCGCCGCATGATGCTGTCGATGAGTCAGGAGAAGCTCGGAGACGCGCTGGGTCTCACATTCCAGCAAGTCCAGAAATACGAGAAGGGCACCAACCGCATCGGTGCCAGCCGGCTGCAGCAAATCTCGAACATCCTGCAGGTGCCGGTCTCGTTCTTTTTCGACGGCGCGCCGCATGTGCCTGGGGCAGGACGATATGAGGGCATGGGCGAGGCGCCATCGCCGGCTTACGTTTCGGACTTTCTTGCCACGTCCGATGGATTAGCGCTCACCAAGGCCTTCATGCGCATCAACGACTCCAAACTGAGACGGCGCATCGTCGATCTCGTCGAACAAATTGCCGCGGGCGAGAAGCGGTAAATTTCGGCAGTTCTATAAGGTTGGGCGCCGCGATGCGGACGCCCACTTTTAGCCCACGTCTTGACCGCGGCTGCATGACGCGGCAACAACCTTGCGAACAATAGCGCCGGGCCTTGCCGGGACGGACCGCAGCCGCGGGCTCTGCCGAGGCTGCCATGGCGCTCAGTCGAGGAGGGAATGTTTCGTGGGACGCACAAACTACCTTTTTACCAGCGAATCCGTGTCGGAAGGACACCCTGACAAGGTTTGCGATCAGATATCAGACGCAATCCTCGACGCCTTCATTGAGCGTGACGTCAAGCTCGGCATTGCCGACGACAGCCTGGTCAATACGCGGCTCGGCTGCGAAACACTCTGCACCACCAATAAGATCGTCATCGCCGGCGAGGGGCGAGGGCAACTGTTCCGCAGCATCAACGGATCGGCGGTGGTGGATCGCGAGCTGATTACCGAGATCGCCCGCGGGGTGGTCAAAGACATTGGCTACGATCAAAGCGGCTTTTCGTTTCACGGCGCCGATGTCGAAGTGCTGTTGCACGGCCAGTCGCCCGACATTGCCATGGGCGTCGATGCCAAAAAGAAAAAAGGCCAGGAGAATGAGGGGGCCGGCGACCAGGGCATGATGTTCGGCTACGCCTGCACGGAGAGCGAAGTCTACGAGAAGAACTCGTTCATGCCGGCGCCGATTTATTTTGCGCACAAGATTCTCAAGGTGCTGTCGGATAAGCGACGCGCCAAACAGCTGTTCGATCTGCAACCGGACGCCAAGAGCCAGGTGACGGTGCAGTATGTCGACGGCAAGCCCATCGGCTGCACCAAGGTCGTCGTTTCGACTCAGCACAACGCGCAGAGCCGCAATGGCAAGAAATATACGCCGAGCATGGTCAAGGATTTGATCGGCGACGCCGTCGCGTCCGCGTTGCCCAAGGGCTGGATGCCGAAGAAAGACTCCGACTTTCTGGTCAATCCCACGGGTAACTTCGTCGTCGGCGGGCCCGACGGTGACTGCGGCCTGACCGGACGCAAGATCATCGTCGACACTTATGGCGGCTACGCCCCGCACGGCGGCGGCGCCTTCTCGGGCAAGGACCCGACCAAAGTCGACCGCTCGGCAGCTTATGCGGCACGTTATCTCGCGAAAAACGTGGTGGCGGCGGGCCTCGCCGACCAATGCACCATCCAGGTGGCATATGCGATTGGCGTTGCCGATCCGATGTCCCTCTATGTCGATACCCACGGCACCGGCAAAGCAGACGAGAAAAAGCTGGCAAAGACGTTGCAGGAGCTGTTCCCGCTGCGGCCGACCGCCATCCGGCGCGCGCTGAAACTCAACCGGCCCATCTACAAGCGCACTGCGGCTTATGGTCATTTCGGCCGCGCTCCCGACAAGGATGGCGGTTTTTCCTGGGAACGCACCGATCTCGCCGACCAATTGCGGCGCGCGGTCCGCTGATCAGAAACTCGGTTTCATCGCGTTACTGTCGTGGCCGGCCTTGTGCCGGCCACGCGCGTCTTTGATATTCAGTTGAGTGGACGACGTGGCTGCCGCCGCCCGATGCGCCTATGCGATCGATGGAATCCAAATCACACCAGGAGCCTCGGGCCTTCTTCGGCCGCCGGAAGGGCCACAAATTGCGCCCGCGGCAGGCGCATCTGATTGAGACACTGCTACCGCGTCTTGCGCTCGACCTTTCGGGCGCGGCACCGCCGGATCTTCGCGCTCTGTTTCCGGCTCCGGTCACCGGCGTTGCGCTCGAGATCGGGTTTGGCGGCGGCGAATCAATGATTGCGCAGGCGACAGCGCAACCCGACACCGGCATCATTGGGGTCGAGCCCTTTATCAACGGCATGGCCAAGGCTCTCGCCGCCATAGAGAACGACAATCTCAAGAATATCCGCCTGCATTTCGACGATGCAGCGGCCCTGATCGAATGGCTTCCCGATGCATCGCTGACCCGCGTCGATCTTATTCATCCCGATCCCTGGCCAAAACGCCGGCATTGGAAACGGCGCTTCGTACAAGACGATATGGTGACGCGGCTGGCCCGCATCCTGCGTCCGGGCGGGCAATTTAGGTTCGTGACCGATGTGGCCGACTACGCCGCCTGGACATTGCAGCGCTTGTTGCGGTCGGCGGAATTTGAGTGGACCGCCCGATGCGCCGACGATTGGCGTCACGCTTGGCCCGGGTTCACGCCGACGCGTTATCACGCCAAAGCGGCCCGCGAGGATCGCGCGTCGTGCTTTCTGATCTTTCGCCGGCGTTAGAGCGCGATCGGGAAAATCACGCTCCGCCAAAGAAAGCGAAGATCAGCTTGCTCGCTTGAGCTGCCAAAATCGGATCACGCGCCGCGCCGTCGAAGACGGCAGCCGCGCATAGTTTGCGAACGCAACTTCGAGGCCTTGGCGCGGCGCCGCCTTGCCGTTCGGATGCAGGACAAAAATAGACTTTACGGTCGGCCATGTGAGACCGGCCGACTTGCACAGGATCAAGACCGGATCGCGCCGCTCGCCGGCCATGAGTCGATCGACCACATTGATCGGTACTTTAGCCAGCGCGGCGAGCGCAACCACGACCTCCTCGTATTTGCCGTCGATACAGAACGTTGCCAAAGCCGCCTCGTCCATGCGACCGGCGCGGCTCAGACCGAGGACTGCGCGTTGTGCCGCACGATAATCGCGCGGGCCGACGCGCGCGCCGACTTCCTCGGCGACCTTGTTCAGCACATTTTCTATTTCGGCTTTCCGTTCGGGCGTCGCCGAAGCGAGCAGGCGTTTGTGCACGACCACCGTCGCCCGCGTCAGCAGTTCACGAAACATCGGGGCGGGAATATCAGGACGCAGTCCGACCGTTTCGGCCAGCGCGCCGTCGCCCGCGGCGCGTTCGATCAAACGCGAAAAACCAGCTGCGGAAATCCGGGCATCGCGGTTTTCGGCGACGCGACGCGCCACGACGTGATCGCCGCGGCCCACCAGCACGTCGGTCACCGCTTCGCCGAGCACCCGGCGCGCCGAGATGGCGTGAAGATGGGCCTGGCTTTTGTTCTTTGCCACTTCAACCAGATCGGCTTCCGTCAGACGCTGACCCAATTTCAGCACCGGACCCGCGACCGCAATGTCGTCATCATGGGCAAGCGTGCTCAGCACCTTCACCGGGGCATTCGCGATCGGCGCCAGATGGATCGAAAGCTCGGCCCGCGCCCTGGTCTCAATTTCCTGGATGAGCAGGCCAAAAACGCGATCGAACAAGTCGACGTGTTCGTCCTTGTACGTGCTGACGCCGTCAAGAAAGAGCGCGGTAATGCGCTGCAATGTTTCGGCGCGCTTATTGCGCGACCTGCGCTGCAAAATCTGCTCGAGCTCCGGGATCAGCGGGAAAACAGCGCTCATTGGGCGGGCGGCAATCTGACGGTCTGACGCCAAATTAATTAGTGTCGAGTGATTACTGATCCCTGAAAGCCGGGGGTTACGACTTGGAGTTTTTGATCCGTGCGGGTCTTTTGCCGACAGGTCCCGCCCCGTGCAGGTCTTGCGTTCGGGCGGCAGAACGTTATATTCCGCCCATCCGTCATGGATACCTCATAACGGTCGGTTGATCCGATCGGTCTTGAGAGTGGGTTCCCCCGGGACCCGCTCTTTTTTGTTACCTGAGGCTGGCCATACCTGGCGGACGAATTTGCAGGATCATTGGCGCACGGGAATGGATATCGGGTCCGCGAACTTCGCCGAGGAGAAACGGCTCATTATTGAGCCAGGCCGCGCGGCGCGCGTCGCAGCGCTTGCCGAGCCGGTTCTCGCCAGCCTCGGCTATCGGCTGGTGCGGGTGCGTATTTCCGGTTTGGCCGGTTGCACCGTGCAAATCATGGCGGAGCGCCCGGACGGCACCATGTCCATCGAGGATTGCGAGGCAACATCGCGGGCGTTGTCGCCGGTTCTCGATGCTGCCGATCCGATCGAAAGCGCCTATCGGCTGGAGATTTCGTCCCCGGGCATCGACCGGCCTCTGGTGCGGCGATCGGATTTCGACCGCTATGCCGGCCACGTCGCCCATGTCGAAATGGCAGCGCCGGTCGAGGGCCGTCGCCGGTTTCGCGGCGAACTCCGCGGCACTGACGGCGATTGCGTCAGGCTGCACAATAGCGACGCGCCGGCGGGGTCTGCCGAAATTTTGCTGCGGATCGACGACATGATGGAAGCGAGGCTCGTCCTGACCGATGCGCTGGTCTCCGAAGCGCTGCGGCGGAGCAAGCACGGTGAGCGAGCGAATGGCGCGCATGAGGCCCGGGAGCGGGTGTCGCCGCGCCGGCACAAACACAAAAACGCCGCGCTGGAGCAAAACCAGCGCGCAACCCAAGCCGATGGAGAGTGACGATGGCGACGGTAAGCGCCAATAAACTCGAGCTACTGCAGATTGCCGACGCGGTAGCGCGCGAAAAGGCGATCGATCGCAAGATCGTGCTCGCCGCCATGGAAGACGCGATCGCCAAGGCCGCGCGCTCCCGCTATGGCAGCGAAACCGAGGTTCGCGCCGAGATCGATGCGAAAAGCGGTGAGCTTCACTTGTCGCGCCACATGCTTGTCGTCGAGACCATCGAGAATCCCGCCACTCAGATCAGTCTGGAAGACGCACGCCGGCGCCATCCCGCCGCGCAGATCGGTGACACCATCGCCGATCCGCTGCCGCCACTGCCGTTCGGCCGCATCGCAGCGCAATCGGCCAAACAGGTGATCGTACAGAAAGTGCGCGAGGCTGAGCGCGACCGGCAATATGATGAGTTCAAGGATCGCATCGGCGACATCGTCAACGGCGTCGTCAAGCGGGTCGAATACGGCAACGTGGTGGTCGATCTCGGCCGCGGCGAAGCCATCGTCAGGCGCGATGAAATGTTGCCGCGCGAGGTGTTCCGCAACGGCGACCGGATCCGCGCCTATATCTACGATGTGCGTCGCGAACAGCGCGGCCCGCAGATCTTCCTGTCGCGCACCCATCCGGAGTTCATGGCCAAGCTGTTTGCGCAGGAAGTACCTGAAATCTATGACGAAATCGTCGAGGTGAAGGCCGTTGCCCGCGATCCGGGCTCGCGCGCCAAGATCGCCGTGGTGTCGCGCGATTCATCGGTCGATCCAGTCGGCGCCTGCGTCGGCATGCGCGGCTCGCGCGTGCAGGCCGTCGTCAACGAGCTGCAGGGCGAGAAGATCGACATCATTCCGTGGTCGAATGAAATCGCCACCTTCGTCGTCAACGCGCTGGCGCCTGCTGAAGTCAGCAAGGTCGTGATCGACGAGGAACGCGACCGCATCGAAGTTGTGGTGCCCGATCAGCAGCTTTCGCTCGCCATCGGCCGGCGCGGTCAGAACGTGCGGCTCGCCTCGCAGTTGACCGGCAAGGACATCGATATCCTCACCGAGCAGGAAGAGTTTGAGCGCCGCCAGGCCGAATTCGAAAACCGCACCCGCATCTTCATCGACGCACTCAACGTCGACGAGGTGATCGGGCAACTGCTGGCGTCGGAAGGCTTCAACTCAGTCGAAGATCTGGCGCTGGTCGATTTGAAGGATATCGCCAGCATCGAAGGCTTCGACGAGGACACGGCAACCGAACTGCAGACGCGGGCGCGCGACTATCTGGCCAAGATCGAGGCGGAACTGGACGAAAAGCGCAAAGAGCTGGGCGTCGAAGACGCGCTCAAGGATGTGCCGGGCGTCGCCACCGCCATGCTGGTGAAGTTTGGCGAGAACGATATCAAGACCGTCGAGGACCTTGCCGGTTGTGCCACCGACGATCTGTCGGGCTGGACCGAGCGCAAAGATGGCGAGGCGGTGCGTCAAGCCGGCATTCTCGATGGCTTCGATCTCACGCGCGAAGAAACCGAAGCGATGATCATGCAGGCGCGGCTGAAAGCGGGCTGGATCACCGAGGCCGATCTGGCGCCCCCGCAGCCCGTCGAAGAGGCCCCGGCTGCCGAAGCGCAGGCTTAACCACAGGAACGCATGACCGCCCAAGTCCAGCATCGCGACGACGAAGGCACACTCGATGGCGGCCCGCACAGCCGCAACCGCGAGCGCCTTTGCGTGGCCACTCGGACGGTGCGGCCGGTCGAAGACCTGATCCGCTTCGTCGTCGGGCCGGACGGGGTGGCGGTCCCGGACATCAAATGCCGGCTCCCCGGCCGGGGTGTCTGGGTGACCGCGACGCACGACGTCTTGGCCGACGCCATCGCACGCAAAGCCTTTGCCCGTGGGTTCAGGCGCGACGTTCGGCTGCCCGCCGATCTTGCCGCGCAGACTGAGCGGCTGTTGCTTCAGGCTGCCCTCGACGCGCTGGCCATGGCCGGCAAGTCCGGGCTGGTCGCGGCCGGGTTCGCCAAGGCGGCGACCGCCTTGGAGCACGAATGTGTGATCGCGCTCGTGCATGCGGTGGAGGCCGCCAGTGACGGGGTTCGCAAACTGGACGCTATCGCCCGGCGCCAAAAGGGGGGCCAAGGGATAGGCCAAGGAGTTGACCAGGCCCCCAAAACACCCCCTGTGATTGAATTCCTGACCTCGGCGCAATTGGATTTGGCATTGGGCCGGTCAAATGTGATACACGCTGCCTTGCTCGCCGGGCCCGCGAGCGACACCTTTTTATCGCGTTCGCGGCGCCTTCAACGGTATCGGACCGGCGGCGCGGGCGATCGTGGCAATCAGGCCGGCGAAGGTGCGATGCACTGAGCCGGTCGACCTATTGGATGCGTATGACCGAAACGACGAAGAATACCGGTGAAAAGCTGAGCGTGAGCTCGACCAAGACGCTGACGCTTAAGCGCGGCGGCGTCGAGCAAGGCGTCGTGCGCCAAAGTTTCAGCCATGGCCGCAGCAAGGCAGTCGTCGTCGAGAAGGTGAAGCGACGCAGCGCTGCCCCGGGCGAAACCAAGCCGGATGCGGCTGTAGTGCAGGAGCGCGCGGCAGCACTCAAGCGACTAACGCCGGCCGCAAAGGCTCCGCCCGGTGCACACGAGCCCGCCGCGTCGGCCGCTGCCGCACAGTCGAAGCCGGGTGTTGTGCTGCGTCCGCTCACTCAGGCGGAGATCAATGCCCGCGCCAGCGCGCTGGGCAAGGCCGAGCTGGTCGAGGTTGAAGAGCGCAAACGTGCTGAGTTGGAGGCCGAAACTCTCCGCGTCAAAAAAGCGGCTGAAGAAAAAGAGCGCCGCGAGGCGGAAGTGCGCAAAGTGCACGAGGCGGAGCGCCGTGCGCACGAGGACAAGACCAAACAGAAGGCAACCGAGGTCGCCAACAAGCGCTTTGGCGCGGAGGCAGCAGTCGTCGCAAAGCCGACGGCCCCGCGTGTTAATCAGGAAGAGGAAGAGGAGGCCCCGCGCCCGCGCCGCGGTGCCGGCGGCGCCGTCGTACGGCCTGCTCCGGCACCCAAGCCGCAACGCGTCAGCGCCGAGAAGCGCCGCGGCCGGTTGACGGTCGTCACGGCATTTTCCGCCGACGAGGTGCGCGAACGATCCGACGCCGCGTTCCGCCGACGCGAACGGCGCCGCAGCGGACTGCGTGACGCCGAGCCTAAGGAGAAAATCACGCGCGAGGTCACGATTCCGGAAACGATCACCATCCAGGAATTAGCCAATCGCATGTCCGAGCGCTCGGTCGATGTCGTGCGCATGCTCATGAAGCAAGGCCACATGGCCACGAGCACCGACACGATCGATGCCGATACGGCCCAACTCATCGCCGAAGAACTCGGCCACACCGTCCGCCGCGTGTCCGAGGCTGACGTTGAAGAAGGCATGTTCGACACGCCTGACGCTCCGGAGAATCTGCTGCCGCGGGCGCCGGTCGTCACCATCATGGGCCATGTCGATCATGGCAAGACGTCGCTGCTTGACGCCATCCGTTCGACCGAAGTCGCGGCGGGCGAAGCCGGCGGCATCACGCAGCACATCGGCGCCTATCAGGTCACTTCGCCTTCGGGCGGCCGTATCACCTTCATCGACACGCCGGGCCACGCGGCGTTCACCGCGATGCGCGCGCGCGGCGCCAAGATCACCGACATCGTCGTGCTGGTGGTTGCGGCCGACGACGGCGTCATGCCGCAAACGGTCGAAGCCATCCAGCACGCCAGGGCGGCGAACGTGCCGATCATCGTCGCCATCAACAAGATCGACCGGCCCGACGCCAAGCCGGAGCGCGTGCGCACCGAGCTGTTGCAACACGAGATCCAGGTCGAATCCCTCGGCGGCGACGTGCTCGAAGTCGATGTCTCGGCCAAGGAGCGGACCAACCTCGACAAGCTGTTGGACGTCATTGCGCTACAGGCCGAGGTTCTTCAGCTCAAGGCCAACCCGAACCGTGCGGCCGAAGGCACCGTCGTGGAAGCGCGGCTTGACCGCGGCCGCGGTCCGGTAGCGACCGTTCTGGTCCAGCGCGGCACGCTCAAGCCGGGCGATATCGTCGTTGCGGGCGCCGAATGGGGCCGCGTGCGCGCTCTCATGTCCGATACCGGCCATTCGGTGGTTGCGGCCGGGCCTTCGATGCCTGTCGAGATTCTGGGCTTTAATGGCACGCCGGAAGCGGGCGATCGCCTTGCCGTCGTCGACAACGAGGCACGGGCGCGCGAGGTCACCGCTTATCGCGAGCGGCAAAAGCGCGAAAAGGCGGCGGCGCGGCAGACCGGCATGCGCGGCTCGCTCGAGCAGATGATGAATCAGCTCAAGACCGCCGGTCGCAAGGAATTTCCGCTCGTCATCAAGGCCGATGTGCAAGGCTCGGTCGAGGCGATCGTCGGCGCATTGGATAAGCTTTCGACCGACGAAGTCGCCGCGCGCGTGCTGTTCTCGGGCGCCGGTGCGATCACCGAATCCGACGTGACGCTGGCGGAAGCGTCGAGCGCCGTCATCATCGGCTTCAACGTTCGCGCCCATAAGGAAGCGCGCGCGGCGGCCGAAGCGGCCGGCATCGAAATCCGCTACTACGACATTATTTACGGCCTGGTCGACGACGTTAAAAAGGCGATGTCCGGCATGCTCGCGCCGACGCTGCGCGAAACCATGCTTGGCAACGCCACCATTCTGGAAATCTTCAAGGTCTCCAAGGTTGGTAGCGTCGCCGGTTGCCGCGTCACCGACGGCACCGTCGAACGCGGTGCGAATGTGCAACTCATTCGCGACAACGTCGTCGTGCATCAGGGCAAGCTGTCGCAGCTCAAACGCTTCAAGGACGATGCACGCGAAGTCCTCGCCGGACAGGAATGCGGCATGGCATTCGAGAACTATCAGGATATGAGGGTCGGCGACGTCATCGAGTGCTATCGCGTGGAGAGCGTCCAGCGGACGCTGTAACCGCCATTGCCGGGTTATAGACCTGCCTGTGCGGTCATAACCGCCTGGGCGCTCTAAAGGCCCGGCAATCCGTGCAGCTAAACAGATCGTCACAAAATAGATGGATGCCCGGTTCAATCCCGGGCGTGACAAATATAAAAAATGGCTCGTCACCAACATCACCGCAATCATGACACGGGCGGCTCCCAGCGGCAGCTGCGCGTCGGCGAATTGATCCGTCACGAATTCGCCGCCATGTTGTCGCGCGGCGACATTCACGATCCGGTCGTCGAGACGCACATGATTACGGTACCCGAGGTGCGCATGAGTCCCGATCTGCGGCTCGCCACCATCTACGTGATGCCGCTCGGCGGCCGCGACGAAAAAGAAGTGCTGGATGCACTCGACCGCAACAAAAAATACGTGCGTGGCGAGATCGCCCATCGCGTTAACTTAAAATTTGCTCCCGAGATTCGATTCCAGCTCGACGAACAATTCGACGAAGCGGAACGGATCGAGAAGCTTTTGCGAACGCCTGTAGTCCAGCGCGACCTCGCGCATGATGACGACTCACATGACAACGACGATGAGTGACGCGATGCCTGTTGCAGACGCCGGTGACGCATCCCAGTCCGACGCTCAGCCGCGCGATCGCAACAACGGTGGCAAGGCCGCTGCGGCCAAGCGCAAGAAGCGCGACGTTCACGGCTGGATCGTTCTCGACAAGCCGATCGGCATGACCTCGACTTACGCGGTCTCGGTGATCAAGCGGCTGTTCGAGGCCAGGCGCGTTGGGCATGCCGGCACGCTAGATCCGCTGGCGTCGGGCTCGCTTCCGATCGCGCTGGGCGAGGCAACCAAGACCGTGCCTTTTGTTGTCGATGGCCGCAAAAACTATGTGATTTACCATTCGCTGGGGCGAGGAGCGCGATACCGATGACGCCGAAGGGCGGGTCGCCTCGACCAGCGCGCTACGCCCCGATGCGGAAGCAATTCGTGCGCTGCTGCCGCAGTTTACCGGCACTATCGAGCAGATTCCGCCCAAGTATTCAGCCATCAAGATCGACGGCGAGCGGGCCTATGACCTCGCCCGCGGCGGCGAGACGGTCGAACTCAAGGCCCGTACGGTCGAAATTTACCGCCTGGAACTCGTCGAAATGCCCGATCCCGACCATGCGGTCCTGGCGGCCGAGTGCGGCAAGGGCACCTACGTACGCTCGCTCGCCCGCGACCTCGGCCGGGCGCTCGGCGCCCTGGGCCACGTCTCGGCGCTGCGCCGCAATCGGGTCGGTCCGTTCGGCGAGGCCGACATGATTTCGCTGGAACAACTTGAGGCTTTGTGCCATAGAGCCGCCGGCGGCGAGCGGAACCAAAACCTCGCCGACGTGCTCCTGCCGATCGAGACCGCGCTGGACGACATCCCGGCGCTGGCCGTCAGTCCGGCAGATGCGGCAAGGCTCCAGAGGGGCCAAGCCGTTTTATTGCGCGGACGGGACGCTTCAATCTTCCGCGGCATGGTTCAGGTGACGTGCGGTGGTCAAATGTTAGCCATCGCCGAAGTCGACCGTGGCGAGATCGTCCCCAGACGCGTGTTCAATTTGACCGGTATCGTTGGTCGAGCCGGCAGAAAGGTAAATGACGATGTCGATTACGACCGCGCGTAAGGCGGAGCTTATCAAGTCGTATGGGGCGAAGACCGGCGACACCGGTTCGCCCGAAGTTCAGGTGGCGCTTCTTTCGGAGCGTATCAACAATCTCACCGATCACTTCAAGAGCCACGGCAAGGACAACCACTCGCGGCGCGGGCTGCTCAAGCTCGTGTCGCAACGTCGTCAGATTCTCGACTATCTGAATCGCACCAACGAGGGGCGATACAAGGAGCTGATCGAACGGCTGGGTATCCGCCGTTGACAAGTTTGCGCGCGGGATGTCCCGCGCGTTTTTGCGGCGGAACGCACGGTGCATCCGCCGTCTGTACGGCAGCAAAGGCTGCCGGTTAGAGCGACGGGCAGGTGCCCGCGCACATCACCGGAAGGCCCGATGGCCATGGCAGGATCGCTGGACGCTGTTTGGATTCGCAAGCTTCTTGCGAACGGCAGCGTCTCGCCGTCTTGCTCATGGCTTTCGCGCCGGTCCGAAAACCATGAGAGAAAATCGATATGTTCGCCATACACAAAGTACAACTTGACTGGGGTGGCCGACCGCTCACGCTAGAGACCGGGAAAATCGCTCGTCAGGCCGACGGCGCGGTCCTCGCCACCTACGGCGAGACCACCGTTCTCGCGGCTGTCGTGGCCGCCAAGCAACCGAAGGAGGGAATCGATTTCCTTCCGCTGACCGTCAATTACACCGAGAAATACTATGCAGCCGGCCGAATTCCCGGCGGCTATTTCAAGCGTGAGCGCGGCCCGACCGAAAAAGACACGCTGACTTCGCGCCTGATCGACCGACCGATCCGCCCGTTGTTCGCCGACGGCTGGCGCTGCGACACCCAGGTCACCATCACCGTCCTGTCCCATGATCAGGAAAACGATCCCGATATCGTGGCGATGGTCGCGGCTTCCGCCGCGTTGACGTTATCTGGCGCACCGTTCATGGGCCCGATCGGCGGGGCGCGGGTCGGATTCATCAACAACGAATATGTGCTCAACCCGCAGATCGACGAGATGACCGAGAGTCAGCTCGATCTTGTCATCGCCGGCACCCAAGACGCCGTGATGATGGTGGAATCGGAAGCCAAGGAGCTGTCCGAGGAGATCATGCTCGGCGCCGTGATGTTCGGCCACCGGCATTTCCAGCCGGTGATCCAGGCGATCATCAACCTCGCCGAGAAGGCCGCCAAGGAGCCGCGCGAACTCGTCGTCGCCGACAACAAGGCGCTCGAGCAGGAAATCCTCGGGCTGGCCGAGCAGGACCTGCGCACGGCCTATGCGATCGTGAAAAAGCAGGATCGCCAGGACGCCGTCGCCGCGGTGAAGCAGAAGGTGATGGCGCACTTCTTCCCGGAAGGCGCCGAGCCGAAACACGACAAGCTTCAAGTTGCCGGCGTGTTCAAGGAGCTCGAAGCCAAGATCGTGCGCTGGAATATCCTCGACACCGGCAAGCGCATCGACGGCCGCGACGTCAAGACCGTGCGCCAGATCGTGGCCGAAGTCGGCGTGCTACCGCGCACGCACGGGTCGGCGCTATTCACCCGCGGCGAGACCCAGGCCCTGGTGGTCGCCACGCTCGGCACCGCCGAGGACGAGCAGTTCATCGACGCGCTGCAAGGAACGTACAAAGAGACGTTCCTGCTGCACTACAACTTCCCGCCTTATTCGGTAGGCGAAACCGGCCGCATGGGTGCGCCGGGCCGCCGCGAGATCGGCCACGGCAAACTCGCTTGGCGCGCGATCCATCCGATGCTGCCGTCGAAAGACGAGTTCCCCTACACCATACGTGTTGTCTCCGAGATCACGGAGTCGAACGGCTCGTCATCGATGGCGACGGTGTGCGGCTCTTCGCTGGCCCTGATGGATGCCGGTGTGCCGCTCAAGCGGCCGACCGCCGGCATCGCCATGGGCTTGATCCTTGAAGACAAGCGCTTTGCCGTGCTGTCCGACATTCTCGGCGACGAGGATCATCTCGGCGACATGGACTTCAAGGTGGCGGGCACGGAAAACGGCGTCACCTCGCTGCAAATGGATATCAAGATCGCCGGCATTACCGAGGAGATCATGAAGGTGGCCTTGGCTCAGGCCAAGGACGGCCGCTTGCACATCCTTGGCGAGATGGGCAAGGCGATCACGCAGCATCGCGCCGAGCTTGGCGAGCACGCGCCGCGGATCGAATCGTTCAAGATCCCCGTCGACAAGATCCGCGAGGTGATCGGCTCCGGCGGCAAGGTGATCCGCGAGATCGTCGAGAAGACCGGTGCCAAAATCAACATCGAGGACGACGGGTCGGTGAAAGTCGCCTCGGCGAGCGGCGATTCGATCAAGGCGGCGATCAACTGGATCAAGTCGATCGCTTCCGAGCCCGAGGTCGGCCACATCTACGAGGGTACGGTCGTCAAGGTGATGGATTTCGGCGCGTTTGTGAACTTCTTCGGCGCCAAGGACGGCCTTGTGCACATCAGCCAGTTGGCGACGCGGCGCGTGCAGAAGACCTCCGACGTCGTCAAGGAAGGCGAAAAGGTCAAGGTCAAGCTGCTCGGCTTCGACGAGCGCGGCAAGGTGCGCCTGTCGATGAAAGTCGTCGATCAGCAGACCGGCGAAGACCTCGAAGGCCAAGCAGAAGGCCGAAGGCGACCAGCCGCGCGAAGCCGCGGCCGGCGGCGCGGCCGAATAGCTACACACAATGCGGGCGGACGATCCCCCGCTTGAAGGTTGATGCAACGCGAGCGGCGCACCGTGCCGCTCGCGTTTTTTAATCGGCGATGGCCACCGGCTGTCCGCCCTTGGCGCGCGACGCCGTAAACATGATGAGCAGCGGCATCACCGAGATCGTGGCGATCATCAATAGCTTATAGTCGTCGATATAGCTGATGATCTGCGCCTGTTCGGTGATCACGGCATCGAGCGCGGCGCGGCCCGCTGCGGTGAAGGGGCTCCAAAAATGCGCGATGGCCGGCTGTTCAAACGCGCGATTAACGGCGGTCACGTTCTGCGCGATGGTGGCGTGGTTGACCTGGGCATTGCGGATCAACAATGCGTTGACCACCGAAATGCCGATGCTCGAGCCGATGTTGCGGAATAGGCTGTAGAGGCCGGCGCCTTCGGTCCGCTCGGCGAGCGGCAAGGTCGACAGCGTCGCCGCGCTCAGCGGCACGAACAGAAAGCCCAGACCGAAACCCTGCACCATGGTGACGCCGACGATCGAGCCTTGTGACACATCTGGCGTCCACCCGGACATCTTGTAGAACGACCACGCGGTCAGGCTCAGCCCGATCGCCAGCAGGATCCGCATATCGGTGCGTCCGACCAGGCGGCCGACAATCAGCATCGACACCATGGTGCCAACACCGCGCGGCCCCATGATGATGCCGGACGTCACAACCGGGTAATTCATCAGCTCCTGCAAATAGGGCGGCTGCAACGCCATCGACGCGTAGTAGGTCAGGCCGATGACGACGATGAACAGCATCCCTGTCGAAAAATTGCGATCACGGAACATCGACGGGCGCACAAACGGCTTTTCTGCCGTGAATGTGTGAACAAGGAACAGATAAAGCGCGGAACCCGCTATTACCGCCTCGATAATGATCTCGCCCGAGCTGAACCAGTCTTTCAGTTCGCCACGATCCAGCATGATCTGCAACGCGCCAAGGGTAATGCTAAGCGTGCCGAATCCGAACCAATCCAGCTTGCTGACCGCATTGCGCGGCGATTCGGGGAGAAAGAACATGATTCCCAGCAGGTCGATAATTCCGATCGGCAGATTGATGTAGAACACATAACGCCAGCTGTAGTTATAGGTCAGCCAGCCGCCGAGCACGGGACCAAGAACCGGGCCGATCATGACGCCGATGCCGAACAGCGCCATGGCGAAACCCTGGCGCTCGCGCGGATAGACGCCGAACAGGACTGACTGCGACAGCGGCACCAGGGCGGCACCGCAGGCGCCTTGGATGACCCGGAACAGCACGATCTGCGTCAGCGACTGCGCCATGCCGCACAGCATCGACGCCGCCGTGAAGCCGGCGATTGAAATGATGAACAACCGCTTGATGCCGAATTTTCCCGCGAGAAATCCGGTCGGCGGCGTCATGATCGCGGCGGCGACGATGTAGGAGGTGAGCACCCAGCCGATCTGCTCCTGGCTCGCCGACATCGAGCCCTGCATGTACGGCAGCGCCACGTTGGCGATCGTGGTATCGAGCGCCTGCATCAGCGTGGCGAGAATGACGCAGAGCGTGATCGCCCCGCGATTACCGCCGATCTCCGATGTTTTCTCTGTAGCCATCAGACAGTCGCCAACGACCGATTACCAGAAGTGCGGAAAGCCGCGCGCGTGGCCGGTGTCGATGTCGAGTTCGACGCTCATCCCGGCGGCGAGCGGCGGCAAGGACTTGTCGCTGGTATCGACGCGCACGCGCATCGGCACGCGCTGCACAACCTTGACCCAGTTGCCGCTGGTGTTCTGCGCAGGCAAAAGTGAAAACTCCTGCGCTGCCGCGGGGCTCACGCTTTCGACCGTGCCGCGCCACTGCCGGCCCGGATAGGTATCGACCGTCACGGTCACGGGCTGGCCCGCGCGCACGTAGGTCAATTCGGTCTCCTTCGGCTGCGCCTCGATCCAAACGTGATCAGTATCGACCAGAAAGAAGGCTGTGGTCGAAGCCGAGAGATATTTTCCCGGTGCGATCGAGGGGACGCTTGTAACGATTCCGGCAAATGGCGCCTTGACGATGGTGTCCTTGAGCTGCCGCTGGGCCTCGTCGACTTTCGCCTTGGCCTCGCGATATTGCGGATGCTGGGTGACGTCGACGTCCGGATTACCGCCCAGTTTTGCGAGTTGAACCTGCGACTGCTGGCGCAGCGACTCGAGCTTGTTCTGGTCGTTGCCGAGTGTCGCCTGCACCTGGTCGAAGGTGGTCTGCGAAATGGTGTGGCTGTGCAACAGCATCGTATCGCTGTCGAAATTCGTACGATCGAATTTGACCACGGCCTCCTGGGCGGCGATGTCGCTCAACATGCGTTGATAGTCTTTTTTCATCAACTCGATCATCAGCGCGGTTTGAGCGAGGTTGGCCTTCGCATTGTCGACTGCGATCTGGAACTGCTCCGGATCCAGCCGGTAGAGCACCTGACCGGCCTGAACATGCTGGTTTTCTTTGACGTCGACGTCTTTGACGATCCCCGACACGTCGGTCGAAATTCCGACCTTCTCGGCCTCAACGTAGGCGTCATCGCTCGACATGATCCGTCCGCCGGTGACGTACCAATAGCCGGCGATCAGCAGCACGATCGGCAGCAGCCCGAACAGTCCCCATCGGGTCCAATTGCGGCGCTTGATCTCTTTGTTGGCGGAGCTGTCTTTATGAGATTGCTTTTCGGCCGGAGGCACAAGCGGGATCGTCCGCGGTGCCTCCGGCGCCTCGGCGGTTTCCGCTCTTTCGGGCGGCGCGGATTTGCGGAGCGCTTCAGCCATGATGCTGCCCCACCAACAGTCGCGCTTCGGCCGCATGGTTCGCGGTGCGATGCTGGATCGCCTGACGCAAATTCTCTTTCACGACGTCGAAATACTCGACCATCCGTTCGACGCTCTCGGGCGCAACACCGCGAAGCGCCGTCGCCATCAGGTCTTCACCCAGGTCTCCGAGCTTCTCGATAAGCGGGTGGGCCGTAGGCGTGAGGAACAGCCGCTTGGCGCGGCGATCGGCCGGATCGGCCCGGCGTTCGATCAGTCCGCACTCGGCAAGCTTGTCGAGCAGGCGGGTCAGGGAAATCGGTTGCAAATCCAGCATCTCGGCCAGTTCTGACTGCTTGAGGCCTTCGGAACGATCCAGCCGGACCAGCACGGCCCACTGCGCCCGCGTGATTCCGAACTGCGCCGCCCGGTGATCTGCGAAAGTTCGCAGCATCCGGGCTACGTCGTTGAGAGTAAAAGCAAATTCTCGATTGATTGTACGGGGCAGCACGGCCGCTCTCCTGCACTATGGCAGCTCAAATCATCGCTCCATAATATAAGCAAGCTTATGGATTTGTCTATGCGTTTGATGCAATGCAGTAATCGGCAGAGGAGGGGGATTGCCGCGAAAGCCCGTTAGGCCAAGCCCAGATCGGCAAAGGCGTTCGCGTGGTGGTCGGCGGTGCTTTGTGCAAAGCAGCAAAATACGACGCGCGTAATGCCTCGGGGTGAGGCTGCAAGTTCGGACGCGACCGTCCCCACGGCAATCCGCGCCGCACGGTCCGCCGGAAAGCGATAGACGCCGGTCGAGATCGCCGGGAAGGCGAGTGAGCCAAGACGGTAGGCGGCGGCCACGTCGAGCGCCGTCCGATAGCAGGACGCCAGCAATTCCTGTTCGCGCTCTCCGCCGCCATTCCATACCGGGCCGACGGCGTGAATGACGTGTTTGGCCGGCAATCGGTAGCCGCGCGAGATCTTGGCCGAGCCGGTCACGCAACCCCCGAGACTCTCGCATTCGGCGAGAAGCTCAGGGCCTGCCGCACGATGAATAGCGCCATCGACTCCACCGCCGCCGAGCAGGCTGCGGTTAGCGGCATTGACGATGGCGTCGACCTTCAGGGTCGTGATATCGGCGACGCAGACTTCGAGCCGAGCCGCACCAATTTCAGCCGCAAGGAGTGGAGCAGGATCACTCATCGGCGTGAGCGTATCACGCCCACTCGGCCTGCGCCTCGGCTCTCAGATCGACGGTGCTCTTCACGCCGATATCGTCGAAATGCTCGTCGAGGAAACGCCGCGCCGCGCGCCGGCCGCTGACGCGCAGCATTTCGAAAAAATCGTAATCGGTGGAAAGCTTGCTGGATGCATCGACGCGGCCTCCAAAGCGATCAAGCACGACGCGGTGGACGTTGATGCGGCGATATTCTCCAGGCCCGACGCCACGCGGCAGCTTACCCTGATCGATCAGCCGCGTGACGAAATCGATCGCGCGGTACTCACCGATCAGCGAGGAATTGAATGTGATTTCGTTGATACGATTCATGATCTCGCTCGACGTCATCGGCGTCGCCTGCCGCACCAGCGGATTGATCTGCACCACCAGCACGTCCTCGGTATTCGTCGTGCGAAAGAACGGAAAAATCACCGGATTGCCCAGATAACCACCGTCCCAATAAGGGATGCCGTCGATCTCGACAGCGCGGAACAGCAGTGGCAAGCAGGCCGACGCCATCACGGCGTCCGCCGTGATCTTCTCGCGCGGAAAAATTCGCACCCGGCCGGTCTGCACATTGGTCGCGGAAATGAAAATCTGCAGATCGGCAGAAGCCCGCAGCGCATCAAAATCGACGAAACGCTCGAACAAATCCTTCAGCGGATTGATATTGAGCGGATTGACGTCGTATGGCGAAAAGTAGTGCGACAGCGCGTCGAACCAGGCTTGCACCGGCGTGCCTTCGAGCGGCGTGAACGACAGTAGCCGCTCCATGATATTGCGCTGCAGGCTCGGCAGATTGCCGGTGCTCGACACCGCCCGCCAAAAATCCGCGAGCCGTTTCTGCGCCTCTTCGCGCCCGCCGCGGGCAAGCCCGTCAGCCAACATCACCGCGTTGACCGCGCCCGCCGAGGTGCCGGAGATGCCCTCCACCGCGATCCGCTCGTCACTCAAAAGATGATCGAGCACGCCCCAGGTGAACGCACCATGAGCGCCGCCGCCTTGCAGCGCGAGGTTGATGCGTTTGACCGTTGCCGAACCCTTCTGTTCGGTCGCGCGGCCAGCCAGCAACGACGTGAACGGGTTTTTCATGCAATCGAGACGCGCCGATCACTCCGCCGTCCAGCCGCCGTCGATCGAAAGGTTGGCGCCCGTGATGGCTTTTGCCGCGTCGGAACAGAGATAGATGGCAAGACTCGCAACTTCATCGACGGTCACGAACTCCTTGGTGGGCTGGGCAGCGAGCAGCACGTCGCGTTTGACCTGCTCCTCGGTCAGGCCGCGCGCCTTCATGGTGTCGGGAATCTGTTTCTCGACGAGCGGCGTCCATACATAACCGGGACTGATGCAGTTGCAGGTGATGCCGAAGGTGGCGACCTCAAGGGCGACCGTTTTTGTCAGGCCGGCAATGCCGTGCTTCGCCGACACGTAGGCAACCTTGAATGGCGAGGCGACCAGTGAATGCGCCGACGCCGTTGAGATGATGCGACCCCACTTGCGAGACTTCATTCCGGGAACGGCGGCGCGAACAGCATGAAATGCCGCCGACAGATTGATGGCGATGATCTGATTCCATTTCTCGACCGGGAAATCCTCGATCGGCGATACGTATTGGATGCCCGCGTTGTTGACCAACACATCGAGGGTGCCAAACGTTTTCTCGGCCGTGTGCACCATGTCGGCAATCTCGTCCGGCTTGGTCATGTCGGCGGCCGAATACACCGCCTTGACGCCGAATTCTTTCTCGATGGCGCTGCGTTCTTTTTCGATCGCTGCCTTGTCGCCAAATCCGTTGATGGTGACGTTGGCGCCCTGTGCGGCGAGCGCGCGGGCAATGGCCAGGCCGATCCCCGACGTCGAGCCGGTGACCAGCGTAGACTTCCCTTTCAGCATGGCGAACCCCAAATTGGTGGCAGAGATTTGATGAAAACAGCGTCGTTCGGCACCATTTGCCGCGAGCCTGGGATGAGCGGCCGGACTGTGCTGCGGCTCTTGTTGCAATGCAACATAAAAGTCGGGCGCTGCGTCACGTTTCCGCGATCCCCAGCGACCAACTACTATGCGGGCAGCGACCGTAATGCCGGCAAAATCGAAGGGACGAGAAATGCCGCGCGCAATCTTCCCCGCGCCCGACCACGATCACAAGCGCTGCGCCAGCGATGCGCTGGCCTACGCGGAGGCTCAGTGCGCGGCGCGATCGCAGCGGCTGACACCGATCCGCCGGCAGGTGCTGGAGACGCTGCTGGCGAGCCACAAACCGCTCGGCGCCTATGAGATCATCGACCGGCTGGCCGACGAAAGTGGCCGCCTCGCGCCGATCACAGTTTATCGGGCACTCGATTTTCTGCGCGAGAACGGGCTGGTACACCGCATCGAGAGCCGCAACGCTTTCGTAGCCTGTGGCCATAATCATTCGGGCAGCGATCTCGTGGTGTTTCTGATCTGCGAACGCTGTGGCGCCGTCGGCGAGGGGCCGGGCGGCGCCGTTGCCGAAGCCCTCAAGGCCGCATCGCGCGCCGCCGGCTTTGCCCCCAAGAATCCGTTGATCGAAATCGTCGGTGTTTGCGCCCACTGCCGCGAACGTCGATAGTCCCGCGCAGAGCTGGACGTGACGTAAAAGAAACCTCCCCGAAATGCCGCCCTCTCCTTCGTCCCGTCCGCTCGATGCCCTGGCCATCGCCGTTACACTCGGGCTCTGTGTCAGCTGGGGCTTCAACAACGTCGCCATCAAAGTCGCGATCCACGACATCCCGCCTCTGATGCAATCGGCGACGCGCTCTCTGTTGGCCGCGCTCCTGATCGGCGCGTGGTGCCGCTTGCGCGGCATCGCCTTGTTCAAGCGCGACGGCACGCTTGTCGCCGGCGTTTTCGCCGGCGTTCTGTTCGCGTTCGAGTTTTTGCTGATCTATCGCGGCCTGGTGTGGACGACGGTCACCCGCGGCACGTTGTTTCTCTATCTGGCGCCGTTCTTCGTTGTCATCGGGTCGCGCTGGCTTATTCCTGGCGATCGCTTTCATCTGTGGCAATGGATCGGCCTGTTGCTGTCATTCGCCGGGATGGTTATCGCCTTCGGCATCCCGGGCCCGGTCAGCGATCCGCACCAGATCCTCGGCGACTTGATGCTGGTCGGCGCTGCGCTCGCCTGGGCGGCGACGACTTTGCTCATCAAGGCAAGCCCGCTCGGCCACATCAGCCCGGAGAAGACGCTGCTTTACCAGCTCGTCATTTCGGTGCCGCTGCTCGGCGCCGGCGCACTGATTTTCGGCGAACACATCAATGCGATGCCGTCTGCGCTGGCGCTCGGCGCATTCGCCTACCAGACGCTTTGGGTCGTCAGCGTTACATTTGTGGTGTGGTTTTGGCTGATCGTGCGTTATTCGGCCGCCCGTCTTTCGGTCTTCACCTTTCTGGCGCCGCTCTGCGGTGTGACCGCCGGACACTTTGTGCTGAATGAGCCGCTCACGCCGCCTTTTGTCATCGCGGCGGTTCTGGTGGCGGCAGGGCTGATCCTGGTCAATCGCCCTGGATGATTTGCCGGCAGAAACCATGCTAGCGTTTGCCACCATGGCGAACCGCGACATCGGCAACACCTTGCAGCAGGCAGCCTTCGCACTGAATGGCCAGCGCCCGGGCGAAGCCGAACGCATGGCCGCCGAGGTGCTGAAGATCGAGCCGCGCGAGCCTCGTGCTCTGCACATTTTCGGCTGCGCGGTGCTGATGCAAGGCCGCGCCGCCGAGGCGATTGCACCGCTCGAAACCGCGGCGCGCATCGCCCACGACGCCGAGATCGACATGCAGCTGGCGGCGGCGCTGCGACAAACCGGCCGGGTCGACGATGCGCTGTCACGGCTGCGGCGCGCGATCAAACGGCAACCGCCCAATCCCAAGGCGTTCTACGAACTCGGCTGTGCGTTGGCCTCGACGAAACATTATGACGAGGCGGCCGACGTGTTCGCCCGCGGCCGCGACATCGCCCCGATGGTGGCAGAGTTCTCCGTCCAGCTCGGCCGCGTCTATTTGGAACGCCGGAAATTTAGCGAAGCCAAGCAGGCGTTCGCGCGCGCGCTCGAAATCTCTTCCGCCTCACCCGATGCCATGTCGGGCTTGGCGCTGGCCCATCAGGGCACCGGCGAATACGCGTTGGCGGCGGACCACTTTCGGCGTTGTCTTGCGGCAAAGCCCGACCCCAGCACGTGGCTTAATCTCGGCCGCTGTCTGCTTCAGCTAGGGCAAATGGAGGAGGCGTACGACTGCTTTCGATATCGCGGTGCGCAGCGATCCGAAGCGCCTCGGCAATGCGCTCGGCGTGCTGTCCAAGTCGCCACGTGGCCGTGTTTGGCTCAGGCCAAGCGCGGCGGCGCGCTTCCTGCAAGTGAATAATCCAGCGAAATAGTTCAGCGCTTCGCCGCCCGGAATTGCCGGCGATAGACGTCCGCATCTGCCAGGATCGCTTCCCGCGACTGTGCGAGTTTGGTCGAGTTGTCGCTGGAAAACTCTTCAAAGCGCGCGCCCCAGGTTTCGCGCTTCACCGGAAAGCATTGCGCAATCGGCGTACCCTTTTTCAGCACGCCGTTGAAATCAGGCTTGTTCCAGCGCGCCGGAAAATTGACCGGGTTCTGATAGAACGCATCGCAATCGACCATTCCGGTCAGGGTCGTAAACGGCAAGTCGGCGCGATTGGCCGGATGGGTAAACAGCAGCGAATAGCCACTCGGCGCTTCGATCGTCCAGAAATTGTTGAACTTGATGATGAACTGGTCGTCGTCGAGGAATGGCGTGCCCGCGGCCTGGCTCGGATCGTGGAAATCGATCGGGGACGAATATGAGTAGTCGCTGACGACGCCCTCCGGGGCCTCAAAGTTCCAGCTGAACTCGCCGTCACGCACTTCAAGATCGGTGGCCAGCGGGATGAGAAACCCGTAGGTCATGGCGTCGACGAACGGCGGGCATTTTTTGACGGTGTAAGTCTGGCCGCCCACCGTTGGATTGAAAGCCCTCGGCGCCAGCGCCTTGAACCAGTCCGGCAGACCCTGCACGGCCGGTATCGGCTTGGGCAGGACGCTTTCCAGCCCGCGCGGACAGCGAAACGTCAGCGTCATTTCGCGCGCTTGCGCTTCGCCCACCACCGTCGCCTTGCCCCCTGGGACGCACGACCTGGTGCGCGGCCCCTTAATAAAGTCTCCGTAAAATCTACGGCGGGCGGCGTGTTTTGTATATAACTTTATGCGGGAAACGCCGCGGGATAACCCTGTCGAGTTGTGTTCTGGGGTTAGGTATCCTGCGCGATTTGGCTGGCCGAACCGCGGCGCTACGCCTCGTCAAACGGTCATGGCAGGGCTATATCGTTGCGGTAATACCATTCGCTGTGATCTGGCTGCGACCGCTGTCTCGCGGCTAAGGGATTGAAGACATGATGGAATTTTCCGGCCCCGCGGAACGACACCAGACCGTCGGGGTGCGCGTCGGCAACGTCACTGTAGGCGGCGGGGCGCCGATCGTCGTCCAGTCGATGACCAACACGGATACGGCCGACGTCGACGCGACCGCCAAGCAGGTCGCTGCCCTGGCGCGGGCAGGTTCCGAGATCGTGCGCATCACCGTCGATCGAGACGAGGCCGCGGCTGCCGTGCCGCATATCAAGGAACGGCTCCTCAAGCAGAAGGTGGAAGTGCCGATCGTCGGCGATTTCCACTACATCGGCCACAAGCTCCTCGCCGATCATCCCGCCTGCGCCGAGGCGCTCGACAAGTATCGCATCAACCCCGGCAACGTCGGCTTCAAGGAGAAGAAGGACCGCCAGTTCGGCGCCATTGTCGAGACCGCGATCAAATACAACAAGCCGGTGCGCATCGGCGCCAACTGGGGCTCGCTCGATCAGGAGCTGCTTACCCACCTGATGGACGAGAACGCCAAGTCAAATCGCCCGGTCGATGCGCGCGACGTGACGCGCGAGGCCATGGTGCAATCGGCTTTGCTGTCGGCGCAGCGCGCCGAAGAGATCGGATTGCCGAAGAACCGCATCATCCTGTCGGCCAAGGTCTCGGCCGTGCAGGATCTGATCGGCGTCTATGGCGAACTGGCGCGGCGCTCCGATTATGCGCTGCATCTCGGACTGACCGAGGCCGGCATGGGGACGAAAGGCGTCGTCGCCTCCTCGGCGGCGATGGGCGTGCTGCTGCAACAGGGCATCGGCGACACCATCCGCATTTCGCTCACCCCGGAACCGAACGGCGACCGTACGCTGGAAGTCAAAGTCGCACAGGAACTGTTGCAGACCATCGGGCTGCGCACCTTCGTGCCGCTGGTCGCCGCCTGTCCGGGCTGCGGCCGCACCACATCGACGACCTTCCAGGAGTTGGCGGCAAGCATCCAAGGCTTCATTCGCGAGTCGATGCCGGAATGGAAGAAGCGCTACCCGGGTGTCGAAGGCCTCAACGTCGCGGTGATGGGCTGCATCGTCAACGGACCGGGCGAAAGCAAGCATGCCGACATCGGCATTTCGCTTCCGGGCACCGGCGAAACTCCCACTGCGCCGGTCTTCATCGACGGCAAGAAGGCCGCTACTCTGCGCGGGCCGACGGTCTCGGCGGATTTCCAGAAGATGGTGATCGATTACATCGAACGCCGTTACGGCCACGGGGCGCGGACGGCGGCGGAGTAGCGAGTCCGATCGAGATATCGGCGGCCGCTCAAATTCAAGGCATCGCACGGCTCTGCCAGAAGCCTCGTATGCGCCATACGCGTTCGTGGAAGCCCCGGCGCGCATTGACCAATTCGCCAGCCCGGTTACGCTGACCGCCTGAAAAATAACGGGGAGGGTGAGTATGGAGGCGTCAGCCGCGGCCGGAACCGGCGCGCGCGAGCTTCACGGTGAGCGCATCATCGCCGCCATCAAGGCAAGCGGAATCGAATACGTGCTGGCCGTGCCCGACATCGTCACCAGCAGGGGCCTGCTGTCACCGATTGCGCGCGACAAGGATCTGAAGCTCATCCGTGTCTGCAAGGAGGACGAATGCATCGGCATCGCCTCCGGCCTATTCTATGCCAACAAGCGGGCGCTGACCCTGATCCAGTACACCGGCTTTCTCAATTCGCTCAACGCGATCCGCGGCATTGCGGTCGAGTACAAGCAACCGATCTGCATGATGGTCGGCCTGCTCGGCCACGAACCCGATCTCCCGCCGCGCGACTCGCCGCGCTATGGCGTCCGCATCATCGAGCCGATCTGCGATGACATGGGGATCGCTCATCATCTCATCAGTCTCGACGCCGACGTTGGCAAAATCCAGCCGGCCATCGAGAACGCCTATCGTACGTCGGAGCCGGTTGCACTGTTGATCGGGCGGCGTCCTCAATCAGTAGACGGGCAGGGCAGCAATGATGAAGAGGGATGAATGCTTTCGCATTCTGGCGCGCCACATCGGCCAGGAAGCGGTGGTGGCGACCTATAGCTCGGCGGTTGATTGGGTCGACATCGCGCCGCGAACTCTCAACTACCTCTCGATCGGCGCCATGGGGCTCGATTCCTCCCACGGGCTCGGGCTGGCGCTGGGCCGTCCGGACAAGCGGGTCGTCGTGCTCCAGGGTGATGGCAGTCTGTTGATGAATCTCGGTTGCCTCGTCACGATCGCGGCGGCGGCGCCGAAGAATTTCGTTCACCTGGTGGCGCAGAACGAAACCTATGAGGCGAACGGCAGCCAGCCGATTCCGAACCCAAAAGTGGATTTCGCCGGCATCGCGCGCAGCTCCGGCTACGCGGCAGCTTACGACTTTTCAGACCTGAAAAACTTCGAGCAGCAAATCGGCCACGTGCTCGAACAGCAGGGTCCGGTGTTCGCCACACTGCATGTCGAGCCGTCGAAGCAGCTCAAATACAACTACCCCAGCATGTACGATCCGAAGAAACGCGAAGCCTTCAAAGCGGAGTGGCGGCGCTAGGGGCTGGACCGGGAACCATCTCCGATAGCCGCGCGTTCGCGCAAAGAGCTATTTGGAGGAGACACCGTGAAAGCGCTCTCGCTGTCGATGCTGTTAGCATTCGCAATTGGCTTGGCCGGCACGGCCGGCGCGTCGGCCACGATCGACCCCGGGATCGGCAGCAAACGCGCGACCGACATATCGTCGCGCCTGCGGTTGGCCGCCAAGGGCTGCCGGGAAGAGTGCGACCAAAACGGAAATAACTGCCGGCAGGTCTGCCAATAGATCGTTTGGAACCGCGCGGCGCGTGGAAATTTTTGCATCCAACTCAATTCGCCCCCGGTCGGGCCTGTATCGCTACGGCCTTGTGCTAGATGGTGATGTGCTGATGTGCGTGCCGGAAAGGTTCCCCGCGGAACCCGAACAGCATGCGCGAGCGGTGGATCACGGTGACATATGACCAAGATTGCATCTTGCTGTTCGATCGCGATGCGTGGCGCGGCGCTTGTCGCCGTCATGTTCCTTGGCCTGGCTGCGCCGGCGGCCGCCGCTGCTCCCAGTTTCTCGTGCAGCGGTACCTTGGCGCCGACAGAAGCCGTAATTTGCTCCGACAACTCGCTGGCGGCGCTCGACCGCCAGCTCTCCGCCGCCTACACAAAGATGTACGCCAGTTTCCCGGCCAGCGAGCGAGGCACGCTGACGTCCGTGCAAAAGACCTGGCTGGCGCAGCGCGACGCGTGCAGAACCGACAAGACCTGCATCCGCAACGCGTATCTGGGCCGCCTCAAGCAACTCGGCGGCGCGCCTGCGGCTCCGGCCCGGATGTCGTGCGCGGCGAGTGTCGGCGCCCAGCAGGCGGCGATCTACGTCAAGCAATGCACCGACGTTTCGCCGGCCACCCACCCGCCGTGCAATGCGAGCAATGCCTGCGCGTTGATCATCTCGGAAATTCGTCGCGGCTGCTCGATGATAGGATCGCAGGCCCCGGCGTTCTGCGCGGCGTACAAATAGGCCCTCACAGTTAGAACAAGGCCGTCAGCTCATTGGCAAGAAAGCGGGAAAACATGAAAGCCGCCCTGACCGCCGCCGCGCTTTTTGCGGTGCTTTCGCTTGCTGGCTGCAATTGGAGCAGTGTTGCCTTCAACGGCAAATGCAAGGAACACTGCGCGACCATCAACGTTACAGCGAATGAAAGCCAAGCCGACATCAATTCGGCCATGAAGCGCGAGTGCGAAGGCATGGGCCGCCACGGCACGCCGCAGATGCTGGACAGGAACAAGACTGAAGTCGGTTTCACCTGTCCCGGCTAACCACGCCGCCGATGTCCCGACAAGGTCTGCCCGATGGCGCAATCCTGTATGCCGGTCTAAAATCAGCTCCTTACTCCAACAGTCGCCGTGGCGGCGGAGGCACGCTTGCCTCAACTCTTCATTAGCCACTCGAGCAAGAACGACGACTGGGCGATTGCGCTGAAGGATTGGCTCGTCCGCGAGGGCTGGAGCGGAGCGGACGATATTTTCCTCGACCTCGATCCCGACCGCGGCATCTCCGCCGGCCAGCGTTGGGCGCACGCGTTGGAAGATGCCGCCACCCGCTGCGAAGCGGTGCTGTTCCTCGTCTCGGCGGAGTGGCTTGGGTCGAAATGGTGCGCCGACGAATATCAGCTCGCCAGCAAGCTCAACAAAAAACTGTTCGCCCTCCTGACTGACGATGTGGCGCTTGACCAGTTGCCGGGCGGACTCGCCGCGCAATGGCAGGTCGTGCGCCTCAAAGGGGAACCGGCTGAGCGCTTCGTCACCGTGCATCCGCTGACGCAGCGGCAATCGCCCGTGCACATCGCCGAGGCCGGACTCAAAAGCCTCAGGCGCGGGCTCGACAAGGCCGGGATCGGCGCCGAGACATTCGAGCTGCAACGCGATGCCGATGGTCCGTTCGGCTGGCGGTCGCCCTACCGCGGGCTTGAAGCAATGGAGCCCGAGGACGCCGCGGTGTTCTTCGGGCGCGGCGCCGACATTCTGCGCGGTATCGATGAGCTGCGCGGCCTCGCGGGACGCAAGGCGCCACGATTGTTCGTCATTCTCGGCGCTTCCGGCGCGGGCAAATCCTCATTCCTGCGCGCCGGATTATGGCCGCGCCTTCTGCGCGATGATGCGCAATGGTTGCCGCTTCGCCCCATCCGCGCGGGGCGCGGCGGCGCCATCGAAGGCCGTGAGGGACTGCTGGCGGCGCTCGAAGAGGTCCATCGCCGCTTCGCGCTGCGTGTAAGCCGTGCCGATCTGCGTGACAGCCTTGCGACCCCGCAGATCTTCATCGAATTGCTGCGGAGATTGCGGCAGACGGCGGCGCAGCGCGCGCTCATATCGGTGCCGCCCTATCCGCTCCCGGTCCTGTGCCTTGACCAGGGCGAGGAATTGTTCGCGGCTGACGCGGCCGCTGAAAGCGAGAAATTTCTTCATCTTGCCCGCGCGGCGATTGATGCCGATGAAGCGCTATTGCTAGTGACGATCCGCTCGGATTCGTACGGATTGATGCAAAGCGCGAATGCGCTCTCCGGCGTGGATCAGGCCCCGCTCAGTCTTGGACCGGTTCCGCACGGCGAGATCGGCCGTCTCATTCGCGAGCCCGCCGAGATTCTTCGCCGCAAGGTCGGTCCATCGGCGCCAGTATTCGATGCCGCGGTAACGGCGCGTTTGCAGGCGGAGATCGAGGGCGAATCCGACGCCCTTCCCCTGCTCGCTTTCGTATTGCAACGGCTGATGCGCGAGCACGAAGGCGCCGGCACGATCGGACTTGCCGAACTGGAGCGCACCGGCGGCGTCGCCGCGGCGATCGAATCGGAAGCCGAGGCCGCGCTTTCAGACGCCGGCTTTGGACTCGACCGCAGCTCACGCCGGGATGCGTTGCGCCGGCTGTTCGTGCCGCGGCTGGCGCGCATCGACCGCGAAAGCAAGTTTGCGCAGCGCCGGATCGCACGGCAAGGCGATCTGCCAGCCGATTATCTGTCGCTTGCCAAGGCGCTCACGGCGCGGCGGTTGCTGGTGGTTAAGCTCAGTGGCGAAGCGCCGGACGGCGCAACGCTCGAAGTCGCGCATGAGGCCCTGCTCCGCCGATGGCCGACGCTGGCCGATCTTCTGGCGGAAGATCGTGACGCATTGCTGCTGCTCGATGGCGTGCTGTCCGCCGCCGCGGATTGGGACAAAGCCGCGCCGGCGCACAAAGCGGATTTTCTCGCCCATCGCGGCACGCGATTGGCCGATGCGCTGGCGCTCGCGGCGCGCGGCGCCGACTGGGCGCAGGCCGTGACGCCGGCGCAAGACTATTTGGCTGCCTGTCAGGCGCGCGAAGCGGCCGAGCGCGCCGAAAAAGAATCGAGGCGGCGGCGTTTCTTTGTCGGCGCCCTCGCCGCAACAGCGGTCCTTGCAATCACAACAGTGATCGCGGTCCTGCAATGGCACTCGGCTCGGCTGGAGCGTGACCGGATGGAACAGGGGCTGGGCGCCGCAACCGACCTCGCACACTCGCTGGTGCTCAATATTTGGCAGGGCTCCGACCTGAGCGGAATCCCGAAGGCCACAGTGTTCGCGATGATCGATCGGGCGATCCAGGGTTACGATGAAGTGATCAAGCTCGATCCGTCCTACGCGCCGGCCTGGACCTATCGGGCGACCGCGTATCTTGAAAAGGGCGACTTTGACCAGGCGATCGCCAACTTGAACCAGGCCATCGTGCTCGATCCAAAATCAGCCGTCGCTTATAATGGCCGCTGCTACGCCTACGTCATCTCAAACCGGCAATTGCAGCAGGCGCTGGCGGACTGCAACGAGTCACTGCGGCTGCGTCCCAACAACGCGGCGACTCTCGACAGCAGAGGCTTTGCTTATTTGCGTCTCGGCCGTTTCGCGGATGCGATCGCCGACTTTACCGCCGGGCTGGCGACCAGGCCGAATTCCCCCAATTCGCTCTATGGACGAGGGTTGGCTAAACTGAAGATGGGCGATACCGCGGGCGGCCAAGCCGACATGGCGGCGGCAAAAGCCCTGTTGCCAACGGTCGGAACCCAACTGGCGGCGTACGGGATCAAATAAATCTTACAGACTATCCGGTACGTCCGAACGCCGCGTTGTTTGTTCAGCTTCGCCGTTCCAGCCGCCGCACGACTTCGTCAAGCTGATCGAGATTGCGATAGCGGATTGTAAGCGAGCCGCCGCGCTCGCGATGATCGATGACCACGGCGAGACCAAGCGCATCGGCCAGGCGTTTTTCCAGCGCGAGTGTGTCACTGTTCTTTGCTGCGCGCGCGCTCGCCTTGCGGGCGTTTGTTTGTTGGTCGCCGCGCGGGGACGTTTCGCGCGTTATCTCCTCAACCTGGCGCACGTTGAGACCGCGCGCGACGATTTCGTCCGCCAACCGCTCCGCGTCATGATGGCCGATCAGGGCGCGTGCGGCGCCGGCGCTCAGCCGGCCGGAATTGATATGTTCCTTGACCCGGCCAGGCAGCGTTTGCAGCCGCAGCATATTGGCGACATGGCTGCGGCTTTTGCCGACCATGCGGGCAACGTCATCCTGGCTGTGGCTGAAATCGCGGATCAGCGAGCGATAGCCTTCCGCCTCTTCGAGCGGATTGAGATCGGTGCGCTGCACGTTCTCGACGATCGCAAGCTGTAGCGCTTCGCCGTCGGTCGCCTCGATGATGACAACCGGGACCTCGTGCAGTCCGGCGCGCTGCGCCGCCCGCCACCGCCGTTCGCCGGCGATGATCTCAAACATGTCGGCGGCGCCGCGGAGCGGGCGCGCAACAATCGGCTGGATGATGCCGCGCTCGCGCAGCGAACTCGCCAGTTCGTCAAGTTCGGCTTCGGGGAATATTCGGCGCGGATTGCGCGCGTTCGGCTGCAACGAACCGATCGGCAAGCGCCGTTGCGCGCGCCCTCGCCGATCCGTCGCGCTTTCGGCGCCGACGTCGCCGATCAGCGCGGCGAGCCCGCGTCCCAATCGCGATCGTGCTGCCTCTTCCGCCACCGGAGATTCTCCAGAACCTTCACTCACGCGCACGTACCCATCAGCCAGCAGATAATTCCTTGGACAATTCCTTGGACAATTCTTTTTCGCGCTGGATGATTTCGGTCGCGAGTCGCAGGTAGGCTTCGCTGCCGCTGCATTTGAGATCGTAGACCAGTACCGGCTTGCCGTAGGACGGCGCTTCCGAGACGCGCACGTTGCGCGGAATAATGGTGTCGTAGACTTTGTCTTTCATGAACTCGCGGACGTCAGCAACGACCTGGGCGGACAGGTTGTTGCGCGAGTCGTACATCGTCAGCACGACACCGTGGATCGTGAGGCCCGGATTAAGCGTTTCGCGAACCTGATCGACGGTCTTGAGCAACTGGGAAAGACCCTCGAGCGCAAAGAATTCGCATTGCAGCGGCACCAGGATGGCGTGTGCCGCCGCCATGGCGTTCACCGTGAGCAGATTCAGCGACGGCGGACAGTCGACCAGAACGTAATTGAAATTGATCGCGCCGGAGGTCGGCGTGTTGAGCGGCGCGAGCGCGCTACGCAGACGATAGGCGCGATCGCGCGCCTGCCCGATTTCAAGTTCAAGACCTGACAGGTCGAGCGTCGACGGGGCGAGATGGAGCCGTGGCACGGCGGTCGCGACGATCGAATCGCGCAGCGTCGCTTCACCGGTCAGAACGTCATAGGTGGAATGGAGCCTGTTGCGGCGATCGATGCCGAGGCCGGTCGAAGCGTTGCCCTGCGGATCGAGGTCGATGATGAGAACCTCGTCGCCGATGGCCGCGAGCGCGGTACCGAGATTGATCGCGGTCGTGGTTTTGCCGACCCCGCCTTTCTGATTTGCGACCGCCAGCACGCGCGGCAACCGCACCGGCCCGAGCAGTGGTTTCTGATCCGGCGTCACGTCAGATGACTGCTCCACGAGTGGCGTGTCACTCATCGCCGTAAGCTCGCTGCTGAAAGCTCATCGCTTCTTCAAATCCTTCCCCACAGCCGATGCGGCTATGGGCTCAAGGCCGCGGACTATCACAATACGGGCGTTGGGGTCGGTTCGAACTCGGAACCAAAGTCACCTGAAGCCTCCAATATTTAGCGGCTTCGGTCAATTCAGCATCTACCCCTTGTCCCTTTGGGAAAAGACCGACGGCGCCGCTTTTCAACAAGGGATAAGCCTCCGCCAGGAGTTTGGAAAGCGGGGCGACGGCACGGGCGGTGACGATGTCCACCTTTGTGGGCGCGGCTTTGACGAAATCGGCGATCCGCATGGGGTGCACGACCCCCGGCACTCCCGTGACCTGGATGGCTTCGCGGAGAAAGGCCGCCTTCTTGGCGCTGCTCTCCACAAGATGAACGCAGGTGCCTTCGCGCTCTGCCAGAGCGCACCCAATGGGGAGCCCCGGCAAGCCCGCGCCGGAGCCGAGATCGGCCCAGACGCGCGCTTCGGGCGCCTGCTCCAGAAGCTGCAGGGAGTCGGCCACGTGGCGCGTCCATAGTGTCGGCTCGGTCGAAGGCGCGATCAGATTCACACGGCGCTGCCAGTCGAGCAGAAGCGCGACGTAGCGATCGAGGCGCTCCAATGTTTCACGTGAAACAGGGACGAGCGCCAGCGCCCGCTCACGGTCTTGCGCGAGTTCAGCAATCGACGTCGCGGGTGATCGTGAGACGGCCGGGCGTACTCCCGAATGCTCTTTCTCCGTGCCGCCACTCATGCCGCCCCGCGGGCCGACCTGCGGTTTTTATCCCGGCGCAGATGCGCGACTAGCAGCGCCAATGCGGCGGGCGTAATGCCATCGATCCGCCCCGCCTGCCCGACCGTGCGCGGTCGATGCGTCTGCAGCTTGTGGCGCGCCTCATTGGAAAGTCCCGGCAGCGCCGCGTAGTCAATGTCCTCCGGCAGCATCAGATTTTCGTCGCGCCGATAGGATTCCACGTCGGCCATCTGCCGATCGAGATAGACCGCGTATTTGGCATCGGTCTCAATCTGCGCCGCGATCCTGTGGTCGAGCGCCGCCAGCGCCGGCCAGATCCGCGCCACATCGGCAAAGCCGATGTCCGGATACGACAGGAGGTCGAAGGCCGAGCGGCGCTGACCGTCCTTGCGCAACGCCAGTCCATGTCGGTGCGCTTCGCTTGGAGTGACGCTGAGTTCGCGCGTCATCGTCCGCGCCGCGTCCAGTGCAGCCATCTTGGTCCGATGGAGCCGCGCCCGCTCGGCGCCCACACAGCCGAGAGCAATGCCCTTGTCGGTCAGCCTCTGGTCGGCATTGTCGGCGCGCAGCGTGAGCCGATATTCGGCCCGCGAGGTGAACATGCGGTACGGCTCGGTGACGCCGCGCGTCACCAGATCGTCGATCATCACGCCGAGATAGCCTTCGGCACGGTCAAACACGATCGCATCGCCGCCCCCTGCCCGCGCGGCCGCATTGAGGCCAGCCACCAAGCCCTGGGCGGCGGCTTCTTCGTAGCCCGTGGTGCCATTGATCTGCCCGGCCAGAAACAATCCGCCCAGCCGCTTGGTCTCCAGCGACGGCTTAAGCTCACGTGGATCGACGTGGTCATACTCGATGGCATACCCAGGCCGGATGACCCGTGCGCGTTCCAGGCCCGGAATTGATGAGACCAATGCGGACTGCACGTCCTCCGGCAGCGAGGTCGAAATCCCGTTGGGATAGACCGTGCTGTCGTCGAGGCCTTCGGGCTCGAGGAAAATCTGGTGACCGTCGCGCTCACCGAAGCGCACGATCTTGTCTTCGATCGACGGACAATAGCGCGGCCCGCGACTCTTGATCTGACCGGAATACATCGGCGAGCGATGCACGTTGGCCCGAATGATGTCGTGCGTCGCCGGCGTGGTCCGCGTGATGGCGCACTGGATCTGGGGATTAACGAGCCGCTCGGTCAGGACTGAAAACGGCTCCGGCGGATCGTCGCCAGGCTGCATCTCCAGCGCCGCCCAGTCGATGGTGGTGCCGTCGAGCCGCGGCGGCGTGCCGGTCTTCAGCCGGCCGAGCGCAAACCCAAACCGCTCCAGGGTTCGGGAGAGACCCATCGCCGGCGCCTCGCCGACGCGGCCGGCCGGAATCTGCCGCTCGCCGATATGGATGAGGCCGCGCAGGAACGTGCCCGTCGTCAGCACGACGGCCCCGGCCATCAACTCGCGGCCATCGGCAAGCCGCACCCCGATGACGCGGCCATCGATCAGCAGGTCATCCACCTCGCCTTCGATGACCGACAAATTCGCTGTCGCGCGGATCGCCTGCTGCATCGCCGCCGCGTAAAGCTTGCGATCGGCCTGGGCGCGCGGGCCGCGCACCGCCGGTCCCTTGCGCCGATTGAGCACGCGGAACTGGATACCGCCGGCATCCGCTACGCGGCCCATCAATCCGTCGAGGGCATCGACCTCGCGGACCAGATGCCCCTTGCCGAGCCCGCCGATCGACGGATTGCACGACATGGCGCCGACTGTTGCGAACTGATGGGTCACCAGCGCGGTTCGCGCGCCCATGCGCGCGGCCGCGGCCGCGGCCTCACTGCCGGCATGGCCACCGCCAACCACAATTACGTCAAAGCGGGCGTCCATCGAAGGCATCACCTCAGGGCGCTTCGCGCCAAAATCCCACCGCATATAGACCCGATCGAATCCGTTCTCCATCGCCCGTTGTGGCGACTGGATCGTGGCGCGTTGTTTCACGTGAAACAGTCGTGGCCCAGGCCACCATTTGCTATTCGTTAACCACGTTTCTTAACCAGTCATTTACCGATACAAAAATCACGGAAAATCACGTCCAGAATATCTTCAACATCAACCCGCCCCGTAAGCCGCCCCAGCGTGGTCGCGGCGGAGCGGAGGTCTTCGGCGATCAGTTCTTCCTGTCCACTGACCCGGTGGCTCAACGCGCGATCAAGCGCCGCAATCGTATCCTCGAACGCGTGCCGGTGACGGGCACGGGTAACGATCGCAGCCTCGGTCGCACCGAACCAGGTCCCGGCGAAGTCTGAGAGCGCCCCAACAAGTGAATCGACCCCTGCCCCCGATTGGGCCGAGATGGCGAATGAACGGTTAATCCCCTCCTTCGCCGACGGCGATTCAATGCTTGGACGGCCCTCGGTGACCAAATCAGTTTTGTTTTGGAGAAGCCAAACAACCGCGCCGGTCGGCCTGTGACGGACATCGTCAGCCGTTGCGCCACTGGCCGATGCGTCAATGACCCACAACACCAAATCGGCCGAGGCGGCGCGCGAGCGAGCCCGGCTCACACCCTCCTGCTCCACTGGATCAGTGCTGTCTCTGATGCCTGCTGTGTCGAGCAACGTCAGCGGATAGCCATCGAGGTCGAGATGCACCTCGATGATGTCGCGCGTCGTGCCGGGCAGCGGCGAAACAATTGCGGCCTCGCGCCTCGCTAGGCGGTTGAGTAATGTGGATTTACCCGCATTCGGCGGCCCCGCGATGGCGACCACCAAACCGTCACGCAGCCGCTCGCTACGGCCACTATCTGACAAACACGACGCGATTTTGCTGCGCAATTGCTGCGCAGCAAAGAGCGCCGGCTCGACCAGATTTTCCGGTACATCGGCTTCGTCTGAAAAATCGATGCGTGCCTCAATCAACGCCAGCGCCTCGACCAAATCGCGTCGCCACGCTTCGGCTCGGTCGCCGATCAAACCTTTCAGCTGCCGAAACGCCTGGCGCCGCTGGGCTTGCGTCTCCGCAGCGATCAGATCGGCAAGCCCCTCGACCCTTGTGAGATCGAGCTTGCCGTTTACGAACGCGCGGCGCGTGAACTCACCCGCCTCCGCCGGACGGCAGCCATCGATCCTGCTGAGAACTGCAAACAAGCCGGCAATGACGGCCTGACCACCGTGCAATTGCAGCTCGGCAACATCCTCGCCGGTTTCGCTGTGCGGCCCGGGAAACCACAGCGCCAGCGCCTCGTCGATCGCCTCCCCGCTCGCCGGATCGCGCACGCGCGCCAGCGCCGCCTTGCGCGGCTCAGGCACGCGGCCGATCAGCGCCTGCAACGCCACGCCAGCGTTCGGCCCCGAAATGCGCACCACAGCAATCGCCGCCGGCAGCCGGCCGGATGACATCGCGAAAATGGTGGAGCGATCTGACATGAGAATCGTTGATGCCTTTAGAACGAGCCCTTCGCTCGACGCGGGCTACTTGCTACGGTGCAACGATGTCAACACCCCCGCAAACTTCGTCTGCTTCCGAAAACCGCCTCGCCCTCGAGACGAGTCCATATCTCCTGCAACACAAACACAACCCCGTTGCCTGGTGGGCGTGGGGACCGGAGGCCTTGGCGGAGGCAGAGCAGAACAACAAACCGATCCTGCTCTCGGTCGGCTACGCGGCCTGTCACTGGTGCCACGTCATGGCGCACGAGAGTTTCGAGGATGCCGACACCGCGGCGGTGATGAACGAACTGTTCGTCAACATCAAAGTCGACCGCGAGGAGCGGCCCGACATCGACCAGATCTACATGGCGGCGCTGCATCATCTCGGCGAACACGGCGGCTGGCCGCTGACAATGTTTCTGACACCCGCCGGCGAGCCGATCTGGGGCGGCACCTATTTCCCAAAAACCTCGCGCTACGGCAAACCGGCCTTCGTCGACGTGCTGCGCGAGATTGCACGCATCTTTCGTGAAGAGCCGGAAAAGATCGAACGCAATCGCACGGCACTGATGCAGCGGCTTGAGGCCGCGGCGCGGCCCGCCGGCGTTGTCACGCTCGGTAAAGCTGAACTCGACAATGCCGCACGCCAGCTTGCCGGCATGATCGACCCGGTCAACGGCGGCACGCGCGGCGCGCCGAAATTCCCGCAAGGTGCGCTGTTCGAATTGTTGTGGCGCGCGGGCTCGCGCACTGGCGACACACGCTACTTCGCCGCAGTCGACATTACCCTCGACCACATCTGCGAAGGCGGCATCTACGATCATCTCGGCGGCGGCTTCTCGCGCTATTCGGTCGACGAACGCTGGCTCGTGCCGCATTTCGAGAAGATGCTCTACGACAATGCGCAGCTGCTCGAGCTTCTGGCGATCGCGCACAAACGCGATGGCAAGCTGCTCTACCGTCAGCGCGCACATGAAACTGTCGCGTGGCTCAACCGCGAGATGACGACGCCGGAGGGCGCATTCTCTGCTTCGCTCGACGCCGACTCGGAAGGCGAGGAGGGCAAGTTCTACGTCTGGTCGCTGGCCGAAGTGATGAAGACGCTCGGCACCGAAGACGGCGAATTTTTTGCTCGCCATTACGACGTGACGGAAGCCGGCAATTTCGAGGGCCATAACATCCTCAATCGGCTCAAGCCGCAGCCACGCGATGCAGCGGACGAGACAAGACTGGCGGCGCTGCGCACCAAACTTCTCGCCGCGCGCGATCGGCGCGTGCGTCCCGGCCTTGACGACAAAGTCCTGGCCGACTGGAACGGCCTGATGATCGCCGCGCTCACCAATGCGGGGCTGATGTTCGAGGAGCCGGCCTGGATCGAGATGGCGGCGCGCGCGTTCGCCTTCATCGCGCACGCGATGACCCGCGGCGACCGGCTCGGTCATTCGTGGCGGCAGGGGCAGCTCAAGTTTCCGGGGCTCGCCTCCGACTTCGCCGCGATGATCCGCGCCGCGCTCGCACTCTACGAAGCAACCGGCCGATCGAATTACCTCGACCAGGCGCTCGCCTGGCAGCGCGCACTCGACCGCGACTACGCCAATGCGCAAACCGGCATCTATTATCTCACCGCCGCCGACGCCGAAGGACTTGTCGTGCGGCCGGCCGCGACCAGCGACGACGCTACCCCCAATCACAACGCCATCGCGGCGCAAAACCTGATTCGGCTGGCGGTGCTCGCCGGCGATGACGCGTGGCGGCAGAAGGCGGACCGAATCATCGCCGCGATCGCACCCCAGGCGGTCGAGAACCTCTACATGCACATGGCGCTGCTCAACGCCGTCGACCTGCGGCTGCGCGCCGCCGAGATTGTCGTGACCGGGGAGGGCGCTCGCGCCGCGGCCTTGCTTGCGGCCGCCCGAACGATCCCGCCACTCGATCGCATCGTGCTGCACGCAGCCTCCGCCGCAGCATTGAACCCGACACATCCAGCGCGTAACAAAGTCAATGCGGCGAGCGAAGCGCAGGCCTTTGTGTGCGCCGGAGAGACCTGTTCGCTGCCCGTGACGGACCCCGCCGGCCTCATTCGCGCCATGGATGCGATGCGACATACTTGACGCAGGTCTTCATTCCGGCGACGATTCGTGGCTAATGAAGCCTGCAAGCGACAGCTACGGAGATCGACACGATGCGATGCTGGATCATGGTTTTTGCGGCCGCCATTACGGCCATGCCTCTGGCAGCCGCCTCGGCGACCGGCGCGCAGGCCCAGGAATATTGCGGTTTTCTCCCGCATCTGGGAGCCGTGGTTCAGTGCGGCTATTCGGACCGCGAGAGCTGCGAAAATTCCATCGGCAAAGGCGCGATGTGCTTCATCAACCCGTATCTGGTGCTCAACACCAGGCGGCCAACGCCGGAATGGACCGAGCAGCCGCTTATTGCGCGCGGCTGAGTCCATCGTCCTTCGACCAACGATAGGCCCGAGGGCCTACGTATTCATCGAGTCGAAGAACTCGCCGTTGTTCTTCGTGTTGCGCAGCTTGTCGAGCAGGAAGTCGATGGCGTCCATCGTGCCCATCGGGTTGAGGATGCGGCGCAGCACGTACATCTTCTTGAGCTGATCGGGCGGCACCAGGAGCTCTTCCTTGCGGGTGCCGGATCGCGTGATGTCCATCGCCGGGAAGGTGCGCTTGTCGGCCACTTTGCGGTCGAGGATCAGTTCCGAGTTGCCGGTGCCCTTGAACTCTTCAAAGATCACTTCGTCCATGCGGCTGCCGGTATCGATCAGCGCGGTGGCGATGATGGTGAGCGAGCCGCCTTCTTCGATATTGCGCGCGGCGCCGAAGAACCGCTTCGGCCGTTGCAGCGCGTTGGCGTCGACACCACCGGTCAGCACCTTGCCGGATGATGGCACCACGGTGTTGTAGGCGCGGCCGAGGCGCGTGATCGAGTCGAGCAGGATCACGACGTCGCGGCCGTGTTCGACCAGGCGCTTGGCCTTCTCGATCACCATCTCGGCGACCTGGACGTGCCGCACTGCCGGCTCGTCGAAGGTCGAGGAAACGACCTCGCCCTTCACCGAGCGTTGCATGTCGGTGACTTCTTCGGGCCGCTCGTCGATCAAGAGCACGATCAAATAGCATTCCGGATGATTGTGGGTGATCGAGTGCGCGATGTTCTGCAATAGCACCGTCTTGCCGGTGCGCGGCGGCGACACGATCAGGGCACGCTGGCCCTTGCCGACCGGCGCCACGATATCGATCACGCGCGCCGAGAGATCCTTCTTGGTCGGATCCTCGTATTCCATCTTCAGCCACTCGTCCGGATAAAGCGGCGTCAGATTGTCGAAATTGACCTTGTGCCGCGCCTTCTCGGGGTCCTCGAAATTGAGCGTGTTGACCTTGAGCAGCGCGAAATAACGTTCGCCTTCTTTGGGGCTGCGAATGTGGCCATCGATGGTGTCACCGGTGCGCAGGCCGAACCGGCGGATTTGCGAAGGCGATACGTAGATATCGTCAGGCCCGGGCAGATAGTTCGCCTCGGGCGAGCGGAGGAAGCCGAAGCCGTCCGGCAGAACCTCGACGACGCCTTCGCCGACAATGTCGGTTTCGCGCGCCGAGAGTTGCTTGAGAATGCCAAACATCAGCTCCTGCTTGCGCATCGTCGAGGCGTTCTCGACGTCGAGCTCCTCGGCAAACGAGACAAGCTCGGCCGGAGTCTTGGCCTTGAGTTCTTGGAGTTTCATTTCCCGCATAAAGAGACCTATGGAAATTGCGCCAGCGGCGGTGTGGGGTTCGCGGCGTCGCTAACGAGAGGGAAGTCGCAGGTCGTGAGTTGCGGGAAGCTTGGCCCCGTAACCCGATGCATCAATCGGCTCCAGTCCGTAAGGAGCCAGGACTTAAACTGCATCCGCCTACGTTCGGTGGGATTACGCAAAGATAGGAAAAGACCGTCCTACAGGCAAGAGCCGAGACACATTTTGCACCGTCAACGCCTAGGCCTCAGAACGGTTTCACGACCGCGAGGAGCACGATCCCGATCATGAGGATAGTCGGTACCTCATTGATTATCCTATAAAATTTCGGCGAATGGCGGTTTGAGTCGGCGCCAAAAGCCTTAACCCAACGCGCAAATAAACCGTGGAGGCCCGACAGGAGAAGAACCAGCACAAGCTTGGCCTGGAGCCAGCCAGAGGCAAACCAGCCGTAGTGCGAATCAGGCCCATCCCAGGCGAGCGCCAGGCCCAAGATCCAGGTCGCGATCATCGCTGGATTGATGATGGCGCGCAGCAGACGGCGCTCCATCACTTTGAAAGTCTCCGACTGGACGGAACCTTGCTCCGCCGCGCAGTGATAGACGAACAGCCGCGGCAGGTAGAGCATTCCGGCCATCCAGGCGATCACGGCGATGACGTGAGCAGCTTTCAGCCAAGGGTAAATCGCACCCATCCCGAGCCAATCCTTCAATGGCCGTGCGCCCGGCGTACGCGCGCAACCAATCGTTCGACGTGTGCGACCGGCGTGTCGGGCACCACGCCATGACCAAGGTTGAAGATAAACGGCCCATCGCCGAACGCTTCGAGAATTGCATCAACGCCCCGATCCAGGGTGTCACCGCCGGCAAGCAGCGCCAGCGGATCGAGGTTGCCTTGAATTGTACGTCGCGCCTGCACATGCTCGCGCGCGAAGGACAGTTCCACCATCCAATCAAGCCCTATCGCATTGACCGGAACGGCCGCGAGATATTGTTCAAGCCTTGTTCCTGCCCCTCGGGGAAAACCGATAATTCGCGCTGCCGGAATTTGGCGGCGCACCGTGGCGACGATTCGCGCGATCGGCTCGATGCACCATGTTCGAAACTGGTCATCGGGTAGAACGCCGGCCCAGGTATCGAAGATCTGCACCGCATCGACGCCAGCCTCGAATTGACGGACAAGGTAATCCGACGATGCCTCGACCAGCCGATCGATAAGCCCCGCAAACGCTTCAGGGTGACGATAGGCAAAGAGCCTGGCTGGAAGCTGATCCGGTGTTCCGCGCCCAGCGATCATGTAAGTCGCCAACGTCCACGGTGCGCCACAAAAGCCGAGCAGGGCGACCGCAGCCGGCAACTGCGATTTCACACGCCCAATCGTTTCATAAACCGGCTCAAGCGTGGCGTGATCAATGGCTGGCCGCAATCGCTGCAACGCATTGGTGTCGGATAGTGCATCAAGCCGCGGCCCTTCGCCGACCTCGAAGGTGACACGCTGACCAAGCGCATGTGGCACCACCAGGATGTCGGAAAATAAAATCGCCGCATCGAACCCAAAGCGCCAGATTGGCTGGAGAGTCACCTCGGCTGCCAATTTCGGATTAAAGCAGAGGCTGAGGAAACTTTCGGCCGTTTCTCGAATTGCCCGATACTCAGGCAGATATCGGCCTGCCTGCCGCATCAGCCAGATTGGCGAAACGGTGAGACATTCACCTGCCAGGGAACGCAGAAGTGGTTTGATCGTTGGGGTGGCCGACACACCGCTATCCTAATCTAAATAAGATCTAAAGAGAGTCTGTTGTAGTAGTTAGTCCGTTGATTAGACTCATACTTTTTTCCTCACACTGGATTCAGCTCTCGTCCACATATTCCCGTAACTCACAGATCATCGATTGGCGATGTGGGGAATGGTTTAGCCCATGATTCTCGACAATTTCGGCGGCACGCGCTGCGCGCAATTCACAATTCACAAGGATTCAAGTGACCACTCCCATACCAGTCCCGGACGGCACCTGTGTGGATGAACTTTCGGCCCTCCCGGCTGAGGTGCTTGCCTAACCCTGAAAGCCGTGGCCTTCTCCCTAGTTATCGACAGGTTGTCAGACTAGCCTGAGGATCGGATCCAAAAGATCGCTATGGCGAATACCGCGGGTTATTTTCATCTGCACCTGATCTCCGATGCGACCGGCGAGACGTTGATCACGGTGGCGCGGGCGGCTGCCGCCCAATATGCCAAGGTCATGCCGGTCGAGCACATGCACCCGCTGGTGCGAACCCAAAAACAGCTCGACCGCGTGCTCGGCGAGATCGAGGAAGCTCCGGGGATCGTGCTCTATACGCTGCTCGAGGAGGGCCTCGTCGAGCGGCTGGAAAGCAAGTGCCGCGAGCTCGGCCTGCCGTGCCTCTCGATTCTCGGACCGGTGCTGCACCTGTTTCAGGCGTATCTGGGTGCGGAAACGACCCATAAGGTCGGCGCGCAGCACACCCTGAACGCGGAATATTTTCGCCGGATCGATGCCCTCAATTACACGATGCTGCACGATGACGGTCAGCAAAGCGACGATCTGGAAGAGGCGGACATCATCCTGGTAGGCGTATCGCGGACCTCAAAGACACCGACTTCGATCTATCTGGCCAATCGTGGCGTCAAGACCGCGAATGTTCCATTGGTTCCGGGTGTGCCGCTGCCGTCTGAACTTGAGCGTCTTCAGCATCCGCTGATTGTCGGCCTGTTCGCCACGCCCGAACGAATCGTTCAAATCCGTCAGAATCGGCTGCTCGGTCTCAAGGCGCACCGCGACGATGACCAGTACATCGATCGGGCTGCGGTCGCCGAGGAAATCGCGGCGTCGCGGCGGCTATGCGCGAAACATAATTGGCCGTTGATCGATGTGACCCGGCGTTCGATCGAGGAAACGGCGGCCGCGGTGCTGGCGCATCTCGGCGAGCGGCGCCGACGCAAGGCGTCGTGATCGATGGAACTGTGGCGCGCGGCTGATCCGCTCGTGCTCGCCTCGGGCAGCAAGATACGCCGGACTCTGCTTGCTGCTGCCGGCGTCGCGCTTGAGATTGCACCGTCGGATGTTGATGAGCGTGCGGCGGAAACCGCTGCTTCTTCGTCTTCACCCGCCGCAGTGGCGGCTCTTCTGGCGCGCGCCAAAGCATCGGCAGTGGCGCGGCTGCATCCCGGACGCCTCGTGCTCGGCGCCGACCAGGTGTTGGCTCTCGACGGCAGGCGCTTTACCAAGCCTGCCGATCGCGCCGCCGCTCGGGCGCAACTGCGCGCGCTTTCTGGACGGGCCCACGAACTGCATTCGGCCATTGCCTTCGTTCAGGATGCAAAGGTGCTGTTCGAACACGTCAGTACGGCGCGGCTGACAATGCGGGCTTTCTCGGACGCGTTTCTCGATCGCTATCTGGATGCTGCCGGCGCCGCAGCCACTGAGAGCGTTGGGGCCTACCAGCTTGAAGGGCTCGGCGTGCAACTGTTTCAATCTGTGGACGGCGACTATTTCACCGTTCTGGGTTTGCCGTTGCTTGCCGCGCTGGATTTTCTGCGCCGCCACGGATGCCTGGTGTCATGAGCGAGGAAAAGGATGCCATGCGGCCCTTCGTGCTTGGGCTGACCGGCTCGCTGGGCATGGGGAAGACGACCACAGCGCGCTATTTCGCCGAGGCCGGAGTGCCGGTGCACGATTCCGATGCGGTGGTGCACGCATTGTATGAGGGCAAAGCAGTGCCCGCGATCGAGCGGGCTTTTCCCGGTTCAACGTCGGGCGGCAAAGTGGATCGCGCCAAGCTTGCCACGGTGGTACTCAACGACCCGGCGGCGCTCGCCCGCCTTGAGGCGATTGTGCACCCGCTGGTCAGCGAGTCGACGGATGAGTTTCTCGCTGACGCGAAGGCCAAAGGTGCGCCGGTCGTTGTCCTCGATGTGCCGCTCCTGTTCGAGGCCGACACATATAAACGCTGTGACGCCATCGTCGTGGTATCGGCGCCAGCCGACGTTCAGCGCCAGCGGGTATTGGAACGGCCCGGCATGACCGAAGAAAAATTCACCGCGATCCTCGCCAAGCAGTTGCCGGATGCGGAAAAGCGCCGGCGCGCGGATTTCATCGTGGACAGCTCCAAGGATTTTGAGCATGCCCGCGCGCAGGTGCGCGACATTCTGCGCGCGGTCGCTAAAATGACGAAACGCTGATTCGCGGAGTTCCTTGCGCCCACTGCGGCGGCGGAATCAGCGGCCACGGAGCCCTAAGTTGCGCGAAATCGTGCTCGACACGGAAACCACCGGCCTCGATCCCCTCAATGGCGATCGCCTGGTGGAAATCGGCTGCATCGAGCTGGTCAACCGCATCCCGTCCGGTCAGACGTTCCATGTCCTATCTCAATCCCGAGCGCAACATGCCGGCGGAGGCGTTTGCGATCCACGGACTGAGCGACGAGTTCCTCAAGGACAAGCCGCGGTTTGCAGCCGTCGCCGAAGAATTTCTTGGGTTCCTCGGCGATGCACCGCTCGTCATCCACAATGCCAGCTTCGATATCGGCTTCCTGAATGCCGAGCTCGATCGCGCCGGCCGGCCGCAGATCGGGCGCGAGCGGCTGGTTGATACGCTGTTGCTCGCGCGTCGCAAGCATGCCGGCGCATCGAACCGGCTCGACGACCTGTGTGTGCGCTATGCGATCGATAATTCCCACCGTACCAAGCACGGTGCGCTGCTCGATGCTGAATTGCTGGCGGAGGTTTACGTCGAGCTGATCGGCGCACGGCAGGCGCAACTCGTCCTGTCGCAAACGTCAGCGCCAAATCTTGTGCCGGGCGCCCCAATCGTCATCCGCGAACGCCCGGCCCCACTTGCACTGCGGGTGTCGGCCGAGGATCACGCAGCGCATCGGCAATTCATCGCCACACTCGGCGAAGCCGCGATCTGGCGCGACTATATCAGCTTGGATTGATCGGCTGGGACGGCGGCTGGTTCTGCGATTCCGCGACACGTTGCCGATAAAGCCCGACAAAATCGATCGGATTGAGCAACAGCTGGAATCCGCCGTTGCGCACCGTGCTGGCGATGATTTCGCGCGCAAACGGAAACAGCAGGCGCGGACATTCGATCATCACGAATGGCTGCAATGTGTCCGGGGGTACGTTCATGACGCGGAACACCCCGGCAAACACCAGCTCGAAGCTGTAGAGCAGCAAACCCTGCGATTCCGATTTTCCCTCCAGCCGCAACGTCACCTCAAAGTCGGTTTCGCTGATCGGCGCGGCATCGACATTGACTTGAACGTTGACGTTCGGCTGCTGGGTGCTCGGGGCCAGCGAGCGTGGGGCGTTCGGATTTTCGAAGGAAAAATCCTTCGCATATTGGGCGAGCACAAAAACCTGCGGCATTGCCGCCTGGGGCTGCGGCCCGCCATTCGTCATCGACATGCGCGTCTCCGGCCCGCGTCCTGCGGGTGTCGCGGCTTCGCTAACACAGCGCAAAGCAGCGAACAATGGAGCCGATACCGCCTCCCGCAAGCCGGGTCAGGGCGGGGCGGCGACGCTTGGACCGCGCGGTCATGCCGAAAGTATCGCCAATATACGCCATGTTAGGCAAAGGCCGCGGAGTTCACGCGAATTCGACCATAATCGGTAAGGATGCGGCCCCGGAAATATTGGCGCTGGTGCGCTCAATCGTTTAAACTCCATCCCAGCACCCATGACCAGCGGCCACTGGAGGGTTTCCCGGGCGTGCTTACATTGACTGGGGAATCTGGCTTCCTGTTCCGGCTTTGCCTGCCCGGACCGCCCTGGGAAGCCGCACAACGCCGAAAGATTTTGAGACGTGTTCGAAGACAACATCTACACCATCATCTTTTTGGCGCTCGCGGTGTTCATTTTCCTGCGGCTGCGCAGCGTTTTGGGCCGGCGTACCGGCCGGGAGCGGCCGCCCTACGATCCCTATTCGGCCCGCGACGCGGTGCGCAGTCCGGCCAGCGACAAAGTCGTTACGCTGCCGGCGCGTACTGTCGAGGCGCCGGCGCGGCCGCCGGAAGTTCCGCCGATCCCGGGAGAGCGCTGGAAGGATATCGCGGAGAGCGGATCGGCGGTGGCGGCAGGGCTTGATGCCATTGCGGCCGCCGATGCGGGCTTTGACGCGAAGCACTTCATCGCCGGGGCACGGGCCGCTTACGAAATGGTCGTCACTGCATTTGCGGCCGGCGACCGCCGGCAACTGCGCGGTTTGTTGTCGCGTGAGGTCTATGACGGTTTCGATGCTCATATCGGCGAGCGCGAGTCGCGCGGCGAGACACTCGAGACCAAGTTCATCTCCATCGATTCCTCGGTGATCACGGCTGCGGAATTCCGCAACCGGACAGCTCAGGTCACGGTGCGCTTTGTCTCCAAGCTGGTCTCGGCGACGCACGACCGGTCCGGCGCCGTCATCGACGGCAATGCCGAGAAGGTCACGGACGTAACCGACGTATGGACTTTCGCGCGCGATGTGTCGTCGCGCGACCCCAACTGGAAAGTGGTCGCGACCGAAAGTGGGCAGTGAAGCCGATGACGCGGCGTTGCTGGATCGTCGGCGCCTTGTTGCTGGGTTTGGTCGCAGGCCGCGGCGTTGCATTCGGCCAGACTGATGCGCCCCTGATTTTCCCGGACGCACAATATGAGCCGGCACAATGGTCCGACCTCGACGGCTGGGCCGACGACGATCACGCGGCGGCGTTTGCCACCTTTCTCGACAGCTGCACGGTGCTCACCGGCAAGCACCCGACGCCGAGCGGGATCACCGATATCACCGTCGCGTTACGGGGGGTGTGCGAGCGTGCCCAGGCGGCCATTCCGCTTGACGATGTGGGTGCGCGAAAGTTCTTCGAACAAAATTTCCGGCCGATCCAGATCTCGAAGCTCAGCGAAAGCGACGGATTTCTCACCGGCTATTACGAACCGATCATTGACGGATCGCGCGTGCCTACCGGCGAATTCCACGCACCACTTTACCGCCGGCCGCCGAACCTCGTGGCTTCCGGCTGGCGCAAGCTCGGCGATGCGTTTCCCTCGAAGGGTGTGAAGGTCGGCCGCCGCTTCGGGCGCCGCAAGATCGTGCCGTATTACACGCGCGGCGAGATCGAGGATGGGGCGCTCGATGGCTGGCATTTGGAGATTTGTTATCTGCGCAGCGAACTCGACGTGCAGTACGCGCAGATCCAGGGCTCGGCCCGCGTCAGGCTGGAGGACGGCTCCATTCTCCGGGTGAACTACGATTCCCATAATGGCTGGCCCTATACGCCGATTGGCCGCGTGCTCATCGATCGCGGCTATCTGACGAGAGACCAGGTTTCCATGCAGAGCATTCGGCGCTGGGCGGAAACTCATCCGGACGAAGCCAAGGACGTCACGCGCCAGAACAAGTCCTACGTCTTCTTTCGTGTCACCGGGCTTTCGAACGAAGACGAAGCTGTCGGTGCCGAGGGCGTGCCGCTGGTGCCCGGCCGTTCCATCGCCGTCGATCGGGCGTTGCATACCTACGGCACGCCGTTCTTTATCGATGCGAATCTGCCGATGACGAATGACAAGGCGACAACGCAGTTTCACCGCCTGGTCGTCGCCCAGGATACCGGATCGGCCATCGTGGGCCCGGCGCGCGCCGATATCTATTTCGGCGCGGGAGATGAGGCCGCCCGCATGGCGGGCCGCATCAAGAATTCTGGCCGCTTCTACATGCTGCTGCCCCGGGCACTCGATCCAGTTGAGGCCGGTCGCGACACGCCGCTGCCGCTCGACCCGACGAAGGCCGCTGCCTTGGCTGGCATCGACGAACCGGCTGCTGACGACCCGCCGCCAGAGGAGGGAGAGAAGCCGGATGTCGTCGCGAGCCCGGCGTCCGCGCCTGCCGTCAAGCCGGCAAGGCGGCATAGTCCATAAGATTTTGCGATGACCCGCCGGCGGCAATTGAGCGACGAGGAGCAGGCGCTGTGGAGCGGTTTCGCCCGCTCGATCAAGCCGCTGCGCCACGCAAAGAATGCGGTCACACCATCGGCGAGCGAGGACAAACCTACCCCGAAGCCTGTGAAAGTGCCGGACGTGAGGCCTCAACAACCGCAGCCGGCGAAATCGCCACCCCTTGCGCCGCTGGAGCGGCGGCTCAAACAGCGGGTTGCGCGCGGTCGCAAGCCGATCGACGCGCGCATCGATTTGCACGGCATGACGCAGGCCCAGGCGCACGCGGCTCTGTTCGCGTTCTTGCAGCGGTCACAGGCTGACGATGCCAGAATGGTACTCGTCGTGACCGGCAAAGGCTCGGACCGGGGAGAGCCCGATCGCGCCGCGGCAAGGGGTGTGCTCAAGCGCCAGGTGCCGCTCTGGCTTTCCTTGCCAGAATTCCGCGCATTCGTCGTTGGCTTCGAGGACGCCCATATCGGGCACGGCGGGCAGGGCGCGCTTTACGTGCAATTGCGCAGATTGCGTTAAGGTTAACAAGCAAACGTCACACTTCCGAAAAGGATTCGTCGGTTTCGTTTGCGACAACGCGGGCGTGGAGTAACGCGTTGGAGTACTGAGTCATGTCCGATACAGCCGGTCCGGATACGGCCGAGGCGTCGCCGAAGGTCAAGCCGCAGCAAAGCGGCAGTGCCGATCAGGATGCATTCGCTCAAGTCGATAAGTGGCTGGCGCTGATCCGCGAGATGGGGCGCGAACCAGCGAAGCGCGCTAGTTGATCTTCAGTCCCGCCGACTTGATGATGGCGCTCCACTTTGCCGTGTCGGCGGCCAAGAACGCCTTCAGCTCTTCGGGAGTGCTTGCCTCCGCCGAGTAGGCGCCCAACGCCAGCTTCTTGATGAGCGAAGGTGCGGAGACTGCTTTGACGACGCCGGCCTGCATTTTGTTGATGATCGCAGGCGGCGTCTTGGCGGGCGCAAAGATCGCCTGCCACGATTCGACTTCGTAGCCCGGAACGCCGGCCTCGGCGATGGTCGGTACGTCCGGCGCCGACGGTGACCGCTTTGTCCCGGTCGATCCGAGCACGCGAACCTGGCCCGAGCGCGAGTAGGTCAGCAATTCGCCGCTGCCGAAATAGCAGTCGATACGTCCGGGTATCAGATCGATGAAGGCCGGCGCCGCGCCGCGGTATGGGGCGTGCGTCATCTGTATGCCCGCCATGTTCATGAACAGGACTTCGGCGAGATGCGGTCCGCTGCCGGTGCCGGGCGATCCCATGATGAGTTTGCCGGGCTTTGATTTGGCGTAGTCGACGAACTCCTTGACGGTTTTCGCCGGCGAGGAGTTGGGCACGAACATGAAGAACGGGAATTTGGAGACCATCGAGACCGGCGCCAGGTCTTTCGTCGGGCTGTAGCTCAGCGCGCGATAGAGCGCGCCGTTCGACGACAGCGACGATGTCCCATAGAGGATCGTGTAGCCGTCGGGATCGGCATGGGCGACGAACTCATTGCCGATATTGGTGCCGGCGCCGCCTTTGTTATCGATGACGACCTGCTGGCCCCAGAATTTCGTCAGTTGCTCGGCGACGATGCGCCCGTTGGTGTCGGTCGGCCCGCCGGCGGCAATCGGCACGATCATGTGCACGGGGCGTTCCGGCCACTTGCTTCCCGTGTCGGCAAGAGCGGAGCGTGACAGAATTGCCGGTGCGAACACAGACGTGGCGGAGAATGCAAGTAAGCGGCGACGCGTCAGCATGGCTAACCCCCGGACAAAACCGCCCGAAGCTTAGCCGCAATCCGCCGCCGCTGCCACGCGCCGGGGTGCGTCATGCTGCCCGGGCTTGCCCCGCACCGTGCAGCGCAAAATCCTACAGGATAAACCGGCTCAAATCGGCATTCTTGGCGAGATCGCCGATGTGTTTGTGTACATAAGCAGCGTCGATCGTCACCGTCTCGCCGTGACGATCCGGAGCGGCGAACGAAATCTCATCGAGCACACGCTCCATCACCGTCTGCAGCCGCCGCGCGCCGATATTTTCCACGCTCGAATTGACTGCCACGGCGACATCGGCGACCGCGTCGATCGCGTCTTCGGAGAACTCGAGCGTCACGCCTTCTGTCGCCATGAGCGCGATATATTGCTTGATCAGCGAGGCTTCCGGCTCGGTCAGGATGCGGCGGAAATCGTCGCGGGTGAGCGGCTTGAGCTCGACGCGGATCGGCAGACGGCCTTGCAGCTCCGGCAGCAGGTCTGACGGCTTGGAAATGTGAAACGCGCCCGACGCGATGAACAGGATGTGGTCGGTTTTCACCGAACCGTGCTTGGTGGCGACGGTGGTGCCCTCGATCAGCGGCAACAGATCGCGCTGTACGCCTTCGCGCGAGACGTCGGCGCCGGCGCGTCCGTCGCGCGCGCAGATCTTGTCGATCTCGTCGAGGAAGACGATGCCATTCTGCTCCACGACCCTGATGGCTTCCTGCGTCAGTTGATCGTTATCCAGGAGCTTGTCGGATTCCTCGTTGATCAGGATGTCGTGGGAGTCGTGTACGGTGACGCGGCGGGTTTTGGTGCGGCCACCGCCGAGTTTGCCGAAAATGTCGCCGATCGAAATCGCGCCCATCTGCGCGCCAGGCATTCCGGGAATATCGAACAGCGGCATACCACCGCCGCCGCCACTCTGCACCTCAATCTCGATTTCCTTGTCGTTGAGTTCGCCGGCGCGCAGTTTCTTGCGGAAAGCCTCCTTGGTGGCCGGGCTGGCGCCGGGGCCGACCAGCGCATCGAGTACGCGGGCCTCGGCAGCCTGTTCGGCTTGCGCTTGAACATCTTTGCGCTTGCGCTCGCGCGTCTGCGTGATCGCGATCTCGACGAGGTCGCGCACGATCTGCTCGACGTCGCGGCCCACATAGCCGACCTCGGTGAATTTTGTCGCTTCGATCTTGAGGAACGGCGCAGCCGCGAGCTTGGCGAGCCGCCGCGAAATCTCGGTCTTGCCGACGCCGGTCGGCCCGATCATCAGAATGTTTTTCGGCAGCACTTCGTCGCGCAGCCGGTCGTCGAGCTGCAGGCGGCGCCAGCGGTTGCGCAGCGCAATCGCCACCGCGCGCTTGGCGTCACCCTGACCGACAATGAATCGGTCAAGCTCGGAAACAATTTCACGGGGAGAGAACTCGCTCATGCGTCACGCACCATAAGGAGTGCCGGCCTATCGCAGGTTTGGACCAAACGCTGCTGCTGAAAGCCGGCCTTTTCGTACGCCCGAATGGCGCGGGCGTTATCGGGATCGGGATCCGTTACGGCGCGCGGGGTGCCGCATCCCAGAAGATCCTCTACAAACACGCGGATAAAGGCGGAGCCATGGCCTTGCTCGATCATGGCCGGATCGCCGATGAACTGATCAATACCGCGCGTTCCGGCCGGCTGCATGCCGAGGCCGCCTTCAGGCCATGCTGCTGGATCGTAGCATTGCAGGTAGCCGAACGAGCGACCGTCCACCGTGACGATGAATTGCTTCATCGCCGGATGACCGAGATCGCCCTGAACGAGTGCAAACTGTTCCTGCGGATCGCCCCACCACGTGGCGACATGGGGCCGCGCCAGCCAATCGCGGATCAGCGGCAGATCGTCCGCAGTCATCGTTCTGAAGGCGTACGCAAGCGCCACCATTCTCAGGCGCTCTGCAATTTTTCGATCGTGACGTTACGGTTGGTGTAAATGCAGATGTCGGCCGCGATATCGAGCGAACGGCGGACGATCGCCTCAGCGTCGAGCGGACCATCGAGCAGCGCGCGCGCAGCGGCCAGCGCATAATTGCCGCCCGAGCCAATGCCGGCGATGCCGGCTTCCGGCTCCAGCACGTCACCTGTGCCGGTGAGCACCAGCGAGACGTCCTTGTCGGCGACAATCATCATCGCTTCGAGCCGGCGCAGGTAGCGGTCGGTGCGCCAGTCTTTTGCCAGTTCCACGGCGGCGCGGGTGAGTTGGCCGGGATACTGCTCAAGCTTGGCCTCAAGCCGCTCGAACAGCGTGAACGCGTCGGCCGTGGCGCCCGCAAAACCGCCGATCACGTCGCCCTTGCCGAGGCGGCGCACCTTTTTGGCGTTGGCTTTGACGATCGTTTGGCCGATCGAAACCTGGCCATCACCGCCCACCGCCACGAGGCCGGCCTTGCGGACGGTCAGGATGGTGGTGCCATGCCAGATCGAGCTTGTCGGGTTTGAATCGGCAGATTCCATGCGGCGCAGGGCCCTGATCAAAGCCATCATTTAGGATCAGGTTATCGGCATTGCAAATGCGTGGCGGCGTTAAGCGCACAAGCGAGGCGCAATGGCGCGGGCGACAATCCCCTGATAAAAGGCGCGCAGCTTTCAGCTCCGGAGCACGATATGCGCAAGGCCGTCATCAAGCGCACCACGAAGGAAACCGACGTTGAGGTCGCGGTCGATCTCGACGGCACCGGTGCGTCGTCCATTTCGACCGGCATCGGTTTTCTCGACCACATGCTTGATCTGCTGGCACGGCATTCGCGGATCGATCTCAACGTCAAGGCCAAGGGTGACCTGCACGTCGATCACCACCACACCACCGAGGACGTGGGGATCGCGTTCGGCCAGGCGCTCAAACAGGCGCTCGGCGACATGAAGGGGATCACGCGTTACGCCGACGTGCATCTGCCCATGGACGAGACGCTGACGCGCGTGGTGATCGACATTTCGGGCCGGCCGTTTCTGGTTTTTAAGGTCGAGTTCGTGCGCGCCAAGATCGGCACGTTCGATACCGCCCTGGTGCAGGAATGGTTCCAGGCCTTCGCGGTGAACGCGGCGGTCACGCTCCACGTCGCGACACTCTACGGCAGCAACGACCACCATATCGCCGAATCCTGCTTCAAGGGACTGGCGCGGGCGCTGCGGACCGCAGTCGCCATCGATCCGAAGGCCGCCAACGAGGTGCCGTCGACCAAGGGCACGCTGGGAGGCTAGTGCGCCACCATTGCGGTCGCTAACAGCGAGAGGCAGACAGCCGATCTGGTGCCTATATTGGGCTCGATGTGAAGTGAGGCAGCTTCTCAGATAGCTGAAAGACCGACATGGCCGTCTACACCGTTCATCAGCCGCCAGCTCGTCATGCCGGATCACTGCCGGACGCGGAGCGTATTGTGTTCGTGCGCGATGGCTTTTCATTCTGGGCCTTCCTGATCGGCCCGCTCTGGATGCTCTGGCACCGCATGTGGCTGGTACTGCTCGGCTATGTCGTGGTGTTGGCGGGAATTGAGGCGGCGCTGTCATGGCTCGGCGCCTCGCGTGCCGCGATTTCCGTGGTCGGGCTGTTTATTGCTCTTCTGGTCGGGCTTGAGGCGAGCACGCTGCGTCGCCTCAGTTTATGGCGCCGCGGATTTCACAACATCGGCATCGTCAGCGGCACCGATCGCGAAGATGCCGAGCGGCGTTTTTTTGGCACCTGGATGGCCGATTCACGGTCCGGCAGCGTCGCCGGTTCGCCCCCGGTTGCGCCGCCCCCGGTTCCTGCGGGCCCGTCGGCGCATGGCTCTCACCCCCCTGAAGTGATCGGACTGTTCCCCCAGCCGGGAGCGCAGCGGTGAGTGTCGCTATCGTCGATTACGGTTCCGGTAATCTGCACTCCGCCGCCAAGGCGTTCGAACGCGCCGCGCAAGACTTGGGCGGCGATCAAAAGATTGTCGTGACCGACAATCCGGATGTGGTCGCCAGCGCGGACCGCGTGGTGCTGCCCGGCGTCGGCGCCTTTGCGGATTGCCGTCGAGGACTGGATGCCGTCGACGGAATGGGGGCGGCGCTCGACGAAGCGGTGCGCCGTAAGGGCCGGCCGTTCTTCGGCATCTGCGTGGGCATGCAACTCCTCGCCGAGCGCGGCCGCGAATACGAGGTTACGAACGGTCTTGGCTGGATCGCCGGTGAGGTCGATCGCATCACGCCGAACGACGCTTCGCTGAAGATCCCGCACATGGGCTGGAACACGCTCAACGTGGTGCGGCCGCATCCATTGCTCGAAGGCTTGCCGTTGGGGCCTGAAGGCCGGCATGCCTATTTCGTGCACTCCTATCAGCTCAATCCATCGAACCGCGCCGATCTGGTGGCCGAAGCCGAGTACGGTGGTCCGGTTACGGCGGTGGTCGCGCGCGACAATATTTTCGGGACGCAATTCCATCCCGAGAAAAGCCAGCGGTTCGGGCTTGCGCTGATTGCAAATTTTTTGAAGTGGCGGCCTTAGCGCGCCGGTATGTCCTGGGGCTGTCGCCGGAGCGGCGGCAGACGCCACCTGGAAATTGCGCGACACGTAATGGTCGGTCAGCCGGAAGGTGCCGTCAGTCGGTAGTGGCGTCGGGCCGCGCCAAATGACGGCGAAGTTGGGATCGATGTCGATGCGGTCAATAACGCCGCGGCCTCTGCCGCAAATGAGCATGAGTTCGCTGAGCAGCGGCGACATCAGAGGTTGATTGGCCCACATTTGCGGCGGCCAGTTCTTATGATGCCCCCAGGCCCAGTCTTCGATGACGTAGATTCCGCCGTTGCGGACATACGGCAGCAAAGTCTCAAGCGTCGTTCGGGTTTCGGTATATTGATGCGACGCGTCGTCGAGAATGACGTCGATCGGTTCGCCAGCGAAATCCTGTGCGATCGCGCTCAGCACTGCCGGAACATCGTCTTGACGCGTGCCGAAATGAATGCGCATCCTGTCGGTGAGGCCATGACGCTCGATGTATTGGCTAAGCAGCGTCGCTTGTGGCGAAATTTCGAATGCGGCCATGCGTTGTAATTGATAGCGTTCGGCCCAATAGATCGTGCTTCCGCCGGTGAGGACGCCTATTTCGACCATTCGTGCCGGCGAGATGCGATCGATCACTGCCGCCAGCGCGGTCAGGAAGCGGCGGTCCTTATAGAGATAGATGCGGTTCGGGTCGCCGGCCGGCGCGGCCTGCAAGCCTTCCCAGAGACGAAGTTCGGTGTCTCTGACGCGAACAATTATTCCGCCGTCGTCGATCAATTTCGATTCCGGCACGCTGGACGGCTGCATGGCCCACCCTGTTGCCAACGTTTCAATTTTGCGTCTTGTCGGCACCGGTCGTAATGCGCCGGCGCTTGTCGAACGTCCTGGTCCAAATGCTCGGTTCAAAGAATTTGGGACGCTCGAAGTGCAAGTCAGTGCATATATGCTAGCAAGCTGTGGCGCTTAAGTCACTTGGGTTCGATTCAATCGGGTTTGACGCATTTGGGATCGGAGCGAGGTATCTGGTGATCCTGTTTCCCGCCATCGACTTGAAAAACGGTGAGGCCGTGCGCCTGCAGCAAGGCGACATGGCGCGCGCTACGGTGTTCAACCGCGACCCCGCCGCACAGGCGAAGGCGTTCGAGCAACAGGGCTTTGAATATCTGCATCTCGTCGATCTCGACGGCGCGTTTGCGGGCAAGCCGATGAACGCGGCCGCTGTCGAGCGTATTCTTGCGGCGGTGAAGATCCCGGTGCAGCTCGGTGGCGGCATCCGCGACCGCGCGACAATCGAGAACTGGCTCAGCAAGGGCGTGGCGCGGGTGATTATCGGCACCGCCGCAGTCCGCAATCCGACGTTGGTCCGGGAGGCGGCTCGCGCCTATCCGGGCCGTGTCGCGGTGGGGCTCGACGCCCGCGACGGCAAGGTCGCGGTCGAGGGCTGGGCCGAGACTTCGGAACTTGCGGTGCTCGACATTGCCAGACGCTTCGAAGACGCCGGGGTCGCGGCGATTGTCTATACGGACGTAGCGCGTGACGGCATGCTCAAGGGCTTGAACCTGGATGCGACGATCGCGTTGGCCGACGGCGCCTCCATCCCGGTCATCGCCTCCGGCGGACTTGCTTCGATCGAGGATATTCGCGCGCTCTTGGCGCCACGGGCCCAGAAGCTCGCGGGCGCCATTGCGGGCCGTGCGCTCTACGACGGCAGGCTCGATGCAGCGACGGCGCTGCAACTGATCGCTACGGCGCGAGCGGCGTAAGTCATGTTCAAGGTCCGCGTCATTCCCTGTCTCGACGTCAAGGACGGCCGCGTCGTCAAGGGCGTCAATTTCGTCGACCTGCGCGACGCCGGCGATCCGGTCGAGGCGGCGATCGCCTATGACCAGGCGGGCGCCGACGAATTGACATTTCTCGACATCACCGCGAGCCATGAAAATCGCGGCATCATGCTCGACGTGGTGCGGCGCACGGCGGAAGCCTGTTTCATGCCGCTCACGGTCGGTGGCGGTGTGCGCACCATCGAGGACATTCGCGCGCTGCTCACCTCGGGCGCCGACAAGGTGTCGATCAACACCGCGGCGGTAGCGCGGCGCGGCTTCGTCAAGGAAGCGGCGGAGAAATTCGGCGATCAGTGCATCGTGGTGGCGATCGATGCCAAGAAGGTGTCGCAAGCCGGCGAAGCGAACCGCTGGGAGATATTCACCCACGGCGGGCGTAATCCGACCGGCATCGACGCGCTCGCCTATGCGCGCGAGGTGGTCGCGCTCGGCGCCGGCGAAATCCTGCTCACCTCGATGGATCGCGACGGCACGCGCCAAGGGCTTCGATATCGCGCTGACCCGGGTCGTTTCCGACGGCGTCACCGTGCCGGTCATCGCCTCCGGCGGCGTCGGCAATCTCGACCACCTGGTCGAGGGCATCCGCGACGGTCACGCCAGCGCGGTGCTCGCCGCCTCGATCTTCCATTTCGGCGAATACTCGGTCCGCCAGGCCAAGGATTACATGGCCCGCGCCGGCCTGCCGATGCGGCTCGATCCCTGATCCGCTCTCGCGGCGACGCGGAGATGTGATAAGGAACGCCCATGACGACGTTCACCCTTCATGATCTCGAGAAACGGGTTAACGACCGCGCCCAAGCCAGCGCCGAGGTTTCCTATACGCGCAAGCTGATTGACCGCGGCGTGGCCCATTGCGCCAAGAAGCTTGGCGAGGAGGCGGTCGAAGCGGCGATTGCCGCCATCGCCGAAGATCGCCAGCGAACCATCGCCGAAGCCGCGGACGTGCTCTATCACCTCCTGGTCGTGCTTCATGTGCGCGGCATCACGCTCGACGAGGTCGAGGCCGAACTCGGGGCGCGCACGCACCAGTCCGGCCTCGATGAAAAGGCCTCGCGCAAGGGCGGCTGAGGATCACCGCATGGAGCAACGCACCGAACCGGAGGTGTCGCCCTACCGCGTGTTTTCACGCGCCGAATGGGCCAGCCGGCGCGCCGACACGCCGATGACGCTGCGGCCGGAGGAGATTACGCGGCTGCGCTCGATGCACGACCGGCTCGACATCAAGGAGGTCGAGGAAATCTATCTGCCACTGTCGCGGCTGTTGTCGCTCTACGTGGCGGCTACCCAAGGACTGTTTCGCGCCCAGCAGGGCTTCCTCGGCACCGAGGACACCAAGATGCCGTACATCATCGGCGTCGGCGGCTCCGTGGCGGCGGGCAAATCGACCACGGCGCGTGTGCTGCAGGCATTGCTGGCGCGGTGGCCCAACGTGCCCAAAGTCGATCTTCTCACCACCGATGGTTTTTTGTTTCCCAATGCGGTGCTCGAGCGCGAAGGCCTGATGGAGAAAAAGGGCTTTCCCGAGAGCTACGATCTGACCGGGCTGTTGCATTTCCTGTCCGACATCAAGGCCGGCCGCCGCCCGGTGCGGGCGCCGGTCTATTCCCATCTGGTCTATGACGTCATCCCCAACCAATGGATCGAAATCGACCGGCCGGAAATTCTCATCGTTGAGGGGCTCAACGTGCTGCAAACGGGGCGCTTGCCAAGGGACGGCAAGGCGATCCCGTTCGTCTCTGATTTTTTCGATTTCTCGATCTATCTCGATGCCGCGGAGGACGTGCTGCTGTCGTGGTACGTCAACCGTTTTCTGACGCTGCGCGGTACGGCATTCTCCGATCCCAAATCCTACTTTCACCGCTACGCCAAATTATCCGATGCCGAAGCGGTTGCCACGGCGACCTCGATCTGGAATCGCATCAACCTCGTCAATCTGCATGAGAATATCCTGCCAACGCGTCCGCGCGCCGATCTCATTCTGAAAAAGGTCGAGACTCACCAGGTCGAGGAAGTGGCGCTGCGGCGGCTGTGAGCCGTCACGCGGCCAGCGCCGCCTTTTTCGAGCCCGCCAGCGCGGCCGCCAGCCGTTCTCGATCGAGCGGCTTGATCACAAAGCCGTCCATGCCGGCGGCAAGACAGGCATCGCGGTCTTCGATAGAAGCGTTGGCGGTCAGCGCAATGATCGGCGTACGTGCGTTCTCGTGTTCGGCTTCAAGCGCGCGAATACGGCGCGTCGCCTCAAGGCCGTCCATGCCCGGCATATGCAGGTCCATCAACACGCGGTCGTAGGGTGAGCCGCCGTCGCGCGCGGCACGCCAGCTTTCGATTGCGGCCGCACCGTTTGGCACCATGGTTGGACGATGACCGAGCTTCGCAAGCAGCGCATGCGTGAGCAGCGCATTGATCTCATTGTCTTCGGCGACCAGGATCGACATGCCGCAGCCGGGGGCGGACTCCAGCGACGCCCTGGACAGTTCGGTGTCGGAATCGACATCGAAGGTGTCCTCGTCAGCAAAGCGTGCCGCGAGCGAGACAGCGCGCACCGGCTTGATGAGATAGCCGGAAAAGCCCGCATCTTTGAGGGCGGCGAGCTCGAAGCGGGTGGCTGGCGTGACCAGAACAATGCGCCGCCGCATCGTCGCGGCCAGTTTTGCGACCGCTATGGTCGCGGAATTGCCGAGCGCGTGATCGACCAGCACGGTGCTCCACGCTCGCTCCGGCAATACTGCCGCAGCGACCTTTTCGTCGGCGACGATCTGGGTGCGCGCGCCCCAGCGTTGCAGGCGGCGCGCCAGCAACGAGGCTTCGATCGCCGCCGCGGCCACGATGAGAATATCTTCGCCGCGCAGGTCGGGAATCGCGAGCGGCCGCTGGTCGGTATCGCGAGCAAGCGGCAGCGGAAGTGCGACATCAAAAGCCGAGCCTTCGCCAGGCGTACTATGCACGGCGATCGATCCGCCCATGGCTTCGACAATGCGTTTGGAAATGGTCAAACCGAGACCGGTGCCGCCGAACTTGCGCGCCGCGCCGCCGTCAGCCTGCTCGAACTCCAGGAAGATGCGTGACAGGTCCGCGGCCGAGATGCCGATGCCGGTATCGCGCACCACGACTGCGATCGTGTTGGGCTCCGCGGCCGGCTCGACGACGATCGAAACGCCGCCATGCTCGGTGAACTTGATCGCGTTACTGGCAAGATTGAACAGCACCTGGCGCAGCCGCGCCACGTCGCCGATCACCTGCGCCGGCAGGCGTTCGTCGACATAGCCGCCGATTTCCAGTCCTTTTGCCTGGGCACGCGGCCCCAACAGCTCAACCGTCTCCTCGACAAGCGCCGCGAGCGTAAACGGCCGCGCGGCAAGATCAAGCCGTCCAGCTTCGATCTTGGAGAAATCAAGAATTTCATCGATCAGCATCAACAGCGTTTCGCCCGACGTCTTCACGGCTTTCAGATACGCGGTCTGTTCCGCCGACAGCACTGTGTCGGTCAAAAGATCCGTCATTCCGAGGATGCCGTTGAGCGGCGTTCGGATCTCGTGCGAAACCATGGCGAGGAAACGGGACTTTGCCCGGTTCGCCGCCTCGGCCTGATCGCGTGCTTCGCCGAGTGCGTGCTCGGCGATCACACGGTCGGTGATGTCGCGGCCGACGCTCTGCGTCTCGCTTGCGCCTTCGACGCGAATTGTCACCTCGCGCCAGGCGATCCAGCGGTCGCCGTCCGGACAGGTGATTTTCTGGTCGTAGGCGCGGGTGCCGTCGGCCAGCAATGCTGTGTCGCCGTGCTCGAGCACCGGCAGGGCGAACGCGGTTGTGAGCAAGCTGCTGCGCTCGCGGCCTGCCAGTCTGCAGAACACGTCGTTGACATAGGTGATCGCGCCGTTGCCGTCGCGGCGCACGATCACGTCGTCCTGCGCCTCGAAAAAGCTCTTGGCGCGCTCTTCCGCCTCGCTGATTTCCCAATTGCGGTCGGCTGCTTCATCAAGTCGCGCCTCGAGGCCGCGCAATTCGCGCTTCATCTGCCGGACACGCGAAATCAGGATGCCGATCGCGCCGCACGCGGCCCCGAACAGGGCCGATACGCCGACAGCAAAACTATTCGGATCGTAGTGCGCCCAATTGCCCGAAGCGCCGGACAGAAAGCCGAATGCGACGCCGAACGACATCGACGTGACGGCGGCGGCGCGGACAACGAGCAGCAGCAGCCGGCGGCTGACGATGGCGGGCTTTCGCATGGTGGCGCGCGAGCGCATGATCCGGTTCCCGCTCGGCCCGTTACCCGTGGAGGCGATTGCAGGCCATATCCGCAGTGGCTTTCATCGACGAATAGGCACATTGGCCCATGAACCTTGCGCATCCCTTGCATCCGCGGGATGCGATTGGAGTGACGGTTGCCGATTTGTTAAGATTGCGTCCAAGGGATCAAATGGCTATTTGCCCGAGGAACTCGTGCCCCCGATCTGCGGGGCGGCCGGAGAAATCGAATGGACAAAATGGTGAATAACAAGCGCTCGCGAGGGCGCCCGGCCGGGGACTCGGCTTTGACCAAGCCGTCGCGCGAAGAAGCCGAGGCCGCCGTGCGCACACTGATCCGCTGGACCGGCGACGATCCGGACCGGGAGGGCCTGCTGGCAACGCCGTCCCGCGTGGTGCGGGCCTACGAGGAGTGGTTCGCGGGATACAACGACGATCCGCGAGAATATCTCAAGCGCACGTTCGAGGAGACTGGCGGCTACGACGAAGTCGTGGTGCTGCGCGACATCCGGTTCGAGTCGTTTTGCGAGCATCACATCGCGCCGATCATCGGCCGCGTGCATATCGGCTATCTGCCGCGCAACCGCGTTGTCGGCATTTCGAAACTGGCGCGGCTGGTCGAGGTTTTTTCCCGTCGGCTGCAAATCCAGGAAAAAATGACGGCTGAGATCGCGTCCTGTCTTGATGCGGTGCTCAAGCCGCATGGTGTCGCGGTGGTCACCGAGGCCACGCATCAGTGCATGACCACGCGCGGCGTGCACAAGACCGGCGTCTCAATGGTGACAAGCCGCATGCTCGGCGTGTTCCGCGATCATGCGGAAACCCGTCAGGAATTTCTATCCGCGATCGGCGTTCGCAGCATCCACAGCGTCGCTAATGGGGCCTGATGAAAATTACGCTGCGGCCGGCGTGTTGATCGTGATGCTCTCGCGGCATTTGTCATCCTTGTGGATGGCAATGAAATTCAGCCCGAGGACATAGGCCGAATAGCCGAGATTTTCGAGCCACGCGCGCAACGCAGTCGCGTCGCTCTTCAGGTATTCGACAAGGACGATCGGATGTCGCGCGGCGATGCACTGCGCCGCGCCGGCGAGCACGTCGAGCTCCATGCCCTCCACGTCGATTTTAAGCAGGTCAAGGCGCGAGAAGTTGAACGAATCGAGGTGGACCATTCTCACCTCGGTCATTTTGTCTTCCGAATAATCGATGGCTTGGCCGACGAATTCGGCTTGCTCGCGCTTCGTCAGCTCGATGCTGCCGAAGCTCGTGTTTGTCAGATAATTCGGCTGCGGGATCTTCATGGTGCCCGACTGCCGCGACACCGCGGCGTTGATGGCGCGAGCGTTGAAGCAATTGTTGAGCGCGAGATTGCCGGCGAGCGCATAATAGATGCGTTCCTGCGCCTCGAATGCCAGCACCGCCCCCCAGCCGGTCATGTGCTTGGCCCATTCGACGCTGTGGACACCGAGATTGGCGCCGCAATCGACCGCAACGACGCCGTCGCCATAGTGTTTGCGGCGCAGATCAAGCAGTTTGAGCAGCAGCGAAATCTCTTCCGGATCATAAGAGGCCTTGCCCAAGAGCTGGTAGCCGACCCCAAAGGCCTTTTCGCCGACTCCGTGTTGATCGAAGCGGTTCACGATCATGGCGCCGTGATCGGTTGAGGCGAGGATGAACGCGAGAGGTCGGGCTGGGCCTGGCATGGTGGACCTGCGGTCGAGCTGCGTTGGCGCCGACCTTACGCGATTCTGGGTGAGGTGTTGATGGCGGTGCGCTTCGGCGACTGTGCCGGGCACGATCCGGGTCAGGCGGCGCGGCGGATTTCGTCAGCCAGCGCCCGGTAGGACAGAGCTTCCGCCAAATGGATGCGGCCTACTTTGTCGGCGCCATCGAGATCGGCCAGCGTGCGGGCTACGCGCAGGACGCGATGGTAGCCGCGTGCCGACAGCCGCATCGCATCGGCGGCCTCCCGCAGCAGCGTGAGCCCGCTGCCGTCGGGCTTTGCCACATCCTCCAGGACGGTGGCTGAGACCGCCGCATTGCTGCGGATATGCGGCAGCCCGATTGCCGCATAGCGGGCCGCCTGCCGCTCCCGGGCCATCGCCACACGCTCGGCGACCTCGCGGCTGCCCTCGGCCGGCGGCGGCAGGATCAGGTCGGCGGCGGTGACCGCCGGCACCTCGATATGCAGGTCGATGCGGTCGAGCAGCGGTCCGGAAATGCGCGCCCCGTAGTCGGCGCTGCAGCGCGCGTTCGGCTTTCGGCTGCATGTATAGCCGGGCTCGTTGGCGCGCCCGCAACGGCACGGATTCATCGCCGCCACCAGCATGAAGCGCGCCGGGTAGGTAACGCGATGATTGGCGCGGGCGATGGAGACTTCGCCGCCTTCCAGCGGCTGGCGCAGCGAATCGAGAGCTTGTGGCTGGAATTCCGGCAGTTCGTCGAGAAACAGCACGCCGTTGTGGGCGAGGGAAACTTCACCCGGACGGGCGTGCAAACCACCGCCGACCAACGCCGGCATGCTTGCCGAATGGTGCGGTGCGCGGAACGGGCGGCGGTTGGTGAGGGCGCCCCCTTTGATCTCGCCCGCAATCGAGGCGACCATCGACACTTCGAGCAATTCAGCGGGCGTCAGCGGCGGCAGAATGGACGGCAGCCGCGACGCCAGCATGGATTTTCCGGCGCCCGGCGGTCCCACCATGAGGAGATTGTGTCCGCCGGCTGCGGCCACTTCGAGCGCCCGCTTGGCGCTCTCCTGGCCCTTGATATCGGCGAGGTCGAGCGCGACGCCGCTCAGTTCGAGAATCTTCGGTTGCGGCCGCGACAGCACCTGCGTGCCTTTGAAATGATTGGCGAGTTGAATAAGCGACGCAGCCGCGACGATCTCGATGTCCGGGCTTGCCCAGGCGGCCTCTGGTCCACATTGGGCCGGGCACATCAGACCCTCGCCGCGCGCATTGGCCCCGATTGCGGCCGGCAATACGCCAGCGACCGGAGAGATCGAGCCGTCGAGGCCGAGTTCGCCCAGAACCGTAAACCCCGCCAGCGCATCGTGCGGGATTGCGCCGATCGCGGCCATCAGACCAAGCGCAATCGGCAGGTCGTAGTGGCTGCCTTCCTTCGGCAGGTCGGCCGGCGCCAGGTTGATGGTGATGCGGCGTGCAGGCAGCGCCAGACCCGAGGCGATCAGCGCCGAGCGGACGCGCTCACGCGCCTCCGAGACCGCTTTGTCGGGCAAACCCACGATGGTGAAGGCCGGCATCCCGGGCGCCACCTGGACCTGTACGTCGACAGGCCGGACCTCGATGCCCTCGAATGCGACCGTGGATACACGCTGGACCATCGCCCGTTCCCGCCACCAATCGATACAGCTTAAGGTAGCGGCCGGTTGCGGTCAAGAACGTTTCATGAACAGAATGAGGTCACTTCAACAGCATGGCCTGCGCCAGCCCTGCGGCTATCCCGACCAGGCAGGCAATATCTGGCCCGCCTACCTGCAGTACCCGTGCCGGCGTCTCCGGCCCGGGAGAAACGCGAAGTGAAGCGAGCACCGTAAGCCCAATCCAGCCGAACACGGCGGCGCACGCGCCAAACGTGGCGACCTGGCCGCGGGGAATGAAGGCGATAAGTGTGGCGACCGCCAGGGCGCCGTAAAGCGCGCGGATCGCATTGAGCATCTTCCGCTTTTGCGCAAACCGCCGGCTGATGCGCGGCTCGGTGCACATTTGCGCGACAGCGGACACAATAACGGCTGCGGCGATCAACACGACGGCGATATTCACGGCAACAGACTCTTCGCTCTATGACGCCCCCGGTATTGCCACATCGGCAAGCAGCCCGTCGACGATGCCGTGGAATTTTTCCCACGGCGCCTCGCGGTCACTCTGGTTGCGCACGATGATGGAATTTCCGGCATAAAATTTCTCGTACAGCATATGGCGGCCGGCGAATTCGGAGCCGATCAAGTCCCAGACCAGCTTGTAGAGCTTGTAGCGCGCATCGGCCCGCATGCTTGCCGTGCCCCACCAGCGTTCGAAGCGATCCTTGAGCGCGGGATCGGCGAACAGATCAAGGCTTGCCGGCATCTGCAACGGTGCGGCGCCGGCGAGCGTCCGCAGCGTATCGATGATCTCGGTGTGGTGCTCCTGACACCAGTTGAGCGTGGCGTAGACCATGCGCCGGTTCGGCGTGGCGTAGCCTTCGGGCCAGTTCTCCCAGGCCTCAATCTGGCCGTGGACCAGACCCGCAATGGTCGCTTCAAGTGCGGCAAGCCGGCCGAGTGTCTCGCGCACCCCCGGGACCTTATCGACGCCGTTGGCCTGACACATCCGGCTCGCCAGTCCGACGACAAGTCCCATCTTGGCCCAGAAGCGGATGTTGGACTGCTGGTTCTGATAAACATTGGCCGGCGTCTCGATATAGATGCGCCGCGACCACGCGCCGTTGTTGTGCAGGAAAACGCGCTCCCACGGAATTTTGACCCGGTCGCAGACCAGCACGGCGTCGTTCTCGTCGAATCGATGGCTCAGCGGATAATCCGCCGCCTCGCGCACGTGTCGCTCATACGGCTCGCGCGCCCAGAACGAGACGCCGGGCGCGTTGTTGGGGATCGCCGCCGTAATGCTTTCGCCCTTGCGGCTATCGTCGATCGCGGTGAGATTGCCGATATAGACTTCGTCGCCGAAGATCGCGCCGGTCGCCAGCATTTTCATGCCGGAGACGATGACTCCGGAATCGTCTTCGCCCACGACCTGCAAGGTCGGATCGTCGCGGACGATACCGGTGTAGATTTCGCGGTCGCGGATGCCGGACGGCGGCGTCACCGCGAACGACAGATAGAGGTCGTTCTTGCGGGCGCGATCGTAGAAGCGAATGAGATTGTCGCCGAAGCCGGAATGCAATTCATTGAGCAATTGCGGCCGCATCGCCAGCCCGGTGATCAGCCCCGCGACATGGTCGGGCGAACGGCCGATCAGCCCATAGGTCGCATCCGCGATCGCCTTCATGGCGCGCATGCGGCGCGCGAGGTCATCACGCGTGCGGCAGCGCAGCCATTGCAGTCCGATGCGTTCGCCGTCGTCCTCGAAGGTGAACAGATCGCGTTTACTCGAATCGGCCTTGAGATCGTAGAGCGCTGCGATGGTGCGCGCGCCGTTACGAAACGCCGGATGGCTGGTGACGTCATCGACCCGCTCGCGGCCGATATAGACGATACGGCCGTCGCGCATGCGCTCAAGTTTTTCGCTCGCCGGTCACGAGCATGGCGTCAATCCCCCGATCGTCATGCCCGCACCAGCAGGCATCGAGTCATTGTTGCTTGTTCGGTTTGACGCACGATAGCGCATCGGCCGACGAAAGTGGCCCTGATGCGCGGGATGGCCTCAGCGTCCAGCGCAGAGCTCGCGCCGGGTCGCTTCGAGAATTTCGTCCGAGAGTTCGCGCTTGCCGATGGCGCGCGCCAACAACAGGGCTCCGACCAACCCCGCCATGGCGGCGACGGCCTTGCGGCGCCGCGCCGCCTTGGAGGCGCCGGGCGCAGATTCGGCGAGCAGCGCAATCAGCGGTTCAAGGCCATCGGCGAAAGCGTCATGGACGAGTGGGCCGCTGCGCGCCGCGTCGGCGCCCAAAGCCGCGAACACGCAGCCGCGCCCCGGTTCATCGCGATGACGCGGCGATAAATAACGCGTGAGCAAGGCGCCGAAGGAATCGTCAGGATCGCTGGCGGCGGTCTTTTCCCAGTTCACGATCGCCAACGCCATGACGCGCCGGCACGCCTGTGCCACGAGATCATCCTTGGATTCGAAATGCCCATAAAAGCCGCCATGCGTCAGGTCGGCGGCCTTCATGATGTCGGCCACGCCGATGCCGCCGAAGCCCTTTTCGCGAAACAACGCGCCGGCGGCGTCGATGATGCGCTCGCGATGCTCGGCGGCCTTCTCGCGGCTAACTCTCATGGTGCACCTCTGCCATGCAGCATTGCGGCAATTGACAATTTATATGACGACTGACATGAATAGGCAAGTAATGATGACGACCGTCATATATCCCTGTCGCAGGATAAACGCATGACCCCGTCCGCTTTGGCCGCAGCATTGGCTCGCCGTAAAATCCATTACGGCTGGGTCATCGTCGGCGTTACGCTACTCACCACGGTTCTGACAGCGGCTGCGATGAGCACGCCGGGCGTGCTGATCGTGCCGCTTGAGCAGGAGTTCGGCTGGACCGACGCGCAAATCTCCTCGGCGTTGGCCATCCGGCTCATGCTGTTCGGATTGTTCGGCCCGTTCGCCGCCGCGTTCATGAACCGTTATGGCGTGCGCGCCGTGATGGTGAGCGCGGTGGTGATCATCTCGGCGGGCTTTATCGCCTCGCTGGCGATGACCCACGTGTGGCAGCTCGTATTGCTCTGGGGCATCGTGGTCGGCGTCGGCACCGGACTGACCGCGATGGTGCTCGCCGTCACGGTGGCGACGCGCTGGTTCAACGCCCGCCGCGGCCTGGTCATGGGCATTTTTGCCGCCAGCAATGCCACCGGGCAGCTTTTGTTTCTTCCGCTGATCGCGAAACTCGAGACCGCTTACGGCTGGCGGATGTCGCTTGTCTTTGTCTGCTGCATGCTGGTGGTCGCCGGCTTCGTCGCTCTGCTGTTCATGCGCGACCGGCCAAGCGATGTCGGCCTGCCGCTCTATGGCGAGACCACGATCGCACCGACGCCCAAAACCGGCGTCGGGCTTGTATCGCTGTTGCTGTCGCCACTCGTCGTGCTCAAGGATGCCGCGCGCGTTCCTATTTTCTGGGTTCTGTTCGGCACGTTCTTCGTTTGTGGCTGCAGTACCAACGGGCTGGTCCAGACTCACTTCATCACGCTGTGCCACGACTACGGCTTGCCGGCCGTTACCGCGGCGAGCGTGCTTGCCATGATGGGCTTTTTCGATTTCTTCGGCACCATCGGCTCCGGCTGGCTGTCCGACCGGTTCGATCCGCGCTGGCTTTTGTTCTGGTATTACGGCCTGCGCGGGGTGTCGCTGCTCTATTTGCCGTTCACCGATTTCACCTTCTACGGCCTGTCGCTGTTCGCGGTGTTCTATGGCCTTGACTGGATCGCGACAGTGCCGCCGACGGTGAAACTTGCCGCCGATCGCTTCGGCCGCGAGAAAGCCGGCATCGTGTTCGGCTGGGTTTTCGCCGGCCATCAGATCGGCGCCGCGAGCGCGGCCTTCGGCGCCGGCCTGGTGCGCACCGAGTACTCGACCTATCTGCCGGCGTTCTTCTTTGCGGGTGCGCTCTGCATCATCGCGGCGCTGGCGGTGATCTTGGTGCGCAAGTCTTCGGGCGCAGGCATTGCCGTTCCGGCACCCGTGCCGGTGCGAGGATGACTAGGACAGACCCCTCTATTGGCAGGGACGCGTTGCGTTAAGGCCCCTTTCCGGCTCGGATGGCTTGCGTAGACTGGGCAAGCCGTCCGACCGAGGAGCGCCGCCATGCTGCCGACCGCCCGCAAGCTCGCCTTCACCGACGTGCCTGTCATCGATCTCTCCGCCGCCTGGTCGGGCGATGCCGGCAAGCGGCAGGCGCTGGCCGAGGAAATTGCCGACGTCTGTGGCCGCGTCGGGTTCATGTACGTCAGAAATCATGGCGTCGCCGATGCCGCCATCGCCGCCATCTTTGAGACCGCGGCCGAATTCCATTCCTTGCCGCTCGAAGCCAAGATGGAATCGTCGATGGCGCGCAACGCCGACGCGCAGGGTCAGGGCTATCTGCACGGCATGACCAAAGGCACGGGCAAAAATCTCTCCGAGAATTTGCAGGAGGCGTTTCAGTTCCGCCGTCCGCTCGCCGATGACGATCCCGATTTGATCGCCGGCAAGCCGCTGCACGGCCGTATCCCCTGGCCGAAGGCGATGCCTGATCTTAGGGCGCGAATGATGGCTTATTACAACAAGGTCGATGTTCTCGGTTACGAGATGCTCAAGCTGTTCGAGCTGGCGCTCGATCTGCGCGAGGGGGCGCTCAAGCAATATTTCAAGAAGGACATGAACTCGCTGCGCATCCTGCATTACCCGCCGCAGCGGCCGCAGGATGACGGCAACTATCTGGGCGCCCGCGCTCATACCGATACCAACGCGTTCACGATTCTCGCGCAGGACAACAATGGCGGCCTCGAGATTCGCAATCGCGACAACGAATGGGTGGCGGTGCCGCCGATCGAGGGAACATTCGTGGTCAATGTCGGTGAAGTGCTGAAAGTGTGGACCGACGGAATCTTTTCTTCGACGCTGCATCGCGTCATCAACCGCTCGGGACGCGAGCGCTACTCGATCCCGTTCTTCATGTATCCGAGCTACGATGCGCTGATCCAGCCGCTGATGAAGAATCCGGATCCTGCCAACGTAGCGCCGGAAAATCTGCACACCTCGATGCCGCGCGACCGGCCGTTCGTCTACGGCGAGTTCAAGTCCCAAAGCACGGCACGGATCATGCCCGGCAATGTGAAAGTGGCCGAGGCGCCGGCCTCGACGTGAATCTGGTGCTGGCAATTCGCCGGGTCGGCATCGGCGCGGCGCTGGTAGTGACGCTGGCCTGCGGCGGCGCGTCGGCCGATGCGCAATACCCATCACGCCCGGTCAAACTCGTTGTCGCCTTCGCGCCGGGTGGTGTCGCCGATGTGATGGGCCGGCTGGTGGCGCAAGCGCTGCAGTCGCGCCTGCATCAGAGCGTCGTGGTCGAAAACAAACCGGGCGGCGACGGTCTGATCGGCATGGGCGACGTCGTGCGGGCTGCGCCTGACGGCTACACGCTCCTGGTCGGCGGATTCGGCGGCCAGATCATTCCGCCTTTGATGAAAGACGACTTTCCGTTCGACGTGCGACGCGACCTCGTGAAAATCGCGCTGACCGCCGAGTTCGGAAACGTTCTGGTCGTCAACAAAACGCTGCCGGTCAATTCGGTCCAGGGCCTGATCGACTACCTCAAGGCGCGACCGGGCGCCGTCAATTACGGTTCGTCCGGACGGGCTACCTCCGACCGGCTCGCCGCCGAAATGTTCATGCTGGCGACCGGAACCAAAATGCTCGATGTGCCCTACAAGGGCGGCGGCGTCGCGCTCAACGACATGATGGTCGGCGCCACGCAGGTGATGTTCCCGCAGCTTCCGGCGGTGCTGGGCTTGATACAGTCCGGCCAGGTCCGGGCTCTGGCAGTGACCAGCAGCAAGCGCTTGTCGCAACTGCCCGACGTGCCGACACTCGCCGAGAGCGGGCTAAAGGACTTTCACGTCACCAGCTGGAACGAGCTGTTCGGTCCGCGCGGATTGCCCGACGATGTGCGCAAGACGCTGAGCGACGCTCTGGTCGATGCCATTCGCAGCGATGCCGATCTGCGCGCCAGGATGCGCAAGCTCGGCGTCGAGCCGATCGGCGAGGGCTCGGCCAAAGCCGAGGCTTTTTTCAACGAAGAGCTGGCGCGCTGGAAAGACGTGATCGATCATGCCGGATTAAAGCTCGAACATTGAAAAGGCGCAGCGTCGGCCGTGGTTGGACGCGCCGGTCTGGTCGCAAGCTATTTGCGCTTCTCCTCGATCTTGTCCCAGATCAGCGCCGCGATGTCGGGGCCGCCGAAATTCTTGATCGCGCGAATTCCGGTCGGCGAGGTAACGTTGATCTCGGTGAGGAAGTCGCCGATCACGTCGATGCCGACGAACAGGAGGCCGCGCTCGCGCAAAGCCGGTCCGAGCCGCGCGCAGATTTCACGCTCGCGGTCGGTCAAATCGGTCGCCGCCGGCGCGCCGCCGCGCACCATGTTGGAGCGCAGATCGTCGGCCGCGGGTATGCGATTGATCGCCCCGGCGAATTCGCCGTCCACCAGGATGATGCGCTTGTCGCCCGCTTTCACTTCGGGCAGAAATTTCTGAATCACCCATTGCTCGCGGAACGTGACCGCGAACATATCGAACAGCGAGCCGAAATTGAGGTCGTCACGCGTGATACGGAACACCGCGCCGCCGCCGTGACCGTAGAGCGGCTTCATCACGATGTCGTTGTGTTCGGCGCGGAACGCCCTGATGGCGTCGAGGTCCCGAGTGATCAGCGTCGGCGGCATCAGGTCCGGAAATTCGGTGACGAACACCTTTTCGGGTGCGTTGCGCACATGGCCCGGATCGTTGACCACCAGCGTCTTGGGGTGGACGCGTTCGAGCAGATGTGTCGAGGTGATGTAGGCGAGGTCGAACGGCGGATCCTGGCGCAGCAGCACGACGTCAAAGGATGCAAGATCCACATGGTGCGGCTCGCCGAGCGTGAAATGATCGCCAACGATGTCGCGCACCACGAGCGGCCGTACCGTGGCCGACACCTTGCCGTCGCGCATCGCCAGCCGATCGGGCGTGTAATAGGACAGCGGACAGGCGCGCTTCTGCGCTTCGAGCAGCAGCGCAAAGGTCGAATCGCCCTTGATATTGATCCGTTCGATCGGATCCATTTGCACGGCGACGTTCAGGCGCATGGGCGAGCCATCCGGCGATGTCCAGGTTTGTTGGGAGGTGTCATGCCATGCAGCGGCCGGGAAGGTAAACCTGCGGTTAACATCTTACCGCCAGATTGCGAGCGTGGGGCCTGAAACGCTGGCGATAGTATGAAACTGGCGAAGCTTTCCATAGCCGGCAAGCTCTATGTGATCTTTGCGCTGCTGGCTACGGTGACCACGGCGCTGGCCGGCGTCGCCATCGTCAATGCGCAGCGGCACGTGGCGCTGACCAGGGAATTCCAATCGGCGTTCGTCGGCGCCGAGAACGTCGAGCACATCAACAGTCTGATCTATGCGGTGGTGATGGAATCGCGCGGCATTTACATGTCGCCGGACATTGCCGCGGCCAAGCCGTTCGCCGCGGGCCTTACCCGGTTCAACAATCAGATCGGCGGCGTCATGGCGAGTTGGCAAAAATCGGTATTGCCGGAGGATGCCGCGGTCTTCAGCAAATTTGCCGCACGGGTGAAGCAATTCCAAGATTTCCGCCGCGAACTGGTGCGCCGCGGCACCGAGATCAGCCCCGCGGCTGGCAGCGAGTGGGGTAACAACGACGCCAACCGCACAGTCCGCACCGCGCTGACCAATGATCTCGACACGCTGGGCCGGCTCTATGCGCAGCGGTCGCGGAGCATCTATGCCCAGATCGAAGACAATATCGGGACGGCCGCGCTGGAAATGACGGTGCTTGGCGTGATGGCGCTCGTGCTTGCGATGTTTGGCGCGCTGATCATCCACCGCTCGATCGCGCGACCGCTCGCCGACGTCACCCGGGTCACCGAGGCGGTAGCGGGCGGCGACGTCGTTCTTGCTCTGCCTTACGGCGACCGCCACGACGAAATCGGCGCCCTGGCGCGCTCGATTTCCGTTTTCCAGGACGCGATGCGCCGCAATGTCGAGCTGAACAAAACCGTGACGTTGGACGCCAAATCACGGGCGCAGCGCCAGGAGCGGATAACCGCTGACATCGGCCAGTTCGGTACCGAGATCGAGACCAGCCTGTCCGAGCTTGGCCGGCTGTTCGACCATATGCTGGCGGCGTCTTCACAGTTGACCGAAGTCGCCGATCTGGCTTCGGCCAGGACCGACGGTGCCGCGCGCGCCTCCGGCGAGGCCTCGGCCAACGTGCGCGATATCGCGTCCGCCGCCGGCGAACTCGCCGCCTCGGTCGCGGAAATCGATCGCCAGGTCGCGCAGTCGAATATGATCGCCACCAAGGCGGTGAGCGAAGCCGCACGGAGCAATGATGCGGTCAGGGAACTCGACGAGGCCGGCCGCCGTATCGGCGCGGTGATCAAGCTCATCACCGACATCGCCGAGCAGACCAACCTGCTCGCGCTCAACGCCACCATCGAAGCAGCACGCGCGGGGGAGGCTGGCCGCGGCTTCGCCGTGGTTGCGGGCGAGGTCAAAGGCCTGTCGTCGCAGACCGCCAAGGCGACCGACGAGATAGGCGCCCAGATCGCCGCCATGCAGGGCGTCACCCAGCGCTCGATCGAGGCGATCGCCGGCATCGAACGAACGATCCGCGAAATCGGCGGTATTACGGGCGCCATCGCCACCGCGGTGACCGAGCAGGGCGCCGCCACCCAGGAGATCGCGCGCAGCGTCGAGGTGGCGGCATCCCGCACCAACGACACCGTGACCGAGGTGGTGAGCGTCGGCGAGGCGACGCAAAATACCCGCGCCAGCGCGGCCGCGGTCAAGACGCTCGCCGATGACCTTGCGGCCGCCGCCGGCATGATCCGGGCTCAGGTCGACCAATTCTTCAGCAAGCTGCGCGCCGCCTGAGATTGTTGGCTTCAGCGCGTCGCATCGAACGCGTTGACGATGTGGCGCGGCATCTTTCCCGGCAGCATCAGGATCACATCGAACCGGATGGCGCGCTCCGCGTCCTGCGGATGGTGTGCGAGCCAGAGTTCGGCGGCGGCGACGATGCGTTGTTTGCTGCGCGCGGTGACGGCTTCCGCCGCATCCTCGAGCGTGTCGCGGGCCTTGACCTCGAAGAACACCAGATCGTTGCGGCGGCGCGCCACGATGTCGATTTCGCCGAACGGCGTTTTCCAGCGCCTCGCCAGTATCCGGTAGGCCTTGGCAATGAGAAACATCGCGGCGCGGCTCTCAGACGAAATGCCAAGCCGGAAAGCCGCGACGCGCTCCTGCCGTGGCGGCGGTTTGGGCCGCGCGCCGCCCCGCGGTAATTTGGCGGAGCGCCTCACGTTTCTTGGCTCGTCTTGTTCTGTTGCTTCGTCAGCTCGAGCGCTTGCTGATACAACTGGCGGCGCGGAATGCCTGTCGCTTCGGCGATTTCCGCCACCGCATCCTTGAGCGAGCTTCTGGCCAGCGCCTCCCGCAACATGGCTTCGGCGTCGTCGGCGCTCGGCTGCGCCGATGGCGGCGGCGGACCGATGACAAGCACAATCTCGCCACGCACCTCGCTCGTCCCGGCGCCCTGCGCCAGCGTGTTGAGATCGCCGCGGCGGATTTCCTCGTGCAGCTTGGTGAGCTCACGGCAGACCGCTGCGTCTCTGGGGCCGAGGCCCGCCGCAAGATCGGCCAGCGCTGCGGCCAGTCGCGGGCCAGTCTCGAACAGCACAATGGTTGCAGGGATCAGCGCGAGTTCGGCGATGCGCGTCCGCCGCGCGGCTTGCTTGGGCGGCAGAAAGCCGGCGAACAGGAATTGGTCGGTCGGCAGGCCTGCAATCGCCAAAGCCGCGAGCAGCGCCGAGGCGCCGGGCAGCGCCGTCACCGCGTGGCCCGCGTCCTGCGCGGCGCATACGAGCTTGTAGCCTGGATCTGAAACCAGAGGCGTCCCGGCGTCGGAGACCAGCGCGACGGATGCGCCTTCGGCCAATCGGCGCAGCAGCGCCGGCCGGGCCAGGGTTGCATTGTGGTCGTGGTAGGCGGTGAGCGGCGTCGTAATGCCGTACCGGTCGAGCAGCTTGCGGGTCACCCGCGTGTCTTCGCAGGCGATCACGTCGGCCGCGGCCAGTGTGGCCAAGGCTCGCAGCGTAATGTCGCCGAGGTTGCCGATCGGCGTTGCCACCACGTAGAGGCCGCCCTCGATGCTGGGCACGTCGATCGCGGTGCCGCCGACTAGGTAGCGCCTGGGGGCGCGATCCTGCGGCGAAACCGCGCTGGGCGAACTGGCGCGCGCAGGTGTCATAACGGCCAATTTAGCGCCGTTTCCGGCCGCGCGTCAGGGTTAACGCAATTAATTATCCTTTTCATTTGGTTAACGATTCGCCCCCAAGATGACGAATTGTTATAAGCCTATGCCGATGCGCACGCAGAGGTGAGGGGAACCGCAATGTCCGCGGAATCGCAGGTTCGGGCGGCCGCGCCGGCGTTGCTGACGCGGCGTCGATCGGTTGCCGCCCTGCTGGCGAGCAGCGCCGCCCTCCTCTCCGGATGCTCCAGCGCCTCAAGTGTGTTCGGCAATTCACATTTTTTCTCGTCGACGCCGCCGGCTGCCGATGCTCCACCGCCGGCGCCAGCCGCCACTATCGGAACCGGCCAGGTCAAAGTCGGCCTGATCCTGCCCATGTCTGCGGGAGGCAACGCCGGCCTTGCCGGCCAGGCGATGCGCAATGCCGCCGAAATGGCGCTGGCAGAATTCAATGCGCCGAACATTCAGCTCGTCGTTCAGGACGATGCCGGCAACACCGATACGGCGCGGATCGTCGCCCAGCAGGCGCTCGACCAGGGCGCACAAATCATTCTCGGCCCGCTGTTCGCGCAGTCGGTCAATGTCGTCGGTCAGATCACGCGGCCGCGTAACATTCCGGTCATCGCATTTTCAACAGACGCCAATGTGGCTTCGCCCGGCGTCTATCTGTTGAGCTTTTTGCCGGAGTCGGATGTCGAGCGCATCGTCCAGTATGCGAGTCTCGACCGGCAAGCGATCGTTCGCCGCACTGGTGCCGAGCAACCCATACGGCACGGTCGTCGAAGCGGCATTCCGGCAGGATGTCGCGCGTCGGAACGGGCAGATCGTCGCGCTCGAACATTATCCGCACGATGCCGCCGGCATGGCGGCGCCGGTTCGGGCCGTGGCGCAGGCGGCAGCGCGGGCCGACGCGCTGTTCATTCCGGACGGCGGCGATGCTGTTCCGGGCGTTGTGCAGATGCTCGCCGCCGATGGCATGAACACCAAGCGCATCCAGCTTCTGGGCACCGGACTGTGGGACGATCCGCGCATCTACGCCACGCCGGCGCTCGACGGCGGAGTCTATGCGGCGCCCGATGCCGCCGGATATCGAAATTTCTCCGCTCGCTACAAAAAGCGCTTCAACAGCGATCCGGTACGCACCGCGACGCTTGCCTATGACGCGGTGGCGCTGGTCGCCGCGCTGGTCAAAACTCAACAGGATCCGCAGGTGCGGTTTTCGCCGCAGATCCTGACCAATCCATCTGGCTTTACTGGCATCGATGGCCTGTTCCGCTTCCTGCCGAACGGCACGAACCAGCGTGGACTTGCGGTGTTGCGCGTCACTCGCTCGGGACCGCAGACCGTTTCACCGCCGCCGCGCAGTTTCGGCAATTCCGGAATTTAGTGCACGTCCCCTCCGCGGATCATTGCGGCGCTGCTGCACGTGCGCGGTAGAGCTTGGGAAAATGCTGTCGGCAGTTGAGATCCCAGGCCTCCACGGTGATGCGAATGACGCGCTCGACCTCCGCGGGATAATCCGGATCGCTGACTTGCCGGAATAAGGCCGGGTCGTCATCGACGATGCGCGCACGGCCCCAGATTTTCAGCCTGCGGCCACGCTCGTAGTCGATGATGAAGAGCATCACGCGGTCATTCTCCGCCAGATTGCCGACCGTGATGTATTGTTTGTTGCCGGAAAAATCGGCGAACGCCAGCGTGCGATCGTCGAGCATCTTGAGAAAGCCCGGCGGTCCGCCGCGGTGTTGCACGTGCGGCCAGCCGTCACGGCTCGCGGTGCTGATGAAGAAACTGTCGGCGGCGCCGATATAGGCGGCGAGATCGTCGTTGAGGCGGTCGCGCGCCGGCTCCCGGCTTTCAGTTCGCTCGCCCAGCTCGCGGCTGCCGTAATGCGTCTGCGCCGCTTTGACGGCCGGTGAAAACGCCAATTGGGTGAATGCGCGGGGCATGTTGCGCCTCCTTTGCGATTATCGGTTCGCACCTCCAAAATGGGCCCGATTCACGTCCGTGATAATGTGCGCTATTCGCGATATATTCTTCCGATCACCGGGAGAATGAGCGTGGACCGGATCGAGGATTACCAGGCCTTCGTGGCTACGGTTGAGAAGGGCAGCCTGACCGCGGCAGCGAACCAGCTCGGACGCTCGCTCCAATCCGTGAGCCGCTCGCTGGCGGCGCTGGAGCGCGAGGTGGGCGTCGAACTGATCCGGCGTACGACGCGCCGTTCCAATCCAACCGACGCCGGCTGTGGCGCTGTTCCGGCGGCTGAGCGCCGCGCTCGCCGATATCGAGGCCGCCAAGCTTGAAGCCGCGAACCGGCGCGCGGATGCGAGCGGCCTGCTGCGCCTCACTGCGTCCTCGGCCTTTGCGCCGCTGTACATCGTGCCGTACCTGCCGGCGTTTCTGGCGGCGCATCCGCGCGTCGAAATCGAGCTTGGTCTTACCGATGCCTATGTGGACCTGATCGGCGAAGGCTTTGACCTCGCGGTTCGGATCGGCGAACTGCCGGACTCGAGTCTCAAGTCACGGCTGCTCGCCACCTCGCGGCGCGTCATGTTTGCGGTGCCAAGCTATCTCGCCGCGCACGGCCGGCCGCGCCGTCCTGATGATCTGAAACACCACCAGTGCATCGTGCGCACAGCGGCGCGCGAGGGTCATGCGTGGCCATTCAAGATCGACGGACGGATCAAGGCAGTCAAAGTCGCCGGCCGCTTCCGCACCAGCGGCGCTCTCGCCACGAACGAGGCGGCAGTGCAGGGGCTCGGCATCGCCAACGCGCCGTTCTGGCAGGTACGTGCGCTGGCTGATGCCGGCAAGATCGAATTGCTGCTGACGCGTTTCGAACCGCCGCCTGTCGCCATTCACGCAGTCTGGCCGGCGACGCGCGTGTTGCCGGCGCGGACGCAGTTGTTCATCGATTTTCTGGCGGCGCGGCTGAAGCAGGAGCGGCTGTAAACACTTACGCCGCCAGATCGGCCACCACGGCGTCGAGCACCGGAAAGCCCGGCAAGGTAACGCGCAGCCGCCCAGTCGGCGTCGTCTCGACAAGGCCGTGCTGGTGCAGCGCGGCAATGCGTTCCGGATCGAGCGGACGGCCGGCGAGCTCGGCGTAACGGTCGAGCGAAATGCCCTCGGCGAGCCGCAGCCCCATCAGCAGGAACTCGTCGCACATTTCCTCGCGCGTCAGCACTTCGTCGCCGACGATGCCGTCGCCGTGCGCCTCGACGCCTGCAAGCCACAACTCGGGGCGCTTTTCGGTGACGATGGCGTGCCGCTCGCCGTCGATATCGAGTCGCGCATGTGCGCCCGGTCCGATGCCGGCATATTCGTGGCCGCGCCAATAAACCAGATTGTGCCGGCATTCGCCGCCGGGGCGCGCGTGATTGGAGATTTCGTAGGCCGGCAGGTCGCGGGCCGCGCAAATCTCCTGCGTCGTGTCATAGAGCGCCCGCGCGATATCGTCCTGCGGCGTCTTGAGTTTGCCGGCGGCATGCAGCGCGTAAAACGGCGTGTCCGGCTCGATGGTGAGCTGATAAAGCGACAGGTGCTCGCCCGCTTCGGCGAGCGCGCGCCTTAATTCGCTCGCCCATGCGGCCGGTGTCTGCCCGGGCCGCGCGTAGATCAGATCGAATGAGTAACGCTCGAACACGGTGCGCGCCACCGCGACGGCATCGAGCGCCTCGCGCGCCGTATGCATCCGTCCCAGTTCGGCGAGCGCGCGGTCGTCGAGCGACTGCACGCCGAGCGAAACCCGGTTGACGCCGGCTGAGCGATAGCCACGAAAGCGTTCCGCCTCGACGCTGGTCGGATTGGCTTCCAGCGTGATCTCGACATCGTCGGCGACGCGCCACTGCCGCGCGATCGAATTCAAAATGCCGGCGATGGTCGAAGGCTGCATCAGCGACGGCGTGCCGCCACCGAAAAAAATCGTCGATACGGTGCGGCCGCGCGTGCGCTCGCCGGTCGCGGTGATCTCCTGGTGGAACGCGCGCAGAAAGCGCGGCTCGTCGATCGGCTCGCGCCGCACATGGCTGTTGAAGTCGCAATACGGACATTTCGACAGGCAGAACGGCCAGTGAATGTAGACGCCGAATTTCTTCTCGTCAGTGCCGCTCAAGGCAGGCCTCCGCGAGTTTCACGAAGGCGCGGGCGCGATGCGACAGGCCTTTGCCGCGCGGCGGCAGACCGTGCTTCTCCTCGCTCGGCATTTCGCCGAACGTCCGTGCATGGCCGTCGGGCAGAAACATCGGATCGTAGCCGAAGCCTTGCTCGCCGCGCGGCGGCCACACCAGCGTGCCATCGACGCGCGCTTCGAATTCCTCGAGATGGCCGTCCGGCCAGGCAACGCACAGCGCGGAGACGAACTGGGCCGTGCGCCGCTCCGGCGTCGTGGCGCCGCGCTCGCGCAGCTTCTGCTCGATCGTCTCCATGGCGCGCGGAAAATTCTTGTCGGGGCCGGCCCAGCGCGCCGAGTAGATGCCCGGCGCGCCATCGAGGGCATCGACCGCGAGCCCGGAATCGTCCGAAAACGCCGGCAAGCGGGCGGCTTTGGCGGCGGCTTCGGCCTTGATGCGCGCGTTCTCGCGAAAGCTCATTCCGGTTTCGTCCGGCTCGGCAAGGTTGAGTTCACCCGCAGAGATGGCGTCGATGCCGTAAGGCGCAAGCAGTTCGCGCATTTCGGCAAGCTTGCCCGGGTTATGCGTGGCGATCACGAGCCTCCCGGTCAGCCTCCGATGTGCGGCGGGGTCTGACACGCGCGACGACTTACCCGCACGCCATTTTTTGCAGATCGACGAGCTTCATCACGCCCTTGCGGGCGAGCGCGAGCAGCGCCGTCAATTGCTCCTCGGAAAACGGAACCTTTTCGGCGGTGGCCTGCACCTCGACGATGTTGCCGGAGCCCGTGAGGACGAAATTGGCGTCGGTTTCGGCCTGCGAATCCTCGGCGTAGTCGAGGTCGAGCACCGCCACGCCGCCGCACACGCCGCAGGAGATCGCCGCAATGTGGTCGCGCAGCACCTCGGTCTGGATCATGTCGCGCGTCTTCATCCAGGCAAGGCAATCGTACAGCGCAATCCACGCGCCGGTGATCGATGCGGTGCGAGTGCCGCCATCGGCCTGGATGACATCGCAATCGACAGTGATCTGCCGTTCCCCAAGCGCCTTGAGGTCGACCACGGCGCGCAACGAACGGCCGATCAGCCGCTGGATTTCCACCGTGCGTCCGGTCTGCTTGCCGGCCGAGGCCTCGCGCCGCGTGCGCTCGAGCGTGGCGCGCGGCAGCATGCCGTATTCGGCGGTGATCCAGCCGCGCCCCTGGCCTTTGAGCCAAGGCGGCAGGCGATCCTCCAGCGTGGCGGTGACCAGCACGTGGGTCTCGCCGAATTTCACGAAGCAGGAGCCCTCGGCGAATTTCACTACGCTGCGCTCCAGCGATACCGGACGCAACTCATCGGGCTGTCGGCGGCTTGGCCGCATGCATGACTCCTCGCTGTGCCGTCACCCAGCGCCGATCAGGCGGCAGGCAAGGGCGGGGCGCACGCTTTTAGGCGTTCTGATATGGTCGCCACAAGGGCAAAGGCCGCAGGGGAGAGCAGTATGGCAACTGAAGTGACACAAACACTGGCGAAATTCGCCGCAACGCTGCGCTATGACGATCTTCCCGACCGCGCCCGCGAGCATTGCAAGAACCTGCTGCTCGACGCGCTGGCCTGCGCGGTCGCCGGCCGGCTCGGCGAAGAGACCGGCCAGGTGAAGGCCTTCGCGGCCGCACTGGCCCAGAGCCGCGAGGCGAGCGTGCTGGGTGGCGAGGCGCTGTCGCTCGCCGGTGCGACGCTGTTCAACGCCTACCTCGTCACCGCAGTGACCATGTGCGACGTGTATCGGCCCACCCTGACCCACATCACGCCCGAAGTGGTGCCGCCGGCGCTTGCCATCGCGGAACGCGACGGCCACTCCGGCCGCGATCTCCTCACCGCACTTGCCGCCGGTTGCGAGGTGACGACGCGGGTTGGGCTGGGTCTCGATTATCCGAAATTCCGCGCCCGCGGCTGGCACGGGCCCGGCATCCTCGGTCCGTTTGGCGCCGCGGCTGCGGTCGGCTCGCTGCTCGGTTTCGATGCCGACACAATGGCGCGGGCGTTCGGGTTAGCCGGCAGCCAGGCGGCCGGCACGTTCGCGGCCTGGGGCACGCCGACGGTGAAATTCCATCAATGCCGCGGCGCGTCTGTCGGGCTTGATGGCGGCGCTGTTGGCGCAGCAGCAATTCGTCGCGACGCGCGAGTTTCTCACCGCGAAGGATGGCGGCCTCTACAATGCCTATGTGGACGGCGGCCTGCCCGATGCGGCGGTCGCGGAGCTTGGTCAGCGCTGGGAGCTGGAACAAATCGCGCTGCGGCTATGGCCGTCAGCGTCGCTCATTCAAGGCATGGCGACGGCGGTGTTCGATATTCTCGATCGTCATCAGGTCGAATTTGCCAAAGTCCGCAAAGTTCGCGTCGGACTGAGCCCGGGCGCCTACAAGATGCACGGTGGCTTCGGCAGCTACAAAGGTAAATTCGAAGCGCTGCTGTCGGCGCATTACACCACCGCCGTGATCCTGCGCGACCGCGCGCTCACGTTGGCGCAGTTCGAGCCCGGCCGTTACGACGATCCGGAACTGCGGCGGTTCGCGGCCGAACGGGTCGAGGCTTATGGCGACGACTCGGTCGATGGATCGCAGGCCAAAGTCGACATCGAGATGGACGGCGGCGCGAAGCTGTCGGCCCACTGCGAGCATCCGCTCGGTTCGTTCGAGAATCCGCTGTCGCGCGATCAAGTCGCGGAGAAATTCCGCACCTATGCGCGCGGCGTGCTGCCCGACGCCGGCATTGCGGGCGTCATCGACGCGGTCGAACACCTGGAGGATTTCGGCGCGATCGGCGGCTTGATGGATATGTTGCGGGCGGCGCCGCGGGCTATGGCGGCGGCGGAGTGATATTATATGCTGGCTCGCAACAGCGAGGACAGCCGTGAGCAGTCATGACCTCCCGCTCGCCGCCAACCAGCAGGGACTCGCCCAGCTGAACGAGCGTTCGCGCGAAATCTTTCGCCAGATTGTCGAGAGCTATCTGGCGACTGGCGAACCCGTGGGTTCGCGCAACCTGTCGCGCATTCTGCCGATGACGCTGTCGCCGGCTTCGGTGCGCAACGTCATGTCGGATCTCGAACAGTTGGGACTCGTCTATGCGCCGCATACCTCGGCGGGTCGGCTGCCGACCGAACGCGGGCTGCGCTTCTTCGTCGATGCGCTGATGCAGATCGGCGATCTCACCGAGCAGGACCGCAAGGCGATCGAGGCGCAAGTCGCGGCGTCGGGCCAGCAAAAATCTCTCGAGGCGGTCCTGACCGAGGCGTCAGGCCTGTTGTCCGGACTGAGCCGCGCCGCCGGCGTGGTGTTGACCGCGAAAGCGAACCCGCGATTGAAGCACGTCGAATTCGTCCAGCTCGAACCGGGGCGCGCGCTGGTCATCCTGGTCGGCGAAGATGGGCAGGTCGAGAACCGGGTCCTCAATCTGCCAGCCGGATTGCCGGCATCGGCTCTGGTCGAGGCCGGCAATTACGTCAATGCGCGCATCCGCGGTCGCACGCTCGACGAACTCAAGATCGAGGTCGAATCCAAGCTCAAAGAGGGCAGGGCCGAGCTTGATGCACTCACTCAGAAAATCGTCGCCGCGGGCCTGGCGAGCTGGTCGGGAGGCGAGACCGACGAGCGCAAGCTGATCGTCCGTGGCCAGGCGCATCTGCTCGACGATCTCAAGGCGCTAGCCGACCTGGAACGGGTACGGCTGTTGTTCGACGATCTGGAAACCCGCCGTGAGGTGATCGACCTCCTTGGCCGCGCCGAGCGGGCCGACGGCGTGCGCGTCTTCATCGGTTCGGAGAACAAGCTGTTCTCGCTGTCCGGCTCGTCGACCATCGTGGCGCCGTACCACGACGCGTCCGGCCAGATTGTCGGCGTCCTGGGGGTCATCGGGCCAACCCGGCTCAACTACGCCCGCATCGTGCCGATGGTGGACTACACCGCCAAGGTCGTCAGCAGGCTCCTGGGCCGCTAGAGCATTTGGGGCTGCTAAGACCCTCTTTGCACGGCGAAAATCGCCCTCTCGCTTGATTTTTTCCCGTTCAGCCCTGATATGCGGGACTCGAAGAAGGGGAAAACTATGACGAAACAGACCGCTCGCGAGGACGAAGCGGCGCAGGCCAATGAGGGCGCCGCGGCCGATCCGGCACCGGCTGCGGCCGGGTCAGCCCTGGCCGGAGGCGATCCGGCAGCGCTTGCAGCGGAGTTGAAAGACAGGCTCCTGCGGACGCTTGCCGACATGGATAACATGCGCAAGCGCACCGCGCGCGAAGTCGCCGACGCGCAACTGCGCGGGATCACGTCGTTTGCCCAGGACATGCTCGGCGTTGCCGACAATATGCGCCGTGCGCTCGATGCGGTGTCGCCGGAAGCGCGCCAGAGCGCGCATGCGGCCGTGACGGCGCTGATCGACGGCATCGAGTTGACCGAGCGTGAGCTCTTGAAGGCGCTGGAAAAGAACGGTGTCCGCCGCTTCGCCCCGCAGGGCGAAAAATTCGATCCCAATCTGCATCAGGCGATTTTCGAAGTGCCTGACGCGTCGGTGCCGGCCGGCAACGTCGTTCAGGTCGTACAGCCCGGCTACATGATCGGCGAACGCGTGCTGCGCCCCGCCATGGTGGGTGTGTCCAAGGGCGGACCCAAGCAGGCGCCGACGTCCGTTACCAACGATAACGTCAAGATATAGCCGCCTGGCATCTTACTTGAACGTGACGCTGTCGCGGATGGCGCGCAGCCGCGGCAGTTCCTCGTTCCAAATCTCGGCGCGCGAAACCCCGATCATCTGCAGAAATGCGCCGCCGCCGAAGCGGAGCCACTGCACCACCATCAGATTGGCACCGGTGGAAACGTCCTTGGCGGATGCCACCGTTTCAAATGCCTCCTGGCCGTTGATACGCACGGGCTCGGCCATGGTGACGTGCCTGTCTTTGATGCCGTCGATGCTGTTGAAGGCGTCGCGCGCGAGATTGGCCCGCTGATCCGGATCGCTCGGACCGCCGGGCGCCGCCGTCACGATGAAGCGGGCGTTGAACTCGTATTCCGGCAGTCCATTGGTTGCGATCATGTGCGGGTAGGCCGGCGCGTCGATCAACAACAGGGCTCGTCCCGGAATGACATTGCCAATGCGAAAGCCCGCGGTGTCCCCGACCTTGAACGGCAGCACGGCGAGATAGTCGGTATCGGGCACTTTGTCCCGCACCGTCAGGCTGGCAAGGGCGGCGCGCACCACGGCGTCCGAATAGACGTTGTCGTTCGCGGGTGCCTGGACGCTGACCGCAGCGGTGAAATCTTTATTCCCAACCAGCAGCAGCCACTTGCGAAACGGCTTCTTGTCGGGCGAAGTTTCGCTGCCGACGATGAGTTCGCCTTTGCCAATGGCGAGCTGCATGGGTTCACGTTTCTCCACCGTGAGGCCCTGCTTTTTCAGGGCGTCGTCCACGAGCGACGCCTTCATGGGTTCGAAGGCGTCGGGCGGCATCACCCGGATAACGACGCCAGCGTTCTTGTCCGGATCCATGAAGCCCGGAAATGTTTTGCTGGCGATCATGCCGGAAGGCGGGATCAGACCCACGCGCGATCCAGGTGGAAAGACGACGTCGGCGGACTTTGCAGGCTCGGCAGATTTGGCAGGCTCGGGAGTTTTGGCAGGCTCGGGAGTTTTGGCAGGCTCGGCAGGTTTGGCAGGCTCGGCGCACAGCGCAGGCAGTGTAAGCGTCAGAAATGCAAGTGCGGCGGCAAGCGCACCACGGGCGATGCTGGAAGCGATTTTGCCGTTGGTCATCCCGAGAGTCTCCGCTGTCGCCCACCTAGGATGGCATTTCGATGCCAGGGCGTGTGACCCGGCGCAATGTCAAATTGATCCTGCCGCCCTGCGCAAGCAATGTCGATGTCCCCGGATAGATGCGGTCGACGCCATGGAAGGCAAGCCGATCGCTACCGGCCAGCACCAGTGCGTCGCCGGAGCTTAGCCGGAATGACCGGGTCGGATCGCTGCGCTTCGGTCCGCCGATCCGGAAAAGGCAGGAATCCCCGAGCGAGAGCGACACGACCGGCGCTTCGAAATCCTCTTCGTCGCGATCCTGATGCAGCCCCATCTTCGCCGTGGCGCCGTAAAAGTTGATCAGACACGCCTGCGGCGGATGACGGTAACCACCAAGCTCATTCCACATCGTCGTCAGCACCGGCGGCATCGGCGGCCAGGGCTGTTTGGTGACGGGATGGTTTGGCTCGTAACGATAGCCCGCCTCATCGGTGATCCAGCCAAGCGGACCGCAATTGGACATGCGCACTGACATCGGGTGCCCCGACTTCGGCATGCGCGGCGTAAACAGGGGTGCCGCTGCAAAGATTTGCTCCAACGCCTCGACCAAGGCCATCTGGGAGGCGCGGTCAAGATAGCCCGGATAGAGCCGCACGCCACTCGCGCCCGGAGCCGCGGAGGCTCGGGTTTCCATTGCGGGTTCACTGGCCAGGTTCATCGCGCCTTCTACCACTCCGCAGGCATCGCGCGCCAATGTCTCTGGCCTGCCGCAGGTCTGTTTTTTGGCGCGGCCCGGGCCTCAAGGTGCGACGCCGGTGCACGACGTTGCCATCAAGGGTCGTAACTCACGTGCAAAGCACGCTTTTTAGGTTGCGCGAAAATTGCAAAGTCCTGTGGATAGCGCGCCAACATGCCTTGTTCGCAGCGCGCGGCTCAGGCGCAATGACGGCGGAAGAGTGATGTGGGGTGGCGTTGATGGTTGCGGAGAGTTCCGGCGCGCGTCGCGCCAGGGTTCGAGAGTGCGTTTGTTGCGGAATGGCCACGGCGACGCCAAGCCTTCCGGCATGCTGGGACGACTGGAATCTGCTTCCTGAAGACTTGCGCTCGTCAATCATCAAAAACTACGGGCGCCGTCAGATCAACGAATACGCCGACGATCTGCTGGCCGCGGTGGCGTTTTGGCGCCAGGTCGGTGCATGGCGCAGCAAGCTTCGCAACAGGGCTTCTTCTGCGGCCCCGGTGGCCCCAACGGCCGCGCCGATCGCCTCTGCTGCTCCGATTGAAAGCAATGAACGTAACGTCATTGCACTCGCCGAGCGCCGACGAAGCTCCGCCGCACAGACAGCGCGGCATTCAGATGCGGAGTCGGAACCGGATTACGCGCCGATGACCGCGGCGCGATAGCACGCCGTGGCTCCAGCTTTGCGGTAAGAGCTACGCCGCCCGATCTGCGGCGACCTTTTCGGGAACGCGCCGCACGCTGTCGAGCGCGTCCTGGACGCCGGATTCTCCGGCCTCGTGATATTCGGCGTCTTCGTTGACATTCCAGACGTCGTAGAGCCGTTCGCCGGCGATGATGTTGCGTGCGGTCAGCATCGCCGTCATCATCGCATGGTCCTGGTTGTTGTAACGGTGCATGCCGTTGCGGCCGACCACGTGCAGTGTCGGATAGCTGCCTTCGAGGTCGCGCCGGATGACGGCGACATTGTCGGCGTAGGCGTCGTCGTAGACCGGATAGGCCTTGGGCTGACGCACCACGCAGGCATCCACCACGTCGTCGGGATCAGCGAGGCCGATCTGAGCGATCTCTTTCTTGGCCAGCGCGATCAGGTCGCTGTCTGGCGCATTCCACAAACCGTCGCCTTCGAAGCAGAAATATTCCAGGCCGAGGCAGCTCATGCCTTCGGGTACCATCTCGGGCGACCAGGAGCGGAAATTCTGGACACGGCCGACTTTCACGCTCGGATCGTGGATGTAAATCCAGTTGTCGGGGAATGTTTCGCCTTTGCGCACCATCAGGGCGACCGTGAGGAAATCGCGGTAGCGCAGCGCGTGCGCATGCAACAGTGAGATGGGGGTCGGCTTGACCCGCTCGACCAGTTCGCGCAGCGGCGCCGAGCTGATCACGTGGCGCGCCGTGTAGGTTTCGCGTGTGCCGCCCGCAACCGCGACTTCGATCTGCCAGAGCTTTTTGTCGGCGTCGTAGCCAAGGCTCACCAGCTCGCGACCCATCATGATACGGCCGCCAAGCGCACGGATCTTCTCCGCCGCCGCCTGCCACATCATGCCGGGGCCCTTGCGCGGATACTGGAAGCTTTCGATCAGCGTCTTGACGGTGTCGCCGCCGGAGCCGGCCTTGCGGTTCAGCCGCAGCGAGCGGGTCAGCGCGTTGACGATAGCGGTGGCGAGGTCGAGGCCCTTGATGCGTTGCGCCGCCCAATCGGCGGAGATTTCGTCGCACGACATGCCCCAGACCTTCTCGGTGTAGGTCTTGAAGAAGATCTGGAACAGGCGTTCGCCGAATTGATTGCGCACCCACTGATGAAACGTGCGCGGCTGGGTGACAGGACTGAGCTTCGCGCGGGCGTAGGAGACGAGGCAGGCTGCGCTGGTGAAGACGCCGAGCTTGAGCAACGCTTCGAACGCCTTGAGCGGGTAGGAGAAGAATTTGCCGTTGTAGTAGATGCGCGACAGCCGCGGCCGAGTAATGAAATCGTCCGGCAACAGCTCCTGCCAGAGCGCCACGACTTCCTTCGATTTGGAAAAGAAGCGATGGCCGCCGATGTCGAACAGGAAGCCTTTGTAATCGACGGTGCGGCTGATGCCGCCCACATAGACGGGATCGCGCTCGATAACGAGGACAGAGCGGCCCTCCTTGGCGAGGCAATAGCCGGCCGTCAGGCCGGCTGGCCCGGCGCCGATCACGAACACATCGGTCTCGGTACTCATGACGCTACTCACGGCGTGGAGATCACGCGGACTCGGCCGGCCGGGTTGGCCGGAAGGCGAACAGGGCTTGTCCCGAATAGGAAACGGCCGCGCCGGCGACCGCGCCGCACAGCACGGCGAGCTGGGGGACGGCGCGGAATACGGTGACGACGAGGGCGGCGAACAACGCGTAGCTCACCGCTTGCGACGCCGCCGCAACGGTGGCGTAGCGCATGGCCTCGTCGGATGGCCGGCGGCCGCTATGGTCGAAGGTCAGGGCCCGGTTGAGCCGCCAGGTGACCAGCGTCGCCACCGCCAGCGAGACCAGCCGCGCGGCGAGCGGCGGCACGCCATGCCCGATGATGGCGGTGAAAACCGCAAGGTCGGTGATCAGGCCAAGCCCGCCGACGCCAAGGAAGCGTATCGGCCGTGGCAGCACTTCGAGCAGCCGGCGAACCGGATCCTCGATCGCGGCGGCCTGCACGGGCGCTGCGGATCTGGCGGCTCCGAAGGTTTCGGTATTGCCGACGCGCATTACGTCTCCCCGAACAGGGGCGGGCGTTCCGGCGCCGTATCCGGCCTCGTATCGGCCGCCCCTTCGTCCGACGCATCACTGGCAGGCTTTCCTTAATGGCCCGCTAGCGACGCATTGGCGCTGAGTGCTCGTGGCGGACACTGTTAAGAGACCCTCACCGCGATGCGCGACCTCGCGGTCCGTTGCGCGCCGATGGCCCGGTCCAATGGCCCAGTAAAGCGCGTTGCATGGGCATTGCTGCCTTGCAGGGCGATGACGCTCTCCTATATGAGCCAAGGGTAATCGCCCAGACTTGCTAGGCGATGTGAGGCTATATGGGGGTCGGATTGACGGGTGCCTTTGGGCCTGCCCGACCTGCCGAGAAAGAGAGGATAAACAACCATGGCCAAGGTCATTGGTATCGACTTGGGGACCACCAATTCGTGCGTTGCCGTCATGGAAGGCAACACACCGAAGGTCCTGGAGAATGCGGAGGGGATGCGGACCACGCCGTCGATCGTCGCGTTTACAGACGAGGGCGAGCGGCTGGTCGGCCAGCCGGCGAAGCGCCAGGCGGTGACCAATCCGGAGCGGACGATCTTCGCGGTCAAGCGTCTGATCGGCCGTCGCTACGACGACCCGATGGTGGAGAAGGACAAGAAGCTCGTCCCTTACAAGATTTCGCGCGCCTCCAACGGCGACGCCTGGGTCGAAATCGAGGGCAAGACGTATTCGCCTTCGCAGATTTCGGCCTTCATTCTGCAGAAGATGAAGGAGACCGCCGAAGCCTATCTGGGCTCCAAGGTCGAGCAGGCGGTCATCACGGTTCCGGCCTATTTCAACGACGCGCAGCGGCAAGCCACCAAGGACGCCGGCAAGATCGCCGGCCTCGAAGTCCTGCGCATCATCAACGAGCCGACCGCGGCCGCGCTCGCTTACGGGCTCGACAAGCAGAAGACGGGCACCATCGCGGTCTATGACCTCGGCGGCGGCACGTTCGATATTTCGATCCTGGAAATCGGCGACGGCGTGTTCGAGGTGAAGTCGACGAACGGCGACACGTTCCTCGGCGGCGAAGACTTCGACATGCGGCTCGTTAACTATCTGGCCGACGAGTTCCAGAAGGAGCAGGGCATCGACCTGCGCCGCGACAAGCTCGCGCTGCAGCGCCTCAAGGAAGCGGCCGAGAAGGCCAAGATCGAGCTGTCGTCGACGACCCAGACCGAGATCAATCTGCCGTTCATCACCGCCGACGCTTCAGGGCCGAAGCATCTGACCATGAAGCTTACCCGCGCCAAGTTCGAGGCGCTGGTCGACGATCTGGTGCAGAAGACGATCGAACCCTGCAAGCAGGCGATCAAGGACGCAGGCCTTAGCGCGGCCGAGATCAACGAGGTCGTTCTGGTCGGCGGCATGACGCGCATGCCGAAGGTCCAGGAAGTGGTGAAGCAGCTGTTCGGCAAGGAGCCGCACAAGGGCGTCAATCCCGACGAGGTCGTCGCGGTCGGCGCCGCGATCCAGGCGGGCGTGCTGCAAGGCGACGTCAAGGACGTGCTGCTGCTCGACGTGACGCCGCTGTCGCTCGGCATCGAGACGCTGGGCGGCGTGTTCACCCGGCTGATCGATCGCAACACCACGATCCCGACCAAGAAGAGCCAAGTGTTCTCCACGGCGGAGGATGGCCAGACCGCGGTGACAATCCGCGTGTTCCAGGGCGAACGCGAGATGGCGTCCGACAACAAGATGCTCGGCCAGTTCGATCTGGTCGGTCTCCCGCCGGCGCCGCGCGGCGTGCCGCAAGTCGAGGTCACCTTCGACATCGACGCCAACGGCATCGTCAACGTGTCGGCGAAGGACAAGGGCACCGGCAAAGAGCAGCAGATCCGCATCCAGGCTTCTGGCGGCCTCTCCGAGGGCGATATCCAGAAGATGGTCAAGGACGCCGAGGCTCACGCCGAGGAGGACAAGAAGCGCAAGGCCGCGGTTGAGGCCAAGAACCACGCCGAAGCACTGGTGCATTCGACCGAGAAGGCGCTCTCCGAGCACGGCTCGAAGGTCGGCGAGGCCGAGCGTCGCGCCATCGAGAACGCGCTGGCCGATCTCAAGGAGGCCCTCAAAGGCACCGATGCCGAAGCGATCACGGCCAAGACCAATGCCTTGGCGCAGGCCTCGATGAAGCTCGGCGAGGCGATGTACAAGCAGTCCGCCGAACAGCAGCCGGGCGGCGGTGACGGCGATGGCGGCGCCGCCGAAGGTAAGAAGGATGACGTTGTCGACGCCGAGTTCACGGAAGTCGACGACGACAAGAAGAACAAGAAATCCGCCTGACGCGGCGAGGCCTTCAATGCCGCAACCGACTATCAGAACAGCACCCCCGCCCGCGAAGCGGGGGTGCGCGCATCTGGCGGGCCTGCGGCGGACATGCAATGATTGGACGTCATCGGGTGGGGTATGATGGCCAAGCGTTGCTACTACGAAAGCCTTTCGATCGAGCGATCTGCGAGCGATACCGAAATAAAGTCGGCGTTCCGCAAGCAGGCGATGGCCTGTCACCCGGACCGCAATCCGGGCGACAAGGACGCCGAGCATCGCTTCAAGGAAATCAACGAAGCCTACGAGGTCCTCAAAGACCCCAATAAGCGCGCCGCCTATGACCGCTTCGGCCACGCCGCGTTCGAGCAAGGTAACGGCGCGGCGGCCGGCTTCGGCGCCGATTTCGCCTCGACATTCTCCGACATTTTCGACGACCTGTTCGGCATGGGCGGCGGCCGCCGCGGCCGCGGTACGCGACAGGAGCGCGGCGCCGATCTCCGCTACAACATGGAGATCGCCCTGCAGGAGGCATTCGTCGGCAAGACAGCGCAGATTCGCATTCCGACGTCGGTGACCTGCGAAGCCTGCTCCGGGTCCGGGGCCAAGGCCGGCTCCAAGCCGAAGGTTTGTCCGATGTGCGCCGGCCAGGGCAAGGTTCGCCACGCCCAAGGTTTCTTCACGCTGGAACGCACCTGTCCGAATTGTCAGGGCCGCGGACAGGTGATCGAGAGCCCGTGCGCCTCCTGCTCCGGCTCGGGGCGGGTCACGCGCGAGCGCACGTTGTCGGTGACCATTCCGCCCGGCGTCGAAGACGGCACCCGGATTCGTCTTGCCGGCGAAGGCGAAGCGGGTGTGCGCGGCGGACCGCCGGGCGATCTCTACATTTTCCTTTCGATCGGCACGCACCCGTTCTTTCAGCGCGAAGCCGCCGATCTACATTGCCGCGTCCCGGTGTCGATGGTGACGGCGTCGATCGGGGGCGAATTCGAAGTCCCCACCATCGACGGCGGCAAGACGCGGGTCAAAGTGCCCGAAGGCACACAGTCCGGCCGGCGCTTCCGGCTGCCCGGCAAAGGAATGCCGGTGCTGCGCTCGCGGCAGAGCGGCGACATGTATGTGCAGGTCGTGGTCGAGACCCCGCAGAAGCTGACCAAGCGGCAGCGCGAACTCCTTGCCGAATTCGACAAGCTGTCGTCGCATGAGACGCAGCCGGAATCCTCGGGCTTCTTCGGCAAGGTCAAGGAATTCATCGACGGTTTGGGCGGCCGCGCCAACTCCGCCTGAAAGCCCGCTGGTCTTTGTCGCCTAAATGTTTTAAAAACGGCAAGAATTTGTCGTGTGAGAAGCTATGCCTGTGCCCGCCCTGCAAAATTTCGAGCGTACCCTGGACCGGCAGATCCGGCTTTTGGAAGCCAAAAAGTATCTGATTGAGCGCAAGATCGGGCGCCACATCCGGCTGTTCGAGGAAAAGCGCGGCGGCATCGGCAGGAAAATCGAAGAGCGGATCCGGCAGTTCGAGCGCAAGAGGGGCATTCGGTTCGACGACGAAGTGCGCTTCATTCGCTCGTGGCTGGAGCGGCCGCTGTCGATCGGCGCTGTGACGCCATCCGGAAAGGTCTTGTGTCGCGCCATGGCGCGTTACGTCGACCCGAACAGCGATGGACCCGTTGTCGAGTTGGGGCCGGGGACCGGCCCTGTGACCGAGGCCCTGCTCGAAGCCGGCGTGTCGCCATCGCGCCTGGTGCTGGTGGAGTTCAATCCGAACTTTTGCCGGATTCTGCGGGCGCGCTACCCCGACGCCACGGTCGTAGAGGGCGATGCCTATAGCCTGCGCCGGCTCCTGGAAACGCTGCTCATCCAGCCGGCAACAGCCGTGGTCTCGGGGCTGCCGCTGGTCACGAAGCCGATCAAACAGCGCTTGCGGTTGATCCGCGATGCCATCGACCTTATGGCTCCGGGCGCGCCGTTCGTGCAGTTCACCTATTCGGTGGCGGCACCGCTGCCCAAACGGCTCGGTGGCTTCTCGGTGGAAGCGTCCGAACGCATCTGGATGAACATCCCTCCGGCGCGGGTTTGGATTTACCGGCGGCCGTAAGGCTCGGAAGGTGTCATAGTCCTTCCGCCATGCCTGCTCCCAAAATCCTCGTCATCCCCGGCTCGCTGCGCACTGGCTCGCACAATGCGCGCCTTGCTGCGCTTGCTGCCAAGGAGCTGGTGCTGGCCGACGCCGAAGTGACGCAAATTTCGCTGCAGGATTATCCGCTGCCGTTGTTCGATGCCGATACGATGGCGGCCGACGGCCTGCCGCACCATGCCGTGCAGTTGCAGCGCATGATGCTGGCGCATCAGGGCGTCTTTATCATCAGCCCCGAATACACCGCATCGGTGACGCCGCTGGTGAAAAATACGATCGACTGGATGTCTCGCGCACGCGTGCGCGGCGAGGCGAATTACACGGCCTTCAGGCATCGCGTGTTCGCCATTGGCGCCGCATCAAGCGGTTCGGGCGGCGGCATGCGCTCGCTGATGGCGCTGCGCCACATTCTCGAACTGGGCTGTGGCGCACTGGTTATTCCGGAGCAGATCAGCTTGGCCAACGCAGCGGACGCGTTTGATGACATGGACAATCTCAAAGACGAGCGCGCCGCCGCGACGCTCAAAAACCTGGCGCGCCGCCTGGTCGACGTCGCGCGCGTGCTGGCGCGGGAGGACTGAACGATGCCGCCAGAACCGCGCCAGCGTCTGATCGTTGCGCTCGACGTGCCGTCGGTCGAGGCCGCAAAGGCGATGGTGACGCGGCTTGGCGACGCGGTCGTGTTCTACAAGATCGGCTATCAGCTTGCGTTTGCGGGCGGCCTTGCCTATGCGCCGGCGCTGGTGGATGCCGGCAAGCGCGTATTTCTCGATCTGAAACTCCACGACATCGGCAACACCGTCGCCGAAGGCGTGAACAGCGTGGCGCGGCTCGGCGCCAGCTTTCTGACCGTTCACGCCTACCCGCAGACCATGAAGGCGGCGGTCGAAGCGCGGCAAGGCGATCTGCGCATTCTCGCCGTCACGGTGCTGACGTCCTATGACGATGCCGATCTGGCGGAGGCCGGCTATCGCGCCTCGGTGACCGACCTTGTCGCCACGCGCGCCGCGCAGGCGCGCGACATCGGCGTCGATGGTCTCGTCTGTTCGGCCGCCGAGGCCGGAAAGGTGCGGTCGATCGTAGGCAGCAAACTTGCCCTGGTGACACCGGGCATTCGGCCTGCCGGCGCCGATGCGGGCGATCAGAAGCGCATCATCGACTCCGGCGCGGGCGATTGCGTCCGGCGCCGATTATCTGGTGGTGGGGCGGCCGATCATCGCCGCTGCCGATCCGAAGGCGGCCGCAGAGGCGATCGTCGAGGAAATATCACAAGCCGCGAACTGAAAAGGAGGCAAGAATGGCAAAAGGCTATTGGATCGCACGGGTCGATGTGACCAACGAGGAAGGCTACAAGCATTACGCCGCGGCCAATCCCCCGATATTCAAGAAATTCGGCGCCCGCTTCGTGACCAGGGCCGGCAAGTTCGAGGCCATGGAAGGATCGAGCCGCTCGCGCAACATCGTCGTCGAGTTTCCCGATTATGCGACCGCACTCGCCTGCTATCGTTCTCCTGAATATCAGGAAAACATCAAGCGCCGGCTTGGGCATGCGGAGGTCGATCTGCTGGTCATCGAAGGTTATGACGGCCCGCAGCTGTAACGAACCACCGCGTGTTTTTGCAGGAGAACGCCATGCCTAAAGGCTATTGGCTTCCGCAGATCGACGTCAGCAATCCCGACGGTTACAAGGCCTACATGGCGGCGACGCCGCCGGCGCACGAGAAATACAAGGGCGTTGCCCTGGTTCGCGGGGGCAAGAGCGAAGTCGTTGAGGGCCGCAGCCGCTCACGCGTCGTGATCCGCGAGTTTCCCGATTATGCGGCGGCGCTCGCCTGTTATCGCTCGCCCGAATATCAGAGCGCGCGATCGCTGCGTCTGGCTAACGCGCAGTCCGACTTCGTCATCGCCGAAGGTTACGATGGCGTGCAGCCAGTTCAATCCGGCGGGGGCGGGGAGCCAGGGGCAGCCAAGGGCTATTGGATTGCCTATGTGGATGTGACAAATCCGAACGGCTTTGCGTCGTATCAGGTTCCTTTGATGCCGTCGGTCGGGAAGTTTGGCGGCCGATTTCTGGTCCGCGGTGGCGCCCGCGAAGTCGTCGAAGGCGCGGTGCGAGGCAGGACCGTGGTGATCGAATTCCCGAGCTACGACATGGCCCGCGAATGTTACTATTCGAATGAGTATCAGGCTGCCAAGAAACTCCGCGACGGAAATGCCGATGTCGATCTGGTCATCGTCGAAGGCTATGGCGGCCCCAAGTTCTGAAACGCCCTCTCCCTGCGGCGGGGTGAGATGATGTACGCTTTCCGATAGGATCGGCACCGATGGCAGCTGAAAATTCCGACATGCGGATCGTAATCGCTGGCGCCGGCGGGCGCATGGGCCGCACGCTCATTGCCGCCGTTGCGGCCAGCAAGGGCTTGACGCTGGCGGGTGCGGTGGAGGCCGAAGGCTCGGCGGTGATCGGACGCGACGCCGGCGAACTTGCCGGGCTTGGACCGAACGGCGTCAAGGTCACGAGCGACATCGCGGCTGCACTCAAAAACGCCGACGGGCTCGTCGAGTTCACGATCCCGGCCGCGACGCTGGTCTTCTCCGAGATGACCGCCGCCGCGGGTCTCGTCCACATCATCGGCACCACAGGTCATTCGGCCGAAGAGGAAAAAATCATCGCCGAGGCGGCGCGCCGTGCGAAAATCGTCAAGGCCGGCAATTTTAGCATGGGGGTCAATCTGCTGGTGGCGCTGACCAGGCGCGTCGCCAAGACGCTCGACGATGCCTACGACATCGAGATCGTGGAAATGCACCACAACAAAAAGATCGATGCCCCCTCGGGCACCGCACTCATGCTCGGCCGCGCTGCCGCGGCAGGCCGCGGCATCGATCTCGCGCAACATTCGGCGCGCGGCCGTGACGGCATCACCGGCGCGCGCAATGCGGGCGACATCGGCTTCGCGTCGCTGCGCGGCGGCACCGTGGTGGGCGAACACAGCGTCATTTTCGCCGGACCTGCCGAGCGCGTGGAACTCACCCACCGTGCCGAGGATCGCATGATCTTCGCGCGCGGCGCGCTGCATGCCGCGCTGTGGGCACGCGATCAGAAGCCGGGGCTTTATTCGATGGCGGACGTTCTGGGACTGGGCGACGCGTAAGACGGGTATGCGTATGCCGGGAGTTACACCCAAACAAAAGCTCACGATCATCGCGCTCATCGTTTTGGGTTTCGTGGTGCTGGTCGGTGCGCGTGAAGTCGCGATAATGGCGCCACCGCTCGGCGCGGCGCGTGCTGTGGGACCGCTCATGCTTCTTGCGCTGGGCGTGCTTTGCTTCGTCGCCGCGGGTCTTATGGCCCACAAGCTGATGCGTTAGCGCGGCGGCGACGCTATCGGGGGACGTTCATGACCATTCGTATCGCCGCCGTTGAAGTCAGCCACTGGCACGCGCTCAACGACGCGTCCTATCTGCGCCACCTCCTCACCATGCCGGACGTCGAACTGGTCGGCATTCAGGACTCGGACGCGAATATCGTCGCCAAGCGCGCCGCCGAGGTGAAAAACCCGCCGACGTTCACCGATTACAAGAAAATGCTTGCCGAGCTGCGGCCGGATTTCGTCGTCGCGCTCGGCCGTCACAGCCAGATGGCGGCGATAGCCCACGATCTGCTCGATGCCGGCTATCCGTTTTTGATGGAAAAGCCGATGGGGCTGAACGCCGCCCAACTGGAGCCGGTGGCTGAAAAAGCGGCCAAGCGCAATGCCTTCATCGCCGTGCCGTTGGCGCAGCGCTATTCGCCGTTCGCGCGGTGCGCCCGCGAAATGATGGCTGCCGGGCCGCATCGGTGAGCTGTCGCACCTTTACGTGCGCATCAACCGACCCGGTCCTGCCCGCTATAAGGCGTGGGATTGTCCCTGGATGTTCGATCCCGCGGAAGCAGGCGGCGGCTGCCTGCGCAATCTCGGCTCCCACGGCCTCGACATGTTTCTTCATCTTACCGGCGAGGACGCGCAGGTGACCGGAGCGCAGATAAGCCACCGCGCGCACGCTCTCGCGGTCGAGGATTACGCGACCGTGACGCTGCGCTCGGCGAGCGGGGTGCTCGGTACCGTCGAGGTCGGCAACGGCTTTCCCCGCGACGGCACCGACGGCGAGTGGAAACTCGCCGGCCGCGACGGCATCCTCACCATGAAAGACGGTGTCTTGAAGCTCGCCACCTCCGCCGGCGACGAAGTACTGCCCGGCACCGACGTCACCGCGCCGTATTTCACAACTTTGCGCGATGCGCTCGATCACTGGCAGAAAGGCAAAGCCCCGCCGATCGGTGTGCAGGATTGCCTGCGCGCCGTACGCCTGATCGATCAGGCCTACGCGTGTGCCGCCAAGTCTGCATGACCGTGTGATCGTGAGCGATCAGTGCGCCAGCAGCACGCGCGGAGTGTCCGGCGCATTGTCAGTTTTCTGACTCGCGATCTCGGGCGCGGATTTCAGCGCCTTGAGCGGGTCGACCAGGCCGGCGCCAAATTGCGGGTTGGTGCCTTCGGTGCCGAGATGTGTCGCGGTTTGCACCAGGATGTCGCGAATATCCTCCGGGCTCCGCGTCGGTTCCTCGGCGAGCAGCAACGCTGCAACGCCGCTGACATTCGCGCTCGCCACCGAGGTGCCGGTCGTATACTGCACATCGGCATTCGGCGCCGGCACCAGCACATTGACGCCGGGCGCCGCCACCGCGATGTAGTCGCCCTGGTTGGCGCCGGAGAACAGGTTGTCGTGCGCGTCAGTCGCGGTGACGGCGAGCACGTTCGGATCGGCGCCCGGGTAAAGCGGCGGTGATTTCGGTCCGGCATTGCCGGCGGCCGCGATGATGAGAATGCCCTTCTCGCGCGCGACCTGGAGTTCCTGGGCGAGCGCCGGATCCTGCGGTCCGGCGAAGCTCATGTTGACGATCTTGGCGTTGTGCGCGATCGCGTAATCGAGGCCGCGAATGATATTGGCCGATGTCGCCTCAACCGAGGCGCCAGTGCCGCCGAACGCGCAGATCGCCATGATCTTGGCATCCGGCGCAATGCCGAGCAGCCCGACATGCGAAGCGATCGCGCCCGCCATGCCGGTGCCGTGCGGATCGGGCGGCCCATTGGGGCCGCAACCCGCGTCGTAGCTCTCGACAATCCGGCCGGCGAAATCCGGTTGTTTCAGATCGACGCGTGAATCGATCAGCGCAACGACGACGTCGCTGCCCTGGGTGATCCGGTGCACGGCGGCGAGATCGAATTTTCTCACGATGTATTGCGCCGGATCGCCGAGATCGGCGCTCGCGCTGTCGGGATCCTGCATCAAGTTATAGGTGTAGTCGGGCTGCGCCGCGGCGTTGAGCCCAGCACCCTGGACTTCGCGGATCACGTCCGGCACCGACTGGCCGTTGTTGATGCGGAACGTGTAGAGGGTGCGGCGCAGCGCGGCGACGTTTTGCTGCGACACAACGGTGAGGCCGAAGCGCTGCGCCGTCGCCGTCACTTGCTGCGGGGTGACGTCGGGCCCGAATTGCAGCACGACCTGGCGCGTGAGAAAGCGCGTTTCGCCCACTGGCGGCAGGCCGGTGCCGGGCGGCAGCGGCATGACCCGCATGTCGATCAGGCGTGTGCCGGGCGGTGCACCGTTGCCGCCGCGCTGCCGGTTGGCGAGGCCGGCCACCGACCTGCCGCGGCCAAATTGCCCCGCGCCTAACTGACGGCCGCGTGCGCCAAAGGCGCCTCTGTTGCCGAAGTTGGCAAATCTGCCGCGTGCGCCGAACGCGCCTCTGTTACCGAAATTGGCAAACTGCCCGCGTGCGCCGAGCGCGCCGGGATTCCGGCCATTGGCGAAGGTGGCATTGCGCGCGCCGAGTGCTCCCACATTGCGGCCGTTGCCGAGGGGGCCCACAGGCCGGGCGCTGCCGAGCGTCGCTGGGTTGCGGGCTCCGGGGACGATTGCGCCCGAACCGGTGCCGCGCGCGCCGACCGCCGTACCGACGCCCGGTCTGACGAAGCCCGGTCTGAAGCGATTGCCGACATTTAGCTGCTGGTTGGGGACTGCGCGCCGTTGGATCGCAAGTGGATGCGGCGCCATGCGCGGATGCGGGACGACGCGCCTGGGCGGCGGTTTCTGCTTGGTTTCGGCGATTGCGCCGCTGCAACCGATAGCTCCGATGCCGAGCAGGCCGACAATGAGCAGAACAGCCGCTTTCGACCATGGGGCGCGCATGGCGTTTTTCCTTGAGTCACGTGACCGCTGTTAAGGTGCCTCTCATAATACGGCTAAATCTTGAATTTATTGCCTATCCAAGAGCCGGTGGCGCGCGCAGTCGCCAGCGCGCGTGTGCGCCGCGTCACAGCCGAATATCGCGCTCTTCACTACTCTTCATCGTGCGTTCGCGATGCGCGACTAGATGTTGCTCGACCGCTTTGGGCCTCGGCACGCGCATGCGTATCGCTGCTGATTGCGTTTGCAGAAGCGCTGAGGTCCGTTCGTGCCGATGCTGGCGGATCACGAGCCTTGATTGGCCTCGGTTTTGCAACGCGCCATGTTGAAAGGAAGCTGCATCATGCCCATGCGCGGGACTATTCGCACCGACAAACTCGGCCCTCAGGGCTTCAAGGAGCCGGCGGATACGCCCGGAGGCGTCGATCTTCTCACCAGCCGTGAGTTTGAGGTCATCTCCTGGCTCGCGGCTATCGGCGTTTTGATTTCAGTGCTTCTCGTGGCCATCTATCCGGCCTTCGATCCCGCGGCTGCCTTGCTGGGGCAATTTCCCTGATCGGGCGGCGGCCGGCGAAGCTACGCCAGTCCGCGCTGGCGCGCTTGCCGCAGGGCGCGCAGGGCCGGTTCAATATCTGCCTGGCTATGCCGCGCCGGCTGCTGCGGAATCTTCGTAGTGTGTTGCGGCAATACCGGAGATTGGTGCTGTTGCGGCGCGGATCGATCGAGCCATTCCTGCGTATGCAAATCGGCCAGCCCGTATTGTTCTTGAGGATCAAGGAATGGAACGTCCGGATCTTCATATTCGGCTTCCGCATCGATTCGTTGCCGCTCGGCCCGAAAGCTCAACCACGCGGCGTCGGGATCGACTGAGATTCTTGGCTTGCGGTATGCGTTGACAATCTTGCTGATAAGCGCGGTCACTGCGGCCGCAGCGCCGAGAACAAGCGCCAGCAGGATGAACTCTTCGGCCGTTCTGGTTCTTGCGGCGTCGATTGCGGCTGCGGCCGTTTGCACCTGGGCGGTGAGCGTGGCGTCCGCTTTGTCTTGCGGCGCGGCTCCGTCCGGGTCGGCCACCGGCTTTGGAGCGGCCACGGCCGGCATAGTCTCGGTCCGCGGCAGTGTTGTTTGCGCCGCCACTGGCGCGGTCGCGGGTGCGGTATCGGCCGTGTTCTGTTGCGGCGCCGGGGTCGTGGTGACGAAAGGCGTGGATGTCTTGACCGCGAGCACGGTGACGTGCGGTGCGGGCGGCGCGTTGTCGGCTGAGCTGTCCGGTGTCGGAGTGGGTGGTGCTGGCAACCCTGCCGGGGATTCCGGGGGCGTGGGCGCCGCGACCGGAGCCGCGGCAGTTTGAGGTGTGGGCGCAGCGTCCGTATTCTCGGTCGCTGCCGCCTGGTGCCGAATCATCGCCCGGCGGGGCAGCGCCACAGACGCGTGCAGGTACCAGCATTTATGCCGGGTCGCGCGATCGACGTGATAATACCAATGCTGTCCCGACGGCGCGGCCCCTTTTGGCGCCGCAGCGCACGTATCTGCGTGGGCGCTGTCGACCAGGAAACCGCTGTTGGCTGACGCCAACGTGATCGTAGCAAATAGAACAGCCCCGATCGGGCCGGAGATTTTGAACATGATCCCCTCCGCCGAAATTGCAGCAAGCAACTAGCTTTAACGAATCGATAAGAATGGGCGCCAAGTTTGTCGATCCGAGCGTTTAATTGCGATCAAATTTTGACTCGGGAACTTGGTGTGCTGACGATCCCCTTTTATTTCACGCGCCCAAGAGCATGGCCTGCTCTTCATTGGTGATTGCCGCAATCTTGTCGGGCGGGATGTGGGGCGGCAAATTCGACGGGTTGTAGGCAGTCGGGTTGCGATGCTTCTCGACAACGCTCCAATGCACCCGCTCATTGATGTGCTCGTCCTGAGGCTCCGGCCTGCTGAACAGATAACCGTGACAGATCGCGTCAGGCGACAACACCGTGCGATAGTGCGGCAGGAGATGATCGAGCCACCAGCCCTTGGTGGAATCGATCACGCTGCCGCCGACATTCGGCGCCGTGTGGGCCTTGATGGCTGCCGCGTCGAATTGGAGTCCGGTCAGCGCCTGCACCCGGGCGATCATCCAGATCAGCGCAATGTCCGACAGTCCGCTGTCGGGGTAGCCGCCGCCGACATTGCAATGCGCCCCCGCAAACCATGTCTGCTCGACGTGGCCCCGCGGCTGAAGCCCCTTGGCGATGGTCCAGAATGTCGGGACGAACGGCCGCCGATGCTCGTCAATCCCGAGCGCATGCAGCCCAACATCAACATTGTCTCCGAAGCTCGTGTCATGAAAGCCGAGGGTGGCCAGCGTGAAATACCTGGCCAGCGCGGCGAGCCCGAAGCCGGCCGGAATGCCGTAGGAACCCACGGTATCCCACACCGCCACGCATTTGATGGTGCGCGTCGGATGGAAGCTGGTTCGCGCCGCGCGGTATTGCTCGATCGCCGTCTTGTCGCCCGCGCCGGCGATTTCCGGATGCTGCCGCGCCTGCGGCCGCACCCGATAATGCTGCCATGCCAGTTCGAACAGCTGATCGTCGATGTGACGCTGAATTCCCGAAGCGCCAATCAATCCGGCCAGCGCGCGGGCCGCATAAGAGCCGCGCGAAAATCCCCAAAGGTAAAGCTCGTCTCCGTCGGCGTAATGCGTCACCACATATTCGTAGGCTTGTTTGATGATCTGCTTCAGGCCGAGTCCGATGGCGCCGCCAAGAAGTCTTTGAAGCAGGTCGCCGTCGGAGCCAACGCCAGAATGATAAAACACCTGTTGGACAGTCCCGTCGGCCGCTCTCGGCGATCTGATGAATTTGGCGATCTGCGTATTGCAATCGAGCCGGGCGACGTTGGTGTTTCCGGTGGCGGCTTCCTTGTTCCAGGTGCCGTCGATGAGAACGACAATCCTTTTCATCTGGTCCCTACGCGCCGAAGCCAGTATGGGTTGCGCCAAGTTCAGATTAAATTATTGCGTGTGGCAATCAAGAGGTTCCGCGCGACGCCCGCGGGGCCCGCGCCTATGCGCGCCAGAACCGCTTGTTCATCTCTTCCTCGGCCTCGGCCTGCCTCGGACAGAAATCGCGAATGTCGCGCGTGCTGAGTGAGCGGAGCGCGGCGCGATCACGGCTGCGTTGCCGCCAAAGGCAGATGAGCTGCCAGGCGTTGACGAGCTGTAGACGCAGCTGCGACAGCGCACGATGAGCAGTGACCGAAGGATTCCGAAGTTGTTCGGGCGTGGCGCTGACGGCGGCCACGGCACGACGCGCCGCTGGCGCGACATGATGAAGCGATGACATGGACATGGCCTCCAGGATGACTGGCATGGCCGATGTCGTACGAAAGCGAAGCGTCCGGGACAGTGTCGGGAATCACACAACCGGAGCAATACGGCATCGCAGTCATTCGCTGTGACGAGCGGCATAGATACTGCCGCGATCGGCGGCCAGACTCGATTGCGATGTGGCAATCACTTTCGCAAGGAGGCCGCGATGTCAGCCCGTGATCGTAAGGACGTTGATTGGAGCGCGAAGGCTGCTGCGGAGCGCAGTCCAAGATCTGCGGCAAAAGCCGGCCACGCAGACGTCCGATCGAGAAGCACAGATGAGCGCACGCCCGCGCTGCCGGTCATCGATCAGGATCGCCTGACGATCGTTTCGCTCTTCATCATCATGGTGCTGGCGGCGCTCAATGTGACGCTTCGGTTTCCCGAACTCGGCGCCGTGATCGCGTCGTATAATCAATTCTGATCGCGGAGTTTCGCTGCCTCAATCCGCCTTCAACAGCGACGTCCCGGTCATTTCCTTCGGCTTCGGCAATTCCATCAGCTCGAGCAACGTCGGCGCGATGTCGGCGAGGCGGCCTTCGGCGTTGAGCGCGCGGTTGCGCGCGCCGACGAGCAGCAGCGGCACCGGATTGGTGGTGTGCGAGGTGTGCGGGCCGCCGGTTTCCGGATCGCGCATCATTTCGCAATTGCCGTGGTCGGCGGTGACAAGGAGTGCGCCGCCGGATTTTTGCACAGCATCGACGATACGGCCCAGGCCGGCATCGGCCGTCTCGACCGCCTTTATCGCCGCCGGCAGGCTGCCGGTGTGGCCGACCATGTCGGGATTGGCGAAGTTGAGTACGATCAGGTCGTATTTGCCCGAGTTGATGGCGCCGACCGCCTTGTCGGTCAGTTCGGGCGCCGACATTTCCGGCTGCAGATCGTAGGTCGCGACCTTTGGCGACGGCACCATGATGCGATCTTCGCCCTCGTAGGGCTCCTCGCGGCCGCCGTTGAGAAAATACGTGACGTGCGGATATTTCTCCGTCTCCGCCATGCGCAATTGCGTGCGGCCGGCTTCGGCCACGACCTCGCCGAGGATTTTCTCGAACGTCTGCGGCGGGAAGATCGTGCCCATCAGCTTGTCGAGCTCGGCTGAGTATTGCGCCATGCCGACCGCTGCGGCGAAGCGCACGATGCGTTTGCGCGCAAAGCCGGAAAAATCCGGATCGAGCATCGCTGAGAGAATCTCGCGCACGCGGTCGGAGCGGAAGTTGAAGCACAGCACGCCGTCGCCGTCCTTCATGCCGCGATAATCGCCGACCGCGGCCGGCACGATGAACTCGTCGAACTTTTTGTTGGCGTAGGCGTCGGCGACCACCGCCGGCGCGTCGGGAAAGCGCGGCCCGTCGGCTTCGACCATGGCGTTGTAGGCTTTCTCCACGCGATCCCAGCGCTTGTCGCGATCCATCGCGTAGTAGCGGCCGCGACACGCTCGCGACTGTCACCGATTTCGGCAGCGCCGCAAGCAGCCGCTTGATGTCGTCGCCGCCCGATTGCGGCGGCGTATCGCGGCCGTCGGTGACCGCATGCACCAGCGTCGGTACGCCGCCGCGATCGAGAATTTTCGCCAGCGCCGCGCCATGGTTCTGATGCGAATGCACGCCGCCGGGCGATACCAGGCCGATGAGATGGCAGGTGCCGCCGCTTGCTTTCAGTTTCTTGATCAGGTCGAGCAGCGCCGGCGCGCGTTCGATCTCGCCGTTTCGCAATCGCCGCGTCGATGCGCGGCAGATCCTGCATCACCACGCGTCCGGCGCCGATATTGAGGTGCCCGACTTCGGAATTGCCCATCTGGCCGTCGGGCAGGCCGACATCCTTGCCGGAGGTGCGCAGAAAGCCATGCGGTCCCGACTGCCACAGCCGGTCGAAGGTCGGCGTCTTGGCCTGAAGCACGGCGTTGTCGGCGCGTCTCCTCGCGCCAGCCCCAGCCGTCCAGAATCACCAGCATCACCGGCCGCCGCTGCTGCATCGAGCATCCTTCCGCGAAATAATGACGAGCGTTCAGGCCCTAATATAGGGCGTCAGTCGCCGAAAGGGACTGCCTTCATCTTGATCGACTTGTCGAGAAAGTCGTCGGTGTAAGACGTGGCGACGTCGAACGGCTTAGCCAGTCCCACATAGGTCTTCACCAGGTCGTACGTGGCGCTCATGCGCTTGGGATCGAACCAGCCGAGCGCTACCGTCTGCGAGGTGGTGTCGCTCATGAGCTGCTCGGCGAGGTGCCAGTTGATGGTCTCGTTGGCGGCATTAAGGCCCGAATTGGCTTCGCGCGAGCGCATCGATGCACGGCTTGGCATCGGCGACGCAGGCCGCGAAGGCTTTTTGGGTGACCTTGACGAAGGCGGCCACGGTGTCGCGGTGCGCTTTCAGATAGGCCCCATTGACGACGATGGAATTGCCATAAGGGTTGATGCCGAAGTCTTTCCAGGCGACGTAGCCCATGTTGGCGCCGAGCGCCGAGGTGTAGATGTGATGCCCGTTATAAAAATCGGTGACCGCGTCTACCGCGCCCGATTTCAGCGCGGCGACCTTGGCGCCGGCGCAACGTTGACCCATGTGATCGATGCCGGGTCGATGCCATTGGCCTTGGCGAGCGCCGGCCACAACGCGCGCGCCGCGTCGCCGGGCGGATTGCCGATCTTCTTGCCGGCCAGATCCTTGATCGACTTGATGCTGGAACTTTTCAGCCAATAAAAGCCGCCCGGATAGTTCGCGTAGATGTTCATCACTGCGACTTCATCGGCGCCTTTGCCGATCGCGACCAGCACGGTCGCTATGTCGGCGAGTCCGAGCGCGTTGATTCCGGCGCCCGCGGCCTGCGCCGCGGCGACCGAGCCTCTGCCCTGAAGCAGCGTGAGATCGATGCCGGCATCCTTATACCAGCCCATCTTCTGCGCGTAGTAATACGGCGCGTGATCGCCGCCGGCCACCCAGTTCAGCAGAAAGCTCATCGGCTCGCCGGCCTGCGCGGCGCCGCCGCAGCACAACAGCGCGCCGAGGGCTAGTGCGAATTTGATTTTCATGACGCGGCTCCCGCAAACTCGCCGAAAAGCAGTGCGTCATCGCTCGTCGCGACGAGCCGGTGCTTCTGACAGGTTTGTTTGATGACGGTAGATAGAGCCTCGGAAGCTGTCAACGCACGCCGCGGCAGGGAGCCCGGCCATGTCCGCTAGCCCGATGCGCCGCTATGCGTTGGCGATTTTCGCGCATGTGGCGCTGATCGCCGTCTGGTTCGTGGTCGTGACCTACGGTCATGTCCCATCCTTCATCATGCCGTCGCCGGTTGCGACCGTCGCCACGCTCGGCGGCGCCAACTATGCCTGGACTGCCAACACGTTGGTGACAGCGAGCGAGATTTTCGGCGGGTATATGCTCGCTGTCGTGGTCGGCGTCATTGTCGCGGTCGCGTTCTCATGGTCGGAGACGGCCGAGGCGGCCGCAATGCCGCTTCTCGTCAGCCTCAACATGATACCGAAGGTCGCGCTCGGGCCGCTGTTCATCGTGTGGTTCTCCTACGGCATCCTCCCCAACATGATCATTGCGTTTTCGCTGAGTTTCTTTCCGATACTTCTCAACACCGTGCGTGGCTTTCGCGAAGTCGAGCCGGACCTGCTTGACCTGCTGCGTTCGCTGCGCAGTTCGAAGTGGCAGATTTTCACCAAGATCCAGCTGCCCAGCGCGCTGCCCTATGTCTTTTCCGGCATGAAGGTCGGCGCGATCCTGGCGGTGGCCGGCGCCATCGTCGGCGAATTCCTCGGCTCGTCGCGCGGCCTCGGCTATCTGATGCTGCAAGTGCAGGTGAGCCTCGACACCGCGGCGATGTTCATGGCGGTGATCCTGATCACGCTGATCGGAGGCGCACTCTATGGTTTCGTGCTGGGCCTGGAGCGGCTGCTGATCGTCCAGGATGCGCGGGTGCAATGAGCGAACCGGCGGCCGAGCCGTTCATTCGTGTGCGCGGCGTGCGCAAGGTTTACCGCCGCGGCAAGCAGGAATTTCTGGCGATCTCGGATGCGAGCTTCGATGTGGCGGCCGGCGAACTCGTCGCATTGGTCGGGCCTTCGGGGTGCGGCAAGACCACGCTTCTGAAAATTCTGGCGGGCTTGCAGGACTGCGATTCCGGAGAGGTCAGGATCGGATCGTCCGGACATCCATTCGATCCCTCGCGCGACATCGGCATGGTGTTCCAGCAGCCGCTGCTGCTGAAATGGCGCCGCGTTCTGCCCAACGTGCTGCTGCCCGCCGAAATTCTCGGCTTGCCGCCGAAGGAGAGCCGCGAACGGGCGCGCGAGCTTTTGCACATGGTCGGGCTCGCGGGCTCCGAGGACAAATACCCTTATGAGCTATCCGGCGGCATGCAGCAGCGCGCCGCGATCGCGCGGGCGCTGATTCACGATCCGAAGCTCATCCTCATGGACGAGCCGTTCGGCGCGCTCGACGCGCTCACGCGCGAGAAAATGAATCTTGAGCTGTTGAATATCTGGAAGGCGAGCGGCAAGACCATCGTGTTCGTCACCCACGGCATTGCCGAGGCGGTGTTCCTCGGCACCCGCGTGGTCGTTCTCACGGCCGGCCCCGCGCGCATGGCGGATAACATCACGATCGATCTGCCGACGCCACGCACGCTCGACGTCAAGACCAGCGCGGCGTTCGGCGATTACTCCCGTCGTATCTATCAGCTGCTGGGTATGAACTGATTGCTGGCTGATAACCGCTAGGCTACCGCCACCTTGCCGGCCTCCCAGCCGAGCATGGCGCGCTTGCGCGTGATGCCCCAGTGGTAGCCGGTGAGATCGCCGGCCTTGCCGACGACGCGATGGCACGGCACCACGAACGACACCGGGTTCTTGCCGACCGCCGCGCCGACGGCGCGCGCCGCTTTCGGGGCGGCAAGCTTGCAGGCGATGCCCGAATAGGTCGTGAGCCGGCCCATCGGAATCTCCAGCAGGGCCTCCCACACCCGCACTTCCCAGTCAGTGCCGATCAGCACGACGCGCAGCGGCTGCTGCTCGTTCCACTGCGCCGGATCGAAGATGCGCCGCGCGATCGCCGCGGTGCGGGCGCTGTCTTCCACATAGGTCGCGCGCGGCCAGCGGCCCTTCATGTCGGCGAGCGCGGCGCGCTCCTCGCCCGGGTCCGCGAAGGCGAGGCCGGCCAGCCCGCGTTCGGTCGCCATCACCAGCGCGCTGCCGAACGGGGAGGGATGAAAGCCGAAGCTGATGGTCAGGCCTTCGCCGCCGGTCTTCCATTCGCCCGGCGACATCGCCTCGTGGGTGACGAACAGGTCGTGCAGGCGGCCGGGGCCGGACAGGCCGACCTCATAGGTGGCGTCGAGCACGCTGGCGGAGTCGCGCAAAAGCTGGCGCGCGCCGTCGAGCGTCAGCGCCTGCAGGAAAGCTTTCGGCGTCAGCCCGGCCCAGCGGCGGAACAGATGATGCAGCTCGGTCGGCGTAACGCCGGCCGCTTCCGCGATGGTTTCGATCTCGGGCTGCTCGCGCCAGTGGCCGCGGATATGGCCGATCGCCTTGCGCACCACGTCATAATCGGCGGCGGCGGCGGCGAGCGGCATCGGGTTGGCGATACGATCAGGGGACAGCATGGGAGCCTCCATCATTCTGTCTCCCATTTAGGCCGCGGACGGGCCCGAACCCACCCGATTTCTGGACCAATTTTGTTGTTTCGGACGAGCCACTTAGCAGTAAGAAAACGAAGCGGCAGATCAGTCAAATACGGTCCTGCGTCGGTCCGCGCTTGGCTTCGCCCAGGGCGGCGGAGAGCGCCGTGGCAAAATTCTCCTTCTCGCGAGCACCGAGAAATCCGGCGACGCTCAGCCGCTGCCCCCGCGACACCAGAAACAGCCGCTCGACACCGAACTCCTCGTGCACGATACGCTCGAGCCGCACCCAGAGCGGATTGAGCGTCCACTCGCGCACGCCGCCGCGCTGGCTGACCTTGCGCAGCGTCAGCTCCGATGCCGTCACCGTGACCTCCTCGTAGGCGCGAGCGGCGCGGAAATTGGCGCGGAATGCCACGTAGACCAGCAGCACGTCGAGCCCGAAGAAACCGCACACCGGCCACGCCCCCATCGAGACGAACACGACGCCGGAAACAAAGCTCACCGCGCCAAGACAGAGCATCAGAATGAGAAAGCCGCGCGGCGACAGCGAGCGGTGCGGCGTGATTACCGCGGAAAAGATCTTGGGATCGGCGGGCGCGGCCACGTGACCGCTGTTGTTCTCGCTCATGGCGCTCAGTATACGGGAAATATGGCGCGCAAAACCATCAGGAAGTCAGTGAAGGCAAGCCGCTGCGAGCGGCCCGCAAGGGCAAGGCAAAAGGCAAGGCGGCGCGGCTCAAGCCCGTCAAGGCGCGAGCCAAGGCCGACACGAAGGCCGCCAAAGGCGCGCTGCCGCAATGGACCAAAGCCGAGATCGAGGAAGCGTTCCGCCGCTTCGCCGCGGCCAATCCGCGACCCGAACACGGAGCTCCAGCACACCAGCCCGTTCACGCTTCTGGTGTCGGTCGTGCTGTCGGCGCAGGCGACCGATGCGGGCGTCAACAAGGCGACACCGGCCTTGTTTGCGCACTGCCGATACGCCCGAGAAGATGGCCAGGCTCGGCGAAGCCAAGGTGCGCGACCTGATCAAGACGATCGGGCTGTTTCGCACCAAGGCGAAGAATGTCATCGCGCTGTCGCAGCAGCTCATCGAGCAGCACGGCGGGCAGGTGCCGCGCGACCGCGAGGCACTGGAGGCGCTGCCCGGCGTCGGCCGCAAGACCGCGAACGTGGTGCTCAACGTCGCCTTCGGCGAGCCGACCATCGCGGTCGATACCCACATTTTCCGCGTCGGCAACCGCACCGGGCTTGCGGTCGGCAAGACGCCGCACGACGTGGAATTAAAGTTGATGGAAGTGGTGCCGGAAAAATATCTGCTGCACGCCCACCACTGGCTGATCCTGCACGGCCGCTACACCTGCGTCGCGCGCCGGCCGCTGTGCGAAAAGTGCATCATCGCCGACCTGTGCAAGTGGCCGGGGAAGACAGTGAACGCGGCGCTCGAATTGAATAATTTCGTCATTGCGAGCGAAGCGAAGCAATCCAGGGCGGTTTGCGGAGGCTGAGAGGCCGTACTGGATTGCTTCGTCGCTTCGCTCCTCGCAATGACGAGGAATTACGCCTTCCCCAGCCGCTCCGCCGCCATCCGCATCAGCGCGCCGCGGTCGAGCTTGTTGGTCGAGGCGAGCGGCAAGTCGTCGACGAACCAGACAAAGCGCGGGTGCTGATAGGCCGGCGCATGCGCGAGCGCGTATTGCTTCACGTCCTCTTCGCTCAGCGCTGGCCGCGCTTTGCGGATCACGAACGCGACCGGCTTCTGCCATTTGATCTCGTCGTCGATCGGCACTACCGCGGCCTGCGCGATGCCGGGATGGCGCTCCAGCATGCGTTCGACATCGGCCGGATAGATGTTCTCGCCGCCGGACACGAACATGTCGTCGGTGCGGCCGACGAAATAATAGAAGCCGTCGGCGTCGCGGCGGAACACGTCGCCGGTGATGTAGAAGCCATCGGCGGTGATCGGCTGCTCGGCCTCCGGGCGGTTGTGATAGCCCAGCATCAGCGCCGGGCATTTCATTTCGAGGACGCCCTGTTCGGCATCGCGGTTGGCGCCATCGACAAGCCGCAGCGACACCTTGGGGTGCGGATAGCCGACGGAAAGCTCCGGCTGCGGCAGGCCGCGCGGATGCGGCCCGAACACCACCGGCCCGGCCTCGGTGGTGCCATAGGCATTGGTCGCCGCGGCGCGCGGTAAGGCCGCGTGCAAAGCCGCCATCAGGCTGGCGCTCACCGGCGCGGAGCCCATGCGCACGAAGGCGACGCTGGACAGATCGGTCGCCGCCATCAGATCGTGCTCGCGCAGCATCATGGCGATCATCGGCGGCACCGCGGTCAGCCAGGTGCAGCGGTAGCGGCCGATCGCCTCGATATAGGCGCGCGCGGTGAACTGCGGCAGCAGCACGATGGTGGCGTGCGCCGCGCAGGCGAGCTTCGCCAGCGCCAGTGCGTTCATGTGATAGAGCGGCGCCGCGATCAGATAACGATGCCGGTCGAGGCCGGGCGAGAGCCGCGTCTCCACCACCCAGATGTGGCTCTGATGCGACAGCACCACGCCTTTTGGCGTGCCGGTCGAGCCGGAAGTGTAAAGAAACATCGCCGGTTCGTTCGCGACCGGCACGACAGCGTTGAACGGGCCGGGATCGAGGAAGTCGTCAAACTCGGCGCCGAACATCACGCGGGGGATAGTGTCGGGGCAGTCCGCCGCGTGCGCCGCGTCGCAGAACACGAGCTCGGCGCCGGCGTCGCGCAGGATGAAATGGATGGTCTCGCGCGGAAACTTGAAGTTCACCGGCACCGCGACAAAACCCGCGCGCATGATGCCGTAATATGCCGCAATATATTCGGCGCGGTTGGCGGACAGAATCGCGACGCGGTCGCCGCGGTGCAGTCCGCGTTTCGACAGCGCGCGCGCCACGCCGTTCGCCATGGCGTCGATTTGCGCGAAGGAAAACTCGCGCGGGCTTTGTTCGCCGCCGAGATCGATGATGGCGGTCTTCGCCAGATCGCGGCCGCGCGGAATGAGATCGCCCAGATTGGTGAAGGCCGGCATTTCAGCCTTTCGGCGGCGCGGTGAAATAGGTGCCGCGGCCGCTGGCGATCAGCTTGCGGTCGAGGTCGAAGATCCGCGCCTCGGCGGTGGAAAATTGGCCGCCGGCCCGCACCACCTTGCCGTGGGCGACGAGATCGCTGCGGATCGTCGCGCGATGATAGTCGACGCGCAGATCGATGGTCGGCACGCCGCGACCGGTTTGTTTGACCATCGCCCAGTCGGCCGCGAGATCGATCAGCGCCGCGAGGATGCCGCCATGGGTGTAGCCCTGCTCGGTGTTGACCACCCATTCCTCGCGCCACTTGGCGCGGATCTCGATCGAGTTGTCGGTCGCCTCGACGACGGTCAATCCGAGCCATTGATGAAACGGCGCGCGGGTGACGAGCGCCTGGATTTGTTCGAGGGTCAAGTCGTTGGGCATGGTTGTTTGCTCCTCCCTCTCCCCGCGTGCGGGGAGAGGGTTGGGGTGAGGGGGCGCCGCCGCTGCCTGAGCGCTTGGAGCGATACACTCTTAGCTCAGAATCGCGGAGAGGCCCCCTCACCCTCGCTTCGCTCGACCTCTCCCCGCGCGGCGGGGAGAGGTTATTAAATCACGGCGTCACCACCACCTTGCCGATCACCTCGCGGTCCGCGATCAGCCGCAGTCCTTCGCGCGCGTCGGCAAGCGGCAGCACCTTGTCGATCACCGGCTTGATCTTGCCGTCGGCGATGAGTTGCATCAGCGCCGCCAGATTGTCGTCATAGAACGAGTTGGAGCCGATGATCTTCAGCTCGAAACTCCACACGTAGCGCAGATCTTCTTTCGGGTCGTAGCCCGCGGTGGCGCCGCAGACCAGCAGCTTGCCGCCGCGTTTCAAACAACGCAGCGACGGCAGCCAGGTGTCGCCGCCGGTGAAATTGATCACCGCGTCGACGCCGCCCTCATAGGTGCGGCGCTGCGGCTTGCCGTATTTCTCGACCGCCCATTTCGACCAGTCGGTCTTGGTGTAATCGATCACCTCGTCGGCGCCGAGCGCCTTGAGCCGCGCCAGTTTTTCGTCGCTCGACGCGCAGGCAATGACTTCGGCGCCGAGCATCTTGGCCAGCAGCACGCAGCCGGTGCCGACGCCGCCCGAGGCGCCGAGCACCAGCACGCGCTCGCCCGCCGCCACGGTGTTGTGAGTGATCAGCATGCGGTGCGCGGTGCCGTAGGCGACCGGAAGGGCGGCCGCATCCTCGAAGCTCACGGCGTCGGGCATGCGCACCAGCTGGTCGGCGGCGGCGAGGCAATACTCGGCCATGCCGCCGTCAAGCATCTCGCCCATCAGGCCTTTTCGCTTGTTGACCGGATTGATCAGCACGCGGTCGCCCGCCTTCCAGCCGGTGACGCCTGAGCCGACCTCGGCGATCTCGCCCGCCATGTCGAGGCCGATGATCACCGGCAGCGGCACCTTGATGCCCGGCATGCCGCGCACCGTGAACACGTCGTGGTAATTGAACGACGCCGCGCGCACGCGGATGACGACGTTGCCCTCGGTGGCCTTCGGCGTCGGGTAGTCGTTGACGACTTCAAGGTTGTCGAGGGTGCCATGCTGGCGGAGAACCAAGGCTTTCATCGTTTACTCATTCGCTCTACACACCCGTCATGCCCGCGCTTGTCGCGGGCATCCACGTCTTTGGCTCTGTGCGGCTAAGACGTGGATGGCCGGGACAAGCCCGGCCATGACGGGAAGAATGGAATGACGATATAAGGGCCCAGGAGTTTTGGCTATCGGGCAGTGACGATCGGAGTGGAAATGCAAGAAAACTTCCGCCAATTCCTCGACCGCTTGCGGGACAATCGCGAGCTGGTCGATCTCACCCAGCCGGTCGACATCCGCCACATCGCCACCCTGGTCGATCAGGCCCAGACCGCGCTGCTGTTCCATAACGTCATCGGCTACGACGTGCCGGTGGTCTCCGGCATCATCCGTTCGCGCGAGCGCGCCACCATGGCGCTCGGCTGCGCGAACTTTGGCGAGATCGAGCAGAAGCTGGCGGCCGCCATCGCCAGGCCGATTCCGCCAAAGCACGTCAACGGCTCGCCCACGCGCGAGGTGACGATGGTAGGCGACGACGTTGACCTCTTCAAGCTGCCGATCCCGATGTCGTCGATCTACGACGGCGGGCCGATGATCACCGCTGGCGTCGTCATCGCACGCGATCCCGAGCTTGGCTTCAACTCCGGCATCTACCGCTTCATCGTCAAGGAAAAGGCGCTCACCGGCATCGACATTGTCACGCCCAACAACATGCGGCTGTTCGTGCAGCGCGCGCTTGCCCGCAACGAGCCGCTGCCGATTTCCATTTCGATCGGCACGCACCCGTTCGAGATCACCGGCTCCGGCTTCCGCGCGCCGCTCGGCGTCGACGAGATGGCGATCGCCGGCGGCTTGCGCGGCGAAGCAGTGGCGCTGGCGCCGTGCTCGACGATCGACGTGCCCTACATTGCCGACGCCGAGATCGTGCTCGAAGCCGAAGTGCTGCCGACCGGCTGGACCTGGCCGGAGGGCCGGTTCGGCGAATTCACCCGGCTGATGGGCGGGCTGCACTGGAATCCGCTCGTGCGCATCAAGGCGATCGCGATGCGCAAGGATGCGATCTACTACAATCTGCACATGCCGTGGGAGAACACCTGGCTGGCGGCGCCGACGCGCTACACCGCGATCCGCCAGGCGCTGCGCACCGCCGGCGTGCAGGTCAAGGACATCAACGTCACGCTCGGCGGCTGCGCGTTCTGGCACGCGGTGATCTCGATCAAAAAATCGCCCGGCGAGGGCAAGAACGCACTGCTCGCCGCGCTGTCGGTGATGGACCTCAAACACGTCGTCGTGGTCGACGACGACATCGACGTCAACGATCCGGGCGAGGTCGAATGGGCCATCGCCACCCGCGTGCAGGGCGACCGCGACGTGATGATCGTGTCGAACGCGCGCGCCAAGCCGCTCGATCCGAGCCTGCCGCAGGGCTACGGCGTGGTGCCGACCGGCGCCAAGGTCGGCATCGACGCCACCATCCCGGAAGGCATCCCGCGCGAATACTACGAGCGCATCACCTACGCGTATGCCGAGACCGCCAAGATCGACGATTACGTCAAGCGGCAAGAAAGATGCGGCCGGCGCCAGCGGCGACGACGACGCGATCGCCGCGCTAGCGCAGCAAATCCTCGACGTCATCGCCAAGGAACCGCTGTACTACACCGACATCGCCGAAAAATTTGCCCGCTACGATTTCAACACCGTGGCCCGCGCCATCGGCCATCTGCACACGACGGAGAAGCTCTGGCAGGACCCGCGCGGCCGGCTGTGCGTGCGCGGCTCCGCGTTCGCGGCGAAACCGCCGGGGAAGTAATGGAGAGATCAGTGAACTCTATTCGTAGCTTACGCGGCTGTCCTTGGAAAGACGTCTGAGAAACGGCATGAGTTCGAAGGAAAAATTCGATGCCTTGCTCAAGCTTTGTGAGCATAAATCGTTGCTGCGTGAAGAACGCAGAAAAACGGAATGGAAGGTATCGTTCGGATTGTGGGCTCTTATGGCGGGAACTGCCTACTATCTGAGAGATGGCCTCGCAAAACAGTCGCTTTGCATTCTAATTTTGTCGCTTAGTTGTATTGTGGTAATGCATACCTTCTTGTGGGTTTTGCCGATGTACTTAAGAAACGAACGAGACGGACGATTAGCATTTTATTTGGCGGCTCGTGCCGAACGCATAGTTATGGGAAATGATGGGCCGCCGATGGAACGTCGGCCAACCGTATCTCTTACGAGAACAGAATTTTTGAAATTCTTCAAAAACCCGATCGCAATGTCAGAGCCAGTAATAACGGCATTATTGGGAGCGGCGGCGATCTTGGTGTCCCGTGTTCCTCACTGAACTTAGAGCGGCAGCGTGGAAAATTACTGCTTCGCTTGCGCCTGCTGCGTGCCGGCATCGGCGTAGCGGGCGTAGAGCGTGTCGATGCGGCTGCGCCACATCGCGACGAATCCCGCCGAGGTCAGGCGGTCGACGCTCTTCCATTCTTTCTTGACGGCCGGCAGCGTGTTGCCCCAGATCGCCTTCTTGCACCAGCGCTCGCCTTTTTGCCGGCCTTCGTCGGTGGCGCACATCGACTTCCAGGCCACCCAGTCCGGATGGCTGATGTGTTCGGCGGCGCCTTGCCAGCCCTGCTGATGGATCAGATAAAGATCGGCGATGGTGGGCTTCTTGTGCGTGACGTATTCGAACATCTCGGCTTCGATGACGAACTTGTAGGCGGCCGCGATGGCGTTGTCGCGCGCATTGGTGATATCGCCCGTTCCCGCTCCGAAATGGTTGAACTCGCGCTTGCTGAGCTGGAACAGGCCGATATAGGAGCCGGTGCGGTCTTTCGGATTGAAATCGGATTCGATCTTGGCGACCGCTTTGAGGAAGTTCTCGTCGAGCCCGAACGAGTCCGCGGCGCGCTTGATTTCGTCGATAGGGGCGCCGAGGGGCACGTCGCTGAGCGCCGCCTGCGCAATGACCGAAGGCTTCTTCGGCGGCGGCAGCTCGGAGTAGACGTAGTATTTCAGATACGGCAGTTCCTGATTGGCCCAGGCGGTCGAGCCGGTTGGCGCCGAGGTGCCGGCCGCGGTTGCCGGCGCGCGATCGGTGTGAATGCTGGTGAACGCCGGCGCGTCATCCTGGACCGGCGGGATCGAACCGGTGGTGTCGGCGTAGGCGAGCACGCGACCGTGTGACAGTTCGGCCTGATCGGCGGAGGTCGACAGCGCATCCGGCCATGCGGCCTTGAAAGCCGCGGCGACAAGCTGGTTCGGCGCGATGGTGGTGCTGGGTCTGTGTTCGACGCGGGTTTCCACCGACGCAAGGCTGTAAGTTGAAGGCGCAGATTTGGCAGGTGCGGGTTTGGGCGGCGTGAACTTGGCGAGGATCGTGGTGGTGTTGAGCGAGACGGCGCTGAACGCCGCATCAATGCGCGCAGTCGGCAACGTCGCCGCCATGGCCGGCCGCTCGCTCGCGAGCTGCCAAATCCCGGCGACGATCAACGCCGTCAAGGCGCCGACTACGCAGCTTAACTGCCAGATCTTCAAATTGTCCCGAACCGCCCCGACGCGGTTTCCCCCGAGTTAACTCCGACCGTAAATCCCCGACTTCCGACACGCATACCCTAAGCCAATCCCAGGCAGAGAATGAGGCGCGGTTGTGGCGGACTTGGGGTCTTTCGAACTTGCGTCATGCAGCCCCAGCGTGCGCCGAAATGGTTAATGCCCGCTTGATTCGCACGAAATCCGTGCCAGGCGGGACCAACGATGGAACTGCGGGGCTGGAAAAGTGCCGTTAAATCAGATCTATGGTCCCTAAAACGGGGATAATATTGACAATAGTCGCGATACGTGTACAATTATCGGCCTCTCGCTCTTCGTAAAAGGACGTCAGCCGGTGACGACGGCTGGCGGGGAGCGAGATGCGGTGCCCGCGCGCAGAGGTTTCGTCGCCACTGCACTCGGGCGGCTCGGACATCATGCCTGCCGGCATGACGACCGGCTTGCGAGGTGCTCGCTGTAACCGGAGCGGACGCCGGCGGGAGACCCCCGCCATCTTTGGCGCCTGCTCCGCGAAGCCTGGTCCGGGAACGCACCTTGGGATGCGTGAGTCCCAAGGGGAGAGCCGCCGTGGAACGCCGACAGGCGAGCGCGCCCTGCGCAGGGTGCGCGCTTCGCCGCAAGGTGAAGCAGGGAGACCCGCGTCTGTCGGCGTTCTGCTTCCTTTGATTGCCGGAAGCGAGTTTAAAAGATTTGCAGCCGGTCTTGCGCCGCACCGATCGTGATGATGATCCGGCCCTCCACAGCCGGGGTCATCCGACGAAGGTCGAGAATGCGGCGTCGCTTTTGGCAATGGCGTACCGCAGAACTCGGGTGCGAACAAAAAACGCGCCGCGAGAGCGGGAGCGCTTGCGTCTTTACTCCGCCGCCTGTTTGGCGACGGAGCGCGGCTCGCGGTCGCGGAACGCCGGAATGATCTCCTCGGCGATCGCCGTCATGTTGGCGCGCGCCATTTCGTTGGGCAGCGTGCCGAACTGCGTCTTGGTCAGCGAGGTATTGAAGCCGGCGAGGTCCTGATACTCCGCGAGTTTTCCGCGGACTGTCTCAGGTCCACCGACGATCACGACGCCCGCGGCCATCAATTCTTCGAGCGTCTGCGATTTGCCGGTGACCTTGACGGCGCGCACGCGCTTCATCGACGCGATGTCGGTATAGCCCGGGGGCAGCAGCATCTCAGTCGGCATTTTGAGGAAATAATTCACGAGGGCTTCGAGATGCGGCTTCGCTTCCTTGATCGCCTTCTTGTCGGTCTCGCCCACATAGATCGTGTTCGACCAGGCAAGCTGGTCGGGCGAAGCCTCATAGCCGGCCTTCTCGGCCTCGTCGCGATAGAGCTGGAAGAACCGCGCCACCGCGGCAATCGGCGACAGCGTCTGTGCGTACGTGTAACGCATCTTCGCCGCCCAGCGGATGGTCGAAGCCGAACCCTGCGACGGGATCCAGATCGGCGGATGCGGGCTCTGGTAGGGCCGCGGCCAGGTGTTGACGTAGCGGAACTGATAATGCTTGCCCGCGTAGACGAACGGGCCGGGCTCGGTCCACGCGCGTATGATCAGATCGTGCGCCTCGGCGAAGCGCTCCTGCGATTCCGCCGGATTGACACCCGAGGCGTGATACTCGGCGCCGATGCCGCGCACGAAGCCGGCAATGATGCGGCCCTGCGTGATGTTGTCGAGCATGGCGTATTCTTCGGCGATCGTCAGCGGATTGTTGACGAGCGGCAGTGCGCGGCCGAGCACCGCAATCTTGGCACGCTTGACGCTGCGGCTCAGCGCACCGGCGATCACGCCCGGGATCGGCATCAGCCCATAAGCGGTCTGGTGATGCTCGTTGAGGCAGACACCGTCGAAGCCGAGCTGATCGGCGAACTCCATCTGGTCAAGATAGTCGTGATAGAGCTCGGCGCCCTTTTCCGGGTCGTAGTGGCTGTTGGAATACGTCACCCAGGCCGAGCCGTTCTGGGCGATCGCCTTGAGATCGGCGTGCGCGTACGGCATCAGATGAAAGTTGAAGAACTTCATGCTGAGTCCTCAGGCCGTTTTGCGTTTAGGCCGCTGCTCGCCGATGAAACCTTCGAGCGCGGCCACAAAGGCGTCGGGCTGTTCGATCTGCGGCACATGCCCGCATTTCGGAATGGTCACAAGCTTGGCGCCCGGAATGGCCGCTTGCCAGGCGGCCGCATGTTCCTTCGGGAACAGCCTGTCGGTGTCGCCCCAGATCAACAGTGTCGGCACATCGATACGATGCAGCCATTTGGCAAGATGCGGATCGTGGCTGCGCGGCTGCCACGAGAGTTTGGCGGTCGTCTGGCGATTTTTCAGCGCCGTATCTTCCATGTCGGGATGGAGCACGCGCGCGATCATCTCCTTGGCCTTGCTCTGATCGTAGAAAAAATTGGTCAGCCGCTGTTCCTCGGAGATCAGAAACAAATCAACCTGCGTGACACCCGGAACATAGAGGCCGGCGGAGCCGGCGAGCGTCAACGACGCGAGACGCTGCGTCGAGCGCACGGCGATTTCCGCCGCGATCCAGCCGCCGAGCGAATTGCCGACAAGGTGGACGCCGGACAATTGCAGCGTTTCGAGGAGATCGAGATAAAAGTAGGCGAGATCGTGGATGTTATCGAGCCAAGCGGGCGTATCCGATTCGCCGAAGCCCGGATGTTCCGGCACGATGACGTCGAAATTGTTGCTGAGCTTTTGCAGAGACGGCAGCCAGTTCGCACCGCTCGCGCCGTGCAAATACAACAGAGGCTCGCCGGCACCGCCGCGCATCAGCCGGATGCGGCAGTCCCCGAAAGCAACCGCCGACGTCGAATAATCCGCCGCCATGCCGTTAGCTTGGGGCCTCGCCCGCTCAGCGTCAAGGACCTCACCGGCGATGTCATGGTGGTGTCACGCTTTCGAACGCGTGGACCTTGCAGCAGCGTCAACACGATAGGTGTTTATCCTCAACGCATGCTGTCGGCGCATGGGCCTCTGCGCAAGCCATCGGACCTTTTTGTCAAAACGGAAAAATGCCGCGGCTTTTTTTATTCAAAACAGAAAATACCGCTGCGCCATCGGCAGTACGTCCGCCGGCGCACAGGTCAGGAGTTCCCCGTCTGCGCGGACTTCATAAGTTTCGGGATCAACTTCGATGTCGGGAGTCGCATCGTTGTGAATCATGCTCTTCTTGGAAATTTTTCCTCGGGTGTTTTGCACCGCAAAAAGTTCCTTCTCGATGCCGAGCTTTTTGCGCAATCCGGCCGCAATGGCGGCTTTCGAACTGAACACCACCGAGGAGGCGGTGCGGGCGCGGCCGTAAGCGCCGAACATCGGCCGGTAGTGGACCGGCTGCGGCGTCGGGATCGAGGCGTTCGGATCGCCCATCGGGGCGGCGACGATGGAGCCGCCCTTGATGATGCAGTCCGGCTTGACGCCAAAAAACGCCGGCGACCACAGCACCAGATCGGCGAGCTTGCCCTTCTCCACCGAGCCGATGAGCTTTGCCACGCCGTGTGCGATCGCGGGATTGATGGTGTATTTGGCGACGTAGCGCTTGGCGCGGAAATTATCGTTGTCGCCTCTTTCCTGTGGCAGTCGGCCGCGCTGTTTACGCATCTTGTCGGCGGTCTGCCAGGTGCGGATGATCACCTCGCCAACGCGGCCCATCGCCTGACTGTCCGACGACATCATCGAAAGCGCGCCGAGGTCGTGCAGAATATCCTCGGCCGCGATGGTTTCCTTGCGGATGCGGCTTTCGGCGAACGCCAGATCTTCGGCGATCGACGGATCGAGGTGGTGGCATACCATCAGCATGTCGAGATGCTCGTCGATGGTATTGCGCGTGTAGGGCCGCGTCGGATTGGTCGACGACGGCAGTACGTTTTTCAGTCCCGCCACCTTGATGATGTCGGGCGCATGGCCGCCGCCGGCGCCTTCGGTGTGGAAGGCATGAATGGTGCGGCCCTTGAACGCCTTGATGGTGTCCTCGACGAAGCCGGATTCGTTGAGCGTGTCGGTGTGGATCATCACCTGCACGTCGTAATCGTCGGCGACCGAAAGGCAGCAATCGATCGCCGCCGGCGTCGTGCCCCAGTCTTCGTGCAGCTTGAGCGCACAGGCGCCGGCCTTGATCATTTCTTCAAGCGCGGCAGGACGCGACGCGTTGCCTTTGCCGGCAAAGCCGAGATTGACGGGAAGCTCGTCGGCCGCCTGGATCATGCGGGCGATGTGAAACGGTCCCGGCGTGCAAGTGGTGGCGAATGTGCCATGCGCCGGTCCGGTGCCGCCGCCCAGCATCGACGTGACGCCCGACATCAGCGCTTCCTCGACCTGCTGCGGGCAGATGAAATGAATGTGGGTGTCGAAGCCACCGGCGGTGAGGATTTTGCCTTCGCCCGCAATGATCTCGGTGCCGGGGCCGATGACGATCGTCACATTGGGCTGGATGTCGGGATTGCCGGCCTTGCCGATCGCGGAGATTTTCCCATCCTTGATGGCGACGTCGGCTTTGACGATGCCCCAGTGATCGAGAATGAGCGCATTGGTGATGACGGTATCGGCTGCCCCCTGTTTGTTGGTGACCTGCGACTGTCCCATGCCGTCGCGGATCACCTTGCCGCCGCCGAATTTCACCTCCTCGCCGTAAGTGCAGAAATCCTTTTCCACTTCGATGATCAGATCGGTATCGGCGAGGCGCACGCGGTCGCCCGTCGTCGGCCCGAACATGTCGGCATAAACGGAACGGCTGATACGAGCTGGCATGATTGTCTCCGGTGCGGTCTCTTATTTTACGCAGTCGATGATGATGTCGGAAAACTGTTTTTTGCTTTTGCCGCCGCAACGTATCCCCAGTGTTATCCCCAAACACGTTCGGTGCGCCGAAATACGCACTTTAACTTGCGGCCGTCAAACGTTGCGCTATCCTCACTTTCAGATCGCTCGCGTCTGGTTCTGCCGGATACGAGGGATCGCCAAGGTCGGATCGGTCCGGCTGCGCAAGCCGCTACCAGCGTCGCGCAAAGGGCGGGTTTGATCCTTGGTTCCCAGCAGCGGGGTAGCAGCGCTGAGAACGTGACGGGCGGACTGCGCAAGTCCGCCCGTCATGATTCTTTTGGCTTTTCTTCACGGCTTCAGTTTCCCCATTATTTCCTGACGGAATCCGTACACCGTGCGCGTGCCGGCGAGCGCGACGAGCGTCACCTCGCGCGTCTGCCCGGGCTCGAACCGCACCGCCGTACCGGCCGCAATATCGAGCCGCATGCCGCGCGCCTTCTTGCGGTCGAAGCGCAGCGCCGGATTGGTTTCGAAGAAGTGGTAATGCGAGCCGACCTGGATCGGCCGGTCACCGGTGTTGGCGACGGAGAGCGTGACCGTCTTGCGGCCCTTGTTCAGTTCGATGTCGCCCGTCTGGATGAAATATTCGCCGGGGATCATGCTGCGGCTTCTCCACTCACGTCATTCCGGGGCGCCGCGATAGCGGCGAGCGCGGAATCCATAACCCCAGCGTCCGTGGATATGGATTCCGGGCTCCTCGCTTCGCTCGGCCCCGGAATGACCAAATCGTATTCATCGTATCGGCTCGTGCACGGTGACAAGCTTGGTGCCGTCCGGAAATGTGGCCTCGACCTGGATCTCGGGGATCATTTCGGCGATGCCGTCCATCACCTGTGCGCGGGTGAGCACGTGCGCGCCCTGTTCCATCAGCGCGGCGACGCTTTTGCCGTCACGCGCGCCCTCGACGATGAAATCGGAAATCAGCGCCACCGCCTCCGGATGGTTGAGCTTGACGCCGCGTTCGAGCCGACGCCGCGCCACCATCGCGGCCATCGCGATCAGCAGCTTGTCCTTTTCGCGCGGAGTGAGATGCATCGGTCGTCACGTCTTCAGTTGGCGCATGATCTTTTCCGAGAACCGGCTGTCACTTTTCGGGATCATGCGCTAGTTCAGCCAAAGCCGCGGCAGCGGCGTTTCGCTCCAGGCCGTCACGATCGCGGCCAGATCGTGCCGCAGCGCCGCGCCGTCCGGCGCAACGAGACGCGCCAGCGCCAGGCCGTTCCAGGCCGACGCGCCGACTTCGCCGCGAAAATTTTGCTGCATGGCGTTGACGGCCGCAACCGCTGCCTCGTCGCCGGGGATTTTCAGGATGCCGGCGACTGCCGCGCCGCCTGCCGCCACTGGCCGCTCGGCGAGGTGCTTGGCGATTGCGCCGTCGATCCGCAACGTCTCGGCAAAGACCAGCGCTCCATCGAGCCGCACGCGCCAGCGGTCGAACAGCCGGCCCTCATTCAAGATCTCACCCATTGCGGCGCGGCCGAACACAATGGCTTCGGCGAGCAGCAGATGCGCGCTGCCGGCAAGCTCGACATCGATGGTGCGGCGCAGCCGCACCTGATCGAACAGGATCGTTTCTTGTGGCAGCCACGTGAGCGTCGCACCATTATTGATCGCGAGCTTGACGCCGACTTTGGTGTCCGGCCCCAGCGATCGATAGACCTTTTCGGCCGCGGCGGTCGTGACCGACAGCCGCGCGCCCGCGCCGACCTCGACGTCGAGTTCGAACTGGTCGCCGCCCGTCATGCCGCCCGCGGTGTTGACGATCACCGCATCAAGCGTGCCCTTGTCAGGGCCATTCGGAAAACGCACGCGCAGCGAGCCCGCTTCATGCACCCGGGCGCGCCGGCTCAAGCCGTGCGCGGCCGCGACCGACAGCGCAATGTGCCCCGTGGCGCGATTGGCCGCGAAGGTCTGTTCGCGCAAAGCAGCCGCCGATGCTGGCATTGTCACATCGCCGTAATCAAATCGCCGTCGTCAGATAGCCATGGCGCGTTTCAGCGCGCCTTCGTCAAGCGTCTCGCGGTCGCACGCATAGACGATGGCGCCCCGATCCATGACAACGAAATGATCGCCCAGCTCGCGGGCGAAGTCGAGATATTGCTCGACCAGCACGATGGCGATCTTGCCAAGCGAGCGCAGATACGTAATGGCGCGGCCGATATCCTTGATGATCGACGGCTGAATGCCTTCAGTGGGCTCGTCGAGCAGGAGGAGGCGCGGCCGCATCACCAGCGCGCGGCCGATTGCGAGCTGCTGCTGCTGGCCGCCGGACAGATCGCCGCCGCGCCGCCGCAGCATGTCCTTGAGCACCGGAAACAGCGTGAACACGTCATCGGGCATGCTGCGCTCGGCGCGCGGCAGCGGCGCGAAGCCGGTTTTCAGGTTTTCCTCGACAGTCAACAGCGGAAAGATCTCGCGCCCTTGCGGGACGTAGGAAATGCCGCGCCGCGCGCGTTCGGGCGGCCGCAGCGCGGTGATGTCGTTGCCCTCCCAGGTGATCGTGCCGCGGCTGACCGGATGCTGCCCGGCCAGCGCGTCGAGCAGGCTGGTTTTGCCGACGCCGTTGCGGCCGAGCACGCAGGTCACCTTGCCGGGTTCGGCCTTGAGCGATACGGCGCGCAGCGCCTGCGCAGCGCCGTAGTGCAGGTCGATGGCGTTGATGTCGAGCATCGCGGCGTTCACCTTCCCAAATATACTTCGACGACCCGTTCGTTGGTCGAGACGTCGTCGATCGTGCCCTCGGCGAGCACCGCGCCCTCATGCAGGCAGGTGACCTTGACGCCGAGGTCGCGGACGAACGTCATGTCATGCTCGACCACCACGATGGTGTGCTCGCGGTTGATCTCCTTGAGCAGCTCGGCGGTTTGCTGCGTCTCCGCGTCGGTCATGCCGGCGGCCGGCTCATCGACCAGAAGGAGCTTGGGGTCCTGCGCCAGCAGCATGCCGATTTCGAGCCATTGCTTTTGGCCGTGCGACAGACTTCCGGCGAGCCGATCGCGCATGGCCGACAGCCGAACGGTCTTGAGGATATCGTCGACGCTGCGTTCTTCGGCCTCGGAGCGCCGCCACAACAGGGTCGCGCGGGCGCGCCGGTCGGCCTTGAGCGCAAGCTCGATGTTGTCGAACACCGTGTGGCTGTCGAATACCGTCGGCTTCTGGAATTTTCGCCCGATGCCGAGCAGAGCGATCTCCGTCTCGTCGAGGCGGGCAAGATCGTGGCGCTGGTCGAAGATGACCGAGCCGGTGTCTGGCCGGGTCTTGCCGGTCACAACATCCATCATCGTGGTCTTGCCGGCGCCATTGGGGCCGATGATGGCGCGCATTTCGCCAGGCTCGATGGAAAAGGACAGATTGTTGAGCGCGCGGAAGCCATCGAATGAAACGGTGACGTTCTCGATGAACAGCAGCGTCCGCTCGAAGGCTTCCATCGCCTCCTGTTCGCGTTTCTCCAGTCGCTCCTGCAGTTTCATCGAGCGATCCTCACTCTGCCGCCAGCGGCTCGGTGACGCCTTCTTCGGCTGCTGCCGAAGCGCGGTCGCGGCGCAGTGCGGTCCAGTGATGCAGGCTGCCGACGATGCCGCGCGGCAAGAACAGCGTCACGGCGATGAACAGGCCGCCCAGCATGAAGAGCCAGTAGGGGGCGAGAATCCCCGAGGTGAAATAGGTCTTGGCGTAGTTGACGAGGACCGCGCCGATCACCGCGCCGGTCAGCGTGCCGCGTCCGCCGACCGCCACCCAGATGACGGCTTCGATCGAATTGCCGGGCGCGAATTCGCCGGGATTGATGATGCCGACCTGCGGCACGTAAAGCGCACCCGCAATGCCCGCCATGCAGGCCGACAGGGTGAAGACGAACAGCTTGTAGGATTCCACGCGGTAGCCGAGAAAGCGGGTGCGCGCCTCGGCGTCGCGGATCGCCACCAGCACCCTGCCGAATTTCGAGGCAACAATGGCGCGGCACACCAGAAAGCCGAGGATCACAGCCAGACAGGAGATCGAGAACAAAGCGGCGCGTGTCATCTCCGCCTGCACGTCGAAGCCGAGCAGGTCCTTGAAATCGGTCAGCCCGTTGTTGCCGCCAAAGCCGAAATCGTTGCGGAAAAAGCCAAGCATCAGCGCGTAGGTCAACGCCTGGGTGATGATGGACAGATAGACGCCGGTGACGCGGCTGCGGAACGCGAACCAGCCGAACACGAAGGCGAGAACGCCAGGCACCAGCAGGACCATCAGAAGCGCGTAGGGAAAATGCTGGAAGCCGTACCAGGCGACCGGCAATTCCTTCCAGTTCAGGAACACCATGAAGTCCGGCAGAATCGGATTGGCATAGACGCCCCGGGTGCCGATCTGCCGCATCAGATACATGCCCATGGCGTAGCCGCCGAGCGCGAAAAACGCGCCCTGGCCAAGCGAGAGAATGCCGCAAAAGCCCCAGATCAAATCGATCGACAGGGCGAGCAACGCATAGCAGGCGTATTTGCCGAACAAAGCCACCAGATAGGTCGACATGTGAAATGCCGAAGAAGCCGGGATCGCGAGGTTGAGTATCGGCACCCCGATCGCGATCGCCGCCATGGCGGCGACGAACAGCACTGCGCCGCGATCGAGCGAGCGGATGAGGAAATGCGGGGCCGCGCCCATTTATGCTTCAACCGCCCGGCCCTTGAGGGCGAACAGGCCTCGCGGACGCTTCTGGATGAACAGGATGATCAGCACCAGGATGGTGATCTTGCCCAGTACCGCGCCCGCATACGGTTCGAGGAATTTGTTGGCGACGCCGAGCACGAACGAGCCGACGAAGGTGCCCCACAAATTGCCGACACCGCCGAACACCACGACCATGAAGCTGTCGATGATGTATCCCTGGCCGAGGTTGGGGCTGACGTTATCGATCTGCGACAACGCCACGCCGGCCATCCCGGCGATCCCGGATCCCAGGCCGAAAGTGAGCGCATCAATGCGCGCGGTGCGGATGCCCATCGAGGCTGCCATGACGCGATTCTGTGTCACCGCACGCATTTCCAATCCGAGTCGCGTAAAGCGCAGCAGACCGATCAGCGCCACGAAGACCGCGAGCGCGAAACAGATGATCCAGAGCCGATTGTAGGTGATCGTAATGCCGCCAAGATCGAAGGCGCCGCTCGTGAAGGACGGGTTGCTGACCTCGCGATTGGTCGGTCCGAACACCGTGCGTACCGCCTGCTGCAAGACCAGCGACAGTCCCCAGGTCGCCAGCAGCGTTTCGAGCGGCCGCCCGTAGAGAAAGCGGATGATGCTGCGCTCGATCAGGATGCCGACTGCGCCGGAGAACAGGAACGCGAGCGGAATGGCGAGGGCGAGCGAGTAATCAAGGAGCGCCGGATCGTGTGTCCTGATCACATCCTGCACCACGTAGGTCACATAGGCGCCGAGCATGACCATCTCGCCGTGCGCCATGTTGATCACGCCCATCACCCCGAAGGTGATGGCAAGCCCGATTGCGGCAAGGAGCAGCACCGAACCGAGCGAAATGCCGTACCAGGCGTTCTGCACGGCGTCCCATTCGGCGAGCCGCGTCTGGATCGCCGCAATCGCCGCGGTCGCGGCGCGGGCCACCGCGGACGATTCATGATTGGGAATGTCCGCAAGCAGCGCCAGCGCGTCCTGATCGCCACGATCGCGCACGACTGCGATGGCGTCGAGCTTTTGGGCGTCTGTGGCGCCGGGCGTGTTGAGCACGATAGCGGCACGCGCCTGCTCAAGCACACGTTTCACGCCGGCGTCGGTCTCTTGCGCGATCGCCTTGTCGAGCGTCGGCAACGCGCTTGCGTCGTGCGACTTGAACACAGCCTGCGCGGCTTTGTAGCGCGTGTCCGGGTTCTTCGAGAGCAGCGTCAGGGTGCCAAGCGCCGCATCGATGGTGCCGCGCAGACGGTTATTGATGCGGACATTGTCGAGATCGTCCGGCGGTGCGCCCGGAACTGGCGCGCCGGTCGCAGCATCAAACAGCTTGCTGGCATTATCCTGAATGTAGACTTTCTTCTGGGCGGCACTGAACATCAACTGTGTGTTCTGCAGGGCGCGCAGGATGATTTCGGCGCGTGGGCTGCCGCTGGCCGCGACGGCGTTAATTCCGGCTTCGGTCTGGTCGAAATCGTCGGCCGTGAAGGATGTCAGTGCCTCGTCCAGCGTTGCGGCATATGCGCTGGTGTGGCCGAGGCAAAGGCCCGAGGCCAACACCACGGCAAACAGCAGAGCGGCGAGACATGCTCGGCCAAAACGCATCGCAATTTTCCCCGGCTCTGCCGCGTGAAGGCGGAGAACCGCCCTCACGCCACTATTGTTGTGAGACTTCCGCGTCGACTATGCGCCCCCGCACTTCTTGGTCACTTTGTTGTAGTTGCCGCAATTGAGCGTGACCCAATCGGCGACCAGATCTTTCGAGCCCGGCAGATACGGCGACCAGGCATCGCCCGGCACCAGACCCTTGGTCTTCCAGACGACGTCGAACTGGCCGTCGGCGCGGATTTCACCGATGAACACCGGCTTGGTGATGTAGTGGTTGGGCAGCATCGTCGATACGCCGCCCGTAAGGTTGGCCTGCTTGATGCCCGGCAGTGCGGCGATCACCTTGTCGGGATCGGTGGTCTTCACTTTTTCCACCGCTTTCACCCACATGTTGAAGCCGATGTAATGGGCTTCCATCGGATCGTTGGTGGTGCGCTTCGGATTCTTGGTGAAGGCGTGCCACGCCTTGATGAAGGCCGCGTTCGCCGGCGTTTTGATCGACTCGAAATAATTCCAGGCGGCCAGGTGGCCGACGAGCGGCTTGGCATCGAGGCCGGCCAGTTCCTCTTCGCCGACCGAGAACGCTACCACCGGAATTTCAGTCGCTTTGATGCCCTGATTGCCGAGCTCTTTGTAGAACGGCACGTTGGCGTCGCCATTGATCGTGGAAACGACGGCCGTCTTCTTGCCGGCCGAACCGAACGCCTTGATCTTGGAGACCTCGGTCTGCCAGTCGGAAAATCCGAACGGCGTGTAATTGATCATGATGTCGTCGGGCGCGACCTTGAGGACGTCCTTCAGGTATGCCTCGAGGATTTTGTTGGTCGTGCGCGGATAGACGTAATCGGTGCCTTCGAGCACCCAGCGTTTGACCGAGCCACCATCCTTGCTCGCCAGATAATCGACCGCCGGTATCGCCTGCTGGTTCGGTGCGGCGCCGGTGTAGAACACGTTGCGCTCGCCCTCTTCGCCCTCGAATTGCACGGGGTAGAACAGGATGTTGTTGAGCTCCTTGAAGACCGGCAGCACCGACTTGCGCGACACCGAGGTCCAGCAGCCGAACACCGCTGCCACCTTGTCCTTGCTGATCAGTTCGCGGGCCTTCTCGGCGAACAGCGGCCAGTTCGAGGCGGGATCGACGACGACAGCTTCGAGCTTCTTGCCGAGCAGGCCGCCTTTCTTGTTCTGCTCGTCGATCAGCATGAGCATCACGTCCTTCAGCGTCGTTTCGCTGATGGCCATGGTGCCGGAGAGCGAATGCAGAATGCCGACCTTGATGGTATCGGCGGCACTGACGGGGCCCGCGGTCACTGCCGCGGCCGCAAAACTTGCCGCGCTCGCCAGCATGCGGCGGCGCGTGAAATGAACCGACTTTACCCGGGCATTAGACATGGCGTTGTCCTCTGGTTGACGCGCGGCCGGCGCGGCGCCGTCCCGCTTCGCACCGAAATCGCAAGGAGCGTGCCAAGCGGTAAAGGATTCCAAGCCATTGATTCGGATTACGTTTTCGTCGGCGCTAGGGACCCCAATGGTTGCCACGCCCAATTTGAATCCGGCGCCTCGGCTATCTGCTCATTATTTGAGCGAGCCGCGCGAATTGCCCACAACCCCTGATGAATTCGTAGGCAAACCTTGCTTCAACAGGGAGGACTCTGGTTTGACACGCCACCGAAGACGCTGTTGATCGCGAGAACCGGTTCGGCGCTTTGCGGGACGTTCAATGGCCAATTTTCTCAACCGACGGCGATTTACGATCGAATGGTCGCACTGCGATCCGGCCGGCATCGTGTTTAACAGCCGCTTCTTTGAATATTTCGACTGGGGTACCTGGAGCCTGTTTGAAGCGGCGCTGGGCGTGCGGCCGCCCGAGCTCGCTGCCGCCTTCGGTATCGACTCGCTGCCGTTGGTCGATGCCAGCGCCCGGTTCATCGCGCCGGCCCGTTTTGGCGACCACGTCGAACTGGCTTCCCAGATTATCGCATTCCGCCGCTCGAGCTTCGATGTCGAGCACCGGCTGTTTGTAAGCGGCACAGTCGCCGTTGAGGGTCAGGAAACACGCGTCTGGGCGGGACGCGATCCGGCCGATCCTTCCAAGCTAAAATCGCGGCCGATCCCACGCGAAGTCATCGAGCGATTTCATCCAAGCGACGAAGCGACGCGAATGCCGGCGACCGGCAATTAACTCTGCGGACAGTCGATTTGTTTGTTTGGCCGGAGCGGGATACCGCCAATCGGCTGCTTGCCGTATTAAGAGCAATATTTCGCAGCCACTCGGCTGACAGTTCTTGTTTTCAGAGTTTCAGGGCTGACGATGCAGCACGGTGGAATCGCTCCTCGTCCCGGCGTAACGATCCCGCGCAGCAAAGCTGAGATCGCTGCCATCCACTCATTGCGCAAACGCCAAGCCGTACTGCAGGCGATGCGCGCGCCATTCTTTCGCGGCAAGCTCGATCACATCGATCTCGATCGACTCGACGATCCGCGCGAATGGGCGAAAATTCCGCTCCTCGACAAAGACATGCTGCGCGCCATGCCTGATCGAGAATTCTACCGCGACTTCTGTTTGCCCCCTGCGACGAACGATCCCGTTGCGCAGTTTTGGCGCTCGGGCGGCACGACAGGTCGTCCGCTGTTTTATCCGCGCAGCCACATCGACATCGAAGTCGCGATGCGCGGCTTTTCCCGCGTCTACGCGTGCGCAGGCGCCAAGCCAGGCCATATGGTGCATTGTGCGTTTCCACTAGGCATTCATCCGGTCGGCACGATGATGGCGCGTGCGGCCGAAGCCTTCGGCATGGGCGCACTGATGGCCGGAGCGGGCACCACGACGCCGTCGGCGCTGCAGATCGAGCTTATTGAGAAGCTCGGTCCCGACGTGCTCGTAGGCATGTCGAGCTACGCCTTGCATCTCGCCAATCTGGCGGATCAGAAAAAAATCGATCTGGCCAATGGGCCGGTCAAGCTTGTGATCTGTTCGGCGGAACCGCTCTCGGCGGGAAAGCGAGAGAAAATCGGCCGCATGTGGGGCGCCGAAGTTCGCGACTCGTTCGGCATGACGGAAGCCGGCATGATGGCCGCCGAGGATGGCGTTGCCAGCGGCTTCCGGATCTGGAGCGATCTGTTCTTCGTCGAGGTGGTGGATCCGGCATCCGGCGAGGCGCTAGCCGACGGTGAGCCGGGCGCGCTTGTAGTCACGCCGCTTTATACCAACAACATCACGCCGTTTCTGCGCTGGTCCTCAGGCGACGTGGTCACGCTGCAGACCGATGTGCCGGGTGACGGTCCGTTTTCCGTATTTCCGATCATGCATCACGCCCATCGGGCGAGCGAGTTCTTCAAGATTCGCGGCATCAACATCGATCACGGCGAGTTCGAGGACTTCATGTTCCGGATGCCGCCGATCAACGACTTCAAGTGCGAGGCCGTTACCGTCGGCGATCTCGAAGAATTGCGGGTATCCATTGAGGTTCGGCGGGAAGCCGAGCCTGCGGCTGCAGCGGCCGAGGTCGAGCACGAGATCAAGCGCGTATTCGAGATCTCGCCGCACGTCGTGACCCTCGAGCTCGGGACGCTGGCGCGGGAATTCGAGTCCAGCGTGAAAGCACCGCGTATCCGCGATCTGCGGACTTAACCGCCGCCTTGCTCCGCGGTGCCGTGGCCGGTCGTTGTGCGCGCCGCGGCGATCGCCGTGCGCCGTTGTCCACGCAGTACGCGCGCCCCAAGTGGAATGGCGCAGATCGCAGCGCTGGCGGCCCAGCTCAGAACAAGTGTAACGCCGAACACGATCGCGCCCTTGGCGATGGCGGGTATTGCTACGCTGAGGAGAAGATATTGCGCCCAGAGAATAAAGACGTAGTGGAACAGATAAATGCCATAGGAATTCTCGGAGATGCCTTCGAATGACGGCCACGGCCTGGCGGCGAAGCGCAGGAACGTCGCCGCAGCCGCAAAGCAGGCCGTGGCGGCGAACAGGGCCTGGCCGAGTTCGGCGACGATCTGCAGTCCCGGCACGCCATGCCCGGTGAACATGAGCGCCGAGCACGAGATCCATACAATGAACGAAGCGACAGTGCCGATGCACCAGCGGCTCCAGCGCTTCGCGATGCGTGCCCTCCGCGCCAAAGAGGCCGCGCTCCAGACCCTGAGCCCCGACGACAAGACCGAAAAAGAAATAAGCCGCGTATTGCGGCAGTTGGAGCGGCTGAAACGCGAGCGGACCGTAGTCCACCCACTGCCAGGGTGTGAACAGTCCCGACATGCCGAGATTGAGCAGCGCGGTGAGGCCGGCGAGCGCGACAAACAGCCGGTTGGGCGTTGCCCTCGCGGCGATCCGCGCCAAAAAGTCGACCGCGCCCGGTGCAACAGCACTCAAGGCCGCGGCGACGACGTTGAATAGCAGCAAAATCCAGAGAAACCAGAGCGGTCCGGACGGCCAGAACGGCAGTGCGGTCAGGTGCGACCAGTAAGCCGACCAGCTTGGATCGAGAGCGGTCTGGCGGTAGACGGCGAAATAGCCGATCGGCATCAGCAGATAGGCACCGAGCACAAACGGCACGCCAAGTCGTACGAACCGGTCGTACAAAAAGACGGCTGCGCTCTTTCGTCTCAGGCTCTGCCATACAAACAGCCCGGACAGAAAGAACATCAGCTGCATCATGTAGAGAAACGTGAAGGCGCAGAAGATGTCGAAGCCAAGCCAGCGATCGCTGTCGACGATCGGATTGGCGATCCAGGCGTAGGGCGGCTGATCGAAAGGCAGCGCGGCGGACGGCTGGTGGCTCACGTAGGCGATGGACGCGTGAAACGCCAAGACGATGATGATGGCGTACCCGCGCAGGTTATTGAGTGCCAGGCTGGTTTTTGACATGCGCGCGCCGCTCGCCCCCGATAGCCGCGTACTGAAGAATGCGAATGGCCCGGCGTCAACGCACGTTTTCTGCTGCGGTAAACGCCGGCCGGCTGTTCCGTGCGCCGGTTGCCGTGCGTGCCGCTTCCAGTCCGCGGGCGGTGACGTAAACCCCACGTTTGGTTACCACGAAATCGACGCGGCCATCGACCAGCGCCCGCCGGCATTCCTCCGGCCTGTTAACAATCGGCTCTTCGTGCACGTTGAAGCTGGTATTGATCAGCACCGGTATTCCGGTGCGGTCGCGGAACCGGCGCAGAATGCCGGCAAAGAGCGGGTTATCGCTGTCGCGGATGATCTGTGGCCTCGCCGTGTGATCGATGTGCACGACCGCCGGGATACGCTCCCGCCATTCCGGCCGCACCGCGCAAGTGATCGTCATGAAGCGGGCCGCGTAGCGGTTAACCGGTCCGATTTCGAACACGCGCGCGGCGTCCTCTTCCAGCACGTAGGGGGCGAACGGCATGAATTCCGAACGGTCGAGCCGCTCATTGAGCCGATCGTTAATGGTCGGATCGGTCGGATTGGCGATGATGCTGCGGGCGCCGAGCGCGCGCGGGCCATATTCCATGCGCCCGACGAACACTGCGCCGGCGCTGCCGGCTTCCACCAGGGCTGTCGCGAGCTCGATCGGATCGCCCGGCAACTGCCGGACGTCGGAATCCGCTGCCAAGACCGTGTCGATGCGCGAATCGAAATCCTGGCCGAGATAGACATTGTCCAGGCGTCGGCGCTGCTGAAGCCATGTGGAGAGACCGTCGCGGTCGCGGAGATAACAGAGCGCCGCGCCCACCGCCAAGCCGTCATCGCCCATGGCGGGAAAGATGAAGACTTCGTCGACCGGGAGCGATTCGGCCAGAAGCCGATTCAGTCGGACGTTGGCGAATAGTCCACCCGCAAGGCCGAGGCGCCGCGCCTTGGTTCGGGACAGCCAGTGCCTGATCGCTCCGGAGATCAGATCTTCGGCCAATTGCTGGATCGACGCCGCGATCGTTTCGCGGCTCTGTCCCTGACAGATCGCCTCGATGCCTTGCTCCATAACGCGCCAGCTGGTGAAGTCGCAGGCGATCAGGCCGTCGTCGCTGAGGCGGAAATGGCGGCCGAGCGCGTCGCGCAGTTTCGGCTCGCCGCGCGCCGACAGTCCGGTGAGCTTGCCCTCGTGACGCCACATGCGAAACCCGGCCGCCTTGGTGGCGTGGCCGTAAGCCGTCGCGAGGCTGTTGCGCGGTGCGTTTTTCTTCTTCAGCCATTCGTCGCCGCCGAACAAACAATCGAGTTGTCCGTTCTGTAGCTTGCGCACGCTGTAGCTGACATTGTCGCCGACGCCATCGGCCGTGTAGATCAGCGCGTCGTCCCAATCGGTGAAGAACAGCGCCGCCAGCCCATGCGCCTCGTGGTGGTTGACGAAGTGAAATTTGGTGTCGGCGCGAAAGCCGTTTTCGGCAAGAAACCGATCGCTGCGGAATAGCCGGTCTTCGCCGGTGCCGCTGCGCGTGATGGCATTGGACAGGTCGCGATTGACGCGCTCGCGGCCCAAATGCTTGCGCACGGCGTAGTAAAGGTCGCGCGGCAGCGGGAATGAAAAATAGTGCAGCGGGAAAATGCCCCGGATTGCGGCGATGACGTCGACCTCGTTGCGCGCCCATCCGGCAATGCGCAGCACTTCGTCGATGGCAAGCCAGGGCACGTCGTTGCCCCAGCCTTTCTCGCGCCGCAGGCGCTCCTCCTGAACCGCGGCGACAAGCCGGTAATCCTCGAATACGGCGGCCGACGCATCGTGAAGACCCGACTGAAACGATAAAATCCGCACGGAACCCATACCCCATTCATTCGCGCCGCCATTATGAAAGGCGCGGGCCTTACCGTCGAGGGGCCCAGGCGTTACGCTGCTTTAGGGGCGGGCGACTGGCTTGCCTGCATGCCACCGTGATTCTGCGGAGCCCATGACCGAAAGCTTTGATGTCATTATCGTCGGCGGCGGCGCCGCCGGCTGCGTGCTGGCGAACCGGCTGTCGGCGCGCTCGGCGACGCGCGTCCTTCTGCTGGAAGCCGGCCGCGATGCGGCGCCGGGCGCCGAGCCGGGCGACATTCTCGATACCTATCCGCACTCCTACTACAACGACGCCTATTTCTGGCCGGGGCTCAAGGTGCACTGGCGGCGCCGCGATAACTCCCCGCTGACCGGCTTCTCGCAGGGACGTATGATCGGCGGCGGCTCGTCGGTGATGGGCATGGTGGCCTATAGGGGCACGCCGGACGATTACGCCGAATGGCAGTCCCTCGGTGCCGCTGGCTGGAGCTGGGATGACGTGCTGCCGTTCTTCCGCAAGTTGGAGAACGATTTCGACTTCGACGGCGCGCTGCACGGCAAGAACGGTCCGGTGCCGATCCGGCGCACCGCGATGGCGGACTGGGCTCCACTATCCAAAGCCGTGCACGAGTTCGCGCTGGAGCGGCAGATTCCGTTCATCGCCGACATGAACGCGGATTTTCGCGACGGCTACGGCTCCGTGCCGATGAGCAACTGGGCCGACAAGCGCGGCTCGGCGGCGATCTGCTATCTGGATGCGGCAACGCGGCGCCGCAACAATCTCACGATCCTTTCACAGGCTTTCGTCACAGGCCTTGTCTTTGAAGGTTGCGCGCGGTCGGCGTCACGGTACGGATCGGCAGCGAGCTGAAAGAGTTCCGTGGTCGAGAAATTATTGTCGCGCTTGGAGGCGTTCATTCGCCGGCGTTCTTGCTGCGCGCCGGGATCGGAGCGGCGCGCGAGCTTCGCGAACACGGCATCGCTGTGCGTGCCGATCTGCCGGGCGTCGGAAAGAATCTCGCCAACCACGCCATTCTGTTTCTCGGGCTGTTGCAGAAGCGCGGATATGCGGCAGGCGGAGAGAAATTCGCCCGCATCCGATGACGTGCTTTCGCTATTCCTCGAACCTGCCGGGCGCGCCGCCGCTCGACATGTATATCAACGTGCAGTGCAAGACGTCGTGGAGCCCGCTCGGCACGCAGGTCGCCAATCTGGCGCCGTCGCTGCTCAAGCCGATGGCGCGCGGCCAGGTTTCACTCGACCTCAGCCGATCCAGCGGCGCATCCGCTGGTCGAGTTCAATTTCACCGGCCATGACCTCGACTTGCAGCGCTTCATGCAGGGCTTCCGCCGCTGCGTCGAAATCCTCGCGCACGACGCGGTGCGCGCCATGACCGGCCTGACCTTCCCGGTCAAATTCTCCGACCGCCTGCGCCGGCTCAACCGCATCACCCAGGCCAACAAGATCAAGAGCGCCGCGGTCGCCGCACTGATCGATCTGGCGCCGCCGCTTGCCGGGCCGATCTTCTCGACGCTCGCCGACCGCCGCGATCGATCTCGCGGTACTGGCCGAGGACGACGAAGCGCTCGCCGAATACATCCGGCAGAACGTCGCCGGCACGTTTCATCCGGTCGGCACCTGCCGCATGGGCGCGCCGGAGCGATCGCTGAGGCGGTAACCGATCCGTCCGGCCGCGTGCGCGGCGTTGCGGGCTTGCGCGTGATCGACGCCTCGATCATGCCGACACCGCCGCGCGGCAACACCAACATTCCGACCATCATGGTGGCGGAGAAGATCGCGGCGGAGATGCTGGCGGCTACTCCGGCAAACTGATGTAGATCTGCCCCTCGCGGACCGAGACCTTGACGGGCGTGAGCCGCACCGATGGATCGCCTGGATGACAGCCGGTGGCGAGATCGTATTCGTAGCCGTGCCACGGGCAGACAATGTGCCGTGATTTGCCGAAGCGCAGGCCGGCGCTTTTCTTGTCCGGCGTGATGATTTCCTCGACCTTGTTGAAAATCTTGCCTTGGCAGATCGGACCACCCGCGTGCGGGCAGGTGTTCTCGTAGGCCAGAACCTTGCTGCCGGTGCGGAAGATGCCGACTTCGTATTCGTCGACGGCAAACACCCGGTAATCGCCGTCCGGAATATCGGCGAGCTTGCCGACCGAGATTTCATCCATCGCACCCTCCATCATTGCAGTACGCGCCCGCGCGTCATTCGATCCCCGGCGGGCGATGAAACCAGATCGCCACGTCGAACATGTTGAGGTCGGCGGCGCGGATCATGCCGCAGGCGGTCACCACCGTCTCGGTGGCCGTCACCGTGTTCTGCGGGTATGGCGCCACGTCATGGCCGCGCCGCTCCACCTTGGCGGCGTAAATCTTCACCGCCGCGCTCAGCACCTGCTGCAGCACCTTGTCGGGAATCGCGTCGGGGTCGCCACGCTTGAGCGCGTCGCGCGCCGCCGCGTAAAAGTCCGCGGTTTTGGCGAGCCCGCGCTTGCCCGCCGCTTTCGCGGGGCGCCTTGCGGTCTTCCTCGTCGTCTTGCGCCGGAACGCTTTGGCCATTGCGGATCAGGCCGTCACCGGCTCGCGCACGGACGCCGGTTCGGCTTGGCCTTGGCCAGCTTGTGCTTCGGCACTTCGAGATTGAACAGCCGGGCGGCGTTGAGCCCGAGAATGTTGCGCTTGGCCTGCTCGTCGAGGAACGGCAGCGTGGTGATCGAACTGGGCAGGTCGAAATCCCAGTGCGGCCAGTCCGAGGCGAACAGCAATTGCGTGTCAGCCTTCATGGCTTTGAAAGTCGCCTCCGTCAGATCCATGTTGGAGCGCTCCAGCGGCTGACTCGAATAGTACATGTCGCGCATGTAGTCGCTCGGCTTGCGCTTGAGCAGCGGCGCCTCCGACGAGCGCATCATGTATTCGGAATCGAGCCGCTGCATCAGGAACGGAATCCACGCCAGCCCGCTTTCGATCCAGATCACCTTCAGCTTGGGGAAGCGTTCCGGCATGCCGTTGATGATCCAGTTCGTCATGTGGATGATGTTGTAGTAGACGAACGAGATCGCGTGCATCGAGATGAAGCGGTTGCACTGCTGCATCGACTGGTCGCCCCAGTGGAAGCCGGAGTGGAACGACAGCGGTTTGCCGCTGGCCTGAATGGCCGAATAGAGCGGCATGTAGCTGTCGTGATTGACGGCGCGGAAGCGCGTCGAGGTTACCGAAAAGCCGATGACGCTCGGATTGTCGGCGTACATCTCGACCGCCTTGACGCAGGCTTCGGGATGATTGAACGGCAGATAGAGCATCGCCTTCATGCGCGGCTCTTGCGGCAGCACTTCTTCGGTCAGCCACTTGTTGAAAGCGTTGCCGATGATGACCTCCACTTCGGCCTGCGGATGCATGCCGAGCACCAGCATCGGCGTCGGGAACACCACCATGTAATCGATGCCGAGCGAGTCCATGGCCCGCTTCACCAGCGTTACCTGCCGGTGCGTGCGGCCGCCTGGCACATCCTCGCCAAGACGTTGCTGATGGGGAATGCGGCCGAACACATCCTGATAAAGCATGCCGGGCGTGGCATTGAGCAGGCCCGGCGCCCCGCCGCGCTCCTTGAACGCGCGCGCCATCTGTTTGTAGACATCGCTTTCCATGCGATCGACGACTTCCGGCCAGAACGCTGTTTCGGTGACGTGAGCGTCGACATCGACGATGAAATAGTCGTCGCGTCGCGCCTCCTTGGCGGCATGCGCCAGAATTTCGCGCGTGTCGGTCGTCGTTGTTATCTTCGGCAATTCCGTCACGCGCGGTCGGCCATTTCCATTCTTGCCGCCATTCTTGTGGCGTTCTTTGCCCATTTTTGGCGCTCTGATCCTTGCGCGGGGTCGGCTTCGCCATGGCTTCCTCCAACTGAGTGGGCGGGCGTCTTCGGCGCCCGGACTTGGCGCTTAAGCGTAGCAGAAATTTGCGCGCGATGCACACGCCATATTGTTTTGCTCGGGCGTAATGCCACTTTGCCTTGCAATGCCGGTGTGCGAACGGGGCGGACCCGGTGTGCGGTCGTGGCCGATTGATTTTTGCGCAACGCGGGCGGATCATTCGAGCAAAATTTCGTTGTCATGCTTCCGTCCTTGTTTACCTCCTGGGGTTGCCGTCGCGTATGGACCGATCCGCCGAAACCGCGAGTGGAGCCCAGGTTCGGCTGCGCAATCTCTACAAGGCCTATGGTCAGACCGCGGCCGTCGACGATGTTTCGCTCGACGTGCCGGCCGGCGCGTTCGTGTCGTTGTTGGGGCCAAGCGGCTCCGGCAAGACCACGACGCTCAATCTGATCGCCGGCTTTTTGACGCCGGATCGCGGCGACATTCTCATCGACAATCGTTCGGTCGCGGACGTGCCGCCGCATAAGCGCAATATCGGCATGGTGTTCCAGTCATATTCGCTATTTCCGCACATGACGGTGGCGGAGAATGTCGGATTTCCGCTGCGCATGCGAAGCAAACTCACGCGCACCGAGGCGGGCAAGCGCATCACTGAAATGCTGGCACTGGTGCAGCTGTCGCATCTGTCGGCGCGCTACCCGCGCCAGCTCTCCGGCGGCCAACAGCAACGTGTCGCCATGGCGCGGGCGCTGGTATCGGGTCCACGGCTCCTACTTATGGACGAACCGCTCGGCGCGCTCGACAAGAAGCTGCGCGAGCAGATGCAAACCGAGATCAGACGCATCCATCGCAGTGTCGGTACGACGGTTGTCTACGTCACGCACGATCAATCGGAAGCCTTGACCATGTCCGACCTGGTCGTGGTCATGCATCGCGCGCGCATTGCCCAGATCGGGCCGCCGAGTGCGCTCTACGAGACACCCGCCAGTGCCTTCGTGGCCGACTTCATCGGCAACTCCAATCTGATCGATGTAACGATTGTGGAAACAGGCGCTGACCGCTGGACCGTGAAGGCCGGCGATGGCGCCTTGATCCATGCCGCGCGGCCCGCATTTGCGGCCTCTGCCGGAGATCACGCTTTCCTGCTCATCCGTCCGGAAGACATGTCGGTTCGGCCTCTGGGGGCAGAGCAGCAACGGTCCCTGGCGCCCGGCGAACAAATCGTCGGCGTCCTCAAAGAGCGCAGCTTCCACGGCGATGTCTTTAAGCTTGGCATTGCGATGGGGAGCGAGCTGCTCAAGGCGAGGGTCGCGCGCGAAGACGGTGCTTCCTTTGAGGTTGGGCAGCAGATCGCGTTGACTTGGAAAAATGGCGCCGCGCGGCTGTTGCCCGCAACCGGCGACGGTGCAGCGAGTGGGCGGAGCGCGGCGCCATGACGGCGATCTCCGAACCAGCGCCGCGCGCGCAGTCCGTCCAGCGGCGAGGCATGCCTGTGCTGCTGCTACTGCCGGCTCTGATTTGGATCGTCGTGTTCTTTCTGCTGCCGCTCTTCCTGATGTGCTGGCGTAGTCTCGCGGCCGAAGGCTATTCACTCAAGGCTTACGAAACAGTGTTCACGTCACCACTCTACACCAAGGTGATGCTCACCACGGTCGAGACTGCGAGCATCGCGACCATACTCGCGCTGCTTCTGGCCTATCCGATGGCCTACACGCTGACCATCACCGGCGGCATCCTGCGCGGGCTGCTTTTGATGTTCGTGTTCATCCCGTACTGGGTCGACATCATCGTCCGCACGTTCTCCTGGCTGATCCTGCTGGGCGACCACGGTCTGATCAACACGCTGCTGCGGAAAGTCGGCATCATCCATGCGTCGTTGCCGCTGCTTTACAGCGAGTTCGCCGTCCTCGTCGGGATGGTGCAAATCCTGCTGCCGCTGACCATTGTGGTGTTGTTCGGCGCAATGTTGCGCATCGACCGTACGTTGATCTCGGCGGCCAAAATCCACGGCGCCAGCAGTTGGCACGCTTTCCGCACCGTGTTCTTTCCGTTGAGCCTGCCGGGCGTGTATGGCGCGGCGCTTCTGGTGTTCGTGTTGTCGCTCGGCTTTTACGTGACGCCGGCGCTGCTCGGCAGCCCGCGTCAGACCATGATTGCGCAGACCATCATGGTGGAAGCGAGCGAACTGCTCGAGTGGGGACAGGCGAGCGCCGCGGGTTTCGTGCTCCTTGTCATCACCACGCTGATCGCCGCGATTTATAACCGCTATTTCAGTCTTGACCGGTTGTGGGGAGGGTCCGACGCATGAACCCCGCCGCCGACCGGATCGTGCTGGGAACCGCCGCGGCGGCGATCGTCGCTTATCTGATTTTTCCGGTCATTGTCGTGCTGGCGATTTCGTTCAGCGCGGGAAATTTTCTGGAATTTCCGCCGCCGGGCCTGTCGCTGCGCTGGTACCGGGCGATCGCCAGCGATCCGGAATGGGTCTCGGCTTTCATGGTCACGCTGAAAGTCGGCAGCCTCACGGCGCTGTTGGCGACGCTGCTTGGGGTGCCGGCGGCTTTCGCGCTGGTGCGTTATGTCGTGCCCGCCAAGGCGCTGCTCAGCGCGCTTATTCTCTGCGCCTTGGTGACACCGCCGATTGTGACCGCGATCTCGACCTATCTGTTCTTCGTTCCGCTGGGCCTGAATAACTCGATCGTAGGCCTGGCCTGCGCGCACGCGGTCAGCGGCATGCCGTTCGTGGTGATCAATACGGCTGCGAGCCTGCGCAGTGCCGATCGCAATCTCGAGCGTGCCGCGATCATTCATGGTGCCCATCCGCTGTGGGCGATTATCCGCATCACGCTGCCGATCATCTCGCCGGGCATCATCATCGGCGCGATCCTTGCTTTCGTACATTCGGCGCATGAGCTGCTCATCGCGATGTTCGTGCTGGGCGGCGTCGGCAAGCCGGTCACGGTGAAAATCTGGTCCGACGTGCAGGCGACTTCAGACCCGACGATCGCGGCCGCTTCGGCGATCTTGATCGGCTTGGCGATTTTGACCTTCGTAAGCGTCTCGACCGCGCAGGCGCTGGCGCGCCGGCGCAACGGCTAGGCAGGAGTGCGAGCGATGACGGTACGACAGCGGGACTTCGGGGTGGACGAGACCTGCGCCCGCCTGCGCACGGTGTTGGATGAAACGCGCGGACTCGGCCGCAGGGAGTTCATCGGGGCGCTCGGCGTCGCATTTGGCGGCTCGGCGCTGTCAGGGCTATTCGGAGCTTTCGCGAGCGCAGAGGCGGCTCCGCAGCCCGTTACCGCTTTCGTCTTCGGCGGCGATTGGCAGAAGGCCGCCGCCAAGGCCTTCGGCGAGCCGTTCACGAAGAAAACCGGCATTCCGGTCGTGTACCAGGCGCCGTACGTCTTCGCGAAGCTGCGCGCAATGCATGAGGCGAATGCAATGCAGATCGACGCCGTTTCCGTGCAGGGCGAAGAAATCTATCAGGCCGAGCGCATGAAGATGGTCATGCCGCTCGATTTCAATGTTATCGACCGCTCGGCGCTCGATCCGAAACAGCTGCGCTATGGCAATGCCATCGGCGGTCATTCGCTGTCCTACGTCATCTGCTACAACACCAAAAAGTGGCCCGGCGATCATCATCCGAAATCGTGGGCGGATTTCTGGGACGTGGAGAAGTTTCCCGGCCGGCGCTCGATGCGGACCGATCAGATGTGGACCATCGAAGCAGCGCTCAAAGCCGACGGCGTCAAGGACAGCGAATTCTATCCGATCGACGTCGATCGCGCGTTTCGCAGCCTCGACCGGATCAAGCCGCATATCAAAGCCTGGTGGTCCGATAACTCGATGGCTCAGCAGATGATGGAGCAGGAGGAGGTCGATATCATCGCCGCGATGAACGGCCGTGCCACCGAAACCATCCTGCATAGTCATGCGCCGTTTGCGATGGTGTGGAATGAGGCGATTTGCGAAGGCGGCAATCAAGGCTGGCTGGCGCCGGTCGGCTGTCCCAATCCGCAAGGCGCGATGAAATTCCTCGATATCGTCGGCCGCGCCGAATATCAGGCCACCTTCGCCCGTCTCATCTATTACGGTCCGCAAAATCCAAAGGCGTACAATTTCCTTGATCCGGCGATTGCCAAGCTGATGCCGACCTATCCGGACAACCTGAAGGTCGCCCACACGGTGGATTTCTCATGGTGGGCAAAGAATCTGCCGGCCATGCAGAAGCGCTTCCAGCTCTGGCTGCAGTCGTAAGTGGCCCGCATCCTCAATCAGAACAAGAAACGGATCATTGCATGAAGCCGATGACATCGTTGCTCGCACCGCGCTCCATCGCGGTCGTTGGCGCGTCGCAGCGCGGCGGACGCGGCGCGAGCGTCATTGCCAATCTGCGTGACTGCGGCTTTTCAGGACAAATTTTGCCGGTGAATCCGCGCTACGAAGAAGTGCATGGCTTCAAATGCTATCCTGGCATTGCCGCGCTGCCCGACGGCGTCGATTGCGTGCTTGCGGCGGTCGGCGCTGACGCGACGTGCGATGTGCTTGAGGAGGCGCACGTCAAAGGAATTCCGGCGGCCGTGGTGCTGGCGGCTGGATTCGGCGAGGGCGGACACGGCGAAGCGCGCGCACTGCGCCTGAAAGCACTCGCCGCCAAGGGCATGTGCATCTGCGGTCCCAACTGTTTCGGCTATATCAATGTCAGGGACCGCGTGGCGGCGTTCAGCGGCCCGATCGCGAAGCCGTTGCGGCCCGGCTCCGTCGCCATCGTGTCGCAGAGCGGCGGGCTCGGCGCGACGGCGTTCACGCCGCTGATGGCGGACCGCCACCTCGGCTTCGCCTGTTTCGTCTCCTGCGGCAATCAGCTCGGCGCCACGATCGAGGATTTTGTCGACTATTTTGTCGACGATCCGGACGTTGCGGTCGTTGCGATCGTGATCGAGGCGCTGAAAAATCCGCAAAAGCTCGCCGCGGCCGCCCGCAAAGCGCACGCGCAGCCGAAAAACCTTGGTGCTGTTTCAAGCCGGCCGCTCCGCTGCCGGACAGGTGATGATCCGCTCGCACACCGGAGCGCTTGCCGGTAATTCGGAGGTGCTGGCCGCGTTCCTGCGCCGCCACGGGATCGTTCAGGTGCGCGGCTTTGACGAATTCGTCGAAGCGATCGAGATTTTCGCCACCGCGCCACGCGATCTGGACATTTCGGACGACATCATCGTCGTTTCCGGCAGCGGCGGCGGTGCCGCGATCTCGACCGATGTGCTGGAGGAGGCCGGATTGCCGCTGGCGCAATTCGAGCCGCAGACCAAAGAACTCCTGCGCGCGACGCAGCCCGATTTCGGCAGCGTCACCAATCCGCTCGATGGCACCGGCGCGATGTACGACGATGCGACGCTGATGCCGAAAATCTTCGGAGCCCTGGTCAGCGAGCGCCGCCGCCCTGTCATCGCCGCGAGTGTCAGCGTGCGCGCCGGCGGCAACGAAAGCATGCGGCGGCTGGCGTCTCATATCGCGGATGCCGCTCGCAGTTCGGGCCGCACCTTCGTCGCCTTTCAATATTCGCCGCTCGGCGGGCCGCTGGACTCCGAACTCATCGCGACCCTGCACGGCGCCCATGTGCCGATTTTGCTGGGCACCACGAATGCCATGCGGGCGTTGCGCTATTTGCCGACGCGGCGGGCTTATTGGGCGCGCGGCGCGACACCCGCGGAGCACCCGGTCCAGGCAAAGACAAAGCTCGATTTCGTCAAAGCCGGCTTCATGGCCATCAGAGAAGCGATGCTTGGGCATGACCTTGCGATTGTTGATGCCGCGCTCGCGAACTCGGAGGCGGAAGCTGTCGCGTTGCAGCGCCGCTTTGACGCGCCCGTTGCGCTGAAGGCCGAAGTGCCGGGACTCCTGCACAAGAGCGATGTGGGCTGTGTGCGGCTCAATTGCGATGCTACCGAGGTGGCGGAGGCCTATCGGACGGTCATCGGCAACGCGCGCAAGGCGGGCTTCAAATCGGCCGCGACCGTGCTGGTGCAGCCGATGGTTGGCGGCGTTGCGGAAGTATACGCCGGCGCGATCGACGAGCCGCTATTTGGTCCAGCGATCTGCTTCGGTCTCGGCGGCGTCTTTGTCGAAATCTTCAACGACGTCCGGACCGAGATGGCGCCATTGTCACATGACGAGGCGCTGGCGATGATCCATGCCGTCAAGGGCGCCAAGCTTCTTACCGGCGCGCGCGGCCGCCAGGAAGGTGACGTCGATGCGCTCGCCAACTTTCTGGTGCGGCTCGGCGAGTTCGCCCTGGCGCACGCCGGCCGTTTCCGCGCCATTGATCTCAATCCCGTCATCGTCAAACCGCGCGGCGAAGGCGTCGTTGCCGTCGATATTGCGGTCGAGCCGTTGCAGCAGGATGCAGCGCCCACTGCCGCACACGCGGCGTCATAAATATACGAACAACAAAGAAAGGGTCGGAAATGAGCTATCAGGATCTGCTGTACAGCGTCGACGAGAAGGTCGCGACCATCACGCTCAATCGTCCGGATCGGATGAATGCGCTGTCGCGCAGTCTTGAGGCGGAGATCTATCAGGCGCTCGACGAGGCCGATGCGGATCGCGGTGTCCGCGCCATTATCCTGACCGGGGCCGGCGCGGCGTTTTGCGCCGGCTACGATCAGACGTCTGCGCCGGCCTCCGGCGTGCGGCATTCGGATCCGAAGGGCAAGTCGCACGCCGAGTTCATCGAGTACTGGCAGCGCCACGACGGCAAACATGTCGCGCAATGGGAGCATATGTGGCGACTCGGCAAGCCCGTCATAGCGGCGGTGAACGGCTGGGCCATGGGCGGCGGGTTCTGGTACCAGCTCGCTGCCGACATCACGATCGCTTCCGACAAGGCGGTGTTCGCCCAGCCGGAAGTTCGGCACGTTTCGAACTCCTCCTATCTGTTTACCCACTTGTGCGGCTGGAAGGCCGCCAATCGCTGGGCGTTGACCGGCGATCACTTTGACGCGCACGAGGCGCTGCGTATCGGCATGGTCAACGAGGTGGTGCCGCACGACGAACTGATGACGCGCACGCGCGCGCTGGCAAAGCGCATTGCGCTGGTGCCGGAGCCGTCGATCCGCATCAACAAGGCGATCGCGATGCTCGGCATGCAGGCTGCGGGCGTGCATTCGGCGCTTCTGGTCGAAGGTGCTTTGAGCGCACTCGTTCATTCCTCGCATAACGAGGATCGCGAACGCCTGTTTGAGGCCCAGCGCTCCAAGGGCCTCAAAGCCTATCTCGAAATGCGCGACGGTCCGTTCCAGCCGGAGCCGATGGGACCACGGTCCAAGCCGCGGCCGAGCAAATCAGCGGGATGACTGGTGGTTCGGCGGTGGAGGGTCCAGGATGCAAGGTCATAAAGCGGTGCAGAGCTTAGGGGCATACGGATGAGCAACCAACCGCACGGCGATGTCGACGAGGCCTGTTCGCGTTTGGGCGAGGTGCTGTTGGAGACTCGCGGTCAGGATCGCCGCGAGTTTCTCGGCGCGCTCGGCAAGGCGGCAGCAGGCTCTGTGCTGCTGTCGCCATTCGGTGCGCTTTCCGCTTCGGCCGACGCCAAGCCGATGACCTACTTCACCTACGGGGGCGCCTGGAAGAAGGCCATCATGGCGGCCTTCGGCGATCCGTTCACCAAGAAGACCGCTATCCCGGTGCGCTATCAGGAGCCGTACAATTTCGGCAAACTGGTCGCGATGCACCAGGCGCACGCGCAGCAGATCGACGCGGTGACAACTTCAGGCGTGGAAGTCATCATCGCACAGCGATCCGGCATGCTGACGCCGCTCGACTGGAGCCTGATCGACAAGTCGGCGCTGTCGGATGTGCAGTTGCGGCGGCCCAACACGGTCGGTGGCGAATCGCAATCGATGAATGTCACCTACAGCACCAAGAAATGGCCGGGCGACGATCACCCAAATTCCTGGGCCGACTTCTGGAACGTCGAGAAATTTCGAGGCCGCCGCGCACTGCGCCGGGATGCGTTGTGGACGATCGAGGCGGCCGTAAAGGCCGATGGCGTCAGCGAAGCCGAATTCTACCCGCTCGATGTCGATCGGGCGTTTCGCGAGCCTCGACCGTATCAAGCCGCACGTCAAAACTTGGTGGAGCGACAACTCGCAGTCCCAGCAGCTGATGGAACAGGAAGAGGTCGATCTCATTCACATGACCAACGGCCGCGCTACCCAATCCATTCTCGATCACAAGGCGCCAGTTCGCGCTGGTCTGGAATGGAGCGATCTCCTCGGGTCACGGCGAAGGCTGGTTCGTGCCGACAGGCTGCCCCAATCCGATCGGCGGGATGAAATTTCTCGACTTCGTCGGACGCGCCGAATATCAGGCGGTGTTCGCGCGGCTGCTCTACTATGCGCCGCAAAATCCCAAGGCCATTCCGCTGCTCGAGGACAGGATTGCCAAGCTGATGCCTTCCTATCCGGCAAATGAAAAGGTCTCGCACATCGTCAATTTCGATTGGTGGGCCGATAATCTGAAAACCGTTCAGCGACGCTTCGAAGAATGGCTGCAATCGTGAGTTTTCGTCGGCTTCCCCTGTCGTTAGACACCAAGGTGATTGACTGCGTGACTGATACCCACACGATCGGACACCGGGTGCTGCGGATCGAAGACGGGCCGCTGCTCCGCGGCGGCGGCCGCTTTGTCGACGATCTCAAAGTCGCCGGCCTGTTGGAGGCGGCCTTCGTACGCAGCCCGCATGCCCATGCCGGCATTCGCGGCATCAATACCGAAGCGGCGCGGCGGCTGCCGGGCGTGCATGCGGTGCTCGCTTATGCCGATCTGGCGCCGCTGCTGACCGCGGAGCGGCTGCCGTTGCAGTTTCGCACCGATCAACTGCCAGCCGATGTCGCGCCGTTCGTCCTGGCCAAGGACGAGGTCGTATTTGTCGGGGAAGCGATCGCCATCGTCATCGCGCGGTCGCGCGCCATCGCCGAGGACGCGGCCGCTCTGGTTGATGTCGACTATGAGGTGCTGCCCGCCATCTCCGATTGCCGGGCGGCGCTGCGTCCAGGCGCGCCGCTCGCCCACCGGAACAAATCGAGCAACCAGCTCATCGAGCTTCGTCAGTCCTACGGCGATGCCGCAGGGGTGTTTGCTCGTGCGCCGCATCGCGCGCGGGTCAACCTCAAGCAGCACCGCGGCGGCGCCCATTCGATGGAAGGCCGCGGCGCAGTCGCCGTCTATGATGTCAACGAGGATCGGCTGACCCTGTGGTCGTCGACCCAGCTCGCCCATGAGGTGAGGGCGTTTCTGATGCGGCTGTTGCGGCTTGACGAAAACCGCCTGCGCGTCGTGGCGCCTGATGTGGGCGGCGGTTTTGGCGCAAAATTCGTGCTCTACCCCGAGGAAGTTGCAATTGCTGCGGCCAGTCTGCGGCTGCGCCGTCCTGATCAAATGGGTCGAAGACCGCCGCGAACATTTTTGCGCCGCCGTTCAAGAGCGCGACCAGTATTGGGATATGGAAGTCGCGTTCGACGGCGAAGGCAAGGTGCTCGGCGTGCGCGGCGAATTGATCCACGATCAGGGCGCCTACACGCCGCAGGGCCTCAATCTGCCCTACAACACATCGACCGGCGTTCCTGGTCCCTACATCGTGCCGGCATACGACCTGCGGGTCCGGGTGGTTGAAACCAACAAGGTCGCCACCATGCCAGTGCGCGGCGCCGGCTATCCGGAAGCCGCCTTTGCGATGGAGCGCCTGCTCGACGCCATTGCGCGTGAAATCAAGCTCGACCGCGTCGAGGTGCGACGGCGCAATCTCGTGCCGGCGGAGAAGATGCCTTACACGACGCCGCTGAAGACGCGGTCAGGATCGGCGATCGCCTACGACAGCGGCGACTTTCCGCGCTGTGTCGAGATGGCCACCAAGGCGATCGATTATGCCGGCTTTGCCGAACGGCAACGCCGCGCGCGCGAGCAAGGACGTTACCTCGGCATCGGCCTGGGCAGCGGCGTGAAAGGGACCGGACGCGGACCATTCGAGTCCGGCATCGTTCGTGTCGGCAGGTCCGGGACCATCTCGGTTTACACTGGCGCCATGCCGATGGGGCAGGGCATCCGCACGGCGCTGGCGCAGATCTGCGCCGAGCAGTTCGCCGTACCGGCCGACAACGTCACGGTTGTCGCCGGCGACACCGCGGTCATTCCCTATGGGCAGGGCGGCTTCGCCAGCCGGCAGACGGTGACGGCCGGTTCGTCGGTGCATCTCGCGGCTGTGGCCGTGCGCGAAAAGGTGCTCCAGGTGGCGGCGCATCTGCTCGAGACCAGCGTCGAGGATCTCGAACTGCGCGACGGCCGAGTCGAAGTCGTGGGCGCGCCTGGCAGCGGCCTGTCGCTGCGCGAAGTCGCCGAGGCCGTTTCGGGCGTGCCCGGCTACTCGATGCCCGGCAAATTCGAGCCGGGGCTGGAAAGCTTGCAGAGCTTTTTGCCGGATGCGCTGACCTACGGCATGGGCTGCCATGCGGTCGAAGTCGAGGTCGACATCGAGACCGCCCGGGTGCGCATCGTGCGCTACGTCGTGGTCAACAACTCCGGCCGGCTGATCAATCCGATGATCGTCGAAGGCCAGCTCATCGGCGGCACCGCGCACGCCATCGGCAATACGTTGTACGAGTGGATGGGCTACGGCGAAGACGCGCAGCCTTTGACCACGACATTCGCCGATTATTTGCTGCCGAGCGCCACCGAGGTGCCGAATATCGAGTTGCATTTTTTGCAGTCGCCGTCGCCGCTCAATCCGCTGGGCGTCAAAGGCGTCGGTGAATCCGGCTGCGTACCCGCGGCGGGAGCGATCGTTGCCGCCGTCGAGCATGCTTTGTCGCCGCTTGGGGTGACGATCGGCGAATATCCGGTGACGCCGGCCCGGTTGTTTGCTTTGATTGCGGCGGCGCGCGCTTAAGTTCCGTGAGTGGAGGCCTGTCCATGAATGAGATTCCACGCCTTTTGCCTTGGATCGGCGGCACCGCAGCCGCCGGCGGCGCGGCGTTTTCACCCCTGGTTTCGCCGATCGACGAAACCGTCGCCTGGCACATGATCGAATCCGATACCGGCATCGTCGATGCGGCGGTCAAGCATGCGCATCAGGCCTACCTGAAGCACCTGGACGTCACCACGGCGCAGCGCGTCGCCTGGCTCACGGCCGCGGCCGACGCCATGGACAAGATCGAAGCCGAGCTGGTGCGCTCGCTGATCCGCGTCATTGGCAAGCCGCGTCGCGCGGCGACTTTCGAGGCCAAGCGAGCCGGCGCTTTCATCCGCGCCTGCGTGGCGCAATTGCCGCATTTGAATGGCGAGGTGCTGCCGCTCGACGTGGCAGCGACCGGCGCGGGCCGCTTCGGTTTCACCGTGCGCATTCCCTATGGGGTCGTAGCAGCGATCACGCCGTTCAACGGTCCGGTGAATCTCCTGATTCAGAAAGTCGCGCCGGCGCTTGCGGTCGGCAATGCGGTCGTGGTGAAACCCTCGCCGCCCGGCACCGAGGTCGCGTTGCTGATGGCGCAGGCGATGAAAAGTGCGGGCCTGCCTGACGGCTTGTTCAATGTCGTACCCGGCGGGCGCGACACCGCGAAGCTACTTGTCGCTAATCCACTCGTCGCCGCCGTTACCGTCACCGGTTCCACGGCGGCCGGCAACGAGCTCGCGCGCGCCGCTGGCGCGAAAAAATTCGTCGGCGAACTTGGTTCGAACGCCGCCAATATCGTCTGCGCTGATGCCGATCTTGCGGACGCGGCGACACGCATCGCCGGTGCCGGGTTCGAAGCAAGCGGCCAGCAGTGCATTTCGGCGCAGCGTGTCATTGTCGAGCGCTCCGTCTACGAGCAATTTCTTGAACAGTTCGTCGCCGCTGCGAAAAAACTCAAGGTTGGCGATCCGGAAGATAGCGCGACCGACGTGGGTCCGATGGTTTCAAGCGCGGCCGCCGATCGCGTCGAAGCGATGATCGGCGATGCCGTCGCAAAGGGCGGCAAGCTCGTGCTCAAGCCCGAACGGCGCGGCGCCATTCTTGGGCCCCGCGATCGTCGCCGAGGCGCCGCCCAGCGCCCGGCTGATGACCGAGGAGGCGTTCGGTCCCGTTGTCGTCGTGCAGCCAGTCGCCGACGTGGACGCCGCGCTTGCGCTCGCCAACTCCTCGGAGTTCGGTCTGCAAGGTGCGTGCTTTACCAAGAGTCTCGACACCGCGTTCAAAGTCTCGCGCAAGCTCCATGTCGGCTCGCTGTGGATCAACGATGCCAGCCGTTTCCGGCTCGACACCTATCCGTTCGGCGGCGTGGGTTCATCGGGCTTCGGCCGCGAAGGCGTGCGTTACACGATGGAAGAACTGTCGCAGTGGAAATTCACGGGCATGCGGCTGTGACGGCTTCGGTCGGCCTGATCGGTTACGGTGGCATTGCGCAGGATGCTGTTGCGGCGGTGCGCGCCGCGGATGCCAGAGTGAAATTTGCGGGTGCGCTGTGCCGGCCGGGGCGTGCCGCTAAGGCGCGTGCCGCGCTGCCGGGAATAGACATCGTGGAAACTCTCGATGAGCTGCTGGCGCGCAAGCCTGACGTCGTCGCCGAAGTGGCCGGGCAGGGCGCTGTCAGAGGAGCACGGCCCTGAGGTGTTGCGGCGCGGCACGGATTTCCTGGTGATCTCGATCGGGGCGCTGGCCGAGCCGAAACTTGCTTGAAGCTCTAAGAATCTGCGGCGCAAGGCGGCGGCCGCCTGCTGTTGCCGGCGGGTGCCATCGGCGGCGTTGACGCCATCGCGGCGATGCGGCTCGGCGGCCTCAATACGGTGCGCTATCGCTCGCGCAAGCCACCAGCGGCCTGGCGCGGCTCGCCGGCTGAAAAAGTAGCGGATCTCGACAGCCTGAAGAGTCGCACGGTGCTCTATCGCGGTACGGCGGGTGAAGCGGCTTTGCTGTATCCGCAAAACGCCAATGTGGCGGCAGCCATAGCGCTTGCGGGGCTCGGCTTCGACGCCACCGAAGTGGAGTTGGTCGCCGATCCCGATGCGCCCGGCAACGTGCACGAGATTGAAGCCGAAGGCGCCGCGGGCCGCTTCGCCATCCAGCTCCAGGGCAAACCGTCGCGGACCAATCCCAAAACATCGGCGCTCGCCGCGCTGTCCGTCGCGCGCGCCCTGCTGAATCTGGAAGCGAGTATCGTCATATGAGTACCGCCACGCAGCGCGCCAGCAATCTGTTTGTCGGCAGTCCGATCGAGCGGCTGGAGGATTTGCGCTTCCTCACCGGGCGGGGGCAGTACGTCGACGATCTGCATAGCGAACGCATGCTGCATGCCGCGATCCTGCGCAGTTCGGTGGCGCATGGCCGCATCCGTGCGATCGATGCAGCGGCAGCGCTGGCGCGGCCCGGCGTTCATGCGGTTATTACCGCGGCCGATATCGGCAAGGTGCCGACCATTCCTCTACGCCACGATCCAACGCCGAAAATCCGGCGCTTCGAACAGCCGGTCATCGCCAACGGCAAGGTGCGCTATGTCGGCGAGCCGCTCGCTGTCGTCATCGCCGATACGCCGGCTCTCGCCGAGGATGCGCTGGAGGCCATCGCGGTCGATATTGAAACGATGCCTGCCGTGGCCGATCGCGGCAAGGCGCGCAAGGAAGATGTGATCCTGTTCGAGACTGTCGGCACCAATCTGCCCGACACCATCACGGCGGTGCGCGGCGACGCGGACGCCGCGTTCGCGAACGCGCCTTATACGCGCCGCGAACATTTCAGCGTGCAACGCCATGCCGCCGTACCGATGGAGCCGCGTGGGCTGTTGGCCGAATGGGACGACGCGCAAGGGCGCATCACGGTCAAAGGCGTCTGCAAGGTGCCATTCACCAACCGGCGCGCGCTTGGCGGAGATGATGGGGCTGCCGGAAAAATCGGTGCGGATGGTCGAATACGACGTCGGTGGCGGCTTCGGCGCGCGCGGCGAGTTTTATCCGGAGGACTTTCTGATTCCGTTTGCGGCGCGGCTCTTGCGCCGTCCGATCAAGTGGACCGAGGACCGGCGCGAAAATCTGACGTCGCTCAATCATGCGCGCGACATGGAATGCGACCTGGAGATCGCCTGCGACCGTGATGGTACGGTGCGCGGGCTGCGTTGCCGCGCTTTTACCGATATCGGCGCTTACGTGCGCACCAACGGCGCGACCGCGGCGCGCAATATCTCGCAAGTGATGTCTGGGCCGTACCGCATTCCGGGCGTGCGGGTCGATGTCACGCTGGTGGTCACCAACAAAACTCCGGTCGGGAACCTATCGTGGGCCGGGCCGTTTCGAATCCGATTTCTGCCGCGAGCGGTTGTTCGACATGGCGGCTGCGGACCTCGGCGTCGACCGTCTTGAGTTTCGGCGGCGCAATCTGATCCGCGAACAGGAAATGCCCTTTCCGCTACCGACCGTGCTGGAGCTCGACATCGAGAGCGAGTGCGACAGCGGCGATTATCAGAAGACGCTCGACCGCTGCATCGACGAGATCAAGTGGGCCGAGCGCGCAAAACAGAACGGCAAGCTTGTCGAGGGACGATATCGCGGCATCGCGGTCGGCTGTTATCTCGAGGGCGGCGGCACCGGACCGCGCGAGAACGTGCGTCTCGTCGTCGAGGCAAACGGCTCGATCTCGCTCTATGTCGGCTCATCGTCCGTCGGCCAGGGCGTCGAGACCGTATTTGCGCAAATCGCCGCGGACGCTCTCGAACTGCCGATGACGCGCATCAATCAGGTGCTGCACGGCTCGACCGATTACGTCGCCCAGGGCTACGGCTCCTTCTCGTCCCGCTCCATCGTCATGGGCGGCAACGCCATCATGGACGCCGCCGGCAAATTGCGAACCCTCATTCGCGAAGGCGCGGCCAAGCGCCTGGGCTGCGAGCCAAGCGCCATCACGATCGATCAAGGCGTCGCGATCGGACCCGGCCGCGCCGCCATCGAATTGAAGGAATTTGCCGGACTTTCGACCGACGGCACCTTCGCCAGCGACAAGCGAACCTACTCGTATGGCGCGCACGCCGCCTATGTGGCGGTCGATGCAAGGACCGGACATGTCGAACTGATCGACTACGTCGCCGTCGAAGACGTCGGGCGCATCGTCAATCCGCTGACGCTGCATGGCCAGTGCGTCGGTGCGGTGGTGCAGGGCTTAGGCGGCGCTTTTCTCGAGCACTTCATCTACGACGATGACGGCCAGCTGCTCACCGGTTCTTTCGCCGACTATTTGATGCCGACCGCGAGCGATTTTCCGCAGATCAGGGCTATCGCGCTCGAAGACAAGCCGTCGCCGCTCAATCCACTCGGCGCCAAGGGCGCCGGCGAGGGCGGTATCATTCCGGTCGGTGGCGTCGTCGCCAATGCGGTGGCGGCCGCACTCGGCTCGTTCGGCGTGCAGCCGCGCGAATTGCCGCTATCGCCGCCGCAGGTCTGGCAATTGATTCAGGATGCGGCGAAGGCGAAAGCCCGCTGACCGCTCAATGCGATATCAGCGTCGTCAGCAAACTCGTTGCGCCGCCGAGCAGCACGGCCGCCGCCGTCCAGAGCGCGGCTATTTTATTCAGCGCGCTCGTTTCTCTTCCGGCCATCATGATCGCGCGGATGAGCTCCCAGTTGAAATCCGTTTCCTGCACATCGTCGGAAAGGTCGAAGAGGTTCGGCTTCACCACAATTCTGCTGGCCCTATACCACTGCGCGGCAGCAACGAGCCCGCAAACGAGTGACGCGACACCAAACAGAACGGCGATCAGGTTCATCATGACCCCAGCACTGCCGCGATCGCATGCGCAACCGGATGCCCTGCAATGCATCGCCCCGGCTCATATTGCAATACGTTGACCGGCGAAGCGGCGCGATGCTAGGAAATGTGGAAAATCAGCCCTTTCCTGCGGTTCGAAGCGGACGAGGACGATGAAATTACCCCCCTTCGAATACGCCTGTCCGACCAGCATCTCGGAAGCGGTGGGTCTGCTCGCCGCGCATGATGGCGAGGCGAAGCCGCTCGCCGGTGGCCAGAGTCTGGTCCCGATGCTGGCGTTCCGCGTCGCCGCGCCGTCGCTGCTCGTCGACCTGCGCAAGCTCGAAGAGCTGCGTCAGATCAGGATCACACAAGATGGCGTCGCGCTTGGCGCCATGGTGCGGTGGCGCGACATCCTTGAGGATGCTCGGCTCAAGACGGCGCATCCGCTGCTTGTGGCTGCTGTCGAGCACGTCGCTCATTATCAGATCCGCAACCGCGGCACCGTGGGCGGCAGCATGGCGCATGCCGATCCGGCGGCCGAAATGCCGGGCATCGCGGTGACCTGCGATGCGCAGATCGGCGTCATCGGCAAGGCCGGCTCGCGCGTCATCGCCGCGGATGATTTTTTCCAGGGCCCGCTGATGACCGCGCTTACGGCCGATGAAATCATCACCGAGATTCGTCTGCCGGCATGGCCGGCGAAGCGCCGCTTCGGTTTTCAGGAATTCGCGCGCCGCCGCGGCGATTTCGCCCTTGCGGCCGCGGCGGTGTTCTATGACGACGATAACGGTACGGCCCGCAATGCTCATGTCGGCGTCATCGGCGTCGGCGACCGGCCGACGCGGCTGCCGAGCGTTGAAGCCGTGCTCAACGGTCAGAAAATTAATGAGACCGTGATCGCCAAGGCGGAAGCGGCCACCTCCGCTGCCGTCGACCCACGCGACGATATTCACGCCAGTGGCGCCTATCGCAAGGCGCTGGTCGGCGTCATGGTTGAGCGCGCGCTCAAAGCAGCAGCCGCATAGAGCTGAAAATTCATGGGCATTAATTTTGAAGTCAACGGCAAGCCGGTCGCGGTCGAAGTCGAACCGCGGTTAACGCTGGCCGACTGTCTGCGTCATCATCTGCGTCTGACCGGGACGCATGTGGGTTGCGAGCATGGTGTATGCGGCGCCTGCACGGTGCTGGTGGACGGCAGGGCGGTGCGATCGTGCTTGATGCTCGCGGTGCAGGCCGACGGCGCCAAGGTCGTGACCGTCGAGGGTTTGTCGCGCGATGAAGGCCTCACACCGCTACAGGCATCGTTTCGCAAGCATCATGCGTTGCAATGCGGGTTCTGCACCCCCGGCATGATCACCACGGCGCATGCGCTGCTCAGCGAAGAGCCCGACTGCGACGCCGATCGGGTGCGCGAAGTGCTATCCGGCAATCTGTGCCGCTGCACCGGTTACATCTCCATCGTCGAAGCGGTGCTCGACGCGCGCTCCGCGTACAAGAAAGCTGTGCCATGACGGGCACCGTGCAAGGTGCAACGTCAGGAAAGACGAGACTCGCGCGATGAAAAATACCTTCATCGGCGCGTCGATCGAGCGCCGCGAGGACATGCGCTTCCTGCGCGGCCGCGGCATTTACGTCGACGATCTCCAAGTGCCCGGCCTGCTCTATGCGGTGATCCTGCGCAGCTCGGTGGCGCATGGCCGGTTGCGCTCCGTCGATGTCTCCGGCGCGCTGAAGATCGATGGCGTCCACGCCGTCATCACCGCAAAGGACATGACGTCGAAGGACTATCCCTCCGGCGTGCCGATCGTGCCGATGCGGTTGCAGCCGCTGCCTGAATTCCAGCCCTACGAGCAGCCAGTTATCGCTTATCAGAAGGTGCGCTACGTCGGCGAGCCCATTGCGGTGGTGCTGGCATCGAGCGTCGCCCTCGGCGAGGACGCGTTTGAGCACATCGCCGTTGATATCGAAGAGTTGCCTGCGGTCGCAACCTGGCAGGCCGCGTCGAACAATCAAAGCGTGCTGTTCGACGCTACCGGCACCAACCGCTCGCTGACGTTCGAGGCTCGCAAGGGTGATGCCGACACGGCGTTCAAAGATGCGCCCTATACGCGCCGCGAACGCCTGAGCACCGGCCGCCACTACGGTCTCACCATGGAGCCGCGCGGTGTGTTGGCCGAGTGGGACGCGACCAACAACAAGCTCACCGTGTCGGGTGCCGCGAAAGTGCCGTTCTTCAATCGCCGCATCCTGGCGAAGCAGATCGGGCTGCCGGAATCCGCGATCGAGATGATCGAGAACGACGTCGGCGGCGGTTACGGCGCGCGCGGCGAGTTCTATCCGGAAGACTTTCTCATCCCGTTTGCCGCCATGCATGTGAACCGGCCGGTGAAGTGGATCGAGGATCGCCGCGAGAATCTGATGGCGATGAACCACGCCCGCGAGACCGAGGCCGATCTCGAGATCGCCTGTCAGCGCGACGGCACGATCATCGCGCTGCGGGGCGAAATCCATACCGACATGGGCGCCTACATGCGCACTAACGGAGCGGTCGGTGCGCGCAACGCGCCGCAGTTCGTGACCGGGCCCTATCGGGTCCCGCACCACAAGGTCGATTCGCATTTGTGGATGACCAACAAGACGCCGGTCGGCACCTACCGCGGGCCGGGCCGCTTCGAAGGCAGCTTCTACATGGAGCGGCTGCTCGACATGGTCGCCACCGATCTCGGCATCGACCGCGTCGAATTGCGCCGGCGCAACCTGATTGGCAAGGCCGAGCATCCCTACACGCTCGCAACCGCGCAGCCCACCAATGCCCATGACCAGACCGACTCGGGCGACTATGAAGCAACGCTCGACCGTTGCCTGAAGGAATTCAACTACGCCGACGTTTCAAAGCTCGGCGGCAAGCTGATCGATGGCAAGTATCACGGTATCGGCGTCTCGTGTTTCATCGAGGGTGGCGCAGCCGGTCCCAAGGAGAGCGCGCGTCTCGAGGTCAACGACGACGACACCATCACGGTCTACATGGGCACGGCGTCAGTCGGGCAGGGCGTCGAGACCATCTATGCGCAGATCGCTGCCGACGCGCTTGAGGTGCCGATCGAGCGTATCCGGCATGTGTTTCATGGCTCGACCGGCATCGTGAGCGACGGTTACGGCGCCTATCATTCGCGTTCAGTGGTGATGGGCGGCTCTGCGGTGCTCGACGCCACGGAAAAATTCATGGGGCTGCTGCGCCAGGCGGCGGGCAAGCGTCTCGGCTGTGCCGAGTCCAAAGTCACGCTCGACGTCGACAAGGTCATCGGCGACGGTATCGCGGTGCCGCTCAAGGAGTTCGCCGGTCTTACCGCGGAGGGCGCGTTCCTCAACCACAAGCATACCTACAGCTATGGGACCCATGCGGCTCACATCACGGTCGATGCGCGGCTCGGCCATATTCAAATTGTCGACTACGTCGTGGTGCAGGATGTCGGCCGCGCCATCAATCCGCTCACGGTGCGGGGACAAGTGATCGGTTCGCTGGTGCAGGGGCTCGGCGGCGCGGTGCTGGAGGATCTCAAGTACGACGCGCAGGGCCAGTTCTTGACCGGCTCGCTGGCCGATTATCTGCTGCCCACGGCTTCGGATTTCCCGAACCTGCGGTGCTTCGTCACCGAGGACCATCCGTCGCCGATCAATCCGCTCGGCGCCAAGGGCGCCGGCGAGGGCGGCATCGTCGCCGCCGGCGGCTGCATGGCGAACGCGCTGGCGAATGCGCTGCAATCGTTCCGTGTCCAGCCGCGCGATTTGCCGCTGTCGCCATCCCGCGTGTGGCAGCTCGTCCAGGACGCGCGCAAGCCGTGATCCGTTACCTCCGAGGTCCGCGCTGCGCGCGGGGCACCTCAGGATGACCGGACATGGACGAGCGGCCAGTGCGGGAATAGATTTGCCGCAATTTCTCAATCAGGAGCAAAGCCATGTCCGTCGCTCGTCATCCGCGCTCGAAGGAGCTTGAGGGCGTTCCCGTCGAAGACATCATGAAGAGGTATGTCGGCCGCTTCAAAGAGAAGAAGCCGGACTGGGCCGCGTTCGAAGATGCCAAGGTCGAGGGCTACAAGCGCGCCCAGCATCGCTTCATCGGCGCCGGCGGCTCCGGCAAGCACGGTGATCCGTCCGTGATCCCGGCCGGCAACTTCACGCTGTCGATCATGTATGTCGAACCCGGCCAGGGCAACGCCGCGCACACCCACGAGGTCGAGGAATGCTTCTTCGTGCTGCAGGGCTACCTCGACGTCTTCGTCGAGGACGAAACCGGCCATCGGCTGACGACGCGGCTCGGGCCATGGGAGTGCGTCTCCTGTCCGGCCGGCGTGATCCACGGCTATCAGAACGACTCGCTCGAACCGGTCTACTTTCAGGTCATGCTCGGCCGCGGCAAGCCGGAAACGATGGGCTACGCCGACGATGAGCTGTTCAAGCGCAAGGACGCGCATCTGAAGGCGGTGTGATGTCCAAGGCACTCGACGAGGCGCGCTACGAGCTGGCGCTCGCCAACCGCATCATCGCCCACGAGGGCGTGCTCGACGGCTTCGGGCACGTCAGCATCCGCCATCCGGATCGTCCCGACCGCTATCTGCTGGCGCGCTCGCGCAGCCCGGAATTGATCGAGCCATCCGATCTTCTGGAATTCACGCTCGATTCCGAGCCGGTGGTGCCGCCCAAGGGCGACATGTATGGCGAACGGGTGATTCACGGCTGCATCTATCAGGCGCGGCCGGACGTGCATGCGGTGTGTCATCACCACTCCGCCTCGGTGCTGCCATTCTGTGTCACCGGCATCGCGCTCGAACCGGTCTTCCACATGGGCCCGGTGATGGGCCAAGTCGTGCCGTTCTGGGACAGCCGCGATGAGTTCGGCGACACCGATCTCATGGTGGTCAAGCCGGAAGAGGGTCATTCGCTCGCCAGAGCGCTCGGCCCGCACTGGATGGTGCTGATGCGCCGCCATGGTGCGACGGTGGCCGGGAGAAGTTTGAGGGAGCTGGTGTTTCGCACCGTCTATTCGCATGCCAATGCGGAAATTCAGTTGCGATCGATGATGCTCGGCGCGATTGGCGCCTTGACGGCGGCCGAACGCGAGCGCGCCGAACCGCGGCAATTGCAGCCGCGGCCCATGGGACGCGCCTGGGAGTATTGGACGACGCGGCTGCAGAAGGCAGGTGAGCTGCCGCCTCGCGTCAAATCGCGCGCCGCCCGAAGTCGGCCAGGCAGGCGGGTCAAGAAGGCTCGCGCGAAGCGATCCCGGTGATGGCCTAGCGGTCTCGCATCACCGGATTTCGCGATCCCTACCCGAATGTCGGCACGAACAGCTTCTCGATCGGGATCTGCTCCGGGATCAGCCCCTGCTCGACCATGTAGGTGACCAGCGCTTCGAGCGTCGGCCGGTTGGGCTCGACGCCGTAGGGCCAGCAGTCGCCGCCGAATACGTCGTCGATTTCCGTCACGTCGTCGGGCAGCCACGGCAGCATGTAGCGCAGCGTGCCGCTGAAGCGGATTTTCTGCCAGGCACGGTCCTTGGCGGCGTTGAAGGCGTTATAGAGGCTCGTCGCCACGAACGGATTCTTCTCATAGAGGTCCCGGCGGATGACGATGGTGTGCATGATCGGGAAGATTTTGGTGCGCTTGTAATAGTCCTTCTCCTGCGCCCGGTAGTCGGGAATGAGCCGCACCACGTCGGGGCTGGTCTTGAGCGAGTTCGGCATATTGGAGCCGATGAGCCCCTGGATCTCGCCGGCGGCCAGCAGGTCGCTCAGTGATTTGCCGCTCGTGTTGGGCTTCAGATTGATCTTCTTGAGGAGCGGCATCACCGACGGGTTGCCGTAGGAGCCCGGCTCGTTCACCGAACCCTCGACCCACTCGATGGTCGACAGGTCGATGCCGAGGTCATGCTGCATCAGGCCGCGGACGAACAGCGCCGCTGTCTGCGTGTAGAGCGGCACGCCGATCCGCTTGCCCTCGAGGTCCTTCGGCTTCTTGACGTGGTTGCGGTTCACCGTGATGAAGCCGTGGCGGAATACCCGCGAGGCGAACACCGGAATGGCGACGAACGGCAGCTTGTTGGCGGCGTGGCGGCTGATCAGTTCGGAGCTCGACATCTCGCAGGCGTCGAATTCCAGCCGGTTGGACATGCGGTCGAAGATTTCCCGCGGGTTGTCCATGACCAGGAAATTGAGATCGATGCCGTCAGGTTTGATCTCGCCGGTTTGCAGGGCGAGCATCCGATCGTAGAGGCCGCAGGCGAAAGTCATCGGCAAGCCAGACATGAATTTACATCCTCAAAGAGCGTGGGGCAGTCGACGCGCGCCACTATCACACAGCGACTGTGCGGCGTCATCCAGCCGGCGCGCATGCGTCGTCGCCGTCGAGCGAGGCGCGCGTTGTGAAATTTTTTGCCGTGCTTGTCGATTTTTCTTGCAATGCGGAGTCGATGCGCCTATTTGCCGCTCGCCCAAATTCGCACGTGCCTGTGGCCGTGTGTCGATCGGTAGGCATCCGGACAAGAGGCCGGACAGTCGCCTGAGGTTCAGCTGAGCCTCACTACGTGATCGGCAGCCGGAGGCGAAACCGGCGCACCCCGCGCTCAACGGGGGACGCGGCTTAAAGCAACGACGGAGCGGGCTTTTTTGGTCTCGTTGGCCGTCCAAAGGTCAGCACCGAAGAGGCTTGTCCATCTTGCCGGCCGTGCGGAACGGGACTTCCCGCTCCAATCCAAGGCAGCATCTCGGCGACAGCGCCGCGCGTCCCGCCGTGTCCCCAACGCACGGTCGACGCCAGGCACTGAAAGCCGCTGACGCCGGTCGTGCGCGCAAGCGCGGCGGCCAAAATTCGATGCTGAGCCACGCTGCTGTTGCGGCGGGGGCTCCTTGAACCTGGAAGAAGGAGCGGCTCCAATGACCGAGCGCATCCGCGATTTCCTGCGTCGCCGCCGTGACGAAGGCCTGGACGATGGTCCGTGCCTGGTCGTCGACCTCGACGTCGTGCGGGACAACTACAAGGCCTTTGCCAAGTCGCTGCCGGACAGCCGGGTCTTCTATGCCGTGAAGGCAAACCCGGCGCCCGAGCTGCTGTCGCTGCTCGCCTCGCTGGGCTCCTGCTTCGACACCGCTTCGGTCGCCGAGATCGAAATGGTGCTCGCGGCCGGCGCCACGCCGGAGCGCATCTCCTTCGGCAACACCATCAAGAAGGAGCGGGACATCGCGCGCGCCTACGCGCTCGGCGTCCGCCTGTTCGCGGTCGACTGCAAGGCCGAGGTCGAGAAGATCGGCCGCGCCGCCCCGGCGCCAAGGTCTTCTGCCGCTTCCTGTTCGGCTGCGCCGGCGCCGAGTGGCCGCTGTCGCGGAAATTCGGCTGCGACCCGGAGATGGCGGTCGATGTGCTCGAACACGCCCAGCGGCTCGGCCTCGAGGCGGTCGGCGTGTCGTTTCACGTCGGCTCGCAGCAGCGCCGCACCGCGGCCTGGGACGAAGCATTGAAGTCGGCGGCGGCGATCTTCCGCGCCTGCGCCGACCGCGGCATCAGCCTGTCGATGGTCAATCTGGGCGGCGGGTTCCCCACCAAGTACCTGCGTGACGTGCCGGCGGTGGAGTCCTACGGGCGCTCAATCTTCCGGGCGCTGCGCAAGCACTTCGGCAACCGCATCCCGGAGACGATCATCGAGCCGGGCCGCGGCATGGTGGGCAATGCCGGCCTGATCGAGGCGGAGGTGGTGCTCGTCTCCAACAAGAGCGAGCACGACCACGTGCGCTGGGTCTATCTCGACATCGGCAAATTCGGCGGCCTCGCCGAGACGATGGACGAGTCGATCCGGTATCCGATCCGCACGCCGCATGACGGCGACGAAGTCGGACCGTGCGTGCTTGCCGGCCCGACCTGCGACTCTGCCGACGTGCTCTACGAGAAGCGGCCTTACGACCTGCCGATCAGCCTTGAGATCGGCGACAAGGTCCTGATCGAAGGCACCGGCGCCTACACGGCGACCTACGCGGCAGTGGCCTTCAACGGCTTCGCGCCGCTGCGGACCTATCACATCTGAACAAGCGTGGCGGGCCCCTGTTGCCCCGGCGCGGCTCTCCCTTTGGGGAGCGGTCGCGCTGGCGGCACGGGAGAAAGGAGCAGGATCATGGTCAACATCCGGGAAGAAAAAACCTCCGACGTCGTCGCGCGCGAAGCTCTGCTCGACGCGGCCTACGGTCCGGCGCGCTTTGCCAAGACGTCGGAGCGGCTGCGCGAAGGCCGCCTGCCGGTGCGTGGCCTGTCGCTCGTCGCTGTCGATTGCGGACAAATCGTCGGCACGGTCCGGCTTTGGCACGTCGCTGTCGGGCCGGGGCGTCAGGCGTTGCTGCTCGGTCCGCTCGCGGTTCATCCCGATCATCGCTGCCGCGGCATCGGCTCGACGCTGGTCCGCCGCGCTATCGCGCGTGCCCGCCTCGCGGGCCATCGTGCGATCCTCCTGATTGGCGACGCCACCTATTACGAGCGCTTCGGCTTTACGGCAGCACAGACCGGCGCGCTGTGGATGCCCGGGCACTTCGATCGCGACCGGCTGCTGGCGCTGGAACTGCACCCCGGCGCACTCGCCGGCGCGTGCGGCCTCATCGGCGCGACCGGGGAGTCACAGCCCAAGCCCGATCTGAATGCACTGATCGCCTCGAGCGGTGACAGCCGACGTGCTCGTACGCGGAAGCTTGAGAAACGCGCCGCCTGAGTGCAAAAGCAATCTTCGTTTCTGGAGGCACGGGGATGACCGACTGGCCTGTTCACGCCCGCATCAGTGGACCCATTGTCATGATCGGCTTCGGGTCGATCGGCAAAGGCACGCTGCCGCTGATCGAGCGCCACTTCGAATATGACAAATCGCGCTTCGTGGTCATCGACCCCGAGGACAAGGATCGCAAACTGCTGGATGAGCGGGGCATCCGCTTCATCCACCAGGCGGTGACGCGCGACAATTACCGCACGCTGCTGCGGCCCTTGCTCACCGAGGGCGGCGGCCAGGGCTTTTGCGTGAACCTTTCGGTCGACACGTCCTCGCTGGACATCATGGAGTTCTGCCGTGAGATCGGCGTGCTCTATATCGACACCGTGGTTGAGCCATGGGTCGGATTCTATTTCGACTCGAAGCTCGGACCCGAGAAGCGTTCGAACTACGCACTGCGCGAGACCGTCCTGGCGGCGCGGCGCAAAACTCCAGGCGGGGCCACGGCCGTATCCTGCTGCGGCGCCAATCCCGGCATGGTGTCGTGGTTCGTCAAGCAGGCGCTGCTCAACGTTGCGGGCGACCTCGGCCTCAAGTTCAAGGAGCCGAAGACCCGCGAGGAGTGGGGCCGGCTTGCCAAGAAGGCGGGCGTCAAGGGCATCCACATCGCCGAGCGCGATACGCAGCGCGCCAAGCAGCCGAAGCCGCTCGAGGTGTTCGTCAACACCTGGTCGGTCGAAGGCTTCCTGTCCGAAGGCATGCAGCCGGCCGAGCTGGGCTGGGGCACGCATGAGAAGAAGCTGCCGAAGAACGGCTTCAGGCATAAGGTCGGCTGCCAGGCGGCGATCTATCTGACGCAGCCCGGCGCCAACACGCGCGTGCGTTCATGGACGCCGACCGCCAAGGCGCAATACGGCTTCCTGGTCACCCACAACGAGTCGATCTCGATCGCCGACTATTTCACCCTGCGCGACGGTCGCAAAGTCGTGTACCGGCCGACCTGCCATTACGCCTATCATCCATGCAACGACGCGGTGTTGTCGCTGCACGAACTGTTCGGCCAGGCCGGCAACCGGCAGCCGGCTATCCACATTCTGGATGAGCACGAGATCGTCGACGGCATCGACGAACTCGGCGTGCTGCTCTACGGCCACAAGAAGAACGCCTACTGGTACGGCTCGCAGCTTTCGATCGACGAGACGCGCTCGGTCGCGCCGTTCCAGAACGCGACCGGCCTGCAGGTCACCTCGGCGGTGCTGGCCGGCATGGTGTGGGCGCTGGAAAATCCGAATGAAGGTATCGTCGAGGCTGACGAGATGGATTTTCGCCGCTGCCTCGAAGTGCAGACGCCGTATCTTGGTCCGGTGATCGGCGCCTATACGGACTGGACGCCGATCACGGATCGGCCGGGACTGTTCAAGGAAGATATCGACAAGCGCGATCCCTGGCAGTTCACCAACGTGCTGGTGGGCTGAAATTCCGGCTCAGTTCGCCGCATTGATGGGCGCGATCTCGATATTGAGGTAGCCGTCAACGACGGCGCGCTGGCCGGGATAGAGCACGACGGTCGACGTCTTTTCGTCGATGATGGCGGGGCCGTCGATCACGGCGCCGGGTTGCAAGTGCCGAGCGACGAAATACCGAGACCTTGGCTTCTTCGCCCGGTCCAAAATAGGCGGTGCGGGTCTCAAGCGGTGCCGGCCACTGTATCTTCGCGGCAAGTTCGTGAAACTGCGGCTTGGGGATGGTGCCGACCGCGGTCACCTGAAAGTTGACGATCTCGACCGCCTCCGATTGCGCCATGTGACCGTATCGCCGCTGGTGCGCCTCGTGGAAGCGCTCCACCAGCGCGGCAAGATCGGCGTCGCTTTGCAGCGCCGCGACCGGGACGCTCACTTCGTAGGACTGGCCGCGATAGCGCATGCCGGCGCTGCGCAATGCCATCAGCTGCTCGCGCGGAAATTGCTCCTGCTGCAATTCGGCGAGCGCCGCCCGTTCCATTTCCGCGAAAGTCCGCTCCAGCTCCTCCGGCTTCACCGCATCGAGCCGGGTGATGCGCGTAAAGCTCCTGGTCTGGTGCACGTCGGTCACCAGCATGCCGAAGGCGGAAAACGTCCCAGGGTCGCGCGGCACCAGAATGCGGCCGATGCCGAGCTCGCCAATGAATCGGCCAGCAATGGTCGGCCCCATGCCGCCGAAGGCGATCAGCGTGAACTCGCGCGGATCGTAGCCACGCTCGATCGGTGATGGTGCGCATCGCCATCGTGACGTTGGTGGCGAGCACGGTGAGAATGCCCCAGGCGGCTTCGGCGGATGTCAGTCCGAGCGGGTGCGCGACCTGCGCGGTGACGGCCTCGCGCGCCTTCGCCTCCGCGATCGGCATGGCGCCTTCGAGAAGCGCATCCGGGCTCAGATGCCCGAGCACCACCAGCGCGTCGGTCAGCGTCGGGGCGTTGCCGCCGCGGTCATAACAGGCCGGTCCTGGCTTGGCGCCCGCGCTTTCAGGGCCGACTTTGAGCACGCCAAGGTCGACCGAGGCGATGCTGCCGCCGCCGGCGCCAATGGTTTCGATGTCGACCGTGCGGGTCCGCAGCGGATGTCGCGCCACCGAGAACTCCGACTTGAACAACGGCGCTCCCGGCAGCACCGCCATGTCCGACGAGGTGCCGCCGGTATCGAAGGTAATGATGTTCTCGATGCCTTTGATGTCGCCGAGAAAACGCCCGCCGATGACGCCTGCAACCGGGCCGGACATCACGGTCTCGATCGGCGTGCGGTCAAGCATGCGGGCACTGGCCGCGCCGCCGTCGGACTTCATCATCAGCGCGCGCGAGCGCGGAAAGCGTCGCAGCGAGAGTGCTTCGAGTTCGTGCAGATAGCGCGAGACTGGCGGTCCGATATAGGCGTTGCCCACGGTCGAAGCGGTGCGCTCGTATTCGCGCCATTCCGGGTTCGCTTCATGTGATAGCGAGACGTAGAGGTCAGGTGCGATCTCGTGAATAATCTTCGCGGCTGCCTGTTCGTGCGCCGGGTTTGCGTAGGCGAACAGAAAGCAGACCGCGATTGCCTCCGCGCCTTGGGAGATGAGCTTGCGCGTCGCTGCCGCAACCCCTTCCTCATCGAGTTTTTCGATCACATTGCCTCTGGGATCGAGCCGCTCACGCACTTCGTGGATGCGATCGCGGGTCAACAGCATTTTCGGCGCCGGCGCGAAAATGTTGAACACCTCATCGCCGCGCCATTGCCGGCCGATCTCGTAGACATCGCGGAAGCCGCGCGTGGTGATAAGGCCGACCTTGACGCCTTTGCCCTCCAGCATGGTGTTGAGCGCCGCTGTCGAGCCATGCAGGATCAACGCCACGGAGTCAGCGCCGAATTCCGCGGCGAGATCGCTCGTGATCTGCTCCATGACGGCGGCCGGTTGCGCCGGATTGGAGACGTATTTGCGCACGGCGACGAGCGCGCCTGCGTCCTCATCGAAGGCGGTGACATCGGTAAACGTCCCGCCGACGTCGATCCCAATACGTAATTTCATGAGGCTGCCTTCGGCCGATCGGCGCCGCGCAGCCCTGCCGTCGCCTCGGTATCGATGCTGAGATCGTCCGCAAGAGCGACACCGTAGTCTTCCCGCGCCGCTTCGCGCGAAACATAGCCGCGCTCGACATCGTCGCGCACGCGCTCGACCGCACGTTTCTTCGGGTCACCCCAGCCGCCGCCGCCGGCGAATTCCATCGACAACACATCGCCTTTCTTCAGCCGCAGCCCGGCGACTTTCGACGTCAGCGGGCGTGGCGTTGCGCCCTCCGATTGCAGCGATGCCGCCGACGCATGCGCGGGCTTGGCGCCGAAAATTCCCGGCGATGAATATTTGAAACGATCGGTGCGCAAATTGATGACCGACTCGTCGCCGAGAATCCGCCATTGCCGGCGTACGCCGAGGCCCCCACGGAAGGTGCCGGGCCCGCCTGAATCCTGAGCCAACCCATAGCTTTCGACCCGCACCGGAAATTCAGTCTCCACCGCCTCGACCGGCGTGTTCATGACGTTGACGACGAGTTCGTCCATCGCGCTGACGCCATCGCTGTCCGGCCGCGCGCCGGTGCCGCCGCTCAGGATTTCGTATTGCGAATACCAGCGGCCGGTTCGCGGATGGCGACCGGCGCTGGAGATCGAGCCGCCGGCGGCGCTGCCCGGCGCCGGCACGCGGCCCGGCACGGCGCGCGCCAGCGCCCGGATGGCGACCGACGTCGTCACCTGGCTCGGCCGCACGTACATATTCACCGGCGCCGGAAAGCGCGGATTAAGCAGCGAGCCTTCGGGCGGATAGGACACCTGCACGGGCCGAGACAGCCCGTCATTCACTGGCAGGCGCGGGATGAACACCATCTTGACGAGGCATTGGATGAAGTTGCGCGACACGCACGGCCGCAAGTTGATCGGCCCGCGCGCCTGCGCGTCGCTGTCAAGGATAAAACGCAACACATCGCCCTTCACTTCGAGCGATGCCGAGATGCGGTAGGATTTTTCGAGATCGATACCATCGTCGTCGAGATAGTCGGTCTCGGGACCGTAAAGGCCGTCCGGCACTTTGGCGATTTCCTTGCGCAACTCGCGCTCGCAAATCTCCATCCATTCCTGCCAGCAAGCGAGTACCTTATCGGTGCCGTATTTGGCGAACAGTTCGGCGAAGCGGGTCAGGCCGTAGCTGTTGGTGTTGATCTGCGCGTTGATGTCGCCCCAGGTGACTTCGGGCGTTCGCGTATTGGCGCAGATCACCGCTTCGAGGTCGGCCACCAATTCGCCGCGGCGGAGAATGCGCATCGGCGGAATGAGCAAACCCTCCTGGAACAAATCGGTGGCGTCGCCCGCATTGGTGCCCGGTACCTTGCCGCCAAGATCGGGCTTGTGCGCGGTGTTACCGATGTAACCGACGATGCGGTCGCCAACGAACATCGGCGTGACGATGGTCACGTCGGTCGAGTGGTTCTGGCAGGCCTGGTAGGGATGATTGACGATAAAGGCATCGCCTGGCGCTGCATCCGGGAAGCGGCGACGCACCTCGTTCACCTGCGCGGCCACCGGCCCGATATGCAGCGGCTGCGGGATGCCCTGCGCCACCATGCGGCCCTGCGCATCGAAGATCGCGAAGGTGAAATCCTGGCTCTCCTTGATGATCGTGGAGTAGCCGGTGCGCAGCATGTTGAGCGTCAGTTCGCGCGCAATCTGCAGTGTCGACTGGTAGATGACTTCGAGATCGATGGGGTTCATTGTTCTTCCAGTGCCACGAATCCAGTGCCATGACCACGGGGACAAACACAATGGCCGTGAACGAACGGTTTGATTTTTCCGGACGCAACGTACTCATCACCGGTGGCGGCAAGGGCATCGGCAAGGTCTATGTCGAGGAGTTCGCCAAAGCGGGCGCCCGCGTTGCCGCCGCCGATATCGACGTGGCGGCGGCCGAGAGCGTCGTCGCGGCGCTCACCACGGCGGGGCTGCAGGCGTTCGGGCTCGGCGTTGACATCGCGGACGAAGCCTCCGTCAAGGCGGCGGTTGCGGCCGTGCTCGAGCGCTTTGGCTCAATCGACGTGCTGATCAACAACGCTTCGCTGATGAGCACGCTGCCGCGCCGTTCCTGGCTCGAAATCCCGGTCGAAGAATGGGACCGTGTCATGGCGGTCAATCTGCGCGGGATGTTCTTATGCTGCCGTGCTGTCTTCCCTGCCATGAAGGCGCAAAAGCGCGGCAAGATCGTCAACATATCTTCGTCGCGTGTCTGGGAAGGGGCGCCGAACCGGCTGCACTACACAACTTCGAAGGCAGGCGTCATCGGTTTTACCCGCGCGCTCGCCCGTGAGGTCGGTGAGTTCGGCATCACCGTCAACGCGTTGACGCCGGGCATGACCCAGAGCGAGACGCAGGTAGCGAGTTCTTCGGGCAATTACCTCGCCAGTCGCATCGCCGGCCGCGCCATCGAGCGCGTGCAGGTTCCGGGCGACCTGGTCGGCGCAGTGATGTTTCTTTCGTCGCCGGCGAGCGACTTCATGACTGGCCAGACCATCAATGTCGACGGCGGCAAGTCGATGCATTAGCTCGGCGAGCGACGCCTCACTTCAGTCGCTTCGCCGCCTCTTCGACGATGCTCAGGTCGCTATATTTTTTGACGTCAAAGCTCGCCTTGGTGAAGCCGAGCTCGTGCGTCAGGTCTATGTTGCTCTGCAGCGCGGCGAGGTTCGGCAGCATATTGGGATCGTGATAGACGTCACGCTTGGTGAAAGCCCAATCGAAGATCGCCGGCGGCCGCTTGACCAGATCACCGAGGATCTGCATCGCCGCCTGATGATTGGCGGGGTCCTCGTACCAGCGCGTGATGCGCAGTGTATCCTCGTAAAAATCCACCAGCGCGGCGCGATTCTTGTCGATGAATGGCTTGCGCGCCACCCAGACGACCATGTCGGCGATGCCAATGGCGTCTTTCTGTACGAATAGATCGCGCGCTATTTTTTGCAGCGCCGGATCGTAGGAGAACGGCAGCACCGCGGGGACGAGGTCTACCTTCTTTTCCGCCAACATGGCGCGCATGGCCGGCAAAGGCGCCTCGACGACCGTATAGTCGCGGTTCGGCTCCAGGCCGTGCTTGTGCAGCATTGCCTTCATGGCGACGTCGACGGCGCTGCCTTCGGCGTTGGTGGCGACGACTTTCCCTTTGAGGTCCTCCACCTTGTGGATCGGGCCATCCTTGAGAACCATGTATTCCTGGGAATAGTAGCCCGGTACGCCGTCCTGGAATTCATCCGAGACGATGCGCAGATCGTCCAACCCGGCGTTCTGGATGGCGATGCCGAGTGTCGAATAGGCGAGATTAGCAATCGCGACCTGGTCGTTGGCAAGCGCGGTGACCATCGGAGGCGTGCCCACATAGTGCTCCGGCACCATGAGGTAGGATTTGCCGAAATGCCTGGCCAAATCCTTCTTCTGCAGCCAGATCGACGCCCAGTTGCCGGGCGCGACCCAGCCTTCGCTGATTTTCAATGGCTCGGCCGCGGCCGCACCCGTGAAGGCGGCCATGCAGACTCCGGCTATCGCAAGTTTGGTAAGGCGCATTGCTTCCTCCCAGGATAGTGAGCGGGCGCCGTTTGTCGGCGCCTCGCTCTCCACGTGTTCTGTTATTGCAGGCGTTTGGCAGCGTCTTCGATCAAACTGAGATCGGAATGCGTCTTCACATCAAAGCTCGATTGGACGAAACCGAGGTCCTTGGTCATGTTGACGTTCTGCTGCAACGCATCGAGGTTCGGCTTCATGTCGGGATTGCGATAATAATCCTGCTTGGTGAACAGCCAGCCGAACCGGTCTGCCGGCTGTTTGGTCATCTGCGAGGCGATCGCAGCGGCCGCGTCGTGGTTCTTCGGATCGAGATACCAGCGCTCGATGCGCATGGAATCTTCCAGGAAGTCGACCAGCGCGGCGCGATGCGCATCGATGAACGGTTTGCGCGCGGTCCACACGACGAACTGCGAGACGCCGATCGCGTCGTGGACGGAGAAAAGCGGCCGCGCGACCTTGTACTGGGGACCGAGCGCGAACGGCAGGATCGCCGGAATCAGGGCCACCTTTTTCTCGGCCAGCATCGCCGCCATGGCGGGAAATGGCGCCTCAATGATGGTGTAGTCGCGATTGGCCTCGAGGCCGTGCTTGCGCAACATTGCGCGCATGGCCACGTCGACGCCGCTGCCGACGGCGTTGGTGGCGACCACCTTCCCTTTCAAATCCTCGATCTTCTTGATTGGTCCGTCGGCGAGCACGTCATAGGTGTCGTCTCGGTAACCTGGTGCGCCGTCCTGGAATTCATCGGCGATGACGCGGATATCGTCGAGGCCCGCGTTGGAAATTGCGATAGGCAAGGTGGAAAAGGCCAGATCCCCGATCTCGGCTTCATTATTGGCGATGGCGGTCACCATCGGGGGCGTGCCGGCAAAATGCGTCGGTTCGAAAATGTAGGACTGGCCAAAATGCTTGGCGAGATCCTTCTTTGCCAGCCAGATCGATGCCCAGTTGGATACCGGCGCAACCCACGCGCCGCGAATCTTCAACGGGTCAGCCTGAGCCGGTACGATGAACGCCAGGGCGCAGAGAGCCGCCCAGGCAAAACTTACAGAACGCATCAAATCCTCCAAACTCATTTCAATGATTGCCGGATCCGCGCTTTGCGCAATTCCGGCCTGTTCGAGCCGCCGGGCGACCTGGCAGCCCGTCTTGTTAGGACAATTGTGCCCATACGGAAAGTGCGGCGCAAGCGTATGCCTTGCCGCACCTTATCGTTAACGGTCGGCCGCGCGGGCTTGTTATTTCAAGCGCTGCGCCGCTTCCTTGACCATGCTCAGGTCAGAGTAGGCCTTGACGTCGAAACTTGACTGCGCAAATCCGAGCTCCTTCGTCATATCGACGTTCCGTTGCAAAGCGGCGAGATCCGGCAACATGTTTGGATCGCGGTAGGCATCGATTTTAGTGAACACCCAGCCCATCCGCTCGGGCGGCGCCTTGACGAAACGGGCGGCAATCTTCGCCGTTTCATCGTGGTTTTTGGGATCGGTATACCAGTGCAGTATGCGGAGCGTATCCTCCAGCCAGTCGACCAATGCGGCGCGATGCGCGTCGATGAACGGCTTGCGCGCCTGGAAGCTGACGAACTCTGATTTGCCGATGGCATCTTTGGCGGTGAACAGCGTCCGCGCGATCGCCTTCATTTGCGGATCGAGTGCGAACGGCAGGACGTCCGGAATGAGATCGACCTTGTGCTCGGCAAGCATCGCTTTCATTGCCGGGAACGGCGCTTCGATGACCGTATAGTCGCGATTGGGCTCGAGACCGTGCTTGTGCAGCATCGCCTTCATGGCGATGTCGACAGCGCTGCCTTCCGCGTTGGTGGCAACGACTTTGCCCTTGAGGTCTTCCACCTTTTTGATTGACCCATCTTTGAGTACGGCGAACGGGATGGTCCAGTAGCCGTCGACGCCATCCTGAAAGTCGTCTGCAATGACGCGGATGTCATCGAGGCCGGCATTTTTGATTGCGATGGGCAGCGTGGAAAACGCGAGGTCGCCGACTTCCACCTCGTTATTGGCGATCGCCGTGACCATCGGCGGGGTGCCGGCAAAATGCACCGGCGTGAATGTGTAGGATTTGCCGAGATGCTGGGCCAAGTCCTTCTTGTCGAGCCAGATCGATATCCAGTTGGCGATCGGCGCGACCCAGGCGACGCGTATCTGCACCGGCTGGGCGCGCGCAATACCGCCCCCCAGCAGCATCAAAGCCAGACCCAAAACTGTAGTAATTATCCGCATGGCTTAACCCTCCCAGATGGCGATTTTGCTTTATTGCCCGGCCTGTGTCGGCGGCCTTCTTGCGCCAATTCTCGGCGCAAACGCTTATGCAGTGCAAGCCTGTCAGTTGCCGCACCGTGGTCCCAAAAGGGGGAGCGCTAGATTTGGTTAAGCGGCTTCCTGATGCCAGACCAGAAGCCTCCGGCGCAGGATCGCCGTGGCTTTGATCAGGACGAAACCGACGACCGCGATTTCGACGATGCCGGCGAACACGCCCGGCGAATTGGCAAAGCGCGAGGCGCTCATCATGGCGCCGCCCAGCCCGTAGCCGCCCATGACCATTTCGCCGATGATTTCAACGATCAGCGCGATCGGCAATGCGACCTGCAGGCCGGTTAAAATCTGCGGCGAGGCGGCCGGCAAAATCACCTGCCAGGTCAGTTCACGCTCGTTGGCTCCCATATTGCGGGCGGACCAGAGCAATTCCTTTTCCACGGCCGCGATGCCGGCGAGCGTCGCGGTCACCACCGGAAAGATTGCGTCGAACACCACGATGGAGATTTTCGACACGTCGTAGACCCCAAGCCACAGAATAATCACCGGCAGGAACGCGATCTTCGGCATCGGGAAACCGACCGAAATGATCGGGTCGAAGAACCAGCGGACCAGCTTGCTGCGCGACATCAGCGTCGCCAGCACGACCCCGCCTATGGCGGCGATCAGAAAGCCGACCATGGCTCTATACAAGGTGAGTCCGAGATTGATCCAAAGCACGCCGGAGATCGCGTCCCGCCAGATGTACTGGGCGACCACCGTGAACGGCGGCAGCATGAACATCGTCACCTTGCCGCTGCGGGCGAACAACTCCCAGGCGATCAGAAGGAGCAGAACGGAAAACAACGCGGCGCCACCACGAAATACAACGTCGAGCCTGCGCGTCGCAGCCGCGGCGATATCCGCTTCGGCCGCGGCCAGCGAGGTCTGGTCTTCTACTCCCGCCATCGCAGCAACCATTGCATGATTGTTTGATAGATTCGATCGGCCGCGAAGCCGAGGAAGGCGACCGTCAGCACCACCGCGTACATGCCTTCATACGAGCCGGTGGAGCCCAGGTAGCCGATCAGATAGCCAAATCCCTGCTGCGCTACGATCAGCTCGGAGCTGACCAGAAGGATGAATGCCAGCGCCAGCGCGGTGCGGATGCCATTGAGCAGTTCGGGCAGCGCGCTCGGCATGACGACATCCCACATCATGCGCAGCCGGCTCGCGCCCATGCTGCGGGCCGACCAGAGCAGAACCTGTTCGCTGCCGCGCGCGCCATTATAGGCGCCGATGGTGACAGGGATCATGCAGCCGAGAAAGATCAGCAAAATCTTCGAGCTGTCGCCAAATCCGAGCCAGATCACGGTAACCGGAATGAGCGCCGATTTCGGCAGCGGATAGAACAACTCCACCAGCGGATTGAGGAAGACGTCGAGCAGCCGCCAGCGCGCCATCGCCATGCCGAGCCCGCCGCCGATGACGATGGCGAGCAACAGGCCAACCGAGCCTCGGTAGAGCGATACCGCGCCGTTGTCGACGAGTTCGCCGTCGCGAATAAGATCAACCCAGGCGACCGCGACTTTGCTCAACGGCGGTAACGCAAGCGAATCGACGATGTTAAGGCGCGCCAACAGCTCCCAGCCGATCGCCAGCAGGACCAGAGGCAAGTACCGCACGGCCGCGGATTTCATCGCAGCGGCCCAGCCGGAATGACGACCGAAAAAATCACGGCGCCTTGTCCTCTTGCGCCTTGAGTGCCTCGACGCGCACTAGATTCCACAGCTCGTCGACCTTTTCGACGAAGGCTTTCTCGCGGAACACGCTCGGATCGCGGCGATCGAGCTTGGTGTCGACGAGGGCCTTGATGCGGCCCGGCCGTGCCGACATCACCGCCACGCGGTCAGCGAGATAAACGGCTTCCTGCACGTCGTGGGTGACGAAAATAACGGTCTTCGGCGTGCGCTGCCAGATGCCGAGCAACTCGGTCTGCATCAGCGATCGCGTCTGCGCGTCAAGCGCGCCGAACGGCTCGTCCATCAGCAGAATGTTGGGATCGAAAGCGAGCGTGCGGGCAATGGCGGTGCGCTGCTTCATGCCGCCGGACAACTGCGACGGATAGCTGTCCTCGAAACCGCGCAGACCGACCAAGTCGATGAACGCTTTGGCGCGCTGTTCGCGTTCGGCGCGTGGCAAACCCTGGCGTTCCAGACCATAGAGAATGTTGCCGCGTACTGTCTTCCACGGGAACAGCGCAAAGTGCTGGAAGACGATGCCGCGATCCGGGCCAGGCGCCGTGACTGGCTTGCCTTCCACAGTGATGCCGCCGGTCTCGATCGGGAAGAAGCCGCCGACCAGATACAGCAGGGTCGATTTACCGCAGCCGGACGGGCCGAGAATGGCGAGAAATTCGCGCGGCTTTACCTCCAGCGACACGTCGGCGAGCGCCAGCACCGGCTTGCCGCGCGGCGGCCGGTAGGTGTGATTCACCTTGTCGATAACGATCTGCGCCTGGCCGGTCATTTGGCCGCTCATCGGGTCCCCATCCCCTTCCGGCAGGTTCCCCTGTTCCGGCGGGCCGCACCCTACCCGGAGCGCGGCCGAACACAAGCCGAGGCGTTGCCGCGCCCAGAGGGACGTCCATTCGGATGCAGTCGCCCAGAATGACGGATTCGGCAAAAGCGGGTATACGGGTTCATCAGTAATTGCCTGCGAAAAACACGCCATGGAACGGTCGTTCAAGAAGGAAGTGGATGCCCTGCGGCTTGGCGCCGGCGAGACGTTTCGCGGCGAAGGCATCCTTGCCGTCACCAAGGCGCTGCTGCAATCGGGCGTGAGCTATGTGGGCGGCTATCAGGGCGCGCCAGTATCGCACCTGCTCGACGTCATGGTGGATGCCGAGGACCTGCTGGCCGATCTCGGCGTGCATGTCGAAACCTGCACCAACGAAGCCGCCGCTGCGGCGATGCTGGGCGCCTCGATCAATTACCCGCTGCGCGGCGCGGTCACCTGGAAATCGATTGTCGGCACCAATGTGGCGGCAGACGCGCTGTCGAACCTGGCTTCGCCGGGCGTTATCGGCGGCGCGCTCATCGTGCTCGGCGAGGACTATGGCGAGGGCGCCAGCGTTATCCAGGAGCGCTCCTACGCTTACGCGCTGAAATCCTCGATGTGGTTGCTCGATCCGCGGGCCGATCTGCCGACCATCGTCCACATGGTCGAGCAGGGCTTCGAGCTTTCGGAAGCAAGCCACGCGCCCGTCATGCTCGATCTGCGGGTGCGCGCCTGCCACCTGACCGGCGAGTTCATCGCCAAGGACAATAAGCGTGCAACCTACAGCGGCCGGCACCGCCTTGAGGGGCCTCCGCGGTTCGAATATGGCCGCCTGGCGCATCCGCCGGTCATCTTCACCCAGGAACGATTGAAGCTCGAAGAGCGGCTGCCCGCCGCGCAGAAATTCATTCGCGAGCGCAAGCTCAATGAAACAATCGAGGGCGGCTGCGGCGATGTCGGTATTATCGTGCTCGGCGGCTTGGCCAATCCTCTGCTGCGCGCACTCGCCCGGCTCGATCTGGCCGATCTTTACGGCGCTTCGCGCATGCCGCTTTACGTGCTCAACGTCGCCTATCCGCTGGTGCCCGAAGAAGTGACGGCGTTCTGCACAGGCAAGCGCGCCGTGCTGGTGGTCGAGGAGGGTTCGCCGGATTACGTCGAGCAGCAGATCAACGTCATTCTGCGCGGCGCCGATATTCCAACGCGCGTACTCGGCAAGGGTTGTTTGCCGAAGACCGGCGATTACAACTCCGAAGTGTTTCTGCGCGGCATCGCGGCATTCCTCGGCGAATCCCGTCCGGCCGGGATCGACGCTGACGGAGTTGCAGCGCGCGTCAAGGAAATGCTCGCCCACAAGCCGGACGTGCTTGCCGCCGTCGGCGATATTCCGCCACGGCCACCGAATTTCTGCACCGGCTGCCCGGAGCGGCCGGTGTTTACCGCCATCAAGCTGACGCAACGCGAGATCGGGCCGACGCATATCAGCGCCGACATCGGTTGCCACTCGTTCGCGACCTTTGCGCCATTCTCGCTCGGCAATTCGATCCTCGGTTACGGCATGTCGCTCGCCAGCGCCGCCGCGGTCGGCCCCAACATGGCGAAACGGCCGATCGCGGTGATGGGCGACGGCGGCTTTTGGCACAATGGGCTGATCACCGGCGTCGCCTCCAACATGTTCAACAAGGGCGACGGCGTACTGATCGTGATGCAGAACGGCTACGCGTCGGCGACCGGCCAGCAATATCTGCCGTCGAGCAACGCGAACCGATCCGGCACGCCGACCGGCATCAGCATCGAGAAAACGGTACGCTCGCTCGGCGTCACTTGGCTGCGCACGGTGCGCACCTACAGCGTGGCCAAGATGGTGGCGACACTGAAGGAAGCGATGCGCACCGCAGAGCGCGGATTGAAAGTCATCATCGCCGATGGCGAATGCATGCTGGCGCGCCAGCGCCGGCTGCGCACGGAGAATTCCGAAAAGCTCAAACGCGGCGAGCGCGTGGTGATAACGCGATTCGGCGTCGACGACGAAATCTGCACCGGCGATCACTCCTGCATCCGGCTGTCCGGCTGCCCGTCGCTGACGGTGAAGCCAAATCCCGATCCGCTGCGGACCGATCCGGTTGCGACCGTCGTCGAAAGCTGCGTCGGCTGCGGGCTGTGCGGCGAGGTCGCCCACGCGGCGGTACTGTGTCCGTCGTTCTATCGCACCGATGTCATCAGCAATCCGAGCTGGTGGGACCGCTCGCTTGTTTCGTGTGCGCAGCGCCGTGATCGGCTGGCTGCGCGGTGCGTCTGAAGCTCAATCACCGTCCGCGGAGAGGTCGGCGACGGAAAGCACTCGGCAGAGCGGTCAGTCCTCGCCTTCATCGCGGCTCGCCAGCGCTTCCCCTCAAGCATCAGGCCGCGCAAACCGTTCGTCCGATGACGATCCTGATCGCCGCGCTGGGCGGCGAAGGTGGCGGTGTGCTCACCGACTGGATCGTGGCCGCGGCCGCGAGCCAGGGATTCCCGGTGCAATCCACGTCGATCCCCGGCGTCGCGCAGCGCACCGGCGCCACGACCTACCACATCGAACTGTTGCCTCAGGCAGAGCCCGGTAACCGCCGTCCGATCCTGGCGCTCGCGCCAGGCGTCGGCGACGTCGATCTCGTCGTTGCCAGCGAGTTGATGGAGGCCGGCCGCGCCGTGGCGGGCGGTTACGTAACTGCGGACCGCACCACGACGATTGCCTCGACCAGCCGCTCGTATCTGGTGGTCGAGAAGATGGCGATGGCGGATGGCCGCTACGATCAGCAGCGGCTGATCGAGGCGGTGCAGAACAACTCGCGGAATTCGCTGCTGCTCGACCTGGAGGCGATCTCGCGCCAGAGCGGAGCCATGATCAGTGCGGTGATGCTCGGCGTTATCGCCGGTGCGGGCGCGCTGCCGATTCCCGCTGACGCCTTCGAGGCGGCGATCCGCGCCGACGGCAAGGCTGTCGAATCGAACCTGCGCGGCTTCCGCGCCGGGTTGGCGGCGGCGCAAGACGGCGCGCGCCCAGCTCGCTGCTTCCTGATAAGCGCGCGCGGTCGGGCGCGCCCTCGCTTTCTGAACTCTTGAGAGCGAGATTGGGCGGCTGCCGGAATCCGCGCGCGCCTTCGCGAGCGAAGGCGTCCGGCGTCTTGCGGCCTATCAGCACCTCGCCTACGCGCGGCTTTACCTCGATCGTCTCGCGGCGGTTCGCGATGCCGACGCGAAGGCCGAAGCCGGCGGCCGTCTGGTCGCCGAGACGGCGCGGCACCTCGCGGTCCGCATGTCATATGAGGACGTGATCCGCGTCGCGCAGGCCAAGATCGATCCCGAGAGAATGACGCGGATCGCTGGAAGCATGGGCATCAGGTCCGGCCAGCCGTTCGGCGTCACCGAGTTTCTCAAGCCCGGCGTCGAGGAATTCTGCTCGGTCCTGCCGCATTGGCTTGGCGCGCGAATTCTGGCCTTCGCCGAGCGTCATCCGGCGCTTGGCCGCACGCATTGGGGGATGGAGATCAACACGGCCTCGGTCTTCGGCTATGTTGCGTTTCGATCTGCTCGCCAAATTGCGCGCGTTGCGGCCCAGGACTTATCGCTATCGCGAAGAACAGCAGGCCATCGAGGCGTGGCTGCGGCTTGATCGCGCAGGCCGCCCCATTGTCGGCAGAGCTTGCACTCGAAATCGCGGAATGTGCCCGTCTCATCAAGGGCTATGGTGACACCCACAAGCGCGGCATCGAGCAATTATCGCCTGATCGAGCGGGAACTGGTCCTCCCGGCGCTCGCCGGCGCCATGCCGCCGCGTCAGGCCGCGGAGGCGATCGCTAACGCACGAACCGCCGCGCTGCTCGATCCCGACGGCGAAGCGCTCACCAAGTGCCTTGCTGAGATTGCGGCGCAGACCAACCGACGAATTGCGGCCGAATAATCGCCCGGGACCGCTTGCGCCTGCGGGGAACAAACGGCGTTCGCACTGTTTTTCTATGCATAGCGTGCAAAGGAGTCATTTATGGCGAAAACCGCTGCCCGACTAAAAACACGCCGCTCGCCGCGCAAGCGAACCGCCACCCGTGCAGGCCGCCGCAAATCGCCGAGGGCGCAAGCGCGAAGCCGGAAAGGTGGCACACGCTATTGGTCTGGCCGCGTCACTCGTGAAAGCGATGCGCTCGACCTCGACAGCGGGGTCTTCACCTGGAGCGATCCCAGGCGCATTGCCGCGTCGCTCAAACGGTCAGCGCAACAGAGCCATCGGCGCAAAGCGGATCCCTACCGCTCGGCGCTGTCCATGCTGATCTTTTACATCAACCGCGCCGGCAAGAACCTGCCGGCCGCGCGACGCCGCGTCCTCGAAAAAGCCAAAACCGAATTGCGCCGGCAGTTCGGCCGGGAGTAGGATTTCGGCGATCTCAGGGAGAGACGCCGATGCAGACCACGATACAAACAGCTACTGCGGACGTTCGGCAGCCGACAAATCAATTGCGTACGCGGCCATTATCGCCCGCGCTCGGCGCCGAGATCCTCAATGTCGATCTCAGCCAGCCGATGACGGACGCGCTGTTCGAAAGCATCCGCGACTGCTGGCATGACAACGCCGTCGTTCTGTTCCGCGATCAGCACTTGAGCGAGGCCGATCAGGTCCGTTTTGCCGAGCGCTTCGGTCAGCTCGCGCTCAGCCACACGAAGCGCTACACCACCGCCAATCCGGCCGTGATGCTGATCTCGAACATCCGCGAGAACGGCAAGCAGATCGGCGCCCTGCCGGACGGCGAAATGCAGTTTCATTCCGATCAGTGTTATCAGGAAAAGCCCGCCATGGCCTCGATGCTGTACGCCATCGAGGTGCCGAGCGCGGGCGGCAATACGCTGTTCGCCAACGCCTACAAGGCCTACGAGACATTGCCTGACGACATCAAGCGCCGGCTCGACGGCCGCAAGGCGCTGCACGCCTATGATTACGACAATGCCTCAATGAAGCGTGGCACGCAGATCAAGGACGGTGTGCCGCATTTCGCGCATCCGGTGTTTCGCACCCATCCGACGACGGGCCGCAAGGCGCTCTATGTGAACCGCCTGATGACGATCGCCATCGAGGGTTTGCCCGAGGCGGAAAGTGACGAGCTTCTGAATTTCCTGTTCGCGCACCAGGAAAATCCCGCCTTCGTCTACGAACACGTCTGGCGGGTGAACGATCTTCTGATGTGGGACAATCGCTGCGCGCTGCATGCCCGCACCGATTTTTCCAATGACGAGCGCCGGCTGATGCGGCGGGTCACCGTGCTGGGCGAACGACCGATGTGAACAGGCGCGGGCTACGCGGCTTCATTCAACACGTCATCGTCGATCTTTATTTCGTGATGCTCGCCGCAATGCGGGCAGCGTACATACAGCGCAACAAAGCGCGCGTCCGCGCTTTGTTGGTTTGGCGCCGTATTTTCAATTCCGGGATCGATCGGCGCCCCGGTTGTGGGACACGAAAATGCGAAGCCTCTCACCGCAACCTCCCGAGTGACAGAGTGTGCAAGCCGACTGGCACGAGACTGTGGTGATATTTGGCTCAAATGGAACCGGGAACCCTTAAAGAGGTTTCGCGAGGCCCGCTCAAAGAACCCCAACGGACCACCAAAACAGCAAAGCTCCCGCCGCGGCGAAAGTCACTTCGACCAGAAGGGTACTGATGCCGATCGGCGCTCCGCAGCGGCGGCAGCGGCCGCGGAGCCATAGCCAACTAAGGATGGGCAGCAGATCGACCGCAGTGAGTCGGGCTCCGCAGGATTCGCAATAGCTGAAAGCCGGTCGATTGAGGCTGATGCGGCGCGGCAATCGATAGAGCGCACAATTGATGAAGGAGCCTATGGTGACGCCCAAGGCGGCTCCAAGCACGACCCAGGCGATGACGTATCCGCTGATGGCAAACCTCCGTCCCGGTTGAGTCTACTTACCTCAACAATGGTGCGCGGCGGATAGGTAGGTCGGTCCGATCGCGCCTCGCGGCGACAGAAACTCAGTTTCCTTGAGCGGCATTGGTGCGGTCCTTCGACGGGGCGCGCCCTTGCGGCACTGGGCGGGCCTTCGCTATTCTGCCACCAGCGCGGGCGTAGTTCAGTGGTAGAACATCAGCTTCCCAAGCTGAGTGTCGTGGGTTCGATTCCCATCGCCCGCTCCAACCTGTGCTGCTTCGCAGCTTCGGTTGGCAGGCCAAGCAGCTAACGGGCCACATCAAGGGGTAGGGAGCGTCCAATGCCACTCACCAAGATCAATGGCGTCAACATCAATTGGCAGGTCATCGGCGACCGCGGGCCGTGGGTGATGGCGACCACCGGCGGCCGCCGCGGCTATGACGAATTCGTTCCGATGGCGCAGAAGATCGCGCGCAACGGCTTTCGCGTCATGCTGCACGATCGCCGCAACACCGGCGCGTCCGATCTGTGGATCGACGGCGACGAGGGCGAGGAAGCGCCGTGGCTTACCGACATGCACGAATTGATGCGCCAGAACGATGCGTTGCCGGCGTTCTTCTGCGGCTCGTCGGCTGGCGCGCGCACGTCGATCCGGTTCTATCTGAAATATCCGCAAGCGGTGCGCGGCCTGTTGCTGCTGCGCGTCACCGGCGGCGCTTTCGCCGCGGGCCGCCTGCCGGAAAACTATTACGGGCAGTTCCTCACCGCCGCCAGGCAGGGCGGCATGGCGGCGGTCTGCGCCATGGATGCGTGGAAGGAGCGCTTCAAGGAGAATCCGCGCGGCCGCGATTATCTGGCCAACCTGCCGGTGGACAAATTCATCAAGGTGTTCACGCGCTGGAAAGAGGTGTTCGAGGCCGGCGGCAAGTATCCCGTCATGGGCGTCACCGAACAGGAACTGCGTTCGATCAAGGTGCCGGTCATGATCATTCCGGGCAACGATCAGACGCATTCCAGCGCCAGCGCCGCCGTCGCCCATAAGCTCATTCCGGGCAGCGAAGTGCACCAGCTGCCGATCACCGATCAGGAAGTGCCGCTGATCCCGTTCCCGGACTGGGGTCCGTACGAGGAAGAGATCGCGCGCACCTTCGTTGACTTCATGCAACGCACCGTGGCGGCCGAAAAAACCGCGGCGTAGAGCTGCCTGGTATTTGCTGCACTGCCACATTGCGTCGACACGCGCTGCGCTTGCCGCTTGCATCGCGGCTTTGCGGCGTTATGCTGATTCGTAAGGGCGTCAAACAGCCCGATCGGGACGCGGTATCAGGCGCGAGTCCGGAGGTCGGTCTCGAGACGCAGTGACTTGGGGGGAAATCAATGGATCAGCACGGCGAACGATCGGGATGGAGCTGGTGGTATCTGCTCTTCCTGATCCAATTCATAGTCTGCCTCTGGGTGCCCTTCTACAACAAGGCTGATCCCGCCTGGTACGGCATTCCGTTCTTCTACTGGTACCAGATGCTCTGGGTGATCATCGGAGCGGTTCTCACTGCGGTTGTCTATTTCGCGACGGATGCCTGACGCGGCGCGTATTTGATGCGCCGAACAGACGTCGAATAGATGCTGACCGGGAGACTCGCCGTGCAAGAGCTGAACTGGACTGCCCTCACTGTTTTCATATTGTTGTTTGCGCTCATCACCGTGATGGGCTTCGTCGCCGCGCATTGGCGCAAGGGCGACCTCGACCTGCTGCACGAGTGGGGTCTCGGCGGGCGGCGCTTCGGCACCCTCATCACCTGGTTTCTGATCGGCGGCGATCTTTACACCGCTTACACCTTCGTTGCGGTCCCCGCGCTCGCGTTCGGCGCCGGCGCCATCGCGTTCTTCGCGGTGCCCTACACGATCATGATCTATCCGATCCTGTTCCTGGTTTTTCCGCGGCTCTGGCATGTCTGCCACAAGCACAACTACATCACCGCCGCCGACTTCGTGCGCGGCCGGTTCGGCAATCGCTGGCTGGCGCTGGCGGTTGCGGTCACCGGCATTGTTGCCACGATGCCCTACATCGCGCTGCAACTGGTCGGCTTGCAGGTCGTGATCGGCGGCATGGGCGTTTCCGGAACCGGCTACATGGGCGACCTGCCGCTGGTCATCGCCTTCATTATTCTCGCGGCCTTTACCTATACGAGCGGATTGCGTGCGCCGGCCTCGATCGCCATCGTCAAGGACATCCTGATCTACATCACCGCCTTTGCGGCCATCATCATCGTGCCGATCCACATGGGTGGCTTCGGCGCAATTTTCGCAAAAATTCCGCCGGCGAAGCTTCTGCTGCCGCATCCTGGCGCCAACACAACGGGCCTCTACGGCGTCTATGCGACGCTGGCGCTCGGCTCGGCGCTGGCGCTGTTCCTCTATCCGCATTCCATCACTGGCATTCTGGCCGCCAACAGCGGGCACGCCGTGCGGCGTAACGCGGCGATGCTGCCCGGCTATTCGTTCATGCTCGGCCTGTTGGCGCTGGTGGGCTTTTTTGCGCTCGCCGGCGGGCTTGGCGGACTTCCCGAGTTTGCCTCAGGCTTCAAGCAATTCGGCAACAATTTCGCGGTGCCGGCGCTTTATCTGCATCACTTCCCGTCCTGGTTCGTCGGTGTCGCCTTCGCGGCTATCGGCATCGGCGCGCTGGTGCCGGCGGCGATCATGTCGATCGCCGCGGCCAATCTCTATACGCGCAACATCCACCGCGAGTTCATCAATCAGAACCCGACCGACCGGCAGGAATCGCAGATCGCCAAGTGGGTGTCGCTGGTCGTCAAGTTCGGCGCGCTCGCCTTCATCGTGTTCGTGCCGCAGCAATTCGCCATCTATCTGCAACTTCTGGGCGGCATCCTGATCATCCAGACGCTGCCGGCCGTCATGCTCGGCGTCTACACGCGCTGGTTCAATGACTGGGCGCTGCTGGTCGGGTGGCTCGTCGGCATCGTGCTGGGCACCTGGATGTTCATCGCCGCGAAGCTCGCGCCGAACTATCCGGTCGTGATCGCCGGGCATGCCTTCCCGGGTTACACCGCGCTCTACACGGTCATCCTCAACATCGTCATCGCGATCGTGCTGACGCCGGTATTCAACGGCATGAGCAAAACCCGCGCTGACGAAACCAGCGCGGCCGATTACCGGGCGGCGTGAACCCTTCGTCGCAATGTGAGCGTGTCCCGTGAGGGACATGCTCGCATGCCGAACATCGTCTATTGACCCTTCTTCTTGACGTCCTTGATGGCGATGGCGTCCTTCACCATCGCGACGATGCGCGGCGGCGCTGACGCGATCTCACTGACGGTCTTTTGCAGTTCTTCTCCGCCCATCGGCGCCATATCCATGTGCGCCTGCTTGGCCGCCGCGATGAATTGCGGGTCGCGTATCGTGTCGTCGAAGGCCTGCCGCAGCGCCTTGACGCGCTCCGCGGGCACATCCGGCGTGGTAAGGATCGGCCGTCCGACCGACACGTCGCCGGACAGCAGCCCGAGGACCTGGCGCTGATCGTCGTTCGTGGCGAGCTCGGTCCATAGCGGCACATCGGGCAGGTCGGCCTCGCGCTTTGGCCCGATCTGGAACAGAACGTTGATGGAGTGATCGCGCACCCAGTCGGCGCGTGTCGCTTTGATCGAGGCCCAGGAATCGCTGCCGCGTCCGTCCAGCTCGTGGCGTTCGACTGCAATGTTGATATCGCCACCGCCCGGATAGCCGGCGATGATGCGAAACTTGCTGCCCAGCAGGTTGTTGGACACCTGCGGATACAACACTGAAGGCGAGCTTGCGCCGGTGGCGCCGATCGACAGGGACTTGATCTTCGCCTCCGCGAAAGTCGATACGCCGCTCGCGGCCGATACGTAGAGGATATTGTTGACGACGCTCAAGTTGCCGATCCAGTTGAACTTGCGCGCGTCGAACAGCACGCTTGGCTCGCCGAGCACCTGGTCAGTCGGCGTGCCCTGACCCAGCGTGGCAATCACGCTGCCATCCTCCGGCGCCGCGCGGAACAGGAAGTTGGCGGCGCTGCGGCTGCCGGCGCCCGGCATGTTCTGCGGCACGATGGTGGGATGCCCGGGAATATGTGCGCCCATGAAGCGCCCGAGCATCCGCGCATAGAGATCGTAACCGCCGCCGGGGCCGTAACCGATGAGAAGCGTGATCTGCTTGCCGCGATAGAAGCTGGCGACATCCTGAGCGTGCGCCGGCGCTGCTACGGCAATCGTCAGCGCGGCCATCCAGATCAGTGTGCGAATTCGGTCGAAATTCATCGCAAGCCCCCTCATGGCGATGGCCGGAAGCCCGCCTTGTAGTAGGCGGACAAATCGCTGCCAAGCCACTCGGTCGGAATGACCTTATTGGATCCCTCGGCCAGGGCCTTGCGATAGAGCACGCCGCCGGCGGCGGCAAACTGGATCGCGAGGCCGGAATTGTTCTTGTAGTAGATGATGCCCTTCTCGGCGTTGCCGCGCGGCTCTTGTTTGACGCTGACCGTGCCGTTGAGCAGCTCGCCGAGTTCATAGACGTGGTCGCGGGAAATAACGCCTTCCTTGATCGGATCGAGCAGCTCGGTCTGGTCGTTATCGATTACGCTTTCCCAGTCGTTGACGATGACGCAGCGCGCGCGTTCATAGGTCCGCCGATCGACTTCCGAGCGCTTGTTGGTCACGTCCGAATTGGCGATCGAGACGACGAGCTGGCCGTCCTCCAGCCATTCGCCGTCGAAGACCGGTTTCATCGCGCTGGTGGCGCAGCACACGATATCCGCATCGCGGACGGCAGCGCGCGCATCGTCAACAGCGGTAACGGCGAGACCGTCGCGCGACAGGTCGCGCGCAAGGGTGCTGCGGTGTTCGGCACTGGGGCTGTACACATTGACGCGATCGATCGGCCGCACCAGCGTGATGGCCTCGAGCGCATTGCGCGCCTGCTTGCCGGTGCCGAACAGGCCGAGCGTACGCGCGTCCGGCCGCGCGATGGCGTCGACCGCGACCGCGGTGGTCGCGCCGACCCGCATCCCGGACAGTTCGAATTCATGCAGCAGCGCCAGCGGCTCGGCGGTCTCGATGCTGAACAGGATCACAAATCCCCAGTTGAAGGCCTGCGGATTTTCGTAGGTCCGGCGCTCGCGCGCAGCGGTTGCGGGCCGCATGATCTGCGAGCCGGCGCGCACGCAGGCGATGCCGGATGACGGCACCGCGCCGACATGGACGTTGGCCATGTAGCGCCGGTCCGGGTCGGGATGCTTCGCCAGGTAGCGCATCCGCGGCCGGTTGACCGCGTCGCCCGCGGCGAATTCGCGAAACGCCACACGCATGGCGTCGATGCATTCGCGCATCGGCAGCAGCCGGCGCACGTCCTGGTCGGTGATGATGATCGTCATGGGTTCCGGTCTGGCGTTAAATCGGGCTTTCAGGAGCGCCGCCGGGCTGGCATTTCGCTGTGACTTGCGGTGGGCAGCCGGCAGGAGTTCAAGCTAGCTCCGCCCGGCGGATCGTGGCAAATTACGTTCAGTCGCCGAGACAAATTCAATTCGGGAGGGACCACATGGCCTGGGCCAAAGTCACCGATATCGCGTATGGGCGCCTGCGCTCGCCCGACCTCGATGTCATGGAAGAATTTCTGACACGGTTCGGCATGCAGCGGTCCGCACGCACCGCCAACGCGCTCTACATGCGCGGCACCGATCCGGCGCATCATCTTCATGTCACCGAGAAGGGCGATCCGAAATTCGTCGGCATCGCCTATTACGTCGAAAGCGAAGACGATCTGAAGAAGCTCAGCAAGGCGCCGGGCGCGACCGGGGTCGAGAACATCGACGAGCCCGGCGGCGGCAAGCGCGTGCGGCTGACCGAGCCGAACGGTTATCAGATCGAAGTGGTCTGCGGGATGGAGCAGGTCGCTCCGATCCCGGTGACGCGGCAAAGACTCAATTCCGGCGAAGCGCCGACCGCTCGCGCCGGCGAGCTGATGCGGTTGCCGCGCGGCCCGGCGCACGTCAAGCGCATCGGTCACGGCGTGTTGATGACGCCGAAATTCACCGAAACCGTCGGCTGGTTCCGCGAAACTCTGGGCATGATCTGCTCGGACGATGTCTACGTCGAGCAGAAGGACAATCTGATCGGGTCGTTCAATCGCTGCGACCGCGGCGACACGTATGTGGATCATCACGTGTTCTTCTGTCTCAACCACCAGAAGACCGGATTGAACCATTTCTCGTTCGAAGTCCCCGACATCGACGACGTCTGCATGGGTCACGACTATCTCAAGCAGGCCGGCAAGTACGAACACATGTGGGGCATCGGCCGTCATGTGCTCGGCAGCCAGGTCTACGACTACTGGGCCGATCCATGGGGCCGCGTGCACGAGCACTGGGCCGACAGCGACCGGCTCAATCTCCGCAACGGCTCCAATCTGATCGCCGCCGACGAGGCGTTGCGCTCGCAATGGGGCGAAGCGCCGCCGGAAAAGTTCATCAATCACGCCAGCGCGTGATGACCACGCGCGGCTGACAACAGATCGTCGTCTCGGACTTGAATGTGCAACCGCCCGCGCCTCCAGCGCGGGCGGTTAACGATATGCGCGTCTCGGTGCGCCAAGCGTCACTTCGGTAACGAATTGCTAACGGTCGGTGGTTAACGAATGGTCGCCAAAATCCGCGCAATCCAGAGGATTCGCCATGGACGACCGCCACGACCAGGATCAGGGCAAAGCTTCGGGCGAAAACCAAGAGCCCGCAGCCGCCAATCAGTCGCCAGCGAGCGGCGAGGGCGAAACGCCGGCCAGCGCCGAAAGCACAGCCGGTAGCCAGTTGCCGATGATCGAGTCGCCGCAGCTCGGCAGCAGCGATGCTGACGACAGGCCCGCCATCGAACATGTGCGCGACACGTCCGCCAAGGCCATCACCTTGCCGGTGCGGTTTGCCGAGCGGGTGAGCGAGGCGCCACGCGCCGCGGCCGGGTCCGCGTCTCAACAACGCTCGTTCCGTTTCGCGCTCCTGGCGGCGACAATCGCGGGCGCTGCCGGTATCGGCGCACTCGCCGGATCGCTCGCGGCCTTCGGCCTCAGTCATCAGCCGGCCGCGCAGGCGACCGTTGCGAGAACCGCGGAATCCCACGACGTGATGCAGGCCTTGAAGGCGCAGCGCGCCGAAATCTCGATGCTCAAGGCGAGCCTCGACAGCGAAAGCCGCAGCACGAACGCGCAGTTCGCCAAGATCTCCGACCGCTTCAATAACATCGAGCACGCTCAGGCCGATCAAGCCAACAAGCTGACGCACATCGCCGACTCGGTCGACCGCTTCAGCAAGAAGGCGTCGCCGGAAATCACCGGCTCGATTGCCGTGCCGCCGCCGGCCGCCAGACCAGCGCCCGTCGTTCCCGTGCTGCATGATTGGGTCGTGCAGGATGTGCGCAACGGCCGCGCCATGGTCGAGACCCGCTACGGCAGCATGTTCCTCGTCGGCACCGGCGGGATGCTGCCGGGCGTCGGCCGCGTCGCGGAAATCAAGCGCCAGAACGGCGCTTGGATCGTGGTAACCGAGCGGGGATTGATCACGTCGAATCCGTGAGGCGCTCGCGGTCAGGTGTTTGCGTCCTGATTCCCTGACCTTCTGGTTCCCGGAATCAACATCGGCACGCGGCGCCGGTAGTCGCCGTAGGCGTCGGCACCGAGTTCCGCCGTCAGAAAGCGCTCCTCGATCCGCGCCTTCACCCACAATCCGAATGCGATCAGCGCCGCGCCGGCGAGGCCGCTGATTGTGGCCTGCGCGATGGCCGTGGTGAACAGCGCAAAAATCAGTCCGGTGTAGATCGGGTGCCGCACCAGCGCGTACGGCCCGGTGTCGATGACGCGATGGCCTTCTTTCCGCGTGATCGAGCCCGACCATAGCCGTCCAAGATGGATGCGCGCCCACCACGTGAACGAGAGTCCGGCCAGTGTCAGGAACGCCAGCACCATGCCGCCGGCGTAACCGACGTGCCAAAGCATCTGCATGTGCAGGCGCCGCGCCGCCCAGGGTGTCAGCAGCACCGCGCCCGCCAAGACAATGGCCTGATAGAGCAGAGTGTCCCAGGTGAACGCGCGCTTCTCCGTGCGATTGGCCCAGAACGCTGCTGCGATCCAGCTCACCAGCCAGGCGATCCAGAATAGGGCGAACAAGACGCGCGGACGGAAGATCATGGCTTCCAGTGTTCCCTGTTGCGATCGCCCTGCTGCGCGACTCTAGCCTTGTCGTCGCGTTCCATGCCAAGGTCGCTGTCATATAGGACGCGGCAAGCGATCCGGAACGGAGCGAGGCATGAACGGCTTTGCAAACCGCTTGGCATGCCTGCCGCGCAAGCTCGCGATCGTCGTTGGCGCCGCGACGCTGGTCCTCGTGACACTCGGCGGCATTGCCTACGCGCAGTCCGCGCCACCTCTGGCCGCGAAGCCCGACGTGGAGCGGTCGTGTCCGGGACTGGTCGCACGAGCACGACCGCCGGTCGTGCCGGCGGCGTTCGATCTTGCGGCGCTCAATCCCGATCAGGCGCGCATCAGCTATATCGGCCACGCCACGTTCCTGCTCGAAAGCCCGCAAGGCGTGCGCATCGCCACCGACTACAACGATTATGTGCGGCCGGCGGTCATTCCCGACATCGCCACCATGAACCACGCCCACGACACGCACTACACCGACCATCCCGATCCGGCGATCAAATACGTGCTGCGCGGCTGGAGCGAGACACCCGGCAAACCGGCGATCTGGGATGTGCAATATCGCGACGTGCGGGTGCGTAACGTGCCGACCAATATCCGCGGCTTCGACGGCACCACGGAAAAATACGGCAACTCGATCTTCATCTTCGAGATGGCGAGCCTGTGCATCGCGCATCTCGGCCACCTGCATCACACCTTGACCAAGCAGCAGCTCGACGACATCGGCCGCGTCGACGTGGTGATGGCGCCGGTCGACGGCTCGCTGACGCTCGACCTCGACGGAATGATGGAGGTGCTGGCCGCGCTGAAGCCGCAGCTTGTCATTCCGATGCACTTTTTCGATCAATACACGCTGGCGCGGTTCCTCGATCGCGCGCGCGAGAACTTTGATGTCGAACGCGCCGAGGTGCCGACCGTGGTCGTGTCCAGGGCCACGCTGCCGGCGAAGCCGAAGGTTCTGGTGCTGCCGGGACATTAGACTTGTAGGGGGGGCATGGCGCGTTGCGCGGCGCGTCCAGCGTGGGCAAAATCGCGGACGCGCCTTGCCTGCACGGAACAGCGGCGTAAGCGATTTTGCCCACCCTACGAATTCGGCGCTAATATCTTTCGCCAATCGGGATTCCGCTCCATGCTCAGCGCCGATCAGAACGATATCATCACCCGCACCGATCCGGGCACTGCCGCGGGCGCGCTGCTGCGGCGCTACTGGCAGCCGGCGGCGTTGGTTGACGAACTTGCGGGTAATCGTCCGGTCAAGCCGGTGCGGCTTCTTGGCGAGGATCTGGTCGCCTTCAAGGACGACAAGGGGCGCTACGGCCTGATCGGTCGGCATTGCCCGCATCGCGGCACCGATCTGGCCTACGGGCGGCTCGAGGACGGCGGGCTGCGCTGCGCCTTCCACGGCTGGCTGTTCGACGTCGCCGGCAAATGCCTGCAAACACCGGCCGAGCCCGACACCAGCAACCTCACCGCCAACATCAAACAGAAATCCTATCCGGTCGTCGAGAAGAGCGGCATTCTGTGGGCGTATCTCGGCCCCGGCGACCCGCCGGCTTTTCCGGACTTCGATTGCTTCGTCGCGCCCAATACGCACACCTTCGCGTTCAAAGGCATGATCGACTGCAACTGGCTGCAGTCGCTCGAAGTCGGCATCGATCCGGTGCACACCTCGTTCCTGCATCGCTTCTTCGAGGACGAGGATCCCAACAAAGCCTACGGCCGCATGTTCCGCGATACGTCCAAAGATTCGGACATGCCGATGACGCAGATCATGCGCGAGTTTCCGCGTCCGCGCATCGAGATCGAGCCGACCGATTACGGCTTCCGGCTTGGCGACGCTGCGCGAGATCGGTGGCGGCAAGGCGCATGTGCGCGTCACCAACCTGATCTTTCCCAACGCCTTCATCATTCCGATGAGCCGCGAGATGACTATCTCGCAGTGGCACATCCCGATCGACGATTCCAAGCACTATTGGTACGCGATCTTCACCTCGTTCGGCGGGCCCGTCGACAAGGACACGATGCGCAACCAGCGCCTCGAACTGTATGCGCTTCCGGACTACGTCCCGCGCAAGAACAAGAGCAACGAATATGGCTTCGATGCGCACGAGCAGGCGCATACGACCTTCACCGGCATGGGCACCGACATCAACGTGCACGACCAATGGGCCTGCGAGTCGATGGGCGCGATCCAGGATCGCACCCAGGAGCACCTCGGCACGTCCGACAAGGCGATCAGCGCCTATCGGCGGCTGTTGCGTCAGGCGCTCGACGATTCCGGCAACGGCGCCAAGCCACTGATGGTGCTCGATCCCGCCGAAGCCGGAAAGATCACCGGCCCGGCTTGCGTCGACGGCATCGGCCCGGCGGCCGACTGGCAGGGCTACTGGCAGCGCACCGATGCCGCGCGCCAGCAAACAAAAAGCTGGGCAAATGGGCATTGAGGCCGTCATTCCGGGGCCGAGCGACGCGAGGAGCCCGGAATCCATAGCCCTGGTCTGTGAGTATGGATTCCGGGCTCGACGCTGCGCGTCGCCCCGGAATGACGGCGTGTAATGTCTTCGCGTCCGTCCTCTTCCACGGCCAAAACCTTCGTCGATCGTCACGGTCTGTGGACCGACGAGCAGACGCGCGCCGCCAATGCGGCCGTGCAGGCGATCAAGAAACACCGGCTCGAACTCGTGCGCTTCGCCTTCGCCGATCAGCACGGCGTGCTGCGCGGCAAGACCGTGATGGCCGAGGACGCGCCAGCGCTGATGCGCTCCGGCGTCACCATGACGACGACGCTTCTTGCCAAGGACACTGCGCACAAGACAGCGTGGCCGGTGTTCACGCCCGGCGGCGGCTTCGGCATGGCGGAGATGCAGGGCGGCGGTGATTTCGTCATGGTGCCGGACCCGGCGACGTTCCGCGTGCTGCCATGGCCATCCGGCGAAGACGGCGCGCCGAATACCGGCTGGGTGCTGTGCGATATCTATTTCACCAACGGCAAGCCGGTGCCGTTCTCGACCCGGCAGGTGTTGCGCGAGGCGCTGGCGCGGCTTGGCGACGCGGGTTTCGACTTCCTCGCCGGGCTTGAAGTCGAGTTTCATCTGTTCCGGCTGGAGAACCCGCGGCTGCTGCCGTCCGAAGCCACCTGGCCGCCATGCGCGCCCGAAGTGAGCCTGCTCAACCAGGGCTATCAGTATCTGACCGAGAGCCGCTACGATCAGCTCGACACGGCGCTGGCGCCGATCCGCCGCGGCATCGCGGCGCTCGGCCTGCCGCTGCGCTCGCTCGAAATCGAGCTCGGCCCGAGCCAGTGCGAATTCACTTTCCGGCCGCAGCCCGGTCTCGAAGCCGCCGACACGATGATCCTGTTTCGCGCCGCCACCAAGCAGATCGCGCGGCGTCATGGCCTGCTGGCGAGTTTCATGTGCCGCCCGGGGCTGCCGAATATTTTCTCCTCCGGCTGGCACCTGCACATGTCGCTGATCGACCGCAAACACAAACTCAATGCCTTTGTGGGCGACGCGCGCGACGGGCTGTCGCCGCTCGGTCTGCATTTCCTCGGCGGCCTGTTGGCGCACGCACCTGCCGCGGCGGCTTTCACCACGCCGACCGTGAACGGCTACAAGCGCTACCGCGCCTACGCGCTGGCGCCCGACCGCGTGGTCTGGGCGCGCGACAATCGCGGCGTCATGGTGCGCCTGCTCGGCGAGCCGGGCGAGCCGTCGACGCATCTGGAAAACCGCGTCGGTGAGCCTGCGGCCAATCCGTATCTCTACATGGCGTCGCAGATTTACGCCGGCCTTGACGGCATCGCCCGCAAACGCGACCCCGGGCCCTCGGCCGACACGCCCTACGAAACCGAGGCGCCGATGCTGCCGAAGAATTTGGGCGAGGCGCTCGTCGCCTTGCACCAGAGCGATGTGTTTCGCCGCGGTTTCGGCGATGCGTTCGTTGATTATTTTGTGCGGCTCAAGCAGGCCGAATTTGCCCGCTTCAAATCCGAAGCGGATGATACGGTGTCTGGTGAGGTGACCGCCTGGGAGCATAACGAGTATTTCGATCTGTTTTGACGCCCCGTCATTGCGAGGAGCGAAGCGACGAAGCAATCCAGTGGGCCTCACCGCCCTCGCAAGCTGCCCTGGATTGCTTCGCTGCGCTCGCAATGACGAACTCCATCATTCTCGCGCTGCGCTTTTTGTTCGCGCCCCGAGCTTTGCCTAAGTTTTTCACGAACGGGCCTCCCCAAAGGGGAGGCGGAGCGCCGAAAGACGCGTAGTTAGAGACCGCTCCGCGCTATCGCAGCGTTGCCGCTGGGCGGGGTCGCGGCGCGCGCCGCTTTTGGCGGACGCGCTCGCCTTCCGGCGCTCTACCGCGGTTCTCGCCATGGTTCTCGGCCTGGCTCAGTTCGGTCCCGCGCTTCATGGTAGCGACGACATGCGCTACCCGGGCAGCCAGCTCCTGGCAGACCGGCGTCGTGGCCGGCCGGGCGAGTTTCCGAACCGCCCGCGAATGGAGTTACGAGCCCCACCCCGGGCACCGCTCCCGCTCGCATCAATCGGCCGTCACCGGTTGACGTCCCTTAGAACGAGCAGGATGGGCTCTTTTAGTTGGTCGGAGAGCCAAGGACCAACAAAATCTGTCGACGTCTGTTATCTCTCTGATGCGGCGTGATTTTTATTTTTTTGTTTGTTTGATTCGCAGACGCGAAAATTGTGGCATTGCTGCCATGATTCGCAGCTTTACGCTAAGCTGCGGATAGCGCGGACATTTTTGACGAGGGCAGCGGAGAATCTGCGACTGGTCGGCGGGCATTGACGAAAGCGGGGCTTCGGTGCGTGGTTATGCGGCGGCCCGAGAGGCCGAAGGTGGTAGCATCAAGCCTGTGAGCGACGACAGCCTGTCAATCGCCGTGGACAACGACGTGGCGGCCGTGTCACGCGCGACCGCACAGGTCGAGGCGTTCTGCCGCGGTCGCGGCGCGGCGGACGCTGTCGCCCACAAGTTCGCCGTGGCGCTGGACGAGGTCCTGACCAATACGGTGTCCTACGGGTTTCCCGGAGGCGGCCGCCATTCCATAGCGGTGCGGATCGAACACCGGGCCGGCTATCTGACAGCGACGGTCAGCGACGACGGCGCTCCATTCGATCCGTTGACGCGGCCAACACCCGATGTCCACGCGCCGCTCGCCGCCCGCAAGGTCGGGGGGCTCGGCATTCATCTGGTCCGCACGCTGATGGAGAGCGTCGACTACCGCCGCCGCGGCGACCGCAACGAGCTGACGTTTCGGATCGGGGATGGGACGAAAGAGTGACGGATTACACGTCCACGCTGGCCGCCAGCGCGTTGTGCTCGATGAATACGCGGCGCGGCTCGACCTTGTCGCCCATCAGTTCGTCGAAGATGGTGTTGGCCTCGTCGATTTCCTTGACGCTGACTTGCAGCATGGTGCGCGCATTGACGTCGAGCGTGGTTTCCCAGAGCTGGCTGGGATTCATCTCGCCGAGGCCTTTGTAGCGCTGCAGCGCCACGCCCTTCTTGCCGGCGGCGGTGACGGCCTCGAACAGGCTGACCGGGCCGTGGATCGGCGTGTCGTCGTCCTTCCTTCGCAGGATTGCCGGCGGCGTCGGCCGCGGGAACACCTTTTGCAGCGAAGGTGCGAATTCGTCGAGCTTGCGCGCGTCGGCGGATCCAAGCAGCGCGTGATCGAGCACCGCCACTTCCTTGACGCCGCGCACCGTGCGCTCGAAGGTGAAACCCGCCCCCTCGGTGAACTCGCCCTGCCAGCCGCGCTCGGTATCCTCCGAGAGCGCATCGAGCCGCTTGGCGATATAGGGGACGGCGGCGACGGCCTTCTGCGGATCGCCGAAAATGTCGCGGTTGAGCACGCTCAGGATGACCGCCTGCTCCACCACGCGCCGATTGTACCGGCTGTGCAGACCGTTGAGCAGATTGCGGACCATCCGCGAGTCCTCGACCAGCTTGCGCAGATCGTTGCCAGCCAGGACTTCGCCTGACGACAGGTGCAGCGTGGTGTCTTCGAGGCCAGCGTCGATCAGATAATCCTCGAGCGAGCGCTCGTCTTTCAGGTATTGCTCGGATCGGCCGTGCGAGACTTTGTAGAGCGGCGGTTGCGCGATGTAGAGATAGCCGCCGTCGATGATGTCGCGCATCTGCCGGTAGAAGAACGTCAGCAGCAGCGTGCGGATATGGGCGCCGTCGACGTCGGCGTCGGTCATGATGATGACCTTGTGGTAGCGCAGCTTGTCGATGGCGAACTCGTCGGCGCCGATGCCGGTGCCGAGCGCGGTGATCAGCGTGCCGATCTGCTCGGACGACAGCATCTTGTCCATGCGGGCGCGTTCGACATTGAGAATCTTGCCGCGCAACGGCAGCACCGCCTGGAAGGCGCGGTTGCGGCCCTGCTTGGCGGAGCCGCCGGCGGAATCGCCCTCAACGATGAACAGTTCTGACTTGGCCGGATCGCGCTCCTGGCAGTCGGCGAGCTTTCCCGGGAGCGACGTGATGCCGAGGGCGCTCTTGCGCGTCATCTCGCGCGCCTTGCGGGCGGCCTCGCGCGCCGCCGCGGCCTGGATCACCTTGCCGACGATGATCTTGGCTTCGCCCGGGTGTTCCTCGAACCAGGCCTTGAGCATGTCGTTGATGATGCCCTCGACCACCGGACGGACCTCGGAGGAGACGAGCTTGTCCTTGGTCTGCGAGGAGAATTTCGGATCCGCGACCTTGACGGACAGCACCGCGGTGAGGCCCTCGCGGCAATCGTCACCGGTGAGCGCCACCTTCTCCTTGCGGGCGCCGCCGCCGGAATCCGCGTAGGCCACGACCTGGCGCGTGAGCGCGCCGCGGAAGCCGGCGAGATGCGTGCCGCCGTCGCGCTGCGGAATGTTGTTGGTGAAGCACAGCACCGTCTCGTGATAGCCGTCGTTCCACCACAGCGCGCAGTCGACCACGATGCCGTCGCGTTCCGCCGTCATCACGATCGGGTTCTCGATGAGCGGCGTCTTGTTGCGGTCGAGATATTTGACGAACGCCTCGACGCCGCCCTCGTAGAACAATTCCTCGCGCTTCTCGACCGCGTGGCGCATGTCGGACAGCACGATGGTGACGCCGGAATTTAGGAACGCGAGCTCGCGCAGCCGGTGTTCCAGCGTGGCGAAGTCGAACTCGGTCATGGTGAAGGTTCGCTTCGACGGCAGGAACGTCACCTCGGTGCCGCGCTTGTCGAGCGCACCACCGACTTCGGCGAGTGGTGCGACCGCGTCGCCGTCGCGGAATTCCATGAAATGCTCATGGCCGTCGCGCCAGATGGTGAGCTTGAGCCATTCCGAAAGCGCGTTGACCACGGATACGCCGACGCCGTGCAGGCCGCCCGACACCTTGTAGGAGTTCTGGTCGAATTTTCCGCCGGCGTGCAGCTGGGTCATGATGACCTCGGCGGCGGATACGCCTTCGCCCTTGTGGATGTCGGTCGGAATGCCGCGGCCGTCGTCGCGCACCGTGCAGGAGCCGTCGGGATTGAGCGTGACGACGACGGACTTAGCGAAGCCCGCAAGCGCTTCGTCGATCGCGTTATCGACGACCTCGTACACCATGTGGTGCAGGCCGGAGCCATCGTCGGTGTCGCCGATATACATGCCGGGCCGCTTGCGGACGGCATCGAGTCCCTTGAGGACCTTGATCAATTCCGCGTCGTAATCGGAAGGATCGGTCACAGGAGGCTTCAGGGCTGGTTCGGCCATGCAAGGGGCTTTCGAGAGCGGCAAATTGGGGGTTGGAGAATCAGTCTTTCTTGTACACCAAAACGGCCTTCCGTACAGGCCAAATCGGTACCCATTAAGGTATTGTTAAATCGGTGTTTTTCAAGGTTTTGGCGACGCACAAAACGGCTGATTCGGCGGGCTCTTTTGGCAGGCCCCGAAGCGGCCTCGGAATGGCCCATTTAGGGAGGCCGAAACCGCAGCTTCGAGGTGCAAAAATCGAACGGGCCGCTGCCGCGGACGATAAGACGGAATCGTCCGGCGCTACTTCGGGTTTGCGCCGCGCTGGGTCGCTTCGCGTCGCTCGGAGGGCAGCAGGTAGCGGTCGCTCGGCTGGTAATCCGGCACGGGCTTCTGAAAGCAGCCCAGTGCGCCAAGCCATAGCTCCACCTTGTCCAGATCCTGGTGCAGCCGTTCGATCAACTCGAATAAATGCAGGAGAATCGTATCTTTTACCGGTTCCGCCATCGCCCTGGGTCCTCGCTCCTGCGAGCGCGTTGTTCTGTCGGAGGTTAAGAGGGAGGCTCGCGCTCTTGTTCCCCGATTGCCAAGCGCGATGACTGCATTGCAGAGGGCTCAGCCCCCGGAACTTGTAAAGGAACTTGCCGAAATGTTTGCTCGGAATTCAGTTCCGTCCGGCTTGCGCCGTGAGACGGCCAGACTGGACGTCGACGAATTTGGCGTCACCGGAAATTTCGGCGAATAGCGCCGGGTCGGCGCCGGTCATCCAGACTTGGGCGTCGAGTGCCGCAAGTTCTGTCTGCAATGCCGCACGCCGCGATGGGTCGAGGTGCGCTACCACCTCATCGAGGAGTAGCACTGGTGCGAAGCCGCTCATCTCCGCAATGAGCCGCGCGTGCGCCAACACCAAGCCGATCAGCAGGGCTTTCTGTTCGCCGGTCGAGGCATCGGCGGCGGCGATGCCCTTGGCGGCGTAGCTCACCACGAGATCGGTCAGATGCGGGCCATCGAGCGTGCGTCCCGCGGCGGCGTCGCGGGCGCGATTGTCGCGCAGCACAGCGCGGTAGCGTTCCTCGATCTCGCCGGCGGGATGCGCGGGGACGAGTTTCTCCATCCAGCCGTCGAGCGCGATTTCGGCCGGCGGAAAGGCTGCGTCCTTGCGGCTTCTCAGTACCGCATCGAGGCGTCGTACCGTTTCGACGCGCAATCCGGCGACCGCGACGGCAAGCTCCGCGGTTTCATGCTCCACGGCGTCGAGCCAATGCGCGTCGGGGTGCGGATCCTCCAGGAGCCGATTGCGTGACCGTAGCGCGCGCTCCAGTGCGTTGATGCGGCTGCCGTGTTCGGCGTCGACCGCAAGCGCCATGCGATCCAGGAAGCGTCTGCGCTCCGACGGCGCGCCGGCAAACAGGCCGTCCATCGCGGGAATGAGCCAGACCACGCGCAGATGATCGGCGAACGCCGTGGCCGATGGCGCCGGTTCGCGGTCGATGCGGAATTTGCGCGCCGGTGCCGCCTCCTCGCCGCCCGGCCGCTCGATACCGGTGCCGAGCGTCGCCAGGCCGAGCGCGCCCTCGATTTCGGCGGACACCGCCCACGAGCCGTCGCCTTCGCTGAAGGCAACTTCGTCGAGCGTGGCGCGGCGCAGACCGCGACCGGGGGCGAGAAAGGAGATCGCTTCGATCAGATTAGTCTTGCCGGCGCCGTTCGCTCCGACCAGCACCATGGTGCTGGCGCCGGCCTCGATCGTGGCGGCGTGATAGTTGCGGAAATTGGTCAGCGTCAGCCGACGCACCAAAGCAGCGGTCATGGCAAACTGCTCTATAGCCATCGATTATGCGTCATAGCGAGGAGCAAAGCGACGAAGCAATCCATGCGGCGTCGCCGAACTGGATTGCTTCGCTGCACTCGCAATGACGAAAAGCGGCCTACACCCGCATCGGCATCAGCACGTAGAGGGCGCCCTTGGACTCTTTGTCCTGAATGAGCGTCGGCGAGCCGGGATCGGCGAGCTTGAGCACGGCGGCTTCGCTCTCGATCTGGGCGGCGATGTCGAGCAGATAGCGCGAGTTGAAGCCGATATCGATCGGATCGGACTCGTATTCGACCTCAAGTTCCTCGTTGGCGCTGCCGGAATCCGGGTTGGTCACAGACAACGACAGCTTGCCGCCGGTCACCGAGAGCTTGACGGCGCGGCCGCGCTCGCTCGACACCGTCGAGACGCGGTCGACCGCGGCCTCGAATTCCTTCTTGTCGACGACCAGTTCCTTGTCATTGGCGGCCGGGATAACGCGGCCATAATCCGGGAACGTGCCGTCGATCAATTTCGACGTCAGCACCACATCGCCGACCGTGAAGCGGATTTTTCCAGGCGACAGCTCGATCAGAACCTCGGCCTCGGTGTCTTCGAGCAGCCGCTGCACCTCGCCCACCGTCTTGCGCGGCACGATAATGCCCGGCATGCCCTCGGCGCCCTTCGGCAGATCGAGCTCCATCTGCGCCAGGCGATGGCCATCGGTTGCGACCGCCCGCAAAGTGTGCGCCTTGCCGGTGCCGGCAGCGTGCAGATAGATGCCGTTGAGGTAGTAGCGGGTTTCCTCGGTCGAGATGGCGAACTGGGTCTTGTCGATCAGCCGCTTGAGATCGCCGGCCTTCAGCGTGAATTTGTGCGTCATCTCGCCGGGCGCGAGGTCCGGAAAGTCGCTTTCCGGCAAGGTCTGTAGCGTGAAGCGCGAGCGGCCGGCCCGGATGGCGAGCGCAGCACGTTCGCCGGACGATTCCAGCACGACCTGGGCGCCTTCCGGCAGCTTGCGGACAATGTCGAAGAACATGTGTGCCGGAACCGTGGTCGAACCGGCCGGGCCGACCTCGGCGGCGATCGTGTCGGTCACTTCGACGTCGAGATCGGTCGCCTTGAGGCTGAGCTTGGCGCGGTCGGCGCGAATGAGCACATTGGCCAGAATCGGAATGGTGTTGCGGCGCTCGACCACGCGATGCACGTGACCCAGCGACTTCAGCAATTCCGACCGCTCTACAGTGACTTTCATCGCGCGACCCGTTCGCTAACCTGCTCACGAAAGTGGCGCGGACAGCCGGTTTCGGCAAGCCCAAGCCGGTCTCATCCCCCGTTTTCCAAGCTTTTTAACAGGGGCTGCCTTTTGACAGGGGCTGCCGTGCCGCCCCGGGGCCGCGATGGCGCGCCCCCGGGGCGGAAGCCTAATCCTGAAGCTGTCGCTTGAGCGACTCGATCTCCTCGGCGAAGGCGGCGTCGTTGCCGGTCAGCGCCTCGATCTTGCGCACCGCGTGCAAGACAGTGGTGTGATCGCGGCCACCGAACCTGCGGCCTATTTCCGGCAGCGAGCGAAGGGTGAGGATCTTGGACAGATACATCGCCACTTGCCGCGGGCGGACCACGTTGGCGGTGCGCCGCGATGACAACAGGTCGGAGCGGCTGACATTGTACTGGCGCGCGACGATGCGCTGAATGTCCTCGATGCGCACCCGCTTCGGCTCGGCCGGCCGGATCAGGTCGCGCATTTCGCGCTCGGCCATTTCCAGCGTGACCGGCTGTCCGGTGAGCTTGTTGTGTGCCAGGAGCCGGTTGACGGCGCCTTCCAGATCGCGACCGTTATGCGTCACCGACTTGGCGATGAACGCCAGCACCGGCGTCGGCACTTCGAAGCCGGGATGATAGAGGCGCGCGGCCGCGACGCGGCTCTTGAGGATCTCAAGCCGCAGCTCCTCGCCGAGCGAGCCGATTTCGACGACAAGGCCGCCGGCCAACCGCGAGCGCACGCGGTCGTCGAGGCTCTCCAGATCCGCGGGCGGCCGGTCGCTGGCGATCACCACCTGCCGCCCGGCGTCGATCAGCGCGTTGATGGTGTGGCAGAACTCGTGCTGGGTGGAACGACCCTGCAGGAATTGCAGGTCATCGATCACCAGAACGTCGATGGCGCGCAGCGCTTCCTTGAAGGCGAGCGTCGTCTGGCTCTTGAGCGCCGAGACGAAGCCATACATGAAGCGCTCGGCGGTGAGATACAGCACCTTGCGGTCGCCGCTGTTGCCGGCCCAAGTGATGGCCTGCAGCAAATGGGTTTTACCAAGTCCCACGCCGGCGTGGATGTAGAGCGGATTGAACATCAGCGCGTCGCCGCGCCTGCTGATCGCGATCTGCTTGGCCGCGGCGTGCGCCAGCGTATTGGAGCGGCCGACGACGAAGGTTTCAAATGTGAGCCGCGGATCGAGCGGCGAGCCGCCCAGCGCATCGTGCACCGATAGATACGGCACGCTGGGGCGCGGCTCGCCATTGCTGTGCGGCGCTTCTCGCGACTCGCGCGGCAGCGCTTGCGGCTCGACAAGCTTGACCTTGGGGGCCGGCAGGCGAACCGTGGCTGAGCGGACGCTCAATTCCAGGCGCGTGATCTCCGGCAGTTCGACTTGCCACTGCGCCAGAACGCGGTCGGCGTAGTGGGACTGAATCCACTTGCGCAGGAAGCGCGTCGGCACCGAAAGCCGCACAGCGTTGCCCTCGACCGCCTCGAATTCCATGCGGCCGAACCAGCTATTGAAAACGTCCTCGCCAAGTTCGACGCGCAAGTGTTGTTTGATGCGCTGCCAAAGTTCCTGATTGGAGCTCATGTCGGTGTGCTGCATTTGTTGGAGCATGGTTCATTTCCACAGGGAGGCGAGGGCGCAATCCGCCCTGCCCGTTACCGGGGGACGCAACGCACTGACTAACGGGTGGTGTGTAGGACTGAGCCGTCGGCCGAAGCTGACGGACGGCACGAAGCGGACGCGTTATCCGCTGGGTCGCGCGGTCACGCCGCCAACCTGATGCAGCGCACCGTACTGCACGGGCGCAGACGAACGGTCAGGGCCGACTATTGCGGTTGTTCGTTTGAGAAAAAGGATTGCAGTTAGCATTGCCCCACCTCTCCATCGCTCCCAGTTTCGATGGTTCCGAATGACGTTTCCCGAAGACGCCTTTGGCTATCAGCCTTTTACGCGCCGTCAGGCCATTGCCACGCCTGCATTTCCTCCCGTTGCGAAAACCCCTGACAGTTCAACGTGGACACGCGAGCAAGGATGACGCAGGATCGCCCGGCATTGAAGACAGACATACCCGCCTCATTCCTCGATGAGTGCCGCTTCGCGGACCGAACTGTGAGGGCTTTCGAAAACCGAAAGTGTGCAGGAACGTTAACCATCGTGCGGAGCGGCTGCAACGACCAAAATTTTTCTGAAAATTCTCTTGTTAGCTCCGTGGCGCGGATGCGGGGTTGGCCGGTTGACGCAAAATATTGACGTTACAAGTAAATTACACTGCGGTAACGGTCTCGTGTCATCTGCAAGACGATTTCAGAATCAAACAAATCGGCGCCTGTCGCATTGACGGCTGACTCAAAGCCCCGCTGGCCGCGTGCCAGCTAACCCATTCTTCCCGCAAACATTCTTTTGTACGTCCGGAGAACCCACCCATCTGCCGAAGTGGCAAAAGTGCGCGTAAAATCGCGCAAAAATGCGCCTTGAGCGCCGCGCTGGACGCCAAATCATGGGTCTGACGCGCCAATTTGGCAGCGGGAGCGATTAGGCGGTGCAATTTTACGGACGTGTTGCAAGGACGCAACAAAACCGGGCGGTCAGCGGCGCCCTGGCTCGAACGCCTGGCGCGAGCCGGGATGCGTGCTGTGGTGCAGCAAATCCGGAACGGCGGCGCTCCGGATTACGCGTGTTGTCCGATCAGGGAAGAGAGCGGCGGCGCAAGCGGGAGGTGGGTGACGTTCCCGGTCAGTCGGTCGCCGCGAAAAGGCACGAACCTGGGCGGCGGCTGTGCCAGCCCGAGAGGCGGCCAGTAACCGGCTTGCTTGGGGCTTACTTGCCGAGCTTGGCGATGCGGTGCGCGAGCCTGGATACTTTACGGCGCGCGGCGTTGCGATGGACGACGCCCTTCTGCGCTCCGCGGATGATGGCGGGCTCGGCCTCGGCCATGGCGGCAACCGCTGCTGCGCGGTCGCCAGAGGCAATCGCCTCCTCAACCTTGCGGACTGCGCCTCGCACCCGGGTACGGCGCGCCTTATTGATCACGGTGCGGCGCGCGATCTGCCGCGCGGCCTTCTTGGCGGATTTCGTATTGGCCATATTGGTTCGAACTTCTGGTTTCGGGCGCTTCGGGTCTGGGTGCGAAAGTGCTGGCCGTGGCGAGTGACATGCCATCCGGCCTTGCGTGGCGCGTTATAGGGACGCAGCGCCGAGCCGTCAACGCTGGCCCGCCAAAACGATGAAAACGGACTAGCAGCGGTTCAGGCGACGCGCTTGGCGCGGACCGCATCGTAGCCGGCCATAACCGCCGAGCGATCGCCTGCGGGAAAGCCCGCCAAGGGCGGTGCCACACGGGCCCATTGCGGCTCGCCATGGATGTGGGCGAGCAGCACCTTGACGCCTGGTACCAGGGCCTTGCCGTCGAACAGCTTGCGGATGGCGACCGCTTCGGCGAGCGCTGAGGCATCGCCCGAGCGATAGGCACGGGCGCACAGATCGGCATTGAGGTTGGCGGTCGCCGAAATGCAGCCCGCAAACGGCCCTCCGGACCGGGCCTGCGGCAGTGCGGCTTCGGTGGAGGGAAAGACCGCAAAGCGCGGCGTGATGGCGGCTGCCGCACGGGCAAAATCCATGTCGCCCGAAGAGTCCTTCAAGCCGACGATGCGCTCACCGAAGATGTCGAGCAGCCGCCGGATCAAGGCGACATGCCATGGCAGGCCGGACAGCGCCGGATAGTGATAGAGATAGATCGATATCGGTTGCGCCGCCGTGGCGGCGACGATCGCGTCCACGTAGGCGACGAGCCCGTCATCCGGTACGCCCTTATAGTAGAAGGGTGGCAGCACGAGAGCGCCGGCAAAACCCAATTCGGCGGCGTGACGGGTCAGTGCGATGGCGTCGGCGGTCGCGGCGGCTCCGGTCCCTACCATCATGCGATCGAGCGGCAGTCCGCTGGCCGCATAGGCGCTCATCATGCGCTTACGTTGCTCAAGCGAGAAAGAGGTCGCTTCGCCGGTGGTGCCGAGCACGTTCAGTCCGTCGCAGCCATTGCCGAGCAGGAAGCGCGCCAGCGCCAGCGAGCGCGCGCTGTCGGGTTCGCCATTGTCGCCGACCGCCGTGGCGATCGCCGCGATTACGCCTTGCAGGGTCTTGCCAGTCGCTTTGCCGCTCATGGAAGTGCGTCCTTATTTGGCGCTATCCCTAGCACTGCATGTCCGAACGCGCGAGGCGAAATTGGGCTCCGCACGGTTCGCGCGTTGACGCAGTGCAGGTCCGCGCTTGACGGGGTGGTGGCGTCACGGAAATTTGCAGATACCTGAATGAAATCGCCACGGCGAGGGAGAGAGTGATGGCCGATCTGCGCATGAGTTTTGCCTGCGGACCTTATGACCGGACGCAGGCATTGCGCGACGGCTCGATCAAGCCGGAAGGCGTTGAGCTGACTTACGTCGCCTTGCAGCCCGCCGAAATTTTTTGGCGCATGCTGCAATATAAGGAGTTCGACGCCTCCGAGATGTCGCTGTCGAACTACGCGACGCTGGTCGGCAGCGGCGAAGCCCCGTTCATCGCCATCCCGGTGTTTCCGTCGCGGGTGTTTCGCCACGGCTATTTCTTCATCAACACCGACAAGGGAATTTCGGGCCCCGCCGATCTGAAGGGCAAGCGCGGCGGCGTGCCGGAATACAGCATGACGGCCGCGGTCTATATGCGCGGGCTCTTGCAGCACGAATACGGCGTCAAGCCGAGCGATGTTGAATGGGTGCAGGGTCGCGCCGACCGGCTCGGCCACAAGCTGCCGTCCGACGTACGGCTGACGCAGGCGCCCGCCGGCGCCGAACTGGGCGATCTGCTCGAGCGCGGCGAGATCGATTTTCTGATGACGGCCAATAATCCGCTGTCGTTCCGCCGCGGCGCGCCCAACGTGAAGCGGCTGTTTCCGAATTATCGGGAGCTCGAGCAGGACTATTATCGCCGCACCAGGATCTATCCGATCATGCATACCGTGGTGATCCGCCGCGACGTGTACGAGCGCGATCCATGGGTGGCGATGAGCCTCTACAAGGCCCTGTGCCGCGCCAAGGATCGTGCGCTGCATCTCGTCAGCGAGGCTGGCTCACCGAAAGCGTCGTTCGCCTGGTTGCAGCCCCTGATCGAGGAAGAACAGGCGATCATCGGCAAGGATTGGTACCCCTACGGCATCGAGGCCAACCGCGCCTCGATCGATGCGCTGCTGCAATACTCGCACGAGCACGGCCTCACGCCGCGCCGGCTCAAGATCGAGGAGCTGTTCGCGCCGAGCACCTTGCGGGACATTCCGCTGAGCGAAGGCCAGCAGGTTTAAGGCGCCGGTCGGCACGGGGCAGGGCAGTTTGGCGCCGCGACGCTGCCCGACAGAGGCCGGGAATATCAGACGTGATAGCCGGTGGCATTGGCACCCTGGAGCAATGAGGCTTCGGGTTTGCGGTGCGAATCGAGAGACACTTTTCCATCAAGAAGCTCACCTCGCCAGGCAATGCCATCTGGTGAATGCGCTCGGCGTAAGTGATAAGATGATGGAAAATTCAGACTTGTCGTATCCGACTTTAGGGGGCGGCCCGTGGGTGCCTTGGTACTATCTCTCATTGCATTTGCATTTTTGATTGGCGGAATTTTGCTGGGCTCGTGGCTGCGTCGGGCGCTGCCACACCATCATCTCACCAAGGAATCACAAGACGTGGTGAGGCTCGGCGTCGGCCTCATCGCTACGATCGCCGCCCTCGTGCTCGGTTTATTGATTTCGGCGGCCAAGGGCACGTTTGATACCCAAAGCGGCCAAGTCAAGCTAATTGCTGCCGACATCATCCTGACCGACAACTTGCTGGCTCAGTACGGTCCTGAAGCGCGTCCGATACGCCAGCAGCTCCGCAGCGCGATAGGTCCTTTTGCCGACCGGTTATGGCACGAGAAACTGGCAACGACTGCGGCACCCTTTTCTTTTGTCGCCGCTTCCGAAAAAGTCTATCAGGACATACAGGCCCTGACGCCGCAGAACGATATGCAAAAATCTCTGCAGGCGCGCGCGATCCAGGTCAGCACCGATTTGGCGCAAACTCGTTTGTTGCTTTTTACAGAGACCGACAATGCAATTCCGGCGCCGTTCGTCGCCATATTGGTATTTTGGCTGGTCATCATTTTTGCAAGCTTCAGCCTGTTCGCCGAGATGAATACGACGACGTTCACCTGCCTGGCGCTGTTTGCGCTGTCGGCGTCATGCGCGCTCTATCTGATTCTGGAACTCAGTCAGCCTTTTACTGGTCTCCTGATGATCCCAAGCGCGCCGCTGCGCGACGCACTGGGGCCGATTATTCCTTAGATTGTGCACCGCGGCGTCTTGGTGTCGCCTTGGGCTGATAGCGCGCGTCGTGCCGCCGTAAACGCCGAAATCTCCCCAGCCAGTGTTGTCGACCAGGATGAACACGATGTTCGGCCGTTGTCCGGAAGAGGACGAGCGTGGTGCCGGCGAGGCGAAGCCGACGTGGCTCGTCGATGCGCCGACCGAATCCTCCGTCAGCTGCCCCTGGGCAAAACAAATCGGAAAACCGCGCCGCTTTTGCCGTCGGAGGAGGCCGTCAGCTGTCCGCCATGATGTTCGATGATCATGCGGCAGATGGCCAAACCGAGGCCCATTCCTTGCGTCTTGGTCGTAAAGAATGCGCCAAAGATGCTGTCGAGTTGTTTGGGATCAATTCCTGGCCCGGAATCTTCAACAGTGACGACGATTGCGTCCGGGCTGGGGACCGCCGTTCCAACCTGCAATATCCGATTTCGCTCCGGCGTGCTCGCCATTGCTTCGATCGCATTGTGCGCCAGATTGAATAAGACCTCCTGCAACTGGCCTTCATGACCACTGATGAATGGCGGATCGGCCGCGAGTGAGACGCGGACCGTGACGCCGCGGTTCCGCGCCTCTTCGCCCAACGACTGCAGTACGCGGCGAATGACTTCATTCACGTCGAAGGGGCTCCGCGCGTGCTGGGTCGTACGAAACAGGGCCCGGATACTGTCGAAGACTTCACTGGTCCGATGACTCTCGCCGACAATCCTCGCCAGAGCCGCCTCCACTTCGGCGTGATCGGGTTGCGGTCGCAGCAAAAATCGCCGCGCCGCACCGGCGTTGGTCGCAATGGCGGCGAGCGGTTGCCTGACTTCGTGGGCTATGGCCGCCGTGATCGCCTGCGCATTCATCAGCTTATTGTCACGTTCACGCTCCAGCATCAAGTTCGAGCGGCTGAGCCGTGCCTCACTATCCTTTGCCTCGGCAAACAGCGCCGCAAGGACGAACGCGCCGATCGCGACGAATAGAATAGCGGACTGGGCTTGCAGAATGCGATCGCCGAGCTGGATTCTCGGGTCGCCGAAGTGACCGATGTTAAACACGGCCGTCGCAACGAAAGTGATAGAAACAAGGAACTCCGCCGCGGCGGCGACGACCGGGCGGCAACGGGCGCTGATCCACAGCAAGATGAGAAACAGTGCGGCGATCGGCAGCACCGTTTCCCAGTATTGCAGCGGGAGGAAGATCACGATCGCGGTCATCAGTGCGAGCGTCACGAGCGCACCGGCGGCTTCGAGCATCTCCTGCCTTGACGGCGGCTGTCGGAGCGCAACAGCGATGCCGATGACCAGCGGGGCCACGATGACAATCCCAATCGCGTCCGATGCGAACCAGTGCTGCCAGCTAATCAGCATTTCGGCCGACGGTCCGGACATCAAGCGATAGGTCAATGCTCCACCAACTCCTGAAATCGCGGTTCCGACGATTGCCGCGCCGAACAGGCCGAGCGCCCGGTTCAATCTGTCGAGATTGAAATGAGTTCCGAAGCAGGCTGCGATCAACGCTGCCGTAATGAGCGCTTCGGCGGCATTGCACACGCCCAAGGCGATGCCGGCCCAGAGCGGATCCGCAATGGCAACGTGAACGACGACGGTCGCAGCAATCACGCCCGCTGCGACCGGCCAACGCGCGCGGTCTCCGAGCGCTATCAAGACGCCCGACGAGATGCCGGCCGCGGGCCAGAAAACCGCCACCCCTTCGGGTTTCAGAATGAGACCGACGCCAAGCCGCCCTGCCGCGTAATAAGCAATTCCCACGGCTGCTGCGAGGCCCAAGCCGCGCAGCCACGGTTGAATGATGTCGTTGGAGGCGGTTTTCGAGGCCGGGTCGTCCGACCATCGCCAGTGTGAGCGCTTTGCGGCGTCCACAACTGCGATCCGCTACTTGGTCAGGATGGGTGGTGGCGACGCAGCCGCCGCCTCCGGCGCCTTTGGCGACAGCACGAACGTGAGCCAGACGTTATAGCCATCCGGCCGATCGGAATTGTCGAATTCCTTGTAGCCTTTCAGGTTGAGATAACCCTGCATGTCGCCGACCGGAAACAGGTAGCCGACCTGCGGGCCGATGCCGAGCACGCGCGACTCGAACGGGCACAGCACCGGGGCGCAGCCGCTGTCGGGCGTAAGCTGATCGTACACATAGCCGACCAGACCGACCTGAAGCTGTTTGGTCAAGAACTGCGAGGCGCCCCAATCGAGGTGCCAGTCGATGCCGCTGGTATAGTTGGTCGATGTATTTTCGAAATTCCCAGTCAGTCCCGTCACGACCGAAAATTCATGTCCAGCCTTCGGGTCGAAATATGTGTAGCCGGCGCCACCGTCGATGGCGCCGTGGCCGATGCCCAAATTGGCGAGATTGCTCGAATGGTACAGACCGACCGGGATGTCGCCCGTTATATACGCCATGTAATTATTGACGCCGGCATTCCAGCGCACCGCGAATTGCGGCACCAGATCGCCCAGGCCGTCGGTGGTCTGACTGAGGCCGATCGTCTTGGTGAACGGAATCGGGCCAATCGTTCCGGCGATCGTTCCATTCAGAGCCGTACTGTTTTGCCCGTAGGCCGCGAGCATGCTGACCGACGCCTGGCCGCCGAGGAACGGCGTTGCGAACACATAGGTAGGTGCGAAAAAGCCGATGTCGGCCCGGGCGCTGACATTTGCATTGATACTGGCGTTGATCGCCGGATTGAACTGCCCGATGGTGATTTCTCTGGATACCGCGGCGTTGCCGCTCGCCGAGACATTTGTGTAATAGTTGACTGCCGCAAACGACCAGCCAGGCTGTTGCGGAGTTGCGGCGAGACTTCCAAAAAATCCCGGTATCCAGAAGCTCACACCGTTTTCGTCGGCGCTGGCTGGGCCGGACGATGCAATAATTCCGACGGCTGTAAGCAGCGAAGCAACGGCTACCCAGCGAGCGTGTTGCCACTCGCGGGAAATCCTGTCCCCCATGATCGCCTCCCCCACCAAGATCAACTCTCCCGCACGTTATTCTCTGCGCCACAGTCGCGCCAGACGATATTGGACTTTGGGGAAACTCGGCTAAGTCCCTGTTATTCTTTACAGAACTTCTGCTACCCGCGATTAGTTTCTCGGCAGACGGCTGCGGCGGCTGGGCATTTGCGCCATCAAACTTGCGTGATGTGACTTCCGCCGACAGGCATTGCGGTTTGCCTGTCGGTGTAGTCTGGGTCCAAAGACTCGCCGCTGTTGCCTTGTCGCTGATGTCGGCCAAGCGACGGATGCACTGGGGCGCATTCGCCCGTCCAATTTTTTTGAATGTCATCAAGAGTCGAGGGCACCTCGGGAAATTGCCGGCATGCGCGCGAGCATAATCAAAAAAAATCACCGCCTGCGATTAGGCCGTGGTGGGCTAACTGCCTGGACATGGTTACGCAGCATCGGGATCGCTGCCGCGGTCGGCGTGGCATATTTCCTGGCAGCGGAACTAAGCAACAGCTTTTTGATCACGCCCGAGACGGTCATCTTCTGGCCTGCCGCGGGCATTTCCGCGGGCCTGCTTATTTCTCTTTGGTCGATCGCGCGATGGCCCGTGCTGGTGGGCGTGATGGTTGGGACCGCCACGGCCAATCTTTTGCGGCATTTTGGCGTCGCGGCCACCGCCGCGTGGGTCGTGGGCAACACGGCAGAACCGCTGATTATAGCGGGGCTGATCCAGCATTACTTCGGGGCGAATTTCAAAATTGATCGGCTTTATTCCGTCCTTGGGCTGTTCGCGGCGGCGATCATCGGGACGGTTGCCGCGTCCACATGGTGGACGTTTGTGTATCACTGGGTGTTCGCCAGCCTGAACGAACCGGCGGCCAACTGGATGCACTGGATCGTGTCTGACTTTGCCGGCATCGCTTCGGTAGCCCCGCTGGTCATTGGGCTGCCTGCGGCACTGCGGCAACCTCCGCCCCGGCGAGAAGCCATCGAAAGCTTTGCGGCACTCGCAATTCTCGGGGTGCTGAGCGGACTCATTGTTTCACTGCCGTCGGCGCCTTGGCAGACCGTGCTGCCAGCCGCGCTGGTATTTCCGGTCTTATTGTGGCTTGCCGCCCGCTCTCAGCCGGTTTTCGCCGCGGCAGGCGCGTTCATCGTTTCGATGACGGTTGCTTTTACGGCGATCTATGGGCTCGGTCATTTCGGCGACACTGGGCTCTCGATTGACGCCCGTGTCCTACAAGCCGAGGCGATCATCCTCGTTGTGGCATTCGGCACAGCCGTTCTCGCAGCATTGTTCGCAGAGCGAAGGGATAGTGAGGCGCGCCTCGCGCGATCAAACGCCATGCTCCAGCGTGAGCGAGATAATAAACTCATGAACTTGCAAGCGGCAATTGCTTCAATTTCACACGAGATCAAACAGCCGCTGTCGGCAATCGCATTGAACGGCGCCGCGGCGCGCGCGCTACTCGAATCCGATCGACCGGATCTCGAAGAGGCGCAAACAGCGTTGAGTGACGTAATCAGCGACAGTCATCGCACTGGCGAAATATTGGATAATCTTCGACGGCTGTTTGGCAACGTTGAGCAGGAGAAAGCGCCTGTTGATGTGAACGAGCTAATTTTATCGGTATTGCGCCTCCTGCGTGGAGACCTGACCAGTCATGGAATCACGTTGGGTGTCGAACTGGCATCAGGGTTGCCGTTCGTTATGGGCAACAAAGTCCAACTCCAAGAAGTCATAATAAACCTGGCGCAGAACGCCATCGACGCAATGGCGCCTATCAAAGACGCCCGGCGATCGCTCACGATCAAAACCAGGGTCAACGGCAGCAAGACCATTCTCATGGAACTGGAGGATTCAGGCCCGGGCATCGACCCGCAGCGCTTAGACAGCATATTCGAGGCATTTGTCTCGACGAAGCCCCGGGGAATGGGATTGGGGCTCGCCATTTGCCGTACGATCATTGAGCGTCATGGCGGCAAGATCTCCGCGGCGTCGGACACCGGGAGCGGGGCGATGTTCCAAATCTATCTTCCGATTGAGGTTGCGGAACATCGGAACTGAATAATGTGGCTTGGCGTCAGCCGAGCTGCGACGCCGACGAGAGCCGAAGGAACAGTTCGCACTAGATGGCGGCACTGCCGGTAGCGGCTTCGATGGCCGCGAATAGCGACGTGGAACTGACCGGCTTTGGCAGATACGCGATGGCGCCGGCGGCTTCGCAGCGGGCGCGCATTTCGGCATCACCGTGCGCCGTAATGACGATGGTTGGTATCCGGATGCCTTCGCTCGCCAAATGCCGCTGAATGTCCAAACCGGTCATTCCCGGCATCTGCAAATCAACGATCAAGCAGTCTGGGCGACCGTCCACCAGGGACGCAAGAAATTGCGCTCCCGATTGAAACGTACGCGCCACGAGCGACCACGTACCCAAAAGCCGTGAAAGCGCCTTCAGCACCGATGGATCGTCATCAACAATCGCGACGACTGGAGAGGTTTTAGTCATGCCAACTCATCTTAAGGAAGCGCAAGATCAATAGTCGAGTTGGCCATTGGCCCAATTGTCAATAAAATTTGCAAGTTACATCTTGGTCACGCTTGGAATTCCGGCCCTTTCAACCAGACGCACCAACTCGGCAACGGAACGCACGCCAAGCTTCCCCATCATTCTCCCGCGGTGCACTTTGATGGTTTTCTCTACGGTTCCGAGATCGCCGGCGATCTGTTTGTTGAGCTTGCCCGCGACAACATGCGAGAGCACCTCTCTCTCCCTACGCGTCAGAGTCGCCATCTTCGCCTCAATCACCGCCAGTTCCGCGCGCCTTTGCCGCGCTCTTGTGTCTTCTTCATGTGCGCGGCCAATGGCGTCCAATAGATCCGCGTCCCGCACCGGCTTGATCAGAAAGTCGATTGCGCCGGCCTTCATCGCGCGAATGCCGGTCGGTACATCGCCTTTTCCGGTGAGAAAGATAACCGGCCGTTGTTCACCAGCTTCCGTGAGAACCCGTTGCAACGCGAGACCGTCCAGGCCTGGCATCGCGACATCGAATACGGCGCAACCCGGCGTGGCCGCATCGTGTTGGGTGAGAAATTCCTGGGCTGAAGCGAATGGTTGGGCGTCATAACCCTTGGCACGCAGAAGTCGCGTCAGGGCCTTCAAGACGTGCGTATCGTCGTCGACCAGGAAAACCTTGAACATCACACCCTGCCGGTGTGCTGGAACGCTGAGCTTGGATCTCATGCCAAGCCCGCCTTTGGCAGTGTGATGCACCTGAAGAGGCTAAGCAAGCCGGCATTGGACCACGGTCCAATAGGCTGAATTTCCCATTACCGCTAAGAAATCTCAGGTGTTGGGGATCAGCGAGAAGGCTCAGTTTTGTGCTTGATCTGAGACGCGCAGGCCACGTCATGCACCGCGAAGGTATCTATTCCGACGCCGTGGCGCCGCTGATCAATTCGGCTGAGCTACAATTGATTTACAAAACAGCGCCGATCGGACTCGCTTTCCTTAGTCCGGATTGCCGGTATGTGATGATTAATGAGCACTTGACCGAGATTTGCGGCATCTCCATTGCCGATCATATCGGCAGGTCTGTCCGTGAGACGGTGCCCCAAGTTGCCGACCAGGTTGAACGTCTCGTCGCGACTATCCTGCGCAGCGGCGAGCCGGTTACCGGCGTCGAAGTCTGTGGTCAGCGGCCGGACGGCGCAAATAGAGAGCGAGTCTGGATCACCTACTGGCATCCCTTCAGGGATCGGAGCGGCAACATCGTCGGAATCAATGTTGCCGCCGAGGAAATTTCTGAGCGCAAGCGCGCCGAAGCGGCCGTTGCGGCCAGCCAGGAACAACTAAGCAGACTGAACGCGGAGTTGGCAGAACGAGTCGAGGCGCAAGCCCAGGAACGAGACCGCGTATGGAATGTTTCTCAGGACCTGCTCGTCGTGACAGATATGGTCGGCAGCGTCGTCAACATCAATCCCGCATGGCATGCCACACTTGGATGGTCGGCGGACGAGCTGATCGGTAAAGGCGTGGAATGGCTCATTCACCCGAACGATCGCGAACGCTCGCAAACCGCTCTTGCCAATCTCATCGCCGGACGGACAGCCAAGCACTTTGAAAATCGACTGCAGTGCAAGGACGGCTCCTACCGGTGGCTGTCATGGTTTGCCGTCGCGGATCAGGGGCTGCTCTACGCGAGCGGTAGAGACATCTCCAGCCTCAAGAAGGCACAAGAACAACTGCACAATCTTCGGCGCGAGCTGACGGACGATTCGCGTCGCACCGGCATGGGCGAAATGACGGCTTCGATTGCCCATGAAATCAAACAGCCGCTCGCCGCGATTCTTGACCAGCGCCAACGCCGGTTCGAGGTGGCTGGACCGAACAACGCCTGACGTCACTGAGGCCCGAGCCGCGTTCGATCAAATCGCAAAAGCCAGCACTCACATAACCGAGGTAATCGACAGTATCCGTTCGATGTTCGCGCGGTCGCACGCAGAAACACGTCTGATCGAGGTCGGGGGGCTCGTGAGCGAAGTGCTGACGCTTTGCCAAGGCGAACTAGAGACCCATGGCATCACGCTTCGGAACGATATGCCTGACGGCCTGCCGCTGATCATGGGTGCAAGCGTCCAGTTGCAGCAGGTGATCCTTAACCTTGTTACCAATGCGGTCGAGGCCATGAGCGTCACCAAGGACCGCAATCGATGTCTGACGATCGCTGCCCGACGCGATCGAAGGACAAATCTGGTGATTACCGTCGAGGATACCGGAAGTGGAATCGATCCCGCGCACCTCGACCACGTCTTTGAGCCACTTTTTACGACAAAGTCGAAGGGGATGGGACTGGGCTTGGCCATTTGCCGCTCAATTGTCGAAGCGCATGGCGGGACACTGATCGCCTCGTCAAACCAGCCATTCGGGACGGCTTTTAATTTGACGCTCCCGTTACCGAAAGCGTCGTCTTAGTTTTCATCAAATGTAATGTTTTTGTCACGGACCGACGGCAACGCCGCGTTTATTGGACCACAGTCCAATAGCGAGCACGGGTTGGAGATGCTTCGCTGAGAGCTGCAAATGGGCGCGAGGGCAAACGCGTGACCGGCGTCGTTGTTGCCGCAGATACAGACACGGGCCGTTCGGTCCCGCTGAACATGATTCATATTCCAGGCAGCACGTTCCGCATGGGATCGGACAAGCATTATCCCGAAGAGGCGCCGGTCCATCGCGTCACCGTCAGCGACTTCTGGATCGACCGCACACCGGTAACCAATCGCAATTTCCGCAAGTTCGTCAACGAAACCGGCTACGTCACCTTCGCCGAAATGGCTCCCGATCCGAAGGACTATCCGGGCGCACTGCCGGATAAGCTGAAGGCCGCTTCACTGGTCTTTACGCCGCCGAAGCATCCCGTTGACCTGCGCGACTGGTCGCAATGGTGGAATTTCAAAGCCGGCGCAAATTGGAGACGCCCTTATGGACCGCGCAGTTCGGTCAGCGGCCTTGACGACCATCCCGTTGTCCATGTCGCTTATCGGGACGCAGAGGCGTACGCCAAGTGGGCCGGCAAGGAGTTGCCGACCGAGGCCGAGTGGGAATTCGCCGCGCGCGGCGGCCTCGACGGCGCCGAGTTTGCCTGGGGCGATGAACTCAAGCCCGGCGGCCAGCACCGCGCCAACACCTGGCAGGGCAATTTCCCCAACGAAAATCTCGCCGAAGACGGCTTCGAGCGTACCTCGCCGGTGATGGCGTTTCCGCCCAACGGTTACGGCGTCTACGACATGATCGGCAACGTCTGGGAATGGACTGCCGACTGGTGGTCTCAAAAACACGAATCCAACGCGCCGAAAGCGTGCTGCGTGCCGGAAAATCCGCGCGGCGGGTCTGAGGCCGCGAGCTACGACACCTGCCAGCCGCGAATCAAAATTCCTCGGAAAGTCATTAAAGGCGGCTCGCATCTGTGCGCGCCGAATTACTGCCGCCGATATCGCCCGGCCGCGCGCCATGCGGAAGCGGTGGACACGTCCACGAGCCACGTCGGATTTCGATGTGTCATCAGAACCCGGAGCAATCAATGTCCAGTCAAGACGAAGGAGACCACACAAATCTGAAGAACGGCGCACTGAATCGCCGCAACATGTTGCTGGCTGGCACTACGTCTCGCCGCGGCGTCGGCATTAAGCACGGCTGCGGGTGTGCAAAAGGCCGTCGCGCAAGCGCAGCAATCCTCGCCGTCGGGCAAGCCGAACATTCTCGTCATCATGGGCGACGACGTCGGCTGGTTCAATATCGGCGCCTATCATCGCGGCATGATGTCCGGCAAGACGCCGAACCTCGATAAGCTCGCCGCCGGCGGCATGATGTTCACCGACTACTATGCGGAGGCGAGCTGCACGGCCGGCCGCGCCAATTTCATTACCGGCGAAATCCCGCTGCGCACCGGACTGACGACGGTCGGGCAAGCCGGCGCCGATGTCGGTCTTCCAGACGAGGCGTGCACCATCGCCACGGCGCTCAAGTCGCTGGGCTATGCCACCGGCCAGTTCGGCAAGAACCACCTCGGCGACAAGAACAGATATCTGCCAACGCTGCATGGCTTCGATGAATTCTTCGGCTATCTGTATCACCTCGACGCGATGTCCGATCCGTATTGGTTCGATTATCCGCAGGACTGGATCGACAAATACGGCCCGCGCAATCTGGTCCATACGTATGCGACCGATACGGACGACCCAACCGATATGCCGCGCTGGGGCAGGGTCGGCAAGCAGCGGATCGTCGACGAGGGTCCGTTAAGGCCGTTCAAGGACATGTCCGCCGATCACCAATATTGGCAGAAAGGTCGTGACAGCAAATACGACATGGAAACCTTCGATGAAGTGCTGGTCGACAACTCGAAGCGGTTCATGGACCAGGCCAAGCAGGCGGGCAAGCCATTCTTCATCTGGCACAACACCACGCGCATGCACGTCTTCACCTACCTGCAACAGAAGTACCAGGCGAAGATGAACCCGCAGAGCAATTACGGCCTTGAAGAAGCCGGCATGGCGCAGATGGATGACGACATCGGGGACTTGCTGAAACACCTCGATGACATCGGCGTCACCGACAACACCATCGTCGTCTTCACCACCGACAACGGCGCCGAAGTGTTTACCTGGCCGGACGGCGGCATGACACCGTTCCGCGCCACCAAGGGCACGTCCTACGAAGGCGGCTTTCGCGTCCCGGCGATCATTCGCTGGCCCGGCAAGATCAAACCCGGCTCGGTGGAGAACGGCATCATCTCCGGGCTTGACTGGTTCCCGACGCTCGTGGCCGCGGCCGGCAACCCGAACATCACGCAGCAATTGCTGGACGGCGTGCAGCTGGGAGGCCGGACCTACAAGAACCACCTCGACGGCTACGATCAAACGGACATGCTGACCGGCAAGGGGCCGTCGAAACGGCACGAGGTCTTTTACTTCGCGGAAGCGAACCTTGGCGCCATCCGGATCGACGACTTCAAGTTCCAGTTCATCCAGCAACCCTATGGCTGGCCGGGCGAAAAGGTCTCGACCGACATGCCGACGATCGTCAACCTGCGTCAGGACCCATTCGAGCGCACACCCTCAATTCGCGGCGAGACGCTCAACGACATGGGCGGCGGTTACATGAACGACTTCATGGCGCGCGAGTTCTGGCGCTTCGTTCAGGTTCAGCAATATGTAGGTGCGCTGGCCCAAACAGCCATCAACTATCCGCCGATGCAGTCGCCGGCGTCCTTCAATCTCGCCGCCGTCAAGGCGAAGATCGACGCGGCGATGAAGAGCCACGAAGGTCAGTAGCGGGACAATGCGGCGGGCGCGCACATCCGCGCCCGCTATCGTCCTATTCCCCGAGGCGACCCGCCGCTTCGATAGGCAAAGGCGTTTTAGGGGGAGACAAATGAAATCAAAAGATCACTCATTCGGCATCGGCCGCCGCCGCCGACATCTAGGCGCGTTAGTTCTCACGGTTCTTGGCCTCGGTCTAGCGTTGTCGGCCACGCTTGTCCAAAGCGCCGACGCACAACAAAATCCCGTGACGGCCGTCGACATCGCGCTCGAACCCGGCGCGGTAATGATGCAGCACGCGAAGGCTGCCAACGCTCGCCTGCTGAAGGCGTTCCCCAAAGGTTTTGCACTCGACGAGACGCACCACCCGCACGTGACCATGTTGCAGCAGTTCGTCCGCACCGACGATCTCGACAAGGTCTATGCGGCGGCGAACGCCGTTCTGGCCAAGGAGAAGCCCGCGGCCTGGGCGCTGAAGGCGTTCAAGTACTACTACATCCCGTCTCCGCCGATCGGCCTGGCGGGCATCGTCGTCGAACCGACTGCGGACCTGCATCGGCTGCAAGATATGCTGATCGCAGCCGTTAAACCCTACACCGTGAAGGCCGGGACCCCGGCGGCGTTCTTCAGCGAAGATGGCGGACGAGACATTCAAAAGTCCCTGATCGAATACGTCGCCGATTTCATCAAGATCGCGGCGGGCAAGCGGTTCAATCCGCACGTGACGATTGGCGTTGGAACCGAAACGTATCTGAAAAAAATGCTGGCTGAGCCGTTCCCGTCATTCACGTTCTCAGCGGCTGGCGCGTCGGTCTATCAGCTTGGCAGCTTTGGCACAGCGCGTAAGGAGCTCAAGGCCTTAACGCTTTCGCCCTGAGCAGCTGGCAAAATCACATCCGTTGCGACGCTCACCTTCAGGAGAAGGGCTATGAAGTCCGACAAGCTGTCATCTGGAATTGACCGTCGCGCTGTGGTTTCGGGTCTCGTCCTGTTGCCGGCTTTGTCCACGACACTGCTGTCCTCGGCGACCCAAGCGCAAACGACGCCAAATGCGCCGCTCGCCTCCTGGAATGAAGGCCCGGCGAAGCAGGCCATCCTCGATTTCGTGCGCGCCACGACCGAACAGGAAAGTGCGAAATTCGTGGCGCCCGAGGACCGCATCGCCTGCTTCGATCAGGACGGCACGCTGTGGGTCGAGCATCCACTGTACACGCAGGTCGTCTATTGCCTCGACCGTGTGCCGGCAGTGGTGGCGCACAAGCCGGAGCTCAAGAATCGCGAGCCATTCAAAACCGTGCTGTCCGGAAACCGCGAGGCGATGGCCAAACTCTCGTTGCACGATCTTGAGGAAATTCTTGTCGCGACGCTGACCGGCATGCCGGTGGAGGTATTCCAAACCGAAGTCGAGAAATGGATCGCGACTGCCAAACACCCGCGCTGGAAGCGTCCCTACACCGATCTCACCTATCAGCCGATGCAGGAGCTCCTGCAATACCTGCGCGACAATGGCTATAAGACCTACATCGTGACTGGCGGCGGCCAGGACTTCGTGAGGGTCTATTCGCAGCGGGTTTACGGCATTCCTCCCGAACAGGTGGTTGGCTCCGCCGGCGGAACGAAATTCGGCTACGACAAGGACGGCAAGCCGTTCCTGACCAAAGAACCGAAGCTTCTTCTCAACAACGACAAGGCCGGCAAGCCGGAAGGCATCCATTTGGAGATCGGCCGGCGCCCCCGCGCCGCATTCGGCAATTCGGTCGGCGACCGCGAGATGCTGGAATACACCGGTGTCGGTGGCGGTGCGCGGCTGATGATGCTCGTGCTGCACGACGACGCCCAGCGCGAATACGCCTACGGTCCGGCGCGCGGTCTGCCCGACACGAAGCTCGGCACGTTCACTCCGGCGCTCGACGCCGAGGCAAAGAAGAACGGCTGGACCGTGATCAGCATGAAGAACGACTGGAAGCGCGTTTTCCCGTTCGACTGAGCGGGAGTGCTGCCGAAGAAGGAAAGCCAAGGATCGAAGCGGCGAGGGGGACGAGGCTTTCGTTGCAGAGAAAACCGGAGAAATCGAATGTCCAGCGACGCCGATAAAGACGCATCGAGCCTGAGAAAGGCAGCACTCAATCGCCGCAGCATGCTGCTCGCCGGCACCACCTTGGCCGCGGCAGGAGCCATGGCGGCGAGCGCGCCAATGCGGGTCGCGCAGGCGCAGCAGCCCGCGCCGCCATCCGGCGGTAAGCCGAATATCCTCGTGATCTTCGGCGACGATATCGGGTTGACCAATATCAGCGCCTACTCGATGGGCCTGATGGGCTATCGCACCCCGAATATCGATCGCATCGCTGGCGAAGGCATGATCTTCACCGACTATTATGCCGAGCAAAGCTGTACCGCCGGGCGGTCGAGCTTCATCACCGGGCAAGCGACGCTCCGCACCGGCCTGTCCAAGGTCGGCATCCCTGGCGCGCCAGTCGGGATTCAAGCTCGGGACATCACGATTGCCGAGGCGCTCAAGCCGCTCGGTTACGCCACCGGCCAGTTCGGCAAGAACCATCTCGGCGACCGCAACGAGTACCTGCCGACGGTGCACGGCTTCGATGAATTCTTCGGCAATCTTTATCACCTCAATGCCGAGGAAGAGCCGGAAGATTTCAATTATCCGCGCGATCCTGCTTTCCGGGAAAAATTCGGACCGCGTGGCGTACTTCGATGCAAAGCCACCGACATTGACGACGCGACGGTCCAGCCGCGCTTCGGCCGGGTCGGCAAGCAGACCATCGTGGATACCGGGCCGCTGACCCGGAAGCGGATGGAAACGATCGATGATGAAACCTCGGACGCTGCGATCGACTATATGCGGCGGCAGGTCGTCGGCGCGAAGCCGTTCTTCTGCTGGATGAACACGACACGCATGCATTTCCGCACGCATGTGCGGCCGGAGCATCGCGATCATCCGGGATTGACCGCCAGAACCGAATATGCCGACGGCATGATCGAGCATGACGGCACTGTCGGAAAACTGTTGAAGGCGCTCGACGATCTCGGCATCGCCAACAACACCATCGTCATCTACACGACCGACAATGGGCCACACATGAATTCATGGCCAGACGCGGCCATGACGCCGTTTCGCAGCGAGAAAAACACCAATTGGGAGGGCGCGTTCCGGGTGCCCTGCATGGTCCGCTGGCCGGGGCATATCCAGCCCAAGCAAGTGTCCAACGAGATCGTCAGCGGCCTTGATTGGTTTCCGACGTTGCTTGCCGCGGCTGGCGACGCTGATGTGAAGGAAAAGCTGCTCACCGGCTATGCGGCCGTCGGCAAGACGTTCAAGGTTCATCTGGACGGCTACAACCAGCTTCCATACCTGACCGGGCAGCAGCCTAAGAGCGCGCGCAACAGCTTCATTTACTTCAACGACGACGGCGACCTTGTGGCGTTGCGATACGACAACTGGAAGCTCGTCTTCGAGGAGCAGCGCCAGCAGGGCACGTTGTTGATCTGGGGCAATCCGTTCACCAAGCTGCGGATCGCCAAGTTTTACGACCTGCATGCCGACCCGTTCGAGCGCGCCGACATCACATCAAATACATACTGGGACTGGATGCTGGATCACGCCTATCTCATGTATGGCGCACAAGCGTACGTGGGCAGCTTCCTGGCGACATTCAAGGAATTCCCGCCGAGCCAGCGCGCGGCGAGCTTCACGGTCGATCAGATCATGGAGCAATTGCAGAAGCCCTCGAGCGACTAGCGCGTCGAGGAGGACCGCACACAAGGCCGGGATGTGTCTATGCCGGCAGTGCTATCGGCGAGCCGCTCAAAAATTCGCGCGAGGTAGCGATCAACGCTTACTCGTGATCCGGCAGGAGCACATCGATGTGCCCAAAGAGGCGGCGCAGAAATGCGAATGGACGCCGCCCCCGTTAGACGAGACAAATCAGGAGGACGCCATGAGGCAAACTCTGTTCGTCACGCTCGCCTTCATGTGCGTGTGTGCACCGGCGCTGGCGCAAAACTCGGTCCCGGTCACGGTCGATAACTTCGCCCGAGCGGAATCCGATCTCTATATGGGCAATTCCGTGAAGGAAGGCGGCCTGGGAAAGCTCTTTCACCGCCGCGAGCCGGCGTCGATCGACAACCAGATTGTCATCCGGCTCAATCGGGACACGCTCTATTCATCGGCGGTGTTCGACCTCGACGCCGGGCCGGTGACGATTACGATGCCGGATGCGGGCAAGCGCTTCATGTCGCTTCAGATCGTCAGTGAGGACCACTATGTGCCGGCGGTCTATTATGGTGCGGGCTCGCACACCCTGACGCGCCAGAACGTCGGCACACGTTATGTCCTGGCCGCCATTCGCACGCTGGTCGATCCGAATGATTCGAACGACCTCGACGCGGTGCATAAGCTTCAGGACGCGATCAAGGTCAGCCAAAAGAGTTCCGGCACGTTCGAAGTGCCGAATTGGGACCAAGCCAGCCAGAAGGATATCCGCGATGCATTATTGATCCTCGCCAAATACACGGGCGGCTTTGCGCATGCGTTTGGCCCGAAGGGGCAAGTCGATCCAGTCAGGCACCTGATTGGGACGGCCGCCGGCTGGGGCGGCAATCCCGACAAGGATGCGACCTATCTCGGCCTCGCCGTACCCAAAAATGACGGCACGACGATCTACCGGCTTCACGTCAAGGACGTGCCGGTGAATGCATTCTGGTCGGTCACTATCTATAACGCCGCCGGTTATTTCGAGAAGAACCCCTATAACGCCTACTCGCTCAACAACATCACGGCGAAGAAAGATGCCGACGGCGCCGTCACGATTCAGTTCGGCGGCTGTGACGGCAAGATTCCGAATTGCCTGCCGATCATGAAGGACTGGAACTACACGGTGCGGCTCTATCGGCCGCGGCCGGAAATCCTCAACGGCAAGTGGATGTTTCCCAATCCCGTGGCGGTCAATTAACAGAAGCAACGCGATAGCGGGCTTCGTCGATCGCCGCCCGGGCAATTGATTTTCTTTTTTCTTGCCACCAAGGTGACGGGAACTGCTCATTGGGGGAAAACATGACGTTTCCACGTCGCGACGTTTTGCGGCTTGCAGCCGGTGCCGCCACATTGCCGTTCGTGCCGAGGATGGCGTGGGCGCTCGACTATCCGACCCGTACGGTGCGCGTGATCGTCGGTTTCCCGGCGGGCATTGGACCCGACATCACCGGGCGGCTGATGAGCCAATGGCTCTCGGAACACCTCGGGCAGCAATTCATCGTCGACAACCGGCCGGGCGCGTCAAGCAATATCGGGACCGAAATGGTCGCCAAGGCGGCGCCGGACGGCTACACGCTCCTGGTCACCGTCTCCACCAACGCAATCAATGCCACGTTCTACAAGAACGTCAGTTTTGACTTCCCCAAGGACTTCGCGCCGGTCGGGTTCATCGGCGCCACACCTTTTGTGATGGTGGTTCCGCCGTCGTTTCCGGCGAAAACCGTCCCTGAATTCATCGCCTACGCCAAGACCAATCCCGGCAAGATCAACATGGCCTCGCAGGGCGTGGGCACTTCGCCGCACGTCGCCGGTGAAATGCTCATGATGATGACTGGCATCAATCTCGTTCACGTGCCCTATCGGGGCAATCTGGTTCCCGACCTGATCTCCGGGCAAGTGCAGCTCTATTTCAGTCCGTTGCCGCAGGTTATTGGCTATGTCCGCAGCGGCAAGCTGCGGGCGCTCGCGGTCACCTCAACGACGCGCTCCGATGCGCTGCCGGATGCGCCGACGCTCGCGGAATTCGTGCCAGGCTACGAGGCGAGCGGCTGGTACGGCATCAGCGCCCCAGCCGGCACGCCTGCCGAAATCATCGGCAGGCTCAACAAAGAGATGAATGCCGGCCTTGCCGATCCCGGCGTGAAGTCGAAGCTGCTTGCCGTCGGCGTCGTGCCCAAACCGATGACACCGGACGAATTCGGCAATTTCATCGCCGCCGAGATCGACAAATGGGCCAAGGTGGTCAAGTTCGCGAACATCAAAGCCGAATAGAGGAAAAGGTCGATTGTTGCGCGGCAGCAGAACGGTTTATCGGCTCAGCCGGAGCTGGGCGCCATTCCTCGCGGCGAGCTTCCGGCCGTAGGTCTTTCGCTTGTGTTTGGTGGCTGCCCTTTGCCGGCGGTACCGGCGCCATTGCGCAGCATCGCAGCAAGTTCGGCTTTGGCTGGATATTTGGCGCGACCGACGAGCAGCAAGGGTTCGACCGGCAGTGCGTCGCGGACCTTCCGCCGCGCGATCTCGACATAGGCTTTGTTGATGTCGATGCCGATGAAGCGCCGGCCCATGCTTTTGGCGACCGCGCAGGTCGTGCCGGTGCCGGCAAACGGGTCGAGCACGATCTCACCGGGAAAATCCTTGGCTGCGCCGTAGGAGTAAAGCCGTATCAGCCGGCCCGGCAGCTTTTGCGGGAACGGCGCCGGATGGCTGCCGCCGCGCTTGACGTCCTCCGGATACATGAACCAGACCTGCTGGGTGAGGTCGAGCCATTCGGCGCGGCTTAGTGCGTTTGCTTCCTTTGCCTCGCGCGGAAATTTCGGCGGTTTGCCGGGCTTCACATAGACATTGATGAATTCGATGGTGTTGTTCTCGATCAGATTGCCCGGATACGGGTAGCTGCCGAACATCATCTTGGACGTCTGCTTCTGCCACACGAACAGCGCATAGCGCTCGAGGTCGGTGTCCTTGAGCAGCCCGTGCTCGATGTCGAACGCGATGTTTTTCAGATGCCGGGTCTGCTGCCGGATCACCACCTGAGGGATCGGCATCACCGGCGCGTTGATGCAGAGCTTGCCGTTAGGGCGCAGCACCCTGGCGCACTGCGCCCATACGGTCTGCAAGTCGACAAGGTAATCCTCGTAGGACGTCCACGACGCCTTGCCGTCCGCGTATTCGACGGCGGTCCAGTACGGTGGCGAGGTGATGACGAGATCGATGCTCCCGGCCGGCAGATCGGCCATGACTTGCGCGGCGTGGCCGACAAGCAGCCGATCCACGAAGTCGTCAAGACGCGTAGTGCTCTGATTGTTCGGTGCGGCCATCCCGCGCGGCCCGTGCGAATCGGGCGTGTTGCCCGCGCAAGCTTAGGCTTCTCGGATCAGTGCACCAAGCGCGCTGCGTTTGCTGCCGCTTTAGCGGTGCGGCCGCGGCGTCTTGCCATCCACACCGAAATCCTTGGATCGCACGCCGTTCGGCGCGGCTGCGAAGCCTTCCGCCGCCAGCCCGCGCTTAAACAACTCGCGTATGGCCGCAGCCCTGCTGGGCATGCGCTTCGCGAAGCGGAAATTGTCGATCAGGATCAATTCGTCTGCCGACAACATGATCTGCAGCCGTTCACCACGCGTCCTTTCAACCATGATCAATCCCCGGGGCTGTTTTCGCCGGTCCAATTATGTTAGTAGAAATAGTCAACAGAGCTATGTATGTCAAGGAAGCTTATGGCCTATTCGGCGGTTTATACGTACAAATAATGTGCGACGCTCTTGCTCGTAAAGACACCTAAAACATCAAATACTATATAGTCTAATAGGCCCCAGATTAAGTGTTTATCTCCCCGTCTTGTAATAGTAATTGACAATCATCTTGGGAACCTGAAAGTATTGTGAGCATTCAATACGCAACGGTGCTTGCCGCGGCTTGGCAGGGACATCGATGGGCACGATTATCGAATTCTTCCGCATGCAGACCGCGTTTGATCCCGAGGCCACGAACGCCATGTCGATCGCGTTCGAGCAAATTTGCTCCAGTCTCAAGCTGCTCGACACCGATACCCATGGCCGTGAGGCTGTTGCCGCCCAGATCATTGAGCTGGCGCGCCGTGGCGAAAAGGATGCCGCGCGGCTGCGCGACCGGGTATTGGGCGACACCGACGCCGTGCAGCGGCCGATCCGGCTCTAACGGGCCGATTCCGCAGCGTCGAACGGTCCGGCTCGACAGTCCTGGCCGATTGCGCCTAATCTGACGCGCACCGAACCCGCCGGCAAAACAAGCCAGTGCGCCGTGCGCCAGCCTGAACATCCGCAATGAGCCGCAGCAGTGCCATCGCCCGCGCCCAGGCGTATTTCGACGATGGCGGATTCTTGAGCGATCTGACGCGCCGCGTCGCGATCCCAAGTTCAAGCCAGGAGCCGGAGCGCGCCAGCACGCTGCGGACCTATCTGCTCGATGAGATCGTACCGGTGCTGACGCGGCTCGGCTTTACTTGCCGGCTGCTTGATAACCCGTCCGGGCCGCCGGTGCTGGCGGCGGAGCGGCTGGAAAACCCCGCCTTCGTTACCGCGCTGATCTACGGTCACGGCGACACCATCCGCGGGCTCGACGATCTATGGCGGGAGGGACTGGCGCCCTGGCGCGTGACTGTTGAGGGCGAACGATTCTACGGGCGCGGGACTGCCGATAACAAAGGCCAGCATAGCGTCAATCTCGGCGCGCTCGCCGCCGTGCTGAAAGAGCGCGGGGCGCTTGGCTTCAACTGTAAAATCCTGCTGGAAATGGCGGAGGAACTCGGCTCGGTCGGTTTGCGCGAAGTTTGCGCTGCGCATCGCGATCTGCTCAAGGCCGATCTGTTGATCGGTTCGGACGGGCCGCGCATCGCGCCCAAGGAGCCGACGATCTTTCTCGGGGCGCGAGGCGGCTATCCAATCGATCTTCACGTCGATCTACGCGAAGGCAGCCATCACTCCGGTAACTGGGGCGGGTTGCTGGCAAATGCCGGCATCGTGCTGGCGCAGGCGCTCGCGACGATCACCGATTCGCGCGGCGCGATCCGCGTTCCCGAATGGCGGCCGCCATTGCCCCAGAACGTGCGCGACCTCCTGGTCGGGGTGGAAGTCGATGGCGGCGAGGACGGCCCATCGATCGACCGCGACTGGGGCGAGCCGGGACTGACCCCAGCGGAGCGCGTATTCGCCTGGAACAGCTTCGAGATTCAGGCCTTGATCGCCGGCACGCCGGAGCGGCCGGTCAACGCTATTCCGGGCACGGCGCGGGCGCACTGCCAACTCAAATACGTGGTCGGGACGAAGGTCGACGACATCATTCCGGCGTTGCGGCGGCATCTCGACCGCCACGGCTTCCCCCAGGTCGAGGCGCGGCTCGGCCGCGGCAGCTTCTTCAACGCCAGCCGGCTCGATCCGTCCGATCCGTGGGTGGATTGGACCAGAAACTCGATCGCACGCACGACCGGGAGGGCGCCGACCGTCCTGCCGAATTTCGGCGGCTCGCTGCCCAACGATATCTTCGCCGATGTGCTCGATCTCAAGACGGTCTGGATTCCACATTCCTATCCGGGCTGCTCGCAGCATGCGCCCAATGAGCACCTGCTGGCGCCAATCGCCCGCGAAGGGCTCGGCCTCATGGCCGGACTGTTCTGGGATCTGGGCGACCGTGATCTGGCGCGGCCTGCCGGGTAGGATCGTATGCTGTAAGTGGCTTGTTTCAGGTTAGCGTCGGCACTATTCTAGCTGATCGGCACGGAGACGCGAAAATGCCATCAGGTACTGTGAAGTGGTTCAATCCGACAAAGGGCTACGGATTCATTCAACCTTCCGGCGGCGGGGGCAAGGATGTGTTCGTCCACATTTCGGCCGTCGAGCGGGCGGGCCTCCGTTCGCTCAACGAAGGCCAAAGTGTGGAATATGAGATTGAGAGCAGCCGGGGTAAAGAATCCGCGGTCAACCTCAAGGTCAAATAGCGATTTGCCAGAGCGGTCGAGCTTAGGCCTCGGGTAGTCGAGACCGAATAAATAGCTTGGCCGCTTATTTCTTTCGCGCGCCCGCGCGACGAATGCTTTTGATGGCCAACGGCAGGCGGCCTGATTTCTCGGCGATCTCTCGGTCCTGCTCGATGATGAACCCCCGAGCGGCTTCGTCCTTCGTCGGGCCGTCGAGGAGTTCGGCCGGCACGCGCCTGTTGGAGCGCTGTGAGCCGTCCTCATAGACCACGTCGAAAAATGCGAATTCGTTCTTTGGCTTGGTGCCCGGCTTCGTCGCCATGTTCGCAGTCCTTTTTTATTCACGCACGAGGCGATCTGCCCAGAACGGCCGTCAGCCCTTTTTGCTCAGGCGAAAAAGCTGATATCCGCACTTGGTGATCGCAGCCTCGATCGCATCGCGTGAGAGAGCGTAAGGAGGGTTCCGGTCGGGCGCGACGGCGCCAACCGCACGCCACGGCTTGAACTGACCAGGCAATCGGAGGCCTGCCAGATCGCCGGTAAACGCCCCCAAATTGGCGTTTGCCTCGGATTTAAAGATGAAAATTCGCATGGCGTCGCCTCGGGCTGGCGCCGATTGTTCGTCGTGTTGGGGCGTTTCATCAGCCATGGCTCTCACCGCCTGCGAAACTGGTTGCGCTGTGGCGGCCGCGCCGCCGTAGATGCACGTTCGTCTTTGTGGCGGAAGATCAATCGCCCTTTTTCCAAGTCGTAGGGCGATAGCTCCACCGTCACACGATCCCCCGCCAGGGTTTTGATCCGATTCTTCTTCATTCGGCCGGCCGTGTAGGCGACGAGCTGGTGGCCGTTATCGAGCTGAACGCGGTAGCGGGCGTCCGGCAAGATCTCGGTTACGAGCCCCTCGAACTCCAATAATTCTTCCTTGGGCACGGTTAGGTTCCTTGTGAATGACCGGCCCAACGCCGCGCGTGAGGTGTGCGGTTGCGCTCCGTCCCGGTCTTGTCCCGCATGAAGGCAACAGATTCGATACCGCGCTGCGCCTCGGTTGCCTGGCGCTGATTCGAGTGCTGAGCGGATTTTTGCGACCGGTTTGGTTCGCCGTGCCGGTTTTGATGACGCGCCCGACCTTTGGGTTTGCCGGGCCGCTGCCTGGCAGACGCGGGTGGCTTGGCGGCGGCGGTCGCCTCGCGCAACGGGTCCGTCTGTCGCGAATCGGGTCGCGCGTCGCTCGCCGGAATCGTCATGCGAATAAGCTTTTCGATGTCGCGCAGGAATGCGACCTCCTCGCCGTCGCACAGCGAGATCGCGATGCCTTCGGCGCCGGCGCGCGCCGTGCGGCCGATACGATGCACATAGGTCTCCGGCACGTTCGGAAGATCGAAATTCACGACGTGGCTGACGCCGTCGACATCGATACCGCGCGCCGCGATATCGGTGGCAACGAGTGTTTTGATGTCGCCCTTGCGAAAGGCCGCGAGCGCGCGCTCGCGCTGATTTTGCGATTTGTTGCCGTGGATCGCTTCGGCGCCGATGCCGGCGCGGACGAGGTTGCGCGCGACCTTATCTGCGCCGTGCTTGGTCCGTGTGAAGATGATGGCGCGATCGATCGGCTCCCGCCGCAGTACGTCGATCAGTGTTGCGGCCTTCGCCGCGCGATCGACGCGAATGATGCGCTGCTCGACCCTCTCGACCGTCGAGGCGGCCGGCGTGACCGCCACTTTGACCGGATCGCGCAGCATCTGCGCGGCCAGTTCGGCAATGGCGCGGGGCATGGTTGCGGAAAACATCAGCGTCTGGCGCGCGGCCGGAAGCTTGGCGACGATCTTACGGATGTCGTGAATGAAACCCATGTCGAGCATGCGGTCGGCTTCGTCGAGCACGACACATTCGACCTCGCCCAATCGCAGCGCATTGCTTTGGACCAGGTCGAGCAACCGGCCCGGAGTGGCGACAAGAACATCGACGCCGTTGAGAAGGGCGCGAACCTGGGCGCCCATCGAAACGCCGCCAATCGCCAGCGCGGTTCTGATCCGCAGGTGGCGGCCATAGGCGCGGAAACTGTCGAGGATCTGGCCCGACAATTCGCGCGTCGGGCTGAGCACCAGGACGCGGCAGCTCTTTCGTTCCGCCATACGCGGACTCGCCGCAAGGCGATGCAGAATGGGCAGCGCGAAGGCGGCGGTCTTGCCGGTTCCGGTTTGCGCAATGCCGATCACATCGCGGGCCGACATGACGATCGGAATGGTCTGCGACTGGATCGGAGTGGGGGTGAGGTACTTTTCTTCGGCGAGGGCGCGCGTAATCGCCTCGTTAAGCATAAAGTCGTTAAAAGAGGTCAACAGAGAATCTTTCTTGCGTGCGCGTTTGCGCGGCCGCTGCGCTCAATGCGCAGGCGCGGTACGCGGGTTGGACAGGACATCCCGCGCGATCTGGGTTGTCAGTGATTAATGAAAAAACGAGCAGAAGCCCTTGGGCGGGATTCGTACACGCGGCTCGTCGCCGGCCTACTTGAGGCCGCAGGCTTCTATATGCGCCACGGATGTGTTCGTTTCAAGGCAAATCGGCTTACCGGGCGGACTTTCTTCTTCTTCTCAGGGGTCTTGATCTCAGGGGCCTTAATCTCGGCGGCCTCCTTGGCCAACCGAAGTGCCCGCAGCTTGGCGGTCTTTTCACGGACCAAGCGGTTATGGTCCTGATATTCCGTCATCGCCTTTGCGCCTTCCTTGGCGCGCTCTTCCTTCTTGAAATTTGCTTCGGCACGGGCGCGCGCCGCATCAGGTGTTACTGCCACGTCATCTCCTTCTGGCAATTCGAGAAATATCGCTTTATGCGAACGCCTGCGTAACACTACGCGCCGTTTATATAGGTATTGCTATAGGTTCCCGCCATGAGCCCGGGACGGCGCCATATCTCGGCGATTTCGGCAGCCCCTCCATGGTGAGGAAAACGATGATCAACGTCCTGCCGTATACCGCCCGAAGCGCCCTGGTTCACGCGTTCGCCCTTGTCCTTTGCGGCTTCCTCTGGGCCGGTGCCGCGTCGGCGCAAGCCCCGGACGGCTGCAATCCGCTACCCCCGGCGCCGTCAAACGACTTTTCGGCGCCGCCCAATCTCGATCTGATCAAGCAACGGGCGCTCTACTACCGCTGTACCCGATACGAGGCCGACATCGCGGCGGTGTTGCGTGAAGCCAGGGAATGGGTCGCGGCGCGCGCGCCGCAGGTCGCCAAACCGGCGATCGTTCTCGATATCGATGAAACATCATTGTCCAACTGGACCCGAATCTACCGGGATCAGTTCGCCTATTTCGCCAACGGTCCATGCCTTCTCGATCGGCCCGGTTTCTGCGGCGATCTGCAGTGGCAACGCAGCGAGCAGGCGCCCGCGATCAAACCGACGCTCGACCTTTACAAACTCGCGCGCTGCCTGGATGTCGCGCCGCCATGCCGGCCGATGGAGGTGTTTTTCGTTACCGGACGCCATGAAAGCGACGAGCCGATTGACGGCGACACGCCGACCCAATGGACAATCGAAAATCTCAACAAGGTCGGCTATCTGGGCGTGAGCCCGGACCATCTTTACATGCGACCCAGAGACTCCACCGGTTTGGTGGAGAATTTCAAGACGCAAGCGCGCGCCGAGATCGAACAGAAGTTCAACGTCACGATCATCGCCAATGTGGGCGATCAGGACAGCGATCTCATAGGCGGCCATGCCGAGCGCACGTTCAAGCTGCCCAACCCTTTTTACTTCATTCCGTAGGGCGCTGCTGTGCGTTTTGTACGCGCGCCCGCGTTTCACTTAGCCTAGGCTGATCGTCATTGAAAAAGGTCGCCCCTCGCTGTTTGCCAGAGTCCGGGCGCAGACCAATTTCGAATTTTTATCGACGCGCAAGCTGGTTCAAGAACAAAGCGGATTTTAGCGATAGGGCGGCAACCGCGGACCGGGCAGGAACAAGGTCGTCCTGAAGGTCGGCGAACGCGCGTCGTCAAGCTTTGAGTCCGGCCGCCCCTGTATGCTTGTTTTCTCAGGCCGCCCGCACCTCAAGCGGCAAGCTCGCGAAACAGCGGACGGCGTTGTTGAAGCGGCGTGTCGGCGGCCCGGCGAGTTCAAGCGACGCGACGCGTTGCGCCAGCGCGGTCAGCAGCAGTTCACCTTCCATGCGCGCGATCATCTGGCCGACGCAGACGTGAAAGCCTGCGCCAAGGCCGACGTGTCCCTGCACCCGGCGGGTGATGTTGAAGCGGTCCGGCTCCTGCCAATGTTCGGGGTCGCGGTTCGCCGAAGCGAGCAGCAGCAGCACCTTTTCATTCGCTGGAATGCGTGCGCCATCGAGCTCGACCTCGCGCGTCGTGGTGCGGAAGAGGTTTTGGAGCGGCGTTTCCATTCGGATCGTTTCCTCGAACACGTTTCGCGCCAGCGACGGATCGGCGCGCAGCTTGCGCCACTCGTCCGGATTGGTCGCGAGCAGATAAAGCGCGCCGCCGATCGCCGCGACGGTCGTATCGAGCCCGGCGGAGAGGAACGAGCGCACGAGCAGCGCCGCCTCCTCCTCGGTCGCCTCGCCGGCCTCGACAGCCTGGTAGATCTGCGCGCCGAGCCCGTCGGGTGCGAGCGCCGCGCGCGAACATTTCGCCATGATCCACGGCACCACCGTGCTGGCGCTCGCGGTCGAGGCTTGAAAGCGCGCATTCAGCGGCCCGAAGCCGTTGAACACCATGTCACCATAAGGCAGCAGATTCTCGCGCCCTTCGGCGTCGAGCCCGACCGCATCGGGAAACACCTTCAGCGGGAACGCCTCCGCCAATTCCGTCACGCCGTCGAACCGGCCGCGCGCGAGGACGCGCTCGACCGCAGCCGCGGCCTCCTTGGCGAACGGCTCGCGCAGGCGCTGTAGCGCCGGGGGAAAGACCACGCGGTCGACGATGCGCCGCGCGCGATCGTGCAGCGGAGGGTCGGTCTCAAGCAGCAGGCTGGGCGGCCGCCACGGTTTCTCCTTGCCGAAATGGGTGTAACCCACGCCCATGCCGGAGGAATAAGTCTTCCAATCAAGCAGCGCCGGCCGCACCTCCTTGTAGCGTGCCATGCCCCAGCAGGCATATTTCGGCATGTGGAAGACCGGGCCTGCGCTCCGCATCGCCGCGTAGCCCGGATAGGGATCGGCGATGAAGGCATCGTCGTAGGGATCGATGTCGAGATCGGGCGCGCGCTCGAGCACATCTGCCATGGCCGCCTCCGCGAGCTTTTAGTTCCTTGGGCTTTTGCGCGAATGATGCCGCAGCGGCGGCGGCGTACGCAAGCCTGCCGTAAACTGAAAGACGCAATTTAATGAGGCGCCCTAGTCGCTCGGCAGCAGCCCCGAAAGCAACGATGTTGCGTTGAAGCCAGGCAACAGCCGGGTATCCAATGCTGACGCGGCCGCAATTCCCGGAAGGTCAGCACGCCTACCGTAAAGACGGCCGTCCGATCGTGCAGTGGCCACGTGTCAACGCCGGCTATTCGGACGAGCTTGGGGCCGCCCAGAAGTAAGCTGCTCATCTATTGTCAACGGCGCCGGGTGCTGTGTATGGTTTGCGTGCCGGAGAAAACCTACAACTCAGGGGAGACAGTGGGATGCGCGTGCGCGTCGGAAGTCTGCTTTGCGGCACCCTGTTTCTTGTTGGCGCAATTGCCATCTGCTCCACGGCGCCGCTGGCCCAGTCGAGCGTAACGCTGCAAATCGGCTGCTATGGCGGCGCGTTCACCGATGTCGAGCAGCGGTTTGTCGCTGAGCCGTTTACCGCGCGCACCGGCGTCAAGATCACATGGATCAATGGCAATCCAAGCGACCACCTGGCGAAGTTGATCGCGAGCAGGGGCCGCCCCGCCCCCTATGACATCGTCTATCTCGACGACGACATCGAGGCAGAGGCGATCAACGCGGGTGTGCTCGGCAAGACTGGCCCGGGCGACCTGCCGAATCTGAAATTCCTCTACCCGCAGGCGATCAACAAGGATGGCTACGGTCCGGCGCTGAATTTCTATTCGACCGGCATTGCCTACAATGTCGAGAAATTCAAAGCTGCGGGAATCCCGGCGCCGACATCGTGGGCCGATCTGTGGAATCCGAAGCTCGCCGGTCACGTCGGCGTGCCGACGCTCGAAAACACCATGGGGCATGCGTTTCTGGTGGCGGCCGAGCATCTGGCTGGCGGCGATGAGAGCACGCCCGAAAAGGGCATCGACAAGCTCGCGCAGATCAAGGCGCAATCCTATCCGGGTTCGTCGCCGGTGCTCGATCCGTTGCTGCGCTCCGGCGACGTCTGGGTCGCGCCCTGGCTCAACGGCCGCACCTGGGGGCTGATCGATCGTGGCGTGCCGCTGCGTTTCGTGCTGCCCAAGGAAGGCGGCTTCTTCGGCATGACGACGATCAGCGTCACCGGCACCACGCAACATCGCAAGGAAGCACTCGCTTTCGTCAATGACGTGCTCGGTCCGCTGGCGCAGCTCGGCATGGCGAACCAAATTCCCTATGGGCCGACCAACAAGCTGCTGGCGAGCGTTGTCGCCGCGTATCCCGACATGGCGAAGAAGTTTCCGTCCTCGCCCGAGGATCTGGCAAGGCTCAAGTTCATCAATTGGAATGTCTTCCACCAGCAATATTCGCACGCCGTGGATCTCTGGAACCGGAAGATTGCGTCCAAATAACCGGGCCAAGGTGCTCGTGAGTTCCAGTGCATGAGCCCGACGGGCGTTGAGCGGCTCGAGCGTTCCGGCCGGTCGCGGCAAGCCGATCCGTGGCTGTGGATTTTACTGCCGACGCTCGCGGTGTTCGGACTGATCTTTGCCGCGCCGCTCGCGGACCTTATCGCTCTCAGCTTCCACCAAATGTCGGGGCCGGCGCAGGTTGGCGCCGCGTTCACGCTGGCGAATTATCAGGCCTTCGTCACCGATCCATTTTATCTTGAAATGCTGCTGCGCACCTGTGGCCTCGGATTGCTGGTCACGCTGGGTTGCCTCGTTCTCGGCTATCCGGTGGCCTACTATCTCGCGCGCACGCCGTCGCGCTGGCGCGGCTTTGCGTTGTTTCTAGTCATCGCGCCGCTTCTGGTGAGCGCCATCGTACGCAATCTTGGCTGGTTTCCGCTGCTCAGCCAATCGGGCGCGGTGAACTGGGCGCTGCAAGGGCTCGGCCTGATCGGTTCGCCGCTGGCGCTGATCAACAATTTCACCGGCGTCGTCATCGGGCTCGTTCACGCGCTGTTGCCGTTCATGATCCTGACGCTGACCACGGTGATCCAGCGCATCGAAGGCGATCTCGAAGAGGCTGCCGCCAATCTGGGCGCCGGCCCGCTGCAAACGTTCTGGCGCGTGCTCCTGCCGTTGAGTTTGCCTGGCGTCGTGTCCGGCTCGTTGCTCGTCTTCGCGATGGCGATCAGCGCCTACACCACGCCGGCGATCCTCGGCGGCAACCGCGTGCTGGTGATGGCGACCTATATCGCCCAGCAATTCCGCTCCGTGTTGAACTATCCGGCCGGCGGCACCGCCGCAGCGCTGCTCCTGGTGTTTGCCGTCGTGCTTACGGTGCTGGCGTTGCAGGTACGCCCCGCAGGGGAGCGCGCCCCATGATTCGCTGGCTGGCGCTTCGGGCGACGCTGTTTCTGGTGTTTGCGTTTCTGCTCGCGCCGGTGATCATCGTCGTCGTCGTTTCGTTCAACGGCGGTCCGGTTCTGTCGTTTCCACCGACGAGCTTCACCACGCAATGGTATGCGCTGATCAAGCCGTCGTTTTACGCCGCGCTCTATGTCAGCCTGATTGTCGCGAGTTGCACGGCGCTGCTGTCGGTGGTGTTCGGCCTGCCGGCCGCGCTCGCCCTGAGCCGTGGCCGGTTTTTCGGCCGCGATGCGCTGAATTCCATTCTGCTGTCGCCGCTCGTGGTGCCGGCGCTGGTCACCGGCGTCGCGCTTTACCAGTACTCGCTATCGTTCTGGGATCTGACCCATGTGGCGCTCGGCGGCACGCTGGTCGGCCTGATCGTCGGTCACCTCACTTTCGGCATCCCGTTCGGCATCCGCGCAATTCTCGCCGGTCATGCCCGTTTCGAGCCGGCGCTGGAAGAGGCCGCGCTCAATCTCGGTGCCACACCTTTGCAGACGTTCTGGCGCGTGACGGTGCCGATCCTTCGGCCCAGCATCGTTGCCGGCGGCATCTTCGCTTTCGTGATGTCGCTCGACGACGTACCCATCGCGCTGTTCATGGGCGGCGGCGACGCGACGACGCTGCCGGTGCAGATTTTCACCACCGTCGAATTTGACTTCGGCGGCGATGTGATGGCGGTCGCTGCGCTCATTGTCGGCGCTTCGGCCGTGCTGATGCTGCTGCTCGACCGGCTTATCGGCCTCGAACAGCTGTTCGGCGCCACCAGGCACTGATTGGGAGGAAGGCGCCACCGTGTCCGAGGTTCGCTTTGTCGGTGTCGAGAAATCCTACGGCGACCAGCTCGCCGTGCGCGGCATCGATTTGACCCTGCGGCCCGGCGAGTTCGTGACGCTGCTCGGCCCCAGCGGCTGCGGCAAGACTACCTGCCTGCGCATGGTGGCGGGCTTCGTTGCGCCTAGCCGTGGGCGCATCATCATGGGCGGCCGCGATATCACCGCTCTGCCGCCGTACCGGCGCAACACCGGCATGGTGTTCCAGTCTTACGCGCTGTTTCCGCACAAGACGGTCGAGGAGAACATCGCCTTTGGCTTGCGCGTCCGCCGGCTGCCGCGCGCCGAACGCGAACTGCGCATCGCCGAAGCGTTGCGGCTCGTTCACCTCGAGCAGTATGCGTCCCGCTATCCGGCGCAATTGTCCGGCGGCCAGCGGCAGCGCGTGGCGCTCGCACGCGCCATCGTCATCAGGCCCGAGGTGTTGCTGCTCGATGAGCCGCTCGCCGCGCTCGATCTGAAGCTGCGCGAGGAATTGCAGGTCGAGATCAAGCGCGTGCAGTCGGCACTCAAAATCACGACGCTGTTCGTCACCCACGATCAGGGCGAGGCGCTCAGCATGTCGGACCGCGTCGCGGTGATGCAAGACGGCCGCATTGTGCAGATCGACACGCCGGAAGCGCTCTACGAACGGCCGAATTGCCGCTATGTGGCGAATTTCGTCGGCCGGACCAATCTGCTCGATGTCGTGGTGAGGGAAAAGCTCGACGACGATCTCGTTCGAGTCGAGACGGGCGGCTCCGCCAAGGCATGCTTCGTTGCCGCCGCAGATCCGGCGTTCGACGCAAAACCCGGCGTGCGTTGTCTGCTCGGCGCGCGGCCGGAGCATTTTCATCTCACCGGCGATCGCGCCAACATCATGCAGGTCAAGGTGCGCGGCGTTACCTATCTGGGCAGCATCCGCTACGTCGATGCCGAAGGGCCGGACGGCGAGATCGTGACGGTGCAGGCGCAGCCAGGCGAGACGCTTCCAAGCCGCGGCGAAACCGTCACCGTCAGCTGGCGCCCGCAAGCTTGTTTCTTGCTCATGGAGTAGACGCAATATGCGCAATATCATGAAGACGAAAGCGATCAGTTTGTTCGGGCCGCTGGCCGCTCGTTTTGATCGGTGCGGCTCCGGCCGCGTTGGCGCAGACTTCGAACGTCACTCTGAACGTCGCGACGTTCGGCGGCCATTCGGGCGATGTTGAGAAAGGCTATGTGGGCGATCGCATGACGCGCATGACCGGCGTCAAGGTCGAATGGACCCACGGCAACCCGAGCGATTTCTTCGCCAAGATGCTGGCGTCGCGCGGCCGGCAGGCGCCGTTCGATGTCGTGCTGCTCGACGACGCCGTGCAGGATGCCGCCATCAGGGCCGGCGTGGTCGCCAAGCTCGATCCCGCCTTGGTGCCGAACCTCGCTAAGCTTTACCCGCGTGCCCGCAATCCGCAGGGTTACGGTCCTTATGCGATCCTCTACTCGATCGGCATCGTCTACGACAAGGACAAGCTGAAAGCGGCCGGAATTGCCGAGCCGACGTCGTGGCAGGATCTGTGGAATCCGAAACTCGCCGGCCACATCTCGATCCCGGATATCTCGCTGCCGCAGGGCGCGGACTTCGTGATGAAGATGGCGCAGCTTAACGGCGGCAGCGAAGCCGACGTGATTCCGGGCTTGAAGAAGATCGCCGAGATCAAAGCCAATTCGTATTACACCTCGTCGAATACGCTTGGTCAGCAGCTTGCATCCGGCGACGTGTGGGTCTCTGTGTGGACCTCTGGCCGCGCCTGGGCGATGATCAACCAGGGCTATCCAATCGGATACGCGATCCCGAAGGAAGGCAGCGTGCTCGGCATCGACACTGTCGACATGGTGGCGGGCACAGCGCACCCCAAGGAAGCGCAAGCGTTCATTAACATGCAGATCGATCCATTGGGCCAGCTCGGCTGGGCGATGGAGATGTCGTACGGGCCGAGCAACGCGACCTTGCAAAGCGTGTTCGCGGCCTATCCGGAGCTGGCGCAGATGATGCCGTCCTCGGAGGCCGACCTGCAAAAGCTCTATTCGCCGAACTGGGGCGCCTATAACGCCAATCTGGCGAAGGCGACGGATTACTGGAACCGCAACGTCAAGCACTGACGCGGCGGTTCATAGGGCATCGCCCCTACAATCTGCGATTTATGCACCCTCGGCGACGAAGCGGTTGCGCATCTTGCCGAGGCTTTCGATCTCGGTCTCCATCACGTCATCCACTTTGATGAACGTGTTGGTGCCCTGGCCGACGCCGCCGCAGGTGCCGCAGCTGAAAAAGTCGCCGCTCTGGAGCGACAGAATGTTCGAGGCGTATTCGATCTGCTCCTCGGGCGTGAAGATGAACTGCGAGGTGTTGCCGTTCTGCTTGACCTCGCCGTTAAGCGTGAGCCGGATGAACAGCTTCTTGTGATCCGGCACGAAGGCGCGCGGCACCAGGAACGGCCCTGTCGGCGCGAAATTGTCGTGGCTCTTGCCGTTGAGCCAGTCCGAGCGCAGTCCCGGCCGGTCGGCGCGGACCTGAAGGTCGCGGGCGGAGACGTCGTTGGTGGTCATGAAGCCCGCTACATGATCGAGCGCGCGCTCGGCCTTGATGCGCTTGCCGCCCTTGCCGATGACGAGCGCGATCTCGGCCTCCCAGTCGATCTTCTTGAGGCCGGTCGGGATGGCGATGTCGTCATTGGCGCCGCACAGCGTGCTAGGGGCCTTGAGAAACAGATAGGGATCGCTGGTCGATTTCTCGCCAGTGAATTTCGGCCCGCTGGCCGGCGTCATGCCGGCGCGCAGCATTTCGTCGACGTGCTCCTGGAAATTCTGCGCCGCATAGAACATCTTGCCGGGCCGCCGCACAGGTGACAGCGGCCGCAGTCCCGCGAGTTTTACCGCGCCGGGCCTGCCTTCCTTCTCCAGTGCATCGCATATCTTCTGCAAAGCGGCGAAGTTGGCGTCCCAATCCTCCAACAGTCCGTCGATGCTGTCGGTGCTGGTTAAGGCCCCCGAGTTGGGTGCGGCCTTGAGATTGATGACGTCGTCGTCGCCGAGCACGACGGCGATAAAGGATTTGCCGCCAGCTTTGGCGAAGGTGCCGAGTTTGAAGGGAGTGCCGTTCATGTGCGTTTCCTCAAGGTTTATGCATCAACTGCCGCGAAATAGCGGCTTGCGTTTGGCGTGAAAGGCCTCGACGCCTTCGCGGAAATCGTCGGACTGGCGCAGCCGGCTGTAGCAGTGGCCTTCCAGCTCGATGGAGGCTTCCAGATCGGTATTCTCGGTAGCGTTGAGCAGCGTCTTGGCGGTGCGCTGGGCGAGCGGCGAGAAGCCGCGCAGTTCGTCGACCAGCGCATCCGTCGCCGCTTCGAGCTTGTCATCCGGAACGCATTCGGTGGCGATGCCCCAATCGTAGGCCTGCCTGGCGGCAATGCGCTTGCTTCGCATCACGATGTCCTTGGTGCGGGTGATGCCGATGATCTTTTGCAGCCGCGCCGAGCCGCCCGAGCCCGGAATTTGGCCGAGCCGCTGCTCCGGCAGCGCATAGAGGCAAGTCTCCGAGACGAGGCGGAAATCGCAGGCGAGCGAAATCTCGAAGCCGACGCCGAAGCAATAGCCGCGATTGGCGACGATCACCGGCTTGGTGCAACGCGCCGGTGCGGCGATGTTCCAGGCGAGCTTGGAGACATGCTCGGGCGAGGCGGCCAAAAAACCCGCGATGTTGCCGCCCGAGGAGAAATGCTCGCCGTTGGCGCGCAGCACGATCACGCGGACACGCAGCATCGTCATCGAGCGTCTCGAACACAAGGCGCAACTGGTCGCGCTGCGCCATCTCGATAACATTGAGCGGCGGCCGGTCGAGCACCACGTCGGCGCGCTCGCGCGCGGCGTCGATATCGACGCGAAAGCCGTTGAGTTTTTGCAGTCGCGGGTCGGTAAATTCACTCATGCGGCGGTTCCTTGCTGGCGCGGTGCGGCGTTGCCGGGCGCGTCAGCCTCGGCGGCGTATTCGCCAGATACGAGCTTGCGGCGCAACAGTTTTCCGACCGGCGATTTTGGAATCTCGCTGACGAACACATAGCGGCGCGGGCGCTTGAATCCGGCAAGCCCGGACGAGCGGCAGAAGGCGTCAAGCTCGCTGGCCTCGACCGGCCCGCGGCGCTTGATGAAGGCGGTGACGACCTTGCCCCAGCGTTCGTCCGGCAGGCCGATGACGGCAACCTCGGAGACACCCGCATGCAGCGACAGGCAGGATTCGATCTCGACCGGCGAAATGTTCTCGCCGCCCGAGATGATCATGTCGTCGACCCGGCCGGTGACGAAGATGTCGCCGTCGGCGTCGACCAGTCCTGTATCGCCGGTGAAATACCAGCCCTGACGGATCGCCTTGGCGTCGGCCTCCGGCCGTCGCCAATAGCCTTCGAACGACTCATCGCCCGCGAGGAGCGCGATGATCTCGCCTTCCTCGCCGGGAGCGGCGATATCGTCGGCCGACTTGGCGCCGAGCTTCACAACGCGCACCATCTGATTGATGCCGGCGCGGCCGGCCGAGCCGGGCTTGTTCAGGGCGTGCTGATCGATGGTGAAGGTGTAGATCTCCGACGAGCCGTAGTGATTGACGAACAGATCGGGCTTGAACGCGGTCTGCAGCTTCTTCAATAAGCCGTCGGTCATCGGCGCGCCGGCAAAACCGAGTTTCCTGACCGAGCTGACATCGCTGGTCGTAAAACGCGGATGATGCACGAGATCATGGTAGAGCGTCGGCACCAGATAAAGGTTGGTGACGCGCTCGGCGGCGATCAGATCGAGCGCGCGCTCCACATCGAAGCGGCGCAGGCAGACGAACGCACCGCCGATCAGCGACATCGCCAGCAGCGAGCGCACCCCCATGGTGTGGTAGAGCGGCATGACGCCGAGCGTACGCTCGCCGTTGGCGTAGAGATTCTGCGCCACATGCGCGACCGCAGCGGCGCGTTCGGCACGCTGGCGGCGCGGCACGCCTTTGGGCCGCGCAGTCGTGCCGGAGGTGTAGAGCATCACCGACCAGGCTTCCGCATCGACACGGGGCGCCGCATCCGGCGCAGCCTGCGACGCCAGCGCCGCGAAGGACAAATCCGAGGCCGCTGCGCCATCGAGCGCGATCCGCGGCAGGTTTTGCGCCACAGCCGAGGAAGAGATGGCGGCCGCAGATACTTCCTCATACGCGACCGCCTTGGCCTCTGCATCGGCCAGGAAGAAATCGATTTCGTCCGGTGTCGAACGCCAATTCACCGGCGTGACGATGATGCCGGCAAACTGGCAGGCCCAATGCAGGGTCGCCGCCTCCCAGCGGTTCGCCAGCGCGGTAACGAGGTGGTCGCCGGGCTTAAGCCCGATCGAATCGAAGCCCGCGACCAGGGCCGAGATTCGCCGGTACCATTGCGCATAGGTGAGCCGCACCTCGCCGTCGACGATCGCGAGCGCGTTCGGATCGCGGGCGACGCTGGCGAGAAAGCTTAAACCGAGGTCGAGCATGGGGGTGGACGCAAAACGTTAGGGCAGCCACTGAGCTGCGCTGCCCCTTATTCGGTGCTGTTAATGCCAGCCCTTCATCGGCAGCTCAAGCTTGCTGGTCGCGCGGTTCCTCGGCCAGACCGAGACGTATTCCTTGCCCTTTAGCTGCACCAGAAAGGTCGACGCCATGATATTCTGACCGGTGGCGTCGAATTTCACACCGTTATAGCCGATCATCAACTGATCGGCTTTGAGGTCGGTCGCGCGCAGCGCGGCCTGGATCTTGTCCGGCGCCGTCGAGCCCGCGCGATTGATCGCGTCGGCGAGCACCAGGAAGCCTTCCATCCAGCGCGCGCTGGTGTCATCGAGATCGCGGCCGTATTTCTGTTTGAACATCTGATCGACGATGTAGCTGTTCGATCCCGGCTTGCCGATGTCGAAGGCGCTGCGATTGATCGCACCTTGAGCAAGGTTGCCCACATTGGGGATGAACGCCGGATCGGAGAAACCCGAATCGTCGCCGATGATGATCGGCGGCAGGTAGTCGAGGTTCTTCATCGTTTTGAAATAGAGAATGATGTCGGCCGTATAGCTGACGAAGATCACCGCGTCCGGCTTGAGCGTCTTGAGCTGGAGGACCTGCGCGGAGACATCCGAGCTGTTGGCATTGTAGGGAATTTGCGCCGCAACCGGGATGTTGGCGGTCTTGGCGGCCTGCACGATGCTGGCGCCGACTGACGTGCCGTAGTCGGTGTTCTCGTTGACGATGGCGATGCTGTCGACCTTGGTGCCTGCCTTTTTCAGCTGGGTGAGAAAGTCCGCATAGGCCTTGGCAAAGTCCGGCGCGATCGGCGTGGTGCGGAATGTCCATTTGAAGCCGCGACCGGTGATATTGGACGCGACCGAGTCGGCGACAAGGAACGGAACGCCCTGCCGTTCAGCGACTGCGGTAGCGACCAGCGATACCGAGGAGTGGTAGGAGCCGAGCATTGCGGCAGACATGGTCCTGAGTGATCAGCCGCAGTGTCTGCTGCTGGCCGATTTGCGGATTGCCCTGATGATCGGCCTCATCGAGCACGATCTTGGCGCCGCCGAGACCAGGCAATCCGGGGGTGGCGCCGAGCGGCAGGTTCTTCAGGTTCGGATACGCGTTGTTGACGATGTCGGCGCCGAGATGCACCGCATCGCGCGCGGATTGGCCGGCGCTCGCGGCATTGCCCGTCAGCGGATAGATGACCCCGATCTTCACATCGGCGGCGCAGGCTGGAACCGCCATCAAGATCGCGACTGCCGCGGCGACGCAGCACACTGTCCTGTTCATTCGGCTCCTCCCATGACTCGGTCAAAACGCTGACCGGCTTTGCCGCATTTGAGCGGAAAAGGAGCCGCTTTGTCCATGTGCATTGTCGCCTCGGCATTGCCGTCCGCTGCTCCGCTCTCGCCCGCAAAAAAGAGGAGGCCCAACGGGGCCTCCTCAATGCACTTATGCGGTGCCGTGTGCTTACGGGCTTACCAGCGACGCCAGTGGTGATAATGGCCCCAACCCGGCCTGACCACGACGGGTCCGCCGTAGTCATAGTAGCCGTCGTAGTACGGGCCGCCACCATAATACGGGCCGCCTACGCCGATCCCGACGCCGCCTGGCCCCGCATAGAAGCCCACTTGAGCCATCGCCGGTGCCGACGCGGCCATCAGAGCCGTCGCCGCCACGATACCCAATGCGAGTTTTCTCATGTTTGCTCCTTTCTCGCTGAAACGAACTCCTTGGAAAACGCGCAGCCATGCGGCTCGTTCCGAAAAGGGTGCAATGTTCCGCAGCCCAAATTGTGATCGGGCGCGCGGAACAAATTGTTGGAACGTTGTAGGAGAAATTAGGAAATAGTGTGAACGTTAACAGCCGTTCATTCTGCGGCGATGCGCAAGGCTTCGGGCTCTTCGTGATGCTCCCGCTTGTCGCCGTTTAGCCAGGCCTGGAAGCGGTCGAGATAAAGATAGATCACCGGCGTTGTGAACAGCGTCAGACATTGGCTGAACGCAAGGCCGCCCACCATGGCATAACCGAGTGGCTGCCGGAGTTCCGAGCCGGAACCGTGGCCGAGCATCAGCGGTACGCCAGACAGCAGCGCCGTCATTGTCGTCATCATGATCGGGCGGAAGCGCAGGAGGCACGCCTGGCGTACCGCATCTGTCGGTGACAGGCCGGAACGCTCACGGTTGATGGCGAAGTCGACCAGCATGATACCGTTTTTCTTGACGATGCCGATCAACAGGATGAGGCCGATAATGCCGATCACCGACAGGTCGAAGCCGCCGGCCCACAGGCACAGCAGCGCACCGACGCCAGCCGATGGCAGCGTCGACAAAATCGTCAGCGGGTGGATGTAGCTCTCGTACAATACGCCGAGAATGACATAGACGACGACCAAGGCCGCGGCGATCAATACCGGTTCGTTTGACAGCGCAGCCTGGAAGGCTTGCGCGTTGCCCTGGAAGCTTGTGATCAGCGACGACGGCATGCCGATTTCATCGGATGCCTGCTGGATGGCGGTAACGGCCTGCCCCAGCGCCACGCCCGGCGGCAGATTGAAGGTCAAGGTTACGGCCGGAAACTGTCCTGAATGCGCGACGACCAGCGAGCCAACGTGAGTCGTATCGACATCGACCAGCGTCGATAGGGGAATGAGCTGTCCGTTGAGCGGCGACTTAACGTAGAGGTCCCCGAGTGTTTTTATATTGCCCTGCATCGCGGGCGGCACTTCGAGAATGAGGAAGTAGGAGTTGTTGGTGAAATATTGGGTGACCTGGTCCTGGCCGAATGCGTCGTTGAGCGTAGCATCGATCAGCGCCGGTGAAATGCCGAAACGGGATGCGGCGTCCCGGTTGATAGTGACAGTAAGCAACGGCGCCTGATTTTGCGCGTCACTGGCGACGTCGGCAAGCTGCGGCAGTTTTTTCATTTTTTCGATCAGCCGCGGCGCCCACGTGTTCAATTCCAGCAGATTGGGGTCTTGCAGCACGTATTGGAACTGCCCGCGCGCGATACGGCCACCGACCGTAATGTCCTGCGACGGCTGCAGGAACAGCTTGGCGCCCGGCACTCTCGCAAGCTTGGGCCGCAGCCGATCGATGATCTGCGCGGCGCTGTACTGGCGATCGTCGCGGGGCTTTAGTCCGATGACGAAACGTCCGGTATTCTGGGTATTTCCGTAGCTCGGCCCGAAGAATGAACCGAAGTCGGACACGTCCGGGTCTTGCGCGATCACGCTCGATAGCTGCCGCTGGATATCCTTCATCTTCTCGGCGGAGACGTCCTGGCCGCCTTCGGAGATGCCCATGATCATGCCGATGTCCTGGGTGGGGAAAAATCCCTTCGGCATCAGAATGAAAAGAACAGCGGTCGTTGCCATCGTGGCGAGAAACACTATCAGGGTCGGAAACTGATGACGCAGGACAAAGTCGAGGCCGGTCCGATAGCCGTCGAGCACCAGGTCGAAGCCCCGCTCCACGATGCGATAGATGCGGCCGTGCTTCTTGTCGTGCTCACTGACCAAAAAGCGCGAGCACAGCATGGGCGTCAGCGTTAGCGATACGATGACCGAAACGAAGATCGCCGCCGTGACCGTGATGGCGAATTCGTGGAAGAGGCGGCCGACGATGCCGCTCATCAAGAGCAGCGGAATGAAGACCGCGATCAGCGATATGCTGATCGAAATGACGGTAAAACCGATCTCGCGTGCGCCTTTGATCGCCGACTGCAGCGGCGTGGTGCCCGCCTCGAGATGCCGGAAGATGTTTTCCACCACCACGATGGCGTCGTCGACCACGAATCCGACGGCAATTGTCAGCGCCATCAGCGACAGATTGTCGAGACTGTAGCCGAACAGATACATGATGGCGGTGGCGCCGAGCAGGGACAGCGGCACTGCGGCGCCCGGGATCAGCGTGGCCGACAGGCTCCGCAGGAACAAAAGGATCACCATCACGACCAGCGCGCATGACAGCAGCAGCGTAAATTCGACATCCTTGACCGACGCGCGGATCGTCTGAGTGCGGTCGACGACGGTGTGCAAATGGATGCCCGGCGGAATCAGGCCGCCCAAATGCGCGAGCGACGCCTTGATGTGATCGACCGTCTCGATGACGTTGGCGCCGGGCTGCTTGAACACCATCAACATGATGGCAGGATCACCGCGGTGCATCGCACCAAGGGTAATGTCTTGCGGGCCACCGGTGGCCTTGCCTACGTCTCGCACCCGCACCGGCGCGCCGTTGCGGTAGGCGATGATGACGTTGTCGTAGGGATCCGGCTCGGTAATCTGGTCGTTGGTGGAGAGGGCAAAGCTCTGCTGGCGGCCCATGAGCGTGCCCTTGGGCGCTTCCGTGGTCGAGGTCGCAAGAGCGCTGCGCACGTCCTCCATCGTCAATTGCCGAGCGGTCAGTTTGGCGGGATCAACCTGTACGCGAATAGCCGGCCGCTGCTGGCCGCCGATTTGCACCTGGGCCACGCCCGGAATCTGCGAAATCTGTTCGGCGACGACGTTCTCCGCGAAGTCGTCGACCTTGTAGAGCGGTATGGTCTTCGAGGTTGCCGCCACGATCAGGACCGGCGAATCCGCGGGATTGATCTTCTTGTACGTGGGCGGGGAAGTCAGGTTCCTCGGCAGCGTCGGGCCGGCAGCCGTGATCGCCGCCTGCACGTCCTGCGCGGCGCCGTCAATATTGCGATTGAGATCGAACTGCAGCGTGATCACGGTCGAGCCGAGCGCGCTCACTGAACTCATCTGGCTGACGCTGGCGATCTGGCCGAATTGAAATTCCAGCGGCGTCGCGACCGTGGACGCCATGATTTCCGGGCTGGCGCCGGTCAGCGTCGCGGTGACATTGATGGTGGGAAAATCGACCTGCGGCAGGGGCGCGACAGGCAACAGCGGATAGGCCACGATGCCGACCAGCGCGACCGCCGCCATGAGCAGCGACGTTGCGATCGGCCGGCGGATGAACGGTTCCGAAATGTTCATGGGCGCGAGTTCTGGGCCTTAGCCCGGCTCCTGCGACGCAGCCCTCGGCGGCCGAATATTGACGTGAACGCCACTATCCAACCGCGACTGTCCGTCGAGCACGACGCGCTCGCCTGGGCTCAGCCCCTTGGAGACGATAATCGTACTATCGCTGATCGTTTGCGCGTCGATCGGGCGCTGCTCGACGGTGTCGTTGGGGTTGATCACCCAAACGTAAAGTCCGTCCGGCCCTCGCTGCACCGCGACCGGCGGTATTGTTACGGCATCTTTATGCGTGCTGATAAGAATGTGGGCGTGTACGAATTCGCCGGGCCAGAGCCACTCGTCCAGGTTCGGGAACTCGGCCTTCAGGCGGATCGTGCTGGTTGTTTGATCGATCTGGTTGTCGACCAGAAGCAGCTTGCCCTGGGCGAGCTGCGTTTTGTTGTCCTGGTCGAAGGCGAGCACTTCGACCTCGCCCTTGAGCATCGCCTCGCGCACCGGTCCGAGATCGCCCTGGGGCAGGGTGAAGATCACGTCGCAAGGCTTGACCTGCGTCAGCACGGTGAGCGGATTGGCGTCGGTCGTATGGATGATATTGCCGATATCGACCTGACGGAAACCGACGACACCGTCGATCGGCGCCGTAATCGTCGCGTAATTAAGCTGCGTCTGCGCCGCTTCGATCGTCGCCTGATCGGCAGCTACCGCCGCCTTGGTCTGGTCGACCTTGGCTTGTTGCGAGTCGAGGTTCTGCACCGTCTCGGCATTTTTACGGACCAACGTCGCAAAACGGACCAGATCCTTCTGCGCGTCGATCAGCATGGCCTGATCCTGGCCTTTTTTCGCGACCGCCTGGTCGAGGGCCGCCTGCAGCGGTGCCGGATCGATCTTGGCCAAGATGTCGCCTTGCTTCACCTCCTGGCCTTGACGGAAGTTGATGGAGACGACCTGGCCGTTAACTTGGGCGCGGATGGCGACCGTGTTCAACGCGGTCACGGTGCCGAGCGCATCATAATAAATCGGGACGTCCTGCCGTCCGGCCGCGGTAGCGATCACGGGAACCGATGGCGCCGCTGCCGCATGGGCAGGGGCCGGCCTGGTCAACCGCTGGACCGCTATGACCGCAACGACGGCCACGATCGCCACACCGGCAATTGCGAAAATCGCCCGCCGGGATCGCGGCCTTTTTGGTGATGTGCTCATTCGCTCAGCTATACCTTAGCTCCGGCCTCCCCTCAAAGCGCAACCTCGCGAGGTTCGAGCGGGGGACTTGCTTGGCCAAGCACAAACAATCACCCCGTTATAGCCGCGGAAATCCCAAGAAACCCATTAAAGTTCGGTAACATGCATAAGGGCATCATATCGCCTAAACGCGCGCCGAGGGCTGTAACCGCCAGGTCCCATTGGCCGACCGCTACCGCTCCCGACCGTTAAGGTAAAAAGCCGCAAACGCGAAGCCCGCCGCCAGACCGATGTATGGAAAGGGCCGAGGCAACAGGTAACGCCGGGCGGCGGCGGACAAGCTTGCACATGCGGCTGGCACAATCAGTCACGAACGGTATTTCCGGCATTCTCCTGAATGGCCGGCTGCGGGCCTATCTCGATATTCTGGTTGTCGGTTCGGGCGCCCGCGTATTCGGACTCGCTTCGCAGTTTGTTGTCCTGATCATCCTGAGCCGGTTCCTGACCAAAGGCAGCTTCGGCGACCTGATGACCGCGTTCGGCTTCTATCGGCTCGCCGGCGTCGCGATCGGAGTGGGCGGGTCTCTGGTCTTGTTGTTTCACGTTTCCCGGCATCGCGACGACCGTCGCTCAGAGATCAGGCTGCAGCGCTTCTCCGCATTGGTCGGAGCTATTCCGTCGGGCGCTCTCGCGGTGGCGACAGCGCTCGCGGCCGGACCGATTGCGGCGGCATTGGGCAAGCCGTCGCTCGCCGGCTGGCTCCAACAGCTCGCGCCATTTTTGCTGTTCAGCACATTGCTGGTCATTACGACCGGCGCGCTCGAGGGCCGTTCGCGGGTCGCCGAGTCGATCTTCTGGGGTGAAGTTGCACCCAACGCGGTGCGTATGGTGCTTCTGCCGATCGTGTTCGTGCTCAAGCTGCCGGACGCCTTCGTGGCCCACGTACTGACGTTGTCGGTGCTGGTGCCGTGGCTGTTGCTGGCGCGGCGCATGGTCAGTCGCGACGTTGCGGGCTGGCAGCGCTGGTCGCGCTGGGATTACCATTATTGCGGCAAGTTCGTCGCCGCGACGCTGTTTGCCAATCAGCTTGGCGCGGTCGATATCGTCATCGCCAGCGTGCTGTTCCCGTCGGGGACCGTCGCCGATTACGCGGTCGCGGCGCGGCTTGCGGCGCTGTTCACATTCTTCGAACAAGCGCTGCTGAAACGCTTTGCGCCCCGCGCCGGCCGTTTGCTGCAGGTCAAGGACGAAGGCGGCCTGCACCGCGAATTCGATACCTGCCGGCGACTCGCGATCGGCTGCGTCGCCCTGACCACTGCAGGCATACTACTGGCGGCGCCGTTACTGCTGCCGCTTCTCGGCAACTATTTGGATGCGCGCACACTCCTGTTGTGGCTCGCCATACCGTCGTTCGTGGCGGCGTTCTATGCGACCTCGGATCGGCTGCTCATCATCGCCGGTCAGGCTAATGTGGCATTGGTGGTGACGGCTTCGTCATTCGCCATTCTGTTGGCGAGTCCGTTCGTTACAGTGCGGTGGCTCGGTCCGGTCGCCATTCCGGCCGCCATGATTCTTGCCGCCGCGATCGTCAATCCGCTTGTCGCCGTGCGCGCGCGTCAACTGGTTGGGGTCTCGACATTTCATGCGCGCGACGCGGCTTTGATGGTGTGCGGTTGTGTGGCGCTCTGCGGAGCCGCAGTCATGGCGACCTATTTGAGCGCCGCGATCGCCTGCGCCATGCTCGCCGCCATCGGCGCCTACTACGTAACGACGGCACTGTCGCGATCCGCCGGCGACGACTATGACAGTTCTTTGATCCTGGTGTCGCGCGAGTCCGCGGCGAAAGTGCCACTCGCGCTTCCCGACAAAGCGTCGCAATAGACCCCCAGCGTGCGCTGCGCGATGCTGTGCCAGTCGTGCTCGGCGAACAGTCTGGCGCATTCTGCCGCGTCGAGCCTGCCGCTCACGGGCGACGCGTAGACCGCTGCCAGGTGATCGGCCAAGGCGGCCGCATCGCCGACTGCGAAATAGCGGGCGCGCGGAATAGCAAGTTCGCGGTGGGCCGCGATATCGCTCAAGACTACCGGCAGCCCGTAGCTTGCGGCTTCCAGCACTGCGATCGGCTGGCCCTCGAAGCGTGACGGCAGCACGAAGGCGCCGGCATGGCTGTAGAGTTCGGCAAGCGCCGCTCCGGTCTGATGGCCCAGCAGCACAACGCCGGGAGATTGGGCGGCGGCTTTCGCGACCTCGCGCGCATAGGCGCTCGAATGATCGGCGCTGCCGACGAGCGCGACCTTCCAGTCGGGCTGCTTCATGCGGTTGAAGGCCGTTATCAGATCAAGCTGGCGCTTGTCGTCATCGATCCGCGCAACCATCAGCAAATAGCGGCCGGGTGCGAGTCCGTAAGCCTGCAGCGTTGCGGTCGAGCCGATGCGATCCGGACGGTCGATCCCGTTGGGAATGGTCGTGACCGGCATGTGGTGCGACTGCGTAAGATGTTTCGCCAAACCATCGGAAACGGCGATGCGCCCATTGGCAAACGCCATGCCGGCGCGTTCGCCGAATCGCAGAATCGATCGTCCGAGGCGGCCCCATTTTTTGTGCTCATAATTGCGGCTGTGGCAGGTCACCACGACCCGAAGCCCCAGCGCACGGGCTAAAGGCGTAAAGAAGGCCGGCCCGATCGCATGAATATGCAGAATGTCGGGGCGACGGCGTGCCGCGTGCAGCACACCAAGGAAGGTATGCACGAAAGCTTCGACGCCCGTGATGCGCGGCGCCCACAAACGGGTGAACTTAATGTTGTGCCAACGCGCCGGCTGTTCTTTGGCGACGTAGCGGCTGCGCATGATCGCCTCGACGTCACAGCCGAGATCGGTCAGCGCGCATGCGAGATTTTCAACGTGTTTTTCCGCGCCGCCCTGCACACCGGGAAAGCCGCGGATGCCCAGCATGGTGACGCGCAGCGTGCGCCGCTGGGCGCCCTCGAAACGCCAAGGCTGCGCAACAGTGTTCATCGCACGCGGACGCCGAGGGAGTCATACAGCGCAAGCTGGCGATCGACATAGGTCGCGGCGTTGAAATCCCGCTCGACCCAGGTGCGGCCCGCCGCCCCCATGGCCGAAACGCGGCCATCGGGCATAGCCGCAAACCGCGACAGCGCTTCGGCCAAAGCGTCGGCGTCGCCGACCGGATACAGCACGCCGGTTTCGTCCTCCCGCACCAGTTCGGGAATGCCGGCGATGCGCGAGCCGATCACGGGGCGGCCTGCCGCATAGCCTTCGACCAGAGAAAGCGGCGCATTCTCGTTGCACTCCGACGGCACGACAATGGCGCGGGCCGCCGCTATGGCTGACGCAAGCGCGTCTTTGGTCAGATAGCCGGGGAATTCGACGTCGGCGCCAAGCTCCGTGCTGAGCGCGCGCAGCCGTGCCTCAAGCGGTCCACGGCCGACCAGCGTGACCGGTTGATGCGCCAGCGCAGCGGCGCGGACCAGCGTTTCGAGGCCTTTGAGTTCGTCGAGGCGGCCGCAATAGACGAAGCGCCGGCCGGCTTCGGCGCGCGGCTTGAAGCGATCGAGGTCGACGAAATTGGGAATGTGGACGAAGCGCTCGCGCGGCCAGCCCCATTCCACCAGCTTGTTGAGCAAAAACCGGCTCGGCACCACGAAGCGGTCGACAGTATCGGAATAGAGTCCGAGCGCGCGGTGCGCATAGGCCTCGAGCATCACGAGGCTGGACAGCGCCAGCGATCCCTTGATGCAGCGGTTGAGCGCGACGTTGTACAGCTTGCCGCCGCGGCAACGTTCGCACGGCTTGCCGCCGGACATCATCGTGTAGGCGGGGCAGGCGAGTTTCAGATCATGCAAGGTCATCACGATGGGGATGCCGCGCTCCTTGAGCAGCGGCAGCACCGATGGCGACAGGTGATGGTAGATGTTGTGTACATGCGCAATACGTGGTGCAACGGCGTCTAGCAGGCCGCGCATGCGTGCTCGCGCCTGCAGCGAATAGATCACGCGCGGCGCGCGGACGAGCTTGGCGGCGAAACCGTACTCCGCGCCGAATTCGATTTCGTCGGGAAAATAATTCGCCCATGGCGTCGACAGATTCTTGGCGTGGCGCATCGAGAACGGCACGACCTGCCAGCCGATATTCTCGAACAGCCGATTGTGTTCGAGAAACAGCACCTCGGCGCCGCCGCGCGGATAATAGTAATTGTTGATCGCCAGCAGGCAGTTCGTGGACGTCAGCATGTTACGCGCGTACTCTTTGCCAGCGTCCGGAAGCGCAATCCGACGATCGCTGAAACTGTCAGGTACCACTGCCCGCTGCCGCCAGCAAAAAACACGAACTCGTAGCAACCGAGACATAGGGCGAAGAACCAGATTTGCAGGAACAGCGTGGTGAGCGGCCGGTCGGCTGACTGAAATCGTCCGCGCCAGTAATCGGCGAACGGCTGCGCGATCATCCACCACAGCGAAAGTCCGAGGCCGATCAGCCCCGTCGTCACCGCGAGATTGAGATAGCCGTTGTGTGCATCGCTCGCGCGGTAGCCCCAGGACTCCAGATAATTCCAGTCCGCCACCAGATCGGGCATGCCCCAGAACGCCTCGTAGCCAAAGCCGAACAGGGGACGTTGTCTGACGTGATCGAGCGCGAACTGCCAGATGACGTCGCGGCCCGTGTAAGTCGGGTCGGACATCACATGCGCAATCAGGTCGTGGATCGGCGTGAACATCACCGAACCTACGCTCAGCAGATTGAGCATGAACGGAATGCCGGCAATCAGGGCAAATGCGGCAAGACGGCTGCGCAGGCGCGGCACCAGGTACGAGATCAACAAGACGACGGGCAAAAGATTGATCGGCGACTTGGAGTGCGTGAAGTAAAGGAAGATGGCCGAGAGCGCGATGATGCCGATGCCGACGGAACGGTTCCAGGTGCGACAGACGAAAATGCCGATGAAAATCAGCAGCACCATGCCGGCGCCGGCGCCGTTTTTGTGGGTGAACAAGCCGCGCCAGTCTCCTGCAAGGCCGGGCTCGGCAATGTCGGTTGCCTGGTGGATCGACAACTGCGGCAGGAACGCGACGCCGAAAAAGCACGCCGCGAGAATGATGATCGCGGCAACTGCCAGCAGGCGCGCGAAATGCTCGCGTCCATAGGGTAACAGCAGCAGCACCGTGCCCTGGAAGACGTTGAAGATGGCGAGCACGAGCCGGCGCCCGGCGACATCCGGATAGGACGACAGCACGGCCGAGACGGCGAAGGCCGCGAGCGTGAGGACCAGCGGCAGAGTGACGGCGCGGGACAGGAGCGCGGGGCGTTTGACGAAGACATAGAGCGCGAACGCTCCAGTCATCAGCACGGCCGAGGCTTGGCTCGCCAGGTCGCCCCCGGTACCGCCGGCGGCTGCCTGCTGCCCCAGGTCCGGGAATGGCGACGTCGTGAACCACGCCAGCAGGAAGCTGGCGAGGAACAAAAAGTTGCGGACCATGCGCTCGCCGCCGGCGAGCTCCTGAGGTGCCGTTCGGTCCAGCGTGGAAAGCGTCGTCATCGCCCGCGGGTGTCCTTGGCCGCCGAGAGGCGTCGTCGCAGCCGACTATCGGCAGCGAATCGTTAACTATTAGCTGCCCAACCGGTGACCAGAACCTTAAGGGCGCCGTCTTCGGCCTCATGCCGCATCTGCCGATCGAGCGGGCAACGCCGCGTCCCGAATGACCACGCTGTCGATCCAGGTAGCCGGGTCGATGCGCCGGCGCAGCAGGCCGGGCCACAGACCGGCAGCGTAAACGTTCCAGGCGGCCACCGAGTAGATGCCGATGCTCAGAGAGCGGCTGCGCAGCGTCATCGTCGCGAACGGAAAGAGCGCGAGCGCCGTGACAGCTGCTACCGCCGTTACGGCGCTGCCGGCGAGGAACGGCGCCGCGATCAGGCAAAGCCACCAGGCGTGGACAGCCGCGTACAGGAACAGCTCCCAGCGCAGCTTGCGCAGCACCAGCGGGAAAGCCGGGGTCCCGAAGGTGCCGTGTAAAATCTCGCCGGTCGAAAATGCGAACCGTGACGTCCACCGCCGCCGCAGCAGCGCGTAGCCGTTGCCGCTATGGCCGTGGTGATCGATGCTCTCGACCGGGATCCGCGCCAACTTCCAGCCCTGTGCACGCAGCCGCGCGCCGAGTTCGAGTTCTTCGCTGCCGTGCAGATTGCGGTCGCCAAGATAGTGGACGCCCTGGATCGCCGCGCGCCGGTAGACGCCGCCGCAATCAAGCCGCGTCACCTCGCCGGGCAGGAGATCGGAACCCTGGTCGCGGGCCCGTTTGACGTATTCGACATTTTCCGTCTCGCGTTCGACGATCACGCCGCCGACGCCGGCAACCTTCGGATTGGCGGCCAGAAAATCAACGGCGGCGGGGAGGAAGCCCTTATGCAGGGCCATGTCGCCGTCAATCAAACAAACAAAGTCGCCGGTGCTGTACTGGTAGGCGAGCTGGACGCCGGTGCCGCAGGAGCGCTCTGCCGCGTGACGCAGCGTCACGATCTTGATCGGATACTTTGCGGCAATCTCGACGGTGCGGTCAGTCGAGGCGCTATCGGCGAGAATGACTTCGCCGATGGTGTCGGCAGGCATCTCTTCGAGAGCCGCCATGGCGCTGTCAATCGCAGCCGCGATGTGGCGCTCCTCGTTGAGCGCCTTGATGACAATACTGACCTTCGGACGCGTGCTGGACATGTGCCGCATCAACCAAATAGACTTAAGGGCGACCGGGAAAATCCGTGCCTGACGAGACAATGTCGTTCGGCCGGTCCGCCCCCGGCGCAGCTCACCAATGAACTCGGTCCAAATCCTAGCAAGCGCAGGCGCAACGCGGGCGACTTGTCGCGATTAACGCTAACGTCGCGCGCGCTCATCGGAGCTCTCCTGACGCGTGCAAAACCGGCGCCGCTGCGGCTTTCCGCGCCGTGCCGGGATGGAGTCCCAACGCCTGCGCAATGCCCGGCTCGATACCGTCACCGGTGTCGTTTTCCGCCAACGCGAAGCCGCCGCCGCGGTAAGCCCAGACCGCCCAGCCGAAACCATTCGCTTGCGCCGCCTGGCTCACGTCATGGAACCACTCCGCGCGCTCGGCGGCGCGGTTGCCGGCGAGCTGCAACGCTGTCTGGTTGGCGCCGAATTCGCCGAGCAAAATATGATCCGCCGCGATGCCGTGCGATTTCGCCCAGTCCGCGATCCGCGCGAAATCCGCCGCGATCGTGCGGCTGCTGAAATCGGAGGCGCGGTATTGTTCCAATCTTGCCTGGGCGTCCTGATAGGCCAATGCGCGCTGCGGCGCCGGGAGATCGGCAGCGGCGATCAACGCCGCGGTCGCTTTCAAACTATCGTCGAGCGGCCGGCCCCGCGCCGGGTAGGGCACATCCGCCAAATAGCGCGCCGGATTCCACGACGCGCCCTGATGGGTGAACTGATACGGATCGTAATAGTGGAAAGAGTAGATGACTGCGGGATCGGCTGAGAACGCGGTTGTGTTCATCGCCATCAAGGCGGGCGCCGATGCCTCGTGACCGCCTTCGAGAACCAGCGGCAGGTCGCGCGAACCGCGCCGCGCCGCCGCATAGGCCGCCTCCAGCATGGGCTGCCAATCGGCTTGCGAGACCGGGGGCTCGTTCATCAGTTCGAGCGCAATCTTGTTGGAATGCAGGGCGCCCAGCAATCTGGAGGTACGCTCGACGAGCTGCAGATAGGATTGAAACATCGGCGATGCTGCGTCCGCGGTCAGCCGCTGCGCCGTGTAATCCGGATGCATGTCGCTCGGATGAAAGTCGACAATGACTGCCAGACCCGAAGCAAGAATCAGATTCACCCGATCGATGAGGATGCGGTCGACGCGGTCGCGGCGTGTGCCCTGAAACTGCAAGAACGGTCCGGGATCGACGGCAAAGCGCACGAACTCAAAGCCGCTACGGCGCAGCGTGCGCAATTCGGCGGCAAATTGGGCATCGCTGACATCTGCGAATGGCGGAAAGACGAATTGCCGTGCCGGTCCCGGTGCGATCGCCGCCCACGCCATCACATGCGACATGCCGATACCGCGATTGAACGCTGTTCCGGCGTCAGCAGAGCGGGCGGACGCGGCGACGCACAGCCATGCGGCCGCAAGGGCAAGAAGCGTCATCGGGGTGCGTAAAATGATTCGCATCGTCGTCACTCGGCACAACAAAATAGATACGCGCGTCTCAACGTTGCGCGACCCGCATCTCGGCGCGCTCGGCGGTCGGTTCCTTGATCACACTGCTCGCGATCCAATCCGCAGGCGGTTTTCGCGGCCAAAAAAATCCGGGTAAAAAGCACAGCGCATGCGCGTTCCAGGCCGTTACCGAATAAATGCCGTCGCGCGGCGAGCGCCAACGGACCGACATGGCGGCAAAAGGAAACGCCAGAAGCGCGGCGGCTACCGGCAGCGCCCAAACGCTGCTGCCCAACAACAATGCGGCCGCTATCGAACACCACCACAGACCGACCAGTCCGCTCAGCATCGAGTTGCGGTCGTTGCGCGCGACAAAACCGAATTGTGGCCGGCCGATCGCGGCCCTGATGATTTCGCCTGGGCCGCATGAATTGCGCGTCCTTATCCGCCGCAGCAATTGGCGGTACGGGTTGCCGGTCCGGCAAAAGTGGTCGACCGCATCGCAGTCGATCCTCGCCAGCGCCCAGCCGGCGACCCGCAGGCGGGCCGCCAATTCCAGTTCCTCGCCGCCGTGCAGGTTGCGGTCGGCGAGGTAGCCGACCGCGGCGACGGCCGCCCGTCGATAAAGCCCGCAGCCGCCCAGTCGTGTCACCGTTCCCAGCCGCCGATCCGGATCGAAGCGACGGACGCGCTGCGCGTATTCGAGATTGTCGGCGTCGTGGTCGATGACGGCTCCGCCGACGCCGGCAAGCGCGGGATTTTCCCTGAGCGCCCGAATACCGGCGGTAAGGAAAGGCCGGCGCAGCCGCATATCGCCGTCCATCAAGCAAATGAAATCGCCGCTACTGTATTGGAAACCAAGCTGCGCACCCGCCCCGCAGGATCGGTCCGCGGTGTCATCAAGCCGCACGATCTTGATCGGATATTTTTCGGCGATCGCAACCGTGCGGTCCGTGGAGGCGCCGTCGGCCAGGATAATCTCGCCACTGATCCCGGCGAGCGCTGCGCGTGCGCTTTCGATGGCATCGGCAATATGCCGTTCCTCGTTGAACGCCTTGATGATGATGCTGACAGTCGGCCGCTGCTCTTCCGGCATGGTCGTCTCGGACGCTTTACATCGCCGCTACGGGGTCGCCCAAGCGCGAATTGACCGCGCGGCTCAAGCCATTGAGCTTGCACTGCAGCGTTGCCGTGTTTTCGTCTCGCGTCAGGCAGACCCGCGGCAGCGCATGCAGATGATTGACGGTGCTCGGGAAAAATTGTGCCAGCCCGGGTAGTGACCGCCGTACGGAAGCCGAGCGCGCGCGAAATCTCCGCCTCGCGTTCGCCGCAGGCTCCGGAATGCCCGAAAGGATAGGCATTATGATCGATCGGCTGGCCGGTGATGTCTTGGAGAAACTTGCGATTGTCCGCCATCTCGGCGCGTACGGTTGCGGCTGAGGCGCGCTTGAGATTCAAGTGTGTGGTGGTGTGGCCGCCGATGGTGACGAGCGGATGCTGAGCCAATGCGCGCAACTGCTGTTCCGTCAGCGCCTCCCGGTCGATGAGCGCGGGAATTTCGATGCCGGCGCGAGCAATCGCCTCGCGCACGCCGGGTAGCACGTCAAAATCGGCATGGATCGCGTCCGTGATCGCCGCGTAGGTGCGGCGCTTGGCGGCTGGATCTGCACATTCAAACCGGCCAAATTTCGGCAGATCGATGTGATCGCGCCTGCGAACGAGTTCGGTCACGCCGAACCACCAGGCGTCGATCTCCCGGGTTATCATGCCGGTCGTGACGAAGACGGTGAACGGCGCGGCGAACTTTTCCATGACCGGAAGCGCATGGGTCAAATTGTCTGCGTAGCCGTCGTCGAACGTCAGGGCGACGAACGGGCGCGCCGACGGCGCCTCAAGCCGCGCCACCGCTTCATCGAGCGTAACCAGATCCAATTGCAGTTGCCGCAGCCGGCCGAGGATCCACTCGAGCTTGCTGGCCGGACAGCGCAGCATGAGGTCATCGGGATAGAACGCATCGCCTGCAATCACGCTGTGCAGCGCGAAGATGACGCCGCGCCCGCGATAGCGCAGCGCCAACGCCCGGCTTAATCCGGTCACGTGGGCGGTCACATAGACGCCGCTTTTGATCAGAGGGTGGATTGGCACGCTCTACCCGCTCGGCTTGCGCGGATGACACAAGCGATTAACGCGCACGCCACGTTTGGCCTCGGCGTGCCGCTACAGAGATAACCAATCCAGTGCGGATGCGGTGTGCTTCGTTGGGGTAACCCTAACGGCAATTGGAACAATCCCGCCGTTGCGCGGCCGCGCCAGATCGTGGCGAATTCAGGGGACGCGGCGTGGCCGCTGTCCGGAGGCTTCGATGCAAGATATCGCCCAAGATGTCGCCGTCGACGGCATCTACAGTGACGGCGCCTATCTGGCGCGAAATCCGAGCTGGCACGTCGAGGACTCGCCGTGGAAAGCGCGGCACATCGAACGAATCCTGCGTCAAAATGCGATCACGCCCCGCAGCATCGCTGAAGTAGGTTGCGGCGCTGGCGAAATCCTGGTGCAGTTGCAGAAGGCTTTCCCGAATTCGGATTTTTCCGGCTTCGAAGTGTCGCCCCAGGCGTTTGCGCTCTGCAGCCAGCGTGAAAACGCACGCATCCATTTTCATCTGAAAGACTTGCTCGAGGAGAAAACGGCCGATTTTGACGTGCTGCTGGCAATCGACGTGTTCGAGCACATCGACGACTATCTGGGCTTTCTCAAGAATGTAAGGAACAAGGCCCGGTATAAAGTCTTTCACATTCCGCTTGATCTTTCGTTGCAGACACTGTTTCGGGTCAACCCGATTCTCAAGCAGCGCGACACGGTCGGCCACCTTCATTATTTCTTCAAAGACACCGCGCTCGCGACGCTCAAATATTGCGGCTACGAAGTGATTGACAGTTTTTACACAGCAGCAGGCGTTGAGAACAGCCATCTGTCGCTTGGCGGGCGGCTGTTGAAACTGCCGCGAAAGTTATTGTTCAATGTCAACGCCGACATGGCGGTGCGCATTTTGGGTGGCTATTCGCTATTGGTGCTGGCGCAATAGGGCAACGACATTCGCCTGTAATATCACGCCACTATTACGCCGCCTCGGCTTCGGTCACGACGGCGCCGCGCAGTTTGCGCGCATCAAGACCGAGATCGGACACGACCTCGTCCACGGCGCCGCGCTTGGCGTCCTCGGCTCTGGTGACCACCACGATATGGTCGACCAGTCCGGCGAAAAGTCGCGCGCTCGGATCGCGGGCGATGTCCATGGCGGCGACGATCACTACATCGAAATGCCTGGCCTGCGCGAACGCCGTCCTGATGTCTTCGCTTTTGATCGCGCGATCACGGCGGCTGAACGGAGTGATAAACGGAATCATGCTGATGTTGGTGTCGCGGTCGCGCACCACTGCGTCGGAGAGAAGCCGCCGCCCGACGGCGACGTCGACTAGTCCGGCCTCGCTGCGATCGGCATCGATCGCGGAAAGCGTACGCTGGTCAAGATCAGCGTCGATCAACAGGACACGCTGTGTTGCCGCCGCCAATGCGGCGAGCGTCAGCGCCACCGCGGCAGTGTCGTTGTCGTTATGGCAGGCAACCACCATGATGCTCGGATTGCCGCGTTTTTTGTGGTTCGCCTGTACCGCTTCATAGACCTTGCGAATGCCGGCGGCAAAACGGAGGTTGGGCTCACCCGTCGAATCCATCCCGGACGCACCCTCGACGCCGGGCAGCTTCGCCAGCACCGGAACGCCGGCTGAAAGCTCATCTGGCGGGTCGCTGCGATCCTTCTCGCGTCTAAAGCCTGGCAGGCGGCCACGTGGCAGTCGCGGCACCACATCCGGGAATGCGTCCCGCAGCAGCACCAGGCCGCTGCCCGCGGCCAGGCCGAGCAGAACGGCGCCTAACGCCAGAATGGCATTCGACGGTGGTGAGGTGCGGTTAAGCGGGAGGTCGGCCTTGGAAATGATCTGGATATTCTTGGTGTCGACACGCTCCTGCTCGCCGGTCTGCCGGGCGCGCAGCAGGAAGGAACTCATAGACGGCGCGGCTTGCCTGCACGTCGCGCTGCAGCTCGCGCAGGCTGACCAGGGCAGAGTCGGTGGTCAGCGCGCTCTGTCCGAGCGTGTCGACATTCCGCTCAAGCAAATCCTGGCTCGCTTTGGCGCTGTCATGATCCGCTTGCGCCGCGCGCGCGATGCGGTTGACCTCGTCGTCGATCATTCGTTTGAGGCGTTCGGCCTGGGCCTGGATTTCGATGACCGCCGGGTGCCGCGGCCCGAGGGTCGTCGTCTGCTGTGCCTGCAAGCGCATGATCTCGGCGTACTGGGTGCGCAGCGCCGTAATGGTCTGCGATTGCACCGCTTCCGGGAAGGCGCCGATGTTGTCTTTGGATTTCTGCACGGCCTCGACCTGTTCGAGGCGGGCTTTCGCTGCCGCGGTGCGGGCGCGTGCGGCCGCCAGCTGATTGTTGAGATCGGAAAGCTGCTGCTCGTTGACGAGTTGCCCGTTGGCGTTGACGATGTTGTGGCTCGCTCTGAAGGCCTCGACGCGCTCTTCAGCCTGATGCACACGCTCTTTCAGTTCGTTGAGGCGTGCCGTCAGCGACTGCGAGACCTGACGGGCGGCATCGGCGCGGACTTGCGTCTGCTCGGTCAGATAGGACTGGGCAACGGCATTGGCGAGGCGCGCGGCCTTTGCGGGGTCTTTGCTGGAGACAGCCACATCCACGACGTAAGTGCGCTCGGCGCGGGTCGACCCGGATGGCCTTCTTGAGCGCGTTCAGCGCGGTGAGCGTCGGGTCGTTGGCGCCAAGCGGCTTATGCTGGCCGAGCGCCGCGAGTACGGCATCCACGACGGCGCGCAGCCGCGACGGCTTGCCGACGAATTCCGGATCGTGGGCGAGTCCCTGGCTTTCGACGACGGGGCGCAGCACGTCGTCCGACGTCAGTACGCGGACTTGGCTGTCGATTAGCAGCAGCGCCGTGTCGCTTGTCGGCGTTGACGGTGAGGCTTCGTTGGCCACGGCGCGGAGGTCGACCGGATCGATCAGGATTTCCGTGATGGCGGTATAGCGATGCGGCGCGAGCAGCACGAACACCACCGCCAGCAGCAGCGCTGCGATCGTGGTGCCGAGGATCGTGGCGCGGCCGCGCCACAGTGTCGCGCCGATTTTGAGAAGATCGATCTGGGTGGGCGAAGCGGCCGGCGGCTCGGCGCCGGAATGCACTGCCGATGGAACCTGACGCGGCGCTTCGAACATCGACTACTCTACTCTTTCCACAAACGAGCCGCGCTGCGGCGCAGGCTTCGCCGTTACTCATCGTTCGCCCGGCCGCACACTCACGACCGATGCAGGCCGCACGGTGACCGCAAACGTAAACAAGCAAATTCATAGATAATTAAAGTTAATGGGCGGTGTACGCCCTTATCGCGGTCCGAATCCGCCGCGGAACAAACGCATCAGCGCTCCGATGACCAGCACGGCGGCGATCACCGGTATCCAGATCAGCACCGCGCCGATTGCGGCGATCACGACGATCAGCACGATCGCCGCGATGGCCAGGAGCACGAGCCCGATGCCGAACGGGCCAACCCGCGTCATGTAGACGCGCTGCGTGGTGTGGGTATAGCCGAACGGACTGCCGCGCGAATCGCGGAATGGCGTATGACGCCATCCGGAATGCTGCCCGTCGTGATCGGGCGGAATGATTTCGGGTTCGTAACGCGGCCGTTCCGCCTTGTCTTGGTCGTCCGTCATGAGATGACCGCTCTTTTGCGCCGCCGCCCTCAATGTAGGGCGTACCGCAGCGCGCACAAGCGGCGAATTTGTGGCTGTGGATCGCGTGTTAGCTCGGCGCCACTTCGAGCGAGTCGAAGTGCCCGAGCCGATAAACGGCGATCGAGACGATCCAGCTGCCGATGAAGATCGCAACGATCAAATAGCCGAGACTGCCGAAATTGTCGTTGAGCGCGCCGATCCAGCGCCAGAACGGTCCTTCGAGCTTCATCTGGTCGGCGACGAGACCGAGCGCCTCGATGCCGCCAATCAATGCAGCGACCAGAACCGACACCAAGGTGATCGTCAGATTGTAATAGAGTTTGCGGATCGGCTTGATGAATGCCCAGCCATACGCGCCGAGCATCAGAATCCCGTCGGTGGTGTCGAGCAGCGACATGCCGGCGGTGAACAACGCCGGAAACACCATGATGGACCAGATCGGCAAGCCCCGGGAGGCTTCGGCGGCGGAAATGCCGAGCAGTCCAATCTCGGTCGCGGTGTCGAAGCCGAGCCCGAACAGAAAGCCCAGCGGATACATGTGCCAGCTTCGCGTCACCAGGCGGAACATCGGCCGGAACACGCGGCCCAATAGTCCGCGCTGCGCCAATAGGTGGTCGAGGTCTTCCTCCACAAAGGCGCCGCCGCGGCGCACGTCGCGGAAGGTGCGATAAACTGACAGCAGGATGAGCAGGTTCGCGGCGGCAACGAGAAACAGAAAACCGGCCGACACCAGCGTGCCGATTGTGCCGCCGATGATCTTAAAGGAGCTGAAGCGTCCATCGAGCGCGCTGGCGGCGACTGCGACGCCAACGGAACCAAGCACCACCACGGTTGAGTGACCGAGCGAGAAGAACAGGCCGACAGAGAGCGGCCGCTTGCCCTCCTGCATAAGCTTGCGCGTGACGTTGTCGATTGCCGCGATGTGGTCGGCATCGACTGCGTGCCGCAGACCGAAAGTGTAGGCGAGGAATGCGGTGCCGATCAGAACCGGGTAATCGCGGAACGCCACCAGCGCCCAGATCCATGCCAGCACGTTGGCGGCCGCCAGAGCGCAATACAGGCCGGCGATCTTGCCGGCCAAATCCGCGTCCTGATCGTTGAACAGCCTCGCTACGGCCCGCATGCGCCATCCACTTGGGGCCGCCCGTACGTCGACAGCCCGCTTCACCGATACGACAGCGCGCGGCGGGCAGGCAACTGGCTGTGAGACGATTCTGCTAAATTGTCATACTCGTCTGCAAAAATAGCATACTTTTGCAACCGATGGGATGCGCCAAGCTGGCCGTCATGCGCCGCCGGTCGCGGCAGACGGCCTATTCCGGCTTGATGCCGGCAGTCGTGGATGACCTTGCTCCAGCGTTCGGTCTCTTGCTTGACGAAGGCCGCCATTTCAGCCGGCGTCCCGCCGCCCGGCGCGGCATCGAGCTTTTTATAACGATCGAGCAAGACGGGCACTTTGAGCGCCTTGTTGGCGGCGTCGTTGAGCTTGGCGATGATGGCTGTCGGTGGTCTCGGGCGGCGCCGTAATCGCGTTCCAGGTGTCGGATTCGCAGCCGGCGACGCCAGCCTCCGCCAATGTCGGGATGTCCGGGGTCGCCGAGACCCGCTGCTTGGTGGCGACCGCAAGAATACGCGCCTTGCCGGCCTTGTGCAGCGCCAGCGAGGTCGACAGCTCGGTGAAGAACAGGTCGACGTGGCTGGCGATGATGTCGTTGAGCGCCGGCCCGGTGCCCTTATAGGGCACGTGGGTCATTTGGATATGAGTGATCGACGAGAACAACTCGGCGGTGAGATGCGAGGTGGTGCCGACGCCCTGGGAGGCATAGTTCAGCTTGCCCGGATTGGCCTTGGCGTAGGCGATCAGATCCTGCACCGTCTTGCCCGGAAAGTCAGGCCGCACCAACAGCACATTGGGAATGTGCGACATGATCGCGACCGGCTCGAGCTTGGTCGGGTCGTAGTTGAGCCCCTTGATGAGCAGCGGATTGGTGGTGATCGGCGCCGGCTGCGAGGCAAGCAGGGTGTAGCCGTCTGGCGTCGAATGATAGACCAGATCGGCGGCAAAACTGCCTCCGGCCCCGGCTTTGTTCTCGACCGCCATCGGTTGGGCCAGGATCGCCTGCATCTGCGCGGCGACGATGCGGGTGAAAGCATCGACACCGCCGCCCGCGGCGGTAGAGACGATGATGCGGATCGGATGATTGGGGAAATTCGCAGCGCCCTGCGCGCGCAGGACCGTCGGCGCCAGCACGAGGCCGACCGTTGATGCGATTACGGAACGTCTGGAAATGGCGCGGCCGGACATCGATAGGCTCCCAAAATTGCGGCACATTTGCCGCACCTATGACATAGCGCGAAAGGCCGGGTAAGGCCCTGTGACGCGTTGCTGCGGCGCGCGGGCCACCCGCGCCCGGCGCGAGGTTCACAAATCGCGCCGCCCCCCATAGGATCGCGCCCGCAAAGGGAGACGCGCGCAATGAGCAAGCTCGATTTCATTCTCGAAGAACTGGTGACCGCCAACCGCATTCTGGCCAACGAAGGCGTGGTCGATTCCTTCGGCCATGTCAGCGCGCGGCACCCGGACAATCCGCAGCGCTATCTCCTGTCGCGCGCCCGCGCACCAGAACGGATCGAGCGCGACGACATCGTCGAATATGAGCTCGATGGCACGCCGATCGACGAGCGCGGCCGCACGCCTTATCTGGAGCGTTTCATTCACGGCGCCATTTACGAGCAGCGGCCGGATGTACAGTCGGTGGTGCACAACCATTCGCCGAGCGTGATCCCGTTCGGCGTCACCGGGAAGAAGCTCAAGCCGCTCCTGCACATGTGCGCCTCAATCGGCCACGAGGTGCCGATCTGGGATTGCCATGACAAGTTCGGCGATACCACGCTGCTTGTTACCGACATGGCCATGGGGCGCGACCTTGCCCAGACGATGGGACCGCGGCCGACTGCGCTGATGCGCGGCCACGGCGCCACTGTGGTCGGCCGCTCGGTACGGCACTCGGTCTTCGTCTCGGTTTATCTGGAAGTCGGCGCCAAGCTGCAGATGCAGTCGATGGCGATGGGCGACATCAAGTTTCTCACGCCCGGCGAGGTCGACAAGATCGTCGCGCGCGTCACCGATTACACGCTCAACCGCGCCTGGGAAAACTGGGCGCGTCGCGCCGGGCGAGAGATGCAGAAGCAGCCGGTTTGATTGCCGCCAGCCGGGCCCGCGAGCCGTGCTCGCGGCCCGGAATGGCAAGTCATTTATTCCGCGGCGATGCGCACTTCCGGCGCTGCGGCGCGCACGTCGGCGTCGACGTGCTTTTCGTATTTGGTGAAGTTTTCCTGGAACATGCGCACGAGCTTGCGCGCGGTCTCGTCGAACGCGGCTTTGTCCTTCCAGGTCTTCATCGGATAGAGCAGGTGCGGTTCCACGCCCGGTACCGACGTCGGCACCGCGAAGCCGAAATACGGATCGGTGCGGAAGCTCGCCTGCCTCAACGAACCATCCAGTGCGGCGGTGACAAGCGCGCGCGTCGCCTTGATCGGCATACGGCGGCCAACGCCGTAGATGCCGCCGGTCCAGCCTGAATTGACCAGCCAGCAGTCGACTTTGTGCTTCTTGATGAATTCGCGCAGCAGGTTGCCGTATTCGGATGGCGGCCGCGGCAGGAACGGCGCGGCGAAGCACGTTGAGAATTCGGGCTGAACGCCGACTAGGCCCTTCTCGGTGCCGGCAACCTTGGCGGTGTATCCGGAGAGGAAATGATACATCGCCTGCGCGGGCGTCAGCTTGGCGATTGGCGGCATGACCCCGAACGCGTCCGCGGTCAGGAAGATGATGTTCTTCGGCTGTCCGGCGTGTCCGGTCTTTGATGCCAGCGGCATGAACTCGACCGGGTAGGCCGAGCGAGTGTTCTCGGTCTTCTTGTCGCTGTCGTAGTTCGGAATGCGGGTCTCCGGATCAAACACGACGTTTTCCAGAACCGCACCGAAACGATTGGTCGCGGCGTAGATTTCCGGCTCCGCCTCTTCGGACAGCTTGATGCACTTGGCATAGCAGCCGCCTTCAAAATTGAAGACCCCGTTCTCGCTCCAGCCGTGTTCATCGTCGCCGATCAGCGTGCGGTTCGGGTCGGCGGACAGCGTGGTCTTGCCGGTGCCCGAAAGGCCGAAGAACAGCGCCACGTCGTCGTCCTTGCCGACATTGGCGGAGCAATGCATCGGCATCACGCCCTGCGCCGGAAGATAGAAATTCAACGTCGTGAACACCGACTTCTTCATCTCGCCGGCATAAGAAGACCCGCAAATCAGGACGATCTTGCGGGTAAAGTCGATTGCCACCATCGTATCGGAGCCTTCGCGGCCGCCGTGGCGCTTGGCGTCCGGCTTGAACGACGGCATGTCGACGATGGTCATGTCCGGCACGTAGCTCGCGAGCTCAGCGTGCTCTGGGCGGATCAGAAGCTGACGGATGAACAGCGAATGCCAGGCGAGTTCGGTGAAGACGCGCGCTTTGATGCGATATTTCGGATCGGCGCCGCCATAGAGGTCTTGCGCGAACAGCGTCTTGCCTTTGGCGTGAGCGCGAAAATCCTCAAGCAGATTATCGAAATGCTCGCGGCTCTGCTTGCGATTGCCGTCCCACCACACGACGTTCTCGGTGGTCGCGTCGACCACCGTATGTTTGTCTTTCGGCGAGCGGCCGGTGTGATGTCCGGTCTCGGCGCACAATGCGCCGCCGACAACGATCGAGGCTTCGCCGTTGCGGATGGCGTATTCGTAAAGCGGCGCTTCAGTCAGATTCCAGTTGACCCCGGCGAGATCTTTGAAGCCGAATTTATCCGCCCCGTGGGCGGCGTTCCTGAAACCCGTTTCCTTCACGCTAGCCTCCGCTGATTGGCGCAGTGTTTTTGGCGCGATTGCGCGACCGTGCCCACACACCCCGCCGGTCCGCCGGGCGGCGGACCTGCGAGGCTATATCGGCCATCTTAGCATCTGCCAAGACCATGTCCCGCGCAAAACTAACAGCTGTATTGCTGGGAACGTTCCGCTGTTGCAATGCAGCGGAGCGACGCACGCCGCCACCGGCAATTATGCGTGGCGCGCCGCAACTTACCGGCCCGCGCGAGCTCTGGCCGCCAAGTCGACCACAATTTTGCGCAAGCCTTGCGGATCGGTAACCCGCTCCGGAAACGGCAGACGCAATGTTGCATCGCCGAGTGCAAGGTCGAGGCCCTCGGGATCGACTCCGGTCAGCCGCCATTTGCCATCCTCGGCGCCCAGCAACCGCGTCGCATAGAGCCGAACCGCTTCGGCATGGTCTTCATTCATATGCGTGATCGCGCCATCTTCGGCTTCGATCAATGCTTCGGCGCCGGCGACATGGGTCATCACGTCGGCGGCTTTCAGATCAGCCGCGCGGGCAAAGCCGCCATTGAGGTGTGCCGATACCGCATTGAGCCGCCAGAAGGAGAAATCCGCGAAGCCCGCATAAAGGTCGGACTTGGGGTGCCGGGCGAGGAAACGGCGTCGCGCTCGTGGCTCATCGGCGGAACCGCGCTCAAGCTGAACGAAGGTGCCGAGAATGGTCAGCCGGGGGTAGGCCAATGGATCGCCCTTACCGGTCGATGCCAGCAGTACGGAAGCGCGTCCGTCCTGCTCCAGATTGGCGGTGTGGGTCGAGAGCCGCGAAACAAGGATCAGCGGGGCGCCATCGACATCGGTGGCCACGTTGACCAGGGAGGCAAAGGGATGCCCGGTATTGCGGTCGATCGTGGCGAGGGAACCGGCCCGGGTGGCCCGTAGCAGGGCTTTGGCGACCGATATCGGGTCGAAATCCGGAGCGGGGGCATTCTCCGGCAGCCGATTTGGCATAGTTCCGGGCAGCGATTGGCCCGCCGCGGGAGACGCCTTATCGGCTTCGGCCATTAGCCAAATTCCTTTCCGGATCCTTACCTATCCGCTTCAAAGTCATTGCAATTGCCCCGATTTCGCCTTGTCCGGTCACACTTCCGCCCCCACATGGGCTTTGAAAGGCAGTTGGGGCCGGGCTGATGATGCTGCGGCCGATTTATGCTAGAAGGCCGCCATGCCGACAATCGCTCTGGTCGACGACGACCGCAATATCCTCACCTCGGTATCGATCGCGCTCGAGGCCGAAGGATATCGCATAAATACCTACACAGACGGTGCGTCTGCGCTTGACGGCTTCAAGACCGCGCCGCCGGATCTCGCCATTCTTGATATCAAGATGCCGCGCATGGACGGCATGGAAACGCTGCGGCGCTTGCGGCAGAAATCCGATTTGCCCGTCATCTTCTTGACGTCGAAGGACGAAGAGATCGACGAGTTGTTCGGCCTGAAGATGGGCGCGGACGACTTTATCCGGAAGCCGTTTTCGCAACGGCTCCTGGTCGAGCGCGTCAAGGCCGTGCTGCGCCGAGCGTCGCCGAAAGACGGCACCGTGCCGAAGGAAGCCGACAGCAAGGTCCTGGAGCGCGGGCTTTTGCGCATGGACCCCGAACGTCATACCTGCACTTGGAAAAACGAGCCGGTGACGCTGACCGTCACCGAGTTTCTGATCCTTCAGGCGCTGGCCAGCCGGCCGGGAGTGGTGAAGAGCCGCAACGCCCTGATGGATGCGGCCTACGACGATCAGGTCTACGTCGACGATCGCACCATCGACAGCCACATCAAGCGGCTGCGCAAGAAATTCAAGGCGAGCGACGACGAATTCGACATGATCGAAACGCTTTACGGTGTCGGCTACCGGTTCAAGGAGTAGGTAGTGCCCACGCCGGCGTTTGGCGGGGCTGACGAAGCCGCGGATTTCTGACAGGTTGGGCGAGAGCAGTCGCGGGCCTGTCACAGTGACCAGTGCGTAGGCAATCGGCAGGCGCAGGGCCAAGCTGCTAAAGCGTCGCGCGAAGGCGATAATGGCCCGCTGACTGGGATGGCTGACGTGCGGTAGTGGTAGTAATGGCGTTCGGCCGCCCCGCTCTGGCTTGCGGGGCAGGTTGAGCCAATCCGGATCCCGGCAGACCACGTGCTCGATAAGACCACAGATATCGCCGACGACCGGGCCCCTCCGCTGGCCCCCGTCGAAGTTCAGGCCGAAGCCGACGGCGAGGCGAAGGCGCGCTCCGCGTCTCGCGGCTTGGGCCGGGTGGTCGAATGGCTGCGCTACGCCACGCAGTTTTTCGTCACGCAAAGTTCGTCGAGCCTGACGCGCCGCATCGTCGTCCTCAACGTCGCGGGCCTGCTCGCACTCTCCATCGGCATCAACTATCTGTCACCGTTCCGCGCCCGGCTGATTGATGCCCGTGTCCAGAGCCTACTGCAGCAGGGTCAGATCATTGCGCACGCGATCGCCGATCAGGCCACCGGCGAAACCGGCTCGGCCATCACGCTCGATCCGAGCAAGCTGCAGAACCTGCAGCCAGGCGAAAGCTACGGTCCGAGCGAGGACGCGCTGTACGGCATCGATTTTCCGATCAATCCCGAGCGGGTCGCGCCGGTGCTGCGCGATCTGGTGTCGCCGACCAAGACGCGCGCACGCATTTACGATCGCGATGGCGTGCTGCTGGTCGACAGCCGCGATCTGTTTGGCCGGGGCGACGTGCTGCGCTTCGATCTGCCGTCGCCGAGCGCGAGCAGGCCGGGCTTCTTCCAGCGGTTCGTCATCGCAGTGCGAACCTGGCTGGGCCGTGGCGACCTGCCGCTCTATCGCGAACTCGGTCCCGACGACGGCAAGGGCTATCAGGAAGTCGCGCAGGCGCTCAATGGTCAGGACGCCAGCATGGTGCGGATCAACGATCGCGGCGACGTGATCGTGTCAGTGGCCGTGCCGGTCCAGCGCTTCCGCGCCGTGCGCGGTGCATTGATGCTGCAGACGCAGGGCGCCGACATCGACAACATGGTCACGGCCGAGCGCCTTGCCATTCTCAAGGTCTTTCTCATCGCCGCGGCTGTGATGGTCGTGCTTTCGATTCTCCTGGCAGGCACCATCGCCGAACCTGTGCGGCGGCTTGCTGACGCCGCCGAGAGCGTGCGCCGGCGCATCCAGTCGCGCGTCGAAATTCCCGATTTCACCCGCCGCAAGGACGAGATTGGCCATCTGTCGGGCGCGCTGCGCACCATGACCAATGCGCTCTACAGCCGCATCGAGGGCATCGAACGCTTCGCAGCGGATGTCGCTCACGAATTAAAGAACCCGCTGACATCGCTGCGTTCGGCGGTAGAGACGCTGCCACTGGCCAAATCGGAGCAGAGTCGCGCGCGGCTTCTTGAAGTGATTCAGCATGACGTCAAGCGGCTCGACCGCCTGATATCGGATATCTCGGATGCGAGCCGGCTCGATGCCGAACTGCAGCGCCAGGACACTGCGCCCGTCGACGTGGCTAAATTGCTCAATACGGTGGTGACAGTCGCCAACGAAGTGAAGCGCGACGACGGCGTCAAGGTCACACTGAAATTCGAAGGCGGTAGTGCGCGCGCCTTCCAGGTACCGGGCCACAATTCACGCCTCGGCCAGGTGATCGACAATCTGATCGAAAATGCACGATCGTTTTCGCCGACTGGCGGCGTCGTGCGCGTCACCTGTCGCCGCATCAAAAATCAGGTCGAGATTTTTGTCGACGATGACGGGCCAGGCGTGCGCCCCGACGCGGTCGAGAAAATCTTCGAGCGGTTCTACACCGATCGGCCGCACCAGGGTTTCGGCCAAAACTCAGGTCTCGGGCTGTCGATTTCCAAACAAATCGTCGAAGCTCACGGAGGCGCCATCTGGGTGGAAAATAGAATAGCATCGCCCACTGCGCCGGCGCCCAACAGTGAGCCAACGGTGGTGGGCGCCCGTTTCATCGTGCGCTTGCCGGCAACGTGACAGAAACCGTCCACGCCTCCGCCGTCTTGGCCGGCCCGCGCGCGGTTTTGATCCGCGGTCCATCGGGGGCAGGGAAGTCACGTCTCGCGCTCGCACTCATCGACGCTGCCCGGTCGGGGCTGTTGCCGTTTGCCAGACTCGTTGCTGATGATCGGGTGCATCTGTCGCCGGCCGCCGGGCGTTTGCTGGTGAGGCCGGCTAAGGCGCTTGCCGGACTGGTCGAAATGTGCGGCGTCGGAATTGTCCGCGTGCCTCATGAGCCGTGTGCCGTAGTTGGCATCGTGGTCGATCTCGGCGCCGGAGCCGACCGGCTGCCGGCAGCTGAGCAACGGCGAACCGTCATCGAAGGCATCACGTTACCGCGGCTTGCGGTCGCAGCAGGCGAGGACGCCTTGCCGCCGCTTGTCGCTCTCCTCACTTGTTCGCTCGAGGCCCTTAGTTTGCCTCACGATACCGTTTTAGGAAATTAATCCAGGATCGACATAGAGCTAGTTCTCTCAAAGTGGCAATTGGTTAACCCTAACGCTCTTAAACTTGCCGATGCCTGCACTAGGTGTGCCGTCACTATCGGCCGCCAAATCGGATTCGACTTTGCGCTACCGCAATGCAACAACCTCCGAAATTCGCCGTTAATGCCCTTGCGCGGGAATTTCGGATGGCCATGATGGAGCGACTTTCGTGCGGTGCAACCGGGACGCGCCCGCGGTGAATGCGATGATCGGTCTAGTGCTCGTCACCCACGGACGGCTCGCTGTCGAGTTCCGCGCGGCCTTAGAGCACGTGGTCGGGCCGCAGCTACAGATCGAAGCGATCACCATCGATCCAGAAGACGACGTCGAGGAACGGCGCCGGGATATCATCGCGGCGGTCAAGCGTGTCGATTCCGGCGACGGCGTCGCTATTCTCACCGACATGTTCGGCGGCACGCCATCCAATCTCGCCATCTCGGTCATGAGCCAGCCTAAGGTCGAGGTGCTGGCGGGCATCAACCTTCCCATGCTGGTCAAGCTTGCCAAGGTTCGCGACGAATGCCCGCTCGCGGAGGCGGTCGCCGCCGCCCAGGAAGCCGGCCGTAAGTACGTCACCATCGCCAGCCGGGTACTCAACGGCAAATGAACGCATCGGCGGAAGGCCGCGGAGCGCCTGAACCCGAACAGCCGCGCTCCGGTGACGCCGTGGCGCGCGAGTTCACCATCTGCAACAAGCGCGGACTGCACGCGCGCGCTTCGGCCAAGTTTGTGCAGACCGTGGAACGATTTGACGCCGAGGTTCGTGTGACCCGATGCGGCGAAACAGTCGGCGGCACGTCAATCATGGGACTGATGATGTTGGCAGCCTCGCCTGGAACCACGATCACCGTTGAGGCGTCCGGCAAGGAAGCCGCCGAAGTTATTGAAGCGTTGGCGACGCTGATCAACTCGCGTTTCGGCGAAGAGGATTGAATTGACCGTCCCGGTCTTCAGATAATTCGGAAGCGCCGTCACAACCGTCGAGCCGTTCGGTGTTTTCTGGCATTGAGATACGGTGCGGCATGAAGCGCCACGCCGAATGCATCGCTGCCCTGGCTGATAGGTGTTGGCCCGAATGCGGGGGCGCTGCGCCACACTCCATGTCAGGAGGTATTCGGGCTCGACACGGATATAAAGCTATCTTTATGTGTTGTTGCCGCGCCGCCCCCGCCCTGCTATAGGCGCGCAGCCACGCGATATCGTCATCCCACCCGTAGCGTCCGCAAAGGATCACCATGAGCACGACGACCAAGCCTAAAGCCAGTTCGCATAGCGATTACGTCGTCAAGGATATCGGGCTTGCCGAGTGGGGCCGCAAAGAGATCTCCATCGCCGAGACCGAGATGCCCGGATTGATGGCGACCCGCGAGGAATACGGGCCGCAACAGCCGCTGCGCGGCGCGCGCATCGCCGGCTCGCTGCACATGACCATTCAGACTGCGGTGCTGATCGAGACGCTGCGTGCGCTCGGCGCCGACGTGCGCTGGGCTTCCTGCAACATCTACTCGACGCAGGACCACGCCGCAGCGGCGATCGCTGCCGCCGGTACGCCGGTATTCGCCGTCAAGGGCGAGTCGCTGAAGGACTATTGGGATTACACTCACCGCATTTTCGAGTGGGCGGATGGCAGCGGCCCCAACATGATCCTCGACGACGGCGGCGATGCCACGCTGTTGATGCATCTCGGCATGCAGGCCGAGAGCAATCTGGGCGTGATCGCCAAGCCGACCAACGAAGAAGAAGAGGTCCTGTTCGCCGCCATCAAAAAGCGGCTCCAGGACAAACCGGGCTGGTACACCACGATTGCCAAAGCCATCAAAGGCGTTACCGAGGAAACCACGACCGGCGTGCACCGGCTTTATCAGATGGAACGGGAAGGCCGGCTGCTGTTCCCTGCTATCAACGTCAACGACAGCGTTACCAAATCGAAATTCGACAACCTCTACGGCTGCCGCGAGTCGCTGGTCGACGGCATCCGCCGCGGCACCGACGTGATGATGGCGGGCAAAGTAGCGATGATTGCCGGCTACGGCGACGTCGGCAAAGGCTCGGCCGCGTCGCTGCGCCAGGCCGGCTGCCGTGTGATGGTCTCCGAGATCGATCCGATCTGCGCGCTGCAGGCGGCGATGGAAGGCTACGAGGTCGTCACCATGGAGGACGCCGCGTCGCGCGCCGACATCTTCTGTACCGCGACCGGCAATGTCGACGTCATCACCATCGACCACATGCGCAAGATGAAGGACCGCGCCATCGTCTGTAACATCGGCCATTTCGACAGCGAAATTCAGGTCGCGGCGTTGAAGAACCTGAAGTGGAGCAACGTCAAACCTCAGGTCGACGAGATCGAATTCCCCGACGGGCACCGCATCATCCTGTTGTCCGAAGGACGGCTGGTGAATCTCGGCAATGCGATGGGTCACCCGAGCTTCGTCATGTCGTCGTCATTCACCAACCAGACGCTGGCGCAGATCGAGATCTGGACCAATCCGGGCAAATACGAAAAAAAGGTCTACACGCTGCCCAAGCAGCTCGACGAAAAGGTGGCGCGGCTGCATCTCGACAAGATCGGGGTGAAGCTGACCAAGCTTTCCGACAAGCAGTCGACCTATATCGGTGTGCCGCAGAGCGGGCCGTTCAAGACCGATCAATACAGGTATTGATTGGGTCATTCCGGGGCGCGGCCGCTGGCCGCGAACCCGGAATCCATATCCCCTGTCTCGAAGGTTTTCTTCCCGGCGCCGGGGTTGTGAATTCCGGACTTGCCGCGGAGCCTGTCATCGGACCGCGCGACTTCGCGCGGGTCCGTAGGCCGCAATCCGGAATGACGTGTCTTGCCGCTCCGCCGTGCTGGTGTTATCTGCGCCCGCATGAGCGTGACGCCCATCGACGCTATCCGCAATTTCTCGATCATCGCCCACATCGATCACGGCAAATCGACGCTCGCCGACCGGCTGATCCAGCTCACCGGCGGGCTCGAAGCGCGCGAAATGGTCGATCAGGTGCTCGATTCCATGGATATCGAGCGCGAGCGCGGCATTACCATCAAGGCGCAGACCGTGCGGCTCAATTATCGGGCGCGCAACGGCAAGGATTACGTTCTCAACCTCATCGATACGCCCGGGCACGTCGATTTCGCCTACGAGGTCAACCGCTCGCTCGCGGCCTGCGAGGGCTCGCTGCTGGTGGTCGACGCCAGCCAGGGCGTCGAGGCGCAGACGCTCGCCAACGTCTACCAGGCGATCGACAACAATCACGAGATCGTGCCGGTGCTCAACAAGGTCGATCTGCCGGCCGCCGAGCCCGACAAGGTCAAGCAGCAGATCGAGGACGTGATCGGGCTCGATGCCTCCGACGCCATCCTGATTTCGGCCAAGACCGGGCTGAACGTGGCGGAGGTGCTGGAGGCGATCGTGCACCGGCTGCCGCCGCCCAAGGGCGACGCCACGGCGCCGCTCAAGGCGCTCCTGGTCGACAGCTGGTATGACGCCTATCTCGGCGTCGTCGTGCTGTTCCGCGTTGTCGACGGCGTGATAAAAAAGGGCCAGCGCATCCGCATGATGGGCACGGACGCCGCATACGACGTCGACCGCGTCGGCGTGTTCACCCCGAAGCGCGTCGAGCGCGACGAGCTGGGCCCGGGCGAGATCGGATTTCTGACGGCCTCGATCAAGGAAGTGGCCGACACCCGAGTCGGCGACACCATCACCGATGACAAACGGCCAATCGCGGCGCCGCTGCCCGGCTTCCGCCCCGCTATCCCGGTGGTGTTCTGCGGGCTGTTCCCGGTCGATGCCGCCGACTTCGAGGCGCTGCGCGCCGCCATGGGCAAGCTCCGCCTCAACGACGCAAGCTTTTCCTACGAGATGGAGACCTCGGCGGCGCTCGGCTTCGGCTTCCGTTGCGGCTTTCTCGGCCTCCTGCATCTGGAAATCATCCAGGAGCGGCTCGAGCGCGAATTCAATCTCAATCTGATCGCGACCGCGCCGTCGGTCATCTACAAGCTGAAGCTGCGCAGCGGCCAGCAACTCGAAATCCATAATCCGGTCGACATGCCGGACCCCAACTACATCGAAGAGATGCAGGAGCCGTGGATCGAGGCGACCATTCTGACGCCCGATGAGTATCTCGGCGCCGTGCTCAAGCTCTGCCAGGACCGCCGCGGCGAGCAGAAAGAGCTGACGTATGTCGGCAACCGCGCCATGGTGAAATACAATCTGCCGCTCAACGAGGTGGTGTTCGATTTTTACGACCGCCTGAAATCGGTATCGCGCGGCTACGCCTCGTTCGACTATCACCTCACCGATTACCGGCCGGCCGATCTGGTCAAGCTGCAGATGCTGGTCAACGCCGAGCCGGTCGATGCGCTCGCCATGCTGGTGCACAGGACGCGCGCCGAAAGCCGCGGCCGCGCCATGGCGGAGAAGCTGAAAGAATTGATCCCGCCGCACATGTTCCAGGTCCCGATCCAGGCCGCGATCGGCGGCAAGGTCATCGCCCGCGAAACCGTACGCGCGTTCCGGAAGGACGTGACGGCGAAATGCTACGGCGGCGACGTGACACGCAAGCGCAAGCTTCTGGAAAAGCAGAAGGAAGGCAAGAAGCGCATGCGCCAGTTTGGCAAGGTCGATATCCCGCAGGAGGCGTTTATCGCGGCGCTGAAGGTGGATGTGTAGGGGCGATGGCTTCATTGCGTAACATGTTACGCAATGCTATATGGTGACTATGCCCACGAAGCCCCCAACTGCAAGATCCAAGGTCGCAAAGCTAAAGACGAAGCGTCCGAAGACGCCGCGGGAACGGATGAGTGCGCGGCGCAAGCGGTTGCGGGCGCAGGGATTGCGCCCGGTGCAGCATTGGGTGCCGGACGTCCGCGATCCGCGCGTGCGGGCTGATCTTCTCCGCCAGGGGAAATTGCTTGCGCGGCATCCTGAGAACGATCCGATCGATGAGTGGATCGAAGCGGTGTATGACACGAGCGGTTGGCGGTGACTCGGGGCGACATCGCTATCGTGGCTTATGGCGAACTCGGCAGACCTCGCCCAGTTGTCGTGGTGCAAGCCAACGAACTGGGCGATGCGACCATGACGATCGTCGCATGCCCGATTACGTCCGAGTTGGCCGGCAAACTGCCGATCAGACCAATCGTTGAACCGAACGAGACAAATGCCTTGCGAGTTCGGTCGCAAATCATGACCGATCGAATTTTGGCAGTCCCGCGTGAGCGGGTGCGCCAAGTGATCGGGCAAATTGATCGTGAGACCCAGGATCGGCTCGACAGAGCATTACTGCTGGTACTCGGGCTCGTCCGCTAGTTTGATTGCCGCTCGTCCTCACGGCGGTTACGGTGGCCGTGGCGATTCGGCAATTGCCGCCGAATTAACGAGGGGGAAAGGCCGATGCATCTGCGATTGAATGCGCCGAAAGTCTTGCTTCTGGCTGCATTGCTGATGCTCGCGTGGCCGGGTGCGCGCAGCCAGGCCGCCGGTCCGGAAACCAGCCAGGCGGTCAACGCCACGCTCAACCAGTTCTTCAATGAGGTGCCGTATTCGCGCGATCTCGCCAACAAGGCGCTCGCGGTGCTGGTGTTTCCGACTGTCGTCAAGGCGGGCTTCGGCATCGGCGGCGAATATGGCGAAGGCGAGTTGCAGATTCGCGGCCGCCATGCCGGTTATTATAACATTGCTTCGGCCTCGGTCGGCTTTCAGCTCGGCGCTCAGGCGCGCTCGGTCATCATCATGTTCATGACACCCGGTGCGCTTGATCAATTCCAGAACACTGCCGGTTTCAAGGTCGGCGTCGACGGCTCGATCGCCATCATCACCATCGGCGCGGGCGGTGCGATCGATACCAACAGCGTCACCAAGCCCGTCATCGGGTTCATCTTCGATCAGAAGGGCTTGATGTATAATCTCACGCTCGAAGGTTCGAAGATCAGCCGCATCGGACCTTAGCGCGAACGTTACTGCTCCAGGTGAATGTCGTTGGCGCGGATCACTTGGCCCCAGCGCGCAATTTCGTTCTTGAAGAAAGTTTCGGCGAATTCCGGTGAACGCTGCTCCGGTGGGAACACGTCGATCCCCTGCGCCGCCCAGTTTTTGACAACCCCCGGGTCGGCGACCGCTTTTTGCGTCGCTTCATTGAGGGTCTTGATCACCGCCTTCGGCGTCTTTGAGGGCGCGAATAGCGCCTGCCAATAGACGAAATCGAGCTTCGGCCCGAGCGTGGTGACGAAACTCTCAACGTTCGGCATTTCCGGGAGCTTGTCCTTCGAGGTCACGCCGAATGCCTTCAGCCTTCCGGAGTTGACAATCTGCACCACCGACTGCGGTGTGGCGAAGAACAGATCGACTTGGCCGCCTAACAGGTCAGTGATCGCGGGCGCGGCGCCCCGATAGGGGATCATGTCGACTTTCGCGCCGGCCTCCTGCGCGAACAGCGCGGTGGCGAGATGCCCGGTGGCGCCAAAGCCGGGGATCGCCGCCTTGAGGGTCTGTTTCTTCATCAGCGCGATCAGCTCTTTGACGTTATTGGCGGGCAGCGTATTGCGGCCGACCAGCACCAGCGGATTGCGGTTGATCAGCATCACCGGCGTGAAATCCTTCACGGTATCGAACGGCAGTTTGTTGAACAGTGTTACGTTCGCCGAGATCTGCAGGTTAGGCAGGATCAGCGTGTAGCCGTCTGGCGTGGAGTGCGCGACCTTCTCGCAGGCCACAATGGTATTGCCGCCGCTGATGTCCTCGACGACGAAGCTCTGCTTGAGCTGGGCGCCCATCGATTGCGCGACGACGCGCGCGGTCTGATCGGTCGGGCCGCCTGCCGGGTAGGGAACGATGACGGTAACGTTGCGGCTCGGATATGGCTGCGCCGAGACCGGCGCCACCACGACGGCGAGCAGCCCGCAGATCGCGGCCGCGATGCCGCCGTATCGCTTCATTGTCATTACGCTCCTCCCTTTTTTGTTGGTTTCCGAGTTTTACCTCGTCGGAATGATTGGCAACAACAGATACGGCTGCCGTCCTGCGGCGAAATGCAGCGTGTTGCGCGTGACGAAGACATCGGCAGGCCGATCGTCGGGATCGATGTGGAGGAACGGGCCGACACCCCTCATCGGATAGGGAGCGTTGGGCAACGCGATGTCGGTGCCATCAACTTCGTAGTCCTTGCCGCGCACAGTGAGCGCGAGCCGGTAGCCGGGCGGCACTACGATCGAGGTCGGCCAGATTTCAATGTCGAGTTCGACCGGTTCGCCCGGCGTCAACGGCCATTCCTCATCGTGGGTATGCCACGGCCGATATGGCAGCGATTTGTGCGCATCAAGCTTGCGCTGCGAGGCGCGCAGCCAGCCGAGCCCGACCGGCACGCGCGGATCGTTCGAGCCGATGAATGTGATCTCCTTGCCGGCGGGATCGAACAGCCGTAGCGCGAGGAAAATGTCGGCGTCGCGAGTCGGTGATGATAGCCAGAGCTTGGCGGCCACCGGGCCGGTGATTTCGAGGCTCTCGGTCAGCGGCGGCGTGCGGAAGTTGAGCCCGTCGCCCGCGGTGTCGTAGTCAAGGCTCGCGGTGGTGGTCGGCATCCGTGAGGAAAGCGTCAAACCGTCCGGCTGGAGAAAATATTTGGTCCATTGCGTCCGCGCGAGCGGCCATTCGTTCTCAGCCCGCAGCACGAATGTCTCGTGCGGATGGCGGACATTCAGCGACACGCGCGGCTGCTTGCTCCATCCCGTATCTTCGCCTTTGAGAAAATGGCCGAAGAAGCGCTTCTGCAACGTCTCGCCATAATTGCTGTAGAAATGCGTGAAGTGGGTGTCGCCGTGCGCTTCGAGCCATTTCTGCTTGCTGCCGGCGCGCAAATATCCTTCGAAATTGCCGCGGGTGTGCAACCCCATGCCACCCCAGTTGGCGGCCGACAAGAGTGGCAGCCTCGATCTGCTCAAATGCAGCGGTGCGCGCAGCATTATAATCATCAATCAGGCGGCGGCGTTTGGCTTCGCCTGGCGAATCGGCGCGATTTTCAGCGAGCTTTTCTGGCGGCAACGTGTCGGGACCGGTGACCGGTTCTCCGGTCACCACGCTTTTCGCCCCGCTGCCGCCGACGCCATGTTGCACGCTCGCCACTTGGCGCGGATGCCAGCTGCGGAAGAAATCGCTCAGGATGCCGCCGTGCCGGCAGAGTTCGCGATAATAGTCGGACGAGCCTTCCCAGATGCACAGAGCGGCAAGATGCGGCGGCTTGAGCGCGCCGACATTCCACTGATTCATCGCGTAATATGAGATGCCGTTGATGCCGACCTTGCCGCTGCTCCAGCTCTGCGTGCCGGCCCACTCGACGCAGGCGTAGAGATCGCGGGTCTCGCGCGGCGACCACACATCAAGAAATCCAGGAGAGCACCCAGCGCCCCGGGAATCGACGCGGACGATGGCATAGCCGTCGGGCACCCATTTCTCCGGATCGACCAGCTCCCAATTTTGATACTTGTTGCTCGATCCATTCAGCACTTCCGGGGCAGCCTTGATCAGTCTTGCCCAGTTGCCCTTGTAGCCCTCTTGAAACGACAGGCCCTTGGCATAAGGGCCGTAACTGAGAATGACCGGATACTTTCCTTCAGCCGACGGGACGGAATACGTCCGCGCGCAAGATGACGCCGTCATCCATCTCGATCGGGGCGTCCCAATCGATGCGCATCCCATCGCGTATTTCGGATTTCTTGTCAGTCATATCCTTAGTTCCCTCCCGGCAGTCATATTGGACCGTGCAAATCGCGCCGTCCACGACCGGCGACTGGACGCGGTTGCCGCCGCGCATCACCCGCGACAGCCCGAGGCCGTTATGGTAGCGTCATGCGTTCAGCGGTTTTTTCCGCAATAAGCTCAAGCCACAAAACGTTCGAACCAGTCGGTAACCGGGAGGATCGCCATGTTGGAGCGACTGACCTTGCGTGCACCGCGGCGGTTTCGCGCTGCGGCTTTTTCCACCACATCGCTGTTCGCATTGCTGATCGCCGGATCGTCGGCCTTCGCCCAGACGCCGAGTGCGCCGGCTAACAGTTGCCCCGGCGACAACGGCGGCCTCACGCTGCCGTCGGGTTTTTGCGCCACCGTTTTCGCCGACAACCTCGGCCATGTCCGTCATATGGCCGTCGCGCCGAACGGCGTGCTCTATGTCAACACCTGGAGCGGCAAGTTCTATCATTTCGATAAGCCGCCGGCGGGCGGCTTTCTGATAGCACTCAAGGATTCCAAGGGCACCGGCCGTGCCGACGAGATCACGCGGTTCGGCGACGGCGTGCCGCAAGGCTCGGCCGGCGGCACCGGCATCGCCTATTACAACGGCGCCATCTATGCCGAACAGAACGACAAGATCATCCGCTACGTGCTGCCGACAAATTCCGATGCGATTGCGCCGACGGGCAATCCTGAAACTGTTGTCTCTGGCCTGCCGCTCACGGGTGCGCACAACATGCATCCCTTCATCATCGATGCGCAGGGCCACATCTTCGTCGACCTCGGCTCGGCGACGAATTCCTGCCAGATCGATGATCGCACGCCGGGTTCACTCGGGCACAATCCGTGCACCGAACTTGAAACGCGTGCCGGCACATGGCGCTATGACGCCAACAAGACTGGATCAGCATTTCTCGGCCGCGGAGCGATACATCACAGGACTGCGCAATGGCGAAGGCTTCGGCATCAATTCCGCCGGACGACTGTTCGCGACGCAGCACGGCCGCGACCAGCTCAACCAGAATTTCTCGAAACTCTATACGGCCAAGCAAAGCGCCGAACTGCCCGCCGAGGAACTGGTGCAGCTTCGACAGGGTGCGGATTACGGCTGGCCCGAATGCTATTACGATGAATTCCAGAAGAAGCTCGTTCTGGCGCCCGAATATGGCGGCGATGGCGGCAAGAAAGTCGGGGTCTGCGCCGAGAAGACGGGTCCGGTCGCGGCGTTTCCCGGACATTGGGCGCCGAACGATCTGTTGATCTACACCGGCAAGGCATTTCCCACGGCGTACCACGATGGCGCGCTGATCGCCTTCCACGGGTCGTGGAATCGCGCCCCCGAGCCGCAGGGCGGCTACACCGTCGTGTTCCAACCACTCAAGGATGGCAAGGCGGCGGGCGACTTTGTGGTCTTCGCCAATGGCTTCGCCGGCGCGATCAGAGAGCCCGGACAGGCCGCGTTTCGTCCGACCGGTCTCGCCATGGCGCCCGACGGTTCGATTTATATCTCGGACGACAAGCACGGGCGTATTTGGCACGTCACTTATCAGGGCAGCGACAGTGCGGCTATCGCGGCTGCGCCGGTGCCGGCGGTCTACGCGACCGCGTCAGTGGCGCCGACGCATTTGACAGCGGCGCAAATGGATCCGGCAACGCTGCCTCTGCCGCCCGGCGCAACCCGGGACCAGGTCGTGCTTGGCGACAGCGTCTTCCATGGCAAGACGGCTGGCGGCACCTGCAGCGGCTGTCACGGCTCGGATGCGGCCGGTGGACCGCAAGCGCCGTCGCTCGTCAGCGGGCATTTCTTTGTCAGTGATGGCAGCCTGTCAGGGATCGCAGGCACCATAAATGACGGCGTGCCAAAGCCGCATGATTACGAAGTGCCGATGCCGCCGAAAGGCGGTGCGCCGTTGACAAAGGACGACGTCGCGGCGGTCGCGGCTTACGTCTGGGCCATCAGCCACGTTGCGGCGAATTAAGGCGGCCGCGGTCGCCCTGAGTGCGTAACCCATCGCGAGTAGCGGCCGGTTTGCATCGGTCGCTGCTCGTCAATTCGGTGCTGCTTCAGCTTTCGCCGATCTCGCGCAGAATTTCGGTGTTGTGCTCACCGAGCCGCGGAGCAGGGCGGTCGGAGGCCATCGGCATGCCATCAAGCACGATCGGGGTGCGAATGCCGGGGCTGGCGCCACCTTTGGCGGCAGGATTCTTCAGCTCGAGCTTCATGCCGCGGTGAATCACCTGCGGATCGGAAAACACCTGATCGAGATCGTTGATCGGGCCTGCCGGGATACCCGCGCCTTCAAGTTTCTCCAAAAGCTCTTCGCGTTTGAAGCGCGACGTCAGCGCGGACAGCTTGCCGACCAGTACGTCGCGCGCGGCAAGGCGGCCCTTGTTGTCCTTGTAGTCCGGATTTTCCGCAAGCTCCGGCGCGCCCAGGATACCGCAGAGCCTGACATATTGGCTGTCGTTGCCGGTGGCGATGATGACCAGACCGTCCGCGACCGGGAACACCTGATAAGGAACGAGATTGGGATGCGTGTTGCCGATGCGTTTCGGCAGATTGCCGGAGACGAGGTAATTGAGCGCCTGAAACGACAGCACGCCGACCGTGGAATCGACCAGCGCCGTGTCGACGTAGCCGCCTTTGCCAGTCTTCTCGCGCTGCGTCAGCGCGGCGAGAATGCCGACCGCCGAATAGACGCCGGAGAAAATATCGGAAATGGCGACGCCACAGCGCATCGGCTCGCCGCCAGCGGTGCCGGTCAGTCCCATGATGCCGCCCATGCCTTGCGCCATCAGATCATAGCCGGCGCGTGGCGCATACGGACCGGTCTGGCCGAAGCCGGTCACCGAGCAATAGATCAGGCGCGGATTGTCGGCAGCGAGACTCTTGTAATCGAGGCCAAATTTGGCGAGGCCGCCGACCTTGAAATTCTCGATCAGAACATCGGAGCGGGCGGCGAGCTTTTTGACGATGCGCTGGCCTTCGGGTGTGGTAAAATCAGCTTCAATCGAGCGCTTGCCGCGATTGGCGCAGTGGAAATAAGCGGCACCGAGATTGCCGCCATCCGCCGCCGGAACGAACGGCGGACCCCAGGCGCGGGTATCGTCGCCGGCGCCTTGGCGTTCCACCTTGATCACATCGGCGCCGAGATCGGCCAGGATCTGGCCCGCCCATGGCCCAGCCAGAATCCGGGCAAGCTCCAGTACACGTAACCCAGCTAACGGACCCGGCATGCGTAAACCCTCGTGCATTGCGGCAATGCAAAATGAACCAATCAGATGCGCGGGCAATTAACTGGCCCAGGTGGCCCGTTTTGTCCACCATAGACGCTGTCGCTGGCAGCTACCGGGTAGGGTTAGTACGCGGCTCCGCTTGCCATCGCGCACTGTCACCATTAGCTACAGGCTGCCGGCCGGATGGGTACTGAGCGGTGAATTCCAGCTTTTTCAGTGAAATGCTGCAGAGCATCGCCGACCGTGGGCGCGCCCTCATTCAGCGCCGCGAGCCGGCGCGCGAGCGTTCGGCCGGTCTGGTCGAGGCCTGCGAGGCGCTTCTGTCAGGACGCGGCGAAGCCTCCGGCGTGGCGCTCGCAAGCGACATCCTGGCGCGCTATTCGGCGCTGACGATCGGGCCGCGAGTCGCCTTCTTCGAGGCGCTGGAGACCACATTCGGTCACGACCGCCCACGCATTGACGCAGCGATCGCGGCTTGGCGGGAATCGTCGACGCCGGCCAACGCGGCCGAGCTGCATCGCGCCAGCGAGCCGCGACGGCTCGAATTGTTTCGCCGTCTCAATCTCGCGCCGGGCGGCACTGCCGCTCTCGTCCACATGCGCGAGCAGCTGCTCGACGCGATGCGGCATCGCGAGGATCTCGCCGCGATCGACAACGATTTCGTTCATCTGTTCAGCTCGTGGTTCAATCGCGGGTTTCTGGTGCTGCGCCGGATCGACTGGTCGACGCCTGCTTCGATCCTGCAAAAGATCATCCAATACGAAGCGGTGCATCAGATAAGCGACTGGGACGATCTGCGCCGCCGCATCGATCTGCCCGACCGGCGCTGCTACGCGTTCTTTCATCCGGCGCTGGTCGATGAGCCGCTGATCTTCGTCGAGATCGCGCTGACGCGCGAAGTGCCCGCCGCAATCGCGCCGATCCTTGCCGACAAGCGCGACATCGTCGATCCGGAGCGCGCCACTACGGCGACGTTTTATTCGATCACCAATTGCCAACGCGGGCTCAACGGCGTGAGCTTCGGCCATTTCCTGATCAAGCAGGTGGTCGAGGATGTATCGCGCGAGGTGTCGCGGGTGTCGACCTTCGTCACGTTGTCGCCGGCACCCAATTTCGCCGAGTGGCTCAAGCGCGAGCGCGCGCAGGAGGCTTCGCTCGCGCTTGACGATGAGGATCGCGAGGCGCTGGCCGCGCTCGATAAGCCGGACTGGTGGCGCGACGAGGATGTCGCCGACAGTGTGCGCGAGCCGCTGCTGCGCGCCGCCGCCTGGTATTACATGCGCGCACGCAATCGCCGGGGTTTGCCCGCAGACGCGGTCGCGCGTTTCCATCTTGGCAATGGCGCGAGGCTGGAGCGGCTCGATTGGCTTGGCGATACCTCACCGCGGGCGATCGCCCAGTCCTGTGGATTGATGGTCAATTACCTCTATGACCTCGATTACATCGAGCGCAATCACGAGGCCTATGCGCAGCAGCACGCCATTGTGGCGGCGAGCGCGGTGACCCGCCTGCTGCGTTCGCCGTTGCGCGAAATCGTCCCAGTTTCAGGGTAAAATCGCAATTTGTCATTCGGGGCCGAGCAAAGCGAGGAGCCCGGAATCCATATTTGCTGACCTGTGAATATGGATTCCGGACTTGCCGCTTCGCGGCAACCCGGAATGACGAGCAATGAGTGCTCGCATGCCCGACCTGCTTGGTGTATTGGAAACGGTTCTGTACGTCGATGATTTCGAACGGGCCTGTCCATTCTACGAGCAGGTGCTGGGCCTAAATTCGATCTATCGCGACTCGCGGCTTTGCGCCTATGACGTCGGTTCCCGCGGCGTGCTGCTCTTGTTTCTGCGCGGTCACTCGCTGGAGACCGTGCGCCTGCCGGGTGGCACGATTCCGCCGCATGACGGCAGCGGGCCGGTGCACATCGCGTTCTCGATTGCCGCCGATGATCTTGCCGGTTGGGAGTCCCGGCTGGGCGAAGCCGGCATCGCGATCGAAGGCCGCACCACATGGTCGCGCGGCGGCACCAGCATTTATTTTCGCGACCCGGATAATCACCTGCTCGAACTGGCGACGCCCGGCCTGTGGCCGGGGTTTTAGGACTTCCCATACACCGGCACGATGGCGCCGCGGGTGACGCGGTTGTCGGGCGAGGCCAGAAACGCGATCGTGGCGGCGACTTCCTCGACCTTGGGCCACAGTGCGAAATCGGCGTTCGGCATGGCTTTGCGATTGGCTTCCGTGTCCATGGTCGAGGGGGCGACCGCATTCACCAGGATGTTGTCCTTGACGACTTCTTCGGCGAGCGCGACCGTGAGAGCCGCGACCGCCGTCTTGCTTGCCGTGTAGGCGATCATGCCGGCGCCGCTGCGCCATTCCAGCGCCGGACGGGCGGCGACGTTGACAATGCGACCACCGGTGCCGGCCATTGCCCGCACCGCGGCGCGACAGCACAACGCGCAACTCACAAAGTTCATGTCGAGCTGTTGCCGGAGCGTGTTCAGTTCGGTGTCGCGCAGCGGCGAAGCCGCAAAGCCGCCGGCGATGTGGATCGACGCCCACAGCCGGGCGATGCCGCCGTAGAGCCGCTCGATAGCCGCTTCGTCGGCCAGATTGCCGGTGATGCTGAGCACCACTTGCTTGTGGTCGCGCAGCCGGAAGCGCTGCGCCTCCGCCTCGTGGAAGCACGGCACGTGACAGATCGCGCCCGCCTCGATCAGCGTGGTAACGACCGCGGTGCCGAGTGCTCCGGCGCCACCGGTGACGACGACGTGTTGGTCGCGAAGGTCCATGGAACACCTTTCTCGGCTATCATCGCCCATCCGGCCCGACTTGTCATCGCCTGCTGCCTCGTTCGGCGAGGCTTCCCGATTGCACGGCGCCCAATCCACGCTACGATTCTTCGAAGGGAGAATCAGTGGCTGACTTCGATCTGGCGGTCATCGGCGGTGGCATCAACGGGGCCGGCATCGCGCGCGACGCCGCGGGGCGCGGCCTGCGCGTCGTGCTGCTGGAGCAGAACGATCTCGCGTCCGGCACCTCGTCGGCATCGTCGAAGCTTATTCACGGCGGCCTCCGGTATCTGGAACATTACGAGTTCAGCCTGGTGCGCGCTGCGCTGGCGGAACGCGAAGTGCTGCTGCGTGCCGCGCCGCATCTCATTCAGCCGTTGCGGTTCGTGCTGCCGATCAATCCGACCCGGCGCTCGGCGTTGCTGCTGCGCTTCGGGCTTCTGCTCTATGACTGGATCGGCCGGCGCAAGATTTTGCCAGGCACTCGCGAACTCGATCTGTCTGCCGATCCCGCCGGTCATCCGCTGCGCGATATTTTTCACCAGGCCTACGAATATTCCGATTGCTTCGCCGACGACGCGCGCCTCGTCGTCGTTAACGCCATGGATGCGGCCGAGCACGGCGCGTCGATCCGGACGCGAACGCGCTGCGTCCGTGCCGAGCGCAGCGATGTCTGGCGGCTCATTCTCAATGCAAGCGGGCAGCGCGATGTCGTGACAGCCCGCGTTCTGGTCAATGCGGCCGGCGCCTGGGTCGAGTCGGTTGCCGAAACGGTGGTGCGCCAGCCGCCTTCGCGGCCGCATCTGCGGCTCGACAAAGGGACCCATATCGTCGTGCGCCGGCTCTACGAGCACGATCGCGCTTACATCCTGCAGGCCGCCGATAGACGAGTCGTGTTCGCTATTCCGTTCCAGCGCGACTTCACGCTTATCGGCACGACAGATTCGAGTTTCACCGGCGATCCCGCGGCCGTCGCCCCGGCCGGAGACGAAATCGTCTATCTGTGCGGCGCCATGAACGAATATTTTCGCGCCGCGGTTTCCCCCGCCGACGTGGTATGGGCCTTTGCGGGCGTGCGATCGCTGTACGACGACGGCGCCGGCAAGCCCCAAGACATCGGCCGTGAATATACGCTCACGCTCGACGAGCGCTTTGGCGAGGCGCCGTTGCTGCAGGTGTATGGCGGCAAGATCACGACCTACCGGCGGCTTGCCGAGGACGTGCTTGACCGGCTCGCTCATTTCTTCCCGCGGTCACAGCGCTGGACGGCACAGGGCTCGTTGCCCGGCGGCGACTTCGCGTATGACGGACTGGACGCGCTGGTCGCGCAAACTCTGCGGCGTTGGCCATTCCTCAGCGACGGTCATGCGCGCCGGTTGACGCGCGCCTACGGCACGCGCGTCGAAAATGTGCTCAAGGATGCGAGTGGGATTGACGACCTCGGCCAGCGTTTCGGCGCCGACCTCACAGCCGCCGAGGTTCGCTATTTGATGGAGCAGGAGTGGGCGCGGACTGCGGACGACGTGTTGTGGCGGCGCTCCAAACTCGGTTTGCGCTTTAGTGCGACGCAGTGCGGGCAACTCGAAGACTTCATGAGAGCGGCGAGTCGTTGAGCGAAATGTACTTGCACTTCGATCGGCACGTCTCGGCCCCGAACGGCGTGCCAATTCGATCAAATTTTAGCAATCTGCTTCATATCGATTTTAAGAGTTGCCGATTCCATGAATTGAGTGAAATTGGGCTTTCATCGTGACGCGCTCGCTGCTGCAAACGATCGGCGTCAAAAATATTCGTGGCGCCTGCGATGGCCGTGAGGGTCTGGAAACAGTCTGTTTCTGGGGACCGGACGTCGTCGTCGTTGACTGCAAAATGCCGAATCTCAGCAGTTTGGAGTTCGTCCGCCGGGTACGATCGCCTAACGAATTTCCCTACCCGGACGTGCCGATCATCATCCTGACGGCGTTTGGCGAGAGGCCGCGCGTGATGGAGGCGGTCGAGCTTGGCGTGAATGAATTTCTGCTCAAGCCGGTTTCTTCAAGAGCGCTGGAAGCCCAGCTCATCTCGATCCTTACCAGGCCGCGCCGGATGGTGAAGAAAGCCGGGCACTACGTTCCCGAGCCGTGCAAGATGTCGAGCCATCTTCCGGATAATCGATCTGGACTTGAACGAGCTCGAGCTCGTCAATTAAAGCACAACGATCGCGGCGAATCTGTCCGCATTAACGAAACGCTCACCGCAAGCACAACGGATGCGTCGCGACGGGTAATTTGCGCGAACTGCGCCTTCCAACTTTACCAAGCCGCAAGACGCCCATGCTCTGATGCAATCCCATCGCTGCCCCGATTTCGTACGTCTCATCACGGTTCCATCATTGAATCATGTTTACAAAACCGTCGAAAAAAGAAATTGAAGACCTCATCCAGTCGCTCTGGGTGCTCGTGGTCGACGACAATCAGTACATGCGCAAAATGATCAGAAACCTTCTGGTCAATTGCGGCGTGAAGGATATCTATGAGGCCGCCGACGGGATCGCCGCGCTCGATGCGATCCGCACCGTCGCGCCCGACGTGGTGATTCTCGACTGGGAAATGCCGATCCTCAATGGCGCGGAACTGGTGCGTATCGTGCGCTCGCCCGGCGTATTTCCGATGCCGGACATTCCGATCATCATGCTCACCGGACACTGCGAACGCTGGCGCGTGGTCGAGGCTGTCAAACTCGGTGTCAACGAATATCTGACCAAGCCGGTTTCGGCGAAGGCGATTTACGATCGGCTGGTGTCCATCATGACTCAGCCGCGCCCGGTGGTGCAGCTGGGCGATTACTATGGGCCCGAGCCGCGCAAACTCCTGAGCGATGGGGTCGACGACGACCTTCTGGTAGTTCCGATGGTCGAGTCGGCGGCCGGCTGACCGATGCGGCGGCTGTCGCCGCCATCGTGCGGCGATTGCGATCTCACACTTGCCAAAAATATGCGCTAGGTATTGCGACGGGCACGCGCGAACGTTGCGCCGCCGTCGTTGGGGTACCGATGCACACCGTCGGATCGATTCAGGGCGCCGCTTCGGCGGCTGAAGGCAATCCCCGTCCGCTGCTGCGTATCGACGGTCTATCCAAGCGCTTCGGTAGCGTCGCCGCTGTGGATCGGTTGTCGCTCGACATCCAGGCTGGAGAGTTTTTCGCGCTGCTGGGGCCGTCCGGCTGCGGCAAAACCACGTTGTTGCGATTGATCGCGGGCTTCGAACGGCCGGATGCGGGCCGCGTCGTGCTCGACGGCGTCGATATCACGCGCGAGCCGCCCTATCGGCGTCCGCTCAACATGCTGTTCCAGAACTACGCGCTGTTTCCGCACCTCACCGTCGCGGACAATGTGGCGTTCGGGTTGAAGCAGGAAGGTCTGGCGAAAGTCGAGATCGCCGGCCGTGTTTCCGACATGCTGGCACTGGTCAAACTGAACGGCATTGGCGCGCGCAAGCCGAGCGAGCTATCCGTCGGCCAACGCCAGCGGGTGGCGCTGGCACGCGCACTCGTCAAACGCCCGCGCCTGCTTCTGCTTGACGAGCCACTGGCGGCTCTCGACACGAAACTGCGCGACACCGCCCGGTTCGAGCTGATGGATCTGCGGCGTCAGCTTGGGCTGACTTTCGTCATTGTCACCAACGATCGGAGCGAGGCGATGATCGTCGCCAATCGCATCGGGTTGATGGACAGCGGACGGCTCATCCAGGTCGGCACGCCGACGGACATTTACGAGCGGCCGGCTTCGCGCTGGGTGGCGGATTTCATCGGCGACGCCAACGTGTTCGAAGGCCGCGTCGGCGACGACCGCCGCAGCGTCGAAGGCACCGCGGCTGGCCGCCTGATCGTCGCCGCGCCAATCGACGCGCAACCGCGTACGGCGGTATGGGTGGCGGTGCGGCCGGAACGAATGCATCTGACGCGCGACAAGCCGCAGGTTTCCGACAACTGCCTGAGCGGATTGATCGTGGAGATCGGTTATTTGGGCGATATGTCGATCTACCAGGTCCGCATAGCCGACGGTTCGCGGGTAACGGCAGTGGTCGCAAATACCGGCCGCACCGGCGAGGCGATGCCCCGACAGGACGAGCGGGTCTGGCTGAGCTTTTCGGCCGAGGCCCCGATTGTGCTGACCCGATGAGATCGTGATGGACATCGTCCCGGAGAACCCGAAGGCCTTCGCCTGCGCAAAAGCTCCTGGCCGCGCTGCCATTCGCGTGGCTCCTGGTCTTCTGTCTCGTGCCGTTGCTGGTCGTGCTGAAGATAAGCGTGTCGCAGAGCGCGAATGCGCTGCCGCCCTACACGCCGGTCTTTCATTTCGCTGCGGGCTGGCGCGGCGTCGAGGATTTTTTCGCCCGCCTTTCATTCGATAATTATGCGCAGCTCGGCTCCGTCACGCTCTATGTGTTGTCCTACGTAAAAAGCCTGGAGATCGCGGCATTCTCCACCTTGCTGCTGCTCGTTATCGGCTATCCGATCGCCTACGGCATCGCGCGTACGCCGCGACGGCTGCAAGCCGTGCTGGTCGTACTGATTATTCTGCCGTTCTGGAGTTCTTTTCTCATTCGCACCTACGCGTGGATGAGCATTCTGCAGCATGACGGCCTGCTTAATCACATGCTGCTGGCGCTGCGGCATTGTGCGCGAACCGCAGGTTTGGCTCTCAACCGATACGGCGATCTATATCGGCATCGTCTACTGCTATCTGCCATTCATGGTGCTGCCGCTCTATGCGGTGCTGGAGAAGCTCGATCATTCGCTGATGGAGGCTGCGGCGGATCTCGGCTGCCCGCGCTGGAAATCGTTCTGGCTCGTCACGCTGCCGCTGTCGTCGCCCGGCATGCTGGCCGGCGTGCTGTTGTGCTTCATCCCGATTGTCGGCGAGTTCGTTATTCCAGATCTGCTGGGCGGCTCGCGTGCGCCAATGATCGGCCAGACGATCTGGATGGAGGTCTTCGGCAACAGAAACTGGCCGGCCGCGGCTGCGGTCGCCGTGGTGCTGGTCTGCCTTCTGGCTATCCCCATCCTATACTTTCAGCACCAAGCGATGAGCGCTACGGATCGGAGCTGACGATGCGCAAGGTCAGCCTGTTTAATGTCCTCGCCATCGTGCTTGGCCTTGCTTTCCTTTACCTGCCGATCGCCATTCTGGTGCTCTATTCATTCAATGCCTCGCCCTTGGTGACAGCGTGGGACGGGTGGTCGACGCGCTGGTACGTCGAACTGGCTGGCGACAACGCTATGCTTGACGCCGCTTTCATCAGCTTGCGTATCGCCGTGGTTTCGGCGAGTGCGGCGACATCGCTCGGCGTGCTCGGCGCGCTGATCCTGTTTCGTCAGGGCCGTTTCCGCGGCCGCCTGATGTTCGCATCAATGATTTACGCGCCGCTGATCATGCCGGAAGTCGTCACCGGCTTGTCGATGCTGCTGTTGTTCGTCGCCATCGCGGCCGAGCGAGGCTTTTGGACCGTAGTCATCGCTCACACCACGATGGCGATGTGCATTGTCACGCTCATTGTGCAGTCGCGCCTGGTGGATCTTGATCTCAGCCTGGAAGAAGCCGCCATGGATCTCGGCGCGACTCCGCTCCGCACGTTTTTGACGGTAACGCTGCCGCTGATCGCGCCAGCGGTTGCGGCCGGCTGGCTGCTGGCCGTCGCGCTGTCGCTCAATGATTTGGTCATTGCGAGCTTTACGACCGGACCGGCGGCTGTCACGCTGCCGATCCGCATCTATTCTGATATACGCCTGGGCGTGAATCCCCAGATCGACGCGGTTTGCAGCATCTTCATCGTGGTTGTCGGCGTAGTCGTGCTGAGCGCCGCGCTACTCGCCAAGCTTACCGGGGCGCGCGGCGCCTTGGCACGGCCTCAGAGCGATTCCCGCGATGCTCTACCTCAATCCCTGCTCTCGCCCGGCGGACGAAACAAATAGAACAGGAACCACACGGGCACGATGATGAGCGAGCCGAGCAGCATGTTGGGCAGCGCCCACGCCAGCCCTTCGCGCGCCAGATCGGCGAGCCGCGCGGGCGACAGGCCCGCAGCCTGCATGAGCTGATCGGTGGTGAGCCCGAAATGCGCCAGGATCGTTCCGACGATCAGCGACGCGACCAGCACCTTGATCAGAGTGCGCGTGAGGCGGCTGAACATCGTGGCCTTGCCGTTGGCAGAACCGGCTGATTCGTGCGCCGCAAATCATAAAGCATGCGGCCGGAAAATACCCGCCTGCCTGGATCGGACCTGTGAGGAATTGCCGCGCCAAACAAATAGGCAGCCGGCAGGTCTCGCTATTGGCCGGCCGCCGGCGCGGTCACCGCGGCAGGCTTGTATTCGGTCGGCGCCGGGGCGGTCGCGGCAGCAGGCTTGGTCGTACCGGTCGACGGCGCCCCTGCCGGAGGCGCGAACAGCTGATCGATCACCGAACGAACGGCGTCTCCCGCCGAGTGCCGTTTGACGGCCTCAAGCAAAGGCGCGGCTGCGTTCGAGTGGCGGATCAGGCTTGATGCATCCGGCAATGGCACCGGGCTGTCCCAGGGCCCCTGAACGGTGAAGGGCAGGGCGAATTCGTCGGGGGTGTTGGCCGAAACCAGCGTGGCGGTACCCTGCAGATCGAGGTCGCGCGCCGGTATCGATGCCTCGCCGGCAAGCCGGAGCTTCACGGCAGGTCCGTTGAACTCGAGCTTCTGGACTGAAATCAGGCCCTGGTCGATCTTGACGTCGAGCAGAAGCTGATCGAATGGCGTTCGCCCGGTGCGGAAGTCGCCGTTGCCAGACAGCGGCCGCTTCTCAAGCCGTTGCAACAATTGCTCGACGTCGATGCCGACCAGCGCGCCATCGTGTGCGTTCAGGTTGGCCGTGCCATTGAGCGTGTGGGTCAACGCCCAGACGGATTGGCCCGAGCCGTCCACGTCGAGCGCCAGCGTGCCATGGCCGTCAAGCTTATGCAGGCCGAATATTTGGCTCAGGCAATTGCCAAGATCGACGTCGTCGAACCGCACATGCGAGTTGACCTCGATGCCGTCCTTGCCCTTGCCAATCCCGAAAGTTCCGGTGGCGGAGCCCCCGAACGCCTGCGAGTCGCCGATTGTCACCTTGAGTTTGCCACCGCTCATGTTGGCGGCGGCAGCGGTGCGGCCCAGTTGCGCGCCTGCGATCTTGACGCTCGCGGCGGAGAGCCGCAGATCAACGTTGAAGTCTGAAAGTCCGTCGAGCGCGATCGGCAAACGGTCCCAGGCGCGCTCGTTCGTCGCCATCAAACGAGCCCCCTTCAAATAAGGGGTAAGGTCGAGCGAATCGGCGGCGAGCGTGCCCTGCACCGCGCGATGACCGTCGGTCGCCAGCGTAAGAACGCCCTCGGCCCGGTTGCCATCGAGTTCGACATTGACGTTGGTCAGCGACACCGTACCGTTGCTGACGTCGCTCTGCGCGCGAAGCGCGAAACGCTGGAAGCCGCCGAACGGCACCCTGCGTTTGCCGCTCCATTGCAGCGCATCGCGCAGCGACGGTGACTCCACGTCGAGCGTGCCCGTCATCCTGAGCGTCGGCTCATTGCTGGCCGTGCCGTCGAAGGCAAAGTCGAGGGGCTGCGACGTCAGCCGCAATTTGACGCCGGAATCCTTGCCGGTCAGCGCGGCCAGGAAATCGCTGAGCGTCAGGCTTGCCTCCACCGGCTGGTCACGCCAGACGAAGCTGCCCGTCGCCGCGAAGCTGCGCGAGATCGACGGCCATGCGACCTCAAAGTCGACGTTGTCGATCTGCTCGGGAGCTTGCGCCCGGGCATCGCGCACCACGATCGTGCCGTTGTGGATGCCGATCTCGGAGAATGATCCGCCGCGCTTGGGATTGGGCTCCAGCGCCTGGGCGAGCGAGGCGGTGAGCCCTGACCAGTTTGATTGACCGTCCTCAGCGAACGCGACGGTGATGGTGGGCCGTACCAGTGTGATGTCGGAGATTTCAATCCGCCCGGCGAGCAGCGGGAAGTAGCTGAGCCGTGCAATCATCGCGTCGGCATCCAGCGCCGGCTGGGCGCCGTTGTCGGCGAACAGGACGTTGTGGAAGGTGACCGAAGCGTGCGGAAACAGCGAAACCGAAATATCGCCCCGCAATGTCGGGTCGAGCCCGGTCACGTCGTGTATTTCCTTTTTGACCGCATCGCGGATCGACGTCGCCGGGATCAGGAAGGAAAGCCCGATCAGCGTAGCAAAGGCCGCAGCGGCCACGCCGGTAACGGCAATCGCGAGGCGTTTTAAGCCGGTAGCCGCGGTCACAGCAGGCGTTTCCGATGTTGCGGGGCCAATGGACGGTCGTGGGTGGATGGCAAGGCTAAGACATGCGTGGCGTCTGTGTCGGATTCGTGGCCGTTCGGCCCGGTTTTGCGCGGCTTCCGGCAGTCTTCCGGCTGCACCCGGGTATGACGGTGGCTAGCGCGCGGCTGTCCGGCTGGACGGGAAAGCAATCTCAATCAGGGTCCCCGCATTGGCTGCGCTCATGACGCTGACATCGGCGCGGTTCGCCTCGGCAAGAGCCTTGGTCAGCGCCAGGCCGAGGCTGCCGCCGTCCTTGTCCCAATCTGCCGCGGCTGCGCTGTGGCGGAGCGGCTCGATTGCGGCGGCTTCCTCAGTCTCCCGCATTCCGGTGCCCGTGTCGCGCACCCGCAGCACGCCCTCTCCGCCGTTGCCGCCTGCCGTCGAGACGATGACCTGGCCGCCAGGCCCAGTGAACCTGATCGCATGAGCCAGAAGGTTGAGCACGATCTGGCGCACCGACCGCTCGTCGGCCAAGACGCGTGTGATGCCGGGAGCCAGGGCGCTGCGAATAATGATACGAGCGCGATTGGCCTGCGGCTGCATGATGCCGACGCATTGCTGCGTGAGCTCGTTGAGATCGAATTCGACAAAGTTCAGTTCAAGCTGGCCGCTCTCGACCTTCGAAAGGTCGACGAGATCGTTGAGCACCGAAACCAGATGCGTTCCCGCCGCGTGGATGTTCTTGAGATATTCGCGATAGCGGTCGTTGCCGATGGAGCCGAAGCGTTCGGCCAGGATCACCTCGGCGAATCCGATCATGGAGTTGAGAGGTGTGCGGATTTCATGGCTTACCTTCGCGAGAAAGTCAGCCTTGGCGGCGGCAGTCTTTTCGGCTTCACGCCGCACGGTACGTTCGAGCGCGGCTTTGATGTCGCGGTTCTCACCGATCGCGGCCTCGATCGCGACCTGCGCCGCCCGCAGGCGTTCGGCTGTCTGACCGCTCGTCAAGATGAGGGCCAATGCGGAGTCGCCGTCCCATGGCAGGCTGAACAGCCGGCCGTCGACCGGATGCTGCTCACCCCGGCCGGTCGTGATCGATAACGTCTCGGAGTTGCCGCTGTCACGCAGCACGGCCGGGCCCGGCGACGCAAACAAGGCGTGAAGTCCGCCTGCGGTCGCCAGCGCATCGATGCTGTCGTAGCCGCTCAGGTCGAGAAAATAACGGTTGGCATAGAGCAGCGTGTCGTTGCGATAAACCAGGACGCCGGCCGGCACCCGATCGAGCAATGCATGATCGGCGACCGTCGACGGCGTGGTGTGCAACAGTTCGGCGGCGGTGGCGGCATTGCCGGGGGTGGTTGCGTCATCGGAAGCGAACACCGGCCGTTCGGCAGTCGTCGCTTCGGCTCCCGGGCTGCGCAGCCGTGCAGTCAGTTCCTGTGCCAGTTCGCGAAACGCGTTGCGCTCGACTGGGCTCAAGCTCGGCGCCTTCGGCTCTGACGCTGGCGTGGAACGAAACGGCACCACATTGGCGGCGGGGACGATACCGAGCCTGGGGTGTTCTGGCTGGGGCGTTACAGCTTCGCCGCCGGTCTCGCGGCTCTCGGTGGTCTGCGCGACAGAAATGATCGGCGCCGACGTTGCAGCAGGCTGTTCTGCCGAAGGCTCGGCCTCCCCGTGCGCGACAGCCGGGGCATCGAGTCCGGATGTAAAGCCAAGCGGCCGCGTTTGCCGTTTGCGCGCCAACTCATTGATCCGGTCGATGTCGCGGCAAACGCCGAAGCCCCGATAGCCGCCAAACACGCGGTCGCGATCGAACACCGGCAGTCCGGACAACTCGACCGGCAGACGCTCGCTGGTGTCGTCCACCGGCCACTCCACCGGTATGCCGCTCCACGTCTCGTGCGTTGCGATGGCCTGCGCGACCCGGTTGTCGGGGTCGAGTTTCAGTTCGGCCGCAATCTCGCTCCATGGCCGGCCGCAGGCCGCGGTGGCGCGCGGGCCGACAAGTTCCGCGAATTCGTCCGAACCGATGGCAAACCGGTTGTCGGCGTCCATGTGCCAGACGAAGCGCAATGGGTGCTGGCGCTCAGCAACAGGCGCAACGTCTGAGGCCGGCTGCTCGTCTGGCGGTATTTCCACAGGGGTTGAGACGGAGTGGCGCATCGAGTACCGTCGGTGAGGGATTTGTTGAAAGAAGAGGCGCCTCCGCAGCGAGTGCCGTAGCTTTCGGTGCATCGGATGTTGCAGGCGTCGTGGGTTGTTCAGTTTCCGCGGGGACCCGTGCGAGCGCTGCGTCGCCCGGTGGCAGCGTGAGCAGCAGCGCTCGTGAATCGTCGCGGCCAAGCCGCAGCACTGTAAACGGCGCGGCGGGCTCGCCGCCGCGCGCGCTGCCGCTGGCGCGTCCGGCTCGGAGTGCTTCGGCGCCAAGGTCATCGAGGCCAAGCGCTGAAAGTGTCGTCACGCCGCCGAGCCGTGGCAACGCCGCGCCGGTCGAGTAGAGCAGTTCGCCGCCAGCGTCGAATACCGCGAGTGCGCCTGTCAGGCCGGAGAAAAGACGGCGGAGGCGCTCGCCAAACGGCAGCGCGGGACCCGCCGGTTCGCAGGCCGCAACCAAAATCGCCGGCGCGCCGTCCGGCAGCACAATGCGGGAGCAGGCGCAGACCACCGGGCGGCCCAGGCCGCCGCCAACACCGCGCAGCCGTTCGAGGCGTTCTGCGCCAGAGGATGGCAGCGCCGCAGCCAGGCGAGCGATTTGAGCAGGCAAGGGGTTGGTTGGCGCGAACCGAATGTTGGCGTGTTCGGCGGCTCCCGTAATGCCAAAAACCGCGGCACCTACCGCATTCGCCCACAGCAGATGCGATGCGTCAGCGCTCCAAAGCCATACCGGCCGCGCGCTCGTCGCGTCGGCCGCAAGTCGCGGGATTTGCAAAAATGCGAATTCGGACTCGACACTCGGCATACGGCGGAACCCGTTCGCTTAAGGAATTCTTAATAATGCGGGCGCGCTGCGCCGTCCATGCCGGCTGCTGCCACAGCCGGCCGGGATGAGGCGCTAACCTTAATTCGATCCGATAGTCAGACAGGCCGCTGGCGGGCGCAGTTGTCGTTTTCGCGTTGCACGCTCGCGGCATTTTCGCGCTAGGATCGAGAGCCGGCCGCTGGAGGACACCCATGGCAAAGGATCCATTCGAGCAGTTTGCAGTACCGAACGAACTCCGTTCGTTTGCGGAACAGAGCGTTACGCAGGCCCGCAAGGCCTTCGAAGGCTTCATCCAGGCCGCCAACCAGGCGGTCGGGCAAATTCACGGTCAGAGTCAGGCGGCGCATTCAAGCGCCAGCGAGATCGCGCATAAGTCGATGGAATATGCCGAGCAGAACGTGGCGGCGACCTTCGACTTCGCGCAAAAGCTGATGAAGGCCAAGGATGCCGCCGAGGTCATGGGGCTGCAGTCGGAGTTTCTGGGTCGGCAGATGCAGGCGCTCTCGACGCAGGTCCGCGACCTCGGTCAGAGTGCAGCCAAGATAGTGATCGACGCCGGAAAGCCGACGACAACAACGTAAAATTGTCGCGCTTCGCGCGCGGCCTTGAAAAACCTAGCGAATTCAGAATATTACGGTTTTGTGCAATGCAATATTTTCTATTGCGATGCACCAAAACCTATGTTATATAGATGAACAGGAAGGCCCGGATCCTGAAGAGTATCGCGTGCGATTGCCGGGTTTTGGAATGAAACTCAGGCCTTGCGCGACGGGCGGCGGGGCCAAGTACAAGTACACACCGTGAAACAGCCCAAGAGCAGAGACAAAGTTAAGGATCGTGCCATGGCTGAAGCCGCAGAAGCCACTTCGAAGCCCAGGACAAGCAAGCCGGCCTCGAGCGCATTCGAGATGCCGAAATTCGAGATGCCGAAATTCGAAATTCCAAAGGTGGAAATGCCGGCCGCCTTTCGCGAGTTCGCGGAGCGCGGCGTCGCTCAGTGCAAGGACACCTACGAGAAGATGAAGGCGGCCGCCGAAGAGGCCACCGACGTGCTCGAGACGACCTATTCGACCGCCACCAAGGGCGCGTCCGACTACGGCCTCAAGATGATCGAGGCCACCCGGACGAACACCAATGCGGCGTTCGATTTCTTCGGCGAGCTGATCACCGCCAAGTCGCCGTCTGAAATCATCGAGCTGTCGAGCTCGCATGCCCGCAAGCAGTTCGAGGCATTCACGCAACAGGGCAAGGAACTTACCGCCCTGGCGCAGAAGGTCGCCACCGAGACTGCCGAGCCGATCAAGAGCGGCATGAACAAGGCCTTCAGCAAGGTTGGTTGAGGTCGTCCTTCCGCGCTTTGGCGGAAGTTCACTGTTCTATCGAAGCTGTCGAAAGCCCGGGTTTGCCCGGGCTTTTGCGTCTCCGGGGCAGGCTTGCCAAAATTGGGCGTTGCCAATAGTTTCCGGGGCGCGACTGGCCGTGCGCCATGCAGCTGTAGCTCAGTTGGTTAGAGCGCCTGACTGTGGATCAGGAGGTCGGTAGTTCGAATCTACCCAGCTGTACCAACGTTCATCCGCGGAAATTCGGATCCTGCTCCTGGAACGGGCCGCACTTTGCGGCAGAGCCGAAGCGCTGGTCGAAATCGATCGTGCCGCCGCCGACGGGAATGCGGGTCGGCGGCAAACCGCGCGTATACTGATTGACGATCACGGTCTTGCCATCTGCCGTCATCGAAATCTTGACCGGCTCCAAGCGGCTTGCCTTTGTTATACGGCGTCAGATCGAGCGTGTAATAGCCGATCACCGGCCTCTGCAGATCGTGCACCATATTCATTGCCTTCAAGGGCGATCGACTGCGGGATGTAAACTTCCATCGTGGCGTCGGGCCCGGTGCAGCTCAGCATGCGGATCATGTAATCGTCCTGACCCGGATCTTTGGCGTACGCGGAGACCGCGAGTGCGATGACGCCAACCCCCACCAAACAAGCGCGCAACCAAAAATCGGTGCACGCCGGAAAGCCCCCGCGCGGCATGACTGAATCTCCTCGTTCAACCCTGAAAAATGGGCAGATCGTCGCTTATTTGTCCTTTGAGTTTTCCAACAGCGGCAGCCACGTATCCTGTTGCTGCTTGACGAAGGCAAGAACCTGATCCGGCGTCATGGCGTGCGAATAGCTACCAATCGCTGGCGAGGCGCTTCTGAAAGTCCGGACTGCTGACCAGCTTGGCCAAATCGACGCTGACTTTGCTGATGATCGGCTGCGGCGTACCCTTCGGTGCAACGAGAACCTGCCAGCCGGTTGCGGAAAATCCAGGTATCGTGTCCGCGATCGGCTGAACGTCGGGGAATTCCGGCAGGCGCTTCAACGACGCCACCGCGATCAGCTTGATCTGCTTGCCTTTGACCGCGCCGACGATGCCCGAATAACCCTCGATGATCATGGACACGCGTCCGCCGGCAACGTCGGCGACCGCGGCTGCGGTGCCGATGTTGTAGGGCACGCGAACGAAATTCACGTTCTCGCGCTGCTGCAGCAGGCGGCCGGTCAGGTCGGTCAACCGGCCGGCTCCCGACACCGCGATCGAAATCGAGCCGGGCTTCTTCTTGGCGAGCGCGATCAGTTCGGGCAGCGTGCTCACACCGAGCGCGGGATTGACCGCGACGAACATCGGATTCTCGGCGGTGAACCCGATCGGGATGAAATCGCGCGGTAGCTGCAGCGGGACATTCGGCGCTGCGGCTTTCGGCGCCACAAACGTCGCCAGCGCCGGCATGTAGAGCGTATAGCCGTCGGGCGCAGCGTCGGCCGCGGCGCGTGCCGCGATGCTGCCGAACCCGCCCGGATGTTCGATAACGATGACTTGGCGGTCCCACATCTTGCCGAGACCCTCGGCAACAAAACGGGCGTCGACGTCCGGCGTAGAACCAGGCGGTGCGTCGGCGATGATGGTAACGGTCCTCGCTGGATAGTTGCCGGCCTGCGCCTGAGCGGCGCCTGAGATGGCGCTCGTCGCCAGCAAGATAGCCGCGGTGACGAAGCAAATGCGCATTACTTTCATCTTATCCTCTCGTAGTCTTTCTTCAGATTTGTTCAGGGCTTCCGTTGGCGCCAGAGACGCCAAATAGACGCCAATTAAAAGTCGAGCAATCCTGTTGAGGGGTGCTTTACCTTAACACGAAGGCCAAAGGGGGAGGCGATGCTCCCTTAGCAATTCTCCTCTATCACGCTCCCCTGGACATCCACCATGTCGACGGATTGCGTGACAAGCAGACCTTTGGCCGCATTGCCGAACGCCGGGCTGGCATTTGATGTCGGCCGGGAAGCGCCGGACCACGTCGGCGAACTAAGCCGCGCTCCGGTCATGCTTAACCTCTCAATCCACGATCGGCTCGAGTCCGTCGAGGCCCAGTGGCGGCGCTTCGAGCGAACCGCCGACTGCACCCCGTTCCAGACCTTCGACTGGCTGCAACGGTGGCAACGCCATATCGGGACGCGTCAAGGCGTGCAACCGGTCATTGTTGTTGGCGCGCTTGCCGACGGACAGACTGGCATCATCCTGCCTCTCGGCATCGATCGCTGCGGCGGTGCGCGGCGCTTGTGCTGGCTCGGCCAGGAATTGAACGATTACAACGCGCCACTTCTCGCCCGCGACGTGTCGCTGCGACTGCCGGCGGAACAGTTCCGCGCGCTCTGGAAAGAGCTGCGCGCGCGTATGCAGCGCGAGCCGTTGTTTCGTCACGACTGGATCGAGCTTGAGAAAATGCCGCAGCTGGTGGAAGGCCAGTTTAATCCGTTCTTCGCCCTGGCGCTTGCGACCAACCCCAGCGGCGCGCATTTCGCGGATCTTGGCGGCGACTGGAAGAAGTTCTACGCCGCCAAACGCTCGTCGGCGACGCGGCGCCGCGACCGGTCAAAACGCAAACGGCTGGCCGAATTCGGCGAAGTCAGCTTTGCGCTCGACATCGATCCGGACGACGCAAAAGCGACGCTTGAAGTCCTGATGGACCAAAAACGCCGGTTGTTCGCACATCGCGGCATCCCCGACATGTTTGAGCGCACCGGCTGGCGCGAATTCTTTCTCGATCTCGCGGAGCAGGCGTCGCCTTTCTCCGCCTCTCCGCTTCCGCGCGATGGTGGCGTGCAACTGCATATCGGGCACACGCAGGTCGGCGCGCTTCGCGGTGCCACACATCTCGGCGTGGTCTTTCGCGATGCCTACTATCACGTGCTCGCCAGCTATGACGACGGCGCGATCGCCCACTATGGGCCGGGCGCGCTCCATCTGCGTGAATTGATCGCCAATGTCATTGGGCTAGGGCTGCATCGTTTCGACTTCACCGTCGGCGACGAGCCCTACAAGCTCGAATGGTCGGACACGCACATCAAGCTCGGCGATTACGTGGCTGCGTCGACGTGGCGTGGCCTGCCTGCGCTGAGCCGATCCGTCGCCGAGCGCCGCATCAAGCGCTTCATCAAACAAACGCCGGTTGCGTGGCGGACGGTCTCGCGGCTGCGGGCGCGGCTCGGACCGCTTTTGCAGCGCCCAAAGGGCGGGTCGTGAAACTCGCGCTTATCTCCGATATTCACGCCAATCTGCCGGCGCTCCAGGCGGTGCTTGATCACATTGCGGTAGCGTGCGTTGATCGTATCGTCTGCCTCGGCGACATCGTCGGCTACAATACCCAGCCGGCAGAATGTGTTGCAGCTCTCCAGCGCGTCGATACGCTTTGCGTTGCCGGTAATCACGATCTCGCGGTCTGCGGACGGATCACGACCAAGACTTTCAGCCGCGCCGCCGTCCGTGCGTTGACCTGGACCCAGACGCTCTCTCGGACGAAGCGATCTGCATTTCCTCGCGGGCCTGCCGCTCAAGGCTGCGATCGGCCGCAAGCTGATTGCCGTGCATGGCGCGCTGCATCCGCAGGCCGATTGCGCCACCGTGCGCCTCGACACGGACGAGCGCCGCCTGCAAAGTTTCCAGGCGCTCATGGCGGACCCATCGGGCGCACGCATCTGCGCCTTCGGCCACACCCATCACGCCAGCATCTATGAATTCCGTAAAGGCCGCGTCGCGATGCTGCCTGAGCCGACGGCTTCGCTGCGCGATGACGCGTACTATCTGATCAATCCAGGCACCGTCGGCGAGCCGCGCGAGCGCGACCGGCGCGCGAGCTACATGATTGTCGATCTGGCGCAGCGGACCGTGAGCGTGCACCGAATTGGTTACGATCTCGCCGCGCCGCTCGTCGCTACGCGCAGGGCTGGGCTCGCGCCCGCGCTGTCGTTCATTCCGATGCCGATCCGCACCTCGGTCGCGATGGGCTTCCGCACCCTGCGGCTCGATCGGCCGGTCCGGCAATTTACAGGGCTTCTCGGCCTCTGATCGAGCGGCGCAGGGCCTACCGCTCGATCCGATCGAGGTTTGCGGTCATCTGGGTGACGACGCGTCGGAAAGCAGTAAGATCGCGCGCGGCGATGCCTTCCTCGGATTCGTCCGTGATGCCACGCGCAACGGCGAGTAATTCGTTGCGCAGCCGTTTCGCCTTGGCGGTCAGCAGCACGCGTGCTCTGCGGCGGTCGTCATCGCTGCGCTCGCGTTGGATCAATCCCGTTCTCTCCATGCTGCGCAACGCGATCACGGTGGTCGACTCCATCATGCCGACGCGCGCCGACAGTTCGCGCTGCGAGAGCCCGTCGTGAATCCACAGCACGCGCAGGAAATACCATTGTCCGCGGGTCACCCCGTAAGGCGCAATGCGGCGCTCCAGGAGGCGCTGAAAGGCGCGATGCGCATCGCGCACCAGATATCCGGAAGACTGCTGCGGCGGCAGATCGCGCGCAGCGCGGCGCAGGCTTCGTTTTTGGCGGCAGCCGTGCGGCCTTCGGGGTGTTCGCTATTTCCGTCTTCCGCTTTCGCGGGGGTGAGCGGTTGAGAGAGGCCGATGTGATCGAGTGCAGCGTCGGCATCGGCGTTGACAGTCCCTGCGATCCCGGGCAAATAATTACTTAGAAATCTATGCAATAGGAAGACGGACAATGCAACAGCCCGTGCGCAAGGAACAGACAACGGCGGTGACGCCGAACCAAGCCTTCGATCTGCGTAGCACATTGCAGTGGCTACGCGCCAACGGCGAACTGATCGAGACCGACAAGGAAGTCGATCCCGACCTGCAGGTCACCGGGCTGCAGAAGCACATGGACGGCGGCTGCCCGGTGCTGTTCAACACCGTCAAGGGCAAGCCGAACCATCGCGTCATCACGAATTTGTTCGGCGACATGGCGATCATCAACAAGATGTTCGGCTGGAAGGACGACGCCGAGCGCGTGAGGAAGCTCGCATACGCGCTGTCGCATCCGATCAAGCCGGCGGAGATCGCGCAGAGCGAGGCGCCGTGCCAGGAATTCGTCATCGAGAAGCCCGATGACGTCAACAAGTGGCTGGTGCCGATCCGCCACACTACTTACGAGCCCGAACTGACGGTCGGTTCCGGCATTCGCTGTGTCACCGGCCCGCAGTTCGAGGGCGGCTCGGACCTCGGCTACAACCGTATGAATTTCCGCTGGGGCAACGTCGGCACGTTCCAGATCTCACCCGGCTCGCACATGTGGCAGGTGGTCAACAAGTACTACAAGGAAGACCAGCCGGTGCCGATCACGATGTGCTTCGGCGTGCCGCCGGCCTGTACGCTCTTGGCCGGCGCGGGCTTCGACTATGCGGTGCTGCCGATGGGCTGCGACGAGATCGGCATTGCGTCGGCGGTGCAGGGCGCGCCGATCCGCCTGGTGAAAGCGCGTACCGTCGATGCCATGGCGTTGGCCGACTGCGAACTGGTGCTTGAGGGCTACGTCAATCCGCGCGACCGCCGCTTCGAGACCGAGGAAGCCGAGAAGGCCGGCGTGCAGGGCCGCTACCATTTCCATCCGGAATGGGCCGGCTACATGGGCAAGTCCTACAAGGCGCCGACCTTCCACGTCACCGCCATCACTATGCGCAAGCCGGAGACCAAGCCGATCATCTTTGCGCTCGGCGTGCACATGCTCGACGACCACAACATCGACACCACCGTGCGCGAGGCGGCGATCTACGAACTGTGCAACCGTTTGCAGCCCGGCATCGTGCAGAACGTTGTGATTCCGTACTGCATGACCGATTGGGGCGGCTGCATCATCCAGGTCAAGAAGCGCCATCAGATCGACGAAGGCTGGCAGCGCAACTTTCTGGGCGCGGCCTTGTCGTGCTCGCAGGGCATGCGTCTGGCGATCGCGGTGTCGGAGGATGTCGATCCGTATTCGATGGATGACGTGATGTGGTGCATGACCACGCGCGTCAATCCGCAGACCGATATTCTCAATCCAATCCCGGGCGGACGCGGCCAGACCTTCATGCCTGCGGAGCGGATGACCGCGGGCGGGCAGCAATGGACCGCCTCGAACACGCGGTTCGAGGGTGGCATGGGCATCGATGCCACAGTTCCTTTCGGGTACGAGAGCGACTTCCTGCGGCCGGTCTATCCGGTCGACAAGGTCAAGCCCGAAGACTGGTTCTCGAAGGACGACATCGCCAACGCCAAGAAGCGCATGCAGGGCTGGGTGCACTCGCTGGCGAAATCGGGAAGGTAGGAAGTCAACACGACCATGCAATTCGATGTCGTGTGCGTCGGCGGCGGGTTTTCCGGGCTGATTCCCGCCTGTCGCGCCGCCGAAGCCGGATTGTCTGTGGCCGTTCTCGAAGCCCGCAGCGAGGAGCGGTATCCCTGCAGTTCGCGGTGGTCGACGGGCGTCGCCAACGTCATGGGACTGCCGATCATGGTGGAGCCGGACCGGCTGTTCCGCGCCATCATGGACGGCAGCGGCGCCAGCGCGCACCCGGCCGTCGCCCGGGCCATCGCAGATAACGGCAAGCGTGCCATCGAGTGGCTGCCGCGGCAGGGGGCGACGTTCGTGCAGCGCGCGCTTCAGCACGATCAGCCAGGACAACAGGTGCTGGCGCCGCCGCGGCGGGCAACGGTCGGATTGGACTGGGAGGACCGCGGGCCCGATCTCTTCATGCAGCGGCTTGAAAAAAATCTGAAAGAACGCGGCGGGGTCCTGATGCGCGGTACCAGAGCTGAAGCCCTGGTGATCGAAGGCGGCGCCTGTGTGGGCGTCGATGTCATGCGCGACGGCGTGCGCCAACGCATCGCCGCCAAGGCCGTCGTGATTGCCGATGGCGGCTTTGCCGCCAATCGTGAGATGATCGCCAAATACATCACGCCGCGCGCGGATCGCGTGCTGTGCCGGGTCGGTCCTGGCGCCAATGGTGACGGCATCCGTATGGCGGAAACGGCCGGAGCGGCCGTCGGCGGCTTCGGCGCGTTTTACGGCCACATCCATCACCGTGACGCCATGAGCAACACGCGGCTGTGGCCCTATCCGCATCTCGACGCCGCCGCCGAATGCGCCATTCTGGTGGGCCCCGACGCCAAGCGGTTTACTGACGAAGGCCGCGGCGGCGTCTGCATGGCCAATGCCATTGCGCAGCTGGCCGATCCGCTGAGCGCCGTCCTCATTGTCGACGACGCAATCTGGAAACAGGAGCCGGCGATTACCACGACCGTGCCGGCCAATCCGAGCATGGTCGAGGCCGGCGGAGCGCTCATCAGTGCGCCCGATCTTGAAACGTTGGCGGCGCGCGTGCGTCTGCCCGCAGACGCGCTCGCACAAACTGTCGCTGATTATAATGAGGCGATTGCTCGTAATGATTTCGCGGGTCTTTCGGTGCCGCGCAGCCTGCGCAAGCACAAGCCGATGCGGATCGATACCGCGCCATTCCACGCCGTCCCGCTCTGCACCGGCGTCACGGGTACCATGGGCGGCATTGTCATCAACGACCATGCGCAGGCGCTCAAGCCCGACGGCAGCGTCCTTCCCGGACTGTACGCCGCCGGAACGCCGGTCGCCGGGCTCGAAGGTGGTCCGCGCGCCGGCTACGTCGGCGGCATCTCCAAATCGTTTGTTCTCGGATTGCTCGCGGGCGAGCATATCGCCGAACACATCGCGGCGCGTTAGCGGAGCCGTCGCGATGCGTGCCGCTCCTATGCGCTGTCCCCGAGCCATCAGATCGCTTTTGATTTCGGCTGCGCTTCTGCTTGACGTTGTGGCGGCACACAGGGCCGCCGTCGCGCAAGGCTATCCGGCGCATCCGATCAAGCTGATCGTGCCGTTTGCGGCAGGCGGGCCGACCGACGTTACCGGTCGCATTTTGGCGGATGTGCTGTCGCGCAAACTCGGACGCCCGATCGTGGTCGAGAATTTCGGCGGCGCCGGTGGAAACGTCGGCGCGGAGCGGGCCGCGCACGCGCAGCCGGATGGTTACACGCTGCTCTTCACCAACATCTCGATGGCGATCAGTCCCGCGCTTTATCCAAATCTCGCTTACGATCCGCTGCGCGATTTCATCGGGTTAGGCATCGCGGTGTTTTCGCCCACCATGCTGGTGGCGCGGCCGTCCTTCGCCAAGGTGCCGTTCAAAGATTTCATCGATTATCTCAGGAGCAATGGCTCCAAGGTCAACGCCGCCAATACCGGGCCGGGCGGGCCGTCCTTTCTTTGCGAGTCGCTGCTGATGCGCCAGCTCAAGACGCGCTTCAACATGATTCCGTATCAGGGCACCGGGCCCGCCCTGATCGACGTGGCGGCGGGCCGCGCCGATATTGTCTGCGATGCCGTGATCACCGCGTCGGTGCAATCAAAGGCCGGCAGGGTCAAGGCTTACGGCATCGTCGGTGACACCCGCGCGGAGCTTCTGCCCGATCTTGCCGACTCTGGCCGAACAGGGCCTGCCCAATGTCGCCATGCAGGTATGGAGTGCCTTGTATGCGCCGACAGGCACGTCGGCGCCGATCGTCGAGCGATTGAATGGAGCCCTGCGCGACGCACTGAAAGATCCGGATTTTCAGCGCCGGGCCGTGGCGGTCGGGCAGGAGACCGTGCCGCCCGCGCTCGCCACGCCGGCGGGCGCCCGCAATTTCTTGCAGGCCGAAATTGCCAAGTGGACGCTACTGCTCAAGGCGACGCCCCGTCGAAATGAATTCAATGTCGTTTCGGCCGGACCCAGATGATGCCGCCGGTTTCGCCCGCGAGTGGTCCGAAGGATGCCGGGAGCTGGTTTGAGCATGCTCTCCAAGACTTTCGCAGCGGCGACCAGTAGGGCACGTAGAAACGGCGATCGACGTCCATGACCAGCACGCGGCCGCGGTGAGCATCATAGGCCCCGATAGGGGAGACGTGGGGGCCGTCCCAGTCGCCGGTCAGAACGCCCTGATTGAAATAAAGCAGCGCGATGTCCTTGGCTGAATGTTCGTTGGCGGCGAGCAGGTGTTGCAGTCTGGCAAGGCTCTCACTCGATGCGTCAGCCGGCTTGAATACCTGGAGTTCATCGTCCGCAAATCCATAGGCGCGAAGGCTCTCGGTAACGACTTCGACGAATTTCGCAAAGGTCACGCCCGAGCCGTTTTGCGCCGTCTCGGCGATCCAGCGTGCGTCGCCCAACCGTGCCCGCAACCCGGCTTGCGTAACGAGTTCAGCGTCGGCGCGCGGCGGCACGCCACGCAAGGCGTTGAGCAGAATCGCAATGCTGGCGGCCGAGCAGGCGCTGTCAGTGTCCTGGGGCATGTAGAACGGGCTGATGGCCCAGTAGTCCGGCGCCGGATGGGTGCGCAGATATTGGGTCGCTTGCTCTATCGGGATGGCGTCCGGCCCGAAACGGAGTTTGCGGTCGTCGGCGTTGGCGCCGCTCGTCCACAGCTGTGCCATCACGATTGCAATCAGCAGCTGCGTTCGGCAGCGAAAATCAATCGACTTGCTGATGGCTGATGCGTTCATGATGCCGCCGCACTCATTGCTCGACGCTCATCCTATACGGGAATTCGATGCTGCGCGTTTGTATCGTGAATTTGTTGCACCGCAAGAAGCTGATCCTTTTCAAGTCTGCTCGCCTAATTTCTGTGCTGTCGCGGGAACTTTTTCTCATCGCCGTCCTTGATACGGAACAACCGTGTTGAGCGTCACGTGACCATTTAGGAGCCGTCATGGATACTGCCATTCGTTCCGAGAATGCGATTTTGTCCGATGCTGTTTCAGCTGTTTCGTGGGCCAGCATTGCGGCCGGTGCGGTAACCATATCGGCGGTGACGATGCCGCTTTTGGCATTGGGCGCCGGCCTCGGGTTGTCTTCGATCTCGCCATGGACCGATTCTGGAGTGTCGGCTTCTACGTTCAAGGTGGCCGCCGGCATCTATCTGGTGATAGTTGCGGTGATGTCATCCGCCATCGGCGGTTATCTGGCAGCCCGTTTGCGTACCAAATGGATCGGCGTCCACACCAACGAAGTATTCTTTCGCGACACCGCCCACGGCTTCATCGCCTGGGCATTCTCAATCCTGATCAGCGCCACCTTGCTCGGCGCCGCCACTACTCATCTGCTCGGAGGCGCGGCCTCGATGGTCGGCGCTGCGGCCGCCCAGACAGGCGCCAATCCCGCGCAGGTTTATGTCGACAGGCTTTTCAGGCGGGAAGCGCCCGCAGCGGCGGCTAGCTCCGCTCCTGCTGGCGGCGCAGCCGCGCCCGCGACGTCCGGCGGGACCGTCGATGCACGTTCGAACGCAGCCGCACGCGCGGAAGTGCTCCGCCTCTGGACAACGAGTTATGCCCAAGCCAGCGGCCTATCGGACCCGGACAGGACCTACGTTGCGCAGCTTGTCGCCGCCCAGACGGGACTGAGCCAGGCCGATGCCCAAAAGCGCGTCGATGATGTGATCGCGCAGGCCAAGACCGCCGCCGATCAGGCGCGCCGCGGCGCCGCCAAGCTCGCCTTTTGGATGACGGCAGCCCTGCTGTTCGGCGCATTTGCCGCGAGCCTCGCAGCGGTCGAGGGCGGGCAATTGCGCGATGGCAGCTGGAATGAGCGGCGCCTCGTTCCGCGTCCCTGGTAAGTGGAAAACCCTGGAGGTAACGACGATGCCGATTCTGTTGTGGCTGTTGGGAATTCCGATCCCCATCATCATCCTGCTCGTCCTGCTCTCGCATTAGGACGCGCGTCGAGTTGAGACAAAATTGTTTGGAGAATGGAGGCGATTATGGGAATGGGAAGAGGCTTGCTGTTGTGGATGCTTGGCGTGCCCCTGCCAATCGTGATTTTGCTGGCGCTATTTTGGCGATAACCGAGAAGCTGCTGACATTATCGGCATTGAAACAGAGAAGGATTTACTTTCAGCGTTCAGGCTAAACCGCGCTGAGGTGGTCCTTCTTCCACCGTTCCGTCAGCGCCTTGCGATCCAGTTTGCCGCGTTCAGTCTTCGGCAGCGATTCACTGAGCAAGATTCGCTTCGGCGCCTTGAAGGGCGGTAAGGTCGCGCAATACCGAAGCAAGGAATCCGCATCAACCTTTGCACCGGGCCGCGTCACCACGTAGCTCACGACTTCCTCGCCGTAGATCGTGTCAGGCACTCCGACCGTGGCGGCTTCGATCACGTCAGCGTGTTGCATTAGGAAAGAGTTGATCTCCAGGGGCGAGATCTTCGCGCCGCCGCGGATGATCAGCTCCTTCTCGCGGCCCGACAGTGTCAGAAAGCCGTCGGCGTCGAGCGAGCCGAGATCGCCGGTGCGGAAGCGTCCGCGGCTATGGACTTTGATGCCGCCATCATCGCCCAAATAACGGTAGGCATGATCGCCGAATCCGCCGAGCTCGACATAGCCAATCTCACCCGGTGGCAGGCGCTGACCGTCGGCGTCAACGACGGCGAGATCGTGATAGCGGAACGGCCGGCCGACTTTGCCAAGCCGCCGCTGTTCACCCGGAATGGCGGCGATCCAGCTTACCTCACTGGCGCCGCAGCCCTGCGCGACCGGAATACCGAATTGCTGCTCGAATCGTTTCCAGTCTTCAAGCAAAAGCGGCGCCGAGCTTGACGTGATGAAGCGTAATTTCGGCACATCGCCGCGCCGCGCCGTCTGGTCGCTGTTGAGCAAGATGTTGATGGTTGTCGGGTTGCCGGTCGCGATCGTAACCTCGTGGTCGCGCAGGTGCTGAAAAAACCGGCTTGCCGAAAATTTTTCCGAGAGCACCAGCGTGGCGCCCGCGTTAAGGACCGCAAGTGCGCCCAGGGTCTGCGCCGAATTCCAGCTGAACGGGCGAAAGTCGTAGAGCCGATCGTCCGCCGTGAGGCCGAAACCTTCAGCCAGCGGGCCGATGTTCAGAAGAAATTCGCGGTAGTCGAGAATGACGCCTTTTGGGGTGGCGCTGGTTCCCGACGTGAAGAGGATGACGGCGTCGTCGTCGGGACCGGCTGGATTTTTCGGCTCGCTCGGCGCGCAGCGCGCCAGCTCGTCAAACAGCGATCCGGGTTCGGGCTTGTCCCAGCGGCTAAGCCGCAGGCTCGGCACGCCCGCGTTCTCGACAAGGTCGTCGAGGCCGAGGCCGTCCTGGTAGAGAATGAGGCGCGGGTTCAAGCGCTCGAAAATGTTGCCGAGCTGGTTGCGGTTCATCTCGACGTGGACAGTGCAGATAGTGGCGCCGGCCGCCATCACGCCCAGATAGCAGACCAGATGCTCGATCGAATTATTGGCGAGCAGCGCGACGCGCTCATTGGGCTTGAGGCCGCGCTGCCGCAGGAAAGTCGCGAACTGTGCCACGTTGTGGCGCAGCTGGCTGTAGGATACGCGGCGTCCGTCTTCGGCCGAGACGATGTATGGCTTGTCCGGCGCGCTCTCTGCGGCGCGCGCGATCCAGCTATGCAACAGGTTTGAGCCGGCGTCAGTCTGCATGATAGGATGCTCCGGCTAATTCCTTAGCAATATAAGCAATTCGGCTGCAACCCAAAATACAGGCAACACGGAGTGGGCTAATGCGCAGAGCGACGGCGGCGGTCTTGGCGTTCTGCAGCCTGCTCATTCTTGCGAGTGCCGTGCCGATGCGCGCCGCCAGTGCGGCGGACTATTGTCCAAACCCGGCGCATGCACGCCCCGAGAAGGTTCCTGTCGATCTGGTGCCAGCTTTGGCGGCCGCGGTTGGCGCCGACAAGGACGTGGTGCGCAACGGCGGTTTCGTGCGCTGTGTCGGCGCCAAGCTGATGGGATGCTACGTCGGAGCCAACCTGAATTGCGACAAGGCCGATACGCGCCGCACATCGTTCGGCGCGGCCGCGTGGTGCCGCGACCATCCGGGCGCGAGCGTCATCCCGATGTCCTCGACCGGGCACGACACAATCTACGCCTGGTCGTGCAAGGGCAGTCATGCGGTCCCCGGCAAGGCGATCATGAAAGTCGACCGGCAAGGTTACGTCGCCGACAACTGGAAAGAGATTCATTAGCATGGCTGAGCAAACCGTGATGCCCGATCCGATGGCGACGCCGCTCGGTAGCGCCGCAAACCTCACGGGCTCGAATACGGCGCCGTTTTTGCCCTACCACGATCTGCGCCAGTGGCTCGAAGAGGCCAACAAGCTCGGCGAGGTCAAGGAAGTCGGCGGCCTGTCCTACGAACGCGATATCGGCATGGTCGCCGAAATGTCGGCGCACGTCGATGATGCGCCGTGCTTTGTGTTCAATGATGTGCCCGGCACGCTGCCGGGCAGCCGGCTTCTGGTCAATTTCTTCGCCGGCAAGCGCAAGAACATGACGCTTGGCTTTTCCAGCGACCTGTCCAAGCTGGAATTGAGTGAAAGTTTTCGCGTCAACCACGCCGCCATGGTCAAGCGCATCCCGCCGAAATTCGTCGATACGGGGCCGGTGATGCAGAACGTCATGGAAGGTGACGCCATCGACGTCACCAAGTTTCCGGCGCCGCAATGGCATCCGCAGGACGGCGGCCGCTACATCGGCACCGGCTGCTACAATATCATGCGCGATCCGGACGACGGCTGGATCAACTGCGGCACGTACCGGGTGATGATCCACGATCAAAAAACGCTCGGCTTCTATATTTCGCCCGGCAAGCACGGCCGGGTCATGCGCGACAAATACGCCGCGCGCGGCGAGCGCATGCCGGTTGCGATTGTCTGTGGCGGCGATCCGATGAGTTTTCTGATGGGGGCCAGCGAAGTGCCGCCGGGCGTATCCGAACTCGACATTGTCGGCGGCATGCGCGGGCAGCCGGTCGAGGTCATTAAGGGTCCAGTCACAGGACTGCCGATTCCAGCCAACGCCGAGATCGTCATCGAGGGTTTCGTCGAACCCGGCAACGTGCGCGAGGAGGGGCCGTTCGGCGAGTGGACCGGCTATTACGCGTCCGACGAGCGGCCCGAGCCAGTGATCGACGTCAAGGCGGTCTACTATCGCAATGAGCCAATCATGCTCGGATGCGTGCCACAGCGGCCGCCCGATGAAATCTGCCGATGGCGCGCGATCGTGCGTTCGGCGCTGTTGCGCGAAAACGTCGAGAAAGCGGGCGTGCCGGGCGTCACCGCGGCGTGGGCGCACGAGGTCGGCAACGCGCGGCTGTTTCTCGCCGTGGCAGTCAAGCAGCGCTATCCCGGGCACGCCAAGCAGGCCGGCCATATCGCCGCGCAATGTCATGTCGCGGCCTATTGCGGGCGCTACGTCATCGTCGTCGACGACGACATCGACGTGTCGAACCTCGACGAGGTGATCTGGGCGCTGATCACGCGTTCCGATCCAGCCACCTCGATCGATATCATTCGCGGCGCCTGGTCGACCCCGCTCGATCCGCGCATCGAGCCGGAGCGCAAGGCGATCGGCGACTACACCAACAGCCGGGCGGTGATCGACGCCTGCCGCCCATTCCATTGGCGCGATAAATTTCCGGCGGTGAACATGCCGAGTGCCGACGAGCGGCGTGAGGCGCTGCAGAAATTTGGACACCTGATGAAGTCGTAACGGGACACGCGGGAGAGGCGGCGCAAGGACAGACACATGACCTCGAACCCGCAATGGCCGGACTTGCCCTACGCGGCCTGGAATGAAACCTGCGACACCCTGCAATTATGGACGCAGGTGGTCGGCAAGGTCATCCTCGCACAGACGCCACTCGTCAATCATTGGTGGAACGTGACGTTTCGGGTGACCGCGCGCGGCATGGCGAGATGCGTCATCCCGTATCGCGGCGGCGTATTCGATGTCGCGTTCGATTTCATCGATCATCGCCTCGACATTGTAACGAGCGACGGACGGCGCGAGAGTCTGCCGCTTAAGCCGATGACCGTCGCTGATTTCTACGCGGAGTTCGTGCGACGCTTGCAGCGTCTCGGCATTGACGTGCGCATTTCGACCATGCCGTGCGAGATCGAAAACTGCATCGCCCTCGATCAGGATCGCATCCACGCGCAGTACGATGGCGAAAACGTTGCCCGTTTCCACCAGGCGCTGGTGCAATCCGCGCGCGTGATGAGCAAATTTCGCGCGCCGTTTCTTGGCAAGGTTAGCCCGGTGCAGTTTTTCTGGGGCAGCTTTGACCTCGCGGTCACGCGCTTCTCCGGCCGCACAGCGGCACCGCCAAAGGGTCACACGCCGCACGTCGCCGACTGGGTGATGGCGGAGGCCTATTCGCACGAATGTTCGAGCTGCGGCTTCTGGCCCGGCAATGGCGGCTTCGGCCGCGCGGCCTATTACGTCTATGCCTATCCGGAGCCGGACGGTTACGGCACGACGCGTCTGAGCACGGCCGAAGCCGCCTACAACAAGGATGTCGGGCAGTTCATTCTGCCCTACGACGCAGTGCGCGAAGCGCGTGATCCGGACGCATTGCTGCTTGGATTCCTGCAGGAGACCTACGCGGCAGCAGCCAATCTGGCCAAATGGGATCGCGCCGCGCTGGAACGCGCCCCCTGAGCCGCGGATTGACCGCGGCGCGAGCCGGGGCAACGTGATCATCGCTTAGCCGCCGGACAGTAACCCGGCGATCGCGCGCCACGGCGTCGAAGGTCGTGGTTGCGGAACTCTGAAGCGGAACGTCTCTTCGACATAGCCGGGGCGTAGCCAATATGGTGCCCTGGTCTTTGCGGCGGCGCCAAAGAAACGATCGCCGATCGCGTTGACGGTCATGGCGTGCGCTTCCTGGTTGATAGAGAGAAAAGTGCCGGCGTGCGCGGCGATCCAGCGGCCATAGACCTCCATCGTCGCGGCCCCCATCTCGGGCAGCGAGTCGACGTTGAGGACCAGGCCGAATTGCTCTGGTGGAAGTGGGCCGGAGCTCGGCAGAAGCCTTATGCGGCCGTGCGCCGCCGCCGGCGGGTCGCCGATCATCCAGATCGCGTCCGCTCCCAACGTCGCGCCGAGAAAACACGCCTGGGCGGCGACGCCCATCGGAAGGTCGATCGTCGCATAGTTCCGGATGCCGGCCCGCGCGGCGAAATAGGCGGTTCTCCCCATCCCGGGGCCGATTTCGAGAACCGTGCGTTCCGAGACGCCGGCGAGTTCTTGCAGGATGCGGTGGGCCTGATAGATGGCGTGGATCGCTCGATAGCTCGCAAGGCCGCGCGACGTTGCGACGGCCATCTCTCCCTCGAACGGGTTCGGAAAGTTGATTTCAAATCCGACTTTCGCGCTCATCGCCGCCAGTAGTGCTTCGATGTCTTCGGCCGGGTCGTCCCCCGGCGCGTATTTGAATACCTGTTCGGATCCGGGCGGAAACCATCGCCGACAACCGATCGCTTCCGCGACGCGGAGCAATTGGTCTTTGGCCGCTTCGGCGGTGTGCCGTTCCGCTTCGGCGCGGTCGCGTAGGCCCGCCATCAAGCTGTGGGCGAGATTATCAACCCCGTAGTACAGGTCCGAAGAAATCGGGTTGGCGAAAATCGGCCGCAGCAACCGATTGTCCGGCGCTGCCAAAGCCTCGGATATCGGCGCCTGCATTGCGCCGATCGTCAGCCAAACCGTATCGGCGCTCATCGCCTCGCGAGCCGCCGCCAATTGATAGCTGCGACGAACGCGGTCGAGGAACTGATCGCTGAGGTGATCGGAGACCGTGAACGCCAAGTCGTCCCCCCGGAACTGCGTCAGTCTTCACTTGAGCAGTCGGGCCGGCTCTCTGTCAAATGCGCCACGCCGTCAGTGAGATGAGCTGGTAACGGCAACGCAACCCAAGATAGGAAGCGATGCTCGAACGCGCTGACATCAACAAGCCACCTTAGAATTGCATCTGCAACTTGGTTGGCTAGGCCAGCCGCGGATGGAATTTGCGCACGGACACAAAACCCAGCGTCAAAAACAGGGCGAGCACTATGATTTGTGCGGCGAGGAATGGGGGTTCCGATTGGGTGGGCGCGAGCCGATGCAGAAATGGAATCTTTGAAAACGACTGGATGACGGCAACGAAGCAGTTCAGATAAAGCGCCGCCATTGCCGTAACAACGTAGACCCACCGCCACGCGCCGCCGAGATGAAAACCGTAATAGGCGACAACCGCCACAGCGAGCAGGATCAGCGACAGAATGCCGACCATACGCGGCGGATCGAGCCCGAATGGCGGCAACGGGAAGCCCGTGATGTCCGTCAGGATTGTGGTGAGGAGAAACAGGGCGGTCCAGCCGCCGAGCGCGCGCCCGGCCAGGAGGCCGTAAAGCACGATCAGGCCGGCCACGATGCCGATCAGGCTGAGCGCAACGTGGATTTGGAGGAAAAGGTGCGTTGGAATACCCCAGGTCATGACAACCTCCTTGCGATCAAATGACCGGCCCGGTCGCGTTTCGATGACGAGTTCGGCGCGCTCGAGTGCCTGTGAGTTAACCCTTCTGGGTTAGAGCGATATTTCAAGAATGGCGCGCCATTTGCCGAATTCGGACATTTTCGACGCCGTGACGCGCCGTGGTAACTAGCCGCGAGGCCTGCGCTCCAGTCTACCGTGTGGGACTTCCAACAAAGCGGAGTTTGACGGCCGGATTAGCGAGCCGCAGCGGCTCGCCCTTTTCGAATTTCTGGATCTGTTCGAAGCACTCTTGGAAGTAGAGCTCGAAATTATCCCATTCGGCCCAGCCCAGATGCGGCGTGCACAGCACGTTCGGCATTCTCAGGAACGGATGCTCGCCGTTCATGATCGGCTCTTCCTCGTAGACGTCGACCGCCGCATAGCCGGGGCGGCCCTTGCGCAACGCTTCCAGCAACGCGCCGGGCTGCACCAGCTCGGCACGCGCGACATTGACGAACAGCGCGGTCGGTTTCATGCGGGCGAAATCCTCCGGGCCGACAACGCCTCTGGTTTCGCGCTGTAGCCGCACGCTGATCGAAAGCACATCGGCGCGCTCGAACAGCTCCGCCTTTGACTGGGCGAATTCGTATCCTGCGGCCGCAGCCTTCTCCCGCGATTTGTTTTGTCCGAAGGCCAGGATCTTCATGCCGAGGCCCTTGCCGCCCTGCGCGACCAGCGAGCCAATGGAGCCCAACCCGTAGATGCCGAGCGTCGAACCGCGCAGCCGGTGCGACAGCGTGCATGGCCAGTCGCCTCGCCTCATGCGCTCGGCTTCGCGCGCGACATTGCGGCGTGAGGCAAGGATCAGCGCCAGCGTCAGTTCGGCCGGGGCGTCCGGAGAGTTGCTGACGCCGGTCGAAACCGGAATGCCAAGCTCGGTGGCTGCGGCGAAATCGATCCGTTGCGAATTGCGGCCGACCAGCGCGATGAGCCGACATTTGGGCAGACGCTCGAGCAGCGCGCGCGAGAAGTGAACGCGCTCGCGAATCGAAACGATGATATCGGCGCCGGCGAGCCGCTCAACAAGCTGATCGAGATCGCGGGCGGGCCCACGGTAACGGACAACGTCGTGGTGACGAATCAGGGAAAAGCACGCGAGCTGATCCACCATGTCCTGGTAGTCATCCGGAATGGCAATTTTCATAGCCGTGAATGGGGCAGGGGGAGAGCGTTGTTCTCGTTCTCCGCGGGTGAGGGAAGCCAAGCGCCGGCGCGCTGCCCGCGGCCGAAACCGTCGGATCGGAATTGGCGACGCAGAGAAGTTCTTACGCCGCGGCCGCCTGTGCCTGCCGTTCCAGCACGAAGTCGTAGTTCACGACGCAGAACGGCTCATTCATGATCTCGCCTGACGGCGCCTTGCTGCCGGCCGGCATCTTCTTGAAGTCGACGATCAGCGGTTCCTTCACGCCATAGACCGCGTCATGCTCGATCCACTTGTCGCCGGACTGGAACAGGTGTGTCACCAGGCCGTGATAGCCGGGCGCTTTCAGCGCGAAATGAATGTGCGCTGGCCGCATGTGGCTGAGATTGGTGCGGTTCATCAGTTCGCCGATCGTGCCGTCCATCGGGATCGTATAGGCGATCGGCGCCACGGTGCGGATCAGATAGGAGCCATCGGGCTGCGAGTGATAAAGACCGCGCATCCAGGCGCCCTCGATTTCCGGCCGCTGCGCCTCGTAGAGGCCGTCACCGTCGGTCTGCCACAGATCGAGCGTGGCGCCGGCGACCGGCTCGCCGCCAAGTCCGCTGACCTTGCCGATGACGAAGCACGGAATGCCGGGCGCATTGGCCGCCATGTTGGCGCCGTTGCTGAAGGCCGGCGCATCGGGTACGTGGAATGGGCCCTCGACCGTGCTCGGCGTCGCGCCGCTCGGGCGGCGATGATTGATGGCGTCGACCAGCATGCTGACGCCGAGAACGTCCGACATCAAAATGAATTCCTGGCGCTTCTCGTCACACATCTGTCCGGTGCGGGTCAAAAAATCGATCGCCACAGCCCATTCGGCTCCGGTCGGCTCGATCTCGCGCACGAAGGCATGAAGGTGTTTTACCACCGCCTGCATCACCTGCTTTAGGCGGGCATCCGGAATATCGCTCCAGCGCTCGCGCACCACATCGGTCAAGGTCTTTTCCGTTACGTAGGGCATGGGCGTCTCCTCAGAAATTCGAAACTCATTTGCCGGCGATCTCGTGCCGCACCAGTGCGGCGCCTGCGGCCATGGCCTTCATTTTAGCAAACGCGACCGGGCGCGGCAGGTATTTCATGCCGCAATCCGGCGCCACCACCACCCGATTGGCGGGCACATGGGCAAGCGCCCGCCTGATGCGCGCGGCGATAACCTCCGGCGTCTCCGGCTGCAGGTCTGACAGATCGATGACACCCAGAATGATGGTTTTCGACGGCAGTTCGCGCAAGACCGCGAGATCGAGCTTGGGCTGCGCCGCTTCGATGGAAATCTGCTGGGCTTTCGAGCCTTCCAGTTCGGGCAGGAACGAGTAGCCCGACGGCTTGTCGTGCACGACGGCCGCATAGCCGAAGCACAGGTGAACCGCGATAGTGCCGCTCACGCCGTCAAGCGCCCGGTCGAGCGCCTTGAGGCCGTACTGGCGCGCCTTGTCCGGATGCTGCTGCATCCACGGCTCATCGATCTGCACCACGTCGGCGCCGGCCGCGAACAGGTCCTTGATTTCAGCGTTAAGCGCGTCCGCGTAGGCCAGCGCCAGCGCCTCCTCGTCCTTGTAGTAGTCGTCCTGAGCCTGCTTGCTCATGGTGAAGGGCCCCGGAACGGTCGCCTTGATGGAGCGCGCCGTGTTGGCGCGCAGCACCTGCAGGTCGCGCAGTTCGACCGCGTGCCGCCGCCGGATCGGCCCGACCACGCGCGGCACCGGGATGGCCTTGCCGTTGCGGTTGATGGTGCTGCCGGGATTTTTCACATCGACGCCATCGAGCGCGGTGGCGAAGCGGTTGGAATAACTTTCGCGCCGCTGCTCGCCATCGGTGATGATGTCGAGGCCCGCCACTTCCTGGTCATGAATGGCGATGACGGTGGCGTCGTCCTGTGCCGCCTCGAGCTTGTCGGGCGGCACCAGCCAGAGATCGTCGGCGCGCACACGCGGCACTTGCTTCGACAGCCTGGCGCGGTCGATCAGCCATTCGGGCTGCGGGTAAGAGCCGACAAGCGAGGTGGGTAACAGCATCTGAGGCCTCTGTCCCCAACCCGTACAATCAATCTCATCCGCAGTGAAGAGGATAAGCCTAAGCCTTCAATGCGTTGGCGTAGGGATAAATGACCTTGCCGGTGACCTCCTCGGGCGGCGCCAGCACCGTCTGGTAGCTCATGCCGCGCCACGTATCGAGGTTCGCCGCATCGGTGATGTCGTGATACTGCACCTGCAGCTGATGGGCCTTGACCCATTCGCCGTTTTTGCCGAACCGCACGCCTTCCGCCATGATGCTGTTGACGGCATTGCTGCGCAGGTAGTTGGCGAGCTTTTCGTCCGCGATGCTCTTGGTGCCTTCGACGGCCTGCTGCAGCACCTGAAGGTAAGCGTAGCCCCAGCCGCCGAGGTAATACCCGAGCGGATCGATGCCGAGCTTCGGTGCGCGCGCCTGGTATTTCTTGAAGAAGTCCGCCGCGGGCGCCATCATTTTTGCCGACGGCACCCAGTTGTCGTAATTGACGACGCCGTTGAGGTGACCCTTGAGCTTGCTCTTTATCGCCGTGGCCTGGAGTCCAACCATGGCGCCGCCGATCATTTTCGGCTTGAAGCCGAGTTCGTTGGCCGACATGAGCATGCCCACCGAACTGAGCGGATACGAGCAGATCGCCAGCAGATCCGGGTTGGCCGCCTGGATCGCGCGGATGACCGGCGAGAAGTCGGTCGTGTTGGGCGGGTAGGTTTTGTCGTAAATGACCTTGAAGCCGTACTGCTTCGCGTTGGCGCGGGCGCCTTCCGCGGCATTGCGCGAGAACTCGGCGTCCTCGGCTGCGATGGCCACGGTCTGCGGCTTCGGATTCTGCGCCGCCGCCACCTGGAAGAAGCCCTCGCTGATGGTCTGCTTCGGGTTCGGTCCGCCGGTCGGAATGTACGAGAAATAGCGCGGATAGTGGAACTCGCTGTTGGCGTCGAGTGCAAACAGGCTGATGAAGGTCTTGTTCTTCTGCATCACGATCGGAATGGCCGGCGCCACCATGTTGGTCGCGTAGCCGCTGACCACGAGGTCTGCTTTGTCGACCTCGAGCAGTTTGGTGTAGAGGCCCGGTACGTTCGATGGATTCGACTGATCGTCGTAATGGATCAACTGCACCTGCCGGCCGAGCAGGCCGCCCTTGGCGTTGACTTCCTCGGCCCAGATCTGGGCGCCGAGCAACGCCTGTTGGCCGTTCACCGCGAGCGGTCCGGTCAGCGCCATGCCGAAGCCGATTTTGATCGGAGCTGCGCCCTGCGCGAGTGCACGCGCACCAAACGCTGGTGCCACGAGCGCGGCGCCAATGCCTGCATTAATTCGGCGACGTGTGATTTGTCGTCCCATGTTTCCCTCCACAGATTTGATTGAACGCTCTAGGCGGTTAGCTTAGCGCCTTGGCGTAAGGATAAATGACTTTTCCGGTCGCCTCATCGGTCGGCGTGAGCACGGTTTGGTAGCTCATGCCGCGCCAAGTCTCGAGGTTCGCCGCATCGGTAACGCCGTGGTACTGCACCTGCAGCATTCCCGATGTGGTCCATTCGCCGTCTTTGCCGAACTTGATGCCCGACGCCATGATGGTGTTGAAGGCGTGAGAACGCAGGTAGCCGGCAACATCGTTGTCCTTGATGCTTTTTGATCCCGTGATGCCGTCGGCCAGCACCTGGAGATACGCATACGCCCAGCCACCCAGATAGTAGCCGAGCGGATCGGCTCCTGCTGACGTGGCGCGTGCCTGGTATTTCTTGAAGAAATCCTCAGCGGGCGCCATCAGCTTCGGCGACGGCACCCAGGTTTCGTAGTTGACGATGCCGTTGAGATGCGACTTGAGTTTTGCCTTCAAGGCAGTGGCTTGCAGGCCGACCATGCAGCCGCCCATCATCTTCGGCTTCAGCCCGAGTTCATTGGCCGACAGCAGCATGCCGACCGAGCTCAGCGGATACGAGCAGATCACCACGAGATCGGCGTTGGTCGCCTGGATGGCGCGGACGATCGGCGAAAAGTCGGTGGTGTTCGGCGGGTAGGTCCTGTCATAGACCGTCTTCAGGCCGTATTTTTTCACGTTGCTGCGTGCGCCGTCGGCGGCGTTGTGCGAGAAGTCGGCGTCCTCGGCCGCGATCGCGACGGTCATCGGCTTCGGATTTTGCGCCGTGGCGATCTGGAAGAAGCCTTCGCTGAACGACTCTTTTGGCGTCGGACCGGACGGCAGCATCGAGAAATATTTGTCATAATGAAACTGGCCGTTCGCATCGAGCGCGAATAGCCCGATGAACATCTTGCCCTTCTGCATGACGACCGGGATCGCCGGCGCCACCATGTTGGTGGCGTAGGGGCCGACGACAAGATCGCATTTGTCGACGTCGAGCAGCTTGGTGTAGATGCCCGGTACCGTCGACGGGTTGGACTGATCGTCATAATGGACAAGCTGGACCGGGCGGCCGAGCAAGCCGCCTTTGGCGTTGACATCTTCCGCCCATATCTCGGCGCCGAGCAGCGCCTGTTTGCCATTGGGCGCGAGCGGGCCGGTGAGCGCCATGGAGAAGCCGATCTTGATCGGCGCATCGGCCGCCAGGGCATCTGCAGTCCATGCGGGCGAGATCAGAGCGGCGCCGATGCCGGCGTTTACGCCGCGGCGGGTCATACGATGGGTCATGATTTCCTCCGGAGGTGAGTTGTTTCGTGCGCCCCCGTCCTCATCCCGGCCGGGTTGAGCGCCGGTCTCGATCATGATGCGGAGGTTTCACCCTAGGATGCCCGGCTTTGAGGCCCGTGAAAAGAGAGCGTGGGGGCGCGTGGCAATCTGCCCGAGGGCAATCTAACGGGGTTTTGCCGCAAGGTTAATGGGATGGCGGTCTCTTGCCAGCAGGTCTTGCCGGTAGGCTTTGTCGCCCAATATTGCCGCCGTTTGGACCTAGGCGTTCTCGTAAAGCGCCGCGGCTCGCACATCGTCCTCGATCAGCCGCCAGATGTGGTCGACCAGCGCGACGAATTCCGGCGTACGCTTCATGGTCAGGTTGCGCGGTCGCGGCAATCCGATCTTGACCTCTTCCTGCAGCCTGCCCGGCCGGCGCGCAAACACCAGCACGCGGTCGGAGAGAAAAACCGCCTCGTCGATCTGGTGGGTCACGAACAGTACGGTCTTGCGCCCTTCGTCCCAGATGCGCAGCAGCTCGGTCTGCATGATCTCGCGGGTTTGCGCATCGAGCGCCGAGAACGGCTCGTCCATCAGCAGAATTTCCGGATCGATCGCGAGCGCGCGTGCGAGATTGACACGCTGGCGCATGCCGCCGGAAAGCTGGCGCGGGTAATAATGCTCGAAGCCCTCAAGTCCGACGAGCTTGAGCAGGTCCATGGTGTGCTTGCGCTGCGCCGGGCCGGTGCGCCCCGAGATTTCGCGGCCGATCATGGCGTTGGCGAAGACGTCGCGCCACGGCAGCAGGTTGTCGTTCTGAAATACGAAGCCGCGATCGCCGCCCGGCTTGCGGACGAGATGACCGTCGAGCCGCACCTCGCCCGAGGTTGACTGCTCGAGCCCGGCGATGATGCGCAGGAATGTGGTCTTGCCGCAGCCGCTCGGTCCGACGACCGAGATGAATTCGCCGCGCTCGATAGAGAGATCGATGTTGCGCAGCGCTTCGAGGCCGCTGAACGACTTGTTGAGACGCGAGATCGCGAGCTTCGACGGCATGCTCAGTCCCGCGTCCACGGTACGAGGCGTTGTTCAAGCTTGCTGAAGCCGGCGGTCATGACGATGCCGGCGAATGCCAGAATGACGACGCCGGCAAACAGCTCCGGCATGTTGAAGGCGTCGGCGGATTGGCTGATCAGGTTGCCGAGACCGGCGCGCGAGCCGAACAGTTCCGCGACCACAACGCCGATCAGGCCGCGGCCAATGCCGAGCTTCAGGCCGGCGAGAATGAACGGCACCGCAGAGGGCAGCGAGACCTTGAAGAAAATCTGCCGCTTCGTTGCGCCGAACGAGCGCAGCATCTCGATCAGGCGTTCGCTGGTCGTGCGCAGCCCGGCCTCGGTATTGATGGCCACCGGGAACAGCACCAAGGTGATGACGACGATCACCTTCGACCAGATGCCGATGCCAAACCAGAGAATGAACAACGGCGCGAGCGCGATCGTCGGCGTGGCATAAAGGCCCGATACCCATGGCTGCGCGGCCTGTTTGAAGGTGGGGCTCGACGCCATGGCGAGCCCGAGCGCGATGCCAAGCGCGCACGCAATCACGTAGCCAAGGGCGAACTCAGCGCCGCTGACGCCGATATGGTGCCAAAGCTGTCCGCTGCGGGCCAGATGGAAAATAGCGACGGCGATCTGCGATGGCGCGGCCAGGAATAGCGCATTGGCGATGACGAAACGACTGATCACTTCCCACAGCAAGAGGCCGCCCACGACCGACAGTGTGCTGGCAAGATAATGACGCCGCAGCGTCGCCACGAACTGCGGGCCTGTGCGCGGCTCCGCCGGGCGGGCGGCTGGCGCATTTGCCACTTTCAGTCCTTGGCTGGTTACGCTCATGCCGCTCGTTGCTCGTTAGTCCGACACCTGGCTAACGCCGGGCAGCATGACCTTGTTGATGTCGAGCGCTCCCGGCATGTCGCCCAGACTTTCCATTGCCTTGGCGAGCGCGGTGAGTTTCGATTTGGACACCTTCCCGCTCAGATCAAACAAGTGCCCGTCATGGAAGAAAGCGTACGCCTTTTCGGTGTCGTCTTTGCTCAGGTGGCTTGCGGTCTGCAGGATGTTGACGGCCTCTTCGCGATTGGCGGGATCCTGAAACCATGCGGTGGCCTTGTCCTGGGCGCGGAGCAGCCTGTTCAGGGCGTCCTTGTGTGTGTTGGCCCACGCCACGTTGACCGCCGTCCCGGAGAACGGCAGGTCTTTGGCGTAGTCGGCGGTCAGGCCGAGGCTGTGGAAGCCTTTGGCGATCGTCTGGAAATTGAACGCCGGCAGGAGAATCGCGGCGTCGACCGCGCCGGCGGCCAGCGCCGAGGCGCGCGCCACCGTGGCGCCGGCGAACACCATGTCGAAATCGCCGCGGTTGACGCCGTGCGGCGCCAGCATGCGCTCGACATAGATGCGGGTGATGTCCTTCGGCCCGCCGAGCGAGATGAGCTTGCCCTTCAGATCGGCGAGGCTTTTTATGCTCGGCTTGGCGACCAGATCGTAGGGCGGCGCCTGCACCTCGATGCGCACCACGGCGACCGACGCACCCATGCCGACCGCGCGCAGCGGATCAACCAGTCCGGTCGAGATGCTGACGCCGAGCGATCCGGCGGTGACTTGCTGAACCAGCGCGGCGCTCGACGGCACGTAGATGATGTCGGGCTTGACCTTTTCGGCGGCGTAAAAGCCTTTCTGTATGGCGATCAGGGTCGGCCACATATTCGCCGACGGCTGCCCGACCGTGCCCAGCGTGATCGTGTCGTCCTGGGCGAGCGCCGGCGCGGCGGCCGCACCGGCGAACAGGATTGTCAGCAGCGCGGCGGCGGAACGCAGAATGGTTTCACGGCGCATGATGCTCTCCGATCACGGATTGCCGGCGATCACTTTTGACCAGCAATCATTTTTTACTGGCATGGGTGCGAAAGTGCGCTGCAATCTCCGTGCCGGTAGTCTTCCACACCCCGCCGTGCTGGCCGATGTAGCGCAATGCCGCGTCGAAGGCGTCGATCCGGTGCGGGACGCCGGTGAGATAGGGATGGATCGCAATCGCCATCACGCGGCCTGACTCGGCGCCCTCGCGATACAGCACGTCGAACTGGCGGCAGATCATGTCGCGGAACTGCTCCGCCGTACGGTTGAAGCGCTCGAAGGCCGGTTTGTCGTTGATTTCATGGCTGTACGGCACGCTGACCAGCGTCCGCCCGCCTTCCAGCGTCATGATGTACGGCTGGTCGTCGTTCGTCCAGTCGCACACGTAGTCGCAGCCTTCGGCGGCGAGCAGATCGAGTGTGTCCCAGGTCTCCTGCAGGCCGGAGCCAAGCCAGCCGCGCGGCCGCGTGCCGGTGGCCCGCTCGATGGTCGACAGCGCATTCTTGATGATGCGCGGTTCCTCGCCCGGTGCGGCTGCATTGAGGCGGCGGGTGTTGCTCTCGCAATGACCCATCCACTCCCAGTGCAGCTTGTTGCCGTCCTCGATGATCTCCGGATGCTCGGCGCACAGCTCGCTGTTGAGCGCGACAGTAGCGCGAATGCCGTGCCGATGGAGCACCTCCATCAGCCGGAACACACCAACGCGGTTGCCGTAATCGCGCGACGACCACGTCGGCACGTCCGGAACCGGTGCGCCGGTACCGCCCGATCCGGCCGGCACTTTCTCGTCGAGCGCAAAGAACTCGATGTTGGGAATGACCCACAGCGCCACGTGCGCGCCGTTCGGCCATTTCAGCGGCGGCCGGCGGGTGATCGGCGAATAGGGAAACGGACCGTAGCGCGCCGGCTTCATTCAGCTTGCCCTCTTGATGGCGGGAGATTTAGCGAGATGCGCGATGATCTCATCCACGTGCATCACATCGGCGTATTTGTGATGCATGTCGAACAGATTGACCTTGTGGGACATCAGGCTGCGATCAAAGCAGCATTCCTCGGCCAGCACCACATGGTAGCCATGCGAATAGGCATCGACCGCGCTGGCGCGCACGCAACCTGACGTGCTCTCGCCACACACGATCACCGACTGGACGCCGAGTTGCGTCAGGTGCGCGGCGAGCGGCGTGCCGTAGAACGCGCTGGCGCGCTGCTTGGTGATGACGACGTCGCCCTTCTGCGGCTTGAAATCCGGCCGGATCGTGTAGTCGGCGGCGTCAACCGACGCTTTGACGCGCTTGGTGGCGCCGACGAAGTCGGGCTTGCTCTCGCTGCGCATATCGCCGGTCGAATAGAAGATCGGCAGGCCTGCGGCCCGCGCCGCCGCGAACAGACGCTTGGTCGGCTCGATCGCCTCGTGGGCGTAGCGGCCGCAGCCGCTCGGATTGGTGTTGATCAGTTCAATCGGCAGCTTGTCGCCGCCCCGGTAGGCAAGCTCGTACAGGTCGATGGCGAGCAGTGCCGGCGCGGGGCCGACGAAGGTCTGACGCCGGTAGTGCGAGTAAATCTCCAGATCGTCGGCGGAGACGATGTCCCGCCAGCAATGGTCCTCGAAATCGCCGCTCATGTGCCGTGTTCTCCTGTTCGATCCGGAACTCGCCTGAAAGCCGCGATCCAGCGTATTTTGCCCCTGGCAGCAGCCAAAATTATTTCAGAACGGGCGATCCGCGCCAATCCCGCCGAGGTGGATTGTCGGATTTTCCGTTTCGCGGAATGATTGCATCGCGGTATCTTGACCGAGGGTCGCGCTGGTTCTTAGACCAGGGCTGTGGCCGCTGTTCGGTCGCGAGGGCGAGGGGATGGTCGCGCTTTCCGTCAATGGCAAATCCTACGAGGTCGAGGTCGATGCCGACACGCCTTTGCTGTGGGTGTTGCGCGACACGATCGGGCTCACCGGCACGCGCTACGGCTGCGGCATCGCACAATGCGGGGCGTGTACGGTGCATATCGACGGCGCCGCGATGCGCTCCTGCCAGGTTCCGGTTGGCGCCGTCGCCGGCCGCAAGATCACGACGATCGAGGCGCTGATGCAGGACGGCAAGCTGCATCCGGTGCAGCAGGCCTGGATCGATCACGACGTGCCACAGTGCGGCTATTGCCAGAGCGGCATGATCATGGCGGTGGTGGCGCTCTTGAATGAGAAGCCGAAACCCACCGACGCCGAAATTGACGCGGCGATCAGCAACATCTGCCGCTGCGGCACCTATCAGCGCATCCGCGCCGCGATCCATCAGGCGGCCACGGCTGCGTAAGCTCTCGCGCCGCGTTGCCGCCGCGCCGTCCGCGGCCTAGTGTGCCGCCGCGCCAGCAACCCGCCGCAATAGCAATCAGGAAGCCGCCGATGAACGACGTGACCGCCGCAACCGAGGCACAAGCAAGCTACGCCAAAAAGGCCTGGCAATCCGACGTGATCGTCGACCTGATCAAGCACTACAACTTTCCGTTCATCGCGCTCAATCCTGGGGCGAGCTATCGCGGCCTGCATGACTCGCTGGTCAATTACGGCGGCAATCAGCCGCCGATCCTGCTGTGCCAGCACGAGAAGATCGCGGTGCAGATCGCGCACGGCTACGCCAAGGCGACCGGCAAGCCGATGGTGGCGATCGTGCACGACGTGGTCGGCATGCTGCACGCCACGATGGGCATCTACTACGCCTATATCGACCGCTGCCCGGTGTTCGTGATCGGCGCCACCGGCCCGATGGACGAAAGTCGGCGGCGGCCGTTCATCGACTGGATTCACACCGCCAACGTCAACGGCGAGCAGCTCCGCCACTACGTCAAATGGGACTATCAGCCGTCCAGCATCGAGGGCGTGCCGGATTCGTTCGCGCGCGCCTACGCGGCGATGATGACCGAGCCGCAGGGCCCGATCTACATGTGCTACGACGCGTGGCTGCAAGAGCAGCCGCTCACGCACGACGTGGCGCTGCCCAAGGCCTCCGACAACAAGGTGCCGGTGCCGATGGCGGCCGACGCCAAGGCGCTCGGCGAGGTCGCCGACCGGCTGCTCGCGGCCAAATACCCGGTGCTGATGGCCGAGTACGTGGCGCGCAGCGAAGGCGGCTTCGACAATCTCGTGGCGCTCGCCGATACGGTCGGCGCTGCGGTGTTCGACGTGCACGCGCGGCTCAATTTCCCCAACCGCCACAAGCTCAATCTGTCGTGCGAGAAGGAAATCTTCCGCGACGCCGATCTGATCTTCTCGCTCGACACCCGCGATTGGGAGAAGTCGACGCATTTCAACGACCGCACCAAGCGCCAGGTGATGCCGCATTATCCGGCGAACTGCGAGATGATCGAGATCGGCTTCGGCGAGATCAATCTGAGCAAATGGTCGATGGATTATGCGCGTATGCCGACCTGCGCGCTGCGCGTGCTCGGCGACACGCTGACCGCCATTCCGGAACTGACGCGCATCTGCCGCGAGCGCATCGCCAAGGATCCGGCGCTGGCGAAGAAGATCGCCGAGCGCACCAAACTCGTCGTCGCCAAAGCACGATGCGATGTTCGCCAAATGGGCGCAGGAGGCGAAGAAGGACTGGGACGGCCTGCCGACCACGCTGCCGCGGCTGGCGCTCGAAATCTGGGACGCCATCAAGGACGAGGACTGGGTGCTGACCGGCGCCAACTTGCAGGACTGGTGCTACAAGCTGTGGGACTTCGACAAGTCCTACCGCCACTGCGGCCAGGCGCTCGGCACCGGCACGCAGATCGGCACCTCGCTCGGCGTCGCGCTGGCGCATCGCGACAAGAAGCGGCTCGTCGTCGACATCCAGCCCGACGGCGATCTGATGTTCGACGCCGGCGCGCTGTGGAGCGCGGCCAAGAACAACATCCCGATGCTGATCGTGATGTACAATAACCGCGCCTATTACAACGACTGGGAGCACCAGATCCGCGTGGCGAATTTCCGCGGCACGCCGGTCGAGCGCGCCTATATCGCGCAGGACATCGCCGGTCCCGAGCCCGACTTCGCCACCATCGCCAAGGGCATGGGCTGGTACGCCGAAGGGCCCGGTGGAAAAGCCCGCCGATATCGCCGCCGCGCTGCGCCGCGCCATCGCCCAGGTCAAAGCCGGCAAGCCGGCGCTGGTCGATACGGTGGTGCGGCCAAGGTGATCGGCTGCCCATCAATTCCACTTACCGTCAGCCTTGACGCTGACGATATGCGTTATGTTATTTGGCCCCAGCAATCGGACCCAGTACCAACGCCTTCCTGGCGTTATTTATTGACCATGACTGAAAGTGAGCCAAAAAACTCTGCCCGAGCAGTAGGGAGCCAGCTACAGGGGCTACGCTACCAGCAACATTTTGAATTTCCGTGTTTCCTACTGTCAGTGATCTGATCCGAAAAGTTGTCGAAGGTACCATTGAGCCGTCCGCGAGTTTGTAAGTTTGTGTGCCGATAAAGTCACTTTCCTGTAGTGTTCCTGTTCGGATGAGGGTCATGACCACGTCAGCAGGTACGCTAACGTCAGCAGCACCGCTATCGAGTACAAAATTTAATGTAATCGCCTTATTTATAAGAACAGGAACTAGATACGTTCCGCCTTCGTCTTGCAGCGGAATAAATACTGATCCAGCGGCTGAGGAGCTGACGTCCGGTGGCTCTTGAGCCTTCGATGTAGCGCTTGACGGTGGAAAAAGTTTACGATCAAAGTTTTTGATATTGTCCAGATAAAACTTCCAGATAAAACCTACTTTGCGATTGTACACATCGCACCTTATGAAATAAAACTTAGTTCCTTCTTTGTTTAGCCTGAAATGACATTCGCCTTCTACAGACCCAGTTTGGTCGGGTTTGCCTTTTTGCAACACGCGAACGGTGTCAATCGATAGATAATAGTTTTCTAAATCCGGCTGCCTATCGTGGCCGCCCGCCAATAAGAAGGCTGTCCCTTCCTTAAAGAAGGAAACTTGTGCGCGCCCGTTGCCAAATTCTGCCCACATCACGCCCGAATCACACGGGAAGAAACCTTGAAGGATTTGAAAGCGGCATTCGCCAGCAAAGAATGTTACGGCGTTAGACTGTTTCTCCTGGGCAACTGCACTCGTGCCCAAAGCGTGCATCGCGAGCCAAACGAATGCGAGCCCTTTCAGCATCAGGCCACTCCAGCCGCTGCAGGATGACGGTACCTGCAGTTGTGTCGAACAAGTAGGACTAACGCCTCAACTGGCTTTGCTGCAAGCCGCGGAACGACACCTGATCTACATTTGCACCTTTAATCACCAATATCTCCCGGTGCCGCCGACGATGACGATGATAATACCCAGCGCGAGATTGATCGCCACGATCTGGCGGATCTGATTGAGCGCCTTGGCAGCGTCAGGCAGCGCGCCTTGGTCGAGCGCCGTGCGAAGCCGTTTCCACGGCGCGAAGTAGAGGTGCAGATAGAGCAGCACCATCAGGATGCCCAGCCCCTGCATCACATTGATGTAGAGCGGCGCGGCGGCGAAGCCGCCGAAATATTTTCCGAGCATCGCGTAGCCCGAGCCGAGCAGCACCACGATCGCGATGCCGACCCAGGGCAGGAATTTTTCGAACACGCGCCGCCACAGCGGCAGCCGCACCGGCGGATCGAGCGCGCCCGCGGCCGGACGCAGCACCCAATAGGCGAACGCCATGCCGCCGACCCAGAACACGGCGGAGAGCAGGTGGAGTGCGAGAAGTGTTGCGAGCATGGCGGTTTCCTTCATTGTCATTCCGGGGCCGGCCGTCAGGCCGGAGCCCGGAATCCATATCCCCTGTGGTGGAGATTTTATACGGACACAGGGGCTATGGATTCCGGGCTCGCGCTTACGCGCGCCCCGGAATGACGGTTACACCAGCAGCCGCTGATCGGCGGCGACCAAAACGCCATCAACCGTCATCGGCTCGCCGTCGAGCGAGACCGAGCAGTCGGCCATCGGGATATCGACGTGACACGGCGAATGGTTCGAGCCGCCGGCCTCCGCGTTCGGTCCGGTCGAGAACAAGAAATTGCCGGCGAACGAGCGCGCGTCCATGCCGTAGGATTGCACCTTGTCGCGCAGGCCGAGCGCGCCCCAATTCGCCTTCGGATGCAGGCCCCAGCCGACATGGGCGATGCCGAACGCGGCCGGGTCATTGTACGACTCGAGATGCTTGCGCAGGTATTTGGCGTCGAAGCCGCCGTCGATGCGGGTGATCGTGCCGTCGCGGATGTCGAGCTCGATCTTCGACTGCACATAGAATTTGAACGGCAGCAGAATGTCGCCGGCATCGATGACGAGACGGCCCGATGACGCGCCTTCGTTCGGCCAGGTGGCGACGAAACCGCTCGGCCAATGGTCCCAGTGGCCGGGCTCGTCCGAGTAGCCCCATTGCGCCAAGGTCTGAAACTGGCCGAGCGGCATTGTCAGATCGGTCCCGGCCTTCGAGGTCACCGTCATGGTCTTGGCGGCCTTCAGGCGTTTCTGCGCCGCCTGTACGCGGCGCTTGTCGTCGGGGCTGGGGACCATGCGGGCCAGCATGTCGGGTGGTTCGACCACCAGCAGCATGCGGACGCCGGCTGCCAGAATTTCAAGCTGCTCGGGCGAATGCAGAAGCCCCATCAGGTCGAGCACCATGTCGGCCTGCTTCAGCATGTCGACGACGAGGCGATGGCCACTCAGCGGCGTGATGCCGACATCGGCGCGCTGGCCGAACGCGCCACCAGCGTCGCCCGGCGGCACGTCGATCCGGCACACGCGCGCGCCCAGCGCTGCCGATGCGCGCATGGCCATGTCGATATTCGCCGCAAGGCTGGTTTCGCCCGTGAGCACGGCGACGTTCTGCCCCGGCTTGACGCGGCACAGTTGCAGGACTTCGCGCCACATCGCGAGTTTTTGATCGTCGCTGACCGGCATGTTGACGCTCCTTTTAGGAGGGCTTGCCCTGGCCCATGGTCTTCCAGATCAGGCGGCAGATATCGGAGTTGGGATCGTCGAGCGCGGCGCGCATGGTGAAATGATCGGCGTCCGGAATGATCGGCGCAACGAGCTGCGGCATGGTCGGCCGCCATGCGGCGGCAAGATCGTTGTGCTGACGAAGGTATTCGTCGCCTTCGCGCGCGCCCATCGTCAGCAGCAGCCGCGGCAAGGTATCGCGCGGCTTGAGCCGCACCGGACTGAGTTCGACGACGTCGCGCTCGGAGAGCCCGAGCTTGTCGTTGACGAAGCTCAGGCGCACTGGCTCGAGATCATAAAGTCCGCTGAGACTGGTGACGCCTTTGATGCGCCCCGGCACGATATCCGGATCGGTCAGAAGACTGACCGATAGGTGGCCGCCCGCCGAATGCCCGGTGACGTAAATCTGATCCGGGTCACCGCCGTATTCGCGGATATGCGCGTGCACCCATGCGACCGCCGCGCGACACTGCCGCACCTGCTCGTGCATGCGCACGCCGGGGATCAGGGTGTAGTTGATGACGACGTTGACGAACCCCGCGCCGGTGAACCCGAGCGCCACGTAGGAGCTATCCTTCTTGTCGTTGCTGATCCAATAGCCGCCGTGGATGTAGATCTGTACCGGCGCTAGGCCGCTCGCTTGCTTGGGCCGGAAAATATCGAGCCGCTCGCCAGAGCCGGCGTCGTACGGCACCTCGAACGTGCAGGGCAGGGTGTCGCGCGCCCGGGCGCTCTGCTCGACCCAGCGCGCACGCTGGCCCTTCAGCCATTCTTCGCCGACCTTGAGCCCGTTGTCGTACTGGCGGTCGAGCGCCGCCTGATCGTAGTTGCGAAACACGGCGACGCTCATGGCTCCCCCTGCTGTTTGCCGGCGGAGTATGCCCTAGTTTTTGAAGCTCTTCACCGGCGTCTCGGGCGTAAGTCCGCCGCGGCGGTGTGCGAACGTCTCCTTGCCGGTCTCCTCCCATTTTCCGGTCACCGCGCGCTCCGCGTAAGTGTCCCACACCGCATCCCAGTCGCCGAGCGAATAGCCGTGCCATGGCGACTGCGGCTTGAGCTTAGGCAGGCCGAGTTCGTCCCAGATCGTGCGCGCGTGCTCCATGAATTCGCGCTTGGGCAGCGAGATCGGCGGATTGGTGTCCTTGAGGGTCGCGTCGACCAGCATGGTCGATTCTTCGCGCCCGCCGCCTTCGGACTTCGGCCCATGCCCCTCGGAGCGATACGGCGAGATCTGCACGTCCTTGATCGGGTTGGCGCGGTAGGCGAGCGACCAGAACACCGCGTCGGGATTGTGCGGATCGATGTCTTCGCTCACCGCGATGACGTATTTGCCGATGTCGGCCTGCAGGCTCGCGGCGCCATGCAGCGCGCGCCAGATTTCGGTGTGCGGGGTGCCCGGCGCGATCTGCAGAAACAGAACCTTGCGCAGATTGGTCAGTGCTTCGTGCATGACGACTTTACGTACGCCCTTGATGGCGAGCGAGTCGCGCAGGTAGGCGAGATAGCGCGGCTCGTAGGCAACGCGCTTCATCACGCTCGACTCGCTCGGCGTCACCTCGCTCAGGATCGAGGCCCAGACCGGCTTGCGCTTGCGCGTGATCGCGGTGACCTGCATCGACATGTTGTAGCCTTCGAGCGCGACATGGCCGTGGCTTTCGCCGAACGGTCCTTCGGGCTCCAGCAGCTCCGGATCAATCAGGCCTTCGATCACGACCTCGGCGTTGGCTGGTATATGCAGGTCGATGGTCGCGGCCTTTATGACATGGATCGGCGCGCCGGCGAGACCGCCCGCCACCGCCATCTCGTCGCAGCCGATCGGCAGCTTCTGTGGTCCGGTAAACATCACCACAGGTGCGCAACCGATCACGATGGCGATCGGCATCGGCTTTTTCAGCTTGCGGTATTTCTGCCAGTGCAGATAGCCGCCCGCACCGCCTGGCCGCGCCGCCATACGCACGCCGAGCCGGTCGGTCGCCTTCAGGCCGGCGCGGTAGGTCCCCATGTTGCGCACGCCGGTTTCCGGGTCCTCGGTGATGCACAAGGTGGCGGTCAGATAGGGCGCCGCGTCGTAGCCGGGGGTCGATACCGGCACCGGCAGTGACTTGAGGCCACCGTTCGGCTCACGCAGTTCGTCGCCCTTGATGATCACTTCCTGGCAGGACGCGGACGGCACTTCCACCGGCGCGATCGGGTTGGCGATGGCGGCCATCCAAGCGTCGCCGATCTGCTCGACGGGCCGCCCCATGCCGATCGCATAAATCTGTGCGGAGGCCGCGAGCGCGCCGATCGCGACCGGCGTCTCGTAGCGGCGGCCTTCGGAATCGATCACGTTGGTGAACAAAAACGCGCGCCGCTCGTCCTCGGCGAGGCCGCCCTGGAACTGCCAGCGCACCAGCGGATGCAATTCGGTTTCTTTGTTGATCGGCCGTTCGACGCGAGTCAGCAAACCCGCGGCATCGAGCCGCGCCAAGTGCTCCTGGAAATCGAGCGGCGGTCCGGAGCCTTGGGGCCTTGCGGTGCCGGGTGCGGGTTTGTCGAGCATGAAACGGCCTCTTTTTGTGGTGGCAACCGGCGCAGCCGGTCACGGCGCGTGTCGTTATTTCTTGTTCTTCAGATGCTCGGCGATAATCGGCTTTGCTACACGGAAGCAATCGACGCCGATCGGTGCGCCGCAATAGATCGTGACCTGCGTCAGCGCGGCGCGGATTTCATTCGGCGTCAGACCATTGTTGAGCGCGCCGCGCACATGGGTGGCGAACTCTTCCATCTTGCCCAGCGCCCCGATCATGCCGAGGTTGAGGATCGAACGTTCGCGGGGCGTCAGGGTTTCGTCGCCCCAGGTCTCGCCCCAGCAATATTCGGTGAGCAGGCGCTGAAAGTCGCGGTTGAAATCGTCGACGTTCGCCAGCGCGCGGTCGACATATTCTGCGCCCAGCACCTGTTTGCGCTTGGCGAGGCCGATATCGTAGCGTTTCTGATCCATGGCGGTGTGTCTCCTTGGGAATGACGGCTAGTGTATCCGTCATTTCGGAACACCGCGACTCCGCGCCCGGAATGCCAAAATCAATCTTCGGCCGGGCCGCCCTTCCAGCGTTTGACGATGCCGGTGTCGATGCCGAACAGGTCGAGCAGGCGTCCGCACGTATGGTTGATGATGTCGTCAACAGTTTTGGGCCGGTTGTAGAACGCCGGGACGATGGGCGACACGACGGCGCCGATCTCGGCAAGCGTCAGCATGCTGCGCAGGTGCCCGACATGCAGCGGCGTCTCGCGCACTGCCAGCACCAGGCGGCGCCGTTCCTTCAGCACCACGTCGGCGGCGCGCGACAGCAGCGAGGCGGTCACGCCGCAGGCAATTTCGCTCATGGTCCGGATCGAGCACGGTGCGATCACCATGCCCATCGTCTGAAACGAGCCGGACGAAATCGCCGCACCGATGTCGGCGTTTGGATAATGGACGGCGGCGAGCGCGCGTACGTCCTTCGGTTTGAGATCGGTCTCATAGACCATCGTCATCTCGGCCGATTTGCTCATCACCAGATGAGTCTCGATGCCGACGTCGCGCAATATTTCCAGGAGCCGGATGCCGTAGACTGTGCCGGAGGCACCCGAGATGCCGACGATCAGCCGTTGTGGATGTTTGGCCATTCCTGTTCTTTACCCTCGCTCCGCGCCGACGGAACTGTTCAAGCGCTCGCCGTGCGCGATTGAATCGAACGCGCCGAGAAGCGCGCTCAAGCTGTCGCGCGGAAACGTCGCGCCCATGACGCGTTCGTAAGCGCAGACATTGCCGTGGGCCGCCGCACGCGGGTCGGCTTCCTTCCCGAGCGGTTCCGATTGACTGAGCGCATACAGTGCTTGCTGCTGCAGGCGTTCGGCCTCGAGTTCGATCGCCTTGATCTTGGTGCGAAACGCTTCCTGCTCTCCAGAATCGATCAATGTCCGCGCGCTCTTGAGTTTGCGCCGGATGTCGCGAAGCGGGATGACCGTTACGGTGCGCCAATCGCGCACTTTAGCGTCGAGATTTCTGACCTCGTCGGTGGAGAGCAGGCGTCCGTCGCCGGCGCACCACAACAGAAACAGCAGGAGATTGACGTCGACCGCGTACTCGTCCTGCAGGGCGACGCAGGCATCAGATACGCCGGCGAGCCGGTAGAACTGTAACGAGAAGCGCCAGAACGGCGTCGTCCCAGCTTGGGGCTGCGTATCGGTCATGCGGCGAACAGCCTTTCATAGGCGCCGGCAGCGCGCATGGCGGCGACGATGCGTTCGGGCGTCAGTGGCGTTTCGGCAAAATGCACGCTGAACGGCGACAGCGCGTCTTCGATGGCGGAAATGATGGCAGCCGGCGCCGGAATAGTGCCGCCTTCGCCCGCGCCCTTGACGCCAATCGGATTGAGCGGATTGACGATCTCGACATGGGCAATGGTGCAGGTCGGCACGTCGGTCGCCATCGGCAGCATGTAATCGGCGAATGAGGTGGTGAGCGGCTGCGCGTTGGCGTCGTACTGCATCCATTCGAGCAGTGCGTTGCCGATGCCGTGGGCAACGCCGCCTTGCACCTGACCGTCGACGATCAGCGGATTGATTACGCGGCCGGCGTCATGAGCGACAGTGTAGCGGATGATCTTCACGCCGCCCGTCATGGCGTCGACCTGCACTTCGACAACGTGGGTGCCGGAGCAATAGGCGGCCTGCGACGGCGTGTAGTAGGCGGTGTGTTCGAGGCCGGCGGCCTGACCGGTCGGCAGCGAGACGCCAGGAATGCCCTGCGCCAGCCGCGCCAGATCGCCGAATCCGATCGATGGCTTGTTACCGCGGCGCGAGGTCGCTTGGCCTTCATCGAGATCGATTTCGCTTTCCGGCACGTCGAGCGTGCGCGCTGCCAGCGTCATAAGCTGCTTGCGGACAGCCTGTCCGGCGACGAGTGCCGAAGAGCCGGCGTTCACCGCCTGCCGGCTCGCAAAGGCGCCAACGCCTTGCGCGATCGCTCCCGTGTCGCCGATCGTCATGACGATATCGTCGATGCGGCAGCCGGTCTGCTCGGCGACGATCTGCGACAAGGTCGTGCGCGTGCCCTGGCCCTGATTCGTGGCGCCGGTCGCGACCACGATCTTGCCGCTCGCCAGCACGCGCACGGTGACGCCCTCGAATGGGCCAAGGCCGGTACCTTCGACGTAATTGGCGACACCGATGCCGATAAAGCGGCCCTCGTCGAGGGCTGCCCGCTGCCGCTCGCGGAAGCCGTCGTAATCGGCAAGCTCCAGCGCTTTTTCCTGTACGCGCGGATAGTCGCCGCTGTCATAGACGAGCGGCTTGCCGTCGCGGAACAGCAGCCCGACCTCGTAGGGCATCTGCTCAGGCTGGATCAGGTTGCGGCGGCGCACTTCAGTGCGGTCGATGTTCAATTCGCGCGCGACCCGGTCGATGAGCCGCTCCATGGCGAACACCGCCTGCGGCCGGCCGGCGCCGCGCACCGGCGTGGTCGGCACCTTGTTGGTGAGCATGACCGAGGTCTCGAGCTGATAGGCCGGCACCACGTAGGGGCCCGGCACCGTCGTCGAAGCGATGTAGGGCATGACGATGCCCCACGGCACAAAGGCGCCGGTGTCGTGCAGCATGCGGCCGCGCACCCCGAGGATTTTGGCATCGTCGTCGACCGCGATCGACATTTCCCAGTACTGGTCGCGCTCCTGCGTCGCGCACAGAAAATGCTCGCGCCGGTCTTCGATCCATTTCACCGGTCGGGTGATCTTCAGCGCCGCCGCCGCGATCACCGCTTCTTCGGGATAGAAGATCGCCTTCGGTCCGAAGCCGCCGCCGACATCGGGCGCGATCATGCGGATCGATTGCAGATCGCGGTCGAGCAGGTCCGCCAGCGCCTGGCGGCCGAGATGCGGCGTCTGCGTTCCGGACCAGACCGTGAGCAGGTCGGACGCCGGATCGTGATTGGCGAGCACCGCGCGTGTTTCCATCGCCATGCCGCCGCCGCGATGCTGCCAGAGCCCTTCGGTGAAAACGTGCGCGGCATCGGCGAACGCGGCGTCGGTGTCGCCATAGGCCAAACGGAATGTGGAGGCGAGGTTTGATGACAGGTCGCTGTGGACGTGCGGCGCATTCTCCTCGGCGGCGGCGCGGCAATCGGAGACTGCCGGCAGCACATCATATTGCACGATCACCGCCGCGGCGGCGTCTTCGGCGATGTAGCGCGTGTCGGCGATCACCACAGCGACGGCCTGTCCCACATAACAGACTTCATCGCGCGCCAGCGCATGCTGGGTTTTCGTCGTCGCCAGCGCCGGATTGGGCAACAACAGCGGCAGCCGCTGTGTCCGCATCGAATCGGGCAGATCGGCAGCGGTGATGACGGCGTGAACGCCCGGCATGATCAGCGCGACCTTGCTGTCGATGGCTCCGAGTTTGGCGTGGGCGTGGGGCGAGCGCACGAAGCACGCGTGCAGCGCGCCCGGCAGTTTAACGTCGTCGACGAATCGTCCGCGCCCGGCGAGCAGCGCCGGGTCTTCGAGCCGCGTCACGCGCGCGCCGAAATGCTTCGCGCCCATCACGCGGTCTCCGGTTTGTTGTCGCCGCGCAGCTTCTCGGCGGCATCGAGCGCGGCCGCGACGATACCCGCATATCCGGTGCAGCGGCACAGATTGCCGGTGAGGGCCTCGCGCACCTCCTGCTCGGTCGGATTCGGCGTGTCGCGCAACAATTCGGTCAATGTGACCAGCATGCCGGGCGTGCAGAAACCGCACTGCAGGCCGTGATTGTCGATAAAGGCCTGCTGCAGCACCGAGAGCTTGCCCTCCGGTGTGAGTCCTTCGACCGTGGTCACCTCGCAGCCATTGGCCTGCACCGCGAACATGAGGCAGGACCGTGCGGTGCGGCCGTCGACCAGCACGGTGCAGGCGCCGCATACGCCGTGCTCGCAGCCGACATGAGTACCCGTGAGGTTGATTTCGTGGCGCAGGAAATCGGCCAGCGTCAGCCGCGCGTCGATGACGCGGGCGTAGGATTTGCCGTTGACGTTCATTCGTGCAGCTTGCTTGCCCATGATCAATCCGAGGCTTGCACGCCGGCGCGCTTCGCCGCGTCGTTGAGCGCGCGCAAGCTCAGGACCTGCGCGAGATGGCGGCGGTAATCGCCGCTGGCGTGAATATCGGCGATCGCCTCAATCTGCCGTGCGGCCGCAGAGGCGGCGCGGATCGCTGCGGCGTCGAGCGGTTGTCCGGTGAGGCGCGCTTCCGCGGCCTCGACGCGCACCGGCGAGGTGCCAATGCCGAACAGCGTGAGCCCGGCGCGGCGCACGATATTGTCGGGTCCGATATCGATGAGCGCCGCAGCACCGGCCAGCGCGAAGTCGCCGTGGCGGCGAGCAAATTCGTGGAAGCCGTAGCCGTGGCCTTGCCGCCAGAGCTGCAGATCGATGGCGGCGATCATCTCGTCGGGCGCCAGCGACGTCGCCATGAAGCCCGAGCCGAGTTCGTGAAAGGCGATCTGCCGGATGCCGCGCACGCTCGCGACATGGATGGTTGCATCGTGGGCCGCGCAAATCGCGGGCAGTTCGGCGGCCGGATCGGCGTGCGCCAGGCTGCCGCCGATCGTGCCGCGGTTGCGCGTTTGGCGATGCCCGACATGGCGCAGCGCCTCGGTCATCAGCGGGCACAGCCTTTTTATTTCGGGCGACATTTCGATGTCACGCTGGCGCGTCATGGCGCCGATGCGCAGGCGTCCGTCACCCACCACGATGCCGCGCAATTCCTCGAGGCCGTTGAGATCGACCAGATGATCGACGATCACGTAGCGGAAGTTCATCATCGGCACGAGCGATTGCCCGCCGGCCAGCACCTTGGCGTTCGGCAATTTCGCCAGCAGTTCGGCCGCTTCCTTGAGCTGCCGCGGAGCGTGATAATCGAAGGGCGCTGGTTTCATCGTCCCGGCATCGTCATCCGCCGGGCTAGATCCGGCGATCCATGCTGAATTGCGGCATTTTCTGCGGGCAAAACGCCCGGCATGAGGTGTTTTTGTTGCTCAAAGTCAGCATAGATTGCCGGGTCAGGCCCGGCAATGGACGATCGATGCAGGCCGCAATGCGGACGGTTACGCCGTCTTGATGCCGAGCTGCTCCATCTCCTTGGAGTAGGCCCCATCCATGCGCGAGGTCTGGCCGTGCTTGGCAAGCTCGGTCGCAAATAGGCGGCGGGTTTCCGGCTTCTCGTCGATGTAATCGATCTGGTCGCCGCCGACGCGCCGGCTGATCCAGGCCTTCGGCACGCCCTGCGCGTTGCGGATGGCGACGCCCTCGTGCTTGAAGGCGAGGTAGCGTGCCGGCGTCGGGCCGGAATTGAAATGCTGATGGAACCACATGTTGGGCGGCACGATCAGGGTGCCGACCTCCCAATCGAAACGCTGCGGTTCCTCGCCCTCGGGCCACATCAGCGAAAAGCCCTCGCCCGACAGCACGATGACGTGCGCGCCCGGACCGTGCGCGTGCGCCTTCTTGTAGGTACCGATCGGGAACTGGGAGATGTGGCTGTTCATCGAGCCCTTGGCGAGGTTGAAACGGATATGGCCGCCACCGGCGCCGCGCTCTGCGGCGGTGATCAGCGGAATATTGACCGCATCGGGCACGAAATTCGTAGTGAGCAGGAAGCCCTTCTGCTCGCCCTTCGAGCTGAAATAGTCCGGCTCGCCGGAGAAGCGGTCCTTGAAGTCGTATTTGGTGTTGAAGACGAAATCGATGTCTTCATAGAGGTTGATGACAGGCGGCGCATTGGTCACCGAGACATAGCGCACCGGCTCGCGGCCCGAGCCGTTGAAATGCTGGTGATGGCAGTTGAGCGGAACGGCGAACAGGGCGCCTTCCTTCCACTCGAAGGTGATGCGGGCGCCGGCGTCGTTCCACACCGTGGTCGAGCCGCGGCCCGACAGGATCATGATCATCTCTTCATAGAGCTGCCGGTGCGGATTGAGGCTCTTGCCGGGCGGAATCTCCATCACATGGCAGTCGTTCGAGGTGCGCGAGGCGTCATGATTAAGGAAGACTGCGTTGCCGCCACGCCGCGCCCAGGGCTTCAGCTCAACGGTTTTGAGATTGCGCACGTAGATCGACGGCAGGATATCGAGCCCTTCGTCCTTGACCCAACGCGTATACGGCGTTTCCTTCTCGGTCTTGAATTTGTTGGCAAGGTCCTCGGAAACGACGGCGTTTTTGGCCATTTGGCTCTCCTGTTGACTATCTAGGCCGCTGCGCGTGACGTGGCGGTCTCGGCGATCGCGACACATTTTTCCGCCCGCATACGCACGTGAATAGGATCGCCCGTCGGCGTGCGCAAGGAGGGGTGGACCCGGGCCAGCAGGACAGATTCCCCTACTTTGACCTGGAAATCCAGATAGTCGCCGAGAAACACCTTGGCGCTTACGACGCCGCGGTAAAGATTGTCATCCTCGTCCCGGGGCAATGCGGTTTCGGACAGCTCTACGTCTTCCGGACGCACCGACACTACAACCGGCGCGCCTTTGCCGAGGGGTTCTACACACTGCACGTTGAGTTCGCCGAGCAGGGTCGCCACCCGACAGCGGCCGTTGTCGGTCGCCGCCGACAGCATGATGCCGTCGATGAAATTGGTGTTGCCGACGAAGTCGGCGACGAACTTGTTGCGTGGCCGCTCGTAGATGTCGCGTGGCGAGCCGATTTGCACGATGCGGCCCTCGTTCATGACGCCGATCTCGTGTGACAGCGCCAGCGCTTCGCTCTGGTCGTGGGTGACGTAGATCGTGGTCAGGCCGAATTCGCGCTGCATGCGCTTGAGCTCGAACCGCATCTTTTCGCGCAGCTTGGCATCAAGGTTGGACAGCGGCTCGTCGAGCAGAGAGCAGCTGCGGCTCCATCACCAGCGCGCGGGCCAGCGCCAGCCGCTGCTGCTGGCCGCCCGACAGTTTCGTGGCATCGCGATCGGCAAGTTCCGCAAGCTGTACGGCCGAAAGCACGCGCATGACTTTCTGCTCAATCTCCTTGCGACTGGGCCGCGATTTGCGCACTTCGAGCGGGAAGGCGACGTTCTTGAACACGTTCATGTGCGGCCAGATGGCATAGGATTGAAACACCATGCCGAAATTGCGCCGGTTGGGAGCGACGAAGACCCCTTTGTCCGAGGAAAATACGACCTGTCCGCCGACCTCGATCTCGCCCTGCCGCGGGCGCTCCAGTCCGGCGATCGAACGCAGCGTCGTGGTCTTACCGCAGCCGCTGGGACCGAGCAGCGTGAACAGCTCGCCGTCCGGCACATCGAACGATACGTCCTGCGCCGCCTTGACGGCCGCGCCGCGTTCGTTGGCGTATTCGGTAAACAGCGCGCGTACGCTCAGCACGGTGCGAACCTCCCTCGGTACCAGGCGGATTGTCGTAAGCTGCCGGTGCGTTCGCGACCGGACGCCTATTCCGCCTTTAATCCAGCAGCCTTAATCACCGGCCACCATTTGGCAACGTCGGCCTTGCGTAAGGCTTCCAACGCTTGCGGGGTGCGCTGATCGGCCGGTGGCATGTCGAGCCCCATCTCGACGATCCGCTTGTGAAAAGTCGGATCCGCCATCGCGGTGTCGGCAGCGCCGTTCAGCTTAGCGATGATTTCAGGCGATGTTCCGGCAGGCGCCCACAGCGCGTTCCATACCGATACATAAAGGCCGGGCAGCCCGGCTTCGTCGACTGTCGGAATATCGGGCGCGGCTTCGGACCGCGTCTTGGCGGTGAGCGCGTAGGCCCTGATCTTTCCGGCGCGTACCAGCGGCAGGAAGCTGCCGGTCGCGGTGCACATGAAATTGATCTGTCCGGCGAGCATATCCTGCATCGCGGGCGGACCGCCCCGATAGGGAACGAGCTGCCATTTGGTGCCAAGCGTGTTCTGCATCGAGACGCCGCACAATTGCTGCGCCGTGCCCGAGCCCACGGTGCCCTGCAGGACTTTCCGCGGATTGGCCTTGATCCAGGCGATCAGCTCCTTGAGAGTCTTCGCCGGTACATCGTTGGTGCTCACCAGAATGAATGGATAACTCGGCAAGAGCGCGATGGGCGCGAATGCGGTGGCCGGATCGTACGGCAGTTTCATGGTCGCGGGCGTGAGCACGAACGCCTCGGAATTGCCAAGGAGCAGCGTGTAGCCGTCCGGCGTCGCGCGGGCGACGTGCGCGGCTCCAACCGTGCCCGAGGCACCGCCCATATTTTCGGTCACAATCGGCTGCCCGAGAACGGTCCGCATCCGCTCGGTTAGCAACCGGACGACAGTGTCGGTGACGCCACCGGCCGGATACGGCACGACGATTGAAATCGGTCGCGTCGGGTAACCCTGCGCTTGCGCCGTCGCCGTGCCAATGACGCTTGCGACCACCGCGCCGTAAAGCATCCTGCCAATTCGGCCGAACATGACCTGCTTGGCTTTGCCCTTGCTCACGACTCCACCCTAAAGTTTCTTTCTATCTGTCCGGATCATCGCTCTATTTCACGCCTGCGCAATACCAAACCGGCGGCCGAGGAACTGCGCGAGAGCGACGAAGCCAAGCAGCACCAGGATCATCATGACGCCCAGTGCCGACAGTTCAACGTATTGCCCGTTCTGCCACATTTCCCAAATCTCGACCGACACCACTTCGGTTCCCGGACTGTAGAGCAGGATCGAGCTGGCCAGTTCGCGGATCGAAACGATGACAATGTAGATCCAGCCGGCAATCAGGCCGGGCTTGAGCAGTGGCAGCACAATGCGGCGGAATACGGCGACGAGCGATGCGCCGCTCATGGCCGCCGATTCCTCGAGTTCCTTGTGCACTTGCAGCAGCGAGGCGCTGTTGTAACGCATGCCATAGGGCAGAAAGCGCGTCACATAGGCGATCAGCATGATCCACAGCGTGCCGTACACGCCGATCGGCAGCATCAGATAACAGACCATGATGGAAAGCCCGAGCACGAGGCCCGGATATACCAGGGGCAGCGAAGCGAGATTGTCGATCAGCCAGCGCCCCGGCAGCCGCGTGCGTACAACGATGAAGCACAGCGCCGAACTCGCCAGCATGATCAAGGTTGCGCTGACGAGCGACAGCAGAACGCTGTTCCAGATCGCGGTGCCGATTTCCGGATAGGCGAGCACATTGCGGTAGGCTGCAAGCGTGAGATTCTTGAGCGCGGCGACCGACGGCACGCTGTAGAAGCGCTGCAGCGACGACCACAGCAACACCAAAAACGGCAAAACGATCACCAAAGCCACATAGGTGAAGAAGATCGCTGCGGTGGCGTAGCGCCAGCGGCCGATGCCGATGACGCGCGGGCGGTAGCCTTTTCCCGTCACCGTGGAAAAGCGGCTGCCGCGTGTGGCGATGCGCGCGTTAAGGTAGATGCACAGCGAGGTAATGACGAGCAGCATCAATCCGTACGACGAGGCGAGCCCGATCCGGCTCGGGTAGGAGTGGATCGCGTTGTAGATCGCCGACGTGTAGACCTCGATGCCGACCGGCAGACCGAGCAACGTCGGCACTTCGAACAATTCCAGCGCGCGCACGAACAGCACGATCAGTGCTGCGGCGGTGGCGGGCCATGCCAGGCGGATGGTGACGCGCCACGCGATCTGCACGATGTTCGCGCCGCTCATCATTGCGGATTCCTCGAGCGAGGGATCCATCGAGCGGAAGGCCGAGCTCATCAACAGAAACGCGACCGGCGAATAGTGCAGGCCGTCGACCCAGATCATTCCCGGGATCGAATAGATGTTGATGAACGTCATGTCGGTATGGAACGCGTAGCGCAGCGCGAGATTGAGAATACCGATCTTCGGGCTGCCGAGGAAAATCCATGACACCGTGAACAGGATTCCCGGGATGATCAGCGGCACCAGCGCCAGCGCGAAGAACAGCGACTTGAACGGGGTGTCGGTGCGCTCGTTGATCCAGGCCAGCAACGTGCCGAAGAAAAACGCCAAAGCCGCACTGCCCAGCGCGAATTGCAGCGAATTGATGAACAGGCGTGCGGTATCGGCGCTCGCATACGCGCGACGGTAATTGTCGAGCGTGAAGCGCGCCGCGGTCACCGCGGTCTGCGGCGACAGCACGCTCTGCCACACCATGAAGATGAGCGGCACCAGGACGAGCCATGCGACCAGCACGATCGCTGCCGCACTGGCAAGCCAGCTCCAGTCGGTGCGCCGCTCGATCGAGGCGACGCCTGCGGTGTGTACCGTCGCCGTCACGCTCAGGCTCGCGCCGCGTAGCTTGCCAGCGCCCCGCGCAGGATTTCACGTGACGGCTCGGAGCCGTCGACGAGGCGGATGCTGCGACGTTTGATCTTCCAGCCCGAAGCGGTGCGGCGCAGTTCCCAGCGGTTCGTTACCACGCGATGGATGTGATAGCCGCGCGATGCGCCGTGGTTCGGCACTTCGATCGCGTCGCCGGATTTGTTCGGCGTGAGGATTTGCAGGTAGGAGATGACGACCGCATCGTCGCCGTGGATCGTGACATGCGGCAGTCCGGTAAAATGGGCAAGACCGCCGGCGATGGCGGCCTGGTGGGCGGCGCTCGTCAGCATCGCCGCGATGGCTTTGTTGCCGACTCCGCCGGTCAGACCGGCGCCACGATCGAACTCGCCGTCCTCGGCATAGATCGCCTCGGCGTAATAGTCGGCGCCCGTATCGGCGCTTGGCGGATGGCCGGCGATCAGATTGTAGATTTCCAGGCGATCTTCGATGGCGCGAAGGCGTTGTTCGAGCGAGAGATTTTCCCCGCCCGCGTGCCGGCCCGCCGCCACACCTGTGTTCTCTCCCATGGCCATTCCCTGATTTGTGATGTCTTGCCGGTGTGTCCCTACCGTATCATGGACCGAGGAGCGGGTACGGGCCGTGAAAAGTGGGTTGCAGGCCGCGCCGTCCACATTACAACCGGGATGGTGATCAATTTTGCGCTGCGGGCGATGCCGGAATTTGGCATCGTAGCGGTGCAGACGGGGCGTAGACGGGGGAAACCATGAGTTCCGGCGGCGAACTTGATCGCCGTGCATTTCTGGTCGGCGCCGCCCATGTGGGCGGTGGCCTCGCGCTCGGCATGCTTGCTCCGGCGGTTTCGAAATCCGCGCCCGCCGTGACGGGAGGTGGTGCAGCGGTCGACTGCTGGGTCGTGATCGCGCCGGACGATGCGGTGACCATTCGGGTGGCTCGCGCCGAGATGGGCCAGGGCGCCATGACCGGTCTCGCCATGCTGGTGGCGGAGGAACTGCAGTGCGACTGGTCCAGGGTGCAGACCGAATTCGTCGCGCCGCAGGAAAATCTGCGCAACGGCCGCGTTTGGGGCGACCAGTCGACAGGCGCTAGCCGGTCGATTGCCGCCTCGCAGGACTATCTGCGCCGCGCGGGCGCTACGGCGCGGGAAATGCTGATCGCCGCGGCTGCGGCGCGCTGGAATGTGCCGGCCTCGGAATGCACCGCGCAGAACTCGATCATTAGCCACACGGCGAGCGGGCGGACGCTGAGTTACGGCCAGGTCGCCGATGATGCCGCCAAGCTCAAACCGCCAGCCGTGAAGCTGAAAGATCCGGCCGAATGGACGCTCGCAGGCAAACCGCGCCGCCGCCTTGACGTCTACGACAAGGTCACCGGACACCCGATCTACGCCATCGACGTGCGCCTGCCGGACATGCTCTACGCCGCCATTCGGCACTGCCCGGTATTCGGCGGCGCGCTGAAATCGGTCGACGAGAGCCCACTCAAATCAATGAAAGGCGTGCGTCGTGTCGTGCGCCTGCCGGACGCTGTCGCCGTGATCGCGGACTCGTGGTGGCGCGCCAACCAGGCCGTCAAGGCGCTGGGCGTGACCTGGGACGATCGCGGTCATGCAGAATTGTCGAGTGCGGCCATTCGCGATCACGTCCGAGTCGGGCTCGACGCCAAGGAAGCTCAGATCGGCCGCTCGGACGGCGATGTGGCCGCCGGCTTCGCTCGCGCGGTGCGCCGTGTCGAGGCGGATTATGAGGTGCCGTTCCTCGCCCACGCCACCATGGAGCCGCAGACCTGCACCGCGCATGTACGGCCGGATCGGGTTGAGGTTTGGGCGCCGAGCCAGGACGTCGCAACCGCGATGGCGACGGCGGCACAAGCGGCCGGCGTGCCCGACAGCAAGGTCGTGATCCACGGCATGCTGCTCGGCGGCGGATTCGGCCGCCGCGGCACAATCCAGGAATTCGTCCGTCAGGCGGTGCTGATCGCCAAGGAGGTCGAGCAGCCGGTCAAGCTGGTGTGGTCGCGGGAAGAGGACATCCAGCACGATCTCTATCGGCCGTTCGGCATGGCGCGCCTGGTCGCCGGTCTCGATGCGGCCGGGATGCCGATTGCCTGGTCGGTCAGGCTAGCCGGACCGTCATTCGTCGCTTCGATCGTGCCCAACCTCACCGGCGAATTCCTCGATCGCAGCTATGTCAGCGGCCTTACCGAGGAGATGCCCTATGCGGTTCCGAATTATTTGATCGATTACGTCATCCGCCCGACGCCGGTGCCGCTCGGCGTCTGGCGCGCGATCAACTACACGCAGAACGCCTTCTACAAGGAATGCTTCGTCGATGAGATGGCGCACGCCGCGGGCATCGACCCGTACCAATTCCGGCGGCGTCTGGTGCGCGGCAATCCAAAGAATCTCGCGGTGCTCGACGCCGCGGCGAAACGCGCCGGATGGCAGACGCCGCCGCCGCCCGGCATATTCCGCGGCATCGCGCTGAACGAAGCCTGCGGCAGTTATTGCGCCCAGGTCGCCGAAGTCTCCGTCGATGACGGCCATGTGCGGGTCCATCGCGTCGTTGCGGCGATCGACTGCGGCCACGTGGTCAACCCGCTCTCGATCGAGATGCAGACCGAGGGCGCGATCGTCTACGCGCTGACGGCGACGCTGTACAACGAGATCACGGTGAAGAACGGCGCCGCCGCGCAATCGAATTTCAACAACTATCCGATGCTGCGCATCGGCGCCGTGCCGCAAGTGGAAACCGTGATGGTGCCGAGCGGCGACTTCTGGGGCGGCGTCGGCGAGCCGTCGGTTCCGCCGGTGGCGCCGGCCGTATGCAACGCGATCTTCGCCGCTACCGGCAAACGCATCCGCTCGCTGCCGCTGCAAAATCACGATTTGCGCAAGGCCTGATTGACTAACCGCACCTGCGGCATTGCGGCCGCGGCCCCCAACCTTGTCACCGTACGGACATGCTGAAATAGTCCGCGCGCGCCGCCTCCGGCGTGAACATTCGGCGCTGTCGAGGAACAAACAATGCTGCCAATGCGAACCGCTGCCCGGCTTTTTGCCGCCACCGCGACGGCGCTGCTCTGCTTTGCACCCCTGGCGGAGGCCCAGACCTACCCGGCCAACAAGATTACACTGATCGTCGGTTTCGCGCCGGGCGGCCTCGCCGACACGCTGGCCCGGCTGATCGGGCAGGGCCTGACCGAACGCCTGCATCAGACCGTGGTGGTCGAGAACCGCGGCGGCGCCGGCGGCAATATCGCGGCCGGTCTGGTCGCGCGCGCGGCGCCGGATGGCTACACGCTGCTCGCCACCACCACGGCGCTCGCCATCAACGAAACGCTGCACGAGGACAATCCGTTTTCGCGCACCGATCTGGCGGCCATCGCGATCCCCGCCACCAGCCCCGAGGCGTTGGCGACGAGCCCGAGCAATCCGGCCAACAATCTGGTCGACTTCATCAAGGCGATGCACGGCCGCACCATCAATTTCGGTTCCGCCGGCGTCGGCACCGGCTCGCACATCGAGGCGGCGTATTTCTTCAAGTTCATCGCCAAGGTTCCGGCGCAGCACATTCCGTTCCAGGGCGGTGCGCCGGCGATGAGCGCCGTGCTCGGCGACCAGATCGACCTTCTGGCCGCAACAGTCGGCGGCCCTGCGGCCGCGCAGATGGCGAGCGGCAGGCTCAAGGGTTTGGGCCTCGCCGCCGACAAGCGACTGAGCGCGATCCCCAACGTGCCGACCTACGCCGAGCAGGGCTTCCCGAAATTCACCGCCGCGTCGTGGTCGGGCTTCTTCGCGCCCGCCAAGACCGATCCAAAAATTCTCGCCACGTTGAATGCGGCGATCAACGACATCATCAAGACGCCGGAGGTGCAGAAGAAGCTGGTCGATCTCGGCTTCGATCCGATCATCGCATCGCAGCCGGAAGCCCAAGCCCTGTTCAATTCCGAAATCGACAAGTGGGGCCAGATGGTCAAGGCGCTCGGGCTGTCGGTCAAGTAACGAGACCTGCGGAATTGTGAACGCCGTTTCCCGGGCGCAGTGCAGCACGTAGTGTAACGGAGTGATGCACTGCAGAACCGGGACCATCACAAGCTCCTTGCTTGGTACGATCCCGGAACAGCGGCGCACCGTTTCACGCTGCGCCGCATCCGGGAAACGCGGCGCATCATCGCGACCCGAACAGCTTGTCGAGAATCCAGAAATCCAGACCGCCGCCGCTGCCCGACTGCCGGCCGCGCGTGGAGGAGGCCACGGGAGCGGGCGGCGCCTGCATCGGCTGCGGCTGATCCGACCAATCGCCGAAGCCGCCGCTGAGGCCCGGCAGCGGCGCCGGCGCCACGCCATGCAGCGCCGTCTTCATGAACCGGCTCCAGATCTCGACCGGCAGGCTGCCGCCGGTGGCCTTGTGGGTCGGCGACGAGTCGTCGTTGCCGAGCCAGATGCCGGTGACCATGCGCGACGTGTAGCCGATGAACCAGGCGTCGCGGAAATCCTGGCTGGTGCCGGTCTTGCCGGCCGCCTGCCAGCCGGGCAGGCTCGCGGCGCGCGCGGTGCCGGCGGCGAGCGTCTGGCGCATCATCTGGTTCATCATCGCCACGTAGTGCTCGTCGACGATGCGGCCGAGCGCCTGCGGCGCGCGCGCGTAGAGCAGCTTGCCGTCGGCGGTGCGGATGCGCGCGATCACGTGCGGTGAATCGGCGTAGCCGCCGTTGGCGAACGGCGTGTAGGCGGACGTGAGTTCGTAGAGCGACACTTCGGACGTGCCGAGCGCGATCGAGGCATTCGGCTGCAGCGGCGAGACGATACCCATCCGGTAGGCGGTGCGAATGACCGCGGCCGGCGTCAATTCCAGCACCAGCCGCACCGCGACGGTGTTGATCGAATTCGGCCAGCGCCTGCGTCAGCGTCACCGGGCCGAGATAATGGTGCTCGAAATCGCCCGGCTTCCAGCCATGCACCGAGATCGGCGCGTCGTCGCGCACCGTGTCGGGCGTCATGCCGTGTTCGAGCGCGGTCAGATAGACGAACGGCTTGAACGCCGAGCCGGGCTGGCGCTTCGCCGCGATGGCGCGATCGAACTGGCTCTCGGCGTAGTTGGTGCCGCCGACCAGCGCGCGCACGGTGCCGTCCGGCGTCATCGCCACCAGCGCGCCCTGGCCGACGCCGAATTTCGCGCCGCGCTGCGCCAGCGTCTCGACCAGCGCCTGCTCGGCGGCGTTCTGCAGGTTGGGATCGATCGTGGTGTCGATGACGATGTCGGTGCCGACATGGCCGACCAGATCGTTGACCGCGTCCATCACCCAGTCGGCGACGTAGTTGGCGGAGCCGGCGGCGATCGGCGGTTTCGCCTGCGCCGGATGGGCGATCGCCTGCCGCGCCGCGTCGGCGCTGATCATGTCCTGGTCGCGCATGTCGGCGATCGACGAGCCTGGCGCGGCGTTGCGCGCCGTCCGGATTGCGCGTCGGCGCGAGCCGCGACGGCGACTTCACCAGCCCCGCCAGCATGGCGGCTTCGGCCAGCGTCAATTGCCGCGCCGATTTGCCGAAATAGCGCTGCGCCGCGGCTTCCACCCCGTAGGCGCCGGCGCCGAAATAGACGCGATTGAGATAGAGCTCGAGGATCTGGTGTTTCGAGAACTTGTGCTCCAGCCAGAACGCCAGCAGCACTTCCTGGAGTTTGCGCGAGACGGTGCGCTCCTGCGTCAGGAACAGATTCTTGGCGAGCTGCTGCGTCAGGGTCGAGCCGCCCTGCGCGGTGCCGCGATGCAGGACGTCCGCAAACGCGGCGCGCGCGATGCCGAGCGGATCGACCGCGTAGTGCGAGTAGAAGCGGCGATCCTCGATGGCGATGAAGGCGTTCGGCACGTAGGCGGGCAGTTCGCGCAGCGGCACCGCGGCGCCGCCCATGTCGCCGCGCGTCGCCAAGGTCGCGCCGTTGTCGCCGAGAATCAGCACCGACGGAGGGCGCTTCGGAATTTCCAGCGACTGGATCGGCGGCAGGTGGATGCCGACCCAGACGATGACGACCGCGACCGCGATCACGCCCCACAGCGCCAGCACGGCGGCCCAGTAGATCAGCCGGCCGATGCGGGTGCGGCTGGCCCCGCCGCCGCGCTTGCGCTGCGGAAAGATCCTGAAGCTGCCGCTGCGCTGCCGTCCGCCGCCACGGGCTTTGGGGGCAGCCTTCGGGGCGCCCTTGGGGGGCCCGCCGACCCGGTCCTGCGGGCGCAAGCGCAAATCGAAGCTGCCAGCGTCGCTGGCGCGCTTGCGGCTGCCCTGTCGCCAAGCCATGCGGCGTCCCCCGGCGCGCTCCCCCGCGCCAGAGTTACGGTAGAGGGGGCGGTTTAAGGGGCGGTTACTGGTCGTGGCCACGTCCTCCCTGCGGTTCGTTCGCTGCTCCTTTTCCCCGCGCGCGGGGCTTCGTCATTGCGAGGAGCGAAGCGACGAAGCAATCCAGCCGGGCTTCTCCGCCACCGCAAGCCGCCTGGATTGCTTCGCTACGCTCGCAATGACGAACTCTCCCATTCTCGCGGCGCCTCTTGCTTTCCGCCCCCACGCTCTTGCGTGGGGGAGGGGGACTGCGCTGCGCAGCAGCGCGGTGGAGGGGGCACGGGCCGCGACGAATTTCCTTCGTCGAAAGTGGAGCGTCGAGTGAGAAGCCCCCTCCACCACGCTTCGCGTGGTCCCCCTCCCCCGCTTTCGCGGGGGCGGAAGCAAATTTCATCGTTCTCGCGCTGCGCTTTTTGTTCGCGCCCCGAGCTTTGCCCAAGTTTTTCACGAACGGGCCTCCCGAAAGGGGAGGCGGAGCGCCGAAAGGCGCGAGTCGAGGCCGCGTTGCGCGCAGGCGGAGCGCCGCCTGTGTTGCGCATCGCGGCGCGCGCCCCTTTTGGGAAGCGCGCTCGCCTTCCGGCGCTCTACCGCGGTTCTCGCCAAGTTCTTAGGCCTGGCTCAGTCCGGTCCCGCGCTTCATGGTAGCGACGACATGCGCTACCCGGGCAGCCAGCTCCTGGCAGACCTGCGTCGTGGCAGGCCGGGCGAGTTTCCGAACCGCCCGCGGACGAGGTTACGAGCCCCATCCCGGGCACCGCTCCCGCTCGCATCAATCGGCCGTCACCGGTTGACGTCCCTTAAGACGAGCAGGATGAGGTCTTTTTAGTTCGTCGGATCGCTCAGCACCAACAAAATCTGCAGGCGCGCGTTATCTCTCTGATGCGACGTGATTTTTATTTTTCTGTTTGTTTGATTCGCAGACCAGAGAATTGTGGCATTGCCGCCATGATTCGTGCCTTCCGCTAAGGCACAGAGAGTACGAAGATTTTTGAATTGTCGCAGCGAGTTAGATTTTTGAATTGTCGCAGCGAATCAAAAGTGAATGTGGCCCGCACGAGCAAAGCGACATGCGGGGAAGCGTGTCCCGGTGGAATTGAAGTCCCGGATGTCGCTTCGCTCATTCTGGCCACGCTTGCTGGAATGGGATGCGCTAAAGGAAGTCTGAATCACTTAGCGCGTTTCTTGCGCGCAATAATATCAACAAGTCCGTTCATGTAACGAGTGCTAAATTGAACTACTGCAAAATGCGAATCCATGACGGTGTCAACCGTAATGCTCGTGCCTGTTCCGACGTCCTCGACATAAATTTCATCAAAAGTCACAGGTTTTTTAAAAACGAGTATTAGAGCCAAGACTGGAGTTTGTCGCAGTAAAAATGGTTGATCGTGCCATTCGAGGATCGGTGTCCAGGCCGCGATATTTTTATCGTCGGTCCGTATGACCGTATCAGTCCCGTTGAACGATACGCGCATTGATGTAGGTAGTTTATCAACGCTTATTGGCGTGTCGGATTGAAGCTGCGCGATTTGTGCTCGCAATCCTGCGACGACCTTTGTCATGTCGACTCCGCTACGGCGAAGCGTTTCAAGCTCATTGTTGGCCTGGTCTAGTTGCTGCTTTAGTGGCTTTGTCGCTGCATCGACTTTCTTTGCAGCGTAATCATCCAATTCAGTTTTAGTGTAGCCTTGGACCGTTTGTGTCATTGGCCGCGTTAAATATGTAAAAGCAGCAGCAACCCATCCAAGGACGACTAGGGTGCTAATAATGACCACCACCCGACGAATATTGACCGATTTACCGATAACTGTTGCTCTGGGATCAGCAGAGGAAATCGGAGTACTTTTGGCGCCGGCAAGTAGGCGATGAAAAGTAAGCGCGGCATAGATGGTCCCTATGACCATCGCGACCGCTTGGATTATCGATGTAATATCCGAAATACCAAGGTTCATTACCGCCTATCCTATCATGCTCGGCATAGGTGTGTTTGGCGCCTAGTGCCGGATGACAAGATTCCCGGTCCTGACAGGAATTATGGGGAAAACCGTCAGGGCGGGGCGTTCCTGCCCAGTGAGCAAGTAGCCCGGATTGAGCGTTGCGAAATCCGAGTTTTATCGACAGGGCCTGTCCCGGCTTTCGCTTCGCTTACCGGGGCTACACTCTACTACGCTCTACACCCGGTAATCTGAAAAAGGCCGGCGTTGACCGTCGCTTGGCTCAAATCCAAACCGTCAAGCCCTGAGGGGTCATCGTCCCACGCGAGCGCGACGGGAAGACGTCGGCGTTTCTCGCCAAGTCCGAAAGATGCTGCAGTTCCGACAATTGGCCGAATTTCTGTCATTCAACCCAAAGGAAGAATATGCGGGATCGACGCATGATTGCCGGCGACGTGGTGCGCCGGATCGGAAGGGCGCTGCGACAAATGCTAAGCGCCGCCTTCGTTGTAGGTGCCAACACGAATAGTGTGGGGGAATATCAGTAGCGTGCCAGATAGCGTGTCAATCAATCGGGTTCTTTGATCGCAGGCGCACCATTTTCGGGACGCTCATTATTGCTGTTTTCGGAATTTGAAGCCGCCAACGAACTGCTGCGTGTTAACCAGATCGGCAATCTCTTAGCCCGCTCCAACGTTGCACTCCATTTGACGTTGAAGCGCTTCAGCCTCTAGATTGAGAGTCAACGGCATCACAACCTCCTACATTTTTATTGGATCAATCGGAGGTGGTGATTCGAGGGGGGTAACCTATAAAACGCCAATTCAAGCGGAATTTAAAGCCTAAAAATAAAGAATTAATTAAGGTAAGGAACTTCTGTGAATATCGTACGTATCCCCCAACCAGAATTAGTATTCGGCCTTGTTGGCCCGGTTGGCGTCGACCTTGACATGATTACTGAGGTCCTGACTACTACATTAAAGCTATATAATTACACAACCATGGTCTTGCGCGTCACTCAATTGATGCGAATTATACCATCTAACGTGCAGATAAAAGATGACGATTACCTAGATAGGATTAAAACTAGAATTGGTTACGCCGATGACGTTTGCAGGCGACTCTAATCGGCGCGACGCGCTCGCTGCCATCATTCCTAATGGAGTGCAGGCCCTGAGAGCTCGTACAAGGACCGACAGAGAAGGGCCGGCAGAAGAGTTGGGAGAAGAGCCGCTCGAGAGCACCGCCTATATAATACGTCAATTTAAAAGGCCGGATGAGATCAAACTCATGCGGCAAATCTATCAAAAGCTTTTCTTCCAAATATCTGCCTACGGATCACCTCACGACAGAGAGAATTTCTCGCAAAAAAAATTAAGGATTTCCGGTACGGAGCAATACGAGACGATGATGCAAAAAGCGAAGCGATAAAATTGATGAGTTTGGACTACGCTGAAGATACAAATGATTTTGGTCAGCGCATCCGTGAGACATTCCCGCTCGCAGACGTTTTTGTGGATGGCATAAATAGGAAGAATTGCGAGCGCATGATCCAAAGATTTGTAGATGTTCTTTTTGGCGACAATGCCGTCACTCCAGAGCATGACGAATATGGAATGTACCTGGCAAAATCAGCATCATTGAGATCAAGCGATCTATCGCGGCAAGTTGGTGCTGCGATCTTCAGGCCAAGCGGCGAAATAATTTCGATGGGTTGCAATGAGGTTCCCAAGTATGGCGGCGGGACATACTGGTGCGACGCGCAAAATGATGCTCGCGACATGGCCATCGGTGAGGATCCAAACGAGCGAATAAAGCGAGAGATACTCTATAATATGTTGGATGTCTTGCTCCGCGCTGGCAAGCTTTCCAGTGATCTAACCAAAATCGGTAATACCACGGAGATTATGAATAAGCTGATGGATCAGAGCTCCGCCGTTAGAGATTCGAAAGTAATGGATCTGTTGGAATTTGGTCGCATTATTCATGCCGAAATGTCAGCCATTACCGATGCCGCAAGACTAGGAGTGCCAACCTTCGGAGCGACCCTCTATACCACGGCATTCCCATGCCATCTTTGCGCAAAGCATATTGTGGCTTCCGGAATAATTCGTGTGGTCTTCTTAGAGCCTTATCCAAAAAGTTATGCTAAGGAATTGCATTCGGACTCGATAGAAACAGACGGCGAAAGAACTTCTGGGAAGGTCCAGTTTGAGCCATTTTTGGGCATCTCACCTTATCGTTACAGGGACTGCTTCGAAAAAGGCCGCAGAAAGGATGATGCAGGTCAAGTCAAGCGTTGGAACGCTGATGAACCCCTTCCGATTGTCGAAATCTATAATCCCATATACACAAAAATCGAAACCATAATCGGCGGTGAAATAACGGAACAGATCAAAAAACTGCCGTTGCTCAGTCATCCAGAATTGCCATTAGACGCTGGCGACAAAAATGGAAATGACCTGGATTGAGCGAAGCACGTAGGGCGGATAGGCGCGGCTTAATCCGCCATTTCCCTTCGACGTTTGTTGTTCAACGCTGATTCCGAAGTCATTGCGAGTCGGACGGCGGATTACGCCTTCGGCTAATCCGCCCTACGCAGTGTGGCTTTCCGCAATTCTGAGCCCCGCGGCCAGGCCCCCTCATCCCGACCTTCTCCCCGCGCGCGGGGAGAAGGAGGAGTGCACTCACCCCGCCGCGGCCTTCGCCTCGCCGGACGGCGGCGCGAACAGCGCCAAGAGCGGCCGCTTGATCGCGGCCTGGCGGGTTGGCGCCACGATCTGGGCGCCGGTCAGGTCGGTGACGTAGAACACGTCGACGACGCGTTCGCCGAATGTCGCCACGTGCGCGGAGGCGATGTTGAGGTTGAGCTTGGAGAGCGCCGAGGTCAGTTCGTAGAGCAGGCCGGGGCGGTCGAGGCCGGTGACTTCGACCACCGTGTAGCGCGCCGACCACTGATTGTTGATGGAGATTTCCGGCTCGACCGCGAACGCCTTGAGCCGGCCCTTGGGCGGCGCGCGCTTGGGCACCGCGTCCGGCAGCTTGATCTCGCCGCGCAGCGCTTTCTCGATCAGTTCGCCGATGCGCGCGGCGCGGCGCGCCTCGTCTTCGTCGCGGTCGAATTCGCGGGTGATCGAGATGGTGTCGAGCGCGAGCCCGTCGGTCGTGGTGTAGATCTGCGCGTCGACGATGTTGGCGCCGGTCAGCGCGCAGGCGCCGGCGATGACCGACAGCAGCCACGGATGGTCGGGCGTGAAGATCGTCAGCTCGGTGACGCCGCGCGCGGCGTCGAAACCGACGCTGGTGGCCAGCCGCTGGCCGGCCGCCTCGGCGCCGCGCACGAAGCGCGCATGCGCGCCCTGATGCGCCAGATCGACCTTGAGCCAGTAGGCCGGATAGTGGCGCGCGATATAGGCCTCGCGCATCGCTTCCGGCCAGTCGGCAAGCTCGCGGCGCAGTTCGGCCTGGGCGACACCGACGCGCTGCGCGCGATTGACCTCGGAGAAGCCGCCGGTCAGCGCCGGCTCGGTCTCATAATAAAGTGTGCGCAGGAGCTGCGCCTTCCAGCCGTTCCACACGCCGGGGCCGACCGCGCGAATGTCGGCGGTGGTGAGGATGGTGAGAAGCTTCATCCGCTCCAGCGACTGCACCACGGCGGCGAAATTCTCGATGGTCTTGCGGTCGGACAGGTCGCGCGACTGCGCCACCGTCGACATGACGAGGTGCACTTCGATCAGCCACGCCACCAGATCGGTGTCGGCCGCCGAAAAACCGAGCCGCGGGCAGATGCGCCGCGCGATGCGCGCGCCGGCGATCGAATGGTCCTCGATCCGGCCCTTGGCGATGTCGTGGAGAAACATCGTGACGTAGATGACCGCGCGGTGCTGCGGCTGGATCGTGCGCATCAGCTCGCTGGCGAACGCCAGCGCCGGATTCTCGCCGCGCTCGATGGCGGCGAGTTCGCCGATGCAGCGGATCAGATGCTCGTCCACCGTATAGTGGTGGTACATGTTGAACTGCATCATCGCGACGATGCGGCCGAACGCATGCACGAACTCGCCCAGCACGCCGGCCTCGTTCATGCGCCGCAGCACGGTCTCGGCGTCGTTCTTCGAGGTCAGGATTTCCAGAAACAGCCGGTTGGCCTCGGGATCGTGACGCACGTCTTTGTTGATCAGCTTGAGCGACCGGGTGGCGACCCGCATCGCCTCGGGATGCAGCGCGAGATTGTGCTTCTGCGCGAGGTGAAACAGCCGGATCAGGTTCACCGGGTCGCGCGCGAACACGTCCGGCCGCGCGATGTTGATGCGGTTGATGTCGACGACGAAATCGTCGGACTCCGACAGCTTGCGCCGGCTCTTGGCCGGGCGCAGCCGGGCGATGACGCGGCTGAGCACCGGCGCGGGCTTGGCCTGCCGCTCTTCGAGGCCGGCGCACAGGATCGCGGTCAGATCGCCGACGTTCTTGGCGGTGAGGAAATAGTGCTTCATGAAGCGCTCGACGTCCTGCAGGCCGGGATGCTCGGTGTAGCCGAGCCGGACCGCGATCTCGCGCTGGAAGTCGAACGACAGCCGCTCCTCGGCGCGGCCGGCGACGAAATGCATGTTGCAGCGGACCGACCACAGGAAATCTTCGCAGCGGCGGAACAGCTTGAATTCCTCGGACGTGAACACGCCGCGATCGACGAATTCGTCGGGATCGCGCACCCGGTAGACGTATTTGGCGATCCAGAACAGCGTGTGCAGGTCGCGCAGGCCGCCCTTGCTGTCCTTGACGTTGGGCTCGACCAGATAGCGCGACTGGCCGGCGCGGCGGTGGCGCTCCTCGCGTTCGGCAAGCTTGGCGGCGACGAATTCGGGCGCCGTGCCCTGCACCACTTCCTTGTCGAAGCGCGTCGTCAGCTCGTCGAACAGCTTTTGTTCGCCGAACAGATAGCGCGCCTCGAGCAGCGCGGTGCGGATCGTCATGTCGGCCTTGGCCTGGCGGATGCATTCGGCGACCGAACGCGTGGCGTGGCCGACTTTGAGGCCCATGTCCCACAGGCAGTAGAGCAGGGCCTCGGCGACCAACTCGCCCCAGGCGGTTTGTTTGTAGGGCAACAGGAACAAGAGATCGATGTCGGAGCCCGGCGCCATCAGGCCGCGGCCGTAGCCGCCGGTCGCCACCACCGTCATCTGCTCGGCCTCGGACGGCACCTGCGTCGGATAGAGCTTGCCGGAGACGAACTCGAACAGGATGCGGATGATGGTGTCGTGCATCTCGCACAGCCGTTCGGCGCAGCGCCGGCCGTGGCGGTCCTTGAGCAGGAGCTGTTCGGCATGCGCGCGCGCGGCCGTGAGCGCCGTCTTGAGACGCTGCGCCACCGCGGTGCGCAGTTCGCGCTCGCGTCCCGCATAGGTCTCGGCGAGCGTGTCGAGTTCGGCGGCGATCGCCGCGCTGTCGATCAGCCCGGCGCCGGCCCGGTCGGAACGGTCAACATCCAGCATGATTGCAACGCTAGCGGAGTGGCCGCCTCGTGTCATCGTGCGCGGCGCGGCCTGCGCAGGAAACGGTTCTCGCGCAAAGCTTCGTATGAGGAATAATAATCCAATATAGCAGATATTGCAGTAGTTATTTTCAATTGACGGAGGAAATTGGCCTCTCTAAAGAATATTTTAGCGCAATTCGGCGGCGCCCCTTTGGGGCCTCGCTCAGTGCCGCGCCGCCGGCGGGCCGCCAAAATCCCGCCCTATCCGTGATCGTGTTGAGCGTCAGAGCGTCGATGCGATCCTCAACGCTGGGAGGACATCATGCTTTCACGCCGTAGCCTGCTCGCCGGAGCCGGAGCCGTTGGGGCCGGCGCCGGGTTGTTGCCGCTGCGCCATGCGCGCGCCGCCCCAAAGCCCGCCGCCATCACCATCGATTGGGCGACCTACAATCCGGTCTCCATGGTGCTGAAGCAGCAGGGGCTTCTGGAAAAGGAATTCGCCAAGGACGGCATCGGCATCCGCTGGGTGCAGACGCTCGGCTCCAACAAGGCGCTCGAATTCCTCAACGCCGGCTCGATCGATTTCGGCTCGACCGCGGCTCCGCCGCACTGCTCGCCAAGATCAACGGCAACCCGATCAAATCGATCTACGTGTATTCCAAGCCGGAGTGGACCGCGCTGGTGACGCGCAAGGATACGCCGATCCAGAAAGTCACCGATCTGAAAGGCAAGCGCGTCGCGGTGACGCGCGGCACCGATCCGCACATCTTTCTGGTGCGCGCGCTGCTCTCGGCCGGCATGACCGAGCACGACATCAACGAAGTGCTGCTGCAGCATCCGGACGGCAAGACCGCGCTGATCCGCGGCGACGTCGATGCCTGGGCCGGCCTCGATCCGATGATGGCGCAGGCGCAGGTCGAGGACGGTGCGCGGCTGTTCTATCGCAACGCCGACGCCAACACCTACGGCATCCTCAATTCGCGCGAGGAATTCCTCAAGGCCTATCCCGATCTGACGCGGCGCGTGCTCGCGGTCTACGACCAGGCGCGCAAATACTGCCTCGATCATTACGACGACGAGAAGCGCGTGTTCATGGCGGTGACGAAGCTGCCCGCCAGCGTCGTCGACATTCAGCTCAAGGAGCGCACCAATCTGCACTTCAACCGCATCGGTCCGGCGCAGCGCGACACTATCCTGCAGGGCGGCCTGGCGCTGCAGCAGGCCGGCCTTATTCCGAAGACAGTCGACGTGAAAAAGACGCTCGACGATCTGATCGACGATCAGTACGTCGCGGCGTGATTATCGGTTGCATCGCTCGCTCTCCCTTCTCCCCGCACGCGGGGAGAAGGTTAGGATGAGGGGGCCTATCCGCAATTCTGAGCGCGTCGGCGACGCCCCCTCACCCCCACCCTCTCCCCGCACGCGGGGAGAGGGAGCGCGCAGCGCAGGGCAATTGCATTTGCGGCAGACAAAATGTCTCTTGTGAGCATGACGATCGCCGCCGAAGGCGCTTCCGCGCAGCCGCAGCGGGCCGCATCCAAAAAATGGACGCGGCTCATGCGCCCGTTCCTTGGGCTCGTGTTGCCGGTCGCGCTCGGCGCGGCCTGGGAATTCATCGTGCGGATGGGCTGGGCGACCGGCCGGCTGGCGCCGCCGCCGTCGGTGATCTTTGACGAGTTTGTCGAACTGGCGAAGAGCGGCGATCTGCAAAGCAATGCCCTGGTGACGCTCGGGCGCGTGGCGGCCGGCTTCGGCTGCGGCGTGACCGTCGCCACCATCCTGGGCGCGGCCGCCGGCTATTCGCCCGTGGTGCGGCGGCTTCTCGATCCCAGCCTGCAGGCCTTGCGCGCCATTCCGTCGATCGCCTGGGTGCCGCTGTTCGTGCTCTGGCTCGGCATTTTCGAAGCCTCGAAGATCACGTTGATCGCGGTCGGCGTGTTCTTCCCGGTTTATCTCGGCGTGATGGGCGCAATCCAGTCGGTCGACCGCAAGCTCGTGGAAGTGGGCCGCGCGTTCCGCCTGTCCGATCTTGGCGATGGTGCGGCGGATTCTGTTGCCGGCCGTGCTGCCGGCTTACGTGATTTCGCTGCGCTCCGGCCTCGGTCTCGGCTGGATGTTCGTGGCGGCCGCCGAACTTCTGGGCGCGTCCCAGGGGCTCGGTTATTTGTTGCTGGATGGCCAGCAGCTCGGCAAGCCGGCCGAGATCGTTGCGGCGATCGTTGCGTTCGCGGTTCTCGGCAAGGCGACCGACTGGCTGATCGTGCTGATCGCGGCGCCGTTCCTGCGCTGGGAAGACGTGGCGCGGGCGGATTAGCACAATGCTCGTCCTCGACCGCATCAGCAAAACTTATCCGAACGGCGTGCACGCGCTCGGCGGCGTCTCGACCGAGATCGAGCTCGGCGAGATCGTCGCGGTGATCGGCGGCTCGGGCTGCGGCAAGTCGACATTGCTGCGCGCGATCGGCGGCCTCGATCCGGCGAGCGAAGGCACCGTCATGCTCGACGGCGAGCGCATCACCTCGCCGCACGAGAAGATCGGCATCATCTTTCAGGAGCCGCGGCTGCTGCCGTGGCTCAAGGTCGCCGACAATGTCGGCTTCGGCATCGTCGATCGTCCCAAGCCGGAACGGATGGAACGCGTCGGCGCGGCGCTGAAGCGCGTCGGGCTTGCCGACAAGGCCGCGGTGTGGCCGCGCGAACTCTCCGGCGGCCAGGCGCAGCGCGTCGCCATCGCGCGCGCGCTGGTGCCGCGGCCCGAAGTGCTGCTGCTCGACGAGCCGTTCTCGGCGCTCGACGCTTTCACCCGCACCGACCTGCAGGATCATCTGCTCGATCTGTGGGCCGACGCTAAGCCGACCTTGATCCTGGTCACCCACGACGTCGACGAGGCGATCGTGCTGGCCGACCGGGTCATGGTGATGCGCCCGCGGCCCGGCCGCATCGCCGACGAGATCGCTGTCGATCTGCCGCGGCCGCGCGACCGCCAGTCCGCCGCGTTCGATTTCGTCAAACGCCGCGTGCTGGCGGCGCTCGACCGCTCGCTCAATCGTGCGGCGACAGTTGCCGAGGGCGAGACCAAGACCGAAGCCGGCGCCGCGATGTGGTGGTGGCGGCTTGCCAAAACCGTCATGCCCGGCTTGTGCCGGGCATCCACGTCTTTACACGGGCCAAAGACGTGGATGGCCGGGTCAAGCCCGGCCATGACGGCACAGAGGAGCAAAGTCATGGACGCCGCCGCCCTCCGCGCGCTGCAGGCGCCGATCAAGGATCGCTACAAGAGCGAGCCGCAACGCCGCTTTCATCACGCTCAAGGCCAAGGGCACGCTCGACGACGCCAACATCGCCTGCAAGGTCGAGACCGGCCGCGCGCTCGCGGTCGCCGGCCTGCATCCGGCCACCGGCGGCTCCGGTCTCGAACTGTGCTCCGGCGACATGCTGCTCGAAGCATTGGTGGCGTGCGCCGGCGTCACGCTGAAGGCAGTCGCGACCGCGATCGATATTCCGCTGCGCTCGGGCACCGTCTCGGCCGAAGGCGATCTCGATTTTCGCGGCACGCTCGGCGTCGCCAAGGATGCGCCGGTCGGCTTCGCGCAGATCAGGCTCACGTTCGACGTCGACACCGACGCGCCGCAGGAAAAACTCGATCAGTTGCTCAAACTCACCGAGCGCTATTGCGTCGTCTATCAGACGATCCGCAGCGGCCCGCCGGTGGCCGTGAGCTTGAAGCGGACCGGCCGCATGAGCGGCGTCGTCGCGCTCGATCATCTGCAACTCGCGATGCCGGCCGGCCGCGAGGCGGAGGCGCGCGCGTTCTACGGCGATATTCTCGGCTTGCCAGAGCTGACAAAGCCCGCCAATCTGGCGGTGCGCGGCGGCGTATGGTTCGCGCTGGGGACCCAGCAATTGCATCTCGGCGTCGAAAGCGATTTCCGTCCGGCCAAGAAGGCGCATCCGGCATTTCTGGTGCGCGATCTCGGCGGTTTGCGCGCGCGCCTCGAGCAGGCGGGCTTTGCGCCCTACGAGGACGAGCCGCTCGCCGGCTACCACCGCTTCTACGTCGCCGACCCTTTCGGCAATCGGCTTGAGCTGATGGAGAAGAAGGTAACGCATTCGAAGTGACGCGTTACCTGGACTCTTTTCGTCTCCATCTCTCATCCCTCTGTCTGCCGAAAAAGTGTCATGTCTCCTGAAATGCTGTTTCTGGTCGATCTCGCGCTCAAGATGGCGCTGACGGCGTTCATCGTCGTCGTCATCTCGATCACGGTCGAACGCACCGGCCCCTTCATCGGCGCGCTGATCGCCGCGCTGCCGACCGCCGCCGGCGCCGCCTACATCATCCTCGCGTTCGAGCATCCGCCGGCTTTCATCGCCGCCAGCGCCGTCGGCAGCGCCGCGGCGACCGCCGCGGTGTCGGTCTTTGCGCTGATCTATGCCGTGCTGGCGCAGCGCCGTGGCGTGGTGTTGAGCGTCGAGCGTTGCGATCCTGGCGTTCTTCGCGGCCGCGGCCGCGTTGCGCGCCGTCGCGTGGACGCCGCTGACCGCTTTCGTGCTCAACGTCGTGGTGTTCGGCATCACCGTGCCGCTGAGCTGGCGCTACCGCACCTCGGGACCGCCGGCGAAATTCATGCGCTCGCCATGGGACATTCCGGTGCGCGCGCTGTCGGCCGCAATCGTCGTCGTCGTCGTCACCTCGATCAGCACCAGCATCGGCTCGTTCGCGTCCGGCATGTTCGCGGTGTTTCCGATCGTGATGGCGTGCTCGGCGGTCATTCTGCATCTGCGCGTCGGCGGCCGCGTCTCGGCCAGCATGTTCGCGCACGCGCAGATCGCGCTCAACGGCCTGTGGCTCGGCTTTCTGGCCATGCACTATCTGGTCGCGCCGTTCGGCGTCTGGCCGGCCTATGGCGCTCGGGCTGTGTGTGTGCATCGCCTGGAGCGGATTGTTGTGGGTGGCGCGGAGACGAAGAATCACGGTTTCGCCTTCGCGAGCTTGCGCCTTGAGCGCGTAGAGCGCTTCGAGCGCCTCGCGCGGCGTCATTTCGTCGGGATGGAGCGCGGCGAGCGCCTCGACCACGGCGGCGAGCGCGGCGTCGCGCTGCGGCGGCGGAGTCGCGGGCCGCGCGGCGGCGAACAGCGGCAGATCGTCGATCAGCTTGTGCGCCGGCGAGGTGCGGTCCTGCGGCCTCGAGCTGCGCCAGCACCAGCTTGGCGCGCTCGATCACGGCCGGCGGCAGGCCGGCGAGCTTCGCCACCTGGATGCCGTAGGAGCGGTCGGCGGCGCCGGGCACGACTTCGTGCAGGAACACGACCTCGCCCTGCCATTCCTTGACCCGCATGGTGGCGTTGTGCAGCCGCGGCAGTTTGTGCGGCGAGCGCCGTCATCTCGTGAAAGTGCGTGGCGAACAGCGCGCGGCAGCGGTTGCTGTTCGTGCAGATGCTCGATCGCCGCCCAGGCGATGGAGAGGCCGTCGAAGGTCGCGGTGCCGCGGCCGATCTCGTCGAGGATGACCAGCGCGCGCTCGCCGGCCTGATTGAGGATCGCGGCGGTCTCGACCATCTCGACCATGAAGGTCGAGCGGCCGCGGGCGAGATCGTCGGCGGCGCCGACGCGCGAGAACAGCCGGTCGACCACGCCGATATGCGCGGCGCGCGCCGGCACGAAGCTGCCCATCTGCGCCAGCACCGCGATCAGCGCGTTCTGGCGCAGGAAGGTCGATTTGCCCGCCATGTTCGGGCCGGTGACCAGCCAGATGCGTCGCCGGCCGGCGCGACAGATCGCAGTCGTTGGCGACGAACGGGCGCGCCGTCGCGCCGAGCGCCTGCTCGACCACCGGATGGCGGCCGCCGGTGATGGCGAAGGCGAGGCTGCCGTCGACTTCCGGGCGCACGTAGTCGCGCTCGACCGCGAGATTGGCCAGCGCCGTCGCGACATCGATCGCGGCGAGCGCGTCGGCCGCATCCTTGATCGCGGCGCTCGCCGCCGTGACGCGGCGGCGAGCCGATCGAAAATCTCCAGCTCCAGCGCCAGCGCGCGCTCGGCGGCGTTGGCGATCTTGGCTTCCAGTTCGCCGAGCTCGGTGGTGGTGAAGCGCACCTGCCCGGCGGTGGTCTGGCGGTGGATGAAGGTCGCGTTGAGCGGCGCGCTCATCAGCTTCTCGCCGTTCTGCGCGGTGACGTCGACGAAATAGCCGAGCACGTTGTTGTGCTGGATCTTCAGCGAGCGGATGCCGGTGGTCTCGGCGTAGCGCACCTGCAAGCGCGGCGATGACGCGGCGCGATTCGTCGCGCAGCGCGCGCGCCTCGTCGAGCGCCGCCTCATAGCCCGCGCGCACGAAGCCGCCGTCGCGGCGATAGGCCGGCAGTTCGTCGGCGAGCGCGCGCTGCAGTTCGGCGGCGAGCGCTGGATCGGGGCGGCGCAGACGCCTGCGACCGCTTGCGCCAGATCGCGCGGCAGGCTCGCGCCGTTCGCGCGAGCGCGGAAATCGCGCGGCAAATTCCGCCGCGGCAAAAATGCCGTCGCGGATCGCGGCGAGATCGCGCGGTCCGCCGCGGCCGACGACGATGCGCGACAGCGCGCGCTGCAGATCGGGCACGGCTTTGAGCGTCTTGCGCAGATCGCCGCGCGCGGCGCTGTCGGCGACGAAAGCCGCCACCGCATCGAGCCGGTGCGCGATCTCCGCCGGATCGGTCAGCGGCGCGGCGAGCCGCTGCGCCAGCAGCCGCGAGCCGGCCGCGGTCACGGTGCGGTCGATGGCGGCGAGCAGCGAGCCGCGCCGCTCGCCGGCGAGCGTGCGGATGCAGTTCGAGATTGCCGCGCGTCGCCTGGTCGATCGCGAGCGTCGCGCCGGCGCGCCTCGCGCACCGGCGGCGACAGCGGCGGGCGCTTGCCGATCTGCGTGCGCTCGACATAGGTGACGGCGGCCGCCGCCGCGGTCAGTTCGATGCGCGAGAACGCGCCGAACGCTTCCGTCGTCGCCACGCGCGAAGAACGACGGCGAGCCGCCGCTCCGCGGTGGCGCCGTCGAACACGTCGCGCGTCAGCGGCGTCAGCGCCGGCAGCGAGCGCAGATAGGGCGCGAGCTCGGCGTCGGCATAAAGCGCATCGGAGACGATGATCTCGCCGGGCTCGATGCGGGCGATCTCGGCGGCGAGCGCGGCGCGGTCGCATTCGGCGACGCGGAATTCGCCGGTCGAAATGTCGATCCAGGCCAGCGCGAAGCGGTCCTCGCTCGGACGAGGCGCGGCTGCGCGCCAGCGCGAGCAGATAATTGTTGCGCCGCGCGTCGAGCAGCGAATCCTCGGTCAGCGTGCCGGGCGTGACCAGCCGCACCACGTCGCGGCGCACCACGCTCTTGCCGCCGCGCTTGCGCGCCTCGGCCGGGTCCTCGAGCTGCTCGCACACCGCGACGCGATGGCCGAGCGCGATCAGCCGGTGCAGATATTCGTCGGCGCGCTCGATCGGCACGCCGCACATCGGAATGTCGCGGCCGAGATGCTTGCCGCGCTTGGTCAGCACGATGCCGAGCGCGCGCGAGGCGGTTTCGGCGTCGTCGAAGAACAGCTCGTAGAAATCGCCCATCCGGTAGAACAGCAGGCAATCCGGATTGGCGGCCTTGATCTCGATGTACTGCTCCATCATCGGCGTGACGCGGCCGACGTCGTCGGGCGCTTTGGGCGTGATGCGTCCGGGCTCTGGGCCCGATGCCACAGTCGAAACGTGGGGCGTATCGTCCATGGCGGGACGCTAGCAGATGGCCTCGGGCCATGGGAGGCTCTATGCGCTCACGCCTGTGATCGCATTCCGCGATCTACCACACGTAGCGCACGCCGCCGGTGCCGCCGTAAATCTGCGATCCACCGCCGAATTCGCCGTCGAATTTGCCGAGCAGCGATAATGCGGGCGTGACGTGAAGCTCGGCCCCCGCGGAAGTCAGCGCCGAATTCTTCGGAGGCGCTGCGCCGTTGACCACGAAGCTCGCGCCCGGCAGCGACTCGAACGCGGCGTCGAGCGACGGATTGCTGACCCAATCGTGCGCCCAGGCAAGGCGGCCGCGCAGCACCAGCGGCAGAGCGTTGCCGAGTAACGTGAGACTGTCGAATCGCGCGCCAAGCTCGCTGCGGGTGTCGGTCGCATTCATAGCGCCGTAGGTGAAGTCCGAAGCCACCGGCGGTCAGGTCGGTTTCGCTGTAGCTCGTCGTGTGCAACAGCTGCGTCTGTAGCGCCGCGTAAGGCGTCACTCCGACAATCGAACCGTCCACCGGCATTCCATAACGGTAGCCGGCCTCGGCGCGTGCTCCGTAGCTCTGCCCGGTGAATTGGGCGGCGAGTTGATCGCCCAGCGCGATACGGTCGGTCATGAACCAATGATTGGCGAAGGCAAGCGAGCCGGCGACGTAGGCCGGGCCGTAAAAGCTCTTGGCATAAAGGCCGGCTTGAACGGCGTCGCTTCGGCCGCTGCCCAGACCCTGCGTCAGGTCCCAATTGGTGCCGCCGCCCGCAATCGCGAAGCCCGCGAGCGTATCGGGCGAGAAGTGATAATCCATCCCGCTGGCGAAGCCGTAATCGCCCGCGGTCACGGTGTTGGAACCGATAGTTGGATCACCGGCCGTTCTCGACGCGCCACCGAAAGCTGAACCCCACGCCGTCCAGCGCCGGTCAAACGTCGACGGCGCCGGCGCTTTGAGAGCTTCCGCATAGGCGAGCGCAATGTCCGGCGGGAGATGCGACTGCTGTTCCGGTGCGAAACCGGTCGCTGGGCCGCCGCCAAAACCGCCGTGTCCATCCGCGAGCGGATCGAGCATGAGGTTGAGGAAGTCGTTCATGAATTGGAACGCGCCCTTCTCGGCGTCGGTCGCCGCCTCGCCATCCAATTGTGTTAGCGTGTTGGCCAGGCCGGCGCCGGAGAGTCCGAGAATGCTCACAAAACCCGGCGGCAGGCTGCCTCCGGTATTGAAGAAGTTCTCGATCGCATTGGCGACGTTGCGCTCGTTGACGTTAAGCCCCGGTTGCTGGGCGAATCCGGTGTTGAAATCCAAAAACACGTCGTCCGCGCTGTAGGTCAGGCTCGCAGTGAAGCCGGGCGGCAAACCGGTCGTGGTCAGGCCGGCAAACGTGGTGCCGTTGAGGCCGGCCAATTCCAAGATCGTGTATTGGTGTTGCAGCACGCCGGTCGAACTGATCGCGGCCAACACATTGCCGGCAAGCGCAGCGGTGCCGGTGATGTTGGCGAATGTCGTGCTCGTCGCATTGACCTGCACCAAATAGAGCGCTCCGGACTGGAACGCGAGATTGCCGGCGATCGTCATCGACGTGCCGGGCATGCCGGGCGTTCCGGGTGCAAACGTGGCGCCGGAATTGATCATGACCGTCGCCGGATCGACGGTGCCGCCGCCGGTCAGGGTGCTGCCTGAGTTCACCGCGACGGCCGACGAACTTGTGATCGAGCCCTCGACGTCAAGCGTGCCGCCATTGATCGTGGTTGTGCCGGTGTAGGTGTTGGTCGCGGTGAGCACCGTCGTGCCGGCCTCGACGTCGACCGAGCCGGCGCCCTCGATCGGAATGCCGAAGACATAGTCCGTGCTGGTGTGATTGAAGACCAGTTCACCGGTGCCGGCGCCGAAGATGATTGCCGGAGCCGAGATGAAGCCCGGCGCGACCGCCGTCTGCCCAATCGCGGCGCCGATGTTGATGATGCCGGTCGCGCCGTGATTGGCGGCGACCATGATGGCGTTGGTGCTGGTGACCTCGCCGCCGTCGGAGATCGTCAGCGTGCCGGTCGACGTACCAGTGCCGTAACCGTTGCCCGGTGAAGTCGTGTTGTCGCCGACAATCAGCGTTGTGTTTTGCCACAGCGATCCGGTGCCGGTCACGATCACGGAACCGACGCTATTTGTCGGAGTAGTCGCGCCGCTGAATTGGACGCTGGCAGCCGTGGCGTTGGTGGAGCTATAGGCGACATCGCCTTCGGCGTCGCTGACCGTGGCGCCGTTCGAGATGATGAGATCGCCGGTGCCGTAGAAGCCGACGCGAAGATTACCGGTGGTGGTTAGTTGCGAACCGCTTCCGCTCACGGTGACGGTGTCGGTGAAGGCGCCGCCGCCGTCGGGACTGTAGCCGATATCCACGTTGCCGCTTGCCGAGACGTGGGCGCCGCTCGCGACCGACAGCGTGCCGGTGCCGCCGCCGGGGCCGGTATCGTAGAAGTCGCCGAGCAGGATGGCGCCCGATTGCCAGGACGACCCGGGGCCGGTGATAAGGACGGCGTTATTGCCGGAGGTCAACACCTCCCCGCCAATCAGGCTCTCACCGCTTACCAGGCTGGCGTCGTTAGAAACTGTCAGGCCGGTCGTATTGCCCAGATTCTCGACTTCGAGGAAGCCGGTGCCGAGATTCCAAGTCGAGCCCGCGCCTGTTACCGAAACAGAGCCGGTTGAGGTTTCGCCGAAAAAACTGGTAGGGCCGATCTCGCCCAAGGCCGTCGTGGTGACCACGCCGCCGTTCTCGATCGTCATCGTGGCGGTCCCGCTGCCGATGCTTCCGACGTATATGTCGCCGCCGGTGGCGCTCAGCGTGCCGCCGTTGACGGTGAGCGTCCCGTTGCCGGAGCCATCTGTCACATAGATTTGCGCACTGACCCCAAGAGTCGAAACGACGTTGACCGCACCGCCATTCTGGATGGTCAGCGACCCGTTGCCGTTTAGCCCTATCTCCAAACCGCCGTTGCCGAGATTCCAGGTCGAGCCCGTTCCGGTTACGGTTGCGCTGCTGCCGTTACCGCCGGCAGTGGCTGCAATGATGCCCACGTAGCTCGTGGCCGTGCCGCCGCCCTCAATGAGCAGCGTGCCGCTGCCACCGCCGCTGCCAATCCCTACACCGCCGACGTAGAGCGACCCATTGCCGGTGCTTACATCCACCGAGCCGCCATTCACGGTGACCGACCCGCTGCTGCCGCTTTGATTGCCCAGCGTCATCCCGATGAAGCCGGTGATCGAACCGCCAATATTGACGTTCAACGTGCCGGTTCCAAACTCGCCGACAACGAAATTATTGGGACCGCTGGCCGTGGTTGTCAGAAGCGCGGTGCCGGTTCCCCCGTTGCCGAGCGTGATGGTTCCATTGCCGCCCTCGTAGCCGAGTTCGATGCTGCCCTGGGTGCCTCCCGCCATGGTGACGGTGCCGCCGTTGTCGACGGTCAAGGTGCCGGTGCCGGTATTGCCGACGAAGAGCGCGGCCGCCCCGCTGCCCGCTGTAATCGTCCAGGTGTCGAGCGACTCGACGTGGATGGTGCTGCTGGCGTCGATCGTGGTGTTCGACGACACCGCACCGGCAGCATCGATCGTGGCAGTGCCGCCGTTACTGACGTTGACCGTGCTGCTGGAAGTCGGTGGACCCGGCGAAGGAGCCCAATTCGTCCCGACAAACCAGCTGGCCGTCCCGGGGGTGTTCCAGCTGCACGTTGAATTTGCAGCGTCGCATGCCGCGCTCGCCGGCGCGGAACTCACCATGATGATGAAGGCGGCCGGTACCACAAGCAGAGCGGTCGATGCCATCTCCGCACCGGCGCCAGGCATCATTTCCCGGAGCAGCGACAGCGACCGCTGTGGACCACTCGACCAGGGAACAATTCGGCTGGTCTCAGAGCCGATCGAAGCTACGCCCGGGATTGCTTGCCGATTGTTTTGTCTCGGCGAGTCACAGTCTTGCCTCGTCGAGTCATTGCGTCCCGTACTCACACAACACGCCTTTGCAGTTTCTTTTAATCATCCAAAGTGACGTCCGACGCTCGAACACTAAGCCGGCTGCACCCTGGTCTAAAGCGATTACCGTCTCTGTTCGCGAATTGAGCTACGGTGTGCTTATTTTGCAACCCTTTTGGTGACAGCCTTACGACGGCTTTCGTGCTCGCACATATGCGAATTCGCGCAGGTTTGTCTGGTCAGGACACCGCTTGGCCGCTTGGGCCGGTCACCGCGAGCCGGGTCGCCTCATGGTCTGCGACAACACGCCCGCACGGTTCCAAATTATCGCAAGCTTGGCAATTGCTCGCAAAGGTGGAAGGATCGCCCTCACGCCGGATCAACGGCGGATGAAGCCGCCGCAAGCGGCGAAGTGAAAAGGGGAATGCCATCGAAAATTAACGCATACATCGAGGGAGGACCCACCCATGGTGGCGGCTACCGATGTCAATCATGCACTTGCGCCTGACGAACATGCCCGCGAACTGCGCCGCGCTGTCGTCGCAGCAACTGTCGGCACGACAATCGAGTGGTACGACTTTCTCCTCTACAGCACGATGGCCGGACTGGTGTTCGGCAAGCTGTTCTTCCCAAACGAAACGCCGCTGGCGGCGACGCTGAACTCGTTCGCCATTTATTTCGTCGGCTTCGTCGCGCGCCCGATCGGCGCTTTCATCTTCGGACATTACGGCGACCGCGTTGGCCGCAAATCGACGCTGATCGTCACGCTGATCCTGATGGGCGTGTCGACCTTCCTGGTGGCGTTTCTGCCTGGTTACGCGTCGATCGGCATCTGGGGTGCGGTCCTTCTCACCGTGCTTCGCCTGATCCAGGGCATCGGCGTCGGCGGCGAGTGGGGCGGCTCGGTGCTGCTGTCGATGGAATGGGCGCGGCATAACCGCGAGCGCGGCTTCCTCACCTCATGGCCGCAATTCGGCGGACCGGCAGGCCTATTCCTCGCCAATCTGGCGGTGCTGGTGTTTAGCCGGATGTCGGGTGACGCCTTTCTGGCCTGGGGCTGGCGCATTCCGTTTGCGCTCAGCATCGTGCTGGTCGCGATCGGCTTGTGGATACGGCTGCGCATTCTGGAAACGCCGGTGTTCCGCAACCTCGTGGCCGAGCGCAAGATCGAGCGGGCGCCGATCATCGAAGTCTGCCGCAAGGCGCCGGGCGCGATCATCGCCGGCATGTTTGCGCGCACCTCCGAGCAGGGGCCGTTCTACATCTTCACCGCATTCATCTTCGCCTACGGCACGACGACGTTGCATGCGTCACGCGATCTGCTCCTGGCCGGGGTGCTCGGGGCGGTATGCGTGTCGGCCTTCACCATCCCGTTCTGCGGCTGGCTGTCGGATCAGATCGGGCGCAAGCGGATGTACATCATCGGCTGCGCCACGATGGGCATCTTCGGCTTTGTCTATTTCGGCATGATCGACACCGGGTCGTCGGTGTTGATCTTCATCGCGATGGTGCTGTCACTGATCCCGCATGACATGCAGTACGGCCCGCAGGCCGCGCTGATCGCCGAAAGCTTCACGCCGCGCCTGCGCTACTCGGGCGCGTCGATCTCCTATCAGCTCGCCTCGATCACCGCCGGCGGTCCGGCGCCCCTGATCGCGACCGCGCTGTTCGCGCGGTACCACTCCGGCACCCCGATCGCGATCTACATTCTGATCACGGCGATCATCTCGATCATCGCGACCTCGTTCCTGAAGGAATATGCCGGCAAGGACGTCACCGCGGAGTACGACGCTCCCGAAGTGGTTCAGCGTTCGGCGGCGTGAAGAAATCCTTCTCCCCCACGTAAGTGGGGGAGGAGCACGTGCTCAGTTCACCGGCTTGTTTCCGCTTGCTTGCAGCGTTCGCGTTGTCAGGCATGATGCGGGAAGTCGTCTCTCAAAAAGCCGGTGGAGAAAATGGCAAATAGTCTCCTGTTGGTGGGCAGCGTTCCACTCGACAGCGTCGAAGAGGTGATGCGCACGTTCGGCGGCACGCTGGGCCGCTATCTTCCGGCGGTGCCGGACGGCGAAGTCGGTGAGCGCCGCTCGTGGGTGAACCGGCTCGGCTATCAGATTTTCAACGGCCATCTCGACCTCGACACCGTCCGGCGGCCGAAGCCGATCGACGGCGTCGAGCAGCTGTTGCCGCGTGGCCGCGACGATTCCTGGCAGTTCAAGGTCAAGCCCGGCATCAAGCGGGTGCGGTTCGGCAACCCCGGTTCGCGGCTCGGCTATGCGCGCGATGCCGTTAATTCATACTTCGTGTTCCGCACCTTGCGCGAAAAAGGGGTCTTGCCCGAGGGCATGCGCTTCCAGATTTCCATTCCGATGGTCCACAGCGTGATCCGGCCGCTGTATTTTCCCGATCCGGCCGATCTGCCGCGCGTGCGGCCGGGTTTCGAAGCAGCGCTCGCGGCCGAAGTCGCCGTCATCGCCGACAAGATCCCGCACCAGGACTTGGCGATCCAGTGGGACTGCGCCTGGGAACTGCAGGCGGTGTGCGGCGCTGGCAAGGCCGTGCCACCGGAGCTTGAGGTCGCGACGCACGTGCCGCCGATCGCGCGGCTGTCGAATATCGTGCCGCAAGACGTGGCGCTCGGCTTTCACTATTGCTTCGGCACCTTCGGCGGCTGGCCGGCGTTTGCGCCCGACGATCTCGGCAAGCCGGTCGAACTGATCAACGCCGCCAATGCGGCCATCAAACGCGACATCGACTGGATTCATATTCCGACGCTTGACCGCACCGACGACGCGTTCTACGCGCCGCTCGCCGGGCTGAATGCAAAAGGTGCGCGTGTTTATCTGGGCGCGATCCACACCATGGCGACGCTGAAAGACCGCGTCGCCGCGGCGCGCAAGTTTCTTCCGGATTTCGGTCTTGCCGCCTATTGCGGCTTCGGCCGCACTCCGCCGGAGCAGATGCCGCGCATCCTGCAGGATCACGTCGACGCGGTGAAAATCGCGGGGGTGGGCTAGCGTCATTCCGGGGCCGAGCGAAGCGAGGAGCCCGGAATCCATAATCCCAGCACTGGGGCTATGGATTCCGGACTCGCCGCTTCGCGGCGATCCGGAATGACGATTTACTTCACCAGCTTCTTGCCGGTGACGGCTTCGAGGTTCTTGTAATACACCTTGTCGGCCGTCACCTTGTCCATGTTCAGCGAGTCCATGATCTTCAGCGTCTCGCGCGGGAACATGGTGCCGCCTTCCGGATCGAACGGGCAGTCGGAAGCGAACACGATCTTGTCGATGTCGTAGAACTCCATGCCAGCCTTGGTGGCCGGAATGGCGGTGAACGCCGCGGTGTCGGCCCAGAAGTCGTGCTTGAAATAGTCGAGCGGCCGCTTCTTCAGGCCCTTGCGCAGCGACACATAATCCTGATCGGTCGTGCGATTGCCCATCACGTCGTTGCCGGGGCCGAGCCGGCCTTCCAGCATCGGCGAGATACCGCCGAAATGGTGGGTGATGATTTTCAGATTGGGATGGTTGTCCATGATCTTGGAGTAGACGAGACGCAGCTGCGCGCATGTCGTCTCGTAGGACCAGCCGATGGTCCACCAGATTTCATAGAGCGACTTGTTTTCCACCTCGGGATAATCCGACGTCTCGGCGCCGCGCGCCGGATGCAGCCAGATCGGCGCGCCGAGTTCGTTCATCTTTTTCCAGAACGGCGCGTATTCGGGGCGGTCGAGCGGCTTGCCGGCCACATTGGTGTAGATCTGCACGCCGAGTGCGCCGTTCTTGATCGCGCGTTCGGCCTCGGCCACGCCGGCGTCACGCGCGGCGAGCGAGACCTGCGCGACCCAGCCGGGGAAATGATCCTTCTCCTTGGCGGTCAGCTCGGCGAGGCCGTCATTGATGATCTTGCAGAACTCGTCGATGTCGGCGGGCGACTTGGCGAAGCGTTCGATCGGCGGCTGCGGGTAGGACAAAATCTGCTGATAGTCCTTGTGGCCGTCGACGATCTTCTTGCGGAAATCGAGATCGAAAAGCCCCGGCAACGAGCGGATGCGCTTGCCCATGTCCTTATAGTCGCCGGCGACTTCGTTGAGCTTGTCGAAGAACTTTTTCGGGAAAAAGTGGGTGTACGCGTCGATGCGCATGGGCGTTTTCTCCTTGTTGGTGGGGAGGCTTCTAGCATCCGACTTAAGGCCCGTCACCCCGTCGTCATTGCGAGCGAAGCGAAGAGCTGGATTGCTTCGTCGCTTCGCTCCTCGCAATGACGCGCTTCACGACGAGGGAACAGAGGCCGTCAATTTCGCCACGATCTCCGCGGGGATGGGCTGCGATGTTATGCGGGTGGGATCGGCCGGATCGCGGCCTGCCCACACCCGCGTCTCGAAACCTTCGGCGCACAGCACGCCGTCGAGCGACAGTTTGTGCTCGAGCTTGATGCTCGATCGGCCGCAGGCGACGATCACGGTTTCGACCGAGACCTCGTCGCCAAACCGCGTCGGCCGCAGAAAGCGACCGCGGGTCGTCACCACCGGATGGCCGGCCAGATTGTAGGCTTTGAGGTACTCGATCTTCTTCATGCCAATCGCGCGTTCGAGGATCATCGTCGTCGACACATCGAAGATCTCGAAATAACGGCCATAGAAGATAATGCCCGCCGGGTCGCAGTCGCCCCACTCGATGCGCGTTGTTCGTGTGTTGGAGAACATGAGACGCGGTTCCGCTACCGCGGCGCCATGCGCAGCGCGCCGTCGATGCGGATCACTTCGCCGTTGAGATAGCGGTTCTCGATGAGGTGGCGCACCAGCGCCGCATATTGGGGCGGCTGGCCGAGCAGCTTCGGGAACGGCACCGAAGCCGCGAGGCTCTGCTGCGCGGCTTCCGGCAGCGCGTGCAGCATCGGGGTGGAGAATATGCCGGGCGCGATGCCGTTGACGCGAATACCGAACTGCGCGAACTCGCGCGCCGCCGGCATGATCAATCCGACCACGCCGCCTTTCGATGCCGCATAGGCGGCCTGTCCGATCTGGCCCTCATAGGCGGCAACCGATGCGGTGCAGATGATGATGCCGCGTTCGCCCTCATCGAGCGGCGACACCGACTGCATGGCGGAAGCGGCGAGCCGCATGGCGTTGAATGTGCCGATCAGATTGATCGAGATGACGCGTGCGAACTCGTCGAGCGGCATCGGCCCGTCGCGGCCGACGATGCGCCTGGCCGGGCCGACGCCGGCGCAATTGATCAGGATGCGTGCGGTGCCGTGATCGGCCGCCGCCTTGGCGAACGCCCGTTCGGTCTGTTCGCTGTTCGTCACGTCGCAATGAATCGATATGCCGTTGATGTCGATCGCGACCTCGGCGGCGGCTTTCTGATTGACGTCGAAGATCGCCACTTTGGCGCCGGCCGCGGCCAGCATGCGCGCCGTGGCGGCGCCGAGTCCCGAAGCGCCGCCGGTGACGATGGCGGCATGTCCTTTGATATCCATGTCTGCTAGCTCGCTTTGCTTTTGGGTTGCGCGGGCCGCGCCACAATGACGTGCGGCGGCGGCGGATCGGCGTAAAGCTCTTCGACCAAAGCGGTGCGATGCGCAAGCACCGCGCGCTGGTTGATCGAGCCCTTGTCGGTCATTTCGCCGCGGTCGAGCGACGGCGGCTCGGCAAGCAGTAGCGCGCGCACGATGCGCGCCGAGGTGCCGCGCCCCGGCGCGGCCATTTCGCCGAACAGGCGGGCGAATTCAGCGACGACGCGCGGTGCGGAGAGCAGTGCCGTAGCCGGCGCATCCTTCGGCAGTTCGGGCGCCAGCGCGCGGCAGGCGTCGAGATCCGGGAATACCAGCGCCGTCACCTCGTCGCGCTCGGCGCCCGCCAGCACCACGTCGCGGACGAGCGGGGCGCAATGCGCGATCACCGCGGTGCGCAGCGGCCCGACGCTGACCCAGGTGCCGGTCGCGAGCTTGAAATCTTCCGCCAGCCGGCCGTCGAACAGCAGGCCCTTTGCCGGATCGTTCGGGTCGGCGAATTTGAGCGCGTCGCCGATCATGTAAAAGCCCTCGTCGTCGAACGCCGCCGCGGTGATCTCAGGCGAACGCCAATAGCCGGGCGTGATGTTGGGGCCTTTCAGCCGCGCGTCGAACTTGCCGTCGCGCGGCACGAGTTTCAGTTCGACCCCGGGCAGCGGCAGCCCGATGTTGCCGGTGCGCTCCGACTCCCAGCTGCAGGCGAGCGCCGCCGGCGCGGTCTCGGTCGAACCGAGGCTGGAGAGAAAGATGATGCGTTCGCCGGTGGTGGCGACGGCAAGCTCCTGCAATTCGTCGCGCACGTGCTGCGCCAACAGCGCGCCCGCATAGAACAGCACCTTCATCCGGCTGAAGAACGTCCGCCGCAACGCCGCATCGTCGCGCAGATACGGCAGCAGCATCTCGAAGCCCTTCGGCACGTTGAGATGAATGGTCGGCCCGACGTCGCGCAGGTTGCGCACCGTCGCCTCGATGGCGCCGGGCAGCGGCTTGCCCTCGTCGATGTAGAACGAGCCGCCGTTGTCGAGCACCATGCCGAAATCGTGGTTGCCGCCGAAGGTGTGATTCCACGGCGGCCAGTCGACCAGCACCGGCGGCTCGTCGGCGATGAACGGCATGCCGCAGCGGATCATCGACTGGTTGGCGCACAGCATCAGCTGCGTGTTGATCACGCCCTTGGGCTGGCCGGTCGATCCCGAGGTGAACAGGATTTTGGCGATGGTTTCGGGGCCGACCTTGGCGTGCGCCGCCTCGACCGCGGCGGTCGGAGTCGTGGCCGCAAGCTCCGCGAACAGCGTCGCCTTTCGGTTCGGCGGCGGAGCATTCGTCACCGCGATCTCGACATTCTCCGGCACCGTGGCGGCGATCGCGCGCGCAAAGGCCGCGCCGTTGGCGGCGAAGACGAGGCCCGGCGTGAGAATGCCGATGATGGTCTTGAGCTTCTGGAAATCCTGCGACAGCAGCGAATACGGCACCGAGATCGGCGCATACGGAATGCCGACATGCATGGCGGCAAGTCCGATCAGCGCATGCTCGATGTCGTTGCCGGACAGGATCGCAATCGGCCGTTCGGGCGACAAGTCGCGCGTCAGCAGCGCCGCCGCGATGGCGCGCACCTGGGCGTAGGCCTGCGCGTAGCTCAGTGTGCGCCATGCGCCCGCCGCGTCGCGCTGGGCGAGAAACACGCGGTCCGGCGCGGCCTTTGCCCAATGTACCAGGCGCTCCGTCAGATTGCGCGGGTAGGGCGGCAGTTTGTGCGGCGAGCGCAGCAGGATCGCGCCGTCGCCGCGGCGTTCGATCGTCACGTCGGCCGGGCCGAGTTTCACCGGCCGCAGGGGAGGCAGGCTTGGCGCCGCCGCTCTCATTTGCGCGCCACCTTCGGCCCGCGCTTTTCCAGAAACGCTTTCAGCCGCGCCTTGGCTTCGGGTTCGCCCTGCGCGATCGCGGCGGCGAGTGCCTCGGTGGCATAGCCGGCCGCCGGATCGCTCTGCGCGATGCGCGGCAACAGATGCGTCGCGGCGAAATTGGTGAACGGCGCATTGCCGGCAATGCGCTCGGCCAATTCAAGCGCGGTGGCAAAGCCTTTGCGGTTCGCGACCAGATGATGCGACAGACCGATGGCGTGGCCTTCCTCGGCGTTGAGCGTGCGCCCGGTCAGCATCATCTCCATCACGCGCGAGGTGCCGATCAGCGCCGGCAGCCGCACCGACGCGCCGCCGCCCACATAGATACCGCGGCTGCCTTCGGGCAGCGCATAGAACGCCGAGCGCTCCGCCACGCGCACATGCGCGGCCGCCGCCAGCTCAAGCCCGCCGCCGATCACCGCGCCATGCAGCACGGCGACCACCGGCGCCTTGCCGAACTCGATGTGCTGGAAGGCGCGATGCCAGGAGCGCGAATGTTCGATGCCGGCGCGCACGTCGCGCTCCGACAGCTCGGACAGATCGAGGCCCGCGGAAAAATGCTCGCCGTCGCCGTTGAGCACGACCGCGCCGATATCGTCCGGCAGCGCGGAGAAAAACGCCTCGATGCCCGCCACGGTCGGATCGTCGAGCGCGTTGCGCTTTTGGGCGCGCATCAGCGTGAGCACCGCCACCTTGCCGCGCCGTTCGGCGCGCAGCGTCGGCGGCAGCTTGGGAAAGCCCTTGTTGAAGTTGGCTTGGTCATGCGTGTCCGGCCGTTAAACCGCCATTTGACCCTGTCGGGCGCGCCCCGTAAATAGCCCGGAAACACGGATAAGGGAGAGCCCGATGCGCGATGTGTTCATCTGCGATGCGGCGCGCACCGCGATCGGCCGCTACGGCGGCGCGCTCGCCAAGGTGCGCACCGACGATCTCGCCGCCGTCCCCATCAAGGCGCTGGTTGGGCGCAATCCCAAAGCCGACTGGTCGCGGCTCGACGAGGTGTTCTTCGGCTGCGCCAATCAGTCCGGCGAGGACAACCGCAACGTCGCCCGCATGGCGCTGCTGCTGGCCGGCCTGCCGGAACTGATTCCCGGCGTCACCGTCAACCGGCTGTGCGCCTCCGGCCTCAATGCCGTGGGCGACGCGGCGCGCGCGATCCGCTCCGGCGAAATGGAATTTGCCATCGCGGGCGGCGTCGAATCGATGACGCGCGCGCCGTTCGTCATGGCCAAGGCCGGCGAGGCGTATTCGCGCTCGGCGGAAATTTTCGACACTACGCTCGGCTGGCGCTTCATCAATCCGCTGCTCAAGGCGCAGTACGGCGTCGACTCGATGGCAGAGACCGGCGAGAACGTCGCCGAGGAATTCCAGGTCGGCCGCAAGGAGCAGGATGCGTTCGCGCTGCGCTCGCAGCAGCGCGCCGCCAAGGCGCAAGCCGCGGGATTTTTCGCCGAGGAAATCGTGCCGGTGCAGGCGCCGGGCGGCCGTGCCGGTCCGGTCACGGTCGACAAGGACGAACATCTGCGCCCCGCCACCACGCTTGAGGACCTGGCGAAGCTGAAGCCGATCGTGCGCAATCCCGGCACCATCACGGCCGGCAACGCCTCGGGCATCAACGACGGCGCCGCCGCGATCATTCTCGCCAGCGAAGACGCCGTGAAGGCGCACGGGCTCGTGCCGCGCGCAAGAATTCTCGGCATGGCGTCGGCCGCGGTGCCGCCGCGCATCATGGGCATCGGCCCGGTGCCGTCGACCAGGAAATTGATGGAGCGGCTTGGTCTGAAAATCTCCGACTTCGATCTGATCGAGCTGAACGAGGCGTTTGCCTCGCAGGGCATCGCGGTGCTGCGCCAGCTCGGCGTGCCGGAGGACGCCGAGCACGTCAATCCGCACGGCGGCGCCATCGCGCTCGGCCATCCGCTCGGCATGTCGGGCGCCCGGCTCGCGCTCACCGCGGCGCACGGCCTGGAGAAGCGCAGCGGCAAGCGCGCGCTCGCCACGATGTGCGTCGGCGTCGGCCAGGGCGTCTCGCTGGCGATGGAGCGGGTTTGATTTCCGACTTGCTCGGATGAATGAGCGGCAACGGCACGCGGCCGTGCTTGCGGAATGAGACGGCAAAATTGAATCCAGCGTGACGGCGCCGTCCGTGGCCAGATCCGTGAATTTCGGCCATAGCGGACGACGCAGGCATGAGCGGCGAACGACATCGCCGCAAGTATGGGCGCGATAGGAGTGATTTCTGCGATCGCCAGCACCGGCATCGCAATCTGCCCTGCAATATTCGCGTCGATCTGTGAAAGCGATTTGCAGCGCGGCGGCAAATTCTGCAATAGGCCGATGTGGATCGGCCGGGCCGGGTAAAGCGCCGCGTAGTGGTGCGTTGCCTCGCGATGTGCGCCGGACTGGCTGAAACCGTGTAGAGGCGGTCGCCAGGATCCGCCGATGTCGCGCCACGAGCCAGGGCTCGACGTCGGGGCGACGGAAAATGAGACCAGGGGCTCGGGTTTTTCAACATGGTCGCCCAGTGGTCGATTCCCGGCAGCGGCGCGTCCAGGTCGCCACCCATTTGGTCACACGATGCGGAAGCAACGCCGCGAACGCGTAGCCCACCATGTTGCCGATGTCGTGGGTGACAAGGGCGATGTCCCGGTATCCAAGCTGATCCAGGATCGCGCGAGGTCGCGGCCTGCGCGAGTCTCGTAGTCCGGCATGAGCCGAAGGCCCATGCCGCGACAAGTCCGGGACGACGATCGCATGGCCGTTAACGAGCGGCCGGCGAGAGGCACCCCATATCGCCGGCGTCGCCGAAGCCGTGAAGCAGCAGGACGGCTGGTCCCTTGCCGCCGACGCGAACGTATTGCGTCCCGCCGGTCACCCGCATCTGTTTCGCGGTGAACGCGTCGGGCCATAGAGCCAACCGGCATCATGTTTTCCTTCAGTCAAAAACAACCGTATCATGCGGACATCAGACGTCCGACAGTCGTCCGGGGCTGCGGAACTCTTGCGGAACCGTCCCGCGGCCTATACGCCTCGCTTATCGATCCGCGAATGACCGAAATGGAGTGTCCGCCTTGCCGATGTCGCCTGGTTACGTGCCGTTCCATCCCAATCCGTCGAAGCCGAAATACAAGCCGCCGGCGGGGGCGGTGGATGCGCACAACCACGTATTCGGCCCGGAGGCCAAGTTTCCGTTCGCGCCCAAGCGCAAATACACGCCGTGCGATGCGCCGAAGGAGAAGCTGTTCGCGCTGCACGACTTCCTCGGCTTCGACAAAGCGGTCATCGTCCAGGCCACCTGCCACGACACCGATAACCGCGCGCTGGTCGATGCGCTGACGACCTCGAACGGCCGTGCCAAGGGCGTCGCCTTCGTCGACGAGAACTTCACCGACGACGAACTCAAGGCGCTTGACCGCGCCGGCATTCGCGGCGTGCGCTTCAATTTCATCAAGCGGCTGGTCGAATTCGACGCCGAAGGACGTGATGCTGCGCATCGCCAAGCGCGTCGCGCCGCTTGGCTGGAACTGCGACATCTATTTCGAGCATGCCGATCTCGACGAGATGGGCTCGTTCCTCAAATCGATTCCGACGCCGCTGGTGTTCGACCACATGGCCTGCCCGAACGTGCGCGAAGGCGTCGACGGCAAGCATTTCCAGAACTGGCTCAAGGCGCTCGACGCCAACAAGACCTGGATCACCAAGGTGACCTGTCCGGAGCGCTTCACGATCGCCGGGCCGCCCTACGACGATGTTGTGCCGTTCGCCCGCGCCATCGTCGAGCGGTTTCCCGATCGCGTCATCTGGGGCACCGATTGGCCGCATCCAAACATGCCGAAGGAAGCGCCCGACGACGGCGTGCTGGTCGATACCATTCCGAAGATCGCCCCCACCGCGGCGTTGCAGCAGGCGCTGCTCGTTGACAATCCGATGCGGATTTATTGGGGTTAGTTCCTGTTCACCTCATCCTGAGGTGGCGGCGGAGCGGCCCTCGAAGGATGCAGGCCCGAGCGCCGTGGCCTCGCCCTTCGAGGCTCGCTTCGCTCGCACCTCAGGGTGAGGAATTCTCGGCGGCAAGCTTGCCGCAATTCATTGGGGGAGGCGCCCGATGGCGACTTTCGTTCTCGTGCACGGCGCCTGGCATGGCGCTTGGTGCTGGCGCCGCGTGGTGCGGCTCCTATCGAAGAACGGCCACGAGGTGTTCACAGCCGACCCTGACCGGCGTGGGCGAGCGCTCGCATCTGCTCAATCCGTCGATCAATGTCGAGACCCACATCGCTCGATGTCGTCAACGAGATGAAATGGCAGGAATTGAAGAACGTGGTGCTGGTCGGCCATTCCTACGGCGGCATGGTGATTTCCGGCGTCGCCGAAAAGATGGAAACGGCGATTGGCTCATTCGTGATGCTGGACGCCTTCATGCCGCAAGACGGCCAATCCGTGGTCGACATGCAGACGCCGGCGATGCGCGATACCGGTGCTAGCCGCGGAACGGTCGGGCGTGACGACGCATGCCGCCGCGCGCCGCCGAGTTGTTCAAGGTCAATGAGCAGGACCGCGCCTGGGTCGATGCACAATGTACGCCGCAGCCAATCCAATGCTTCCTGCAGAGGCTTGCGCTGACCGGCGCACGCGACCGTATCGCCAGGAAGGCCTACATCCGCGCAGCCGCCTACGCGAGACCCGTATTTCGACGCGGGGCTGGCGACCGCGCGCGCCAGGAATTGGCGTATTTATGAGCTTCCCTGCGGCCACGACGTTATGCTCGATATGCCGGAGCGGTTGGCGGAAATTCTGCAAGATGTGGCTCGATGCGGCTGACCCTCATCCTGAGGTGCGAGCGCAGCGAGCCTCGAAGGATGCAGGCCGAGGTGCCGGGGCCTCGCCCTTCGAGGCTCGGCGCTATTGCGCCGAGCACCTCAGGGTGAGGTGCTATGCTTACGTTGCCAAGCTTTGCTGCGCTATATATGTGAAGCCTAGATGGGAGTGACGCCGATGGCCCGCGAACAGCGCGAATATGACGATATCCCGGGCACTTTCGTGTTCGATGCCGAACGCTCGCGCGAAGGATACGGCATCAACATGTTCTGCATGTCGCTGATGAAGGACGAGAACCGCCGGGCCTTCAAGGCGAACGAGGCCGAGTATCTGAAGAAATTCAAGCTGACGCCGGAACAGGCCGACGCGGTGCTCAAGCGCGACTACAACCGCATGCTGGAGCTCGGCGGCAACATCTATTTCACCGCCAAGCTGGGCGCCACCGACGGTCACTCGTTCCAGCATCTGGCGGCGACCATGACGGGGTCCACCCAGCAGGACTACGCCGACATGATGCTTGGCGGCGGCCGCTCGGTCGAGGGCAACCGCTCGCGCACCGGCAAGAACAAGCCTTCGGCCTTTCTCTCGGCCGGTGAGTCAAAGAGCGCGGCAAAGCCGGCGGCAAAGAAGAAAGCCGCTGCCAAGCCGAAAGCCAAAAGCAAACCAAAATCCAAACCCAAAGCAGCGAAACGCAAACCAGCAAAGCGGAAGTAAGCCGTGGCCAGAATCATCGCAGGCGTAGGTTCATCGCACGTGCCCGCCATCGGCGCGGCGCTCGACAACGGCAAGACCGAGGAGCCGTACTGGAAGCGGGTGTTCTCGGGCTTCGAGAAATCGCAGGAGTGGATGCGCGAGACCAAGCCCGACGTCGCCATCATCGTCTATAACGATCACGCCTCGGCATTCTCGGTCGATCTGATCCCGACTTTCGCGCTGGGCTGCGCCGCCGAGTTCCCGCCAGCCGACGAGGGCTGGGGCCCGCGGCCGGTGCCGGTGGTCAAGGGCCATCCGGCGCTGGCCTCGCATATCGCGCAGTCGGTGATCCTCGACGAGTTCGACCTCACCATCTGCAACAAGATGGAAGTCGATCACGGCATGACGGTGCCGATGAATCTCTTGTTCGGCAAGGTCGACAAGGAGTCGCACTGGCCGTGCCCGGTGATTCCGCTCGCCGTCAACGTCGTGATGTATCCGCCGCCGACCGGCCACCGCTGCTTCATGCTCGGGCGCGCCATCAAGAAGGCGGTGGAGTCCTATCCGGACGATCTGCGCGTTGTGATCTTCGGTACCGGCGGCCTGTCGCACCAGATTTCGGGGCCGCGCGCCGGCCTGATCAACTCGAAATGGGACAAGGCGTTCCTCGATAATCTGTCGAAGGATCCGCAGCGGCTCGTCAAGATTCCGCATCTCGAATACATGCGCGAGGCCGGCGCCGAAGGCATCGAGATGGTGATGTGGCTCATCATGCGCGGCGCGCTCGACGACAAGGTCGACGAGGTCTACCGCTTCTACACCGTGCCGGCGTCGAACACCGCGGTCGGTCATATCATTCTGGAGAACCACAAGCGCGGCGCGGGCAAGAAACGCGCCAGCGAAACACAAACGCGCTGCAGCGCAGCGCGAAAGTTCAGCGGGTCCGCAGCTAATTCGTCATTGCGAGGAGCGAAGCGACGAAGCAATCCAGATCGGCGATGCAGCCTTCGAGAATGCAGTCGCTTCGCTCGCAAGGACAAGCTCGATAGCCGGACGATTTCGAGAGAAGTAAGAGGACATCATGAAAATCTGCGTTGCCGGGCAAGGGGCATTTGGACAGAAGCATCTCGACGCGCTCAAGCGCATTCCCGATGTCGAGGTTACGTCGCTGGTCGGCGGCAATCAGGATTCGACCGCGCAGGTGGCGAAGAAATACGGCATCCCGCATTACACCGGCGAACTGTCCGAGGGCATCAAGCGGGCCGACGCGGTGATCCTGACCACGCCGACCAAGATGCATTTCCGCCAGGGCGAGCAGGTGATGCGCGCCGGCAAGCATGTGCTGGTCGAAATTCCGGTCACGGACAGCGTTGAGGATGCCGAGGCGCTGGTGAAGATCGCCAAGGAGACCGGCGTCACCGCGATGGGCGGCCACGTGCGGCGTTTCAATCCGTCGCATCAGTACATCCACAAGAAGATCGTCAAGGGCGAGCTGAAAATCCAGCAGATGGATGTGCAGACCTATTTCTTCCGGCGCAAGAACATCAACGCCGCCGGCAACGCGCGCAGCTGGACCGATCATCTGCTGTGGCATCACGCCGCCCACACCATCGATCTGTTCCAGTATCAGGCTGGCGAGAACATTTCCGACTGCTACGCGGTGCAGGGGCCGATCCACCCGCAGCTCAACATCGCCATGGACATGGGCATCGTGGCGCGCACGCCGTCCGGCGCGGTGCTGACGCTGTCGCTGTCGTTCAACAATGACGGTCCGCTGGGCTCGTTCTTCCGCTACATCTGCGACAACGGCACCTTCAAGGCGTTCTACGACGATCTGTCTGACGGCAAGGACAACAAGATCGACGTCTCCAAGGTCGACGTGTCGATGGACGGTATCGAACTGGAAGACCGCGAATTCATCGCCGCCATCAAGGAAAAGCGCGAGCCGAATGCCAGCCTCGCGCAGGTGCTGCCCTGCATGCACGTGCTCGGCAAACTCGAGAAGATCATCGATCCGCAGCGCAAGGCGCACGCGTAACACTCTTCCTCACCCTGAGGTGCTCGCCGACAACGTCGTCGGCGAGCCTCGAAGGGCGAGGCCTCGGCGCATCGGCCTGCATCCTTCGAGGGCCGCTTTGCGGCCACCTCAGGATGAGGTGAACGGAATGTGCGCGCCGATGGCCTAGAAAAACCCGATCGAACTCGCAGCCGGTGCCGGCCTGAAAACTCGTCTTGTGGCGCTTGTTCGGGATGTCGATGACATGCACCGAGCCGTCGCCCTGACAGGCAACGAACAGTTCGTCGCCGTGGAACGCCATGTCCATCGGCTGGCTGCCGACCGCAATCGCGGTCTGCTGGCGAAATGACGGATCGATCAGGCTCACGGTGTTGCTGTTGAGGCTGGTGACACCGATGAGGCTGTTGTCGGGCGAATAGCGGGCGATCTGCGCGGCCTTCGGCACGTCTTTAAGCACAAGTTCTTCGCGCACCTTGCCGGCCTCGGTATCGATCAGAATGAGCTTCGGCTCGGCGTCGTCGACCGCGACGACGGTCGAGCCGTCGGCCGAAATGGCGATGCCGGCGAGCGGCCGCGGCGTTGTGATCTTGCCGAGAAGTTTCCGTTTCGGCAGGTCGATGACCGAAACGGTGCCGTCCTCCTCGTTCTCGGTGTATAGCCGTTGCCCGTCCGGCGCGATGATCAGGCGATGCCCGTTGGTCGAGCCGGACGCGATTCCCTCGACCACCTTGTTGGTCTTCGGATCGATCACCACGACGGCGGCGCTGTTCTCGCAGGTGATGTAGATCAGCCCGTCGGGGCCGAGCTTGAGCGTGTGCGGCGCGATGTAGGGCCGCAGGTCGATGGTGGCGACATGCGCGCGCTTGCGCAGGTCGAACACGCAAAGCAGGTGCTGCGGATTGGGATTGCGGCCGTGGATGCCGTCGCCGAAGATCGGCACATACGCCATGCCGGTTTCGGGAATGATGAGCAGTTCGTGGACGGTCTTGGGAAAGCCGTCGATCACCACCTCGGTCGCGTAGGTGACGGGATTGAGGAACAGCACCTTGCCGCCCATCTTGTCGACCGCAATGATGCCGTTTGAATTGCTTGCGCCAGCCATCGTTTGTTTCCCTGGATCCCGTCATTCCGGGGCCGAGCGAAGCGAGGAGCCCGGAATCCATATTCACCGTCGTATGCATAATGACTCACGCGTGCAAGAACGTCACTATCAGGGATTATGGATTCCGGGCTCGCGCTTGCAGCGCGCCCCGGAATGACACCGGGAGGATCAGCCCATGAATGCCGTCGCGTCGCGCAACATCAAGTTCTATCAGCCATTCCGACCAGGGCGGTCGCGGCGACGGCGTGCAGGTCATGGTCAACAGGGGCTACGCTTATATCGGCCACGGGTTTTCCAACGGCATCACCGTCATCGACGTGCGCGATGTGAAAAATCCCAAGCCGGTCGAGTTCATCGCCTGCCCGCCCAATACCCGCGCGCATCATCTGCAAACCCACGGTGATCTGCTGCTGGCGGTCAACGGGCCAAGCGTCTGGACCATGCAGGTCAGCCACGAGTCCTACTTCCAGGGCACGTCAGGGGACGCGCTCGCAGGCCAGAAATTCACCACCGGGCTTGCGCGTCTACGATCTGTCGAAGCCCGAAGCGCCGCGCGAGATCGCGATTCCTGCCGCTCGGCGGGCTCGGGCCGCATCGCATCTGGTATGTGGGCGGCCGCTACGCCTACGTGTCGGTGCATCTGCCGGAATTCTCCGACCATATCCTGGTCATTGTCGACATGGCGGAGCCGACCAGGCCGGAGGTCGTGGGAAAATTCTGGCTGCCCGGCATGTGGACCGGCGGCGGCGAAACGCCGACCTGGCCGAAGGGCCGGCGTTACGCGCTGCATCACGGGCTGGTCGCCGGCAATCTCGCCTACACGGCGTGGCGCGACGGCGGACTTGCCATCGTCGACGTCGCCGACCCGGCAAAGCCGAAGCTCGTCTGCCACAGGAATTGGGATCCGCCGTTCGGTGGCGGCACGCATTCGCCGCTGCCGCTGCCCGATCGCAATCTGCTGGTGGTGGCGGACGAGGCCAATTTCGCCGATTGCAGTCTCGGGCTGCGCTACATCTGGGTGTTTGACGTGCGCGTGCCGGCCAATCCGGTCAGCATCTCAACGCTGCCGGTTCCCGACGAGGCCGACTATTGCAAGAAGGGCGGCAATTTCGGTCCGCATAATCTGTGGGAGAACCGGCCGGGCGCGTTTGTCAGTTCGCGATACATCTTCGCGACGCTGCACAATGCCGGCGTGCGCGTCTGCGACATCGCCAATCCGTTCCAGCCGAAGGAGATTGCGTATTTCGTGCCGCGCGATCCCGAGCGCATGTACGATCCGCGCCCGAACCGGCCGCAGGTGGTGAATCCTGCGATTGTTTCGTCGACGCGCAGGGCGTCATGTACGTCACCGATTCAAATGCGGGCCTTAACATTCTGCAATTCGAAGGCGCCTAATTCGCAGAATCAGGCGGCAGACAGTGTCCGCCACACGCGTCGCATTGACAGTGGGAGGTTGCCCCGCCACAGTATTCGCGAGCAGAGCCGCGGCAAGCGGCCGGCGATATTTCGGGGCATATGGGGAGGACGTCATGGCGACCATGACAGTACCGGCTGCGGGCCGCAGCACTGAGACCATTGAACAATTCGTCGGCAGGTCTCTGGACGAGGCAAAAATATCTCCGCTCCACCGCAAGGTGGTTGCGCTGATCGCCGCCGGATATTTCTTCGACGTCATCGACTTCACGGTGTTCGGTTCGCTCGTTCCATTCCTCCTCAAATCCGGGTTCGCCACGCCGGCGCAAGTCGCCGCCATCGGCAGCGCCACCATTTTCGGCCTGTTCATCGGCACCGCCGGACAGGGCGAATTCTCGGATCGCTTCGGCCGCCGCTTCATCTATCAGTTCAACCTGCTGCTGTTCGGCGTTTTCACCATTCTGGGCGCGCTGTCGCCGAGCGTGACCTTGCTGATCGTCTGCCGGTTTATCGCCGGCCTGGGTTTGGGCTCCGAGCAGCCGCTGTGCTTTGCTTACGCGGGCGAATATGCGCCCAAGCGGATTCGCGGCCGCATTCTCGCGATCATTCACTTCATCGGCGGCGCCTGCGTGTGGCCGATCGGCACCGCGCTGGTGCTGCTCCTCGGCAATACGCTGCCCAACGCGGATCACGTCTGGCGCGGCGTGTGGCTGATCGCCGGCATCGGCGCGCTTCTGGTCTGGGTGCTGCGGTTCGCGCTGCCGGAGTCGCCGCGTTATCTGGCGACCCACGGACGCGGCCAGGAAGCGATCGACGTGCTGGGGCGGCTCGGCATTGCGGGCCCGACGCAACCGCTGTCGACGGATGCGGCGAGCGACACCAAGAGCGATCCGTTCGGCGTGGTGTTCAGCCGATTTCCGGGCCGCGTCATCGCCGGCATGATCTGCTTCACGGCATTTTTCGGCGTCGCCATCGGGCTCGGCGCGTGGCTGCCGAACATCATGAACGCCAAGGGCTTCTCCGTCACCAAGTCGCTGCAATACACGCTGGTGATGAACTTCGCGGTGCCCTGCGCGAGCCTGTTCATGATGTACGCGCTCGACAAGTTCGGCCGCAAGATCACGTCGGTATGCACATTCGTCGGCGCTGGCATCATGGCGGTCGTGTTCGCAAATGCCGGAACGCCGATTCGAGCTGATCGTCGCCGGCTTCATCATGATCGTTTTTCGTGCAGGTCGCCGGCAATTCGATGCAGATTTTCGCGTCCGAGGTGTTTCCGACCAACGCGCGGGCCTCCGGCTTCGGCTGGGCCGCGGGCGTCGGCCGGCTGGCGACCGCCTTCATCATGCCGACCATTCTGTGGGTGCAGACCGGCTTCGGCTTGACGACGGTGTTCGTTTCGCTCGCCGTTCTCCTGTTCATCGCGGCCGTGTCGGTGACGCAATTGGGACCCGAGGCGCGGCAGAAGAGTCTCGACGAAATCGCCCCGCCGACCGGCTGAGGCGGCGTGCGAAAAGATTGCGGCTTAAATCGGTTGCGCGGCGGAAACGGATTCCGCCGCGCTTTTTATCGGCCTTGCTAATCGGCGGGTCGCGTCAGCGCCAGCGCCGCTGCAGCCACAGCCACTGTTCGGGGCGCTCGCAAATCCAGTTCTCGATCGTCGTGGTGATCGTTTGCATGGCGGCCGCAATGTCGATCTTGCCACCGGGGCCGCGCGGCATCTCGATCTCGTCGGTGAATTCGAGCTGAATGCGATTGTCCGGCAGGCGGATCGCGCGGAAGCCGTGGACCGGACAACTGAAAAGCTGAGCAAAGCGCGCCGCCATCGGATTGGCCTTGCAGCGCCGTCCGAAAAACTCAACGTCGACGCCGTTGGCGAAATGCTGATCGGCAAACAAGGCGAGATGCAAGCCGCTCTTGAGCGCATCTCGCAGCCGCCACACCGCATCGGGGCCGGATTCGACCAGCCGGCCCATCGTGTGCTTCTGCATCTCGGCCAGCTGCTCGGATAGCGGACCGAAACCCGACGGGTTGTAGAATATCGCGAGGTTGAGCCCGTTGCGCTCGACCCAGATGGCGCCGACCTCGTAGCTGGCGAGATGCGAGGTGAACAGCACGGCAGGCTTGCCGTCGTCGCGCAGCCGCGTGAGCTTTTCCAGAGTGCCCGGTGCGACGACGATCCGCCCGGAATTTGGATTGCTCGGGTCGACCAGCCGGTCGAGATTGACGTATTCGACCGCGAGCCGGCCGAGGTTGTCCCACATGTCGCCGAGAATCCGCTCGATCTCGGCCGCGGATTTTTCCGGATAGGCGGCGACGAGATTGGCGCGTGCGGTGCGATGGCCGCGCAGCCGCGGCCCGATGCGGCGCAGCAGGCCCGCGGCGATGCGCGACGAGCGATCGAAATCCGAACGCCTGACGAGCTTAAAGAACAAAAGTCCGAGGCGATACCACAAGCGATCGGTCGAGTTGGCGAGCTTGTAAGACCAGCGCAGGTCGTTGACCGATGTGACGCGTGGATTGGTGGCAGCGACGCGGCGCCGCAATTCATCGACCAGCGTTGTGCAGGTCGCGGCGCGGTTTTCGGCGGCGCCAGGGCGCGGGCGATGAATGGAGTTGACGAGATATTTTTTGCCGTCACGGTCGCGCAGAACATAATCGAAGCTGCGCGGCAGTTGCGCCGACAGCGCGCCGAAGACTTTGCCCTTGTATTCGCGAATCTCGACGATGTCGCCGTAGGGCACGACGTGCGATTCCGTTCCTTCGCGCCATTCCAGCCCGTCCGGCAAGAGCCGATAGCTCCGTTCGGGGGAAAGGAAGTTCCGCTGGAAGGAATGCACGAACTCGCGCGTGAGCGGAGCGCTGGCTGCGATATCGTTCATCGCCGGAATTATAGGAATTGCGTGGCCGCGAGGCAATTTCCGCCGTCGAGCCTCGGTCAGGGCGCGACTTCAGCCGCGCCAGTAGCGGTCTTCCCAGCTGCGCGACAACCGCATGGCCGAGAGGATCAGGCCGGCCATCGAGTAGGTCTGCGGAAAGTTGCCCCACAGCGCGCCGGTCTTGGGATCGACGTCCTCGGACAGCAGGCCATAGCGGTTACGGTGCTCCAGTGCGTCGGTGAACAGGTCGCGTGCCGCCTCGCGCCGGCCCAACGACCACAGCGCGTCGATTAGCCAGAAGCGGCAGATCAGGAACGCCGTCACCGGCAGTCCGAAATCGTCCTCGCCGGCATAGCGCATGACATGCTTTTCGCGCATCAGCTCGCGCTCCATGACGCCGACCGTCGAGGCAAAGCGAGGATCATCGACCTCCACGACGCCGAGATCGGCGAGCAGGAGCGCGCTGGCGTCAAGATCGTCGGAGCCGAATGCCGCGGTGAAGGCGCCGCGCTTGGCGTTCCAGGCGCGTTCGACCAGCTCGGCATGCATCGGCTCGGCGATCGCATTCCAATGCTTGGCGCGGGCGTCGAGCCCGATCCGCGCGGCGATTGCCGCCAGCCGCTGACAGCCGGCCCAGCACATCGCCGCCGAATGGGTGTGGATGCGCTGGCGGCCGCGATATTCCCAGATGCCGGCGTCCGGTTCGAAGGCCGACTTGGCGGCGTGCCGTCCCAGCGATTCGAGCAGATGAAACAAGCCGCTGTCGCCCGGACGCGGCAGCCGCCGGTCAAAAAACATCGGCATGGCGGCGAGAATGACGCTCCCATAGGTGTCGTTCTGGATCTGGTCGACGGCGGCATTGCCGATGCGCACCGGGCCGTCGCCGCGATAGCCGGCAAGATCGGGCGCGGTGCGTTCCTCGACCGAAGACGTTGGCACCACGCTGTAGAGCGGCCGCAGCTCCTGACCGGGCTTCGAGGCGATCGACAGTGTGAACGAAATGAACTCCTCCATCGTGCGCGTGGCACCGATGCGGTTGAGCGCGTGCACGACGAAATAGGCGTCGCGCAGCCAGCAGTAGCGGTAATCCCAGGTACGGCCGGTTCCGGGCGCCTCGGGAATTGACGTGGTATGCGCCGCGATAACGCCGCCGGTCTCGTCGAAATTGGAGAGCTTGAGCGTGATGGCGGCGCGAATGATGGCTTCCTGCCAGTCGATCGAGATCGACAGCCGGCGCACCCATTCGGTCCAATAGTCGTGAGTGCGCTCAACGAAGTCGCGACAAGTCTTCTGCAGATCGCCGGTGAACGGTTCGTCGGGGCCAAATACGAGATGTAGCGGCCGTGTCAGAACGAACGGCGCCTCGTTGTCGATCATCGACAATGGCGCATCGGTGGTCAGACGGATGAAGGTCGAAATCGTTGGCGTAGCGGATGTGATTGCTGCCGAGCGAGCGATGCGGCAACGGCTTGCCGTATTCGCAGGTCGGCCGCATGCGAATCGTGATCCGCGGCAGTCCGGCGATCGGCTCGATGATGCGATAGAGCTGCGGCGGCCGGAACACGCGCTCATACTGGCGAAAGCGCGGCGTAAAGTCGGTGATTTTGACTTTGTTGCCGTGACTGTCGGTCAGCGTGGTGGCGACGATGGCGGTGTTGCGCACGTATTCGGAGGAATATTCCGCCATGTCGTCGAGCACGACGTCGGTAAAACCCTTCTCTTCCTGTCCGGAGACGAGCCGGCAGAAGATCGGATCGCCGTCGAAGCGGGGATAGCACCACCACACGATGCGCGACGATGGATTGACTAATGCGGCCGTCCGGCCGTTCCCGATGACCGCAAGGTCCAGTCCGTGATCTGTCATCCCGCCGCGCCCAGACTTTCAGCCGCGATGCGCGCGAGCCACGAGCGCACGATTTCCGGCGTCTCAAATTGACCGTCCACATCGGCCGCAATGCCGCCGACGGAATAAGCCCGGCCGCCGAATTTCGGCATGATATCGAACACCGAAAGATCGGTCAGGTCGTCGCCGATAAAGATCGGATGCCGGCCGGCGAACGGCGGACGCTGCATCAGTGCGTCGACGGCGTCGCCCTTGGTGATCGTCGCGGGTTTAACGTCGACAACAAATTTGCCCGGAAGAATCTCGGCCGCCTCCTCGGGGAAGCCGGCACAAACCGTTCGGATTGCACCCAGCACGTCGGGTCCGCTTGCGGGGGACTGCCGGTAATGCAGGGCAAGCGAATAGCCTTTGTCCTCGGCCAGGATGCCTGGTGCGAGCGCGGCGACTTTCGCCAGCGCGCGTTTGAATTCCTCGCTCAAGGGGACGGTCCGTATCTGCACCGTTGCATCGCCCGCCGTGCGCATTTCGGCGCCGTGCACGCCAATGGCGGCGAGCCGCAGTGGCGCAAAGATCAGATCGATGTCATGGATCGACCGGCCGCTGACCAGCGCCAGCGCGCCGCCGGTCAGAGTTTCAAGACGGATTAACGTCTGTGCCAATCCCGCCGGTACCGAGACTTGGCTTGGCGACGGCGCGAAATCGAGGATAGTGCCGTCGATATCGAGCAGGATGGCGCTGCGGCGCAGATCGGAGGCAAGCGGAGGTGGGACGACAGTCATGGCGCCGGTGAATCGATCGGAGATTTTGAGTTGCCTTCGCACGTCCACTCCCAGCTTTCAATCGACGAGTGCAAGCGGCCGGCTTACGGCCTCGAGCGGCTTGCCCTCGGCGGCGACACCCCAAAACGCCTGGACCGTCGCGGCGGCGATCATCATGGCGGCGCCGATCCAGTAGCCGGCAGCGACACTGCCGCGCGATCCAGTATCGATCAGCATTCCGAACAGCAGCGGCCCCGAGATGCCGCCGATCGCGGTGCCAATGGCGTAGAAAAACGCGATGGCGAGCGCGCGCAGTTCGAGCGGAAACGTCTCGCTGACCGTCAGATAGGCCGAGCTTGCCGCCGCCGAAGCAAAGAAAAACACGATCATCCACGCCATGGTCAATTGCTGGGCGGAAAGAAGATTCCGGCTGAAGAGATATGCGGTCGCTGCGAGCAGCACGCCCGATGCCGCATAGGTCGCGGCGATCATGATCTTGCGGCCGACCGTATCGAACAGCCGGCCGAGCAGTAGCGGGCCCAGAAAGTTGCCGGCCGCGAATGGCAGAATGTACCAGCCGACCGCGTCGGCGGGGGCTCCGTAGAAATCGATCAGGATCAGCGCATAGGTAAAGAAAATGGCGTTGTAGAAGAACGCCTGTGACGCCATCAGGCACAAGCCGACCAGCGTCCGTTGCCGATAGGTGACAAACAGCGCGCGGGCGACTTCGCGCAGGGGCGTATGATCGCGGGCGCGCAGGCGCACGTGCTCGAACGTCCGGGTATCGCCGTCACGGCCAAACCGTGCCTCGATGCCGCGCATGGTCTCTTCCGCCGTCTCTGCGAACCCGTGAGTGATCAGCCAGCGCGGACTCTCCGGAATCCACAGTCTCATCATCACGATCATAATTCCGATTGCCGCTCCGATCAGAAATGCGAGGCGCCAGCCGACTGCGGGGTCGATAAAATGCGGATCGAGCAAAACGATCGAGCCGCCGGCCCCGATTGCGGCGCCGACCCAAAAACTGCCGTTGATCAGCAGATCGGTCCAGCCGCGCAGGCGTGCCGGAATAAGCTCCTGGATTGTCGAATTGATGGCAGAGTATTCACCTCCAATGCCGGCGCCCGTAATCATGCGGAACAGCGCGAAGCTCCAAAAGTTCCATGACAGCCCCGTCGCTGCTGTCGCCAGCAGATAAACGACGAGCGTGATAGTGAACAGCTTCTTCCGCCCAAGGCGATCCGTCAGCCAGCCGAACAGGAACGCTCCGAACACCGCGCCGGCCAGATAGCAGCTTCCGGCAAGGCCGACTTCGGCGTTGCTCAGGCCCAAAGCGGAGCTGCTTTTGAGTTCGCCGGAAAGCGATCCGGCGAGTGTCACCTCCAGTCCATCCAGAATCCAGGTGATGCCCAGCGCGGCAATCACCAGAATGTGGAAGCGTCCGAACGGCAGGGCATCGAGCCGCGCCGGAATCGCGGTTTCTATGATGGGGCTGGCGCATGCCGACCGGTTGTTCGCCGCCTTGCGCGCCCGCAATCCGGCGACCGGGCGTCCGATGCGGCAACGCGTTGCCTGCAAGTGAAAGCATGTCTGCATGCAGCCGGTCTGGATGCCGTCGGGCCCGTGCCTTCGTTAACTCCCTGTCGCGACGGGTGTTCCGGCGAAGATCAGGCCCATTTCGGCGATCCAGCGGACTTGATGCGCGCGAAAACCACGGGCTCCACGGTTGGCGAAAAATCGTTGACTTCGCGGCATTTTGGGACGATTGGCTGGTACTTCGTTGGTGCAGCGCACTTTTTCCGTCCCGTTTCGCGCCGGCGCGGCCAGATCGCGGCCCGGCCTATCCCAGGAGTCCGCTCAGCCGCTACATCTGCCAACGATTGTCTCCGCGGTCGGGTGTTTGCGGTTGCTCCGAGAACTCGAACTTGGCGTGCCCGCCCGTTGAGAGCACCCGAACAATGGCCGATGCGTCTTGATTGCTGAAGTGGCCGACCAATTCGAAATCCCCCGGCGCCTGCGCGCCCTCGTTCGAGCACGGGAATCGAGTCTTGTCGCGCTCGCCACCATTGTGGGCGCGATAGCCGGCCTCGTGGTGGCCACGATGGGCTACCTCGTCGATTTCCTGCATACGATCTTCTTTCATCTGCAACCCGGCGAGCGGCTTTCGGCGCGCCTGGCGCTCAATCCGCTGCTGGCTTTTTCGGTGCCATTGCTGGGTGGCTTGCTGTTCGGGCTGTCGACCGAAATCATCAGGCGCTGGCGGCCGGACCGGGAGATCGACCCGATCGAGGCCAACGCGCTGCACGGCGGCCGTATGTCGCTGCTCGGCAGCATGATCGTGGCCGCGCAGACAATCTGGTCGAGCGGTGTCGGCGCCGCGGTCGGGCTGGAGGCTGGTTATACGCAGGCGGCGGCCGGTATCGCCTCGCGCATCGGTAATGCCTTCCGGCTGCGGCGCGGCGACCTGCGGATTCTCGTGGGCTGCGGCGCGGCAGCCGGAATTGCCGGTGCGTTTGGAGCGCCGCTGGCAGGAGCATTCTACGGCTTCGAACTGATTATCGGCAGTTACACGCCGACCAGTCTGGCGCCGGTCGCGATCGCCGCGCTCGTCGGCTACGTGGTCGCGGACGGGCTGGCGCCGGCCGAGATCGGGGTGGTCGCGCCCGAGAAGATGACGATCGTCAGCCACGACTACGTGCTGGCTGCGGCGGTTGGCTTGCTCGCGGCTTTGCTCGGCATTGCGATGATGCGCTGCGTGGCGCTGTGCGAGGCGATCTTCTCGCGGTTGGCGCTACGCCCGATGTGGCGCACGGCGATCGGCGGGTTGTTTGTCGGGCTGTTCGCGATAGTGTCGCCGCAGATCATGTCGTCCGGACACGGCGCGCTGCGTGTTTCCGGCATGCTCGATCTGTCGTTCAATTTCATCGTGCTGTTGTTCGTGCTCAAGATCGCGGCATCGGTCGCCTCGCTGGGCTCGGGCTTCCGCGGCGGCATGTTCTTTTCGTCGCTGCTGATCGGCGCGCTCGGCGGCCACCTTGTGGCGGTGGCGCTGACCATGATGTTCCCGACGATGTATTTCGATCCCAACGCCTATTCGGTGATCGGCATGAGTTCGCTCTCCGCCTCGGTGATCGGCGGACCGCTGACCATGATCTTCATCGCGCTTGAAACGACCAAGGATCTTTGGTTGACCACGCTTGTGCTCATCGCCGTCATCATATCGGCGCAGGTCACGCGCGAAGTCTTCGGCTATTCGTTCGCCACCTGGCGATTTCACCTGCGCGGCGAAACGATCCGCAGCGCCGCTGATATCGGCTGGATGCGCGATCTGACCGTCGCCAGGATGATGCGGCAGGACGTGCAGACCGTGCACGCTTCGACCAATGTGGCCTCTTTCCGCGAGACCTTCCCGCTCGGCTCGACCGCCTATGTGGTGGCGGTCGACGAGGCGGATCGCTACGTCGGGCTGGTGCACGTCGCCGACCTCTACGGCACCGACATCGAGCCCGACAATGCCATCAAGGACTATCTGCACTACGGCGACGAAATGCTGCTGCCGGGCATGGCCGTAAAGGAAGCGGTGCTTGCCTTCGACCGCGCCGAAGCGGAAGCGCTGGCCGTCGTCGATTCCTATCTCGATCGCCGTGTCATCGGGGTGTTGACGGAAGCTTACGCGTTGCGCCGCTATTCGGCGGCGCTGGAGCGGCGGCGGCAGGAAATGTTCGGCGAAGATTGAACCGCGCCGAGCGCGTCTTCGGTCCGTCTCCCGCCGTTATCGCCGTCGTGCTATCGTGAGCGTAGCCGAGCGGACATTTCCATCGCTGAATTCAGAATAAGCTCGGCGCGGGGAGGGGTTGCACGTGACCTTGGTCAGATCGTGCACGCTTGCGCTTTTATTTGTCGGAGCTGCCTGCGGATTTGCGCATGCGGAAGAGCGATTTCCATCGCGCGTCATCACCATCGTGGTGCCGATAACGCCCGGGACCGCCATGGACATTCAGGCCCGCCTCTTTGCCCAGGGCCTGTCGCAGCGATACGGCTATCAGGTCATCGTTGAAAATAAGCCGGGCGCAGGCACGCTGATCGGGGCCGAGACAGTGGAGAAGGCCGCCCCCGACGGATACACGCTTCTGTTCACCAATTCGGCGCACACGATCCTCGGCACGATGAACAAGAATCTGCCGTTCGACCCGCTGGCCGATTTTTCGGGAATCTGCCTCACCGGACAGACCCCGGCCGTGGTGACGGTGGCGCCATCGCTGGGCGTGCATAATCTGCGCGAATTCGTGCAACTCGCCAAGGCGAAACCGGGCACGATCAACTACGGATCGGCCGGCATTGGCACCGCGACGCATCTTGCGGGCGCTTATTTCGCCTACAAGACCCGCACGTCGATGGTGCACGTGCCCTACACGGTGACGCAGAACATCATTACCGACCTGCTTGCCGGCAACATTCAGGCGACCTTCTCGCCGGCCGCCTTTACGCAGGCCATGCTGCAAAACGGCCGTCTCATCGGTCTCGCAGTCGGATCCGATACGCCGCTGCACGATCCGATCGAAATTCCGACGGCGGCCTCGCAGGGCGTCGATTACATGTTTTCGACGTGGTACGGCTTTCTTGCTCCAGCCAAGACGCCGCGCCCGATCTTGCAGAAGCTGCACGACGCCATCGTGGAAGTCGCCAAGGATCCGGCCATCGCGAGTAAAATTCGCGTGCAGGGCATTTCGCCGGCGAATATCGGGCTCCGCGACTTCGACGCGTATATCCGCAACGACATGGCGCGGCTGTCGCCGCTGCTCGCGACGATCGCGCAAGCCAAGCAGTGATGTGTTGTTACGGTCGCAAGTACGTGTAGCCCTGCGACTGCAATTCCGCGAGCCGGACCACGCCGCCCTTTTCGGCGATGATGAAGCCGGGCAACAAATCCTTGAGCGTCACGTTCTGCGCCCGCATGGTGTTGATGCAGGCGTTGAGTTCAAGGCCGAGATTTTTCATTTCGGCGGCATGTTTGATCGTATCGGGCGTGGCCGTGGCCTGATGAAATGACTTCAGCGCCGGGCCATGCACCACCAACGCGATCTTGACGTGGTCCGGCCCGCCCATGCCGGCGTAATGATTGTGGATGTTGCCGAAGACGAAATCGACCTTGTCGAGGTCGGAGAGATGGTAGACGGCCTTGCCGAAATTGGGCGTCGCCGGTGTCGTTTCGGCTTTGGCGCGTTCCACCGCGATGGCCGTGATCGGTGGCGTGGCACAGGCCAGCTTGATAAGGCCGCTCAGGATATTGCGACGATCCATTTGAATGCTCCGCTGAAATTATTGCAGTAATCAGGTTGCCCGGGCGTTCAACCGGGCGATGTCAAAGCCAGCATCGGTCGGAATCGTGGCGCTTCTGCGCCGCTCTAGTTTCATAGATTTGGCCGCATTTTCTTCGGAAAACCGGCGGCCACTTTTCCGGAAAATGCTCTAGTCGAGCGGTTGTATGCGCGTGATCCAGCCTTCGTGGTCGACGTACCAGACCGTCACCGGATTGGTGGAATTGTCGATCCAGCTCTCGCGGTCGATGCCGTACGGCTCCGGCAGCACATACTCGGTGAAGCGTTCGGTCTTCGGATTGAAGCGGAAATAGCGGCCCGAATGCATTTCGCCGCCCCACACGTCGCCGTTCTTGTCGGCCTGGGCGGTATACATCGACGCATAGGGCGTCGGCAGCGGGAATTCGTGAATCCGCTTCTCCGCCATGTTGAACTCGACCAACTCGCCGCCGCGTCCGCCGGCCCAATAATTGTCGTCGAGATCGAATTCGCCGCGCGCCGGCCCGGAATTGGTGCTGGTGTCCGGTTCGTAAACCTTGCCGGTGTGCGTATCGGCGATCACGACGCCGTCGCGCGGCCAGGCGCCGCCGCCGAAATAGCGGCCGTCGCGACTGATGGCGCTGCCGTAGGTGCCGGGGAATTTCGTGGTGATGATGCCGAGCACTTCCTTGCCGGTCAGTGCCTCGACCTTGCTGACCTTGAAATTGCGCACCTTCCAGATGTAGCCGTCCGGATCGAGCGCATAGTTGCCGCCCATCGGCGAATTCAAGGCTTCCCTGACGTGCCAGGGAATGCGTTTGAACTCGCCGGTCTTCGGATCGAGCCGCCAGATATTGTGCGCCCAGTTTTCCGAGCCCCAGACGATGCCGTCCTTGTCGACGTGAATCCAATGCGTGCCCGGCAGCGCGCCGGGCTGCACCGGCGGGACGTGGAACTCGGTGACCTTGCCGGTGCGCGGATCGAGCCGTCCCACATAGGAACTGCGGTGCGTGCTGTACCAGATATTGCCGTTGGCATCGCCGGAGACGTCGTGAGTGGCGGTTTCGAGTCGCGGCAGCTCGTATTCGGTGATGATGACTCGCGCGGCGCGCCCCTGCGGACGCGGCAGCGCGATAAAGCCGGGATCGGACGTTTGCGGGCCGCGCACCGTGGCCAGCCAGTGCGCGAGCTTCGCTTCATCCTCGGGAGGGAAGCGCCCGTTTTGGTTGATGTTGATCAGCGGCGAGCCGGCACCGTGAATCATGCGGTGCAGGATCTTCGACCAGCTTCGCTCATCGTAATGGTTGCGGAAAATCTGCTGGTAGGAATGGCACCAGTTGCAGTTGACGGTGAGGAGCCGCTTCTCGGCACCGGTGCCGGAGAGGCTCAGGAGCCATTCCGATCCGGTCATCTGCGCCGCGATTTCGGGATAGGGCGGCAGCACGTCGGACTTGGTGATGCGCGTCAGCGCGATGTCGGGGATCGCGTTGGCGCCGTCGATGTCGACCGGGTCGCGTGCATAGGGCAAGAACTCGCGCGGTTGGGCGATATGGAGGATGTAGGCGCCTGTTTCGAGCTTTGGAAATTCGTAATGGCCGTCGGCATCGGTAAAAACGGTCGTCCTGATCGCGCTCGTCTTGGCGATGAGCTGCACCATCATGCCTTCGAGCGGACCGCCGTCGGCAGATTTCACGATGCCGTGCGGGCCGCCGAGGAGCGGATTGCCGCTCTGCGCTTTCGTCGGAGTCGCGCCGGCAATGACAGCGAATGCGAGTACCAGCGCGGTCAGAAATCTGATCGTTGTTGCGGTGCGCGCGGATTGATGCGGTGCCATCGTGCTCTCCCGTCAGCGCGCGCGATAAGCCGGATTGAGTGGCGGTGCGTCTGAATCCCAGCAGCATTCCCGTTTCAGGAAGCTCACCAGATCATTTATGTCAGCTTCGCTGAGCGTGTATTTGTAGGCGGCCATGTCGGCGCTGCCGTTGCGGATCTGGTTCTTCACCGTGTCGTCGTTGACGGGTGCCCCCGACAACAATGTTTGGTGCTGAAAAAGCCCCGTCAGTTTCGGAATGTCCTTGGTGAACTCGTTATGGCAGAACCAGCATTTGTAATAGAAAATTTCGCGTCCGCGGTCCGGTCCGCTCGCGGCCGCCTTCCTGAACTGGTAGATGCGATCGGCTTTTTGCAGCTCGTCCATGGGCGGCCCGCTGGCGGACGGCTTATCGACGGCGGCCTGTGCAAAGGCCGGCGCGTTGAGTGGCCAGGCCAAAAACCAAGCCGAAACAGCGAGCGCGGAGGCAACAAGCGCGGCGACGCGCATGAAAGCATTCCTCCCTTGTACGGCGGACACTCGAACGTGGCGTCCCTAGCTTCACGAGAGTGTAATTCGAATCCGCCCCGTCATCGACGGCGTTTAGCGCATTGGTGGCATCCCGATGGACCGCATGTACGGCGGCGGGTAAGAATGCGGCTCGGTTGAATGTGCTGGGAGCGTGCGGGAATGGACGAACGGGCGAGAGTGGATTGCGTCGCCAATGCCCGGGCCGTGGCGCCGCTGATTGCGGCCGCCGCGCCGCGTATCGAGGCGAACCGCGAGTTGCCGGCTGACCTGGTCGATGCGCTGCACGAGGCGCGTCTTTATCGCATGCTGGTGCCGCGCGCGTATGGCGGCGAAGAAATCTCGCCGGTCGATTATGTTCAGGCCATTGAGGAGATCGCCAAGGCCGACGCCTCCACGGCGTGGTGCATCGGCCAGACTTCGGTGTGTTCGACCATTTCCAAGGCGATGAAGCCCGAAGTGGCCGAGGAGATTTTCAAAAAGAATCCGCGCGGCGTGCTGGCGTGGGGCCCGACCGGCAGCGGCAAAGCGGTCGTCGACAAGGATGGTTTTCGGGTCAGCGGAACCTGGCCATTTGCGAGCGGCAGCCGCCAGGCGACGTGGCTTGCGGCGCATTGCATCGTCTATGAGGCGAACGGCGAGCCGCGCCGCGACGCCGACGGCAAGCCGATTCAAAAGACCCTGGTGTTGCCGCGCGAGAAGGCCAAGATCGATGACGTATGGCATGTCATCGGGCTGAAAGGCACCGGCAGCGACACCTACACGTTCACCGACGTGTTCGCACCGGAACAATATGCCATCGGCTTTCATGCGCTCAATCCGGCCGAGTGGCTCGAACGCGGTCCGCTTTATCAGTTCACGATCTATCAGCTGTTCGGCGCGAGCTTTCCTGCCGTGGCGCTCGGCATTGCGCGCGCCATGCTCGATGCGTTCTGTGCGCTGGCGCAAAAGAAGACGCCGACCGGCCAGACCGTGATGTTGCGCGACAATCCCGTGGTGCAGTCCCAGGTCGGGGTCGCGCAGTCGTCGCTCGCCGCCGCGCGCTGTTTCCTGTTCGACGCCTTGGAGGAGATCTGGCGCGCTGCGCAATCCGGGTCGTTCACGATGGACCAGAGAGTCCGGCTGCGCATGGCCTGTATCCACGCCACCCAGCAGGCCCGGCAGGTGGCCGAAACCACCTATCTGGCAGCGGGCGCCACCGCGGTGTTCCAGAGCAATCCGTTCGAGCGCCGGTTCCGCGACATGCACGCGGTGTCGCAACAGGCGCAGTCCCAATTCGCCATCTACGAGGCGGTCGGCCGGCACTTTCTCGGCCTGCCGCCGAATTCACGGCTGATCTAGGGCACGGACAATGCCCTGCGGGCGTTCAGCATGACGGAGCAGCGCTCGGGCTTGCCGGTCCTTGTATTCGCTCGCTTGGCGGCGCTCGAGGCGTGGTTCACCTCGCAACCGAGCGACGCTCCCGGGACCTGGATCAAGCTGGCAAAGAAAAAAGCGCCAAGCGCGACACTGACAAAGGCCGAGGCGATAGACGCCGCGCTCTGTCACGGATGGATCGATGGAAGGCTCGAGAAATATGACGATGCGTACTGGCTTATCCGCTTCACCCCGCGCAGGCCAGGCAGCAAATGGTCCCTTAGGAACCGCAAGAGGGCACTGGAACTAATGGAGCTAGGGCGTATGCGATCCTCTGGTCGCGCGCAAATCGAAGCGGCAATTGCGGATGGGCGATGGGAGAGGGCCTACGCATCGGCCAGCAAGGCCGAAGTGCCCGGCGACCTTCGCAGCGCATTGAACAAGAATCCGACGGCCGCCGCCTTCTTCAAGACGCTGAACAGCAGAAATCGGTACGCAATCCTGTACCGCATCGGTGCAGTTAAGAAGACCGAGACGAGACAGCGAAAGATCAGAGAATTCGTGGCCATGCTTGAGCGTGGCGAGACAATACATGGCTGATCGCAGTGCATCCCGATCGAAGATTATGCAATCACTGTTAGATCGGAACGATGCCGCGGCGGTCCTTCGGAAACTTGTCGAGGTCCTGCCGGCTCAGATTGAAATGCTGCATGACCAGCTCCGGCGGCAGATGGCCGAACCATTCGGCCAGCGAAACTTCCTCATACCGGCTGGTGCGAAACAGCTCCAGGAATTGCAGGACGTCGCTGCCGGTGTTTTCCACGTAGTGGCCGAGACTCTTGCGCACCACGCCGACGTCGCCCGGCCGGAAGTCGTTGGTGGTTGCCTTCGGTCCGGTGTTGAAGACCGTCATCCGCGCCTGTCCGCGCAGGTAGTATTGCCATTCGTCGGCGTTCGGGTGCCAGTGCATCTCGCGCATTCCGCCCGGCTCGACGGTGACGAGCGCCGCCGCGATCGTTTTGGAGATCGTGAAATTGGTGCTGTCGGCGAGCTGAATGCGGCCGCCGCTGCTCTCCTTGACCGGCTTCGAGCGGGACAGACGGAAGACTACCGGCTCGGTTCCGGGCGCAACGCCGGCCGCGGCCCGGTCGGCCGCCAGATCCCCCGGCTCCGCGCCCTGGAAGATCCAGAGATTGTTGAGCGGGATATTTTTGAAGACCTCTTTGGGGACACCGAAGTTTTTGGCCAGGACGTCCGGCGGCGTATGGGCGATCCAGTCGGTCACGAGCAGCGTATTGCTCTCTGACTGATTGCCGCTGTCGAAGGCGAGGACGAACTCGGCGCCTTCGGGACGAAGGCCCTGCAGCGAATGCGGCAGCCCGGCCGGGAAATACCAGATGTCGCCCTCTTCGACGTCATCGACGCTGGGTCGGCCCTGCGCATCGATGGTGGTGATGCGGCATCTTCCGCGCGTCATAACCGCCCACTCGGCAGTCTGATGCCAGTGCAGTTCACGGATGCCGCCTGGCGCCAGGTGCATGTTGACGCCGGCGATCTCCTCGGAGATCGTGAAGTCCTCCGACGTCAGCTCGCGGGCCCAGCCGCCGTTCTGAATGCGCTTCGGCGAGATATTGAACGACGACCAGAAGAACGGCTGCGTGCTGATATCGGTGGCGGGCGGATCGGCCTGCGACGGGAATTGGCCCTCGATGACCTTGTTGCTGGGGCCGTCGCTGCGAAGGCTCTCGGGATTGCCCGCGGTGTTCAATCGGCCCTGAGGCGGCAAGTCGGGATTGCCGTAGGTCGGCGTCGGACGGTTCGGAACGATGGGAGCCGTGCTCGGCTGATCGGCGATAGGCATTTTGGCTTCTCCCTTCGAAGCGGCGCTGCGCCGCTTTCCGTCGGTCGCTGCCCACAGTCGTGGTCGCCCAGGGCGGCGCGGCCGTGCTTGTTTCAAGGAGCATAATGAGCCATCGCGCAATCGAGTCTTGAGGATTTCACACGTAAAGCCAGTCGCCCAAGCGGGTCACAGCCAGGTAGTGTCTCAGTTTGAATGTTGGCGAACTCGGCCTCGCGTCCGCGGCCTGCCTCCAGTATGCTCGATGACAGCAAGGAGGCGCGCATGACGACTCTCGCTGAATTCGTCCTCGTTCTTGCCGACCCGGTCGGATATGTGACCGGAATGCTGAGCAATTTTGTTACTTATGGGTACGACGAAGGAAACTCTACGATTTGGATTGGCGTGACCGGCTCTGGGATCGCGCCCAACTATAAAATTGAAGAGCCCAGCCGCCCTGTGGTTATCAACGTAAGAGGAAACGAGATGACGATGACGGCGACTCCCGGTCGTACCTTCAGCGGGCGGAACCACAGAGAAATGACCGAACTGAATGACCTTGAGCGACACGACGATCATTGGGGCGCCCATACAATGACGTTCGCTGAATTGAAGATTTTGCTATCCCAACTCTCGCAAAGCAAAAGCGCTCATTAATGTCCAAAGGCCCTAAAGGCGAGAAGCGTCTCGCCGACGTTGGCGGCAACGCGGTCCTTATAAAAAGGCGGCATAGCCCACATCAAACGCAATGGGCAGCACAGTTCGCGGTAGCTAGTGAGTTGTGCAAGCGCGAGTATCAGGTCGCGCTTACGATGGGTAATCACCCAAGGGTCGATCTGATGGTGATTAGCCGAGCGGCACAAAATTCGCCGTTGACGTGAAGGGGTTGTATAAAAGGAATTGGTGGCTGATAACCGAAAAAGAGCCGCTTCAGAATCTCTTTTATGTCCTAGCCTTCGTCCCAGTTAACGCGTCCAACCAATTCTTCATCCTCACGCAGAAGCAGGTGAACGAAGCGATTCCTCGTATTGTGGAACAAGCGCGTCAGGAACGCCTGCGGAAGGGTCGATCTATCGAAAAGGTGGAAGAGATGCGAGGGCTCCCGTGGGCATTTGTTGAGCAATTCACAGATTGGGATATTTTGCCCAAGTGATTTAACACTGAAAATTAGTAACCCGCGACTGCCCCCACGGGTTAACTCACGGCGCGGCGCCGAACAACCATGGGGCAAAGCCCGAGGCTCTGGTCATGTTTTTTGAAGAGCGTGTTGCCGATCTGACGCGCAAGATGTTGCGCAAGAAACTCTACGTGGTGCTGTCGAAGCCGCTGGTCGAGCCGCAGAAGCTTCAGCCGTTCCTGTCGGCGCATCTCGAATACATGATCGGCCTGGAAAAACGCGGTCTCGTGTTTGCGTCCGGGCCGCTGTCGGACGGGGAGGGCCCGCCGTCCGGTCTGGGCCTCACGGTTCTGCGCGCCAAGGATGCCGCGGAGGCGCGCGCGCTGGCCGAGGCCGACCCGTTCTTCGTCAACAAGCTGCGCACCTTTGAGCTGAAGGAATGGACCGTCATGGAGGGGACGCTCGGATTGCGCGTCAACCTTTCCGATCAGACGATCGAAGTGGCATAAGCATAAGCAAAACGCTGCGAGGAACGTTCATGGCGACCATCGGCTTCGTTGGAGTCGGCAAGATCGGCATGCCGATCTGTCAGAACCTGATCAAGAGTGGCCACCGCGTGGTCGGTTACCGCCGCTCGTCGCTGGCCGAATTCGAGGGCATCGGCGGCGTGCCGGCACGGTCGTCCGCCGAGGTCGGCGCGCAGGCCGATATCGTGTTCTCCTGCCTGCCGTCCACCGAAGCGCTCGACGATGCGATGCAGGGCCCGCACGGCCTCATTCACAGTGCACGGCCGGGCCAGATCGTCGTCGAACTGGGCTCGCATCCGGTGCCGGACAAGAAGCGGCAGATCGCGCCACTGGCCGGAAAGGGCGCTGCGTTCATCGACGGCGAAGTATCCGGTACGCCCGGCATGGTGGCGGCGCGCAAGGGCGTAATTTATCTGGCCGGCGATGCCGATGCGTGCAAGAAAATCGAAGGCGTCGTTTCAGGCTTCGCCAATTCCTGTCTCTATTTCGGTCCGTTCGGCGCTGCGAGCCGGGTCAAGCTGGTCAATAATCTTCTGGTTGCCATCAATATTGCGGCCACGGCTGAGGCCATGGCGCTTGCGCTCAAGGCCGATGTCGACGTCCCGCTGATGATCAAGGCGATCGCCACCGGTTCGGGCGGCTCGACCCAGTTCGGCATCCGTGCGCCCTGGATGGCGGAGCGCCGCTTCACGCCGGTGCAGGGACCGGTGTCGGCGTTGCAGCATTATTTCGACATGATAGACAATCTCGCCAAGGACGTCGGCGTGGCGACACCGATTCTCGATTGCGTCAAACCGCTCTACGAGCGCTTCATGACAATGGGTTTCGGCGAATATGATGTCGCCAAGATGGTCGATGTGCTCGGCTCGCTGCCGCGCGCAAAACAATGATGGTTGAAGGAGTGTCCGCATGATCCGCGTCAAGAAAATCGCCCACGCCAGCTACGAAGTGCCGGACGTGGAGAAGCAGACCGATTACTACACCGACATTCTCGGCATGACGCTGATCGCCAAGGAAAAGGACGCGACGTTTCTGTCGAACACGGTGGATCATCACTCCGTGGTGCTGCGCAAGGGCGCGCAAGCGCAGTGCGTCCGCGTCGGCTTTCAGATCGGCGAGGGTGACGATCTCGACGCTTTCGACAAGCAAGTCCAGGCCCACGGCGTCAAGACGGCGCGCAAGAAGGACCCGGAGCCATCGATCGGCGAATTGCTGACCTTCGAGGATACGAAGGGCACCGTGATGGAAGTGTTCAAGCGCGCCGACTTTTCGCACCAGAAATTCCAGGCCAAGGGCATCGTGCCGCACAAGCTCGGCCACGTCGCCTTCCATGTCACCGACGTCAAGCACGCCACCAAGTTCTATTGCGATGTGCTGGGCTTTCGCGAATCGGACTGGATGGCCGATTTCTTCTCATTCCTGCGCTGCGGACCCGATCATCACACCATCAATCTGATGCAGACCGGCTCGAACCGGCATTTCCACACCGCTTTCGAACTGCGCGACTGGGGTCACATGCAGACGGCGTGCGATTTTCTCTCCACCAACGGCTACAAGCTGCTGTGGGGTCCGGGCCGGCACGGCATCGGCCACAACCTGTTCACGTATCATCGCAGCCCCGCCGGGCTGATCACCGAGCTGTTTGCCGAACTCGATCGCATGAACGACGAGCTCGGCTATTTCGAGCCGCGGCCGTGGCATCGCGATAATCCGCAACGCCCGAAAGTCTGGGCCAAGGACCCCACGGCCTCCAATCTCTGGGGCATCATGCCGCCCGACGAGATGCATCACTAGCTGGGAGCATGTTCCGAAAAGCCTGCCATCGGACTTGATCCGAGATGACTGCCGGCTTTCCGGAAAAAGGCCAGATCAATAAAGCTGGAGCGTTTACTCATAAATCCGCGATGTCGGCTTGCCTCGGAAGCCGACAACGCCTGGCGACCACAGCATGTCCGCTTTGTGCCAAGAGGCGACATTGGACACTTCACAAGCCTACGTCATCTCGATCCAGCGCCATGCGAAGATCGAGCGGGTCGATCGTTATCATCTCAATGGAGCCTCCGGACCCCCCTGGCACGAAGATCAAGGTCGAAACGCGCCGGTAAGCTGGAAAGGAAATTCCCTCGATCAACTCCTCATCGGTCACGACCCTGTAGCTTCCTGCTGGAAGAATTCGGTCGACGCCCTTGAGCAGGAATGGTTTGCTAAAGGAGACGGTGTCGTTGCGCGTGTTCATGCGAGCGGAACCACTGCCCTTCGTGCGAACGGATAGCGCGTGCTCGCATAGAGCCGGCGAATTTCCGACCTGCGAACCTTGTCTCATCAACCTCAAGATAGCTGTTTTCAAGTAATTGCGGCGGGAGGTCCTCGATCGCAAAACGGATGGCTTGTGCCGCGGACGCAAAGCGCCTGTAAATAAGAGGATGACGTCCGTGCCGGCCGAATTTCGACGAGAATAGTTCGGCGGCCGTCGTGAAATCGAACAACTCGTCGGCGCCGCCTATGCCGCGCTCGGTCTCCGAAGTCATCCTCCGCACGCCTCCGCAAACTCTCTTGAGAGAGCCAATATCTGGTTCTTTGCCGCCTGCTCTCGGTCGGCTGCCGACCTTTTGTCTGGCGGCCCCTCGATTCCGACGGTGACGCGGCCGGACATCTCACCGCGCGTTGTGGCGAACGTAAATCTGTACGAGCCAGGGCCGTCTTCGACGAGCGCAATTTGCTGTGTCATTGCGGTGAGCTCGCGACTACAAAGAAGCCTGAGAACGAGAACCCCGCCTATCGGCGGGGTTCTCTCGAATTCAGGTCTTGCTCGCGCCCTGGCCGGGCTTCTGAGCTGGCTGCTGCGCCTGCTGCTGCCCCGGGTTCTGGCTGGGTTGCTGACCCTGTTGATCCGGCTTGCTTTGGCCATCGCCCTGCTGCGGCTGGCCTTTCTTATCCTGATCCATAGTAATCTCCAAAAGCTGCTGAAATATCATTTGAATGAGCATCACTCAAACAACGACCGTACATGGTGATGCATCGCGACAGACACAGGGGCGGCCGCCCGCTTTTCGAAAATAAAGTGCGCCAGAATGATTCCAGCCAAATACGGCAGTCAGCGATGGGACGATCTTCATAGTTGTCCTCGTAATTCGAGGTGACGGTCCCCACATATAATAACACCCAACAACCTGGCGTTTCGGGACCGTTGAACGTGACCATATCGACGGTGCCATGGAAAGGATATGTCCATGTTCAGGCAAAGCACTTTCGCACCAGACTGGCGGAAAGCGTGAATTGATGAAAAATGCTGACGCCCCGAGCGAAATCCGCAAACTCGAACAGTCGATGAAAAGCCTCCGTCACTCGCCCAAAACGAAGACTCGACGGCGCAGAGCTTCGACAAAATCATTCATTCGCAGGAGCTGCCTTCCAACGACGAGACTGAGCGCAAGCCGTTCGACAGCAAGGCGATCGCAAGGATCGAGGAGCATATTCGCGGTGCCTCGGCGCAGCCGTCGTGATGCATTGGAGTACGATCCCAAAGAAACTCCAACGCGAGCTTTTCGATACCGCGGCCTCGTTGGGGGACTACTGCAAACAGTCACGTTGAGAGGTCAGGTCGCGCGCTTCTTAGATAGCCACAAGGACGAACCGGCACCCACAGACGACAGCGCGAAATCCGAGATGGATCAAGAAATGCCGGATGGCGTCAAAAATAGCGCGTGACGCTCCGCATAGTACGGATGCTCGAACACGTCGAGTAGAGCCTCGCGCAAACTAGCTCTGCGGCCTAGGAAGAACAATGCGTTAGGCACTCCGTTTGCCTTTGCATTCTGGCAATTGGTCAAAAGGCGGCTGATGGCCTTCTTTCTGATACTGATTCAGCGGGATTTCAGCTTCTTCCCATCGTCGTCTGGACCCAGACGGTATCGTCTCGGATCCAACCGTTCATAACTCTGCAGGTGCCATGTGTTGCCATGCCCGGCAGTGTAGCGCCATAAAGTCAGAAAAGCACATTAAAGTGCACCTCGCGTGCGTTTTCGGTTCTAAGCGGAATCCGACGCATCGGATGTTCACAAGCGTCATTAGCATCGGAATTTAGCCGGTGAGCGGGTATCGGAGAGCGCAGCTATCGCGCGGAAGCGCAACACTGTTATTTTTCACGCCCCCTATCATTTCGGCACCACAAGTGCATTGTTATTGGCGGCAGAAGCTTGTGAGAGCTCGCCGACGAAACGGCGACCTGTCGAAGTCTCCGTTCCTCCACTGGCAGCACCGATGCCATCGGCTGGCACAATCCTAATCTGACGGTCACAACGGCTTGCGTCGCGGATTCCCGCCGCGAGCGCGAATAGTGCGCAACTATTAGATAACCGCTTGGAGCGTGTGGTCATGGAAACAATTTTAATAACGCTCGCCGCAGTCACGAGCTAGGCTGAGCAGCCTGCCACGCGATCTCCGTTAACGCCCTAATCACTGACATTAGAGCCGCCATCGCGCACTGACGCGTCGGCCATAAGCGACTGGAAAAGAGGTGGCCATCAGCCCGGCTGGGCATCCGCTACTTTCGGCAGATGATAATCTCTCTGGCGATTGGATTTTTCCATCTCGCCCTGAGATGAACTAACCTTCAAAGTTCTGAGGCGGGTGGACCATGCGATCCATTCTTTTTTATGTCAGTACGGATAGGGTCCTTGGCGCGTTCTTCTTCGAGAAGCTGGATGATGCGCTGCCGTTTTGTCTCGTCGGTCGTCGCATTTAACAACCGCTCGTAGCGTTCGATATTTGCGCGTTGGATAAATCGATCCATTGTTGCTTCGCACTAATCTTGGATCGGATGATAGATGAAGGGGTCGCCCGGGCCACCCTCGCCACGCCGCTCGATTTACCGCCATAGACCAGCGCCCGGCATTCCGCGCTGACGCGCTGGCCGTAGCCCCCATTGCCGAAAATCGCCACGGCGATTTTCGTGGCCGTCAAACCAGGAGTGCGGCGTATTACACGCTCAACGTCGTCGATGAGTATGGTCTGCCCTCGAACAGCAATGACATCGCGACAGACTGCATGGCTACACGTAGAAGTCGAGTTGTGTACCGTACCAAGACACGGCCAGTCCACGGAAACTTGCAGTAAGACGGGCCTGGCGGCTGAAACCGGAGCTTGTGAGCTTCGCTCCTAGCGGATGAGCCGGCGATATTCCTTCTCAGGGACGCCATAGGCGTCACCTGCAGTGCGCTCGAGGCCCTTGCGGTCCCGCAGGTCGATCTGGTTTCGGCCTATGTCGATCAAATTCCGTTCTTCTTGAGGGAGTTAAGGGCCTCGGTTACCCCTGCTCGTCTCACGCCGAGCATCAGCGCTAGAAATTCGTGGGTGAGCGGCAGCGCCGAGTGACCCGTCCTGTCATGAGCCATCAAAATCCAGCGAGCCAGGCGCTGATCAATATGTGAACGCGCATTGGCGATGGCGGTCTGGGCCGTCTGCACCATGAAGACCTGCGCGAATTTCGTGAGCAGGGTCCGCAATGTGACACTCGCAGCAATTGCAACGCGCAGTTCCCCGAGCTTGCGATCCGTTGCGCGTCGCCGCTTACCTGGATGTAGGTTGAGTGTGGCGATTGGTCGGTGCCGAGCACCACGGCAATGCCGCTCATGCCTTCGCTGCCGATGATACCCACCTCGACCATGGTATCATCCGGCCGGATCGCGATTTGTGATGCGATGCCGCTCTCCATGAAATAGACGGTCTTGATGATGCGATTGGGCTGCTCCATCTCCGTGCGCAGCGGCATGGCGACCAGCTGCAAATGCGGCTGCAGCAATGCCAAGTCGGCGGCCGGCATCGCGGCTAGTAGAAGGTTGCGCGGTGGTGATGAATTCGATGCGAGAGCTCAGGCCACGGCTCTTCCCGCCAAAAGGGCAAGAGCACACCACGGTCTTCTCAACCGGCGCCCCTAAGGTCGCTGCCAAGCGGTAGACGAGCTTACGCCTTAGCCCAGGCAAATAGCAATCGAGCTTGACCACGGGCAGGATCAACATTCGACAAAGGCGCGGCCGCTTGATCAGCTTGCTTCTGGCCGCCGCCGGTCGCGGTGTTGCTGAGTGCGAATGCCAATTCGACCGCGCAATACAAAAACAGTGCCCGGCAGTGAACCGGAGCCTCAAGTCGCTTATGGGTCATTTTCGACCGATTGACCTTCGCTTTGCGATGTCCGGTTGTCACCCTGACAACGGACATCGAGGCCGCTGGCGTTCGTGCGTGCGCCTCGGAACGCTCGCCGGCGCAACGCATTCGGGGAGGGCGGTAGCGCACTGCGTCAAACTCAGGCCCAGCGCGTGGGACAACTCGGTTACGCTGACGTGGCGCGCGGCGCCGCCTCGTCGATCAACGCAAATTGAGCGACGAGCCAGCGCGCATACCAGCGCAGTCCCCACGGCATCGCGATCAGCAGATAGCTGGTGAGGATGAACGTGCGGAGAGTGCGCCACAGATAGCCCCCAGCCGGTGGCCGTGAAGGCGAACTGCCGGTGCATGCCGGTGACGTTTTTGCACAGCCAGCGTCCCCAGGCGGCATAGACCCAGGCCCATCCGATGATGGTGATGAACGACAGCGGCGCCAGCACCGACCAGCCGAGCAGTCCCACATAGCTGCCGGTGAATTGCAGCGGCGCGGCGCGTCCGGCCCAGACCAGATTGGCGAAGAACCATCGCGTGATGATCAGCGCAAAAAAAGTCGTCAGCGGGATCAACAAAAGCGAAACGAAGCCGTTGAATTTCAGTGAGAGCCCTGCCGACACATAGGTGCAGAGCCCGTAGCCCACGAAGATGTACCAGATGTCTCCCGGCTTGCCCTCGAAGCTGACGCGCTGGCGATCCGGCACCTCGATGCGCTCAACGAACCAGCGCACAAACCACGGCGCCGCCCAGGGCAGCGGAACGATGGCAATGACGCTCAGTCCCAGGACCGCCACGCGCCACCACAGCGGCCAGACGCGATCGAATGGTTGCTGCGGGTCGAACACCAGCCGGCGATCGTCGGCGAATGGTCATTGGGCCGACGGCCTTGGCGGCCGCCGGCGTAAAGGAGCGAGCCGGCTGTTGCGCCGCGCCGGAGGCCGACGCCAGCAGGCCGGGAATTTCCGCGGCGCGCGCCCAGTTGCTCATGCCGTCGCACCAGACCAAGTACCGGCGCGCACCGAGCCGGCGGCGATCAACTCGCGGAGCTTCTGGTCGAAAACGGCCCCTCTTGCTTTCCCCCGATTGCAGTATACCACTGTCGGTCCGACATCGATTTCGCCCCCCAAAGCCCCGCCGCGCAGCCGATGAGCGCGGTCCATCTCGTGATCCTGCGCCCGACGGCCCCACTTGGCCTCCGACTTATATTGATGAGGCATTGTGTGTCGAGAACTAATGATCTCGTGGCTTAAAGGGTGAAACTTGAGTGTCCACCAAATCAGAACAGTGAGGGAACGAATGAACGCGGATGCGAAGAAAACGGTGCTGCGCATGATCCCCTACGGCATCTACGTGCTCACCGCCGATGACGGCAAAGGCAATATCGCTGCGGCGACCGTGAACTGGGTGACGCAATCGGCCTTCGCACCGCCGCTGGTCCTGGTCGGGGTCAAGACCGACTCGGGCGCCTACAAGATCGTCAAGGAGGCGCGGACGTTCGCGCTCAACATGCTCGGCAAGGAGCAGAAGGGCGTCGCGTTCGCCTTCTTCAAGCCGACGCAGGTCAGCGAAGGCAAGTTGAGTGGCCAGCCTTATCGGAAGGGCACGACCGGAGTGCCGATACTCACCGATGCGCCGGGCGCGGTCGAATGCCGCGTGACCGCGACCGTCGAGCAGGGCGATCATCACATCGTGGTCGGCGAAGTAGTCGAAGCGCACCTCAATCGGCCGCCGGCAGGCCGCCCCGACGCCGCCATCCTGGAAATGAAGGATCTCGGCGACAACGTCTTCTACGGCGGATGAACGTCGCGCAGAGACGTCATTCTGATTGCACTCCGCTCTAGGAGCGCGCCGTCGTGGGCCCCGGTCGCAGCGCCGTTCGCTTGTGCCGCTCCTTCACATCCGCGATCTTATCCAGCATCTCTTTGAGCGCGTCGATCGCCGCGCTTCCTCGTCGGTCAGCGGCTTGCGCGGATGAAAATGGTCGAGCAGCACGATCAGGGCGTCGCCAATGCGGCCAAGCTGCTTGCCGTAACTGGCGACGTCGGAAAGCACGTCTTCCTCGACCTTGGGCTCGCTCGATTGACCGAGATTGATGTTGACCAGCCCGAACTGGCCGCCGGTCATGAAGGCCGTGAACGGGTTGATCGACTGCACGACATCGCCGGACAAGGGCAGCTTGAAGGTGGGCATCGCGGCTCCTCCATCGCGTTGTGGAAGAGGCAGATACGCGTCCCGGCACTCGGCTGCCATCGTAGCGACACCGACCGGGCAGGCGAGAGGGGTGGACGGGCCGCAAGGCGCGCGCATAACTCGCGAAGCCGCCCCGTAGGATCGTCCGACGAAATCGTCACGCACACAACACAGGGAACGACGATGCGAACCGTCACAGTCGAAGAGCATTTTGCCAGCCCGGGATTTCTCGACGGCGCCGGGCGGCAACTCAAGGAGGGCTTTCTGCGCACCGGCAGCCGCGGCGCGCAGATCATCGAGCAGCTCAGCGAGGTGGGCGACAAGCGCGTCGCCGAGATGGATGCCGCCGGCATCGACGTGCAGCTACTGTCGCTCAATGCGCCCGGCACCGAGCAGCTTGAAGCCGCCGAGCAGATCGCGCTGTCGCGCGCCGGCAACGATTTTCTGCACGGCGTGGTCAAGGCGCATCCGTCGCGCTTTGCCGGCTTCGCCGCGTTGCCGGTCGCGGCGCCCGATAAGGCGGCGGCGGAATTCGAGCGCGCGGTCCGCCAGCTCGGCTTCAAGGGCGCGCTGATCAACGGCCACACCCGCGGGCGCTACCTCGACGACAAGTTCTTCTGGCCGATCTTCGAATGCGCGGTCTCGCTCAACATGCCAATCTATCTGCATCCGACCGTGCCGCCGAAAGCGGTGGTCGAGGCCTCGTATGGCGGCTTTGCGCCGCCCGTCACCGCGATGCTCGCCGGCTCGGGCTGGGGCTGGCACATCGAAACCGCGATTCACCTCATCCGCCTCATCCTCGGCGGCGTGTTCGACCGCTTTCCCAAATTGCAGATCGTCGTCGGCCATCTGGGCGAAGGCCTGCCGTTCATGCTGCCGCGGCTCGACCGCAACATGGCGCGCGAACTGACCAAGCTCGAACGTCCGTTCGCCGACTATCTGCGGCAGAACGTGCACTACACGTTCGGCGGCTTCAATTTCCCGGCGACCTTCCTCGATCTGCTGCTCGAAGTCGGCGTCGAGCGCATCATGTTCTCGGTCGATTATCCGTACGGCTCGATGGCGGCGGCGCGCGCCTTTCTGGAGCAGCTGCCGGTCACCGCCGCCGACCGCGAGCGCATCGCCCATGGCAATGCGGAAAAATTGTTTGGAGTATGACAATCATGCGCACCATCACGCTTGAAGAACACTTCGCCACGCCCGGATTTTTCGACATTGCCGGGCGCGAGCTGAAAAACCGGGCCGAAACGGTCGGCGGCCGCTACGCCAATCTGATCGAGCGGCTGTGCGACATCGGCGCCAAGCGACTGGCCGAAATGGATGCGGCCGGCATCGACATGCAGGTGCTGTCGCTCACCTCGCCGGGCGTCGAGCAACTGGAGGCGGCCGAAGCGATCGCGCTGGCGCGCGAAACCAACGACTACCTCGCCGACGCGGTGAAGAAGAATCCCGCGCGCTTCGCCGGCCTTGCGACGATGCCGACGTCGGCGCCCGACAAGGCCGCCGCGGAGCTGGAACCGCGCATGCGCGCAGGCTTCAAGGGCGCCGTGATCAACGGCCACAATCGCGGCCGCTATCTCGACGACAAGTTTTTCACGCCGATCCTCGAATGCGCGCAGGCGCTCGACGTGCCGATCTACCTGCATCCGACGCCGCCGCCCAAGCCGGTGCTCGACACCTATTACGGCGGCTTCGCTCCGATGCTGACCGAGATGCTCGCCGGCGGCGCCTGGGGCTGGCACATCGAGACCGCCGTCCATGTCATTCGCATGATCTCCGGCGGCGTGTTCGACCGCTTTCCGCGGCTGCAGATCGTCATCGGCCACATGGGCGAGGGGCTGCCGTTCATGTTCCAGCGCTTCGACATCATGCCGCCGGCGGTGACCAAGCTGAAGCGCTCGTACAAGGAGTATCTGCGCGAGAACGTGCACTACACCTTCTCGGGCTTCAATTTTCCGCCGGGCTTCCTCGATCTGTTCCTCGAACTCGGCGGCGTCGACCGCATCATGTTCTCGGCCGATCATCCGTATCAGTCGATGCCGCAGGCGCGCGCGTTCCTGGAGCAGATACCGGTGTCCGCCGCCGACAAGGAGCGCATCGCCCACGGCAATGCGGAGAAGCTGTTCAAGCTGTAAGGCTATCTCACTCTCCGTCGTCATTGCCGGACTTGATCCGGCAATCCATGCGGCGGTTCAGCATGGATACGCGGGTCAAGCCCGCGTATGACGAGTCAGGAAGCTTGGAGCTTCTCTATGCCAATCCGGATTCCACCGCCCCCGTCCTCCTCGACATCGACAGCCGCGGCGTCGCGCAGGTCGTTCTCAACCGGCCGGAGCGCAACAACGCCTATGACGGCGACCTGATTGGCGCGCTGCTGGCGGCGCTCGATACGCTGGAGCAGACCAAGGGCTTGCGCGCCGTCGTCATCAGCGGCCGCGGCAGGCATTTCCAGGCCGGCGCCGATCTGAAATGGATCAACGCCGTGCGCTCCGCCTCGCGCGACGACAACGTCGCCGCCTCGCGCGCCACCGCGCAGGCGATCTGGCGGCTCAACGCTGCGCCGGTGCCGACCGTCGCGCTGGTGCAGGGCGCCTGCTTCGGCGGCGGCACCGGCCTGCTCGCCGCCTGCGACGTGGTGATCGCCGCGCAGGATGCGGTGTTCTCCATCGCCGAAGTGCGCTGGGGCCTGACCGCCGCCATCATCATTCCGCAGCTCAACGACGCCATCGGCGTGCGCCAGGTGCGCCGCTATGCGCTGACCGGCGAGCGTTTTGACGCCGCCGAGGCACGCCGCATCGGCCTCGTGCACGAGGTCGTGCCGGCGGCCGAACTGGAAGCGGCCGGCGCGCGCATCGTCGACGCGATCTTGCAGAACGGCCCCGAGGCCATTGCGCAGACCAAGGCGCTGGCGCTGCAATCGGCCTGGTCGCATCTCGACGAGGATGCCTTCAACCGCCTGGTGGAGAGCCACGCCGACAAGCGGCGATCAGCCGAGGCCGCCGAAGGCCTCGCCTCGTTCGCCGAGAAGCGCGCGGCGAAGTGGACATGAGGGATCGGGCATCTCTCTTGCCCCCTCGTCATTGCCGGACTTGATCCGGCAATCCATGCGGAGGGTCAGCATGGATACGCGGGTCAAGCCCGCGTATGACGAAAAGTGGACTTGATCCAAGTTAACGGATTGCCGGCTCTGCGCCGCCGGTTCGCTAAAATTTTAACGATTTTGGCAAGCCGCCGTTGCCCAGCGCGGCCTCGGAAGTCGGCATCGTAGCGCAGGCGCTTGATTAGGTTCGGCAAGTGCGCTGTCAGGACTTGCTCGCCTGTTCGACTTTCTCAAGCAATTGTTTTATGTCCGCGTTGTTTGGATCGGCCGCCGCAGCTTGCTGCACGGCTTGCAGGGCATTGCCGAGATTCAACGCCCTCGCCTGCGCAGCCCCCCACGCGGCGATATCGGTCGGTGCCGACAAGGTGCGGAGCGAGACATTCCGAAGCTTTTCATCCGCCGCTTTCACGGCCGGATCGTTCGACGCCATCGGCTTGCGATCGGCGCCGAGCGTGAGATTGTCCGGGTCGGCGGCGGCACTCACATCGCCGAGGCTCGGCCGATCGAACAGGCTGAAAAGCTGTGTGAGCAGGGTCCGCGTGGTCACATAGCCGACCCAGAAGCCGCCGGCGCCGCCGGCGAGCGATATGCTCAAGATGAAGACCGCGCCGCCGCCCTCCGACTTCAACGACGCCTGATCCACGATTGTGGCGTAATGCCATAGACTGTGGGGCAGCGAACCAAGCTGCGTTAGCCCGACGCCGATCAGCGTTTTCGTCAGCCAATCCGAGACGTCTTCGAGGTTGGTGTTGACGCGCGACGTTGGCGCACCGGTGCTCGCTGCCGAGGTCGCGGTCGTTCCGGCGGCTGGCGGTGTTCCGGCCTGCGCAGGGGCGGGTGGCGGCGCAACCGCGGCGACCGTAACGCCACCATTCGCAATCGATCGTGGAATGCCGAACAACAGACCAAGCAGCCACGCGACCATCGCGCTTGCGCCGGCGACCCCGATGCCGATGGCAAGCACTTTGAAAAATGCGCCCGACGCATGATTCAAATCTCCCTGGCCGATGGCAGAACCGAGCGCGCTCGCAAGGATCGCAAAGCACAAGAGTCCACCCCAGCCGAAGAGAAATTTGGCCTGCACCAAATTTGCCTCCTGCACGCGGGAATGGGCGTTGTCGAGCAAAGAAAGCGTGGCCGGCATGCAACGTCCTCCCTTGCGGGGCCGGTGCGGGCTGCACGCCTTCGCGGCCGCCGATCTGCCTTTGGCGATGCTATTCCTGGTTGTATCGAGGGTCAATGCACGGCGGTCAATTTGTCAGCCCGTAAGCCTGTGAATGGTTGGCGCCGCGGCGCCGGCACGAAGCCCGCGACTTGATCCACGTTAAGAAATTGGCGGCCGAAAGCGCGGCTTTCGCTAAAATTTTAACGATTTTGGCAAGCCGCCGTTGCCCCCGTGCCGCCTATCGAAGCGGCATGAATTCGATCCTCTCCATAGCCACATCGGGCTTGCAGGCTGCGGAAACCCGCTTGCAGGTCTCCGCCAACAACGTCGCCAACGCCAACTCGGACGGTCCGTTGCCGTCAGCGTCGTCGGCGATCCAATCGCAGTATCCACCAGCCTATGCCCCGCAGCAGGTCAGCCAGATCGCGACGGCAAACGGCGGCACGCAGGCCGTCGTCAGCAACGTGCGGCCGGGCTCCCAGGCGGCGTACGACCCGACCGCGCCCTATGCGAACAGCGGTGGTCTCGTCGCGGCACCGAACATCGATCTCGCCAACGAGGCGATCCAGCAGCAGCTTGCCCAGGTGTCGTTTGCGTCGAACGCCAAGGTGGCGAGTGTCTATTCGCAGATGATGCAGACGCTGCTCGACGCTGTGCCGTGAGCGCCGGGGCCGGCTCGCTCCGCCTCCCTCACCACGATGAACCCTAAGCGGTGATCGCGCGACCAACTCCTCGGTCAAGTCGAGGGGTGGGTCGCATGTACTTTTTCGCTGCGCTGCAAGTGCTGTCGGTCGTAATCGCCCTGTGCGCCGGCGCCGCCGCCGCGATGGGGCAGACCGCGCCTGCCCCTGCCGCTTCGGCCGATCTGCAATCCTGCCTGCAACAGACCGGTGACTACGTGACGCGCGGCAAGACCATCACGTACGTGATCGGGATCACCAACACCTGCGCGAGGCGGCTGCACTGCGAAATCTACGCTAACATCTCCGGCGCGCGCGGCTCCTCGCTCGGTCACGCCATCATGACGCTCGGCCCGGCCGGCAGCGGCGTCGCGGCAAAGCAGACCTACACCATGCGGGTGAAAGCCGAAGGCGGCATCGCCCAGGTGTCGCGCGACTGCAAGGCGCTGTGAGCGGTCGGGGGGGGGGGGGGGGGGGGGGGGGGGGGGGGGGGAAAAGTTACTTTTCTTTCCTAAAACCCTAGCGATTTCCAGCCAGCCGCCGTTAGCGCGCGGCGCGCTAGCGCTGCGGCATGAGTTCTGTGCTGCCGCTTGCCGCGTCGTATATTGTTGCATCGGCCGAACGCGTGCTGCTCTCGGTTGGCAGGACCGCGAACCAGGATGGCGTCGGTACGCCTTTCGCGGCGCAGGTGGCCAACGCGGCGCAGGGTCCTGAACGCGTCGTTCCGGCGCCGAACAATACCGTCGTCGTCATCATCGACAGACTGAACGATCTCGCGCCTGTGGCGGCCACACGTCCGCTGTCGGATCCCTTGGTGGCCGCCGCCACCGCCGGAAACTCCCCAGCCGACAGTGCGCCGCCCATATCGCCGGCCGCCGATGCGGCGGCCGCGGCGCTGGTCGCGCCGCTCGCCGGTGACGCCATGGTCGCGCCATCGGAAGCCGCCTATGCGTACGCGCAGATGATGCAGGTCTGGCTGGAGTCGAGGAGCCCGCGCCAAGTGGTCGCGCGGCGCACGCCGAAATCCAAGCCGCGCGAGCCGCGCTGACACCGCAGGGTGGCAAGGGCGCCAACGGGCGCGGCGCGAACATTCCGACGTGTTTCTCTCAGCCTTGAACGCACTTGCGGCGCCGCGCGACTAACAGGTGATATCCGCATTGGGGAGGTCCACCGTGAACGCGCCGAACCCGCAAAATATTGTCGACATCTTTGGGGACGCAGGCTTCAAGCCGGCACCCGGCGGCTACATTTTCACCGTTCAACGGTTCTTTGGGCCACGGCGCTTCTATCTGGTCAATGACGCGCAAAGGGAAGAGGTAGTCGGCACTCGACGCGCTCGCTTCCAGAGCCAACAGCCGCTGTTGATAGTCTACTCAACCGTCTTGAGTGCCGTGTTCCTGGCGGCGGGATTGTCGTTCTGGTTATTCGGGTGGCTGGCCACCGCGGCGTTTGCGGCAGCCGCGCTGCTGCTGATGATTGGCTGGATGGCGTATACCAACATTTCGACGGTGCGAGCGTTGGAACCGATCCTGGCGACGCTGCCACCCAGTCCGACGCCGGTAAGCTATTTCGAAGAGGTGAAGCTTTTCGGCACCTGGGCCGTCAACTTGCTGCGAGGCAGGTGAGGCGTGGGACTCGGGGGGGAAAAACCGTAGGGTGGGCGGAGGCAGAGCTTTGCCGTGCCCACGGCGTATCAACCGCCAGACTGTGAAGAGTTCACCATCGTGCAGACGTGGGCACGCTTCGCTTTGCCCACCCAACTACTAGCGTTCTACTTGAGCCGGTCGGCGATCTTATCGAGGCCGGCCTTGGCGCACGCCTCGTCGAGATCGCCGCCCGGCGCGCCGCCGACGCCGATGGCGGCGATCGCCTCGCCACTGGCGCGGATCACCAGCGCGCCCTGCGCCAGAAGAATGTGCGGCAGTTTGGCGAGGCCGCCCGCCGAGGGGTTGGCGCCCATCCGTTTGGCCACCGCGCCGCTCGATAGCCGTTGCGCGGTCCGCCCAGCATCAACGCCGTATAGGCCTTGTCGCGCGCCGCGCCCGGCGTCGTAGATGGAGGCGCCGTCGCCGCGCAGCATCGCCTGCACCACACCGTCGGTATCGATGATCGAGGCCGTGACCTTGTAGCCCTTCGCGGGCGCAGCTAGAGACCGCCGCAGCCGCCGCCTCCGACGCTAGCGCCGCCGGGAGGCGGTGGGTGGTGAGTATGTTTTGCGCCTGCGCGGAGACAGCGAACACGATGATCAACATGGCGCAAAGAAGTGGCACGAAGCGAAACGCATTCATGACGCGATCCTCCCTTTAATCCTCGGCGAATAAACACCAGGGCTGTTCAGATTTCTTCCCTTGCGCATCGAATTTGGGAGGAATTGGGTACGGAAAGTGCTTATTGCGCCATACTTAGATATGGCGGTATATCTGCCATATGCCATCAGACCCGACGTTCGAATGGGGATCGCACAAAGGATCGGATCAATCGCGTCAAGCATGGTGTCTCCTTCGCGTTAGCACCGGAGGTACCTGGATCCGGTCCGCGTTATTGCCGAGGACATGGCGGGTGTAATAGCGATACCGAGCCGCGCTATTTCTGTTTCGGCAAGGTTGGGCTTGGCATTGTGACCGTGCGCTTCACTTATCGCGAGCGTCGAAATCCCGTCTTTCGGCGCCGGTTATTGGCGGAAGGGAAAGAGAATTTATGAGCAGCAGAACCGTTAAATATACGGCCGGAGAGGTCGGCCGCCTCCGTGTTATTGAGGATTTCCTGCCGCAGCCCGATGATCTCGTGTTGCGCGAGGATAACGTCAAGGTGACGCTCTCGCTGTCACGCCGCAGTCTGCATTTCTTCAAGCGAGAAGCCAGAAAGCGACGCGTGCCTTATCAGCGAATGATCCGCGCACTGGTCGATACATATGCGGAGCGGCAGGCAGGAGCGGAAAACACTAATCAGAGTGAAGCCGAAAGTCCAGGAACAACAACCTAAGTCAGAGAAGCAAAAGCCATGAACGCCCCCCTCTCCACCCACCCGACGCCGCCCTACAAGCACACCCCGCTGTTTCCGCTCGGCAAGGACACGACGCCCTACCGCAAGATCGCGGACGGCGTGCGCGTCGAGCGCGTCATCGGCGAGGAGGTGCTGGTGGTGCCGCGCGAAGCATTGCGCGCGCTGGCGGAGGCGGCGTTCACCGACATCAATCACCTGCTGCGCCCTGCGCATCTCGCGTCGCTCAAGCACATCGTCGAGGACCCGGAGGCGTCGGATAACGACAAGTTCGTCGCCTACGATTTCCTCAAGAACGCCAATATCGCGGCCGGCGGCGTGCTGCCGATGTGCCAGGACACCGGCACCGCGATCATCATGGGCAAGAAGGGCCGGTTGATCTGGACCGACGGCGGCGACGAGGCCGCGCTCGCCGAGGGCGCGCGCGACGCCTACCTGAAGCGCAATCTGCGCTATTCGCAGCTCGCGCCGATCTCGATGTTCGAGGAGAAGAATACGCGCTCCAACATGCCGGCGCAGGTCGAGATTTACGCCGAGGGCCACGATCCTGATCACGCCGAGGCGGACGGACCTACAAGTTCCTGTTCATCGCCAAGGGCGGCGGCTCGGCCAACAAGTCGTTTCTGTTCCAGGCGACGCCGTCGATCTTCACGCGCGACCGCCTGCTCGGCTTCCTGAAAGAGAAGGTGCTGACGCTCGGCACCGCGGCGTGCCCGCCGTATCATCTCGCCATCGTCATCGGCGGCACGTCGGCCGAATTGACGATGAAGACCGTCAAGCTCGCCTCGACCAAATATTACGACACGCTGCCCGACCACGGCTCCGAGGACGGCCACGCCTTCCGCGACAAGGAGATGGAGCAGGAAATCCTGAAGATGACGCAGTCGCTCGGCGTCGGCGCGCAGTTCGGCGGCAAGTATTTCTGCCACGACGTGCGCGTGATCCGGCTGCCGCGCCACGGCGCCTCGCTGCCGATCGGGCTCGGCGTGTCATGCTCGGCCGACCGCCAAGCGCTCGGCAAGATCACGCGCGACGGCGTATTCCTGGAGGAGCTTGAGCACAATCCGGCGAAATATCTGCCGGAGGTCGAGGCGGAAAAACTCGGCGGCGAGGTGGTCAAGATCGACCTCAACAAACCGATGAAGGAAATCCTGGCGCAGCTTGCCAAATATCCGATCAAGACGCGGCTGTCGCTGACCGGCCCGATGGTGGTGGCGCGCGATCTGGCGCACGCCAAGCTGCGCGAGCGTATCGAGCGCGGCGAGGGCCTGCCGGATTATTTCAAGAACCATCCGGTCTATTACGCCGGTCCGGCGAAGACGCCGGAAGGCTACGCCTCGGGCGCGTTCGGCCCGACCACGGCCGGGCGCATGGATTCGTTCGTTGCCGATTTTCAGGCCGCCGGCGGCTCGATGGTGATGCTCGCCAAGGGCAACCGCTCGCCGGCGGTGCGCGAGGCCTGCCAGAAATACGGCGGCTTTTATCTGGCCTCGATCGGCGGCGCCGCCGCGAACCTCGCCGAGCACTGCATCAAGAAGGTCGAGACGGTGGAATATCCGGAACTCGGCATGGAGGCGATCTGGCGCATCGAGGTGGTGGATTTCCCGGCCTTCATCGTCGTCGACGACAAGGGCAACGACTTTTTCAAGGCGCTGAATTTGGGCTAGCGTCATTCCGGGCTCCTCGCTGAGCCTGTCATCGGGACGCGCGACTTCGCGCGGGCCCGTTGGCTCGGCCCCGGAATGACGCGGTGCTGAGCGATGCTTCTTGATTCGCAGAAAAAACCTCCGCGCTCTCCACGCCTTAGCCGATACCTGCGAATCATGGCGGCAATGCCACAATTTCCGCGGCTGCGAATCAAACAAACAGCAAAATAAAAAACTGCGTCGCATCAGAGAGATAATGCGTGCTTTCAGATTTTGTTGGTGCCGAGCGATCCGACGAACTAAAAGACCTCATCCTGCTCGTTCTAAGGGACGTCAACCGGTGACGGCCGATTGATGCGAGCGGGAGCGGTGCCCGGGATGGGGCTCGTAACTCCATTCGCGGGCGGTTCGGAAACTCGCCCGGCCTGCCACGACGCAGGTCTGCCAGGAGCTGGCTGCCCGGGTAGCGCATGTCGTCGCTACCATGAAGCGCGGGACCGGACTGAAAAGAGCCGCGGTAGAGCGCCGGAAGGCGAGCGCGCTTCCGAAAAGGGGCGCGCGCCGCGATGCGCAACACAAGCGGCGCTCCGCTTGCGCGCAACGCGGCCTCGACTACGCGCCTTTCGGCGCTCCGCCTCCCCTTTGGGGAGGCCCGTTCGTGAAAAACTTTGGCAAAGCTCGGGGCGCGAACAAAAAGCGCAGCGCGAGAAGGATGAAGTTCGTCATTGCGAGCGAAGCGAAGCAATCCAGGGTGGCTTGCGAGAGCGGCGAGGCCGCACTGGATTGCTTCGTCGCTTCGCTCCTCGCAATGACGAGGGTTCACCTCTCCCCGCGTGCGGGGAGAGGTCGTTCGCGCGAAGCGCGGCGGGTGAGGGGGCGTTGCCGCGATTCTGAGCGCCCACGGGCGAGCCGCGGCGTTTCAGATAACTCCGCGATGCTCAGCCCAGCGGTCAGGCCCCCTCATCCCGACCTTCTCCCCGCGCGCGGGGAGAAGGAGCAGTATGCAGACGAACGACGAGGTCAGCATTCATTGACGCTGTCGTACCAGCGTGCTTGGGAGCGTGCGGGGTGGTCGTGGTGGTCGATGTTGCGCTGCCGCGGCTCGGAATCATTATGCAGCGTTTATACAGGACCGGACATGAACCGATTGAAATTGACCATCGCCACCACCGACTACGATCACTTCCGCGATTTTCGCATGGGGCTGGTCAACGCCGAGGGCATCGACCACACGTGGCTGACGCTCGGCCATCACGAGGTGTTTGCGCGGTTCACCTTCAACCGTGAATGGGACGTCAGCGAGCTGTCATTCGCCAAATTCATGGCGCAGGTGACGCGCGCGGAGGCGGATATCATCGGCCTTCCGGTCGTGTGCTCGCGGCTGTTCCGGTTCTCGTCGTTCTATGTCAACAAGAAGAGCAAGATCAAAACCGCCAAGGACCTCAAGGGCAAGACCATCGGCTCGCCCGAATGGGCGCATACCGCCGCCGTCTACATGCGCGGCTGGCTTAATGACGAGCATGGCGTCGGGCTCAAGGATGTTCACTGGTATCAGGCCGGCGCCAACGAGGCGGGCCGTATCGAGAAGGTCGAACTCGATCTGCCGCAGGGCGTGAAGCTGACGCGCGTCTCCGACAAGTCGCTGAGCGAGCTTTTGGCGGCCGGCGAGATCGATTGCGCGCTGATCGCGCGGCCGCCCGACTGTTTCCGCCAGGGCCATCCCGACATCGAGCGCCTGTTTCCGAACTACTGGGAGATGGAAGAGGACTATTACCAGCGCACCAAGGTGTGGCCGATCATGCACATCATCGTGGTGCAGAAGCACATCCTCGACGCCAATCCGTGGGTCGCGCGCAACCTGTTGAACGCATTCGTCGAGTCGAAGCGGCGCAGCCTGGAGCGGCTGCTCGACCCGGCGGTGTCGCGCTATCCGTTGGCGTGGCTGCCGTCCTATGCGCGCAAGATGCAGGGCATGTTCGACGGCGATCCGTTTCCCTATGGGATCGAGGAGAACCGGCCGACGCTCGAGCAGTTCATGCGCTACACGTACGAGCAGGGCATCGCCAAGCGCCTTGCCAAGCCCGAGGAGATCTTCCCGAAGGGCGTCATGACGATGGTGCGTGTTTGATCTGAGGACGGCACAACGCGGCCGGGCACTGCAAGGAGTGAAGGGTGAACAATAAAGTCAACGAAAATACGCTGCGGGAACAACTCGTCATCTGTACGCGCATGATGGTGATGGCGGAGCTGCTCGATTACAGCGGCCATATCAGTGCGCGGATACCCGGCACTGATCGCGTCCTGATCCCGGGCCGCGACGCCAGCCGCGCCGGCATCACCGTCGATGACATCGTGGTGGTCGATCTCGAGGGCAAGACGCTCGAAGGCAAAGGACCGCCGCCGACCGAAACCGCGATCCACACCGGCGTGTACCGGGCGCGGCCGGACGTGGAGGTGGTGGGCCACGGTCATCCGCCGATGTCGACGCTGTTCACGATGGTCGATCGCCCGATGATCGCCATCCGCAATTACGGCTATCGCTTCATCGGCACGCCGGTGCATCCCGATCCGACCCACATCCGCACCCGCGAGCAGGGCGACGCGGTGGCGCATACGCTTGGCCGGTGCAACTGCTGCCTGCTGCGCGGCCACGGCAGCGTGGTGGCGACCAGGAGCGTTCCGGAGGTCTTCCTTGACAGCCTCGAGATGGAGGAGAACGCGCGCAGCACCGTGCATGCCGCGACCCTCGGATCGCTCAAGCCGATCACGCCCGAAGAGGTCGAGCTGCTCAAGGTCAGCTTTGCCCGCAACGATTATCGCGTCGCCAAGACCTGGGAGCATTACCAGGAGAAGGCCCGGCTCGCCGGGCTGCTCTGACGTCCGCCCTCGCGGTACGGTGGAAGACGGCGTATGATCGAAGCCGAGAGCACTGGGCGGGCGAACGGAAAGGGTCATAGCGCGGAATGAGTGAACCGCCGGGTCTGTCGCAGCGCACGCCGCTGTTTCGTCATCGACCGTTCCGGCTGTTGTTCACCACGCGCATCGCCGCCAATACCGCCAACCAGATGCAGGCGGTCGCGGTCGGCTGGTACATCTACGCGCTCACCGGCAGCGCGCTGGCGCTGGGCCTTATCGGGCTGGTGCAGTTTTTGCCGCCGCTTGCCCTGGCGCTGCTGGCCGGGCAGATCGTCGATCATCACAGCCGCCGCCTGATCCTGCTCTGCTGCTACGCGGTCGAGATCAGCGTTTCGCTCACGCTCGTCGTGCTGGCGACGTTTTTTGCTCATCCGGTCGGGCTCGTGTTCGGCCTGCTCCTCATCAACGCCGTCGCCCGAACCTTCGAAGGACCGGCGCTGCAATCGCTGGTGCCGTCGACGGTGCCGCGCGAGACCTTGATGAGCGCCGTGTCGGCGCATGTCTCCGCCGGAAAGATGTCGCAACTGCTTGGCCCCGCGCTTGGCGGGCTGCTGTATGCCTTCGGCGCCGCGGTCGATTTCGGCCTGTGCGCGCTGCTGATCGGCATTGCCGGGATCGCCTGCGCGCTCCTGCCGATTCCGGCGGCGCCGGCGGAGCGGCCGAAAGTCACCTGGGCGACGATCCTCGCCGGCATCAACTTCATCTGGCACGAGCCCGCCATGCTGGGCGCCATGTCGCTCGACATGGTGGCGACGCTGTTCGGCGGCGTGGTCGCGCTGCTGCCGATCTTCGCGCGTGACATCCTGCACATCGATGTGTGGGGCTTCGGCCTGCTGCGCAGCGCCCCCGCCATGGGCGCGCTCGTCGTCGCCACCTTGCTGACGCGGTTGCCGGTGACGCGCGCCGCCGGCCGCATCATGTTCGCGGCCGTCGCGGTCTACGGCATCGCCACCATAGGCTTCGGCCTGTCGGACCGCACCGCGGTGTCGCTCGGCATGCTGATGATGGTCGGCGCCGGCGACATGCTGTCAGTGGTGGTACGGCAGTCGATCATGCAGTTCGCCACGCCCGACGAGATGCGCGGCCGCGTGTTCGCGGTGAATTCGCTGTTCACCAACTGTGCCGGACAGATCGGCATGTTCGAGTCGGGCGTGACGGCCGACTGGTTCGGCGCGGTCGGCTCCGCCGTGCTTGGCGGCGTCGTGGTGCTTGTCGTGGTTGCGGTCTGGGCGTGGTATTTCCCGAAGCTGCGCAACGTCGAGCGGCCTGAGGAGCTGGCGCCCGCGATGCCGTTGCGGCTCGTGGCGGAGGGGCCGTGAGGAAGTAAGCCAAGGAATTGGAGACATGACGCAAACGATCTCCTCGTCCAAGCCGGTCTGGCGCGACATGGATCAGAAGGCGCTCGACGACGCCTACGACCAGGACGTCTATGCGCCGAACCGGCCACTGATCGTCATCCGCCGCGTCGCAGCGAGTGCGCGAACGCGCGCGATCCTGGGCGAGCCGGAGCGGGTCGCCTACGGTGCGAGCGAATACGAGCGGCTCGATATCTTCCGCGCCCCGGCCGCCAACGCGCCGATCAATCTTTTCATCCATGGCGGAGCCTGGCGGCGCAACAAGGGACCGGATTATCACCTGCAAGCAGAGCCGCTCGTTGCCGCCGGGGCGCATTGCCTCATCGCCGATTTCATCAACGTCGAGCAGTCCGGCGGTGATCTGTTTCCGATGTACGAGCAGGTGCGCCGCGCCATCATGTGGGCGTGGCGCAACGCGGAGTCATACGGCGGCGACCGCGACCGGTTCTATATTTCGGCGCACTCGTCGGGCTCGCATCTTGCCGCCTGCGTGCTGACGCGCGGGTGGCGGGAGGAGGGCCTGCCGGAAGATTTCTGCAAGGGTGCGCTGTTGCTTTCGGGAATGTACGACCTCGAAGCCGTGCGGCTGTCGAAGCGCTCGTCGTATGTGAAATTCACCGACGCGATGGTGGAGCAATTGAGTTCGCAGCGCCAACTCGACGGCCTGCATACGCCGCTCGTGCTTGCCTACGGCACGCAGGAGACACCCGAATTCCAGCGTCAGACGCGCGAGTTCTTCGCCGCTGTGCAGGCGACCGGCGTGCCGGTCGAGCTGATCGTCGGCGAGGCTTACAATCATTTCGAGCTGCTCGAAACGCTGGCCAATCCCTATGGGCTCATGGGCCGCTCGTTGCTGCGGCAGATGAAGCTTGCCTAGCTGCTTCATCCCTGCACAATACGACAAAACATTCGGGGGAGACATCGTGGGCTTGAAAACACTCGCAATCCTATCAATCGCCGCTGGACTTGCATGTGCGACGGCCGGTGGATGGACCACAAAGGCCCAGGCAGAGACGACGCTGATCACGCTCGGCACGCGGGGCGGGCCGCTGCCGAGCAAGGACCGGGCGCAGTCATCCAACCTGCTGATCGTCAACGGTACGCTCTATCTGATCGATGCCGGCGACGGTGCAACGCGCCGCATCGTGCAGGCCGGCTACGATTTCCGAAAAGTCGGTAAAATATTTATCACGCACGCACACAGCGACCACGATAACGGGCTCGCCACGCTGCTCAATTCGGAATGGGAATATCAGCGCGCCGAACCGATCGACATCTATGGCGGCGGGGTCGAAACGCTGGTCAAGGGCGCCATCGCTTATCTGACGCCGAACGCGGAAATACGCTGGAGCGAAGGCAAGAGGCGGCCGATGGCCGACACGTTCCACGCGCACAACGTCGGACCTGGAGTAATTTATCAGGACGCGAATGTGAAGGTGACGGCGGTGGAGAACACGCACTTCCACTTTCAGCCCGGCGATCCGGGCTATGGCAAATACAGGTCCTACTCGTACCGCTTCGATACGCCCGGCCGTGTCGTGTTTTTCACCGGCGACACCGGGCCGAGCGATGCCGTGGTCGATCTGGCGAAAGGCGCCGATCTGTATGTGACGGAAACAACATCGCCGGACGACGTGGTCGAATTGTACAAAAAGAGCGGCGCATGGCTGGCGAAAACCAAGGCCGAGCAGGATGCCTTCTTGCGTCACATGCACGAGGAGCACGTAACGCCGGAGGATATCGGCAAGATGGCCGCCAAGGCTGGGGTCAAAGCCGTGGTGATGACGCACCTCGGTCCGTCGAGTGATCCCAACGACGACTATCAGCGCTTCGTGACGGAGGCGAAGAAGTATTATTCCGGTCCGATCACGATCGCCAAGGACTTGATGAAGTTCTGAAACTACTTGGCTGTTCTCCCGTCAGCCGAATCCAGCGAATTCGGCCTACGGCTGATGCTTGACTCTGCGTAACCGTCCGGTTACTCATTGCGTAACCACATGGTTACATTAAAGTCAAAACAGCGCGAAGCGGTATTCCGTGCCATCGCCGATCCGACGCGGCGGGAAATCCTTGGCCTGTTGCGCGGTCGCGCCTACACGGTCAACGAAATTGCCGGCAATTTCCGCAGCAGTCGGCCGGCGATCTCGAAGCATCTGCGGCTCCTGCGCGCAGTTGGCCTGGTCGAGACCGAGCGGGAAGGCACGGCGCGCATATGCCGTCTCAACGCGCAGCCGCTGCGCGCGGTCGAAATGTGGCTGCAGGATTATCGCGAGCTTTGGCGCGAAAGCCTGCGGAGCCTCAAGCTTTATGCGGAGGACGGCAAATGAATGCGGCCACCACGATCGACGCTATCGTCGAGGAGATCACCATCAAGGCTTCCGCGGAGCGCATCTTCGAGGCGCTGACCGACCCGGCGCAGCGCGCAAGGTGGTGGGGACTGAAAGGACGTTTCGAAACCGACCACATGGAGTCGGATTTGCGCCCGCGCGGACGCTGGACGATGAGCGGGATCGGTATGGGCGGCAAGCCCTTTGAAATCCACGGCGTGTACACGACAATCGAACGGCCGCGTGTGCTCGCTTTTACCTGGCTGCCGAGTTGGGATGATACGGCGACCGAGACCCTCGTGCGTTTTGATCTTGAGGAGCGCGCCGGCATCACCACCGTGCGGCTGACGCATTCCGGCTTTGCCAGCCAAGCCTCGCACGACCGTCATCAGGGTTGGCCGCAAATCCTGTCCTGGCTGCAACGCTATGCTGGGGCCGATAGCGGCGAGCACTAGAGTTGGACTGGCGCGAAGGTACCGAAAGCGCGTAACGTCGCCGCCCATTTACAACGGAGACTTCGCGTGTCGGAATTGCCTTTGACGCTCGCCTGCGGCGACTATGAAATCGTCAGCGCGCTCATCGATCGAAAGGTCAAGCCGGACGGCATCGATCTGAATGTGCTGACCGAGATGGATTCGACGACGCGTCATTGGCGTTTTTTGCGCAATCAGGAATTCGACATCGCCGAAGTGTCGTGCTCGTCGTATCTGATCGCGCGCGATCAGGGCCTTGAGTTCGACGCGCTTCCGGTTTTCCTGCACCGCCGCTTTCGTCACGGCTTCATCTTCATCAACACCCAAAAGGGTATTCGCAGTCCGGCCGATCTCGCCGGCCGCAGGATCGGCCTCAAGCAGTTCCAGTCGACCGCGATCGTGTGGATGCGCGGCATCCTGCAACATGAATACGGCGTACCGCTCGAATCCATCGAGTGGGTCTGCGAACTCGACGAGACGATCGAGCTTGCCGGGCCATCGCGCCTGAAAGTCGTGCGCCTGCCCAACGACAGCTCCGTCGAGCGGATGCTGGCCGAGGGCGAGATCGACGCCTTGCTGCATCCCGATCTCATTCATCCACTCGTCGAAAAGGATCCGCGTGTGGCGCGCCTGTTTCCCGATTTCCGCCAGGAGGAAATCGCGTATTACCGCAAGACGCAGATTTTTCCGATCATGCACGTCATGGGCATCAAGCGCAGCGTGCTGGAACGGCATCCCTGGATCGCCATCAACACGTTCCATGCCTTCGAGGACGCCAAGAACGCGGCCATGAAGAGGCTCGCCAATCCGCGCGTCGTGCCGCTCGCCTGGTACCGCGAGGCCTGGGAAGAGCAGGAGGACCTGCTCGGCCGCGATCCCTGGCAATATGGTCTCGGGCGGCAGAATGCGATGAATCTCACGACGCTGATCGATTATGCCCACGAGCAGGGGCTGATCCGCCGCAAGCCGACACTGGATGAGATTTTCCTCGACGTGTTTCAGGGCCGCAAGCGCGGCGACCAATTCCGCATTTGGGCGGCCGACGCCTAGCCTGCCTTGCGCTGCTTGTGGCTGTGACCGTGCCCGTGAATATGACTGTGCGACTCGCCGCGGCCATGCGTGTGCGAGCCGTCCGCCGGCAGATACACCACATGGCCATGGCGCACACCGCGCTCGGCGATGATGTGGTCGGCGAATTGCTGCACGTCGGCGCCGCGGCCCTTGAGCACGGTGACTTCGAGGCAGTTGTCGTGGTCGAGATGCACGTGCAGCGTGGTGTGGGCCAGATCATGCCGGGCGTGAAAGTCGCGCGTCAGCCGCTTCGGCAGTTCGCGCGCCTCGTGATCGTACATGTAGACCAGCGCGGCGACGCACGACCGCGTGCCGCCGACCTCGGTCGCGGCCTGCTGCAGGCCGGAGCGGGCGAGGTCGCGCATCGCCTCGGAGCGGTTGGCGTAGCCACGGCCCTCCATGAAGCGGTCGAGCTCGGCGGCAAGCTCGTCGTCGATGGTGATGGTCACGCGCTGCATGGCTGGCTTTCTCCAGTGGCGCGCCAAGCATACCACGCCCCGGTGTGAACATGGACAAGGCGGACAGCGGCCGATAGCCTCGGCGGCCCAATCAGCATACCGAGACCTGAATGCCCGAAACAAAGGACTCCCGCGCCGATATCTACGGCAGCCGCGCGCGCATCGGCTACACCTCGCCGCCGCTCACCACCGAGGTTTTTCCCTACGAGTTCTACAAGATTGTGCCCGCGGGCGTGACGCTGGTGGTGACCTCGCTCGCCATCGTGGTGCGATCGAAGGACGAGGTCGACCAGTCCTACGACATCAGCATGCGCGCCGCGCGCGAGATGGCGGCGGCCGGCTGCAACATCGTCGTGTTGGGCGGCGTACCAATCAATCTGTCGCGCGGCGCCGCCAATGCCGAGCAGATCATCCGCGATCTCGAAGCGGAGCTGAAGGTGAAGGTGGCGACCAGCGCCTCGGCGCAGGCCGCGGCCGCCAAGGCGCTGGGCTGCCGGAAAGTGGTGGTGGCGCAGCCCTACGAGGCGAAGGATACCGACCGCATCGCCGGCTATGCTAAGCATTTCGGCTGCGAAGTTCTGGGTGCGACCGGCTGGGGCTCGCTATTCAACCAGATCGGCCGCATTCCGCGTCACGCCGCGATCGACATGGGCCGCGCGCTGATGAAAGCGCATCCGGATGCCGACACGATCATGTTTCCGTCGCCGCACTGGCCGACCGCGGGCGCGCTCGACGTGCTGGAGCGTGAATTTGGCGTCAACTGCATGTCGGCCCATCAGGCCATCGTGTGGGATGCGCTGCGCCGCTGCGGCGTCACTGACCGGATTGACGGCTTTGGCCGGCTGTTTCGGGAATTCTGATGCCGGGCCTGACGATGTGGACAATGCGACAGTTCGTGAATAGTGGAAGCTCAAGCTGCCGTCTGAGACCGGCCCAAATGAGCGGACCGGGCGGGCGCACAACGGACCGAATAACGACGCCAGGAGGACCGCCACGATGCCGAGCAAGCGCTCCTTCATTGCGCTCACACTCGCCGCTCTCATTGCCAACCCCAGAAAGCCAATGGCCCAACAATCCTCCGCTCCGCTGCTCATCAAGGCCGGCATCTCCGATCCGGTGAATACGGTGCTCGCCTGGTACATGGCGCGCGACGCCGGCCTCTATGAGGCGCAGGGACTGAACGTCGACATCATCAACATGAACGGCGGCAGCCGCGGTGCCGAAGAATTGCAGGCCGGCCGCATCGACATCATGCATGTCGGCCTGTCGTCGGTCATTCGCGTCAATCACGCGGGCGGCGATCTCCGCGTCATCGGCTCGCTGTCGAATGTCATCCGCTTCACGATGTTTTCGGCGCCGGGGGTGACCACCGCCGCCGCGCTCAAGGGCGGGATCGTCGGTGTCAGCACGTTCGGTTCGGAAAGTGATTCGACGGTGACGCTCGCGCTGCAAAAACTTGGGCTGAAACGCGACGACGTTACGGTCAAGGAATTTGGCGGCGGCGCTCGGCGGCTGCAAGCCGTGAAGACCGGAGAAATAAAAGCGACGGCGCTGAATGAGCCAACCGCATCGCTGGCGCGCGCCGAGAACGTCAATGTCGCTGGTCGACCTCGTTCCAGATCAGATTCCGTGGCTGTTTTCCGGCATGGTGGTGCGCCGCGCCGATATCGCCGCACGCCGCGATGTGCTGATGCGTTATCTCAAGGCGAGCATCGAGGGTAACTATCTGGCCCTGACAGACGAGAAACGCGCCAAGGAGGTCCTGGCCAAGGAACTGAAGATCAAGGATCCGAAAATCCTCGAGATCACCTATGACGACTTCAAGAAGCAGTCGCCGGCAGAACCTCGTGCCGTCGCGCGAAGGCGCGCAGAACATCCTCAAGCAGTTTCCCAATGTCAGTCAGAACGTCGGTGACTTCGTCGATACCAGTCTGCTCGATGCGCTCAAGAGCGACGGCGTGCTCGCGGCGTTGGAACAGAAATACAAGCAGTGACGAGCGATGCGCTGCGTCTTGCCGGCGATGAAATGCTTTTCCCTCCGCGCGCGGAGGGCGGCGAGACGGTTGCGGAGGCATAGGCATCGTGCTTGGCGCCGTGCTTTTCTATTCCGGCTTGGCGCAGCCAGCCTTCGCCCAATCGGTCGAGGAGTTCTACAAATCGCATCCGATCACAATGCTGGTCGGAAGCGGCGCCGGCGGCGGTTATGATGTTTATGCGCGCACCTTCGCGCGGTTCTGGAGCAATCATATTCCGGGCCGGCCGGATATCATCGCCAAGGATATGCCTGCGGCCGCAGGTCTCGCGGCCGCTTCGTCGCTCTACAGCAGCGCGGCGCGCGACGGTTCGGTGATCGGCGCGTTCACCAACGGTGCGGCGATGGACCCGTTGTTCGGCAATCCGGGCGCGCATTTCGACGCGCTGAAATTTAACTGGCTCGGCAGCATCGGCAAACTGGAGAATGTCTGCGCCACGTGGCACACGAGCCCGGTGAAGACCATCGCGCAGGCGCGCGAGCGGCAAGTGATCGTCGCGGCCGCCGGCGCGACGTCGAATACCGCCATCGTGCCGAACATGCTCAACACCCTGATCGGCACGAAATTCAAGGTGATCTCGGGTTACGATCCGGGTTCGGGGCTGACGCTTGCGGTCGAAAGCGGCGAGGCCGAAGGCATCTGCGGCCTGTCGTGGTCGACCATGAAGGCGTCGCGGCCGCGCTGGATCAGCGAGCATCTGCTGAATGTGATCGTGCAGATGGGGCTGACCAAGCTCGCGGAACTGCCGGATGTGCCGAGCGCGCTCGATCTGGTGATCGACCCGCAGAACAAGCAGGTGATGGAACTGATCCTGATGCGGCAGGAGGCTGGCCGGCCGTTCGCCGCGCCGCCGGGTACGCCGCCCGACCGCGTTGCGGCGCTGCGCCAGGCATTCGACGCAACTCTGGCCGATCCGGCCTTCGTTGCCGAAGCGCAGACAACCCGGCTTGAGATCGATCCGTTGACCGGGCAGGAGATTGCCACGATGCTGGCGAAGGCTTATGCGGCGCCGAAGCCGGTCGTTGCGCGCGCCGCCGCCTTGGTCGAGCCGAAAGTGAAGTGAGGAACAACAATGAACATGACCGCGACCGCCACTAAGGAAAAGGGCCCGATCGTCTGGCTCGACATGGATCAGCAGGCGCTCGATGACGCCTACGATCAGGCCGTTTACGCGCCGAACCGTGATCAGCTCGGTAAGCGCCGGCTGGCGGCGAGCGCGGCGGCCCTGACGCGGCTTGGCAAGCCCGAACGTTTCGCTTACGGGCCGACGCCGATCGAAGGTCTCGACGTCTATCGCACCAAAAGGGCCAATGCCCCGGTCGTCATCTTCGTGCATGGCGGCGCGTGGCGTAACGGCGCGGCGCCGGAATTCACTTATCTGGCCGAGCCGTTCGTGCATCTCGGCGCGAATTTCGTCGTGCTTGATTTCATCAACGTCGACCAGGCCGGCGGCAGTTTGTTTCCGATGGTCGAGCAAGTGCGGCGCGCAGTCGGCTGGGTCTATCGCAACGCCGAGAAATTCGGCGGCGATCGCAACCGGCTGCATCTGGTGTCGCACTCCTCGGGCTCGCATCTTTCCGGTTGCACGGTCACGCACGACTGGGCGAAAGACGGACTGCCGCTCGACATTCTCAAGGGCGCGACGCTCTCAAGCGGCATGTACGATCTCAAGCCGGTGCGACTGTCGAAGCGCTCCAAATACGTCGCGTTCACCGACGAGATGGAGCAGGAGCTGTCCGCAATGCGCCATCTCGATCGGCTGCACACGCCGCTGATACTGAGCTACGGCACCTACGAGACACCCGAATTCCAACGCCAGACGCGCGACTTCGCCGCCGCGGTGAAAGCCGCCGGCAAGCCGGTCGAGCTACTCGTCGGCGAAGGCTTCAACCACTTCGAAATGCTCGAAACGCTCGCCAATCCGTTTGGCTTGCTGGGCCGCGCCGTGCTCGGACAGATGCGATTGCCGCTGGTCTAGGCGGCTTCAGCGGTCTTTCGCTTTTTTGCGTCGCTCGGCTGGCGCATCGCGGTGCGGATCAGTTCGGCGCCGCAGCTCTTGCACGCATAGACGGTGTCTTCGACGTCGGGAGCGACCGCGTGAGAGCCGCTGTAGGTCATTCGCCCGGCACAAACGGGGCAAGGCATCATGATCGACGGCAGTCTCGACGCAGGAGCAGCCGCGGAATGGCGCATGAGTGAACCCCGATTGACGCTTTTATGACTTTCTCCCCTGTTGTGACGTTGAGTTAAGAAAATTTGTGCATTGCACACAGCGCGTGCTGCGCTGCCGCATTGTTTTTGGCTCGCGGCGCTGGCCCCAAGCTATTGTAATATTAAGAGAATTCGTGCGCGTTAATACAAGGCACACCGAGTGCCGCCAGGCTCGTGTGCGTTGCCGCTACCGAACCGTCGAGATCGATGCTGCGACAGGCATCCTCGACTACGAACGCGTCGAAGCCCTGGTGGCGCGCATCCTCGGCCGAATAGCGGACGCAAAAATCGAAGGCCAGACCGGCGAGGAATAACCGTGTCAGGCCGCGTTCGCGCAAATAGCCGACAAGCCCGGTCGGCGTCTTGCGGTCGTTCTCATAGAAGGTCGAATAGGAATCGATGGCGTTGTGCATGCCTTTGCGCACGATCAGCGCGGCGTGCGGAATGTCGAGCGCCTTGTGAAAAGCTGCGCCGCGGGTGTTCTGCACACAATGATCGGGCCACAGCACTTGCGGTCCGTAATATGCGGTGGTGGTCTCGAACGGCTTCTTGCCCGGATGCGACGACGCGAATGAGGAATGTCCGCGCGGATGCCAGTCCTGCGTCAGCACCACGTTGCGGAAACGCACCGCGAGACTGTTGACGATAGGAATGATCTTGTCGCCGTGCGGAACCGCCAGCGCACCGCCCGGACAGAAATCGTTCTGCAAATCGACCACGATGAGAACGCTATCGTCGCCGAATTTTGTGCGCGCCTTTGTGGCTGCCATCAGGGCTGCGATCCGCTGTGTTGCAGACGGCGGTCGACCTCCGCAGCAAGGTCTCGCAGTTCGGGGGCGACCTCGACGGGATATGTCGCGTCGGGATCGAGCCGCCGCAAGGGCTCGGGCAGACATTCAAGTTCGTGCTTGGCGCGCAATTTGATCTCGGCGAGCGGTTCTGGAGGACGAAGGCGTCGACCGTCCTGCATCACACACGAGAGCAGCGGTTCGCCGCTTTTGTCGTGCCCTTCAACGGCGAGGATATCTCCAGCCATGCGGCCGTCGGCGCCATACCGGCGCCACACCTGCTTGCGACCCGGCCAAGTGGCCTTGTGCTCCGATTTCTTGCGGCGCGGCTGGCCGGCATATTCCTGCAGCTTGTAGACGCAGTCGACATTGGGCACGTCGGCGGATGTGGTGAGGCTGGTGCCGATGCCGAAGCCATCGATCGGCGCACCCTGGCGCGCGAGGCCAGCTAGCGAATCCTCGTCGAGCCCGCCACTGGCAAAGATCGCCACCTCGGCGAGGCCGCCTTGATCGAGAATTTGTCGCACGCTCTTCGCCAGCGCGGCGAAGTCGCCGCTGTCGAGCCGCACGCTGCGGATCGTGATGCCGTCGGCCTTCAGCCGCGGCGCCAGCGCCACCACTTTCCGCGCCGCGGCTTCGGTGTCATAGGTGTCGAGCAGCAAGGTGAGATTGTCGGGCCGCGAGAGCGCGAAGGCCTCGAAGGCCGCCGCCTCGTCATCGAACGATTCGACGAACGAGTGCGCCATCGTACCGTAGAGCGGAATGCCGAAAAGCTCACCCGCCAGCACCGTAGCGGTGCCGGCAAAGCCGGCGAGGAAACTAGCCCGCGCCGCCATCAGTCCGGCTTCGGCGCCGTGCGCGCGGCGGAAGCCGAAATCGACCAGGAGTTTTCCGGGCGCGGCGAGCATGCAGCGCGCCGCCTTCGCGGCGACCAGCGACTGGAAATGCAGAATGTTGATCAACCGGGTCTCGACAAACTGCGCTTCTGGCAGCGGCGCAGTGATGCGAAGGATCGGCTCGCTGGCGAAGAACGCTGTGCCTTCAGGCATGGCGTGCACGTCGCCGGTGAAGCGGAACGCCCTGAGGTAGTCGAGCATGTTAGGCTTGAAGCGGCCGGTGCTCTTGAGCCACTCGATGTCGTCCGCCGAGAAGCGCAGGTCTTCCAGATAATCGAGCGCCTGTTCAAGACCGACAGCGAGCAGAAACCCCCGCCGACGCGGCAGCGTCCGAACGAAAAATTCGAACACTGCGGTCTGCGTGGCGCCATGATCCAGATAGGCCTGGATCATGTTGAGCTGGTAGAGGTCGGTAAGCAGCGGACTTTCTGGGGGCATCGGATTTACGTTTGGAGTGAATGGCGCGAAGGGACGCGCACTTTATCCCCGCGCAGGCAGGTCGGGGAGGGGACTCTCACCAGATGACAGGCGCTCCTACCGAATTGCAATGAGGTAAGGTTTGCGCATAGCCTGCGAACCGCTGCAGGCACGAGGAGCGCGCGATGACGACGGCGGCGGAGAGCGTTGAGTTGACGCGGGTCGGCCCCGGCACCGTTATGGGCCAATTGATGCGGGAATACTGGATTCCCGCGCTGATGGCCTCGGAATTGGAACGTGGCGGTGCGCCGGTGCGGCTGATGCTGCTTGGCGAAAAGCTGATCGCGATTCGCGACAACGAGGGCCGGGTTGGCGTGATGGATCATCGCTGCCCGCATCGCGGCGCGTCGCTGTTCCTCGGCCGCTGCGAGGAAGGCGGCCTGCGCTGCATCTATCACGGCTGGAAATTCGATGTGACCGGCAAGTGCGTCGACATGCCAAACGTACCGCCGCAGCAGGATTTCAAACACAAAGTCAGCGCCAAGGCGTATCGCGCCGCCGAACGCGCCGGCGTCATCTGGGTCTATATGGGGGCGCACGCCGAAGCGCCGCCGCTGCCGGGTTTTGAGATTCTCGGTGTGCCCGACGACGAGGTCGGCGTGCTCATGATCCAGCGTAACTGCAATTATTTGCAGGCGCTGGAAGGCGACATCGACACCTCGCATTTCGGCTTCTTGCATGCCGGCCATGTTGAGGCCGACGATTTGGCGCCGGACGATCCGATCTATCATACCGTGGCGTCGCGCACGCCGGACTATCATATTGCCGAGGCACCCTGGGGTACGACTTACGCCGGTTATCGCGCCGCAGGCTCAGGGCGCACATCCTGGCGCTTTGGCAATTTCATGTTTCCGTTCTGGACGCAGGTGCCGAACGGCGACTTCAGCCAGCACGTGCAGATCCGGGGCTGGGTGCCGCTCGACGACGAGCACACGATGTACTGCGTGCTATGGTGGAAGCGTGCGCGCTCCGCCATGACGCAGCAGGACCCGGCGTTCAAGGACGGCGTGCCGATCGGCGGCATGGGGCGGCGGAACGATTTTCTGCCCAACACCAGCGACTGGCTCGGCCGTTGGCGGTTGGCAGCCAATGTGGCCAACGACTGGCGTCTGGACCGTACGGCACAGCACGACGACACGATCTACAGCGGCATCGAGAGTATCCATCTGCAAGACCAGGCGGTCACGGAAAGCATGGGACCGATTTTGGATCATACTTTCGAACATCTCGCGCCGTCGGATCAGATGATTACGCGCACCCGCCGCCGCCTGCTGATGGCGGCACGCGCGCTGCGCGACAATGGCGAGCGGCCGCCGGGCGCCGAAGACACCATGGTGTTCCGGGACGCGCGTGGCGGTTATTTGGTTACCGGCGAAGGCAGCGGCTGGCAGGACGTTTATGCGGAGCAGCTGGCAAGCGGGTGGCGGCCGGCCGCATTTGGTTTGCACGCCGCTGAGTAGGTGGCCGAGCCAGCGGCAATCAGCGACAAAAGAGATTGCAATATCTTCCGAGTATCCCGATCCGGCGAAATGCGTATTGGGCAGATCATTGCGTCTGAGCGGGAGTCTCAGTCGGATAGACGCCGTGCAGAACGCTTTCGAAATGCGCCTTCACCGAGTCGTTGCAAAGGCAGGATCGGGCGTTGAGCATCTTGTAGTTGCGCACGACGATCGAGCCGCGCCGCGTTTCCAGAATTCCTTCGGACTTGAAGGTTTGAATGACGCGGCTGGTGTAGCTGCGGCCTACGCCCAACATCGAAGCAAGCTGTTCGTGCGTCAATGGCACGACGTCCGTCCCCGTGCGTTCCATCGCCGATATGATCCACTTGGCGGTGCGCTGCTCTATCGAGTGGATCGCATTACAGGCGGTCGATTGGAATACTTGAGTGAGAAGGCAATCAGCGTAGCGGCCGAAGAGATAACGCAAAGTCGGTGATTTCGACTTGCCTGCCTCGAGATAGGACACCGGGAGGCGCACGAACTGTCCACCAAACTTCACAACGATTCGGCAGAACGCCGGCAAGTTGCCGAAGCTGACAATTCCTCCGACCGCTCCTTCGCGACCGACCAGGGTTGCTTCGACGTCGCGTCCATCTTCGTTGGTGACGAGGTAGGAGACGAGGCTTGGGCCGCACGGAAAGTGAGCAACCTCAACGTTGTCGCCGTGATTGTAGAGGATCTCGCCTGGAGACGCCTGAACCTCCTGCAAATATGGCGAAATCAGCGCGTAATCGCTGTCGCGTAGCCGGGCCAAGAGATTGTTGAGAGGACGATCGTTCGCCGACTGCATTCTTGACCTTCTAACGCGGGCAAAGACAGGCGACACCTGTCACCGCGCACGCCCCGTCGTGCGCGTTCGCCCTTATGTTCACTAGTGCACAGACGGCTCGCTGGCAATAGCTTACCGATGGAATCGAACGCAGCGCTTTCGCCTGCCCGCGGAGATTCCACCAGCTTGACCAGGTCCCTGACGGTATGACCGGAGCAGTCGACCCGCGCGAAGTCGTGCTCAGGGCGAACAGTTCGTCCGAATTGCCCGACCTGGAGAAGCGCGACTATCTCGATCGTCTGGCGGACCTGAGCTATCGCATCCAGCCGTTCTCGGCGGCCGCGCTCGGCATTGGCATTGTATGCTTGGCGGTTGTTGCCGCGCTTAGATTTGCCATCGGCTGGTCGGGGACGGATTTGCGTTACGCGGTATTCCTGCCCGCGATGCTGGCGACGGGTCTGCTTGCCGGTGCGCCGGCGGCCATCGGCGTCCTGTCTGCTTCCATTTTCATCATCGTCTGGGCGTTTATCCCGCCGTATTTCGCGCTCAAGCCTCTGACTCCGCCCGAGTTGACCGATGTGCTCTGGAGCTTGTTTGCCGGCGTGTGCGTGGTGCTGTTCGCCGAAGGCTCTCGCACGGTCTTCAAAAGATTGCGAGCGCATCAGCTGGCAAATGACGTTCTGGTCCGGGAATTGGCGCATCGCGGAAGAAATATCTTCGCGGTGATCGAAGTGATCTTGCAAAAGACGCTGGCGAGCGACAGCGAACATGCCGATGCACTTCTCGGCCAACTCCGCGCCGTCAGATACGCAAATGAGATGCTGATCAATCGTCGCGATCAGGCCATCGACATATTGTCGCTACTGCTGCAGGAGTTCACTCCTTACGGGGAAGGACATTTGCGAACCACCGGGCCAAGAGTCGACGTCGAACCCGAAGCGGCTCGGCACCTGGTTTTGCTTTTTCACGAGCTTGTAACGAACGCTGCAAAGTACGGCGCGCTGGCTTCGCCGGCGGGTCTGGTCACAGTAGAGTGGTCGTGGAAAGGCCAAGACTTGCTGATCGACTGGAAAGAGAGCGGCGGTCCGAAAGTCGTGCCTCCGGTGAAGGAGGGCTTTGGCAGCCGCCTGATAAGGGTATGCGCGAAAGCTCTTTCAGGAACCGTGCAGCCCTATTACGCATCGGATGGGTTCGCTTGCTGTATGACCTTCCGGCTCCGGAAGTAGCGGAACCTTGCGCAGCTAACTTGCGACTGCCGCAGAACCGCGTGTCGGCTGGCCGGCCAAATGCGGCGCATTGAAGTTCAGAGCTGAGACCGGGATCGGACCCGCGCCTGTTCGCTGCGCCGCGGTTCGATTGTCCGCGGGAACGTTTGTCGGTCAAAGCGATTGCACTCGAAGGCGGGCTGTGTCCGGCGCTTCCGCGTTATCCGCGCAGCCGCTGCGGGAACTCCGTTCGAGGCGAGGGGATAAGCATATGAAGAGTCGGAGCTGGGGGGTCGGCGCACGCCGCGACGACGGCCACGCGCTGCGCGCAAATCGTTGGTGTGAGACCGTGACAAGAACGGCGGTCATGACGATCCCGATCCGGAGGACGCCATGATTAATGCCAATGCGATCGCCATCGCTGGCGGCGCCGTCGCGGCAAGCCTCGTTGATGCTCTCATCGACAAGGGGCTGCTGACAGAAGACGAAGCCGCCAGCGTGCGGGCAAGAGCGTTGCAGCTGCTCACGCCCTACACCATGACGTCGAGCGACGCCGACGCGGCATGCCGCATCATCACCGATATGCTGATCGGACTATCGAGAGGACGCGGTAAGTAGCGACGCCGGTCATACCGAGGATGCCGAGGGCACGCTTTGCTGGTGCTGGAACACGTTGTCGGGATCGAATGCCGTTTTGATCCGTTTCAGCCGCGCGAGATTCTGGCCCCAATAGGCGGTGGCCCAGTCGGCAAGATCGGCATCGCAGTAATTCACGTAGGCGCCACCCGAAACGTAGGGCCGCATCGCCGCGTAGAACTTGCGCAACATCGCGAGCCGGCTGGGCGTTTCCTTGGGATCGCCCCAATAGGTCGCATACTGGATGGAGAAGAGCGTGCTGCCGCGATGCGCGAATGCCGTCGCATCGGCCGCCGGGCGCGAGATCGCGCCCCCATAGGCGTCGCAGATCACATAAACGTCCGCAGCGCCGTTGATTTGTTCCATCAGCATCGCGAGACCGTCGCCCGTCAGGGGCGAAGACACGTAGTCGGACTTCCCCTTCATCAGGGATGACGCGTAAATCCAGCCGGGGACGCCACCGGCGAAATCGTTGATGGCCGCGACCAGCGGCTGCGGGCTGAGGCGGGGCACGCCCGGCAGGGCCTTCAGTTCGCGCTTGAGCTCGGCAAGCGTGCCAATCGACTGGCCTGCGCAGTGCAGGTTGATGCCGCCTTCGGGGTGGCGGTTGATCACCAGATTTCCGGTTATGGAAGCCGGCGCATGTGGCGCCCAACCCTGCCAGACTTTCAGGACGTCGGCCGCGCGCGCCGGAGGGAGTTGGCGCCAATTGATACTGTATGTGATGACGCTCTTGAGACTATGGAGTTGCAGGCGAAAGCCGGTCACGACGCCGAAGCTGCCGCCGCCGCCACCGCGGCACGCCCAGAACAGATCCGGATTGTGATTGCGGTCGGCACGGAGCGCGCGGCCCTGGGGATCGATCAGGTCGACCGACAGAATGTTGTCGCAGGCGAGACCAAACGGCCGGGCCAGAAAGCCATAGCCGCCGCCGAGCACATGGCCGGCGACGCCTACCGTCGGACAACTGCCGCCCGGAAAGGCCAGGCCGTGGGCGCCGGCCGCGATGTAGACATCGCCGAGCGAGGCGCCCGCGCCAACGGTGGCGGTCTTGGCGACACTGTCGATCGTCACGGTGCGCATCGGCCTGGTGTCGATGACGACGCTCGAACTTTCGGAAAAGCCCTCGAAACAGTGGCCGCGGCCGCGCACCGCAAATTGTACGCCGTAGTCGCGGCACCAGTCGACCATGGTGCCGATTGCACGCGGCGTACGGCACAGCGCGCGCAGTTGCGGCGTCAGAACGGTACGGGCATTGAAGGCGGGTACGTACGCATCGAATTGTGCGTCGCCGGGACGCAACAACGTCGCGTCGCTCGGCGGCAGCTTCGGCGCCGCCGGGAGCTGCGCAAACGCGCGCCGGCCCGACAACACTGCGGGGGCGAACACCGTGGCCGCCGCGAGGCACTTGAGCGCACTGCGTCTTGTGAGCTGACCAGGAATGAACGCGACTCCTCGCAAAAATCAGGAGACTGTTCCCCGGCAGATTGGGACAGGCTGATGGCGTCAATCGAACGGACTTATCAGATACAACTCTCAATTAAGGGTTTCCGAATGACCGCATCAAGGCGGCAGCGTGCCGCCTTTTTGGTGATGCCGTTTATGAGATTTTTACAGCACGTCGAGCAGAAGGATCGTCCGACTGGTTTCAATGGTCGGGCTTGTTCGCCAAAATGATTCGCGGAGCAAGGCCCGGCACCTCAACGGTGCGAATTTCGTGAAACTTCGCGGTGTGTAGCCAAGCCGTAATCTCCTCAAGCGAAAAGGTGTCGCCCTCGTCGGAGTTCACCAACATGTTAACGGCGAACAACAGCGCGGGCAGCGGACCCTGGCGATTCGCATCGATGAGGATTTCGGCAATGGCGATCGTTCCGCCGGGCGTAAGCGCATCGAATGTCCTTTCCAACAGTCGGCGGCTGCGGGCTTCGCCCTCGCTGTGCAGGATATGTCCGAGAGTTGCGATGGCATGGCCGCTACCGAAATCGGCCGCGTGCAGATCGCCCGCGACGAAACGATAGCGCGAGGCGACGCGCTCGCGCGCAGTGACCTTCTGAGTGATCGGAATGATGCCGGGCCAATCGACGGCCGTGACGGTGACATTCGGCGATGCTTGCGCCATCGCGATGCTCCACACGCCGGATCCCGCCGCAAGGTCGAGAACCGAACAGGGCGCGGTCACGCGCGCTATATTCAGAATCTCGGCAAGACGCCGCGCTGCGGCGACGTGGATGGGGAAAATGTGCTCCACGAATTGCGCAAAGAACTTGGTGCCGTTTTGCTCCTCATTGATGCGATGCGCCGGCAGGCCGTCGCGGACGATGGCGCAGAGCTTGCTCCATTCCGAGAACATCGGATCGCCGATCAGCAGAAAGAAGGCGCCGTGAAAGGTCGGCTTGCCGGAAACCAGATAGGTGGCGCTTTCCACGGTCAGCGCATAACGTCCTGTGGATCCTTGGTCAGTAGATCGAGCCCGACAAGCGCATTGAGCACCAGCCTGACCCCGCGGAGCTGCGCGCCAATGGCGAAGGCGATGTCGTCCGCAGTCTTTGCACCGTTGTCGAGCAGATCGAAGATGCCAAGCCGAATTCCGGCTTCGATGATGGCGGGTGGCGCAAAGCCGAACGAAAACGCCATCACGCGGCTCGGCGTCAGTTGCGCCGGCGAGACGGAATTCATTGCCGACGCCTCCGCGTGTTGCCGGCAGCTCATGAACTGGCGCAGCGCGCCGAGCCACTTGGCGAAGCCCTGGTGCTCAAAATGCGCGACCCATCTGTCCCTTTCCTCGGCCGCGCAATCGAATGTCGCCCACCATTCGACGAACGAGCGATCATCGGCGACGACCGGGCTGGCCCGTAAGGTCGCCTGATAATCCCGCACCGGGAATGGCGGCGCGCCGCAAAAGCTGTAGGTATAGGATCCGGTCGGTGTCGGAATGCGCGAGCAGAAGCTGCCTGCAGCACATTTCCTCCAGCGGTAACGCGGCGGACGGCGCCCACCTGATCGCCGGTCTTGCCGTCTTCGATGATCGTGTTGCTCTCAACACCCGCCCAAGCGTAGTGGTCGAACGGCCGAATGACCGCCCATACGTCGTCCGCCGGATGGTCGAGCACCATGCTGTAGTACGATTTCGCCATTGTGCGCGCCTCTCGCTGATTTGCATTGGCGCACCTTCCCATTGCGGCGCGAGACGCAGCCACCCGTTTCCTGTCGCGATTTAATGCGCTCCGAAGTGGCCAAGGTTCAGCGCATCAGGCCATTTCCGACCTTTTCGATCGCACTGCGCGTGAGCAGCGCGGTGCCGAACCATCCCCAATAGATGCGGTGGTGTGCGATCAGTCCGTCGGCGATTTCCATCACCTCGACGATATCGACTTGATCGCCATCCGGCGCTTGACGCGGATATTCCCAGACCAGCAGGCGCTCGCCGTCGGTGAGCCATTTGCCGCTGCGGTGCCAGCGCACCAGCGCATTGGGACGGCGCCGCGCGCCTTCCTCGAAGAAAGGGCGAATCTCGCGATGCCCGCGGAGGATGCCGCTCTCCCGGCCATCGAAAATCGCCTGCACGAGGGGACTCTCCAACGTCGCGTCCGCGGCATAAAGCGCCAGCAGCGCTTCGGTATCGCGCGATTTCGCACATTCGTGCCATTGGGCGTGAATGCGAGAGCAATCGCGCACAAATGCCTCTGCAAATGCGGATCGTTGCTCATTCATGGCGAACTCCACTGCTCACAGCAGGGAGCTATCACTCAGGCGGCGCTCGATGCTTCGGCCGAATATCGAACTATCACGCGGGTCTCTGAGTTTGCTCTCGCGACAAATATGAAAAGGGCGCGGTTTGTACCGCGCCCTCGCATGTTTGTTTGTTGCGGGCGTCTCAGTCGGCTAGCGGATCAGGCCGAAGCTGAATGTGCACGATCATCGGCCGGCGGCCCTTGCCGCCTTCCTGATGCCACGGCACGCGATCGCCGCTCGATGTCCACAAGCCGCGGCCCTTCCAGCCGCCGTTGGGATCGTCAATGCGGCCGTCGAGGCCTTTGGCGTAGAAGCCGGTCGGATACGGCACTTTCATGGTGACCATCTTGCCGTCCGCAAAGGCGATCAGCCCGTCATTGAGATTGCCGGTAGAGACCGGCACGTCGTTGCCCAGTCCGAGTGTGTTGTGCTGGTCGACCCAAGTGTAATAGCTCGAACTCGGCGGAGTTGTCGCCGATGCCGGCAAAGCCTGGGCCCGGATATTTGTAGAACGACCAGCCTTCAGGGCATTGGTTGCCGGTCGCCTTCGGACCGTTGAGCGGGCCTTTGCATTTGCGCCGGTCAAAGCTGCCGAGCTGTCCGCTCGCCAGCGACACCCAGACCACGCCGTGCGAGTCGATGTCGCCGCCGCGCGGGCCGAAGCCAGGCGGCGGTACGTTATAAACTTCCGAAAGCGCGGTCGCCGGCGGATTGCTGCCGGGATTGATGCGCACGATCGCGCCGGGACTGTTGCGGACCGTGCCCCACACCGTGCCGTCCACGGGGCTCGGCATCACCGCGTAGAACGTCTGGCCGATGCGCATATCCTTGCCGGGCTCAAGCGGCTGGCCGGGTTCCGTATAGGCGACGCCTTCACGCTTGCCGGTGCCGGCGGTGTCGACGATCAACGCGGTCCAGCCCTGCGAATGTTCGGCGTCGCCGGTCTCCAGGAATTTTCGGGTGTTGAGCCAGCCGACCACACCACCTCCGCCGCCACTCGATGCCCACAGCGTGTCATCCTTGTCGAACGCGAATTGCAGATGATGGGTCTCGAAGCAGGTGTCGACGAAGGTGTATTTCATCGTCTTCGGATCGAGCATCGCGATCTGGCGATGGCTCTGGGTGAGTGGGAAGAGCTTGGCCGACGGCAGGTCGGAGTTCTTGCCGCAGAAATCCGGGTCCTTGCCGCCGCGTACCGCGGCGGCCAGCCACAGCCGGCCCTTCTCGTCGAACATCGAGTTGTGATTGTTGATGTGCGTGTCCCAGATCTGCTCCTTGCCCCAATAGGGCGAAGGCGCGAGCGCATGCAGGTCTGCCGCATAGCCCGGTCCGAGCGAGTACGGCATGTCCTTGTCGCGCACCGGCGCGTGATAGACGAAGGACTTGTTGTGGACCGGATCGAGATAGGGGACGTTGTCGGTCGAATATTCCGGCGAGCCGAAGATCAGTCCGTTGGCGTTGACCGTGGGATGGCGCTTATCGGTGGAGACTTCGTCGTGTGTGTAGTGCTTGGGATCGGCATAATCCCAAGTCGTCACTACGATGTCGCGCTCGACGCCGGACGGGCGCTCCGGCTTGCTCGGCAGCGCGCCGGCCGCGATCTGCGTCGGTCCACTCGGCGAAATATTTGATCGGCGCCGAACCGAACTGACCAGCGATGATGTTGACCATCGTCGGCCCTGACTGTCCGGACTGGATGCGGCGCGCCCAGGCGTCTTCCGAGGATTCAAACTTGCCAAGCGTCGCCGGAATCGTCCGCGTCGCGATATCGCCGAGCTGATGGCAGCCGATGCAGCCGTTGTTCTTCATGGCGTTGAGCCAGTCGGACAACTTGATGTTCGGCGGAATATCGCTCTTGCCCCCGAACTGGTCGGCGGCGGGAATTTTCATCATCGCGTACCAGTAGATCGCCGGATAGTATTGCGCGGCGGCGGCATCATCCGGCGCCGGCATGGCTGTCAGGTCGAGTTGCTTGCCCGGATCGGCATCAACCTTCGGCGAGTCGATCAGGCCGTAGCCGCGGACCCAGACTTTGTAATGCGCGGACGGCAGATCGGGCACGACGTAGCGGCCCTGGTCGTCGGTGACGACCATCTTGGCATAGCGAGTCGCCAGATCATGCGTTTCGGCGATTACCCAGACGCCGGCCTCCGGCCCGTGCGCGCTCTTCACGACGCCGCCGATGTCGTGATCCTTGATCGGGACCGCATTCTGCGCCTGCGCGGGCGCCCACCCCAACGCGCCGGCAAAACAGATTGCTGCCGCGCTCAGATAGAGGGTTTGCCTCCTCATCATGATTCGCTCCCTGCCGTTCGTGTTGTCGTGGTTGTTGCGAAAAGTCTGCCCGAGCGCAGGGACCTTGGCAATCTGGCGGCCGGGTCGAAACTCTCCAGAAATCATCTATTGAATTATCTACTTTTGCGAGATATTGTGTACTAATACTACTAAAACGTGTATTACCAATTCATGGTGAGCGCATCCGAAAGTTGTTCCCTGGTCCCAAGGGGGGAAAGGTTGACGGTCGCAAAGGCTCTCCGAAGGCTTGCCCCAGGCTGGCTTCGTATCGGAGGCATGATGCTGGGCAACAACCGACGAACCTCACGAGAAGAAGCGATCATTCGCCGGGAGTTCGACCGCGACTATTACCTGAAGATGTATCCGGACGTGAAAAAGGCCGGGATCGATCCTGTCCGCCACTATCTGCGTTTCGGGTGGTTGGAGGGACGCGATCCGACTCCCACCTTCAACACGTTCATGTACCTCGCCCTGAACGACGATGTCCGGGCGAGCAGAATGAATCCTTTCTGCCATTACGTCCTCTATGGACGCGACGAGCACAGGCTCGGTAGCCAGATCGCCAATCTGCGAAACGATCTGATCTGGTCGCGCGCGCCGCATAGAATGCAAGACATTACGTTCCCCAGGCACGTTGAGCAGGCGGAATCATTGTTTGTCGTGATCGTGCCAGAGCACAATACGATGAGCGGTGGAATCTATTCTTTCTTCTCAATCGCCAAAGCAGCCTACAACCTGCGCCACAAGCACGATTATGCGATCGTGCTGATGACCAGACCCAACACCTATGATCTTACATATCTGCGCCAGGGAAATTTTCGCAATTCCGAAGATGTCTTTCGTTTCAGTCAGGTGACGCGATGCAAAAACGTAAAGGAGCTCTATCTTCATATCCCGGAATATGCGGCGCCAAGTTTTATAGCAAGTCTGACCTCGGAGCAGCGTGAGTATCTGCTTTCCCGAGATCGTCTATACATAAACATCCTCAATCAGAAGATAGAACTCATGCCGGACAAGCAGGAGTTCGAGGATCTGCGCGCAGTTGCCGACGAATTGACGCAGTCCGTGGCACATCACGCCTACTTCACCCAAGCGCACGCTGACCGCTACGACCTGCCGACGCTATTGCTCCCGCCTTACACCGACTTAAGCGCCTACGAACCGATCGGTCGCAGCGACAAGCAAAAACTCATCATCTATTCCCCCGACGAAGGTCGGCATCGCGAGCCGGTTTTGAAGGCTCTACGCGAGGGATTGCCGGACTATCGGCTGCTCGAGATCCAGGGGATTACGTTCGACAGATTTATGGAACTCGCGACGCGCTGCTTGTTTTCGATTTCCTTCGGCGAGGGTTTCGACGGTTATGTGGCTCAGCCAATTCTTCAAGGCGGCATTGGATTCGCGGTCTACCGCAAGGAGTATTTCCCTTCCGAGAAGCTTCGGGAGTTTCCAAATTTCTTCTCGAGCGAACAGGACATGGTCGACAACATCGTTCCGCGGATCCGCTCGCTGGAAAGCGACGCGGCCCTATACGCGCGGACCAACCAAGCAATGATCGAAGTCTATGGACAACTCTACTCGAAAGAAGACTACGTCCGACGAGTTCGAGAAACTGCTGAAACGGGAATTCGAAATATTCCCTCACGCAGCCATCAAGCACGAGAGAGCAATCCGACTTTGAGAACTGGCCTCAAGGGTTAGGTTCCGTTTGAATGAGCGACAAACTCAATGTCTTGCTTTCCGGGCCCGGGTTGATGGGAAAGCAGCACGCGAAACTGCTCCTGTCGCACGCGGATTGCAGATTGGCGGCGATCGTAGGGCCATTGAGTCCGTGCAATGAGGCGATTGCACTTGCGTGCGGCGCGAAATTCTACCCGGATTTTGATGAGGCTCTCCGTTCCGAGCGATTTGACGCCGCCATCATCAGTTCTCCCAATCAATTTCATTTCGACCAAGCCGCTGCCTGTATCCGATCCGGCATTCCCGTCCTGGTCGAGAAGCCCATCACCGACGCCGTTGATGATGCGCGCGACCTGGTACGCCTCGCCGAGAACTCCAAGGCACCGGTTCTGGTTGGGCATCACCGGACCTACAGCCCGCTACTGGCTGTGGCCCAGCAGTTCCTGCGCTCGCCGATGTTTGGGCGACCGGTGGCCTTGCAGGGGTCTGCGCTGTTTCACAAGCCCGCAACCTATTTCAAGGAGGGGCCCTGGCGCGCGAAGGCAGGAGGAGGGCCGATCCTGATCAATCTGATCCATGAGATCGGCTTGATGCGCCTCTTCTTCGGCGAAATCAGCGACGTGTTTGCTGTCGCGGGCAGGAATATTCGCAATTTTGAAGTCGAGGATACGGTTGCGATCACTTTCACATTTCCGAACGGAGCGTTGGGGACGTTCCTGCTGTCGGACACAGCCGCCAGCAGCAAGAGTTGGGAAATGACCGCCGGCGAAAATGGGGCTTATCCGCATTTTCCTGCGGAAAATTGCTACCATTTCGCCGGCACGAATGGCTCGCTGGACTTTCCAAGCATGGAAGCCCGCTACTACCCCCAGGGGTCCGAACCGTCCTGGTGGCGTCCGTTTCAGAGGACGCAGATCCATGTGACGCGATGCAATCCCCTGCAACGACAACTCGATCACCTCGTCGACGTGGCGCGCGGGCGCGCTGTGCCGCGCGTCTCGGCGCGCGACGGATATCTCAACATGCTGGTTGTCCAGGCGATCAGCCGGTCCATTGCCACGGAAAGGGCGGTCAATGTCGAAGCCGCCTTCGGCTAAGCGCGGACGGGTCGCAGCATGAAGGTTCTTCTTCTGGATACGGCCTTTGCCTCGGTGCCCATTTACGATTTTCTCGTTCAGGGTGGTCACGACGTATGGGTGATGGGCAATCGGCCTGATGACTTGCTTGCCAGGAAAGCCGGCGCCAATTGGATCGAGCAGGATTATAGCAAGGCCGGCGCCGTCGAGAGCCACGTCACCCATCTTGGCATTGAACGCGTGGTGCCGGGCTGCACGGATGTCTCGATCGAGTGCTGTTCACGACTGAGCGTGGCGGCCGATCTGCGGGACAGCGCCGAGGTCAATAAGATCCTGGGCGATAAGCAAATGTTCCGCGCGGTTTGCGAGCAGATAGCGCTTCCGGCGCCGCGCGCCGTCACCGAAAGCGTTTTTCCGTTGCCGGGCACGTTCATCGCCAAGCCGGTGGATTCTTTCAGTGGGCGCGGCATATCGATTTTCGACGGTAACGATTTGAGAGGGCTGCGTCAGGGCATCGACGTTGCACGGCGAGCCAGTCCGACCTCCCGCGCGCTGATCGAGCACTTTATCCGCGGCGAACTTTACAGCTGTAGCGCTTTCGTCGAAGGTCAAAGACTAAACGATGTTTTCTTTGTCAGGGAAGGGTCCTCGGCCAATCCGTTCGCCGTGGATACCAGCTACCTGGCCTGGGACGTTCCGTCCGAAGCTGCCTGCGCCTTGAGAGAAGGGCTCGAGAAGCTGTGCGCGTTCTTAAAGCTTAAAGACGGCCTGTTGCACACACAATTCATTCTCTCCGATAACCGACCGCTGATCGTCGAAGTAGCGCGCCGCTGTCCCGGAGACCTCTATCCGCTGCTCATCGAATACACGACGGGTTTTCGTTACGCCGCAAAGTACGCCTCCTATTTCCTTGGCGAAAGACTGCCAGAGCGACCGAGACACCGGCGGTATATTCTGCGTCACACCGTGACTGCGGACGTCGATTCTTGTTTTGAAGGGTTGGTCTTCGCCCAGAGCCAGCGAATCCACGGGTTTTTCCCGATCGCCACCATGGGTGAACGGCTTCGCGCGCGGCAACTCAATCGCGCCGGTATCCTGTTTTGCGAATCTTCGAGCTACCCGGACCTGATCAATACTTATCGGCACTTCGTGGAGCGACGAAGCTATCGTGTGGCCACGCCGTCGCGCGGCGCCGGCGCGGCTGCGCCTGAACGAGAGGATCGAGAGAGCGGCCGTCATCTCGCGCATGGAGCGGCCCGTGCCTAGACCGCTCTATGTCGCCAGGCCGATGTTGCCAAATCTCTGCGACCTTCAGCCAATCTTGAACGAGATTTGGCACACCAGGACGCTGACGAACGGCGGTCCCTTCCATCGGAAATTGGAACGCGAGATGCAGAGCTACCTCGGCGTTCCTTGTGCGATGGTCGTCAACAACGGCACAATTGCGCTGCTACTGGCACTGAAAATGCTGAATTTGCCCATCGACAGTGAAGTCATCACCACGCCGGTCACCTTCGCTGCGACCGCGCATGCGGTGTGCTGGAATGGTCTCATCCCGGTATTCGCGGACATCGACCCTTCAACGCTCACCATCGATCCGGCCTCCGCCGAAAAGGCCATCACCCGCAAGACATCCGCCATCCTGGCGGTTCACGTCTACGGCACGATTTGTAATGTCGAAGCGCTGCAGGACCTTGCCGACAGGCATGGTTTGCGTCTGATCTACGACGCCGCGCATGCCTTTGGCGCGACCTTCAAGGGCCGCTCCGTGGCGGCATTGGGCGACGCTTCGGTCTTTTCCTTTCATGCCACCAAGCTGTTCCACACGCTTGAGGGAGGCCTGATCGCGACCAAAAGACCAGACGATACCGAAGCGATCCACTATCTGCGGAATTTCGGGATCAAGAACGAAGAAGAAGTGGTTTCCATCGGTATCAACGGAAAACTCAACGAAATACAGGCGGCGATCGGCCTGTTGAACCTGCCACTTGTCAAGCGCGAGCGCTCATTCCGCGCCAGGCTCCGAGAGAAATATTGCGAGTTCTTCCGGTCGGTGCCAGGTATCACGCTTCCAATCGTCCAGCCCGAGGTTTGCAACTCGGAACAGTATTTCCATATCGTCATCGATCCCAGCTCTATTTGGCAGGACACGCGATGATGTGTACGAAAGTTTGAAGCGCAGAAAGATTTTCTCAAGAAAATATTTTCATCCGGTTTGTACCGATTTCACGCCCTATCGCGGGTACAAGATACACTCGGTGCGCGATGAGCCGTACGTCAATATCGTAAAGTCACAGGTGCTGTGCCTGCCGTTTCACAGCGGCGTCGGAGAAGACGATTTCAGGGACATTTGCGCGGAATTCATGCGCAATCCTCGCCAAGCTGCGAATTCTTTCCGGGGTGCCGTGACGGTACCTGCACAAGAGGATAAAACCAAAAAATAATCCGATAATTGTGTGAGCGTTGGATCGCGCTCTTGCAAGATCGGTTCAATGCCTCCACCGCAAAGTGAATGAGTCATCGGATTCATCCGAGCTGCCGTCGCCAACTGCCGAAGCTCTCTGGGAGCCCTGGTTCGAGGGAAAGACATTCACAACAGATTGGGCGAGTTGAGCCTTCCCAACATGGTCGCGCTGCTTGTCAGAGTGGAAAGATATCCCGCTAAACATTCTCGAGGTCGGCGCTTGGGAAGGTCGCGCGACCATCTTCTTTCTCAATTTTTTTCGCAACAGCCGTATTACTTGCATTGATCTGTTCCTCCTGGGAAATAGCCCGCTGTTCGATTCAAACGTGATGTCTCAGCACGCTGATCGCATTACGAAAATCGCCGCCCGTTCAGCTCTGGCACTCGACCGCTTGGCTACAGGAAACAGCGACCCGTATGATTTGATCTATATCGACGGATCCCATGACCGAGACGACGTTATTACGGATTCCGCGCTTGCGTGGCGCCTGCTGAAGCAAGGCGGTATTCTGATCTGGGATGACTACGGACTACTTCAGGCGATGCCGGATAATTTCAACAAACATCAAGATCCGAGACCCGCAATTGATGCGTTCCTTGACTGGCATCGGGACGAACTGAGTATTATCGACGTAGGCTATCAGGTGATAGTGCAGAAGACGAAGCTCCACCATCCGCCATGCCTGCTCGATCCTGAGGTCAATCGCGGCGAGATCGGAACTCTTCAAAGCACGTCCGGATCGTCAAATCACAGAGCTTCTTTACCCGGCAAGAACGCCAGCCTACTCCAAAGGAACACTGAAAAGGGGGTGAGGGCTGTCGAGCGCATTCTTCGCTCCAGCGAGGAGGAGTTTGCGAGCAGATCCTTCTTGCTGAGTTGTTTCGCTGATTACGGCATTCCGATCATGAGTTCGCCTGTTTTTGCGCCGTGGCTGACTTTGATGAATCCAAGCGGTTTCGGCGCCTTGCAGTTGCCGACGGAGTTCGTCGACTTTCTGCGCGTCATTTCAAAACTGGACATCGGGTCGGCGGTTGAGATCGGCTCGTTCCGTGGAGGCAGCGCCTATTTCATGGCCGCGGTGCTCCAGCGCGCGAATGCGGACTCGGAATTAACCCTCGTAGACGTATGCGACAAGCTGGTCGGCTTCGACGCTTTCGCGAAAGTCTTGAACATCAAGAAAGCAATTCCAATGTCGTCCGATAATTTTTCAGGACAGACGTTTGACTTTGTCTTCATCGACGGCGATCACGAATATAAGGGCGTGACACGGGATTTTGCCAATCTCGGAAAGCACGCCCGCAAGGCAGTCGCGTTTCACGGCATTCATGGCCACGAATTTGACGGCCAAGAAGGCGGCACCGTGCGCGCGTGGAATGATGTGAAGGTCACGCTCAGGGAAACGCACGCCATCTATGAGTTTGCGCATAGCGCTTCGCGCGCTCTCGGTATCGGTCTTGCAGTGGTGGAAAGATAAATCGGCGCCGATTACGGCCCGAGTGCCGCGCTGGAATTGTATTGCGGCGCTCGCAGAATCGCGGGGCTCCCGGGCCCGCCCGCGCCCGCAATAACCGTCACGCGCCGTCGTTCGGGTCGTGATAAAGCTCGCCGACAATGCCGGTCGAGCCGCGCGTGCCGGCTTGCAGGTAATAGCGGCCGTCGCGATCGCGGGCGAGCTTGCCGGCCTGGCGCAGTTCGTCAAGCGAGCAGGCGACCTCGCGGCCATCGTCGCTGCCGAGCGCGTCGACGATGTCGGCGTAGAACATCGGCGATGCTGACAGCGCCTGCTCGACATTCTGATAACGCGCCGGTCCTTTGAATACGCGCGCCGCGCAGCGCGTCATCGGGATCTGGCCGTCGCGGCCGAATGGCTTGGTGCAGTCGAAGCCGGATTTGGCGCCGGTGCGGCGACCGTTGAGCGACGGGTCCATGGTCATGCCGAGCATGCCGGTGAGGATCACCATGTCCTGGTCGGCCTGGAAACGGGTGCCGATCGCCCAATCGATCTGGCGCTCGTCGTGGATGTCGATGTCCTCGTCGAACACGTAGACGTGCTTCAGTCGCATGATGCCGCCGAACAGGGCGGCGATCGCCTGCTTGGCCTCGCCGTAGGAGCGTTGTTTGATGGAAACGCGCAGCGTGTTGGCGCCGCCGGACACCGAACGCAGATAGACCGCGATCGGCTCGCGCACGGTCGCCTTCAGGATCCTCATCGCGTCGGCTTCGAGCCGCATCGACGAAATATTGGCGCTGTCGGTCTGGTCGAGCAGAAACGCCGTGCCGTGCAGCAACGTGTGATGCAGCACGTCCGAGCGCATGGTGATCGCGGTGCAATGAAACACCGGGTCCATGTGGATGGCGCCGTAATAGCCCATGTACTCGCCGTATGGACCCTCGGGCTCAACGTAGCCGCGCTCATCCAGATAGCCCTCGAGCGTCATCTCGGCGTCCGCGGGCACCAGAATGTCGTTGGTCAGGCTCTTCACCACCGCTGCCGGTTCGCCGCGAAAATTGGCGACGAGGCCGAGTTCGTCGCCGGGCTGGCGCGTCGTGGCGGCGAAGAAATCGAGTGGATGTACCCCGACCGTAAAGGTCACCGGCAATTTCTGGCCGCGCGCCACGCAGGCGGTGTAGATGCGCTTGAGGTCGGACGGCGCGGTGACATTGGTGCCGCACTCATAGCGGTTGCGCAGGCTCAGGCGGCGCGAGCCGACATTGCGCCGGCCGGTCGCCGGATCGACCACGTAATCGATCGCCGAGCTCATGTAGCAGCTGCCGTCATAGGCATGCTGCGGGTGGAACGGCAGCTTGCTCAGATCGACGTCCTTGCCGGTAATCTTGATCTGATGCACCGGCGCGTCGCCGGACGGCACCTCGACCAGCGGTTGCGGACTGCCGAGGCGCTTGAAATATTCGTCGTAAAGCTTGTCTTCGGTCGTCTCGAACGCCGCGGCGAGGCGCTTGCGATTCCCCGCCGTCTTGGCAACGAGCTCCACCTGTTCCGGGCCCGCCCTTTCGAACAGAACCGCTTTCTCGGTGCTCTCGATGATGGCGCTTACTGCCGTCAAGGCAACGGGTTGTTCGTAAACGTCGACCTCGCCAAGCGCGATCAGGCGATCGACGAAATTGCGCAAACGGTATTTGTCAAAGTCGATGGCGGCAGCGTTGCTCATGGCTCAGTCTCGGCACCCGGTGAGGTTGGCCGAGAACTGACACCAGACGCCAGTCCGGAGTCAATCAGCGCATATCAAGGGGGAAACTACTTGCCCCAGCCGAAATGGTAATTCACGCCGGCGCGAAAAACGTTGTCGCGCATCGATACGTTCTCGTTCGGCGCGCCGCCGCAATTGGCGCCGCAGTTGAAGCTGCCGAGATCGACATGAAGGTACTCGGCCTTTGCGCTCCAATTGCCGGGCAGGGCGAATTCGACGCCGCCGCCGACGGTCCAACCCGCATTGGTGTTCGTGGCGCCCGGCAGGCCGGGTGCGGTGGCGTGGATATCGCCGGTGGCGAGACCGCCGGTCACGTAGGGCATGACCCGGTCGAACGCATAGCCGAACCGGCCGCGCACCGTCGACAGCCACGAATTGCTGGTCGAGCAACTGCCGCCTGGGCATGCCGGTGATGAGAGCGTGCCGGACAGGTGGCTCCAGTCGAGATCGCCTTCGAGGCCTACCACGGCCTGCCCAAACTGCCAGTTATAGCCGGCGGTGCCGCCTACCTGACCGCCGGAAAGATTGGTATGGCCGATGCCCTGCCAGTGCGAATCGCCCCAGCCGCCGCCACCGTTCAGGCCGAGGTAAAAGCCGCTCCAGTTATAGGCGGGCGAATACTGCATAGGCGGTGCCTTGTAGAGCGGCGCCACCGACAGATCGGCCGCGTACGCGCCCACCGGCGCCACAAGCGCACCAATCGCCAGACATCCAGCAAGGAGATGTTGCTTCACGGTTCTCGGCCTCGCAGACGCTGCGCTCTCGTAACAGCAACAGCCATTACGATACTGCGCACAACTTTATTACCCCAGGCTTACCACTATGGTTAACGCCTGCCGATGTCGCCGCCGCAGTCGCTACTCTATTGGCCACAAAGGCGAAAATGCGCCCGGACTGGGGCAGCGGGTTCCGGGAACATTAAGCTTTCGTCATGTTCCAAATGGGCATCGCCGCGCGGTCGCGCAAGCGCCGGAGGCGGCAGGCGATGCGCGAGGGACGCTCGGCCAATGGCCGAGCGCGGCACTGCCATCAGCCGTAGGTTTTCAGGACGTGGCGGGCGATGACCATTTTCATCACCTCGCTGGCGCCCTCGGTGATGCGGAAGCTGCGCTGCTGGCGCCAGAATTTCTCGATCGGCAGATCGGTGGTGAGAGCAATGCCGCCGTGGATCTGCATGCACATGTCGGCGGCCTTGAACGCCATCTCGTCGCAGAAATATTTGCACACATAGGCGTCCTGGCGCGCGTCCTCGCCCTTGTCGAGGCGGGTCGCGGCTTTGTGGACTAGGAGCCGCGCCGCCTGCAGCTCGATATACATGTCGGCCAGCATCCATTGCACCGCCTGGCGGTCGGCCAGTGGCCGGCCGAAGGTCGAACGCTGCTTGGCGTACGACGTCGCCAGTTCGAGGCAACGCTCGGTGACGCCGAGCGCACGGGCGCCGTGGCGCACGCGGCCGGCGCCGAGCCACTGCTGGGCGTGGCGAAAGCCTTCGCCCTCGTCGCCGACCCGATGGCTTGCCGGCACGCGAACGTTTTCCAGCACAATCTCCCACGGGCGGTCGCCCATCATGGTGTTGTATTGTGCGGTCAGTTTGACGCCCGGCGTCTTCATATCGACGATGAAACAGGAAATGCCGCCGTGCGAGCCCTTGGCGCGATCGGTCGCCGCCATAAGCTGCATGAAGTCGGCTTCGCCGGCGCCGGTGATGAAACGCTTGACGCCATTGATGACGTAATCGTCGCCGTCGCGGACCGCGACTGTGCGCATGCCGCCGGGGTCGGAGCCGGCATCGGGCTCGGTCTGGGCGAAACAGGCCTTCAACTCGCCGCGCACCGCCGGCAGCAGGTACTTCTCTTTCATGTCGCCTTTGAGTGAATAGAGAATAGCGCGCACCGGCGGGCCAGCGATGCCGCCCATGCCTCGCGCCGGCAGCGCGATCGAGCGCGACAGCTCCTGCTCGACGATCGAGCGCGCCAGCACCGACAGTTCGGCGCCGCCGAACTCTTCCGGAATGTCCATCTTCCAGAAGCCCAGATCCTTGGCGCGCTGCGAGAATTTCTCATAATATTCCGGCTTGAGCTTCTCGCCGCCTTCGAGCGTCGTCTGCCGCTCGATCGGGATCATTTCGGTATCGACAAAGCGGCGCAGCGACTGCTGGAACATGCGCAGTTCTTCGGGAAGCTCGAAATCCATTATTTTTTCTCCTCACGCCAGACCACGCGCACATCGACGGCGACAGTGCCTTGCTGGCGCACCATGAGTGGATTGAGCTCGATCTCGGCGATGCGTGCGCGATGATCGAGATAGAAACGGGCGAGCCCGAGCGCGGTGGCTTCCAACGCTTTGCGGTCGGCCGCGGGCTTGCCGCGGTAGCCGGCAAGCAGGCGGGCGAGTTTGATCTCGTCGGTCATGGCGGCGACGTCGCGCGCCTCGACGGGAAGAAGGCGTTGCGCAATGTCGCGCACCAGTTCGACCATGATTCCGCCGGAGCCAATAAGCAGCAGCGGGCCGTAGAGTGGATCGGTATGGACGCCGACGATCGCTTCGATGCCCGACACCATCTCTTGCACCAAAAGACCGTCGATCCTGGCGCCCGGATGGGCAGCGTGCGCGGCCTTCGACAGCGCATTGGCGGCACCGACGACTTGTTCGCGGCTGCGCAGATCGAGCATGACGCCGCCGGCTTCAGTCTTATGCACAATATCGGCGGAGCGGATCTTCAGCGCCACCGGAAACCCGATAGCAGCGGCAGCTTCAGCGGCCTGTTGAGCGTCGACGACGGCGCGGCTCTGCGGCTGGGCGATGCCATAGCGTTTAAGTGTCGACTCAAGATTGGCCGGTGTCAGATCGCTCGGCGGCGCCGGCGGCAGTGTCGGCGGGGTGCGGCCGGCGCGGGCGCCAAAAAACCACAGCGCGTTGAGTGCGCGCAGTAGCGGTTGCTGGCCCTGCAGGAACGGGAAGCCCGCCTTCTCCTGCACGTCGAGCCCGTCTTGCGTGACTTGATGGATCATGCGTCCGAATGCGATCACGGGCTTGTCGGTGGCGCTCAAGACGCGCTGGAGCTCGTGAATATCGTTCCAGCTGCCGCCCTTGCCGGGGAGAGGCGATGCCCAGGCCACGATGTCGATGCCGGGGTCGCGCGCGACGATCTCTAATTGATCGGCGGCATCCTTTAGTGTCGTCGGAATGCCGACGTCGAGCGGATTCTTCGGCTTGATGCCCTCCTGCATATACGGCAGCAGCGCCTCGTTGGTGGCGGCGGAAAATTCCGGGATCACCGCGCCTTCCATTTCGGCGTAATCGTAGAGCAGATCGACCGTGCCTCCCGATGTCGTGACGAAACCGATGCGCGGGCCTTTCGGCAGCCGCCCGCATTGAAACGCCAGCGCGGCTTCCAAAAGATCATCGAGCGAGCGGCAATTGACGATGCCGTAGCGTTCGCACATCGCCAGATACGCGGCGTAATCGCCGCCGATGGCGCCGGTATGCGACTGCGCGGCGGAGCGCGAGCGTTGCGTGGCGCCGGTCTTGATGGCGAGGATCGGTTTGCCGGCCGCCAGCGCCCGTCCGGCGGCGCGCATGAACGCGTCCGGGTGCCGGATGCCTTCGATGAACAGCACGATCTGTTTGGTGTGCGGATCGTCGACCAGAAAGTCGACAAAGTCGGCGAGGTCGAGATCGGCCTCGTTGCCCGACGAAACCGCGTAGGAAAAGCGCATGCCGCGCTCGGCGGCGCTTTTCAGCCAGAACTGCATGGTGCCGCCGGATTGAAATACGCCGCCGATCGGCCCCGGCGGCACGCTGCACAGCTCGGTGTTGGGATAAGCGAACAACTTCTCGCGATACGAATAGGACCCCATGCAGTTCGGGCCGCTGACGCGCAGCTTGCTGGTCGCGACGAAGTTTTTCAGCCACGCGCCGCGCTCGCGCGACGCTTCACCCTCGCCATCGCCGACCGCGGCCGCGTAGACAGTTGCGGACTTGACCCCGGCGGCCTCGGCATCGGCTAGCACGCCGGGCACGTGCGCTGCCGGCACGATCACCATGGCATGATCGACCGGTTCGGGCAGATCGCGCAGCGACGGCACACAGACCTGGCCGAACACCTTCTGCTGCCGCGGATTGATCAGAACGATGCGACCCGCATAGCCGAAGTCGCGCAGATTCGTGTAAATCTGACTGGGCCATTTCGCCCGCTCGGAGGCGCCGACAATCGCCACCGATGCCGGCTGCAAAACGCTCTTCGCCGAACCCGCCCTCACGCTACTTGCTGTCACGCCAACTCCCCGCTCTTGGTCCCAGTACTGATAGCGGTACTTGTACCAGTACTTGGCCGTTTTCTCGTTTGGTATCGTATTTCACAGCGGGGAGCTATGCTTGCCGTGGCCCGGGAGATCACATGCCATTGCAACGCTTGTCACGGCGACGCTTGCTCATGCCGGTTGCCGCCGCGATTTTGCTCGCGTGGGGCGCGCCCGCGACGCGCGCAGCCGATTTCTATGCCGGCAAAACGCTGACCATGATCGTTGGCTTTGCGCCAGGCGGCGGCGTCGACACCACAGCGCGGGTCGTCGGCCGGCACCTGGTCCGCTTCATTCCCGGTGCGCCGACGCTCCTGGTGCAGAATATGGAAGGTGCCGCGGGTCTCGTGGCGATGAATTATCTGTCCCGACGCGTGGCTGCCGACGGGCTGACGATCGCTATGCCGGGACGTTCCTGGTACGTCGAAGGCGCGCTCAGGAGTCCGGGCGTCGCGTTCGACGTCGACAAGCTCAGCTATATCGGCAGCCCTGGAGGCGTGAATTCCGCGCTTTACGTGCGAACCGCGACCGGCGTCCACGACCTCGCTTCGCTGAAAGCGGCGACCAGGCCGCTGACCTTCGGCACGCTCGGCGCGACGACGCCGACCGCCATGGTGCCGGCGCTGCTCGCCGCGAAAGGTTATCCGGTCAAGATCATCTCCGGCTATGTATCGACGGCGCGCGTACTGGTCGCGCTCGAGCAGGGCGAGATCGACGGCTTCTGGACGGTCGAGGATTTCGTTCGCCCGCCGCCACGATCTGATCGACAAGAACCTGGTCCGGCCGATTCTGCAGACGCGGCCGCATCTGCCCGGCGTGCCGCTGCTAAGCGACGTGATTCCGAAAGACCAGCGGCCACTCTTGATGCTGCTCGAGGCGCCGGACAATTTCGGGCTGCCGCTGGTGGGACCGGCGGGCGTTGCCGCCGACCGGACGGATATCCTGCGCAAGGCGTTCATGGCGATGGCGGCCGATCCCGCCTACCAGTCCGACGCGCGCATGGCCGATCAGCCGGTCGGCGAGCCGATTGCCGGCGCGCGGCTGCAGGCGATGGTTGACGAGTTGGCCAAAGACGCTACGCCGGATATCGTCGCCGCGTACAGGAAGCTGGAAGCGGTAAAATAGCAGGCCGCCAGGACTGCCAGTGGGCGATGACGCGGTCCGCAACGATGGAGTGAGGCGAATGCAGCTTGACCGACTGGAAGGAAAACCCGACGCCCGCGTGGCCTGGGGCAGCGACATCGCCGCGCAGATGCTGCGGCGCTTTGGCATCCGCTACATCAGCCTCAATCCCGGCGCGAGCTATCGCGGCTTTCACGACAGCCTCGTCAATCATCTGGGCAACGAGAACCCGGGCATCATCTTGTGCCTGCACGAGGACCATTCGGTGGCGATCGCGCACGGTTACGCCAAGGCGACCGGCGAACCGATGGCGTGCGTGCTGCACTCCAACGTCGGGCTGTTGCACGGCATGATGGGCCTGTTCAACGCCTGGTGCGACCGCGCACCGATGTTCGTGCTTGGCGCCACCGGCCCGGTCGCCGCCGAGAAACGCCGTCCCTGGATCGACTGGATCCATACCTCGCGCGATCAGGGCGCCTACATCCGCTCCATCATCAAGTGGGACGATCAGCCGACCTCGCCGGACGCGCTCGTTGAATCCATGATGCGCGCCAACATGTTGACGCGTTCGGCGCCGACGGCGCCGGTCTATATCTGCCTCGATGCCGGCTTTCAGGAACAGAAGCTCGACAAAGAGCCGGAATGGCCCGACGTGAAACGCTTCCGGCCGCCGGCGCCGCCGCGGCCGTCGCAGCAATCGGTCGATGAAGCGGTGACGCTGCTCAAGGGCGCGCAAAAGCCGGTCATCATGTTCGGCCGCGGCTCGCGCAAGGCGGAGCACTGGGCGCCGCGCATAAAACTTGCCGAAAAGCTCGGCGCCTGCGTGCTGACCGATCTCAAACAGGGCGCCATGTTCCCGAGCGACCACGCGGCGCATTATTGTCCGCCGTTCAATGCGCTCGGCCAGGATGCGCGCAAATTGTTGTGCGAGGCTGATGTCATTCTCGCGCTCGACTGGGTCGATCTCGGCGGCGCGCTGCGGCAGGCGAAAAGCGCCGGCACGGTCGGCGCCAAGATCATCGCCTGCTCGCTCGACCAAAACCTGCATACCGGCGCCAACATGGAATATCAGGCGCTGTCGCCGGTGGACGTGGCGATGGCTTCGACGGGCGATGTGGTGGTGGCCGAGCTGAACGATGCGCTTGGCAGCGGCCACAAGGATCCGTGGAAGGTCAAAGTGCCCGCCAAGGCGAAGGCAGCCAACGGCGCGGCGATCAGCATGGAGCAGGTCGCGGCCGCGCTGCGCGACCAGTTCAACGACCCGGAGAACGTGACGTTTTGTACGCTGGGCCGCGGTTGGCCGTTCGATGTCTGGCCGCTGCAGAACGGCATGTCGTATCTCGGCAAGGACGGCGGCGGCGGTCTGGGCTCCGGCCCGGGCATTTCCGTCGGTTCGGCGCTGGCGCTGGCCGAGCAGGGCCGTTACGCCATCTCGATGCTCGGCGACGGCGATTTCTGCATGGGCGCGACCGCGATCTGGAGCGCGGCGCACCACCGCATTCCGCTGCTGGTTCTGATCAACAACAACCGCTCGTACTTCAACGACGAACTGCACCAGGAAAACGTGGCGAAGACGCGCGGCCGGGAGGTGAAGAACCGCTGGATCGGTCTTCGCATGGACGACCCATCGCCCAACATCGCCAAGCTTGCCGAGGCGCAGGGCGCGGTCGGCATCGGACCAGTCACCAAGCCCGAGGATGTGAAAGGGGCGCTGCAGAAAGGCGTCGACGTGCTCAAGAAGGGAGGCGTCTGCGTGATCGATTTTCATATCGATCCGCCGTCAGAGCGGCAGGCGGCCCATGCGCTCGGCCACCGCGCGACAGGGGAGTGATACCCCTCGCTCGCTCATTCCCGCGAAAGCGGGAATCCAGAAGCGTGTATCGCTAGTGAATCGAGAGCTGGGTCCCCGCTTTCGCGGGGACGAGCGGAAGGCAGTAACGCGTGTCCTGGCTCTTCTTCGCATTCTCCGGTCCGGTGCTCTGGGCGATCTCGGTCCATTTCGACAAGTATCTGGTCGAGCGCTTTTTCAAGGACAGTAACGTCGCGGTGCTGCTGGTGTTCACGGCCTTCATCGGTCTCGCGATGCTGCCGTTCATCTGGTATTTTGAGCCGGCGGTCGTGCGGCTCGATATCAAGAGCATCGCCGTCATCGGCGCCTCTGGCCTGCTCTATATGGGCGGAATGCTGTTCTATTTGCGGGCGCTGCAGTCCGAGGAGGCATCCGTGGTGGCGCCGTTCTTTCAGGCGTCGCCGCTGTTCGGCTATGTACTGGCCTACCTGGTGCTGGGCGAGACACTCTCGCCGCGCCAAATGGCCGGCGGCGCGCTGATCATTATCGGAGCGCTGATTGTTTCAATCCGATTTGGAGAACGGCGGGCATTCAAGCTGCGGCTTGCCGCATTGATGCTGGCCTGCGGCTTCGTGCTGGCGGTCGCCACGCTGATCTTCAAGATCTTCGCCATCAAAGTGGCGTTCTGGACCACGACGTTCTGGCTGTTTGTCGGCGAGGCAGTGTTCGGCGCGGTGCTGCTGATGATCGGATCGTATCGCAGGGAATTCACCGCGCTGCTGCGCAAAAATACAGGCCCGCTGCTGTCGATCAACGCGTCGAATGAGCTGATCAATCTCGGCGGCGGCCTGGGCAACCGCTACGCGCTGTTGTTCGCGCCGCTCAGCATCGTGCAGGCGATCGGCTCAACCACGACGCTGTTTGTCTTCATATTCGGAGTGCTGCTCAGCGTGCTCTACCCGCGGTTGGGCCGCGAAAATCTGTCCGTCCGCGAACTGGCGCAAAAGGGCATCGCAGCCGCATTGGTCGCCAGTGGCGTCGCGTTGGTGACGAACTGATTGCAAACCCGGCGTCGCGGCATTGACTGTCGGAGACTGGCCCTATCCCTCGTCTTCACCGCCAATGCCGAACTGTGACATCGCTTCCTCCAGATAATCCGGCAGGAGCGGCATACCCAACAGATAGGATGCTGTACGGTTGTTATGGGCGCGAGCCGCTTCAGCGCGCAACTCATTCCAGTCCGCTAGCGTGCCGTCGCCGCGCCCGAGCCAGACGAGCGTTACCAGGTCGACCTGCTCATCGACGCTCATGTCGTGGATGACCGAGGTGATTTCCTTCACGACCGGGTCGTCCTTGTGGTCCTCCAGAACCGAGATCATCGCGTCGTCGCTCGCATTCGAGGCATCGTCAGGGTCGGTAACCTCGTCCTTGACGTCGAATTCTCTCGCCTTCTCGACGATGAAACTAAGTTTGTCGGACGGGATCGAAAGTTCGGGCACATCGTCTACGTCTGCGGCGGTGTTCGGCATGGTTTCCTCATACGGCTAGACGCGCGCAAGTCTCGATGATTGATAACGCCCATCGGGGCGGCCGGGTTTGACATGCGTCAAATAAATTTTCGGCGCGTATGCCAGGTCGGGAAATCTCGATTTAGCCGACTAATGCTGCGCCAAAAGGACTTAATCAGCGCGGTTGCGCAGGGGCCCGCGAAAATATATTTGCCGCAAAAGTCATGGTAGGATGTTCCGCGGGCGCGGATTGTCCGCGGTTGCAGTGAGGTGAACGAGCGATGAATTGGATTTCCCAGGTGCGGCCTAAAATTCGCTCGTTTCTGCGCCGCGAGGTGCCTGAGAATCTGTGGATCAAGTGTCCGGAGACCGGCCAGCTGGTGTTCTACAAGGACGTCGAGGCCAATCAGTTCGTCATTCCAGTTTCCAACTATCATATGCGCATGAGCGCAATGGCGCGGCTGAAATCGATGTTCGACAACGAAACGTGGTTCGATATCGCCGTGCCGGACGTGGTAGCCGATCCGCTGAAATTTCGCGATCAGGAGCGCTACGCCGATCGGCTCAGGACTGCTCGGACCAAGACCGGGTTGAAGGACGCGGTCAAGCTCGGTTACGGCAGGCTCGATTCGCTGGCCGTCGTGGTCGCCGTGCAGGATTTCGATTTCATGGGTGGTTCGCTCGGCATGGCGGCGGGCGAGGCCGTGATCAGGGGCTTGGAAACCGCGGTCGAGAAGGCCTGTCCGTTCGTGCTGTTCGCCGCGTCCGGCGGTGCGCGTATGCAGGAGGGCATTCTGTCGCTGATGCAGATGCCGCGCACCACCATCGCGGTCCAGCGGCTGCGCGAGGCGCATAAGCCCTACATTGTCGTGCTCACCAATCCGACCACCGGCGGCGTCACTGCATCCTATGCGATGCTCGGCGACGTGCAGATCGCCGAGCCCGGCGCGCTGATCGGCTTCGCCGGCCCGCGCGTCATCGAGCAGACAATTCGCGAAAAGCTGCCGGAGGGCTTTCAGAAATCCGAATATCTGCGCGATCACGGCATGGTCGACATGGTGGTGCACCGCCACGAGCTCCGTGCCACGATTTCTCGGCTGTGCCGGCTGTTGACGAAAGCGCCCGCCGCCACGTCGCTGCCGCATTTGCCGGTTGCGGCGGCGCCCGCATCCAACATAGTGGCATCGGCGGCGCCGGCGTGAGCGATCCGCGTGCCGCGCCATCGCCGCTCGAAGCCGTCGCCGCGCGGCTGTTGGCGCTTCATCCAAAGCGCATAGACCTGTCGCTCGGCCGGATCGAACGCCTGCTCGCGGCCCTTGATCATCCTGAACGCCGGCTGCCGCCGCTCATTCATGTCGCCGGCACCAACGGCAAGGGTTCGACCGTCGCTTTCGCGCGCGCCATATTGGAGGCGGCAGACAAAAGCGTGCACGTCTACACGTCGCCTCATCTCGTGCATCCCAACGAGCGTTTTCGCATCGGTGGTCATCTCGTCAGTGATGAGGAATTGGTCGATACGCTGCGCGAATGCGAAGCTAAGAATAACGACGCGCCGATCACGGTGTTTGAGATGGAGACAGCGGCAGCGTTCTTATTGTTCGCGCGCCATCCGGCCGACGTGCTGTTGCTTGAAGTCGGACTCGGCGGGCGACTGGACGCCACCAATGTGGTCGAGCGGCCGCTGGCCAGCGTTATCACCCGCGTTTCGATCGACCATCGTGACTTTCTTGGCGACACGATCGAACAGATCGCCGCCGAGAAGGCCGGCATCCTCAAGCCTGGGGTGCCTGCCGTTATTTCCAGTCAGGTGCGCGAGGCGCTCGCGGTGATCGAGCGGCAGGCGGCGCGGGTACGCGCGCCGCTTTCGATCGCGGGCGAGACCTGGACCGCGACCGAGGAGCGCGGCCGGCTGGTCTATCAGGATGGCGATGGGCTTCTTGATCTGCCGGCGCCGCGGCTTTACGGCCGCCATCAGTTCGAGAATGCCGGCGCCGCGATCGCCGCCATACGGGCAAGCGGGCTGAAGCTTTCCGCCGCGGCATTCGAGGCCGGCATGACGCGCGCCGACTGGCCGGCGCGTATGCAGCGGCTGGCGAATGGCCGCCTCGCAGCGTTGCTGCCGGCCGAGGCCGAGCTGTGGCTCGACGGCGGCCATAATGTCGACGGCGGCCGCGCCATCGCCGCCGCGCTCGCTGATCTGGAGGAGCGGGTGTCGCGGCCGCTCGTTCTCATCGTCGGTATGCTGTCGAGCAAGGATAGCGCCGGATTTCTGAAGAATTTCTCCGGGCTGGCACGCCGCGTGATCGCGGTGCCGATCCATCAGGACAAGACGGTGCCAGCTCCTGAGCTGGCGGAGATCGCGCGTGACGCCGGCCTGCCGGCGCTTGCCCGCGACGATCTCGAAAGCGCGCTCGACACTGCCGGCAAACTCGATTTGCAGCCGGCGCCGCGCATCCTGATCACCGGATCGCTGTATCTCGCCGGCGAAGTGTTGGCGGCCAACGGTACGCCGCCGCAATGAAGGGCGGCGGGAGCGGGTAGTTGTGAAGCGGCGCGGCATCCGCTAGGTTCCGCGAAAATTTTTGGCCGCCTGCGGCCAGACCAGACTGCAGCGGATTCGGATAGCGAATGGCGAAAGAAGAGCTCCTGGAATTCCCCGGCGTGGTGACGGAACTGCTTCCGAACGCCACTTTCCGCGTCAAGCTCGAGAATGAGCATGAGATCATCGCCCACACGGCCGGCCGCATGCGCAAGAACCGCATTCGTGTGCTCGCCGGCGACAAGGTGCTGGTGGAGATGACCCCTTACGATCTGACCAAGGGCCGGATTACCTATCGCTTCAAATGATTGGCCGGCCAAAATTCGTATTGGCCTCCGGTTCGCCGCGCCGGCTCGCGCTCGTCAATCAGGCCGGCATCGAGCCGGACGCTTTGCGCCCAGCCGATGTCGACGAAACGCCCAAGCGCGGGGAACTGCCGCGGGCCTGCGCGGTTCGGCTGGCACGGCTGAAGGCCGAAGCGGCCCTCGCCATGGTGAACCTCGACGACGAGCTGCGCGGCTCATACATCCTCGCCGCCGATACCGTGGTGGCCGTCGGCCGCCGTATCTTGCCCAAGGCGGAGATGCTCGACGAGGCGGCGCAGTGCTTGCGACTTCTGTCCGGGCGCAATCATCGCGTCCATACCGCTGTGTGCCTGGTGACACCCAAGGGCACGTTCCGGCAACGCCATGTCGAAACCCGCGTGCGCTTCAAGCGGCTGTCCGAACAGGACATCGAAGCGTACCTCGCCTCCGGCGAATGGCGCGGCAAGGCCGGCGGCTACGCGGCGCAGGGCATTGCCGGGTCTTTCCTCGTCAAAATCGTCGGTTCCTACTCCAACATCGTCGGACTGCCACTCTACGAGACGATTACAATGCTGGGCGGCGAGGGCTATCCCATCCATTTCGGCTGGCTCAACTCCGCCGGAGCCTGAAGCCAGGAACGGAAGATCCCCACGGCTTGGCGCTGGGCCGCGTGCGGGCCCATATTTGGCTGATGGTCGATCCGGCAAAACGCAATGTCTGCCCAATCTGCGGCAAACCGGCCGAGCAGCGGTCTCGCCCGTTCTGCTCGCGGCGTTGCGCCGACGTCGATCTCAACCGCTGGCTCTCGGGCGTCTATGCGGTGCCGGTTGTGGCGGAGGAGGAGGGCGACGACTTGCCCGACGAGTTGCCCCCATCAGGCGATGATGTCGCGCATTGAACACGGCGCAAAGGCGACATTTTGTTGCTCCCGGGCTCGTCCTGGACAGCAGGGGGGTGAGCCTCTATAAGCAACCCCCGCTCGGGCCCGCTCCGCGCGAATGCTCGAGCGGCTCTCAGGCGCCCAGGTAGCTCAGTTGGTAGAGCACTGCACTGAAAATGCAGGTGTCGGTGGTTCAATTCCGCCCCTGGGCACCACTTTTCGAACACGGTCCGGCTTGTGCCTGTGATGCCCGCCGACGTCGCGCAGTCTTCCGCCGCGAGCGGCTTCGAAGCCCGGCTCAAGCCCGCCGGCCCCATCGCCATCCTGCTGTGCACTTACAATGGCGCGCGGTTCCTGCCGCTGCAGCTCAAGTCGTACGAGGGGCAGGATTTCGCCGATTGGCGGCTTTACGTCTCGGACGACGGCTCGCAGGACGGAACGCTTCAGCTGCTTGCCGATTTTCAGAGCAGGCACGGTGCCTCTCGCATTCAAATCCGTCAGGGGCCGCGCCAAGGCTTCGTGGCGAATTTCTTGTCGCTCCTCTGCGATTCTGCAATCAAGGCCGATTACTACGCGCCGTCGGATCAGGATGACGTGTGGGATGCGCACAAGCTGTCGCGCGCCTGCGAGCTGCTCTCGGACGCGCCCGCCGACCGGCCCGTGGTTTATTGCGCGCGCACGCGGCTTATCGACGAACAGGGCGTCGAGATCGGGCTGTCGACCTATTATCGCAAAGCGCCACACTTTCGAAATGCACTGGCGCAGAGTCTTGCCGGCGGCAACACCATGGTGCTGAACGAGGTGACCCGCCGGCTGTTGATGCAGGCCGGCCCGGGCGTGAGCGTCGCCTCGCACGATTGGTGGATTTATCTGCTCGTAACTGCGGTGGGTGGCACGATTCTTTACGACAATGTGCCCAGCGTTTCCTACCGGATGCATGGCCGCAACGTCATCGGCTCGAACGAGTCGGCCTTCGCCAAAGTGCTGCGCGCGCGCCTGATGTGGCAGGGCCGCTATAAAAGCTGGGCCGAGATGAACGTGGCAGCGCTCGAGCGTATCGAAGATCTGATGACCGAGGAAAACAGAAGGACATTTGATCTGTTCCGCCAGGCCAGAAAGCGGAGCCTGGTCCCGCGCGTCTGCGGGCTGATGCGATCTGGAATTTATCGGCAGTCGCTGCTCGGCGATCTCGGGCTGTTGGCGGCGGCGGTGACCGGCAAGATTTGACCCGGAGTTTACGCCGCGAGCGTCTTGCCGCCCATTTTGTTCTCCAGGTACCACCGATAGGTCGCGGCGACGCCGTCTTCGAGCGTGATCTCGGGTTTCCAGCCCAGTGCGGTGAGGCGACTTGAGTCGAGCAACTTGCGTGGCGTGCCGTCAGGCTTGCTCGGGTCGAACACGATCTTGCCGCGATAGCCGACGACCCGGGCGACCAGCGCGGCAAGGTCCGCGATTGAAACGTCGCTGCCTGCGCCGCAATTGATGTGCTCGTAGGCGTCATAATGGTCGAGGCAGTAGACTACCGCCCGCGCCAGGTCGTCGACGTGAAGGAGCTCGCGTAGCGGCGTCCCGGTGCCCCACACCACGACTTCGGCAAGCTCGGCCTGCTTTGCCTCGTGGAAGCGGCGAATCAATGCCGGCAACACATGGCTGTTCAGCGGATCGAAATTATCGCCCAGCCCATAGAGATTGCACGGCATGACCGAGATGTATCGTCGGCCATACTGCTTGCGATAGGCTTGGCACAGCTTGATCCCGGCGATCTTGGCGATCGCGTACCATTCATTCGTCGGCTCCAGCGGGCCGGTGAGCAGAGCTTCCTCTTTGATCGGCTGCGGGGCGAATTTCGGATAGATGCAGGATGAGCCGAGGAACAGCACGCGGTCGATGCCGGCGCTGTGCGCGGCGTGAATGATGTTGGTTTCGATCGCTAGGTTTTCGTATAGGAACTCGGCCGGAAACGTATCATTGGCATAGATCCCGCCGACCTTGGCGGCCGCGATCACGACGGCCTCGGGGCGCGTTGCGCTGCAGCCACGTTTCGACGGCCGCCTGATTGCGCAGATCGACCTCAGCACGGTCGGTCTTCAGCACGTCGTCGCCACGCTTGCCCAGCTGGCGCGCAACCGCGGAGCCGACCATGCCGCGGTGTCCGGCCACCCAGATCTTCTGTGCGCTCATGCGCAATTCCATACAGTAAAAATACATCGACGATAAACAGCGGTCTGACCGTGGCTGGGCATCGGAGATGCTTTCGCGCATCCGCCGAATGGGCCGCCGTTCGTCAGTTCGGGAGCGTCACCCGATAGACCAGCACCATGGTGTCGACGTCGACGCCGCTCGGGTCCTTGTAGGCGACGCCGGCGTGATAGCCATTTTGCGTGATGAAGTCGTTGTCATCGGAAACGAACAGAAAGTAGTCTTGGGGATTCTGCGGGTCGAGCGCCGGCAGCAGCGCCATGCCTTCCCATTTCTCGTAGAGGTCGTTGCGATCCTTCGGCTCGCCGTTGTGCAGGCCGAATTTGTTCAATTGCGCGTTGTCATTCATGTCAATGAAAGTGGTGAGCATGGCCGGCACGACGCCGCTCACGAGATTGCCATTGGGGGCGACCGGAACGAGGCCGTCATATTTCGTGCCCGCAATGTCGGTGGCGTGTGCAATATCGACCAGATCGATGCGGCGATAACGCGAGGTCGCGCCTTCGAGCCCATAGCCGTTTCCGGTGTCGCGGCAGAGTAGCAGAAAGCGGCTGTCGCCAAGCGCAAGCAGTTCGCTCTGCGCGGCAATTCTCCGCTTGCCCTTGGCGTCAGTAAAGATCGGCAGCGGCACGACATATTCGTGCACGAGCTTGGCGTGATCGCGATCGGCGATGTCGTAGACCAGCATGCGGGTATTCTGCCGCGTTTCCGGCGAATTGCCGCCATCCTGACGCGTCGCACTCTGCAATACTGCGACCAGATACTTGCCGTCCGGCGTCAATGACACGCCTTCGAAGCCCTGATTGTTCTGGCGGCCGGTCTCCGGATCGGTCGGGCGTACCGGCGGTTCGCCGGGGCCCGGATTGTTGGACGAAAAACTATCGTGGCCGTCGCGCTTGGGAATGAACGCCTCGGGTGGCCGAATCGCCGAAAGCATCCGGCCTTCGGACGAGAAATGATAAATGTATGGGCCATATTCATCGCTGATGAAGAACGAGCCATCGTTCATCAACACTACGGCCTCGGCATCGAGACTGATCGCCCCATTCGGCGCCTGCGGCATCACCGGAAAGCCGCCGGCCGCGGGCCGCAGACTGTCGACGGTCGGATCGAGGCCCGCTCAGCGGACGCCCGTTGGCGTCCCGTAGCAGCATAGTATCGGCGAGCGTCATTTCGAGCGTGTGCTGGCTAGCCTCCGGTGGCAAGGCCTTGGGATCGGCCGGTGGCTTAAGTACGACGGTCAGCTTATTGAGCCGCGCCCGGTAATCCTCGGTGCCGCTGATGTTGTAGCCGCGGTCGGGCAACATATAGATGGTGCCGCGATAGACGCCGTCCGCGCGCGACCAGGATTTGAGGATCGGGAGCAAGGCCGGAGCCGGAGCCGAAATTCTCGCCGAACTTGTCGCGCAGGTCGGCTGGAAGGCGGCCTACGCCGACCAAGCCCTTGGCGACATAGGTTTTGCCGCCGAAGGTTATGGTGTCGTCCGCAAATGCACGCCGGCCACCAATCAGCGCAAGCATCATCAATATCGCCAGCATCAGCTTGCGGCGGAAAGCAAAGGTCAAGAAGCGCATGGCGTTTCCTCGCAGCCTCAGACAGGTGCGCTATACAGCGGATGTGACAAACAGGTGAACGTGTTCCCCGCTCATGCTTTTGCGAAAGATGCGGATGGGCCGCGACTTCCTCATACCGCCGGCAATACCGCGCTCGCCATATAGAGAAACAATGAAACGCCCAACAGCCCGATCAGCGCAGCCAGCGCCAGGTCGAAGCGCTCGCCGGGGCTGGGCTTGATATCCTCGGCGTCGATGGCCTTGGTGGTGGCGCTGAAGCGGAGGCCTGCCAATACGATCATCGCCACCCCGATGGCGATAAAGGCAAGCCCTGCCGCGTTGGCGAATTTCTGGCCGTGCGGTGCAATCTGCTTCAGTGCCGCCTGCGGCGCCAGCGCTACCAGAAACAGGTCGAATTTTTCGATGACGAAGCCGAACGCCATGATCGCAATGGCGCTGCGCACCCAGGCAAGGAATGTTCGCTCATTGGCGGCGTGATCGCTGTAGCGCTTGATCATGATGATTGCCTCGGCATCTCCCTGCGCCACTATAACGCACGGCAGGGTTTCATCCACATCGCAAAGTAATCGCAAAGTTTTGGCCAAGGTCTTGCCGTCGCGGCCGTAACGGGGCAGTTTTGGCGCACAATCCGCGCGCGCAAAACGCGGAACTTCGAGGGGAGTGAAACACATGGCGGAACAAACGCAGCCGAGCCGCGGCCGGTGGTACGTTCTGCTGCTGATCAGCGTGATGTATCTCATCACCTATCTGGATCGCGTCAATATCTCGACGGCGGCGCCTGCGATCAGCAAGGAGTTCGGCTTCGACAAGATGACGATGGGCGTAATTTTCAGCGCCTTCGTGTGGGCCTATGCGATTTTCCAGGTTCCCGGCGGTTGGCTCAGCGACCGATTTGGCGCACGCGGCGTGCTGGCGGGGGTGGTTGGCTACTGGTCGATCATGACGGCTGCGACGGCCGCGGCTTTCGGCTCGGTGTCGTTCATCGCGGTCCGTTTCCTGTTCGGCGTCGGCGAGGCCGGCGCCTTCCCGGGTGCGACGCGGGCCATGCAGCTCTGGTACCCGCGGCCCGAGCGCGGTCTGGTCCAGGGTGTGACGCACAGCGCGAGCCGGCTGGGAGCTGCGATCGCGCCGCCGATCGTTGTTCTGATCATGAGCCATTTCGGCTGGCGCTCGGTGTTCTACATTTGCGGCGTGGCCGGCCTGATCTGGTCGTTGTGGTGGTACCTCACCTACCGCAATCTTCCGGAAGAGCATTCGCTCGTGAACAAGGAGGAGCTTGCGACCATCCGCGGGGTCGACGACAAGGGAGTCATCAAACCGGCGCCGGTCGATAAGCAGACCAACGTGCCGTGGTCCGTGCTGGTACGATCGCCCAACATGTGGGCGATCATGTGTGCCTATTTCACCTACGTGTATTGTTTGTGGATTTTCCTCAGCTGGCTGCCGTCTTATCTGATCGAAGCGCGCCATTTTACCTTGATCAAGGTCGGACTCTACGCATCGCTGCCGCTGTTCGCCGGCGTCATCGGCGACACCGTCGGCGGGCTCGCGACCGATTGGCTGCTCAAGGTGACGGGAAGTGCCAGGATCGGCCGCCGCGTCGTGGCGATCGTTGGGTTGCTCGGCTGTGCGATCTGCATCGTTCCGGCGGCGCTCACCGAGAACGCCTATGTGGCGGTGTATGGTCTCACCGCCTCGATGTTCTTTCTGGAGTTTACGATCGGCCCCTCCTGGGCGGTGCCAATGGACACCGGCGGAAAATACTCGGGGACGGTATCGGGCATGATGAACATGGCCGGCAATATCGGCGGCGCCTTGTCGCCGCTGGTGTTCGGATTTCTGGCGCAGGGCGGGAACTGGCAGGCGCCGTTCATCGTCGCGGCGGCGCTCCTGGTGGCCGGTTCGGCGGTATGGGCATTCTGGCTCGATCCTGACAAGCAGATCCTTGCCGGCTGACGCCGCTTTGCGGGCATCTGTAATGTGAATCCGGCGGCGCCCTGTTTTGGCGCTGCCGCCTCTTGCCATTGGCGAATTAGCAAAGCGTCAATGGATGTTGGCTTACCTACTCGGCAGGCCCTGGCCTTCCGAGCGGGAAGGGTTGTTCCTCAATGTTTGCAGCCATGTTTCACCTGACGGCGCTAAACGATTGGCGAACAGTCGTGCTTGCCGGCGTCTGCTTTGTCGCCGGCATCGCTGCCGCTGCGCTTTATCGCCGGATGCCAGGGCGTCGCGGCAGCCGCGATCATAGACGCTTGCTCGATCTCGCCTTGAACAACATGACGCAAGGCGTGGTGATGTTCGACCGCACGGGACGGCTGGTCGTCTGCAACAGTCGCTATCGCGAAATTTACGGGTTGTCGGCGGATGTCGTGAAGCCGGGAGCCGACATCGCCGATATCGTGCGGCATCGCTACAAGACCGGCAGCCTGCAGCGCGATCCCGAGCAGTATCGCGCCGAATTGCAGGACCTTATCAGCTCGGGCAAGACCCAGACCTTCGTGGCCGAACTGCAGGACGGGCGTTCGATCGCGATCGTCAACCGGCCGATCCCCGGCGGCGCGTACTGGATCGGAACGCACCACGACATCACCGAGCGGCGCAAAGTGGAGCGCAAGAACGCCCTGCTCGGCGAGCAGGAGGCGCGGCGGGCGGTCGTCGACGAGGCGATCGCTTGGTTCCGCCAGAGCGTCGAGGGCGTGCTGAGGACGGTCGCCGACGGCGTGGCGACGATGAAGTCAACCGCGGGCGCGCTGTCGATCACATCGAACGAAACAACGGCGCATACCGAAGGGGCGCTGCGTACCTCGAACGAGGCCTCGTGCCGCGTCGAGAATGCTTCCACGGCCGCGGAGGAATTGTCACGTTCGATCGCCGAAATCAATCGTCAGCTGCTGCGTGCGACCGAAGTGGTGCGCGCCGCCGCCGGCGAGGCGCAATCCACCAACACCGAGATCGCCAGCCTGGCGCAGACAGCGCAAAAGATCGACGATGTCGTCAAGCTTATCCAGAGCGTTGCCGGGCAAACCAATCTGTTGGCACTCAATGCCACGATCGAGGCGGCACGCGCCGGCACGGCCGGCAAGGGCTTCGCGGTTGTCGCCTCCGAGGTCAAGGCGCTGGCCGTGCAGACCGGCAAGGCCACCGAAGTGATCGCCGCGCAGATCGCGGCGGTGCAGTCATCGACCCAAAGCACCGTGCGCGCCATTGCCAGCATTACCGGCCGAATGCAGGAAATTCAGCATTTCACCGGGGCGATCGCAACAGCGATCGAGGAGCAGCACGCCGCGACGAACGAGATTTCCAACAATGTGGCCGGCGCTGCATCCGGTACCAAGTCGGTCGTGTCGGATCTGCAGCGTGTCTCTGCGGCGACCGCCGACATGCGCGCCGCGGCGGGGACGGTGCTTGCTGCCTCCGCTGCGGTCGAAACCGCCGCCGAAAGTCTGCGGGGCAGTGTCGACGGATTCCTGCACAAGGTCGCGATATAGCAGCGGCGCCGACAGCGGAGGCGCCCAGCCAACGCTTACATGGTGTTCTTGCCGATCGACGTGCTTTCGACAGCGTGCGGCGGCAGCACCAGGCGCTCAAGGACGCCAATCAGAAGAAACAGCACGACGCCCAGTACGGTCAACGCAACAATTCCACCGAACAGGAGTGCCGTGTCCATGTTGCCATTGGCGATCAGCAAAAGATAACCCAGACCGCCCTGACCGCCGACAAATTCGCCGACGACGGCTCCAACAACCGCAAACGTGATCGATATCTTCAAGCCGGCAAAGATCGACGGCATCGCGTTAGGCAGCTGGATCTTGAAGAAGGTGGCGAACGGGCCGAGCCCCATCGACTGGGCCAGGTAAATCTTTTCTCGCTCCAGTGACGCAAGTCCCATGGCGGTATTGATCACGATAGGGAAGAAGGCGATCAGAAACGCGATCAGCACTTTCGGCAGGAGGCCGAAGCCGAACCAGACCAGGAACAACGGCGCGATTGCGACCTTCGGCACCGCTTGCGAGGAGACCAGCACCGGGTAGATGGCGCGGGCGAATGGCCGCCACAGATAGATGGCAAGCGCGAGCGGGATGCCGATGACGACGCTGAGCGCGAAACCGAGCAGAATTTCGAGCGTGGTGCTGATGCTTTCCTTCATCAGCACCGCTGAATTCTTGGCCATCGCCTCGATGATGGCACTCGGTGCCGGCAACAGGTAAGACGGAATCGACAGCGCTCGCGTGGCGATTTCCCACAACGCCAGCGCACCCACCATCATGCCGACCGGATAGGCCACCGCGCCGATTCGCTCGCGGCGGACGCGCTGACGGCGGCGCCGCTGCACGGCGGCTTCGAGATCGTCGCCAGATCGCGGTGTCGCAAACCCCGGTGCATTCACCATATCGGTCATCGCGCCACTCCTTCTCGGCTCAACACAGTCTCAGTGTTCGCGCAGCACGCCACGGGCCAGAAACAGGTCCAGAATTTGCCGGCTGTATTCGGCGAATTCCGGCGTCTCGCGCATCGCCAGCGTCCGCGGCCGTGGCAGATCGATATCGATGATACGGTCGATGCAACCGGGCCGCGGCGTCATCACGATAACGCGGTCGGACAGGAACACGGCCTCGGCGATGCTGTGCGTAATGAACAACACGGTCATGCGCCGTTCGTTCACCAGGGCCTGCAAATCCAGGACGAGTTGGTCGCGCGTCAAAGCGTCGAGCGCGCCGAACGGTTCGTCCATCAGCAGATGATCCGGATTATGGATGAGCGCACGGCAGATCGAAACACGCTGACGCATGCCGCCGGACAGTTCGTGTGGATAGCGCTGCTCGAAGCCCTCAAGTCCTACGGTTGCCAAGAGCTCATGGGCGCGCGCCTCGGCGTCTTTGCGATTCATCTTACGCGCTTCGGCCTGCAGCATGATGTTGCCGAGCGCGGTGCGCCAGTCCAACAGCACCGGACTTTGAAAGACGATGCCGATGTCGGTACGCGGACGTTGCACGGTGCGTCCGCCAACTTTGACGGCGCCACTGGATGGCGGAATGAGGCCGGCGGCGATCATCAGCAGGGTGCTCTTGCCGCAACCGCTTGGTCCGACATGCGAGATGAATTCGCCGCGATGCTGCGTAAACGAGACGCTGTTCAGCGCGCGGACCTCTCCGTCGCGCGTCGCATAGACCTTCGACAGGTTCTCGATGCGCAGATACGCTTGATCGTCGCTATTGCCGTTCACTCGTGGTCCGATTCTGACATTCGCATCGGATATCAGCATACTGTCACGCGAATGGAAGCCTCCTGCTGCGGCACGGCTTTATAATGCAAGACACATGCCGGGATTTCAGGCGTTTTTCCCTGGTTTTCCAGGCATTTAGGCCGATTGCGGCGGCACATATGCGGCGCCATCCGGCACGAAATCATTGGTGTAAACCTCTTGTGTCGTCAGAGGCGCAGTAACGCCGCCATATTGCTTGAGCACCGAGATGGCGGAGGACCAGTCGGCGTCAGAGCCCCAGCCGAGCGCCTTGCCTTTGGTGTTGGGCGTCACCCAGGTCTTCCACGATACCTCGAACTCGCGCTTGATGATGGCGGGGTCGATGGTCGGGGAATATTTCTTCACCGTGGCAGCAGCATCGTCCGGATGCTGGCGGGCGTGGATGAATCCCTTGATGCTCGCCGGCACGAAGGCGTGCAGCAGATCAGGATCGCTCTTGATCAGATCGTTATGCGCGATGATGCCGTTGGAGACGACGTTGACGTTGTAATCGGAAAACCAGAACGAACGGCATGGCGATTTGCCGCGGATTTCGATGATCGGCACGTAGCTCTGCACGTAGCCGCCGATGGCGTCGACCTTGCCGTCGATCAGCGCCGGGCCGAGGCTTGGCGGCGTGAGGTTGACGATGTTGATTTTGGATGCGTCGAGGCCGGCGCCTTTGACGAAAGCCGGCCACTGCTGGAATTGGCCGCTGCTGGCGACCATCGCCACGGTCTTGCCTTCCAGATCCTTCGGCGACTTGATGCCGGACGCGGCCTTCACCATGATCGCCGACGGGTTGCCGCGATAGACGCTGCCGATGGTCTTGATGTTCATGCCCTTGCCGATGCCGATGCTCACCGCATAACCATCGGCAAAGCCGATCTGCGCCGCCTTATTGGCGATCAACTGCGCCGTGTTGGCCGAGCCCTTGCCGGCGACGATGGTCACGTCAAGGCCGGCGTCGCGGTAATACCCCTGATCGTGGGCAACCAGAAAGCCAAGATTGGGTCCTTCATAAATCCAGTCCAGCGTCATGCTGACCGGCTTAAGTGCGCCTGCGGCCAGTGACCGCTTGGCCACGAACGGCAACGCGAGAGCCCCTGCGGCGGACGCTGCGAGGAGTCGCCGGCGCGACACAATGGAGCGCTGAAAAACGGAAGAGTTCATTGGATCACCTCTAGGGCTTACGGCTCAAGGGCTCACATCTGCGGCTTACGGCCGGGACGTGCGGCGTTCACGCCGATTTTGGTGGTACGTATTCCGCGCCATTCGGCACGAAGTCGTTGGTGTAAACTTGGCTCGTGGTCAGCGGCGCTGAGACGCCGCCATATTGCTTGAGCACCTCGATCGTGGAGGCCCAATTCTCATCCGCCTCCCAGCCGAGCGGCTTGCCCTCGGTGTTGGGTGTGACCCAGCTCTGCCACGACACTTCGAAGCCGCGCTTGAGGATTGCCGGATCAGAAGTCGGCGAATATTTCTTCACCACAGCGACAGCATCGTCGACGTGCTGCCTAGCATAAAGGAAGCCCTTGATTGAGGCTGGCACGAACTTGTGCAGCAGATCGGGATCGCTCTTGATCAGATCGTTGTGCGCGATGATGCCATTGGAGACAATATTCACCCCGGCATCAGCGAACCACAGCAGACGCGCTTCCTTTTTGCCGAGGACTTCGATCGAGGGCACATAACTCGCGGCATAGCCGCCGATCGCATCGACCTTGCCGCTGATCAAAGCCGGTCCAAGCCCTGATGGATCGATGTTGACGATCTTGATCTTGGAGACGTCGAGGCCGGCGCCTTTCACGTAAGCCGACCATTGCTGGAACACCCCGCTGCCGGCGGTCATCGCCACGGTCCTGCCTTCGAGATCCTTCGGGCGCTTTGATCGAGGAACCGCTCAGGACAATGATTGCCGCCGGCGCCCGGCGGAAGATGCTGCCGATGGTCTTGATGGCCATGCCCTTGCTGATGCCGTTACCGCAGGTATAGCCGTCGGAGAAGCCGATCTGCGTCGCCTTACTGGCAACTAGCTGTGCGGTGTTACCGGACCCTTTGCCGGGGCCGACGGTCACATCCAGCCCGGCGTCGCGATAGAAACCCATCTCGCGGGCAATGATGAACCCGGCATTCGAGCCTTCGAAAACCCAGTCGATCGTCATCGACACCGGCGTTGCCGCATGCGCCCGGAACGGCGAAAGCGGCAGCGCAAGCGCACCGGCCCCGAAAGCCGAGCTTTTGAGGAGCTGCCGGCGCGACACAGGGGAGCGCTGAAAAACGGAATGGGCTCATCGGATCACCTCTACGGCTTACAGCTCACGAGGATCACAACCGACGGCTTACGGCCGGCAACGGAGCATACAGGGATGTTCCGGGCAGTGTCATCACACGTGGCGTCGCAGCGTATGACGAAGCAAACGCCGTGCCGGCACGTAGAAGTAGCAGGCGAAAAACGCGGTTGCCTCGGTGGCGGAAATTCGTGACAACGAGGCCTACTAGGCGGCGAAATTCGTGAGGAGTTGCAATGGCCAACAAGGATCTGCGGGACTGGATCAAGGGCGTCGCAGCCGCCGGAGAGTTGAAAACCATCAAGGGCGCCGAACCCAAAGAGGAGATCGGCGGCATCGTCGACATTTATCAGCGCAAGATGGGCAATCCCGCGCTGCTGTTCGACGACGTGCCGGGGTTTCCCGGCGGCCGGCGCGTCGTCGCCAACATCCTGACCTCGGTGCCGCGTATCAACGTTGCGCTCGGATTGCCGCCGCAGGCATCCGAAATGGAGCTGATTCAGTGGTGGCGCAATTACATGAAGCATGCGCCGTCGCATCAGCCGCGCGAGGTCAATGGCGGGCCGCTCTTGGAAAACGTGTTCGAAGGCAAGGATGTCGATATCCAAAAAATCCCGACGCCGATCTGGCACGAGCATGATGGCGGCCCGTATATCGGCACCGGCTGCATGGTGGTTATGCGTGATCCGGATTCCGGCTGGCTCAACTACGGCTGCTATCGGGTGCAGAGCCACGAGCCCGGTGTGGCCTCGGTGATGATGTCGCCCGGCAAGCACGGCCGCATCATCATGAGCAAGTACCATGACCGCGGCCAGCCTTGCCCTGTGGCGGTGATTGCCGGGATGCACCCGGCGCTGCTTATGCTGGCGGGGCTGGAGATTCCGTACGGTAAGAATGAGATGGAGGCAGCGGGCGGAATCCTCGGCGAGCCCGATCGAGGTGTTCAACATGCCGCGCACTGGATTGCCGGTGCCGGCGAATGCCGAAATTGCATTCGAGGGCTTCATTCATCCCGACGACAAGGTGCAGGAAGGTCCGCTGGGCGAATGGACCGGTTATTATGCTTCCGGCAGCGCGCCAGAGCCGGCGATCCGTATCGCTACGTTCATGCACCGAAACGACCCGATCCTGGTCGGCGCCATTCCGGCGGTGCCGCCCAACGACAACACTTTCTATCTCGGCACCTACCGGTGCGGCGCGGTGTGGAATCAGCTCGAGGCCGCAGGTATCCCCGAAGTCAGAGGCGTGTGGGCGCACGAGGCCGGCGGCAGCCGCTTCATGCTGACCGTTTCGATCAAGCAGCTCTACGGCGGCCACGCCAAGCAGGCCGGCATGGTGGCCTCGCATTGCCACGCCGGCGCCTACTGCAATCGCTGGACCATCGTGGTCGACGAGGACATCGACCCGACCAACATCAACGACGTGATCTGGGCGATGTGCACGCGTTGCGATCCTCGCATGCAGGTCGACGTCATTCACGGCGGCTGGAGCTCGGCGCTCGATCCGATGTGCTACGACACCGAGAAGGATCGGCGCAATTCGCGCGTCGTGATCGACGCCTGCGTGCCGTTCAATCGCAAGAAGACCTTTCCGACCATTGCTCGCTCGAGCAAGGAACTCGACGCGCGCATGCGAGCCAAATGGGCGCACGAGCTGCCGAAGGATTTTTGACCCTGGTATTTCTACGGAGGCCCGCTGTTCATCCGCCGGCAACCGAATGGCGGTCATGTATAGCGTTCATGGCTGTCAGGCCTGGAATCGTCCTCCGGGGGATGACGCATTATCGAAAAGAATGTATAGGCGCGGCCCGGCCCCATGTAAGATGGTGGTATCAGGAGCGGGATAAGGTCCTGTTTTCTTTTACATGACAGATGAATTGACTGCTCCGGCCGGAGTCGACGGAACCGTCGAGACCGGGCTCAATGCGCATTCCGGATTTGGGTTGTTTGGATTGGCGCTCGGCAGCCTCGGCGTCGTCTATGGCGACATCGGCACAAGCCCGCTCTATGCGTTTCGCGAAGCCATTCGCGCCGCGTCCGGCGAGCATGGCGCGGCGCTCCAAGCCGGTGAGGCCGAGCTTGCCCGCGGCAACGTGCTCGGCGTGGTGTCGTTGATCCTTTGGGCGCTGATCGTCACCGTCACTCTGAAATACGTGGTGATTTTGCTTCGCGCTGATAACAATGGCGAGGGCGGTACGCTCACGCTAATGGCGCTCGCCGCGCGCGCGGTCGGCCCAGTTGGTAAAGCGGCCGGGGTGGTTGCGCTTCTCGGCATCATCAGCGCCGCGTTGTTCTACGGCGACGCCGTGATCACGCCGGCGCTGTCGGTGCTATCGGCTATTGAAGGTCTCGACGTCGCCACGCCTGCGTTCCATCCTTTCATACTGCCGCTCACGGTTTTGATCCTGCTCGCGCTGTTCGCAATTCAGGCCCGCGGTACCGCGAGCGTGGCTTCGCTGTTCGGTCCAATCACAGCGGTGTGGTTCGTAGCCATTGCGATACCAGGCCTGTTATGGATCGTCTCCGATCCGGCGATCTTGTGGGCGCTGAGTCCGCATTTTGGCGTCCATTTTCTGCTCAACCACGGCATAGTCAGCTTATATACGCTCGGCGCGGTTTTCCTTGCGGTCACCGGTGCGGAAGCACTGTATGCCGACCTCGGCCATTTCGGCCGCCGGCCAATCCAGCTCGCCTGGCTGTTCGTCGTGCTGCCCTCGCTGGCGCTTAATTATCTGGGGCAGGGCGCGCTGGTGCTGGCGCATCCGGCAGCGACGGAAAACCCGTTCTTTCTGCTCTATCCGGAGTGGGCGCGCCTTCCGATGGTGCTGCTCGCGACTGCCGCCACCGTCATTGCCAGCCAGGCCGTTATCACCGGCGCTTATTCGCTGACTAGCCAAGCCATCCAGCTCGGGCTGTTGCCGCGACTGGAGGTCCGGCACACATCCGCACATCAGGCGGGGCAGATTTACATGCCGCGCGTCAATATCCTTTTGTTTGTTGGAGTGCTTCTGCTGGTGGCACTGTTCCGCTCGTCAAGCGCGCTCGCTTCTGCTTATGGCATCTCGGTCACCGGCACGATGGTGGTGACCGGCATGATGGCATTCATCGTGTTCTGGCGCCTATGGGGCTGGTCGCTGCTCGCTGCGGCTGCGCTGATGGTTCCGTTCATCCTCATCGATTTGACGTTCCTGTCCGCCAACATGCTCAAGGTGGTGCAAGGCGGCTGGGTGCCGCTGGCGCTTGGCGGCGCGCTGATGCTGATCATGTACACATGGCGGCGCGGCACCAAGATCCTGTACGACAAGACGCGCCGGCTGGAGACGCCGCTCGAGGATCTCGTGCGCATGCTGGAACGAAAGCCGCCGCAGCGGGTGCCCGGCACTGCCGTGTTTCTCACCAGCGATCCGAAGAGCGCGCCGACCGCGCTTATGCACAGCCTCAAGCACTACAAGGTGCTGCACGAACAGAATGTCATTCTCAGTGTCGAAACAACCCATACGCCGCGCGTCGACGATCGTGAGCGCGTTCGTATCGAGCCGGTCGGCTCAACCTTCCTGCGTGTCTTGCTGCGGTTCGGCTACATGGAAACGCCGAACATCCCGCGCGCACTGGTAATCGCGCGCAAGCTCGGCTGGCAGTTCGACATCATGTCGACGTCGTTCTTCCTGTCGCGGCGGGCCCTGCGGCCCGCACCGCATTCCGGTATGCCGCGCTGGCAGGACCGGCTGTTCATCAGGCTCGCCCGTTCCGCCAATGATGCCACCGACTATTTCAAAATTCCGACGGATCGCGTGGTCGAAGTTGGCACCCAGGTGACCGTGTGATCGGGCCGGGGCCTTGGCGGGAGCCCGCCGCATCTGGAAAACGCCCGGAGGCGCGACTACATCGGCGTGCAGATGTTTCGCGGACGTGTCCTGCATTCGATCCTCACAATCGCTCTGCTGATCGCCGTACCGGTTGCTCTCTCCGGTATCGGCTTTTTGCTCGGAGATCGGCAGAGCAATTGGCGGACGGCCGATCGGTCGAGCGCCGGGCTGCTGCCCGATCCGTCGAACCACCTGGATGCGATCATCCGCGTCTATGCCGCACGGACAGTGCGCTGGCGCGGCATCTTTGCGGTCCACAGCTGGATCGTGGTGAAAGAACGCGGCGCGCCCCGCTACACCCGCTATGACTATACGGCTTGGGGAGAACCAATCCGCGTCGATGGCTTTGCGCCTGATGGCCGCTGGTTTGGCGCTGTTCCGGACACGGTGGTCAGCGTCGACGGCGAAACCGCCGAGCGGCTGATTCCTAAAATCCGCACCGTCGTCGAGAGTTACAGATTCCGATCCTACGGCGATTACCGGCCCTTGGCCGGGTCCGAATTCCAACACCTTCGTTCAGGCCGCGCTTGATGCAGTTCCTGAATTAAAAGCCGTGTTGCCGCCGACGGCGATCGGCAAGGATTACCCCTATCGGGGCGAATGGGTCGGCTTCACGCCGTCCGGCACCGGCGTGTTCGCGACCTTGGGAGGCTATGTCGGCCTGACCATCGGCTGGGTCGAAGGGGTCGAATTGAATTTGTTCGGCGGTGTGCTTGGGTTTGATCTGCGCAAGCCGGCGCTCAAATTTCCTGGCCTCGGCCGAATTGGCATGGCGGCTGGTGCGTAAGACGTCTAGCCAAGTCAGATGGGCGCGCGCCTCATGAGTCAGATGAGTCCGGCGTTTCCGGTTTCGGCTGGGTCACACTGACGGGATCAGAGCCGGCCATTGTCTCCTCGAGGCCTTGCTCAAGCTTGCGTTCAGCTTCGTTATTCGAATGTTTGTGCGCGGGCTTGCTCGGCACATGCGGATCGGCGCCACGCTTCTTCGTTGCCGGATGAACCATGCGTGTTCTCCAACGTCATGTTGCCGGAAATGCGCAGGCCCGCAGTGGACCTTAGACGCGGACGCCGTGATGCCCAAACAAGAGAACGACGATGACGATAATCACGATGAGCCAAATAAGGCCGTGACCGCCGCCGCCATAATAGCCGCGGCGATAACCCCAATAGCCTCCGCCGCCTCCGCCAAAGAGGAGCACGAGGATGATTATAAGAAGAAGGAGGCTCACCGCACACCTTTCGCTTGGGCACGTCGTTTCAAGGTAATGCGCGGCGTGGAAGTAGTTCCACGCCGGCTCTATTGGCAGAGTGGGTGTCTCAATCGGTGATTACTCTTTTGCAGGCTTCGCGTTACGTGCTATTGCGATCGCCTCGCAGACGCGGCGCGGCGTGAGCGGTGTCTCGTTGAAGCTTGCGCCGATGTCGGTGAAGGCGTCGGCCACCGCGTTGGCGATGGCCGCCGGTGGTGCGATGGCGCCGCCCTCGCCGAGACCCTTGACGCCGTATTCGGTCGTCAGCGCCGGTGTGATGAGATGCTCGATGCGGATGAACGGCATTTCGCCCGCGGTCGGCACCAGATAGTCGGCGAGGCTCGCGGCGAGCGGCTGGCCCTGCGCATTATAAGGAATCTCTTCGTAGAGCGCGGTCCCGATGCCCTGCGCGATGCCGCCGACCACCTGGCCGTCAACGATCATCGGGTTGATCATCGTGCCACAATCCTCCGACACCACGTAGTCGAGGATTTCGACGGCGCCGCTGTCGGGTTCGACGGCAACGAGTACCGCGTGGGTCCCATAGGCAAACACGCCGCCGGAATCGGATGGCTCGTAGGTGGCGGTGGTTTCCAGAAGTGGCTGCCATTCCGGCCGGCAACTGGTCCGGCCGCGCATTGGCGGCGAACGCGATTTCGGCAACGCCGATTTTGTTTGACGGGCCGTGCACCATCCCACTCTCGATGCGCACCGCTGCGGCGTCGGCCTGCAACAGATGTGCGCCGATGCGCCGAATCTTTTCGGCAAGCGTACGCGCCGCCCGGCCAACGGCGCCGCCCGCGAACACGATCGAGCGCGATGCGAACGTGCCGAAGCCGTAGGGGCCGACCGCAGTATCGCCGTAGCGGACGGAGATTTGCGCGGGGTCGATGCCGAGTTCGTGCGCGGCGATCTGCGCCAGCGTGGTCTCGTGGCCCTGGCCGTGGTTCTGCACGCCCACATAGATCAGCACGCCGCCATCCGGCAGCATGCGGATAGTGGCGGACTCGTAGCCGGGGATGACGCGGAATTTCCGCTTCGCGAATTCGACGATGCCGTGCCCGCTCTGCTCGGTGTAGAAGGCAAAGCCGACACCGATCTTGCGGCCGTCGGATTCGCCTGCGCCTGGCGCTTGCGGATGGCCGGCAGATCGATCTTATCGCGCGCGATTTCCAGTGCCGCGACGTAATCGCCGGTATCGAGCTTCATGCCGGCGGCGGTGCGGTAGGGAAGTTCGGCCGACGTAACGATGTTCTGACGGCGCAGCTCGAAAGGCTCGCGGTCGAGTTCGCGCGCCATCTCGTCGACCAGCCGCTCCAGCGCAAAGGTCGCGCCCGGCCGCGCCACGCCACGATACGGACCCATCGGCGCCTTGTTGGTGGCGACCGTATGGGCGTTGAGCTTCAGATGCCGCATGCGGTACGGGCCGGTCAGGTTGCGCGACGCCATGCTGGCTTCCTGAAACGCGCCCGTCGGCCACAACGCATAGGCGCCGGCGTCGATGTAGATGTCGCCTTCGAGGCCGAGCAGCGTGCCGTCGCGTTCGGCGCAGATGGTGAGATCGTAGGTGTGGTCGCGTGCATGCGGCGAGGCCAGCAGATGTTCGCGCCGGTCCTCGATCCAGCGCACCGGGTGACGGACCTTCAGCGCCAGCGCGGCGACCGCAACGTCTTCGGGCATGATCCGGTTCTTGCCGCCGAAACCGCCGCCGACATCGGGCGCGATGACGCGCACCTTATGCTCGGGCAAGCCGAGCATGCGCGCCAGCGCCATGCGCTTCACCTGGCCGCCCTGTGTCGACAGATAGACCACGAGTTCGTCGAGCCGGTGGTCCCAGTAGGCAAGCGCGCCGCGGCCTTCCATCGAGACGGTGGCCTGCCGGTTGAGCCGCAGCCGGCGGTGCAGTCGAACCGGCGCCGCCGCAAGGATCGACGGATCGCCCTCGACCACGCTGGTGCTGATATAGGCGTTGCTCGGCCATTCATCGAAAACGCGCGGGCTGTCGCCGCGCATCGCGGCAACGACGTCGACGACCGCCGGCAATTCCTCCAGCTCGAGCTGCACGGCCTCGGCCAAATCTTCGGCCTGGGCGCGCGTCGGCATCACGCAGGCGGCGATGGTCTGTCCGACATAACGGACACGCCCGTCGGCGAGCGGCGGATAAGGACTGTGGCGGTGGGCGGAGAGTTCGGGCCCGGCCTCCAGCACAGTAATCGGACCGATATCGGCGAGCGTGAAGACGCGTGCTGCATTGTCCGAAGGCTTGATCACGCTGCGGACGCGCGCATTTGCCATCGGGCTGCGCACGAAAGCGATGTCCTGCACGCCAGGCACCTGGACATCGGCGATGAACATGCCGTGTCCGTAAAGATGGCGTGCGTCTTCTTTGCGCAGCAGGCTTGCGCCGATCCAGCCTGCCGCGGCTTTTGTCTCTGACACGCTACCTCATTCCCCGAGGCATTCAGGCTTGCGCATTCAGCCTTGCGGCGGCACGTAGTCGGCCCCGGTCGGTACGAATTCGTTGGTGTAGAGCTGCGCCGTCGTCAGCGGTGCCGAAACGCCGACATATTGTTTGAGCACGGAGATGGTGCCGGCCCAATCGGCATCGGAGCCCCAACCCAGCGGCTTGCCCTTGGTGTTGGGCGTCAGCCACGTCTCCCATGACAGCTCGCATTCGCGTCTGGTGACGCCATCATCGGCGGTGGGTTGGTATTTTTTCACCGTCGCAATCGCTTCATCGACGTGCTGCCTGCCGTACAGGAAGCCCTTGATCGACGGCGCGACGAACGCGCGAACGAGATCAGGATCGCTCTTCAACAGGTCCTGATGCACGATGATTCCATTAGAGACGATGGTCACGCCGGAATCTGCAAACCAGAACGTACGCAGCTTTTTCTTGGCGCGCACCTCGATGCTCGGCGCGTAGCTGAACACATAGCCGCCGATGGCGTCGACTCTGCCGTTGACCAGTGCGGCGCCGACGCCGGCCGGATCGATGTTGACGATCTTGATCTTGTTCGGATCGATGCCGGCGCCTTTGACGTAGGCCGGCCATTGCTGGAATTGCGCGCTGCCGGCGGTCATCGCCACCGACTTGCCTTCCAGATCCTTGGGCGATTTGATCGGCAATTCATCAAGCACCATGATGGCGGCCGGATCGCGCCGGTAGATGGTGCCGACGGTCTTGATCGCCATGCCCTTGGCGACGCTGTTGGCGACGACAAAACCGTCCGAGAAACCGATCGGCGTCGCCTTGCTGGCGACGAGTTGCGCGGTGGTGCCGGAGCCCTTGCCGGCGAGGATCGTCACGTCGAGCCCTGCGTCGCGATAAAAGCCCTTCTCGTGCGCGACCAGAAATCCGGCGCTGGCGCCCTGATAGAGCCAGTCGAGCGTGAACGTCACCGGCTTGAGAGCGGTCGCGGCGCGCGCGACGAACGGCGCGGCTGGCATGGCGAGCGCGCCGGCGGCGAGCGCGGATTGCTTGAGAAAGCGGCGTCGGGATACCGGCGCGGTCTGAGAACGCCGAGAGCGCATGGCTTCACCTCCAGGGATCAGTGTGCCGGCATGAAGGGCGACGGCAAGCTTGCTCGCCCGATAGCTTGATAGCCGGTCACAAAGCCGCTGAAAAGCAAGCTTTATGCGAGCGGTGGACGGCCGCGCGGTGCTGCTATCCCGCCGCTTACGCGGTCTGCGGCGGCACGTACGCGGCGCCGGTCGGTACGAACTCGTTGGTGTAGATTTGGCTCGGCTCCAGTGGCGCGGTGACGCCGGCATGTTGTTTGAGGATATCGACGGTTGAAGCCCAGTCGGCATCGGAGCCCCAGCCGAGCGGCTTGCCCTTGGTATTGGGCGTCACCCACGTCTTCCACGACTGTTCGAGCTCAAGCTGTGTGATCGCAGGATCGGCGGTCGGCTGGAAAGTCTTTACCGCCGCATAGGCGGCGTCTGGGTGCTGGCGGCCATAGAGGAAGCCTTTGATTGCGGCAGGAACAAACGCGCGAATGAGGTCGGGGTCGCTCTTGAGCAAGTCTTGATGCACGATGATGCCGTTGGAAACGACAGTGACCCCGTAGTCCGCAAACCAGAACATGCGCAGCTGTTTTTTGGCGCGGACCTGGATGGTCGGGGCGTAGCTGAATACGTAGCCGCAGATGGCGGGAACCTTGCCGCTCACCAGCGCCGGCGAGACGCCGGCCGGATCGATATTCACGATCGGCACCTTCGCAAGGTCGAAGCCGGCGCCCTTCAGCGAAGACCGGCCATTGCAGGAATTGGGCGCTGCCGACCGTCATGCCAATGCTTTTGCCCTCGAGGTCTTTCGGCGACTTGATGTCGGAATCGGCGGGCACCATGACGGCGGCTGGATCGCGGCGATAAATGCTCCCGACGGTCTTGATCGCCATGCCTTTGGCGATGCTGCTGCCGACGACGAAACCATCGGAGTATCCGATCTGCGTCGCCTTGCTGGCGACCAGCTGCGCGGTCGTTCCGGATCCTTTCCCTGGGCTGATCGTTACATCGAGTCCGGCGTCGCGATAAAAACCCTTGCGCGTGCGCGACCAGAAATCCGGCGTTGGGTCCCTGAAACAGCCAATCGAGCGTCAACGACACCGGCTTCAGCGAGCCTGCGGCGCGCACGAAACTTGGGCACGCCAGCGTGGAGGCCGCGGCAGCAAACGTGGCTGAGTTTTTCAGGAAACGCCGCCGAGAGAGCGATCCACGCGGCCGTTTCTCAAAGCCCAAAAGTGAGCCCATGACTGATCTCCGGGTTGTCGCCCGGCGGACCGGCGAAGCCGGCAAGTCATTGTTGGACTCTGTCTGACCGAGCGGGCGGTCGATCCAAAATGCAAGTCGTGTGCCATGCCTAACGAATAGCCAGCCTCTGGACGATCACTTGGCAGCTATCGCTCAGCTCGCTTGCGGCGGTACATATTCAGCCGCGCTCGGCACGAATTCATTGGTGTAGAGCGCATCAAGCGCCGGCGGCGTCGCCACACCGCCATATTGCTTGAGCACCGCAACGGTAGAGTTCCAATCGGCGTCGGCTTCCCAGCCAAGTGGCTTGCCCTTGGTGTTCGGTGTGACCCAGGTTGTCCAGGACAGCTCCAACTCGCGCCGGGAAATAGCCGGATCGACCGTCGGCAGATAGCGTTTGACCGAGGCGATCGCCTCGTCGGGATGCTGCCGTCCGTACAGGAAGCCCTTGATGCTCTGCGTCACAAAGGTGCGCACCAATTCCGGATCGCTCTTGAGCAGGTCATTGTGCGCGATGATGCCGTTGGATACGACGTTCACCCCATAGTCGGCGTACCAGAAAATCCGGACCTGCTTCTTGGCGCGAATTTCGATCGCCGGCACATACCCCTGAGCGTAGCCGCCGATGGCATCGGCCTTTTTGTTGACGAGCGCCGGACCGACGCCGGCGGGATCGATGTTGACCATGCGGACCTTCGCGGCGTCGATGCCAGCGCCGTTGGCAAAGGCTGGCCATTGTTGAAACTGCCCGCTGCCCGCCGTCATGGCGACGGTCTTGCCTTCGAGATCCTTCGGCGAAGTGATGCCGGAATCCGCGAGCACGATCATGGCTGCCGGGTTTTTGCGAAACACGCTGCCGACGGTCTTGATTGGCAGGCCCTTCGAGATTCCGGTCGCGACCCCGTAGCCGTCGGAGAAACCGAATTGGCTCGCCTTGCTGGCGACGAGCTGCGCTGTCGTGCCCGAGCCTTTTCCGGAAGTCACGGTCACATCGAGACCGGCGTCACGATAGTACCCTTTGTCGCGGGCCATCATGAAGCCGACGTTAGGCCCCTGATAAATCCAGTCGAGTGTCATGGAGACCGGCCGAAGCGCCGCGGCACGCGCTACGAACGGCGCTGCCGGCAACGCAAGCGCGCCACCGGCAAGCGCTGTGCTTCTGAGGAAACGGCGGCGCGATAGAACGCGGGCGGCAGGGTAGCGGCTCATGGCGGACCTCATGGCAGAAAAGCCGGCGAGGCAAGCATACAGGCAAGGCGCCGCCGCTGTCATGATCCAGCTTGCCGCAACCTTTTGTTGTTGGTCGAGCAGATCTTCGGACGAAAAATGGCGGTTGTAGTCCCAGATTGACGCAGGCAGATGCGAGGCGCGGGGGCGAAGCCAGAACTGTTGACGACGTCCGACTAGATTACGTTGTTGGCTTTGGCCTGGGCTTCGGCTTTGGCAACGGCGTCCGTCCACGTGTCGACGGCTTGGCGCGCCTGCCGGACCGCCTCGGCGAAGGCTTCTTCCTTATAGAGGTGCCGCCATTGGCCGCTTTCGTAAAGCTCCACGAGATGACTCAACGCCCGGCGCGCGGTGAAAAGCTGCCGCTCGGCATGTTTGTGCTGCATTTCAGCAGTCAGGACCTTGGTCATTGCGCCAGTTTGACCGGAACTCGTAAAAAAAAGTCAAAAGCAGATTTAGTCGTCTTGTCTCTATGACGGGGACAAAGCGTACCGAAGCCCCGAACGGGGACGCGCGCGTAAGTCTGTCAGTCGGGCGCCGATCATCACGAAAACCGGGCCGCGGCCGCCATCAAGCTCTGGGCAGTTATTTTCTGGGTCAGAGTGCTAATAAGCGTCTTCGGTGAAAATCGGATCGACCGAGCCGTGCCACGGACCGTTGAATTTTGCCAGCAGGTCCTGGGCCGGCGTGCTGCCGCGCAACAGGCGCTCCTGAAGCACACCCAGATACCGCGTCTCGTCCTCTCCCGCAGGGTTGAGCCGCTTGCGGCGCGCTAGCCCGGCGCGGGACAAGTTCAGAGTTTCGGTGGCGATTTCGAACACCGTGCGGCCATGCACCTTGGCGGCGAGTGCAAACTTCGGCACGTCATCGCGCAGTTTTTGCCGTTCTTCCGCGGTCCAGTTCTTGACCAAGTCCCAGGCGGCGTCGAGCGAATTGTCATCATAAAGAATACCGACCCAGAATGCCGGCAGCGCCAGCAGACTTGGCAGCGGACCCGAATCGGCGCCGCGCATTTCCAGATAGCGCTTGAGCCGCACTTCGGGAAACGTCGTGCTCAGGTGGTTGGCCCAGTCCGAGATGGTGGCGCGCACGCCCGGCATGCCGGGCAGCTTGCCGGCCAACAGATCGCGAAACGACATCCCCGCCACGTCGACATACTCGTCGCCATGCTTGATGAAATACATCGGCACGTCGAGCGCGTAGTCGACCCAGCGCTCGAAGCTCATGCCGGGCTCAAACGCCCAAGGCAGCATGCCGGCCCGATCGTTGTCGGTGTCGCGCCAGATTTCCGAGCGGAACGACAGGAAGCCGTTGGGCTTGCCGTCGGTGAACGGCGAATTGGCAAACAGCGCCGTCGCGATCGGCTGCAGCGCCAGCGACACGCGCAGCTTCTTGACCATGTCGGCTTCCGAGGAGAAGTCGAGATTGGTCTGCACCGTGCAGGTGCGATACATCATGTCGAGGCCGAGGCTGCCGACCTTCGGCATGTAGCCGGTCATGATCTTGTAGCGGCCCTTGGGCATTCGCGGCACGTCGGCGCGACTCCAGCTCGGCGCCATTCCGAGACCGAGGAAGCCGATGTGCAGCGGCTGCGCCACTTCGCGCACCTGGGCCAGGTGCGACATCAGCTCGCGCGAAGTCTGGTGCACGGTCTCGACCTGCGCGCCGGACAGTTCGAACTGGCCGCCGGGTTCAAGCGAGATGGCCCCGCCGCCGGTCACGTCATAAAGGCCGATCACGTTCGGCCCTTCCATGATCGGCTCCCAGCCGAGAAGATGCTGCATGCCTTCGAGCAGGGCGCGGATGCCGCGCGGTCCTTCGTAAGGGACCGGGCGGTGCCCTTCGAGCGTGAAAGCGAATTTTTCGTGCTCGGTGCCGATGCGGAATTGCGACTTCGGCCGGACGCCTTGCGCCAGCCATGCAACGAGTTCGTCCCGCCGCTCGATCGGCGTCAGGTCGACTTGATCACGCGCCATGCAGTGTCCCGGAAAAAAGCGGCCGCGACCTTACACGCGGGCCGCCGCAAACGCCAATGTCGATCCCATGACGATCAGGCGACCGCCTTGCGTTCGTTCGGCGGAAAACGCCGGTAGAACGTGTCACCTTTTTTTGCCATATCGGCCAAAAGTTTACACGGTTTGAAGCGGTCCCCATGGCGCTTCGCCAGACGGCTGCACAGTGCCACGAACGCCTCAGCCCCCATGCGCGTCAATGTAGGAAATGGTGCCGCCGGTAAAAGGTGCAAAGCCGAAGCCGAGGATCGAGCCGATATCGGCTTCGCGCATGTCGGTGAGCACGCCTTCCTCGACGCAGCGGGCGGTTTCAAGTGCCTGGATGGCCAGCAGGCGTTCTTCGAGCTCCGCAACCGCAAGCGTGTCGGGATCGAGCCTGGTCGGCTGCAGATCGGTAAGCCCCGGCCAAAGCCGTTTCGGCCCGTTCTGTGGATAGTCGTAAAAGCCTTTGCCGTTCTTGCGGCCGAGCCGGCCGCGTTTTTCCACCATATCGGCAAGCAGCGCCTTCTGTCGCGCATCGACTTTGTCAGGACCGAGATCGGCTTCGGTCGCCTGCAGGATCTTCCAGGCGAGATCGACTGCGACTTCGTCATTGAGCGCCAGCGGGCCGACCGGCATACCCGCCATCCGGCCAACATTCTCGATCATCGCGGCCGGCACGCCGTCAGCGAGCATCAGATGGCCTTCGCGCAGATAGGTGCCGACCACCCGCGACGTGTAGAAGCCGCGCGAGTCATTGACCACAATCGGCGTCTTGCGAATGGCGCGCACGTAGTCGAGTGCACCGGCGAGCGCCGCGTCGCCGGTGTCCTTGCCGAGGATGATCTCGACCAGATTCATGCGTTCGACCGGTGAGAAGAAATGGATGCCGATGAAGCGGGTGCGGTCCTTGAACGCGGCCGCGAGTGAATTGATCGGCAATGTCGAGGTGTTGGAGCCGAAGATCGTATCTTTGCCGATGACGTTCTGCGCCCGGCCGATGACCTCTTCCTTGACCTTGCGATCCTCAAACACCGCCTCGATGATCAGCTCGCAATCCTTCAGCGCCACGTAGTCCGCGGTTGGCTTGATGCGTTCCAGGAGCGCGTCGCGTTCGGGCACAGTGGCGCGGCCGCGTTTGACCTGTTGGTCCATCAGCGCCTGCGAATGCGCTTTGCCCTTTTCGGCGGTTTCGGGATCGCGATCGACCAGCACGACATCGATGCCGGCGAGCGCGCTCACATAAGCGATGGCGCCGCCCATGAAGCCCGCACCGAGCACGCCGATTTTCTTGAATGTCTTGCGCGGAATTGCCGGCGGCCGGCGGGCGCCTTTGTTGATCTCCTGCAACGAGACGAATAGCGAGCGGATCATCGCCGCCGCCTGCGGCGAGCGCAGGATATGGGCGAAGTAGCGCGACTCGACGCGCAGCGCCTGGTCCATCGGCAGCTGCAGGCCCTCATAGACCACCTGCATGATGGCGCGCGCCGCCGGATAATTGTCATAAGTCTCGCGGCGATAGAGCGCGTTCGCTGGCGTAAACACCATCATGCCGGCTTTGGAATGCACCGGCCCGCCAGGCAGCCTGAAGCCTTCAACATCCCACGGCGCCTGAGCCGAGCCGCCGGACCCGATCCATGTTTTTGCGGTCTCGATCAGTTCGCCGGGTAGCACGACCGCGTCGACGAGCTTCATGGCTTTGGCGCGCGCGACATCGATCTGGTCGCCCTTGAGCAGGAATTGCAGCGCATCGGCTGGCTGCATCATGCGCGCGATCCGCTGGGTGCCGCCGGCGCCAGGAAACAGGCCCACCTTGACCTCGGGCAGGCCGAGCCGGGTCTTGGGGTTGTCGACGGCAATGCGATGATGGCAGGCCAGCGCCAGTTCGAAACCGCCGCCAACGGCGGTTCCGTTAAGCGCCGCGACCCAAGGCTTGCCGCAGGTCTCGATGCGGCGGCACAGGATCGACCATTTGCGGCTATCTTCGAAGAAGCGTGCGTTCGCGGCCTCCTCGCCCTGCGTGGCCGCCAGCTCCGCGAATGAGCGGCTCAAGGACTGCAATACCGTAAGATCGGCGCCGGCGCAGAAGGTGTCTTTGCCTGAGGTGATGACGACGCCCTTTACGGCTGCGTCGACCGCTGTCTGCTCGACGATCGCCGCAAGCTCCTCGGTGACCGTTCCGTCAATGACATTCATCGAGCGGCCAGGCGCATTCCACGTCACGACCACGATGCCGTCGGCGCCGGTTTCAAGCGTGAAATTGGTGAAGCTCATCGGTACGGCTCGCCGTTCTTGCGTGTGTAACGCGCGCCTTTGTCGTCGCGCACCACCATCAGGTCCACTTCCGGATCGGGATAATGCGCGCGCTCGTGTTTCGACCGCGTCCCGATTTCCAGATAGACGGCGTCGCGATCCGATTTGTTGACGAGATGGTGGCCGATCCTGCTGTTGGCCTTGAAGCCGGCGGCATCCCCCGGCTTGAGCAGCGTCTCACCGTCGTCTTCGATCAGCACAATTTCGCCTTCCAGGATAAACACCAGTTCGTCTTCCTGCTCGTGCCAGTGGCGCAGCGCCGAGGCCGCGCCCGGCTTCAGCGTGGTGAGATTGACGCCAAACTGATCGAGCCCAACGGCATTGCCGAGCCGTTTGCGCTCGCGGCCGACGACCACGCGATCATAGGGCGGCGGATAGCCGGTTCGCGTATCGGTCGGCAGTTTGGCGATGTCGATTTTCGGCATCGAATGTGACCTTGTCCGTTAGATGTGCTCGATCTTCAACGCGCTCGATGATCGTCGCGGTGCCCATGCCGGCGCCGATGCACAGCGTGATCAGCGCGGTCGATAGCTGGCGCCGCTCCAGTTCGTCGAGTACGGTGCCGAGGATCATCGCCCCGGTGGCGCCGAGCGGATGACCCATGGCGATGGCGCCGCCGTTGGCGTTGACCTTGGCGGGATCGAGATCGAACGCCTGTAGATAGCGCAGCACCACCGAAGCGAACGCCTCGTTGACCTCGATCAGGTCGATGTCGGCGAGCGTCATGCCCGACTTTTTCAGGACTTTCTCGGTCACGTCGACCGGACCGGTCAGCATCAGCGCCGGTTCCGAGCCGATATTGGCGAACGCCTTGATCTTCGCCCGCGGTTTGAGACCGGCGCGCTTGCCGGCGCGCGCATTGCCGACCAGCACAGCGGCGGCACCGTCGACGATGCCCGACGAATTGCCGGCGTGGTGCACATGGTTGATGTATTCCACGTCGGGATGGGCCTGAATGGCCACCGCGTCGAAGCCGCCTTTCTCACCCATCTGCGCAAATGATGGCTGCAGCGAAGCAAGCGACTGCATCGTTGTGCCCGGCCGCATGTGTTCGTCCTTGTCGAGGATGGTGAGGCCGTTCACGTCCTTCACCGCCATGACCGAGCGGGCGAAGCGGCCGTCGCTCCACGCCGTAGCGGCGCGTTTCTGGCTCTCGACCGCATAGGCGTCGACGTCGTCGCGCGAGAAACCGTATTTGGTGGCGATCAGATCGGCGGAAATTCCCTGCGGCAGAAAGTAATGCGCAACCGCGATCGACGGATCGACCGACCAGGCGCCGCCCGCCGAGCCGATGCCGACGCGGCTCATCGATTCGACTCCGCCGCCGATCGCCAGTTCCTGCTGTCCGGACATGATCTGGGCGGAGGCGAAATTGACCGCGTCGAGGCCCGAGGCACAGAAACGATTGATCTGCACGCCGGCGACGCTGTTGCCGAAACCGGCCACCAAGGCCGCGAGTCGGGCAATGTTGGCGCCAGCCTCGCCGATAGGATCAACGACGCCCATCACCACGTCATCGATCAGCGACGTGTCGAGCTGATTACGGTCCCTGATGGCGCCGAGCGCCTGACTCGCCAGGCTGAGCGCAGTCACTTCGTGCAACGCGCCATCGACTTTGCCGCGGCCGCGTGGCGTGCGTACGTGATCGTAGATGAAGGCGTCCGGCATGGCGTCTCCCCGGCGAGAATCCATTGTGCGGTGCACATACTAGCCACAGCGTGCCGCGCGGACTAGCCTTCGCGCGGCGGATGAGATCGGCGGCATGGCATGGGTCGCGTTGAGGGCAAGGTCGCTCTGATCACCGGCGGGGCCTCGGGCATCGGCTTTGCCGCCGCGAAGTTGCTGCGCGACGAAGGCGCCAAGGTCGTCCTGACCGATCGCGAGCGAGGCTGTGTCAGCTCCCGCGCTGGAGTCGTTCGCGCAACGACGCATCCATTCGCACTCTCGACGTGACGCGCGAGGACGACTGGATCGCGGTTACCGACGCTGTCGCCGCCGAGTTCGGTCATGTCGACATCGTCGTCAATTGTGCGGGCGTGGTGCTGCTGAAAGACGTCGAGACGACGACGCTTGAAGAGTGGCGGGCGCTGATAGCCGTCAATCTGGATGGCACGTTTCTCGGCTGCAAGCATGCTGTGCGCGTCATGAAAGACCGCGGCGGGGGCTCGATCGTCAACATGTCGTCGGTCGCCGGAATTATCGGGTCGGGCAATCTCGCCGCATACAGCGCCAGCAAAGGTGGTGTGCGCCTGCTCACGAAATCAGTAGCGCTGCATTGCGCACGCAGGGGCTACAATATCCGCTGCAATTCGGTTCATCCGTCATTCGTGGAGACGCCGATGCTGCGGTCGATGATCGCGTCGGCGCGTGACCCGAACAAAGTGGAAAGTAGTTTCACCCAGGCGGCGCCACTCGGCCGGCTCGCGCGACCGGACGAAGATCGCGCGCACGATCCTGTTCCTCGCAAGTGACGAGTCTGCGTTCACGACCGGGGCTGAGTTGGTGATCGACGGCGGTCTGACCGCGGCCTGAGCGTCCGATTTCGGCCTATACTCAGTTTGTAAGCCGGTCTACCAGCAGCGACTTGTAGAACGACGTGTAGATCTGGCGCAGCTCGGCGAGAGCCAGCTCGATGCCGCGCTTCTGACGTTCCAGCAAGTTGATCTGCTCCAGACATTTCTCGCGGGTCAGCTGCAGGCGGCTGCCGCCCGGCTCCTCGACCAGGTCCTTGATCTCAGCCAGGGTGAAGCCGAGCCGCCGCCCGCTGAGGATGAGCGCTATTCTGTTCCGGTCGCCGCGGTCGTAGAGGCGGAGCGGCCCGCTGCGCAGCGGCGAGATCAGGCGCTTGGCTTCGTAGAAGCGCAGCGCCCGCAGCGTAATGGCGAATTCGCGCGCCACTTCCCCGATGGTCATCAGCCGATCGGGCTCTACCGCGGTCCAATTCTCGCCGCCTTGTATCGCCGCGAAATCCGCCGTGCCGGGAATTCCACCTTGCCGCATGGATTAGTCACCCGTCGAAGCCGTTCTTGTCCAAGGCTCGCACGGCGAACAAGAGTTTAGGAATCCCTTACACGTTACGGTAACGGTTACATGCCGGCGCCGAGAGCCCCGCCGGGCTTCGGAATCCAGTCCGGCTGAGTCTCAACGGCATCGCGGAAAAGCCCGGCAAAAACCGACTGTTCGGGTGCTCGCGCCCTGCTTCTTAACCGCCTGTTTACCCTAAATCCGGAAAAGTCGGCATGCGGGGAAAGAGGGTCGTGCCGTGCGCTTGTTTGGTAGCCAGCGTTGGCCCGAGAGGGGGGCACATTCGGCCCCTTCGGATGTGGTCTGAGCGCGAGGATGAAATCTGGCGGTCCGTGGAATTTGAGAGGCCTGCGCCAGCAACCGCGCGAGGCCGAGCGCGACGCAGCGCAGCGAATCGACGTGTCCGTCGACGAGTGGCTCAACAGGGTGATCAGAAAGAGCGGCGACGATACTCCTGACCGGCGTCCGGCGCGCGCGGCCATGCCCGAGCCGCAGCCACCAGTGCGCGATTCGCACAATCGTCAGCCTGCCCGATACGACATCAAATACGAAGGCCGCCCTTACCGTGAGGGCCGTCGCGAAGGCGGCAACGAACCTGCCCCTCAAGGCGAATTCCAAGATGAATTCCCAGGCAGGATCGCAACGGCGAGATCGCGACGGCTGGCCGCGGCGCGAGGGGGGAGACGATCGTCCACGCCGCAATTGGGAACGCGGCGACTCGCGCGAGCGCGAACGAGGGCGCAATGAGCCCCGTCGGGACGATCCCGGACACAAGAGGCCGCAAGGCTGGCAAGCGGGACGCGGCGAGCCGCGCCGTGACGCCGTAGCGCGTGATAACACAAAACGTGATTCGCTGGCGCGCGATGCGGAGGAGGCGCGCCGCCTTGATGCCATTCGCGAGGCGGCCCGCCAGGCGGCGCGAGAGGAAGCGCGTCGCGAAGCCGCCGCCCGTGCCGCCGAAGACGAGCGCCGTATCCAGGCGGCGCGCGAGGCCGCCCGTGAAGAGGCCCGCCAGGAGGCCGCCGCGCGTGCGGCCGAGGACGAGCGGCGTATCGAGGCTGCGCGCGAGGAAGCTCGACAACAGGCGGCTGAAGAAGCTGCTGCCCGCGAAGCCGAGGAGCAGCGCCGCCTCGAGATCGCCCGCGAGGTTGCCCGTGAAGAAGCGCGCCAGGAGACGGCACGCGCCGCTGAGGAGGAGCGCCGCCTCGAAACGGCTCGCGAGGAGGCGCGCCGCGAAACGGTCGCGCGCGCCGCCGAAGATACACAGCGCCGCGACGCCGCGGCGCGCGAGGCCGAGGAAGCGCGGCTGCTGGTGATCGCCCGCGATGAGGCTCGTCGCGTATCGGCGCCAGCACGCGAGGGCATCGGTCGAGATGCACGCCCGTCTCGATCAGCTGACGCAGCAGATCGAACGCCTGTCGCGCGCCGCATCCCGGCCCAGAACCCCGCCGTCGATGTCGTATCGCCGGCTGACGAACAGCCGCCGCGGCTGACAGGCGCCCCGCAGCGTCGCCGCGCCAGACGTGAGTCGAACCTGTCGATCGACGATGCGGTCGCCGAGATCGCGGCCCGGCAGCGTGCGCTCGATGGCGGAGCTGCGACGGCGCGTATGCCGCTGCGTGAATCGGTTGAGGCCGCGGACGCCGCGCCGCCGCTCGCCGCGCCGCGTGAAATTTCGGTGCCGGCTGAAAAACCTGCGGCGCCTGTTGCTGCGGTCAGCGCTCCCACGGTCGATTTTTCCAGTCTTGAACAGCAGCTGCGCCAGATCACGGCGCGTATCGAGGCGTTGCAGCCGTCGAGCGATATCGAGAAGGCCATCTCGTCGATCCGTTCGGATCTCGCCGACATCGGCCGCCACCTCAATGAAGCGTTGCCGCGGCGCGCCGTGGAGTCGCTCGAAATCGAGATCAAGGCACTCGGAGAGCGCATCGATCACAGCCGCCAATCCGGCATCGATCCGAATGCCCTCGCTGGTCTTGAGCGTGGCCTGACAGACATCCGCGAGGCGCTGCGGGTGCTGACGCCGGCGGAAAATCTGGTCGGTTTCGAAGCAGCGGTGAGGGCACTGTCGCAGAAAGTCGACATGATCCTCGCAAAGGATGATCCCTCGGCGCTTCAGCAGCTTGAAGCCGCGATCGGCGGCTTGCGCGGCGTCGTTTCCCACGTCGCCTCGAACGATACGCTGGCGCGCGTTGCCGAAGAAGTGCGCGCACTTGCGGGGCAGGTCGACGTCATCGCCAATACCGCGGCGACCGGCCACGCAGTTTCGGCGCTGGAGCAGCGCATCGACACGCTTGCCGCGGCGATGAGCTCGTCGAGTGGATCCGGTCGCGACGTGTCGGGTCTCGAACAGCGAATCGATTCGCTTGCCGCGACGCTGACGGCATCGGCCGGAGCCGGGCATGATGTTTCAGGACTTGAGCAGCGCATTGAGTACGTTGGCTGCGACACTGACGGCATCGGCGGGAGCCGGTCACGACGTTTCCGCGCTCGAACAGCGCATCGATTCCTTGGCTGCCACGATGACCGCATCGTCGGGATCCAGTCAGAATGTCATGGCCCTTGAGCAGCGCATCGATTCGCTTGCGGCTGCGCTGACGGCATCGAGCGAGGCGGGTCAGGCCGTGCCGCGCGATCTGGAAAAGCTGCTCGCCGGACTGATCGAAAAGCTGGAATGGGTTCAGCTGACCCATACCGACCATGCGGCGCTTGCTCACCTTGAAGATCGTATCGCGGCCCTGGTGCAGCGGTTCGATGCTTCCGACGCACGACTCGGCCATCTGGAAGCGATCGAGCGCGGGCTTGCCGACCTTCTGGTGCACCTCAACGAGATGCGCAGCAGTGGCTCGGCTGCCGGCGCGCTGGCCGCCGTCCCATCACCGGCGGTCGAGCGCGACGTTGCCGAGATCAAGGCGAACGACCGCCGTACCCGCGATTCGCTCGAGACAGTGCAGGAGACGGTCGAGCACGTCGTCAATCGGCTGGCCAGCATCGAGAGCGGACTGCGCGCCGAGGCGCCGCCAGCCGGGACACTGGCGGTCGCACCGCCACAGCCTGTCGCCGCGCTCGATCAGCCGCAATCCGCCAGATGCGCCGCCGCTCGCGCCGGTATCAGTCCCAGAGCCTGATCCTCGAGGCCGAGGCGTCGATTGGCAGGAAGCCAATCGATCCGACTTTGCCCCCCGATCATCCGCTTGAGCCCGGCTCTACTCCGGGCCGTGCCCGTTCCAATCTGTCGCCGGCCGAGCGGATCGCCGCTTCGGAAGCGGCTGTGGGCGCGGCTCAAGCCGCCAGTGATCGCCGATTCCGGACGGCCGGATTTCATCGCTGCCGCGCGCCGGGCCGCCCAGGCTGCTGCCGCGCAGCGGCCGGGAGAAAAGCCGACAGCCGCTGTTGGCGCCTCCGCGGCCACGCAGCCAAGGAAGCGTTCGGATCGGCTGCACAAGCTTATCGTCGCGGGCGCTGCCGTGCTCATTCTGCTTGGCGGCGTGCGCGTTGCGGCCAAGTTTTTCGAAAACAGCGGCGTGACAGTCGTGCCGCAAACGCAGCCGCAGCCCGCGCCACAGCAGGCGCTGCCGCCCGCCCCGCCGCCGGCCATCAATCCAGAGAAACTGCCGCAGCCAGCCGAGCCGGCTCTGCCCGTTCCGCCTCACGCGCTTAACGCCCCAGCTGTGGCGCCGCCGGCGGCCAAGGAGGTCGTGCCGCAACGGGAATCGATGCAGCCGCAAAATGCCGGGCCGCCGCCCGCGACCGTGCCGGCGTCATCGACCGGCGGGAGACACGCTGCCGCGACGCTACCCTCGTGGGCGGTGCCCGACATCACCGGCGCCTTGCCGAGCCCGCAAGCTGCGCCCATCACGGCGTCACCGGCGAGGCGCGGCACGCCGATTGCTGACGACAAGCTTCCCGCCACCATCGGCGATCCAGCCTTGCGCGCCGCCGCGATGGCGGGCAATCCGGCGGCCGCTTACGAAGTGGCGACGCGCTTTGCCGAGGGCCGCGGCGTCGCGCAAGACGCCCAAGCCGCCGCGCACTGGCTCGAACTTGCCGCCCAAGCCGGGCTCGCTCCGGCGCAATTCCGGCTCGGCGGCTTCTACGAGAAAGGCGTCGGCGTCAAGAAAGACCTCGCCCGGGCGCGCGAGCTTTATGAAGCGGCCGCCCACAAGGGCAACGGCAAAGCCATGCACAATCTTGCGGTGATCTACGCGGAGGGCGTGAACGGGGCGCCGGATTACAACAAAGCCGCCGAGTGGTTCCGCAGCGCGGCCAATCACGGTGTCAGGGACAGCCAGTACAATCTCGGCATTCTTTATGCGCGCGGCATCGGCGTACAGAAGAACGACTCCGAAGCCTACAAATGGTTCGCGCTCGCGTCTGATCAGGGCGACAAGGAGGCGGGGGCGAAGCGGGATGAGATCGCCTCGCATCTCGATCCGCAGACACTGGCTGCCGCGCGCAATGCGGTGAAGACCTTTGTGCCCGAGCCGCAGCCCGATGAGGCCATCAACGTGAAAACGGCCGCTGCGTGGAACGCCCCCGCTGGTCCAGAGCGCACGGCGAAACGAAAATAGCGCCTAATCCGGCAGGCAGCGCGCCGCCGTGACCGCATAGAGGCGGCTGTCTCCCAGCATGTGGGCGGTGAAATCGAGCGTGCCGAACAGCGTCGCGATGGCGCGGTCGCGCACGTTCAGCCCGCCGGTGTAAGACCCAAAAGCGGGCATGACGAGGCGCTGCGCATTGGCGGCGAAGCATCGCCGGCTGACGGCGCGGCCGCGGCGCGCAACATGCGCCTGCGGATGCAGATGGCCGGCAATCTCGCCATCGGATGCGCCGACCGATGGCTCGTGGCGGAAGGTAAGGGGCCCAAGCGCCAGCAAGTCGGCGAAGCGGCCGCCGACGCCGGTTGCGGGAGCGGGATCGTGATTGCCGGAGATCCACAGCCAGTCGCGCCCGCGCTGCAGCGCGCTGAGCGCGGCACGGTCGGACTCGGCCATGCGCGCCGCGCTGCCGCCGTCATGAAAGCTGTCGCCCAGCGCGATGACGAGCCGCGGCGCATAGCGCGCGATCAAACGTCCAAGCCGTGCGAGTGTCGCCGCCGTGTCGTAGGGCGGCAATAACACGCCGCGCGCCGCGAAGGCGGAGCCCTTTTCCAGATGCAGGTCGGCGACTGCGAGCAGACCTTCATCAGGCCAGTACAGGGCCCCTGCAGGGTCGGCAATGAGGGTGGCGCTTGAAACGACGATCGCGTGCCCTAGGTTCGCCGCCGCTTTCAACGGCAGGTCGGCTGGCACGGTCGCAGGTCCCCTCACTGCATCGCCTCCTTCACAAGGTCCGCCTCGGTCTCGGCGAGTAGCGTCTCGGCCGCTTCTCCGTAAACCGCCTCGCGGCCGATCTCCAGCATCACGGGGACGGCGAGAGGCGAGACGTGGTCGAGCGCCTTATGGACGATTCGGCCGCTGATGCGCGAGAGCATTTCGCCGAGGCGTCGGACATCGAGCAGGCCGGTTGCCGCATCGGCCCGCGCCGCGCGCAGCAGCACGTGATCCGGTTGATGGCTGCGCAACACGTCATAGACGAGATCGGTCGAAATCGTGACCTGCCGTCGCGATTTCTCCTCGCCCGGGAAGCGCCGTTCGATCAATCCGGCGATGATTGCGCAGTTCCGAAAGGTGCGCTTCATGAGCGCCAACTCGGCGAGCCATGCTTCGAGATCGTCGCCCAGCATATCCTCATCGAAAAGCTCATCGAACGAAAAGACACCGCGCTCAACCTGCTGCGCGACATTGCCAAGACCCCATACCGCGAGTGCGTATTCGTTGGCGACAAAACCCATCGGCTTAAGCCGCGCGCGTTCCAGCCGCCGCGTCAGCAGCATGCCGAGCGTCTGGTGGGCGAGTCGGCCTTCGAACGGATAGCAGACCAGATAGTGTTTGTTGGCGCGCGGAAAGGTTTCGATCAGGAGCTCGCGCTGTCCGGGCATCTGCGAGCGCCATTCCTGGATTTCCAGCCATTCGCGCACTTGCGGCGGCAATCCACGCCATGCTTGCGGGTGGGCGACGATGCTCGCGCACGCGCGCGGCAAGATAAGTCGAGAGCGGAAATTTGCCGCCTTCATAGGCTGGCACTTTGGGATCCTCCGCGGTCGCGCGCGATACGTAGACCTCGTCCTCGACGATGGTCTCGTATTTCAGAATCTCACCGGCGAACACGAACGTGTCGCCCGGCACCATGGTCTCGACGAAATACTCCTCGACCTGGCCGAGCATGCGCCCGCCGCGCGGAATTACTTTCGACGCTCGGGACCGCAGCAGGCGGACTTTCAGCATGTCGGCTTCCACGATGGTGCCGACGTTAAGCCGGTAGCGCTGCGCCACATTGGGATGGGTGATGCGCCAAAGCCCGTCTTTGCCGTGGCGGATACGCGCGAAGCGCTCGTAGGCCTTGAGCGCGTAGCCGCCGGTGGCGACGAAATCGACCACGGCATCGAAATCCGTCCGGCTTAGCGTTGAATACGGCGCTGCCGTCGTGACCTCGGCATAATAAATCGTCGGAGCGAAATGGTTCGCCACAGGCGCAGCCAAGTACGTGCTGCGCCAGCACGTCGAGCGCACCGATGCGCGCGGCTGGCGTGTCCTGAGCGTTTTCGGCAATGGCGTCGAGCGCCGCGCGGCATTCCAGCACTTCGAAGCGGTTGGCCGGGATGAGCACCCCTTTCGACGGCTCATCCATGCGATGGTTGGCGCGGCCGATGCGTTGCAGGAGCCGCGACGCGCCCTTGGGGGCGCCGACATTGATGACGAGATCGACGTCGCCCCAGTCGATGCCAAGATCGAGCGACGAGGTACAGACCACGGCACGCAGCAAACCGCCCGTCATCGCGGCTTCGACCTTGCGCCGCTGCGCCACGTCGAGCGAACCGTGGTGCAGCGCGATTGCCAGATTGTCTTCGTTGATGTGCCAGAGATCCTGGAAGATGCCTTCAGCCTGGCTCCGTGTATTGACGAAGACCAATGTGGTGCGGTGCGACTTGATCAGTTCGTACATTTCGCCGAGGGCATAGCGCGCCGAATGGCCGGCCCAAGGCAGTCGCTCGCGGCTGTCCAGCATCGTGACATCGGGTGCGGCGCCGCTTTCGGCGATGATGAGGTCCGCCTGCGAGTTTGCGGCGCGCTGCGGCACCATGAAACGGCACAGCTCGTCCGGCTCGGCGACGGTCGCCGACAGTCCGATCGATGTGAGCTGCGGTGACAGGCGGAAGAGCCGCGCCAGACCGAGCGACAACAGATCGCCGCGCTTCGAGGTTACGAGCGCATGCAGTTCATCGAGGATGATGCGTCTGAGCGAGCCGAACAGGTAGGGTGCATCGGCGGAGGCCAGCAGCAGCGCGACTTGCTCCGGCGTGGTCAGCAGGATTTGCGGTGGATCGCGGCGCTGGCGTTGCCGCTTCGAGGTGGGCGTGTCGCCGGTGCGCGTCTCGATGCGGATCGGCAGCCGCATCTCGCTCACAGGCGCTTCCAGGTTGCGCGCGATATCGACCGCGAGCGCCTTGAGCGGCGAGATGTAGAGCGTGTGCAGCCCGCCCTCACGCCGCACGCCGCGGCCGGTGGAGAGGAGGCGGACCGGCCGCTCCGCCGCTTCCACCCTTCGCGTGCGGGGAGAGGGCGGAGGCGCGCTCAGCTCCACCAGGCTCGGCAGGAAGCCAGCCAGGGTCTTGCCGCCACCGGTCGGTGCGATCAGCAGTACCGAGCGTCCGGCCCTGGCCCTCGCCAGCAATTCGAGCTGATGCGCGCGCGGAGCCCAGCCGCGGCTTTCGAACCAGCGCGCGAAGGGTTCCGGCAGCACGGCAGGTCGTTCGAGGACGGTCACGCGTGAGAAGTAGCGGGCGCGTTCGGCGCGGTCGAGGGCTCCGCGATCACGATCAGGCTGTCGACCGGCACGCCCTTCTCGCTGCGCACTGGCGCGTGCGTGAGCGATGATACGGCCAAGCCGGCGTCGCTGAGAGCGGCGCCCAGATACGGTTCGCCGTGCGCATAGCGCAGCGTCGGCAGCAGTTTGATGCCGTCGCCCGCGTGGGTCTCGACCGTGAAGGCGAACACGCCGTCGGACGCAAGGACGCGGGTCACGTTGGCGAAGATCGGCGCGAGATTGTTCACGTAGACGAACACGTCAGCCGCGATCACCAGGTGATATTGCGCGGCATTGGCGGCTTCGCCGGCGAGCGCGGCGGTGACATCGCCGGTGACAAAGCGATCGTAGAGACCCTTGGCGGCGGCCTGCTCGATCATCGCCGGCGAGAGATCGACGCCAACCAGCCAGTCGGCCAAGGGGCGAAACACCGCCCCGGCCAATCCGGTGCCACATCCGAGATCGAGCGCGGAGCCAAAGCGCACCGGCCGCCCGGCACTGCGCATCACTGCCTCGACGGCGTCGCGGAGCAGCGCCGGTCCGCGATAGGCGAGGTGTTCGGTCAGCGAGACATCGTAGCGGGCCGCATATTGGTCGAACAGCCGGCGCACATAGGTCGACGTCATTGCCGGCGCGGCGTCGCTGGCGCCGAGCCTGGCGAGTTGCAACCGCGCACCGTGATAATCCTCGCGGTCGGCCTCGCGGACCTTTTCGAACGCCGCGATGGCTCCCTCGCGCTCGCCGAGCCGGTCGCGAACGGCGCCGAGTGCGAACCAGGCGGTCGCAAAGCCCGGCGCCAGTTCGACTGTCTGCACCAGGATGTCGGCGGCGCCGGCAAAATCGCCGCGCGCCGCAAGGTCAAGCGCCCACTTGTAGCGCCGGTCGGCGATGGCATCGCCGGAGGAGACGAAGAGCGGGCCGGTGTCTGTCATGGTGCTCGCGCGCGTGTGCGGGAATGCTTATCTAATCTTTCGCGATGCGTCCTGAAGATATCCTTGGGCTGACGCCGGCGGGCGTGTGCTGCAAGCTTGGCGGTTTTCATATCGACCCGACCCGGCCGGTCGAGCGGGCGTTGATCACGCACGCCCATTCGGACCATGCGCGCCCCGGCCACAGCGCGGTGCTCGCCACGCAGGAAACGCTCGATCTCATGCGGCTGCGTTATGGCGAGAATTTTGCCGGCACGACGCAGGCTCTGCGCTACGGCGAGACCGTGGCGCTCGACGGCGTCACGGTGACGTTCCATCCCGCCGGTCACGTATTGGGCTCGGCGCAAATCGCCGTCGAAGCGGGCGGCCTGCGCATTGTTGCTTCCGGCGATTACAAGAACGTTCCCGATCCGACCTGCGCGCCGTTCGAGCTCGTGCCTTGCGACGTGTTCATCACCGAAGCGACCTTTGCACTGCCGGTGTTCCGACATGGCGATCCTGACGGCGAGATCGCAAAGCTCTTGCGCTCGGTCGAAGTATTTCCCGATCGCGCGCATCTGGTCGGCGCCTATTCGCTTGGCAAGGCGCAGCGGCTGATCGCGCTGATCCGCAAGTCCGGATACGACAGGCCGATCTATTTGCACGGTGCGATGGAAAGCATCACGCGCTATTACGAGAACCGCGGCATCGCGCTCGGCGAGCTGCGGCTTGTGCGCGGAGCCGACAAGGCGGCGCTGGCCGGCGCGATTACGATCTGCCCGCCGTCGGCGCTCAATGAGCTGTGGGCGCGCCGCTTCCCCGACCCCGTCAATGCCTTCGCATCCGGCTGGATGCGCGTACGGGCGCGGGCGCGCCAGCAGGGTGTCGCGCTGCCGCTGGTGATTTCCGATCACGCCGACTGGGACGGGCTCACCGCGACGATCGCGGCAACCGGCGCCGGCGAAATCTGGGTGACGCACGGCCAGGAAGACGCGCTGGTGCATTGGTGTGGAACGCGCGGACTGAAGGCGCGGCCGCTCGATATTATGGGCTATGGCGAGGAAGATGAGCCAGGCGAGCAGAGCGACGGCGAGGCGAGCGAATGAACCGCTTTGCCGAGCTGATGAATCGCCTGGCCTATGAGCCGGCGCGCAATGCCAAGCTGCGGTTGATGACGGACTATTTTGGCAGCACGGTCGATCCTGAGCGCGGCTGGGCGTTGGCGGCGCTGACGGGTGCGTTGAGCTTCCCGCACGCCAAGGCCGGATTGATCCGCCAACTCATCGCCGAACGGACCGATCCCGTGCTGTTCGAACTATCCTACGACTATGTCGGCGATCTCTCAGAAACCGTCGCCCTGATGTGGCCTGCCGCGAGTGCGGACGCTGAGCCTCTCCCTCCCGCAAGGGGGGACGGTTCGAAGAAGCTTAGCCTCACCTCGGTCGTGGAAACACTCACCACACTCGGCAAGGCGCAACTGCCGCAGCAACTGGCGCGCTGGCTTGACCGGCTCGACGAGAATGGCCGCTGGGCGCTGATCAAGCTCGTCACCGGAGGTTTGCGGATTGGGGTTTCGGCACGGCTGGCAAAAACCGCCGTGGCGGCGCTTGGCAGCGCCGACGCGCAGGAGATCGAGTTGGTGTGGCCCGGGCTGGCACCCCCATACACGGAGCTGTTCGCATGGCTCGAAGGCCACGGTGAAAAACCCGCGAGCGCCGATCCGGCGCCGTTCCGGCCACCGATGCTGGCGCACGCGCTCGATGAAGCCGATCTTGCTACCCTCGATCCTTCCGACTTTCAGGCGGAATGGAAATGGGACGGCATTCGTGTTCAGGCTGTGGCTGCTCCGCAAGCGGCTGAGGACAAGGTGGGAATCGCGCGGCTCTATTCGCGCACCGGCGAGGATATCTCCAAGGGCTTTCCCGATCTTGTTGACGCGCTGCGATTGCCGGGCGCCATCGACGGCGAGCTTTTGATCCGTCGCAACGGGCTGGTGCAATCGTTCAACGTGCTGCAGCAGCGGCTTAACCGCAAAACCGTAACCCCAAAGCTGTTGAGCGAATTCCCCGCGTACCTGCGCGCCTACGATCTGCTCGCGGACGGTGAGGAGGATTTGCGCGGGCTGCCGTTTGTTGTGCGCCGCAAGCGGCTCGAAGATTTCGTGGCGCGCCTGAACTCGCCGCATGTCGATCTGTCGCCGATGGTCGAATTTGCGGCATGGGATGACCTCGTCGCGGCGCGCAAGGATCCAGCCGAGGCCGGGGCGGGCGCGGATGCCGCGGCGGTCGAGGGCGTGATGCTTAAACGGCGCGAATCGGTCTACTTGCCAGGCCGGCCGACGGGGCCGTGGTGGAAATGGAAGCGCGATCCGTTCATCATTGACGCGGTGCTGATGTATGCGCAGCGGGGTCATGGCAAGCGGTCGTCGTATTACTCCGACTACACATTCGGCGTCTGGACGCGCGGCGAGGCCGGCGATGAACTGGTTCCGGTCGGCAAGGCGTATTTCGGCTTCACCGACGATGAGTTGCTGCAAATCGATCGCTTTGTCCGCCGCAACACGACCGAGCGGTTTGGACCGGTCCGCGAAGTCGTACACCAGCCCGATCAGGGTTTGGTGCTGGAAGTCGCGTTCGAGGGTCTGCAGCGCTCGACGCGGCACAAGTCCGGCCTGGCGATGCGCTTTCCGCGCATCAGCCGCCTGCGCTGGGACAAGCCGCCTGGCGAGGCCGACCGGCTGGAGCGGCTGGAAACCATGCTTAGCCGGATCGAGCAGGGGCGGATGACGTGAGCAAGCCGCCGACCGGATTGCTGCCGCCGGCAAAGCTCCGGCGAGGCCGCTTGGCCGACCTCGATGCCCTTGTCGCGCTTGAACGGGATTTCTTTACCGCCGATCACGTCATCTCGCGGCGCAGCTTTCGCGCTTTCATTACCTCGCCGAAATCGGCTCTGATCGTCGCCGACGTGGATGGCAAGGTCGCTGGCTGCGTCTTGGTGAACTACCGGCAGGGCTCGCAGCGCGGCCGGCTCTACTCAATCTCCGTCGGCAGGGAATTCCAGCGCCGCGGCATCGCGCGCCAGCTGATGGCCGCAGCGGAGCGGAACGCGCGGCGGCGCGGCTGTGGCTTCATGCGGCTCGAAGTCCGCGCCGACGACGCCGGCGCCATCGCGCTGTATGAGTCGTCGGGATACGAGCGATTCGGTCGGCATGCCGGCTATTATGACAATCGTATTGACGCGCTACGCTTCGAAAAATCACTTGTTCGCCCAAATCCCGCCTGACTCGCGAGCGCGAATCGGTTTTCGTGGTGGACATCGCAGGTGGCACTGTCGCCAAGGGTTTTGCTTCCGGCTAAGACATTTCAAGCCGCGCCCTGACTTCGAACGCATGATCGGCCGAAAATTACATTTCGCCTGGGACATGAAAGGGACCCGCCCATGACCGGCTGGGTCATCCTCGTCGACCAGCCCCGCGATCTGCCGAACGCTGAGACCCCCCACAAGGTCATCACCACGAGCGAATACTTGGCGCGGCCTCGCCTGTTCGACATGGGCCGGCCCAAGCTGGTCAATCTCGCGCGGTCGTACGCCTACCAGTCGAAGGGCTATTACGCCTCGCTACTCGCCGAAGCGCGCGGCCATCGCGTGGTGCCGACCGTGGAGACCATGCTGGAACTGCGCGAGCAGAAGCTCTACGAGCACGCGTTGCCGGAACTCGAGGACGAACTGAACCGTTGCGCGCGCCGCGCCGATTACCAGCCCGACGGTGAGATCAAGCTCCTGGTCTGCTTCGGCATAGCCCGGGACACCCGCTTCGAGCCGTTCGGCCGGTTGCTGTTCGACTGGTTCCGCTGCCCCGCGTTGGAAGTGATCGTCGAGCCCGGTGACTGGCTGTCGATCGATCGCATCCGACCGCGTGCCATCACCCGGCTTGCCAATGGCGAGGCGGAGTTCTTCCGCGAGTTGCTGCACAATCACACCAAGCGGGAATGGCGCGATCCGAAGGCTCGGTCGGTCGCCAAGTACGATCTTGCCGTGCTCTACGATCCCAACGAGAAAATGGCGCCATCGTCGCCGAGCGCGATCAAGCATTTCGCGCGCATCGCCGAGAAAATGTCCGTCGACGTCGAGCCGATCACCAAGCGCCAGCTGGCCGAACTCGCCGAGTACGATGGGCTGTTCATCCGCGAGACGACGTCGATCGACAATCACACATACCGCTTCGCGCGACGCGCCTGGCAGGAAGGCATGCCGGTCATCGACGATCCGATCTCGATGATCCGCTGCACCAACAAGGTCTTCCTGATGGAGCTGTTGCAGCAAAATCAGGTGCCGACGCCGCCCACCGTGATCATCGCCGAAGACACCGATCTTACCAAGGCGATCGACGAGCTCGGCTTGCCGCTGGTGGTGAAGATTCCGGACGGCTCATTCTCGCGCGGTGTGCACAAGATCGAATCCGCGGCCGAGTTCAAACGTATCTGCGACGAGCTGTTCGAGGAAACCGACCTGCTTCTGGCGCAGAAGTTCCTGCCGACAGACTTCGACTGGCGCGTCGGTGTGCTGGCCGGTGCGCCCCTGTTTGTCTGCCAGTACCGCATGGCGCGCGGGCACTGGCAGGTGGTGAAATACCGGCCTGACGGCTCATCACGCGAGGGTGGTTTCCGCGCTTTCGAGATCGATCAGGCGCCCCCCGAAGTGATCGACGTGGCGGTGCGGGCGGCGCAGCCGATCGGAGACGGACTTTATGGGGTTGATCTGAAGCAGACCCAGGACGGCATCGTCGTCATGGAGGTCAACGACAATCCCAACATCGAGCACGGCATCGAGGATGCGGTCGGCAAGGACGAAGTCTGGATGCGGGTGCTGCGCTGGTTCATCGACCGGTTTGAACAGTAGCTCGTCATTCCGCGGCGGGCATAAGCACGGGAGCCCCGGAATCCGCGTCAGCGGCCGGTCCCTTCGCTACCTGATCGAACGGCCATCGCGCACGCGGCGCGACATCGAGCGGATCGGTGAGGCCGAGCGCAAGCCGTTCGGCGCCGGCCCAGGCGATCATGGCGCCGTTGTCGGTGCACAGAGCCGGCGGTGGCGCGACCAGTTGCGTGCCGGCTTCGGCGGCGAGGCGATGCAATACTTTGCGGATCGCCTGATTGGCGGCGACACCGCCGGCGCAGACCAGCGCGCTGGGGGTGCCGACCCGATCGCGGAACATCCGCAGGCCCCCGCGCAGGCGATCCATCACCACATCCACAACGGCCTGCTGGAACGAAGCGCATAGATCGGCGACGTCCTGGTTGCTGAGCGGTGCGACTTTTTGCGCTTCCAGCCGCAGCGCCGTCTTCAGGCCGGAGAGCGAGAAATCGGCGTCGTGACGTCCGCTCATTGGCCGCGGCAGCGCAAAGCGCGTTGCATCGCCGCGCGCCGCTTCTTTCTCGACCAGCGGTCCGCCCGGATAGCCGAGGCCAAGCAATTTGGCGGTCTTATCGAATGCCTCGCCGATCGCGTCATCGACCGTGCCGCCGAGCCGCACATAATCGCCAATGCCGCGCACGGCTAAAATCTGCGTGTGGCCGCCGGAGGCCAGAAACAGGCAATAGGGAAACGGCGTCGCATCGGTGAGCCGGGCGGTTAGTGCATGCGCCTCGAGGTGATTGACGGCGATCAGCGGTTTGCCGTGGGTCAGCGCGATCGCCTTCGCGGTGGTCAGCCCGACGATCACGCCGCCGATGAGGCCGGGACCGGCCGCTGCGCCGACCCCGTCGAGCGCCTCAAATGAGCACTTCGCCTCGGCCATGGCCGCCGCGATGATCCGGTCAAGCGCCTCAACGTGGGCGCGGGCGGCGATTTCCGGCACCACACCGCCGAATTCGGCGTGCTCGGCGATTTGCGACAGCACGACATTGGATAGAATCCGGCCGCGGCCGTCGTCCGAGCGCGTGACCACGGCCGCGGCGGTCTCATCGCAGGTGGTTTCGATACCGAGAATAAGCATGGGTGTATTATATGCACCCAAGCGTCCGATCGTGTAATGGTCAGTTCTCGCCGATGACAATCCCGCTAAAGGCATCTGTTTTGCGCATCGGTTCGCGCGGCTCGCCGCTGGCGCTGGTGCAGGCGCGCGAAGTGCAGCGCCGCCTCGCCGCCGCGTGCGGCCTTGCCGCCGAGCAGATCGAGATCAAGGTCATCCGCACCACAGGCGACGCGATCCAGGACCGGCCGCTCGCGGAAGCCGGCGGCAAGGGCTTGTTCACCAAGGAGATCGAGGAGGCGCTGCGTGCGGGCGCGATCGATCTCGCTGTGCATTCGTCGAAGGACATGCCGACGGTGTTGCCGGCGGGCCTTATCCTGTCGGCCTTCCTGCCACGTGAGGACGCGCGTGACGCCTTTGTGAGTTCCAAGGCTAAGTCGCTTCAGGCTCTGCCACAGGGTGCGATGCTCGGCACCGCATCGCTGCGGCGGCAGGCGCTGGCCAAGCGGCTGCGGCCTGATCTGCGGGTCGTGCCGCTGCGTGGCAATGTCGAGACACGCTTGCGCAAGATCGACGCCGGCGAGGCCGACGCAACACTGCTGGCGGTCGCTGGATTGAAGCGCCTTGGCTTGCTGGCGGCCGCCACCAAGGTGCTGGAGATCGACGAATTTCTGCCGGCGGTCGGGCAGGGCGCCATCGGGATCGAGACGCGCGCCGATGATGACGCCACGCGCGCTCTCGTCGCCAAAATCAACGATGCCGACACCGCGACTGCATTGGCTGCCGAGCGAGCGTATCTGGCCGAACTTGACGGCTCCTGCCGCACGCCCATCGCCGGGCACGCGCGCGTCTCCGGCGGTCTTGTCAGATTCCGTGGCATCGTGGCGAAGCCGGATGGCAGCGAAGCGCACGAGGTTTTGCGCGAGGGCAGCGCGAGCAACGCCGCGGCCCTAGGCGCCGACGCGGGACGAGAGCTGAAGGTGCGCGCCGGACCCGATTTTATGAGCCGGACTTGAGCAATGCAGCTTCTCGTCACGCGGCCGGAGCCGGACGCCAAGCGCACGGCTGCCGCGTTGCGCGCGCGCGGCCACCGCGTCGTGATTGCGCCGCTTCTCGGCATCGAACCTTTCGCCGGCACCGCGATCGGCCCGGGACCATGGGCAGCCGTGCTGGTGACCAGCGTCAATGTCGCTCAGGTCATGGCTGGCCACGCCAGGCGCGCCGATTTTCTTCACCTGCCGATATTTGCGGTCGGTGATCGTACTGCCCAGGCGATGCGCGCGCTGGGCGCCGCTCATGTCATTTCGGCGGGCGGCAATGCCGGCGATCTGGCCAGGATCGTTGCCGCCCATCTCAATCCGCCCGCACGCCTTCTTTATCTCGCCGGCGAGCAGCGTTCCGGCGACCTCGGCGGCGAACTCCGTGCTCAAAGGTTTTGCGGTCGAGACCTTGGCGATCTATCGCGCAGTGACCGCGGACATTTTGCCGCCGGGGGCCGCCGCTGCTTTAGCGGCCGGTATCGACGGCGTGCTGCATTTCTCGCGCCGCAGCGCCGAGGCGTATGTGCAAGCTGCGCGCGCCGCGGGCCTGCTCGAAAGTGCGCTGCGGCCGGCGCATTTCTGCCTCTCCGCCCAGGTCGCGGCGCCGCTGCAAAGCGCCGGCGGCGCGCATCGTCCGTGTCGCTCCGGCGCCCACCGAAGCCGCGTTGCTCGGTCTGGTCGGCGTCGATTCAGGTTAAGGACGTTGTTCTGATCAGGATTGATCCGATCTGTTGCCGCCACACTTCCCCCGTACTATGCGTGCGCACAGGAGCCCGGCGGCCGAATCGGCGGCATGCTTTGGAGCAACCATGACCAGCGAGCCAGACAGCCCTTCGCGCCGCCGGCCACCGACGATCGATCTGACGGCCACCGAAGTGAAAAGCGAGCAAGCGGCGTCCGAAGCGGACGACCCGCCGAAGCCGCGCACAGACGGCAAGTTTACAGGCTATCGTCGGCGCACTCATCGGCGCGGTCGTCGTGGCAGGGATCGGAGCCGGGCTGTGGTTTGCGGGTGTGGTGCCGGCCCAGAACGCCGCGCCTGCGTCCGCGCCGGACAATGGCGCGATGAACGCAATCTCGGCGCAACTCAATCAAATTCAGGCAGCGCTGGCGACGCGTCCAGCGCCCGCCGATAGCGCCCTCAACGCCCGCGTCGCAACGCTCGACGCGCAAATCAAGGCATTGGGCGATCAGCTTGGCGCGTTGAACCGGCGGCTCGACGGCATCGCCGTCGCGGCGCAAAGCGCGAAAGAACACGCCGATGCGGCTGTCGCCGCGGCGCAGAGCGCCGGCAAGCGCGCTGATGAAACTGCGGCGGCAGTGAAGAGCGTGCCGCAAGGCACCGTGACACACAGCGATCTTGATGCCTTGGCCAGCCGCGTCGCCGCGCTCGAAAGCACGATCGTCACGTTGTCCGCGACGGAACTCAGCCGGGACGGCAAACAGCAGCGATCAGCGTCGCGCGCGGCGCCATCGCCGCCGAGGCGACTCCGCGCAGCGGTCGATCGCGGCGCGCCGTTCACCGCTGAACTCACGGCAATAAAGGCGTTCGGCGTCGATCAGAATGCGGTCGCAGCGCTCACGCCGTTTGCCGCGGGCGGCGTGCCGACCGACGCGGCGCTTGGCACACGAACTTGCGCAGCTAATGCCGAAGCTTCAGCCACCGCCGCGCGTTGCCGCGCCGTCGTCGTGGCAGCGGCTTTCTCGGCAGCCTCGAGAGCCATGCCAAAAGTCTCGTTCAGATCACGCCGGTTGGCGCGCCGGCGGCGGATCTCGTCTTCGGCGCTGGCGCGTCTGAATACCGATGCGTCGCATGCCGATATCGCGGCGGCGATTAAAGACATCGCAGACCTGCCGACGGCCACCAAGACCTTGGCCGAACCTTGGGTGCAACAGGTGAACGCGCGCAATGCCGCGCTCGCCGCCAGCCAGCCGCATCGTCGCAGCGGCGCTCGCCGAACTCGCCAGCGCGAATACGCAATGATCCGCCCATGATCCGTGTCGTCCTTTTTCTTCTCGTCGTCGGTGCGCTGTCGTTCGGCGTTGCCTGGCTCGCCGACCGGCCCGGCGACGTGGTGATCGTCTGGCAGGGCATGCGCATCGAAACCTCGCTGATGGTGCTGGGTGGCGCGGTGCTGGTGTTGATGGCGGTTCTGGCGGCGCTCTGGACTCTGATCAGCGTCGTGTTGCGTTCGCCCACGATCGTCGCCCGAATGCGGCGTGACCGCCGTGGCGCGCGTGCCTACGAGGCGATCTCGAACGGACTGATCGCGGTCGGCTCCGGCGACGCTACCGCGGCACGCCTGCACTCCAGCGCGGTCAATCGCATCGCCGCCGGCGAGCCGCTGGCGCTGCTTCTGGCCGCGCAATCGGCGCAGCTCTCGGGCGATCGCGATGCTGCTGAAACCACCTTCCGCGCCATGGCAAGCCGCGCCGACACCAAGACGCTCGGCCTGCACGGGCTTTATGTCGAGGCGCAGCGCCGTAACGATCTGACCAGCGCGCGCGCTTATGCCGAGGAGGCCGCGCGCACTGCGCCAGCGCTTGGCTGGGCGAGCCGTGCCGTGCAGGAGTTCCGCTGCGCCGCCGGCGACTGGGCCGGTGCGCTCGCCCATCTCGAACGCACCAAGAGCACGATCAGCAAGGACGCTTACCGCCGCCAGCGCGCCGTGATGCTCACAGCGAACGCGCAAGCCCTCGAGGACACCGATCGCGACCAGGCCAAGGCGAAGGCACTCGAAGCCGCCAAGCTCGCGCCAAGCCTCGTGCCTGCGGCGGCGACGGCTGGACGTATGCTGGCCGAGGGTGGCGAACTGCGCAAAGCCTCACGCATCGTCGCCAAGGCGTGGCGCGCCAATCCGCATCCCGATCTGGCGCAGACCTACGCGGACTTCGCTTCGGCGACGCGGCGCGCGACCGCCTCGCCCGCATCGAAGCGCTGGTCAAAAAGACGCCGGGGCAGGTCGAAGGTGCGTTGGCCGTGGCGCGCGCCGCACTCGATGCGCGCGAGTTCAAAAAGGCGCGTGCCGCGCTGGCGCCGTATCTGACGGCGGTGACGAGGCGTATCGCGCTGATGATGGCTGAACTCGAACGCGCCGAGCATAACGATGAGGGCCGCGCGCGCGAATGGCTGGCGCGCGCGTTCAACGCCGCGCCCGATCCGCAATGGACCGCCGACGGCCACGTCTCCGATCGCTGGCTGCCGGTATCGCCGGTCACCGGCCGGCTCGATGCCTTCGAATGGCGCGTACCGCTTACCGGCATGGTTGCGGCGCCGGTGATCGAGCCGCTGCCGCCTATGGCGCCAGCGCCGCTTCCCGAGCCCGCGATCGTGCAGGTTGCCGCCGCGCCACTGAAGCGGCCCGGCCGACCGCCGCACCGCAGGCAAAATCGGCACAGCCCGGCGACGCCGTCGTCGCCCGCGCAGCAGCCCGGGCCGCCGCCCGCGTGGTTATCCGCCCGGGCGAAAAGCCCCGGCGGTGCACCGAAAGCTCCCGCGGTGATTCCTTTGGTCCACGCGCCTGACGATCCAGGCCCCGAGGCGTCCGACGATCCAGCGCTGGCGGCCGAGCCTCAAACCTCTGGTTGGCGCAAGATTTTCGAGTAAGTCCGCAGCCTCACTCCGCCGCTCTTGGCAATGGCGGGTCGAACTGCGCTATACCATATGCATTATAGTGCACCGAAGGACCCACGATTTTGTCTGGTCCCGCAGTGAAGAGGCTGAAGAAACCGGCGGCGGTCTTGCAGGCGGCCGGTGGGCCGGATGCCTCCTTTTTGGCTGCCATCGGCGCCGAGGTTCGGCGCAACCGTGCCAAGCGTGGAATGACGCGCCGGCAACTCGCGCAAGCTTCGGAAACATCGGAGCGCTATCTGGCGCAGATCGAAGGCGGCGCCGGTAATCCATCGGTCAGTGTGCTGCGCGCCATCGCGCGCGCGCTCGATCTCACCGCCGCAGCCTTGTTGCCGGAGGCAAGCGCGCGTCCGGCGGCCTTCGGTCATGTGCTCGATCTCCTGGCGCAGGTACCGGAGGTGGAATTGCCGGCGCTTGTTAAGGACATCGAGGCGCGCGTAGCGCGTGCCGAACATGCCGACCGGGGCCGCCGTATCGCGCTGGTCGGTCTGCGCGGCGCCGGAAAGTCGACACTGGGGCGGATGCTGGCGCAGCACCTGGGTTGGCCGTTCATCGAACTCGATCGTCTGGTCGAGGAAGATTACGGCGCCAGCATTCCCGATCTGATGGAAATGGCAGGCACGGTCACGTTCCGCCGCCATGAGCGCAGCGCGCTTTCGCGCGTCATCACTGAGCACGAGGCCGCGATCGTCACCACGGCAGGCGGCATTGTGGCCGATCCGGAAACCTATGCGCTCCTTCTGCGCCGCAGTCACACGGTATGGATCAAGGCGCGGCCCGAGGAGCACATGAGCCGGGTCATGGCGCAAGGCGATTTTCGTCCGATGGCGCAGAACCGTCAGGCCATGACAGATCTGATTGCTATTCTCGACTCGCGCCGCGCCGACTACGCGCGCGCAGAGGCCGAGGTCGACACCTCGGGTGAGGCGGTGGAGCAGAGTTTTGCCAGATTTTTGCGCGTCGTCGCCGACTGGATCCGGCCATGACTCTCGCCGATGCCGGCTTTCTCGACCTGCCGCCGCTGCGGCTTGAGTACCGGATGATTGGGCCGCGGCCGGGAGAAGCGCCGACCATCGTGATGCTGCACGAGGGCCTCGGCTCGGCCGCACTTTGGGGCGCGTTTCCCGACAGGCTCGCGGAGGCGACCGGCGTCGGTGTGTTTGTCTATTCGCGCGCCGGATACGGCAAATCCGCACCAGGACAATTACCCCGCACCGTGCGCTTCATGCACGAGGAAGCGTGCGACGTGCTGCCACGCGTGCTCGATGCCGTCGATTTCCGCCGCGGAATTCTGTTCGGCCACAGCGACGGCGCTTCGATCGCTGCGATCTATGCGGGGTCGATGCAGGATCATCGCGTGCGCGGCCTGGTGCTGGTGGCGCCGCATTTCTTCACCGAGGACATGGGCATCGCCGAGATCGCACGGGCGCGCGCCGCCTTCGCCGCCGGGAAGCTGCGCGACAAGCTCAAGCGCTGGCACGCCGATGTCGATTGCGCGTTCCGCTCCTGGAGCGAGCCGTGGCTCGATCCGGAATTTCGCAACTGGGCGATCACCGACGCGCTCGGCTACATCCGGGTGCCGATGCTGATCGTGCAGGGCGAAAATGACCAATACGGCACGCTTCGCCAGATCGAGGTCGCCAGGGAGGAATGCTATGCGCCGGTCGAGGCGGCGATCCTGCCCGGCATCCGCCACGATCCGTGCCGCGAGGCGCCCGAGCGAACCCTCGAGGCTGCTGCGGAGTTTATCAAGCCGATTGTTCCGCGACCATCACGAGGGCGACGATCGCGCCCGGCCGGGGCTTGCGGCGTCATGAAATATAATGCATATAACTAGAGCTTCACGGCGGCTAACTGCATTATAATTCATGCTGACATCCGCGTGCCCGTTGCGGGCGAGACAGGCGATGGCAGAGATTGAACACAGCGCTGCGCGCATTCTGGCGAACGGCAAGTCGCGGGTCGATTTTCAGACCGAGCCCGCGCGCTATCGCCATTGGAAACTCGCGGTCGACGGCGACATCGCGACGTTGACGATGGACGTCGACGAGAAGGGCGCGCTGTTTGAAGGCTATGAGCTGAAACTCAATTCGTACGACCTCGGTGTCGACATCGAATTGGCCGATGCGATCGAGCGGCTGCGCTTCGAGCATCCGCAGGTGCGGGCAGTGGTGCTGCGCTCCGGCAAGCCGCGGGTGTTTTCCGCCGGCGCCAACATCCGCATGCTGGCCGGCGCGACCCATGCGCACAAAGTGAACTTCTGCAAGTTCACCAACGAGACGCGCAACGGCATTGAGGATTTTGCCGAAAGCTCCGGGGTCGCCACGATCTGCGCCATCAACGGCACCGCGGCCGGCGGCGGCTACGAGCTGGCGCTGGCGACCGACCACATCATGCTGGTGGACGACGGCTCGTCGTCGGTGTCGCTGCCCGAATTGCCGTTGCTCGCTGTGCTGCCCGGCACTGGCGGCCTGACGCGCGTCGCCGATAAACGCAAGGTGCGCCGCGACCACGCCGATGTGTTCTGCACCACCGAGGAAGGCGTCAAAGGCAAGCGCGCGGTCGAGTGGCGGCTGGTCGACGAAGTGGTGCCCGGCTCCAAGTTTGACGATACGATCGCCGCGCGCGCGAGAGAATTGGCCGAGAGGTCGAGCCATGGCGATGTAACCATCCAGGGCATCAAGCTCACGCCATTGACGCGCACCATTACGGCGGATGCCGTCGAATACGGTTCGCTGTCTGTCGAATTCAATCGCGCGGCGCGGCTCGCTACCATCACGGTGCGCGGGCCGGAAGAGCCGCCGCCCGCAACGGCGGACGCCATGGCTGCGCTGGGCGCCGCCTTCTGGCCGCTGAAACTCGCGCGCGAACTCGACGATGCGATCTTGAACATCAGGCTGAACGAACTCGATGTCTCGGCGATCGTGTTCAGGTCGTCGGGCGATGCGGCGGCCGTGCTCGCCTACGACCAGTTCCTCGAAGCTAACATGGGTCACTGGCTGGCGCGGCAAGTTCGAAACTTATGGAAGCGCGTGCTCAAGCGGGTCGATCTCACGTCGCGTTCGCTGGTGACGCTGATCGAGCCCGGCGCGTGCTTTGCCGGCACGCTCGCCGAACTCGCCTTCGCCAGTGACCGCTCCTACATGCTGATCGGCGCTCGTGAAGGCGACAACAAGGCTGCCGGCAACGATCGCGCTGAGCGATGCCAATTTCGGCGCTTATCCGATGTCAAACGGACTGACGCGGCTTGGCTGCCGATTTTTGGCGAATCCCCCCGACGTTGATGCGGCGAAAGCCGAGCGCGGCGCGATGCTTGATGCGGAGCGCGCCCAACAGCTCGGCCTGATCACGTTCGCGCTCGACGATATCGACTGGGACGACGAGGTCCGCGTGTTCCTTGAAGAGCGCGCCAGTTTTTCGCCCGATGCACTCACCGGCATGGAAGCGAACCTGCGCTTCGCCGGCCCCGAGACGATGGAGTCGAAAATTTTTGCGCGGCTGACCGCGTGGCAGAACTGGATTTTCCAGCGTCCGAACGCCATCGGCGAGGAGGGCGCGCTCAAGCGTTATGGCACCGGGCAGAAGCCGGTGTTCGATACAAAAAGAGTTTGATTCACTCTCCTCGCGAGTGGCGAGAGGGAGATTTGCGGCGGAACGTTAACAGAGGTGACGCCATGACCATCGAAGCTGTCGATTACACCACCAAGATCCCAAATAACGTCAATCTCGCCGAGGACCGGCAGGTGTTGCGGGCGCTCGAGAGCTGGCATCCGGGCTACATCGACTGGTGGAACGATATGGGACCCGAGGGCTTTCAGCAGGCGCTCGTGTATTTGCGTACTGCCGTCTCGGTCGATCCCAAGGGTTGGGCCAAGTTCGATTACGTGAAAATGCCCGACTACCGCTGGGGGATTTTGCTGGCGCCAAAGGAGGAAGGGCGCACCATTCCGTTCGGCCGCCATCTCGGCGAGCCGGTCTGGCAGGACGTGCCGGGCGAATACCGCGCCATGCTGCGCCGCCTCGTCGTCATCCAGGGCGACACCGAGCCGGCGTCTGTCGAGCAGCAGCGCCATCTCGGCAAGACCGCGCCGTCGCTCTATGACCTGCGCAACGTATTTCAGGTCAATGTCGAGGAAGGCCGGCACCTGTGGGCGATGGTCTACATCCTGCAGAAATATTTCGGCCGTGACGGGCGCGACGAGGCCGCGCAACTGTTGCAGCGCCGCTCCGGCGACGCCGACAAGCCCCGCATGCTCGGCGCCTTCAACGAAGCGACGCCCGACTGGCTGTCGTTCCATATGTTTACGTTCTTCACCGACCGCGACGGCAAGATGCAGCTCGAAAGCCTGGCCCAATCCGGCTTCGATCCGCTGTCGCGCACCTGCCGCTTCATGCTGACGGAAGAAGCCCATCACATGTTCGTCGGCGAGACCGGCGTCGGCCGCACCATTCAGCGCACCTGCGAAGCCATGAAGGAAGCCGCTATCGACGATCCAAACGATGTGGAGAAAATTCGCGCGCTGGGCGTGATCGACCTGCCGACGATGCAGCGCAAGCTCAACCTGCACTACACGCTCTCACTTGATCTGTTCGGCTCCGAAGTTTCGACCAACGCCGCCAATTGCTTCACGGCGGGGCTGAAGGGCCGTTTCCAGGAAACCAAGATCCAGGACGATCATCGGCTGGAGAACGCGACCTATCCGGTGCTCAAATTCGTCGACGGCGAGATCAAGCGCGTCGACGAGCCTGCGCTCACCGCCATCAACATGCGGCTACGTGACGATTACACAACGGACTGCCAGCGCGGCCTCGACCGCTGGAACAAGATCATCGACAAGACCGGCGTCGGCTTCAAACTCGAACTGCCGCATGTCGGCTTTCATCGTCAGATCGGCGAGTTCAAGGACGTGCACGTGTCGCCGGCCGGAAAGCTCATCGATGATGCGACTTGGGAACGGGAGAAGGGGCAGTGGTTGCCGTCGAAGGACGACGGCGATTTCATCGCCAGCCTGATGAAGCCCGTCACCGAACCGGGCCAGTTCGCCAGCTGGATCGCCCCGCCGCGCGTCGGCATCGACAACAAGCCCGGCGATTTCGAATACGTGAAGATCGCGGCGTGAGGTCATTTCGGGCTCACGCGCTTCGCGCGACCCGGAATGACGGCCTACAAACCTTTCGGCTCGGCCAGCGGGCCTTCCTTCAGCCGCGAGAGATCGAAGCGATCGATTTCTCGCAGCAATTCGACGAACGCCCTGGCGCCGTGTTCCAGCGCGGCTTCACCCTTGGCGGCGGTGGCGAGCGTCGCGTCGCCCACCGCGCCCGTCGGATTGAGGTCCTGCGTCATCCAGGCGAAGCCGGCGGGCCGATAGGCGCCGAGCCATTTGAACTCGCGTGACATGGCAATCGTTGTGGGCGTCGCGTTTGGCGCCTGATCCATGCGCACGGTCTCGGGCTTTCCGGCAAGCATGAGCGAGGTCTCGATGTCGCCGCCGTGGATGCCGTGCTTTTTCTCTTCAGCCGTGAACGCGCCCTCCGGATAGCCGAAGCGGTGCCAGCCGACGGTGACCGCCAGCATGCCAAGTCGCGTGCGCAGATCGCGCGCCACCGCTTCCATGGCAGCGACGTTGCCGCCGTGGCTCGTCACCAGCACGAGCTTGCGCACGCCGGCCCGAGCCAGGCTTTCGCCGAGCTCGGTCCAGGCCGCCATCGCGGTCGCGGCAGAGAGCGTGAGCGTGCCCGGAAACGACAGATGCTCTGCCGAGACGCCGATGCGTTGCACCGGCAGGAATGTCACCGGGAGGTCGGCGGGGAGTTGCGCCTGCACCCGCCCCAGATAGGCCTCGGCGATATAGGTATCCACGCCGAGCGGCAGGTGCGGGCCGTGCTGTTCGACGGCGGCGAGCGGCAAGACCGCGATCCAGCGCACGGTCGCGCCGGCCGCCCCGGCAATGTCCCGCCAGGTCATGTCCATCCAGTTGCGCCGGGGTAGCGTCATCCGCGTCACTCGCCAATCGTTGCCGTATTTAGCATTTTTTGCGCATGATCGTTCCCGAAAACCGGTATCCACTTTTCGGGATCATGCCTATTGTCGCGTCGCCGACGCAAAGGAGCAACCGATGCCGCCTGCCGTGACGCGCCGAACCCTGTTGAAGTCTTGCCGCCGGGGCCGCGATCGCGCCCGCGTCGGCACAAAGCCTCGACAAGGTCTCGTTCGGCACCAACTGGGTTGCCGAGGCCGAACACGGCGGCTTCTACCAGGCGCTGGCCGACGGCACCTACCGCAAGCATGGCCTCGACGTCACCATCGTGCCAGGCGGCCCGAATGTGAACAACCGCATCCTGCTGGCGGTCGGCAAGATCGACTTTTTTCTCTCCGCCAATACGCTTCAAGGCTTTGATGCGGTCGAGAACAATATTCCGACCATCGAGGTCGCGGCGCTGTTTCAGAAGGATCCACAGGTGCTGATCGCGCACCCGGATCAAGGCGTCAAGAAATTCACCGACCTGAAGAACCTGACGCTGTTCATCTCCAAGGAGGGCATGACCAGCTATTTCCAGTGGCTCAAGTCCGATTACGGATTTTCGGAAGCGAAGGTCAAACCCTACACCTTCAATCCGCAGCCGTTCCTCGCCGACAACAAGAGCGCGATGCAGGGCTACGTCACCTCCGAGCCGTTCGCCATCGAGAAGGCGGCGCATTTCAAGCCGGAGGTTTTTCTGCTCGCCGATCAGGGGTTCTCGGCCTACTCGACTTTGATCGAGACGCGAGGCGACCTGGTCGACAAGAAGCCCGACGTTGTACAGCGCTTCGTCGATGCCTCGATCATCGGCTGGTACAACTATATTTATCATGACAACAGCGCCGGCAATGCAATGATCAAGAAGCAGAACCCGGACATGACCGATGACCTGCTGGCCTATTCGGTGGCGACGATGAAAAAATACGGCATTGTCGATTCCGGTGATTCGCCGAGCCTCGGCGTCGGCGCCATGACGGACGCGCGCATGAAAGGCTTTTTTGACGAGATGGTACGCGCCGGTGTCGCCAAGCCTGGGCTTGACTATCGCAAATGCTACACGCTGCAATTCGTCAACAAGAAGGTGGGGCTTGATCTGCGGCCGAAGTGACCCCGTCATTGCGAGGAGCGAAGCGACGAAGCAATCCAGTTCCGCCTCGCCGCATTGCGCGCCGTCCCTGGATTGCTTCGCTTCGCTCGCAATGACGATGTAAGGCCATTGTCTGCAATAATCATCCGCCAACAAAAGGAGCCATTTGTCTTGCGAGTTTTCTTGCTCTCTGTGTTGCTCGTCATCGGTGGCCTAAACGCGGCGCCGGCCGCTGAGACCTATCCGATCCGTCCGGTTCGTTTGATCGTGCCATTTCCTGCCGGCGGCATTGCGGACCTGTCCGGCCGGCTGATCGCCCAGGGATTGCAAGAGAAATTTAAGCAGCCGTTTGTGATCGAGAACAAGCCGGGCGGCCAAGGCGTGATCGGCTTCCACGACATGATGAAGGCCGAGCCCGACGGCTACACGCTGATGATGGGCACCGTCGGCTCCGTCGTGATCAACATCGTGATGGACCCGCATCCGCCATTCGATCCGCTGCGCGATCTCATGCCGATCGCCAACGCGGCCGAATACGCGACCGCGCTCGTGGTCAACAATTCGATGCCGGTGAATTCGGTCAAGGATTTCGTCGATTACGCCAAGGCGCATCCCGGCAAGCTCACGTTCGGCTCGACCGGCGTCGGCGCGCTGGATTACACCGCGGCGCAATTGCTCATGAAGGAAACCGGCATCAAGATGCTGCATGTTCCGTTCAAGGGCGGTCCGGAAGCACTCAACAGCCTGATGGGTGGATCGATCAATTCGATCATAGAGGTCTTTCCCGTCGTCATGGGACAGATAAAAGGCCATTCGATCAAAGGACTGGCGGTGACGAGTTCCATACCGGCAACCAACGCTGCCTGATCTGCCGACCTTCAAGGAAGCCGGTTTCCCGGGCGTGGAACTGACTGGCTGGCTGGGACTTTATGGACCGCCGAAAATGCCCGAAGACATCCGTCAGATGCTTGGCAAGGCCGTCGTTGACATCGTCAAGCAGCCCGCGATGGCCCGGCGCTTCCGCGCCATCGGCTTCGAGCCGACCGGCCAGGACGCGAACGCGTTCGCCACCTATCATGCCGCCGAAGTGGTCCGCTGGAAGAAGTTTGTCAGCGAGATCGGCATGCACAAATAGGAGAACGATCATCCCGCCGGCTACGTCCCTTTCGGCATCTGTGTTGGTCGCGCTGCGCGGTGTCGGCAAGGCGTTTTCCAATGGGACGCTGGCACTCAGGGGACTGGACCTTGAAGTGCGGCAGGGCGAATTCCTGTCGCTGCTCGGGCCGTCGGGCTGCGGAAAATCGACAGCGCTGCGTATCATCGCGGGATTGAGCGGGCAGACGCAGGGTAGCGTGGAGTGGGCGGCCGCGAGCGCGCACAGCAGACGCGGTGACATCGGTTTCGTATTTCAGGAGCCGACGCTGATGCCGTGGACCACGGTCTTCAATAATGTGCGGCTGCCGCTCAAGCTCGCCGGCGTCGCGGCCGACAAGGCGCGTGAGCGCGTCAACGCCGTACTCGAGCGGGTTGGTCTGGCGAAATTCAGCTCGGTCTATCCGCGCGAACTGTCGGGCGGCATGCGCATGCGAGTTTCGATTGCGCGCGCGCTCGTCACCGAGCCTGAACTCCTGCTGATGGACGAACCGTTTGCCGCTCTCGATGAGATCACACGCTTCAATCTCAATGATGACCTTCTGACGATGTGGCGGGCGCTCGGCACCACGGTAGTGTTCGTGACCCACTCGGTGTTCGAATTCGGTGTATCTGTCGAGCCGCATCGCCGTGATGGCGGCGCGGCCAGGCCGTATCTTCACCGAGTTGGCCATCGATGCGCCATATCCGCGCGGCGGCGACTTTCGCACCTCGACTGAATACGTTGCGTTGTGCCGCCGCACTTCGGAGGCGCTGGGTGGCGCGATGGCGGCAGGAGCCGACTCATGAGCCCGCAGGCCTCCGCCCGTGAGCGCGGCGAGCACGCGTTGCGCGTGACGCTGCCGGTTATCGTTTTCGCATTGTTCATCGTGGTTTGGGCGGCGGCGGTCTGGTTCTGGCAGATCAAGCCGTACGTGCTGCCGACACCGAGCCTCGTCGCGCACACGCTGGTGGCCGACTGGCCTCTGCTGTCGCAGGCGCTATTGGTCACGCTGATAACGACAGTAGAGGGCTTTGTGCTGGCCTCGCTTGGCGGCTTCATCCTCGCGGTGCTGTTCGACCTGTCGCGTTATGTCGAATATTCGCTTTATCCCTATGCGGTGATCCTGCAGGTGACGCCGGTGATCGCCATCGCGCCGCTGCTGCTGGTCTATCTGGCACAGCCGACGGCGGTGTTGGTCTGCGCCTGGATCGTCGCATTCTTTCCGGTACTGGCTAACACGACGCTCGGCCTGCGCTCGGTCGATCGCAATCTGGTCGATCTGTTCGCGCTCTACGGTGCCTCGCCTGCACGGGTCATGTGGGATCTGAAACTGCCCGCGGCGCTGCCCCATGTCCTCGCCGGCCTGCGCATTGCCGGTGGGCTGTCATTGGTCGGCGCGGTGGCGGCCGAGATCGCCGCTGGTTCCGGCGGCGCCGGCTCCGGTCTCGCATTTCGTATCATGGAGGCGCAGTACCGTCTCAATATCCCACGCATGTTTGCGGCGCTGCTGTTGCTCTGCGTTGCCGGCCTCGTGATTTTCTATCTGCTCGCCCTGGTCAATTACCTGACGTTGCGCCGTTGGCATGAAAGCGCGCTGGGCGGGGAACGCTAGGCGTCACGCCACCGGCAAACTCATCTCCAGCACGCGGGCTACATGCAGAGCCTCGCGTTCGGTGCCGTCGTGGATTTGCTGCCGGCATGACGTGCCGTCGGCGACGATGATCGCGTCGGGCGGCGCTTCGCGCACCGCTGGCAAGAGCGACAGCTCGCCCATGGCGTAGGACACATCGATCGTGTCGGCCGCGTAGCCGAATGCGCCGGCCATGCCGCAGCAGCTCGAATTCGATCTTCTCGACGGCGAGTTCGGGAATGAGCCGCAAAACCGATTCCACGGCCGTCATCGCATCGAACGATTTTTGATGGCAGTGGCCATGTAGCAGCGCGCGTTTGTTCGTTGGCGCGAGCGGCAAGGTTAGTCGCTCCGCCTTGGCTTCCTTCGACAAAAACTCCTCAAACAAAACGGCACGCTCGGCGACCTGACGGGCTGCATCAGTCTTGATCAGCGCCGGGATTTCGTCACGGAAGCCGAACAGGCAGCTCGGCTCAAGCCCGATGACCGGCATGCCTTGCGCAACGAACGGTGCGAGCGCCGCCAGTGTGCGCTCTGCCTCGTACCGCGCTTCCTTGGTCTTGCCGACCGACAAAAAAGTGCGGCCGCAGCACAGCGGGCGGCCGCCGTCGACCGGTGAGGCGAAATGAACGCCACAGCCCGCTGCTTCCAGCACCGCGCGCGCCGCATCGATGTTTTCGCGCTCGAAATACCGGTTGAAAGTGTCGGCGAACAGAACGACGTCCCGGCTTCGTCCACCATCACGCCCGGGCCGTGAGGGTGCAGGGTCGCGGAAATAATCCGACCGCCACTTCGGCAAGCTGCGGCGTGCGCTAAATCCGGTGACGGCTTCGGACAGTTTCGCCGCGCCAGGCAATCGGTCGCGTAAGTTCAGCAGCCACGACAGCTTCGAAGCGTAGGGCGCGTAGCGCGGCAGATAACCAACGAGCCTGTCGTGCAGCGATAAGCCATCCTTCGCCGCACGCGCCGCCAGAACTTCGATCTTCATGCGCGCCATGTCGACGCCGGTCGGGCACTCGCGACGGCAGGCTTTGCAGGAGACGCAGAGTTTGAGCGTCTCCGCCGTCTCATCGGACGTAAGTGCGTCGGGACCGAGTTGGCCGGTGATGGCAAGCCGCAACGTGTTGGCGCGGCCGCGGGTGACGTCGCGCTCGTCGCGGGTGACGCGATAGCTCGGGCACATGACGCCGCCCGCGAGCGTACGGCAGGCGCCGTTGTTGTTGCACATCTCGATCGCGCCCTGAAAACCGCCGCCGGCGCCCGGATAGGCCGACCAGTCGAGCGCGGTGGCGAGTTCGTCCGCGTGATAATCCGCGCCGTAGCGAAAGTTGCCGCGATCGTCGAATTTCGGCGCGCGCACGATCTTTCCCGGGTTGAACAGGCCGTGCGGATCGAAACGGTCTTTGACTTCCTCGAACGCGTGCACCAATTCGGCGCCGAACATCTTTTCGTGAAATTCCGAGCGCACGATGCCGTCGCCATGCTCGCCGGAATGCGAGCCCTTGTATTCGCGCACCATTGCGAACGCTTCCTCGGCGATGGCGCGCATCGCGCGCACATCCTTGTCGAGACGCAGATTGAGCACCGGACGGACATGCAGGCAGCCGACGGCGGCATGCGCGTACCAGGTGCCGCGCGTGCCGTTCTTCTCGAACACCTCGGTGAGCCTCGCCGTGTAGTCGGGCAGGTGTTCGAGCGGGACAGCGCAATCCTCGACGAAGGAGATCGGTTTGCCCTCGTCCTTCATCGACATCATGATGTTGAGACCGGCGGTGCGCACCTCGGAAATGCCACTCTGCAATTTGGCATCGAGCACGTCGACCACGCCGCCCCACTTGGCGCCGCTGTTGGTCCAGGACAGACCGAGATCGCCAAGGAGTTCGCCGAGTCGCTTGAGTCGACGCAGATTTTCCTCCCAATCGTCCTCTGCGAACTCGACAAACAAAATCGCCTCCGGGTCGCCGCGCAGGAAAGCGTCGATGGTCGGCCGAAACATGGCGATGTCGCGCGCCAAGCCGAGCATGGTGCGATCGATCAGCTCGACTGCGATCGGGCCGAGCGTCACGATATGCGCCGCCGCCTTCATCGCCTCAAGAAAGCTGCCGAAATGGCAGGCGCCGAGCGCGCGGCGGCCGAGCTGCGGCGAAAGTTTCAGCTCGATTTTGGTTGAAAACGCCAGTGTGCCTTCGGAGCCGACGAGGAGATGCGCCAGATTGATGTCGTTTCGGCCTGGCACGAGCGCATCGAGGTTGTAGCCGCCGACGCGGCGCTGCACTTTCGGAAAGCGCCGCTCGATTTCAGCCGCCTCTCGCGCCGCTATTGCGAAAAGATCACGCTGAAGAGCTTGCGGTACATTTGTCGCGCTGTCGCCGAGACGGCCGAAATGCGCGTGGCCGCCGTCGGCGAGCAGTGCATCGATGGCGACGACATTCTCGCGTGTGTTGCCGTACCGTAGCGAGCGCGCGCCGCAGGAGTTGTTGCCCACCATGCCGCCGATGGTGGCGCGCGATGCGGTGGAAATATCGACCGGGAACCACAGCCCGGTGGGCTTGAGCGCCCGGTTGAGCTCGTCGAGCACGACGCCCGGTTCGACCGTGCAGCGTCGTGCCACCATATCGACATCAAGGACGCGGTTGAGATGCTGCGAGCAGTCGAGCACCACCGAGCGGTTCACCGTCTGCCCGGCCTGCGAGGTTCCACCCCCGCGTGGCGTCACCGGCACGCCCTCGGCGCGACAAATCGTGATGGCGCGTTCGGCTTCTTCCATCGTGTGCGGGGTCACCACGCCGAGCGGTATGATCTGATAGTGCGAGGCGTCAGTGGCATACCGCCCACGCGTGAAGGCGTCGAAGCGCACGTCGCCGGCGCGTTCGGCTCTGAGCCGCCGTTCGAGGCCGGGCAACAGCGCAACGGTCATTTGTTGTCCTTAGTGTCCATATTCGGCACGGACCGACCATTGGATAGCAACGCGTTTGGCGCTGGTCTATCCGGGATCGTTGAGTGCGGACAACAATCGAACTGGGCCGGCGACCGGCGCGACTAATGATATATTCCGTTCCACGGACACTTGGCTGGGGGCTAAAGATGTCGGAGCTAGCGCAGCGTGCCGCCTTCACGGTAGGCGCGTTGCTGATTTATCGCCTGGGCAGCAACTTACCGCTGCCCGGCATCGATGCCGAGCTCTGGAGCCGCAGCCATTCCAGCGGCTTGAGCGCGCTGCTGGCGTTTTCGGGCGGTGCCCATCGCTTGGCGATTTTCGCTCTCAACCTCACACCCTACGTCACTGCGGCCATCCTCTTGCAGTTGGCGACGATCGCGAGCCGCCGTTTGAGAGCGTTCAACCAGCGAGGCGCTCAAGGCCGGGTCACCATCCGAAAAATAACGCTGGGTCTTACCGCATTGCTGGCGGCTTTCCAGGCTTACGGTGTCGCGCTCGGGATCGAAGGCGTACGGAACGGCGCCATCGTCGTAATGCCGAAATCGATGTTTGCTCTTTCGACCGTCGTTACCCTGACCGGCGGCGCCTTGCTCGTGGCTTGGCTCAGTGAGCAGATCACTCTGCGCGGCATCGGCAACGGTATCGCGCTTATTCTTCTCACCAGCTCGGTCTCGGCATTGCTTGAGCCAATTCTCGCAATCCGGGAACTTGTGATCCGTAACCTCGTCTCACAAAACGTGATTCTTGGATTGTCGATTGTGGTAGTGGGGATCACCTGCCTGGTCGTGTTGGTCGAGCGGGCGCGGCGGTGTTTCGAGATTCATTTTCCGCGTCGTGAGGCGGGCGGTCGCGTATTCGAAAACCTGACCTCCGACTTGCCAGTCAAAATCAATCCCGCTGGAATCATTCCGGCGCTGCTCGCCACATGGCTGTTATCGATTCTAATCTTGTTAGTTTATTTGGCCGGGAAACTCGCTCCTAATGTGATTACGCCGGCCACACTTCAGCTGATGCTCGGACGACCAGTCCACCTTGTGCTGTACGGGAGCCTCGTCTTCGTATGCACGCTCTTCTACACCGCATATCTGCTTGACCCGGAACGCCTCGCGGTGCGTTTGGGCGAGCAGGGCGGCATTGTCACCGGGGTCGAGTCCGGAATATCGACGGCGACCCATTTTGACTACGTGTTGTCGCGCATCGGCCTCATGGGCGCTGCGTACCTGACATTCATATGCCTGCTGCCCGATATCATCGCGTGGTACGCCAAGGTGCCGGTCTATTTCGGTGGTCAATTGCTTCTCATTCTGGTCTGCACGACCCTAGACCTGGAGGCACAGCTGCGTGGCAGCTTGGCGCTTGCCCGTCGAAATTAGCGCGCGGCTAAGGGAGCACTGACCACGGCACTGCGCTTTCGGGATGGCGCTTGCGGGCTGTCTCCCACCTCTCGATTGCCGTGTCGAATGGATTGATCCGTCAAATTGACTTGACCGCCATGTCGCATTCGCTATTCAACGCCACAAGCTCGCGAGCGCCTTTCGGATAGACGCCGCCGGGACCGATGGATTTGTCCGAAGGAGTGCCGAAATGCCGCAGAACACCTCGCGCGCCGCCGGGCGCCACTTCCTGCAGATCCCGGGACCAACGCCGCTGCCCGACCGCGTGCTGCGCGCGATGGATACGCCGCTCATCGATCACCGCGGTCCGGAATTTGCCAAGCTTGGCAAGCGCTGCCTCGACGGCGTCAAGACCATTTTCAAGACCAATAACCCGGTCATCATCTACACCGCGACCGGCACCGGCGCGTGGGAAGCCGCGCTCGTCAACACGCTGTCGCCTGGCGACCGCGTGCTCATGGTGGAGACTGGTCAGTTCGCCGCGCAGTGGAAGACCATGGCGCAGAAGCTCGGGCTCAAGCCGGAATTCATTCCCGGCGATTGGCGCACCGGCGCCGATCCGGCGAAGATCGAAGAGCATCTGCGCAGCGACAAGGGTCACGAGATCAAGGCGGTGTGCGTGCTGCATAACGAGACCGCGACCGGCTGCCTGTCGCCGATCGATCAGATCCGCAAGGCGATCAACGCCGCCGGTCATCCGGCGCTGCTGATGGTCGATACGATTTCCTCGCTCGCTTCGACCGATTATCGCCACGACGAATGGGGCGTCGACGTCACCGTCGGCGGCGCGCAGAAGGGCCTGATGCTGCCGCCTGGCATGTCGTTCAATGCGGTCAGCGACAAGGCGCTGCACGCGGCAAAGAGTTCGAAGCTGACGAAGTCGTTCTGGTCGTGGGACGATATGCTGACCATGAACAAGGTTGGTTTCTTCCCGTACACGCCGGCGACCCAGATGCTGCAAGGACTCGCCGTGTCGATCGACATGTTGCACGAGGAAGGCCTCGATAACGTCTTCGCTCGCCATGCGCGGCTCGCCGAAGCGACCCGCCGCGCGGTGCGCGCTTGGGGTCTTGAGACCCTGTGCCGCGATTCAAAATACTATTCGCCGACCATCACAGCGGTGTTGTTGCCGGAGGGGCACGACGCCGATGCATTCCGTGGTCTGGCGCTCGAGACGTTCAACATCTCCTACGGTGCAAGCTTCGGACCTTACGCCAAGAAATATTTCCGCATCGGCCATCTCGGCGACATCAACGATGGCTGGATGATGGGCGTCCTGGCGATGACGGAGATGGCGTTGTCGCTGGCGCGCATTCCGCACAAGAAGGGCGGCGTGCAGGCGGCGATGGATTACATCGCCTCGGTGCATGCCGGCGGCGCGCGGGCGGCCGCGGAATAATTGGGTCTCGAGCAGGAAGATAGTTAGCCGAGCTTATTCCCACAGTGGCCGCAGAAGCTGGCGCCCGTCGTCGGTACTGGCGTTCCGCAAACTGAGCAAAAGTGTGGATGACTTTGTGGCAACACTGGTGGCGTGGCGGCTGCCCTAATTGCAGTGGCGCGCCGGAAGCGGTGGAGGATTTGTGCTGCGGCGAAGCCGCGTGCAATTCCGAGAATGCCGAAGACGGAAAAAATCAGCCATTGCGGATCTCCGGCTGCGGGTACGCTCGTTAACGGCCGTAAGTGACCTACCGTTAGGCGCTCCTTGATCGAGATCAATGTTCGGCGGCACGCAGCGATTAGCCTATTTGGAGGTACCTTCGACGGGGATCAGACGATGAGCGCTCTTCTTGAAGATCGGCCGCTTGGTTGCGGCCAACGCCCGGTTACCTCAATCAGCCGGCGGGGGGTGCTCGGCGCGTGTATCGTTCTTGCTGCTCTTTCAACTCCCGCTTTCGCACAAGTTACGATCCCCCAACCGGGAACGCCACTCCGCGCGGCCATTCTTGACGCATTGCGCCCGGTTGTCGGCAAGGAAATCGGTGGTGACATCGAGTTCGTCGTCAGCACGATTCGCGTATTGAACGGCTGGGCTTACGTCAGCGCAAAGCCGCAACGGCCGGGTGGAGAAGCGATCGACTGGCGCGCTACCAAATTCCGAAAGGCGTGGGAACAAGACATGATGAGCGACCTCGTGCTGGCATTGCTGCAGCTACAGGGAACGGATTGGCGTGTCGTTGAATACGAAATCGGCCCTACCGACGTGTCGTGGGTCGAGTGGATCAAGCAGCATGATCTCCCGCGAGTCCGTTCATCGACAAATAGGCGAGCCGATGCGTGGATTTTCGCGCCTAAAGAGCGGTTGCTGGATCGGTGCGCTGGCGGCAACGGTATGGGTCATTGACGCAACTGTGCTGGCGATCGACATCGCCCAGGCGCATGGCTTGATCCTTGCGCAGGCGGCCGACGGCCAGTCTCCAAGGACATCCAACCAGCAGAACAGGACGTCCCAGAACCAGGAACAGATCGAAACGTTGCAAAGCCGGGTGCGGGATCTTCTTCATCAAGGCAACGTCAAGGCGAGCTCTCGTTGCTAGACGCTGAGATTGCCAAAGACGGGAAAAACGCCGAACTCCATCTGCTCCGCGCTTCGGTGCATTGCTTGCCGGCGCAGAGGTATTGACGGTACCAGAGAGAATTGTCTCCGCGAAGGAAATCACGTCAGCGGTACCGCGCCGACGTGATCCTTGAAGGCTTGGCGTGTCGAAATCGCCGCATACCAGCGCTCGAAATTTTTCAATGGCGGACGATCGGGCACGAGTTGCCGGTAGCGGTACGCCATGACGCCGACCGGGATATCCCCGTAGGAAAACGCATCGCCCGCGAGATACGCTGTCTTGCTGAGCTGCTCGTCCACCATTGTCATCGCGGCCGTCGTGTTCTTCTTGCCGGCTTCGATCGCGGCGTGGTCGCGTTTTTCCGGCGGCGTGCGAATGAGACCCCAGAATACCGGCGTGATGGCCGGTGCACAGACCGACAATTGCCAGTCCATCCATTGGCTGGCGCGGGCGCGCGCCTTCGGGTCGACGGGTTCGAGCGTGCCGGCGCGGTGCTTGGCGGCGAGATAGCGCACGATCGAATTGGATTCCCACAGCAGAAAGCCATCCTCCTCCTCGAGCGTCGGTACCAGCCCGTTCGGATTCATGGCGAGGTAAGCCGGCTCGCGGTTTTTGCCGAAAGGCCCGCCGATATCGATACGCTCGTGCGGCAACCCGATCTCGCCGACCGCCCACATCGCCTTCTGCACATTTGATGAGGTGTTGCGCCCCCAGATTTTGATCATCGCGAATTCTCCTCGGCGAATGAGCCTACGCACCAAGTTTAGTGGAATGCCCCGCTCACTCCAACCTCCGCATGGAAGGGTGGCGCAAGTCCGGGTATGAGGGACGTGGAGAGATTCGAGCGGAGGCGACATGACCAGGCTGTTTCTGTCCGGGCCGTTGTTCACCGTGGCGGAGCGCGACTTCAACGCCGGTTTGGCGCGTTTCCTGGAGGCGCAGGGTTTTGAGGTCTGGCTACCCCAGGAGCGGGCTACCCGCGGCGGCGCCAAGGCCATATTCGAGAGCTGCGTCAAAGGCATTGAATGGGCGGACGCCATTGTGGCGTGTATGGACGGCCCCGATCCCGATAGCGGTACAGCCTGGGAAGTTGGTTTTGCCTACGCCAAAAAGAAACCGATCATCTGCTACCGCACCGATTTCCGCAGCGGCGGGGACACGAAGGGCACGCCGTATAATCTGATGCTCAGCGAGGCTGCCACGGGGCGTATCGAACTTACGCCGAAGGCAACGGCTGCCCATTTGCACCAGCGCGTACTCGCGCAGATTCGTAAGACGCATTGCGCGTCAAGCCGGCAAAACGATAGGTGTCGGTGCCGGAGCCGAATATGGCCACAGCAACTGCCAAACCTTTGAGAATTCCAGTCGGCGATGGCGTCGAAGTGTCAGGATTGCTGCAAGCGCCGCAAGCCGCGCGCGCGTGTTACATCCTGGCGCATGGTGCCGGCGCGGGCATGACGCATCCATTCATGACCGCGGCCGCCGCGGGGCTCGCCGCGCGTGGCATCGCCACCTTACGCTACCAGTTTCCCTATATGGAGCGCGGCTCAAGGCGGCCCGATCCGCCGAAACTTGCGCACGCGACAGTCCGCGCCGCGGTTGCGGCAGCGCAAGACTCGATGTCCGAGCTGCCACTCATCGCCGGCGGCAAATCGTTTGGCGGCCGCATGACTTCGCAAGCACAGGCCCTGTCGCCGTTGCCGGGTGTACACGGCCTGGCGTTCCTCGGCTTTCCACTGCATCCGGCGGGGCGGCCTTCGGCCGAGCGCGGTGAGCATTTGTTCGACGTGAAGATTCCGATGCTGTTTCTTCAGGGCGCGAGAGATGCGTTGGCGACGCTCGATGAATTGCAGCCGGTTTGCAAGAAGCTGGGCCGGCGCGCGACACTCAAGCTGTTTGCCGACGCCGACCATTCGTTTCATGTGCCGGCGCGCAGCGGGCGAAAGGATGCCGAGGTTTTCGCCGAGCTGCTCGATGTGTTGGCGGATTGGGTGAGCAGCGTAATCGGCCGGGCGTCGTCTTGACGCCGAAGCTAGCTATGCGAACCGCTCGCGGGCCCGCGCGCGTGCCTTCTCGGCCTCGATTTCACGGTTTTTCGCCGGACTTGCGGTCTGCAGCGCGTTGAGCAGCCGCTCGGCCGCATCCGCGACCTCGTCGATGGCCCGGTTGAATGCCGCCTCATTGGCGTGCGACGGCTGAGCGAAACCGCTGAGCTTGCGCACGAACTGCAAGGCGGAGGCGCGGATTTCGGGCTCCGTGGCGGGCGGCTCGAAATTAAACAGCGTGCGGATGTTGCGGCACATGAATGGCTCCGTCGTGCGACGCCGGACAGCATAGCATCCGCAAACGGATTGGGTGAAATCTCAGCCGACAGCCGCGGCGTTATCGCCGACGCGCCCAATGAAGCGCAATCCCACAGCGCCATCGCGTGACCAGACCACTTTGCACACCATCGCCAGATCGCCCGCTGGCGTAAAGCGGACTACGAACTGGTCGGGCAGCGCTATGTTGGGAGCGATAGCGATTTTCACGCCGGTCCGCGACAGGTTCACCGCTGTACAATTCATCAGCGGCGAACCGTCGCGCCGATCGATCCAAACCGGGCAATTAACTTCCTTGCGCGGAGCCGGCGCTGTCTCATCCATACGAACGCTTCACGTGGCTGTTTCGAACGATTCCACCACCCTGCAAGGTAACGAATGTGATGGTGAAGCCGCCTTGCTAACCCCGCGATGATTAGCGAGTCTTGAAGGACAGGGTAGGTACAAATCCCAATCAGGTTTATGGAGCGGGCGATGGCGCGAAAGATCAGTATTCCGTCCAGAGTGAATGCCCCGATCAGTGTGATGGCGCTGGCGACAGGCGCTGTGGCGGTTGGAGCGCTCGCGATTGGGGCGCTGGCCATCGCCCGCTTGGCAGTCGGACGCGTGACAATCAAGAAAGCGCGGATTGACGCGCTCGATGTGGGGGAATTGACGGTTCGTAGACTTCGTGTCGTCGAAAAAGATGAATCCGGCGCGTAGCCCGCCGCGCCGGAATGAACTTCTCGTTAGAAAGAACCGGCGCGGCGCGGCTGAGCGCCTTGCCGGCGCATGCCCAGGTCGTCGGCTTCGACGATCATCTTGCCGATCGGCCACAGCGCGATGCCTGCGAGTTTCAGGTGCGCCCAGGCGAACGGAATGCCGATGATCGTGATAGCGAGGCAAAAAGCGGTGATAAGGTGCAACAGCGCCAGCCACCATCCGGCCAGCACCAGCCATATGATATTGCCGATCAGTCCGAAGGGGCCGGTGCCGAGATCGTCGGTACCGAGATATTCGGCGCGCGAAACCGCTTTGCGGCCGAACGGCAGCAGCGCGTAGGAGGCGATGTTGAAAGCCGCCCGCGCCCACGGCAGGCCGATAATGGTGACCGCCATGATTACGGTGGCGAAAAGCCAGCCGACAGCCATGTACAGACCGCCGAACACGATCCAAAGCACATTGAGCAGCAGCGACATCGGTGACATGACGCGCTCCATTACGGGCACGGTTTCAGCGGTGCCTCGGCGCGGTCGTGATCTAGGTATGGTTGCGACACTCCGCCAGCCCGCGGCAGCGGCCTTGGCGGCTTTTAGTTTTGCCAACGTGGTACGATTGGCAGGGAAGGATACGGATCGCATATGCGCCTTCGCACGATCATTTTCAGCGGCGTTTCGGTTGTCGTCTGTCTTGGCGCCGTGGTCATCGTCATTGCCGCGCTGCGCCCGACGCAGGTCGCCCAGACCCCAGTGACGTTGACACCGCCGCCACCTCTGACGCCTTTGACCGGCACGTCGACAGTGCTGGCGCCAACCGCAATCACGCTGGCGGCGATCCGTGAATCGCTTGATGCGCGGGCGCCGCGCGATTACTCGGGTACGCCGCAAAATCCGCTCGGAAAATTGCTGGCGAACACACAGCTGAAGCTTGCAGTTTCGCGCGGACCGCTCAGCGTCACCGGGCAGCCGGGAGTCCTGGTCGTCACGACGCCGTTGACCGGCTCGTTCGAGGCGCTCGGCACGATCAGCGGTGCCGCGGGTAGCGGGCTCAGTGCGGTCGGCGGGGCGCTTGGCAGTCTGCTCGGCGGCAATATCGGACAGCAGGTCGAGAGTCTCGCCGGCAAGGCGTTCGATCAGCACACCAACATTCAGGGCACCGTGACCACGACGGCACGGCCGACGATTTCGTCGAATTGGCGCTTGGCGCCCAACCTGGCCGCTCAAGTCAACCTCGCCGACGTCACGCTCCCGATCGGCGGCATCAAGCTCAACGTCGGCAATGCGGCCAAACCACTGCTCGACAAGCTGGTGCACGACCAAACGAGCGCGCTCGAAACATACTTGCGCGGCAATCCGTTCATCGAAAACGCGGCGCGCAGCGAATGGGCGAAGCTGTGCCAGGCTGTTCCGCTCGGCGCGGCAGGTCAGGGCGTGCCCGCTCTCTTTCTCGAAATCCAGCCGGTACGCGCCATCGCGGCGCAGCCGAAAATCGACGGGCAAGCCGTCACGCTCCTGGTCGGCGTACAGGCGCAGACCCGCATCGTGCCGACCCAAACGAAGCCCGACTGCCCCTTCCCGCAACAGCTTGAACTCGTACCGCAGAGCAACGAGGGCGCGGTCGCTATCGCGGTTCCGATCGATATACCGTTCACCGAAGTGAGCCGGCTATTGGAGGCGCAGATCGGCGGCAAGACCTATCCGGAAGACGGCGGCGGCGTATTTGCCGTCAAGGTCAATCAGGCTTCGGTCGCGGCTTCGGGCGACCGCCTCCTGATCTCTCTTCTGGTCAACGTCAAGAAACGCGGCTTTTTCAGTTTCCTTGGCGCCAACGCCACCGTCAATGTTTGGGGTCAGCCCGTCCTGGATCAGCAAAATCAAATTCTGCGTCTCACTAATGTGACGCTCGACGTGCAATCCAATGCCGCATTCGGATTGCTCGGAGCGGCGGCGCAGGCGGCCACGCCGCTCTTGCAAAAGGCGCTCGCCGAAAAGGCCATCATCGACTTGAAGCCGTTCGCTGCCGATGCGCAAAAGCGGATTGCTGCCGCCATTGGCAATTTCACCAAGCAGAGCCCCGGCATGAGCGCCAATGTCGCCATCCAGGATATTCGTCTTACGGGGCTTGCCTACGACGACAAGACCCTGCGCGTGATCGCCGCCGCCGACGGGGCCGCGAGTGTCGCAGTCTCCTCGCTCAACGGGCTGTAGTGTCGGGTGAAAATCGGAGCGAAGCGTGTCTCCGGCAGTCGTGCGGGCGACGATAACGTGTCGACGGGACGCTCGCTTTTTGGATCCGGCCGCATTGGCGGCCAAGACTGTCTGTCATGCCGGTGTTGTGATCCGATCGAGCTTTCCCGAGATAACCGGGTGCGCTATGCCGAGGCCGCCAAAACGGGGGGATTGGTTTAATGCGGAAAGCGCTTGTGGCAATGCTTGCGGTTGTCCTTGGGGGCATTGCCGCAAGTGCGGCGGCGCAAACATACCCCTCAAGGCCGATTACTTTTATTGAGCCATTTGCAGCTGGTGGTCCCTCGGACGCGGTCGCGCGCGTCTTGGCCCAGGCTATGGGGCAGACGCTGGGGCAATCGGTCGTCGTAGAAAACATCACCGGTGCGGCCGGGACCATTGCGGCGGCGCGTCTCGCCCGGGCGGCACCGGACGGCTACACGATCGGCATGGCGACCTGGTCGACCCACGTGGTGAGCCCGGTCGTCTATCATCCGCCCTACAACGTCTATAAGGATTTCGCGCCGGTGGCGCTGCTCACCGAAACGCCGCTCGTGCTCGTCGCCAGCAAAAAGATTCCGGCCGACAATCTGCGCGACTTAATCGCTTGGCTCAAGGCCAACCCGAATGCCGCCTTTCAAGGCGTGGCCGGTGGCACCGATCAGGTGATCGGCTTTCTGTTCCAGATGAGGACCGGAACAAAGTTTCAGACCGTACCTTATCGCGGCCTGCGGCTTGCCATGGAGGATCTCGTCGCTGGGCGGATCAACCTCATGTTCGATCAGCCGTCTGACGTGCTGCCGCAGATACAGGCCGGCACGATCAGGGCGTATGCGGTCACCGCAAAGCGCCGTCTGACGCTCGCGCCTGATATTCCAACCGTCGACGAGGCAGGTTTGTCAGGGCTCTACCTGACGCCGTGGCAATCGATCTGGGCGCCGCATGGCACGCCGGCGAACGCTATCGCCAAGCTCAATGCCGCCGCGGTCGCAGCGCTTGCCGATCCTACCGTGCGCAAGCGGCTCACGGATCTGGCGCAGGAGGTGGTGGCACGCGACCGGCAGACGCCATCCGCACTCGGCTATTACTACACCGCCGAGACCGACAAATGGTGGCCGGTCATCAAGGCGGCGGGCATCAAACAGGAGTAGGCGAAGTCGTCTGCCGCAGAAGTCGCGCCGTCGCTGATCGGAAAATCTAGAAAAATGCCTGGATGCCGGTCTGCGCGCGGCCGAGCACAAGCGCGTGGATGTCGTGGGTGCCCTCGTAGGTATTCACCGTCTCCAGATTGCAAAGCACGCGCATGACGTGGAATTCTTCCGTGATGCCGTTGCCGCCGTGCATGTCACGGGCGACGCGCGCGATGTCCAGGGCCTTACCGCAATTATTGCGCTTGAGCAGCGAGATCGCCGGCGGCGACGCTTTGCCTTGATCGATCAGCCGCGACAGCCGGAGCGCTGCGTGCAGGCCGAGTGCGATCTCGGTTTGCATGTCGGCGAGCTTTTTCTGAACCAGCTGATTAGCGGCAAGCGGCCGGCCGAACTGCTTGCGGCTGAGCGCATACTCGCGGGCACGATGCCAGCAGAATTCCGCTGCTCCCATGGCGCCCCAGGCGATGCCGGCGCGCGCCACGTTGAGACAGCCGAATGGGCCGGCCAAGCCGGAGACGTTCGGCAGCAGATTTTCTTCCGGGATCACGGCGCCGTCGAGCACGATCTCGCCGGTGATCGAAGCGCGCAGGCTGAGCTTGCCCTGGATCTTCGGCGTCGAAAATCCCTTGGTGTCACGCTCGACGATGAAGCCGCGAATTTTGCCGTCGAGTTTGGCCCAGACGACCGCCAGATGGGCGACCGGCGCATTGGTGATCCAGGTCTTGTTGCCGGTGAGGCGAAAACCGTTTGGCACTTTCTCGGCGCGCGTCGTCATCGAGCCGGGATCGGAGCCGTGATCGGGTTCGGTCAGTCCGAAACAGCCGAGTAGCTCCGCCGTCGCCATCTTGGGCAGATATTTGCGGCGCTGCGCTTCGTTGCCGTAGGCGTAGATCGCCTGCATGGCGAGCGAGGACTGTACCGACATCGCGGAACGGAAGCCGGAATCAACCCGCTCCAATTCGCGCGCAATCAGGCCGTAGCAGACGTAATTCAGCCCGGCGCCGCCGTATTCCTGCGGGATGGTCGAGCCGAGAAGCCCGAGCGCGCCCATCTCGCGCTGAATGGCCGGATCGTACTGCTCCTCGCGGTTCGCTTCGATCACGCGCGGAAATAGCTTCTCCTGCGCGAAATCGCGCGCGGTGTCGCGCACCATGCGCTCCTCTTCGGTCAGTTCGCCTTCGAGATCGAGCGGATCGTCCCATTGGAACGCCGCGTCCTTGATGGACGCGCTCTTGGGCTGCAATTTTTCCGCTTTTTCTGCGAGCTGTGTCATGGCGTCATTCCTCGGCTGTTGGCGGAATTTTAGAAGCGGCGCACGCGGGCGGCAAGCGAAACGCCGATCCCCGCTCATGACCCGACCTGCCAGGTCCGCTGAGCCCATCAGACGGGTATGACATTGCAAGCGATACCGGGCGTGTTCCGAGACCCCGGCACGGTCTTGGCCGGCGATACTTTCAGTTATCTGGCGACGCCGGGGATCCTGGCGAATCCGAAGTCCGTTCCGAGCTCTAGCGGGTGCCCCGCAGCGAAACGACGCCGGACGAGGCCGTTGCCGGCGTGGCAACATTTCGCTATCTAGGCGGCGCGAGCCATCACCGGCGCCCGTAGCTCAGCTGGATAGAGCGCTGCCCTCCGAAGGCAGAGGTCAGGGGTTCGAATCCCTTCGGGCGCGCCATTTTTGATACGAACATGTCGTCAAAACGGAGCGCAATCAGACGGCGCCTTCGAATTGGTGGAACGGTAAGGCCCAGGCGAAGGCCGTTGATTTAAAGTGAGCAAGCGGTCGGCGATACAGATCATGGCGCTACTCATTTTTTTTCCGCCTGGGCGGACGCTTCGTCATCTGCGGCGGCGAGAACTCTGCCGGCGTGGCGTTTTGAGCAGTGTCGCCTCGGGATAGTGACCGTCGGCCGTCATGATCGCGGCTTCTGCGCAGCCGTTCGATTGTGGCCGTAAGCTGCGCGCGTAACGCCGGTTCAGTGGCCTGTGCAAGGCTCGTTTGCAATGCCGCCTCGACCTTGTCCATTTTTTTCAGGTCCTCGGATGCTCTCACTAACGCAGCCGGCCCAATACGTTTGCTGGAGCGTCCTTCACCTCTCGGTGAGGGGCCAGGTGGCCGCAGCGGGATGGCGAGTGAGGCGTCGAAGCGGTATCTCCGTCCCAAGGGTAGAGGTCGGGCTCGAATGCCGCCGGACCGGCGGAAAGCCGGATTGGTAACCAGACCATTAACGCAAGTGCAACGATTGTGACGCACCATGCGCGGCCTAAGCGATCTCACACATCCAGATACCGGTATGGCGACGACCGAATCCGTACAAGCATTCGATGCCCGGCTCGTGATGTATGGCCTCGACGAACGCGCGCGGCGCGTCGTCGCGGAAACCTGGCCGGTCATTGCAGCCGAGTCTTGACGGCGCCATCGAGGAAATCCTCGTCGCCACGATGGCGCTGCCAAAGATTCGGGACATCGTCGCCGCCAATAGAGCCGCTCCTGCAAAAACTCGAGGCCGCGCATTTTACGGCTCTGCTGGGCGGCAATCTCGGCGCGCAATACAGCCAAACGTGCCGCGAGACCGTGGCCCAGGAAGCCAAGCTTGGCTTTGATGCACGCTTGCGCAGCACCGCCGGAAGTTACGTGCTCAAGGCTGCACTCGCGAGGCTTGCGCGCAAGTACCGGTTTTCCTCCGCCAAGGTCGCCGATTACGGCTCGATCATCGCGCGAGTGATCAGCTTCGACGTGGCGAACGCCATGACGCTGCATCGGCAAAGCGCCGAGCAGGCGGCGTTGGCGCGCCGCAAAGTCATCGACGACGCGATTGCGGATTTTGCCAGCGCCATCGGCGATGTGGTGGCGGCGATCAAGGAAGCATCGCTTTCGCTGACGACGACATCGGCGACATTGAACCAAGCCGCAGAAGACACGCGAAACCGCATGGCGGCGGCCTCATCGGCCTCCACGGAAACCGCGCAGCGCATGGACGCCACAGTGACGGCCACCGAAGAACTATCCGGTTCGATCGAGGAAATCGGCCGGCAAGCGACACGGGGGCTTGCCATGGCGCAGTCCGCGGTCGGCGACGCCGAGCGCAGTCAAGGCGCCATCCGCTCGCTCGATTCGGCGGCGGAGCGCATCGGGTCGGTAGTCGAAGCCATTTCGGCGATTGCGGCGCAGACCAATCTTTTGGCGTTGAACGCCACCATCGAATCCGCGCGCGCCGGCGAAGCGGGCCGCGGCTTTGCGGTCGTCGCGGCCGAGGTCAAGACGCTTGCCAATCAGACCTCGCGCGCCACCGAAGATATTGCCCAGCAGATCGCCGCGATCCAGGACGCCACCAAGCGCTCGGTCGGCGAGATCGCTTCGATCGCGCGCGCTATCGGCGAACTCACCGGGGTGTCGACCAGCATCGCCTCCGCGGTGGAGGAGCAGACCGTCACGACCCGCAATATCGTGGAAAGCGTCCATGGCGCGGCCGGCCATACCGCGCAGGCCTCATCCGAAATCGGGTCGGTCGAACAGGCCGTGGAACTTGGAGCGGCGGCGGTGGGAGAAATCACCAACTGGACCGCCCAGCTGTCAGCCCGCGCCAACGATCTGGAGGCCAAGGTGGCGACGTTCTTCGGCCGCGTCCGCGCGGCGTAGTGCAAACGCGGCTGATTTTCAGCTTGTCAGTGGAACTCGCCGCCGGCGTGCCATTGCCCGTCTGCAATTGATGAGCTGCGGGTGTCGCTGCCAAAGCCCGACCAACTATGCCATTGGCCGATGCCCGTGCTGGCGAAATGGTTGCTTCCATGGCGCGCCTGCCCCAAGGGTGCCGATCTCCATGACGCGATGCGGGCTTTGCGCGATTCGCGGCGCATGTCGCCATGCATATGCGGAGGCCCGCCCTGAAATCCGAAATGGCTGCCACTCATATGAAACCCGGCGACCATGCCGCCGCCATGAAATTCGACCGCCACCACGCGCATCCGCGTCGCTGCGCGGAAATAGAACGCAAGCGATGGTGACGACAACGACGGTTGTAATCGATCGGAGCAACATGGCGGCCTAATTCCCCACGGGAAATGCCGGTCCATGAGATTGTCTCGCCGCTGCCGACAAATTGCGACGGCCGCGATGCGCAAATGCGTGCGATGGTTAACGTATTATTCCGCCGGCTGCTTCGGCTTGGGCTTGAACAACGTGTTCTTAATGTTGTCCCAGAGTTCGATCTTCGCGCCGTTGCGGTGCATGATCACGCTCTGCTGGATGACCGAGAGCGTATTGTTCCACGACCAGTAGATGACAAGCCCGGCCGGGAAATGCGCCAGCATGAAGGTGAAGATGACCGGCATCCACTTCATCACCATCTGCTGGGTGGGATCGGGTGACGCCGGGTTGAGCCGCATCTGCACCCACATGGTCACGCCCATGATGGCCGGCCAAAAGCCAAGATGCAGGAAGCTGCCAACCACCGGGAGCAACATGGGGTCGAACGGGATCAGGCCGCCGAGGTTGAAGATATTGGTAGGGTCTGCGGCCGACAGATCGTGGATCCAGCCATAAAACGGCGCGTGCCGCATCTCGATGGTGATGAACAGCACCTTGTAGAGCGAGAAGAATACCGGAACCTGAATGGCGATCGGCAGGCAGCCGGCCACCGGATTGATCTGTTCCTTCTTATACAGCTCCATCATCGCCTGTTGCTGTTTCATCTTGTCGTCGGCGTAGCGCTGCTTGATCATGGCCACTTCGGGCTGCACCGCCTTCATCTTCGCCATTGATGCATAGGACTTGTTGGCGAGCGGGAAGAACAGCGCCTTCACCAGCACGGTGACGATGAGAATGGCGATGCCGAAATTGCCGACGAGATGAAAGAAAAAGTCGATGGCAAGAAACATCGGCTTGGTGATGAAGTAAAACCAGCCCCAGTCGATCAGCAGATCGAAATGATTGAGATGGAGCGCCTGGTTATAGCCGCCGGGGCCGAACGGAAAGTCGATGCCGACGACGGAGATCTCCTTGGCGCCGGCGAACAGCCTGGCATTGGCGCTGCCGCTGTTGCCGGGGGCGATTGTCTGCGCCCCCGCCAGATAATCGGTTTGGTAGGTTTGCTCGCCACCCACTTCGGCGGCAGAAAAGCGCGCCTTTACCTTGGCATCCGTGTCGGGCAGCAGCACGGTAGCCCAATATTTGTCGGTAAAGCCGAGCCACGCGTTGGTGACGCTCCAGCTCTCGTCTTTCTTGTCGGTAATCTTCTTATAGGTTTCTTCCTGCAAGCCCTGATCGCCCATCACGCCGATCAGGCCTTCATGCAGGATGTAATAGCCGAGCACCTCCGGCGTCCCGTGACGCGATATCAGGCCGTAAGGATAGAGGGTGACTGCTGCGGCGCTCTTGTTCTGCACCTGGTCCTTGATGCTGAACAGGTAATGATCGTCGACCGAAATAGTGCGGGTAAAGAGCAGTCCCTTGCCGTTATCGTAACTGAGCGTGACCGGATGATCGATGCCGAGTGAACCGCTACCGTCCTGCTTCCATTCTGTGTCCGGCCCGGGCATCGGCTCGCTCGTTCCCGAGGCGGCGACCCAACCAAATTCGGCGTAGAATGCCTGCGGGGCGCCCGAAGGCGACAGCAAGACGATCGGCGGCGACTTGGGGTTGATTGTCTCGCGGTATTGTTCGAGCGCCAAGTTATCGATCCGAGCGCCTTTGAGGTCGACGCTGCCGTGCAGCCGGGGCGTATCGATGTCGATGTGCGGTGAAGCGGCGATCACCGCCTCGCGCGTTTTGGTGGGCGGTTGCGCCGATGGTGCGACCGGCGTCGCCGGACCAGCTCCAGGCGTCGCGGGCGGCGATTCGCTTGGTCCGGCGCCCGGCTTGGTTTGCGTCTGTTGCTGCGCCTGTTGTTGCTGCAACTCCGGCTTGGCGAAGAAATATTCCCAACCGACCACCACGATCAGCGACAGCACGATGGCCAGGATGGTGTTCTTGTGCTCGTTCATTCAATGCTCGGGTGGCTGGGTGCGGCGTATTCGTTTCCGTGATCGCGGCGCATCGGCCGTTGAACCGGAGGCCGTAGAACCGGCTTCATGTGGGGACCGTTGACGCGTGCCACCAGTTCCCTCGGTTTCGCGGGCATGCACCCGCCCGAGTGCCTTGCCGAATTGGCCAATCATCTCTCGGAACGGCTCTTGCAGTGCCGCTCTGCGCCCGACCAGGACATAATCGTGGCCACAGCGCATGCTTTCCACGCCTGCCAGCCGCACCAATTCGCGTAAGCGCCGCCGCACGCGGTTGCGCTCCACGGCATTGCCAACCTGCCGCGACACTGTGAAGCCGACGCGAATGCCAATTTCGTCAGCGCGCCGCCGCGCCTGCAATACAAAAGCGTTGCCGGTCGCCCGTATTCCGGCGGCGGCAGCGCGAAAGTCCGCTCGGCGCTTCAACCGATCCATGCTGAACAACGCTTGAACGGGAAAGTCGCGCCCGTTACGCACTGAGCCGCTTGCGACCGCGGGCCCGCCTTGCGGCGACAACCTTGCGACCACCGTTGGTCGCCATACGGGCACGAAAACCGTGGCGGCGCTTGCGCACCAACTTGCTCGGTTGATAGGTTCTTTTCACGAAATTTCTCCGCCGAAGCGCTCGGACCGGGTCCGGCCGCGCCACCACGGCGCGCGAATTAGGCGCGCAAGCGCGCGTTTGGCGCGGCTTATACGGGAGCCCTTCTGCCCCGTCAATGTGATGAGTTGCGCCCCGCCTGCCTCCGCAAGACGTTGTAAACGCCAAGCTTCGCCGCTCGGACGAGGCCAAGTGCGGCTGACAATCACCGTTCCCCGATGCGCCGAGTCGTATAAAATGTGCGTGACGCGACCGAGAGTTTGGAAAATGCCGTTTGGTCCGAAGATTTGAGTACGACTTCCATTTTCAACAGATGAATTCGGCCGGGAAATCGTGGAAGAGAACAGCGAGCTTAATCCTGAAATCTGCGTGATCGGAGGCGGTGCAGGCGGACTTGCGGCCGCCGCCGCTGCCGCCGCCATGGGCGCGTCGGTCGTGCTGATCGAGAAGGGCCGGATGGGCGGACAGAGCCTTTACGCCGGTTCTGTGCCGGCGAGGGCGCTGCAGGCGGCGGCCGCGCACGCCAATGCTGCGCGCGTCGGGGCATCGTTTGGCATCAAGAGCGTACGCTCGGGTATTGATTTTGCCGCAGTCAACGCTCACGTGCGCCGCGCCGTCGAGGCCATCGCGCCGCAAAACGCGCCGGAGCGTTTCAAGGGTCTCGGTGTGCGCGTCATTGCGGCTGCGGCGCGATTTAGGGATGCTGGTTCAGTGGTGGCTGGCACCACCATCGTAAGGGCGCGCCATTTCATCATCGCGACCGGCTCAACGCCGATTATTCCGCTGATTCCGGGGCTTGCCGATACGCCGTATCTGACACCTGAAAGCGTATTCGATCTCGCCGATTGTCCCCGTCATCTCCTCATTCTCGGGGCGGGACGGACCGGCCTCGAATTGGGGCAGGTATTTCGCAGGCTCGGGTCCGAGGTCACAGTGTTTGAGAAGGACATCCCTCTCAGGCATGAAGACCGCGAATGCGCTGAGATCATGCTGGAGGCTCTCGGCAATGAGGGCGTCAGACTGCGAAGCGGTGTGCAGATCGCCCAAATTCGCCGTGTGCTGGCGCGGATCCAAGCCGTTATTGCCAACCCGGCCAAGCCCGACGGTGCCGGTTCAGCGATCGAGGAAGTCGTGGAAGGCTCCCACATCCTGCTTGCCGCAGGACGCCGGCCGAATGTCGGCGATCTCGATCTCGATGCGGCCGGCATCCGCTGCGACGAGAATCGCATCGTGGTCGACCGGCACCTGCGCACTACCAACAAGAGTGTCTATGCGATCGGCGACGTGATTGGTCGGCCAAGGTACGCTCATGCCGCCAGTTACCAAGCCGGTCTCGTGGTCCGCAATGTGCTGTTTCGCCAAGGGGGAGCTGTCGACTCTCGCGCAGTTCCGCGGGTGATTTTCACCGATCCGGAACTCGCCCAGGTTGGTCTTCTTGAGGACGAGGCACGCGGGCTGGCGAAGGATATCCGCATCCTGCGGTGGCCCTACCGCGAGAACGACCGGGCCCTGACTGCCGGCGCAGCGAACGGCCACATCAAGGTCATCACTGACGCTAAAGGCGAGATTTTGGGTGCGAGCATCGTCGGCGCGCAGGCCGGTGAGGGCATAACGGCCTGGGCACTGGCAATCAGCCAAAAGCTCAATATCGCCGCGCTGGCCGGCCTCGTGGTTCCCTATCCGACCTATGGGGAGGTGGGAAAACGCGCTGCCATTACCTATTTTATGCGGGGTTTGACGAACACACCGGTGCGTCGCATCATGGGATGGCTGCGTCGTCGAGGCTGATACTGGCGTGGTGGATTGCGGGGCCCGCAGCGTTGCCGGAGTGTCCGGCGAGCCCGAATCCAGAAGCCAAGTCAGCGGGATATCGAGTTTACGACGTCCTTTTCATCCCCGACTTTGCAGCCGAAAGGCGGCGCCCGACGCATGTCGGAATGGAGAAACGGCAAGGCTCTCGGATGATTGACGATTCCGCCGCGCTGCCCGAGCCGGTCCGCGCGTCGCGATTTGGGCTCTCAGGCAAGCTCCTCCTCCTCACGATCCTGTTCGTGATGATCGCGGAAGTGCTGATCTATGTGCCGCTGGTGGCCAATTTTCGGGTCAACTGGCTGCGCGACCACCTGGAAGTCGCCAAGACAGCTGCGCTCGTGCTCGAAGCTGCGCCGAACGGGATGGTTCCCGACCCGCTGGCCAAGCGGATCCTGGACTCGATTGGCGCGCGCGCTGTCGCCATGAAGATGGGCGGCACGCACTACATGCTGCAGCCGAGTGACGTCGCTCTGCCGCCGATCACCGATGTTTACGACATGCGCCAAGTTCACACGCTCGATGCCGTGGTGGACGCGTTCAAGACAATGCTCAACAGCAAGAAAAAGGACGTGATGCGCGTCGTCGGCCCGGCGCCGATGGGTGGCGAGTATATCGACCTCGTCATGGATGAGCAGCCGTTACGCTCCGCCATGCTGCTCTATTCGGGCGATCTTTTGCTGATGTCCTTGCTGATCTCGGGCTTCACCGCGGCACTGGTCTATCTTGCCTTGCATTACCTGTTCGTCCGGCCGATGCGCCGGGTCACCGGCAATATGATGGCGTTTCGAGCCGATCCCGAAAATGGCGACCGCATCATCGTGCCCTCGATGCGGGTCGACGAAATCGGTACCGCTGAGCGCGAATTAGCTGCGATGCAGAGCGAGCTCGCATCGATGCTGCATCAAAAGAACCGGCTTGCGGCACTCGGTCTTGCGGTGTCGAAGATCAATCATGATTTGCGTAACCTGCTTTCGTCCGCGCAGTTGTTCTCCGACCGGCTCGCCAGGCTGCCCGATCCGACGGTGCAGCGTTTTGCCCCCAAACTCATGCAGGCGCTCGAACGCGCCATCGCATTTTGCCAGTCGACATTGTCTTACGGCCGGCTGCAGGAGCCGCCGCCGGACCGTCGGCCGATCCTGCTCGAGCCGCTGGTCGAGGAAGTGCACGAAACGCTCAATCTCGGGCCAGATGCGCCGATCCGCTGGATCAGCGCGGTGGAGCGTGGTCTCACCGTCGAGGCCGATTACGACCAGCTGTTCCGTATCCTCCTCAACCTTGCACGCAACGCCGTCCAGGCCATGGAGAGCCGCGCCTCGCGCGATCCCGGCCGCGACCAGATACGTATTACGGGCCGCCGCGAAGGTGCGGTCGTGGTCATTGAAGTGTCCGACACCGGCCCGGGGTTTTCCGAAAAGGCGCGAGCACACTTGTTCGAGGCGTTTCAGGGCTCAACACGCACCGGCGGCACCGGGCTGGGTCTCGCTATCGCCGCCGAGCTGGTGCGGGCCCATGGCGGCGAGATTCGCCTCGTGGACGGCACCATCGGCGCCACGTTGCGGCTCACCATTCCGGACCGTGCTGTGGAGCTGTCCGCGCATCGCGGCGCCCGCGCGCACGGTTAGCGGGCGAGTCCGCCTTGCCAGATGACGCTGGAGCCTATAGCTATGGCCCGCGCCGCAAGCCACATTCGTGGCACGGCTTTTTCCGCGCGATGCGCAACGCGCCCGTAGCTCAGCTGGATAGAGCACCA
>CAVYPQ010000004.1:0-149496 GCA_963770425.1 uncultured Alphaproteobacteria bacterium
GCAGGAGGCCCGCGGTTCAAATCCGCGCGCCCCGACCAGTTTTCCCGCGCCGATCAAGCGCAGCCCAAAGGGCCTTACTCCGAGAGGGACTCGACTGCCTGGGCCTCGCCTTCAAATCTTTCGAAACCTCACAAGCTGTAAATGACGATCGACGCGACCCAGCTGGCGGCGAAAAGGCCCACAATGAAGAATCCCAGCGTGCCGAAATTATGGTCGAGATTCGCGACGCCGCTCCAGAATTTCCCTGTAAATCGAAGCGTGCCACGAGCAGCCCGAGCGCTTCGATGCCGCCTACGATGAACACAACAATGACAGACACGCAAGTGATCGTAAGGTTGTAATAGATCTTGCGGATCGGTTTCACGAACGCCAACCGTAAGCGCCGAGCATCAATATGTTGTCCGTGGTATCGATCAGCGACATCCCCGCCGCGAAGAGAACCGGAAACACCAGGATCGACCAGAAGGGAAGTCCCTTCGCCGCCTCGGCCGCCGAAAGCCCGAGCAATCCGATCTCGGTCGCCGTGTCGAAGCCCAACCCAAACAGCAGCCCCAGCAGATACATGTGCCAGCTCTTGCTGATCATCCGAAAGACGGGGCGAAACATCCGCGCCAGAAATCCCGGTCGCCGAGCAGCAGGTTAAAATCCTCCTCCACGTAGGGCTCGCCGCGCCGTACCCTGACAAAAGCGCGATAGATCGACCGCAGCACGATCAGATTGATGAGCGCGATCGCGAACAAAAAGAACGCCGAAACGAGCGTCCCGATCGCGCCGCCGATATTCCCGAAAGAAGCGAGCCGGTATTGCAGCTCGAAGCGTCGCCCCGCGATCGCCGCCGCGCCCACCAGCACGATCGTCGAGTGGCCGAGCCGGAGAAAACATCAGCCCGACCGCGACCGGGCGCTTCCCATCCTGCATCAGCTTGCGCATCACGTTGTCGATGGCCGCAATGTGATCCCGCGTCCACCGCGTGCCTCAGCCCGAAGCTATACGCAAGAAGCGCGGTTCCCAGAAGGAGGGGATAGTGGTGGGACGCGATGCCCGCCCACAGCCAAGCCGCGAGGTTGAAAATGAACAGGAGGCAATAGATCGCGCCCACCCGCGCGCGCACGTGCTCGGAGACGACTCGTGGTGGGGCACATCACGGTGCCGGCGCTGGTGGCCGTCGAAGTGACGTTCTGGCCGCCGATGTGGCTGCAATATCTGATCTGGCTGCCGTTCATCGCGTTCTCTGCGCTCGCCCTGCTGCAGCCCACGAAGGGCGCGGTCGTGGCCCTGCAATGGCACCTTGGCATGCACGGCTTCGAAACATCGAAGAAGCGGCGGGACCTGCAAGCGCTGCAAGACGAGCGCGCTGGCCGAAACATCCCGGCACCGCCGCTAGCGCTGCAAAAGCAGTAACGCGTCACCCCAGGTTAGCGGTCGAACGCTATCCTGTCCGCTCAAGATCGCGCGGCGGAGAGTTCGGCAACGGGTTGCAAGGTCTTGCCCCGGCTGGCGTAGCGGCGTGCGAGTGACGCACAGACCATCAGCTGTATTTGGTGGAACAGCATGATCGGGATGATCGCGAGCCCGGCATGGCCGGCGAACAGCACGGTCGCGATCGACACGCCGGCAGCCAGACCTTTCTTCGATCCGCAGAACACGATCGCGATCTCGTCGCCTCGCGAAAATCCGAGCCGTCGGCTTGCGAACGTCAACGTGGTCATCACGATTGCCAACAGCGTGGCATTCATCGCTGCGAGCCGCAGGAGCTGCGCCGCGCCAACCTGATGCCAGATGCCGTTGACGACGCCCTCGCTGAAGGCCGTGTAGACGACCAACAGGATCGAACCGTAATCGACGCTTCGGGGCACAAGCGGATGTCGGGATATCCAGGCGCCAATCCATGGCCGCGCGAGCTGACCAGCCAGAAACGGCACCACGAGCTTCAGCACGATGGCGATCATCGCATCCGCCGACACCGGCGCGCTCTGCGCGAGCAGCATGCCGGCGATCAGCGGCGCCAAAATCGTGCCGATCAGGTTGGAGGCTGATGCGCTGCACAGCGCTGCCGGAACGTTGCCGCCTGCCACCGAGGTAAAGGCGATCGAGGCCTGGATGGTCGACGGCAGAGCGCTCATCAGAATAAATCCGGCCCATAGCGCCGGTGGCAACAGCTCGGGCGCCAACCAATGAAAGCTGACGGCGAGCAACGGAAAGAGCACGAAGGTGCTGATAAACACCATGCCATGAAGCTGCCAGTGGCGTGCGCCGGCGAGCGCGGCCTCGGGTGACAGCTTCGCTCCGTGCATGAAGAACAGCAGCATGATGCCGGCGTCGGTCAGCCAGGAGAACACGGCCGCGGTCTCGCCGCGGGCTGGCAGAAAGGAGGCAACCGCCACTGTGACCAGAATGGCCGCGAGAAACCGGTCAACGAGGGCGAGTGCGCGCTGGGAAAGACATGCAACCACGGGGGTTTGGTGTCGATGGAGATTGAAATAGCGGGTCCGGCTGTTATTGTAAATTACGAATACAATTATTACTGTAATCGCGTTTTACGATAGGCGACCAATGTTCAGCCCGGACCATCTGCAGACATTCCTCGTCGTAGCCCAGACGCACAGCTTCACGCAGGCGGCGGAACGCCTGCGTCTGCGCCAATCCACCGTCAGCCAGCACATCCGCAAGCTCGAGGAACAGGCCGGCCGTCGGCTCTTTTTGCGCGACACCCATTCGGTCGCGACCACGCCCGATGGCGAGGCGATGATCGAGATGGCGCGCGGGATTTTGTCAGCGAACGATCGCGCGCAGCGTTATTTCGCGGCGTCGCAACTCCGCGGGCGACTGCGCTTCGGCACCTCGGAGGATTTCGTCACCTCGCGGCTGCCCGATGTGTTGCGCGACTTTGTCCATACGCACCCAATGGTCGAGTTCGAACTGACCGTCGCGCGCAGTGCGCAGCTCAATGAGCGGCTGGCGCGCGGCGAGCTTGATCTGATCTGCGGCAAGCGGCCTCCCGGCGACGACCGCGGCCAGGTCGTGTCGCGCGACCGGCTGACGTGGGTATCCGCCAGGGGCTATCAGTTGCCATCAAACACGCCCGCGCCGCTCATCCTTTTCTCGCCGCCCAGCATCATGCGCGACATCGCTCTCGCCGCGCTGGAGCGCAGCAATCGTCCGTGGCGTATCGTCTGCACCAGCGACAGCCTCAGCGGTATTCGCGCAGCGACACTGGCCGGATTGGGCATCACCGTCGTGTCCGAAGGGCTTATGCCGGCGGGCTTGATCAAGATAACCGGCGGCCACGGTCTCCCCGACCTCGGCGTCGCCGAGTTCGTCGTCATGGGTCGCGACAAAGTCATGCGTGGCCCTGCGGCCGAACTTGCCGACGTCATACTTGCGAGCGGCATTCGCGTGTAACAGATCAACTTTCCGCGATGCCGCGCCGATTGCGTTAGCGAAGCGCTTATCAATGAGCGGGTATTTCGGCAGGATGTTGAGTCGTCCGACACAGCGGGGAATGCTGCCATGTCCAAACAAGTGGCCCTCCACAGACAGAGCCGACACGCCGCGGTTATTTGTTCCGCATCGTTATTGACGCTGCTCTTTACTGGAGCGTCGGCATTTGCCCAGAACGGCGGGCCGCGGCGCAAGCATCGCTGTCCGGACGACAACGGTGGCATCAAGCTGCCGTCCGGTTTTTGCGTGACGGTATTTGCCGACAACCTTGGCCACGTCCGCCACATGGTCGTAGCGCCGAATGGCACGCTTTACGTCAACACCTGGAGCGGCGGCTACTACCATAACGCCCCGCCGCGCGGCGGCTTTTTGATCGCGCTCAAGGACGACAAAGGCACCGGCAAGGCTGACGTGATTCAGCGGTTCGGTCCGACTATCGCGCAAGGTTCGGCCGGCGGCACCGGCATCGGCTTTTATGACGGCGCGATCTACGCCGAACAGAACGACAAGATCGTGCGCTACATGTTGCCATCGGACTCGCTGGTCCCGACAGCGCCGCCGCAGGTCGTCGTCTCCGGCCTGCCGCTCACCGGCGATCATCCGATGCATCCTTTCATCATCGACAAGCAAGGGCATCTCTACGTCGATCTCGGCTCGGCCACCAATTCCTGCCAGGTCGAAAACCGCGAGCCTGACTCGGCGGGACACCAGCCCTGCAACGAACTGCAAACGCGCGGCGGCACGTGGATGTACGACGCCAACAAAACAAACCAGCGATTCTCGCCGGCCGAGCGCTACGTGACCGGACTGCGCAACGGCGAAGGATTTCGGCTTCGATTTGTCCGGGCGTCTGTTCGCCACCATGCATGGCCGCGACCAGCTTTCGCAGAACTGGCCGCGGCTTTACACGTCGCAACAGAGCGCCCAGCAGCCGGCGGAAGAACTCGTGGTAGAGCAGCAAGGCGCCGATTATGGCTGGCCGGAATGCTATTACGACCGCTTTCAGAAAAAGCTGGTGTTGGCGCCGGAATATGGCGGCGACGGCGGCAAAGCGGTTGGCGTCTGCGCGCAGAAGACCGCGCCGATCGCCGGCTTTCCCGGACACTGGGCGCCGAACGATCTTCTGATCTATGGCGGCAGCGCATTCCCCGCGACCTATCAGGGCGGCGCTTTCATCGCCTTCCACGGGTCATGGAATCGGGCGCCCGAGCCGCAAGGCGGTTACAACGTGGTGTTTCAGCCGCTCAAGGATGGCAAGGCGGCCGGCGATTTCGTGGTCTTCGCCGATGGTTTTGCTGGCCCCGTCGAAGAACCCGGACAAGCGAAGTTCCGGCCGACCGGCCTCGCCCAGGGGCCGGACGGCGCACTCTATATTTCGGACGACGTCCATGGCCGCATCTGGCGGGTGACCTATCACGGTGCGGCCAACGCGTCGCTGCAAGCCGCACCCTCAGTGGCTGCCGCGGCGGGCGGCGGCGAACCTGGCCCGCCCGAAGGCATCCATCCCGGCGCGGGCCGCGCCGCCGATCTCGGCGCGCTCCCGGTTCCGCCAGGCGCGACCGCGCAGGAACTGGCGCTCGGCAACCGCATCTATCATGGCGAGGCGGCGGGCGGCACCTGCAGCGGATGCCACGGCTCGGACGGTCGCGGCGGGCCACAGGCGCCCTCGCTGGTGAGCGGCCACTATCAATTGATCGATGGCAGCTTTCCATCGATCAAACAGATCGTCACCGATGGCGTGCCGCGGCCGCGCGGTTATGAGGTGCCGATGCCGCCAAAAGGCGGCGCGCCGCTGACGAACGCCGACGTGATCGCCGTCGCTGCCTACGCATGGGCGATCGGGCACGCCGCACCGCACTGACCTAAAAAAGCGGCACGTCGCGTCCACGCGCTCCACGCGCTCCGCGCGAGACGGCTCTCACTCGAATCCGAAAAACCTGCAGAAATCCGCAAGCTCGGTGCGCGGCGAACGAAACGAGTTGGCCGGATGCGCATGATCGCCGTAACCGATGGCCACGGCGCAGAACAGCATCTGTTCCGCCGGCATGCCGACGAACTCGCGCACGATGCGGTGCATGCGCGCCCACGACTCCTGCGGGCAGGTATCGAGGCCATGGCCGCGGGCGAGAAAGGCCAACGCGTGGATGTAGCCGCCCGAGATCGCTCCACTGGCCCGGGCCGAGCTTGCGATCGATGCCGATGAACAACGCGACCGGCGCGTTGAAGAATTCGAAATTGCGCTTGTACTGCTCGAGCCGCCCGGCATGATCGTCGCGGCCGATGCCGAGCGCGCCGTAGAGCTGCACGCCATGCTCCTCGCGCCGCGCCTTGTAGGGCTCCCACATCGTCGCCGGATAGATCGGATATTCGGCGTCGTCGTGCCGCGGGTCATGGCTCGCAATATGCGCGGCGACCCGATGCTTCAGTTGCGCGAGCGGCGCGCCGGTCAGCGCATAGATCTGCCACGGCTGCAGATTGCCGCCGGAGGCCGCGCGCGCCGCACGGGCAATGAGGTCCCGCACGATCGCCGGATCGACCGGCTTGTCGAGAAACCAGCGGCAGGCAATGCGGGAATCGACGGCATCGAACACGTCCATGATCACAGCCATTTCGCAGACATATTAGGTCATGAACCTCATACACGACCGGCCAGTGAAAGCGAGTAGGCCGACATCGCTGCAATCAACGACCATTCGTTTCCACGACGGCAACAGTTCAGGGGAGAACGCAATGAGCATTTTCGGCACCATCGTATCGGCCATCTTCCATCACGCCGGTTCGCCGCCGCCAGCATCCTCGGCCGCGCCCGCCGGCTCCGCACCTGCCTCCGCGCCCGTACCAGCGACACAGCCTGCAGCTCCGGCAGGCACCGTCGACGTCGCCGCGGTCATGGACAAACTCCAGGCACAATCTTCGGAAAAGGGTCTCGATTGGCGCCATTCGATCGTCGACATGATGAAGCTCCTCAATCTCGATTCCAGCCTGCATGCGCGCAAGGAGCTGGCGCAGGAGCTGCACTACAGCGGCAACACGAACAACTCCGCGAGCATGAATGTCTGGTTGCACGGCCAGGTGATGACCAAGCTCGCGCAGAACGGCGGCAAGGTGCCGAGCGATCTGATGCACTGACTCACGCGCCCCTTCCGAGCGACGGCCCGCGAGCTTAAGGTGCGTGGGCAAATTATCGCCAATGCGAGCCGGGGGGACGTACCATGCACCGATCAGCCGCCTATATGATTCTGATCACACTCGTTTCGGTAACGCTCATGGCCGACGCTCCCGCCGCCACCAAAGATACGTCCGTATCACGCCTGCCGGCGCTGCCCGATCCGTCCGATCCGTATCTCAAGGAGATGTTCGCCAAGATTCGCGCCAAGGGCGGCCAGCCGCTGAACATCCATCTGGTTCAGGGCTTCGCGCCAAAGCTCGCCAAGGCCCGCCTCGATATGGCCTACGCGCTGCGCTACGACGTGATCACGCCGGCGCTGCTGCGCGAACTGGCGATCCTGCGCACCGGACAGATTCTCAATTCCGCATACGAACTCGACCAGCATGTTCCGCTGGCCAAGGCCTGCGGCGTGACCGACGCACAGATCGCCGCGCTGCCGAATTGGCGCGACGAGTACGCTGTTCGATGAAAAGCAGCGTGCGCTGCTCGCCTACACGGACGCGGTCGCGTTGCACGGCGGCGAGGTCGACGACGCCACCTATGCGGCCTTCGCCAAACAATTCAGTCCGCAGGAAATCGTCGAACTGACCATCACGATCATCACCTATTACGGCACCGGTCAGCTGACCAAGGCGCTCGGCGTGAAGGTTGAGACCAACGGTGCGCGCGCCGCGCCACCGAAATGCTGAAAGCGAGCCTGAGCGCATTGAGCCGAGCTTCTTCCCGCGTCATTGCCGGGCTTGACCCGGCAATCCATGCGACTCTGTCATGGATGCGCGGGTCAAGCCCGCGCATGACGAGGGAAAGAGCTCACTCCGCCTTGATGCCGGCGAACTTGACGACCTCGCCCCATTTGGCGGTTTCTGCGGCAATGAATTGTTTGAATTCCGCAGGCGTCATCGGCGCCGGCACGGCGCCCAGTGCCGCCATGCGGTCGACGAGCTTCGGGTCGGCGAGCCCGGCATCGACCGCCTTGTTGACGATATCGATGACATTCGTGGGCGTACCGGCGGGCGCGCCAATGCCGAGCCACCCGGTCGCCTCGTAGCCCGGCAGGAATTCGGCCAAGGCCGGGACATCAGGCAGGACTTTCAGGCGCTGTTTGGTCGACACGCCGAGCGCGCGCAGCTTGCCGGCTTTGATGTAGCCCATCACGGCCGGCACCGGCTCGAACGCAAGCTGAACCTGATCGCCGAGCAGATCGGGAAACACGCTTTCCTTGTAGGGCACGTGAACAAGCTTCACGCCGGCCTTCATCTCAAACAGCACACCAAGGATATGTGGCAGGCTGCCGTTACCCGATGAACCGAAAAACAGTTTTCCGGGATTGGCTTTGGCGTAGGCGATGAATTCGGGCACGGTTTTGGCCGGCAGCGCCGGGTTGATCACCATCGCCAGCGGGATGCCACCGATCGAGGCGACCGGCGCGACGTCGCGAATGAAATCGTAGCGCAGCTTATAGACCCAGCCGTTGACGGCGTTGCCGGCAAGCGCGAGCAGCAGCGTGTAGCCATCCGCCGCCGTGTGCACCACGTATTCGGTGGCGAGACCCGTGGCGGCGCCGGGCCGGTTCTCGACCACGAACGGATGGCTCAGGTGCTCCGACAGGTAGGCGCAGACCAGCCGCGCGACGATGTCGGGCGAATTGCCCGGCGGCAGGCCGACGATGACGCGCACCGGACGCGACGGATAGTTGTCGGCTGCGCGGGCGCACGCCGGCGCCGCGAGCGCGGCGGCGCTGGTGAGTTGGAGAAATTCGCGGCGGAGAATTTTCATTTTATTTTATGCCTGTCATTCCGGATTGCCGCGCAGCGGCAAGTCCGGAATCCATAATCACAGGTCAGCGAATATGGATTCCGGGCTCGCGCTTCGCGCGCCCCGGAATGACACGTTAGTACGCCGTCTTGCTGATCTCGCCGGAGCCCGCGACGTACCAGCGTTCACTGATGAGCGGCTTGCCGGCAAGCCGGTCGGCGATCCAGTCGGCGACGAGAATCGGCGGGAACGGACCGAGATTCGCCGCCGGAACGTTGCCGACCGAATGGCGTGACTCCTGATAGACCACCATCTGCTTCGGCCCCTTGAGCGCCGCCATCAAGTGCTCGGAATGCTCCAGCGGGCTCAGCTCTTCGGCCTCGCCGGCGACGCACAGATACGGCACGCGGATTTTCTCGGCGTGACCTTCCCAGGTGATCTTCTTGCGGAATTCGTCGAACTCGTCCTCGTCGACGATGCCCGACATGTACATGAAGCGCTTCTTGAAGGTCGGCGACGCCTCCTGGAAGATCGTATGACAGCCCGGCTCGTGGCACACCGACATCACCGCACACGCCTTGATCCGCGGTTCGTTGGCGGTGAGCACCGTGCCGAACAGCGAACCGAAGCTGGTGCCGGAAGCGGCAACGCGGCCGGCATCGAGTTCGGGCCGCGCCGCGATCCAGTCGACCAGCGCGGGTCCCGCCGCCATCCAATTCTCCATCGAGAAATACAGCCCGATCATCGGGGCCTCGTACTGGCCAGGCCCGTCGATCGCCAGCACCGCCATGCCGCGGTTGAGGAACTTGTCGCCGTAGAGCGCGACCTGAATTTCCTTGTAGCTGTCCATGCCCGGGATCGAGATCACCACCGGCAGTTTGCCGCCGGAGTAATTCGGCGGCAGATGCAGCCAAGCCGGTATCGCCTTGTCCCGGAACGGCACCCACACCGCTTCGACGTGGTGATCGGCCAGCGCCGCATACTTGGCGTAGCACTCACGCTTCTTGTTGTTGTAGGCGATGTTGGTCTCGTCATTCTCGTCGTAAGGCCACTGCGCGGCGCCCCAATGCACCGCCGCCATGAAGAAATTGTCCCGTGCGCTGACCTTGTGGTCGGCCTGGGCGGCCGCATTGGCCTTGGCCTCGCGCCGCCGCGCCACCGCAGCGAAAGCCGGGCCGATATCGGCCATTTTCTTCACGCGCTCGCGGATGCCGGCGAAATCGGCGTTGGCCTCGATCCCGCACGGCCCGTGAATATAGAGCGAGCGCGGTTGGTCCCAATCGATGCCGTTGGCGCGGATGATGTTGTCGATGAGCCAGCGCTGAGCATCGAAGCGGCGCACGTGCGGCGCACCGCGATGATCGAGAACAGGCGGGAATCCCTGGCTGGGGCGGTTCATGGGCATCCTCCGATTGGGAGCGGCGGATCGCACGGGCCGCCGCAGGCTGGAAGGCCCATTATCGGCAAGACGGATCGGGGATTGTCAATGCGGCGCGCGGAAGGTCTGCCAATCTCACAGCCACGCGCGATCGAGGCCGCGTTCGGCCATCAGCTCGGCGATGCGCTTGCGCGCATAGAACACGCGGGTCTTCACCGTAGAGGCCGGCACGCCGATGATCTCGGCCACCTCCTCGATCGACTGCTCGTGATAGTAGACGAGGTCGACGACCTGCCGATGCGCGACCGACAGCTGTTGCAGGCACTGTTGCAGCAGCGCGGTGCGTTCGGTCTTCTGCACGGCGGCCTCGGGCGTATCTGACATATCCTCGATCATTTCGCTGGCTTCGTCGTCGAGTTCGTCATGCTGACGGCGCCGCATCGACGCCAGCGCCTTGAAGCGCGCGATGGCCAAAATCCAGGTCGACACCTGCGAGCGCGCCTCGAACCGGCCGGCATTGCGCCAGACCTCGAGGAAGACCTCGTTCAGCAGGTCTTCCGCAGTCGCGTCGTTGCCGACAATGCGCGTCAGGAAACGAAACACGCGCACGTTATGCCGGGCGAACAGCACCCGCATCGCGTCCTTGTCGCCGCCCGCGATCAGTTGGACCAGCACTTCGTCCGACGTGGCTTTGGCGGACGGCGCCCGGCCAAAGTCTGCGACGGCGGCGATCCTGTTTGATTGCATGACACCCTCTCCCCTTTAATCGCAACCTAAAGGCGGGAGTGCCGGGCTACTATTCTACGTTAGGAAACCATTAACTATCGGAAGGTTGGTGGGCCTATACGTGCGTATAGTCCGCGGTGCGGCGCACAAATCATCCACCGGCCCGAAAGACGGCGCCGCCCGCAAAAAGATCGATCGTACAGGTATTGGGTTACTGCTTGGTCGAGCTGGCGTTGAGCGCCTTGTCGAGGCAGGCGATGAGGCTTTCGTCGTTGAACGGCTTGCGCAGAAAGCCGAACGCACCGGCGTCCATGACCCGCTCGCGGACCCGGTCCTCGTAGTAGGCGGTGACGAAAATGATCGGAATCTCGTAGCCGTCGGCGATCAGACGGTCCTGCAGGTCGGTACCGCTCATCCCCGGCATGTGCAGATCGGTGATCAGGCAGGACGAGTCATTCAATTTGTCAGACCGCAGGTATTCCTCAGCCGATGCAAAAACCTGTGCGTCGTAACCGAGTGAACGAATGAGGCTTTGAGTGGCCTCCCGCACGGATGGATCGTCGTCGATGATGGAGATCACGTGGGATTTTGCCAATTCCGAGTTCCTACTGTGACGCAATTTAATGCACAACCTCGGCGACGCACACTGTACTTCGGCAAGCTTTGAGTATCGGTTCGGGATACGGAACTATACTTCTGTATAGTTGCGCGAGGGCTGTGGACTCAGGTCGGCGGCGCGCGACGCACACCCAAGGCGTCGGCCATCCGCACCAGATCGGCAAACGATCGCGCGTTCATTTTACGCATCACGTTGCCGCGATGCACCTTCACGGTGATTTCGCTAACCCCGAGCTGGCCGGCGATCTGCTTGTTCATCAGGCCCGCGGTCACCAGACCCATGATCTCCTGCTCGCGCGCGGTGAGCGTGTCGAAACTCCCCTTGAGCTTGGCGGTTTCGCCGGCGCTCTTGCGGCGGCCGCGGTCGCGCTCGAGCGCCGTCTGCACCGCATCCAGCATGTCCTGGTCGCGAAACGGCTTGGGCAGGAATTCGACAGCGCCGGCTTTCATCGCCCGCACGGTCATCGGGATATCGCCATGGCCGGTCATGAACACGATCGGAATATCGATCTTCGCCCGCGACAGCTCGGCCTGAAAATCGAGCCCGCTCAACCCGGGCAGCCTGACATCAAGCACCAGGCAGGTCGGTCCGTCGGGCAGCTTGATTTGCAGAAACTCCGGCGCGGTGGCGAGCGCCTTCACCTGCAGCCCGACCGATCGGAACAGGCTCGACAGCGCCTCGCGCAAGTCGGCGTCGTCGTCGATGACGAACACCAGCGGCAGCGGTTCGGCCGCCGCGCTCACGAGCTGGAATCCGATCCGGCATGGCCCGGCAACACGATGCGAAAGATCGAGCCGCGCGGTTCGGCCGCGGCCGCCGAAAGCTGGCCGGCATGCCGATCGATGATCATCCGCGACAACGCCAGGCCGAGCCCCATGCCCTCCGCCTTCGTGGTGACGAATGCATCGAAGATGCTTTCGAGTTGGACGGGGTCGATCCCCGGTCCGGAATCCTCGACCGCAACGAAAATACGATTGCCGGTATGCGGCCCGGTGCGAAGCTGCAGCACCCGGCGGTTGCCCTCGTCGGCATGCATCGCTTCGATGGCGTTGCGGATGAGATTGATCAGAACTTCCTGCAACTGGCCGCGATGGCCTGTCACTTGCGGCAAATCCGACGCCAAGTCGTGCGCTGTTGCGATGCCGTGGTCGTCGAGTTCGCGCTGCAAGCCGTGCAGCACACCGCGAACCAGATCGTTCATGTCGATCGGCTCGTAGCCGCGATCGGCCTTGCCGAACAACGCACGGATATTGTCGAAGACCAGGCTGGCGCGGTGGCTGTCGTTGACAATCCGGTTCAGCGCCAGACGCACTTCGCCGATATTGGGCGGCGTATGGCCGAGGAAGCGCGACGCCGCACCGCCATTCGACGCGATGCTCGCCAGCGGCTGGCGCACCTCGTGCGAAATCGAGGCGACCATCGCCTCGAGGTTCATCAGCTTGTTGTTGCGCTCGCGCTCGAGCTCCTCGACCGAGCGGATGAGCTCATCCGTGCGCCAGCGCAGCTCGGTGAGAAGCCGGGTATTTTCGATCGCAATGACGGCCTGGGTGGCAAAATTTTGCGCAAGCGCGATCTGCTGCTCGGTGAACGGTCGAACGGTGGAGCGCATCAACACGATGATCCCGACCGGACGCCCCTCGCGCAGCAGCGGCACGCCGAGCACTGTGCGGTAGCCCAGCCTTTGCTGCACCTCGTGCAGTTTGTAGCCCGGATCGGCGAGCACGTCGGCAACCTGGACGGGTCTGCCCTCGCGCGCCGTTCGCGCCATCACGCTGCCGTCCCCCGGCTCGAAGGTGACGCCGCCTGCCACTTGCTTGTGGTCGTCGGGGCCGCCGTAGATCGAGTAGGCGCTGAAATACGATCGCTCGGGATGGATCGCGGCGAGGTCGGCGCCGCACTGCCGCGCAACGAGTTCAATCAGCGTATCGAGGACGGCCTGCAGATCGTAGGTCGAGCGGCTGACAATCTTGAGCACCTCGGCGGCCGCCGCCTGCTGTTGCAGCGTTTCCTGCAACTCGTGCAGCAGGCGCGCGTTGTCGATGGCGACGATCGCCTGAGCGGCGAAATTCTCTACGATCTTGATCTGCTTGGCGGAGAAAGGCCGGACCACCCGGCGGCCGACGGTGAAGGAGCCGACCAGTCGGTTGTCTTTCAACAACGGCATCGCCAATGTGGTGCGGATGCCGCCGAGCTCGACGGCTGCAACAGTCGAGGGATTGCCCTCGAGATAGGCCGGATCGTTGGCCAGATCGGCGATGTGAATCGGTCCTTTGCGGGTCAGCAAGCGGCCGGTGGCGGAATTTTCCTCGGGCCGGTATGGCGAACTTTTGCGCACCGCGATGAAGGCGTCCGGCATGTTATGCGTCGCCGCGAGGTGCAGCGCATCGCCATCCCAGCGATTGATGACGCCGTTGTGGGCATCGCACAGCCGGACTGCGCTCTCCAAGATGCTGGCAAATACCGGCTGCAGATCGCCGGACGAGTTGCTGATGAGCTGTAGCACCTCCGCGGTGGCGTGCTGCTGATCGGCGATATCTCTGCGCTCCCGCTTGAGCCGCGCGAGCTCCGATGCGCGGCGGGCAGCAGCAGATACACGGCGGGGCCGCACGGTCTTCGCAGGCACAACACGACGGCGCAGCGCGGCAACTGTCTTGCCGCGCACCGGCTTCCCCGGTCCGCCTGCTTTTGCGCGCCGGCCCATTGCCCCCGTCCAGGGCTAAGGAACATCATCCTAATGCCCTCGAACCAGCATAACCGAAGCAGCGCGACGCGCCTATGGCGGCGCACGAATGGCACGTCTGAAGGCGGGGCAGGGAAATTGCTGCCCGAAGCCGCGACATGACGCAATTTTGCTTGCCAGGGCGACCTTCAGTCCTCTTGCAATCGCATTGGAAAATCGGTGACTTGAGGCGATGGATGCAATCGTCGAACGCCCGGCCACGCGGACACCGGGCTCTGCCAGTCTTCGGGACGCATTCAGCGTATGGGGGCGGGTTTCCATCGCCGGCGTGGGCGGGGCGGCCTTGCAATTGGCCACCATGCACCGGCTGCTGGTGCAGGGGAAACGCTGGATCTCCGAGGAGCGATTCTTTCACGCGCTGAGCTACTGCATCGCGCTGCCCGGACCGGAGACGCAACAGCTTTCGATCTACATCGGCTGGCTGACGAACCGCACGCTCGGCGGCGTCATTGCCGGCGGCCTGTTCGTCCTGCCCGGCGTGGTCTGCATGCTGGCGTTGACGTTCGGTTATGCGACCGGCGGAGATTCGCCGATCGGACACGCCATATCGCTCGGCATCAGGCCCGCGATCCTAGCTGTCATGGCCGAAGGCATCCTTCGTTTCGGCCGGCACGTGCTGCATAGCCCATCGATGGCGGTGCTCGCGGCAGCGTCTTTTATCGCCGCCTTCATCAGGGTCCCCTTCCCCATCATCATGACGACCGCCGGCTGCATCGGCGCATTAGCTGTCTTGAGCGGCTACCGTGGCCTGGCCCGGCCCGTCGCAGCCGCGAAATACGGCACGGGCGCCGACGCCGAGCACCACGAATTGCCCGAGCACGCCGAGCCAAATCTCAAGCGATTCATCGTCACGCTAACCTTCTGGCTGGTGCTGTGGCTGACGCCACCGATCACGCTGTTGGCGGTGTTCGGCCTGCACAACATCTTCACGCAGATCTCGCTGCTGTTCGGCAAAGTGGCCTTGATGGCGGTCGGTGGCGATTATGCCGTCGTCGCCTATGCGACCGAGCAGGTCGTCACCTCGTATCACTGGCTGTCGTCCCGCGAAGCTCAGGAAGGCATCGCGATGGGCGAAATGGTGCCGGGAACGATCATGATCGTGACCCAATTCCTCGGCTCGGTCGCCGCGTTTCGCGAGCCCGGCGCGCTGCCGCCGCTCCTCGCCGGCGCACTCGGCGGCTTGCTGGCGACGTGGATGACGATGTGTCCATGCTTTCTCTGGATCATGCTCATCGCCCCGTTTCTCGAGGGGCTGCGCCGCAACACTTTCCTCAACAGCACGATGCAGGCCGTGACCGCCGGCGCCGTCGGCATGATCCTGAACCTCTCGGTGTGGTTCGGGCTTCGCACCTTGTTCGGGAACATCGAACGTATCCATTTCAGCTATTTCCGCTTTGACTTCCCTATCGTCAGCACCATGGATTTTTGGGCTGTGGCGCTGTTTCTGTGCGCGTTGCTGGCCGTCTTCCGCTTCAAGATCGGCACCGCGGCGACGTTGATCGGATCGTCGGTCGTCGGCGTCGCGCTGTACATGCTCGGCCTCGCCGTATGACGTCTCGACCACTGCGCGCGACGCAGCCCTGCGGCGGCCATCGAGCTGCAACCATTGACAAGACCGCGCCGCCCGCCATCCTGACCGCCGCAATGGAGGCTCACATGCAGCAGCATACCAACGTCAAAGCGGCGATCGCCTATGACGACTTGCGCGAATGGCTGACGGCGGCCGAAGCGCTCGGCGAAGTCCGCAAAATCGACGGTGCGAGCTGGCAGGAGGATATCGGTCTCGCCGCCGAGGCAATCCTGCGCGAAGAGAATGGCCCCTGCGCGGTATTCGATAACGTTCCGGGCTGTCCGAAAGGCTTCCGCGTGCTGCTCAACATGTTCGCCGGCACGCGCCGCAACATGACGCTTGGCTTCCCGGACCATCTCAACAAGTGGGAGTTGAGCGACGCTTACCGCGAAGCCTATCTGGTCGAGCCGAAGATCATTCCGCACGAGATCGTCGACGACGGGCCGGTGCTGGAAAACGTGCTGACCGGCGATGACGTCGACGTCACCAAATTCCCCTCGCCGATCTGGCACGAGAAGGACGGCGGCCGATACATCGGCACCGGTACCTACAGCATCACCCGCGACCCGGAAGAGAACTGGCTCAATGCCGGCGCCTATCGGGCCATGGTCCATGACAAAAAGTCAGTCGGCTTCGTCACCGCGCGCGGCCATCACGGCTATATCCATCGCGAGAAATACTGGGCACGCGGCGAGGCGATGCCGGTCGTGATGGTGCTCGGCGGCGATCCGCTGGCGTTCTTCTACGGCGGCGTCGAAGCGCCCTACGGCACCTTTGAGCTCGACATCGTCGGCGGCATGCGCGGTCGGCCCACCAAGATGGTGCGCGGCCAAGTCACCGGCCTGCCCTTCCCCGCCAACGCCGAGATCGTGCTCGAAGGTTATGTGACGCCGGACAAGCGCCAGGACGAAGGACCGTTCGGCGAGTGGACCGGGCACTATGCGGGCGGCGTGCGCCCGATCCCGGTGCTCGACATCAAGGCGATCTACCACCGCAACGATCCGATCCTGCTCGGCGTGCCGCCGATGGGCGGCGGTCCCGACGAGATGGCGCGCTACCGCGCGGTGATGCGTTCGGCGATGATCAAGCAGAACATGACCAACGCCGGCGTGCCAGGCGTGGAGCAGGTGTGGTGTCACGAAGTCGGCGCGGCGCGCATCTTCCATGCGATCTCGATCAAGCAGCGCTATCCGGGCCACGCCGTGCAGGCGCTGCATATCGGCGCGCAATGCGGCGCCTCCGCCTACGCGTCCAAATATGTCGTGGTGGTCGACGACGACATCGACGTCACCAACCTCGAACAGACGCTGTGGGCGATGCTCAGCCGCACCGATCCCAAGGAGTCGATCCAGTTCATCACCGGGTCGTGGGATTCGAGCGCCGACCCGGCGCTGCCGCCGGAGCGCCGCGCGGTCGGCAACTTCACCCACTCGGTGGCGCTGATCAACGCCTGCAAGCCGTTTCACTGGCGCGACAAATTTCCGCCGAGCAACGCGCCAAGCCAAGAAGTCGCGCGCAAGGCGAAGGAAAAATTCGGCTGGCTCCTCAATGGAAAGAAGTGAACCGTTACAATGAAAATCGCCATCCCTGATAAAATCTCGCCGTCCTATTTCATCGCCGAAGCCGCGGTCGAGCTCGGCTTTTTCAAAGCCGAAGGGCTCGATGTCTCGCTCGAACTCGTCTACCCGGTCGACAAGGCCTATGAGGCGCTGCGCGCCGGCACGATTGATTTCGTCGGCGGCGCCGCACATGCGGTGCTGTCGGCATTTCCCGATTTCAAAGGCGCCAAGCTGATCGCCGCGCAGTCGCAGGGCATGTACTGGTTCCTGGTGATGCGCTCTGATCTCGGCGCCAAGCGCGGCGATCTCAGCGTCGTCAAAGGCCGCACGATCGGCGCGGCGCCGTGGGTCAATACCGGCCTGCGCGGATTGTTGAGCGCAGGCGGGATCGACCTCGAACGCGACAAGGTCACGATCGCGCCGGTGCCGGGGATTCTGGGCACGGTGCCTAATTTCGGCGTGATGGCGGCGCGTGCCGTGCAGGAAGGCAAGCTCGACGGCTTCTGGGCCAACGGCATGGGCGCAGAAGTCGCGGTGCGCGAGGGCTTCGGCACGCTGGTCGCCGACGTGCGCCGCGGCGACGGGCCGAAAGCATGCTTCAATTACACCGAGCCGACGATCGCCACGAGCGACGCGCTGATCGCGCGCTCGTCCGGACACGGTTGCGGCGGCGGTGCGCGCCATCGTCAAGACTCAGGTCGCGCTCAAGAAGGACGTGTCGCGCGCCGGCGAAGTCGGCAACGCAAACTATTCCCGCCCGCGGAAGCTGGATTGATCGTCGAGCTGATCCGCCGCGATCTGCCGTTCTACGACGCGACGATCTCGCGCGAATTCGTGGCCGGCATGACGGCGTTCTGTCGCGCGCAGGGCGTGCTCAAGGACGAGGTCCCTTACGAGCAGATCGTCGCCACGCAATTTGCGCCTCTGTGGAAGAGCTAGAGTCGCGTCCTCACGAATTTCCCATATCCGCTATGTGTGTTAACGACCGAACACCGGACATCAAAACCTGACGCAATGTGCCAATAGCGCCGCGCAAACGGTGTGCTGATGCAGAGCGCCGGTTACGATTCGCGATAATCGGCCTTGTCCGACCTTGGACGTTTGCGACTCTCTCACTGCTTCAGTCGTGCCAGCTCAGCGGCCGCGCCCCGATAGGGATCGGAGGCCTTGGGGCAAGCGTCGATCACAGATTGGAGCTCGGCTTTTCCGGCCGCGGTATCGCCATCCAGGGCATGCCTGGCACCGAGGTAAAACAGTGCCTCGCAATGTTGTTCCGGGCTGCCGGCCGCTGAAAGCACCTGATCGGCCGAGCCCCTCCCGAGGTAGAAATCGATCACCGGGTAGGGCCAGCCCTTCTCCTGCAATGTCGCCGCGTCCGCTTTCAGCTCCGCCGTGCCGCTCCGGCCACGATGCCGGCGCGCGAGATGCAACCAAAGCATCGTGCGAGCGTCTGCGAATGCAGCATTGGCATTGAAGAGACTGAACGTGGCTTGGCTAAAATCAGCCTTGTAGAACTTCTCGCGGCCTAATTCGGCCAGGCTTCGGGCCGCATCGCGGTAATCATTCATGGCGCGGTCATGCGCGCCGTTTTTGTCATAGGCGTCGGCGCGCGCCCTAAAGAGGTAACCGGTACGACTCTCGGGGTTCCGGCGAAGAGCTTCCCCGTAGTCCGCTATGGCGCGCTCGTAGTCCCCGCGACCCTTCCAATAACCGGCGCGGAGGGTGTAGCCATAATAGGAGTTCGGCTGCAGACGGATGATTTCATTGTAATCGGCGAGAGCGCGTTCGAAGTCGCCCTTTTCCTGCCAGACCTCAGCGCGGCTTCGATGAAACTCATACCATGTTGGTTCGAGCCGGAGTGCCTCGTCATAATCGGCGATGGAACGATCGAGGTCGCCCTTTTGTCTCCAGACCTGAGCCCGGCGCCCGTAGAGAGAGGCGTCCTCAGGTTTTAGCCGGATCGCCTGAGTCATGTCGGCGACGGCGCGGTCAAAGTCTTGGTTTTTGAGATAGCAATCCGCACGAGTCTTGAAAGGCAAATCCCAATCAGGCTTCAGCCGAATGGCTTCGGTATAATCAGCAATGGCTCGATTACAATCGCTGTACTCATAAACAGAGCCGCGACTGTAAAAAGCGAGATTTAATTCCGGCCCATTCGTCGCCTCCAGGAGCAAAATCAATTTGCCGTAGTCTTGAATGGCCAAGCCATAGTAGCGGTCGATCGCGCGACGTATTTCCGGATCAGGTGGCTCCATCCGTGCCGGAAGCTCCGCCGAATGAAAATTCCGCGCCTTCTTTTCGAACAATTCGGCGCGCTGTTTGAATGCTTGGGCAAAATTGGGGTCTAGCCGGATCGCCTCGCCATAATCCGCAATGGCGTCGTCGGGTTTCTTTGCCATTCCATAAGCGAAAGCGCGACTGAAATAGAACTCGGCGTTGTTGGGGTCCAGACGGATGGCCTGCGTATAGTCCTGTGCTTCGCGAGCGTATTCGCTGTTCCTTTGGAACAATTCGGCTCGCGCCACGAACGCCTTCGCAACCTCAGGATCGAGTGATGCATTTCCAAGGCTAATAGCTCGTTCGTAGTCTCGCAGCGCCGCATCGGTTTCGCCGCGGATGCTGCGGTATTGCCCGCGAGCAACATAAGCCTGCGCATTGGCGGGCCACCACTTGACGGCCAACTCGATGTCATCGCCAGCTTTCTGATTGAAGAGAACCCAGTGATAGGTATCTTTATATGCCACGTCGACATAGTCATCGCTGACGGCGCGACGCACCAAAGGATCGATTGTATTGAGTGAGAGCTTGGGATTGGCGAGAATTGCAATTCGAGCCGCTATCGCCCGGACGAAGATATCATTTGCGGCAAGAGCCTCGGCGTGGTCCAAAGCGCTCCGAGCGCTCGCGTAATTGCCGCTTTGCGCTTCCGCCAATGCGAGGTAAGCCCAGGCATCGACGTTGAAAGGATCCGCCCTCGTCGCCTCCGCGAAATTGTTGCTTGCAAGCACAAACGCACCTAACGCGAGCAATCTCAATCCGGTCCCGATGGCGAGTTCCGCAGCAGGACTGCCGCCGACTTGCCTGGTGAGCCTGAAGGTCAGCGCAGCGCGTTCCACGAAGCCATTGCCGTGGAAACTTGCTGCCGCCCGCTCAAGGCGGGGAGCGATGTCATCTTCGAACGGGTCAGTAGAGTGACGGCTACGTCGAATCAAAAGCTGAACACCACCGCTGAGCGTAATATTTGCACCACTCGCCGTGCGGAATGGCACCCATAGACCGGGGTAGCTGGTGGGCGCGGCTTCCGGCCCGCTGAGGTGGCGGTAAGGCAAGCGGGCAAGTTCGCCCACCACGGAATAGTTGATCTTGCTGTCGCGAAGCAATTTGTACACGGTGACGATGTCGGTGATTCCGTGCAGCACGGAAAAAACTCCAGCGGGTTGGACTGCCGGAGATGTTTCGAGGCGCGGAAACTCCCTGGAGAAGGCAATGGCGGCATCGAGCGCGTGAGGGTCCACCTCGCCTTCGCCGACCCCCGTGACGACACTGAGCCGCTCCGTAAGAACCTGCACACCCGCATCGTACAGCGCGACCCGGCCCGAACTCGAGACCCGCACGCTGTTCGGGTTGAGCGGTATCGGGTAAAACCAAAATCGATTTTTCATTTGTTCAGGCGGTTTTTCCTTGCTGGCTTTCAAGACGTCAATTTGGCGCAGAAAACCTTTGTCGCCGATCTCGATCAAACCAAAATTGATCTTCTTCATCTCATAGTCTGCATCGAGCAGAATGCGTGCGACTAGCGCGTCCTGCGGCAGATTAATGATACGAGCCCGCTGTGGCCCTGAAGAATTCCTAGAGTCCGGCAACTTGGGATCAGGTGTGGGATCAAGCGAAACCGCCGGCGTCAAACCCTTGCTCCACACCGTGTTTGCCAGAACCGTAAAGAGATCGAGATCGAGCCTCGCCTCATGCGCCCTGCTTGCGGTGCCGACGAAGAAAACATCTTGGCTCGCAGGATCAAGTACATAGCCGTGTATTCGGCCAAGCGCGCCAGGGTATCGAATGTCCTCCGGGAGCGATCGCCAATGCTCTGGCGTATCGGCGTAGGGCTTCGCCGCCGCCACCAGGCGCCGCAACGAGATCAAGACCGGATTCTCAATCAGTGTGGTCGGGGTAGCGAGCTGCGTGTCCAGAATGCCAAGTGACACCATGGTGTCGAGCGTCGTGTCGAGTTGCGGCCCGCCCGCTCTGCGCAGTTCGTCATTGTTCTCGACGAGCACTCGCTGCACAGTCGCCGACCAGCGCAGCGATCGACCGTCCGCGGAAGCGACCAATGGGTTATTTGTCGCGCCCGGGGCGACCTGCGCCAAAGCGGTCAGCAGCGGGCTGATGTCAAGATTTCGACCGTCGGCGGCGACGATCGTCTTGTGTGCAGCATCATAGCTGCGGATGTCCTGAGCGCGAGGCGACCCGCGAAACTGAACCGCAAGATCGACGCCGCCGACCCGTGGGTTAGCGCTCGCAACGGGTGGAAAGTAATCCAGCGGGTTTGGCAAACCCGTAACATCCGATTGGTTCGGCGCCGAGGAGCCCGAAACTGGTGGATGGCCAACGGGGGGAGGATTAAACGGGGACAACAGAGTCTTTTCGTCAGCTCTTCTCTTTTCCTTTGCGCGTTGTTCTAAATATTTAGTCTGCAGACCGTACGGGCATTTTTCAAACGGCGTCGGAACGACGTCTCTGCGTCGGCGCTTCCGTGTGGTGCCATCGTCGAAGGTCTTGGTCGCCTTGACCTTTCCACACAAAAATTTGCCATCGATAACTGCATTATCGATTTCGTAGCAAAATTCGGCGTCGGCCGGATCGCAGATCGGACCGATCGATGGCTCGATAGTAAGCAAAAGCGGACCGCTATTGAGAGTGTTGTTCCGCATGCCACGATCATAGTCGGCGATGACCTCGGCATTACAGGCGTCAGAAGAGTCTCTGTCGCCAAAAACTTCGCGTGGAGGCACTACGATCGTGCCATCGTTCAATGTCGTGACCATGCTCCATGGCACCGCCGCACAGCGGCCATTGGCTTTGTTGGTGTCGACGATTGACCAGCAGCTCCCGTTCGCCTTGTCCTCGTCGCATTGCGTAAGCTGAAGGTGCTTGATTTCTTCGGGCGCCGCCTGGCACTTGTCGCTCGCGGCTCGCCCGGTGCTATGGCAGGCCATCTGGCTTGCGATCATTTGCTTGGGACGCAATCCCTTCGGAATCTGTTTTAGGCACTCATTTTCCGCGGCGGCCCCTTGATTGATACAATCGTTGGAATAATCGCCGTCTTCGGCGCGCGCCTCGCCTGCAATCCCTGCCGCAATGCATGCGAAGACGGCGAGGTACACGAAGGACTTTCGCGTCGAGCCGAAGCTCTGTCCGGCACGCTGAACGGCATCGATGAGCATTTTGCTTTTGCGCATGTCTGTATCCATCTGGACTGGATAATCTGACTTCCTCAATGCCGCGGCTGATCCCAAACTTGTTCCCGAGGACATCACCGCTCGATTGCAACTGCAAATTGATGCCATCGTGCAACGTGTCCGTCAAAGCCAAATACCCTGCTTCCGCCGCCTCTGCGGACATTTTCTGCGACGAGTAGAAAAAAACTGGCCGATATCGAGCGCGCAGCTCCATAGAATTTCAAGAAGGCACCTTAAGAGCTGGCGGATTTGCGATGACTGCAGATTTCATCATTCGTCGGCAACTGCCGCGCTTGCGGCAAGCCATCGTCGAGCTACAGGATTACGCTGACCGCTGCGTCTGCTCTCGCCCAATAGCGTCGGTACGGCGGTCACGCAGAGTGAGTGTCATGTCCACACCCTAACATTTGCCGGCCAATTCTAGCTTAGCGCCCTGGCAATGGCCGCTTTGGGGTATCCACGTCGATTTAGTGCCCCGCCGGCATGCCAGCATCGACCCCACAACCCCACAGTCTCGCCGCGCAAAGCTCCCGCTCACCGGGCGCAAAATTAAACCCGCTGCAACCAAGTCAGCTGGTCGTCGCGACGGGACAGGACTGCGGCGCCGCTGCGTGAGCGGCACGGCTGGCCACCAAAGCCGTCCGCGCCGGCATCAGGGCAGCGATCAGCTCCGCCTCGCTGAACGGCTTCGACAATATGGCGGCGGCCCCTAGGCGGTTTCCCAAACGGCCGGGATCGCCGGACGTGACGACGATGCGAACGCCTCGATCGTGTAATCGGGCGATCAACTCGTCGGCGCGCTCGCCCGCGCGCAAATGAATATCGATCACCGCCACGTCCGGGAGGTTTCCGGCGATCAAACGATCGGCGTCGGCGGCCGTCGCCACAGGTCCGGCCACGTCGGCCCCGCAGGCCTGCAACAAGCTTGTAACCGCAACGCCAAGGTCCGCCGAATCCTCGACCACCAGGATATGCAGACCGCTAAGGTCCGCGCATCCCGGCTCGGGAACGGCGCGAAAGTCGCGCGATAGCAACTGCTTTTCCGTGGCACACCCCCCTGTAGGCTGAAGGTTTCGGCAAAAAATCGCCGGATTTATGCCTTCATTTGGCCACGCCCCAACATACACCGAATTTTCGAGACGCGTGTGCAAAAAAGACCACGACACAAGAAAATTCTGACGGTACTCACGCACCGACAAGAGCGAGCCGGCGATCAGCCGGCTATGCCATAGGTGCTGCTGGTTCGTGGCGCGACAACCAAGGGCATCGTCGGGAGTTGCTTTCCTGCAATCCGGCAACAAAGGCAGGCGACCATGATCGAACAGTCTTCTCCAAGCGGCCCCGATCTCACCAAAGGCGTTGCGTTGTCCGACCTGACCGACGGCCGCCTCCTGGGCCACGTCGGCGACGACGAGGTGCTGCTGGTTGCGAGCGGCGCGGACGTGTTCGCGATCGGCGCGCATTGCACGCATTATCATGGGCCGCTCGCCGAAGGCATCGTTGTCGGCGAGACCGTGCGCTGCCCGTGGCATCACGCCTGTTTCGATCTGCGCAACGGCGAGGCCGTGCGCGCGCCGGCCTTGAGCCCGGTCGAATGCTGGAAGGTCGAGCGGCGCGACGGCCGTATCTTTGTGCGCGAGAAGCTGCCGCAGCCGAAGCCGCGGCAGGCAACCGGCACGGAGGCCCCGCGCCGCATCGTGATCGTCGGCGGCGGCGCCGCCGGCTTTGCGGCGGCCGAAATGCTGCGGCGGCGCGGCTATGACGGGACTATCGTCATGTTGAGCGCGGACTCGGCCGCGCCGGTCGATCGGCCAAATCTGTCGAAGGATTATCTTGCCGGCAGTGCGCCGGAAGAATGGGTACCGCTGCGGCCCGACAATTTTTACGCGGATAACGGCATCGAATTGCGCCTTAATACCGAGGTTACCGGCGTCGCAGTGAAAGCCCGTGAAGTCGCGACGTCGGGCGGCGAAACATTCGCCTTTGACCGGCTGTTGCTGGCGACCGGGGCCGAGCCGTGCGTCTTCCGATCCCGGCGCCGATCTGCCCCATGTGCATACGCTGCGATCGCTCGCCGACAGCCGCGCCATCATCGATATCGCCAAATCGGCACGCCGCGCCGTCGTGATCGGCGCGAGCTTCATTGGACTGGAAGCAGCGGCGGCCTTACGCACACGCGGCATCGAAGTGCACGTTGCCGCGCCCGAAGCGATTCCGATGGAACGCGTGCTCGGCCGAGACATGGGCGAGTTCGTCCGCGCGCTGCATGAAGAGCACGGCGTCATCTTTCACCTGCAAGACACGATCACGGCGATTGACGGCAAACGGGCAATGCTCAAAAGCGGCGGCACGCTTGACGCCGATCTCGTCGTCGTCGGGGTCGGTGTGAGGCCGCGTCTCGCGCTCGCCGAACAGGCCGGTCTCGCCATCGAGCGCGGCGTCACCGTCGATGCCTTCCTGGAGACGAGCGCGCCCGGCGTCTATGCGGCCGGGGATATCGCGCGCTGGCCCGATCCGCATTCCGGCCAGAACATCCGCGTCGAACATTGGGTGGTGGCGGAACGCCAGGGGCAGACCGCCGCTGCCAACATGCTCCGGCTCAAGGAGCGCTTTGACGCCGTGCCGTTCTTCTGGAGCCAGCACTACGACGTGCCGATCAACTACGTCGGACATGCCGAGCAGTGGGACGAGATCGCGATCGACGGCAACATCACGGCAAAGGACTGCCTGCTGCGCTACAAGAAAGGCGGCCGCACGCTCGCCGTCGTGTCGATCTTTCGCGATGTCGAGAGTTTAAAGGCAGAGCTCGCGATGGAGCGCAATATCGCGCCGTGACGCGCCTCGCCATCTCTCAAGCATTTGTCGGTAGCTTTGAGCCGCCAGCCACCTCACCAGGTTGTCCCGTCGTAGGCGTAGCCTATCAGGCGCGAACAAAGTATCTTGATTTAGATCAAAGCCAGTAAGGGGGCTTCCAAGCGAAGCTTGATTTGAAGTCGCCATAACTTAACAAGAAGGGATGGGACTCGTGACCATACCAATTGGGCTATTCCGTACCCCAGCGAAGATCTTCCTGTTCGCTGCGGCGGTTCTTTTCTTTGCTAACTTTTCGGCCAAGGCCGCAGACGACTACTACGTCTTCAAATCCCTGCTCTCAACGCCGAGCGCCAGTTGGTGCATCAACGTTGCGCAGGACCAGGCCGCCGCTCATGTGCTGATTTCTGGCTGTTCCGGCAAGCCCAACCAGACTTTCGGCTATGAGGGCGGCGGGACCGTGACCAACGGCGGCTACTGCCTCGACGCGCTTCCGGGCACGCCGAACCAGCCGCCGGGCGCCGGCGATCCGGTCGTTATCGCCGAATGCACCGGCGCCAATTCTCAGATTTGGGAATTGCAGCCGTTCAAGCGGCGGGCCGACGCCTTCGCGATCGCAAATCAGGATGGGCTGTGCGTCACCGTTGACGGCAATACGATCGGCGAAGGCAGCGCACTTGTGCTCGCGCAGTGCGCCGAGCAGGACAACCAGGGCTGGCTCAGAAGCACGGCGGCGGCTGCAAGCGTGCCACCGGAAGCCTACTTGTATTCCGGCCATCGCTATTGCTGGTACGACGGCGGCTGGCACGGCGGGGGCTGGTACTGGTGCGGCGAGAATTTCCATCAGGGCATCGGCTGGGGCGGCCCGATCGGTTGGCATTGGTGGCATCACCACGGTCAACCGTTCCACCCGCATCCACACCCTCATCCGCATCCGATACCGCACCCACGCGGGGTGATTCACCCGCGCGTGTTTCATCCGCACGCGGTGATCCACCCGCACGGTGTCACTCATCCGCATGGGACGATCCACACGCACACAACGGTGCACTTCCACGCCGCGGTGCATCCGCACGCGGCGCCCCATGCAGTGGCTCACGGCCGCGGGCACCGCTAACAAAGAAACAGCCGGACAATTCCGGCGAGCACAAACGGAGCCCCGGGCAAAGTCCCGGGGCTTTTTCTTCGTCTGGGTTCAGGCGACGATGAGGACCGAACGCCTAGAACGCCCCAGCTGTGAAATTCAGCCGCTGGGTCACGTCATAAGGCTGCTTGGCGATCGGATAGGCATAATCGACTTGCAGCGCACCGAACGGCGAATTCCAAACCAGGCCGACGCCCATGGACGCGCGCATGGCTTGCGAGTTGGCGATTTGCTGTGATGGCGACAGCGAAGCGAGACTCGAAGCGCCCGATCCGGTGGCCCACAGACTGCCAACATCGGTGAACGCCAGCGCCTTTAAATTGGCGTCCGACGGCACGCCGGGCACCGGCGCTTCAAGCTCCGCCGAAGAGGTCCAATAAATGTTGCCGCCGACATTATCCATGGCGGTGCCGGGCGTGATGTCGCGCGGGCCGAAACCGTTCGGCGCGAAGCCGCGGATCAACTGCGGCCCGCCGAAGAAATTATCGAGCAGCGGCAGCTGCTGTCCCCCATAGGGCGACACGTAACCGCCCTGCGCCCGCACCATGCCGACGAGATCGCCGACAATCGGATGGTAGTAGCTCACGTCTTCGGTGGTCTTGGCGAATTGCGCGGCGCCGCCCAGGCCAGCCAGTTCGTTGCTGGTCACGACACGGAAGCCGCTGGTCGGATTTTTCGGATCGTCGAGCGTCGAATACGTGACGGTCGGGCCGATCGACGACACCCAGATCGGTCCGGCGGCCGCCGCCTGCTGGATCGGCAGCGACGACACCCCTTCGGCCGGATCGAGCGACACCGATTGATTGTAGATCGAGTAAGTCCAGGTCACGCCAAGCTGGTCGGTCAGCGGCGTGCCGAGCGACAGCTTCGCTCCATAGACCGTACTGTTGAAGGACTGGTTGACGTTGCCAACCGTCTCGTTGGCGAACAGTTCCACGCCGGCCGGCATACGCTGGCCGAGGAAATACGGGTCGGTGAGCCCGACATCGAAGCCCTCGGCGTATTGGCCCCAGGTCACCGAGGCCTTGCCGCTGTAGCCGGTGCCCAGAAGATTGCTGTCGCTGACCGTGACGCTCGCCATCAGGCCGGTCATGGTCGAATAGCCGCCGGAGATGAAGAAGTTTCCGGTGTCCTGCTCCTGCACATTGACGTCGAGCACGACGCGGTCGGGCGCCGAGCCGCGCCCGGGTTTCGATCTTCACGGTCTTGAAATAGCCCAGCGCCTTCAGCCGCCGCTCGGCGCGATCGACCAGCGCCTTGTTGTAGGCATCACCCTCGCCGAAATCGAATTCGCGGCGGATGACGTCGTCCTGCGTTTTGGTATTGCCGTGGATCTGGATGCGCTCGACATAGAGGCGCTCGCCTTGTTCGATCGAGTAGACGAGATCGATGATGCCGGTGCCGCCGGCCGCAGGCGGCATGCGGGTGGTGCGGGGCTCGGCGCGGGCGAACGGCTGGCCGTTCCGCGCCAGCGCCATGGTCAGATCGTCGGTGGTTTTGTTGATCGCATCGGCGTCGAAGATGCCGCCGGATTGCATGCGCAGGTATCGTCGCAGCGAAGCCGCGTCGACGGTGTTGAGCTGGGTGTCGATCGCCACCTTGCCGAAGCGGTAGGGTGGGCCCTCATCGAGCGTATAGGTCAAAACAACGCCTTTCAGACTGGCGTCGTAGCTTGCCGACGAACGCACGCGTCACATCGGCGTAGCCGTGATCGCGATAGAAGCGGCGCAACAGATCGCAGTCGTTGTCGATCTTGTCGGCGTTGTAGATATCGTTGTCGAGCAGGAAGCTGAGAAAATTGGTTTTGCCGGTCTTGATCACGCCGGTGAGCTTGTAGGCCGGGAACGCGCGGTTGCCGGCGAACGCAATCTTGCGCACCGCGAGCTTGTCGCCTTCCTTGATCTGGAACACGAGATTGACGCGCTCGCCAAAATCTCGCTTGCCTAAACCTGCCTTGCCCACATCACGTGCACTTTCAGCGTGGTCAGGCCGCTTGTGCCCGCCGCGTTCGCGGCGGACGCGTCAGTCTTTGCGTCGGGCTTTGTGCCTCCCTTGGCGTTGATCGTCTCCGGCGTGATCTGCACCTGAAAGTAGCCGTGCTGCCGGTAGACCTCGATCAGACGTTCGACGTCGGCTTGCACAAAAAACCGCGACAGCGGCCCGCTCTCCTTTGAGTGCAGATCCTTTTTCAGTTCGGCATCCTTGACCTTCTTGTTACCTTCGAAGGCAATGCGCACAATCGTCGGATTTTCCGTGACCGTGACCAGCACGCCGTCGCCCTGCCGTCTGATGTTCACATCCGAGAACAGCCCGGTGGCGTAGAGCGCCTTGACGGCGGCATCGAGCGCGGTCGGATCGAATGGCTTTCCGGCAGACATGAAAAAACGAACGGATCATCCCCGCATCGACGTGCTGGTTGCCCGACACAGCGATGCGAGAATCCGTGGGCTCATCCGCGCCCGCAGAGGCGGCGGCGAACGTCAGGCCCAGGAAGACTGCAAGGAAGGCGGCTCGCGCCAGCCGGCGAAGCATGACCCCATCCCGCCACAGTTCAAACGATCGTATGAATTCATCCGGTCTCCGGGGCGGAACCGTGACGGTTTATGTCGGATTGTGGGGTATTGTTGGGGCGCCCGCCATAAAGCTTGACGCGCTTTGGGCCTCACCGCTCATTCCCGCGCAAGCGGGAATCCAGGTGGGTCCAACAGACACTGCGTAAACTCTCTGGGTCTCCGCTTTCGCGGGGAGGAGCGCCCGGTAGCCAGTGCCCGGCGATTGTGTCAAACCCACGGACCCGAACATGAAGGTGACCGACATGGCCAAGCAACGGATCAGCTACGTCCCGCTCGACAAGATGGATGCCCGCATGCGCGCCGAGATGGAGCGCTGCCAGCGCGAAGGCACGCCGCGGCCGGAAAGCTCGGCGATCCGCGCGCACGTACCGGCCTGCTTCTGGTTCTTCGCCGAATCCTGGCACAACATTTTCCGCACCGGCGTACTCGATCACGCGCTCAAGGAGCTATGCCGGCTCTACGTGTCGCGTTCAGTCGCCTGCGAATATTGCGGCAACCAGCGCTCAGTGAAGGCGACCACCAGCGGTGCGCTGATCGAAGACCAAGTGTTCGATCTGCTCAATTTCGAGAAGTCGACCAAATACAACGAGCGGCAGAAGGCGGCGCTGGCCTATGCGGAGGCGATCGTCTGGCATCTCAACACCGACGACGCATTCTGGGAGCGCATGCACCGGAATTTCAACGAGCCCGAACTGGTCGAGCTCGGCTGTATGATCGGGCTGACGATGGGGCAGCAGAGCTGGCTGCGGCTTCTCAACATCGAGCACCACCAGATCATGGCCGGCACCTCCGCCTCGATGGCGCCCGGCTACGAGGATGCCGAGCGTCTGAAGGCGAGCAAATCGCGGCAGGATTATTGGGCGAAAGGAAAGGCGCAGCCGGAAAGCGCAGTGTGATCGTCATTGCGAGCAGAGCGAAGCAATCCAGTGCTGAAGGCCGCGCTGGATTGCTTCGTCGCTTCGCTTCTCGCAATGACGCGCCCTACAGCCCCCGCGTGACGTCGTCGAACAATTCCTCGACCGAATAGCGCCGCGGGATGATCTTCATCTCCAGCGCGTAGCTCGACATCAGATCGAGCGCGGGCTTCACCGCGTCGAAGCCGAACGGCAGCGCGTCGATCGTGCCGGGCTTGGGCAGGCCCGCGGCCTGCTTGCTGTCCTTGAGCATGCGGAACACTTCGCGCACCGCGCCCGGATTGGATTTCACCACGTCGGTCTTCACCACCACCATGTGGTTCACCGGCACCGTGCCGTATTTCTTGTACCAGTCCTTGGCGGCCGCATCGGGATCGGGGATGACGCTCTTGAGCCGCGGATCGGTCGGCAGCACGGTGCCGAAGATCGCCGCATCAAGCTCACCGTCGAGCAGCATCTTGAGCATGTCCTTGCCGTCGGCGGCGCGCTCAACGCCGGGCGGATCCTTGAACTCGGGGATGTGGGCGTCCTCGAACGTCACCCATCTGACCTTGCTGTTGTCGAGCCCGTAGTCCTTCCACAAAATTCCGCGCAGCCAGCAGCCGGTCGTCTGCGCGAACGAGCGCACGCCGATGCGGCGGCCTTCCAGCGTCTGCGGCGTTACCGTGCCGCGGTCGGAATTGTACAGCATGGTGCCATGCTGAAAGCGGCCCATCATGGTGGCGGGCAACAGCACCAGCGGCTTGCCGTAAGCCTTGCCCTGCAGGTAGCTGACGACTGCCATCTCGCAGATGTCGAATTTCAGGTCGCGCACCATCATGCCGAAAGCCTTGTAGACCGGCGTGACCTCGGTCAGCCGCAAGTCCACACGGTCGGACTTGATCTGTCCGCTCTTGAGCGCCTGGGTCTGCGGATAGGTCCCGAAGCAGGCGCTGATGGTGTCAAGTTTTTCGGCAGTCATACTCATGGTGTTTACCTCCGAGGTCGCATTGATCTTATGATGGGCCGCCGCGCTAAACCAGCCTGCGCCATTCACGGGGAGCATGCCGTTCATGACCGAAACCGCCACCAGCCACACCGAAGCGCGCGTTCCCGCCGCGCGGCTTGCCGCCTTCATCACCCGCGCTTTCGTCGCCGCCGGACTGCCGAAAGAAGACGCCGAGATCGTCGCCGGCCTGATGGCGGAAGCCGATCTCCGCGGCAGCGACACCCACGGCGTCATCCGCCTGCCGCTCTACCTGCGCCGCATCCGCGCAGGCGGCGTCAACGCCAGGCCGAATATCCGCGTGGTCAGCGACCGGCCGTCGGCGGCGCTGATCGACGGCGACAACGGCATGGGCCATCTCGTCATGCGCCGTGCCACGCACCTCGCCATCGACAAGGCAAAAGCGACCGGCATCGGCTGGGTCGGCGCACGCATGAGCAATCACGCCGGACCGGCCGCGCTCTACGCCACGCTGCCGCTGCATCATGACATGATCGGGCTTTATTTCGCGGTCGGCAGCAACAACCACCTGCCGCCGTGGGGCGGCAGCCGAAAACCTGCTCGGCACCAACCCGCTCTGCGTCGCGGTGCCGGCGAAGGACGAGCCGCCGATCGTGCTCGACATGGCGCCGACCGTCGCCGCGTTCGGCAAGGTGCGGCTCAAGGCGCAGCGCGGCGAAGAGATGCCGCTCGGCTGGATGATCGATCGCGACGGCAAGCCGCTGACCGATCCGAAGCGCGCCGACGAAGGCTATCTGCTGCCGATCGGCGACTATAAGGGCTACGGGCTCAGTCTGATCATCGGCATCCTGGCTGGCGCGCTCAACCGCGCCGCGCTCGGCCGCGAGGTGGTCGATTTCGTCAAGGAGACCGGCAAGGCCACCAACACCGGTCACGCCATCGCGGCGATCGAGATCGAGGCGTTCATGCCGGCGGCGGAATTCAAGCACGCCATCGACGCCGTGATCCGCGACATCCGCAATTCGAAGCGCCTGCCCGGCGTCGAGCGCATCTATCTGCCCGGCGAGCAGACCCATGCCAAGCTGCAAGACCGCCGCGCTCACGGCATCCCGATGCCGAAGCCGCTGCGCGACAGCCTCGATGCCGTCGCGCGCGACTTCAACATCGCGCCTCTGGAATAGGCGTCAGCGGATTACTGCTGAGTTTGCTGGTTCGCCTTGGCGTTCTTCGATGCCTCGTGATGGCCGATTGCGCAGCCCGCCGCGGCGCCCAGCAGACCGTGGTGGTGCGCCATATGGCCGGCAACGCCGCCGACGATGGCGCCCTTGATGCAGCCCTTGGCCTCGGCAGCCCCGGTGGCACTCGCCAGCGCAAATGCCACCACCGCGCAGCTCAGAATCGTCTTCATGTCGCTCTCCTTGTATTGGCTGCCGGAACAATCCGGTCGGCGGCGATCCGTTCCGCTGCCAAGCCGCATCGAATACCGAGGCAGGCGAGCCCGCTCGGGCGACTCGCGATCCGAGCCGATAGCGCCTATCTTTCCCTCATGGTTGTGTTGCGTGAGTGTGTTATGCGCGTCGGTATCGGCGCGGTTTGGCCGTTTGTGCCGTGCCTAGCCCCGCCTCCGCCGGATGAGGCGCGTGCGGCCGGCCGCAGAGCCGAAGAAGGTTGGCCATGAGGCCGGCCGATCTTGTCATCAAGGTGCGCTGCCTGCATTGCGGCCACAAAAGCGTTTTGAGCGATGAAGCGCTGACCACATTTGGCATCAAGCCGGACGCACCCATAGCGGGTTTCGTGAAACGGCTCCGCTGCAGCAAATGCGGCAGCGGCAGCATCATGGCCAATCGCGTGGCGAGCAACGAAGCCGCCACGCGCCGGCTGCGCGCTTAACGATACTTCACGACCGCCGATGAGATTAGCCTAGCTGGCGTGACCCCGTCTTGATACAGGTGAGTGGCGCCGCGCTTCGCAGGACGTGTCGGCGCATCTGCCTGCCCTACGCTCGCCGCCCCAGAGCGAGCCACAAAAAGAGAACTAAGGAGGAAAACGATGGCCCGCTGCTGCGGTTTGCTCAAAGCTGTTGCCGTGTTGTTGCTGGGCCTGCCGGCTTTCGCCGCGCAGGCGCAAACCTATCCGTCAAAGCCGGTCACCATCATCTGCGACGCCGCGCCGGGCGCGAGTCCGGATGTGGCGGCTCGTATCGTCGCCGACGCGCTCGGCAAGATCTGGGGGCAGCAGGGCGTGGTGGTGAACCATCCAGGCGCCAACGGCAGCATCGCGGCGCGCGCCGCGGCGGACGCGCCGAACGACGGCTACACGCTGTTCATCCCGGTGTCGTCCTCGTTCCTGGCGTTGCCGACGGTGGCGCCGAATCTGCCGCTGAAGCTGCCGCGCGACTTCGCGCCGATCGGCTTCGTCGCCGCGCAGCCGATGTTCGTCGGCGTCGCGCCTTCGCTCGACGTGAAAAGCCTGCCCGAATTGATCGCGCTGGCCAAAAAGAAACCCGGCACGCTGTCGATCGCCGTCACCGGTTTCGGCCGCATGACGCACCTCACCGGCGTCCTCCTGCAAGAGAAGGCGGGTATCAAGCTCCTGCCGGTGCCCTACACGCGCGGCCCGGCCTCGGCGATCGGCGACGTCGCGTCGGGCCGTGTCTCGATGATCATCGAGGGTTATTCGGGCATGATCGGCGCGGTGAAAGCCGGCCAGGTCAGGCTGATCGCGGTCGCATCACCGCAGCGGCTGCCCGAGTTTCCCGATGTTCCGACCGTCGCGGAGACGATCCCGGGTTTCTCCGCATCGGGCTTCCTCGCCATGGTCGCGCCTAACGGCACGCCCAGCTCCGTCATCACCAAGGTCGGGGCGGACCTGACCAAGGTGCTCAACGAGCCGGAGGTGAGGCAGAAGCTCGCCACCACCGGCAGCTACGCGCAGCCGATGACGGCGCAGCAGGTGCTGACCTTCGTCGCTAAGGAACAGGCGACCTGGCTGCCGCTCCTCGACAAGATATCCAAGAAATAAACGAGGCATGCAGGACGCGTCAGCACGCCGCTGGCCAAATCTCCTGTCGGGAACACAAAGGCGGATTACGCTGCGCTAATCCGCCCTGCCCCGAATGCGAGTCATGCAGGAGTGATGGGACTCAAATCGCCCACCACTGCTATTAGACTCGACATGAGTGTCCAGCATGAAGTGCGAACGGCTGACGGCCTTTTAAGCCCTCACACGGAAAGTCGGCCCATTCACCGCGGGCTGGTCTTCACCATCGTCGCGCTCGCGCTGCTGATGATGTCGATCGAACTCGACAATCGTCGCGACGGCGTTGCATTCCTTGCGGACTGGCTTGCACACGTCGATCGACTGGGCCGGTTGGACCATCACGGCATACGCACTGGGCTTTGTGGTCGTCCTGCCGATCAGCGGCAAACTCAGCGAGATGTATGGCTGCCGCAGGGTCTTTGTTGGTTCCGTTGTGGCCTTCACCATCGCGTCGCTGTGCTGCGGGCTGGCCGACAACATCTATGTGCTCGTCGCATTGCGCGGGCTGCAGGCGGCTGGCGGCGCGGGCTTCACGCCATCGGCGACCGAGATCATCGTGGATTATTTCGGCGATATCCGTGACCGCGCGATCAGCCTGTTTGGCAGTATCTTCTCGATCGGTGCGATCATCGGCCCCATCTTCGGCGGCCTGTTCGTAACGTATTGGACCTGGCGCGGCATCTTTCTGGTCAACGTGCCAATCGGCATCGCGGTTATTGTGCTGGCGCTTTACTACGTGCCGCGCGATCGATCCCGCGAAGGACGAGCGCGCCCGAAAATGGACGTCCCCGGCATGGTGCTGCTCGGGTCCGGTCTCCTCTCCGGCATGCTGGCTATCAGTTATCTGGCCGAGACGAATGCGCGCGCATTGTCGTTCGAGTTCGTGATCCCGCTCGCCATCGCGATCGTCGCCCTATGGCTGTTCTTTCGTCACATCAACCAATCGGCCTCGCCATTCATCGCTCCGCGCTTCATTACCGGCACGGGCTTCGGCGCGGTCAATATGGTCAATGGACTTTATGGGGGCGTCTCCTCCGGAGTGATCGCGCTCGTGCCGCTCTATGCCAGGAACCGCTACGAGATCAACGCGCTCGGCTCCGGTACGCTGCTGATCGCCCAAGGAGCGGCCGCGATCCTGATGTCAGTCGCTGCTGTATTTGCTCTTCGGCGCACGGGCTACCAGGGACCGCTGTATGCCGGGGCGGCCGTTATCATCATCGGGATGCTGCTGCTTGCGCTGAACCCCGTCGGCGGCATCCCGCCGTATGGGTGGCTCGCCGGCTCCGCCTTTCTCATCGGTCTCGGCCGCGGGGTCAACAACCCGGCCAGCCGCAATGCCGGACTGCAACTGGCTCCCGAGCACGCTTCAACTCTTGCTGCAATAAGGACCATGTGCATGTCGATCGGCACCATCGTAACGATCTCGATCGACACCGCGATCCTTGCCAATTCGCACGACCCCGGCCACATGCAGGCTTGGCTTCTGGCCGGGACGGCCGCGCTCTACGTTGTGGCGCTCCACTTGATCAGCCGCGTGCCGGAGCATCGCGGCTCGTGGTAGTTGCCATCTCAAAGGTGATGCCGGCGGCCATAAAGACTGCGGCCTGGAACAAACGTCAGCGAGCCCGGTTGTTCGGGCTTCGCTGACCCGCGAAAGCTGCTGCGAAGCTTACGATCTCATTTGTTCGTGTCTTGCTGTGACGCCGCGTGATGGGTTTTGCCGTGCTGCTTCAGCTTGTAGTTCGGGCCGGTCGCCCTTTCATTGTAACCGACACTGCCGCCGCCGTTTTCCGACGGGCTGTACATTCCCTGCGCGAATGCCGTCGTCGCAACACCCAGCGCGGCAACCGAGGCCGCGACGCCGAGTGCGGCAATCACGGCAATTCCACCAAGTCTTGACTTGCTGATCATGTGTCTTCTCCTGGCAACGGATGAAGTCAACCGCGGCCTCCGCTGACCATCCGAAGGATGAATTGCTCAAGTTGCAGGGAAACGACGGCCACAGGTTATAGTTAGGCTGCGACCGGGCACAAGACTTTTTGAAAATTGCGCAGTTCTTTGGGAAATTAGCGGATCGCTTGGAAAGCAGCCGCCAGGACAGGCCAGTCGGAACTCGCCCATCGCCCGGGATTGCTCTGTCCAGAGCGTACAACCCTGATAATATTCCTCGCCTGCGTGTTGATGTGAATCAATTACACTAGAAAGTAGCAGCGCTATATTGAATCAAATACGCAGTTTGACTGGCTTTTCGGGCCTCGGTGATCATTGAAGCGACCTTACCGTGTCAAAATCACACCTTGAACTCAAAGTGAATGCTCCACTTTGCCGCGTACGGACCCGCGGCACCGCGGAGCCGTGAGTACGGGTGACGACATGGCTGTAGAGATGCCCTTCGGCGATGCGGACGCCAGCGACTTTCTACAGTTGTTCCGACAAGAATTTCGGATCGGCATGTTTATTTGGACTATTGAACCCGAGCGGATTCAATGGTCGGACAGGATGTTCGAGCTGTTCGGTCTGAGCGCCGCGCAGCGTTGAGCCGTCGTTCTCTTTGCTCCAGACGCTGACACACGAAGAGGATCGCCGCACGCCGGCCTCGCTTCGCTATGCGATCAATGACGGCCGGCTGCTTAATCGCGAATTCAGGGCGGTCTGGCCGAGCGGCGAAATTCGCTGGCTCGCGGTGCGAGCGCGAACGATCACCGGGAAGAGCGGTAATCCGGAAAAAATCATCGGGGCCTGCATCGACATCACCGAAAAACGAATGGCGCTCGCTGCGGTCGAGCTTGGAGAAACGTCGCCGCCGGGCTCTGGTCCAGGCGGCCGGTGGCGTTGGCTGGCTGGCGCGCGCTGATGGCGCAATCATGGACGTGGAAAATGCAGGCGCCCAAAGGGCGCCCGGTGTGACGCCTTGGGGAGAGGGTTGGCTGTCCTGGATTCATCCCGATGACCGGGACGATGCCCTGACGAACTGGAAAAACGCGATCCGCGATAAAATTCCGTACGTCAACGAATTCCGCATGGCGTGTCCAGAACGGGACCTATCACTGGAACCGTGCGAGTGCCGTTCCCTTACGAGACAAGGCCGGAGAGGTTGTCGAATGGGTCGGGATTTCCTTCGACATGGAGGAAAGGATCGAGGAGCGGTGGGCACGCCGATACGTATGAACTGACCGGCGCACAGATCAGGGGGGCGCGCGGTATGCTCAACTGGTCGGTCCGTGATCTTGCCGACGTCGGCGGGCGTCTCGCCAGCCACGCTCCGTCGGCTAGAAGAGTTTGACGGTCCAGCAGTTTCGTCCAGCGACGTGCTGCGGAGCATCGGCCATGCACTGAGCAAAGGCGGCGTCGAATTCATCCGCATGCCTCACGGCAAGCCGGCAATTCGGCCACGATAAGCGTCCGCTGCTACGCTATGGTCCACTCCAACAAAAAGTGTCTGACGATGACGATTACGCGAGGACAATCCGCAAAATTTGTTGCTCGCCTGCATCCCCGTGCCGCCACGCCGATGTCATGGCGCAAAATTTTGCGCGCAGCACAGCTCTAACAATGAAGAAAAACTTAATGCAGGCTCAATGCCTTCTATGCAATAAGTCAGAATCAAGGGAATCATGTCCCAACAACATGGAGGGGGTCATCCGATGTTGCTTGACCAGAGAGATGCGATTGCACGGCTCGACACCGGCGGCTCGGAAGCCGTACGGTGCGCACCTTCGCTTCAATGCGACAGCTGCGCGCTTGCGCTTCGTGTGAGAGAGAAAGAGCTCAACGAACGCATGCGTCTCGCCGGCGACCATGGCGCCGTGTTTTCATCGGACCACAAGCCCCTGACGCCGCGCGAGAGCGACGTTCTTCGCCAGATCATGACCGGGGCATCCAATAAGCAGGCCGCGCTGCGGCTGGGCATCAGCCATCGCACGGTCGAGGTCCATCGCAGCAGGATCATGGAAAAATTGGGCGCGAAAAACCTGGTCGAGCTGGTCAGAATAGCCATCGCTGATATTCGCGCGCCGGCAGCCCTGTCGTAGTGCGCGGCGCGGGCAGGCGCGCTGTATCGGCAGAGCTTGGGATTTGCGGTGGCGAGGACCGGCCGCCGCAAATCGAAAACGTCTGCGATCTCCGCACCTTAGCGAAAGCCACAAATCATGGCAGCAATGCCACAATTTTCGCGCCCGCGAATCAAACAAACAGTAAAATAAAAAGCGCGTCGTATCAGGGAGATAACGTGCATCGGCGGATTTTGTTGGTGCCGAGCCCCGCGACGAACTAAAAGAACTCATCCTGCTCGTTCTAAGGGACGTCAACCGGTGACGGCCGATTGATGCGAGCGGGAGCGGTGCCCGGGATGGGGCTCGTAACTCCATTCGCGGGCGGTTCGGAAACTCGCCCGGCCTGCCACGACGCAGGTCTGCCAGGAGCTGGCTGCCCGGGTAGCGCATGTCGTCGCTACCATGAAGCGCGGGACCGGACTGAGCCTTGGCCGAGAGGCCATTGGCAAGAGCCGCGGTAGAGCGCCGGAAGGCGAGCGCGTCCGCCAAAAGCGGCGCGCGCCGCGACCCCGCCCAGCGGCTACGCTGCGATAGCGCGGAGCGGCTCTGACTACGCGCCTTTCGGCGCTCCGCCTCCCCTTTCGTTGTTAGGAGGCTCTTGTCCGTGCCGTGCTGACAGCTCGGGCGCAATAAAACGCGCCGCGAGAACGAGAACGCTCGTCCTCCATGGCGTGGCTGGAAGACTGAAGTGAGACACGGCTATTATAATAGCTGTCATCGTCTGCGGAGACGGACGATCTAGCAATCTCAGAATAACGGGATTGCAACTCTAAATCCTGCGACTACTGGATGCCCCGCCTGCGCGGAGCATGACAATGCAAGGACAAAGCGATGAACGCACCCAGCCCCGTCGGCCTGATCGGCATCGGCCTCATGGGCGAAGTCTACGCGCGCCGGCTGACCGCCGCGGGATTTTCCGTGATCGGCTTCGATATCGATCCCGCCAAAGGCGAGCGCCTTGCGGCGATCGGCGGCCGCGCGGCCTCGATCGCCGAGATCGCGGAGACATGCGAGCCGATCGTGCTCGCTGTGTTCAACACCGATCAGGTCGAGGACGTGGTCGAGCGCGCGCTCGTTCCGGGGGCGGCCGGCAAGATCGTGCTTTGCACCTCGACCTGCGACCCGGATCGCATCGCCGGCCTCGCGGCGCGCGTCGGAGACAAATTGCGTTTTCTGGAAACGCCGGTGTCGGGCACGAGCGAACAGGTCCGGGCCGGCGACGGCGTCGGCCTGATCGGCGGCGACGCGTCGACCGCGCAAGCCGCCGCCCCGGTGCTCGACGCGCTGTTTCCGAAGCGCTTTCACATCGGCAAGGCCGGCGACGGCGGCCGCGCCAAGCTCGCCGTCAACCACATTCTGGCGCTCAACCGGCTGGCGCTCGCCGAGGGGCTGGTGTTCGCCTCTCGCCTCGGCCTCGATCCGGCGGCCTTTCTCAAGGTGGCGCGCAATTCTGCCGCGGCCTCGCAGGTGATGGACACCAAGGGCCCGAAAATGATTGCGGGCGAATTCTCGCCGGAAGGGCCGCGTGCGGCAGTCGCTCAAGGACGCCCATCTCATGCTCGATCAGGCGCGCAAGGCCAGCCAGAAGCTGCCGCTTCTGGAGATTCACGCGCAGGTGCTGGAGGCCTGCGTGGCTCACGGCGAGGCCGAGCGCGACAACTCCATCGTCATCGAGGAGATTCGGAGGAGACGGGTGTAATGCTCGTCATTCCGGATCGCCGCGAAGGGGCGAGTCCGGAATCCATGTGCCGGGGCTTATGGATTCCGGGCTCTGCGGGCTTCGCCCGCGACCGGGAATGACGCAGAAAGCCTTGCGCCAACGCGCCAAGATTGCTTCCCTGCCGTTCGCCGATGGGCACCCTACTGAAATGCAACGGAGCGAGACTTGTCCGATCAGAAATTCACCGGCCGACGCGAAGATGTTCGCCTCGTCACCGGCCACGGCCGCTACACCGCCGATGTCACCATGGACCGGCAGGCAGCGGCCTATTTCCTGCGCAGCGACCGCGCCCACGCCAAGATCCGCGGCATCGACACCGCGAAGGCGCGCGCCGCCCCAGGCGTGATCGATATCGTCACCGGCGCCGACATGGCGGCCGCCGGCTGGAAGGGACTGCCCGCCATGGCGTTCTTCAAGGGCGTCGGCGGCTCGTCGCTCAACGTGCCGCCGCGCTTTGGCTTGGCGCACGAGCGAGTTCGTTTCGTCGGTGAGCCGGTCGCGGTGATCGTCGCCGAGACTGAGCATATGGCGCAGGACGCCGCCGAATTGATCGAGGTCGACTACGAAGACCTGCCGGTGCTGGTCGAGGCCGCCGACGCCAGCGCCGCCGGTGCGGTGCGCATTCATGACGAGGTGACCGGCAACCTGGCGTTCGAGTATGAGTACGGCAATCGCGAAGCCGCCGAACAGGCCATGGCGGGCGCGGCGCACGTCGTGCGCGTCACGGTGCGCGCGCAACGCATCGCCGGCAATCCGATGGAGCCGAAATCCGCCGTCGCGTCCTACGACGCTGCAAATGACGCGTTCGAACTCGCCGTGCCGACGCAGGGCATCAGCGATATCAAGAACGCGTTGGGCACGGTCACCGGGCTGCCGGCGGAAAAGTTTCGCGTGCGCTCTTCCGACGTCGGCGGCGGCTTCGGCATTCGCAACGAAGTCTATCCCGAATTTCTCGCGCTGCTGCTGGCGGCGAAACGAAGCGGACGCGCGGTGAAGTGGACCGGAACGCGCGGCGAGACGCTGTCCGGCGATCATCACGCCCGCGCCGCCGACCTCTCCGGCGAACTCGGCCTCGACAGCAATGGCCGCTTCGTCGGACTGCGGGTCGACTGGCTGGTCAATCTCGGCGCGTTCTGCAGCAATGCCGGGCCGCTGATCAACACGGTCGCGGCGCCGACCAGTTCGGCGATCAGCCTCTATAATCTCACCGCGGTTCACGGCCGACACAAGCTGATCTTCACCAACACGACACCCACAACGGCCTATCGCGGCGCCGGGCGGCCGAATGTCGCCTATCTGTGGGAACGCCTGGTCGAAGAAGCCGCGATCGCCACCGGCATCGACGCCATCGAGCTGCGCCGCCGCAATGTGCTGCGCAAAGACATGTTTCCGATGAAGACGCCGACCAATTCCAATTACGACAGCGCCGATCCCGCCCGCCTGCTCAAGACCGCGATGCAGACAGCGGACTGGAAAGGCTTCGGCAAGCGGCAGCGCGAAGCCAAACGCCGCGGCAAGCTGCGCGGCATCGGGCTCGCGCTGTTTCTCGAGCCGTCCGGCGGCATGGGCAAGGAGCAGGTCGAAATCCGCATCGAGTCCGGCGGAAAACTGGCGATGTATTCCAACGCCGGGCCGTCCGGCCAGGGCCACGAGACGGTGTTTCCGGCAATCGTCGCCGACGTGCTCGGCATTCCGGTGGACAAGATCGAGCTGCGATACAACGACGCCGCTGCGCCCAAAATGCTCGGCACCGGCTCGTTCGGCTCACGCTCGCTGATCAGCCATGGCGCCGCGTTGCAGACGGCCGCCAAGGAAATCGTCGAGAAAGGCAAGAAGCTTGCGGCGAGCGAGCTTGAAGTCGCGCCGGGTGACGTCGTGTTCGAAACCGGTACCTACAAGGTGGCGGGCACCGATCTGAAAGTCACGCTCCAGTCTTTGATCGAGCGAAAATGGAGCGAGCCCACCAACCCGCTCGACACCAACACCACGATCGATCTCGCCACCGCCTTTCCATCTGGCGCGCATATCGCCGAAGTCGAGGTCGACCCCGACACCGGCGAACTCGCGGTGGTCAACTACATCGCCGCCGACGATTGCGGCACGATCTATAATCACAAGCTGGTCGAGGGCCAGCTGCACGGCGGCCTGATGCAGGGCCTTGGCCAGGTCATCGGCGAGCACATCGCCTACGATAACGACACAGGGCAGCTTCTGTCCGGGAGCTTCATGGATTATTTCATGCCGCGCGCCGCGCATCAGCCGCCGATCACGCTGATCGACTGCGCGGTGCCCTCGCCCGCCAACGTGCTCGGCGCCAAGGGCGCGGGCGAAGCCGGCGCCACCGGCTCCGTACCGGCGCTCGCCAATGCGGTGCTGGACGCGCTCAAGGCCGCTGGCGTGCGGCAGCTGGAGATGCCGTATTCGCCCGACCGTATCTGGACTGCGATTCACGCAGCGCAGACGCCGGCGAAATGATCTGTATTTCTCCGATTGGCGTTGATGGATTGGGCCGGCGGGGTTAAGGAGCCGATAGGCATGTTCGATTTCGACCGCGTCATAGAACGCCGCGGCACACATTCTTCCAAATGGGATCACATCGCGCGCCTTTCTGGCATCACGTCCGCTGACGCGATTCCGATGTGGGTGGCGGACATGGACTTCGCCGCGCCGCCCGGCGTCACCAAAGCACTCGCCGCCGAGCTCGAGTGCGGCGTCCACGGCTATTACGCCGACACCGGAAGCTGGGCGGCAGCGCTGGTCGATTGGATGGCGCACCGCCATGGCGCAAAAATCGATCCGGCCTGGGTGAGCCCGACGCCCGGAATCGTTTCAGGTCTGGGCCTCATTCTTCAGGCAGTCAGTGCGCCTGATGACGAAGTGGTGGTGTTTCCGCCCGCCTATCACGCGTTCCGCCGAATTATTCGCGCCAATGAGCGGCACATTCTCGATGCGCAACTCGTCGAAAGCGCCGGGCGCTACGTGATGGACCTCGATGCGCTGCGCGCAAAGTTGACGCCGCGCACGAAGGTCGTTTTCCTGTGCAGCCCGCATAACCCCGGCGGCAATGTCTGGTCGGTCGCCGAGCTTCGCGCGCTGGCCGCGTTGTGCGCCGAGCGCGACCTTATTCTTGTCTCCGACGAGATCCATTGCGATCTGGTTTTCGCCGGCGCGAAACACACACCGACCATGACCGCTGCGCCCGAAATTGCCGATCGCCTGATCACCTGCGTCGCCGCGACCAAGACATTCAATCTCGCCGGTGCGCATGTGGGCGCGTGCGTCACTTCGAATGCAGCGTTGAAGCGCCGGCTTGACGCGCGGATCGCCGCGAGCGGCCTCGGCTCTTACAACCGGTTTGGCATGATCGCGACGGAGGCCGCCTGGCGGACCGGCGAGGCGTGGCTCGACGAGCTGTTGCCGTATCTTGCGGCGAACCGCGACATGTTCGATGCGCGCATCGAGGCCGCCGCGCCCGGCGCCCGCTCGATGCGTCTCGACGGCACCTATCTGGCGTGGGTCGATTTTTCCGGAACGGGTCTTACCGCCGAAGAGGTCGCCGCCAGGGTGAGAGACCGCGCGCGCATCTTTGTCAGCCCCGGCGAGCAGTTCGGTCCGGGCGGAGAGACGTGGTTGCGGTTTAATTTCGCGATGCCGCGGCCGCTGCTCGATCAGGCGCTGTCGCGTTTGGAGGATGCATTTTCTGATTTGCGCGCGCGCAAGTGATCGGGTCAGTGCGCTGCAGCGCCATTGGCGCCCGCGCGCCTCGTGAGCAACAGGGATGCCGCGGCCACGAGCAGAAGCACCGCGAGCGCCGCGAAGGTGTCGGCATAACCCATGATCAGCGCCTGCTTGCGGACGATATTGCCGAGCGCAATGATCGCCTTGCGTTGCGCGCCGGCCGCGTCACTGACGCCATGGCTCAGAAAGTAGCCGGTCAGCTCGGCAAGACGCACGCGTACGCTGTCGCGGAACAGGTTTACAGCGCTGCCGATGACGTTGGAGTGGAATTGTTCGCGCTTGGTGACAAGTGTGGCAAGCAACGCCGTGCCGAACGCGCCGCCAAGGTTGCGCGTCATATTGAACAAGCCGGAGGCGGCGGCGGAATCCTGTCTGGCGATGCCCGTCATGGCGATCGCCGATAGCGGCGTCAGGATTATCGCCTGCCCAACCGCGCGCACGATGTTGGGCACCCAAAGCTGATCGCCGGAGTAATCCGGCGACATATGTGCGTTCATGAAACAGCTGAGGGCAAATATGACCAGCCCGCATATGGTGATCAGTCGGGCATCGACGCGCTTCATCAACAACGGCACGAACGGAATAATGGCGAGCTGCGGCAGGCCGGTCCAAGCCAGCACGAAGCCGATCTGCTCGGCATTATAGCCAAAGACCTGGCCCAGATACTCGGGCAGCAGATAGACCGTGCCGTAAAGGGCGAACCCGAGAAGGAAGACGGCGAGCGTACCGAAGCCGAAATTCCGGCTCGCCAGCAGCCGGAAATTGACGATGGGCTTGTCCGACTTGAGTTCGATCCAGAAGAAGGCGGCAAGGAATATGACAGCCGCAACGCTCAGTCTGACGATAAACGGCGAATCGAACCAGTCGTCCTTGTTGCCCTCGTCGAGCACCGTTTGCAGGGCGGCGAGCCCGATGGCCATCGTGGCGATGCCGAACCAGTCGCCGCGCCCGAGCAGATCGAGCTGCATCGGCTCGCGATCGAGCGTCAGCCACAACACAACGACCATCATGGCGCCGGGAACCACATTGACGAAGAAAATGTATTGCCAGCCGTAAGCCTCGGTCAGATAGCCGCCGATCGTCGGACCGATCGCGAGGGCGCGAACGTCGCCGTGATCGCAAACAGCGCCAGCCCGAGCGGCTGCTGCGGCCTCGGCAGCTTCGTCAAAATGAGTGTGAAGGCCATCGGGATCAGGACGCCGCCGGTAAAGCCCTGAATCGCGCGCAGCACGATCATTTGCGTCAGATTGTGGGCAAAGGCGCACAACACCGAAAAGGCAAGGAACAGTACGGTGTTGACCATCAGGAAGCGCCGGAACGAGAACACCCGCGTCAGATACTCGGTCATCGGGATGACGATGATTTCACCGATCAAATAAGCGGTCGATATCCAGGTTCCGTTGTCGACGCCGGTGCCGATTCCGCCCTCGATGTAGAGCAGCGACGCATTGGTGATCTGGATATTGAGCACAGCCATGAAGGCGCCAAGCAATGCGCCGAGCACCGCGCCCCACGTCGTCAAGCTGGCGCGATCGGGACGCTCGCCAGCCGTTGCGTCGAGCGGGGCCATCGCTAGCGTCGCTGGTTCGACGCGACTGACTCGGCACCGGCGCCAACAGGGGCCTGATCCTTGGTGTCAACGATCGCGATGACCGACATGCCGGGCCGCAAGTCGCCGCGCAGCGGATCGTGCCGATCGATGGCGATCTTGACCGGGATGCGCTGCACGATCTTGGTGAAGTTGCCGGTGGCGTTGTCGGGCGGCAGCAAAGCGAATTCCTGGCCACTGGCCGGCGCGATACTGTCGACATAGCCGCGCACGGTCGTGCCCGAGTATGTGTCGACGGCGAGGACGACCGGCTGATGCGGGCGAATATCGGCGAGCTGGGTCTCCTCGAAATTGGCCACCACATATGTCGAGGCGAGCGGCACCACCGCCATGAGTTGGGTGCCGGCCTGCACATACTGGCCGACCCGCAGGGTTCTATTGCCGACGACGCCATCGATCGGGGCGACGATATTTGTGTAGCCGACATTCAATTCGGCCTGACGTTGCTGTGCCTGGTCTTGCGCTAGCACCGCACTGGCTTTGCCGAGTTGTGCCGTCAATACGCTGGTTTGCCTTTCCGCCGCGTCAAGCGAAGCGCCGTCATGATCGAGGGTGGCCCGCGCGATGTTGCGCTTCGAAAGCGCCTGTTGCGCCGCCTGCACGGTGCCCGACCCTTGTCGCGCCAACGTGGCGTAGCGATCGTTGTCCTGCTGCATGAAAGTCAGGTTCGCGTTGTCGAGTTCGATCGTGGCGCTGGCCTGCGCGATGACAGCCTGCTGCTCCTTGAGGCCGGCATTGAGATTGTCGATATCGGCCTGTGCCGCCGCGACGTTTGCTCGCGCTTGCGCCAGCGCCGCCTGATAATCGCGGTCGTCAATCCGCGCCAGCAATTGACCCGCCTTTACGGGCTGATTGTCGCCGACCAGGACCTCGCTGATGTAGCCCGAGACTTTCGGCGCCAGAATCGAGGAGTCAGCTTGCACATACGCGTCATCGGTCGACTGCTCAAAGCGCCCGACCGTCCAGTAGTGCCAGCCGTAATAACTAATGGCAGCGGCGGCGACGACCGCTCCCGTGAACGCGCCAAGCCCTCGCAGCGTGAATTTGCGCTTGATCTGCCGCGAGGCGACACGCGTTTGCGGCGCTGGCAACGGCAACGGACGAAACCCGCGACGCTCATGCTCGATTCTGCGTTCTGTTGCTGGTGCCATCTGATCCACGATCGGCTCCCGGTGGGGCTGTTCCGGAACACTGCGAACCGTTGCGCCCGGCGAACATCGCCGCGACGGGCCGCTTCATTCTCACGACATTGAAAATAGTGACGGATCTGATCGGCTTAACGGCGCTTCAGCGAACGCACCGTTTCGCTGGCGCAATCAATGTCCGGCTGAGAACGCCCTATGCAGGAACTGCTGTTGACGCATCTTCCGCCGCTGGTCGCTCCATCGCGGTGACCGCGCGCTTTGTCGCTTTTTGTACCTTGCTGAAAGCGCGCACTTCGATCTGACGGATGCGTTCGCGCGATACGCCGAATTCGTGGGCGAGACCGTCGAGCGTGCTTGGCTCGTCGGCAAGCTGCCGCGCTTCAAAGATGCGACGCTCACGATCGCCAAGCACATCGAGCGCCTGAAGGAGCGCGTTGTGGCGGTTGTGCGACTGCTGGGATTCGGCAAGACGGCTTTCCTGTCCGGCGCTATCGTCCACCAGCCAGTCCTGCCACTCGCCGGAATTGCTGTCCTCCCGGATCCGGACGTTGAGCGACGCATCGCCGCCGAGCCGGCAATTCATCTCGACGACGTCCTGCTCGGGGACGCCGAGCGAACGTGCGATCTGCTTGGCCTGATCCGGACGCAGATCTCCCTCGTCGAGCGCCGATATCTGAGCCTTGGCCTTGCGCAGATTGAAGAAGAGCTTCTTCTGATTTGCGGTCGTGCCCATCTTCACCAGCGACCACGAACGCAGGATGTATTCGTGAATCGAAGCCTTAATCCACCAGATCGCATAGGTGGCGAGCCGAAATCCGCGATCCGGTTCAAAGCGTTTGACTGCCTGCATCAAGCCTAGATTTCCTTCCGAAACGACTTCGGAGATCGGCAAGCCATAGCCGCGGTAGCCCGCGGCTATCTTGGCCACAAGGCGCAAGTGACTGGTGACAAGCTTCTCGACGGCGGCGCGATCGCCGTGCTCGCGCCATCGCTTTGCCAGCATGTATTCTTCATGCGGCTCCAGCATCGGAAAGCGTCTGATTTCCTTGAAGTAGAAAGCAAAGCCAGATTCCAGCGGGGATATCGTGGCGGCGGCATTGTGAGCCATAGCAGCCTCCTGCAAATCGTTGACGCACGTTCGCTCATGACAGCCGTCATGAAAATCCTGAAAATTCCGAACGCGCTATTCGGACAAGCAAAAGAATGGTCGGTGCTGGCTGGGCTTTTGGCTCACGCGCTATTCAACCCATCCCCGACGCGGAGCATCCGCGTCGAACGCATCTCGTCGTCGTCAGCGAGCGACTTCAAGCCGCCCGACGCCGCGAGCGTGCCGAACACAGAAATGCGAGCCGTCGAAAGCTAAAAGCTATCAGGCGTTCAACCGCACGGCGTGTGCCGCGCCATTGCCGGCGATCACCGCTGGCAACGGAGGAATGCCCACTTCCTCCCTCGGCAAGTCCTGATCCGCTCCGTGGAAATGCTTGGTGACCAGTTCGAGAAAGCTGCGCACGTTAGTCGCCAAGTGCTGGCGATGCGGATAGACAGCGTTGATCGCCAGGCCGAGGCAGGAGAATTCGGTCAGCACCGGCACAAGCGTGCCTGACTTGATGTCGTTCCTCACCAAAAAGTCCGGCATCCAAATCAGACCCTGCCCCCGCGCGGCGGTGAGCCTTAATGCGTTGACACTGTTCGTTTCCATATTGCCGGTCACCTGGATCGTACGTTCGCCGTCCGGCGATTTGAAGCGCCAGTCCGAGCCCCAGGGCGAGAATGTGTATTTCAGACAGTTGTGTTTCACGAGATCGTCCGGCTGGCGAGGAACCCCGTGCTGCGCAAAATAATCGGGGCTGCCGCAGACCAGCAGCCGAAAGGACCCGAACTCGCCGCATGACCAAATTCGAATTTGGGACCGGCATGGTGGTGATCGCGAGATCGATTCCCTCCTCGACCAGGTCAACCATGCGATCGCTCATCCTCATGTTCACCTTGACGTCGGGATAGAGCGACGTGAATTCAGCGATGACGGGTGCAACGAAGAACGGGATCGCGGTCGAAACGTTCAGACGCAATGTTCCGTTTGGCTTCGCATGCATCGCCTGCACCGCGGTATCGGCCTCCTCCATCTCGGTGAGGATGTGCATGCACCGCTCATAGTAGGCCTTGCCGATCTCGGTCAGACTGACCTTGCGCGTGCTGCGGTTAAGGAGACGCACGCCAAGCCGATCTTCCAGATCCTGAATCTGCGTTGTGACTGTGCTGGGAGAGACGCCAAGCTTCCGGGCCGCTGCTGCGAACCCTCCAGCCTCCGCGATTTTCACAAAGGTGGAGATGCTGGTCATGCGATCCATCAAATCACTCCTACGGTTCCCGCAGCCCGTTGATTGCGCGTGTTATTGTCGTGTTCGGAGTGCCACTTCGTTCATCGACGGTCCCGCCATCGCGGCTTTCTCCCGGGAGTGCAGCACCACGCCGCGTTTAAGATGACAGGCGGCAAAGCTTGTGGTACTGACCGGTAACACTACATAACCGGTAGCTAGATACTGACCGGTAACACCTCCGTCAAGAGGGAAGCACGATGAAATCCGGGGCGGAAACCCTAACCATCGGAAAAGACAAGGGAACTCCGCCCCGTGCGCGACTTTTGGCGGCAGCCGCGGAGCTGTTCTACCGGCACGGCATCAGGGCTGTCGGCGTCGAGGCGGTGGCCGAAGCCGCCGACACGAACAAGATGACGCTTTACCGTCACTTTGCCTCCAAGGACGAACTGGTAGCCGAATGCTTGCGCGAATTCGCACGCGAGGGGCTCCAGCGCTGGCAGCGATACGAGCAGGCGCATCCGGGTGATGCGCGCGCGCAAATCCGCGCGTGGCTGGCGGAGGTGGCGGCCATTTTTGCCGACAAGAATCATCGCGGGTGCGCACTCGCCAATGCGGCGATCGAATTGCCGGATAAGGCTCATCCGGCGCGCCGCGTAGTCGAAGAATTCAAGCTGGCGCAGCGCAGTCATCTCGCCCAATTGTGCAGGAGCGCCGGCCTCAAGGATCCGGAGATGCTGGCCGATGAGCTCTACTTGCTGGTGGAAGGAGCGCGCGTGACCGCGCAGAGCATCGGTACCGACGGTGTCGGCGCCCGAATGATGCGCATGGGCGAGGCCATGATCGCGCTCCATGAGGCGCGGTAGCGCGACTACCATTTGCCTCCGACAAACAGTCCATTCATGGACGCGCCGATTAAGCTCCACGGGATGCCGCTTATCTCTCGAACGTCGGCAGCAAGAGCATCACGCTCTTGTTTGCCACTGTGATCGGGAGAAAAGTTATGATCAGCAAGACCATTCTGGCCGCGATCGCCGTTATTGCGACGGTTGGCGTTGTGGCTCCGGCATCCGCCGAATTCCTGGAGACAGGGACCGCAATCAATAACGCCGAGGGCGGCTTCGGATCCGCCGGTTACGGTTGGACCGCTCCGCGCGGCCAGCAGGTTCTTATCAATCGCTGGCCCACCCACGAACGTCGCGAATAAGCGTCAGGAGACGGTGAATAGAAAAGGGCGACGGGCTTGACCCGTCCTCCTTTCGCATCTTTAGAACGAGATGAGTGCGCGTCGAGGACTCTTGGATGACCGAGCAGTTTATTTGCTTTGCTCAACCTAACAAAGGACTCCGGCACGCCGGAGCCCTTTATTATTTGGATTGATCCGCTTCGCTAATGTAATTACTGGACTCGCCGATTGTGATGCGCCGACCGGCCGGGCTGTAGCAGCGCCTTGCGGACCCCAGGAGCCCCGCACTTGCCCACCGGTGCTGTCGTAATAGTACGGCATCTGGCTGCCGGTATGATCGGCCTCCTGGGCAAATACCGGCGACGCGATGCTTGCCGTCAGGGCGGCTGCAACGACGATAATTTTAGATTTGCTGATCATAGCGCTTCTCCCTTGTGAAGAGAGCCTGATGCTCTCGTGCAAGGTGAGATGCGATCGCTGTTGGAAATTTTGCAGCGGCTTTGTTTCGAATAGTCTGTTTGGAAAGGCGAAACAATGGGCCGAGCATAATCTGATACGAGAGGCGGAAAGAAAATGTGTCAGGCAGAGTGGGGCAGCTTAAGGGAAGCGGGAAGTCTGATCGCGCCTATCAGGACGCCGCTGCGCTACTTTGCACGCCGCGGCGTCTCCTTCGCTCCTCAAGGCGTTGCATGACGACGTAGAATGAGGGAACGAACACGACGACGAGGCAGGTGGACGCGATCATACCGCTAAACACCGGAATGCCGATCGAGCGGCGTGCTCCTGCCCCCGCTCCGGTCGCGAAGACAAGCGGCATGACACCCAGAATGAAGGCGAATGAAGTCGATGAGGATAGGCCGAAACCTGAGCCGGGCTCCCTCGACCGCCGCCGCGACGATGTCCATCCCCTCGGCTCGCCGCTGTCGCGCATACTCCACGACCAAAATCGCATTCTTGCTGCCAAGCGCGATCAGGAGGATCAGCCCGATCTGGGTATAGAGATTGTTGGCGGCGCCGAGCGCCGTCAGCGCACCGACTGTCCCCAGCAGCGCCAGCGGCACACCGAGAATCACGGAGAATGGCAGGATCCAGCTCTCGTATTGGCCCGCCAGCACGAAATAGACCAGCAGGATCGCCATGCCGAAGACGAAATACATCTGCGACCCGACCGCCTTCTCCTGGTAGGACATCGCCGTCCATTCGTATCCCGTTCCGGGCGGCAGTTCCTGCTGACCAATCTGGTCCATGATGTCGAGCGCCTCGCCGGAGCTGAAGCCGGGCGCCGGATTGCCGACGACCGTCGCCGACGGATAAAGATTATAAAGACTGATCAGCGACGGACCTTGAATCTCCTTGATGTCGGCGACCGTTCCGATCGGCGTCATTGTTCCGTTGCCGGCCCTGACCTTGAGGTTGCGAATGTCGTCGGCGCTCGCCCGGTACGTCGGTAACGCCTGCGTATAGAGCTGGAACACGTGCCCGAATTTATTGAACTGCGCGGCATAGTTCGATCCGACATAGGTTGAGAGTGCGGAAAAGACATTGCCGACCGTGATGCCGAGCGTCTCGGCCTTGGTACGGTCCACAGTGACGTTGAGCTGGGGGGCGCCGGCCCGGAAGGTGGTGTTGAGCCGCTGCAAAGCCGATTGCGCATTGCCGGCCTTGATCACGCCATCCGCTAGGCTCTGCAACAAGCCGTAATCGAAATCGCCATTCCTGATTTCGACCTGCATGGTGAAGCCGCCGACGTTGCCGATGCCCTGGATCGGCGGCGGCGGAAGCGCGAACGCTACGGCCTGCGTTACCGCGCGAAGGGAGCGATTGAGACCTAGCGTTATCGAACGCAGATCCTGTCCCTTCTGTTTGAGGCGCACGTCCCAGTCCTTGAGGACCACGAAGGCCACTCCCGCATTGGCCAGCGTCGCAAAGTTGTCCAGAACGGAAATACCGCTGACCGTAATCACGCTCTCTACGCCGGGTGATTTCTGGGCGATCGCCGATATCTGCTGCATGACCGCATCGGTGCGCTCCTTCGAAGCGCCGTCGGGAAGTTGCGCGCTGACAATCAGATAACCTTGGTCTTCATTCGGCAGGAAAGCAGTCGGCACGCGCGCCAGGCCCCAGACCGCAACGACGACAAGAACAAGCGCCAAGACCACCATAAGAGCGCTACGGCGCGTCATCGCGCTGACAAGGCGAACGTAACCCCGCTCGGTGGCGCCGAACGCGGCGTTGAAGCCGCGATAGAAAAAATTACGCCTTTCGAGCGGAACTGGAGCGCGCAGCCACAGCGCGCTTTGCGTGGGCTTCAACGTCACGGCGTTGATCGCGCTGATGAACGCGGTGGCTGCGATGACCAGCGCGAATTGCCGGTAGAGCTGACCGGTCAGCCCCGGCAGGAAAGCGGCCGGAATAAATACCGACATGAGCACCAGCGTGATGCCGATGACCGGGCCGATCAGATCGTCCATCGCCCTGCCAGCGGCTTCGCGACCGGGAATTCCCTCTTCGACATAGCGCGAGACGCCCTCGACGATGACGATGGCATCGTCAACGACGATGCCAATCGCCAGCACAATGGCAAACAGCGTCGCCAGATTGACGCTGAAGCCAAGCGCCGCCATCGCGGCAAACGCACCGATGATCGTCACCGGAACGGTCGTCGCCGGAACCAGCATCGCGCGCCAATCCTGCAAGAAAACAAGAATGACGATCAACACCAGAACCGCTGCCTCGATCAGGGTCATATAGACCTCGTCGATCGCGGCTCTGACGAATTTCGTGGTGTCGTAGGGCGTCACATAACTCACGCCGTTAGGAAAGCTCTTCGCGAGCTGATCCATCTTGGCCTTGACTTCGTCGGCAACCGCGATGGCGTTGGCATCCGGCAGCAGCGAGATGCCGATACCGGCCGCCGGCCGGCCATCGAGATTGAAAGATTGGCTGTAGGTTTGAGCGCCAAGCTCGACGCGGCCGATGTCGCGGATCCTGGTGATTTGTCCGCCATTCGCACCTGCGGCCTTGACGACGATGTTCTCGAATTCGGCAACATCGTCGAGGCGGCCTTTGATATCGAGCGTGTATTGGAAGTCCTGACCCTTCGGCGCTGGCGGCGCACCGACCTGACCGGCGGTGACTTGCTGACTCTGCCCCTGGATTGCGTTGATCACGTCCTGAGGCGTGAGCCCCCGTGCTTGCAGCAGGTCCGGATTCATCCAGATCCGCATCGCGTATTGACCGGCGCCGAAGATCGTTACGGAGCCGACACCCTTGAGGCGCGCCAGTTCGTTCTGCACGCTGATAACGGCGTAATTCGACAGAAACAGACTGTCGAAACGGCTGTCGGGCGAAACCAGCGCAATGAATTCGAGAATCGAACTCGACTGTTTTTTCGTCGTCACACCCTGGGCTTGCACAGACGGCGGCAGCGACGAAAGCGCGGCGGCCACCTGATTCTGGACGAGGATTTCCGCTTTGTCCGGGTCAGTACCGATCGCGAAGGTAATCGTCAGGGTGTAGGTGCCGTCGCTCGCGCTCGTCGACTGCATGTAGAGCATGCCCTCGACGCCGTTGACCTGCTGCTCGATCGGCAAGGCGACTGTGTCAACGAGAGTCTTGGCGCTCGCGCCCGGATATCGCGTCGCGACCTGTATGGTTGGGGGCACCACATTCGGATATTCGGACGTCGGCAATTGCAGAAGCGCGACCAGGCCGACCAGAACGAACACCAATGCCAGCACGTTGGCGAGTACGGGTCGATCGATGAAGAATCGCGAGATCATGCCAGTGCCTCGCGTCCTTTCACTTCGGTGCCGGTTTGGGAGCACTCGTCTTGGCGTCGCCCGAAGAACCGGCCTCGGCCGGCTGCAGCACGGTTCGTTGCGGCTCGACCTTGGCGCCCGGAAAGGCCTGTTGAATGCCTTCGACCACCACCCAGTCATCCGGATCGAGACCGGACTCGATAATCACAAGCTGTCCCTGTGCCTGTCCGGTTTTGACGACCTTGCGCCGAACGATATTGTCCGGGCCGACGACCAGCACGTAGCTTCCTTCTTGGCTCGTCCCAATGGCGTCGCCCCGCGTCAGCAGCGCCTTGTCCTGATGCCCGATCGGCCCCCGGACGCGAACGAAAAGTCCCGGCACCAGTGCATTGTTCTTGTTGTCGAAGATTGCGCGTATTGCCACGGTCCCGGTCGAGGGATCGACTTGCGGCGAGACGTAGTCGAGATGGCCCTTGTGTGGGTAGCCGTCCTCGTCCTGCAGCCCGATCTCGACCGGAATTGTCGAAAGGTAGGTCAAGTCAGACGTATTGGCCGGGCGCCCCGCTTCTTCATTGCTTCTTCGGATCGTCAGAAATTGCGGCTCGCTCACCGTAAAGTTGACGTAGATCGGGTCGTTCTGAACGATCGTCGCCAGCGTGGTCGGTCCGGACGCCCCGACAAGATTGCCAATATCGACCTGATGGCTGGTGACGATGCCGTCAAAGGGCGCAGTGACCGTAGTATAGCCAAGATTGATTTTCGCGGTTTGGAGATTGGCCTGATCGATGCCAACGGTTGCCTTGTCCTGCTGAACGACGAAGCCCTGATCCTGGGCCTGCTGCGCCGCGATCGATTTTTGCTGCTCCAATGTCTGGTAACGGGTCAGATTGACTTCCGCCTGAGCCAGCACCGACTGATCTTTTGCCAATTGCGACGTGGCCTGGTCGACCTGCGCCTGATAGGTGTCGCGCTCTATGCCGAAAAGCTGCGTTCCCTTGGTGACCGCGGCACCGTCTTTATAATCGATTGACCGCAGGTAACCCTGGACGCGCGCGACCAGATTGGCCGTTCTGTATGGCGCGGTGTTGCCGGTCAGAAATATATACAAGGTTACGGGCTTCTGCAGCGGCTGCGCGACGACGACTTTCGGAGGCGGCGGAGGTACAAAAGTGTTTCTGGAGCCGCAGCCGGCCAATACGGTTGAAGCGGCCAATAGCGCGAGCAGCACTGCGATCGCCCGGCTTCGCCGCTGTGGTCGCCCCACGACGTCTGCCATGAAAATTCCCGCCGCAGTCATTTATACGATCGGTTCGTCACATCTATATCAGGCCGCTTCCCAGCCTGCCACAGCGACGACGCGCCCGTGCCACGGGCGCCACAGGCATCCATCTGCAGCCGACACGATGTTTCGGTTCGCTCTGAAATCCGTGCGAGTCCCATGGAGCTGCGCATCGTAGGCAGGGGCGATTTCGGCGTCGAGCGCTTGCGCTGACCCGCCTTCGCCTTGCGCCCTTGCGACACATGACACCAAGCGGCGGCGCCCAATCAAGCGGTCAAATTATCTCGTCATTGGCTCAAAGGACAGCAAGGTCGTTATCATGGGTAGTTGGTTCTGATCGGGACGCCCCGCAGACGACTATTGCAGATCCGAGCACGCGGCTGGTTCGCCGGCCGGGTTGCCAAAATCGACAAAAAACCATTCCGACACTGTACGCTGCTTGCAGGTCTCCGCCGGCGAAGTCGTGGTCACGAACCGCCAACGCGCACCCGGATCAGGACGCGCCGTCTGCCGAGTGTAAGCGTCGCCCGATGGCTCTTGCAGCGTGTTAAGAGAGAAATAGGTTCCCGCACCGACAAGAATGTAGGTCGCGCAGGCCAGTAAAAATGCACGCATGATGCACCCCCATTCTCGCTTCTGTCGCCGTTCTATGGACTGCAGCGTGAGCGTCTCAAATTATCTAACGAGGGCGCAGCCCGGAGCTGCTTAACTCAAGCCGGGCTGCACAAGCCTTGGCAGAAACAAGCGGATCACGCGGCCTTTACGGCAATCTTCTTTTCCGCTTTTTGCGCGTCAGCGCTCTTCGGCAGCGTCACCGAGAGCACGCCATTTTTAAAGCCTGCCTCGATCTTCTCGCTATCGACGCCGTCCGGCACCGCAAAGGTGCGCTCGAATGAGCCGAAGCTGCGTTCGCGCATGTAATAGTCTTTCTTCTTCTCTTCCTTTTCGTCCTGCTTCTCGCCCTTGATGGTGAGAACGCCGTTGGCGAGCTTCACCTCGACGTTTTTCTCGTCCATGCCGGGCAACTCGGCGGTGATCTCATAAGCCTTGTCGGTCTCCGAGACGTCGACCGCAGGCATCGCCGCGAACGCAGCTTGGCCGCGCCGGAACGGAGCGACATCGAAAGACGGCATGCGGAAGGGAGAACGCCAGAAACCGCCGTCAAAATCGTCGAACAGGCGATCGACTTCACGGCGGAGACTTTCGAACGGCCGCCATGCTTGCGGCGCGGCCGCAGGGGTTTCAGATTTCACAGCAACTTTGCCAGGGGTATCGGCCATGACACTTCCTCCATGAGGATTGAACCGCGCGCATATAAGCGCCGGTCCCGTAGCGCCACGTTGATCTGCGTCAAGTCCACCTGGCTTTCGAGAGGCGGCCACCGCGATTGACTCAAATCAAGGCAGATTGGCGCGATTGGCATGACAGTTCGTCGAAACAGGCGCTTGCGACCGTTCTACTGGCGATTTCGAAGAGTACCGACAGGCGCCTCGGCAAACCGGACAACGTGCGTTTTCGATGTACGATCCCGCGGCGCGCCCGTCTCCCAGCTTGGCATTTTTGTGGCCGGCCTTTGCGGCTGCCGCGGCGGGCGATATGGCCAGTCTGGTCGCAAGAAGGCTTGCTGAATTTGCCGTTGGCGGGGCCGATAGCCGGCCAGCGCGCGAGCAGCCATGGACAACACCGCATACCATTGCACTTGAACTGAAAACCGTCCGGCTGCGCGATTTCACGATCGGCCCCCGCGAACAACCGACGCTGCTGTGTGCACCGTTTGCCTTGCATGACGCGGCGGTGACAGACCTCACGACCGGGCACAGCCTGGTCGCGGCCCTGCAGCAGTTCGGTTTGCGGCACCTTTTGGTGACCGACTGGCGCTCCGCCACAAGCGATATGCGATTTCTCGGCATCGACGATTACCTCGCCGACCTCAACGTCCTCGTTGACGCGATAGGTGCTCCGATTGATCTCATCGGGCTGTGCCAGGGCGGCTGGATGTCGCTCATCTACGCCGCTCGGTTCCCCGGCAAGGTCCGCAAACTGGTCCTGGCCGGCGCGCCGGTCGATATCGCCGCCGCACCATCTGCACTTTCAGCCCTGGCCGAGAGTTCTCCGCTCGCGATCTATCGTGAGCTTGTGCGACTCGGTGACGGTCTTCTTCCCGGCAGGAATGTGCTGAAATTCTGGGGATCAGACACTGTCGACGCCGAAGATATCAGGCAGTTGATGCAAACCGATGAGACGATCGCCTCGCCCAGCTTCGCCTGCCTGAAAGATGCATTCGAGACCTGGAATTCGTTCACCCTCGATCTCCCCGGAACGTTCTTTCTCGAGTGCGTCGAAAAGCTCTACAAGCGCAATGAACTGGCGACCGGCCGCTTTGTCGCTTTGGGGCGGACGATCGATCTTGCCTCGGTCTCAATCCCGCTCTTCCTGCTTGCGGCCCGCGATGATGAACTGGTGGCGCCACAACAAGTGTTTGCGGCGGAGCATTTGGTTGGAACTCCTGCTCAGAACCAGCGCCAGACTATTGCGCCATGCCGCCACGTCGGGTTGTTCATCGGCAAAAAGACGTTTGAAGATGTCTGGCTGCAAATTGCGCATTGGCTTCGCGGAGTAACGGGTGACCGGCAGGGCGTGCGGCGAGGGAGAGGGTGAGCCATGGCACTCAAATCAATCATGGTTTACGTCGATATCGACGAGCAATCCGAGGAACGGATCGGCGCCGCGACGGAGCTGGCAAATCGATTCGATGCGGCACTGATCGGCATCGCCGGCTGGCCGCTGCGCAAATCCGGCGCGCTGGCCCGTTCCGACGTTGAGTATCCCTCCACTGAAGAAGATCTGCAGGCGAAAGTTGCCGAGGAATTGGAGCGGTTAGGCGAGATGTTCCGGCGCTGCGCTCAACCGGCACGGCGCAGCGTTGAATGGCGCTCCTCTCCTCACTTCCCGAATGAGGTGATCGCCGCTCAGGCGCGAGCGGCGGACCTCGTTATCATCGGGCGCGATCCGCTGCGTGATGATACTTTCCATACGTACGATCCCGGGGCCATCATCCTGGCGTGCGGTCGGCCGGTCCTGGTGTTGCCGAGCGGCGTTAATCGGGTGCACGCATCGCGCGTCCTGATCGCCTGGAAAGATACCCGCGAAGCGCGTCGCGCGGTCTCTGATGCGCTGCCGCTTCTGAAGCAAGCGGAGAGCGTTATCGTAGCGGCGGTCGGGCCTTCGGAGATCGAACTAGAGATGCGCGAACAGGTCGAGGACGTCGGCAATTACCTGCAGCGCCATGGGGTGACAATCGGCGCAAAGGTGGCGATGCCGACACGCGAGGCTGACGCACCCGTTCTGCTAAGGCTCGCCGACGAACGAAAAGCCGATTTGATCGTCGCCGGTGCTTACGGACGCAGTCGGTTGAGCGAATGGATATTCGGCGGCGTAACTCGCTCGCTCCTGACCCGCAGCAAGGTCCCCATCCTATTCGCGAATTGATTGCGTGGCGGACTATCCTCAAGGCGCGGTCTGCACGCGCAACGCCGCCCGGATTATCAATCGATCCGCAGCCGCGCAAAGACAGCGAGCTTGATCGAATCCATCGCCAGCGTGAACACAAGCGTCGTGGCGATCAGCATGCCGATGATCCACAACGGCAGCGGCGTCATCAGGATACCTAATGCGGCGAAAGAGCCCATGACTATGACGTCGCAGAGCGATGCCACAGCCATGATTGGCGCCGGGCGCGAGCGCCAGAGCCGGCCTCGTTCGCGCAGCACATACAGATTGCCCTGCCCGGCAAAGCCCAACATCACGAACGTGAGCGTCTGCATCTGCTCCGGCCGCAAATCGATCGTGAACCAGCACAAGCTGAGAATTGCCAAAAGATAGACCAGCCTGAACGAGCCGAGCGGGATTGCGGCAAGCATGAGATTGCGCACGCGCCACGCATTTGGATAAGGCGACGGCCGCGCGTGATCTGCCGCGCGCGCCATGGTGACGAAATCGTTGGTGAGCATCGCCAGCGCCTGCAAAAAAGGCGTGAGAACCGCATGACCCGTCACGATCAGACCGAAGCCGAGGACGAGCAGCGTGACGCATTTGTTGACAAGAATCATGAGCGTGAAGGTCAGAATCCGCTGAAACGCCGAGCGCCCCTCGTTGATGCAGGCAACGATGCCTGACAGACCCGGCTCGCACAGCACCACCCCGGCCGCCGCTTTGGCGACATCCGTCGCGGTCGACACCGCAATGCCCATTTGAGCCTGGCGCAAAGCCGGTGCGTCGTTGGCGCCGTCGCCGCACATGCCGACGGCGTGGCCTTGGTGCTGGAAAGCCTTGACCAACTGAAATTTCTGCTCGGGAAACACTCCCGCATACACCGCAAAATCGCCCGGGCCGACGCTTTCGGGGATTCTGCCCGGCGGGCAGACCGGACCATCGAGGCCGATGCTATGCGCTACGGTCGCCGCCGTCGTCTGCGCGTCGCCGGTGACCATGACGGGGATGACGCCCAGCGAGCGCAATTCGGTCAGTAGTTGCGCCGAATCCGGTCGCGGCGGATCGCCGAAAGCAATCAAACCGATAATCTCAAGCGCGCCCTGCGGGCCGACTGCCACGGCGAGCGTTCGATATCCGGCGCGATCGAGCGCCTCAAGCTGTTCGGCGGTTTCCGCGCTAGTTGGCGCAAATGCACCGACGGCGGCAGGCGCCCCTTTGACGATCTTGATCTCACCGTCCTGGTCGACTGCGGTCGCCTCCGCCATCTTTGCCGTCGGATCGAATGGCGTGAAGCTTGTGGCGATTCGCGGCGCGCGGCCACTCGCCGTGCGCTCGCCGGAGAGCTTGCGGATCGCCGCATCGATCAAATCCTGGCCGTCAGTTGAACTCGCCAACGCGGCAAAGTCGAGGACGTCGGCCTCGTCATAACGAAGCGTAAGCGGCCGCACCACACGTACCGACATTTCGTTCAACGTCAGCGTCCCGGTCTTGTCCGAGCACAGCACGTCGATGGTTGCCGCCTCGTGTAACGCCGACAGCCTGGTGAGCAAGACACCTTTGGCCGCCAGCGTTCTGGCGCCCAAAGCCGCCGCCAATGTGAATGTTGCGGGCAACGCGACCGGAACGGCCGATAACATTGCGGTCAGCACAAGCAAGGTGATCTGCTGCAGGCTGATGTCTCGCGCGACCGCATAGATGATGATGCCGACGACGACCGCGAAATTGACGACAGTCAGGTTACGAACAACCGCGAGCACGGCCTTTTGCTCGGCGCTCTCCACGTGGGCGGTGCTGACGAGTTCGGCGGTTCGACCGAAATAGGTTCGCGTACCCGTCGCCACCACCCTGGCGTCAGCCTCGCCGCGGCGCACGAGTCCGCCCGCATAGGTCGTCTTGCCGCTTTCCGTCTCGACCGGCATCAACTCGCCGGTCAGCATCGACTGATCGACCAGCAGCGAGCCGTTGAGCAGCACGATGTCGGCAGGCACCACATCGCCGAGAGAAACCTGCACAATGTCGTCGGGGACAAGATCCGCCGCTGGAAGATCGACCCATACGCCGTCGCGCTTGACGCGTGATTGCAATGCCAGCCGCTGCTTAAGCAGCGCCAGCGCCGCGCTCGCGCGGCCCTCCTGAAACACGCCGAGTGCCACGTTCAGGATCAGAAGCGCGGCAATCAGCGCGCCCGTAAGGCGTTGGCCGATGGCGATTTGCAGGACAATCGTCGCTTCCAGCATCCACGGCACCGGCGCCCAGAAATGCCGCACCACTCGAACCAGAGGGTGAACATGCTCCTCGACGACGGCGTTGGGACCAAATTCGGCGCGGCGACGAACAACCTCCGCCGACGATAAGCCGGTCAATGCGGATGGATCGTTGGTCGCTGTCGCTTCGGCCTGAAGATTCATGGCAAGGCGTGGCCGTCTTGATCTGCATCAACGCGGCCGCCCCCGCTTCGACTATACGCGATCGGGGGGCGCTTCAATACGATGGTCTCAGTAGAAGGAGCATCCAAATGGCCACACGTCGCGAAGTCAATGCCGGCATACTTTCGACCGTTGCGGCTGCCGCAACCGCAACCAAGAGCTTTGCGCAAAGCCCCCAGGCGATTGTCTTGCCCCCGCCGGCGATGGAAGGCGGAAAATCGCTGATGCAGTCCCTGAAGGATCGTCAGTCGATCCGCGCTTATGCGGACCGGCCGCTGTCGAATCAGGACCTTTCCAACATCTTGTGGGCCGCATGGGGCGTCAATCGTCCCAAAGAAGATGGCCGTACGACGCCGCGCTGGCGCGACGCCTATCTGCTCGACGTTTACGTCATCCGGGCCGACGGCGTCTGGCTCTATGAGCCCAAAACTCACCGGCTCGTGTTCCACATGGCTGGCGATTTCAGAGGTCAGACCACAACCAGCCAGAATTTCGTTGCGACTGCGCCGGTCAATCTCGCTTACGCTGTCGATATGGCGAAGATCAAGGGTGAGTCCGAAAACGACAAGAATGCGACCGCTGGCGCTACCGCCGGCGTGACGGGCCAGAATGTCTATCTTTATTGCGCGTCGGCCGGGCTCGCGACGGTATTCCGTGAGAGCGTCCCGGCCGCCCTGGCCAAGACCTTGAAGCTTGAACCCGGACAGGTCATCCAATTTGCACAAACGATCGGCTACCCGAAGGTGTGACACAAGGGCAGTAAATTCTTGAAATTTCTCTCGCAGGGATCTTTCTGGCGTCACTGCATCAAAACGTAACGTCCCGGCGCCTCGGCGAGTGGCGGATAGCCAGCTTGGGCCACACCCATCGGCGGTGTGCCGGTGGGTGGCCCTGAGCGTTCGCTGAGCCAAGCGATCCATTCCGGCCACCACGATCCGTCCTGGCGCCGTACCTCGGCCAGATATCGCTCGGGATCGAGATAGTGCTGGTCCGCCCTTTTGGTTCTGACGCGGAAATTGCGTCCAGGATGGCCGAGCTCCGACACTATGCCGGCATTGTGACCGCCGCTGGTGAGAAGATAAGTCACCTCGGTATCGAGCTGAAGATTGATCTTATAGGTAGATCGCCAGGGCGCGACATGGTCGCTCTCGGTACCAACGGCGAAGACCGGTACGCCAATGTCCTTGAGCGCGATCGGCCTGCCCCCGGCCACGCAACGGCCTTCCGCCAACTCGTTATCAAGAAACAGCCGGCGCAGATATTCGGAGTGCATGCGATAGGGCATGCGGGTCGCATCCGCGTTCCAGGCCATCAGGTCCGTCATCGGTTCGCGCTCGCCGAGCAGGTAATCATGCACCACACGCGACCAGACCAAGTCGTTCGACCGCAGCATTTCGAAGGCGCCGGCCATCTGGCGGCTGTCGAGGAAGCCCTGCTCCCACATCATGTCTTCCAGAAACGCTACCTGACTTTCGTCAGTGAAGAGCAGCAATTCCCCGGCCTCAGTGAAATCGGTTTGCGCCGCGAGCAACGTGAGCGTCGCGATCCGATCGTCGCGGTCGCGCGCCATCGCCGCTGCCGCGATCGAGAGCAGCGTGCCGCCGAGGCAATAGCCCACCGCATGCACTTTGCGGTCCGGCACGATCCGGCCGATAGCCGCAAACGCATCCATCACGCCGAGCGACCGGTAGTCGTCCATACCGAGATCGCGATCGTCCGGCACTGGATTTTTCCAGGAAATCATGAAAACCGTGAAGCCTTGTTCGGTCAGGTACTTGACCAGCGAATTATGCGGCGACAGGTCGAGAATGTAATATTTCATGATCCACGCAGGGACGATGAGGATCGGTTCCGGTCTGACGTCCTGCGTCACTGGCGCGTATTGAATCAATTCGATCAGGCGATTGCGAAAGACCACCTTGCCAGGGGTTATCGCGACATCGTGGCCGACTTTGAACTTCTCCGTACCAACGAGCTTCTTGCCGGCAAAGACGCGCTCGCAATCCTCTAAAAGATTCTGCGCGCCTCGAACCAGATTGAATCCTCCAGCGCTTATTGTGCGCCACAGGATTTCCGGATTTGTCAGAAGAAAATTCGATGGTGCGGCTACGTCGAGAAACTGTCGCGCGGCGAACTCCACCATGTTCTCGTGATGTTTCGACACGCCGCGCAAACCGGTCGTGGCATTGTGCCACCATTGCTGTTGTAGCAGAAAACTCTGATAGATGAAATTGAAGGGCCATTGGCGCCACTTATCATCGCGGAAGCGATGATCCTGCGGCAGCGGATCGATGCAAAGCTCTGCGTTCGGACCTTCGGCCGCGTAACGAAGAGCGTAATTCCCGAAGCGTAACGCCTTGCGGAGCGCTTTATCCGCAAGCTGCATCCGCTTGCCCGGCGCGACAGCCAGATGCGTCACCCAATCCCAGTAGGCCTGAGTAAGCGCAGCCGGCGATAACCCTCCAGTCATGCGCGCGATAGCGGCGTGGAGCGTACGGTCGGCCACATCGGCAAGCGCAGTGACGCTGTAGGAGTCGCGCTCGTCCGGTTCAATCGCGGGGCTAAGTGTCCCGGCTTCCGTCTCTGACCAATCGGCGCTTATCGGCGCGACGGCCGAGATTTCGGCGGGAACGATCGCGTTATCCGTCATCGCTATTTGCCGCGGAGTACGGGGCAGGCGCTGTCATGGGACTAGCTCCGCATGTTTACAAGGATACGACGCTTCGCGACAAACCGTCGTCCCGCTCAAAAAAACCCCGGCCAAGAATGCGGCCGGGGCAAATGCTGGCATCCGATCCCCTGGGAGGGTGGAAAATCGGACGCAATACCAGCAAAGCCAGACTAGCCACTCCCGCCAGAGTTGCCTTGATCTGCATCAATTCCAGGGCAGCTCAATGAACCGCGCGTCCGCCGGAGTCCTCGGACTTGGCCTGATCTTCTGCGGACGGAATGGCGACCCCCGACATCGGCTCGACCCAAACGAGGTGGTCGTGAACCTCTTTGACGCCGGCGACATTCTCGGCCGCAACAATAAGTGCCTTGCGTTCACGTTCGTCGGTGATGATGCCGGATAATTCTGCCGTACCGCTGTGGACTGCCACGCTGATTTTTGGCGCCCAATTCGCGGCGGCAAACGCTGCCAAGATCCGATCGCGAATCGTCCCATCATCGGCTGCGGGCTCGTGAGCGTAGCGCGCGTTCTCGGTCAACGCATCCATGAGATTGGAGCGGCTGACGATGCCTACGATGCGACCATTGCGCAGTACCGGCAACCGTTTGACGTGCCGGCGCTCCATCAGTTCGACCACGGTTTCCAGCGAGTCGTCCTCACTGACGGTGACGGGATCGGCCGTCATCACTTCCTCGACCGTTCGACCGGTAGTATGGACGTATTCGGCGGCGAGCCGCCCGGGTCCAAGCAGAAATTCGAGCCATCGCGGCCGTTGCCGTTGCGTGCCGATTTCGCCGCGGCGCAGAAAATCACCTTCGGTCACGACGCCAACCAGCGCACCGGCAGCGTCCACCACGGGCAAACCGCTTATCCTATTCTCCAGCATCAACTCTGCTGCTTCGAGCACCGATTGGCTAGCACGGACCGAAATTACGTTGCGCGTCATCACATCGCGAACTTGCATCATCACGTTCATCCCTCCCCTGCTCCGGCGTCTCTCAGCTCACAATCCGATGCAGCGCCGCGCGATTGCGCAGCACGATGTGCCGCGAACTCGGCAGCCCGATCGCAGCGGAGCATTCCAGGGCAGTCAGGGTCCGCGACACGGTCTCGATGGTCAGGCCGAGGTAATCGGCAATATCTTGGCGTGACATCGGCAACTCAACGGCGTCGGTAGCAGATGTGCGGTCCGCCATTTCCAGGAGAAAACCCGCCACTCGTTCCTGGGCGCTCTTGATCAGCAGCAGGATCCGCTCCTGCGCACGGCGCAGTTCGCGACCGGTCAGCGTGAAGAGCTCGCGAGCGATAGACGGATCGCGCCCGGCAAGCGCGCCGAGCGCGCCGCGTTTGATCACCAGCACCTTGCTGTCGGCGATCGCTTCCGCCGAAACCGTGTGCTCGTCATCGAAGCTCAAACCGAATACCTCGCCGGGGAGATAGAAGCCGCTTATCTGGCGGCGGCCGTCATTCAATGTCTTGTAGGTGCGCACGCAACCGCTCATCACCTTGTAAAGGTATTCGGCGGGCTCACCTTCACCGAAAATTTCGCTGTTGCGCAAATGCGACATGATGGCGCCCATCAGATGCATCGTCTGCGTCAACGACTCATCACTACATTTTGCGGCCCGGGTCGGCGATGATGTGACGCCACGAGCGGGCTTCGGTGCGGGGTGAAAGGCGTTGTGGCGAACTGCGGTCTGGATGAGCATGCGACGTGCCTCCAAGGGGTTCGAAGGCATTGGTAGTCCGGCGTCTCAGGGTAAAAAATTCAGATGTTGTCCCTAAGTAATATCCCTGAGGCTTGCCAAGGCGTCCTCAATGCCCCGCAGACCATCCGGGCAAGGGGCGCTCGCAACGCATTGCGGCACCCCGAGATTTTGTAATTCCAGGCGAAAAGCCCGAACCTGCAGCCTGCAAACCTTCCGGTTGATATTCGTCAATTCGTTTTTTTGGCCGAAGGCTAAGCTTAAGTCTTCCTGCAATTTCCCATCACGAGGACCGCCATGAGTTTCAACCGAAGAAATCTGCTGTTGAGCGGCAGCGGCGCCGCGGCTGCGCTGACGCTTGCTGGACCCGCAGCGGCCCAGAATGCTCCCGCACAATCCATTCCGGAGAGACCGGCCGATACCAGCGGCGTGCCGAACAACGAGAAGAAAATCAGCATCGTCACGCTTCGCGACCTCGAAGCCCAGGCGCAGAAGGTGATGGCGCCGTTCGGATTTGCCTATGTGTCCGGCGGGGCCGGCGACGAATGGACGATGCGCGAGAACATGGCGGCATTCGACCGCTGGGTCATCAACGCCGACTTCATGAATGGTACCGGCGGCGCCGACACGACGACGACGATTCTCGGCACCAAGATCTCCTACCCGGTCATCACCGCCCCGATGGGCAATCAGGGCTCGGTACACGCGCAGGGCGATATCCCCAACGTCAAGGGAGCGGCAGCGGCCGGCACATTATATTGCGTCAGCTCGGTCTCTCAGCAGAGCGTCGAAACTCTCGCCGCCGCAAGTACGGGACCAAAATGGTTCCAGCTTTATATTCCACGAGATCGCGGCTTCGCGCGTGAGATGCTACAGCGTGCCAAGGCGGCTGGCTATAAGGCGATCATCGTCACCGCTGACGTCGACGTCACAAGTAACCGCGAACGCTCGATGCGGCTGCAGGGTGCCGCTGTACCGAACTTGAGCATGGGTAACATTCCGAAGACTGAAGGTGGCAAGGCCGGCAACGCTATGGACATGAAGGGCAACATGTCATGGGACGACATTCAATTTGCCCGCCAGGAATCCGGGCTTCCTGTCATCATTAAGAGCATTCTTTCCGCCAAGCAGGCGACGCAAGCATTAAAATACGGCGTTTCCGCCGTGTGGCTGTCGAACCATGGTGGCAGGCAGCTCGATAACTCGCCGGCGCCCATGACAACTCTCCCGGCGGTCGCCGGTGCAGTGAAAGGCCGCGTGCCGATCATCATCGACGGCGGCATTTTCCGCGGCCAGGATGTATTTCGTGCCTTGGCACTTGGTGCAAGCGCCGTGGCGATCGGCCGGCCGACGCTTTACGGCTCGGCGCTCGGCGGCGCGCAGGGTGTCGAACTGGTGCACACGCATTTGAAGAACGAACTCAATATGGTTATGCGGCTGGCCGGCACGCCTGACATCAAGAGTATCAAGCGCGAATTTATTGAGCGCGCCGAGGCGTTCCTCGCGGTTGGCGTCGCGTCATAGTACCCCTGCGCGGGGGCGAAAAACCGCTCCCGCGTTCCCGCGGGGCTCCGCAACGCCTCGTTAAACCATCGCCATAGGGGAAAAAGATGGATCTAAAGGAAGCGATCTACTCGCGCCGCGCCACGCGGGATTTCACGACGGAGCCGGTCGACGAAAAAACGGTGCGGACGCTGATCGACGCGGCTGTGCAGGCGCCAAGTGCGGTAAATGCGCAGCCGTGTTCGTTTTGCGTCGTTCGCGACAAGACCCTGCTTGGCAGAATATCGCGCGAATCCAAGGCCCATATGATCAAAAGTACTCCGATCGGACTTGTCTCTCATCATTTCGATCAGATTCTGAATGATGAAAGCTTCGATATCTTTTATCACGCACCCATCCTCATCGTGATTTGCAGCGGGTCGGAAATCCCGTGGGCGGTCGAAGATTGCGCACTGGCCGCCGAAAACCTCATGCTGGCGGCGCGCGCCGCAGGCCTCGGCAGCTGCTGGATCGGCTTCGCTCAAGGCTTTCTTGGCACCTCCGATGGCAAGGCGATGTTGAATCTCCCGGCAGGCTATAAGCCAGTCGCTCCCATCATTGTCGGGCACCCGAAATCGTGGCCCGCACCGGTTCCGCGAAAGGAACCGGAAATCCGCTGGATCGGTGCATAACTCGATGATGCGCGGCCTTGATGAGGATCAAGACCTTCGGCCGCGAGTTATCTATTCTGTCGACGCATATTGGAGAGATACGACATGAATAAAATCACCATTCCCCATGACGCTCTGGTGTTCGTCGGTGACGGGCAACGGGCGCTGTTCCTGCGCAATGCCGGAGACGAGAAATTCCCCAATCTGAAGACCGAACGGGTCTTCAGCGAGGACAATCCACCTACGCATGAGCAGGGCACCGATCGCCCGGGTCGCGCCATGGAGAGCGCCGGCACCCACCGCCACAGCAGCATGGAGCCGACTGACTGGCACGAGATCGAGAAAGGACGTTTTGCCGATCGGGTGGCGGCGGCGCTGGAGAAGCTGGTGCGTGACAAAAATATGCAGAAGATCGTCGTGGTCGCGCCGCCGCGAACCCTTGCGGAGCTGCGACACGTGTTTCACGCCGACGTCAAGAAGCGCATTATCGCCGAGATCGATAAGGATTTGACCAAGCATCCGGTGTCGGAAATCGAAAAGCACATTTTGGCATGAGTCCCATGCGCGCGGGCTGAGGGAGAATCTCTTTATGCCGTACGCGAGCAACGAAAGTTTACCGCTTTCGGTTCGTGCGCATCTGCCCGATCATGCACAGGACATTTATCGCGAGGCTTTCAATCACGCCTGGACCGCGCATGCCGGCGAAGGGCGGCAGGAAGAGGCAGCCCATCGGATCGCTTGGGCAGCCGTGAAACGGTCCTACGTCAAGCTCGGTAACGAATGGATCGCGCGCCGGTAAAATTCTCGCTTTCGCGAAACCCATCTAGCTCACGGCTCCGGCGGCCTTGACGATCGTCCGCCGCACCAGCGCTTCAAATAGCGGCAGCTTATAGGCATTCTTGCTAAGCGGCGTGGCCCCATCGAGCGCCGCGTGTGCAGCGCGAGCGGCTGTCGCCTGATCAATCCGTTGTCCGACCAGCGCAGCTTCGGCCTTCTTGGCCCGATGCGGGACCGGTGCCGCCGCGCCAAGGACAATGGCGGCTCGCTGGCAGACGCCGCTCGTGTCACGATCGAGCACGGCAGCGACATCGGCAAGCGGCCAGTCGAATGAATCCTTCTCGCCCTGCTTGATGTGCGCCATGCGCACGCTCGGCGACAGGCGCGGCAGGCGGATTACGGCGAGGATCTCGTGCTGTTCGAGCCTGTTTTCCCGCTGCATATCCTGCTCCACGGGGACGAAGAAGTCTTCCAGCAGAAGCCGCCGCGTGGTTCCCGCCGGACCGGTGATCTCTACCGTCGCGCCGATCGCCACCAGCACCGTTGCCGCAGTCGAAGGATGGACGATGGCGCACGGCATATTGTTGAAAATCGCGTGGTACTGGTTTTCGCCATGGACCGCAAAGCAGTGACCGCCGCCTTTGCGCAGACAGCGAAACGCGTGAGAGCGCAGATACCAGCAGCGCGGCCGCTGCAGGAGGTTGCCGCCCAAAGTCGCGACATTTCGGATCTGCGGGCTGGCCGAATCGCCAAGCGCGTCAGCGAGCGCGGGGTAGCGCTGTCGTATGGTCGGGTGCGCGGAGAGCGAAGCCAATGTCACCATCGGCCCGATGCGCAGTCCACCGTCTTCCTCTTCGGCAATCGTGTCGAGGCCAGGCACCTCACGCAGGTTTATCACCTTGGATGGCGCTAACAGGCCCTCTTTTATCAAATCCAGCAGATCGATTCCGCCGGCTTTGATAACGGATACGTCGCTCTGGCCGGCAAGCTCGGGCGCTGCGGTCATCGCGTGGGCGACGGTTGCGGATGCCGCCGTTGCGGCTGCGGCAATCGACTTCGGCGCGGCGAGATCAAAACGGTGCATAGCCGTCAGCTCCTTTGCGCGACTTTGCCAAGCGCCGTCAGCACGGCGGCCGGAGTCATCGGCAGGCTGCGCAGACGCACACCGACAGCGTTATAGACCGCGTTGGCAATTGCCGGAGCCGTGGCGATATTCGCCGGCTCGGCGATGCCATAGGCGTCGGTCGCGCTTTCGCCTTGGTAGTTTTCCAGCACAACGACGTCGATCTGCGGCGTCTCACGCGCGCCGACGAGCTTGTATTGCTCCAGATCGGGATTGACCATGCGTCCCGTCGCCTGATCGAGAACGCGTTCCTCAAGCAGCGCGTAAGAAATGCCCATGAGGACGCCGCCCTGCACCTGACTTTCGATTTGTCGTGGATTCATCGGCCGCCCGCAATCCTGCACAGCGACCACGCGCTCGACGCGGATAATGCCGGTCTCGGTATCGACCGCGACTTGCGCGAATTGCACGCCGCCCAAATCCTGCTGCGCCAGCGCGGCATCCGCTCCCGCACGCCGTCGAAATCCACCATAATCGTCGCTGCGTGAAGCGACCGCGGCGACACGATCGGTGCGCAAATGACTGGCCGCATCCTTGAAGGTTACGAGACGCGACGGATCGCTGTGGACCAGGATATTGCCTTCGCGCGCGATTAAATCGTCCGGGGAAACATTCAGCAAAAGTGATGCCTCCCGGAAAAGCTGTTGCTGGACGCGCCAGGCGGCAATGCGCGCCGGCGGCGTGACCGACGCTGTTGTGCGGCTGCCATAAGACGGCCCACCGGGCGGAAATTCGGTGTCGCCGATGCGGACCGTGATCTGGTCGGGACGAAGTCCGAGGACCTCGGCGACAGTTTGCGCCAAAACGGTGGTGATCCCCGTACCGATATCCTGCACGCTGGAAAGCACTTCCACGGAGCCATCGCGCATCACGCGCACTTCGCAAGCGGCGTTCGTCTGAACATTGGCGCCCCAAAGCGATTGCGCGACGCCGAGGCCGCGCTTGATGGGGCCAGCATCCGCCCCGGGCGCGTGGCGGCGCGACCAGCCGATTTGCTCGGCGCCGATCCGTCGTTCTTCGCGCCGAACCGGGCTCGGATCGATCCGGTCTCGCAATGCCAGCGGATCGACAGAAAGCTTCTCCGCCAGTTCATCGACCGTCTGTTCCAGGCCAAATGCCCCAGGCGTATTTCCCGGCCCCCGCATCGCGCAGCCCGGTCCCGCATTGATGAAAACGTCGTGCTGAGCACCTTCGAAATTGGGGCACGAATACAGGGCTTCGGCATTGTTGCCGACCCCCGCGCCGACTGTGACGCCGGCGGTACCGTAACTCACCAGCGAAATCGCGGTGAGCGCACCGTCGCGCTTGGCGCCGATACGCAACCGCTGCCAGGTGCCCGGCCGGTTCCCGGCATCCATCTGCTCTTCCTCGCGTTCAAGGAAAAGGCGCACCGGTGCCTTGGCTTGGCGCGACAGCATAATGGCAAAACGGCCATAATTGCCGAGCGACGACTTTGAACCAAAACCACCGCCCATCGCGTCAACGATGACGCGGACGCGGTTGAGCGGCAAACCGAACGTCTCCGCGATTTCGTCACGAACACCCGCGGTGAACTGCGTCGACATATACACAGTGAGCCCGTCGGTGCGCCAATCGGCGACGATCGCGTGCGGCTCAATACAACAATGGGTCTGGACGCTGGTGCTGTACTCGCTCTCGACAACCACGTCGGCTTCGGCAAACCCCTTGGTCAGGTCGCCGCGCTTGGCGATTGAAGGACCGCGGACATTGCCATTGAGCGGCAAGTTCGCCGCCGCCGGGAAACCCGACGGATGCCCCGGAGGCGCCGTCGCATGATCGTGAACCAAGGGCGCGGCAGGGTCGCGCGCCTTACCCATGTCGGCCACAAACGGCAGCGTTTCATAGTCGATACGAATCAGGCGCAACGCCTCTTCGGCGAGCCGGGAGTGAAACGGCTGCAACTGCGGCGACAGGCGCACCGATATAGCTCAGTTTTGCGCTTTTCGGATCAGCGGGATCGGCGATGGTGAGAACGGCGCCTACGCCAGGATGACGGACTGCCGCCAACACGTCGATCGATCGCACGACAGCATGAGGCAGCGGCGAGCGCAGCACGCGTGCCTGCAGCATGCCGGGGAGCGAAATGTCGACGGTGAAGCGGACAGCACCGGTAACTTTGGCGCGGCCGTTGGGCCGCGGAAAGGACTTCCCGATCACGCTGAGTTCGCTGTTCGGCGGCAGCGGCGGCGGTTCATCGGCCGGAATCTGACGCTCAATCGTGCCCAGGCCGACGCTGGCGATGCCTGAGGGAAAAGTTGCCGCATGCGGCATTTCTTGGTCAGCCACGCTCATCCCCCATGCGCTTGGCCGCCGCGAGCGTTGCGGCGATGACATGCGGATAGGTGCCGCAGCGGCAATAGTGCCCGCTGATCGCGGCACGAACCTCATCGGTGTTCGGCTTCGGGTTCCGCCGCAGGAGCGCTGCGCAGCTCATAATCATGCCGGGCGTGCAATACCCGCATTGCAGCGCATCGTGATCGATGAAGGCTTGCTGCACGGGATGCAGTGTCTCGCCCTGCGCCAGACCTTCGATCGTCGTAACGTTTCGAGTGCCGACGTCTACGGCAAGCATCATGCAGGCGCAGATCGGCAGACCATCGAGCCACACGGTACAGGCCGAGCACGCGCCGCGATTGCAGGCGATCTTGGTGCCGGTCAAGCCCAATGGCCCGCGTAAAACCTCAGCCAGCGTCATGCTCGGCGTGACGTGTGCCGTTCGCGCCGCGCCATTGACATTCAGTCTGATGGTAACCGGCTGGGAGCCCAGCAAGAGCGCGTCGCCGGTACTGTCTTCCGCTTGTGCTGTCATCGGTTGGGCCGCGTTGATGATTGTCACTCCAGCGGTCGTCACCGCGGAGCCGCGAATAAACGACCGGCGCGACAGGTCACTCACCACATCTCGCTCCGCTAAACTTACCGTCGTTGCGTGATAACTATGCGTCCGGCGCGCTTCGGGCCTTGATCTAGGTCAAGCCCTCGACCGCGGAACGCCGGTGCGACCTGAGCCGTCTCCATCTTCTGACATGGATCAAAGCGGACGACCGCGCTCGCGAGCATAAGGATCGCAGGCGTTTATGGAGGCGAGCGAATGCACGCTCCGTTGTCTCTGCGGTCAAAAACCGAAAAGACCGAGGCGGCCACCCGCAAGTGGACCGGGCCAAAGGCTTGGATGATCGCGATCGTGCTCGCCGCGGTCGCGCTGGCGGCGTATGTCGAACGCGGCACGCTTTATGATTGGCTCGCCGGGCCGCGGCTGGCTGCCACGATCCCGGTTTCGGGCAATATCGAAGCGCACCAGAGCGTGCTCGGATTCAAAACGGTGCAGTCACGCATCGTCGAACTTCCCTTCGATGAAGGTAAATGGGTCGACAAAGGCACGATCATCGCACGGCTCGATGATGCCGACTATCGGCAGCAGGTGGCGATCAACCAGGCGGCGCTCAACATGCAGGAGCACCAGCTTGCGGCCGCCGAGCAGAATCTTTCGGCTACAACACAGACCGTAGCCAGCGACGCCGCGGATCTGACATTTCGTCAGCAGGAATATGACCGCGCTGCCGTGTTGTTGAAACAAGGTTCTGGCACCGTCGAACAACGTGATCTCACCTATGCGGCGTTGCGGCAGTCAACAGCCGCGCATGAACGCGATATTGCGCTGAAGAACGCCGCTGCCCGGCAAGTCGAACTGGCCAAGGCCGCTATAGAGAGCGCGAAAGCGACGCTGGCAATGTCGCAGATCATACTCGGCTACACGGTTTTGACCGCTCCATTTTCCGGCGTCATTCAAGTGCGCCAAGCCGAGCTCGGCGAGATCATGGTGCCCGGCACGCCAGTTGTGACGTTGGCCGACCTCGATCACGTCTGGCTGCGCGCCTACATCAACGAGACCGATATTGGAAATGTTCGCTACGGCGAGGAAGCCGCCGTCACCACCGATACGTACCCAGGCAAGATATACAAAGGCCGGGTTTCGTTCATCTCCGCCAACGCCGAGTTCACACCGAAGAGCGTCGAGACGCACGCCGAGCGGGTCACCCTCGTTTACCGTATCCGCATCGACATCGATAACCCCACGCATGAACTGGTTCCCGGCATGCCCGCGGACGCGGTGCTGAAAGCGCTTCCCGCGGGCAAGTCATGAATGCGCAGACCGATTCCATCGTCGCAGCGGATGCGCTGACGAAGCGGTTCGCCGGAGTCGCCGCGGTCGATGGCCTCGGCTTTACCGTGAATCGCGGAGAGATCTTCGGCCTGGTTGGTCCCGACGGCGCGGGCAAAACCACGACCATGCGGATGCTCGCCGGCGTTCTGCCACCCGATACCGGCAGCATCGTCATCGATGGGATCAACGTCGTTGCCGATCCGGAGGAGGGCAAACAACACATCAGCTACATGCCGCAGCGGTTCGGTCTCTACGAGGACCTTACCGTCGACGAGAACATTCGCTTCTACGCGGACCTGTTTGAAGTCGCGGCCGACGTTCGGGAAGAGCGCGCACGCCGATTGCTCGCGGCTTCGGGGATGAGCGAATTCCGTTCTCGTCTCGCCGGACAGCTCTCAGGCGGAATGAAGCAGAAGCTGGGGCTCACCTGTGCACTCGTGCACACCCCGAAGATTTTATTGCTCGACGAGCCGACCACCGGCGTCGATCCGGTATCACGTCGCGACTTTTGGCGAATTCTCTACGGTTTACGTGAAGAGGGCGTCACGATCCTCATCACGACCGCCTATCTGGACGAGGCGGAGCGCTGCAATCGCTTGGCTCTCTTGCACAGCGGACGCGTTCTCTACTGCGATACGCCGACGGCTTTAAAGAAACGCATGCCTGGCGCGCTGGTCGTCATCTCCTCACCCTCCGGTCGCGACGTCCGATCAGTCATCGCCGGCCTGGCGGGAGTGAGCAACGTCATCCTGGTCGGTGATGGCGTTCATGCCATCGTTGATGACGCCCAGTTGCGTATTTCCGAGCTGCGAGACGCCCTGCAACAGGCCAACCTTGCATTTGCCGATATCGTCGTCGGCGAGCCGAGCATCGAAGACGTCTTTGTGGCGCTCCTGGAAAATAACGGAGCCGCACAATGAACGGTTACAACCAGGACGAACCGGAGATCGCTGTCGAGGGACTCGTCAAGCGCTTTGGCAGCTTTGTTGCGGTTGACCAGGTGAATTTCAGCGTGGGACGCGGCGAGGTTCTGGGATTTCTCGGCCCAAACGGCGCCGGCAAGTCAACGATCATCCGCATTCTATGCGGATTGCTGCGTCCGACGGCGGGCCGCGCCCTGGTCGCCGGCGTCGACGTAGCGCGCGATCCCGAACGGGTGCGCGAGCGCATCGGCTATATGTCGCAGAAATTCTCGCTCTATCGCGATCTTAGCGTCGAGGAGAACCTGAAATTCTTCGGCGGTATCTATCGGGTCCCCCGCCACGAACTGCCGGAGCGGATGCGCTTTGCCATCGATATGGCCGGCCTCGGCGGGCGCGAAAAGGCTCTGGTATCGACGCTCGCCGGCGGCTGGCAGCAACGCCTGGCGCTCGGTTGCGCCGTGCTGCACCGCCCCCCGATCCTGTTTCTCGACGAACCGACGTCGGGCGTCGAGCCGACATCGCGGCGGCGTTTCTGGGATCTGATCCACTCGCTCGCCGCGGATGGTGTCTGCGTGCTGGTATCGACGCACTACATGGACGAGGCGGAATATTGTCACCGCGCCGCACTCATCAATCAGGGGCGGTTGATCGCCATCGGCAGTCCGGACGAACTCAAGCGCACCGCGCTCGGCGGCGAACTGCTTCTAATCGAATGCGACGCGCTCGGCCCCACCCTCGCCGCGGTCGAGCATGCGCCCGGCGTCCTCGACTGTTCGGTATTTGGCAGCGACCTGCATGTGCTCGTTGGCAACGTCGATCAAAGTCTGCGCGAGCTGCCGCCCTATCTCGGCGAAAAGGGATTGCCGCTGAGACGAATCGAACGCATCCACCCGTCGCTTGAGGACGTATTCGTACAACTCATCGCCGTGGACTCTGCCAAGCGGAGGGCCGCGGCATGAAAGTCCGGCGGCTTAAGGCGATTGCAGTCAAGGAAATTCTGCAGGTCTGGCGCGATCCGCGCAGCTTGATGATTGCGCTGCTGCTGCCTTTTACGCAGATGTTTCTATTCGGATACGGCGTGAACCTCGATCTCAAGCATCTGCCGGTCTGCACTTTCGATCGCGAGGGGAGCCAGCTCAGTCAGGATTTGCTCAAGCGTTTCCAGGCAACGCAGTATTTCAACATCGTTCACAATGCAAAAGCCTACGCCGAAGTTACGGCGGCGATCGACCACGGCCAATGCGGTCTTGCCATCGTCATCCCACCGGATTTCTCGGAACGGCTCAACGATATCGGTACTGCGCCGGTTCAGGCGATCCTGGACGCCACCGACGATAATACGGCGAATATTGCCTTCGGTTATGCGGCAGCGGTGGTCGAAGGCTATTCCAACGACGTTGCGGTGACGTGGATGGATCGCCAGGGCAAGCCGCTGCAACGGATCCAGCCGATGGTGGTGCAGTCGCGCGTCTGGTTCAACGAAGATCTGGAAAGTCGGAATTTCATCATTCCGGGCCTCGTCGCCATGATCATGGCGCTCGTCGGCGCGCAGCTCACCTCGCTGACCATATCGCGCGAATGGGAACGCGGCACCATGGAGCTCTTGGTCTCCACGCCGGTAAAGCCAATCGAACTGATGCTGGGCAAGCTCGCGCCCTATCTGGTGCTGGGCTGGCTCGATGCCGCCTTCTGCCTTGTGCTTGCGGCGCTGTGGTTCGGCGTCCCCTACCGCGGCACCCTGTTGGCGCTGTTCGTCACCACGTCGCTGTTTCTTATCGTCGTTCTCAGCATCGGCTATCTGATGTCGGTATTGATCCGCAGCCAGGTCGGCGCCAGCCAGATCGCGCTCCTGGTCACGATGCTGCCCACCACACTGCTCTCTGGCTACATCTTTCCGATCGACCAGATGCCAAAGGTGATTCGGGGAATCACCTATCTGATCTATTCGCGCTACTACGTCTCCATTGTCAAAGACTTGTTCCTGAAAGGCTCCGGCCTCGGCGAGCTGTCGACACCGATCATCTTTCTCGTCGTCTACGCGTCGGCGGTGATGTTGCTTGCCGCGCGGGCCTTCCGCAAACAATTGGATTGAGGCATGTTCGCGCGCATCATTCCGATCGTGGTCAAGGAGTTCATCGAGCTCAAGCGGGACAAATGGGCGTGGTTCCGCCTGGTCGTGCCGACACTCGCGCAAATGCTGTTGTTCGGCTATGCGGCCACTTACGAGGTCTATCACGTTTCAACGGTCGTTCTCGATCTCGACCACTCACAGGAAAGCCGCGAGCTTGTCTCGCGCTTCACATTCAGCGGACGGTTCGACGTTGCGCTGGCGCGATCGCGGACCGAGGTCACGAAAGCAATTGACAGCAGCAGCGCGGCGGTGGCGCTCGTTGTCGATGCCGGCTTCGCCCAGCTTCTGCGCAAAGGGCAGGATGCCCCGTTGCAGGTTATCGTTGACGGCACCAACTCCAATACGGCGCTGATTGCACTCGGCTACGTCAATACGATCGCACAGGGATTTGCGCAGGATTACGGCACGGACTTGGCCGAGCGAACGCTTGGGGTGCGAGGCATGAAGCAAGTCCAGGTGACGCTTGAACAGCGGCCATGGTTCAATCCGGACCTCAATGGCAGGTGGTTCTTCGTCCCGGGCCTGATCGGCACGCTTACGCTGGTCATCATCGTCAATCTGACGGCCTTCGCGATCGTGCGCGAACGAGAAGTCGGCACGTTGGAACAGATCATGGTGTCGCCGATCCGACCCGCGGAGTTCATACTCGGCAAGACCGTGCCGTTCTTCGCCATCGGGCTCGGCGAAGTGGCACTGATCGTCGCGGTCGCAATGCTGTGGTTCCAGGTGCCATTCGTCGGCAATCCATTGGTATTGTTGCTCGGCAGCGCTCTGTTCCTGCTCAGTTCGCTGGCGCTCGGGCTGCTCATATCCACGCTCTGTTCGACGCAGCAGCAGGCGTTTTCGATGAATTTTTTCATACTCAATCCGTTTTTTATTCTTTCGGGTTTTAGCTTCCCCATCGCGAGCATGCCGCAAGTATTACAGTGGTTCACCTTCATCAATCCGCTCCGCTATTATCTAATCGTCATCCGCGGCACATTTCTAAAAGGCGTGGGCATTAGCGTACTTTGGCCGGAGCTGACCGCGATGGCCGCCATCGCCGCGGTGCTACTCGCGACAAGTATTCTGCGCTTCCGCAAGTCACTTGAGTAAAGTCATAGCGCGCACCCTTTTTACCGTGCCGACTACTCTGCATTGCCACGACCACATCGTCGGACCTTTTGTTTATGAATGGGTCATTTGAGCATCATTTGTGCAGCGCACAACACATATGACGAATAAATAACAGCCGGCGCGTTTTGATCTTGGTCAAAGCACGCACTGCCTCAACGCGGAAGACTGCAATCAGCCGGGCTTGGGTCTCGGAGGATGGTATCGCGCTCGCGCGATCCGTTCGGAGGAATGCCAACGCAAGGAGGGAACGATGAGCGCGCTGGCGTGGAACGGAAATGGACTTACGACGAAACTGTTATGGGGTGGGATCGCTCTCCTTGGCGCAGTTTCTCTGGCCATCGTCGCACTAAGCCGCGGCGAGCCGGTCAACGCGGCCTGGATGGTGATCGCGGCCGTGTGCGTTTACTTCATCGCATACCGCTACTACGCGCTGTTCATCGCCAACAAGGTCTTGGGGGTGAATGCCGGGCGTCCGACGCCGGCCGTTCGACGCAATGACGGCCTCGACTACGTCCCCACCAACAAGTATGTCCTCTACGGCCACCATTTCGCGGCGATTGCGGGTGCGGGACCGCTGGTCGGTCCGGTGCTCGCCGCGCAAATGGGCTACCTGCCCGGCACGCTGTGGATTCTCGCCGGCGTCGTCATCGCCGGCGCGGTGCAGGACATGACAGTCCTGTTCCTCTCGACGCGGCGCGACGGCCGTTCGCTCGGCGACATGGTGCGCACAGAAATGGGGCCCATCGCCGGCACGATCGTCGGCATCGGCATATTGCTGATCTGCGTCATCATTCTTGCGGTGCTGGCGCTGGTTGTGGTCCAGGCACTGCGTGGCAGCCCATGGGGAACATTTACGGTCTTCTGCACTGTTCCGATCGCGCTGATCATGGGGGTGTACAGCCGCTTTATCAGACGCGGGCGCGTCGCCGAAATGTCACTCATCGGCTTGGTGCTGTTGCTTGCAGCGCTGATCTATGGCCAGACAGTGTCACAGACGCCTTCGCTCGCCGTGTATTTTAATCTCAGCGGCCCAACGCTGGCACTTATTATTATCGGCTACGGCTTCGTGGCTTCGGTGCTACCGGTGTGGCTCTTGCTGGCGCCGCGCGACTACCTGTCGACGTTCATGAAGATCGGCGTAGTCACGCTGTTGGCTCTGGCGATCATCATCGTTCGACCCGATCTGCAGATGCCCGCGCTCACGAAATTCATCGACGGCACTGGTCCGGTGTGGGCGGGCAGCCTGTTCCCGTTCCTGTTCATCACCATCGCCTGCGGCTCAGTGTCGGGCTGGCATGCGCTGATCTCGTCCGGCACGACGCCGAAGATGATCGAGAATGAGTCTCAGATCCCGTTCATCGGCTACGGCGCAATGCTGATGAAATCGTTCGTGGCCATCATGGCGATGATCGCGGCCTCCGTGCTGCATCCCGGCGTGTATTTCGCCATGAACACGTCGGCGGGCCTCATCGGCACCACAGCCGAGCATGCGGCGCAGGTCGTTTCCAACATGGGCTTCGTGGTGACGCCTGATCAGCTCACGCAGGTTGCCCACAACGTCGGTGAAATGACGATCCTGTCGCGTACCGGGGGCGCGCCGACATTGGCGGTCGGCATGGCGCAAATCCTATCCAGCCTTTTGGGTGGACAGGGACTTACGGCGATCTGGTACCACTTCGCCATCCTGTTCGAGGCGCTGTTCATCCTCACCACGGTCGATGCCGGCACCCGGGTGTTGCGGTTCATGATCCAGGATCTCGTCGGTAACGCGATCCCGGGCTTCAAGGAAACAAAGTCCTGGACCAACAACATCATCGGTTCGGCGGGGGCCTGCGTGCTGTGGGGCTACATTCTGTACCAGGGTGTCATCGATCCCTATGGCGGTATCTGGACCCTATGGCCGCTGTTCGGCACCTCGAACCAGATGTTGGCCGCCATCGCACTGGTGTTCTGCACGGTCGCACTGTTCAAGATGAAGCGGGAGCGGTTTGCCTGGGTGACGATCGTGCCCGCCAGCTGGCTCGTGTGCTGTACCGTGACCGCCGGCCTGGAGAAGGCCTTCAGTCCGACTCCGTCGGTGGGCTTCATTGCCCATGCCCGGCTTTTGTCCGATGCCATTGCAGCGGGGAAAGTCCTGGCGCCTGCCCATTCGCTCGGCGAGATGAGCCGACTGGTGTTCAACGACTACCTTGATGCGACGCTGGCAGCGCTGTTTGTTGCCGTCGTCATCGCCATGGTGGTCTACGCCATCATTGACATCCGCAAAGCGCTCGGCACGCCGAAGGCGACCGCCATGGAAGCGGAGTTCGCCGGCGCCGCGGTAGGAGGGAGGAATGCCTGATCTGTTCTCCGTCAAGTTCGCGGAATGGAAAGAACGGGGTCAGGTCGTGAAGACCTGGAGCGTGCGCGCCGCGCGGTTGATGATCGGAGTTCCCGATTATGAGACCTACGTGCAACACCGCCAAGTCAATCACCCCGGGCAGCCGATCATGACTTACGAAGAGTTCTTCGTGGAACGTCAGGAGGCCCGGTACGCCGTCAGCAAAGGCCGCTTCCGCGGCTGCTGCTGAGTGTAGCGGGCGGGGCTCCATGGCCCCGCCCGTTCAAGCGGGGCCATGAGGCCAGCGGGAAATTTTGATTCGTAGGCCCTTCTCAGCGGAGAAGCGTTATGCCGAACAAATACGGCGACATGACTCCGGTCGTCGATCTGACGCGTGAAAAGGGAACGGGTCCCACGCGCAGCCACCGGCCGGTTTATGTCGATCTCCTGCCACCGTGCAACAGCGCCTGCCCCGCAGGTGAAAACATTCAAGCCTGGCTTGCGCTGGCACAGGCCGGAAAGTTTCGCGAGGCGTGGGAGACGCTGATTCGCGACAATCCATTGCCGGCCGTTCATGGTCGCGTCTGTTACCACCCGTGTGAATCGAGCTGTAATAGGCAGCAAATCGACAGCGCAGTGAGCATTCATGCGGTCGAGCGTTTTCTTGGCGACCTCGCCACGGAGAAGGCATGGCCGCTGCCGATAGACGCGCCGAATACGGGCAAGCGTGTCCTGATCGTCGGCGCCGGCCCGAGCGGTCTTTCTGCCGCTTACCATCTGCGCCGGCTCGGGCATACCGTGGAGATTTATGAGGCTGGTCCCCTGCCCGGCGGCATGATGCATTTCGGCATTCCGGCCTATCGGCTGCCGCGCAACGATCTGATGCGGGAGATCGCGCGGATCGAAGCCATGGGAATCCGGATCGTCCTCAACCACAAGGTCGAGGATGTTCTTGCCGAAAAGCGCGCGGGCGGCTTCGACGCCGTATTCATCGCTATCGGCGCGCACGTCTCGAAGCATGTCGATATTCCGGCACGCGATGCTGTCAAAGTGCTTGATGCGGTTTCGCTATTGCGTGGTGTCAGCATGGGCGAAATGCCGCAACTCGGCCGCCGCGTCGTTGTCTACGGCGGTGGCAACACTGCGATGGATGCGGCGCGCACGGCACGCCGGCTTGGCGCCGAGGAGGCGCTCATCGTCTACCGGCGCGACCGCACCCACATGCCCGCCCACGCCTTCGAGGCCGACGAGGCAGTGACCGAGGGCGTCAAGATTAAATGGCTGACGACAATCAAAGCGATCGATGGCGGCGATCTCACCGTCGAACGCATGCGCGTGGACGAAGAAGGTCGCGCACAGCCAACCGGGCAATTCGAAGCCTTGCAGGCTGATGCCATCGTCCTGGCGGTGGGTCAGGATGCCGACAGCGGCTTCCTTCGAAAGATTTCGGAGATTCGCTTCCAGCCCGACGGCACCGTCATCGTGGGGCCCAACATGATGACCGGCCACCGGGGGATATTCGCCGGCGGCGACATGGTGCCGAGCGAGCGCACTGTGACGGTCGCCGTCGGTCACGGCAAAAAAGCGGCGCGGAACATCGACGCTTGGTTGCGCGGCACCGTTTGCCAGACGCCCGAAAAACACCCGGTCGTCGACTTTGCGATGCTCAACCTACCAATCTACGCGGACGCCACGCCATCGACCCAGCGCGAGTTGGCGCCCGCGCAGCGCGAAAAGGACTTCGACGAGGTTCTCGCCGGGTTGAGCGAGCGGGAGACGATACACGAAGCAAAGCGCTGTCTGTCATGCGGCAACTGCTTCGAATGCGACAATTGCTACGCGGCCTGTCCGGAGGACGCGATCATCAAGCTCGGTCCGGGCCAGCGCTACAAATATGACTACGCCAAGTGTACGGGCTGTGCGGTCTGCTTCGAGCAGTGTCCGTGTCACGCCATCGAAATGATAGCCGAGCCTATGTGAGCCGACGCTCCGCGCTGCAACCGAGGAAGACCGCAATGGGCACCAGGACAACGATGGACGGCAATACCGCTGTCGCGCATGTCGCCTACCGGGTGAATGAGGTCTGCGCCATCTTCCCGATTACGCCGTCATCGACGATGGCGGAGCTCGCAGACGAGTGGTCCGCCGCGGGCGTCAAAAATATCTGGGGTAACGTCCCGGTCGTGCAGGAAATGCAAAGCGAGGGCGGGGCTGCCGGCGCCGTGCACGGCGCGCTGCAATCGGGAGCGCTGACAACGACGTTTACCGCCTCCCAAGGTCTGATGCTGATGCTCCCGAACATGCTGAAAATTGCGGGCGAGCTCACATCAACCGTATTCCATGTCGCCGCCCGGTCGCTCGCCACGTCGGCCCTTTCGATCTTCGGCGATCATTCCGACGTCATGACAGTGCGCACCACGGGATTTGCGCTGCTATCCTCCGCGTCGGTGCAAGAAGCGCACGATTGCGCACTGATCGCGCAGGCGGCGACACTCGAGTCGCGTGTACCGTTTCTCCACTTCTTCGACGGATTTCGCACCTCGCATGAACTGAATACCCTGACGCTGCTCGATGACGACGAAATTCGTTCGTTCATTCGCGACGACTTGGTGCGTGCCCATCGGATGCGGGCGCTGAACCCTGAGACGCCGTTTATTCGCGGCACCGCGCACAATCCTGACACCTACTTTCAGGCCCGCGAGGCAGTAAATCCCTATTACGCAAAGGTCCCGGGCATCGTCGAGACCCAAATGCGCCGCTTCGGCACGCTGACCGGGCGGAATTATCAGTTGTTCGACTATGAGGGGGCGCCAGACGCCGAGCGCGTCATTATCGCGATGGGTTCAGGCGCCGAGACCGCGCGGGAGACCGCGAAGGCCTTGCGGACAAGCGGCGAAAAAGTCGGCGTGGTGCAGGTCCGCCTCTATCGCCCCTTCTCCGCACCGCACTTCCTGGCGCTCCTGCCAGCGTCTGTGCGGGCGATCGCCGTGCTGGAGCAAACCAAGGAATCAGGCGCACCAGGCGAACCGCTCTATCTCGACGTTGTGACAACTTTGGCGCAGGCGCTCGCGAAGGGCGAGCGCAAGACAATGCCGCGCGTCATCGGCGGCCGCTACGGCATCTCTTCCAAGGACTTCACGCCGGCGATGGTGAAGGCCGCGTTCGATGAATTGAACAAGTCCGAGCCTCGAAACAGCTTTACGGTGGGCATCAATGATGACCTGTCGCACTTAAGCCTCGATGCCGACCCGGCGTTCTCGATTGAGCCTCCAACGACCACGCGCGCCGTGTTTTACGGACTTGGTGCAGACGGCACCGTGGGGGCCAATAAGAACAGCGTGAAGATCATCGCCGAAGATGCCGGATATTACGCGCAGGGATACTTCGTCTACGACTCGCATAAGTCCGGTGCGCAGACCGTATCGCATTTGCGGTTTGGACCCGAGCCGATACGCGCTCCCTATCTGATAGCGACCGCGGGATTTGTCGCCTGCCATCAGTTTCATTTCCTGGCGCGGCAGGACGTGCTGCGGCTCGCCGCACCGGGCGCTGTCTTTCTCCTCAACAGCCCATACGGCGCGGATCGGGTCTGGGACAGATTACCCAGGCGGGTACAGCAGCAGATCATCGACAAGCGGCTACGTTTCTTTGTGATAGACGCGTCCAACGTGGCGCGCGAGGTCGGCCTCGGCACGCGGATCAATACCGTCCTGCAAACATGTTTCTTTGCGATTTCCGGCGTGTTGCCGCACGACGAAGCCATCCGGCAGATCAAGGAGACAATCAAGAAAACCTACGCGCGCCGCGGCGAAGCCGTCGTTCAAAAGAACTATGCGGCTGTCGATGGAACGCTTGAGCGGTTGCAGGAGGTTCAGGTTCCGGCGAAGGCCACAAGCAACCTCGATGGCGTGAAAATCGTACCCGACAACGCTCCCGAGTTCGTCCGGCAGGTCACCGCGAAAATGCTGGTTGGCCTGGGTGACGAGATTCCTGTCAGTCTCATGCCTGCTGACGGCACTTTCCCGTCAGGCACGAGCGCCTTCGAGAAGCGCAATATCGCGGACACGGTGCCGGTCTGGGAGCCGGACCTCTGCGTGCAGTGCGGGCAATGCAGTTTCGTCTGTCCGCACAGCGTTATCCGGGCACGTTATTATCACGACGACAAACTCGCCGGCGCTCCGGATTCATTCAAATCGGCCCCTGTCAATGCACGCGGCTATCCGGAAGCGCGCTTCACACTGCAGTTCTACGTCGAAGACTGCACCGGGTGTGCGCTTTGCGTCGAAGCCTGCCCCGCGACAAGTCCGCGCGAAGCCGGAGTGAAGGCAATCAACATGGCGGACAAGCTGCCGCTCATCGAGGCGGAGCGGCGCAACATTGCATTTTTCGAAACGCTGCCGGTGAACGATCGCGCCCGTGTCGACTTCGCCAATGTGCGCGGCGTCCAGTTCCTGGAGCCGCTGTTCGAGTTCAGCGGCGCCTGCGCCGGGTGCGGAGAGACGCCGTATCTCAAGTTACTCTCGCAGCTGTTCGGTGATCGTCTGCAGGTCGCCAATGCGACGGGGTGTTCGTCGATCTATGGCGCGAATCTGCCGGTAACGCCGTGGAGCAAGAACCACGAAGGCCGAGGGCCCGCTTGGTCGAACTCGCTGTTCGAGGACAATGCCGAATTCGGCCTCGGTTTTCGTCTGGCGGCTGACAAGCACGTCGAGCTGGCGCGCACGCTGCTGCAGCAGCTTACACCTGAATTGGGCAAGGAGCTCGCCGATGCCATTCTCGACGCTCCGCAGATTCGTGAATCGGAGATCAGGGCGCAGCGCATCCGCGTCGCCGAGCTCAAGACCAAGCTCTTGAAGCTCGACATCGAGCCGGCGCGCGATCTGCTTTCAGTGGTCGATCATCTGGTCCGGCGCAGCATCTGGATCGTCGGCGGCGACGGCTGGGCTTACGACATCGGCTATGGCGGCCTCGATCATGTTCTCGCATCGAGCCGCAATGTCAATGTGCTCGTCCTCGACACCGAGGTATATTCCAACACTGGCGGGCAATCCTCCAAGGCGACGCCACTGGGCGCGGTCGCGAAATTCGCCGCCGGCGGCAAGCGTGTCGCCCGCAAGGATCTGGCGCTCCAGGCCATTGCATACGGCAATGTCTATGTCGCCCAAGTGGCGATGGGCGCCAATCCGCAACAGACGTTGCAGGCATTTCGCGAGGCTGAGGCCTATGACGGCCCCTCGCTGATCCTCGCCTACTGCCAGTGCATCGCGCACGGCATCGACATGCGCTTCGGTATGAAGCAGCAGCAACTCGCTGTCGCGAGCGGCTACTGGCCCCTCATTCGCTTCAATCCAGCGATGCGAAACGTCGGCGAAAATCCGCTGCGCCTGGATTCACCGCGCCCGACCATTGCCTTTAAGGACTACGCCTACAACGAGATTCGCTACACCGCGCTCAACTCAACAAAACCGGACGATGCGAAGGCACTGCTCGCGATGGCTCAGGCCGTCGTGACCGAAAAGTACCGGCAATACGAGGATTTGGCGGCACGCGACGGCAGCCGGTTTCATCCCAATGCCGATGACATCGCCCGGCTCGGGCAATCGTAAGAGCGGGATCGGCGCGACGCCGCAGGCGGGACAAAGCCATGAATCTGACGACACGCTATATGGGTCTCGAACTGAAGAATCCGCTGGTGGCCTCGGCATCGCCGCTTACCGGAAATCTCGACGACATCCGCAGCCTCGAGGACGCCGGAGCCGCCGCCATCGTCCTGCCATCGCTGTTTGAAGAGCGGATCGAGGCAGAGGTCCGCGCGCACGAGGTTCTCACCGCGACAGGGCTGGAAAGTTCGCCGGAAGCGCGCAGCTACTTTCCCGCTTCCGAGGGACCTGGCCCCGAACAATACCTCGACCTCATCAGACGAGCCGTCTCGGCCGTGGATATCCCGATCATCGCAAGCCTCAACGGCACCACCGACGAAGGCTGGACCGGCTACGCCAAACTGATCGAGGAGGCGGGCGCGGCCGCACTCGAACTCAACGTCTATTTCATCCCGACCGACCTCGCCTTGACCGGCGGCGAGGTCGAACAGCGCTATATCGAGGTTTTACAGCAGGTCCGGCAAACGGTCGCGCTGCCCCTCGCGATGAAACTTGGCCCCTATTTCAGCTCGATTGGGCAGATCGCCACGCAACTCGCCGCTGCGGGTGCGGATGCGCTGGTGCTGTTCAACCGTTTCTATCAGCCGGATATCGATCTGACGCAGCTACGGCTGCGCAATGATTTGCAGTTGAGCCATGCGAGCGAGATCAGACTACCCCTGTTATGGATCGCCCTGTTGTGCGGACGCATCGATGCATCACTTGCCGCCAGCACCGGCGTGGAAGATCCCGAACAGGTGGTCAAATACCTGTTGGTCGGCGCCGATGTAGTGATGACCACCGCGGCGCTGTTGCGGCACGGTCCGCATCACATGAAAACACTTCTGGCCGGGATGACGTCATGGCTGTCGGCGCGCGATATTGAGGCGCTCGATGAGATACGCGGATTGCTAAGTCAGCACCGCTTCACCAACCCGGACTCTTTCGGCCGAGAAAGTTATGTAAAGATATTGCGCGATTACGCCGCCCTTCATCCGCACGGCGGTATGTAGCGTGGTAGATTGTCCGGCCGGCACAGTGGAGACACAATAATGCGACGATCCTGGTTCTTTGCACTTGCAGTGCTAGGCAGCATCGCTGCTGGCGCGCTACCCCACGCCGCCGCTCAGGCGCCCGTAGCCGGCGCAGCGCCGGGCGCAGGGCATGGTTTTCTGATCGACAAGCATGCGGCAGCTGGGCTAAATTGTGCCGCGTGTCACGCTGAAAGTCCTCCGTCAAAGCCGGCGGATCAGGCAGCGTGCATCAAATGTCACGGCACTAACGCGCAGGTCGCCGCGAAAACCGCAAAAGATCAACCCAATCCCCATGCCTCGCATCTCGGTGAGATCGCGTGCACCAGTTGCCACCACGTCCATCAGGCGTCGGTACTATATTGTTCGCAGTGTCATAACTTCGATTTGAAGACGCCGTAAAATGGTCGACGCCCCGCCTTTATCCAGACGCGCCATTCGCGGCCGCCTCTGGATGAGAGATGCAATCGACCGACCCTATCAACCGGCGCCACCATCGCTCGCGGCATTCTTGCCGGCGATGTAGCCCTGACATGCCGCTCGGGCGAGGCCATGCTGTGAGAAGCCGCCGGCAGATTCACCACTGCAATACAGGCCGGGGATCACGTTGGCGTTCAAATCCATGACTTGGCACTTGTTGTTGATACGCAGGCCGGCGCGCGTGTCATGGACGACCGGCGTAGCCCAGGCGGCATAGAACGGCGCCTTCGCGATCTTGTGCAGCGGCTTCGGCTTGCCGAAATCCTCATCGACCCCAGAGTCGACGAAGGAATTATAGCGCGCCACGGTTTGTTCGAGATTTTCGGATGGCATGGCAACGCGCTGGTATTGCATTTTGATTTTCTTGGCGAGATCGCCAAGCGTGTCCGCCGAAAAGAAAAAGCCGGCCTTGATGTCGACATTCGGCGGGCTCGGATCCCACTTTTCGCGCGCAGCAGCATCCGCGTCGAAGATCGCCCAGATTGGGCCGCCACCGTTATGGCCGTCTCCGATTCCAGCGAGTGCCGCGTTGATGAAGTTGTTGGGATTGTATTTCTGGTTCTTGGCGTTGAGATAGCTGTCCTGCTTGTAGCCCTTGATCGAGTTGTAGTCGTTCGCGGTGAACTGGGGACCGGTCTCGTCATAGAAGCGCTTGCCGATCATATTGACTAGAATGACATCCTGCCAGTTTGCCACTGACAGGCCCGACGCGCGTACGCGGTCGAAGACAGGGCTGCCAGGCATCCACTTCAAGTTGACGTAACCATACTGGCCGCCGATCGTGCCCGGCTTGGTAAGGTTAGAGCCAAATTCACCGGTCTGATTGTAAAGTCCCCAGAGCGAAGCACCGATCGCCATGCCAGCGATTTCACCACTGGCATCCTGGTTCGACCACGGCATGCCCGACAGGCCGCAATATTCCTCGGTCAGCCGCGGATCGAACATCCGGCGGAAATTGACGTTTCCAGTCGATCCGCCCGTAGCGATGATGACGGCCTTGCGAGCGCGGATATTCAGAGTTTGGCCGTTGTTATCCACCGCAATGCCAGTGGCCCGGCCGGAAGCCGGCGCCTCGCGGTAGATCGCGGTCATCTTGTGTTCGAGCAGAATTTGCACGCCGGCTTTTCTCGCGGCGGCTTCGAGTGGCCGCATCAGGCCATTGCCCGAAGAAAGCATCTTCTGGATCATCGGATCGGCGGGCTTGCCGGTCTGCACCATCGACCAGTTCATGACAGCGCTGTGCATCTCCCGCGGCACGGAATTGCCAACCGAGGTGCCGCCGAATTCGTCCGGCGCCTTGTCAACAAAGATGACGCCGTGCGCGAGAAGCCATTCGAACGTCGGCGCGCTGTTGTCGGCAAAGGCGCGAATGATCTCACGATCGTTGTAGCGATAGTCGGGGAAACCGTTGCCTTCGACTACCGACCAGTCGGTCAAGTCTCGAAACAATAGGTCCGGCGAATCGTTAATTCCGTATTTCTTCTGCACACTGGTGCCGCCGCCGAGCGGTACATTGCCGCCGCTGGTGATGGCATGACCACCGATATCCTTCTCGGCTTCGACCAAAATAACCGACGCACCGGCCTCGCGGGCGACGATGGCGGCGGGAAGACCGGCCGCTCCCGAGCCGATGACGACGACATCGGCGTCGCGTTGCCATGCTGTCGGCGCATGCGGCGCCTGTGCCAAAGTGGTTTCAGGCGCCACCACCTGACCGGCGGCAAGACCGGCGGCAATTCCACCGCCGCTAAGCAAAAAGTCGCGCCTTTTCATGGTCATGTGACTCTCCCTAGACTGTGCAGACGTTGCGAAACACAGCGCTCAAGCGTGGCGCCTCTCGGAAGGCGCACAGTCTTGCCGGGAGTTGCAGAAGCGGCATTGATAAAGATCAAGCCTGTGGCCAGCCATTCGCTCTAATCAAGCTTGTGGCACCATGAGCGCGACAATCTCTACCCTTGGGAGTTTCCGATGCGGCGATGGCTTGCGATTTTCTCGCTACTCGTGGTCGGAGCAGTCATAGGAGCTGGCGGGATCATCGCCAGCACTATCGTCAATCAAATCACCTCCACGGAGGCGTTTTGCACGTCGTGCCATTCGATGGCGAATGTGGCTTCCGACCCGCACTATCTGCAATCCGCGCATCGGAATAGCGCCGCTGGTGTGTCGGCAAACTGCGCCGATTGCCACGTCCCATCGAGCAACTGGTTCGTCGAAACCTATTCGCACGTGGTCGATGGAATTCGCGACGAGATTGCCGAACGCACGAACAATTTCAATGATCCTGCGGTATGGGCGGCGCGGCTACCGGCACTGGCCCAGCAGGTGCGCGAGGAAATGCGGCATGAAGACAGCGTGACCTGCCGCAAGTGTCATGAGCCCGGACGCATCCATCCGTCCAGCGCTACAGGTCAGACCGCACACGCCATGGCAGAGCGCGCTCACTTGGCGTGTGTAAGCTGCCACGCCAACATAGCGCACGCGCCAATACCGCCTGCTGCCGGACCTGCCAATCGATGACATCGCAACGAGGGCTGCGTCAGGCACGCACCACGTTGAAAACGAACAATAGTCCCGATGCCATTACGATGAGCGACGCGACCTCGGCGGCGAGATGAGCGCCCGCGGTAATTGCCAAATATTCGCCCAATGGAAACGCGATTGCACCGACGACCGAGACCCACAGCAGCACGGTAGCCCAAATGTCGTTCTTCGCCATGCCGGCGTGATAGACGAGGCCATAGATAATCAAGACGGCGCCGCCGAAGATGGCGAGATGGGCATGCACCGAGCCGATCTTGAAATTCTGCGTGCCGGCCATGTAGAGACCGAGCAGCATGCCCAGCGCGAGCAGGATCGCGCCCCAACGTATGAACTGCCTGTCGATGTCTTTCATAAATTCCCCCTTTTGCGCAGGAGAGAACGTTTCCTCACGTTTTTAGATTATGCCCGCACCGCCAGCGGCACAACAAAATCCGAACCAGCAAACGAGCGACCTGTGCAAAGTTCAGGCTGCCATGCACTACGCGTCCGCATGGCAATGATTTCACTCGTACCGCAACGCCTCAATAGGATCGAGCCGCGCGGCTTTGCGGGCTGGATAATATCCAAAGAACACGCCGACTGCGGCGGAGAACAAAAATCCTCCCGCCACAGCCGTGATCGAAATCGGCGCCGGCCATCCCGTAATGAGCGATACCGAGACCGAACACACGACCCCCATCAGAATACCGGCGAGTCCGCCGCTGACGCTCAGAAAGATGGCCTCTGCCAGAAATTGCAGCAAAACATGCAGGCGGCGCGCGCCAATAGCCATGCGTAGCCCAATTTCTCGCGTCCGCTCGGTGACCGACACTAGCAGGATATTCATGATGCCGATGCCACCGACGACCAGGGAGATCGAGGCAACGGCGGCGAGCAAAAGCGCCATGATCCGGCTCGAACTTTCCGAAGTCTCGACGAACTGGCTCAAGTTGCGAATCTGGAAATCATCAACGTCACCAGGCTTGATGCGGTGGCGCTCCCTGAGCGTCACGGTCGCTTGATTGATGGCTGTCTGCACAAGCGGTTCGGCCGCGGCCTGCACGTAAATAAAATTGACGAACCCGGTCAGGCGGGGCTGCAAATTGTAGGGATTGGGCGGCGGCAGATACGGCCAATTGAGCGGCGTTTGCTGCTGGGTAGGCGCCGCCACGCCAAGCACCTTCTGTTGTCCGGTCGTAAATGGGATCATGACCAAATCATCCTGATCCGTGCCAAAGGACGATTGCCCCTTGCCGACGAACAAGCCTATGACCTGTAAAGGCACACTCTTGACCTGGATGAAGGCGCCAATCGGATTTTCGCCAGGGGTAAAAAGCTGGCGATAAACCGTTTGGCCGATGACCACAACGAGGGTCGCCTTGCTCTCATCCTCCCTGCTGATCCCGCGCCCGGCAGCGATCTGCCAATTTGTAATCGCCGGGTAGCTTTGACTCACGCCTTGTATGCTGGTTGTCCAATTTTGGCTGCCATATTGCACTTGGCCCTCTTGACGAATCAAATAGCCGACCTGGGCCACGGCGGAGTCATTACGGCGAATGGCCTGGGCGTCGGACACAGTCAACGTGCTGGCACTGCCGTAACCAGCGCGAATACCGCCTGTCGTGATGGCGCCGGGCACAATCACCACCATATTGGTCCCGAGGCTCTGGATTTGTTGGCGCACCGCTTCATTAGCGCCCTGACCGATGGCGACCATGGTGATCAGGGCCGCCACGCCGATGAATACGCCCAGCATGGTAAGCGCCGACCGCATCTTATTGCGACCGATCGCCTGGGCCGCGGTGGCCAGCACCATGAGGCCGAAAGACAGGTGCGACCCCGCCGTCACAGCCGACTGCTCTTTGTCCTGGAGAAACGCAAAGCGCTCGGCCTCCCCCTCAACCGGGGTCGGTTTGCTCACGCGCTGGTCTGAAATGATTTGGCCGTCGCGCATCGTCACGAGGCGATCCGCATAAGCGGCAATGTCGGCCTCGTGCGTGACGAGAACAATCGTCAGCCCGTGTTGCCGATTAAGCGAAACCAGGGTCTCCATGATCTCGTGCGAGGTCTTGGTATCGAGATTTCCGGTCGGCTCGTCGGCAAGCAGCAGGTTAGGAGAATTGATCAGCGCCCGCGCGATTGCGACCCGTTGCTGCTGACCGCCCGATAACTGGCCGGGCGTGTTGCGCTCGCGTTCGCTCAAGCCCATGAAGCGCAGCGCGGCGCGCGCGCGCTCGATCCGAACCGCGCTGCGCGTCGGCCCTGCACTGGAATAATATAGCGGTAATCCGATGTTCTCTAGCGCGCTGGTGCGCGCCAACAGATTGAAGCTCTGAAATACGAAACCGAGACGCTCGCTGCGGATACCGGCGAGGTCGGGTTCGTGGAGCGCCGCGACGTCGACGCCCTCAAGAAAATAATGGCCGCTTGTCGGCCGATCGAGGCAGCCGAGAATATTCATCAGTGTCGACTTGCCCGATCCGGACGAGCCCATGACGGCGACGAATTCTCCGTGCTGAACTGTCAGGCTTACTCCCCGCAGTGCCTCGACCTTGACATCGCCGATGACAAAGGTGCGCGTAAGGTTCTCGACCTTGATGACCGGCTGCGCGGACGGGGAGTCCTTGCTGTTGCATCGGAGCATAAGCTTTACAGCCGCGGCGCGAGCGCCGCCGGCGGCTGGCCGCCCGCTGTGCCACTCCTTTCGGCGGTGATTACCGGATCTCCGGGCTGCAGATCGCCTTTGACGATTTCGGTGAGGTTTCCGTCGTCGAGACCCGCTGTGACGGGAACTGCGACCGGTTTGCCGTCGCGCAACACGAATACACGTTGCTGCCCCGCCCTTGGCGCGCCGGCGCCACCAGCCGCAGCCAGACCGGCCGGCGAGAAGCGCAATGCCTGATCGGGCACGCGCAAGACGTTGTCGCGCTGATCGACGATGATATCCGTCGAAGCCGTCATGCCTGGCACCAGCGCAAGATCGCCGTTGTCGACACCAAGAACAACGTCATACGTAACGACATTTTGCACGGTGTTCGGCGATTGACGGACCTGAGTGACCACACCATCGAACACGCGTTGCGGGTAGGCGTCGACCGTGAACGTTGCTTTGTCGCCAACCTTGACGCCGCCGATATCGCCTTCGCTGGTATTGGTATCAACCTCCATTTGCTTGAGGTCGGTGGCGATCAAAAATAGCGTAGGTGTCTGAAAACTCGCGGCGACTGTCTGTCCGCCGGTTACATTGCGTGAAACGACTGTGCCATCCACGGGCGAGACGATATTGGTATAGCCGAGATTGAGCGTAGCGCTCTCCACGAGCGCCTGATCGAGCTTCACCGTTCCTTCGTCCTGATTGACGACGTACGCCTGATCCTCGGCTTGCTGGCGCGCAATCGAATTCTGCTGGGCGAGTTGCTGGTATCGTGCGAGATCCTTTCGATCCTTATCGAGAATGGCCTGATCGCGCGCGAGCTGCCCGGAATATTGATCGAGCGTCGCCTGATATGGACGCGGATCGATCCTGGCGCAAATCTGGCCCGCCCTCACGTGAGTGTTGTAGTCGCAATAGATGTTCTGGATCACGCCGGAAACGTAGGTGCCGACGATGATCGTCAGGACGGGATTGACTGTCCCGGTCGCCGTTGCAGTCCGTGCCACCGTGCCGCGTGTGACTTGCGCGGTGACGTATTCGACACTGGATTTGGTATTGAGGATCCAGAACGCGGCGCCGATGCCGACGAGCAGCACAGCGATGATCAGGGCACCGACCGTCCAGGATTTTCCCAAGCCCGACCTCAGCCGCCGCACGGCGGCGCCTGATCCCGGAAATTGCAGTACCTCACCGCGGGTCTCCGGATGTGTCCCATCCAAGCTGACGCTCATCGTGACTTCTCGCCCGTTGCTGCGTCGGAGGTAGCGGCAAAGCCGCACCCGAAAGTTTGCTTATTCAGCATGACGATCCCGTGCCTAGGTGCCTCTCGAGAGCGGGCGGCACATTGATTTGCATCAACAATTGACCGTATTCCGACGTTTACTGGTCGATCGAAGACGCGCTTCTTTGGCACTGTCCGTATTGAATGGTCGGCTTCTCAGCCGAGTATTGCTGCCACACCATACCGAGGGAGGAGCGGTCGATACCGAGGCTGACGGCGCCTACGCTTCCACTTATGGCGACGTTACTGATTGAGATATCGCTGAAGCTGTAGGTTTCAGTCCCCGATTGCGCCCGCAGCGTTTTGGCCTCCTCGTCGAATACGACAATGATTGGCTGATTCTGCGCCGCCCCGTCGCTGCGCGTCAGGATGCAATGCAGCTGCTGAGGGGCCGCCGTAGCAATTCCCATTTGTGCGGCTACCAAGCCAGCACCACGGCGACGGTTGTTCGCAAATCTCGCGCTTTCATGGGCTTTCAATAACAGCGTCGGCATGTATTTACATTGATTTGGGTCAAGGCAGGCGTGCAACGCATGTTTCGTTATCGCGCTGTTATCGCGGCAGATTTGTTGCGCTGGATCAACGCCCGCATAACCTTTTGCGATTGAAATATCCCATGCCTCCCGTTCTGGAGCACAGCCATAGCGAGCAGGGTATCCGTGAGCGCCTCAAGAAAGGGCCGCGCACCAACTATCTGCGTGATTGGATCTACGGTGGCATCGACGGCACCGTCACGACGTTCGCGATCGTGGCTGGTGTCGCCGGCGCGCAGTTATCGACCAGCGTGCTGCTGCTTCTCGGATTCGCCAATCTTGTCGCCGACGGCTTTGCCATGGCGGCGGGCAATTACCTCGGTACCAGAGCCGAACACGACGACTACCAGCGCGTCTTGAGCATCGAGCGCCGCCACATCGCACTGGTGCCCGAGGGAGAACGCGAGGAAATCAGGCAGATCTTTGCGGCCAAGGGCTTCGCAGGCGGCGATCTCGAACGCGCGGTCGCTGTCATCACGGCCGATCCCGCCCTTTGGGCAGAAACGATGGCAGCGGAAGAGTATGGTCTGTCGCAGACCTTAAGGTCGCCGATAATGTCGGCCCTCAGCACGTTCGTTGCGTTTCTGATTTGCGGGTGCGTACCTCTCCTCACCTATTTGTCACCCGGTGGCTTGGCGGGCTGCGTCGTTGCCACTGGTGCGACCTTCTTCGCGGTGGGGGCAATCAAAAGCCTCTGGTCGGCCGCAAACTGGCTGCGATCCGGTGCCGAAGTCCTTTTCATAGGCATGAGCGCGGCGGCGCTCGCTTTCGCGGTCGGCTTCGGGTTGCGGGTATATTTCGGGGTTTCCTAAAGCGCGATACCGGCAGCGAGCAGCACCGCATAACCAAGGCAGAGAAACGCCGCCATGGGCGTCAAGGGCAACAGGGGATCATACGCGTCCTCGGTCAATACCTTGTGGGCAATTACGGCGGCAAACGGCAGCGTCACCAGCGGCAACAGCACCCAGGCTTCAAATCCCCAGCGAAGCCAGAACCAGAACGGAATGACGTAGATGAAGCCAGTCAACAGAACATATTCGGCGCGGCTCCACGCGATGCCGAAGCGAAGTCGGTCCCGTGCGCCAGCCTTTCGCGGCATCGAACTCGCGGTCTCTGATATCGTCGATGATAAGAATATTGACCGCGATGGCTCCGAGCGGCAGACCGATGACGAAGGCCCGCATCGGCATGCCGTAGAACAAAATCTGCCAGTACGATGCCGGCTGCTGGTGCGCGGCGAATTGCGCGTAATAGGCCGCCGCCGGCGCGAAAATGCCGAACATGATGAAAAAATGCAGGTCGGAAAGCCCGTGCTTGCCGAACGGAAACGGGCCGGCCGAATAGATCAGGCTCCCCACCATGCCCAGCAAGCCAATGACAATGACCGGGCTGCCAGCGACGTAGAGAAGATAGGGACCGGTCAGCGCGGCAAGTCCAAGGCAGACAGCAATCGCCCAACGCAGGCCGGCGAGCGACAGCTCCCCTTTGTTGATCGCATCAATCAGTTCCGGATGTTCATTGACGCCACGATGCCGAACAAGGAGTTCGTAATTGTCGGTGAATAATCCCGCAATATGGATCAGCCAGCTTGCGAGGAACGCCAAGATCGCCGGGAGCAGCGCGAAAACACGATCATGAATGGCCAGTCCCGATCGCCACCAGCACTGGCGCTGCCGCGGTCGGCAAGGAATGCCCGGGATAGACCAGCCAGTGAATCCAAAGGTCACGCCGGGACGGCTCCGAAACGTCGCGCATGTGACCTCATGATGAGCCAAGGCCAAGTGAACCAAGGCTGATCGTAGCGCGCAAGCGAAACCGAGGCGTGGACCTCAGTTGTTTTTGGCGCCCTGGAAGACCCACGTCCAGACATTCTGCTGCAAGCATGACGGCAGCGGCTTATGCCCGTACGGCATTTGCAGCTTCGCCTTGCCTTCGATCAGTACGACCAGATTGCTGCTGTCGGGCTGGCCTGGAAGTACCATCGGCCCGAATTTCGTACCTTTCATGAGCCCGTCATAACTCGTCAAATCGAGGCCGCTGGCCGTGTAGCCCTGGCCGCCGGGTTGATGGCAGGAAACGCACCAACCCTTGAAGATCGGCGCAATATCATCGGCATAGCTGATTTGTGCCTGCTGGGCGCAAGCTTGGCGAAGCGGCGGCGAGACTGATGCCCCGATGATCGACAGCATACCCGCAGCGACACTGGTTAGAATAAGTTTCGACTTGCCCATGAGCTTTCCCCGAATGCGGTTATGAAGTACCGACTCCTACAATAATTCGAGAGACCGATGCATGGCTTGAGATAGATCAAAGCCTGCCCATTTGGTGCCGAAACCACATATGAGCGCCGATTACTTCCGCTCCTTGTCTCGTGGTCGCTCGCGCAAATAGTCGTCGGAAGTACGGACATGCGGCCGAGGCGGGGCCCCATGAGGATCAAACTCATCCTCGGTAACCGCGGCGACCCGGCAGGTGTCGCACATCTTGATCAAGTCAAGGCGCTTCGAGCCACCCTTATACATCCAATGTTGTCCGGCGAGCTGCGCGCTTACCCGTTCGATCGTACTTTTGACGCCGAACGGCTTGCCGCACCTGATGCAGGCAAATGGCTCCTCCCGCTTAATCACGCGCGCCGGAGCGTTGGCGGCGCCAAAATCGATCCGCGATATCAGAGTGATGACTTTTTCCGGGCAGGTGGCCGCACACAGACCGCACTGCACGCACGCATCCTCAGTGAAACGCAGAACCGGTTCCTGCGCGCTGTCACCCAGTGCTCCCGTCGGACAGACTGCCACACACGCTAAACACAGTGTACAGTCTTGGGCATCAATTTCGACGGTACCTAACGGTGCGCCTGTCGGCAGCGCAACAACATCAGCCGGAGTTAGCGCCGAAGCGTGCAGCGCCCGCAACGCCAATCGCAGCAATTCTCGCTTCTGCCCGACCGGCAGGAAAGTCGACGGCTGCCGCGATGGCGCATGTGCCTCGACTGCGCGGAGCGCATCGCTAAGCGCGTCGGGATCGTCGGTTTCAATGATCGCCAGTGAGCCGTAACCGAGCGCACCGAGAATCGGTTCCGCCAACGCGATGGTCTTGCGCAGGCCGGCAATATCGTGCCGCGGTTTTCCACGCGCAACCAAACGGACGTCGCTGGCGCCGTAGGCGAATGCCGCGACTATGACTTCGGGCCCCACTTGCGTTATCTCGTTGACGGCGATCGGCAGCACGTTTGCCGCCAATCCAGGACCATACCGCGCAATCGCGTCGATCATTGCGTCGCCATGCTCGATGTCGTGAAAGATCAGGATCGGATTTTTGCCACCGGCTTCGCGATAGGCCGTCAGCAGGGTGCGTACTTTGCGCATCAGCGCGTCGGACGTCGGTAGCGCATAGGCGGCCGCACCCGTTGGACAAGCAGCAGCGCACTCGCCGCAGCCCGCGCAAATTGCTTCGTCGATTACGACCCGGTCACCTGCCGGCTTGATGGCGCCGGTCGGACAGAGATCGAGGCAGCGACGGCAGCCAACAATACGCGAGCGCGAATGCGCGCACAGATCTGCGGTGAAGGTAATGTAACGCGGCTTGTCGAACGTGCCGACCAGATCGCGCACTTTGAGCACAGCGCGCAAGACCGCGGCCGGATCGCCGGGATCAGCCCGCACATAGCCATCCCGCAAATCCGGCGCAGTAAATAGGGCCGGACCGCCGGATATGTCGAGCAGGATGTCACAGTGCGATTTGGCGTCGTCACGCGGTGGAGCGAACATGAGTGAGTCGCGCGAGGATGGCGCCGAAGGCGCGAAGTCATCTACAATAACGTCGAATTTACCGAGATAACCGGATACTGCGCGGATCGTGCCTTTCGCGATTGGAAAATCTGTCACGCGCGGCGGCATGATGCTGACCGGCCGGGTGAGCAGCACGGTCGCGTCGAGACCATCCTTAAGCAACGCTCCAGCTTCGATCGTCTTTTCGTCGCGGCCGTAGATAAGGACCACACCTGCGCTTTTCAGACGGACGAACGGCACTTCGGGATCCGGTTCGGCCGCAGCGGCAATCAACGCCGCCATCTTGGGCCCGGCATCCGCCGCCTGGTCGGACCAGCCCGCGGTCTCGCGCACGTTGACGAACGAAAGCGAACTCGCGCTGTGCGTGCCCGCCGTCTCTCGAAAGAGGGGAGCCTCCTGCGTACAGCCAACGATGAGCGGTGCACCCTCCGCCGTTGCGGAACGAAAGCGCTCAAGCTCGGCGCGGCAGAGTTGTCTTGCGGTTTTGACGCCGACGCCGGGGCAAATTCGCCGCTACGACGCTCGCATCGATCGGCATCGTGTCCTCACACGAGCAAAGCAGAATATTTGGCCGACGTTCGGTCATGGCTTGATTAACGGCAAACAGCGGTGCACCAAGTGTGCAATAACTATATAGCTGCCCGATCCAAGGGTGTCACATGTGGTTGGAAGACACGTTCCATTAAAGTGGCCTAGGCAGATGTCCGTCGCGGTTCGCAAATGAGCAATTCGGCGTCGTCGATCGAAACATTTCTGCAGCGATGGTCGCGCCGCAAGCGCGCAAGCACGCGCGACGACGCACATACGGCTGAGGTACCACGCGATGATGGCGGTGCGGCGGCGCCACAGGACCAGCCGCCAACACTGAACCCCGAGAGTCTGCCGCCCGTCGAGGCAATAGGCGCCGCGACGGACGTCCGTGCCTTTCTCAAGGCTGGCGTCCCAGCCGATCTGACGCGCGCCGCATTACGTCGTGCATGGACAGCGGACCCGGCAATTCGCGATTTCATCGGTATCGCCGATAACCAGTGGGACTTCACCAAGTCCGACGGCGTGCCAGGATTCGGGCCGCTCAAGCTGCCGCCAGACATGGAGCGCCTGGTTGGCGAACTGTTCGGCGATTTCGCTACGGCACCTTTGCCGGCTCGAGCCGAGCCTGACACGCAGCCACAGACAAGAACGGATGGGACGCCTGTCGCAAGTCAGGCCCGAACAGTCGATCCTTCTAGGTAGAATCCCTTAGGCTCAACAGTCGTCGCCACATGCTAAACATTAGCCGATTCTCATCTGCTAAAATGCAGAGAGGATTAGGGCAATGTGAGGCCGAAAGTGCAATCCGTCCGGTCCGGTGCCATTACCGATGAAATCGAACGGGCTCGAGCGCAAGAATACGCGCTGTTGTCGGTGTTGCTTGCCCGAGCTCCGAGTGGCGATCTGCTGACCGAAATTGCCGGACTCACAGGCGACGTAAGCCCCCTCGGTCAGGCGCACGCCGCTCTCGCCCAGGCTGCCGCAGTCGTGGAATGCGAGCAGATCGAACGCGAATTTTTTGATCTGTTCGTCGGCGTCGGTCGTGGCGAGCTTATGCCCTACGGCTCATATTACGTTACCGGCACGCTTCATGCGGCGCCGCTGGCGCAATTGCGCGCCGACTTGGCGACGCTCGGTCTTGCGCGCGCAGAGCGGTGCGGCGAACCGGAAGATCATGCCGCGCTCTTGTGTGAGATTATGGCAGGTTTGGTGGACGGACGCTTCGATACGCCCCTCGGGGCGGATTGCAGCGTATTCGAGAAGCACCTCGCGCCCTGGATCGGACGTTTCTTTGGCGATCTGCAGACCGCGAAGAATGCCAACTTTTATCGCCGTGTCGGTGCGTTGGGGCAGCGATTTATTGAGATCGAGGATGAGGCTTTCAGGTTGCCGGACAGACAAAATGGCAGCTTGGTTGGAGCAACGTGATGCCGAGCGAGACGAGCAGCCGGCGGATATTGGCGCGGCGACGTGACGTCCTGCGCGCGTTTGGAGTCGGTGCGGGCGCCGCGATAACCGGCTCCGTACCGGACACTGCGCAGGCGGCTCCAAAAAACGATGACGAGAAGCGGAAATCTCGCTACCGGGCCGATTCGCCCGAGGTGCAGACCTATTACCGCGTCAACCGCTATCCCAGGTGAGGCAACCACCGTGCTGATCAGGCGAAGCGAACGTCGGACGCGCAAAGAGAGCCTTTTCCAGGATGGGCCTTCCGAGGGTGGCTTCGATCGCCGCACATTCTTACGCCGGTCCGGCGTCACCGGCGGACTGGCTGCGCTCGGTGCGCTCTCGCTCGGCTCGGTGCGCAAAGCCGCAGCCGGCGCCCCGCCGCCTGCAGGTACGGCCGTGACGGTGCGCAAGAGCATTTGCACGCATTGTTCGGTCGGCTGCACAGTTCTGGCCGAAGTCGCCAACGATGTTTGGATCGGCCAGGAACCGGCTTGGGACAGCCCGATCAACCGCGGTTCGTTTTGCGCCAAAGGCGCGGCGGTGCGTGAACTCGTCAGCGGCGAGCGGCGTCTCAAATATCCGATGAAAATCGTGAGTGGGCGCTGGACAAGGATCAGCTGGGAGCAAGCGATCAACGAGATCGGCGACAAGCTGTTGGACATCCGTCAAAAGTCCGGGCCGGATTCCGCCTACTGGCTCGGCTCCGCCAAGATGACCAACGAAGGCGCCTATCTGTTCCGCAAATTCGCAGCTCTCTGGGGCAGCAACAACGTCGACCACCAAGCCCGCATCTGCCATTCCACGACGGTCACTGGCGTCGCCAATACCTGGGGCTATGGCGCCATGACCAACAGCTACAATGACATCCGCAATTCCAAGACCATTCTGATCTGGGGCGGCAACCCGGCGCGCGCCCACCCGGTGTCGCTCCAGCATATTCTCGAGGGCGCCGAGCTCAATCGAGCCAATTTCATTGTCGTCGACCCCCGGCTCACGCGCACCGCCGCCCACGCAACCGAATATGTGCGGCTGCGGCCCGGCACCGATATTCCGGTGTTTTACGGCATGATGTGGCACATTTTGCAGAATGGCTGGGAGGACAAACAGTTTATTGCGCAACGCGTCTACGGCTTCGACGAAGTGCGCAAGGAAATTGAAAAATGGACGCCCGCCGAAGTCGAGCGCGTAAGCGGCGTTCCCGGAGAACAGCTCAAAAAAGTCGCGCAGATGTTCGCGACCCAAAAGCCGGCAACCTTGATCTGGTGCATGGGTGTCACCCAACACAGCGTCGGCACCGCCAACGTGCGCGCCGCCGCCATCGCGCTTTTGCTCACCGGCAACGTCGGCGGCCCGGGCTTCGGCGCCAACATTTTCCGTGGCCACGATAACGTGCAAGGCGCAACCGATTGCGGTCTCGATATCACGTCGCTGCCGTTCTACTACGGGCTGACTGAAGCGGCTTGGCGGCATTGGGGACGGGTCTGGCAGATCGATTACAGCGCCCTGCAATCGCGCTTTGTCTCCAAACAGAACATGGAGACGCCGGGAATCCCGATCAGCCGCTGGTTTGACGGCGTGCTGCTGCCGAGGTCCCAGGTGGACCAGAAAGACAATCTGCGCGCCTTGTGGGTTACTGGCTTCGGCAGCAACGCCATCGGGCGCATTCCGGAAGCCATGAAAGGGATGGCCAAGCTCGACCTTCTGGTTGTGGTCGATCCGCATCCGACCACCTGGGCCTCGCTATCGGTCGAGGCAGGGCGCAAGGACGGCACTTATCTGCTGCCTGCCTGCACGCAGTTCGAAAGCTCCGGCTCGCGCGTGGCCTCGAACCGCTCGATCCAGTGGGGCGAGCAGATCGTCAAGCCGCTGTTCGAGACCAAGGATGATTATGAGATCATCCATCTCATGGCGAAGAAACTTGGCTTCGCCGACACGATGTTCAAAAACATCGCCGTCGAAGGCGATCGGCCCGTTCCGGAAGACATTCTGCGCGAGATCAACCGCGGCGGCTGGAGCACCGGTTATACTGGCCAGTCGCCCGAGCGCATCAAGCTGCACATGGCGAACCAGAAGGATTTCGACCTTGTTTCGCTGCGCGCCTCGGACGGCCCCTGCAAAGGCGATTACTACGGGCTGCCGTGGCCGTGCTGGGGCAAATCCGAGCTTAAACATCCAGGCTCGGCGAATCTTTACGACACGAGTTTGCACGTCATGGATGGCGGCGGCACCTTCCGCGCACGCTTCGGTGTCCAATACAACGGCGCGAATTTGCTGGCCGAAGGGTCATTCTCAAAGGGCTCCGACATCAAGGATGGATATCCCGAATTTACCTATGCGGTGCTGAAAAAGCTTGGTTGGGACGCGGAGCTCACTGTGGCCGAATTGGCGACAATCCAGGCTATCGGGGGAACGAATGCCGATACGGTGTCATGGTCGACGGATCTGTCCGGCGGCATTGTCCGTATCGCGCTCAAGCACGGCTGCGTGCCGTACGGCAATGCCAAAGCGCGCATGAACGCCTTCGGCCTGCCGGATCCTGTGCCGATTCATCGCGAGCCGATCAACACGCCGCGCCCCGATCTCGTCGCCAAGTACCCAACTTATCCGGACGCCAAGCAGTTTAGATTGCCCAACGTCGGCGCTTCCCTGCAGAAGGCCGGTGTCGACAAGGGCGTGAGCCGAGTCTTCCCGCTGGTTTTCACCACCGGCCGCATCGTCGAATTCGAAGGCAGCGGCGAGGAAACGCGTTCCAATAAATGGCTCGCTGAATTGCAGCAGGAGATGTTTGCCGAGATCAACCCGGCGGATGCGGCCGAACGCAACGTGAAGGATGGCGACTGGATCTGGGTGACTGGACCGAGCGCAAGAGCGAAGGTCAAGGCGCAGGTGACCGAGCGCGTGGCCAAGGGCGTCGTCTGGATGCCCTATCATTTCGGCGGCTGGTTCGACGGCAAGGATCTGCGCGCCAACTACCCAGCCGGCACCGATCCCATCGTTCTCGGCGAAAGCGCCAATACGCTCACGACTTATGGCTACGATCCGGCGACCGGCATGCAGGAACCGAAGACAACGCTGTGCCAGGTCAGCGCGGCTTAGGGAGAGGACCGATGGCGCGAATGAAATTTCTGTGCGACGCGGATCGCTGTATCGAGTGCAATGCCTGCGTCACGGCCTGCAAGAACGAGAACGAAGTGCCGTGGGGCATCAACCGGCGCAGAGTCGTCACGCTCAACGACGGTGAGCCCGGCGAACGTTCCGTCTCGATGGCCTGCATGCACTGCACCGATGCGCCCTGCGCCGCAGTATGTCCGGTAGACTGCTTCTACACCACCGACGATGGCGTGGTTCTTCACAACAAGGACCTCTGCATCGGTTGCGGCTATTGCTTCTACGCCTGCCCGTTCGGCGCGCCGCAATATCCGCGCGTGGGAGATTTCGGGTCGCGCGGCAAGATGGATAAGTGCACGTTCTGCGCCGGAGGTCCCGAACCCGATAATTCACCGGTCGAGTACGAAAAATACGGCGCCAACCGGCTCGCCCAGGGCAAGCTGCCGATGTGCGCCGAAGTCTGTTCGACCAAGGCGCTGTTGGCGGGCGACGGCGAGATCGTCGAGGGCATCTACAAAAATCGCGTGACGACACGAGGCTACGGTTCGGGCGCGTGGGGCTGGCAAACCGCCTACGGCGAGGACGTGCCGGGCTGAATCTGCCGCAGGAGAACGAGGAAGGACGCTCCATGACACGGCTTTTCCGACACCTTCGGCTCGTCTTCGCCGCGATCGGCTTCCTGATCATCGCAGGCCTCGTCCCCGGCGCCGCACAAACATCGGGCGTCGTCAATCCGAACGCACAGGCGGTCAAGGAACAGCAACTGCTGAAGGACCACTATTTCATTCGCGGCCGCGGCACCCTTGCCGACGCGAAATCGTATGTCATCGAGCAGCCGCTCGGGCGCACCTGGCAACTCATTACCGGAGTGTGGATGCATTGGATCGGGGCGCTCGTGATTCTCGGCGTCGTCGCGCTTCTGGCTCTGGCCTATTTCACCCTAGGGCCCCTGGTGATCGAGAACGGCCGCTCCGGCCGCAAGATCCTGCGCTTTAACGGCTTCGAGCGGTTCGTGCACTGGTTGATCGTAGTCGCCTTTGTTGTGCTTGCGGTGACCGGCTTGAACATCACTTTCGGCCGGGAATTTCTCCTGCCGATCATTGGACCCGAAGCGTTTTCACGCTGGTCCTTGATGGCGAAATATGCGCACGACTTTTCGAGCTTTCCGTTCGTGCTCGGCGTCGCCATCATGTTTGCACTATGGGCCAAGGCAAACATTCCGACCGCCGTTGACATCCGATGGTTCAAGGAAGGCGGCGGGATGGTCGGTCATAAGCATCCGCCGGCGGAGAAGTTCAATGGCGGCCAGAAGGCGCTGTTCTGGTGCGCGATGCTCGGCACCGCGGGCGTGACGATTACGGGGCTGTTTTTGCTGTTTCCGTTCTATGGGGCCAACATCCTCGGCATGCAGATCGCTCAGGTTCTGCACGCGCTGATCGCCATCGCCTATGTGGCGCTGATCATCGCACACATCTACATCGGGGCCGTCGGCATGGAGGGCGGCTGGGAAGCCATGGCAAGCGGCGAAGTCGACGCGAACTGGGCGAAACAGCACCACTCACTGTGGGCCGCCAAGGAGCTCGTTCAGCGGCGCGAGCCCCAGCCATCGTCGAAGGCATAAATGGTGGGCGCACAAGGACTCGAACCTTGGACCCGCTGATTAAGAGTCAGCTGCTCTACCAACTGAGCTATGCGCCCGAACCGAGGGCTCGATATAGCGGCGATGCAGGTCCCCGGCAAGGCGTGATGATGCAGCCTACGGCGGGGCTCAGGCGGCGGCCGTATCGGGGATCGGCCGCAGCTCCCCTTGGGGCGCAGGCGCCGCAGCCGCCGGGCGGGACAGCCGGCGGCTGGCGTTCTGGGCCGGCCGCAGCGCGGCCATCATGATCAAATCGACCCAGCCGCCGCCGATGAAGGCCGCCTTGCGCATTCTGCCTTCTCTGCGGAAGCCGGCCGCCCGGTAGGCGGCGATGGCGCGAACGTTGTGATTGAAAACGGTCAGCTGCACGCGGTTGAGATTGAGGTGGTTCCAGCAATATGCCGCGGCAAGCCGTAACGCCTCGGTGCCATACCCCTGCCCGCGATTTTTTTCCTCACCGATGCGGATTCCGATCTCCGCCGATCGATGCACGCTGTTCATGGCCGCGATCTGCACAAAGCCGATGATGACGGGCTCGCTGAGCTTGCGAATGGCGAACATGACCTTGCTCGGGTCCTTCCCGAGGCCCTGCCACCATTGCTGGTGCGTCATCATGTCGACCGGACGATAGGCGAAATCGAGCCGCGCGGCGGCGACGTCGTTCATCCAGCAGAACACTGCGGCGCAATCTTCGGGCACGAACGGCCCGAGGCTAATCCGGCTGCCCAGCAGCATGGATCGCTCCAGACTTAGCCCCTCAACAATTGGTAAACAAACTCGGTAAACGAAAACTTACCCACCGGGCAGTCGGCGCGGCGCAGATACTCTCTGGCGCTGAAGCGGAGCTGAGCTCGGCGCTTTCGCGCCGAGCGTCTTGAGTGACGGCGCCCTACCCCGCGTCGGTCGAATGAATGCGGCGTTCGCCGACGCCCAGCGGCTCGAGCCGGCCTGCGCGCAAGCGGCGTGCGACCAGCTTATTGAGCGCCGAAATATAGGCCTTGGCCGACGCAACCAGCGTGTCTGGATCGGCCCCTTTGGACGTCACCGAACGGCTGTTTTCCGACAGCCGGACCGAAACCTCGGCCTGCGCATCAGTGCCCTCGGTCACAGCGTGCACCTGATAGAGCTCCAGCGTCGCCTCATGCGGCACTATCGCCTTGATGCAATTGAAGATGGCGTCAACCGGGCCGTTGCCCTCGCACTCCTCGAGCGCTGACTTGCCGTCGACGTCGAGCTTCATGGTGGCACGCTGCGGCCCGCGCGTGCCGGCGATCACCGACAACGACACGAGCTTGATGTGGTCCTGGGCGGTCGCGATCTCCTCGTCGACCAGCGCCTCGATATCCTCGTCGTAGACGTGCTTCTTGCGGTCGGCCAAAGCCTTGAAGCGCACGAAAGCGTCTTCGAGCTGGTTGGCGGCCAGCTTGTAGCCGAGCTCCTCCAGCTTGTGGACGAAGGCGTGGCGGCCGGAATGCTTGCCCATGACCAGCGAGGTCTGCTTCACCCCGACATCCTCGGGCGTCATGATCTCGTAGGTCTGGGTGTGCTTGAGCATGCCGTCCTGGTGGATGCCGCTCTCGTGCGCGAACGCGTTCCGCCCGACAATCGCCTTGTTGTATTGCACCGGGAACGAGGTGACGGCGGCGACAAGTTTCGAGGCCCGCGTCAGCATGGTGGCATCGATGCCCGTCCAGAACGGCATCACGTCGTTGCGCACCCGCATTGCCATCACGGCCTCTTCCAGCGAGGCGTTGCCGGCGCGCTCGCCGATGCCATTGATGGTGCACTCGATCTGCCGTGCGCCTGCGCGCACGCCGGCGAGCGAATTCGCCACCGCCATGCCGAGATCATCATGGCAGTGCACGGAGAAGCGGGCCTGATCGGAATTCGGCACGCGATCGCGCACCATCTTGATCAGCGCAAAGTACTCTTCGGGCACGGTGTAGCCGACGGTATCGGGAATGTTGATCGTGGTGGCGCCGGCTTTGATCGCCGCCTCAACGCAACGGCAGAGAAAATCGTGCTCGGTGCGGGTGCCGTCCTCGCACGACCATTCGACGTTGTCGGTCCATTTGCGTGCCCGCGTTACCGACGCGATCACCATCTCGTAGACCTTCTCGGCCGGGAGCTGCAGCTTCCACTTCATGTGCACCGGCGAGGTCGAAAGAAAAGTGTGGATGCGTGACTGCTTCGCCGGCTTGATCGCCTCGCCGGCGCGGTCGATGTCGTTAAACCCGGCACGCGCCAGGCCGCACACCACCGCGTTTTTCGTGCGCTTGGCAATCTCGTTGACGGCGGCGAAATCGCCTTCTGAGGCGATGGGAAAACCGGCCTCGATGATGTCGACGCCCATTTGGTCGAGCAGTTCGGCGACTTCGAGCTTTTCCTCGTGCGTCATGGTGGCGCCCGGGCACTGTTCGCCGTCGCGCAACGTCGTGTCGAAAATGACGACCCGGTCTTTCTCGGATTTGGGCGGGGTAGTTCGGGTCGGTTCGGATGGGGTCGGCTTGGATTTCGCTGGCGTCGTCATGACTTGCATCCTTTTCGCTCGCGCCCGCTCTCAGGCTCGGGGCGCTCTTGGGTTCCGTGGCTCGGTCAACCCCTGAGTGCCCAGGCGCAAACGCCCAGCCGGCTCTCAGGGGGTGCTAAGAAGCAGGAGCCCGCCAAGAAGCTTTGAAAGCATAAGGGCAGCGCCGGAGGCGGCCGTTTCGGCCGTCCGGGTCATCGCGCGCAAATAACTGCGGCGGATCGACATCGCCAAAGCCCTCGTCATGGCCCGCCAAGGTCGCGGAACAAGGTGAATACCGCGTTAAAACCCATGTTGGACCGGCGTTCTTGTAGCGGAAGAGCCGGCGCCCGCGCAAGTCCCGCATGCCGGCCGACCAGCCGACGGTCAGGACCAGATGCGCCCCAGATAGGCTCTGATGAAGCCTGGCATCGTAGCATCCAGATCGCGTTCCGAGCGCACCAGCCGGATGCCGACGAATTCGGGCGTCCGCTGTTGGGCGAGGTTGCGCACGATCTGCGTCCGCAACGACTCGGCATCGAGCGGCGCGACCACTTGACGGACGAGCGCCAGGTAACAGCGGTCGCGCACCATCGTCCATCCCGGCTCGGGCTTCAGTTCGTCGACCGGAATACCGGTTTCTTCCAGCAGTTCGCGGCCAAGATTGGCGCCGAGGTCGAGGGTGCCGGCCGCGTCGAGATCGGCTGGCTCCGGCGTACCGCATGGAAAGGTCGCGAGACCCGCGTTGAAAGTCGACGCCGCCATTTCACCGACCACGAACGCGCCATCGGCGCTGCGCAGTGCCGCGACGGCAAACACGTTGTCGACACTTGCGTCGGGAAATTTCCAATCGCGCCACGCGCAGAAGCTCGCGTAATCGGCCTCGAAGCAGGCACCGCGCAACACACGGTCAGCAATCGCATAGCGCTGCATCAGCAGGATGCGGCCGTTCCAGACCCCGGCGCGGCGGCGCTGAAGGTCTGCGAAATACCGATGGATGTCGTCGCGCCGTTCGGCAGCGAAACGCCACGACCAAGGCTCAAGGATGATCTCCGTGCGGTCGAGCGCGACGATCTCGATATCCGGCGCGCCCGACACTGTCACGGTGGTCAGCGATGCTTGCTCGTGGCGTTAATTCGTCGAGTTACTTATGCCACGGATTGACGAACAATCCGATCATGCCAGTGACACCTTTCACGTGCGGCGACGGTGGGGGTCCAAATTTAGCCGTCAAATCCTCACGCGTCAGGCCAGCCGGCAGTTCGTTCGGCGCAAAGTCGGTCGCGATCAGCGTAAACGTATAATGGTGCGCGGTTTGACCCGGAGGCGTGCACGGCCCCGAATAATGGCCGACGCCCATCGTGCTCTTGCCGCCGACATACTGGTCTGAATCCTTGGTGGTCGCGCCTTCGGCGAAGCCCTTTACCTTGCTGGGATCGATGCCGTAGGCGACCCAGTGACTAACGCCCCACGGCGCCCGACCTTCCGGATCAAACATCAACAGGACGAGGCTCTTGGTGCCGTCGGGCACGTTGCTCCAGTGCAATTCGGGCGACACGTTTTCACCAACGCAGTTCGGCGCTTTGCCGGTCGGATTGGCGTTGGACATCTTTTTTGGCATGACGCGGCCGTCCGCAAAGGACTTTGACGCCAGTGTGAAAAGACCTGCCGCGTTCGCCGTGGTCGCGCCAAGTCCAAGCGCCAGTGTCACGGCTGCGGCCGTGAATAAACCTTTAGAATTCATACCCGTTCCTCCCGTTTATGGATCGTCGCCACCACGAGCGCTGAGTGTAGCGACCGAAACTTCGAGATCAAGGCGGACTCTGCGTTGGCGGCGTACCCGCGCGCTCACAGGTGCTGGATCAGCCCGGAATCAATCAGCAACCGATTGAAGTGCCGCGCTGTCTTGCCATCGTCACACGCGTAGAAAAGGCCGTGACAGCGCAGCAGAATTCTGCTTTTGCGCGGCGAATGAGGGATCGAGCGGCAGGCCGGCGGCTTCCAGCGTCACGAGCGGCAGATAAGGGCCTTCAAGCGTGTCGAGCGCGGATGAAACGTCGACCGGCTTAAAGTTGACCGCATCGATCGCGTAGTAGGTGGTGAAATAGCGCGGATCGTGGGTCATCAGCCGGCGCTGAATGTCCGCGCTGCTGAGATCCGGCTCGATAATCTCGGTGGAGAAATAGGGCTGGTGGTCGCCGTAGCGCACGAGGAGAAAAGAATCGCCAGGGAACTCACGCTTGAGCTGCGCGAGAAACTGCGCGTAGTCCCGCGCGCTCATGGCCTGCCGGCGCAGATATTCGTCGACCTCCACGTCATCGTTGCCCGGATCCTTCCAGCCCGGAGTCGTGAGGTCGGTGCGGAACGGATGCTTCGGATCCCAGGGCAGATGATTGGCCTCGAGATAGACATAGACGAACATCGGGCCGCCAGTGTGCTGCTGCCGGAACAGCTTGACCGCCGCATCGTAGAAAAAACTGTCGGGCTCGACACCAGTCGCGTTGAGGTCATCCCTGTCGAAAAAGAACTGGACGCCGGCGGTTGCCTCGAAACTCTTTTCGCTCAGGAACGCACCATACGCCGGGTAGAGCGTATAGGTGCGATAGCCGCAGCGCTGGAGAGCCGCGGGCAGCCCGCGCTGGACGCGGCCAGCGGCGATCCGCGTCACGAAATAGGAAAACGACCCGAAAGTGCGCGCGGCAAGGCCATCGAGCACATTGTACTCGGTGTACCAGCTCGGACCGCCATTGCCTTCGACGATGAAATTACGCTCCTTGCCGTCGAACGACAGGAAATGCGCGCCATAACCCTGCGGTACGTCGACATCAGGTGCGCGGCGGATATCGAAACTCAACTCATCGTGAATGAGGACGATGTGAGGCGGCTTTTGTGCCGGCCGGCAGGCGGCCGCCGGCGGCAGGCTACCGGTGACCCCCGGGTCGGATTCCATCAGCCCTTGAGTCATCAGCGCGGACACAGCATCGACCCCCGAGCGCGCGAACGACGAAAACTCGTTGCCTCCGTAGAATGCCTGGAATGGTAGCAGCGGCAACTCCTTCTCCAGAATCGTCAACCCACCAAGGCAGCCGAGCGCGAGCATAAGAGAAGCCGGCCGGCGCACGCGGAACGGATCAAGCCGCCAGGCCAGCACGACAATCGGGATCAGCAGAATCACGCTGAGCGCAACGATCCAGCGCAGCTCCGGGAAGATCGTGAAAAGGAACGCGATGGTATCGGTGTCGACAATCATCACGTCGACGAAATTGGCCGTCATCCACATCACGCTGTACTTGAGCTGTGAAAGCAGAACGAGGAGCGTGATCAGGAGGAGCGCCACGAGGCCCGTGACGGCGGGGCGGCGGATAAACGCCAGCAACAGGAAGTTCAAAAAACCCCAGCTCAGCAGAAACGCCGCGATGGATATGGGATTATTTTCGGTCGCCACCATGATGCCGAGCGCAACAAGCTGTGGGAGCACCAACAGCGTTGCGGGCACATTGATGTAGGCCGTGAAAAAATCGGTCAGTCCGAGACGTTTGCTGAGCGAAAAAAGGGCGGCGCGCATGGCATCGCACCACCCCGGGAACCGATTGAAGGATCAACACTTTCCCCCGCACGCGGCGCTTTGTCATAAAACTGTAATTATCATGTCATGGCAAGGGGAACCGGGCGGGATGGTTGCCCTAAATGATCGCCTTCCCTGCCTTCGGATTAGCCATCCGGGATCAATCCAGCCAGTCAGGGCTCATCGCGTTCGGGGAGGCAGACGAAAGATCAGCGTGCCGAGCAACACAATGGCAATCCGAAACGCCGCCTCCTGACCGTTCCATGTCTTCGACTGCCACATGGCAAAATACTCGCCGGCAACGACCAGAAAACCGAAAAACCACAGCGCGAAACCCACTGTCAGCCCAGCAACCGCCCAGACCTTAGCACGGTTGAACGCCACGGCCGGAGCATTGATGAGCGCAAGCAACGCCAAAGCGCCGGCGATCAGCAGGAGGCATGTCAGTGCCTCCATGGCGATAATGGCGATGTAGGCCGCCGTCCAAAGCCGCGGATCGGTGATGGCACGGTGCTTCAGCGCGTTGTTCGGAAACGTCGTATCCATGCTCAGCACATGGCGCACGAACTCATAGTTCGAAGTCGTAATCGACGATGTTGTCGTAGGCGACGACGAAGGCGAAGGCCGCGAGCGCCGCGACCAGAACGATCTTTGGCGAGGCGGACAATGAGCATCGTCATCGCCTCCTTGGCGGAGACCGTGTTTTAGTTACGTGACCGGTCCACCAGCGCGCGCTGTTTGATCCAAGGCATCATCTCGCGGAGCTTGGCGCCGATCTGCTCGGCGGGGTGCTCGGCGAGCTTGGCCCGGGTCGCCTTGAACGAGGTCTGGTTGACCTTGTTCTCCAGCATCCAGTCGCGGGTGAAGCGGCCGGACTGGATGTCCGAGAGAATCCTTTTCATCTCGGCACGCGTCTCGGGCGTAATGACGCGCGGACCCGAAACATATTCACCGTACTCGGCTGTGTTCGACACCGAGTAGTTCATATTGGCGATGCCGCCTTCATAAATCAGGTCGACGATCAGCTTCATTTCGTGAATGCATTCGAAATAGGCCATCTCCGGCGCATATCCGGCATCGCAGAGCGTATCGAAACCAGCCTTCATCAATTCGACGACGCCGCCGCACAACACGGCCTGCTCGCCGAACAGATCGGTCTCGCATTCCTCCTTGAAGGTGGTTTCGATGATGCCGGCCCGGCCGCCGCCGATCGCGGAAGCGTAGCTGAGGCCGAGGTCATGCGCGTTGCCCGAGGCATCCTGATGGATCGCCAGTAGGCACGGCACGCCGGCTCCGCGCTGATACTCCGAACGGACGGTATGGCCAGGCCCTTTCGGCGCCACCATCAGAACGTCGATGCCCTTGGCGGGCTCGATCAGATTGAAATGAACGTTGAGGCCGTGGGCGAACATGATTGCCGCACCGTCCTTGATGTTCTTGGCGATGTGGTCGCGATAGATGTCCGCCTGCAATTCGTCGGGCGTCAGCATCATCATCACGTCGGCCCATTTTGCGGCTTCGGCGACCTCCATGACCTTGAGTTTCTCGCCCTCGGCCTTTTTGACGCCCTGCGAACCCTTGCGCAGCGCCACGACGACGTCCTTGACCCCGGAATCGCGCAGATTGAGCGCGTGGGCGTGGCCCTGGCTGCCATAGCCGATGACGGCGACCTTCTTGCCCTTGATCAGGTTCAGGTCGGCATCGCGGTCGTAGTAAACGCGCATGGTTCTTACCCCTACTCAGGCCGGTTATTGGACCGGGTTGTTTGGCTGATTGTTTCCGAGCAGCTTTTAGGTTCTGTGAGCTGTTTCGACAAGCCCGGATCGCGCTGTCGCACGGCGCAGCGGCTTTTTCCCGCTGGCGGCGCAATTGCCGTCGAATTGTTCGCGCGCACGGGCGATTTTCGGCTGATTGCGGATCGCCCAGGCGCCCAGCGCCGACACCGGCTGGAGCAGATCGCGGCCGAGCGGCGTGAGCGCGTAGTCGACGCGCGGCGGAATGGTCGGAAACACGGTGCGGGTGACGAGGCCGTCCCGTTCGAGGCCGCGCAAAGTCAGCGTCAGCATGCGCTGGGAGATGCCGCCGATCGTGCGCCGCAGTTCGTTGAACCGCATCGGGCTCCCGCCGAGCCGGTTGACGACCAGCACCGACCATTTATCGCCGATGCGCGCCAGCACATCGCTGACGGCGCGGCAGTCCGCAGGCAAATGCGTGTGCCTTGGTTTCATCGCTGTGCCCTCTTGTGGCGTTTGCCGCTAGTCACTTATGTAGCCCTAGTTACGAATTCTCACCAGGGACTGCAACCATGCCAAACCCTCAGATCGCCGTCATCGTCGGCTCAAACCGCCGCGAGTCGATCAACCGCAAGCTCGCCCAGGCGCTGATCAAGCTCGGCGCCGACAAATTCGACGCCAGGATCGTTCGTATCGACGATCTGCCGCTCTACAACCAGGACAACGAGGCCAACCTGCCGGCCGAGGTAGCGCGTTTCAAGGACGAGATCACCAAGGCCGACGGCGTGCTGTTCGTCACCCCCGAGCATAACCGGTCAATGCCGACCATCCTCAAGAATGCCATCGACTGGGGCGCGCGCCCGTTCGGCACCAGCGTTTGGCCAAACAAGCCCGGCTTCATCACCGGCACGTCGCCCGGCGCGATCGGCACCGCCCTGGTCCAGGCCAACATGCGCACCGTCATGCTCGGCCTCGGCATGACGCTCCTTGGCGGCGAATCCTACGTCCAGTTCAAGCCCAATCTGGTCGACGACCAGGGCAATGTCAGCGATGAAACCACCAAGAAGTTCTTGCAGGGCTTTGTCGATCGCTTCGCGACGCTGGTCACAAAACTGAAGGCGTAAGGGCCGCGCTACATCCCTTCCGGCCCGCGCCCGATGGCAACCACGCCGGTGCGCGAGACTTCGACGAGACCGACCGGCAGCATCAGATTGATGAAGCTTTCGATCTTGTCGGACGCGCCGGTGATCTCGAACACGAAGCTCTCGGTGGTGGCGTCGATGACGCGGGCGCGAAACGCATCGGCAAGGCGCAGCGCCTCCATGCGCGGCTCGCCGGTGCCGCGCACCTTCACCATCGCGAGTTCGCGCGCGATCGCCGGACCAGTGGTGGTCAGATCGATCACGCGGTGCACCGGTACCAGGCGGTCGAGCTGATTCTTGATCTGCTCGAGCACCATGGGCGTGCCGCGGGTGACGATGGTGATGCGCGACAGATGCTTCTGGTGCTCGGTCTCCGAAACAGTCAGCGAATCGATGTTATAGCCGCGGCCGGAAAACAGGCCGACGACGCGCGCCAGCACGCCCGGCTCGTTGTCGACCAGCACGCACAGCGTGCGCGTCTCGACCCGCTCTTCGACGGCGGCTGCGGGATAATGCGAGGTTGCGGTGCTGGTGTTCACGGCGGGTCTCCTTACCGCTTGAGGCGGGCAAAGGCCCAGTCACGGCCAAGGCCGCGCTTGAGCGCAAGTTCAATCCACAGCATGGCATGCGCTTCGAGCAGCCGCGCGTTGCGCAGCGGCCCGGCATCGATCACGTCAAAGCCGAGCGAAGCGACGAGATCGATGACTTTCGGTTTGTTGGCGGCGTCATCGCCGGCCACGAACATCACCGATTTGACGCCATGATAGATCGGGTCGGCCATGTTGCCGAAGCCCGTAGTGTTAAGCGTCTTGAAGACCGAAGCGCCCGCGGCCCAGCCCTGCACCTTCTCGCCTGCCGAGATGTTGTGACCGATTTCAAGCCCGAGCCCGTCCGGGCCCATCGCCAGCGGATTGGTCGCATCGAGAATGATCCTGCCGCTGACATTGCCGAGCGAGCGGATCGCGGCTTCAGCCTGCGGCCAAGGCGTGGTCAGCACGATGAAATCGGCGGACGCTGCGGCTTCAGCCGGCGCAACGGCGCGCGCCTTGCCGCCGATCTTGCTGCAGCAGCGCCTGCGTTTTCTCGGCGCTTCGGATTGCGCACGCCGAACAAAATCTCATGCCCGGCATTCTGCGCCCACGCCGCGCCGAGCGTGCCGCCGACATTGCCGGCGCCGATGATGGCGATTTTCATGTTTGATCCTCACTCCTTTTGCCATCGCCCGCCTTCACGCGGACGACAGCTACCGTTACACCAGCATCTTGCCTTCCTCAGTCACCGCGTCCTCGACGCGCGTAGCCGCGTCGCCGAGCAGCATCTCGTTATGCGCACGGCCCGACGGAATCATCGGGAAGCAATTCTCCGCTGGATCGACCACGCAGTCGAAAATTACCGGCTTCTTCACTTCGATCATTTCGCGGATCTTCTCGTCGAGCTCGCCCGGATGCTCGCAGCGGATGCCGTGGGCGTGGTACGCGTCGGCAAGTTTGACGAAATCCGGCAGCGCATCGGTGTATGAATGCGAATAGCGTCCGCCATGCAGCAGCTCCTGCCACTGCCGCACCATCCCCATATATTGGTTGTTGAGGATGAAGACCTTAATCGGCAGATCGTGCTGCACTGCCGTCGACATTTCCTGCATGTTCATCAGCACCGAGGCTTCACCGGCGATGTCGATGACAAGCGAGTTCGGGTGCGCAAGCTGCACACCGACCGAGGCCGGCAGGCCGTAACCCATGGTGCCAAGGCCGCCCGATGTCATCCAACGATTGCTTTCCTGGAACTGATAGAATTGCGCCGCCCACATCTGGTGCTGGCCGACTTCCGTCGTGATGTAGGTATCGCGGTCCTTGGTCAGCTCGTAGAGCCGCTGGATTGCGTATTGCGGCTTGATGATCTCATTGGAATTGCGATAGGCCAGCGAATTCTTCGCCCGCCACTTCTTGATCTGCGCCCACCAGGCGTCATGCGCCTTCTTATCCGGCTTGTGCCCGCCGGCGCGCCACAGCCGCACCATGTCTTCGAGCACGTTCGCGCAATCGCCGACGATGCCGAGATCGACCTTGACGTTCTTGTTGATCGACGACGGATCGATATCGATATGGATTTTCTTCGAGCCCGGCGAGAAGGCGTCGAGCCGGCCGGTGATGCGGTCGTCAAAGCGCGAGCCGACAGCGATCATCAGGTCACAATCGTGCATCGTCCAGTTTGCCTCCCAGGTGCCGTGCATGCCGAGCATGCCGAGCCATTGCGGATCGGCGGCCGGGAAAGCGCCAAGCCCCATCAAGGTCGACGTGACGGGAAAACCGGTGAGTTTAGCGAGATCGCGCAGCGCAGTGCTCGCAGCAGGACCGGAATTGATCACCCCGCCGCCGGTATAGAGCAGCGGGCGCTTGGCGGCCGCCATCATCTCAACCGCCTGTTTGATCTTGTCGGCATCGCCCTGGAGCTTCGGCCGGTAGCCCTTGTGGGCAAACTCCTTCGGCTTCGAATAAGTGCCTTTGGCGAACTGCACATCCTTCGGGATGTCGACCACGACGGGCCCCGGCCGGCCGCTCGCCGCGATGTGAAACGCCTCATGCAACACGCGCGGCAGATCGTCGACGGTTTTGACCAGATAATTGTATTTGGTGCACGGCCGCGTGATGCCGACCGTGTCGCATTCCTGAAAGGCATCGTTACCGATCAGATGGGTCGGCACTTGCCCGGTAATCACCACCAGCGGGATCGAGTCGCACAACGCATCGGTCAAGCCGGTGACCGCATTAGTCGCGCCCGGGCCGGAGGTGACCAGCACGGTGCCGACCTTGCCGGTCGAGCGCGCATAACCTTCGGCGGCGTGGACAGCGCCCTGCTCGTGCCGAACCAGGATGTGGCGCACCTTGTCCTGCTGGAAGATGGCGTCATAGATCGGAAGCACCGCGCCGCCGGGGTAGCCGAATATGTGCTCCACGCCCTGATCAGCCAGGGCCGCTATCACCATTTCCGCGCCGGTCATCTCGGTCATCGCTCGCTCCGCTCTTCGGTCGCTTTCGGACACTTTGGGTCGTGAACAAAGGGGCTTGGAGTAATAAAAAAGGGGCTCGAGAGCCCCTGGATACGCGCACCGCCACGTTTCGCGGGTGGGTTCATCCACCCCCGGCGGTGCGCCTCGATACGAGAATCAGCAATTTGGCAGCCAGATTGCGCACGAGATTTGCCCGCTTTGCTTCCTGTTGTGTTTATATGCGCTGCGGCAAGTTTGGTCAAGCCGCGCCGCGATAAGCAAATGGTCAGCCTCGTCCCCATCGTCGCCTGGCTCGCCGCGCTTTTGACGGCGGGGATCGCAGTCGGACGCGGCCATCGCCCGCGCACCCTCGGCTTTATAGCCGATCGGCTGCTGCGCGCGGTTCTGGTCTTTCCGCTCGGACTGATGAGTTTGTGGGCAGCCTTCGGTCACATCTTTTTTCCCGAAATGGCGGCGCGCGCCATCGGCTGGCAGACCAGTCCGTTCCAGTTCGAAGTCGGCGTCGCCAATCTCGGTATCGGGATTGCCGCGCTCTACGCGGCACTACGGTCTCGCGACGCGCAAATCGCTGTCGGCCTGGTCGCGGTTGGCTTTTTGGGAGGAGCAGGCATCGGACATATCCGCGATATCATGCAGGCGGGGAATCTTGCGCCCGGCAATGCCGGTCCTATCCTGTTCACGGATTTTCTCACGCCGGGGGCGATCTTCGTCCTCCTTTATTTGGCACGCGGCCACAAGCCGGGCCTGGCCGCCACCGCTGCCGTGACGCCGAACAGTCCGGCGAAACACAACGATTAAGGCGGTCACTGCGCCGGCAAATGCGGCCGGATTCTGGCGCGGCTGAATTCAAACATACGTTTGAAATCGGAAAACCGCGTAAAACCGCATTTGTTAACTGCGCCCGGGCGCCACAGCAGAGCCGCGATTCGGCAACGCGACGGCCCGCAAATTGCCCGCGCGAGCTGATGATCTCGGATTCAGATCAAGCGCGGTTCTTGCGCCGCGCATTCGCACCATTGCTGGAGGGGACCATGGTAGCCGGATTCCTGCGCAGCACGTTCGTCGCTGTCTTTGCCTTGCTCGTGTCTACAAGCGGCGTCGTCGCGCCAGCCGCCGCGGCGGTACCGCAGGCCGCCGCAATGCCGCTTTCGACCGACATGATCCTGCGGTGGATCAACGATTATCGCCATCGGCCAGATCCCGAACGCCTGCCGATGGTGGTCAAGTCGCTGAGCGCGCTGCAGGCGTTCAAGGACTCCGAAACCTCCGGGGCCTATATCGGCTTCATCGCCGGCGTGCTCGGCGCCAATCCGACGCGCGCGCCGCGACTGCTCAATGCCATGATGTCGATCACTGCGTCGGACCGCTGGGTGCTGGTGCGCGCCATCGCCTATTCGGGACTGCCGAAATGGAAGGATATGCTCATCGCGGTCGGCGATCAGATGCCGGAGCGCCACGAGATGATAAACCGCTATCTGGAAGGCGAACTGCCGACCCTCGATCAAATCGCGTACCCGACCCACAAGCCCGGCATGTTCGACAAGATCAAGGTCGCGTTCAAGATCGGCGCCGGCGACAAGAAACCGGAAGTGCTGCAGCCGAGTCCGGAGCTGATCGACGTGCTGTGGGGCTATTACCTCGCCACCGGCGCCTACAAGCCGATCGGACAGATCATCAAGCTGTTGCCGCTCGCCGACGACCATGACAGCGTCGATAATCTCACCACCGGCAGCGCAGCGAAATTCACGCTCGCAAGCAATGCGGTGCGCGATCTCACTCTGCTCTCCATGCTGAAATGGTCGGTCAAGCATCAGCCGAAGGACACCGCCAAGGTTCTCAATGCCGTAATCGTCACCGCCGAGGATGTCGATACTGGCGACATGCGCAAAAAGTCACTGGCGGAGATCGAACAGCTCAAACAAAAGGGGCCTGCGTCCAAGCGTGAACTGACCGGCATGGGTCAAATCGGAGAGGGCGCCCTTGCGGTGGGCTGCATCGCCGCCGCGGCGGTCGGCCAGGTCGAACTCGGCATTCCCTGCGTCATCGGCGGCGCCAGCTATTCGGCCGGCATGACCTACATGCAGAACCAGTGACCTACTGTCGATCAGGCCGCCGTCGTGGTCTGCCCTCTCGCATTGTTCAGGATCACATTCAGCTCCGGGATGCACGACCCGCAATTGGTGCCGGCTCGCAGCGCGGCGCCAATCTCGGCGGTGCTCGTGAGCCGCCGGCTCACGATAGCGGCGTGCAGCGTGTGCAAGCCGACGCCGAAGCATGAGCAGATTGTCGGACCGCCGACGGTCTGCGCTGCCGCGCCGCCCGAAATGCCGGAAAGCACGAAGGCGCGCGCTTCCGGTTCGATGCGCGTGCCAAGAAGCGCCGCTACGGCCTCGCGCGGCGGCAACGCCGCGCCGGTTCTGGCGATGAACAGGCACGCTTCGAGCTTCCGGCCCACGATGCTGGCGTAGCGATAGGTGGCGCGTGCCGGATCGGCGTAGATGACAAGCTCGGCCGCCGTCGATGCGCCGAGCAGGGCCGCGATCCAGAACTCGGTGCCACGGCCGCTGGGCAGCGGCTCCCAGCCGGTCAGCGTGAAAGCGTGGCCGCGTTCCAGCGGCACCCTCCCCCAGTAATACGAGCCTTGCGGCACCTGCGCGCTGCCGCTCAGCAAGAGGCCTTGCCATTGCGGCGCGACGGCAGTCAGCCGCACCGGCGAGGCTTTCAGCTCGGGCTGTCCCGACACAGGGTCGGTGGCTGCACCGACCAGCCGGCCGATCGGCCCAGCGGACGTGAACTGATCCGTCCAATGCATCGATGCAAACACTTCGCCGGCACGCAAGCCCTCGGCGACGCGGAACGGCAGCACTGCGGCACCATGCGGACTCTCGACGCGGACCAGATCGCCCTCTTTGAGTTGCAGCCGCGTCGCATCCAGCGAGCAAACATCGACGCGCGGTTCGCCCTGATGCGCCATAAGCCGAGGTAGCCTGCCGGTCCGCGTCATGGTGTGCCACTGATCGCGCACGCGTCCGGTATTGAGAACGAATGGAAACTGCTCGCTGGTGGCCACCGCAGGCGCACGGTAGGGCGTCGGCACGAAACGGGCGCGGCCGTCCGCGGTGGTAAAACCGCTGCCGTCGCCAAACAGCCGTCTGGCGCCCGAAAGCGATTGCGATGTTCCGTGCGGCAACGGCCAACACACCGGCTGCAGGTTGTCGTACGCGGCATCGTTCAGGTCGGCGAGCGCGCCGATATCGAACAGGCGGCGCTTCGGCTGCGCATTTTCGAATGCCGACAGCCGCGCATGCTCGCGGAAAATATCGGCCGGCTTGCGATAGTCGAACGCGTCCGCCCAGCCCATGCGCCGCGCCATTTCGGCCAGCATCCACCAGTCCGGCCGTGCTTCCCCCGGCGGCGGCCGGAAGGCGCGCTGCCGTGAAATGCAGCGTTCCGAGTTGGTGACGGTGCCGTCTTTCTCGGCCCAGGCCGCAGCCGGCAGCACGATCTCGGCAAAGCGGCTCGTATCGGTCGGCCAGCAATCACTGACAGCGACGAACGGACAGACAGCGAGCGCCGCGCGCACGCGCTCGGCGCGCGGCATGCTTACTGCGGGGTTGGTGCTCAAAATCCACAATGCCTTGATCCGGCCGTCGAGTACCGCGTCGAACAGCTCGACCGCCTTGAGGCCCGGTTTCGTGGCAATGCGTGGCGCATCCCAGAAGCGGCGCACACGATCGATATCGGCCGCATCCGCAAAGCCCATATGGGCCGCAAGCTGATTGGCGAGGCCGCCGACTTCGCGACCGCCCATCGCATTGGGCTGCCCGGTCAATGACAGCGGCCCCATGCCGGGTCGGCCAAGGCGCCCTGTCGCCAGATGACAGTTGACGATCGCGTTGACCTTGTCGGTCCCGGCGGAGGATTGGTTGACGCCTTGCGAGTAAAGCGTGACCGTACGATCCGTCGCGGCGAACCACTGATAAAACTGTCCAAGATCGGCGGCGGGCACGTCCGCCAACGCCGCGACCTCGGTGAGCGACGGTGCGGCGAGCCGCGCTGTCTCGATTGCTTCGGCGAATCCGGTCGCGTAAGTGCGCGTCCAGGCGTCGTCACAGGCTCCGTTGTTCGAGAGATGCAACAGCAAGCCTGAAAATATCGCGACATCCGTTCCAGGACGAAGTGCGAGGTGGATATCGGCAATATCACAGGTCGCTGTGCGCCGCGGATCGATCACAACCACCTTGGTGCCGCGCGCCTCGCGCGCCGCGGCGAGACTCCGATACAGTACCGGATGGCACCATGCTGCATTGCTCCCGGCGAGCACGACCAGATCGGCAAGTTCGATATCCTCGTAGCATCCTGGCACGATGTCTTCGCCGAAGGCGCGGACGTGACCGGCCACCGACGAGGCCATGCAGAGCCGCGAGTTGGTGTCGATATTGGCGGTGCCGATGAAGCCCTTCATCAGCTTGTTGGCGACGTAATAATCCTCAGTAAGAAACTGGCCGGACACGTAGAGCGCGACTGAATCCGGTCCATGGTCGGCAACTGCGCGTGTCATCGCTGAGGCGATGCGATCAAGCGCTTCATCCCAACTGACGTTGCGGCCGCCGATTTGCGGATGCAGCAATCTGCCGTCGGTCGCGAGCGTGTCGCCAAGCGCCGCGCCCTTCGAACACAGCCTGCCGTGGTTGGCGGGGTGATCGGGATCGCCTGACAGCGAGCCGTCGGCCGCGGCAAGCAGACCACAGCCGACGCCGCAATACGGGCATGTGGTGCGGATCACGCCGCCTGCCATTGCGGCACCATCTCCGCCGCAACGGCCTCCGGCACCGGTGCGGTCTCGCTCTGCTCGGCGAAGCTGCGGCCAAACACAAGGCGATCGCGAATAGCCGACACGTCCGCCTTGTCGCGCATCAGCTCGACGTACCACGGGCCATCAGCGACACTGCCATACAGCACGGCGCCGACCAGCCGATCGTTGCGCACAATGAGTTTCTTGTAGAGGCCGAGCTTGGCATCGTGCAGCGTGAGCTCTTCGTCGGCCTCGTCGGCCGCCGCCAGCGCGCCAGCCGAGAAAACGTCGACGCCGGTGATCTTCAGACTGGTAAAGATCGGTGGCGGCACATAGACCGCGGTGCGGTCGCCGGCCAGCTGCGCGCCACAGACTTTTGCCTGATCCCAGATCGGCGCCAACAGTCCGAACACCTGGCCGTTATGTTCGATACACTCGCCGACGGCAAAGATATCCGGATCGCTGCAGCGCATGTCGTCGCCGACCAGAATGCCGCGGTTGACGTCGAGCTTCGCAGCGCGCGCCAAGTCGATATTTGGCCGAATGCCGATTGCGAGCACGACAAAGTCGGCGCGCAGTCTGCGGCCATCTGCCAGCACAACCGCTTCCGCCCTCTCGCCGCCGGCGATTTCTTCGGTCTGACCGTTGGTGAAAATGGCAATGCCGCGGGCATCGAGATCGCGGCGCAGTAATTCGCCGGCCGCGACATCGAGTTGCCGCTCCATCAGCGTCGGCATCAGATGCACGAGCGAAACCGCCATGCCGCGCCGTTTCAAGCCCCACGCCGCTTCGAGACCGAGCAAGCCGCCGCCGATGACGACGGCGCGTCCACCGCGGCGCGCCGTCGCGATCATCGCCTCGGCGTCGGCCATGTCACGGAACGCCCGCACGTTGGGCAGGCCAACGCCGGGAATCGGCGGCGCCATCGGTTTCGAGCCGGTGGCGAGCAACAACATGTCGTACGGCACCGCCGAGCCATCGGAGAGCACCACGCAACGGGCGGCGCGATCGATGGCAGCCGCAGCAATGCCGGTCATCAGACGGATGCCGCGTTTGCCGTACCAGCTCCACGGATTGATGATGATGTCGTCGCGCGTTTTGTCCCCGGCCAGCACCGACGACAATAAGATGCGGTTGTAGTTCGGCTCGGGCTCCGCGCCGATCACGGTGATGTCGAAACGATCAGGTGCGCGGGCGAGCAGTTCTTCAACCGCCCGCATCCCGGCCATGCCGTTGCCGACTACTACGAGGCGCGCGCGCCGGCGATCGTTCATGGCGCCCCTACTCGGCGGCAGCGCTGCGGCCATAGGCCTCGGCGATCATGAATTCGGACAGCACGCCGTAAGCGGCTGACCAGGCTGCGGCCAATTCGGTCGTCCACCCCGCGCCCAGGCCTTGCTGCAAGGTCCACAGCAGTGCCTCGCCGACCGGCGTGTAGTGCGCGGGCCTTACGCCGTAGGCGACGTGGCGCTTGGCGAGAGCGGAGGCTGCGGGAAGAACCGCGCCGAGATTGTTCAGACTATTGACGACGACGGCGAGGGTCGCCATCAGCTTGCGCCCCTGCTCTTTCATGTCGCCATGAAATAACCGCTTGAGCGCCGGATCGATCTCAAACAAGCGGCCGTAAAACAAGGTGGCGGCCTCTTCCGATATCGGCGTGACCTTTGCGAAGCTTTCCTGAATCGCCTTGACCTGCTCTGACGTCACGATCGGCTCCTTGATGTGGTCCCGGCGAACGTGTGCGCGGCCTGCCGTCTCACACGCGGGCCTGCGCGAGTCCCGGCACGGCCGCGGTTTCGGAGCTCCTGCGCAGGTAGTACCGCCAGGTGAGCGCGATGCAGGTCACGTAGAACGCCAAAAAGACCGCCAACGCCAGTTGCGGTCCCCCGGTGATGGCGATCGATTTGCCGAAACCGGTCGGGATCAGAAATCCGCCAACGGCGCCGATAGCGCTGATAAATCCCAGCGCGGCGGCACTCTCGAGACCCGCCGCCTTCAGGGCCATCGCGCGACCGGACTCGCCAACGCCCGCCTGCCTGAGCTTTTCCTCGCGGAAGATTGACGGAATCATGCGGAACGTCGAACCGTTGCCGACGCCGGTCGTCACGAACAAGATCAGAAACATTGCCAGAAAGCCGGCAAAGTCCTTGATCTCGACGAAGTACACGACGCCTACCGTCGCGGCCCCCATGGCGATGAAATTCCAGAAGCTCACGATTGCTCCGCCGACCCTGTCGGCAAGCAGGCCGCCAAGCGGACGCGCAAGCGATCCCACCATGGGCCCGAGGAACGCAATCCCAATCGTGATCGCCGGAAACTGTGTCTTGATCAGCAGCGGAAATGCGGCCGAGTAGCCGATGAAAGATCCGAATGTCCCGATATAGAGGTAGGACATGATCCAGGTGTGTTTGCGCCTGACGATAACGAGCTGGTCCTTGAACGTCGACCGCGCCGAACTGAGATTGTTCATGAACAAAATGGCGCCGCTCACCGCAATGACCAGTGGCACGAGCCACATCAAGCCTGCGTTCTGAAGATAGATGCCCTTAGCAGTCGGGGTCGCGTGATAGAGACTGATAATGCCGAAACCCATCAGAATCGGCACCAGCAACTGCACAGTACTGACTCCGATATTCCCGCCTGCAGCATTCAAGCCGAGCGCCCAACCCTTCATGCGGTCGGGATAGAAGAACGAAATATTCGCCATGCTCGAGGCAAAATTGCCGCCACCCAGGCCGGCCAAAGCCGATACGAGCAGCATCACATGATAGGGTGTGTCAGGTTTGGTTACGAAATAGGCGAGCGCAATGGTCGGAATGAACAGCAAGCTGGCGCTGACGATCGTCCAATTCCGCCCGCCGAACGCGGTGACCGCGAAGGTGTACGGAAAGCGCATCAGCGCGCCGATCAGTCCCGGCAACGCGACAAGCTGAAAAAGCTGAGCGGTGGTGTAATGGAAGCCAGCGGCCGACAGGTTCGCGGCGACAATGCTCCAGATCAGCCAGATCGAAAACCCCAGATGCTCGGCGACGATCGACCAGATGAGATTGCGGCGGGCGATGAATTTGCCTTGCGACTGCCAGAATTTTTCATCTTCCGGATTCCAGTGGTCGATCCAGGACGTGTTGCGCATGCGACCGGCGCTCCTTCTTAAGCATGGCGGCTCAAGCCTCGCGGCTTCACCGCAGGGATGCTTCGCAAGCCCTGTGCCAGTCTCAAGACACTGGAAATTCGGGATTCTTCGATTTCATCCAACTTGGAAATGCGCACTTTCCAGGCGGGACGACGAATGATTGTGCAGCGCACAAAATTTAAGCGCGGCGCCGCCGAATAAATAATCGCGCACGAAACCGAAGTTCAGTTCGTCTGTTCGGCCGAGATCATGCTGCCGAGCATGCGGCGCGCCTGGAGCTGGGGCGCATCGGACGCAATGTGAACCAGGCCGTCGAGCGAACCATCGACCCGGTTGGTCTGCACCGCTTCGAGAAAATCCACATCTTCCAGGAAGGTCGCGCGGGATCCGTCGTACAGCAGTTTCGACATCTCGGCATCGTCAAGGCTGAAGTCGCGCGAGAAACAGAACATGTAGTGGCTGCTCAATTCAGTTTCGGGCGTCAGCAGATGCGTCGACCAGATCGAAATGCCCTGGCTGCGATCACCCTGCGGCGCACCAGTGCCGACCTTGGCGCAACCGACATCGAGATAGACGACGCTCGGCGAATGCCAGCGCGCCAGCTGCCAGCGGTCGACGTTCGTAGTCAGATTGCCCGCCTTAGCGAATAGCGGCGGCGGTTGCACGTCAAGCAGCCACCGGCTGACGCGAACCCCGTCGTTCATCCGTTCGACCTTCATCGGCTCGGTGGCTTCGCGCGGATCGCCCGCGATGGTGCGCTTATGCACGTAAGCGACGTGGGTGAAATCGAGCAGGTTGTCGATCACGAACTGATAATTCGACTTCACATGAAGCCGGCCGGGCGTCGCGGTCCATTGCGGCTCGGACAGCCACGGCATATCGGGGATCTTCGCGGTGTCGGCCTTGGCCGCATCACCCATCCAGATCCAGACGACGTTCCATTTTTCGGCGACCGGATAGCTGCGGACTTTGGCGCCCGATGGCACCTGGACCTGCCCCGGCACCTCGACGCACCTGCCGGTCACATCGAACTTGAGCCCGTGATAACCGCAAGCGAGGTATTCGCCATTGACAGCGCCGAGCGACAGCGGCGCGGCACGATGGCAGCAGCAATCTTCCAGCGCGCCGACCTCGCCATTGGCATTGCGGAACAGCACGACCTTGTCGTTGAGGAGCGTCTTGGCGATCGGCTTGTCGGTCAGCTCATGGGACCACAGCGCCGTGTACCAGCCATTGCGCAGAAACATGTCGCGATCTCCTCGCTGCCGCCATTCGGCATGTCGTTAAGGCCTATTCTTAGCGCGATGTGGCGCGTCCATCCAGTGGTCCGATCCTGCATTCACGCTCTCATCCCGCTTCGGTAGCTTGCATACGTGCGTTGAAATTCAGGGACTGACGAAAAGCAGTTACCGTGGAGCTGGTCGCACGGGGCCTTGCATCTTGGGATGCCCGCCCCTGCATTCTCGTATGGTCTTCCCTGCACTGCGTGATTAGGCTGGTACAATCGGGACCAGTGGCAACGACCCTGAGTAGCATTCACACCTGATGGGAAGGTTCAATGGCGCAGCGAAAGGACTCCCGCCGGATCGGCATGCTCCTGCCGTCCTCAAGCTCGGTCCAGGAGCGGGATATCGGCAGGGCGCTGCCGGAGGACATCACGCTGCACGTCGCGCGCATGCGATTGAACAACGTGGATGCGGAATTGACACTTCGGATCGTCCAGGAAATCGAAAGCGAAAGTCAGAAACTTGCTGATGTCGACGTCGACGTGATCATTTTTCCCGCGACCGCGCCCTCTTCGCGCAACGGTCCCGGATACGATCAGGAACTGATCAAACGGATCAGTGCGGCCAGCGGCAAACCGGCCACCACGGCCTCAACGGCGCTGCTTGAAGCGCTGCGTGTGCTTTCCGTCAAACATATAGCGATCGGCGCGCCTTGGAGCAATTCAGTGAACGCGACTGTCGCGGCGTTTCTGGAAGCAAACGGAGTCAAAGTCATCGCGCAAGAAGCGTTGGGGTTGGTCCGAAATCTCGAGATCGGACTGCTCGATCCGGAGTCCGCCTTCGATATCGGACGCCGCGCGAACAGCCCGGAAGCCGACGCGGTCCTGTTGGCTTGCGGCAATTGGAGCACGTTCAGCATCATCGATCGGCTCGAGCGCGACCTGGGAAAGCCCGTGCTGACGACGAACCAGGTCACCCTTTGGCATGCCTTCAGGATGATGAATACGAGGCCGCTCGACGGGCTTGGTGTTTTGCTGCGCCAGCATCTCGGTAATGAAGCCGCGCAGCGTCCCGTTAGTGCCCCCTCTATTGCGTGACGATCTTCTTGGCGGCCTGGATGACATCAGGCGGTGAGGCGTAGATCGCGCTGACGGTCTTGAGCGCCTCGTCAGCAGTTTTCGGCGAAAACGGCAGTCGCAGCATGTCGAGATCAGCGCGGAACGCCGGGTCCTTCATCGTCGCATCGAAGGCATTGCGCAAAATTTTCAGGCGCTCCGGCGGCACCGCAGCCGAGGCGATGAACGGCCGTCCGACCTGACCGCCGGAAACCAGGAGATTGATGATCTGCCGACCACGGTCGTTCGGCGCCAGGTCGGCGATATAAGGTACATCAGGCGTCAACCCCGCAGGCAGCGCCATCCCCGAGCGGGATATCGGGCTGATCTTTTTCTGCTTGATCCAGTCGTCGGGGAGACTGCTCCAGGCTCCACAATCGCCGTCAAGCTCGCCACGCTCGATGGCAAGCCGGACCTGGGCGCTGCCAGCGTAGCCACCGACCTGACGGATATCGAGGCCGAGCACCGATCGCAGAATCCGCTCGTTGATGTCTTCCGACGTGCCGACGCCATCGGTGCCAAAATGAGCCGGGCCGTATGCCTTGAGCTGAGCGATCGTCTTCGGTCCAAGATTGGACCGCACATAGCAGGCAGTAAGGTCCTCGCTGATACTGCCGATCCAGGCATATTTGCGCAGGTCCAGCGTCGACAGATTGGGTCGGAGCAGTGACGCACTCAGCAAGCCAAAATTGAACGTGTCGATGAACGTGCCGTCCTGCGGCGCCCTGTTGTCCAGATAGAGGATCGAGGTGACGCTGGACGCGCCCGGCATGTTATCCACGACTACGCTCGGGTTGCCAGGTATGTACCGCCCGATATGACGTGCCAGGGCCCGCGCATTGATATCGAACCCGCCACCCGCCGAGAAGCCGACGAGAATGGTCAGGGTTTTGCCGGCATAGAAATCCTCAGCGGCCGCTCGCTGCGGCGCCGCCAAGCAAGCCGCAAGCATTCCCGTGAGCAGCATCACAATGCGCATCAAGAACCCCTGCTTGGCAGTAGCTTCGACCGGCAGGCCTGGGAGCAAGAGCTCTGCCACCTACCAAATGAACTGGCCCTCGCCAAGCGGGATGTCACGCAACGTGCTCGGTGCAAACAGTTCCTCCAGCGATGGCATGCGCGGACATAGCCCCTGCTCGTACCCGAACCGGATGGCGGCATCGATCGAATTCCGGTTCGGCTCGATCCCGTAAGGATACCAGTCGTCACCGAAGATCGCCTTCTCCTCCTCGATCAGCGGCTGCAGGAAGGCCAGCGACACCTTCGAGGAGCCCGTTTCCTGCATGGTGCGGTAGCAATACTCTTTCGAACTGCACAGCGCCTTGTACATGCTCGAGGCAACCCATGGATGGCGCTCGAACACGTCCTTTCTGATGACGACCAGATGCATGATCGGATAGATGCGGGTTTTCTTGAAATACGCGATCTCGAGCTCCCGATAGTTTGGAAATAGCCGCCGCACCTTTGGCGACCGGCGCCGGAAGCTCGCCGGATTGTTTCCAGTCACCAGAAAGTCGATCTCGCCGCGCTCCAACATGTCGCTCAGCTCGCAGCTTGCGGGCGCCTGCTCGATGCGGATATTCGAAGGCAGCGAAACACCGGCTCGATCGACACGGCCCTGCACCCACTCGATAGCGCTCGGCGGAACGCCGTATTCATGCTCGAGCACGGCGCGGGCATGAACGGCGGCGGTCTGACTGTATTCCGGGACGCCGGCGCGGCGGCCGATGAGGTCCTTCGGAGTTTCAATTCCCTTGTCGGTGTTGATGAAGATATAGCCGTGACGGAACACCCGCGACGGAAACACCGGAATGGCGATGAACGGGCAGTTCTCGCGGCTGGCCGCCATCAGATAATTGGACATCGACATTTCCGAAATGTCGAACTCCTTGTATTGCAGCATGCGCCAGAAGATTTCCGCCGGCTGCATCGTCAGATAGGTGAGATCTATACCGGTCGGACGGATGGCGCCCTCACGAAGCGCCTGCATTCTATCATAGGGCCCGGAAGCAAACGTGAGGGCGATGTTCGACAAGCTTGAGTCTCCTTTGATCGGATTTAGGATTTGCGTCATGGCCCGGCGCCGCGGCGACAGGCAGCATTCTATGGCGCGATTACCGCATTATTTCCGCGCCGCGCGCAACTGCGCCTCGATTGCCGCAGGCGCCCGCTCCGGCTCGATCCAGGAAAATTCCGGCAGTTGATTGCGAAACCAGGTTGCCTGGCGCTTGGTGTATTGGCGGGTGTCGCGCTTGGCTTCGTCCACAGCCTGTTGGAGCGTGATCTCGCCCTCGAGGTGACGCACGAGCCAGGGCACGCCATGCGCCTTCATGGCCGGGAGATCGGGCGTGAGCCGACGCGCCGCGAGCGTCCGCACTTCATCGAGCGCGCCGGCCGCCATCATGGCGTCGAACCGCGCGTCGATCCGGCGCAGCAGCTCGTCGCGATCGGGCGCAAGGAAAATTTTTACCGCGCGCGCCGGATCGAGTCCGGCCGGCTTGTTCTGTTCATGCCAATCGATCAGCGAGCGGCCGGTTGCCAGAACCACCTCCAAAGCACGCGTGATCCGCGCCCGGTCACCGGGCATCAACCGGGCCGCTGCCGCCGGATCGCGCCATTTCAGCTCGGCATGCAACGCCGCTACCCCGTCGCTCGCAAGCCGCGCCCGCACCGCCTCGCGAATCTGGGCGGGAATCGGCGGCACGGCGGCAAGCCCCCGGGTCAGCGCATTGAAATAAAGGCCGGTTCCGCCGACCACGATCGCCGCTTGCGCCGTGCGACGCGCCTCGGCGAGCGCCGCCACGGCCTCCTCGCACCAGCGCCCGACCGAAAAGTTTTCCGCCGCGTCGATGTGACCGTAGAGCCGGTGCGGCAGGCGCTGCTCCTCGGTCGCACTCGGCCGGGCCGTGATGATACGCAGGTCGCGATAGACCTGCATGGAATCGGCATTGACGATGACGCCGCCGAGCTTTTCCGCAAGCTCAAGCGCCAGTGCCGACTTACCGCTCGCCGTCGGCCCGGCAATCAGGACGATATCGGGTTCACTCACGGGGTTGACGTAGTGCCTTTTAGCGCGAATTAAAACGCCGAACGCGATGGGATTCGCATCGCCCCAAGCTTAGTCGAATGTGTGAGGCTCCGTGACCCTGATAAAACCTTTTCGCGCGCTGCGGCCGGGACCAGGCCGCGCCGCCGACGTGCTGGCGCCGCCCTATGACGTGCTGTCGAGCGCCGAGGCGCGGACGCGGGCCGCCGGCAAGCCGTGGAGCTTTCTGCACGTCTCCAAGGCCGAGATCGATCTGCCGCCGGCGACCGATCCGTACGACAGCACCGTCTATGCCAAGGCCGCCGACAATCTGCGGCGCATGACCGAAGCGGGGGTTTTGATCCGCGACGACAAGCCTTGTTATTACGTCTACCGGCTGACGTGGCGCGGACATACGCAGACCGGCCTCGCCGCAGCGGCGTCGCTCGCCGATTACGCCAGCAACCGAATCCGCAAGCATGAGCTGACAACGCCCGCCAAGGAAGACGACCGCGTGCGCCAGATCGAGGCGGTCAACGCGCAGACCGGGCCTGTCATGGTGGCTTATCCGGCAGCGCCGCAGATCGACGCGATGCTGGCCGAGCACGCATCCGGCACGTCCGTGGTCGACGTCACGGCCGACGACGGTGTGCGCCATCAGCTTTGGGTGATTACCGATCCGGCGGCGATCGAACGCCTCACGCAAGCATTCGATGCCATGCCCGCGATCTACATCGCCGATGGTCATCACCGTTCGGCCGCGGCAGCGCGGGTCGCGAAGGCGCGCGGCGGACACGGCGCGCATGACTATTTCCTCACCGTGCTGTTTCCGCAGAACGAGATGACGATCCTCGATTACAATCGCGTGTTGCGCGACCTGAACGGCCACACCGTCGAAGCGCTGCTCGGCGAGTTACGGCGGAAATACACCGTCGAGGCGAGCGACCAACCGGTGCGCCCTGACGGGGCGCGCGAACTCGGCATGTATCTCGCCGGCCACTGGTACCGCCTTGCGCTGCGCCCCGGCGCCGAAGGCGACGCGCAGTCGTCCGATCCGATCGCCCGGCTGCCGATCACCCTGTTATCCCGCAACATCATCGAACCGCTGTTCGGCATTACCGATCAGCGCGCCGACAAGCGTATCGATTTCGTCGGCGGCGGCCGCGGCCTGGGCGAGTTGGAACGGCTGGTCGCGTCAGGCGAGATGGCGGCGGCGTTCGCGCTCTATCCGACGCAGATGAGCGACCTGATGGCGGTCGCCGATGCCGGCAAGATCATGCCGCCGAAATCGACCTGGTTCGAGCCGAAGCTCGCCGACGGCATGGTGAGCCACGTTTTGGACTGAGGGAGCGGCAAACAACGAAATGGCGAACGGGGACCCAACGCCCTGTTCGCCATTCGCAAATTCGCTATTCGCGTTCTCTAATTCAGGCTCAGCGCCACGAAGCGCGTCTCGCCGTTGCCGTTCGAAACCAAAAGAACAGCGACCTTCTTGCCCTGAGACTTGAGCTCGTTGACGCGCTTCTGCAGATCGGCAGGCGTTCCGACCGCCTGATACTGCACCTCGACAATCACGTCGCCAGCGCCGAGATGCTTATCGGGCACATCGCTCGCCGCACCGGGATCGACCCCGGTCACGAGTACGCCCTTGACCGTATCCCTGATCTTGTACTTTTTGCGCGTCTCGGCAGTGAGGCTCGACAATTCCAGCCCCAAGGTCTTCTGCACCACCGACTTGTGCTCGGGCTCGGCGTTCTTTTTGGTATCGACCGCTGCGACCTTCTCGTCATCCTTGAGCCGGCCGACCGTGACCTTGAGCGTCTGTTGTTTGCCTTTGCGGATGACGACGACATCGACCTGTTTGTCTACGGGCGTATCGGCGACGATCCGCGGAAGATCACGCATTTCCTTGACGGCGTGACCGTCAAACGTGACGACCACGTCGCCCGGTTCGATGCCGGCCGGCTTGGCCGGCCCCTTGTCATCGACCCCGGCGACCAGCGCGCCGCGCGCCTGGCCAATGCCGAGGCTATCGGCGAGTTCGTCGGTCACTTCCTGGATGCGCACGCCGAGCCAGCCGCGCCGCGCTTCGCCATATTTCTGCAGCTGGTCGAGCACCGGGATAGCGCTGTTCGACGGAATCGCAAAACCGATGCCGATCGAGCCGCCCGACGGTGAGATGATCGCGGTGTTGATGCCGATGACTTCGCCATTGAGGGCAAACAGCGGGCCGCCGGAATTGCCGCGATTAATGGGCGCATCGGTCTGGATGTAATTGTCGTACGGGCCCGAATTGATGTCGCGGTGGCGCGCCGAGACGATGCCCGCCGTCACTGTGCCGCCGAGGCTGAACGGATTACCGATGGCGACGACCCATTCGCCAAGCCGCAGCTTGTCGGAATCGCCGAATTTCACGAATTTGAGCGGCTTTGGCGAATGAACGCGCAGCAGCGCCAGATCGCTTTTGGCGTCCTTGCCGACCAGATCGGCCTTGAGCTTGGTGCCGTCGTTGAGGATGACGCTGATCTCGTCTGCGCCGTCGATGACGTGGTTATTGGTGACGATCAATCCGGTCGGATCGATGATGAAGCCGGAGCCGAGCGAATTGACCCGCCGCGGCTCGTCGTCATCGCCGCCCTGCTGGTGATGATGCTTGAAGAAATCTTCGAAAAATTTCTCCATGGGCGAGCCGGGCGGCAGATCGGGCAGCTCGGTGACATGCGGGTCGACTTTCTGCGACGACGAGACATTGACCACAGCGTCGATGACCTGCTCGGCGACGTCGGCAATGTTGGCCGGCCCGCGCACCGTGCCGGGTGGCAGCGCCGCCGGAGCAGCGGCAACCGGGGCAGCAGCAGGAGCGGGCGCGGCGGGAGGGGCACCCGCGGTGGCGGCTGCGGCCGGGTAGCCCGGCAGAGCGATCATTGCCGCGGTCATCGCGCCAAGGGCGGCGACCGCCGCGATATGGCGCATGCCGTTGCGCGTCTGGCCCAACCGCGAGCGGAAGTGGAAATGGCGAGACATGGTTGTCAGCGCTCCTGAAGATGACTCATGAACATTAAAGTCTCCCGCCGGTTGCGGGTGCAACGATAGAATTTGCCAATATCGCCATAAGGCTGCGGATTGGGGCGGAATAGCGACTCAGCCGCCGCGCACCAGCCACACAATGATAACGCCGATGACCGCCGAGATCACGCCCGCGATACGTAATGGTCCATCGGGCGTGGCAAGAATGTTGGCCATCGCGCGTTTGGCGGCAAACGGAAACGCCGCAAGACATATTCCTTCGATCACGAAGAACAGCCCCAGCGCCGCAAGAAAATCCGACATGTCTGCGTCGCGACGCTATCGAGGGAGCCGGTGCGGCAATCCGCAAGGCTATTTGGCCGGCCCACCGGCGCGGGCATCCCCGCCACCGGATGGCGGAACAGCGGCATGGCCGTCCGGCATGTCGGGAGGCGGCGAAGCGCCGGCCGCAACGGGCGGGCGTCCCGACGGATCGCCAAAATAGCGGAAGAAATCGGAATTCGGGCTCAGCACCAGGTTGGTGTTGCCGTGCTCCAGGCTCTGTTCATAGGCCCGCATCGAGCGATAAAACGCGAAGAATCCCGGATCCTGGCCGTAGGCCTGCGCGAAAATGGCGTTGGCCTCGCCATCACCCTGGCCGCGGACGGTCTCGGACTGCGAATTGGCGTCGGCGACGATCACGGTGACGTCACGATCCGCCTTGGCCTTGATCTCGGCAGCCTTCTGACTGCCCTCGCCGCGGAACTCGGCGGCCTCGCGTTGACGCTCGGTCTGCATCCGCTGATAGACCGCCTGGCTGTTCTGTTCCGGCAGGTCGGCGCGGCGGATGCGCGCGTCAACGACCTGAATGCCGAACTCGCGCGCCTTCGCGTCGAGTTGCTGGCGCATCTGCGACATCAACTCCTCGCGTTTGTTGCGCACCACGTCGGCGAGCGTCGCTTGACCGAGAACCTGCCGCAACGTCGAATTGAGCAAAATCGCCAACTGCGAACTGGCGCCCACCGGACCGATCGTCTGATAGAATCTCAATGGATCGGTAATGCGGTAGCGCGCGAAGGCGTCGACCATGAGGCGTTCGCCCGCCTGAGCCGCCAGACGCGCTTCTGCGGGTTGCGCCGTATTTGAATTGTCCTGGTCCTGGCTCGAGGCGATCACTTCCTGCGCCGGAGACTCAATGGCGAGGATGCGTTTGTCGATGTAGATTACGCTGTCGATGAACGGGATTTTTTCGTTAAGGCCAGGCTCGGTGATGACGCGGACCGGCTTGCCGAGCCGCACCACCAGCGCCTGACTGGTCTGATCGACCGTGAAAAACGTGCCGTAGGCGACCACGATCGCAATGAGGAGAATGACCGCAATGGCCCCGCTGGTCAGGCTCATCCTCATGGCTTGCCTCCGGTCGTGCGAGCGGACGGCGACTTACCGAGTTCGGTCAGCGGCAGATACGGCACGACGCCGGGACCCTTGGCGCCAGTATCGATGATCGTCTTATCGGTGCCGGACAAAACGTGCTCCATCGTGTCGAGATACATGCGCTGGCGCGTCACGTCGGGCGCTTTCTTGTACTGGGCGTAGACTTGCAGGAAGCGCGAGGTCTGGCCCTTGGCGTTGGCGACGACCTGGGCGCGGTAAGCCTGCGCATCTTGAAGGATCTTGGAGGCACGGCCCTTCGCTTCAGGAACGACGCGATTGGCATAGGTCTGTGCTTCGTTCTGCACACGCTCGAGATCGGAACGCGCGGCCTGCACATCGCGGAAGGCATCGATCACCGGCGCCGGATAATCCGCCTTCTGCATGTTGACCTGCTGCACCTGGATACCGGCTTTGTAGCTATCGAGGATCTGCTGCATCAGCGTCTCGACCGCGACCTGAATCTTGGGCCGCTCGCTGGTGATGATCGGCTGGATATTGTTGTGGCCGATCACTTCGCGCATCGCGCTTTCCGCGACCGCTTTCACAGTGCCTTCGGGATTTTGGATATTGAATAGATACTCGCCGACGGCGTTCGGCTTGACCTTCCACAGAACCGAGAAGTGAACGTCGACGATATTTTCGTCGCCCGTCAGCATCAGGCTCTCTTCCGGCACATCGCGCTCGCCGGCGCCGCTTTCCCGCATGCCGACATCAGTCTTGATCACGCGCAGCGCCGGCGGCGTCAGCGCGGTCTCGATCGGGTATGGCAGGTGATAATTCAAACCGGGTTGGACTTCGCGCACGTACTTGCCGAAGCGCAGGACCACGCCGAGTTCGTCGGGCTCGACCCGGAAGAAGCCGGAGAAGCCCCACAGCACGAGGGCGGCGACAACGATCAACAGAACGCCGCGGCCGCCGAAATTGCCCGGCAAAAAGCCGCGTAACCTGTCCTGGCTGCGGCGGAGGAATTCTTCCAGATCAGCCGGTCGCGGACCTTGCTGTTGTGGTCCCGAGCCCCATGGTCCCCGTGGCCCTGAACTCCAGGGCCCCCCGGGCTGGTTACTCCACGGCATCAATATCTCCTGAGCGACGGCGGCACGACAACGCGCCAGCCCCGATTGCGTGGGGATATAAGGGAGTGCCGGGCGCGATGCAACGCAAAGCCGCGTTACGGCTATCGCAACGGCCCAAATTCCTCAACGCGGCCAGCGAGTTGTATGCCTAGCCGGCAGGGGCGCGCGGGCCACGCACGTAATCGACAATGGCGAACGCGGCATCGTCATCGGCGCCCGCCGCGTGTTCACTGCGGGCGTTTTCGTGCCATTGGCCCGGATCTATCGGCGGAAAGTGTGCGTCGCCCTCGGCGCGCAGGTGCACCTGCGTGATGGCAAGTCGCGTCGCCCGCTCCATGATCTGGGCATAGATCTCGCCACCGCCTGCGATCACGATCGCGTCGGCATTACGCCGCAGGGCATCGCCCCGCGCCGCCATCATGGCGGCGTCGAGGCTCGGGGCGACGACAACGCCGGGCGCAGCGAAGTGCGGATCGCGGCTCACCACGATCGTGGTGCGGCCCTTGAGCGGTTTGCCGATCGACAGATAAGTCTTGCGCCCCATCACCACCGGCTTGCCCATGGTGACCGCGCGAAAATGCGTCATGTCAGACTTGAGCCGCCACGGCAACGCGTTGCCACGCCCGATGACGCCGTTCTCCGCGATGGCGGCGACAAGAACAATGTCCATGCAATCTCCCGGGACGACCCGCCTTACCGGCGTGCACCCATTCCTTCCAACGGATAGTCTATACAAAGCCGCCGTCCGGTTTTCTGTACCGCAATCATGAATTCCACTGATCTCAATACGGTCGCCCGCGATGCGGTAATGCAGTTTGCGGGTGCGCTGGGTCCGGTCTGGCAAGCGGCGCTCGGACGGGAATTATTGGGCATCTATCTCATCGGCAGCCTGGCACATGGCGGCTTCAGCCGGCGCTACAGCGATATCGACGTGGCGGTGATCACCGAAACCGGGCTTTCGCCGCAGGCGCTCGACAACCTGCGTCGTCAGGCCACGGCACTGTCGGCCGAGTTGGGACCGAAGGTTTCGGTGTTCTGGACCGACCGCCGGTTCGACATCGGCCGCTTTCCGCCGCTCGACCGGCTCGATTATCTGGATCGTCCGGTCACGTTGGCGGAACGCGAGCGCGTCACGCCGGCGCGGCCTTCGCTGGAAGAAATCCGCGATTATCTGCGCGGCGCGCCATTCGCCAATTGGGCGAGCCGCGCACGCGAATTCGCCGACGCCGCCGCGCTCGACGCCAAAGATCGCAAGGCCTATTTGCGGGCGCTCCTGTATCCGGCGCGCTTCTGCTTCAGCTACACGACTGGCCGGATGGCCTCGAATGACGACGCGGCGGCATATTTGCACCAGCACACGCCGTCCGGCCTCGATCTCGACTTCGATCGAACGGGCGCTGCAATGCCGCCAAGCGGCTGCCGACCCGGATTATTTGTTTGATCTGCGCAGCCGCCTGCCCAGGCAGGTCGACGCTTGCGCGGCATTACTGGCTGCCTGAGATCACACCGCGACCGCGGCCTTGATGTGCGGATGCGGGTCGTAGCCTTCGAGCGCGAAGTCCTCGTAAGCGAGCGCAAACAGATCCTTCGCCGCCGGATTGATCGTCAGCGTCGGCAGCGGTCGCGGCTGGCGTGTCAGTTGCAGGCGCGCCTGCTCAAGATGATTGAGGTAAAGGTGCGCGTCGCCGAAGCTGTGGACGAACGTGCCGGGGCTGAGCCCGCTGACATGGGCCACCGCCATGGTCAGCAGCGCATAGGAGGCGATGTTGAACGGCACGCCCAGAAACACATCGGCCGAGCGCTGGTAGAGCTGGCACGACAATTTGCCGTCGGCGACATAGAACTGGAACAGGCAGTGGCACGGCGCCAGCGCCATCTGGGGCAGTTCGGCCGGATTCCAGGCCGTGACGACAATGCGGCGCGAGTCCGGATTGCGCCGGATGGTGTCGAGCGCCTGCTTGATCTGATCAATGCTGCGCCCGTCAGGCGTCGGCCACGAGCGCCACTGGCGACCGTAAATTGGGCCGAGATCGCCCTTCGTGTCGGCCCATTCGTTCCAGATCGAGACGCCGTGATCGTTGAGATATTTGACGTTGGTGTCGCCGCGGAGGAACCACAGCAGTTCGTAAATGATCGATTTGATGTGCAGCTTCTTGGTGGTGACCAACGGAAAGCCGCGCCCGAGATCGAACCGCATCTGATGGCCGAAGATCGACCGCGTGCCGGTTCCGGTACGGTCGCCCTTCTCTGTGCCCTCTTCGAGCACACGTTCCATCAGGTCGAGATATTGGCGCATCGGTCTTCCGTTCTCGGGCGAGTCGCAGTGATTTTAATGCCAAATGTGCGCCGGAAGAAATGTGCGCAACATGACAGTGGATAGCAATTCTCCGCCCCGCTCAGATCACATCCATTGCGACCTCGCCCAAGCCGTCCACCGCGAACACGGCACGCTGGCCGCCCACAATCGACATTGTGGCGATAACGCTGCCGGTAATGACCACCATGCCGGCCTTGAGATCGCGCCCGCGCTCGGCGAGGTGATTGGCAAGCCAGGCGAGCGTCGCGCCGGGGTCCTCGGCCGCGCCCTCGCCGACCTGCTTGCCGTCCATCGTCAGCCGTCCCATGACGCCGACCAGCGCCGCGACCGGGACAGGTTGGGGCGCCCCAATCACCACGCCGCCGTTCCAGCAATTTTCGACGATCAGCGAGGCGGCCTCGGTCTTGGAATAATCGGCATGGCGGTCCTCGATCAATTCGAAGGCCGGCATCGCGCCCGCGACGGCGGGCGCGATTGTCTCGCGGGTCCACGGTGCGCGCGCGGCGGGCAGATCCTGGCCAAGCAGGAGCGCGATCTCGCTTTCAATGCGCAGGTTGATGAACTCCGCGGCGGCGAGCTTCGCGGGGGATCGATGGATCGTACGCGCGAAAATCGCACCGCCGCACGGATGATCGATGCCCATCAGCCGCTGCATCACCTTGGTGGTGGTGGCGATCTTCGCGCCAGCCACCGCGCCGTAGACCGGCTCGGCCAAGCGGTAATAGGCCTCCTGCGCCGCGTAGGCCTCGGCGATCGAGCCGGGCCGCAGATCGTCCGGCAGGTTGGCGTAGGGCTGGCGGCGAACGCGTGCGTCCCACATCCATTGCGCCATCGCGTTCAAACGATCGTTGCTGTCCATCGGTGTTCGCTCCCGCGATCGCCTTGCGTATCAAAGCAGTCCGCTCATTCCGATCACGGCCGCGGCGGCGAAAAGCCATAACGGATGCACGCGCGCAAAATAGGCCGTCAGCCCCGTCCCGATCATGATGGCAAGCGACATCAAGTTATAACCGACCGACGAAACAATCACAGCCGCGCTCGCGGCGAGAAGTCCGATTGTCACCGGTACCAGCGCACGGCTCAGCACCGTATGCCAGGTCTTGCCCTTGAACCTTTCGGAGGCGCCGCCAACGAAGAAGGCAAACACGGCGGGCGGTCCGCACATCGCCAGCGTGGCGACCAGCGCCCCGAGCACGCCGGCGACGTGATAGCCGATCAAGGCCACGATGATCAGGTTCGGCCCCGGCGTCAGTTGCGCCAGCGCGAAGCTGTCGGCGAATTGCCGGTCGCTGAGCCAGTGCTGCACGTCGACGGCAAACCGGTGCATTTCCGGGATGGCCGAATTGCCGCCGCCGATTGCAAACAGCGACAGCACGCCGAAGAAGCCGGCCAGCGTGAGCAGAGTGCCGTAGCCGCCGCCGGAATTCACTGCCGCACCATGGCGGCCGCGATGCTTACCGGCACGATGACGGCCAGCACCAGCGGTAACGGCCACTGCACAATGCCTATCGCCACAAACGTGGCGAGCCCGATTAGCGGTCCCTTCACAGCCCGATTGCGAAACAAAGGCCGCGCCATCTTGGCCACGGTCGCGATCATCAGGCCCGCGGCCGCCGCGGCGACCCCGGTGAGCGCGCGGCGCAGCGCCGGCAGATCGCCGTAATGCGCATAAATAATCGCAATGATGAGGACTAGCAGCAGCGGCGGTCCCATCAATCCGGCCATCGCCGCGAGCGCGCCTCGCACGCCTCCGAAGCGCGCGCCGAACACAACCGAGAAATTGATGATGTTGCCGCCCGGCAGAAACGAACACAGCGCGTAGGTTTCATTGAACTGCTCGGCGGTGAGCCACTTGCGCTCATCGACCATCAGGCGGCGCGACCACGCCAGCACGCCGCCGAAGCCGGACAGTGAAATTGTCGCGAAGGCGACAAATAATTCAGCGAGCGTCGGCCGGACTTGTTGCGGGTCCGTGGGGGGCGAAGCGGGTTCCGCAGCGCTGGGAATCGACGATGCGCTCATGGCGTCCATTTATCGCCATGCGCATCCGGCGGCCATACGGTGTTGCGCAGACAGGCTATGTCATGCACGGGAAACGCGGTTACTCAACGAGGGCGCGGATAAACTCCGCCGCGCGCGCATAAATGCCGGCCGCTTCGCTTTCCCGCGGCCCGCCGATGGCAAGCTTCAGCTCATCGCCGCGTCGTGCCTGCTGTACCCGCAGCCAAAGCCGGGCGTGCTTGACGTCGACGTCACCGAGCTTCGCGACATAAAGCGGCTTGCGGTAACGGTGCGCAAGGTCGCCGGCCAGCGCAGTTCCGGCGGACGCGTCGATCCCGGTGGCATCGACCACGATCAGACACGCGTCGGCGTCGCGCACGTTCCATTCCGTGCGCTGCGCCGGATCGGCGAGCGGCGTCTCCTGCAGATGCGGATACTTGGCCAGCAGGCCCGGCGCGGTCGGGAAATCCTCGGCCCACCCGCCTTTGGGGCACCAGCCCCCATAGGTGATGCCGCGCGCGACGGCGACATCGAGCACGGCGCGGTCGACCCCGGATTGTCCTCCGCAGATGAGTTTCATGACGCAGTCGTAGCGCGACCCGCGCCGCGGCGAAATGGCGAACCTGACGGGCTCAGCGATGCGAAGCTTGATGGGCGACCTTTGACTTGAACGCCGGCAGCGGCTGCTTGCCCAATTGGTCACGCAGGCGCTGCAAACCGAGCCGGCCCAGGACAGCTCCCCGCGCCGCGACGAACCATTTCCAGATCGCCGCGAACCATCGCAGCGTCAGGAGCTTCGGTTTGACGATCACAAACAGCCGCTCCACCACCAGCAGGCTTAGCGCATACGCACAAGCGATAGTCACCGCACCGGTAATCCAATGCCCGCTGCCGGCGACGAACAGCGCCACGAGCTTAAGCGGCTCGACGATCATAAGAGGTACTGCCAGCACGCACAGGGATGCGTATGGCCCGAGCCTCTCGATTGCGCGGCGAATGGGATGCGGTTTCATGCGTCGCCCTTTGCGTCGAGGCGACAACGCCAGAGCGCAGGAAATGTTCGCTAGGCTGCGGGCGGCGAGGCCAGCTCTTTTTTCGAGAACCTTTTGCGCCTATATTCAGTCTGCCGGCGCAAGCCGGCTATGGTGATAAATGGCCGTCGCAATAAACCTTTCGGACCCGGGGGCGGTACCCGGCGACTCCACCATTACGGGGTCGAAATAGGATCGACGAGGGCGTAAAAGGCGCGCTTTTGCCCGGCATGGTTCCGGCGTTATCGGGCCACTTTCATAGTTGCCAACGACAACTATGCTCCGGTTGCTCTGGCTGCGTAAGCAGCTCGAAAGACCGACTTAAAGCCCTAGCGGGTTAAGCTCCGTTAGGCGGGGTTCGGAGGCACCTGGCAACAGAAGCCTCCACTTTCCCCGCATCGGCGCTCAGGTATCGAAGGACAGAATCAGTCTGGCAGCCTATAAGTTGCACCATAGGTATTGCTGCGACCGCTTATTCTGATGCTTAGTCCCTGATCCACCATGGCTGAAGACCACATCCGCTACGACATTTTGGCCCAGGCCGCCTTGCGCGGCGTGGTGCGCACCGTTTTGACCGACGCCGCCAAAAACGGCCTGCCCGGCGAGCATCATTTCAAGATTTCGTTTGCGACCGCGGCGCCAGGCGTGAAGCTGTCCGACCGGATGCGCGCGCAATATCCGCAAAACATGACCATCATCCTCCAGCATCAGTTCTGGGATCTGGCGGTACGCGAGGACGCGTTCGAAGTCGGCCTGTCGTTCGGCGGCGTTCCGGAAAAGCTGGTCATACCATTCGAGGCGGTGACCGCGTTCTTCGATCCGGCCGTGCAATTCGGCCTGCAGTTCACACCGGCCGATACCGAACTGGAGGGCGAAACCGATACCAGCGCCGAGGCGCCGGAACCGCCGGTCCCGGCTCAGAAGGCTGCCGGCGGGGCCGGCAAGGTTGAGCCTTTGCCGACTCCCGAAACCAAGCCGCAACCGGCGTCCGGATCGGGTGCAGAAGTCGTCAGCCTCGATCGGTTCCGGAAGAAATAGCGACTGCATCGTGCGATGCTTATTTCCCGCTCAGTTCCCGCGAAAGCGAAAGCGGGAATCCGAGCAACTTCGGGTCTCCACGTTGCGCGCGAGACGCAGGGTGACGGGGCGCATCGTGAAGACCCGCACTGAAACCGATTCCTTCGGCCCGATCGAGGTGCCGGCGGAACGCTATTGGGGCGCACAGACCGAGCGTTCGCGGCAGAATTTCCGCATCGGCGAGGAGCGCATGCCGCGCCCGCTGATCGCCGCGCTGGCGCTGGTCAAGCGCGCCGCCGCAGAGACCAATCAGGAGCTGGGCTCCCTCGATGCAAGGCGCGCCAAAGCCATCGTGCGGGCGGCACAGGAGATCATCGACGGCAAGCTCGACGGCGAGTTTCCGCTTTCGGTCTGGCAGACCGGCTCCGGCACCCAGACCAACATGAATGTCAACGAGGTGATCGCCAACCGCGCCAATGAGAGCCTCAGCGGCAAGCGCGGCGCAAAAGAGCCGATCCACCCCAACGATCATGTCAACATGAGCCAGTCGTCGAACGACTCCTTCCCGACCGCGATGCACATCGCGGCGGCGCAGGAAATCGTGCATCGGCTCATCCCGGCGCTGACGCATTTGCAGGCCGCGCTCCGGACCAAGACCAAAGAGTTCGCCGCGATCGTCAAGATCGGCCGCACCCATACCCAGGACGCCACGCCGCTCACGCTCGGCCAGGAATTTTCCGGCTACGCCGCACAGGTCACCTCGGGCATTGCGCGCGTCAAACTCGGCCTGAAGGAGCTTTATCCGCTGGCGCAAGGCGGCACCGCGGTCGGCACCGGCCTGAATTCCAAGCGTGCGTTCGCCAAGCTGTTCGCCAAGAACGCCGCATCTCTCACCGGTCTGCCATTCGTCAGCGCGCCCAACAAATTCGAGGCGCTGGCTTCGCATGGTGCGCTGGTGTTCGCCCACGGCGCGCTCGACTCGCTCGCCGCCGACCTGTTCAAGATCGCCAACGACATCCGATTCCTCGGTTCAGGCCCGCGCTCCGGTTTCGGCGAACTTATCCTGCCTGAGAACGAACCCGGCTCTTCGATCATGCCCGGCAAGGTCAATCCGACCCAGTGCGAAGCAATGACCATGGTGTGCTGCCAGGTATTCGGCAACCAGACCACGATCACGACGGCCGCGAGCCAGGGCCATTTCGAACTCAACGTGTTCAAGCCGGTGATCGCCAACGCGACGCTGCAATCGATCCGGATACTTGCCGACGCCGCAAACTCGTTCACCGATCACTGCGTCGCCGGCATTCGCGCCAACGAACCGCGCATTCAGTCGTTGATGGAAAACTCGCTGATGCTGGTCACGGCACTCGCGCCCAGCATCGGCTACGACAAGGCCGCGCAGATCGCCAAGGCGGCGCACAAGAACGGCACTACGTTGCGCGAGGAAGCGGTCAAGCTCGGCTATCGTGTCTGCCGACGAATTCGACCGCCTGGTCAAGCCGCGGCGCATGACCGCATCCGGACGAGTAAATACGCGTTCCAGGGTCGCGGAAATGCGGGGACAAGCGCCGCGCCGGCCCCCGCTTTGAACTCGCCCGCACCAACGAACGCTGCTAACACTGTGGCATGACGATCATAATCGTCCGCCACGGCGAGACTGATGGCAACGCCGCGCGCATTCTGCAGCGCCCCGATGTGCCGCTTAACCGGCGCGGCATGCGCCAGGCGGAACAGGTGGCGGAGCGCTTGGCCGCCGGCGGCCTGGTTCATATTCTGTGCAGCGACTTGCTGCGCGCCCAAATGACGGCGGCGCCGCTCGCCGCGCGCTCCGGCATTACGGTCGAGGAAAACCCGCTATTGCAGGAGCGCAATTTCGGCGATCTGCGCGGCACCGCTTACGCAGCATTGGCCGAAGATCCGTTCGGGCCGAATTTTGCGCCGCCCAATGGTGAAGACTGGCCGGCATTCCACGCGCGCGTCGCCGAGGCGTTTGCTTTTGTGGTGAGCCGGCGCCGGGGTGTGGGGGGCACGCTGGTGGTGATCACCCACGGCCTGGTTTGCCGCGCGCTGGTGGAGCGGCATGCGCAACTGGCGGCCGGCACGGTCGTTCCGGAGCGTTTTGACAATACGGGCGTGACGGTCCTGCATGAAGAGGCGCCGCATCGGGTTGGTCTGATCAATTGCACCCGGCATCTTGCGGCATCACTGGAAGCGGGCCCCGTCGGCGGCGCCGCCTAGCGGCGCAAATTTGCTGTGCACAACTGGCGCCGAGGCGTGACCTGACTGCTGCCGCAGCGTCAGCGGGTGGAACTTGAGCCCGATCGCACAAGACGCCGGTTGCTGAAATGAGCAGGTCAAAATGCGGCACCGGCAGGTTGTAGTGCGTTACCGGCGCGAATTGACCGCCGATTCGTCTTCAACAATGGGCAACTTGACGTAACGTCATGGCAGCCTCAATCGAACCCGACATCCGGGAGTTCTCAGAGCGAACCACGATCTATACGTGGTATTACGGAGTTTCCCCTTACCTCATCGAGGAATAGTTTGATGAACAGACGCACGTTCGCGTGCGTGGTTCAAATAAGCGTGTGTTGCCCGGAATAAGCGGTACGGTCACATTTTTTGCATCGTTTGGACCGGGTTACCTCGCAGCAGAGTGAGTTTGTTACTGGAAATTCGACACTGGAATTGGACACTGGAATTCGACATGGGTCCCGTCGTCAATCTGCGCACCGCGCGCAAACAGGCCAAGCGGCATCAGGCCGAGCAGGAAGCAGCGCAAAACCGCGCTGTGCACGGCCAGCCGAAAGCCGCAAAAGCGCTGGCGCGGGCGCAACGCGAGCAGACCCAGAAGGTCGTCGAGCAACATCGGATCGAAAGGAAGGACGCGCCATGAATTCTCCAGTCGTGAAACGCTCGATCGTGATCGCTGGACACAAGACGAGCGTCAGCCTTGAGGACGCATTCTGGAAAGGCCTCAAGGATATCGCGGCGTCGCGCGACACCACGCTGTCGGATCTGGTGGCGGCGATCGATTCGACGCGGCGGCGCGGCAACCTGTCGTCCGCCATTCGGCTGTTCGTGCTCGACCATTTCCAGGCCGAACGCAGTCGGCCGCGGCGCCGAGAATGGCACTGCCGCTCAGACGCATCCGATGATGGTGCTGGCGCCATCTGCGACGCCGTCCGCCCTGCGTCACGACTAGCTCTTTCGGATTCGAGATTTAATCGGCACGCGGCGCCCCCGGTGACGGCGGCGCCGACTGCGGCGGCGTCTCCGCGGCGCCAACCGCGGCGGCGGGTTTGTGGGCGCGCGGCTTCGGCGCAGGCTTCGGCTGCGGCACGAACGGCGCCAACAATGCGCGCATGGCATCGCCGCCGGCGTCCCCCGAGCCTGGCGCGCTGGGCCCAGGCGTAGCCGGCGTCGCGGGCGCGGCCGGAGCAAGACGCAGGCGCTCGAGCCCGCGCGCGCCCGGCGTCGGCATCGCCCGCAGCTTCGCCGGCATTTCGGATTCCAGCACCGTCCCGGGCGACAGCGTGTGCAGGCCCGGGGCGACCACGGGCGGCGACAGAGTCTGCGGTCCGCGCTGGCGGTTGGCCTCGATCATCTCGATCCGTCGTGTCTGCAATTCGGCGGCGCTCAGGCTGAGCCAGCTGTTGAGCGCCGAGAGGTCGAGGGTGCGCAACGGCGTCGCCAGCGGCCCGGTGATGCTGACCGAAAGCTCGGGCCGCATGTCGATCAGCGCGGCCGGCGGCGGCGCTTCCGACAGCGACATCTCCGCGTTGCCGGTCGCGCCGTTCAGATCGACGGCGGCGGCGAGCGAAAGCGCCGCGCCGCCTTCGACCTCGAGCGCGACGCGCTTGAGCGTCACCACGCCGGACGCGATGGTGATGGCCGCCTCGCCCTGCGGCACCGTCAGATGGCCGCGCGCCAGCGCGGCGCTGACGGCGGACTGCACCTTGCCCGGATCGATCGCGCCGTCCGGCCCCACGGCCTGCCGCGCCGCCTCGAACGCCGCCGGATCGAGACCGGCAAACTGCACGCCTTTGAGCGTCACGCTGCCGCCGCCGTGCAGCGAGCCGATCAGATCCGCCGGCGTCGCGCCGGCGCCGTCGCTTGTCAGTGCCATTGTCAGGTCGCCGCCCGTGACTTGCAGACCCGGACTTGCAATCGCTGAGGCCGCCACATCGGTGAGACCGAGCCTGGAATGCAGCGTCAGACCGTCGGCGTTGCGCGCAAATGCCAGCGATCCGTTGACATGTCCGCCGGCGAGGCGCGCATCGATATCGTCGAGCGTGATCGCGGACGGCGTGAACCTGGCGACGCCCGCCACATCCTGCGCCTTGAGCGACGGCGTCAGCGCGGCCTGCGCGATCTTGAAACTGACCGAACCCGCCACCGGCGCGAACGCGCCACCGCCGAGCGCCGCATCTGACCAAGACAAGCTCGACCCAGTCGCGCCCGATCCATTCGCCGGCAAGCCGAGCAGCAGCGCGGTCGCGGCCGGCGCGTCGACCATGTCGGCCGTGATGGCGCCGTCGATCGCGATCGGATTTTTGGCGAAGTCGAGCGCGACGTGCCCGCCCAGCGAACTCTGACCGGCATGCGCCACGATATCGGTGACGGCAAACTTGCCGCCGCCGATCGCCACCGCGGCGCGCGCGGTGACGGGCGCTGCCGCTCCGGGTTGGCCGGTCAGCAACCTTTGCAGCGGCCGCAGATCGGCCGCCGTCGCCTGCACCTGGAACTCGCCCCACGATGCCGGATGGCCCGCCAGCCGCAGCGTTCCGGTGACGGCCGAATCCAGGCCGCTCGCCTCGGCCTTGCCGTCGACGTGAATGTTGCCGTCGAGCGGACCCTTCGCCGCCAGCGTCAGCCGCCCCGGCAACTGGTCCACCGCCAGCACGCGATCGAGACCGAGCAGCGCGATCAGCGCGGCGCCGTTGTCGGCGTCGACGTGGCTGTCGATCTGCACCGCGGCGGCTCCCGGATGATCCGTCTGCCCGCTCGCCTTGCCGTCGAGCGCGATCCGCATGGCGGCGAGGCTGCCGCTCAGATGCAGGTCGGCGATGCTGCCGGCCGATGCGGCGCTGCCGACGTCGAGCACGGCGTGAACTTTCGCCGGCGCCAGTTGCCCGGCCGCATGCTGCAAAGCCGCCGCGGCCTGCGGCGCGAACTTAGCGGCGATGCCGCTCAGGCCGTCGAGCGACGCGGCGTCGAGATCGAGCGTGAGCGCGCCGCGCGGCCGCGACGCCAGCGCGTCGATCTGGCCGCTGAGCGCGAGTTTGGCGCCGGCCAGATCGCCGACCGCGAGGCGATCGATCTCCAGTTTCCCGGCGTCGAGCGTGATCGCGGCGTTGATGGCCTGCGCGCGCACGCCCCCATATGTCGCGCGGCCGATGTCGAGCTTCAGCGCCGCCTCCTGCGGCAGCCCGAACCGGCCGCCGCCCAGCGCCGACGCGGCGAAACCCGACAGCGCGTCGAGATCGAGCGACGCGGCGCGCAGGTCGGCATCGATCCGCGCCGGCCGATCGCTGCGCGACCATTGATAGGCGAGCCGCCCCGCGACGGTCTCCTCGCCGAGCGCCGCCGTCAGTTGCTCGACCGCGATGCGATCGCTGGCGAGCGTGACATCGCCCTCCGCCGTGAAGGTCTTCACTTCTTTCGACACGCGGGCGTCGTTGCGGCCATCGAGCCACGCGAGCAGCGTCTCGAAATCGGACGAGGCGAGCTTCGCCGGGCCGGTGAAGGCGAAGCCCTCGCCTGCCCCGCTGAGCCGGCCGTTCAGGCTCACCTGCGTCAGACCCGGCGCATGGAACGCAAAGTTGTCCAGCGTCCAGGCGCCCTGATCGAAATCGAGATTGCCGGACAGCGAGTTCGAGCGTGGTGCCGCCGACCGTGAGCGAATCCACGCTGAGCGCGATCTTGGCCGGCATCGGCAATTTGGCGCCGGCCAGAAACGCCGGCAGGAAACTGCGGATGACGACGAGCGGCGGCCGGTCCGTCACGTCTGGCGCGGCCAAGGCGCGATCGACATCGAGCCCCATCGCCGACACCTTGCCGAACAGATGCGGCGTGGCGCCGAGCGTCACATCGGCGCTGGCGGAAAAGTTCAGCGCGCGCTCTTCCGGCCCGTAGCGAAACGTCACGGCCGAAAGCTGCGCCGCCGACGGCGTGAGCTTGAGCGCGCCCGCGGCGCGCCACGGCACGCTGAGCACGCGCTTGCCGTTGGCGAGCGTCGCGCCGACCGGCCGCGACGCCGCGACCGCGCCGTCGAAACTCGGCACGCCGCTGCGCGAATTTCAGCGTGCCGTCGAACTGCGCCGTCAGCGGCATGTCGGACGGATCGACGCCGAGCCTGATCTGCGTGCCGCCGCGCGTCGGGCTGCCGGAGATGCGATAGCCGTAGAGCTGATCGCCGACGACGGTGGCGCCGCGGCCGTTGAACGGACCGGCGAACGACGTCATCTCGCCGTCGAACCACAGTTTTTGCAGCACCAGCCGCGCCCGCGATACCGCGTCGGTCAGCACGATGCGCCCATTCTCGACGCTGACACGCCCGATCGACATCGCGCCGGGCTGCGACGATGACGCCAAGGCCGGCACCGTGAGCGCCCCGGACCGATCCAGCCCGACATGCACCTCGGGCTCGATCACGCGCGCGTCGGTCGCCTCGATCTTGCCGCGCAGCAGCGCGCCGAGCCCGAGTTCGAGCTTGATCTCGCCGGCGCGCAACAGCGGCTCCGCTTCCGGCGCATCGGCCGGACGCGGCGCTCCGGCCACCACATCGTGCAGCGTGATCACCGGGGTGGGGACCAGCCGCGCGTCGATCGAGCCGTTGATGCGCACGCTCATGCCGGTAAGCCGGCTCGCCTCGGCCTCGAACGGATCGCGATAATGATTCCAGTCGACCACCAGCGGCGCCACGATCGCGGTGACGAGCGCCAGGATCAGTGCGATGGCCAGTCCGAGCAGCGTCGTCTGCACGGCATCTCCAAGCGTGCTGTGACTAGATCGGGATGAGGTTAGGTCGATTCGCCGCCATCGCGGTCATTGCGAGGAGCGATAGCGACGAAGCAATCCAGAACGGCCGCGCGGCCAGCACAAGCCGCCCTGGATTGCTTCGCTTCGCTCGCAATGACGATCGACCTGAAATCATCGCGCTCCAGCCTCCATGACTTGAGTCTCATGATCTCCCGCGCGCTTCGGCCGCAAGCCTAAAGCAGGCGGCCCAGGTTTGCACGCCAATCGCAGCAGCATTTCGGCCACGTTCGGGGCCATTCTGTGTCGCCTTTCTCGCCGTCTCCTGCCCCGCGACAGCGGGGGACGCCAAAGCGGACCTGTTTCCCGGATGCGGTGCAGCGCGCAGCGGTGCACCGCTGATCCGGGACCTTCCCAAACGCCGCGCTCGTAACGATCCCGGGTCTGCAGCGCACCATTTCGCTTCGCTCCATGCTGCGCCGCGCCCGGGAAACGCGGCTGTTTAGGGCGAGCTGAACAGAACAACTCATCGTTCTCGCGCTTTTTTTTAACCGTAGGGGCGGGCCCGTGCCCGCCCACGAAGGCCGGGCGGCCACAAGGGCGCGCCCCTACGGCACGCGCGCGTCTTCTCGCGCCGCGCGTTTCTTCGCACCCGAGCTCAGGCCAGCGATGTGCACGAACCAACGAACGGCCTCCCAAAAAGGGGGCGAGCGCCGAAAGACGCGTAGTTAGAGACCGCTCCGCGCTATCGCAGCGTTGCCGCCGGGCGGGGTCGCGGCGCGCGCCGCTTTTGGCGGACGCGCTCGCCTTTCGGCGCTCCACCGCGGTTCTCACCAAGTTCTTAGGCCTGGCTCAGTCCGGTCCCGCGCTTCATGGTAGCGACGACATGCGCTACCCGGGCAGCCAGCTCCTGGCAGACCTGCGTCGTGGCAGGCCGGGCGAGTTTCCGAACCGCCCAGACGCAGTTTGCGAAACCGCGCCCGGGCACCGCTCCCGCTCCACCTTTCGGATCGCATCCGGAAAGCGCCCTCGGATGAGCGAGATGAGTTCTTTTAGTTTGACTCGCG
>CAVYPQ010000005.1:0-105766 GCA_963770425.1 uncultured Alphaproteobacteria bacterium
GAGAACGTGCAGAAGCAGCTTGAGGGCGCGGATCGCCAGAAGGTCAACTCTACCGTTACATGGTTGCGCAGGCCAAAGGCCAACTCCAGACGAAGATGCGTGAAGCCTCTTCAGGCTATGCGACGGCCCGCCAATACGTCGAGTCTTTGCACCGTTCGGGCAAGCTGACCGAAGAATGCTTGCTAGAACTCGCGCGAGATGGAAAATTCGACGAGGTAACAATCGCGATGTCGTTGATCTGTGAACTGCCTATCGGGCACATCGAGCGCGCAATTGTTCACGATCAGGTCGATCATCTTCTGGTATTGGCCAGAGCCGCCAATCTTTCGTGGGAGACCGCAAAAGCCATCCTCTTGATGCGATCCCCAATCGATCATAGTGCTTCGGAACTGGAGGCGCACTCCGTGAAATTCACCAAATTACAGCCCAGGACAGCAATTTCAGCGATGCAATTCTATCGATTACGCGCTCGCGCGGAGGCGCAGCTCGAAACAATGAAGAGGAAATTGATGCGCCGAACAATTGCCGAGGGCGATCAAGAAGACCCCCTCCCCCCGAATTCGGCAGGTTTGTGCTGGGCGAACAGAGAATTTGTCAGGCACCCAGGCAGACTGATGTAGAGCAGCCCGCGATATATTCCCCAACCTCGGTTACCCTCATCGGATATGCCGATCTCTTTGCCCTCATGGTCGGCCTCGCGGCCATTGAGGCTCGCCCATGCCACTGGATGCGTCGTTACGGCGGGTAGGTGGTCCCCGGTTAACTCAATTGGTGGGCCTCACGCGCGCGCGAGGGCAGTGACGGATTCGGCGGCGGCGGATTTCTATTTCGCGATTATCAGATCGGCGACGGGTCTGACCTGCTGCGTGGTGAGGTAGGGGTCGACCCAAAGCCACCCGGCTCGATCGACCGCGGCGTAGAGAAACTCTACACCGTGCTCTCTTTCCGACATTTCCGGCTGGCGCGATGGTGTTCTTTATCCCTTCGCGAGGCGGCGCCGAAGGCTCGAGCGCGGCGCATCTCGACCGGCAGACTGACCCGCACCCGCCGCCTGGTTGGTGCAGCGGCTGCTGACCGCCGATGGTGCCGATGGTGATGTCGCCGGCAACGCCGATTCCGTTTTCGCGATATTCGGGTTTCGACCGACACGGGATCTCGCCGATCGGAGCGATCGCGGCGGCGCCGATGAGCTACCGGGTCATCGCCAAGCTGCGGCATCGAAAGCTCAGCGCCATAGGGCTCTACACCGTGCTCTCTTTCCGACATTTCCGGCTGGCGCGATGGTGTTCTTTATCCCTTCGCGAGGCGGCGCCGAAGGCTCGAGCGCGGCGCATCTCGACCGGCAGACTGACCCGCACCCGCCGCCTGGTTGGTGCAGCGGCTGCTGACCGCCGATGGTGCCGATGGTGATGTCGCCGGCAACGCCGATTCCGTTTCGCGATATTCGGGTTTCGACCGACACGGGATCTCGCCGATCGGAGCGATCGCGGCGGCGCCGATGAGCTACCGGGTCATCGCCAAGCTGCGGCATCGAAAGCTCAGCGCCATAGGGCGCGATATCAGCACCTTGCGCGCGGAAATATCGATTGCCCGCCCGCGCAAATGCTCCGACATTTTGGCGGTGTCGATAGGTTTTATAGGGGCGGTCATGGCCGCGCGCCCTCGCCTTCCGGCTGCGCTTTGCGCCGCAGCGGCACCTTTTCAGGCTCGTCTTTCAGCTTTGGGAGCCGCTCCTTGAGATAGAGTTCGATAAGGGCGACGCAGTATCCGAGTTCCTTTTCGGTGAGTTTCGGCCCTGCGGGATGTTGTGCCAGTATTCGAGGCACTTGCGGCAGCAGCACGCCGTCGCATGCTGCGCGTAAAAAATGGCATTGCCCTGGAGCGGGGTCTGGCGGCCATCGCGCGGCGGCTCGGCTGGCGCGAGGCACTTTTCGAGCCGAGAACGGACCGAGAGGTGAAGATTAATCCTGCCCTTGCGGCGCGCATGCGCCACAGCTCCCTCGTCGATCGCCTTGTGAAAGAAATGATGCCGGATCAGTTCGTGCTTGAGCGCCGCGAAGGTATGTTCGGCATCGCCGATGTTGCGGCGATGGACCCGCGACCAATCCACGAGGTCGGCGCCACATTGCCGGCATTTGCCGTGATCTTCGGCCGCCATTTTTCGGTGAACCTTAAAGCAATGCAGATTATTGCTGCAATCCGCCGAGGTACAGCTAATTTTGAGCGGTGGCGGCTTCTGAAATTCTCCCATGACGATCCTCACTGAAAAGCGCGTTCAAGCAACTGACGATCTATCTCACTCTCAATGGCAAACGGAAATCGCTCCAAAAAGACATCGCGGGCTGTTTCCCACGGATCGCGACCATCTTTCTGAAGGTTTGCGGCAGCGCCCCACCAATTGATGCCCTGCCAGGACAACCGAGATGCCATATAGTTAGCGAGGGCGCCGACATCAACGCCACGCCGTTCGGCAACAGCAGGAACGATACCCTTCAAACGCTCGACGGAATTGTGCGCGGCGTTAACGCATTCCTGCGCCAACTCCTCCGCACGGCCGTCGAGGACCACCTCTCCTGCAAACTGGCCGGCGGCAATCTCTTCGGGAGATTCGCGGCGTTCCGCCGAGGTCTCGTCCGCTTCAATGACTTCAAGCGTAGGCGCGCCGGGATTTTGAGCGGCGTGAAAAAGCTCGTGGATAAGGTCATAGAGCCAGCGCGCCACATGCCGAGAGTTCTGCTTGAGAACGATAACGTTGCGCCCGTCATAGCGCCAACAGGCGCCGTGAAACGTTCCCCGATCCTTCAAGGGAAGCACCGGAATTCCGAGATCCCACGCAAAGCGCAAAACAGATTGCAGCGTAAGCTCGCCATACGTGCTGACGATTTCCTGCCGGAACGCCTTCACGTCCAACGGAACCGGCTTGCCCGGCAACGTTTCGGACCCTTTCAGTACGACCACCGCCAAATAATTCGCATAAGCTGCATAAAGGCTGGTGGATCGATGCACCCGTCCAGCAGGGACCTTGAAGCGCGCAGTTGCAGACGCAAAGCGGGGCGGACTAAGCGGCGCAGGACTGAAAAAAGTCTCCGCGGTCCAACCAAAGATGCGAGACAAAATTGAGGCTGTCTTTGTAACCAGTGTTTTCTCATCCACTTCCGACACGCTGCCGTCCGCCTTGGCGGCGTCGGCAGAAGGCAGGAGGCGAGAAAGCAGGAAGTCTTTTTCCAGACCGACCTGTCGCAACTTAGTGGCCAGCGAATCCAAATCGGTGGGAATGAGCGGAAGGAGAATTTCCTTCCGGATATGAACACCGATCGCGCGCGCGACTTCCTGAAGCCGTTCGAGGCTTGCGGACGCATAGCGCTCGGATTCATAACGCTGGATTTGCTGCTCCTTGAGATCGAGTCTGTCCGCTAGAGCTTTTTGACTGAGGCCGGCTGCGATGCGCGCCTTGATTAGACCATCGGCCAACTCCTCGAAGGATTCTACCGGGATGACCTTGATGCTTCCCGATTTCAGAGCCTCATATTCGGTCATTTCGCGCGAGAGATCGTCGAGCTGACTTTGCAGCGCGTCACGCTCGGCTTGGGCCAACCGCGGATGAATGCCTTCGCGTGCGTCGCCCTTCGCCTCAAGCTCCGCTAGCGTTCGCTTGAACCGTTCGGCTTCGGTTTTCGTGATGCGGTACTGCCGCTCATTGCTGATCATGGCAAACTCCAGAGATCGATTTGCAGGACGCCTTTCGGAATGCCATTTCGATCCTTCTGAAAAAACTCGCGGTAAACGACGCCAGCGCCCGCAAGCGACGATGCCGGAAAAAATTCGCCACCGTACTTGGCCTTCATGGCCGCGCGGCTGTTGTTGAAATCGAGAAGCACGGGATCGAGCCTGAAGGGATCGACGCCGTGGGGTTCCCAAGCGGCGTCGTAGTCCTGCGGCAGCGGCTTAACTGAGACGAAACTGCCGTCGAGGAGAACAATCCGGCAGCCGGCGCCGGCAAGGTTGATGAGGGCGCGAAGCAAGCCATCGGTGAGCCCAGCCCGATGGCTGTTCTTTCCGAAAACAGCGGGTATATCCGGCCACGGGGTCTGATGGACGCCGGGCGGCAGGTACCCGGTCTGAGGATCGAGAGGCGGAACCATAAACACAACAATATCGTTGTGTTATCTGACAGTCAAGAACATTCGAAATTCTGGCAATATTTCAATATGTTGCGGAGACGACTGTTCAAACTAAAGTGCCCTTGGGCTGGTTTGCCTTTGTTGATTCGGTCGTTTACTCAGATGATTTTGCATGATTTTTCAATGAAAAATATTGCAAAACACCCCACTCTTCCCTATACTTCGAGACATGACAAAACTACAGGCGCTCAAGAAGCATCTGCGGCCGGGACAGGTTTATCGGCGCGAGGATTTGGCGCGCTGGTCGAACGCCGTTGATCGCCACCTCAAGCAATTGCTGGCGGATGGAACGCTGACCAAGCTGGCGGGCGGTCTTTACGCCTATCCGAAAGAAACCGTATTCGGGAAAGCTCCGGCGGAGGATGACAAGCTGGTCGGCACGTTCTTAAAGGATCATCGGTTTCTTCTGGCCTCCCCCAATGCCTACAACAGCCTTGGCGTCGGCACGACCCAGCTTTACGACAAGACCGTCGTTTACAATCACAAGCGACACGGGCTGTTCACGCTCGGCGGGCGGGCTTTCGATTTCCGGGTCAAGCCAACCTTTCCCAAGGCGCTAAACAAGGAATTCCTGCTGGTCGATCTTGTAAATAATGTGGACCGACTCGCCGAAAGCAAGAACGAGGTTCTTGACCGCGTGAAGCAACGCGCCGCGTCCTATGACGTGCAACGGCTGCAACGGGCCGCGCGCGACTATGGCAATGTACGGACGAAGAAGTTTTTCTCCGAGGCCCTGACAGCGGACATGGCGCCTCATGTCCGCTGATTTTCTCCACAACCATTCGCAATTTCCGGAGCTGATCCGCATCGTTGCGGAACAAAAAGGCATCGATCCGGCGCTGGTCGAAAAGGACTATTGGATCATGCACGGGCTCCACGGCTTGCAGCAATTGGGACTGACATTCGAGTTGAAGGGCGGCACGTCCCTTTCGAAAGGCTTTCAGATCATCAACCGGTTTTCGGAAGATATCGATATCCGCATCGAGCCTCCCAAAGACCGGGACGTGAAAACCGGGCGCAATCACGACAAGCCGGCGCATGTGAAAAGTCGGAAGGATTTTTACGACTGGCTGGCGAAAACCATCCGCATCAACGGCATTGACAAGGTTGAGCGTGACAGCGCTTTCGATAACAAGACGCTGATGAGCGCCGGCATCCGGCTTTTCTATAAAACCCACACGAAGGCCCTGGACGGCCTCAAGCCGGGAGTCCTGCTGGAACTCGGCTTCGACGAAGTATTCCCGAACAGCAAGAAGGACATCAGCTCGTGGCTCTACGATTACGCGGCCGACAAGGTGCCGATCATCGACAACCGGGCAGAGGCGGTCGCTTGTTATGACCCCGGCTATACATTCGTCGAAAAACTCCAGACCGTTTCGACAAAATTTCGACAGCAAAGGGCGTCGCAGGAGTTTCCGATCAACTTCATGCGACACTACTACGATATCTACAGCCTGCTCCGGCGCCCCGAAGTGCAAGCATTCATCGGCACGGCTGACTATCAGGCGCATAAGACAAAGCGCTTCCGGGGCGGCGACAATCCCAACATCGCCCAGAATCAGGCATTCATCCTGGCCGATCCCGAGACACGAAAAGCCTACGCTAAGGCGTTTGCCGAAAGCTCCGCGCTTTATTACGGCGACAAGCCGACGTTCGATCAAATCCTCAAAGAGATCGGCATTTGGATCGACCGGCTGTGAGGACGCTAAAGCTGGACCACATCCGCGCGGCAAACGCGCGTTCATCGGGTCCGACCACGTCGGCATAGATTGCGGTCGTCCGTAACGAGGCGTGGCCGAGCCACCGCTGTATGAGATGCGGCGGGACATTGGATTGAAAGGCACTCACAGCAAAACCATGGCGCAATCCTTTTGGCATGGCGGGTGTGCCATTGATGCCGGCCGCCGCCATGACTGCCTTGACGTATCGCCAAGCCGTCGTGCGGCTCCAACGCCAAATTCGCATAGTCGCAAACCGAGGATCACGCTGGGCGATCCGTAGCTCGAACACACGATCAAGCTCATGGAGCACTTTTGGTGGCAGCGGCACTTGCCGGACAACGCCACGCTTGCGACGTTTGAGGGTGAGGATGCTTGCAACGCCACTTTCGATGTCGATGGAAGCTGGCGTGAGGGCGAGAACTTCCGAGATGCGTGCGCCGCTCCACCCGAGCGTCAGGCAGAACAGGCGCACTTTTGCCGGCGCGCGCCACGCCACCTCAATGAAACGCCGCCGCTCGGCGGCGTTGAGATATTTCCGATTACCTGAGTGGCCGAAAAGACTTAGGCCGTCATAAGGCTGCTCGCGCATGGCCGCCTCGGCTGAAACAGAATGGCCGATTCTGTTTCAAAGTCGGATTTTTCGCCGAATGGCAGAGGGCGCCGCCTCGCACGGAAATTGCTGAAAGCTGGCGCGTTCAATTCGAACTCCTGAGGGGCCGGCCTTCCGTACGGCGATCTCCTTTGATCGAATGAAGCGCGGTAGAGTGCTCTTGCTGACGGCGAGATAGGCGGAGGGCTTCGGGTAGTGACAGCCACAGTGGTTCTGTTTCGACATGGCAATCCTCGCGACAGAGGTTGTCCACTGTCCGGCTCATAGCGTGACGACGGCCAGTGATCGCGATGCTCACATGGTCCGCACGAACGCCAGAGGGGGAGCGCGGTGCGGGGCGGCCGGTCGACGCAACAGCGTAGCTTTCAGGTATCTCCGTGTTTGCCGGCGGCGTGCTACTGGCAGTGGGTGTCAGGCGTGTCAAGGCGCTAAGATCGGGTCATGCCGTACCACGACGGTTGGGCCATGCCGAGCCAGGATGCGCCAAAGTAAAGTAAAGTGTGTAACTTTGTGTGGAACTATGAGAATTTATCAATATAAACAATGTTACGGGGCAGTGCGAAGCGCGGAGCCCGGAATCCATAATCGCAAGGCCCGCAGTTCAATACTCCGGGGCGCGTTCTGCAAGACCTGTGGCTATGGATTCCGGACTCGCCGCGGAGCTTGTCATCGGGCCGCGCGACTTCGCGCGGGTCGTTGGCGGCGATCCGGAATGACGAATCTGCAGGGCTTGGCCGATTGAAGAACTGCCCGCCGCGCTGCATTGTGCGGCACCCACACCGGCCCGGGATCAGGATGCACGAGACCGATTTCCTCCACGAACACGCGATGACGGATGACGAGCGCGCCGAACTGGCGCGCGCGATCTGGAGCCAGGAAAACGTCGAGTTCAAAACAGTCGGCATCGACATCGGCAGCTCGACCTCGCATCTTTTGTTCGCCAAGGTCGCCCTGCAGCGGCAGTCGCAGGGGCTATCGAGCCGTTTCGTCGTTATCGGTCGCGAGATCGTGTGGCGTTCGCCGATCCTGCTGACGCCGTTTCTGCCGGATGGCACCATCGATGCGCACGCGCTCGGCGAATTCATCGGCCGCTGCTACCGCGATGCCGGCATCACGCAGAGCGATATCGACAGCGGCGCGGTGATCCTCACCGGCGAGGCGATCAAGCGCAAGAATGCGCGCGCCATCGACGAACTTTTCGCCGGCGAGGCCGGCAAGTTCGTCTGCGCCACCGCAGGACATTTGCTGGAATGCAGGCTGGCGGCGCATGGCTCCGGCGCGGTGGCGCTGTCCAAGGCGCGCGACGCCTGCATCCTGCACGCCGATATCGGTGGCGGCACCACCAAGCTCGCACTGATCGACCGCGGCACGATCGTCGGGCTGTCGGCCTTCGCGGTCGGCGGCCGGCTGTGCGCGACCGACGACAGCGGCGCCTGGACCCGCATCGATCATTCGGCCGAGCTTGTCGGCGCCGATCTCGGCATTGCGCTCTCGCCGCAGACGCTGGCCGATCCGGCTGTCCGGCAACAGGTCGCGCGGCGGCTGGCCGCCGTTGCGGCCGATTGCACTCTCGACGGGCCGCTCAATTCGCTCGGGCAGTCGCTCCTGCTCACCGAGCGGCTGCCGCGCGGCCCGAAGCCCACCGCGATCACGTTCTCCGGCGGCGTCGCCGAATATCTATTCGGCCATGAGCCGCAGGAGTTCGGCGATCTCGCCAAACTGCTCGCCAGCGAGCTTGCGCGCGAACTGAGCCGGCGCGGCAGCTTGCCGCTGGTCGATCCGGGCCAGCGCATTCGCGCCACCGTGATCGGCGCCTCGCAGTTCACCGTCCAGGTCAGCGGCAAGACCATCTATCTGCCCGATCCTTACGTCCTGCCGGTGCATAACGTTCCGGTCGTGCACGTGGATGTTGAGTCCGGCGTCGACATCGATCCGGCGCGGCTTGGCGCGGCGATCCGTGCTGGAGTCGCCGAGCTCGATCTCGATCGGAATCCGCGCGTCGCGATTGCGTTTTCGTGGCATGGCGATCCGGAGCACGGCAGGCTGAAGGCGGCCGGCGAAGGCATTCTGAGCGCGCTGGCGCCCTTCAAGGAGCGCATCGCGCTGCTCCTGCTGGCGATCGAGGGCGACGTCGGCAAGACTTTCGGCCGGATTCTGCATCGCGAACTGCATTGGCCCGGCAAGATCGTGTCGATCGACGGCATGGAGTTGCAGGCGCTCGACTATGTCGACGTCGGCGAATTGATCGCGCCGCCCGGCGTCGTGCCGGTGGTGATCAAGTCGTTGCTGTTTGCGTGAGGTCATTCCGGGGCCGAGCGAAGGGCCGAACCCAGAATCCATGGCCCCCGGTCATGCAGAATATCGATGAGGTCATGCCTCTGACGCAGTGGTTATGGATTCCGGGCTCGCGCCTGTGGCGCGCCCCGGAATGACGGATGACATCGTGTCCGCTATAACATCCAGCAAAGTCGCCCTCGGAGGAAAACACATGAACATCCGCGAAGTCCCGCAACCCACCGTTCCCGCGCCGGTCACCTCGGCAGGGAAGGAGGGCGGCCGTTTCGGCATCGACCCGTATCTCGATTGGCTCAACGCCGAGGGCATCCCGGTCATCGAGGATTATGGCATCTACCTGTTCGACGTGCCGACCGCGCCGTGGCCGCGCTACGGCGTCAACGGCGCGGCGGTGCACCTGAAGGGGCGCGGCGATTTTGCCAACATGTTCTTGTTCGAGATCGGACCCGGCAAATCGACCACACCGCAGCGCCATCTCTACGAAGACGTCGTCTACGTGCTGGAAGGCCACGGCTCGACGCAGCTCGAATTCCCTGACGGCAGCCGGCGCAGCTTCGAGTGGGGCGAAAAGAGCCTGTTCGCCATTCCGCTCAACGCCAAGCACCGGCATTTCAACGCCAGCGGCACCGAACGGGCGCTGCTGGTCAGCACCACAAATCTGCCGATGGTGATGAATGTTTTCCACAACGAAGCTTTCGTGTTCGGCAGCGACTTCGATTTTTCCGAGCGCGCCGGCAAGGCGGCGTATTTCTCCGGCGAGGGCGATCTGATCACCGTGCGCCAGGGCAACCACATGTGGGAGACGAATTTCGTCCCCGATCTCACCGCGATCGAACTGAAAAGCTGGGGCGATCGCGGCGCCGGCGGCACCAACATCATGTTCGTCCTCGCCGACGGCACCATGCACGCGCACATCTCGGAAATGCCGGTCGGCACCTACAAAAAGGGCCACCGCCATGGGCCGAGCTTCCACGTCATGTGCGTGATCGGGCTCGGCTATTCGCTGATGTGGTTCGAGGGCGACAAGGATTTCCGCCGCATCGACTGGAAGCACGGCATGGTGCTGGTGCCGTCCGACCGGCAATTCCATCAGCATTTCAATACCGGGTCGCAGCCGGCGCGTTATCTCGCCACCGCGGTTGGCGGCCTGCGCTATCCGACCACGCTGGCCAACCGCATCTCGCTCCTTGGCGCCGGTGGCGACGACAAGCCGGCGGTGTCGAAGAGCCTCAAGGAGGGCGGCGACCAGATCGAATACGAGGATCAGGATCCGCGCATCCATCGTATCTGGCTCGAAGACATGCGCAAGAACGGCGCGCCCGCCAAAATGGAGAAATACATTCCGACGCCCGAGGACATGAAGGCGCCGGCATGAGGATGCTTGCCTTCGCCACCCGTCATTGCGAGCGAAGCGAAGCAATCCAGTTCCTGCGTGCCCGACTGGATTGCTTCGTCGCTTTGCTCCTCGCAATGACGATGCTTTCATCGACGGCGCTATCCGCGCGGGCGCAGGATGCGGCGCTGATCGAAGCGGCGAAGAAGGAGGGGCAGGTCGTCTGGTACACGACGCTGATCGTCAATCAGATCATCCGCCCGCTCAAAACAGCGTTCGAGAAAAGATATCCCGGCGTGACGCTGCAATATACCCGCGCCGACGATGTTCCGACGGCGGAGAAAATTCTCGCCGAGGGCCGGGCCGGGCGCGTTCAGGCCGACATCTTCGACGGCATCGTCAATATGCTGCCGCTGGAGGAAGCCGGTCTGTTGTCGCCGTACAGCGTACCCAACGAGGCGGAATATCCGGCGCAACTAAGAGCCAAGGACGGCTATTGGACCGCCGTGATCATGTATGTGTTCACTCCCGGCATCAACACCACGCTGCTGCCGAAGAGCGAGGCGCCGAAGACGTTTGCGGACCTGCTCGATCCGAACCTGAAAGGCAAGATGGCGTGGAACGGCAGTTCCATGGCCGGCGCCTATGGGTTCGTCGGCAATATCCTCACCACGATGGGCGAAGACAAAGGCATGGCGTATCTCAAGGCGCTTGCCGCCCAGCACGTCGTCAACGTCGAGGCGTCGTCGCGCGCGGTGCTCGATCAGGTGATCGCCGGCGAGTACGCGATGAATCTGATGGCGTTCAACCACCACGTCATGATCAGCGCGCGCAAGGGCGCGCCTGTCGACTGGCTCAAGCTCGAACCGACGCCTGTGATGCTCGATGCGCTCGGGCTTACCAAACAGGCGCCGCATCCGCATGCGGCGCAGCTTCTGCTCGATTTTCTGCTCTCGCCTGAAGGGCAAAAGGTTTTCCAGCAGAGCGATTATCTGCCGGCCTTGCCGAGCGTTCCGCCCGTTGTTGCCGGGCTGCGCCCGAGCGAAGGCGGGTTCAAGGCAGATTTTCTGCAGCCTGAACAGATCTATCGCAATTTGCCGAAGTGGCAGAAGGTGACGCAGGATCTGTTCCGCTAGGGACGCGGGTGCGGTTGCGGCACAGGGAGGTCAACGGTCGTTATGGCGGAAACGCTCAAAGTCGAATTATCGCCGCGTGGCGTGGCGACGATTTTTCTCAATCGGCCGGAACGCTCCAATGCGTTCGATCAGCTGATGCTGGACGAGCTGGCGCGGGAGTGCTTCGTCCGCGGCAGCGATGACGACACGCGCATCGTGGTGCTGCGCGGTCTGGGCAAGCATTTTTGCGCCGGTGCCGATCTCTCGGCGCGCGGCAACGGCAAGAGCGATGAGTCGTCCTCGCATGCCTCGCTGGCCGATGTGCTCACGGCGCTCGACCGGCTGCCGAAGCCGACGATTGCGGCGGTGCATGGCGCGGCGGTCGGCGGCGGCGCCGCGGTCGTCGCCTGTTGCGATATTGCGATCGCTACCGAGGCGGCATTCTTCTCCGTCCCGGAGGTCCGGGCCGGCATGGCGCCGCTCGGTGTCGCGCCGTTTCTGGCCCGCGCTCTGGGTGAGCGCAGCTTCATCCGCTACGGCCTGACCGGCGAGCGGTTTTCGGCAGCCGACGCGCTCCGCCTCGGGCTGGTGCATGAAGTGGTGGAGGCCGACAAACTCGACGAGCGGGTCGCGACGATTGTCGACGCGTTGCTGCACGGCGCGCCCGGCGCCCAGCGCGATTTCAAGAACGAGATGCGCAACGCCATTATGCCGCTCGTGATCAAACGCTCGAACGCCGACATCCACCATTCGCCCGAAGCCCAGGAAGGCATCGCGAGCTTCAGAGAAAAGCGCAAGCCGAACTGGTATCCGCAATGACGAGGATCCGATCCATTGCACTGGTCGTTGCCGTGTTGCTCGTGTCTGCGCATGCGCATGCGGCGGACACTGCGCTCTACGAGGCGGCCAAGAAGGAAGGCACAGCCGTCTGGTATACGTCGCTGATCGTCAATCAGGCCGTGCGTCCGCTGGTCGAGGCGTTCGAGAAGAAGTATCCGGGCGTTACCGTCAAATATGCCCGCGGCAACTCCGGTCCGAACGCCATCAAGGTGATCGACGAGGCGCGCGCCGGCAAGGTCGTGGGCGACGTGTTCGACGGCATCGCCACGGCGCCGCCGCTACTCAAGGCCGGGCTGGTCGCGCCGTTCACCCCGTCGGACGCCGGCAAATATCCGCCCGAGATGCGCGATCCGGATGGGCGCTGGAATGCGCTCGTGGTCTATTTTCTGACTGCTCGGCGTCAACACCCAGCTGGTCGGCAAGGACGAGATCAAAACTCCACAAGACCTGCTCAATCCGAAATGGAAGGGCAAGATCGCCTGGAGCAACGACCCGTGGTCTGGATGCGCGGTCTATGTCGGCTCGATCCTGCAGACGATGGGCGAGGACAAGGGCATGGTGTTCCTGCGCGCCTTGGCGAAGCAGGACATCATCAATGTCGATGCCACCGATCGCGCCATCCTCGATCAGGTGATTCTGGGCCAGTACCCGATCGCGCTCAGCATCTTCAATCACCACGCGGAGATCAGCGCGCAAAAGGGCGCGCCGGTGGCGTGGCTCAAGACCGAACCGATCTCGGCGCCGTTTCATTCCATCGGGCTCGTGGTAAATGCGCCGCACCCCAATGCGGGCAAGCTATTGATCGATTTCCTGCTGTCGGAAGAGGGCCAGAAGACCTTCGCGTCTGTCGGCTATCTGCCGGCGATGCCGTCGGTGCCCGCTAAGGTCGCCGGACTGAAGCCCGAGGCCGGCGGCTTCAAGGCCAATTTCATCTCGCCGGCGACGATGAGCGCCAACATCGACCGCTGGATCAAGATCAAGAAGGATTTGTTTCAGTAATGCGGATTGGCCGCGCTCCATACCATCGCGCCGTCATGCCCGACGAGGCAAGATAGGCTCGTATTGATGCAGCAGGCGCGTATCAGTAGCGTTGCCTCGGCCCGCGCCGCACACGACCCGACGCGCATGCTCGTCGCGGTCTTGGCTGCAATCCTGCTGCTGCTCGTGGTTCCGCCGCTGTGGTTTCTGCTCCAGGGCAGCCTGCACACCACGACCGTGAAAGGCGGTCTCGGCGATTTCACTTTCGCCTATTACCGGAGGCTCCTTGCCGACCGGCAATTCTTCGGCAGTCTCGTCAATTCGCTGACCTTCAGCCTCGGCGCCACCGCGATTGCGCTTTGCTTCGGCGGCCTCGTCGCCTGGCTGGTCGAGCGCACCAACGCGCCGCTCAAGGCGTTCGCCTATCTGTCGGCGATCATCTCGCTCGGTACGCCGTTCGTGCTCTACGTCATCGCCTGGCTGTTTTTGCTCGGCCGGGTCGGGCCGCTGAATGAATTCATCGTCTATGTCGGACTGCCGCGCTTTAACGTCTATTCGATGCCCGGCATGATTCTGGTCGAGGGCTTCCTGTGGTCGCCGCTCGCCTTTCTGCTGTTGTCCTCGGTGTTTCAGCAGGCCAACGCCGAGTATGAGGAGGCCGCGCGCATGTGCGGCGCCGGCATATTCCAGACGGTGACGCGCATTTCGATGCGGCTCGCGCTGCCGGCCTTCGCGGCGGTTGCGCTGCTGATGATCGTGCGCTCGATCGAAGCCTTCGAGGTGCCGGCGCTGGTCGGGCTGCCCGGCAAGGTCAAGGTGCTGACCACCGACATCTATCTCGACATGACGCAGAGCGTGCCGCCGGATCTCGGCTATTCAAGCGCCTTTTCGCTGGTGCTTCTGGTGCTGGCCGGTGTTCTGATCTGGCTGTATTCGCGCATCTCGCGACAGGCGTCACGCTATCACAGCCTGACCGGGCGCGGCTTTCGCTCGCGGCTGTTCGATCTCGGCCGCGCACGCTATCTCGGCGGCGGCGTCATCCTGTTGAACTTTTTCCTGATTCTCGCCGCGCCGGCGATCGGTCTGCTCTGGCTGGCGCTGATGCCGTTCACCCAGAGCTTCAGCGCGCGCGGGCTGAAGCTTCTGACGCTCGATAATTTTCGCACCGTGCTGCATTCGACCGTCTATGTCGATCTGGTGTGGCAGACGCTTTTGATGAGCGCGGGGGCGGCGACCTGCATCATGGCGATCACGATCCTGTGCGGCTGGCTCGCCGTGCGGCGGCGGCCGGGCGGCTGGCTGCTCGATCAGCTCGCCACCGCGCCGCTGATCTTTCCCGGCATCGTGCTCGGCGTCGCCATGATCCAGATCTATCTCAGCGTTCCGGTTGCGATCTACGGCACGCTGTGGGCTTTCGTCATCGCCTTCACCATCCGCTATCTGCCCTATGGCATGCGCTATTCGGCGGCCGGCGTGCTGCAAATTCATCCCGAGCTCGAAGAGGCCGCGTCGGTCTCGGGCTCGCCGCTCCGCACCGTGCTGCGGCGGATCATCTTGCCGCTGGCGACGCCCGCGTTGCTGGCCGGCTGGCTGTTTATTTTTCTCATCGCGGCGCGCGATCTGTCGCTCGCGGTGATTCTCGCTTCGCCGTCGGCGCAGCCGGTGTCGGCGGCGATGTTCGATCTGTGGGCCAACGGCCAGGGCACCGAACTCGCGGCGTTCGGCCTGGTCTGGACCGCGATCATGACGGTGATCGCGGCGGCATTTTATCTGGTCGGCCGGCGTACCATTACATCGGCCGTACGGGCGTGAAGGAGGGAATACGCGTGGATCTCGAAGCATCAAAGAAGAAAGTCGCAGCACTGACCGAGCCGCGCAACGCGGTGGTGATCGGCGTCAGCGACCGGCCGGGAAGCTGGGCGACGCGCGCTTGGCGCAATCTCAAACGCTACGAATTTCCCGGCCCGGTCTATCTGATCCATCCGAAGCGCAAGGAGATTTTCGACACGCCGTGTTATCCGGATTTTGCCTCCCTGCCGGAGCCGCCCGACCATCTCGTCGTTGTCGTGCCGGCGCCTTCGGTGCCGGAACTGCTACGCAGCGGCGCCGCCGCCGGCGCACGCAGCGCTACGGTGTTCTCGTCGGGTTTTGGCGAGGCTTATGACACCAAGGCCGAAGCGCTCGGCCGTGAGCTGGAGGCGGTGATCGCCGAGACCGGACTTGCCGTGTCCGGTCCCAACTGCATGGGCAACATCTGCGCCAAGAGCCGTCTCGTCACCCTGACGGAGGATCGTCAGCTCCCCTTGGGGCCGGGCCCCGTGGCGTTGGTCGGCCAGAGTGGCGGCATGTTGCTTTATTTGAACGTCGCGCTCGAAGAGCGCGGCATCAATGCCGAATATCTCATCACCAGCGGCAATGAAGCCGGCCTAGGCATTCCCGACTATGTGGCATTCTTCGCCGATCAGCCGGAGTTGAAGGTTATCCTGGTCTATATCGAGGCGATCTGGGATCTGGAAAAATTCAAGGCGGCGTGCCGCATGGCGCGCAAGGCCGGCAAATCGATTGTCGCAGTCAAGCTCGGTGCGTCCGAAGAGGGCCGCGCCGCCGCGATGGCGCATACCGGGTCGCTCGCGGGCACGATGGAGGCTTTCGACGCCGTCGCGGCCGATCTCGGCATCATTCGCGCCAACACGCTCGATGACGCCGTCGAATTCACCGAGTTTCTCATTCACACTGAGGTGCCGAAGGGCCGCCGGCTCGGCGCGGTGACGCATTCGGGCGCGTTTCGCGGCGTCTTGCTCGAGGCCGCCGAGCGCAACGGTTTGTCGTTCCAGCCGCTGGCCGCCGAAACCACCGCGAAACTCAACACCATTCTGGGCGTCGGCTCGATGGTCAGCAATCCGATCGACGGCGGTTTTGCCGTGCTGTCGAGCCACGACAATTTCAAGGCCACGATCGAGGCCCTTGAAGGCGACCCCAACGTCGACATCGTCCTGTTCCAGGAAAAGCTGCCGCTTGAGGCCGGCGGTTCGGACCGCGCCCAGATTCATTTCGCAATGATCGAGGAGATGCTGACGAAGGGCGTGCCGAAGCCGATCGCCTGCATCACGCTGACCTCGCACGGCCAGACCGATTACAGCCGTGCGCTGAGCGCGAAGTCGCCGCATCTGTCGTTCCTGCAGGAAGCCAACAAGGGCTTGCGCGCCATCGAGGCCGCGGTGCGGCGCGATGAACTGGAACGCCTCGCGGCGGCGCCGGAAACCAAGCGCGCGCCGTCAGCTGCTGAACAGGCGGCGGTCGGCAAGGTCCGCGCCCGCGCCGCGTCCGGCGCGGCGGTGCTCGACGAGGTGCAGTCGAAGGACCTGCTGCGTGCTTACGGCATCGCCACCCCGAAGGAGACCGCGGTTCACTCGGCCGATGACGCCGTCAAGGCGGCGAAGGAGATCGGCTATCCGGTCGTGCTCAAGGCCGTGTCGGAGAAAGCTGCTGCACAAGTCCGACGCCGGCGCGGTGGCGCTGCGTCTTGCCGACGACGCGGCGGTGCGCGCGGCCTACGAGCGCATCGGCGCCAATGTGCTGCGTGCCGGCGGCGAAAAGGTCGAAACCATGCTGGTCGGCCAACATATCGGCGGCGGACTTGAGCTGGTGCTCGGGCTGAACCGCGACCCCGAAATGGGCCTGATCGTGATGGCGGGCAGCGGCGGCGTGCTGCTGGAGCTGACCAAGGACGTGGCGTTCGCGGCGCCGCCGATCAATCGCGATAAGGCGCGCGCCATGCTGGCCCGTACCCACGTGGCGCGGCTGCTGCGTGGTTATCGCGGGTTCGGCAGTGCTTGACACTGAAGCCGTGGTCGACGCGCTGGTGGCACTTGGCCGCATCGCCGAGGATCTGGCCGATACCGTGCAGTCGATCGACGTCAATCCGTTTGTCGTGCTGCCGCGCGGCGGGTTGGCGCTCGATGCGCTTGGTCGTGCCGCGCGCCGGCGACAAACCCAATCAACAATAAGGAGACCAGCCATGGCCGAGAAATGGCGCACGCTGAAGCAATGGCCCGAGCTTATTCTGGAGCACCTGGAAGACGCGGGCGTCGCGCGCGTCGTCCTGAACCGGCCCGACAAGCGCAACTGCCTCAATGAGCCGCTGGTCGAGGCCTGGTTCGAGGCGCTCGAGATGGTGCGCGCCGATCGCGACACCAAAGTGGTGATCACCAAGGGCGCGGGCGTCTGCTTTTCCTCTGGCCTCGACCTGCATTTCCTGCGCAAGGTCAGCGAGGAGCCGCGCGACTGGGACCGGCCGACGCCGACGGTGCAGATGGCGGAGGCTCTGCGCGCCTTTCCGCGCGTCGTCATCGCCCAGGTCCACGGCTACTGCCTCGGCGGCGCGCTCGGCATCATGAACTGCCACGATCTGGTGTTCGCCGCCGAGGATGCGCAACTCGGCATGCCGGAAATCCTGCGCGGCAGTTTCGGCCAGCTTGTCACCTCGACGCTCGTGCACGGCGGCATCCCGATCAAGAAGGTTGCGCTGATGCAGCTCGTCGGCCGCAACATTTCCGGCGCTGAAGCCGACCGCTGGGGCGTGATCTCGCAGGCGCTGCCGGCGGCGGAGCTGGAAGCGACCGTGACCGGCATCGCGCGCGAAATCTCGGCGCGGCATCTGGCGCCGCTCGAACATGCCAAGATCACCGTGCAGATGGGCCGCGACCTCTCGGTGTCGCAGGCGATCCAGCTCGACCAGCTGGTCGGTGCGCGCCTGCGCCGGGCCATGGACCCGACCCAGCACGTCGAGAATTATCTGAAATCGCAGAAGGGCGGGCCGAATTTGGAATACAAACGGCCAGATGTAGGGTGACGCCGGCTAAGCCGCCGCCTTCTTCTGGTCGCCCTTGGCGAGCAATTCGAACACCTCGTCGGTGGTCTGCACGTCGCCGAACTGGCCGTAGAAATTCGACAGGGTCGCGTTGTGCTCCTCGTCGGTGTGGGTGGCGAGACAGTCGGCCACCATCACGACCTTGAAGTTGAGCATCATGGCGTCGCGCGCCGTGCTCTCGCAGCACACATTGGTGGCGGTGCCGGCGATCAGCAGCGTGTCGATGCCGCGTTCGCGCAGATGCCGCTCGATGTCGGACGAACCCTGGATGAAGGCGCTGTAGCGTTTCTTGGTGATCTGGGCGTCCTCGGGACGCATATCGTTGAGGTGCCAGAACTCGTAGCCGTCCTCGCCGATGTCCATGGACTTGAGGCGGCGCTCGGCGCGGTCGCGGCTTTGCAGATAGTTGTGATAATTCGACCAGCTCTCGCGGGTATCGTTGGTGCCGTTGCGCACCCAGACGACGTGGCCGCCGCGGCGGCGCAGTTCGGCCGCGAGCCGATTGATGGTCGGCACGATCTCGCGCGCCGCCGGGACCTCGCTCTGGTGACCCTGCTTGACGAAATAATTCTGCATGTCGACCACGACCAGCGCGGCCTTGCGCGGGTCGATGACGTCGAATGGGTGCAGTTTGCCGAGGCGCATCTGCAAACGGTCGGTCTGAGCCTTGGCGATCGCGATCTTGTGCATGTCGGCTTCCTGAATTAGTCGTTTTGCTGGAAAACGCGGGGCCCGGTCCGGCCCAATCTGACATAAAACAAGTTGGCACAAAACAGGGTCGGGATCGAGCGCATGGCCGGCATGTCTGGCAGTACATCGGCCGCGAGTTGGGAATTCTGGATCGATCGCGGCGGCACCTTCACGGACGTGATCGGGCGGAAGCCGGACGGTACGCTGCACACGCACAAGCTGCTGTCTGAAAATCCCGAGGCCTATCGCGATGCCGCGGTCGAGGGCATTCGCCGGCTCCTCGGCTTAGCGCCCGGCGCAGCGATCCAGAGCGAGCGGATCGGTGCCGTGAAAATGGGCACCACGGTCGCCACCAACGCACTGTTGGAACGCAAGGGCGACCGCACGCTCCTGCTCATCACCAAGGGCTTCCGCGATGCGTTGCGGATCGGCTACCAGGCGCGGCCGAAGATTTTCGCCAAGCACATCATCAAGCCGGACATGCTGTACGAGCGGGTCGTCGAGGTCGACGAGCGCGTGCGCGCCGACGGCACGGTCGAGCGCCCGCTCGACCTCGATGCCGTGCGGGCCGAGCTTATGCGCGCCAAGGCCGACGGCATCGCGGCCGTTGCCGTCGTGCTGATGCACGCCTATCGCTACAGCGACCACGAGCAGCGTGTGGCGGCGCTGGCGCGCGAACTCGGCTTTGCGCAGGTATCCGCCAGCCACGAAGTCTCGCCGCTGATCAAGCTCGTCGGCCGCGGCGATACGACGGTGGTCGATTCGTATCTGTCGCCGATTTTGCGCCGCTACGTGAATCAAGTCGCGGAGGATTTGCGTCATCATCCATCGGTAGGGGCGCCCCTCGTGGGCACCCATGCAGCGCGGCGGGCGGCCACGAGGGCCGCCCCTACGGGCGGTGAAGCGACCCGCCTGATGTTCATGATGTCGTCCGGCGGGCTGACGGCGGCAGAGTTATTTCGCGGCAAGGACGCGATCCTGTCCGGGCCGGCCGCCGGAGTCGTCGGCATGGCCGAGACCGGCCGCGCCGCCGGCTTTTCCCGGCTGATCGGCTTCGACATGGGTGGCACCTCAACCGACGTGTCGCACTACGCCGGCGAATACGAGCGCGCGTTCGAGACCGAAGTGGCCGGCGTGCGCATGCGCGCGCCGATGATGCTGATCCACACTGTGGCGGCGGGTGGCGGCTCGATCCTGCATTTCGACGGCGCGCGCTTTCGCGTCGGGCCGGATTCGGCGGGCGCCAATCCGGGGCCGAAATGCTATCGCCGCGGCGGCCCGCTGGCGGTGACCGACGCCAACGTGATGGTCGGCAAGCTCATTCCGGATTTCTTTCCGAAGATTTTCGGCCCCGCCCAGAACCAGCCGCTCGACGCCGATGCGGTACGCGCCGCCTTCGCCGCGATGGCGAAGGATATCGGCGACAAGCGCAGCGCCGAGCAGGTCGCCGACGGCTTTATCAGGATCGCGGTCGAGAACATGGCGAACGCGATCAAAAAGATTTCGGTGCAGCGCGGCTACGATGTCACGCGCTACGCGCTCAATTGCTTCGGCGGCGCCGGTGGCCAGCACGCGTGCCTGGTGGCCGATGCGCTCGGTATGACCAGCGTGTTGATCCATCCGCTGTCGTCCTTGCTCTCCGCTTACGGCATGGGTCTGGCCGATATCCGCAGCGTGCGGCAGCAGGCGATCGAGGAGCCATTCGGCGAAAAGGCGCGGGCGAATTTGCAGGGCATGGCGGGGAAGCTCGCCAAGGACACAATCGCTGAAGTGGAAAGTCAGGGCGTCGCCCTGAGCAAAATCACGCTGCACGTGCGCGCGCATATCCGCTACGCCGGCACCGACACACCGCTGATCGTCGAGGCAGGCGCCTTCCGCCCGCCGCTGCGCGGAGCCCTCAAATTGGCGCCGCTTGCGACGATGAAAGCCGCGTTCGAGCGGGCCCACAAGGCGCAGTTCGGTTTCATTGATCGCAGCAAGGAACTGGTGATCGAGGCGGTGTCGGTGGAGGCCGTGGGTGGCGGCGCCGCCTTCAAGGAAAAAGTCCGCAAAACCACCCGCGCGAAGCTACCACGGCCGGCGCGGCGCACGCGCTTCTTTTCGGGCGGCAAGTGGCATTCCGCCGGCGTCTACACGCGCGAGACGCTCTTGCCCGGCCACAAGGTGAAGGGGCCGGCCATCGTCATCGAGCCGCATCAGACGGTCGTCGTCGAGCACGGCTGGCAGGCCGAGTTGACCGCGAAAGATCATCTCGTGCTCCGCCGCGTGCAGAAGCTCAGGCGCGCGCGGGCGATCGGCACCAAGGCCGATCCCGTGATGCTCGAAGTCTTCAACAATCTGTTCATGTCGATTGCCGAACAGATGGGCGTGGCGCTGCAGAACACCGCCTACTCGGTGAACATCAAGGAGCGCCTCGATTTTTCCTGCGCGGTGTTCGATCCGACCGGCTCGCTGGTCGCCAACGCGCCGCACATGCCGGTGCATCTCGGCTCGATGGATCGCGCGGTTGAAACCATCATTCGCGAAAACAAGGGCCGGATCAAACCGGGCGACGCGTACCTGATCAACGCGCCCTATAACGGTGGCACCCACATTCCAGATCTGACGGTCTGCACGCCGGTGTTCGATCGCGCGCGACGCAAAATCCTGTTCTGGGTCGCCTCGCGCGGCCATCACGCCGATATCGGCGGCATCGCGCCGGGCTCAATGTCGCCCATCGCCACCACGATCGACGAGGAAGGCATCTATATCGACAATTTCAAGCTGGTCGATCGCGGCAAATTCCGCGAGGCCGCGCTTTATGACCTGCTCACCAACGCCAAATATCCGGCGCGCAACCCGGTGCAGAACGTCAACGATCTGAAAGCGCAGATCGCCGCCAACGAAAAAGGCGCGCACGAGATGCGCAAAATGGTCACCGAATTCGGGCTCAACGTCGTCCATGCCTACATGCACCACGTTCAGGACAATGCGGCCGAGAGCGTGCGGCGTTTGATCGGCAGGCTGCACGACAGTGCGTTCAGTTACGAGGCCGATCAGGGCAACGTGGTCGCGGTGCGAATCACCGTCGACCGGAAAAAGCGCGAAGCGACGGTCGATTTCACCGGCACCTCGCCGCAGCAGGGCACCAATTTCAACGCGCCCGAGCCGGTGACGCGGGCCGCGGTGCTGTACGTGTTTCGCGTCATGGTCGACGACGACATCCCGATGAACGCCGGTTGCCTGCGGCCGATCCACATCGTGATTCCGGAAAATTCGATGCTGGCGCCGCGCTATCCGGCGGCGGTGGTGGCCGGCAACGTCGAGGTGTCACAGATGGTCACCGACACGCTGTTCGGCGCGCTTGGCGCCATGGCGGCGGCGCAGGGCACCATGAACAACGTCAATTTCGGCAACGACACGTATCAATATTACGAGACGATCTGCTCGGGCTCGCCGGCCGGGCCCGGATTCCCCGGCACCGATGCCGTGCACACCCACATGACCAACACGCGGCTGACCGACCCGGAGATTCTGGAATTCCGCTATCCGGTCGTGCTGGAGGATTTTCACATTCGCAAAGGCTCCGGCGGCCGCGGCGAATGGAACGCCGGCGACGGCGTCGTTCGCACCATCCGTTTCTTGCAGAAGATGGAATACACGGTGCTGTCCGGGCATCGCCGCATCCGGCCGTTCGGTCTTGCAGGCGGTGAGGACGGCCAGATCGGCGAAAACTGGGTGCGGCGCCGCGACGGCCGGATGGAGCGCCTCAAAGGCGCAGATGCCACTGTCGTAGATGCTGGCGAGGCGATTATTATTCAGACGCCGACCGCAGGCGGCTACGGGATCGCCGGCAAGAGTTGAGGCACGCAAAAGCGAAGCGCTGCTATTACCGCCGCAAGCGCAACGACAGAGTCACCGCGTGCTCAGAAACTCTTTGTTCAGTGCGCGGCCGGCGGGGCACTCTTGTGTGCCGACCGCGTCATGTAGCAACCGGCCGGTACGACGATGAGCAGTCCGATCAGAATAAGCCACAATGCGGCATCGATGAGCATTACACGTCTCCCCCTGATATCGATCATTGTCGCGGCGGCGCAAGCAGCACCACACGCGCGCTTGGCGCCGTGAGTTCGGCGCCGCTTCAGAACGACAGTTTGGATGTGTATGCTACCCGCCGAGGGGCACGTTCGCTGCCTTTGGTTCTGCGGAACGTCGGCACGTTCCGCCGGCAGCTCTAACGCTACGTTATCACGGTTCGCCGCGCCGAAACAGGCGATAATGTCGCTGACCGCCGCCTTAATGACCGCCCGTTGAGCCCGCCGCGTCCGGCGCTGGCCGGCGCATCATGGCGGCGAGCGGAGCAAACACGGCGAACAGCAATGCGAGCAGCAGGAACACGTCGGCAAAGGCCATGACCACGCCCTGCTGATGCACCAGCATGAAGAGCTGCTTGAGCGCCATGGTTTGCGCATCCGAGCCGGGCATTCGTGACGCCATTCCCTGCAGGGATTCCATCACCGACTGCCGCGACCAGGTGATCGCCTCATGCAGCCGGGCGAAGTGCAGGTCCATGCGATTGTCGAGCACGGTGTTGAGCCCGGCGAGGCCGACCGCGCCACCGAGATTGCGCGTCAGATTGTACAGGCCCGACGCGTTCTTCAGTCGCTCGGGTGGCAGCGTGCCGAGCGCCAGATTGGTGATCGGCACGATGGCGAACATCAGGCCGATGCCGCGCAGCACCTGCGGCATGAACACTTGCGCAAAATCCCAATCCGTCGTGATGCCAGTGAGCTGCCAGTTGCTCAGCGCAAAGATCAGGAAGCCGGCCGCGAGCATGATGCGCGGATCGAATTTGGCCGCCATACGCCCGACCACCGGCGCGGTCAGGAACATCGAGGCGCCGGAGACGAACATGACCTTGCCGATCATCAGCGCGTCATAGCCGCGGATCTCGCCGAGATAGACCGGGTAGAGATAGGTCAGTCCGTAGAGACCGATGCCGAGGACAAAGGAAAAGATGCTGCCGACCGCGAAGTTGCGGTCGAGGAAGGCATGCAGGTCGACGATCGGATGGCGTGCGGTGAGCACACGGACAAGAAAGATCACCGCCGAAGCCGCCGATATCACCCCCATCAGTGCGATGGTGGAATCGTCGAACCAGTCATAGCGCGGGCCGTCCTCGAGCACGTATTCGAGCGCACCGAGGAACAGCGCCATGAATGTCAGGCCGATCCAGTCGAAAGTCTCGAACAGCTTGAAATCCGGCTTGTCGAAATCGATCAGCGTCAGCGCGGCGATCGTCACGATGATACCGGGCACGACGTTGATAAAGAACAGCCAGTGCCACGACAGTGCGTCGGTAAGATAGCCGCCGACCGTCGGGCCGATGGTCGGCGCCAGCGTCGCGACGAGGCCAATGAGCGGCGTGATGATCGCCATGCGCGAGCGCGGGAAGATGATGTAGGCCGAGGCGAACACCGTCGGCACCATGCCGCCGCCGATGAAGCCCTGGATGGCGCGCCACACGATCATCTCGTTCATCGACGAGGTGAAGCCGCACATCAGGCTGGCGAAGGTGAAGCCGGCGGCCGCGGTGGCGAACATGATGCGCGTGCCGAGCGCGCGCGACAGAAAGCCGGACAGCGGGATGGCGACCACTTCGGCCATCAGATAGGAGGTCTGCACCCAGGTGATTTCGTCGCTCGACGCCGCGAGGCCGGCCTGAATCTCGGCGAGCGACGCCGACACCACCTGGATGTCGAGGAACGCCATGAACATGCCGAAGCACATGGCGAGGAAGGCAACGAGCCGTGCCGGATCGATGCGATCGGCATCGGCCGGCACGGGCAGCGATTGGACTGGGGCAGTGAGTGTGGCTGCGGCCATGGCTTAAGCTCCGCGTTGCGGCTTAGCGGGCGGCTTCATGCTGCGGCGACGCGGTAGCGGCCACAGCTTTCTTCTTGGTGTTCACGCTCACCACGACCGACATGCCGGGTCGCAGCAGGCCCTTGGCGGCGACGGCTTCTGGCACCTGGATGCGCACCGGCAGGCGCTGCACGATCTTGGTGAAGTTGCCGGTCGCGTTGTCGGGCGGCAGCAGCGAGAACACCGCGCCAGAGGCCGGCGACAGGCTCTCGATCGAGCCCGTGATGTCGTGCTGCGGCAGTGCGTCGACCGCGATCGACACCGTCTGTCCGGGACGCAGTTCTGCGAGCTGCGTCTCCTTGAAATTGGCGTCGACATAGACGCGGTCGAGTGGCACCAGGCTCGCGAGCCGCTGTCCGGGCTGCAAATAGTCGCCGACCTGAATGGCACGGTTGCCGATCACGCCATCGATCGGGGCGTGGATGACGGTGAACGACAGGTCACGCTCGGCCTTGGCGAGCGCGGTTTTCAGTTCGGCCAGTGTATCGGTCGCCTCGCGCTGCTGGCCCTTGAGCACGGCGACGTTGGCCTTCGCCGACTCAAGCGCGGCCTGCGCGCTCTGAACGCCGGCGACGGCCTGATCGCGGCTGGCCTGCGTCTGCTCCAGTGTCTGGTGGCTGGCGTAGTCCTTGGTCGCCAGGAAGTTCTGACGCTTCAGCTCGAGGTCCCAGCGCGTCGCCGCAGCCTGCGCCGAGGCCACTTGCGCCTGCGCCTGCGACACGCCGGCAAGCTGCGCCTCGATTTGCTGACCGATTCGCGCGATCGTCGACTGCTGGGTCGCGACCTTCTCACGCGCGGAGTCGATCGCGAGTTTGTAGTCGCCATCGTCGATGGTCGCGATCACGTCGCCCGCATGGACGTGGGTGTTGTCGGTCACCAACACGCTGGCGACGTAGCCCGGCACTTTCGCGGCAATCGTCGTGTTGTAGGCCTCCACATAGGCGTCGTCGGTCGACACCGTGAAGCGTCCCACCGTCCACCAGTGGTAGCCGAACCACGCCGCTCCGCCGGCGGCGAGCGCCGCGACCGTGCCGAGCGCGAGCTTGCGGGCGCTCAAACGGCTTGGCTGATTCGTCGACGGATTCCTGGGCCGATCCTTGCCGGAGGCTGCGGACAGCGCCGGCGCCTCTGCCGCGGGGGGCGGCATCGGGGAGGGGGCGCGGGCCTCTGCCGCAGTCCCCGGCAAGGATCGGTCGGCGACGCTCGGATCGGAATCCGGCGCGGTGCACTCTCGTTTTGGCTTCGGGGGTAAGGACGACCTTGACCTGGCCGGAAGCGGTATCCCAATCCTGAGCCCCATCCTGCTTGCGGTACATCGGTCGTCTCCCATCAATTCCTGGGGTCAATTCCTCATTGACCGAACGGTTCGGTCATTAATAATGTGGGAGAGGGGCGCTGTCAATATTGACCGAACGGTTCGGTCAAACTATATTGATGGAGGAGGAAATATGCTAAGATTCCAGCCGCTTGGCGGTATGGAACCGGTGGAAGGAGCAAAAAAGGACAACAAAAATGATAGAGCAAGCCGAATTGCCCCGGCCAACAGCCAACGAAAACGCCGAAGCGAATGCCAAGCGCCGCCAGATCGTCGAGGGCGCCAAAGCGGTATTTCTGGCCCAAGGCTTCGACGCCGCAAGCATGAACGACATCGCCCGCGCGGCGGGCGTGTCTAAGGGTACGCTCTACGTCTATTTCGAGAACAAGGAAGAATTGTTCGAGGCGATCGTCGAGGAGGAATGCGACGCGCAGGCCGAAGGCATCTTCGACCTTGATCCGAGCGATCACGACGTCGAGGCTGTGCTGGCGCGGCTCGGCGTTGGCTATGTCAAATTCCTGTGCCGGCCCGAGAAGGCATCGGCGATCCGTACCGTGATCGCGATTGCCGACCGCATGCCCGAGGTCGGCCGCCGGTTCTATGAATCCGGACCGGAAACCGGCATTGCACGGCTTGCCGACTATCTGGCCACGCAGGTCAAGGCTGGCGTCCTCGCAATCGAGGACTGCAAGATCGCAGCGGCGCAGTTCATGGAATCAACCCACGCCATGCTGTTCAAGCCGATCGTCTTCAACTTTGCGCCAGCGCCAAGCGAGGAGCAGGTCGAGCGCAACGTGCGCATCGCCGTGAAAGTATTCTTGGCGGCTTATCGCGTGGCCAAGGCGTAAGCAGCCGCACCGCTACGAATGTTTCGCCGCCTCGCGATGAACCGTGTAGCGCATGTCGGCAGTATCGCCCTGCCAGTAAAACGTGTAGTCGGCCACCACCGTGGCGCCGTCCGGCAGCGGCATCGTCGCATTGCAGACGACCTGATCTTTGGTCGATGAGACGGTTTTGATCGGCGCGTAGCGGACCGGTTCGAGTTTCAGCTCCTTGAGCACCTGGGCCAGCGACTGCTTGGCGGTGTCCGAATCGCACTTCGGCAGGACGAGACGGTCGCGCAGTCCGCGGTAAAGAATCACTGCGGCGACCGCGAGCACCGGGACGGCGAGCAGCCGGACGATCGTACGGTATGGACGATGGGGTGGCCGCTGCCGCGGAGTCCAGGGGCGGGCGCGGACCGGGGCGGGGGGCTTGTTGGGCGGAGAACTGTCTGAGGTCATCCGCGCACGACCTTATAGGGAATCTGGGCGGTCCATTTCAAAATCCGCTCGCCCCCGCGAAAGCGGGGACCCAGTCCGGCCTGGATTCCCGCCTTCGCGGGAATGAGCGGAGAAGCATTGAACGCCTTACACGTCCTTGGCGATCTGTTCGGTCATCTTCTTGGCGTCGCCGAGCAGCATCATGGTGTTGTCGCGATAGAACAGCGGATTGTCGATGCCCGCATAACCGGAGGCGAGCGAGCGCTTGTTGAACATCACGGTGCCGGCCTTCCACACCTGGAGCACCGGCATGCCGTAGATCGGCGAAGTCTTGTCTTCCTCGGCGGCCGGATTGGTGACGTCGTTGGCGCCGATCACGTAGGCGACATCGGCCTGGGCGAATTCGGAATTGATATCTTCCAGTTCGAACACCTCGTCATAGGGCACATTGGCCTCGGCGAGCAGCACGTTCATGTGGCCAGGCATGCGGCCCGCCACCGGATGAATGGCGTATTTGACCTCGACGCCTTCGGCCTTGAGCTTGTCGCCCATTTCGCGCAGCGCGTGCTGCGCCTGCGCCACCGCCATGCCGTAGCCCGGCACGATGATGACCTTCGATGAGTTCTTCAGAATATAAGCCGCGTCCTCCGCTGAGCCGAGCTTGACCGGCTTCTGTTCGCCGCCGCCCGCCGGTCCCGCGACCTCGCCGCCGAAGCCGCCGAGGATGACAGAAATGAACGAGCGGTTCATGCCCTTGCACATGATGTAGGACAGGATCGCGCCCGACGAGCCGACCAGTGCGCCGGTGATGATCAGCGCGGTGTTTTCCAGGGTGAAGCCGATGCCGGCCGCCGCCCAGCCCGAGTACGAATTGAGCATCGAGATCACGACCGGCATGTCGGCGCCGCCGATCGGAACGATGATGAGGACGCCGAGCAGGAACGAGACGCCGGCAATCCCCCAGAAACCGATATGGGCCTGCGACTGGAAGAACCAGACAATCAGCGCGATCAGGCCGACGAAGAGCGCGATGTTGATGACATGGCGGCCCGGCAGCACGATCGGCTTGCCGCTCATGCGGCCTGACAGTTTCAGGAACGCGATCACCGAGCCCGTGAACGTGATGGCGCCGATCGCCACGCCGAGCGACATCTCGATCAGGCTCTGGCCGTGGATGGCGCCGACCGTGCCGATGCCGAATGCGGTCGGCGCATAAAGCGCGCCAGCCGCCACCAGCACCGCCGCCATGCCGACCAGCGAATGGAACGCTGCGACCAGTTCGGGCATCGAGGTCATCGGCACACGTCGCGCGATCACTGCGCCGGCGCCGCCGCCGATCCCCATGCCGACCACGACCAGGACCCAGGCTGAAAACGAAGCGGGCGGATGCGAGGCAAGCGTCGTGACGATCGCGATCGTCATGCCGATCATGCCGAGCAGGTTGCCGCGCCGAGCCGTCTCAGGATTCGACAGGCCGCGCAGCGCCAGGATGAACAGAACGCCGGCGACCAGATAGCAGAGGGCGGTAAGGTCGGCGCTCATCTCTTATCTTTCCTATGGAACATGCTGAGCATGCGCTGCGTCACCAGGAAGCCGCCGAAAATATTGACCGACGCAAACATCAGCGCGACGAAGCCGAGCGCGCGCGCCCAGATCGGACCGCTGTCGTTCGACGCCAGCGCGACGCCGACGGCGAGCAGCGCGCCGACCACGATCACCGAGGAGATGGCGTTGGTGACCGACATCAGCGGGGTGTGCAGCGCCGGCGTCACCGACCACACCACGTAGTAGCCGACGAACACCGCGAGCACGAAAATCGACAGCCGAAACACGAACGGATTGACGATTTCACCGGCCGTTACCGGCAGTTCGGGCAACGCTGCCGCCATGGAGTTGGCCTGGGCGAGGATCGAAAGAGTGACCATGAGAGTCTCCGTTCTTCTCCTTCTCCCCGCGCGCGGGGAGAAGGTCGGGATGAGGGGGCGTTGCCGCGAGGCTCAGAATTGCGGAAACGCCCCCTCACCCTCGCTTCGCTCGACCTCTCCCCGCGCGGCGGGGAGAGGTTAATCAACTTACGCCGCGCTTTTCGGCGCGAAATTCGGATGCACGATCGTGCCGTCGCGGGTGAGCGTCGTGGCCTTGACGATGTCGTCGTCCCAGTTGACGGCGATCGCCTTGGTTTTCTTGTCGATCAGGATTTCCAGAAACGCGTAGAGGTTCTTGGCGTAAAGGCTCGATGACGTGGCGGCGAGCCGGCCCGCCACGTTGCGGTAGCCGATGATCTTGACGCCGTTGCGGTCCGCCACGGCGTCGGGCTCGACGCCTTCGACATTGCCGCCGCGCTCGACCGCGAGGTCGACGATCACCGAGCCCGGCCGCATCGATTCGACCATTTCCTTGGAGATCAGCCGCGGTGCCGGCCGGCCCGGAATGAGCGCGGTCGTGATGACGATGTCCTGCTTCTTGATGTGGTCGGCGACAAGAGCGGCCTGCTTTGCCTGATACTCCTTCGACATTTCCTTGGCGTAGCCGGCGGCGGTTTCGGCGGCTTTGAATTCCTCGTCCTCGACGGCGATGAACTTGGCGCCGAGGCTTTCGACCTGCTCCTTGGCGGCCGGCCGCACGTCGGTCGCTGTGACGACGGCGCCGAGCCGCCGCGCGGTGGCGATCGCCTGCAGGCCGGCGACGCCGGCGCCCATGATGAAGGTGCGGGTCGCGGGCACGGTGCCGGCCGCCGTCATCATCATCGGCAGCGCGCGACCGAACTCGGCGGCAGCGTCGATCACGGCGCGGTAGCCGGCGAGGTTGGCCTGGCTGGAGAGGACGTCCATGCCCTGGGCGCGGGTGATGCGGGGCATCAGCTCCATCGCAAATGCGACGACGCCCGCGTTCGCCATGGCGCGCAGCGCCTCTTCATGGCCGTAAGGGTCCATGATGGCGACGACGAACACGCCCTTCTTCAGCTTGGAAAGCGTCGCCTGATCGGGGCGCCGCACCATGAGTACGATGTCGGCGCCGTTGAGCGCGTCGGGCGCCACGGTGGCGCCGGCGTCCTTGTAATCGGAGTCGAGGATGCCGGATTTCATTCCGGCGCCGGGCTCGACAGCCACTTCGGCGCCAAGGCCGATCATTTTCTTGACGGTCTCGGGGGTTGCCGCCACCCGCGGCTCTGCGGAGTCACTCTCACGCGCGACGGCAATGCGCATTTCGCTCCTCTTTGGGTGAGAAAGCCCCTCGATCGCGGCTGGCTGCCCTTAAGCGGCGGTGAACGCCAGCAGCAGCAGCGAGATGACCACCATGACGGCGCTCGGCTGTCCGTGAGCCGTTGGCGAGGTCAAATCCGGCGATAAGGGTGGCCACGATCAGGATGCCGACCATGATGCCATAGTGGCCGACGACGGTGCCGATGGTCGAGCGCCAGCACGATGTTGATCACGTTGCAGATGCCGATCGACCGCGAAATGGACGAAGCCTTCGTAGGTGTGCTCATGCGCGGGATAATCGTTTCCCGTTGCAGTCGCATATTCGACTTCGCCGTGGTCGGCCATCGCATCCTCCAAACCTCGCCCCGTAATGGGCCGACTTAGCGTAATCGCGACGGCAGAGCAACCGCAGCTATGCGGTGCGCGGCTTGCCCGCCGAACGCCGAATCCTTACTGTTATATGGCAAGGATCGATGACGGACACGTGCAATGCTGCGAAAAGAACAGAACGACCTGCTCACTCAGACCGGCCCCGGTACGCAGATGGGGCAATTGTTCCGCTCCTACTGGATGCCTGCGCTGCTCGCCGAGGAACTGCCCGAGAACGACTGCCCGCCGGTCCGGGTCAAACTCCTGTCCGAGCGCCTGTTGGCGTTCCGTGATTCGGAGGGCCGCTACGGCCTGATCGATGAATTCTGCGCCCATCGCGGCGTGTCGCTGTGGTTCGGCCGCAACGAGGAGGGCGGGTTGCGCTGCCCCTATCACGGCTGGAAATACGACGTGACCGGCCAGTGCATGGACGTGCCGTCCGAGCCGGCCGAGAGCGGCTTCTGCAAGAAGGTCAAGCTCACGTCCTACCCGCTGGTGAAGCGCGGCGACGTGCTGTGGGCCTATATGGGTCCGCCCGACAAGAAGCCGCCGCTGCCCGAGTGGGAATTCGCCATGGTGCCGCCGGAGCAGACCTTCGTGTCGAAGCGGATCCAGGAGAGCAATTGGCTCCAGGCCATGGAAGGTGGCATCGATTCGAGCCACGTGTCGTTCCTGCACCGCGGCGACCTGTCATTCCGATCCGCTGTTCAAGGGCGCCAAGGGCAACCAGTACAATCTCTCCGACATGCAGCCGCATTTCGAGGTGGTCGAGATGCCGGGCGGGCTGTTCATCGGCGCCCGCCGCAACGCCGAGAACGGCAAGTACTATTGGCGCATCACGCCGTGGGTGATGCCGTGCTTCACCATGATCCCGCCGCGCGGCGATCATCCGGTGCACGGCCATTTCTGGGTGCCGATCGACGACGAGAATTGCTGGGCATGGTCCTACGATTTCCACCCGGTGCGGGCGCTGACCAAGGTCGAGCTCGACGCCATGAAGGACGGCCAGGGCATCCACTGCAAATACATGCCGGGCACGTTCCGGCCGCTCGCCAACAAGGACAACGATTATCTGATCGACCGCGCCGCGCAGAAGGCCGGCAAGACCTATAGCGGCGTCGCCGGCTTCGCCATGCAGGATGCGTCGCTGCAGGAAAGCATGGGTCCGATCTGCGATCGCACCAAGGAAAATCTGGTCTCCACCGACAACGGCATCATCATGGTCGCGGCATCGGCTGATGCGCGCCGCCAAGGCGCTCGCCGACAAGGGCACGGTCCCGCCGGGCGTCGATACCGAGCACCAGAAGATCCGTTCCTGCTCGGTGGTGCTGCCGGCGGACGTCGCATTCAAGGACGGCGCCAAGGAGGCGCTGAAATTCAAGCCGGGCATGGCGCAGACTACGGTGTAACGCGCCGGGAGATCCGATGACCGAGCCGGGTCACGCGGAAAAGCGGAACCTGACCGGTGTCTGGAACGGTCTCTATACATATCGGGACGGCCGCTCGACGTCATTCGTGGCGACGCTGATCGAGTCCGGCGGCTCGTTCTCCGGCACGACACACGAGCAGAGTACGAGCGGGACTCCGGGCGCCATGCTGTTCGCAAGCCTCGTCGGCGCGCGCAGCGAATTCGGCGGTGACGTTCACCAAGACCTACGAGCAGCCCGATGTCTTCCATCGCAGCCCGATCCGATACGAGGGCGTGCTCAACAGCGAAGGCACCGAAATCGAGGGGCGCTGGACCATCATGCTGTTCTGGTCGGGGAAGTTTCTCATGGTCCGCTCGCCCGGCCAGGAGATGAAAGCCGAGCGCAAGGCGCACGCACGGACCTGATTCATCTCACCACCTTTTCGATCACCAGGCTCGCCATTGTCACTTCGCCGTCGGTGACGTAGCGGTTCACGTGTTCGGGCAGATGCTGCCCGGCGCGATAGGAGACGGTTTCACCGATCACCCGAATGCTATTCAGCTCGGTGATGATGAAGTCGCGCTCGATATCGGTATCGGCATCCGTGGCGTGGGTGATCTGGAAGGTGAGGCGGGTCAGCGAAAATCCGGTGTCCTTGGTGCCGGCGCCGACCCACAGCACGCGCGCGTCGGGCGGCGGCGGCTTGGCGCTTTTCCAGAATCCCGCACGGCCCAGGCTTGCTTCGTGTGCGGCACTCAAGGCCCAGAATCGCACGTGGTGTCGCCGCCGCGGGCTGTTGTTGATGCATTTCTGGAAGCCGATGTCCTGACCGCGGCCGAACAGGTAGAGCGTGCTGAAAGGCGCCGAGGGGTACGGGGTGTTGAGCACGAAGGCGCGGACCATGCGCCACGTGCTCCTGATGCTCAACGGATCGGCCTCGGTCCAGCCGGCCGCTGCGAACGCGGCGCGCAGTTGCGTCAGCGTGCCGACCAGCACGACGTTGACCGGATCACCGGGCAGTCCATCGCCGGTGAGCGTGAAGCTCGGCACGCGTTTGCGATGCAGGATCTTCAGACCGAGATGAACGCTCTGCGGCAGAATGATGTAAGCGGCAGCCGCATAACTGAAAGCGAGCGCGAGCACCGACGGCACCCGGCGATCGACCCATCGGAAGACGAAAACGATCAGCCAGATGGCGAGGACGCCCAGCCCGAAGACCAGGACACGCTGGAAGAAGCGAATGAGCATCCGCGCCATCGCGCTACCTCATATCGCATCGGGCGGTCCGCCCGCTAGGACGGGTCGTTCTGCGTCACGGAGTTCTTTCCCGCAATAAACCCCTGGCAGCAGGCGCGCGGCAAGCCGTGCATGGAAAAGCCGCCGGCGGATTCGCCGCCGCAATAGAGCCCCGGAATGACCTCGCCCTTCATGTCGATCACCTGGCAGCGTGCGTTGATGCGCAGGCCAGCGCGGGTGTCGTGAATCACCGGCGTCGCCCAGGCGGCGTAGAAGGGCGGCTTCTCGATCTTGTAGCGCGGCGTGGGCTTGCCGAAGTCGGCGTCCTTGCCGGCGTCGACGAAGGAATTGTAGCGCTCGACCGTGGCGCGGAGATTTTGCGGCGGCATTGGCACGCGCTGGTATTTCATCACGATCTTGCTGGCGAGTTCGTCGATTGTATTTGCGCTGAAGAAGAAGCCGGCGTCGGTGTCGACATAGGGCGGCTTCGGCTCCCATTTTTCGCGCGCGCAGGCGTCGGCATCGAAGATCGCCCAGATCGGGCCGCCGCCGTTATGACCGTCGCCGATGCCGGCCAAGGCCGCGTTGATGAAATTGCTGGGATTGTAGTTGCGGTTTTTGGCGTTGAGGTAGCTGCCTGGCGCGTAGGGGTCGATAGTCTTGTAGCTCGAATAGGTGAAGTGGCCGCCGGTCTCGTCGTAAAAGCGTTTGCCCAGCATGTTGACCAGGATCGCGTCCTGCCAGTCCTTGACCGCAAGACCGATGGCGCGCGCCTTGTCGAACACTTCGCTGTCCGGATACCAGCGCACATTCACATAGCCGTACTGGCAGCCGATGGCGCCCGGCTTGGTGATGCCGGAGCCGAATTCGCCCGTGTAGTTGAAGCCGCCCCACAGCGCTGCGCCGACATCCATCGCGGCGAGTTCGCCGCTGGCGTCCTGATCGGACCACGGCATGCCGGCGAGCCCGCAATATTCCTCGGTGAGCCGCGGATCGAACATGCGGCGGAAATTGACGTTGCCGGTCGAGCCGCCGGTGGCGACGATCACCGCCTTGCGGGCGCGGAAATTGAGCGTCGCGCCGTTGTGGCTGATGGCGATACCGGTGACGCGGCCGGATTTCGGCGTCTCGCGATGGACCGCGGTCATGCGGTGTTCGAGCAGAATTTCGACGCCGGCTTTGCGGGCGGCAATCTCCAGCGGCCGGATCAGGCCCGCGCCGGCGCGAATTTCGTCGTCGTCGGGCGCCGCCGGGCCGCCGGTGTGCACCATCGGCCAGTCCTCGACCGAGATCTGCATGGTGCGCAGCGCCGACGCGCCGATCTCATGGCCGACGCTGTTCGGCTTGCGGTCGATGACCTTGACGCCGTGCGCCAGCAGGAATTCGAAGGTCGGCACGCTGTTGTCGGCAAACGCGCGGATGATCTCGCGGTCGTTATAGCGGTAGGGCGGAAAGCCGTTCGGTTCGACCACGCGACCAGTCGGTCAAATCCTGGAAGAACAGGTCCGGCGTATCCGCGATGCCATGTTTCTTCTGGTAGGAGGTACCGCCGCCGAGCGGCAGATTGCCGCCCGACGTGATGGCGTGGCCGCCGACGTGGTTCTCGGCCTCGACGATGATGACCGATGCGCCGGCCTCGCGCGCCACGATGGCGGCGGGAAATCCCGTTGCGCCGGCGCCGATGACGATCACATCGGCTTCGCGGTCCCATTTGGGGGTTGGAGGCTGGCTATTCACGGCGACGATGTCTTCCGGAATCTCACCCCTAACGTCAAGTCCCGCCTATGCGGCGGGCTTTGATGGGTCTCCGGTTTCGCCGGGGTTCTCACCTGAAAAAAGAAAGGGGAGCCTGCGCTCCCCTCAAATCTGCAGTGATGTTGGCCGCGGAAGCCTTTATTGCCAATTGAAGCGCCACACCAATTCGGTCGAAACCATCTGGGTCGACTTCTGGGAATTGAGCGCAATTCCCGCAGGAATGACGAGGCCGGCGCCGGGTGTCCCGGTGATTGGAACGTTCGCGGCTTCGTACTGCGAGTAACGATATTCTGTCTTGAGGAACAGCCCATGGATCGGCAGCCAATCGAGCGCATACTCGAAGCCGCTGCCAATGAACCAGCCGTTATAGGTTTGTGCCGCCAAATTCAGGCCGACCGGGCCGCCGCCCGCGATGGCCGAATTGTAGTTCACCCCGTCAAAGTGGGCCTGGGTCCAGCCGCCGTCGACATAGGTTAGCACGCGCGGTGCGATCAGCGTGCCGATCCGGCCGCCAACCGCCCATGCGCTGGATTCTTTCTCGGTTCCAACCACGCCCGGAAAGTCGTTGGTTCCGGTAATGCTGCCGCCCTCATAGTCGCCGAATGCGCCGATCACGATGGGCATATTGAACAAGGCCGGCGAGCTGAACTGGTAATCGCAGCCGAATTGCCCCTGACCGAACCAACCGCTGCCCCCATTCGTGATCGACGCTGTGACTGGCGCGCCGGTCACCTCCACATAGCTGTTCTGCTTCCACCAGCCGTAGCCGCCGCCGCCGCCGACATAGCAGCCCGTCCAACTGTAGGACGGAGGCGCCGAATACGCTTTGGTGTAGACCGGCGGAGACATCGGTAGATCGGCCGCGTTGGCGCTGCCGACAGCGGCAATCGTCGCCAGGACCGCGCCCGCGACAAGTGTTGTTCTGGTCGTCATTGGAAGTGCCTCACGAATCAATTGCATTTCTGCGTTGCGAGAAAGACGCTAGCAGAGCGAGGCGCTTACCCCTGTACCTTTTGGGCAACAAGTCGCACTTACTTGCGCGCGGAAAAATTTGCCGGGTGCGCGAGAGGACTCATCAATGCAGTTCCTATTGGGCGATCCGATTGTCCGGTGCGGACTGCTATAACGGCATGACTGCCAAGCGCGGAGAAGCTGACTATGCCCGACGTCGTACCGACCTATCGTCTCACCGAGGAGGCGAGCCTGAAGATGCTGCAGGCCGGCATCGCCAAGGCGAACGCGCTCAACTGCAAGGTCTCGCTGGCGGTGGTGGACGCGAGCTGCCGGCTGATCGCGTTCCTGATGATGGACGGCGCGCGGCATTTCTCGATCATCACCACCAAGCGCAAAGCGATCACCGCGGCGTCGCAGCGCCAGCCGACGGGCTATGCGCCCGAGGAGAATGCGTTGTCGATGGCAGTGCGCATGGGCGATTTCACCAACGTGCCGGGGGGCTTTCCGATCACTGTTGACGGCCAGGTGATCGGCGCCGTCGCTGCCGGCGGAGCCAAGATCGAGCAGGACGTCGAAGTGGCGAAGGCCGCGCTGGCGGCGCTGAAATTGTAGCAGCTTGTAGCCCGGATGAGCCGAGCGAAATCCGGGACGTCCGATCAGCTCGTACTCAGCTCCCGGGTTTCGCTTCGCTCACCCGGGCTACTTTTCCGCATCTTGTCGCGCGCCGCCTTCACTGCCTTGATGATGTTCTGATAGCCGGTGCAGCGGCAGAGATTGGAAGCAAGCACGTCGATCAATTCTTCGTCGTCGATATGCGGGTTCTTTTCCAGCGCATTGGTGGCCAGCATCAGGAAGCCGGGCGTGCAGTAGCCGCATTGCAGGCCGTGATTGTCGATGAAGGCCTGCTGCAGCACCGAAAGCTTGTCGCCGTCGGCGAGCCCTTCGACGGTGCGGATCTTCTTGCCATTCGCCTGCACGGCGAACATCAGGCAGGAGCGCACCGCCTCGTCGTTGACGATGACGGTGCAGGTGCCGCAGACGCCGTGCTCGCAGCCGATATGCGTTCCGGTCTGGCCGCAATCGTCGCGGATGGCGTCGACCAGCGTTTTTCGCGGCTCGACGCGGATCGGATAATCGCGGCCGTTGATGTTCAGCGTGATATCGAATTTTTCGGTCATAGTGTTCTGCGTCACTTCGGAAGCACGTTCGAAAATTTCGTGCGCACGAGATCCTCGACATCCTTGCTGTTGCGGACCACGAGCGGGAAAGTGTCGCGGCGCTTGAACGGCTTGCAGGCGTCGATGACAACGCGCGCGTTGCGCGGATCGTCGCTCGCATAAGCCATCGGGTCGAGCGCGGTTGACCAGCAGCCGCGCAGCGTCTCCATGCCCTCGCGCGGATCGAACCGGGTACACATCGCCCAGATCACCTTGTCCATGTCGGCCGGATCGATGTCGTCATCGACCACGACGACGAAGCGGTTGGCATAGGCGCCGGCGTGGCATTGCGAGGCGATCAGGCCGGCCTGTTTGGCGTGCCCGGCATATTGCTGCTTGATCGCGACCGTGAGCCACAGACGGCTGCCGCCGGCCGCATGCGCCCACACGCCCTTCACTTCGGGCACGCCTGCCGCTTCAAGCTGATTCCACACCGCGCCGGCCCGGTAGGTGCCGCGATAGAACGAGTCGTCGTCCGGCGGGATGCCCGGAATGGCGCCGAGCAGGATCGGATCGTCGCGGTGCATGAAGGTTTCGATCGCGATCACCGGCTCCTTCTTCAGGCCGCCGGCGTAATAGCCGGTCCATTCGCCGAGCGGGCCTTCGTCGCGCAGCGCGTTCGGATGAATGAAGCCCTCGAAGGCGATCTCGGCGTGCGCCGGTATAGGCAGCCCGGTGCGCGGCCCGGTGATGACCTCGATCGGCTCGCCGATCAGGCCGCCGGCGACGTCGTACTCGTTCTTGCCGTAGGGGATTTCGAGGCCGGCGATCATGAACTGCGCCGGATGCATGCCGCACACCACGGCGATCGGGCAGGGCTCGCCGCGCTCGTGATAGCGGCGCTTGATGATGTCGCCGTGCTTGCCCTTGGAGAACATCACGGTGGCGACGTTCGGCTCGTGCGCCTGCACCCGGTAGGCGCCGTAATTGATCCAGCCGGAATCCGGATCGCGCATGATCACCATGTCGCCGGTACCGATGTAGTAGCCGCCGTCATGCTCGTGCCAGCGCGGCACCGGGATCTTGAAGATGTCGATGTCCTTGCCGGTGTGGACGTTCTCAAGCAGCGGTCCGTTCTTGACGGTGACCGGCGCGATGGCGCGCGCCTCCTTCATGTAGCGGCGCCAGTAATGCACCAGCTCGACGGCGCTGGCGTCGGGAGGAAGCCCGAGCGTGATGTTGATGCGCCGCACCGAGGTGAGGATGTTGGCGAGGATGCGCCGGCCGCGGGGAAATCCCGGCACGTCGTCGAACAGCACCGCCTTGTTGCCGATGCGGCGCTGGTAGATGTCGACGATGCCGCCGATCTCTTTCTCGCGCTCGGCGCCGGCGATGTCCTGCAATTCGCCGTTGGCGCGCAGTTGGGCAATCCAGGCGCGCAGATCCTGGCGCTCTTTCGGTGCCGTTTTCTTCGTTGGGCGGGTTTTGACCGGGGCGTCCATTTTTTCCGTCATCACCGGGCTTGACCCGGTGATCCATGCTGAATTGCGGCGGCCGAATGACTTTCGGCGATGCTCTCAGTCACTCTACCGCAGCATGGATTGCCGGCAAAGCCTAGCGAAGCGACGTCGTCCTATGGACGACTTTGGCCCGGCAATGACAGATCACATATCCAGAACCAGCCGCTCGGTTTTGCAGCCGCAGCAGCAGATCATCACCTTTTCGTTGCTTGCCTGCTCTTCCTCGCTCAGCACCGAGTCGTGGTGGATCGGGATGCCGGAAATGATCTTGGTCTCGCAGGCCCCGCAGATGCCGAGCTCGCACGAATAATCGACGTCGACGCCGGCCTGGAACAGCACTTCGAGAACCTTCTGGCCCTCGGGGATGAAATACTCCTCGCCGGAGCGGGCGAGCTCCACCCAGAAGCCGCCGAGCTTGGATTCCTGGCCCGGTGCTTCTTCCTTCGGGGTGAAATATTCGACGTGGATGAGATTGCGCGGCCGGCTTGCGGTCGCTGCCTCGAAGGCCTTGAGCATCGGATTGGGGCCGCAACAGTAAAGGTGCGCGCCGGCCGGAATTTCGGCGGCGGCCTTGGCGAGGTCGAGAACGCCGTTCGCCTCGTCGTCGAAATGCAGGTGACGCAAATTCGGTTCGAGTTTTTCCAACGTCTCGACGAACGCCATGTCGGCCCGCGACCGGCACGCGTAGTAGAGCTTCCACGACCGGCCGAGCGCGGTTAACTGCTGCGCCATGCACCAGATCGGCGTGATGCCGATGCCGCCGGCAAACAGCACGACGTGCTCGGCGTCCTCGACCAGCGGGAAATTGTTGCGCGGCGCGCTGATCTTGATCTCGTCGCCGACTTTCATCTGCTCGATGATGTAGCGCGAGCCGCCGCGGCTGTTTTCGTCGCGCTTGACGCCGACCACATAGCTGTCGGGATTATCGTCCGCGGGACGCACCAGCGAGAACTGCCGCAGCATGCCGTTGGGCAGGTGCAGGTCGATATGGGCGCCTGGCTTGTAGGGCGGCAGCCTGGCGCCGTCGCGGCGCGCGAAGGTGTAGAGCTTGGTGTCGCGCGCGACGTCCTCGACCTTGATCAGGCGGGCGTCGATCAGGCCGGTATGGGGTTCCGGCAGGTGCGTGCTGGCTGTGGCTGCGGTGTCCATGCGGGGCTTAGATAGGCGGCCCGGGTGCGGTTCCGCAACTGTCATTCCGGGGCGCGGGCGAAGCCCGCGAGCCCGGAATCCATAACCACCGATAGGGCGGGTTTTGGAACGTCGTGCCGGAAAAATGCCACTGGGAGCATGGATTCCGGGCTCGCCGCTGCGCGGCGCCCCGGAATGACCGCCTATTTCTCTCCCTTGCGCACCGAGTCTTCCGGCATCATGTCGCTGCGCTGGCGGGCTAGCGTCTCCCGCCCGGTGATCTCCCAATCGCCGGCCGTCGCGCGCTTTGCGAATGTTTCCCAGCGCTCGATCCAGTCGCCGAGCTGGTAGCCGTGCCAGGGCGCGGTGACGGTGAGCGGATGCAGGCCGAGCTGCTCCCACAGTCCCCGCGCGTGCTCCATGTGCTCGCGCGTCGGCAGCGCGAGCGGTGGCATCGGCCGCTTGCGGGTGGCGTCGATCAGCATGCTGGAATCGGACTGGTCCGGCCCATATTGCGCGCCCTGGACGCCACCGCGATACGGCACGAGCTGCACGTCCTCGCGCGGATTGGAGCGATAGGCGAGCGACCACAGCACCGCGTCGACGCTCGCCGGATCGATATCGTCACTCACCGCGACGACGATCTTGCCGCAATTCGACATCAGCGACGAAGCACCGTGCAGCGCACGCCAGACTTCGGTGCGCGGCGTGCCGTAGGCGATCTGCAAAAACAGCACCGGCCGCAGATTGGTGAGCCGCTCATGCATGGCGACGCGGCGCACGCCCTTGATCGACAGCCCGTCGCGCAAATGCGCGAGGAACAGCGGTTCGTAGGCGACCTTTTTGATGACGCTCGATTCGCTTGGCGTCACCTGGCTGATGATCGAGCAGAACACCGGCTTGTTCTTGCGCGTGATCGCCGTGACCCGCATCGGCATGTTGAAGGCTTCGAGGGCCACGTATCCGTTGCTTTCGCCGAACGGCGCCTCGGGTTCGAGCACCTGCGGATCAATCACCCCCTCGATGACGATCTCGGCGTCGGCCGGCACCATCAGATCGACCGTCTTGCATTTCACGGTGCGGATCGGCTCGCCGGCGAGCCCACCGGCGACGCTGAGTTCGTCGAGATCGATGGCGAGCTTCTGCGGACCGGTGAACACCACCACGGGCGCTGCGCCGATCACGATGGCGATCGGCATCGGCTCCTTGCGCTCGCGGTATTTGAGCCAATGCAGAAAACCGCCGGCGCCCGTCGCCTCGCGCGCCACCATGCGCACCGCGAGGCGGTCGGCGGCTTTGAGCGCGGCGCGGTAGGTGCCCATGTTCTGCACGCCGCTGTCCGGATCGCGGGTGACGCACAGCGTCGCTGTGAGATACGGCGCCGAGTCGAAGCCGGGCGTCGACACCGGCACTGGCAGCGCCGCGAGCCCGCCGGGCGCTTTCAGATCGTCGCCGGTGATCACGACTTCCTGGCATGGCGCGGAATTGACGATGACCGGTGCGATCGGATTGGCGATCGCGTTCATCCAGGCGTCGCCGATGTCCTCGACCTTGCGGCCCATGCCGGCGGCGTAAATGTCCGGCGATGCGGCGAGCGCCCCGACCACGACCGGGATGTCGTATTTGCGGCCCTTGGAATCCGTGACGTTGGTGAACACGAAGGTGCGGCGCTTCTCCTCCGGCACGCCGCCGACAAACTGCCAGCGCACCAAGGGATGCAGCTCGGTGTCCTTGTTGATCGGCGTGTCGATGCGCTGCACGAGGCCCAGGGCTTCGAGCGCAGCAAGATGGTCCTGGAAATCGAGGCAGGGGCCGGTACGCGAGGCGGCGTTGCGGCGCTGGTCGTCGGCTTGGTCGAGCATTTTCTTGGGCGTCCTTTTTTGGGACGGGAACCCTATCACAGCGTCCGGGCCGCGTGGACTCGGCTGCGGATCGCGGTCGGCGAATGCCCCCAGTGCGGCGGCGTCGTAGCGTCGTCCCGCGGTCGCGCCCCATACCGGTTTCGGCCACAGCGGATCGCCGAGACGCCGGGCGACGATGTGGATGTGAAGTTGCGGCACTACGTTGCCGATCGCGGCGACATTGAGCTTGTCGCAACGCGTCTCGTCTTTGAGCGCGCGCGAGCCGGCAGCGATTTCATCCATCAGCAGTGCTTGCTCGCCGTCGAGATCGATCATGTCGCGGGCGCCAGCGCGCCGCGGCACCAGAATGAGCCACGGAAAGTCGGCATCGTTCACGGCGAGAAGCCGCGATAGCGCAAGGTCGCAGACCGGTACGGTATCAGCGGCGAGCTGAGGATGCAGAGACCAGCCGGTTTCGTTCATCGCTGCCTCGCTCATCGAGATCGGCAGTGAACGCTTTCGTCGCCGCGCTTTCAATGTATTCCGCAAGCACGCGCCCGATCATGACGACAACCGGCCCGATCGGCGGTTCGGCCGCAAGCCGCGCCGGCAATTCGGCAATCGTCGCGGAGATGATGCGTTCGTCGGTGCGTGTTGCGCGTTCGATCGCGACCGCGGGCATCTGCGGATCGAGGCCCGCCTGCACCGCGCTGGTCACGAGTTCGGGCAGCGTCTTGACCGGCATGTAGATGACGGTCGTGACCGCCGGATCGGCGACGCTCGCCCAATCGGTGTCGACCGGCAGTTTGCCGTCGCGGCCATGTCCGGTGATGTATTGCACCCGGCGCACCTTGGCGCGGCGCGTGAGCGACACCAGGAGCCGGCTTGCCGCGCCTTGCGCCGTGGTGATGCCAGGCACGACGCCAACCTCGATGCCGGCCGCGCGGCAGGCGGCGATTTCCTCATCGGCGCGGCCGAAAATCATCGGATCGCCGCCCTTGAGCCGCACTACGCGGCGGCCCGCCTTGGCGAGCGAGATCATCAGCGCGTTGATGTCGTCCTGCTTGCACGAGGGCGCATGACCGGTTTTGCCGACCAGCATTTTCTTCGCCTCGCGGCGCGCGAAGTCGAGCACGTCGCGCGACACTAGATCGTCGAACAGAATGACATCAGCCGATTGCAGCGCGCGCACGGCACGCAGCGTCAGGAGTTCCGGATCGCCCGGGCCGGCACCGACCAGCACGACAGAACCGGCGTGCGGATCGCCCGCGGGCTTAAGCAACGCGACGAGATCGGCCTCGCCTGGCGGCGCGTCGGGCGCCGCAATCGCGCGCGCCGTGAAGCGTTCCCAGAAGTTGCGCCGGCCGCGAAACGGCAGACCGAGCGCCTGCACGCGCGGCCGCCAGTTGCGGGCAGCTTCGGCCCAGCGCGCAAAGCCTTTGGGGATCAGCGCCTCGATCTTGGCGCGGATGACCTGGCCGAAGACCGGCGCGGCGCCATCGGTGGAAATTCCGATGACGAGTGGCGAGCGGTTGACGATCGCACCGAAGGAAAAATCGCAGAAGGCCGGGCGGTCGATGACATTGACCGGCACGCCTGCGGCGCGCGCGGCGACGGCGAATCGCGCGGCTTCACTGTCGTCCACGCAGTCGCCGACTGCGAGGGCGGCGCCGGCAAAATCCTCGGTCTTCCAGGGTGTGCGATGAATGGCGACCGGGCCGCCGGGAGGCGCCGCCGCGAGCGCCTGCATCTCGTCCCCAGGTTCGGCTGCAAAAATCTCGACCTGCGCGCCGGCGGCCGACAGCAATTCGGCCTTCCAGGCGGCCGCCGCGGTGCCTCCGGCCACAAGCGTGCGCTTGCCGTCGAGTGCATAAAAAACAGGCAGGCGCGACAGCGCACCCATCCGGGGCGAACGCTGATCGGTCGGCAGTCGGCTCATGTGGTCGATCCTGTCATCTCAACCGTGATAGAATTTTCTCCCTCAGGAGGCAAGTTATGGGGCTCACAGATATTTTTTTCCAATTTTTTAAATAATATTACAATCACATTCTGCCTCATCCTTAGTCGGCTAGCCCGACCCCGATCAGCCAGATTTCCGGACTTCGATCCGCGCGCGCTATGGTCGGACCTTTCCATTCAAACCACGTGCCACGGCGCGGAGACGCGCTGGACGCCAACGCGGTCGACCCAGCCCCCGGGTCTCGATGCGGATCCTGTAATCCAAAAATCGCGTATCCTAGGAATGCTCATCGCGGGTGTGGAGGTCACAGTTAAGCCCGCGTCGCGGCACCCGGCGGGTGCCGGAGATTCTCTGCCCCGGAAGGCAAGTTGGGATGCCATTGTTCTACTACCACCTCGCCGCGATTGTCGCTGTTCAGCTCGCGATTGCTGTTGCCTTAGCTGTAAGGCGCGGCCGGCAATCCTGGCGTCCGCATCTTCTACTCGCCCTGCTGGCCGCCGGCATCCCCGTTGGGCTGGCATTTGATGTTTTAATCGGGCACTACGGCGACGTCTTTTCCTATCCGGAAGCGGGCCTGTCTCTCACATTTTTGTTGGTTAACTCAATCTTCTCTTACGGGGCAGCGCTATTCACAGCTTGGTTTTTGCCGTGCAGGTTGACACCATACGACGGCGGAAGGGTTCGTCCCATTGTTGGTGGCGTAATCTTTGTTGCAGCGCTTATTTACATACAAACTCTGGTGCCTTCGTCTCTCTTTAGCGCGTGCTTGGTTGGTGTGTCGATTGTTGGCGGCAGTGAAGTTCTCGCGGTGGCTTTTGGCAAACTGGGGCCGATCGCCGGCATCCGCACGGGAAGCTTTGCACCGCTCACTTGCCTCGCAAGCTGGAGCATTGTGGTCGGCGCCACATACGAATTCGCAAACGGACTCTTCCCACTGTGGCGGTGGCACCTGGGCCGGTTTTCCGTTCCCATTACGGAATGTTTGATCGTCTTGTTCGGTTACTTTGTCCTACTGCATCCGATGTTTATTCTGTCGCGCGTGATGCTAGGCGAACGGTCCGGTCCGGTGAAATTCAATGTGAAATGAGACCGATAAGCTCGTGGGCGGTTAGGACAATTTGAATGGCGTTGGCGACTAAAATGAATGTCAGTGCCTTGGGATTAAACGGCCAAACATTCGCGTTCTTGAAGGTCTGGAAAAGATCCTTCACCTCGCCCAGCTCCGAGATAATCCGGTTCGCCTCGGGGAGATTGCCGTTTTGGATGGCTGCGTCGGCTTCGCCAAGACTTCGGTTCAGAACCGTTCCGAGACGATCGAGCGCGGCGCCCTGAACCTTCCGGACGGCTCGCAGCGCTGCCATCAGAGGGATGATGGCGATCGCCGGGATTGTGAGCGACCCCAGGAGCGCAAGCGCCCAAACGATAGGCGTGCGCTCGATACCCAGATAACCCAGCCGAAGCGCCACATAGATTGCAAGGCCGCCGAGCAGCGCGTTCCACCATAGGAAAAAAATTTGCCGGCCGAGTGGCGCCAGCCCATTGCAGCCATCGCGATGAAAAGGCTTCAATTCAACCGGCAAGGTCATCTGTCGCGCGAACATCAGAGCGCCGAAAATCAGGATAATGGCGCCTTGCAAAACCGCGAATACCATAAGCCCAATGATAACCGCGAACGCATCACCCGCCATGCCATATTGATTGCTGCCCCACCAGTAACTGAGCTGTGCCGAACCACTCAAATGAAGAAATAATAGCGCTGCAGCCAATCCAAGCGCCGCCGACAAGCAGGAGTATCTCTTCAGAAAGGCTCTGCGCCGGTAGTTGACATAAATGTGAGCGACGGTTTCGTCGCTTGAATGCGGTATGCCTTCATTGACGAGTTTCGCGATCGTCGTGTTGAAATTTTTCAGCGTGATAGTAGCGATCGCTGCGCCGATACTCAGGATAATCGTGAATAGAAAGTGCGTCGTGTCCTGCAGATAAGGCAATGCGGCGGGACCTCGAATTTTCTGGTAGGCGGCAAATTGTTGTGCCGCATCGATTATGCTTTGCGGCGCCCCGGATTGACTTAGATAGTCAGCTCCTGAAGATGCGATTGCGGAGCTGAATAAAGTTCCGTCCCAGACTGAAAAGGCCAACGGTACGCCCCAATACACCCCTGCAGTCATCAGGGGCACGAGCACGATCGGAATTTTCAAGCGAAACAACAACCAATCGATGAGGAGTTCATCCGACCACGGAGGAAACTCTTTTCGCGTCTGATCGCCCTGATTGACGACACGAATGCCAATTTCGTGGAGTTTGGCCGACGTTAGCGCGCCCTGTGGAGCGCTACCGCTCGCGCCAAACGGAATGCTTGTGTCGGTTGCTTGGCCTGGCATCGCGAACGGACCCTGCGCAAACCCCCACTATCGGAGGCAGCAGTGGCGCGGCTACGCTTTATAGTTGAGATGGTAGGATCGATCTACGGGACGGACGCACGGTCCGCCGGCAGGCTGAACACCGGCATTAATTCCTGGAACCTGCGCCCGTTGGCTTGGCGGGCGCTCGACGGGATTCCGTCGAGCGCCCTTAGATAGCGTCAGTCCGCCTGTAAGCCGGGTTTTGGATGGCTTGCGGGCGCGAACCCGCAAACGTGACGGCCATTCCTCTTGGACGCCGGTTGCCCGGCGCCTCCAGCAACCTACCCGGACGGCAGGGTCTGGACATGACCCCGAAGCGCTTCGTGCTTTTGACGCAAAGCCTTCGCGCCGTCCCTATTCGGTCTTGCTCCCGGTGGGGTTTGCCGTGCCGTCGGCGTTGCCGCCAACGCGGTGCGCTCTTACCGCACCGTTTCACCCTTACCGCGGCTAGATACGCAACGCGCCGCGGCGGTCTGTTCTCTGTGGCACTGTCCCTGGGCTCGCACCCGCCGGACGTTATCCGGCACCGCTTGTCCATGGAGCCCGGACTTTCCTCCCCGGCCACCTTTCGGCGATCGCCGGAGCGGCCGTCCGGCCGACTGACAGAGACAGGGATGGAGACGCTGCCCGCCGCCGTCAAGGGGCGTGGGCGGCAACGATGCGTTCGAAGGCGCGAACCCGCGCCGCCATGTTGCGCGGGCGGTTCCGGTGCGCCAGCACATCGGCCAGCGTCTTGAGCGTCGACGTGTCCGCAACGCCATCGACTCGCTGCGGCCGGAAGTGGCGCTGGAACGCCACAACGACATCGTGCGTCGTGGAGTCGAAGATGCCGTTGGTCGGGACGCCGTAGCCATACTCGCCAAGCGATCGCTGCAACGACGTGACGGCCTCGCTGCGATCGCCAAGCGAGAGCACCGAACTCTCGGTGATCGGCGCCGGACTCACCCAATGGCCGACGCCGGAATCATGCAGCATCCGCCACGGAAACTTTTCGCCGGGATCCTGTTTGCGCGACGGCGCGACATCCGAATGTGCCAGCACGCGCATCGGCGGAATCGTGTGACGCGTGAAGATGCTCCGGCACAACGCCGTCACCGCCGCGATCTGGCGAGCCGGAAACTCCGGGTAGCCGTAGGCGTGGCCGGGATTGACGATTTCGATGCCGATCGAGCACGAATTGATGTCGGTTTCACCGGCCCAAAATGCCGTTCCTGCATGCCACGCGCGGTGGCTTTCCTCGACCAGCTGCACGATGCGTCCGTCTTCAAAGACGAAATAATGTGCCGATACTTCGCTGCCGCGGCTGGTCAACAGCATTAGGGCTGCGTCCGCGTCCTGCATGCCGGTGTAGTGCAGCACAATCATATCGGGCCGACGGCCGTCCTTGCGCTCGCCAAAATTCGGCGAAGGAACGACCTCAGCTACAACGCACGAATCCGGCAAGAACGCACCACGCGCGACCATGCGACGACTTTAGGTTAACAGGGGTCGCGCACAAGCCAATTCAAAGCGTGGCGCAAGAGCCTGTGGAAAAACCCAAACTGCGTTGTGTCGATGCAACGCACATGTCGGACGCGCGACGGCACAGTGTCGTCGACTCACATGCGCTGGCAATTCATTCGCTACTCAACGCGCGTGGCTGTGTCGCTGGACTCTGCCCGGACGTTGAGGGTGTCGCAACAGCGCGCTTCTCGCCACCTCGGCTCATTTTTCAACCATTCCTTAAGCTTGACGATCGCTAATCAAAATCGAGGAAAGCTGCACATCCGGTGCGGCCGGTGCGTTGACGCCCATTTAGTCCCATGATAGCCCAAAATATCCCAATTGCAGCGAATGCGTCGGTTTCAAACCGAACTCACCGCCTGCGATTTGGACCCGCCAGCGGCGTACCGCTTGAAGAGGAGCGAAATGGACCGGTTTGTGTCCCATTACGTGCTCCGCCTGGACGCCAAGGGGCGAGTCTCGGTCCCGGCGTCATTCCGCGCCGTGCTGGCGCGCGACGGCTTCGACGGCCTCTATTGCTATCCAGCGCTCGACCGGCCGGCGCTCGACGCCGGCGGCAACGCCTTGCTGAAAGAGATCGAGACACTGATCGCGGGCTTTGCGCCCTATTCGGATCAGCGCGAGCAATATGCGCTGGCGCTCTATGGGACCAGCGAGACGCTGAAGATCGATGGCGAAGGCCGCATCGTCTTGACCGACACGCTCAAGACCCATGCGGGCATTACCGACACCGTGACGTTTGTCGGTCTCGGACACAAATTTCGAATCTGGGAGCCTGGCCGCTTTCGCACGGAACTCGCGGAGGCCACCGCGAAGGTCCGTGCTTTCAAGCAGGAGCTGGGCGCCCGGATGATGGCGGCGGGCGTACCTCCAAAACCGCTTGGAGCACGGGAATGATGACGGGCAGCGGCAGCTCTGCTGTCGCTGGCGGACTGGCCCGTCACGTTCCCGTGCTCGTCCATCGCGCCATCGATTGGCTCAACATTCGCGATGGCGGCCTCTACATCGACGCTACGTTCGGCGCCGGTGGATTCTCGCGAGCCATTCTCGCCACGCCGGGCGCGCGGGTCGTCGGCGTCGACCGCGACCAGAGCGCCATCGCGCGCGGCGCCGATCTGGTCGAACAGGCGCAAGGCCGGCTCGAACTGGTCGAGGAAAATTTCAGCAATCTGGAATCGATCCTGCCGCATGGCGGCGCGGCCGCGGCCGACGGCATCGTGTTCGATCTCGGTGTCTCATCGATGCAACTCGATGAAGCCGAGCGCGGTTTTTCGTTCCGGCTCGATGGACCGCTCGACATGCGCATGGGCGGCGATGGTCCAACGGTGGCCGATGTGGTCGCGCACGCGGGCGAGCGCGATCTGGCCGCCATCATCTTCACGCTCGGCGAGGAGCGCCATGCGCGCGCCGTCGCCCGCGCCATCGTCAAGGCGCGCCAAGAGCGCGCTATCGATACGACGCGAGCGTTAGCCGAGATCGCGGCGCGCGCAGCTCCGGCGCGGCCGGGCGCCATTCATCCGGCGACCCGCACGTTTCAGGCGCTGCGAATTTTCGTCAATGACGAGCTTGGCGAAATCGCCAATGGTCTTGCCGCCGCGGAGCGGATTCTGAAGCCGTCCGGACGGCTGGTGGTGATCGCGTTCCATTCGCTCGAGGATCGCATCGTCAAAACGTTTCTCACCGAACGCAGCCGCGCGCCGGCGACCTCACGCCACCAGCCGCTGGCGGAATCCGCAGCACCCACATTTCACGTGCTGACGCGCCGGCCGGAGACGCCGGACGAGCCCGAAATCGCCGCCAACGCGCGCGCCCGCTCGGCCAAGCTGCGCGCCGCCGAGCGCACGGATGCGGCCGCGCAAGCCGCTGACATTGACTCGCTGTTGCCGCGTCTGCCGTCGCTCGCCACCGTGATCCGGGGGCGCCCATGATTTTGCGCATCCTCAATTTCGTGGTGATCGGCGCGCTCGTGCTGGCCGCCGCGTACGTCTATCGTATCAAATACGAAGCCACGGTTCAGGCCGAGCACCTCGCCAAGTTGCGCGACCAGGTGCGCCACGAGCGCGACAAGATCGCGGATTTGCGGGCGCGCTGGGGCGATCTCGACGATCCGGACCGGATCCAGGATCTCGCCAGGCGCTTTCTCAAGCTGCAGCCGGTCGCGCCGACGCAATTCGACGCGCTCGATCATTTGCCGGATCAGCCGCCCGATTACATGCGGCCGGGCAGCAAGGATCCGATCGGCGGCATGATCGAACATCTGGAAGTGCCGCTCGAAGTGACGGGCAGCGTTCCGCAAGGCGCCGCACCGCCGCCGACGCCTGACAACACCACAGCGCCGCCGGCAGCAGCGCCGGCCGAATCCGGGACGGGCAGCGAATGAGCGCGATAGCCGATCCATTTGCCCAACCTTTGCCGGTCGAGCCCGCCGAGCCATGGCTGCGGCGATTCAAACGCGTCATGCTGTACGGGCGCAACGTCGACCGCAGCGCCAAGGCGCGCGCGCGAGTGGGGCTGGCGATCATCGGCTTTGTGGTGGTTTACGGCATCATCGCGGTGCGCCTCGTGCTGTTCGGGATCGTTTCCGACAGCCGCACGCCGCAGCGCATCATCGTCGACGATGCGGTCGCGACCGCGCGTCCGGATATCCTCGATCGCAACGGCGAGATCCTGGCAACCGACGTGCGCGTGCCGTCGCTCTACGCCGAGCCGCGGCGCATCATCGACGTCGACGAGGCCGTCGAGTTGCTGACCGCCGCCTTGCCCGATCTCGACCCGACCGAATTGCGCGCGCGGCTTTCGTCCAAACGCGGCTTCGTCTGGCTCAAGCGCGACATCACGCCGGAGCAGGAGAAGGAAATCTATCGGCAGGGCCTGCCCGGCATCGGCTTCCTCAAAGAGAACAAGCGCGACTATCCGAATGGCGCGGAAGTTTCGCACCTGATCGGCCACGTCAACATCGACAATCAGGGCATCGCCGGGATGGAGAAGTGGCTCGACAGCCACGGCCTCGCGGCACTGCACATGGCGGGTCTCGCCACCGACCGTTTGCAGAACCCGGTCGTGCTGGCGGCTGATCTGCGCGTGCAGCATGCGCTGCGCGACGAACTCGTCCAGGCGCGCGAGCACTACCATGCGATCGCCGCGGCCGGAGTCGTGCTCAACGTCAACACCGGCGAAATCGTCGCCATGGTGTCGGAGCCCGACTACGATCCGAACGATCCGCGCCAGGCTAACGAACCGACGCGCATCAACCGGCTGACCACCGGCGTCTACGAGATGGGTTCGACCTTCAAGGCGTTCACCATCGCGATGGCGCTCGACTCCGGCAAGATCTCGCTCAATTCGTCATGGGATGCCCGGGCGCCGCTGCGGATGGGCCGGTTTCTCATTCACGATTTCGACCCCGAGCGCCGCTACCTCTCCCTGCCGGAGGTTTTCACCTATTCGTCAAATATCGGCGCGGCGCGGATTGCGTTGTCGCTTGGCACCCCCACGCAGCAGGCGTTCCTGAAAAAGATGGGTCAGCTTGACCGGCTGCATACCGAATTGCCGGAAAGCGCCGAGCCTATCCTGCCGCGGCGCTGGAGCGATCTGACCACCGCCACCATCGCGTTCGGCCACGGCTTGTCGGTGGCGCCGCTGCAGGCGGTGATGGGCGTCGCCGCGATCATGAACGGCGGTATTCTGATCCCGCCGACCTTCCTCAAGCGAACCCAGGAGGAAGCCGACAAACTCGGCAAGCGCGTCATCAGCCAGCGCACCAGCGAAATGATGCGCTACCTGATGCGGCTCAATGTCGAGAAGGGCACCGCCCGGAAGGCCGACGTTCCCGGCTACTATATCGGTGGTAAGACCGGCACCGCCGACAAGGTGGTGGGCGGCCGCTACTCCAAGACCAAGGTTCTGACCGATTTCATGGCCATCATGCCGGCCGACCATCCACGTTATATGCTGCTGATCATGTTGGACGAGCCGAAGGCGACGCCGGAAACTCACGGTTTCACGACCTCGGGCTGGAACGCAGTTCCGACCGGCGCCAAGGTGGTGGCCCGCATCGCGCCGCTCCTTGGCATCGAGCCCCGCATGGACCTGCCGCCGGCCGATCAGCTGATACTGGCCTCGCTGAAGGAAAGCAGGTAAGGCGGCGGCCCATGAGGCTTCGCGACATTCTGCCTGCTGATGCGGAAATCGCGGCAGGCAGCGCCGATGTCGATGTCGGCGGGATCACGTCTGACAGCCGCACGGTGCGAGCCGGCGATGTCTTCGTCGCCATTGCGGGCGGCAAGGCCGACGGATTGCGCTTCGTGGCGCCTGCGCTCGCCGCGGGAGCCGCGGCCATCGTCGCCGACCGGCCACCGGAAGCTCTGCTACCCGCGGGTGTTGCCTTTGTGCAGGTCGGCAATATCAGGCGCGTACTGGCACTGGCGGCGGCGAAATTCTACCCGCGCCAGCCGCCGATCATCGCGGCCGTCACTGGCACCAGCGGCAAAACGTCGGTCGCCGCCTTCACGCGCCAGATTTGGACAGCGCTCGGTCATCAGGCCGCCAGCATCGGCACGGTCGGCGTGGTGTCACCGCGCGGCGAAATCTACGGCTCGCTGACCACGCCCGATCCGGTGGCGCTGCACCGCTCGATCGATCAGCTCGCCCGCGATGGCGTCACGCATCTGGCGATCGAGGCGTCGTCGCACGGCCTCGATCAGCATCGCCTCGACGGATTGCGGATCGCGGCGGCGGGTTTCACTAACATCACGCGCGACCATCTCGATTATCACCCGAGCTTTCAGGGCTACCTCGACGCCAAGCTGCGACTGTTCAAAGACTTGCTTGAACCGACCGGCACGGCGGTCATTCTCGTTGATCACGAGCACGCGGACGCGGTGGTCGCCGCCGCGACGGCGCGGCGCGTGAAAGTGATGACCGTCGGTCGCGCCGGAACCGGCATCCGCCTTGCGGAGGCGACGATCGATGGGTTTGCGCAGCTTTTCACGGTCGAGCATGGCGGCGAACGCTTTCAGGTCCGCTTGCCGCTGGTCGGCGAGTTTCAGATTGAGAATGCGCTGGTCGCCGCCGGGCTCGTTATTGCAACGGGTGGCGACGCCGCTGCGGCATTTGCGGCGCTCGGCGACCTGCATGGCGCCAAGGGGCGCCTCGAACTTGTCGGCGAAAAGCGCGGCGCGCCGATCTTCGTCGACTACGCCCATAAGCCCGATGCACTCGCCAAGGCACTCGAGGCGCTGCGTCCCTACGTCACCGGCAAGCTGATCGTTGTGTTCGGCGCCGGTGGCGATCGCGACCGCGGCAAGCGCCCGCTAATGGGCACTGTTGCTGCCGAAAAGGCCGATAGGGTGATCGTCACCGACGACAATCCGCGCAGCGAAAACCCCGCGGCCATCCGCGCCGCCATTCTGGCGGCGTCGCCCGGCGCGACCGAGATCGGGGATCGCCGCGAGGCGATCCGCACGGCGATTACCGGGCTTTCTTGCGGTGACATCCTGCTGGTCGCCGGCAAAGGCCATGAAACCGGCCAAATCATCGGCGACCGAACCATTGAGTTCAGCGACCACGAGGCGGTCGCCTCGGCCCTGGGGGAACTCGCCGCATGAGCGCGCCGCCGCTGTGGACGATTGATGCAATGGCGGCGGCGATGGGTGCCGAGCGGCACGGCGCGTTGCCGCAGTCGATTTCCGGGCTTTCGATCGACAGCCGCACCATCGCCAAGGGTGACGCGTTCTTCGCGATCGCGGATCGCCGCGATGGACATGAGTTCGTTTCTGCCGCGCTCGCGGCGCACGCGGGCGTTGCGGTGGTTGCGGCCGAGCGGTGCGCCGAGTTCGCCAAAGACGCGCCTCTGCTCGTCGTGCCTGACGTTCTGGCCGGATTGCGCGATCTCGCCAAAGCCGCGCGTGCCCGCACGCACGCCAAGGTGATCGGCGTCACCGGCTCGGTTGGCAAGACCGGCACCAAAGAGGCGCTGCGGCTTGCGCTTTCAAAGGATGGCGAAACCCACGCTTCGATTGCCTCCTACAACAATCATTGGGGCGTGCCGCTGTCGCTCGCCCGCTGCCCGGCAAGTGCGCATTACGCCGTGCTGGAAATGGGCATGAACCATTCGGGCGAGATCGAACCGCTGTCGCGGCTGGCGCGACCGCATGTAGCGCTGATCACGACGATCGCGCCGGTGCATCTCGAATTCTTCGGCACCCTTGCCAAGATCGCCGACGCCAAGGCCGAAATTTTTCTTGGCCTGGAGCCGGACGGCGCCGCCCTCATCAACCGCGACATCGCCCAGTTCGCGCAGCTCAAGCGTCGCGCGCAGGAGGCCAATGTCGCGCGCATTGTATCTTTCGGCGAACATGCGAAGGCTGACGCGCGGCTCATCAAATGCGCGCTGAACCCGCATTGCTCGACGGTGGTCGCCAACATCCTCGGAACCGAACTGACCTACAAGATCGGTGCGCCGGGCCGCCACCTCGTCGGTAATTCGCTCGCCGTGCTGGCGACTGCGGTGCTGGCTGGCGCCGATTTGGCGCTCGCGGCGCTGGCGCTGGCGGAACTGAAACCGGTAAGTGGACGCGGTGCACCGATTGAAATCGATCTGCCGGGCGGCGCGGCGCTCGTCATCGACGAAAGCTACAATGCCAACCCGGCCTCGGTGGCCGCCGCGCTGGCGCTGCTCGGTCAGGCGCAAGTCGGGCCGCAGGGGCGGCGCATCGCGGTACTTGGTGATATGCTGGAACTCGGAACGGCGGGGCCGTCGCTGCATCGCGCGATCGCCAAGCAGGTCGCCGCCAACGCGATCGATCTCGTGTTCTGCTGTGGGCCGCTGATGCAGAATTTATGGAAGGCGCTTCCCGCCGGCCGCCGCGGCGGCTATGCAGAGAACTCTGCAGCGCTCGAAATCGCAGGTCGTTCCGGCCATTCGCGCCGGCGATGCCGTCATGGTCAAGGGGTCGCTCAGCTCGCGCATGGGACCCGTCGTCAAAGCCCTGCAACGCGCTTATCCGCACCGGGATGCGCGCGACCGAACACTTGAAGCGCACCCGCTCGAAGGCGCGTCCGCGCAAGGTTGATACGATGTTTTATTGGTTGGTCGATCTCTCGGACAAACTTTCTGTCCTCAACGTGTTTCGCTACATCACTTTCCGCACCGGTGGCTCGATCATCACCGCGCTGCTGTTTGTTTTCATGTTTGGTCCCGGCATCATCGGCCGGCTGCGCAGCTTCCAGGGCAAGGGTCAGCCGATCCGTCCCGATGGGCCGCAATCGCACATCATCGCCAAGGCCGGCACGCCCACGATGGGCGGCCTGATGATCCTGTCCGGCATGCTGGTGTCGACGCTGCTGTGGGCCAATCTCGCCAACCGCTACGTCTGGGTGGTGCTGTGGGTGACGCTCGGCTTCGGCCTCGTCGGCTTCTATGACGATTATCTGAAAGTCACCAAACAGGCCCACAAGGGATTTTCCGGCCGCGCCCGTCTGCTGGCCGAAGCGGTGATCGCCGGCATCGCCTGCATCATCCTGGTCAAGCTCGCACAGGTGCCGACTTCGCCGACCTTCGCGACATCGCTGGTGTTCCCGTTCTTCAAGGAACTGGTGATCAATCTGGGCTGGTTCTTCGTGTTCTTCGCCATGTTCATCATCGTCGGCGCCGGCAACGCGGTGAATCTCACCGATGGCCTCGACGGTCTTGCCATCGTGCCGGTGATGATCGCGGCCGCGAGCTTCGGCATGATCGCGTATCTGTGCGGCAACACGGTCTTTGCCGACTATCTGCAAATTCATTATGTGGCGGGCACTGGCGAGCTTGCGGTGGTGTGCGGGGCCGTGGTGGGCGCCGGCCTCGGCTTTCTCTGGTTCAACGCGCCGCCGGCGTCGATTTTCATGGGCGACACCGGCTCGCTGGCGCTCGGCGGCATGATCGGCGTGGTGTCGGTCGCCACCAAACACGAGATCGTGCTCGCCGTCATCGGCGGCCTGTTCGTGCTCGAAGCGGTGTCGGTCATCGTCCAGGTCGCCTCGTTCAAGCTCACCGGCAAGCGCATCTTCAAGATGGCGCCGATCCACCATCACTTCGAACAGCTCGGCTGGACCGAGCCGCAAATCGTCATCCGCTTCTGGATCGTCTCGGTGGTGCTGGCGCTCGCAGGTCTTTCGACGCTGAAGCTGAGGTAGCGCCGTCGTGATTCCGATCACGGCCTTCGCCGGCAAAAGGGTCGCGGTGTTCGGCCTCGGCGGCTCCGGGCTGATCGGCGCCAGTGCGCTGCTGGCGGGCGGCGCCGATGTCGTCGCGTTTGACGATAATGCGGAAAGCATCGCCAAGGCCAATGCGGCTGGCATTCCGACCGCCGATCTGCGCACCGCCGATTGGTCACGGATCGCCGCACTCGTGCTTGCGCCCGGCGTGCCGCTCACTCACCCCGCGCCGCATTGGGTGGTGCGGCGCGCGCAAGCGGCCGGCGCTGAAATCATCGGCGATATCGAGCTGTTCTGCCGCGAGCGCGCGCGGCTCGCGCCCGGCGCGCCGTTCGTCGCCATCACCGGCACCAACGGCAAATCGACCACCACGGCCCTGATCGGTCACCTCGTGGCTTCCGCCGGCATGGACGCGCAGATCGGCGGCAATATCGGCACCGCGATCCTGTCGCTGATGCCGCCCGGCGCCGGTCGTGTCCACGTGATCGAGTGTTCGTCTTATCAGATCGATCTGGCGCCTTCGCTCGATCCCTCCGTCGGCATCCTGATCAATCTGTCGGAGGATCATCTCGACCGCCACGGCACCATGGCGCACTACGCGTCGGTCAAGGAGCGCCTCGTCGCCGGCGTGCCGCGCGACGGCACCGCGATCGTCGGCGTCGATGACGAATGGTGCAGCGCCATCGCGGAGCGGCTGGCGTCGTCGGGGAAAAAGCTGGTGCGTATCTCGGTGCGGCGCGAATTGCGCGACGGGATGTACGCCGCGGGATCAAAAATCATGCGGGCCAAAGATGGCAGCGCGGTCGCGATCGCCGATCTGTCCGGCATCGGTTCGCTGCGCGGCGTCCACAATGCGCAGAACGCCGCGTGCGCGGTCGCAGCGGCGCTGGCGCTCGGGCTCGATCTGCCGGCGATCCAGGCGGGCTTGCGCTCGTTCCCCGGGCTCGCGCACCGCATGGAGCAACTCGGCCGCCTGGGCAAAGTCCTGCTGGTCAACGATTCGAAGGCCACCAATGCCGATTCGACGGCGCAGGCGCTGGCCTGCTTTCCCGATATTTTCTGGATCGCGGGCGGCAAGCCGAAGACCGGCGGCATCGAATCGCTGCGCCATTTCTTTCCGCGTATCCGCAAGGCTTATCTGATCGGCGAGGCAGCCAACGAATTCGCTGCGACGCTTGGCGAAACCGTGCCGCACGAGATCGACGGCACGCTCGACAAGGCTCTGGCGGCGGCGGTGCGCGACGCCGGGGCGTCCGCGGCGGGCTGGAGCCGGTCGTGCTGCTGTCGCCAGCCTGCGCGTCGTTCGACCAGTATCGCAATTTCGAGGTGCGCGGCGACGCGTTCCGCGAACTCGTTCGGGCGCTGCCGGGCATCACTTCGGCAAATTCTTAATCCCCTTTAAACCATCCCGGTGTCACCACTAGGCGGGCATTTCCGGGGATAGGGTGATGGGCTCCCGCGCGCGACGCTCAACCTTTAACGATTGGTGGTGGACGGTCGACCGTCTGACATTGGCGGCGCTGGTCGCGCTGATGCTTGGCGGCATCGTGCTGTGCCTCGCTGCGAGCCCGCCGGTTGCCGCCCGCATCGGGCTTGATCCGTTCCATTTTGTCGACCGGCAGGTACTGTTTCTTATTCCGGCCGCCGCCGTACTGTTTGGGACGTCGTTTCTGTCGCCGCGCGAGGTGCGTCAGGTTTCACTGGTGGTATTTTTTGTCAGCTTGGTTTTGGTGGCGGCGACGCCGCATTTCGGCGCGGAAATCAAGGGCGCGCGGCGCTGGCTGGTGATCCTCGGCGTCAACGTGCAGCCGTCGGAGTTTCTAAAGCCGGCCTTCGTCATCTTGATCGCCTGGCTGTTCGGCGAATCGGCGAGGCGACCGGAAATGCCGGCGAACTTGTTGGCGCTGGTGTTGCTGTTGATCGTGGTGTCGCTGCTCGTCATTCAACCCGACTTCGGTCAGACCATGCTGATCGCGCTGGTGTGGGGCGCGCTGCTCTACATGGCGGGAATGCGCTTTGTCTGGATCGTCGGCCTTGCCGGTACGGCCGGCCTCGGCCTGTTGACCGCGTTCTACACCGTTCCGCACGTGGCGCAGCGCATCCACGGATTCCTCGATCCCAGCTCTGCCAGTTCGTTCAACGTCGATATCGCCACCGAATCCTTCATCCGCGGCGGCTGGTTCGGCCGCGGACCGGGCGAGGGCACCATCAAGCGCATCCTGCCGGAGGGCCATACCGATTTCGTCTTCGCAGTGGCGGCGGAGGAATTTGGCGTCGTGCTCTGCCTTATTCTGGTCGCGCTGTTCGCCTTCATCGTCATCCGCGCGCTGACGAAGGCCATGCGCAACGAAGATCCATTCACCCGTTTTGCCGCATCCGGACTTGCGATCCTGTTCGGCCTGCAATCGACCATCAACATGGCGGTCAATCTCCATCTCATGCCGGCCAAGGGTATGACGCTGCCGTTCATCTCCTACGGCGGCTCGTCGTTGATCTCGCTCGCCTACGGCATGGGCATGCTGGTGGCGCTGACCCGCGAACGGCCGAGCGCCCAGCTTCCCGGCGAGCTCGTGATTTCCGGGAGCCGGGTGTGACGCAGGCGGCGGACCGGGCCACCGCGGCGCTGGTCCTGCTGGCGGCCGGCGGTACCGGCGGCCATCTGTTTCCGGCCGAAGCGCTGGCGTCGGCGCTCGACCGGCGCGGCATCAAGGTTCACCTCGCCACTGATCATCGAGCCGCGCGCTATGGCAGCGCCTTCGCGGACGATGCGATTCACATCGTCTCGAGCGCGACGCTGCGCGGCAGAAACCCGATCGCAGTCTCGAGGACGGCAGCACTGCTGGGTTTTGGCCTGCTGCAGGCGTTCGCGCTGGTCGGCCGCCTGCGCCCCGCCGCCGTGATCGGTTTCGGCGGCTATCCGACGATCCCGCCGGTACTGGCGGCAACGTGGCGCGGTGTCCCGAGCCTCATCCACGACGCCAATGCCGTAATCGGCCGCGCCAACCGGCTGTTGGCGCCGCGCGTCTCAGCCATTGCCACGACATTTCCCGATATGTTTCGCGACGATCCGGCCTTGGCCGGGAAGGCGACGCTGACCGGCAACCCGGTGCGGCCGGCGGTCGTTGCCGCCGCCGCAACACCCTTTCCGTCGGAGCCCGAGCGGCTGCGGCTCCTGGTGTTCGGCGGCAGCCAGGGCGCGCGGATCATGGCCGACATTGTCCCCCCGGCGATCGGGCAGCTGGATGCCGCTCTGCGCAGCCGTTTGGCCATCGCGCAGCAGGTGCGCGAAGAAGATCTAGGGCGGGTCCGGGACGCTTACGCCAGCCTCGGCGTCGCCGCCGAAGTGGCGACGTTCTTCTCCGATCTGCCGGCCCGCATGGCGGCGAGCCATCTGGTGGTGTCACGGTCCGGGGCCTCGACGGTAGCCGAACTCGCCGCGATCGGACGCCCCGCTATCCTGGTGCCGCTGCCGCATGCGCTCGACCAGGACCAGTTCGCCAATGCGGGCGTGCTCGAACGCGCCGGCGGCGCGCTCCGCGTCGCGCAGGATGCCTTCACGCCGCAGCGCCTCGCCAACGAGGTGGCCGGGCTCCTTGCCACGCCGGCACGGCTCGCCGTGATGGCCGCGGCAGCCCGATCTGTCGGGCGCCTCGATGCCGCCGACCGGCTGGCCGACCTGGTCCTCAAGGTGGCGTCGCAGCACGCAACCAAGTAGATATTTTCGCGGCCGTCCCCCCGGTGGGGAGGGGCCAGACAAAGGGGCCGGAACAGCCCATGAGACTGCCGCGCGACATCGGCCCGGTGCATTTCGTTGGCATCGGCGGCATCGGCATGAGCGGCATCGCCGAGGTGCTGGTCAACCTCGGCTACACGGTGCAGGGCTCCGACGTGGCCGACAGCGCCAACGTCAAAAGGCTGCGCGACAAAGGCGTGACTGTCGCGATCGGACACGCCGCCGCCAATCTGGCGGGCGCGCGCGTCGTGGTCGTCTCATCGGCGATCAGGCGCGACAATCCGGAACTCGTCGCCGCGCGCGCCGAGCGGCTGCCGGTGGTGCGCCGCGCCGAGATGCTCGCCGAACTGATGCGCTTGAAAAGCTGCGTCGCCATCGCGGGCACGCATGGCAAGACCACCACGACATCGATGGTGGCGGCGTTGCTCGACGCGGCGGGGTTCGATCCGACCGTAATCAACGGCGGCATCATCAACGCCTACGGCACCAACGCGCGGCTCGGCGCCGGCGAGTGGATGGTGGTGGAGGCTGACGAGTCTGATGGCACGTTTCTCAAGCTGCCCGCCGACGTCGCCATCGTCACCAATGTCGATCCCGAACATCTCGATCATTTCAAGACATTCGACGCGGTGCAGGACGCGTTCCGCATCTTCGTCGAAAACGTGCCGTTCTACGGCTTCTCGGTGATGTGCATCGATCATCCGGTGGTGCAGAACCTGGTCGGCCGTATCGAGGACCGCCGCACGATCACCTACGGCGAAAATCCGCAAGCCGACGTGCGTCTCGTCGACATTTCGCATGCGGGCGGAACGTCGCTGTTCACGGTGCTGTTTCGCGATCGCGCCGGACAGGCCGTGCATGAGATCAGCAAAATCGCACTGCCGATGCCGGGCCGGCACAACGCGCTCAATGCCACGGCCGCAATCGTCGTCGCCCACGAGCTCGGCATCGGCGACGACATCATCAAAAAAGCGCTCGCCGATTTCGGCGGCGTGCGGCGGCGCTTCACGCGGACCGGGACCTGGAACGGCGTGACCGTGATCGACGATTACGGCCATCATCCGGTAGAGATCGCCGCGGTGCTGCGCGCGGCGCGCGAATTGACCAAGGGACAGGTGATCGCCGTGGTGCAGCCGCATCGCTACACGCGGCTCGCCGCCTTGTTCGAGCAGTTCTGCACCTGCTTCAACGACGCCGACGCGGTGATCGTCGCCCCAGTCTATCCGGCCGGCGAGGCGCCGATCACGGGCGCGGATCGCGACGGGTTGGTGCAAGGCCTGCGCACCCACGGCCACCGCCGCGTCATTGCGCTCGATGGTTCCGGAGCAACTCGCAGGGCTGATCGCCGGGATGGCGGACGCTGGCGACTACGTGGTGTGCCTGGGCGCCGGCTCGATCACGCAATGGGCTTATGCGCTGCCCGGCGATTTGGCGGCACTGCCCAACTGAACCTGACGAAGTGATACAGTCGCGCGATGACCAAAACGTGTTTGGCGGTTCGCCATGTTGCCTTTGAGGATCTCGGACTTTTAGGTCCGCTGCTTTCCGCGCGCGGATATGACATCCGTTATCACGACGCGGGGATTGAGCCGTTCGCCACCGATAGTCTTATCGCTCCGGATTTAGTTGTCGTGCTGGGTGGCCCGATCGGCGTCTACGAGCAGGACATTTATCCATTCATCGCCGGCGAAATCGCCGCCGTGGCGGCGCGTCTGCAATCGAACCGGCCGATACTCGGCATCTGCCTTGGCGCGCAGATGATGGCGGCGGCGCTCGGCGCCCGCGTCGCTCCCGGACCTGTGAAGGAAATCGGCTACGCGCCGCTGACGTTGACCGAAGCGGGACGGGCGTCCGCGCTGGCTCCGCTTCGGACCACGCCGGTACTGCATTGGCACGGCGATAATTGCGACCTGCCGGCCGGTTGCACGCTGCTCGCCGCGACGGCGCATTGTCCGGTGCAGGCCTTCGCGCGCGGTCCGGCACAACTCGCGCTGCAATTTCATCTTGAAACCGAACCGGCACGGCTCGAAGCTTGGCTCGTCGGCCATACCGTCGAACTCGGCAAGGCCGGCATCGATCCGCGCACGTTGCGCGACCAGGCGCGCGCGCTCGGTCCGGCGCTGCGCGAAACCGGCAACACGGTGTTGGCCCGGTGGCTCGACACGAATGTCGGAGGGAACGCGTGAGTTTCCCCGACATCGTTCCCGATCTGAAAGCCGCCATGCCGGAACTGCGCGGCCGCCTGCTCGCCAACCAGCCGCTGGCCGGGCTGACGTGGTTCCGCGTCGGCGGTCCGGCGCAAGTCCTGTTCATGCCGGACGACGAAGCCGACCTGTCATATTTTCTCTCGCATCTGCCGCGCGACGTCGCTGTCATGGTGGTCGGTCTTGGCTCCAATCTGATCGTGCGTGACGGCGGCATGCCGGGCGTGGTGGTGCGGCTCGGCCGCGGCTTCAACGAGATCGCGATCGATGGCGTCTATGTCCGCGCCGGCACCGCCGTCCCCGATCTGCGGGTCGCGCAGGCGGCGCAGAAGGCCGGCATCGCCGGATTGGCTTTCTTGTGCGGCATCCCCGGCGGCGTCGGTGGCGCCTTGCGCATGAATGGCGGCGCCTACGGGCGTGAAACCAAGGATGCGCTGGTCGAGGCGCGCGCCGTCGATCGGCAGGGCCGAGTCCACGTCCTGCGCAATATCGACATGGGTTACGCCTATCGGCATTGCGGCGCGCCCGAGGATTTCATTTTCACGCAGGCCTTGTTCGCCGGCCAGAAGGGCGATCCGGACGCCATCGCGGCTGATATGGAACGCATCACGCAGTCGCGTGGCGCGACGCAGCCCATCAAGACCCGCACCGGCGGTTCCACGTTCAAGAACCCGCCCGGCCAGAAAGCCTGGCAGCTCATCGATGCCGCCGGCTGCCGCGGTCTGCGCATCGGCGACGCGCAGGTCTCGGAACTGCACTGCAACTTTCTGATCAATCTCGGCAATGCCACCGCCGCCGACATCGAATCACTCGGCGAAACGGTGCGGCAGCGGGTCAAGGACGCTTCCGGCGTCGATCTCCACTGGGAGATCAAGCGGATCGGCATCCAATAACGATCGTCAGTCGGTGCGAGCCTGCCCACGGTCGGTCAGCCGACACCAGCGCCACCAAAAATTCGCAGAAACACTCGACGTTTCGCCAAATGTCGATTCTATTAGCAACACGCGAATCAGACGGTGAGGTGAAGGCGTGAGCGGTACCAAGCACGTCGCCGTTCTGATGGGGGGCTGGTCGGCCGAGCGCGACGTTTCGCTGCGGTCGGGAAAGGCGTGTTCCGATGCGCTCGACCGCGTCGGCTATCGGGTCACGCGAATCGATGTCACCCCGGACATCGCCGCGACGCTGACCGCCACGAAACCCGATGTTGCGCTGAATGTGCTTCATGGCCGCCCCGGCGAGGACGGCACATTGCAGGGGCTTGCTTGAGATTCTCAGCATTCCCTACAGCCATTCCGGCGTCATGGCTTCGGCTGTCGCGATGCGCAAGGACTACGCCAAGAAGCTGTTTCGGGCGGCAGAAGTGCCGGTGGCTGAGGAGCTTCTGGTGCACCGCACCGAGGCGGCAAAACGCCATCTGATGCCGCCGCCCTATGTCATCAAGCCGATCGCGGAAGGGTCGAGCGTCGGCGTTTTCATCGTCACCGAGGCACATCCGCACCCGCCGCAGGAGCTCTATCGCGACGACTGGGCGTTCGGCGACACGGTCATGCTCGAACGCTACATCCCCGGCAAGGAACTGACCTGCGCGGTACTCGGCGACCGCGCGCTTGACGTTATCGAGATCGAGCCGACGACCCGATTTTACGATTACGAGGCAAAATACGCCGCGGGTGGATCAAAACACGTCCTACCCGCGCCCGTTTTACCAAATGTTTACCAGGAAGTCCGCAGACTCGCCCTGGCTGCCCATAACGCGCTCGGCTGCCGCGGCGTCAGCCGCGCAGACTTTCGCTACGACGATCGGGGGACGGGTGAGCTCGTTTGTCTTGAAGTCAATACACAGCCCGGCATGACCGAGACCTCGCTCGTGCCCGAGCTCGCTGCATACGCTGGCATCACGTTTGATGAGCTGGTGCGATGGATGGTGGAGGACGCCTCGACCAACCGCTGACGCGGTCGGGGCCTATTGGGGATTCGGTCGGCACGAGGCTTGATGAGCCGGCGCGGCGCCACACGCGCAGCGGCCGTAGAGGCTTGCGCGTGCGATTGCCGGCATTTCCGCGATTTGACATCGAAAGCCGGCTGCCGCCGTGGCTGCTCGGCGTGCTTTGGCAGAGCCGGCGTTTGCTCGCCCGAATCATTCGTCTGCCGCCGCCGCGCGGCGTCGGTATCGCCGCATCGCTGCTGCTGGTCGCATTCGCACTGGGCTATGGCGTGATCAGGGGTCAGCACCTGCCCGAGGTCATCGACTGGGGCAAGGACGCGCGCGACGCGGCCGCCAACTCGCTCGGCTTCCGCATCTCGCAGGTTTCGTTGTCCGGCGAGAAGGAAGTCAGCCGTGAGGAGATTCTGGCGACCGCCGGCGTGACCGGCCGGGCGTCACTGTTGTTTCTTGATGCCGACGCGGCGCGCGCGCGGCTGATGGCGAATCCCTGGATCGCCGATGCGGCGGTGCTCAAGCTTTATCCGGACCGGCTGCAGATCACGATTACCGAACGGCACGCCTTCGCGCTGTGGCAGAAGGACCATCACGTCCAGGTCATCGCCGCTGATGGAACCGTGCTCGAACCCTATGTGGAGCGCCGTTACATCAAGCTGCCGCTCGTCGTCGGCAAGGGCGCGCAGCACGAGGCCAAGGATTTTCTCGACGTGCTCATGCGCTATCCCGAGATCGCTTCGCGGGCGCGCGCGTCGATCCTGGTGGCGCAGCGGCGTTGGGACGTATTGTTGAAGAACGGCATCGATGTGGAACTTCCGGAAACGGATCCCGCGGTGGCGCTGCACCATCTGGTGATGTTCGACCGGGACAAGAAACTATTGTCTCGCGATATCACGATTGTCGATCTGCGCCTGCCTGACCGCGTGACCGTGCGACTGTCGGACGCTGCCGCGCAGGCCCGCGATGAGGCGCTCAAGGACGCGGCAAAAAAGAAAAAGAAGGGTGGTGACGCGTGAACACCCTGCACTACGGCCTGACGCCGAAGATGAAACCGATTTCGCCGCGGCGCAGCGCCCTGGTCGCGGCGCTCGACGTTGGCTCGAGCAAGGTCGCTTGCCTCATCGCCCGGCTGCGGCCGCATCCGCCGCAGCAGGTGCTGACCCGCCGGACCCATGCGGTCGAAGTCATCGGCTTCGGCCATACCGAGGCGCGCGGCATGAAGGGCGGCGGCGTGGTCAATCTCGCCCAGGCCGAAGAGGCCATTCGTCTCGCGGTCGATGCCGCCGAACAGATGGCCTCGGTCGAAATCGAATCCGTGGTGCTATCGATCTCGGCGGGGCGGCTTGCCAGCGAGCTGTTTACCGCCGACGTCGACATTGCCGGCACGACCGTTTCGGAAGGCGACATCGCGCGCGTCCTCGCGGCCGGCAGCCGTCATTCGCTGCGCGACGGCCGCGCCGTGCTGCACTCGCTGCCGGTCGGCTACTCGATCGACGGCACCGACGGCATCCGCGATCCGCGCGGCATGCTCGGCAGCCGCTTCGGCGTCGACATGCACGTGGCAACGACGGATATCGCCGCGGCGCGCAACCTCATGCTCGCGGTCGAGCGTGGTCATCTTGCGGTCGAGGCCATGGTGGCCAGTCCCTATGTGGCCGGGCTCTCCGTGCTGGCCGATGACGAGGCCGACCTCGGGGCTGCCGTTGTCGATCTCGGCGCCGGTACCACGACGATGGCGGTGTTCAGTAACGGCCGGCTGGTGCACGTGGAAGGCTTTGCGCTCGGCGGCCAGCACATCACCATGGATATTGCCCGCGGATTGAACGCGCGAATTTCCGACGCCGAGCGGATCAAAACGCTCTACGGCAGCGTGCTGATCGGCGGTCTCGACGAGCGCGACATGATCACGTTGCCGCCGCTCAGTGACGACGAGCGCGAAGCCGCGCAATTCGTATCGCGTGCGACGCTCGGGCACATCATCAAGCCGCGCGCCGAAGAAATCCTTGAAATGGTGCGCGACCGCCTCGCCGCCTCGCCGTTCGCGGCCGAGCAGCGCGGACACGTGATCCTCACCGGCGGCGCCGCGCAGCTGACGGGCTTGCCCGATCTCGCCGCGCGCCTGCTCAATCGTCCGGTGCGAATTGGCCGGCCGCTCGGCATTGCCGGGCTGCCGGATGCCGCCAAAGGCGCAGCGTTCGCCGTGGCGGCGGGTCTTCTTGTTTATCCGCAAGCGGCTCATCTCGAGCATTTCGAGCTGCGCCGTAAGCGGCACGCAATGAACGGCTCGGGCAACTATTTCGCCCGCGTCGGACAATGGCTTCGCGAGAGCTTCTGATGGCCCCCAGATCGCAAGCTAGAGACTCACATCGGCCGGTGGCGGACCGGTCGGGGCAGGGCGTCGAGAGCGCCCGCGCGAGGAAGAAGAGGCAAACATGACTATCAATCTGAACATCCCCGACATCCACGAGCTGAAGCCGCGTATCACCGTGTTCGGCGTCGGCGGCGCCGGCGGCAATGCCGTCAACAACATGATCACCGCCGGCTTGCAGGGGGTCGATTTCGTCGTCGCCAACACCGACGCGCAGGCGCTCACCTCGGCGAAAGCCGAGCGCATCGTCCAGATGGGCGTGCAGGTGACCCAGGGTCTGGGCGCCGGCTCGGCGCCGGAAGTGGGCCGCGCCGCCGCCGAGGAAGTGATCGACGAAATCCGTGATCACCTTAACGGCGTGAACATGGTGTTCGTCACCGCCGGCATGGGCGGCGGCACCGGTACCGGTGCCGCGCCGGTCATCGCCAAGGCGGCGCGTGAAGCCGGCATCCTGACGGTCGGTGTGGTCACCAAGCCGTTCCATTTCGAAGGCCAGCGCCGCATGCGGATCGCCGAAAGCGGCATCGCGGAGCTGCATAAAACCGTCGACACGCTGCTCATCATTCCGAATCAGAATTTGTTCCGCGTCGCCAACGAGAAGACTACCTTCGCCGATGCATTCGCCATGGCGGATCAGGTGCTCTACTCGGGCGTCGCCTGCATCACCGATCTGATGGTGAAGGAAGGTCTCATCAATCTCGATTTTGCCGACGTGCGCATGGTCATGCGCGAGATGGGCAAGGCCATGATGGGCACCGGCGAGGCCGAGGGCGACAAGCGCGCGCTGACGGCGGCGGAAGCTGCGATCTCCAATCCGCTTATCGACGACGCGTCGATGAAGGGCGCCAAGGGATTGCTGATCTCCATCACCGGCGGCCGTGACCTCAAGCTCTACGAAGTCGATGAAGCCGCCACCCGCATCCGCGAGGAAGTCGATCAGGACGCCAACATCATCGTCGGCGCCACCTTCGACGAAAGCCTCGACGGCATCGTCCGGGTTTCGGTGGTAGCGACCGGCATCGATCAGGTCGCCGCGCAACGTGTTGTGCCGACGCCGAATCTTGCGGCGGCGGGCGCGCGAATCACCGAGATCGCGGAGGGGCTGCGGAAGGAAAATCAGCACATCCTCGACCGGCTCGAACGGACCGAGCATCCGCGCACCATCACGTCGCCACAGCCGCTCCGCGCCGCCGCGCCGGCTCCAGCGCCGACTCCGGCACCGGCACCGGTAGCTCCCTCAACGCCGGCCTCGATCAACGCCTCGATCGAATTGGCGGCCCGGGTAGCGATCGAATTGGCGGTACAGGACGTCAACATCCGTCCGCTCTCGCTCAATCCGTCGCTCCTGCTGCAACCCGCGCCCAGCAGCACCGCTGCGGAAGAGACGCCCGAGGCCAGCGACTTCATCCCGCCTCAGGCAGAGCGGCCGGCCGGCCGCGGGCCGCGCATGCCGCGCATGGAGGAGCTGCCGGTTCCGGCACAGAATGAGATTCGCGCCTGGCGGGGAGAGCTACCCCAGGAGGAGCATCCCGGTCGGCGCAAATCCCTGCTCGAGCGCCTGGCATCCGTGGGACTTGGCCGGCGCGAGCAGGCCAAGGAAGAAGAGATGCCCGCGGCGCCAGCCCCGCGCACGGCGCAGCCTGCGCCACAGTCGGAGCGACTCCCGGGCCGTCCGATGATGCCCCGGCCCGCCGAACCGCGGCCCGACCCGGTGTCCGAGTACGCCAAGCGGCCATCGCCCCAAGGGCTCGACCAGCACGGCCGGCAGGCACCTGTGCATAACAAGGATGAACAGGATCAACTCGAGATCCCAGCCTTCCTGCGCCGGCAGGCGCGGTGACCCTGGCTCCGGGCCGTGTCTGACTATGCTGATATGGCCCGGGTGCCGCCACCCGGGCTGCCGCCGGCCGCCCGCAGCAATTGTGACAAAGTGACTATAAATTGGGGCTTTTGTCACATTGCAACTGCCCGCTGCGGTGGCAATCAAGGAGCCGGAAACAGGCCCGACTGGCGCTGCTGCATCGCGGCAGATTTGCGGCCTACCCGGTATTGCGGCACCTTGCCGACCAGACTGCGGCTAGATCGTGGTAACACTCGGTAAGAAACCGTGAGTTGGTGCCAAACCGCTTCCCCGTTAATGTTACCGACGTCAGTGGGGTTGTGTCGGGGTACGAGATTTCGGCGGGTCCAGTGGGCCTTCCTGGTGTCGGTAGTCCGACCTTCATGCCCCTCGCGACAACGGGGATGGCCATTATTGTGCCTGCACAATATGGCTCTAGGGGATTGGACGAGAGCATGATCTGGGGCGCTCACGCCAGCAGGCAGACAACCCTGCGAGATCAAGCGACGGTGACCGGGATCGGCGTCCATTCTGGTGCGCCCGTTACCCTGACCATCCATCCCGCCGAAGCCCACACCGGCATTGCTTTTCTGCGCACCGCCACACCGGATCGCCAGGACCGCGAGCTCAAGGCCAATTATCGCGCCGTGACGGCGACCGAATTCGCCACGGTGCTCGGTGATCGCAGCGGGCCGGCCGTATCGACCACTGAACATGTCCTTGCCGCCCTGCATGGCCTCGGCATCGACAACGCCGTGGTCGAAGTCGATGGCGCCGAAGTTCCGATCATGGACGGCAGCGCCGCCCCATTCGTCGCGGCGATCGATCGGGCCGGCATCGCGGCCCAGAGCGCGCCGCGGCGTTACATCCAGGTGCTCAAGCCGGTGCGCGTGGGCAAGGATGACTGTTACGGCGAACTGCGCCCGAATTTGCGCGGCCTCCGCATCGAAGCCGAGATCGAATTCGAACATCCGTTGATCGGCCGGCAGACTTACGCGGTCGACGTGGCGCCGAATGTGTTCCGGCGCGAACTGGCTCGCGCGCGCACCTTCGGCTTCATGCGCGACGTCGCCAAATTGTGGAGCGCCGGTTACGCGCTTGGCGCCTCATTCGATAACACCGTCGTGGTCGCCGAGGATCGGGTTCTCAATCCGGACGGCATGCGCTTCCCCGACGAATTCGTCCGCCACAAGATCGTGGATGCGGTCGGCGATCTGGCGCTCGCCGGCGCTCCGCTGCTCGGCGTCTATCGTTCGGTGCGCGGCGGGCACAAGCTCAATCATGCGGTCGTATCCGCCCTGATGGCCGATGCGAGCGCTTGGTGTTATGTCGAAATGCCGCAACCGGCGCGTCGCGGCGCGCGCGGCCATGTTGAACTGACAGCCGCTTTCGCGGCCCCGGCCTACGGGCCGGATGTGTCCTGAAATCGCTTAACTTTTCCGCCTTATTCCGGGCTGATTGTCGGCCATACTGACGGCCCTTCGAGGGGTTGTGGTAGAGCGTGCGCCGGGCCGTATGTGGCGCGCATCACAAGCGGGACCGGGACGTATATCAACGTATGACGCCGCGAGAACGAGGATCGGGACGATCCAGTGTCAGGCTGCGCACGCTGACGCGTGGGCTGGCTCTGGTGCTGCTCGCCGCGCCGGTGATGGGCTGCAGCCTGTTTCACAAGGACGAAGACTACGTTCCCGACACGCCGGCCGACCGGCTCTATAACGAGGGTCTGTTCCTGCTCAACGACAAGCAGGACTACAAAGAGGCGGCGAAGAAGTTCGATCAGGTCGATCGCGAGAATCCGTATTCGGACTGGGCCCGCAAGGCGCTACTGATGCAGGCCTACAGCAACTATCAGGCCGGTCAGTATGACGACTGCATCAATGCGGCCAAGCGCTACGTGACGCTGCATCCGGCGAGCCCGGACGCGGCCTATGCGCAGTTTCTGATCGCCTCCTCGTATTACGACCAGATTCTCGACGTTTCGCGCGACCAGGAACGCGCCGACAAGGCCATCACGGCGTTCGAAGAGGTGGTGCACAAATATCCCGACAGCGAGTACGCGCTTGCCGCCAAGAAGAAGATCGAGATGGCGCGCGATCAGCTTGCCGGCAAGGAGATGGAGATCGGCCGCTTCTACATGCAGCGGCGCGACTTCCTCGGCGCGATCAACCGCTTCAAGGTGGTGGTGACGCAGTATCAGACCACGCGCGAGGTCGAGGAAGCACTGGAGCGGCTGACCGAAGCCTACCTGGCGCTGGGCATTACCAGCGAGGCGCAGACCGCCGCGGCGGTGCTCGGGCATAATTTCCCGGACAGCCCCTGGTACAAGGACGCCTACGCGCTCCTGAAGGGATCGGGCGCCGAGCCGAGTGAGAACAAGGGCTCCTGGATCAGCCGCGCCTTTCAGAAGGTCACCGGCTGGAATCCGTCGTCGGGCGGGTCGACAAACGGCTGACGACAGAACGCACAATCGCGGATAAAATCTGTCATCCGCAATCTGCTATCCGTATCCGATGCTGTCTCGTCTTTCGATTCGCGACATCGTCCTGATCGACCGTCTGGACATCGATTTCGGCTCGGGGCTTGCCGCGCTCACCGGCGAGACCGGCGCCGGCAAATCGATCCTGCTCGACGCCTTTGCGCTTGCGCTTGGCGCGCGCGGCGACACGGCGCTGGTGCGCGCCGGCGCCGAGCACGGCCAGGTTACCGCCGCCTTCGACCTTGGGGCGGATCATCCGGCACGCCGCATCCTCGCCGACAACGATCTCGACAGCGACGACGAACTGATCGTGCGCCGCGTGCAGTTTGCCGACGGCCGGACACGGGCCTTCGTCAACGACCAGCCGGTCAGCGTGCAGGTGCTGCGCGCGCTCGGCGCGGCTTTGGTCGAGATTCACGGCCAGCACGACGAACGCGCCTTTGTGGACGCTTCGACCCATCGCGCGCTGCTCGACGCCTATGCGGGTATCGAGCGTCAGGCCACCGCGGTGACGCGGCTGTGGGACGAGCGCCGGGCGCGCGAAGCGGCGGTCGCCGGGCATCGCGCCGAAGTGGCGCGCGCCGAGCGCGAGGCCGAGTGGCTGCGCCATGTGGTCGACGAACTCGGCCACCTCGCGCCGCAGGCCGGCGAGGAAACTGCGCTCGCGGAACGGCGCACCTCGATGATGCAGGCGGAAAAAGTCGCCGAGGATTTGCGCACTACGCTCGAGAGCGTCGGCGGGCCGCAATCGCCGGTGCTGGTGTTGGCCACGGCGCTGCGGCGGCTCGAGCGCCGTGCCGCGCAAGCGTCAACGCTGATCGATCCGGCCGTGAAGGCGATCGATGCCGCGCTGGTGGCGCTCGACGAAGCCCGCGGTCACCTCGAAGCGGCGTTGCGCGTCGCCGACTACGATCCGAAGGAGCTCGAGCGCATCGAGGAGCGCCTGTTCGCTCTGCGCGCCGCCGGACGCAAATATAATGTGCCGGTCGACGCGCTGAGTGCGCTGGCCAGCCGCTACGCCGGCGATCTGGCGCTGATCGACGCCGGCGCCGAAAAGCTCGTCGTGCTGGAGCGCGAGGCGGAGGCCGCGGTGACGCAGTATCGCGACGCCGCGCAGTCGCTGTCGGCGCAACGCCGCCGCGCCGCCACCAAGCTCGACAAGGCCGTCACCGCCGAGCTCAAGCCGCTCAAGCTCGACCGTGCGAGCTTCTCCACCGAGCTTGGCGTAGTGGAAGAAGGGCCGGACGGCATCGACCGCGTCGAGTTCTGGGTGCGCACCAATCCCGGTACCAAGCCGGGGCCGCTGATGAAGATCGCCTCGGGCGGCGAGCTGGCGCGCTTTCTGCTCGCGCTGAAGGTGGTGCTGGCCGATCGCGGCTCGGCGCCGACGCTGATCTTCGACGAAATCGACACCGGCGTCGGCGGCGCGGTCGCCGATGCCATCGGGGTGCGGCTTGGGCGGCTTGCCTCGGGCGTACAGGTGATCGCCGTGACGCACGCTCCGCAGGTCGCGGCGCGCGCCGACCGGCATTACCTCATCAGCAAGGATGCGCTCGGCGGCGGCAAGCGCGTCGCCACCCGCATCCTGGAACTTGCGGATGACAAGCGGCGCGAGGAAATCGCCCGCATGCTGGCCGGCGCGGAGATCACCGCGGAAGCGCGCGCCGCCGCGGAGCGGCTCATTCGCGCGGCGAGTTAATGCGTCATGGCACGTAAGGAAAAGACCGAGCCATCGGTCGATGACCTCACCGAAAAGCAGGCGAAAGCCGAGCACGTGCGGCTCGCGGCCGAAATCGCCGGGCCATGACCGGCGCTATTATCAGGACGATGCGCCGACGGTGTCCGACGCGGAATACGACGCCCTGCGCCGGCGCTACAACGCCATCGAGGCGCGCTTTCCGCAGCTGCGCACGGCGGAAAGCCTGACCCAGCATGTCGGCGCGGCCCCGTCGGCACGCTTCGCCAAGGTGCGGCACGCAGTGCCGATGCTGTCGCTCGACAATGCGTTCGCCGGGGACGATGTCGTCGATTTCGTCGGCCGCATCCGCCGTTTCCTGCGGCTGCCGGACGACGAAGAGATCGTGTTTTCGGCCGAGCCGAAAATCGACGGCCTGTCGATGTCGCTGCGTTACGAAGACGGCGCGCTCGTTACCGGCGCGACGCGCGGCGACGGCAGCGAAGGCGAGGACGTGACCGCCAACATCAAGACGCTCGACGACATTCCGAAGCGCCTCAAGGGCAAGAACATCCCGGCCATCTGCGAGGTGCGCGGCGAAGTCTGATATGACCAAGCACGCCTTCCTGGCGCTCAACAAGCGGCAGGCCGAAAGCGGCGGCCAGGTGTTCGCCAATCCGCGCAACTCGGCGGCCGGCTCGCTGCGGCAGAAGGATCCGTCGATCACCGCGTCGCGGCCGCTCGGCTTCTTTGCCTACGCGTGGGGCGAGATGAGTGAGATGCCGGCCGACAGCCAGTCCGGCATGATCAAATGGTTCGGGAGTTGCGGTTTCAAGACCAATCCGCTGACCAAAATGTGCCGCTCGGTCGAAGAGCTGCTCGCATTCCATCGCGAGATCGAATTGCAGCGCGGCAGCCTCGATTACGACATCGACGGCGTCGTCTACAAAGTCGACCGGCTCGACTGGCAGGCCCGGCTCGGCTTTGTGTCGCGCTCGCCGCGCTGGGCGATCGCGCACAAATTTCCGGCCGAGAAGGCCACCACGGTCATCCGCGATATCGAGATCCAGGTCGGCCGCACCGGCGCATTGACGCCGGTCGCCAAGCTTGAGCCAGTGACGGTCGGCGGCGTTGTGGTGCAGAACGCGACGCTGCACAATGCCGACGAGATCGCCCGTCTCGATGTGCGCGTCGGTGACACCGTGCAGATCCAGCGCGCCGGCGACGTCATTCCGCAGGTGCTCGGCGTCGTCTCCGAAAAACGCCCGCGCGGCTCCAAGGCTTACGAGCTTCCGAAAACGTGCCCGTGTCCGCTGCACACCGATGTGGTTCGCGAAGTGATCGCGGGCGGCGAGGAGGGGGCGCGTGTCCATTGCACCGGCGAATTCGCCTGTCCGTATCAGGCGCTCGGCCACCTCGAACATTTCGTATCCCGCCGTGCTTTCGATATCGACGGACTGGGCGAAAAGCAGATCGCGCTTTTCTACGAAAGAGAATGGGTCAAAGAGCCGGCGGATATCTTCACGTTGGAAAAGAAGCACAGAAACGATTTGCTGGCCGAGGAGGGTTTCGGCGAGGTCTCTGTCCGCAATCTGTTCGCCGCCATCGAGGCGCGCCGCGACATTGCGCTGGAGCGGTTTGTCTACGCGCTCGGCATCCGCCATGTCGGCGAGACTACGGCGGTGGCGTTGGCGCGCGGTTATGGCTCGTGGGAGGCTTTCCACGACGCGTGCCTGCGACTCGCCAAGGGCGACGACGATGCGCGGCAGGAGATGGATGCGCTCGATCAGATCGGCGATACCGTGATCGACAGCCTGCGCGATTATTTCGCCGAAGCGCACAATCGCCGCCGCATCGAGCGGCTCGCCGCGCAGGTGCGGATCGCCGACGCCGAGAAGCCGCGCGCCGATTTGGCGGTCGCCGGCAAGACCGTGGTGTTCACCGGCTCGCTCGAACTGATGACGCGCGACGAGGCCAAGGCCTCGGCCGAGCGGCTCGGCGCCAAGGTGGCGGGTTCGGTGTCGAAGAAGACCGATTACGTGGTGGCCGGGCCGGGCGCGGGCTCAAAGCTCGCCGAGGCCAAGAAGCTCGGCGTGACGGTATTGACCGAGGACGAGTGGGCCAAGCTCATTCGTTGAGTCCCGTCCCCGGATAGCCGAAGCAATCCAATCTTTTGCAGATCGGATTGCTTCGACGCGTTCATACAAATCGTGCGGTGGTTCGTCCCGTTTTCACGGGACCGTCGTCAGATTCTTCCGACAAGGACCAATATGACGACGATGATCAGGACCAGGCCGAGGCCGCCGCCGGGATAATAGCCCCATCCACTCGAATAGGGCCAAGTCGGCAACGCGCCGATCAGCAACAGAATGAGTATGATTATGAGAATCGTACCGAGCATGTTGTTTCCTCGCTCCGTTCCAAGCCAAGCGGAAAACGTCGGCGCGCGATAAAAGTTCCAATGCTGCCGTCGGCGTAAGCAATTGTTGCAACGCGGCAGCAATCAGAAGTGGCAAGCCGTCAATGTTGTGATGAAAGCGGGGCGGTGGCGGTCTCGAGCCACGCGCGCACCGGCGCGTCGACGAGCGGTGCGAGCGCGCCGTGCACGCGCGCCTGGTAGGCGTCGACCCAGGTGCGTTCTTCGTCGGTGAGCATGGCGGGCTCGATCAGGCGGCGGTCGAGCGGTGCGAGCGTGAGCGTTTCGAAGGCGTTGAGCGGCTTCTCGGCGCCGTCGACCGGCTCGGCTTCGCTCACCAGCACCAGATTCTCGATGCGGATGCCGTAGGCGCCGGTCCGGTAATAGCCCGGCTCGTTGGAGATGATCATGCCGCGCTTGAGCGGCGCGGCGCCGAGCTTGGCGATGCGCGCCGGTCCCTCGTGCACCGACAGATACGAGCCGACGCCGTGCCCGGTGCCGTGGTCGAAATCGAGGCCGCAGCGCCACAGGAATTGCCGCGCCAGCGTGTCGAGCTGCGCGCCCGTGGTGCCGTCGGGAAACACCGCCCGCGCGATCGCAATGTGGCCCTTGAGCACGAGCGTGAAATTTTTGCGCGCGTCGCCGCTCGGCGCGCCGACCGCGACCGTGCGGGTGATGTCGGTGGTGCCGTCTTCGTACTGGCCGCCGGAGTCGATCAGAAACAATTCGCCCGGCGCGATGCGGCGGTTGCTGCGGCGGGTGACGCGGTAGTGCACGATCGCGCCGTCGGAGCCGGCGCCCGCAATGGTCGGAAACGACACGTCCTTGAGGAGTCCGGTGTCGCGGCGAAAACTCTCCAGCGCCTCGACGGCGTCGATCTCGGTGAGCTTGCCGCTCGGCGCCTCGCGGTCGAACCAGGCGAGAAAGCGCGTCACCGCCGCGCCGTCGCGCAATTGCGCCGCGCGCGCGCCGGCAATCTCGGCGGCGTTCTTCACCGCCTTCATGGGCGAGATCGGATCGGCGCCGCGCAGCAGCTTGCCGCCGTTGTCGGCAACGAGCCGCGCGATCGCCTCCGGGCATGCGGCCGGATCGAGTCGCACCGCGCGCTTGTCGGCGCCCAGCGCGGCGAGGTCGCGTTCGAACTCCTCGGGTGCATGCACCGCGACGGTCTGCTCGACGAGGTGCCGCACCGCGTTGTCGAGCTTGCGCGAAGTCGACATAGAGGCGCGGCCGCTCGTCCTTCGGCACAATGGCGGAGGCGAGTACGATCGGCGTGTGCGGCACGTCGCTGCCGCGGATGTTGAACAGCCAGCACACCGCGTGCGGGTCCGAGACGATCAGCGCATCGGCCGCGAACTTTTTCATCTCGGCGCGGACGCGCTCGATCTTGTGCGCCGCCTCTTCGCCGGCGTAACGCAGGTCGTGCGTCACCACCGCGCCGAGTGGCGCCGCCGGCCGCGCGCTCCAGATCGCGTCGATCGGATTGTCGGCGACCGGCACCAGACTGCCGCCGGCTGCCGTGCAGGCCTTGGTGAGCTGCTCGGCGCCGTCGACCGTGTGCAGCCACGGCGAGTAGCCGAGCTTTTTGCCGGCCGGCAGGCTCGCTTCGATCCAGGCCGTCGGCGGCCGCTCCACCAGATGCTCGACCGTGAAGCTTGCGCTGTCGACTTCCTCGGCGACCTGCACCTGATAGCGGCCGTCGACGAAGATCGCCGCGCGGTCGGCGAGCACAATGGCGACGCCCGCCGAGCCGGTGAAGCCGGTGAGCCAGGCGAGCCGCGCGTCGCTCGGCGGCACATATTCGTTCTGGTAGCGGTCGGCGCGCGGCACGATAAAGCCGTCGAGCCCGCGGCGCGCCAACTCGGCCCGCAACGCCGCGAGCCGCTCCGCGCCGGCGCCGCGCTCGGCCTGATCCTCGAACGATTGAAAACGCGCTTCGAACATGGCGGCAATCTATGAGTGGCGGCGGACAAACACCAGCGTCGCCCAGCCCTCGATATCGACGCGCCGTTCCAGCATGAGTGGGCCATAGGCGGCGATGGCCGCGTTGGCCTGCGCGGCGAGCAGGCCGGACAGGATGATGCGGCCGCCCGGCGCGATCAGCTTTTTCAGCGGCGCGGCGAAGCGCAGCAGCGGTTCGAGCAGGATGTTGGCAAAGATCAGATCGAACGGCGCGCGTTCCTTGATGGCGCGGCGATCGACGCCGGGCGCGGTGACGAAGCGCACCAGATCGCCGGCGCGATTGAGGCGCGCATTGGCGCGCGCGACCCGCACCGCTTCGCCGTCGATGTCGGTCGCCAGCACGCGCTGCCGCAGCGCGCGCGCCGCCGCGATGGCAAGCACGCCCGAACCAGTGCCGAGATCGAGGATGTGCCGCGGGTGCGATGATTTCCAGATCCGGTTCAGCGCCAACAGACACCCGCGCGTGGTGCCGTGATGGCCGGTGCCGAAGGCGAGCGCAGCCTCGATCTCGATGCCGATGCGGCTCGGCGCGACGCGGGCGCGATCATGCGCGCCATGCACGACGAAACGCCCGGCCGTGACGGGCGGCAAGCCCGCTAGGCTCTCGCGCACCCAGTCCTTGGCGGCGACTGTCGCGAAGGTCAGCGCCTTGGCGGCATCGTCGCCGGCCGCGGCCGCCGCCAGCGCGCGCAGCGCGCGCCGGTCGGGCTCATCGCGGAAGTGGATTGTGACGGTCCAGCGCCCGCGGCCGTTATCCACAAGGCTGACGGCCGCGTCGGCATCGCCCCACAACTCCGCGAACAGGCCTGCAAAAGTCTTCGCCGCTTGTTCACCGGTTTCGAGGCTGGCGGTCGGGGTCTGAGCGCTGGAGTGCGGTTTGGAAGCCATTGCTTTCATGCGCAGTTTTGAGTTGTGCAAAGTGTTCACAAGTGACGGCACAAATCATTCATGAAACGGACGCGTCGGCTTTATTCCGCGAGCTTTCCACAATATTTGCCGGGACTTTTCACAGCTTTGTCAACCGCGGACGTACCCATTGCGGCTACCATGGCGCCATCAGCACAGTCGGGAGATATCGATCCATGAACGCGATGCCGGGACGCACGACAGTATTGGCTTCCACCCTTCTGGCCGGGCTCGCCTTAAGCCTTGCCGCTACCGCCGCAACGGCGCAGTCCGCGCCCGACTACAAAGCGCTGCTCAATACGCCGGACCGCAGCCCCGCCGATCTCAAAGCCGACCAGCGCCGCGACCCGGTGCCGTTTCTGACCTTCGCGGGCGTTCGTCCGGGCATGAAGGTGCTCGATATGGCGGCCGGTGGCGGCTACTCGACCGAACTGATGGCGCGCGCGGTGGCGCCGAGCGGCACGGTGTATGGGCAGAACCCGCCCGACGCGAGCGACAAGATGAAGGCGGCATTCGAGGCGCGGATGAAGACGCCAGCGATGAAGGATGCTGTCGCGGACGTCCGGCCGTTCGACGATCCGATTCCGCCCGGCGTGCAGAATCTCGATCTGATTACGTTTTTATTTTTCTACCACGATACCGCCTACATGAAGGTCGACCGCGCCGAGATGGACCGCAAGATGTTTGCGGCGCTCAAGCCCGGCGGCTTTCTGGTGATCGCCGATCACTCGGCGCTGCCGGGGCAGGGCTTTACGGTGGTGAAGACGTTGCATCGCGTCGAAGAGGCGGCGCTGCGGAAGGAAGTCGAAGCGGCCGGCTTCAAGGTCGTGGCCGAGGGCAATTTCTGGCGCAATCCCGGCGACACCCACGACTTTGTCACCTACAAGCCGACCATGCCGGTCGACAACTTCGTGCTCAAATTTCAGAAGCCGATGTGAGCTGTCATTCCGGGGCACGCCAAAGGCGTGAGCCCGGAATCCATAATCACGGACATTTCAAAAAATACGCGGCCCGGCTCTAGACCGGGCCGCTGTGATTATGGATTCCGGGCTCCGCGCTGACGCGCGGCCCCGGAATGACGAAGCTCAGTACTGCCGGTAGCCGCCGCCGTCGGAGTAATACTGGCCGTAGCTCGGCCGCTGGTAATAGGCCTGCCCATCGCCGTAAGGCTGGCTGTAGGCCGGCTGCTGGCCGTAGGGCGCCGGCTGCGGCGGGAACGCTTGGCCGGATTGGCCGTACGCCTGCTGAGGCTGATTGTAGGCAGGCTGACCGTAAGCGGGTTGCTGTCCGTAAGCTTGGCGGCCGTAATCGGGCGCCTGCTGATAGCCATAGCCGCCCTGCGGCGCGATCTGCGTCGGCTGTCCCGCGTCGGCTTCCTGCTCCGGCGCCTGCTGGCGAGCCACGATCGTAGTGCGGGCCGGAATGCGGCCGCTGATCTGGACCTCGGTATTGGCCATGCCTTGCTGTTTCACCAGGCTGAACAGCAGCGCCGCATTGGTGGGCGCAAGCCGCACGCAGCCGTGCGATACCGCCATCCCGAGGTGCGGAACGTCGTTGAAGCCGTGGATGGCGTGGCCGTTGAGGTCGAAGAACATCGAATCCGGCATGTAGGCGTCTTCGTATTCCTTGGAATGGTGATCGGCGTCCATGCGGTTGACCTTGAACACCCCGTTCGGCGTGCCGTGGCCGGCGCGCCCGGTGGATACCGGCCAGTCGTAGCGCGTGACGCCGTCGACCGTCACCAGCATGCGCTGAGTGCCCTGATTGATGGAAATGAGGATGTTGGCCGAAGCCGATGAGGCGCAAGGCAGCGCCAGGGCCGCCGCGCATACCGTGGCGTAGAGGATGTGTTGCAAACGCATTGTTTTTACACCTGCGATGGGAACCGATGGGGATCGGTTGGATGCCGAGACCAAGAGGTGCGCCCCCTTCGGTTAGAAGCCTCGGCCCGCCGAATGGTTCAATTCAAGTCGATAATTCCCGGCACTGGCGAAATGGTGAATGAAATGCGGCCGGAAAGGTGAATGGTCGGGGCAGGCGCTTCACGATTCCGTGGCCATTTCCACGATGTCGAGCGCGTCATGCTGACGGCGGAAATGCGGCCGGCCGGCGCCCCACTCAGCCGCCTGTGATCGGCTCCTCAAGCGGCGCTTTGCCCGCAGCGTGCATCGCCGCCCGATAGGCGAATACGGCGCCGGGGCCGAGCGTCGTGCCGGGCCCCGGATAGGAGCCGCGCATCATCGAGGCCATGTCGTTGCCGCAGGCATAGAGGCCGGTGATCGGCTGGCCGGCCTGGTCGAGCACCCGCGCGTTGGCATCCGTGGACAGGCCGGTGGAAACCGCGATGTCGGCCGGCCAGATTTCCATGCCGTAATAGGGCGGAGTGGCGATCGGGCCGATGCACGGATTGGGCTTGTGGGCGTCGTCGCCGTTGAAGCGGTTCAGCTCGGTCTCGCCCTTGCCGAAATCGGTATCGACGCCGGTCTGGGCGAAGCTGTTGTTGCGTGCGACGGTGCGGCGCAGGCCGGCCGGGTCGATGCCGAACGCTGCGGCGAGGCCGTCCAGTGTGTCGGCGCGCTTGAGGTATTCGGCTTTCAGCAGGCTGCGCAGATTGCCGGCGCCCGGATAGACCAGCCCCAGCCCGTACTTTTTGATGAAGGCGGCGTCGCAGATCAGATAACACGGGATCGACGGCGAACTGGCGTTGGCGTCGAACATGCCCTCGACAAAGTCGTGATACGACACGCCTTCGTTGACGAAGCGCTCACCGCGCGCATTGACGGCGATCAACCCCGGCTTGGCGCGATCGAGCAGAAGGTGCGGGTAGAGCCCCGTGCTGCCGTCCGCGCGCGGGGTGACTGACGCAGGCGTCCACAACCCGCTGCGGCGATGCTCCTGTGGCGCGATGCGCGCGCCGAGTTTTTCGCCGATGACGATGCCGTCGCCCTGGTTGAACTCGCTCGCCATCGAGTGCGGTGGCGTCGGCTTCGCCATGAAGGCTTCGCGATAGCGCGCGTTGTGGCTGTAGCCGCCGGTCGCCAGCACCACGCCCTTGCGGGCTGTGACGTGAAGCTCGCCGTCCGCGGTGGTGATCGTCGCGCCGGCGACGCGCCCGTCACGCAGGTCGACCGATGCGATCGGCGCGTTGAACAGAATCTCGATGCCGCGCTGCTTGAGGCTGTAGAACAGCCGCGCGGTGAACGCGTTGCCCATGGTCAGGCGTGTGCCGCGCGCGTGGCGCAGCCGGTCGAACAGATAACGTGTCATCAGTTTCGCCGCGTGGACCAAATTTGAAAGCGACTTGAAGCGGCCGACCAGCGGTGGGATGTCGGCCTTGGCGATCATCATGCCGCCGAACAGCATGTATTCGGGAATCGGCGGCCGCAGCTTGGCGAAATCGGCGCCGAGCAGGCGGCCGTCGAACGGCTCCGGAATGATGGCGCGGCCCGCGACTGCCGCGCCCTTCATGTTGCTGCGATAGTCGGGATGCCGTCCGCACGGCAGGAATTTCAATTGGCTGTTGCGCTCCAGCCAGTCGATCGCGGCCGGGCCGGTTTTCAGAAACGCGGTGCGCAGGTCGCGGCTGCCGGGGTCGCCGACCAGCGCGTCGAGATAATCCTGCGCCTCCGCGGCGCTGTCGGAAAAGCCGGCCTTGCGGCTCTGATGGTTGCCGGGAATCCAGAGCGTGCCGGCCGAGGTCGATCCGGTGCCGCCGACCTGGCCGGATTTCTCGCAGACGAGCACGGAAAGCCCCTGCAGACTCGCCACCAGCGCCGCCGTCATTCCGGCCGGCCCGGCGCCCGCCACCAGCAGATCGACCTCGCGTTGTTGGATCATCGTTCGTCAGCCCGCTCCTTGTGCGCAGGCTAATATTCGTCATTCCGGGCCCGCGCGCCAGCGCGGAGCCCGGAATCCATATTCGCTGACCTGCGAGTATGGATTCCGGACTTGCCGCCTTTGGCGGCAATCCGGAATGACGGATCAATGCAGGGTCTGATAACCGGCGATGATGAGCTCGACGGCGATCAGCACCACGATGATGATTTCCAGACGCAGCGACCGCCGCGTATCGATGATGTCGGTCAACAGCTCCGCCGCGTCGGAGATGACGGCGAGTTTGCGCGCCAGGGTTTCGGCGCGTTCTTTCAGTTCGTACTCGTCCTCCAGCCGGGAATAGAGCCGATCCAGATCGGGGCGATCCCAGACCACGTCGGGCTTTTCCGCCACCGCGACGCGGCCCGACACGCGCAGCTGCACCAGCAGCGCGTTGCCGACGTGCTTGAGAATGGCGCGGCGGCCCGCGAAGGTGCGGCCGCGATCGGCAAGCTGACGGGCGAACGGCTCGACCACTTCGAACACGGCGGCTACTTCGCGCTCGTCGCGCGCCAGCACCACGCTTTTCGACAGCGCGTCGGCTATGACCGTCATGTGGTCGGGCGTGCTCGTCTTCAGCGCGATTGGTCCGCCCGGCAGGATCTGGTCATCCTTGCCGGGCGTGTTCTCGATCACCGCGATTTCCTCCTCGAACGGCCGGACCGGACGCACGAGCCGCGGCCGCAGCCGGTCGAGCATCTCATCCTCCTCGGCGGCCGTCAGCCCGATGAAGACCGCGACGCCATAGCGGAACACGGTGACGAAATCCGCCCTGGCCGTATTTGAACGCGAGCGGCGCCGTCGACACCACCCCGTCCTGCTCGAGATTGGAGGTGTCGATGCGATCGGCCAGCAGCAGCGCCCGGACACGCTTGCGCAGATTGGCCGGACCCTTGTCGGGCGCAATGCGGACCTCTGCGGGCTGGACGTCGAGCATGGCGAGGAACCTCGGGCGGCTGCGGGACGCAACCCCAATGATGTCGCGATTGGCGGGCCGATCCGCAATGCCGGAATTTGCCTTCCCGAGCGGGCGCGTAGGGTGGGCTGAGCGAAGCGAAGCCCACGCGGGCAGCGACGAGTATTGGAAAACGTGGGCTCGCCGCTGCGCGGCTTAGCCCACCCTACGCCTCCTTCAACCGTGCGCCATACGCATCGCCACCCCGACGGCCGCGCCGATGAACAGCAGGAAGCACGCGCTCGACTGCACGAAGAATCCGGGCAGCCGCTTCTCCACCGCCTTGCTGTAACCGGCGTAATACATGATGCGGCCGACGATCCAGACCAGGCCGAGCACTGCCGCCCCGATATCGCTGAGAAAAACCGCACACAGCCACAGTGGCGCCAGAAACGTCGGCATCCATTCGAGCGTGTTGGCGTGGACGCGATAGACGCGTTCGAAATCAGGATTGCCGTTCATCGCCGGCAGCTTGACGTTGAACTTGCCGTGCGCGGCGGCGACGCGCGTGGCGAGGAAGAAATAGAACGCGATCGCAAGCAGCGTGACGATGGCAGTGTAGGTCGGCATGATGCGGTCCTGTGCTGATGCGTGACGGCCGAGTGTCGCGCGGCCAGTACCGATTTTCCATCCCGTCGTGATTGCGAGGAGCGATAGCGACGAAGCAATCCGGCGCCGCCTTGAGGTTGCCTCAAGCCGCCCTGGATTGCTTCGCGTTGCTCGCGATGACGGAGGATTCTTCGCAGCCGTCGGTGCTTCTCGGCCGCCCGAACTCTCCCTCTTCGTCATTGCCGGGCTTGACCCGGCAATCCATGCGGAATCGCCGTGTACTCGGCATCTCGGCATGGACCACCGGGTCAAGCCCGGTGGTGACGCGCTCTAATGCCTTTTGAAATACTGTACCGCGCGCTCGTGCTTCTCGGCCGCCGCGCGTGAGCCGAAGGTGCCGAGATTGCGGCGTTTGCCGGTCTTCGGGTTGACCTTGCGCGAGTAGAGCCGGTATTTGCCGGACGGCAGCTTGCGGATCATGTCGCATTCCTTCACAGCCGCGATCGTGCTGTTGGATGAAAGTCGAGCCTCCGCGCCTGGTTCCAACAGCGGACTATAAGGCCGGCGCACTGCATTGGGGGACACGCCTTGGACAAAGCCAAATGCATCGGCATCGGTCTCGCGCTCGGTCTCGTCTTCGGCGTCGCGCTGCACAGCTACGGCCTCGGCATCCTCATCGGCCTGGCGATCGGCGGTGGCATCTGGCTTGTCCAGAAGTGGAGGCGAAGCGGGGGGTAGCCTGAGACCTCATCCTGAGGTGGCCGCGAAGCGGCCCTCGAAGGATGCAGGCCGAGGCGCCGCGGCCTCGCCCTTCGAGGCTCGCTATGCTCGCACCTCAGGGTGAGGAATCAGTCTTGGCCTTCCCGAACCCCGCCCGCGTCAGGCGCACGATGACCTGGTCGAGCGCGGCGAGGAAGGCCGAGCGGTCGCGCGGGGAGAACGGCTTCGGGCCGCCGGTGATTTCGCCGGCCGAGCGCAGCGAGTCCAAAAGGTTGCGCGTCGCCAGCGTCATGCCGATCGAATCTGCGGTGAAGCGCTTGCCGTTCGGCGCGATGACCTCGGCGCCCGCCTTGAAGGCACGGCTCGCCAGCGGCACGTCCGCCGTGATGACGACATCGCCTTCACGGGCGCGCTCCACGATCCAGTTGTCGGCTTCGTCCATGCCGGCGCCGACGACGACGCGCTCGACCAGATCGCCCATGTCGCGCGGCACCGCGATCGGCGCGTTGCTGACGACGAACACCTTCAGCGCCGTGCCCTTGGCGGCGTGGCGCTCGGCAACGCGATACACCTCCTGCTTCACCGGGCAGGCATCGGCGTCGATGTAGAGGGTGATGGATGACACGGCTTTTCTTTTCACGCTTCGCAAGCCGTCATGGCCGGACTTGTCCCGGCCATCCACGTCTTGCCGCAGTCGGCTCATGGATGGCGCGACCACTCGCCGGGCCCCTCGGCTGCGTCAAGCATACCATGCACGGCCCGCTATGGCTTTGCGCGCGGTGGAACAAAAACATCTTTGCTTGCGTTTGTGCTGGTGCGGCAACCAAAAATACGGCGCCGCGAACGTGGCCAGCCATCAAGGGGGATGATCCATGTGCAAGCTTTTGCTTCTCACAACCGCTGTTCTGCTCATGCCAGGCTATGCGTTTGCTCAAGACTTGGCGAATGGTCCCTCTGCGGCGCAATGCCAGCAGGTCAGAGACGCCGTGGCTCAGTATGGCTACGCCGCCGCGCGACAGCACGCCCTTCAAAACTACGGAATCCAGGCCGTGAAGTTCGGCGATCAATGTCTTGCCGGCCGGCCGCGGCGCATCAGCAGCCGTCGCGTGAACTGAGAGCAGGCAAAATCCGCGAGTGAGCCGCGCGCCCACCCGGATTCGCTTCCCGCAGTTGGACTACACGAGGTCCCGCATTGCGCTCGCCGCGGCTCCCCGCACCAGCTTCGCCGTGTGATGGCCCGCGCGCGCGATCCGGGCGGAATTTATTTCGGCACCAACAGCGGCTCGGTATTCGGCAGCATTGACGAAGGCGAGACTTCGGCAGGAGATCGCGAGCTGAGATGAGGTAAGGACTGAATTGAGGACTTCATTGTCCGCCGTAGCCCGCCTTACCGTAGAACCAACAGCCGACGCGATAGCACCAGGCGAACGGGCCGCGACAATCGGTTTTGAACGCCAGTTCGCAAAATAGATAGCCGAGTGTGTCGCACAATCGGTAAGAAGGTCGAGCCAACATCTTTGCCCTTTCTCAGGCTCACCGCTCGTCATGGCCGGGCTTGTCCCGGCCATCCACGTCTTGCTTTAATCTAACAATGAGAGGCGGCTGGGTTTATTTTATGACCAATCGTCGCGACGGCATCCTGTATGTCGGCGTCACCAGCAATTTGCCGCGCCGCGTCTATGAGCATCGGGAAGGGTTGATCGAGGGTTTCACGAAACGGTATGGCTTGAAAAAATTGGTGTACGCCGAGCACTTTGACACCATCCAATACGCCATTCAGCGAGAAAAGACGATCAAGCATTGGCCGCGCGCCTGGAAGGTTCGGCTTATTCATGCAATGAACCCGGCGTGGGATGATTTGTACGACACGCTTATCCATTTATAGCGACACCTAAACTCTGACCCGTCATGCCCGCGCTTGTCGCGGGCATCCACGTCTAGAAAGTCGAGTCGCCCCAAAGACGTGGATGGCCGGAACAAGTCCGGCCATGACGCGGTGAGGCGGGCTGGGACAAACGACGATCCGTCATGCCCGCGCTTGTCGCGGGCATCCATGTCTAGAAAGTCGAGTCGCCCCAAAGACGTGGATGGCCGGAACAAGTCCGGCCATGACGTTTTAAGGACGACCCTTCAATGCCGTGTCTTTTTGCGCATCGCTTTCGGAGACGCGACACGCCTCCTGCTTCTTTCGGCAAGCTTAGAAGATAAACAGCAGTATGCCGACCTGGCGCGAGCGGCGACTTAATTTTGGCCAATTTCGCGCATCGCTTGCACTAATTTCTCATGGTCACCTTCACGGCAATCCACAAAGCTCAATACTTGAAGCCAAAGATCGAGTTCCTTTCCCCAGTCGCGCCAATAGATTGGAAACAGTACTGTGCTTTCCGATCGCTTATTCCGCAGTCTCGCCTGCATAAGTTCTTCTCGACACTCCGGCGACTTGAAATACGATGGGCTTAAGAGAGCTATTACGGCGTTGCTGGAGCTGATCGCTCGGTCAATCTCCTCCTGCCAACTTCTGCCCTTATCAATCTGAAGTCTATAATCGAAAATTCGTGGCGGCGTACGTTTTTTGCTAAGCTCGGCCCTTGCGATATCGGCTGCCTCACTGTCCGTTGTAGAAAAGCTCAAGAAAATGTCGAACGCTTGCGATTTCGCAGGCTGTAAATTTGAAACGGATAAGCCCGCCTTGAAAGCGGCCATTGCGTTTGATAACGCGGCAGCGCGAGCCGAGTTACGCTCGACGATTTTGAGTTCGCTTATCGCTAGTCCTTTGGCCAGCCAGTGAGTTGCGGCATCTAAGATCGAGCGGAGCATGATTTCCGGCGAGTAGCCTTGATCTCCAGACGCGAGGAGTGGCATCGCCACGACCTTATTATTTCGATCGTCAAGAAATGGAAAAAGACCTCTGAATAAGTCTCCAACTACTGACGGCGGCGACCCCAGTCCGCGCGGCTCGAAACAAGCAACTCGTCTAACATTTAAGTCGGCAGCGGGTCCGATTATCGGCTTAGAAAGCCAGAAGGCGCAGGTGTCTCTGAGGTCATGAGCTTTAGCTACGGCAAGACTGCCAATAGAAAGCCCAGATGCGTTCAGAGCGCCGATCAAACTCGTCCGTGACGGAGTGTAATCGTTTGGAAACGCCAAGACGACAAGAATATCGGCGCGGTGTTCCTCTGGAATGTGCGCTAAATCACCCTCGTAAAGGGCTATCGTCCGGCTCGTGGATCCGTCCCTTATTTCAATTTTCTGTAATAGCGCGAAGGTCATCGGGAGCGTGTGTTATCGCTGAGTGACCATATTGCCCGGTATGCCGACGACCAACAAGATACCTCAGAGCTACACCTCCGCCGACGCTGTCGCTCACACCCGCTCCACAAAACTATCCACCACGCGCTTCTCCCCCGCGCGGTCGAACTGGATCGTCAGCTTGTTGCCGTCGATGGCGGTGACGTTGCCGTTGCCGAATTTCTGGTGGAAGACGCGGTCGCCGAGCGTGAAGGCCGAGGTGGTGCCGGTGGATTTGGCGACCAGTTCGCCTTCGATGGTGAGCGGGATGCGCGCCGTGGCGCCGGGATTGCGTGAACTCCCGCCCGATCGAGCGTTGCTCGATCGCCCTTCCGACCGGGGAAGGGCCGACAGATCGGCCTCGTCGTCGTCCGCAACATAGCGCGCGCCGTCCTCCGAAAAACCGTCGTCGGATTTTTTCGCCTGCGCGCGCTGCCAGCCGGGCGTGTTGTAGCTTGAGCCGAACGAGGTGGCGCTGTCGAAGCGCGAGGCGCCGTAGCCCGCGTAGCCGCCGAAGCCGGGGCTGCCTTGCGGTTCGGTGACCTCGACGCTGGCCTCCGGCAGCTCGTCCAAAAAGCGCGACGGAATGTTGGTCTGCCACAGGCCGTGCATGCGCCGGTTGGTGGCGAAATAGATCTTGGCGCGGCGTTTGGCGCGCGTGATGCCGACGTGGCCGAGCCGGCGCTCCTCTTCCAGGCCGGCGCGGCCCTGGTCGTCGAGCGCGCGCTGGTTGGGAAACACGCCTTCCTCCCAGCCGGGCAGGAACACGGTGTCGAATTCGAGCCCCTTGGCGGCGTGCAAGGTCATGATGTTGACGGCGTCGGCGTCGGCGCCTTTCTCGTTGTCCATCACCAGCGAGATGTGTTCGAGAAAACCCGCGAGGTTCTCGAACTCGTCCATCGAGCGGATCAGTTCTTTGAGGTTCTCCAGCCGGCCAGCGGCGTCGGCGGAGCGGTCCTTCTGCCACATCTCGGTGTAGCCGCTCTCGTCGAGGATGATTTCGGCCAATTCAGTGTGCGGCAGCGCGTCACGCTGCTTGCGCCAGCGCTCGAACGAGTCGAGCACGCCGCGCAAGCTCCCGCGCGGCTTCGGTTTCAGCTCGTCGGTCTCCACCATGGCGCGCGCCGCGACGGTCAGTGGCACGCGGCGCTTGCGGGCGTGGTCGTGCAGCAGCTGCACGGTGGCTTCGCCCAGCCCGCGCTTGGGCACGTTGACGATACGCTCGAAGGCGAGATCGTCGGCCGGCGAATTGACGACGCGCAGATAGGCGAGCGCATCGCGGATTTCGGCGCGCTCGTAGAACCGCGGGCCGCCGATCACGCGGTAGGGCAGGCCAAGCGTGACGAAGCGGTCCTCGAATTCGCGCATCTGGAACGAGGCGCGGACGAGAATCGCGATGTCGTTGAGCGGAGTTGGCTGGCCGCCGCGCTGCAATTGCTCAATCTCCTCGCCGATGGCGCGGGCTTCCTCCTCGGAATCCCAGGAGCCGGTGACGGAGACTTTTTCGCCCAGTTCGTCGTCGGTGCGCAGCGTCTTGCCGAGCCGGCCTTCGTTGTGGGCGATCAGGTGCGAGGCGGCGGCGAGGATATGGCCGGTGGAGCGGTAGTTGCGCTCCAGCCGGATCACGGTGGCGCCCGGAAAGTCGTGCTCGAAGCGCAGGATGTTGTCGACCTCGGCGCCGCGCCAGCCGTAGATCGACTGGTCGTCATCGCCGACGCAGCAGATGTTTTTCGCTGCGTCATTCCGGGGCGCGCCGTTAGGCGCGAGCCCGGAATCCATACTCCCGGCGTCCGTGGTTATGGATTCCGGGCTCCTCGCTTCGCTCGGCCCCGGAATGACGGCTTTGGCGCTTGCGCGCTGCGCCAATAACCGCAGCCACAGATACTGCGCCACGTTGGTGTCCTGATACTCGTCGACCAGGATGAACTTGAAGCGCGCCTGATACTGGCGCAGCACTTCGGGCTGCTCGCGGAACAGCCGGATGCATTCGAGCAGCAGGTCGCCGAAGTCGCAGGCGTTGAGAATCTTCAGCCGCTCCTGGAACGCCTTGTAGAGTTTCAGCCCCTTGCCGTTGGCGAAGGCGGCGGCCTCGCCGGGCGGCACCTGGTCGGGGGTGAGGCCGCGGTTCTTCCAGCCGTCGATCAGCATGGCGAGCATGCGCGCCGGCCAGCGCTTGTCGTCGATGTTCTCGGCTTCGAGCAACTGCTTGAGCAGCCGGATCTGGTCGTCGACGTCGAGGATGGTGAAGTCGCTCTTTAGCCCGACCAGCTCGGCGTGGCGGCGCAGGATTTTCACGCCGATCGAGTGGAAGGTGCCGAGCCACGGCATGCCCTCAACGACGTGGCCGACGATCTCGCCGACGCGGTGTTTCATTTCGCGCGCCGCCTTGTTGGTGAAGGTGACGGCGAGGATTTCGCTGGGCCGGGCACGGCCGGTGGCGAGGATGTGGGCGATGCGCACGGTGAGCACGCGCGTCTTGCCGGTGCCGGCGCCGGCCAGCACCAGCACCGGTCCGTCGAGCGACTCGACCGCGCGCCGCTGCTCGGCATTGAGCCCCGCGAGATACGATGCACCGCCGCCGGCCGCGGCGCGGGCGCGCGCCGCGATGCCGCCCGGCGCGGGGGCGGGCGGTTCGGCGGGCTCGTAGGTGCGTTTTACCGGTTCAGCCACGGTGCGCGGCGCCACTGATTCTCATGAGCGTAAAATGGCACCTGGACGCGGCTTTTACGAGGCTGCGTCCCGTCATTGCGGATTGCCGCGACAGCGGCAAGTCCGGAATCCATAGTCGCTGACCTGTGGATATGGATTCCGGGCTCCTCGCTCCGCTCGGCTCCGGAATAACGTCGCATTGCGCGCGAGGCCGGACGGACGGCCAAGCCCTCCCGGCATGGGACCAAACCTGCCAACCCCCCCAAGCCTATTGAATAAGCTCCAGGACAAAATCCATCGGTTCCGCGATCGAATAACCGGAGTTCAGCAGCATCGTGAAATCCGCCGCGCGCTCGGTCAGGGGAACAAACTCGACCATGATGCCGATGAGATGAAACTGCAAATCGGGCGGCGAATGGACGTCAGGTCCCGGCACCGGCTCGATTTCGAACAGCGGCCCTCCGCTGTTGTCCGCGGTAGACCGGGCCGTCGACAATCAGGGAATGTTTGACCGGATCCTTGCCGGCGATGAATGCGCGCCGCAGCAGCGGCCGAAGCGGATCGAATTGCATCGAGTTGGGAAGGCCGAGCGATACGGGATAGCCATACAGAATGGCGTCGTTGCCGACCAGCACCTCGTCGAATTTACGGACGGCGATCATTCCCGCGCTCACGAGGCCGCTGTCCGCGAATTCAACCTTCGTTACGCCCGGCGAGAAGAACGACATCCACGAGTGATCCGGCTGGTCCTTGAGAACGCCGAGCTTGATGGCCGCGACATCCCGGGTCTTGTGCGCCCGTACGTCGCCCCTATCCAGCAGCATCTTGAAGTCGACCGTCAGCAATATCCGCTGCTGCGTCGGCTGGTCCTTCGAATACGACACGAGTGCAAGCTGCAGATCCGGAACTTCGGCTTTGTGGGTGTTTGGATCGGGCAAACCTGACGCGATGACGTGTTTTGCGGTCACCAAAAATTCTTCCTTGCCGGTGCTCAGATAGACGCCCGAGCCATAACCGAGCTCCGCCCCGGCCTTGTTTTTCAGGATGATCAGGACCGGGTAGGCCAGATTGTCGTCTGGGATCATGCGCCGCGCCTGGGCCAAACTCACGGAGACCAAGGTCAACGCAATGACGAGAAGCGCGCGAGCAATTCGAGGACACTGGGTCATGAAAAACTCCGTTCGCATCGCCGGCAATTAGTTCGGATACGATTCTTTCCTACCACATCGCGTCGTCGGGGCGGCGAGGATTTCGCGCTGTCGGAGGTTCTCGGTGATTCTCTTGGGCGCAAAACGGCGCCGGGGCATGGCTTTTACAGGCCTTCCGTCCACGTCATTCCGGATTGCCGCACAGCGGCAAGTCCTGAATCCATAATCACAGGTCAGCGAATATGGATTCCGGGCTCGCCGCTGTGCGGCGCCCCGGAATGACGTCTTGCAGCCGTTACTTCTGCCGGGCTTTGCGAGGCTCCCCCACGTCATTCCGGATTGCCGTGCCAGCGACAAGTCCGGAATCCATAACCACAGGTCAGCGAATATGGATTCCGGGCTCGCGGGCTTCGCCCGCGCCCCGGAATGACGGCTACTTCATGTATTCGTCGACCACGACCTTGGCGTCCTGGCGGTCTTTCTTGAGAAACGCCGCGAACTCGCCCGTCGTGCCACCCACCGGCTCGAGATAGTTCTGCTTGGCGAAGTCGGTGAATTTCTGGCTGTGGACGATGGTGGCCAATTCGTCGTGCAGGCGCGCGACGATCGGCGCCGGCGTGCCGGTCGGCACCACGACGCCCCAGTAGATCGGACCGCCCGGAAATCCGTCGAGACCGGTTTCCCGGAAGGTCGGCACGTTCGGCATACCGGCCGCGCGCTGCGACGCGGTCACCGCCAGCACCTTGATCTTCTTGGCCTCGAGCTGGCTGATCATGTTGCCGACGCCGATCTTGGCGATATCGATGTCGTCGCCAAGCAGCGCGTCCACGATCTCGCTGCCGCCCTTGTAGGGGATCGCCACGAATTTGGTGTGCCAATATTCGCCGAGCCATTGGCGGAACGCGTCGGTGGTGGTGCGCTCGCCGAGCGTGCCGTAGTTGAGTTTGCCGGGCTGGGCCGCCGCTTTGCTGCGCAGCGCGTCGAGCGTGTCGACGCCGGAGCTTGTCGGCACCATCAGGCCTTCGACGACGTGATACATGTCGATCACCGGTACGAAATCCTTCTGCGGATCGTATGGCAGGTTCGGCACTGTCAGCGGGTTGAACGACATGGTGTCGGGACTGACCAGGCACAACGTGTAGCCGTCGGGCGGGGACTTGGCGCATTCGGTGCCGCCCAGCACCATGGCGGCGCCCGGCTTGTTGACGACGATGACGGGCTGGCCGAACCGCTGTTGCAGCGCCTGCGCGGTCAGACGCGCCGCCACGTCGGTGATCGAGCCGACCGAGATCGGCACGATCATCCTGATCGCATGGGTCGGATAGGTTTGGGCGTGAGTAGCGGTCGCAAATGCGCTTGCGGCGAGAGCCAACAAAAGTTTCTTCATGTCGTTTTTCCCGGTTCCAGTTTTTTTTGCGTTACGCGTAGGGCGGGTTAGCCGAAGGCGTAACCCGCCGCCGCGAAGAAACGGCGGATTACGCTGCGCTAATCCGCCCTACGCGATAACCACTTCGCCGATCAGGCCCGCGTCGTATTGGGTGAAGAAAATTCGGCCGTCGCCCATCACGGTGATGCAGCGTGCGCCGCTATTCGGTGTCGGGATGTCGTATTCGCCGCGCACGGTGCCGTCGGGCGCCATGCGGCCGATCTTGTTGACGGCGTTGGCGGTGTACCAGAGGTCGCCATCGGCGCCGACCGCGACGCCGCGCAGCGAGGAGTCCGGCGTCGGCACCTTGTGCTCGGTGATGCGGCCGTCGCGATCGAGGCGGCCGAGCGCGTTGGTCGAAGTCTCGACGAACCAGATCGAGCCGTCGGGATGCGCCGCCATGGCGCGCGGCTGGCTGTCGTGGGAGGGAATCGGAATTTCGCTGACCTTGCCGTCGACGGTGATGCGGCCGATGCGATTGCCGGCGGCTTCCGAAAACCACAGCGCGCCGTCGCGCACCACGATCGATAAGGGCCGTGCGCCGAACGAGATGCCTTCGCCGAATTCGGTGATCTCGCCGGCCGGCGTGATCCGCCCGATCTTGCTGATCTCGGACTCGGAGAACCACACGTTGCCGTCGGGGCCGAGCGCGATTCCGTCCGGCCCGGCATAAGGCGAGGGGATGGCAAACTCGGAGATCTCGCCCCGCGGGGTGATGCGGCCGATGCGGTTGCCGGCCTTTTGGCAGAACCACAGATTGCCGTCGCCGCCGGCAATGATGCCGATCGGCGTCGCGGTCTTGGACGACAGCGCGAACTCGGTGAACGTGGCGCGGTCCGGATCGAAGCGGCCGATCTTGGCCGCGCCGCTCTCGCAGAACCACAGCGCGCCGTCCGGACCCTCCGCGGCGATGTAGGGTTTGGCGTCGGCGCTCGGGATTTTGTGTTCGCGGATGGTTATTTTCGATTTGCTCATTGGCTTGCCTTCATTGCGATGCGCCGCCCGGCGCCGTGCGGCGGCGGCAGCCGGTCATGGGCGGCCTTCATCTGTGCCAGCCGTTCCATCACGTTGTCGGGGAAGGCCGCGACCTTCTTGGCCACCATGTTGACGTTGAGCGCCATGTTCTCGGACGTAGCCGACAGCCAGCCTTCCTCGGCGTGATGGAGCTGTTCGAAATAGTGCATGCGTTTGCCGTCGAAGCCGAGCAGCTGGAAGGTGACGCGCACCGGCGCATCGACCAGCAGTTCGCGCAGATAGCGGACGTGGACCTCGGCCGTGAAGGTGGAGTGCTTGGTGGTATGGACGTAGCTCAGGCCGAGGCCGAGCAGCTCATAGACCTCGTCGACGGCGCGGTCGAACAGCACATTATAATAGGCCATGTTGAGATGGCCGTTGTAGTCGATCCAGGCCGGCTCGACCCGCATCACCGAGGAGACGAAGGGCGCGAAAAATGCCGGTTCAGGGTCGCGGCGGTCGAGCATGCGGGCATCCATAACATGCGGAACCGCGAGGATGTAAATGCCGCATGGGCCCCACCGCGCGATCCTTGACCGCGGCGCCGCAAGCCGCCAGTTTTGACGGCAAGACAAGGAGCCACGATGGTTTTGGCGGAGGCAGCCCAACGGACCGAGCAGGATCGCGCGGCGGTCGAGGCAGTCATTGGCAAGCTCGCGGCGAAATTCGGCAACCGCCTGGTCACCTCGCAGGCGGTGCGCGAGCAGCACGGCCACACCACGACCTGGATTGCGAACCAGCCGCCGGACGCGGTGGTGTTCCCGCAGAACACCGCGGATGTGCAGGACGTCGTGCGTCTGTGCGCCGCGCATCGGGTGCCGGTCATCGGCTACGGCACCGGGACCTCGCTGGAAGGCCAGGTCAACGCGCCGCGCGGCGGCGTCTGCCTCGACTTCCACGACATGAACAAGGTGCTCGCGGTGCACGCCGAGGATCTCGACTGCGTCATCGAGCCGGGCGTCACCCGTAAGCAGCTCAACGAATATCTGCGTGACAAGGGCGTGTTCTTCCCGATCGATCCGGGCGCCGACGCCTCGCTCGGCGGCATGGCGGCGACCCGCGCGTCGGGCACCAACGCGGTACGCTACGGCACCATGAAGGACAACGTGCTGGCGCTGAAAGTCGTGCTCGCCAACGGCGAGGTGATGACCACGGCGCGGCGCGCCAAGAAATCCTCGGCCGGCTACGATCTCACCCGCCTGATTGTCGGCTCCGAGGGCACGCTCGGCATCATCACCGAACTGACGTTGCGGCTCGCCGGCATTCCGGAAGCGATTGCGGCTGCGACCTGTCAGTTTCCGTCGGTGGAGGCGGCCTGCAACGCCGCGATTCTCACGATCCAGTCCGGCATTCCGGTCGCGCGCATCGAGTTGCTCGATGCGCTGCAGGTCAAGGCCTGTAACTTGTATTCGAAGCTGTCGTTGCCGGAGACGCCGATGCTGCTGCTCGAATTCCACGGCACCGATGCCGGTGTCGCCGAGCAGTCGGAACGCTTCGGCGAGATCGCCAGGGAACTGGGCGGCGGTCCGTTCGACTGGGCGACCAAGGCCGAGGACCGCACCCGGCTGTGGCAGGCGCGGCACGACAGCTACTGGTCGATCCGCCAGCTGCGTCCCGGTACCGAGGCGCTGTCGTCGGATGTGTGCGTGCCGATCTCGCGTCTCGCCGACTGCGTCACCGAGACCCAGCGCGACGCCGAAGCGAGCGGCTTCATCGCCCCCATGGTTGGCCATGTCGGTGACGGCAATTTCCACATGCTGCTTCTGGTCGACAACAAGGACGCCGCCGAGGTCAAGCGCGCCGAGGATCTGCTGGAGCGGCTGGTCGACCGCGCGCTCGCTATGGGCGGCACCTGCACGGGCGAGCACGGCGTCGGCCAGGGCAAGATGAAATACCTCGACGCCGAGCACGGCGCACCGGCGCTCAACGCCATGCGCGCCATCAAGACGGCGCTCGATCCGCTCGACATCCTTAATCCGGGGAAGATCTTCAGCCTGTAACGGCCGCGCGACGGCCGATCGTTGTTGAACAACGCACGCCGTCCGGCATCAGTCCGAATTGCAGTCGAACTGAAGACCGTCGCAACCGGGTTGCCGCCGGAAATACAGCTCACCAAATCGATTGAAGGTTTCTTTGATGGCGAGGCCGCCGTTGGTGTGGCTCATGTTGTGATAGACAATGAAGTTGTGCAGCGGCTCCGGCTGCCCGGTCGCCGACACCAGGATCGGCAGCACCTTGCACAGCGGCATGAGCAGCGGCACCGCGGTGCCGGCGACGCAAGGGTCGCCGGCGTCCATGATTTCGAACGAGATCGGACACGAGCTGTTCGGCGCCGTCATCGACGCCGGCAGTGGCGCGCCGATTGGGCCAGCGATGCATGGCTCCGCGGTCGGCGCCAGGTTGGCCGGGCCGACGAAGATATTTCGTGTACCGAGATCGCCGGCGATCTGAACCGGCTCGTCGAGCAGAACCGGGTTGAGCAGGTTCGGCGAGAGCGGTGCCTGGGTATCGATGTCGCCGTGAAAGATCACGATCGGCATCGTCTTGAATCGCTCGATGCCGAGGTCCCCGCGCGAGGCGAAATAGTGTTCGGAGCGCCAGTTGTAACCCATCACATCGGCGGCATCGGGCAGATAGACCGAGACGTTGGGCTGGTAGGCGCCCGCATCGATGGCGGCCAAGGTTGTGGCGTTCGGTCCGGAGAGGTGGCTCAGCACATTGAGATAATTCAGCCGCAGATCGGTGAAGCCTTCGATCACGGAGAACGCCTTGACGGGCGCGCCCTGTTCGACCGCCCGATAGGTGATGCAGCCGCCGTGCGAATAGCCGTACATCAACAATTCGCCGTTCGGATTGATCGCGACCTTTTCGGCCGTACTGCCGAGCGTGATGGCGTGCGCGTGATTGACGAGCAGATCGGTCAGCGCCATCACATCGGTCACTTCGCCCATGCAGAACTCGACACTGCCGTCGGACTTCCATGGCTGCGCCGGCGTCGGAAAGCTCGGACTCTGCGAGGTGATGACGACGTTCTCGCCACGGTATGCGGACGTCGCGAAGATCCAGCCGCGCTTGGCCCAGTCGAGACATTGGCCGAGGCTGTCCGGCACCGGAATCGGCAGGCCGTTCGGACCGATAACGGGCTGCCCGTTGGCGCCGAGCAGAACCGGCTGCGCGGTCCAGCCTGATGCCGTCACGACGCCGTTGAGGTTGCCGCCATCGGCGCTGCCAGTGCCGCCGTGATTGTAGATGACGACGGGGTACGGTCCGCCCTCAGGTGGCGAGCAGATCAGCGCATAGACTTTCTGTCCGTTTTCGACGGTGTAGGAACCGACGCTCCAGGCCACTGGCGAGTAAAGCGCCGAGTGGGAATTGGAGATCATTCCCTGGACCTGAACCCACGTCGTCTCGGGACCGCTGCCGACGCCATGTGGATCGAACAGCACGGTCGATGTGCCATCGCTGAAGCGCTTGGCCGCGGTTTGCGGATCGTCATGGGACGCCTGCGCCGAGGCGCGGGCGGCGGCGCTGTAGGTGGCGAGCTTGTCGGTGCCCGCGGTGGCGATCAGTTCCAGATGCCCCTGGCTCGTCGCCACGTCGGCAACGACTGCCTGCGGTGCCCAGTAGTTGGACGCCAGCACGCCGGCGTCGAAGGACCATCGATAGGTGGTGTAGTGCTTGCCGGACGGCGTCGTGTGCGGCGTGCCGGTCGTCTTCGCGGTCGCGGTGCCGAGCATGACCACCTGGCCGGTGTTCTGGTCGACGGCCTCGATGGTGACCGTCTGTCCGGCGGTCTCGACGTAGCCGGACAGTTTCACGGCGTTTGCGGGATCGCCGTCGGTTCGGCTCGACGGGTTGGTGACGGCTCCCGCGGCTAGCGTGGGCAGGCACGATGTGGCGACGGAAAGAAGCGAGCAGACCAAGAGGGTGAAGAGGAGGCGGATGCTGCGCATGCGAAATCCCTTCCCTGCTAAGCTGTGAATTCGATCGCGTTCCCCGATGTTGCCGGCAAGTCAGTCTGCACGAATTAAATCAGGAAAGTGCAGTCGGCGGAATAGGCCATCGCTATCGCGTGTGGTGCCGTCGGCGAGGAAAATCTTCCAAACCTTTCAGGACTGCACGCGATTCAATTCGACATAGACGTAATTGAAATTGTTCACGACCGCGGTCGCCGGCAGCGTGAAGAAACCGCCAGTGCTCTGGTACTCGCTGCCGTCGACGAGTTTCTCTTTCCAGCTCCGGTTATAGGGATTGTGCAGCGTCACCATGTCGGTCGCCGGATCGTAGCCGGTGATGGCGTAGACATGGTGCGAATTGCCGAGCATGACGGCGCGGTGGCCATCGAATGCGCCGCGCAGCGCGCCGCGAAAATCGGCATACAGACGACTATCCGCCGCGCGATGGCTCTTCTGCGGCAGATTGATCTCCCGGTAGGCGTGGCCGGTGAGAATGCCGACGACGCTCGGATTGCCGGTGCGGAAATCGACCGAATCCAACGGCTCCTGGGTGCGCGCCTGTTTCGGCTCATCCTTGATCCGCACCACGCCGTAGGCTTTTTCCAGAAGGCTCAGCCAAATGCCGTCCGTGGCGTCGGAATAAGCCGCGAGTTCGCTGTCGGTGGGCGAGCGCAGACGCACCGCTTGCTTGCCCGGAAATGCGACCGTGTAGGTGCCGTCGCCGTTTGGCCTGATCAGGCGAACCAGAGCACCGGGATTGGCTTGCGCCAACGCGCCGACGGTGGAGAGAAAATAGCAATCCGTGGTCCAGCTCTGGTCGATGGCGGTGAGATGCGGGGCGCCCGCGGCGAACAGCTGGCGCGGCACGCCGTGCTGTTTCTTGAAGCCGACCACGAAATACTTGACGACATTGGGGGTGAGTTTCTGGCCGGCCCGCAGCGTGTTTTCCATCGCGTCGATGTCGGCGAGCGTGTAGCTCTTGGTCTGGTTCAGATAGTTGGAGCGGGTCGCGCCGAGTTTAAGCGCGGCAAGCGCCGCCGCCGCGCTGCCGGTGATGCGCGGATCCTGCATGTCGATCTCGATTTCATCCCGGGTCAGGATGCCGTCGTGATTGCGGTCGAAAGTCGAAAAGTTCGCGCGCACGATGGCAAAGAACTGCGCGGCGGCGCCCGACAGCGCAGGCAGGAACGCCGGTGTCGGTTCGGCCGCCCGCAATGGCGACAAGGCCGCGATCGCGTACAGGGCGATCCCGAGGCCGGCCGTGCAAACAAACACGCGGATTTTTCTGGATTTTGCGGTCGGCATCGCGGCGATCCTCGCGCTTCGACGGTCGTCCCGCCCACTTGGTCATCTGCCGCGGCGGATCGGTTCACGCCGCCCGAAGGTCTGCCATGAACCACGTGGCCTTGGATGCCGACAAAGCCATGAGCCGAGGTTTGTCATGCCGTCTGCACTCACCAGAAGCACCGCCGCCTGGACCCTGGTATCACTCGGTATCGGGTCGTTCGTAGGCGGCATGCTTTTCATGCTGGCACTCAGAAACTACTTTCAGAACGATGCGACTTTTCTTTACCTGTTCGTGTTCCTGCTCCTGCCGCTGCATGGCGTCGCGTCGATCGTCAATGCGCGCCGGCTTCTAAAATACATTCCCGTGAGCTGAAGCTTTCTGCGGCAATCAGCTTCAGGCGCAGCCATGCCTGACCGCCCCAGCAAGGTCGGCTTGCTCGATATCTTTAATCCCTGATGCAACGGGCGACCGCGAGCGTGATCAGACGCGCCGCGCCGGATGCGGACCGTCAGAACCGCTCGTTATGTCCGCCCGGAATTCTGCGAGACCCGGCTTCGACCGCGACGTCAAGGCGGAGCGGCTTCCGTGCGCCCGGCGCCGCATCGCCTGTGCTCGAATCGATCGCCGCCTCGATGAAACGGTCGATCGCCCGGACCGTGCATCGTACGGCGAACACCAGCACGCCAATGACCGACGCAAACAGCATCAGGACCTCGGCGAAAGCCAGAACGGAATACACGTGGGCCAGGAAGGGCATGCGGCTTCGGGTCTTTGGAGTGGTCAGCGTGCCGCTCAGTAGACAACATCGGGCGCACGAACGACAAGGGGGTGCCCGCCGCGCCACGCGCTGACGCTATTTTGGGTGCGAAAAGTAAAACGCGGCAATTTTTCAAAAGACGTTTTGATCGGACTCGCCAAGCTTACGCACCCAAGTCTGCCTTGTGCGCCCAAGCCTGCGCGTCGCCATGTTGGGCCGAGTGCTGCTGCGGTGTGATTGCATGCCGATCGTCTCAATTCGCCAAATTGTAAATCCTCGATGAGTGGAGAGGCCGATGTCGAATTATTTCACCGGACTGAGTCTCGGCCCGCCGTTGAACGATCAGCGGCTGGACCTGTGCGACCTGTACGCGTTTCAATCGCGCACGGATCCCAACAGGACCGTCATCATCCTCAATGCCAATCCCAACGCGGACGCGCTCAATCCCGACGCCATCTATCGCGTCAATATCGACAGCGACGGCGACTACCTGACGGACATCGCCTTCAGCTACGTGTTCTCGAAACCGCAGAACGTCAGCCAGACCGTCGACGTCTACATGGCGACGGGGCCGCAATCGCGTTCGGCCGAACCGGTCGGCAAGAAGATCATCGCGGGCGCCGAGGTTGCGTTCGGCGCCAGGCCGAACATCGTCAAATCCGGCCCCTACACCTTCTTCGCCGGCAGCCGCAGCGATGCGTTCTTTTTCGACTTCGACGGCATCAAGAACCTGTTCGACATCCGCGGCAAACGGAATTTCACCGAGCCGCATCTCGGCGGCAAGTCGCCGTGGACCGGCGTGGATTCGAATGCGCAGGCCAACGTGTTTTCGACCGCGATCGAACTGCCGACGAGCGAGATCAACCCCAAACCCAGGATGCAGATCTGGGGCCGGTGCAGCGTGCCCCGCGACGGCAAGCTGGTTCACGTCGATCGCGCCGGCCATCCGAGCGTGAGCAGCTTCTTCAACACCGACGACACCAAGGAAGAATATAACGCCAGCGAGCCGGTCAACGATCGCACGCGGTGGCTCGAACAGTTCATTCACCTCTTGGGCCACACCGGCAATTACACGCGCGACGAAGCGATCATCGCGATCGACCGGGAGGGCATTCTTCCCGACGTGCTGAGTTTCGATCCGTCGAAGCCGGCGAAATATCCGAACGGCCGCGTCTTCACCGATGACGTGATCGACTACCGCGTCGGCTTCCTGACGAAAAACGAATGCCCGCCCACGGGCCTCAAGCCGCACACCGACGTGCTGACGGAGTTCCCGTATCTGGGCACGCCGCATTCGAAATAGCCGAGCGCCAACGCCAGCCCCGGATATCGCGCCGCTCAATCCGCGCTACACTCGCCGGCGATTCACCAACGCCGTGGCGGAGAAGCGCGATGTTGAAGGCCTATCCGGGCGCCCTGGCCGAAGGCGCTTCGCTCTCGGACCGCGACCTTGCCGGCCGGACCTGGGTTGATCTCGTCTCCCCGACGGAAGCCGAACGCCAAGCCTTCGAGCGTGCCAGCGGGCTCCGCGTGCCGAGCGAGAATGACCTTGGCGAGATCGAAGCGACCAGCCGGCTCAAGATCAGGAACGACGCGCTGTACATGACGGCGCCGCTGATCTTTGCCACCGGCAACGAGCCGTGGCTGCCGACGCCGGTCGGCTTCGTGCTGTCCCGGCAGGTGCTGATGACCGTGCGGGTGGCCGCGTCGGCCGCGTTCGACCTTGTGGCGAAGGAGACCGGCCCCGCGGAAAAATCCGATCCGGCCGCCGTGTTCGTGCGCCTGCTCGAGGAACTGATCGATCACCTCGCCGATCTGCTGGAGCAGGCCGGCCAGGATCTCGACGAGGCCTCGCACGCCATCTTCCGGCCGGAGCGGAGCAAGCGGCGGCTGTCGCACGAATCCGCGCTGCTGCGCCGGCTCCTGATCTCGACCGGCCGCACCAGCGAACGCATGGCGCGGATCCACTACACGCTGGTCTGTCTCGACCGCATGGCGAAGTTCACCGTCGACCGCGCGCGCGACTGGCTCAAGCCCGATCTGGCCGCGCGCCTGCAATCGGTCGGTTCCGACGCCGCGTCGCTGGTGACGTATTCCGAGGGCCTGGTCAGCCGCGTGCAGCTTCTGCAGGACGCCGCGGTCGGCATCATCAACACCGACCAGAACGACGTCATCAAGGTTTTGACCATCGCCTCGGTGGTCGGCATTCCGCCGGTGCTGATCGCCGGCATCTACGGCATGAATTTCAAGAACATCCACGAATACGACTGGGCCTGGGGCTATCAATGGAGTCTGGCGCTGATCGTGATCTCCGCGCTGCTGCCACTGCTCTGGTTCAAGTGGAAGAACTGGATTTGAGCTGGCGTAGGATGGGTTGAACGAAGTGAAACCCATCACCCGGTCCCGCAGGCTGCATGATGGGTTTCGCTGACGCTCAACCCATCCTACGCGCTGTGAAACGCGCCGGATTTGATTTCTGCTTCGCGTGCGCCGCTTGTTCGCTTCCGCAAAAGCGGCCACCATGAATCGCCAAAAACAACCGATCGGGAGGACAATCACGTGGGCAATTCGCTGGGCGCGTCGTATCGAATGGTGGGCTTCGCCGTCGTCGTCATGGCCGCCGCGGCATCGTCGGCGAGCGACGCTCAGGTGCTGATGCAACGCGACGTGTCGCTGCACATGGCGCTGACGATCGCCGAAACCGCGATCGACGAATGCGCCAAAAGCCACAATGACGTTTCGGTGGCGGTGGTCGACCGCGCCGGACGCTTGCGCGTGTTTTTGCAGGGCGACAAGGCCGCGCCGCACAACATCGAACTTGCGCAGCGCAAGGCCTACACGGCGCGCACCTTCGGCCGGACCTCGGCGGAGTGGGCGGCGCGCACCGGACCGGGCTCGGAACTGGCCGCCCAGCGCAAGCTCGAACACGTCATCGCCCTGCGCGGCGGCGTGCCCATCAAGGTCGGCAACGAAACGATCGGCGCCGTCGGCGTCAGCGGCTCGACGTCCGGCGGCGACGAGGCGTGCGCCCTCGCGGGCGTCGCCAAGGTCGCCGATGAATTGAAGTAGCGAACGTAGGGTGGGCTAAGGCGCGGAGCGCCGTGCCCACGCGTTCTGACGAGCGGCGAAATCCGCGTGGGCTTCGCTCCGCTCAGCCCACCCTACAGGCCGCAAACGTCGTCATTGCCGGGCTTGACCCGGCAATCCATGCTGCGCACGAGAATCGGGGCGGCCAGTCAGCATGGATGCGCGGGTCGAGCCCGCGCATGACGCGTAGACAATGACAAACGCCCACACCTCGGCGTCCTGCCGCTGCGGCAAGGTGGAACTCCGGCTCACCGGCGCGCCGATCCTGCGCGCCATCTGCTATTGCGCGAGCTGCCAGGAGGCCGGCCGCCGGCATCAGGCGACGCCCGGCGCCGATGCGGTCGTGGCCCACGATGGCGGTACCGACTACGTGCTCTATCGCAAGGACCGCGTCCGCTGCGTCAAGGGCGGCGACCTGTTCGAGGAGCGGCGGCTGAAACCGGAGTCGCCGACGCGGCGCCTGTTCGCGCACTGCTGCAACACCGCGATGGCCGCCGACTTCACCAAGGGCCACTGGCTCTCGCTCTATCGCGCCCGCGTCGCCGGCGATCTGCCGCCCGCCACCATGCGGCTGATGACCTCCGCCCGGCCCGCGGGCGTGACCCTGCCGGACGACATGCCCAACTACCCGGGCCACTCCGGGAAGTTCATGCTGAAGCTGCTCGCGGCGTGAATCGCGATGGGATTCAGGCGGCCGCGGGTTGAAGGGGGGCCGTGAGGGGGTGCGTAGGGCGGATTAACGCAGCGTAATCCGCTACCTTGGCATCGCCTCAACTTGATACGATGGCGGCGGATAACCCTGGACTAATAAACCCACGTGCTGCTACGGCCGGAATCGTAGTCAACATGGGCGGTAACTAGCTGATACTGCCCAAAACGGCCCAGTGCGGTGCTCGGTGGGCCGTCGCCAAAAGCGCAGACGGGTTATCAACAAGTCCGACCCGAAGTCGAGCCACCGCCATAGCGTGGGTGATGCCCTAGCCGGCGCGACGAAGCCCCGGCCTACGCGATTGTGCCGAAAGCGAAGTTGGCGAACAGAGAATCGCGGATTACGGTGCGCCAATTCGTCCTGCGAGCTGACCTATGGCCGACACGAAAAAGCATATTCGCGTTTTCTTAGCGTCCCCCGGCGATTTGCAGGAAGAGCGAATCGCCGCCAACGAGATGGTAGATCATATCAATAAGATGTTCTCCGACTTCGAAGGCTACCATATCGATTTAGTGGGCTGGGAAGACACGCTGCCGCAGTATGGGCGGGCCCAAGAGGTCATCAATCAAGATCTGGAGACCTGCGAGCTGTTTGTGGGCATGCTTTGGGAGCGTTGGGGAACTCCTCCTAGCAAGGATGGGCCTTACACATCTGGATTTGAAGAAGAGTACGATATCGCTATTACAAGCCGTCGCAAAAACGATCGGCCGGAAATCTTTCTTTTTCTAAAGGATATGGACCCCAAGCTGCTTCGCGATCCGGGGGAGGACACCAAGAAGGTCCTGGCGTTCCGAGATAATTTAATTGCCGCAAAAGAGATTAAGTATGAAACGTTTAAGGACGTACGGAATTTCGAGCTCAGGTTTATGCACGCGGTTGTTGCCTACGTCCAACGGCTGATCAGAGCGGACAAGGAGAAGCAGCAGAGCGAAAACCAGTCAACTCCTCCGGAGCTCTCTCCGTCGTCGCAAGTTCAAGATCAACGCACATCGGCTTCGCCATTGACCGCTGAAGGCGCGACATTTCTCCGCGAATTTCTTGCGCTCACTGAAAGAGAAGGCGGCAGTGACAATATCGACGCAATACAGGTCGCGCGGTTCAGGCTACTTAGCAGTATCATCTCCAAGCAAGGCAATGACGAAGAGCCGCTAGGTGTGCACGATGCCAATCTTCTCTTTACTCAAAAGGATCGACTGCCCCTTGGCGAGCAAGAGATTTGGGGACTCGTTCGAGCCGGGCTAAATTATATTCAGTCAGAGAATGTACCTCTATGGCACTGGTATTCGAGTGCGAAGGGCTTCGACAAAAAAGTTCTAGGTTTCTATAGTTTCGGACGCGCAGCGAAGGCACGAGCGGGCGCTCTGGCTGCCATGGCCCTTATTGAGGAGCCGTTGCCCCACGTCCCCGATTTTGGCCGCGATCTGTTTTTGGATTCGTGGTTCGAAGAGAATGCGCCGAGCGAGGTAAAAGTCGCAGCGCTAAACTATCTGAGTGAATGCGGACTGCCTGCCGATCTCCGGCAGGTCAAAGGGGAACTTGCGCGCGGCGATTATCAAACGCGCAGTGCGGCGCTTGATGCAGTTGTCCGAAATCAATTTGCGTGAAGGGCGGCAAAAGGCTCTAGACGAGCTCTTCGAATTGCAGACTGATCAGATCAGCGGTCGCCTTCTCCGACGTCTTTTCTGGCGCGCGGAATCCATAAACGATGACATCCTTCTAAGAGGTGTCAGCCAACGAAGTGATGTCATACGTCGGGCGTGCGTGACTGAACTCGCAAATCGAAAGGCGCTCCCTACAGAAATTGCTGAGAAATTACTTGAAGACAACGATGCCGAAGTGCGCTTGTTAGCAATCAAGCAGTTGATGAAGTCCGGGAAGGTGTACTCTGAGGAAGAGGGGCGTCGGATACTGGTGCGACAGGCCTCGGGCGGGGTTCTTGGTGGTGTGGGGGCGACGGTAGGGCAGGCCCAGTTTGTCGCGTTTCAACGGCTCGTTCGAATAACAAAGACTGAAGGAGAACTGGAAGAGTTGGCGAAGCGCGCGTCGATCTTCGATCGAAGTGCCGAATGCGCGCTTCTGGAAAAGCGATTTGCCAAAGACAGCAAAACATTGCTGCGGCTCATCGACGACGAGTACAAACAAACTTTCGAAATTGCATTGAAGGAGATGACTGCGCGGTACGGTGGGGATAGTGAATTAGTCAAGCGGATTGTAGGCATTGAGGAATATCTTCGAGACGGATTTGTGCGCGAGGCGCTGGACGTAGTTCTACGTAAGAGCGATGCTAGGAATCTAGTTTTTGTCCGAAAGCACCTGGCAAAAAGCTCTCTCGCATATTCCGATCATGATCTTGAATATTTAGGAAAATATGGAGAATGGCAGGACGTCCCCCTTATTGTGTCGTTGGTAGGTCGTTTTGCGCGTGGAATTTCATCATTTTTGGGTGATGACAAGAAATATCGGTTGGCCGCCAAGGCGCTTCATAGGATCGGGAAAGGCCGGACGGGGCAGTTGCTTAGTATCAAAATGCCTCCGGAATTGCTCGCGCGGGTCATTCACAGTATTTCGGAAAGAGAATTCAAAAGTTTGTCGGACGAACAGATTGCGGCTCAACTCTCGTCGGAATCTGATCGGGTGCGGAAGATCACAGCTCTGAAATGTGTGCACAGCATTCAAAAAAGGCGCTTGATTGAGACACTTTCAAATTACATTGTTGGCGAGAAACATCGATATTATAATGTGGTTCACTGGCTCGACTTGGGTGCATCGGCGCCGAAAGAAGCCGCCTTGCGCTCCGCTGCGAAAGTGCTGGCGCGTGAATGGTCAGAGTAGCCAGCAGACAGATGAAGCAAGTATAGGGTAGTAACGGAACAAATCGCCGACTTGGCGCGTCCTCGTCATCGGCTAGGGTGGGTGCCGCAAGCCGAATATCTTTGCATTCTCCGCATCTTAACGGAATGCGGCGAATCATGGCGGCAATGCCACAATTTTCCCGCCCGCGAATCAAACAAACAGCAAAAAAAGATTCTTGTCAGATCAGAGGGATGGCGCCATCCGGCAAAATTTGTTGATCATCCA
>CAVYPQ010000006.1:0-692946 GCA_963770425.1 uncultured Alphaproteobacteria bacterium
GATGGATCGCTCATGCGGACGGCCTATGCGCAGACACCAGCTGCGCAGGGTCCTGGAGTGCAGGCTTCGCGACCAGGGGACGCAGCGGCGTCACCTGCAACGCCGTCACCCGGATTCTTACAGAGGCTTACGTGTTGCGCCGATACGCCCCTCGCGAATTGGATAGACAGCAGATACTCGGCGAAAAATGACCATAAACGCGTCCTCTCGGTCCTGGCGGGTGGTCCAATTATCCGGCGCGGCCATCACAAATTTGAAACGGTCGATCTCGATGCGTGACCCATGGCCGACACCGCCTCATTCTGAGTTCGCGCTAATAAGTTTACGAGAGCAGAGCGTCCGTTTTGCTGCAGATGCTTACGGCAAAATCTGGCCCATGAGGACGGATCGCGCGTGCTAGCTGATCGTCGCTTTTGGGAAAAGCTGACATCAGAGCGACCGTCGTAAATCGGTGGCTCGTGATCCAACACTAACCATCAATTGAAGAAGCTTGCTGCAATGCACGATGCGGGGTCTCTGCGGCGATAACGCAGCTCCTTTTCGTATGGTGTCGGCCGACGGAGTACTTTACTCGCTCTAAGAGATGAAGCCTACGGGCCGCTGAGGTGTCACATCTGTTTGCAATCATATTACCGCAGCGAGAAGCGGATCGGTACCGTGAGACTGATTTCGGTCTCGGTCATGCTCGGCGGAAACGCCGGCATCGGCTGTGCGCGCATGACCAGCGTCATCGCCTCGTCGTCGAGCGCGGCGTAGCCCGAACCCTTCACGATGTGCCGTAACGTCACATAACCATTGCGGTCGATGCTGAAGGCGCGCAGCACGACGCCCTGTTCGCCACGCGAACGCGCTTCGCTCGGATAGCGCTTGGACTGCTGCAGCTTGCGAAACAGGCGGCTTTCCCAGGACGGCTGGATCCGCGGCGCGCCGCCCTTGACCGGGGCGGCGGTGACTGGCGCCGGCGGCCGTTGTTCTTCGACCTGCACCGGCGGCTTTTTCTCTTCCGGCAGCACAACGGTCGATGGCGCCGGCTCGGGCGGCGGTTGTTCCTCGACCTTCGGCTGCTCCGGCTGTTTTTCCGGCTGCACCGGAGTCTGCTTTCTGCTCAACCGTTTCCTCGGGCGCCGGCGCGACGTCGGCCTGCTTGGCGTCGGCGATGCTGTCGATTGGCGCAAGCTCAAGGGTGATAACCCATAAATCGTCGCCGATGCGGTCGGGCTGCGGCCACCACAGAAGCGAGCCGGCCGCGACGGCCGCATAGCCGCAAAGCGCCGCGACGCCCGATATGACCCAACGCCGCCGGGCGTGCGGATCGTCGTCGAGCCAGTGAGTGCAAACGGTGTCATTGGGCAGTGCGTGCTTCAAGCCCGACCAGGGCGATTTTAAGGTAGCCGGCGCCGCGCAGATCGTTCAGCAGCCCCATGACATCGCCGTAAGGCACCGCACGATCGCCGCGCAGGAAAATGCGTTTGTCCTTGTCGGGCCGGTCGCGCCGTCGAGCGCCGCTGGCAGGCGCGCTGCGCGCCACCGGGTCGTCGCCGAGCGTGATGCTGCCGTCGGCCTTGAGCGTGAGAAAAATCGGCTTGTCGGGCCGCGGCTGCGGCTGCGCGGTGGAGGATGGCAGATCGACCGGCGTGTCCACGGTGGCGAGCGGCGCGGCCACCATGAAGATGATCAGCAGCACCAGCATCACGTCGATGAACGGCGTGACGTTGATGTCGTGGACTTCGGCGAGTTCGTCGTCGCCGTGATCGAGACGAATGGCCATGGCTGTCGCTTCCGGCTACTCGGCGGCTTGGACCAGCGGCAGTCTGGCGCGGTCGAGATCGCGGCTGACGAGCCGCATGACCTGCGCCGAGGAGTCGCCAAGCAGCGCGCGGTATTGCGCGGTCTGGCGCGCCAGCACGTTGTAGATCATCACCGCCGGAATGGCGGCGATCAATCCCATCGCGGTTGCCATCAGCGCCTGCGCAATACCCGGCGCTACGACCGCGAGATTGGTGGTGTGCGCGTTCGAAATGCCGATGAAGCTGTTCATGATGCCCCACACGGTGCCGAACAATCCGACGAAAGGCGCCGTCGAGCCGATGGTGGCCAGCACACCGGTGCCGCGCGACATCCTGCGGCTAAACGCCATTTCCAGCCGTTCGAGCTGCAAGCCGATGCGCTCCTTCAGGCCGTCGCCGCGTACGTTGGCCGACAGCCGGATTTCCTGTGCGGCGGCTTGCATCAATTGTCCCGCCGTCGTGCGGTTGTTGCGCAACCGCTCATGGGCATAGGCCAGGGTCGGTGCATCGAGCAGCATCCGTACGTCGCGGCGCACTTGCAGCCGCGCTCTCGCTATTTCCCAGGTCTTGGCGAGCCACACCGTCCAGGTCACGAGCGAGGCGAAGGCAAGCCCGATCATCACCGCTTTGACGACCCAATCGGCGTCCAAAAACATGCGGGTGTAGGATAACTGTCGCGGCAAAAGATCACCGCTGATTGATGGGCCGCTGGCGGGCGGACCTGGCGCCCCGGTGGGCTCGGCCGAGCCCGCCGGGGCGGGCGGCGGGTCGGCGCGGCGCCAGGCCTGGAGGTGCCGGTGGGCGTGCGCGGTCGCAGTGTGCCGCGGGGCCGCGGCGATCCAGGTTGGGCGGCCGGAGCCGGCGATTGCAGGCGACGCGGGTGGGGGCCAGGGGTCAGCGGTGGCGCCGAAGGCTGCGACGGAACCGGCACGGCAGGGGCCTGTGCATTGGCCGCGAGCGCAAACGACATGGCAATGAACAGTGCGCCCAGCGACGCGAAGGCGCGTACGACGTCGACGCAATACAAACCGATTGTGTTGGTGTTCCCGTCTTTCGATCAGTTCGCATTGCCCATTTCCTAGGCTTCAATTCGTTGTTGGCGCGTTGAAGGTATGCCGCGGCTCGAATGCGATCCGAACAATGGACACATTAAATTTCCGAATTCTGCCGGGCAATCGATGTACGTACTCGATGCGCGACTCGCCACGAAATCCACACTCACGCCGACCCAGTGTAACCGAAGCTTTTGTTGGGATTTCCTGAGCCGGGAAATGCACATTCCGTGAGAAACAACCGGACTTGTTCCATCCCAAGCGCCGCCGCCCTTGGCGTAAAACGACACGCACGATAGCAGCACCGGTAGCAGCAAGGAACAGTCGACAGCCTTGCGCGCCGCTAAGCATGACTGCATAGTGAACCTCCGCGCCCTGGGATGTGCCGCTGCTTCCAAATGTGATCCTCGACCTCTGGATCTTCGAATTTCTTCGACACGCCGACGAAGAAGCCGCGGCGCGGGCCATACTGAGGCGCGAACACGCCGATGCCGCTGCCGTCTCGGATCAGATAGACCGTGTCGAACAGGTTGACCACGTCAAATCGCACGGTCACCGGGTTGTCGTGGGGCAGCGAATTCGTGCGCAACACCGACATTGAACTGGGTATAGGGCGCCACGGTACCGATATTGGCGTCGCCGTCGCGCAAGCCGGTCCCGTAGATCATGTCGCCGGTAGCGGGTGCCGCACCAGAGTGTAGGAGACTCCTGCCGAGCCGGTCACGAGCTGGGTGTGATCGGTATAGATCCAGTGCGAGTCGATATATTGCAATTCGGTCAGGCCGCCGAGATCGGCCAGCGGCGTCGCATTGTCGAACAGATACTGGTTCGACACCGCGTTGGTGGCCTTCTCGTAGCCGAGCGCGAGGTTGGCATAAGCCTGAAAATTGCCGCTGTGGTATTTGGCGCTGAATTCTATGCCCTCGATAATGCCCTGGGCATAATTGAATGCGCTCAGCACCAGCGCCTGGCCGAAGATGCCGTTGTCGATAAGGTCGCTCGCTTGCTTGTAGTAGGCATCAACGCCGAGATCGAGATGGTGCAGTCTGGCGGGCGGACAATTGCACCCGAACGGAATTTTCTGATCGACACCAGCATCGAAATAATTCGAGCGCTCCGGCAGCACCGGATGGTGCCCCGGTCGCCGGCGCCGGTCGTGTTCGTTGAACAAGGCGAAGTTGGCCGGCGCCGCCTCGACCATGACTGGCGGGGTGAAGTAGCGCGCATAGCCGGCATGGAAGGTGGTGAATTCGAACGGCTTGTAGGTGAGGCTGGCACGCGGGCTGAGCTGATTGGCATCGACATATTGCCACATCTGGTCGAAGCGCAGGCCGTAATTGAGCTTGAAGTTGTTGGTGAGCTTCCACTCGTCCTGGGCATAGATGCCGGCGAGCCAGCCGAGTTTTCGAGACGTTGTCGGTGATCGTAAATGGCGCGTCGATCGGATTGCCCATCGGATCGACCGGCTCGACCAGCGATTGATTGCCGACCGCGGTCTGTTCGCCGCTGACGGTGAATCCGGTGCGCAGGGTATGTGCGTCGTTAATAATGTAGGATGCGTCGCCCTGCATGCCGTTACTGAAGGATTCGCGGGTGATATCGGACGCAACGCCGTTAATCAAAAGATCGCCGACGGGATCCGGCATGAAGTGCAAGAAGTTATAACGGGTGAAATACGACAGTTGCCCGTCGAAGCCGTTCGCCGAGCGTTGCAGCGCAAGCACGCCGAACTGGGTGTCCTCGTACTGGCTTTCGTTGAGTGCCGCAGAGTTGAAATTCGTGACTCCGAACGCGCTGGTCACTGGCGGATTTCCGTTCAGTCCGACCGGCTGGCCGGGGACGTTGGGAATCTGGAACCAGTTGGTGGCAGTTCCGGCGATCAGGCTCACGCGCGTCGCCGGGTCGACGAACGCCGACATGTAGGCGAAGCCTTTGTACTGGTTCGAGAGAAGTCGTGGATCGCATTGAGCGAGGGCAGCGGATTTTCGATGCCCTCGGTGGTTTGCAGATAGCGGCCGGTAAAAAAGTACTGCACGCCCGCGAAGCAATCGGCCGAGGACGATGGTACCGCTTTCGTCGCAAGCGGTACGTGGAGGAATTCGTGGCTGCCGGCGTGGTCGAAGGGCAGGTGTTGCCGAAGGTGCCGCCATAGTCGAAGCTCGGCTGGATGGTGCCGCGGCTGCCGCCGTAGTAGCTGACGCTGCCGGAATTGTTGAAGATGTCGTTGCGCGTGGTGATGTCGATGAGGCCTACCGTGCGCATACCGTACTCGGCCGGCAACGCGCCGGTGATCAGCGACATGCTGCCGATCAGGCTCGGATCCAGAATACTGCCGAAGCCGGTGACGCCGTCAGGCAGCATGACGCCATTGATGCGGAATTGCACGTTGGCATGATCGTTGCGCACGTGGATCGATCCGCTCGCGGCGGAATCCTGCGACACGCCCGGCGCCTGCAGCAGGATCTTCTCGACCGGGGCGTTGGTGCCTTGCGGCAGCGCCTGGATGGTGTCGTGCCTAAGCGTGTCCGACGTGGTGCCGGCCGTGGTGAAAAGATTGCTGCGCGCGGTGTCGAAGGCATTGTTCTTCACGGTCGCGGCGTTGACCGGCGTGGGCGGGCGGTGGCGTGGGCCGCGCAGCGATGGCAGCCGCCGGTGCGCGCCGCCGCACGACGCGCGGTTTTGGCTTGGACTTTGCGCCGGTGACCTTAAGCTCGGGCAGCGCCACCTGCGCCTCACCGTCCCCGCATAACCTGTCACCGCCAATAACGCGGACCCCGCGAGCAGCATCGCTCGGGACATGGGACTGAAACATAACACGACTGGACATGGTCCCCACCCCTCGATCTTGAACGGAATCGCCATAGCGCCGAACTGATCGCGGTCGTGCTGTCGCGCGCGGAAGAGCTTATTTGCAGGAAACCGCACGCGCTCTGATGGCGGCCGCGCGCATGAACGCACGGTAACGCCACGGAATTCAGCAACGACCGCGGAGGATCAGGCGATGGGTGGGGCGCGGGATTGGAAGGGGGCGCGCCGCGGCGCGACGAAAAGGGCCGCGACGCGGCCGCATGCTCGGCAGGCCGCGACGAGAACGTCAGCGGCAGGACTGCCGGCGCGTCAGGAGTAAAGGAATTGCTAAGGAAATAGATCGTCTCGCAGATCGGGCACAGCGCGTCGCCGCTGTACCACGGCTGACCGGCAGGAATGGACGTTGAACGACTCCGCCGCAGGCAAATTGACCGTCTTCGGCGACGGACAACGACCTGGCCGACCGGGCCATAGATGTCGTCAGGATGGATGTGGGCGAACGACAGATAAAATTGCAGCGCCAGCGCGAACAGCGCCAATCGACCGCCGAACTTCCTGTATGCCCTGAACCAGCCCATGACACCCCTGACGGACAGCCTACGACGATTTAAACAAAAATGTGCGGTGCCCCGCAACGATGGAGTTCATCGATGAAACGATGTCATGGCCCATTCTCCGACCGAAAGGACCTGATCGTGATTCATGGGGCAGTAGATGACGCCCACTAGAAACACCAACAGGAGCAATCCACGCATGTAAATCTCCCGTCTTGTATCCAAATCGGGTGCGCAAGCGCCAAATGCGCGCGCATCATGACGATTCTCGACTTGTCAGCCGAACTGAAATTTCGAAGAGCAGCAGACGCTGTTCGCCCAACTGACGCGCTTAGGCGAACGCTCGTGCCCTGCGGCGGAAGCTACAGGGTCGGCGGGGCGCGAGATTGGAAAGGGGCGCGCCGTGGTGCCAGGATAAAGGCAGCGCGGATGGCCGAATGTTCAGCCCGCCGCACAATAAACGAAAGCGGCAGAATTTGCGGCGTGTCGGGAGCTGCCGAAATGCTGAGGAAATAAATCGTCTCGCAGATAGGGCACAGCGCGTCGCCGCTGTACCACGGCTGGCCGGCGGGGATGGACCTAAACGATTCGGCCGCAGGCAGATTGACAGTCTCGGCTGCGAACAACGACCGGCCGACCGGGCCGTAAATGTCGTCGGGGTGAATGTGGGCGAAGGAAAAATAAAACTGTAACGCAAGCGCAATCAGCGCCAATCGGCCGCCGAATTTCCTGTAAGCCCGAAACAAGCCCATCGTGCAACTCCGAGCCTGAGCTATAGACTGCGCTCGCCTATCAGCATTCGTCAAGACCGAACCGGTCGGCCACCGTCGGGGCGCTAGCGACTGATGCGGGTCAATGGCATACTTCCGGTAGCGCAGTCTTGGCAACTTCGGTTTATGGCCCTGGCTGCTTCCGAACGGAGTTCCATTCGCCATCGACCAGCATGCGCATGCTGCGGCGCACGTCGCCTCGCGCGCCCGCCATTCCTAGATCTTGGTGAGCCACACGCTAATCCGATCATCACCGCTTTGACGACCCGGTCGGCGTCCAAAAACATGCGAGTGTATGACAACTGCCGACACATTAGATCGCCGGCCCCAATCGGCGCGCGGGTCAACGGTGCTGACTGTCGTTCCAATTTTGGCGGTTCGCCACGCATACTCCTAATGGAGCCACCGGTGGAGTGCCGAGCGTGATAGTCGGCATCCAGGACCGCGGCGTCTCTGGAGCGGCAGGGCGCCTGCGTGCATACCGGGGATGCGCACAGCACGGCGATGAATAAGCACGGTGGATCGCAAAGACGGATCGGCGTCGTTGAAGCGGGTAGACGGGGAACGCGCTCGATCCTCGCGTGTCTTTGCGTTTGTTTCCTGCTCTTCTGTCGCTGTTCCCTGCGGACATCTGCCGCGAGCTCTTACTGACGGTGCCGTATCCGGAGTCCGGCAGTATGCTGTTTTATTGACATCGTCATACTCGACATGTCACCGTGACGGCAATCGTCGGACGAAATCGGGGCGCGGCCGGCGATGGGGCGGGGGAGTACACTTGATCGTCGCCGACCTTGGTCGGGCCACGCAGGTCGTCTGCGCGTAGGGGCGTTGTCGGGTTTCGTCTCCCCCTGAACGGGGGTCTTCATGACGTTGCGTGCGCGGTTGCTGGCGTCCACGTCTATTCTGATCACGTCGGTCTGCGCCGGGGCTTTCGCGCAGACGCCGCCACCGCAGCCATCCCCGCCGACGGTCAGACGCCAGCCGCAACCACGACTGCGCCAACACCGCCTGGCGGGCGCGCCGCCAGCGACAACTCCGCGCCCGCCGGCACCAGCGCCAGCCGCACCATCCGGCAGCCACGCAGCTTCCGACCCTCACGGTACCGGCGAGCGCAAGCCGCCGACACAGCAAAGGCGCACGCGCGCCCCGAGAGTCTGCGGCGCGGGCGACGGCCGCTGCGCCGGCGCCGACCTCGCCTCACGCCCTATGAGACCGGCGCCCCCAACATTGCCGGCGGCGCTGCGGTGGCGCCGACCATGGCGAGCTCGATGACGGTTTCGGGCGAGGACCTCAACGCCCGTCCGATGACGCGGCCCGGCGAACTCCTCGAAGCGGCGCCCGGCCTGATGGTGATCCAGCACGCCGACGAGGGCAAGGCCAACCAGTATTACCTGCGCGGCTGGAATCTCGATCACGGCACCGACCTCGCGACGTTCTGGGACGACATCCCGATCAATCTGCCGACCCATGCCCACGGCCAGGGCTACACCGATCTCAACTGGCTCATTCCCGAAACCGTCGAGCGGGCTGGATATCCGCAAAGGACCGTATTGGGCCGACGTCGGCGACTTCGAAAACGCCGGCAACCTGCACATCTCCGTGGTGGACACCGTTCCGCAGAACATCGAGTCGGTCACCGTCGGCAGCTTCGGCTACACAGAGGTACTGACGCTGGGCTCGACCAAGCTCGGCGGCGGCAATCTGCTCTATGCCGGCGAATTCACCGGCTACGACGGTCCGTGGACCACTCCCGACGACATGAAAAAGTTCAGCGGCCTCTTGCGCTACAGCCAAGGCACGGCAACCGACGGCTTTTCGCTGACCGGGATGGCCTATGCCAACACCTGGAACTCCACCGACCAGAGTGGCGCTGCGCGCCTATACGACGGGACAGATCGGCCTTTATGGCGAAATTCGATCCGACCGATGGCGGCGACACCAGCCGCTTCTCGCTGTCGGGCCGGATGGCGCAGACCACCGACGACGGATCGTGGAAAGCCAACGCCTATGTCGTCAAATACACGATGGATCTGTGGAACAACTTCACCTGGGACCTGAACGATCCCGTGAACGGCGATCAGTTCCATCAGCACGACGATCGCGTTTACGGCGGCGGCGGCGCGTCGCGCACCTTCGACGGACACGTTCGCCGGTCTGCCGACCGAAACGGTGATCGGCGTGCAGACCCGCGACGACGACATCAACATCCAGCTGAACAATACGGTGCCAGCGCCAGTTTCTGTCGAACACTCTGGTCGACCACGTCAACGAGGGCAATGCCGCGATCTATGCCGAGAACACGGTGCATTGGACCGACTGGTTGCGGACCGTGGTCGGCTGGCGCGGCGACTATTATGCGGCGTCGGTCAATTCAATGCTGCAACCGGCGAACTCGGGAAATCCGCAGGAAGCCATCGGCAGCCCGAAATTTCGCATGGTGCTCGGGCCGTTCGCCAATACCGAATTGTTCGTCGGCGCCGGCATGGGCTATCACAGCAACGACGCGCGCGGGACGGTGATGACCGAAGTGCCCGGCGATCCGACGACGCCGCAAGATTCGACGCCATTTCTGGTGCGCTCGCGCGGCGCCGAGATCGGCGTTCGCACCAAAGCCATCCCGAACCTCGACAGCTCGATCAGTCTTTTCTACATCCACCAGGATTCGGAGCTGTTCTTCGACGGCGACGACCGGCGACGACCACGCCCGGGACTGCCCAGCCAGCGCACCGGCATCGAGTTCACCAACGATTATCGTCCGGCGTCGTGGGTCCATATCGACGCCGATCTGGCGCTGTCGCGCGCCCGCTTCCTCGGCTTCGATACGACGCAGGAAGCGCTTTACGAGTCGCTTGCCGGCTATCCGCAAGCGCAGATCGGCAACGCGCCGGGCAACTATGTCTACAACGCGCCATGGATGATCGGCTCGGCCGGCATCACGCTCGGCGAAAAGACCGGTTGGTTCAGCGCGCTGCGCTGGCGCTACATCAGCTCGCGGCCGCTGACCGAGGACGGCGTCTTTCAGTCGCCGCCGATGAACGTCGTCAATGGCGGCGGTCGGCTACCGGTTCGATAACGGCTGGCGCATCCAGCTCGACGCGCTCAATCTGTTGAACTCGACGACCGACCAGGTGACCTACGCCTACGGCTCGCTGCTCACGACCGACGCCCTGTTCGCCATGTGCTATCCGGCGCACGGACCATCGACAGTGCCGGCGGCGGTCTGCGCCAACGGCGTGATGGATTATGTCCTACCATCCGATCGAGCCGCTGGCCTTTCGTCTGACGCTCGCCGGACCGCTGGAGACGATCGGGACGCTCAACATTCCGGCGATGGCCGCGGAGATGAAGCGGTCGTTTCCGGCCGACCCGCTGCAAGCGGGCAGATTACGACTGGACCGGCTTTTATGTCGGCGCTCACGTCGGCGAGTCTGGTCCGAGACCAGCGGCAGCACGGTCAATACCGCGACCGGCGCCGCGTCCGCGCCGCATCTACGGCAGCGCGCCGGATTGGCACGGCGGCATTCAGGTCGGCTACGACTACATGATGCCGTCGCGCGTGGTGCTCGGCGTCGAGGCTGACGTGTCCTCGGGCGGCAGCAAAGTTAGCCAACATCACCGACGCCTCGGGCACCAGCGCCAATCAAACTCAGGGTGTTCGACAGCGAAAGCGTGCGCGGCCGCCTCGGTTACGCGTTCGACAATGTCCTGCTTTACGGCACCGGCGGCTGGGCGTGGTCGAGCAATCAGTACATCCGCACCCAGCTCACCGGCACGCTCAACCTCGCGACCGCGGGCACCGACGAGGCGGTCAACACATATCTCGGCGGCTGGACGGCGGGCGGCGGGGTGGCCGTCGCATTCGCGCAGAACTGGAACGCCTTCGCCGAATATCGCTACACCGATTATGGCATCGACCACTGATCACGCTGCCGTTCTCGCAGCTCTCCACGACGTCGGCGACGCAAAATGAGCGAGATCGATGTCGGGGTGAACTACAAATTCAATTGGGCACGGCCAGACGGGCAACGCGTCGATGGTCCAGACGCTTCCCGCTGTCCATGGCGGCAGGCCGGCGCACTTCGTGGAAACGCCTGCCGTTTCTCCTGCGTTCACATGGACCGGACTTTACGTCGGCGGCACCGGCGGCTTTGGCTGGGACATCGCCAAAGGCACGCTCACCGACGCGACGGGCGCACCGTTGTCACCGTACGGCTACAACGTCCACGGCCCGTTTGCCGGGGTCTTCGCCGGCGGCAATTATCAATTCGGTCGATTCGTGGCTGGGGTGGAGGGCGATTGGCAACGTTCCAGCCTGACGGGCAACAATCAGTATTACGCGCCACTCGGGAGCGGCGCTTCCCCGGCGGCCCATTTTACGTTTCGACGACGATCAAGGACTGACGAGTTGGTCCGCGGTCGGCTCGGCTTTGCATTCGGCACTTCCTTGTTTTCGGCACGGGCGGCTGGGCGTGGGGCGATCCGTCGAACGACTACGGCCTGGTCGGCTCTGCTCCGGTTGTCAGTGAGGGCTGGAATGCCTCAGGCTGGACGGCAGGCGCCGGATTGGACTATGCCCTGACCGACAATGTCTTTGGTCGCATCGAATACCGCTACACTGATCTCAGGACTTCCGCCTTCGTCAACGTCACGATCGATTCCGCGGACGCCGCAAATAAAGTGGCTATAAGCGACGTGCGCGTCGGTATTGCATACAAATTCAATCCGCTCACTGGCAGGGATTGAGCCGTTCATGAGAAGACAGACATCGATCGCCAGAGACGATTGAGACAACGAACCGCGGTGTCATTGCAGACCGCGGTTACTTCGGCGGCGAAGAGAATTCTTGGGTATGAGAAGGCCGGCATCACGGTCACGCTGCCAAAGCCGATGACGTCGAATGCAAAAGCCGAGGGGCGTTTTGGCAAACAGGAATTCCGCTATGTGACTGAGGAGGACGTTTACATTTGCCCCGTAGGAGAAAGGCTCGCCTATCATTACCCCACAGAAGAGAATGGATTGGCCTTACGCCGATACTGAACCAATGCCTGCCAAAGTTGCCTCATCAAAGCTCAATGCACCACCGGCAAAGAGCGACGGACTACGCGATGGGCGCATGAGTACGTTGTTGACGCCGTACAACGGCGGCTTGACGAACAACCCGAAAAGAGGCGCCAGCGCCGGAAGACGGCCAACATCTCTTAAGACGCTGCCGCGCGTCGCCTCAGAGATGGCGTTGCTTGTGACAATCAGGGCATAAGCCAAGATCCGGAGAATCCTTCCGCCCTGCCGTCGGGGTGGCCAAATCCATTCTTGTCTCAAAAAGTTTTGACACGACCAAGACCCAAAGCCGACATGAGATGGGCTGGGGGTGAACTATCTATGACCGTAATCGCAGCGCCTCGATCGCCCGGCGCGCCGCTGGATCGAGACCGACGCCCCCGGCATCGAGATGGGCAACGATCGCGCGGCGCATGCGCGGGTCCCAATATTTAGCGATGTGCTCGGCAATCTTGGCGGGCGCCGTCTCCATATCCTGCGATTTGAAGAAGGCGCCGATCTGGTTGGCCATATAGACCAACTTGTCGTTGGTGCCGTGTGAAGCGTCGTCAAACAAGGACATGTGTTCTTCCTGGATACGCTGCGGGTTGGTGAAGATTTCGAAGCCGTCATTGCGGGCCACGCCGACCAGCGTAATGCCGGCCGCTTCGGCTATGCGAACCGCAAGCGCGGTCGGCGCAGATACGGCGACCAGAACGGGAATGCCGATCGCAGCCGCCTTCTGAACCAGCTCGACCGACAGCCGGCTGGTGAGAATGCCCGCCCCGCCGCGGCCGCGGCATGCCGCTGCGCGCCAGCGCGCCGGCGAGCTTGTCGAGCGCATTGTGACGGCCGACGTCTTCGCGCAGCGCCACAGGCCCGGCGTCCCGCCGATAGAACGCCGCGCCATGCACGGCATGGGTCATCTCGGTTGATCGCCTGCAGGCCGCGAAGCGCTTCGAGCGCCGCGCATGATATCTTGCGGCGTGAAAATCGATTCGTCGGCGACGATGGCGGCGCGCGCATCGCTTCGGCTAGCGTTTCGATGCCGCACAAGCCGCAACCGGTCGGGCCGGCGAGATAGCGGCGCCGCTCGCGGAACGCGGTCGCGTGCGGCTCGATCAAGCCACATCCGCAGCTCGATGCCGATCGATTCCTCGACGATTTCGAGCGCCTCGATCTCGCGAGGGCGCTCGATGATGCCCTCGGTCAGGCTGAAGCCGACGGCGAAGTCTTCAAGATCCTGCGGCGTCGCCATCATCACCGCATAGGACGAGCCGTTGTAGGTGAAGGCGACCGCCGTCTCTTCCGGAATCGTGCGCTCGCCACGCCCGCACCGACTTGCGGCGGCGGGAGCGCGAGGGGCGGCGCGCCAGGCGGTCCGTTCGACGCGGCGGGTGGGGCCAAGCAAGGACGCTACTCCGCCGCCTCGGCCGGCGCGATGCGGCGGCTCTGGCGGGCGAGACTCCTCATAGTCCTCCTGCCATTCGCGTCGGACCGTTCGACGGCGACACCTGCACCGCGGTCACCTTGTATTCGGGGCAATTGGTCGCCCAGTCCGAATAATCGGTGGTGACCACGTTGGCCTGGGTGTTCGGATGGTGGAACGTCGTGTAGACGACGCCCGGCGCCACGCGCTCGGTGATCAGCGCGCGCAGCGTGGTCTCGCCGGCGCGGCTCGCGAGCCTGACCCAGTCGCCGTCGCGAACGCCGCGCTGCTCGGCGTCGTGCGGATGGATTTCGAGGCGATCCTCCTCGTGCCAGACGACGTTGGCGGTGCGCCGGGTCTGCGCGCCGACATTGTATTGCGACTGAGGATGCGGCCGGTGGTCAGCAGCAGCGGGAAGCGCGGTCCGGTCTTCTCATCGGTCGCGCACATATTCGGTGATGATGAAGTTGCCCTTGCCGCGCACGAAGCCGCCGATATGCATGACCGGCGTGCCGTCGGGCGCCTTTTCGTTGCAGGGCCACTGCACCGAGCCAAGCTCGTCCAGCTTCTTGAAGTGACACGCCGGCGAAGGTCGGCGTCAGCCGCGCGATCTCGTCCATGATCTCCGACGGATGGTCGTAGTGCATCGGATAGCCCATCGCCTTGGCGATCAGCCAGCGTGATTTCCCAGTCCGTCATAGCCGTTCTTCGGCGCCATCACCTTGCGCACGAGCTGGATGCGGCGCTCAGCGTTGATGAACGTGCCGTTCTTCTCCAGGAACGTCGAGCCGGGCAGGAAGACATGCGCGTAGTTGGCGGTCTCGTTGAGGAACAGATCCTGCACCACGACGCATTCCATCGCCGCGAGGCCGGCGGCGACGTGCTTGGTGTCGGGGTCGGACTGCAGGATGTCCTCGCCCTGGATGTAGATGCCCTTGAAGGTGCCGTCGACCGCGGCGTCGAGCATGTTGGGGATGCGCAGGCCCGGCTCCTTGTCGAGCGTCACGCCCCAGTCGACTTCGAACATCTGCGCGGACGGCGTCGATCGAGATGTGGCGGTAGCCGGACAGTTCATGCGGGAAAGAGCCCATGTCGCAGGAGCCCTGGACGTTGTTCTGGCCGCGCAGCGGGTTCACGCCGACGCCGGGGCGGCCGATATTGCCGGTCGCCATGGCGAGGTTGGCGATGCCCATAACCGCGGTCGAGCCCTGGCTGTGCTCGGTGACGCCGAGGCCGTAATAGATCGCCCCATTGCCGCCGGTGGCGTAGAGCCGCGCCGCCGCGCGGATTGTCTCGGCCGGCACGCCGGTGATCTTCGCGACTGCCTCCGGGCTGTTCTGCGGCTCGGCGACGAACTCCGCCCAGTGCTGCGAATGCATCCCGTTCGCAGCGCTCGCGCACGAAGTCTTCGTTGACCAGCCCTTCGGTGACGATGACGTGCGCCAGCGCGGTCAGCATGGCGACATTGGTGCCGGGCAGAAGCGGCAGGTGATGCGCCGCCTCGACATGCGGCGTGCGCACCAGATCGATGCGGCGCGGGTCGATGACGATCAGCTTCGCGCCTTGCGCGCAGCCGCTTCTTCATTCGCGAGGCGAACACCGGATGCGCATCGGTCGGATTGGCGCCGATCAGCGATGACGACGTCGGTATGTTCGACGGAGTCGAAATCCTGGGTGCCGGCCGAAGTGCCAAACGTGTCTTGCGAGACCGTAGCCGGTCGGCGAATGGCAGACGCGGGCGCAGGTATCGACATTGTTGTTGCCGAAGCCGGCGCGGACCAGCTTCTGCACCAGATAGGTTTCTTCGTCGGTGCAGCGCGACGACGTGATGCCGCCGATTGACCCGCGGCCGTAATTCTTCTGGATGCGCTTGAACTCGGACGAGACGCGGGCAATCGCCTCATCCCACGACACCTCGTGCCACGGCTCGGTGATCTTCTCGCGCAGCATCGGCTTGAGGATGCGCTCCTTGTGATTGGCGTAGCCCCAGGCAAAGCGGCCTTTGACGCAGGAATGCCCGCGGTTCGCCTTGCCGTCCTTGTAGGGCACCATGCGCACGACTTCTTCGCCGTGCATCTCGGCCTTGAACGAGCAGCCGACCCCGCAATAGGCGCAGGTCGTCACCACGGAATGATCCGCAGGCTTTTGGACCGCCTGGGCGGCAAGCACGCTTTTTTCGATCAGCGAGCCCGTCGGGCAGGCCTGGCGCCGCGCCGGCAGACCGCGCCGAGCGCGGAAAGGGCCCAAACTGTTCGCGTCAGCTGGCTGGCCATTGCGCGTGCTTTATCATTACCGGTCCCGTCTCACCGTCATCCTCTCTATCCGTTGTTTCGGGGGCGCCGCGCGCCGGGCCGAAAGCAAAAAGCCTCAGCACCGACCGGGCAGGTCGACCGGCTCGGGCCGGCTGTTGGTCGAGGCGCCGCGCCGGCAGATTTCGTTTTAGCAATTGAATCGGACGACGCTGGAGATCATGGAGCTGGCGGCCGTGACGTCATGGGCTACCGGGTCGTTCGCGGTGATCGGGCGGTGTTGCGCACAGCGACTAGGGCTCACCGTCATCCTCTCTATCCGTTGTTTCGGGGGCGCCGCGCGCCGGGCCGAAAGCAAAAAGCCTCAGCACCGACCGGGCAGGTCGACCGGCTCGGGCCGGCTGTTGGTCGAGGCGCCGCGCCGGCAGATTTCGTTTTAGCAATTGAATCGGACGACGCTGGAGATCATGGAGCTGGCGGCCGTGACGTCATGGGCTACCGGGTCGTTCGCGGTGATCGGGCGGTGTTGCGCACAGCGACTAGGGCTCACCGTCATCCTCTCTATCCGTTGTTTCGGGGGCGCCGCGCGCCGGGCCGAAAGCAAAAAGCCTCAGCACCGACCGGGCAGGTCGACCGGCTCGGGCCGGCTGTTGGTCGAGGCGCCGCGCCGGCAGATTTCGTTTTAGCAATTGAATTGGACGACGCTGGAGATCATGGAGCTGGCGGCCGTGACGTCATGGGCTACCGGGTCGTTCGCGGTGATCGGGCGGTGTTGCGCACAGCGACTAGGGCTCACCGTCATCCTCTCTATCCGTTGTTTCGGGGGCGCCGCGCGCCGGGCCGAAAGCAAAAAGCCTCAGCACCGACCGGGCAGGTCGACCGGCTCGGGCCGGCTGTTGGTCGAGGCGCCGCGCCGGCAGATTTCGTTTTAGCAATTGAATCGGACGACGCTGGAGATCATGGAGCTGGCGGCCGTGACGTCATGGGCTACCGGGTCGTTCGCGGTGATCGGGCGGTGTTGCGCACAGCGACTAGGGCTCACCGTCATCCTCTCTATCCGTTGTTTCGGGGGCGCCGCGCGCCGGGCCGAAAGCAAAAAGCCTCAGCACCGACCGGGCAGGTCGACCGGCTCGGGCCGGCTGTTGGTCGAGGCGCCGCGCCGGCAGATTTCGTTTTAGCAATTGAATCGGACGACGCTGGAGATCATGGAGCTGGCGGCCGTGACGTCATGGGCTACCGGGTCGTTCGCGGTGATCGGGCGGTGTTGCGCACAGCGACTAGGGCTCACCGTCATCCTCTCTATCCGTTGTTTCGGGGGCGCCGCGCGCCGGGCCGAAAGCAAAAAGCCTCAGCACCGACCGGGCAGGTCGACCGGCTCGGGCCGGCTGTTGGTCGAGGCGCCGCGCCGGCAGATTTCGTTTTAGCAATTGAATCGGACGACGCTGGAGATCATGGAGCTGGCGGCCGTGACGTCATGGGCTACCGGGTCGTTCGCGGTGATCGGGCGGTGTTGCGCACAGCGACTAGGGCTCACCGTCATCCTCTCTATCCGTTGTTTCGGGGGCGCCGCGCGCCGGGCCGAAAGCAAAAAGCCTCAGCACCGACCGGGCAGGTCGACCGGCTCGGGCCGGCTGTTGGTCGAGGCGCCGCGCCGGCAGATTTCGTTTTAGCAATTGAATCGGACGACGCTGGAGATCATGGAGCTGGCGGCCGTGACGTCATGGGCTACCGGGTCGTTCGCGGTGATCGGGCGGTGTTGCGCACAGCGACTAGGGCTCACCGTCATCCTCTCTATCCGTTGTTTCGGGGGCGCCGCGCGCCGGGCCGAAAGCAAAAAGCCTCAGCACCGACCGGGCAGGTCGACCGGCTCGGGCCGGCTGTTGGTCGAGGCGCCGCGCCGGCAGATTTCGTTTTAGCAATTGAATTGGACGACGCTGGAGATCATGGAGCTGGCGGCCGTGACGTCATGGGCTACCGGGTCGTTCGCGGTGATCGGGCGGTGTTGCGCACAGCGACTAGGGCTCACCGTCATCCTCTCTATCCGTTGTTTCGGGGGCGCCGCGCGCCGGGCCGAAAGCAAAAAGCCTCAGCACCGACCGGGCAGGTCGACCGGCTCGGGCCGGCTGTTGGTCGAGGCGCCGCGCCGGCAGATTTCGTTTTAGCAATTGAATCGGACGACGCTGGAGATCATGGAGCTGGCGGCCGTGACGTCATGGGCTACCGGGTCGTTCGCGGTGATCGGGCGGTGTTGCGCACAGCGACTAGGGCTCACCGTCATCCTCTCTATCCGTTGTTTCGGGGGCGCCGCGCGCCGGGCCGAAAGCAAAAAGCCTCAGCACCGACCGGGCAGGTCGACCGGCTCGGGCCGGCTGTTGGTCGAGGCGCCGCGCCGGCAGATTTCGTTTTAGCAATTGAATCGGACGACGCTGGAGATCATGGAGCTGGCGGCCGTGACGTCATGGGCTACCGGGTCGTTCGCGGTGATCGGGCGGTGTTGCGCACAGCGACTAGGGCTCACCGTCATCCTCTCTATCCGTTGTTTCGGGGGCGCCGCGCGCCGGGCCGAAAGCAAAAAGCCTCAGCACCGACCGGGCAGGTCGACCGGCTCGGGCCGGCTGTTGGTCGAGGCGCCGCGCCGGCAGATTTCGTTTTAGCAATTGAATTGGACGACGCTGGAGATCATGGAGCTGGCGGCCGTGACGTCATGGGCTACCGGGTCGTTCGCGGTGATCGGGCGGTGTTGCGCACAGCGACTAGGGCTCACCGTCATCCTCTCTATCCGTTGTTTCGGGGGCGCCGCGCGCCGGGCCGAAAGCAAAAAGCCTCAGCACCGACCGGGCAGGTCGACCGGCTCGGGCCGGCTGTTGGTCGAGGCGCCGCGCCGGCAGATTTCGTTTTAGCAATTGAATCGGACGACGCTGGAGATCATGGAGCTGGCGGCCGTGACGTCATGGGCTACCGGGTCGTTCGCGGTGATCGGGCGGTGTTGCGCACAGCGACTAGGGCTCACCGTCATCCTCTCTATCCGTTGTTTCGGGGGCGCCGCGCGCCGGGCCGAAAGCAAAAAGCCTCAGCACCGACCGGGCAGGTCGACCGGCTCGGGCCGGCTGTTGGTCGAGGCGCCGCGCCGGCAGATTTCGTTTTAGCAATTGAATCGGACGACGCTGGAGATCATGGAGCTGGCGGCCGTGACGTCATGGGCTACCGGGTCGTTCGCGGTGATCGGGCGGTGTTGCGCACAGCGACTAGGGCTCACCGTCATCCTCTCTATCCGTTGTTTCGGGGGCGCCGCGCGCCGGGCCGAAAGCAAAAAGCCTCAGCACCGACCGGGCAGGTCGACCGGCTCGGGCCGGCTGTTGGTCGAGGCGCCGCGCCGGCAGATTTCGTTTTAGCAATTGAATCGGACGACGCTGGAGATCATGGAGCTGGCGGCCGTGACGTCATGGGCTACCGGGTCGTTCGCGGTGATCGGGCGGTGTTGCGCACAGCGACTAGGGCTCACCGTCATCCTCTCTATCCGTTGTTTCGGGGGCGCCGCGCGCCGGGCCGAAAGCAACGAAACAAGGCGACTGCCTGCCAATCGCCTTGCCCCAGGTCTAGTTGGCGAAGAGTCCGATCCAATGAACGGCTACGCGTCGGCAGTTGGATTGTGCCAGGACTCGACGATAATGCAGTCAAGGAAGCAATCGAACGTTGCTTTCTGGTCGCTCTTTAGCATGTAACCGATCCAGCCCGCGTTTGCACCATCGCGGACAAGAATTCGGCCGCACCCTAACTCTACCTTCGTCCAGCAGCGGCGAATGAGTTTCTCGAGGGCGACACCATCCAAGTGCGTAGGCAACTCAATCGCACAGTGAATATGCCAGCGACCGCAGGTGCCCCGCTCCCATGACCGTAGTGCGCTGGCGCGGACTTCGCCTTTTTCAAGTACCGGCAATACCCGAAGACGTTTGTGGTGTCGACGAAATGCCGCTCCATAGACCACCTTGTTGAGCAGGTTCATGAAGTGCCGAAAGGCTTGTCGGCATGGATAGTCGTCGATCTTTATCCACGCGCCATTATCGGATTGACGCGCTTGCTTCAACGTCAAGGTGACGTCGCAAAACGGCCGCCAGTTGCTCGTATCGAACAACAGCGATTTGGCGGACTCAAACGGGTCAGGTCTGTAGGTGCAGGCTTGCATTGGCCTCTTGGTGCCGGCAGGGCTTTCGAGAGATCTCCGGACGGCGATTGAGTGTCGAGCGACAGTGCGGTGGAGCTTTCGAAGCTGCTAGGGTTTTGCTTTGCCAACCTTTGTGGCCATCGATTTCCATTGCCGGGCTCTTACGCTAGAGACCGAACCTTTGTTGAGGTCCTTAGGACGCTCGCCGATGACAAGTACGCCACCAGTCCGGCGGATGTTGCTCTTGCGAGGTTGTGCCCACCTCTCAGGCCGCGCCCACTCCAACAAAGATCGCATCATTTTTGGATTTGGTGGGCCAACAACCTCTTCAATCATATTGCCATCGCCATCGATCTTGAAGGTAACACCCATCGCCATTTGGTATGCGGGTTCGAAGAGCACATCGTGAGCCTGTTCGACAGCGGATTGGCAGAGTTCGTGAAATCTCCACTGCAGGCCATCCCACTCGATGTCATAGCCACCGTGGCCGGCCTCGCTGGATCGCAACCAGTAAGCAAGTGTTTTGGGATGAATGCCTGCTTTGGCGGCGGCGTGATCGAGAACGGGCCATTCCTTGAGCGCATCGAACACGATTCGCATGCGCTCAGGTGAAAGCTTTTGAGCGGCATTCGCCTTTCTTGCGGGCGACATTTGCTTCTCGCGTTGACGACCGGCGTTTTGCTCCGGTTTGCGAGCTGGGTCATCATGCGGAGTAGTCTCTGTTTCTGGAGGCTGGGTTTCTGTCGTGGCAGCCTCGGTACTCGGCACCAGATCAGTTTGTGTCGGGCCGCTCAAAAGGTCTGCGTTGACTGCCGCCCGCGGCGATGCCGGCTGGTCTGCAGGCGAGCAGCATTGGGTGACCAAGCTGGCCTGGCCATCATCATTGGGGCCCCGGGGGCCGCCGCGTCCGCCGGGACCCTTTCGATGCGCGCCGCGGGCGGCCCGCGTCGTTGGACCGAAGGGGCTCGTTTGCTTGTATCCGGATTGACGCCATTTCAGGAGACGGTTGACCCAACTGGTGGATCGACCGAGCGTCCGGCCGATCTCCCGCTGGCTCACGTGAAAATCTTTGTTTGCGCCCGCAAGTCTCTCGGCAATATTGCGCAGGCTTTCGCCGCTCTCGAGTGCCGCCCTGGCGAGGTTCAGCACCTCGGTTTTCGTTGTCCGGTATGCAATGGGTCGTGCCACCGGTTGAGCGGCGGAGAGCGTCGTCTCATTGGCTGGAGTAGCCGGAGGATTGGGGCCAGGCGTTTTCAAGCTCGTTTCGACGTCGGTCTCATTCTCCGGCGCGACGCTTGGTTCAACCTCCGAAAGGGGGACAAAATCGCCGGGGTGATCCTTCCGCCATTGCGGCCGCTTCCACGCCCCCAGGCTTTTGTACTGACAGCAGGCACCAGAAATTCTGAAATAAAGGCCGTCGAATACGAGACCTTCATCGATCGGACCGTTGATTTTCATGTTCGGATCCTTCCCATGGGCGCGTCAGTGCCGGGATTGCGCAAGGGCAGGCGGCAGCGCGTGAGCGAGGCGGCCGAACACAATCGGCGCGCGGTCAGTCTTCTTCGGCAGGGCGGTTTCCGGCGAAGCAACGTCGACCGGTGTCCGCGTCCCGCGCTTGCGAGCCTCGATGCTTCCCTCAGAAATCAGACGCGACGGAGAACGTTCGGAGACAGACAGGAAGGCGGCCGCCTCAGAGGGCGACAGTACGAGCGGCTCGAGCTCGATGATTGCTGCAGAAACGGGCATAGTTGGCCCCTCTATGCGAGAGGCCCAGTTGCTACACCGCTTGGTCTAGCGCCCGCTGCGCAGTCATCCGGGTTCCAACGATGGGCTATACGTCGCCGGGCTACGCACCACGATCCACCGGGTCAGGAATTGGACCTGCCCAACGCCGCGGCACTGGATGTCTAGCGATGCTCACCCCACCAGTCAATCGGTGATTGCGCCAATCACCTGCGACGTGGGAGATCGGCCCCCAATCGTCCAAACCCCTGTCGAACGCCGACGCGCATCGAGACCGCGTCCAGCTGCTACGGTTTTCATCCTCGCCTCGATAACCCCGTCCAACGCCTGCGGGGGCAGAAGCGATATCAACCAAATCACGACTGCCGAAATGATCTGTAGCCGACGCACTCCTTCAGGCGTGCTATTGGTGCACATCATCAAACGTGGGCTAAGGTCATGTCGCAATGACCACAGCTGCGTCCGGCGCGACAGAATCTTCGCTTGGGATTCCATGCAGGCGATCGTCTCATTGGCACTGCCAAATTCTGCTGTTTTTTCTGATGCCGCGCACCATCATGTTACTCTATCGGAACAACGACTAAGCGTTCGGCGTAAAAAAGCCGCGGCGGATGCAGATAACGCAGCGACCGAATTCGTCAAGCGCTAGGGGAATATGGCCAGCATGTGCCGCAAGATGTCTCAGGTGGTCGCCGAACGTCCAAATGCCGGCGCCGTAAGGCACCAGGATCGGCGCGGTGTCGTCCGGCGCCCGAGCGGTGAGGTAGTTTTTCCAATAGGGCCGTGCGGGGGCCATGGGCATCTCCTTTGGTTGCGGATGCCAAGTCGGCATCAGCCGCGTTTACGGACCTTGCGACAGGACAAAGTCCTGGAAAGGAGTCACTTCCGAACTTAACGAATGGCCCACCACATTTGGGGGATTATATCCGACAATGGTAGGCACTGATTAGAACCCGATTTTGTCGATCCACTTGCGGAGCATCGGAACCGGTGAGCCTTTGCCGTAATTCGCGGCGACCGTCTTCTTTTCGTGGCCTAGCAATTCCCAGCGGATAGCCTCAGGGCAGGCCGCAGCGCGCAACCGATCTTGCGCCCTGTGCCGCAATGAATGCGCCACCTTGTGCGGGTCAATAATGCCGATGTCGTCCAGGAACCTGTTTAGTCGTTTCGAAGAGGCGGCTTCATCGCCGCTCTTGAACAACGGACCTCTGATAGTCGCGGGCAGGGCTGGGAGCAGGTTTGCCGGAAGCGGTACGCGACGCAAGCTCTGTTCGGTCTTTTTGCCGACGATTACGAACCGGCAACCCTTTTCCTTTTCCTCGCTATCAATCTCAAACGCCTCAGACAGCCTCATGCCGGTAGTTGCCAGCACGCGAAACAGCAGTTGATCGGACTCGCTGAGCTTATCGAAGTTGCGCTTGCATTCCTTCATATCCGCGTCGCTAAGCGGTAAGCGTCGCTCTTTGTCATCACCTTTGGGCACGATGCCAGCAAAGGGGTTTAGCCACGACTTGCATTCCTTGCGATCTTTGATCGCTAGATTGATGGCCGCCCGCAACCACCCGACTCGCTTCTGAATGGATGCGCTCTTAAGTCCTTGGTCCTTGAGATGCTGGACTAGCTTGCGGCCATCTTCGCGGTCCGCGTCTTTCAATGGCTTGTTGCCGGTCAACGTCTTGTAGAGTGCCCACATGTCCCGGGCCTCACGCTCAAAATAGCCCGTCACGTTGGCGTGTTTCAGATAGGTCTCAAGGATGGCGTCGTCGCCGGTCTTGGTCGCGAGCGTAGGACGGTCCTCCGGTACCATACCATCGGAAAGCTTGCGCACGAATTTGACGACTGCTCGCGCTGAGGACTCCGGATAGGGCGGGATCAGCATCTGTCTGGGTCCGCCATTCGCTACCGTCCGGGTCGTGCCGTCGGGGTTGATGTGGATTAGCTCGCGGTCGGTTGCGATGGTGCGAGCGCCACTCGCGGGGTCGACGTGCTCGCGGCCTGGCTCAAGGTCGTGGGACCATATGGTTTCCAGGTGCACCCGCTTTGCTAATAAGGCAGCCTTATGCCGCGCTATGAGCGGGAGGGCAGCGATCTCCGCCTCCCGACGGTCGGGCGTGCCTAAGGATTTCTCAACGCGATTGCCGGGCGTTTGCAGCTTGACATGCCAGTTCTGCGAGCCCGGCCGTAGAAACAAGTAATCTCGTTTGCGCCGCATGGGGGACCTCGGTCAGCCCACCCTATAGCACTAGCGGCATATATTAGCAGCAGCAGTTTTAGCGGCATGGTTTCCGCTATATTTAATGGGGGTTTCTGAACCGCTGGCGCTCCCTAGGGGACTCGAACCCCTGTTTTCGCCGTGAGAGGGCGACGTCCTGGGCCGCTAGACGAAGGGAGCCTCGCCCCGAAATAGCCCCGATAACGCGGCGGCGCAAGCCGTCATGGCCGGACATTACGGCTCGGCGCGTTGGCAGCGCTCGGGAACGAGCTCACCGCTGCGTGGCAAAATGAAGTTCGCCGATGCCCTGCAGTGTCTTGAGGTCGAAGAATCGGACTTCGGTCGCGCCGTTCAGATCGAAGGTGACGACGATCCGGCCTTCGGAGATCGTGGTGGAGTCGACATGAGCGCCCTTGGGCAGAAACACGGTACCATTGACGATGGTGTCGACTGCGCCATTGCCGCGGCTGTAGAAGCGATAGCCGATGACGCCGATGACGGCCGCGATCGCAATGGCGGTGGTCAGCGCCGATATGATCATCAGCCAGCGCACCCGGGTGACCGTGGCGCTCAGATCGCTGTCGGCCTCGAGCTTTTCTGCTTCAGTCTTTGCGGATGATTTGTCTGATACATTGCCTTTGGGCATGACATTCACCATGACGACGAGATCGATTATTGCCGGCGAGGCGGATGCCGGGGTACGGCTTGACCGCGTTCTGGCGGCGCATGTCGCCGAGCTGTCGCGCAGCCGGCTCAAGGCGCTGATCGAAGCCGGCGCGGTCGCGGTCGGCGGCAGCACGATCCGCGATCCGAGTTACCGCGTCAATTCCGGCGCCGCCATCGTGCTCGACGTGCCGCCGCCGGAGCCGGCGAAGCCTGCGCCGGAAGCGATCCCGCTCAAGGTCGTCTACGAGGACGATGACATTATTGTTATCGACAAGCCGGCCAACCTGGTCGTGCACCCTGCGGCCGGGCACCAGACCGGCACCTTGGTCAACGCGCTGATCGCCCATTGCGGGGAAAGCCTGTCCGGCATCGGCGGTGAACGGCGTCCCGGCATCGTGCACCGTCTCGACAAGGACACGAGCGGGCTGATGGTGGTGGCAAAGAACGATAAAGCGCATCAGGCGCTCGCGGCGCAGTTTGCCAGCCATGGCAGGGACGGGGACGAGTTCGAGCGCGGCTATTTGGCCTTCGTCTGGGGGGCGCCGGCCCGGCCGCAGGGTACGATCAACCGGCCGATCGACCGGTCGCCGCATGCCCGCGACCAAATGGCGATCCGGGAGGGGGGCAGGGAAGCTGTCACCCACTGGCGCCTCTTGGAGCGGTATGCGGGTGGCTCAGACCTCCCGGGCGCCCGACGGGCGGGACAGGCGAGCCGAGCCGCAAAGCCGGCCGAGCCTGTTGCGAGCCTGCTCGATTGTCGGCTGGAAACGGGTCGAACCCACCAGATTCGGGTCCATTTGGCCTCGATCGGCCATCCAGTGATAGGGGATCCGGTTTACGGGACCGGATTTCGAACCAAAAGGGCTCTGCTCTCGACTAACGCTCAAGCTGGCCTGGCGGACCTTGGCAGACAGGCTCTCCATGCCTATCTACTGTCGATCAAGCACCCGTCGAGCGGCGAAATACTCAGGTTCCGATCGGAACTGCCGCCCGATCTTACCCGTTTACACATTGAATTGGTCCGCGGTCGGGCGGAATCCAGCCAAATGTCTCCGGACAGAGGGTGAGGGTTTAACCGATTTCGCAGGTTTTCAGGGTCGGTTAACCCAGATCAAGGCGGTATCGCGCTGAAGTGATATCGCGTCCCTTCCGTGGACCTGATTCGACCGTGTATGCTGCGGGTGCGAACTTGAACTGGCGCCGTCGGCTCGGGGAGCGGCGGTCCATTCGCCCGCCGCTTGCGCGGGGGCAATTTTTAGGAGGGCGCTATCATGGCCCAGACTGCTGCACTGCCGGTTTTGTCGGGCGAAACCGGCCTTACCCGATACCTCGAAGAGATCCGGCGGTTTCCGATGTTGGAGCCGCAGGAAGAATTCATGCTGGCCAAGCGCTGGCGCGAACACGGCGACCGCGACGCCGCGCACAGGCTCGTCACCAGCCATCTCCGGCTCGTCGCCAAGATCGCCATGGGCTATCGCGGCTACGGCCTGCCGATCTCGGAAGTCATTTCCGAGGGCAATGTCGGCCTGATGCAGGCGGTGAAGCGATTCGAGCCCGACAAGGGCTTCCGGCTCGCGACCTACGCCATGTGGTGGATCAAGGCCGCGATCCAGGAATACATCCTGCGCTCCTGGTCGCTCGTGAAAATGGGCACCACGGCCAACCAGAAGAAGCTGTTCTTCAATCTGCGCAAGGCCAAGAGCCGGATTTCCGCGCTCGAGGAAGGCGACATGCGGCCCGATCAGGTCAAGCTGATCGCCAAGCGTCTTGGCGTGACCGAGCAGGACGTGATCGAGATGAACCGCCGGCTCGGCGGCGACGCCTCGCTCAACGCGCCGATCCGCGAGGACGGCGATTCCGGCGAGTGGCAGGACTGGCTGATGGACGACAGCGTCAGCCAGGAAAGCCGGCTTGCCGAATCCGAGCAATCGGAGAACCGCCACAAGGCGCTCGGCGAGGCGCTCACGGTGCTCAACGATCGCGAGCGCCGCATCTTCGAGGCGCGGCGGCTGGCCGACGATCCGATCACGCTCGAAGAACTGGCCGACGAGTTCGGCGTGTCGCGCGAGCGCGTGCGTCAGATCGAGGTGCGCGCCTTCGAGAAAGTACAGAAGGCTGTGAAGCACAATATCGCCACGATGGAAAATCCCGCCGCGGCTGCTGCTGCAATGCAGTAACCCACAACCTTTCAGGCGCGTGTAAAGCGAAGCCCCGGGTCAGACCCCGGGGCTTCGGCTTTTTCGTGAGGGCGCGTGGGGCCTGGCCTTTCTTATTTCGTTGACGCAGATCTGCCGATGCAGTTACGGCTTTTTTCCAAACAAGGTGGTCACGGCGTCCATTAAAATCACGCTGGGATGTGTGATGCAGTAATCCATCACAGCCTGCGAATTCTGTTGCAGCTCATTCACATCGAGATGTGTATCGTTGTGCATGCCATGGTAGAAGCCACTCAGCCAGACTGTGACGCTTCTTGAGTCCGCGACCTTTCCGGCAAGGAATTGGTCACAGGTGACCTTCGATACATCAATCGTCACTTGTGTCAGGGCCGCCGTCGATGTCGCGAGGAGAGTGGAAAAAGCAAAAAACGGCAGCGAGTACCATCGCCTCATGCTAAAGCCTCCATCGCTCTACGTGATCTCATGCCATCTAGCTATTTCGAGATGTTGCGCTTCGCCGCACCATTTGGTGCGGGATTGCCGTAACCCCTTATACCGGTGCCATCTCCAGGCAGGTAAGAAGCTCCGTGTAGCTGGAACCCGCCCGCGCTGAATCCCGCCCAATTCTTTTGCAACTTCTTCGCGGTCCTCGCGTTCGGCTTGCATTCACCGCCCAGACGCGACAGCTGGATAATTCTCCGCCATCGATCGGCTTGCTGGTTCGCGATCCTGCGGCAAAGTTGCTCTACGTGCAAGGTTGATCAGCAATGCAATGCTATTCGCGAAAATGTTCTTCGCGTGGACAACACTGCTTCTACTCTACTGTGCGATACATGTTGCCTAATGGCAGATTTGTAATTGATCTCGATCAAACGCGATGTCGGCCCACCACGCTTTCAAACTCGCATCCGCCGAGTGCTTTCCATGCTTGATTTAGATCAATGTTCGCTAGCTTGAGAGGGTCATGGTGTCCGACGTGCGAAAGGCAAAGCTACTTCCATAAACACAATTTGGAGGCGGCCGTGCTGAAACAACGGTGGGTCACGAGTGCCTCTGCTCTGGCCATGGCAGCTTTGCTGGCGTGGGATTCGGCATCGGCACAACAATTCAACGGCGCGCCGGGATCCCCCGAGGCAACGACCACCATTGACGGACACTTCCTGCCGCCCCCGCCACAGCCCTTTCAGGGCGAGATCAATCTCAACGCCGCACAGTCGAAACCGTACTGGCCGGCGCGCGTGGTGCCGCCCAAGGGCGCGCCAAACATTCTTCTCATCATGACCGATGACGTCGGCTTCGCGGCGCCGTCAACTTTCGGCGGTGTCATTCCGACGCCGACGCTTGACAGCATCGCCGCAAGCGGCCTGCGTTACACCAATTTTCATTCGACGGCATTGTGTTCGCCAACGCGGGCGGCACTGATCACTGGCCGAAATCATCACTCTGTTGGCTTCGGGGTGGTTTCCGAGCAATCGACCGGCTATCCCGGATACAACAGCATTATTCCGAAGGACAGCGCCACGATTGGCCGGATTCTGGAGGAGAATGGCTACCGCACCGCCTGGTTCGGCAAGGATCACAACACGCCAACCTATCAGGCCAGCCAAGCCGGACCGTTCAATCAATGGCCGACCGGTATGGGCTTTGATTATTTCTATGGTTTCATCGGCGGCGACACTAGCCAATGGGAGCCGAATCTTTTCCGCAACACCACGGCGATCTACCCCTATGTCGGGCATCCGGGTTGGAACTTGGTCACCGCTATGGCGGACGACGCCATCCATTGGCTCAATCAGCTCAACGACATCGACTCGTCGATGCCGTTCTTTTTGTACTATGTGCCCGGCGCCACGCACGCACCGCACCAGCCGACGCCGGAATGGACCAGAAAAATCAGCGACATGCATCTGTTCGACAAGGGCTGGAATGCGCTGCGCGACCAGATTTTTGCCAATCAAAGGCGGCTTGGTGTCATACCGCAGGATGCGAAGCTCACCCCGTGGCCGGATGGCTTGCTGCCGCGTTGGGAGACGTTGTCTGACGAACAAAAGAAGCTCTACATTCGCCAAGCGGATGTTTATGCCGCCTTTTTGGCGTACACCGACCATGAGATCGGTCGCGTTATTCAGGCGATCGCCGATGAAGGCAAACTCGATAACACGCTGATCATTTATATCAGTGGCGACAACGGGGCCTCGGCGGAGGGCTCGCTCAATGGAACGCCGAGCGAGATGCTGCAATTCAATGGCATCGAGCTGTCTGTCGCCGAACAAATGAAATGGTACGACGTCTGGGGTACCGAGCAGACCTATAACCATATGGCAGTGCCGTGGGCATGGGCCTTCGACACGCCGTTCAAGTGGACAAAACAGATTCCCTCCTTCTTCGGCGGCACTCGTCAGGGCATGGCCATCTCTTGGCCGGGGCACATCACGGACAAGGGTGGTATCCGTAACCAGTTCAGTCATATGATCGATATCGTGCCGACGCTGCTGGAGGCCACAGGCATCCCTGCGCCGGTCATGGTGGACGGTATCGCACAAAAGCCGATCGAAGGAACGAGCTTGGCTTATACGTTCGATAAGGCCAACGCCGATACGCCGTCACGCCATCACATCCAATATTTCGAGATGTTGGGGATACAGGGTCTTTATGACGAAGGCTGGATGCTGAGCGCGGTTCCGACGCGCGCGCCATGGGAATTGCTCGGCAAGACGATTCAAAATCCGGCGACCGCTTTCAAGTTTGAACTATACGATGTCCGGCACGACTGGACGCAGTACAGCGATGTCGCCGCCGCCAATCCTGAAAAAATGCAGGAGATGAAAGACCTGATGTTCGGTGAATTTGCGAAATATCAGGTGCTCCCGCTCGACGCATCAGTCGCAACACGGGTGGTCGCGCCGCGCCCCGGCTTGGCGGCGGGCAGGAAGGTGTTCATCTATTCGGGGGAGCCGATCGCCGGTATTCCTGACAATGCGGCGCCAAGCCTGCTCAATACCTCCTACACCATCACGGCGAACATCGACGTGCCGGAAGGCGGCGCCGATGGCATGATCGTTACCGAGGGAGGACGGTTCGGTGGCTATGGGCTTTATGTGCTCAAGAGCAAGCCCGTGTTCACCTGGAACCTGCTCGATCTCAAGCGCGTGAAGTGGCAAGCACCCGAGGCGCTGTCACCCGGCAAGCACACGCTCGTCTTCGACTTCAAGTACGACGGTCTTGGTTTCGCGACGCTTGCGTTCAATAGCATAAGCGGTATCGGCCGGAGCGGTACTGGAACGTTCAGCATCGACGGCAAGGCAGTCTCGACGCAGAAGATGGACCGCACTGTCCCCTTGGTCCTGCCGATCGACGAGACGTTCGACATTGGGTCGGACACCGGCACGCCTATTGACGATCGGGATTACAAGGTGCCGTTCAAGTTCACCGGCACGATCGACAAGCTGACGATCTCGGTCGAGCCTCCCAAGCTCACTCCGGACGACATCAAGAAGCTTGAGGCCGCCAACCGCGCCGCGCAGGACGCCAATTGAACTGAGCAGCACGACGGGAGGCTTGCTATGCTATGACGCGGAGGGTTGCGGCCATCCGCCTGTGGCTAGAGAAGGCGGCTAAGGGCGCGACGCCAATGCTCGACAAATACACCGCTCCTTCGAAACTGCGCTCGGCTCCCGGCGGGCAATTCCATGTCATGGCCAAGCCCTCCGGCTCGACATGCAATCTCGATTGCAAGTACTGCTTTTATCTCAGCAAGGAGACGCTGCCCAACGGCCCCGGCACCGGCCAGATGAGCGATGACACGCTCGAACTTTTCATCCGGCAATACATCGACGGCGTGACCGGCCCTGAAGTGGTGTTTTCCTGGCAGGGCGGCGAGCCCACATTGCGGGGTTTGGATTTCTTTCGCCGCGTCGTCGCTCTGCAGAAGAAATACGCTAAGACCGGCCAGCGTATCGAGAACGATCTGCAGACCAACGGCGTCCTGCTCGACGAAAATTGGGCGGTGTTCCTCAAGGAACACGGGTTTCTCGTCGGACTGAGCATCGATGGTCCTCGCGAACTGCACGACCGCTTTCGGGTGAACAAGGGTGGCGCGCCAACCTTCGACAAGGTGATGGCCGGCGCAAATCTGCTGCGCAAGTTCGGCGTGCGCTTCAATACGCTGACATGCGTGCACCGGTTCAACGCGTCGAAGCCGCTGGACGTTTATCGGTTTCTGCGGCGTGAGCTCAATTCCACATACATCCAATTCATTCCGATCGTACAGGCGAAGGAGTTTGAAACCACGGCACCGCAAAAGTGGGATTCGTCGCGGCTGCCATTCGTTGGCAGCCCTGAAGCGCGGCCGGAGCATCCCGATTCGGTAGTGACGGATTGGTCGGTCGATCCCGATGAGTACGGTTATTTTCTGTCGCGGGTTTTCGATGAATGGCGCCGCAAGGATTTGGGCAAGGTTCTGGTGAGCCACTTCGAGACGCTCGTGGCCCAGCACCTCGGGCTGCCGTCGCAAATCTGCATCTATGGCGAGAGTTGCGGCAAGGGCGTCGCTCTTGAGCACGATGGAAGCGTCTATTCCTGCGATCATTACGTCTATCCCGAGTATCGATTGGGCAAGGTGCAGGACAAGCCGCTCGCCGAAATGGTGTTCTCGCCGACGCAGGTGAAATTCGGCTACGCTAAATCGGAGACGCTCCCGGCCTACTGCCGCTCCTGTTCTTATCTGAACGACTGCTGGGGAGAATGCCCCAAGAACCGACTCATTCGTGCCCCGGATGGCGAAGCGGGGCTCAATTACCTTTGTGCTGGCCTAAAGCGGTTCTACAAGCACGCTCTGCCGGAAGTCGAACGCATCGCCGCCAACATACGCCGGCATTCACAGCATCCGACAGGCCTGGCGCAGACGCCAAAAGTCATTGACGTTTCATGAATATCACAGACCATTTTCACATTGGGCATTGGCATCCGGTGACAACAGCCCCGTACAATCAGGCCGTGGAATTGCGAGTGCTCGATCACGGCAAGGTTGTTACGCTGCCGTTTCCGTGCCGCCGCGATAACGCGGATCTTTGGATCAATTCCGATTTGGGCACGCCGATCCTGATCAACCCGGTCGAGTGGCGGGTTTGGCGTCACTTACTGCGCCGGCAACACGGTTAGTTATGGTTCCTCACAGGTTGCTTCTGTACTGCAGTGCGACGGCCGGATTGATCGCGATAGTCGGCGTGGCGTTGCCGCAGGATTTCGATGCCGGACTTGAAGCAGGCAGATCGCAATATCTGGCGCATTGTGCCAACTGCCACGGCGCGGATGGCAAAGGTTCGGGGCCGCATAGTGCGAGCCTCAAAACGCGACCCGCCGATTTAACTGTCTTGGCCAGACACAACCGCGGAATCTTCCCGGTCACCGAAGTCTATCGGTTGGTCGACGGCCGCGGATCGGACCGCAAGCATCTTGCCGATGAAATGCCGATCTGGGGATGCCGACAAAGCAGTCCGCAGTCACCGCCGCCTACTCAGCGGCGGAGGCACCCGCCTGCTGCCGGCCGCAAGCCCTCGCCGGGCCCGGGCCTCGAAGCATTTATGGATATGACGTGCGATCCGGAAACGACAATTCAACGGCGCATCATGTCGATTGTCGCCTATTTGAGCTACATTCAGTCGAAATAAACGCGCGCAGACGTGCCATCCGGCAACAGCGATCGATCTATTTGGAGTTGGCGTCCAGCTTGGTGATTCGGGCCGCCATATCGGGAACGAGCATGACCCGGTAGCTGCCGTTTTTACATTTAAGATTCCAGACCGCCATGTCAGCCTTGGAAAGGCTGGCGTCTCGCGTCGCGCTGATCGGCCCATCGCATTGATAGCCCTGGCTGCGGACTTGGGCCGCCACGGCCTCAGCCGGTTTTGCGCGCTCAATGGACCAGAGACTCCCGCAAGCAAAATGCAAGCCGTTGCATATGCCAATCCTTGCGGGCGGGAGGTTAGGCTCAAAAGTAATGATTGCCGATGCTGCCTCATGCGACTCTGCCTTTCTCCGCGCTTCATTGCAGGAAACCAGGACGAGACTCATTGATGTGGCGCAAAAGCCGTAACGATTGATCTCTCATGTCCGTAAAACGCTACGTAACGCCGCTTGGGGACGTTATCGTAGTTTTCTCCACCGGCGCTAGCCGCTGTCGCTGCGTGGCTCGAGCGCTTACTTTTTGGCGCGGCGAATTCGGCGCTCCGTCAGGCCACCGCAGGCAGGCCCTCGAGCAGCTTGTCGAGCGTGACCGGATAGTCGCGCACGCGCACGCCGGTGGCGTTGTAGATGGCGTTGGCAACAGCGGCGCCCACGCCGCAGATACCGAGTTCGCCGACGCCTTTGGCCTTCATCGGCGATGACATCGGATCGGTCTCGTCGAGGAAGATCACGTCCTGGTGCGGAATATCGGCATGCACCGGCACTTCATAGCCGGCGAGGTCGTGGTTGACGAAGAAGCCGCGGCTTTTGTCGATCGCGAGTTCCTCCATCAGCGCGGCACCGGCGCCCATCGTCATCGCGCCGATCACCTGGCTGCGCGCCGATTTTGGATTGAGGATGCGGCCCGCCGCACACACCGCCAGCATCCGGCGCAGGCGGGTCTCGCCCGTTGCGGCATCGACCGCGACCTCGACGAAATGCGCGCCAAAGGTCGATTGCTGATATTTCTGGTCAAGGTCGCCGTACTCGATTGCATCTTCGGCACTAAGACCACTTTCGCCGGCCGCCTCGGCGAGCCGGACGCTGCGGTTGCCCGAGCGGACGAAACCGTCCGCGAACTCCGCATCGGCGGAATTGAAGCCGAGCTTGCGTGCCACAGCCTCGCGCAGCTTGACGCATGCCGCAAATACGCCGGACGTCGAATTATTGGCACCGAATTGTCCGCCCGAGCCGCTCGAGACCGGGAAGTTTAGAATCGCCGAGGCGTACCGTCACGTCCTTGATGGGCACGCCCATCATCTCGGCTGCGGTCTGCGCAATGATGGTATAGCTGCCGGTGCCGATGTCGGTCATGTCGGTCTCGACCGTCACAACGCCGCGATTATCGAGCCGCACGCGCGCACCTGAGGGTACGAGCAGATTATTGCGGAAGGCGGCGGCGACGCCGATGCCGACCAGCCAGCGCCCGTCGCGGGTTTGGCCGGGCTGCGGATTGCGCTTGCTCCAGCCGAAGCGGTCGGCGCCGATGCGCAGGCATTCGTTGAGTTGCCGCTGCGAGAAAGGTCGCTGCGGATGTTCAGGATCGACCTGGGTATCGTTGAGGATACGAAATTCGATCGGATCGAGGCTTGAGCTTTTCCGCCATCTCGTCGATCGCGATCTCCAGCGCCATCATCCCCGGCGCTTCGCCGGGCGCCCGCATGGCGTTGCCTTCCGGCAGGTCGAGCATGGCCAGCCGCATCGCGGTCATGCGGTCCTTCCCCGCATAAAGCAGCCGCGTCTGACCGACCGCCGTCTCGGGATCGCCGCCAGGCAGGTTGCCCGACCAGGTCTCATGAGCGATCGCGGTTATCCTGCCGTCCTTGCCCGCTCCGATGCGAATGCGCTGGATCGTCGCCGGCCGATGTGTGGTGTTGTTGATGATCAGTGGCCGCGGCAGCGCCACTTTCACCGGACGTTTGGCGGCACGTGCGCCGAGTGCCGCGAGCAGCGCATCCGCGCGGAGAAACAATTTGCCGCCGAAGCCGCCGCCGATGAACGGCGAGACCAGACGAACCTTGTCCTTGGCGATACGTAGCGTCTTCGCCATGTCGGTCACGCCCCAGTCGATCATCTGGTTTGAAGTCCAGATAGTGAGCTTGTCACCGTTCCATGCCGCGATTGACGCATGCGGCTCCATCATCACGTGCGACTGGTCCGGGGTCGTATAGGTGGCGTCGACCTGAACCGGCGCTTTGGCGAATGCGCCGGCGAAATCGCCGGCGGCAGTGTCAGCCGGACCACCGAAGCTCGGCTCGTGTTTGGTTGCTTTGATCTTTCTCGCTCGCGAGGTCGAAGACGCCCTTGGCCGGCGCATAGCGTAACGTGCACCAGCGCGGCGGCGGCGCGCGCCTGTTCGAAAGTTTCGGCAACGACCAGCGCGATCGCCTGATGGTAGTGCTGAATGTCGGGCCCACCGAGCAGACGGGCAATATTGTATTCGCCTTTGGCGAGCTTGCCGGCATTTTCCGCGGTGACGATCGCCAGTACGCCGGGCGACGCCTCGGCTTCTTTCAGATCGATGGACGTGATTCGTCCTTTGGCAATGGCGGCGGCGACCACATAGCCATAGGCCTGATTGGCGACGACGTCGTGCCGCTCATACGCATAAGGGGCGGTGCCCGTGGTCTTGAGCGGACCGTCAATGCGGTCGGTCTGCCAGACCAACTACCTTGAGCTGATCGATCGGGTTGAGCGTGGCGGGATGTTCGAATTTCATGGCTCAGTCTCTCGCTTCGGCCAGCACGGCGGCAAGCGTGCGTTCGGCCAGCCGCAGCTTGAATGCGTTCTCGTGCGTCGGTCTCGCGTCGGCGAGCAGGCGCGCCGTCACGGCTTTGGCGCCGCGCGGCATCTCCGCTTCGGCCGCCGGGATTCGCCAGGGTTTCGGTGCGATCCCGCCAAGCGCGACGCAGCCCGTGCCGTCGCGCTCGACGATGGCGCCGACTGAAACGAGCGCGAACGCGTAGGACGCCCGGTCACGAACCTTGTGGTAGATGTGCGTGCCGCCTACCGGTTTGGGCAGCGTTACTGCGGTGATCAGTTCGCCCGGCTCGAGCGCAGTCTCAAGGTGGGGAGTGTCTCCGGGCAGCCGGTAAAAGTCGGAGATCGGGATGCTCCGCGTCTTGCCGTCGGGCCGCACCGTTCCCACGACCGCATCGAGCGCCATCATTGCTACGGCCATGTCGCTCGGATTCGTGGCGATGCAGGCGTCACTGGTTCCGATGACGGCGAGCTGACGGCTCACACCGCCGATCGCGGCGCAGCCACTGCCGGGCTTTCGTTTGTTGCACGGCTGGTCGGTGTCATAGAAATACGGGCAACGCGTCCGTTGCAGGAGATTGCCGGCGGTCGTGGCTTTGTTGCGCAGCTGTCCCGAGGCGCCGGCGAGCAGGGCGCGTGCGAGCAGGCCATAGTCGCGGCGCACGCGCTCGTCGGCGGCGAGATCGGTGTTGCGCACGAGTGCGCCGATACGCAGCCCACCCTCAGGTGTCGGTTCGATCTTGTCGAGCGCGAGACCGTTGACGTCGATCAGATGGGTCGGCGCTTCGATTTGCAGCTTCATCAGGTCGAGCAGATTGGTACCGCCGGCGATGAATTTGGCGCCCGTTACATTTGCGGCGGAGGAGGCAGCGGCCGCGGGCGAGACGGCGCGCTCGTAGGTGAAGGATTTCACGGTTGTCTCCCTGCGACTTCGGTGATGGCGTCGACGATGTTGGAATAGGCGCCGCAGCGGCAGATATTGCTGCTCATGCGTTCGCGCAGTTCGTCGGCCGTCAATTGCGGGCGCGCGTTCAGGTCGGGGCTGACGTGGCTCGGGATGCCGGCGTCGATTTCGTCAAGCACGGCGATGGCCGAGCAGATCTGCCCCGGCGTGCAATAGCCGCATTGGTAGCCATCGTGCTTGATGAAAGCAGCCTGCAGCGGATGCAGATGGTCGGGCTGGCCCAGCCCCTCGATCGTGGTGATGCTGTCGTCCTCGTGCATCACCGCGAGCGTGAGGCACGAATTGATGCGCCTTCCGTTCACGATCACCGTGCAGGCGCCGCACTGGCCGTGGTCACAGCCCTTTTTTGTTCCGGTTAGATGCAAATGTTCGCGCAACGCGTCGAGCAGTGTGGTTCGCGTGTCGAGTTCGAGCGCGCGGGGCTCGCCGTTCACGGTGAAAGACACCTTGGATAGGGCAGGGGGCATGGCAGCCTCTCCGATGACCGTATTTTATGCGTTGGTCGCGTTCACGCCGGCATGGGCCGGGCGCCGGCAGTTCCAATGGGCAGATCGCGCCAGACTAATCCGGTTTCAACGGGGTACGGCGCCTTTGGGTTCCGCGAGCGCGAAACAGGCTCAAAGCTCCTGTTTCGTCGGCCTGAACAGGATTTCGTTGACGTCGACCTCGTCCGGCTGGCCATGGCGAAGGCGACGGCCCGCGCAAAAGAATCGGCGGGGATGGCGACCTCCGCATAAAGCTTGCGGATTTTCTCGCCGACGCTCTCATCCGTCACGCTGTTCGGCAGTTCCGTGGCCACCGCGCCCGGCGAGATCACCGTGGTGCGGATGTTGTAGGGCTTTACCTCCTGGCGCAATCCCTCGGACAGGGCGAGCACAGCGTGTTTGGTCGCCGCATAGACGGCGCCGCCGGGCCCGACCTTGTGTCCGGCGACCGACGAGACATTGATAATGTGTCCGGCTTTCTGCTGCTTCATGGCGGGCAGCGCCGCCGCAATACCGTAAAGCACGCCCTTGATGTTCACGTCGATCATCCGGTCCCACTCGTCGATCTTGAGGTGCTCAAGCAGCGACTGCGGCATCAGCCCGGCGTTGTTGATCATCACGTCAATCCGGCCAAAATTCTGCACGGCAGTGTCGACCAGCCTTTTGACCTGATCGCGGCGCGTGACGTCGGTCGTGACGGCGAGCGCCTTGCCGCCGCCGGCGGTCAATTCGTCGACCAGAGATTTGAGGCGATCGGCACGCCGCGCACCCAGCACCACACTCGCACCCAGCGCGGAAAGGTGCCGCGCGGTCGCCTCACCGAGCCCGCTGCTCGCGCCGGTGATGACGACGACTTTTCCTTCGATGTTGTTGCTCATGATCTCATTTCCTAAAGGTGTCAGTTATTCTCCCGACGGGAAGTCCGTGGAAGCGGCGAGCGCAGCCTGGGCTTCGAAGCCGGCGGTCCGCTTGCGCAGTGCTAGAAGGGTGCTCTCGAGCGCCTGTGAGCCAAGCACCATGCGCAGCGGTGCGGGCTTCGCATCGACGCTCTCAATGATGCGCTCGGCCATTCGGGCTGGATCACCAGGGGCGAGACCGCCTTTCGGATCGAGCATTCGCAGGAAGCTGTGCGCCGGGGTTCCGTCGTAGACGGGCATCAGCTTTGCCACCTGCGCGCTGCCGTAACGAAACTCGGTGCGCGCTCCGCCGGGCTCGACGATCGTCAAGCCGATTCCGAAGGGTGCGACCTCCTGGGCAACCGACTCCACGAAGCCTTCGATGCCCCATTTGGTAGCGTGGTAAAGTGAGTTTCCCGCGAAGGCGACCTGCCCGCCGTAGGAAGAAATTTGGATGATGCGTCCACCGCCTTGGGCGCGAAGATGCGGCAGCACGGCGCGAATGAGTTGGATCGATCCGACCAGATTGGTTGCGACGATGTCATCGATCTGCTTGTCGGACAGTTCCTCGGCCGCGCCGAACAGACCGTAGCCGGCGTTGCTGATAATCACGTCGATGCGTCCGAGCTGCGCGAACGAACGTTTAACAACATCGCGGATCGCCGCCACGTCGGTCACGTCGAGCCTTGCGGCATGAAAGTTCTCGGGAAAACGCTCGACCAGATCGGCCACCTTGCTGATGTCGCGCACGGTTCCGACGACGTGGTCGTTGCGCTTGAGAAGTTGATCGGCGAGCTGACGTCCGAAGCCGCTGCTGACGCCGGTGATGAACCATGTCCGTTGCGACATTCCTGGTGCTCCCGTAATTGCTGTGATCGTCAACGCGCGCCGACGAACCGGTGCCCAATCATCTTGTGGTTGAAGCGGTCACCTCATCGACTAGCCGCAGTGCATTGAGCGTCCGCGGGTATCCGATAAACGGCAGAAGCTGGGTCAAAACATCGATGAGTCGCGTGCGGTCGTTACCGACGTTGACGTTTGCGGCGACATGGCCCTTGACTTGCGGTTCGCATCCGCCGAGCGCGACCAGCATGCTGAATGTAAGGAGCTCACGTGTCGGCACGTCTATGCCGGTGCGCGTATAGTGGTCGCCAAAGCAATGGGCCGACAGGTAGCGCTGGATGTGAAGTTGGTCTTGGGGCGCGGAGGCGTAGAGCTTGTCGATCACGTCCCCCCCGACGATCCGCTTCTGTACTTCAAGGCCCTTCTCTGCGCGGTTCTGGGACGTGGTCGTGGACTGGCCCGGCAGAGGCAATCCGACGCCGCGCTCGGTAAGCACCTCATTCGTGACCTGAACGAAGTCGAAAACCTTGGCCATACCAACGTACGGTACCGCCTGGTACACGATCTCCTTGGCTTCGACCGGAGTGACGCCGACAGCGAGGGCCGCCGTGAGCATAACGCCGTACTCGCGCACGGCCTGACAGGCAATCATTGAGGCCAGTTGAACCATCAGCCGGGTCTTGGCGTCGAGATTGCCGTGGCGGAGCACCTCGTCGAAGGCGAAGTTGTCGAAAACCTCGACAAGCTCGGGATCGGTCGCCGCCAAGGTGGAGACGTGCCCGGGAAATAGCTCATCGTGGTTCTTGTGCGCTTGCTCATTAAGAGCCATCGCCGTTCTCCTTGTCATCCGAGGTAGGTCGCGAGAAAGATCGAGAGTGCCCGCAGTGTGGTGCGACGGAGCCGAAGTGACCGACTCGTTCATTTTTTTCTCGTTCCGATCTCATATTGCTCGTCGCTGACCTTCTCCATCCAGTCGACGACTTTGCCGTTGAGCGATTCCTGAATGGCGATATGCGTCATCGCGGTCGTTGGCGACGCGCCGTGCCAGTGCTTCTCGCCGGGCGGGAACCACACCACATCGCCGGCATGAATGTCCTCGACTGGCCCGCCGTCGCGCTGCACGCGCCCCGCACCGTACGTGACGATCAGCGTCTGGCCGAGCGGGTGCGTGTGCCAGGCGGTGCGTGCGCCCGGCTCGAAGGTGACGCTGGCGCCGGCAACGCGCGCCGGGGCAGGGGCCGTGAACAGCGGGTCGACGCGGACCGTGCCGGTGAAATAGTCCGCAGGGCCTTTGCCGGATGGCTGTGAGCCGCTTCGCTTGATGTCCATGGTCATTCTCCTTGAGTTGGTGGGCTGACCGCATCCCGTCGCATGGTGCTGATGTAGCGCGCTGTGCCGCTTCGGATTAGACGGTATAATCGGCATAGACTTATGAGCAGGAGCCATAAATGCAGCGGGGTCATCTCGATGATCTTGCGGCCTTCGTCGCTGTAGGGCGCGAGCGCAGCTTCACCAGGGCGGCGGCGAAGCTCGGTGTGTCGCAGTCAGCACTCAGCCACACCATGCGTGCACTCGAGGCGCGGCTGGGCGTGCGGCTCCTGTCGCGCACCACGCGTAGCGTCGCGCCGACCGAGGCGGGCGAACGCCTGCTTCAAGGCCTGGGTCCGCGGTTCGACGAGATCGACGCCGAGCTCGCGGCCGTCGGCGAACTGCGCGAAAAGCCGGCCGGGACCATGCGGATCACCGCCACGGAGCATGCGGTCGACACCATCCTGTGGCCGAAACTGACGAAATTCCTGCTGCGCTATCCGGATATCAAGGTCGAAGTCTTTCTCGACAATGGCCTCGCCGACATCGTCGCCCAGCGCTTTGACGCCGGCGTGCGCGCCGGCGAGCAGGTGGCGAAGGACATGGTCGCAGTCCGTATCGGACCCGACCTTCGTGTCGCGGTCGTCGGCGCACCGTCATATTTCAAGAGGCGGCCAGAGCCGAAACGGCCGCAGGATCTGGTCGGCCACGGCTGCATCAACCTGCGCCTGACCACGCACGGCGGCTTATACGCCTGGGAGTTTGAAAAAGGCGGTCGCGAACTGAAAGTGCGCGTGGATGGCCAGCTTACCTTCAACGGTACCTTTCAAATGCTTGATGCTGCACTTGCGGGCTTTGGCATTGCCTATGTGCCGGAAGATGTGGCGCAGCCGCATATCGCCAAAGGGCGGCTCAAGCGCGTGCTTGAAGACTGGTGTCCGCCCTACGCGGGCTATCACCTCTACTACCCGAGTCGGCGGCAGTCCTCAGCAGCTTTCGCGCTGTTGGTAGATGCGCTTCGGTATCGCGGTTGAATTGGCAGGACGGGACCGTCTACGTCTTCGCCGGTCCCTCGGCCGTGCGCTGATCCAGCACGCTGTGCAGGCGCTTTTCATCGAGCGCGCCTTCCCATTTGGCCATGACGATCGTCGCCACCGCGTTGCCGAGGTAGTTGGTCGGCGTCAGTCCCTGCGACATCAGCCGGTGAATGCCAAGCACGAGGCCGACGCTGGCGACCGGAATGCTGCTTTCGGCGCCGAGCGTTGCCGCCAGGACGACAAACGCCGCTCCGGCGACACCGGCCGCGCCCTTAGAGGTGACCAGAAGAATGAGAAGAAGGCCGATCTGGTGCCAGATATCCAGGGGTGTGTTGGTGGCCTGTGCCAGAAAGACGGTGGCGGTCGCGAGGTACAGGCAGGTGCCGTCGAGGTTGAAAGAATAGCCGGTGGGTACCACCAATCCCACGACTCCCTTTTCGCATCCCAGATCTTCCAGTTTAGTCATCAGCCGCGGCAGCACCGTTTCCGAAGACGTGGTGGCGATGCAAATGAGTAGCTCTTCCTTGATGTAACGGATTAGTTTGAGCAGGCTGAAGCCGCAGAAGCGGCAAAGCGGCGCAAAGGCCACCACGATGAAAACGATGCAGGTTAGATAAAAATAACCGAGCAGCTTGCCGAGCGATGCCAGCGAGCCAACGCCAAACTTGCCGACGGTGAAGGCGATGGCGCCGAACGCCCCGATCGGAGCCGTCCACATCACGATGCCCACAATGACGAACACCATCTTGCCCGCGATATCGACGATGTCGACGAACGGTTTCGCCCGTTCGCCGAGCCAGACCAGGGCGAAGCCTGAGAGCACGGCGATGAACAGCACTTGCAGAATGTTGCCTTCGCTGAAAGCGCCGACGAACGTGTTTGGGATGATGTTGACCAGGAATGGCACCAGGCCGATTTCGTGGGTTAGCTTGACGTAGGGTGCCACAGCGCTCGTGCTGAGCTTAGCTGACATCGACATTCATGCCGGCGCCGGGTTTGAGAATGTTGACGGCGAGGAGCCCGATGATGAGCGCAATGGTCGTCATCACTTCGAAATAGACCAGCGCCTTGATGGCGACGCGGCCGACGCGCGCCATGTCAGCCATATGGGCGATGCCGGTTACGACCGTGCAGAAAATAATCGGCGCGATCAGCATCCGGATCAATTTGATGAAAGTGTCGCCGAGCGGCCCCATCGCGGCCGCGGTGGTGGGCGCAGCGATGCCCAGCACGATGCCGAGCGCCATGCCGACGAGCACCCACAGCCAGAGCTGGCGCCACCAGGGGGTCTTGCGGGTCTGCTGCGCAACTGCGGTGGTCGTGGCCGGCAAGATCACCCTCCTGAAATGCGTGACGATCCCGACAATATCGGAAGCGTGCGCGGTGGAATAGCGATGGACAGCAGGATTACGGCGCGGATTCTCGCGGGTCTGTTACGAAGGCTGCCCGCCGCGGAGGAGTGTCCTAGTACCGCCGTTTCGTCCGGGTCGCCGAATGAGCCAACTGCGGCAGCGGATCAGCGCTCGGCGGTTGCAGAAACAGCCACTCGAAATAAGTGGCCGGATGGTGGCCCATCCCAGGCTTCACGTTTTCCGATGCGTAGCTGTCGCGGCACTGTTTCGAGCAATACCGGGCCTTGGCGAAGGGGCGCCGGTATGAAAGCAGCCCGATGCCGCGATTACAGTCCGGATGCGCGCATTTCATGACACAACCCACGCCCGAAACCACGATGCCAAGTTGGATATCCGTGAGCGCCGCGGCGCGGAGTGGCTACTGCAATAGATATCGCCGGTCGCGATGTCTCGCGCGTAGGCCTCCCCGACTGGCTCGCGGCAGGACGCGCAAAGGCCACGGCCGTACGGTGCCCGGCCGTTCACAAGGACAAAACGCGGGCCTGCATTTCGCTTGGCGCCGTTCTGGACACGCGCGGCCGAACGAGCGTCGCCCCAGGGCTGGGATTGGTCTGACAGCACGGCAGGTCTCCATCACCGCTAATGGACTGGTATGCAACGGGCGTACCAGTTTCTCCACGCCACCTTTCGCCTGCCGGTGTTGGTACGCCCATCAGCCGCGCGCGCAATTCAGGTAATCGCCCTAAGGGCGACCACGTAATAATCCATGTGAGCAGGGGCGGCGGCTCTCAGCTCGCCAGCGCCGTCTTCTTGCCGTTAGCAGCGTCGAGCGTCTCGCGAATGATCCGGCCGAGCGCCGAAATCTGATACGGCTTGCGCAGCACTCGAAACTCCGGCTCCGTGTCGAATACCCGCGCGTAACCGGTGGTGAGAACGACCGGAATATCCGGATAACGCGCTTTCACGGCACGGGCGAGCAGCAGACCATCGGTCTGCCCGGGCAGCACGACATCGGAAAACACGATATTCACGGCGCGCGTCTGGGCGAGTACCTCGAGCGCCGCCGTGGCATGTTCGACCGCGACGGTGTGGTAGCCGAGCTGTTCGAGCAGCGACACTGTTACGGCGCGTACATCCGCGTTGTCTTCGACTACCAGCACGGTGGCGCCGTCCGGCGCCGCGTATTGGGTGACATCTTCCTGCAGCGGTGGCTCGACCGCAGCATGACTGCGCGGCAGATAAAGCGTGACCGTCGTACCGTGATCGGGCGCGCTCTTGATGACCGCGGTGCCGCCGGAGCGGCGCGCAAATCCGTATACCTGCGACAGGCCGAGTCCGGTGCCCTTGTCGGCGCCCTTGGTTGTGAAGAACGGCTCGAAGACCCGGCCAATCACATCGTCGGGAATGCCCGATCCGGTGTCGGTCACGCGCAGCGCGACGAAATCTCCGGCCAATGCCTCGGGCGTGTCGTCGGCATTCAGGCGAACATTCTCGGCCGAGATCGATAACCGTCCGCCGCTCGGCATCGCATCGGAGGCATTGACCGCCAAATTCACCAGGGCCAGTTCCAGCTCGGACTTGTCGATGCGGACCGGCCAGATTGTTGCGGGTACGTCGATCGCGAGTTCGATATTGACGTGCAGCGTACCGGACAAGACATCGCGGAATGCGTCGATCGTGCCGGCCGGACTGATCACCGTCGGATTGAGCGGCATGACACGCGAGAATGAGAGCAGTTGGCGAGTCAGGTTTTCGCCACGCGTCGCCGCGATCTGGATTGCCTCCAGCGAGCGCTTGTCCTTCGGTTCGGTGAGGCGGCGCTTGAGGCTCTGCGCGTGACCGCTGACGATCATCAAAAGATTGTTGAAGTCGTGGGCGACCCCGCCGGTCAGTGCGCCAAGCGCCTCCATCTTCTGTGCATGCGCGGAGCGTTGGTTGGCGCGATCGAGCGCCGCGGCAGCCTCCTTCTCCAGCGTCACATGCCGGCCCGAGACGTAGATCAGGCCTTCCTCGGCCGTCATGGTCCAATGGATCCAGCGCCACGAGCCGTCCTTGTGGCGGAACCTGTTTTCCATGCGCACCGTACCGACGCCCTGGGCAAGCTGGGCACGGCCCGCGATCGCTGCTTCCGCGTCGTCCGGATGGCGCATATCGCTGACATGCATCATCTTGATTTCGGCTTCGCTCCAGCCGAGGAGTCTGGTCCAGGCCGGGTTGATGCTGACGAAATGTCCGGCGAAGGTCGACACGCCGAGCAGATCTTCCGAGACATTCCAAATCCGGTCGCGCTCCCGCGTGCGTTCTTGGACTTCGGTTTCCAGTTTCTCCTTGAGCTGGCGCAGCTCGCGCTCGGCGATCTGGCGGGCCTGCTCGGCCTGCATCCGCTCGGCCGCGAAGCCAAGTCGGCGGGCGAGGTTGAGGGCAAGTTCGATTTCATCGCGGCTGAACGCGTGCGGCGTCTCGTAATAGGTCATGAACTTGCCGGCGACCTTGCCGTCCGACGACACCAGCGGAATGAACGACAGGGCGCGGATGCCTTCTTGCTTGACGACGGTTGTAATCGCCTCCGGCAGATCGGCTTGCTCGACATCCTCGATGCAGACCGGCTGAGGATTCATTTCGCCCGTGGCCCACGGCGAATGTCCGTCGACGGCAGCACGATAGCGATCGGAAAGCCCCCGCCAGGCGACAAACCGCATCGTGCCGGCTTCATCGGGCCGCAGTACCGAGGCGCGGCTGCAATGCAGCGCACGCAAGATGGCGTCAATCGCAGCTTGATAGACGACGCTCAGCGATTCGGCGCGATAGAGCCTGTTGGTAAATTCGTAGAGCGCGGAATTTTCTTCGGCCGCTCGGGCCAGCGCCGCTTCGGCGCGGTCGCGTTCCTGGGCGCGCGCGTGCAGCGCCTGGGAGGCAACCGCTATGGCGGCGACCGCGTCGTCGTATTCGAGCACGCCGGTCGGCGCCACGTTCAGCGGCTGTTCGGATGCAATAGCGGTCGCCGCCTTCTGCAGCTGCATGGCGCTGCGGTGCAGACGGCGCGCCACCAGCCAGGCAAACAAAACGCCAAGGCTGATGCAGCCGAGACATGCGGCCGCCAGCATCCACTGCGTGCGTCGCAGCGGCGCTTTAAGAATGCTCTCGCGGATGCCGATACCGACCGTCCAGCCATAGGCCGTATGCGTGTAGCCATCGATGATCCGATGGCCGTCGGTCGCTACGTGATACACCACGCCGGAGGGGTTTCGCTGGATAGCGTTCTGCCAACCTGCACTCGCGGACTGACCCAGCTTCGTGCCCTCGGCATCGGGGAGCCGGGCGACGAAATGGTTACTATGATCGACGATGGCGGCGAGCCAGTTCGTCAGATATTTCTGGTTCTGCAGCAGCGCGACAAACCGGTCCGGGCTCAGCGTGATGTCGAGCAGATATGCAATGTGGCCGTCGCGATAGACCGGAACGACGGCAAACGATTTCAGACGGTGAGTGCCGAATCCCATCACTACGTCCGAAACGGCGGGCTTTCCGGTACGCAGCGCCTGCCGCTCGGCGGCGAATAATGGGCGATGAGGGAGCGCTCTACCGAATGGCAGGTGGGTGTTGACCAGAACCTGCCCATTTGGATCGACCAGGATCAGCCAGGACTCCGGCAATTGGTCGAAGGAATCTTTGGCCCGTTGCCAGAACTGAACCCAATCGCCATCCAACAAAGATCTGGAATGGGCCAGAGTTGCGGCAACCGCTATGTGCTTATCGATTTCCTGATCGACTGCGGCGGCGAGCGATCCGGCATTATTGAGCAGCGCCGCCTCGGTCAATTCCCTTTCCGCCGCCGCGATCCGCGCGCTGACATAGAACGATAACGCCGCCAGCGGTATCGCAGCGGCGAGCGCCAGCAGCACCAGATAGAAGCGCACCGAATGGGGGCGCGGACCTGCCGCCACTGTGCTCAAGTGGCCCGTCCCCGCCAATGGCAGGACGCCGCGACGCCCCGCGGGATGGATAAATATACCTGACCCCGGCTGCACATAGCCTAACCCGTGCGAACAAGGAGAAACTCCCTATAACTTAAAATGTTCCGTTTGTTTTGGGGAGCCGGAACGTCGCTCCCCCCTAGGCGCGGGGACACTCGGTAAGGGGCGACCCGAGCGCGAAGCCGAAATGCGTGGCGCCCTCTTGTCAGCGGCCGTAAAACCGAGGCATTTCGGCGCCTTGGGACGACTTTTCAGTTGAAAGAAGCCAGCGAATGGCGCGCTACCGGGTTGCGGTCGATACGGGCGGGACGTTCTCCGACTTCGTGTATCTCAACGAGACAACCGGAGCGGTTACCATCACCAAAGTACCCTCAACGCCGGACGACCCCTCGCGGGCCATTCTCCAGGGAATTGAGGCGCTGATAGCGCCGCCATCCGGCGGCCCGAGGACGGCGACCGGCGCCGCTGAGGTCAGCTACTTCTGTCACGGCACCACGGTCGGCACCAACGCGCTGCTCGAAGGCAAGGGCGTATGCACCGGCCTCCTGGTGACCAAGGGCTTTCGCGGCATCTACGAAGTCGCCGAACAGGCGCGGCCCTACGGCACGGCGATATTCGACGTGATGTACGACAAGCCCACACCGCTGGTGCCACAGAGCCGCACCGGTGAGGTGACGGAGCGCGTCGAATTCCGCGGCAATGTGCTGGTGCCGCTCGATGAGGCAGCGCTGCGCATCACCTTGCGCGACCTGAAAGCAAAACAGATCGAGGCGCTGGCCGTCTGCCTCTTGTTTTCGTTTCTGCATCCCGAGCACGAAGCGCGCGTACGCGACATCGCCGCCGAGGAATTGCCGGGCTGCAACGTCTCCCTGTCATCGGAAATCCTGCCGCAGATCCGCGAATATTACCGGCTCTCCACCACCGTCATTAACGCTTATCTGCAGCCGATCCTTGCCCGCTACATCGCCAATCTCGACCGCCGGCTGAACGGCGCGGGCGTCGCCACCCGGCAGAAATACATCATGCAGTCGAACGGCGGCATGTCGACATTCGGCGAGGCGGCCCGTACCGCCGTAACGACGGTGCTGTCGGGCCCTGCCGGCGGCGTCACCGCCGGCGCCCATGCCAGTCGCCAATGCGGCATCGGCAACATCATCACTTTCGATATGGGCGGCACCTCGTGCGATGTGGCGCTGATCAAGGACGGTGAGCCGATCTTCGCCGGCCGCGGCAAGATCGAAGGCCGCGATCTCGCGGTGCCGATGATGGATATCAATACGGTGAGCGCGGGTGGCGGCACCATCGCCAAAGTCGACCGCTTTGGCGTGCTCGAAGTCGGCCCGCAAAGCGCCGGAGCGGTACCCGGTCCGGCATGCTACAGCCGCGGCGGCGACGTGGCGACGATCACGGACTGCAATTTGCTGCTTGGCTACCTTTCCGCCGATAATTTTCTTGGCGGACGCATGGCGCTGGATCGTGCCAAGGCGGAGGCGGCGGTCGGGTGCGTCGCCAAGCCCCTGTCGCTCGATCTTGTGGCGGCGGCTGAAGGCATCGTGCGCATCATCGACGTGAAAATGGAGGAAGCCATCAAGGCGATCTCCACGATGCGCGGCCATGACCTGCGCGACTTCTTTCTGCTCGCCTTCGGCGGCGCCGGGCCGCTGCACGCCGCGCGCATGGCGCACGATCTCGGCATGGCTGGCGTGATCGTGCCGCTTTATCCCGGCGTGTTCTCGGCGATCGGGCTTTTGATGTCCGACGTCAAGCACGACTACATCCGCTCGCGGATGACGCCGATCTCCGCGCTATCGTCCGGCGACGTCGAAGCGGTGTTCGGGCCATTGGAAGCGCGGGCGAGGGGCGATCTGCGCCGCGATGGCTTCGCAGAGAACGAAATCCGCATCGATCGGGCGCTCGACCTGCGCTATGCCGGACAGGGTTATGAGATCACCATGTCCTGTACTCCGGCCGAAACCGGGTCGCTCGCCAACTTGCGCAAGAAATTCGACGCCGAGCACAAGGACCGCTTCGGCCACAGTGCGCCGGAGGAGCCAGTCGAAGTCGTGTCGTATCGGGTTCGCGGCGTCGGCCTGGTGCCGCCCGTCTCGATGCCGGCGTTCAAGCCGCAGGGCGGCAAGCTTGCCGATGCGCTGCGGGAGACGCGGCCTGTGCGCTTCGACGGCAAGACCGTCATGTGCCCGGTCTATCAGCGGGAAAAACTGGATGTGGGACTGACGCTGCGCGGACCGGCAATTCTCGATCAGTTCGATTGCACCACCGTCATGTGCGCCGGGCAGATGGCGCGTGTTGATGAATGGAAGAATTTGATCGTGACGGAGGAGAGGGGCGCGTAACGGATGGCACAGGAACTCTTGCTGGTCGGCAGTTCGCCGCTCGACAGCGTCAAGGAGGCGTTCGAGATTTTCGGCGGCACGCTGGGCCGATACTTGTTTGCATTGCCAGATGGCGAAGTCGGGCCTCGCCGTCATTGGATCAGCCGCGTGCATTATCAGGTGTTTGCCGGCCATCCGGAGCTTGAGATCGCGCGGCGTCCGGCGCCGGAAAATGGTGTGGAGCGTCTCGATCCGCGGAACGCGTCAGACAGTTGGCTATTCCGGTGAAGGATGGTGTGGACCAGGTTCGCTTTCGGCGATCCGGGATGGCGGCTCGGTTATGCTCGCGAAGCAATCAATTCCTACGCCATCTTCCAGATGATGAAGGAAAAGGGCGCGCTGCCGGCGCATCTGAGATTCCAGGTCTGCCTGCCGATGATCAACAGCCTGACGCCGCCGCGTCTCTTCCCCAACGTCAGCGATCTCGCAAAGATCAGGCCGGGCGTTCAAGCCGCGTTGCGGGCAGAAGTGGCGAAGATCGTGGAATTGATTCCAGCCAAGGATCTGGCGATCCAGTGGGATTGCTCCACAGAGGTGCAGGACGCCTATGGCGCCGTCGCGCAACTCGTGGACAGCGACCGCATCGAGCGAAACCTGCATCAGGTCCGCGCGCTTGCGGCGCCGATCCCCGAAGGGGTTGCTCTCGGTTATCACTTCTGTTTCGGGACGCTCGGCGGCTGGCCGCGATTTAGTCCCAGCGACCTCAGCGAGACGGTGCGGCTCGCCAACGCTTTCATCGAAGCCTCGGGGCGGCGGGTCGACTGGATCCACGTTCCGGTGCTCGATCGCGTCGACGATGCGTTCTTCACGCCGCTCGCGGATTTGAAACCGAAAGGGGCCCGCGTCTATCTCGGCGCCATTCACAACATGGACACCTTCGCGCAACGCATCGCCGTGGCGCGAAAAAGTACCTGCCGGATTTCGGGCTTGGGGCGTATTGCGGGCTTGGCCGGCATACGCGGGCGCAACTGCCGGGCGTCATGCAGGACCATCTTGCGGCCGTGGAAATGAAAAAAAGGGTGTGAGCAAACGATGGAGAAGGATATGAAAGAGCTAGCTTTCATTTCCAGGCGAGGCTTTGGCATCGCGCTGCTGTTGATGCTGGCCTTGTCACGGCGGATGCCGGGCGCGCGGGCACAGACCTATCCTGATCATGCGGTACGCATCATCGTCCCAACCTCGGCAGGGGGCAGCATCGACGCGCTGGCCCGGCTGATGGCGGCCCAGCTTTCGGCCAGGTGGGGCAAGCCGGTCACTGCCGAGAACCGGTCGGGCGCTGCGATGCGGCTTGGCGTCGAGGAAGTCGCCAAAGCCACGCCCGACGGCTACACGCTGCTTGTTGCGCACGACGGTGCCATGGCGATGAATCCGGCGCTTTACAGCGACCTGCAATACGCTCCGCAGAAAGATTTCGCGCCGATCGCCATGATGGTGGCGATCCCCGAAGTCATCATGGCGAGCGCGAAAGCGCCGTTCACGACACTGCGGGAAATGCTCGATTTCGCCAGAAAGAATCCCGGCAAGCTCAATCACGCGACCGGCGGTCCGGCATCGCTCCTCGATCTCGAATTGCTCAAGAGCATGGCCAAGGTCGATATCACCAGTGTGCAATACCGCGGCGCGGCGCCGTCCGTGGCGGCCGTCATGGCCGGCGAGGCGCAGCTTTGCATCACCGACATCGCCTCGGCTGCTCCGGGACTGACGTCGGGCCGGGCGCCGCCGCTTGCGGTGACGACGCTGGAACGGGTCAAAAGCTACCCGAACGTGCCAACGGCGAACGAAGCCGGACTGCCCGGTTATGACGTGCAGGTCTGGATAGGCATGTTCGCGCCGGCTGGCACGCCGAAATCCGTACAGCAAAAAATCGAAAATAGCGTGCAGGAAATTTTGTCGCGTCAGGATATGCAACAGAAACTGGCAAGTATGGCGATGGTGAAGCGCAGCGGCTCTGCCGCCGACCTGCGCGCCACTCTCAGCCGCGGACATTCCGAAATGGGCGAAGCTCGTCAAAGAGAAAAACTTGCGGATTGCGCAATGAGCGCCATGGTCATCGACGCCGTCGATCTTGAAGTCATCAAGGCAAGCCTCTCCGGTATCGTGCAGGAGATGCAGAACTCGCTGTTCCGTACCGGCTTCTCCACCATCGTGCGCGAGTCGCAGGACGCGTCCTGCGCGCTGATGAATGCCAAGGGCGAAGTGGTGGCGCAGCACGTCGTGCTGCCGCTGCATATCGGCGCGTTTCCGGCGTGCTGCGCGGCCATGCTCGACGAATTTTCAGGCACCATCGCCGAGGGCGACGCGTTCCTGATCAATCATCCCTATCAGGGCGGTAGCCCTCACGCGCCGGACATGTGCGTGCTCACGCCGACATTTGTGGGTGGAGAGTTATTCGGATTCTGTGGCTCGATCGCCCATAAAGGTGACATCGGCGGACCGGTGCCGGGAAGCTGCTCCGGGCAGGCGCGCGAGACTTTCAACGAGGGTCTGCATCTTCCGGCGGTGCGCTATCAGCGCAAATTCGAACCGCAAAGTGACATTGACCGCATCATCGCCGCCAACAGCCGTACGCCCGAGCTGGTGCTCGGCGACATTCGCGGCCAGCTTGGCGCCGATCGTCTGGGCGAGCGCCGGCTCAACGAACTCGTCGCCAAGTTCGGCAAGGACAAGGTGGAGCAAAGTTTCGCGCGCCTGTTCGAGATCGGCGAAGCGCGCGTGCGTGCCGCCATCGCCGAATGGGCCGATGGCCACTATGAGGCCGAGCGCTTCGTCGACGACGACGGCATCGAACTGGAAAAGCCGGTGCGCATTCACGTCGTCGCGGAGAAACGCGGCGATCGCCTGCATTTCGATTTTTCCGGGCTCGGCCGATCAGACCCGCGGACCGGCCAACATCCGTCCACCGCTGGTGCAAGCGGCCTGCGCCTACGCGCTGATCTCGATGATCGATCCGCACATGTACGTGTCGAGCGGATTGCTGCGGGCATTCACGATCGAGGCCCGCGAGGGCAGCGTCCTCAACCCGCGCTTCCCGGCGCCGGTCAACACTTACAATCCGACCGTGCATGCGCTGGTCGACGCGCTGTTTGCCGCGCTGGCGCCGATCGTACCGGAAAAGGTGCGCGCCGATGGCTCAGGCAGCCGCTCGATCGTCATCGGCGGTCGCAGTACGTCGGCCGGCAAGGGTTACGTACAGTACGAGATCATCGCCGGTGGCGGTGGTGCGCGGCCGACCAAGGACGGCGCGTCCGTCATCACCGTCAACCAGAGCAACGCCCGCATCGCGCCGATCGAGATCATCGAGAGCGAGTTTCCGACGCGGGTCGTGCGCTTTGAGCTTATTCGCGATTCCGGCGGCCCGGGATATTATCGCGGCGGGCTTGGCGTCCGCCGCGAATATCTCAATCTTGCCGACGCACGGTTTTCGATCCGCTCGATGAAGCACGTCATTCCGCCGCACGGCATGGAGGACGGCCGCGACGGCCGGCCCGGCGATATCTGGATCAATCCCGATACGGACCGCGCCAAGCGGCTGCCGACGCGTTATGCCGATTATCCGCTGAAAGAGGGCGACGTCTTCCGGCTCGATACGCCGGGCGGCGGCGGCTACGGCAATCCGCTGGAGCGGCCGCCCGAGAGCGTGCTCGCCGACGTGCGCGAAGGACTGGTGTCGGCCGAGACGGCGGAACGCGACTACGGGGTGGTGCTCAAGCGCGAGGACAGCAATCTGGTCGTGGATGCCGCGGCGACGCAGGCAAGGCGCATGAAGTTTGTCGGCAAGGATTGAGGTGTGAGGCATGAAGACCGTAGGTTTCATCGGCACCGGCGGCATGGGCAGCGGCATGGCGGCCAACCTGATCAAGGCCGGCTATCGTCTGGTCGTGAACGACGTCAGGCGCGAGCAGTCCAAGGGACTGGAGGACGAAGGCGCACTGTTCCAGGAGACGCCCAAAGCAGTGGCCGAATCGTGCGAGCTCGTGCTCTCGATGTTACCGAACAACGATGCAGTGAGGGCCGTCGCTCTCGGCAAGGGTGGGCTCGCCGAGGCGACCAGCGGCACCAAGGTATGGATCGATTTCAGCAGCATCGACAAGGAGACCATCGTCAGCGTTGCTGGTGAGCTCAGCAAAAAGGGCTGGACCGTGATCGATGCGTCGGCCGGAGGCGTCGAGGAGGTCGCGGCGGCCGGTCAGCTGGCGCTTTGGCTTTCGGGCTCCAAGGCGTTGTTCGACGAGCATCAGCCGATCTTCAAGGCGATGGGCAAATCGATTCTTCACGTCGGCGAGCTCGGCAACGCCAAGCTGGTCAAGAACGCCATGGCGATGCTGGCCGCCGTCCAACACCTGAGCCTTGTTGAAGTCTGCTGTTGGCTCAGAGAGGGCGGTCTCGACGAGGCCACCTTCCAGACCATCATCAAGAACTCTCAGCAGGATTCGGTGGCGACCCGGCGCATCATGGAAATTGTGGTGAGCCGCAAGTTCAAGCCGCGCAAATCCTGGATGCCAAAGGACGTGGGCTTCGGGCTCGATATGGCGCGCGACATGGAAGTCCCGATGCCGTTTGTCGGCCTCGCCTCGCAAATGTTTGCTATCGCCCAGGCGACGGGTCAGGACGGCTATGAGGCGACGGGTATTGCCTGCAACGTCTACGACGTGATCAACGGCAATAAAGCCAAGCCCGGCTGAGGTCCTGTGGCGCGCAATCGCCCTATTTAGTAGGTTAGGCACGAGGCGATGAAGTGACCGAGACGAAAGCAATAGCGTCCGATGTGGAGAACTGGCTCGCCGCGTTCCAGAACGCGCTGGCGGCGCGCGATGGAGGCGCGCTCAAAAGCCTGTTTGTCGCCGACAGCTATTGGCGCGACGTGCTGTCATTTACGTGGGGAATTGAGACCGTAGAGGGCGCCGACGCGGTCGCCGAGAGTTTGCAGGCATGCGCGCCGCGCGTCCGGCCATACGGGTTCGAAATTGACCGGCGGCGTACGCCGCCCCGCCGCGTAACTCGCGCGGGCACGGCGGCGATCGAAGCCATCTTTCGCTTTGAGACCGCCGAAGGCAGCGGCAGTGGCGTGTTGCGGCTCGTTCCGGATGCTTCCAGCGGCGGGGCGCTCAAGGCCTGGACGCTTTTGACGGTGCTCGAAGAGATCAAGGGACACGAAGAGCGGCTCGGCCGCTGGCGCCCGCAGGGCAAGGTCTATTCGCGCGATTTTCACGGACCTAATTGGCTCGACGAGCGCATCGCGTCGGCGGCGTATGCGGGCCGCGATCCCACTGTCCTTGTGGTCGGAGGCGGTCAGGCCGGGCTGACCGCCGCTGCACGGCTCGGGCAATTGCAGGTCGACACGCTTGTTGTCGATCGCGAACAGCGCGTCGGTGACAACTGGCGCAACCGCTATCACGCGCTGGTCCTGCACAATCAGACCCACGTCAATCATCTGCCCTACATGCCGTTTCCGCCGACTTGGCCGGCCTACTTGCCGAAGGACAAGGTTGCCGGCTGGTTCGAAACGTATGCGGAGAGCATGGAGCTCAACTACTGGACCGCAAGCGAATTCGAGGGCGGCACTTACGACGACGAGAAGGAACGATGGTCGGTCACGGTTCGTCGCGCCGACGGAACCGTGCGTGAATTGCATCCGCGCCACATCGTCATGGCGACCGGCGTCAGCGGCATCCCGAACCTTCCGGAGATTCCAAGCCTGCGCAATTTTACCGGCACGATTTTGCATTCGAGCCAATACACTCATGGCGCCGCCTGGAAAAACAAAAAGGCGCTGGTCATCGGCTCCGGCAACAGCGGCCACGACGTCGCGCAGGATTTGCACGCGAGCGGCGCCAGCGTCACGCTGGTGCAGCGCAGTCCGACCATGGTGGTCAACGTCGAGCCGAGCGCGCAGCTGCCCTACGCGCTTTACGACGAGGGTCCGCCGCTCGAGGACTGCGACCTCATCACGATGTCGGTGCCGCTGCGGCTCGCCAAGATGAGCCACGTGATGCTGACCGAACAGGCCAAGCGGCTCGATCAGCCGCTGCTCGACAGCCTCGCGCAGCGCGGCTTCAAACTCGATTTCGGCGACGGCGGTACCGGCTGGCAGTTCAAATATCTGACGCGCGGCGGTGGCTATTATTTCAACGTCGGCTGCTCCGACCTGATCGTCAACGGCGAGGTCGGGCTGGCGCAGTTCTCGGATATCGCCGAGTTCGTCGCCGAGGGCGCGCGAATGCGGAATGGCGAGTTGCTTGCGGCCGACCTGATCGTGCTGGCGACCGGCTACAAGGGCCAGGAGCATCTGGTCGGCAAGCTGTTCGGCGCCGAGGTTGCACGCCGAGTCGGCCCGATCTGGGGCTTTGGCGACAGTCAGGAGCTGCGCAATATGTTCGTGCGCACGCCGCAGCCGGGCCTGTGGTTCATCGCCGGCAGCTTTGCCCAGTGTCGTATCTATTCGAAATATCTCGCGCTGCAGATCAAGGCATGCGAGTTGGGGCTGCTGCCGGCCGATGACGGCACCGACGATGAGCGCACGACGGGCGATGCGGCTACTGCCCGCAAAATCGCGGCGCAGGTTTCGTAGCGCAGTCCCGCAGCGCTCGGCCGATAGCGCCTAGTCGCGCACCGTTCCACGCAACGGCCAGCGGCAGGCGAAGATCATCACTCCGGCGAGCGCGCTGATCGCGGCGATCATCAGAAAAAACTCAGGCTTTTCCATCCGGCTCCAGAAGCTGCCGAGCCAGCCCGCTAGAAAGCCGCCGGTGAAGCTTGAGGCGAGCCACACACCCATCAGCATCGACAACAGCCGTGCTGGCGCGACCTTGGTGACGAACGACAGCCCGACCGGCGACAGATAAAGCTCGCCGACGGTGAGGACGGCGATCGACACCAGGACCCAAACCCAGCTCGCCTGCCCGCTGCCTGCGTGATAGGCGGCAAAGGCCCTGATGAGATTGGCGATCGTGACGCCGAAGCAGCCCAGCGCCATCTTGGTGATCGTCGAAGGCTCGGCGCCACGCGCGGCTTGTCGCGCCCACAGGACTACGACAAGCGGCGTGAAGGCAAAAATCATGAATGGATTGAAAGCGAGGAACGACGTGGTCGGGATTTGCGCCACCCACCCGAACAGGTCGATGTGCCGATCGACGTTGGCGTCGATCCAGAGGATCATTGTATTGCCCATCTGCTCGTAGGTGGCCCAAAACAGCGTGTTGGGAACGAACAGAACCAGCAGGGCGACAATCGCGCGCCACTCATCGCGCGTGAGCGATGACCGCTTTTCCTTCGATGGGGGCAGGCCGGGACCCGAACGCGGCAGGGTGGAAGTCAACTGTGGCGGTGCGGCGAGATCGACGCCACCCTCGCGGGCTATGGAGTCCGATCCTCCACTTTCCAGGGAGGGAGAAGCCGAGAGGTCTTCGCGCGGCAGCAGCGGCAGGGCGTAAAGATAAATCGCAAGCCCGATGCACATGCCGACGCCGGCGGCGGCGAAACCGTAATGCCAGCCAACTTCCTCGCCGAGCGTACCGCAGACCAGCGGCGCCAGAAACGCCCCGATATTGATGCCGACATAAAAGATCGAGTAGGCGCGGTCGCGGCGGTGATCGCCCGGTGGATAGAGGCCGCCGACCTGCGTGGAAATGTTCGGCTTGAAACAGCCGCTGCCGATGATCAGGAACAACAGCGCGAACAGGAAAAGCTGCTCGATCGCCATCATGAAATGGCCGATCGCCATCAGCGCGGCGCCGATCACGACGGTATGGCGGCGGCCAAGCACGCGGTCGGCCAAAAGCCCGCCGAAGATCGGCGTGAAATAAACGAGCCCGGTGTAAAATCCCCAGATCTGCGAGGACAGCGGTTGCACCGGCAGCGGCCCAAATACGGCTTCGAGCGCGTGCTTGACGCCGGAAAGGCCGATCACGCCGCCGGAATGGTCGGCGAGCAGGAGGTACTTGGTCATGTACAGCACGAGCAGCGAGCGCATCCCATAATACGAGAAGCGCTCCCACATCTCGGTCGAGAACAGGAAAGTGAGGCCCTTTGGATGGCCGAAAAGGTCCGCGCCGGCTTTCGCCGCAGGCACGCCTGCGGCAGGCGATTCTGGTCGGTCACGAAAGTTCCTTGCCTTGTCGTGGTCCGCGAAGGCGGACCAGCCAGTAACCGAGAGCCGGTCTTGCATAACTCGCGCGCTGGGGATTACTGGATCATCCGCATGCGCGGATGATGACAATAAAGAAGCTTCGGCGCCAAGGAATAAATCATGGTCGGCCGCACGATTATCGCGATGATTGCAATGAGCTTTGTGATCTCCAGCGGCCCATGCGGCTGATCCGGTCCTCGTCCACGTCAACACGTTTCCGACTGCGCGGGCGCTGCCGTTCTTCGTCGCGCAGGGATCGCGGTTTTTTTGCCAAGCGCGGGCTCAACGTCGACTTGCAGTTCACCAAGGGCTCCAAGGCGCAGCGCGAGGCGCTTGCCAATGGTGGCGCCGATATCGTGCAGGCCGCGGTCGACAACGCCGTGGCGATGATCGACGTCGCCAAGGTCGATATCGTGATCGTGGGCGGTGGCGATTCCGGCACCAATGAATTCTACGTCCAGAAAACCATCAAGGATTTTGCCGACGTCCGCGGCCACGCCATCGTGGTCGATGCGACCAACACGGCCTATGCCCTTCAGGCCAAGAAAATCCTGCTTCAGCATGGGCTCAAGGCCGGAGCGGATTACACGCTCAATCCGGTCGGCAACGGGACGCGGCGGCTCAAGGCGCTGTTCGATGACACCAACAATGCCGGTGCCATTCTCAACCTGCCGTTCTCGCTACTGGCCGCCGCGCACGGCCTGCACAGCCTCGGCCGCACCACCGACCTTCTCGGCCCCTATCAGGCCGGCGGTACCTTCGTACGCCGCGCCTGGGCGCGCGATCATGCGCAGATACTCGAACAATATCTAGCCGCGTATATCGAGGCGCTGCGCTGGTCGCCTCGCACCGGAAAATCGCGCTGCCGATGCCGCCATCCTCGAGCAGAATTTCAAGCTGCCTGCGGACATCGCCGCGCAGAGCGTCAAACTGATGGCCGAGCCCGGTTTCGGCTTTACCCCCGACGCCAAATTCGATCTCGAAGGCTTCAAGAACGTGCTGGCGCTGCGCGCCGAGGTCGAAGGCGGCAAGCCCGCCGACCCGCAGCGCTACATCGATCTGGCCTATTACGATCAGGCGTTAAAGCTCCTGAAGCAATAATTGCCGCTGGGTCGAGCCTATGTCATGGCCGGGCATAGCCCGTCGAAGACGGGCGTAAACGCCCTTTTGCCCGGCCATCCACGTCTTTAATGTCGTGCGCCGTATCAGGCAAAGACGGCATGACGAAATGAGGAGCGCTCCGCCCATGCCCGCCACCTTTCCCGAAGAAGCAAAGAACTTCCGGCTCATCGGTCACGACCCGTCGGCGGCGTGGGGCGGCGGTTCGTTGGTGCAGATCCATAAGGGCCACGCCTACGTCGGCGCGGTCGGCGGCTCGAGCTATAATGGTCCGGAAGGCTTCACCGTGCACGACGTGCGCGATCCGAAGAAGCCGCAAAAGGTCGGGGAATTCCGCGCGCCGCCGGGCATCCACTGCCATAAGCTGCGCATCGTTGGCGACGATCTGCTCTACGTGAATTCGGAGCGGCTCGCCGGCGACAAGGGCAAGAACGCACGGGCGGGCTTCTTCATTTTCGACGTGTCGACGCCGTCAGCGCCGAAGCCGATCGGCTTCTACGACATGCCGGGCTCCGGCCCGCACCGCTTTGGCGTCGATCTCGCCCGCGGGCTTGCCTTCATGCCGAACGACGCTCCGGGCTGGTCGAAGCGCGTGATCTGGACGCTCGACATCAAGGATCCGCTCAAGCCCGAAGTGATCAGCATCTGGGGCCTGCCGTGGATGAAGACGGACTCCGACGAGGTCGGCAACGATCCGCATCCGGCCGAGGAGGCGACCACCCTGCACGGACCGCCGATGATCCGCGACAATCGCATGTATTGCGCGTGGTGGGGCGGCGGCATCTCGATCATCGACTGCACCGATCTGCGCAACATGCGGCTCGTCGGCCACACCAAATGGGCGCCGCCGTTCCCCGGTTCGAACCATACGCTGTGGCCGATCGGCGACCGGCCGTATCTGGTCGCCACCGACGAGGCGCGCGCCAAGCAGAAATACTGGGACGCGCAGTTCATGTGGATCATCGACGCGCGAGACGAAACCAACCCGGTGCCGATCGCCACCTTCATGCCGGATCGCGAGAAATACTACGACCGCCCCGGCCGCTTCGGTGCGCACAACATTCTGGAAAACCTCCCCGCCAGTGGACCGTGGAAGGACATCGTCTTTCTCACCTATTTCAACGCCGGCCTGCGCGCGATCAACGTCGCCGACCCGCTGCACCCAAAGGAGGTCGGCTGCTACGTGCCGGAAACGGCGGAAGGAGCGCCGGGCATCCAGTCAAACGACATCGGGGCCGACGACGAAGGACGGCTTTATCTGATCGACCGCTGGGGCCAGGGCATGCATATTCTGGAATATACCGGCTGAAAACTTCCTCGTTGCTGCGAATAAGGCGTCCTGAGCACCCGAGCGGGCGCGTCACGCGCCTGTCATATAACCTTGTTCTATTCTTCATGGGGCTGGGAAGGTTTTCATGCAAATTGCTATTCAAGATGATGGATCAGCCGCTACGGTCACGATGACCGGGCGGCTTGATATTTCGGGCGCCGAGGTTGTCGCACTGCCGCTCGCCACGCTTTCGGGCAGCAAGAACGCCCTTTTTGTCGATATGGCCGGCGTCACCTTCATCGCGTCGATCGGGCTTCGGCACCTCGTATCGGCCGCCAAGGCCTTGGGACGCCGGGGCGGTCGCCTGGTGCTGCTCAATCCCAACACGACTGTCTCGGAAGTGATTACGACCTCCGGTCTCGCGGGTCTGCTGCAGATCGAACGTGGCGGCGCACCCCAGAACTGAATCGCGCCCGCCGCGGGCGCTCTCGGTTCGCGCCGGCCGCGACAACCGCGCTCGTGCAGCCTAGGTTGAGACCATGCAGGCGATCGCGCCGCTTCTGACCGGTCTCGGGTTGTTCTTCTGCGGCGTGCATTTCGTGGCGGCAAACCTCGTCCCGCTCGCCGGACGCCGCTTTCGCGCGCTGCTGATGCGGATGGGGAAGCGGCCCTGGATGGCCGCCGCGTTCGGTACGGCCGCAGGTGTAGTTACGCAAAGCGCCAACGCCGTCACGGCGATCATCATCGGGTTGGTCAGCGGCGGCTTGGTCGACAAACGACGATCGATCCTTATTCCGACGTGGTCCCACGTCGGCACATCAGTGCTCGTGATTCTGGTCGCGATCGATTTGCGGCTGGCTGCGAGCTATCTGATCCTGCTGACCGGATGCGCGGTCTATTTCGGTTTCGACCGCAACGATCGCGTGCGCTTTGCGATCGGAACGCTGCTGGGCCTCGGGCTGCTTTTTCTCGGCATGCAGCTGATCAAATCCAGCGCGACGCCGCTGCGTGATGTTCTCATCAATGGCGGCTTTATCGCCAGTATCGCCAAGGCGCGCGGGCTGTTGCTGCTGGTTGGCATCGGGCTCTCGCTGATCTGCCAATCGTCCTCGGTCGCAAGCGCGCTTGCGGTCGCGGCGAGCAGCGCGGGTCTGGTCGACCTCTCCGGCGCGTGCTGGCTGATTTACGGCGCCAATCTTGGCTCCGGCTTCAATTTCGTCTTGCTGGCAAAGACGCATCGCGGCGAGGCGGCGCAAATCGCCTTGATGCAGGCGGTGCAGAAATTTTCCGGCTTTCTGGTTGTGATCGCCGCGGCAGTCGTTGATGTGTTGACCGGCTGCCTTGTCATAGAGAACAGCGTCGCGATGCTGAGTCATACCATTTCGGCGCAGGTCGCTTGGGTCTTCCTGCTGTATCAGCTCGCGGGCTCGATCATCTGCACTGCGTTCGTGGGGCCGATCATTGCGCTGCTCGAACGCGCCGCGCCACCCAGCAAGCTGCAAGAGCTATCGAAGCCGGCCTATCTGATCGAGGATGCGCTGGTCGAGCCGTCGTTTGCCATCGAACTTGTCGGCCGTGAGGAACAGCGTCTGCTGGAACGCTTGCCGGCGATGCTCGACACGGTGCGCGCCGACGTCGAAGGCGAACCCGTTCCGCCGATGACGCTGCGGACCGCCGCTGCGGCGATCACCCGCGCGATGGCCGGTTACCTCGAATCGATCAGTGAGGGCAGGCTCGATCGCTCGGATCGAGAACGGGTCGTGCGCCTGCAGCACCGGGCCGCGAATCTCAACGCCATGCACGAGGGGCTCGATGAATTCGTCGTGGCGTGCCTTGCCGCGCGGCAATGGCCGTCGAGTGGCCGTGTCGCGGATCAGATGATCGAATCGCTGCACGCGCTGCTGAGCGCACTGGTCGAGGCGTCCGCGGCGAACGACAAGGACGAACAAGAGGTGCTGCTTGCTCTGCTCGGGCATCGCGACGAACTGATGGAGCGGATTCGCCGCCGGGTCCTGCGGGAAGATCCCAACATGCCGTCGAAGGCCCAGGAGGCGCTGTTTTCCGCCACGATGCTGTTCGAAAGGGTGGTATGGCTTGCGCGCCGATGCGCGATTCTGCTTAATCCCGACCCGGCCGCAGGCAGCAGCGAGCATGTGCCATCGCCGGCCGAATCGACGGCATGAACAACCCGAACGCCAAAATCCTCGTCGTCGACGACGTCGCTGAGAATCGCGATCTGCTTCTGCGGCGGTTGACGCGTCTCGGCTTCGCGCATGTCGACCAGGCCGCGAACGGCGTCGAAGCCCTGGCGGCGATCGCCGCCCAGAACTACGACCTCGTGCTGCTCGATATCATGATGCCGGAGCTGGACGGCTTCGGCGTCCTGGAGGCACTGCGGCGCGACGGTCGCATCAACGAATTGCCCATCCTGGTGATTTCGGCGCTGAGCGAAATGGAGCCGGTCGTGCGTTGCATCGAGCTCGGCGCCGCTGATTTCATCGTCAAGCCGTTTAACCCGACGCTGCTGCGCGCGCGCGTGCTGTCCACGTTGGAAAAGAAGGCGCTGAGCGATCTCACCCGCGATGCATTAAGGCGCAAGCAGTCGGAGCTCAACGAGGCGCGCACGCTGCAGCTTGCGCTCGCGCCGCCGCCGTTCGCCGGCACGATTGCCGGACGCTCTTTGTCGATCGATGTGCTGCTCGAACCCGCCAAGGAAGTCGGCGGCGATGTGGTCGATCATTTTCGTGTCGGTGACGATATGATTGTGCTGGCGCTCGGCGACGTGTCGGACAAGGGCGCCGGCGCCGCGCTGATGATGGCGCGGACTCATGCGATGATGCGCGCGCTGACGATGCGGCTCGATGCGGCCGAACTGTTTCGCGCACCGGAGCGAGCGCTTGGGATCGTCAACGCTGCGCTGGCGGTGGGCAACGAAAGCTGCATGTTTGTCACCTACCTCTTGGCGACGTTGGAGCTCTCGACCGGAAAACTTGTTTACGTGCGCGCGGGTCATATCCCGCCGTTTCATCACAGCGGCACCGGCATCGCGCGACTTGGCCGCATGGGCGGTCCGCCGCTTGGCCTGGTCGAAGATGCCGTCTATCAGCCGGACACGGTCGTGCTCTTGCCCGGCGATCGCCTCCTGATCGTTACCGATGGCTTCACGGAGGCACACGATCCGAACGACGCGCTCTATGGCGAGGGCAAGGTCGAAACATTCCTGGCCGACCTCGCGCCCTCAGCGGGGCAGCCCCTCAGGCAACTGGCCGCCAATGTCCGCGCCTTCGAGGCCGGCCGGCCCGCTTTCGATGACATGGCGGCTCTGTTGCTGTCGCTCGATCCGGCCGGCGTGGCACGGCCTGCGAGCCGGTTCGAGTCCAGCACGCTGGCGACCCCGGAGGGGATCGACGCGCTGATCGATCAGGTGATCGCATTTCTCGAGCAACGGTGCGTCGACGCGCGGGCGACCCATCATACGGCCCTGGTGTTGAGCGAGGTTCTGACCAATCTGGCGACGCACGGCGATTGCCGTGATCGGCCGGCAAAAATCGTGATTGCGGCCGAGCCCGACAGGGTGGTTGGCGAGATCATCGACAGCGGGCCGCCATTCGACCCGCTGCTCGCTCCAGAACCGTCACTTGACGTCAGTGTCGCCGAGCGCCCAATTGGCGGCCTTGGCCTGTATCTCGTGCGCAAACTCTGCAACGGCCTTGAGTATACCCGGCGGAATGGCGAAAATTGCTTGATTTTTACTATCGGCCGCGAAGGCGATCGGGGCGATAAGAAGGGCCATTAATCGGTTGCGAGGACAAAGTCGGCATGGAAATTCTTGACGAACGCATTGGCGATACCTTCGTGGTGACGGCAAAAGGCCGGCTCGATGGTGGCGCCAGCGCCGCATTTGCCGAGAAAATCGGCGCGCTGATCACGAGCGAGAGTCCCAAGCTGTTGATCGACTTTGCCGGCGTCGACTTCGTCACCAGCGCCGGCCTGCGGGCAGTTCTGGTGCTGGTCAAGAAAGTCAAAGCCGCCGGCGGCTCGTTTGCGTTGTGTGCGGTCCAGGAGCCGGTTCGCGAAGTGCTCGACATTACCGGCTTCACCGACATGTTGCGGATCCACGCGGCGCGTGCCGAGGCGATCGCCGCAATGGCCGGATAACGAATCGGCCCTGGCCGGCGGAGACAGCATGGCGGACACAAAGGAAGGCGAAAGACAGCGCGAGCGCCGGCCGCGAAGCGGCGCTGTTGCGGGCGACGCTGGAGAACATGGCGCAGGGCGTCGCCATGTATGACGCCGACCACAAGCTGGTCACCTGGAACACGCTGTTTCGCGACTACCTGGAAATGCCCGACGAGTTTCTGGGCACCGACCGTACGTTTTCAGACTACATCCGTTACATCGGCGCTCGCGGCGAGTTCGGCGAAGGTGCCGATATCGAGCAGGAACTGCGCAAGCGCGTGGCGATGCTTGATAAATCGCATTCATTCGAGCGCGTGCGCCCGGACGGCACGGTACTTGAGGTGCGGCGCGACCCGGTGCCGGGCGGCGGGTTTATTGCCATCTACACCGACATTACCGAGCGAAAGGAGGCCGAGAAGCAGCTGCGCGAAGATGAAGAGCGGTTCCGCGCCATCGACGCGGCGGCTCCGGTTGGCCTGATTATCGTCAGCGAAAAGGACCAGAACGTTCTGCACCTTAACCCGAGCTTTTGCGAGATCGTCGGCAAGGGTGCCAACGCGTTGCTCGGCAGGCCGTTGTCCTCGATTTTCACCGAAGCGGAAAAATCAAAAGAACTCGCCAACATCATCAACGGCACGTCAAGCGAGCGCAAAGAATTTCATTTCAAGCGTCCCGACGGCGCTGAAGCCTATGTCATGGTCTCGCGTGTCGCGCTCGATTACCGCGGCGAGAAGGCGGTCATCGCCAGCTTCGTCGACATCCATGATCGCGTGCAGGCGGAGATCGAGCTGCGGCAGGCCAAGGAGGCCGCCGAATCGGCAAGCCGGGTCAAATCGTCGTTCCTCGCCAACATGAGCCACGAGCTGCGCACGCCGCTCAACGCCATCATCGGCTACAGCGAGATTCTGCTCGAGGATGCGACCGATCGCGGCGACAAGGCCAGCATGGGCGATCTCGAGAAGATCCAGGCCGCCGGCAAGCACCTGCTCGGCCTCATCAACGACATTCTCGATCTGTCGAAGATCGAAGCCGGCCGCATGGACGTTTATCTGGAGCACGTCTTTCTCACGCGGCTGGTCGACGAGGTGAAGACCATCGTCGAGCCGATGATGAAGAAGAACGGCAACAAGCTCCTGATCGATTGCCCGCAGGACGTCGGCTCGTTGCAGACTGATCTCACCAAGCTCAAGCAGAGCATTATCAATCTGCTCAGCAATGCCGCCAAGTTCACCAAGGACGGCACCGTCACGCTCCGCCTCGTGCGCGAGACGCGCGACGGCGCTCCGTGGCTAAGGTTCGAAGTTGCCGACAGCGGCATCGGCATGACCGATGAGCAGATGGGCCGCCTGTTTCAGGCCTTCACGCAGGCGAATTCATCGACGACGCGCAATTTCGGCGGCACCGGTCTTGGTCTGACGATCACCCGGCATTTCTGCGCCATGCTGGGTGGTTCGATCGAGGTCGAGAGCAAACTCGGCCAGGGCTCGACTTTCACGATCCTGCTGCCCGATCGGGCCATCAAGGCAGTGGCGGAGGAGGAGCCCGACAGCGATCGTCCGGCGGTCATGCACGAGCCCGCATCCGGCGATATCCAGGTCCTGGTCGTCGACGACGACCCCGCCGTGCACGACGTGCTGGCCGCCACGCTGGGCAAGGAGGGTTACCACATCGCCCACGCCAAGGACGGCGTCGAGGCATTGCACATGATGCGCGCGCATCCGCCCGACATCGTCACTCTCGACGTGATGATGCCGAAAATGGACGGCTGGTCGGTGCTGGGAGTCATGAAATCCGAGCCGCAGCTTGCGCATATCCCGGTGATCATGCTGACCATCGTCGATCACCGTAACCTCGGCTTCTCGCTCGGCGCCTCCGAATACATGACCAAACCGATCGACCGTAACCGGCTGATCGCGCTCATCGAGAAATTCGCGTCTACCAGGCGTGACGGTACGGTCCTTGTCATCGATGACGACGCCGACGTGCGCGCGATGGTCAAAGCCACGATCGACGACGTTGGCATGAAGGCAACCACGGTTGCCAACGGGCTGGCCGCGCTCGACTGGCTCGCGTCGCATCCGCAGCCGGTGCTGGTGCTGTTGGACCTGATGATGCCGAGAATGGACGGTTTCGAGTTTTTGGAACGTGTGCGACAAAATCCAAACTATGTCGATCTGCCCATCGTTGTGCTCACCGCCAAGGAATTGACCGACAACGAGCGCAGCTATCTGGCCGAGCGGACGCTTCTGGTTTTGAGCAAGAGCGCGCAGCCCATCAGCAAGCTCGGTTTCGCGCTCGCGGCGATCGCCGGGCGCAATCGCGACATGCACAGCGGGGCGATGACGGACGAGAAGGTTCAATGACCAAGATTTTGCTTGTTGAAGATAACGAGATGAACCGCGATATGCTGTCGCGCAGGCTGCTGCGCAACGGCTTCGAAATCGTGATGGCGGTCAACGGGCAGGAAGGCCTCGATCTGGCGTCATCGGAAAGCCCTGATTTGATCCTGCTGGATATGAGCCTGCCGGTCATCGACGGCTGGGAGGCGGCGCGCCGGTTGAAGGCGGATGCCGCCACCGCGAAAATTCCGGTTATCGCGTTGACTGCGCACGCCATGGTGCAAGACAAGGAAAAGGCGCTGGCCGTCGGCTGCGACGATTTCGACACCAAGCCGGTCGAACTGCCGCGGCTTCTGGAAAAGATCAATTCGCTGCTGCAGAACGGCGGCTGAGTTGCGGCCACTGCGTTGTCAGAGGCTCGCCCACATCAGCGTCAGGCCCGAGATCAGCAGCAGCACCATGATAATGCGCTGATAGCTGTGGTCGGCGAGCCGCCGATAGATGAACGCGCCGAACCACGCGCCGCCGACGGTGGCCGGAAGTGCGACCAGCGCGTCGAAGCCGACCTGTCGCGTCAACATCCCCGAAGCTGCGTGTGCGACCAGCGCCAGCGACAGGATCGCCAGGTTGAAAAACTGAACGACGGCGCGGCGCTGTTCTTTGCTCCAGCCCCGGACGTCGGTCCAAATGACCGGGAGCACGCCCGATAGACCGGTCAAGCCGCCCAGGATGCCGCCGCCGAAACCGACGATCCCGTCAGCGGCTTCGCCACCCCAGGCGTGTGCTACGTGGCGATGCCGCAATAGGACGTAGGCCGGATAGACCACCAGAAAAAAACCAAGGCCGAGCTTGAAGATCTTCGGATCGACGTGCGGCAGAATGAGCGTTCCGATCGGAACCCCGACAGCGCCGGGGATCACGAAACGGAGGACGCGCTTCCATTGGATGGCACGCCAGATCAGATGTAGCGTCTGGGTTTGCGAGACCGCGGCGCAAATAATCGCGAGCGATGCGGCCGCAGCCGGCGATATGCCGTAAACCCAGATGCCGAGTGCCGTTATCGCGGTGCCAAACCCGGTGAGACCGTTGACGATGCCGCCTGCCAGCGCGCCGGCAAGCACGATTGCCGCCTGTTCCAGTCCCATCTCGCCGCTCCAGCGCCAGCTTTGCGCTCATACGACGAGCTTGGCGCCAGGGCAAATTCGGATCACATGGACCGGCGTCCGGCTGCTCCAATCAGGACGCCGACGCCGATCGCGACCGCAAGGGTCATAAGCGGGCGATGCTTGGCTTGAGCAGCGATACGCTCGAGGGCATCGTTGCCGACTTTGCCACCCATCCGCACCGCCCGGCCGCTGAGATCGGCCGCGCCTTCGGTGGCCGCGCGCTGGCCACGCCAGAAGCGATCGGCGATATCATTCAGGATAGGGCCGACCGTGTCGGCGATCAGATCGCCGGCTGCGGACGCGTTTGCCGAAGCGCTGCGTCCGGCTTGGCGTCCCATCCCGGACAACTCGCCTTCGATAGCGCGCAGGTGATCGACGACCGCACTGAGGCGGGGGTCGGAAAAGTTGCGCGAGCGCGGCTGAAACATCGCAGGTCCTCCAAAACGGAAATTCGATTTGGCTAACCCGGCGACGGAACAATCGTTCCGTGCGATGAACTTTTGCCTATGCCCGCGCGTTATTTGCGGAATTTGCCCCAATGGAGCTCCGTCATGTCCGAGAACCGAACGCAGAATCCCGACTTCAATCGCGCCTTTGGCGACGCCAAGAAGAATGCCTCGAACGCCGCCGGCGAGGTTACGGACGCCGCGCAGGACCTCTACGATCAGGCCCGCGACAGCGCCAACCAGGTGGCCGACGCCGCCACGACGGCCGCGCGCAAGACAGCCGGATCGTTTGAAAAAGCGCTGCGCAACACCGTCGAGACCCAGCCTTATACGGCCGTCGTCATCGCGCTCGGGCTCGGCTGGCTGTTCGGCCGAATGCACCGGCCGCTGTAAGGTTGACCGTCAGCCGCGCAATGCGACCGACTGGCCGCCGTCGGCCACGATGGTGGCGCCGGTGACGTAGCGTCCGGCGTCGGACACCAAGAGGAGCAGCGGCCCGTCGAGATCGCGCTCCTCGCCGAATCGTCCGACCGGGATGTGGCGTGTCAGCGCCTTGCCGCGTTCGCTTTCGAGATAGTCGCGGTTGAGTTCGGTGACGATCCAGCCCGGCGCGATGGCGTTGACGCGGATGCCCTTGAAGGCGAGTTCAAGGGCGAGCGCCTTGGTCATCTGGATCACGCCGGCCTTTGCGGTCGCGTAGGCCACCACGCCCTTGTCGACATTGAGACCAAGCACCGAGGCGATGTTGACGATGGCGCCGGCTTTGCCGGCCGCCAGCATCCGCCGCGCCGCCTCCTGCGCCCAGTAGAACACGGCATCGAGATTGGTGGCGAGCACGCGCCGCCATTCCTCTTCGGGCATGTCGACGGCCCGGCCGGCATGCGCGACGCCCGCATTGTTGACCAGGATGGTCACGGTGCCGAACGCCTTTTCGGCGGCGTCGAACGCGCCCGCCATGGCCACGCGGTCGCGCACGTCGGCCTCGACGGCGAGTCGCCCGGCCGCCGGCCTGTTCGATGCGTGATTTGAGCGCGGCGAGCCGGTCGGCGCGGCGGGCCACTAGCACGACCGCGGCGCCATTTTCGGCCAGAACCTCGGCAAAGCGCACACCAAGCCCGCTCGACGCGCCGGTGACGAGCGCGACCTTGCCGGCCAGATCGAAAAGCGTTGCTGCGGTCATGGGCGTCCCCGTCGGCCGGATCATGCGTGACCCATTGCCCGACGGCCAAGAATTGCGGGATTTAAGAGTCCGCGATCAAGCCGACGGACGGGGCTTGAGGAGCGTGTTGGGCAGATTGGAAAGTGAGTGGGCGATGGGTTTCCTGGATCAGCGGCAATGGATGGCAAGCCTCGAGCAGCAGGGTGAACTGCGGCGGATCAAGGCCGAGGTGAACTGGGACCGCGAGATTGGCGCCATTTCGCGACGCATGCTCGAAAAGAAGGGCCCGGCGCTGCTGTTCGAGAATATCAAGGGCTACGAGAGCGGCCGCGCCAGCAAGCTGTTCGTCAGCGGGCTCGGCGCCCGCTCGCGGCTGGCGCTGGCGCTGGGTTTTTCTCGCGACGCCACTAACCGCGAGCTGGTTCAGCACGTCATGAAAATGAACCGCGAGACGATTGCGCCGGTCGTTGTGCCGACAGGTCCGGTCAAGGACGTCATCGTCCGCGGCGATGCGATCGATCTGACCGAATTTCCCGTGCCGAAATGGCATTACCTCGAAGGCGGCCGCTACATCCACACCTTTACCTCGATCGTCACCCGCGATCCCGATACCGGCGTCATGAATGTCGGCATGTATCGCGGCATGATCGGCCAGAAGAAGAACACATCGCCGTTTCTGCTCATCAAGGGCGGCCAGCATTGGGGCGCGCATTTCGTCAAATGGGCCGCGCGCGGCAAGCCGATGCCGGTGGCCTGCGTGATCGGCTGGGACCCGATCATGTCATTTCTCTCGGGCTCGCCTCTGCCGGCGGGCGTCTGCGAATGGGACGTGATGGGCGGCTATCGCGGCGAGCCGGCGCAATTGGTTCGGTGCGAGACCGTCGATCTTGAAGTGCCGGCCAGCGCCGAGATCGTCATCGAGGGCACCATCAGCGACGATCCGTCGACCTATGAGCTGGAAGGTCCGTTCGGCGAATTCACCGGCTATGTCTCCGACCTGCCGACGCCGCGCCCGACCATGCACATCAGCTGCATCACGCACCGCAAGGACCCGGTCCTTTGCGGTTCGCTCGAAGGCACGCTGCCCGGCTCGTACAGCGAGAACAGCGTGATGTCGTCGGTGCAGCGCGCCGCCATCGCCTGGAATATCCTCAACGGCGCCGGCATTCCGGGCGTGCTCGATGTGTATGCGCCGCCGATCACCAACGGCGTCAATCTGCGCGTCCAGATCAAGAAGCACTACCAGGGCCAGCCCAAACAGGTCGCCGCGGCGCTGTGGGGCAACAGCGCCGCGCAGTACCGCTACAAGCACGTCACCGTGGTGGAAGAGGACATCGATCCGTCCGACGACGAGCAGGTCGAATGGGCGTTCGCGCACCGCGTCAATGCGGGCGAGGGCGGCATCGTGGTTTTCCCCGGCATCTTCGGCTCGCCGATCGATCCGTCGACGCCGCTGGAAGACCGCAACGTGCCGCAACTCGGCACCGGACTGTGGAATCGCATGCTGATCGACGCCACCCGCTCCTGGAAACACGCGCGCCAGCCGCAATGGAATAACGAGCGTTTTCCGCCCACCGTGAAGCCGCATCCCGACGACGCCGCACGCGTCGAGGCGCGCTGGGCGGAATATGGGCTCGGAGATCTGTAAAACTTACGAGCCGTAAAGTTTGTGCGGCAGCCACGTCGCCAGTCCGGGCAAGAACCATAGCGCCAGCAGCATGCCGAGCTGGATCAGCACGAATGGGATGATGCCGAGATAGATGTGCCGCGTGGTGACTTCGGGCGGCGCGACGCCGCGCAGATAAAACAATGTCGGGCCGAGCGGCGGGTGCATATACGCAGTCTGCAGGTTCACCGCCATCATCACGCCGAGCCACACCGGATTGACGCCGGGCATTTTCAACAGCACCGGCGCGACGATCGGCACCACGACAAAGATGATCTCGAAGGCGTCCATCACAAAGCCGAGCAGGAACAGCGCCAGCATCACCGCAAGCGTCGCGCCGGCGACGCCGCCCGGCAGGCCGGTGAGCGCCCGCTCCACCAATACGTCGCCGCCGAAGCCGCGGAATACCAGGCTGAACAGTGTCGCGCCGATCAGGATGAGAAAGATCATGCTGGTGATCTGTGCCGTGCGCACCACGACCGGGATCATCAGGCCGGCGGCGCCGGTGCGCAAGGCAGCGAGCAGGATGGCGCCGACCGCGCCGACCGAAGCGGCTTCCGTCGGCGTCGCGATGCCGCCGAGGACAGATCCGAGCACGGCGAGGATCAGCGCAATCGGCGCAATCAGCGCGGATACCAGGCGGCGCGCCAGTTTCAGCCCGTGCGGCGCCTGCGGATCGGGCGCAATGGGCGGCGATTTTTTCGGCGAGAAGATCGCGACGCCAGTCAGATAGAGCATGTAGAGGGCGACCAGCGCGAAGCCAGGAAACACCGCTCCGGCGAACAGGTCGGCAACCGAGACGGTCTGCGGGGCGAAATTGCCCTGTGCCAATTGGGCGGCCTGATAGGAGTTGCTCAACTGGTCGCCGAGCAGCACCAGCACGGTCGCCGGCGGGAAAATCTGCGCCAGCGTCGCGGTGGCTGCGATCGTGCCGGCGGCGAGCGCCTTGTCATAGCCATGCCGCAGCATTGCCGGTAGCGCGATCAGCCCCATGGTGACCGCCGTGGCGCCGACAATGCCTTTGGCGGCGGCGAGCAGCACGCCGACGACGACAACCGAGATGCCAAGCCCGCCGGGCAGCCTGCCGAACAGGCGGCCCATCGTTTCCAGCAAATCCTCGGCGATGCGCGAGCGCTCCAGCATCACCCCCATGAAGATGAACAGCGGGATCGCCAGCAGCACGTCGTTATTCATGATGCCGAAGACGCGCTCCGGCAGCGCGCCAAGGAGGGTCGGATCAAACAGACCCGCGGCGGCGCCACCGGCGGCAAACATGAGCGATACACCGGCGAGCGTCAGTGCGACTGGATAACCGGCAAGCAGCACCATGCAGACTGCGGCCACCAGCGCGACAGCGAGGATTGCGTTGGCAGCCAACTCAGCCTCGTCCGCTGGGGGAAGAAGGCACCGGTGCGGCTCCGCCAAGCAGCAGTGCGGCCCGGATTGCCTGCGCGACGCCTTGCAGACCGATGAGCAAGGCAAAGACCGGGATCAAGGTCTTCAGCAGATAGACGAACGGCAACCCACTGGTCTCGCTCGAGTGTTCCAGGATCGCCCAGGAGCGCTCCGCGTAGGGAAGGGAGAGCGCCATGAGCACGGCTGCAAAAGGCAGAAGAAAGAAAATAGCGCCGAGCAGGTCGACGGCCGCGCGCGTCCGCGGCTTCGCCTGTGCGTAAAAAATGTCGACGCGCACATGACCGTCGGTTTGCAGCGTCCAGGCCGCGGCGAGCAGGAACAGCCCGGCATGGGCGTAGAGTACGGATTCCGAGAGTTTGATCGAGCCCATTCCGAGCGCGTAGCGCATCACGACGACGGCAAACTCGGCGATCACCACATAAAGGCAGCACCATGCCGCCGCGCGGCCGATCGCCGCGATGCCGCGATCGATGCCGCCGGCGACTGTCCGGGCAAAGCCTTCAATGCTGCTGCGCATGATCGGGCCGAATTTCACCACTTTGGCGCATGTGACAGGTCCCCTCGCAGCGCAGTATAATGACCATTATGGGCCGCCGCGATCTGGCGGTGCGCTGGATTTGGGAAATGCCGGGACGACTGCCATGACTCACGACCACGACCACGACCACGACCACCACGATCACGGCTCGGAGCTGTCGGAAATGCAGCTGCGCGTGCGCGCGCTCGAAACCGTACTCACCGAGAAAGGCTATATCGATCCACCGGCGCTCGATGCGATCATCGAGGCCTATGAGACCAAGGTCGGACCGCATACGGGCGCGCGTGTCGTCGCCAAGGCGTGGAGCGACCCGGCTTTCAGGCAGGCGCTGCTCGCGGACGCCAGCAAGGCGGTGGCGTCGTTCGGGCTCCTGAATCGCGTCGGCGACCACCTGATTGCCGTCGAGAACACCCCGCAACGTCACAACATGATCGTGTGTACGCTGTGTTCCTGTTATCCTTGGGAAGTGCTCGGGCTGCCGCCGGTCTGGTACAAATCGGCGCCCTATCGGTCGCGCGCGGTCAACGATCCGCGCGGCGTGCTGGCCGATTTCGGCGTCACGCTGCCGGCGGGTACCGAAATCCGCGTCTGGGATTCGACCGCCGAGACGCGCTTCATCGTGCTGCCGATGAGGCCGGCCGGCACGGAGGGCTGGAGCGAGGAAAAACTCGCCGCGCTGGTCACCCGCGACAGCATGATCGGCACCGGTGTCGCGAAGAATCCGACGGAGGCAGCCTGATGGACGGCATTCACGACATGGGCGGCATGCACGGCTTCGGCAAAGTCGAGCCGGAGCCGAACGAGCCCGTGTTTCACGCGCCTTGGGAAGGACGCACCTACGCGATCAACCGCGCGCTTGGTTACACCGGCATCTGGACAATCGACGAGACGCGTGCCGGCATCGAGCGCCTGCCGCCCGAAGTGTATCTCGGCAGCTCCTATTATAGAAAATGGGAGCTGCGGCTGGAGAATCTGCTGGTCGAGAAAGGTCTGGCGGACGCCGATGAGATTGCGTCTGGCCACGCTGTGCGGCCCGGCAAGACGCTCAAGTGGACGATGAAGGCCGCCGATGTTGCCAATGCGCTGTCGCGTGGCTCGTTCGCCCGGCCCGCACAGGGGCCGGCGCGCTTCAAGGCCGGCGACAAGGTGCGCACCAAGAACATCCATCCGCAGACGCACACGCGGCTGCCGCGCTATGCGCGCGGCAAGACCGGCGTCGTCGAGGCGATCCGCGGCTGTCACGTCTATCCCGACACGGTCGCCATCGGTCAGGGCGAGAATCCACAATGGCTCTACACCGTGTTGTTCGACGGCCGCCAATTGTGGGGCGAGGCCAGCGATCCTTCGCTCAAGGTCTCGATCGAGGCCTTCGAGCCGTATCTGGAGCCGGCGTGACATGACCGATACGGCCACGCAACGCGCCACACAGGAAGTGCGGAGCATCCCGCGCAACGCCGAAGGCCCGGTGTTTCGAGAGCCTTGGGAAGCGCAGGCATTTGCGCTGGCGCTGTCGCTCAACGAGCGCGGCCTGTTCACGTGGAAAGAATGGGCCGCGACACTGGGCGACGAGATCAAAAAGGCGCAAGCCGCCGGCGATCCCGACACCGGCGAGACGTATTACCATCACTGGCTCGCCACGCTGGAGCGCATCGTCGCCGAAAAGGGCTTGAGCGACGCCGGGACGCTGACGCGCACGCGCGATGCCTGGGAGCGCGCGTGCGAGCGCACGCCACACGGCACCCCCATCGAGCTACGGCCGGACGACTTCCGCGGCTGACATTTCGCGCAGGAGCGTTGCCACCAGATCCGCAGCCGGCATGGCGCGCGACCGCGCCACACCCGTCCGGCCCACAGCGAAATGTAGTCGGCGACGCCTTTCGCTCCCGCGGCAGTGCGCATCGGGCGCGTCAGGTCGTTCTGCTGACGGAACGGCAGGATCGAACTTTTCTTGCTCTCGACCATCGTGATGAAGGCATTTTTGATCCCGCGCGCCGGCCGCCCGGAAAACGCGCGGGTGATGACGGTGCGGTCGCTCTTCGCGTGCAGAAGCGCTTGCTTGTAGGCGTCGGGCGCGCCCGACTCGGGGCAGGGCAGGAACGCGGTGCCGAGTTGCGCGGCGGCGGCGCCAAGTTTCATCATCGCCGCAATATCGCGCCCGTCCATCAAGCCGCCTGATGCGATTAACGGTATCCTCACCGCAGCGCGGCATTCGGCCACGAGCGTGGCGATCGGGATCATCGATTGCTCGAAAGCCGCGAGGAACGTCCCGCGGTGTGCGCCAGCCTCGGCGCCCTGAAGGGCGATTGCATCGACGCCCGTTTGCTCCAGATGTCGTGCCTCTTGAACGGTCGTCGCCGTGCCGATCACGACGACATCGCGCTGTTTGAGCGCCGCGATCTGCGAGTCCGACGGCGCGCCGAACGTGAAGCTGAAAACCCGCGGCCGCTCTTCAAGCACGGCTTCGAGTTGAGCATCGAACGGGCTCGCCGGCATCGGCGGCAGAATAGGCGGCGCCAATCCCAGCTTGGCGTGCGCCTCTGCGACAATGGCGAGCATCGGCTGCGGATCGATGCCGAGGTCGGCTCCATAGCCGCCGGCGAACAGATTGATGTTGAACGGCTTGGCCGTAAGCTGCCGCATCCGGCGGATGGTCGCGGCAATCTCCTCGGGCTTGGAATACGCACCGCCCCATGCGCCGAGTCCGCCGGCATTCGACACGGCGGCCGCAAGCTCCGGCGTGCCGCCGCTGCCTGCCATCGGCGCCAGCAGGATCGGATGTTCGATACCGAGCCGCTGCAACAATTCATTTGCAGCCATCGCAAGTCCTCCTGATCGCCTGCTCTGCACATAGCGGAACCGACCGAAGGCACAATGGCAAATCGGGTAAGCGATCTATCTTATTTCCTAGATCGCGCCTTCGGCACAGGCGAAGCGAAGCGCAGCAAACGTTACCGCAGCAACACGCCTCAGCATTCAGCCAAGCCTACGATGCCAGAAGATTTTCCTTCAGCGTCTTGCCTTCGTAGGTCTTGCGGAAGCGGCCGCGGCGCTGCAATTCGGGCACCAGCAGATCGACCACGTTGAGAAGCTCGCGCGGCACCGCTTGCGGATGCACGATCATGAAGCCGCCGCGGCTGCCGCCGGCCTCGAACTCCTCCTCCAGCATGTCGGCCAGCTGCGGAGCGGTGCCCGCGTACGTGCGATCGTAATTGGTGGCCGTGCGCAGCCCGAACTCGAAGAAATCCTGGCGCGAAATCTCGCCCTTCTCGCCGACCATGTTGGCGAGCTTGAACACAAAGCCGACCGGCGACGCGTTCTTGGCGACGATCCTGGCGTTGAGTTCCGCCGGTGAGAATTTTTCCGGCAGGTTCGAAAAATCATAGCCGGCGTTGTGCGACAGATAAGGGCCCACCGCCTCCGGCGGGATCATGGTCAGAAGCTGCTCGCGGCGCGCCTTTGCCTCGGCTTCGGTTTCGCCGACGATGAGGCCTACGCCCCAGAGCACGCCGACCTGTTCGGGATCGCGGCCCTGGGCGACCAATGCCTTGTCGAGCGTGGCGCGATGGGCCGCTTTGCCTTCCTTCGACGGCCACCGCGCGAAAACGTGGTCGGCGATGTACGCCGAGGCCTTGATGCCGCGGGGCGAAGCGCCGGCCTGGATCAGGACCGGGTGGCGCTGCGGCGACGGAATGCAGTTGAGCGGACCTCGGACCTTGAAGAATTTGCCCGCGTGATTGATCGCTCGCACCTTGTCGGGAGCGGCCACAACGCCAGACTCGCGGTCCCAAATAAACGCATCCGGCTCGACGCTATCCCAGAGCTTGCGGCAGACGTCGATGAACTCCTCCATTCGGTCATAGCGTGTGCCATGCTCCATCAACTCGTCGAAGCCGTAATTGGCGGCGTCGGCGTTGCGGCTCGATGCGATGACGTTGAACGCAATGCGGCCACCCGTGACATGATCGAGCGAGTTGAACAGCCGTGCTACGTAGAACGGATGCATGAACGTCGAGGCGTATGTGAGCCCGAAGCCGACATGCTGGGTGACCCGCGACATGCAGGTGATCACCGGGCTCATGTCGTGCCGCGGCCAGCCTATGCCCCAGCGCACCGCCTCGTCGCGCGCGCCCGCCCAGGTGTCCGGGATGCCGGTGCCGTCGCCGAAGAACAGCATATCGATGCAGCCGCGCTCGGCGACGCGCGCAATCTCTTCGTAGATGCCGATGTCCGGATAGGTGCGGCCGGTCCAGGAGCCCGGCATGCGCCAGCGGCCGTCGAGATGGGTGTAGGAAATGTCGAACGCGAGATGAATCTTCTTGGCCATGGGCTCGCCGCGATGGAGTCGTCCCGGTCAGGGCTGATTATCGCGCCCTGCATCCGCGACGCAATCCGCAGGCGATCACATGAGGCATGCGCGGGCACGCTCTCCTAGAGGAGCGAGCCCGGATTCTTGCGATAGCGGTTCACGATCGCATCGGCGGTCATATAGGCGAGCGCCTGGATGGTCAGCGTCGGATTGAAGCCGCTCATGGTCGGATGGGCCGACGAGCCCATGACGAACAGGTTCGGGATATCCCAGCTCTGGCTGTATTTGTTGACCACCAACTCCTTCGGATTGCTGCCCATGCGCGCGCCGCCCTGATGGTGGGCGCCCGGCGAACCGGGACCGAACGGCGCGGTCCACACCAGCGTCGCATCCATGGCGTGGCCGATCTCCACCATCTTCTTCTGGACGAATTCGACGCGCGCCCGCTCGTTCGGCCGCCGCCAGTCGTAGGTCATGCGCGCCGCCGGCACGCCCCAGGCATCGCGTACATGCGGATCGAGATCGATCATCTGGTCGGGGTAGGGCAGGTTTTCGGTCTGCCCGGTCAGCGCGGTGTGGCGCGTGTAGTATTTTGCATAGAAATCGCGGAACGCAGCGCCCCAGCGCGGCACGCCGGGCGGCGGATTCATGCTCATCGCGGTGCCGAGCGGGCCGCCCTCCAGCCCAGCCGGGCCCGCTGAAACCTGCGCGCCGCGGATGAAGCCCAGATCCTTGTGATCGAAATTGTCGCCGTTGTAATCGTCGACCGAGTTCTTCTGCGCGCTCGGGCCCATATAGACGTTGACGTGGCGATCATCGAACGCCGCGAACGCGCGGGCGCCGATATGCGCCATGATGTGCCTGCCGAGGTGACCGCTCGAATTGGCGAGCCCGTCCGGAAATTTCGCCGTCTTCGACAGGAGTAACAGGCGCACGTTGTCGTAGATAAACGGCGCCAGGATGACGATGTCGGCTTCGATCGTGTTGTCGGAGCGGTCCGGGCCGTAATACGACACGCCGGTCGCCTTGCCGCTGTTGTCCGAATTGACGCGGTAGCACAGCGCGCCGGTGATCAGCTTGAAATTGCCGGTGGCGTCGGCTTCCGGCAGCTTGGTCACCAGGATCGAGGACTTGGCGCCGACATGGCAGCCGAATGACTGGCAGAAGCCGCAATAGGTGCAGCCGGGCCGATCCTTGTAGGGCTCTGAGAGGATCGCGTGCGGCGACGAGAAAGCGTGCAGGCCGAGCTTTTGGGAAGCGGCATTGAAATTGACGCCGACCTGGTCGAGCAGCAGCGGCTTCAGCGGATACTCGCGCTTGCGCGGCGCCTCGAACACGTTGCCGCCATCGATCTTCTTGCCGTCGAGATTGCCGGCCTTGCCTGAGACGCCGAGTTCGTATTCGGCACGCTCGTAATACGGCTCAAGGTCCGCATAGGACAGCGGCCAGTCGATCACCGACGAATCCGCCGGAATCGCGGCTTTGCCGTAGCGCTCGATGGTCGCCGAGCGCACGCGAAAATCGTCCTCGTGGAAACGCCATGACAGCGCGCCGTAATGCACCGTGCCGCCGCCGGCCTCGTTGCCGTTGTTCTGCGACGGGATCGGGTGCGCGGTGGCGTTGGTATTGGGCCGCCACGTCACCGGCATCCGCTTCGGGTCCGGCCGCAAATCCTGGCGCTGGAAATAGCGCAGTTCGTCGTGCGGTTCGAAATCCGCCGTGGTCAGGCGCGGCCCCCGCTCAAGCCCGATGACCTTGATGCCGGCCTTGCCGAGCTCAGCAGCGAGGATACCGCCCGCGGCCCCGACACCAACGATCACCACATCGGTCTTTTGCGTTGCCATGACTGATGATCTCCCTCAGAGACGCTCTATTTTTGTTCGATCGAGGCGCAGCCGCACTCGCGGCGGCTGCGCTTGTTTGTTGCTGTGGACGTTCGTCAGATCAATGGACCCGGATGCTGGCGGTAGCGATTCACGATCGCATCCGCCGTCATGTAGGCGAGCGCCTGGATGGTCAGCGTCGGATTGAAGCCGGTGCCCATGGTCGGGAAAGTCGAACTGCCGACCAGGAACAGATTGGGATGATCCCATGTCTGGCCGTATTTGTTGACGACCGAGTCCTTCGGATCGCTGCCCATGCGCGTGCCGCCTTCGTGGTGCGCGCCCGGCGCGCCCGGCCCGAATTCGCCGTGCCAGACATGCGGCGCTCCCATCGCGCGGCCGATCTCTTCCATCTTCGCCTGGATGAATTTGACGCGCGCCATCTCGTTCGGCCGCCGCCAGTCGTAGGTCATGCGCGGCGCCGGCAAGCCCCACTTGTCGCGGACATGCGGGTCGAGATCGATCATCTGGTCGGCGTAAGGCAGATTCTCGGTCTGCCCCACCATCGCGCCGTGACGCGCATAGTATCGCGAAATGAAGTCGCGATACGCCGCGCCCCAGCGCGGCACGCCGGGCGGCGGCGGCATCAGACTGGCGCTGATCGGGCCACCTTCGAGCGTCGGCGTTCCGATCGAGATCTGGGAGCCGCGGATGAAACCCAGGCCCGTGTGATCGAAATTGTCGGCGTTGAAGTCGTCGACAGAATGCTTCTGGGCGCTCGGGCCCATGAAGTTGTTGACGTAGCGGTCGTCGTAGGTGACGAACACGCCGACCATCATGTGCGCCATGATGTGCTTGCCGAGATGACCGCTCGAATTGGCAAGGCCGTTCGGGTATTTCGCCGTCTTCGACAACAGCATCAGCCGCGTGTTGTCGTAGATGAACGGCGCGACGATCACGAGGTCGGCTTCAATCGTGTTGTCGGAGCGGTCCGGACCGTAATACGACACGCCGGTGACCTTGCCGGAATTGTCGCTGTTGACCCGGTAGCACATCGCCCCCGTGATGATCTTGAAATTGCCGCTCGCCTCGGCCTCCGGCAGCTTGGTCACCAGGATCGACGACTTGGCGCCGACGTGGCAGCCGAACGCCTGGCAGAAGCCGCAATAGGTGCAGCCCGGCCGGTCGTGATACGGCTCCGACAGGATCGCGTGCGGCGACTGGAACGGATGCAGGCCGAGCTTCTTGGCGCCATCCTCGAATAGCAGCGACGACTGATCGAGAATCAGCGGCTTCAATGGATACTCGCGCTTGCGCGGTCCCTCGAAGACGTTGCCGCCGTCGATCTTCTTGCCCTGGATGTTGCCGGCCTTGCCCGACACGCCAAGCTCGTACTCGGCCTTGTCGTAGAACGGCTCAAGCTCGGCGTAGCTCACCGGCCAGTCGGTCAGCGACGAGTCCTTCGGGATGGCCGCTTCACCATAGCGCGCGATCGTCTTGCTGCGGACGCGGAAATCGTCCTCGTGGAAACGCCATGACAGCGCGCCGTAATGCACCGTGCCGCCGCCGGCCTGGTTGCCGTTGTTCTGCGACGGGATCGGATGCGCGGTGGCATTGGCGTTCGGCCGCCACGTCACCGGCGTCGTTATCGGATCGGGGCGCAGATCCTGGCGCTGGAAATAGCGCAGCTCGTCATGCGGATCGAAATCGGCGGTCTTGAGCTGCGGACCGCGCTCGAGCCCGATCACCTTCATGCCGGCTTTGCACAGTTCGGCAGCGATAATTCCGCCCGCCGCGCCGGTGCCGACGATCACCACATCGGTTTTTTGCGTGGCCATGGCTCAGCCTTTCTTCTGCTTGAGCCGCGACTGCAGGCCCACAATGGGCTCGCGCGTAAACGCCTCCTTGCTTTGCATGTCCTGCTCGGTGAACTGCATCTGCGCGCCCGGAAAGCCGACCAGCCGCCAGCCGGCAAAGTCCTTGTTGCCGCCATAGACCGGGTCGGCGAACATGCCTTCCATCGTGTGCATGCGTACGACGTTGAAGAACGCCGGTGCGGCCGGCCAACTGAATTCAGTCGCCTTGCCGTGTTCGAGCGCGCCGATCACTTCGTCCTGCTGCGCGGCCGTCAGACCGCGGAACGGCTTGCTGTAGGCCGCCATGCAATGCGCATGGAGCTGGGTCAGGCCGTGCCGGTAGAATTCCTGCTGGTCCTTGTAGGCGCCTGACAGCGCCAGATCGATGTAATTGAGCACGTCGGCATCGGTCGCGCCCGGCTTGTCCGGCGCGCCCGGCATCAGCCGTTCGGTGAATGCCTTGATGGTGCGGCTGTCTTCGTCGTTGAAAAATGCGCCATGCGCGTCGGACATCGGCGCCATCGCGGCGGCGCCTTCCATCGCCATGCCCGACATGCCGCCGGCTGGCGTATCCGCCGCGGCGACCTGTTGACCGGATTTGGCGAGCGCGTCCGGAACCAGCGCGACAGTCGCGGCTGCTCCCGCTGCCGTGCCGACAAGGAATGCACGACGGCCTTCATCATGCTTCTTCATGAGCATCCTCCTCCCGTTGTGCGCGCTCGCGTCATTAGTTCGGCGAGATCAGCGCGCGGCTAGACTGTTCTCTTTAACGACTCTAAGCAAGATACTTGCGCGGAACTGAGATCAGACCGCGGCGCATAGATGACAAAATGAAGAACAGCGACGACGAACGCTTACCTCGCTCATTCCCGCGCAAGCGGGAATCCAGATCGACCGAACAAACGCCGCGATAACTCTCTGGGTCGCAGCTTTCGCGGGGGCGAACGCAATCGGAGTCTTGCTAATGCATCGCGATTTCGGCGCGCGGCACCAGCGCGCCCGGATGGCGGATGACATTGCCGGCGAGACGATGCGCCGCACCGGCTGACTGCGCCGGCGTGTCGCCGGTAAGCCGCGCGGCCAGATAGCCGGCGTTGAAACCGTCGCCGGCTGCGGTGGTGTCGACCGGGATGAAGACTTCGGGCACCGGCACGAATTCCTGCGCGCTGCCGGTCGCTACCAGCGCGCTGTTGGGCCCGTTCTTCACCACGATCTCGCCGATGCCGAACGCCTGCAGTCGCGCCACCGTCGCCTCGGGACTCGGATCGCCCCACAGCACCGCTTCGTCATCGAATGTCGGCAGCGCAATGTCGACGCGCTTGAGCGTTTCGATGAACACCATGCGCGTGCGCGGCAGGTCGCCGCTCCAGCCGTGCGGCCGGAAATTGCCGTCGAACGCCACCTTGGCGCCCTGCCGGCGCGCCTCCTCGAGCACGGCGAGAAAGCGGCCAAGACCGATGTTGGAAAACAGCGACAGCGTGATGCCGGAAAAATAGACGAGCTTTGCCGATGGTCAGCGCTTCCGCAAGCCGCATCCAGTCGGGCAGCTCGAACAGCTGACGCACCGGCGCGCCCTCGCGCCAATAACGCGCGCGGCGTTCGCCGGCTGGTCCGTTCTCGACCAGGCAAAGCGCGGGCAACGCGTTGGGAACGCGGAACATCAGGTTTGAGGAAATGCCCTCGGCGGCGGCGAGCGCCATCATGCTTTCCGAATACGGATCGTCGCCGAGCGCCGTGGCGAAGCCGACGCCGATTCCGGCGCGCGCCAGATAGATCGCGGTATTGAAGGCGTCGCCGCCGCACGACAGCGCGAAGCGGCCGTCGGCGCCGCGCTTTAATTCGATCAAGGCTTCGCCGACGCAGATGGCGCGCGGTTTTTCGGCGGGCTGTTCGGTCATCTGGTTCCCTGTCAGGGCGCGACCATGCCCGGGCGCGCCGAGCCTTGGCAATCGGGCGAGAAAGTAGCCAAGCGCGCTGAGGAGCGAGATGCAGAAACTGACCGGCCAGTCGGTGTAATAGGCGACCGTGACGCCGAGCCATGCCTCGGCCAGCGCGATGGCGGCCGATAGCGCGATGCCGCTCCACAGCCCGCTCGCCAGGCGCTGCGCGGTCGCCGGCGGCCCGACCATCAGGGCGAAGACCAGCAGCACGCCGACGATCTGCGCGCTTTCGGAAACCGCGAGCGCCACGATCGCCAGGAAGGCGACGGAGAGGAAGCGCACCGGCACGCCTTTGGCTTCGGCCAGTTCCGGCTGCAGGCTCGAGAAGATCAGCGGCCGCATGATCGCGGCGAGCGCGATGAGCGTCACAACGCCAAGCGCCGCCAGCGTCGCGATCATGCGGCGGTCGACCGCAAGTACATCGCCGAACAACAGCGCCGTCGCCTGGGCGGCGAACGCCGTGTAGTAGTGCAGGAACAGCAGCCCGAAGCCGAGCGCCAGCGCCAGCACCACGCCGATGGCGACGTCGCGGCCGGACAGTCGCTCGCCCATCAGTCCCATGCCGATGCCGGCCGCAATGGTAAAGCCCAGCAGTCCCCAGAGCGGCGCGAGACCGATCAGCACCGCGCCGGTGGCGCCGGCAAATCCGATATGGCCGAGCGCGTGTCCCGCAAAGGTCTGGCCGCGCAGCACCAGAAAATAGCCGACCACGCCCGAGACCACGGCCGCGACGCCCGCGGCGGCGAATGCGTTGCGCATGAAATCGTATTCAAGCATGGCTGTGGCCGTGATGATGGCCATGATCATGCGCGTGATCATGGGCGTGATCGTGGCCGTGATCGTGCAGATGATCGGAGCGTTCGACGTCACGGCCATGCGACAGCACGAAGATGTTGCCGTCGGCATGCACGACATTGATGGGCGCGCCGTAGAGCCTGGACAGCACCGGTGCGGTGACGACTTCGGGCACCGTGCCGAGTGCGGCGTGGCCGCTGCCGAGATACAGCACGCGGTCGAGCGCGCCGATGAGCTGATTGAGTTCGTGCGCCGAGAACAGCACCGTGATGTTGCGTTCGCGGGCAAAGCTACGGACCAGATCGACGACCGCTTCCTGATAGCGATGATCGAGGCTGATCAGCGGCTCATCGAGCAGCAACAACTGCGGCTCGCCGAGCAAAGCCTGCGCCAGCAGCAGCCGCTGCCGCTCGCCGCCCGACATTTCCGCCAGCGGCCGCTCGGCGAGATCGCGGGCGCCGACGGCGTCGAGGGTTTTCTCGATCGCGGTCTGGTCGGCGCGCGACAGCGACGGCACGCCCCAGCGTTCGCCGCGCACCGAACTGGCGATGAAGTCGCGGCCGCGCATGCGCAGATCCGGCAGCACGGTGCGGACTTGCGGCAGATAGCCGATAGCCGGATCGCCGCGCCGCGGCGCGCGGCCGAACACGCGGATCGCGCCCGCGCGCGGCGCCATCAGGCCGAGGATGGCGCGCATCAGCGTGGTCTTGCCGGCGCCGTTCGGACCGAGCACGCCGATGAATTCGCCGCGCCGGATGCCGAGGCTGACATCGGCGAGAATGTCGCGCCCGCCGACCGCGAGCGTCACGCGGTCGAGTTCGATGACGTTCGCGTCTGAATTCACGCCGGCGGCGGTCATGAGGTCGGCCCGCCCAGCGCTTTCGACGTGGCATCAAGCTCGCTCAGCATCCACGCGAGGTAGGTTTCGCCCGGCGGGGCGGTTTCCGTCACGCCGACCACCGCGACGTGCGAAGCGTGCGCCAGATCGACCAGGTGTGTCACCAGATTGCTGCGTGCCTGCGTGTTGTAGAACAGCACGCGGACCGTCTGGCTTTTCAGTTCGCTCTCGAATTCCGCGAAATCGCGCGCGCCGGGCTCGGTGCCGTTCATCACGGCGATCTGGAAACGCGCATTGTGCATTTTCAGGCCGAGCGCCGCCGCCATGAGGCCGAACACCGGCTCCGTCGCCGTCACCGGCGTGCCCGCGTATTTGGCGCGGATCGCGGCGATCTTGTCTTTCAGCGGAGTCAGCGACGCGAGAAAGGTTTTGAGCCGCGCCGCGTAGTCGTCCTTGTGGGCCGGATCGGCCGCGCTCAATGCGCCGGCGATCGCGTTCGCCACGGCCGGCATGGTCTGCGGATCGTACCAGAGGTGCGGATTGTCGCCGGCGCTTCGTGTGCATCAGATCGGAGGCGACGATCACGGCGCGGCCCGGCTTCGGCGACACGCGAATGAGCTTTTCCATCCACAAATCGTAGCCGGCGCCGTTGAGCACGACGACCTGCGCGCCGGCGATCTGGCGGACGACCGCGGGTGTGGTTTCGAACAGATGCGGGTCCTGGTCGGGATTGTTCAGAATGCTGACGACGGCGACGCGGTCGCCGCCGATCTGTTGCGCGACGCCGCCATAGAAATTCTCCGCCGCCACCACGGCGATCTTGTCCGCGGCCTGGGCCGGCAGGGCAGGGGTGAATGCGATGGTCAGAGCTGTCGCCAGCCCTATAAGTAATTTCATGCCAAAGCCTTAGCGTCGCCCCCGGCGAGATGTAATATTATAACATTACAGCGGCAATCCCCGTCATTGCGAGGAGCGGAGCGAGAAGCAATCCGGAACGGCCTCGCCGCTCTCGCGAGCCGCCCTGGATGCTTCGCTTCGCTCGCAATGACGAGCCCTCTCGTGGCGCGCCTCTCCCGCGCCCGAATCCTGCCAACGATGTGCACGAACCAACGAACGGTCGCCTCACATAAGGGAGGCGGAGCGCCGAAAGACGCGGGGGGTAGATACCGCGTGTCCCGCCAGCAGGCAGAACTGGCCTGTCTGAAGCGTTGTTCGCGGCGCGCGTTCCTTTTGGGAAACGCGCTCGCCTTTCGGCGCCCTACCGCGGTTCTCGCCAGATTTTATCCTGGCTCAGTCCGGTCCCGCGCTTCATGGTAGCGACGACATGCGCTACCCGGGCAGCCAGCTCCTGGCAGACTGGCGTCGTGGCCAGCCGGGCGAGTTTCCGAACCGCCTGCGCGCAGAGTGTATGGCTCCGCCCGCAGGACCGCCCTCGCTCCCTCTCGGGGAGTACCCTCGGCCGAAAGGCCCCTCACGAACAGTGAGCGAGGTGAGAATCATAGTATCATATTCGATGACGTTGTCAAAGAAAAAAGGACAACTAAATTAACTACGGCGAAGGATCACGGACTTGGCCCGCGCGGGTTTGCCGGCGCCGTCCGTCGTGCGGCCGGCAAAGATCGCGTGCATCGACCCCAACCGTATCGATCGCCGCTTAGGGCGGCTCGACCGAGCGGCGACGCGCAACGTGTCTCAAAAGCTGCGAGGATTTTTGGGGTAAGCAAGTAACCGGGATTGAGCGAAGCGAAATCCGGAATTGGAAACGACCCGCCAACGCCGTCCCCGGGTTTAGCTTCGCTCAACCCAGGCTACGGAATGTGCTCCGTAGTGTGGGAAAAATCGTGTGACAAATCTGGCCGCGTGGGCATCACGTTGCACGATTTTGCCCACGCGGACCGGTCGTGCCGCGTGATGCCCACCCTACGACAGGGCCGGCTTCCCCCTTGCCTCTTGAAACGCGGGCTCCCACCCTGTGGCGATGAAGATCGCGACGTTCAATATCAACAACGTCAACAATCGCATGGCGAACCTGCTCGCCTGGCTGCGCGCGGCGCGGCCCGATGTGGTGTGTTTGCAGGAACTGAAATCAACCGACGCGGATTTCCCGGCCGATGCCTTGCGGCGCGCCGGCTATGAGGCGGTCTGGCGCGGACAGAAGACCTGGAACGGCGTCGCCATCCTGGCGCGCGGCATGACGCCGGTACCGACGCGCAACGCATTGCCGGGCGATGCGGCGGATACACAAAGCCGCTACATCGAGGCCGCGGTGAACGGCGTCATCATCGGCTGCCTCTATGCGCCGAACGGCAATCCGCAGCCCGGCCCGAAATTCGACTACAAGCTGGCGTGGCTCGAACGGCTTAACCGCCACGCTCGCTCCCTGCTCAAGGCCGGAGTGCCGGTGGTGCTGGTCGGCGACTACAATGTCGTGCCGACGCCGTTCGACATCTACGACACGCATTCCTACGACAACGACGCGCTGGTGCAGCCCAAGAGCCGCGCCGCGTTTGCGCGGCTCCTCAAGCAAGGCTGGACCGACGCGATCCGCGCGCTGCATCGAGAGGAGCGCGTCTACACCTACTGGTCCTATCTGCGAAAACGATGGCCGCGCGATGCCGGGCCTGCGCCTCGATCACCTTTTGCTGAGCGCCGATGTTGCCAAGCGCTTGGTCGCGGCCGGTGTCGATCGTGATGTGCGCGGCAAGCCGAATGCCAGCGACCATGCGCCTACATGGATCGAACTGCGCGACGTGGCCGCCGCACGCCCTAAGAGCCGCGTGAGTTCTTCGCCGAAGCGGGCAGGGCGCACGAAGGAAACGCCGGCTGCGGTTGCGTCATCGGTGCGCAGGCCGTTGCTGGTGATCGACGGCGATTCCTTCGCGCACCGCTCCTACCACGCGTTGCCGAAGACGATCCGGCGCGATCGCAACCGGCCTGCGGGCGCGATCCTCGGCTTCGCCAACATGCTGCTGCGGCTCTATCAGGCCGAGCAGCCGCGCGCGGTGCTGGTCGCGTGGGATACGCTGGAAGCGCCGACCTATCGCCACGACGCGCTCGAGGAATATCAAAGCGGCCGTGAGTTCGACGACGAGCTGGTTGAACAGCTCGGCGTCATTCCCGACCTTTGTGGCGGCTTGCGGTTTCGCCAATGCCAAGGGCGCCGGCTACGAAGCGGATGATTTTCTCGCCGCCGCCGCTTCGCGGGAGCAGAAACGCGGCGGCACGGTGCTGGTGGCGAGCGGAGACCGCGACACGTTTCAGCTCGCCTCGGAGCGCTGCACGATTCTTTATCCGGTGCGCGCCGGCGAGATGGCGCGCATCGGCCCCGCCGAAGTCGGCCCGCTACGGCGTCGAGCCAAAGCAGGTGCCGGATTTCATCGCGCTGCGCGGCGATCCGTCCGACAAGATTCCGGGCGCGCGCGGCGTTGGTGCGTCGGGCGCCGCCGATTTGCTGAAGCGGTATGGTTCCCTCAAAGCAATCCTCGCGGCGGGACGCTTCAAGACCGAGGCCAAGGAACTCCGGCTTTATCGCTCCATCGCCACGATGGATGCGAAAGCGCCGCTGCCGCGCATTCGGCGATCAAAAGCCGAGTTGGGACAAAGCCGCTGCGCTGGCGAACAAGTGGCAGCTGAGCCAATTATCCAAGCGGTTGGACGCCATGTCCTCCGCTGTCACGTCCTCGGCAGCCATCACGAAACGTCCTGGAGCAAGTCGTTGACCGCCACCGCTCCCGCACCTTGCGAGGAAGGCGCCATCCGGGCGACGGCCATCGCCGGCAATTGCGGTCCGAGCGCAAAGACGTGGGTGTTGGCCGGCACCATCCTGGCTTCGGCAATCGCCTACGTGGATGAATCGGTCGTCAACATCGCGCTGCCGGCGATCGAAAAGAATCTGTCCGCTTCGGTCGCCGTCATTCAGTGGCTGATCAATGCCTACACGCTGTGTCTCGCGGCGCTGCTGCTGATCGGCGGTGCAGCCGCCGACCGTTATGGCCGCCGCAGAATGTTCATCATCGGCGTCAGCATTTTCGCGGCGGCTTCACTCGTCTGCGGTATTGCTCCCGACGTGACAGTTCTTATCTCGGCGCGCGCCATTCAGGGCGTGGGCGCGGCGCTGCTCATTCCGTGTTCGCTGGCGCTTATCGGCGCGTCGTTCGACGAGGCGGAACGCGGCAAGGCGATCGGCACATGGGCCGGGTTTTCCGCGATCTCCGCCGCGATCGGCCCGATCCTCGGCGGCTGGATCGTCGACGGTTTCAGTTGGCGCTGGATCTTCCTGATCAATCCGCTGCTGGCGCTGCCGGCGCTGTGGATCGCGTATCGGCATGTTCCGGAAAGCGTCAATCCGCGATCCGGCGCGCTGGATTGGCCGGGCGCGCTGCTCGTGCTTGTGGCACTGGTGGGCATCTGCTTTGGATTGATCGTGGCGCCGAGCCTTGGCTGGGCCGATGCGAGGGTACTGGCGTCGCTTGCCGGTGGAAGTATTTTTGGCGCGGCGTTCCTGTGGCAGGAAGCCCATAGCGGCGCGCCGATGCTGCCGCTTTATCTGTTCCGGTCGCGAACGTTTTCGAGCGTCAACCTGCTGACGTTTCTGCTCTACGCCGCGCTCGCCGCGGCGTTCTTTTTCCTGCCGTTCGCGCTCATTCAGGTCCACGGCTACTCGGCACTTGCTCACCGGCGCGGCGTTTCTTCCGTTCACCGTCATCATGAGCGTGCTGTCGCGCTGGTCGGGCGGTTTGCTCGACCGGTTCGGCGCGCGACTGCCGCTGGTCGTCGGGCCTGGTCTCGCGGCGATCGGATTTGGTCTGCTGTCTTTCGCCGTGCATGACGGCGCCTATTGGACTTTTCTCACGGCGCTGAGCGTGCTCGGTCTCGGCATGGCGATCGCGGTCGCTCCGCTCACCACGACCGTGATCAATGCGGTGCCGCAGGACCAGACCGGCGTCGCGTCCGGTGTCAATAACGCCATCTCGTCGCTCGCCAGTCTGCTCGCGATCGCCATCTTCGGCGCCGCTTCACTCGGCCTCTACAACCGATCGCTGGATCGCGAATTGGCGCAAGCCGCCGCGCCCGCGGCGTTGACGCAGGCCGTCGATGCCGCGCGCGGTCAATTCGCCAGCGCGGTTACGGGCGGCGCCGGCAATGCGGCCAGGCAGGATCATCCGCAGTTCGCTCGGGCACAGCATCGAGATCATGATGCTGTGCGCGGCGGTGCTCGCCTTCTGCGGCGCCGCGAGCGGCTTGCTGCTGCGCGGCCGTCCGGCTGGCCGGGACTGATACGCGCCTCGGCGCAGGTCACTCGGCGGCGGCGGCTGTCTGGTCTGGCGCCGCCGAAGGCGGGCGCGATGTCGTCCATGAAGCGGTGCATCTGCTCGCGCACATAGGCGTCGGGGCGGTTGCCGAAATTGAAATAGAGAATGACCTCGTCGATGCCGATCGCCTCGACCCGCTTCAAGGTGTCGATGATCTGCTGCGGCGAACCGTAGAGCAGCGAGTTGTCGTCGAAGTCGGATGCCTTGGCCTCGTTGAGCCGCGCGCCGATCTTCTTGAAATACTCCATGGTCGGCGGCAGCGGGCCGGCGCCGCCATGGCTCATCGACTTGCGCAATCCCGCCATGGTGATGTAGCCGACCATGCGTTCGCGTGCGCGCTGGCGCTCGGCCTCGCCGTCGCCGATGTGGATGAAATAGCTGCACTTGATCTTGCGCGCCGGCTTTTCCGCCTTCTCGCAAATTTCGCGGTAAGCAGCCGCCGCGTTTTGCAGGCTGCCGAATAGGATGGTCGCGGCGAACGGCGCCAGCAGCAGATTCCAGTCCCACTTCGCGGCCAACTCCATCGAGAAGCGCGAGAACGAGCCCATGTAGGGCCGAAACTCCTTCTGCAACGGCTTCGGGAAAACTTCGACGTCGGTGAAATTGTAGAACCGGCCCTTGAAGTCGAACGGCTTGGTTTCGCTCCAGCAGCGCATCAACAGTTCGAGGCCTTCGCCGAACTGTTCGGCGGAGGCCTGGAAATCGGCGCCGAACGGCGTGAACTCGTGGCTGTCGTAGCCGCGCCCCGCGGCGAAATCGACGCGGCCGCCGGATAGTTGGTCAAGCGTCGCCCATTCCTCCGCGACATGGATCGGATGGTGGATCGGCAGCACGACGACGGCCGGTCCGAGTCGCAGGCGCGTCGTGGCGGCGGCGATATTGGCCAGAACGATCGCCGGCACCGAGACGCAGCCGCGCCGGTTGAAATGGTGTTCGCCGATCCAGGCCGAGTGCAGCCCGAGCTTCTCGGCCAACACCGCCTGGTCGCGGATCTCGACCAGGAATTGCTCGGGCGAGCGCGGATTGTCCGGGTAGCGATTGTCGCTCAGCGTGAAATAGCCGAATTTCATGGCGGCAGCTCAATTCGGATGCAGCAACGGGACGAGCTTGTTCTTCTCCGCGGCGTCGACGGCGAGATTGTGGGTGAAGCCCGCGGCGTCGGCGAAATAATCCGCCGGCTGGAAGGTGTGTTTGACCACGCGCTGCGCGGCGTCGCTCTTGATGATGTCGATGCAGGCGGCCTCGAGCGTCTTGACCACGACGGCCGGCATGCCGGCCGGACCCAACAGCCCGCCGTAGCTCAGCGGCGCGACGTCATAGCCTTGTTCCTTGAAGGTCGGCACGTTGGGCAGCGACGGATTGCGCGCTCTCGGCAAAAATGCCGGGCATCGGCAGACCCGAGCCGGCCGCGGCGGTCAGCGGCACGGCGGCGAATTCGATCTGGCCGGAGCGCACGTTCTGCAACTCCTCGGCCGGACCTTTGAACGGGATGTCGTTGAACGACACCTTGGCCTGTTCGGCGAAAGCGATCATGGCGAGGTGCGGGATGGTGGCGATGCCGGGCGTGCCGACCGTGACGGCGCCCGGCTTCTTCTTCGCCGCCTCGACCAGATCGCGCACGGTCTTCAATGGCGAATTCGGCGGCACCACCACGACCTGATCGTTCTTGAAGGTCTGGCAGATCGGGGTGAAGGATTTCGCCGTGTAGCCGGCGTCCTTGTCGGTCAGCGGCTGCACGGTGATCGAATAGGTGGCGCCGTGCATCAGCGTGTAGCCGTCCGGCTTGGCGCGGGCCACATCGGCGGTGCCGAGCACGCCGTTGGCGCCGCCCTTGTTGACCACGATGAACGGCTTGCCGAGCCGCGACGCGAAGCCGTCGGCCAGCACGCGGCCCAGGATATCGGCGCTCGATCCCGGTGTGGCCGGCACGACAATCTGGACGACGTGATCGGGGTAGGTCTGCGCGGCGGCCGGAGCCGCGAGCGCCGCGGCGCCAAGGGTCAAGCCAATAGCCGCGGCGAAGGCCATTCGCTGCTGCATCGTTCCCTCCCGGAGTTCGTGTTTTTGGCCTTGAAACCTACAAGAAGCCGCGCCCCGATCAAGCCGATGGGCCTCGTTCCAACGCCGCACCCAGGGCGGGGATGCAAGGGCGGCCGGATGCCTATATAGGGGAGGCCAACGGAGGGACGATATGACTGACAAAATCCCGGTCACCGTGCTGACCGGCTACCTCGGCGCCGGCAAGACCACGCTGCTCAACCGCATCCTCTCGGAGCCGCACGGCAAGAAATACGCGGTCATCGTCAACGAGTTTGGCGAGATCGGCATCGACAACGACCTCGTGGTCGGCGCCGACGAGGAAGTGTTCGAGATGAACAACGGCTGCATCTGCTGCACCGTGCGCGGCGATCTCGTCCGCATCCTCGACGGCCTGATGCGGCGGAAGGGCAAGTTCGACGCCATCATCGTCGAGACCACGGGGCTCGCCGATCCGGCGCCGGTGGCGCAGACGTTTTTCATCGACGAGAATGTCGGGCGGCGGACCAAATTGGATGCCGTCGTCACGGTGGCGGACGCCAAGTGGCTCAACGACCGGCTCAAGGATGCGCCCGAGGCCAAGAACCAGATCGCCTTCGCCGACGTCATCCTGCTGAACAAGACCGATCTGGTCACGCCCGATGAGCTGAGCGAGGTGGAGGCGCGTATCCGCGGCATCAACCCGTACGCCAGGCTGCACAAGACGCAGCGCTCGCAGATTGCGCTGAGCGAAGTGCTCGACCGCAACGCCTTCGACCTCGACCGTATCCTCGACATCGAGCCGGCCTTCCTCGAAGGCGACGATCACGATCATGATCATGATCACGACCATCATCATGGTCACGAGCACGGCCATGAGCATGGCCACGATCACGATCATCACCACGATCACGATCATGGCCACAAGCAAGCGCATTCGCATGGCGGCCTCAAGCACTACCACGACGAGGACATGCAATCGATTTCGCTCAATACCGACAAGCCGCTCGATCCGGACAAGTTCTTTCCGTGGGTGCAGGACCTGGTGCAGAAGGAAGGTCCGAATATTCTGCGCTGCAAGGGCATCCTGTCGTTCAAGAACGACGACGAGCGTTTCGTCTTCCAGGGCGTCCACATGATCCTCGACGGCGACCACCAGCGGCCGTGGAAGGAAGGCGAAAAGCGCAACAGCCGCGCCGTGTTCATCGGCCGCAACCTGCCGGGCAAGAAGATCGCCGAAGGCTTCGAGAGCTGCATCGCGTAACCATTTCCGTCATGCCCGGGCTTGTCCCGGGCATCCATGCGGCGTTGCGGCCGGATGGATTGCCGGGACAAGCCCGGCCATGACGCGCGCTGAGTGACCCATGACCGACACCCGCACCGATACCAACACCGTCTCCGTCGTCGAACGCACGCGCGCGGTCGCTGCGGGCGGCCCGATTGTCGGCGCGCATGTTCTTGGCCGCACGGCGGTGTTCGTGCTGGGCGAGGAAGCACTCGTCTTCGCCGAGCCCGAGGGCGAGCTGCGCCGCATGGACGTGCATGGCGGGGTGATCCTCGCGTCGGCGAGCGACGGCGCCCGCATCGTCACAGGCGGCGATGACGGCAAGGTGGTGACGACGGATTTGGGCTCGACGCGCGTGCTCGCGGCCGATGCCAAGCATCGCTGGATCGATCATGTGGCGCTCGGCCCGGACGGCGCGGTGGCCTGGTCGGCCGGCAAGATGGCGTTCACGCAAGCCAAGGAGTTGCGCGAATTCGAAGCGCCGTCGACGGTCGGCGGGCTGGCGTTTCTGCCAAAAGGCTTCCGACTCGCGATCGCGCACTACAATGGCGCGACCTTGTGGTTTCCCAACGCCGCCGGCGCGACGCCGGAACGGCTCGAATGGAAGGGCTCGCATCTCGGCGCGACAGTGAGCCCTGACGGCCGCTTTCGTGGTCACCACCATGCAGGAACCGATGCTGCACGGCTGGCGGATTGTCGATCGCCAGCACATGCGCATGTCGGGTTATGCGGCGCGCGTCACCTCGGTCGGCTGGACCACGGGTGGCAAATGGCTGGCGACCTCGGGCTCCAATCAGGTCATCCTCTGGCCATTCGCCACCAAGGACGGGCCGATGGGCAAACAGCCGCGCTGTACTGGCGCCGACCGAGCACAAGGTCGAGGTGGTGGCGTGCCATCCGCGGCAGGATATTATCGCCGCCGGCTACGGCGACGGCATGGTGCTGATCGTGCGCGTCGAGGACGGCGCCGAGATTCTGGCGAAGCGGCCCGGCGAGACGCCGGTCACGGCTCTGGCCTGGAGCGCGGACGGCACGCTGCTCGCGTTCGGCACGGAGAACGGCGAGGCGGGCGTGATCGATCTGGCATGAGTCCCAGGCAATTGTGGAGCATCCATGTTCTTAAACCTGTCTGCCGCCGATGGTTTGCAATTCGAGGACCGCGACAATTTTCGCGCTTTCAAGCTTGTCGTCGAAGACGACCGCGGCCGCCTCGATGACGTGCGGTGCGCGCTTGCCGGCAAGGCCGAACTGCCCGATGCCGACACTGCCTGGATTTTTGAAGACACGCTGCGCCGCTGGCCTGGAGTCGAGGACGACGCCGGATGGCAGCAGAATTTCTCGGCGATGATCGAGAAAGCCCGGCCGCACGGTTGGATCGATGACGCCCGCAAGGCCATCAAGGCGCACATCGAGTGGGTCGAGACCTAGCGGCCGTCGCCGCCGTCACTCCGAGGCGCGGTTGGTGAAGACCGCGTTGCCGAGCCCGGTGCCGATGGTGAACACGCCCCAACGCTCGACATCCTGCATGTGCGGCAATTCGCTCAAACCCTGCACCACGGCATCGTTATGCATCACGATCGCGGTGTCGAATTCGCCGATTTTCGGAATCGCCTTGACGATGGCGGCCGGCAGGTTGAAACGGCTGCTCTCCCAGTTGCCGGGCAAGTTTTGCGCGCCGCGCTCGATAGTGCCGTCGGCGTCAATCGTTCCGGGGCAGCCGATGCCGATGAACGGCGCGAGGTGCAGGCCGGCCTTATCGGCGCGCTTGATCAGGCGCTCCAGCATTTCGATCAGCCCTTCGACCGCGTCGGTGCGATTGAGTTTCTCGTCGCCGTGCCGCCACAGCTCGAATTTCCAGACCTTGGCCTTGGCAAGATCCGGCGCGCGCTTGAGATTGAGCTCGATGACGCCGGCGCGCATGTTGGTGCCGCCGATGTCGACGGCGACGATGGCGTCATGGGCCTTGAACATCCAGGCCGGCGCCAGATGCGCCGCTCCGATCAGGCCGGCTTCGTCGGGGTCGTTGCGGATCGTCACCACGTCGACTTTTATCTTCTCGGCCTTGAGCAGCACCGATGCGCGCCCGATCGCCAGTTCGCCGACCCGGCAGCCCGAGAAGCCGCCGCCGATCACCAGCCGCTCGGCGTCCTTCCATTCCTTGAGCTTGAGAAAGCGGCGCATCGCGTGCGCCAGCTCCTGGGCGAAACTCTCAATGGCGCTCTGAACGATGCCGGCCGCTTCGCGATTGCCGCCGAGCAGCACCTCGTCGAGCCGCTTTTTGGCGACGGCTGAACTCGCTTCGTCGCCGAACGGGTCTTGATCGATGTCGCGCAACGGCTTGCGCCATTCCTCCAGGAACTCGCGAAACGCACCTTTGCTGGCGTGGTCCCCGACATACTCACCGTCTTCGTCGCGCAGTTCGACGTTGTAGCTGTCGACGTGCACGCTTGGCAGTCGCGCGCCGCCATGGGTGGTGACCGTCGTAACCGGCGGCTTTGCGGCGAGTTGTTGATCCGACATGCTTGCTGGGTTCCGCGTTGGCGCATGACAACGACGGTTCGCCGCCAGAGTTCCATGGAGGAACCCGTCCTGTTGCCCGCCAACGCTGTGGTCTATCCGCCGGATGTCATCCCGGCAGGGCCAGCCACTTCCCCATCCGGAAGCCCGGGCAAAATCCCGCCGAAATAACAATCAGCTCCGGCGCCTTGAGAGAAGGCAAAGCCCTAAATCACGTACTGCCGCAGCGGCGGAAAGCCGTTGAAGCCGACCGAGGAGTAGGTTGCCGTGTAGGCGCCCGCCGCCTCGATCAGCACCTTGTCGCCGATGGCGAGCGTGACCGGCAGCGGGTAGGTGGTCTTCTCGTACATCACGTCGACCAAGTCGCAGGTGGGGCCGGCGATGATGCAGGGCACGGTTTCGTCGCGGTCGTGCGTGGTGCGGATCGGATAGCGGATCAACTCGTCGATGGTCTCGGCGAGGCCGTGGAATTTGCCGATATCGAGATAGACCCAGCGCACCTCGTCCTCGGGATTGCGCTTGGCGATCAGCACGACCTCGGCCTCGATGACGCCGGCGTTGCCGACGAGCCCGCGGCCGGGCTCCACGATTGTCTCCGGCAGATCGTTGCCGAAATGCTTGCGCAGCGCGCGGAAGATCGCCTTGCCGTAGGATTCAAGCTTCGGCGTCTTGCGCACGTAGCGGGCCGGGAAGCCGCCGCCGAGATTGACCATCGACAGCGTGATGCCACGCTCGGCGCAGGCGCGGAACACGGCCGCGGTGGAGGCGAGCGCCCGGTTCCAGGCTTCCACGTTGTGCTGCTGAGAGCCGACGTGAAAGGACACGCCGTGCGGCACGAGTCCGAGCTTGTGCGCATGCTCGAGGATGTCGGCCGCATAGGCTGGCTCGCAGCCGAATTTGCGCGACAGCGGCCACTCGGCGCCGGAGCCGTCGCAGACGATACGGCAGATGACCCGGCTGCCCGGCGCGGCGCGGGCCACCTTTTCCACCTCGGCCTCGCAGTCGACGGCAAAGAGGGTGACACCGAGCGCGAACGCCGCCGCGATGTCGGCCTCCTTCTTGATCGTGTTGCCGTAGGAGATGCGATCGGGCGAGGCGCCGGCGGCCAGTGCGGCGTGCGTCTCGGCCAGCGAGGCAACGTCGAAGCAGCAGCCCAGGCTGGCGAGCAGCTGCAAGATCTCCGGCGCCGGATTGGCCTTCACGGCGTAGAAGACTTTGCTGTCAGGCAGCGCCTTGGCGAAGCTCAGATAATTCTCGCGGACGACCGCGAGGTCGAGCACGAGGCATGGTCCGTCTTGCGTACGATTTTTCAGAAATTCTCGGATGCGCGCGGATGCGGTCATCAACCCCAACTCCCTGATCCGGCCGGCGGCGCTACCGCCGAGGTGAACCTCCTGCAACGTTCGTCGTTCCGCACCATCGCGAAACGCTTGACGTTGCCGTGATTGCTGCCTTGGTCCGGATGAGGGAGATCCCGTTCCGCACTGCTGGCAAAGAAGGACAAGCCCTTTCGGTGTCCCCGGCATTCACGCCGGCAGTAACCAAAAAAGCCCTTCCGTCGTTGCTTTAAGCCGCGTCGCCCGTTGAGAGCGGGCTATGCCGGTTTCGCCTCCGGCTGCCGGTCGCGGGTGCAAGGAAGTAGCAGTCTCTTCCTTAGGCGGCTGTCCGGCCTCTTGTCCGGATGCCCACCGACCGACACACGGCCACAGGCACGTGCGAAATTGGGCACGTCCGAAATAATCCATTCCGGACAGAGTCGCAAGCGTTTTGGTCTTAACAAAAGAGTCAACAAGCCGACTTCTGCACCGCGCGTGAGCGCAGCGCGCGACGAGTCACTCGGCGGTGAACGGCTCGACGCGATGCGCGGCGCGCACGAACTGCACCATGATGGCGAGACCGCACAGCATGAAGAGGCCATCGAGGATGTGGGCGCCGAGCGCGCCTAGTCCGGCGAGGCTCGCGATCGCCCAGCTGCCCGCGAAGGCGGCGCCGAACACTTCGGCGCTGATCAGGATCGCCGCGCTGACCACGGTCAGCACGTTCAGCCACTGGATGCGCCGGCGGCGCTGGATCAAAGGGGTGTCGCTCATGTGACAGAACCTCGTTGGGCCGCACTTAGTCTCAATCTTGCGGCCGATGCAAGGCGGCCTCCTCGCATTGACGGGGCGGCGGAATAGCGTGAGCGTGCGCTGACCAGGGGAGGATTGCGATGGAAATGCGGGTGTTCGGGCGAAGCGGCATGCGGCTGTCGGCGCTGGGTTTCGGCTGCGGCGCAGTCGGCGGGCTGATGGTGCGCGGCGGGCCGCGCGACCGGGAGCGCGCCATCGTCCGCGCGATCGAGGCCGGCGTGAATTATTTCGACACAGCGGTGCAGTATGGCGACGGCGAGTCGGAAAAGAATCTCGGCAGCGCGCTGCAAAGCCTCAAGCGTTCGGAGTTCTTTGTCGGCACCAAGGTCCGGCTGCCGGCGGCGGAGACCCATCGGATCGGCGAGGCCATCGCGCAATCGCTCGATGCCAGTCTGGCGCGGCTCCAACTCGATCACGTCGACATTTTCCACCTGCACAATTCGATCACGGCGAGCGGCGGCGGGCCGGCGCTCAGCGTCGAGCAGGTGCTGGGCGAGGTGGTGCCGGCCTTCGAGCGCCTGCGCGAGGCAGGCAAGATCCGGTTTCTCGGGCTCACCGCGGTCGGCGACACGGCGGCGCTGCACCAGGTCGTCGGCTCCGGAAAATTCGACAGCGCGCAGGTGGTCTACAACATGCTCAATCCGTCGGCCGCATCAGGCCTGCCGGCGAATTATCCCGCGCAGGACTACGGGCGGCTGTTGGACCGCACCAGGGCCGAAGGCACGGGTGTCATCGCTATCCGCGTGCTTGCCGGCGGCGCGCTGTCCGGCTCGGCGGCGCGACATCCGATCGCCAGTCCGCCACCGGCGCCGATCGGCTCCGCGAATAGTTATGACGCCGATGTGGCGCGCGCCCGCCGTCTCCAGCCGCTGGTGACCGAAGGCTTTGCCACAAGCCTGACGGAGGCGGCCACGCGCTTCGCCCTGTCCCAGCCGAGCATCGGGACGATCCTCGTCGGTATCGCAACACCAGAGCAATTCGACGAGGCGCTCCAGGCGGTGGCGAAAGGCCCGCTGCCTGCGGCCGCGCTCGAGCGGCTGTCGGCGCTACAGCAGCAATTTACCGGCGAGGCCCGCTGACGGCGGCTTGTGTCTTCACGTTCCGCCGCATCCCGGAAGCGAACCTGGAGGGGCGCTTAAGCATGCGGCGACCTTCACGTTGACATTATTTCACGGTAGGAGCGCGTCGTGGATCGGGACTCGGCGGCCGGACAGGCCGATCGGTTTCCGGTAGATTTGCAGGCTGGATTTTCAAGGTTTTCGACACATCTCTGGCTGATGGCGATGGTGCAGCGAAAGCGATTTCTGAAGGTGGCGGTCGCGCTTGTGGCGGGCGCTTTGGCGCTGCCGGTCGGCGCGCAGGCGCAGTTTTTTGGCGGCGGCTGGGGCTATCAGCCGTACCGGCCCGGGCCGCCTTCGGGCGGGTTCTCGTTTCCTTTCTTCGGACGGCCCCGCAGCTTCGCGCCGCCGGCGGAGTCCTACCGCGCGCCACCGCCGCGCAAGCTCGAGACGCAGCCGTCCAGCACGGTGGTCGTCGTCGGCGACTCGATGGCCGATTGGCTCGCCTACGGGCTTGAGGAAATCTACGCCGACAATCAGCAGATCGGCGTGACACGCAGCATCCGCCAGTATTCCGGACTCGTCCGCTATGAGCCGCGCAACGAGGCCCTGCAGTGGCCGCAAGCCATCAAGGATGCGCTCGCCGCCGAGAAGCCGAGCGCGATCGTGGTCATGCTGGGCCTGAACGATCGCGTCGCGCTTCGCGAGCGCGTTGCGCCACCGAAGCCTGTGCCGGATGCGAAGCCGGAGGGCAAACAAGACGCCAAGCAGGATGGAAAACCGGACAGCAAATCGACGCCGCAGGCTGCGGCCGGTGCCGAGCAGAAGCCGGACGAACATCCCGTCGATCCGCGGCATCCGGGTCCGAGCGTGTCTTACGAATTCCGCAGCGATCAGTGGGCGCAAGCCTACAAAAAGCGCATCGACGAGATGATCACGGTGCTCAAGAGCAAGGGCGTTCCGGTGCTCTGGGTCGGGCTGCCCGCGATCCGCGGTCCGCGCGCCACGGCCGACATCAGCTATCTCGACGACCTATATCACGCCGAAGCCGACAAGCTTGGCATCACCTATGTGGACATCTGGGACGGCTTCGTCGACGAGGATGGGCGCTACGCGGTGCAGGGTCCGGACTTCGAAGGGCAAACTCGCCGGCTGCGCACTGGCGATGGCGTTCATTTCACCAAATTCGGCGCACTCAAGCTCGCGCATCTGGTCGATCAGGACCTGAGCCGCATCATGGCAAATCCGACCGCGCCGGTGGCGCTGTCGACACCGCAGGCCACCGCGCCGGCGAAGCTCGGTACCGGGCGTCCCACCGTTGGGCCGGTGCTGCCGCTGACCGCGTCCGGCGGTGCCGGCCAGATGATCAGCGGCGGCGAAGCGGGAAGCCTGTTGGGCGCCGGCGGCAATACCGCACCGCCTGCCGCGGAAGATCCGACGGTCAAGAGCGCGCTCGTCAACGGCGATCCGCTCGCGGCGCCGCCGGACCGCGCCGACAATTTCGCCTGGCCGCAGGGCGATGCCGCCGCCAACGCTGCGCCGCAAGCCGCGCCTGCCGCGCATTGAGGCATCGTTTGAGGGACTAATCCCGACTCGACGTGCGTTCAGACAACGCCATTTCCGGCTGCAGAAAACTCTTCGACAGCGCGTGGTAGATGCCCTCGGGACAAACCAGACGCGAGGCCGCATAGGCGATCAGCGAGGCCACCATCAGGGGCAGCACCATGTTGTGGTTCTCGGTCATCTCGGTGACGATGACGAAGGCGGTGATCGGCGCCTGCACGACGCCGGCGAAGTAAGACACCATGCCAAGGAGAACGATGGCGCCGAGCGGTGCCGCCGGAAACAGATGCGCCACGTCGGCGCCGAGACCGGCGCCGACCGCGAGCGAGGGCGAGAAAATGCCGCCCGGAATGCCGCTGATCGTCGACAGCGTCGTGGCGGCAAATTTGAGAATTCCGAAATTCCACGGCAGCGGCGTGCCGCTTTCCAGCATTCCCTTCACCTGCGCGTAGCCGGTGCCGAACACCGTGTCGCCGGACGCCAGCCCGCACAGCGCAACGCCGATGCCGCAGGCGAGAGCAAACAGCAGCGGCCGGCGCTTGATCGCGCGTCCCCACGCCGTGGGAAAGCCGCGCGCCACCACAATGACGATGCGGCTGAAGGCGCCGCCGAGCAAACCGCCGGCAACCCCGCAGAATGGCACCGCAAGCCAATCGAAGCCGAACCGCAGCACCGACGCGTTGGTACCGAAATAGGTGTAGTTGCCAACCAGCGCGAGCGAGGTCAGGCCTGCCGCGACCACGGCGGCGATGATCAGGCCGCTGGTGCGAACCTCGAAGGCCTGGCTCATCTCTTCGATGCCGAACACGATGCCGGCGAGCGGCGTGTTGAACGCGGCGGCGATGCCGGCCGCCGCGCCCGCAAGGATCAAGCCGGGCTGGCGACGCGGCGACACGCGCCCGATCGCGAACATGATCGAGGCGCCGACCTGCACGGTGGGTCCTTCGCGGCCGACCGACGCGCCGCACAACAGGCCCAGCAGGGTCAAAAGGATCTTGCCGACGGCAATCCGGATCGACACCAGCCTGCCGCGGGCGGCTTGATCGTCGAGCTTGCGCGCGGCGATCGCCTGCGGGATCCCGCTGCCTTGCGAATTCTGGAAATAGCGGTTGGTGAGGAACACCGACAGCATGAATCCGGCCGGCGTCACCACCAGCGAGGCGTAATGGGCCTTGGCCAGCAGCAGCGCGAAGAGGGCCTGCGCCTGGTCGGCGAGCAATGCGAGCGCGACCGCCGCCGCGCCGACCGTGATGCCGCCGAGCAGAAAAATCGTCCGGCGCTGCCAGCGCGCCGACGTCACCTTGGCCAGACGCAGATAGCGGCCATTGCGGAGCGGTCTCATGGCAGCTTTTTGGCGCGCCGGAACGAGCGGTGCAAGGTGGTGAGAGTGGCCGTCGCTTTTCGGACTGACGGAAGCGGCCGGTTTCGCGGTGTCGGCCGAGTTACCGCGGCAGCAGCGTGGAGCCCATCAGAAACTTGTCGACCGCGTGCGCCGCCTGGCGGCCTTCGCGGATCGCCCAGACCACCAGCGACTGGCCGCGGCGCATGTCGCCGGCGGCAAACACCTTGTCGACCGAGGTTTTGTAGTCGTCGGTCGAGGCCGCGACGTTGCCGCGGCGATCGAGTTCGAGAGCGAGGTTTTTCAGCATGCCTTCATGCACCGGATGCACGAAGCCCATCGCCAGCAGCACCAGTTCGGCCTCGATCTCGAATTCGCTGCCGGGCACCGGCTTGAACTTGTCGTCGACGCGCACGCAATGCAGCTTCTTCACCGCGCCGTTCTCGCCGGAAAACGCCGTGGTGTTGACGGCGAAATCGCGCTCGGCGCCTTCCTCGTGGCTCGACGAGGTGCGCAGCTTCAGCGGCCAGTTCGGCCAGGTCATTTCCTTGTTCTCGTGTAGCGGCGGCTCCGGCATGATCTCGAAATTGAGCACCGAGCGCGCGCCCTGGCGGAAGGACGTGCCGATGCAGTCGGAGCCGGTATCGCCGCCGCCGATGACGACGACGTGCTTGCCCTCGGCGAGGATGGGAGCGCTGCCATCAGCCCTCTCGCCCGACACCCGGCGGTTCTGCTGCGGCAGGAAATCCATGGCGTAATGAATGCCATTGAGCTCGCGGCCGGGTACCGGCAGGTCGCGGCCTTTCTCGGCGCCGCCGGTCAGCACCACGGCGTCGTGCTCGTCGACGAGCTTTTTGGCATCGACGTTGACGCCGACATGGGCGTTGTAGTGAAACACCACGCCTTCCGCCTGCATCTGCGTGACGCGGCGATCGATGTGATGCTTTTCCATCTTGAAGTCGGGAATGCCATAGCGCAGCAGGCCGCCCGCCTTGCGAATTTCTCGTAGACGTGGACCTCATGCCCGGCGCGCGCCAGCTGCTGCGCACAGGCGAGACCGGCGGGGCCAGAGCCGACGACGGCGACTTTCTTGCCGGTCTTTTCCGCCGCCGGTTCGGGTTTGAGACCCTGGGCGATGGCGCGGTCGGCGATCGCACATTCGATCGATTTGATGGTGACCGGGTTCTCATCGATGTTGAGCGTGCATGAGGCTTCGCACGGCGCCGGGCAGACCCGCCCGGTGACTTCGGGGAAATTGTTGGTCGAGTGCAGATTGCGCGCGGCCTGGTCCCAGTCGCCCTGATAGACGAGGTCGTTCCAGTCGGGGATCTGGTTGTTGACCGGACAGCCCGGCGTGCCCGGCGTCAGCGCGCCGGTGCCCATGCAGTAGGGCACGCCGCAATTCATGCAGCGCGCCGCCTGGGTGACGTAGTCCGTTCTCAGGCAACGGCAGCACAAACTCGCGCCAATGGCGCACGCGCTCGGCGACCGGCTCGTAGTCGCGGTCCTCGCGTTCGTATTCCAGAAATCCGGTGATCTTGCCCACTGCGCTTACTCTGCCGCTATGGCGGCGGCTTTCATTTCGTTAAGAGCGCGGCGATATTCGACCGGCATCACTTTGCGGAACTTCGGATAGTACGTCTTCCACTCATCGAGGATTTTGGACGCCGCGGCGGAACCGGTATAGCGGGCATGCCGCACGATCAGATGATGCAGACGGTGTCCATCGAATGCGCTCAGATCGGACATGATGTCGACCAGCCCGTGCGCCTCAAGATCGCGGGCGTGATGGAAGACGCGCGCGTTGATGTCCTCTTCGCCCGGCATCGGCTCGAGCTCGACCATCGCGAGATTGCAGCGCGACGCGAAGCTGCCGTCGTCGTCCAGCACATAGGCGATGCCGCCCGACATGCCGGCGGCGAAATTGCGGCCGGTTTGGCCGAGCACCACCACCACGCCGCCCGTCATGTATTCGCAGCAATGGTCGCCGGCGCCCTCGATCACCGCGATGGCGCCTGAATTGCGCACCGCGAATCGCTCGCCCGCGACGCCGCGGATGTAGCACTCGCCCTCGATGGCGCCGTACAGCACGGTGTTGCCGACGATGATCGACTGTTCCGGCACGATGCCGGTGCGCGCCGGCGGGCGCACCACGATGCGGCCGCCCGAAAGGCCCTTGCCGAGATAGTCGTTGGCGTCGCCATCGAGTTCGAAGCTGACGCCGCGGGCGAGGAAAGCGCCGAAACTCTGGCCGGCGGTGCCTGTGAACTGCGTCACGATGGTGTCGTGCGGCAGTCCGTCATGGCCGTAGCGCTTGGCGATTTCGCCCGACAGCATCGCGCCGGTGGTGCGGTCGGTGTTGCGGATCGGCAGCTTCAGGCGCACCGGCGCGCCGTTTTCGAGCGCCGCCTGCGACTGCGCGATCAGCTTGCGGTCGATGATGTCGTGGATCTTGTGATCCTGCACCTCGCAATTGTAGAGCTTCACGCTCGCCGGCACGTCCGGCTTGGTGAACAGCTTGGAGAAGTCGAGCCCGCTCGCCTTGGCGTGCGCGATCAGCTTGACGCGATCGAGCATCTGCATCTGCCCGATCATTTCGTTGAAGCTGCGATAGCCCAGCTCCGCCATCAGCTCGCGCACTTCCTCGGCGACGAAGAAGAAATAATTGATGACGTGCTCGGGCTGGCCCTTGAAGCGCTTGCGCAGCACCGGGTCCTGGGTGGCGACGCCGACCGGGCAGGTGTTGAGATGGCACTTGCGCATCATGATGCAGCCGGCGGCGATCAGCGGCGCGGTGGCGAAACCGAACTCGTCGGCGCCCAGGAGCGCGCCGACCACGACATCGCGGCCGGTGCGGATGCCGCCGTCGACCTGCACGGCAATGCGGCCGCGCAGCCGGTTGGCGACCAGCGTCTGGTGGGTCTCGGCAAGCCCGATCTCCCACGGCGAACCGGCGTGCTTGATCGAGGTCAGCGGCGAAGCGCCGGTGCCGCCCTCGTAGCCCGCGATGGTGACGTGGTCGGAGCGCGCCTTCGACACCCCGGCCGCGACCGTGCCGACGCCGACTTCGGAGACGAGCTTCACCGAAACGTCGCCCGTCGGATTGACGTTTTTCAGATCGAAGATGAGCTGCGCCAGATCCTCGATCGAGTAGATGTCATGGTGCGGCGGCGGCGAGATCAGCCCGACGCCGGGCGTCGAGTGACGCACCTTGGCGATGACCTTGTCGACCTTGTGGCCCGGCAACTGCCCGCCTTCGCCGGGCTTGGCGCCCTGCGCCATCTTGATCTGCATCATGTCCGAGTTGACGAGATACTCGGCGGTGACGCCGAAGCGGCCGGAGGCGACCTGCTTGATCGCCGAGCGCATCGAATCGCCGTTCGGCAGCGGCTTGAAGCGGTCGGCTTCCTCGCCGCCTTCGCCGGTATTCGATTTGCCGCCGATGCGGTTCATGGCGATGGCGAGCGTGGTGTGCGCCTCGCGCGAGATCGAGCCGAACGACATCGCGCCGGTGGCGAAGCGCCGCACGATATCCTTGGCCGGTTCGACTTCCTCGATCGGCACCGGCTTGCGCGCGTCCTCTTCCGCCGACTTGATGCGGAACAGGCCGCGGATGGTGAACAGGTGCTCCGACTGCTCGTTGATGATGCCGGCGAACTGCCGGTATTTCTCGTACGAATTGCCGCGCACCGCGTGTTGCAGCGTCGACACCGTCGCGGCATTCCAGACGTGCTCTTCGCCGCGCACGCGGAACGCATATTCGCCGCCGACATCGAGCATTGAACGATAGACCGGCGCGTCGGAGAACGCGTCGCGGTGCCGGCGCACGGCTTCTTCGGCGATCTCGGCGAGGCCCGACGCCCTCGATCCGCGTCGCGGTGCCGGTGAAATATTTGGCGACGAATTCGGATTTGAGCCCGACCGCGTCGAAAATCTGCGCGCCGCAATAGGACTGATAGGTGGAGATGCCCATCTTCGACATCACCTTGAGCAGTCCCTTGTCGATCGACTTGATGTAGCGCTTGACGACTTCCTTCTCGTCGAGCTTCTGCGGCAGCTCGCCCTTCATGGCGACCAGCGTCTCGAAGGCGAGATACGGATTGATCGCTTCGGCGCCATAGCCGGCGAGGCAGGCGAAATGGTGCACTTCGCGCGGCTCGCCGGATTCGACGACGAGACCGACCGAGGTACGCAGCCCCTCGCGGATCAGATGATGATGCACTGCCGCGCAGGCGAGCAGCGACGGGATCTGAATGCGGTCGGCGCCGGCGCGGCGATCCGACAGGATGATGATGTTGATGCCGTCGCGCACCGCGGCATCGGCCTCGCCGCACAGCGCGTCGATGGCCGCTTCCATGCCGGCGGCGCCCGTTTCCGTCGGCCATGTGGTGTCGAGCGTACGCGACTTGAAGTGATCGCCCATGTCGGAAATGGCGCGAATTTTTTCGAGGTCCGCATTGGTGAGGATCGGCTGGCGCACCTCGAGGCGCTTGGTGCGCGACATGCCTTCGAGATCGAACAGGTTCGGCCGCGGCCCGATGATCGAAACGAGGCTCATGACCAGCTCTTCGCGGATCGGGTCGATCGGCGGGTTGGTCACCTGGGCGAAATTCTGTTTGAAATAGGTGAACAGGAGCTTCGGCCGGTCGGACAGCGCCGAGATCGGCGTATCGTTGCCCATCGAGCCGATGGCTTCCTCGCCGGTCGCCCCCATCGGCGTCATCAGGATTTTGAGATCTTCCTGCGTGTAGCCGAAGGCCTGCTGGCGATCGAGCAGCGACAGGTTCGAGATCGGCGCCGTCTCTGCGACCGGCGGCAGGTCTTCAAGCACCGTCTGGGTGCGGTCGAGCCATTCGCGATAAGGATGGCTCTTCGCCAGCGTTGATTTGAGTTCTTCGTCGGGAATGAGCCGGCCTTCATCGAGATCGACCAGCAGCATCTTGCCGGGCTGCAGGCGCCACTTCACGACGATGTCTTCTTCCGGCACCGGCAGCACGCCGACTTCCGACGCCATGATGATGCGGTCGTCGCGGGTGACGATGTAGCGAGCCGGCCGCAAGCCATTGCGGTCGAGCGTGGCGCCGATCTGCCGTCCGTTGGTGAAGGCGATGGCCGCGGGGCCGTCCCACGGCTCCATCAGCGCGGCGTTGTATTCGTAGAAAGCGCGGCGCTCCTCGTCCATGAGCGGATTGCCCGCCCAGGCTTCCGGAATCATCATCATCATCGCATGGGCGAGCGAGTAGCCGCCCATGGTGAGGAATTCGACCGCATTGTCGAAACACGCGGTGTCGGACTGTCCCTCGTAGGAGATCGGCCACAGCCTGGTGATGTCATCGCCGAATTTCGGCGACGACACCGAGGCCTGCCGCGCCGCCATCCAGTTGTTGTTGCCGCGCAGCGTGTTGATCTCGCCGTTATGCGCGACCATGCGGTAGGGATGCGCCAGCGACCAGGTCGGGAATGTGTTGGTCGAAAACCGCTGGTGCACGAGCGCCAGCGCGCTGTCGAAATCCGGATCGTGCAGATCGGGATAGTAGGCGCCGAGCTGGTCGGCGAGGAACATGCCCTTGTAGATCACGGTGCGGCAGGAGATCGACACCGGGTAATAGTTCGAGGTGTTGCGCGGCCGCCGGCCATACATGATGCCGGAGATGGTCTTGCGCATGATGTAGAGCCGGCGCTCGAACTCATCTTCGCTCGTGACCTTCGGGCTGCGCGCGATGAAGACCTGTTTGTGCACCGGCTCGGTCGGCTTCACCGACTCGCCCAGCGTGGAATTGTCGGTCGGCACGTCGCGCCAGCCGAGAATGGCCATGCCTTCCTGCGCGGCGACCGCCGCGTAGGTATCCATGATCTCCTGACGCCACGCGGTATCGTGCGGCAGGAACAGCACGCCGACGCCGTACTGCCCTGGCGGCGGCAGCGTGAAGCCGAGCTTCTGCGCCTGCTTGGCGAAGAACTTGTGCGGGGTCTGAACCAGGATGCCGGCGCCGTCGCCGGCGCGCGGGTCGGCGCCGACCGCACCGCGATGTTCGAGGTTGACGAGGATCGTCAGCGCGTCTTCGACGATCTTGTGCGACTTGCGCCCCTTGATGTCGGCAATGAATCCGACTCCGCAGGAATCCTTTTCCAGCGCCGGATCAAACAGGCCGAAACCTGACGCGCTCATCGTCGTCCTCGCACTCCCCGTCGCTGCCGCACCCCGCCAAATCAGGGTTGCGGCGCGACCCGCACGCTTGGGCTCCCGTTTCCTCGTTATCCGTTGAGGAAGGCGAGAGAGCAGCGTTCGGGCGATTCACAATCTTGCGGGCAACCTCACACCGTTCACCGGCATTACGGTTGCTTTTGCCGCCGTCCGACACGCCCTCGCCTCGGCGGCTGCCCCCGCGCCCTTGACCGGCCATTCCGGCCAGCTGCGCGCTTATGGGCGTGAATTGGGACAGCAATGCTGTCCTATGCCGAACATGGCAAATTCCAGGCACAAACACAAGTCTTGCAGCGCAACAAAAGGCGTTTTGCCAGCTTCCCCGCCGCCGGCCGCCGTCAAGTCCCGCGCTTGTGGTACCGCGTCCAGTGGATCACGGGACTGGCGGGAGCGCAATGGTCCGCCTACGCTTGCACTGCGAATAGCGAGCAAAATCCGAAACCAACTGCAATGAATTTTGCATCCGACAATACGGCGCCGATGGCGCCCGCGATCCTTGACGCTATCGCCAAGGCGAATGCCGGCTACGCGCTCGGCTATGGCAACGACGATTGGACCCACGGCGTCGAGCGGCGCTTGTCCGAGATATTCGAACGCGAGGTCGCGGCGTTCCTGGTGCCGACCGGCACGGCGGCGAATGCGCTGTCGCTGGCGCAGATTGCCCCGCCGTGGGGCGTGGTGATCTGTCATGCCGACTCGCATATCGCCACGGACGAATGCGGGGCGCCTGAGTTTTTCGGCGGCGGATTCAAGCTTGTCGGACTTCCGGGCGAGGGCGCCAAGATCGCGCCGCAGACTTTGCAGGCCGCGCTCGACGGCTACGGCGATCACAGCCCGCATCAGATGATCCCCGCCGCACTGTCAATCACGCAGGCGAGTGAAGCCGGCACCATTTACCGTACCGATGAAATCGCGACGCTGTGCGAGACAGCGAAACCGCGCGGGCTTGCCGTGCACATGGACGGCGCGCGCTTTGCCAACGCACTGGTGCGCCTCAACGCCACACCCGCGCAGATGACGTGGCGCTCCGGGATCGATGTGCTGTCGTTCGGCGCCACCAAGAACGGCGCACTCGCGGCGGAAGCGGTCGTGATTTTCGATCCGGAGCGTGCGAGGTTCTTCGGCGAACGGCGCAAGCGCGGCGGCGCCTTGCTGTCGAAGCATCGTTTTCTCGCCGCGCAAATGGCGGCCTATCTGGCCGATGACTTGTGGTTGAAACTCGCGCGTCACGCCAACGACATGGCCGATCGCCTGGCGCAGAAGCTGATGGCGCGTGGGTTGAGGCCGCTGTGGCCGGTCGAGGCCAATCTCCTGTTCGTGGCGCTGCCGCGGAACCTGGACCGCAAGCTCAAGGCAGCGGGCGCAGCCTATTACGTGCGGCCGAGCGAGGGCACTGGTGTTCCGGCCGACCGGGTGCTGGCGCGCCTCGTCACCTCCTTTTCGACGCAGCAGGAAGACATCGATCGCTTCGTGCATCTGTGCGAGATGGTCTGATCGCGTCAAAGCGCCGCCTCAATTGCATGGACCCTTTGCTTGTGGGAATTGTGGGGCGCGGCAAAAGCCGCGAGCGGGGGCGGGGCGTGACAAAGCGTATCGTCAGGATCGGCTTTGCAGTGGCCGCGCTTTGGCTGTGCTGGCTGCCATTCGGCGAAACGGCCCAAGCCCAAACGGCGGCCGAAGCCGCCCCAGCGCCACATCCACTCCCTCTGCCGCCGCCGGTTTTGGGTTTTGTGTCGCCTTACGAGATCATGCGGACGGTCCGCTCGGCGGGATTTCATCCGACGTCCCGGCCGTTGCGCGAAGGCGCAAGCTACGTGCTGCGCGCTACCGATTTCCGCGGCATTCCGATGCGGGTGGTGCTCGATGCGCGCACGGGTGTGATCCGCGACGCCACACGCATCGTGCCGGCGGACGCGCAACCGGACGCGGACTAGCAGCGCCGCTGCTGCCGCACGAATCGAAAGCGCCCCGGCCAGCGGGGCGCTCCCTTTAAGAGTTGCGTATCAGACAGTGCAGCGCGGAGTTACGCGGCCTGCTTCTGCTGCTCGATCGTCGTGTCGACCGACTTCTCGACCGATTTGCCGTTGATCGGGATCGAACGCGGCTTCTTGGCCTCGGGGATCTCGCGCACCAGATCGACGTGCAGGAGTCCGTTCTCGAGGCTCGCGCCCTTCACCTGGACAAAGTCGGCGAGCTGGAAGACGCGCTCGAACGTACGCGCTGCGATGCCCTGATAGAGCACGTCGGCGCGCTTCTCTTCCTCCTTGGCGTTCTTCTCGCCGCGGATGGTCAGCGTGTTTTCCTTGGCTACGATGCTCAGTTCCGGCTCGTTGAAGCCTGCAACCGCGACGGAGACGCGATAAGCGTTCTCCCCGGTCCGCTCGATATTATAGGGCGGATAACCGGGCGCCGCGCCGTCGAGGCCCTGATCGAGCAACGAGAACAGGCGGTCAAAGCCGACGGTGGAACGATAGAGGGGAGCAAGATCGAAAGTTCGCATGGCATATCCTCCTTGAGCGACATGCGGATGGCCTGCCCTAGGGGCCCGGCCGGGATTGCGCAGCCGAATGGCCTGCGCTCCAAAAGATATGGGAACCGGTCTTGGGTCCCGCAAGGGCCATAAACCCTTGGGAAACTGCGCGAATTCGTTGCGGTCGAATCGGCCTGGCGTGCCGTCGTGCGGCTGCCGCGGCGTGGTCCGGTTGAGACGCGACTACGGGCTGTTATAAGCGACACATAGCTATTGAATCCCGCCGATGAGCCTGATCTCGATTCCCGCCAATCCTGTTCCGGACAATTTCGTCACGGACTTTCTCAAGACGCGCGATGGCGTGACGATCCGCTTTGCGCGCTGGCAGCCGCCGGCGGGCCGGCGCGGCACCGTGTGCATCTTTCAGGGCCGCGGCGAATGGATCGAGAAATATTTCGAGACGGTGCGGGATTTGCGCGCACGCGGCTTTGCGGTGGCGACAATCGACTGGCGCGGGCAGGGCCTCTCGGAGCGCGCGCTGAGCGACCCGCCGCAAAGGTTATGTGCGCGACTTTTCCGAATACGAAGCCGATCTCGAAATCTTCATGCGCGAGATCGTATTGCCGGATTGTCCGCCGCCGCTGTTCGCGCTCGGGCATTCGACCGGCGCCACCGTGCTGATCCGCGCCGCGTATCGCGGCCACCGCTGGTTCGACCGCGTGGTGCTGATCGCGCCATTGATCGGGGTGGGCGGTGCCGGTTCTTCGCCCGCGGCGAGTACGATCGTGCGGGTGCTGCGGCTTGCGGGCTTCGGCGCCATGTATGTTCCGGGCGCGGCCGGCGAGGTGCTGGAGACGCGGCCGTTCGCCGGCAACATCGTGACCTCCGATCCGGTGCGCTACGCGCGCAATGCCGCCGTTCTCGAGGCCGAGCCAAAGCTCGGCATTGGCCGTCCCACGGTCGCCTGGGTCGACGCCGCGTTTCGCGCGACGCGGACGATCCGCGAGCGCGGCTACGCCTCGCAGATTCGTCAGCCCATGCTGATCGTATCGGCCGGCCAGGATGTGGTGGTGTCAAACGCGGCGATCGAGGACTTCGCGAGCCAACTGCGCACCGGCTCGCAGCTCGTCGTGGTCGGCTCCAAGCATGAGCTGTTGATGGAGCAGGACCGCTTCCGCTCGCAATTCTGGGCGGCGTTCGATGCCTTCGTGCCCGGAACGCCGGCGTATTAGGTCGTCATTCCGGGCGCGCCGAAAGGCGCGAGCCCGGAATCCATAATCGCGCAACAAGAAGTTTCGCCTCGCGGAGCTCATATTGATTCGATGGACTAGGGCTCCTAGCGCGTTCGCAACATATTTCATCGCCTGCTCGTGCACGCGACGGTCGCCGGCGGCGACGATGCGGCCGCCCTTATACGGGCTGCCGTTCTCCCAGGTGCTGACGATGCCGCCGGCGCCTTCGATGATGGGAATGAGCGCGAGCACGTCATGTGGCTTGAGCTCGGTCTCGATGATGAGATCGGCATGCCCGGCCGCAAGAACGCAATAGGCATAGCAGTCGCCGCCGTAGCGCGACAGCCGCACCGCCTGCTCGACACGGCCGAAACATTTTCGGTCGGCCTCGTTCATCAAGAGCGGACTGGTTGTGCAGCATGATCGCGTCGGACAAGGCCGCGCAGGGTCGCGTTTGCAGCGCACGGTCACCCGCCGGTCCGCGATAGCGGGCGCCCGCGCCATCGCCGGAAAAATGCTCGCGCGTGAACGGCTGGTGCATCAGCCCATAGATCGGTTCGCCGTGCCGGGTCAGCGCTATCAGCGTCCCCCACATCGGCAAGCCACAGATAAAGGACTTGGTGCCGTCGATCGGGTCGAGGATCCAGACGTATTCGGCGTCCGGATGCTCGGCGGGGAATTCTTCGCCGATGATGCCGTGAGCCGGGAAGGTCTTCTTGATGAGCGCGCGCATCACCGTTTCGGCGGCCCGGTCGGCGGCTGTCACCGGATCGAAGCCGCCGCCATGGGCCTTGTTCTCGACGCGACATCGCACTGCGGAAGAACGGCCGGATCGTCTCGCCCGAGACGGTCGCCAGTTCATCGACGAAGGCTGCAAAATCGATCGCGGTCATCGAGGAACCGAGTAGCGGACTGCTTTCGCCGCCGCAATCGTCCACCACGATGTTTGCGGTGTGGGCCACACGACACACCGCTATTGGAATTTGTGATCACTCGATCCGCCGCTCGGGGCCCTGCCACTTTTGCAGGCGGTCCGCTCTTTGGCCGTAAGCTACTGGTAAGCCAGCGTTATTTATTCTGTTAGCCACCGCCTCCCGAAGGGCAGCCCTGCACGCTATGCAGGGGAAAAACCCGGGGAAACGGTAAAGGAATAGGTCAGCAACACTTGCGTTTTGTGCGACGCGGTGTATATTGCTGCAGTGCGGTAGCGAGAGATCTCCTCCCGTTACCGTCGCCCTCCTTGGGCGTTTCCTCCCTAGACTTGGGCCGCTCCAGCAATGTGAGCGGCCCTTTTTCTTTTGTCGAAAGTTTCTGCGTGCGAGTCTTTTTACAATAGCCGCTATTCCGCGGCTGCGCGGTACGGCCGCAACTCTTCGAGCGGGATTTCGGCGAGCCGATCGGCCAGGATGGCAAGCTCGCCGGCGAGGCGATCGAACGACTCCGATCGCTCGTAGCGGCGCTCGTCCATATAGAGCGCCCGGTTGATCTCGAGCTGGATGGCATGCAGCCCGGTCGCCGGATTGCCGTAGTGCTCGGTGATGAAGCCGCCCGCATAAGGCTTGTTGCGGCTGACCGCATAGCCGAAGCCACGCAGCGCCTGTTCGACCACTTCCGCGACGATGGCAACGCAGCTTGTGCCGTAGCGGTCGCCGATAACGACGTCGGCCCGCGGCCGCTCGTCCCGGCCGCCGGTGGTCGACGGCATGGAGTGGCAATCGACCAGAATCGCGGCGCCAAAGTCGCGGTGCAGGCGCGTGAACAGCCGCCGCAGCGTGCGGTGATACGGCTTATAAAGTCCGTCGATCCGGCGCAGCGCCTCGGTCACCGACATGCGCTGATCGTAGATTTCCTGCGCATCGCCAACCACGCGGGCCACGGTGCCAAGCCCACCGGCGACCCGCATCGACCGGGTATTGGCGAATGACGGCAGCCGGCCCTCGAACATGCGCGGGTCGAGCTCGTAGGGCTCGCGGTTGACGTCGACATAACAGCGCGGGAAATGCGCGCGCATGACGGGATGGCCGCGCTCCACCAGGCCTGCGATCAGGTCGTCGACGAAGGAATCCTCCGAGCGGCGCAGAGTCGGCAGGTCGAGGCGCGACGTCAGCAGGAAAGAATGAGGATAGACGCGCCCGCTATGGGGCGAATTGAACAGGACCGGGCCCCGGCACGCTGCCGGTTCAACCGCCTCGAACGGGGGATCGAATTCGTTCTGGCTATCCGACATGACACTCGGGCGGGATTTTGCGACCTTGCAGCCCGGCGCCGATCCCGAACACGCGCCGCAGCCTATTGTCCATAGGAGTCGCGGCTTGCCAAGGGACTTGCAAGGGGCTTCCAAGGGATTTGCCGCCAATTTGCCTGCGATGTTTGCCAGGGCGTCTTAAGGCGGTTATGCGAGTATAGACTTTCACCTCATTTTTACCGGCTATCCGGCTTATGGGCTGAAGGGGGACCGGCGGCAGCCGGATTCGAGAACAATGTCCAAAATCCTGCTTGCGGAAGACGACGTCGACATGCGCCGCTTCCTCGTCAAGGCGCTGCAGAACGCGGGCTTCGACGTGATCTCCTACGACAATGGCCTCTCCGCCTATCAGCGGCTGCGTGAGGAGCCGTTCGAACTCCTGCTGACGGATATCGTCATGCCGGAGATGGACGGCATCGAGCTTGCCCGGCGTGCCGCCGAGCTCGATCCCGACATCAAGATCATGTTCATCACCGGCTTTGCGGCGGTGGCGCTCAATTCCGATTCGAACGCGCCCAAGCACGCCAAGGTGCTCTCCAAGCCAATTCACCTGCGCGAACTGGTCAACGAAGTGCAGAAGCTGCTGGCGGCCTGATCGCCAGCCATTGCGCCCGGCGCAGCAGCGCTGCGGGCGCCGATCACCTTCAATGAGTGGCTTTTTCGTGGCGTGGGCTCCGTTAAGCCTAAGTCAATTAAGGACTTTTGCCGATTTGCCACACGGCGGGCTTTGGGTCTAAGTGACACTGCGCATTCGGACGGGCCGATTGGGCCGCGGTCCCTCTTCGGGTTTGGCGTTGTCTAGACCGACCTATGCGCTGCGGGCGGAGCCAACCGCGAGACATTGAAATCTCGCCCGTTCGACCAAATTTCAATCCGTCGGTCTCAGCGAAAAAGCGAACGAACGCGCCAGTGCAAGCATTAGTCGAAAGCAGCTCTGTCCACCCGTATGCGACGGCCCGACGGCTCCCCGCCGGCTGGTCGCGCATTTACGATTCCATTCATGTGCCCTTGATCATCAAGCTCGCGGCCAAAAACCTGTTTTTCGACCGCCTGCGCTTCATCGCCACGATCATCGGCATCGTTTTCTCGATCGTGCTGGTCAATGTGCAAATGGGGCTGTTCGTCAGCTTCGGCCGCATGGTGACCACCATGATCGATCATGCCTCGACCGATTTGTGGATCGTGCCGCAAGGCACCCGCTCGTTCGAGGATCCGGCGCCGCTCGATGAAGCCGAGCGGTTTCGCGCGCTATCGGTCAAGGGCGTGGCGGATGCGGTGCCGATCGTGATCGGCTTTTCGGAGTGGCGCGTGCCGGGTGGCAAAGCCACGCCGATTTTCATCATCGGCTCGCCGATGAAGGGGCAGGGTCTGCAGCCGTGGAACGTGATCGAAGGCAATCTCGATTCGCTGGCGATCCCGGGCGCGGTGGCGGTCGATAAATCTTATTTCGATCGGCTGGCCGTCAAAGGCATGGGCGCGCTCGCGCAGATCCACGACACCAAGGTGCAGGTCCGCGTGGTCTCCGACGGCATCCGCTCGTTTACGACCACGCCGTATATTTTTGCGACGCTCGATCGTGCACGAACATTCATCGGAATGCCGTCCAACAAGGACACCTATGTGCTCGTGCACCTGGCCCCGGACGCCAATCTTGAGAAGGTGCGCGCCAAGTTGCAGCAGACGCTCTCCAACGTCGATGTGCTGACTTCGGACGAGTTCGGTGACCGCAGCCGTTCGTTCTGGCTGTTCGGGACCGGTGCCGGCGCGGCGCTGTTCGCTGGCGCCCTGCTTGGCATGATCGTCGGCACCGTCATCGTCGCGCAGACGCTTTATTCGAGCACCAAGGATCACCTCTACGAGTTCGCAACTTTGCGCGCGATCGGATCGTCGAGCGTCTACATCTACACGGTCATCATCGTTCAGGCGCTGGTCAGTGCGGTGATTGGGTTCTCCATCGCGGCGGCCATCGGCGTGATGGTGGTCAATGCGACTGCGGATTCGGCGCTGCCGATCGCCATGCCTTTGGGTCTGACCGTGATGCTGTTCCTGCTCACGGTCGGCATGTGCGTGATTTCCGCGGTGTCCGCCATCCTGAAGGTCATGCGCATGGATCCGGCGATGGTGTTTTCGCGATGACCAACCTCGTCATGGAAGCCGTCGGGATTGCCAAAACCCTGGGCGAAGGCGCCGGTCAGGTGCAGGCGCTCAAGGACGTGAACCTGTCGCTTGCCGGCGGCGAGCTGGCGTTGCTGATGGGACCGTCCGGTAGCGGCAAGACGACGTTGCTCTCCGTGCTCGGATGCATCATGGCGGCCAGCGCCGGGACGGTTCGCGTGCGCGGGCATTCCACCGAGGGGATGACGCCCGAGCAATTGGCGGCGCTGCGGCGCGATCACATCGGCTTCATCTTCCAGTCCTATCATCTGTTTCCGACGCTCAATGCAGTCGACAATGTGCGGCTTGCCTTGGACGTGCGCGGCGACCGCTCACAAGGTGCATACGACAAGTCTGTGGAAGCCTTGGCCACCGTCGGACTTGCGCACAAGACCAACTCTCATCCGCGCGAACTGAGCGGCGGCGAACAGCAGCGCGTCGCCATCGCGCGCGCCATCGTCGGCAATCCCGGAGCGATTCTGGCAGACGAGCCGACCGCGGCGCTGGATGGTCGCAACGGCCACGCCATCATGGAAGTTCTCGCCGGTATTGCGAAGGGTTCGGAGCACGGGGTGCTTGTCGTCACCCACGATCCCCGGACCATACCTTATGCCGACCGGATCATCCGCATCGAGGATGGCGAGATCGTCGGCGAAGAACGCAATGACGAAGCCAAGAAGGCAGAAGCCAAGAAAGCAGCGAGGTCATCAAAAAAGGCGTGATGATGAAATCAAAAAAAAGAGCGATACTTTGGTCCATTCTGGGCGTCTCACTGGTTGGCGTAGCCGTCGCCGCCGCGGCTCAGGGAATCGGTACGCAGCAGCCGACAACCAGCAGATCCGACGACCAGAACTGGCTCGCGGTCGCCCCCGGCCTGGTCGAGCCGGAGACGGGACAGATCAAGATCACGGCCGCCGCCATCGGTCCGATCAGCAAGGTCCTTGTCCATACCAACGACAAGGTGCTGCCCGGCCAGTTGCTGGTTAATCTCGACGATCAGGATGCGCTCGCCCGGGTCGAGACATCGCGGGCGGAAGTTGCCATGCGCAAGCGTCAGCGCAACGATCAGGCCGCCGGCAAGGCGGCCGACCGGCGCAAGGCCGAGGACGCGGTGGCCGATGCCGAAACTGCGGTCGTCGCAGCGCGTGACGCGTTCGACGATGCCGCGGTCGCCATCCATGGCGGCCATGGTTCGTCCGACGACCTCGCGAAAGCGCATACTGCATTGACGAGCGCGGAGGACACCCTGAACCAAAAGCGGGCGGCCTTGCGCAAGCTCGAGGGCCAGTCCGGTACGCCGCTGCCGACAGAGAATGAGGGATCGCTCAACGTCGCGCGGTCGAATCTTTGGGCGGCCGAAGTCGGACTCGAAAAGCTGAGAATTCGCGCGCCGATCGCCGGTACCGTCTTGCAGGTCAATGCCAGGCTCGGCGAGCTGGCGTCACCGTCTTCGCCGGACCCGCTTGTCGTGCTCGGCGACCTTTCGGCGCTGCGTGTGCGCGCGGAACTCGACGAACGCGACATCGCCGAGGTCAAGGTCGGGCAGCCGGTCGTCGTCCGCGCCGACGCATTTCCGGGCCGCGATTTCCACGGCAAGGTCACGTCGATCGCCCCGATCGTCCAGGCAGGACGTATCAACTCGCCGAATTCCCGCAACCTCACCGATTTCGATGTGACACAGGTCCGAATCGATCTGATCGATCCCGGCCCATTGCTCGTCGGGATGAAGGTCGACGTCTATTTCGAGCACCCGGCCGCCGCAAAGCCGGCGGCGGCGAAATTAGCGCCGCCTAAGCCGAGGGCCGATGCTGCCCCGGCCAAGAAGCCGGCACAGCCGGAGACTGCGGCCAACACGGTCAAGCCCGCGCTACCGGCGACGGCGGTAAAATAAGTCTTCAGTTTCAGGGCAATCGGCAGCGGCCGGACGTGCGGACAACCCAGATATGGGCTCCGCGCGCCGGTCGCTCCGTCTAGGGGTGATGGAATCGCGCGGCGAGGTGCTATAGCTGCACGGCAGCGCAGTCCTTTCGCCACATGTCACCCGAGACCAAGCCCAAAGTCGTCGCCATGATCGTCGGATCGGCGATCATCATGCAGCAGATCGATTCGACCGTGATTACCACGGCGCTGCCGCAGATGGCGATATCGCTGCATGCCGATCCGGTCCAGCTCAGTCTGGCGGTCACCGCCTATCTCCTGAGCCTCGCAATCTTTGTTCCGATCAGCGGCTGGGCGTCCGACCGTTTCGGCGGCCGGGTGATCTTTCGCGCCGCCATCGCGCTGTTCACGCTGGGCTCGATCCTGTGCGGGCTGTCCGGCAACGTGGCTGAACTGACCGCGGCGCGAGTGCTGCAAGGCCTGGGCGGCGCCATGATGGTGCCGGTCGGCCGGCTGGTGCTGTTTCGCAGCCTGGAGAAATCGGCGCTGATCGCCACCATGGCGTATCTGCAGGTGCCGGCGCAGCTCGGCCCGGTGCTCGGCCCGCCGATCGGCGGTTTCATCACCACCTACTTTTCTTGGCGCTGGATCTTTCTGGTCAACGTGCCGCTGGGTCTGCTCGGCATTTTGCTGGTGACGCTGTTCTTCGACAATCCGAAGGAAGACAACCCGCGCCCGCTGGACTGGATCGGCTTCCTGCTCACTGGCGCGGCGGCATTCTGTGTGATGTACGGCGTCGAAGCTGTCGGCCGCGGCCACGGTGGACTGCCGGTCGCCTTCGGCCTGCTGGCGCTCGGCTTTGCACTAGGCGCCCTGTCGCTGTGGCATCTGCGCCGAGCCAAGCATCCGCTGCTCGAAATTTCCGTATTTCGCATCGCCACGTTCCGCGCCGCCATCTTTGGCGGTTCGCTGTTCCGCGCCGGCGCAGGGACGCTGGTTTTCCTGTTGCCGCTGCTGTTGCAAGTCGTGTTCGGCCTTTCCGCGTTCGTGTCCGGGACCATCACCTTCGCCACGGCTGCCGGATCGCTGTCGATGAAGCTCACCGCCCGTCCGATCATTCGGCGCTTCGGCTTCCGCAACGTCCTTCTCGTCAACGGCGTGATCAGCGCCATCTCGATATCGATGTGCGCCTTCTTCAACGCCGGGATGCCCGAATACACCATCTTCGTGCTGCTCCTGATCGCCGGCTTCTTCCAGTCGCTGCAATTCACCGCGACCCAAGCGATGACCTACGCGGACGTGGAGCCGCCGCTGATGAGCACCGCGACATCGATCGCCAGCATGACGCAGCAATTAAGCCGCGGTCTCGGCATCTCGACGGTGGCGGTGCTGCTGCATCTGTCGCTGGTGTGGCGCGGCGCGACGAAGCTCTCGACCGTCGACTTCAAGGTCGCCTTCGCGGGTGCTGTGGCGTTTGCGCTGTTGAGCCTGATCTACGGCTGGGTCCTGCACCCCGATGCCGCGGCCGAGGTGAGCGGCCATCGCCCGAAATCGGCGGAGGCGTAACCCAGGCGCCGAGGTGACGGTGATTGCGCCTTGTTCCGTAGAACTCAATGCGGGGCGACAGGCTGCCCGTCGGCGCCGAAACGCATTAGGTTGATCTGTTGTCCATGCGGGTCGTAGCTCCAGGTCGCGCTGGCGTAGCCGTTTTGGCTGACAATGGGTTTTCCGTCCAACCCGAAATAGGCAACGCCGATCTGCCGGTTTCGCGAATCGTATGTCCTGGTTTCCTTGAAATATCCCCAGGAAGCGATGATGGGTTTGCCGTCGATCCCGAAATAATCCTGTTCGATCATATTGCTTCGCGAGTCGTATTTCCGCAGCGAACTTGCAAAACCGGGCGGCCCGATGACAGGCTGGCCGTCGACGCCAAGAATGGCAAAAGTGATTTGATTGCCGCGCGCATCATAGCTGTACGTGATCGCGCCTAGCGCCTCGTTGTGCGCGCCGAATCTGGATTGCTCGATAAATTGTCCACGGCTGTTGTAAGTTGTCGTAAATCGCGCCGTGTAGATCGAACGGTTGATCGCCAGATTTCCGTCGAGCCCGTAGCAGGCATATTCAATGTCAAGACCGCGCCCGTCGTATTTGTTGGTCTGTCTGGCGCAGCCACCTGCATTGGCCGCCGGCTTGCCGTCAACTCCCCAGAAACGCTCTTCAATCTGGTTGCCTCTGGAGTCATAGCCGTAGGAAATCTTGGCTACGCCCTCGTCGTTGACAACCGGTTCGCCGTCAACGCCGAAATAGGCGATTTCGGTGTTGAACCCGCGCTGATCGTAGACCTTGGCCAAGCTGGCGTAGCGCTTTTGATAAAGCGCAGGCTTGCCGTCGACGCCGCTATAGGAGACGCGCAGGACATTGCCGCGCGCATCGTACGTCTGGTCGAATCGAGCATAGCCGCTCCTGATGACGATCGGCTTGCCATCGATATCTAAAAACGTCCGCTGAAGCAGGTAGCCGCGTGGATCGTAGACGTTCCGGTATGCGGCGTACCCGGCATTAATCAGGGTCGGCTTGCCGTCAACGCCGTAGTAGGAGTGCTCGATGTCGTTGCCGCGCGGGTCGTGTGCAGTGCGCAATACGGAAAATCCCGTCTTGCTCAGGGCCGGTTTGCCGTCGACGCCGAAAGTATTGCTCTTCAATGCGATAGCCGCGTGCGTCGTAGGCGTACAGCGACCTTGCGATGGCTCCAGCGGTCGTCGCGGGCTTGCCGTCTGCGCCGAACATCGCTTCTTCGATCAGGTTGCCCCGCGAATCGTACTTTCGTTCAATGCGCGCGATGCCCTCGTCGCTTACGGTAGGCGCGCCGCCGGCATCGAAATACTCCACCCTCGTTTGGTTGCCCTGGCTGTCAAACGTGTGCTTGATCGTGGCGTAGCCACTCTTCATCGCGATCAGTTTGCCGTCGGTACCGAAATAACTGTGCTCCACCTGGTTGCCGCGATCGTCGAAGCGCCAGCTGGTTCCCGCGTAGCCATCCTTGACCAGGGTCGGTGCGCCATCGGCATCGAAATAGCGCTCGTCGATCTTGTTGCCGCGGCTGTCGTAAGTCATCGCCACCTTTGCGTCGCCGCTCTTGTTGAGAGTCGGCCGGCCGCCCGGGTCGAAATACGCCTCTTCGATCAGATTGCCCCGCGCATCAAACTTCTTCTTGAGCCGGGCATAGCCGTCTTTCTGCGCGATCGGCTTGCCGTCGACGCCGAAAAAGGCTTGCTCGACGATATTGCCGCGCGCGTCATAGTCGACGACGGAGCGCGCATCGCCATCGGCGCTCAGCGTGGGTTTGCCCGCAATGTCGAAATACGCTTCCGCGATACGGTTGCCGCGGGCGTCGTAACGTTCCGTCATAACGGCGTAGCCGTCGTGCAGCACAGGCTCGCCGTTGAGACCGAAATAACGTTCCTCAAGGATATTGCCGCGGTCGTCATACTTTCGCGCGGTCCTGGACATCCCCTGTGTCGTCAACGTTGGCTGACCGTTGGCATCGAAGAATGTGCTGTCGACAGAGTTGCCGCGCTGATCGAATCGATCCATTCGTTTGGCATAACCGTATTTGCCCAAAATCGGCTTTTCGTCGGTGCCGAAAAGGGACGTCGCAATGATGTTGCCATGCTCGTCGAAGCTCTGATCGAGTCGGGCATAACCCTCCTTGCTGAAGGTCGGCGCCTCGTCAGTGCCGAAATAAGCGAATCTTGTGATGTTGCCGTGGCTGTCGAATGTCTGCGCCAGACGGGAATATCCGTTCCTCGACAGGGCGGGCTTCCCTTCGGTGGTGAAGTATTTCTCCTCTGTCAGATTGCCGCTGCCGTCGTATGCCCGCGTCAATCCGGCAAAACCCTCCTTGCTGACCGCCGGTCCGCCGTCCGTGCCGAAATAGGAAATCGCGACAGCATTGCCGCTCTGATAGCGCATCACATACTTGGCATAGCCGTTCTGGCTGACGGTCGGCTTGCCATCCGTGCCAAAATAACTCTCGTCGGTCAGATTGTTGCGGCCATCGTAGTGCCGGGTGACCTTGCTGTAACCCTGCTTGCTCAGTGTCGGCTTGCCGTCCGCACCGAAATAATCATCCTCGATCGGATAGTTGTTGCTGTCGTAGACCTGCGTGAACTTCGCCTCGCCGTCGGCTTTCGGCGCAGGCGCGCCATCGATGCCGAAGAAGGCAAGCGCGATCCGATTGCCGCGGCTGTCATAATTGACCGTGACGATGGCGGAGCCGTCCTTGTTGATCACCGGCTTGCCGTCGGCCCCGTAATAGCTCTCTCTGATGATGTGCGAATGCTGATCGTATTCGCGTTTCATCAGCGCATAACCGAATGAGGTCAGCGTCGGGGTGTAATCCACGCCGCTGGGGGAGGCTGCGCCGCTAGCGCGTATCCCGAAAAACGCCAACGCGATAATATTGCCGTGCTGGTCGTAGGACGCTTCCACCTTGGAAAAACCCGCGCGTTGCAGGGCTGGTTTGCCGTCAAGCTGGTAATAGGCGGTGGCGGCGTCGTTGCCCCACGAATCGTAGGCTCGGGTGAAATAGGCGAAGCCGTCTGCGCCGTTGAATGGATTACCGTCAGGCCCGACCACCAATTCCCGGACCAGCTGATAATTGCCATTATATGCGAACACCACGGCGAACGAGCCGTTGCGCAACGCAATCTCGTTACCGTCGCTGCCGATATTGACGCGGCGGGTCAGCAGGCCTTCATCGGTGTGTTGATACCGTTCGCCATAGCTGTTTTGCGCATCGTGGCGTGGATCGCCCGTATTGTTGAGGTAAGTCCGCTGCAGGATGTAGCCATTCGGATCGAAGGTAAGCCTGTTCTTGGTGATGTCGGTCTTGGCCTGAAATTGTTGTGAGGGCGAAAGGGTCCAGTCAACCAACAGGCTCGTCGTCGCCGACTGCGCGACCTCGACAGCTCCGAGCTTGAAGGTCAGCACCGCCTGATTTTTGCCGTCCCAGTCGAACGCATACTGGCGCACGAGCCGATTGGAGGCATCGAACGCGTCGATGCTGCTGACCGCGCCATCGGCGGCGTAATGCAGCGCCAGTCGGGCATGACCCGGCTCATTGTCGAAGTCGAGACCGTAATCCCGCGGCGTGCCGGCGCTGCTTTCGCGGCGAAACTCGATCACGCGCGCCGGCTGAAAAATGCCGGGCCGCTCGGTCGTCACGGCGTAGTTTATTTCCAGGTGCGACCGCGTCTGGTCATCGATCGGCGCAAGCCCCTGCGGCGCCCCCCATCGCCACACCACCTGCCGGTAATGCGTGACAGTCGGCAGCATCAGATAGCGGTAAGCGATCCCGGTTCCGCCGGCGAGCAGGCATAGCGCCGTCGCGGCGGCCATGCCGAGCACCCAGTGGCGCCGCTGCCGCTCATGCTCGCGCTGGCGGAGGTCGTCGAATTTTACGCCCAGGATGCAGGCGACCAGGCGAAGCAGCGCAAAACGCTTCAGCCGCGCCATGGGTTCGTGTCGCGACTCCCGTACGTCGGCGGCCAGCGGTTCGGCGTCCTCTTTGACGATCGTGACGTTGCCGTCGGCGCCAACGACCTTTCGCTCGCGCTCGAGCATTTGCGATGGGAACGAGTCGCTGGGCTCGCCCTCGGTCAGGAGCGCCAGGACGTAGTCGCCCCGGCCCATCTCCTTGAACATCTCGATTTCGCGCTGAACCCATTTCGACCGCGGCGTGTAGGGCGAGCAGATGACGATCAGAAAGCGCGAACTCTTGAGTGCGAGCTTTATTGAATCGTTGAGATCGGGCGAGGCCGGAATTTCATCCTCATCCCGGAAAACCCTGCGCAATCGGGCCGGGTACCCTTTGTCTTGCAGCGATTTCGGCACCCGGTAGGCTTCAAGGGAGGCGATCAGCCATTCCGCCCATTTGCGATCCCGCTCGACGTGGCGATAGCTGATAAACGCGTCATAGGTGAAGTCGCGGTCTTCTTCGCGGCCCGGCCTTTGACTATGACGCTCGTCGTCCATCGCCCAGCCCCGACCTCAGCCTGATGGGTGCCGAGGTACCGACGGGTCGGCTTCCCTGATCGCCCCACAATTCCATTGGCCAGAATAGCAACGAAAGCCAGTGAAGGCGCAAGCTCTCAAATATCCTAGTCTCGCGCAAGCGAGACGGATTATTCCTGCTTTTGTCGCGCCGGGGAGAGCGACCGGCAAAGCCGCGTCATGGGGCCTTCGGCAGGAACTGATCCGTGACGTATTTGGTCAGATCCTGGTCGCTTTTCAGCAGATTCATTTCGACAAAGCCCTGGCTCATGGCCTTGAGAACTTCGGGGTCGAAGCGTCCATCCTTTGAGAAAAATCCGCCCGTCATCAGCGTGGCATAGACCCGCGTTGCAACCACCGGCGTCACCCCGAGCTGCTGCTGGGCGAATGCGACCGTTTCGTCGCGATGGGCGCGAGCGTAGGCCACCGTCTGGAACCAGGCGCGAACGAAGGCGCGCACCGCGTCCGGGTTGTTTTTGATGAGGCTGTTGGACGCATAAACGATCTGATTTTGGAATTGGGTGATCAGGTCGCCGAAATTGACCAGAATCTTGCCTTCGCCGCGCTCCTCGAGATTGAACGCCGCGGCGATGTCGACGACTGCGGCATCGGCGGCCCCGGTCCGCAGCGTCGCGATCCGCGCCCCGGTATCGCCGACCGAGATGCGCTTGATGTCGGAGGAGGGCCAGTGCTCGTGCAGCGCGATCTGCGAGACCGCCCAGTCGGTCAGCGAACCAAGGTTTGACACCGCGACAGTACGGTGACGCAGTTGATCGATCGACGTGACCGGGCTTTTCGGCGCGACCACGAGCACGAGGATCGATGGCGGCCCTGACAAGGCCGCTACCCCGGTGAGCGGCGCGCCCTTGGCCGCAAAGGCAAGCGTGGCGCCCGAGGCGAGCGCGATATCGACGCTGCCGCCGATCGTCGCCTGGATCATCTTGGCTTGCGTGATCTCGCTGACCGTAACCGCAAGCCCGTTTTTCTGAAATGTGCCGAGCTTGTTGCCGTAATCCGCCATGCTCAGCGCGAAGTCGTTGGCGACCTTGGCGACCGAAAGCTTGGTTTGGGCCGCGGCCGTCGAGCCCGGCGTCATGCCGGTCATCGCCAACAAAAGACAAGCCATTACGGCTTTGCGTAGCATCACGGCTTTGCGTAGCATCGGTCCCTCCCACGGCAGATCGTGCGCGCGTTGCGCGACGCGGCTTTTTGGGCGCGCTTTTTGTGAGCTAGGCGCCGGCGTGCGCGGGCATCGCCGGATGCTTGAGGGCCGGATTCCGCGCAGCCGCGACGAGGTCCGCTACTATCGGCAGCGTGATGACAAAGAACGTTGCTCCGGCCGGCGATTTCAGGTCTTTCACGGCGGCGCCGTTCGGCAGGAACATGTAGGTGCCTTCACCCCAGGTCTTGCCGTCGTATTCGAACGAGCCGCCGAGCAGAAAGCGCAGCTCCGCATCTTCCTGCACGCCGCCATCGATCGCCGCGCCGGGCCTCAGCTTCAGGAAGGTGATGCCGGTGCGCGCCTCGCTGAAGGTGCCGAGGTGCTTGATCTCGATGCCGGGCCGCTTGCGATCGGGCCAGAAGCGATAATTCTCCGCCAGCATCATCACCGGCTGGCGATAGCGCAGCGGCGGGAATTCGAGATCGCGGCCCTCGTGCTCTTCCCAGATCGCCTCGTAGGAGTCCTTGTTCTTCGGCGAGCCGTCCGGCTTGAATCCCTTGTAGACGCCGTTCTCGAACTTGCCGCCGGACTTGAGGAGCTTTTCGTAGGTCGCGTTCATCTCCTCGTTGGACAGGAGGTGCTCGCCGCTCGCGCCCTGGAACTGCAGCACCAGGCACTCGCACTGGCCTTCCTGCTTCTGCGGCCCGTAATAGGCGCCTTCGGGAAAATAGCCGCACTCGCCGGCGGCGAGGTCGCCCAGGCCGGTGCTTTGGAGGCCGGTCAGCGTGTAGCGGATCTGATCGAAATTATGCCGGTGGCGCGGCGTGAAATAGCCGTCCGGCACCACCGACAGCGAATACTCCATGGTGAGACCGGGAACGCCGGTTTCCAGCGGCAGCCGCTTGCGCCGGATCATATGAACGCGGCCGCGGCGGACCTCCTCGAAGTCCATGGCCTTGGTGTCGGTAATGAAGACCTGGGGCGTCGCCTGAGCCATGAGTTCCTCCGGATTGCGCTTTGATTTGCCACGGAGGCTACCCGGTCGCGGCTTCATCGTCTAAGATATAATACAGATAGTCATTATGCCGTTTCGGCATAATTGCGACAGGCATGGCCGCGATGGATCTCCGGGCGCTCCGCTATTTCGTCTATGTGGCCGAGGCGCGCAGCTTTTCCAAAGCCGCGGTGCAGCTTGGCATCGCGCAGCCGGCGTTGAGCCGGCAGATGCAGAAGCTCGAAGACGAACTCGGCCTCGAATTGATCCTGCGCGCCGGGCGGCAGCTCGAGCTGACCGAGGCCGGACTGCTGCTGCTGGAGCGCGCCCATTCGCTGATCCGGCAGGTGGCGCAGACCGCGGACGACGTTCGCGCGCACGGCTCGCGCATCCGCGGCACGCTCACGGTCGGCGTCAGCCCCACCGTGAGCGAGGCGGTGGGGCCGGGCATCGTGCGCGAATGCGCTGCGCGGCATCCGGACGTGCGGCTCAATTTCGTCGAAGGCGTCAGCGCTTTCATTTTCAAGCGGCTGATCGACCAGGAGCTGACGCTCTGCCTGATGCACAACCCGCCGCGCCATCAGGGCATCGAAATCGAACCGTTGTTCGAGGAGCCGATGGTGCTGGTCGGGCCGGGCAGTGGGACGCCCGGCCATCCGCCGGTGAAAGCCACAATGGCACTCGAGCGCTTGCCGCTTATTCTTCCCCACCGCACGCACGGTCTGCGCATGCTGCTGGAGCGCGCCGTGGCCGAGCAGGGGGGCCGGTTCGAGGTCGCGGTTCAGGTCGACGGCTACACCACCACCAAGGCCTTCGTCGCCGCCGGCCTCGGCTACACCGTGCTGCCGTTGAGTTCGGTGCGCCGCGAGGTCGAACGGCGACAGCTTTCCGCCGTCCGCCTGCGCAAGCCGAAGCTGTCCTGGACGCTGAGCCTCGCTTACCGCAAGGATCAGCGTAACGCGCGCGCCGTGATGGCGTTGCGCGATATCATCGCCTCACAAGTCAAGGCGCTGGCGGTTGGCGCGGCGGCTTAAAAACGTGCGCCGCGCCGCGCACCGGCGAGAGCGTCTCGCGACTTCGTGTCACAAACAAGACGTCTGAGCGTGGATGCAAGTCTGCACGGCGCTCTGTTGCGGCGCTGCTTGCGGCTGGACCATGTTGTAGAGGCGATGCGAAGGTCTCGCACCGGACGCAGTCATGGGGTAAGGCGCATCGATGCAACTGGTCTGGGTGTGGATGCAGCCGCCAGCCTCTTGGGCGAAGGCAGGGGCGGTTAAGACAGCGCCGAGCGTCAGCGCGAGCGTCAGAATGGATTTGGTTTGCATGGCACGACTCCCTTGTTGGGTGCGCCTGCAACCTACGTTCGGCCGTCGGTTTGTCTGTAAGTACTAAGCCGCATTCCGTGCGGCCGTCGCGGTTAGAGTCAACGTTCGCTTACGCAGCGCCGATTTACCGCCCGCGAGGACCGGGGCCTGGCGCTATGCCGTACCTCGCGTGCCGGCGCCAAACGGCATGGCTTTGCCGACGCCGCGTTCGACCGCGCGGCGCCAGATCAGATCGGCGAATGCGATGTCTTCGAGCGCGATGCCGAGCGATTTGTACAACGTGATGTCGTGGGGGCCGCGGCGTCCCGGAACCTTCTCGGTCAGGACGTCGCCGAGTTCGACGACATCCTGCCAATGCAGGCGGCCGGCGGCGATCAGATCGCAATATTCGCCGGCCTCAAGGCGGGCCTGCGCCACTTGGTCGGTCGCGCGCACCGTGGCGCGCAGCACTGTCTCAGCGTCGACCTCGCGGCGCGACGCCGAATTGGCGCCCGCGGCGTTGATGTGGACGCCGGATTTGAGCCAGTTGGCGCGCAGCACCGGCTCCGCCGATTTGGTGATGGTGATGACGACATCGGCGTCGCCGATCGCGGCCTCGCCGGTCGTGACGGGTTCGGCCGCGACGCGCAGCTTACGCTCGATCTCTTTGGCAAACGCCTCGCGATTCTCGGCGGTGCGGGTGAACACGCGCACGGTTTCGATCTTGCGCACGGCACAGACTGCGGCCACCTGCGTCAGCGCCTGCCGCCCGCCGCCGATCACGCCGAGCGTGCGTGCGTTAGGATTGGCGAGAATCTTGGTCGCCAGTCCGCTCGCGGCGCCGGTGCGCATGCGGCCGAGATGATCGGCCTCGATCATCGCCTTCAGGCTGCCGTCGCGCGACGAGTAGAGCAGCACATGGAAACGCCCGCCGGGTGCGCCAAGGTAGGCCTTCAGCCCGAAGATTTCCGACGCACCCCAGGCGGCGCCCATCAGGTTGAACGAGCCTTTGCCGACCTGGGCGCGCTGCCGCGGCAGATTGGAAGTGGTGGGGTCGGGCCAGGTCTCGAACATCAGCTCAAGGGTCGCGAGCGCGTCCTTGACGGTCGCGAGGTGCTGCACGTCGGCTTCGGTGAGATACAGCGGGCCTTTGGGGGCGGCCTTCGATTTGCTCTTCGTCGCGCTCTTGCCCGCGCTTTGCGCTTGGCGTTTGCGGGCGGACTTGGCTTTCGGCCGTAGCTTTTTCTTTGAAGTTTTCGCCATGGCTGAATCACGCCCCCGCATTCAAGACATCCGAAATCCAGTCCCACATGTAGTGCACGCCGATGGTCGGATTGTCCACCTGACAGTGATGGAAGCCGCCTTCCTCGCGGCTGAAGACCTTGAGCGCCTTCTGTTTGGAGCCGACCGCGTCGTAAAGCTTCTCCGCGATGGCGAGCGGGATCTGCTCGTCGCCGGCGCCGTGCAGCAACAGGAACGGACAGGTCATCTTCTGCACGATGCCGTCGAGGCGGAAGCCTTCGAGAATCTTCAGCGCCGAGGCGCGATCCGAAGCGCCGAGCACCCATTGCAGATGCTCGGGCGGTACCGACAGCGACAGGACCTTTCCGGTATCGAGCGCTTCGAGGCGGCGCGCCCATATTTCGTGGTAGTCCCACTGCGCGCCCCAGGCGACGCAGCAGGCGAAGCGCTGCTCGAGCGAGGCCGCGCGTGGCGCGTAATAGCCGCCGAGGCTCAGCGCCATGACGCCGATGCGCTTGGCGTCGAACTCGCTGCGCCCCGCAAGGTACTCATAGACCGGCGTCGCATAGCGTTCGGTCTCGGCGATGAGCGGCAGATTGCGGAACCGCACGCTCTCACCATTGCCCGGACCGTCGACGATCAGGCACCCGACGCCGCGTGCCGCGAGGTCCGGCACGCCGTAGCCGTATTGCAGCTCCTTGGTGACGTCGAAGCCGTCGAAGAACACCATGGCGGGGGCAGGGCGGCCGCGCGTCGCTTCCGGATCGGGATGCACGAGCAGTCCCGGCAGGCTCGTGTTCTCGTACGGGATTTCCACCGGCTCGATGCGCGGCCGGCGGATGATGGCGGCGGCTTCCTTGAACAGGCTGACCGATTTTGCGTAGACGTCCTGGCTACGCTGCGAGCGCGGATGGATGAAGCGCTCGCCGGTCTGGTAGTAGCGCGACGCGCGGATGAAGCATGACGCCGCGGTGAGCCGGTGCCCGGCACGTTCGGCGTCGCGGCCGCGGGCTTCGATCTTGTCGCCCATGCGGGCCCATTCCTCGAACCACGCGGTGTCGTCGCCGACCTTGTCGGTGAGGGCGCGGCCGACGCGGTTGACCTCGTCGATGTCGACGCCGGTCCACGGCGCGCCGCCGAGGCAGATCAAGAGGCCCATCGACCAGCGGTAGTTGGTCGGGAAATAGAGAAAGGCCGGATCGTCTTTTTGGACTTCGGGCATGGCGGTTCCTCGGCGTTTTGTAGGATGGGTTGAGCGTCAGCGAAACCCATCATCGAAACCTCGAAGGCTGCATGGTGGGTTTCGCTGCGCTCAACCCACCCTGCGATTCAGATATTCTCCGCGCCCTCGCCGGCGTCACCCAGTTCGGTGTCGGCGAACAGCTCTTCGAGCGGCGCCTCGCGGCTGATCAGGCCTTGCTGATGGCAGTAGCGCTGCACCGTCTCCAGGTTCTTGCGATTGGCCTCGGTGAGGCCGTAGGCCCATGGATCGTCGCCCAGGACTTCCTGCTGCTCCTCCCACGCGGTCCTGATCCAGGCCAGCGGCACCACGCGCGGATTGGCGATGCGGCGATAGGCCAGCGCCTTGGCCGCGTTGAACGCCTTGACCAGATTGGTCGCCACCCACGCGTATTTGTCGACGATCTCCTGGCGCACCACGGTGACATGCATGATCGGAAAAATGCCGGTCTGGCGAAAGTACGCGATCTCCATGTCCTTGTAGTTCGGGAACAGGCGCACGATGCGCTTGTCGCCTTCAAGAAACAGCCGCGGAATATCGGGCGACAGCATCGCCGGAATTTCGCCTTCGGCGAGCATGACATCGAGGCGTTTGCCATGCGGCGCCATCTCGATGCGCAGATCCTTGGCGGGCGTGAACTCCACGTCCTCCTCGCGCTCGACCACCCAGGTGCATTGCCGGTGCGGCACGCCGTACTCCTCTTCGAGGATGCCGCGCATCCAGATGTTCGAGGCCGGCTGGAAATTGGTGCCGCCGATCTTTTTGCCGATCAGGTCCTTCGGCGTGCGAATGCCGGAATTGACGTTGACGAAGGCAAAGCCGTGACGGAACCGCCGGTGCAGAAACACCGGAATGGCGGTGAGCGGCTCGCCGCGATCGCGGCCCATCAGATAGCCGCCGATATTAAGCTCGCAGACATCGAATTCGGTCTTGCGCGCCATGCGCCAGTGGCGCTCGCGCGAGCCCATGCCGGTCAGCATGACCAGCTCGATGCCGTCGCACGCGACCGAACCGTCGGTGAGCGCCCGCACGATCTCGTAATCGCCGCAGGCGACGGTCAGTTTCAGCTTTGCCATTTGGATCCTCTTGTTCGCCGGTCATTCCGGGGCGCGGGCTTCAGCCCGCGAGCCCGGAATCCATACTCCCGGCGATTGTGGTTATGGATTCCGGGCTCGCCACTTCGTGGCGCCCCGGAATGACGAAAGGAAGACTATACCTCATCGCCAGCGGCTGAAATGGACTTCGGCGCGGCGCACGATCTCGTTGAGGATGATCGCCATCGCGGCCAGCATGGCGATCAACCCGAACAGCTTGGTGGGATCGAAATTCTCGGTGAACATCTGGGTGAAATAGCCGATGCCGGCGGTCGAGACGTAGAGCTCCGACAGCAGCACGCCAAGCAGGACGCCGCTCATGCCGAGCCGCATGCCGGCGAAGAAGCTGGGGATCATGTGCGGAAAGATCACGTGGCGCAGCAATTGCCAGCGGCTCGCGCCCATCGAACGCGCGCTGGTGAGCAGAATCGGTTTGAGGTTCTGCACGCCCGCCACCACGGTGATGACGATGGGAAAAACGCCGTGGGTGACGCCGAACGCGATCTTCGACGCTGCGCCGATGCCAAAGGCCAGAATGAAGAGCGGCAGGATCGTGATCTGCGGCAGGCCGTAGACCAGCAGCACGATCGGCATCATGCTGCGCCGCGCGAATGGCTGCAGGCCGATGGCAAGCCCGATGATGACGCCGAGCGTGGCCGCGATGACGAACGCGACCGCCAATTCGAAGAATGTGAGACGCAGCGCGGCCGGAATGCCGGCGGTGCCCAGCACACTGCCGAGCGACGTAAAGACGCGCGACGGCGGAGCGATGAACAGCGGGTCCATGAACCAGCGCGCGGCGATTTCCCATACGATGAAAATCAGAATGACGATGCCGAGCCGGACGACTCCCGGATGGCGAAGAAAGAAGCGCCGCGCCGCCGCCAAGGTCAGCCGATTCCCGCGCAAGCTGGAATCCAGCGCTCGGTCCCCGCTTTCGCGGGGATGAGCGGCTGCGGTACGGACGCTGCTCGACGGCGTTGCGCTCATCCGCGGCGCCTTCCGCGGGCTTCGAGATGCGATACGACCGCGTTGAGCAGCGCCACCATCACGACCACGAAGGCGATGTAGGCGAACATGCGCGGCATCTCCATGTCCTCGGCCAATTCGACGATGTGATGGCCGAGGCCGGCGAGCGACGCGATCGTCTCGCTGCCGAGGATGGAGAGGAGACAAATGGTAAAGCCGATGCGCAGGCCGCCCAGGATCACCGGCAGCGCCGCCGGCAGCAGCACGTACCGGAACAACAGCCAGTTCGAAGCGCCCATCGAGCGTGCCGCGGTGATCAGCGTGCGATCGACATTGCTGAACCCGGCGATGGTCGCGAGCACGATCGGAAAGAAGCTGATGGTGGTGCCGAGCGCGATCTTGGATTCCAGGCCGAGACCGAAGAACAACACATAGAGCGGCAGGAACAGGATGATCGGGATCGAGAAGATGCCGGCGAACAGCGGCTCGAAAACGCGCGTCCAGAAGCGCGAGCGGCTGACGAAGAAGCCGATGACGGTGCCGGTGGTCGTCGACAGCAGGAACGCCACGACGAACTCTGTCGCGGTCACGCGCAGGTCGGGCAGATAGTTGCCGCTGCGCAGTACGTCGACGAGCTGCTGCCAGACCTCGACCGGGTTGGGCAGCAGCAGGCGATTGACGCCCCAGAAATTGGTGGCGAGATACCAGAGAAGCAGCAGCGCCAGCAGAAAGCCGATCTGCACGCCCCGGCTGGCAAGTTGCCGCGTTCGCTCGCTGCGGCGCGCCATTACGCAGCGCCTCCGGCGCCATTGCGCTTGGGCGCCGTCTCCGCGACGGCCTTGCGGATCTCGTCGTGCAGCAGCGCGTAAAGCTCGTTACGCAACTCGGTGAATTTGTCCGACGTGACGAAGCTCGGCTTGCGTGGATGCGGCTCGTCGACCTTGATGATTTTCTTGATTGTGCCCGGCCGCGCCGAGAACACCGCGACGCGATCCGCCAGGAATACGGCTTCGCCCAGACTGTGGGTGACGAACACGATCGTTTTCTCGGTCTGCGACAGCAGCACCGAGAGGTCTTCGCCGAGAATCATGCGGGTCTGCTCGTCGAGCGCGCCGAACGGCTCGTCCATCAGCAGAATTCCGGTCTGCAACGCGAGCGCCCGAGCCAGCGCCGCGCGCTGGCGCATGCCGCCCGAAAGCTGGCCCGGATAGTGCCGGGCGAAATCGGCGAGGCCAACGGCTTCAAGCGACTTCCGCGCGCGGGCCTCGTGCTCGGATTTCGGCACGCCCTGAAACAGCATGCCGAGCCGGATGTTTTCCTCGACGGTGTTCCAGGGAAACAGCGCATGCTCCTGGAACACGAAGGAGATTTCGTGCGGCCGCGGCCCCCGCAGCGCCTTGCCGGAAACTTCCACGGTCCCGTGCGTCGGCTCCATCAGTCCGCCGACGACGTTGAGCAGCGTGCTCTTGCCGCAGCCGCTCGGTCCGATCAGGCAGAGCAGTTCGCCGCGCATGATGTCGAGCGAGGTGTCGGCGAGCGCGCGGACGTATCGCGTTTCGCCCGCCTCGCCGAACTGGTGCCCGACGCCCTTGACGCGCACTGCGACATCGCCGGCGGTCATGCGAGGCAAGCCGTGTCGTCTGAAAACTGGGCCATCTGCGGCATTCGGCGGTCCGTCCTACTTTGCTGCCGAGGGCAGGAAGGCCTCGGTATAAAGCTTGCTCATATCAGGTTCGGTCGGCAACGTGTGCAAATCGACGAACGATTTTGCCAGGACTTCGAGTCCCTTCTTGTTGAAGTGGCCGTCGCTGGTGAACATCGGCATCACGTCATCGTAGGTTCGGCTAATGACGTCGGTGTCTTTTTGCAAGACCTCGGTGTCGATGGCGACGGTTTCGGCCTTGTTGGCGCGCATGAAGGCGATGGTCTCGAACCAGCCCTTGAGAAATGCCCTGATCGTGTCCGGCCGGGTTGCGATCAGAGTGTTGGTCGCGAAGATCACATGAGTGACGAATTCGGTCAGATCGCCGAAGCGCACCAGGATGCGGCCGTCACCTTTCTTGATCAGATCGTAGGCGGTCGACACGTCCATGATGATGCCGTCGATCTCGCCACGGCGCAGCGCGGCGAGCTGCCCGACCATCGCGCCCATCGGCAGGATCGTGATGCCATTCGGCCCCCACCCCTGGCGGCGCGAGGTGTTGCTGACCAGCCAGTAGGTCAGCGAGCCCGCGGTCGAAACGGCGATTTTCTTGCCCTTGAGATCGGCCACTGTCTTCGGTCCGTCGGGCCGCACCACGATGGCGAGGAGGAGCGGCGGGCCGGCCATCTCGGCGACGGCTTTGACGGGCGAGCCTTTGACGATGAAGGCAAGCCCCGGTCCCGAGCCGATGCCGATGTCGATGCTGTTCGACGCCAGCGCCTGTTGCAGCTTGGCGTCACCCGCGGAAGCGATCTCCGTGACGTCGAGACCGTTTTGTTTGAAGATGCCTTTCCGAATGCCGATGTCGAGCGGCGTGAACGAGAAGGCTTCCGGCACCGCCTTGCCGACGCGCAACGCCTCGGCCGCGTTCGCATGGGCGACCAGCGCCCACGCAGCCGCAAAGCCTACCAGCAATCTGGCAACAAGCCTCAGTGAGCGGATCAAGGCTAACCTCCCAAACGCGCTGCCGGCTCAATTCTTCGGCAGGAACGCCTCGGTATAAAGTTTCGTCATATCCGGTTCAGCCGGAAGTATTTTCATTTCAACGAACGACCGTTGCAGTACGGCGAGCGCCTTCGGATCGAAGTGGCCGTCGTCGGTGAACATTGGCATCAGTTCGTCATAGATTGCGCCGGTCGTCTTGGCGTCGGTACGCATAACGGTCTCGGCAATCTCGACCGTCTTTGCCTTGTGCGCCCGCATGTAGGCGATGCTTTCGAACCAGCCCTTGACGAAGGCGCGCAGATCCGCGGGCTTGTCCGCCATGGCCTGGTCGGTGGCGAAGATGACATGCATGATGAAATTCTTGGCGACGTCGCCGAAGCGCATGAGTATGCGGCCGTCGCCGTGGGCCTCGAAATTGAGCGCCGAACCGACATCGACCACGCAGCCGTCGATGGCGCCCGCCTTCAGCGCGGCGAGACGCGCGGCGTTGTCGCCGATCGCCACTTCGGTAAAGCCGGTGTAGCCCCAGCCATGCTGGCGCGACACCTCGTTCATCAGCCAGCTGGTTGCTGAGCCGACGGTTGAAATGCCGACCTTGCGGCCCTTGAGGTCCTCGATGGTCTTCACCGAATTGTCGGCGCGAACCACAAGCGCGAAGATCAATGGCGGTCCGGCAATATCGGCAATCGCCTTGACGGGCGAGCCCTTGACGATGAACGCCATGCCGGGACCGGAGCCGAGCCCGACATCGACAGCGTGCGCCGTCATCGCCTGCTGCAGCTTGGCGTCGCCGCCAAAGCCAACAATCTGAACATCGAGCCCGTTTTTGGCGAAGATGCCGGTCTCCTTGCCGACGTTGGTGGGCACGAACGAGAACGCCACCGCCCCGACATTGCCGACGCGAATGAGATCGGCGGCCATCGCCGGCAGCATCATCGGCCCGAGCAACAGAAGCCCGGCCGCGAGCGCAGTCACGATGGCACGGGCGATGATTGTGCCTAGCCGTTTTCCAGAATCCGGCTGCGTTTCGCGGGAAGGCGGTGGCGGCATTTGTGGCCGCGGACGATAAGGACGCCGGCGCGGGCCGCGACCGTTGCCTCGACCGCCGCCACTGCCCCCGCCTCGGTCCGGCCGCGGCGTAGGAGCAAATTTCAGGCCCGACGGGTCAAGGACTGCGGCGCTCGCTGCCACCAGTTTCCTCCCTTTTCATCGCCGATCTTAGCGCATTTCGGCGCCGCTCGGTCTCTTGTTCGTCAAGCGTCAAATCGTCCCTGAGCACCACGCCATACAACTTTTCGGCGGCGCTGCGGGATACCAACTCCTCGATCACATCGGTGCGGACCAGCGCTGCATCGCGCTGCAGCGGGTCGCCCCAGCCGCCGCCGCCGCCGGTGCGCACGATAACCTCCGATTGTACCGGCACCGGATAGTGCGGCGCGTCCATCGCACGGAAATCGTTCTCGCCGGGCAAGGCGCAGCAGAAATTCGCCGTGGGTGCCGGGCTTGCCGCCCCACAGGCCCCAGGGCGGGCAGTGCTCGCGACTCGGATGGTCGAAATTCCAGCGGCCGTCCACCAGATTGCGCACGCAGGTATCGAGGCCGAGCCCGCCGCGATGTTTGCCGGCGCCGCCGGAATCGGTGCGCAGCGCCCGGCCTTCGACGATCACCGGGCATTTCAGTTCGATGCCTTCGATGGAGGCGTTGCGCACGTCGCCCTGGCAGACCGAGACCGTGCCGGACTCGCCGTCCTCGCTCGGCCGGCCGCCCCAGCCGCCGCCTTCGATGCTCTGCACGACGAAGCGCCGTCCGGTTTTCGGATGCACGCCGAAGAACACCACCGCGCCGCCCAGGAGGCCGTGGTGTCCGGCCGGCACGCGGTCCATCATCGCGGGCCCGAGCGCCTTGATGATGGTATCGACCACTGTCGGCACCACCATGCTCCAGCCTGACATCGGCGCCGGATAGCGCGCCATCATGATGTTGCCTTCGGGGATGATCACCTCAAGCGCACGGAACGAGCCTTCGTTGACCGGTTCGAGCGGCCCGGTCAGCGCCTTGTAGGCGACGCGCGCGCCCGCATAAGTGCGCGAATTGACCGCCGCCTTGCGCTCGCCCGAGCAGCCGGACAGATCGATCGTCATGCTGCCGTGGTCGATCGTGACTTTGGCCGCAAGATTGAGCCGCTCGTCGCGCTTGACGCCGTCGTCGTCGAGGAAGGAGCTCGCCTCGTAGACGCCGTCTTTCAGTTTCTCGACGACGTTGCGGCACTTGCGCTCGGTCTCGTCGAAGATCTGGGCGATGGCGGCAAGGATGGTCTCCTTGCCGTATTTGTCGAACAGCTCGTTCATGCGCCGCACCGCGAGACGGCACGCCGCCATCTGCGATTTCATGTCGCCGAGGGAGGATTCCGGAAAGCGGATGTTGTCCTTGAGCACGCGGTAGAGCGTCTCGTTGAGCTTGCCGCCCTCGTAGATCTTCAGCTGGTCGAGCTGCAGGCCTTCGAGCCACGGATCGCCGACGCTCGGGCCGGCGCCGAAGCCGGTCGACATGCCGCCGACATCGATCCAGTGTGCGCGCACCATCGCGAACATCAACAGCTCGCCCTTGTAGAAATAGGGCATGTAGATGACGATGTTGTTCAGATGCTGTCCGGCGACCGCCTGATGATTGGTGATGATCACGTCGCCTTCGGCGAAGCCTTTGGGCCCGTAGCGCTTCATCACGTCGGTGATGATGACACCGAGATCGGCGACGAAATGCGACACGCCGCCGACATTCTGCGAGATCAGTTCGCCCTTGGTGTTGACGAGCGAGGTGCAGAAGTCGCGCACCTCGTAGATCATCATGTTGTAGGAGGTGCGTTGCAGGTCGGCGGCCATCTCGTTGGCGACCGCCGGCAGCGCATTGCGAATGACTTCGAGCGTTACCGGATCGAGCGGCTTTCTTGTCTTTTTGGCTTGCGCGCGCTTTTTGACTTTCTTGGTCATTTGGCGCCTCCGACGTCGATGAGCAATCTCGCCCGACGGCGCCACGGTGCAGCGATCGTTGGCGAACAGCACGGTGGTGGTGCCGTGTTCCTCGATCAGCGCCGGTCCCTTGATGCGCACACCGGCGCCGAGTTCGCTGCGCTGATAGATCGGACACGACACCGGCTTCTTGGTGTCGCCCAGATAGACGTCGCGGCGGCGCGAGGCCTTCGCGGCGGCGCGGCGTGCCAGCCGCGGGAAACGCAGCTTCTGCCGCTTGCCGATAGCGGCGAGGCGGATATTGACCATCTCCACCGGCTCGTCGGGCGATTTGTGCGAATAACGGTGCTCGTAGAGCGCATCGAACGCCGCGCGGATCTTCTGCCGGTCGCCTTTCTTGAGCGCATCGCGCGACACCGGAACCGACAGCGTGAATTCCTGGCCGACATAGCGCAGGTCGAGCGCGATCTGCCATTCGGAATCGCGCGCGTGGCGCAGGCTCTGCTTGCCCTCCTCGGCCATCTCGTCGTGCACCGCGAGCAGCGCGGCGAAATCGAGATTTGCGAGATCGCAATAAAAGGTGCGGATGAAATCGTGGCGCTCGTCGGCGAGCAGCATGCCGAGCGCGGAGAAATGCGAGGGAAACAACGGCACGATGACTTTCGGGATGTGCAGTTCGCGCGCGATCGCGCAGATGTGCAGCGGCCCGGCGCCGCCGGAAGCCACCAGCACGAAATCGCGCGGGTCGTAGCCCTTCTCGACTGAGACTTCCCGCACCGCCAGCGACATTTTGGAGACGGCGATTTCCAGGACCGCCTGCGCGGCCGCGATCGGGTCCATCGACAGCGGCTTGGCGATCTTGTCGGCGACGCCTTTGCGGGCACCGTCGGCGTCGAGCTCCATCGTGCCGCCGAGAAAGTTCTTCGGGTCGAGCCGGCCGAGCACCACGTTGGCATCGGTGATGGTGGGTTCGGTGCCGCCGCCGCGGTAGCAGATCGGGCCCGGATCGGCGCCGGCGCTGTGTGGGCCGACCTTGAGCGCGCCGACATCGTCGATCCAGGCGATGCTGCCGCCGCCGGCGCCGACTTCGACGACGTCGATCATCGGCAGCATGACCGGATGGCCGCTGGCATAGCCGCCGACGTAGTAGCCGGGCGCGAGCGTCGGCTCGCCGTCGCGCACCAGGCTGGTCTTCGCCGTCGTGCCGCCCATGTCGAACGAGATGACGTTGCCGAAGCCGAGCTTTTCGCCGACGCGCGCCGACGCGATGATGCCGCCGACCGGGCCGGATTCCATCATCGCCACCGGACGGGCCGTCGCCACTTCGGGCGTCATCACGCCGCCGTTCGAGCGCATGATCGACAGTTCGCCGGCAAAACCCGCGCCCGCGAGCCGCGATTTCAGGTTCTTCACATAGCCGCCGACGCGCGGCCCGATATAGGCGTTGACCACCGTGGTCGAGAGCCGCTCGAATTCGCGATACTCGCGCAGGATGTCGTGCGACAGCGACAGATAGGCGTTCGGCAGCGCGTCGCTGACCATGTCGCCGACGATGCGCTCATGAGCGGGATCGACGTAGGAGTGCAGCAGACACACCGCGACGGCCTCGACGCCTTCGGCGGCGAGCACGCGGCAGGCTTCGGTGACGCTCGCCTTGTTGAGCGGCCGGAAGACTTCGCCCGAACTCGTCAGCCGCTCCTCGATTTCGCGGGTGAGGTGGCGGGGTACCAGCGGCTTGTGGCGGTGGAAGAACAGATTGTAGGCCTCGGGGCGATTGCCGCGGCCGACGATGTAGACGTCGCGGGTGCCGCTGGTGACGATGAGGCCGGTCTTGGCGCCGGTGCGCTCGATCAGCGTGTTGATGGCGGTGGTCGAGCCGTGGATCAGTTCGTCGATGGCGGATGCCTCGAGCCCGCTCTTGCGGATGCAGTCGAGGATGCCCTGGGTCAGCTCACGCGGCGTGGTGAGGCTCTTGGCCTCGACGAAACGCCCGGCCTTTTCGTCGAAGCCGACGAGGTCGGTGAATGTTCCGCCGATGTCGATGGCGACGACGATCATGGCCGCGCCTCCAAACGACGCCGAGGATTAAAGGGAATGGGGAAGGGGTACGCTAACACGGCGCGGCAATCTATAAGTTTTCGCGGCGATTACAATGTCCGCTAGGATGGCTTGCCGGCGGTTATGGCCGGCAACCGCGCGGTGGATATTTGCCGGTGCAACCCGCCGCGCAATGGCCGTCCAATTCGTTAGAAGGGAAGGATCGGAAATGCCAGGAGAGTTTGCCGGGAAGGTCGCGGTCATCACCGGTGGCAGCCGCGGCATCGGCCGCGAGATCGCCGTCGAATTTGCCCGCGAAGGCGCGCAGACCGTCATCGTCTCATCGTCGGCGGAGAACCTCGCCTCGGCGAGCAAGACGATCGCCGCCGCGGGTGGACCGGCTTCGGTTGCGATCGTGGCCGACCTGCGCACGCTCGACGGCTGCCGCCAGGTGTTCGATCGCGTCAAAGCGCAATTCGACCGCTGCGATATCCTGGTGTGCTCGGCGGGTGCGACCCGCGCCGGCAATTTCGTCGATCTGCCGGACGAGGCCTGGATGGACGGCTACGCGCTCAAGCTGTTCGGCTGCGTGCGCATGTGCCGTCTGTTCTGGCCGATGCTCAAGGCCGCGCAGGGATTCGTCGTCAACATCGGCGGCGGTGCGGCGCGCTCACCCGGCGCCGATTTTTCGATCGGCGCCTCGGTGAACGCCGCGATGGGCAATTTCTCCAAGGCGCTGTCGCAGCTCGGCAAGCGCGATGGCGTCAATGTCAATGTCATTCATCCGGGTGCGACCGAGACCGAGCGCTTCTTTCAGCTCATCGAGCAGCGCGCCAAGGCCTCCGGCAAATCGGTCGACCAGCTCAAGCAGGAGGCCGGCGCCCGCGATGGCGTTCGCCGTCTCGGCAAGCCCGCCGACATCGCGGCGCTCACGCTGTTTCTCTGTTCGGAGAAGGGCCGGCATATTCAGGGCACCGCCATCGCGGTCGATGGCGGCGCCACTGTGGGATATTACTGATACGCGGTACGCCTACGCGACGGTGTCTAACTATCCGCTGACGCCGGACTATTCGCTGATGCTTGGCGCGTCCGGTACTTTCTTCACCTGCGTCACGCCGTCGGCGATGATCTTGGTCAGCTGACTCACCGATTGGCTGAGCGATGCGTATTCGATGATGTCGCGCTCGACGCGCGTGCCGTCGGCCTGCAGCTTGTCGCGCAGAGTTTTCAGTTCACCGATGAGATTGTCGATTTCGCGCGCCGAATTGCCGGACACCCGCCGCAACAGAGAACTCAAGCTGTTGGCTGCAACTTCGTTCTCGCCGATGCCCTGGCGCAACGCGGTGGCGTCGCGCCGTACCAGCTCGCGAATATTCCCTTCGATTTCCACTTCCGTCGGCTTGTCGCCGTCGCCAGTCCCGCGTTGTTTTGCAAAGTTCATGACATACCCCGCTTGTGACATACCCCGTTTTGGTGCCGCCCCCCGGCGGCTCCGCGACACCCCCCATGGCCGCATGAAAATGTGACCACTTCGCGGCCCGGAAAATGTTCCCGGGCGGATGCCAACAACGGAGCGATTTCGCAGCATTGCGACGCACGCGCGCCCATGATCGTGGCGGCCGTGCGTCGCAAATGTGTCGCGGCCGCCGCGATGGAACTGGACCGCCGTGCCTTCGCGGGCGAATCACCCGCTCCGAGGGCGTCAGTGCTTGCGCCGCATTGCGCCCGAAGAGTTGACGGTGGCATGCAGATTGCGGGCGAATTCGACGGCGCCGTGCACCGCCATGTCGGGAGCGGTTTTGACGTATTCCTTGACGCCGTAGATGGCGGGCGGCGGCGCCTGGAGGATGGCGGCGCACAGCGACTCGACGGCGTGATCGAGCTTTGCCGCCGGAAACACGTCGCTGACGATGCCGAACGACAGCGCCCGCTCGGGGCCGATCTCGGCCTGCGAATACACCAGATAGCTCATCGCCTTGCGCGGCACGCGATCGACGAACGACGACATCACCATGGTGGGCAGGATGTTGTGCGCCATTTCGGGCACCTGAAACACCGCCTTGTCGCTGGCGAGCGTGATATCGCAGGCCGCCGCGATGGCGCAGCCGAAGCCGAGCGCGCGGCCCTGCACGACGGCGATGATCGGGATGCGCGCGTTGCGCATGGCGCCGTAGCAGTCGAACACCACATCGCTGAAGGCGCGGCGCTCATAGGCGTCGGGGTCCTTCTTGGGCGTCGAGCCCATCACCGCGCGGCCGATACAGAAGTCGTTGCCGGCGCCGCGCAGCACGACGACGCTCGACGTCTTGTCGGCGCCGCCGATGATGCCGGTCAGCTCCGCCACCATCTCGTCCGACACCGCGTTGCCGCGGTCCGGCTGGTTGAGGGTGACGTGGAGGATTTGTCCGTCTTGTTTGGTCAGAATATCAGGCATGGGTGCTCCTTTTTTGTCATTCCGGGGCGCGCCGCAGGCGCGAGCCCGGAATCCATAAGCCCAGCGCTGGGACTATGGATTCCGGGCCCGGCGCTTTGCGCCGTCCCGGAATGACGCGAGAGTGAAGAGTCATTGCTTCGTCGAATGAATCGCCCGCCAGATCTTTTCCGGCGTGACCGGCATTTCGATGTGGCTGACGCCGAATTCGGCGAGTGCGTCGACCACCGCATTGACGACGGCGCCGAGCGCGCCGGTGGTGCCGCCTTCGCCGGCGCCGCGCACGCCGAGCTTGTTGGTCGGGGTGAGCACTTCGCTGATGTCGGTGGTGAACGACGGCAAGAGATCGGCGCGCGGCATGGCGTAGTCCATGAAGGATGCCGTGAGCAGCTGCCCGTCCGCATCATAGGCGCACAGCTCCCACAGCGCCTGGCCGATGCCTTGCGCGGCGCCGCCATGCGTCTGCCCGTCCACCACCATCGGGTTGATGGCGCGGCCGACATCGTCGACGGCCGTATAGCTCACGAGATCGAGCTTGCCGGTTTGCGGATCGATCTCGACCTCGCAGACATGCGCACCGTAGGGAAAGCCAAGCTGCCGGATGGTTTCGTCGGACGTGGCGGCGAGCGGTCCCTGCAAATCCTCCGGCAACGCTTTGTGGCTCTGCGGCCGCCGCCTTGGCGACGTCAAAAATGCCGACCGAGCGGTCAGTGCCTTTCACGGTGAAACGGCCGTTGGCGAAACGCGATATCGTCCTCGGCGGTTTCCAGCATGTGGGCGGCGATCTTCTTGCCCTTTTCGACGATCGCGTCGGAGGCATTGCCCATGACGATGCCGGCGAGCCGCATCGAGCGCGCGGAATGCGAGCCGCCGCCTTCCTTGACGATGTCGGTGTCGAACTCAAAGATGTTGACGTCGTCGAACGGCACGCCGAGCCATTCGGCGACGCATTGCGCAAATGTCGTCTCGTGACTCTGTCCGCTCGACAGCGTGCCGACCACGACATCGACCTTGCCTTGCGGCTGCACGGTGATGTCGGCGCGCTCGCGCGGATAGCCGCCGGTGGTTTCCAGGTAGCTGCAAAGCCCGATGCCGCGCAGCTTCTTGCGCTTGCGGGCCTCGGCGCGGCGCTTCTTGAAGCCCTTCCAGTCGCCGAGCTCCATGGCGCGGTCCATGACGGCGCGATAGGTCCCGTTGTCGTAGGTGATGCCCTGCGGATTCCGATAGGGAAACGCCGACGGCGGAATGAGATTGCGCTTGCGCAGCGCGACACGATCGAAGCCGTGTTCCTGCGCGGCCTTGTCGATCAGCCGCTCCATCACATAGATGACTTCAGGCCGGCCGGCGCTGCGGTAAGGCGTCGTGCACATCGTGGTTGAAAGCACGGCGCGCGCCTTGATGTGCGAGATCGGAATCCGGTAGCCGGATGTCGCGAGCCCCACGCCCTTGACCAGCGGCACATACGATCCGGAATGCGCGCCGACATTGCTGATGTTCGAACTGCGCAGCGCGAGAAAATGGCCCTCGGCGTCGAGCGCCAGTTCGGCTGACACCGTCAGGTCGCGGCCCATGTAGTCGGTGACGAACGCCTCGTGCCGCTCGGCAGGTCCATTTCACCGGCCGGCCGACGCGCTTGGCGCCCCACACCACCATGGCGAATTCGGGAAAGAAGCTGTTTTTGGTGCCGAAATTGCCACCGATTTCCTTCGTCACCACGCGCACGGAATCGAACGGCACACTGAAAATCTGCGACAGCTCGCGCTTCTGCCGGACGATGCCGCCGGAGCCGGCATAGAGCGTGTAGCGGTCGGTCTCCTTGTCGTAGAGGCCGACGGCGCTGCGCGGCTCCATCGGCACGCCGGTGACGCGATTGACCCAGGTTTCGAGCCGCGTGACATGCGCTGCGGCGGCGAACACCGCATCGGTCGCGGCGGCGTCGCCAACCTCGGCGTCGATCATGACATTCGGCAAGTCGTCGTAGAGCCGTGGTGCGTCTTTCGCCAGGCTCGCGATGCCCTGCGTCACGGCGGGCAGCGGCTCGTAATCGACCACCACTTTCTCGGCGGCATCCTTGGCTTGCGCAATCGTCTCGGCGATGACGAAAGCGACTGCGGCGCCGACATGGCGCACGCGGTCCGCAGGCAGCACGTGATGCGGCGCCGCCGGTACCGGCGAGCCGTCGCGATTGTGCAGCACGATGTCGGGCGGCGTGCCGGGCGCGGCGAGGTGCGGAATGCGCTTGAGCCCATCGGCCAGCGCATCCTGCCCGGTGAGCACCGCCAGCACGCCCGGCATGGCGCGCGCCTCCGCTGTGTCGATTGAGCGGATGCGCGCATGAGCGTGCGGCGAGCGCACCATGGCCGCGTAGGCCTGGCCGGGAAAATTGAAATCGTCGCTGTAAGTGCCGCGTCCAGTGACGAGCCGCAAATCTTCCTTGCGGCGAACCGTAGCTCCGATACCTGCTGACATGATCGTTATGGGGTTCAAGACTGTACGAATGACTGGGTAAGAATACTCTCACAGCGCGGTAAGCGCGGTCTAGTGGCAGTGTTGGATTGACGTAATGGCTTATTCCGTCGCCGTCGACATCGGGGGGACCTTCACGGACCTGGTAGCCTACGATGACGAGACGCGCTCCGTTTTCTTCACCAAGTCTCCCACCACCTACGATAATTTTGTCGCGGGCGTGCTCGATTGCTTCGCCAAGGCGAAGCTTGATCCAGGCGCGGCATCCTTTGTCAACCACGGTACCACGCTGGTCATCAACGCGCTTATTCAGCGCAGGGGCGCCAAGGCGGCGCTGGTAACGACGCGCGGTTTTCGCGATGTGCTGGAAATCGCGCGCGGCAACCGGCCGGAACCGTTCGATTTGCATTACCGGCGCGACGATCCGCTGATCCCGCGAGTGCTGCGGTTTGAGGTGGAGGAGCGCGTCGGCAGCAAGGGTGAGATCGTCGTCCCGTTGGATGCCGGTGCTTTGCCGGCTCTCGCAGACAAGCTCAAGACCATCGGCGTCGAGGCTGTCGCGATCTTCTTCATGAACTCCTACGCAAACCCGCAACATGAGGAACAGGCCGCCGAAACGCTGCGCCGCCTGTTGCCGGACGTTTATGTGACCTGCTCCACCGAGCTGACGCGCGAGTGGTACGAGTACGAACGAACCTCGACAGTCGCCGCCAACGCCTATGTGGGCCCTCAAGTCAGCACTTACGTGCGCCGGCTCGCCGGCGATCTTGGCGCCGAGGGTTTTTACGGTTCGCTGTTCATGATGGGCTCCAACGGCGGGCTGCTGTCGGTCGATCGCACATGCCGGCAGCCGGTCGGGCTCGTCGAGTCGGGACCGATCGGCGGCTGCATCGGCGCCGCGGCTTATGCGGATGCACTCGGCTGCAAGAACGTGATCGCGTTCGACATGGGCGGCACCACCGCGAAATGCGCGCTGGTCGAGAACGGACGCTTCTCCGTCGACTCGATCTACTACGCGGGCGGATACGTCAAAGGCTTTCCGATAAAATCTTCGGTCATCAATATCGTCGAAGTCGGGCTCAGGCGGCGGCTCGATCGCCTGGCTCGATCCGCAGAAACGGCTTCACGTCGGGCCGCAGAGCGCGGGCTCGGCGCCCGGGCCTGCCTGCTACGGCCGCGGTGGCCGCGGGCCGACCGTGACTGACGCCAATCTTGTGCTCGGCCGGCTCAATGCGCGAACGCTTCCTCGGCGGTGAGTTCGCGCTCGATGCCGAGGCCGCGCGCGTGGCGATCAAAGAGATCGCCGAGCCGCTGGGCTACACGGGACACAACGGCCTCATCGAGGTCGCCGACGGTATCCTGTCGATCGCGACGGTGATCATGGCGGGCGCCATCAAGCAGGTTTCGGTGGAGCATGGCCTCGATCCGCGCGAGTTCACCTTGTTCTGTTACGGGGGAGGCGGCCCGCTTCACGCCAGTGCGCTGGCACGCGAACTGTCGATCCCGCGCGTGCTCATTCCACCCGAGCCGGGCAATTTTTCCGCGATCGGCATGTTGCTCGCCGATGCGCGGCTCGATGTGTCGAAGACTTTTGTCGGTGCGTTGAACGACGAGACGGTCGCGACACTCGAATGAAGCTTTCGCCGAGATGGAGACGGAAGCGCGCGCGTCGCTGATCCGGGAATTCGGCGCCGGTGAGGTTCTGTTCGAGCGGCACGCCGAGATGCGTTACGTGGGCCAGCGCCACAATATCAAGGTCGCCATCGGCAATACCGAAGCCCTCGCCGACATCCGCAGCGACTTTCGACCGCGAGTATCAGCGCCGCTACGGGCACGCCGATTCCCGCGCCAAAGCCGAGATTTCAGGCACTACATCTGTCGGCCTTCACGCGGCTGCGCCGTCCCGATCTGCGTCGCCTGCCGCGGCCCGAACTGCCGGCGCGCCAGGCCGTGACGCGGCCCGTTTATTTCGGCGGCCAGCGGCTAGTCGAGGCCAAGGTCATAACCGCGCCAGCGTGCCCGCAGGCTTCGCGGGGGACGGCCCGGCCATCATCGAGGAATACGGATCGACGACTTTGGTTTGGCCAGGAGACCGCTTTTCGATAGGCGATCTGCACGAAATCGTGGTCGACTGCCGCGGCGCGGCTGGTGTCTCGTGATGCAGCTTGTCCGCGAACAGGCTGCCTCGCCGGCGGTCGATCCGATCACACTCGAAGTCATTCATCGCGGGCTCGTGTCGATCACCAATCAGATCGACGCCAATATCAAGCGTACGGCATTCAGCCCCTACATCTACGAATACAACGATTTTGCCGTCGGTCTGGTCGATGCCGGCGGGCAACTTGTGGCCCAGTGCACCGGCGGCATGCCGCCATTCGTCGCGGATTCGGTCGGCACCGCGGTCCGCGACGGCCTGCAAAGTATACGGCCGCGAGCGACTCCATCACGGCGACGTCGTTGTCTGCAATCATGCTGCGGTACAGGGGCAGCATCTCAACAACACGGTGATGTACACGCCGATCCGCATTGCGGCCGCGGGTCAGGACGAGGGCCATCTGATCGGCTTCTTTGCCATCAACGTGCACTGGATCGAGATCGGCGGCTCGGTGCCGCGTATCGAGCGACATTTTCATGGAAGGGCTTGCAACTGCGCTCGATCAAACTCCAGGCGCGGGGTGAGCCGATCGAGGAAGTCTACCGCATCATCGAGAACAATTCGCGCCAGCCAACCGAACTGATGGGGGATATCGCCGCCCAGCTTGCCGGTTGTCTGCTGGGCCGTGACCTGACGATTGAACTCGCGCGCAAATACGGTGTTGAAAGTTTTCTGTGCGCCGTCGGCGCCATCCTGGACCGCTCGGAAGCGGCTGCGCGCGCATTCATCCGCGCGATGCCTGACGGAATTTACAGCGCGGAGAAGTTTTCTCGACAATGATCGCTTCGGCGACGAACCGCTGCCGATCAGGGTCAGGGTCGTCGTCAGGGATGATGAACTGACCGTCGATTATTCCGACATTGCCGGCCAGGTTCAGGGGCCGATCAATTCCGGGTATTTCGGTGGCGGCCTCACGACGGCGCGCGTCGCCTTCAAATATCTGATGGGTGCCGACGAGATGGCCAATGAAGGCACCTTCCGGCCGCTCAAGCTCATCCTGCCGCCGGGCAAAATCCTCAGCGCGGAGCCGACCGCTCCGATGGGGAATTATTCGACGCCGTTTCCGACGGTGATCGATACCGTCATCAGGGCGCTCGCACAGGCGCTGCCGGAACGCGTTCCCGGCAGCCATTTCGGGACGCATTCGGGCGTCCGTTTCTATGGCACGCGGCCGGACGGCAGTTTTTTCGGCACGCATGACAGCGGACATGGTGGCTGGGGCGCGAGTCCCACCCACGACGGCTCCGGTCCGTTCCGCACCATGGCGCATGGCGATACGCGAATTATTCCGCTCGAGCTGCAGGAAGCACTGTTGCCGATCCGCATCGAGGAGTTCGCCTTGCGCGAAGACTCTGCGGGCGCGGGAACATTTCGCGGCGGGCTCGGCTATCGCAAGATCTACCGCATCCTGGCGCCGTGCATGCTGCAGACCAATCTCGACCGGACCAAGTTTCCGCCGCTCGGCGTGCAGGGCGGCGGCTCGGCCGAGCCCGGCTGTTTTACATTGATCGATGCAGCGAGCGGCGAGCGGCTGTCCATCGGCAAGGAGAATGGCCGTGTGCTGAAGCCCGGCGATCTGGTGTGCATCGAGACCGGTGGCGGTGGGGGATACGGGCCGCCCGCCCGGCGCGCACTGGCCGCGATCCAGCGCGATCTTGACGCCGGCTATGTGTCGCCCGCCTGCGCGGAACGCGACTACGAGATACGCGTCGGCAGCGATGGTCGCGTCCACCGGAGCGATCCGACGTGAAGCCATTGCCGATTCTCGCAGCAGCGATCCTCGGTGTTTCAACCATCGCGCCGGCGCGCGCCGAGACTGTTGAGGATTTCTATCGCGGCAAGACCATCACGATGTATGTGGGCACGGGCGTCGGCGCCGGCGCGGTCAGTGCCTATCCGACGGCGCTCGCGCCGCTGATGAAGAAATATCTTCCCGGCCATCCCGATCTGATTATCTCCTACATGCCGGGCGGTGGCGGCATCAAGGCGGCGAATTATGTTTACGGCATCGCGCCCCAGGACGGGACTGTCTGGGGTTTCATCACCCGCGGCTTTCTGCTCGCGCCGCTGCTCAAGATTCCGCAGGCCCAGTTCGATCCGACAAAATACAACTGGATCGGCAGCCCGAGCCGCACGGTCTCCATCGGTATGATATGGAATGCGTCGACCGACGTGCGATCGATTTACGACGCCATGAAGCAGCAGGTCGTGATCGGCGCGACCAGCATCGCTCAGGACACCGGCGTCTTTCCGCGGGCGCTCAATCGCATTGTCGGCACGAAATTCAAGATTGTGCCCGGCTATGCCGGGCTTGGCGCGGTCGACCTCGCCATTGAACGCGGCGAAGTCCAGGGCAAGGTCGGCTCGACCTGGAAGTCGCTCAACAGCGGGCCGACCGCGAACTGGGTGCGTGACCGCAAGGTGACGGTGCTGGTGCAGCTCGGTGTCAAGAAGGCCCCGGACATTCCTGATGACGTTCCGCTCGGCCTCGACCTTGCCAAATCGCCGGCTGACCGCAAAGTGCTGGAAGTGCTGTGCGCGCCGAGCGCCACCGGCTATCCGTCTTTTATGGGACCGGGCGTGCCGAAGGACCGTATCGAGGTGGTCCGCCGCGCCTACGAGCAAAGCGTCAAAGATCCGGCATTTGTCGCCGCCATCCAGCGCGAAGGGCTCGACGTCGATCCGATCGGCGCTGAGGAACTGACCACTACCGTGCGCGGCATCTATCGGTTGCCGCAGGCTGCGGTGGACGGCGCGCGCGATCTCCTTCCGGCTCCGTGAACGCGGCGACACGCCCCGGTCACGCCGAATAGCTCAGCGTTTCCGGGTCGCGGTCCTTGACATACTGGTCGAGACCCCAGCGTTCGACCTGCGAGAAGACTTCGTCGAATTCCTGCTTTGGCAGCGGCTTGTTGATGAAGCGTTCGCCGCGGCCGAACTTGCCAAAATCCCAGGGGTGGAAATTTTCGAATTCCGCCGGCACCGCGAGCTTCCACAGCGGCAGGTATTTGGCGAGGTTCGCCTCCAGCGCCTGTTCGGCGCGATTGAGCGCGCGCATGTAGCCGTGCACGACTTCGCGGCGGCGAATTATCGGGCACCCACCACACCGTCTTGAAGGTATCCTCGATGATCTTGCGCAGGCCGAGTTGTTCGGCCATCGCGATCTGCGGCGGCAACAGGCTCGCCGCTTCGACCTCGCCGTCGAGCAGGGCCTTGAGCCGCGCGCCGAAGCCGCCGGTGTTGACGGTCTTGATCTCGTCGAGCGGCAGATATTTTTCGAGGCGATAGGGCACGTTGAAATGGCTGCCGGCGCGCATGCCGACTGCGACAGGCATGTTGCGCAAATCCTGCGGCTTGCGGATCGCCGAGTCCGGCCGCACGAAGATCGCCCACGGCAACTCGCCGTAGCCTTCGGTGACCGCGCGTCCCATGCCGGCGCTGGCGTTGCAGATCGTGCCCCACAGGCACGCGCCCTGCACCACGTCCTGCTTGTCCTCGGTGTAGGGGCGGTCCTGCGGCCGCTGGAAATAATCAAGCTCCTTCCAGCTCGATTGCGTGCCGCGGAACGTCTTCCAGTCGAACTCGACATCGAGTCCTTCGGCGGCAAAGAAACCTTCCTGCATGGCGACGAAATCGTTCAGGCCCATGCCCTTGGGGGCGACCCTGACCGGTATCAGCTGGGTGGCCATGATGAGTTCCTCCCTGGTGTTCTGTCGGTTGTTTTTGCGCCCCTGCTTGCGGAGCCTTTTGTTGACCTCATCCTGAGGTGGCCGCGAAAGCGGCCCTCGAAGGATGAGGCCGATGCGCTGTGGCCTCGCCCTTCGAGGCTCGGCGCTTTCGCGCCGAGCGCCACAGGGTGAGGGACGATGGTTACGCTATCAGCGACAGCGAGGCCTTGTCGTATTGTCCGGTACCCATCTCGCCTTCGGCGAAGATGTGATGATCGGCGATCCATTCGCGGGACTCTTCGTAGACTTCCTTGGTGTACGGCTCGAACACCAGCCGCTCGCCCGGGCCCCAGCGCCGCGTATCCATCAGCGCGTGGAAGCGGTCGGGGAATTCGTTCTTGTAGTAGTGCGTATAGAGCTCGGGCCGCAGATCGATGTCGCGCTGCGCCTTGCGCAGCGCGCGGAAGAATTTGCGCAGGTCTTCGGGATCGGGATTGCCGTGGATCATCGTGGCGATCATGAATGTGGTGTCGATCACCTTGCGGAAGCCGAGCTGCTCGGCGAAGTAATACGGTCCGCTGAACAGGCTCACCGCCGGCGCCTTGCCCTCGATCAGCTGCTCCATGCGGGCGAACAGCATGCCGTCGGCGTAGACGAGCTTGATCTGGTCGGGCTTGAGATAGGATTCCAGCGCCTGGATCGTCGCGTAATGGCTGCCGGACTGATAGCCGACCGAGACCGGTACGCCGGCGAGATCGGCTGGCGTCTTCACCGGCGAGTTGGCGGGGACGAAAATGCCGGCCGGAGAAACCGAATACACATCGGTGTACATGCGGCCGTGCCCCTTGGAGGCGGCGACATTCACCGTCCAGTGGCAGGCGCAGCTCACGTTCGACTTGCGGCCTTCTTCGAGCGACTGATAGGCGCCGACCTTGTCGCCCTTGTCGTGGATCTTGCCGCCGGTGGCGCGCACCAGTTCGCGGAACTCGTAGTCGAGGCCCTCGGCGCGAAAATAGCCTTTCTCCTCCGCCACCCACTCCTGCAGGCGGAAATGCGGTTCGATCAGAAAATTTGCCATCGGTGTTCCTCCAGTTTGGCGATTCTCAGCGAGCAGATCTTCCATTCGCGGATTTCCGGGCGGCCTCGGCGACGCGGCGCGTGCGGATCATCTTGACGTGGTCGTTCATCAAGGCGCGCGCGCCGCTCGGATCGTGCATTTCGATCAGGTCGGCAAGTCTGGTGTGAATTTCCATGATGTGCCGGGCAAGTTTGGGCGTAGCGGTGACATTGCGCCGCGGCCACGACACGTGTTCGAGCGAAATCAGTTGGACGATCAGCACGCGATTGTGTGAGGCCTCGGCCACCGCGAGGTGGAAGTCGCGTGACAGCCGGGTGAATTCGTCAAGATCGGCGATCGCGGCTTCGGCTTCCTGCAGGAGACGGCGAAGCTTGGCGACGTCCTCGTCGGTGGCGTTCTCGGCCGCGAGTTCCGCGCCGAGCGTCTCGATGGCGCGCTGCGCGTCCATGATCTCGGCGGGTGTGACGCCGGTGAGGTCAAGCTGCACCGCCAGCGCTTCAGCGAAAAGTCGCGGATTGCCATGCGCGATGCGGGCGCCGCCGCCTTTGCCCATGCGGATTTCGACGATGCCGAGCGCTTCGAGGGTGCGCAGCGCATCGCGCGCAACGATGCGGCTCGCCTTGAAGCGGGCGGCGAGGTCCTTCTCGGTGCCGAGGAAATCGCCGGGCTTGAGCCGCTTGGCGAACAGCGCATCGCGCACCTGCGCGACCACCTGGGCCGACAGCGACGACGACCGGCCCGCGAACATGATGCGGGCGGTCAGATCGCCGCTGACCTGGCTTTGGGCCGCGGTCGGGGCAGGTTGCTGCTTCGGTGGCGACATCGAAGATACTAAAGATATTATCTTTAGGACAGAGTAATCCCATACCATGGGGGCGTCAAGCTGCCGCCGGGAGCGCGGCTGCGGCCGAGCGCGCCGCCTTGCGCGCGCGATCCGCGTGACATTAGTCTCTTGCCGCCAATCCGGAAGGAAGCCGCGATGCAATTCGGCCTTTACGCGCCCGTCCCGCACGTCACCGTCGGATCGAAAGCGATCGAGCAGTCGGTCGCCGGTGCCCAAAAACCGCTGCCGGCCGGCAAGGTCGATCCGGCCTTCGACCTTGCCAAGGAGATTTTGTGCGCGGCCGACCGCGCGGGCTTTGACATTATTCTGTTTGCCGAGCGGCACCTTGGCGCCGACTTCGAGGCCTGGATTCTCGCCGCCGCCGTGAGTTCGTGGACCACGCGCATCAGGAGTATGGTCGCGGTGCATCCGGGCCTGTGGCATCCGACCCTGATCGCCAAGATGGCGACCTCGCTCGACCGGCTCACCCCTGGGCGCACCGCCATCAACCTCGTCACCGGCTGGAACGTCGAAGAGCACCACATGTTCGGCGGCGATACGCTGCTCAACAACGACGACCGCTATGTGCGCGCGGAAGAGTTCGTCGACGTGCTGCGCGGCATGTGGAGCGCGACGCCGTTTTCCTACGAGGGGACGTTCTACAAGGTCGAGGCCTCGCAACTCCTTTTGAAGCCGGCGACGCCGACGCTGCCGGAAATTTTCACCGCGAGCCGCAGCCCGCGCGGCCTCGACATGGTGGCCAAGGTCGGCGACTGGTGGTTCCTCGATTTCGATAAGGACGCCGAGACCACAGCCGACGTGATGGACAGCCTGCAGCGCTCGATCGACGTGATGAATCAGAAATCGGCGAGTTACGGCCGCAAGGTGCGCTACGCGTTCAATCCGTTCATCGCCTTCGGCGATACGGTCGAAGACGCGCGCGCAAGGACGACGCGCCTTCTGGTCTCCGATGGCTCGGAGGCCGACATGCGCAAGATCATGCAGCGCACCGCGCCGGCGATGAAGGCGGGCTGCATCGGGCCGCCCGAGCATGTGCGCAAACAACTCGCGGCCTATCGCGAAATGGGCATCGAATTGTTCCTGTTCAAACTCGTGCCCAATCTCGAACAGGTCGCGTTTGGTGACGCGCGAGATCATCGAGCCGTTCCGGCGCGAGGAAGCACAACAGACCGCGGCGGCGTGAAACCGGAAGCGCGGCGTGAGATGGACTTTCAGATGCGAAAATTCGGACTGATCGCTGCCGCGTTGACGATCATCGCGGCGGGCTTCGGCGCGGCGCGCGCGCAAAGCCCTTATCCGACGCAGCCGGTGCGCATCATCATTCCGTTTCCGGCTGGCTCGACCACCGATGCGCTGACCCGCATCGTCGCCGACGGGCTCGGCCGCAAATGGGGCAAGGCCGTCGTCGTCGAGAATATTCCGGGCATGAATATCGGCGCCGAACGCGTCGCGCGTGCCGATCCGGACGGTTACATGCTGCTCGCCAGCCCGCCGTCGCCGCTGACCATCAACAAGCTGCTCTATCACAATCTGCCGTACGATCCGGACAAGCTCGAGCCGATCACGCTGCTCGCGACCGGGCCGAACGTGTTCGACATCCGCAAGGACCTTCCGGTCAATTCGGTGAAGGAGTTCATCGCCTACGCCAAGGCGCGTCCCGGCAAGCTCACCTACGCCTCGCAGGGCGTCGGGTCGACCGCGCAGTTAAGCTCGGCGCTGCTCGAACAATTGGCCGGGATCCAGATGCTGCACGTGCCGTATCGGGGCGCGCTGCCGGCACTCAATGACGTCATCGCCGGCCACGTCGACATGTTCTTCGACACCGCGACGACATCGGTGCCGATGTTCCGCAGCGGGCAGGTGAAAATCCTCGCCGTCGGCAGCACCAAGCGCATTCAGGGGCTGGAGAACGTGCCGACAATGGAAGAGTCGGGCCTGCCCGGTTTCCGCTCCATCACCTGGTTCGCGCTGGCCGCGCCGCCGGGCACGCCGGCGCCGCTCATCGCCAAGATCAACCGCGACACCGTCGAGGTTCTCAAGGACCCGCAGGTCAGCGAAAAGCTGCACAAGCTTCAGCTCGATCCCGGCGCGACGACGCCGCAGGAGACCAGGAAATTCTTCGACGACGAGCTCGCGCTATGGGGCAAGGTCATCGAGCGGGCGCACATTACGGTGCCGTGATGCCGCTCGACCACGACGGAAAACTCTCAACACGCTGTCTTGGGACATTAACGCAAATTGGCGCGGGATGCTCCTAACGTAAAAGTAGAAAATATTTGAAAATACAGTAGTAGCGTGTTAAAGATCTGTGATCGACCAAAAGCCGTGTACGGGGGCGGCCGTCCCGTCATAACGGGGCGAGCCGAGACTGTGGGGCCGCCGATGCCAGACCCTGCATTCAACTTGGCGCAAGTCCTCTGGGACGAGCGGATGGCTTTGGAAGGCGAGCCTTTGCCCTCGGCTGCGCCCGCCGGCAGCATAAACCGGAGGATTCCGGCGCCGTTCGCAAAGGATTTTAGCCAGCTCGACGGCAGCGATGTTCCGGCCATCAACAGAATCTTGAACAGCGATGCCCGCTGGGCTCTTTGCTTGTCCGGTGGCGGAATTCGAAGTGCGGCGTTTGCGCTCGGCATCATTCAGTGTTTGGCAGATCACCGCGTCGTCTCGAAAAGACAGGTTGAAGGTCAACCGGAGACTGAGCCGATCCTGCAGCAGTTCGAATACCTTTCAACCGTGTCAGGCGGCGGGTATATCGGCAGTTGGCTTTCGGCTTGGCTATACCAGGCGCGGCTGCTTGCGCAGACTGGTCAGGCCGAACGCGTACTTGCCCAGCTCAATCAGCGAGCCGCCGATCGCACCGAAGTCGAGCCTATCGGCAATCTGCGTCGCAACAGCCATTACCTTGCTCCAAAGTTTTCAGCGCTCTCGCCTGACATTTGGACAGACATCGCCGCTGTCGTTCGCAACTTAGTGCTCAATTGGTTACTCTTTCTGCCCCCCATGATGTTGCTTGTACTTTTGACCAAAGGTTTCGCTTTCCTGTATGTGGACGCATCGGTCCTGTCGATTGGGGAGTCGGCGAGTACCTTTTTGAGTGTAGTGACGGTTATTCTTATTTTGATCGCTTTGTCGTTTGCGGTCGCCAACCGCCCGGCGCGCGGCATCATTAATCTTTCTCAGAGGGGATTTTTATCGTTTGACCTGCTGCCCCTCGTGGCCGGAGCTATCCTGATCGTCTTTGTGCTGATCTCGCCCGAGGAACAGGCGGCCCTCGGCAATGCTGCGAACTCAATCAGCCAATTCGGTAGTCTGAGCACTGGTTATATCGGCTACGCTCTGGGCGCCGGGTTGGGCGTTATCTTGTACGCCGCATCATGGTTCTTGAGCTTCGCTTGGGATCTGGTGCCACGAGATACGCAGCCTTTTCGCCCTGCGCGGCAGCGGTGGCAAACTTGGCTCGATTTCGGCAGTTGGTGCTTCGCTGGCGCCGTGTTCGGGGTGTTGGTCGCCTTGGGCCTCGTGCTGCTGGATTGGGCGATAGCGGCCAACCGCGAGCTGGGTCTGCTGGCGGGAATGGTCGCGGCTCCTGGATTCTTGCTTGCTCGCATGACCGCCGATGTCATTTACATCGTTCCTGCTGAGCGCATCCCAGGTGCCGACGCCAATCTGGAATATCAATCACGCTCCGGCGGGATTTTTGCTCTCGTCCAACTGGCCTGGATCGCTTGGTTTGGCCTCGTGTTGTTCGGATCGTACCTGGCGGGCAAGTTCTCGAAGGAGATTGCGACGAGCCTTGCCGCGACAGGCGGCCTGTCGGGGCTGATTACGCTGTTGATAGCAAGCAGTTCCAAGACCGCGGCTGTCGTGGAAGAAATCAAAAGTTTTCGTCGATACCTGACTCTCAATCAACTCGCCGCAGCCATGGCTGCAATCTTCGGCGCGGTGTTGCTGATATCATTTTCGATGGTGCTCGATGGACTTCTTTCGCTATGGTTTCCCGCAACTCCTTATCACGCATCCTGGTCGAGCTTTTGGTTTGTAGCTTTGGGGCTGCTTGCCGTGTCGCTCGGCGGCTGTTTTCTGATAAATGTCAACCGGTATTCTCTCCACGGCCTGTATCGCAATCGTCTGGTCAGGGGCTTTCTCGGGGCATCACGACGCGAAAGCGATCGAAATTTCAGCAAGAACCGATTTACCGATTTCGACAGCGCTGACAGTCCATTTTTGTATCAATTGTGGCAGGCAGGTAGGGTACCGACCGGCGCCGATTGGCAGCCGTTACACATTATCAATGTCGCGCTCAACTTGGTCTCGTCAAAGAATCTGGCGTGGCAGGAGCGCATGGCGGCGCCTTTCACGTTCTCGCCGCTGCACGCGGGTAGCGCCAGTACGGCATTCGCGGCCGGAGCTTTCCGGCCGAGCTATCCCTTGGGTGGTAGACCCTATGGCGGGCGCTATGGCGTCACTCTTGGCACGGCGATGGCCATCTCAGGCGCCGCCGTAAGTCCGAACATGGGCTACAACACCTCGCCGGGGCTTTCCTTCCTAATGACGCTCTTCAACGTGCGGCTTGGCTGGTGGCTTGGCAACCCCAAGAGATGGCACTACTGGCATGCCGGACCTAGCATCGCGTTGCGGCCCTTCGTCATGGAGATGTTCGGCCTCACCAGTGAGAAGGAGGCGTGGGTCTATCTTTCCGACGGCGGCCATTTCGAGAATCTTGGTGTCTATGAGATGGTACGGCGGCGCAGCCGCGTGGTCGTTGTTAGCGACGCCGGATGTGATCCAAATTATTTGTTCGACGATCTTGGTAACGCACTCAGAAAGATTTGGATTGATCTCGGCATTAGAATTGATTTTGTCGGACTCGACCGGCTGAAAAAGCGATTAGAAAATCGTCCGACGCCGGCTCGGGAAGCGCCGTATTGGGCTGTGGGTCGCATCCGCTATCGGGATGCGGATGGTGCGGGTACTGACGGGTGGTTGTTATACATCAAGGCGGGGCTGCACGGTACGGAATGCATGGATGTGCTCAGTTACGCGACGACGCACCTCAACTTTCCCCACGAAAGTACCGTCAATCAGTTTTTCACTGAATCCCAGTTTGAAAGCTACCGCGCTCTGGGATTTGAAATCGCTTACAAGATGCTCTGCTATGCCGAGCGCGCCCGCCGTTGGCAGGCAGCGGCGACTGATCCCGAACGACAACAGATTATGGCACAGCCGATCGACGACTTCCGAGTAACAACATCCGCGGAACGTCTGGACGAGATGATAGAACACCTGAGGGATAACCTAGTGGGTACCGGATAGCGCTACCATTTTAGCCCAGCGCATCGCTACCCAGCCGCCGGGAAATGCGTTCGCCAATGCTGCGCGATGTCGGCACCGGTGGCGAACCAGACTTTGTCGACACTGCGCATGTAGTCGAGCAGCTTGATCAGGCCCCGGCAGCGCCCGGGCCGGCCGATCAGCCGGTCATGCAGGCCGATCGAGAGCAGCTTCGGTGAGCCGCGCTGGCCCTCGCGGTAGAGCACATCGAACGCGTCGCGCATGTAGGTGAAGAAATGATCGCCGGTCGAGAAGCCTGAATTCTCGTTGAAACGATTGTCGTTGGTTTCATACGAATACGGAATGACGAGGTGCGGGTGGCCGGAGACCGTGAGCCAATACGGCAACTCATCGGCGAGCAAGTCGCGGTCGTAGAGAAAGCCGCCTTCTTCGACCAGCAGGCGCCGCGTGTTCGGTCCCGGGCGGCCGGTCATCCAGCCGATCGGCCGTTGGCCGGTGAGCTTGGTCAGAATATCGATCGCGCGCCTGATGTGTTCGCGTTCGACCGTCTTCGGGCACGTTGACATAATCGATCCAGCGATAGCCGTGGCTGACGATTTCGTGGCCTCGCGCGGCGAACGCCTTGGCGAGTTCCGGATTCTGCTCCAGCGCCCGCGCGACGCCGAGAATGCTGACCTTGACCGAGAATTCGTCGAGCACATCGAGCACCCGCCACGAGCCGCGCCGGCTGCCGTATTCGAATGCCGAACTCGGCGAGCGGCACGCGCACGCCGCGATAAGTCGGCACGCCGATGTCGTTGAGCATGCCCTCGGAAATCTCGTCGCCGTTGAACAGCGTCGCCTCGCCGCCGCCCTCGACGTTGAGATTGAAATTCACCGCGATCAGCGCGCCGCCCGGCCATTTCGGATCGGGCGGGTTCGCGCCATAGCCGACCAGATCGCGCGCGATCATCGGATCGGATTTTGCTTCGGGCATGGTGGTCTCACCTAGTTCGTAGGGTGGGCATCGCCTTGCTGTGCGCCTCCGCGTGGGCAAAATCGTTCACGCGCGATGCCCACGCGGAAACGGTAGAGAGCGGACGATTTTACCCACCCTACATGCGCAAGCGGCGCGGTGCACGCATCATAACAATAGAACCACTCGGTGTCGGTCGGGCCGCGCATCCAGGTATTGGCGATCGAGATCTCCTGGACCTTGGCGACGCGCGGAATGCGCGTCGCCTCGTAGCAGCGGAAGGCTTCCGCCGGATCGCCGAATTTTTCCAGGCAACGCGCCAGAATGGCCGCGTCCTCGACCGCCATGGCGCCGCCGGCCGCCATGAACGGCCGCATCGGATGGCAGGCGTCGCCAAGCAGCACGAGATTGCCGCGCGCGCCGCCGCTCCAGCGATCGTCACGCTCGCGATCGAATACCGGCCACAGCGACACAGTGTCGACAGCTTCCAGCACGCGCTGCAGGTCGGAATGAAAGCCGGCAAACAATTCCAGATATTGCTCGCGGGTCGCCGGGATCGAGGTGTCGCCGTGTTCCCAGTTCGCCGCCGGCACGACGCCGATGGCATAGACCTCGTCGCGCTGGCCGGTGAGATAATAGGGCAGGCAGTGGCGGTCGATGCCCCACCATTTGGTGCAGTCCGGAATCCAGAGGCCCTTGAGACGTTCCGCCGGAAAGATCGCCCGATAGGCGACCGCGCCGACGAATTGCGGCGGCTCCGGTCCAAGCAGGATTTCGCGAACCCTGGAGCGGATGCCGTCGCCGCCGATGACGATGTCGGCCTCCGCGGTCGACGCCATTGGCAAAGACAAGCTGCGTCGCGCCGCCGGCCTCGCGCAAATCCACCAGCTGATGATTGAACGCGATCGTTCCGGGCGTAACGCCGCGCTCCAGCACGGCGTGCAGATCGCCACGGTGGATGTGCACATACGGTCCGCCGTACAGCCGCTCGTGCTCCGCATCGAACGGGAACTCGGCCATGACGGCGCCGGTATCCCAGGCGCGGCTGACATAGCTCTGCGACTTGATGCCGGCGGCGATCAGGCCGTCTTCGAGGCCGAGGCGGCGCAGCACCTTGCAGACATTCGCCGACAGGATGATGCCGGCGCCGATGCGCGAGAAGGCGGGCGCCTGCTCGTAGACTTTGACCGAAAATCCGGCGCGTTGCAGAAACCCGGCCGCGGTCAGGCCGCCGAGTCCGGCACCGATGACGGCGATGCGCTTCGCGCTGTTTTTTTGATTCATTGTGCTACCCGAACGAAACGCTGGTCTGTGTTTGGTTACGAATGGCTCTACGCACTGTCAAGGCGGCCGCCGTGGAACACAATCCAAGGTCGGTGTGCGTTCGGCAAGTTATCTTGCAGCATACGTGGCAAGCGCGCGGGATTGACCGGTTGCGGCAAATTCCATAGCGTCGATGCTGCTCGGGAAAAGCAAGATCGCTCGCGTCGTTGGCTCATAAATTGCAGCCGCGGGGCCGGCGCGATTGTTGGGCGTATAAGGGGTTGCCGTGATGCGAATGTTCGCTCGATTGTTTGCTGCGCTGCTGCTCGCCGCCGCGGCGGTTCCACCGGCGGTGCAAGCAGCCGAAGTCAATTTCACCACCGATTTCGGCTTCTACGGCCGCCAGTCCTATTTCTACGTCGCCTACGACAAGGGCTATTACAAACAGGAAGGCATCGATCTCAACTTCCTGCGCGGTCAGGGCTCGATCGACGCCATCAAGAAAGTGGCGTCGGGCGCCGCGAAGATCGGCTTTGCCGATGCGGGCGCGCTGGTGCTGGCGCGCGGCAACGACGGCATTCCGGTGAAGCTGCTCGCCATCGTTTATGCGAGCCCGCCGCATGCGGTGTTTGCGCTTGGCGACAGCGGCATCAAGATGCCGAAGGATCTGGAAGGCAAGACGCTGGCCGACAGCGCCTTCAGCGCCATTCCGCTCATCTTCAATGCCTACGCGCCAGCCGCGGGCATCGACGTCAAAAAGGTCAAATGGATCACGGCCGAAGTGTCGTCGCTGCCGTCGCTGCTCGCTACCGGCCGCGTCGACGGCATCGGCCAGTTCACCGTCGGCGAGCCACTGTTGGCTGACGCGGTCAAGCCGAAGAAGCTCGTGCGCTTCGCCTACAAGGATGCGGGCCTCGACTATTACGGCAACGGCATCGTGGCGACCGAGCAGACGATCAAAGAAGACCCGCAACTGCTCAAGGGGTTCATCCGCGCGACGCTCAAGGGCATGCGCGACGCCTTCGCCGATCCGGCGGCGGCCGGCGCGATCATGCACAAATATCACAGGGAAATTTCAGCGGACGTCGCGGCCGGCGAAACCGAGAAGGTGCGCGAACTCGCGGTCGTAGCCGGCCAGCCGCTTGGCATGATCGACGAAGGCCGCATCGTGCGGACCATCGCGGTGATGCAGAAAGCCTATCCGATCAAGCATCCGGTCAATCCGCAGGACATGTACGTTCCGGGCTTCGTGGAATGAATTCCGAGCCGCTCGCCGCGCGATCGTCTGCGGCGGAGCAACACGGTCAGCGCGGCGCCCCGATTATCGCGCTTGCGGGCGTCAGCAAGACCTTCGGCAGCGGCGAACAGACGACCCACGCACTCGGCCCGCTCGATCTCATGATCGAAGCCGGCAGCTTCGTCTCCATCGTCGGGCCGTCGGGCTGCGGCAAGTCGACCTTGCTGCGGCTCATTGCCGGGCTCGAGACGCCGACCCAAGGCGAGCTGCGGCGCAACGGCACGGCGCTTGACGGACCTTCGCGCGAGGTCGGCATCGTCTTTCAGGACCACGTGCTGTTTCCCTGGGCCAGCATCCTGGACAACGTGATGCTGCCGGCAGAGGTGATGGGACTGCCGCGGCAGGCGGCGCTGAAAGCGCGCGCAGTGGCTGCTCGAGTTGACGGGACTCAAGGATTTCGCCGGTCACCGGCCCGACATGCTGTCCGGCGGCATGAAGCAGCGCGCCGCGTTCTGCCGCGCGTTGCTGGCCGATCCGACCATGCTGCTGCTCGACGAACCGTTTGCGGCGCTCGACGCCCTGACGCGCGAGGAGCTGTCGCTCGAGCTTTCGAGGCTGTGGCAGGAATTGCGCCGTACCGCGCTCCTGATCACGCACTCGATCGACGAGGCGGTGCTGCTGGGCGACCGGCTGATCGTGATGTCGCGCCGCCCGGGTCGCATCAGTCTCGACATCCCGATTGATCTGCCGCGGCCGCGCGACGTCAATACCGAGAATCATCCGCGCTTTCTCGAGATCAAACAGGCGGCGCGCGACCTTTTGTTTGCACGGGACAGGGACTGACTGTCGTGACTACGCAGGCATCCAGTTCCATCATGGCGCGCGCGACGACGCCGCTGCTCTATCTGCTGTTGCTCATCGCCTGGGAGGGCAGCGTCCGTGTCTTCAAGATTCCGGGCTGGATGCTGCCGGCCCCATCGGCCATTGCGGCGACCGCGGTGGACTGGGCCCCGGACCTCCTGCACCACAGCTTGGTGACGCTGAGCGAAACCGTGGTCGGCTTCGTCGTTGCGCTGGCGATCTCGCTGCCGCTTGCGATCCTCATCGCCTTCACGGTGACGTTGCGGCGGGTGATCTACCCGATCTTGCTCGGTCTGCAATCCGTGCCCAAGGTAGCGCTGGCGCCGCTGGTGATCCTGTGGCTCGGCATCGGCGTGCTGCCGAAGATCGTCATCGTCATCCTGGTCTGCTTCTTTCCGATTCTGGTGAATGTCGTGGCCGGCTTCGAGTCGGTGCCGCGGGCGATGCTCGATCTGATGCATTCGATGAAGGCGCCGGAAGCGGCGATCTTTCGCCGGCTGCGCATTCCGATCGCGCTGCCGCACCTGTTCACCGGCTGCAAGATCGCCATCACGTTCGCGGTGATCGGCGCGGTCATCAGCGAGTTCGTCGCCGCCCAGGACGGGCTCGGTTATCTGATCATGATTTCGACCGCGCAATCGCAGACGCCGCTGGCGTTTGCGGCCATCATCGTGCTGACGCTCATCAGCATCGTGCTGTTCTACGCGGTCGAGTTTCTCGAACGGCGGTTTGTCACCTGGACGCCATAGAGCATTTTCCGGAAAAGTGGCCGCCGGTTTTCCGAAGAAAATGCGACCAAATCTGGAAAGCGATCAATGCGCCGCCTGCTTCGGCTCTTCGAAGCGCAAAAAGCCGAGCCGCGCCATCACCGGCTCGTCGGTGACGCGCAGCATCAGCGAGTCCTCTGCGGCTTCATGATGATGCGGCCGCCACGCCGGCGCGGCCATGACATCGCCGCGGCGCCATTCGAAGCGTTCGCCATCGATCGTCGTCGTGCCGCTGCCTTTGACGATGGCGTAGATGTTGTTCGCGGTGGTCTGCAGCGGCGCCGTCTTGGCGCGCGGATTGAGCCGCATCATGTGCAGGCCGATGGTCGCCATCGCCGGATCGCCGAGCTGCACGCTGGTGCCGAACGGGCCGGTCGGATCGGCTTTGGCCGCATCCAGCCGTTTTAATGTTTCGCTCAACGGGAATACGAAGGGCGAGTCCTTGGTCGGCAGCGAGCCCTCGGGCGCCTGGTCGCCTTCTTCCTCGGCCGGTTCGAAGAACATCGGCTCCAGGAGCTGCACCAATGGCACGTCGAGAAAATCGAGCCAGTAGGCACACGAACGGCTGTCGTTGCCGTGGCCGTGGCTCGACCAGTTCGGCGTCAGCAGCACGTCGCCCGGCTCCATCGCGATCTTGACGCCGTCGACATCGGTGTAGGTGCCGGGCTCGGAATCGAGAATGAGGCGGAGCGCGTTCGGCGTATGGCGATGCGCGTGCGCCCATTCGCCCGGCATGATCATCTGATAGGCGGCGACCAGCGTGCGCACCGTCCCGTAGCCGTTGTCGGCGGCCGGATTGAACAGAATGAGATTACGCCGCTCCGCAAGCTCGGTGTTGATCAGCCGGCCGGCCGCATCGAGCGCGCCGCGCGCCTGCTCGTATTTCCAGTGCGCCGGTGCGAATGTCTTTTTCGGCGCTGGCCACAGCGACGGCGTCGCCTTGGCCCAGCCGGGGCCGATGTTGATGTGGCCGAGCTGGCCGTAAAGCTCTTCGAGCGTGCCGGATCGAGCAAGTTCTTCGCGGGATGGGACTTTGTTCATGATGCGCCTCGGCAAAACGCGGTTGGGTTACGCTATCTTAGCTGCGTTCGGCTCACGCTGCCATGCGGCCTTGCCGGGACCGCTCACCGCGCCGCGCACTACGTCGATGACGCGCAACGGGTCGTCCGGCATGCGGTCGCCGCGCCAGGCGACATGGCCGTCGGGCCGCACCAGCACGAATTTCCGCCCATACAGTGCGGCGACCTTCGGCTCGGAGAGCGAAACGAATTCGATCGGCACGCCGCGTGTGCGTGCTGCCTCAACGAGCGGCGCGGCGTCCGCCGCCGTCACGCCAAAGCCCAGGAGCGTGAAGCCGCGGCCGAACAGATCGAGCGTCGAGCGCCCGTCCGCGAGCCAAGCGTGCGGGGCCCGATGTCCCGGGCGTGCGGTCTGCTCGTAGGTTCCGGCCTCGTCGGGCGGCGCCTCCGTGCCATCGGGCCAGCAGACCGGCGAGCCCTCGTAGCGATAGCCAAGATGGATGCCGAGCGTGAACCATTCGCGGCGCATCAGCTCGGCGAATTCGGCGCCCACCCGCTTCCGCGTTGCCGCGCCGTCGCGGCGTATCGTCGGCGATGTCGGGATTGCGGCTGACCGAGAGCATGCGGCGCAGATTGCCGCTCGCCTCGGCGACATTGCGGGCGCCGACCGGCTGGCGCTCGACCGTGTAGGAATCGAGCAGGCCGTCGCCGCCGAAGCCTTGCAGCACGGCGGCGAGCTTCCACGACAGATCGACCGCGTCGCCGATGCCGGTATTCATGCCGAAGCCGCCGGTCGGCGACATCGCGTGCGCGGCGTCGCCGGCGATGAAAACGCGGCCCTCGCGGTAACTTTCGGCGACGAGCTCGCGGCGCACCCAGGGCAGCACGCTCAAAATCTCGAACTTGAAATCGCGGCCGACGGCGCGGCGGATCGCGGCCTCGATTTCGGCGGTCGTATATTCGCGCTGCGTCGAGCTGCCGATCAACGAAAAGCGCCACTGGTCGCGGCCGTTGATCGCCACGATGGTCGCCCAGGTGCCTTCCGGCCCGATGACAATGTGCCGGTAGGCCTTGCCCTTGTCGTGCAGCGCGACGAGGTCGGGGCAGCGGAAGATGACATTGGTGGTATAGGTCAGCGCCGGATTGCCGCGCATCGTGATGCCGAGTGTCTCGCGCACCATGCTGCGCGCGCCGTCGCAGCCGACCAGATAACGCGCGACAATCTCCTCGCGCGCGCCAGTGTCGGCATTTTCGACAGTCGCAGTCACCTGCTCGGCGTCCTGGGTGAAACCGACGAGCCGCGTGCGGTAGCGCATCGTCACGGCTTCTTGCGACGCCGCGAAATCGCGCAGGATCGGATCAAACATGTTCTGCGGGCAGCGCTCGCGCCGCTGCGGACTTTGCGGCGGCGGCGCCGCCTGACCGATGCCGGGAAAGCGCTCGCGCCCGAGCTCATAGCCGGCCAAACTGGTGACGTAGACATTGTCCTGCGCGTAGTCGCGCGGGTAGGGCGAGCCCTCGACCGTGCCGACCAGTCCCCAGCGCCGGCAGAACTCCATGGTGCGCACGCCCACCATGTCCATGCGCGGCTGGTAGATCGAGCCGTCCGACTGCTCGATCAGCACGCAGGCGACACCGCGCCAGCCAAGGTCGCCGGCCAGCGCCAGTCCGACGGGGCCGCCGCCGACGATGAGTACGGGTACACTTTTTTCCAGCACGCCTTTGACCTTGCGTTGTATGGGCCGTCTCGACCGCGCCACGCGACGGGCTGTCAATATCCCGGCGCTCCTTTGGCGGCAAGAAAGCGTCTTTCGCGCCGAGGCGGGTAGTGGCCGTCGCCATCTAATCGGTGCGATGAATTGTCTTGGACCGCGCAGCTGTGCCGGGCGGCACGGACCTGTTAGTGTCGTTGCCGTAGTCCTCGTCGTCAGAGCTGCCAGCGGGACGTGCCGGCGTTCCGCCAGTTAAAGGCAGCGATTGTGCCCGCGGCGGGCGCGTCACTCGAAAACAAATCGAAATTCGTTTGCGGCGCCGTCCCTGTCCGGAAGGAGGCATCGCCATGACGTTTCCCCGCCGCCGTTTTCTGCGTCTCGCCGCGGCCGCGGCCGCGTTGCCGGTCGTCTCACGCACGGCTCTGGCGCTCGATTATCCGACGCGGCCGGTGCGCTTCGTTGTCGGCTTCCCGGCCGGATCGGCGACCGACATCGTTGCGCGCCTGGTTGCGCAATCGCTGTCGGAGCGGGTTGGACAGCAATTTATTGTCGACGACCGCCCGGGAGCCGGGAGCAATCTCGCCGCCGAGGTTGTCGTCAGGGCCGACCCCGACGGCTACACGCTGCTTCAGGTCGCTTCGCCGAACGCCATCAATGCGACGCTCTACAACAACCTCGGTTTCAATTTCATCCGCGATATCGCGCCGGTCGCCGGCCTCATGCGGTATCCCTACGTCCTGGTGATCAATCGATCGCTTCCGGCCAAAACAATCCCCGAGTTCATCGCCTACGCCAAGGCCAATCCGGGCAAGATCAACATGGCCTCGGCCGGCAACGGCACCGCACCTCATGTTTTTGGTGCGCTGTTCATGATCATGACCGGCATCAACATGCTGCACGTGCCGTATCGCGGCAGTTACTTTGCAGATCTGATTGCCGGACAGGTGCAGGCCGTGTTCAGTCCGCTGCCTTCGACAATCGGATACATCAAAGCCGGAACGCTGCGGGCCTTGGGCGTTACGACTGCGGTACGCTCGGATACGCTGCCGGATGTTCCGGCCATAGGCGAGTTTGTCGCCGGCTACGAAGCCAGCAGCTGGCAAGGTGTCGGCGCGCCCAGGAACACGCCCGCCGCGATTGTCGATACGCTGAACAAACAGATCAACGCGGTGATCGCCGATCCGAAGATGAAAGCGCGACTTGCCGAGCTTGGCGGCGCGGTCCTTCCAGGCTCGCCCGCCGACTTCGGCAAGTTCATCGCCAACGAGACCGACAAATGGGCCAAGGTCATCAAGGCCGCGCACATCAAGCTGGAGTGAGGCGAGCGGCCTTCGTTTGATCGCACCGGGGAGCGCCATGAAGAAGATTCACGCCGCAAGGTTTATATCTGGCCGCAGGCGCCGCCGCGCTTCCCGTCATGCCGCGCGTCGCATCGGCGATCGATTATCCAGCGCGATCGATACATATGGTCGTCGGCTTTCCGCCCGGCGGCGGGCCCGTCACCGGGCTGTGCTGCGCGTCACAGATTTGTTAGCGTAGGTTGAGAAATACTCGTCGTCAGAGCTGCCAGCGAGACGTGCCGACGTTCCGCGAATTAAAGGCAGCGTTTGTGCCTCCGGCGGGCGAGCAAGCAGAAATCAACCGATCTAGGCTCGTAGCCTTGCGCATTCGCGTAGGGCCGCTCGTGCTTACGGAGCCACAGCGTGAATATTCTACGTCGCAAGTTTCTGCGTGTGGCGGCGGGTGCGGTCGCACTGCCGGCGATGACGCGGATCGCGTGGAGCCAAGCTTACCCCGTACGCACGATTACGCTCATCGTGCCGTTCCCGCCGGGCGGCTCGACGGACCCGGTTGGGCGCATCATGGCGGCAAGCATGGCGGAAAAGCTCGGGCAGCCGATCATTGTCGAGAATGTCGGTGGCGCCGGCGGCAGTATCGGCGTCGGGCGGCTCGCGCACGCCGTTCCCGATGGTTACACGATCGATATCGGCCAGTGGGACACGCATGTCCTCAATGGCGTTGTCTACAATCTCAATTACGATTTGCGGACGGACTTTACGCCGATCGGCCTGGTCTCGCTTAACCCGGTGCTTCTGGTCGCGCGGAAGGCATTTCCGGCGGACAATCTGAAAACGCTGGTCGCTTGGATGAGGGCGCATCCCGGCGAGACGAGGTTCGGAAATGGCAGCGCTGCCACCCGCCTCGGCGGGTTTTTACTGGAAAAACTCAGCGGCGCCAAAATGCTGTTCGTCCCGTATCGCGGTGCGGGTCCCGCCATGACCGATCTGATCGGCGGGCAAATCGACCTTCTGATTGTCCAGGCCGCCGGTGGGATGCCGCAGGTGCGCGCCGGCACGATCAAAGCTCTCGCAAATCTCTCGGCGCACCGCTCCGAGGCGATACCGAGCGTCGCAAGCTCCGACGAGTCCGGCCTGCCCGGACTTTATATGGCGAGCTGGTTCGGCCTGTTCGCGCCAAAGGGCGCGCCGAAGGACGCCGTTGCCAAGATCAACGCGGCCTTGGTGAAGACGCTCGCCGAGCCGGACGTGCGCAAAAAGATTATCGATCTTGGTCTCGATGTCGCTCCACCTGAGCAGCAGCGCCCCGACGACTTCGCCGCGTTCTACAAAGCTGAAATCGCCAAATGGTGGCCGATGGTCAAGGCCGCCGGGATCACGGCGCAGTAGTCCAGCGCCGATTGGAGAGAGCGATGAAACTTCCCCGCCGCAAATTTCTGAGTCTCGCCGTCGGCGCGGCCGCGTTCCCGGGCTTTTCCCGTCCTGCATTGGCGCTCGATTATCCGACGCGGCCGGTGCACATGATTGTCGGCTTTCCGCCTGGCGGTGGGGCCGACATCGTCGCGCGCCTGATTGCCCAATGGCTGTCGCAGCGGCTCGGTCAGCAATTCGTCATCGAGAACCGCGCGGGCGCCGCCAGCAACATAGCGACCGAATCGGTTATCCGCGCGACGTCGGACGGATACACGCTGCTCTATTCGACGATATCGGCGGCGACCAATGTTGCTCTCTACGCCAATGCAAAATTCAATTTCCTCCGCGATATCGCTCCGGTGGCCGGCGTGCTGCGTGCCGGGCTGGCGATGGTTGTCAATCCCGCGTTTCCCGCCAAAAACGTTCCGGAGTTCATCGCCTACGCCAAAGCCAATCGCGGCAAGCTGAATATGGCGGTGGCCGGTTCCAGCACGCGGGTTGCCGGCGAGCTGTTCAAGATGATGTCGGGCGTCGATATGACGCCGGTGCAGTATCGCGGCGGCGCGCTCGCGCTCACTGACCTGATGGGCGGGCAGGTGCAGGTTTTTTTCAGTCCGCTGCCCGAACCGACAGAATTAATCAGGGCAGGCAAGGTTCGCGCATTGGCGGTGACGACGGCGGCGCGCACGGAAGCGTTCCCCGATATTCCGGCCATCGGCGAATTCGTTCCCGGCTACGAGGCAAGCGCCTGGAACGGGATTGGCGCTCCGAAAAACACGCCAGTCGAGATCATCGACAAGCTCAACAGACAAATCAATGCGGGCTTGGCCGATCCGAAGCTGAAATCAAGACTGTCCAGCTTGGGTGCAACAGTATTCCCAGTCTCGCCCGCCGACTTCGCAAAGTTCATCGACGCCGACAGCACGAAATGGGCCAAGGTGGTGAAGTTCGCGAACATCAAACCGGAATAAATCGGCCGGGTTGCATCGGATAGGAAAGGGCGCCCCAAATGGAGAATCTGCCGCAGAAAATTTTTGCATCTCGCCGGTGGCGCTGTCGCGCTGCCCGCCTTGCCTCATTTGGCATTCGCGCTCGACTATCCGGCACGACCGGTGCGCATCATCGTCGGCTTTCCAGCCGGCGGTCCGGGTGACATTGTCGCGCGGCTGACAGGCAAATGGCTTTCAGAGCGGTTGGGCCAGTCATTCTTCGTCGACAACAAACCAGGCGCCGGCGGCAACGTTGCGGCGGAGGCGGTGGCCCATGCGGCCGGGGACGGTTACACGCTCCTGCAAGTCACGCCTTCAAATGCCATCAGCGCATTTCTGCATAAAAAGCTCAATTACGACCTGCATCGCGATCTCACGCCTGTCGCGGGCCTTGTGCGAGCGCCGCTGGTCATGGAGGTCAATCCGTCGCTCCCCGTGAAGTCGATTGCCGAGTTCATCGCTTACGCCAAGGCAAATCCCGGCCGCATCAACATGGCATCTGCCGGCATCGGCAATCTGACCCATATCGCGGGCGAGCATTTCAAGATGTTGACCGGCATCGACATGATCCACGTTCCGTCCCGGGGCGATGCGCCGGCATGATCGATTTGCTGGGCGGAAAGTCCAGGTGCTATTCGACCCAATCCCTGCGTCCCTTGGCTATATCCGCGCAGGCAAGTTGCGTGCGCTGGGCGTAACAACGGTCGGCCGCTCGGAGGCGTTGCCGGATGTCCCTGCGGTGGCGGAGACATTGACCGGATATGAGGCGAGCAATTGGTGGGGTCTCAGCGCGCCCAAGTGTACGCCGCAAGCGGTTACCGATTTGCTGAACGGCGCAATCAACGCCGCTCTGCTTGATCCCAGTCATCAGAAGCAGATCGCAGATCTGGGAGGAAGCCCGTTAGGGGGCTCGGCTGCGGACTTTGGCTGGCTGATCGCTGCGGATACCGAGAAATGGGCCAAGGTGGTGAAATTCGCGAACATCAAGTCGGAGTAATCTGGCCGGGCTTTGTTTAACCTGGACGAGAGGGCGCCATGATGAAATTTCCCCGTCGAAAATTTTTGTATCTGACCGGGGCCGCTGCGGCGCTGCCGGCGATGGCGCGGATCGCATCCGCGCTCGATTATCCGACGCGACCGGTGCATTTGCTCGTCGGCTTCGCGACCGGCGGCGCGATGGACATCAATGCACGCCTCATGGGCCAGCGGCTGTCGGAGCGGCTGGGCCAGCAATTCCTCATTGAAAGCCGCACCGGCGCTGGCGGCAACATTGCGACCGAGGCTGTCGTGAGGGCGTCGCCGGACGGCTACACGCTCCTCACCTGCGGGACGGCAAACGCGGTCAATGCGTCGCTCTACGAAAAACTGGATTTCAATTTCATCCGCGACATCGCGCCGGTCGTCGGATTGGTCCGTTTGCCCTTGGTTTTGATCGTCAACCCCTCGCTTTCGACAAAGACCACTGCCGAGTTCATCGCCTACGCCAAGGCCAATCCGGGCAAACTCAACTTTGCCTCGAGCGGCAACGGTACCTCGGAACATCTGGCAGGCGAGCAGTTCAAGATAATGACCGGCGTCGAAGCGATCCATGTGCCCTATCGCGGCGGTGCACCTGCGTTGACGGCGTTGCTCGGCGGACAGGTGCAGGCCTTCTTTGTCGTTGCATCCACGGCGCTTACAGGCATCAAAGGGGGCATGCGCCCGTTGGCGGTTACGACTGCGACGCGCTGGGCGGCCCTGCCGGACGTGCCAACCTTAGGCGAGACCGTGCCGGGCTACGAGGTGAGCGTGTGGTATGGCGTCGGCGCGCCCAAGGACACGCCCGGACAGATCATCGCCAAGCTCAACAGGGAAATTAACGCCGGCCTCGCCGATCCAATAATGAGGGCGCGGCTCGATGAACTGGGCAGCGTGCCGATCGCGGGCTCGCCGGCCGAGTTCGGCAAATTCCTCGCCGCCGAGACCGAGAAATGGGCCAAGGTGATCAGGTTCGCGGGCATCAAGTCGGAGTGACGCGGCCCGGCTGCGTTTCATCTGAAAAAGGGAAGCACCATGATGAAATCTTCACGCCGCAAATTTCTTTTATCTGGCCGCGGGCGTTGCCGCACTGCCGGCGATGCCGCAGCTCGCTCGTGCACAGGGCTATCCGAACCGGCCGGTACGCCTGATTGTCGGATTCGCCCCAGGCGGCGGTAACGACATCACCGCACGCCTGATCGGGCAATGGCTGTCGGAGCACCTTGGCCAAACGTTTGTGATCGAGAACCGGCCGGGTGCGGGCACCAACATTGCCACCGAGGCGGTCGCGCATGCGCCTCCCGATGGTTACACGATCCTCTTTACCCCACCGACGGCTGCGATCAATGCGACCCTTTATGAAAAACTCAATTTCAATTTCATCCGCGACTTTGTGCCGATCGCGGGCATCATGCGCATCCCCGACGTCATGGTGGTCAATCCATCCGTCCCGGCCAAGACGGTGCTGGAGTTTATTGCTTACGCCAAAGCCAATCCGGGCAAGGTCAACGCCGCATCTCCGGGTGTCGGCACGTCGGTCCATTTGTCCGCCGAGCTCTTCAAGATCATGACCGGCGTCCAGATGACGCATGTTGCCTATAAGGGCTCGGCGCCCTCGATCACGGATCTGATCGGCGGACAGGTGCAGGTCTCGTTCGCGACGATGCCTGCATCGATTGAGTTTATAAAGAGCGGGAGGCTGCGCGCGCTGGCGGTGACCACGGCAATGCGTTCGCCGGAACTGCCCGACGTGCCGACTGTCGGCGAGTTCGTGCCGGGCTACGAGGTGAGCTCATGGTATGGCCTGTGCGCGCGGGCCGGGACACCGGCCGAGGTCATCGGCAGGATCAACAAGGAAGTCAACGCGGCCCTTGCCGACCCTAAGATGAAAGCGCGGCTCGCCGAGCTCGGCGGCGTTCCGATGCCGGGCCCGCCTGCCGATTTCGGCAAGCTCATAGCCGACGAAACCGAGAAATGGGCCAAGGTGATCCGCGCGGCCAACATCAAGCCGGAGTGAAGGCGTCGTTTGATCCGAACCAGAGGAACGTCACAATGAAATCACGTCGCAAATTTCTGTATCTGGCCACGGGCGCAGCCGCGTTTCTGGCATTCTCGCGGCTGGCACGCGCGCAATCCTATCCGGCACGGCCGGTGCATCTGCTCGTCGGTTTCTTTGCCGGCGGCCTCACCGACATCTTGGCGCGCGTGCTGAGTGAGCCCTTGTCGCAGCGCGCCGGCGCGCAGTTCGCGGTTGAGGATGTGCCGGGCGCCGGCACCAATGTGGCGACCGAAAAAGTCATACGATCGGCTCCGGATGGGTACACGCTGCTGATGGCCACGTCGTCAAATGCCATCAATGCGAGTCTCTATACCGGGCTGCATTTCGACTTTATCCGCGATACTGCGCCGGTCGCCAGCATCGCCCGCACCCCGATGGTGATGGCGGTCCATCCGTCGCTTGCGGCGAAGACGGTCGCCGAGTTCATTGCCTACGCCAAGGCCAATCCGGGCAGCGTCAACATGGCGTCACCCGGCAAGGGCAGCTCGGTGCATCTGGCCGGCGAGCTGTTCATGACCATGACGGGCGTGAGAATGACCGTGGTGCATTACCGCGAAAGCTATATCCCCGACATGCTGGCCGGACGCATGCAGGTTGTGTTCAGCCCGATCCCCACGGTGATCGAGCAAATCAGGGCAGGAAAGCTGCGCGCACTTGCGGTGACCAGCAGTACGCCGTCGCAGGCATTGCCGGGCGTCCCGACTGTCGCCGACGCCGTACCCGGCTTCGACGCCGTCGTGTGGAATGGCATCGTGGCGCCGAAGGGCGCGCCGGCGGACGTCATCGACAAGCTTTACCGCGCGATCACGGCGAGCCTCGCCGAGCCGCAAGTCGTGGCCAAGTTCGCCAGTGTCGGCAGTGTTCCGAAGCCGATGACACCGGCGGAGTTCGGCAAGTTCATTGTCGAGGACACCGAGAAATGGGCCAAGGTCATCCGGGCCGCCAACATTACGGTGGGTTAGCCCGGGTCGGCCAGGCGGACAATGGCAGCGGCTCGCCAGAAAATTTGCTGCGTTGTGCCAGGAGCGGACAAGCTCAAGCTGGCCGGATTTACTCTGCCTTGATGCCTGCCTGTCGAATAATAGGCCACCACTTCGCAATCTCGGCCTTATGTAAGGCCGCCAGCGCGTCCGGACTCTGTTTTTCACGAGGGAAAATCCGATGCCCAAGGTCGGCTAGCCGCGACTGCACAGCAGAGTCCGCCAGGACCTTGATGAGTGCATCGTTCATGACTTCAACGATATTGGGAGGTAGTCCTTTCGGCCCCCAGAAGCCAAACCACTGTGAAAAATAAAATCCCGGCAATCCCGCCTCATCTACGGTTGGCACCTCGGGTAGGGCCGACAAGCGTTGAGGTGCCGTGACAGCGTAAGCCTTGATAGCGCCAGCACGAACTTGCGGCAGAGTATCGCTTGCCGAATTCAGGACGAAGTCGATGCGGCCGGCAAGCAAGTCCTGCACGGCGGGGCCACCACCCCGGTAGGGGATGCCTCGAAAATGCGCGCCGGTCTCTTTCAGAAACTCGATCCCGACGAGTTGACCGATGCCGCCGATGCCGGGAAGCCCCTCAGTGGCGGTGTCAGGGTTGGCCTTCAGCCAAGCAATGAATTCCTTTAGGTTCTTCGCCTTCAGCGTGCTCCTGGCAGTGATCAGAAGGGGCGTCTCGGTGAGCAACGAGATAGGCGTGAAGTCGGTTCTCAAATCATATTTAAGATCATAGACGGCGCCATTGGCGACGAAATTGTTCCAGTTTCCGACTATGAATGTGTAGCCATCAGGAACGGCACGCGCGACGCGCGCTGCCCCCACGCTCCCATTGGCGCCACCCATGTTTTCAACGATAACGGGCTGCCCGAGCGAGCCTTGCAAGTGATCGCCTACGATCCGTGCCACGACATCGGTAGCGCCTCCGGGCGGATACGCCACGACAATCGTGATTGGCCTCTTCGGGTAAGGCTGAGCGTCGGAAAATGACATCGTCGCGGCGATCGCGGCAGAACACAAAACGCCCAATGCGGATTTGTACGTCATTCTGACGGCGGTCGAAGGTGTCATGTACGGAATCCTCCCGACGCTGCGGAGAACACGCCATAAAGCGAATGACGACAAATTGGCCGTCACAGTCGCTGCGATATTTTGTCCATCTGAATCGCCTCAGCTACAACACTGCGAGCACTGCGGAGCGTTGAACTAAGAGGCGCAGCAAAACGCACAACTGGTAAGTCAGGTAGGCGACACAACGCCGCACAAAAATGCCTATCAGGTCATTTATTTGTTTGATCGATCGATCGGAGAGAAAGCGTCCGGGCAAAATTTGGCGGTGGTTTTGGCCTCTGGACCATTTCGGCCGATGCAGCCAGCGTTGCCGACGGGTGGATGTCAGCTCAGGGACGAGAGCAATCTATTTGTTGCCGACGCCGCCGCAACGCATCATTGGCAACCCAACTGGCTACCATTTCCGTGCTATTGCTTTGCCACGTCGCGCGCGTGTTCAATAAAAAGGCTGCGCGACCGGGTGAGTTTGCGGTTCTGAAGGCTGAACGCGCCAATCGGCACGGGAGGAAGCGCCTTTTTTTCAAACGCTTGCCATGATCGGGGCAAGCGCTCGCGGCGTGGATCGAGTACCGCTTCCCGACTATTCCGCGACTGCTAAATCCGTATCATACTGAGTTGGGCTGCCCCATCGCGTCGTTCCAGGCGCTCGCCCCCGCTTTTGAGCTTCAAGTCGATACTGCCAACCGGTGGGCATCGGCGCACTGTCCCTGCCAAAATCATCTTTTTCGCGTCCATTTTCTTGACATTGTCGCTGTTAATTGGATAAGAAATAGTCCTCGCCTTCGTGAAGGAGGTGGTCCGGAGGCAAGCCGGATCATCGGGCGAGGACGGCGCCCGCGGATGGCCTTGCACGCCGTTCCCGGGCGGTTTCGGACATCATGTCGGCCGGCATTATGACCGGTCTGCGAGGTGCTCGCTGTAACCGGAGCGGACGTCGGCGGGTGACCCCCGCCACCTTGGCGTCTGCGCCGCGAAGCCTGGTCCGAAGTCGCACCTTGGGATGCATGAGTCCCAGGGGAAGAGCCGCGGTGGAACGCCGGAAGGCGAGCGCGCCCTGCAGGGTGCGCGCCGCAGCGAAAGCTGCGGAGGATAAGTCTGCGTCTTCCGGCGTTCCGCATCCTTATTTATTCCTGATTTCGTAGCCCGGATGAGCGAAGCGATACCCGGGAGCGGCGATGAGGCCGCAACATCGTCCCCGGATATCGCTTCGCTTATCCGGGCTACGGCGGAAAACAAACCTCGGGCGCCAAGATCGCGCCGCGAGAGCGATTTTCCATGTTCACCTCGTGCCGCCGCCGTGACACCATGGCGGGGCTGATCTGGTTCCAGGTTCTATAAGCACCATGCCGCGTCGGAAATTTCCCTGGGCCGCGCTGCCCGACAAGGAGCTGCTCGAGGTCCGGCTCAAGGACCTCAAGCTCACCATCGAGGGCACTTGGCTCGAGGACTGCCTCAACACTTTGCACGACGAGCTTGCGCAGGCCGGCTTGCGGGTGCGGCCGCATGCGTGGATTTCCAGCGAATGGTTCAGCCCGGACAACACGCCCGGCATCGCCATTCCGTTCTATCTGGCGCATCCGCGGCTGATGCGCCTCGAACGCAAGATGATCATCGACGTCGAGGGCGGCACCTGGCGCGAGTGCATGGCGATCCTGCGCCACGAGGCGGGGCATGTCGTGCAGCACGCCTACGGGCTGGCGCGCCGCCGCGCGTGGCAACGGCTGTTCGGCCCGTCGTCGCAGCGCTATCCGCGCTACTACCGGCCGAATCCGGCCAGCCGGAATTTCGTGCAGCATCTGCGGCTGTGGTATGCGCAAAGCCATCCCGACGAGGATTTCGCCGAGACATTCGCGGTGTGGCTGCGGCCGCGCTCCAACTGGCGTACGCGTTATGCCGGATGGCCGGCGCTCAAGAAGCTTGAATATGTCGACGAACTGATGGGCGAGATCGCCAGCGTTCGGCCGGGGCTGCGCCGGGGTGAACTGGTCGATCCGCTCAGCAAGCTCAACGAGACGCTCGGCGAGCATTACCGCGAGAAGCAGGCGCTCTACGCGTTCGACGCGCCCAGGACCTACGATCGCGATCTGCATCGGATCTTTTCGGCCGACCCGAAGCATCGCCGCTCGGAAGCAGCGTCGTCGTTTCTGCGGCGTCATCGCGCCAGCGTCCGGAGAATCGTGGCGCAATGGACCGGCGAATATCAGCTCACGCTCGATGCCGTGCTCGACGGCATGATCGCCCGTTGCCGGGAGCTTAATTTACGGGCGGTTGGCCCTGAATATAAACTCGTAACCGATTTCACCGTATTATTGACTGCGAAAACCATGCATGCCCTGTTTGGTCCGTCGCGGCGAAGGTGGATCGCGTTATGAAGAAGCTGCGTGTCCTCGTGCTCATGCATCCGGATTTGATTCCGCCGGATTCGAGCAAGGGATACAGCGAGCAGGAAATCAACGAGTGGAAGACCGAATACGATGTCGTGACGACGCTGCGGCGCGCCGGGCACGATGTCCATCCGCTCGGCGTGCATGACGAGCTGAAACCGATCCGCGACGAAATCGAGAGCTGGAAGCCGGACGTCGTTCTCACTTTGCTGGAGGAATTTCGCGGCGAAGCGATCTACGATCAGAATGTCGCGAGCTATCTCGAACTGATGCACATTCCCTATACCGGCTGCAATCCGCGCGGACTGATGCTGGCGCGCGGCAAGGACCTGTCGAAGACGCTGGTGCACTATCACCGTATTCCGACGCCGGCCTTCGCGGTGTTTCCGAAGAACCGCAAGGCGAAGCGGCCGGCGCGGCTGGCGCTGCCGCTGATCGTCAAAAGTCTGAGCGAGGACGGTTCCTACGGCATCTCGCAGGCCTCGGTGGTCGACAGCGACGAAAAATTCGCCGAGCGCATCGGCTTCATCCACGAACGGATCGGCACGGCGGCGATCGTCGAGCAGTACATCGAGGGCCGCGAGATCTATGTCGGCGTGCTCGGCAACGACCGGCTGCGCGTGCTGCCGGTCTGGGAGCTGCAACTGCAAAATCTGCCGGGTCGCGATTGGCCGATCGCCACCGAGAAGGTCAAGCACGATCCCGATTATCAGGAGCGCCACAGCATCCTGCACGGGCCGGCGAAGAATCTGGCGCCCGAATTGGTCGCGCGCATCCAGCGCTTCGCCAAGCGGATCTACCGCGCGCTCGAACTTGACGGCTACGCCCGCATCGATTTCAGGCTCGCCGCCGACGGCACGCCGTATTTCCTCGAGGCCAATCCCAATCCGGAGATCGCGGAAAGCCAGGAGTTCGCCGCGGCGGCGAAGCATGACGGCATCAAATATCGCGATCTCCTGCATCGCATTCTTGCGCTCGGCATGAAGCGCGCCGTGACGGCGGTGTCGGGCGGGTAATTTAGAAGCGCTGCAAGGTGGCTTGCGCGTGCGGCCCTGAAGGCCGATAGTTGCGTTCGTGACCAATTTGTTGGTGCGTACTGAGCGCTGCAAACGGCTACCAAGGGGGCGCCTGGGAGGTCCGATGGCATACGACACCAAGAGCGACGCCAAGGTCCGCAGGGCCGACAAGACGGAGCCCAAGCGTGAGCGTGCCGCTGCACCGCTGCAATATCAATCCGGCTTCGGCAACAACTTCGTTTCTGAGGCAATTCCCGGCGCATTGCCGGTCGGACAAAACTCGCCGCAGCGGCCGCCGCACGGACTCTATGCCGAGCTGATTTCCGGCACCTCGTTCACGACGGCGCGCGCCGAGAACCGCCGCACCTGGACCTACCGCATCCAGCCTTCGGTCGTGCACCGGCCCTATGCGCGCATCGACAACGGGCTTATTCGCAGCGCGCCGTTCAACGATGTCGACGCCACGCCGACGCAATTGCGCTGGAGTCCGCTGCCGATCCCGCAGGAGGACGTCGATTTCGTCGAGGGGCATGGTGACGTTCGGCGGCAACGGCGACGCGGCCACGCAGGTCGGCATGGCGATCCATCTCTACGCCGCCAACCGCTCGATGCAGGATCGCTACTTCTATAATGCCGACGGCGAGATGCTGATCGTGCCGCAGCAAGGCCGCGCGCGCTTCGTCACGGAGCTTGGTATCGTCGAGGCCAGCCCGGGCGAGATCGTCGTCATTCCGCGCGGTCTGCGGTTTCGCGCCGAATTGCCGGACGGGCCGTCGCGCGGCTATGTCTGCGAAAATTACGGCGCCATGCTGCGGCTGCCCGAACTCGGCCCGCTCGGCTCGAACGGGCTTGCCAATGCGCGCGATTTTCTCAGCCCCGTCGCCGCTTACGAGGACAACAACAAGCCGTGCGTCATGATCGCCAAATTCCAGGGCAATCTCTGGGCGGCGGAGATGGATCATTCGCCGCTCAACGTGGTCGCCTGGCACGGCAATCTCGCGCCGTACAAATACGATCTCGCGCGCTTCATGGTGATCGGCTCGATCAGCTTCGACCACCCCGACCCATCGATTTACAGCGTGCTCACCGCGCCGTCGGATTTGCCCGGCGCCGCCAACATCGACTTTGTCATTTTCCCGCCGCGCTGGCTGGTCGGCGAGAACACGTTCCGGCCGCCGTGGTATCACCGCAACGTCATGACCGAATTCATGGGCTTGCTGCACGGCGTCTACGACGCCAAGGCCGAAGGTTTTCTGCCCGGCGGCGCCAGCCTGCACAATTGCATGACCGCGCACGGCCCCGATGCCGATACCTGGGAGCGCGCGACGCGCGCCGAGCTCAAGCCGCACAAGATCGAAAATACCATGGCGTTCATGTTCGAAAGCCGCTTCGCTATGCGGCTCACGCGCTACGCGGTGGAGTCGTCCGAGTTGCAGCACGACTATTTCGAAGGTTGGCAGGGGCTGGAGAAGCATTTTCAGGGAAAATAATCAGTGTCCTCCGCGATGGATCAATCGACGTGCGACCGCCTAACCGAAGCCGCGCGCGCCTGCCGCATCCTCGAAATGGAAGGGCAGGGCGACATGACGCTCGGGCATCTGTCGGTGCGCGACGATGCCGGCGCCGGTTTCTGGATGAAGCGCAACCGCATCGGGCTCGGCGAAGTTCTGGGGCCTGACGATTTCGTGCTGGTCGACTGGGACGGCAAGCAGATCGCGGGCAGCGGCGGCCGCCACTCCGAATGGCCGATCCATTCGGAGATTTTCCGCAAGCGCTCCGACGTCAACGTGGTGGTGCACACGCATCCGCTCTACGCCAGTATTTATTCCGCGATCACCGAACCGCTGCAGCCGTTCACGCTTGACGCCGACTATTTCGTCGAGGTGCCGCGTCACGAGGCCGATGTGGCGCTGCTCGTACAGAAGAGCGAGGGCCAGGCGCTGGCGCGGTCGCTCGGCAAGCACTGGGCGATCTTCATCGCCAATCACGGCGTGACATTTTGCGGCTCAACCATAGAACACGCCGTCTGCGTCGGCGTGTTTCTCGAAAAGGCCTGCCGGGCGCAGCTCATCGCGCGCGCCGCCAACATGCGGCGGTCGTTGCCGAAGAAGGCCGTGCGCGCCAAGCGCCACAAGCAGATCATGACGCCGGTCCATTGGGAGCATTGCTGGCATTATTTCTGCCGCAAGCTTGAAGCGCGCGGACGCGCGGCCATCTTCGGCTGATGAACGCAGGCGCGCTCACCCGGAAAGCTTTTGTCGGTCAGCCGCTGCGCCGGCGCGAAGATTTGCGCTTCGTGCGCGGCCAGGGCCGCTACGTCGACGACGTGGCGCTGCCGGGCACGACGTGGTGCGCGTTCGTGCGCAGCCCACATGCGCACGCGCGGATACGCGGCATCGCTGTTGATGCTGTCAAGGAATCTTCCTGGAGTGTTTCTGGTGCTGACGGCCGCGGACTGGCAGCGCGCCGGTCACGGCGAACTGACGATCGTGCATCCGATGCCGTTCGGCGACGGCCGGCCGATGAACGGCGCGCCGCGCCCGGCCTTCGCGGCCGACAAGGTGCGTCACGTCGGCGACATTGTCGCGGCGGTTGTCGCTGAAAATCGCTTCGCGGCCGAAGCCGCCGCCGAGGCGGTCGTCGTCGATTACGAAATTCTGCCGGCGGTATGCGATTTGCGCAAAGCCGTGGAAATCGGCGCGCCGCTCGTCCACGAGCAGTTCGGCACCAACGTGGTGTTCGAGATCGAGCGCGGCGACCGGCAAAAAGCCGAAGCCGCGATGGCGGCGGCCGCCAAGGTCGTCGAGCTTGATTTGAGCAATTCCCGGCTCGCGGCCAATCCGATGGAGCCGCGCGCGTATCTTTGCGACTACGATCCGGGCGCCGACCGCTACACGCTCTATGCGACCTCGCAGCAGCCGCACTATCTGCGCCGCTGGCTGTCGCTCTACACGCTGCATATTCCAGAGCACAAGATTCGCGTGGTCTCGCCCGATGTCGGCGGCGGCTTCGGCGTCAAAGGCAATTTCGCCGTCGAGGTGTCGACCATCGTGTGGGCGGCGCAAGTTGTTGCGGCGGCCGGTCAAATGGACGGCGACGCGCAGCGAGACTTTGCTGTCCGACGCACAAGCGCGCAATCACGACAGCCGCGCGCGGATGGGCTTCGACCGCGACGGCCGCATCGTCGCCATGCAGGTCGATACGCTTGCGGCGCTCGGCGGCTATCTGAGCAATTTCGCGCCCAGCATTCCCGGCAATTCCTATCCGCAGACCATCACAGGGCTCTACCGCACGCCGAACCTGCATCTGCGCGTGTGCGGCGTCTACACCAACACCGTGCCGGTCGATGCCTATCGCGGGTTCGGGCCGGCCGGAGGCGACCTGGATCAACGAGCGGCTTGCCGAGCTTGGCGCGCGCGAACTTGGCATCGACGTTGCCGAATTCCGCCGGCGCAATCTGATTTCGCGCGTTGACTTTCCGTATCCCGCGCCGGGCGGGCGCGTGTACGATTCCGGCGATCCGCCGGCGCTGTTGCAGAAGCTGTTGTCACTTGCGGACTATCCGGCGCTGCGCAGACGGCAGGCGGAGCTGAGACGGCAGGGTTTGCTGGTCGGCATCGGTCTCGCCTGCTTCATCGACAAGGCGGGTACCGGTCCGAGCGGTAATCTGGCCAAGCGTGGCGGCTTGCATGGCGGCTGGGAAAGCGCGCTGGTGCGCGTGCACTCCGACGGCAAGGTCACAATATTTGCCGGCAGCCATTCGCACGGACAGGGGCACGACATTACGTTTGCGCAGATTGCCGCCGACCGGCTCGGCCTTGGCATTGACGACATCGGCATCGTTGAGGGTGACACCGACCGTGTTCCGTTCGGCAACGGCACCTGGGGCGCGCGCTCGACGTCGGTTGCGGGGACCGCCGTTTACCGGGCGTGCGATCAGATTGTCGCCAAGGCCCGCCGCATTGCCGCCGAAGCGCTGGAGTGTGCGGCGGACGACATCGTTCACGGCGGTGCACGTTTCAACGTTCGCGGCACGGATCGCGCGATCGGTTTTGCCGAGATCGCCGACATCGCCTACCACGGCGCCAAGCTGCCGGCCGATGGCTCGTTCGGGCCGGGCCTTGAGGCCACCGAATTCTACGATCCGCCGGACACCAACGATCCGCAGGCGATGCACCTTGCCGTTGTGACGGTCGATCCCGACACCGGCGCCGTCACGCTCAACGCGCTCTACGCCGCCGACGATTGCGGCACGATCGTCAACCCCATGATCGTCGAAGGCCAGGTGCATGGCGGCATTGCGCAAGGCGTCGGGCAGGCGCTGATGGAAGAAGTCGTCTACGATGGCGACAGCGGTCAGCTCCTGACCGGCAGTTTCATGGATTACGCCATGCCGCGCGCCGCCGATTTACCGGCGTTTCGTACAGCGTTCATCGAGACGCCGGCGCCCAGCAACCCTCTCGGCGTCAAGGGCGGCAGCGAGAGTGGCACGATCGGCGCGCCGGCGGCGATCGGCAATGCGGTAATCGATGCGTTGTGGCATCTTGGCGTGCGCGACATTACGCTGCCGATCCGGCCGGAGACGGTGTGGCGCGCGCTTCGCAATGCCCGAGTGGCGGAATCAACGGGATAACAACAAGGCAGGAATGAAACAGTGAGTGGTCAATCTTCGGACAGCGCCAGGCGGATTGCCGACGAGCTTGCGTCGTGCGGCGTCAAGCTTGTCGCCAGCCTTCCCGACAACTGGGTGATGGACGTCATCAATACGCTCGAGAACGACGACCGCTTTATCCACGTTCCGGTCAATCGCGAGGAATCGGCGGTCGGCCTGTGTTCGGGCGCCTATATGGGCGCGATGGGATCGGCGGCGCTGATGGGCGCGTCCGGCTTCATGACCGTGGTCTATGCGATCACCAAGATCAACTACACCTATGAAATTCCGCTGTTCCTGATGGCGACCCTGCGCGGCGCGGTCGGCGATCACCACAAGCACCATAGTTCCAACGGGCTTTATCTGCTGCCGGTGCTCGACGCGATCAGCATGCCGTATCAGATCATCGACAAACCGGAAGACATCAAGATGATTTCGCGCTGCTATCGGCACACGCGCACCTTTGCGCGGCCGCTGGCGATCTTGTTTACGCGCGATCTGCTGCGCGGGGGGCATCACTGATGAAATACCTCGATTGCTTCCGCGCCATCGCGCGGCATCGCACCGACGAGATCGTGGTCGCGTCTGCCGGAAATTCCTGCCAGGCGTGGTGGGCGGCGACGCACGATACCGTCGGCAGTTTCTATCTCGACGCCTCGATGAGTCTCTCCAGCATGTTTGCCTCCGGCATTGCGCTGGCGCAGCCGGAGTTGAAAGTCTGGGCGTTCATGGGCGACGGCGCGTTCTGCATGAACCCCGGCATGCTGATGGTGGAGCGGCAGATGAATCTGCCGAACCTCACGCACTTTCTCGTGTCCAACCGCGTCTACGGCGCCACATCGAATGCCGGCTTGCCGAACTTCAAGGACAACGATTACGCCGCCATTGCGCGCGGCATGGGGCTTGAGCGCGTGTTCGCGATTTCCAGCATCGATCAGCTCGAACGCGAGTTTCCGGCGTTGAAAGCCGCCAACGCGCAGGCCCACACCTTCGTCGTGCTCGAAGTCGAGCCGTTCACGGACGAAGAGCAAAAAATGGAGCAGCCGCCGTTCGACGGGCCCGAATTGAAATTCCGCTTCGGCCGGCACCTTGAAAGCCGCACCGGAGCCAGCGTATTCGGCTACAAAATCTGAGGTTCGGCCTCAGAAATACGTATCGAGCACAATCTTCTTGAATTCCGGCAGGCGCGGGCCAGCGGCTCTCATCAACTCGGCCACCATGGCTTGCAGGTCGGCGCCTGACATGTATTCGAGTTCCCGATTGGTCCGCGCGCCTTCGGCAATCACCGCCGGGTCGGCCAGGACCTTGGTGAAAGCGGCGCGCAAATAGTCGACGCGGTCGGCCGGCACGCCAGGTGCGGCCACCATGGCGCGCTGCGCCTCGCCGATTTTCTCGCGCAGGTCGACGATCCAGGCCTTGTCGGCCGGCACCGGCGCGACTTCGCGCAAGGTCGGTACATCGGGCAGGTGGGCCCAGCGCTTGGCGCCGAACAAGGCGAGCGGCTTGATCGAATCGATATGCGGCAACGCCGAGTCGGCAGACAGGAGGCCGCAATCGACCTCGTTGCTGATCACCGCAAGCGACATGTCGCCCGAACCGCGATAGCCGACGACGATCTTGGAATGCAGCGTGAGCACATAGGAGATGATCGCCTGCACGTCGCTGATGTCGTCGGCAGGCCCGGTCGCCGACCATGTGAGACGCGGCGCCTTGAGGGTGTCGGCGACAGTCGGATAGCGCGCGGTCTTGCCGGAGAACCATAGCTTTGGGGCGCTCGCGAGTTTGGCCAGCCATTGCAGCCTGGTCACGTCCCACGTCACGCCGGGCCGGCCCAGCATCTGACTCAAGATCGCCGCCTCGGCGCTGCCGTTCATGATGGTGAGGCCATCGGTCGGGCGCGTCATCAGGGTCGCGAGCGCCGCAAGGCCGCCGTTACCGGCCTTGTTCTCGACCAGCACCTCCGCGCCGAGAGTTTGCGCCAGCGCAGGCGCGACGAGTCGCGCATAAATGTCGTAGCCGCCGCCCGGCGGCGAGCCGACCAGGACGCGGACGGTCTTGCCGCGATAGAACGCAGACGCATCGGAAGACGCGGCGATGACGGCCGGTGCTGCCACGAAGGGCGACGCTGCAAATCCAGCGAACGCGAGGAATTTCCGGCGATTGAGTTTGATATGCATCAGCGCCCGCCCGAGATTTCTGCGCCAACCTAGCCTACCGATGCGCTCGCTGCCGAGTCTCTTCACGAAGCGGTTGCGAATGAGCGCCGGTTCGCGCGACGTCTGCGCCTGACTTGGCGCCTTTCAACTGGTCTCCGTCCATTTGGCGTCCGTCACGTCGGCAATGACGCTGAGGAGGCACTGCAGGTCGCCCTTACCATCCTTGATGGGGAGTCGTCGTTCATTGACGCGCCGTTGCTGGCCATCCGGTCCGTTGACAAGATACTCGCGGGCGAACAGCTCCCTTCCGGATACGAGCACTTCCTTGTCCGCGCCGACGATGAGATCGGCAGCCTCAGAAGGGAACAAATCGTGCGCGGCCGACCCGATCATTTGCGCGCGCGGGAGGCCGAAATATTTCTCTCCGGCCTTGTTTACGAAGAGGTATTTGAGGCTGCGCGCATCCTTCATGGTGATGACGGCGGGGACGTTCTCGATCACCGATATGAGCAGCGTTTCCGTTCGCCGAAGATGCCGCTCGGCGCGCCGGCGCTCGGTGATGTCCTCATGGGTCGCAACCCAGCCGCCGCTGCGCAACGGCGTATTGACGATGTCGATTGCACGTCCATCGGCCAATTCCCAGACGGCCTGCCATCGCTTGCCGGCACGGACGGTACTTTCGATTGTCTTCGCCACCTGACGCGCATCCATATCGAGGCCGCCTACTTTGATGCGATACGCCACGATGGCTTCGAAGTTCTGTCCCGGCGTCGTCATTTCGGGCGGCAGTCGGTACATTTCAGCGTAGCGCTTGTTGCACATGACGAGCTTGGCGGCGCGATCGAACATCACCAAGCCCTGCGCCATATGGTCGACGGCGGCATCGAGTTCCTGCTTCCGTCGCGCTAGCCGCCCCTGTGCGGCGCGACGCATATTGACCTCGCTCGCAAGCTCCTGCTGGCGGCGAAGCAGATAGATCAGAAGAGCCACGCCAAACATGGCGACCACAAACAACACGTCGTGGATTTTCCACTCTGCATAATCGGCGACTAATTGCAGCAATTTCGACGGCACGCTGAAATAACCGGATGAGATAAAGACCGCCGTCAGGACCGCAGTCGCGGCGGCCGCGTCCATGACATCGCGTCGGCGCCAGTCGATACTCTTGAACGCGATGACCAATTTGGATCGAGAATGCCAATTCACGGCGCCAGCCCCGTCGGAGTGTGCCTCGTTATCGGTCGCTAAGGTTGACGAACTGTCGTTACACAGCGTCCGCACAAGCGCTTACTCGCGACGCGCTTGGACATCTGGCCGTGATGGTGATTGGATCGATGCTGTCGATACGTAGAAATCCAGAGCCGCTCGAAAGTTGTGCTGCCTCTTTGCCGGAATATTCGCACTCGCTCGCCACGCTATCCCGAGCGAGGACGTACCTCAGTGTCCGTCTGTGATTTGACTTATGCCTTTCTGAGAAAGTCGAAATCGCAGCCGGCTTCGGCCTGCAGCACGCTTTGCATGTAGAGCCGGGCGTAGCCGCGGTCAGGCGTTGCGGCGAATGGGCGGAGGGAGGCGCGGCGTTTGGCGAGTTCATCGTCGCCGACCAGAAGATCGAGCCGGCGCTGTGACACCGAGAGTTTGATGCGGTCGCCGTTTTGCACCAGTGCCAGCGGGCCGCCGATGGCGGCTTCCGGCGAGACGTGAAGCACGATGGTGCCGTAGGCGGTGCCGCTCATGCGCGCGTCGGAAATGCGCACCATGTCCTTGACGCCGGCACGCGCAAGCTTCGACGGGATCGGCAGATAACCGGCTTCCGGCATGGCGTAGCCGCTCTTCGGGCCGGCATTCTGCAGCACCAGAAAGTCATCGGCGGTGACGTCGAGATCCGGCGCGTCGATGCGGCGGGAGAGATCGTCCAGCGAGGAGAACACCACGGCGCGGCCCTCGCGCTCGAACAAACGCGGATCGGCGGCGGAGCGCTTGATGATGGCGCCGTTCGGCGCGAGCGAGCCGAACAGTGCGGCGAGCCCACCCTGTTTTTGATAGGGCTCCGCCAGCGGGCGAACGACGTCCCGGTCGACCCAGGGAGAAGGCTGCGCCAGACGTTCGCCGAGTGTTTCGCCCGTCACCGTCATGCAGTCGAGGTGCAACAACGGCTTGAGTTCGCGCAGCACGGCGCCGATGCCACCCGCGGAAAACAGGTCCGACATGTAGTGTGCGCCGGTCGGTTTGAGATCGACCAGGATCGGCGTTTCGTCCGAAAGCGCGTTGAGGCGTTCGAGCGATACGTTGACGCCGGCGCGGCCCGCGATGGCAGTCAGATGAATAAGGCCGTTAGTCGAACCGCCGATGGCGAGCAAGACCCGCAGCGCGTTCTCGACCGACTGCGGTGTGACAACGCGGCTAGGCCGCAGCGCCGTGCCGATCATCGCAACGGCGCGCCGGCCGCTCGCCTCCGCGGCGCGCAGCCGGTCGGAATGTACAGCCGGTATCGCCGCGGTGCCCGGCAATGTCATGCCCAGCGTCTCGGCGATCGCCGCCATGGTGCTGGCGGTGCCCATCACCGCGCAGCTGCCGGCGGTGGTGGCGAGATTACCCTCGATATCGTCGATGTCGTGTTTTGTGATTTCGCCCGCGCGGTATTTGGCCCAGAACCGCCGGCAATCGGTGCAGGCGCCGAGCCGTTCGCCATGATGGGCCATCGGCAGCATCGGGCCGCCAATCAGCATGACGGCCGGCAGGTCGGCCGAGACGGCGCCCATGAGCAGCGCCGGCACCGTCTTGTCGCAGGCGCCGAGCAGCACCACCGCATCCATCGGCTGGGCGCGGATCATTTCCTCCGCGTCCATCGCCATCAGATTGCGGAACATCATACTGGTGGGAACTCAAGAACACTTCGCCGAGCGAGACGGTCGGGAAATCGAGCGGCAGGCCGCCAGCGGCAATGACCCCGCGCTTGACCGCCTCGACCAGCTCCGGAAAATGCCGGTGGCAATTGTTGAAACCGCTCGCCGACTGGGCGATGCCGACAATCGGCCGCGACAGCATTTCGGCCGAGAACCCCATCGACTTGGCGAACGAGCGCCGCAGATAAAGCGAGAAATCGGCGTCGCCGTAATTGGTGAGCCCGCGCGCCAGGCCGTGCTTCTGTTGGTCCGCCAAAGTGGCCTCTGTCCGTTCGATTGGGCGCCGTCAGACAGGGGCGCCGGTGTCGCCGCGATATAAGCCGCCTGTGGCGGCTTAGGCAATGAGTGGCGTGGGTATCAGCGGCCGGCGCAACCAAATCGTCCGATGCTGGTTTACTTCGGGGCCGCGGCGGCACATTTATCGCTTTAGACCGGCTCAAATCAGGCATTCACCGCGATGAGCAACAAACCCAGCATCGTTTTTCTGTTCGATGTCGACAATACGCTGCTCGATAACGACCGGGTTCGGGCGCATTTGAGAGAACATCTGGCAAAACATTACGGGACCGCGGCGCGTGACCGCTACTGGGAAATCCTGAACCAACTGGTCGACGAGTTCGGCTACACCGATTATCTCGGCGCGCTGGAGCGCTATCGGGTCGAGGCCCTGCATCAGCCCGAAATTCTGATGATGTCGAGTTGGCTGGTCGATTATCCGTTCGCCGACCGGCTGTTTCCGGACGCCATGGCGGCGCTCAGTCACGCGCAGCAATGGGGGCAGACCGTGATCCTGTCCGATGGCGACGCGGTGTTTCAGCCGCGCAAGGTGGAGCGCTCGGGACTATGGCGCGCGGTGGATGGCCGCGTCCTCATCTACATTCATAAGGAGCGCGAACTGGCCTATGTGGAGCGGCTCTATCCGGCCGACCACTATGTGCTGATCGACGACAAGCTGCGCATTCTCTCCGCCGTGAAGACCATCTGGGGTGATCGGGTGACAACGGTATTTCCCAGACAGGGCCAGTATGCGCATGACCCCGCCATTTTAAGGGAATATCCACCCGCCGACATGGAATTGGCCAAGATCGGCGATCTGCTGACGTGCGATCGCGGCGCGTTTGAGAGAGAGACTGCGAAAGCGCGCTCGTAAATCGCAAAACGCAGCGCTCGGGTTCCGATTCAGCGTAGCGATTCCAGGACGGCATGGTGTAGACATGCCGGCCAGACAAGAAGACTTCGGGGGGAAATCGCTTGCTCGGCGTCCTTTACGCTGCTCTCGGCGCGTTCACGTTTTCGCTCAACAACGTCACGATGCGCCGGGGAGTGGTGACGGGCAGCGTACTGCAAGGCATGGCGCTGACCGTGCCGATCGGCGGTCTTTCCTTCCTGCTGATGACGATCGGCTTCGGCGCGTGGGGTGACCTCCTGGCATTCCCGGCTGCGGCGATGACTTGGCTGGCGGCCCAGGGAATCGTCCATTTCGTCCTTGGCCGCTATTGCAACTACAAGTCCAACCAGCTGATGGGCGTGAACCTCGCCGCTCCCGTCATCCAGCTGCAAGTGCCTTTCGCGATGCTGCTGGCCGTGGTTACGCTGCACGAGCGATTCACCGTGCTGCAGGCGATTGGCTCGGCTCTGATGCTGGCTGGCTCCTTCACGGCCCAGTCCAAAGCTGGCGAGTCGAAGAAGAGGGTGCCCGTGCCGCTGTCGGCGGCGGTGACGGCGCGCGCCGCGTCGGTACAGAGAGGCCTTGACGGACCGGACACGCACCAGAAGCCGGCGTTCCAACCGCATGTGTTGTTGGGTTACGTCTTTGGCTTCGCGGCGGCGGCTTTTTACGGCAGCTCACCGCTGCTGGCGCGCCAAGCCTTTCTGAATGCGCCGGGAGTGAGCACCGCAGCCGGCGGCTGCATCGCCTATGCGGCGGCGATGCTGGTGTTCTCGCTGGCGCTGCTCAAACCCGGCTCCTGGCAAGATATCAAAAGCATGAAGCGTGAGAATGTGCCGTGGTTTCTCGCGGCCGCGGTGCTTGTCGCCATATCCCAGGCACTTGTCTACGCTTCGCTCGCAATCGCGCCGCTGATGGTGGTCACGCCGATTCTGCAACTGTCCCTGGTCTTCCGCCTGTTTCTGTCGGAGTTGATCAATCGTGATTACGAGGTGATGAATGTCGCCGTCTTCGTGGGCGCAGTGACGGCGGTGATCGGCTCGCTGCTGGTCTCGATCCCGAGCGACGCGCTGACGACACACCTGGATTTGCCGTCGTCGCTGGCCGAATTCCTTGGTTATCGCCTGGCCGGCCACTAGCCTGTGCGCATTCGATTTGCAGGCTTCAGTTCGTGTATCGAATTGCGGGGATAAAGGATCGGAGCCCATGGCATTGACGATCGCACTCGCTCTGGCGGGCCTGATGGGGGCGGGCGGCATCATGCTGGCTGCCGCCGGCGCGCATGCCGCGCCCGGTGCGGGGCTTGAGAGCGCGGCCTACATGCTCCTGTTTCATGCCACGGCGATAATCGGCGCGACCGCACTTGTGCAGCAGGGCGTGTTATGGCGGCCGCTGGCGCTCGTGGTGCTGGCCGCGTGGGTCATCGGCGCCGTGCTGTTCTCGGGCGACATCGCGCTGCGCGCCTTCGCCGGTCATCGCCTGTTTCCGATGGCGGCGCCGTCCGGCGGCATCATTCTCATTCTGGGCTGGCTCGCGTTTGCGGTGACGGCGATTGGCGCCCTGGTGCGCGGCTGATGCGGCCGATCGCCAGCAAGTCAGGTTCGCTTTTGATCCGTCTGAAAATTCAGGCCACGCGCGACACTACGTCATCTGGGGACGCCCGGATGGCCTTCTGCTACTCTCGAGACGCACAAAACAATATCGAGGGAACACGATGACGAAATTCAACGCACGGCCGGCGCCGTCACGCCGCAGCGTCGTCAAAGGCGCGGGCGCGCTCGTGGCAGGTGTCGCAGCGCCTGCCGTGCTCGGCATCCACGCCGCCTATGCGGCTTACCCGGACCGCCCGGTCAAATTCGTGGTTGCCAACACTCCCGGCGGCCCGTCCGATATCGTCGCTCGCATCGTGACCGCGGCGCTGCAACAGTCGACCGGCAAGACGTTCATCGTCGATAACCGCGGCGGCGCCGGCGGCAATATCGGCATGGAGTATGCCGCGCATGCCGACCCGGACGGCTATACCTTCCTGCTCGCCACCAATGCCTATTCGGTCAATTACGGCCTCTACAAGCATCTGCCCTACGATCCCTACAAGGATTTCGTTGGCGTCAGCGAACTCGCGACCTCGCCCAACACGTTCGTCGTCAAGTCCGACCTGCCGGCCAAGACTATCCACGAATTCGTCGCGCTCGCTCGCGCCAACCCGGACAAATACAATTGCTCGACGCCGCCGATCGGCACGACACCGCAGATCCAGCTGGCGGTCCTGAAAATCCGCGAGAACCTGCCGCGGCTGGCTGACGTGGTGTTCAAGGGTGGCGGCGACGCGTTCGCGGCGTTGCTTGCCGGCACCGTGCAGATGAGCGCCGGCTCGCTGCCGCCGGCGGCGCCGCACATCAAGGCCGGCACCTGCCGCTGCCTTGCGGTGACAGGCGATGTGCGTTGGCCTGGCTTGCCGGATGTGCCGACCATGGAGGAGGCGGGCTACAAGGATTTCGTGTTCGCGACCGACACCGTGCTGCTGGCGCCCGCCAAGACGCCGCCAGACCGCGTCAAGTGGCTGGAAGATGCGACGCTCAAGGTGCTGTCGACGCCGGAGATGAAGGACAAGCTCTATCAGCAGGGCTTTCTGGTGCGGCCGAAAGGCGCCGCCGCGGCGTGGGCGCGCGTCACCAAGGAAATCGGCATGTTCAAGGACATCATCGACAAGGCCGGCATCCCGAAGATGTAGCGGGCCGCGATGGCAGGACGGTAACTTGAATGGCTCATCTTTGGACAAGGCGAGCGGCGGTCGCGGGCGCGCTTGCGGTTATGGTTGGGATATCAGGTGGCTCGTGGCCGGCCTGGGCCGCTGACTATCCCGAGCGGCCGATCACGCTGGTCGTCCCCTATGAGGCGGGCGGCGGCAACGACGTGATCGCGCGGCTCGTGGCAGCGAAGATGAGTACGGCGCTCGGCAAGCCGATCGTGGTCGAGAACCGTGGCGGTGCCGGCTCGACGATCGGCACGCGCTATGTCGCCAAGGCCAGGCCCGACGGCTACACAATCTTGATCGCGACCAGCGCGCTCGCCATCAACCCGTCGCTTTATCCGGATGCCGGTTACGATCCGAAAAAGGATTTTGCTCCGGTCGGGTTGATCGCGACCAGCGCGAATCTCGTCCTGGTGCGCCAGTCGTTGCCGGTGCATTCCATGGCTGAACTGATCGCGCTGGCCAAGAAGGATCCGGGCAAACTCAATTTTGCTTCGACCGGGACCGGCACCAGTACGCATCTGGCCGCCGAATTGTTTGCCGCTATGGCGGACGTGAAAATCACCGCCATTCCCTATAAGGGCGTCGCGCCGGCGGTCACCGATCTGCTCGGCGAACACGTCGATCTGATGTTCTGCCCAAGCGCGAGCGTGGTAGGTCTCGTGCGCGAGCAGAAACTGCGTGCGCTCGCCGTCACCGGCGCCAAGCGGTCGCCATTGTTTCCTGATTTGCCGACGGTGGCTGAGACCGGCCTTGCTGGCTACGCCGCGGAGCTGCATTACGGCATCGTTGCGCCGGCCGGCACACCGCCGGTGGTGATCGCCAAACTCAACTCCGCGCTCAATGGCGCGCTGGGCGATGCCGAGGTGCGGAAGCGGCTCGGCGTTGACGGCGCGCAAACGCTGCCGGGGGCGCCGCAGGCCTATGCGGCCGACATCGCGGCCGAGCAGGCAAAATGGTCCGCCATCCTCAAGCAGTCGGGCGTCCCTGCGAAATAACGTTTCGCCTCGCGCGGCGAAATGCGTGCATTGCCCATGTGCGACATCGGCACCGGTTCCAGCCGCCGTCCTCGGCTATCCGCCCACACCGGACCTAGGGTAAGCTGCCCACCGGGGCCGCCGGGGTGGGGGAAATCTTGGGCGCGCAGTTCTGGCTGATCCAGACCTTCAACGGCATTTCCTATGGCGCACTGCTGTTTCTGGTGGGCAGCGGGCTGTCGCTGATCTTCGGCGTTATGCGCATCGTCAATCTGGCGCACGGCTCGTATTTTCTGCTCGGCGGTTATGTGGCGCTGACGGTCATCTGGACGACCGGCTCCTGGGCGCTCGCCATTCCGGTCGCGGCCGTGAGCATCGCGGTCCTCGGGCTTGTCATGGAGCGGGTGTTTCTGCGACCGCTGGGATTCGATCCGCTGCGGCAAGTCCTGCTCACCGTCGGCTTTGCCTTTTTGTTTCAGCAGGCCGCGCTCGATATCTGGAGCGGCAATCCGTTCGACATCGATCCGCCGGCTGAACTGAGCCGCAGCATCGCCGTCGGCGGCCTGCATCTGCCGGTCTATCGCATCTTCATGATTGTCGTCGCCATCGTGATCGGGCTCTCGCTCTGGCTCGTCATGGAAAAGACCCGGCTCGGCGCCACCATCCGCGCCACCGTCGACGATGCGCAGATGGCGCGCGGCGTCGGCATCAACACGTCACTGATCTCGACCTTGATTTTCGGCCTCGGCGCGTTTTTGGCCGCGCTCGGCGGCGTGATCGGCGGCGCCTTCCTCGGCGTCTATCCGGGCCTCGATTTCGAGATGCTGCCGATTGCCTTCGCGGTGGTCATCATCGGCGGCATGGGCAGCCTCGGCGGCGCGGCGATCGGCGCGCTGATCGTCGGGCTCGCCGACAATTTCGGCAAGGCGCTGTTCCCTGAAGTATCGTACTTTACGCTCTACGCGCCGATGGCGCTGATCCTGGCGGTAAGGCCGACCGGCCTGTTCGGACGGGAATGATCGGACATGACGAGCGCGCAGACCAAGGTGGTGGCCGTCGTCGCAGTGCTCGCCGCCGTCGCGGTCGTCGTTCCGCACACCGGCTCGTTCGTCATTCTGCTGGCGACGCGCGCGCTCGCATTTTCCATCCTGGTGATGAGCGTCGATATCCTGCTCGGCTTTACCGGTCTCGCGTCAATGGGGCAGGCGGCCTATCTGGGCATCGGCGCATATCTCACCGCGATCCTGGCGACGCGTTATCATTTCGGCCTCGGTGACGATTTTTGGCTGCTGATTTTGCTCGCCATGCTGTGCGGGGCCGCGCTCGCCGCGTTTTTCGGCCTTTTGGCGATGCGCGCCAATGGCGTGTATTTTCTGATGATCACGCTGGCGCTCGGGCAATGCGTCTGGGGCCTCGCCTATCGCTGGAATTCGCTCACCGGCGGCGATAACGGCATCAACCTGTCGCAGCGCCCGCGCTTCTTTGGCGTCGACTTCAATCACGAGCTGCCGTTTTTCTATCTGGTCTTTGCGATATTCGCCGCCTCGCTGCTTGTCATGTCCATCTTCGTGCGCTCGCCGTTCGGCCGCAGCCTGGTCGGCATCCGCGAGCGCGAGTTGCGCATGAAGATTCTCGGCTACAATACCTGGCTGCACAAATACATTGCCTTCATCATCGCGGGCGCGTTCGGCGGCCTGTCCGGTGTGCTGTGGGCGCACACCGCGGGCATCGTCGGCACTGACGACGTGGTGCTGACCACGTCAGTCGACGCGCTTCTGATGGTCGTGCTTGGCGGGGCAGGGACTCTCGTCGGCGGCGTGATCGGCGCCGCGATCGTATTCTTCGTCCGCGAATATCTCAGCACGTTGGTGCACTGGTGGCAGTACGTCCTCGGCGGCATCTATGTGCTCGTGATCCTTTACCTGCCGGGCGGCCTGATGAGCATTCCGGAGCGCATCCAACAATGGCGCGCAGCGCGTTCAGCGGCCGCCGCCGATGACTTGGCGGCCGCGCCGCGATCCGCCCGGCGGCGAGCAGCACCGGATAGGACAACTCAAACATCGCGCCAAAAAGGCCGAGACCAGAGGGAGGAAGACCATGACATCGAATTTGCTCAGGCGGGCGAGCCTTGTGCTGCTCGCGGCCGTTGCCGCGCTGGCGTTGCGGCCGGCGCCGGCTGCGGCACAGCAGGAACTCAAGATCGGCATCATCGCGCCCGTGACCGGTATCTTTGCCCAGGTCGGCGCCGATATGACCAACGGCTTCAAGATGTATCTCGATCAGACCAAGAGCACCTTCGCCGGTGTGAAGGTCGTGCCGATCATCGAGGACAGCCAGGGCAAGCCCGATCTCGCCGTCACCAAGGCGCGCAAGCTGATCCTGCAGGATCATGTGCAGATGATCGTCGGCGGCGTTCTCGCCACCGAAGGCTACGCGCTGGCGCCGGTCTCGACCGAGCTGAAGACCGCCTATATTTCCTCGGTGCAGGCGGCCGACGATCTCACCCAGCGGCAGATCGGAAAATATCCGCTTTTCATTCGCTCAAGCTGGACCAGTTCGCAGCCCATGCATCCGTTCGGACAATGGGCCTGCGAACAGGGATACAAGAAGGTCGCCGCCATCGCCGCCGATTATGCGTTCGGTTACGAGTCGGTCGGCGGTTTCCAGAAGGCGTTTGAGAGCTGCGGCGGCAAGATCATCCAGAAAATCTGGCCGCCGATCGGGACCAAGGATTTCGGGCCCTATATTCCGACCATCAAGTCCGACGCCGACGCGGTGTTTTCGCTGATGGTCGGGCCGATGGCGCTGCAGTTCCCCAAGCAGTTGCGCGCGTCCGGCTACACCAAGCCGATCCTCGGCGGTAGCGTCAGTTATGACGAGGCCGCGCTTCCGTTCATGGGCGACGAAGTGATCGGCGACGTTTCGGCGGAGCAATACAGCGCCGCGCTGCAGACGCCGGCGAACGAGGCTTTCGTCAAAAGCTATCGCGCCAAATACGGCAAGGTGCCGTCGTATTTCTCGGAGAGCAACTACACCACGGCGATGATGATCGACGACGTGATGAAACAAACCGGCGGCAAGTGGCCCGGCGCCGAAGCGTTCATCGCCAAGATGGCGGCACTCCATGTCGACGCCCCGCGCGGCCCGCTCAGCTTCGACGACATGCGCAACGTGGTGCAGAACGTCTACATCAAGAAGGTCGAAAAGACGAAGCTCTTCGGTTACGACAAGCCGGAGCTGTGGGATGTCGTCATCAAGACCTATCCGAACGTCAGTCAGTTCTGGACCTACGGCAAGGACGCGTTCCTCAAACAACCGGTCTACAGCCGCGATTTTCCGCCCTGCAAGTTCTGCGAATAGCGGGGCAGGCAGATGGGTTGACGCGTGAGTGAACAGCCGCGCACCGGCGGCACACAGCCGGTGCTGGAATTGCGAGGCCTGTCGAAGACGTTCGGCGGGCTGCGCGCCGTGCGCGGCGTGTCGCTTGCCATCATGCCGGGCGAGCGCAAGGCCATCATCGGCCCGAACGGCGCCGGCAAGACCACGCTGTTCAATCTGATCAGCGGGATTTTTTCGGCAAGTTCGGGACAAGTGCTGATGTATGGCCGCGACGTCACGTCGTGGCCGAGCCACCGGCGTACATCGTTCGGCATGGCCCGCACCTTTCAGGTCACGAGCCTGTTTCCGAAGCTGACGGTGCTCGATAACGTGCTGCTTGCGATCAAGGGCCGCCGTGCGTCCAAATTCGTCATGTGGCGGCCGCTGTCGTCCTATCGCGAAGTCTATGACAAGGCGCGCGATCTCTTGCATCGCGCCGCTTTTCTTGATCGCGCCAGCACCGAGGTGCGGTATCTGTCGCACGGCGAGCAGCGTCAGCTCGAAATCGTTGTCGGGCTGGCCAGCGATCCCGACATTCTTTTGCTCGACGAGCCGGCCGCGGGTTTGTCGTCGGGCGAGTCCGCCGAGATGGCGCGCTTCCTGCAAAAGCTCGACCGCCGCACCGCGATCCTTCTGATCGAGCACGACATGGACATCGTGTTCGACGTGGCGAGCGAAATTTCGGTGCTGCATTTCGGCGAGGTCGTGGAGAATGGGCCGGCCGAACACATCCGCTCCAGCACCAAGGTGCAGGAAATTTATCTGGGAACCGGCTGAACGCGGCAAAGTCTCATGGCAATTCTCGACGTTCAGGATGTTCACACCTACTACGGCGACGCCTATGTGCTGCAAGGTTTGTCGCTGCAACTCGAGCAGGGCCAGATTCTGGGTCTGCTCGGGCGAAACGGCGTCGGCAAGACCACGCTGGTCAACACCATCATTGGCTTCGTGCCGCCGCGCCGCGGCAAGGTCGTCTTCAAGGGCGCCGACATCACCGGCCAGACGTCGTTCGCCATCGTGCGGAGCGGCATGGGTTTGGTGCCGCAGGGCCGCCGCGTGTTTCCGACGCTGTCCGTCGAAGACAATCTCGCGGTCGCCGAACACAGCCCCGAGCGCCACGGTTGGAGCATGCAGCGGGTCTATGCGCTGTTTCCGCGGCTGCGCGAGCGCCGGCATCAGCGCGCCAAGACGCTGTCCGGCGGCGAACAGCAGATGCTTGCCATCGGCCGCGGTCTGATGACAAATCCGGACTGCCTGATCATGGACGAGCCGTCGGAGGGGCTGGCGCCCATCATCATCCAGGGGCTGTGGGAGGCGATCGCCAAGCTCAAGCGGGAAGGGCTGTCCATCCTGCTGGTCGAACAGAATGCCGCGCTGGCGCTCAAGCTGGTCGATTTCGTTCATGTCATCAGCAAGGGCCGCGTAGTTTACTCGGCGCTGCCCGGCGACTTGTGGGCGAACGACGAGATCAAGTCGCGCTACCTCGGGATTTGAGCGATACTGCCCGCGAGCATTTCCGGATTTCCCTGTGGAGGTTTCATGAGTGACGTCGCGCCGCCGGACTCCGTCCATCTTGTCGGCAGCATCGGTCTCGACACCGTCGACGACGTGTATCGGACTGTCGGCGGTCTGCTGGGCCCGTATCTGCGCCGCGTGCCCGATGGCGAGGTCGGCGGCCGCAAGCTCTGGATCAGCTGGCAATATCCCTTGCTGCGCGCCAGCGCTTATCTGCGGCCCGATCCGTCCGGCGCCATTCGCCCGACCAATCGGTTTCCGCTGCTGACCTTGGCGGAAGGTGTCGCGCCTGGCGACGTGCGGTTCGGCGAACTGGGCTATGCCCGCGAGGCGCGCGCCTCCTATCTCGATTTTGTCGCGGCGCGCGACAATGGCACCCTGCCGAAGAACATCCGCTTTCAGGTCTGTCTGCCGACGCCGTTTGCGGTGGTGAGCTCCGTTGTCGTGCCCGCCGTGCTGCCGGCGGTCGAGGCAGCCTATGAGCGCGCCATGATCGCCGAGGTCGCGTCCTTGTGCCGGCACATCCCGCACCGCGACCTGTGCATCCAGTGGGATGTCTGCAATGAGATGGTGATCTGGGACGGCCAGCCGAGCGACGCGGTGCCGTCGAACATCTCGCACGAGGCGATCATCGAGCGCATGCACCGGCTGTGCGCCGCGGTGCCTGACGATGTCGAACTCGGGCTGCATCTTTGCTACGGCGACTTCGGCGCGCGGCACTTCGTCGAACCCAAGGACGCGGCCCGGATGGTCGATTTCGCCAATGCGCTGTCGCAGTCGGCCGGGACGCAGGCTCGCCTATATCCACATGCCGGTGCCGATCGGGCGCAACGACGACGCGTTCCACCAGCCGCTGCGCGACCTCAGGCTTGCCGGCGGCACCGAGCTGTTTCTCGGTGTCGTCCACGCCAAGGACGGCGTCGAAGGCGCCAAGGCGCGGATCGCCGCGGCGCGCCGCTACGCGCCGAAATTCGGCATCGCCACCGAATGCGGCATGGCGCGCGCCCGCTCCGAGGACACGGTCCGCGCGCTTCTCAAGATTTCACGCCGACGTGTGCGCGGGAGCGTAAGCTCATGTCGCGCAATGTTTATCTCGTCGGCAGCGTGCCGATGGCAAACGCGGAGCAGGTCTTTGCATCCGTCAGCGCTGCGCTGGGGTCGCGGATCAAGCGCCTTCCCGACGGCGAGACCGGCGAACGCGGCGATTGGATCACGTGGCTCGAACCCGCGTTCGCCAATAATCCGGCCCTGATGAAATCCGGCGAGTTCTTTCGCGTCCATTCAAGCGGCACCGGCCGCGAGCGCTACACGCTCAAACCCGGCGTCGCGCTTGAAGGCGTGCAATTCCCGAACTTGTTCTACGCCGACATCGCCGCCCAGTCCTACGCGGTGTTCAAACGGCTGAAGGACGCCGGCAAGATCCCCGCCAGCGCCAAGTTTCAGGTCGACCTGGTGCCGGCGCATTCCGTCGTGTGGCTGTTCGCTGGTGGAGAAGCTGCACGCCGCGATCGACCCGGTCTACAACGAGGCGCTTAAGCGCGAGATCGACAAGATCGCCGCGATCGTGCCCCACGACGAGCTCGCCATCCAGTTCGATATCGCGTCGGCCGTATTCGCCCGTCTCGAGCGCAACGAGGTCGGCCGCTATGGCCGCACCAAAGCCGAGATGCAGGAGGTCTTTGCCAACATCATGACCGATCTCGGCAACGCGCGTGCCCGCCGATGTCGATCTGCTCTATCACTTGTGCTACGGCGACTCCGGCCATCGCCACGTCGTCGAGCCGACCGACATGGGCGACATGGTCGAGTTCACCAATCGCGTGTCGCGGCAGATCGCGCGGCCGATCGAGCTTGATCCATATGCCGGTGCCGCGCAATCGCGCCGACGACGCCTATTTCGCGCCGCTGCGGCAGCTCGAACTGCGGCCTGAGACCGAGCTATGCCTCGGCCTGGTGCATTACACCGACGGCGTCGACGGGGCGCGCGCGCGGCTCGACGCGGCGAAGAACCACGTGCGCGATTTTTCGATCGCGACCGAGTGCGGTTTCGGCCGCCGCGATCCGGCGACAATTCCGGCGCTATTGCGTCTGCATGCCGAGATCGCCGACTTGGATTAAGCGGCAGCTTGTCATCGCTGAAATCTCACCACGTTCGAATTGAGAGCCCCGGTCAGCGCCAGCGCGATCTTCTCGGCGAGTTCGTCCTCGACGAACGGCTTGCCGATGATGCGGGATTCGTCGATCTCGGAAAGCGCGAGCCGATCGGCGAATCCGGTGGCAAACAGGATCGGCAGAGTCGGCTGTTTGACGCGGACCTGCCGCGCCAGTTCGGCGCCGTTCATGCCCGGCATGGCGAAATCGATGATCAGCAGGTCGATGCCGGACTCGCGTTGCAGAATGTCGAGCGCGCCGCCGCCGCTGCCTGCTTCCAAGACTCTGTGGCCGAGCTCGTGCAGCATCGCACGTGTCACTTCGCGAACCTGGTTGTCGTCATCGACCAGGAGAATGGTTGCCCCGCGCAGGAGTCGTTCCGCGCGGGATCGTGGCAGCGGCGCTTGCGGCCTGGCGGTGTCAGTCCTGGTGCGCGGCAGAAAGATCTGCACGGTTGTGCCCGCACCGGGGCGGGATTCGATCCGCACGCCGCCGCCCGACTGCTTGGCGAAGCCCAGCACCTGGCTCAGGCCGAGGCCCGAGCCCTTGCCGATCTCCTTGGTGGTGAAGAACGGCTCGAAGACCTTGGTCCGTACTTCTTCCGTCATCCCGGTGCCGGTGTCGCTGACTTTGACGGCCACGTATTCGCCGGCTGGCGGCTCTTCCGGATAGCGCGGCGGCCCAAGGATCAGGTTCTCGGTCTCGACCGTCAGCGCGCCGCCCACTTCCATCGCATCGCGCGCGTTGATCGCGAGATTGAGCACGGCAAGCTCAAGTTGCACCGGGTCGACCATCGCCGACCACAGGCCGCGTTTGAGCCGCGTCTCGATACCGGTGGTGCCGCCCATCGTGCTTTGCAACAGATCGCGCATGCCGACGACGATTGTGTTGAGATCGACGGCATGCGGCTCCAGCCGCTGGCGGCGCGAGAATGACAGCATCTGATCGGTCAGCTTGGCGCCGCGTTCGGCCGCGGAGCGCATATAACCCAGGCGGTCCAACAGCTTGCCGTCGATGCCCGCCGCGGCGAGCCCTCTTTCGAGGAATGTGAGATTACCGAGCACGACGGTCAGCAGATTATTGAAATCGTGCGCCACGCCGGATGTCAGCTGACCGACGGCTTCCAGCCGCTGCATCTGCAGCAGCGTCGTTTCGACGTTTTCACGTTCCTTGATCTGGTTGACCAGTTGCCGATTGGCTGCGGCAAGCTCCGCTGTCCGCTCGACGACGCGTGATTCCTGTTCCTCGGAGAGCCTGCGGCACTCATATTGGCGCTGCCGGCCACGGATGCCGGTGCGCACCACGCTGACCAATGTGGTCGGATGGAACGGGCGCTCGAGGAAGGTCACGTTGCCGAGTGCAGCCGTCAGTTCGGCGGCGGCGGGATTGCGCTCAAGTCCGCCGCCGTGTCCCGTGAGCAGGATGAAGGGCAGATCGGACCACGGCGCCTGCGACGATATCCATCCAATCAGCTCGCGGATATCGATGCCGCGGATCGCTTCTTCGGTGACGATCACGACGTCGGCGCTGCGGCGGATTTCCGCAAGCAATTCGCCAAGGTCGATGCAAATGAGGGCACGCAGGTTCGCGTCCCGCAATATTTCCTTGGCTACGACCGCATCGCGGCCGCGCGGCGCCAGGATCAGAACAGTTTCGAGGGGTTCGGAACTCAGCATCAAGAACGATCCGCCATCAACGGCTCGTTCCCGCCCATATATGTCGGCACGCCGCGCAACACGCCTTGGAACTGGACAAGCGCCGGGCCGACTTCCAGTCCCCGACCGCTGATGCGGAATTCGCGGATCGTGTCTTCGTGCGATCCGGTCCGTTTCTTGATGACCGAGACCGCGCGCCGAACGCGGCCGAGCGCCTCGAAATAGCGCAGCATGATGACCGTATCGGCGAGGTAGGTCAGGTCAACCGGCTGCTTCATGTCTCCCATCATGCCGTGCTGCGCCATCGTGAGAAAAGTCGCCGCGCCCTGGCGGTTGAGGTATTGCAGCAGCTCGTGCAGGTGCAGGATGAGGAATTGTTCCTCCGGCATCGCCGCCTGGTATCCGTTGAGGCTGTCGATCACCACCGTGCGTATCCGCTCGCGGTCGACGCATCGGCGGACGGTGTGTGAGAATTCTCCGGGCGTCAGTTCGGCGGCATCCATTTGCTGGATGAATAGCGAGCGATTGTCGCGCATAGCCGCAAGGTCGATGCCCAGCGTCTTGGCGCGCGCGAGAAGCAAGCCCAGCTCTTCGTCGAACACGAACAAAGCCGCGCGCTCGCCGCGTGCGACCGCCGCGTTGACATAGTTGAGAGTCAACAGCGATTTGCCGGTGCCGGCCGGACCGATGATCAGCGTGCTCGAACCGGCGGCGATGCCGCCGCCGAGCAATTGGTCAATGGCAGGCACCCCGCTGTTCACGGTCTCGCCTGCGAATCCCGTGCGGTGCTCGGCGGCGACGAAGTTTCGGAAAGACGACGACGCCTCCCGGCTGAATGGTGAAATCATGGTAGCCGTTGATGAAGCTCTGGCCGCGGCACTTGACGACGCGCAGCCGGCGCCGTTCGCCGCCATAGATCGGCGCCAGCTGATCGAGATGGATGACGCTGTGCGCGATGCTGTGGACCGCGCGATCGGTGCTCTCGGTGGTGAGATCGTCCAGCATGATGACGGTGGAGTTGTGCTGGGCGAAATAGTGCTTGAGAGCGAGAATCTGTCGCCGGTAGCGCAGCGAGCTCTGCGCCAGCAATCGGATTTCCGAGAGGCTGTCGATGACGACGCGCTTGGGTTTCAGGCGTTCGATGGAATCGAAGATGCGTTTGACGGTCTCGCCGAGTTCGAGATCGGACGAATACAGAAGACTCTGATGTTGATCCGGGTCGAGCACACTTTCCGGCGGCACCAGTTCGAAAATCTCGATCTTTGGTCCGATGGTCCAGCCGTGCGATCGCGCGCCCTCGCGCAACTCATGCTCGGTCTCGGCCAGGCTGACGTAGATGCCAGCCTCGTTCGCCGCCGCGCCCGCGAGCAGAAACTGCAAAGCGATCGTGGTTTTTCCGGTTCCTGGACTGCCTTCCAGCAGGTGCAGGCGATTGCGCGCCAGACCTCCGCCCAGGATGTCGTCGAGTCCCGCAACTCCAGTGGAGGCGCGGGGCAATAATGTTGCCTTCGCATCCATGCGCAAATGCCATTCGATAAGTGTGGGTGAATACAGGGGTGGAGGCGCGCCAGTTCGCTCAACGCGGCGCGTCGTCGTCTCTATGGCGGATTGGCCATGGTCTGAACTCCCCAGTTCGTCACGTCACCGGAAAAAACGCCGACCAGGCCGGAAGGTTCCCGTCGGGTTCCCGACAAGAGGCACGCGGTTTCAAAGGGTTAGCTAGGGGATGTGGATTTGGCAGCAGCATGGCAGGACTGCTTTCAATCCCATGCGGCCGTGGATCGCTTTGTGTGGGGATCGCACTGACGCGAGCGCTTGCATTCTCGCGGCCCATTTTCCTGCGCGCGAGCCGTTGGCACGGCACGGACAAGAACTCTCCTAAGACCATAAGGGGAGGCCGAGCGCCGAAAGACGCGGAGTTGCCCGGCCCAGTCCGGTTTCGCGCCTGGCGGCCAAGCAGGCCCTTGGCCCCTTGAGAATTCTGGCGGTATTGGCGGAGATGGCCGGAGCAGACATTCAAGAATCATGCGGCCCTTCTTCGCATGACCGTCCCCTGACCAAAACACGGCAATACGGACAAATACTTATCGGGCAACACACAACTTTTGAGCCCGATCCATTAACTCGCAGCGTGTTAGTAACTTCCCTCCGCCTGTTTGTTTTGAAGAACTTTGGGGCGCGGAGGCATACATTTGAACCGGCTTCTCGTTCTGACTGACAGTCCTCTGAAGTCGAAGGCCATTCTGGCTCAGCTAGGGGCCGGCTTTGACATTGATTGCATCAGCCCCGAGCAGATGAAGGATAGAACGCCGAACGAAAACATCCTGGTTGACGTCAGTTTGACGAATGACGGACTGTTTTTGGAGTTGAGAAACTGGCTGGCGACGAAGGACAGCTCCCAGAATCTGATTTTCCTCGTGGACCAGAAATCGGCTATTGATTCTATTCGTTCTTCGGAACTTGGGGCGACCAGTATCTACGTCCGTCCGCTGGACCGTACCGCCATCTTCACGGCGCTGCTCGGGGATTTCGATTCCCTTTTGCTCGACGCGTCAGTGCCGCCGATCCGAAGCTACCCGGCCATGGCCCCCGCCCTTGACGCTCTGGAGAACATATTCGCTGCCGCCCGCTTTGGCGGAGGTCTGGACTTGTCCTCGATCCACCAGGCCAATGAAGTGATCGTAGACCGAGTTCGCTCTCATGGATTGGAAAGTTGGCTCGATGTCGTGCGTAGACATCACAGCCAGACCTATCAGCATTCGCTCATCGTGGTCGGCGTCACCGCAGCGTTTTGCCACCGGCTCGGATTCTCCAGCGGCGATCATGCTAAATTGACCCTTGGCGCCCTGTTCCATGATCTCGGGAAAGTGCACGTGCCGGTCGGTATCCTGGAGAAGCCAGCCGCACTCGATGCAAAAGAAACGATTGTCATGCGCCAACATCCCCAACTCGGGTTTGAAAGCCTGCGAAATGCAACAGAGGTCGGCTCCGACATCCTGGAGATCGTTCAACACCACCACGAACTTCTGGACGGCTCCGGTTATCCGGACAATCTGTCGTCGAGTCGGATCAGTGACGTAGTCCGCATTGTCACCATCTGCGATATCTTTGGCGCGATGATCGAGAACCGTTCCTACCGGAAGGCCATGTCGACCGAGACGGCTTTTGCGGAGATGCGCGCCATGGGTGGCAAGCTCGATGCCGACCTCATGCGAGAATTTTCATTTGTCTCAGGATTGCGCCTGGCGGCTTAGAGCATGGCTGCGGCGCCGGCACGCCCGTTACCCAAAGAAGCCATGTCGCAGCAAATCGACGCCTGCGGCAATGACCGCAGTCAACACCAGTTTCTTAAATGTCTCGGGTGCAATCCGGTCACGCATATGTTGTCCGACGTACATGCCGAGCGCGACTGGCAACATCGCCGCCGTCGAAATCGAGACGTCGAGCCAACTGAATTCGCGGCTGGCCGTCAGAAGAACGGCCAGCAGGCCGGCGGAAACGACGAGATAGAGCGATGCTTCCTTGGTGAAGGCCTTTCCGCGCAGTCCTTTTGCAAGCAGGAATATGAAAACAAGCGGTCCCGCCATCGCCGCGATGCCTCCCAGGATTCCGCCGAAAAATCCGAATGCGACGCCGGCTGGCAAGACCAAGCGAGACTGAATCCGCAGCTTCGGCGCGAGCAGCGTGACGCCGCCGACACCTATAAGTACCAGACCCGCGATGATCCTTGCGACGTTCGCATCGAGCGCCAACAGGACTTGAACGCCAATAAAGAGCCCGGGAATCATGCCGAGAACGACCGGCGTCAATTGCATGAGGGACCGTGCAGTCTTCCCGCCCTCCAGCGCCTGCGGCAGGTTGCTGAAGATCAACGGCATGCTCAGCAGCATGGCCGCGGATTTGATGTCGATGAACAGCGACAGCAGAGGCAGAGCGACGACCGGCATGCCAACCCCGATTATTCCTTTCAGGAAGCCAGCGGCGATCAGGCTGCAAACCACGGCGGCAACGATGTTTGTTTGTTCGAAATAAAGCGTGCGGATCAGCATGACGTCCGGTCGGCCTCCGGGGGCGGCGCATTCTTGCTGCGAGGCGCGCGATTGTCTCACCCAAACAGTTCGGTCCATGCCAAACTGTTTTCGATTGATACGATTCCGGTCCCGGCGATAGGGTTGCGGATGGTCGCGGCGGCAAATCTGGTGGAAGTGGCCGCTCTCGTGGGTGACACTGCGCGAGCAACGATGCTCAACGCCCTTATGGGCGGCCAGTCGTTGACCGCCACCGAGCTTGCTTACTGCGCCAACGTCTCTCGCGCGACGGCGAGCGGCCACCTGAGCAAGCTGGTTGCGGCGCGGCTTTTGACCGTCACCCGCCAGCGCCGCTTCAGTTATTATCGGATCGCGTCCCCGCTGGTGGCGTCGATGCTGGAGAGCATCAAGGTCGTCGCTGCCATAGAAGTGCCACCCCGCCGTCAGCCGCGGTCAGCGAACGACGACGCGCTGCGTTTCGCCCGAAGCTGCTACGATCACCTGGCTGGCGGGATCGGAGTTGCTGTTACCGATGCGCTTGTGGCCATGGGGCACATCATCCTTACCGATGAAGGCGGCGAGGTAACGTCTTCGGGTGAGCGTTTCCTGGCTGGGTTCGGCGTCGATCTGACACCGCGGACGCGGCGAATTTTCTGCCAGCCGTGTCTCGACTGGAGCGAGCGCCGTTATCACCTCAAGGGACTCGTCGGAGCGCGAATTCTGGATCGACTGCTGGAGCTCGGATGGCTCAAATCCGTGCCAGGCAGTCGCGCCCTCAGACTGACACCGTCGGGAATGGCGGGCTTGTCCGAGACCTTTCATATCGAGATTGGCAATGAAGGGAGCCTCCCCGCCGGAGACTCACGCTACCCAGCAAGCGTCTCAGGGTGAGGGTGTAGGATGGGTTGAGCGTGAGCGAAACCCATCATGCAGCCTTCAAGCCAGTTGATGGGTTTCGCTTCGTTCAACCCATCCAACAAGGTCCGGTGCGCCTCACTTCACGCTCGGATAAAGCCCCGATGCCTTGATCACGGCGAGACCTTCGGCGCGATCGGCCGGCAGTTCCTTGGCAAATTGCTCGGCCAATTCCAGCGATGGGCTCAGGCCCTTGTTGATCAGGAATTTCTGCTGGAAGTCGGGCTTCAATTCGATCGCCACGATGGCCTTGTTGAGCTTGTCGATGATCGGCTGCGGTGTGCCGGTCGGCGCGTAGATGCCGAAGAATGTCGGCGAGATGTGCTCGGTGTAGCCGACCTCCTTGAAGGTCGGAATGTCGGTCGCCAGCGGCGAACGCGTGTCGCCGTCGATGGCGAGGCCCACGATCTTGCCGGCTTTGATGAACGAGATCAGGTTGCCGATGCCGAAAATGGCGATTTGCGTCGTGCCGTTGAGCATGCTGGTGACAGCGTCGCCGCCGCCCTTGAACGGCACGCGCACGATGTCGGTGCCGTTCTTCTTGTTGAACCCCTCCATGAAGGCGACCTTCGACACCGAGGGCGCCATGTAGTTGAACGTGTTCGGCTTGGACTTCACCAGCTTGGCGAGATCGGCGAACGACTTGACCCCGAGCGACGAATTCACCGCAAACACCTGGGTGAGGTAGTAAGGCCGCGCGATCGGTGTCAGTTTTCCCATCGGGTCCCAATCTGCTCCCGGAAGGAACGGGTTGGTGACGAAGGTCTGATCGGGGAGGATGCAGATCGTGTAGCCGTCGGGCGCGGCTTCGGCGCACGCCTTGGCGCCGATCGTGCCTTCCGCTCCGGCGCGGTCTTCGACCACGATCGAGGTGCCCAGCGCGGGGCCGAGCGACTGGCCGAGCGCGCGCATGAAGAGGTCGCTCAGTCCCCCGGCGCCCTGCGAGGCGATGGCGCGGATCGGCCGTGACGGATAATTCTGCGCGGCGGCGGCCGCCGGCAGCGCGGGCGTTAGCAGCGCGACGACAGCAAGCGCGCGAGTCCACCCGTTCATGACATTCTCCCTGGCATCTGCTTTTTGCTCGGGTCACAATGCCGGAGGCGGTGAAAGCCGGCAAGGCAGGGGGAGTGAGCGAAGTGACGCAATACGCGATGAAGGTCGAGAAGGGCATCACCGTCACCATGCGCGACGGCGTGCGTATTTCGCTGTGCGTCTATCGTCCGGATGCTGAAGGCCGCTTCCCGGCGCTGTTCGCCGCGTCGCCCTACCAGTACGAGATGGACGAAGTGCCGGCCTATCCGCTGTTTCTGTGGCGCGAGACCGGGCCGGTCGAATGGTATGTCGGCCAAGGCTACGCCTACGTGCACGCCGACGTGCGCGGCGCCGGCCAGTCTGAAGGCGAGTTCGAGTTCATGGGGCCGAACGAGCAGCAGGACTATCTCGAACAGATTGCCTGGATCGTGCGGCAGTCATGGTGCAACGGCCGGGTCGGCGGCATCGGCCAGTCCTACTACGCCATGGCGCAGTGGCTGATGGCGACCTACAACCCGCCGGGGCTGGCCTGCATCGTGCCTTACGATGGGCTGGTCGATCAGTATCGTGGCTCGAACTATCACGGCGGCATCTACTGCTCGTATCGCTCGGTCTGGTACACGTCGTTGCGCGCCGACAATCAGCACCGCCTCGCCGGGCGCCACGGCCGGCCGCCGATGAATTTCGATCTGGTCGGCGAGATCATCAATCATTCGCTCGATGACGAATTCTGGCGCGTGCGCTCGCCGTACTGGCGGCTCGACAAGATCAAGTGCCCGGTGCTGTCGATCGGCCATTGGGGCAAGATGGGGCTGCATCTGCGCGGGAATATCCTTGGCTACGAGGAGGTGAAAGCGCCGAAGAAGCTCGTCGTCACCGGCGCGCGCAACACCTTCGAAGCGCACCGCATGTTCGATCAGGTCGAATTCCACGAAAAGGAGCTGCTGCCGTTCTACAATCTGCATCTCAAGGGCGCCAACAACGGTTTCATGGACGCCGAGCCGGTGCGGGTGTTTGTGCGCGGCGCCAATGTCTGGCGTGCCGAGGCAGAATGGCCGCCGAAGCGCGCGACGCCTGTCGTCTATCATCTGCGCCAAGGGCCGTCGGGCAGCGTCATCTCGCTCAATGACGGCGGGTCTGTCGATCGCAAGGCCCGCGGCGAGCGGAGCCGGCGACGAGCTACACCTATCCCGATTGGGAGTGGGTCAACGGTGTGGCGGTGATCGGACCCGACGGCCGGGTCGATCCGGCGCGGCGCGTGCTGACGTTCACCAGCGCTCCACTCGATGACGATCTGGAAGTGACCGGCCCGATCGTGCTGAAGCTTTTTGCCTCGTCGACCGCGATCGATACCCAGTTCATCGTCAAGCTGACTGACCAGCATCCGCAGGATCAGACGGCGCGGGGCAAGGGCGAACAGCCGGCCTTCACACCGGTGTCCAAAGGCTGGCTCAAGGCCTCACACCGTGAAAAAGATCCGGCGCGCTCGACGCCGGAGCGGCCGTTCTACACGCACACCAATCCGCAGCCGCTCACGCCCGGGGAAATCTACCAGTTCGACATCGAGGTGCTGCCGATCTCGTATGTGTTCAAGAAAGACCACCGCATCCGGCTCGAGCTTGCCAACGGCGATTCGCCGGCGACCGACGGCGTGTTCTCGCATCCGTATCATCCGTGCCTGATGGGCACCGACACGATCCATCACGACGGCGCGCATGCGTCATGTCTGATCCTGCCGGTGATCCCCAAGTAGGCGTAGCGTTCTCTGGACCTCGTTCGCCATTCATGATTTGACGACTGGATAAACGGGACCACCGCGGTCGAATGGGAGGGAAGATGGCAACGGGAACTGACGCCGAAATCATTGCCGACCTGGTACTCGCCTATAAAATTCTGGTGAACGAGGCGGTCCTCGACAGTTTCGGACATATCAGCGCCCGCTCGCCGACCAATCCCGAACGCTTCCTGCTGCCGCGCGCCATGCCGCCGTCGCTGGTCGAGGCCGACGACGTGCTCGAACTCAGCGTCGAGACCAGCCAGCCGATCGACCCGCGCGGACGGCGGACCAACGGCGAGCGCTATCTGCATGGCGAAATCTACAAGGCGCGTCCGGACGTCAACGCCGTCGTGCATTCGCATTCGCAGGCCGTCATTCCGTTCAGCCTCACCAACGTGCCGATGCGCCCGGTCATCGTGCAGGCAGGCTTCATGCCGCTGACAATTCCCAATTTCGAGATCCGCGATGTGCGCGGCGACGGGCGCGGCATGCAGATCACCGACATGCCGCGCGGCGCGGCGCTGGCGAAGACGCTCGGCAACGGACCGCTGGCGCTGTTGCGCGGGCACGGCAACGTCGTGGTCGGGTTGTCGGTCAAGCAGGCCACAGTGTTCGCCGCCTACACTGACATCAATGCCCGCATGCAGGCGCAGGCGCTGCAGATCGATCGTCACATCGTGGTGATGGACGAGCCGGAATTGTTCGAGCCGTGGGAGTTCGACATCAACCGGCCCTGGGAAAATTTCCGGCAGAAACTGCTGTCGGACTCGGCGCGCACGAATATCGACCGGGCGCAGTTCGGCCTGGCCCACACCCAGTAGTCCGTATGCTGCCGCGCTCTGGGCCTAAGGGGTTACTGGAACAAACTGCGTCGTGAAAAGCTCGTTGTCGGGTGGCGCTGTTTTGAGAATCTTCATTTCGATGAACGATTGCTTGAGCACCTGCACGGCCTTCGGGTCGAAGGTCCCATCGTTGCTCAGCGCCGATATCAAATAATCGTAGGTCTTGCCGGCTGAGGTCGGAGACTCCTTGAGCGCCGATACGGCGACCGCAACGGTCTCCTGCTTGTGCGATTTCATATAGGCGATCGAAGCGAAATAGCCCTTCAGGAAGCGCTGGACCAGATCGGGATTCTTGGCGATGAGATCTTTGCGCGCGAACACCACGTGGGTGATGAAGTCGGGCGCATATTTGTCCATAGGCGCGAGAATTCTCCCCTCGTGTTTTTCTTCGAGAAGATAGCCCGCCTCCGGACCGGTGATGTCCGCAGAGGTTTGCTTCGTGCGCAGCGCGGCGATGCGCCCCGGCGCCCCGCCAAGCGCCAGCCGGTGGATGCCTTCCGGGCCCCAGCCCTCCGAGATCGAAAGGCGTTCGGCAACCCAATCGCTCAGCGCGCCTGGTGTCGACACGCTCACAAGCTTGCCCTTGAGGTCGGCAATGGTTTTGATCGGAGAGTCGGCTGCGACGACAATACAGAGATCGCGCGGTGCGCCCTCGATCGTCGCGACCGCGAGCGCTACCGATCCTTTGGCGGTGAACGCCATGCCGGGGCCGCTGCCGAGGCCGAAATCAATGCCGCCGGCAGTCATTGCCTGCTGCACCTTGCCATCGCCACCGAGTGCCGTGATTTGTACGTCGAGACCGTATTTTGCGAAGATTCCGGAAGCGATGCCGACATCGGCCGGAAGGAAGTCCCAAATAAAACCCTGGGACTTTCCGATCCTGACTTGGTCCGCGGCGAATGCCTGCGCGGCCATCGCCACCACGAAGACGATCCCAAGCCCGACGCTTGCTCGCTTCTTCATGACCGATCCCCTTGGGCTCCCTGTCGGGGAGGTTGGGGGACCTCAGTTGGAATGTCAAAACGTCGGAAGATGCGGCCAATGATCGCGGCTCAATACGTGTCCACGATGCCGTGCAGTTGCCAAACGGTGCGCCGAGAAATCCCGGACCTTGTGATGCGCAAAGGTTTGAGTTCGATATCGAGAAACGCTGACACGATCCGTCCCGGCACCGCGCATGCCTCTTGCCTCAGCCGGCCGCAGGTTTTGGTCGGCGGGCAGCGTGGAATAGCAATCAGCAACTCGGCCACGATCGCTTCGGCGTCGCGGCGAAGCAGTGAAAGTTTGCTGTGAACGTCTGCCCTGAAAGCCTGCCGTGAAAGTCTGCCATGAAAGTCTGGCATGAAGCGCCTGTAAAGACGCGTGGAACCGGGTTCGACGAAATCGAGTATAAGTCTTGCGTAGAACAAAAACAGAACATACAATCGAGCCGTAATGCCCCTGACCCTGTTGCAGAAGCTCGAAATCCTGGCCGATGCCGCGAAATATGACGCGTCGTGCGCCTCGTCCGGCGGGTCGAAGCGCAATGCGCGGTCCGGCGGACTGGGCTCCGTGACCGGCGCCGGCATCTGTCACGCCTATACGCCGGACGGGCGCTGCGTCTCGCTGTTGAAGATACTGCTCACCAATTTCTGCCGTTACGACTGCGCCTATTGCGTCAGCCGGCGGTCGAGCAATGTCGCCCGCGCGCGGTTCTCGGTCGACGAAGTGGTCAAGCTCACGATCGATCTCTACCGGCGCAACTGCATCGAGGGACTGTTTCTGTCCTCCGGCATCGCGCGCAGCGAAGATGACACCATGGCGGATCTGGTGCGCGTCGCGAAGACGCTGCGCACCGATCACGAGTTCCGCGGCTACGTTCATCTGAAAACGATCCCTGGCGCGAGCCCGGCACTGATTGCGGAGGCCGGCCGCTACGCCGACCGTTTGTCCATGAACGTGGAACTCCCGAGCGAAACATCACTTGCGGCCTACGCTCCCGAGAAGGACTCCACTGAAATTAAACGAGGCTTGGCGGCGACACGGTCACTGATCGACGATGCCTCCGATGCGAGCCGCAAGGCGATCGGACGCATCGGGCGCGCAGCGCCGCCGCGTTTCGCGCCGGCCGGTCAATCGACGCAGATGATCGTCGGCGCCGACGCGACGGACGACGTCAGCATCCTCAACAGCAGCGCGTCGCTTTACGCGTCCTACGGACTAAAGCGCGTGTACTATGCCGCTTTCAGTCCCACCGGCCATCCCTCGGCGCAGCTGCCGACGGCGGCGACGCCGCTCCTTCGCGAACATCGGCTTTATCAGGCCGACTGGCTGTTGCGTTTCTACGGATTTCGCGCTCGATGAGATTGCGGCCGCGGCGCCGGCCGGAATGCTGCGGAGCGATGTCGATCCGAAGCTTGCCTGGGCGCTCGCGCATCGCGGCGAATTCCCGGTCAACGTCAATCGCGCGCCGCGCGAGATGCTGCTACGGGTGCCGGGCCTCGGCACGCGCGCGGTGGACCGAATTCTTTCCTCGCGCCGCAGCGGCGCGCTACGGCTCGCCGATGTGGGGCGGCTTTCCGGCGCGCTCTCGCGCGCGCGTCCGTTCATCGTTGCCGCCGACTGGCGTCCGACGCACGTGCTCGACGATGCGCATCTGCGCCGCAAACTTGCGCCGCCGCCGGTGCAACTCAATCTGTTCGGGTAAGCCATGTATGCCGTGCGTATTGCTGTCGACGCGGATGAGGCGGAGTTTCGCGATCTGGCGCGACACTGCATCGCGCACGACCTTGCGCCGGAGCAACTCGCCTTCATTCCGCCGGATGAGCCGGCGTTGTTTCCGCCGCCGCCGGAAGGCGACGCATCAGCAACCTTCTCGGTGCCGCGGGCCTATGCCGAACTGATGCGTGACGCGATCTGCCATCGTGCCGGTGATCGCTTCGCGCTGCTTTACGGCGTGCTCTGGCGCGTTCGTCACGGCGCACGTGCGCTTGTCGACAACGCCGCCGATCCGGCCGTGGCTCGCCTCAACGACTACGCGCGCGCAGCGCGGCGCGACATTCACAAGATGCATGCGTTCCTGCGCTTTCGTCCGCGTTGTGTCGACGGACAGACCCTGTGTGTCGCCTGGTTCGAGCCGCAGCATTTCATCCTGCGGCGCGCGGCGCCTTTTTTCGTCGATCGTTTTTCCCAGATGGATTGGCTGATCGCGACGCCGCTCGGCACCGCGGCCTGGAGCGGTGGCGTGTTGCGCTTCGGACCACCAGCGGTCAAGCCGGAGAGCGAGAGCGATCCGGTGCTCGACGAGCTGTGGCTCACTTATTATCGGACGACATTCAACCCGGCGCGCGTGCGGTTCAAGGCCATGGTCAACGAGATGCCGCGCCACTACTGGCCCAATATGCCGGAAGCGGCGCAAATTCCAGCGATGGTTGCCGGTGCCGAAGAGAGGGTTGCCCACATGAACAAGACCGCCCCCGACAAGCCACCCCGCTTCGCTGCCGCCGCCGGAAGTTTAATCCCGCGGGTCGAGGGGGCCGACACGCTGCTTGAGCAACTGCGAGCCGAAGTCAGCGCTTGCCGGCGTTGCCCACTCTATGGGCCGGCGACGCAGAGCGTATTCGGCGAAGGTCCTGCGGGCGCGATGACAATGTTTGTTGGCGAGCAGCCTGGCGATCAGGAGGATATTGCGGGGCGTCCCTTTGTCGGGCCGGCTGGTCAAGTCTTCGACCGTGCGCTGGCGGAAGCCGGGATTGCGCGTGAAGCAGTCTACGTCACCAATGCGGTCAAGCATTTCAAGTTCGAGCCGCGCGGCAAGCGGCGCATCCATAAGAAGCCGAATGCCGGCGAGGTGTCCGCCTGCCGCTGGTGGCTCGATCGGGAGATCGCCGCCGTCAAACCGAAGCTGATCGTTGCGCTCGGCGGTACGGCCGCGAGCGCGCTCGCGCAGCGGCCGGTATCAGTGCTGCGCGAGCGAGGGCCAGTCAGTTTCGGCTCGCTGCGTGGCTTTGTGACGGTGCATCCGTCGTTTCTGCTGCGCGTGCCGGACGAAGCCGCCCGGGCGGCCGAATACCAGCGCTTCGTCGCCGACTTGCGCGAAGCGAAAGCGCTGATATCCGATCTGTAGATCGCGACGATCAGCCTCGCGCGTAGCGGCCGCGATTGAAGAAGCGATCCTTCTGATCGTCGTTCGCCGTGTCGCGGTTCGACTTGATGGCGCCGACCTTGGCGAGCGCGGCCTTGACCGCGGGACGCTCGTCGATCGCCTTGAACCAGCGCGCCAGATTCGGATTGTCCTCCCATTTCACGCCCTGCATGTCGTGATTGCGGGTCCACGGGAAGGTGGCGATGTCGGCGATGGAGTATTCGCTGCCGGCGATATAGGGCGTCTTCGCCAGCTGCTGTTCCAGCACTTCATAGAGCCGCTTCACTTCGGTCTGATAACGCGACGCCGAATAGGAGTGGTCTTTGTCTTTCGGCGCGAACATCTTGAAATGGGTGAACTGGCCGAACATCGGTCCGATGCCCGAGGTCTGGAAGAACAGCCACTGCAGCACATCGTATTTCTTGGCCGGATCCTTGGGCATGAACTGCCCGGTCTTCTCAGCCAGATACATTAGGATGGCGCCGGACTCGAAAACCGTGATCGGCTTGCCGCCCGGGCCGTCGCTGTCGACGATAGCCGGAATCTTCGAATTCGGATTGATCTTCACGAACGCCGGATCGTACTGGTCGCCCTTCCACACATCGACGAAATGCTCCTTGTAGGGCAGCTTCGTCTCTTCCAGCATAATGTAGATTTTCTGCACGTTCGGGCTGGTCAACGCATAAAAGTCGATCATGACAATAATGTCCTTGGGGTGGCGGGGAGCGTGAAACTATCGGTGCGGACCAGTCCCGGCAAGACGGCTCGGGCCGTGCGCAGGGCTGACGTACCCTTGTGCAGCATCGCCGGTGCCGCGTAGGTTTGTCAGAACGCGCTGGCAGGACATGCTCGGAGCGCGAGGGAGAAGGAAATGCCAGGTCGAATTGGGCGACGGACTGCCGTCGCGCTTGTCTGTGCCCTTGTTGCCGGCTCCGGCGCGGCGAAGGCGGCCGATGTTTATCCGAACCACGCAGTGCGCTGGCTGGTCGGCTATCCGCCGGGCGGCTCGACCGATATCTGCGCCCGGCTGATCGGCCAGTATCTGTCGCAGAAACTCGGCCAGCAATTCATCATCGAGAACAAGCCGGGCGCCGGCAACAATCTCGCCACCGAGATGGCCGCACACGCGCCGCCGGATGGCTATACCGTGTTCCTGGTCAATCCGGCGAACACGATCAACGCCTCGCTCTACAAGAACCTGCCGTTCAATTTCATCAACGACATGGCGCCGGTCGGTGGCTTCATCCGCGTGCCGAACGTCATGGAGGTCAACCCGGAAGTGCCGGCGAAAACCGTCGCCGAATTCATCGCCTACGCCAAGACCAACCCGGGCAAGGTCAACATGGCGTCGTCCGGTACCGGCACCTCGGTGCATCTGTCCGGCGCGCTGTTCATGATGATGACGGGTGTCAACATGGTGCACGTGCCATATCGCGGCGCGGCGCCGGCGCTGGTCGACATGCTGGCGAACCACGTGCAGGTGATGTTCGACAACCTGCCGTCGTCGATCGCCTACATCAAGGCAGGTAAGCTGCGCGCGCTCGCGGTGACGACGGCGCAGCGCGCCGCGGCGTTGCCCGGTGTGCCGACCGTGGCCGAGACAGTGCCGGGCTACGAGGCGAGCGCCTTCTTCGGCATGGCGGTGCCGAAAGGAACGCCGCGTCCGATCATCGACAAGCTCAACAAGACAATCAATGAGGCGCTCGCCGATCCGGCTATGCAGGCGAAACTCGCCGAACTTGGCGGCACCAACATTCCGGGCACGCCGGAGGATTTCGGCAAGATCATCGCCGACGAGACCAACAAATGGGCCAAGGTGGTCAAGGCCACCGGCGCGACCGCGGAGTAGGGGCGTGACGCAATCGAGGAAATCGCCCGAAGAGCTGCGCTCCTATCGCTGGCTCGGCAAGAACGATCTGCGCTCGTTCGGCCATCGCTCGCGGCTGCGCCAGTTCGGTTACGACCGCGACGACTGGGTCGGCAAACCCGTCATCGGCATCATCAATACCTGGAGCGACATCAACGCCTGCCACGGCCACCTGCGTGCGCGGGCCGAAGATGTGAAGCGCGGCGTCTATCAGGCCGGCGGTTTTCCGATCGAGCTGCCCGCCATGTCGCTCGCCGAGCCGTTCGTCAAACCGTCGACCATGCTGTACCGCAACTTTCTTGCCATGGAAGCCGAGGAGCTGTTGCGCAGCCATCCGATCGACGGCGCGGTGCTGATGGGCGGCTGCGACAAGACCACGCCCGGGCTGCTGATGGGCGCGATCTCGATGGGCGTGCCGGCGATCTATCTGCCGGCGGGACCGATGCTGCGCGGCAACTGGCGCGGCCACACGCTCGGCTCCGGCTCCGACGCCTGGAAATACTGGGACGAGAAGCGCGCCGGCCGCATCGGCGACGAGGAGTGGAACGAGATCGAGGGCGGCATCTCCCGCTCTTTCGGCACCTGCATGGTGATGGGCACCGCCGCCACCATGATGGCGATCGCCGAGGCGCTCGGCATGGCGCTGCCGGGCGCGTCGTCGATACCGGCGCCCGATGCGAATCATCCGCGCATGTGCGCTGCGGCCGGGCGCCGCGCCGTCGAGATGGTGTGGGAGGATTTGACGCCGGAGAAGATTCTGACGCCGGCAGCGTTCGACAACGCCATCCGCGTCCACATGGCGCTCGGCGGCTCGACCAACGCCATCATCCACGTCATCGCGCTCGCCCGCCGCGCCGGCATCGCACTCGACATGGCGCGCTTCGACGAGATTTCGCGGCACGTGCCGGTGATCGCCAACATCACGCCGTCGGGCAAATATCTGATGGAGGATTTTTTCTACGCCGGCGGCCTGCGTGCGCTAATGGCGCAGATGAAGGACATGCTCGACCTGTCCTGCATCACGGTCAACGGCCGCAGCGTCGGCGACAATATTGCGGGCGCCGGCGTGCATCTGCCCGATGTGATCCACGGGCTCGCAGATCCGCTCTATCCCGAGGGCGCGACTGCGGTGCTGACCGGCAATCTGGCGCCGCGCGGATGCGTGATGAAGCCGGCGGCAGCCGACAAGCGCCTGCTGCGCCATCGCGGCAAGGCAATCGCATTCGAGAACTACGATCACATGGCGCGCGAGGTTGACCGCGACGATCTCGATGTCACGGCCGATCATGTGCTGGTGCTCAAGAATGGCGGTCCGAAGGGCGGTCCGGGGATGCCCGAATGGGGGCAATTGCCGATTCCGAAAAAGCTGCTCAAAGCCGGTGTGAAAGACATGCTGCGAATCTCGGACGCGCGCATGAGCGGCACCAGCTACGGCGCCTGCATTCTGCACGTGGCGCCGGAAAGTTTCGTCGGCGGTCCGCTCGCCTTCGTGCAAACGGGCGACGAGATCGAGGTCGATGTGGAGGCTCGGCGCATTCACTTGCATGTCGGCGACGACGAGATGGCGCGCCGCCGCGCGGCGTGGAAACAACCGCCGGCCAAATATCCGCGCGGCTACGGCGCGATGTTCTCCGAGCACATCGGCCAGGCCGACGAGGGCTGCGATTTTGATTTTCTCGCCGGCACGGAGCGGATCGCGGAGCCGGAGATACATTAATCGTCATTCCGGGGCGCCGCGAAGCGGCGAGCCCGGAATCCATAATCACGATAGCTTCAGGTATGGTGCGGCGCGCGTTCTGAGGATTCAGCGCATATGGATTCCGGGCTCGGCCCTTCGGGCCGCCACGGAATGACGGCTACTCCGCCGCGTGCTGAACCTTCACCCTGTAGCTCCCCGGCACGGTGCGGAACGCGATATTGAGCCGGTTTGCGCCGTTGATGGCGATGATCGCCAGCGTCAGGTTGGCGAGCTCTTCTTCGGAAAATTGCGCGCGCGCCTGCTCGTAGACATGGTTCGGCGCGTGGCCGTCGGTGATCAGCGTCAGCGCTTCGGTCCAGGCCAACGCGGCGCGCTCGCGGTCAGAGTAGAACGGCGATTCTTCCCAGGCATTGAGCAGATAAAGCCGCTGTTCGCTCTCGCCGGCGGCGCGCAGCTCCTTGGTGTGCATGTCTATGCAGTGGGCGCAGCCGTTGATCTGCGAGGCGCGCAGCTTGACGAGTTCAAGAAGCGTGTGCTCGAGGCCGCAGCGATGCACGAAGGCGTGCAGTTCGCTCACAGCCTTGGCGCCATGCGGTGATGCCTTGCGGAAATCCATGCGGGCTTTCATGGTCATGCCTCGTCTCCCTATTCTCTCGCGAACAGTTTCTGTATTTCGGGGCGCGTCAGCGACGTTTTAAGCACGTCGAATTCGCCTGTTTGATGCAGTTGCTCGGCCATGCGCTGGATTGCCGATATGACGACCGTGCTGGCGCCCGAGGCGATGCTGACGCGCGCGACGCCGGCCGCTTCAAGCGTCTTGAGCCCCGGCCCGTCGGCGCGGCCGACGACATTGACTGGCGCCTTGATCGCGGCGGTGAGCTTTTTGATCAGGTCCAGGTCGGCGACCGCAAAGACGAAGATGCAGTCGGCGCCTGCCGCGAGATAGGCCTCGGCCCTCCGCACCGTTTCGGTAAAACGCGTCGCGTCATCGCCGACGTGTTTCAGAGTAAAGATCGACGCGCGCATTGATCACGATCGCCACGCCGGCGGCGCTGGCGGCGGCGCGCGCGGCGCGGATGCGGGCGGCGGCATCGTCGATGCTACGCACCGGCTCGTCGGGATTTGGCGTTCCGTCTTCAAGATTGATGCCGACCGCGCCCGCCCCGATAATCTCGGTGACACTGCGTGCGACCGCGTCGGGCGTTTCACCATAGCCGGTCTCGATGTCGGCGGTGAGCGGCACGCGCACCGCCTCGGCGATCCGCCGCGTCGCGGCGACCACTTCACCCCACGGTGCCTTCTCGCCGTCCGCATAACCGAGCGCCCAGGCGAGCCCGCCGCTCGTCGTCGCCGCTGCCGGAAAGCCCGCGGCCTCGAAGATGCGGGCGCTCATCGGGTCCCAGGCATTGGGCAACAGCAGGATCGGCGGTGCGCGATGTAGCCTGCGGAAATTTTCGGCCAGTTGCCGTTGATTCGGTTGGCTCACGGGCTGCCTCTCCTGGCTTTGCTCTTGTGCTTGGCGACCGTGGCAAAGGGCCATCGCAAATGCGACTATATGCGTCCGTCGCGACGGCAAGCACAAGTCACGAATAGGCGGAGGAAACGCACATGAGCTACGCTCGCTTCATCGTTCGCGCATGCATGGCGATCATCGCGGTGGCTCTGTTCGGCGGCTTGACGCCGGCGCTTGCCGAAGGTCCGCAGTTCAAAGTCGATCCGTCCTGGCCAAAGCCGTTGCCGAACAACTGGATCCTCGGACAGGTAGGCGGCATGACGGTCGACGCGCACGACAATATCTGGGTGTTCCAGCGGCCGCGTTCGCTGACACCTGATGAGAAGGGCGCAACGCTCAAGCCGCCGCGCTCGAAATGCTGTGTGCCGGCGCCCTCGGTGCTGGTGTTCAACCGGGCCGGCGACGTCCTCAAGGCGTGGGGTGGGCCGGGCGACAACCAGGGCTATGACTGGCCGGCGGTGGAGCACGGCATTCTGGTCGATGACGCTAAGGGCTTTGTCTGGCTCACCGGCAGCGGCAAGGACGACGCCATGGTGCTGAAATTCACCACCGACGGAAAATTCGTCAAGCAACTCGGTCGTCGCGGGCCGCTGACGAGCAGTACGGATTTGACTCAGTTCGGTCAGGCCGCCGCGCTCGCGCTCGACGTGGGAGCCAACGAGATTTATGTGGCGGACGGTTACGGCAATCATCGCGTCGCCGTGTTCGATGCCGATAGCGGCGTCATCAAGCGCATCTGGGGCGCCTACGGCAAGCCGCCGACCGATGAGAAGCTCGCGCAGTACAATCCCAACTCACCGCAATTTGGCAATCCGGTGCATTGCGTCGTGCTGGCCAAGAATGGGCTGGTCTACGTCTGCGACCGCACCAACAACCGCGTGCAGGTGTTTCACAAGGACGGCACGTTTGTACGGCAATACGCTCTCGACCCGGCGACCCAGGGTTCGGGCTCGACCTGGGGATTGGCGTTCTCGCCGCTCGACCCGCAGCAGAACTATTTTGTCGTTATCGATGGCACCAATAACGAGATCAAAGCGGTGCGCGTGAGCGACGGCGCGGTCGTGGGCACGTTCGGCGGGCCGGGGCGCGAGGTTGGTGAATTCCACTGGGTCCACGCCGCCGCGTTCGACTCGCACGGCAATTTCTACACCGGCGAGGTCGACACCGGAAAACGCCTGCAGAAATGGGTGCCGGTGCAATAACGCTGCCGCTGCGTTTGCGTCTGCTTTCTCATCGACTATCTCCCCCTGGGGCAATTATCGCACGGTGCCGAAGGGTACGACCTTGTTGTCAATGTCGTGCCCGATATCGGCGCGTCCCAACCACGGAATCCCGGCCCTCCGGCACCAGTATTTGGCGATTTCCTCTTCGTTCATTCCGAAGTCCGGTTCATTCGGCGTGATGTTGCTGCAGCGGCCCAGCCTGATGCCCGCCACACGCCGGATGCTGGCGCTGCTGGTGATATGAAACAGCGACCGATCGATCCGATAAATCGCCTCGCTCACTTCCTCCAGCATGAGCACATGTCCGTCGAGGTCGGGTTCGCCCGGCGTGCCGAGCAAATGACTGAGCACTGTCATGTTGAACGCCGCGGTCTTTTTCCTGCCGTCAACGCTTGGCTCCAGCGCCTCCGGCGTCCGATCAATCATCCAGGCGAGCGCTCTCGCAACCGCCGCATCGCCGCCGTCCCGAAGGATATCCTGCGCGACGGGCCCGTGCGCCACGGCCGGAAATCCGGCCCGGTACAAAGCGGCAAGCAGCATGCCGGCATCGCTGTAGCCCACATAGGTCTTTGGCCGCGACGGCGGCATCAACCGGGGCATGATCAACTCGACCACGCGGCACGACCCGTAGCCGCCGCGCGCGAACCAGACGGCGTCATAGCTTTCATCGTTGGCGACGTCGAGAAACGCCTGGGCGCGCGCTTCGTCGTCGCCGGCGAAATGTCCGTGCGACGCGAAGCACTGCGGGTGGAAGACAATTTCGGGCGTCCGTTCCGGATAGAGACTCTCGGCCACGGCGGGCACACGCGTCGCGACGTCTGGAGACATGCGTGAAGCCGTGGCGACGACGCCAATCTTGCACCGCTCCCTGCTCATGCCAGCATCCCGATCGAGTTGTCGCTTACCGGCAATGCTTGTAGGTTTCGCCGATGTGCCAAAATGGAGACTACTTTTTCTGCGGCATCGGCGGTAGCGGCATGACTCCCCTCGCATTGATCATCCAGGCGAGGGGCGGACGTGTCGAGGGCTCTGACCGCGCGCTCGACCAGGGACGAAACGGCGAAAGATTCGATTTTCTGCGCGCGCGTGGCATAGCGCTCCATCCGCAAGATGGCAGCGGGATTTGCCGCGATAGTCAGATCCTGGTCACTTCCGCCGCAGTCGAGGAGACAATCCCCGACGTACAGGCTGCGCGTCGTGTCGGCGCCGCGACGATGACGCGCGCACAACTTCTTGCTCAACTCTTCAACCGCTCGGGCCTTGGCGTCGGCGTCGCCGGTACGAGCGGCAAGTCGACGACCGTCGGCATGATCGGCTGGATTCTGCACTGCGCCGGAAAAAGCCCGACGATTATGAACGGCGCCGATATGAAGAATTTCATCGGCCTGGGCTCGACGTTCACCAGCGCCCGGGTCGGCGACGGCGATATTTTCGTCAGCGAAGTCGACGAGAGCGACGGCTCGATTGCACTTTTCAAGCCGCGCATTGCGGTCGTGAACAACGTCTCGCTTGACCACAAGTCGCTCGAAGAACTGCGCGCCCTTTTCCGGGGGTTTATCGCCGGAGCGGAAACGGCAATACTGAACCTCGATAACGCGGAAACTGCGGCGCTTGCTGCGGAGCTGAAGCCCGCACAGGCAGTGACCTACAGTCTGCGCGCGGCGCCAGCCGATCTCGTCGCTTCAGCAGTGACGCCTGCGCCGGCTGGAATTGCTTTTCAGGTAAAGGCCCGCGACAGCGGTGAGAGCGTTGCGGTGAACCTGAAAGTTCCGGGGCGGCACAACGTCGCCAATGCCCTTGCCGCACTGTGTGTCGCGAATGTCTGCGGCGTTGGCCTCGCGAAGGCTGCGTCGTATTTGGACGAGTTCAGCGGTATCCGGCGGCGATTGGAAGTCGTGGGCACTGCCAACGAGATTTCCGTGATCGACGACTTTGCCCATAACCCCGACAAGATTGCAGCCACGCTCCAGACCCTGCACGCGTTTCCCGGCCGCCTGCTGGTGATGTTTCAACCTCACGGCTACGGCCCGATTCGTTTGATGAGAGAAGCCTTGGTGGATTGCTTTGTAACCGGGCTGAACGATGAAGACGTCCTGTTCATGCCGGAGCCGGTATATTTCGGCGGCACTGTCGACCGCAGCGTTGGCAGTCGCGACATTATTCGCGACATCGAACAGAAAGGCCGTCGCGCGTTTGCGTTTCCAGATCGTAGCGGCTGCGGCGACGCCCTGGTCAGGCTGGCCCGTCGTGGCGATCGGATTGTGGTCATGGGCGCGCGCGACGATTCGCTTTCGCTTTTCGCCCAAGAAGTCCTTCGTCGAATAGACAAAAACTGACCCTCGATTGCCTGCCTGTCACATAGATCGTTGCAGGCTTAGGCGCTGGCTGGCAGGCAGCACCATGCCGCGGCATTCGCCGAAGCCGATGCGGGCGGCGCCGGGCTTTTCGCAATAGCCGCGGAAGGTGATCTCGTCGCCGTCCTCGATGAAGCCGCGCTTTTCGCCGCCCGGCAGTTCAAGCGGTTCTCGGCCGCGCGCAGTCAATTCAAGCAGGCTGCCCCAGCTCGATCTGTCCGGTCCCGACACGGTGCCGGAGCCGATCAGGTCGCCGATCGTAGATGTTGCAGCCGTTTGACGTGTGGTGCGCGATCATCTGCGCCACGGTCCAGTACATCAGCGCGAACGAGGTTTGGGTGATGCGCATCGGCGCGGTGCCGACCCGCCGCATCGCTTCGGTGGCGAGGTAGACTTCGAGCGTGATGTCGAGGCCGCCATGCGCTTGATCGTCGGCGTCGGCGAGATAAGGCAGCGGCGCCGGGTCGCCTTGCGGTCGCGTGTAGGCATGCGTGCGGTACGGCGCCAGCGCTTCGGCGGTCACCACCCACGGCGAAACGGTGGTGGCGAAGTTCTTTCCCAGGAAGGGACCAAGCGGCTGATATTCCCACGCCTGCACGTCGCGCGCCGACCAGTCGTTGAGCAGACAGAAACCGAAAATGTGCTCTGACGCGTTGCCAACCGGCACCGGTTCGCCAAGCTCGCTCGGCGTGCCGATGTAGCAGCCAAGCTCCAGCTCGAAAGTCGAGATTGCGTGACGGTCCGTAACTCGGCTCGGCATCGTTCGGGCCTTTGCGCTGGCCGCGCGGCCGCTTGAACGCGGTGCCGCTTGCAACGATCGACGAGCCACGGCTGTGATAGGCGACCGGAACATATTTGTAATTCGGCATCAGCGGATTGTCGGGCCGAAATATCCGTCCCGCATTGGTGGCGTGAAAGATCGAGGCGAAGAAATCGGTGAAGTCGCAGACCGCGACCGGTTTTCTGAGCTCGGCTGTTGCCATCGGGCTCAGATATTGCTCCAGGCGCTTGTCGCCATGCTCGACGCTCAGTCCGCGAGACAAAACCAGCCGCAGCTTCGACCATTCGTCCGGCCCAAGCGACATCAGATGATTGAGGTAGGGCGCGTGTGGCCCATTGCATGGCCTCGGCGGTGCTCGCCCAATAGCGACGCCGCAGCCGTAACGTCGAGAATCCGATCGCCGATCGCCACGCCGATCCGCCCAGCTTTTTCCCGGCCGGGCGGAACACGCCAAAAGGCAGGTTCTGGATCGGAAAATCGCAGCCCGGCGCGTTGGCGCTGTCGACGAAACTGCGCCGGGCCGGATCGTGGGTTTCGTTGAGGACGGCAGGCATGTGACACCGGCGGGTTTCTGCTATGGGGAGGCCATGGATAGCCAATCAGCAGCGGGCAGGGCAATCGTATCGTGAGTGTCATCGGCGAACTTGCAACCTTTGTCACCAGCGCCAAGGCATTGGCGCTACCGGCGGTCGAGCAGGAGCGGCTGCGGCTGCATCTCACCGACACGGTGTTGGCGGCGCTCGCCGGCAGCAGCATTCCCGAGGGTAAATCGCTGCAACGCCTCGGCGAGGCGCGTTCGCTCGCCGAGCGGACCGCACGCTGCGCGGCGACCATCCGGCTCACCGAAATCGACGATATTCATCTGCAGTCCTGTGTCACGCCGAGCGCGGGCGTCGTTCCGGTGGCGCTGATGCTGGCGGCGCAGGGCGCGACTGCCGACGCCGCCGAGATCGCGAGCGCGATCTGGGCCGGCACCGAAACCGCCGTGCGCTTCGGCATGGCGGTGAGCGGACCGAAAATCCTCTATCGCGGTATCTGGCCGACTTATCTGGTGGCGCCGGTGGCGGCAGCCGCAACCGCGGCGCGGCTGTTCGGGCTCAACGCGGAGCGCACCAGCAACGCGCTGTCGCTCGCCGCGATGCTGACCGCGGGCGGCGTCGGCCACATTCACGGCGCGCCATCCGGGCGCTGGTTTCTTTACGGCAAGGCAATCGCGGGCGGCGTCGCCGCGGCTGAGGCGGCGCGCGGTGACTATCACGGCGATCCGGGGCTGCTCGACGGCGATTGGCTCACCAACACGCACGGCGTCGCGCTCGACCGTTCCCGTCTCACCGACAAATTGGGGCAGGGCTCGGTCTACTCCGAACTGAGCATGAAACCGTTCTGTTCGGCGAAGCAGGGCATCGCCGCCGTGCAGGCGTTCTCCTCGATCGTCCAGGCCGAACAGATTCGTGCCGATGCCATCAGTCGGGTCCGGGTCTCCGTCCCGCCGGCCTATGTGGGTATGCTCTCGACCAAGGTCGAACCGGGTTCGCGGCAATCGACGTTGGTCAGCGTGGCGCATCAGATCGGGTTGTGCGCGCTTGCACCGATGCAGCTATTCGATGTCGACCGCAGCGCCGCGGCCGTCGACGCGGCGGTCACCCAACTGTCCGCCAAGGTCGAAGTCGTGCCGGACAAGGAGCTGGAGGCGTTCTATCCGCTGCACTGGCCGGCGGACGTTGAAGTTCAAACCAGCGACAAGGCGTTTCGCAATCGCGTCATTGCGGCCGCAGGCGACCCGGAGAATCCGCTCGCGCCATCCGATCTTGAGGAAAAGGGCCATCGTGTGCTGGATCCGCTCGTGGGCGCCGCAGAGGTCGACAAGTGGCTTATCCTGTGCCGCGACGCCTTCAAGGGAAGCGCGGAATGCGGGCGGCTCGCCGCCGCATTCGCCTCGCTCGCCGGCAATGGATGACAGGGCAGGCAAAAGCGGAATAAAAACAGCGCCATGTTGAAAGAATCTGCCGCTTCCGGGGCCGGCTCGCCGTCCGCCGCTCGTCCTCAGTCTGCCATTGTCGGCGTCGATATCGGCGGCACCTTTACCGATCTGGTCGGCTATCGCGACGGCGTCATCGTCACGTCGAAGACCTCGACCGTGCCGGCCGATCCGACCGAGGGCATTGCCGACGCACTCAAGCTTGCCGCATGCGATCTCGCCGCCATGGACGAACTGATCCACGGCTCGACCATCGCCATCAACACGGTGCTGGAGCACAAGGGCGCCAAGACTGCGCTCATCACCACCGCTGGAATGCGCGACGTGTACGCGATCGGCCGCGGTAATCGGCCCGATGCGTTCAACCTGTTTTTTCACCGGCCGCGCCCGCTGGTGCCGCGCGAGCTGACGTTTGAACTCAACGAGCGAATGAATGCAGCCGGCAAGGTCCTCAAGCCGCTCGATGAGAGTGAGGTCGCCGCGCTTTTGCGTACGCTTGAAAGCCTCGGCGTCGAGGCTGTGGCGGTTTGTTTGCTCCACGCCTACGGCAATCCCGTGCATGAAACTTTGGTCGGCGAGGTGCTGCGGCGTGCGCTACCCAACGTGTTCATCACGCTGAGCCACGAAATCCTGCGCGAGTTTCGCGAATACGAGCGTACCTCGACGACCGTGCTCAACGCCTTCGTCGGCCCGCGCGTCAGCCGCTATCTGAGCCGGCTGGAAGAGTTTGCCGACAAATCGCGCTTTGACGGCCAGATCGCCATCATGCGCTCGAATGGCGGCACCATGTCGGCCGGCGAGGCGCGTCGCGCGCCGGTCGCGATGATGGAATCGGGCCCGGTCGCCGGGATGATCGGCGCCGGGCGCGTCGCGCAAATTCTCGGCATCGAGCGTGCCATCGGCTTCGACATGGGTGGCACCACGGCGAAGACCTCGTTGATCACCGATGGCGTGGCGCCGATCGAGGAAGGTTACATCATCGGTGACGCTTTCAGCGGCCAGCCGATGCAGTTGCCGGTCGTGGATATCGTGGAAGTCGGAACCGGCGGCGGATCGATCGCCTGGTGCGACCAGCACGGCGGCCTGCATGTCGGTCCGCACAGCGCCGGCGCCGATCCCGGACCCGCCTGCTATGGCCGCGGCGGCACCGAGCCGACCGTCACTGACGCCGATCTGCTGCTCGGCCGGCTCAACGACCGGCGCTTTCTCGGCGGCCACATGGGACTCGATCGCTCCCGCGCGCAAACCGCCGCCGCTACACTCGGGAAAAAACTCGACCTCGATGCCACGCGTACGGCATTCGGCATCGCCACCATTTCGGATGCCGCCATGTCGCTTGCGGTCCGCGCCGTGTCGGTCAAGCGCGGCATCGACCCGCGCGACACGACGATGATCGCGTTCGGCGGCGCAGGTCCGCTGCACGCCGTCGCTATCGCGCGCGAAATTTCCATTCCGAAGGTCATCATTCCGAAATTGCCGGGCGCGTTCTCGGCGCTCGGTATGCTGATGGCCGAGTGGCGTCAGGATTTCGTGCGCACCCTGATCGGCGAACTGGGCAAAATCGATCCGGCCGGCGCGGCCATCGCCTTCGCCGAGCTTCGCGCCGCCGGCGAAAAGGCGCTGGCGCGCGACGGTCTCAGCGACGGCGAGTTCAAGTTCGCGGCGGATCTGCGGTATCGCGGCCAGGAGCACACGATTGCGATCGCGGTCGCCGACGCCGGCGAACTGACCGGAAACATCGAAGGCACGCGCGAGCGCTTTCATACGCAGCACGACCAGCGCTACGGCCATGCCGCGCCCGATCAATCAATCGAAGTGGTCAACCTCCGCCTCGTCGTCACTGTGCCGCGGATGCAGGACGCGATCGGCCGCTGGCTGGTCGAGCCGTGGCGACCGGAACGCTCAGGCGAAGAGCAGCGCCGTCCGGTCGTGTTCGACGACGCGGCGCGGCTCGTTGAGACGCGAATCCTGTGGCGGCCGCATCTTGCGGCCGGCGCCGAGATCGCCGGCCCCGCCTTGATCGAGGAGGCGAATTCAACGACCCTGATCGCGCCCGGCGACCGGGCCGTGATCGATGCCTTCGGTAATATTGTCATCACTCTTAGAACCGGTGATTCCGAACCATGAAAATCGATCCGATCACCGTCGAGGTCGTGCGCAACGCCGTCAACGCCTATGCGGACGAGATGGCGACCGCTTTGTGCAAGTCGGCCTACAACATGATGATCTACGAGGTGCGCGATTTCTGCTGCGGCCTGATCGATGGCGAAGGCCGCATGATCTCGCAGAACCAGGGCGGGCTGCCGATCTTTCTCGCCGACCTCGGCATCGCTGTGAAAGACGGGATCGCGCGCTACGGCCTGGACGGGTTCGCTCCGGGCGATGTCGTGATCATGAACCACGGCGAAGTCTGCGGCCAGCATCTCAACAACATCGTCATCTATGCGCCGTGCTTTCACGACGGCAGGGTCGTGGCGTTCGCGGCAAGCCGCGCCCACTGGGTCGACATCGGCGGCTCGCGCGTCGGTTTCGGCTCGGTCGAGACCACCGAGATCTACCAGGAAGGCATCCAGTTCCGCTCGCTGAAGATCTACGAGGCCGGCAAGCGCAACGAGACGCTGTGGCAGATCATCCACGACAACGTGCGCTTCCCCGAATTCGGCGCTCGGCGATCTGCGCGCCCAGATCGCGTGCTGTCAGCTCGGCATCCGCCGGTTCAGCGAACTGTTGCGCCGCTATGGCCAGGATATGGTCACGACCTGCATCGCCGCGATGTGGGACGCGACCGAGCGAGAGACGCGCGCCTTCGTCGCCAGGATTCCCGACGGCAACTATGAGGCCGAGACGTTTCTGGACAACGACGGGCGCTCGCTCGACGTGCCGCTGCGCATCAAGGTCAAAGTGAAGGTCGACGGTGACCAAATGCTGGTCGACTTCTCCGAGATGAATGCGCAGACGGCGGGGCCGATCAATTCCGGGTATTCCGGCGGACTTGCCGCAGCGCGTGTGGCCTTCAAGTGCCTGACGCAACCGAACGCACCGGTCAACGAAGGCTGCTTCCGGCCGCTGGAAATCGTGCTGCCCGAGGGCAAGATCCTCAACGCCAAGCCTCCGGCGGCGCTCGGCCTCTGGAGCATCGCGTTGCCGACCGTCATCGATACGATCCTGCGGGCGTTGGCGCCGGTGCTGCCCGACAAGATTCCGGCGGCCCACAAGGGCGACATGGGTGGCTGTTCGATCGGCGGCTTCCGGCCCGACGGTCGCCGCTTTCTGCTGATGAATATCTTTGGCGGCGGCTGGGGTGGCCGTCCGCACGAAGACGGCGAATCTGCCTCGGTGTCGATCTGCCAGGGCGACGTGCGCAGCGCGCCGATCGAGCTGCAGGAGATTCAATATCCGTTCTTGATCGAGCGCTTCGCGCTGCGAACCGACTCTGGCGGTGCCGGTTTGCGCCGCGGCGGCCTCGGCGTCGAAATGACATACCGGGCGCTGCAGTCTTGCGTCGCCAACATCAACTGCGAGCGCACCAAAAATCCGCCATGGGGGCTTAACGGCGGCAAGCCCGGTGCGGTGAATGAGGCGACGCTTATTCGCCGCGACGGCAGCGAACAGAAATTGAAGAAAGCGACCGGCGTGCGCATGGAGGAGGGTGACCGCATGACCTTCCTCACCGCGGGCGGCGGCGGCTGGGGCGATCCGAAAACGCGCACCCGCAAGGCTGTCGAGGACGACGTGCGTGCGGGTTATATTTCGGCGGAAGCGGCGCAGCGCGACTACGGCGTGCCGGCCGCGCACAGCGAAGCGGCGGAGTAGGGGCGGCCGATGGCGGACACCAAACAAACGCTCGGCGAGGAACGGCGGCAGCGTCTCGCCGCGGCGATGCGCGAGGCGGGCCTCGATCACGTGCTGCTCTACGGCAACGCCTGGCAGGGCGATTACCTGCGCTACGGCGCCGATTTCGGCATTCTCGAAGGCCATGGCTTGGCGCTGGTCGATGCCGATGGCGCAGTCGAACTGTTTCTCGATAGCGCCACTGACGCCGAGCGCGCCGAACTGGAAGCGCCGGGTGTGCGCGTGCATTTCGCCGCCGATATTGCGCGCGCGGCCGGCGCGCGGCTCGACCGCGTCGCCAATTCGCGGCTCGGGGCGGCGCCGCGGCGCTTCGTGCCGCAATGGCTTGCCGATCCGGCGCGGGGCTTCCGGCTTGATGACGCGACCGCGCTCGTCGACAAGCTCTTGATGCACAAGAGCGCCGGCGAGGTCGACGCCGTGCGTCGCGCCGCGCAGATCGCCGACGAGGCCTATGTCGAATTTCTCAAGGTGGTGCGGCCCGGCCGCCGCCAATACGAGATCGTTGCCGATCTCGAGGGCTATCTGCGGCAACGCGGCTGCCCGGACAATTTCATGATCATCGGTTCGGGTGGCAAGGACGTGCCCGGCATGGCGCCGCCATCCGAACGGCGCATCGCGGTGGGCGATCTCGTCACTACGGAGCTTACGCCGGCAGTGCGAGGCTATTTCGCCCAGATCTGCCGCACGGCAGTCGTGGGCAAGTCCACTGAGGCGCAGCGGCGCGCATTCGCGGTTTACGCCGAGGCCCTGGAAGCCGGCATCGCCGCGGTGCGTCCGGGCGTTCGTGCCGCCGATGTGGCGAAAGCTGAGAATGACGTGTTCCGAAAACACGGCCTTGGCGAATACACCACCAGCCAATGGACGCGCGTGCGCGGCCACGGCATGGGCATGTTCGCCGACTCGAAGCCGCACATTCTGGAAGACGTGAACACTGTGCTCGAACCCGGCATGACCCTGATCGTGCATCCCAACACCTATCATCCGGAAGCCGGCTACATCGTGCTCGGTGATGCTGTGCTGGTGACGGAAAGCGGTGTCGAGGTTTTGTGCAAAACGCCGCGCGAGCTGTTCGAACTGGCCGCGTAGCTAATGAGAAGATGAGAAATCGATGCGCCGCGGCCTGATCTCCCGTTCGCCGATCGAATTGCCCGACGCCGTGCTGGATGCGCGGCTCGATCGCTTGCGCGCCGCCATGCGCGACGCCGGGCTCGATGCACTGATCGTCTATACCAACAATACGCGCCCGGCCGGCGTGTCGTGGCTCGCCGGTTTCGTGCCGTACTGGTCGGAAGCCTTGCTGGTAGTGCCGCGCGACGGCGCGCCTTACCTGGTTGCGGCGCTTACTTTCCGCGTCAAGACCTGGATCGAGCGCGTCAGCCGCGTGGGCGACGTGCTGCATCATCCGCGTATCGGGCTGAAAGCTGGCCAACAGATCGCGTCGATACAGAAGAATGCCACGGTCGGCATCGCCGATTTCGACGGCTTGCCAGCCGGTGTCGCCGCCGATCTGCGGGAAGGCGGATCGGAATTGACGCTGAGCGATGCTACCGCGCTGTTCACAAAATTGCGCGGCAAGACCGATCCGGCCGAAATCGCGCTCGCAACGAAGGCCGCTTCTATTGCGCATTCAGCGCTGGCAGCGGCGCAGAATGGTCAGCTCAACGCCATGATCGCGTCGGCCGAGCGCGAGGCGCGCCTGCTCGGCGCCGAGGAAATCTATCTTGCGGCCGCGCCCGATCTCGCCCGGGGCGCCCGCTTCATGCGCATCGAAGGCGAAGCCGCCGCCGGCAAGACTTTCGCGCTGCGTGCGACGGTTGCTTACAAGGGTGTCTGGATTCGTTTGATCCGGGCATTTTGCGAGCCTGAGGTGGCGCGCGACGCGGCGGCGCAGTTCGCGCAAGTGGTCGCGCAGTTGCCGTCAGGCCGCGGCTTCGCGGGCTTCGGTTCGTTCATCGTGGAAGGCTGCCGCGTGGCGCAGCCGCTCGAACCGCTGTTAGGCTCCCGGCTCGAGGCCGCCAATCCGCCGCCCCCGGGCTCGCTCGTTTCGGTGCAAGCCACACTCACCGTCGGTGGCCAAACCGTGCCAGTCGGCGCCCCGGCCCTGATCGGCGCCCCCGGCGAAGCGGCGAGCCTGTTGATCGACCCGCTGTTCGATTAGCCCGCTACACGCCTAGCGCCCCGCGCACGCGGTCCGGCGAGAATGGCAGTTCGCGCAGCCGTGCGCCGGTGAGTGTCGCAATCGCGTTGCCGACCGCGCAGGCGACCAGCGGCACGCCTTCCTCGCCGCCGCCGGTCGGGTGATTGTCGGTCGACACCACCTTGATCTCGATATGCGGCACGTCCGACATGCGCGCGACCTGATAGTCGCCGTAGTTGGATTGCTGCACGTGACCGTCCTTGATGGTGATCTCCTCGCGCAGCACGTGGCCAAGCGCATAGATGACGCTGCCTTCGGTTTGCGCCGCCAGATTGCGCGGCTGCACCGCAATGCCGGCATCGACCGCGGCCCAGAAGTTGAGCACCTTGATCTTGCCGGTTGCGCGATCGAGCGCGATCTCCGCGACGCCGGCGGCAAGCGTGTCGTCCTTGACCATGGTGCCGACGCCGAGCGCGGTGCCGTTCCGCTTGCGTGCCCAGTCCGACATCTCTGAGACGAGGCGGAGCAGGTGCTGCATGCGCGGCACGCCTTCGGTCAGCTCGAGCCGGTAGGCGAGCGGGTCCTTGCCGAAATTTGCCGCGAGCTCGTCAACGAAGCTCTCGATCGCAAACGCGTTATGGCCGTTGCCGACGCCGCGCCACGGCGACAGCCGCGCGCCGCGGTTGACGATAACGTGCTCGGCGAGCTTGTTGGCGACCGGGTATTGCGGGACCGGCGAGCCCTTCATCACGATGCGGTCCTGCCGCGGGCGCGGATCGCCGGACGAATAGGCCACGACCGACTCGGCGACGACGCGGTGGTGCCAGGCGACAAGCCTGTTGTCGGCGTCAAAGCCGGCCTCGATGTGGTGCGCCGTCATCGGCCGAAATTTGCCGAACGCAACATCATCCTCGCGCGTCCAGATGTATTTCACCGGCTTGCCGGCGGCCTTGGCGAGCCGCACCGCGTCGAACACCGCCTCATGATTGCCGCGACGGCCAAACCCGCCGCCCAGGAATTGCTGATGCAGCGTGAGTTTCGCGCGGTCGGTGCCGAGGATTTGCGCCACGCCCTTGAGCAAGCTGGTCGCCGCTTGCGTGCCGGCCCAGATTTCCGCCGACTTGCCGTCGGCGCTCACCGAGGCGGTGGCGTTCATCGGCTCCATCTGTGCGTGGTAGACGTAACGCGTGCGGTATTCGCCGCGGAATACACGCTTCGCGCTCGCTAGCGCTGTCTTGGCGTCGCCATCCTTTTCATAAGGAACGCCCGCACGGCTCTTGTCGCGGCCGATGGCGGCGAGGTCCCCCAGCGCCGCTTCGCTGTCCAGATGCGCGCCGGTGGCGTCGCCCCATGTGATGCGTAAGAGCCGTTTCGCGGCGAACGCCGCCTCGATAGTTGTGGCGATGACGCCGACGCCTTCGGGTAGCTTAACGATGCCGATCACGTCCGCCGCTTTGCGGGCGCGGGCGTCGTCGACTTCAAGCGGCGCGCCGCCCGCATAGGGCGATTGCAGCACCGCGGCGTAGACCATGCCGGGCACTTGCACGTCCATGCCGTATTGGGCCGCGCCCCTGACTTTGAGCGGCACATCGACACGACCGACGTCCTTGCCAATCAGCCGGAAGCTCGCGGTCGGCTTGAGATCCTTCTCATCGACCTTCGGCAATTCGGCCGGTGCCTTGGCGAACAGGGCGATCTCGCCATAGCCGATGCGTCGCCCGGATGCCTTGTGGATGACAACGCTGGGCTCGGTCGAAAGCTCGCCGGCCGGCACATCCCATTTCGCCGCCACTGCATCGATCAGCACGCGGCGTACCTGCGCGCCCGCAGTCCGCAGCGAGGTGAAATAGCCGTGCACCGAAGCGCTGGCCGAAGTCTGGAAGGTGTAGCCGTAGGCCGGGTTGCCGAATTTCTTGTCGTCCCAGTTCGCCGGAAAAACGGGGTGAACCTTGCCCCAGTCGGCGTCGAGCTCTTCGGCGATGATGAGCGGCAACGTCGTGAACGAGCCCTGGCCCATTTCAGCGGCCGGTGACACGACGGTGATCGTGCCGTCGGGCGCGATCGTCAGCCAGACGTTAGGCCGGTAGGGCGCGGGCTTCTCTTCGTCGGCGAATGCATCGCCGAGTGTCGTCAGCGCGTCGGGCGCGACGGTCAGCGCAAAAGTGAGGCCGGCCGCTTTCAGCAGATGACGGCGATTGAGCGCGGGGAGTTTGACACGGCGAGTCATGGCTTAGCCCTCCTGCGCCGCGCGTTCGATGGCGCTGATGATGCGCAGATAGGTGCCGCAGCGGCAGATGTTGCCGTCCATGTGGGCGACGATGTCCTCGCGCGTCGGCTTCTTGTTGGCGGCGAGCAGCGTGGCCGCCTGCATGATCTGGCCGGACTGGCAGTAGCCGCATTGCGGCACCTGCTCGGCGACCCAGGCCTTCTGCAGCGGATGGCTGCCGTCGGGCGACAGCCCTTCGATCGTGGTGATGGATTTGCCGGCGGCGAGCGATACCGGCATCGCGCAGGAGCGTACCGCTTCGCCGTCGATATGCACCGTGCAGGCGCCGCAGGCGGCAATGCCGCAGCCGAATTTGGTGCCGGTGAGTTTCAGATGTTCGCGCAGTACCCAGAGCAGCGGCGTATTGGGTGCAACCGCCACCTCATGCGGCTGCCCGTTGACGGTGAGCGCAACCATCGGCGTTCCCCCTTTATTTTTGCGCGCGGTTCTCGGCCGGCGCTGTCAGGTCGATCGTCATCAAAACCCAAACAGACGGTGCGCTATTATCGCCCATAACGGAATGCTGCGACAGCCCCATACTGGCCGACTGTGCTTTCCGCGCGCGAGGGCGATTTTTTCATTGCGCAATCCGCCGCCAGCGGATTTGCTGCGTCTTCCGAACCGACGCCGCAGCTTGCCGCAACACGAGGACTGACTGTGCCCGATAAACTGAACGACATCGTCGCCGAACTGGCGCTCGCCAACCGTATTCTTGCCAACGAGGGCGTGCTTGACGCTTTCGGCCACGTCAGCGCGCGGCATCCTGATGATCCGGGCCGCTATCTGTTGCCGCGGGCACGCTCGCCGGGACTGGTCGAGCCGGCCGACATTCTGCAGTTCACGCTCAACTCCGAGCCGGTCAAGCCGCCGAAGGTGCACATGTACGCCGAGCGCGTCATCCACGGCTGCATCTATCAGGCGCGGCCGGACGTGATGGCGATCTGTCATCACCATGCGCCGGCCATCATGCCGTTCGCCATCGCCGGCAAGCCGATCGTGCCGGTCTTTCATCTTGGCGCGGCGGGCGGCGAGGACATGCCGTTCTGGGACCAATACGACGAGTTCGGCGACACCAATCTCCTGGTCGTCAAGCCGGACGAGGGCGCATCGCTGGCGCGGGCGCTGGGTCGGCATCCGGCGGTGCTGATGAACCGCCACGGCGCCACCGTCGTCGGCGCAAACATCAAGGAGCTGGTGTCGCGCTCGATTTTCATGTGTCAGAACGCGCAGTATCAGTTGCACGCGCTGATGCTCGGCACCCCGGACAAATTGCACCACGGTGAGGTCGAGCTTGCGGGCGCCATCAGCCGGATGCCGAACGTGGTATCTCGGACCTGGGAATACTGGAGTGCGCGGGTAGGGGCGCCACCAGCGCGTGCCGCTAAGAAGGCCGCTCGTCCCGCGCCGCGCGGCCGCAGCAAGTCAAAGAAGCGCCGCTGAGCGGTGCCGAATGTTTCCAAAGACTAATGCCGGTCGCGCGCGGCGGCGCTGATCGCGTTCAGGATCGCGACGCGGCCCTCGGGCAACGCGCCGCGCACGCTCGGCTGCTGGCCGATCTGGCCCATTTCACGCTGGCGGCGGACCGTCGCCATCGTCATCAGCGGTTCGACGCCGAGTTCGCGCAGCGTATCGGCGCTCTCTTCCATCTCGGCGGCGCGCCGCTCGCCATGGCTTGCCATGCGTTCGAGGTTGTAGGGCACCATCTTGGTCCAATCGAGCCCCGGATAGTTGTTCTTCATCGAGGCCGCGACCTCGTCGACGACGCCGGCGCGCGTCGCGGCGAGAAAACATTCCAGCGTCAGCGCCTCAATGCCCTTGATCATGACGCTGCGCACCATCTTGATGGCGGCCGCGGCGCCGATCTCGCTGCCGGCTAAGGTCACGCGCATGCCGAGCGCGCTCATCACGGGCGCGATCGCCGCCGCGTGCGCTCCTGCGAGCAGCATCGGCGTCTGATGGCGCGCCGGATGAATCGGCGCCAGCACCGCGACGTCGACGTAGCGCGCCGCCTCGCCGAGGAGCTTCGCGGTCTCCTGCTTGCGGCCGGGCGACACCGAGTTGATGTCGAGGAAGAACGGCTGCCGCGCGACGTGAGCCTTGACCGACTGTGCGGCGTCGACGCTCGATGCGGCGGTCACCGCTGAAATGATGGCGTCGGCGCCGCGCACCGCGTCGGCGGCTGAGCCGGCGCAGCGCACGCCGCTCACCGCGGCGGCGTCCTTGAGCTTTTCGCCGCTTGGGACCGGGAAAAGAATGTCCCAAGCGGCAATCTGGTCGATGCCAGCCTCGCGCAGCCCCGAGGCGATGGCCTGGCCGGCTTCGCCGAAGCCGATGAAAGCGATCGCGGGTTTGCCATTTGCCATCGCGGGTCTTCCTTATCGCTCAATGCGCATTCTGCCGTCGCGTGCGGCCGAAATGACATTTTCCGCAAATCCCTGCAACGCCGCCATACCGGCAGCGCGTTTGCATCGCCGCAACCGGCCGATAGGATGAAGCACAACATAAAACGTGCAGGGAGGGCAAACATCATGCCGTTGAGTGATCATCAGGTGGCGAGCCGCCGCCGCTTCATCCAGTATCTCGCGGCCAGCCCGCTGTTCGCCGGCACCAGCATCGCCGCGCTGGCACAGGACACGCATCCGGAGCCGCATTTTCCCGAGCTGCAGCCCGACCCGTATGTGTGGGCGCCGCGCGATTACAATCACCTGATTTCGAGCCCCAAAGAAGCGCTCGACGTGTTCGACTTCGAGCCGGTGATGCGCAAGAACGTGCCGCCGGCGCATTTCGGCTACATGGCCTCGGGCGTCGACGACGATGTAACGTTGCGGGCCGACCGCGAGGGCTTTCTCAAGTTTCAGCTGCGGCCGCGCCGGCTGGTCGACGTCAGCAAAGTCGACATGAGCACGGAAATTCTCGGCCAGAAATATGAATCGCCGATCGTCATCGATCCGACCGGCGGACATAAAGGCTACCACCCGGACGGTAAATCCGGCGTCGCCCGGGCCGCCAAGATCGGCGACCACCTGATGATCCTCTCGACCCAGGCGACCACGTCGGTCGCCGATGTGATCGCGGCGCGCGGCCGGCCGATCTGGTCGCAGCTCTACGCCACCAACAAGTTCGAAGTCGCCAAGCATCACGTCTTGAGCATGGAGCGGCAGGGCTCGATCGCGGTAGCCGTGACGGTCGATCGCAATGGTGGGCGCAATCAGGAAACCGCGATCCGCATGGCGCGCATGGATACGCGGCAATGTTCGGCGTGCCACGATCATTCGAGCCTCGCGGCATCGATGCGTAACGATCCGATGTATGACGGCGCCGACCTCAGCGGCCTCGACAACATCCAGTCGTCGGCCATGAGCTGGGACTACATCAAGCGCATCCGCGACCTGACCAAGATGAAAATGGTGATCAAAGGCATCCTGGCGTGGGAGGACGCCAAGATCGCCGCCGAGACCGGGATCGACGCCATTATCGTCTCCAACCACGGCGGCCGCGCCGACGAATCTGGCCGCTCGACCATCGAGAGCCTGCAGGAGATCATCAAGGTCTCGGGCAACATGCCGGTATTGATCGATTCCGGCTTCCGCCGCGGCACCGACATCGTCAAGGCGCTGTGCATGGGCGCCAAGGGTGTCGCCATCGGCCGGCCCTACCTGTGGGGGCTGGGCGCCTTCGGTCAGCCAGGCGTCGAGCGGGTGCTGCAAATCCTGCGCACCGAGCTGAAAGTCGCAATGCAGCAGATCGGCGCGCCGTCGCTGAAGGATCTAAAAGATTCGATGGTGTTGCACGTCTAGTCTCGACTCGCGCCAATGTAGCGAAAAGCCGCCGGAAGGTCCGGCGGCTTTCCTGATCGATTTGAAGGCGCGGACTACGCCGCTGTGCCTTTAAGATGCTTCGGCCGATATCCTGGCTCGAAATGAGTGCTCAGTGATGCCCGCCGTGGCCACCCGGACCATGTCCTCCGGGACCATGCCCGCCCATAGGACCGTGGCCGCCCATGGGACCGCGCATGTGGCCACCGCCGATGCGTCCGCCGCCATGAACAAACCCGCCACCGCGACGGCCCCCACGAGACCAGCCGTGCCAGCCTTCCGGACCGCCCCAGCCAAAGCCGTGCCGCCAACGATAGCCGCACCAATACCAGCCAGGGCCGTGCCAGCCGTCGATATAAAAGCAATAGTGCCTGCCGCCGAAGATGAACAACTGCGTCTTCTCGATGGAGTTTAGATTGACGGCGTTCGGTGTGAGGTGGCTGGCTGGCATGGCTTGGGCGGTGGTGGTCACCAGTGCGCCGATTGCCAAGGCAGTGCCGGCCGCAACCGCTCTCCCCACTGATATTTTCATTGGACGGTCCTTGTCGGTTGAAGTTGCACGTTGTTGAAAGGCCAGTGTGCAGGGCGAGCACGAATGCTTGTGGCCTCATTCCTCAAATCCCATTCGATGATTTCAGTTCCAACGCGGCGCGGCTTAATGTCAGCCTGTCCCAATTTGCCGCAGTGCCCATGAGTTTGAACATTCGTTCATTGCCCGCAGCAGATCATTACGCTTTCAGCGCTGCGCGGATTGAAGATGGAATAAGTGGCGAGCGCGCCGGATTTGACATTCGGATCACAAGCTTTCAGCTAGCGAACGGCTGATCCACTCTCGCACGAGCAAAGACAAGCAATGCCACAATCATCCTCCCGCGACCGGCTTGAACAGGCCCTGGCGCGCATCGCCGATCCAAATGGTGAGGGCGTGCGCGCCTGCCTCACCGTCTATCAGGACGAGGCGCGGGCGGCGGCCGGTGCGGCCGATGAGCGGGCGCGCCTTGGCATCTCGCTCGGGCCGCTCGACGGCGTCATCGTTTCCATCAAGGATTTGTTCGACGTGGCCGGCGAGCCGACGCGGGCGGGCTCCAAGATTCTGGCCGAGGAGGCGAAACCGGCTGCCGCCGATGCGGCGATCGTGCGGCGGCTGCGCGCGGGTGGCGCGGTGATCGTCGCCAAGACCAACATGGTCGAGTTTGCATTCTCCGGCGTCGGCGCCAATCCGCATTTTGGCACGCCGGGCAATCCGCGCGATCGCGCGCGTGTGCCGGGCGGCTCGTCGGCGGGCGCGCCGGTCGCGGTCGCCGACGGCATGTGCGAGATTTCGATCGGCACCGATACCGGCGGCTCGGTGCGCATTCCGGCCGCGCTGTGCGGCCTCGTTGGCTTCAAGCCGAGCCGGCAGCGGGTGCCGACCGATGGCGCATTTCCGCTGAGCTACACGCTCGATTCGATCGGGCCGATCGCGCGCACCGTCGCCGATTGCGCCAAGGCCGACGCGGTGATGTCCGGCGAAGAGTTCTCCTTCGCGCCGCTCGATGTCGCCGCGCTGAAGGGATTGCGTTTCGGCGTCGCCGAAGGCTTGCCGCTCGATCGGATCGACGACACGGTGGCGTCGGCGTTCGACGCTGCGATCAAGCGGCTCGACGCTGCCGGCGTGCGCGTGAGCCGGGAGACGCTGCCGCTGTTCGACGCCATGAACGCGGTCAACGCCAAAGGCGGCATCTCGCCGCCGGAGGCCTGCGCCATCCATCGCGACTGGATGGGCCGCCGCCCCAACGACATCGATCCCAATGTGCGGGCGCGCATCGCGCGCGGCTGCGAGGTGCCGGCGGCTGATTATGTCGAGATGATGCGCGTACGGGGCCAGCTCGTGCGCGCCATGGACGACCGGCTCGCCGGCATCGACGCCCTGATCATGCCCACGACTTCGATCGTGGCGCCGACCATCGCGGAAGTGGCGGACCCCAAGGTGTTTACCGTCCGCAACGCGGCGCTGTTGCGCAACACCGCGATCATCAACTTCTTCGACCTTTGCGCGATCTCATTGCCGCTGGCGGTAGCGCCGCCCGCCATGCCGGTTGGGCTGATGGTGGTGGTGCGCAATGGGCAGGATCGGCGGCTGTTGAACATGGCTGCGGCATTGGCGACGCTATTTGCGGCCTGATAGGCGCTTGCCCAAAACGCGGCAGTTCCCTAGCATTTCCCTCAAACCCTGGGAGGGAAGCCATGACACGTTCCCATAACGCTCGTACCCGCAACGACCTCAATCGCCGTCGTGTTCTTGCTGGCGCCGCCGCTGCCGCCGCAACTATTGCGGCGCCCGCGATCGTCCGCGCGGCCGGTGGTCCGCTCAAAGTCGGCGTGATCCTGCCGCGGTCCGGCTTTGAGGCCGGCATCGGCCAGGACTGCCAGCGCGGCGTCGATATCACGCCGCCGATCCTCAAATCGCTCGGGCTGCCGGAACTGACGATCGTGAACGGCGACACCGAGTCCAACGTCAACACCGCCCGCGAACATGCCGAAAAACTTGTCAGCGACGGTGCGCAACTTTTGATCGGCGCGTTCGATTCCGGCCAGACCACCGCCGTCGCCCAGGTCGCCGAGCAGAAGGGCATCCCGCTGGTGATCAACGTCGGCAGCGATCCGCAGATCACCGAGCAGGGCTACAAGTTCGTAGTGCGAAATTTTCCGACCGTGCCGATGCTGCTCAAGGATGAGTACGCCGAGCAGTTGGAGGTTTTCCAAATTGCCGGCGTCACGCCCAAGACAGCGGTATTCATGCATGTCAACGACCTGTTCGGCACTGGGATGGCGAAGGGTATCCACGGGACGAAGCCGCCATACACGATCGTTGAGGAAATCTCCTACGATCCCGGGGCGCGCGACCTCTCGGTCGAGGTGACGAAGGCAAAGGCCGCCAATGCGGAGATCATGCTGGTGGTCGGCCGCCTGAACGATGCGATGCTGCTGACGCGCGAGATGGTCAAGCAACGCTGGACGCCGAATGCAATCTTGAGCTGGGGGCCGGGCTGGTACGAAAACCAGTACACCAAGACGCTGGGCAAGCTCAGCGACGGTCCGATCAGCCTGGTGCCGTGGTACGACCCGAACAAAAAGCTGACCAAAACGCTGCAGGCTGCATTCGCCAAGAAATTCCCGGATCTCAACATGAACACCAATCATGTGTACACGTTCGAGGCCCTGCTGATCGCGGCGGACGCCTATAAGCGCGCCGGTTCGGCGGATCCCAAGGCGTTGGCGGCAGCGCTGCACGCGACCAACATCACCGACAATGTCAGCATCGGGCCCGGCATCATGTTCGACGCCAAGGGACAAAACATCGGACTGAAGTGCGGCGCGGTGCAGAATCGTGGCGGCAAGCAGGTAACGGTCGCGCCCAAAGAGGCCGCCAATGCCAAGCTGGAATGGCCGATGAAGTCATATCAGAGCCGGACGTAACGCGTGCCCGGTCCTGAGCGGTGTCGCTAGCCGTCTATCTGAACGTTATCGTTGCCGGAATTCTGACCGGCTTGGTCTACGGCCTGATGGCCCTTGGCCTGTCGGTCATTTTCGGCGTCGTGCGCATCGTCAATTTCGCCCACGGCGAGATGATGTCGATCGCGATGTATGTCGCGGTTGTGCTGTTCGCGGCGTTCCACCTCGATCCGCTGATCATGCTGGTGCCGATCGCGGCGGTGATGTTCGTGTTCGGTTACCTGCTCCAGGCAAGCCTGATCAATCCGTTCATCACCCGTCCCGAGCACAGCCAGTTTCTGCTGGTGGTGGCGATCGCGCTCATCATCGTCAACACGCTGCTGATCATCTTCGGCCCGGACGCCCAGACTATCCAGACGCCCTACGCTTATGACAGCTACCAAATCGGGCCGGTGATCGTCGATGCCTCCAAGGCCTACGCCGCCGCCGCCGCCATCGTGGTCACTGCGGCGCTGTTTGCGTTCTTTCGCTTCACGCTGTTCGGCAAGGCCATCCGCGCCTGCGCCGACAATTACACGGGAGCGCTGGTGGTTGGGCTCGATGTAAAGCGCCTCTACGCACTCACCTTCGGCATCGGCGCGGCGTGCGTCGGTGCGGCCGGCACCATGATGTCGCTGATCACCGACGTCACGCCAATGCTCGGACCGGCCTATACGCTGCTCGCCTTCGTCATCGTCATCACCGGTGGCCTCGGCTCGATGGCCGGCGCGTTGATCGGCGGTGTGCTGATCGGGCTGACCGAGGCGATTGCGGGGCTGCTGTTCACCCCATCGGCCAAGAGCATGTTCTCGTTTGGCATTCTGGTCCTGGTGCTGCTGCTGCGGCCGCAGGGCATCCTCGGCAAGAGGACGGCATGATCGCGCGGCTCGCCGACGGCGTGGCGCGCCGCTCGCTCGGACTGCTCGCGGCGGTATTCGCGGCGCTCGCGATCGCGCCGTTTGTGGTCAACGATTATCTGCTCACCGTGATGATCGTCGCGCTCTACCTCGCCTATACGGGGCAGGCGTGGAACATCATGATGGGCTTTGCCGGCCAGCTTTCGCTCGGAAATGCGATCTACGCGGGACTCGGAGGCTATGTCGCGGCGGTGCTGTTCACGCGCTACGGCGTGGCGCCGTGGCTCGGACTGCTGGCGGCCATCCCGGTCGCGGCGGGCTGCGCCGCGATCATCGGCTTTCTCGCGTTCCGGTTTGGCGTCGCCGGCGTCTATTTCGCCATCCTGACCATCGCGTTCGCCGAGTTCGCCCGCGTCGGCTTCGATCACCTCGATTTTGTGCATGCGTCGGCGGGTCTGTTTCTGCCGGTGGCGCAATACACCCACGACGACCTGTGGCGGCTGCGCGGCAATCCGACCATGTTCTACTACGTCATGCTGGTTGCGACCGCCGTGGCATTCCTGCTGTCGCGGGCGCTTCTCAAGAGCCGTATCGGCTATTTCTGGCTGGCGATCCGCGAGGACGAACAGGCGGCCCGCGCCGCCGGCATCAACACGTTCCGCTACAAGATGTACGCGCTGATGATCTCGGGCGCGGTGACATCGTTTGCCGGGGTGTTCTACGCGTTCTTCTACAACAACCTGTTTCCCGAGCAGGTCTTCAATATCACACAGTCGATCGAGATGATTCTCGGCCCGATCATCGGCGGGGTCGGTACGCTGTTCGGGCCGGTGCTGGGCGCGTTCGTGCTGACCGGAATGGCGGAATCGGTCACCTCGATCATGGCGGCGCTCGGTTTGGATCTGCCTGGCGCCAAGCAGGTATTCTACGGCATCTGTCTGCTGCTGGTCGTGGTGGCGCTGCCCGAGGGCATCTGGCCCCCGCTGGCGCGGCGGCTGGGCATCGATAGAGCTGGCATCGACAAGGGCCGCCGATGACGACGCTGCTTTCGCTCGATCAGCTCAGCAAACGCTTTCGCGGCCTGGTCGCCGTCGATGGCGTCAGCTTTGCGGTCCCCGAAGGTGCGATCTTTGCGGTGATCGGTCCCAACGGCGCGGGCAAGACGACGCTGTTCAACATGATTGCCGGCGCGATACCGCCCAACTCCGGCACGGTCAGTTTCGCGGGCGAAGATATTACCGGGCTCACGCCGGACGCGGTGTGCCGCCGCGGCATTGCCCGCACCTTCCAGCTGGTGCGGCCGTTTCCGGCGCTGAGCGTCGAGGACAACGTCATCGTCGGCGCACTGCTGCGCCGACGCGACGTTGGCGCGGCGCGAGTCCAGGTGCACGAACTGCTGCGCCGCTTCGATCTGTTCGACCGGCGCCATCACCTGGCGTCATCATTGACCCTGCCGGATCGCAAGCGCCTCGAAGTTATGCGCGCGCTTGCCACGGAGCCGAAGCTGTTGCTGCTCGACGAAGTGGTCGCCGGCTTGCGGCCGACCGAAGTCGATCGCCTGGTCACGGTGCTGCGCGAACTCAATCGCGACAGCGGGCTGACCATCCTGCTCATCGAGCATGTGATGCGCGCCGTGATGGCGCTGGCGTCGCGCGTGCTGGTGCTCGATCACGGCACCGCTATCGCGGAGGGCGAGCCGCGCGAGGTGGTGCGCGATCCGGCGGTCATTCAATCCTATCTGGGTGCCGAGGTTGTGTAATGCTGCGCGTTGAAGATATCGACGTGTTCTACGGCGACGCCCAGGCGCTCGACGGCGTCTCGCTCGACATCGAGCAAGGCGCGATCGTCGCCATCGTCGGCGCCAACGGCGCCGGCAAGACCTCGCTCATTCGCGCCATCGCCGGCATGCTGCGGCCGGCGCGCGGCCGCATCCTGTTCGGGGAGACCGATATCACCGGCTGGCCGAGCCATCGTGTCTGCAATCTCGGCATCGGTCAGGTGGCGGAGGGCCGCCAGATTTTCCCGACACTGACGGTTGCTGAGAATCTCGACATGGGGGCGCTGCTGCCGCGCGCCCGCGCGCGGCGCGAGGAAAACCGCAAGCGCGTGCTGGCGATGTTTCCGGTGCTGGCCGAACGTGCGCGGCAGGCTGCCGGAACGCTGTCCGGGGGCGAGCAGCAGATGTTGGCGATCGGGCGTTGTCTGATGGGGTCGCCGGAGCTGATCATGTTCGACGAGCCGTCGCTCGGACTGGCGCCAGCCGTCGTGCACAACATGCTCGGCACCATCCGCGACCTCAATCGTGACGGGCTCACATGCCTCTTGGTCGAACAGAACGTGGCGCTATCGCTGAAGCTCGCTAGCCGCGCCTATGTGCTGGAGAATGGCCGCATCACGCTCACCGGCAGCGGCAGCGAATTGCTTGCCGACGATCGCGTGCGCAGCGCGTATCTGGGAATTTAAGAGGCTAGGACAGCCCAGTCGGACGGTGGCTGCGCTCCATCATCAGGCCGAGCGCCGTCAGGCGCGCACCGAGCGGCGCCAGCGGGAAACGCCCGCCGCAGCCGTCCCAGGACTTCGGCCGCGCTCGGCACTTCATATTCGGCAAGAGCCGCCGCCATGGCATGAGCCATGTCCGCCTCGGCGCGTCCGGTCAAGGCGGCGGGGGCTACGGTCATGTCTCCTAGCGGGGAGGGCGGCTGCACGCGCATGACACGTCGGGCGTTCATGGTGATCTCCAGTGCAGTGTGGGTGCCTGCTAACGCGCAAGGAACCGCGGAGTTCCTTCGGTTGTCTCACTGGATGCCCGTGCTATATGCGCAGCATTGCATGAATGTGAATGGGCCACCCAGGCCTGTGATGAAGGGAGATAAATGTCATGAAACTGTATTTTGCGCCGGGCGCTTGTTCGCTGTCGCCGCATATTGTCTCGCGCGAGGCGGGCATCGCGCTCGATCTCGAACAAGTCAACAATCAGGAAAAGAAGACCAAAAGCGGCAAGGACTACTGGGGCATCAATGCCAAGGGGCAGGTTCCGGTGCTGGAGCTCGACAATGGCGAGCGGCTCACCGAGGGGCCGGTGATCGTGCAGTATCTGGCCGATCAGAAACCCGGCTCGGGCCTGGTGCCGGCGGCCGGTTCGCTCGAGCGCTATCGGGTAATGGAATGGCTGAACTTCATCACCTCGGAACTGCACAAGACCTATGGGCCGATCTTCCGGCCGACCACGCCCGAGGAATTCAAGAAGCTCTCGAAGGAGAATCTCGGCAAGCGGTTCGACTGGATCGACAAGCAGCTCGCCGGCAAGCAATATCTGACCGGCGACAAGTTCACGGTCGCTGACGCCTATCTGTTCACGGTGCTGCGCTGGTCGCCGCGTATCGAGGTCGACCTCTCCAAGTGGCCGAACATCAAGGCCTACATGGATCGCGTCGCGGCCCGGCCCAAGGTGCAGGAAGCGCTCAAGGCCGAAGGGCTGCAGTAATCGTCATTCCGGGGCGCGGGCTTTTCGGCCTGCGCCCCAGACACGTGCGGCGGCATCCCGCAATAACGAACAATAAGACAACTCCGCGCTATCCTGCCCTGCCGGACGATAGTGATTCTCGCGCCTCCCAGCGGGAATCACTGACCGAGCCAGTATCGTTACGCCTGAGCGGGACCGCCGGTGGTGCAGACTTTAATCGACTTCGCCGATTTGCTGGCCGCGACGGCGCTGCTCGCCGTTCTTCTGACCTTGCCGGGAGCAGCCATCGCCAACTGGACCGGATGGTTCGGTGGCAAGGATGTCACGCCCTCTCTTGAATGGGGCGTTGCCCTTCTATTCTCCCTTTCGATCTTGCCGGTGCTGCTCAGCCTCGTCGCGCGGTTTGCGAGTCTCGACGCGGCGGTGGCGGTTCAGCTTGTGCTGGCCGCCGCCGGCATCTTTGCGGCGAGGAAGATCGGATGGCCGCCGCTGTGGCCGATGGTGGGCTTGCTGGCCTGCGCAATCGTGCTTGGCGTGGCGACGATCGACTTTCAGCTTCGGTGGAAATCTCTACCAGCCCACCGTCGCGGTCGACATGGTCAAGCATGTCGCTACCGTGAACTCGATCTTGTCGTGGGGATTGCCGCTCACCGATCCGTTCGTGAGCCGAATCCAACCGGCCGGATATTATTATTTCTTCTACACGCTTGCCGCCGTCCCGGTCCGGCTGACCATGGGCCTTATCGATGCACGCGCCGCGGTCGGCGCGCTTGCTGTTCTGGACGGCGCCGCGGTGCTCGCGCTTGCCGCGCTGCTCTGGCAAAGGGCCGAGCCGCAAGTGCCGCCGTCCCGAAATGTGGTCTGGGCGCTCATCGCGCTGCTGCTCTGCGGCAATCTCGATATCGTTCCCAGTTTTGCGGTTGGCGTCGTCAAACACGTTTGGCCGATCGAGATCGAGTGGTGGAATGAGCAGGTCGCGCCGTGGACAAATTCACTGATCTGGGTGCCGCATCACGTCCTGGCGCTGGTCGCCGGCGTATTTGGACTTATTCTGATCGCCGAAAGGCCGGGAACACGATCAGCCATCGCCGGCGGCCTGGCGTTTGCTTCATGCGCGGGCGTCTCCGTGTGGATCGGCGTTGGCACGGTGCTGACGGCCGGGTTTTGGCTGGTTTCGTTGATGCGCCGAAAGCATTACCGGCTGGCGCTGACCCTTGTGGTCGCCGGCTGCCTTGCGGCGGTCCTGCTCATTCCCGAAGCGCTCGACATTCTGCACGGCAGGTCGGGTGAGGGCAGCCCAATCGCCTTCACGGTGCGTGTGTTGGGTCCATTGAAGGCGATAATGTCGCCGGGCCTCGCGCGCGACCTTTTGAGCCTGCCGCTCCTGCCGCTGAACTATTTCTTTGAGTTCGGCATATTCGGCGTCGGCGCCGTCATCTACTGGTACGAGCGGCGAGCGCCGGCGAGGACGGAAGTCGCGCGGCTTCTTGTTTTTGCCGCTGCCGCCGGTCTGTTGCTCGGGACGTTCGCGCGCTCGACCCTGATCAATAACGACCTGGGCTGGCGCGTCGTGTTGTTGCCGCAACTTGCGTTCCTGATCTGGACTGCCGCGGTGATCCTGTCCCACGGCCGCGACGGCCGGTTCTCGCTGGCCGACATCCGGCGATGGCCGAGCGCCATGGGCGTGCTCTTGTTGATCGGATATGCCGGCAACGCGTACGAACTATTCAGCACACGGGCCTATCCGTTTCTGGCGCCGAATGTCGTACTTGTCCCGCAAAATGCGCTTCATCCGGAGCTCGATGCCGAATTGGCGTCCGCCTATCGCTGGGCCAATACGCACGTGCCGAGGAGCGCGATCCTGCAGCACAATCCGGTGGCCGCCGCGCGCGTGCTGGACTTCGGATTGTACGGACGAAACCGCGTGGCGGTTGCCGACGAGGAAGCGATGCTTTATGGCGCCTCGAAGCCTGAGGTGGACGCGCGGCTCGCCGCCATCGGGCCGATATTCACGGCCCCGCTGACGGCGGCGCAAGCGCAGGCCCGGGCCGCGGCCTACGGCATCGCTGTTCTTGTCGTAGCGGCGGCCGATCCCGTCTGGTCCGACGCTCATGGCTGGGTCTGGACGGCGCCTGTACTTTTCGCCTCGCCGCATGTGCGGCTGATCGCGACCCGCGACCTCGGCCACGCGCGTTGACCATCAGGAGCGTTGACCCATGAAAGCATTCCTTGCAGCAGGCGCCTGGTTCGCCACCGCGGTGGTGCTCGTGGTCGGCGCGGTCGTGGCGCTCTCGTGGATCGGCTTTCTCGGCCAGATATCGATCCTGTTCTATCGCGGCCTGGTGCTCATCGCGATCGGCGAGGTCTTCTGCTTCGTGGTGCTGCTGATGGCACGAAGTGAAATGGCCTTCCTGGCACGTGCGTGACGCGGTATCGGCTTGCGCTTTCGCGGGCGGCACGGCGGTCTGTCTGCTGATCGTGCTTCCGGTCACGATCGACCGTTCCATCTCGGTGTTCATGCTGACGCAGATGGCGGCGCAGCCCGACCACGCCTTCACGCCATCCGAGTTGCGGAGTCTGTTCGTCGACGCTTACGTGACGCGTTACCGGCAGATCGAACGGCGGCTTGAGGAGCAGGAGGTGTCGCGCAACGTCGCGCAAACCGCGAGCGGCTTCCGGATCACGCTGCAAGGCCTCGTGTTTGTTCGCTTCGCGCGTTTTCTCTCGGGAGTTTTTCAGACCGACCGGCGTTTCGTCACGCCCGCCGATCCGGGGCGAAGTGCGGTCCCATAAGGACTGGCGCGTTTAACCCTCAACCGTTGCGCACTCTGGCAGCTGCGACGCCGTAGGCATCGTCGCTGGCGTCACGGCGGCTTCGCGGCTGGGCGAGCCGCCAAACCAGCCGGGCCCCCAGCGCTGGCAGCACGAGACAGGCGAGCGGCAGTTGCGGCAGCACGAGATGGACAAGGATCATCGCCACGGGCAACACCCACGCCGCCAGGATCAAACAATGGTCGACGGCGGCATTGTCGTCGCGTTGCCGCAAGATGCCTGCCACATAGGCCATCGCCGTGAGATCATAAACATAGGAGTAGGGGACGGTCAGGAACGTCGCGGTAATCAGCATCGCCCGCGACAGCGTGGGATCCCGGCGCCGGCTGAAGGTCCATACCGTCGCGGCTAGCGCCGCCGCCGATTGAACCGCCTGCACGGTCCACGCCGCCTCGATGGGCAATCCGATCTGACGCATGCCGGCAAACGCCGTTGGCATCAGCTGGAAGCCCACGGTCTGCAGCAGGTGCACTTGCTGCGGGCCAATTTTGGTAAGGTATTCGATCCAGATAGACGGGCCGTATAGCGCCGCAGTAACGGCCATCAGGATGACGGCCGTCGCTGTCGCGGCCGCGATCGTCCGCCAACGCCCGGTCAGCACGAGCATGATCGGCAGCAGCAGTCCGAGTTGCGGCTTGATCGTCAGGATGCCGAACAGGACTCCGGCAAGGATCGGCCGGCGGCTGAGCGCGCTCAGTCCACCGATCAGCAGCGCTGCGGTGAAAAAACCGTTCTGCCCGGCTTGCAGGTTGACGGCAGCGGCCGGCGCCAGCGCGACAAAGAGCAGCGTTCGCGCGTTAATCCCGCCGGAGCGGATCGCGGCGACGAAAGCCACGAGGCCAGCGATAGACCACGACGCGTAGGCGGCGAAATAAGGCAGCAGTCCGAACGGCCACGTGAACAGCAGGAGGTGGGGCGGATAGGACCACCAAAAGGAATAGACAGGGCCCGGCGGCAACATCGCGCGCGCAGCCGCGTTATAGGTGTCGGCATCGAACCAGTTGGCGGGCCCCCCTGCAAATGCCGAACGTGCACCGAGCCACAGGTTGAGGAAGTCGCGGCCGACGGGACCGCCAAGGACGTCCCAGCTCGGCCGGAAAAAATCCGGATGGGATGCGAGCAAGTACAGGCCATTCGCGATGGCCAGCAGGACCGCGGATCCGAAAGCGCATTTTGCATAAAGGTCGTCAACCCGATCTGGTCGGGCGACGAAACTTGCACCGCTGGCCGGGGCGCTACCCATAACTCGGTACCTTACGCCGAACCGGTAAAACGATCCTTGGCGCGACCTAGGAGTTTGTTAGGCGAGTACATCTGGCCTTTACTTTCCAACAAGAATGCTTTGGAAGACGGGATCGTCAAAACTGGCCAAGGTCTCTCAAGCCTCAATCAACCTCGCGGATCTGATAAGCGGCGACACTCCCAGTCTGCTGGCAGCTGCACCGTCATGATCGACACGATCGCCGATAAGGACGGTTCGCCTGGGACTGACCACCCCAGCCGCCACCTGACGCAACGCTTGACCGCAAAAATCTCATCTCCGACGACGAGATGTCGGCTTGCCCCAACAGCCGAAACCGCCTCAGTTGCCCGCGGTTCCGCTCGTCTTTCTTGCGAACCGCTATTTCAGCGGCTGGCCGATCGTCACTTTCAGCGTGCCGACGCCTTCGACTTCGCACTCGATCCTGTCGCCGGCGACCGTCGCGGCGACGCCCGACGGCGTGCCGGTCAGGATAATGTCGCCGGCGGCGAGTTCGACCATCTCCGACAGTTTGGAGATGACTTCAGGCACGTTCCAGATCATCTGATTGAGATCGCCGTCCTGACGGACCTGGCCGTTGACCTTGAGGACGATGCGGCCCTTGGCGGGGTGACCGATCTCGGATGCAGGCCGCAGTGCGCCGCACGGCGCCGAATGATCGAACGCCTTGCCGATCTCCCACGGCCGCTTGATGTCGCGCGAGGCGATCTGCAGATCGCGCCGCGTCAGATCGATGCCGACGCCGTAGCCGTAGATGCAATCGTTGGCCTTGGCGACCGGGATGTTGCGGCCGCCGCTCTTGAGCGCGACCACCAGCTCGACCTCGTGATGCATGTCCTTGGTCAGCGACGGATAGGGCACCGTCCCGCCGTCCGGTACGATGGCGTCGGCCGGCTTGGCAAAGAAGAACGGCGGCTCGCGCACGTCCTGGCCCATTTCCTTGATGTGTTCGACATAGTTGCGGCCGACGCACCACAGGCGGCGGACCGGGAAAAGCTTGTCGGTGCCGGTAACGGCAAGAACGGCCTGCGGCGGCGGGGCAATGACGTAGTTGTTGGTCTGGGTGCTCATTGGGGATTCTGGTGTTGAAGGGAGGCGTATGAGGCTGGAGGTTTGGCGCGCCGGTGGGCGCCGCCAGTGATCCGGCGCGCGCTCTCTGTCTCCCGTCCGCAGCGCTCTGTCAACCGACGGCGAGGGGCAGCCGCTCGTGCGCCTGTTCCTTGAGCTGCAGCCGGTAGAACGAGGCGTAGCGGCCGCCTTTTTGCAGCAGCTCGTCGTGGCGGCCCGATTCGACGATCAGCCCGTTCTCGACCACCAGGATGCAATCGGCATGCATGATGGTGGAGAGCCGATGCGCGACGACGAGGGTGGTCCGTCCGCGGCACAGCACGCCGACCGCCTCCTGCACCACGCGCTCGGATTCCGAATCCAGCGATGCGGTGGCTTCGTCGAGCAGGATAATGGGCGCGTCCTTGATCAAGGCGCGCGCGATCGCGATGCGCTGGCGCTGGCCGCCGGAGAGCTGCAAGCCGTGTTCGCCGACCGGCGTGTCGTAGCCGAGCGGGAAGCTCGTGATGAAATCGTGCGCATGCGCCGCTTTGGCGGCCGCGACGATTTCGGCCTCGCTGGCGTCGAGCTTGCCGAGCGCAATGTTGTCGCGGATGGTGCCGCGGAACATGTGTACGATCTGCCCCACATAGGCGACGTGCTGACGCAGCGAGTGCCGCGACACATCGGCGATGTTCTGGCCGTCGATCAGGATGCGGCCGCTCGTCGACATCGTAGAACCGCAGGATGAGGTTGAGCACAGTCGACTTGCCGCCGCCCGATGCTCCGACCAGCGCGGTTACGGTGCCACGCTCTGCGGTGAAGCTCACGCCGCGCAACACCGGCGTGCCGGGCTGATAGGAAAACCGCACGTCGTCGAATTCGAGCCGTGCGGCAGTCAGCGCGAGCGGCGGCTTGTCGTCGTCGCGCGGCTCGCCTGACGGGCTGTCGATCACCTCGTAGAGAAAGCGCACGCCGACCAGCGAATTGTTGAGGTCGAGGTTGAGCCGCGCCAGCCGCTTGGCAGGGTCATACGCCAGAAGAAACGCCGTGAGGAAAGCGAAGAACTCGCCAGGGGTCGCGCCCGTATAGATGACGCGGTAGCCGCCATACATGATCGCGAGCGAGACAGTAAAGCCGGCGAAGATTTCCATCATCGGCGATGCGCGATTGGCAACGCGCGCCATCTTGTTGGATTCGCTCTCGACGCCGGTGACGTTGACGGCGAGGCGCCGCCGCATCTCGTCCTCGAGCCCGAAGGCCTTGACCATGCGGAGGCCCTGCAAGGCTTCCTGCATGGTCTCGACAATACGCGTGCCGCCGGTGATCTGCGTGCGGGCGATGCCGCGCACGCGGCGCACCATCTTGCGCAGCAGGATCAATGCCGGCGGCGCGATGATGAGGCCGGCGATCGACATGATCGGGTCCTCCATCACCATCACGAAAGTAAGGCCTATCAGCGACATCAGATCGCGGCCGACCGCCGTGATGAGCAGATTGATGGTTTGGCTGACGGCAGCCGCACCTGTGGACAGACGCACAATAAATTCGGAGGAATGCCGATCGGCGAAGAAGCCGATATTCTCCTGCAACAACTTGTCAAACATGCGCTGCTGGTTGTCGGCGACGATGCGGTTGCCGATCCAGGACAGCCAGACGGCGGATGCGTAGGTCGAAAGCGCCTTGACCACAAAGATCGCCATCGCCAGCAGGCCGAGCGCCACGATCTCGCGGTAGTTTTTGTTCACATAGGCCGCGTTGATCATGGTGCCGAGCAGATACGCCGACAGTGCCGTGCAACCGGCGACGATTTCCATCATCGCGATGGCGCCGGCATAGCGCGGCCAGTGGCCGAGTGCCTCGTCGACCACGAGCCGCCGCAACAGCGGCAAGGTCGGATATTTGTCGGAGGATTCAGCCGGAAAAGATCTCATGCGCGATCCATTTTGCCCCGCTTCCGGTCATCGTCGGCGGGACCGGCAATCAACGTCTTCCTTGCCCGGAAGTGGCGGAATGTTCAAGCAAAATGACGCGTGGCGGAACCGCCGAATTGGGCGTTATCGCGGGCAAAACTGTGCTTAAGCGCGTGCCATTTGCGCGCGCGGGCTCGCTTCCGCGCCGCGCCGTTCCATCAGGCGGCGCTCCCACGCAAGCGCATCGCCGACGATCTTCGCCAGATCGTCGAAGCGCGGGTGCCATTGCAGCGCTTTGCGAATGCGCGCCGAGTCGGCGACGATCTGCGCCGGGTCGCCGGCGCGGCGAGGTGCCGTCTCGACATTGAAATCGACGCCGGACGCGTGTTTGACCGCGTCGATTACTTCACGGACCGAGAAGCCATGGCCGTAGCCGCAGTTAAATGTCGCTGACGAGCCGTCGTCTCGCAGATTGCGCAATGCATCGCGATGCGCGAGCACGAGATCGCTGACATGAATGTAATCGCGAATGCCGGTTCCATCGGGCGTGGGATAGTCCGTGCCGAAAACGTCGATCTTGGGACGCAAGCCCAGCGCAGCTTCGACGGCGACTTTGATCAGATGCGTGGCGCCCGCCGTCGATTGGCCGGTCCGGCCTTGCGGATCGGCGCCGGCGACATTGAAATAGCGCAGAATGACGTGTTTCAGACCGTGCGCTGCGCTGGCGTCGCGCAGCATGATCTCGGTCATAAGCTTCGACCAGCCGTAGGGCGAGATCGGCACGGTCGGCGTTTCCTCGCGCACCGGAATATCGGTTGGATTGCCGTAGACCGCGGCGGTCGAGGAAAAAATAAAATTGCGCACGCCGCATTTCACCGCACACTCGATCAAGGCGCGCGAGTTGACGGTGTTGTTGCGGTAGTAGCCAAGCGGATCGCGCACCGAGTCCGGAACGACGATTGACGCGGCGAAATGAATGATCGCTTCGACCTGCTGCTCACGGATGATGGTGGTGACCAGCGGCTGATCGCCGGTCTCGCCGACCACAAGCGGGGTGCCGGGTGCGACGGCCCAATCGAAGCCCGTGGACAGATTGTCGAGCACGATCACGCGCTCGCCGGCGTCGCGCAGCGCGTAGACCATGTGACTGCCGATGTAACCGGCGCCGCCGGTGACCAGGATCGTCATTGCGGTCGACCTGTAGTTTGGATTTGGCCCTACACCGATTTGATGAATGCCGCGTTATATCCGGATTTCCGCCTCAGGGGACCGCAGCGACCGCTGCCAGCGCCTGGCGCGTCGCCGCAAACACCTCATCGACGCCGATCTCGGTCATGCAACGGTGATGACCGAGGCGACAGACCGGCTTGTGGCAGGGCCGGCAGGCCAGTTCGATATTCGCCTGGATGGTCGCCGCCAGCGGATTGAGCGGCGCCCAATGCCACGGGCTGGTCGGCCCGAAAATGCCGATGGTGGGCGTGCCAAGCGCCGCAGCGACATGGACGAGACCGGAATCGTTGGAGACGGCCGCTGCAGCCGCGGCGAGCGCCAGGATCGCCTCCCGCAGATCGGTGCCGGTCAGGTCGCGCGCCTCGGTGCCTGCCACAATGGTCTGCGCCAGCGGCTTTTCTGCCGGGCCGCCCACGACGCAGACGGACAGCCCCTCGGCCAGAAGCCGCCGCGCCAGAGTGGCGTAAGCCGCGGCCGGCCAGCGCTTGGCTGGACCAACCGCGCCCGGAGCGAGCGCCACCATCGGCCGCCCGGATGCCGCGACGCCACGCGCATTTCGCCAAGCAGCAATCTCCGCCGCCGGAACCCTGAGTTCAGGCTTCGGCCATTCGGCCGGTATCGCGACCCCCGCAGGCAATGCCAACGATGCGCACTCGTCGACCATGCGAGGCAATCGGCCGCGGCCGAAACGGACATCGCTGAGAATCCCGACCCGCGCCTCGCCAAACAGGCCGATACGCTCGCGAATGCCCGCCAGGAACGGAGCGAGGCCCGATTTCCAGGTCTTTGGCATGATCAGGGCGGTGCCATAGCCCTCCCTTTTCAGCCGGATGGCCAGCGCGCGGTGTTGGCCGAAAGCAAGCCGCTTGCGCGGCAGGTCGACGACGACGGCTCGGCGGACCCCAGGCATGTAATCGGTCAGTGGGGCGCAAAGCGTTGTGGCGAGCATGTCGACCGGCCGATTGGGAAACCGCCCATTCAGCAGCTTCACCACCGTGTGGCAGCGCACGAAGTCGCCGATCCACATGTACGGAACGATAAGAATGGGGGCCTCTGCGGCCGCGTCCTCATCGCGCCGGTCAGAATTATGCGAATCGTAATTCATAACTATGGCATGAATTTATGTTCATTTCATCTCTCGATGTAACGTGCGATAGCCGCTGCGGCCCGACCTGTCCAGGTGTTGCTCCCCGCCGCAGAGTCCGGCAAAGAGCGGCGTCGGCGTGAAGCCGAGGCAGTTTCAACCGGTCGACGGCGTCGATGTTATTGGTAACCGGCGGGGCCGGGTTCATCGGGTCCAATCTCGTAGCAAGCCTCAACGAAGCGGGGCGGAGCGACATTGCCGTCAACGACAGTCTCGGCGACGACGGCAAGTGGCGCAACTTGGGCAACCGACAGCTCGCCGACTTCGTGCCGCCGATCGATCTCATGCGCTGGCTTGACGGCCGCAAACTCGACGCCGTGATGCACCTCGGCGCCATTTCGTCAACGACGGCGACCGACGGCGACGCCCTCATCGAATCCAATTTCCGTCTCTCGCTGCGCCTTCTGGACTGGTGCACCGAAACGCGCACGCCATTCATCTATGCCTCATCGGCCGCAACCTATGGCGACGGCAGCCAGGGCTTCTCCGACGACTTTGCGCCCGCCGCGCTCAAGCGCCTCAAGCCGATGAACCTGTACGGTTGGAGCAAGCACCTGTTCGATCTCGCCGTGGTGGAGCGCGCGGCCCGCGGCGAGAAACTGCCGCCGCAATGGGCCGGGCTCAAGTTTTTCAACGTGTTCGGCCCCAACGAATACCACAAGGGCGAGATGATGAGTCTCGTCGCCAAGCGCTTTGACGACGCCAAGGGCGGTAAGCCGGTCCGGCTGTTCAAGTCCTATCGTCCCGGCATCGGCGACGGCGAGCAGAAGCGCGACTTCATCAGCGTCGATGACGCAGTGGCCGTGACGCGGTGGCTGCTCGCCACGCCGGCGGTCTCGGGCCTGTTCAATGTCGGCACCGGCGTGGCGCGCAGCTTTCGCGACCTGATTACCGCAATGTTCGCGGCGCTCGGCCGCGAACCGGCAATCGAGTATATCGAGATGCCGTCCTCGATTCGCGACAGCTACCAGTATTTTACACAAGCTGAGACCGCTAATCTGCGGCGTGCCGGTTATAGTGCCGCATTCGCGCCGCTCGAAGACACGGTGCGGCGCTACGTGACGCAGTATCTCGATCGCGCCGACCGATACCGCTGAGCGGCCTCGGGCGGGAACAGGGCTCAAGGGATGTTCGACTTCGAGGAAACGCTCAAAGCCATCGCGCAGCAAACCGTGCTCTGCGTCGGCGACGTCATGCTCGATGACTTCGTCTATGGCGACGTGACGCGCGTCTCGCCCGAGGCGCCGACGCCGGTGCTCGCGGTCCGGCATACCGCGACTGAAATCGGGGGCGCCGGCAACGTGGCGCGCAATATCGCCGCGCTCGGCGCGCGCTGCATTTTTGTTGCGCTGATCGGCAATGATGACGCCGGCTTGGCGCTGACCAACGCGCTGGCCAAGCTCGACGGCAACGTCGTCCCCGACCTCGCGGTCGACCCGGCGCGGCAGACAACGCGCAAGGTGCGCTACGTCTCCGAACATCACTCGGCGCACCTGATGCGGGCCGACTGGGAAACGACCGGTCCGATTACGCCGCAGAGCGAAGCCGCGCTCATCGCCTATGCCGAAGCGGCGTTGCCTCAAATCGGCGCCGTAGTGTTGTCCGATTATGCCAAGGGTGTGCTCACGCCCCGCGTCATCCGCGCCGTGATCGACGGTGCGCGCCGGCGCGGCGTGCCAGTCGTGGTCGATCCGAAGGGCCACGACTACAGCGTCTATCGCGGCGCGACGCTGATCACGCCGAACGCCAAGGAACTTGCCGCCGCGGTGCATCGTCCGGTCGGCAGCGAGGACGAGATCGCCGCCGCCGCTACCGAACTGGTGCAATCGATCGGTTGCGAAGCCGTGCTCGTCACGCGCAGCGAACAGGGCATGACCTTGCAGGCAGCCGGCGAAAACCCGGTTCATATTCCGGCCTATCCGGTCAAGGTGCGCGACGTATCGGGTGCCGGCGACACCGTCGCCGCAGTGATGACGGTGTTGCTGGCGGCGAAAACGCCGTTCGAGCCGGCGATGCGTGCGGCGAACGCAGCGGCTGCGGTCGTCGTCGGCAAGCGCGGCACCGCCACCGTCACCCTCGCCGAACTGCGCCACCGCGTCCTGCCGGCGGCCTCGCTCGCGCCCGAGGACAAGATCGTGTTCGACTGGTCGGTCCTCGATGAGCGCCTTGCGGATTGGCGGCGCAGCGGGCTTCGCATCGGCTTCACCAATGGATGCTTCGACCTGTTGCATCGCGGCCATGTCAGGCTGATGGCGGAAGCGCGCGCCGCATGTGATGTGTTGATCGTCGGACTAAACAGCGACGCGTCGACCCGCCGTCTGAAGGGCAATGGCCGGCCGATCAATCCGGCCGAGAGCCGCGCCGACGTGCTTGCCGCTCTGGAAGCGGTCGACCTCGTTGTCGTGTTTGAGCAGGACACGCCATTGGAATTGATCAAACGCATCCGGCCGACCGTCCTGATCAAAGGCGCCGACTACAAGCGCGAGGAAGTCGTCGGCCACGACGTGGTCGAAGCCGCGAGGCGGGCAGGTCGTGCTGGTCGATCTGGTGCCCGGACATTCGACCACCAACATCGTGCGCCGCATGGCGGCGCCGGTTGTGCCGGGCGGCAAAACGGCGGCGTCGTAATTAATTTGCCGCCGGTCTGATGGGCGTAATAATGGCCGCAGAACTTATCTCTGTCATCCTGACGACCTTCAATCGGCCCGACGCACTCAACGCATCGCTGCGGGCGCTCGCACATCAGACAGACCGCAACTTCGAAGTCGTCGTCGCGGACGATGGATCGGACCAGCGGACGGCGCAGGTGATCCACGAATGGGCGTTGCGGCCATTGATGGCGGTCAAGCACGTTCGGCAGGAGCATAAGGGCTTTCGAGGGGGCGAGATTCGCAATCGAGCGATTGCTGCCAGCTCCGGCCGATACTGCATCTTTCTCGACGGCGATTGTCTGGCGCGTGCAGACTTCGTCGAGACTGCATCGCCGCCTCGCCAGTCCGGGATGGTTTATCGCCGGCAATCGGATTTTGTTGTCTCGGGAACTAACCGAGACTGTGCTCGCGGGCGGTGTTCCGGCGGAAGCCTGGGATTTCGCCCGGCTCACGCGGGAGTGGATGCGCGGCGGTGTCAATCGGCTGCTACCGGCAATTCGCCTGCCACTCGGGCCGCTGCGCAAGCTCCATCGTCACGCCTGGGAGGGAGCAAAGACCTGCAATTTGGCGGTTGCGCGCACCGACCTCGATCGGGTCGACGGATTCGACATACGTTACGCCGGCTGGGGCCTGGAAGATTCCGATCTCGTCGTGCGGCTGTTCCACGCCGGGATCAGACGTAAGGACGGGCGATTTGCGACAGGCGTTCTCCACCTCTGGCATCCCGAATCCGATCGTTCGGGTTTGCGCGATAACCAGCGCCGTCTTGACGAGGTATTGGCGGGAAATCGCGTTCGGGCGATGCAAGGGCTTTCGGCAATGGCTGAGGAGTAGGGTCTCCCGGCGGACCCGCCTTATCGCGATGCTCCGTCCGTAGATGGCGTGAACACCACATTGAATGTGCGAATAGAAGACGAGAATTCCGCCAGCGCTCGCCGTGCGTCCAGCAATCGATCGCCAACCATGATGCGGCCTGCGTAACCCATGGTCGTTTCGATGTGTTCGATGCAGGAGAGGGGATTATCATAAAGCGGCAGAAACTCGAGCAACAGGTTCGGCCGGCAACGCCCGATCGTCTCTCGGGCGTCTTCGACGACTTCCATACCGGAGCCTTCAGCATCGACCTTGATAAAACCGATATCGTCGAACTTGAACTGATCGATGGTCAGTACCGGCACGGCGATTCCGACGTATTTCCTGGCGCGAACTTCCTTGAGCGTCGCACTGTAGTGAATGTCGACGTCACCCTTGCATTGTGGAATGCGGAGCAGGCTCGGGCCTGAAGAGTTTGAAAGCGCGATTTCGTGGAGCCGCACGTTTGCGCCGAGCTTCCGTCGCGCGAACCGCGCTGTGACCGGATACGGCTCAAATGCCTCGACCCGGGTCGCGATCCTGGACAGCGCATAACTGTAATAGCCGCGGTTGGCGCCGACATCGATTGCAGCGCGACCGGCCGGCACGATCTTCTGGAGGATCCGCAGTTCGGGTTCTCGTCCGCAACGTAATCGTCCGGCTGTCGTGGCTGCCGGGACGGAGGCCAACTAGCGAGCTTTCAAATTCAACGTATAATTCAAATTCAGCTTATAATACTGACCAATAACATGGGTGGCAACCGGCCCGGGGTAGCAGCGCCTTTTGTAGGGTCGCCGGAGCCCTCACTTCGATTTGAGCGGCAGCGCCACATAGAGCACCGAGTTTTTTGCGATGCCGGCGCGGCGAAATGTCTTCCGCGCCGAAATGCTCGATGCCGAGTTGTTCGACACGCAGCCCGGCCGCTTCCAGCCGCTCGATAAAATCCCGCTTGCCGTATTGGCGGACGTGATCGCCTGCGCCGAAATACTTGCGGCACAGTTCAGGTGTAGTCATGCTGGGATCTTCATGCGTCTCGTCGAGACCGACCACGAGCGGGACCAGTAGAATCGCGAACCCGTCCGGTTTGAGCACGCGGCGCAATTCACGCATCGCTTTGCGATCGTCAGGGATGTGCTCGAGGATATGAGAGCATAAAACGATATCGAGAGAGCTATCGGCATAGGCGGTCATGCCGGTCATGTCGACGCGTTCGTCAACGGTCTTGCGCGACAAGTCGGCGCTGCGATAGGCGATGAAAGGAAAGCTTTTCAGCTTTTTGTACAGGGCGTCGCCCGGAGCAAATTCGAGCAGGCGATAAGTGCGATTGCGATCGAAATTCCGAAACGCTTCCTCAAGATAGATCGCAGTCAGGCGGTCACGGTCGAAGGCGTCACAGCGCGGGCAGGTGAACGCCTCAAGGTTGAGCGTCTCCATCGACTGCGCCGCATGGATCGGCCGATAGATTTCGACGTCACGCCAATACGACTTCCACATCGGCCGGAAGGCGCGCAGCCCTATCCCGCATACCGGACATTGATATTCGTTCCCGAGGTAACGCGGCAGCTTGATAGCACGCTTGAGCACTTTGCCGTGCTTGCGCACGGAGTCGTAGATCAGGCTCTGGCGATATAGCCTGTAGGCCGGCGTAGTTTTGACCGACTCAAACATGGCCTCCTTGTACCTTCGCCTGCGGGCTTCTGCCGCGCCCTATCGTGAATGACAGGTAGTTTGTCAAGCGGGCGGCGTCAAACGGCAATTCGCGCGAAATCGCTCCGGCATGTTAATTCTGCCTAGGGTCTGCTATAATTGACGACTATAATTCGGCCGCATACGGCCGCCACGGTTTCAATCCCGCATGACAGCAACGACCAATCTCCGCCACCGAGCGCTCGACGGGCGAGCGCTTGAACCGATTGCCGACTGGCTTGCGGTCGGCGTTGCCGTTTCGCTGCCCTGGTCGACCTCGGCCACGGGGATACTGATCGTGCTCTGGCTGTTCGCCGTGCTGCCGTCGCTCGATCTGGCCGCGATCAAGCGCGAGCTTTTGAGTGCCGCTGGCGGACTGCCGGTCCTGCTGTGGGCGCTTGCCACCTTTGGCCTGTTCTGGGCCGACGTCAGCTGGGGCGAACGGCTCGGCGGCTACACCTCGTACCATCGCTTTCTGGTCATTCCGCTCCTGCTGGCGCAGTTCCGTCGTTCCGAGCACGGCATGCGCGTGCTGATCGGTTTTTTTGCATCTGTCACGGCTGTTCTGCTGCTCTCTTTTCTGCTGGTGCTGTTTCCGGGCCTGCATTGGCGCAGCAGCGGGTATGGCGTCCCCGTCAAGGATTACATCCTGCAAAGCGGCGATTTTTTGATCTGCGCTTTCGCGCTGCTGTGGTTTGCGATTGACGACGGCCGTGTCGGCCGCTGGCGTTCTGTCGTCGCCTATGTCGCGTTGGCGATCCTGTTTGTTGGCAACATTGTCTTTGTGGCGACCGGGCGGACGGCGCTGCTGGTGGCGCCGGTGCTGACGCTGTGGCTCGGCTGGCGCGAATTTCGCTGGAAAGGCTTGGTCGGTGCCGCATTGCTCGCCGGCGTTCTTGGCGGCGCCGTGGCAGTCGAGTCGCCGTATCTGAACAATCGGTTGAGAACCTCCTTCGAAGAGATGCACGCCTTCGAAAAAAGCGATGCGCTGAACTCGACGAGCCTGCATCTGCAGTTTATCAAGGAGTCGCTGTCGTTTGTTGCTAGCGCTCCGATTATCGGCCACGGTACAGGGTCGATCGCCGGGCAGTTCCGCAAGGCCGCAACCGGCAAGAGCGGCGCTGCGGGTATCGCATCTGTCAATCCGCACGACCAGATTCTGGCGATCGGTATTCAGCTCGGTCTGGTCGGCATCGTCGCGCTGCTCGCCATGTGGGCGGCGCATCTGATGCTGTTTCGCGGCCTTGGCCTTACCGCCTGGATAGGCACCGTCATCGTCGTACAAAACGTCGTGTCGTCACTCTTCAATTCGCATTTGTTCGATTTCACGCAAGCCTGGCTGTACATTTTCGGCGTCGGCGTGGCCGGCGGCATGGCGCTGCGGGAGCGCGATTTGAGGATGGCCGCGCGGGCGGAGCATCATGAATCCGATCCGGCTACCGCCTGAATCCCGCATCCTTGTCGTTGCGCTGCGGCGGCTCGGCGACGTGCTGCTGACTACGCCGCTTATTCGCAGCATCAAGCGGGCCTATCCGGACGCCGCGATCGACGCGCTGGTGTTTGCCGGTACCGAGGGAATTCTATCTGGAAATCCCGATCTTGCCTGCGTCCTGACGATGCCGGAACGGCAAACTCCGCGCGAAGCCTTCGCACTGCTGCGCCGGCTCTGCCGGAGCTACGATCTCGCCTTGACGACGCAGACCGGCGATCGGCCGACCTTTTTCGCTTGGCTCGGCGGGCGCCAATCCGCGGGGCCACTCGAAGCCAACCGGCTATCGGCGACGCTCAAGCGATTGGCGCTGAGCCGGTCCTACACGAGTGATAAGCGCCAGCACCGCATCGCCGATCTGCTGCGGATAACCGCACAGCTCGGAATACCTGCCTGCACCGAGGTGGTGTATCCGCAGGGCAGCGTGCGCAGCGGGTTGTTTCCGACGCAGTCTTACGCCGTCGTGCATGCGGCACCGAAATACCGATACAAACAATGGACGTCTGACGGCTGGCGCCAGCTCGCCGGTGCGTTGCATCAACGAGAAATGGCGGCGGCCGTCATCGGATCCCCAGCCGATCGCGACTACCTTGACGACGTATGGCGCGACGGCGGTGTCACGCGTCTTGACGGTAAGCTGTCGTGGCCGGAACTCTCGGCGCTGATCCGCGGAGCGCGCGTCTATATCGGTCCGGATACCGCGGTTACGCATCTCGCGGCGGCCACCGGAACGCCGGTTGTGGCGCTCTATGGCCCGACAGACCCGCGTATCTGGGGGCCGTGGCCGGCGGGAGGCCTTGATCGGCAATGGGACGCTGCCGGAACGATCCAGCAGCGCGGCAATGTCTGGCTGGTGCAGAACCCGCTGCCGTGCCTGCCGTGCCAGCTGGAGGGCTGCGAGCGCCGGCTCGACAGCCACAGCCAATGCCTCGATGAGCTTTCGCCGGTGCAAGTGGTCACTGCCGTGGATCTCGCCCTCGCGGTGCGGCAGGCAGCCTGAAACCGGTTAGGCAATCGTTGAGACGAGCCGCGTAGAGTTCGCTACCGTGATCGCGCATCACAGTGCCGCCACGAAATGCTGGGCATCTGGCGGCCGGATTTGTGAGCCAAAACCTGAAATCCTGCAGCGATTCGAACGGTCGAGCGTACGACCCGATGACCAAGATGATGGTACAGCGGCTGGTCGCGGTGTTGCTGGCGTGCGGCCTCGGCCTGGCGCTGAGCGGGTGCGGTACTTCCAACTTTGTCGCCGACAGCTGGCCGCATTTTGCCGGCGGTGAGCCCAGTGACGTGCCACCACGACCGGGCAGTCCCGGCTATCGGGCGTTCATCGCCCATGGTCAGCAGCAAGATGGCGCAAATGCCGCGGCCGCGGCCGCGCAGAACCAGCCGGGCGGCGTCACGCCACAATTCGTTTCGCGGCAGCCCGGGGTGAGCGGGCAGCCGGTGTCTGCCGGCACCGCCGCAACCTCCCCTGCGCAAAATCCCACCGGCGCCCCACCAGCGTCAGGCGCGCCGGAACAGAATGTCGGACAGGGCGGCTTGTATTAGGTGCGGTGGCTGTATCGATTGGACGGGTTTTCTTCGAAAAACCGGCGGCCAATTTCCCGGAAAAGCTATTGCAGCAGCAATCCCGGTTACGCCACGCCCGCGCGCAACAGATCGTGCAGATGGACGATGCCGACCGGGCGCGCCGCCTCGACGACGATGAGCGCGGTGATCTTTGAAGAATTCAAGATCTGCAACGCCTCGCCGGCCAATTGATCGGGCCGCACGGTCTTCGGCGAAGCCGTCATGACCTCATCGACTGTCGCCTGCAACAGTCCGGCGCCCATGTGGCGGCGCAGATCGCCGTCGGTGATGACGCCGGCGAGCTTGCCATCGCGATCGACCACGGCGACGCAGCCGAAACTCTTTGCCGACATTTCGACGATCGCGCCGGCCATCAAGGTGCCGCGCTTGATCAGCGGCACGGCGGTGCCCGTATGCATCACGTCGCGGACGAATTTCAGCGCGGCGCCGAGCTGGCCGCGCGGATGGAAGACACCGAAATCGAGCGCGGTGAAGCCGCGGCTTTCGAGGAGCGCGATGGCAAGTGCATCGCCGAGCGCGAGCTGCATCAGCGATGAGGTGGTCGGTGCGAGGTTGTGCGGACAAGCTTCGCGCGCCGCCGGCAACGACAGCACGATATCGGCGGCCTTGCCGAGCGTGCTCTCGGTGTTGACCGTCACCGCAATCAGCACGATGCGGAAGCGCCGCGAATAGTTGATCAGGTCTTTCAGTTCCTCGGTCTCGCCGGACCACGACAGCGCCAGCATGACGTCGTCGGACGTGATCATGCCGAGGTCGCCATGGCTGGCGTCGGCGGCGTGGACGAAAAACGCTGGCGTTCCGGTCGAAGCAAGAGTGGCCGCAACCTTGCGGGCGATGTGGCCGGATTTGCCCATGCCGGTGACGATCACCCGGCCGCGCGCGGTGCGGATCTTCTCGACGGCGGCGACAAACGCGCTGCCGAGCGAATTGCACATCGCGGCCGCCAGAGCGGCTATGCCCTCGCGTTCGGCATCGAGCGTGCGCAGCGCCGAAGCGATGAACGCACTCGTCTCAGACGAATCCATCGTCTCGCGTGACTCCGTGCGGCGTCGTTCCACCCGATCCCCCTGCGGCCTTACTGTCCCCAGGCCTTGAACGCTTCGGCGAAGGCGCGTTCTCCAGGGGGACCTTTCTCCATCGTCAGAATGGCGCGGCTGTTGTTGTTGTAGACGATCAGCACGTCGAACCAGGCCCGTTCCTTAAGCAGTTGCATATTGCGCTGCATGTCGTCGTCGGCCGCGTTCAGCCCGATCAGGAAGAAGCCGTTCGTCACCTTCACCGCCAGTCCGGCCAGCGGCATGCCACGAACTTCCTCGGAATCCTTCATCAGGATGCCTGGCACGTTGGCGATGCCGCCACCAGGAAAGTCCGGCGGCAGATTGAACATGACTTCGATCGTGTGACTGGCCGGCAGCGCCTTATCGGTGTTGCGCCGGAGCGACCAGGTGACATTCATGTGCCGCTCAGGAATGGCGATATCGGCGCGGACCACGAGTTCCGGCGCGAGACCCGGTCCGGGCGACACCGTCTCGGTGCGCCAAACCACCGAGCCCGCAAAGCGCTTGCCTTGCGGGTCGTTTAAGTCAGCTTCGTAGAGCACGGCGCGCTGCGCGACGGCAGGGCCCTGCTGCGTGCTGCCGCCGGTAGTCGGCGCTTGTCCGGGGAGCTGTTCTTCGGGAACTCGGCCGGTGAATTTTTGCGTCGGTGTGGGCGTCTGTGAAGTTTGCGGCGACGGCGCCGGCTTGGATGGCTTTAGGGCGTAATATAGTCCTACGAGTTGCGGCCGGAACTCCCATCCGGCGCCGACGACACCGAGCACGATCAACAAAATCACCAGGCCCTTGATCAGCCCCCCATAGGAGCGCGGCGGGCGAGGCTCGTACGCAGCTTCATCGCTGTCGTATTCGTGCTGGGGCTGTTGCCGCACCGATCGCGGCATCGGCGGTTCTTCCGGAACCTCATCGTAGGCTGGTTCAAGGCTGTGCAGCGGAAGCTCGTCGTGCTCCGCAGGTTCCAATGGTTCGTCGTTGTATCGAGGTTCGTATCGCTCCTGCACGGCGGGCGGCTCGGAATAATCAGGCTCCGGCTGCGGCCGCTGTCGGGATAAGGGAACGTAGAAGTCACGGGTGTCGCGCGCTGTCTGCGCCGCCTTGGCGGTTGCGGCGCCCAGCCCGTCCGCCTCCTTCACGACGTTGCGGAAGCCCCTGGCCGCGCCCTGCGACAGCGATGTGGTGCGGGCGCCGAGGAGGCGGCTGCGCGCACTCGGTTTGGCCGCAGCGTCGCCGTTCGCCACCTCGCGCATCGGTTCATCGGCGGGAGGCTGGGGCGGAAACGGGGGAGCGGGATCTGCTTGCGCGGCGGGCGGCATGTCAGCCGCGGTGGAATTAATGCGATCGCGCCGCGGTTCTGGATCGGGGGCCGGCCTTGGTCTGGTCTCGGAGAGCGGCGCACGCGGCGTCGGCCGCATCTCGACGCGCGGCTCGGTGCTGCGGGGCTGTGGGCGCGGCTCGGCCAGCGCTTTGCGCGCCGCTTCGCTCTCCACTTTGCGGATCGCTTCTTCGAGCGCGAGGCGCTCCTTGGTGATGTCGGATTCAGACAGCGCCGGTTCGACCGAACGCAGTTGCGCGACCAGGGCGGACCGCGCCCGTTCGTACAGGGCGCGGCGTGCCTCGCCAGTATTCTTGGCAAGGCCGTCCACGGCTCGCGCAATCAGCGGGTGATAGTCGGTCATTCGGTCAGTTTACACTCAACTCCGGTCGATTTCATCCATCAGCCTTCGAACGGGTTGTGCATCAGGATTGTATCCTCGCGCTCCGGACTGGTCGACAGAACAGCCGCCGAGCAGCCGACCAATTCCTCGATGCGGCGCACGTATTTGATGGCCTGCGCGGGCAATTGCGCCCAGGATCGGGCGCCCGCCGTTTGCTCGCGCCAGCCGTCGATCGTCTCGTAAATCGGTTCCACCCGGGCCTGGACGTGTTCGCCGGCCGGCAGATAGTCAATCTCACGGCCGTCGAGGCGATAGCCGACGCAGACCTTGATCTCATCGAAACCGTCGAGAATGTCGAGTTTGGTGAGCGCCAGGCCATGGATGCCGCTGGTGCGCACGGTCTGCCGCACCAGCACGGCGTCAAACCAGCCGCAGCGCCGCGGCCGGCCGGTGACGACGCCGAATTCGCGGCCTCGCTCGCCCAGTGTGCGCCCGACCTCGTTCTTCTGCTCGGTCGGAAACGGTCCCTCGCCGACGCGCGTGGTGTAAGCCTTGCAGATGCCGAGCACGTAATCGATCGCGCCGGGGCCGAGCCCCGATCCGGTCGCGGCCTGCGCCGCCACAGTGTTTGACGACGTGACGAACGGATAGGTGCCGTGGTCGACATCAAGCAGCGCACCCTGTGCGCCTTCGAACAATATCCGCTTGCCGTCGCGGCGATGCTGATCAAGCAACGACCAGACTAAATCCATGAACGGAAGCACGGCGGGCGCGACGGCATCGAGTTCCTTGCGCACCTGCCCGGGGTCGATCGGATCAATTCCAAGACCCTTACGCAGTGCATTGTGATGGGTCAGCAGCCGTTCGATCTTGCGCTCCAGCGTCGCGCCGTCGGCGAGGTCCATCAGCCGGATCGCGCGGCGGCCGACTTTGTCCTCGTAGGCCGGTCCAATGCCGCGCCGCGTCGTGCCGATGCGCAGCGACACGTTCGCGGATTCTTCGCGGATGGCGTCAAGCTCGCGGTGCAGCGGCAGGATCAGCGTCGCGTTCTCGGCAATGCGCAGATTGTCGGGACTGACGGCGACGCCCTGTTTCTTCAACGTGGCGATTTCGTTGAGCAGCGCCTGTGGATCGAGCACCACGCCGTTGCCGATGACCGAAAGTTTCCCAGGCCGCACCACGCCCGAGGGCAACAGCGACAGCTTGTAGGTGACGCCATTGATGACCAGCGTATGGCCGGCGTTATGGCCGCCCTGGAAGCGGACGACGATATCGGCCTGCTCCGAGAGCCAGTCGACGATCTTGCCTTTGCCCTCGTCGCCCCACTGCGAGCCGACCACGACAACATTCGCCATGAGGGTTAGTCCCCGACCGCCTCGGCTAGTGTCCCGGTTCCGAAATTCGCCTGGTCGCGCGGTAGGCTCGGTGGCGAATTTCGAAATGGAAGAACGCTAGCAACTCATTGATCCAGTGTGGCTTTGGTTCAGAAATCCGCACCACGGTTCACGCCAAGGACGATGCGGAATTCGAAACCGCTACGCGTCGCGTTTGCTTGTATCGGATGCCGGCAGCCGCTGATCGCCCCGCCAGCCCCCGATAATAGATGCCGCCCCCCGAAGCAAGCTTAAGTCGGCCGCCCGCGCGACCCACTATACTGCAAATCATTGGTTTCAAGGCAAATTTGGGCGAGATCGGGCCGCTTCGCAAAAATTCGGCGGCAATCGCACCGGGCATCGCCCATCTTGCCGGGCCGATTGTCGCAGGTCCCGCACAAGCCCTGTCATGCAACTGGGGCTGGTCCCGCGCCGGCAAGCGCGCTACCTCCCATCCGGCAATTCGGTGCGGCCGGGAAAACTGCATCATGGCATTGGCACAAGAGCGCGGCACACGCCGCAGCGGCTTCTGGCTGTTCGACCAGCCATACCTGCTGTTGGCGCTGACGTCGCTGTTCTGGGCCGGCAATACCATCCTGGGCCGCTTCATCGTCGGCCATGTGCCGCCGATGACGCTGGCATTTATCCGCTGGAGCGGCGCCACCCTGATCCTGCTGCCGTTTGCGATACGGCATCTGGCGCGCGACTGGCCCCTGATCCGCAACCATGCCGGGGTGATGGCGCTGCTCGCGTTCACCGGCTTCGCGATCTACAACACGCTTGCCTATTACGGCCTGCAATACACCACGGCGATCAACGGCCTGCTGTTGCAGTCGGTCGCGCCGCTGTTTGTTGCGATGTGGACCTTCGCGCTGTTCGGCGAGCGGCTGACGCTACGCCAAGCCCTTGGCATCTGCGTGTCGCTGACCGGGGTGACGGTGATCGTCTGTCACGGCAGCCTTGCGGTGCTGCGCGCGGTCGCCTTCAACCGCGGCGATGTCAGTTTCCTTGTGGCGCTCGTGGTCTATGGCTTCTATGCCGCGTATCTGCGCAAGCGGCCGGCGATCCACCCGTTCTCGTTTCTGGTCGTCGGCATGGGCGGCGGCGCGTTGTTTCTGATTCCCGCCATGGTCTGGGAGCTCGCCAGCGGCCGCACCGTGACGCTTGACGCCGAAAGCTTTGTGAGTTTCGCCTTCGTGTGCATTTTTCCGTCGCTGCTCGGCTATCTGTTTCTCAATCGCGGCATCGAGCTGATTGGCGCCAACCGCGCAGCGCCGTTCATCCATCTCGTTCCGGTGTTCGGCTCGGTGATGGCGATCGTGCTGCTCGGCGAACAGTTCCAGCTCTACCACGCCGTTGGCTACGGGCTGGTGTTCACCGGCATCACTGTGGCGACGCGGAAATAGCTCTAGAAATGCAGCGCCTTGGCCTGCTGCACCTGCGGCAGTGCGCTGACCTTGGCGAGCACATCGGGCGGCAATTCGCCATCGATCTCGATCAGCGCAATGGCGCTGCCACCGGCGGCCTCGCGGCCGACGTGGAAGGTGGCGATGTTGATGCCGGCGTCGCCGAGCGTCGACGAGAATTTGCCGATGAAACCCGGCTTGTCGAGATTGGTGATATAGATCATCGACGGACCGAATTCGGCGTCCATGCGAATGCCCTTGATATTGACGATGCGCGGGCGGCCGTCGGCGAACACCGTGCCGGACACATGCCGCGACTGCCGGTCGGTCGTGACCGTCACGGTGATCAGGCTGTCGTAGTCGCCCGCGGCCTCGCGCCGCGTTTCGTCAACCACGATGCCGCGCTCCTTGGCGACGATCGCCGCCGAGACGACGTTGATGTTCTGCAGCATCGGGCGCAACAGCCCGGCCAGCGCCGCCGACGTCAGCGCCCGTGTATTCATCTGCGCGACGACGCCTTCGTAGGTGATCTGCACGCGCTGCAGGCCGGTCTCGGTCAGCTGGCCGGCAAACGAGCCGAGCTTTTCGGCCAGCGCCACGAAGGGTTTCAGTTTCGGCGCTTCCTCGGCGCTGATCGAGGGGAAATTCACGGCATTGGAAATGGCGCCGCGGAGCAGATATTCCGACATCTGTTCGGCGACCTGCAGCGCCACGTTCTCCTGCGCCTCCACGGTGGAGGCGCCGAGATGCGGTGTGCACACCACGTTCGGCAGTCCGAACAGCGGACTGTCCGCCGGCGGGGGCTCCTCGGGAAACACGTCGACCGCGGCGCCGGCGACGTGGCCGGATTTAAGCGCAGCGACAAGAGCTAATTCGTCGACCAGTTCGCCGCGCGCGCAGTTGATCAGCCGCACGCCCTTTTTGGCGAGCTTGAGCGTGTCGGCGTTGATGATGTTGCGGGTGCGATCGGTCAGCGGCGTGTGCAGGGTGATGAAATCGGCGCGCTGCCACAGCTCGTCGAGTTCCACTTTCTCGACGCCGAGATCGAGCGCCCGCTCGGCCGACAGGAACGGATCGTAGGCGATCACCTTCATCTTCAGGCCGATGGCGCGGTCGGCGACAATCGAACCGATGTTGCCGCAGCCGATGATGCCGAGCGTCTTGCTGAAAATTTCGACGCCGAGAAACTTGTTCTTTTCCCATTTGCCGGCCCGCGTCGAGGTATCGGCCTCGGGAATTTGCCGGGCCAGCGACAGCATTAGCGTGATGGCGTGTTCGGCGGTGGTGATCGAATTACCGAACGGCGTGTTCATGACGATGATACCGCGCGCGGTCGCCGCCGGGATGTCGACGTTATCCACGCCGATACCGGCGCGGCCGATCACCTTGAGGCCCTTGGCCTGTTCCAGAAGCTTGGCGGTGACCTTGGTGGCGGAACGGATGGCGAGCCCATCGAAGCTGTCGATCGCGGCTGCGAGCTTGTCCTTGTCCTTGCCGAGGTTGGGCTGAAAATCGACCTCGACGCCTCGATCCTTGAAGATCTGAACGGCTGCGGGTGAAAGCGCATCGGAGATGAGAACGCGCGGAGCCATGGCTTGAATCCCAATGATGGCGTTGACGGTGTGAAACCTCTCCCCAAGGGGAGGGGGGCAGAGATCACGCTGCTTTCGCGAGCGCGTCCTTGGCGTTGGCGTAGGCCCAGTCGAGCCAAAGCGTGAGCGCTTCGACGTCGCTCTTCTCGACGGTCGAGCCGCACCAGACGCGCAGGCCGGGCGGCGCGTCGCGATAGGCGTCGATATCGTAGGCGACGCCTTCTTTCTCCAGCGCCGCCGCGATGCCTTTGACGAACGCCGCCTGGGCGTCGGCGGAAAGCCGTGTCACCGCCGGATCGACCACCTTCAGGCAAACCGACGTATTCGAGCGCAGCGCCGGCTTGCTGGCGAGAAAATCGATCCACGGCGTACGTGCGACCCAGTCGGCGATTGCGCCCGCATTGGCGTCGGCGCGGGCGCCAAGCCCGGTCAGCCCGCCGGCAGCCTTCGCCCACTCGAGTGCATCGAGGTAATCCTCGACGCACAGCATCGACGGTGTGTTGATGGTCTCGCCGGCGAAGATTCCCTCGATCAGCTTGCCGCCTTTGGTCATGCGGAAGATCTTCGGGATCGGCCATGGCGGCGTATAGGATTCCAGCCGTTCGACCGCGCGCGGCGACAGAATCAGCATGCCGTGGCCGGCTTCGCCGCCGAGCGCCTTCTGCCAGGAGAAGGTGACGACATCGAGCTTCGCCCAATCCAGCTTCTGCGCAAATGCCGCCGAGGTGGCATCGCAGATGGCAAGTCCGGTGCGGTCGGCGGCGATCCAGTCAGCATTCGGCACGCGCACGCCCGAGGTCGTGCCGTTCCAAGTGAAGATGATGTCGTGCGCTGGATCGATGCCGGACAGATCGGGAAGCTCGCCGTAGCCGGATCGCCGGACGGTCGCGTCCTTCAGCTTCAGCTCCTTGGCGATATCGCTGACCCAGCCTTCGCCGAACGATTCCCAGGCCAGCATCGTCACCGGACGGGGCCCGAGCAGTGACCACAGCGCCATTTCGACGGCGCCGGTATCGGATGCCGGCACGATGCCGATACGATACTGCGCGGGTACCTGGAGCACTTCGCGCGTCAGATCGATGGCGCGCTTGAGCTTTGCCTTGCCGGCTTTTGACCGGTGAGAGCGTCCGAGGACGGCGTCGTTGAGGGCTTGTGCGGTCCAGCCGGGCCGTTTGGCGCAAGGGCCGGACGAAAAATGCGGCACGCGTGGCCGCATCGAGGGCGTGACATTCGTCATGGTCTATCCTTCCAGATAGGCGCCCCTCGGTGGGGAGGGGTGTCCCGCCGTCGCAAATAAGGAAGGATGCGGCTGACGTCAAGTCAGATGATGACGCAGCGTAGATCTACGGACTGGGATGATTGAACGGCGCGATAATTCGTTGCCGCGCCGCGAGCCGTCAGAATTTCAATCCAGCACCGAGGCGGACATTGTTGAGATACAGATCGAGGCCGCCAAGATTGACAAACTGGACGTACTCGTACTCGCCGCGGAGGAAGATGTTCTGCGTCAGCGCCCAATCCATTCCAAGCCCGGCCGAGTAGCCGTAGATGAACTGGTTGGTACGATTGTCGGAGTCGGTCAACGCGCAGCTGGGCAGCGAGCCCCCCAGGCAGCCGATCAAATTGCCGGTGCTGTCGCTGTACTCGAAGTCCGACACGGTCGCGGTTTTCGTGATGTCGGCGCGGCCGATGGCGAAGCCGACAAAACCGTAGGGCAGGAAATTGCCCATGATGTAGCCGGCGCGAGCCCGCAGCGAGCCGTAGTCCTGCAGCTTTATCGACGATGTTCCGGTCACTGAGACGTTGTATGTGGTACCGCCGGAATCCATGCGCCGCGCCAGCGTGTCGCTTGACGAGCCAAACCACTGGGCGTGGGTGTAGTTCGCCTCAACGCCCAGAATGAGGTTGGTCCATTGGGTATTGTAGCCGACAAATCCGCCGAACCCGGTGGTGGTGTCGTCCGACTTGCCGAGCACTTGCCATGCGGAGATGTTGAAGTTCTGTTCGACCGTGGTGTTGCGGAGCAGGTAGGAGATCAGCGGCCCGGTTGCCTGCGCGAAGTTGCCTCCGCCGCTCGCATAGGTGCCTTGTCCACCAACATAAAAGCCGGTCCAGTTGGTGTAAGTGGGCGGCCCGACCGGTTCGGCGCCGCGCAGGATGTCGAGGTCCGCTGCCAACGCGCTCGGGGCAAAGCCAAGAACGAACAAAGCACCAACTACCCAACGCATCTGCCGGCCTTTCATGCCACTGCCGCCGCTGCGGCTGACCGGAGAAATCATCACCCATTAACCTTAATGGAGGGTTAGCCCGCGGTCTGTGCGAGCCCGCCGCGGCGCGCGAATTGCCAAACAAAAACGGCGCGGTTGCCCGCGCCGTTTGCCGTCGTTTGATGTGAGAAGTGTTCGTCAGCCGCGTGTAGCCAGAGGCATCACGACCGGGGCCGGCGTCGGGTTCAGCATGTAGCGCACGCCGATCCGGAAGTCGTTCGAGGTCATGTCCTTCAGGTTGAAGTTGTTGCACGGGGTCGTCGTGCCGGTGTTCTGGCAGAAGATGTCGGCCGACGCAGGCGAGCCCATGTTCAGGTAGCGATAGTTGAAGTCGATCTTGAGATTGTCGGAGACATTGTAGGTGAGACCGGCCTGAAGGTTCCAGGCGAGGTTCCAGTTGGCTGAATCGCTCGTGGTGTAGCCGAAGCCCACCGTGCCGGGAGGCAGCGGGCCGATGTCCTGGACGCCGGTGATGCGATCGTAAGCCATGCCGACGCCGCCGCCGACATACGGGGTGAGACACCACCAGGTGCCGAGGTCGATGTAGGCGTTGGCCATGAACACGGCCGCGGAGAAGTTGCCGCTGTAGTTGTCGAAGCAGGTGCCGGTGACGCCGATCACCGTGCAGGTGCCCTGATTGTAGCTGCCCAGCGCCTTGAACGCGGCCGCCGTGCGATATTCACCGGTCACATCGAAGCGCAGCCAGCTGTTGAGCTCGTAGCCCACGCCGCCGCCGATGATTGTGGCGCTCTGGATGTCCTTCTGATTGACGATCCAGCTGGTGGGCACGTTCGCCGCGGGTTCAAGGTCGAAGGTCGAGAAATTCTGCGCGCCGGCGCCGACGTCGCCGCGCAGATACCAACCGCTTTGCTCGGAGACCTGGGCCGGGGGCTGATATTGCATCACAGGCGGAGGGGCGCCGAGGTCGGCCGCAAAGGCCGCACTTGATATGAGAGCCGCTGCACCGGCGCCGATGAGGGATTTTACGCTAACCATCTCTTCGTCCTTTCCTCGACATGGCCATGCAGGAGCGCCGGCCATTGGAATCCGGGGACGAAGATCGCAGTTATTTCCTAACCGCCGCTTAACCTTAACGTTTAACCCTAATCGATCGTGTAACCGCGGATTAGTGTGGTGTTTTTGTCACGCGGTTCCAAGTTCCAAACAAACGAGTCGCGCGCACTCGGCGCCGGCGCGTTAACAAATCATTTGCGATTGGGGCAACCGAGAGGCAGCAAATAAACGCACCAAACAAACCGGCGCGCGCCGTTCAGTCCTTGTCGTCGGCTTCGCCGATATGGTGCTGGGCGTAGAGCTCCAGCCCGAGCTTGGCGACCAGGTCGAGTTGGGTCTCGAGATAATCGATGTGCTCTTCCTCGTCGTGCATCAGCTTTTCGAACAGGTCGCGGCTGACGTAATCGCGCACGCCATGGCAATGGGTGGCGGCCTCCTGGTAAAGCGCCCGCGCCGACATTTCCGCACCAAGATCGGAATCGAGCACTTCCTTGACATTCTGGCCGATGTGCAGCGGATCGAGCACCTGCATGTTGGGAAAGCCGTCAAGGAAGATGATGCGCTCGACCAGTTTGTCGGCATGTTCCATCTCTTCGATGGATTCCTTGCGCCACTGCTTGGCGAGCGCCTTGTAGCCCCAATTGTCGAGCAGCCGGTAGTGCAGCCAGTACTGATTGATGGCCGTCAGCTCGTGGCGAAGCCCCTTGTTGAGAAAATCGATGACTCCGGGGTCGCCTTTCATGGCTGTGCTCCTTGCCGCGATGCCGCCCCCGCAAACGATCCCGAACCGGGGTACTAATTAGAATAATTATAACCTGTGACGGCCGGAAGGCCACCCGCCTGTTGCCGCAAAGCACAATATTGTGGGCAAGGCCTACGAATGGCCTGGACTACCGTGGCGGCTGCGCCGAGCCGGCGCCGGCAATCGCCTCATCCATGATTCGGCGGATCGTGCGCGCGCAACGTCCGCATTGTGCGCTGCAACCGAGGCAATGATAAACCTGACAGGTCGTGCGCGGTGCGCCTTCCGACGTTGCGAGCGTGGCTCTGACGTCGTGGTCGGAGAGCACGTTGCAGGAGCACACAATCATCGTGGAAAGGCCCGGCCGGATATTGGTTCAATCTGTAACTATCTCTACCGCCCGTACTCCGGGCGCGCAAAGAAAAAATCGCATTTTTATAGCTATTCTAATCAGTTGAGCGCGGCATTGCGTTAAGTCAAAAAGCGCCGCGCCGCACCGCGAAATTAACCCGTGTTGGCGGCAATCATGCCGCAACCGCTTCCTCCTCATCGTCATCGCGGCGGCGGCGCGGCCGCAACCGGCACAGCCGCGACGGAATGAAAAACAGATCGTCGAGGAACCCGGCAAAGCGCTGGCCGCGGGCGAGCGCGCGATCGAGCGCCGCCATGGTGCGGGCAAGCCCTGGATCGTCATCGCGCACCCAGGTGCGCAACACCGAACTGAAAAGCATCGCGAGGCCTTGCGCGCGCAAAGCGCCGCGCGGCCCGGGGGCGCTGATTCCCGCTGCCGCCAGCATCCATTGCTGCGAGCGCACGGCGAGCCGGTTGAGCGCCAAGGCGAGCGGCGCGTTGCCGCGGACCGAGCGCATCAGCGAGCGCACCGCCTGCCGGTGCGGCGCCAGCTTTTCCAGCCGCCGCATCAGCACGTCGAACAGCCGCTCGCGTGGCGGCTCTTCCTCCATGTCGCTGAAATCCTCGGCCAGAACGGCGCGGTCGATGTCCTTGAGATAGGCGGCGAGGATCGCCAGCGGCGAGCCGAACTCGCCCCGCATCTGTGCGAGCGTCACGCCGGCGCCGCTCGCAATATCGGCCAGGCTGATCCGCTCGATCGACGTTTCGGCGAGCAGTGTCAGAAAGGCCGCGATGATTTTTTCGCGATCTGTGCCCGCAGGATGACCGGCCTGCGGCGGTGCGGCCTTCGGGGTTGGATGAACGCGGCGGGCTGGGCGGCTGGGTTTGCGGGCCATGACCGAACTCCTGTGAACCGGCGCGCCGGCGAACGGCGCCCGAAGCTTGATTCAATGTAGGACCCTGATGTGCCGGTTCCAAGGCGTCCCAAGACGTCCCAAAGTGCCGCGGCAACCCGAAGATCGGGCGAGAAATCAGCCGGCCAGCTCACGCGAGCGCGCGGTTGCGGCGGCGATTGCCTGCTCCATGAGCTGCGCCAAACCGCGATCCCCCGTCAGCAACGCGAGCGCGGCGGCGGTCGTGCCGCCGGGCGAAGTGACGTTCTGCCGCAAGGTTGCGGCATCGAGCGGCGACTGATTGAGGAGTTCGCCGGAACCGGCGACGGTTTCGCGCGCAAGCGTCATCGCGAGGTCTCTGGGCAGGCCGGCGGCGATGCCGGCCTGCGTCATCGCTTCGGCGAGCAGGAACACGTAGGCGGGTCCTGAGCCGGACACGGCGGTGACCGCGTCCATCAAGGCTTCATCGCTCACCCACTCGACCTTGCCGATGGCGGCCAACAGGTCGGAGGCGAGCTTGCGCTGGCGCGGCGTGACCTTCGCGTTCGGGCAGGCGACGGTGATGCCGCGGCCGATCGCGGCCGGCGTGTTGGGCATGGCCCGCACGATGGCTGTGCCTTGTGGCAGCGCCTGTTCGAGGAAGCGCAGCGGGCGTCCGGCCATTATCGAAACCGCCAGCGTCCCTTTGCCGACGAAGGGCTCAAGCGACGCCATCGCTTCCGGCGCGCTCTGCGGCTTGACGGCGATGACAACCGCGCTGGCGGGCGAAGGTTTGCCGGATGGATTGAGGGCGACACCGCGGCGCGCCAGCGCCCTAATGCTGTTGCCCGGCTGTGGCTCGATCACCGTGAGCTTGCGCGGATCGAGGCCGCGCGCCAGCCAGCCGTCAAGCATGGCCGAGCCCATTTTGCCTGCGCCCAGCAGCACAAGGCGTCCGGAAAATTTCCGCAGAGGCTTGTCGGCGGCGTTGGCTCGCTTGCCGAGCCGTTTCTTGGCGCGCTTCATGGCGAGATTATATCGCCATTTTCGGCGTTGCGGCTAATACGATTGCCGCTACGCCTCACCGGCCGTTTCGAACATCGCGGAGTCCATGGCCTCGCGCGCCGACTTGCCGGCCCAGATCACGAACTGAAAGGCCGGGAAGTAGCGCTCGCAGGAATCGAGGGCGCTGCCGAACAGCGCCTCGCATTGCCGGTCTGAGGCGATGACGCCGCCGGCGAGGACGAGCGCGTGGCGGAACATGACGACGCCGTTCTGCATCCACACGTCGAAATGTCCGATCCATAATTGCTCGTTGATCAGCGCAACGAGGGCCTGCACCTCGGTAAGGCGCTGGTCGGGAACTTTCATATCGAAGGCGCAGGCGAGATGCAGCGCTTCGATGTCGCCCATCCATGTGAATGAGATCTGATAATTGGTCCAGCGGCCGGTGACGTGCAGCGCTATCTCGTCCTCGCCCGCGCGCTCGAACGGCCAGTTGTTGGACGCCGCCATTCGCTCGACGACATCCAGAGTGCCGACTTTTTCTTCGCGGACGAATTCCATAATGGACATGCGATAGCCCCCAGGGCGGTGCGTTGAGTGGATAGGCGCACGCCACTTGTCCTCGCCGAGAGTCCCTTTTCGCAGCGCGGTACGCGGCCGCGCTTTGACGCAGGGACGACTGCCGCACGCAGCTTGACTGAAGATAGCGAATCGGCCGCCACAACGGCCAGACTCGGCCCGATTCGTGGCGCGAACGCCGCGTAAGCGCCTTAATCACAACCGCTAAACGCACTCATGATGTGATTTGGGGTCCGGGCACAATGGTAAAAAGAATCGCCGTCCACAGCCCGCCCCTGCGACAGGTTGACTCAGGGGGCCCGGGGTCGAGGAAAGACCGGTCTCGGCTTTAGTCGAACAGGCTCGAGACCGACTCTTCGGCGGCGGTCCGGCTGATCGCTTCGCCGATCAGGCTGGCGATCGACAAGACGCGGATGTTTTTTGACTCGGTGACCGCCGGGGTCGGCTGAATCGAGTCAGTGATCACCAGCTCTTTGAGATGAGACTTGCCGACGCGGCCGACCGCGTTGCCCGACAACACGCCATGGGTGATGTAGGCGTAGACGGAGTCGGCGCCCTTCTCGAGCAAAGCCTCCGCGGCGTTGATCAGCGTGCCGCCGGAGTTGACGATATCGTCGACCAGGATGCAGATGCCGCCGTCGACCTTGCCGATGACGTTGGCGACTTCCGACTCGCCCGGCCGCTCCCGCCGCTTGTCGATGATGGCGAGCGGCGCATCGATGCGCTTGGCAAGGCCGCGCGCGCGCACCACGCCGCCGACGTCGGGCGACACGACAATCACCTTGCCGAGTTCGAAACGCTCGCGGATGTCGCGCGTCATCACCGGCGAGGCGAACAGATTATCGGTCGGAATATCGAAAAAGCCCTGGATCTGTCCGGCGTGAAGGTCGAGCGTCAGCACACGGTCGGCGCCGGCGTGCGCGATCAGGTTGGCAACGAGCTTGGCGGAAATCGGCGTGCGCGGCCCGACTTTGCGATCCTGCCGGGCGTAGCCGTAATAGGGGATCACCGCCGTGATGCGCCGCGCCGAGGCGCGCCGCAGCGCATCGGTAATGATGAGCAATTCCATCAGGTGGTCGTTGGCCGGATAGGACGTGGACTGAATGACGAAGACGTCGGCGCCGCGGACGTTTTCCTGAATCTCGACAAAGACTTCCATATCGGCGAAGCGGCGCACCACAGCCTTGGTCAGCGGGATGCCGAGGTACTGGCCGATTGATCCCGCCAGCACGGGGTTGGAGTTGCCGGCGACGAGCTTCATCGCTCCGTTATTGCTCGCCATTCCGCTCTCCTGCGCGCACGCATTCCCGCGGACCTGATACAAGCCGCGCCCAGGGCTGGCAACCCGATTCAGAGGTTTGTCCCGGGCCTTTTCCGCAGCAATACCAGCGGTTTCTTACCAGGCGCGCGTTGGCGACCGGCGTCTTACGGCGGCGGTGTAGATTCCCTGTAAATCTTAGTCGGCGGCGAGCGCGATGGCGTTGATGTGGCGGCCGTAGTCGGCCTCGGCGCGGTGTGTGGCGCGCCGGTAGCTGTAGAACCGCCCGGGGTCTGCATAGGTGCAGAACCCGATATCCTCGATCTGCGTGACGCCCGCCCGCCGCAACCGCGCGGCCACATAGCCGCCGAGGTCAAACATCGCGTGGCCCGGGCGCTGGGCCGGGGCGAAGAAGGCATCGCTTTGCGGGTCTTCGGCGGCAAAGCGGTCGAGCAGATCGGTGCCGACCTCATAGCTGGGCTGGCGGATCATCGGTCCCAAGGCAGCGCGAATGTGTTCGCGGGTGGCGCTGAGGCGCTCCATCGCGGCGACCGTAGCGTCAACAACGCCAAATAGCGCGCCTCGCCAGCCGGCATGGGCAGCCCCGATCACCCGTGCCTGCGGATCGGCGAGCAGTACCGGGCCGCAATCGGCCGTGCTCACTCCGATGGCGAGCCCCGGCATGCGGGTGACGATGCCATCGGCACGGGGACGGGCATCGCCGGGCCACGGCAACTCGGCAACCACGACCTGCGGCGAGTGAATCTGATAGGCGGTGAGAAACCGCTGCGGCTCGACGCCTACGGCTGCCGCCATCCGCGCCCGGTTTTCGGCGACATGGGCGGGGGCGTCGTCGGACCCGGTGCCGCCATTGAGGCTTGCGTAAAATCCGTCGGACACGCCGCCTTCGCGGGTGAAAAAGGCGTGGCTGATGCCGGGGAGTGACAGCGTTGCCGCCTTGACCATCATGACGTTTCGAAGCCCGGCAATTGATCAAGCCGCGGATCGGACACGGCGATGACCTTGCACAATTCGCCCATGCCCTTGGCGCCGCCGGCGGTCAGCCGTGACAGTGCTTGGTCGATCTCAAGCGCTTTGCCGTAAGGCGCGTGCGTCTTGAGCATCGCCGCGCGCTGATCGATGCCAAGGCGGCGCAGCCAGTCGCGCTGTGCGAGCGGTCCATGGACGCGGCCGCCGATGCTTTCGGCGCGCTGGCCAAGCGCTTCGAAATCGACGTGAGCGGTCAGATCGACCTCCCCGGCATTGCGCAGCGGATCGCTGTAGGCATGTTTGGAGACGGCCTGAAGAGTCTCGCCCAAGCCGTACCAGGCGTGGCCGTAATCGACGATCAGCGCGGCGCCGTCGCTGCGTACGCGCCGGCCGATCTCGAGCGCAATGTTGTCGCTGCGCCATTCGTAGATCGAGCCGGGCGGAGAAAGTCTGATCCCACGGGGCAGCGTGCCGTCGAAATGCGCAAGCGGGCTGCGCGCGATCCCAATCGCGAGATTACCGTCCGCACCAATTTCGACGACGCGCTCATGCCAGCCGTCTTCCTGCTTGACCGCCTGATGCACCGGCAACGCGTCGATGAATTCGTTGGCGACGATCAGGCATGGACCCTCGGGGACATCCTCGAGCGCCGTGTGCCAGAAAATCGGCAGGCCGAGCGGTTCGAGCCGGCGTTCCTGCACCTGGCGCAGCGCCGGGCTGATTTCAACGAGATGCAGCGCGATCGCCGACAGAAAGCCCGGTACGGTTTTGGCCGCGCGCAGCGCGTCGAGCAGTAGCGTGCCGCGCCCCGGCCCCAATTCGACCAGGCGGATGCCGGTCTGCGCGCCGAGTTGCTGCCAGACTGCGGCGAGCCAGACGCCAATCAGTTCACCGAACATCTGGCTGATTTCCGGGGCGGTGACGAAATCACCGCCGCTGCCCAGCGGATCGCGGCCGACGTAATAGCCATGCTGCGGGTGGGTCAGGCACAGCCGCATGTATTCGGCGACTGGAAGCGGCCCCGCGACGGCGATGAGCTGGCGGATTTCACGTTCGAGCGGGGAAGCTTCGTCAGCCATCGGACGGCTTATCGATCGGCTTGGGTTGGGTCCTCAACGCATAAGCAAGTATGGCGATTCCCGCCAGCATCAATGGGATGCAGAGCAACATTCCCATGGTCAATCCGCCCCAGAGAAAGCCGAGCTGCGGATCGGGCTCGCGGAAAAACTCGCAGGTAACACGCGCCAGGCTGTAGCCGATCGCGAAGCTGCCGGTAATGACGCCGGGCCGCTTGAGCGCGCCGAGACGGACCAGAATGTTGAGCACGATAAAGAGCACAATGCCTTCGAGCGCCGCTTCATAAAGCTGGCTGGGATGACGCGGAATAGGGCCGCCGGTGGGAAAGATCATGGCCCATGGCACGTCGGTCGGTCGGCCCCACAATTCGCCGTTGATGAAATTGGCGAGGCGGCCGAGGCACAGCCCGATCGGGGTGACGGCGGTCGTCAGATCGCCCAGTGTGAAGACCGGGATTTTGCGCTTCAACGCGAACGCGACGATCGCGATGGTGCAGCCGAGAAATCCGCCGTGAAACGACATGCCGCCGTTCCAGAGCTGGAAAATCTGCAGCGGGTGCTCGGCGAACAGCGGTAGATTGTAGAACAGCACATAACCGATGCGGCCGCCGAGAATGATGCCGAGCGTGATCCAGATGACGAAATCGTCGAAATCGGTCACCGTCAGCGGGGGGGCACCATTCCACAGCCGCGGCGACGAGATGATGGCCCGCGCATAGATCCAGCCGGCCAGAATGCCGACGATATAGGCGAGCGCATACCAGCGCACCGCTAACGGGCCAATGTGAACCAGGATCGGATTGATGGCGGGGTAGGGCAGGAGCGGCAGGACGAGCATCAGATGGACTTCCTTGCGGGTGCGGCGCCGCCCCTTGCGGCCGCGGCGCACCATTGCCATTGTCTGCGGGCATAGCAAGCGGGGCCCAGGTTCGCGGAGAAAGTTTCGGAGGCAGCCATGGTGCAGACGACGAACCGGTTCTTCGATGAAATGGCGCGGGTGATGAACGACGCGGCGGGCGCTGCGCAGGGCGTGCGGCGCGAGTTCGAAACGCTGTTTCGGACCCAGGCCGAGCGGGTCCTGCGCGAGCTCGATGTCGTCCGCCGCGAGGATTTCGAGGCCGTCAAGGACATGGCCCGGATCGCGCGGGAGGAGAATGAGGCGTTGAAGGCCCGGGTCGCTGCGCTTGAAGCTACGCTTGCCAAGGGTGCTTCGCCGTCCGGCGCCTAGACGGGCGCACCCCCGACGCCGCCTTGGCCGGCGGCCGTTCCTTGTTTTTCAACGTCTTCGCCGCTATAAGCGCCGCAACTGCGGCTCCACCCCTGGAGGCTGACCGCGGTTTTCCTTTCATTTCACAGGGTTAAAGACAGGATCGCACCATGGCCACCGTTAACAACATCAAGGCCGTCGCGCGGCCGCGGGCCGGCAAGGGGGCCGCCCGGGCTGAACGTCGCGCCGGCCGGGTCCCCGGCATCATCTACGGCGACGGCAAACCGCCGCTGCCGATCTCGCTCGAGTACGACGAGTTGCGCCAGCGCATCTACGCCGGGCATTTCCTCACCACGGTCCACGAAGTCGAAGTCGACGGCGTGAAGCACCGTGTCATTCCGCGCGACTTCCAGCTCGATGCCATTCGCGACCTGCCGCTGCATGTCGACTTCATGCGGCTCGGCGAGGGCGCTACCATTCGGGTCAACATTCCGGTGCATGTGAGGAACGCCGACCAGTCGCCGGGCGTCAAACGCGGCGGCACCGTCAGCATCGTCACCCACACGGTCGAGGTGCGGTGCCGCGCCGACGCCATTCCAAACTCCATTGATGTCGATGTCAGCGGTCTTGAAATCAATTATTCCAAGCACCTGAGCGACATCACGCTGCCCGAGGGCGTGCGCGTCGTGTCCGGCCGCGACCTTACGCTCGTAACCGTCGTTCCGCCGTCGGGCTACGCCGAAGAAATAAAGGCGGCGGCGGACGCCGCGGCCGCAGCCGCGGCCGCAGCAGCTGCTGCCGCTGCAGCGCCGGCCGAGGGTGGTGCCGCACCTGCGGCGGCGCCTGGCGCCGCGCCTGGCGCGGCCGCTTCGGCCGCGGGCGGTGCCGAGAAGAAGTGAGGCTTCTGCTCGCGGGACCACGCCGATGCTGCTCCTGGTGGGTTTGGGCAATCCAGGGGCCAAGTATGCCGGAAACCGGCACAACGTCGGTTTCATGGCTCTGGACGCCATCGCCAAGCGCCACGGCATCGGGCCGTGGCGCCGGCGTTTTCAGGGCGTGGCGTGCGAGGGGCCGATCGGCGGCGTGCGCACGCTGCTGCTCTTACCCGGCACGTTCATGAATGAATCCGGACGCGCGGTCGCGGAGGCGGCGCATTTCTACAAGCTCGCGCCGGGCGACGTGACAGTGTTCCATGATGAGATCGACCTGCCGCCCGGCAAAGTAAGGGTGAAGGTCGGCGGCGGCATTGCCGGCCACAACGGCCTACGCTCGATCACCGAGCACATCGGCAACGACTATCGGCGCGTGCGCATCGGTGTCGGTCATCCGGGTAACAAGGATCTGGTCCACGCCTATGTGCTCAACGATTTCGCCAAGAGCGAGCGTGACTGGCTGGAGGCGCTGATCGGCATTCTCTCAGACGATGTCGACATCCTGGTCCGCGGCGAGGATGCGAGCTTCCAGAACAGGGTGCATCTCGCCATGGTGGCGAAGGGTTTTGGCGATGGCAAAAACGACGGCGATGCCGACGGCGGCAAGACCAAAAAATAGTGACAGCAAAATCTAATAACAAAACTGAGCAACCATGGGCTTCAAATGTGGAATCGTCGGGCTGCCGAATGTCGGCAAGTCGACGCTGTTCAACGCGCTGACCGAAACCGCGGCGGCGCAGGCGGCGAATTATCCGTTCTGTACCATCGAGCCGAATGTCGGCGAGGTGGCGGTGCCGGATGAACGCCTGCAAACGCTCGCGACGCTCGCCAAGTCGGCCGAGATCGTGCCGACGCGGCTGAATTTCGTCGACATCGCGGGCCTGGTGCGTGGCGCCTCGAAAGGCGAGGGGCTGGGCAATCAGTTTCTGGCCAACATTCGCGAAGTCGACGCCATCGCCCACGTCGTGCGCTGCTTCGACGACGGCGAAGTGACTCACGTCGAGGGCCGCATCGATCCGATCGCCGATATCGAGACGGTCGAGACCGAGTTGATGCTGGCCGATCTCGACAGCCTTGAGCGGCGCGTCGACACGCTGGGCAAGAAGGCCAAGGGCGGCGACAAGGAAGCCAAGGAGACGCTCGACCTCGTCAATCGCGCGTTGGCGCTGTTGCGCGACGGCAAGCCGGCGCAACTCGCGGAGCGCAAGCCGGAAGAGGAGCGGACGTTTCACATGCTCGGGCTGATCACCTCGCTGCCCGTACTCTACGTCTGCAATGTCGATGAGGGCGCCGCCGGGTCCGGCAACGACTATTCGCGCAAGGTCGAGCAGAGGGCCGCGGCCGAAGGCGCCGCTGCGGTGGTCGATCTCGGCGAAGATCGAGGCCGAAATCGCGCTCCTTGGCCGCGACGAGCGCGCCGAATATCTGGAGACGCTGAGCCTCAAGGAGGCCGGCCTCGACCGTCTCATTCGGGCCGGCTACGGGCTCCTCAACCTCGTCACGTTCTTCACTGCAGGGCCGAAGGAGTCACGGGCCTGGACGGTGACGCGCGGCAGCAAGGCGCCGCAGGCCGCGGGCGTCATTCACAGCGATTTCGAACGCGGCTTCATCCGCGCCGAGACCATCGCCTACGACGATTATGTTGCATGTGGCGGCGAGGCCGGCGCACGCGATAACGGCAAGCTGCGGCTCGAAGGAAAGGACTACGTCGTGCAGGACGGCGACGTCATGCATTTCCGGTTTGCAACGTAGCAAGTCGCAGTTTCTCCGGAAAACCGGCGGCCACTTTTCCGGAAAATGCTCTGATCTATTGCTCGCCGAAACCCGGTCCCTGAATGCCGAGACCCGCCCCTTGGTTGCGGATTGCGCCCAGGTGCTCGTTGATGCGGAACACGATCAGCACGAATTCGGCGACGATGCGCGACAGGACGATGCCCATGCAGATGCCGAGCAGGCTCGTGATCAGAAAAATCATGCCGACGAACGGATTGTAGGCCATGACTTCGAGCGAACTGACCGCGCCAACCACGCCGACCAGCACGGATATGACCACGGCGAGCCAGTAGAACACCTTGATGACGGTGGGAGTGACAAATCGCTCCCACTGGAACAGGTCGCCGATGCCGAACATGATTCGATCTCCCCAGCAACAAATTATGCGCCTGATTCCCGCGCGCGGCAGACTGCACGCGCTGCCTGCCACGGTCAATCACGGCCGCATGGTATTCCGCCGCTGCAATTGACCGGTCGGCATCCGCGCTTTAACTGACAGCAGAAAGCGACACCCGGAAAACGACACCCCAGCGCGGCCTATGCACCGGCTCATTTGGGACAAAATTGCGGCGCGTGCCGGAAAATTTTCACGCGACGAGCGGCGCGCCGCTTCGATCGCCGCCGGCGCGCATGCGCTGCACGACGGCTACACCGATCTCATCTACATCATGTTGCCGCTGTGGCAGGCGGAATTCGGGCTGAGCTATGCGGCGCTCGGCCTGCTGCGCAGCATGTTCGTCGGCGCCATGGCGAGCCTGCAAATTCCGGCGGGGTTTTTGTCGGAACGGTTCGGCGCCGCCACGGTGCTGGCGCTCGGCACGGCGCTCGCCGGGCTCGGCTATTGTCTTGCCGGCGCGAGCACCGGCTTCGTCATGCTGCTCTGTGCGCTGGTGATCGGCGGCGCCGGTTCCAGCACCCAGCATCCAATCGCGTCGGCGCTGGTCGCCCGCGCCTTCGCCGGGCCGCGCTCCCTCGAACGCGCTCGGCACCTATAATTTCTGTGGCGATCTCGGCAAGATGACGATCCCGGCGGCGCTGTCATTGCTGCTGCTCGTGATGCCATGGCGGCCGGCGCTGGCATCGCTTGGCAGTCTCGGCCTGATCATGGCCGTTGTGATCTTTTTGTTCACGCCGCGCTTCGATCGCGACGTCGTCACCGCCGCGGGGCCGACACCGCTCAATGTTCGGCCGCCACGGCAGTCGCGCGGTTTCAGCCTGCTCCTTGCCATCGGCATTCTCGACAGCGCCACGCGCATGGGATTTTTGCTGTTCGTGCCGTTCGTGCTCAAGGCCAAGGGTGCGAGCCTGCAGGACGTCGGTCTGGCGATGACGTTGATCTTCGCCGGCGGCGCTGCCGGAAAGCTTGCATGCACCTTTCTCGGCGCGCGCATCGGCGCGATTGCGACCGTGTGGGTGACCGAAAGCGCGACCGCGTTGGGCATTCTCGTGCTGCTGCCGCTGCCACTGTTCGCTGCGCTGCCGGTGTTGCCGCTGATCGGCGTCGCGCTCAACGGGACGTCCTCGGTGCTGTACGGCTCGGTTCCCGATCTTGTCGCTGCGGACCGGCGGACGCGGGCGCTCGGCATTTTCTATACCGGCACGATCGGTTCGGGCGCGATCGCGCCGGTCGTGTTCGGCCATGTCGGCGACGCGCTCGGCGTCACGCATGCGCTCATGCTGGTCGCGTCGGTGGCGCTGTTGACGCTGCCGCTCGCGGCGCTGCTGCGGTCAGTGCTTGCCGATCGCTACGGAGCCGGCGCGGGTATTTAACGTCCATCGCAACGCGATTGCCGAGAGATAGGATCATCCTATGACCAAAAAAATCACGATGGCCGAGACATTACCGGCAACCGCCGTCGTCCGCGTCTCGCGCGCCAGCTACGACCCGAGCCGGTTCGCTGAAGTCGAGGCCGCGAGCAAGAAGACCGCGGAGTACATCATCCCGGCTCTCAGACGACTGCCGGGGCTCCTTCACTTTTATGCGGGCGTCTCGCCGAAGGGCTCGATCGTGCAAGTCAGCGTCTGGGACACCGACGAGCATGCGACGCAGTTGGACCGACTGAAGGAGATGGTCGTCGACGGCCGCAGGGATATGGAGGCGGTCGGCGTGACGTTCACGCCGATTTTCAACTACCCGATCGACCGGACCTGGACCGTTTGAGCTGAGCAGTTTCCCAAGCTGAAATTTTTCAGAAAACTGGCAGCGCGTTTTCAGGAACGTGCGCAAACAGCGTCAACTTTGGGGCGATGGAACACGCCGCGCTTTCGCATGAGGGCGCTGAGGAACGCGGTGCGGCAAACGGCGTTGTTTGGATGCTCGGTCAAGTTCCGAGCAGTCCCGGACAACAGACGGAGTCTTTCATGAGAGGCCATGTCCCCTGCACCGCACTCGGATTGACGATTGCGGCGGCGATTCCTGCTGCCCATGCACAGACAATCTACGACTCGGCGCAAACCGTGGTCGCTCCGCCCCCGGTCGTGGTCGCGCCCGCTGACGCCGCGGTTATCGCGCCGCCGCCGATGCGGACCGTGCGTACGGTGACCACGACCACGACGACCCATCCGGTCCGGCATGTTGTGGCCCGCCGCCGCGTGATCACGCGGCACACCTACGTGACGGGCCGGCTCGCCCCCGCGAGCACGACAACGACGACCACTGTGGCGACGACCTTGGTGCCCGCGCCTTACGTGACCCCTCCGCTTTACGGCGCTGTGGCGCCCGCGCCGCCACCGACCGTCGAGCCGTATGACACTGTGCCGCTCTATGATGCTGACGATACCGACGCCGCGGTGGTGCCCGCGCCCGGGCCCGCACTCATTCCGGCGACGACGGCGCCCGTTGCGGTGCCGGTTGCTCCCGCCGCTCCGGCTTACCGCTATGTCTATCAGGATGATCGCATCCTGGTGATCGATCCCAACACCGGTATCGCCGTCCAGGCGATTCCGCGCTGAGCTGCGCAGCAGCAGGCGCGTGGCGAAGAGCTGTTCGCCACGCGCCGATGAGGTATAGTTGGCCGGGCGTTGTTGCGGAGCACGGTCATGATTTTGCCATCGGTTCTGGCACTGGGTGCGCATTTGCTGACGCCGGTCGCCGAGAGTGTCCCCACTTTCAACGTTGAGCCGGTCTGCCGCGGCATCGCCATCCAGGGCGGCACCTCGTATCGCGACACGACGGTCGCCAAAGCCAAGCAGGACTGTCTCGACAGCGAGCGCGAAACCCGCGACCAGCTCGCCAAGCAATGGTCGACCTTCTCGGCGGGCGATCGCCGGCATTGCGTCGATGAGGCGACGATGGGCGGCGATTCGAGCTACACCGAACTGCTGACGTGTCTGGAGATGGCGCGCGACGTGCGCAAACTCGGCAGCGAGGCTGACGCTCCGGACGTGCCCGACGTCACGCCGCGGCAATAGGCCAGTGCCCCCTCGCCGGGGAGTGAAACGGCCTAATAGCCAATCAGGATCTCACTCACGGTTGGCTTGAGGGCACGCATCGCCGGATCGTCGGAACTATACTCGTCTTTCGCAGGCAACCCGCCGGCAGCGCTTTTCTCCTTGACCTGCACGCTGGCGCTCGCTTTGCAGCCGCCCGGCAATGAGGCGAGTTCGCCGCCGTCCCAATCCGCCACCGCGGCGACGCCGTCCGCGTCGAAGCCCTTGAGCTTGAATGGTTTGTGGTTGAGCTTTTCGACCTGCTCGAGCGTCAGCCCGAGCCGCAAGCCTTTCGGCGCCACCCAGGTCGATTTGCCGGCGATGTCGATCAGATAAAGCCCGGTGCGGTTCGCATTCCGCCACCACACTTCAAGCCGCCGCTTCGGGTCCTTCGGAAACACCACAGTGACGCCGACGTCAGTGCCCTGCACCTTCTCTTGCGTGAAGATCATGTTGCGCGAATCGTAGGCCACCGCGAGTGCCAGCATGCCGGAGTTTTTGGCGAAGGCACCCTTGCACTCGATCACGGTCTTGAACCCCCCGGCGCGCGGAGCGTGGGCCGGCGCCGAACTGGGCCCAGGCGTGCCGGCCTCCGGCTTGGCGGCAGCGGGTTTGGCGGCAGCGGCGCGTTTCTCGCGTGGCTTCTTCTTGGTCGTGGCACCCGGCTCAGACACCGGTGCCGGCATCGGCTGCGCCATCTGCGACGGTGCCAGCACATCGTCCGGATTGAGATTCTGCTGCCGATCCTGCGCCCATGCGCTCGGCACCAGGGCGAGCAAGACCGTGGCGGCAAGCGTCATCGCAAGGCCGAGGCCCGCGCCATGCCACATCCCCTTTGGTCCCTCTCTGCGCATGCTCAGCTCCCCTCCGCGATCGCTGTGATTCCTATAGCACGCCGCCGCCGGTTAACACCCTGACGCATTTTGTCCGCGGTGTGCATTCGCGGTTGGATCAAAGGCAGGATTCCGCCAGAGTTTGGAAGCGCGGTTGCGGAAAGCGCTTTGTATTTGCTTCTGAGGGGCTCTCGTGCTTTTTCTCGCTCGTTCTGTTCGCTACGGTCGCTTCCTCCCAAGGTATCTCGATGTTTTCCACTCGGGCGTTCAGCAGCGACGACATTCTCGCGATCGCGACGATGGATTACCAGTCGGGGCGATTTGCCGAGGCGGAACGCAGCTGCAGGGCGGTGCTCAAGCAGGTCCCGGATGACGCCCGCGCGCTTTATTTGCTCGGTCTCGCGGAAGTGCAGGCAGGCAGTGTCGAGGCCGGCCTTGCGCATCTCAAAACAGCAACATCGCAAGATCCGGGCCGCGTCGATCGCATCTGCGGTTACGCTGCCGCGCTCGCCCGCCTGCAAAGGCTTGATGAGGCCGTCGCGGTTCTGGGACGAACCGTTATTCGCGCTCCGGACAATGCCGACCTCTACCGGCAACTGATCGGAACCGCGCGTGCGTTGTCTGAATGCGCGGGACCTGCCGACGGCCCGGTCACGGCACCGGACGCGGAGGACGACCGTTTCGTTTCGGTCGTGGTCTGCAGCATCGATGCGCAGAAGGCCAAGCGCATTCACGACCATTTCGGCGCGCTGTTTGCGGGCCGCAGATTTGAGATGGTTCAGATCAGCGACGCCCGCTCGCTGTGCGAAGGTTACAATCGTGGTTTTGCGAAGACCCGCGGCGACGTTGTCATTTTCTGTCATGACGATGTTGAAATCATTTCGCCGGATTTTCGCGCGCGGCTGATGACACACCTTCGCACGAATGACGTCGTCGGCGTCGCCGGAACATCGCGGCTCATCGGTGCAAACTGGAATGCGGCGGGCTGGCCGAACGTGCATGGTTGTGTCGTCCACAGCGGCGGCGACGGCAATGGTTTTTTCTTCCATTGCTTCGGACCGCCGCGGACTTCGTCGATCGAGGCGCTTGACGGCCTGTTCATCGCGGCGAAGCGCGAAGTCTGCGAGGCAATAGAATTCGATGCGGCGGTGTTCGATGGATTTCACTTCTACGATCTCGACTTCAGCTACCGGGCGTTTACGGCCGGCTTTCGCATCGCCGTCCCGTGGGACATTCTGATTCTGCATGCGTCGTGGGGGCGCAACGATGCCTCCTGGGGGGAATATGCCCAAAAATTCGCGGCGAAATACGGCCGGGAAAAAATCGTTCATTTAGTTCCGCAGTCGGTCAACTGGCCGATCGTGCAGTTCTCCGAGCGCGCCCCCATGATTGCATTCCATCGGGTCATGGCCCAGGCGCAGCGCGCTGCCGCCGCATGATACTCGCGTAAAAGCCGCAGAGGCGTTCAGGATAGTAACGACAGGTAGAATGGACGGGGCGAATTTCGATATGCCCGGTCCCGCAGCATCATTGTGTTTGGAATCAGACGCGTCTCGGCCATAAACGAGCCCTAACTTGTTCGTAAGCGCTTTGCCGGCACGACATGCCGGGAGATCGTGAGTCGACGGAAAGTTGGGGCTGGCGGGTAATTGTTCTCACTCGCCGACGCCAATCCGTTGCGTCTTCCTTCATTATGAAACCTCCGCGCTTTTTGCGCGGTCATTGCGGAGCTAAAGCATGAGGCCTTCTCCATCCCTTCTTCTCGCCGGCACAATCCTGTCAGGGGTGGTGGCCGTGACGCTCACGCCGAGCGTGCACGCGCAGAACTCGCATGGCGATGTGCTGGCGCAAGCCACGCCGCCCGGAAAGCCGGAGGAGAAGAAAAAACCGCCGGTGAAGCCACAACCGCCGAAGCCGCCCGCGCCGGCTGTGGCGCCGCACGCGCCTGCGCCGCAGGCTGTCCGCCCGCCCGCGGGTGGCACGCCAGCACCGCATGCCCCGGAGAGGGTGGAAAAACCAGCGCCCCAGATGCACCCGGCCCAGACGACTCAGCCTCCCGCGCCGCACGGTCCGCAGAAAATGGAAAAGCCCGCGCCGACGGTGCATCCGGCTCAGACAACGCCACCGCCCGCAATCCAACATCCGGGCGCCAAGGTCGAGCCATCGGTTCCAGAAAGGCGAGCGACGCCACAAGTTCCGGGAAAGCCAGTCCCGGGTGGACACCCGGCGGCGGGCGGCCCGGCCCCTCAAACGGCGCCTGCGGCTGGATTACCGCATGAGCGCGGCAAGCCCGCGGCGGGGACTCCGCCCACAACGAAGCAGACCGGCGCCGCCCCGGGCCAGCCTGCTCCAGGCCAGCCCGCGCCGGCGGTTGTCCGTCGCGCGCCGCCGCCGCCTGGCAATCCGACGGCGGTATCGCCACCCACGCAGGTGATCAACAAAGGCCAGTTCCTCGCGCCGAAGGGCCAGGCGCCGTCTGCCGGCATCAATGCGGTGCGCGCGGAACGTCACGAGGAGCATGTCGGCAATCAGGTCATCATTCGCGAACCTGATCGCACCATCGTTCAGGAAGGCGGCCGCACGTTCATTCGGCACAGCGAGGTCGATCGTTTCGCGGTCGGCGCCCGCAATGTGCAGGTCGAGCATCGCGGCAATCAGATCGTCAGCGTCGTCATCCGACCGGATGGCGTGCAGATCATCGACTACACCGACAACGATGGCCGCCTGCTGCGTCGGGTGCGCCGGGATCCAAATGGCCGGGAAATCGTGATCATCGATAACGGCTTCGCGGGTGCGCGAATGGCGGACGTGTTTCTCACCCTCACGGCGCCGATCATTCACATCCCGCGCGAGCGCTACATCGTCGACGCCGACAATGCCGACGAGGGGGCGATCTATGGCGTGCTGATCGCACCGCCGGTCGAGCGCATCGATCGGCGCTATACGCTCGATCAGGTGCGCTACAACGAGCCGCTGCGCGCGTACATGCCGCGGCTCGATCTGGAAGTGAATTTCGACACCGGCTCCTGGCAGCTTACGCCCGATCAGGTCGACCGGTTGTCGGCGATCGCCGAAGGGCTCAATCGCGCCATCGAGCGCAATCCGCGGGAAGTCTTTCTTGTCGAAGGCTACACCGACGCGGTCGGTTCGGACGTCGACAACCTCTCACTGTCCGACCGCCGTGCGGAGTCGGTCGCCGTCGCGCTGACCGAGCAATTCCACGTGCCGGCGGAAAATCTGGCGACGCAGGGTTACGGCAAGCAATTCCTGAAGGTCCCGACCGGCGGCGCGGAGCGGGCCAACCGGCGCGTCGCGATCCGGCGGATTACGCCGCTGATCGATCCGGATGCGGTAAGTCAGCGCTGAGCGCGGCCGGCCGCCATTCAGCGGCCGAGCTTGTTGCCGTGTGAAAAAAGAAAATCAGCGCCAACGGTGGTTGGCGCTGATTTTTTTGTCGTGTGATGACGCAGGTAAATCCGGCCAACTCGATGACGTCCTCAGACCGCTAAGCGGCCGGCAAGAGCTCCACGTCCGTATAGGTATCGGCAGCGATAATCCGCACCGGCACGCCATTCGTGGAGAACACCAGTTCTCCATCCATTACGGTCAACCCCTCTGCGGTGACGGTGACCTCTTCATTGCTTCTTCGAATCACGCGCCATGCATGTTGCGTGTTGCCTTTCGGCTTCCGTGCCTTAACCACTGAGGTGCCTCGCTTGTGCTGAACTTGCGGTACTCATATGGCCTTCGCTGCCGAACGGCAACAGCGGTATCGTGAAGCGTTCATCGACGTGTGTTGGCAAGAAAACGCCGCTACTTCAGCACGGCCGGAGTGTCGCTTACCCGGAAACAAAAACCGGCGACCTCATGGCCGCCGGTTTCTCTGTGGCATAACCAAGTCGTCAGACTGAGCGTTCGCTTCTTCTAACGACCTGGTTGGACGCGGACGTTCCGATCGCGTCAGATTTGGCCCAGCGGCATCGGCCAGATTAAGTCCCTTTGACCTGATATCGCTCAAGTCGTCGAACACCCTCGCGCGGTGCGGTAACAGGAACAAGAAGGTCTTTCTGCTCTTCGGCAGTTCGGGAGCGGAGCCGCCGATAGCCACGGCGCATTGAGAAAATTCTCGCGCCGTCAACTCCGATAGCGTACGTGGCAATTCAAGTATCCACCGTGGTGTATCGGTAATTGGCTTGAATTCAGATCTCGCTCCGTCGATGTCGAGGATGCCGCTGGCAATCGCCTGAAGTATTGGCAGTTTCGCCGATCCTCGTTAGCAGCACGAAAACAGGTATGGCTCTGCCAATTCGGTCGGTCATTGCGCGGAAATCTTCAATAGTTCCTTCTGGCATCGCGTTGCGGAACAATAAGTTCCGCTGATCCAAAAGATTGCGACCAGCTCCTGATATGTGGGGTCCGCCTCGAGTTCGTCCAATTTCAACACGCCAGAAGCGCCTGGTCGCAATGAAATCGAGACGCTGCCAGCACCGAAAAGCTGTTGCTTTAGCAATCTGATTTGGGCGCTCAAATCTGCCTTTATGATTGAGAAATCTTCTTCATTCCAAGGGCTCCCGCTTTCAGGATGAACGTTACATGCCGAAGTAAGAGAGGTCGCAAAACGGCATCCACCCGGTTTCCTGCAATTCGCGACATTCGAACAGCGTTCGAAATCAGAGCAAACGATGTTTCTCCGCCGGTCGGCTCGGTGAACGATTGGAATAAAGCGAAATCAGTTGTTCCCGCGCCCGCGTCCACGACAAGCATCAGACGCTTGTGGTGGCCGTAGAAGAATATTGGTCCGCGACATGATCTCGAAAGCGGGTCGCGCCTGCGGCAACAGGCTCACGGACAGAGTGAGGGTTGGAAAATAAGGTCAGCGATGAAATATCGACCTCTCGGACGGCCCGCAAAACTGATTTGGCGTCTTTGGCCGCAAAGAAAGAACAAGCGGAAAGGTATTCTCCAACAGAGAGCCGCTCGCCCATGCTTTCGACATGGCGGTACCGAAATCCAGGCACAGCCTTATTCGCTCATCGGGCAGGGCTGGGAGTGCCAGCACCGACAGGTCAAGCGGGGGCGCAATATAAGCAGGAGCGTCTTGTTGTAATTGGGGGGCTGATATTTCTGCTAACGTTCGTAGCGCGACGACTTCGTTTTCGGAAAGTCGACCGTCAGGTATATGGAAGTGACTTCCATCTCGGTTCAAACGTTGGAGTAGGCTTTCGACCAGAACGCGCGCAACTCCTTATCCATTGCCGTATCCTCCCCGCGTGTAATACGTTCACGCTGACCTCACTAGCCCCCGCAAAATGATATCGTGCCCACCGTCAGCTCGTCTACGCAACACTGGCGGTTGCACCAAAGTTACGTGGCGCTCGGTCGGCGTAACGCCTACATGTTCGTGAGCGGCAGGCGAGAATTCGACTACATCGCCAACCTTCCCGATGACGGCTAGGCCAAACTGTGTACCGAGGCTCCTTATGATTTCTGCGAGGCGAGCAGCGTCCTTGTTGTCAATGGCAGCGCCTACGCTCTCGTGCGCGAGAAGGAAAGCTGGTGCTAAGGAGCGGATGAAATTTTCTTCAGCAACGGCTGTTAGCAATCGAGACCCTTCTGATCCGGTGCGCGAAGGTCGACGATCTATCCCTAGAAGCCAATCTTGTATCTCTGGAGGCAAACCGGGCTCGTTTTTCGCCAATTCTGCTAATCTTCGTTTTGTTTCGTTGTCGTCGTTTAATGCTTGACGAAGGCGCTGCATTAACCTGTCCGATCTTTGCCCACCGCGCGAGCGGAAAACGATGCCGGCCATAACTTTATCAATGATCGGGTTAAGCGCTTCCGCCAACTTTGGCGGATACCGTGTTTGCGACCACCATCGTCTAATTGGTTCGAGGACTTCGTAGAGTTCTGGTTCGTCCATCAAGGTGAGACGCAATGCCAATAGTTCATCCAACAATGTCACCGCGGCTGCGGCTGCATCGGTAAGGCGCTTTGGCAGTGCATCCCTTGGGCCAAGTGGTACGAGAGTTCGTGCCAGGTCAGATAGTAGCCGGCCTGCACGTGCCGACACCTCCAATCGATAACGTTGGCTCTTTATGGTGTCAGCAAATGCGAAGGTAATGTCCCTCAACCGTATTGCGCCTGCTTCGACATTGAGCTTGGCTGACAGGTTCTGAATTGCGGTCTCTTTGAGGAGCCGCTCAAACCAGTCATCCACGTTAGAAGTGCGCTGAGCGATTTGACTGGCCAGCGCGACACGGCATCGTTGGGAACGATCTTCTTCAGCAAGAGCCCGGACGACGTATGGGAGAACCCAGTCTCCGCTACCATCGGCTAATGCCGTGGCGACGTTCTCCCTGATTTCAGCCGGCTCCGCGCCAGCCGGCAGGTCTCTTTTCTCTGCGATGACTGAGAGGGGCGGTATGGGAAGCTGGAGCGCTTCCTTTCGAATGGGCTGTACCGCGCGCGCAATTTTTCGGATTGATGCTGGAATTCGAACGAGTAGGTCTATCGCAACAAGCCTTTGAAGATCGTCGCCCTGGGTAGACCATTCGGCAAGTCGCCGTATGCCTTGGAGCAATAACGGATCGTCAGTTGCTTTCCCGCGTCCCTTGTCCCGCATCAACTTCCGGGACGCGTCCCAGACCTCGGCGAGTGATCGTCCGTTGGCCAATTGGTCCAACAGTTCTGCGATTGATTCGCTCATCGATCACGGTGCTCCGCCGGCAGCGCATTACCTTAGCCCATTCAAACGCATTGCGTGGAAGGGCAAGCGCAATGACGCCGCTCCCAATCCCCTACTGACAAGCGAGTGCCGGTTTGGGGTCAGGATTGTAGGCACAAACGAAGAATCTCAGAAACTCGTTCAAAAACAAGGGGTTTTGGTGGAGCCAGGGGGAGTCGAACCCCCGACCTCTTGAATGCCATTCAAGCGCTCTCCCAACTGAGCTATGGCCCCGTGCGCCCGTGCGGGCGCGGAAATCGCAAGTCGAAAATCACAATGACAGGCGGGCGCGCGCAATTCAACGTTCTCATTCGCACTTTGATTTGCGCCCTTTGATTTGCGCTCCTTGATTCCAGACTGCCGAAGAGGGGATCAGCCTTCCTCCTCGTTCTCCCGATCGCCGCCGATGATATCGGTGACGTCGGTGTCTTCTTCCTCCTGCTCTTCGATGAACGTGGCGTCGTCCATGCCCTCGTCGTCCATCCCCACTTCTTCTTCTTCGATCTCGGCCTCCGCTGGAGCGGCCGGCTTCTTCGCCGTGCCGCCAGACGCCTCGGCGTCGGCCTCCTCGAGCGAGACGAATTCCGCATCGGCGGGCTCGGGCGCGGCAACCTCCTCGACTGGAGCGGGCGCAACGCGGACGGCGGCTGCCGGCGGTTCCGGACGGGCGCGTGCCAGCGGCTCGACCGGTACGACCTTGCCCGTATAGGGCGAGATGACCGGGTTCTTGTTGAGATCGTAGAACTTGCGGCCGGTTTCGGGGCAGACGCGTTTGGTGCCGAGTTCGGGCTTCGCCATGAGTTCAGTAACCCTGAATAGAGTGATCCGGATGCGCTTGCCGCCTGCCGCCGCGGGTGCAGGGTGGCGCGATGCGCTTTGGGGGGTTCACTTGGCGAGCCGGGCCGCGACTGTCAATAGCATTCGTCAACGCAGCGTTGGTCGTTCCCGTGCCGGTTTCGTACGCGGTGCCGGCGCGATCCGGATCTGGCCGGGCGCCGAATCTCGGGAAATGCCCGCAAGAGGCGACGGGACCGGCCTATCATGCTAGAAGCCGCGCCGGATCGAGCCCCGCGCCGGATTTTGTCTCATGTCTGACCATCAAACCCCGCTGACTGCCCGGCGCAATGGCGCGCTGAAAGGCCACGCCCGGGTGCCGGGCGATAAGTCGATCTCGATACGGGCCCTGATTCTGGGGGCGCTCACGGTCGGCGAGACCCGCATTGACGGCCTGCTCGAAGGCGAAGACGTGCTCCATACGGCACAGACCCTGCGTGAGCTTGGCGCGCAGCTTGACCAGCATGGCGGCGGCGCCTGGCGTGTCCGCGGCGTCGGTGTTGCAGGGTTCGCGGCGCCGGCGCGGACGCTCGATTTCGGCAATTCCGGCACCGGCTGCCGGCTTATGCTTGGCGCGGTCGCCGGCTGTCCGATCACGGCGAATTTCGATGGCGATGCCTCGTTGCGCACCCGCCCGATGCGGCGGATTCTCGACCCGCTGGAGCGTATCGGTGCGCGCACGCTGTCGTCGGCCGACGGGCGGCTGCCGCTGACCCTGGCGGGGGCGCGCGACCCGATCCCGGTCGTGTTCGAGTCACCGGTGCCGTCAGCGCAGGTCAAATCGGCGGCGCTTCTGGCCGGGCTCGCCGCGCCGGGCGAAACGGTGGTGATCGAGCGCGAGGCGACGCGCGACCACACCGAGAAAATGCTCCAGCATTTCGGCGCGCAGGTTCGGGTGGAGCCCGCGGGCGAAGGCGGTGTCGGCCGCCGCATTACGCTCACCGGTCAGCCGGAGCTTGCGCCGGCGCCGATCGTCGTGCCGGCCGATCCATCGTCGGCGGCATTTCCGTTGATTGCCGCGCTGATCACGCCGGGTTCGAATGTGCTGCTCGAAGGCGTGATGATGAATCCCTCGCGCACCGGCCTGCTGACCACGCTCGCCGAGATGGGCGCGTCGGTGGAACGGCTCGCGGTGCGCACCGAAGGCGGCGAGGAGGTGGCCGATCTGCGCGTGCGCGGCGGCCAGGCGCTGCGTGGCGTGACCGTGCCGGCGGCGCGCGCGCCGTCGATGATCGACGAATATCCGGTGCTGGCGGTCGCCGCGGCGTTTGCCGAAGGCGAGACGGTGATGCGGGGCCTAAAAGAATTGCGGGTGAAGGAATCCGACCGGCTTGCCGCCACCGCCGCGCTGTTGCGCAACAATGGCGTCGAGGTGGACATCGACGGTGACGATCTGATTGTGCAGGGCAGAGGACGTGCACCCGGCGGGGGGCTGGTCACCACGCATATGGATCATCGCATCGCGATGTCGGCTCTGGTGATGGGACTTGCGAGTGAGAAACCGGTCACGATCGACGATGGCACATTCATTGCCACGAGCTTCCCGGGGTTCGTAACGCTCATGCGGAGCCTGGGCGCGGAGCTGGCATGATCATCGCCATTGACGGACCGGCCGCGTCGGGAAAAGGCACCATCGCGCGGCAGATTGCGCAGGTCTACGGACTGCATCACCTCGATACCGGGCTGCTCTATCGGGCGGTCGCCAAGGCGGTGCTCGATGCCGGATTTTCGCCTGACGATGCCGAACGGGCGATCGGCGCGGCGGCGGCGCTTGATCCGGCGAAATTCGACGAAATCGCGCTGAAGACCCAGAAGATCACCGAGGCCTCCTCGGTGGTGGCGGCAATTCCCCAGGTGCGCGAAGCGCTCATGAACTATCAGCGCGCCTTCGCGGTGCGGCCGCCCGGCGCGGTGCTTGATGGCCGCGATATCGGCACCGTCATCGCGCCCGGCGCCGACGTGAAGCTGTTCGTGGTCGCGTCGCCGGAAGTGCGGGCCAAGCGCCGCGTGGCGGAACTGCAGGGCCGCGGCGAAGCGGCCGACGAGGCCGAGGTGCTGGCCGATCTGCGCCGCCGCGACGAGCGCGATTTCGCGGCGGACCGCCGCGCCGCTCGTTCAGGCGCCTGACGCGCACTTGCTCGATACGACAAATCTGAGCGTCGATGCAGCGTTCCGCGCGGCCATCAAGATCATCGAGGACGTGCGAACCCATCGCAAGCGCAAGTAAGCGCAGCCGCGAAACGGACCCGAGCGATCATGGCAAGCCAGCGCGACTATTATTTCCCCAACACCGAGCCGCTCGCCGCCGACGAGATGCGGGTGATCGCGCTTGGCACGGGCCGGCCATTCGTCCGCCGCGGGCAGGCCAACTGCTCCTGGCTGATCGAGCTCGGCAACGGCGACAAGTTCATCATGGATTTCGGCTCGGGGTCACAGGCGAATTTCACCGCGCTGGAAATTCCGCACCAGGACATCACCGCCTATTTCGCCACGCACCTGCATGCCGATCACGTCGGGGATTTCGCCCAAGTCTGGATCGGCAGTTGGACCGGCGGGCGGGTAAAGCCGCTCGTGCTCTATGGTCCATCCGGCACCGAGCCGAAATACGGCACCGAACATTTTGTCCGCAAGCAGATGGAGTCGCTTGCCTGGGACACCGACACCAGGCTCGGACTGCTGCCCGATGCCGGCGCCGAAGTTGAAGTGCACGAATTCGATTTCACGAAGACCGGCGTGGTGTACGAGCGCAACGGTGTCGTTATCAAAAGCTTCCCGGCGATCCACATCTACGACGGTCCGGTCAGCTACCGGCTGGAATGGAACGGACTCGTCTTCGTGTTTTCGGGCGACACCACGCCGAGCCGTTTCTTCGTCGATAACGCGCAAGGCGCCGATCTGCTGATCCACGAATGTTTTAATACAGTCAGCCAACTGGTCGAACGCTCCGGCTATCCCGAAAAGAGCGCCATCGGTATCGGCACGATGGCGCACACGGCGCCGGAGGAGTGCGGCAAGGTTCTGGATATGGTGAAGCCGCGCCAGGCCGTGGTGTTTCACTTCTTCAACGACTTCGATACCGCGCCGGAAATCGAAGGCGACATCCGCAAGCACTATGCGGGCCCGCTCGCGCTGGCGCAGGACTTGATGGTGTTCAACGTGACGCGGTCGGCGATCCGGACGCGGCTGGCGGTAACGCCTTCGCTGGTCTGGCCGAACAAGGAGCGGCACGACGAGTTTCGCGCCGCGCCGCGGCTCGCGGCGGCCGACGATGTCGCGCTGGCTCGCCGACAAGCAGCTGTTTCCGAAATTCTAGGCTGGGAGTTTTTGACATGCGTCGTTTCACCCGGCGGACGGTCTTGGGCACGACCTTGGGCACGGCGCTCTCGGGCGCTGCGCTGCTTCCGGCGCTGTCTGTTCGGCGCGCCGGCGCCGGCGCTGCGGTTCAGTTCAATCGTCCCATTCGGGTGGTCAGCCCTTATGCGGCCGGCGGGGTTGGCGAGAACATCATGCATCTGTTGGCGGTCAGCATGGAGCCGCAACTCGGTCAGAAGCTTATTCTGGAGGCGCGGCCGGGGGCCTCGGGCAATCTCGGCACCGAGGAAGTCGCGCACGCCGCGCCGGACGGCGAAACGGTGCTCATCGGCGCCACCAACAACTTCGTCATCAATCAGTTCGTGATGAAGATGACATTCGATCCGCTGACCGCGCTCGCGCCCGTCGCCAAGGTCGCCGAGGTACCGCTTGTGCTGTTCTCCAACCCGGCCGTGCCGGCCCGCACGCTCTCGGAATTCATCGCCTACGCCAAGGCCAATCCCGGCAAGGTCAATTACGGCGTGCCGAGCCTCGGCACCGTCAATCATCTGATGATGGAGCGGCTCAAGCAAACCACCGATACGCAGATCACCTGCATTCCCTATCGAGGCTCGCCGCCGGCAGTGCTGGCGCTGCTGACAGAACGAAATTCAGGTGTTTCCGATCGGTCTCGCCGCGGTCGGGACGAACTTGCGCGATGGCAAGCTCACCGCGCTCGCGGTGGCGACGCGGGAGCGGGTGCCGATGCTGCCCGACGTGCCGACCATCGCCGAATCCGGCTATCCGGACTTTGCGGTGTCGAACTGGTTCGGCTTGGCGGCGCCGGCCGGAACCCCCGATCCCGTGCTGAACGTGCTTTCGGCGTCGGTGGCCCGCGCCCAACAGACCGATCTGGTCAAGGAGCGGTTCACCAAGCTTGGCATGCTGGTGCCGCAGCTTTCCCGGGCGCAGTTTGCGGCGAGCCTGAAAACCGAGGCCGCGTTCTGGCGCGAGACCGTGCAACGCGGCAAAATAGCGATCGAGTAGGGCTCTCAGGCTTGCCCCCAAGCGCCGCACCGGCTATATCCGCGCGGTCCGGGCTGCCGTCTACATCATCGAAGCTGTCCGAACGGGCCGAAAGCGGAGCTGATCCTGCTTTCGTCACTGGAGGTTAGCCCGTTCGCTTCGCTGTCAGGCGCCCGACCGCAGCTTTGTCCCGATCGTCTGACACTGGCCCCAACCGCCGGCACAGCCGGCGGCTGTCGCACATTCGGGATCAAATTCATTTCACGGGGTCCGGAGTGCTTATGGCTCAAGTCGCTATCGCCGCGCCGACGCGCGAAGATTTCGCCAGCATGATCGAGGAGTCATTTGGCGATGGTCACCTGCAGGAAGGTTCGGTCGTCAAGGGGACGGTCGTCGGCATCGAAAAGGACGTCGCCGTCATCGATGTCGGGTTGAAAACCGAGGGCCGGGTGGCGTTGCGCGAATTCTCCGGGCCGGGCCGCAACTCCGAAATCAAGCTGGGCGACACCGTTGAGGTCTATCTGGAGCGGGTCGAGAACGCGCTCGGCGAGGCGGTGTTGTCGCGCGACAAGGCGCGGCGCGAGGAGAGCTGGGGCAAGCTGGAGAAGGCGTTCCAGAACAACGAGAAGGTCTCCGGCGTCATCTTCAATCAGGTCAAGGGCGGCTTCACCGTCGACCTCGACGGCGCGGTCGCATTCCTGCCGCGCTCGCAGGTCGACATCAGGCCGATCCGCGACGTGTCCCCGCTGATGAACAATCAGCAGCCGTTCCAGATCCTGAAAATGGATCGCCGCCGCGGCAACATCGTGGTGTCGCGCCGCACCGTGCTGGAAGAGACCCGCGCCGAGCAGCGCCAGGAACTGGTGCAGAATCTCGAAGAGGGCCAGGTCATCGACGGCGTGGTCAAGAACATCACCGACTACGGCGCGTTCGTCGATCTCGGCGGCATCGATGGCCTCCTGCATGTCACCGACATCGCCTGGCGGCGCGTCAATCACCCGTCCGAGGTGCTCAACATCGGCCAGCAGGTGAAGGTCAAGATCATCAAGATCAACCACGAGACCCACCGCATCTCGCTCGGCATGAAGCAATTGCTCGACGATCCGTGGCAGGGCATCGAGGCCAAGTATCCGGTCAGCGCCAAGTTCACGGGCCGCGTCACCAACATCACGGACTACGGCGCGTTCGTCGAGCTCGAGCCGGGCATCGAAGGCCTGATCCACGTTTCCGAAATGTCGTGGACCAAAAAGAACGTGCATCCCGGCAAGATCGTCTCCACTTCGCAAGAGGTCGAGGTGCAGGTCCTCGAGGTCGATCCGGTCAAGCGGCGCATCTCGCTTGGCCTGAAGCAGACCATGCGCAATCCGTGGGAGGTGTTCGTCGAGAAATATCCGCCCGGCTCCGAGGTCGAAGGCGAGGTCAAGAACAAGACCGAGTTTGGCCTGTTCCTCGGGCTCGACGGCGATGTCGACGGCATGGTGCACCTGTCCGATCTCGACTGGAAACGGCCGGGCGAGCAGGTCATCGAGGAATACAAGAAGGGCGACAAGGTTCGCGCCCAGGTGCTCGACGTCGATATCGAGAAGGAGCGCATCTCGCTCGGCATCAAGCAGCTGGCGGAAGGCGGCGCGGTTGCCGGGGAAGCGGCGGCGGCGGGCGAGCTGAAAAAGGGCGCGGTCGTCACCTGCGAGGTGGTCGACGTCAAGGAAGGCGGCATCGACGTCAAGGTCGTCGGTACCGAGTTCGTCACCTTCATCCGCCGGGCCGAGCTGGCGCGCGACCGCTCCGAACAGCGGCCGGACCGCTTCGCCGTCGGCCAGAAGGTCGATGCCCGCGTGGTCCAGTTCGACCGCCGCACCCAGAAGGTCACCGTCTCGATCAAGGCGCTGGAAGTCGCTGAAGAGAAAGAGGCGATCGCCCAGTACGGCTCGTCGGATTCCGGCGCGACGCTCGGCGACATTCTGGGCACGGCCCTGCGCCGGAAGGGCGAAGAGGCCGAGAAGGAAGAAGAGGACAAGGAATAATCCAGCGCGTCATTCCGGATTGCCGCGAAGCGGCAAGTCCGGAATCCATACCCACGGTTCGCGATTATGGATTCCGGGCTCCTCGCTTCGCTCGGCCCCGGAATGACGGCTTGATTGGCGGGCTAACCAAGGACTCCCCCATGTCGCTTGATGCCGACCTGATCGTCGATCGCCGCCGGATGCGGCGCAAGCTCACCTTCTGGCGTGTCGTTGCCGTCGGCGTGGTTGTGCTGGCGATCGGCTTCGCCGCGGCGGCGGTCAGCCGGCGCGGTTTCGTCACCGGTCCCTATATCGCGCGCGTCACGATCACGGGCCTCATCCGCGACGACGAGGAGCGCGTGCGCCAGCTTGACCGGCTGGCCAACTCGTCGGCCGCGAAGGCGGTGATCCTGCACGTCGATTCGCCTGGCGGCACCACCGCGGGATCCGAGCAATTATACGACGCGCTCGGCCGCGTGCGCGCCAAGAAGCCGATTGCGGTCGTGGTCGACAGCTTGGCGGCCTCCGGCGCCTACATCACGGCGGTCTCGGGGGATTACATCGTCGCCAAGCAGACCTCCCTGGTCGGCTCGATCGGGGTGCTGTTCGAGTTTCCGAACTTTACCGACTTGCTCGGCAAGATCGGCGTCAAGGTCGAGTCGATCAAATCGACGCCCTTGAAGGCGGCGCCGAACGGCTTCGAGCCCACCAGCCCCGAAGCCCGCGCCGCGATCCAATCGATCATTCTGGATTCCTACGCCTGGTTCAAAGACCTGGTGAAGGACCGCCGGCACATGACCGATGCCGAGCTTGCGGCGATCGACGACGGCCGCGTCTTCACCGGCCATCAGGGATTGCCGCTGAAACTGATTGACGCACTCGGTGACGAGCGGACGGCAAAAGCCTGGCTGGTGACAAACAAGAAGATCAGCGCCAGCCTGCCGGTGCGCGATTACAGCCTCCACAGCCGGCTTGACGACCTGCCGTTCCTGCACGCCGCCGCGGTGGCGACGCTCAACGCGCTCGGCCTTGATGGCCTGGCGCGACAGTTCGCCGGCCTCGACGGCATGGGGACGCTCGGCCGCTTCAACCTTGACGGTCTGTTGGCGCTTTGGCAACCTCCCGCAACCGATTGAGATATAAACGATATCCTTCGCGGGCGAACAGAGGCGGCCACCATGATCAAGTCCGAACTCGTCCAGAAAATTTCCGATCAGAATCCGCATCTCTATCAGCGTGACGTCGAGAACATCGTCAACGCGATCCTTGGCGAGATCATCGCCGCCATGGCGCGCGGCGATCGCGTCGAGCTGCGCGGGTTTGGTGCGTTTTCGGTGAAGGAGCGTCCAGCGCGGACCGGCCGCAACCCGCGCACCGGCGCCCATGTGTCGGTCGATGAGAAATGCGTGCCGTTCTTCAAGACCGGCAAGGAAATGCGCGAGCGGCTCAATCGTGCCGACGAGACCGCCGGTTAATTCCGCTCGTCCCTGAATTTCCGCCTGGGCGGCAAAGAGCGGAGTAGGTTGGAGCAACACTTGCTGCGCAGATTTGTTGCGGCGCTGATCCTGGTGCCGCTCGCCATCGTCATCATCGCGTTTGCCGTTGCCAACCGGCAGGCCGTGACGCTGTCATTCGATCCGTTCAGCCCGAGCGCGCCTGCTGCGGCGTTGTCGCTGCCGCTGTTCGTGATCGTTCTGGCGGCGCTTGTCATTGGCGTGATCGTCGGCGGTCTGGCGGTCCGGCTCAGTCATGGCCGCTGGCGCAGAATGGCGCGCCGCTTTGAGCGCGAGGCGGGCGAATTGCGCGCCAGGCTCGATGCGCTGGTGGAAAAGGCTGCCGAACCGAGCATCGTCCCACGCGAGCAGGAGCCGCCGCCGCGGTTGCGGCTTAAGCCGCCGGCGCAATGACGCGCAGCGATTAGTCCTTATACAGTTGTTTCAAGCGATGCTTGATTGTTCCGCGCCATGAAAGTCGTCGTCAAAATCTGCGGTCTGTCGACGCCCGAGGCTCTCGACGTCGCGCTTGATGCCGGCGCCGACATGGTGGGCTTCGTCTTCTTTCCGGCGTCGCCGCGGCATGTCGGTTTCGAGGCGGCGAAGCGTCTTGGCGCGCGTGTCGGTTCGCGCGCGCAGAAGGTTGCGTTGACAGTCGACGCCACCAACGACACGCTGCGCGACATCGTCGATGCCTTGAAGCCCGACCTGCTCCAGCTTCACGGCCGTGAGGCTCCCGAGCGCGTCGGCGCCATCCGCTCGCGCTTCGGCCTGCCGGTGATGAAGGCGATCCCGATCGCGGTCCGTGCCGATCTCTCGCCGGTGCGGCTCTACGCCAATTTCGCCGACCGCATGTTGTTCGATGCACGCGCGCCGCGCGAGGCGACGCGGCCGGGCGGTCTTGGCAAGCCGTTCGACTGGCATCTGCTCAAAAGTCTCGATCTCGGCATCCCGTTCATGCTGTCCGGCGGTCTGGATGCGGGAAATGTGGCCGAGGCCTTGCGGATCACGCACGCGCCGGGCGTCGATGTCTCTTCGGGCGTCGAGCGCGCGCCGGGGAAAAAGGACGCCGAGAAAATCCGTGCGTTCGTCCACGCCGCCCGGCAGGCGGCGGAGCGGCTTGACGCCTCCCGCGCCCGTCCAGTGGAGACGAAGTCGCCTGAGGGCAGGGGCTGAAGGCGCCACGCCGAGCGCCTGGCCCATTGGCACGCGATAGCCGCATTGCTAGGGCAATTGCGAGGCTGCCTCGAACGTGAGAAAGAGTGCGCATGACCGTGCAGCAAAAACTCAACTCGTTCCGCACCGGGCCCGACGAGCATGGGCATTTCGGCATCTATGGCGGCCGTTTTGTCGCCGAGACGCTGATGCCGCTGATCCTCGATCTGGAGAAGGCCTACGCCGAGGCCAAGGCCGATCCGGCATTCCAAAAAGCGATGGACGGCTATCTGGCGCATTATGTCGGCCGCCCGTCGCCGCTCTATTTTGCCGAGCGGCTCACCGAACATTGCAGACAGACGGCCTCCGGCCTTTCGGGCGGTGGTGCCAAAATCTATCTCAAGCGCGAGGAGCTCAATCACACCGGCGCGCACAAGGTCAACAATGTGCTGGGTCAGATCATGCTGGCCCAGCGCATGGGCAAGAAACGGATCATCGCCGAGACCGGCGCCGGCATGCACGGCGTCGCCACCGCGACCTTGTGCGCGCGCTTTGATCTCGAATGCATCGTCTATATGGGCGCGGTCGACGTCGAGCGGCAGAAGGCCAATGTGTTCCGCATGAAGATGCTCGGCGCCAAGGTGGTGCCGGTCGAATCCGGTTCGAAGACGCTCAAGGACGCGATGAACGAGGCATTGCGCGACTGGGTGACCAATGTCGGCTCCACGTTCTATTGCATCGGCACCATCGCGGGCCCGCATCCCTATCCGATGATGGTGCGCGATTTTCAGTCGATCATCGGCCGCGAGACGCGCGAACAGATGCAAACGGCCGAAGGCCGTCTTCCCGATTCGCTGATCGCCTGCATCGGCGGCGGGTCCAATGCGATGGGGCTGTTTCATCCGTTTTTGGACGACACCGATATCGAGATCTATGGCGTCGAGGCCGCTGGCCACGGCGTCGAGACCGGCCAGCATGCCGCCTCCATCGCCGGCGGCAAACCGGGCGTGCTGCATGGCAACCGCACCTATCTACTGATGAACGACGACGGTCAGATCAACGAGGCGCATTCGATCTCGGCCGGCCTCGATTATCCGGGCATCGGGCCCGAGCACGCCTGGCTGAACGACGTGGGGCGCATCAAATTTTTGTCCGCGACCGACGATGAGGCGCTTAATGCGTTTCAGCTCCTGTCGAAGCTCGAAGGCATCATCCCGGCGCTGGAGCCCGCGCATGCCGTCGCCAAGGTTCTTGAGCTCGCGCCGAAAAAACCGAAGGATCACCTGATGGTCGTCAATCTCTCGGGCCGCGGCGACAAGGATCTGGAAACCGTCGCGCGGCATCTGGAGAATAAACCGCGATGAAGACATTTCTTTTCGTCATTCCGGGACGCGCCAAAGGCGCGGGCCCGGAATCCATAGTCCCGGTCTGTGAGTATGGATTCCGGGCTCGCCGCTTCGCGGCGCTCTGGAATGACGTGGAGAATCCATGACGACCCGCATCGACGCGCGTTTCGCCGCGCTGAATAAGGAAGGCCGGCCAGCGCTCGTCACGTTCACCATGGCGGGCGACCCGGATTACGACACCGCGCTCGGGATTCTGAAAGCGCTGCCGGCTGCCGGCGCCGACGTGATCGAACTCGGCATGCCGTTCACCGATCCGATGGCCGATGGCCCCGCGATCCAGGCCGCAGGACTGCGCGCGCTTCATGCCGGGCAGAATATGAAGAAGACGCTGGCGTTGGTGCGTGACTTTCGCCGCGGCGACAATTCAACGCCGATCGTGCTGATGGGTTACTACAATCCGATCTACATCTATGGCGTCGAGCGCTTCCTGGCTGACGCGAAATGAGGCCGGTGTCGATGGTCTGATCGTAGTCGATCTGCCACCCGAGGAAGATGCGGAGCTGTGCCTGCCGGCGCTCGCCGCGGGGGTCAATTTCATCCGTCTCGCCACGCCGACCACGGACGACAAGCGGCTGCCGACTGTTCTGAAAAACACGTCGGGCTTCGTCTATTACGTGTCAATCACCGGCATCACCGGTTCGGCGGCGCCCGATGCCGGCAAGGTTGCGGATGCGGTGACGCGCATCAAACGCCACACCAAGCTGCCGGTCTGCGTCGGCTTCGGCGTGCGTACCGCCGAGCAGGCGGCCGCGCTGGCGCGCGGCGCCGACGGCGTCGTCGTCGGCTCGGCGCTCGTCGATGCCGTGCGCAAGAGTTTGTCAGCCGACGGCAAACCAACTCCGGCCACCGTGCCGGCCGTAGCGGATCTGGTGCGCGCACTGGCGCAGGGCGTGCGCGGCACGCGGCCGGTTGCGGCGGTAAGCGCCGGCTAAAGCAGTAGGCGAGAGAATTTACGTGCTTTGGCCGCCGCCGGCGGCCGCTGGTCTTTCGAAACTGTAAGCCATCGAAGCCGCGACGCTCACCTGCCAGACCAGAAACAGCGGCAGCAGGCTGTCGGCGTGGATGAATAATTCGCCCGCCGCTCGGCTTGCCAGGCATTCCAGGAAAAGTCCTGCGACCGTGCCGATCAGAATCGTACGTGTCCAGGACGGCACCGTGCGCATGCTGCTCACCACCGCAGAGACGATAACGACGAGAACGGCAATTCCGATCAGCCCGCCAAGCATCCCGCAGAGGCCGAGCAGATAATTCACCACCGGCACGCTGAAATTCGGCGTCGGCGCGCCGGACTGGGAGATGATTTGATCTGCGATGCTGCCGTGGACATGAACCGTGACTTCGAACGCGGCATACCAAGCGACGCCGGTTGCCACGAGAACGACCACGAGCGTGAACGGGCTGCGCGATGACCAAAGCGCCACGCCGGCGCACAGGACCAAGCCGAACCACAGGGCGGGCAGCATCGGCGTCTTGTGAAAGAACACGAAGTCGGGCTCAGGCAAACCCCACGACAAGAGCGCCGACACAATCGCCAAGACCGCCAGTACCAGCGCGCGTTCACGCGGCGTGGCGGATTGAAGCCGTTGAATGATTTCCGACATGCTGCGTCCCCCGGTTTGTCTGTGGTCGGACGAAACGCGCAATCAGTCCCCGTCCGGCGCTTCCACAACAGCGATCGGGACAGTCGCCACCGCGGGCTTGACGGCGAAGCCGTGCGGCCGCTGCAAGCCGGCGGCGACCCGGCTGTGGCGGCGCGGTGAAATTTCGCGCGCCTTGAAAATCGCGCCGGCAAGCAGCGCGTAGCTGAGCAGCCCGACGAATATCCAGAAGCCCAGAATGACGAGGCCGTTGCTGGTGACGACGTCGATCGCGTCCCATCCGGCATGCAACGCCGCGGCGCTCAGCCAGCCGAGCGGAATGAGAATATACGCCATGGTCGGGCGCAGCGCCGCGAGCCCGATGAAATAGCCAAACAGGCCGGCCCAGGCCGAGTGTTCGGCGATGTCGGGCAGTCCGCGTCCGAGCAGCAGCACCAGACCGTCGAACGCCTGCGAGCCCGGGATATTTCACCTGCTTCATCACGCCGGGGACGTATTGCACCAGCGTTTCGGCGATGAAAAAGCCGCTCCCCGAAGCAACGCCCATGACGATGCCGTCAAGCGGCTCGAACAATCCGAAGCGTTTGCCGAACGCGGAGAAAAACCGGCTCAGCCAGCCCGTGGTGCGGCGCCCGAGCCCCGTCATTGCCGCGCCGAACAGCGTCAGCGCAAGAAGCGGCCAGGCTTTGAAACCTTCCTCGCACAGCCCGGTGCCGAACCACCAGCCGGCGATGCGCACCGGGACGATCGTGGATTTCTGCCACTGCGCCGCCGGCAGCACGTTGTAGAACAGCTTGTACCAGGCGGACCAAACCGGCGTACCGAGGGTCAGCAGCGTAAGCAGGCCGACGAGCGCCAGCAGCCATCCGGAGCGGGGCCGTCCGCACATCTGACTGATGTAATAGTTGACCAGAAAAGCGATGTAGACGGCGATCGTCACATAGACTTGCCACGCTTCGTTGGTCTCCGCGTTGGCGCTGAATGTCAGCCCCGGGATCGGCACCGCAATCAGCGTCAGGCCGGCGACGATGGTGGCAAAGATCGGCAGCAGGTGCTCGCGCGACCAGGTCGAGCGGCCGCCGACGAACGGGAAGATCGTGCTGCGGGTCAGCTCTACGCGGCGGACATCAGGCGGCAACGGCGGCGGAGGAGCAGCCATGAAACACCGTAACGGATAAGGACTTCGACCTGCGGGGTGCGGCGGTGCGGATTTAGCAGAGCGAATCCGGCCGCCGTCCGCAATGTCAGGCCGCCACGCGGGCCTTGAGCCGCGCCTTCTTCTCCGGGGACAGGATGGTGTCGAGCTTGAACAGCTTGCGCGCGGTCTCGCCCAGGATGTTCTTCTTTGCCTGCAGGTTCAGGAACGGCAGGTCGTAGATCGTCGACGGCAGGTCCATGTCCCAGTGCGGGTAGTCCGAGGCGTAGACGAGCTGCGTGTCCGCATTGATCATCTTGAACGTCTCTTCCAGCATGGTGCGGTTGCCGATCATCTCCATCGGCTGCGAGGTGTAGTACATCTCGCGCATGTAATCGGAAGGCTTCCGCTTGAGCGAAGGCGTTTCCGACGAGCGCATCATGTATTCGTTGTCGAGGCGCTGCATCAGGAACGGAACCCAGGCGAGCCCGCTCTCGATCCAGATCGATTTCAGTCCCGGGAAGCGTTCCGGAATGCCGTTCACCACCCAGTTGGTCATGTGCACGACGTTGAACCAGGTGAAGCCCAGCGCGTGGCTGGCGATGAACTTGTTGGTGATGGCCATGCTCTGGTCGCCCCAGTTGGTCGCCGCATGGAATGCGAGCGGCAGGCCGCGTTCCTCGAGCGCCGCATAGAGCTTCATGTAGACGTTGTTGTAGAGCGGCTTGTAGCGGACAGTGGTGACCAGGAAGCCGACCACGCCCTGGCGGCCGGAAAACTCTTCCACCATTTTCAGCGCCGCGACCGGATCGTTCATCGGCAGGTAGAGCATCGAGACGATGCGCGGCTCGTCCGCCAGAATATGCTCGGTGAGCCAGCGGTTGTAGGCGCGGGCGTATTGCACCTCGACCTCGACGATCGGGTTGAGGCCGAGCCCCAGCATCGGGGTGGGAAACAGGCAGGCGACGTCGACGCCCATGGCGTCCATCCACTTGAGCGTCGAGGTGATGTCCCTGTGACGGCCGCCGGGTACGATCTGCTCGCTGTTGCGGTATTCGTAGCGCGCGATGCGGCCGGCCATTTCCTGAAAGCCGCCGGTCGAGCGCAGCATCAAGGTCTGACCCTTGGTGTACTTGAACTGGTCGCGCAGCACCGGGTCTTCGATGTAAGGGATGATGTCCTTGAACGAGCCGGTCTCGTAGTGATGCGAGTCGACGTCGATGATCATGAAGTCTTCGTAGCGGCGCTCCTCGGCCTGCTGCGCGGCGTGAGAAAGGTGGTCGGTGGTGTCGAATTTCTGCTGGCTGGGATCGCTGACGATCGGCGTCATCACGTTCATGGCTGTTCCCTTCGGCTTAACGGGAGTTTGGATTAGCGGGATTGCGGTACGTCAACACGCTGATGCGGGGCGATGCAGTTGCCGGTCATCGCCTGCCACATCGACAACTCGAACAGCTGCACATTGAGCGCGTGCAGCAGATCGGTGGCGAGGATCATCGTATCGTCGATGGTGACGCCGCCCTTGTCGGGCGGCAGCGGCGTGCGCATGCCGTTCTCGGCTTTCACGGCATAGAGCCGCGCGACGCCGGCAATGAGCGCGCGCAGATCGGTGTCGGCGACTTGGTCGGGATTTTCAAGCGCGGCGCCGAGCGTGGCGGCGGCGCGACCAAGCGTGTCGGCGATTGTGTCCACGGGGTGCTCCAGCACGTCAGAGGACGACATAGACGCCTCCCTCGCGCTTGACCACCTCGTAGCGCTTGAGCCGGATTTTCGGGTCGGGCGCGCATTCGCCGGTCTTGAGCTTGTACTCCCAGCCGTGCCAGGGGCAGACGATATGCGGCTCGTCCTTGTCGTAGGTCTGGCCGAGGAAGGTGCGGTCGGGGCCGAACAGGTCGACGACCTTGTCTCGCACGATGCCCTCGCAGGCCGGGCCGCCCTGATGCGCGCAATGGTTCCGGTAGGCGTAGTAGGACCCGTCGTGGCGGTAAACGCCGACCTCAACCTTGTCCTGGCGGACGATACGGACGTCGCCGTCCTTCATTTCAAGCTCGCTGCAGACGAAAACCTGCGCCATCCTCGGCTTACTCCCGTTTCGTGCGAATTGACCTGTTGAACGGCCATTTTAGCGGATAGGCCCCGGATTGCCAGAGTTATGACCGCAACGCGGGTATGTAACCGTCGTAGGGGCGGCCCTCGTGGCCGTCCCCTTGCCGGCGGCGCCCACAAGGGGCGCCCCCGAACTGACCGAACATGCGTATAATTGCGGCTCGAACCGGGCCAGCCTAATGAACAACCTTGCGCATGTCGGTGACGTGCTGTCGATGCACGCACGGCTGCACCCGCACAAGATCGGCGCGCGCGATCTTGAGCGGGAGATGACGTTTCGCGTCTGGCGCGAACGCGCCGCGCGGCTTGCCAATGCGCTTCTCGGCATCGGACTCGCCAAGGGCGACCGCGTCTGCGTGCTCGCCTACAACTGCATCGAGTGGCTGGAAATCTACGCCGCGACCGCGATGGCGGGTCTGATCGCGGTGCCGATCAATTTCCGCCTCGGCGGGCGGGAGTTCCAGTACATCGTCGAAAATTGCGAGGCCAAGGCGTTCATCGTTCAGGATGAGTTGCTCGGCGAAGTCGAAGCGGTGCGCGCCGATCTTCCGGTGCCGGCGCACGAACTACATTGTCTTTGGCCGCAGACGAGCGCCGGGATATCGCGCCTACGAGGATCTGATCGCGCACGCCCGAGACGACGTGCCGGATGCCGGCGTTGCGCGGCGAGGACCCGTGGACCCTGATGTACACCTCGGGCACGACCGGCAAGCCGAAGGGCGCGGTGCGCAGCCATCGCGGCAGCGCCATGCTGTCGCTCGTGACCGAAGTGGAACTGGGCCTGAGTATCCGCGACCAGGCGCTGCTGGTCATGCCGATGTGCCACGCCAACTCGCTCTATTTCTTCGGCGCCTTCACCTATCTGGGCTGCGCGTTGCACGGTCTATAGCCGCAAGCATTTCGACCCCGAGCATCTGGTGCGGACGCTGGCCGATGGCGGCGCGACCTTCACGTCGCTGGTGCCGACGCACTACATCATGATGCTGGCGCTGCCGGCGGCGGTGCGCGACCGCTACAATGTCGATGCCGTCACCAAGCTGATGATCTCGTCGGCGCCGGCGCGCCGCGATACCAAGCTCGCCATCATGGAGTATTTCAGGAACTCGGGCCTGTTCGAGCTTTACGGCTCGACCGAGGCCGGCTGGGTCACCATGCTGCATCCCGATGAGCAGTTCGAAAAACTCGGCTCGGTCGGGCGCGAATGTGTCGGCTCGCGGCCGATCCGGATGCTCGACCCGGACGGCAACGATGTGCCCGACGGCGAAACCGGCGAACTCTATTCCTGCAACGCCTACACCTTCGACGGCTACTGGAAGCTTCCCGACAAGACCGCGGAGGCGTTTCGCGGCGACTATTGCACGGTCGGCGATCTCGCCCGCCGCGACCAGGATGGCTACATCCATCTGGTCGATCGCAAGAGCAACATGATCATTTCGGGCGGCGAGAATGTCTACCCGTCGGAGGTCGAGGCGCTGCTTGGCGCGCATCCCAAGGTCAAGGACGTGGCGGTGATCGGCGTCGCCGACGACACATGGGGCGAGCGCGTGCATGCCGTCATCGTCGCCCACGAAGGCGAGCAGGTGGCGGCCGAGGAAATTCTCGAATGGTGCAGGACCCGGATCGCGGGCTACAAGCGCCCGCGCTCGCTGACCTTCATCCGCGACGACGACATGCCGCGCACCGCGACCGGCAAGATTTTGCATCGGGTGCTGCGCACGCAGCATGGCGGCTGAGAGTTTGAGGAACGTGATGAGTCAGGATTTGAATGCCGACGAACTCTCCTGCGCCGCCTGGATCGCGCGCTTTCTCAAAGCCCGCGGCATCGACCGGATTTTCGGTCTGCAAGGCGGCCACATCCAGCCGATCTGGGATCACGTCGCCCGCGCCGGCATCCGCATCATCGACGTGCGCGACGAGGGTGCCGCCGTCCACATGGCGCACGCGCATGCCGAGCTGATGGGCGGCTTCGGCGTCGCCATGGTCACCGCCGGGCCGGGCGTCACCAACACCGTCACCGCGATGGCCAACGCCTCGCTGGCGCGCGCGCCGGTGCTCCTGATCGGCGGCTGCACCTCGCGGCCGCAGGCCAATATGGGCCCGCTGCAGGATATCCCGCATGTCGACATCCTGCGGCCGGTCGACGCCGCGCGTCGCGCACGCTGCGGGTGCCCGACCAGGTGATCCGCGAACTCGATGAGGCGGTGGCGCGCGCCATGGGCGACGCCGGCGAGCCCGGGCCGGTCTATATGGAAATTCCGACCGATGTGCTGCGCACCAGCGTCGCGCCGCAGCTCGTGCTCGACGAATGGATGCAGCCGAAGCCGCCGCGGCTCACGCCGCCCGACCCGCGCCTCGTCGCCGAGGCGGTCGATGCGTTCTGGCAGGCGAAGCGGCCGCTGGTCATCACCGGCCGCGGCGGCCGCGGCGCCGGCCCCGAACTCGTCCGTCTGCTCGACGCGACCGGCGCGCTTTATCTCGACACGCAGGAGAGCCGCGGCCTGGTGCCGGCCGATCATCCCTCGGCGGTCGCCGCGATGCGAGCCGCCGCCATGAGCGAGGCCGATGTCGTGCTGCTGATCGGCCGCAAGCTCGACTATCAGACAGGCTATGGCTCGCCGGCCGTGTTCCCGCACGCCCGCTTCATCCGCATCGCCGACAATGCCGGCGAACTGATCGACAACCGCCGCGGCCAGCCCGAATTGCTGGCGGCGCCGCAGCTCGCGCTCAAAGCCATGGTGGACGCGGCCGGCAATCGCGAGCCGGCGATCGACAAGGCCTGGGCCGACGGCCTGCGCCGCCGTCATCTGGAGCGGATCAAGTCTGCGGCGGCCAAAAGCCCGCCCACGACCGGCGCTGACGGCAAGGTGCATCCGGCGGCGATCTTCGACGCCATCAAATCCGTCGCCGATCCCGATTATATCGGCATCGCCGATGGCGGCGATCTCCTCAGCTTCGCCCGCACCGGCTTGCAGTCGCACATCTATATGGACGCCGGCGCGTTCGGCTGTCTCGGCGTCGGCGTGCCGTTCGCGGTCGCGGCGGCGCTGGCGATGCCGGGCCGCCAGGTCATCTCGGTCAATGGCGACGGCGCTTTCGGCATCAACGCCATGGAGATCGACACCGCCGTGCGCCACGGCGCCAAGGCGGTGTTCATCGTCTCCAACAACGCCGCATGGAATATCGAGCGGCTCGACCAGGAGATGAACTACGGCGGCCGCGTCGTCGGCACGACCTTGCGCCACTCCGACTATGCGGCGATGGCGCGCGCGCTCGGCGCCCATGGCGAGCGCGTCGAGCGGCCGGAGGACCTCGACGGGAGCGATTCAAACGGGCGCTGCAAAACGCGCCGGCGCTGGTCGACGTGGTGACGTCGCAAACCGTCGTGTCGTCGGACGCCCAGAAGGGATTGGGCTTCGTCCCCGACTACCAGGCCCTGACCGCCTGGGACGATGCCGAGCGCAAGCGCCGCGACACCAAATAGACGCGGCGTTTCCCGGATGCGGTGCAGCGCGTAGCGGTGCACCGCTGATCCGGGACCGTCACAGACTCCGTGTGCTTGCAACGATCCCGGGTCTGCAGCGCACCATTGCGCTTCGCTCCATGCTGCGCCGCGCCCGGGAAACGGGGCCGCGCTGCGGCCGTTGAATTTCCGGTTCCCGCCCCACACATAACGTCATCCAGCCTATAGGGGGACTTTACATGGCCCGAGATGTGGCTCGCGATTGGATGTGGTCGGAAGCGTGCGAGATGCTCGCGCGCGCCGAACGGATGCACCGCGAGATGTTCCGGCCGGGCGCCCCGCAGGCGCGGCAAGCCGCCTGGGAACCGCCGGTCGACATCCTTGAGAACGACCGTCAGGTTCTCGTGCTGGTGGCGCTTCCCGGCGTCGCCATCGAGGACGCCCAGGTCGTCATCGAGGAGGGCGAACTTGTCATTGCCGGCGTGCGCGTGCTGCCGCCGGAATTGCGTACCGCAACGATCCACCGGCTCGAACTGCCGCAGGGCCAGTTCTATCGCCGGGTACGGCTGCCGGCCGGCCGCTACAGCGGCGTCAACCGTGCCGCCGTCGCCGGTTGTCTGGTGATCACGTTGCAGAAAGCAGGGATAAATCGTGGCTGAGATCGAATTACAGGCAAAAGAAGCCAAAGACGCATCAGGCGGCGCATTGCCGCCGTTGCCGGCCGATGCCTTGATCATCGTGCCGGTGCGCTCGACCGTGCTGTTTCCAGGACTCGTGCTGCCGATCACGCTCGGCCGGGCGAAATCCATCGCCGCCGCGCAGCAGGCGGTGCGCGACCAGCGCCAGGTCGGCATCCTGATGCAGCGCGATCCGGAGGTCGCCGAACCGTCGGCGATCGACATGCATCGCATGGGCACGGTCGCCAACATCGTGCGCTACATCACGGCGCCAGACGGCGCACATCACCTGGTCTGCCAGGGCGAGCAGCGTTTCCAGATCGAGGAATACCTGACCGGCTGGCCGTTCATGGTCGCGCGCGTGCGGCAGATCCCCGAGCCCGGCGTGCGCGGCCCCGAGATCGAGGCGCGCTTCGTCAATCTGAAGGCGCAGGCGGTCGAGGCGATCCAGCTGCTGCCGCAGGTGCCGCAGGAATTGCTGGCGGCGATCCAGTCGATCGACGCGCCGCCGGCGCTCGCCGATCTGACGACCGCCTACATGGACATCAAGCCGGACGAGAAGCAGGAGATTCTCGAGACGGTCGACGTTGCGGCCCGCATGGACAAGGTGCTGCGGCTGCTCTCGCACCGCATCGAAATCCTCCGCCTGTCGCAGGAGATCGGCAAGCAGACCAAAACCGCGCTCGACGAACGTCAGCGCGAGGTGCTGCTGCGCGAGCAGATGGCGGCGATCCAGAAGCAGCTCGGCGAAGGCGAGGAGGGCAAGGCCGCCGAAATGGCCGAGCTCGACAAGGCCATCGCCGAAGCCGGCATGCCCAAGGAGATCGAGGACCAGGCGCGCAAGGAATTGCGCCGCTTGCAGCGCATGCCCGAAGCCGCCGGCGAATACGGCATGGTGCGCACCTATCTCGACTGGCTGATCGAGCTGCCGTGGAAGCTGCCCGAGGAAAAGCCGATCGACATCATCGAGGCGCGCCGCATCCTCGACGAGGATCACTACGACCTCGACAAGATCAAGCGGCGCATCATCGAGTATCTGGCGGTGCGCAAGCTCGCCCCGCAGGGCAAGGCGCCGATCGTGTGCTTCGTCGGTCCGCCCGGCGTCGGCAAGACGTCGCTCGGCCAGTCGATCGCGCGCGCCATGGACAGGAAGTTCGTCCGCGTGTCGCTCGGCGGCGTGCACGACGAGGCGGAAATCCGCGGCCACCGGCGCACCTATATCGGCGCGCTGCCCGGCAACATCATCCAGGCGATCCGCAAGGCCGGCACGCGCAACTGCGTGATGATGCTCGACGAGATCGACAAGCTCGGCTCGGGCGTCCACGGCGATCCGTCCGCGGCGTTGCTCGAGGTGCTCGACCCGGAGCAGAACAACACGTTCCGCGACAACTACCTCGCCGTGCCCTACGACCTGTCGCGCGTGGTGTTCATCACCACCGCCAACATGCTCGACACCATTCCGGGGCCGCTGCGCGACCGCATGGAGATCATCAGCCTCGCCGGCTACACCGCCGACGAGAAGCTGCAGATCGCGCACCGCTATCTGGTCAAGCGCCAGATGGAGGCGAATGGTCTGAAAGAGGGCCAGGTCGAGATCGGCGACGACGTGCTGCGTGACATCATCCAGCTCTACACCCGCGAAGCCGGCGTGCGGAATCTGGAGCGGATGATCGGGCAGGCGCTGCGCCACGCCGCGGTGCGGATTGCCGAAGGGCAGTCCGGGCCGATCCGGATCGCGCGCGACGACCTCGTGCCGATCCTCGGCGCGCCGCGCTTCGAGAGCGAGACGGCGATGCGCACCAGCGTGCCCGGCGTGGCCACCGGCCTCGCCTGGACGCCGGTCGGCGGCGACATCCTGTTCATCGAGGCGACCCGCATCCCGGGCACCGGCCGGCTCATCCTCACGGGCCAGCTCGGCGACGTGATGAAGGAGAGCGCGCAGGCGGCGCTGTCGATCGTCAAGAACCGCGCGGCGGCGCTCGGCATCGACGAGAAGCGCTTCGAGAAGAGCGACATCCACGTCCACGTGCCGGCGGGCGCGATCCCGAAGGACGGACCGAGCGCGGGCGTCGCCATGTTCATGGCGCTGACCTCGCTGATGACCGATCGCACCATCAACAGCGATACCGCCATGACGGGCGAGATCTCGCTGCGCGGCCTGGTGCTGCCGGTCGGCGGCATCAAGGAGAAAGTCGTCGCCGCGCACTCGGCCGGCATCAAGCGCGTGATGCTGCCGGCGCGCAACAAGCGCGACTACGACGACATTCCGGAGATCGCCCGCAAGGAAATGGAGTTCGTCTGGCTCGAGCGGGTGGAGGAGGCCGTCGCCGCCGCGCTCGAGCCGGCGAAATCGGGAGACAAGTCGCCCGCCACCGCGCCGCAACTGGCGGACGCGGAGGCGTAAAGGGCGTGCCCTCGCCCCTTGCGGGAGAGGGCAGCGCAAGCATCTCAGCAAATTCTGATGGGTGAGGGGGCGGGCGCGCGGCCCCTCATCCATTCTTGTTGTTGAACCGCCGAGCCGCTCTCTCCCGCGAGGGGTGAGTGCACGATCGGGCGCGCGCTTTGATTTACGAACGCCTTTTCACCTCGTCATGCGCGGGCTTGACCCGCGCATCCATGCTGACATGACGCAAACCGAGGGGAGCAGGCTGAATTGCCGAGTTGACCAGCAATGACCAGCCTGTAGGTGTGCAGCGTTTTTCGTCATGGCCGGGCTTGTCCCGGCCATCGACGTCTTTGATCCGTGACCGCTCTCAAGACGTGGATGCCCGCGACAAGCGCGGGCATGACGCGTGCGTAGGGTGGGCACCACGCCGCACGGCGTGTCTGCGTGGGCAAAATGGTGCAGCGTGATGCCCACGCGACCAGATACATCAGGCGATTTTTTCCAGCCTACGCTCCCTGCGTGCTGCGCCGCATGTTTTTGCTGCTCGGCGCCGTCCAAATATTTCGTCATCCATATTTGTTGTTTCTCTATTTTCGCTCTGGCGTTTGCGTGTGGTTGTAATCTGTCAAATTTCGTGCCCGTGTTGCTAATCTGCAACAGATATTTCTATTTTAGATTGTATGATGGCTCCAGTGTTGGAGGGGCGTCATGTTTGTTCAGAGAGCGTGTTTGCTGACTTTGGTGTCGGCGTTAGGTGCCTGCGCGATCCATCCGCTGCCCGAGGACGTCACGGGCGTCAAAACGGCAACGATTGTCCACAAAATAAGATGCGAGGCGCGCGATGCTGTCATCCAGGCACGAATAGATTACGTGCGGCAGCGGTTTCCCGACGTCGTCGATTTAGCGACGCTGCGGCACAGGCTGAGTTTGCTTTCTGCCAAGGATCCGATCATTACCAACCTGAATTATTTCAATAACACTGGAATTGTTTACAGCTTTTCTCTGGACGGCACCGCAATGGACAGTGCCAGTGTCAGCGCCGACCTCATCCAACCTCTGACGCTCGGGCTGGGCGGTTCCGCCACCCTCTCGCCATCGGCAAGCAACGCATTGACCAGGGAGAACAACCGGACATTCACGATCAGCGACAATTTCGGCAAGCTGGTAGCTCCAGCCAACGACAACTATTGCTCCGCGAACGGATCCTCGTCGCCGGATTACGAGTATCCTATCGTCGGTCGCGTTGGTGTGGATGAAATGGTCAAGACATTCATAGAATTGACTCTGAGAGATTTTCTTGCCCCAAAGCAGGACGCAACAGCTGTTCCTCCTGCACCAAATACCCCGGCGCCTATTGCAATGGTGGACACGTTGACCTTCACAACGACCTTAAGCGCAGGTCTGACCACGAAGGTGGCCTTTACACCAGGCACGGGGCACAACTGGCACCTCATGGATGCTATGCTGCCCCTCACGGTGTCTCGCATGGACAAGCACCAGGTCATCATTGGCCTAGCGCTGGCCGGCAACCTGACACCACCCGGTACAATTGTTGGTGCCTATGGTGCAATGCGAGTGCAAGCCGCACTAGCTTCAGCGCCGGTGCTGCAGGCGAAGGTGAACAACCCACAACTTATCTTTGCCACACCTTCCACAAGCAATGGTCAAACAGGTGAGGAGGCAGCCTTGCAGGCGGTCAACGCCCAAATCTTGCGTTATGAGTTACCCAAGGCCTTCCTAGTGGCACCATGAGGGAGGTGCGCATTCGCTATAGGCTATGTCTTATATTTCGCCTGCCATTCAATAGGACACACCCTATCGAGGCGGGCGCAATGCCGCGTTCTTTGCGGAGATTAGGCGGTCTATTCACTGCGGATTTCAACATTGTCCGCAAAACATGCGGTGAATAGGAGAGATAATCTCCGCAAGGCCCCCAGTGCGTAGGGCGGGCATCACGCCGACCTGACCGCGCGAACGCGTCAGGCCGGCTGCAGCATCGGAATCGAGGCGATGCCTCGGCTGAGTTTGCGCTCGGCGTGCCAGAGACCGTGCGCGGTTTGCATCTCAAGCCACAGGCTCGGGCCGTTACCGCAGAGCTTGCCGAGCCGCACGGCCATCTCCGGCGAGATGCCGGCCTTCTCGGCCAGGATGCGGTGTAGCTGCTGGCGCGTCACTGCAGGTGCTTCGCCATTTCGGTGACGCTGATGCCCAGCGCCGGCAGCACATCCTCGCGCAGGATGGCGCCCGGATGCGTCGGCGCACGGCGGGGCCGCTTGGCAATGTACTCGGTCATAACGCTTCGCGCTTTTGGTTGGTCGGGTGGCGCCCTGTGCCCATCAACGGTGATAGTTCTCCAGATCGACCCTCGTCGCGTTCTCCCACTCGAAGGTAACGCACCACAGTCCGTTTACGTGAACAGAATATCGGGTGAAGTCGAACCCCGGAACGCGCATGTTGGTGGCGCGTTTGGCGCGGTCCAATGCGTCGAGCCGCCTGATGGTTCGAGCGTGCAGGGCCTTATCGTTCCTTGTCTCTTGTTACTTGACAACGTCTCTAAATATGATACTATGATTCTCACCTCGCTCACCGTTCGTAAGGGGCCTTTCGGCCGAGGGTACTCCCCGAGAGGGAGCGAGGGCGGTCCTGCGGGCGGAGCCATACACTCTGCGCGCAGGCGGTTCGGAAACTCGCCCGGCCTGCCTCGACGCAGGTCTGCCAGGAGCTGGCTGCCCGGGTGGCGCATGTCGTCGCTACCATGAAGCGCGGGACCGGACTGAGCCTTGGGCCGAAAGGCTTCAGGCAAGAGCCGCGGTAGAGCGCCGAAAGGCGAGCGCGTTTCCCAACAGGAACGCGCGCCGCGATCAAGCGCAACTCAAGCGGCGCTCCGCTTGTGCGCGACCGCGGTATCTACCCCCGCGTCTTTCGGCGCTCCGCCTCCCCTATATGAGGCGACCATTGGTTTGGTTCGTGCACATCGTTGGCAGGACTCGGGCGCGAAGAAAGGCGCGCCGCGAGAAGGAGATCTATTTCTTCCGCACCCGCAAAAGCGGGGGAGGGGGACCGCCCGAAGTTCGCGGAGCGAACGCAGGGTGGTGGAGGGGGCTTCTGACTCGTCGCTTCGTTTTCGTCGAAAGGGTTTTCGTCGCGGCCCGCGCCCCCTCCCCCACCTTGCTGCGCAAGGTGGTCCCCCTCCCCCGCTATCGCGGGGGCGGATGAAGAGCGTGGCGAATTGCAATGCGGCGGCAAATTCCGTCAAATCGTCGGTCGGGTCAGGCGCGCGGTGTCGCGTGCGAAAGGGGAATACGGGAATGTCATTGGGCTCGGGATTAAAGCGGTTGCGCGCCTCGCTCGCCGAATCCGCCGGCACCATCGTGTTCGGGATGGAAGACGGCACGGTGTCGATCTTCGGCCTGATCTTCGGCGTCGCGGCGACCACCAGCAATGCGGGCACCGTGCTGATCGCCGGCGCCTCGGGCGCGGTGGCGGCGGCCGTGTCGATGATGGCCGGCGTGTTTCTCGACGTCGAGACCACGCGCGACGAGGCAAAATCAAAGCGCGCCAAGCTGGAGGCGTCGTTCGCCACCGATGCGGGCGCGGTGTGCGCGGCGCTGCCCGGCGAGCTGGCGTTTGCCGGACTGACCAAAGAGCAGTCGGCGGCGCTGACCGGCGCGGTGCGCAACGACCGCGTGGCGCTCGATGGGCTGCTGCTGGCGCTGCATGGCTCGCCCGAGGCGCCGGCCAATCCGTGGGTGCAGTCGCTGTGGATGCTGATCGCGGATTTCGCCGCTGCGGCGGTGCCGATCCTGCCGTTCGTGTTTCTGCACGTGGCGCAGGCGCGGATCGTTTCCGCGGTGGTGACGATTACGCTGCTGATCCTGCTCGGTCTCGGCCGCGGCCGGATCGCCGGACGAAATGTGTTTCCGGACGACGGTCGAGACAGTCGCCATCGGCATCGCGGCGGCGCTGGCGGGCGTCGCCATCGGCGTGCTGATCAACAAGACGTTCACGGGGTGATGCTGGCTGGAGCAATCAAAAGAACTCGTAGAGGTCGTCAAAGAAATGCAGCTTCGCGACATCCAGCGTGATGCCGTAGGCGCGCGCGAACGGCTCGATCCATTGGGGGCCGAAATGGTCGCGGATGTCGTTGGTGACGGCCTCAAGATCGACGTAACGGTCGCCGCGGCCGGCGTGGCCGCAATCGATGAAGCCGAGATGGCCGGCGGCGTCGATGAGGAGATTGTCGAACGTGGCGTCGCCATGAATGAGGACGATGTCTTGTTCGATCCGCGGCGCGTCTGCGGCGAGTTGCTGGTGGATCTCAAGCGGCGAGCGGCCTGATTGCGGTCGTCGAATTCGCCGGGATCGACGTGGCCCGCGTCGATCATCGCGCGGGCCCGCGCAAGCCGCATCGCCGTTGTTTCGTCGAACGGACAGTCATCGGCCGGAAGCGCGTGGAGCGCACGCAGTCCTCGCGCCAGCGACGCAACGATATCGGCGGCCCGCAACGCGGACTCGTGCGGGTGCGAACCTTCGAGCGCCATCATCAGCACAACGCCGAGACGGCCGTCCTCGACCACATCGAGGATGCCGGGCACCGTGACGCTGCGGGCAGCCAGCCATCGGGTGCGTTCGATTTCATTGCGCAGTTCGGACAATGCGTCCGGCGCCGCGGCCTTGAGATAAAGCGTCTGCCCCGACGGACGCGTGCAACCGGAAGGTCAGCGCATCGCTCATGCCGCGATCGATCTGTTGGAAACGATAATCGGAAAGCCTGCGCCGCCAGCTTTGCGGCAACGCGGCGAGCAGTTCCTTGCGCTGCATGGCCGCCATCTTGCCGCCATGTTGCGGGCCGTTACAGGCTTGCCGGTCGATTATGCGAAATAAATTTGAATGGGAGCGGATGATGAAGCGATTGGGAGCGGTCTGCTGCCTGGCGATAATGTGTTCGGCGCCGGCTTTCGCAAGCGATCTGCCCGCACGCAAGGCCGGCCTGTGGCAGATCAACACGACCGTGACATCCGGTCATACAGTCTCGATGCAGCAATGCGTCGATGCCAAGACCGACGAGATCATGCAATCGCGGTTCGCTTCGCTGCCGCAGCGGAGCTGCTCCAAGCATGACGTGCAGAAGTCCGCCGATACGATCACGATCGACTCGGTGTGTACCATCGCCGGGCGGACGACGACGGGCCACACCGTCATCACCGGCAGTTTCGACAGCGCCTACACGATGGTGCTGACGAGCGAAGTCAAAGGCGTGCCGGCGCCGCGTAATGTCACCATGTCGGCCAAGTGGATCGGCCCGTGCGCCGCGGGCCAGAGGCCGGGCGATGTGGTTCTGCCGAATGGTAAGACGGTCAACGTCGTCGATATGGAGAACGCGGTGCGTGGGTTTGGCGCGCAGCCGCCGCGCTAGGACAGGAGCCGGGTAGTTTGCGGTGCTTGGGTTGGCCTGTGGGGGGCGCCGTTGAACCGCGGCAGGGCGGCTCACGTCTAACGGGATGTAACCTGAAAGTGGCCGCTAACCCGGTCCTCCCCATCCCCCGACAGGGACCGACACCCGAACCGGGTTAGCGCGCGGCGGCCGGTTCTTCCCCGAGAACCGGCCGCAACTCATTGCCGGCTGGATGCCGGAACTCATTGAACTTTCAGTATTTTCCCCGACACACGGACGTGCGCGTCCGACCCCTTGCGCACGTTCCAAGGGTCGGGGGGGATGATGGCTTTTGCAAGACCGAAAAACGGTCTGCGGGGGACAACGCGCATGCCTGTGAACCAAAACGCCGCTCGGCCGCACTAACAGGAACGCAGCCAGCTTACTGGGGTTGAGGAAAAGCCTTCGGGGACTGGCGCTGGGATGTGCGGACAGGTTGATGCAATGAGCGCGCTTTCTCACGTCTACTCCGACCGGAGCTGCCGCGGCGGGCGTAATCGCGCCAATCGGCAAACCCTGGCTGCGCTTGCCGTGAGCGCGGTGGCCGGGCTTGCGATCTTCGGCACCACCGCCGGATCGCTGATGCAAGGTGCGCTTGCCGCAGCACCCGCGGACAAAAGCCCACCCGCCGGCTGGATCGACTTGGCATTCGCCGATGTGGATGCGATTTCGGCTCGCTCTGCGGCGCACGCGCCGCAAAATCGGATCGGCCAACAGCCGACCACGCAAAAGCAGGATACGCGCAGGCAGGATCGCTGCGCCGATTTCGTTTATTACTTCTTGAACACGAACTGCTCGGTCAAGCGCGTCAGTTCAGCACGCCGTGACGGTCCCGCGCGTCGCGCGGTTGCATTGCGCACTCCGCCGACGCCTGTCGCGCAGGAAACGGCGCGCAACTTGGATCGCCTGACCGTTGCGGTGACGACGACGACCGTGACGGACTAGTCGAAGGCCACCGACAACCGCCGAAATCCGCAAGCGGACTGGTTGGAACTTTCGGGTGGGGTTTGCGTTGGCGCTTTGCCGTTTTGTCGCCCAACGTCGCCGTAGCTCCCTCGAACGTGGATCGTTGAATGCCGGCCGCTTCTCTGACCGAGCCTTATCCGCATCCCCATCCCGTACCTGCGACCGTCGATTTTCGCTCCGTACTTCGGAAGGCAACCTCCGGCGACCATGCCCGGCTCGACGCGCTTTTCGGGCGCTGCGACCTGCAGTCATTAGCGGGTTACCGCAGCTTCCTGGAGGCGCACGCGATGGCGGTGTTGCCGCTGGAAGCGGCGCTGGTCAGGTCGGGTGTCGAGCGGCAGTTTCCGGATTGGCCGGCGCGCTCACGCGGCCGCGCGCTCTCAGCCGACATGACTCGCCTGGGCATTAGGATACGCGTCTTCCCCAGTCTGCCGCGGCTCGATCCCGAGGATATTCTCGGCACGATGTATGTGCTGGAAGGTTCGCGGCTCGGCGCACGTTTTCTTCTGGCCCAGGTGCAGAAGTCGCCGGACCCTGCGGTGGCGAGCACGATCGCTTATCTGAGCCACGGCGCCGGGGACCAGCTGTGGCGAAGCTTCCTCGGTTTGCTTGAGCAGTATGCCGCGAAGCTTGACGATTCCGCGAAGGTGATCGCCGCGGCGCGTTGGACGTTCAGCCTGTTCGAACTGGCGGCGGCGGACCTCGCCGGGCGTGAGGCAGTGCGGCCATGAACCAGCAGGTCGATCTGACCAACTGCGATCGCGAGCCGATCCATGTTCCGGGCAGCGTCCAGCCATTCGGCTTTCTGCTGGCGCTGTTATCGGATTTCTCGATCTGCATGGCGTCGGCCAACGTGGCGGACTATCTCGGCACATCGCACACCGAAGTTTTTCAGCGCCCGCTGCATGAGGTGTTTTCAGAAAGCGCCGTCGAGGCGATCCGAACGCGAGTCGATTATCTCGCCGGCAAAGACGCGGTCGAACGGATGTTCGGCCTGCAATTACAGGACGGCGGCAAGCTGTTCGATATCGCCATTCATTTCTCCGGCGCTTATCTGGTTGTCGAAGCCGAGCCGAGCGTCATCGAACCGGGACTGAACTCCGGCGAGCTGGTTCGCCTGATGCTCGGTCGCATCCGCAAGACCGCGACCGTCCAGGAGCTTGCCCAGGAATCGGCGCGGCAGATGAAAATCCTGACCGGTTTTGACCGCGTCATGGTCTATCGCTTTCACCCCGACGGCTCCGGCGAGGTGGTCGCCGAAGTGGCGAGCGGCGGCCTCGAACCGTTCCTCGGGCTGCACTATCCGGCCTCCGACATTCCGCGCCAGGCCCGCATCCTTTATCAGCGCAACTGGGTGCGCATTATTGCCGACATCAACGCCAAACCGGCGTTGCTGAACTCCGCGCCGAGCCATAGCGCGACACTGCTCGATCTGTCGATGAGCGTGTTGCGCTCGGTGTCGCCCATTCACATCGAGTATCTGCAGAACATGGGTGTCGGCGCGTCGATGTCGGTGTCGATCCTGCGTGACGGCGCGTTGTGGGGACTGTTCGCCTGTCATCACTACAGCCCGCGCCACATCTCGTTCGAACGCCGCACTGCGGCCGAGCTGTTCGGCCAGATGTTTTCCTGGATTCTGGAAAATCGCGAGCGCGATGCGGACATCGGCTACGAGAGCCGTGCGCATCAGATCCAGGAACGGATGATGGAAGTCGCGGCGTCGCACGCCCATAGCAGCGGCGCCATCGCCGATTTCGTCGCCGACTACCGCAAGATGATCGAATGCGACGGCATCGCCGTCTGGTCGGATGGCCACATCACGCTTGCGGGCGAGACGCCAGTCGAAGCCGAGGTGATGGATCTCATCGCCTTCATCAATCGCACGACCCCGGGCCGCATCTGCGCCAGCGCCGAGATCGCAAAGATCTATGCGGCGGGCGAATCGTTCCGCGACCGCGCCGCCGGCTTTCTCGCTATCCCGATTTCGCGCACGCCGCGCGATTGCCTGATCTTTTTCCGCCGCGAAATCCTGCGCTCCGTCAAATGGGCCGGCGATCCAAACAAGGCCTACTCGTCGGGGCCGCTGGGCCCGCGCCTGACGCCGCGCAAGAGTTTCGAGCTGTGGCAGGAAATCGTCCGCGGCCAGTCGGCGCCGTGGAGCGCGGCCGATCTGCGGATCGCCGAAGGGCTCCGCGTCACCCTGCTCGAAGTCATCCTCCAGCTTGCCGATCTCGCGGCGCGCGAGCGCCGCTCCGCGCAGGAGCGCCAGGAACTGATGATCGCGGAGCTCAATCACCGCGTCCGCAATATCCTCAGCCTAGTGCGCGGGCTGGTGACGCAGAGCAAGGATTCGGCCACCAGCCTCGAAGAGTTCGCTGGCGTTCTGGGCGGCCGCATTCAGGCGCTGGCGCGCGCGCACGATCAGATCACGAACTTGAACTGGGCGCCCGTGGCGCTGCGTTCGCTGGTGGAATCCGAGGCGGGCGCCTATCTCGGCTCGCGCGCCGGCCGCATTCGTTTGGGCGGCCCCGATGTTGCGCTCGATCCCAAGGCCTTTGCCACGCTCGCGCTCGTGGTGCATGAGATGATGACGAACTCGGCGAAATACGGCGCGCTGGCGGATTCGACCGGGCAGGTGGAAGTGGACTGGCGGCTCGATCAGGGCTCGCGTCTGATCATCGAATGGAAGGAAAGCGGCGGGCCGCCGGTGCAGCCGCCGTCTCGCCGTGGCTTCGGCACCACCATCATCGAGCGTTCGATACCGTTTGATCTCAACGGCGACGCCGAATTGCGTTTCGATCTGCTGGGCGTGCAGGCAAAATTCGTTGTGCCCGCCAACTACGTTCAGTTCACGCAGCCCGCGGCCAAACCCGCTCAGGTCGAAGCCGATAAACCGGAGTGCTCGAATCTCAGTGGCACCGCGTTGATCGTCGAGGACAATCTGATCATCGCCATGAGCGCGGAGGTCATTCTGCTTGAACTTGGCGCGCGCCACGTCGAAACCGCCGCTTCGGTGACGGAAGCACTGAAATCGATCGAGCGGATGAATCCGAGCTTTGCGCTGCTCGACCTCAACCTCGGCGGGGAGAACTCAATCCCGGTGGGCAAGAAGCTCGCGGAACTGAAAGTCCCGTTCCTGTTCGCGACCGGTTATGGCGAGCGCGCGCCAATTCCAGCTGAACTCGGCTTCGCACCCGTCATTCAGAAGCCCTACACGCGCGACACTATCGAGCGTGCCCTCACGCGGCTCGTTCCGACCGAGCCCGGCGCATAAGTTGCTGTCCTTGCGCGGCGACGAAACGCCCCGACCTAATTCTCCGGCGGAATGTGGGCGTCGCGGATCACCTCGGCCCACTTCTTGATGTCGGCCACGATGAAATCTTTGAATTGCTGGGGCGACATCGGGTTCGGCGTGCTGCCGAGCGCGGCCATCTGCGCTTTCACGTCAGGATCGGCAAGCGCCGCGTTGACGCCCGCATTGAGCTTGGCAACGATCTCGTCGGGCGTTCCCTTCGGCGCAGCGATGCCCTGCCAGGTGTCGGACTCGAAGCCAGGTATCGTCTCGGCGACGGTCGGCACGTCCGGCAATACCGGCGAGCGTTTTGCACTGGTGACAGCCAGTGCGCGCACCTTGCCGGCTTTGATCACCGCCAGCGATTCGGGCAGCGGGCTGAAATAGATCTGGATCTGTCCGCCCATCAGATCGGTGATCGCCGGGGCGCCGCCGTGATAGGGCACGTAGACCATTTGGGTGCCGGTCTTCAGCATGAAGAAGGCGCCGGTGATGTGTTGCGGTGAGCCGTTGCCCGATGTCGCGATGCTGATCTTGCCCGGGTTGGCCTTCACATAGGAGATGAATTCGGGGACGGTCTTTGCTGGCACCGACAAATTCACTTCCATCGCCAGCGGAAAACTGGAGATCATCGCGACGGGGACAATGTCACGGGGAATGTGGAACGACAGATTGGTGTACAGCGTTTCGTTGACCGATACCGAACTCGGCATCAGCAGCAAAGTGTAGCCGTCGGCGGGTGCGCGCACCACGTACTCGACGCCAAGATTGGTAGCGGCGCCCGGCTTGTTCTCGATGATGAACGATTGCCCCATGTGCTCGGACAGGTATTTGCCGATCAGGCGGGCGTGAATGTCGAGCGCGCCGCCGGGTGGCACCGGTACGATGATACGCACCGCGCGCGTCGGATAGTCGGCCGCCGAGGCGGTACCTACGCTGGCCGAAAGCGCAGCCGCGCCGGCCGAAAGTTGCAGGACAGTTCTTCGAGTTCAAAGTCTTGTTTGTCAGATTCACCGTTTCCACCCTGTGACAATTATGCCGCCGCCGATACCTGCCTTGGCAGGCCGGGTCAAGCCGCGTTTCAGCGCAGGCTGCGGGATCGCGCCGGTTATTCGAGCGGCGGCAAATTCAGCGCCCGATCCACGAGGCCCGTCGCGCGTTTCCAATCGAAATTCCGATAGACGTTCTGCTTCACCAGGAACGACGCGCCGCCGTAGAATTTTTCATACTGGGCGTGGCGGCTGCCGAATTCGGAGCCGAGGAAATCCCAGATCAGCCGCATCAATTTGACGCGTGTCTTGGCGTCCGAGGTGGCCGAGCGCATGTAGCGTTCGAGGTCGGCTGCGATCTCCGGATTGCCGAAATCGGCTTCCGATGAGGGCAGGGTGATGAATGCCGCGCCCGCGAGTTCGCGGATGATCTCCAGCATCCGGCCGTTGAGCTCGGACTGCAGCGCCATCGCCGAATAGAGCGTGAGCACCGAAGGCCACAGCACGCCGTCCCTGATCGGCGCCGCGATCTCGTGCCCAAGCAGCATGGTTTCGTAGACCGTTGCGAGTGCGGCGAGTTCGCCCATCATGATCTGGACCGGCGGTTGCGCGGCGTTGCCGGTCATCTCGTTCATGCGCTGGGCGAGGCCCGCCATGAAGCGGAGCTTGGTGACGTAGCGCACCTGCGCCTGGTGATTGCCGTAGGAGTGCGACGGCGTCTTGAACCATTGGTCGCGCGACAGTTCGACGTTGCGGTAGATGAAGACGCGCTCCCATGGCACGAACACGTTGTCGAATACGACGAAGGCATCGGATTCGTCGAACCGGCTCGACAGCGGATAATCGAAGCCGCTGCCGGGACGGGAGAACGGCCGTCGCGGATAAAGCTTGACGCCGTCGGCGGCGACCGGGACCGCGAGGCAGTTGGCGTAGTTCTCGTCGCCCGGCTGCAACGGATGGATGCAGCTCAGATGGATGTAGTCGGAGATCGGGCCGCCGGTGGCGAGCTGCTGCGCGCCGGAGATCACGATACCGTCGTCGCGCTCCTTGACGACGCCCGCATAGAGCGTCGGATCGCTCTGCTTGTGCGCCGGCTTCGACCGGTCGATCTGCGGCGGCACGATCGCGTAGCTCGCGTAGATGTAGTTGTCGCGCATGAACTCGTAGAACGCGACCGCGTTGTCAGCGAATTTCTGCTGCGCCCCGCCGGCTGCGAGCACCTGGGGCGTCGCCGCGTAGCCGGCGAAAAAGCTCGCGACGTGATCGGGCGTGCGGCCCATCAGGCCGAAGGTCGCTTCGGCCCAGGTCTCGCTGAATAGCCGGCGCGCCTTGAGGTCGGCATGGCTCCTGGGAATCTGGTAGGCGCGCCACACCGGCTCGCCGGTTTTCGGCGACGGATAGGTCATGCGCTCGCGCAACGCCGGGTCCGCGGCGATATCGAACAGGCCTGCGATCGAACGCGCGGCCTGGGCGAACGCCGGATGTTCGGTCACGTCCTTGACCCGTTCGCCGTCGATGAAGACACGCCGCCCATCCTTGAGCGAACGCAGATATTCGGCACCTGTGCGCATTCACCACTCCTGGTCTGAGGGGCGGTTCTAGCGCGGCGGCGCGGCGATTGTCATCCGAAGCTGCCGAATGCCAGTCCGGCGCAGGCCTGCGGCTGGTCCCCAGCATCGCGCCAAGCCTTGAGTATCCCAACATAGTCCTGATACGTAGCGGCGAGGGCCTTGTCGTCGCCGCGCGGGTGCCGGCAAATGCAGCGATTCCTGCCGGGCAACTCGCAGTCGGCCTGAAACAATTGGCCGAAATCCGCCACATCGAACGAATATCGATGACGAGCGACGGGAGATGGATTGATGCGGACCATCACGATCACCGGACTCGTACTCGTTCTCGTTGCAAATTTGGCCGTTGCGGTTTTGGCGCAGGCCGCCTCCCGAGCGCCCGCCGGCGCAAAGTCGCCCTCGGTCAATGCCAAACCGGGCGCGCGCCCCTCAACGGCCGAGACACGCTCGGCGGCTGCTCTTGCGATATCCGCTTATCCGACCTTCGATGAGGGCACCTACAAGCGCATCAAGGACGCACTGCTCAGCTATTCGGCAATCCAGGTGCGCGGCGGTTGGCCGGCGCTGCCGACAGACGCCAGGCTTGCACCGGGTGTCACTGGCCCCGATGTCGCGCTGCTCCGCCGGCGTCTCGTTTTGGCCGACGACATGTCAGCCCAACAAGCGACCGGGGAGGTATACGACGATGCCGTCGTTGCCGGCGTCAAACACTTTCAACTGCGCCATGGGCTCGAACCGAACGGCAGCGTCGATAAGCAGACAATGACGGCGCTCAATGTGCCGGTGGACGCCCGCATCAAACAGCTCGAAGCCTCGCTCAATCGTTTGTTCGCTTTCGACTTCACGTTTGCCGAGCGTTACGTCGTGGTCAACATTCCCGCCGCCTATGCCGAAGCCGTCGCCGGCGGCAAGGTCGAGAGACGTTACCGCGTTATCGTCGGCAAGGCCGACAAACCGTCGCCGATCCTCAGTGCCTATATCAACGCCATTGATCTCAATCCGACCTGGACGGTGCCGCTCTCAATTACCAAGAACGAGATATTCGCCCGAATGCGCAGGGACCCGGGCTATCTCCGCCGCATGCACATGCGCGTGCTCGGCGCGAACGAACAGGAGATCGATCCGGGCTCAATCGATTGGGCCTCAGGCCGCTCGCCGAATTTCTTCATACGGCAGGATTCCGGGACCTGGAATGCGCTCGGTTATCTCAAGATCGACATGCCGAATCCGTACGCGGTCTATATGCACGATACGGATACGCGAAAGCTTTTCGAGAAGGACTATCGTTTCGATTCGCACGGCTGCACGCGCGTCGATAACGTGCGCGATCTCGCCGCCTGGATTCTCGACGATGTCCCTGGTTGGAACCGTGCCGCCATTGATGCAGGTATTGCGACCGGCAAGAAGAAGGTCATCAACCTGCCGCATAAGATCCCGGTCGCCTGGGTTTATCTCACCGGCTGGGTGACACGCGACGGCACCGTCGAGTTTCGCGACGACATCTATGCCCATGACAAGGCGCTCGACCGCACCGGACTGGTTGACGCGACGGCTCGCGCCGGCGGCTTTGTGGCGCCCGTGGCGCACGACGTGCGGGAGGTTTCGTATCTCGACAGTCACTAGGTCGCACTTGCTCGGCGAGTCTTTCATGTCCAAGGCCTGCCTGGCGCCAAGCGGCAGATCAAAGAACCGCTTAGTCCAGAGGAACTGATCGCTGATCAGATCGTCCGGTACACCGTGCCCGCTGACGTAGAAGAACCCGGTTTCACGACACGCCCGATGAATGGCGCGGGCCATAAGGCGGCGTGCCTCGCCGTCGCCTGAAAGGCTTTGGCTTATATCGAGCACCGGGATGCGTGTCGCACCCTAGTACACGTCGGTGTGGTAGCGGCCGTTCTGTTTGAGATCGGCGAGGAAGGCTGCCGCCTGATCCGGCGTACGCACGCCATGGGCTGAGATGACATCGAGCAGCGCGCGCTCGACGTCCTTGCCCATGGTGATGGCGCCGCAGACATAGACCGCGGCCCCTTCGGCGAGCCAGGCCCATAGATCGCGTCCGACTTCCCGCATGCGATCCTGCACGTAGAATTTTCCCTGGTCGTCGCGCGACCACGCCAGCGACAGCCGCGTCAGCAGTCCGGTCGACCGCATGCCGATCAGTTCATCCTCATAGAAGAAATCGTAATCGCGGCGCTGGTGCCCGAAGAACAGCCAGTTGCGGCCCGGCGCACGCGCCGCCATGCGCTCGTGCAGGAACGCACGGAACGGGGCGATGCCGGTTCCCGGTCCGATCATGACGATCGGGACCGACGGATCGGTCGGCAGGCCAAAGCCCTGCGACTTTTGCACATACGCTTTCAACTTGCTGTCCGGTGCGACTCGATCGGCGAAAAACGTCGAGGCGACTCCGACACGGGAACGCGCGCCAATGGCGTAGCGGACCGCGTCGACGGTGAGCGACACGCGGCCGGCCGCGGTTTTCGGTGACGACGAGATCGAATAAAGCCGCGGCTGCAACGGATCGAGTGATTCAATGAAGGCCTCGGGATCGGGACGGATGCCTGGAAATTTTTCCAGTGCGCCGAGCACGTCCATGTCCTTGGCATCGCCGTCAGGGTCGCCGCCGGAGGCAAGCGCCTTCGCCTTCTGTCGCCGCTCGCCGCCGACGATGTGGGAGATCAGCTCGAACAGCATGTCGGGCGCCGGACCCAGCGAGCAGTCATCGGTCAGCGTGTCGCGCAGCGTGCGATCGGCGATCGGGAAATCCGCGGGCATGCCGACGGCGGCGATGACGGCATCGACCAGCGCCGGATCGTTGCGCGGAATGATGCCGAGCGAGTCGCCGGCCGTGTAGGAGAGGCCGCTGTCGCCCAAGTCGAGATCGATGTGCCAGGTCTCCTTGTTGGATCCGGGCTTGTTGAGCCGCGTCCGCGATCCAAATCTGATCTCGGCCGGCCGGTCGCGCGACGTGCCGGCTTTGCTTTTTGGTTCGGCAGTTGGCGTCTGCTGCTCAGCCGGCGCGGCGACGACCGCCGGCGCTTTCGCTGTTACGGGGGCCGCGCCAAATTCGGCAAAGAGCGTTTTGAGTGTGCGGGTCGTGTCTTTGCCGCCCGGTATGCAGAGATTGAGCCGCTCCTCGATCTTCAGCGCGATCGCATTGGCGTAGTCTTCGCAGTTGTAGCCGCACTGGCCGCAATCCTGCTGGCCCATCGCCGCCATCATGCGCCGTCGCAGCGGCCGCTTGTCGGCAAGCTGCATCCGTTCCGGCAGCGGCATGGTCGGGTCGTGCCACGGCGCCTGGCCGTCGTCGCCGTCGTCGAGCGGGCCGCGCGCCGCAGGCGCCCCGGAGATGCCGGCGAGGAGCGCGGCGGCTTCCGCGGCCGGCAGCGGGCTGATGCCGCCGTCGAGCGACAGCAGTCCGGCGAAGAAGCCGTTGAGCCACACGCGCTGTTCCGGCGTGAACGGCGCGCTGTCCGGAATGAGCGTCGGAATGGGCGGAGGTGCGGTGTGGGTCATTCGCCGGCCTGCTGCGTGACGAGGATCTTGAGCGCGTCGATGTCGTGACGGCGGGTGAACGCGAGAAAACTTTCGTCGGCCGAGGCGCGTTGCGACAGGTACGCCTGGAGCACGCGCTCGACGACTTTCGGCGCCTCATCGGCTTTGACGTCGTGAAACAATTCGCGGCCGCAGACCGCATCCGGACCGAAGCCGCCGCCGACATGGATGTGGTAGCCCTCGACCTGATCGCCGTCGTCGGACACCTGAACTTTGGTGCCCACCAGCCCGATATCGCCGATGTAATGCTGCGCGCAGGAGTTCGGGCAGCCGGTGAGATGAATGTTGACCGGGCCATCGAGCTGCACGCGCGTCTCGCACCAGCGCGCGATATCCTCGGCGTGCCGCTTGGTGTCGGCATTGGCGAGGCGGCAGCCGGCGCTGCCCGGTGCAGGCGATGAGGCCGGCGCGGATCGAACGACGCGCTGGTCGAAAGCCCCAGGTGGTGCGATGGCGGCTTCCGCGGCCTCGACGCGCTCCGCGGCGACACCTGAGATCAAGAGGTTCTGCCAGACGGTGAGGCGGATATCGCCGTCTCCGAACTTGCTGGCGACGGTGGCAAGGCCGCGCATCTGTTCGGCGGTAAGCTTGCCGAGCGGCAGCACCACGCCGATCCAGCACAGCCCGCTCTGTTTCTGCGGATGCGCGCCGACATGAGCGAGACGGTCGAACGGCGGGCGCGGTTCGATCGCCTCCCGCTGCACGCGAGCGAGCTTGTGCCCGAATTTTTCCTCGACGGCGGTGAGGAATTTCTCAAAGCCCCAGGCGTCGAGCAGATATTTCAACCGGGCTTTGGCGCGATTGGTGCGGTCGCCATGTTCGATGAAGACCCGAACCACCGCGTCCGCGGCCTTGGTGGCGTCGGCGGGCTTGACGATCACGCCGGTATCGCGCGCGAAATCCTTGTGGCCGGTGATGCCGCCGAGCATGAGCCGGAACCAGACGCCCGGCTCGATGCCGAAGCCGTCCTTCACCTCGACGGCCTGGAAACCGATATCGTTGGTGTCCTCCAGCACCGGGATGATGCCGCCGCCGTCAAAGCCGACATTGAATTTGCGCGGGATGCCGTAGAGCGAACGGTCGTTGAGGATGTGAAAATGCCACTCTCGCGCGTAAGGGCGCGTGTCGAGCAGTTCCTGCGGATCGATGCCGGCCGTCGGCGTGCCGGTGACGTTGCGAATGTTGTCGGCTCCGGAGCCGCGCGAGCTCAGGCCCAGATCCTGAATTCGCCTCCACCATGGCGACGGCGTTTTTCGGCGCCACCTCGCGCATCTGCAAATTGGCGCGCGTCGTCACATGCGCATAGCCGCTGGCGTACCGCTCGGCGAGATCGGCAACGCCCGCCAGCTGCCAGTGCGAGAGGATGCCGTTGGCGATGCGCAGCCGGCACATGTAGGAGCTTTGGGTCGGCGCGCAATAGAACAGGCCGAAAAAGCGCCAGCGGAAATTGTCGTCGGCCTTGGGCGCTTCGTTGTTCGCGGCTTGCGCTTTCAGCTTCTCGTAGCCGTCGAGAGGATTGAGCTCACGCTTGAATTTTTCCGGATCGGACAGCTTGCCGCCCGATTTGATGACCTGATCTTGCGCGCGCAAAGCCATGGCGTCCGGGCCGACAGGCTCGGGCGACGGCGCGGTGGCTGATCCCGGTGCAAGGCCGGCGCCGTTCGGCAGGCGCGTTCCTTTCGCGATCTGCAAACCGGCCACGAAGCCTTCGAGATAGCGCTTCTGTTCTGGCTCGAAATCCCCCGGCATTATCTGTTCCGCGGCTGTTCGCTCTCCGTTGCTCAAATAAATGAGACCAGACGCATGAAGGGGGCGGCGCCGCTTACTCGGCGGGTACGCCGGTCGGCGTCGGCGCCAGAATCTTTGCCGGCGTCTTGGGTTTGTAGGTCACGTAGAGGGCAAGCCCGGTGAAGGTGAAGCCGCCGACCAGATTGCCTAGCGTCACCGGAATTTGATTCCACAGCCACCATTGGGAGACCGTGATCTTGGCGCCCATCATCATGCCGGTCGGGATGATGAACATGTTGACGACGGAGTGTTCAAAGCCCTGCGCGAAGAAGATGAAAATCGGCATCCACGCGCAGGCGATCTTGCCGATGGTCGAGTTCGTTGTCATGGCGAGCACGACGGCGAGGCAGACCATCCAGTTGCAGAGCATCGCCTTGACGAACACGGTCACGATGCCGGCCGTGCCGAGCGCGGCGTAGCCCAGCGTCTTGGCCTCGGCGATCGAGATGATGCGTGAGGCGACGCCCGCGGGCGCGGTGTGGCCCATGTTGGTCAGCACAATCGCGATCAGCGCCCCGTAGGCGACGCTGCCGATCAGATTGCCGATGAACACCCAGCCCCAATTCACCAGCACCGCACCGAAACTTGCCTGCCGATCGAGCCAGGGCAACGGCACCAGGGCGAAACTGCCGGTGACCAGCTCAAGCCCGAGCAGCACGATGGCGATAAGGCCGACCGGGAAGATCAGCGCGCCGACCAGCGGCTGACCGGTCTGCACCGCGCCGGTGAAAGCCAGGCTCGTCGCGACGCCGAGAATCGCGCCCGACAGCATGCCGCGGATCAACAGGTCGCGCGGCGCCAGCTCCAGCTTGCGCTTGCCCGCTTCGAGCATCGCGGTGGCGACGTCGGCCGGCTTCACATAATCCATCTGTGTCTCCCAGCATTCGTTGCGCGTGCCGCGCTCGCCATGCGGCGCGAACCCGGGGGGAGACGTATCAAGATGCGTGCCACCTCGCGGAGGGCAAAAATCAAAGTAATTTAAACGGCTTACATCAAAGGGGCGAGTTCCCGCGAGGGCGTCAAGTGCCTGATTTCAGCGCACGTCGCCGCGGAATTGTGCAACGCACAACGAATGCGCAACTGGCAATCCCATAGGCATTCGCCGGTTGCTCAAGCCTGGCAGGCGCGCCGCGGTCCTGCATTATCTCGCCACGCCGGGCGCAGCGATCAGCGCGCGGGCGCGCTGCACCACCTCGCCCGAGGCGCCGTAGAGCTTCTCGACGGTCTGCTGCACTGTCTCGGCCGTCGCCGGGTGGACACTGAGACGGGCTTTTTCGGCATCAGCCAAAAACTGCGGATCGTGCAGCACGGCCGCGAAGGCGTCGCGCAAGATCTTCGCCTGGGCCGCAGGCACGCCGGGCGGCGCCACGTAGGGTCGTGAGAAATACCTGCTGGCCGGTGACCAGCGACACGGCTTGCTTGTCGAGATCGTTTTTGACGAACGACAGCAGGTTCGGCACCTTCAGCGCTGCCAGCTCATCGTTCGGCGCGACTGCCGACTGGACGATGACATGAGCAGTCTTGTCGCGCAGCCATTGCGACCGCTGCGTCTTGAAGCTCGACCAGTCGATCCCACAGAGGCCTTCGGCCTCGCCGCGTTCGATGGCCACCAGCACCTCGGCGGTGCCCTTATAACCGTTGACGATGTCGAGCTTGGCGCCGGTCGCGTTCTTGGTCATGAAGGCGTAATCGCTGGTCGAGCCGCCGGTCTGCGTCGCCGCAATCGTGGTCTTCTGACTCATCGCCTGATCGAATGTCGTGATCTTCGACGATGGACCGGTGATGCAGACCCGCGCATCGCTGTCGGCGCTGCCCAGATAAGTGAACTTGGTAGCGTCGAAGCCGCCGGTCGAGTGCTTTTGCAGGAGCGGATCGATGATGACGCCGGGCATCAGTGCGCCAATTGTGGTGCCGTCCTTCGGCGCGATGCTGTAGACATACGCCGCCGCCTTGCCGCTGCCGGCACCAGGCATGTTCTGCACCACCACGGTCGGCGCGCCGGGAATGAAGCGGGCGAGGTGTTTGGCGATCGCCCGCGCATAGACATCGTAGCCGCCGGCCGCGTCGGCGCCGACAATGAAGGTGAGGTTCTTGCCCGCGTAGAAATCCGCGGCCCGCGCCGGCGCTGCGGCCCACGATGCAGCGGCGAGCGCACCAACGACAGCGCTGATAACAACAAATCGTTTCATTTTTTCTTTCCCGGAAATTTCCCGTAGCTTAGCGAAATTTCGCGCGCGCTAGAACGTGAATTCCTCGCCGCGTCTGCGGCCCTGTGACACGGGAAGAAACAGCTCGTCGAGAGGAATTTGACGCTTGATCAGGCCCTGTTCGAACGAATAGCTCACCAGCGTCTCGAGATTGTGTTTGTTTCGGTCGGTCAGGCCGTATTCCCAAGGGTCGGACTGGAAAATCTCTTCCTGCTCTTCCCAGGCCTCGCGGTACCAGACGATCGGCGCGATGCGCGGATTTTCCATACGCTCCATGGCGACGGCTTTGGACTCGTTAAGGGCCTGGTAGAGATTCACCGGCACCCACGGATACTTGTCGACGATCTCCTGCTTGATGCCGATCACGTGCATGATCGGATAGATGCCGGTCTTCTTGAAATAGGCCGCCTCGTCGGCCTTGTAGTTCGGAAACAGCCGGCCGACGCGCGGGTCCTTGTCGCGCAACGGCTTGATGATGTCCGGGTGCAGGATGGCGTCGAGCTCGCCATCGAGCAGCATGCCGATGATCGATTTCGATGGCGGCACGCGCGATATCCGCAGGTCCTTCGGGAAGGCGGCTTCGGCGATGTCCTCGTCCAGTTCGGTGTACCAGTCCATCGATTTGAACGGCACGCCATATTCGTGTTCCAGGATGCCGCGCAGCCAGAGCGCGGCGCTGTTGAGAAAGAATTTCACGCCGACCTTTTTGCCGATCAGGTCCTTCGGCGTCTTGATACCCTTCGAGGTGTTGACGAAGGCGAAGCCATGGCGGAACCGTCGATGCGGAAACACCGGGATGGCACGGAACGGATGGCCATTGTCGCGCGCGGCGATGTAGGACGAGCATGAGACCTCGGCGACATCGAACTCGCGTCCGCGCAGGAAGCGCCAGTGCCGGGTTGGCGAATCCATCGCGGTGACGACTTTGAGATCGATGCCGTCCGGGCGGACCGTGCCTTCCTTCAGCGCGCGCATGATCTCGTAATCGCCGCACGCCAGCGTCAATTCAATTCGAGTGGACATTCCTGGAACTCCTTCGCCATTGGCGGCGGGCCGCTAGCCGGCCGATTTGCAAATTGCGAATAGCGGAGCGCGGCATCGGCACACGCATCGCGGCAAAAGTCTACTCCTTACGGCGCTTTTCAGATCGCCGCGCCGGCCGGCAGCGCGCGCTCGGCCTCCCAATCCTTGCCCAACCCGGCGCTGGTCGGGAAGATCAGTGATTTGATCACGACCGGTACGGCGCCCGAGGTGTCGAGAATGGCGCCGATATCGATGTAGTCGAACTCTTTCAACTCAAGCCCGTCGATCGACACGATCGGGTTGTTGAATTTCATTTCCTCGCAATAGTGGATGCCCATCAGTCCGCCGACGTCGCCGTCACCGGCAAGCACGATCGGGTGGCCGTGCGCGATGATGGCTTCAAGGCCATCGGCGACGCCCTTGCAGAAGTCGTCGAGCCGTCGAAACGTTGCCGAGCCCTGCCACGGCACGAAGATCGCGACCGGCGTTTCGCCGCTGCCGAGGTCGAGCCGCTTGAGCGCGCTCTTGATCGAGGCTGACACGGCAGCAGCATCGATGGTCTCCTCGCCGAGCGCGAAATTCGGCGCGATGACCGGCACGTTGCGCAGCGGCAGCGTTTCCAGCGGCCAGACGAAGATCGTGGAGCCCGATACCTGCATGGTGTATTGCGACGCGCCGATCACGGTGGCGCGGATGCGCGCCTCCGGGCGCGCCAGTTCCGGTCCCCAATTGTGCAGCCGCGCGCGCACTTCGGCGGCGAGCTGCGGGCCGATGTCGCCAAACGCCTTGGCTTCGCCGCCGTAGATGTATTCCGACACGCCGCCGGAAAAGCTCACATCCGACAGCTTGCCGCGCCAGCCCAGCGGATCGAGCCGCAGCAAGTCGGCGCCGCCGGCGCGCGGCGAGCGGCCTTCCATCGCTTCGAACAATCGGTCGGCCATGCGCGTAGCGAGCGCTTTCGACTGATCGTCGGAGAGCTGAAATCCGAGATCGAGCTTGAGCCCAAGATCGGCGCCGAAACGGCGGCCGGCTTCTTCGAGGCGCACGATCTTGTTCTGTGCATCGACGACGACGAGCCGCGCGCCGACATCGATCGCGGTGACGTCGAGCACCTTGCCGTCCTGGCATACGGCGATCTTCGAAGTGCCGCCGCCGATATCGACGTTCATCACCGGCCCGTTGTTCTTGATCGAGCGCGCCGCGGCGCCGGAGCCATAGGCCGCCATCACGGTTTCGAGCGAGTTGCCGGCGCTGACCGCCACCATCTTGCCGGCCTGCGCGGCGAACAATTCGCCGATCGCGCGCGCGTTGCGCCGGCGCACCGCGACGCCGGTCAGGATCAGCGCGCCGGTGTCGATCTCGTCCTTGTCGACCTTGGCGTCACGATATTGCTTCTCGATGAAGGCGCCGAACGCCGCGGAATCGATGGTCTCCTCGCCCGAATAGGGCGTCAGCAGAATGTCGGATTGATAGAAGCTCTCGCGCTGGGTGACGACGTAGCGGCTGTCGAGCCGCTCCAGCACGATGCGCGAGAACACCAGATGCGAGGTCGACGAACCGATATCGACGCCGACCGAGAGCACGCACAGTTCGTCTTCCTCGCCGAATGTTCGTCCGGTCGAGGAAAAGAAAATGCGGCCGCCCTGGTCTTCGTCGTCGGTCATTTAATTGCGTCCTCATACGTCATTCCGTGGCGCGCCGCAGGCGCGAGCCCGGAATCCATATCCCCTGCGCCGGGGTTATGGATTCCGGGCTCCTCGCTTTGCTCGGCCCCGGAATGACAATCCTCATTCCTGCGGCAATAGCCCGCGATAATCGCGCTCGTAGTATTCGTTGCGCATGCGGTTCTCGGCGCCCTCGCGCTGCATGCGCTCGGCGTATTCCTTCCGCAGGAACGGATCTTCCATGTAGTAGGGGATCGCGGTGCCGCCCTCGGGAATATCCATCGCGGTGTAGTCGGTGTGCTTTTCGCCGGGCGGACCGGGCTCGCGGCCCGGATTGTGCGGGCCGAACCACGCGGTGAGCCGGAACGCTTCCTTCGAGGCGCCGAAATGCTGGTGATACCAGCGCGCGCCACCCGGCGCGGCCGACACCATGCCGACCGGCTCGTAATCGACGCGCTTGACCTCGGACATGTTGCCGTCTTTCCACGGGGTGAGGCCGAGACGCTCGGGCCACGTATAGGTGTAGCCCTTGCCCTTGATGCAGATCAGCACCGCCGCCGAGGTGTGGGCGTGCGCCTTCGAGTAGTGGCCGTTCTCGTGCTGGCCGATCCAAAGATAGAAGGTATTGCCGGTCATGAACGGTTCGACACGGCGCCATCCCGGCGAGCGGCGATTGTCGAGCGGCAGATCGCAGTTGACGATATCGGGAATGAAATTGGTGCGGCGCATGGCGAGGCCACGTACCGGATCGGGTTCGATGTCGTCCTTGTATTTGTAGAAATCGTCGGCGCCGGAAAAACGATCGCGGAACTGATACGGGCAGTTGAAGATCGCGTCCGTGCTGTTGATGAGGTTCATCAGATTAGGCGCGGTGGTGCCGCCCAGGAGCAGCGCCGGCGACGAACTGGCGTTGACGATGCGATGCATCGCATTGACCGGAATCGAGAACAGCGAGCCCTTCTGCCATTCGAAGATGTGGCGCTTGCTGTCGCCCTCAAGCCAGACCTCGGTCGAGCCGCGGCCTTCAACGACCAGATAGATTTCCTCGTACATGTGCTTTTCGGGATTGAGCGCGCCCGCACCCGGCACCTCGACGACATACGATGCCCCATTTGCCTTCCGTGCCGTGCAGTTGGATGTAGGAGCCGCGGCCGCCCATGCGTTTCCACGGTTGCAGCGGCAGGTTTTGCACCTTGCTGACACCGATATCGCGGTAGATCGGAATTTCGTCCGACTCCATGAACAGGTCGTACGGCGTCTTCGGCCGGTTGAACTTGCCGAAACCGGCGCGCTTGAAACCCGACGGTTCGTGCCAATGGGTTTGGCCGGTGATCTCGTGCATGGTGGGGCTCCTCTTACGGCGACGATGAAAGTCGCAGCCCCGCAGCACACCGCTGCGCTCGTCGCGATCTTTGATTGTCGCTTGTTTGCGCGAACTTTTACTCCATGTACAATGCGTGTCCACCCAATGCAACGGCCGCTGCCGGTGTCGCCGGGAACGGCGTAAACTGCGCGTAATTTCGGCCGATCACGAGGAACCGTCGCATGCCGATGAACAAGCCGCATCTCGAATTTCACAAGGTCGACATGGGCAGCGGCTGGGTGACGCCTCCGGGCTATCCTTCCGGCATTCAACAGAAGATTCTCGCCAGCGATCTCGACGAAACGCGCAAGATGGGCAGCCGCACCCGGCTGTTGCGCTTTGAGCCCGGCGTCTACACCACCGCGCCGTTCGTGCACGACCATTGGGAAGAAGTGTATCTCGTTTCCGGCGACCTCATCGTCGGCAACGATGACAAGGGCAAGGGCGGCGAATCCTTCGACGCGCCGACCTATGCGTGCCGGCCGCCGGGCGCTTATCACGGCCCGTTCAAGTCCGACCGCGGCTGCGTGCTCTACGAAATCCACTATTACGACGAGAGCAAGAAGTAGTTGTCATTCCGGGGCGGCCGGAGGCCGAACCCGGAATCCATAATCACCGTCGTCTGAAATCTTCCACATCGTGCCATGACTGATCGTTCTGTGGCTATGGATTCCGGGCCCGCGGGCTTTCGCCCGCGTCCCGGAATGACGTGAGGAGTGACCATGCCCGCCCCCAACCAAACAAAACCCATGATGCGGCCCTATCTCGCGGCAGCCGCCGAGTTCGCTTCCGGAAAACAGACGCCGCGGCAATTTCTCGAAACCTCGCTCGCTCTGCTGGAGCAATGGGAGCCGAAGATCGGCGCTTTCGTGTGCACCAGCCTGCCGGCGGCGCGCGCCGCGGCGGAGCGCTCGACCGAGCGCTGGCGCGCCGGCAAGCCGCTGTCGCCGATCGACGGCATGCCGGTCGGCATCAAGGACATTATCGAGACCGTCGACATGCCGACCGAGATGGGCTCGGCGCTGTTTGCCGGCTGGCGCTCGGAAAAGGATGCGGCCTGCGTCCGCGCGCTGCGCGACGCCGGCGCTGTCATCATCGGCAAGACGGTGACGACCGAATTCGCGGCGTCCGAACCGCGCGGCACCCGCAATCCCTGGGATACGGCGCGCACGCCCGGCGGCTCATCGAGCGGCTCCGCCGCATCGGTCGCGGCCGGCATCGCGTCCGCAGCCCTCGGCACGCAGGTGATCAGCTCGACGGTTCGTCCCGCGAGCTATTGCGGCTGCGTCGGCTTCAAGCCGAGCGTCAACGCCATGAACCGCGAAGGCAGTCACGATATCCAGAGCCAGAGCTGCACCGGCGTGCTCGGCGCCTCGCTCGCCGATGTCTGGCAGGTGGCCTATGAGATCGTCGCCCGCGTCGGTGGCGATGCCGGTACGCCCGGTCTGCAGGGGCCGGAGCAATTGCCGGCGGCGAAGAAGCCCAAGACGCTCGCCGTTCTGGAAACGGCGGGCTGGGATGTCGCGTCGCCGGCCGCCAAGCAGAGCTTCAACGATTGCGTGGCGCGGTTGAAATCTGCCGGCGTCACGCTCCGCAGCCGCCACAACGACAAAGATATAGCGGCGCTGGAGAACGAACTCCTCAGCGCGACCGAACTGTCGCACCGCTGCAACGGCTTCGAAGGGCAGTGGTTCTTCCGCACCATGCGCGACCGCGACGCTACCAAGCTCGGCCGCATCACGCTCGAGCGCGCCTACAAATACGACAATCTGACGCTGGCCGAATATCGCGCCGACATCAAGGAGCGCGCGCGCATCCGCGCGGTCTATGCGGCGCTTGCCGCAAGCTGCGACGGCTGCCTCACGCTGGCCGCACCCGGCGCCGCGCCCGAGGGACTTGCTTCGACCGGCAATCCGGAATTCGGCGTGCCGTCCTCGCTGCTTGGCGTGCCGGCCTTGTCGCTGCCGCTGTTCGAAGACGGCGGCATGCCGCTCGGCCTGCAACTGATCGGGTTCTTCAACGCCGATGCGGACGCGGTGGGGATCGCGTCATGGTTGATGCAGGAGAATCGGTAGGGTGGGCAAAAGCGCGCCGCGAGGTGCCGCCACGTGGGCAAAATCGTAGACGCGCTGTGCCCACGTTGCACGACCGAGCGGCCGATTTTACCCACCCTACAGCTGAACAAATAAGAGAAATCACATGCGCTACATCGACGCCTTCAATCATTTCTTCCCGAAGCGCTATTACGAGGCGCTGCTCGACACGCCGGCGGGATCGAAGGATCTCGGCAAGCGCGTGCGCGGCATTCCGGCGTTGTCCGATCTCGATCTGCGGCTGCGTGTTGTTGAAATGTTTCCCGATTACGCGCAGCTGCTGTCTCACGGACTGCCGCCGATGGAGCGGCTGTGGGGGCCGGAGAAGACGCCCGAGATGGCGAAGATCGCCAACGACGGTCTCGGTGAGATCGCGGCCAAGCATCCGAAACATTTCGTCGGCTGGTCGGCGCTGTTGCCGATGAACGCGCCGGAGGCCGCCGCCAAGGAGGCCGAGCGCGCGCTCAAGAACGGCGCCAATGCGGTGCAGATGGCCACCAACGCCAACGGCGTGCCGCTCGATGCGCCGCAGTTCCTGCCGATCTTCGAAGCCATCGCCAAGTCTGGCAGGCCGATCCTGCTGCATCCTTCGCGGACCCGCGAGATGCCGGATTATCCGACCGAGAAAGTGTCGAAATACGAAATCTGCAGCGTGCTCGGCTGGCCTTACGAAACCGGCGTCACGCTCGCGCGGCTCGTCTTTTCCAAGATCATGGACACGTATCCCGATCTCAAGGTCATCGCGCATCACCTCGGCGGCGTCATTCCGTATCTCGAAGGCCGCGTCGCGCACTCGTTCGATCAGATGGGCGCGCGTACTTCGAACGAGGACTATGAGAGCCTGCGCAAGTCGCTGAAGAAGCGTCCGTTCGATTATTTCAAGGATTTCTACGGCGACACCGCGGTCGAAGGCGCGCGTGCCGCGACCGTGTGCGGGCTTGATTTCTTCGGCGCCGATCACGTGGTGTTCGCCTCCGATTGCCCGTTCGACAAGGAAAAAGGACCGGGCTACATCCGCGACACCATCAAGGTGCTCAACTCGATCGAGATGCCGGCCGGCGACCGCGAGAAGATTTGTTTCCGCAACGCGGAGAAATTGTTCGGGCTCCGTGCGTCGGCCTGAGGTCCGCGCCTAGCGCGTCCATCTTCCAGATTGTTCCATCGATAGTTCGATCCTCACCGTAGCTTTGCGATGCAGGAAACGGGTAGTTGCGGCTCCCGTTCGCCCTCATATCACGCTCAGCAAAGCGACAGAGGATTTGAACTCATGCGCAATGTTTCGATGGCAAGTCGTTCGATGGCAAGTCGTTCGATGGCAAATCAGCAGTTCCACGGTGAACAGGTCCCGTACGCGCTCGGGCGCACGGTGCAATCGGATGCCGGTTCGCGATGGGCCAAGCCGCTGACGCTCGCGGCGATGAGTCTCGGCTATGGCGTCGTTCAACTCGACGTCACGATTGTGAACACCGCGCTGAGCAGCATCGGCAGCTCGCTCGGCGGCGGCGTGTCGGAATTGCAATGGGTTGTCAGCACCTACACCATCGCGTTCGCGGCGCTCATTCTCACGGCGGGTGCGCTGGGAGATCGCCTCGGTGCGAAACGGATTTTCATGGCCGGGTTCAGCCTCTTCACCGCCGCATCGCTGGCCTGCGCGCTGGCGCCGACAGCCACAATCTTGATCGCTTCGCGCGCCGTGCAAGGCATGGCCGCCGCAATCCTGGTGCCGAATTCGCTGGCGCTGCTCAATCACGCCTATCCGGAACAGACTGAGCGGGGACGCGCCGTCGGCATCTGGGCTGCGGGCGCAAGCCTCGCGCTTACGGCAGGACCCTTCGTCGGCGGCGCCCTGATCGCGCTGGTCGGGTGGCGCAGCATCTTTCTGGTCAATCTGCCGATCGGTCTGGCCGGCCTGTGGCTGACCTGGCGCTATGCGACCGACACCGCGCGCGGCGAGCACAAGCTCGATCTGCCGGGGCAGGCGGTGGCCATCGCGGCACTCGGCGTGCTGGCGGCGGCGATCATCGAAGGCGGCCGCGTCGGCTGGAGCAATACCTGGGTACTGGCGGGCTTTGCCGCGTTCATCGCACTCGCCGTGTTGTTCGTACTGCAGGAGCGTCACGCGACTGCGCCGATGCTGCCACTGTCATTGTTTGCGCAGCGCATGTTCGCGCTGACATCGCTCGTCGGCCTGTTGGTCAACGTGGCGTTCTACGGACTGATCTTCGTATTCAGTCTCTATTTCCAGCGCATCAACAACTGGTCGCCGTTCGATACGGGGCTCGCTTTCGTGCCGATGATGGGCGCGGTGCTGCCCGTCAATCTTCTGGCGCCGCGCCTGGCGGAACGCTTCGGCGCACCCGCCATCATCGCCGCCGGCGCATTGGTCGCCGCGGCCGGCTGCCTGGCGCTGCTCGGCATCGAACGCGGCACTGGCTACTGGATTATTTGCGGGCCGCTGCTCGCGATGGGCGGTGGGCTCGGCCTGCTTGTCCCGCCGCTGACCTCGACGCTGCTCGGCAGCGTGGAAAAGAAGCGCTCGGGGATCGCCGCCGGCGTGCTCAATGCGACACGGCAGACAGGCAGCGTGCTCGGTGTCGCGCTGTTCGGATCGCTGATCGGGCAGGGTGGTGCGTTCATCTTCGGCGCCAAGCTGGCGCTGGCCATTTCGGCGGCGTTGCTGATCGCGGCGGCGATCGTCATCGCGGTAGGCCGCCGCGTCGGGAATCATGCCTGACGGACGTAGCAGCCCGGACATTGTCGAGCCCAGCGGCCTCGGAGATTTCCGAGGCTGTCGGGCTTTTTGCGACCTTTGAACCTTCTCCAAATCCCGGCGGACTAACCAGGTGATTGAGGCGGTTTGCCTGCAGACCGCATTGGAGAAATGTCATGTCCGATAACTATGAACACAAACAGGTCGGCACCCTGATGGTTGCGGTGCTGTGCCTCGGAGCAGCGGTGGCCGGAACCGCGGCGTTCATGAATCCAAGTGCCGGGCGATGGCTGGGATTGGCGATCGCATTCGGCTGCGTTGGTCTTGCCTGGCTGTTCTCGTCGCTCACCGTCATTGTCGACGGCAACGAAGTGCAATGGTTTTTCGGTCCGGGCGCATGGAGATACCGGATGGCCCGTGCCGACATTGCCAACGTCAGCATCGTGCGCAACAGCGTGCTGAATGGTTTCGGCATCAGGATGCGGCCGGGCTTCCGGCTCTACAATGTTTCCGGCCTCGACGCGGTCGAGCTTCACCTCAAGAACGGCGAAATCCGCCGCATCGGCACCGACGACGCATCGGGACTCGCCGCCGCGCTGCGGGGCGAGTGAGCCGCCCAACCGGACACTATTCCCCTTATTATTGAGGCCGGCCGCCCACCGCGGCCGGCCTTCTCATAGGTGCAATGCAGATTGGGATGGCCCGCTTACTTCCTATTCATCCGATTGGCGTTTAAGTGCAACGCACCCAAGCAAGACTGAGATATTGCACCGTCCGCTGCCGGGGCTGCCTGTGGCGGACAGAGAGGATACCGCTTTCCCGTGACTGAAGCTGTTCTCGGTGGGAGGACTGGCGCCAGATCGTTTCCGATTTTGGGCGCGCTGACCTTCTGCCACATGATCAACGACCTCTCGACCTCGCTGCTGCTGGCGATCTACCCGTTGCTCAAGAGCGGGTTCGACCTGAGCTTCGGCCAGATCGGCCTGCTCACGCTGGTGTTCCAGGGCACCGCCTCGCTGCTGCAGCCGGCGGTCGGATTGTTTACGGATCGGAGGCCACAGCCCTACGCGCTGCCGTTCGGCATGGCTGCCATTGCGATTGGTCTTGGGGTGCTGGCATTCGCGCCGAACTATGGGGCGTTGCTCGTGGGCTGCGTGTTCCTGGGCGTCGGCTCGTCGATCTTCCATCCGGAATCGTCGCGCATGGCCCGGCTCGCTTCCGGCGGTGCACACGGCTTCGCGCAGTCGCTGTTCCAGGTCGGCGGCAATTTCGGTAATTCGCTGGCGCCGCTCGGTGCGGCCATCGTGGTGTTGCCCTACGGCCAGCGCAGCATGGCCTGGTTCGCAGTGCTTGCGGTCGCCGGAATAGCGATCTTGGCGCGGGTCGGCCATACCTTTGGCCGTTCGTCGCTGGCGCGGCCGCGCAGCCGATCGTCGTCCATGGCGCATCCTGACGCGTTGCCGCCGGGCGTGGTGCGGCGCGCCATCGCGGTTTTGATCGCGTTGATCTTTTCCAAGTATTTCTATCTGGCAAGCATCACCAGCTATTACATCTTTTATCTGATCCACCACTTCGGACTGACCGCCGAGAAGGCACAGCTCTGTCTGTTCGCATTCCTGGTGTCGGCCGCCGCCGGCACCTTTATCGGCGGGCCGATCGGTGACCGCGTCGGCCGCAAGCTGGTGATCTGGTGTTCGATCCTGGGCGTGGTGCCGTTCACTTTGGCGCTGCCCTATGTCGGGCTCTCTGCCACCATCGTGCTGAGCGTCTTCATCGGTCTTATTATCTCTTCGGCCTTCTCGGCCATTGTGGTCTATGCCCAGGAGCTCATTCCCGGCCGGGTCGGCATGGTGTCGGGACTGTTCTTCGGGTTCGGTTTCGGCATGGCCGGACTTGGCGCCGCGGCGCTCGGCGAGCTGATCGATCTGACCAGCATCGATTTCGTCTATCGGGTCTGCTCGTTCCTGCCGTTGATCGGCGTCCTCACCGCGCTCCTCCCCGACGTCGAGCGCCACGTGGTGCCGTTGCGGTCTCGCTGATCCTCGCAGCTTATCCGCGGCGACCGTGCGGATTTGATGTCGAACGGAGAGCGTGACTTTCTGCGCGATGGACGCGCCGGAGCGCTCGCCCTAAGTTGTCCCCAAAGCACAACGCCGCGTTAGTCGGCCACGGTCAAAAGGGGGGACGAGACTTGTCCAATCGCCATCGCATCGCCATCGCCTCGATTGCGCTCACCGCCGGTGTCATCGCAGCCGCCCCGCTGTTGGCGGACAACTTCCCGAGTCGCCCCGTCACCATCATCGTCGCCTCGACCCCGGGCGGCGGTACCGACATCGTTTCGCGGATCGTCGGCGCGCAACTTTCCCAGCAGCTCGGCCAGCCGTTCGTTGTGCAGAATTTGCCCGGGGCAGGCTCGCTGACCGGCACCGAAGTCGCCGCCAAGGCGGCGCCGGACGGATACACGCTGCAGACCGGGCTCAATGCCAGCATGGCGGTGAATCCCAGCCTGTTCGCGCATATGCCCTACGATCCGATCGCCGACTTCGCGCCCGTCGGCATGATGGCGGAATTCCCGTTTGCCATCGTGGTGAGCAAGAATTTTCCGGCGCACTCGATCAAGGAGCTCATCGCGCTCGCCAAGGAGAAGCCCGGCGCGATCAATTATGCCTCGGCCGGCATCGGCACCGGACAGCAATTGTCGATGGAGCTGTTCAAGCTGATGACCGGCACCAACTTCACGCATGTGCCTTATCGCGGTGCCGCGCCCGCCTATACGGATGTGATATCCGGCCAGGTGCCGGTCTTCTTCGATAATCTGGCGAGCGCGCTCGGTCAGATCAAAGGCGGCTCGGTGCGCGCGCTTGCAACGACCGGGAAGGTGCGCTCGCCATTGTTGCCGGACGTGCCGACGGTCGAGGAGGCGGGCGTCCCCGGCTACACGTACTACACGTGGTTCGGCCTGTGGGCGCCGAAGAAGACGCCGCAACCCATCATCGACAAGCTTCACGCGGAGCTCGAAAAGGCGCTCGCGGCGCCCGCCGTGCGCGACCGCATTGCTGCCGCCGCGGGCGAAACCATGAGCATGCCGCTTGCCGACATCGATCCGTTCCTGAAGTCCGAAATCGCCAAATGGGCGAAGGTGGTCAAACAGGCGGGCATTGCGCCTCAATAAAAGGCGCGAAACGTTGACGTCTATTCGTCGACGATGTGGGCGCGCAAAATTCCGATGCCGGTGATCTCGACTTCGAGCGTGTCGCCGGGCTTCATCCACAGCGGCGGTTTGCGGCCGTGGCCGACGCCTTCGGGCGTGCCGGTGGCGATGATGTCGCCGGGCGACAGCGCGGTGAAGTCGGAGCAAAATGAGATGATCTGCGGAATCGAATAGATCAGCTTGTCGGTACCGGAGTGCTGAACCTGCTGGCCATTGAGTCGGGTGGTCAGCGTGAGCTTGCTCGGATCGGGAATTTCATCGGTCGTGACCAGCCATGGTCCGAGCGGACCGGTGCCGGGCCAGTTCTTGCCCGAAGTGACGGAGAATTTCTGGTAGTCGCGCACCGAGCCATCGACGAAGACCGTATAGCCGGCGATGTGATCCAACGCCCGCTCGGCCGGGATGTGGCGACCGGCTTTGCCGATCACCAAGGCCAGTTCGCCTTCGTAGTCGAAATTGTCGGAGAGTTTCGGCCGGATCATCTCGCCGCCGTGGCCGACGAGCGTATCGGTGAAACGGATGAACATGCTCGGTTGCTTTGGTAATTCGCGCGACACCTCCGCCGCGTGCGCACGATAATTGACGCCGGCGCAGAGAATTTTGTTCGGCTGCGGAATCACGGGGAGGAACTTGAGGTCGGCGAGTTTGCGGTCGGGCTGTATTCCTTGAGCCGCCTGGCGCAAAGCTTCGGCGCCGCCGGCCGCGAGCGCGACGGCGAGGCTCGGCCACCCGACGCGCTCGTTCAGCGTGATGACGCCATCCCCGCTCACCGCCCCGAACAAGTCCTTGCCGCCGGCGGAAAAACTTAAAAGCTTCATGGCCCGCTCCCCGTCGCTTGCAGCCCCAACTAAGCACGGTCCCAGGCGAGAGACACGCGAAAATCACTCGAGTTTTTCGTCAATTGCAGCGATCGGCGCAGCCGTCCGTTAGGCGTGCGGCTATCCGCAATTCTACCGACGGGAAACCGGCCCGGTGCGGCCGTGTTGGCGATTCGGGAGCGGCCCGGCTGTCATGCGCATCGCGCTGTCGCGCCGGTTTGCGGAGTAGATGCGAATGGCGGATGGCCACAGCCACGAGCGCTCGGTTTTTTTGTCGGATCAGGCGGCGAGTCGCGGCGAACGCCGCTTTGCCGCCGCTGTTGTCGGCTGCTCGACGCTGATTTTCCTCGGGCTGGCTCCGTTTGCCAAGCTGCCGTTGGCGCCGGTTCCGGCGTTCATTCCGATCTATCAATCGGCGCTCTTGATCAACGACCTGATCACCGTCGTATTTCTCTTGGGACAAAGCCAGTTCTCGCGCGGCAAGGCGCTGATCGTGCTGGCCGGCGGTTATCTGTTCACTGCGCTGATGTCGAGCGCCCATGCGCTGACGTTTCCCGGCCTGTTCGCGCCGACCGGATTGCTCGGAGCCGGGCTGCAGACGACGGCATGGCTTTACATGTTATGGCACGGCGGCTTTCCGCTGTTCGTTCTTGGCTATGCGTTTTGCGGCGCGGAGCAGCCCCGGCGCGCCGGCCTGTCGATGCTGTTGATGGCGGCCGCGGTAATCGCCCTCGTATTCGCTTGCACGCTTTTGACGACAGCGGGCCACCGGTTCCTGCCGGTTCTCCTGCGCGACGCCCAGTACACGCCGGTGATGGTTTTCGTGGTGTCGGGCGTTTTGGCGCTCAATCTCAGCACGGCCATTGTGTTGTCGCGCCGGCGGCCGCTGTCCATTCTCGATCTCTGGCTGATCGTGACGATGTGCGCCTGGATGTTCGACATCGCGCTCAGCGCATTGTTCAATGCCGTTCGCTTCGACCTCGGCTTTTACGCGGGCAGGATCTACGGGCTCGCGGCCGCGAGCCTGGTGCTGGTCATGCTGTTGTGCGGACATAGCCGCCTGTATTTGCAACTCATCAGGCTGCATCGCAGCGAACGCGAGAAATCGGCCGAGCTGGCGCGGATCACCACGATCGACGCCATGACCGGCATCGCCAACCGGCGCGCCTTCGACGAGGCGCTGCACGAGGAGTGGCGCCGCATGTTGCGGCATGGCACGGCGCTGTCGCTGTTGATGATCGATGTCGACTATTTCAAGCGCTTCAACGATGCCTATGGCCATGTCGCCGGCGACCAATGCCTGCGCAGGGTGGCGCAGGCGGTCGCGAGCCGGGCGCGGCGGGCCGGCGAACTCGCCGCACGCTACGGCGGCGAGGAGTTTGCGGTGCTGCTGCCGCAGACCGGCATCGGCGAGGCAAGCAAGCTCGCCGAAGTGATCTGCGAAACCGTGCGCGATTGCGAAATCCCGCACGAGCAGTCGGGCGCCGCCCCGCACGTGACCATCAGCGTCGGCGTGGCGAGCATCGGCAAATACCCGGACGCGGCGGCCGCGTTCTCGCGCGAAGGCGCCGCAACGGCCGGCGCGACAATCCTGGTCGAGACGGCGGACCTCGCGCTTTATCGGGCCAAGATGGCGGGACGAAACCAGGCGGCCGTCGCGTCACCGAACGACGCGGCGGCTCCCGGTGAACTGGCTGCGGCGAGCTGAGTCCTAGAACTTGATCATGTCGCTTCTCGTCAGCGTCGAGGCTGCCGAGACCGACGGGGCGTTCATGAACGTAAAGACCGTCGAAAGGTCGGCAAAAGGATCGGCCGCCGACATGCCGTCGACTGGCACAATGACTTTCAATCCCCGCAATGCGGCGTCGGCCGCGGTAAACAGCACCGCGCCGTTGGATGCCGTCCCAACCGTGATCACGGTCTTGATGCCCTTGTCCTTGAGCATCTTGTCGAGGTCGGTATTGACGAACTTGTCCGGTCCGGAACGAATGAAGGGCTCATCCGCTGTTGGAGCGACGTCCTTGATCACGTCGGCCGTCGTGGCCTTGCTGAAGCCGCTATAGATCACCGTCGCCTTGGCGGCACGGGCTGCCGCCACAAGCTTTTTCATCGCCGGAATGGTGGCGACGCAAGCCGGGCGCTTGCCGCAGTTTTGATTCATGAAATCGAGCATCAGCAGCGCCGTCGTCTTCGGATCGACGGTGACGGGCTTCAATTGCGGCGCCGGCGGGATTTTGATGCTGGCCCAATCGTCGATCACGTTGCCCGCAAATGCCGGTGCGGCGGAAATCGTTGCCGCCGCAACCAGAGCGATTGCGGAGATCTTTACTGCGCGCTTCATGTCTGTCTCCCGTTGGGCTGCGCGGTCCTGCTGCCTTAATGCGGATACTGGGTCGTCGTAAGAACAGTGGGACGCGGGTTTTATTCCAGACCGTTACGGTGGCGCAAGCAATTGACAAGATTGCCGCTGCGGCAGACTAGCCGCATGGACGAATTGTACTGCGCGGGCCAATATCGTGCCGGACAAATCCAATGGAATCGGGAGGAGGCAGTTCATGGACATCAAGGTGGGGCGCGAGGCGATTGCCGAAGCAAGCAAGAAGCTCAGCAACTGGGGCCGCTGGGGCAAGGAGGACCAGGTCGGCACGCTCAATCACGTGCGGCCGGAGGACATCGTCAAGGCTGCGAGCCTGATACGCACCGGCAAGGTGTTCGCGCTCGGCATCCCGCTCGACGCGAGCGGTCCGCAGAACGGGCTGTTCGGTGGCCGCTTCAATCCGATCCACCAGATGCTGGCGACCGGCACCGACGCGATTGCCGGGCGGCAGGACTGGAACAAGATCCGCTACGCCGACGACACGCTGATCTGCTGCATCCAGGGCGCCACGCACTGGGATGCGCTCGGCCATGTGTTCTACGAGGACAAGGCCTATAACGGCTACGATGCCAAGCTGATCGACGCCAAGGGCCTCAACGTGCTCGGCATCGAGCACTCCAAGAACAAGATGGTCGGCCGCGGCGTGCTGCTCGACATCGCTCGGTTTCGCGGCGTGAAGTGGATGGCCGACGGCGAGAGCATTTCGAACGACGAACTCGACAAGTGCGCCAAGGACCAGAACGTGTCGATCGGCCGCGGCGACTTCGTCATCGTCCGCACCGGGCAGATGGAACGTTGCCTGCAAGAGAAGAAATGGGGTGGCTATGCGGGCGGCGACGCACCCGGCGTCAAGTTTGAGAACTGCTACTGGTGCCAGGAGAAGGAAATCGCCGCGATCTGCACCGACACCTGGGGTGTCGAGGTGCGGCCGAACGAGACCGGCGACGCCAACCAGCCGTGGCATTGGGTGGTGATTCCCGCCATGGGCCTGTGCATGGGCGAGATTTTCTATCTCAAGGAACTGGCCGAGGACTGCGACGAAGACGGCGTCTACGAATTCTTCTTCTGCGGCCCGCCGCTGATCATCACCGGCGGCACCGGCTCGCCGCTCAATCCGCAGGCAATTAAGTAGCACCCGGCGCGCAGGCGCCATGCGGCCGGAGCGGCAAACCGGCGCCGCGCGGTCCGGATTGCGGCAATGCTGAAAGTCTTTCTCAAACGGACGGTGCTGCGCAACGTCTCGCTGCGCGCGCGTTGGCTGGCGCTCGAACGCACGCTGCATAACGTCGCGGTCAAGATCGCGTTCGCAAAGCCGGTCATCTCCGCGCGCCGCTACCGTGTCCGTTCCGCGGCCGCGTTGACGCCGACCGTACCTGCGGAGGAGTTTGCCTCGCGCGCAAGCGGTCACGTGACCGCATTTCCCGCCGCGACGCTACCGCTGCCTTGCCCGCAGGTTCGCGGCATCGATCCGGCGCGGGTGCACTTTTGTGGCCCGTTCCTGCTGCCCGGGACCGATCAATCGCCGACCGACTTCCCTTCGGTGTCGACGTCGCCCGCACTGACCCTGGCCTGCCTGCCGAAGGCGCTGTGCATGCCGGACCAGATCATGCTGGCGCGCGACGACGGCGATCCGGCCGGCGAAGTCTTCATTGTCGATGCCTCGTTTACGTCGGAGGTGGAACGCGGCAATCATCGAGAAATCCTGCGCCTCGATGCCGACGGATTTCGCATCAGGCGTTCGGCGGCGCGCTTCAAATGGTTGCCGGGTGCCTATCTTTTTCTCGACTGCTATCACCGCAGCCACTTCGGCCATTTCCTGGTTGACGTCATGAGCATGACATGGGCGTTCGACAAAGCTCGCGAACTCGGAATCGAGCGCCTGAAAGTCCTCACCACCGCCGAGCCGGCGCCATTCATGTTTTCCCTGCTCGGGGCGATGGGAATTTCCCGCGACGCGATCGTGCCGCTGCGCCGGCCGGTCCAGTGCGAGCGGCTCCTCGTCGCCGACAAAAGCTTTCTGACCCAGGGCTATACTTCGCCAACCGCGGTGCAGACTTGGCGGCGCATCCGCGACGCCCTCGACCGCGGGGCGGGCCCGGAACGGATTTACGTGTCGCGTTCGCGGCAGGCGACTCGTCACTTGAAAAACGAGAGCGCGGTGGAAGCGATTTTCACCGCCCGCGGGTTTCAGATCGTGCATCCGGAGGATTTACCGATCGAGCGGCAGGTCACGCTGTGGGCCAATGCCCGCTTGGTTGCCGGTTCCGCCGGCAGCAACATGTTTGGGTTGGCGTTTCAACGGCGTCTCGATCGGGTCCTACAGATTAATTCGCCGAACATGGTTCAGTTTTCCGAATTGATGCTGCAGGCCGGAAGCGCCTGCGCGACGACGATCTATGTCGGCCGCGCCCACGGCGAGGATCCGCACGCGCCATGGTCGGTCGATGCGGCCGACTTGGCGCGCGAAGTGGATCGGTGGCTTGCATAGTATGTCGGTTGAGAAGTCCGCACCGATTTGCGCGATCGGCGGCTTGCCGTAGAATGAAATCGCAATCGTCGCGCGAGTTTTCCGGTGCAGCGACAAGTTGGGAGGAAAACATGGCCCGCTACCTCAAACGCGGAATGGACGCGAGCGCGATCAAGGCGGCCGACGCCAAGGTGCGCGAGACGGTCGAGCAGATCTTGGCCGACATCGACGCCCGCAAAGACGTGGCGGTGCGCGAACTGTCGCAGAAATTCGACAACTGGTCACCGGCCTCGTTCAAGCTCAACGCCGCCGAGATCGAGCGCGCGATCGGGCAGGTGAAGAAGCGCGACCTCGACGACATCAAATTCGCGCAGGCGCAAGTGCGCAATTTCGCGCAAAAGCAAAAAGACACGATGCGCGATCTTGAAGTCGAGACGCTGCCCGGTGTCGTGCTCGGCCATCGGCACATTCCAGTCAATTCGATCGGCTGCTACGTGCCCGGCGGCCGCTATCCGATGGTGGCGTCGGCGCACATGTCGATCGTTACCGCGCGCGTCGCCGGGGTGAAGAAGATCATCGCCTGTGCGCCGCCCTATAAGGGCGGCCCGCATCCGGCGATCGTCGCGGCGATGCATTTCGGCGGCGCCGACGAGATTTTCGTGCTCGGCGGCGTGCAGGCGGTGGCCGCGATGGCGCTCGGCACCGAGACGATCACGCCGGTCGACATGGTGGTAGGTCCGGGCAACGCCTATGTGGCCGAGGCCAAGCGGCAATTGTTCGGCCGCGTCGGCATCGATCTGTTGGCGGGGCCGACCGAGACGCTGATCATCGCCGATGAAACGGTCGATGGCGAGATGTGCGCTACCGATCTGCTCGGCCAGGCCGAGCACGGACCGACTTCGCCGGCGATCCTCATCACCAATTCGGAAAAGCTCGCGCGCGACACGATGGCGGAGGTCGAGCGGCTCCTTAAAATCCTGCCGAGCGCCGATCTCGCCGGCAAGGCCTGGGCCGATTACGGCGAAGTCATCGTCTGCGACTCCTACGACGAGATGGTGCAGCGAGGCCGATCGCGTCGCCTCCGAGCACGTGCAGGTGATGACGCGCGATCCCGACTATTTTCTCAACAATATGAAAAACTATGGCTCGCTGTTCCTCGGCCCGCGCACCAACGTCGCCTACGGCGACAAGGTGATCGGCACCAACCACACGCTGCCGACCAAGAAGGCGGCGCGCTATACCGGCGGGCTATGGGTCGGCAAATTCCTGAAGACCTGTACCTATCAGAAAGTGCTGACCGACGAGGCCAGCGCGAAAATCGGCGAAGCGTGTTCGCGGCTGTGCGTGCTGGAGGGCTTTCTGGCGCATGCCGAGCAGGCCAATGTGCGCGTGCGCCGTTACGGCGGGCGCAATGTGCCGTATGCCCAGGCGGCGGAGTAAGGCGTCATTCCGGATTGCCGCGGAGCGGCAAGTCCGGAATCCATATCCACAGGTCAGGGGATATGGATTCCGGGCTCCTCGCTTCGCTCGGCCCCGGAATGACGTGAACGAACATGCCCATCGCCCTCACAAATACTCCCTCCTTCCGCCTCGACGGCCGCCGCGCGCTCGTCACCGGTGGCGGGCGCGGCATCGGGCTGGCTGCAGGCGTCGGCGCTGGCCGAGGCCGGTGCGCACGTGACGCTCGCCGCGCGGACCAAAAGCGAAATCGAAGACGCTGCCGCGGCGATCCGCGCGCGTGGGCAGAAAGCTGAAGCCTTGCAGCTTGACGTGACTGATGTGGAGGCGGGGCGGCGCGCGATTGCTGCGGCCGAGCCGTTTCAGATCCTCGTCAACAATGCCGGCATGAACCGGCCGAAGATGCTGTCCGACGTCACGGTCGATGACTTCGATGCCATCATGAATCTCAACGTGCGCGCGGCATTCTTTATGGCGCAAGCGGTTGCGCGCAAGCTCATCGAAGCGAAGCTGCCCGGCTCGATCATCAACGTGTCTTCCCAGATGGGTCACGTCGGCGCCGCGCGCCGCACCGTCTATTGCGCCTCGAAGCACGCGATGGAGGGTTTCACCAAGGCGATGGCGATCGAGCTCGCGCCGCACAATATCCGCGTCAACAGTCTCGGCCCGACGTTTCTGGAAACACCGATGACGAAGCCGTTCTTTGAGAACAAGGCGTTTCGCGACGAAGTCCTGTCCAAGATCAAGCTTGGCCGCCTCGGCCAGCTCGACGAACTCACCGGCGCTATCGTTTTTCTCGCGTCCGACGCGTCGTCGCTGATGACCGGCTCGGCGCTTGTGCTCGACGGCGGCTGGACCGCGGAGTGATGGCGATGGCAAGATGCGGACGACACCGAACTGCGGCGCCAGATCGTCGGTACCTGGAAGCTTGTAAGCGTCGCTTATGAGGACCAGGCCACTGGCGAGCGCACATCACTCTACGGCGAACATCCCAAGGGAATTCAGATCGCGACGCCCGAAGGCCGATGGCTCGCGCTGATGACCGCCGAAGGCCGCGGCGTACCGCAAAGCGACGCCGACCGTGTGCGAGCGCTCCAAACTATGATCGCCTATACGGGCCGCTACCGTGTCGAAGGCGGCAACGTCATCACCAAGGTTGAGGCGGCGTGGAACGAGGCCTGGGTCGGCACCGAACAGGTGCGCGCGGTGCGCTTCGATGGCGATCGGCTTCTGCTGCAAAGCCCGCCGATGCCGCATCCGAATATCGGCGGCAGAGTGGTGCGCGTGATTGTGGAATGGCAGCGGGAATCGCGCTGAACCTTCGCGTCCCGCCACGTTGACCGCGTCGCCCCACGCGCTACCATCGCCGCGCAATCGAGGCGTCTGCCAAATCCAAAAACGCCGGGGCGAAGCATGTCGAGGGAGCGCGAGCACGTCCCGGATTGGGAGCATCTGGTATTCGCAGCGCTATTGCTGGCTTTTATCGTTTGGTACCTTTGGACATCCGCTGTAGCGTCTTTCACATTCAGTAATCTCATTCTCATTGGGCCGGTTGGCGCGGTGGCGGCTGCTCTACTGCTCTACATCGGATCGGACGAGATTTTTGGACGAACGGCCGCGGTGAGCGCCGCAGTTGCCGAACCCGATTCGGCCGCGGCCGCCGCGCATGGCCGCTTCCGTTCGGGATCGCTCGCCACGATCGTGGCGCTCATGGGCCTGTTCGGCGCCTTCGTGATCGCCATACCGTACATCGGCTTCGACGTCGCAACCTTCCTGTTCGTCGGCGCTACGCTGTGGCTCCTGGGCGAGCGCAGCATCGCCGTGCTGCTGTCGCTTGCGTTCGGCATCGCGGTTGCGCTCAGCCTCGCGGCGCTGACATTGCTGACCTTTCCGATGCCGCTGGCGGTCGCTCGCGCCGTATGGAGCAGCCTGTGATCGATTGGCAGGCGCTGCAGTCGGCGCTGCATCTTTTGGGAAGTTCCTATAGCGCTTGGCTGCTGACAATTCCCGGCATCGCGCTCGGCATGCTGGGCGGAGCAATTCCAGGTGTCTCCTCGGCGTTGATCCTGGCAATTGTATTGCCTGCGACGCTGTGGATGAGCTTGCTGTCGTCGCTGATCTTTATGACCGCGATCTACACCGGCGCGGCATTCGGCGTCGCCATCCCGGCGATTCTGATGGGCGTTCCGGGCTCGCCAGCGGCGGTGGCGACCTCGTTCGACGGCTATCCGATGACCCAGCGCGGCGAGCACAATCTTGCGCTTGGCCTTGCACTGGCGGCATCGACGCTGGGTCACATGGGCGCCTACCTGATATTGTTTTTCGGCATCGGCATCATTTCGCACGCGGTGCTCAAGCTCGGCCCGCTCGAGATGCTGCTGCTGATGCTGTGGGGCCTGACCCTTATCGCGGCTTTGCGCGGGCGCTACATGTCGCGGAGCCTGGTTTCGGGGCTGATCGGTATCCTGATCGCCACGATCGGGCTCAGTCCCCGCGACGTGATCCGCGGCACATTCGATTTGCCGGAACTGCTCGACGGCGTACCGGTCGTGCCGGCGATGATCGGACTGTTCGCGGCGAGCGAATTGTTCAATCTCGCCGGCAGCAGCTATCTGGTGTCGCGATCCGATCTGCGCACCGTCCGTATTGGCGAAATAGCCCGCGGCATGATCGATGCGCTGCGCCATCCGATTGTGATCTTGCGCGGACTCGTCATCGGCGCGACCATCGGCGGCCTGCCCGGTGTCGGCGCCGCGGTCTGCAATCTCGTCTCCTATGCGGAAACGCGGCGCGGCGACAAGCACCCCGAGAGCTTCGGCAAGGGCAACCCCAAGGGCGTGATCGCCGCGGAATCCGGCAATGCGAGTTCGGAGGCCGGTTCGATGGCGACGCTGCTGGCGCTCGGTATTCCGGGCGGTGCCTCGTCGGCGGTGATGCTCGCGGCGCTGTCACTCCACGACGTGACCAGCGGGCCGCAATTTCTCGATACGTCCAAGGATATCGTCTACGCGATCATCCTCAATAATTTCGTCCAGGGTGCGATCATGCTGGCGCTCGGCCTTGGACTGATCGGCCTGATGGCCAACGTCATTCGAATTCCGGTGCGCATTCTCATTCCGGTCATTCTGGTGCTGGCGACGTTCGGCTCGTATGGGCTTTCCGGCAATATGGCCGGACCGCTCACCATGGTGGTGTTCGGCCTGGTCGGTTGGTTGATGCAGCGCCACGATTACTCGGTGCCGGCCTGCGTCGTCGGATTAATTCTTGGCGGCAAGGTCGAGGCAAACCTGTTGCAGACCTATCAGATCAGCGGAGGCTGGCAGTTCAGCTATTTTGCCGGGCGTCCGATCGCGATGGTGCTTCTGCTGCTGCTGTTGTTCTCCCTTTTCAGCCGGCCGATCATGCAATGGTGGCGGCGGCGGCACGCCCCGTCAGCCGTCGGCCTCAAATAGAACAAACGACATGCGCGCAAGGGAAATTCCCATGACGACGATTGAACCGAAGCCAATTGACGTTTCTGAACGCGGCGGCGGAAGCCGCCTGGGGCGGCGCCCATTCCTGCGGATGCTGGCGGGAGCGGCCGCGATGGGTGGATGGTCGGCGCGGACATCGGCCGCCGCGTCATGGCCCGACCAGCCGATCACCATCGTGGTGTCCACCAATGCAGGCGGCGGCTTTGATACCATGGCGCGCAGCCTCGCGCCCGCACTCAGCAAGGAGTTTGGCGTTCCGGTCAACGTGCTCGACAAGCCCGGTGGCGCCATGCTGCTCGGCACCAAATATTTTCTCAGCCTGCCGCACGACGGCAATACGCTGTTGGTATCGGGTCCATCGCCATATTGGTATTTCGATATCAATAAATTTCATGCCGGCTATGATCTCAAGGATTTCGATGTTTTGAACGTCCAGTGGACGGACAAGACCGGCGTGTTCGTGCCGAAAGGCGGGCGCTTCCAATCGTTCCGCGCGATCCTCGATGCGATCAAGGCGCAGCCGGGCACTGTCAGTTGCGGCGTGGTTCGCGACTCCGGCGAATTCTTCAATTCGGGAATTCTGCTCGAAGAGCCTCAAGCTGCCGCTCAACGCCGTCCGCCTGGTGACGTATGAGGCCAGCGCTCCGCTGCGCACGGCGCTTGCCGGCAATCAGCTCGATTTCGGCATGGTCTCGGCCGAGGCGAGCCTGAGCATGCTGAGCCTGATCAAACCTGTCGCCGTGTTCAGCGACACTCTGGTGGAGGTTCTGCCCGACGCGCCGACCGTTAGCGACGTGCTCAAGTCGGACGGCATCACCGTCGACTTTGTGCCGAGTTCAATGCGGGCGCTGGTCACTTATGCGGACCTGAGGCAGAAATATCCGGATCGCTACGCGAAGCTGCGCGACACCTACAAGAAAATCCTGCACGACCCGGAATACATCGCCAAGGCAAAGAAGCAAGCCATCGGGACCGATTGGCTCGGCGAGGAGCAATCGCTTGAAAAAATCAAGGCAGCCTATGCGATCTTCGACAAGTACAAGGCGCTATTGAGCGCCCAGTAGGCCAGGCGCGTTGCGGCGAAACTTAAGTCGGCCCGGCTTCGAGCCACGGATGGTTATTGGCGTGGCGCTCCTCGAAGCGTTTGATGGCGCCACCGTATTCCTGCGTGTGCGCGATCTCGTCGAGGCCCCGCAGCAGGCGCTTTTTGCTCAATGGTGCGATATCGAAGTGATGCAGCGCCCCGTCCGGACCGGTGACGGTCTGGTTGGATAGATCGACGGTCATCTGCGCGCCGCGTTGCGCGAGCAGCTGCCGCAGCAGCAGGTCCACTGTCGCGGGCGGCAGGCGCACGGGCAAAACACCGTTCTTGAGCGAGTTGTTGTAGAAGATGTCGCCGAAATTCGGCGCAATGACAGAGCGGATGCCGAAACCCATCAGGCCTAACACTGCGGTTTCGCGTGACGAGCCGACGCCGAAATTGCGGCCTGCCACTGCTATTACGGCGTGGCGATAAGGCTCCTGATTGAGGATGTAGTCCGGCTTCTCGGAGCCATCGGCGTTGAACCGCCGGTCGTGCAGCAAAATCTCCCAAAAGCGCGGGCCCCACGGCACCTTGTTGAATCGCGTCGGGCAAAGCTGGTTGGTATCGAGGTTCGTTTCATCGAACGGGACGGCGATTCCTGACCAGACGGTGAACGCTTCCATGACGCTCAGTTCCTCCCGCCGAGTTCGCGCACGTCGACCAGGTGGCCGCGCAGCGCTGCGGCGGCGGCCATGGCAGGACTCATCAGATGCGTGCGTCCGCCGGGGCCCTGCCGCCCCTGAAAATTTCTGTTCGAAGTCGACCCGCACCGCTCGCCGGGCTTGAGCTGGTCGCCATTGAGCGCCGTGCACAGCGAGCAGCCGGCATTGCGCCACTCGAAGCCCGCGGCCGTCAGGACGCGATCGAGACCCTCAGCCTCGGCTTGGCGCTTGACGCTCTCGGAGCCCGGAACGACCCACGCCGGAACGACGGCGCGCCCAAGCTTGGCGACCGCGGCTGCCGCGCGAATGTCGTCGATGCGGCTGTTGGTGCACGAGCCGATGAACACCCGGTCCACGGCGATGTCGGTCAGCGGCATGCCGGGCTTAAGCCCCATATAGGACAGGGCCTTGCTGTATTCGGTGCGCCGCTCGGCATCGGCTTCCTTGTCAGGATCAGGGACGCGCTCGGTGATAGGCAGTGCCTGCTCGGGGTTGGTTCCCCACGTGACCATGGGGACCACGCGCGCGGCGTCGAGATCGACTTCTTTGCCGAACTTCGCGCCGGGATCGGAGGGCAGCGTCCGCCAGAACTTCAGCGCATCGTCCCAGGCGTGGCCTTTGGGCGAAAATGGCCGGCCCGCAAGGAACTGATAGGTGGTGTCGTCAGGCGCGATCATGCCGGCGCGGCCTCCGGCCTCGATCGACATATTGCAGATCGTCATCCGCTCGTTCATCGACATAGCGGCAATAGCGGAGCCGGCATATTCGATGGCGTAGCCGATCGCGCCGCCGATGCCGATCTTGGCGATGACGGCGAGGATGATGTCCTTGGCGGTGACACCGAAGCCAAGCGCGCCATCGATCTTGATGCGCAGCGTATCCGGGCGGCGCTGCCAGATGGTCTGTGTCGCCACCACGTGGGTGGTTTCCGAGGCGCCGATGCCGAATGATAAATTGCCGAACGCGCCGTGCGTCGAAGTGTGAGAATCCGCGCCAACGAGAACAATTCCAGGCTGGCTGAGGCCAAGCTCCGGTCCGGCAACATGAAGAATGCCCTGGCGCGCGTCGCCCCAGCCGAACCGCGCGATTTTGTATTCGTCGGTGTTGCGGATCAGCAGCTCGACCATATTGCGGATTTCAGCATCAGGAATGCTGGCAACTCCCCGCGAGCGGGCCTGCGGGTCGGTCGGGATGTAATGATCGGAAAACGCGAAAACCTTGTCCGGATGCGCAACAGCGAGACCACGCTCGTGCAGGCTATCGAATGTGTGCCGCGAACCTTCGTGAATGAGGCAGCGGTCGACGTAGAGCAGGGTCTCGTCTTCCTCCTGCGCGACGATGTGACTGTCCCATACCTTGTCGAACAGCGTCTTCATCCCGTTTCCAATTTTGTTTGCGTCGCGATGGAGCGAACGAACCAAGTTAGTCGAGGCAAAAGCCCTTTCCGCGGATAAAGCGGCCGAAATCGGTGCGTGTAGGCTCGGCATATTGCCGGGCCTTGTCTTCGGACCATCCGTAGAGCTGCGCCGCGCCCCAACGCTCGACATTACGTTGCCGCCGATAGGGCCGCAATGCCGCCCGACGCCGATCGTAGGCTTCGATTTCTCCGGCTACGTCACGCTCGCCGTAAGCATCTTGAATTACCGTTGTCTGCAGGGAAAGGCGCGGCGTGATATCGCCAGCTTGGGCCGGCCAGCCGACGCAAAGCCCGGCAATCGGAAAGACGCGATCCGGCAGATGCAGAAGCTCGCTCACAACCTGAGGCTGATCGCGGATGGCGCTGATCGGACAAAAGCCGAGCCCGACAGTCGCCGCCGCACACATGAAGGCCGACATCACGATGGCGCCGTCCACGGCAGCGTTAAAGAATTGATCGAGGTGATCGTTCGGAAACGGCTTGTCGTGGGCCCGCGACATCAGCGGCAGCCGCTCTCCGTTGCCGACGAATACCAAGAACACGGGCGCATCTTCGATCCATGGCATATCGGGAATGGTCGCGACGATGCCCTTGCGAATGGCGCTATCGTGCACGACGACGATGTCGCATTGCTGCAAATCGCTTTTCGACGGCGCCGACAGCGCGCAGGCGCATAACAGCCGGAGCAGGTCAGCATCGACAGGGCGTGGCACATAGCGGCGGTGCGAACGGTGGCCGGCCATCTTTGCAAGTCCGCTCGCTCCGTCGAGCGCCTGGTCGATCGTGAAATCCTCGCCGAAGCGCTCCATCAAAGCTGATTTGATCGCGCTCGCAGCCGCATAATCCGACATGACGCCTCTCTGGTTTCAGACTTGGAGCGTATTGTGAGCTTGGGGTGGGCCCGTTGCAAACGCCTTGCCGGCAATTGCGCGTGCCGGTGTCCTGTGATTCAATCGCAGTAATGCCGCGAACGCGGCGCCCGGAGGCGACGCCATGGCCATCACGGTTTGCCCGGTTACGGAAAGTTTCGCTGCCGAAATAGGCGACATCGATCTCTCTCGTCCCATCGAGCCGGCGGATCTCGCAGCAGTCAAAGACGCGTTCACCAGATACGCGGTGCTGGTGTTTCCCGATCAGCATCTGTCGGACGATCAGCATCTCGATTTTGCGCGGAACTTCGGCCCGCTGGAAACGACGATCGCGCTGTTTCGCAAGGATGCAAAGCTGCGCGTACGCCAGGAATTCGCCGACGTGTCCAATCTCGATCCTGAAAACGAGACGTGGGGCAAGGACTCGCGTCAGCGCATGTTCCAGCTCGGCAACCGGCTGTGGCACACCGACAGTTCGTTCAAGCGTCTGCCGGCGCGGGCCTCGCTGCTCTATGCGCGCTCGGTGATCCCGCCGGTCGGCGGTCATACCGAATTTGCCGATGAGCGCGCGGCCTATGATGCTTTGTCCGAGGCGATGAAGCGGCGGCTCGACACGCTCGTGGCGGAACATTCGATCTTCAACTCGCGGGCGCGGCTTGGCTTCTCAAATTTCAGCGAGGAGGAGCGGCAGGGCCTGCCGCCGGTGCCGCAGGTCGTGGTGCGGACGATTCCGGAGTCCGGGCGGAAGTCGCTCTATCTCGCCTCCCATGCGGGCCGCATTTTCGGCATGTCCGAGGCCGAGGGCAGGGCGCTGATCGATGAACTGGTCGCGCACGCCACGCAGCGGCAGTTCGTCTATACGCATCGCTGGCGGCTGCACGATCTCGTCATCTGGGACAACCGCTGCACCATGCACCGCGGCACCGAATTCGACGATCTGCGCTGGAAGCGCGACATGCAGCGCGCCACGGTGTGCGATGTAGCCAACACCTGCGAGCAGGCCGGCATCACAATCGCAGCGGCGTAGGCTGCTCGTCATGGCCGGGTTTGTCCTGGCCATCCATGCCCTTGTCGGCAAAGAATAAGACTGGATGCCTGGCACAAGGCCGAGCATGACGAGATCGTTCATGGTGAAGCCTAACGGCTGATCGCTCAAGCCGAAATCGGATAGACCGCCTTCTCCCCCGACAGCACCCGCGCCACGTCACTGGCGCATTTCGTCTGCAACTCTTCCAGCGCCTCGACCGAATAGAACGCGGTATGCGGCGTCAGGATCACATTGTCTCGCCCGAGCAGCGGAGAGTTTTTGGCGAGCGGCTCCGTCGTGACCACATCGAGTGCAGCGCCGCCAAGGTGGCCGGAGTCCAGCGCCGCGACCAGCGCCGCCTCGTCAACGAGCGGGCCGCGTGCGGTGTTGATGAGGCAGCTCCCCTTTTTCATCTTGGCGAAAGCTTTTGCATTCATCAGGCCGCGCGTGGCCGGTTGCAGCGGCGCATGCACCGAGATGAAGTCGGACCGTGCCAGCAGGTCGTCGAAACTCACAGGTTCGACGCCCAGGGACCCCGCCGCGGCCGCGTCGACGTAAGGGTCGTAGGTGAGGACCTTCAGGCCGAACGCCTTGGCCTTGGGCGCCAGCGCGCGCGGAATATTGCCGAAGCCGACAAGGCCGAGCGTCTGGCCCTCGAGCCGGCGCAGCGGCACGATCGGCGGCACTTCCCAGCGGCCGGATTGCACCAGTTTGTTGGAGAACGGAACCTTGCGGGCGAGCGACAGCAGCAGCGCCATGGCGTGGTCGGAGACTTCGCGCAAACAATAATCCGGCACGTAATTGACGGCGATGCCACATTCCTTCGCCGCCGGCAGGTCGATGTTGTCGACGCCAAGCCCGAAGCGGCCGATCGCCTTGCAGTTCTTCAGTTGCCGCAGCAGTTCGCCCGAAAGCTTGGCGTAGGTGACCAGGATGGCGTCGGCGTCATGCGCGACGGCGAGGATGTCGTCGGCCGCGGGGCCTTTCGCCATGCGGTATTCCGGATCGAGCCGGGCGAGCGCTTGCTTCGCCGGATCGAGCGAGGGGAACGGACTGTCGGTAATGGCGATGATGGTGTGGGGCATTGTGGAACTCCGACTTTCAGTTCGTCATGCCGGGCTTGACCCGGGCATCCGTTATGCGTAGCCGCAGCATGGATTGCCGGGTCAAGCCCGGCAATGACGATCAAAGAGCAAACACCTGCGGATTGACGCAGTTTGGCAGCTTGTGCCCGCCGAGGAAGGCGAGAATGTTGTCGACCACGATGTTTGCCATCGCCTCGCGCACCTCGGGGGTCGCGCTGCCGACATGCGGGGTCAGCACGACGTTGGCCATCCTGGTGAGCGCCTTGTCGATTTTCGGCTCGTGTTCGAACACATCGAGCCCGGCGCCCGCAACCTGTTTTTTCGCAAGTGCCTGCACCAGTGCAATCTCGTCGATAATCGGGCCGCGCGCCGTGTTGATGAGAAATGCCGTCTTTTTCATCAGCCGCAGCTCGCGCGTGGAAATCTGATGCCGTGTCTCGTCGTTGAGCGGCGAATGGATCGAGACGAAGTCGGCTTCGCGCAGCAATTGCTCGAACGGCACGTACGTGAGCCCGGCCTCGCGCTCCTCCTTCGCCGGCTTCCGCCGCGGCGTCCAGTACAGCACCCGCATGCCGAAGCCGCGGGCGCGACGCGCCACCGCCTTGCCGATCAGGCCGCCGCCGCCGATCAGACCAAGCGTCTTGCCCCAGACATAGGAACCCATCAGATAGGCCGATTGGCTGCCGGGGAAGACAGCGCTGCGCGCCAGCCGGTCGCCCTCGATCATGCGCCGCGCCACCGCCAGCATCAGTCCGAAGGTCAGGTCCGCGGTCGCCTCGGTCGTAATGGGAGCCGTAACGGTGACGGGGATGCGCCGCGCGGTCGCTGCCCCGACGTCGATGTTTGAGGGCGTGATCGACTGCGCGGCGATCAGGCGCAAATCGGGATTGGCTTCGACGATGTCGCGATCGATCTTGTCATGCAGCAGGCAGAACAGAATGTCGGCCTTGCGCACCTGCGCGATCAGCGTGCGCTTCGGAATGATCCGGCGCGAGTCGGCGTTGACCGTGACACGAGCCACTGCGCGCAGCCGTTTGAGCGCCTGCTCGGTGACCGGCTGCGTGACGAACACGTGCGGCCGCGTTGATTTCTTTGCGTCGGCGCTTTTGGCCATCAGGAGAACCACCGTACGATGCCGGCGACACCGTCGACCGCCACCTGCGCGCCGTCGGGAATGCGCAGCGTGGCGTCGTTGACGCCGAGCACCATGGGAATGCCGCGCTCGCGCGCGAGCGAAGCGAGATGCGACGTCGAGCCGCCAAGCTCGGCGACCACGCCGGCGACACGCGGCAGGATGTGAGACAGCGCCGGCCCGGCGACGCGGGTGACCAGAACATCGCCCGGCGCGACGCGCGCCAGTTCGCATTCGCAATTGACGACCACCGCCCGCCCGCTGCCCCAGCCGATGCCGGCGGGATGGCCGTTGAGCCCCGGATGCTTGAGCCAGATTTCGTCCGGCACGATCGGCTCCTGCACGCGCAGCGGCCGCGCCTGCAGCAACTTGAAGCCGTCGTCGTCAAGCGCCCATTCGATCTCGACCGGATGGCCGAGAATGTCTTCGGCCTTCCGCATCAGCCGGCCGAGCGTTGTCGCTTGTCCGGCTTCCAGGCACGGTGCGCGCACAAGATCGTCGGGTACTGCCTGCGCCGCGGTGCCGGCGCCGTGCGCGCAGGCTTCGCGATGGTGCTTGCGGCCGGCCTCGTTGGTACGGACAAAACCCTGCCGCGACAGCACAATGCGGTCCGGCACCACTTCGCCCTGCGCGATGGTCGAGCCAAGCCCCCAGGTCGCCGATAGCACCATGTGGCCGTCGGCGGTCTCGCTTAAGTCCGCCGCCGGAGGCGTGCGCGGCGACGAGCGGCTGCACCAGCACCGCCATCGCGGTGTCGGCCGGATTGAGATCGTGCTGCGCCATGCCGCGGCGTGCGTTGGTGGTCCACAGCGCCGCCCAGCAGGCGCGCAGCGTGGTGAGAAACTCGGCATCCTCGCGCACACCGAGGAAGCTTTCGAATTGCCCGGCGAAACTCGAATCGGCGCGGTCCTCGATCAGCGCCGACGAGCGCACCGCCGCGGGCTTTTGCTGCTGCCACCAGGCGCTAAGAATGGCGGCGAGCAGGTCGGGCGCGAGATCGCTCTGGTAAAGCGCGAGCCTGATCTCGACGGATAGCTTTCGTTGCGTTGCCTGATCGGCGCTCGGGTAGGCCGCCACGGCATCGGCTATGCCGAGATGTTGTATCTGGCGGCGGTAAGCATCCGCGCTGATGCAGAACCCGCCCGGCGTCGGCAGCCCGGCTTGCGCAAGCCGCGCCTGACTCGCCGCCTTCGGTCCGACGCGATCGGAGTCGACGGCCTCCGGGGAGGCGAGGGGGAGAATGAAGCTGTTCATGCTCGCGCTTGTCGTTCGTAGGGGCGACCCTTGTGGTCGCCCCGGTTCGAGGGCGGGCACAAGACCCGCCCCTACGGCGCATTCGCAGCGGCAGCGAAGCTATTTCACATGATCGCCGTATCCCGGCAACGGATCGACCACGGTGATCTGCTTGACCGGGAAATTGGAGACGATCTCGATGTCCTTTTTGTGCACGATCAGCATTTCCTCGATGCGCACGCCATAGCGGTATTTCTTGCCGTGCTGGGTCTCGAGCGCGAACGTCATGCCTTCCTGGATTTCGATCGGATGGTCGAGCGACCAGATGCGCGAAATCACCGGCGGATCGTATTGCGCCAACCCGAGGCCGTGGCCCCAGAGATTGGCGGCGGCCTGGTCCTCGTCCTCGTAGCCCCAGGTCTTCATCGCCGACGGCCATTTCATGGCGATGTCGCGTGTCGTGGCGCCGACCTTCACGGCGCCAATCGAGTCATAGAGCCATTTCAGCGCGGTGGCGTAGGTATCTTTCTGCTCCTTGGTCGGCTCCTTGCCGACGCAATAGGTGCGGTAATAGCAGGACTTGTATCCGTTCCAGGTCAGCGCCGCCAGATCCATGAACACGATGTCGCCGGGCTGGATGATGCGATCGGAGAAATTGCGCCAGTTCGGCCAGGTGTTCGGGCCTGAGGACACGATGACGTCCTCGACGTCTTCCATGCCGGGGATGTTGTAGAGATATTGCATCAGGTGCGCGGTGACCTGGTTCTCGGTGATGCCGGGGCGCAGGAATTTCATGCACTCCCAGTGCGTCGCATCGCCGATGGCGCCGACGATGCGGAAGCATTCCTGCTCGTCGGGGCTCTTGACCGCGCGCGCGTCCATCATCGGCGACATGCCGTCGGCCCACTCGATCTTCTCTTCCTTGAAGATGTTGAGCATGTTGATGTCGATGAAGTCGCAGCCGAGTTTTTCGCCGGCGACGCCGTTGTCCTTCATCGCCTGCTTCACCGCCTTGGTGAATTTCTTCACCTGCTGGGTCGCGGCGGGGCCGGCGGCGCCTTTGATCCAAGCGAACGAGTGGCGCACGTTCTCTTTTGGGATCCACGGCGAGTGCCGCTCGATCTGGAAGCCGAGGTCGCCCTGTTCGAACAGAATTGGACGACCGTCGCCGCACAGCATGGCGTAACGCAGACCGGGCTTGAGCCTGTTCCAGCCGGGGGTCAGCGTGCCGGTGATGTAGCGGACGTTCTCGTCGTACATGCACAGCATGGCGCCGAGCTTATGCTTCTTCATCATCGCCCGCGCGCGCTCGATGCGGTACTCGCGCAACCGGTCCCAGTTGACCCGCTGTTGCCAATCGAGACCGGCGATGCCGAAATTTGCTGTGCCCATGTGATCCTCCCGTCGGCTTCCGCGGCTTGCCGAGATCGTATGTCGAAGCTGATGTTATGCGGATGGCCACCCTAGAAGAAATGATATAATCTGTGCTTCCCCATTATCATTTCTAATACCACGCCATGCACAACATTCCCCTCCGGCAGGTTCGGGCCGTCATCGCAGTATGCGAGGAGGGTTCATTCACCCGGGCCGCCGCGCGCGAGAACGCTACCCAGTCCGGCATTTCCCAGCATGTCGCCGCGGTCGAGCGCACGCTCGGCGTCAAGCTGTTTGAGCGCTCGCCATCCGGCGTGACGCCGACGCCCGCCGGGCAGCGCTACTACCGGCGGTGCGTCGAGGCGGTCGGACAGCTAGACAGCGCCGGCGAGGAGGTGCGCGCCTTCGGTTCGCGCGTCACCGGCGATCTGCGCATCGGCATGATTCCGACGCTGACGCGTGCCGCCGTTGCGCCGGCTCTGGAAAAATTCGTGTCGCGCTATCCCGACGTGCGCCTGCATATCGTCGAAGGATACAGCGGCGCGCTGACCGACATGGTGCAGGGTGGCGACCTCGATTTCGCCGTGGTACCGGCGACGGAAGGCCGGGTCGGGCTGAAATCGCGTTTAATCGTGCGCGACCGGGAGATGCTGGTGTCGAACGTGCGGAGCGGGCGCAGACCGTTCATGCCGGTGCGGCTAAAGGACTGCGGGCCGCTGAAGATCATCCTGCCTGGCCGCAACAATGTGCGGCGCCGCAATATTGAGGTCTATTTCGAGACGCACGGCATCGAGGTCGCCGGGATCATCGAGATGGACGCCATGATCTCAACGCTGCAATTCGTGCTGTGCTCCGACTGGGTCACGATCCTGTCCGGCCTGATCTGCTATGCCGATATCGGCCGCGCGATTGGCCGCGTCATTTCGCCGATCTATGATCCGGAAATGATCGCCGAATTCGTTGTGATTTCGCCGGCGCGACGTACGCTGCCCACTCAGGCGCAGTTGTTTCTCGAGATTCTGGAAGCCGAGATCGCGCGCATCCAGGATGTCTGGGCGCAGACCATCCCGCCATCGGTCCATCCAATGCGGCCGCGCCACGCGGCGCGCTAAGTCGTCGCTGGATTTGACATGCAGAGATTCCAATTCGGAGAACAAGCAAAGATGACGACGATTACACGACGCGGCCTCGCACGCGCCGGCGCCGCGGGAATGGCCAGTGCCATCGCCACTCCGGCTATCGCGCAGACCGGCAAGCTGCACTGGCGCATGGTCACGTCCTGGCCGAAGCGGCTGCCCGGACCCGGCATGTCGGCCGAGCGTGTTGCGCAGCGCATCGGCGCGCTGTCCGGCGGGCGGCTTGAGATCACGGTCTATGCGGCGGGCGAGATCGTGCCGGCCTTCGAGGTGCTCGACGCCGTCGGCTCCGGCGTCGCCGAGATGGGTCACACCGCCGCGTTCTACTGGCAGGGCAAGGAGCCAGGCGCCACATTCTTCACCACCGTGCCGTTTGGCCTCACGCCAAACGAACATGTCGCGTGGATCGACGCCGGCGGCGGCCAGGCGTTGTGGGACGAGCTTTACGCGCCATTCGGCGTCAAGCCATTCATGGGCGGCAATACCGGGGTGTGCATGGGCGGCTGGTTTCGCCGCGAGATCAAAAGCCGCGACGACGTGCACGGCCTGAAAATCCGCTCGCTGGGTCTGGGCGGCGAAGTCTACCGCCGGCTCGGCGCCATCCCGCAGACCACGGCGCCCGGCGAAATTCTTGTCGCGCTGCAATCCGGCGTGCTCGACGCTGCCGAATTCGTCGGCCCGGGCTCCGATATTGCGCTTGGCTTGTTTCGCTTTGCGCCATTCTATTACGGCCCCGGCTTCAACAAGCCGAATGGCACCGGCGAGTGCATTGTTTCACTGAAAGCGTGGCAGGCGCTCGACGCCGAGCTTAAGGCGATCGTGACGCACGCCTGCGCGACGGAGAGCCGCCTTCGCGCTCGCCGAAATGGAGCGGCTCAACATCGAGGCGCTCGCCGCATTGACGACGCGCGACAAGGTGCAGTTGCGCACCTTTCCGGCGGACCTGATCGCCGCGGCGCGGAAAGAGTCTGACGGCGTGCTCGGTGATCTCGCCGGGAAAAGTCACGGCGCCCGCAAGGTGCGCGATGCCTATGTGGCATTCCGCGACAAGATCGCCCCGTGGTCGCGCATCTCGCTGCAGGCGGTGCTGGCGGCGCGGGGAGGGTGAGGGCGCAGATTTGTTGTCTGCTGCCGGCAACTTGGATTTTTGAATTCCCAATCCGTGTCATAACTTTGCAACACCTTGCCCGCTTCGGCGTGCTAAAAACTTAGCCGGAAGAGTAGCAGCTCTGGATGGGTCGGCGGGGGATGTATTTCAGACCTGCGACGCACGTTTGTGCAGCATTGCTCACGGCGGCTTCGCTGATGGCCGCAAGCCGCGTGGCGCAAGCGCAGGCGTTCAGTCAATTCATCGGGTTCGGCGACAGCACTGTCGACAGCGGCTGGTATTTCACACACACCCACGACCTCAACGCGACCGCCGAGGCGCTTTACAAAAACGCGCAAGCGGCCGGTGGCGGCGTTGCGACTTCGATCGGCGGCCAGATGAACTCGACCATTCTGGCTTCCCTATTTGGCCTGACCGCGATTCCGGTCGGCGAGCCCGGTGGCACAAACTACGCGGCGGGCGGTGCTTCCAACGTCACCTACGCCGACTATTCGACGCTGGCGCCCAACACTGTCAGCCAGATCGGTTCGTATCTGGCGGCGGTCAACGGCGCCGCCAATCCGAACGCGCTTTATCTGATCAGTTCGGGCGGCAACGATATCGCCCAGGCGATCTGTCCCGGCGGGGTCTGCGCCGGCAACGCAGCCCAATTGGCGCAGACGTCAGCGGCAGATCTCGCCGCGGCGATCGCCCAGTTGCATGCCGCCGGTGCACGTTACTTCGTGGTGCCTATTGCGTACGGCGCCTCTCCATTCGCCAGCACCACCACGGCTCAAGCGATGACCGACGGTACATACAATCGGGCTTTGTACGCGGACCTGGCGGCGGCCGGGATCAATTTCGTGCCGGTGTCCGGCAAAGTCATCGCCGACGCCATCGGGTTCAATCCCGCGTTGTTCGGACTTACCAATCTCGCGCCGGGATCGACAGTCACCCATCAGGGCGGCGCCTGCGTCAATCCAAATCCGGGCAACGGCACCGGCGGGACGATCGCCTCCGCCTGGGCGCCATACTGCACCACGCTCGTCGCGCCCAACGCCGGACAAACGTATCTCTATGCGGACAACGAGCATTACAGCGCCGCCGGGCAATTGATCGAGGCCGACTACGCCTACAGCCTGATCGTGGCGCCGCAGGAGATTTCCTATCTGGCCGAGGCGCCGGTGAAGACGCGGGCCGCGCTGGTGGACTCGATCTTTCAGCAGATCGCGATCTCCGGGCGCAATCGCGGCGTCGGCACTTTCAATGCCTGGGTGACCGGCGATCTGTCGTCACTCGCCATGCACTCGAACGATGTCGGCTTTCCTTACGATCCCGGCACGCCCGGCATGGTGACGGCCGGGGCCGACTATTCGTGGGCGCCGAACTGGCTCGTGGGCGGCGCTGTGTCGGTCGGGACGACGGCGCAGAGCTTGAGCCTCGGCGGCAATTTCCAGCAGAACGAATATGCGTTCAGCAGCTATCTCGCTTACGTGGGCCGGCCACTGTGGTTCAACATGGTCGCGAGCTTCGGCGGGCTGCATTACAACGTCGATCGTGTTGTGCCGATCGGTATCGCGATGATCGCCAATACCGGCAACACTAGCGGCACGAATGCGTCATTCGCCGCCGAAATCGGTTACGACTTCCACGCCGGGTGGCCGGGCGGATTTGGCCCCATCGTGCCGAAAGCGCCGCCGGTCGAGAGCCTCGACTTCACCTACGGCCCGGTCGCGGGCATCGTTTTGCAGCGCGTCGACGTGAACGGCTTTGCCGAGTCGGACATGTTTGCTGCCGATCCCGACGGCGGGTTCACGGCGCTGACCTATGGCAGTCAGGTTCGCAATTCGGCGGTGACGGAGCTGGGCTTGCAGGCGGGCGTCGATATTGGCCTGTGGCACCCTTACGGCAAGCTGGTGTGGAATCACGAATTGAACCAGGACGATCGGGTGGTGACGGCGATCGAGCCCGAGATTACGTTTGCGCCCGCCTATTCGATGCCTGCGGTCAGCTTCGGGCGCGATTGGGCGACGGCGCTGGTTGGGACCACCGTGAAACTCGGCCGCGGCATGACCGGCTATGCGAGCTTCAGCAGCGAACTGGGGCAGGGCGACGTGACCTATTATGGCGGTCAGCTTGGCCTCAACGTCGCGCTCGATGCGGCCGGCGGACCGATCGGCGCTCCGCACTGACACCCGAAGCAACGCCGATTGAAATTCGCAACGACAGCGATCGGCCCGCCTCATCCCATTCGGCGCAGCCGCGACTCGACGTTGCGCAGCAGATGCTCCAACTGCTCGACATAATCGACGAAGGAGTTGATCGCGTCGGCGATGCCGTTCAGTTTTTCGTCAATCCTACTCTCGCTTCGAGCGCGCCGGATGCATTCCTGTACCTTTGCCCGCGACGACATGGCCCGTTATCCATCAAAAAGGATGGGCCATTGAACCGGACAATTATTTACATCTCGTACCGAGGACGCGCGTATTTGGTAGGTAGTTATCCGGATGCAAATCGACGCGAGCACTCGGCTCGCACGCCTCAGTGGCAGAAATAGCCGCAGTATTTGTACGGGTTATTTCTTGAACCTTACGATCTTCTGCCGTTGCTCGCCGAGTCCGTCGATGCCGAGCGTCACTACGTCGCCGGCCTTGAGGAATTTCGGCTCGGGCTTCATGCCGAGCCCCACGCCGGGCGGGGTGCCGGTGATGATGACGTCGCCCGGTTCCAGGATGAAATACTGCGAACACGTCCACACGATATGGCGGCAGTCGAAGATCATGGTCGAGGTGTTGCCGCGTTGGCGCTTTTCGCCGTTGACGTCGAGCCACATGTCGAGGTTCTGCGGGTTCTTGAGTTCGTCCTTGGTAACGAGCCACGGTCCCAGCGGACCGAAGGTCTCGCAGCCCTTGCCCTTCGTCCACTGTCCGGCGCGTTCGATCTGAAACACGCGCTCGGAGACGTCGTTGGCAAGGCAATAACCCGCGACCACGTCGAGCGCCTTGTCCTTGCTCAGATAGCGCGCGCGGCTGCCAATGACGATGCCGAGTTCGATTTCCCAATCGAGCTTCGTGGAGTCCTTCGGAATCATGGTGTCGTCGTTCGGGCCGCAGATGCAGCTCGTGGCCTTGTTGAAGATGATCGGCTCTTTGGGGATCGCCATGCCGGCTTCGGCGGCGTGATCCGAGTAATTGAGTCCGATGGCGATGAAATTGCCGACCTTGCCGACGCACGGACCGATGCGCGGCTTGCCCTTCACCAGCGGCAGCTTATCCGGATTAAGCTTGCGCAGCTTGGTGAGGCCCTTGGGCGACAGCGTGTCGCCGGCAATATCGGGCACGACCTTGGACAAATCGCGGATGCGTCCCTGCGTGTCGAGCATGCCGGGTTTTTCGCGGCCGGGCGCGCCATAGCGAACGAGTTTCATGGAAATCTCCCTGGGTCGGTAGTCTAAGCTGGTCCGAGTTGATTGTTGTTCAGAAGGCGCCGGGGAAGCGGCCCCCGTCGATCAGAAAATTCTGCCCCGTGATATAGCCGGCATGCGCCGAACAGAGAAACGCGCACGTTGCGCCGAATTCATCGGCGGTGCCGAGGCGGTGGGCCGGAACCGAATCGATGTTCTGCGCCAACGCGTCTTCGTAGCTCGTGTTTCGCTTCTTCGCCGTCGAAACGACATTGGAGCGGAAGCGGTCGGTGTCGAAAATGCCCGGCAGCATGAAATTGATGGTCACGTTCGAGGCCGCCACCGAGCGCGCCACGCCGGCCAGGAAGGCGGTCAGTCCGGCGCGCGCGCCCGACGACAGGTCGAGGCCGAACAGCGGCATCTTCACCGAACCCGACGTGATGTTGACGATGCGGCCGAATTTCCTGGCCGTCATTGCGTCGATCGCCTTCTGCGTAAGTTCGATGGCGACAATCATGTTGCCGATCACGCCGTCGATCATCTTCTGCCGGTCGAGGTCGCGAAAATCGCGAAATGGCGGCCCGGCGTTGTTGTTGACCAGGATATCCGGCTCTGGGCAGGCGGCGAACAGCGCCTTCTGGCCATCGGGCGAGGCGACATCGGCCGCGACCGCGGTGATCTTCGCGCCGGTTTCCTTGCGCAATTCGTCCGCGGTGGCGGCGAGCCGGTCCTTGTCGAGGCCGTTGATGACGACCTCGCAGCCGGCCTCGGCAAGCCGCGTGGCGCAGGCCCGGCCGAGGCCGCGGCTCGATGCGCAGACGATGGCCTTGCGGCCGGCTATTCCAAGGTCCATCCCCTGTTCTCCATGCTTCGACGCGAACAGCGGGGTGCGGCGCCTGCTAAGTGTTCTCGTAACTGGCAAGGTGCCGAGACTAACCCGTCAAGTCAACGCCCGGCAATCCGGAGCGCTTATTTCCACGCACAATGCCGCTGCTCCCCGACATCTCGACTCCTGCAGTTTGCGCTTATCGTTGGCCTGGCGGCCTTTTCGGGCATTGCCGGCGGGGTGGCGGGTTACGGTACCGGCGCTATGATGCCGCTTGTGCTGGTGCCGCTCGTTGGCGCCAAGCCGGTGGTTCCGATCATCGCCATTTCGGCAATGTTCACCAATTCGCGCGCGGCTCGTCGCATTCCGCGAAGTCAACTGCACCTTCGGCGCGCCATGATCGCGCTGGTCTGCCGCGCTGCCGACCTGCATGCTCGGCGCCTGGCTCTACACGCTGTTGTCGGGCCGCGGCGCCGCGCTGGTCATCGGCCTGACTTTGATCGCCACTGTCCCGCTGCGGCGTATTTTGCGCCGTCGCGGCCAAAGTCTCGGCGAAAAGGGTTACGCGGCTGGCGCGCTGCTCTGGGGCCTGGTGGTCGGCGGCACGAGCGGGTCAGGCGTAATGCTGCTGTCGCTGCTCATGGCGGCGGGACTGGAAGGCGCGGCGGTGATTGCGACCGACTCCGCTCGTCTCGGTCGCCATTGGCGTCGTCAAGATCGCGGTGTTCGGCTACGCAGGCGTGATTACGTCTGTGGTGCATGCGTCATTGCGCTGTATTGATCGGGGGCATCGGATTCTGCTGCACCTTCATTGCGCGGCTGATCGTCGAGCGGATGCCCGTCCACGTGCACACCGCAATACTCGATGCAATGGTCCTCGCTGGCGCCGCGATCATGCTTTTCGACGCGGTCAGATAGCGGCGCCGGACGAGTACCGCGGTCACGAACAGGTGAATTGCGGGCTGCGGTCGCGGTGATTTCAGCGTCGCTTTGCGCGCTTTTTGTCTTCTTCTTCCTCTTCTTCGTCGTCGTCCCTTCTTCGTCTTCCTCGTTCTCCTTGTCTTCCGTTTCCTCGTCGTCTTCGTCCTCAGCCGTTTCGTCGATGTCGAGGCCCTCGACCACCGTCAGCGCAATCGCGGGAATCGATTGCCGGAACATCTGGCCGTCATCGCCGACCCACAGGCAATCGATGTCCTCTTCTTCGACGGTGACAACCGTCATCGAATGACCGCCAGACTTGAGCATGACCACATCGCCAGGCTCGAATGCCATCGCCTCCTCCTTGGTTTCGGAAATTGGGACGAATGCAGTCTAGGCAGGGCTTGTGACGATTGTTCGTCCTGCTCTTGTCGAATTCGCAGATTTGTGAATGTCGTTTGCGCGTCTTAGAGCGAACGCGCCAAATTTACGGCCACTTCACCACCGGCGGCATCGATGAGAGTATCGACTCGACATTGCCTCCGGTGCGCAGGCCGAAAATCGTGCCGCGATCGTAGAGCAGATTGAACTCGACATAACGTCCGCGGCGGATGAGCTGCTCGTCGCGCTCGGCTTCGCTCCAGGGCTTGGTGAAGTTCCGCCGCACCAGCTCAGGATAAATGCCAACAAACGCGCGGCCCACATCCTGGGTGAACGCGAAATCGGCGTCGAAATCGCCGGTATCCAGCCAGTCGTAGAAGATGCCGCCGATGCCGCGCATTTCGCCGCGATGCTTCAGGAAGAAGTATTCGTCGCACCATTTCTTGAACTTGTCGTACGACGCGACCGCCGCATGCGTATCGCACGCGGTCTTCATGGCGGCATGAAACGCGGTGCTATCGGGATCGTCCTGCGTGCGCCTGCGGTCGAGCACCGGCGTGAGGTCGGCGCCGCCGCCGAACCACGCTTTGGACGTCACCACGTAGCGTGTGTTCATGTGCACGGCGGGAACGTGCGGGTTGTGCATGTGCGCGATCAGCGAGATGCCCGAGGCGAAGAAGCGCGGGTCGTCGGCGGCGCCGGGAATCTCCTTGCGGAATTCCGGTGCGAACTCGCCGAATACCGTGGAGACGTGGACGCCAACCTTCTCGAACACGCGGCCGGACATCATCGCCACGACGCCGCCGCCGCCTGGACCGCCGTTGTGGTCGGTGCGGTTCCATGGCGTGCGGCGGAATCGCCCCGGCGCGCGATCGGCGAGCGGCGCACCGGCAGGGAGCGCGTCCTCAACGGACTCGAAGGCCGCTGTGATCTGGTCGCGCAGCGATTCGAACCAGATCCGCGTGCTCTCTTTGCGTTGGCTTATTTGGGTGCTGTCCATGATTCGACGTCTTATCGGGAATGGCTCAAAGGCATTTTGCTATACGCCAATTTCGGAGTGCTCGTTCGTCAGCCGGTCGGACCAGGCGCACCGAGATCGGCAACACCCGGCATGCCCCGAATTTGCCGCAGCGCCTCGCCGGCCGCCATGGCGGCCGCCAACGCTACATTGAGCGAGCGCAGGCCAGGCCGCATCGGGATAACGAGGCGGGCGTCGGCGGCGTCATGGACCTCCGGGGGCACGCCCGCCGATTCGCGGCCGACTAGAAGTACGTCGCCCGGCCGGTAGGCGAAATCGAGATAGCTGCGCGGCCCAGCGGTCGTGAGCAGCAGGAGCCGGTGATTCTCGGCCCGCCGCCACGCCTCGAATGCCTGCCATGAGCTGTGCCGCACCAGCGTGACGGTATCGAGATAGTCCATTCCGGCGCGGCGAAAGGCGCGGTCCGAGGTCGGGAACCCGGCCGGCGCAATGATATGCGCCTCTATTCCTAGGCATGCGCAGAGTCGCAGGATAGTGCCGGTGTTCTGCGGGATGTCGGGCTGGTACAGGGCTATGCGCATTGCCGGTCGTTTTCGCGCGTTCGTCACAGCGTTCGGGGCGTGGCGAAGCCACACTTGCACTGAGGCGGCAAGGGTGCCAATAGAACCACGCCGGAATGCGTCGCGCTCGGCCTCCCCCAGGTCGGTGCGACCGGATCATTCGCCACCGGTCTTCTGTCTGCCCTTCCGGTATGCGTTGGAGGGCGGGGAAGGTGGCGGCCCGCAGCGCGGATGGTCGAACGGCAAGACGTAACGAGGGTCGGCAGGGTGACTTCAATCTCATCAGCGGGGCCAGCGCGCCGCGACTTCCGCTTCCTTCCTTGCGTCATTGGTCAGGTCTTTTAAGGTTCGACAATGAGCGGACACAGCACCTATCAGCCGCAAGGCGCCTTCATGAAGTGGATGGAACGGCGGCTGCCTATCGCCAGCCTCATCTATTCATCCTTCATTGCCTATCCGACACCGCGCAATCTGAACTATTGGTGGACGTTCGGCGGCATTCTCACCTTCATGCTCGGCGTGCAGATGGTGACTGGCATCGTGCTGGCGATGCACTACACGCCGAACGTCAATCTGGCCTTCGATTCGGTCGAAGGCATCATGCGCGACGTCAATTACGGCTGGCTGTTGCGCTACATCCACGCCAATGGCGCCGCGTTCTTCTTCGTCGCCGTCTATATCCATATGGCCCGCGGCATGTATTACGGCTCCTACAAGGAGCCGCGCGAGGTTTTGTGGATCCTCGGCGTCATCCTGTTCCTCCTCATGGTCGCAACCGGCTTCATGGGCTACGTGCTGCCGTGGGGGCAGATGAGCTTCTGGGCTGCGACCGTGATCACCAACCTGTTCTCGGCAATCCCGGTGGCAGGCCACGGCATTGTGACCTGGCTGTGGGGCGGCTTCGCGGTGGGAAATCCCACGCTTAACCGGTTCTACTCGCTGCACTACCTGCTGCCGTTCGTGATCGCCGGCGTCGTCGTGCTGCACGTCTGGGCGCTGCACATGGTCGGGCAGAACAATCCGACCGGCGTCGAGGCGAAGGACGAGAAGGACACCGTGGCGTTCACGCCTTACGCTACCGTCAAGGACGCGTTCTTCATCGGTGTGTTCTGCATCTTCTTTGCCTTCTTCATCTTCTACATCCCGAACTATCTCGGCCACTCCGACAACTATATCCCGGCGAATCCGAGTCAGACGCCGACGCACATCGTGCCTGAATGGTACTACCTGCCGTTCTACGCGATCCTGCGCGCGATCCCGAGCAAGCTCCTCGGCGTGACCGCGCTCGCCGGCTCCATCATCATTCTCGCCTTCATGCCGTGGCTCGACACGTCGCGGGTTCGTTCGGCGAATTACCGGCCGCTCTACCGGCAATTCCTGTTCATCTTCTTTGCCGCGGTGGTCGGGCTCGGCTATCTCGGCTCGCAGGAGCCGGTCGGCGGTTACGTGCTCGCCGCGCGGCTGCTTACCGCCTACTATTTCGCTTTCTTTCTCATCATCCTGCCGCTCCTTGGAATGTTCGAGAAAACCAAGCCGCTGCCGAATTCGATTTCGGAATCGGTGCTGGGCAAAGGCGCTCCGGCTGGCAGTGGAGGTCGGGCATGAGCAGGCAGACAGCCATCGTAGCCGCGGCCGTACTGGCGGTCTCGCTGGGCGTGACCGCGGTACCCGCGCTCGCCCAGGAGGCGGCCGCGCCACCGCGTGAGCATTGGTCGTTTGCTGGGCCGTTCGGCCAATACGACCCGCAGCAGCTCCAGCGCGGCTTCAAGATTTATCGCGAGGTCTGCTCGACCTGTCACAGCATCAAGCTGTTGTCGTTCCGCAATCTCGCCGATCCGGGCGGACCCGGCTTCACCGAAGCTCAGGCGGCGGCCATCGCGGCGACCTTCCAGGTCACCGATGGTCCGAACGACCAGGGCCAGATGTTCCAGCGTCCGGGCAAGATCTCCGATTATTTCCCGCCACCATTTCCCAATGTGCAGGCCGCTGCGGCTGCGCTTGGCGGCAAGGCCCCGCCGGACATGTCCACGCTCGCCAAGGCGCGCAGCTACGAGGCGGGCTTCCCGCAATTCATCTTCGACGCGTTCACCACCTATCAGGAAGACGGTCCGGACTACATCCACGCCATCATCAATGGCTATACGACCGCGCCGGCGGGCGTGACGTTGCCGCCGGGCGGCCAATACAACAAATACTTCCCGGGCGGCGCCATCGGCATGCCGCAGCCCCTCAAGGACGGCCAGGTGAAATACACCGACGGCACGCCCGAGACGCTGGACCAATATGGCAAGGACGTTGCCGCATTTCTGATGTGGGCCTCGGAGCCGAAGCTCGACGAGCGTCATCGGCTTGGTTTCCAGGTGATGATCTTCCTGATCGTTTTCACCGGGCTCTTGTACTTCACCAAGAAGAAAGTCTGGCACGACGTCCACGAGCCGGCTGTTTCTTGATAGCCGGCGCACGGCGAACGAACGGTAACGAGTTCGCTCGCCCAATCCGTTGCAGCATCTCTCATCGTGACGAAGCACACAGGCGCGGTGCCGAGAGGCGCTGCGGCCGATGGGCTATGCCTGCGAGCTGGTAGCCCGTTGCGCCGGCCGCCCCGCTCCGTCACAGTGCGGCAACTCCAAGCGGGCAGCGCCAAGGGGATGAGGCTCCAGCAATGACTACCGCCGCCATCGAGAACGACCTGAAGGCCGCGATCCGAACGATTCCCGATTACCCCAAGCCGGGGATCATGTTCCGCGATATCACGACGCTGCTCGGCAACGCCCGGGCTTTCCGCCGCGCCGTGGACGAACTGGTGCAGCCGTGGGCCGGAGGCAAGATCGACAAGGTCGCCGGCATCGAGGCGCGCGGCTTCATCATCGGCGGCGCGGTGGCGCATCAGGTATCGGCCGGCTTTGTTCCCATCCGCAAGAAGGGCAAGCTGCCGTTCAAGCGCGTCTCCATCGGCTATTCGCTGGAATACGGCATCGACGAAATGGAGATGCACGAAGACGCGATCGAAAAGGGCGAGCGCGTCATTCTGGTCGACGATCTGATCGCCACCGGCGGCACCGCCGAGGCTGCCGTCAAGCTGCTGCAGCAGATCGGCGCCAATGTGCTCGCCGCCTGCTTCATCATCGACTTGCCGGAGCTCGGCGGCGCGGCGAAAATCGAGAAACTTGGCGTGCCGGTGCGCACGCTGATCGCCTTCGAGGGGCACTGACGCTGCGGGTTTCTTTGTCGCAAAATCCGTTGGGAGGAATGCCGTGCCGGCTGCAATGCAAGGTGAACTGCAGGGGACTGTCTACCGCTTCAAGTTCGGCGAATTTGAAATCGCCACCATCCTCGACAGCAAGGCGATCCGCGAAGGCCTGCATCCGAGCTTCGGTCCCGAAGCATTCCGCCGAGGAGGCGAAGGCGCTGTGCGCCGCCAACGGCATCGATTCAAATCGCTACGTGCATCCATTCACGCCGACTTTGGTCAACACCGGCAAGCAGCTGGTTTTGTTCGACACCGGCAACGGCTTTCTGCGCCGCGACTTCGAGCAGCTGCGCGGTCGCGGCGTCGACGGCAACTTGCGCGAACGGCTCGGCGAGGCGGGCTACAAGCCGGGCGATATCGACATCGTGGTGACTACGCACGGTCATCCCGATCACATCGGCGGGTTGTCGGACGGCGGCAAGCCGGTCTACCCGAATGCTCGTTACGTATTCGGCGCGACCGAGTTCGACTTCTGGAAGCGCGGCGAGAATGTGCGCGAGGCGCGCAAGTTCAATCGCGAACTGTTCGTCAAGCTCGCGGTGCCGTTCGGCGAACGGGCGACCTTCATCAAGCCCGGCGATGAAGTCGCCTCCGGCATCCACGCGATCGACGCCATGGGGCATTCGCCCGGCATGCTGGCTTTCCATGTCGAAAGCGCCGGCAAGCGTCTGCTGATCTGGGCGGATACCTGCAATCACTACGTCATCGGCGTGCAGCGGCCGGACTGGACGCTCGACGTCGACGACGACAAGGAGAAGGCTGCGGCCACGCGCAAACGCATCCTCGATATGGCGGCGACCGACAAGCTCGTTGTGGCCGGCTATCACATGCCGTTCCCGGCGCTCGGCATGATCGAGAAGGGCGCGGGCGGCTATCGCTGGGTGCCGGTCGGTTATCAGCTCAGTCTGTGAACGAGGTCGGAGCGCCGTCATGGCCGATCATGTCGAAGGTCCGCTGTACTACGAGCGTATGGGCCGCACCGGCCCAGTCATGGCGTTCGTGCATCCCAATCCGATGGACCAGTCCTGCTGGATCTTTCAGATGGCGCACCTGTCGACCTGGTACCGGTGCATCGCCATCGATATTCCGGGTTATGGCCGTTCGCCGAAGGCCACGCAGGGCCTGACCATGTCCGACATGGCGCAGGCGTGCTGGGAGGCGATCGACGATGTGGCGCCGGGCGAACGCGCCATCCTGGTCGGCTGCTCGGTCGGCTCCGCCATCGCGCCGTACATGCATCACCTGCGGCCGCAGAAAACGGCGGCGCTGGTGCTCTCCGGCACCGGCTACAGCCCCAACAAGGAGCATGCGCCCAAGCGCATCGCCGGCTATACGGCGGGCGGCATCGAGTATCGCTGGGACTTTACGTTCGAGGACCTGAGCCCGGCGTTCCGCCCGACGCCGCTTGCGCATTTTTTCGCGCAGATGTTCACCGAGCGCAACGCGCAGGCCGACCTGCAATCGATCATCTATCAGTTCCAGGCCGCGGCAATACCCGACCCTGAGGACCATCATTCGCGCATCGCCTGTCCGACGATCATCCTGACCGGCAGTGAAGACGGCGCGCATCCGCGCGCCGCAGCGCTCAAGGCGCGCATCCCCGGCTGCGAGATGAAAATCCTCCACGGCGCCGGCCACGCCTGCCAGATCGAGCAGCCCGGGCTGTTCGACCGCTACATGATCGAGTTTCTCAAAAATCACGGTCTGTTTCCGTCCGGCGCATAATCGCGCTAGGCTCGCTGTCTGCCGGGTCCATCGCGTCAGTACCGAGGGGCCAGATCGTGACTATTCCGCGCCGTCAATTTCTCCGTCTTGCCGCTGGCGCCGCCGCGCTCAGCAGTGCAACGAGCAGCGCGTGGAGAAACCTATCCGTCCCGTCCCGTCCGCATCATCGTCGCCACCACGGCGGGCGGCTCGACCGATATCGTCGCGCGGCTGGCCGCGCAGTGGCTGGCAGCGAAGCTTGGCCAATCGTTCGTCGTCGAGAACCGCTCGGGCGGCAACAACAACGTCGGCAGCGAGTTCGCCGCGCATGCGCCGGCCGACGGCTACACGCTGTTCATGGCCAACTCCGTCAATTCCATCAACACGGTGCTGTACAAACACCTCAACTACAATTTCGTCACCGATTTCATCCCGGTCATCCAGGTCACGCGCTCGTCGCTGTTCATGCTGGTGCATCCGGCGGTGCCGGCCAAAACGGTTCCAGAATTCATCGCCTACGCGAAAGCGAACCCCGGCAAGCTCGCCATGGGTTCGGGGGGCAGCGGCTCGACCGGGCATCTTGCCGGAGAATTGTTCATGATGCGCACCGGCGTGCGCATGATCCACGTGCCGTATCGCGGCGAGTCGGCGGCGCTTGCCGATATGATCGAGCGGCGCAGCCGCAGGTGCTGTTCTCGACCACCGGTTCGGCGATGTCGTTCGTCAAAGCCGGCACGGTGCGCGCGCTCGCGGTGACATCGTCAATGCGCATCGACGGCCTGCCGGACATTCCGCCGCTTTCGCAATTCGTTCCCGGCTACGAGGTCGACAGCTGGAGCGGTCTTTGTGTGCCAAAGACCACTCCGGCCGCGATTGTCACGTTGCTCAACACGCAGATCAACGCCGCGCTTGCCGATCCAACGATCCGGCAGCGCATCGCCGACATGGGCGGCGCCGCGCCTGGTGGCTCTTCTGCCGCGTTCGCCGCCACCATCAACGACGAGATCGGCCGGTGGGAGAAGGTGGTGGCATTCGCGCACATTCAGGTGAATTGAGCGCTTGTTTCCCGGCTGCGGTGCAGCGCGAAGCGGTGCACCGCTGATCCGGGATCGTTCCACACTCCGAGTGTGTAACCGTCCCCGGTCTGCAGTGCATCACTCCGCTGCGCTACGTGCTGCACTGCGCCCGGGAAAACACCGGGTTAGCGGGTCCTTATTCCACCGATCCGTTCTCGCGAAACGCCTTGATCTCGCTCTGCGAAAATCCGAATTCCTTGAGCACCTCGTCGGTGTGCTCGGCGAATTCCGGCGTGCGGACGGCAAGCTGTGCTCGGCGTGCGGGACAGCGTGAACGGCTGACGCGGCAGCTTCATTTCCTTGCCGTCGGTCGCGGTCACGGTTTGTGTGAGCCGCATGTGCTTGGCCTGCGGATCGTTGTAGGCCTGCTCGATCGTGTAGATCGGGCCGCCCGGTACCTCCGCCGCATCGAGCTTCGCCAACAGCGTCGCGCTGTCCATCTCGGCGATGATGTCGGCGATCGCGGCGTTGACTTCCTTGCGGCGCTTGCGGCGCACTTCACGGCTGGCGAAATCCGGATCGTCGATCCACTCCTCGCGGCCCAACGCCTTGCACAGCCGCGGCCACATTGACGGGATCGGCGCCACGTTCACGTAGCCGTCCTTGGTCTTGTAGGCGTTGGTCGGCACGCCGCTCGGGTGCTCGTTGCCGACCTGTTGCGGCACCACGCCGTCGACCAGATAGCGCGCCGCCTGCAGGTCGAGCATGAAGGTCTGCGATTCAAGCAGCGACGTCTGCACCCACTGGCCCTCGCCGGATTTGTGGCGTTCGAGGAGCGCAGTGAGGACGCCGTTCGCCGCGAACAGCCCCGTCGTGATGTCGGAGATCGGGATGCCGACGCGCATCGGCCCGCGGCCCGGCTCGCCGGTCACCGACATTAGGCCGCTCATGCCTTGCACCACCTGATCGACGCCCGGGCGGTCCTTGTAGGGGCCGTCCTGGCCGAAGGCCGAAATACTGACGAGAATGATGCGCGGGTTCTTGGCTTTCAGCGTCTCGTAGTCGAAGCCGAGCCGTGTCTTCACATCCGGGCGAAAATTCTCGACCACGACGTCGGCCCGCTCCGCCAGGCGGTGAAGCACTCCGCGGCCTTCGTCGCTGCGCAGGTTAAGCGCGATGCCACGCTTGTTGCGGTGTTTGTTCTGAAAGTCGGAATCGTGGCGTGCCGAGAAATCTTCCGGGTTACCCGGACGCTCGATGCGGATGACATTGGCGCCCCAATCGGCGAGCTGCCGCACGCAGACCGGGCCGGCGCGCGCGTGTGTGAGGTCGAGAACCACAAGGCCTTCGAGGGCGCGGGAAGCGGGTTGGTACATGGGTTCGATAGTCTCTATCCGAGGATGATCGTCTTATTTCGTGATGATGTCTCTGGCGCGTGGAATCAGCTGCTTCGGCGTTGCTAAAATCTTGGCTACGCGCCGCTGCAGCTCGATCCCGGCGACCGGGGCGATCGTCACACGCGCGGCGGTCGCCGCGGCGAGGAACGCCGGGTCCTTCAAGGTAGCGTCGAACGCCTCGCGCAGCGCCTTGACGCGATCGGCCGGCACGTTGGGTGGCGTCGCCAGCGGCTTGCCAAGCGAGTCGCCGGACGTCACAAGCTCCATCACCTTGCGATCGTCGTCGTTCTTCGCCAGGTCTTCGACGGAGGGCACATGCAGGTCGGGCGCCTTCGGTTCGGTTTGGACGAGGACCTCGATCTTCTTGTCCCTGATCCAATCGGGATTGAGCGACTTCCAGCTGTCCCAGGAATTCGACACCGCCTCGACTTCACCGCGCTCCATCGCCACGATCATGGTGCTGTTGCCCTGATAGCCGGCGACGATCTTGAGCTTGGTGTCGATCAGCTCGTTGAGCATGCGCGGAAAGATATAGGTGGCGGCGCCCGGATTGGACGCGGCGACCAGCACCCGCTTCTGTTGCGCCTCCTGGATGGTGTGCACATTCGCGGTGTGCCACACGTCGAGTGTCTGCGGGCTGGTGCCGATCGTGCCCAGCCAGGAAGAATTTGTTGCCGTCGAATTGCGCGCCGTCGATACCCACGGCCTGTGCGGCGATCATCGTGTCCGGCACCATGCCGATCGCGGTGCCGTCCTGCGCGGCGAGCGAATAGAGATAATTGGTCATCTTCATGCCGCCGGCGCCGACGATGTTCTGCGGCACCAGCGTGGGATGGCCCGGGATATGCGCCTTCATGAAGCGGGCCAGCAGCCGCGCCTCGAAATCGTAGCCGCCGCCGACATTGACGCCGATGTAAACGTTGATGGTCTTGCCGCGGTAGAAGTCGGCGACTTCGTCGGCGCGGGCGGCAGTCGCGCCAAAGGTTGTCAGGCCGAGGATGCACAGCCATCCGGCGGCGACCATTTTTGTCGCCGCGGGTTGCGAACGCCGCATGACTTGTCTTGCTGTCTTGTCTTGCCCGGCCACCTTTGTGCCTATACGGCAATTGCAGGCCGGGTTGTAGTGCGAAGGCGTCAGGGGAGGGCGGTATGGACTTCGAATTGCCGGAGGATATCCGGCTGTTGCGCGACACCGTGCGCAAGTTCGTCGATCGCGAATTGATCCCGATCGAGATGCACTCCATGGACGGCCCCGACTTGAAGCCGGAGTTCAAGGCGGCGCTCGAGGAAAAGGCGCGCGCGATCGGACTTTGGCACCTCGACACACCGGCGGAATTCGGCGGGCAGGGCCTGTCGCTGTTGGCGCTCGCGGTAGTCTGGGAGGAGGTGCACCGCTCGATCGCGCTGCCCAACCGCGGCGACGGTGTGTTCGGCCCATCGCCGCGGCCGATCCTGTTGCGACTGCCGGAGAAGATGAAGGAGCGCTATCTCTATCCGCTGCTGCGCGGCGAAAAGTCCGCGGCGTTTGCGCAGACCGAACCCGAAGCCGGCAGCGACCCCGGCCGCATGAAGACGCGCGCCATCCGCAACGGCGACCATTACGTCATCAACGGCTACAAGCGCTTCATCTCGCACGCCAAGGGCGCCGATTTTCTGCAGCTCGTCGCCGCGACCGATCTGGAAAAGGGATCGCGCGGCGGACTGTCCGTGTTCATCGTCGACATGGATTCGCCGGGCCTGTCGATCGTCCGCGAAACCCGCCACATGATGGGCGACGTCACCTACGAGATCGCGCTCGACGATGTGAAGGTGCCGGCCGGGCATCTGGTGGGAGAAGAAGGGCAGGGCATGCGCGAAGCACAGTCCTGGATTTCACGCAACCGCGTCCATCAGGCGACCCACGGCCTCGGCGTCACGCAACGCTGTCTCGAACTGATCGGCAAGTACGCGCAGGAAAGGGTGACCTTCGGCGAGCCGCTGGCAAAACGTCAGGCGGTTCAGTTCGCGGTGGCCGATCTCTATACCAAGTATCAGACCGGGCAGCTTCTGGCGCATCGCACCGCCTGGAAGGTCGACAAAGGCATCGCCAGCCGTCACGACGCCTACATGGCGAAGATCTTCTGCACCGAACTCGGCTTCGAGGCGGCCGACCGCTGCATGCAGTTTCACGGCGCCATGGGGCTGTCGACTGAACTGCCCATCGAAGCAATGTGGCGGCGCTCGCGCAGCTATCTGATCACCGGCGGTCCGGCCGAGATCATGCGCGCGACGCTCGCCCGCGAAGTTTTCAAGCTTTATCAGTGAAGGAAGCCATGAACATCGATATAAAAGGCAAGCGCGCGTTGATTACCGGCGCGTCGAAGGGCATCGGCCTCGTCGTCGCCAATGCATTGGCGGCCGAAGGTTGCAACCTGCATCTCGCCGCGCGTGACGAGGCGGCGATGCGGCAGACGGCACAGCGCCTCACCAAGGAGTACGGCGTCGACGTTACGGTGCATCGCCGCGATCTGTCGCTCGCCTCGGAAGTCGAAGCGCTCGGCGAGGCCTGTACGGATACCGACATCCTCGTCAACAATGCGGGCGACATTCCGCCTGGAACGCTGGCCGAAATCGATAGCAAGACATGGCGCGAAGCCTGGTCCGTCAAGGTGTTCGGCTATGTCGATCTCACCCGCATCATCTATCCGCACATGTGCAAGCGCGGCAGCGGCGTGATCATCAATATCGTCGGCACCGCGGCGCGCAATCCGAACCATCGCTATATCGCGGGATGCAGCGCCAATATCGCGCTCAACATGTTTACCCAGTGTCTGGGCGGCGAAAGCATGCGCCACGGCGTGCGCGTCGTCGCCATCAATCCCGGGCCGACCGTGCCCGGCCGCCATCTGCCGCACGTCATGGAGCGCGCCAAGCGGCTTCTCGGCGACGAAAGCCGGTGGCCGGAGCTGCATCAGCACTTTCCCGCTAAACGCGCCGGCAAAGCCGAGGAGGTCGCAGACCTCGTGGTGTTTCTCGCTTCCGACCGCGCCGGCTTCATCAGCGGTTCGGCGGTCGATATCGACGGCGGGCTTTCAGTATTCCGCAGCGACGCGTGAGGCGCGAAATCGTCATTACGAGCAAAGCGAAGCAATCCAGCCTGCAGCGCCGCACTGGATTGCTTCGTCGCTTCGCTCCTCGCAATGACGATGTTGTGCGAACTCGGCCCTATCGGCGCGGTGTCTGGCCGGGCAGGGGCGGCGGTCCGAGCGATACGCCGTCCAGCGCCGAGGTCACCCGGCCCATCATGAGCCGCAGTTCGAGGTCGCGAAACCCGTTGAAGATCGTCGCCACCCAGTCGTGAATTTCGGTCGGACCCGACGGCGGTTTGACCAGGTAACTGGCGAACGAAAAACTCGGCCGGTCGACCACGCCGCGCACGATCGACGACAGGCGCGGAATGCCGATGGTCCGGAATTCCGGGCGCGATGGCGGGAAGTCGTCCTTGTCGATCGCGACCGATACCAACTCGTTATGCACCGGAACGAAAGGGACATTCGGCAACTGGCGCCGCAACGTGCCGTAGGCGCGCACGGTCGCGGGCGCGCGATCGGCGATGAACAGCACGACGGGTTCGATGCCGCGGCGGCGCGCTTCATTGGCGAAACCGATTTCTGCCAAGACCGAAAAGAACTGCTCGAACGCGCCATAACCCAGATCGATCACGGTGCTGACCGGTTTGTCGGCGATCAGCCGATCGAACAATTCCATCTGCCCGCGTGTATCGGCGATATCGACGGTGAAGACCCAGCGCGGGAAATAGCCCGCGAATGTCGGCTCGCGCGGATTGAGGTCGTAACCGAGCAGCGGTCGCTTCTCGGAATGAAAGAACTCGAGCAGCAGCCTGGCCAAGCAGCGTCTTGCCGACACGCGGGTGCGGCGATGCGACGATATAGAGCGGCGTGTGTTGCAATGGTCGTGGCCTGGCGTTTCAGGCGCCGATTGGAACCCGCCGCGATGCTGGCGCTAGCGGACGACTTGCACTCGCGGATTTGCTGGCGTCGTAGCGATGATGTCGTTGAGCTTGATGCGGTCGTACTCGGCCCATACGTTGCCGAGCCAGTGGCGGACATAGCCGCGCAGCACGAACGAGTAGTTGGCGGCTTCGCCCTTCGGGCCTTTGTTGGCGACGAAGGTCAGGAACGGGACGGATGCCACCTCGACCTGCTCGTAGGCCATCTCGTTTAACTTTGGGATCGTGATCTCGACGGCGTCCTTGAGCTTCTTGAAATAATTGGCGTGAGTAGCCTGATCCCACTCGAAGAAGGTGGTGTTGTTGAAGTAGTTCTTGACCAGGAAGTATTTGGCGTCGGCGGTGAATTGCGAGGTGTCTTCGATCTCGTTGAGCGAGGCGATCGAGGAGCCGAGGATATGAAATACCAGGAAGGTGAACTGGCCTTTTTTCACCGCATCGAGAAAGCCGATGTCGCGCAGCGCGCGCAACGTCGGCGACAACAGGCCGGCGCGCACGTCGATGACTGTCACGGCGGCATCGGACAGCGTATCGAAAATCCGCATCTGATCCGGGATGGTCGTAACGTCGACCACATCGGTGATGTCAGGATGAAAGCGCTTGAGCGTACCCTTGGGCGCTTCGGAGTCGAAAGCGCGGGTCGGCACCTGATGGGCGGTAAAATAGTCCAGCAGCGTGCGCGAGACGGTGGTCTTGCCGACGCCGCCCTTATCCGCGCCGACCAGGATTACTGTTGGCTTCGCCATGGCTCTCCCTCACTGACGCGCCGCTGTGTCATTGGGAGCCCCGAACCCCGGGCTTCAACGCGACCAAACCGGATGCGTCGTGTCCCCTGCATCTGTCTTTGTTGTACACATCCGACGCACCGTTTGGAAGCCCGTCGGAAACTGTCTCAGAGACATTCGACGATTTCATTTTAGTCGGTCGTGAATTGTGTCGCGATTGCGGCTAGCCGCTATGCGGCCCCCAAGGACCCGGTGTTTGACTTGGTGTGCTGGGGTTTTCTTCATTTTGTGCCGCGCTGGTATCGGGCTGCTCTGCCGAGCCCCACGGGCCGGCCGGTGACGGCTCATCGGCCTCATCGGCGTTAACCATATCCGATTCATTTGAGTCGGATGACTCAGGCTCCGGCAGTGCGAGCGGGCCGGGATCGTGGCCGCCAGCAAATTTGACCAGCGCAGCGACGCGGTTGTCCACGGTCGGGTGAGTGTCGAACAATTCGCCGAAACCTTCGCGCGGGTTGTCGACGCACAGCTCCATGATGGCCGAAGTCGCGCCCGGCAGTTCGCCACGGCCTTCGATCTTGCGCAGCGCGGAAATCATGGCGTCGGGGTTCTTCGTCAGCTCGACCGAGCCGGCATCCGCCAGGTATTCGCGCTCACGCGACAGCGCGAGGCGGATGAGAAACGACAGCACGTAGGCGACGACCAGGAGCGCGATCGCGATCAGGATGGCGATGCCGGCGCCGCCGCCACCACCCTCGCGGTCGCGCGAGCGGCCGAAACCAAAGCCGTTGTAGAACCAGAGCCGCGCGACCAGCTCGGCGAAAAAGGCAATAGCGCCCGCGATGATGACCGCAATGATCATCATGCGCACGTCGCCATTGCGGATATGCGTGAGCTCGTGGCCGAGAACCGCCTCAAGCTCGGCGTCGTCGAGAAGGGCGAGCAGCCCGGAGGTGACGGTGATCGAGTATTGCTTCTGGTTCATGCCGGACGCGAAACGCATTGAGCGCGTCGCTGTCCATGATCTTGAGCTTCGGCATGGTGATGCCGCGCGAGATGCAGAGGTTTTCCAGTAGATTATAAAGCCGCGGCTCCTCGGCGCGCGTCACTTCGCGGCCGCCGGTCAGCGCATCGATCATGCTCTGATGGAAATAATAGGCGATGGCGATCCAGACCAAGGTGCCGATCGTCGCTACCGGGAATGCGCGGATCAGATCGTTCCACGCGAGCTGCAGCAGGGTGTCAACGTCGGCATTGACCGACAGCGCCTCGGCCACGAGCGCGCCGGCATAGACCAGCACGTAGACGAGCACGAACAAGCCGGCGAGCAGCGCGATCGACCGGCGCCGGTTCGACTGGATGTGCGTGTAGAGTCCGTAGGCGGCAGCCATGGCTATCCCGTCATTCCGGAGCGCGGCCAGAGGCCGCGAGTCCGGAATCCATAATCACGAACAGTTTGGCGTCTGGCAGATCGAGTCATGATTATAAGGACGGTGACTATCGATTCCAGGCTCGCCGCTGCGCGGCGCCCTGGAATGACGGCTTAGAACTTCACCTGCGGCGCTTGCACTTCGGTCTGGCGGTCGGGGCCGAGGTCGAAGAAGTCCTTCGGTGCGAAGCCGAACGAGGCGGCAAACAAAGCCGCAGGGAAACGCTGAATGCCGGTGTTGTATTCCTGCACGGCACTGTTGAAGAACCGCCGCGATGCCGCGATCTTGTTTTCAAGATCGGAGAGCTCGTTCTGCAATTGCTGGAATTGGGTGTTGGCTTTCAGGTCCGGATAGGCTTCCGAAACAGCCAGCAATTGCCGCAGCGCGCCCGTGAGCATGTTCTCGGCCGCCGCCTGCTGCGCCGGGCCCTGCGCCGAGACCGCCGCGCCGCGCGCCTTGATCACCTCGTCGAGGGTGCCGCGCTCGTGCGCGGCGTAGCCTTTCACGGTTTCGACCAGGTTGGGGACGAGGTCATGCCGCTGCCGCAACTGCACGTCGATGTCGGCGAACGCCTGATTGACCCGCTGCCGCATGGTGACGAGGCCGTTGTAGACGCTGATCGCCCACAGCACGAGCACGACGATCACGACGAGGATGACGATTGCCGAGATACTCATAGGGAGGAGCTCCTTGCGGCCTTTTGGGGCGGCCGCCCTGGGTCAAGACATGAGGTCGAATATGACGGCGGCGGGCTTGTTCGAAAACCCTCATTTCCGTGAGGTACGGGGATATTGGCGCCCCCCATATAGGAGGGCGGAGCGCCACCGTTAAGGTTAGCGCTCGATCAATCTCGCGCCGCGTCCGCCGGCCGTTTAGGAATTTGATGAATCACAACAGGGTGGCGTCATGCCGATCATCGACCACGGCGACCGGCTGTCCGGCGGTCTGGACGGCGAAGCATCGAGCGAAGTCCGCGCTTTCGAAATCGCCCTGCGTGAAGCCCCGTACGGCGCTGACAATTCCGTCGCGCCCGGGCAGGCCGATCAACTGGAGCGCGATCTGGCCGATATCGAGCGCGCGGCGGCAGCGTTGCGCCGCGCCCAGCCGGCGCTGGAAGCCTGGAGCAGCCCGCGGACCGACGACCGCGCCCCGGTCGCGTTACGCAAGCCGCGCCCGGTGTGGCTCCTGATCGGATTGTTGTGGATTTCGACCGCACTGGTGACGGTCGGCGCTGTCGCCGCCATCGCGCGGCTCGCGGGCTGACGCCTCATCGCCGCGTCTATCGGATAGGTCTCAATACGCGTTGCGGTATGCGGTCGGCGACAGCACGGTGCGGGCGATGATTTTCAGGTCGAGCCACAGCGACCAGTTGTCGATATAGAACAGATCGTATTCGACGCGCTTGCGCATCTTCTCGTCAGTATCGGTGACGCCGCGATAGCCGTTGATCTGGGCCCAGCCGGTAATCCCGGGCTTGACGTTATGGCGGCGCGCGTAGAGCGAAATGCGCTGCTCGTATTCGCGGTCGTGCGACAGCGCGTGCGGGCGCGGACCGACCAGCGACATGTCGCCGGTGAGCACGTTGAAGAGCTGCGGGATCTCGTCGATGTTCCAGCGCCGCAGCCAGCGCCCGACGCGCGTGAGCCGCGGATCGTCGCGCACCGCCTGCGGCACCACCACGCCGTCGTCGAGCGTGCGCATGGTGCGGAATTTGATGATGCGGAATGGCTGCTGATTGAAGCCGAAGCGGCGCTGAACGAAAAATACCGGTCCGGGGCTGTCGAGGCTGATCAGGACCGCGACCGCAATCAGAAGCGGCGTCAGTGCCAACAGCGCGATGGCCGCAAACACCAGGTCGAACAACCGCTTCTGCATCACTTCGAAGGTCGTCAGCGGCATCCGCGTGAGTTGCAGGCTCGCCAGCGGGCCGAGCTTCGACAGCTCGACGTCCTCGAATTTGTGCAGGATCTGCTCGGGTCCGAGATGGATTTCGACCGGCAGCGTCAGGAAGGCGTCGGCACAGCGCTCGATCGTGGCGGTGGCCGACCACGGCAGCAGCAGGAAAATCGCGTCGGGCTCGACGCTGCGCACGCCGGCGGTGGCCTCGGCGAGATCCTGATCCAGTGCGGCGCGGCGCTCGGCGTTGGTGGCGGTGGCGGCGACCGGCGTGATGAAACGCGCGCCCACGATATTGATGCCGAGCGTCCACGGTTCGTAATAGTTGATGAAGGCGCTGACGTGGGCGCCGGTGCCGATCAGGAAGATGCGCTGCGCGGAAACCAGGCCCGCCGCACGCGCGTGCGCGGTGATGCGCACCACCAGAAAGCGCTCGAATATCAGGACTCCGAGCGTGGTGGCATAGAACAGCACGATCCAGGCGCGCGAATATTGGGCGCTGATCTGGGTCAGGAAGCCGAGCAACAGCAGGCAAATCAGCGTCACATTCCACAACTGGATGGTGCGCCGGGCGTGCGGCTTGACGGCGAAGAAATTCGGCAGCCGGTATTCGCCGCGGAACAGGTTGGAAATGGCAAAAATACTCGCGGCCAGCACGCCGACCTGGACAAACGAGAAAACGTCGCCCGAATTACGATAGGCTGCGAGCGAATAGGCAAGTCCGGTGGCGCACGACATCGAAACGATGAGCACCACATCGAGCAGGAAGATCGCACTGGAAAACGTGCCGCGCAGGAGCAACGCCCACAGCCGCAGGAAGCGGCCGGTCTGTGGCGGTGACGCCAGCGTATAGCCCGAGAGCGTATTCATTGGCCGCCTGGCAGAGCTCGCTCGATCGCGGACAGGCACGCCGCCGCTGCCCCAAATCGGGACATCGGCTGGCCTCAAACCGTGAGGTCGCGAGAAGCGTGCCAGCGGGGCCGACGCGAGGAGGCTATGGCGCGTGGCGCGCCGGATGTGGCGTGTTAAGATTAATCGGCGGGCGGACAGCCCCGCAGGGGAGGAACGATGCAGGGCAAGATTGCGCTTGAAGAACACTTTGCGATCCCGGAAACCGCCGCGGATTCGATGGGCTATTTTCCGGAACCGGTGCGTGCCGAGGTCGCCGAGCGCAACGCCGACATTCATGGCCGGCGGCTGTCGCTGATGGATCAGTACGGCATCGACATGATGCTGCTGTCACTCAACGCGCCCGCCGTTCAGGCGATCCGCGACAAGGCCAAGGCCAACGACATCGCACGCAAGGCCAACGACTACCTCGCCGCCGAAGTGCAAAAGCGCCCGGGCCGGTTCCAGGGACTGGCGGCGCTCGCCATGCAGGATCCGGACGGCGCGGCGCGCGAACTCGAACGCTGCGTCAAGGAACTCGGCTTTCGCGGCGCGCTGGTGAACGGCTTTTCCGAGGCCCCCGGCGAGGACAACGTTCTTTATTACGACCTGCCGCAGTACCGGCCGTTCTGGGCCACGGTCGAGCGGCTCGATGTGCCGTTCTATTTGCATCCGCGCAATCCGCTGCCGCGCGATGCGCGCATCTATGACGGCCATCCGTGGCTGTTGGGACCGATCTGGGCCTTCGGCCAGGAGACGGCGGTGCATGCGTTGCGGCTGATGGCGTCCGGCCTGTTTGACGTGCATCCGCGGCTGCAGATCATTCTGGGACATCTCGGCGAGAACCTGCCCTACGGCATCTGGCGCGTCGACAATTCCAACGCCTGGATTCCGAACCGCAACAAATGGCCGGCGAAGAAACCGCTCGGCGAATACTTTTCGGCCAATTTCCATCTCACCACATCGGGTAATTTCCGCACCCAGGCGCTGATGAACGCCATGCTGGAAATCGGCGCCGACCGCATCATGTTCTCGACCGACTGGCCGTTCGAAAATATCGATCACGCCGCCAACTGGTTCGACGCCTGCGCCATCAGCGAGAACGACCGTCTGAAGATCGGCCGCACCAACGCGCGGCGGCTGTTCAAGCTCGGGAACGAGTGAACGGTCTCCTCATAGAAGCCATCCCTGGCGCTGCGGTCTCGCGCTTTTTAGCGAAATGCTGCGAGAATTTGGCGGGCTCCCTTAGGAGGCGCGCAATGGACGCCGTGTAGGCCTATTGGGCCAGGAGGGCGCCGCCGCGCGCCGATTCAGCCTCAATCGGAGCCGTACAATATGAGTTCGCTCGAGACCGGAACGAATTCGCTCGCAGCCGCAGCAGGAACGAGTGCGCCGGCCACCGAGGAGCGCCGGCGCAGCCCGCGCGCACGCCTCGGCCGCCTCGCGACCATCAAGCTCGGGATCGGCATGGAACCGCGCTACGTCCTGGTCACCAATGCCTCAGAGGAAGGCGTGCGGCTGCAACTCAACGGTATCGAGCCGCATGACGAGTTCGTGCTGTTGTTCCACGGCAACGGGGGGCCGGCCCGCGATGGAACCTACAAAATGATCTGGCGCCACGGCCAGGATGTCGGCGCCAAATATGTCAGCGACGTCACGCAGAACGTCTGATAACCCAGCAGGACAGGGCCAAGGTCTGGGGCCCGTGATCGACGAGGCCTATACTCGTCTACGTAAGCCGATCCGGTTTCTCCGCTAGCGCACGGGCTTGATGCCCGCTTTTTCCGCCACCTTGCTCCACAGTTCACGTTCGCCGGCGAAGAATTTCGCCGTCGCGGCGCGACTGCTGCCAGGTGCGAGGTCCATTGCCATTGCCTTGGTCTTGGCGATGAAAGCCGGCTCCCTCATGCAGTCAACGATGTCACGGTTGAGCCTGTCGGCGAGCGCATCGGGTGTGCCCGGCGGCGCGACCATGCCGAAAAACGTCACCGCGCGAAATCCAGGCGCGCCCGCCTGCGCCAGCGTCGGCACGTCAGGCAGTTCCGGCACGCGCGCAGTGGCGCCGACGCCGACGATCTTCTCCTTGCCGGCACGGTAAAGCGGCAGCGCGGTCGCCATCATGTCGAACATCATATTGACGTGGCCAGCGAGCACATCGGCAATCTCCGGTCCCAAACCGGTGTAGGGCACATGCAACAGCGTGAGGTGCGCGCGCTGTTCGAACTCGATCGTAGTGAAATAGCCGAGCCCTCCGACGCCCGGCGTCGCCGCCGTCAGCGTGTCGGGATTTGCCCTGGCTTCGGCGATCACCTGCGCCAGATTTGCGGCGGCAAAACGCGAGCTCACGACCAGGACATAGGGTGCAGTCGCGACGACGGCGATCGGCACCCACTTTGCCTGGTCATAGGGCATTGTCTTGTACACGAAGCTGTTGAGGGCAAGCGGGCCGGGCGAGGCGAACAGCAGCGTGTAGCCGTCAGGCGCCGCGTGCGCGACTTGCTCTGCGCCGATATTGCCTTCGGCGCCGCCAACGTTTTCGACGATCACCGATTGATTCCATTTTTCGCCGAGTTGCTTCGCCAGGACGCGCGCCAACAAATCAGTGCCGCCGCCGGCCGGATAAGGTACGATCAACTTGACGGTGCGGCTCGGATAATGGGCCTGGGCGCGGCTGCTCTTTGCCTGCGCGGCAACCGCGAGCGCCACCGTGAGTGCCGCAATGGCGACGTGGACGGTCTTCATGGCCACCTCCCTGAGCGCGAAGGGCAGCTCTTGTGCACGGCTGGTGCCTTCTACCGTAGCGCTGCCAGCCGATCTGATCGCGGCAAACAGATTTGCGCAATCCACGCCGGCATTTCCGGCCCCGGCGCACTTTGTCGCTCCTCGACAGAGGGGAATGCCGGCACGCGGACCGATCCGCGCGGACTTGATCGCCTTCGCCCTTCTCGGTGTCGTCCGCGATGAATTTGCCGAATGCGGCAGGCGTCGATCGATTCGGATGGGCGCGAATTAAACCTGCACCTGGGTTTTTGGCACCGGGGCCCCGGTTCCGTGCGAAAATCGTTTCAAACGTGTTCTGACGATCGGTAGGATCGCCGGTGGGGGCACGATCGCGCCGCAGTCATGCCGGCTCGACGGACCGCATCATGGGGCTGAAAACCAAGATCAATCTCGCGCTTTTGGCGGCCTGCCTGGTCGGTCTGGCGATCGGCACGGTGGTGCTGCGTCAGGTCTTTGTCGACAACGTCCGCGGACAGGTGTTGCAGAACGCGCGCATCATGATGACGGAAGCGGATGCCATCCGTCGTTACACCGCCGACAGGCTTGTGGGGCTGCTTCCAACGGCTGCGCACGGCAGCTGACGAGATGACATGCTTAATCAATCGTAGCGGCCCAAACCGGCATTTGAGCGATCCAATACGCGTTATTACAAACTGATACGGCTAGATTTCCCCCGTGGTATGGAAGTGGGGGCGCCGATGCGTTTTGGACAAGGTTCCGATTGGTCCGGGCGCGCATTTCAACACGTCGGAACTTGGCTGGTAACTGCCAGCATCGTCCTGGCGCTCGGACTGTGGACCTCGGGCGCCGTTCTGCTCGGGATGATGCGAAGCAATGTGCTGTCGAAGACTCTCCTCGCCAGTGACAATCTGCTCGCGACCATGTCCAGCGACATAGCCCGCAATCTCGATATGTTCGACCTGTCACTGCAGGCGGTGATTGAGAACTCAAAGCATCCCGGCATCGGCTCGGTCGATAAAGACATTCGTCAACTGGTTCTGTTCGATCGCGCAGCGACGGCAAAATATCTCAGAACTATTCAGGTCCTGGACAAGGACGGATGGCTTGCCCTTGATTTCGCGGACGCTGTCTCCTCCGCGCAGAAATCATTCCTCACGCGACTATTTTTTGGTGCACCGGAACAATCCCGGCATCGGTCTCTACATCGGCACCCCGTTTTTCGGCGACAAGGGAGGCTACCGGATCGGCATCAGCCGGCGTCTCTCCGATCGCGACGGGGCGTTTGCGGGCGTCGTCGTTGGAGTGATGGAACTGAATTACTTCAAGGACATGTTCAGCCGCGTGGAAATAAGTCCCGGCAGTCTTTTGGCCATGACGAATGTCGACGGCACAATGCTCATGCGCAGTCCGTTGGATGCCGGCGATATCGGCAAGGATATGAGTCAATCGGCGCTGTTCACCCGGGCGGGGGACCTGCTGTCCGGTCATTTCGAGGCCGAGGGAGTGAGGGATGGTACTCCCCGCATCTACGCCTTCCGGCGGGTCGGGAACTATCCGCTGCTGATCACCATGGGTGTTTCCATTGCGGACGCCCTGGCATCATGGCGGTACGACGCCGTCGCCATCTGCGCCATCCTGCTCGTTCTCGGGATTTCAATGATCGCGCTCGCGTTGTTCGCAAGCCACGAGCTGCGCCACCGCGAGGCTGCCGAGATGCGGCTTCGGATATTGGCGACCACCGATGCTCTCACCCAGATTCCAAATCGCCGTGGATTTGCGGTGACCATGGCCCGCGAATGGAATGAAGCGCTGACGAGAAAGTCGCCGGTCGCACTTTTGATGATCGACGTCGATCATTTCAAGGCATTCAACGACCAGCACGGCCATCAAGCGGGCGACCGGGCGTTGATCCTTATTGGCCGCATTCTCGACGGCGCCCGGCGCAACGAACATGACTTCGTGGCTCGATACGGCGGGGAAGAGTTCGCCATGATCCTGCCCGGCACGCCGGCGAGCGAGGCGCTTGCTCTTGCGGAACGGATTTGCGCGTGCGTCTCAGAGCGCAAATCGCAAAGCAACGAAATATCGCCGCCAACTGTCAGCATCGGCGTCGTCAGCCAGGTGCCTAACATGCCCGACGCCTCCGACATCCTCATAGCGTTGGCAGACGCCGCGCTGTACAGGGCCAAGGGGAACGGGAGAAACTGCACTGTGGCGCACGACGGCGGCCTGAGCCAAAGCTGGGCGCCGCTGGCCGCGTAAGGCCGGGACCTCTCAGAAAGTCGCTAGACGGCCTCGCGCAGCTTCACCGCACCTTCGAGATCGACCGAGACGAGCTGCGACACGCCGCGCTCGGCCATGGTGACGCCGTAGAGGCGATTCATCCGCGCCATGGTGATCGGGTTGTGGGTGATGATGATGAAGCGCGTCTCAGTCGAGCCGGTCATCTCGTGCAACAGGTCGCAGAAGCGCTCGACGTTGTAGTCGTCGAGCGGCGCGTCCACCTCGTCGAGCACGCAGATCGGCGCCGGGTTGGTGAGGAACACGGCAAAGATCAGAGCCAGAGCCGTGAGCGCCTGCTCGCCGCCCGAGAGCAGCGACAGCGTCGCCGGCTTCTTGCCGGGTGGCTTCGCCAGGATTTCAAGGCCGGCTTCGAGCGGATCCTCGCTTTCGATCAACTGCAATTCGGCGGTGCCGCCGCCGAACAGCTCGGTGAACAGCTTCTTGAAATTCTCATTGACGGTCGCGAACGAGGTGAGCAGGCGTTCGCGCGCCTCGTGATTGAGGCTGTGGATGCCTTGCCGCAACCGGCGGATCGCTTCGACCAGATCGTCGCGCTCGCCGACCAGCTTCTGATGCTGCGCTTCGACCTCTTCGAGTTCCTGCTCGGCGCGCAGATTGACCGCGCCGAGCCGCTCGCGTTCGCGGCGAATGCGGTCGAGCTTCTCCTCGACCTCGGCGGGGGTCGGCAGTTCGGCGCCGGCCTTGATCTCGGCGAGCTCCGCCGCGGCCTGGGGCTCGATATCGAACGCCTCGCGGATTTCATGCTCGATGTCAGCGAGTCGGCGCTTGGCGGCATCGCGGCGTTCCTCGCCACGGGCGGCAACCGTTCGCGCTTCGCCGACCGCCTCGAGCGCCGCGCGCGCGACCTTGTCGGCCTCGGCGAGGTCGTTCTCCGCTGCGGCCAGCCGATCAGCGGCGACGCGGCGTTCGCCGGTCGCGGTTTCGATCTCGCCGATCAGCGATTGCCGCATTTCGGCGAATTTTTCCGGCGCGTTTTGCAGTTCGTTGCGTTCGTTCTGGGCCTCGACGCTGCGCTCGCCGACGGTGGCGATCTGCGTCGTTGCGTCATCGCGCCGTTCGCTCCATTCGGCACGCTCGGCGGCGATCGCCTGCAGGCGGCGATCCGCAAGCTCGGCTTCGCGCGCGATAGCCTGCGCTTCGACCCGCACTTCGGCGCAGGTGCTGCGCTCGCCGGCGATGACCTCGTTGATGGCGGTGAGCTTCGCTTCGAGGTCCGCCCCGGGCGGCAGGTCGTTGAGCGCGCGCTCGGCCTCGTCGCGGGCCAGCACGGCTTCGTCGCGGCTGACGACGATGCGCGCCTGCGCCTCCTGCAGCGCCGAGATGCGCGCCGCGTTGCGGGCGATCTCGCGCTCGGCGGCGGAATGATCCTCGCGCGCCGCGTCGGTCGCGCGTTGCGCGTCGCGCGCGGCGGCGCGGGCCTGCGTCTCCGCCGCGGTCGCGGCGGCGAGTGCGGCTTCGGCGGCGGCGACGGCTCGGCCTTTGGCCTCGACGTCGCTCTGCGCGATGACAAGCTCGCTCTGGATGGCCAGCAAGCGGCCGCGTTCGGCAAGGCGCCGAGCGGCGCCACTTGGTGCGTGGGCGGCGACGGTGAAGCCGTCCCAGCGCCACAGATCGCCTTCGCGCGACACCAGCCGCTGCCCGGGTTTGAGAATCTGGGCAAGCCGCGGTCCATCGGCGCGCTCGATCACGCCGATCTGCGCCAGCCGCCGTGCCAGTTCGGGCGGGCCCTGGACGAATTGCGACAGCGCCACCGCGCCTTCCGGCAGCACTGGATCGGCCGGATCGCTGGCCGCGCCGCTCCAGCGCATCGGCGCCGAATCGCCGACCGGCGCGTCGAGGTCGTCGCCCAGCGCAGCGCCGAGCGCCTTTTCGTAGTCGCTGGCGACCGTGAGCGAGTCCATCACCGGCGGCCAGAGATTCTTGCTCTCGACTGCCAGGAGCTTGCTGATCGTTCGGGCCTCGGTTTCGAGCCGCTGCACCGCGCGCTCGGCCGCGACCAGGGGGCCGCGCGCCGCCTCCATTTGCTCGCGCGCCGCAATATGGGCGGCTTCCGACGCATGCGCGACGCCTTCAGCCTCGGCAAGCGCGGCCTGCGCCGCGTTCAGCGCATCGGTCAGTCCCGCCAAATCGGGTGCGCCGCTGCCGCTCGCCGCGAGGCCGGCTTCGATGTTGACGAGTTCGGCGGCAAACTTTTCGGCGCGCTCGCGGTGGTCGTGCAGCGCTGTCTGGAGCTGATTGCGCCGGGCGGTCAGATCGGCCAGCGCGCCGGTGAGTTCGGCGAAGGACTTTTCCGAAACCGCCAGTGCCGCGTCGGCCTGTGCGACGCGCTCGTTGACGCCCGACAGGCGCATCGCGTTGGCCTGCGCTTCGGCCTTCAGGGTCGCTTCCTCGGCATCGAGACGTTCGAGCGCAGCCGTTGCGTCGGCTGCCAGCGCCTGCTCGCGTTCCAGATCGGCGGCGAATTGTTCGAGACGGCGATCGAGTTCGGCGAGACGTTCCTTGGCGCGCGTTTCTTCGCGCTCCAGCGTTTCGCGGGCGACGATGAGCCGTTGCAGCGCCGCGGCCGCCTTGGCTTCGTCCTCGCGCAGCGCCGGAAGTCCGGCAGCAAGCTCGGTCTGCCGCGTCGAAGCTTGAGTCTGCTCGCTGACGCGGGCGGCCACGACGCGAATGGCCTCGTCGTGCGCATGCTCGGCCTCGGTGACTTCGATACCGGCCGCGCTCCAGCGCAGGTGGAACAGCAACGCCTCGGTGCGGCGCACCTGCCCGGAAATGTTGCGGTAGCGCACCGCCTGCCGCGCCTGCGTTTTCAGCGCCGCAGTCTGCGCCGCCAGTTGTCCGATCACGTCCTCGACGCGGGTGAGGTTCGCCTCGGCAGCCTTGAGCCGCAGCTCGGCTTCGTGGCGCCGCGCATGCAGGCCGGAAATGCCGGCGGCTTCTTCGAGCACGCGCCGGCGCGCCTCGGGCCGCGCCTGGATGATCTCGCCGATCCGGCCCTGATGCACCAAGGCGGGCGAGCGCGAACCGGTCGACGCATCGGCAAACAGCATGGAGACATCGCGGGCGCGCACTTCGCGGCCGTTGACCCGGAACGTCGAGCCCTGCTCGCGGACGATGCGGCGCGAGACTTCAAGCGTCTCGTCCTCATTGAAGGCCGCCGGCGCGTTGCGTTCCTTGTTGTCGACCTGGACCGACACCTCGGCATGATTGCGCGACGGGCGCTGGTTGTTGCCGGAGAAGATGACGTCGTCCATTTCGGACGCGCGCATCGCCTTGTAGGAGGCTTCGCCCATCACCCAGCGCACGGCCTCGACCAGATTCGACTTGCCGCAGCCGTTCGGGCCGACGACGCCGGTCAATCCGGGTTCGATGACAAAATCGGTGGGTTCAACGAAGGATTTGAAGCCGATCAGGCGCAGCCGCGTGAGCTTCATGCGCGTCTAATATCCGTTCCGCTTGCTGCGGCGGCCAAGGGAATCATGATTGGTTCACGCCCAGGGGCCCCGAAGGCGTGTTGCAGGTGCCGCATCGGCGCGGAGAATGAATCGGGCCGCCCGCAAGCGCAACAGCGCGGTTAATTTTTTGACAACTTTCACAGCATTCGTTCGCGCCGGCGGCCTCGGGGCGGCCGGCGCGCGTCCTCACGCCAGAGCGAAAAACCCTTATCCTTCCTTGAGATAGGGGTCGATTTCCTTGGCCATGGTGTCGATCGAAACGTCGCCCACAACCTTCTTGCCGTTGACGAAGAAAGTCGGTGTGGAGTTGACGCCAAGCTTCTCCACGGCGCGATCGCGCACCGCTTCGATGTCATTGAGCACCGCCTGATTCGTCAGGCAGGCCTTGAACGAGGCGTCGGAGAAGCCGAGCTGCTTGGCAATGTTCTCCATCGGTTCCAGCGGATGATCGGTGACCCACTGGTCCTGCTTGGCGAACAGCGTCTCCACTACCGCCATGTATTTGTCGCTGCCGCCGTCCTTGGACGCGCAGCGCGCCAGCATGAAGGCCGCGGCGGCGACCTTATCGAACGGGAATTCGCGGAAGATGAAGCGGACCTTGCCGGTGTCGATGTAGCGCTTCTTCAGTTCGGGGAACGTCGTCTCGGAGAAATGCGCGCAGTGCGGGCAGGTCATCGAGGCATATTCGATAATGGTCACCGGCGCCTTTTCGGAGCCCAGCACCATGTCGCCAGCGGGACCGGGCTTGGCCAATTCGGCCAGAAGCTTTGCGTCAGTGGGCGGCGGCGGGGTCTTGGCGTCGGTTTGCGGGGTGGCGGCCGGATCCGCGAAGGCAAAACGCATGGGCGACAGCAGCACGCCCGAGAGGCTTGCTGCGGCGAGGACAAACGTCCCCCCGACGGTAAAAAATCTGCGGCGCGTGATCGACAAGGGCTGCTCCTGACGTGGTGGCGCGAAATAGCGGAAAACCCGGCGGTTTCGCTGGAATTTCTGCGGCATCAATGTGGCATTAGCGTGCCCGCAGGCCAAGCCCCTGCGGCATCGCGGGACCTTAGGTGCGTTCAACGCGCCGCGCCGCTCAACTCTTTTTGATCGCCGCGCCGAGCCGCGCCAGCGCCTGCTTGAGGTCGTCGTCGGCAATGCCCGGCAATGTCGCCGCGATCCGCGCCGTGGCGGCCGGATCGGCGCCGCGGCGCGGCTTGCGTTCGCCGCGGCGGAGCGGCGCCTGGCGCAGCGCGATGCGCGCGACGCTGCGCCAGCCGACGAAGCGGTTGACGCGGTCGCAGATCACGTTGGTGAGGTGCTGAATCTCGATCGCCGCCGGACCTTCGACCCGGAGCACCAGCGTGCCGGGCTCCTGTCCGCCGGACAGCGCGCCGGGCGCCGGCCGCTGCCATTGCAGCTTGATCGGCTCGCAGTGGCGCGCAATCTCGGGGCCGACAATTTCGTTCCAGCGCGTCACCAGCTCGGCCGATGCGAATCCCTGCCGGGTGAACGCCTGGCCGACGATCTTGCCGGCGACGTCGCGCAGCGGTTTGGCGAAAGAGCGGGCGGGCTTGTTCATGGACTTGTTCGTGGCGCGTTGCTCTGTCATGCCTCGATGGAAGCGGGATCGGCAATGAACGTAGCAGCGACGGCGGCACGACAACAGCGCGGCAAGCGCCCCGCCGCAAAATCATTCCCGCAACACACCGATCTGCTGGCCTGGTACGACCGCCACCGCCGCGCGCTGCCGTGGCGCGCGCCGCCCGGCAAACGCACCGATCCCTACCGGGTGTGGCTGTCCGAAATCATGCTGCAGCAGACCACCGTCAAGGCGGTCGCACCTTATTATGTGCGCTTCCTGGAGCGCTGGCCCGACGTGGAGGCGCTCGCCGCGGCGCCGCTCGACGATGTTCTCAAAGCCTGGGCCGGTCTCGGCTATTACGCGCGCGCCCGTAATCTGCACGCCTGCGCCCGCGCCGTAGTCGAGCGCCATGGCGGGCAATTTCCGCAAGCCGAAGACGAATTGCGCGCGCTGCCCGGCATCGGCGCCTACACGGCCGCCGCGATTGCCGCGATCGCCTATGACGCGCCGGCGATGCCGGTCGATGGCAATATCGAACGCGTGGTCGCGCGGCTTTATGCGGTCGAGACGCCGCTGCCGGAGGCCAAGCCGGAAATCGGACGATTGGCGCGGGCGCTGACACCGCCGCACCGCTCCGGCGATTTCGCCCAAGCCATGATGGACCTCGGCGCCACCATCTGCACGCCGAAGCGTCCAGCCTGCGCGCTTTGCCCGTGGAATGACGGCTGCGCGGCGCGGCAGCGCGGCGATGCCGAAAGCTTGCCACGCCGCGCGCCGAAGCGCGAAGGCGCGCTGCGCCGCGGCGCCGCCTTCGTGGCCCTGCGCGCGGACGGTCACCTTTTGGTGCGGACGCGGCCCGAACGTGGCCTTCTCGGTGGCATGACCGAAGTGCCGACTACGGAATGGAGCGCGGAGTTCGAGGAGGCCAGAGGCGCTCGAAGGCGCGCCGCGCTTTCCCGCCGGGCGAACGGGAAAAGACATTATATGGCGGCGCATGCCCCGGCCTCGTCCGGCATGTCTTCACGCACTTTCCGCTCGAACTTGCCGTCTACGTCGCCAGGCTGCCGGCGCGCACGCGTGCGCCGGCCGGGACGCGCTGGGTCGCACCGCGAAGATGTCGCGGGCGAAGCGCTGCCGAGCCTGATGCGCAAGGTGCTTGCCCACAGCCGGGCGGCCGATTGAAAATAGACCGACAATTCAAACCAAGAAGGACGCGCAATGAAAATCGAACGTCATGAGGCCGGGCCGCGCATGAGCAAGGCGGTGGTGCACGGCGATACCGTTTATCTCGCCGGCATCGTCGCCGACGCGCCCAAGGGTAAGAGCATGGGCGATCAGACCAAGAGCATCCTCTCCCAGATCGACGGCTTTCTGGCGAAGGCCGGCACCGACAAGAGCAAGCTCCTCTCCGCCAATATCTGGATCACCGACATGGCGAATTTCGCCGAGATGAATGCGGTCTGGGACGCCTGGGTGTCGCCCGGCAATACGCCGGCACGCGCCACGGTCCAAGCCGGGCTCGCCTCGCCAGACTACAAGGTCGAGATCATGGTGGTCGCGGCGCGATGACGGCGCTGCCGGGAATCCTCGCGATCTTCAACGATTGCCGCGCAGGGCGCGAAGCGGAATTCGAAGCCTGGTTCCAGGGCGAGCATCTGCTCGAGCGGCTCGCCGTGCCGGGATTTTTGTTCGGCCGACGGCACAGGGCGATCTCGGGTTCGTCGGGCTATTTCAATTTCTACCTGGTCGAGACGCCAGACGTGCTCACGTCGAAGCCTTATCTCGAACGGCTCGATCATCCGACGCCGCTGACGCGCACCATCATGTCGGAAGTGTTCATCAACATGAACCGCACTGTCTGCCGGCGGACCGTGCGCCGCGGCGGCTTTCGCGGCGCGTTCGCGGTCACCGCCCGGTTCAACGGAAGGCCGCCGGATGAGGCGTTGCTGTTGGGCCTGCTGGAGAAACTGACGGCCGATGCGGCGATTGCGGGCGGCGAAATATGGATCGCGCTCGATCCCGCCGGCATGCCGGTGTCGATGGAAGAGAAACTGCGCGGCGGCGACAAAAAGATTGCCGGCGCGCTGATGATCGATACGCTGTATCAGGACGCCGCCGAAACTGTCGGCGCCCAATTGGCAAAGCAGTTTCCGGACGCCGATGTCGGCGTATTTCGCGTGCTCTGCCAGATCGGGAGAGGTGATTTATGAAAGAGCTGCTGCCGCTTGCCGAAGCCGTCGCAATGCGTCTGATCTCGCGGCGCGAGACGATCGCGGTTGCGGAATCCTCGACCGGCGGGCTGATTTCCGCGGCACTGTTGGGCGTGCCCGGAGCGTCGGCCTATTTCCTCGGCGGCGCTGTCGTCTACACCAAGGCCGCGCGGGATGCGCTCCTTGGCATTCACGATGCCGACATGAAAGGCTTGCGGCCATCGACCGAGGCGTACGCGCTGCTGTTGGCGCGGCGCGTGCGCGAGCGCCACGGCGCCATCTGGGGCGTCGGCGAAACCGGCGCTGCGGGGCCGACCGGCAACCGCTACGGCGATCCGGCCGGCCATAGCTGTATCGCGATCGTTGGTCCGGCCGAGCGCGCCGTCACGCTGCGCACCGGCAGCGATAACCGGGTTTCGAACATGGACGCGTTCGCCAAACGCGCCTTCGAACTGCTCGGCGAGATCTTCCCGTACGGTGCGTAGACGACTGCAATTGGAGAAGCGCGATGGCTCGCAAGCAACGCGCGCGGCCGCATCGCCGCGCCAAGGTCGCCCCCAAAACCAAAACGGTTCGCGCTCGCCGTTCGCCTGAGGCCATGCTGGCGGAACTGAAAGCGCATTGCCGCGATATCAGCGATCTCTACTCGTCGTGCTCTGTCCTGCATTGGGATCAGGCGACCTACATGCCGCCCGGCGGTGCCGAGGCGCGCGGCCGGCAGGTCGCGATGCTGGCGCAGTTGGCGCACGAGCGGCTGGTCGCGCCCGCCATGGGCAGGCTGATTGAGGCGTTGGCGCGTTATGGCGAGGGCCTGCCACACGACAGCGACGACGCCGGCATCATCCGCACGGCGCGGCGCGACTACGAGAAGGCCATCAAGGTGCCGGCCGACTACGTGGCGCGATCGAGCGCGCACAGCTCGGCCTCGTACCAGGCCTGGACGCAGGCGCGGCCCGCAAACGATTTCAAGGCGATGGTGCCGTATCTGGAAAAGACGCTCGATCTCAGCCGCGAATATTCGGAGTTCTTTGCTCCGTATGCGCATATCGCCGATCCGCATATCGACAATGCAGACGAGGGCATGACCACGGCGGCGATCCGCAAACTGTTCGGCGAGCTCAAGCGCGGACTGGTGCCGCTGCTCGATGCAATTTGCGCGCAGCCGGAAGCGGACGATTCCTGCTTGCGGCGCGATTTCCCCCAGTCCGAACAGTTCGAATTTGCCCGGCTCGCCGCCGAGCGGATCGGCTACGATTTCAGGCGCGGCCGGCTCGATCTCACGCGCCATCCGTTCTGCACGACATTTTCCGAAGGCGACGTGCGGATCACGACCCGCGTCGCCGAGAACGATCTCGGCGATGCGCTGTTCTCGACGCTGCACGAGTTCGGCCATGCCATGTACGAACAGGGCGTCGCTGCGGCGCTGGCGCGACGCCGGCGGGCCACGGTGTCGTCCGCGGGTGTGCATGAGAGCCAGTCGCGGCTGTGGGAAAATATCGTCGCGCGCGGGCGCGGCTTCTGGGAGTATTTTTATCCGTCTCTGAAACAGCGCTTTCCCGATCAGCTTTCCGGTGTAGCGCTCGACACCTTTCACCGCGCGATCAACAAGGTGGCGCGTTCATTGATCCGTACCGACGCCGACGAGGTTTCCTACAATCTGCACATCATGTTGCGCTTCGACCTCGAGCTGAAAATGCTCGAAGGCAAGCTCGCGGTCAAAGATCTGTCGGAGGCATGGCGCGCCGCGATGGTGGCCGATCTCGGTATCGCGCCGCCCGACGATCGCGACGGCTGCCTGCAGGACGTGCACTGGTACTCCGGCGCGATCGGTGGCGCGTTCCAGAGCTACACGATCGGCAATATCCTGGCGGCGCAGTTCTTCGCCGCTGCGCTGAAAGCTCATCCGGCCATTCCCGCCGAAATCGCCCGCGGCGGGTTTGCGACGCTGCTTGGCTGGCTGCAAGACAACATCTACCGGCACGGCGCGAAATATCCGCCGAACGAACTGATCCGGCGCGCCACCGGGGCACCGCTGACCATGAAGCCGTATCTCAGTTATTTGCGCGAGAAATACGGGGCGCTGTACGGACTGCCGGCCGCCTTGAGCGAGCCGGCAGTTTCATAAACTTCAGCAGCTAATAGCTGTTGCCCCAACCTTGAGGCTGCTGCTGCCGCGCGTAGGGCTGGCGGCCGGGCCGGCGTGCATTGGCGGGCTGGGAGTTGCCGCCGAACCAGCTACTGAAGCCACCGCCGAAGAAACCGTTGCCCCAACCGTTATCGTTACCCTGGCGCGCGATGCGCATGTCGGGCGAACGTGCGCGATTGAGGAAGCCGCCCTGCGGCTGGTTGTTCAGCACCACGACGAACTCGGTGCGGTAGTTGGTTTCGCTGCTCAGCGGCTCGTCCGAGATGGTGATCGAGGAGCGCGGCAGTGCGGTCGGCGCGATCTGAGCGAGCACCTCTTTCGGGATGGTAATACGGTCGAGGGCATCCTTGGTGGTGTCGCCGTTGTCGATCGTGACCTCGGTCCAGCGCAGGCCGCCGCCGGGAGCAAATCCTATGGCCGTAATGATGTGCGTGCCGAGCGGCTTGTCCGGATCCTTGATCGTGACCGGGAATTCGAGGCTCGAATCGTACATCTCGCCGCCGTCGGGGATCCGCTTGTGGGTGTCGCGGCGAACGTAAAGCTTCTGCGTGGCGCGGCTGATGAAGATCGAGACCGGCTCAAGCGCGAGCTGCGCGTCCAGCGCCGCCTTGGCGGCGGCGGCGCGTTTGGCCTCGGCCGCCTTTGCGGCGTCCTGCACCGTCAGGGCTCCGGCAAGCTTCGGATTTGCCTTGGCGGCATCGATCTGAGTTTGCAGTTCCGCAACCTTGGCGGCGGCTTTCTGCTTGAGATCTTCGTCTCGCGCCTTGGCCTGGTCGGTCTTGGCGGCGGCGAGCACTTTGTTCGCATAGGCGAGCGCGGCGTCGGCGCGTTTCTTGAGCCAACTCGAGCTTGCGCAGCGACGACGTGAGCGCCGCCGATTCGCGCGATGCCTTTAGGGCAGCGGCCTTCGCGGCTGCGGCCTCCTTGGTGGCCTCGTCGGCCTCGGCGCTGAGCTTTGCGGCGCGCTCCGGCACGGCGTCGATCGCCTTCTGATCCGGCACCAGCAGCGACGGATCGGAGAACGCGACCGGCTCCGCGTCAGTCGGCGAGATGATCACCCGCATGCCCATCGGCACCTTGTCGAACATCTTCCCGGCGAAATCGTACGGCATGCGCACGCAGCCATGCGAGGCCGCGTAGCCGGGCAGGGGGCCGCCGTGCAGCGCGATGCCGTTCCAGGTGATGCGCAGCATGTTCGGCATCCAGGCATCGTCATAAAGGCTCGAATGGTGGTCCTTGTTCTTCTCCACCACGGCGAAGAGGCCGGCCGGCGTCTCTCGTCCGGTGGTGCCGCTCGACACTGGGGCGCTGTAGATCCAGCCGTCGGCGTCGTAGAAAGTCACCTTCTGGCTCTTGATCGACACGATCGCCATGATCGGCTCACCGGCCTGGCGCGGCGCCGTCATTTCGGTGGGGCGCGCCGGGCGCGCCGCCCGCCGGGCGGCGGCCGCGTCGGCCGGCGGCACGGCGATCACGGCCGAAAGCGCGATGGTGGCGGCGAATGTCGCAATGGCGGCCGGCGCCCAGCGCCGCGGCGTCTTGGCCTGTGCAAAGAAGCCCGCAGCGCGATCGCGGATCGGTCGCGCCGGCGTCAATCGATTTGTCATGCCATTCCTCGGTTGAAATTGCCCGGACGAGTTCACAAGCCGGAGAGATAGTAGCGATTTTAACGGTCCGCCGAAAGCGGTGAACCACCTATCGGCGCGCCGCCGGCATTCCGATTCTGCACGCCGGGGCTGCGCCTCAGGCCGCCGCCATCTCGGCGCGCACCTGCGCGCGCAGCGTGTCTATAACCATGAGGCCGCGCGAAGTTTCCAGGTGCCAGAAGGTCCAGCCGTTACAGGCTTCGAGCCCTTGGGCCAGCGCACCGATGCGGTGGATCGAGCCGACCGCTTCGCCCAACGCCAGCGCGCCATCAGCCCGCACCACGGCGCGGTGGCGGCGCTTGGCGTCGACCAGTTTGATCCCGGGCGATACCAGGCCGCGCTCGATCAGCGCCGCAAACGGCACCCGCGGCGCCTCGCGCGCGGTCATGAAGCTTGCCAGCGCCGGCTCATCGAGCGGCTCGACCGCCTCGATTCGCGCCCGCGCGGCGGCGGCGTATTCGGAATCGCGCTCGACGCCGATGAAATTGCGATGCAGCCGCCGCGCCACCGCGCCGGTGGTGCCGGTGCCGCAGAACGGATCGAGCACAACGTCGTCGGGCCGCGATGCCGAAAGGATGACGCGGGCGAGCAGCGCTTCCGGCTTCTGCGTCGGATGCAGCTTCTTGCCGTCGAGGCCCTTGAGCCGCTCTTCGCCGGTGCATAACGGGATGAACCAGTCGGAGCGCATCTGGATGTCTTCGTTGCCGGCTTTGAGCGCTTCGTAATTGAACGTGTAGTCGCGCTTTTGTGCACCGCGCGCCGCCCAGATCAGCGTCTCATGGGCATTGGTGAAGCGGCGGCCGCGGAAATTCGGCATCGGATTGGATTTGCGCCAGACGATGTCGTTGAGAATCCAGAAGCCGAGGTCCTGCAGAATCGTGCCGACCCGGAAAATATTGTGATAGGAGCCGATCACCCACAGCGTGGCGCTCGGCTTCATCACCCGCCGGCATGCTGTCAGCCAGGCGCGGGTGAAATCGTCGTAAGCCGCGAAACTGGAAAACTTGTCCCAGTCGTCGTCGACGGCGTCGACATGCGAATCGTCAGGCCGTTTGAGATCGCCGGCAAGCTGCAGATTGTAAGGCGGATCGGCGAATACCAGATCGGCCGAAGCCGGCGGCAACTTCGTCATCTCGGCAACGCAATCGCCGACGACGATGCGCGCTGACGGAGCCGACTCGAAACTCACGCGGGGCGTCCTACTGGACGCCCCGCGACGCGACACTACCATGACTTAGAACTCTGACTCAGGCGACGCTGGCCGGCGACGCGGGACCTACAACCGACCAACAACAAGATGCCTCGCCAAGGTAAAAAACGGCTTAATCGAGACAACTTTCGACTAGGCAATAAATGCCGGGAAATATTTGGTTAACTGCGTTCGACGAGAGGCGATTGCGCAGCTACAATGCGGACAAAGAATGCGGCGTCAGCGCCGGTACTCGACAGGAGAATGAGGCATGCGGACCGACGATTTCCGGCCAAGCGACAATGTTGAAGACGATCGCGCGGGCGGCGGTGGCGGCGGCCTTGGATTGCCCGGCGGCCGCGGCGGCCTCGGCATCGGCACGGTCATTATTATTGGATTGATCAGCTGGTATTTTGGCGTCGATCCGAGCGTGCTGCTCAACGGCGCGCAGATTCTCACCGGCGGCGGATCGGTGACGCAGCAGGGCGGCGGTCAGGCGCCGCCAGTCACCGCCGGAACGCCGACCGATCCGTCCGGGCGATTCGTCGCGCTGGTGCTCGGCGACACCGAGGACCGCTGGAGCGAAATCTTCACCGCTGCAGGCCGCACCTATCATCCGCCCAAGCTGCGGCTGTTCGCCGGCTCGGAGCAGGGCGGCTGCGGCATGGCGCGAGCGGCGATGGGGCCGTTCTACTGCCCGCTCGACCAGCGCATCTATCTCGACACGTCATTTTTCTCCGACCTGCAGAACAAGTTCGGCGGCTGCACCGACAGCAAGGCGTGCCAGTTCTCGGAGGCCTACGTGATCGCCCACGAGGTCGGGCATCACGTGCAGGACGAGTTGGGCACGCTCGGGAAAGCGACCAGCGCGCAGAAGGCCGCGTCGACCCAGACCCAGGCCAACGCGATTCAGGTCCGCATCGAATTGCAGGCCGATTGTCTCGCCGGCGTCTGGGCCAACCGCGCCCAGCAGAAGCACAAGTTCCTCGATCCGGGCGACGTCGACCAGGCGCTGCAGACCGCGTCCGCCATCGGCGACGACCGCCTGCAGAAGGAGACCCAAGGCTACGTGACGCCGGACTCCTTCACCCACGGCACGTCCGAGCAGCGCAAGCGCTGGTTCATGAACGGCTTCAAGAGCGGCGACGTTTCGGCCTGCAATACGTTTGCGGCGAGTTCGCTGTGACGGCTCCGCGCAGCTTGGCGGCCCCATTTGCAGCGGGCCGTCCGCCGCCGTAATCTGCCTTCAGAAAGAGCAGAGAAGACCATGGCTGGAATTGACGAAACCAAACGCTTCGTGCCGCTCAAGATCGCGGTGCTGACGATTTCCGACACGCGCTCGATCAAGGACGACAAGTCCGGCGCGGTGCTGACGCAGCGCATCGTCGCGGCGGGCCATTTCGTGGCCGAGCGCAGCATCGTCACCGACGACATCGAAGCGATCCGCGCCCGCGTCAAAGGCTGGATCGAAGATCCGGTCATCGACGTCGTCATCACCACCGGCGGCACCGGCTTCACCGGGCGTGACGTCACGCCCGAGGCGGTCGAACCGCTGTTCGAGAAGAAGATGGACGCGTTCTCGGCGCTGTTTCTGGTGGTGAGCTTCCCCAAGATCGGCACCTCGGCGATCCAGTCGCGCGCCACCGCTGGTGTCGCCAACTCGACCTACATCTTTTGCCTGCCGGGCTCGCCGGGCGCCTGCAAGGATGCCTGGGACGAAATCCTGGTGCATCAGCTCGATTACCGCTACGGGCCGTGCAATTTCGTCGAGATCATGCCGCGGCTCGATGAGAACTTGCGCCGGCCTAAGGCGAAGGGCGCGACAGCGTAGGCGCCGGCGCCTGCGTTCAGAATCGGCCAGCGAATTCCGCCCTTCGAATCGCGACGCGGACAACGCCGCTTCGCCAATAACTCACAACGCCTGTCCCGGGCTATTCATCTTGCCGGTCGCCCATAGCCGGCGTCGCGTGCGAATGCCACGGCCTGGGCGCGACTCTTTAGCTGGAGCTTGCTGAAGATCGTCGACACGTGATTGCGTACGGTCTTTTCGCTGATGTCCAGGCGTGCGGCGATTTCGTGATTGTCGAGGCCCTCGGCAACGACTTCCAGGATTTCTCGTTCGCGTGCCGTGAGGTCGTCAAGAAGAGGCAGGGTCCCGCGATCGGCCGGGTCCACAGGCAGGAAATCGCCGAGCGCGCCAACGAGTTGTTGCCACGCCGGCTCGGTATCCAAAACGAGACGGTTGCGACTTTCCAGCGGCACGAAGCGCGCCCCCGGGATGAGCGCCGCGACCTTGCGACCCTGATCGAACGAAATGATGGCGTCGCCGCGCGAATGCAGGACCAGCGTGGGGCACGTGACCTTGGGCACGATGTCTTGCACGTTGAGGCAGATGAAGGTGCTTATCAGACTGATGGCATTGGCTGGAGATGTCGTGCGTCGCAACAAGTCATTGTACGAGCGGGATTGCTCCATCGTTGCATCCGGAATGTGCATCGCTGCGAAGAACTGACCGTAACCCGGATTTTCGTTCGGCCAGCCGAGCTCGAAGACTTTGAGCCGTGCTTGTGCCTCTGCCTTTTGCTCGGCGGTTGGGCTGTCCCCTAGTGGGCCACGCGTATTGCAGCCAAAAAGCATCAGATGAGTGACCCGTTCCGGATGCTGGACCGCATAAGTCATGGCGACCGCGCTGCCGCTGCCACTCATGCCGAACAGCGCGAAGCGATCGAGGCCCGCAGCCGCAATGACGGCATCCAGGTCCTCGGCGTATCTATCGAAAGAAAACTTCACGCGCTCGCGATCGGAAAGGCCGCAGCCCCGCCAGTCGTAACGGACCAGTGTGTGATGCTTGGCCAGCAGGGACAGCCAGGGAGCCCAGACCGGGCTATCCCAGTCGTATTCCAAGTGGTGAGTCCAAAATTGCACCCACACCAGCGGGGGACCCGAGCCGCAGGTCGCATAGGCGATGCGCGTGCCATCGGCGCTCGCGCAGAATCGAATTTTCTGTCGAAACTGCGACATTCGGACCAGCCCTTTATTAGGCGATCCTAATTCTCGATGTCTGCGAAAGCGAGCCCTCGGCAGTCGAGCTGTCGTCCATCAGCAGCAAATGTAGCCGAGCCTGTGCCTGGTTAAGGCGCGGATAGAAGTCGTGGAACTGTGCCGCCGTCCATTACTCCATGAGCGTGATGTTGGCCGAACCTGATAACTTTGCCCCATTTTTCGGTTTCATCCGCGATGAGTTTGGCGGAATTCGCCGGCGAAAGCCCGCAAGACCGATGCGCCGATGTCGGCCAAATCGTGCCTGGATCGTGCCGGGATCGGCGAGACCGACGTTGATCTCCTTGTTGAGCCTGTCGACGATCTCGACAGGTGTGTTGTTCGGCGCGCCGATGCCGAACCACGTGCTGGCCTCGTAGCCGGGCACGAAATCGCTGAGCTGTCGGTACATCGGGGTAGCCGCCGACCGCATCGCCGACGTCACCGCCAAGCGCCCGCAACTTGCCGGTCCTGATATACTTCGATCGACCTGCCCGAGTGACGAAATAGACCTGCACCTGTCCTGCGATCAGGTCTTTGATTGCCGGCGGCGCCGCCGCGATAGGCCACGTGCGACCATGTCGATGCCGGCCATGCACTTGAACAGCTCGCCCGCCATGTGCGGCCCGCTGCCAATGCCCGCAGAGGCCATATTGATTTTTCCCGGATTGGCCTTGGCATAGACAATGAACTCAGCAACCGCTTGGCCGGGCACCGACGGATTGACCAGCATGATATTCGGGCACGCGGCTGATGCCCGGCGACCGGCGCGATGTCGCGGATGAAGTTGAAATTCAGCTTGTCATAAAGAGTGGCCGTTGATCGCCGCCGCATTGCTAGGTACCAGAAGAAGCGTGTAGCCATCGGCCTGCGCGTTGGCGACTTCTCAATGGCGATGTTAGTGCTGGCTCCTGGTCTGTTCTCGATAACGAACGGTCTGGCCGAGGCGACTGACAGCCATTGTCCAATGAGCCGCGCCAAATATCGGGCCCGCCGCCGGCAGCAGAGCCAACAATGATGCGTATCGGCCGAGACGGATAAGTTTCCGCTCTCACGCTCCGCAAGACGGCCGGCAGGGCAGCCGCGCCGGCGAGCAGGCGCAGAAATCAGCGACGTTGTACGTTGCATGGTCTCCTCCTTACGGCTCCCGGCCGCCCGCGGGCCGACGTCCTCGAACGGCCCACATGATCGGCGACGGCATCATGAAATCCGGATTGTCCAATTGCAGCAGATCACTCTCGATCTCGGCCGCGGAGATTGTTCCGGCATCGATCATTTCATCGCGCGTCTGGGAAATGGAGGCACGCGTCAAATCCGCGCCGCTCGTTCCGCCTTCGTACATAAACACGCGGCCTTCGGCCGAAATCTCAGCGAGACTGTGAGCGCGCAGACGAGCGACCAGCCGGCGGCCGTAGTAACCGTCGAACCTGTGCCGCCCCATCACAGCTTGCATGCCAGCGAAGGCTTTGAGGGACGTTTCCGCGTCGTTGATCGAATGGTCGGGACGAAGCGACCACGAGTTCGAACTCCTCCGCCAGAATCCAGCCGCCGGGCCGTAGCGCTGCAACAAGGCGGCCAAGAACCTCATCTCGATTTGGCAGGTGGCCGAGAACCAAGCGAAAATGCACGAGATCGAATTTTGCCTGCGGGAGCGGGTCGGATTCCACGTCGTGCCGGCTGACTTCCAGATTCGGTCGATTCAGCGTTTCGAGGAATCGCGTGTCGATGTCGGTCGCAAGCACCCACCCTTTATCGCCTACTTGGTCGCAGAGCCACGTCGCGATGCTTCCTCCTCCCGCTCCGACCTCCAGGCAATGCCAGTCGCCGCCGACGCCGATGTCCGTGAGGTGCCGGATCGTTCCGGGGTCGAAGATGTCGGCGAGCGCTGAAAAGCGCGTGGCTGCCTGTGTTCCCGAGTTCTCGAAAGTGTAGAGCGTCTCGGTGATAGTTTGATGGCCGGTTTGCAAATCGTGACGCGACATCTGGGGCTTCCGCGATGCTTCGATCGCGCCCATTCTGCTGACGAAGAACCTGATGTCATGATGCTCAAGTCCCAGGCGCGCGCCGGGATGGGTCGTCGTGCGGCCCGGATTCTGGGACTGGGGTCCCGGTCTTAAAGGAGAGCTAAGCCGGACAAGGCAAGCGCAACGTGGGTGACGCTTAACGCCGGCGCTCGCATGTCCCGAAGGAAAAAATGAGGATAGATCTAGGCTTGGCGCCTATTTGAGCATCGCCGCGATTTTCGCAGTGAGTTCGGGGCTGGTCGTCCGGTACAACTCCGCTATCAGCGCCTGAATGCGGGCGCCGGAGACTGGCGTGACTTCCAGATTGAGCCTTTCGGCTTCCGACAAAAATTCCGGGTCATGCATAGTCTCGTCAAACGCCTTGCGCAGAGCGGCGATCCGCTCTGCGGGCACGCCGGGTGGGGCGGCGAACGGCCATGCCATGACTTGCCGCGCCAGCATCACCTTGAAGATCTGACGATCCTGATCGGTCTTGGCGAAGTCCATCATCGTCGGGACGTCGGGCAGATCCGGGTGCCGGTGCAACGAGAGCTGCACCAGAATGGCGATCTTTTTGGTTTCAAGCCATTCCTTCTCGGTCGCCTTGACACTTGACCACGACCAGCCGCAGCGTCCGCCGACTTCGCCGCGCTCCATGGCGAGTTTGATTTCGTTGCCGCCAGGAAAGCCCGAAACGATGCGGAACTTCGTTCCCAGAACAGCGTCTATGATCCTGGGAAACTGCTCGTCATCGCCGCTGGCGCCGGTCGACCCGACGATGAGTTCTTGCTTGTAAAGCTGCTCGAATTTGATGACGCCGCTTTCGCGGCGCGACGCACAGACCGAAACTTCGTCGTTGGTACTGCCGAGCCAGTTGAATTTGGTCGCCTCGATCGGGCCGGCAGGCTGGCCCAGCAGCGGATTGAACGCGATACCGCGGGCAAAGGTGCCGATCGCGGTGCCGTCTTTCGGGGCGACCTGATAGAGCCAGTTGGCGAGGCGCTGCCCCGCCGCGCCGGTCATGTTTCTCGGAACGAGGCCGGGATTTCCGGGAATGTGCCGGCCCATGAAACGCGCCAGCAGTCGGGCGGTGATGTCATAGACGCCGCCCGAACTGAAACCGATATAGACGTCGATATTTTTGTTGCGATAGAAATCGGCGGACGGCGTTTGCGCCCAGGCGGAACCGGCAGTGAGCGCGATCAGCAACGGCGCGAGCAGCGCGCGTTTCAGCATCAACCCCTCCCATGCGACGGCCTTGCTGTGTCACAGTGCGCGGCGCGTCTCGCCGATCTGTTCAACTGAGCTTGATGCCGAACAGGTCGACCGCATTATCGTAGGTCAGGCGCTTCCTCTTCTCCTCCGACAATCCGCTTAAGTGATACTCGACCACCTGCCGCGAATGCGGAAACGTCATGTTGAAGTGCGGATAGTCGTTGGACCACATGCAATTCTTCTCGCCCCACCACGGGAAGAAGCGCGTGCCGACGTAATCCTCGAGGAACGTGCCATAGACATGTTCGTTGAAGATTTCGCTCGGCTTGCGCGTGATCGGCATCGGCCGGTCGCGGCGGAAGCGGTCGAAATAATAGTCCCACTGCTGCAGCATGAACGGCAGCCAGCCGATCTCGCTTTCGGCCAGCAACAGACGCAGCTTGGGATGGCGATCGAACGCGCCCGAGAAGATGAAATCGAACAGCGTGTTGGCGGAATCGTTGGTTTTCGCGTTGGTCGCGTCCTTGAGGCCCTGCAGGCCGCCCTTTTGTCCGGTCTTGATGTAGGAATGGCCGGTCAAGATGTGGCAGACCACAGGCGCCCCGGCTTCCGCGCACGCCGCCCACAGCGGTTCGTAATGTTCGGAAGTGAATGGCAGGCGCGGGTCCGGCACTTGCCACAGCATCGCGCCTTTGAGGCCCATGCTGTGACCGCGCTGCATCTCCTTGATGCCGGCCTTGATGTCGTAGGCGGAAACCAGCGGTACGCCGTACAGCCGCTTGGGATCGGTCGCGCAGAACTCGTGCATCCAATCGTTGTAGAGCTTGAAGGACTCCTGCTGCGTCTCGATGTCGTCGATGCCAAACAGCGCCATGCCGTAATTCGGGAACAGGATTTCGGCGGCAACGCCGTCGGTATCCTGGTCGCGCAGGCGCAGGCGTGGATCGCTGGCGCCGGGCGGGCAGTTTCTGAACGGGACTTTCGGCAGATGCTCGCGCAGCCGAGGAGTAAGCTCCTGCCAGACCGCGTCCGGCTCCATGACATGAGCGTCGGTCGAAATCATCTGCGGCATCGCCGCGACTTGCGCGTCCGAAAGCTCCACGCCGACGACGGTTCGGGCCGGAAAGGTGCGCGCCTGTTCCTCCGATATACCGGCGAATTTCGAGGCATCAACGGGAAGTGCCGGCATCGTAACCTCCTGGAGTTTCAGAATTGATCCTGTATCCGAGTCTCTGACATTCAGTCGGGCGCGAAATACTTGCCTCTGGCGTAGATGCGCGGTTTCGCGGTCTCGCCGTTCTTTGCCGCTCCGCCTTCCTTGACGGCGCCGTCGGCGAACGTCGTCTGCTGCAGAACGTCCTTCGGCGTGCCGAAATGCGTCAGGTCGGTGAGGCCCGTGACTTTCCGGGCGCCGGCGCCGACGCGCAGCAGAACCAGGTTCTCGCTCTCATCGGCCTGAAATTTGTAGAGCGCATTCTTCGGGATCATCACGCCTTCATACTTGCCGACGACAGTATTGCGCCCGTCGCCAAACGTGAAAGTGGCTTTGCCTTGCAGCACGATGAACGCGTGATCTTCGCCGCCGTGGGCATGCAGCGCATTCTCGCCGCCACTGGCGTACACTTTAATGCTCATCCAAAGATTTTCGGCGGTCGCCAGCGGATCGTAGGTCGTGCCCTGCTCAAGCAGCGGCAAATTACGCATCGAGAACAGCACGGCCTGGTCAATTGCCACGTTCGGACGGCGTTCGATCGTTGTCATGTCGTCCATGGTCGCCTCTCCCTTATTTTTTCCGGCCGTGTGTCAGTCTAGGCCTGTCTTGGCCGCCTTCTCAAGCGACAACTCTGGCGCCGGCCGGCGCAGCACGCCGTCACCGGCTGGCCGACCACTGCCGAAATTTGCGCAAGGATCGGCAAGAGGGAGCAAAAACACGGAAGCACGGTCGCCCTGCGGAGCTTAAAGCGTCTGCTCACCGGTGAGCTGCGCTCTTTCCTCATGGCTGAATCAACGGCCAAGTGGGCTCCGACGCCGGGCGCTGGAGCATGGGGGAAATAGCGCACGACAGGAGGAAGCGATGGAGCGCAAGATCGTGCAGCGTCGCACCGTTCTCAAGGGCGGTGTGGCGGCAGTTGGTCTCCTCGGAGGCGGCGCAGCATCGGAAATGGCGGCGGGCGTCGACCGGGCCTTTGCCGACACGCCACAATCCGAACTTCCGCCGCAGATGCTCGATGCAGTCCGGCGTTTCCGTGAGACCATTCCACCGAATTTCGATCGCGACTATGTGGAGAAGGCGGTCATCCCGTTTTTCCTCACGAGTTTTTACGAAGACCAGCGGCCGATGTTGCCGATGGTCGGCGTCAATTTCAGCAAGGAAAATGCGCTGCCCTACGATCTCTGGGGGCTCATAACCCGCGACTGGCGGCCGACGCCCGAGGATGGCGTGACGGTCTTTTTGCAGGGCCTCGAGAAGCGCGGTCCCGATAACCTTCGCAAGACGGATTTATTTTTCTGGCGTGACGCCGGACCTCTACAAGCCGATGTACAGCCCGAAGGTCGTGGCTTTCTTTGACAAGCTCATGGACCAGCAATTCGCCGGCAAGCCGTTCATGCGGCATTACCTCGATTATTATTTCGATCTTTATTGGGATCTTGCACCTCGGCGTGACCGGCGACGCCATCCCCTTCGAGGTGCGCCAGATCGGCGAGTTGTTCAACACGGTTCTCGCGTACCGGAATCCGCTGCTGCCCATCACCTACGACAACTACATGATCGTTCGCGGCCGCCTCGACTTTCTCAAATCTTGGATCGATGACCGGCTCGCCGACATTGAGAGCGGCAAAACCAAGGACCCCGAAAAGACCATTGCGTGGTATTGGCTGAAGAACGCCGGAGATGGCAGTCACTTTGCCAAGAAGGACGTGGCGTTCGAGTGCTTCCACAATTTCGTGGCGCTCAGCCAGTGGGGCAACTCGATCTTCGGAATCATGTCGCGGCTGTCCGAGGACGGCGGCGATCCTGCGGTGCAAGCGTCGTTCCGGAAAACCATGAGCGGAGAACTGTTCGACAGCGCCGGCGACGTTGCCTACTCGCCGCTGGAGCTGTTCGTCATGGAATTGTTCCGCGTCATCTCGCCAAACGGCGGCAGCATCTCGGCGATCGCGGATGCCAGGAGAAGCGCCTACGGAGCTTCGCCTCAGGAAATGTTTGGCCTTCCGCTGGAGCGCCACAGCTACATCAGCACCCCGCACACCAGTACCAGCATGGATCCGGTTCATTGGAAGGACCCGGATGCTTTCGATCCGACAAGGTATCTTCGCGTACCCACCAGCGCCGAGATTACCGAAGACAAATGCCGGCAGATCGGCCTGGCGCGGTGCCCGTTCGACATCACCAAATTCGAGGTGAAGGATGGCAGAAGGGCCAGCCTTGCGAATAGCGGCTTTGGGACGGTTTTCGCCATTGTCGACGACAAGAGCCGCCCGGTCTGTGATTATGCCGGCTTTGCGCCATTCGGCTTCGGCTACCGGCGTTGTCCGGGCGAGCAGCTGACAATCAATGTCTTCGAGGATTTTCTTCGCAAGGTTTCGCGCGACAAGATCGTGTTTCGCAAGCTCAATCTGCCGAACCCGGGCGAAGTGCCGATCGGGCCGAATACCGTGATCGCGGACGATGTTGGATTTACCAGGTCGGCCTGAGCTGCCCTTACAATCCGTAGCCCGCATGCGATATGCGGGAATGCCGCTCCCCGGTATCGCTTCGCTCATCCGGGCTACAGTTCCTAAAACTCCAGATCCCAGTATTCGCTGACAACGGGTTTGCCGAAGCTCACGCGCTCCTCGCTGCTGGTGAGCGTGAAGCCCGCTTTCTGATAGATGTGCCGCGCCGCGGTGAGCACGCTGTGCGTCCACAGCGTCATTTTCTTGTAGCCGGCGCTGCGGGCAAAGCGGGCGCATTCATCGACCAACCGCGCCCCGAGCCCAAGCCCGCGCGCCTTCGGATCGACGATCAGCAGTCGGATGCGGGCAACATCGGCCGAGTCGGTGACCAGAAAAACGCAGCCGACATTTTCGCCGTCCAGCTCGGCGATCCAGCAGCGTTCGCGCTGCGCATCGTTCTTGTTGGCAAAATCGGCGACGATCTGCGCGCAGACGCCTTCGAACGGTTCGATCCAGCCGTATTCCTGCGCGTAAAGTTCGGCGTGGCGCTTGACGATCCAGCCGAAATCGCCGGGCCGCGGCGCGCGCAGGATGTAGCCTTGTTGGGGCGCCGGCGCGGTCTGTATTTCGCCGCCGCGTTTGATCGCCCAGCAGCGTCTGGATCGTCTTCATCGCGCCGATCAGCCGGGACTGGTCGTCCGGGCGACAGCTTGCCGAGCATGGCGCCGATATCGTGCTGCGAGCGCCGTTCGAGCGGCGCATAGGCCTGCCCGGCCGCGCGCGGTGAGCGCCAGGTGGCTTTGCCGCGCGTCGTGCGGCGACGCCGTCCGCCGGATCAGTCCGCGCTTTTCGAACGTGCGCAGCAGGCGCGACAGATAGCCGGCGTCGAGATCGAGCGCGCGGCCGATATCGCTGGCGGTGGTCGCGCCCTTGCCGCGGTCGATCTCGTAGAGCACGCGTGCCTCGGCGAGCGAGTAGGGGCTGTCGAGGAAATTCCGGCGCAGCACGCCGATCTGCCGCGTGTAGAAGCGGTTGAAGCGCCGCGCCGCGCCGATATGCGCCTCGTCGACACTGGGTTTGGCGGTGGCGGTCTGGCGGCGAACGTCCATGCCGTAAGCTCGCGCAGATAGTTGACTTAGTCAAGTATCTTCGTCGCGCTCGCCGCCAGCGTTGCGAGGTGCCGCCGGCCGATGCGGCGGACGAAGTCGCGTTCCGGGTCGGCAGCGTCTTCAGCGTGGCCGCCGAGAGCGTCGTAGAACCGGCGGCCGATCAGCAGGCCTTGATCGGGGTGGGGCAGGGCGCCAAGTGCGGCCGCCAGCAGTACTCCCAATTCGCGAAACGCTGATTGTTCGAGAGCGCCACGCCGAAACACAGCGGCCCGATCCGCCGCGGACCGCTCGGCAAACCGCCTCGCCTCGCCGATCCAGCCCGCGTCGAGCGCGATGCCGGGCCGCACGAACAACAGAAAAGGCGCGCGCGCCTTGGCGGCGGCAGTTTTCAAACGCCGGCCCAGCGGTCCCTCAACGGTCATGAATGTGCAGCCCGCTGCGTCGGCGACAATCGCGGTGCCGTCGCGCGAGCCGCCATCGGCGACAATCGCCTCGCTCACCAGGCCATCGACTGCCCCCGGCACCAGCGCCGCGAGAGTCCGCGCCAAGGCGAACTCGCTGTCGAGGGTCGCGATGATGACGCTGATCATTGGATGCGCATGGAAATCGCCGATCGTTCGCCTCAGGAAATGACACGCACAGATTTCAGACGCGAGAAATCGCGGTCATGCGTCACCAGTGCGGCGGCGTTGATCGCAAGCGCGCTGGCTGCCTGGACGGCGTCCGCAAGGCGCAGCCTTAGCGAAGCCCGCAGGCGTGCGGCGCTTTCGGCAATTGCGAGATTCAGTTCGATGCATTGCCACGACTCCAGCGCATCCTGGTAACGCCGGGCGAGGGCTTCGTCGCCGGCGCGCAACGGACCGGTGAGGACCTCAACAATCGTTATTGTGGTCACGGCGAAGCGCAGTCTTCCCGCCTCGTGTGCGGCGAACATCGGCTCGAAACGCGGCGCGAATTGCGGGTGAGCTTCGAAAACGTAGATGATTGGAGCCGTGTCGACGAGCAGCAACGCTCGCTCCGGCAGATCTGCAAAATCTAACGGTCCCATTCTTCACGCAAATCTCGCAGAGTCTGCGAGCTGTCCTTGCCCCACAGGCCACGGCCCGACCCCTTGAGAGGCAAAATCGATTTCTGCTGGACGATCGATTCGAAAGTGCCGATCGGCACCAGTGCAGCGACGGCGCGGCCGTGCCGGGTGATCACTGTCGACTGCCCGTTTTCGGCCGCGTCCAGCAAATCCGGGAGCTGATTGCGCGCCTCCTCGGCGCCTTTGCGTTGGGTTTCGCTCATCGGCAAACTGTACGGTCCTGTACGGAAAATGCAAGCGGACCAATGCTCACGGAAATTGTTCTTGTTTTGTTCACGGTCGCGCACTACCTTCATGACCATGAGCCGCTTCGTCCGCCTTGAAACGCCCGCCGGCGCCGGAGCCCTCCGCGCCGGCGGGCGGGTTGGGAACCGCCGTCGACCGCGAGCGCCGCCGCGGCCGCGGCACGGTGTCGAACGCCTCCGGCCGTTACGAGCCGCTGGCGCGCGGTCGCCTTCGACGACGGCTGGCAGGGCCTCGACGAGTTGCCGCCGTTCAAGACCAGCGTCACGGTCGACTCGACCCGCAAGATCATCGCCCGCAACAACTCGCCGGACATTTCCTTCGACCGCTCGATCAATCCGTATCGCGGCTGCGAGCACGGCTGCGTCTATTGTTTCGCGCGGCCGACGCACGCCTATCTCGGGCTGTCGCCGGGGCTCGATTTCGAATCCAAGCTGTTCATGAAGCCGAACGCGCCCGAACTTCTGGAGCGCGAATTGTCGGCGCCGGGTTACGTGCCGAAAATCATGGCGATCGGCACCAACACCGACCCGTATCAGCCGATCGAGCGGCGCTTCAAGATCATGCGCGGCATTCTCGAAGTGCTGGAGCGCGCCGGCCATCCGGTCGGCATCGTCACCAAATCGACGCTGGTGCTGCGCGACCTCGACATTCTGGCGCGCATGGCGCGAGCGCAATCTGGTGAAGGTCGCGCTCTCGGTCACCTCGCTCGATGCCAAGCTGTCGCGCACCATGGAGCCGCGCGCGCCGACGCCGCCGCGCCGGCTCGAAACGCTGCGGCAACTGGTCAAGCGCCGGGATGCCGACCTCCGTCATGGTGGCGCCCGATCATCCCGGCGCTCAACGACGACGAGATCGAGCGCATCCTCGACGCGGTCGCGGCGGCCGGCGTGCGCAACGCCGGCTACGTGCTGCTGCGCCTGCCGCTCGAAGTGCGCGACCTGTTCCGCGAATGGCTGATCGAGAATTATCCCGACCGCTATCGTCACGTCTTCAAGCTCGTGCGCGACACCCGCGGCGGCAAGGATTACGACTCGACGTTTGGCAAACGGCAGACCGGCTCCGGCCCGATCGCCTGGATGATCGGCCGCCGCTTCGAGGTGGCGTGCGAACGGCTCGGCTTCAACAAGTCCAGCGTGCGGACCACGACCGAGCATTTCCGCGCACCGCGCCCGCCGTCGCAGCAGCTGGATTTGTTTTGAGTAGCCTGGATTGAGCGGAGCGAAATCTAGGGACCGGAATGACGTGGGCTCGCTCTGGTTCAGGTAGTCGCCAAATGGGCCTTCCGTCGATCTCCCTGCTGTGCAAGCGTCCGGTTCATGGCCTCATCGCGAGCGTTTTCACCGTTGCTTTTGGGGGCAAAACGGACAAAGTAGCCGTCGGTCTCCACTTCGCATTTTGATCCAAAGCAGAAATCGCCTGACCGAATGGCCACCATTTCCTGAGAATTACTTAAGACATTCGAGCGATGAGCGAAAACAAAGCTGAAGTTGATCTATCCTCTGCTTTTTGTAAAATCAGCTTTGCGGCCTGAACTGATATTAGGCCGTTCGTGGGGCCAAAATTTCATGGCAGCCTCGGAGGATCCGTCCCCCGGCCGGTGCTGTTTGCTTGCCTCCTGGGCTACATTGGTCAAAGCTGTGAATATCAAGGTCGACTAGCGATGCCCGAGTCAGAACGATTATCGGCGCTAATAGGTGACATCTACGACGCGGCGCTTGACCCCACGCTGTGGGTTGACGTCTTCGCCAAGTCGGCCGCATTCGTAGGTGGCTGTGCGGCAGGGTTCTATTCCAAAGATGTCGCCAAAAAAATAATGCCCGACGTTTACCAGTGGGGCCTTGACGATCATTATGTGCAGCTTTTCAAGCAGAAATACATCAAATTTGATCCGACCGCCCTCGGGTATTTTATCGCCGATATCGAACAACCCGTCTCCACGGCCGATGTCATGCCCTATCACGAATTTTGCGAGACGCGCTTTTACAAGGAATGGGGGAAGCCTCAGGGTTTGGTTGATACGGTACACGCGATGTTGGAAAAATCCGTCACTAGCTCCGCTGCAATGGTTGTGTTTCGCCACGAGCGGGACGGCGTCGTTGACGACGAAACGCGCCGACGTATGCGGCTTGTTGTGCCGCACTACCGTCGTGCCGTACTCGTCGGCAAGGTGATCGACCTCGCGAAAGCCGAAGCTGCGTCCTTGGCCGACACGCTCGATGGCATCAGCGCCGGCATGTTCCTGGTCGATGCGACCGGCCGTATCGTACATGCCAATGTTGCAGGCCATGTCATGCTAAATGCGGCCAGCGTACTGTTCGCCGATGGACTACGCTTGAGGGTGAACGATCCGCAGGCTGACCAGGTACTGGCCGATACGTTTGCGACGGCCGGCAGCGGCGACCTGGCGATTGGCATCAAAGGCGTTGCTGTTCCCCTGGTCGCGCGCGATGGGGACCGCTACGTTGCCCACGTTCTCCCGCTAACCTCAGGCGCACGGCGGCGTGCCGGCACGAGCTACGCTGCGGCAGCTGCCATGTTCGTGCACAAGGCGGCGCTGGAGACGCCTTCGCCGCCGGAAGCAATCGCGAGGACCTACAGGCTGACGCCGACGGAACTGCGGGTGTTGCTGGCAATTGTCGAAGTCGGAGGCGCGCCTGACGTTGCGGAGGCCCTTGGCGTCGCCGAAAGCACGGTGAAGACCCATCTCCAACATATCTACCAAAAAACTGGCACCAATCGGCAAGCGGACCTGGTCAAGCTGGTCGCTGCCTTTTCGAATCCATTGCACAATTAGCCCGCAGCATCTGTTGAGGCTTTTTGATGCCGCTTATCGCTTCGCGGAGACAACGGTTGCTAGTGGCACTTCGCACATATAGTCCCACGGTCCACTGATGTCCGTTGTCCGGCTCACAGCGGACCTCGCCGCGTGACCTGAAGTGACCGAAATGTTTGTTGCGTGACGCAACGCGATTGTCAAAAACCATCCACGTCCTCAGTTGACTCCGTCCGCTCGAATAACTTGGCCGACCAGTCGGTTACATGGAGAAGTCGTCCATGGGCGCAAGCATCCAGCGCTTCCTCGCGACCAAGGGATTTGTTACGCGAATGGCTGATCGAGAATTATCCCGACCGTTATCGTCACGTCTTTAAGCTCGTCCGCGACACGCGCGGCGGCAAGGATTACGATTCGACGTTTGGCAAACGGCAGACCGGCTCCGGCCCGATCGCCTGGATGATCGGCCGCCGCTTCGAGGTGGCGTGCGAAAGGCTCGGCTTCAACAAGTCGAGCGTGCGGACCACGACCGAACATTTCCGCGCCCCGCGCCCGCCGTCGCAGCAGCTTGATTTGTTTTGAGTAGCCTGGATTGAGCGGAGCGAAATCCGGGGAACGGAATGACGTGGGCTCGCTCTGGTTTAGGTAGTCGCCAAATGGGCCTTCCGTCGATCTCCCTGCTGTGCAAGCGTCCGGTTCATAGCCTCATCGCGAACGTTTTCACCGTTGCTTTCGGGGGCACAACGGACAAAGGAGCCGTCGGCCTCCACTTCGCATTTTGACCCGTAGCTGACTTCCCTACTTCGCCCGCCTATAGGTGCAAGTAATAAACCCGCCACCTCGGCGTCCCGGATTGATGTAGCTCATTTCATCCGCCGTAAGAGCGGTGATCAAGGTCGACTGCCACGGCAGCTATCGAGGCAAAGAACGGACATCGGCCAAATCCGCAAAAACGACCTTCCTGACCCGACTGAGACGTCACGGCGTCTTTGGGATAATCTGACGTAGGGGAGGAAGAAAACATGCGAACCATTACGCTCGAAGAACACTTCGCCAGCCCGGCCTTTCTTGACGGCCCCGGCCGCCATCTCAGGGATTGGAGCATTAAATTCCCTGACCGTTTCGCGAGCCTTACTGAGCAGCTTTGCGATGTCGGCGAGGCCAGGATCGCGGCGATGGATGCTGCCGGGATCGATGTGCAAGTGCTCTCGCTCACTTCTCCGGGTACAGAGCAATTAGATTCGGCAGATGACGCCATCGCGTTAGCTCGTGAGGCCAACGACTTCCTAGCAGAGGCAATGAAGAATCACCCGACGCGGTTCGCCGGCTTCGCCGCGTTGCCGACCATCGCTCCCGACAAAGCCGCTCAGGAGCTGGAGCGCAGAGTGCGCAGTCAGGGCTTCAGGGGCTGCATCATCAACGGTCATAGTCATGGGCGCTACCTGGATGACCAGTTCTTTTGGCCGATCCTCGAATGCGCTGAGTTGCTTCAAGTTCCGATCCATATTCATCCAACATTGCCGCCGAAACCGGTGATCGACGCCTCATATGGTGGATTTTCACCAATCATTACCGAGCGGCTCGCCGGCCCGATCTGGGGCTGGCACATCGAAACCGCGGTCCATGTTATTCGCGTTATTCTTGGCGGCGTATTCGACCGCTATCCAAGACTACAGGTTGTGATCGGCCATCTCGGCGAGGGATTGCCGTTCATGATCCAGCGCTTCGACAACCTGCCGATGACGCTGACAAAACTACAGCGACAGATCAGCGAGTATCTGCGCCATAATGTTTATTATACCTTCAGCGGCTTCAATTTCCCCGCGGCCTTTCTCGACCTGTTGCTTGAAGTCGGAGTCGAACGAATCATGTTCTCGGCCGATCATCCTTACGCGTCGATGGGCAAAGCGCGCGCGTTTCTGGACCAGATCCCGGTCAGCGCCGCCGACCGGGAGCGCATCGCACACGGCAACGCGGAGAAGCTGCTCAACCTGTCGCGTATGGACCGGGCGGCTGATCCTGCATAGAGGGCCGAAAGTGGTACTGAGTGCCAAATTACCTAGCCGCCTCGACTTCCGTTATTGGGGGGCAAGCGACACGGCTGCATTGCGCCCAAACGTCACTCCTGACCCCGAACGGACATCACATCGAGTTGATTTCGGCGAAACACTATGGTTGCCGTTTCGGCGTGGAACCTCGGTCTGGCATCACTGAAGCAACTTCGCCCGCTCGAACAGGATGTGAAGACAAATGCCAGGTTACTACAGTATGACTATCGTTATCGGGAACTGCGTGAAGCATTCATAGCAGTGCCTGGTAGCGGTAAGACCGTAAAGAAGGGACACCAGGGCGGCCATGAAATTCTGCATGCATCTGAGCACTCGTATCCAGGACAAGCAAAAAGAACTTACGCTTATCAACTGCCTGACTGAGTTGGCTCTCGAGGCAGACGTCAGCGGCTTCAGCGCAATCTCCCTGACGGAGCACCATCTATACGAGAACCAGGGCTATCAGAACTCGCTATTGTTTGCGGCCGCTTTGGCACCTCAGCTCACGCAGGCCACGCTCGTTCTCGCGACTGTGAACCCGGCGATCCACCATCCAATACGACTCGTGGAGTCATGCAACTTTATCGATCAATTGAATGCCGGCCGGCTGGTGGTGGTTTTCGGTTCAGGTTTCAAAGACACCGACCTGGTCGCATTCGGGCGCGATCTCGCCGAGCGCAATGCATTGTTCGAGCAGGGCATAAAGACAGTCCTCGATATCTGGGCGTACGACGGCACTGATGGCCCTCTCGAATTCACGGTCGGCTCAGAACGCGGGCGGCTGGATGTCCCGGTCAATCCATCGTCCTTTCGCAAACCCCGCCCTATCCTGTCGCGAGGAACCTTCAACCCAGCGGCAATGGCAGACGCCGCCGCACGCGGCTGGCCCGTTTTCACGGCGATAAAGGACATCACGGCGGCTCGCGAGCAGTTAACCCGTTATCATGCGGCCCTCGCAAATTCCGGTCATGACGCTGAGACGGTCAGGATTGCAAAAGACTGGACTGCTGTGGGAAAGGCGGTGCACGTAGCGGAAACTGACGAACAAGCTAGGTCAGAGGCGGAGGCTTTCTTCATCAAGAACCCGAGCGGCGCGATTGCGCGCAACCCCGATGACATGATTTGCGGCAGCCCGGAGACCGTCGTGCGCAGGATGCGCGATTTTGCAGAGGCCGGCGCGGGACTCATGATCTGCGGATTTCTTATTGATCTCGACAATCTGCCGCAGCTGCGTCGCAGCGTTTCGCTGTTCAAGGGCGAGGTCATACCAAAGATGGCCGCAGCAAAACGAGCCGCATAAAAGTCCGCTTATGGCACTTCGCACACATAGTCCGATGGACCATTGATGTCCGTTGTCCGGCTCACAGCGGACCTCGCCGCGTTCTCCCCGCAATCCTCCGGCACATTCTTCGACATTGCGAGGGGAGCCGCTGCGTGGTCATCATCCGTCCCATGAGTCGCAATCAAACCGCTCGCAACGGAACTACCCGCAAGGAGCCGCCGGCCCGCCTGCCGCTGAATGAGGAACGGCCGCGCCCGACGTTCCGCCGCGAGCGCTCAGCGCTCAAGCGCGGCGTGTGGCCGATCGCTGGCTGTGACGAAGCGGGCAGGGGGCCGCTCGCCGGTCCGGTGGTTGCTGCCGCTGTCATTCTTAATCCCGATGACGTGCCGCGCGGGCTCGACAACTCCAAGCAATTGACAGCGGAGCGGCGCGAAGTGCTGTACGAGCGCATCTGCGCGCGTGCCCAGGTCGCGGTGGCGATGGCGCCGCCGGCGCGCATCGACCGCGACAACATTCTGCGCGCCTCGCTGTGGGCTCTGGCGCGCGCCGTCGCCGCGCTGCCGGTCAAGCCGCGGCTGGTCTATGTCGACGGCCGCGACCGCATCGCCTGCGGCTGCGACTGCGAGGCGGTGATCGGCGGCGACGGGCTGGTCGCCTCGATCGCGGCGGCCTCGATCGTCGCCAAGGTGACGCGCGACCGGCTGATGACGTGCCTCGGCGCCGCGCATCCGGGCTACGGCTTCGAGCAGCACAAGGGCTACAGCGTGCCCGAGCATTGCGCGGCGCTGACGCGGCTCGGCCCGACCATCCATCACCGGCGCTCGTTCTCGCCGGTAGCGATCGCGCTCGGCCTTGTCGACAGCGCCGCCGCCGAGGCGATCGTGGACGCGCTGCCGCTCTGATCGGCGTCATTCCGCGGCGTGGGCCGATTGGCCCAGAGCCCGGAATCCATAATCACGAAGCTTGCGGCACCGAGCACTAAGGTGCCAATTTTGACGAACAGTGGTTATGGATTCCGGGTCTCGCTGCGCTCGGCCGGAATGACATTGAAGAGTCCGATGTTCTACGTCCCTCTCTATTTCGAAGCGATCCGCTCGCGGCCGGTGCTGACGTTCTGGCTGGCGACGCTGGCGCAGGCGGTGCTGTGGATCCTGGTGCCGATGCTGTTCTATGCGGCGCCGCCCGCGGAACTCGCGCAGGTGCTCGCCATCGGCCATGAATTTCAGTTCGACAGCGATGTCGGCCCGCCGCTCGCCTTCTGGCTCGCCGAAATCGCGTTTCGCATCGGCGGATTGTTCGGCGTCTACGTGCTGGCGCAGTTTTGCGTGGTCACGACCTATTGGGCGGTATTCCGGCTCGGCACCGCGATCGTCGGCCCAACGCAGGCCGTCATCGCCGTGCTGCTGATGGTCGGCATCTCGCCGTTCACGGTGCCGTCGCCGGATTTCGGGCCGCCGATTTTGGCCATGGCGCTGTGGGCGCTCGTTCTGCTTGTTCTACTGGGAAGGCATGACGCAGGGCCGCCGGCAATCGTGGTACGGCGTTGCCGGCGCCGGTGCGCTCCTTCTCCTGACCAGCGAGGCGGCGCTTATTCTGCTCGGTCCGCTCGTCCTGTTCACGGTGTTCACCGCGCGCGGCCGCGCCGCGCTCGATCGGATCGGGCCATGGATCGCCATTGTCGTTCTGGTCGGGGTGTTGTTTGTTCATCTGCTCTGGCTTGAGGGCGCGAGCGACAGTCTGACGCCGGTCATCGCGCGGCTGCACAACGCCGGCATCGCCGGCCCGAACACGATCCTGTGGCTGCGGCTCCTCATCATGGTGGCGCTGGCCCACGCGGGTGTTGTGATCCTTGCCGGTTTGGCGGCCGGCTGGCCGCGAACCGGCACCGGCCCGCTGCCCGCACTCAAGCGCGGCGCTGTCGACGACTTTGCCCGCAGCTACATCAAGGTGTTTGCCGTCGTTCCCGCGCTGCTGTCGACGATCCTGACCGTGGTGCTGGGGCGGACGTTGCCGATCGGCGGCGTTGCGCCGCTGGTCACGCTGTCGGGTTTGGCTGTCGTCGTCGTCGCCGGCGACGTCATCGTCCTTTATCATCAGCGCATTCTCGGCTTTGCCTGGGCGGGGCTGCTGCTGGTGCCGGCCCTCATGGTGCCTGCCGTGATTATCGCGCTGCCCTGGACGCTCGGTACCGACCTGACGGTGGCCGAACCGGCCTCGGCGATGGGCCGCTTCTTCGCCGACTACCTTCGCCAGCCGGACCGGGCATCCGCTCGCCGTCGTCACTGGGGAAATCAGCACCGCCGCCATGGTCGCGCTGGCGGCGCCGAGCCGGCCGAGCGTCTATTTCGAGGACGATCCGGCGCGCTCGCCATCGGTCACGCCCGACACCATACGGAAGAACGGCGCTGTGGTGCTGTGGATCACGCCGGATACCAACCCGGCGCCGCCGCCCGGCATCAAGGCGCTGTTCCCAGATCTGGTCCCCGAAGTGCCGCAAGTGTTCGAGCGCCGCATCCAGGGCCGGATGCCGCTGTTGCGCGTCGGCTGGGGGATGATCCGGCCGGCACAGGCCGCGGCGGCGGCGCAGCAGCCGTAGGAACAACCGGCGCGGCGCCGCTCACGACGGATTCATGTGGATTACCGCCGCGCAGCGGCGGCGCCCTGACGTGTTCGCGCGCGCCGCCGACTTATAATCGGCGGCCTAGCGCTGAGGGGGAAAGCCATGAGTGATGTCGCCGCCGGCAAGCAATCGGCTGACAAACAAGCGCCGCAGCCTTTGCTCGAACGCCTGTTTGCTCTGAGCGCATCGGGCAGCAATGTCCGCACCGAATTCGTCGCCGGTCTGACCACGTTCCTGACGATGGTCTACATCGTGTTCGTCAATCCGCAGATTCTCGGCAACACCGGCATGGACAAGGGCGCGGTATTCGTCGCCACCTGCATCGCGGCTGCGGTGTCGACGCTGGTGATGGCGCTCTATGCCAATTATCCGATCGCGCTCGCGCCCGGCATGGGGCTCAACGCTTTCTTCGCCTTCACGGTCGTGCTGACGATGAAATACACCTGGCAGCAGGCGCTCGCCGCGGTGTTCTGCTCGGGCGTGATCTTCTTTCTGATCTCGGTGTTCCGCATCCGCGAATACATCATCAATTCGATCCCGCGGAATCTGAAATTCGCCATCTCGGCGGGCGTCGGCCTGTTTCTCGGCATCATCGCGCTCGAGGAATCCAAGATCGTGGTGGCGAGTCCGGCGACGTTGGTGACGCTCGGCGATCTGCGCAACCCGGCGGCGATCCTGTGCCTGTTCGGCCTGGTGCTGATCACGGCGCTCAATTACCGGCGCATCATCGGCGGCACGCTGATCGGCATTCTGATCGTCACCGTCATCGGCCTGCCGTTCGGGCTGGCGAAATTCTCCGGCGTGGTCGCCATGCCGCCGTCGCTCGGGCCGACCTTCCTCAAGCTCGATTTCTCGCGCATCGCCGAAGGCTCGTTCCTGATCGTGATCCTGAGCTTTCTGTTCGTCGACGTGTTCGACAATGCCGGCACGCTGATCGGCGTCACCCATCGCGCCGGCCTCACCGATGCCGACGGCAACCTGCCGCGCATGAAACAGGCGCTGCTCGCCGACAGCTTCGCGGCGATGTTCGGTTCGCTGATCGGCACCTCGACGACGACGAGCTACATCGAAAGCGCGGCCGGCGTCTCGGCCGGCGGCCGCACCGGGCTCACCGCGTTCTTTGTCGCCGTCTTCTTTTTGCTGGCGCTGTTCTTCGCGCCGCTTGCCGGCATGGTGCCGGCCTACGCGTCGTCCGCGGCGTTGCTCTATGTTGCCTGCATCATGGTGCGCGGGCTCGCCGAGATAAACTGGGAGGACATCACCGAATCCGCGCCCGCGGTGGTCGCCGCCGTCACCATGCCGCTGACCTATTCGATCGCCACCGGCATCGGCCTCGGCTTCATCACCTATGCGCTCGCCAAGATCATCGCCGGCAAGTTCGCCGACGCCAAGCCGGCGGTGCTGATCCTGGCGGCGATCTTCGCGCTCAAGTTTGCGATGGGATAGCCGTCATTCCGGGGCACGCCGAAGGCGTGAGCCCGGAATCCATAACCCCTATCGTCGAGGTCCTGTGCTCAGCGATTGTTCTGCGCGGCCAGTGTCTATGGATTCCGGGCTCACCGCTGCGCGGCGCCCCGGAATGACTACGCCGCGAGCGCCTTCCGGATCGCCATGAAATCCCGCCACGCGAGCCGCTTTTGCAGCGGGCTGCGCAAGCAGAAACGCCGGGTGGAACGTCGCCATGGCGCGGATTTCGCGCGTGCCGGTGTCGTAGGGAAACCAGCGGCCGCGCATGCGGGTGATGCCGTCCCGCGTCTCGAGCAGCGTCTGCATCGACGGTCCGCCGAGGCAGACCAGCACGTCGGGATTAACGAGCTCGATCTGGCGGCGGATGAACGGCAGGCAGATCGCGGTCTCCTGCGGCGTCGGCGTGCGGTTGCCGGGCGGCCGCCACGGCACCACGTTGGCGATATAGGCGCTGGTGCGGTCGAGCCCGATCGCCGCCAACATGCGGTCGAGCAGCTTGCCGGAGCGGCCGACGAACGGCTTGCCGCTCTGGTCTTCCTCGTAGCCGGGCGCTTCGCCGACGAACATCACGCGCGCCGCCGGATTGCCGTCGGCGAACACGAGCTGCGTCGCGGTGGCGCGCAGCCCGCAGCCTGTGGAAATCTTCGAGCAGCGCCCGCAGCTCGTCGAGCGTCTTGGCGCTCTTCGCCGCCTCGCGCGCCTCGACAGCGGCGACATCGGGTGCGGGCAGCGGGGCGGGCGCGCGCGTCTCATGCTCCGCCGCCGGAGCACCGGCGGATCGTTCGGTGCGCTCCTGATAGAAGACTTTGGAGGCGTCGCGCGGCTTGGCCGCCGGGGCAGGGGCTGGTGGCGGCTCATCGGCCATGCGGTCGACCGCCGCCTCGCCGACGAGCGCATCGACGCCGGCGTCCATATAGAAGGCGAGCAGTTCGCGCGCGTCGCGGGGATCGGAACTCATGCGCGCCAGTCTAGGCGAGCGGCGCAAAGCGTGAAACAGTTGTGCGCGACAGGGAGCAAGCGATGAGCGAGACGGAATTGCCGGCGCGCGAGGCGATGGAGTTCGACGTCGTCGTGGTCGGCGCCGGACCCGCCGGACTTGCCGCGGCGATCCGGCTCAAACAGCTCGCGCCCGACACCTCGGTCGTCGTGGTGGAGAAGGGCTCCGAGGTCGGCGCCCATATTCTCTCCGGCGCGGTGATCGATCCGATCGGGCTCGACGCGCTCATTGCCGGACTGGCGCACCGAGGATGCTTTCACCAAAACCGCCGTCACCGACGACCGCTTCTATATGCTCGGCCCCTCGGGCGCGCTGCGCGTGCCCAACATGCTGATGCCGCGGCTTCTTTCCAACCACGGCAATTTCATCGTCTCGCTCGGCGACGTCTGCCGGTATCTCGCGCAAAAGGCCGAAGCGCTCGGCGTCGAAATCTATCCGGGCTTTGCGGCCGCCGAAGTGCTGTACGACAACGACGCGGTCGCCGGCATCGCCACCGGCGACATGGGCGTCGGCAAGGACGGCCACCACAAGCCGGGCTTCGCCCGCGGCATGGAGCTGCGCGGCAAATACACGGTGTTCGCCGAAGGCGCGCGCGGCAGCCTCACCAAGGGGCTGATCGCCCGCTATGGGCTCGCGCAAAACAGCGAGCCGCAGAAATTCGGCATCGGGCTGAAAGAACTCTGGCAGGTCGCGCCGGACAAGCACCGCCCCGGCCTGGTGCAGCACACCGCCGGCTGGCCGCTCGACAATGCAACCGGCGGCGGCTCGTTCCTCTATCACTACGGCGACAATCTGGTGGCGGTCGGCTTCGTCGTGCATCTGAATTACACGCAACCCGTATCTGTCGCCGTTCGAGGAATTCCAGCGCTTCAAGACGCATCCGCTCATCCGCGACACCTTCGCGGGCGGCAAGCGGCTCTGCTACGGCGCGCGCGCCATCAGCGAGGGCGGCTGGCAGTCGGTGCCGCAGGGTCGCGTTTCCGGGCGGCGTGCTCGCCGGCTGCGGCGCGGGCTTCCTCAACGTGCCGCGCATCAAGGGCAGCCACAACGCCGTGCTGTCCGGCATGCTCGCCGCCGAGCACATCGCCACGGCGCTCGGCGCAGGCCGCGCGCAATGACGAACTTGCCGGCTATGAAGCGGCGTGGCGCGCGTCGCCGATCGGCCGCGACCTGTGGCCGGTGCGCAACGTCAAACCGCTGTGGTCGAAATTCGGCACGCTCGCGGGCGTCGCGCTCGGCGGCGCTCGACATGTGGACCAACACCGTCGGCCTGTCGCTGTTCGGCACGCTGCGGCACGGCAAGCCCGACTACGCCACGCTCAAGCCGCGCCGCTTCCTGCAAGCCGATCGCCTACCCCAAGCCCGACGGCAAGCTCACCTTCGACCGGCTGTCGTCGGTCTATCTGTCCAACACCAATCACGAAGAGGACCAGCCGGTGCATTTGTTGGTGCGCGATCCGGCGTTGCAGAAATCCTCCGAGCACGACGTCTTTGCCGGCCCGTCGGCGCGCTATTGCCCGGCCGGCGTCTACGAGTGGGTCGAGGAGGGCGGCGCGCCCCGCTTCGTCATCAACGCGCAGAACTGCGTCCATTGCAAAACCTGCGACATCAAGGATCCCAACCAGAACATCACCTGGGTGCCCCCCGAAGGCGGCGGCGGACCGAACTATCCGAATATGTGACGGTTCACCTCTCCCCGCGCGCGGGGAGAGGTCGTCCGCGCGAAGCGCGGCGGGTGAGGGGGCCTCTCCGCGATTCTGAGCGTGACGGATCAAGCGCCAGCACCACGGAGAATGATCGAGGTTCAGGCAGCGTCAAAGCCCCCTCATCCCGACCTTCTCCCCGCACGCGGTGAGAAGGAGCAGCACGCTTCAGTTCACCTCGCCGGCTTCGCGCCTTCCTCCACCACCACCGCCCCGTCCCGCGTCCACGCCGCCAGCAATTCCCACGCGATCGCCAGCACCACCGGGCCGACGAACACGCCGATCATGCCGTGCACCAGCACGCCGCCGAGCACGCCGATCAGGATCACCAGCATCGGCGTTTTCAGCCCATGCGCCATCACGATCGGCCGCAGGAAGGTGTCGAGCACCCCGACCGGCACCAGATAGATCGTCAGCACCAGCGCCGCCGCATGGCTCATCGCCAGCCAGGCGAAGATCAGCACCGGCACCACCACGATCATGGTGCCGATCTGCAGAATGCCGAGAGATCAGCGCGCACAGCGCCAGCACGCCGGCGAGCGGCACGCCGGCGACGATCAGGCCGATGCCGATCAACAGCGCCTGCAACAGCGACACGCCGATCACGCCGCGCGCCAGGTTGCGGATCGTCACGCTGGTCAGGTGCACGAACTCGTCGCCGTGCTTGGCGTCGACATGGCGCACCACCGCGCGCGCCTTGTCGGCGAGCGCCGGGCCGGGCACGAACAGGAAGCCGGACAGCGCCACCGCGATCACGAAGCTCAGCATGCTGATGCCGGAGCTCGAGGCGAACGAGAACAGCGTGCCGGCGAACGGCTTGAGTTCCGGCCCGATTTGCAGCAGCACGGCGTCGAGATTGGTCGAGGCCTGCTGCCACAGCAGAAACAACTGGCCGCCAATCAGCGGCCAGCTCTTGACCGCGACGTGCGGCGGCGGAATCGGAATGTCGCCGGCCGCGAGCCGCCGCGCGAAGAAGCGGATGCTCTCGATCAGGCTGAGCGACAGCCAGGTGATCGGGCCGAACAGCACCGCAAGGCTCAACAGCGTCATCAGCAGCGCCGCCGCGATCGGCGGCAGCCGCAGCCGCTTCGTGCACCAGACAAAGCCCGGATAAAGCACCACCGCCAGAATGACGCCCACGCCATGATCGGCAGGAACGGCAGAATGATCATCGCCGTCCAGTACAAGCAGCAGCGCCAGGCACGCCACGCGGATGATCAGATCGACCACGCTGGCATCGAGCAGGCGGGAGCGGCGCGGGGGTGGGAGGGGGGCTGGTCATTGGGGGCAAAGTCCGTTGCGATTGACTTGCATGCCATCATCCGCTCATTCCCGCCAAAGCGGGGACCCAGGGACCATCTTAGCACTTGTTCATGCCGTCTGGATTCCCGTTTGCGCGGGAATGCGTGGTGACCGCGGACGCCCGGAAACAAAGTCTACTCTTCCTCACCCTGAGGTGCTCGCCGACACAGTCGGCGAGCCTCGAAGGGCGAGGCCCCGGCGCAGGAGCTGCTTCGAGGCGCGTAGCTTGGGATGACCGCACTGGGGCCGCCCGCTGGCACGCCGGGCGAGGGAACGGTGGCGCTATGCCGGAAGGCGAAGTCAAATCTCCCGAAGCGCCCTATGTGCAGAAGGATGCGTGGGTGGCCGAACGGCTTCGACCTCGACTCGATCGCGCTCCACATGGAGATGAAGGAGAAGGGCCTGCTGCACCGCACCGCGGCGTGAGCGTTCCTTCAAGGGCCTAGCCGGCTGCGCGCGTTGCGGAGGCAGCCCAGTCGTTGTATATACAACTTGTGTAGACTGTCTACGCACGATGTATAGACACGGAGCCCGCCCCATGGCCCTGCACATTCGCGATGACCGCGCCGCGGTGCTGGCTCGCCGCCTCGCCAAGCGGAAGGGTACGACCATGACGCGCGCCGTGGTGGAGGCGCTGGAGGGTGCGCTCAAGCGCGAGGAGCGGCCGCTGGCGGAGGTGTTTGGCGAGATCGCCGCCGATATCAAGCGCAAGGGCGATCCCAAGCGGGGGCGGCCGGTGACCAAGCAGGAGATCGACGAACTCTGGGGCAACGAGTGATCTTCATCGACACCTCGGCGGTCATTGCGATTCTCAGGGAAGAGCCGGACGCGTCTCAGCTCACTGCCAAAATCCAGGCGGAGCGGGAGCGTATCTGCGCCCCGCATGTCATTCTCGAAGCCTCAATGCGGCTCTCGACACTCTCTGGCCTGGCGCCAACCACTGCCGACGCGGAGGTGACGCGCGCGCTTCATTCGGCCAGCGTTGCGATCGTGCCGATCACCGAAGAGGTTGCTCATGCGGCGGTCGCCGCGTTCGAGCGCTACGGCAAAGGCCGCAAGAACCGCGCCGGCCTGAATTTCCGCGATTGCCTGTCCTACGCGTGCGCCAAGGTGCATGGCGCGCGGCTTCTGTTCAAAGGCGGCGATTTCGCCCACACCGATATTGCCAAGGCTTGATGCCGGCAAAGGCTTGAGGCTGGCAAAGGCTTGATGTTGAAGGCTTGAAAGCCTCAGCGCGGCGTGACCGATTAAATCCCGCCCCACCTTGTCATGCCGGGCTCGACCCGGCAATCCATGCGGCGCTCTCAATTGCAGACAGGCAGCATGGATGCGTGGGTCAAGCCCGCGCATGACGAGCGTTTGCGAATCAACATTGCTCAACAATCGCCGCGACATTGCCGGTCGAAAAACCCGCAGCAAAAAGTCTCGCAAAATCAATGTTCGGTCCCCTGTATGGCGACAATTCCTTGACAAGTCCAGTGACAAGGACTAAAAGCATAATTATGGACTTGACTCCACAGGAAACTAGAGCTAGAAGTATTGCCGATAAGGCCCGAGATACTTAGGTTTAGGCCATGTCTGGCGCGCCCAAGCGACTTGCGGATAATAGTCCTAACCTCAATTCGGAACCGGAAGTTACTTCCGCGATGAGGATTGCAGGCGCTGCGGTTATCGAGGAGTGGCGGGACGTTCTTTCGCCCTCGGGGCTGGCGGCGGAGGTTTATAGCGCCATGCGCCGTGCTCAGCGCGAAACTGAGCAGCTTCGTTCGGGCTAGTGTTAGGGTCCGCCAGCAGCAACAGCCTAACGGCGATCTTGGCGCAATCTACCGTCATTTCCTGGAGTATTTCGACGTGAACGGTTTCCGTTTCGCTCGCTGAGGATGATTTGGCAATTAGGCTGTTATCGACTTTCATGCCGCCCGTTGGGAGCAAAGTCACAGTGCGGTGAACGAGTTTGTGGCGTATTGTAGCGATCCCGTCCAAATGCGTGAGGCACGCGTCGATTTCGCTGTAAATCTCGCCTTTTGACCGGGTAAGTCCACGTAATCGTTCGGCGACGTCGCCTAACCGCATTCCTGCAAAAATGATCCGCGCTAGTTCGTCGTCAATGCCTGAAAACTGGCGCGCGACGGAATGCACGATGGCTTCAGCTAAGGAATAGGCGGTAATAAACTGGCCGATCGCGGCGAAATGCTTTTGGTCCTCCTCGACCTGTGCGAGGAGCGCCTTTACCTTGTTGTCTGTAAAATCTTCCATGGGCGCGTGAATCCTAGAAATTCGGGCAACAGAGCGATGGCGCGGCATCCCCAACGTGATAACGAGCAATACAGCGAAGAAGAAGCGGAGCGGCGCTTCCTCTCCGCCGTCAGAGCCGGATTGAACACGAAGCCTACGCCCTTAAAGAGCATGTCTCGAAAAGGCGTTGATGCACAACGTAAAAAACGGGGCGCGCGGGCAAAGAAATAACCATTGCAAAGGGGGTTAGTCCTCCACATCCCACAATGGCAATTCAAGCTGGATCGGCAGTCGAACTGCTCGCAATTTTTTGAAGCGGCGTATGGCGCGAGCCGCGCGGAATCTAAAATCCGGCTTAATGAGGCCGTCGATATGTTAGCCGCTTCCCTTCTACGCCTTTGATCGCGGCTAGCGTACGGTCAATGTCGCTGTAGCCGAGCGCCGTTCGGTAATTGTAGCGGTGATCGAACTCGGCGAGATAGCGATGCAAATGTTTCTCTTTGCAGTGCTGATAAACGCCTCGCATACCGCGCTTAAAGATGCTGAAATAGCCTTCCGCTGAATTGGTGTGCACGGCGGCATCATCATCGTAGCGGACGTATTCGCCAGCGGTGTGTTTGACGGTGTCATGACGCTGAAACCACCGGCCGATGTCGGGATACAGAGTGCTTTCATCGGTGTGCAAGCGGGACTCGCGCGCGATGTTTTCGCGCACAATCTTATTAATGGTGCCACCGTCGGCCACTGGAACATGGAATGAGCGTACGTTGCCGCCTCGCTCAATCAGGGCGAGGATAGGACGCTTGTTGGCACCTTTGCCGCTCTTAAGATACGGCCTACCGTCCTTGCGCTTGGTGCGCGGATTCTCGACGCGCCCGTAATAGGTTTCGTCTGCCTCGACGATCTTGCCGCCGCCGCCTAACTGGCCAAGGCCGCCCGCGCGCATGGCTTCGCGGATACGGTGGCACATGAACCAAGCTGACTTGTAATCAAGGTTCAGGGCGCGGTGGAGCTGGTGGGCGCTCATGCCCTTTTTGGAGGCGTTGAGCAGGTAGAAGCCCATAAGCCACTTGTTTAGGGCGATATGGGATCGCTCCATTACGGTGCCAGTCGTGACCGTGAAATCCTTCCGGCATTCCTTTTCAGCGCAGCGGTACCAGCCAGGCTTTTTCGTCTTGTAGGCGTGGTTGATGGTGCCGCAGTGGGAGCAAATCGGTCCTTCCGGCCAGCGCAGCTTTTCAAGCCATTCGCGAGCGGCTTCGGGGGACTGAAAATGAGGGGCGACAAAGGCGTTCGACATGGCTCAAATCCTCGAAAACTGAGCCAAATCTATACCTTGGGTCTTGTGGAGTCAAGTCCATAATTGTAACTAAAAGCCTCCCCGTCCTGCTCGTTCTAAGGGACGTCAACCGGTGACGGCCGATTGATGCGAGCGGGAGCGGTGCCCGGAATGGGGCTCGTAACTCCATTCGCGGGCGGTTCGGAAACTCGCCCGGCCTGCCACGACGCAGGTCTGCCAGGAGCTGGCTGCCCGGGTAGCGCATGTCGTCGCTACCATGAAGCGCGGGACCGGACTGAGCCAAGATCGAGAGAACTTTGGCGAGAGCCGCGGTAGAGCGCCGGAAGGCGAGCGCGTCCGCCAAAAGCGGCGCGCGCCGCATGCGCAACACAGGCGGCGCTCCGCTTGTGCGCAGCGCGGCAGGGACTACGCGCCTTTCGGCGCTCCGCCTCCCTTTATGATGAGGCGGCCGTTCGTGAACAGCTTGCCGGATGCCCCGGGCGCGAAGCAAAACGCGCAGCGGGAAGGGGGAGGCTTGCGTCATTGCGAGCGCAGCGAAGCAATCCAGGTGGCTTGCGCTGGCGGGGAGGCCCGCTGGATTGCTTCGTCGCTTCGCTACCTCGAAATGACGAGTTGGACCTCTCCCCGCGCGCGGGGAGAGGTCGACTGAGCAAGCGAAGGAGGGTGAGGGGGCGTTGCCTCGATTCTGAGCGGTGTGGTTGAAGTGCGGGCGCTTGAGATAATTCCCGGCGCTCAGGCAAACGTCGAGGCCCCCTCATCCCGACCTTCTCCCCGCGTGCGGGGAGAAGGAGCAGCGAGCGGCTTCGCTTTTGCCCGCGTGCGGGGAGAAGGAGTAGCGAGCGGCTTCGCTTTTGCCCGCGTGCGGGAAGAAGGAGAACAAGCCCGCCGCGATTTTGCCGCCGTTGCGGCTTAGGGAGCGTGGTCCGGGGCCGCGATTTGTCGAGGATTTGCCAACGATTGCCACGGCTTTGTGAAATCCGGCGCGTTTTTGGCGTCCCTTGCGAGGATGCGGCAAAACGGTCATGGTTGCGCGTGCGAAGCCGGGCACGTGATTCCCGTTCCGCCAATCGCTCTTAGAGCAATTCGCCTGGGGCATTCTCTTATGGAGCTGTCGTGATTCATTCGCTGCTGTTCCGGCATGCCGCCGTCATCGGCACCGCCGTGGTTTTGAGCCTGTCCGTCAGTCTGCCGCGCGCGGGCGCCGCGCAGCCGCAGAGCGACCAGGATGTGCTGCGCGACAACGCCGCCGGGAACTATCTGGCGGCGCGGCATGCCGGCATCGAGCGCGATGCGGGCGCGGCGGCGAGCTATTACCTCAACGTGCTCAAGGCCGATCCGAAGAATGCGGATCTGCTCAGCCGCGCGTTCCTGTCGGTGCTCACCAACGGCGACATCGATGCGGCCGCCAAGCTCGCCGACAAGCTGCTCGCCGTTGACAAGAACGACCGCATCGCGCGGCTCGTGCTCGGCGTGCGCGCGCTCAAGGCCAAGCAATATTCGATGGCGCGGCAGGATTTCTCCCAGTCGGTGCATGGCCCGGTGACCGATCTGGCGGCCGCGCTGCTGACCGCGTGGGCGCGCGACGGCGCCGGCGATCCGCATGCCGCGGTCGACGAGATGGACAAGCTCGCCGGGCCGGACTGGTACGGCGTGTTCCGCGATCTGCATGCCGGCATGATCTACGACCTCGCCGGCATGAAGAAGGACGCGGCCAAGCGCTACGAGAGCGCCTACAAGGCCGACCCGACGGCGTTGCGCACGGTGCAGGCCTACGGGCGTTTCCTGTCGCGCACGGCAGGCAAGGCCGCGGCGCTGAAAGTCTATCAGGACTTCGACAAGCAGCTGCCGGATCACCCGCTGGTGACGGCGGAGATGAAGCAGATTTCCGACGGCGACAAGCTGCCGCCGCTGGTCGATTCCCCGCAGGCCGGCGCCGCCGAGGCGCTGTACGGCATCGGCGCCTCGATCGGGCGGCGCGGTGGCGAGGACCTGGCGCTGATCTATCTGCAGCTTGCGCTTTATCTGCAGCCGTCGCACGGCATGGCGCTGTTGTCGCTCGCCGATCTCTACGAGACGCTGAAGAAGCCCGAACTCGCGATCAAGATCTATGACCGGATCCCGGCGTCGTCGCCGCTGCATCGCAGCGCCGAGATTCAGTCGGCGCTCGATCTCGATGCGCTCGACAAGAGCGACGAGGCCAAGAAGCGGCTCACCAAGGTCATCGCCGATCATCCGAAGGACAGCGAGGCGCTGATGGCGCTCGGCAACGTCGAGCGCGAGCGCAAGGACTTCAAGGCCTGCGGCGACACCTACAGCAAGGCGATCGACACGATCGCGAATCCCGGCAAGTCGAACTGGGTGTTGTTCTATTTCCGCGGCATCTGTTACGAGCGCTCCAACCAGTGGCCGAAGGCCGAGGCCGACATGCAGAAGGCGCTCGCGCTTTATCCTGATCAGCCGCTGGTGCTCAATTATCTCGGCTATTCGTGGGTCGACAAGGGCATGCATCTCGACCAGGGCATGGACATGATCCGCCACGCGGTCGAGCAGCGGCCCGATGACGGCTACATCGTCGACTCGCTCGGCTGGGCGTATTTCCGCACCGGCAACTACGACGAGGCGGTCAAGGAGCTGGAGCGCGCGGTGCTGCTCAAGCCCGACGATCCGACCATCAACGATCACCTCGGCGACGCCTATTGGCGGGTCGGGCGCACGCTGGAAGCGCATTTCCAGTGGGCGCAGGCCAAGGATTTCAAGCCGGAGCCGGACGAGCTCGCCACCCTTGAGAAGAAGCTCAAGGACGGCCTGCCGGCGGACGCGACGCCTTCGGCCGACGTCACCAAGGCCAAGAAAGCCGGCAACGGCGGCTGAGCGGTGTCCTCGACCGAGTCGCTCGTCGAGACTGCGCCGGCCAAAGTCAATCTGACGCTTCGGGTGCTGGGCCGGCGCCCCGACGGCTATCACGAGCTGGAAAGTCTGGTGGCGTTCGCCGACGTCGGCGACACGCTGCGGCTTTCGCCCGGCGACGGGCTGACGCTCAGCGTGCGCGGGCCGAATGCCGGGCAGGCGGGGCCGGACGCCGACAATCTGGTGCTCAAGGCCGCCTCCGCGCTGGCGTCGAGCATCGTCGGCGTGCGGCTCGGTTCGTTCGAGCTGGAGAAGATGCTGCCGGTCGCCGCCGGGCTTGGCGGCGGCTCCGCGGACGCTGCGGCGGCGTTGCGGCTGCTGGCGCGGGCCAACGAGCTGCGCCTCGACGATACGCGGCTCTACGAGGCGGCCTGCGCGACCGGCGCCGACGTGCCGGTCTGTCTCGACCCGCGCGCCCGCGTCATGCGCGGCATCGGCGAAATTCTCTCCGCGCCGCTCGATCTGCCGCCGCTGCCGGCGGTGCTGGTCAATCCCGGCGTCGCGGTCGCCACCAAGGACGTGTTCGCGCGCTGGAGTCCGCCCGCCGCCCCCGCGCCGCTGTTCGACTGGACCGCTGTCGGCGACCTCGCCAACCGCGACCAGATCCTGCGGCTGTTGGCCTATCAGCCCAACGATCTCGAAGAGCCCGCCATGGCCGTCGCGCCGGCTGTCACCGAAACGCTCACCGCCTTGCGCGCGCTCCCGGGCTGCCGCCTGGCGCGCATGTCCGGTTCGGGCGCAACCTGCTTTGCGTTATTTTCCGCCGCCGCCGAGGCGATCCTGGCTGCGCAGGCCCTGAGCGCCCGCCATCCGCAATGGTGGGTGCGGGCCGGGGCCCTGGGCGGCACTTGATGGCCAACTCGACCGAGGCGCTCGGACAATACGCGGACGTCTGGAAGCGCAAGCCAGTGCTGCGCCTCATCTACGAGGATTTCTACGACCGGCTCGTTGCGCAATGTCAGCCGGGCCTGACGATCGAAATCGGCGGCGGCATCGGCAATCTGAAAGAGCGTCTCGGCGAGGTCGTCACAACCGACATTCAGTTCGGGCGCTGGCTCGATTGCGTGGCCGATGCGCAGCGTCTGCCGTTCGCGCGCATCGTGCGCCGCCAACATCGTCATGGTGGACGTGCTGCATCACGTCGAGTTTCCCGTCGCGTTCTTCCGCGAGGTCGAGCGGGTGTTGCGGCGCGGCGGCCGCGTGCTGATGGTCGAGCCGGCCATCACCTGGGGCAGCACGCTGTTCTATCGCCTGCTGCACCAGGAGCCGGTGCGCACCTCGGCCGATCCGCTGATCGACGGCAAGCCGACGTCCGGCCGCGATCCCTACGACTCCAATCAGGCGATCCCGACCCTGCTCGCGACGCGGGACCGCGAGCGATTTCATAAACTGTTTCCCGGGCTGCGCATCGCGCGGGTCGACTGGTTTTCGTTCGCGGCCTATCCGCTCAGCGGCGGATTTCAGCAGCTGGAGCCTGCTTAGCGCCAGCATGGCGCGCCGCATGCTGCAGATCGAGCGCGCCGTCGAGCCGTTGCTTGGCCGCTATGCGGCATTCCGCATGATGATGGTGATCGAGAAGACGGCCGCAGCCTAGTGCGTGCGCGCGATGCAGAAATCGACCGTGCCGGTCAGCGCGGCCTTCATCGGCGAGTTGGGAAACAGCGCGAGGGCGTCGCGTGCGATGGCGCCGTAGTGCTGGGCGCGCCCGAGCGTATCTTCGAGCGCCCGGTGCTTGGTCATGAGCCCGATCGCGTGTTCGAGATCGGCGTCGGTCGCTTCGCCGCGCTCGAGCGTGCGGCGCCAGAAATCGCGTTCGGCGTCGCCGCCGCGGCGGAACGCGAGCACGACCGGCAGCGTGATCTTGCCCTCGCGAAAATCGTCGCCGACATTCTTGCCGAGCTTCTGCGCGGCGCCGCCATAGTCGAGCGCGTCATCGACGAGCTGGAATGCAATTCCGAGATTCATGCCGAACGAGCGGCAGGCGGCCTGCTCGGCCTTGTTGCGGCCGGCGAGCGTCGGCCCGACTTCGCAGGCGGCCGCGAACAGCTCCGCGGTCTTGGCCCGGATCACAGCGATGTATTCGTCCTCGGTCGTGGCCGTGTTCTTGGCGGCGGCAAGCTGCATCACTTCGCCCTCGGCGATAACGGCGGCAGCGGACGCGAGAATTTCCAGCGCCTTGAGGCTTCCGACTTCAACCATCATCTTGAAGGCTTGGCCGAGCAGGAAGTCGCCGACCAGCACGCTCGCCTCGTTGCCCCAGACCATGCGCGCCGCGAGGCGCCCGCGCCGCATCTCGCTTTGGTCGACGACGTCGTCGTGCAGGAGCGTGGCGGTGTGCATGAACTCCACCGCGGCGGCGAGCTTGATGTGGCCGTCGCCCGCGTAGCCCGTGAGTTGCGCCAGGGCGAGCGTCAGCATCGGCCGCAGCCGCTTGCCGCCTGAATCGATCAGGTGCTTGGCCACCTCCGGAATCATGGCCACGTCGGAGCCGGTGCGCGCCAGAATGGCGGCGTTCACCCGACCCATGTCGCCGGAAACGAGATCGACCAGGGGATCGATCGACGGCTCGTGCGGGCTCTCAAACGGCAGGATAACGGCCAAGCCTGGACTCCTTATGGTGCCACGCAAAATAAGAATGTTCCGACGCCGCGGCAAGTGAGGTCCGCGACGCGACCTTGGTATCGGAATCAGGACTTGAGGAAGATCGATGCACCGTCGCGGTCATTCAGCCAGGGTAATAGCGCAGCACGATTGCAAGCCGATGGGCGCTCGTCGCGTCCATGCAGGTGCTCGCTTCCGGAAGCGCGTTTCCAAGGGAACTTCCCCCTGGCACCGAAGGCAATTACTGTGACGAACGGATTCGCGCGCTTATTCGGGTCGATTTATCGTGGACGTTGCTGTTCTCATCCCATGCTACAACGAGGAGCGCGCCATCGCCAAGGTCGTGGCCGATTTTCGCGCCGCGCTGCCCGAGGCGACGATCTACGTTTACGACAACAATTCAACGGACGGTACCGTCGCAGCCGCCAAGGTCGCCGGAGCCGTGGTGCGCCGCGAGGGTCACCAGGGCAAGGGCTACGTGGTGCGGCGGATGTTCAACGACATCGAAGCCGACATCTACATCCTGGTCGATGGTGACGCGACTTATGACGCGCCCAGTGCGGCCGATATGATCGCCAAGCTCGTGGACGACCGGCTCGATATGGTCGTAGCGACCCGCGTCGATCATGATGTGACCGCGTACCGCCGCGGTCACCGCACCGGGAATCTCCTGCTGACCGGATTCGTCGCCCACATCTTTGGCCGCGCATTCACCGATATTCTCTCCGGCTACCGGGTGTTCTCGCGGCGCTTCGTGAAATCGTTTCCGATCCTGTCGGGCGGCTTCGAAATCGAAACGGAATTGACCGTGCATGCGCTTGAGCTTGAATTGCCGGTCGGTGAAATGGCCACGCCGTACTATTCGCGGCCGAGCGGATCGGCCTCGAAACTGTCGACCTGGCACGACGGATTTCGCATTCTGTGGACGGTGCTGAAGCTCTATCGCGCCGAACGGCCGCTGTCGCTGTTCGGCGCGTTCGGCATCGCGCTTGCGATCATGTCGATCGGTCTCGCGATTCCGATCTTCATTACCTACGTGCAGGAAGGACTGGTGCCGCGGCTGCCGACCGCCGTTCTCTCCACCGGCCTGATGCTGCTCGCGTTTCTTTCGATTGCCTGTGGTCTCATTCTCGACACTGTCACGCGGGGTCGACGCGAGGCGAAGCTGATCGCCTACCTTGCGCTCCGCGCGCCAGGCGAGGAGCGCCGCCGCGGTCGAGACGGCGATAAAGCGTCGGGTTAAGACCTGGAAACATACCTCCGCTGACTGTCGCGGGCGGCAGTACGCCATGCAAGCCCGGCGCAATTTGGCGACAGGGAAGTGTGCTATAGGCTTCGGCCAGGGCGGCGGCTGGATCTCGGGCGCTGCATGTCGATGACCGTGGTGGCGGAGCCAACACCTTGCGCGAACTGGTCCGGACTAACGATGCCGTCCTCATCTCGGCGATCGAGGCGCTGCTCCGCGGTGCGGGTATCGAGCATTTGATCGTCGACCAGAACATGAGCGTGCTGGAAGGCTCGATCGGGATTTTTCCACGCCGTATTCTGGTGGAAGAGGATAAATTGCCGGCGGCACGGCGGCTTTTGGCGGATGCCGGATTCGAAAAGGAGCTTCGCCAGGACGATCGCTGAGCGGCGTTTATTTTTGCGGCCCTGGTGCGCAGAAGGGAAACGTCCCGAGCCGCTGATAATAGTGCGGCAACCCCACTTGGCACAGCACCTCGGGGCCGGCGGTCTTGAAAATGTGCTTCACCGGTTCGGCCTGGCTGACCACGATAGTTGCCGCTGCAAGAGCAAAGCCGAGTGGATAAGTCCAGCGGTGCTGTTGCAGCTCGGTGAGCCGCGCAATCAACAGCGCGGCCGCGATGATCGCCAGCGGATCGGTGAACAGGAAATAGGATTGCTGCAAACGCCGGCCCATGCCGAGCAGGTCGATGCCCCAATCGGTGAGCATCAGCGCGGCAACGGTGATGACAAGATGCCACTCACGCCGCCGGATCGCGATCACGGTCGCGGCAATGACGAACCATTCGAGAAAGATCGTCGGGCGCGGTGATGACTCGAGAAAAAACGTTCGCCGGGCGATCACGCCGTAAATCGCTTGCAGCAGAAATTGCAGACGTGCGGCGCTCAAGAGCGAGCCGCCGGTGGCGAGCCGCGGATCGCCGGCCGATGCCCACGCATACATCGTCTCCAGCGGATGCAGCACGACGATGGCATTATCGGGGGCAAAGTGGATGTCGAGTGCTAATAGCCCGATCATGCAGCCGGCGATGACGGCGGCCATCGCGGCCAGTGCCTCCGCGGCGGGTACGCGCCACACAATCCAGTAGGCAATCATGCCGAGGCCGAGCCAGACAGCGACAATGGTCCAATATATCGTCGCGTTAATGCCAATGGGCAGGAGCGGCACACCGGCGTTGGCGGCAGCAAGGCCGAGAGCGATGAGATCTTTGGTAAAATAAACTGCGAGCAGCGCGATAGCCACGGCAGCGGCGAGCGCCGGCCGCGCCAGCCGGGGTGTTTGCCAGAAGCCGCGCTGCGCCTTTAGCTCCGCCATCTCCGGACCGAACGGCAGTAGCAGGATGGGCAGGGCGCAGATCAGAAAAAATACCTGAACCTTGCTCTGCATGCCGAGCGCTATCAGCACGGCGGCAACGCCGATAATGACCGGCCGCCACGCCGACGATCCGCGTCTCGCGGCGATAAGCAGCATGAGGAGAGCGATTGTGAACAATCCGGCGGCTAGAAGCTCGGTGCGCAGCGTTCGCATCTGCATCGCCAACCCGCCCGAGAAAGCAAACAGAAAACCGCCGAAGCCGGCGATGCGCGAGTCGCGGACGAGCGCGCGCAGCAGAAACGTAAACGCGGCAACCAGCCCCATCGCCAAAAACAGCGAGAGCGCGCGCCCGGCTTGCGTGAGCTGCATCCACACTGCGCTGAACGCCGGAAAGTCGCTGACCGGCGGCACGCCGGACAGCGCATCGACGCGGATCAGTCCACCGCCGTGCAGCGCACGCAGCCACCAGCTCAGCAACAAAATCGGAAGATAGCCCGGATGATCGAAGAATTCCTGCGGCAGGTGGCCGTTGAGCAGCAATGCGTTATAGACGATGACAAAATCCATATCGGCGACGCGCCAATACGGATACCAGAAGCCGGCGATCAAAAACGAGGCGATCATTCCGGCATAGATGATGATGAACTGTCCCGCCAAGTTGACCTTCACCAGCCGATCAAACGGCTGCGTCGTGTCGGGCAACCTGATCGCCTGCATAAGGCGTGAGACACCGGGTATCGATTGCAGAGTTTCCTCGCCAACAGGAGTGAGAATGGAGGTAAGGTCCAACCTTACAGAATGAACGCGCACACAGGCAACCAGAGCATCGCAATGGAGACGAGCGACGACGCCGTACTCGGCGGCCGGCTTGTGCTGCGCCAGCCGCTGCGCGGCCATCGCTTCGGTCACGATGCCATTCTGCTGGCGGCGGCAACGCCTGCGCCCGCCGGCGGCGTTGCGGTCGAACTTGGCGCCGGCGTCGGCGCCGCCGGATTGGCGCTGGCGCGGCGCGTCAAGGCGCTTGCTGTCACGTTGGTCGAGATCGATCCGGTGCTGGCGGAACTCGCTCAAGGTAATGCCGCGCGCAACGGGCTTGCCGAATTGGTGCGTGCCGTCTGTCTTGACGTGGCGGCGCCGGCCGGGGCGTTTGCGGCCGGCGGCCTTCCGGCGGGTACGGCCGATTGCGTTTTGATGAACCCGCCTTTCAATGCGGCGGATAACCCTTCGCCCGAGCGGGGTCGCCGACAGGCGCATACTGCGCCGGGCGATGCCCTGCGACAGTGGGTGCGCACTGCGGGACGGCTTCTTCGCCCGGGGGGAGCATTGACGCTGATCTGGCGCGCCGATGGTCTCGCTGATGTGCTGGCGGCTGTGGCTTCCGATTTCGGTGCGGTGTCGCTTCTGCCGGTCTACGGCAAGCCAGGTGCGCCAGCGATCCGCATTCTTGCGCGCGCCATCAAGGGGAGCCGGGCGCCGCTGACGCTGCATCCCGGCCTGCTGCTCGCGGATGCGGAGGCCAGGCCAACGGATGCGGCTGAAGCGGTGCTGCGCCACGGCGCGGTGTTGCCGCTGGGCGAAAGCTGAAGGTGCCGGCCGGTCACTTGAGGCGGCGAGGCGCGTATCCTATGTCAACCTCATGACCGAGCCCAGGACTGGCGCGCGCCTTCGTGATCTCAGCCTGCGGGCTCTTGCCCCTTTGCGCTGGCTGGTGCCGCGTCGTTTTCGCGCCGACCGGCCGTGTGTGCCGGTGGTGCGGCTTTCCGGCGTCATCGGCTTCTCGACGCCGTTGCGGCCGGGTCTCACGCTCGCCAGTATTGCCCGCTCGCTCGACCGCGCATTTGCCGTCCGCAATGCGCCGGCCGTTGCGCTTTCGATCAACTCGCCGGGCGGCTCTCCGGTGCAGTCGCATCTGATCTTCCGCCGTATTCGCGAACTGGCGGAAGAGAACAAGCGGCGCGTCATTGCGTTCGTTGAAGACGCGGCGGCGTCCGGCGGCTACATGATCGCCTGCGCGGCTGACGAGATCATCGCCGATCCGCATTCGATCGTCGGCTCGATCGGCGTCGTCGGTGGTTCGTTCGGCTTCGACAAGGCCATCGCCAAGATCGGTATCGAGCGGCGCCTCTACACGTCGGGCGAACACAAGGCCACGCTCGATCCGTTCCTGCCAGAAAATCCCGAAGATGTGGCGCGGCTGAAAAGGCTGCAGCGCGAAATACACGACAGCTTCATCGGCCTGGTAAAGTCGCGGCGCGCGGGAAAACTCAACGGTCCGGAAGACGAATTGTTCTCAGGCGAGTACTGGGCCGGTCAGCGGTCGCTGGAACTTGGCCTCGTCGACGGCATCGGCGACCTGCGCGCCGTGTTGCGCGAACGATTTGGCGACAAGGTTGTTACACCCCTGATCAGCGCCGAGCGCGGCTGGTTGGGACGGCGCGTTCCCGGCGTCGGTTTGGGGCGTGGCGACCTGCTACAGGCCGGACTTGCCGCTGGACTTGCCGAGGATTTGATTTCGGCGTTGGAAGCACGTGCGCTATGGGCCCGTTATGGACTCTAGGGCGTGAACGAGGAGATCGGCGATGCCTCCGGTAATCGCGGTAACGCTGGGATTGATGGGCGTGGCGGCGCTGGCGCGCTGGTGCGTCAAGGAAATGCACCGCGTCAACAGCGAACTCGACGGCATCCGCGCCACAGCGGCCGCAGAACCGATCGACCGCAACAGGCTGCCGACCCTGAGGCGCGATCCGCGGACCGGCGAATACCGGCCGGGCTAGCAGTCATTCCATCTTGATCCCGTTCGCCTTAATGACGCTGCCCCATTTGTCGTATTGGGCCTTCATGTAGGTGCCGAGTTCTTCGGGCGTGCCGCCAACCGGCGTTGCGCCGGTCTTGACCAGCTTGTCATGCACCGCGGGGTCGGCGAGTGCGGCATCGACCGCCTTGTTGAGCTTGGCGATCACCGGCTTCGGTGTCTTTGCCGGCGCCAACAGCGCATACCAGTTCGACGCGTCGGTATTGGAGATAGCCCTGTTCGGCAAGCGTCGGCACGTCGGGCAGCACGGCGTCGCGCTTGTCGCCGGCGATGCCGATCGGCACCAGATTGCCAGCCTGGATTTGCGAGATCACCACCGGAATATCGAGCGCGACCACTTGCACCTGACCGCCGAGCAGATCGGTCAGCGCCGGTGCGGCGCCCCGATAGGGTACGTGGAGGAATTTCACGCCGGCGGCGGCGTCGAGCAGCAACTGGGCGAGATGCGGCGGCGAGCCCACACCGGTCGATGCGAAGGTGACGGCGCCGGGTTTTTGCTTGGCGAGCGGCGACCAGCTCCTTGACGTTTTTGACGCCGAGTTTCGGCGACACCACAAGCACCTCGTGCACGGTTGTGACCATCGCCACCGGCGCGAAATCGCGGAAGGTGTCGAACGGCATCTTCGCCATCATGTGCGGCGACACCGTCACTGCGCCCGACGTGGTGAGAAACAGCGAGTAGCCGTCGGGGTCTGACTTTGCGACGTCGCCGCCGCCAAGCGTGCCGTTGGCGCCGGGTTTGTTGTCGATATAGACCCGCTGGCCCAGAATGCTGCTCATCTTGTCGGCGACCAGCCGGCCGACGAAATCGGTCGGGCCGCCCGGCGGAAATGCCACGACGATGCGGATCGGCCGGGTCGGAAAATCCTGCGCCTTGGCGAGTTGCGGCGCCAGCGCAAGCAGGAGCGCGGCCAAACCGCCTAGGATCACGCGAATCGTGTGCACAGTTTCCTCCCGTGTCAGGCGCCGGTTTCGAGGCTTCGGCGGCCAGCGGAAAGGTATCGGCTATCGGCGAACGGCCATCAAGGGCCGCCGTCGACCGCGGCCGCTTGCGGTCACTTGACCTGCGCCGGTCCTTCCACCAACAACGTCGGTCATGGCTGAAGAACTGCCGCCGTATATGCGCCCGCAGCGCTCCTTCCAGGGGCTGATCCTGGCTTTGCAGCGCTATTGGGCGGACTGGGGCTGCGTCATTTTGCAGCCGTACGACATGGAAGTCGGCGCCGGCACCTTTCATCCGGCGACGACGCTGCGGGCGCTCGGGCCCAGGCCCTGGAATGCGGCCTATGTGCAGCCGTCGCGCCGGCCCAAGGATGGCCGCTATGGCGAAAATCCCAACCGGTTGCAGCACTATTATCAGATGCAGGTGATCCTCAAACCGTCGCCGGACGATTTGCAGGACCTCTATCTGAAATCGCTCTACGCCATCGGCATCGATCCGAAGCTGCATGACATCCGCTTCGTCGAGGACGACTGGGAGAGCCCGACGCTCGGCGCCTGGGGACTTGGCTGGGAGTGCTGGTGTGACGGCATGGAGGTGTCGCAGTTCACCTATTTCCAGCAAGTCGCGGGCTTCGAATGCGCGCCGGTCGCCGGCGAATTGACCTACGGTCTCGAACGCTTGGCGATGTACGTGCAGGGCGTCGAGAATGTCTATGAGCTGAATTTCAACGGCCGCGACGGTGCGCAGAAGGTCACCTACGGCGACATCTTTTTGCAGGCCGAGCAGGAATATTCGCGGCACAATTTCGAATACGCCGATACCGACATGTTGTTCGAACAATTCCGCATGGCGGAAGCCGCCTGCAAAAAATATCTGGAAGCCGGATGGCAGGGCGATCGTGACAGCAACCGTGGCCGCCATCTGATGGCGCTGCCGGCTTATGACCAGTGCATCAAGGCGAGCCACGTCTTTAATCTGCTCGACGCGCGCGGCGTGATTTCCGTGACCGAGCGGCAAAGCTATATTCTGCGGGTGCGCGAACTCGCCAAGGCCTGCGGCGAGGCGTGGCTGGCAACAGAGGGCGGAGGGAAAAGCGCATGAGTGATCCTGAAATTGGCGGCCGGCGGCCGCTGGCCATCAACGTCGTCGCCGGCGAGAGCTATTGGTGGTGCGCCTGCGGACGTTCGAAGTCGCAGCCGTTCTGCGATGGTTCGCACAAGGGCACCGAATTCCGGCCGCAGGAATGGAAAGCCACGGCGAACGAGGAAGTCTGGTTCTGCGCCTGCAAGCGCTCGCAGCACCAGCCGCTGTGCGACGGTAGCCATAAGACACTGCCGGCCGCATAGACAACGGCCTCCTGAGCGGCGGGCGCAGCCATGCTGTTGTGGATCATCATCGCGATCGTCGCGGCGATAGCGCTCTATGCCATCGTCATCTTCAACCGGCTGGTGCGCCTGCGCCAGATGGCGAACGAGGCATGGAGCGGCATCGACGTTCAGCTCAAGCGGCGTTCCGATCTGGTTCCCAACCTGGTGGAAGCGGTCAAAGGCTACGCCACGCATGAGCGCTCAACACTGGACGAGGTGGCGGCGTTGCGCGGCGCCGCGCGCGCCGTACCGGAGGCCGATGTTGCCGGCCGCGCCAAGGCGGAAAACGCGCTGTCGACGGGACTCGGCAAGCTGATCGCCCTCCAGGAGGCCTATCCGGACCTCAAGGCGAGCGGCAATTTTCTCGATTTGCAGAAGCAACTTGCTGCCCTTGAGGACGACCTGCAGATGGCGCGCCGCTACTACAATGGCGCGGCTCGCAACCTTAACGTCGAGGTCCAGTCCTTTCCGAGCAGCGTCATCGCCGGCGTCGGTGGATTTACGACGCGCGAGTTCTTCGAACTGGCGGACGCAGGCGAGCGCAATGCCCCGCAGGTAAATTTCAACCCGGCGCCGACATGAAACGATTTTGGCGCGTTGCTGTTTTGATCGCCGCGCTCGGCTTGGCCGGCCCGGCGTCCGCCGCCGAAGTCATCCATTCCTTTGATTCAGATGTCCAGGTCGCCAAGGACGGCGAACTCACGGTCGTCGAGACCATGCGCGTGCGCGCCGAGGGCAACGCGATGCGGCACGGCATCTATCGCGATTTTCCGGTGACCTTTCGCGATGCGGGGGGCCGCCTGCGCGAGGTGACCTTCAGCGTGATCTCGGTGTGGCGCGACGGCCATCGCGAGCCGTATCACACCGAACGCACCAACGGCTTCATCCGCATCTATGCGGGGGACAAAGACACGCTGATCCAGCCGGGCGAATATACCTACGTGTTCGAGTATCGCACCGGGCGGCAGGTGCGTTGGTTCGACAATAAGCCTGAGCTGAACTGGAATGTGACCGGCAACTTCTGGCGCTTCCCGATTGAGGCGGCGACCTATCGCCTTCATCTCGTCGACGGTGCCGCTCCGCTGCGCTGGACTGCGTTCACCGGGCGCCTCGGCGCGCGCGGCACCGATTGGCGCGGCGCAATCGGCGGCGATGGCATTCTCACGGTCTCGACCACGCGGCAGCTTTCGCCTGGCGAAGGCCTCACCGTCGTGGCTGCTCTGCCCGAGACGGCAGTGGATCCGCCAAGCGCGGATACGCTCTTGTGGTACCGGTTCTTCGACAATCGCCAATGGATCATCGGCGGCATCGGCTTCCTTGGCATTCTCATCTATTATTTCGCCGCCTGGGAGGCGTTCGGCCGCGACCCCAAGGGCGGCACCATCATTCCGCTGTTCCATCCGCCGGAAGGCATCTCGCCGGCGCTCGCCAACTACATTCACAAGTGGGGCCTCACGCGCGAAAAATGGCGCGCGTTCACGGCTGCGGCGCTATCGCTCGCCGTGCGTGGACTGATCAGCCTTGATCGTTCGGGCGGTGGCCTGACGCTCAAGGCCACTGGAAAAAAATCTGATGGCGCCGCGCCGCTGTCGGCGGAAGAGCGTGCGATCGTCACCAAGCTCGCTGTGTCCGGCGGCAGCGATCGTGATCGACCGTGCGCACGCCGTAACGGTGGCCGATCTCGCCACCAAATTCACCAGCGCCGTCGTGACGGTGAACCGCAATCGTTTTTTCCGCCGCAATCTCGGCTATATGGTCGATCGGGGTGATGATGACGGCGGCAGTGATCGCCGCCAGTCGTCATTTTTGGCGGCCTGCAGGACACTGATATCCAGATTCTGGCATTCTTCGGCCTCGGCGGTTTCGTCGTCGGAATGTTTATCCTGCCGATCCTGCGGACCTTGATCGGCGAAGGCCCAAGCTCGCGATGCTGCTGCGGCTGGTGTTCTTCGTTGTGATTCGGGGCGATCTGGGTCTCTCGTTACCTTCAACGTTCCGCTCATGCGCTGCTGCCGGGCAACCTGAGCGGAAGCATGCCGCGCCTGGAAGCGTTTCTGGAGAACTATCCGTTTTCATTCGTCCTGATCACGGCGTTCGCGGCGCTCAACGGCATTTTTCTCTATCTGATGAAGGCGCCGACCGAACTCGGCCGCAAGGTGATGGACCAGCTCGACGGTCTGCGGCTCTATCTCGAAACGGCGGAGTCCGATCGGCTCAACAGCGCCGCGCCGGAGATCACCACCGATCGGTTCGAGGCTCTGTTGCCCTACGCGGTGGCGCTCGATGTGGAAAAGCCGTGGGCGTATGCCTTCGAGGCGGCGCTGCGGCGCGCGCATCCCGAAGATGCCGACCCGATGCGCCATTATCAGCCCGGCTGGTATGGCGGTGGCGGCAGCTGGTCGAGCGGCAGTTTCGATAGCGCCATGGCCTCGACGGTCGGCAGCGTCAGCGGCGCGTTCGCGGCGGCGATGCCGGTGTCTTCCGGCTCATCGGGCTTCTCCGGCGGTGGCGGCGGTTCCGGCGGCGGAGGAGGGGGCGGCGGTGGCGGCGGCTGGTAGAGCCATTCCTTACGTCAGACGATCTCCACGACTCTTTCGCCTGCGTTCAGCGCCTGTATGATCTCATCCAAATGCGGATCAATGACGCGCCATAAGGCATCGTTGCTGATATTCCCGACGCGAAGCCAGACGACCTGCGGCCCGTTCGGCTCGCGAGCGCCTAGTGCGGCGAAATCCTCGTCCTTACTGACGAGCGTGGCGCCGGTGCGAACCGCGTGTCTCCAGATAGCCTCGTCGCTGGCTACTCCCATGCCGATCCGATTTACGTGTTCGGCCGAATAGCCGCGAGCCGCCAATCGCGACGCGAGCGCAGGTGGAAGCTGGGCATCGATGAGGAAGCGAATCGTCACGCGGTGTGTACGACCCGGTGTTCGGTGGCGCGCGCCGCATAGAGCAGGGCGGCGGCAATGTCTTCTGCGGTGAGATAGTCAAAATCGGCCAGCAACTGCTGTTGGCTGGCGCCATTGGCGAGCGCCTCGACAATGTCGGCAACACGCATGCGCGTGCCCTTGATGCAGGGTCGCCCGCCGCAGATCGCCGGATCGGAACTGATGCGATTCAGAAGATGCTCAGCGTTCATCGTAGCCATCCATGACTTCAACGTGGGACTGGGCACGCCGTGCGCAAGAAAGCGTCAAAGCACCTGCCTGCACGTCTACTGCAGGTATATATGGTGGGCAAGGACGCGATGACACGGCTGATTTAATCGACTAGACACCTGTCCGGCAGGTGGTGCCGGTATGGGCGAGCGTCGTGCCTTTTGCTAGGCAGTCCCACCATGCCCGATCTTCTGCTCGAACTGTTCTCCGAGGAAATCCCGGCGCGGATGCAGGCGCGGGCGGCGGAGGATTTGCGCAAAGCCGTCATCGACCGGCTGGTTGCGGCCGGCCTCGTCTATGACGGCGCCAAGGCGTTCGTGACGCCGCGGCGGTTGGCGCTTTCGGTGCACGGCGTGCCGGCCCGCCAGCCCGACGTGCGCGAGGAGAAGAAGGGCCCGCGCGTCGGCGCGCCCGACAATGCGATCGCGGGATTCCTGAAGGCTTCAGGCCTCAGGTCGATAGGCGATGCCAAGGTGCAGCCCGACAAGAAGGGCGATTTCTACGTTGCGGTGATCGAGAAAGCCGGACGGCCGGCGCTCGACGTCATCGGCGAAATCCTGCCCGACGTGATCGAGCATTTTCCGTGGCCGAAATCGATGCGCTGGGGTGCGCGGTCGAAGGAGCCCGGCGCGCTCGGCTGGGTGCGGCCGCTGCATTCCATCGTCGCCACCTTCGGGCCGGAGACCGAGGATCCGGACATTGTGCCGTTCAGAGTCGGTGGCATCAGCGCCGGCAACGAGACGCGCGGTCATCGTTTCATGGCGCCGCAGCCGTTCACGGTGCGGCGGCTCGACGACTACATGGACAAGCTCGGCAAGGCCAAGGTGGTGCTCGACGCAGAGCGACGGCGCGACATTATCCTCACCGAGGCCAAGCAGCTTGCCTTCGCGCAGGGCCTCGAACTGGTCGAGGACGAAGGGCTGCTGGCCGAAGTCGCGGGCCTCGTCGAATGGCCGGTCGTGCTGATGGGCGTCGTTCGACGAGAAGTTCCTGCACCTCCCCGAGGAGGTGATCCGCGCCACCATCCGCAACAACCAGAAATGCTTCGTGCTGCGCGACGCGGCGCACGCCAAGCTGACGAACAAGTTCCTGCTGGTCTCCAACATGGAGGCCACCGACGGCGGCAAGGACATCACAGCCGGCAACGAGCGTGTCATCCGCGCCCGGCTGTCGGATGCGAAGTTTTTCTACGACACCGATTTAAAGACCAAGCTTGAAGACCGGCTGCCAAAGTTCAAGGACATCATCTTTCACGAGAAGCTCGGTACCCAGGCCGAGCGCATTGAAAGAATTGAACGATTGGCCGCCGAGCTGGCGCCGCTGGTCGGCGCCGACGTGGACAAGGCCAAGCGTGCCGCACGGCTGTGCAAGGCCGATCTGCTCACCGAAATGGTCGGCGAATTCCCCGAACTGCAAGGCACGATGGGGAAATACTACGCCGAAGCGCAAGGCGAAGACGAAGCCGTCGCGCATGCTTGCGAGGATCATTACAGGCCGAAGGGGCCGGACGATCTGGTGCCGAGCGATCCGGTGTCGGTCGCGGTCGCGCTAGCGGACAAGCTCGATACCCTAGTTGGGTTTTGGGCCGTAAATGAGAGGCCGACTGGTAGTAAGGATCCCTACGCGTTGCGAAGGGCTGCGCTGGGAGTCATTCGCATTGTCCTGGCTAATAACCTTCGATTGCGGCTACTATCTTTGCTCGAGCGGCTTTTCCGACAGCTGACAAGCGCTTTGGCTGTGAATCCTGACCGCTTTGTACCCGGTGGTGGTCCAAAAACCGTCGCGCCAGTCGAATCCGATCTTCTTTTCTTCTTCGCAGATCGCCTAAAGGTGCAGCTCCGGGAGCAAGGCGCGCACCATGATCTGGTTGATGCAGTATTCGCGCTTGGAGACCAGGACGACCTTTTGCTGATCGTGCGCCGCGTTGAAGCTCTGGGAAGACTTCTCGATACCGAGGACGGCAAGAATCTGCTTGCCGGTTATAAGCGCGCGGCGAATATCATCCGCATTGAGGAGAAGAAGGACAATCGCGACTATACCGGTGCGCCCAAGGCTGAGCTTTACAGGCAGGATGAAGAGAAGACGCTGGCTCACGCGATTGACACTGCGAAATCGGAGGCTGGACGCGCCGCGTTGGCGGAGGATTTTGCAGCCGCCATGCGCGCCATGGCGAAGCTGCGGCCCTTATGTCGACTCGTTCTTCGACAAGGTGACGGTCAACGTTGACGACAAGGCGCTGCGCGAGAACCGGCTCAAGCTCCTTAACGAAATCCGCGCCGCCACCCGCGCCGTCGCCGACTTTTCCAAGATCGAGGGCTGAAAATACCTCTCCCCGCACTCCGGAAGAGGGAGTTGTCCGAGTTTTCCCCCGCGCACTGGAATCGGCGGCTCGTTGTCGCCTAGAAACCGAATGGCGGGTTGTGCGTTATGGGTACGTCCCCGCCACGATTGTTGCGCCCCCTCTCAGCACGCATCCTATTCAAACCTAAGGGAAATCCGATGGTCCTCACTGCTACGCAGATCACGCCGCTCGTTGCCATCGTGGCCGGGATCCTGATTCTCATCATCCCGCGGCTGCTCAATTACATCGTCGCGCTGTATCTGATTTTTATCGGGCTGGTTGGGCTCAACCAGACCCATCACTGGGTGCATTTCGGCATGGACACGCATGGCGCGCACGTCATGTCGTTCGCCCAAATGCTGTCGTGGTTGCACGCTTAGTCTCAAGCTCATTGTCTTAAGAGCCTGAGCCGCAAAACCTGGACCAACATGGCTAAATCGCGCTCCAAAAACTCGCGTCAGCCGGTGAAAAAATCCCCGGTCAGGAATTCCACTCGCCAACAGATCGCCCGCCGCGCCGCCAAGCCGCGGCCGGCCAAGGCCGTGGCGCCCAAGCCCGCCGTAGCCACTGCCCGTAAAGGCCAATGGGTCTATGCGTTCGGCGGCGGCAAGGCCGAAGGGCGCGCATCAATGCGCAACCTCCTCGGCGGCAAGGGCTCGGGGCTCGCCGAAATGGCGCATCTCGGCCTGCCGGTGCCGCCCGGCTTCACCATCACCACCGAGGTCTGCACCTATTTTTACGCCCACGACAAAAACTATCCGAAGGACTTGAAGCCTCAGGTCGAGGCAGCGCTGGCCGCGGTCGGTCGCATCACTGGCAAGAAATTCGGCGACGCGCAGAACCCGCTGCTGGTGTCGGTGCGGTCGGGGGCGCGCGCCTCGATGCCGGGTATGATGGACACGGTGCTCAACCTCGGCCTCAACGACGTCACGGTCGAGGCGGTTTCGGAAAAATCCGGCGACCGCCGCTTCGCGCAGGACAGCTACCGGCGCTTCATCACCATGTATTCCGACGTGGTGCTGGGCATCGAGCATCATCATTTCGAGGAAATCCTCGACGACCACAAAGACCGGCACGGTTATTCGCTCGACACCGATCTCAACGCCGACGACTGGGCCGAGATCATCGTCCGCTACAAGGAGCGCGTCGAAGAGGAAACCGGCAAGCCGTTCCCGCAGGATCCGCACGACCAGCTATGGGGCGCCATCGGCGCGGTGTTCGGCTCGTGGATGAACCAGCGCGCGATCACCTATCGGCGCCTGCACAACATTCCGGAAAGCTGGGGCACCGCAGTCAACGTGCAGGCCATGGTGTTCGGCAACATGGGCGAGACGTCGGCGACCGGCGTCGCCTTCACGCGCAATCCGTCGACTGGCGAGAAGAAACTGTACGGCGAGTTTCTGATCAACGCTCAGGGCGAGGACGTGGTCGCCGGCATTCGCACGCCGCAGGAAATCACCGAGGAGGCGCGCCGCGAAGCGGGCTCCGACAAGCCGTCGATGGAGAAGGCGATGCCCGAAGCCTTCGCCGAGCTCAAACGCATCCATGGCGTGCTGGAAAAGCACTACCGCGACATGCAGGACATGGAATTCACGGTCGAGCAGGGCAAGCTGTGGATGTTGCAGACGCGCAACGGCAAGCGCACCGCCAAGGCGGCGCTTCGCATTGCGGTTGAACTCGCCAGCGAAAAGCTGATCACCAAGCAGGAAGCGGTGACGCGTATCGAGCCGGGTTCGCTCGATCAGCTCCTGCATCCGACCATCGATCCGGAAGCCGAGCGCAAGATCATCGCGACCGGCTTGCCGGCGTCGCCCGGCGCCGCGTGCGGCGAGATCGTGTTCTCGCCCGATGAGGCGGAGCTGCTCAAAAGCCAGGGCCACAAAGTTATTCTGGTGCGGGTCGAGACTTCGCCCGAAGACATTCATGGCATGCACGCCGCCGAGGGCATTCTGACCACGCGCGGCGGCATGACCTCGCATGCCGCCGTGGTGGCGCGCGGCATGGGCAAGCCGTGCGTATCCGGCGCCGGCAGCCTGCGCGTCGATTACCGCGCGCAGACCATGTCGGCTGGCGGCACGACCTTGAAGAAGGGCGAGATGCTCACCATCGACGGCTCGACCGGCCAGGTGCTGGCCGGTCAGGTGCCGATGATGCAGCCGGCGCTCGCCGGCGAATTCGCCACGCTGATGCAGTGGGCCGACACCGTGCGCAAACTGAAAGTGCGCGCCAACGCTGATACGCCGGCCGACGCGCGCGCCGCGGTAAAATTCGGCGCCGAAGGCATCGGGTTGTGCCGCACCGAGCACATGTTCTTCGACGAGGATCGTATCCGTGCGGTGCGCGAGATGATTCTCGCAGGCGACGAGGCGGCACGCCGCACGGCGCTCGACAAGCTGTTGCCGATGCAGCGCAAGGATTTTTCCGAGCTGTTCGAGATCATGGGCGCGCTGCCGGTCACTATCCGTCTGCTCGATCCGCCGCTGCATGAATTTTTGCCGCACGGCGAGGAAGAGATCGCCGAAGTCGCGAAGGCGATGGGCGCCGATCCCAAGGCGCTCGCCGATCGCGCCAGGGAGTTGCACGAATTCAATCCGATGCTCGGCTTCCGCGGCTGCCGGCTCGCCATCGCCTATCCGGAAATCGCCGAGATGCAGGCGCGGGCCATCTTTGAGGCCGCCGTGGAGGCCTCGAAAAAGACTGGCAAGCCGGTGGTGCCGGAAATCATGGTGCCGCTGATCGCCACCAAGGCGGAGCTCGATCTGGTGAAAGAGCGCATCGACGCGGTGGCCAAGCAGGTCGCCGCCGAAACGAAGAGCCCGGTCAAATACCAGGTCGGCACCATGATCGAGTTGCCGCGTGCGGCGCTGAAGGCCGGCGAGATCGCCGAGACCGCCGAGTTCTTCTCGTTCGGCACCAACGATCTGACGCAGACCGCCTTCGGCATCAGCCGCGACGATGCCGCGAGCTTCCTCGGCGTTTACACGAAAAAAGGCATTCTGCCGGGCGATCCGTTCGTGTCGATCGACCGCGAGGGCGTCGGCGAACTGATGCGTATTGCCGCCGACCGCGGGCGCAAGGTGCGCAAGAACCTGAAGCTCGGCATCTGCGGCGAACATGGCGGCGATCCCGCCTCGGTGGCGTTCTGCCACGAAGTCGCGCTCGACTATGTGTCGTGCTCGCCGTTCCGCGTGCCGATCGCGCGGCTTGCCGCCGCGCAGGCCGCGCTCGGCAAAGACGCGGGCGGGGACGCTTAAGCGGCTCTTAAATTTCGTTGAATGCAGACGCGCGTACTCTCGTCATCGCGAGGAGCCAACGGGTCCGGCCCGAAATGGTCGGCCCGATGACAGGCTCCGCGACGAAGCAATCCAGAACGGCGCCGCTGCACTGGATTGCTTCGCTTTGCTCGCAATGACGATCGAATCGCCCCATTAACGCGATCGCAAGGTTAATTAGGCAAAAACCATACCTGTCGCATTTGCGCCACGGCGACTTAACCGCCGCGGCGTAGCGTGTGTGTTGCGTTGAGTGAGGACACAATGGCGTCGCGTATTCTGGCGCTTGGGGCCTATAGGTCCCGCTTCTGGCTGAGCGCGTTTTGCATCGGCTTGATGCCGACCTCGGTCGGTTATCAGGACATCGCGGCGCTGGTCTCGCACCGCGCCGGTCCCGCACCGCATTCCCACCGGCATTTGCTCGCCTCGCCGTTCGGCACCATCGAGCCTGCGACTTTCAGCTATGGGATTCGCCCGATCGGCACCGCAATCCCGCAGCCGCCGGCGATCGAATTGGTCAATTTCGATCCGCGCGCGGGACGGGCCAGGATTTGGCCGCTCGACCAGCCGGTGCGCATGCAGCGCACTTCCGAATTCAACTACCCAAAGGTCAATCGCGAGCGGAAGGGCGATCGCCTGCCGATCGCGCACCCTGCGGCCGCTCCGGCAACTCCGCCAGCGCTGCCGGAATTGCAGCCAATCTCCGCGCCGCCTGCAGCAGCGCCGATCCACCCGCACGTGACACCTGCGGCGCCGGTCGCTCCGGTGCTGCCGCCGGTCGAGCCGCACGCGCAGGCGCCCGCAGTAGCGCCGGTCGATCAGAAGGCCGAGGTCAGTGCACCGCCCGCAACGGTGGCGGCGACCGTATCGCCGGCGATTGACAGTGCCGATGCTGGAATCCCTGCGGGCGTGCCCGCTTCAGGGCAGCTCGAAGGCGAGTCGCTCTTGACCACGGGCTCGCTCGCCTTTGCGGATGATGGTGAGCAAAGCCGCGGTGCGCAGATTTACTTCGGCGCCGGCATGACCGATGCACCCAGCGGGCTCGAGGCTTGGGCGCCGGGCGCCGAGCCGGTGCTGGCGACGCCTTCGCTCGATCCCGGCATCAAGTTCGCGGCGCTGGAGCAGCCCGACCCCGATGCGGCGCTTGCCAACGAGCCGCCGAACCCGAAAAGCCCGGCGCAGCGTCTCGGACTGACCGGCAAGACCCGCGACAAAGCCGAAAAGTGTCTCACCGAGGCGGTCTATTTCGAAGCGCGCGGCGAACCTCTGCGCGGCCAGCAGGCGGTGGCGCAGGTGGTGATGAACCGGGTGTTCTCCGGCTACTATCCGAACAACGTCTGCGGCGTGGTGTTTCAGAACGCCAGCCACTATCTGGGCTGCCAGTTCACCTTCGCGTGCGAGCACAAGGATCTGAGCCGCATCGAAGAACCCGACATGTGGGAGCAGGCCCAGCACATCGCCAAGGATGAACTTGACGGCAAGATCTGGCTTTCCGATATCGGCCACGCCACGCACTATCACGCCAGCTGGGTGCACCCGAGCTGGGTGCACGAGATGACCAAGCTCTACAAACTTGGCGTGCACACGTTCTATCGGCCGCGCGCCTGGGGCAAAGGCGAGTACGAGCCGGTCTGGGGACCGGCGCCGAATACTTCGAAGGCCGATCAGAAGGCCGCGCCGACCTCGTAGGTCGTCATTCCGGGGTGCCGCGAAGCGGCGAGCCCGGAATCCATAATCACAGTCCATGAAAGTTCTGCGCGAACCGTGACTATGGATTCCGGACAGCCGCTGCGCGGCTTCCGGAATGACACGCTCACATCTCGATATCGAGTCCGATGTCGAGACTCTGCACCGAGTGCGTCAGCGATCCCGACGACAGATAGTCGACGCCGGTTTCGGCGATCGCGGCGGCGGAGGCGAGCGTGATGCCGCCCGAGGCCTCGATGACAAGGCGGCCCGCCACCATTTCGACGGCGCGACGCATCGTTGGCGGATCGAAATTGTCGATCAGCACCACGTCGGCGCGACCGGTGGCGAGCACTTCTTCAAGCTGAGAGAGAGAATCAACTTCGATCTCGATCTTGACCAGGTGGCCGGCGGATTCCCGGGCGCGCTTGAGCACGGCCGCGATGCCACCCGCGACCGCGATGTGATTGTCCTTGATCAGCATCGCGTCATCGAGGCCGAAGCGATGATTGAAACCGCCGCCGCAGCGGATGGCGTATTTTTCAAGGGCCCGCAGTCCGGGCGTGGTCTTGCGCGTGCAGATGACGCGCGCCTTGGTGTGGGCGATGCGCTTGACGAATTCCGAAGTCGCTGAGGCGATGCCCGACAGGTGGCCGATGAAATTGAGCGCGGTGCGCTCGGCGCTGAGAATGGCGCGCGCGTCGCCCTCGATGGTCATCAGCTTGGCTTTGGCGGCGATGGTCTCGCCGTCGCGCGCACTCGCCGTGATTTTGATTGCAGGCGACAGCCGCCGGAACGACGCCTCGACCAGCGGCAGGCCGGAGACGACGCCCGGCTTGCGCGCCACCACGATGGCACGGCCGCGGGTATCGGGCGGCACCGTCGCGATCGAGGTGATGTCGCCGGCACGGCCCAGATCCTCTTCGAGCGCGCGAGTCACTGCCGCTTCGATTTCGAGCGGCGAGACAAAGGCATCGGACCGCAATAGTGACGGATCAAAAAGCAACATGACGTATTTCCACATATGAGGGTTTGACGGTGCTGCAAGAACTGCTTGCGATCGCACAAAACCGCGTAATTTCGATAGCATTGCGGAAACCCATGCGCCAGCGGCCGGACCAGCCATGCGCCGGGGCCCCGACGCAGGGCTTATTTTGGTTTGGGCGACCGGCGGTCATTATGCTACCCCGCTCGCTGATCTTGCTGCCGGGCGACTATGACCATCATCAATCATCGGCTTAATTCCGCACCGCGTGCCGCGGTCGACACCGTGGCGGCTACTTGGCGTACGCCAGTGCTGATTGTCGGCTTCGGCTGTCTGATCGGCATGATGTCATTCGGTCCGCGCTCGACGCTTGGCTTTTTTCTCACGCCCCTGTCGAGCGCCAACCACTGGGGCCGTGACGTCTTCGCCTTCGCGCTGGCCCTGCAAAATCTGCTGTGGGGGATCGCCCAGCCGCTTGCCGGGCTCGTCGGTGACCGCTTCGGCACGGTTCGTGTGCTCTGCGCCGGCGCGCTGATGTACGCCGCGGGTCTGGCGCTCATGGCCCACGCCACGACCGCGCCGCTCCTTGACGTATCCGCCGGTGCGCTCGTCGGTTTTGGTCTTGCCGGTTGCTCCTTCACGCTGGTGTTGGCGGCTTTCGGAAAGCTCCTGCCGGCGGAATGGCGTTCATTCGCGTTCGGCATTGGAACGGCGGCGGGCTCGTTTGGACAGTTCCTGTACTCGCCGGTCGCCGTGCTGCTGATGGACAGGTTCGGTTGGCGGGACGCACTCACGATCTTTTCGGTGAGCATGCTGGCGATTCTTCCGCTGTCGCTGGCGTTGACCACTCCAAAGGCTGCCGCCATCAAAGAGGCTGCGCCTCAATCCTTCACGCACGCGATCAGCGAAGCCTTCTCCAATCGCTCCTATGTGCTGCTGGTGCTGGGCTATTTCACCTGCGGCTTTCAGCTCGCTTTCATCACGGTGCATCTGCCATCGTATCTGGTCGACCGCGGGCTTACGGTCGAAGTCGGCGGCTGGACTCTGGCGACGATCGGACTGTTCAACATCATTGGCTGTCTGATGTGCGGCTGGCTCGGCAATCGCATGCCGAAGCGCTATTTGCTTTCATTCATCTATACGACCCGTGCCGCTGCGATCCTTGCGTTCATTTCATTTCCGACGACGCCGTTCACCTGCATTGTGTTCGGCGCCGTCATGGGGCTGATGTGGCTGTCGACAGTGCCGGCGACCAGCGGCATCATCGCCGTCATATTCGGCACGCGCTGGCTGGCGACGCTCGCCGGCTTCGCCTTCTTCAGCCATCAGATCGGCGGCTTCCTCGGCGTCTGGCTTGGCGGGCTCGTGTTCGACCGGTACGGCTCGTATACTCCGGTGTGGTGGCTCGCCATCCTGTTCGGAGTTTTGTCGGCGCTCATCAACGTGCCGATCGTGGAAAAGCCGGTGCCGCGGATTGCCGCCGTCCCGGCGTGAAGTGGAGGGGACGTGGCGACATTCAAAGCGATCGTCATCGACAAGGCCGAGAGCGGCCAGACGGTGCGGCTCACCGATTTCGACGACAAGGATCTGATGGACGGCGACGTCACCGTCGCGGTGGAATGGTCGACGGTGAACTACAAGGACGGACTCGCGGTCACCGGCAAGGCGCCGGTGGTGCGCCGCTTCCCGATGATCGCCGGCGTCGATTTTGCCGGCACCGTCGAGTCTTCGTCCCATCCGGCCTGGAAGGCCGGCGACAAGGTCATCCTCAACGGCTGGGGCCTCGGCGAGACGCATCTCGGCGCCTACGCGGCGAAGGCGCGCGTCAAGGGCGATTGGCTGGTGCGGTTGCCGCCAAGCATGAGCGCGCGCGACGCGATGGCGATCGGCACGGCGGGTTATACCGCCATGCTCTCGGTCATGGCGCTGGAGCGTGCGGGGCTCACGCCACAGCGCGGGCCGGTGATCGTGACCGGTGCGGCCGGCGGGGTCGGCTCGGTCGCCGTCGCGCTCCTTGCCAAGCTCGGTTACGCCGTGACGGCTTCGACCGGCCGGCCCGCCGAAGGGGAGTATCTCAAGGGGCTGGGCGCCACCGAGATCATCGAGCGCAAGGAACTCTCCGGTCCGCCGCGGCCGCTCGCCCGCGAACGCTGGGCCGGCGGCATCGACGCCGTGGGCTCGGCGACGCTTGCCAATGTGCTCTCGATGATACGGTACGGCGGAACCGTCGCTGCCTGTGGGCTCGCGGGCGGCATGGACTTGCCCGCCACAGTCGCGCCGTTCATTTTGCGTGGGATATCGCTCGTCGGAATTGATTCGGTCATGTGCCCGCTGCCATTGCGGCAACAGGCGTGGCAGCGGCTCGAAACCGATCTCGATCGGGGCAAAATCGCGGCGATGACCACGGAAATCGGCCTGGACGGCGTCATTGAGGCCGGCCGGCGCATCGTCGAGGGTCAGGTGCGGGGCCGGATCGTGGTGAAAATTCGGTAAAAGGCGTCCATAATTCGGCTACGAACTCGCAGGATCATGCAGGGCGCTATGGTAAGGGGACGGTTAAGAAATTTCGTTAATGTCGAGCTCGCGTCCGTAGGGGGATTGCAGATGCTGCTCCGCGTAGTCGTTGCGTGTGTATGTGCGCTCGGTGTGAGTTCGGCTTTCGCCGAGGATTTGACGCCGGACCAGGCGCGCGCCTTCATCGCCGGCAAGCTGTTCGCCTATAACTGCTTCGATGGCACGACCGGCGTCGGACGTATTTCCCGCGATGGATCGGTCATCGGCACGATCCGGCCGTCGGGCAGCCCCACCGTGCGCTTTGCCAACCTGCCGCCGGGCACCATCAAGGTCACGGCGACATCGGTATGCGCGCATCTGGCCGGCCTGCCGATCGAGCCGTGCTTCCGGGTGCAGCGGACCACCTATCGCAGCTTCCGCGGCTCACTCTCCGGTCTCGGCTTTGCCTATTGCGATTTCTATCAGCGCAACCCGCGTGCCGCTCTGACCAAACGCGAGCCGGCGCGCGCTCCGGCTACGGTCAATGCGCCGGCCACGGCGCTCGCAACCGTGCGGCCGACGCCGTAGCGTCCTAGCGACAGCGCATCATTCCAGATCGAGCCGAAACGGTGTGCCCGCCGCCGCGGTCAAGCCGCGGCCGATGGATTCGACCGCCGCGGTCATGCGGCCATTGCGGCCGAGCAGCCGGTCGGCAAGCGCCACGATGCGAATATTCGGCGTCGCGGTCGGCGAGGCGCGGCGCAACGCGCGGGCGATGCCGGCCTCGTCGCGATGCGGATTGAGCGCGCAGACGCTGGCATAGGCGCTCGCCGTCGAGCGGCTGATGCCGGCGAAGCAGTGCACCACCAGCGGCGCGCGGCGATCCCAGCCGCGCACGAACTCCAAAAGCTCGGTGACGTGCGCCTCGTCCGGCAGCACATAGCCGTCGAGCGGCGAACTGATGTCGTGCAGCCGCAGCCAGAGATGATTTTCCGGTGCGACGCCTTGCGGCCGTTCGATGCGGAACTGATCGTCGAGCAGCGACACCACATGTCGTGCGCCGGTTTCCTCGACCGTGTCGTGCAGGAGCGCCAAGGGACAAACGTGAATCATCGAATCAAACAGTGATTGACCGCGAGTCGCTCATATGGGTATGGCGCGTGCCAGGGGTAAGACGGTTACGAACTGGGAGCCGGCGGAGGGACCGGCACGCGCGGATAAAGCAGGCGCTGGTAGAGCCAGCCGATGCCGAGCAACACGACGCCGAGGCCGATGACCGACAGCGCGCGGAAAATGCCGCTGATGCTGGCGGTGTCGACGATAAACACCTTGGCGATGGTCAAGGCGATCACGCCGAGCGCCAACAGCCGCGCCGGCTGCGAGCGCAGGAAAAAGCCGACGGCGAGGACCACGATCCCGAACGCGAGCCATACCGTCGAATACATGTATTGCTCGGCGTCGCCGGTCGAGCCGGCCAGGATCGGGCCGTGAAACAGCCGGCGGACTTCGAGCGTCAGATAGAACAGCGCGAGCGTCATCGCGGTGACGGCGGCGGCGACGCGATAGGGCAGGGGTCGCGTCGTTCGAGCGATCAGCGCAAGAGTGATCGCCAGCACCGCCGGGATGCCGTAGCCGAGCAGGATCAAATTGATGAAGGCGGGGCCGACCGGATGGCTCGCCAGATCTGGGTCGGCCACGTACACGAAATCCACGACGATGGCGATCAGCGTCAGCGCGGCGACGGTGCAGGCGCCCGCATTATGGACGATGCTGCCGGTGCGCCGGCGCACGTGTTCGAGGCCGATCGTCATCGCCAGGCCGGCATTGACGTAGAGCGCGATTTCGGTGAGCCCGGCCGATGTCTGGTAGATGTGGCCGGCGGTGACGTAATGACGGATTTCGAGCACTACCAGCAGAACCGTGAACAGAATGGCGGCGGCATCGACAATACGCGCCGGCAAGTCGTCATGCCGGCGGCGTAACAGATAGCCCGCCAGCCAGAATGACGCGGCGGGAACGCCATAGCCGTAGAGCAGCCAGTTGAAGATCGGCGCAGAACCGAGCGCGTCGCCGACAATGCGTGGCTCCCAGCCGACGCGCGCCGTCACCAGCGCAGCCATGATGGCGGCGAGCGAGCGCAGCCACGGCAGCGGCCGCTTTTCAGAAACCCACGCGGCGCCAGGCGCCATCAAGGCAAGCGCAACGGTGAGCCAGCCCTTTTCCAGCGCGAAGGTCAGCGCCAGCGCCAGCGCGGCAAGGGCGCCGGTGGCATAGATCGCGCTCGCTGCGGCGATGCCGGGCCGTTTGTCCCGCCGCAGCAGCGTCTCGGTGGCGAGCGCGAAGATCGTGGCGAGGAGCAGCGCCAGGCCGGCGAACGGCAGCGAGCGATCAAGGTTGGCGATGCGATAGTAGAGCGCGATCAGCATGGCGAGCGGCGCGAACACGCTCGTCGCGCTCCAGACCATCGGCACAAGCGCGCGGATCGAGCGGCCTTGCGCCCAGAATCCCGCCAGTCCGAACAACGCTGCCCATGCGGCGGCGAGCGTCAGGTGCGAGCCATAGTCGTATCGCTGCGGCTCGGCGATCGCAGGCGCGGCCGGACCCGCCGGCCATTTCAAGAAGTTGAGATTTTCCTGCACCGCCCAATGCGCCATCACCGCCATGGCCAGCACGGCAGCCACCGGCACCGCGCCGCTCGCCGCTTCCGCGCGCCAGGCGATGGCGACCGTCGCGATCGTGAGAACGACGAAAACGGTCAGCGCGGCCGCATCATGCCGGCTCGCCAGCACGAGCAGCGCCGCCGCGAGCAGATAAACCGAGAGTGCGAATACGGACACACGGTCGAGTTCGCCCGGCTTGGCGTCCGGGCCGTACAGCAAGCCGCACACCAGAAAGACGGCGGCCAGCGCAAAGCCGGCGAGTGTGTTGAACGCATGAGCACCGATCGCGGTGACCGCGCCGGGTGTCATGCCGGGCAGTGTCCAGGCGGCGCTCAGCACGATCGCGGCGAGCGCCAGCCATCGCCACAGCCGCAACCTCGCCAGCGCGAACGATGCCGCCGTGACGACGGCGACGTAGATATAGAGCGCCCAGTAATCCGGCTGCGTGGAGCTCACAAGCAGCGGCGCCACATAGGCGCCGATGACGCCGAGGCCGGCGAGCGCCGGGCCATGCAGCAGGGCCGCTGTGAGCGTCAGCAGCGCCACGATGCCCATTAGAATGAACGCCGCGCCGGGCGGCAGGAAGTTGTAGAGCCCGTAGGCCGCGTAGACCGTGGCGTAAGCGACCGTGGTACCGGCAGCGGTGAGAATGCCTGGGATATGCGCGGTAGGCAGACCCGGCAGCCCGGACAGATTTTCCTTGCGCCGCGTCCACTCGCCGGCCGCGACCAGAACGAGTGCCAGCAACGCGCCGAGCATGATGCGCACGCCCGGGCCGATCAGGCCTTCCTGAATCGTGTAGCGCACCAGAAAGATGCCGCCGAGGGCGAGCGCCACGCCGCCAACCCAGACCACCCAGCGGGTGCCGAAGCGTTCCTCAAAGCTGATGGACGGCGGCGGCGATGATGGCGTGCGCGGCGGCGCGCTCGGGGCGGCGATGGTCGCCGGTGCAGCCGGCGGCACAGGGGGCGGAACGGCGGGCTCAGTCTGGGCGGGTGCCGGCGGCGACTGTGGTGGCGGCGCAGGGATAGGCGCGGGCGCTGCCGGTGGCGGAGTTGCTGCGGCCCTTGTGCCGGAGGCCGCGATCGCGCGCTCCAGCGCATTGACCCGGCCTTCCATACGGCGAACGATCCCGCCGAGTGACGACGCCTGAACAAGCGCCACAACCGCGATGACCGGAAACGCCAGTGCAATCAAAACAAGAATAACAATCCCGTCCAACATTGCCGCCCCGCATTAGCAATGTGCCCAAACAATCCAATCGCGACCTTAGCGGAATTCAGCCTATCGGGCGAATAGCGGCAAAATATGGTGTTCATTCTCCTGCGAGCTTGCTGAAGCGCTCCAGATATCGCGCCTGCGCGGTCTCGGCCGGCCAGGGTTTCAGATAATCGCGCTCCATCGACGGTGCGATGCGGGGCGGGCGGCCGAAGAAACGCCGCGCTTCGGCGACAGAAAAGCCGGCGAGTCGCGTCGCTTCCAGAAAGGCGGACTGCAGATCGGCCGTCTTGATCAGGCGCTCAAGCTCGGGCGACGATTGCGCCGGCAGACCGAAGCGGCGATGGATCGCCGCCAACAGCCGCCGCTCGACCGCCTTGTAGCTGTCGCCGATCACCACCTTGAACGGCGAGATCATGTCGCCGATCACGTATTCGGGCGCATCGTGCAGCAAAACCGCGAGCCGGCCAGCGCGGCTCAGCCGCGGCGACTTTTCGCGCGCCAGCACTTCGACGAGGCAACAATGTTGCGCCACCGAGTAAATGTGCGCGCCCGAGGTTTGCCCGTTCCAGCGCGCCACGCGGGCGAGGCCATGGGCGATGTCCTCGATCTCGATGTCGAGCGCGGATGGATCGAGCAGGTCGAGCCGGCGCCCCGACAGCATGCGCTGCCAGGCGCGGTCGAGCGGCGGTTTGGTTGCGGCAGGCGGCACGTTCGCTATTCGCGTAGTTGTTTCGATTGCGGTATTACGCGATTCCACGCTGCCGGGACAAACTCGCCGGAATCGTAAGGGACTAGCCATGTTGCTTCGCCGCCGTTTTCTGCATCTCGCCGCTGGTGCGCTCGCCATGCCAGCCCTGCCGCGGGCGGCTTTGGCGCTCGAATATCCGGCGCGTCCGGTGCGCATTCTGGTCGGCTATAGCGCCGGCGGGGTGAGCGACATCCTGGCGCGGCTCCTGGCGCAAAAGCTGTCCGAACGGCTCGGCCAGCCTGTCATTGTCGAGGATCGTCCCGGTGCCGCCAGCAACGTCGCCGCCGACGCCGTGGTGCACGCGGCACCCGATGGCTACACGCTGTTTCTCGCCGGCATCTCCAATGCGATCAATGCCGCGATCTACAAGGATCTCGATTTCAGCTTCGCCCGCGACGTGACGCCGGTCGCGCTCATCAGCCGCAGTCCGCTGGTGATGGAGGTGAGCGCGTCGTTCCCCGCCAAAACGGTCCCCGAATTCATCGCCTATGCCAAGGCGCATCCCGGCACGCTCAACATGGCGTCGGCTGGAACGGGGGGCGCCACGCACGTGGCCGGCGAATTGTTTCAGATGATGGCCGGCATCAAGATGCTGCACGTGCCGTATCGCGGCTCGCCGCCGGCCTTCACCGACGTGATCGCCGGGCGCGAGCAGGTCATGTTCGACAATGTCGCGGCTTCAATCGCGCTCATCCGCGCCGGCAAGCTGCGCGCGCTTGCCGTCAGCTCAAAGACCGATGCGCTGCCTGGCGTGCCGCTGATCGGCGACTTCCTGCCGGGCTATGACGCGTATGTCTGGAACGGCATCGTCGCGCCCAAGAACACGCCGTCCGAGATCGTCGCCAAGTTGAACACGGCGATCAACGCCGTCGTCGCCGATCCGGATTACAAAACCGCGCTCGATCACATGGGCAACACGGCGGCGTCCGACACGCCGGAGGAGTTCGGCAAGCTCATCGCCGCCGATACGGCCAAGTGGGCGAAGGTGGTGCAGTTCGCCGGTATCAAGGCGGAGTGATCACCGCCCCGGCTTCTGCACCTCGGCGTGCCGATGGCAGGTGATCAGATGGTCGTTGACCATGCCGGTCGCCTGCATGAACGCATAGACGATTGTCGGGCCGCAGAACTTGAAGCCGCGCTGCCCCAGTTCTTTCGACATGGCGCGCGAGATCGCAGTTTCAGCAGGCACCTGCCGCGTGGATTTGTAGTGATTGACCTTCGGCTTGCCGTCGAGGAAGCCCCATAACAGTTTGGAAAAGCCCGGACCGTTTTCCATGATGTCGAGCCAGGCGCGCGCCGAGAGCACCGTGCCTTCGATCTTGGCGCGGTTGCGCACGATGCCGGCGTCTTGCATGAGCCGCTCGACCTTGGCGGGCCGGTAGCGGGCGATTTTCTCCGGCACGAAGCCGTCGAACGCGCGGCGGAAATTTTCGCGCTTGCGCAGAATGGTGATCCACGACAGTCCGGCCTGGAAACCGTCAAGCACGAGCTTTTCGTAGAGCGCGCGGTCGTCGTATTCCGGCACGCCCCATTCCCGGTCGTGGTAGGCGATGTAGAGCGCGTCGTCCTTCGGCCAGGGACAGCGGACCAGATCGTTCGCCGCGGCGGTCATGGTCATTCTGCGGCCTTGCTTTCGCCGGGGAACAAAAACCGCGCCCAGTCGGGCTTGACGAGGCGCACCGGTGTTCCGTCTGCCGTGATTGCCTCGCCGTGCGCGAGTGCATCGGCGACGCGATCGAGCCGCAACAGCGCGATCGCGTGTCCGGCAGCGGCGGAGCCCATATGGCCAAGCTGGCGCTCGCCGGCGACAACAGCCGCGCCAGGCTGCGGTGCCGCGCCGTCAAACCGCAGCGGCACGGCGCGGGTACGCGCGGTGCCGCGGTGTTCCATGCGCGACACCACCTCCTGCCCGACATAACAGCCCTTGGCGAAATCGACGCCGGCGAACTGATCCATGTCGGCTTCGTGCGGAAACGCGTCGCCATAAGCGAAGTCGACCCCGCCGCTGGGAACGCCGAGCGCGATCCGGTGCGCCTCATAGTCGCTTGCATCGGCCAGCGTCGCGCCGAGTTCGGCGGCCGCACTCGCGGCGAGATGCGGCGGTAGCATCACACGAAGGCCCAGCGCCGGCAGGCGAGGATCGAAAAAGCAGAGACCGATTGCATCTTTTGCGTCCGGCATTGGAGGGGAGGGCGGGGCAGCGCCGTTCCACACGGCCAGTACACCGAGGATTTCGGACAAATCCTCAACGATCACTTTGGCGCGCAGCTTGTAGAGATTGAGTTTTTCCACCAGCGCCGGGATCAGCGCGCGCGGCGCGTCGAGAAAAAATCCGCCGCCGTCTTTGGCCGGCGCTTCGGTCGCCAGAAAGTCGGCTATGATCTTGCCCTGCGGTGTCAGCAGGGCGCAGTAGCGCGCCTCGCCGTCCTTCAGGTGAAGGAGGTCGGCGGTGACAAGTCCATGCAGAAAGGTTCGCGCGCTATCGCCGACAATTTTGACGACGCCGCGATCGGGAAGAACGGCAGCTTTCATCGGATCGGTGCTTTCCAACACTGGAACGTAAGGCACGCCCGGATTCGTCTCAAGGGCGAATCCGTGCGCGTGGGGTGTGGCAATGAAACCCCGAGGAAGGCGGTCATAGCGCCGCCATCCCGCCGACATCGAAGCGGCGCCGCGCGAGCTTTATGGATTGCGCGCGTCAGTCCCAAGCGCGCTTCAGCGTGATCGGAAAAAAAGGTTGGCGGATTTCGGAAAAGATCACGCTTTTCCGAAGTGCGTCATCAAAAACGCGGCCGACGTTATTGCCGCAATATCTCGACGGAAAACTCGCCGTTGCGGATTCGGGCGCTGAGTTTCTCCGCATAGAGCGCGGCAGGCTCCTCGCCGTAGGTCGAGATCAACTCGGCCAGCGCCAGAAAAAGCGCGGTTTGCGCCAGGCAGTCGCCCTCGATGCCGTCGTGCTGCGCTTCCGCCCAGGCATCCTGAAGATACCCAAGCGCCATGCGCTTCTGCTCGTGCTCGGCCACCGGTTCGTGAGCCGGCCAAAAATTTGTCGCCATCCTCATCGCTGTCAATTTGATTGCCGCACCCCGGCGGCGTCCCTACCCAGAGGCAGGTTTAGCACGGGAATACCGCCGCTAACCCCGAACCTTTAGGCAGGGTTAATGTCCGGGCGCACGTAAAGCCATCATCGGCTGTCAGTTGGCGTAGCGCGCGGTGACATCGCGGGCGATCTGGGAGCCTTCCTCCAGATAGCGGCGGATAACGATGCGGGCCGCGGGGGTGCAGGTGCGGTAACTTTGCCGGAAGCCGAGATAACCCCGGTTGAAGCTTTGCACCATCTGGTCGTGCCGCTTTCCGCTTGGTGCTTCGGCGTTGATCAGCGATTGCGCTTCGTCGCGCCATTTCTGGCCTTCGTCGAAGCCGCAGATATTGCGCAGAAAATGCAGCGCGCCGAGAATTTCGGCGAGCCGCTGCAAGTCCGGGTCATAGGGCGTGGTGACCTCGACGGGTGGCGCGTCGGGCTGGGGCGCGGCCTTGGGCGCGCGTGGCGGGCCCGGTGGCCGGGGCCGGGCCGGCTGCTGCTCCTGTCCGAAGCCGAACGGACTTTGAAAGAACTGGGCGGCGGCCGGCCCCCCGCACAAGCCAAGTGCAAGCACAGCGGCGATCGGAATGCGCGTCAGCGAACGAGGCATCATCGAGGCGTTGGCTTGGCGTTGCTCAGCTTGAGGCCGCGATCCGTTCCGCGGCGGCGTTGACGATCTGCGCCAGCCCCTCGGTGGTCGTCAACCCGTCAATCTCGGCGGGCAGGAGCCAGTGCGCCTCGGCGAGTTCCTCATTCAGCGCGACTTCGCCCGAAATCCAGCGTGCCGCGAACGGTAAAATGACGAAATGCCGCTCGATCGCGCCTTTGGCGTCGCGGGCAATAGCCTGGCGATAGCCGGCAAGCGCCACCGGCGCGATCTCAAGCGCGGTCTCCTCGCGCACCTCCCGGATCACTGCTTCCTCCAAGGTTTCGCCCAGTTCGACGCCGCCGCCGGGCAGCGTGTAGATGCCATGCGCCGGCGGCCGCGCGCGGCGCACGATCAGGATGCGGTCGCCGCGGAATATGGCGGCGCTGACCGCCAGATAGGGCCGGGTTGGATAGACCCGTGAGGATTCATTGCTCATCGAGGGAGGCTGCTGCATTGGCGTGGAAAAGTCAGTAACAAGGGTGGCGCGCACGCGATACCTTGCGGCGAAGCCTGACCGCCCTATTTCGAGCGTATTAGACCATGTGCGGACGCTATGTCATCATTTCGTCCCCGGCGGTGATCCGGGCGATGTTCGGCTATCCGGAGCAGCCAAATTTTCCGGCTCGCTATAACGTGGCGCCGACGCAGCCGATCCCGATCGTGCGGTTGCATGAGGGCAAGCGCCAGTTCGTGCTGATGCGCTGGGGCCTTATCCCGTCCTGGGTCAAAGACCCCAAGGGCTTTTCGCTCCTGATCAACGCGCGCTCTGAGTCGGTCATCGACAAGCCCGCGTTTCGCAATGCGATGCGCCGCCGCCGCTGCCTCATTCCGGCCGACGGCTTCTACGAATGGAAGGATCTCGGCGGACGCAAGCAGCCGTATTTCATCCGCCTGCTAAACTCCGGCGCGCCGTTCGCCTTTGCGGGGCTGTGGGAGACCTGGACCGGGCCGAACGGTGAGGAACTGGACACGGCCGCGATCGTCACAACGGACGCCAATCGTACGCTCTCTGCGATCCACTCGCGCATGCCGGTGATCCTGCGGCCCGATACTTTCGACATGTGGCTCGACAGCGCGCACGTCGACGCACAGACCGCGTCCGCGCTGCTGGTGCCGTCGCGTGACGATCTGCTCGAAGCTTACGAGATTTCGCCGGCGGTCAATCGCGTTGCAAATGACTCTGAAGAGCTCATTGCGCCGCTACAGCAATCCGCGCACGTGCCACCGGCCGCCGCACCGCCCGCCAAGAAAGCTCCGCGCAAAGTTGCGAAAGAACCGGACGGCCAAGCCTCGTTGTTTTAGTGACGTATGCTTCGGTCGCGGCCGAAGCATTGTGGCTGGCAATCGCCGGTGGTTCCACGCATATAAAGCGACATGTCGAGCGCACCGCAAATCGCAGAAGTCGCCGCGCTGGTCGGAGATCCGGCTCGCGCCAACATTCTCTGCGCGCTGCTTAACGGCCGCGCGCTGACCGCGACCGAGCTCGCCTTTGCGGCCGGTGTGTCGCCGCAGACGACCAGCGGGCATCTCGGCAAGCTGGCTACGGCGCGCCTGATCCTGCCAATGAAGCAGGGCCGCCACCGCTATTACCGGCTGGCGGGACCGCATATCGGGCAGATGCTCGAAAGCATCATGAATGTCGCGCTGGAAGGGCCGCCGCGCTTTCAGCCGAAGTCGAAATTCGACGAGCAACTGCGCCACGCGCGCACCTGTTACGATCATCTTGCCGGCGTGCTTGGTGTCGGCCTCGCCGACAGCATGACGGAACGCGGTCTGCTCGTTCTCGGCGATGAGGGCGGCGAAGTGACTGCGCCCGGCGCGGAGTTTTTGTCCGGGCTTGGCGTCGACCTGGCGGCGGCGCACGAGCGGCGCCGGGTGTTCTGCCGCCCGTGTCTTGATTGGACTGAACGGCGGCCGCATATCGGCGGCGCCGTCGGTGCGGCGCTGGCCAATCGTTGTTTCGATCTGAAATGGATCGAGCGGCGGCGCGACAGCCGCGCGCTGACGATCACGCCCGCGGGCCGCCGCGGTTTGATGCAGACGTTTTCGCTGACGATCTAGCTGCGGCGCTCAATCTCGCAGCTCCGTGCGCCATATCTTAAACCTGCCAGCTCTCAACCTTGCCAGAACGGCCGGTCGGCCCATTCGCGTGCGCTCGCGAAGTCAGTGCCGAGGTCCATCACGGCGCGATGATCCGTTGCCAGATAGTAGAGCAGTTCCTGGCGTTCGCGTTGCCGTCGCCGCCAGGTTCGTAGCGTATCGGTAAGGCGCGCGAACAGCACATGGCCGGAAAACGCTCGACCTTGGGTAAATGCGGCGACATTTTCGCCGTGAAGAGTATGCGACATCCGGCTTCTCCAAAAAGAGGTTTAGGGCGATCCTCCCCTTTCGCTCTTTTTGGTGCGACCCGTTTTCTGCCGAGGCCGCCTGGCGCCGCCGCAAGTGTGCAGACGCGCGGCATGAGTACTTGAGATTGTCGACGAAATCATGACCGTCAAATTGCGTACATGAAAATGACTACACAGGCAGTCGCAGGCAATTTTTCCGGCTGCGTGAACGCGCCAGCATGGCAATTAAATCCTGAACGGCAGGTATTGACTTGCCGTTGCGTGACTTTCAGAACAGTGCAATGCCGTCATCATCGAAGCTACCGATCCTCATCGCCGGCGGCGGGCCGGTCGGCGTCATCACCGCGCTGGCGCTGGCTCGTCAGGGGCTGGCGGTGCGCGTGTTCGAGGCCGACACCAAGGTCAACGAATCGCCCCGCGCCGCGACCACGCACGCAGCCACGCTCGAAATGCTGGAAGAGCTCGGCCTGGTCGATGAGGTGATCCGCCGCGGCCTGGTCGAGCCCCTGTTTCGGAACTGGGACCGCACGACCGGCAAGCTCGTCGCCGAATTCGATTTCGGCATTCTCAAAAACGATACGCGTTATCCGTTCGCCGTCCAGTGCGAGCAGCACAAGCTTGCCAAGCTCGCGATCGAACGGCTCGCAGCTTTTCCCCATGCCAAGGTCGAATTCTCCGCGCGCGTCGTCGGGCTGTCGCAATCGAGCGATGGCGTCGCGATTACAGTCGAGACAGAGGAGGGGACCCATACGGTCAAAGGTTGCTATCTGATTGGCGCCGATGGCGGCCGTTCGACCGTGCGCAAGACGCTCGGCATCGAATTCGAAGGCTACACCCACCCGGAGCGCTTTCTCATTCTCACCACGCCGTTCGACATTGGCACCCGTTTTCCCGGCTGCACGCGCAATTATCTGTCGGATCCGGAGGATTGGTGCGCGCTGTTCAAGGTGTCGGGCGACGACGGCAAAGGCCTGTGGCGGGTGCTGTCAACGACCCGGCTGGAGCAGACCGAGGCCGAATTATTCGACGACGAGGCGGTCGAGCGCCGTTTGCAGAAATTCATTCCCAAGCCGAACCGCTACGACGTCGTGCACCGCAATCTGTACAATGTGCACCAGCGCGTGGCGGCATCCTTTCGCCGGGGCCGGGTGTTTCTCGCGGGCGACGCCGCACACGTCAACAATCCGCTCGGCGGCCTCGGACTTAATTTCGGCATCCACGACGCGGTCGAACTGAGCGGTCTCCTGGGCCGGGTCATCCGCGGCGAAGCGCCGGCCGAGACGCTCGATCTCTATGACAAGCACCGCCGGCCGCTGAACATCGAGTTTGTGCAGCAGCAGACCATCGCCAACAAGAAACGCATGGAAGAAAAGGACCCCGCGGCGCGCGCGCGAAATTTCGAACAACTCGCCGCGATGGCCGCCGATCCGGCGGCGCATCGGGCGTATCTCCTGCGCGCCTCGCTTCTCGATAGCGTACGAAAGCGAGTCGCAGCCGAAGTATGATGGTCTTGTTGGCCGCGCGTTGCGGGTATTGAGCATACTGTTCGGCGACCCTTGTTTTGTTTGATTGCGCATGCTCTCTTTGTAGGAGGGCGGGTTGCATGGGTATTGGTGCTCGGCATCCGCGGCTTAGCCGCGCAACGTACCGGCTGGTGCTGCCGCTGCTCGAAGCATTTTGCGCGCGCCGAAACATTTTTCGCGTCAGCAGCCAATTCGCCAAGGAGCGCTTGGCCATCCTGCGCGCCAAGCTTGAGCGCGGCGAGACGCTGTATCTGGGCGGCATTAACGCCTCGGGTGGGCATAATACCGGGGTCGCGCTGATCGAGGTATCGCGCGAGCACGGCCCGAAAATCATCTGCAACAACGAGGAAGAGCGTTTCTCGGGCGAGCGATACACCTTCAAGTTCCCCGAACATTCAATTGACGACCTCAAGGCGACGATGGGACGCCTTGGTATCGGTCCGGAGAATATCGACGGCTGGTTCTCCGCCTGCGATAGCGCGTCGCTGATCGCCATGTTTTTGCGCACGGTGATGGAAGAAGCACCGGCGAGTTTCAGTCTGCTGCGCACCAATCACCTGCCGGCGATGAACATGCGCAGCGTCGAAAGGGGCGTGCGGCTGGCGCGTAGACTGTCGAATCGCCTGGGCCATCCGGCGCCCGTCATCGGGACGGCGCATCACGACAACCACGCCTGGTTCTCGTTTGCCGTGTCGCCGTTTGCGAACAGCGAGCGCCCGGTGATGGTCGCGGCCATCGACGGCTTCGGCGACCGCGGCGCGATTACGCTTTACGTCTGCGAGCGTGGCGTGATGCGAGAGCTTTCCTGCAACGACAGCATGTGGGACTCGCTCGGCGTGTTCTACGCGGTGATTTCGTCAACCCAGGGCGGCTGGACACTGCTCTCAAGCGAAGGCCGCTACATGGGCGCAGCCGCCTGGGGCAACTATGACCGCAGGACGAATCCGTTCTATGGGCGGCTGCGGGAGATCCTGCATCTCGGGCCGGGCGGCCAGGTCTCCATCAATCGCGCCCTGGCAAACTGGCCACGAAATTTCGCCGAACCGTACACGCGTGACCTGATCCGCATTCTGGGCGAACCGATTGCGCTCAAGGATATGTGGAATCCGGATGCGGTGTTGCGCGTCGAGGACATCCGGCACAAGGAAAACACGCAGGAACGGCTCGACAAGGCCGCGGCGACGCAGATGGTGTTCGAGGATGCACTGATCCACATCGTCGATCACCTCATTCGCATCACCGGCAGCGATCAGCTGATACTTACCGGCGGCGCCGCGCTGAACGCCATCGGCAGCATGCGATTGCTCGAGCATTTTGACGAGGCGTTTTATCGCCGCACGCTCGGCCGCCGCGCGCGCCTGCATCTCTGGGTGCCGCCGATGCCGAATGACGCCGGCGTCGCGCTGGGTGCGGCCTTCATGGGCGCGTATCTCGCTGGCGCCGGTCCCGGGCGGCCGCTCGAACACGCGTTCTACTGCGGCGCTGCTCCGGGCGACGCAACGATCCGCGATGCGCTTGCCGCCGCGCCCGACATCGCCTGGATGCCGATCGGCAATGTGGCCACGCCGAGCGGCCGCGACGCCGTCGCCGACCTGATGGCATACATGACCGCGCAGGACGGCATTGTCGCGCTTTACCAGGGCGTCGCCGAGACCGGCCCCCGCGCACTCGGCCACCGCTCCATCCTTGCCAATCCGTGTAATCCGCGAACGCGCGAATTCCTCAATGCCCGTGTCAAATATCGAGAGGCGATCCGCCCGCTCGCGCCGATGATGACGCGCGAGTCCGCGCTCAAGTGGTTCGAACTGTCGGACGGCGCAGCCGATGCAGACTACAATGCTTACAATTACATGGTGCTTACTGCGCAGGCGAAGCCCGGCGCCCGCGAACGCATTCCCGCCGTGATCCACGCCGATGGCACCGGCCGCCTGCAAATCGTCCGCGAGACGGCTGACCCGCTGACCTACGCCTACCTTAAGGCGCTCGGCCGTCGAAATGGCGAGGAGGTCGCGGTCAACACCTCGTTCAATGTCGCGGGGCCGATCGCGCAGACGCCGGTGCAAGCCCTCGAGACGTTGCGGCGGTCAAAAGGAATGGACGCGGTCGTGATGGTTGCCGAGGAGGGCGCAGCCTATGCGGTCTGGTATCCGGGCCATGCGGCTGGCGGCAGCCGGTTTATCCGCTGGTATGACGAATGGAAAACGCAAGCCGAACCGCGCTGATGCGGAGGCACTGGATCACGAAACCTTTGGCTCACGAAACGTGAGCGACGCGTCCGTCCTCCAGACTCGCATCCTGTGCAAAACGCGCCAGGGTCGACGCGCCATCTTGCGCCCAGTCGAGCAGAGGAACCGGGCCGCACACAAACATGAAATAATCGTAGGCCGCGCGCTGGTCGTTGGCCATGACGAATTGATAATGCATGCGAAAGAAATTCCAGCGAAGCCGCGGATAGAATTCAGGCGAGACAACGTCGCGAAAGCGCACCTTCCAATAGATTGGATTGCGCTGCTCCGATCCGACGTCAACTCCAAGTCCCGCGACCATGTCGCAGTCCTGAAAATTCACGACATCCTTCCGGGCCTGGCAGTCGATCCAAGCCAGGCTTGGCTCGACTGCGACGCGCCGGATTGCCCGGCGGAAGTCATCGCCGTTTGGATTGAGCGCCGCCAAAGGCAAATTCGAGCCGAGTGCGAGGAGAGTCACGGGACTTCCAGCTCGGGCAAAATCGGCATCCAGCTCAAGCGCACGCGCGATCAGCGGAATGAGGATGGTGCCGCCGGCGCTGTGGCCGACCACCAGGATTTCGTCGGCAACGCCGGCGCGGGCCTCGGCGATGATGCGGCGGGCGAATTCGTCGACGCGGGCTTGCAAGTCTTTTCGGCGTTTATGCGCCAGTTCCCAGTACCAGGGCCACATGATGCATATCCGCGTTATCAGCCACCGCCTGCAACAGGATCGGGCCAAGGCAAGAGCGACAAAGCCGGCAGCGATTGCGGCTGCGAATGACAGAGCTGCACCGGCGGCAAGGATATTCCGCGTGCTCAAATAGACGAGCCAGGCAATCAATGCCGCGCTCGCAATGACAGCCGTCATGATGAATATTGAGAGGAGGTAGAACAGCCCGAATCGCCAGCCAGCGCGAAAAGTGCGCAGCAACGTCCCGTTCAATAAATTTTCGCCGAGGCTGTAGAGAACCTGAAAGAAAATCAGGAAAAAGGGACGCTGCAGATCGCGCGTCACCAGGTCGTCCCAGCGCAAAAACTCGTAAGTGGTTGCGACCTTCCAGTTCGGCCCTTGGGTTTCGATCTGCCATCGCGCGGCGAGGCCGTCTGCATCGATCTGCGGGGCGCCGGGCGACGCCTTGACCGGCCAGGATTGCTGAAATCGCTGCAACTCGCGGCAAAACAACTGATGATAGCCGGAAACGCCCTGCGGATCGTAACCTGCAACATAGAACACGTGACGCCGGCGGATCATCAAGTTCCCGAGACTGCTGACCCGCTCCAACATTCGCATTCAACTTTCGTATGCTCGCGTGCGAATGTGGGACTACTGACAACTAAGAGTATTGTTGGCGTCTTGAGCATCGCATTCGTCAGCGGAGTTCTCGACTGAGTGGCAAAAAATGTCAAATCCGATTAAGATCCGATCGACCGATTCAAATCTCCACGACGAGTATTGCCAGGCCGAACACTGAATTCGTCCTGCGGCAGACCACAAGCATACGAAAGAAAAAAGCTGCTGCGGCGTGCGTGCAATTCCGAAAAGTTCCCCGCCGCCTACAGCACCTTGCCTGGGTTGAGGATGCCCTTCGGGTCAAGCAGGTGCTTGATGCCGCGCATCAGTTCCAACGCGACCGGGTCCTTCACTGACGGCAGCAGATCACGCTTGAGCAGCCCGATGCCGTGCTCCGCCGAAATCGAGCCGCCATACTTCCTTACCACCGCGAATACCACTTCGTTCACTTCACCCCAGCGCTTGAGAAATTCGGCCTTTTCGGCGCCGATCGGCTGGCTGACGTTATAGTGGATGTTGCCGTCGCCAAGATGGCCGAACGGCAGCGGCCGCGCGTCCGGAATGAGCGCGGCGACGGCGGCGTTCGCCTCCCTGATGAAGGCCGGCACGGCCGCGACCGGCACGGAAATGTCCTCCTTGATCGAGCCGCCGGCGTGGCGCTGCACTTCGCTGAACAATTCGCGAATACGCCAGAATGCCTTGCCCTGTTCGATGCTGTCGGCGATGGCGGCATCGTGAACGAGGCCGCGCTCCATGCCTTGCGTCAGAATATCTTCCATGCTCTCGCGCAGGCCATCGCGCTGCTGCGACGACAGTTCGATCAGCGCGTACCAGGGATGCGGTGTGGCGAGCGGATCGCGCGTGCCGGCGCCGTGCTCGAGTACGAGTTCGATGCCGGCCCGCGTCATGATCTCGAAGCTGGTGACGCCGCCCGAGGTGCGCTCGGTCGCGATGCCCAACAGCTCCAGGGCAGCCTCGGGCGATTCGATGCCCGCGAATGCCGTCTCGACCGAACGCGGCTGCGGCACCAGCCGGAGCACTGCCGCCGTGATGATGCCGAGCGTGCCTTCGGCGCCGATGAACAGGTTTTTCAGATCGTAGCCGGTGTTGTCTTTTTTCAGCTTGTTGAGATTGTTGAGCACGCGGCCATCGGCAAGCACGACCTCGACGCCCAGCACGTGCGAGCGGGCGATGCCGTGGGCGATCGCCGCGGTGCCGCCGGCGTTGGTCGAAAGATTGCCGCCGATGGTGCAGCTTCCCTCCGAGGGCAGGAGTTGTGGATAGAGCCGGTCCGCGGCCGCGGCGGCCTCTCGCGCGCGCTGCAACGTGACACCGGCCTCGCAGGTCAGCGTGTTCGATGTCGCATCGATCTCGCGGATGCGGTCGAGCCGGTTGAGCGACAGCACGATCTCGTTGTGCAGCGGAATTTGCCCGCCGACCAGTCCGGTATTGCCGCCCTGCGGCACGATCGGCGTCGCGGTGTCGTTGGCGAGTTTGACAATCTTCGACACCTCCTCGACCGAAGCCGGTCGCAGCACGACGGGGGTGTGACCCTGATAGAGGCCGCGCAGTTCGACCAGATACGGCGCCTGCGCGTCCCGGTCGGTGATGGCGTATTTGTCGCCGACGATCGCGGCGAAGCGGGCGAGCAGGGTGGTGATCGAGGATGGTCTGCGGTTTGTCGAACATGAGAGCGGTTCCGTCAGGCGTCCGATGTCATCGGTGCCGCTAAGTCTGCATTATCATCATACGTCATAGATGCGCCTGTCGTGGCGCGGCGGCGCGCGCGAGCCGGTCATTGATCGCCTCGCCGAGCCCGTCGTGTGGCACCGGCATTGCCGCGATACTGTGGGCGCCCACGGCGTCGAGCGCGCGCAGATAGGCAAACAAATTGGCCGCTGCTTCGATCAGATCGCCGCGCGGTGACAGATTGAGCACGCGCGCGGCGCCTTCGGAGCCTGGGACCAGCCTAGTCCCGAATGCGAGCAGCGCTTCTCCGGGTTCGACGCCGGCAGCTTCAAGGCGAAGCGGCGTGCGCGGCGCATAATGCGACGCCAGCATGCCAGGCGCGAGCGGCACGTCATCCGCCGCCGCAGCCGCAACGGCCGGCCGGGCGAGCGGCCGTCCCAGCGTCCGCTCGATCGCCTCGCTAGGCACGCCGCCCGGCCGCAGCAGCGCGGGCTCGCCAAGGCAAGCGACGATGGTGGATTCGACTCCGACCGGCGTTGCGCCGCCATCGACAATGAGATCGACGCGGCCGCGCAGATCGGCCAGCACATGCGCGGCTGTCGTCGGTGAGACGTGGCCGGAGCGGTTCGCTGACGGGGCCACGATTGGCTTGCCGAACTTTTGCAGAAGCTCTTGCGCGACGACGTGGCGCGGCACCCGCACCGCGATGCTGTCGAGCCCGGCGGTCGCCAAATCCGCCACCACGCAGTCCTCGGCTTTGGGCAGCACCAGCGTCAGCGGGCCCGGCCAGAACGCCGACGCAAGCCGCTCGGCATCGACATCGAGCCGGGCCAGCTTCCGCGCCGCCGCGGCGTCGGCGACATGGGCGATCAGCGGATTGAAGGCGGGCCGGCCCTTGGCGGCGTAGAGTCGCGCCACGGCCTGGCCGTTCGCGGCGTCGGCGCCGAGCCCATACACCGTCTCGGTTGGGAACGCGACGAGGCCACCCGCCGCAAGGCAACGCCCGGCCTCGGCGATGGCGTCGTCGTCGGCGGTCAGAAGCCGGGTCGCGAGCGGGGCTGTCATTGCGGCACCATCGTGCCTAAATAGCACGAGCGGCGGCAAAATCCGTCGCACTTGCAGGTCCGCAACGCCATCTGTATAAGCGCGCGGCGCGGCCTTGTTGCAGCGATGGCGGAGTGTGGCTCAGCCTGGTAGAGCACCTCGTTCGGGACGAGGGGGTCGTAGGTTCAAATCCTATCACTCCGACCAATACCCATCTGACCAACACCCCAGCAGACATCTCTCTGGTCCTTGGCCACCAAATCCCGGCTCTTGCAATGCCGGGAGAATGGGCTTCGCGCACCTTGATTACGAGCGCGTTGGCCGTACCGGATGCGCTTGATGAGCTGGCGCCAATGCGCGCTGCACGCCGTGGTCCGGAGCGTGGCCGCTCGGCCGAGGCAACTCCAGCCGCACTGGCACAGGGGCGCGTTCTGGCGCTCGCTTGTCTGCATCTCTCCAAACCGGAGGCTGCGCTCCCCATTCAGGGTGGATGAGCGCGCCCAGCAGGCCAAATGCGCTGCCGGCGAGTATCATGGCGACGATCGTGCCTAGCACGCGTCGGAGCCTGCTCGCGTCATTTTCGGCGATTGTCACAATAAACCTCGAACAGATGCATCCGGCGCAATGGCCAGATTGTTTTCGAGTCGCAGATAGCTTGCCTAAATTGGGCAAAGGAAAGGCGTTCTGATGTCGCACTCCTGGGCCTTCGTACCCGACGCAATTGCCTCGAATCGCCGCCGGCGCGCTCAACGCGGCACAGCCGGCGCCAAAAGCAACGCGGCTCCCATCAGCCCAAGGCCAGCCATGACCATTGCAACGATCACTCGCTTGCGGAGCCTCCGCGCGGATTTGGTTCCCTGCAATGGGTGGTAAGGACGTAACCACATCTCAGGCCAATATTACCCTGAGATTCAGCGTTACGACAGTCAGGCAGACGACAATCGATCGGGGGACAGCAATGAACCTGACGCTCGCCAAAACGTACTTTTCCGGCAATTGCAAAAAGAACAGGCCGCGGATGAAACCGTGGCCTGTTTGTTGGTGGGGGCTTGCTACAAGCCGCCGCGCCTTCAGAACTTATAGCTCAGCCCGACGCGCGCGACGTCAACGCTCGTCCTGCTCCACGAGAAGCTCGACGGGAAGGCCGGGAACGCCGCCGGCGTGACGATCGCACTCGCGCCGCTGTCGAGACGATAGTACAGATACTCGGCGCGCAGCGACCAGTTGTGGGTCATCGCCCATTCGACGCCGCCGCCAACCACGAAGCCGTCGGAGGTGTTGCTGAACGAGGTACTCGCCAGATAGCCGATGGTTGGCGCAGCGGCCGTGCCGCTGTAATTGACATTGCCCCACGCGATACCACCAGTGGCATAGGCCAGCACGTTGGGCGTCACCAAATAGCCGAGTCGCCCGCGGAACGAAGCGAGCCAATCGACGGTCGAGTTCATTGTCGTTGCCGCGCCGCCGCCGACCGGTGTGCCCGTGCCGAACGCGGTCCAGGCCTGGCTGTTCGAGCCGCTGTCGTGCGTCCAGGTCCAATCGCCTTCGACGCCGAATACCCAGGCTGGAGCAAACTGGTAGTCGTAGCCGGCGTGCACGCCGCCCAGGAAGCCGGAGCCGCCCAGGCCGCCGCCGGTTGGATTGGCGCCGAACGCCGCCGCCGACGGCAGGCCGGTCCAGCTGCCATTGGTGTGCGACCAAGAGCCGCCGATGTCGCCGCCAATATAGAACCCGGTCCAGCTCATCGGTGGCGCCATCATGGGCGGCGCCTTGTACATCGGGGCTTCCGCCGGCGCCAAATCCGCCGCGAACGCAGGCGCCGTCGCCAGCATGGCGGCCGCGGCAATTCCGAAGAGAGCAGTCTTTTTCATTTCTTTCCCCTGACACGTGGATTGTTAGATCACCGCCCCAACGCGCCAGGACGCATTTTGGCTGTGTCTTTCGCGCCACACGGGCCGGGATTCGATTTCGGAATTCGGGGCTGAAAAGTTCCAAGCCGCAGACTGAAAGCCGCCGTGACACGCGCCCATTGTGTGTTCATGCGGCAATTGACCCCTGTTGCGGGGCCGCAAGGTCTAGGCGATCATGCCGCCATGATTGGCCGATACGCCTGCATGCGCGCCGGGGCCCGCGCATGACCGGTTACATCCAGGGCCGCAATGTCAGCCTGACCTTCCGGCCGCCAAACCGCGCGCCGGTGCGGGCGCTGGGCAATTTCGACATAGATGTCGAGGAGGGCGAGTTCCTCTCCATCGTGGGACCGTCAGGGTGCGGCAAGAGCACCTTCCTGAATGTTCTGCTCGGCCTGACCAAGCCTGATTCCGGCGACGTGCTGATGCACGGCAAGCGCATCACCGGCCCGGGCAGTGACCGTGCCATGGTGTTTCAGGAATTCGGCCTGCTGCCGTGGCGCACCGTACAACACAACATCGAACTCGGTCTGGAACTCAAGCGCGTTCCGGCCGACAAGCGCCACGCCGTGGCCGAGCGACTGGTAAAGCTCGTCGGGCTGTCCGGCTTCGAGCAGCACTACCCGCACGAACTGTCCGGCGGCATGAAGCAGCGCGTCGGCTTGGCGAGGGCATTGGCGACTGATCCTGACGTGCTGCTGATGGACGAGCCGTTCGCGGCGCTCGACGCGCAGACCCGCGACCTGATGCAGGTCGAACTCCTGCGCATCTGGCGCGAGGCCCGAAAGACGGTGCTGTTCGTCACCCACCAGATCGACGAAGCGATCTATCTGTCAGATCGCGTCATGGTGATGAGCAAGCGCCCGGGCCGGGCGAAAAAGATCTTCGTCATCGATCTGCCGCGGCCGCGCGACTATGAAATGCGTGTGACGCCCGAATTCAACGATCTGAAGCTCGAGATCTGGAATACGCTGAAAGACGAGATCGTGGTTTAGAAGATGACCCAAGTGACAACTGAGTTGGCAACCGACTCGGCGATCATCGCGCCGTCCCTCGCGGTGCGCTACCGCAAACCGCTACTTGGCGGCTTGGCGGTCGTTCTGTTCTTCGTGGCCTGGCAGGCGATCTTCCTGGTCGTGCCGTTCAATCCGCTGTTCATCTCGAAGCCGAGCCTGATTGCGTTGGGCTTTGTCGATCTGATCCAGAGCGGCGACCTCGTGCATGACCTCGGCGTTTCCGCCGTGCCGTTTTTTGCCGGCCTTGTCGCCGCCGCGCTTGTCGGCGTGCCGCTCGGCATCGTCATGGGTTGGCGCATCCGTGTCGGCTGGGCGCTCGATCCGCTGATGACCATCTTTTATGCCAGTCCGCTCGTGGCGCTGGCGCCGCTGCTGGTGATCTTCTTCGGTGTCGGCGTTGCCGGCAAGGCGATCATCGTCTTTTCCCTCTCGGTCTTTCCTTTCATCTTCAATGCGTCTGCGGGCGTGCGCGCGGTCGACCGGCTGCTGATCAACGTCGTGCGTTCACTTGGGGGCGGCGAGTGGGCCCTCTACCGCAAGGTCCTCTTCCCGAGCGTGCTGCCCTATATGGTGGCCGGTGCGCGCATCGCTGTCGGCCGCGCGCTGATCGGGGTCCTGGTCGGCGAGTTCTTCGCCGCGTCCGAAGGGATTGGCTTTGCCATTTCGCGCTTCGGCGACATTTTCGCCATCGACCGGATGTTCGCCTGCATTCTCACTGTCATGGTCATAGCGGTGGTGCTGACCGAAGGCATCCGCTGGGCGGAGCGCGCCGCGTTCCCCTGGCGCGCCGAGCAGCAATGACAGGGCTGAGCAAATAATGGCCGACACGCAGACTCTTGAGGCCAATGTCACCACGCGCGCCGATGCAGCGCCGGCCCGCGGCCTGTGGCGGCGGCTCGAACCGACGGCCTACGGCACCGGCAGTATCGTCGTGCTGCTCCTGGTCTGGCAGTTCGCGCCTTATTTCTTTCCGCTGAAGGCGGGAACCAAGCTGTTTTTCGCCGTGCCGAGCCAGATCATCGGCACGCTCTGGACCATGATCGTCACCGGGTCGCTGTGGGCGCCGCTCGGAGTGAGCGCCACGGCATTTGCGCTTGGTCTCGCGCTGTCGATCGCCGTCGGGTTGCCGCTCGGCATCCTGCTCGGCCGCTCGAACACGCTCAACGCCATGTTCGATCCGTTCATTACCGCGTTCAACGCAACCCCTCGGCTGGTTTTTCTGCCGCTGTTGATGCTGTGGTTCGGCATCGGCCTGTGGTCGAAGGTCGCCGTCGTATTCCTCGGCGCGCTGTTTCCGTTGCTGATCAATACCTATGAGGGCGTGCGCAACACCGACAAGCTCCTCATCAACGTCGTGCGCTCGTTCGGCGCCGGCGAATGGGACATTGCGCGGCTCGTCGTGGTGCCGAATGCGCTGCCCTTCATTATCGTCGGCCTGCGGCTTGCCATCGGACGCGCCGTGCTCGGCGTCGTCGTATCCGAGTTTTTCGGTTCGCAGGAGGGCCTCGGCGTCGTCATGGTGCGGGCAGCGAGCGGCTTCCAGGTCGACGTCGTGTTCGCAGGCCTGATCGTGTTCGCCGGCTTGTCGCTGGTGATGACCGGACTGGTCAAACTCCTCGAAGACCGCATGAGCCGCTGGCGTCCGGCGCACATCAGCGCGGACTGAAGTGCTCAGGGCACGAGCCGGAGCAGACCGAAAACTTCAGTTGATGACGATGACGGTGTCCTCATCGCATTTTTGTTCTTTGGCTTCTTGTCTGCGAATGAGGGACGTAATTCTGTCGCGCAAGACCAGGGCGGACACAGGCTTCACCAAGAACGATTCTATACCCCTCGTTTTTGCATGAGAAACCCGCCACTCCTCGGCGAAGGCGCTCAGGAAAATGATCGGCGCCTTGTGCTTGATCGCTTTGCTTGCGTAAAAAATATGCACAAACCTCCGGCCGTCGACGATGGGCATCTCCCAATCGAGGAGAATGACGTCAGGTTCGAAGTGGTTGACCGCACGCAAGGCAGCGAGCCCATCGGCGGCCTCCAATACCTGACTGATCCCGATAGCTGTTAATTGCCCGCGGATGAGCTTGCGCATGAATGCGCTGTCCTCGACGATCATCACGCGCACGGACTTGACCTTCTGATCCGGCAGTTCCGCGCCTCTCGCCGGCGTGCGGGGTCCAGAATCAGCCTCTTTCGAAACCGGAATGGTGCGCATGAAACGACTTGGAATTCAAAGGCCGGGCGTCGCAGGTAACAATATCGAATTGCCCGAAATTGATTAGGAACGCGTAAAGATATAAGGCGGCGTTGCCGGATGCCTCAGACATCGCCGGTCCAGTGAAGGACGCATCGTTCAGTCGCGAAACCAGACTTTGCGCGGTCGCCGCGCTTGCGAGCCCGCCAATGACACGATCAAATCAGATGCCAGCCCGGAGGATATGATCATGGTTCGCGAACCCCTGCTGACGACGGTTGCGATTATCGATCTGCGTCCGACCCAGATCACGGTCGGCATGCGCGAGGTCGAGGCCAAGCGCAAGCACTGGAAGGAGCTTCGCGCCAGGAATGGCGGGGAGTTCCTCGGCAAGCACATGATCCCGGTGATCCTCGGTCCGAAGCACCGGCACTACGTCATCGATCACCATCATCTGGCGCTTGCGCTCCACGACGAGAAGGTTCGCGATGTCGCCGTGACCGTGATCGCCAATTTGAGCAAGCTCGAGCCGGACGCGTTCTGGATCGTCATGGATAATCGCAATTGGATGCACCCGTTCGGTACCGACGGGCACCGGCGCCATTACAAGGATCTGCCGAAACCGTCACTGGCCTCATCGACGATCCGTTCCGCTCGCTGGCCGGCGAATTGCGCCGCGCCGGCGGTTTCGCCAAGGACACGACGCCGTATGCCGAATTCCTTTGGGCGGATTTCCTGCGCCGGCGCATCAAGCGCAAGCTGGTGGAGCAGGATTTCGACCGGTCGCTGGAACGAGCGCTGCAATTGGGCAGGAGCGTGGATGCCGACTACCTGCCCGGCTGGTGCGGCGCTGCGCCCGAGGGGTGACCCTTAACGAGCCCCACCCCTGCTGTGCTATGTTGCGGCCGGGGCGATCAAACAGTCCAGTCATGGAGCGCTGATATGCAGGCAGATCGCGGCCTTTCTCGACCCAATCTGTCGCGTCGGGCGGTACTGGGCGCGGCGGCTGTGGTGGCGGCGACGCCGGCGCTTGCCGAGGAGTGCCGCATCGGTCCGCCGCCGCATCCGCGGGGGCCGAGTGTGTGGCTCAACATGGACCAGGTCGAGCTCGACGCCTCCTACGACCAGTCGGTCTACGCGCCGCTCGGCAACCAAGTGATCGCGCGTTGCGTCAGCAACAGCGAACTGGTGCGCAAGCGTCTCGGGCCGCCGCAGCGCGTCGCCTATGGTCCGACCGAGATAGAAAAGCTCGACATTTACCGAACCAAACAGCCGAACGCGCCGATCTTCGTCTTCATTCACGGCGGCGCCTGGCTGCATGGCAGCGCCAAGGATTACGCCTACGCGGCGGAAAACTATGTCAATGCCGGCGCCCATTGCGTGTTGCCGGATTTCATTGCGGTCGATAAGGCCGGTGGCGACCTTGGCGTGATGGCGGCGCAGGTTCGCCGCGCCGTGGCCTGGACCTACAACAACGCGAAAAGCTTCGGCGGCGATGCGGGCCGGCTCTATGTCGGCGGCCATTCGTCCGGCGGGCATCTCTCCGGCGTGGTGCTCGTGACCGATTGGCAGAAGGAGTTCGGGCTGCCCAACGACATTATCAAAGGCGGCATGTGCATGAGCGGCATGTACGACATGAAGCCGGTGCGGCTCTCCAAGCGGGGCAACTATGTGCATTTCACTGATGCGATGGAGCAGGCGATGAGCTCGCAGCGTCACATCGACCGCATTCACGCCCCGATCATCGTGACCTATGGCAGCTACGAGACGCCCGACTTTCAACGCCAGAACCGCGACTTTGCCGCCGCGGTGAAGGCGGCGGGCAAGCCGGTCGAACTGATCGAGGCGGCGGACTATACGCATTTCGACATGATGGAATCGGTCGGCAATCCATACGGCCCGAATGGCCGCGCCGCGCTGGCGATGATGAAGCTGTCGGCGGCGTAACTAACTGTACAGGCATGAGCAGAATGCGGACAGAAACGGTGCTGTTGCTCGCGGCGCTTGCGCTCGCCGGCTGCAGCAGCTTCGGTGGATCGAAGCCGAAGCCGGATTACGTGGTGAATCCCAACGTCTATCCGACGAACTATCGCAAGCAGATCGCCGACCTTCTCACCATGCAGCTCATCAACCCCATTGAATTCCGCAATGCGCTGATCTCTCAGCCGGTGGTGAAGCAGGTCGCTGACGGTACGGAGCCGCATTATCTTGTCTGTTTGCAGTTCCCGAACCGCACCGAGCATCAGACCAAGGTCGTGATCTTTCTGGAAGCTGCGCCGACGCAATACATCGATGCGACGCCGCAACAATGCGGCGACGCGTCTTACGGGCCGTTCCCGGAACTGGCGAAGATGTCGCCGGTCAAGTGAGCCGGCAAGCGCAGCGAATGTCTGACGTCAGCCGGGAAGAAACGCCGTCCGCCCGGTGTCACGGTCGGCAATCCGTTCGACCGGCGTGCCGTAGAGCGCTTCGAGTTGTTGCCGGTTAAGGATTGTGCCTGTAGCGCCTTCGGCGATGCGCGCGCCCTCGCGTAGCAGATAAACGCGATCCGCGGTGCGCATCGCATGGTTCGGATCGTGCGTGGTGAACAGCACGCCGTGGCCGGCCGCCTTGAGCGCCAGGATTTCGTGCATCACACGGCCCTGGTTGCCGAAATCGAGGCTCGCGGTCGGTTCGTCGAGCACGATGAATTGCGGCTCCTGCGCCAGCGCGCGCGCAAGCATCACCAGCTGGCGCTCGCCGCCGGACAGCTCCGTGTAGGGCCGCTCGCGCAGGTGCGTGATGCCGAACCGGTCAAGCGCACGCGCCGCGGCGTCGCGATCGGCGCCGCTCGGGCGGCTGAACAGATTGCCGTGCGCGGTGCGGCCCATCAGGACGACGGTTTCGACGGTGAAGGCGAAGGTCGTGTAATGCGACTGCGGCACATAGGCGAGTAGGCGAGCGCGCTCACGGTCCGAGTAGGCCGAGAGCGGTTTGTCGGCGAGCCGCACTTCGCCGGCCTGCGGCGCCAGGAGACCGAGCAGCGTTTTCAAGAGCGTGGTTTTGCCGCCGCCGTTCGGCCCGAGCAGCGCCAGCACCTCGCCGGTTTCGAGCGTCGACATCGAGGTCGCGGCCGACCACGTGCCCGCTGTAACCGATCGTCAGTGCGTGACCCGAAAGGATCATCGGCTAGGACCAGGTCTTCGACATGCCGGCCAGCAGCCAGATGAAGAATGGCGTGCCGACCAGCGCGGTGAGAATTCCGAGCGGAATTTCGGTTGCGGTTGCGGTGCGGGCGACCGTGTCGATCGCCAGCAGGAAGCCGCCGCCAAGCAATGCTGCAGCCGGCAGGAGCTTGGCGAAATCCGGCCCGACCAGCGTGCGCGCGATGTGCGGCACCACAAGACCGACCCAGCCGATGATGCCGGCCGCAGCCACGCTCGCCGAGGTCACCAGCGTTGCGGCGGCGATGATGGCGATGCGCAGCGGTCTGGTCGGCACGCCGAGCGCGCGCGCCTCCTCGTCGGGCAGCGACATGACGTTCATGCGCCAGCGCAGCGCGACCAGGACGAGCGTGCCGAGCGCGACCGGCCCAACGAGCGGCACAAGATCGGAAGCGGTCGTGGCCGAGAGGCTGCCAAGCAGCCAGAACGTCATGGCGGGCAGCTGGTTGTACGGATCGGCAACGTATTTGACGAGGCCGACGCCGGCTCCAAGCAGCGCGCCGATCACCACGCCGGTCAGCACCAGCAGCAGGATCGGGTCGCGCGCCCGCATCGCCGAGCCGACCACATAGACGGCGCCGACCGCCACCAGGCCGCCGGCGAACGCACACGCCTCGATGGCAAAAACGCCCAGCGAGAAAAAGATGCCAAGCACGGCGCCGAGCGCGGCGCCCGAGGACGCGCCGAGCAGATCGGGCGAGACCAGTGGATTGCGAAACAGACCCTGGAACGCCGCACCCGCGATGGCCAGTGCCGCCCCCACCAGAACGGCAGCAAGCACCCGCGGTCCGCGGATCTGCAACAAGACGTCGATCGCAGCCGGCGGTACACCGGACGGTTGGCCAGTGAGCTTCGCGGCGATGACGTGGAACAGATCGCCGAGGCCCGCCGGGTAGCGGCCGACCGTAAAGGCAAGCAGCAGCGCCGCGATCAGCACGGCGAGCGCGATCAACATGCCCGGTGCGGAAGAGCGAGTCATGGCGAGAGGGGATCAGCCTTGACTGGCGAGAACGCGATCAAGCTGCGCGTCCGTCAGGTCGATGTGATAGAACTGCTTGTAGAAGTCGCGCGTCAGCGGCCGCAGATCTTCGGGGAATTGGTCCGGGTAAAGCGCCTTGGCGAGCCACCACAGGCCGATCAGGCGGTTGACCGACGGTGGAAAATCGACCCAGCCGAACGGCAGCCTGGGCGACAGATAGATCCGGCCGGCTTTCACGGCTTTGATCGGCGCCCACACCGCGTCGCCGCGCACTGCCGCCGCGAACGCCGGCTCAATGGTGATGATCACGTCGGGGTTCCAGGCCAGCACCTGTTCGACCGACACCGTGGCCATGCCGCCCTTGCGCTCGCCGGCAACGTTCTGCGCGCCCAGAAACTCGATCGTCTCGACATTGATCGAGCCGCCGAGCCCGGTTTGGAGTCCATTTGGCCCGCGCGCGTAATAGACGCGCGGCCGCTTATCGTTCGGAATTTTCGCAATGCGGCCCGTGATCGTCGCAATGGTGTTTTCGGCGTAACGTCCGAATGTTTCGCCGGCATCGGGCCGATGCGTCAGTTCGCCAAGCTTGCGGTAAGTCGAGGCGATCGCGGTGAAGCGGCCATCAAGCAGCGCATAGGGGATGCCGGTCTGCGTCTGCATGCGGTTCGCGAGCGAAATGTAAGTATCGTTGATGGTGCCGACGTCGAGGATCAGATCGGGTTTGAGATTGAGCAGCATTTCAAGATTCGTGGTGTTGCCGCGGCCGGTGAGGCGTCCGACCTCGGGTTTGTCGCAGGCGCCCGCGCCGAGAAACGTGCACTCCTGCGCTGTCGGCCGGCGCGTCCACCCCAGCAGCAATTCCGGCGCGAACGTGTAGAGCAGGATTGCGGCCGGCGGGCCGGCGGCGAACACGCGCTCGACTTTTTGCGGGATCGTGATTGCGCGACCCGCCGCTGTCGGTGACAGCCGCGGCGCGCGCGACCCGCGGCGCATGAGCGTTGTTGCAAGTCCGGCCAGAATTGTGCGGCGGTCGATTATCATGAGCTCCTCAACGCTTGCCGACGCGGATCGAGGTTCGCTTCGCCGGCTGGCCTCGCATTCGCGCGTTTGCCGTCACGCAGCGCAGATTCGAGACGGCGCAATCGCGCTTTCGCGGCGCCCTCGGCCGCGGTCTCGATGGCGCGATAGTCGCGGACCAGTCCGGCGCCGAATTCGGTCAGCTCCGCGCCGCCGCCTTGCGCGCCGCCCGATTTGGCCCGCACCACGGCCTGACGAAACGACTGGTTCAAGTCGTCGATCAGGAGCCACGCGCGCCGGTAGGACATGCCGAGACTGCGGCCGGCCTGCGAAATCGAACCGCCGCGGCCGATCTCCTCGAGCAGGCGTATCTTGCCCGGGCCGATCGATCGTCTCGAACCGAAGTCCACCCGCAAGGTCAGTCTGGTGTTGCTCACGGCGACCTCTGTTTGAAGTGACGGGAGGCGGTACGATACAACGGCCGGCGGCGGCGCCAAAGCACGCGCCGGCTCATTGCTGTGGGCCATTTTTAATCGACGCCGATCATCACGTCGCTCGCCTTGATTACCGCGTAGGCGGTCTGACCGGCAGCCAGCTTCAATTCGTCGGCCGCCTCGTTGGTGATCGAAGCGGTCACGATGGCGCCGCCGATATCGATTTTGACGTGCGTCGTGGTGGCGCCCTTTTTCACTTCGGCGATCTTTCCCTTGAGCTTGTTGCGCGCGCTGAGCTTCATGACAGTCACCTCTCCGTTCGGCAGGGCTATGGTTGGCCTGCGGCGAAGCCGTAGCCGGTTAGAATGTTCTGTCCGGCAGGTGATAAGATGAACTGGGCAAACTGCTCCGCGGCGGCCGGCGCACCGTTTATCACAGTGAGGCCATAGTCGGCGCCGACCGCGAGCGCTTCGGGGAGTTGGACGATCTGTTGGCCGGGATATTGCTTATGCGCTTCAGCCGCGGCGGTGCAGTAGGCCAGGAAAATGTCGGCACGGCCCTCGGCGATGTGCCAGCCATAGACCGAGCGGCCGGCCGGCGGCGTGGCGCTTGCGGTCGTGCCGGTGAGCTTCAGCGCCTTGTCCTCCAATGTCTTACGCGCGCCGGGCTTTAGCGTTTCGGCTTTGCGGAACACTTCGAAAGCGTAATCGCCGGACGGATCGGAATTCGGCGTCGAAGTGCCGAGCTTGATGGCCGGATCGAGCATGCGGTCGAGCAAATTCGCGCTGTCCACCATGAGGCCCGGTCGGACCAGCGCGCACAGCCTGTTGCGCGCGAAACGCAGCACCGGGCCGCTTTTGTTGAAACGATTGAGCGCTTGCGGATAGTCCATGTTGGCCGATGCAAACACGTCCGCTTTCGCGCCACCGGCGATCTCTTTTTCGAGAACGCCGGAGGGGCCAAATTTCCCCACCACCCGGTGTCCGGCTTTCGCGGTGAACGCCGCACCAATGTCGGTCAGTGCCGCCTTCAGGCTGCCGGCGGCGTAAAGGTGCACATCGTCGGCGTGCGCAACGGTGCTCATGACAACGAGCGCCAGAGTGAGGCCATAAAGGCTGAGACGCATATGTGTGCCCTCCTTGGCATTCGTATTCAACTCAGCGGCCAGACCCGCACCGAAGCGGGATCGATATCGAAGCGGCAAGGGCCCCGCGGACGATCTACGTAACCATCGAGCGCACGGATCAGCGCATGGCCAAAACGGATCGCAAGCTGGCGTCCCGCACCGATGGCCATCACGTCTTCGATCTGGCCCTGATAGCGTCCCTGGTCGCTTATCCGTACCAGCGCCGAAGGAACGCTCCAGCCAACGCGCGTTCCAGGTTGCAGCGAAGGCCCGGACACGGTCAGAACCGCGCCGCCGTCGACCTTGATGATGCCGGCCTCCGCGACGATGCCCTCGGCGACAAACTCGGCGCCAAGCAGTCGCGCCGCCAATGTGCTGGCCGGGCGCAGGAACACCTGTTCGGTCGGGCCAGATTGCAGCACGCGTCCGCTTTCGAGGACCAGAATTTCGTCGGCGAGCAACGCGGCTTCCACCGGATCGTGCGTGACCAGAATGGTGGTCGCGTCGAATTCGTTTTGCAGGGCGAGCATCTCCTGGCGCAGCGCCGCACGCAGCGGCGCATCGAGCGCCGAAAACGGCTCATCGAGCAGCAACAGGCGCGCCGGGCGGACCAGCGCGCGCGCCAGCGCAACGCGCTGCTGCTGGCCGAGCGACAGCGCCTGTGGCTGCCGCTGCTCGAGCCCGCGCAGACCGAGCCGTTCGACCCAGGCCTTGGCCAGTGCCGGATCGGCGCCGAGCGGAAACTTGAGCTGTTCGGCGACTGTCAGATGTGGAAACAGGCCGTAATTCTGCGGCACGTAGGCGATACGGCGCGCGGCCGGCGCGAGAGTTGAGATGTCCTTGCCGCCGAGCAGGACGTTGCCACGATCGCAGCCCTCGATCCCGGCGATGATTTTCAGCGTCAGCGACTTTCCCGAGCCCGATGGGCCCAGAATGGCGAGCCGGCGATGGCGCGCTGACCATTTCACGTCGAGACGGAAATTTCCGAGTTGCCGCTCGATCTCCACCGCGAGATCCGCCGCACCTATTTTTGTTGCCGCCGGGAGGGGCAGGGCGTGCGCCCCATTATTTGGTACGTCTTCCAGTGCGGGAGCGCGCCGAGGCGGCGCAGCGAGCAGATCGCTCATCAGCATGATGATGAGCGCCAGTCCAAGCGCCGGCAACAGCACCGGCATCATCGCCGGCAAGCCCTGCGAACCGAATTCCACATACGTGTAGACCGGCAGCGAGTAGGGATGATAGGCGACCATCACGGTGGCGCCGAATTCGCCGAATGCGCGCAGCCAGGCGAGCAGCAGTCCAGATACCAGCGCCGGCCACGCGATCGGCAGGCTGACACGGAAGAATACATAAAGCGGGCTACGCCCGAGCGTCGCGGCGACGTCTTCCAGGAGCGGATCGATCGAAGCGAACGCGGAGCGTGCCGCGATGATCAGGAATGGCGCTGCGACGAACACTTCGGCGACCACGATGCCGGCGAAAGAGTCCGTCAGCGCGCCCGAGGTCAGCCGTCCGATCGGCGTGCTATAGCCGACCAGGAACAACAGCAGCACCCCGCTGGCGAGCGGCGGCAACGCCAGCGGCAATTGCACGAGAAAGCCCACCGTCGCCATCATCCGGCCGGGCAGCCGCGCCAGCACGTAGCCAAGCGGCACGCCGGTGAGTGCAATGATCAGCGTTGCGGCCGTCGCGCTGGCAATCGAGATAACGCTGGCACGCAGCAGCGCGTCGGCATCGACCGAACTCCAGTCGGCGAGACCGACTTGCTGCGCGCCGGCGATCAGCGGGGCGATCAGATAGATCGCAAGCAGCCCCGCGAGCCACGGCAGCGGCGCTGCGACAGGCCGCATCCGCTTGCTCGGAGATCACTTGGCCTTATCGACGATGACTTTGATGTCTTGCGGCACGGCGCCTGCGTCTCCCGAGACAGCCATCTTTTGCAGGGTGAGGCCGTGCTGCTTTAGCAGGTCTCGGCCGCCCGGCCCAAGCAGAAATGCGACGAACTTGTCGGCGCCGTCGGCGTTGGGTGCGTCGCGCAGCGTGGTGACGGTATAGACCGCCTTGGGGGCGATCTCCGGCGGCAGGTTCAGCGCCGGAATTTTCGCGTCCGAGGTTTCGGTCGAGTAGAAGAAGCCGACATCGAGCTGGCCCGACTGCAATCGTCCGACCAGCGTTTCCTCGGGCAGGACCTGCGCCGGGTTGTCGGGCGCGCCGAGCACCTTCTCCGCCAGGCCGGGGCTCTTATAGAACGTTTCGGCCTGCTTCATCAGCGCCACCGTGAGCGCGCCCTTGGGGTCGAGCTTCGCGTCGGTGCGGCCGATCTTGATTCCGGGCTCCAGCAGCACCTGGTACCAGGGCTTGCTCTTGAAATCGGCGGCGAATTTGCTCGACGCGTTGTAGCCGATCACCAGCGGGGATTGCGCAAAGGCGATGTACCATTTCACCCAGTCGCCATTGGCGGCGCCCATCAGGCTCGTGTTCACCTTGGGATTGGCGCTGATGAACACGTCGCCCTTGCGCAGCTTGCCCTTGATCTGGTTGGCAAGCCCGACCGAGCCGCCGGCGTAGCCCTGGAATTGGTCGCCCGTCGCCTTGTCGAATGCGGGGCCGACGCCATGCTCCATCAGGTTCACCAGCGAGCCGGCGTAAACGACATTGACGGTGCCCGCGGCAAATGCCGCGTGGGCCGGGAGAGCAAGCAAGGAGGTCGCGAAGCAATAGAGCGGCGCCGCGAGCGTCAGTCGCGTGTTGATCGTGCAAGCCGATGGCCAGAAAGCATCCGTCTCTCCTGTGACATATTCCGCTATATCGTATAGGATATTACGAAGGCCGAGAAGTGCGCCACGTCAGCACATGCAAGCCGTGATATGCGACGGAATAATGGTGAAATACCGCGATCGGCGAGAAATTCAGGTCGAGGGCGGGCGCCAGCCCTGCTTGGCGAGCTGGATCTGCGAATAGATGTGTTTGCGAAGCTCGCCGAACCGGGCCATCGATCGCGTTTCGAGTTGCGTCCGCTCGTCGGGCAAATCGATGGTGACATCTTCCATGATCACGGTCGGCGCGTGCGACATCACCAGGACGCGCTGGCCGAGATAAACCGACTCGTCGATATCGTGGGTGACAAACAGCACCGTGACCCGCAGCCGGCACCACAGCACGCGGATCAGGTCTTCAAGATCGGCGCGGGTCTGCGCATCGACGGCAGCGAACGGCTCGTCCATCAGCAGCACATGCGGCTCGTAAGCGACCGCGCGCGCGATGGCGACGCGCTGCTGCATGCCGCCCGACAGCTGCCACGGATAGGCGGTTTCGACGCCCTTGAGATCGACCGCGGCCAGCGCATCGCGCACCAGCTGCTCGCGGCGGCCTGCCTCGAGCTTCTTGTGCTTGAGCGGCAGCGCCACGTTGTCGTGCACGCTCATCCATGGAAACAGGCTGCGTCCATATTCCTGAAACACGACCGCCATCGCGGGCGGCGGCTCGGCCACCGTCTGGCCTTCCAGAACGATTTCGCCGGAGGAGGGCGCCAGCAATCCGGCGATGCATTTCAATAGCGTGGTCTTTCCCGCCCCCGACGGCCCGACGATGCACACCAGCTCGCCCTGGCCGACGCTGAAGCTCACGTCACGGATGGCTTCGACCGTGCGGCTTGTATCGGCGTAGACCTTGCGGAGCCGCCTGACGTCGAGCATGGGAGTTGCAGCCGTGACCATGGAAGCCCCTACAGATCAACTGGCGCGCTGCGACTGCCGCAAGCCGTGATACCAGCCCAATATCCAGGCCTCGAATGCGCGAAAAATCATCGACAGGACGATGCCGATGATGCCGAGGAGAATGATGGCGCTCCACATTTCAGGGATGGCGAAGCTGCGCTGGTACTGCACCAGCACGAAACCGATGCCGTCGCGGGCCGCATACATCTCGCTGATGACCATCAGGATGATGCCGATGGAAAGCGACTGTCGCAGCCCGGTGAAGATCTGCGGGCTCGCTCCGGGCAGGATGAAGTGCCAGAATCGGACGATGGGTCCGATCCGATAGCTGCGCACGACTTCGGCCAGCACCTCGTCCAGAGCGCGCACGCCGGCGACAGTGTTGAGCAAAACCGGCCAGACGCAGCCGAACACGATCACCAGCGCCTTCATCTCGTTACCGAGACCGGCGAACAGAATCAGCACCGGCACCAGCACCGGCGGCGGAATTGCGCGCAGGAACTCGAGCACCGGTTCGAGCACGTTGCGCAGATTGCGGGACGCGCCGACCGGAATCCCGATCGCGATGCCCAGGAACGCGGCTGCGACGTAGCCGATGAGGAGCCGAACGACACTGGGCACGATGTTCTGAATGGAGTGTGGCGAAAACCACAGCTTGCCGAACGTCTCCACAATGGTGCGCAGCGGCGGAAAATAGAAGTTCTGACTGCCTGCGCTCGCGAACCACCACGTCACGATCAGCGCCGCGGGAAGCGCAACCACGACCGCGATGCGGCGGGACAGCGACGGCACGGTGCTGTTCATGCGCGCGCTCCGGCGCTGTCCAGACGCATCGACGGATGCCAGGCCAGGACGCGGCGCTCCAAGGCGCGCGCGCCCACATTGACGATCACGCCGATAATTCCGGCGACAATCACATAGGCGTACATCGCCGCCACCGCGCCGCCGGACTCGGTGTCGGAGATTTGCTTGCCGAGACCCTGGGTGTCGATGGCGACTTCGCTGGTGATGGCGAGAATGAGCGCCACCGCCGCCGCAAGCCGGATGCCCGTCATCAGATAGGGCAGTGCGGTCGGCCATATCACGTAGCGAATTTGCGCCCAGGGGCCGAGACCATATGATCGCGCCGTCTCGCGCGCTACCGGGTCGACATCCTGGACGCCATAGAGCACCTGAATCAGTACTGGCCAGAACGAGGCGTAGACCACGAGAACGAGCGTCGATTGGATTTGCGAACCGAACAGCAGCACGGCCAGCGGGATCAGCGCGACCGACGGAATCGGGCGAAGAAATTCGATCGTCGAATGGGTCAGCGTCCGCAGCGCATTCGAACTGCCGATGGCGATGCCGATCACCACGCCCGCAATCACCGATATGACAAGTCCGATCGCCCAGGCTTCCAGCGTATCGCTGAGCGCCGACCAGAACTCGGCGGTCATCATCTCCTTGATGAGCGCCACCACGATGGCGCTGAACGGCGGAAGATAGAGCGGCGATATCAGTCCGGACCGCGGCAGGATTTCGAGGAGCGCCGCAAAACCCGCAAGGCCCGCGAGACCTTGCAGCCAAACGATCGTGCGGGCGCTGATCCCGGCCCGCACGTTGGTCGTGGGCGCGCTCATGCGGCCGCTTAGGGGAACAGGGCGGCGATATCCGCCTTCTTGTTGATCAGCCCGTTCTGGAGTGCGTCATCGGCCATCGCCTGGGCCGAGGCTTGGTTAAATTCGGCCGGCCATATCGGCAGAATGATCTTGGCGGCGATTTCGGCCGAGATGCGCGTATAGGTCGGAATGATCTGGCGTACTTCGTCGGAGTGAGAGTCGGCGTAAGCGAGCAACTCGGTTATCGCCGCCTTGAAGCGTTTGACGATGTCGGGGTTCGCATTGATGTATTGCGCCGAGGCGAAGTAGGCCGCGATCATCGCTTTCGGCGCAATCGCGACAAATGGCCAATCCACGACCCGGTCGCCGCGCGACAGCGCGATGGTGACGAATGGCTCCACCATCCAACCAGCCTCAATGCGGTGGGCGGCAAGCGCCGCCGGCATGTCGGGAAACGGCACCTCGATGTATTTCACGCTTTTCGGATCGCCGCCCGCCGCCTTCACCCCGGCGCGCACCGCAACCTCGCCGATATTGTTCAGATTATTGACCGCGACGGTCTTGCCGCTGAGGTCCTTGGCGTTCTTGATCGGGCTGTCGCCAGGCACGAGGGTTGCGCAAAAGTCGTGGCCGGCGACGCCGGTCGAGGAGACGCCCGGTGCGACGCCGACGAATTTGAGACCCTTGTTCTGTGCAATCAGCAGCGAGGGCACGTTGCTGAAGCCGAACTGAAGCTGGCCGGACAACACGCCCGGAATGATCGCGGCGCCGCCGCCTTGCGTCGACAGCGTGATGTCGAGGTTCTGCTTGGCGAAAAAGCCCTTCGCCTTGCCTAGATAGATCGGGGCGCAATCGGCGATCGGGATGACCGCAATGGAGAGCTTATCGGCCGCCCAGGCGCGCGAAATCATCGGTGCGGCGAGCGTCACCGCGCCGGTGGCGGCAAGCATGGACAGGTGCGTTCTTCGGGTGATCGGCATTGGTCCTCCCCATCGGGATCTTGTTGTGGGCTTGGGCCCAAATAGGTTGGGGATCGGAACAGAGTCAAGGCGCGCCTGGACGCCGTCTGGCGGTGTCAATGTCCGATAGTAAACAGGGTCAGCGCCTCGCCGCCAATCGCGCAGAAAACGACCACCAGCCAGGGCGGGGTCTTCCACATGAACAGCAGAAGAAACGCGGCGACGCCGAGGACAAAGTCGCCCGCGTTGGTAATGCCCGAGATCCAGACCGGATTGTAGAGCGCGAAAGAAGTCGGACAACGAAAACACGGCGAGCATTTCGCCGGGGCTGCCGCCCGCCGCGTCTGCGCGTTGCGCTGTGACAGATTGCTCGCTCATCGCCGCTATTGTTGACAAGTTCTCGCATGCGGGCAAGATTTTGCGCGCGCACATAATGCCACGTGAATCGACGATAGCACGCGGAACGGTGCCGGTGACCTCCGGCGTCGCACGAAAAGCAAAGCTGCACGTCGCGCAAGGGAGGTTCCCATGGCCATCACCGCTCCGCAGGGAGTTATTCGCGACGCCGCGGCTGTTGGCGTTGCTACGCGCGTGCGCTGGACCTACATCGCGCCGTCGCTCCTGGTCCTGTGGATCGTGTCGATGTTCGACAAGAGCAATATCGCGATTGTCATCGCCAATCCGGGTTTTCTCAGCGACATGCACCTGGCCGGCCAGACCAAGCTGTTGGGCTGGCTGGTCGGCGGACTGTTCATTGCGTACGGACTCGCCTCGCCGCTATGGGGTTGGACGGTGAGCCGCTTCGGACCGCGGCTGACGGCGATTGCCGGCCTTCTTATTTGGGCGCTGACCTGCTTCTGGGCCGGCGCATCACACAGCTACGGCAACCTCTTGGCATCGCGCATCGCCTTGGGCGTTGGCGAAGCGATCTGTTATCCGATGACGCTCGCACTGGTCGCCAACTGGTTTGCGCTGCGCGAGCGCGGCAAGGCCACGGCCTATTGGTGGATCGGCACCATGATCGGGCCGATGCTGACGGGACTGATCGTCACCGGACTTATCATTTATGCTGGATGGCGCGGACAATTCTATGCGATGGGTGTTCTCGCCCTCATCCTGCCGCTGCCGATGATCTGGTTTTTGGTGCGCGACAAGCCCGAGCAGCACCCGGCGATCAATCCGGCCGAGGTCGACTTTATTCGCGCTGGCGCGATCGAGAACAACGACGATGCGCCCGGCCGTGTGTTGAAAACCGTCGACAGCGTCTGGAGCAATCACCGCTTCTGGCTAATGACGATCGCGATCTCGGCCAATGCGATCTTCTTCTGGGGCTGGTCGGGCTGGCTGCCGACCTATCTGCGCAGCGAGCGTCATTTCACTTTCTCGACGTCCGGCTATCTCACGTTCGTCATTTATGGCTTCGCGGTGATCACCATCCTGATCCTCGGCTATGTGTCCGATCGCGTGTTCCGCCGCGCTCCATTCGCCGGGCTTGGCTGGGCCTTGGCGGCGGTGTTCCTGATTGCCGCCGCGCTGGCGCCGAGCGCAACGTGGAGCGTCGTGCTGATGATTTGCGCGCTGTGCGCGCAGCAGGTCGGCATTTCCGGCGCCGAGATGCTGATGCACAGCGTTGTCGGCACCGCCGACATGGCCAAATCCCAGGGCGTTCGCGGCTTCGTGACGCAGATGTTCGGCGCATTCTCGCCGATCATGATCGGCTATCTGCTGGCGCTGTCGCACGGCGCCTTCATCGTACCGTTTGCGGTTCTGGCGTTCGCCGTGGTTGTCGCGGCCGGCTGCATGATCGCGCTCGCGCGAGAAGGCTTTTGAGAGAGAGGACCTCGCCATGGCGTTGCCCACACTGCGCGTAGGCGGAATCGAAGTCGCGGGATTGAGCGACGGGATTCTCAAGACCTCGCTCGATCTCGTGATCGGCATGGAGCGGGCGCAGGCCGAGAGTTCTGGTCGGCAAGACGGACAACGGCGCGTTCTATATTCCGGTCAACAATTTTCTCGTCCAGCGCGAGGGCAAGATCATTCTGATCGACGCCGGCGCCGGCAACACCATGCAGCCGACTCTCGGCAAGCTGCCCGATAACCTGCGGGCGGCCGGCATTGCGCCGAGCGCCGTCACCCACATCGTGATCACGCATCTGCATCCCGATCACGCCAACGGTCTGGTCGACGACGCCGGCAACCCGCATTATCCGAACGCAGAGATTGTCGTGCACGAAATCGAGGCCGAGTTCTGGCTGCGGCCGGACGTGGCCAACGACGAGGCGCGGGTTAAGGGCAATCGGGCGCGCACGCGGATCAATCTGAAGCCGTATCTCGATCGCATGCGGCGCGTGCGCGACGGCGAGGAGTTCGCAGGCTTCGTCCCGATGGTGGCTCCGGGGCACACGCCGGGACATACCTGCTGGATTCTCTCACCGGGCGGATCGAGCGCCGGCTTCATGGCGCTGGGCGATGTCGTGCATCTGTCGGCAATCCAGATTTCGCATCCGGATACGGCGCTGACCTACGATCTCGACAAGGATCAGGCGATCAAGTCGCGAAAGCGCATTCTCGACATGGCGGCCAGCGAGCGCTTCGCGATCGCCGGCGCCCACGTCAACGCGCCGGGATTCGGCTACGTCGTGCGCAAGGGCGCAAGCTTCGCCTTTGAGCCGGCCGTCTGACGGTAGTGGCGAGTGCATCGGCCGCCCGCGTAGCCGTGGCATTCTCCGCCTTCCCCTTTTCTTGCAGGATTATCCTCTGCCAATAGCCCGCTTTGGCAGGATATTTTGCTATTTGCGGCCGAAAATCCGCTCCTATATAGAAATCTGTTCTCGCGGCGCGCTTGGCGCCGCCCGGCGGGCGTTGCTTCCAGCCCGTCATGCAGATGAGGCGACGATGACATCCCCGCTCGATCAGAAAATCAGAATCTCCGGACCGGTCGTGGTGACCGCAAACCGGGTTGGCGACGGCGTTGTGGTGTATCGGAGCGCCGACGCGCGCTGGAGCACCGATCTTGCCGACGCGGCGGTGACGAGCGACGCCACCGTGGCCCGTGAACTCCTCAGGGGCGCGGTCGACGACGATCTCAACGCGATCGGCTCCTACATTGCGCCGGTGAAGCGAACCGAGGCCGGAAGTTTGCAGCCCGGCAACTTGCGCGAACTCATTCGCTGGCGCGGGCCGACCATCGAACTGCCGGCCGTGCCGGCCGAACGCAGCCTTGCTCTGCAAAACTGAGCGGCTGATCGCCCATGTACGTCTACGATGCATTCGATCGCACGCTCGTCACAGAGCGAGTTGCGGAATTCCGCGATCAGGTCGCGCGCCGTCTGTCGGGCGAACTGACCGAGGACGAATTCAAGCCGCTGCGGTTGATGAACGGCGTCTATCTGCAGCTCCACGCCTACATGCTGCGGATCGCGATCCCCTACGGCACGCTGTCGTCGCAGCAACTGCGCATGCTGGCGCATGTCGCGCGGCGCTACGACCGCGGCTACGGCCATTTCACCACGCGGCAGAATATTCAGTTCCACTGGATCAAGCTTGAGGAACTGCCCGAGGCGATGGCCGAGCTTGCCAGTGTCGGCATGCACGGCATGCAAACCAGCGGCAACAACGTGCGCAACATCACCACCGATCAGTGGGCCGGCGTCGCTCCCGACGAGATCGAAGACCCTCGCGTCTGGGCCGAGGTGATCCGGCAGCATGTCACGCTGCATCCGGAATTTTCCTTCATGCCGCGCAAGTTCAAGATCTGCGTCGGCACCTCGAGCCACGACCGAGCCGCCTTGCGCATCCACGACATGGCGCTCCGCATGCATCGCAACGAGGCCGGCGAACTCGGTTTCGAGGTCATGGTCGGCGGCGGACTGGGCCGCACGCCCTATCTCGCCAAGACCATCAAGCCGTTCCTGCACAAGCGCGATCTGTTGAGCTATGTCGAGGCAGTGCTGCGGACCTACAATCAGTTCGGCCGCCGCGACAACATCTGGAAGGCGCGCATCAAGATTCTGGTCCACGATCTCGGCCCCGAGGCGTTTGCCAAGGAAGTCGACGCCGAGTGGCAGGCTATTAAGGACGGTCCGCTCGCGCTCGATTGGGCGGTTGTTGACGAAATCGCCACTCGCTTCACTTATCCCGATTATGCGCAGCGCGACGACAACCCGCCGGAGCTTGCCGAGGCGCGCCGCAGCGATCGGCGGTTTGCGGCCTGGCTCGACAACTCCGCCGCCAATCACAAGATGCCCGGCTATGCGATCGTGACGCTGTCGCTCAAGCCGGAAGGCGGCACGCCGGGCGATTGCACCGCCGAGCAGATGGACTCCATCGCCGACCTGGCGGACCGGTACTCGTATGGCGAAATTCGCGTCGGCCACGAGCAGAACATGGTGCTGCCGCATGTCGCGCAGCGTGACCTGCCGGCGGTCTGGCGCGCACTCGACAAGATCGGCGTCGCCGGCGGCAATATCGGACTTGTCACCGACATCATCTCCTGCCCGGGCCTCGATTATTGCAGTCTCGCCAATGCGCGCTCGATTCCGATCGCGCAGGAGCTGACGCGCCGCTTTCGCAACATCGACCTGCAACGCGATCTCGGCCGGCTGCACATCAATATCTCCGGCTGCATCAATGCCTGCGGCCATCACCACGTCGGGCATATCGGCATTCTGGGCGTCGAGAAGAACGGCGAGGAGTTTTATCAGATCACGCTCGGCGGCAAGGCCGATGAAGACGCCAAGCTCGGCGCACTGATCGGGCCCGCGGTGCCCTACGGGCAGGTGGCGGACGTGGTCGAAGATATCGCCGCGGCCTATCTGGAGCTGCGTGCGCGGCCGGACGAACTGTTCGTCGATACCGTCAATCGGCTCGGAGTCGAGCCCTTCAAGGAGCGTGTCTATGCAACTCGTTGAAAACGGCCGCATCGTCGAAGACCGTTATGTGCGGGTCGACGACGATGCGCCCATTCCGGACCGCGTGCCGGTGATCGTGTCGGCGAAGCGATTTCTGGCGAACGCTGCTGCGCTGACACGCCGCGACGGTTCGGTTGGCGTGCTGTGGCCGAACGACAAGCGTGTCGCCGAGCTCGAACCGTGGCTCGGCCATCTCGCCCTGATCGCGCTCGTGTTCCCGAAATTCAAGGACGGTCGCGCCTATAGCCAGGCGCGCCTGTTGCGCGAGACTTACGGATATCGCGGGATGCTGCGAGCGACCGGCGACGTGCTGCGCGACCAGTTCCATTTCCTGGTGCGATCCGGCTTCGACTCGTTCGAGGTGAAGAAGGACGCCGATGCGCACGCCTTCACCGACGTTCTGGCGCGCTACAGCGTCTACTACCAGGATGGCGCCGACGGCCGCGCACCGGCATTGCGGCGGCGACTGCCAGGGCGCACCCCCGGTATCGAACACCGGCGAAACGGTGTAATTGTCATTCCGGATTGCCGCCACGCGGCAAGTCCGGAATCCATACTCACAGGTCAGCGAATACGGATTCCGGGCTCGCGGCTTCCAGCCGCGCCCCGGAATGACAGGATGAGGCATCCATGACACCAGTCGTCGCAGTGATCGCGCCCGGCATGATGGGGGCGGCGGTCGGAAAACGGCTCGTCGACAACGGGCTGAAAGTGCTCACGTCGCTTACCGGGCGCAGCGCCGAGACGGCGGACCGCGCCCGCGCCGCCGGCCTCGTTACGGCAAGCGATGAGGAAATCGCGGCGACTGATTACGTTCTTTCCATTCTGCCGCCCGGCGACGCGGTGTCGCTTGCCGAGCGCTTCGTCCCCGCGCTCAAGGCGTCGAATGCGAAGCCAATCTATGTCGACTGCAATGCGATCAATCCCGTCACGGTCGAGCGCGTCGCCGCCGCCATCGCGCCGACCGATTGTCCGTTCGTCGACGCCGGCATCATCGGCTCGCCGCCGAAGCCGGGCGACGCCGGCCCGCGGTTCTATGCATCTGGACCATCGGCGCCGCGCTTTGCGTCGCTGCGCCAATACGGCCTCGACATTCGCGTGCTCGACGGCGCGCTGAGCGCGGCCTCGGCGCTGAAAATGTCATACGCGGGCATCACCAAGGGCACGCAGGCGATCGGCGCGGCGATGATGCTCGCGGCATCGCGCGCCGGCTCGGCCGATGCGCTGTTCGCCGAGCTGAGTTCGAGCCAGAAGGAAATGTTTGCCTGGTTCAAGCGCGGGCTGTCGCTGATGCCGCCCAAGGCCTATCGCTGGATCGCGGAGATGCACGAGATCGCGGGCTTCGTCGGCGAGGACGCGGCCGCGCACGAACTCTACGAAGGCGCCGCGCATTTCTATGAGCGCATGGCCGAGGATTTTGAGGGCGGCACGAAGGAACAGACTGAGGCGCTGGCAAAATTTCTCGGCAAAAGCGCGTCATAAGGGCGCGGCGGCCACTTGTCTTACGGCGGCAAACGCGAGGCGGCGTGGCACCCCCGTTTGGCAGCCACGCCGCCCCCTCCTGCAACGACATCCGTCGATCTCGCCGCAAGCAAATTTATTCAACTGCGAGAAAGCTCGCTGCGCATTGATCAAGATCAACCTTGGGCGCGGTTGCGGGTAGATGGCTACCATTCGCCGCGACCAGATTCGATTCGCGGGCCACATTCGCGCCGATAAAAGACGATCAGAAAATTCGATTCGCGATAAAGCACTGAATTCTTTAAGTCGCCTACAGGTAGGTCTTTACCATTCGCGCCGATACGGCGATTAGAAATTCGATTTGCTCAGACAAGCCGAGGCGTTTTTTCAGTCATAGTGTTGCGAAAAAGCACTAGCGAACCGGAAAAGTATTTCACGTCTCTCATCGAGATAGCCAAGCTCGTAAGAAGCACTTAACGTGATGCTACCCCCGTTTGAGTTTCAGGTCTTTACGGCCTCTGTGGTGTTGTGTCCGCGCACCGCATGCCAGGGCGACGCTGCATGTCTTGGGACTGGGGAACTTTCACCTTCGGCAGAAGCTGGCGCGTTCTTTTGTTCGCTGCAGGAGCGGGGCTTCTGTTCGGCTCGCTGAGCTTCGGTTTTGTTTCACCTGCGCAAGCTTTGCCGAGTTTTGCGCGGCAGACGGGTCAGCCCTGTGGCGCCTGCCACACTGATTTTGCCGGACTGACGCCCTATGGCCGCCGTTTCAAGATCGGCGGTTACACATACGGCGGCGGAGCCTACCGCACGACGCTGTTTCCGAGTTCTGATGATCCGGCAAGCGACAAAAAGAAATGGGTGCCGCCGATCTCGACGATGGCGCTCATCGAGTTCACGCATTCTCAGGCTGATATGCCGCCGCCAACCGCGCCGTATAGCGCCAATGATAATGTGTTGCTCTCGACCGCGAGCTTCTTCTGGGGCGGCGCCATCACCGAGTTATCTCGGCGCTTTCTCGCAGGTAACCTATAACCCGCCCGGTCCCGGAGGTTTCGGCACTGATCCGTTCGCCGCGCACACCTGGCACTGGGACAATACCGATGTCCGTTATGCCGAATTTGGTGAATATCGGTCGCTTCAACGTCACCTACGGCGTCACGGCGAATAACAGTCCGACCGTGCAGGATCCCTGGAACACCACGCCGGCCTGGAGCTTCCCATACGCTTTCTCGTTTTTCAGCCCTGGATTCGGGTCCACGCCGATTCTCGATGGTGCGTTCGCGCAGCAGGTAGCCGGAGTGGGTGCTTACGCCTTCATCAATGACTTGGTGTACCTGGAGACGACCGTATATCACTCGCTTGATCCGAATACGCTGAACAGCCTCGGCAGCGACCCGTTCAATACCGGCGTCGGCCGGTTCGATTACGCGCCATATTGGCGTCTGGCTTTCGAGCCGCATTGGGGACGCAATTGGCTCGAAATCGGCACGTTCGGCATGACGGCCAATATCAATCCGTGGGTCAATCCGGGTACCGCCGATACCTCGTTTTTCACTCAGACCGACAAATACACGGATATCGGCGTCGATACGCAATACCAGTATCAAGGCGACAATTATTGGCTGACGCTGCGCGGCAGTTGGATTCACGAATATCAGAAGCTCGATGCGAGCTTTTTCAATACGCTGTCCGGCAATCCGGCGAACGAACTGAACGAGGCGAGGGCCTATGCGTCGCTCGCTTACGGCAACGACAACAGGATCGTTCTCACCGGCCAATACTTCAATTCCTGGGGAAATTCCGACTCGATCCTGTATGCCGCCAACGCAAATTTCAGTCCTAATACCAACGGCTGGATCGCCGAGATCGCCTATATCCCGTTCATCAGCAGCCAGGCGCCCGGCTGGCCCTGGTTCAATGCGCGCATAGGGCTGCAATACACCTGGTACACCGAATTCAACGGCACCAGTGTCGGCGCAAGCGCCAACAATTCACTGTACCTCTATCTGTGGATGGCGATGTAGCGGCAGGGGGATATCGATGAAGACGACTTTGTTTACCACTGTTGCGCTCTCGTTGTTGAGCGTATCGGCGTATGCCGCCGACCTCAGGGTGCCTGCGGCCGCACCATCACGCTTCAGTTGGACGAGTTGCTATGCTGGCGGCTACGTCGCCGGCGGCTTTGGGCAAAAGGATTTGGCCGACGATGCCGGTTTTCTTGCCGGACTTGGCGGCCCCAGCGCGGCTAGCCTGAACACGACCGGTTACATGCTGGGCGGGCAGATCGGCTGCGACTATCAGTTCATGTCCGGCCTCGTGCTCGGCGTCGAAGGCAGCGTGGCGGGCGGAAATATCGGTGGCAATACACTTGTCGCGGTGCCTGGCGACAACGCGACATTCAAACAAACGACCGATTTTCTGTCAGACGGCACCGCGCGCATCGGCTATGCGTGGGATCGCTGGCTGCCATACGTGAAGGGTGGCGTCGCCTGGGCAGGCGACAGGTACAGCGTCTTCGATGCGGCTGCGTTGTACGATGCCGAAGCGGTCGAGACCCGTCTCGGCTGGACCGTAGGTGCGGGTGTCGAATGGGCCGTGTGGGACGATTGGTCGATCAAGCTTGAATACGACTATTACGGATTCGGCACGCGTGGCGTGACCTTCATCGACAATGTGAGCGGCGCCTTTGGTCCCGTGGACGTCAGGCAGAACATTCAGGTCGTCAAACTTGGACTTAACTTCCATGTCTTCGCGGGGGAGGGGCTTGCCCCATGACATCGCTCCGACGTGACGTTCGCCGTAGCTGCAATGCGTGAACACGAGGCTGCGCACGTGATACCGAGCAAGACGAGACGGCACAGAGGCGGCAAAGTCGTCTGTTTGCGATCGGCATTGCAATTGGGCTTGCTGGCGACGCTGTTTGTAGCGCCGGCTCGTGCTCTAGACGCGACAACCTCCGTCTCTCCACAGGACGTGCAGGCCAAGATTGCTTATTGCGAAGTGTGCCACGGGCCTTCAGCGCGGGGGTTTGTCGGCTATTACCCGATCCCGCGGCTGGCCGGCCAGCAGGTTGCGTATATCGAGAACCAGTTGCGCGGCTTTATCGACCGCAAACGCACCAATCCGATCATGGCAAACGTGGCGCATACACTCAGCCCGGCCATGCTGGCGGCACTCGCCGCGAAATTGCATGATCTCAATCCGAAACCCGTTGGCGGCGCTCCGGTCGACCGCGTCGCGGCCGGCGAAAAAATCTACAAAGACGGAGTTCCCAGTGCCAGCGTCCCCGCCTGTGCGGGATGTCATGGCGCCGAAGCCAGGGGCAACGATCAATTTCCGCGCCTCGCGGGTCAGCTCTATCCCTACATTGTGCTGCAACTGACGGGTTGGAGCACAGAGCGCGCCGAAAATCTTTCGGCGGTCATGGCTCCAATCGCGCACAACCTGAACAAATCGCAAATCGAAGAGGTCGCGGCCTATGTCAGCGGTCTGGAGTGAAAGCGCGCCGCGCGGGGGTGAGTGGCATGAAGGTGCGGCCGTGAAAGTCGTCGCAACCAGGCCTGCGTTGCTCGGTGCAATCATGATGGCAGTTCTGAGCATAGCAGGACTGACGCACTCCACAGAGGCGGCTGCCGCCCCGAAGACAAGCGTCGACGCCAAGATCGGGTATTGCGAGGACTGCCACGGGCCATCGGGCCAAGGGTATTACGGCTACTTCCCGATTCCGCGTCTGGCCGGACAGCAGACGCAATATATCAGGAACCAGCTCCAGGCTTTCGTCGAACATCGGCGCACGAACAACATCATGTTCAACGTCGCGCACGTGCTCAGCCCGGCGATGATATCGGCGCTGGCGGAGCGGTTCCGCAGCTTCAATCCGCCGCCATTCGGCGGAGCGCCGAGGGCTCTCGTCGCGACCGGCAAGGAGATCTTTCAAGATGGTCTGCCGGACTCGAACATCGCTGCCTGCGCCGCCTGCCATGGTCCCGAGGCTTACGGCCATGACCAGATCCCCCGTCTGGCAGGACAACTCTATCCCTATCTGGTGAGGGCGCTGGATAACTGGGGTGTGGAGCGCGGTCACAGCGCACAACCCGACACCTCGGCGACCATGCTGCCGATTGCCCACAGCTTGAACAAACGACAGATGGAAGCTGTCGCCGCCTACGTCAGTACCTTGAAATAGGCCTCGGCTGGTCGGCCGTCAGGCAAAAGCTGGAATTGCAGCGATGAAAATCAGTCGATTTAACATAGTGATCCTGGCGATTGTGGGCGCCACCGTTTGCCCAACCATGAGCGGCGCGGAAAGCCTTGCCGTGCGCAATTGCACCTGGTGCCACGGCGCGGCGGCTCAAGGTTACGCGCCTGCCCCGCGCTTGGCGGGACAGCAGCCAGCCTACATTATGACTTAGCTCGCAAGCTTCCGCGAACGCGGGCGGGACGCGCCGTTTTCCAAGCTCTATATGTGGGGCGCCGCGGCCCATCTCGGCTATCAGAATGCGCGTGATTTGGCGGCCTATTTTGCGTCGCTCGCTCCGCAAGCGGCCGATGACGGCGACAGAACGCTGGTGGCGATGGGCCGCTCGATCTATCAGTTGGGACTTCCCGACTCTGGATATTGTTGCCTGCGTGGCGTGCCACGGCCCCAACGCCGAGGGCATTCGCGACATCCCGCGGCTCGGTGGGCTTTCGTTTTTGTATTTGAAGAGGCGGCTGGAGCAGTGGAAAGCGGGCTACCACGGAGCACTATCGCGCCCAATGCCGCACATCGCGAGCAGATTGGATTCGCAACAGATAGCGGCCTTGGCGTCGTACTTGAGTTACATCAGTTACCCGACGCTCGTCAGTTACCGAGCAGGGTATTCCGACGCACAATGAAAACTCTGGCGTGTTCAGGGCAGAGCTGCGCGCTCCTACGCGCAACTCTGCACCGCCATTAAGGTCATCAGATAGAAGCCGCGCGCCGCTTCTATCGTGCAAGTTCAGCCCTTCTTGGCCCAGATTTGGCACCAGCCGGAGGGACTGATGTTGCCGTCGACGAAATTGCACGCGTTCGGCGGCGCAAATTGCGCGCAATTGCTGCATTGCTGATCGCCTTTGGGCGAACTTTGATAACCCACCGCTGTTTGGCCTACCTTGGCGGCCTTGGCCGAGGTGAGCGGAGCAAGCAGCATGGCTCCGCTCGCCGTACAGGCAATGCCGCGAAACAGCACTTTTCGTCTGGAAGGCGCACTCGATCGAGGCGGCCGCGATTTGGTCATAACTTCCTCTCTCTGTGGTGAGTATAACCACGGCGTTGTTAGGATAAAGGCGCCTGGGAGGTTTTGACTTATATCAATGGTATGATGATGGATCGCGCTTTAGCGCCACCGGCAGAGGCACGTCGCGATAGCAAGTGACGCCGCAACCTCGCGTCTTATGGACCGGCGGGAGTTGTCCCGGGTATGATGAGCTGGTCCGGCGTTACCGTTTCGCCCTGCAGATCGCCGATCGACCGCATGTCCGCGATCAGATGCGCCAAGCCACCGCGCGATATCACATCGCTCTTCGGCATTACTTCGATCTTGCGTTCGAGATCATAGCTCGCGGCCGCCAGTTCGCGGGGCGAGTGCGACACCTTCACCATGATATCGATCGATTCGTCGCGGTGGTCGTTGAACCAGGCGATCGATTGATCGACGACGTGAATCAGGCTCTTCGCCGCTTCACGATGAGCGTCTGCCCAGGCGACCGTCGTGAAAGCGCCCGCGAACGGAATGTCGCCCAGCGGTATCTCTCACTGACGCAATGTTATGGAAGCCCGCCTTGTCGGCGATCAGGCTGAACGGGGGTAGAAGCATGGTCGCGGCGACAGTGCCCGATTTCAGCGCCGCCAGGCGCTCCGCGGTGTTGGGGACGATGATGAAGCTGACATCGTTGTCGGTGAGACCGTTCGCCTTCATGATCTGTTCGACATACACGCGGGTAATGTCCTTGCTGCCGCCGAGGCAGATCCTCTGTCCCTTCAAGTCCTTCACCGATTTGATCGAGGCCTGCGCGTCGAACTCGTAAGGCGTCGTGCCGTTGATCATTCGCAGCGCGCCGACCTTGGCGCCGGCGGCATCGGCGTGCACCGCCTCGACGACCCCATCGAGGCCAACGACATCGAGCGAGCCGGCCACAAGTTGCTGCATCAGGCCCGGCGCGCTCGGCACATAGATGAAATCCGGTTCGATTCCCGCCTGCTTGAAGAATCCTTCTTCTTGAGCGATCGCCCAGGGCCACGCGCCGGCAGCGGGGCTTCCGATAATGCCGATCGAGATTTTTTCGGCGGCTTGTGCTGGGCGTTGCGAGCAAGAGCGCGGCAAGAAGCGTGGCGCCAAGCAGCGCCATTGTCTGTCTCATGGACTTCCTCCCAGTTACCGAAGGTCGGCCGGTGCTCGATCTTTTTCGGTATTAGACCTGCCGATACTGAAATCGGCCGCGTCAGATTGTCAAAGGCGACGCCGCGACTAATGGGCTCGATGCCTGAGACACGGTGTCACGCCGAGTTCGCTCAGCTTGTGAAGGACAGGTTCGGGACGAGGACGTCTTCTCAATACGTCTTCAAATTCAAGGTGCGAGCAAGAGCTAGATCTTTCACTCGCTCTTCCGCAATGATCTTTCGGAACTGTTCCGGCGTGTCGATGACCGGAATCATGCCCAGCGTCTTGAAGCGCGATCCTATCGCGGCGTCATGAGTTGCGGCGGCAAGCGCGCTGTGAAGCCGGTCGACGACCGGATTTGGCGTATGCGCCGGTGCAAACAGGCCATGCCATAACTCCGCTTCGTAACCAGGCACCCCAGACTCGGCAACCGTGGGAATGTCTGGCGCCAGCGGCGATCGTCGAGCGCTGGTTACTGCGAGGATTCTCAGCCCGGCATTGCGACGCGACAGTGCGTCCGGCGCGGCGAATAGCCCAAATTGCAATTGACCATTCATCGTATCGGTCGCCTGGCCCGCTGCACCATGATAGGGAATCCCGACGAAGTGCGCGTGGGCCATATCGTTGAAAAGCGCAGTAGCGAGATGCGTCGTTGTGCCAGGGCCTGGATGGCCATAGCGGACCGTTTGCGTTGGATCACGGCCGGCAGCGAGCAGTTCGGCGACAGAATGAAATTTGGAGTCCTGGGGAACAGCAAGAAAAAATGGCGACGTCATTATACGGGAAATCGGCAACAGATCTTTTTGCGGTTCATAGGTGAGTGTTTCCCCAACGCGTTAATGATCGGTCCTGATGTGCTGGTGAGGATTGTATAGCCGTCAGGCGGTGCATGGGCGACCACTGCGGCGCCGACTGTTGCATTGCCGCCTGGTCGATCATCAACAATCACAGTCTGACCGAGGTCATGAGCCAAGCCCGGCTGGATCAAGCGCGCAACGATGTCGATACCGCCGCCCGCCAGGCCGGGCACGATGAGTTGGACAAGCCGCGATGGATAGCCTTCGGCGAAGGAATTGCCGCTCCAAAGCACCGCCGGCAGGGTGGCAAGCAATGTTCGTCGATCAATCTCGAACCTCATTCGTGCCCGCCTTACGTGCTTGCGCCGTCGCATGATGTTTCTGCAATTGATATGCGGGCAGAAATAACGAAAGCCGATACTCATGTCCATCCGGATTGGTGTCAGTGAGCGAAACGGCACTTTTTATAGTCAGGGCATGGCTCTCAAAAAAATCCTGGATCGCGTTGCTGCGTTGCGACCGGTTGAAATTGTGGAGTCGGCCGCCGGCGCCAGTATTGAGAACGCGCAGCTCTTAGATTGCGGAAAAATCGATTTTGGCTTTGTCTCCAAGCCCTGGGTCGCGGCGGCAGCAAGGGCGTGCCACCCATTCGACCGTTCGATCGATCTAAAAACGGTCTTGCCGATGAATGTCGGGCCGAATTTTTTCGTGGCTCGCGCCGATTCCGATCTTCATGGCGTATCGGATCTGCGAGGTCGAAAGGTTGCGGTCGGGCTTACCACCGGCGGAATGGTACATCATGCGGAAGCCGTGTTCTCGGCTTTGGGTTTTGGCCCTCGCGACGTCGAACGCGTCTACGCAAATTTTGCCGACGGGGCCGCCATGCTTGTCGCCGGCGAGGTCGATGCGCAATATCAGTGCCCGCCGCCGAACAAAGTCATGACGGAGCTTAGCGATCGTGTTCGCGTCCGCGTCCTCGGCTACGCGCCGCAACAATTGCAAGATGCGCTGCGTGCCATTCCTTACGATCGTGGCGGTAGTGATGCCCAAAGGTGTCTTTCGCGGTGTCGATCGGGATTTGCCGCAGTTGGGGGTTGTTAATCTCCTCGTCACGCACGCGCGCGCTGACAATGCCGTTGTGGGCGACCTTGTAACGGCGGTTCTGGATGGCGCGGACGAGCTGAAATCACTGCTGCCGCTTTTTCACGGCCTCCCGCAGTTGCTCGCAGCCATGCGGGACGAGCGCTGCGCACTGCTCAAATTCGACGATGTCGAAATCCATCCTGGTGCAGCAGCAACTTATGCGCAGAACGGCTACCTTTGAGGGCGGACGGTCTTAAGCGCCGCCAATGGTCTTATCGGTTGAGCCACCGCCGCGCGAAGCCGAGCAGGCCTTGCGGCAGGAAAATGATCATCACGATGAAGATCATGCCGAGCGGGATCAGATAAGGAAACTGATCACCAAACCACTGCGACAGCAATTGGCGCGCGAGTTGAAAGAAGCCGGCGCCGACGATCGGGCCGACGAGGGTGCCGACGCCGCCGATGAGGTTGTAGATCACAGCCTCGCCCGAGGTGAGGAAGTAGACGAAATCCGGCGCGGCGAATTCCTTCTGCACGGCGTAGAGCACGCCGGCCAGCCCGGCGAACAGGCCGGACAGCATCACCGAGACGATCTTGTAGCGTTCGACCGGATAGCCGATGGCGCGCGTGCGCGCCTCATTCTCGCGAATGGACTGCAGCACCATGCCGAACGGCGATTGCGTCACTCGCCGCAAAATCAGGTAGGAGCCGGCAACGACTGCCAGGACGAACCAGTGCATCGTCGTGGAATTGAACGGAACATTGACAAGAAACGGAATGGTGAAATGCGGCTGGTCGAAGATCAGGCCGTTCTCGCCGCCGGTCACCGAGGTCCAGGTGAAGATGATGACATAGAAGATCTGGCTGAAGATCAGCGTGGTGATGGCGAAATAGATGTCGCGCAGCCGCGTCGAGAAATAGGCGACGAACACCGCGGCGGCGGCCGCGCCGATCAGCCCGAACAGCACCGCGAGCCAAAGATTCGGCGGGCTCACCAGAATAAGTGCTGCCGCCGCGCCGTACATGCCGAGCCCGAAAAACGCCGAGTGGCCGAACGAGACCATGCCGGTGTAACCGATCAGCAGATCGGACGACATCGCCAGCAGGCCCCAGATCAGGATTTCGGTCAGGAAGCCGCGCCAGAATGGCGGCAGCACCAAAGGCGCCACGATCAACAGCGCCATGACCACGCAAAAGCCGATCCAGTAAACGGCGGTGTGGCTCAAACGCGCCTTGTTGAGCGGCTTGGTTTGATCGAGCGGCGCGGCGGTCATTTGGGCACCGCGAACAAGCCGGTGGGACGGAACAGCAGTGTCAGGATGAGCACCACGAAGGAGACGATCACCGCCTGCGACGGGTTGAGCCAGACCGCCGCGTAGGCCTCAAGCAGGCTGATGAAGAGCGCGGCGACGACCGAGCCGCCGAGATTGCCCATGCCGCCGACCACGACGACGATGAACGCCTCGAGCACCCATTGCAGGCCCATGCTGGAATCGACGCCGCCGAACGGCGCGAACAGCACGCCGCTTGCCGCCGCCATGGCGGCGCCGAGCGCGAACACGCCGGTGTAGACCAGCGGCACCGGAATGCCCATGGCCTGCGCCATGACGCGGTCCTGCGTGGTGGCGCGGATCCAGACGCCGAATTTGTTGTATTTGAGGAACAGCCAGAGCGCGCCGATGATCGCGCCCGACAGCAGCGCGATGACGATGCGGTACCAGGGATATTGCAGATAGAACAGCGTGAACTGGGCGCTGATCGGCGCGTTGATCTTGCGCGCGACCGGTCCGAACTGCCACAGCGCGTAATTCTGCAGCACCAGCGAAATGCCGAAGGTGGCCAGAATGGTATTGAGCGGATCGCGGCCGATCAGCGGCCGCAACGTCAGGATCTGCAGCGCGGCGCCAAAAATGCCGATGATCAGTGCGGCGAGCACCAGCGCCAGCCAGAAACTTCCGGTGGTCGCGAATGCGAGCACGCCCATATAGGCGCCGAGCATGAACAGCTCGCCGTGCGCGAAATTCACCACGTCCATGATGCCGAAGATCAGCGTCAGCCCGGACGCCACCAGCGCCAGGATCATGCCGGTGACGAGGCCGTTCACCGTCTGGATGATCAGGAGGTCGATGGGAATGGCGTGAATGAATTCGCCGATCGCGCCCAAGAGTCACACTCCGAGATATTGCTTGATGACGGCGTCGTGCACGTCGAGTTCGGATGCCGCGCAATGGTGGCGCACGCTGCCCTTTTCCATGATGTAGACGCGCTGGCTCGCGGCTAGCGTCAGCGGCACGTTCTGCTCGACCAGCAGGATCGAAATGCCTTCTTTGTGCAGCACGTCGATGATGCGCCCGATTTGGGAAACCATGCGTGGCATCAGACCCTCGGTCGGCTCGTCCAGCAAGATGATTTTCGGTTCGAGCATGATGGCGCGGGCGATGGCAAGCATCTGCTGCTCGCCGCCCGATAGCGTGCCGCCGGCTTGGGTGCGGCGTTCCGCCAGCACCGGAAAATAGGCAAAGATCTTGTCGAGCAGCGTCTTGCGCTTTTCCTCGGTGACGCCGCTGCGGTCGAGGCCGGTGCGCAGGTTTTCCATGACGGTAAGAAGCCGGAAGATGCGGCGGTCTTCCGGCACGTAGGCGACGCCCAGACGCGCGAGCTTGTGCGGCGCCAGAGCGGTGATCGCACGGCCATTGAGTGTCACCGCACCCTCGGTCGGCCGCACCAGCCCCATGATGGTCTTGAGCGTCGTCGATTTGCCGACGCCGTTGCGGCCAAGGAGCCCGACCACTTCGCCGGCGCCGACCGTCAACGACACGCCATGCAGGACGTGGCTCTTGCCGTAATAGGTGTGCACACCTTCGACCCGCACCAGCGGTTCGGCGCTTTGAACTGCGGCGCTCATGTCTTGAGATAGACCTCTTGCACCCTCGGGTTCTCCTGAATTTCCTGCGGCGTTCCCTCCGCCAGAATCTGACCGTAGTGCAGCACGGTAATGCGGTGGCACAGCTCCATCACCACTTCCATGTCGTGCTCCACGATCAGGATGGTGAGATGCTTGGCAATGCGGCCGATCAGTTCCTTGGTTTCGTTGGTTTCGGCCGCGCTCATGCCGGCCGTCGGTTCGTCCAGGCAGAGAAGCTTGGGCTCGGTGGCGAGCGCGATGCCGATTTCAAGATTGCGCTGTTCGCCGTGCGACAGGTTGGCGGCGAACTCGTAGGCCTTGGCAAGCAAGCCGACCGATTGCAGCGCGGATTCGGCGCGCGCGTTGACGTCGGGAAAAGCGTCGTGGTGTGAAACCATGTTCCAGGCATGACGGCGCGACTGCGCGGCGATGCGAGCGTTTTCCAGCACGGTGGCGTTGGGCAGGATGTTGGTGATCTGATAGGAACGTGCGATCCCTTTCTGCGAGATCAGATTGGAACGCAGCCCGGTGATTTCTTCGCCATCGAAGATGATGCGCCCGCCAGTCGGCCGCAGCACGCCGGTCAGGCAGTTGAAGAACGTGCTTTTGCCGGCGCCGTTCGGCCCGATGACGGCGCGGACTTCATCGCGCGCCACCTGAAAGTTGACGTCGGAAAGCGCCGCGAGTCCGCCGAACTTGACGGACAACAGCTCAGTCTTAAGGAGCGGCGACGCGGCTACTCCCCGGCCACCGACCGGGGAGCCGCTGTCGAGCGAAGCTTCCACGCCCACTTACGCGCTGAACGTGCAGGCGGGCGGAGCGATGGTTTTCTCGCCAGGCACTGTCTCTTTGAGGTGATAGGTCCCGCCGGACACTTCGAAGATGAACTCCTGCGGGAAGGCCTGGTGATCCTCCTTGCGGATCGTCTTGTCGCCCTGCGGGAAATCGGGACCCGCCTTGAGCTTCAGACCTTCGAGCGCCTCGATCAGCTTCATGGTATCGGCGCGGCCGTCGAACTTCGACATTTCCATGCCGATCTTCAAGGCATTGAGCGCCTCGAAATTCGACTGCACGTATTTGTCGGGCAGCGGCCCCGACGGATCGACCTTGGCAAGCCGCGCCTTGGCCTCTTCGAACCAGGCGCGGTGATAAGGCGTGTCGAGCGGTCCCTGGAATACCGGAATGTACCGGTTGATGGCGATGAAGCCGTCGATCTTGTTGCCGATCGCAATCAGGTTGGTCGATTCGGAGATCGAGCCGTCGCCCGCCCACTTGTATTTCTTGGTCAGGCCGAGATCGTAGGCCTGGGTGGCGAGCGTCACGCCGTCCTTGCCGAAGTCGATACCGAACAGACCGTCGAAATCGCCGGAGATTTTCGACAGGAACGGCGACATGTCGGCGGTGCCCAGCGGCACGCCCGTCGAGCCGACCACTTCGCCGCCGTTTTTCTTGATCTCGGTGACGTAGGCGTCGCGGGTCGACTGGCCCCAGGAATAATCCGCGTAGACGATGTGCCACTTCTTGCCCATCTTCGTCAGCGTCGGCGCGAAGGCGACGGCCTGCGCGGGCGCGTAGTCGTAGGTGCGGAAGCTGTAGCGGTTGCAGTGGGTCGTGGTCAGCGTGGTGTCGAGACAGACGCTGATCATGTTGATGATCTTGGCGTGCTCCCAGACCGGCATGCAGGCGATGCAGATGTTCGACAGGAAGCCGCCCACATGGGCGTCGATGTTGTCCTCCTGCACCATCTTCTCGGTCTTCTGCCGGGCGACGGCGGGCGAACTCTGATCGTCGACGACGTCCAATTCCACCGGGCGGCCGTTGATGCCGCTATTTTTGTTGATGCGATCGGCGGCCATCTGCAGCCCGACCACGGCGGTCTTGCCGCCGGCGGCGCCCGGGCCGGAGAGCGGTTGCTCCGAGCCGATCTTAAAAGGCTTGGCGGCGCCGAAGGCCGCCCGCCACGGCGCCGGCACCAGCATCGCCGCCCCGATCGCGCCGGCGCCCCAGCCGACAATCCGGCGACGCGTGGTCTTGCCGCGATACCAGATGTCTTCGGCCCATTTCTGTTCTTTCCACGTCTCAGTCATCGCGACTCTCCCTCTGGAATCTCACCGAAATCGATAGCTCGCGCATGCGCGATTTGGCGGCAACCGGCTCCGGCCCTTGGCAGGCTCTGGCGAGCTACGGACAAGTTAGCAAACGCGATCTTGAAGCCAGTTTCAACCAGATTCGCGCTCGCTGCGGCGCGGCCGCGCGCGGCTCCGCGCGTAACATCGTCGCGGCGGCTGTGTTTTCCCGGCGACGTTTGATGATAAAATGGGCATTAAGGTTTGGACATTGACCGTACAGGAGCTCGCCATGGCGACGGTAACACTGCAACGAGAAGAGCCGCAGGACCAGCCGGCCGCGGTGCGCACCGGCGTTGCCGCTCGGCAAAAGATCAGGCGCGGCGAGCATTCCGGACCCACATCGGGCCTGGCGCCGGGTTTCGTCCAAGCCAACCTTGCCATCCTGCCGCAGCGGCTCGCCGAGGATTTTCTGCGCTTCTGCCAGCTCAATCCGAAGCCGTGCCCGCTCATCGGCGTTTCCGCGCCGGGCGATTGGCGCGTACCGGCACTCGGCGCCGACCTCGATATCCGCACTGACTTGCCGCGTTATCGGGTGTGGCGCGACGGCGCCATTGTGGACGAGCCGTCGGACCTGATGCGCTGCTGGCGCGACGATCTGGTCACGTTTGCGATCGGCTGTTCGTTTTCGTTCGAGCAGGCACTGATCGAGGACGGTATCGAGCTGCGCCACTTTACCTGCAATTGTACCGTGCCGATGTATCGAACGTCGATTGAAACGGTGCCGGCCGGGCCGTTCCACGGTCCGCTCGTCGTTTCGATGCGGCCGATGAATGCGGCCGATGCAATCCGCGCGGTGCAGATCACGACGCGGTTTCCGTCGGTCCACGGCGCGCCGGTGCATCTCGCCAAACCCGAAGCGATCGGCATCAAGGACATCGCCAAACCGGACTGGGGCGACCCGGTGCCGATCGGCGACGACGAAATTCCTGTGTTCTGGGCCTGCGGGGTGACGCCGCAATCGGTGATCATGGCGGTGAAGCCGGAGTTCTGCATCACCCACTATCCGGGCGCCATGTTGGTCACCGACCGCCGCAACACCGAATTTGCCATCATGTGATACGCGGCGTCATTCCGGGGCCAGCTGTCAGGCGCGGAGCCCGGAATCCATACTCGCTGGGCTGCCAGAAATTGCGCAGCATTGCCTTCCTCGCATTTTCGTGGATATGGATTCCGGACTTGCCGCATTCGCGGCAATCCGGACTGACGAGTGAAATCCCACCCAATGCTCATTGACTTCCAGCAGCACTACACACCGCCGGAATTGCTCAAGGGCGATCCCAGCAAAGTCACTGTCGACCTCGATAGTGACGGCAACCCGCATTATCTGCTCAACCCGCTGCTCGCCGATCTGAACGCGCATGTCCGCGTGATGGATGCCGCCGGCATCGATGCCGGTGTGCTGACATGCGGTTCGGGCTTCGACCAGCCCGATCTCGCCATCTGCCGCACCATCAACGATCGCATGCGCGAGGCCGAGAAGGCGCATCCCGGCCGCTTCATCGGCCTGGCGCACGTGCCGGCGCTCAAAGGGGCCGAGGCTGCCGCCGAGCTGAAGCGTTGCGCCGTCGAGCTTGGCTTTCCGGGCGTCGTCATCGCCTCGGAGCTGCAGGACCAGGGGCTGGACGCCGAGGCGCTGCGCCCGTTCTGGAAAGCTTGCGCGGACCTTAATCTCTACGTGTTCATCCATCCGCTGCCGCGCGTGATCCGCTGGAGCCGGATGGACGCCGACGATCTCGGCCGCATGCTGGGCTGGGAATTTTCGCTGATGACCGCAGCGGTGCGCGTCGTCAATTCCGGACTGCTCGACGACCTGCCGACGCTCCGCATCCAGTTCTCGCACTTTGCCGGCGGCATCGGCCGTTATCTCGGCCGTATTCGCGGCTTTCAGCAGCGCGGCAAGTGGGGTACGGCGGCGCTTTCACGCCACGGCCGCCAGCCGCCGAAGCCGTTCGATCATTATCTCGATGAGCGGCTGTTCTACGACATCGCCGGCTGGGCCGGCCCGGATCATGCCGGCGAGTGGGGCGCCGACTGGGTGAAATTCGGGCTACAAGAACTCGCCTTCTCGCAACTCGTCTTCGCCTCCGACTATCCGCAGGCCGTGCGCGACGCGGGCGAAGTCGCATCCTACGTCGAGGCCGTCCGCGCGCTCGGCGCCAACGGCCGCGCGCTCGCCGCCGGAGTCAATGCGGAGAAACTCATTCCCGACCTTGCGAAGCGCCTCGGCGCGCGGCGCAAAGCATCCGCCGAGGTCCACGCATGAACGACCAGCCGCACATGGAGGATGCCAAAGCGTTCGACCCGGCCGAGCATGGCTGGGAAGTGATTTCCAATCACACGGCGTTCGGCGATCTGGTCGGCCCGATCTGGCGCAAGGAAGAAAACGGATCGCTGCGCTTCGGCGTTATCGTCGGGCCGAAGCATCTCAATCGCGCCGGCAATCTGCACGGCGGCATGCTGATGACGCTCGCAGATCAGTCGATGGCGATGACCGCCCGCGTCGCGACCGGCGGCAAGCGCCACGCCACGATCGAACTGAACACCCAATTTGTCGGCGGCGTGAAAATCGGCGAGTTCGTGGTGTCGCATCCCGAAGTGGTGCGCGTGACCCGCTCGGTGGTGTTCATGCAGGCCAAAATGTTCGTCGGCAAGCGCACCGTCGTGACGACGAACGGCATCTGGAAGATTTTGGACGAGGCGTAGGGGCGGCCCTCGTGGCCGCCCATTTTCGCGCGTGTCACCGGGCGCCCACGAGGGGCGCCCCTACGCTCGATACTTCGCCAGCGTCCCGCCCTTCATCACGGAGCCGGGCAGGGGATGGCCGACCACATCCTCGGCGAGCCGCGCGGTTTCGATCAGCGTATCGAGATCGATCCCGGTTTCGATGCCCATTTCGTGGCACATGAACACGAGGTCCTCGGTGCACACATTGCCGGCGGCGCCCTTGTGGCCCGCGAACGGACAGCCGCCGAGGCCCGCTACCGAGGCGTCGAATCGCGTCACGCCCATTTCCAGGCCCGCATAGGCGTTGGCGATCGCCATGCCGCGCGTGTCATGCAGGTGCAGCGCGATGTCGAGGTCGGGCCAGCGCTCGCGCAATGCGCCGACCACGCGCTTGATGGAAAGCGGTGTCGCCCACGCCATGGTGTCGGCGAGCGTCACGTATTCGAGCGTCACGCCATGCGCTCTCGCCACGTCGAGAATTTGCCCGACCAGCGAAACCACGCGCTCGGCCGGAATGTCGCCTTCGAAATTGCAGCCGAACGCCGCCATGACGCTGCCGCGTTCGACAGCGACGCCGTTCGTCTTGTAGAGCTCGACGATGGTGTGCTGCCCGGCGAGCTGCTGCTCCATCGTCCGGTTCTGGTTGCGTTTGAGAAATTTTTCCGACGTGCAGAGCTGAATGGTGCCTGACAGCGCGAGCCGATTGCCGTGCTTCAGCGCGCGCTCGAAGCCTTTTTCATTGAGCCACAGCGCCGTGTAGGCGACGCCGGGCTGCGGCGTTATTCGGTCGACGACCTCATCGGCGTCGGCCATGCCCGGCACCAGCCGGGGATTGACGAACGACACGATCTGCATGTGGTCGAGGCCGGTTTGCGACAGCGCATCGATCAGGGCGATCTTGCGTTCGGTCGGAATGACGCCCTTCTCGAACTGAAAGCCCTCGCGCGGGCCTTCCTCGCTGATGTGGACCGATGCGGGCAGATCGCTCATCTGATTCTCTCTATCGCAATGGACTTATGCTCAGCCGTGGTCCGCCAACCCCACAACACCGCGTGCGGCGAACGCCTTTATTTCGGAGTCTTTTAAGCCGAGCTCAGCCATGATCTCCGCACTGTGCTCGCCGATGGCCGGCGGCTGGTGGATCAGCCCGAGATCGTGGTCGCCCATCTCGATCGGCAGGCGCGGCAGCTTGGCGTGCATGCCCCCGGGAAAATCGATGTCGAGCATGCGGCCGCCGGCATTGAGCTGCGGATCGTCGAACAGAGTCGCCCGGCTTGGCGACCGGCGCGAACGGAATATCGAGACGGTCGAACAATTCGGCAAGATGCTTGCGCGTGTGTTGCGCCGCGATCGCGGCGACGATCGGCAGCAGCACCGGCCGCATCGCGGACGCGATCCTCGTTGGTCTTGTAAGCCGGATGGTGCAGCAGGTCTGCCCGCCCGAAATGCTCGCAGAAACGTTGCCATTGCGCGTTGCTGGTGATGCCGACAAAGATTTGCTCGTTGTCGGCGGTCGTGAACGGGATCGTAGATCGCCCAGGCGCCTTCGCGCGCCGGCATCGGCGGCGGCGCGCGGCCCGTGACGACCTGGCCGGCCATGTGCTGCGCGACCAGGAAAGCGGTCGATTCAAACAAGGCGGATTTGACGAGCTGGCCGCGCCCGGTGCGTTCGCGCTCGCGCAGCGCGGCCTGGATGGCGATGACCGCGAACGTCCCGCCCATGATGTCGACAACCGACGCGCCGGCGCGCAGCGGCCGGCCCGGCGGTCCGGTCATGTAGGCGAGCCCCGCCATGTACTGCACCACCTCATCGAGCGCCGGGCGGTGTTCGTAGGGGCCGCTGAGAAAACCCTTGAGCGCGCAGTAGATCAGCCGCGGATTGAGCCTGGCGAAGTCGGCATAACCGCAGCCAAGCCGGTCCATCGTGCCGGGCGCGTAATTCTCGATCGTGACATCCGCGGTTGCGACCAGCCGATGCAGGATCGCGCGGCCTTCATCGGATTTGAGATCGATGGCGAGGCTTCGCTTGTTGCGATTGAAAGTGGCGAAGAAGCCCGCGGCGAATCCCGGCAGTCGCCGGGTGGTATCGCCGCCGACCGGCTCGACCTTGATCACATCGGCGCCGAGATCGGCGAGGATCAGCCCCGCGCTCGGCCCCATGATGGTGTGGCAGAATTCGAGCACACGGATGCCGGAGAGGGGGCGCGTGTCGGACGTTCCGTTCCCCGATTTACTTGTTATCATGGCCACCAATGTACGCCGTCATGCCCGCGCTTGTCGCGGGCATCCACGTCTTTAGGATGCTGCGACATAGCACAGACGGCGATGGCCGGAACAAGTCCTGCCATGACGAGGAGGAAAGGACAAAAACCATGCAAAAGTCATTCGTTCGCGGTTCCTACCAGGAGACGCGCGCCTATTCGCCGGCGGTCATTACCGAGGGCGGCAAGACGATCTGGGTCGCCGGCCATACCGGCGCGGTGGACGATGCCGGGAAATCGCTCGCCGGCGATTTCGACGCCCAGGTCCACCAATGCTTTCGCAATATCGAGAAGACGCTCGCTCAGGCCGGCGCCAAGCTCAGCGATCTCGTCACCATGACGGTGTTTCTCATCGACGTGCGCTACACCACGCGCATGACCGAGTTGCGCCACCAAATCTTCGGCAAGGACTTTCCGGCCAGCGCCGCCATCACCGTCGCCGGCTTTGCGCAGCCGCAGATGATGGTCGAAATCCAGTGCGTGGCGGTGGTGTAGCCGTCGTTCCGGGACGCGCTGAAGGGAAACTCCAACAAACGAGCAGTCATGCCAAGTGAAGTTCTGGTCCTGACAGGCGGTACGCTGATTGATGGCACCGGCCGGCCGCCCGTCGAAAATTCCGTGATCGTCATCGAGGGCAAACGATTCAAGGCGATCGGCAGGAGCGGCGAGGTTGCTGTGCCGCCGGACGCAAAGGTCGTCGACGTCACGGGCAAGACCGTGATGCCCGGATTTATCGATGGCCATGCCCACCTCGAGGAATTCCACGGCGAGCTCTATCTCAACCTTGGCATTACGACCGTTGCGCAGATCGAAATTTATCAGGACGGCCCGTGGAGCCGCGCCCAAAAGGAAGGCACCAATCTCAGCAAGATCCGCGGCCCGCGCATCTGGATGAGCGGCATCGCCATCGGTGGTGCGCGCGGCATGCACGATGCATTCGGTTCGCGGACCTCGCGCGGCTTTCGGGTCGTGACCTCGGAGGAGGAGACGCGCCGCGTTGTCCGCCGCAAGAAGGAATGGGGCTACGACTGCATCAAGATCAACGAGTATCTGCCGTTTGAACTGGCGAAGGCGACCTGCGACGAGGCGCATCGCCACGGCATGGCGGTCGCGGCGCACAGCCTGGACGCGCTCGAATCCGCCCGCGCCGGCGTCGACGCCATCGAACATATCTGGTCGGTCGGCTACAGCTCGATTCCCTATCCGCCGGCACGGCGCAAGCTCGCCGAGGACCGCCTGAGCGGCAAGATCGAACAGGAACTGGCGGGCGCCTATTATCAGACCGAGAATTTCGATCGCGTCATCGACGCGATGGTCAAAAGCAACGTCGCATGGACGCCGACTATCGCCAAATGGCTGCGGCCGTTGTCGCCGAGCGCCGAGCGCTTCCGCAAACGCGAGCGCGAAATCCTCGATAATCCGAAAGCCAATCTGCCCGACGCGGTGCGCGTCGTCACCGACAACGCCTACGACAAGCTGTTTCGGCGCTACAAGCCAGAGCAGCTTGATATGGCGAAGATCGGGTTCGAGAAGGCGAACGAATTCATCTACAAGTTCGTCAAGGCCGGTGGCCTCCTCAAAGAAGGGTCCGATCCGCCGCGCGGCATGGCCGCGCTCCTGCTGCACGAGGCGCTGGTGATGGACGTCGAGGCCGGCGTGCCGCCGATGGCAGCGATCCAGGCCGCGACCCTGAACGTCGCCAAGACCTTCAAGATGGACGAGGATTACGGCAGCGTCGAAGCCGGCAAGATCGCCGATTTGTGCATCGTCGAAGGCAATCCGCTCGAAGACATCTGGATGACCCAGAATGTGAAGATGGTAGTGATGGACGGGAAAGTCATCGACCACAATTTCACCCACTATCAAAACCCGATCCCGTCCTTCTACTCCAACCAGTCGCTGCCGCCCGATATCCAGATATCGCCGCTGTTCCTCCACGAAGGCGACGGCCCGACGGTGTTGACAGTGAAGTCGAAAGAGATGTGGCCGTTCCATACGGTCATGCTCAACGGCCATCCGCTGCCGACGACATTCCTGTCCAAGGAGCAGCTGCGAGCCACGATCCCTCCGGAGGCTATCGACAAAGCCGGCACCTATTTCGTCACCATCAAGAGCAACGGCGAGCGGCTGCCTGAGTCAAATCGCGCGCATCTCACCGTCGGCTTCAAGGCGTAGGGGGAACGTCGTGGCGCAATTCGGTTTTGCCGCGAACAGAAAAGGGCCGGAACATTACGCCGCGCTGGAACGCGTCCAGGAATGGACGCGCGATCGCTTCCGCATTCCGCAAGACGCGCCGATCCTGGTGTCGGAGTTGCAATGCGCGATCGACGGCTGCCTGCCGTTACAGACCATGGTGGCGTTCTGGACCGAGAATGCCGAGCGCCATCATTTCAAGATCCATAAGGCAATCGTGGCGATCGTCCCCGAGGATTTGCCGGCAACATGGATGGATGACGGGCGGTTTTCGCTGGAAGGCACCGGCTGCGCGTGCTGCTGACGTGCGACCCACGTCAATGCGGCGCGCGCCGGTGCATCCTCCTGAACGGCAAGCATAGGTGGCATGATCGGAACAGGGCCATCCGATCGTCTACTCTTCCACTCGCACTCCACGGCATCTACAGTCCAGCCAAGGGCGGATTCCGCATAACAAGCCGCGCGTGGAGGAAATTGACTATGGCGACTTTGACGTCCCAGGAGATCGTTCAGGCCCGCGGGTGGCCCCAGCGCTGGTGGAGGCTCTTCACCTTCGCATTCTTCTTCATGATGACGATGCAGATCGACAAGCTCAATCTGTCGTTCATGTTCGTCGACCGCCCGTTCATGGACCATTTCGGCCTGGTCGGAAAACCGGCGTTGATCGGCTGGCTCACCGGCGGCTTTTTGATCACCTACGGGTTCTGTGCAATCGCCTGGGGACCGGCGATTCATCGCTGGGGCGGACGGCGGATGGCAGTGGTCGGCATCGTCGCCTGGGGCGCGATCATGGTGCTGCACGCGTTCGCCTCCAGCTATGGGCAACTGCTGGCGCTGCGCATCGCGCTCGGCTTTGTCGAGGCCTGCGCGATCCCGCTCTTGGCCTGGTTCACCGCGCACTGGCTGCCGTTCGATGAGCGGGCGCGCGGCCAGGCGCCGTGGACGACCGGCATCGGCATCGGCACGGTGATCACGCCGATCTTCGTCATCTGGCTCCTCGGGCGGCTGCCGTGGGCGGACACGTTCTACATCTTCGCGGCGCTGCCGCTCATTCCGCTCGTCATGCTGCTGTGGCTGCCCGACGATCCTGCGTCGGCGCCCGGCATGCCGGCGTGGGAGATCGAGCGCATCAAACAAGGCACGCTGTCCAACGAGCTCGACGCGCTCCAGCTTCCCGAGAAGCGGGTGCACACTTTCCTGCAAACGATCTCAAGCTACCGCGTGTGGCTGATCGGCCTCATGGACCTGGGCGCGACGGCTGGCTTCTACGGCCTCATCACCTTCGGGCCGGTCTATCTGGTCCGCATGCGGCACTTCCCGGCGACCGACATGAGCTATGTGCTGTCGGCCGGGTCGCTGGTCGGCGCGGTATGCGCGATCCTGTTCGCGATCGATTCCGACCGCCGCAAAAAGCGCGCCTGGTACGGCTTCGGACTGTTCGTCGCCGGGGCGATCTTCCTGACGGCGGAGCTGTTCCTGACGAACACGACAGGCGCCGCAATTGCCCTGGCGCTGGCGAGCGCGAGCGCGACGCCGGCGCTGGTCATCATCTGGAGCCTGACGCACTCGGTTGCCGAGCGGACGACGATCGCGTCGACCGTGGGGGCGACTGCGGCAGCCGGAATCGGCTTTGCGGGCGTCATCAATGTGGTGATGGGCAGCGTCATCGCGGCGCATAACAACTACGCCGCCGGATTCATGCTGGTCCTCGTCTTCTATGTCATCGCGGCGCTCTCGGCGCTCATCCTGGCGTTGCAGCGGTATTAGAAAGCGCACGCTGATGTCGGAGATACCGTACGAGGCGGCGCTTTGCCGCCTCGTACGCGTTGCCAACGGACGTCTGGACGTGCGATCCGCGTGCGGACAAGATCGCAAGAAATCAGCGGGGGAGAGAATATCAGATGAAGTTTTCGCGCAGGGATTTTCAGCGGGCGGCGCTCGGATTGGCGGCGCTGCCATTGGCGGGCGCGCCGGCTTTCGCGGATAATTATCCGACGCGCGCCATCCGGCTGATCGTCGGCTTCCCGGCCGGCAGCGGCCCGGACATTGTCGCCCGCATCATCGGCCAGGGCATGTCCACCAAACTCGGCCAGTCCGTCGTCGTCGAGGACCGGCCGGGCGCCGGCAGCAATCTCGCGACCAGCGACGTCGCCCATGCGCCGCCGGACGGCTACATGCTGATGCTGCTCACGACCGCCAACGTCATCAACGCCACGCTCTACAAGAACCTCAACTATGATCTGCTGCGCGACATCGCGCCGGTCGCCAGCATCGACGACGAGCCGTTCGTGTTCGAAGTGACGCCGACGTTTCCGGCCAAGACGCTGGCGGAATTCATCGCCTACGCCAAAGCCAATCCGGGCAAGGTCACCATGGCGTCCGCCGGCATCGGCAGCGCGCCGCACATCTTCGGCGAGATGTTCCAGCGAATGGCCGGCATTCAGCTCGCGCACGTGCCGTATCGCGGCAATCCGATTCCCGATGTCATCAGCGGCCATGTCGATTTCTTCATCGGCCCGATGCAGTCGGCGCTGGAATTCATCCGCACCGGCAAGCTGCGCGCGCTCGGCATCACCACGGCGCAGCGATCGCCCGGCCTGCCGGACGTGGCGCCGGTCGCCGACGTGGTGAAGGGCTATGAGGCCAGCGGCTGGCTCGGCATCGGCGCCCCCAAAGGCACACCGGCCGACGCCATTGCGCGTCTCAACAAGGCAATCAACGACACGCTGGCCGATCCTGCCGTCAAGGCGCACCTCAACAGCCTCGGCGACATCGTGGCGCCGCGGACCAGCGCCGACTTTGGCCAGCTCATGAAGAGCGACGTCGGGAAATGGGCCAAGGTCATCCAGGACGCCAACATCAAGCTCGAACAGTAGAACTGCGGATCGGCTGTTTTCGCGCCCGCGGTGGAGTAGGTTCCGCTCACCGAATCGGCATCGACTGAGCGGCTTCGATGGCGCACGACGTTGGGGAGCGGATGGCACGGCGTGGAGCGCTCGGCGCTGCGCTCGCCCGCTCCGCCGGCGCCATCCTGCGAGCATTACGCCGTCATCCTGTGGGCTGTTGCGGCGGTGACGCTCGTTTATCTGATCCTGCTGCCGCCCGAGCGCGGACGTGATCACCGGGCTGGCCTGGGCCGATCTCCAGGCGCTGCAGGGCCATTTTCCCATAAGCCTGTCGGATCTGTGGCTGTCGCGCGGCATCGGCTACAAGGCGTTTCTGTATTTTGCCGAAGGCCTGTCGCGGCTTATCGTTGGCGACGCGCTGCGCCTGCGCATCGGCATCTTCAATGCCGTATTTGTTGCGCTCGCGCTTGGCGTTCTGATCGTCGCCTATCGGGCGTTTCTGTCGCGGAGCGATGAGGCGGCGATTAAGCATCTTCTCGCTGCGCGACCGCGCGGAAACGCTGACGCTCGCCGCGCTGTGCATCGTTCCGGCCGTCGATCTGGTCCTGGGCGCAGGACACGCATGTCTCGGTGTTGCTTTGCGTTCTCGGCATCGGCCTCGCACTGTCGTCATCGGTGCCCGCCCAATGGTGCAGCGGGATCGTGCTGGCGCTGTTGTTTTCTATCAAGGGCGTCACGGCGCTCGATTTCCTTTTCGTGCTGGGGACGGCTTTCGCCACCGGAGAAGCCGCACGTATCCGCCGCGTCATCATCAGCGCGGCCGTGGCGACCGCCGCGACCGGGCTCGCCTATGTCACGATCCTGCGCGGGGAACTCGACAATATTCTGCTCGCCGCTCAGTTTCAGGAAAATAACCTGGCGGAGCGGCTCGGCGCATTTCTCGGCAGCGGATTTTTGTTCGCGGCCTACAATCCGGCAATCCCGGTTGCGCTGCTGGTGCTGGCCGCAGGCCTCGCTGCCGGCTTGATGAGAAAAAGTCCTCGGCTTGTCAGGCTTCGCAATCTTGATCTGGCTGGCGCCGCTCGCCAGCCTGTTCGCGCAGCACGAGTTCTTCGGCTACCACTACCAGGGTTTCGTGCTTGCCGCGTGGCTTTGCCTGACGGCGCTTTGCCTGGCGCAGGGCGGACATTGGTCGGATTTTTTCAAGCTTCGCGATGCGCCGCCGCTGGCAAAGGGCTTTGTGCTCTTGGTCTGCTGCGTCAACCTCGCCGCGATCGGCGCGTCGCTTCTGACAACCAAAAAATCAATCTATTCGAGGCCGGCCATCGAACGCAGGCTCGCCTGCTGGATCGAGATTGCCAGACAGGCAAGATCGCTGATGCTGACTGCCGATCCGCACCTTGCGGAGAGCGGCGGCATCGTGAACCTGACGCCGGTCGCCTACGGTCTCGGCGTGCGCAGCGCCACGCGGTTTTTCTTTCCGCTGCCGCTGCAACCGCAAAATCTGGGCACCCAGACCAGCAAGGATTACGTTCGCGCGATCGCGGCGTACGACGGGCCGGCCGTCATGGCTTACGACGCGATGATGCAACTTGGCGGAGCCTACGGGCCGATCGTCGCGCATCTGCGCGCCGAATACCGGCCGGTCCTGGTTTCGCCGCCGGTCTGCAATGGCGTGCAGAATGCCAATGTGGTGGTCTGGTTGAGGGCGAAGAAGTAAGGGCGCATCCCGCGCGGCATACAAACAACGTGTGTTGCCTGCGGGCGGGGGCCGGGCGTAATCTGGCAGACAAACCGGAGAATCGGCACGTCAGGGAGCAGAGGCCATGATGATCGACATGCATGCGCATTGGAAACCCGCCGAGGTCGCCGACGCGTTACGGACGCGCACCCGGGAGCCGCGCATCGTTCGCGGCGCGGATGGCGCCGAGGTGCTCAAGGCGCCGCGCATGGCCGACGCCCCGCTGGCCGAAGCGTTCAATGAATCCATGGCCGAGCTGGCGCGCATGGACCGGCAGGATGTTTCGACGAGCGTGTTGTCGGTACTGGGCTCGTTCTGCTGGATCGAGGCGCAGCCGATCGCCGAGGCCCTGCCGTTGTGCCGCAAGGTCAACGACGGCCTTGCGGCGATCTGTGCGCGGCATCCCGGTCGGTTCGCGGCGTTCGCCGCCTTGCCGTTGACCGATCTGGCGGCGGCCGCGGTGGAATTCGACCGGGCGATGGGGCTGCCCGGAATCATCGGCGCGCAGTTGCCCGGCAACCTGTTCTTGACGCGGGCCGACGCCGAGGCGGCGCGGCCGCTGCTCGCGGTGGCCCATCGCCATAAGGCGGTGCTGTTCATTCATCACGGCCCGCGGCCGGGCGACGCGTTCCCCAAAGTCGCAGGCACAACAGATAATGCGCGGCGGCGCAACGGCACGCTCGATATGCAGGCGAGCCTGTCGTCGGTGATGGTGACGCTGTGCCTGACCGATCTCTTGGCGGATTATCCCGACGCGACCGTCGTGGTGCATAATCTCGGCGGCAACATTCCCTATGAGGTCGAGCGCATGGATCATCGCTGCCTGCTCGATACGCCCGACGAGGAATTGCCGTCCGCCCGCTTCCGCCGCGCCTCAACGGTGTATGTCGACTGCAATTCCTTCGGCCCGCGGGCGATCGAGGCGGCGGTGCGGCTCTACGGCGCCGAACGCATCGTGTGCGGCACCGACGGCAGCGCCTTCGGCGTCGACTGGACGCGCAACGCGCTGACCGAAGCCGAGATCGGCGCCGAGGCGCGAGAAGCGATCCTGCACCGCAACGCCGCAGCCCTCATCGCGCGCGCCGGAGCGGGCGCGATCGGCGCAAAGGCCGCCGCCTGAGGCCATTTCAACTCTCCCTGCTGCGCGGGAGAGGTCGAGTGAGCGAAGCAGTAGAGCGTAGGGTGCGCAAAGGTACCAACCGGCCCGCGCGAAGCGCGGCCCGATGACGGGCTCCGCGCCCCGGCCATGCGCTTTCGATAAAGTGCAAAATCCGCGGGGTCTTCGCGAGGCTCAGCCCACTCTGCGTATCGACGGCCTTCAGTCCCGCGGGACGCATTCGCAGTAAGTCGTACTGTCACTGGTGCGGGTGCACTTATGTCTCATGCCATCCGGGCAATCATCCGCCAAGGCCGGCGCAATGATGCCCCAAAGCACGCCAGCCATCGCAGCAAGCAAAAACATGGATTTCATCGAAGCCCCCTGGCATCAGTTTGGTTCCGTTGCATATTATTCCGATTCCTCGCCTCAGCCATTCGTCGGCCGATGTTGTTCACAACGGACGCGCCCCTCAACACGCGTGCGGCCTCGCCAGGATTCAACTGCACCTGCGGCCGTCAGGACGATGCGTTGAAGGTCGGTTTCACGGCGGGCGTGATCCCGCCGGTGCCGCCGCCACCGCGCGTGTCCCCGCCGCCGACGTGAGCGCGCGGACCAGGGCGCCGACTCCAGAGCGAAGTTCTCAAAGCGTCAGGCAGTCTGGTTTTGGCACGTCATGTCTGATTTTTAATATCGGCTGCGTTGGTTCACCGCCCGGCTGCTTTACAGATCGTAAAGCCGTGAAGCTGTAAAATCGATGCCTATCGATCTGCAAAGCCGTATCAAGGTCGAGCGTGTACGAGTTGGGGGTAAGGGATGAGATGGGGCATTGTCATTGCCGGTGCCGTACTGAGTGTGGTTCTGGGGTCGATCGAGCCTTCGCACGCCAGCGAGACACAGAGCGCTAAGTGGGCGATGCCGGGTTGCCATGAACTGATTGATCGACAGGGTTATGGAGAGCAATTTCGGCAAGGCATCTGTGCTGGGGAGGTCAACACCCTCATGGACTTGAGTCACGAGCTAGGGCTTTGTGCGCCCGCAGGCATGACGAGCGGCCAAGCGTACCGTATCGTCGTGAACTACATCGACAGTCACCCGGCGCGGCAGAACGAGATGTTCACGGAGTTAGCCTGGGAGGCCCTCATAAAAGCTTGGCCATGCCCACAGAATTAGGCGAAACACGACGGGCGGTGCCGGCTCCACGCGCTGCTGATGGCGGCGACTTGCTGGATTTATTGTCTCTTTTATATTGACGATTTGTCCCATCTTTTGGTACTATGATTCGTCCTGCTCGTCCGAGGGACGTCAACCGGTGACGGCCGATTGATGCGAGCGGGAGCGGTGCCCGGGATGGGGCTCGTAACTCCATTCGCGGGCGGTTCGGAAACTCGCCCGGCCGGCCACGACGCCGGTCTGCCAGGAGCTGGCTGCCCGGGTAGCGCATGTCGTCGCTATCATGAAGCGCGGGACCGGACTGAGCCAGGCCTAAGAACCTGGTGAGAACCGCGGTAGAGCGCCGAGAGGCGAGCGCGTTCCCAAAAGGAATGCGCGCCGCGAGGAACGCTTCAGTCAGGCCAGTTCTGCCTGCTGGCGGGACCCGCGATATCTACCCCCTGCGTCTTTCGGCGCTCCGCCTCCCTCTGTGAGGCGACCGTTCGTTGGTTCGTGCACATCGTTCGCAGGACTCGGGTGCGAAGAAAAGCGCGCCGCGAGAAGGCGACACTTTTTCAGCTCTCCCCGCATGCCGGAGCGGGAGACGTGCAGACTTTTTCACGACCAACAAGGAGATCCAATCATGCGCCGACGAACCTACCCCGGCCGGCTGACGCGTGAGGAATGGCTGAAGCTTTCGATGGGGCAGCGTTATCTGCTGGCGGCGCGAGCGGATGCGGATCTGCTGGGCTTGTGGCGCAGCTGCAGCAAAAAGCCGTGCCGGCGTGGCCATGTTTGCCGGGGAGACGAGCGCTGCAGGGGACGGCCCTACGCAGCCGACTTCAAAAATCCGGATTCGCGCCAGTCCGGTTACGTCTTCAGTTATCAGCGTCCGAAGCACCTGCGCATCCCGTCCGCAATCCTCGATCACATGGCGTACTGGCTCGATCCGCCCGCTCCGGAACAGATAATCGCGGAGTGCGCGACAGAAGCCGGCGCCAAGGCCGCGGCGGTCTTGCGCGGCGCTTTTCGCCTGCAACGGCGGCGTGAGCGAATTAAATGAGTTGCGGATGACCTCTACGGCTCATTCCCGCGAAAGCGGGAATCCAGGAGGCGATTGATGATGTCGTCATTGCGAGCGCAGCGAAGCAATCCAGGGCCGCTTGCACAGCCCGCGAGGCCCTCCTGGATTGCTTCGTCGCTATCGCTCCTCGCAATGACGACGCCTGGGGTCGACAATGACGATCGTGATGATCAAGACCTACGCGCTCTTCGCGCGCGCCTCGTGGATTGCCTTCCACAGCACTTCGGGCGTGGCCGGCATCTCGACGTGTTTGACGCCGAGCACGGACAGCGCATCGACCAGCGCGTTGGCGACCGCCGGCATCGCGCCGACGCAGCCGGCCTCGCCGGCGCCTTTGACGCCGAGCGGATTGGTCTTGGTCGGCACCGGGTTGGAGCCGACGTGGTAGGAGGGCAGATCGGTCGCCCGCGGCATGGCGTAGTCCATGAACGAGCCGGTGAGCATCTGACCCGCCTCGTCGAACCTGATGTCTTCCATCAGGATCTGGCCGACCCCCATGGCGACGCCGCCGTCGATCTGGCCATGCAGCAACAGCGGATTGATCACGGTGCCGACATCGTCGACCACGTTGTAGCGCAATATCTCGACGACGCCGGTGTCCTCGTCGATTTCCAGTTCGCAGACGTGGCAGCCGTTCGGGTAGCTTGCCGCCTTGCCCTGGTAGATCGCCGTGGAGATCAGGCCGACCTCCATGCCTTCGGGCACGTTCTTCGGGTCGATCGACGCCTTGGCGACTTCCTTGATGGTCATCGTCTGGTTGGTCTTCTGACTGGAAAAGATGCCCTCGGAGAAATTGACATCGGCGGGGTCGATCTTGAGCATCTTCGCCACGATCGCCTTGCCCTTGGTCTCGATCTTTTCCGCGGCGAGCGTGAAGGCCGAACCGGAAAATGCCGCCGAGCGCGAGCCGCCGGTGCCCTCGGCGAAGAACACCTGGTCGGTGTCGCCCTGGATATAGGTGACTTCGTTGGGATCGAGGCCGAGCTTGTCGCACACCACCTGCTTGAACGCGGTCTCGTGGCCCTGGCCCTGGTTGATGCTGCCGGAAAAGATCGACACCGTGCCGGTGCGATCGAACCTGATCTCGGCGCCTTCGAGGCCCGCGGCGGCGGAGCGCTCGATGGTGTTGGAGAAACCGAGGCCGCGCAGTTTGCCGTTCTTGCGCGAGGTGGCGCGGCGCGTCTCAAAGCCCTTCTTGTCGGCACTATCGAGCGCCATGTTCAGGTTTTTTTCGAACTCGCCGCAGTCGTAGGTGAACGTCACGCTGGTCTTGTACGGCATCGCGCTCGCCGGGATGGTGTTGCGGCGGCGCAGTTCCGCCGGATCGATGCCGAGCTGATCGGCGGCCAGATCGACCATGCGCTCGATGATGTAGCCGGCTTCCGGCCGGCCGTTGCCGCGATACGGCCGCACCGGCTGGGTGTGGGTGAACACGGCGGTGACGTCGACATGGGAGGCTGGCGTCTTGTAGACGCCGGCGAGCGTGCCGAGATTGCCGGTGAAAGCCGGCATGCCGGTCTGCATATAGGCGCCGATGGCGGCGATGATCTTGGCGCGGAAGCCGAGGAAATTGCCGTCGGCGTCGAGCGCCAATTCGGCGTCGGTGACGTTGTCGCGCGCTTGCGCGTCGCACAGGAACAATTCCGAGCGCGTCGCCACCCATTTCACCGGGCGGCCGGCCACCTTGGCGCCAAGCAGCACCAGCGCGCATTCGTTGTAGACCGCGGACTTCATACCGAAGCTGCCGCCAATGTCGCCGCACACGACGCGAATCTTGCTGTCCGGTACTTTCAGCACGTTGTTCGACAGCTCGGTCTGAAACACGTTGGTGCGCTGGAGCGTGGTGTAGATGGTGTAGCGGCCCTCGATCGGCTCGTAGAGGCCGATGCAGCCGCGCGGCTCCATGCACGCTGCCGTCACCCGGTTGATCACGAAATGATGCTTGACGACATGGGCGGCCTTGGCGAAGGCGGCGTCGGTCGCTTCCTTGTTGCCTTCGATCTGGATGAAGCCGACGTTGTTTGGGCAATCGTCCCAAACCAGCGGGACGCCCGGGTTGACCGCGTCACCGGTCGAGACGATCGCCGGCAGCGGTTCGTAATCGATTTCGATCAGTTCGGAGGCGTCGACGGCCTGGTAATAGGTGTCGGCGACCACGAAGGCGACATAGTCGCCGATCATGCGGACGCGGTCTTCGACCAGGGCCGGATAGCGCGGCTTGTAGCCGGGCTCGCCATTGCGGCGCTTCAATCCGCCCGGCACCGGCAGATCGCCGAAGCCGGCTTTCTTGTAGTCGGCGCCGGTCAGCACCGCGAGCACGCCGGGCGCGGCCTTCGCCTTCGACGTATCGATCGATCGGATGCGGGCATGCGCGTGCGGCGACCGCAGCACGTAGCCGAAGGCCATGCCGGGAAACACCATGTCGGCGACATAACGTCCGCCGCCTTTGACAAGACGCGGGTCTTCAAAACGCGGAACCGGTTGACCGATGGCAAATTCACCCATTGCATCCTCGCATTCCGGCCCCCGCCCATCGGAGGGGGCAGCGCCGCCTTAGGGCCAGATTTCAAAAAGCTGCCCGGCGGACGGCCGGGCATTGGTGAAGCAGCCCGGTCTTACATCGTGTCGGCAAACCCTTCAACGTGTCGGCGAAGCCCTTCAATCCGGGGCGAGTCGGCGTTACTGTGCCGCTCCGGCGTCAGCCCAGGATTTGCTGCCATGCCCGAGACATTCGAGTCCGCGTTGCAGGCACGTGTCGGCCAAATGGTCGACGCCTGCACCCGCTGCGGCAAATGCGCCGAGGTGTGCCCGGTGGCGAGCGCCGCCGGTGTCGACGCCGAACCGCGCCAGGTGATCGACGGCGTACTCGACATTCTCCGCCACGGCGAAGGCAACGAAGCGGCGCGCAAATGGGCGAACGGCTGCGTGCGGTCGGGCGACTGCATCGAGGCCTGCGACTACGGCGTCAATCCGCGCTTTCTGCTCAGCATGGCGCGCGTCGCCATGGCGAGCGCCGAGGACGATGAAGCGACGCAGCGCCGCAAGGGCGTCGAGTACTTTCGCAACACCGCGCGCGACGTCAACAATCTGTCGCGCCTGCAACTTGACGACGCGCTGCTGGCGCGGCTCGGCCAGGGCGCCAAGCCGGCCGAGGGCGCGGTGCCGGACTTTGTGTTCTACACCGGCTGCAATGTGCTCAAGACGCCGCACATGGCGCTGCTCGCGCTCGACATCATGGACGCGCTCGGCACCACATACGAAGTGATGGGCGGGCCTACCCATTGCTGCGGCATTCAGCAATTGCGCGCCGGCGATCTGGCGACATTCGGCCGCTTCGCCGAGAACACGCTCGACAAGCTGGCGCAGAGCAAAAGCGGGCAGGTGCTGTCGTGGTGCCCGTCCTGCCATGTGCAGTTTACCGAGATGACCTTGCCGGCGGTCGAACGGACGCGCGGCGCCAAGCCGTTCGAGATGACGCCGTTCACGATGTTCGTGCGCAACAATCTCGACCGGTTGCGGCCGCTGTTGCGCGAGCCGGTGCCGATGCGAATCGCGCTGCACCAGCATCCGGGCGTCCGCGGCGTGGTCGAGGCAGCCGAGGAAATTCTGTGGGCGGTGCCGGGCATCGAGATTGTCGATCTGCATCAGCCGCGCGCCGGGCTGCAGGCCAACGACATGAAGGCGCTGCCGAACTATCGCCGCGAAACGCAGCAGGCCGAGCTGTTGGCCGCCGAGGCCGCCGGCATCGACGCGCTGGTCGCAGTATATCACTCCGACCATCGCGAATTGTGCGCGCATGAACGCGACTGGCCGTTCCGCATCATGAACATGTACGAGATCGTCGGCGCCAGCATGGGCCTGCACGAGGACGACACCTATAAGCGGCTGAAGATGATGCAGGACGCCGATGCGATCCTCGCCGATTGCAGTGATCTGGTGAACCGGCACGGCCTCGACGTTGACGCCACGCGGCGCGCCATCAAGGCGATGCTGGCGGAGCAGCCGGTGCCGTTGCGCGGGGCCTGAGGCGCATCAGCTACAATTCGCGCGCGGCCGGCATGGGATTCTTAACCGTGCCGCCGGGGACTACGCTTCGGTGCAATGCGCCAAATGCGTCCGAAGGTTTGTTTTATCGCAATTTTAGAGCTTTCTGCGTCAAGACAGCGTGCTGGGATTCAACACATGTCCGACGAAGATCGTATCGTCTTGGGGCGCGTCATCGCGGTGAGCGGCTCGCAAGCGACCGCGCAATTCTCCGCCGCGTCGCTGGCGAACGGCGGCGAATTCGGGCTTTCAGTCGGGTCGCTCGTCGGTATCGAGAACGGCGGATCGCTGGCGATTGGCGCGCTGTGCGACATCACGCTTCAGGGCACCACGAGCGCGGAAGCAGCGGCTCATGCGGTTGGGCGGATTGATCTCCTTGGCGAGATTTCCGCGCAACGGCGCTTTCACAGCGGCGTCGCCGTCTATCCGAGGATTGGCAGTGCTGTTGTCGGCGTACGCGCCGACGACCTGAAGACCATTTTCGATCTGGCGAGCCCACGTACGGTCGAACTCGGCCGACTGCAGCAGGACGATTCGATCGCAGCGACCGTCAATGTCGACGAGACGGTGCGCAAACATTTCGCCATTTTCGGTTCCACCGGGTCGGGCAAGTCGAGCGCGCTGGCGCTGATCCTGCGCAAGATCATGCAGGCGCGCAGCGATCTGCGCATTTTGCTGATCGACGCCCACAACGAATACACCGAATGTTTCGATGACCGCGCCCATGTATTCGGCCCCGAAAATCTGAGCCTGCCGTTCTGGCTCTTCAACTTCGAAGAGCTGGTGCAGATCGTATTCGGCGCGCGTGCCGGCGCCGAGCGTGAAGTCGGCCTGCTGGCGGAGTTGATACCGCTGGCCAAGACCGAATTCGCGCGCTCAAGCGGCACGCTGCGTTCGAGCTACCGGGCGCCGCAAGCAGATGGCGTGTCGCGCTTCACCGCCGACACGCCGGCGCCCTATCGGCTCGACGACGTGATCGCCGCTGCCGAGAGCCGCATGGGCAAGCTTGAGAACCGCGACCTGGCGGTGGCCTACCAGCGGCTCGTCATGCGCATCAACGCGGCGCGGCGCAATCCGCGCTACGGCTTCATCTTTGAAAGCGCGGCGGGTACGGGCGACCCGATGGTCGAGATTCTGTGCCAGCTCCTGCGCTTGAAGGATCACGAGCAGCCGATGGCCATCGTCCAGCTTGGAGGTTTTCCGGCCGAGACGACGGAGGTCATCGTCTCGGTGCTGTTCCGGCTCGCCTTCGAATTCGGCATCTGGAGCGACGGCCTGAGCCCCGTGCTCATCGTTTGCGAAGAGGCGCAGAGCTACGCCAACGCCGATCGCGACCTCGGCTTCCGCGTCGCCCGCGAGGGGCTGTCGCGCATCGCCGTCGAGGGCCGCAAGCACGGCGTTTTCCTCGGCTTGATCACGCAGCGGCCGCATCAGCTCGATCCGACCCTGATCTCGCAATGCTCGACCGTGTTCGCGATGCGGCTCGGCCACGAAGAAGACCAGAAAATCATCCGCGCCGCGGTGTCGGATTCCGCAAGCCGGCTGCTGGCGTTTCTGCCCTCGCTCGGCACGCGTGAGGCGCTGGTGATCGGCGCCGGCGTGCCGACGGTCACGCGGCTGCGGTTCGAGGCGCTGCCCGAGCATTGCATTCCGCGCAGTCAGGCGGAATGGAGCGGCGATCTCAACCGGGCGGACAAGATCGACGACAGGACCATCGGCGAAATCGTCGCCCGCTGGCGCGGCACCGCGCCGAGCACCAAGCCGGTCGTCGCGCCGCCACTCGCCGATCTCAACCCGGGAGATATTGTCGGCTGGTCGGCGCCAAGCCACCGGTGAAGCCACCGATGACGGCGGCCAACGGCGTCAGTCGCGAATATCCTGCAGGAACCAGTCGGTCGGAATTTCGCGGCCGAGGCCAGCGTGCTTCGCGGCCTCGTAAACCTTGCCAGCGACGGCAAAGAATTGCGCGCCCTGCAGATTGCCGCGCTCCGAGTAGGTAATTTGCTCCGGGCTGACGCGCCCCTTGGCTTTGCCGTTCACCAGATCGGCCAGCGTCACGCGCCGGTCCGGCAGCGCATTGCCGTGACGGCGGCGGCCGGCCCGCCCATCGCCGAATTTCGGTGCGTCGGGCCGTGCCTCATAGCCCACCACCTCGTCGTCGACGGCGAGGTCGGGCCGCCCGGTTGGCGCTGGCGTGTCGCCAAAGCGCAAATAGACATCGACCCGGCGCAGGCTTTCCTCGTCCGGCTTGCCGCTGCCGCCGACATTGACGATGTGCGCGCCCTTTTCGAGACGGGCGCCGTCGATCACCGGCACGGCGGAATCGGTCAGGCCGGCGACAATGTCGGCGCCCTTGTAGACATCCTCGGGGCGGTCGCAGACCGCGACTTCGATATTGTAGGTCTGCGCCATCTCGCGCCCGAACTGCTCGCGGTGTTCGCGCGTCGGGCTGAACACCTGCAGCTTCTTGATGTTGCGCACGAGCGTAAACGCCCGCATATGCGTGCGCGACATGCCGCCTGAGCCAAGCATGCCGACGACCGCGGCGTCGGGCTTGGCCATGTATTTGACGCCGATACCGCCGTCGGCGCCGACCCGCATGTGCTGCAGATGGCCGTCGTTGATGAAGGCGAGCGGCTCGCCGGTTTCGATCGACGTGAGCAGAATAAGGCCGCAGTAGCGGCCGGGCCGCGTGCAGTATTTCTCCTGGGTGATCGAGCCCTCGTATTCGGTCTCGTAAATCACGTCAGACTTCATGCGGATGGCAAAATATCCGGCGGTGGAACCGCCTTCCATCGTGCCCCATTGATAATTCTTGCGCGGGTCGGAGGTCGGAATGCGGATGTCGATACGCGGCCGGCACACGGCCTCTCGTGCCGCCAGCGCCAGATAGGCTTCTTCCAGCGCCGCCATCGTGTCCTCCATGGTCAGGACCTTGGCGACCTCGGCGTTGTTGATGATGAGCGTCATGGGGTGATGGCCTGTGGGCGCGCGTCAGGGCAGGGTGATCATGCCGGTCCAGAATTGCCGTTCGGCGCCGGTGTCGATGTCATATTTGCGGACGAAGGTCAGTTTGCCGTCGCCGCCGATGCGGAAAACAGACAGCGCCGCCGGAATCTGAACGATGCGATCGCCCTCTCGGACCGGGGCTGCAGCGATGCTGGCCGCGACCAGCATGCGGCCGTTCGGATCGATGCCGAACGTGCGGAGCTCGATAGTGTGGCCTTCGGCATTCTGGATCAGCGTCGGTTCGCCGGTGTCCTGGTCGATCGCGAACACCGCGACGTCGTTCTGCCCGCCGATGACAGCCGGCTTGCCATCGAATGTCGAACGATCCGATGCCCGGTTGGTGACGTAAACGAACCGGCCGCTGGGGTGCATGTGAATCGCGGCTGCGGCTTGCCGCATCGCGGGGGGCTTTGACAGCGTGTCCTTGACGAATAGCGGCTTGCGTTTGAGGCCGCTGATTGAGTCAAGCTCGTAAACATAGAGCTTGTTCTGCCGTTCGATTGAGACAAACACCCACGGCTCGGTCGGATGAAAGTCGAGATGCCGCGGCCCGAATCCCAGCCCGGTGCCGGGCGCGATCGAGGCGAGGTTGCGCAGCACGCCCTTGTCGAACGCGAATGTCTTGATGGCGCCGGGGTCTTCGGCACTGCCGGTCGCGGCATCGTTGCCGCGCGCGACCAACGTCACCATACGATTCGACGGCGCGGCGAGAATCTGATGCGCGTAGATCCCGGCATCGAGTATTTCCGGCTGGGCGACCGGCGCGCCGATTGCGCCGTCGGCATTCAGACGATGCACCGTAATGTGGCTCGGATTGTTGTAGGCCGTCAGCAGATATTCGCCGCACCGATCGACGCTGAGATGGATCGGGCGCGACGGCAATATCGCGGCCTCACCATGCGGCTGCAGATCGCCGGTCGTGGGATCGATGGCGAGCGCGCTGGCAAAATGTCTGTCGCCCACAACGCGTGGTCCACCGTTGCTCGACGCCACATAGAGATAACGCCGTGACGGATGTGGCCACGCGTACTGGACATTGGCCGGCAGCGTGACTGTGCCGCGCCGCGCCAATGCGGCGTTGTCGACGTCGATGTCGAATAGGCCGAGCACGGGTCCGACGGCGGCGTAGTAAACCGGTTTTGTCATCGCCAAACCCTGTTCGTCGCGCCGGGCTTTTTTGGCGCGCCCGCCGAAGATACGGATTTTGGCAGGAGCCAAGGCAAAGTTCCATCAGAACTTCAGCCATGGAGTTCGCGGCCGGCCAAGAGCCTGGCTGGCGCGCACATTACCGATGATCCGCGTTCGGATTATCGCGTCGGGTGTGGTGCCGCTATTCGGCGGCCACCGAATGATCAAGATGCGTCAGGTCTGCGACCAGCGCCTCGATCCGGGCGATCGAACGGAAATTCGCCGGCCGCATGTCGCGTTCGGGAATTTTGAGATCGAACTCGGCTTCCACCGCAAGCATAAGATTAACGAGGTCGAGCGACGACAGTCCGCTCTCGCCGAGATCGTCGTCACGGCCAACAAGGCGGCCGATCGACCGTTTGGCGAGCAACGCCTGGACCAGAGCGTTAACGCGCTCGTTCACGTTGGAATTGTCGCGGTCAGACACGCTGAATCTCCCCGAAATCCGCCGCCTGCGGAGCCGGGTTCTTTGATGACATTATCTCATTAACCGAAGGTGACTCCGATATCACGAATTCGCGCGTTTCGGACATCCCATCAGTAACCTTGATGGAAAAGAAGCGCGCTAATTGCAAATAAATGACACGATGAATTGGTGTTTTTTGCTGTACCTCTGGCAACACACGGATCGCTGTCGAGGCCCGATTGCGAGGAATCCGATTCCATCGTGGAGCGCATCCAATGAACATTCGCACTGCGACGATCACAGGCATCCCGAAGGAGCTTAGGATCCGCGACGGAGGGCGCAACGGCCACCTTGCCCAAAATGCGTCCGATGCAGCCGAGCCGACGGATTGGCGCGCGCGTCTGGACAAGGTTGTGGCGATTGCCGCCGCGCATGCCGGCGCAGTCGATCGCGAGTCGCGGTTTCCAAAAGAGGCGATTGCCGCCGCGCGCACCGAACGCCTCCTCGGTGTCGCGGTGCCGCGCGAGCTTGGCGGCGACGGTTTGAGCGTCGCCGACGTCGCGGACATCTGCTATGCGCTCGGTCGCGCCTGTGCGTCGACGGCGATGATCTATGCCATGCACCAGACCAAGGTGGCGTGTATCGTCCGCCATGGTCGTGGCAGCCCCTGGCATCAACTGCTGTTGCGCCGACTTTGCGCTGAGCAGCTGCTGCTGGCGTCATCGACCACGGAAGGGCAGGCCGGTGGCGACCTGCGCAACAGCGCGGCCGCGGTCGACGGTGAGACGCGGATCACGCTGGAACGTCAAGCGACGGTGATCTCCTACGGCGAAGCCGCCGACGGCATTGTCACCACCGCGCGGCGTTCGGCGGACGCGGCAAGCTCCGACCAGGTGCTGGTCGCCTTCCTGAAAGAAAATTACACGCTCGAACGGCTGAACGGCTGGGACGCCTTCGGCATGCGCGGCACTTGCAGCTCAGGTTTCAAGCTCGTGGCATCCGGTCTGCGCGAGCAAATCCTGCCGGTAAGCTACGAGAAGATTCACACCCACACCATGATGCCGTACGCCCACCTCGTCTGGAGCAGCGCTTGGGCCGGCATCGCGGCGGCAGCCGTCGAACGCGCCCGCGCGTTCGTGCGCAAAGCCATGTATCGATCCGGCGGCACGCTGCCTCCGGGCGCGGCGCATCTGACGCGCGCCGGCGCCAGCTTGAGGACATTGCGCAACCTGATTGCGGCATCGACGCAGCGCTTTGAAACCGCCGCGTCCGATCCGGCGATGCTGGAGTCAATCGAATTCCAGAGCAGCATGAACATGCTCAAGGTCAATGCGTCGGAACTTGCCGTTGCGACTGTGATGGGCGCGATGCAGACCTGCGGGCTCTCCGGCTACCGTAACGACAGCGAATTCAGCCTCGGGCGGCATCTGCGGGACATCCTGTCGTCGCCGATCATGATCAGCAACGACCGAATCCTCGCCAACGTCGCGACCGCGTCGGTGCTCGGCGCCACGCCGGAATCGCTGCGCGACTGAGGCGTAAGACCCGGCCAGAAAACGGCCTGGGGGCGAAGACAAAAAGCAGGAGGCGTTAAGTCAATGAATCTGGCATTCAAGCAACCGGCGACGGCGCCCCACACGCTGGATTCCATCGCGGAGGCGTTATTGCTGCCGTCCGGCATCGACGGCGTCTATGCGCGCACCGCGGTGTTTGAACAGGTCGTCAACGGCCTTACCGATCTGATTTCGGAGTACCGCGAGCCGGGAACCGAAGTGTTGCGGTTTCCGCCGGTGATGAGTCGCCGACAGGTGGAGAAATCGGGCTATCTGAAAAGCTTCCCGCACTTTCTCGGCTGCGTAAGCTGCCTCGCCGGCGAGGAGTCGGAGATTCGCGACGCGGTCGATCGCCACGAGGCGGGACAGGATTGGACGACGGCGTTGTCTTCGGCCGATCTCGTTCTCAGCCCGGCGGCCTGCTATCCGGTGTATCCGTTGGCAGCAAGCCGCGGCCAATTGCCCGCGGAAGGCCTTCTGTTCGATGTCGCTTGCGACTGTTTCCGCCGCGAGCCGTCGAAGATGCTGGACCGACTGCAATCGTTCCGGATGCGCGAGTATGTCTGCATCGGCACGCCGACCCAGATCGAGACATTTCGCCACCGCTGGATGAAGCTTGCGGAGGGTTTTGCCACGCGATTGGGCCTGAGCTGGCATATCGACCACGCCAGCGACCCGTTCTTCGGCCGTGTCGGCAAGTTCATGGCATTGAGCCAGGTCGAGCAGGATCTGAAATTCGAGCTGCTCATCCCGGTGCATTCCGCCGAAAAGCCAACGGCGTGCATGAGCTTCAATTATCATCGCGATCACTTCGGCGGGACGTGGAATATCCGCATCGCCTCCGGTGAAGTTGCCCATACCGGCTGCGTGGCCTTCGGCATCGATCGCCTGGCGCTGGCGCTGTTTGCGACCCACGGTCTCGACTTGCCGCAGTGGCCGGATACGGTGCGCAGGTCGCTCGGTATCTAAACGCCCAGCACGGCGTATTCGGTGTAGGCCAGGTCGCCGAGCCGCGGCTTCTGCGGCCCCTTGAAATAGCGCGGCATGCTGCCGCGGCGGTACAAGCCGATCAGCCCGGGGATCGGCGCGTTGGCGTCAACGATGACGAGCGGTCTGGCGCGCCGGAGCAGATGGCGGCCCAGCGGTCCGGCAAAGCGCACAAAGTCGCCGACATCGCGGCAGTAGATGAGTTGCGCGCAGGGCAAAAGTTTCTTCACGCGCCGTGGACGGAAGACGAACGGATAGGCACGCTCCGACGTGGCGCACCACAGGCTGATGCAGCCGAGATCGGCATGTTGCAGCAGAATATCCTGTTCCAACGGATCGAACGCGACTGCCGGGCGCGTGCGCGCGTCGAGTATTGTCACATCGGAATCGCCCAGCAATCCATTCAGTGCCGGCACCGCGACAAACACGCCATCGGAATATCGCGAAAAGCCCTGCGCTTCGATGATCGGCCAGGTATGCGGCGCGGCCGAAATGTTCAAAAAGGTCACGTCCTTGTGCGCGAGCGCGCGCGACACAAGCAGCGCCGCGTAGGAACGAAATGCAGGTTCCACATACCAGCTCGACAGATTGCAGCGCCGCACAGAAGTGTCGCGCGTTTGCACCTGCGCGCAGACCAGGAGAATCGCGCCGACCGGCTTGTCGCCGCTCTCCAACAGGTAACCATATTGCGGCAGATCCGCCGGCGGCTGTCGCGCGCCAAGCTGCGCCAGCGCGTTCCGCCAGAATTGCATGTCGCGGCTTGGAAAGCCGCGCGCGAGCAATGCCGTGATCCCTGGAACGTCGTTACGGTGATCTGACGGCAGCGAATTGCCGGCACGGGCGCAACCTTTTGCGTTGACCACGATCGTGTCGTGAACTTGATCGTAAGTGTTGCAGGACTATACCGAAGCGAAATGAACAAAGAGTAGGTTCGCAGCCCATGTCGATAAAGTTAACCATAATGGAGCAGATGACGCAGGTCGCGCGCGAACAGGGCCGCACGCTCGCGCCGTTGCGTGACGATCTGGCGCTACTCGATTCCGGCCTCGATTCCCTCAGCATCGCCGTACTGGTGGCGCGGCTCGAGGATCGGCTCGGCACCGATCCGTTCACGGCCGGTGAAGACGTTCATTTTCCCGTGACCGTCGGCGACTTCGTCAAGGCCTATGAAAATGGCGCGCGCTGAGGCGCAGCCACTGCGCCGCTACGTTGATCACCCGCCCGCGGAACGATTCTTCTTTGATCGGGCCGCGCAAGTGCGCGTCGCCGACCTAGCGTGCGGCACGAGCCTTGGCGGCGGACTTGCCGATTTGGCCGGCCGCTCGGTTCTCATCGCCACGTCGAGCCAGCTCACCAGCGCGCTGGCGCTGATCGAACTCGACGGCGTTGCCCGCCGCATCACCATACTGCCGCCCGACGTCGATCGCGCGCATCTCGGCGCCTTGATTGCGGATGCCGAAATCGATGCCGTTGTCATCGACGATGAGGCGCAGCGAGACATTTACGCGCTCCCGGCCTGCGTTGTTTGCTCCCCGAAGATAGCGCCGCTCGGCCAAAGCATACCTGCTGCGGTCCGCACCGAATGGATTCTGCTCACCTCCGGCACGACCGGCGTGCCCAAAATGGTGGTTCACAGCCTTGCCGGCCTTTCGTCGGCGATCACGCCCAGCACCGGCAACGAGGCGATTGTCTGGGGCACCTTCTACGACATTCGCCGCTATGGCGGTTTGCAGATCCTTCTCCGCGCGGTACTCGGCGGAGCTTCGCTCATTCTGTCGAGCGCCGGCGAGCCGGTCACCGATCATCTTGCGCGGCTTGCCCGGCATGGCGTGACGCATCTCTCGGGTACGCCCTCGCATTGGCGCCGCGCGCTGATGTCGCCCGAAATCGGCAGGATCGCACCGCATTATGTGCGGCTGTCGGGCGAGATCGCCGACCAGGCGATTCTCGATAATCTGCGCGCGGCATTTCCGCATGCGAGCATCGGCCATGCGTACGCGTCGACCGAAGCGGGCGTCGGGTTTGCGGTCAATGACGGCCTCGCCGGATTTCCGGCGTCCTATCTCGACGGCGTCCACAATGGCGTCGAGATGAAGATCGCCGACGGTTCGCTGTGCCTGCGTTCGTCGGGCGCGGCGTCGAACTACGTCGCACGCAGCGCCACTTTGCGCGACGACGACGGCTTCGTCGATTCCGGCGACATGGTGGAGCGGCGCGGCGACCGTTATTACTTCGTCGGGCGCCGGGGCGGCATCATCAATATCGGCGGCCTGAAGGTTCATCCCGAGGAAGTCGAGGCCGTGATCAACCGGCATCCGCAGGTGCGCATGTCGCTGGTGCGGCCGAAGCGCAGCCCGTTCACCGGCGCCATTGCGATTGCTGATGTGGTGCTGAAGTCCGCGTGCTCGCGCGCCGAAGACGAGGCCGGCCTCAAGGATGAGATTCTCAGCCTCTGCCGCAACGCGCTGCCTCGCCACAAGGTCCCGGCCGCGATCAGCATCGTGCCCGCGCTGGCCGTCGCCGCGACCGGCAAGCTGGCGCGGCGCGCCTAAGCGACGGATGCAGCAATGAGCCAAGCTTTGCGCAATGTTCTGGTTACCGGGGCGAGCCGCGGGCTTGGTCTCGGCATCGCCAGCAAGCTCAGTGCGGTGGGCTATCGCGTCATCGCCGTCGCGCGGAGCCGCAGCAAGCAGGTCACCGAGGCTATCGCCGAAGCCGAGCGCAGCAACCACGCCCCGCTGCATTTTGTGCCGTTCGATCTCGGCGAGATCGATGAAATTCCGGCTCTGGTCAAAAAACTGCGCCAGGAGTTCGGGCCGCTGTACGGGCTGGTCAACAACGCCGCAGTCGGTCACGACGGCGCGCTTGCGATGATGCACAACGCCAAGATCGAACAGCTTGTGCGCCTCAACACGCTGTCGCCGATCGTGCTCACCAAATACGTCGTGCGATCGATGATGTCGGAAGGCGTCGGCCGCATCGTCAACGTCGCCTCCATCATCGGCTTCACCGGCTATAGCGGGCTTTCCGCCTATGCGGCCACCAAGGCCTCGATGATCGGCTTTACCCGCTCCCTGGCGCGCGAGGTCGGGCGGCTCGGCATCAACGTCAACGCTGTCGCGCCCGGCTTTCTCGATACCGATATGACGCACGGGCTCGCCGGCGAGCAGCGCGAACGGGTCGTGCGGCGCAGTTCCTTGCGCCGCCTGGCCGACGTGGACGACGTCGCCAACGCGGTCGAGTTCCTGATGGGCGACGGGGCCCGCAGCATTTCCGGCACGGTGCTGACCGTCGACGCCGGCGCGACGGCGTAGCGACAACTCGATCCCGGCCGGGTCGGTCCTCCGATTTCGTGAATTGGCGTAAGCTGGCGTCCAGCGGTCGAACGCAATGCGGCCATAAAGCGCCCTCAGGTCACGCGCGGCGCCATCCGGCCCATGATAGATTGGCAGCGTTCGCCATCCCGTCCTAGCGGTCCAACGAATCGCGACGGACGGGATTGCATATTGTGTAAGATCGTCCCCGCGAAATTTGGAACCGACCGATGAAACCTTTGAGCATTGCCGTCGCTCTGTTCGGCCTTGTTGCGTTGATCCAACCAGTGAAAGACATGAATGCCGGGATGGCCGTCCTCGGCGTCGTCACGCTGATTTCCGCCTTCACGACATTCCGTTCGACCGCGATATCGAGCTTTCTCAGGATTTTCGTCGCCATCTTCTCCGTCGAGACGATCATCTTCGGGCTTGCGGTCGTTGCCGCCCGCGCCGGTTGGTGGCCGGGATATTTTGCCGAAGAACTGCCGCCGGACTCGCTGCCGCTCACGGTCGCGATCTTCGCGATCCTGGTCTACGTGGTGTCGCGGCTGCGCACCGTCGAACAGATCATGCGCATCGCCGACCGATATTTCGACGCGGGTGACGCGGCGGGAGCGCGTATCTGGCCGTTTCCCGCCTACCGGTCGCTGGAGCGGCGCATTGCCGCGGCGATGATCGTGTTTCTCGTCGTCATCAATCAGGCCGAGGTTGCCATCACGGTCCGGCTGAATTTCTTCAATCGCGCCTGGTTCGACGCCATTCAGCAGCGCAACGAAACGGTGTTCTGGGAGCAGCTCCTGTTCGTTTTCACGCCCTACGCCTTTCTGTACGTGGGGATGACGGTCTTCGAACTGTTCGTGCAGCAGATCCTGGTGTTGCGCTGGCGCACGTGGCTGACCGATCACTTCGTCAATCGCTGGCTGCACGGCCATAACCACTATCGGATCAGTCTCGTCGCCGGACAGACCGATAACCCCGACCAGCGCATTTCCGAAGACATTTTCCGCTTCATCAACGGCGGCAATGACGGCTCCAATCAGACCTTCGGTCTTTACGACTTTTCCATCCTGCTGATCTCGACCGTCACCACGCTGGTGTCGTTTTCCATCGTGCTGTGGACGCTGTCGGCCTCGTTCACCTTTCCGGGCACCAACGTCGCGCTCCCAGGCTTTCTGTTCTGGGTCGCCCTGATCTATGCGGCCGCCGGCACGCTGATCACGCATCTGATTGGGCGGCCGCTGATCAAACTTTATTTCCAGCGACAGCACATGGAAGCCGACTACCGCTTCTCGCTCGCCCGGTTGCGCGAATACTCCGAGCAGGTCGCTCTGCTGGACGGCGAGGCTGCGGAGAAAAATCTGCTCGGCGGCAGCTTCGCCGCGCTGGTCGCGAATTATCTGGACGTGATTTACCGCCGCATGCGGGTGTGGGCCTTTACCCAATTCTTTGGCCAGATTTCGCCGATCATCCCGTTCATCTTTACCGCGCCATTCTATTTCGCGCGCAAGATCGAACTCGGCACCATGACGCAGACCGCCGGCGCGTTCGGGCAAGTCGCCAACTCGCTGACGTTCTTCGTCAATTACTACATGTATCTTGCCGGCTTCAAATCGGTGGTCGACCGCTTGAATTCGTTCGACGTGGCGATCGACGAAGCGCAGGCGCTTGCCGGCGCCGGGCCGGCGCGTGTTGCGGCCGCCGGCAATGCCATCGGGCTCGACAACGTCGATCTGGCGCTGCCGGACGGCCGACATATCGTCGGCGCGCGGCACGTCGACCTGAAAGGCGGCGAGAGCGTGGCGCTGACCGGGCCGTCCGGTTCAGGCAAATCGACGCTGTTCCGCGCCATTTCCGGCATCTGGCCTTACGGCACCGGCCGGGTCAGCGAACCCGCCGACCGCAAGGTCATGGTGCTGCCGCCGAAGCCTTACATTCCAATCGGCACATTGCGCTCCGCCGTGACTTATCCGGCGGTGAGCGGCACCTATCGCGACGAAGATATCCGCGCCGCGCTGGCTGACGCAAATCTCGGCAGTCTCGCCGGCGAGCTTGACCGCGAGGAAGTGTGGTCGCAGCGGCTGTCGAGCGGCGAGCAGCAGCGGTTGGCGATCGCCCGCGCGTTGCTGCTGCGTCCCGACTGGTTGTTGCTCGACGAGTCCACCTCCGCTGTCGAGGAAAAGCTCGAGGCCGAGCTTTACGCCACGATGGCGCAACGTCTGCCAGGCACGACGATCATCTCCATCGGGCATCGCTCGACGCTCGCCGGCCTGCATCGCCGCCATCTGGAAATGGCCCCGGATGGCGAACGGTTCACATTGCGCGATGCAACGCCGGCCGAAGCCGCGGAGTAACGCGCCATTATGAGGCGGCGCACCTAGAGGCGGATCGCGCCTGCTGCAAGACGGGCATGGAGCGCGGCGTCGAGTGGCACGAAGGCGCGCCGCGCCGGATCGTCGAAATAGAGCGCGTCCGGCGTTGCCGCCGGATCGTAACCTTCGCGCACCAGCTCGGTCTTCTTGTGCTTGAATGTCGCGGTGAGGTCGATGCGGTCCTTGATCCGCAGAAACAGCGGCCGCGCATAGGCGGGCAAGCGGCGCGAAAGGTGCTCACGTAAAGCGGAGAGATCGAGCGCGCCCTCGGTCACGATGGTCGCCATGCCGGCGGCGCCTTCGACGCCCGGCACGGACACGCCGTACACCGTCGCCTCGGTGACGCCGGGAAATTCAGCGATGGCTTCGGCGACCTCGGCGGTCGCGACGTTCTCGCCCTTCCAGCGGAACGTGTCGCCGATACGGTCGACGAAATAGAAGAAGCCGCCGGCATCCTTGCGCATCATGATCGCCGGTGCGATACCAGGCATCGCCACGCATGAATACGTCGCGCAGGATCTTGCGCTCCGACTCGGCCTTGTTGGTGTAGCCTTCGAACGCGGCGCCGTCGCCGATACGGCCGATGGCCTCGCCCGGCTCGTCGGCGGCGCAGCGGATGGCGAAGCCATCCGCGCCGCGCACCGGCTGGCCTGTTGCGTGATCGAAACGCACCAGTGCCAGCGGAAAGCGATGACCGAGGAACGATGGCACGCGGCCGATGGCGCCGACTTTACCTTCGACGTTGTAGAGCGAGAAATTTCCTTCGGTTGCCGCATAGAATTCCAGCACTCGCGGAACGTCGAAACGCTCCTGGAACTGCCGCCAGACGTCGGCGCGCAGCCCATTGCCGCAGGCGAGCCGCAGCCGGTGGGCGCGTTCGCGCGGATGCGGCGGCGCATGCACCAGATAGCGGCACAGCTCGCCGATATATTGGAACAGCGTGCAGTCGTAATCGCAGACGTCATCCCAGAATTTCAGCGCGGAGAATTTTTCGCGAATCACAACGGAACCGCCGTTGACCAGTACGGCGCCGGTCGCAACCACGCCGCCGATGGAGTGATACATCGGCAGGCAGTTATACATGCGATCGTCCGGGCCGCTGTTCATCAGGCCGGCGAACCAGAAACTCCATTGCAGCAGCCGGTGATGGCTGACATTGGCGGCCTTCGGCAGTCCGGTCGTGCCCGAGGTGTAGATCAGAAGGGCGCGGTCGCCGATCTGTGTGCCGCGGCGTTCGGCGGCAGACAGGGCGTCCGCCGGATAGCGCGCGATGGCTTGTCCGATCGATCGCGCTTCGCCGCCGGTGGCGCCATGCGACCAGGGCGTTCGGTGGCTCGCGAGTTGCGAGCGCGCCGTATCGAATGTCTCGCGCAGGTCCGCGGCGACGATAATCTGCTTCGGTGCGACCACGTCGATGCAATGCGCGAGCGAGGGCCCCCGAAGCTGGGTGTTGAGCAGCGCCACGGCACCGCCCACCGCGGTAATGCCGAGCCAGATCGCCATGTAATCGGGACAGTTCGGCATCAACAGCGCAACGGTGTCGCCCTTGGCCACGCCCAGGTCGAGCGCCCAGCGCGCGTAGCGATTGGCACGCGCTGCAAGGTCGGTGAAGCTCAAGTTTTCTTGTGCGGAGATGAGGGCAGGGGCTGTGCCACGCGCCGCCACCAGCTCGGCGATAACGTCGAGCAGAAGGCGCTGCGGGTTGCGGGCAATCGGCGCGGTCGCCTCAAGCGCCCGCACCCAGTCGCCGAGGGCGCTGCCGGCCTGCCGCGGCGAGTGATCTGCTTCAATCAAAGCCATGCCGAATGATCGCCCAATAAGATGAATGTTCCGCTTCGCGATCGATAAAATGTGAATCGTTTTTTCAGTGATATCTGCCGTGTCCGCGCAAAAGCAGCGGCGTTTGGCGGGATGGCAAACGATTAAGGTTATTTCTTCGGAACCGCGGCATACGCGTTGCCCGCATCGGCCGCCACGGATAAGAAACCGAAACTGCTTACAATTGCGCCCATTGCCAATACGTGGCGGGGAAGCATGAGACGCGAGACGATCGCCATCCACGGCGGCTACGAGACCGATCCTACAACGAAGTCCGTCGCCGTTCCGATCTATCAGACCGTCGCTTACGAATTCGACAGCGCCGATCATGGCGCCGCCTTGTTCAATCTCGAAGCGCCGGGCTATCGCTACAGCCGCATCAGCAATCCAACCACGGAAGTTCTGGAGCGCCGCGTCGCCGCGCTCGAAGGCGGACTCGATGCGCTGTGCGTCGCCACCGGCCAGGCGGCGATGAACTATGCGATTCTCAATCTCGCCGAAATGGGTAGCAACGTCGTTTCGGTGCCGCAGCTTTACGGCACCACCTATACGCTGTTCGCCCACGTGCTGCCGAGTCAGGGCATCACAGTGCGGTTCGCCGAATCCGACCGGTCCGATGCGATCGAAAAGCTGATCGACGCCAAGACGCGCGCCATCTATTGCGAGAGCGTCGGCAACCCGGCCGGCAATATCTGCGACATCGAGGCGCTCGCCGCCGTCGGCGCGCGACACGGGGTCCCGCTGGTCGTCGACAACACCGTGGCGACCCCGGTGATGCTGCGCCCGATCGAATACGGCGCCGACATCGTCATCCACTCGCTGACCAAATTCATGGGCGGCCACGGCACCACGCTCGGCGGCGCCATCGTCGACAGCGGCCGGTTCCCGTGGAAGGCGCACGCCGACCGCTTCCCGATGTTCTGCATGCCGGACCCGTCCTATCACGGCATGGTCTATGCCGATCATTTCAGCGACGGCGCCTACATCGCGCGCTGCCGCAGCGTCTACCAGCGCACCACCGGCGCGGTGATTTCGCCGCTGTCATCGTTCCTTTTGCTGCAGGGCATCGAGTCGGTCGCGCTGCGCGTCGAGCGTCACGTCGAGAATGCGCGCCGCGTCGCCGAGTTTCTGCGCGCCGATTCCCGCGTCGCCTGGGTCAACTATGCGGGCTTCGCCGACAATCCCTACAATGCGCTGGCGCAGAAATATTTCGGCGGCCGCGCCTGCTCGCTGATGACGTTCGGCATCGTCGGTGGACTCGAAGGCGGCAAGAAATTCTACGACGCGCTCAAGCTGTTCAAGCGGCTGGTCAACCTCGGCGATTCCAAGTCGCTCGCCTGCCATCCGGCTTCGACCACGCATCGGCAGATGTCGGCGGAGGAGCAGGCTAAGGCGGGCGTGCTGCCGGAAACCATCCGGCTGTCGATCGGCATCGAGCACATCGACGACATCATCGGCGATCTCGACCAGGCGCTGGCGGTGGCGCAGGCGCAGCGTTCGCCGCTGCTCGCCGCCGAGTAGGCGTTTCGAGATGCACGGAGAATAGGACCGATGCCGCTCCTGCTCGATACAGCACAGTCCGCCTCCATCCACGCGGTTCGCGGCGCGAGCTGCGTCAACATCGGCCTGGTCAACAACATGCCGGATTCGGCGCTCGATGCGACCGAGCGGCAGTTCTCCGATCTCATTCGTGCCGGCAGCCGCGATACCGTGGTGCGTCTGCTGCTGTTCGCTATTCCCGAGGTGCCGCGCGGCGATGCGGCACGCCGCGACATGGCGGGGCGCTACCGGGATATCGCCGAGCTGTGGGACACCCAGCTCGACGGCCTGATCGTCACCGGCAACGAGCCAAAGTCGAAGAACCTGAAAGACGAGCCGTATTGGCCGGCGCTGTCGCAGGTTGTCGATTGGGCGCGCGCCAACACCTATTCGACCATCTGGTCGTGCCTGGCCGCCCACGCATCGGTGCTCGCTTCGGACGGCATCGAACGCCGCCCGTTCGAGCAAAAGCTCTCCGGCATGTTCGCGTGCGCGGCGGTCGAGACGCATCCGATGATGCGCGGCGTCAGATTGCCGATGCAGATCCCGCATTCGCGCAACAACGATCTGCCGGAACAGGACCTCAAGGCGGCGGGCTATCGCATTCTCACCCGCGCGCCGACAGCCGGCGTCGACACCTTCGCGCGCCAGGAGGGCAGTTTCCATCTGTTCTTCCAGGGACACCCGGAATATGACCCGGTGTCGCTGCTACGCGAATATCGCCGCGACATCGGGCGCTTTCTGCGCGGCGAGCGCGACGATTATCCGGCCGCGCCGCAAAATTACTTCGATACCGAAGCGGCGGCTTGGGCTGAGGCATTCCGCGAGCGTGCGCTTGTCGAACGGCATGGCGACCTGATCAAGAGTTTTCCGATGCGTGCGCTAGAGGCCGGCCTCGAAGCCGGCGATGGAACTGGTCGTAGCGCCGGCTGGCGCGCGGCTGCGAGCGCGATCTACGAGAATTGGTTCGAGTATCTGAAGGGCCGCCGAGCCGAGCAGCGCTCGCCGCTGTCGCTGATGCGGCGCGCCTGGCGCGACTGGCCGCAGACCGCCGGCCGGGTCGCGGCCGATCCGACGACGGCAGCGCGCTAACAAATTTTCAACTCTATCTCTAGGACGCGCGCACCGCAGGTTGCGCGGACGTTAGACGTGCGCGGTCGCGATTTACTTTTTGTTTGCGGGTGTGGCGGTTAAATGACGCCTGTAACACAGGGGGCATACCGTGTCACAGGTCACCTTTGCTTCTCCCGCCGATGTCGAACTGGTTGACGACCCGATCCCGTCGCATTGGGTCATCGCCGGATCGCCGCAGGCGCGCTCGCGCCGGCTCGCTTACAGTGCCGACGGAACGTCGACGACGATGGCGTGGTCGTGCACGGCCGGCCGTTTCAATTGGCATTATTCCGTCGATGAGACTCTCCATATCATCTCGGGCGAAGTGTTTGTCACCGACGAGAAGGGGCAGACGCACCGGCTCGCCGCCGGCGACATGGTGTTCTTCCCGGCAGGCACCAGCAGTGTCTGGAACGTGCCGAACTTCGTTCGCAAGATCGCATTCTGCCGGCACAGCATGCCGCGCCCGGCCGGCCTGGCATTGCGCGTCTGGAACAAGATCGCGCGCCGCTTGAACGGATTTCCATCGGGCGCAGCGACCGGCGCCGCGCCGCGCCCGGTAAGCCGCGCCGACGCCGGCATCCGGGCAGGCGGCATCGCCGCCCCATAGCCGATAACCCGTCGTTCCGTTATCGTCGTCCCGCGGTGCGCGCTCAACGGCGCGCGCTTTCGTGGCACGAAGGGACGGCCCATGCCCAAGACCGAAGGCGTTCTGCATTTCACCATTCCGGTGAAGAACCTCGATCGTTCGGAAAAATTCTACACCGACCTGCTCGGCTTCGAGAAAGTCGGGCGCACCGACCGCATCGTTTTCCTGCGCGCTGGCGGCGACTTTTTCAATCTGACCTATTCGGCGAACCCGATCACGCTCAATCCCGAAGGCGAGCATCAGATTCACTCGGCATTCCGCGTCACGCCCGAAATCTACGAACAGACAATCAAGACGCTCCCCGACAAGGGCGTCGAGATTTTCAAGGAAGAGAACCGCGAGTCGGGCGTGTTTGTCGGCCGCAGCGCCTATATCCGCGATCCCGACGGCAACGTCATCGAGTTCATCGATCTCAAACGCGCACCTGCGAGGACATAAGAAAGATGCCCCATAAACCGATCCGCCGCGTCGTCACCGGACACGACGGCAAGAACGTCGCCAAGGTCATTCGCGAAGGCGACGCCGCCAATACCAAGTTGCCGCGCGAGGGCGTCGCCTCGACCTTGATGTGGTGCACCAACTCGATGCCGGCCGACATCGGCATCGGCGAAAATACCGAGGACATGGGCGCGCGTATTCTGGGCACGGCGCCCCCGGAAAACGGTACACGCTTCATTGTCATGGAATTCGCTCCCGGTATTGAATCCGAAATGCACCGCACCGAGACCATCGACTACATTGCCGTGCTCGACGGCGAGATCGACATGGACATGGACGACTCCACGGTTAAGCTGCGCGCCGGCGACGTGATGGTGCAGCGCGGCACCAATCACGCCTGGGTCAATCGCGGCACCGTGCCGGCCCGGCTCGCGATCGTGCTGCTCGATGCCAAGCCGCTCGGCATCGGCCACCCCCGCGTGCGCGGCCAGCAGGCGGGGTAGGCGCGGTCCTTCGCTCACATCCCGCAACACTTAAGGCTTTGCCGCACCGGCCGACGCCGCGACAAGATCGCGCCATTTGTCCATGTCGGCGCCGATGCGCTTGGCCAGCCCTTCGGGCGACGAGGACTCGGCGACAAAGCTTTGCCGCAGCATCGCTTGCCGCATGTCGTCGGTGGCGAGGATTGAGACCAGCGCGCTGTTGAGCTTTTCGACGATTGCCGGCGGCGTGCCGGCTGGCGCCACCATGGCGAGCCATAGCGCCACCTCGAAATCCGGAAAGCCTGACTCAACGAGCGTTGGGACATCGGCGAGCGTGGCGAAGCGCTGCGCGCCGGTGGTGGCGAGAGCGCGCAGCTTGCCGGTGCGAATGAGCGGCACCGCCGGCGGCAAGGTCGAGAACTGAATATCGACGCGGCCGGCGACAACGTCGAGCACCGCCTGCGCCGAGGAGCGATAGGGAATCTGGTTGAGCCTGACGCCGGCTTTCTGTTCGAACAATTTTGCCGCCAGAAAGCCGAGGCTCATGGTGCCGAATACGGCGTTGCTCAGCGGTTGTCGCCTCGCCTTGGCAAGCGCAACCAGTTCGGCGACGGTCTTCACCGGCAGCCCGGGAAAAGCCGCAAGCACATAAGGCGAGCTGCCAAGAAGCGTGATTGGCGCGAAGGTCTTCACCGGGTCGTAGGACAGCGCCGGATTGTACAGTTTGGCGATGACATTGGTGGTGGTCGATATCTGGCCGATCGTGTAGCCGTCGGGCGCGGAGCGGCCGAGATCGGCAATCGCCAGCGTGCCGACCGCGGCCGGCTGATTGATGATGACGAACTGCTGGCCGAATTTTTCGCCGAGCTTTTGTGCAACCAGGCGGCAGACATCATCGCCGGCGCTACCGGCGGCTGCGGGGACGATGAAGCGCACCGGCCGCACCGGCCAGTTTTTGTCCGCCGTGCCGAAGTTCTGCGCGCGCGCTTTGGCGCCGGCGAGCAGAAGAGGGATTGAGCGGACCACAGTCCGGCGGTTGAAAGTCATGGCTGTGTGCGCCCCCCTGCATAGCTTGCCGCGTAGTTCATGCGCATCGGCGTTCTAACGCAAGGCCGCAACGGTGTATGGTGCCGCGCTCAAGCGCCGCGGCTGTTTGCGGCAACATGCGCAAGAGGGAACGCCGATGATCATTGATTTTCACACGCACGTTTTTCCGCCGGAGGATTTTGAGACATTTACGGGCACTGGCTTTCACAAGAATGTCGGCGCCAAGAAGGGCCGGCCGCCGGCCACCATCGAGAACGTACTGGAAGCGGCAAAAATCGGCGGCGTCGATATTTCGGTGATTTCCAATCCGATCCACAATCTGCGCGACATGGACCGCGCGCAGCAACTCGAACGCTGCCAGCGGCAGAACCGCTACAACGCCTCACAGCAGAACAAATACCCGGGACAGATCTACGGCATGGCCTCGATCGTACCGTATGGCGGCGATCCGTTTCTGCGCGAGTTCGAACGCGCGGTGAAGCAGGACGGGCTCAAGGGCGCGTGGATTTTGTCGAGCCTGCAGGGCAGCTATCCGGACGATGACGACGCCTTTCCGTTCTTTCAGCTCGCCTGCGAACTCGATGTGCCGGTGGTGATCCATCCGCCGTCGGTCGGCTTCGGCGAGGAGCGCATGCGCGATTATCGGCTGGCGTCGTCGGTCGGCCGGCCGATGGACGGCGCGCTCGCGGTGGCGCGCATGATCGTGCGCGGCGTGTTCGAGAAACTGCCGAAGCTGAAAGTGATGGCGACGCATCTCGGCGGCGGCATCTGCGAGATGATCGGCCGCATGGACTACGCCTATCGGCTGCAGGATGAATGTTTTTTCCTCGGCACCTACGAGCCGATGCTGATCAAGCACCAGCCGAGCCATTATCTGAAAATGCTGTATCTGGAATCGACGTCCTACTGGGTGCCGGGCGCGCGCTGCGCGTTCGAATTCGGTCGGCGCCGACCATTTCGTGTTCGGTACCGATTCGCCGCCGTTGTTCGTGCTGAAAAAGGAAGGCGTCGAACTGATCGAGAAAATGGGCCTGTCGGCGGAAGACAAGAACAAGGTCTATTACGAGAACGCGAAGAAATTGCTGAAGCTCTGATTGACGGTCACGGCCGGGCATACGGGGCCGGCGATTTCCGTCGAGACAGGATATGGCACAAGAATCTGGATGCCCGCGACAGGCGCGGGCATCATGGGCATCTACTCGGGCTTGATGTTGGCGGCCGCGATGACGGCGCCCCACTTCTTTGTCTCCGCGCCAACGAGCGTTTCAAAGTCCGGCGGCGAGAGACGATCGACCGTCACACCGAGCCTGGTCAGATGAGCCGCATGCTCGGGATCGGCCAGTGCGGCGTCGATCGCGGTACTCAGCTTGGCGATGATGTCGGGCGGTGTCGCTTTCGCCGCGCCGAGACCGTACCAGGAGCTCGCGTCATATCCCGGCAGGAACTCCGCCATGCTGGGAACGTTCGGGATGGTCTTTTCCCGCTCCGCCGTGGTGACAGCCAGCGCGTGGAGCCTGCGTGCCTTCACGTATTCGATGACCGACATGTCGGAGACCGCAACGTCGAGGCGTCCCGCCAGAAGCTCTTCGACAGCCTGGACCGAATTGCGGAACGGCACTTGCACGAAGTCGACCTTGGCCATGCTCTTGAATAGCGAGGCGGTCAAATACGGCGGCGTTCCGGTCGCCGAGGAGCCAAAGTTGAGCTTGCCCGGATGAGCCTTCGCATAAGCGATGAGGTCGGGGACGGTTTGTGCGCTGAAGGCGGGGGTGGCGACGAAGATGAAAGGGGCGCGCGCAATGCCCGCGATCGGCGCAATGCCGCTCTCGACGTTCACACCCTGGTAGAGACTGGCGTTGATCGCGTTCGCGAGTGACACCTCAAAGAGGGTGTAGCCGTCGGGGGCGGCTCTGGCGACATCCTCAAGCGCCAGATTGCTCGCCGCGCCGAGATGGTTCTCGACGACGAAGGGCTGTTTGAGCCGCTCCGAAAGCCACTGTGCGGTGAGCCGGGCGATCAGATCGGGAATGCCGCCGGGAGCAAAGCCGACCATGATCCGCACCGGCCGCGTCGGATACTCAAGGGCGACAGCGAGTCTCGGAAGAGCCGGCGCGACGGCCGCACCGGCGAGCAGGGCGACAGCTTTTCTGCGGTGATACTGCATTGCATTGTCCACAGCACGAGTGCCCGGCATCGGCGAACGAGATGGCCACATGGCCGCGATCGACTGAGCTCACACTTTCAGGAAACGTCCGCAATATTAAAATTTATGCATCGGCAGCTTAAAGCCGAGGCTAAAGCGCGACTTGGCTATCCATTGTCACGCGGGCCGGCGCCAGCGCTTCGGACAGGCCGGGAAGCTGGGCGCGGTCGCAGAAAGCGGGAATGATCGTTCGCGGGCGTATGGCTTCGGCGAGCGCGATGACGTCGGACAGCCGGGGATGCACGTTCCAACGCAAAAACTGCGCGCGGCCATTTTTGATCAAACGATCGGCGGGCGTATCGGGTGCGCGGTAGCCGGTGAACGCGATCGCGGGCTCGGCATTGTGCGCCCAGCGTTCGAGCAGAATTTTTGTGACGCCCGACGTGCCGTCGGCGGACGCCGCCAGCATGATGCCGCGCGGCTCCTCGATCGGCTTTGCGGCGACGGCGATTGCCTTGATGTCGTCGCTTGCTGCCGCGCGCAGCGATGCCTCGTCGGTGCTGACGAGGTGGCGGAGCGCCTGCGCCATCGCGGCGTCGACAAAAATATCGGTGCGGCCGTAGCGCAGCGCCTGCAACGCGAGTTCGGGACCGCGGCCGTTCGCGGGCACCGGCAACAGCAGCGGCCCGCGCTCGGCGAGCGGCGCCAGCGCCTCCCAGCAATCGCCGAGTGTCTTCTGGTAGGTGCCGTAGGAACAATCGATCAGCGCGACCGCCGCCGGCTTCTCTGGCGGGTCGAAGGCGTAGAGGATCGATTCCGTCGACCAGTCGCCGGTGTAAAGCAGGCCATCGCCGACGGCGAAATGCATCCAGATGCCGCCCGGCGCATGGCCGTTGCGGCCGGTCGTGACTGAGATGCCCAAGACCTCGGCAGTGCCGCCGACCGGCAGGGGCCGCAAATCCAGTCCCCCGGGCAGGTCGCGGCCGACGATGGCGGTGGCGTAGACCGGCGGATTGCCAAGCTTTTGCAGGAGCGGCAGCCCGCCGACATGGTCCTTGTGACCGTGGCTGAGCACCAGTGCGTCGAGCGGGCCGAGCCCCGCGACGTCGGGCAACAGCCCCGGCGGCGGACCTTCGCCGAGGTCGAGCATGATGCGCCGGCCACCGGTTTCGAGCACGAAACAAGCCGGGCCCTTGGCGCCGACCCCGGAAATCAGCCGCAACGTGCCGGTTTCTGCGCTCAAGACGGGCTCCTTTTGGCTGGCGAGGCTGGGTTGGGCATCCCACATTGACAAGCGCGGGCCGCCTCCTTATTCAACCGCCTTCCCAGGAAAAGTGCCATGAAAGTCCGTAACTCGCTGAAATCTCTGCGCGGCCGCCATCGCGACAACCGTCTCGTTCGGCGCAAGGGCCGCGTCTACGTCATCAATAAGACGCAGCGCCGCTTCAAAGCGCGCCAGGGCTAAGCCCGCAGGGTGGGTTAGCGCCGGAAGGCGCGTTACCCGCCGCTCGCGCCCAATTACGCCGCATTGATCACGTCTCTTTGAGCACTATTGAGGCTTGTTGCCGCGCAACAGGCGAATAGACTCTAGAGCCATGAAGCTGCGATTCCCGCGCTTGCCCTGCCGACTCTCCATCCTGGCTTTGGCCGCCGTCTTGGCCATCCCACTGGGGGCCTCGGCGCAACAGTCTCCGCGCAAGCACGGAGGCCCCGGCTGGGCGCACCCGCCGCGCAAGCTGCCCTCGGTCGCCCACGGCGATCCGATGAACAATCTCGACACGCTGTTCGAGGCGCTGAAAATCGCGCCCGACGAAGACAGCGCCAAGGCGATCGAGCAGCGCATCTGGGCGGTGTGGACGATCTCCGGCAGCGACACCTGCAATCTCCTGATGGCGCGGGTGAAGGCGGCCACCGAGGCCAAGGACTACGATCTCGCGCTCAAGCTTCTCGACGCCGTGGTCGAGATCAGGCCGGACTATGTCGAAGGCTGGAACCAGCGCGCCACGATCTATTATCTGAAAGACGATTACGCCCACGCCATCGCCGACATCGGTCAGGTGCTCAAGCGCGAGCCGCGCCATTTCGGCGCGCTGTCGGGCTTGGGCGTCATTTTGCAGGAAATCGGCGACGACAAGGACGCGCTCAAGGCTTATCGCGACGCGCTCAAGATCGACCCTCACCTCGAGAATATTCCCGACACGGTGAAGGAACTATCGATCAAGGTAGAAGGTCGGGAAATCTGATCTGGCAAAGGCCTGTCATGCTCCGCTAAAGCGGAGCATCCAGTAGTCGATATCCCTTCCGGTGATTGCTGGATCATCCGCTTGCCCGGATGATGAGAAAGCCGGCCGGTTCCATGACTGTACTCATCGTCATCATTGCGCTGTTCGGCGCCGGTGTCGTTGCGACGCTGGCCGGCTCGCGCATGATCGAGCGGCGCTTTCCGCCACGCGGGCGCTGGATCGTGGCCGGCGGTTTGCGCCAGCACGTCGTCGAACTCGACGCAGCGTCGGTGAGTAAGCCGCCGGTCGTTCTGTTGCATGGCGCCGGCTGCAATCTTGAAGATCTGCGCGCGCTCGGCGAACGGCTTGCCGTTGCGCACCGTGTCATTCTGATCGATCGGCCGGGGCAGGGCTGGAGCGAGGGCCGCGGCCGACGGACTTGTTCGCCCGCAGCGCAGGCCGCGATCTTGCGCGAGGTGCTGGACCGGCTTGGCGTGACGCGCGTCGTTCTCGTCGGCCATTCCTGGGGCGGCGCGCTCGCGTTGGCGTTTGCACTCGATCATCCGGATCGTGTCGCCGGTCTGGTGCTGCTGGCGCCGCCGACGCATCCGCACTTGCACCGGCTGACGTCGCTCTATGGCGCGCTGTCGCTGCCGGTTGCCGGCTGGCTGTTTGCGCGCAGCCTGGAACTGCCGCTGTCGGCGATGGCGCTGCCCGCGGGCGTGCGCGGCGCGTTCGTGCCGCAGACACCGCCGCCGGATTATCTCACCCGCAGTGCGGCGTGGCTGTTGCTGCGGCCGCGATGTTTTCTCGCCAACGCGCGTGACGTCGCGGGACTGCAAGGATTCCTCGCCGCGCAGGCGCCGCGCTACGGAACCTTGCGCATTCCGGCCGTGGTCATCAGCGGCGACCGGGATCCCATCGTCGCGCCGCGGCAGCACGCAATGGCGTTCGCCGCCGCGCAGCCAGGTGCCAAGCTCGTGCTCTTGCCCGGCGTCGGCCACATGCCGCATCACGCCGAGATGCAACGGGTCGTAGCTGAGATTGACGAGTTGGTGGCGAGATGCGGGTAGCTAATCGCCTTCGCGTTGATCGCCCACGAACGCCACCCGCATCATGTTGGTGGCGCCGGGTGTGCCGAGCGGAACGCCGGCGACGATGATGATGCGCTGGCCGGCCTTGGCAAAACCTTCCTTGAAGGCGAGGCGGCACGCGCGTTCCACCATGTCGTCCTGGTCGCGCGCATCCTCGGCGATCACGCAATGAATGCCCCAGACGACCGACAGTTTGCGGCCCGCACCGACGATCGGAGAAATCGCCACGATCGGACATTGCGGCCGCTCGCGCGACACCCGCAAGCCGGTCGAACCCGACGAAGTCCAGCACATGATGGCGGCGAGGTCGAGCGTCTCGGCGACCTGCCGCGCTGCCGCCGCGATGGCGTCCGCACCGGTATGCTCCGGCTCGGTATGCAGCACGTGCAGCGTCGACGGATAATTCGCGTCTTTCTCCACCTGCTCGGCGATGCGGTTCATGGTTGCCACCGCCTCGACCGGATATTGCCCGGCCGCGGATTCCGCCGACAGCATCACCGCGTCAGCGCCATCGAAGATCGCGGTGGCGACGTCGGAGACTTCGGCGCGCGTGGGCACCGGGCTGGCAATCATCGATTCCAGCATCTGAGTCGCAACCACGACCGGCTTACCGGCGCGGCGGCAGGCGCGCGTCATGTCCTTCTGCACGCCGGGCACGCGCTCAAGCGGCATCTCGACGCCGAGGTCGCCGCGCGCCACCATCAACGCGTCGGCGAGGTCGAGAATGTCGTCGAGCCGCGCCACCGCTTGCGGCTTCTCGATCTTGGCCATGACCGCGGCGCGCCCGCGCGTGATCTTCTTGGCTTCGGCGATGTCCTCGGGGCGCTGGATGAATGAAAGCGCCACCCAGTCGATGCCGGCATCGAGCGCGGCTTCGAGATCGGCGATGTCCTTGGCTGTCAACGCCGCCAGCGGAATAACGGTGTCGGGCAGGCTCACGCCCTTGCGGTTCGAGATTTTGCCGCCGATGTCGACCCGCGCGACGATGCGTTGCGGGCTCGTTTCGGTCGCCTGCAGCCGCAGCTTGCCGTCGTCGATGAGCAGGACGTCGCCCGGCTTGATGGCGGCGAAGATTTCGGCGTGCGGCAGATGTACGCGGGTGGCGTCGCCCGGCGCCGGATCGGTGTCGAAGACAAACTCCTGACCCTTGGTGAGGTTGGCGGCGTCGTTCTTGAACGCCCCGAGCCGCAGCTTGGGGCCTTGCAGGTCGACCAGGATGCCGATCGGCCGATTATGCTCAGCCTCGACGGCGCGGATCGCCGCCACCAGTTCGCGCATGCGATCGTGGCTGGTGTGGCTCATGTTGATGCGAAACACATCGGCGCCAGCGGCGAACAGCTTGCCGATGACCGCGGGATCGCCGGACGCAGGCCCCAGCGTTGCGACGATTTTGGTCCGCCGCTGCCGCCTCATCGGCCCTTGCTTCCGGGGCCTGGCGCCCGTTGCCTTGGCGCGGCTGGATCCGTCATTCCGCCGCCCCCGGATGGCGGGATCGCGCTCAGTGGATTGCCGGCAGGCAGTGGTTTACTAGCAGGTTGCTCAGAAGTTTCGGTAAGTTGCACCGTCCAGGCCGATTGCTCGCCGGTATCGACCTCGAAGAATCCGGTGCGGTCGAAGCCTCGCGCCAGGCAATTGGTGATGCCGCGAATGGTGAACTCCTTGTCGCGCGTGCACATGAAGGCCTGGCCCATCCACTCGCCGCCGCGATCGTAATCGACCGCATAGACATAATAGTAGCGCGCCACCAGGTTGCCCTTGAGGACGGTTTCGCAGGTTCGTGCCGGCAAATTCCACCAGCCTTCCGTGGTCCAGCCCTGCGCATCCTTGTAGCCGATGGCAACGCCGACGCGGCTCGACGTGTTGTTGCACAGCCGGAAATTAGCCTCCGCCGGGCGAACCGACGCAGTCAGTCCGAACAGTGTAACGGCGCACAGCAACAGTGCGCTGACAGCCGCCCTGGTAACAATCCCCTGCCTCATCGCCGGTTCAGCTTCCACATCAGGGCGACGGGCTGTCAACAAGAATGGCGCGAAAGTCGGTCACGTTGGTGAATGTCGGGCCGGGGCAAAACAGGTCGCCGATACCATTGAAAAACCCCGTGGAATCGTTGTCCGCGAGAAACGCGGCGGGATCGAGGCCGGCCGCCAGGGCGCGGCTTACCGTGGTGGGCTCGACGAATGCCCCCGCCGGATCGTCCGGCCGGCCGCGGCCGCCATCGGTACCGTCGGTATCGGCCGCAAGCCCGAAGATGCCGGGGGCCCCGCCGAGGTGGATGGCGAGCGCAAGCGCATATTCCTGGTTGGGGCCGCCCTGGCCTTGGCCGCGCAGCGTCACGGTGAGTTCCCCGCCGGACAGGATGGCGATGCGCCGGCCCTGCGCGGCGTAATCGCGGGCGAGCGCGGCATGTTCTGCGGCAACCTCCCGCGCCTCGCCCTGGAGGCGGTCGCCGAGTACCACGGCCGCATAGCCGGCCGCCTCGGCGCGTGCCTTCGCGGCGGCAAGCGCGTCGGCCGGGCGGGCGACGATGCGGTAAGTGGTGCCGGCAAATACCGTGTCGCCGGGCTTCGGCGATTCGTTGTCAGGATCGTCCAGAGCGCGCCTTGCCGCGTCCGGCAGAGCGAGCCGGTATTTCTGCACAATGGCGCGTGCGTCGGCGAGCGTGGTCGGGTCGGGCACAGTCGGTCCGGAGCCGATCACGGAAGGATCGTCGCCCGGCACATCGGAAATCGAAAGCGTCGCCAGCCGGGCAGGGTGAGCGCGCAGTGCCAGCCGGCCGCCCTTGATACGCGACAGGTGTTTGCGCACCGTGTTGATCTCGCCAATGTTGGCGCCGCTGCGCAACAGCGCCCGTGTTACGTCCTGCTTTTGCGCAAGCGTGAGGCCGGACGCCGGCGCGATCCAGTTGGCCGAAGCGCCGCCTGACAGCAGCACTACGACGAAATCGTCGGCGCCGGCCGCTTCGGCGAGCTTGAGCGCCCGCTCGGTCCCGGCGAGACCCGGTTGATCCGGCACCGGATGGCCGGCCTCAACCACCTCGATTCGGCGCGTCGGCCGGGCGTAGCCGTGACGGGTGACGGCGATGCCGGCAAGGCGGTCATCGGCGATGCCGCGTGCGGCCATTTGCGCCAGATAGTGCCGTTCCGCCGCCTCGGTCATCGAGCCTGCGGCCTTGCCGGCGGCGAGCAGAATGAGCCGTCCAGCCTGCGGAAAATCGGGCAGGTTCGCCGGCAGGCACCGGCTCGGATGGGCGGCCGCGACCGCGGTGCGGAACAGTGATTCGAGCAGATCGCGGGGCGGCATGGTCATCGGCAGGAAACAAAGGGGTTATGGCAAGAACGTATTGAGGCCTCTATGTTTGGCATGATTACCACGGCCGCCGCATTGTCGCGCGGTGTCGCGTCTGGCCGCTGCGCGGCCGGTTCCCGGTTCGGCCGATCGCGCTTTGGGAGAACAACATGGTGTCCGACGAAAAGACCCGTACCGAACTTGAGGCCGCGGTTTACCGCCGCCTGGTGCAGCATCTGCGCGAGCGCACCGACGTGCAAAACATCGATTTGATGAATCTCGCCGGTTTCTGCCGCAACTGCCTGTCGAACTGGATGAAGGACGCGGCCGACGCCAAGGGCCTGCCGATGTCGAGGGAAGAAAGCCGCGAGATCGTCTACGGCATGCCGTTCGACGAATGGCGCGCGAAATATCAGAAGGAAGCGACGCCGCAGCAGGAGGCGGCGTTCGAAAAAGCAAGCCAAAAACATTAGCCGCTTGGCCGTTTCATTGTCGCCCTGTGCGTTGCGTGGATGAACGCACGGGCGGCTTGATTTCCGTGCCCGCAATTCCGAAACCTCACGACGGTTTTCGGCGAGACGTGCTTCACTGGAAACCGGATCCGGCGCTTGCCGGATCGTGCGTTTTCATCGTGAGGAGTGCCCGATGGCCAATGCCGCCGTTCGCGACGACCAGACCGCCCACCGCTTCGCCAAGGAGCAGCTCAAGGCGCTCGTCGAGCGGGTCGAAAAACTTGAAGAAGAAAAGAAGGCGATTGCCGACGATATCCGCGACGTCTACGGCGAGGCCAAGGTGCACGGCTATGACATCAAGGCGCTGCGCACCGTGGTGCGGATGCGCAAACAGGACGTCAACGAGCGCAAGGAGCAGGAGGCTATTCTCGAGACCTACCTGCACGCGCTCGGCATGCTGCTGGAGTAAGGGGTCATTCCCGGATCGCGGCGAAGTGCCAAGCCTGGAGTCCATGACCTCGGTCAGCCGGTGTTATCCGCCGTCAGCAGCCAGGCTCTGAATCGCAAGTTCTGAATCGTTTGTGATTATGAATTCCGGGCTCCGCGCTTTGCGCGAGGCCCCGGAATGATGCACTCACCGCAGCGCGGTGTGAGTGCGCGACCGTGCTCTGCGACTGCGCCTGCTTGTAGGTCACCGTTGAGATGACACCGACGGCCGGGCCGCTGAAATGATCGGTGGTTAAGCCGGGATTAGGCTCGGGCCCGAACGTCATCACCACCGATTGCGCGGGCTTTTCAACGAGCCCGCCCAGGGCGCCATAGTTTTCCGCACCGAGCATCAGCGCAGTCATGAAGTGACGCAGATCGGGCGAGACCAGCACCGCATCGAGCCACGGATTGTCGAACCGCAGGCCTTGCAGCTGGTCCGTTTCGCCCTTCGGCCGCGCCGCGACGATTGCCGACGTCGGTTGATCGGCGATGCGCTTCACGGCGATCGTGGTATCCGCCTGCGGCCGCGGCAGTTGGGCCGCCTGCGCGACATGAACGGGCGCGGCTCGCGCCGCAGCGGTGGCGGGCGGCGCTTCCTGTCCCGTCGGCCGCGCGTAGGCGAGCGCGAGTTGCGGCGGCACGCGATCTGCAAACGCGTCTGGCCACGGCGTAACCGCACCCGTCGTGTCGGCGCTGGCGAGCTGCAACGTGTGCTGCTCGTCACCTTTGCGGGCGATGGCTCGCGCGTCGCCCGCGTCCGCAGTGGTGGCGACCGCGGGCTGCAATGCCGCGGCTGGTGCCTCGGGTGACGTTGTGTAGGCGGCGGTCTGGTAGACAGCGCCACCAGGGGCGGCGCTCGGTGGCGGCGCCGCGGCAATTGCCGCCTGCTGACGCTTGCGTGCGGCTTCAAGCTGGAGCGCGGCAAACAGCGAATTCATCGGTGCGACGGTCGCCGGCGCCGAAGCCAGTGAGTAACCCGAAGTTTGCGACGGCGCTGGGGCAGGGGCGGACGCCGGCGGCGGCACCGCCTGCGCGACTTGCTGTGCCGGTGCCGGAGCGGCGATATGCGTCGGCGCCCGTGCCGGCGTACGGCCGGCGTCGGTCGCCAGCACGACGGTCTCGTCGAGACCTTCGTCGCGCGCCTCTTCGCTCCAGGTCGCCGTCGGATTCTGGCCGCGTTTGCGCAGATCGGCCATTGCCACCGCATATCCGGGCAGCGGATGACCGTCGGTCGGCAAGTACACGGTGCGGCCGTCAGGGAAGACGCGCATCAGTTCGTTGCGCGTCATGCGCGGCCACATCCGCACGCCGCCGGTATCCATGTGCACGAACGGCGAGCCGGAGGTCGGGTAGAAGCCGACGCCGCCGCGCTGCAGCCGCAGACCGATTTCACGGAGCTGTTCGAGCGGTACCCCGGGGATGTAGAAGTCGATGGCGTGGCCGAGCATGTGCTGGGAGAATCGCGCCACGCCGCGGCTGCGCCGGCGCAGCATCGCATTGGTTTCCGGCGCGCGGTAACCGCATACGATGTCGATGGCGGTTTTCGATCCCGTTTCGCGCTGCACCTCCCACAACAGATCGATCAGTTGCGGATCCATGTGGGTGGATTTGCCCTGCCGCCAGTCGCGCAGCAGCCAGTTGAGCTTTTCCAGCGCCGCCTCGTCATAGCGGCCGTCGCGCTTGTAGGTGATGGTGATGCGCTCGTCGGTATGGACGTGGTGCATCGATATGGTGCGCGTGTCGCCATCGGCGACTGCGGTCTGCAGCCCACGGCTCGCAAACAGCATGATGAGAAGAGCAACGCCGCACGAATAGCCGACTTGTGCAGCCAAGAATCGATAACTCTTCGCGCGCGCGGTACCGGTGGGCACTGGCGATCTCGCGTCCCCGCGTTAAACGTCACCATCCGCCGCGTCCCAGCGGCGAATAACGCTAACGCATTGCTAATTTGGGAAGGGTAAACGAGGAGTTACCGCCACCCCACCCCCGACGCTGCAAGGATAGCCGGGCAGTGTGGCAAAATATGGCCAAGATTGGCCGGTTGCCCACAGGGCCGCCGGATCGCGTCTTTGGGCTTCTGTCCTGGCCTGCGGAGTCGATTTTCGGCCGGCCCGCGTGGGCCAGCCTGGAGTTGCTCCCGCGGGGAAATCCTACCTGTAGTCCTGTCCGCCGTTGCCCCGCGTCTGATAGGTGCGGCTCACTCTGCGGTGGCGGGCGCCCGGCCGCTGCTGCGCTGCCGGCTGGTTGAAGCCGCCGCCGAACAGCTGCTGGAAGAAGCCCACCGGACCGCCGCCGTTGGATCCGCTGCCGTAGGGGTTGCCAAAAGTCGGCGCGTGATCGGCGGCCGTCAGGATTTCGCGCTTCGTCGCCGAGATCGCGTGCTCAACCGGGATGTCGGCGACCCGCATTTCGTTCTGATTGTGCATGATCGCCAGCAGTTCGCGGTCGCGGCCATAAAGGTCGTCGCGGAATTGCAGCTTGCCTTCATCGTCCACGAACGCCGTCTGGTACGTCACATTGATCGGCATGAACGTCGGGAAGTCGATATTGATCTCGTTCGGGCCGTACATGTGCTCGATGCGTTCCTTGGTGTAATGGTCGTTAGGACGCACCAGCGACAGCAGCACCTCGGCATATTTCGCCGGATCCTGCGTGCGCATGCAGCCGTGGCTGAAGGCGCGCTTGGCGTAGGCAAACATGTATTTGTCCGGCGTGTCGTGCTGATACACCAGGAACTTGTTGGGGAAGTTGAAGCGCAGGCGCCCTTCTGCGTTCTTGTCGCCCGGTGGCTGATAGATGCCGATGACTTTGCCGGCGCCGTCGCGCTGGACCACGAGTCCCATGCGCTGCATGACGGTCGGGTCTTGCGCCATCGCCGGCAGGTATTCGCCGTTGATGATCGATGGCGGCACGTGCCAAGTCGGGTTGACGGTGATGAACTTCATCATCGTCGACATGATCGGCGTCGGCTTGTCGACCTTGCCGATGACGATCTTCGTCTTCCAGATCCGCTTGCCGTCATTGTAAACACTGGCGGTGAAATCCGGCAGGTTGATCAGCACATAAAATTTGCCGCCGAGGTCGTGCGGTATCCAGCGCCAACGTTCCATGTTGGCGAGGATCGTGTCCTCGACATGGGTCGGCCGCGGACCGTTCATCGCTTCGAGCGTCGGCGCCGTCAGCGTGCCGGTCTGCCTGATATCGTGCTCTTTCTGGAAGCTCTTCACGGCGTCAGCGAGCGCCTTGTCGTAGGTGTCGCCGTCGCCGGTTACGCCGAGCTTTTCGCGCAAAGCCTGCACGCGCGGATCGTGCATGCCGATCTTGAGCACCGGGCCGCCCGGGATCGGCTGCTTGATGCCGTCCTGCTTGCCGCCGCGGATTTCCGCGAGCTTGGCCTTGAGCGCGAGATAGCCGGCAGCGTGCGGCTCGTAGGAGTCGAGCTCGGCGGCCACATCCTTGGCGCCCGCCATGGTGGCGAGCACCGCGGCCGGATCCGGCGCCTTGGTGTCGTATTCGATATTGGCATTCACGCGCGACCAGGCGATCCGGCCGATCGAGGCATGCCGCGCGTAGGTCACCACCGCGACCGAGAATTTCAGCTCGGCTTCGGCCAGCGCCTGCGGATCGGTCAGCGATTTGAAATCCGGGACCGGATAATCGGCCGGATTGAGCCCATCGGCGCCGACCTTGGCCAAGTAGTCCGCTGCGGTCTGCTCGCGTGCATTGGGGTGGCCGTCCGTGAGCCAGATCGGCGCGAACGAGCGGCCTGAATAGAACGCTTCGATCGCGGCGCGCTGCGGTTTGCCGCCGAGAATGTGGTCGAATTTCCCACTGGAGAGGCCGCGCAATTGATCGGCGATCTGATCGGTGATCGTCGGCGGAGCGGCGGGCGCCGCCGCCGTTGCAGCCGGGAGCGGGCGTGGCGGCTGCCGGGGTCGCAGCTGCGGGGGCCGCAGCCGTTCCGCTGCCACTCGGCGCCGGTGTGCTGGCGGCCGCGTCCGCCGGAGTTGCGGGGGCAGGCGTGCTTGCCGCAGCGGCCGGAGCAGGAGGCGTGCTTTCCGCGGCGGCTGGTGCAGGTGTCGCAGGTGGTGCGCTTGCGGCCGCAGGCGTCCATGGCGTTTCGACGGGCTTGGCCGAAGCTGCGTCTGACGGAGGCGTGGCGGCCGGCGGAGTGGGTGTTTGAGTCGCGGTGTCGGCCGGCTGTGTGGCGGGCGCTGGCGTTGCGGCTGCCGCGGGCGAGCCCCACGGTTCCGCCGACTGCGTGGTCTTCGGCGTGGCAGATTCAGGGGCTGCGGCAGGCGCTGCCGCGGGAGCCGATTTGGCGGTGTCCGGAGGCGTCACGGTCGGCGCGCCGCCCGGCGGCGTCGATTGCGCAAGCGCACCGCTTGCGGACAGAAGCAGCGCGACAGCAGTCGAGGCAAGAAATCCATTCAGGCGGACGCCGGGCATTGCGAATTCTCCTTAGGTCGACGTGCTTCCCCCCGAGCCTGCGCAACAGAACGCAGAACCCGACCTTCCGGGGGGAACCTTCACCCCAAAAGTGTCAATGCTGCGGACGGAAGCCGAGAATCACATTACGCGAGCCGCGGGAGCCTGTCCCGTCTCGGGAGGCGAAATTAAGGGCGGATCAGGCGAATTTCCGCGGCTGTCGCTCCGCGGCAACGGCTTCGCTATCGTCTTCTGCGCGCTCGCTATTTAGCCCCAGCGCCTCGAGCTTGCGATACAGGGTCGAGCGTCCGATGCGAAGCCGTCGCGCCACCTCGGACATCTGCCCCCGATAATGCGTAATGGCATAGCGGACGAGCTCGGCCTCGATCTCCTCGATCGGCCGCACCTCGCCGGTCGCGTCGAGCAGCGGCAGCGTATCGGTGAGAAGCGGGGCCTGGGAAGGAAGAAGCGGCGGGATGATCCGCGACAGTCGCAAATCCGGACCAGCTCGGCGTCGGGCATGTCGAGCATATCGGTCGTGGCCGGTTCGCCGTGGAGGGGAACCGTTTCGCCGCTATGCGCCGATGCCGCCGCCGCGATCTGCGGAAATTCACCGATCCCGACGCTGTCCCCGTCGGCCAGCACCACGGCGCGAAACAGCGCATTCTCCAATTGCCGGATATTGCCGGGCCACGGGAACGCCGCGAGCAGTAGCATCGCCTCCGGCTTGATCAGACGGATGCGCTTGCCTTCTTCGGCGGCAAAGCGCGCCAGAAAATGCCTGGCCAATGCCGGAATATCGGCGGGCCGCTCGCGCAGCGGCGGCACGGCGATCGGGAAGACATGCAGGCGGTAGAACAGATCTTCGCGGAAGCGACCGGCCTTCACGTCGGCGATCAAGTCGCGGTTGGTGGCTGAGATGATGCGCACGTCGACACGCACGGCCTTGCGCGCGCCGACCGGCTCGACCTCGCCTTCCTGGATAGCGCGCAACAGTTTGACCTGCGCGGCCGCCGGCAACTCTCCGACTTCGTCGAGAAACAGCGTCCCGCCGGAGGCTTCGACGAACTTTCCGGTGTGGCGCTCGGTGGCGCCGGTGAACGAGCCCTTCTCGTGGCCGAACAGGATCGAACTCGATGAGATTTTCCGGCATGGCGCCGCAGTTGACCGCGACGAACGGCCGGCTCCTTCGTTCGCCGGTGCCGTGGATCGCGCGGGCGATCAATTCCTTGCCGACGCCGGACTCGCCCGAGATCAGCACCGGAATGGTGGAGGCCGCCGCCTTCTCGGCGATGCGGATGACGGCCGTCATGTTGGCGCTGCGCGTCAGGATGTCGGCGAAGCCGAGCGTGCCGGAGCGGCTGTGCTTGAGCCGGGCGAGTTCGCCTTCAAGCGCGCTGGTGTTGAGCGCGTTGCGCAGGCTGACGTGCAGCCGCTCGGCGCCGACCGGCTTGACCACGAAATCGATGGCGCCGGCGCGCATCGCCGAGACCACGTTGTCGATGCCGCCATGTGCAGTCTGCACGATGACCGGCAGTTTGTTGCCGGCCTGGCGCAGCCGCGCCAGCACGCCGAGCCCATCGAGGTTCGGCATCACCAGATCGAGGATCACGCAATCGATCCGGCCGCCGTCGGGCGAGCCGAGGAGCTCGATTGCCGCGTCGCCGTTGTCAAGCGTGAGCGGCTCGTAGCCGAATTTTTGCAGCATGCCTTCAAGCAGGCGGCACTGCACCGGATCGTCGTCGACAACGAGCACGCGGCTGCTCATGGCTGCACCTTCTCGTAACCCTTGCTCTGTGCCGAATTGGGTCACTTTGCCGGCAAGAGGCTTAAAGGCGTATTAAGACGCGGCAGGGCTCCGCAGCGAGAGCCGACGAATTGCCGGGGATGGATAATGACGGCCAAGGTGGGACGGCGGCTGTTGATCGGCGCTCTTGGCGCGGCTGCGCTCGCCCCGCTTGCGCGGCCGGTGCTGGCAGCAGAGCCGTGGCCGATGCGGCCTGTGACGGTGCTCTGCCCATTCGCGGCGGGAACGAGCGCCGACACGCTGATGCGCATGGTCAACACCTCGCTCGGCGAAAAATTCGGCCAGAATTTCATCGTCGAGGATCGCCCCGGCGCGACCGGCAACATTGCGGCAGGGGCGGCAGCGCGCGCGGCGCCGGACGGCTATACGCTCTTGATCGGTACCGTCGGGCCGATCGTCAACAACAAGTTCCTGTACAAGCACCTCGACTTCGATCCCGATCGCGCTTTTGCGCCGGTCGCGGCGCTGGCTTATTCGCCGCTCATCTTTGTCGGCAGCCCCAAGCTGCCGGTGAAGAACCTGAAAGAGCTCGTCGCCTATGCCAAAACTAAGCGCGGCCCGCTCAACGCTGGTACCGTCGGCGTCGGATCGCAGGCGCACATCACGATCCAGCTGCTTAACAAGCTCGCCGGGATTTCGATCGGACATGTGTCGTATCGCATCAGCTCGCAGGCGCTGCCCGATCTTGCTTCAGGCGATCTGCAGCTCTCGGTGCAATACGTTCCGACTTTCGTGCCGCAGGTTCAGTCGGGCATGCTGCGCGGCCTCGCCGTCACAAGCTCAAAGCGCCTGCCCGAACTGCCGGATGTGCCGACCGTGGACGAGTCGGGGTTTCCTGACTTGGAGGCGAGCGCCTGGTTTTCTCTGTTCGCGCCGGCCGGGACGCCGCCAAGCATCGTCGCCAGGATCAACGAAGGCGTGAACGAGTTTCTGCAAAGCGATGCCGGCAAGAAGCAGCTCGCCAACATCTGGATGACGCCGATGGGCGGTACGCCACAATGGCTCGGCGATTACCTCAAGAGCGAGAATGCCAAATGGGGGCCGATCATCAAACAGGCCGGGATTAGTTTGCAGTAGCGAAGGCCTGGAAAGCCACAGTCAAAACCAAGTCCAAGATAAAGCGAAACACCATGCCCAAGCGCCTGCCCAAAAATTCCTGCGACACGCACCTGCACATCTTTGGCGATCCGAAGATTTATCCGGCCGCCAATCCGAACGCGCTGTATGCGCCGCCGGGCGATTGCAACTTTGCCGCGGTGAAGGCGCTGCATGACGCCATGGGGGTCGAGCGCGCGGTGTTCGTGCAGCCGACCATCTACGGCACCGATCACCGGGCGTTGCACGACGTGCTCAAGGTCGTGGGCAAACAGAACTATCGCGGCGTCGCCATTGTCGACGACAGCGTCAGCGACGCGGAACTGGAACGGCTCAACAGCGTCGGCGTGCGCGGCGCGCGGTTTAATTTCGGCGGCCGTTTCAAGCTCGCGCCGAGCATCGCGGATTTCCGCCGCGGACTCGATCGCGTGCGCGAGCTCGGCTGGTTCGTCAAGGTGTTCGGTTTCGAGGACGATTTTCTCGCTGTCGCCGACGAACTGAAGAAAATCGATTTTCCCGCCATCATCGATCACATGGGCGGCCCCGATTTCCGGCGCGGCACCGAGGACCCGTCGGTGCATCTCATTCTCGACCTACTCAGGAACGGCAATTGGTGGATCGGCCTGTCGAACGGCGATCTGCGCTCGCACGTCGGCGATCCGTGGGACGACGCGGTCGCATTTGGCCAGATGTATTACGAGGCCGCGCCGGACCGCTGCCTGTGGGGCACCGACTGGCCGCACGTGCACCGCTTCATGCGGCCCGACAAAGACGGACCGTCCGACTACGGCGTGGACCACGAGTTGAAGCGCGTCGCGCTGTTCGAGCGTTACTTGCCCGATCGGGCCGCGCGCGATCGGGTGCTGGTCGACAACCCGGCGCGGTTTTTCGGGTTTGGGTAGCGGCCGGCAGCCATTCCCCGCGCGGGAGGTGATTGTTATGCTCGCACCATTGCAAGTTATTGGAGGGGCCCATGACTGATCGCCGCCGCGTTTTACATTTTGCTTTGGCCGCTTTGTCTGCTGGCGCAGTCCTGCGCTCGGGGGCCGCGCGTGCCGACCAAGCCTTTCGGCGTTATCTGCCGCTGTTTGTCGATCTCGACGGCTGGCAGGGCAAGAAACCCGACGGAATGACGATGGAAATGCCGAACAGCAGCATGACCACCGCCACGCGCGAGTACACACGTGGTTCCTCACAGCTTCACGCGTCAGTCGTGACCGGCCCCGCGGCCGCGGGTGCGCTGGCAATGACCAAGGCCGGGATGAATGTCGAAACCAGCGAAGGCCACATGATCTCGACAACAATGAACGGCTTTGCGATCTCGAAGACCTACAATGTGCCGCAGAAATCCGGAGCGGTCATGGTCGCGCTCGGACCGGCCGCGATGTTCAGCGTTTCCTACAACGGCATGACCGAAGACGAGGCATTGCCGTTGGCGCAAAAGTTCGACTGGAAGGCGTTTCAGGCGGCGTCGGAGCAGAAATAGTCTCGCTCCTCGATGTGAACGTGCGCGGCGCGCGGCGCCGAGCCTCGGAGAGGCGAGGCCCGCGGCCCCTTTGCCTGCATCCTTCTTACGTCGGGCCTCAGGTGAGGTCGATGTGAAGAATCAGATTGCAAATCCGGACAGCCAGTAGAACAGGGCCGCGACCAGCGCCGAGGCCGGAAGCGTGATGATCCAGGCGATGACGATGTTGGTGGCAATGTTCCAGCGCACCGCCGAGACCTTGCGGGCGGCGCCGACCCCGATCACCGAGCCGGTCACCGTGTGGGTGGTCGACACCGGAATGCCGAGGAAAGTGGCGAAGAACAGGAGGGCGGCGCCCGCGCTCGACGCGCAACAGCCCTGCACCGGAGTAAGCCGGGTGATCTTCGAACCGACAGTGTTGACGATGCGCCAGCCGCCGATCAGCGTGCCGAGCGCCATCGCTATCTGGCACACGATCACCACCCAGAACGGCACGTAGAAGGTCGCGCCAAGGTGCCCTTGCGAAAACAGCAGCACCGCGATGATGCCCATGGTCTTCTGCGCGTCATTGCCGCCGTGGCCGAGCGAAATGAGCGACGCGGCGGCAAATTGCAGCCACTGAAAGGGGCCTTCGACTGAGCGCGGATTGGCGCGCACGAAAGCCCACGACACGCCGAGCACCATAACCAGCGCCAGAAAGAACCCGAGCAGCGGCGAGAGAACGATGAAGGCGCCGGTGGTGATCAGCCCCGGCCAGACGATCGAGGCAATGCCGGCCTTGGTTACGCCGGCGCCGACCAGCCCGCCGATCAGCGCGTGCGAGCTCGACGACGGAATGCCGCCCCACCAGGTGATCAGGTCCCAGAAGATGGCGCCCATCAGCGCGCCGAAGATGACGCGCGCATCCATCACCTCGGCGGAGACGATGCCGACACCGACGGTGCGCGCGACGTGCACGCCGAAGATCAGAAAGGCGATGAAGTTGAAGAACGCCGCCCAGACGACGGCGTAGCGCGGCCGCAGCATCCGGGTCGACACCAGCGTGGCGATCGAGTTTGCGGTGTCGTGCAGGCCGTTCAGAAAATCGAACGACAGCGCCACCAAGATCAGGGCGATCAGGACGGGCAGGTTGAGCAGAATACTCATTGTGGAATGTTCACCGATCTGCCGCCGCTGTTACAGCTGATCGACGACGATCGAGCTTATTTCGTTCGAAACATCCTCGAACCGGTCGACGACCTTCTCCAGATGGTCGTAAATCTCGGTGCCGACGATGAAACGCATGGCGTTGCCGGAGCCGTGCTCTTGCCCGTTTTGCTTTGGTGGCGAGGAACAGCGCCTTGAGGCCGCGGTCGTGGACCTCGTCCGCCTGCTCCTCTACCGCAATGATGCGGCCCGTGAGCGTATTGAGGCGGCTGGCGTTGCTGCCGATCGAGCTTAATAGAGGCACCGCCTCGACCACGAGTTTTGCGGCCTCGACGATGATGGCGGCCATTTCCTGCATCGGCGGCTCGAAGCTTTTGACTTCGAACATGACGATGGTCTTCGCCGTCTTGTTCATCTGGTCGATGGCGTCGTCCATCGACGAGATCAGATCCTGGATATCGGTTCGGTCGAACGGCGTCACGAAGGTGCGCCGCACCGCGGTGAGCACCTCGCGCGTGACTTCGTCGGCTTGGGCCTCGCGATCGAAAATCTGCTTGCGATATTGCTCGATGGAGTCGCCGCCTTTGAGCAGCCCCTGCAAGGCTTCGGCGCCGGCGAGCACAATGGCGGCATGCCGGGCGAACATGTCGAAAAACCGATCTTCCCGCGGCATCAGCGCCTGAAACCAGCCGAGCATCACCATCCCACGGTCAGAGCAACGATTCGTAAGGCCATGCTAGACGCCGCACGGCGCAGGCTCAAACGCCACGGCGGCGTCCTTCACGCTCGCCCACAGGCAAGCGCCCTTGCGAGGCCACTTTTGCCGGGCCACATCACAGGCGACAGGTGAGGGCGTCAAGTTCATGCTCCAGCGCAAAGTTTCCAGGCGAAATGCGGCGGCGACCGCCAAAAAGCCGTCTAAAGCACCGGTGCCAGCGCGCAAATCGCCGCTCGGCGCCTTGCCGGAGTGGAACCTCGCCGACCTTTACGCCGGCCTCGACGACCCGGCGATCAAGCGCGATCTCGACCAGGCCGATGCCGAGAGCGTGGCGTTCGAGGAGGCCTATAAGGGCAAGCTCGACGATCTGGCGCGTGGACCGGCTGCTGGCGCGGCGCTCGCCGAAGCCGTGCGGCGTTACGAGGCGCTCGACGATCTGATGGGACGGCTCGGCTCCTATGCGGGGCTGGTGCATGCCGGCGATACGATCGACCCGGCGCGGACCAAGTTTTACGGCGACGTGCAGGAGCGGCTGACCGCCGCTTCCACCCATCTTTTGTTCTTCATGCTCGAACTCAATCGCGTCGACGACGCCCTGTTGCAGGCTGCCATGGCCGATGCGTCGCTCGGCCATTACCGGCCATGGCTGGAAGACGTGCGCCGCTATAAGCCCTATCAGCTTGAGGACCGCGTCGAGCAGTTGTTCCACGAAAAGTCGATGACCGGCTATTCGGCCTGGAATCGGCTGTTCGATTCCACCATCGCCAATCTGCGTTTCAAGGTGGGTGGCAAGGTGCTGGCGATCGAGCCGACGCTTAATCTGTTGCAGGATCGCTCCGGCGTGAAACGCAAAGCCGCCGCCCAGGCGCTGGCGCATACATTCGGGCAGAACCTGCAGCAGTTCGCGCTGATCACCAACACACTCGCCAAGGACAAGGAAATCTCCGACCGCTGGCGCGGCTTCGCCGACATCGCCGACGCGCGGCACCTCGACAATCGGGTCGAGCGCGAAGTGGTCGATGCGCTGGTCGCCGCCGTGCGCGCCGCCTATCCGCGGCTGTCGCACCGCTATTATGCGCTGAAGGCGAAATGGTTCGGCAAGAAAAAGCTGCCGCACTGGGATCGCAACGCGCCGTTGCCGCAGGTCGCGGCGCGCAACGTGAGCTGGAGCGAAGCGCGGAATACGGTGCTTACCGCCTATGGCGCGTTCTCGCCGAAGATGGCGGCGATCGCCGAGCGTTTCTTCGACCAGCGCTGGATCGATGCGCCGGTGCGGCCTGGCAAAGCGCCCGGCGCGTTTGCGCATCCGACGGTGCCGTCGGCGCATCCCTATGTGCTGCTCAACTATCAGGGCAAGCCGCGCGACGTGATGACGCTGGCGCACGAACTCGGCCACGGCGTGCACCAGGTGCTGGCCGCGCCGAACGGCGCACTGATGGCGCCGACGCCGCTGACGCTCGCCGAGACCGCGAGCGTGTTCGGCGAAATGCTGACGTTCCGCAAGCTGTTGGCCAATACGCGCGACAAGAAAGAGCGCAAAGCCATGCTCGCCGCGAAAGTCGAGGACATGATCAATACCGTGGTGCGGCAGATCGCGTTCTATAGCTTCGAGCGGGCCGTCCACAGCGAGCGCAAGAACGGCGAACTGACCGCGCAGAAAATCGGCGAGCTATGGATGTCGGTGCAGGGCGAAAGCCTCGGTCCGGCGATCGAGCTGAAGCCCGGATATGAGACGTTCTGGACCTACATTCCGCATTTCATCCACTCGCCGTTCTACGTCTATGCTTACGCGTTCGGCGATTGCCTGGTGAACTCGCTTTATTCGGTCTACGAGCACGCCGCCGACGGCTTTGCCGAGCGCTACCTCGCGATGCTCGCGGCAGGCGGCACCAAGCACTATTCGGAACTGCTCAAGCCGTTTGGCCTCGCCGCCCGCGATCCGGCGTTCTGGCAGGGCGGCCTGTCGGTCATCGAGCGGATGATCGGGGAACTGGAAAGCGTAGAATGATCTGAGGGTTGAATGTAAAACAACTGTTGAACGCGGCTCTCCAGTGTGTTATACGGTTTGTAATACGACAGGCGGCCGCCAAAAAGTCGGCAAGAGGTTCCGATGAAGCTGGAAGTAAAGCGGATAGGCAATTCCGATGGACTCATTTTGCCACGCGAGTTGATGCAGCGCCTCGACATCAAGCGTGGCCAGGAATTCCACGTGACGGAGCTTGCGGGCGGCGGGCTGCAACTGCTGCCTTACGATCCCGATTTCGAAGCCACCATGGCAGCCGCCGACGAAATCATGGACGAGTACCGCGACACCATGGCGACGCTGGCGAAATGAAAGCGAAGTCGCATGAGCGCGGAGCCGAAGTGGCTCACCTACGAACAGATCGTTGCGATTCATAGCCGCCAGTTGCGCCGTTTCGGCGGGGCCGCAGGGCTTCGCGATGAAGGTCTGCTGCGATCCGCGATCGAACGGCCGATCAACAAATGGCATTACGAGCAGGCTCAAATGCCGGAGCTTGCAGCCGCTTATGCTTTCGGGTTGGCGAAGAATCACGCTTTCGTCGACGGTAACAAACGCATGGCCTTCATGAGCATGATGACCTTTCTTCGCACCAACCGCGTCAGCTTTGCTCCAGAACCAGCGCACGCGACCAAAATAATATTGTCACTCGCCGCCGGCGAGGTCAGCGAAGAAAGTCTTGCTCGCTGGATTCGTGACAACTGGCCGAACAAATAAATGCCGAAAAACGAGAAAACAGATTCCGAAAAGAACCGCTTCTCCGCCCGCGCCGCGCGCTATGCGCGCGTCGGAGCGAATGTCGGCGGCGTGGCGGCGCGCTATGCGGGACGGCGGCTTCTTGGCGGCGCGCCGAACCGGGCTGGCGATGCGCTGGCGCTGTCATCGGCGCTCGGCCGGCTGAAAGGTCCGCTGATGAAGGTCGCGCAGCTCATGGCGACCATTCCGGACCTGTTGCCGCCCGAATACGCCACCGAATTGCAGAAGCTGCAAAGCGAAGCCCCGCCGATGGGGTGGGCCTTCGTCAAGCGCCGGATGATGGCGGAACTGGGCGCCGGCTGGGAGAAAAAGTTCGAAAGCTTCGAGCATCAGCCGTCGGCGGCGGCTTCGCTCGGCCAGGTGCATCGTGCCCTTTCGCACGACGGGCAGGAGCTTGCCTGCAAGCTGCAGTATCCGGACATGCAGTCCGCGGTCGAGGCCGACCTGGTGCAACTGCAAGTGCTGCTCGCTATCCGCCGCCGGTTCGATACGGCGATCGACACTAGCGAAGTCGCCAAGGAAATCGGCGAGCGCATGCGCGAAGAGCTCGACTATTATCGCGAGGCCAAGCACGTCGCGCTCTATCGGCAGATGCTTGAAGGGACCGAGTTGGTGCGAGTGCCGCGGCCGTGGCCCGAACTTTCAACCGGCCGCTTGCTCACGCTCGATTGGCTCGAGGGCACGCGCATGCTCGCGCACAAAAACGATCCCCTCAAAGCGCGTAACGCCCTGGCGACCGCCATGTTCACCGCGTGGTGGTTTCCATTCAGCCGCTTCGGCGTCATTCACGGCGATCCGCATCTCGGCAATTACACGGTGTTCGCGCAAGAAGGAGAGGCGGCCGGAATCAATTTGCTCGACTATGGCTGCATCCGAATCTTTGCGCCAAAGTTCGTGCAGGGCGTTGTCGACCTTTACCACGGGCTCCTGCACGGCAATGACGATCTCATCGTGCATGCCTACGAGACCTGGGGTTTTCGGCGGCTGTCGCGCGAACTTGATCGATACGCTCAATATCTGGGCGCGCTTCATTTATGGCCCGTTGCTCGACGACCGCGTGCGTACCATCGCCGATGGCGTGGCGCCCGGAGAGTACGGCCGCCGCGAAGCCTTCCGCGTGCATCAGGCGCTCAAGCAGAAGGGTCCCGTGAAGGTGCCGCGCGAATTCGTGTTCATGGACCGCGCCGCGGTCGGGTTGGGCGCGGTGTTTTTGCATCTGCACGCCGAACTGAATTTCTATCGGCTGTTCAACGAGGCGATCGAGCGCTTTTCCATCGACCGTGTCGCGAAGCGCCAGGCCGACGCACTGAAGGCGGCGGGGCTGTAAGTCTCCGCTCTGCCGACAGGGCAGGGCATCTCTTCACTTGCGCGCGTTGACGGCTCCAATCGCCGGCGCGATGTTGCCTTCCAATAATCACGGGAGGACGACATGGCGACTTCACGGCGCAATCTCATCCAGACAATTGCGGTCGGCAGTGCGGCGCTCGCGGCCGCCGCGGATGCCAGCGAGGCTTTGGCCCAAGAGAAACAAGAACCATCGAAACAACCGTCCAAACCGACGTCGCCGCCGCCCGGCTTCGGTGAGCCAAGCGCGCAAGAGCGCGAACTGAGGGTCGTCAATGTCGAGCGCCTTGAAGACGAGGCCCGCAAGATACTGTCACCGGGCCGTTTTGCCATCATGGGGCCGTGTGGAGACGCCTGGACCTATCGCGAGAACCGGCGCGCCTTCGCCGACCACCCGATCATGCCGCGCCGTCTGCAACACGTCGACGACAAGGACATCGATCTGAGCACGACGCTGCTGGGCCACAAGCTGCCGCTTCCGGTGTTCACCTGCCCGACCGGAGCGCAGGGCAATTTCCACGTCAAAGCCGAACTGCCCAACGCGGCCGGCACCGGTATGGCCGGCTCGCTGTTCGTCGCGTCCGGAGCGTCGAACCAGCCGATGGAGGCAATCGCAAAGGCGACGACGGGACCCAAGTGGTTTCAGATCTATATGAACCGCGACATGGAGCTTAATCGCTGGCTGGTACAACGCGCCAACGCGGCCGGATTCTCCGCCGTCGTCTTGACCGCCGACGCGCTCGGGCCGGGCCAGAGCGACGATTACATCGCGCTCGGCCGCCCGCGCGATCCGGCGCTCACCGCGGGCAACCACGATCCCAGGTTCGGCGGCCATGGCAACTTCAGCAACCAGAAGCGCGATCTTAGTTTCACCGACATCACCTTCCTACGCGAAGCATCAGGATTGCCCGTGTTGGTGAAGGGCGTCGTGCAGCCCGACGACATTCGCGAAAGCCTGGCGCACGGCGCTGCTGGAATCTGGGTGTCCAATCACGGCGGTCGGCAGATGGATGGCGGACCGGCCACAATCAGCATGCTGCGCGCGGCGGTCGATGCGGTCGGCGGTCGCGTGCCCGTGGTCATGGACAGCGGCATCCGGCGCGGCATCGACATCTTCAAGGCGCTGTCGCTCGGCGCAACGGCCGTCGGCATCGGCCGGCCGGCGCTCTGGGGCCTGATCAATGGCGGCTCGCTTGGGGTCAAGAGCGTCTACGCCCAACTGGCGTTCGAGCTGAAATCCACCATGCTGATGTCGGGCGTGGCCAAGGTCACCGACCTCAATCGCGACAATCTGGCGAGAATCTGAGAGTCGCATCACCTGGAATCGCGTAGGGCGCGGGCGAAAGATGCCGTCCGCGCCGCACAGCAAGGCCATCACTCGACCTTGATGTCGGCTTCCCGGATCACCTTGGCCCATTTCGCGGTGTCGTCGGCAATCAACTTGCCGAACTCCGCTCGTGTCATCGACAGCGGCAGAAGGCCCAAGGCGGCGAGGCGCTTGCGCGTGTCCGGCTCGGCAACGACGGCATTGATGGTTTGATTGAGCTTGTCGGCCACGGCCGCGGGAGTGGCTTTGGGTGCGCAGATGCCGAACCAGCCGTTGGCGTCGTAGCCGCGCACCGATTCTCCGATCGCCGGCACGTCAGGCAGGACATCCGACCGCGCCGCGCTGCTCAAAGCCAGCGCGCGTAATTTGCCGTCTCTGACATACTGGATCACCTGGGTAATTGTTGAAAAAGCGACTTGCACCTGCCCGCTGAGAAGATCGGCGACGTAACCGCCGCGATACGGCACGTGAACAAGTTCGATGCCCGTCATCGTCTTCAAGAGCTCATACATCAGATGAGGCGTGGTTCCCACGCCCGGCGAGGCCATATCGATTTTGCCCGGATTGGCTTTCGCGTAGGCGATGAACTCGGGGAAGGTTTTTGCCGGTAGCGCCGGGTTGGCCACCAGCAGGAACGGCGCGCTGCAGATCATGCCGACGGCCGTGGTGTCGCGCACGAAGTTGAAGGGCAGCTTCGGATAGAGACTCGCGTTGACCGCATTGGCATTGGCGGCGAGCAGCACCGTATAGCCATCCGCGGGAGCCGCCACGACATCCTGCGCCGCCAGGCTGCTGCCGGCGCCCGACCGGTTCTCGACGATGAATTGCTGCCCAAGCCGGTCCCACAGCCGCTGGCCGATCAGGCGAGCGATCACATCGGGCCCGGTGCCCGCGGGAAAACCGACGATGAGCCGCACAGGCCGTGTGGGATAATCGAGCGCCACTGCCACACGAGGCCGGGCAGTGGCCGCGGCAGCGCCTGCCGCCAGGTGCAGAAATCGCCGACGCCCAAGTGCCATGACGATACCCGTAAGCTGAACGCCGCCGTCCCGCCGGCAGCGCCAGCCACAGAGGCTAGGATATTTCATTGGTTCTGCGTAGGCCCTGATGCCGCCCATTGGCGTGCTAGAACGTCAGCAGCAGCTGCACTCCGCGCCCTCGACCCACATCAGCGCGTCCTTCATGAACGCCGGCGGCAGGTCGTCTTCGACCACATCGGCGAGCGGCTTGAAGACCTTGAAATGATGCCGTCCGAGCGCGGTCCAGAACACCACATGCGTCTCGATCGGTGGGCAGCCCGGGACGCCGCAGGCGACTTCCGAGACCATTACCGTCTCGTCCTCGGCGAGTTTGAAGCGCGTCTGGGTCCAGTCGCGTACGCGGTCGAGCGCGGCGCCATCGGCGCCCCGCTTGAACGAGCGCATCATCTCGAACGGGCTGGACATCGGCCTATATATTGGGCTTCTAGCCTCTAATGACCAAGAAGAAATGAGGAGCGTTTTCAGTGGCTGAGCAAGTGTTGGCGGCGGTGCGCACCGGGCCGAGCAAGACCGAGATCCGCGAGTATCCCATGCCGGATATCCCGGAGGACGCCGCGCTGTTGAAGATGGAGGTCGGCGGCATCTGCGGCACCGACGTCAAGCTTTACCAGCACCCGCCGACCACCGATCCCGTCATCATGGGGCACGAGAACATCGGCTACATCGCCAAGGCCGGCCGCGAGTTCACCAACCGCAAGGGTTTCAAGGAAGGCGATCTCGTCTTCGTCGAGCACTATGTCATGTGCGGCAAGTGCGAGTGGTGCCATGCCGGCCAGTACCGGCATTGCGAGAACACCAACTGGCGCACCAATCCGGATGCCATCCGCTACGGCTACACCTCGGCGAAGAAGCCGCCGCACCTGTATGGCGGCTTCGCTCAATATGTCTACCTGCCCTGGAACGCCGTGGTTCACCATGTGCCGAAAGGCGTATCGGCGGAGCTCGCGGGACTGGTGACGCCGATGGCGAACGGGGTGGAGTGGTCGCTGTTCGACGGCGGCGTCGGTTACGACTCCGCCGTTTTGATCCAGGGGCCTGGGCAGCAGGGCCTGTCGCAGACCGTGATCTGCAAGCAGGCCGGCGCCTCGCTCATCATCGTCACCGGCACCTCCAAGGACGGCGCGCGGCTCAAGGTCGCCAAGGAGCTTGGCGCCGACTACGTCATCGACGTGCAGAAGGAAGACCCGCTCCAGCGCATCATGGAGATCACCGGCGGCAAGGGCGTTGACGTCTCGCTCGACTGCACGGCCGGCGCCGGCACTATCCCGATCCTGCTCGGCATCGAGGCGCTCAAGCGCAAGGGCGGCACCATTGTGGTGCAGGGCGAACTGGCGGCCTTTCCGAATTTCCCGCTGGAAAAATTCACGGTGAAGTTCATCACCATGCACTCCGCGCGCGGCCACAGCTACAAAGCCTGCGAACTGGCGCTGGCGCAGATCGCCTCGAAGCGGTTTCCGCTCGAGAAGATCACCACCCACCGGTTCGGACTCAAGGATGTGGACTTGGCGATCAGGTCGGTCGGCAGCCTGCCGGGTGGCAAGCCGGACGTGATCCACGCTTCCCTGATGCCGTGGGAGTGAACAGGCTACGGACGGGCAGCCGTAGTGCCGCCAGCGGCGGCGAGTAAACACATCGTGGTGTGGGAACCTTTGGCGAGATCGGCGATTGACGCCGTGAGCCGCCTAATCCGCCTTTAGAGCATTCAGCGCTGGATGCTCTTTTGGCGTTTCCGCATAGGATTCCGATGGACGGTCGCGTCTGTGGCGTCCAAACAGCCGCCCGAACCAATTTTATCCGCATTCTGGTGCGTGCCGCGGCGGTGGCGTGTCCGGCTCTCGCGCTGGGCGGCTGCGCGGGCGGCGTGCTCCAGCCGCGGGGGCCCATCGGCCAAGCCGATGCACTCATTCTGCTCAATGCGGTCGGCATCATGTTGGTGATCGTGGTGCCCACGATTGCCGGTCTGCTGGCGATCGGCTGGTGGTTTCGCGCCTCCAATACCCGGGCCCGTTATCAGCCGAGTTTCGTGTATTCGGGCCGGCTCGAGATCATTGTCTGGGCAATTCCGATCCTCGTCATCATGTTTCTCGGCGGCCTGACCTGGATCGGGGCGCACGAACTCGATCCCTACCAGCCGATCGCCTCAGACAGCAAAGCGCCGCCACTGACGGTGCAGGTGGTTTCGCTCGATTGGAAATGGCTGTTCATCTATCCGCAGCAGCGCGTCGCCACCGTGAACGAACTGGTGATCCCGGAGCGCACGCCGGTGCACTTCTTTCTCACCTCAGCCACCGTGATGAACCAGTTCTTTGTGCCGCAGCTTGGCAGCATGATCGCCACCATGAACGGCATGCAAACGCAACTTTATTTGCAGGCCGACCATCCCGGCAATTATTACGGCTTGTCGGCGCAGTATAGCGGCGATGGATTTTCCGGCATGCACTTCAACGTGCACGCCGTGTCGCAGGCGGACTTTGAGCACTGGGTAGCCGCCACGCAGCACAGCGGCGGTCCCGTGCTCGACCGCAACGGCTATTTCGATCTGTTGCGCGAAAGCTGCGACGTGAAGCCGTTCACCTATAGCAGCGCCGATCCAACCTTGTTCACGGCTGTCGTGAAGCGCGACCTGCCCCCGGGAGGCGGCCCGTATGGCGGTCGGGCCGGCCCGGGCGTCAGTTCAACGGGGTGCAGCTGACATGCTCGGAAAATTGTCTCTCAACGCGATCCCGTTCGACCAGCCGATTCCCCTGATCTCCGGCGCCTTTGTATTTCTCGTTTTGCTTGCCGTCATCGCATGGGTCGTCATTCGCGGTCACCTGCCGTATCTGTGGCACGAATGGATCACCAGCGTCGATCACAAACGCATCGGCGTCATGTACACCTTGCTGGGACTGCTGATGCTGCTGCGCGGCTTCATCGATGCGGTGATGATGCGCTCGCAGCAAGCGCTTGCGTTTCACAGCGCCGGGTATCTGCCGCCCGAACACTATGATCAGATTTTTGCCGCCCATGGCACGATCATGATCTTCTTCGCGGCAATGCCGCTGATGATCGGCCTGATGAACTTTGCCGTTCCGCTGCAGCTCGGCGTGCGCGATGTCGCATTCCCCACTTTCAACTCGACGAGCTTCTGGCTGACAGCGACCGGTGCTCTTCTGGTCAATATTTCGCTGGTGATCGGCGAGTTTTCGCGTGCCATGTGGCTGCCTTATCCGCCGCTCTCGGAGCTTCGCTACTCGCCGGGAGTTGGCGTCGATTATTACTTGTGGGCGCTGCAAATATCCGGCGTCGGCACGCTGCTGACGGGGATCAATTTCGTTACCACAATTCTGAAAATTCGCGCACCCGGCATGAGCTACATGCGCATGCCGGTGTTCTGCTGGACCGCGCTTGCGGCCAATCTTCTGATCGTTGCGGCGTTTCCGGTGCTAACCGCCACGCTGGCGATGCTGCTGCTTGATCGCTATCTCGGCTTTCATTTCTTCACCAATTCCGGCGGCGGCAACATGATGATGTTCGTCAACCTGATCTGGGCCTGGGGTCATCCCGAGGTCTATATCCTGGTGCTGCCGGCGTTCGGCATCTTTTCGGAAGTGTTTCCGACGTTCTCCGGCAAGCCGCTGTTCGGCTATCGCTCGATGGTAGCCGCCACAATGGCCATTTGTCTGATCTCGTTCCTGGTGTGGCTGCACCATTTTTTCACGATGGGGGCCGGCGGCGACGTCAACGCGGTGTTCGGCATTGCCACCGCCATTATCGCGGTTCCGACCGGCGTGAAAATCTTCAACTGGATGTTCACGATGTATGGCGGCCGCATCCGTTACACGACGCCGATGCTATGGTCCCTGGGATTCACCGTGACCTTCGTTATCGGCGGCATGACCGGCGTGTTGCTGTCGGTGCCCCCGGCCGATTTTTTGGTACACAACAGCCTGTTTCTCGTTGCGCATTTTCACAACGTGATCATCGCAGGCGTGCTGTTCGGCGCCTTCGCCGGCGTGACTTACTGGTTCCCCAAAGCATTTGGCTTTCGCCTGCACGAAGGCTGGGGCAAGGCCGCTTTCTGGTTTTCGTTCGCGGGCTTTTACATCACCTTTGTGCCGCTGTACGCAGTCGGCCTTCTCGGCATGACGCGGCGCCTGCAGACTTACGACGTGGCTGCATGGCGGCCTTGGGTGCTCGCCGCCGGCGTCGGTATCATCGTCTTATGCATCGCACTGGCCTGTCAGATCATCCAGTTCGTCGTCAGCATCCGCCAGCGCGAATCGCTGCGCGATATGACGGGCGATCCGTGGAACGGCCGCTCGCTCGAATGGTCAACCGCATCGCCGCCGCCGGCTTACAATTACGCGGTGCTGCCAAACGTGGAAGGCGAGGAACCGTACTGGGAGATCAAACGTCGCGCCATCGAAACGCAGCAACTCGTGGCCGAGCCGGACTACAAGCCGATCGAGATGCCGCGCAACAGCCCACCGGTTTCATCACCGCGTTCTTCTCCACAGTCACTGGCTTCGCATTGATCTGGCACATCTGGTGGCTGGTGGGGGTCGGACTGTTCGGCGCCTATGTGGTCTTTGTCTGGTTCGCCTGGCGCGACCGCGAGGAATACGTAATTCCCGCAGAAGAGGTGGCCCGGGACGGACCGTGCTCGGCGCCGCGTGCGCGAGCAGTGGCTTGCGCAAAATGTGCGTGAGGACTGGCTCGCCGCCCATACGCCAACGGGTGAACTTGCATGAGTGCGACCGAAGCTCTGGACGTACAATTCCCGCGCCACCTCGATCCCTACCGGGTGGGGCATGGCGGTGGAGGACATGACCGCGCGACCGGTCATGGCGAAGGCGGACCCGGCGTCCAAACGTGTGATCGTCGGGTATGGTTTCTGGCTGTTTCTGCTCAGCGACATTGTGCTGTTCTCCTGCTTTTTCGCGGCGCACGCGGTGTTGCAGACCGCAACGGCCGGCGGTCCCACCGGACCGCAGTTGTTCGATCCGCTCAGCATCGCGCTCGAGACCGGCTGCCTCCTGGCATCGAGCTTCACTTGCGGCCTGTCGGCCGTGGCGGCCGGCGTACGCAATCAACTTTGGACGCAAGTCTTTCTGCTCGTGACCGGCGTGCTCGGCTTGTCCTTCCTGTTGCTGGAAGCTCACGACTTCGCTTCGATGGTCGCGCAAGGCGCTTCGCCCCAGCGCAGCGCATTCTGGTCGTCATTCTTTGCCGTCGTGGGTTGTCACGGCGCCCACGTTACCGTCGGCCTGCTGTGGCTCGGTACGATGATGGCGCAGGTTTTTTTCAAAGGCTTTCGTCCCGCCATCATGCGCAGATTGATCTGTTTCAATCTGTTCTGGCACATGCTCGACATTATCTGGGTGGCGCTGTTCACGATCGTCTATCTCATAGGAGAGGGCCGATGACCGACGAAGCGCAATGGCAACGGCGAAGGAAATGTGGGCGACGTCGGGCCCGGCTTCATGGATGCGGCGGATCATTCGGTTCGCGAAGGCATCCAGGGTTATCTCATGGGCCTCGTGCTGGCGGCGCTGTCTGACCGTTGCGTCGTTCTATATTCTGCATACCCACGTTGATCTGGGGGCCCGGCATTGTCGTGATGCTGGTCGTGCTCGCAATCGCGCAGATTGGCGTTCACCTGGTGTTTTTCATGCATCTGACGACTGCGCCGGATAACACCAATAACGTACTGGCGCTTGCCTTCGGTGTTTTGATCGTCGCGCTCATCATCGTCGGTTCGATCTGGATCATGGGACACTTGAACGCCAGAATGATGCCGATGTCGGGAATGATGTAGCTGCGGCGCCGACCTCACTTGGCGTGCGTTGAACTCGAAACAGTCTGTGCGGTTATCCATAGTTGACAAAAGGATTGCCGGCCAGAGCATGCGGAATTCGTCATCGACGTGACGCACCACGATCGTTACCGCATAGCTGTCGCAGAGTCTGAGGTCCGGCAACTTGACAGCGCTCCGATGTGACAGGGCATATACGCCGCTGGCGGCTTCGCGGCGGCGGGATCTTGCGGGGGCTGCCGCTCGATGAGGGCTCGTTTACCGGACCGGGAAAGTTACATGGAATCGACACCAGTTTGGCCAGGCGGCTGCCGCACGGCCGTGATCATCAGCGTGCTGTTCGAGACGTGGTCGGACAAGAAGTCGCCGAGCTATTTCGCGCGCACAACGCCGCTCAAGCCCGGATTGATCGATCGCGGCGGGATTCAGTGGGGCGAATACGGCGGCAAGGAAGGCGTCTGGCGCCTGATCCGGGTCCTCGATCAATGCAACATGCGCGCTTCGTTCTTTTGCAGCGGCCGCGCGGCTGAGCTTTATCCGGATGCATTCAAGCAGATCAGGCGCTCGGGCCACCTCGTGGAGGGGCACGGCTACGTGCAGGACCAAGCCTTCCTCGAACTGCCGGCGGATCAGCAAAAAGCCACGATCCGTAAAGTGCTCGATATCCTTGGCGCTGCGGCAGGCGAGCCGCCGGAAGGCTGGGCGACGCCAATCTACGGCTGGGACGAGCACACCTTCGCGCTTCTGGTCGAAGCCGGAATCAAATGGTACGCCGACGCGCTCGACATAAGTCTGCCGCGCCAGGAGGCAACCTCAGCCGGCCCCATAGTAGCCTTGCCGTGGTCCGACTTTGTCGACAACCGGGTGCTGCGCGCCAGTCCGCGTGATTATCACGACGTCTATGTCGATACGTTCGACTATCTGCACAATCACGAGCCGGGCGGGCTGATTAACATTGCCATCCACGCTCATTTCGGCGGCCGCCCGCTCATCGTCGCCCAGTTCCGCAAGCTGCTCAAATATTTCGCGAGCTTCAGTGACGTGTGGTTTCCGACGCATCGCGAGCTGGTGCAGTGGTTTGTGCAGCAGAAAGTCGAGCACTTGTCCTATCAGAAGCGCTTCTTTTCCAAGTAGTTTGGCGTCGTTACGAAGCGCTCGCCGCGGCGAGCGCGCCGTTATTCCTTCGGGATATTGGCGCGCTCGATGACCTGGCTCCATCTTTGGCGCTGTTTTTCGAGAAACGCGGCGAAATCGGCGGCCGTGCCGATCTGGGTCTCAACCGCGAGGTTGGTGAGCTTCTGCTTGAAGTCCTTGCTGCCCAGCGCTTTCATGATTTCCCGGTTGAGCCGGTCAACAATGGGCTGCGGCGTGCCTGCGGGCGCGGCGATGCCGGTGAAAGAAACCGTGACAAAATCCGGAACGCCGGCTTCGATCATGGTTGGCAAGTCGGGTGCTTGCGGGATTCGCCTGTCGCTCGTGACCGCGATGCCGCGGACCGTTCCGTTTTCGATCGCAGGCAGCGCGGGTTCTGGACTGTCGAAACTGATTTGAGTCTCGGCCTTCATGACGGCCTGCGTCGCCTGACCACCGCTTTTGTAGGGGATATGGACGATATCGAGGCCGAGGCGTTGCTTGAACATTTCACCAATCAGATGCAACGGCGTGCCGATGCCGGCCGAAGAGTAGTTCAGCTTACCCGGGTTCTTCCGCGCGTAGGCAATGATGTCCTGCACCGACTTGAAGCCGGACGCATTGCTGGCGATCAGGATGTTGGGCGTGGTGCCGACCAGCGCGACGGCGGCAAAAGCCTTGGCCGGATCGTAACCCGCCTGCCTGTACAGCAAGGGAGAAATCACCAGGTTGGCGGTGTTGCCGAGCAACAATGTATAGCCGTCGGGCGCTGACGCCGCGACATCGCGCGCGCCGATCGTTCCGCCGGCTCCGGGACGGTTTTCGACATAGACCGACTTGCCGAGGCCCGGAGAAATGGCCGCCGCGACCAGTCGCGCCAGCACATCGGCCGGGCCGCCGGGTGCGAATGCCGCTACGAGCTTGATCGGCTTGGCCGGATAATCCGCAGCGGCCGCCCGGCTGTCCATCGCGGTCGGGATCAAAAGGCCGAACGCCGCAGTGACGGCCATGATTGCTCGCAAGGACATCGGCTGTTTTCTCCGGCACAAGGTTCAGCGCTTCGTAGTGGTGCGGCGATGCCAAGTCCAGATGGCCAAATGCGCGATTTTTGTATGGTGTCCGCGCTTGTGCCGGATCCATCGGCGGCACTGCGAAAGCCAGCCGCTTCACCGGCTTAAGGCCGCGTGCTAAGCCGCCATCATCACGCGATGGCTGGATGCAAATTCATCGCCGCGCCAACAGAGATACGTACCGCGATGGCCTCAATCTTCCTATCGACAAGTGCTCGTGGCGCGATTCCGATCTGGTTCGTCACTGCGGGGAACTATGCCGACGTGCGCAAGACGCTGGGCGTAGAGGCCTGTGCGTTCGCCGATGCGGCAGGTTTCGAGCCGAAGGCCGGGCGGCATCTCTCTGCTGCCCGGAGAGCGCGGGTTGGGTGGCGTACTGTTCGGGCTGGAAGGCGAGGGCGAGACGGCCGACCGATTTCTGCCCGGCCGGCTGACGCAGCATCTGCCCGACGGCACCTACCGCTTCGCCAACGAGCCGCACGATGCGCGGCTCGCAGCGCTCGCCTTCGCGCTTGGCCTCTACAGCTTCGGCCGCTATCGCAAGACGAAGGCGCGCGACATCAGCCTCGATCTGCCGCAGCACGTCGATCGCGACGAACTCGATCGTGTGGTCGAGGGCGTGACGCTGGCGCGCGATCTCATCAACACGCCGGCCAACGATCTCGGCCCGGCCGAGCTTGAAGACGCCGCGCGCAAACTTGCGGCGCGGCACGGTGCTGCGATCTCTGCGATCGTCGGCGACGATCTCTTGACCAGGAATTTTCCGCTGATCCACGCGGTCGGCCGCGCGGCGGCGGGCGCGCCGCGGCTGATCGACATGACCTGGGGCGATCCGGATCATCCGCGCATCACGCTGGTCGGCAAGGGCGTCTGCTTCGATACCGGCGGGCTCGACATCAAGCCCAACTCCTCGATGCTCAACATGAAGAAGGACATGGGTGGCGCGGCGACGGCGCTGGCGCTTGCCCACATGGTCATGGCGCGCGGGCTCAAAGTGCGGCTGCGCGTACTGATCCCGGCGGTCGAGAATTCGATCGCCGGTTCGAGCTTCCGGCCGCGCGATATCTACACGTCGCGCAAGGGCATCACGGTCGAGATCGGCAACACCGATGCCGAGGGCCGGCTTGTTCTGGCCGACGCGCTGGCGCTTGCCGACGAAGACAAGCCGGAGCTGATCGCCGATTTTGCCACGCTGACTGGCGCCGCGCGTGTGGCGCTGGGTCCTGACGTGCCGCCGTTCTTCACCGATGACGACGCGCTCGCCGACGCGTTGATGAAATGCGCGGTCGCGGAGAATGATCCGCTGTGGCGGCTGCCGTTGTGGCGGCCCTACGAGGCGATGCTGGAATCCAAGGTTGCCGACACCAACAATGTCGGCGGCGGGCAGGGCGGCGCCATCACGGCGGCCTTGTTCATGCGCAAGTTCGTGACCGTCAAATCGTGGCTGCATTTCGACGTGTTCGCCTGGACACCGTCGGCCAAGCCGGGACGGCCGGAGGGCGGCGAGTGTCAGTCGGCGCGCGCGCTCTACGCGCTGCTCGCCGCGCGATATGCCTGAGTCGCCGGCTCCATGCGCGCTTTCGATCTACGCGTCACGCCGGCCCGTGCCGATCTCGCGGCCAGCCACCTGCGAGGCAAGGTCGCGGCGGCGCGCTTTGTCGAGGGCGAGCGCCGTGAGGTGATCGAGCCGCAGGCGCCGATGCGCAGCGCGCCACGGCCCGACGCGCTGCTCCTCACCGAGGCGCTCAAGGGCGAGCGCGTCACGATCTACGACGCGAATGGTGAAGGCTGGGCGTGGGGCCAGCTCGATGCCGACGGCTACGTCGGCTGGCTGCCGGAAGGCGCGCTCGGTCCGCCCGGTCGAGCGGCCACGCATAAAGTCGCGGCGCTGCGCACGCTGGTATTTCCCGGTCCGTCGATCAAGCTGCCGCCGCTCGCGGCGCTGCCGCTCGGCTCGAGGCTTGCCGTCGCGCGCGTCGAGGAGCGTCTGGCGGTCACGTCAAGTGGAGGTTACGTCCCGGCGGTACATCTGCGGCCGCTCGACGAGTTTGAATCGGATTTCGTTGCGGTCGCCGAACGGTTTGCCGGCGTGCCGTATCTTTGGGGCGGCAAGACCACGCTCGGGCTCGATTGTTCGGGGCTGGTGCAGGTGGCGCTGACGGCGTGCGGCATCGCTTGCCCGCGGGACAGCGACATGCAGGAGGCGGCCGTCGGCACGCCGGTGACGCTGGCTGCCGATTACGCCAATCTCCTACGTGGCGATCTGTTGTTCTGGAAGGACCACGTCGCTATCGCCCGCGGCGGCGGACAGCCTCATTCATGCCAACGCTTTCCACATGGCGGTTGCAGTCGAACCGATGGCCGGCGCGATCGCGCGGATTCGCGAGGGAGGCAGCGAACTGACCAGCGTGCGGCGTGTCGGTCGCTGATAAAGGTGCTCGGATGTAGCGACGTGCCCGTGGCGTTAGCGCGGGGTGTGCTTTATTCTTGCGTCACGACACATTTCGCCATCGTTTGGAGCAGCTGCGATGAGCACCGCCGATACGGGGTCGGCCCCGCATTCCAGCGTCCCGCCGGTTCATGGGCGGGTCCACCATTTGAGCTTCTGGGTCAGGGAACTGCCGTTCAGCATCGTGCTGATCCTCACCCTGCTCGGCGTCGCCTATATCAGCTTTTCCAAGAAACCGATCACGGGCTACTGGGAAATCCTGGCGCCGCTGATCGCGCTGATCTGCGTCGGCGCCGGATGGCATAACGCACCCGATACGCGGTCGCGCGCGTGGCTGATCGCCAAGCAGGTGCTGCACTGGCTCGCGTTTCTCGTCGTAATGAACATCATGCTGCTGGACAGCGTGCAGCGCATGTTCACGGCCGGCACGACCGGGCTGACCATCTTTACGTTGCTTGCGCTCGGCACCTTCACGGCCGGCGTTCACGTACTCTCTTGGCAGGTGTGTCTGCTCGGCCTGATCATGGCCATCGGCATTCCGGCGATCGCCTGGGTGGAGAATACGGCGTTTCATCTTCGTGCTGCTCGCCGCAGTAATTTTGGGAATCGGCGGCGTGCTGTGGTGGCATTTCCGCGACTGGCGTCGCCGTGCAGCTTGAGGCTCAGGCCTGCCCGCGCCGGTGTGGCGTGTCCGGATGGGAATGATCGTGCTGTGCGTAATGCTGTCGCAGCAGGTCGCGGCCGTAATCGTTGCCGTTCGGCGTGCGCACCACGGTGTGGATGTGGTCGCGCGTCGGCTCTGAATTGTCCCAGATGATGCCCGGCAGATGATCGAACTCGATCAGGATCACCGGGCTGTAGATGCGGTAATAGAACGGCTCGGCGCCCTCGAAGCCGCCAATCCAGCCGAAGTAAGTCTGCGACAGGTGCCGCATGACGTCGGCCATGCGGACCTGCGCATGGCCGGGCCGAATGCGGTTCACATAAATCCCGATGAGCTTTCGGAAATGTTCGCGCTGCGGCGCCGTCAGCGCGTCATAGCAGATCCCGGCAAGCGGCAATTCGAGATTGTCGACCTGCGCGGTGGTAACGACGTCGCGCGGAATTTTTTCGCCGATGATCGCGGCGCGGCGCTGATCGGCGGAGAGCGACGCCATCAGCGCGACCCCAAGCGCTTCCTCCTCGCGAAACACCGTGGCGCCGGCGTATTTGCCCGATCGTGCCGTCACTGGCTCCGAGCCGCGGAAATCCGGCGTCATCGTCATCTGGTCGCCGAGGATGAAACAGTTGACGATCAGATGATGACCGTCGAACTGCCAGCCCCACGGTCGCGCGCTCTCGCTCGACGACGGCTCGCCGAACAGGCTGATCCAATAGAACCACTCGTTGAATTCGTTGGCGTAGCCGGTGAGTTCGCCGGCATGTTCGTTCAGCTTCATCACGTTGCGCGCGCAGTCGTAGCCGGCGGCGCTCATGCTTGCGCGCACAATGTTCAATGCGGCGTCGCGCTGCCGGGCGTCGAGGTCGCGCAGCAGCAGGCCGTGGCGTTGGATGAACGGATGCATGTTGTGCCAGGCGCGCCATTCGATGCTGTCGACGGCGAAGCTCGTGGCCTTGCGCTGCTCCGGTGTCAGCAGCGCGCCGAATGCCAGCGCGGCATCGACGATTGGCTGCACCGAAACGCCGGTCTTGAAGACCGGGAACAGCCCCGATGGTGCAGTACTACCGGGTGCCGTGATGCCTTTGTAGTCGGCGGCAAGCGACTTCTGTGCCCGCGCCATGGCGTTGCGTACGGCAGTACGGCCGGGATCGGGGAAATTTTCTGGATCGATGAACCGGGTCGCATCTCCCAGCGGCGGCCGAAACTTTCTGGCGGTAAGGCTGTCCATTGGCATCCATCCACAGCGGTGCGAGCGCGGACCAGACCTTTATCAATGCTGCATGAGTGCCCGCACCCTAGCAAGCGCTCAGGCCGGCGTGCTCGAATGGCCCGGATGCCGTCCGGCGCGCTGTGGTAGCGCGAGCAGGCAAACGACGATGAATGCCGCGATCACCGCCGAGGCAAGCGGGCGGCTTAAGGCCAGTCCGCCGTCGCTCACGGGCTTGTCGAGGAAATCACCGACCGTGGCGCCGAGCGGCCGCGTCAGGATGAAGGCGGCCCAGAACAGAAACACGCGCGAGATGCGGGTGAAGAAATACAACGCAGCGATCACCACCAAGTCCAGCGCCGAACACCATGGCGCCGCCGCCATAGCCGAGGCCGGTATCATCCGCTGCCCAGTCGCCGAGCGCGGTGCCCAGCGTCTGCGAGAATGTGATCGCCAGCCAATAGAACACCTCGACCTTCGGCGTACTGACTGTCGTCACCGAGATCGAGCCGAGCGACCAGTACCAAATGGCGAGTACGGCGATCAGACAGACGAGCAGCAGGGATGAGCCGCCCGCATAGCCGATGCCGAGCGACCGGTCGGCAAAATCCGCCATGGTGGTGCCGGCGGTGGTCGAAGCGACGATCGTCGCCCAGTAGAGCAGAGGGTGGAACCGATCGGCCGCGATCTGGAAGATGACGAGCACAATAAACAGCGACAGAAATATCGCGGTGCCGATCAGATAGCCCCAGTTCAGCGTCATGGTCACGCTGTCCCCGCCGGTTTCGCCGAGCGTGGTCGCGGCGATTTTCAGGATCCAGAATACGATCGTGATTTCGGGAACTTTGGTCAGGGCGCGATCTGCGATATCTGTCATGGCGTTCCTTGGCACAAGCGGTGCGGTTTCGGTGCTGGGCTTGCGACCGAATTTCTCATCTTCGCAAATTCGGCAGGGTTTGGAAGTTAAGGCGCGGTAATCTTCCACCATGCTAACGCTTCCACCGACAATCCGCCATCATTGCGGCGCTTGCCTTGCGCACGAGTATGTCGAAGCGCGGACATTTTTTGAATTGTTCCAATTCAAATTCGGTTATTGGAATCGATGTGCATTCGATCCAATGACGCGCCGCCGCGCCGCTTGATCGACAATCGTCGTGTCGCCTTCTCCGCAATGTCGATTTATAGTCTGGCGATGACGGAGATCGGAGTAAGAGCCGTGCGAAGGCGTATTCGCTTTGCCTCGACGAGGCGCCAACTCGGCCGCGCTATCGTCGCCGCGGCTCTGCTCTGCATGGTTGCTTTAGTGATGGGTACTGTGCCGGTAATTGCCGGGCCGCCTTACTTGACCGACGATCCGGAACCCACCGACACCGGGCATTTCGAGATTTACGCCTTCAGCCAGGGCATGACCGCGCGAGGGGATACAAACGGACAAAGTGGCATCGACTTCAATTATGGCGGCGCGCCGAACCTGCAACTCACCGCGACCGTTCCGGTGGATTATGACGTTCCATCGGGCAGCGCGCCAGTCGGCGGTTTCGGCAACGTGGAGCTCGGCGCCAAGTATCGTTTTCTGACACAGCAGAATTTCGGACTGGACGTTGCGGTCTTCCCGAGGGTGTTTCTGCCCAGCGCGTCGGCGAATGTGGGCGATCAGCACGCCTCCTTCTTGCTGCCCGTGTGGCTGGAAAAGGATTGGGGCAAGTGGTCGGCGTTCGGCGGAGGCGGCTGTGAACTCAACCGGGGAGGGGACTCGAAGAACTTCTGCGAGGCGGGATTCGTCGTCACCAACCAGATTCGAACGGACCTCCAGGTTGGCGTCGAATTATTCCATCAAACGGCCGACAAGATCGGCGGGCTGGACACGACGTCAATCGGCACCGGCGTGCGCTATGATCTCAACGATCACTTTCATCTGCTCGGCTATGTCGGCCGAGGCATTCAGAACGTGGACCAAACCGACCGCCTGAACTGGTACGCGTCGGTGCTATTCACGTTCTAGAGCGGGGCCGCTATGCCTTCGCAGTTGCGGGCGTCGGTCCGAACGAGCGCCCCGGACAAATCTCGCGGCCCTTGAAGATCGCCCCGGCCAGCAACGCGTAGCTCAACAGTCCGTCGCCGATCAAAAACAGCACCTGGATCGTCGTGGAATCTGTCACGCTGCCGATGCCGTCCCACGCGCCGTGCAGGGCGGCCGCGCTGAACCAGCCGATCAAAAGCAATATCGGCGCCATGCGCGGCTGCAGCACCGATAGACCGATGAAATAGCCGAACAGACCGCACCAGGCGGAGTGTTCGGTCATCTCGGGCAGCCCGCGCGCCAACAGCAGGACCATGCCATCGAAGGCCTGGGACCCGGGATATTTCGCCCCCGCCATGACTTTAGGGACGTACTGCAGCAGGGTTTCGTTGAGAAAGAAGCCCGCTCCGGACGCCACGCCCATAACGATGCCGTCGAGCGGATCGCATAGGCAGACGCGTCTTCTCAAACTCGCCAGGATGGCGCTAGTAGCACCGTTGGTGCGGTGGGACAGGAAGGCAAGCCCCGCGCCCAGCGACGCCAGCAAAAGCAGCGGTATCGCCTTGAAGCTCTCCTCGCAAAGCCCGGTGCCAAAGAAATATCCCGCAAGATTCGCTACAGGGCTGTTGGATTTTTCCAGCGCGGTACCCGGGATCACCGAATAGAAAAAATTATACCACGCGTGCCATATCGGCGATGACCACAACGGCGTGCCCAAAAGCAAAAACGTGAAGAGCGCCACAACGGCGAGGACCCAGCCACGCTTGGCGGTCCCGCACATCTGGTTGATGTAGTAGCAGACGATGAAGGCAATGAAGATGCCGAGAATCGAGAAGGTCTGCGCGGCCTTGTTGATCTCAACCGCAAGTGGTTTGCCGTTGGCGGACAGATCGAGCCATGAATACGGCACGCCGAACAGCGCGATGCCCGCGATCATGGTCACAAAAATCGGCAGCAGGTGCTCGCGGGACCACGTCGAGCGGCCGCCGACCAGTGGAAACACCGCACTCTTCGTCAGTTTGAATTGTGATTGGTCGGGTGCGACAGGCTGTTCGCTTGCCATTTGAATTTCCCCCTCAAGTTCCAGCGCTGGAACCAGCTAAACCCTCGCAGTCAGTGTGGAGTTTTTTTTATAATATTGCAACGATGCCGCTCGTCGCAGCTTCTTTTAGACCCTTCTGTTATGCGCGTTCCACTCGCGCTCCAGGTTGGCGATCAACGCCGGGCTGTAATGGCAATAGGCCTGGTCGCGCGCGTAAGCGGAGAAATACTGGCGAAACAGATCGAACGGTTCCTCGCCGATGCGGATGGCGCGGCGGTTCGAGGTGGCGCTGACCGCGCCCGAACTGGTCAGGCGTTCGACCACATGATCAAGCGCGCGGTCCATGTCGGCGGGCGCTGCGATCTCGTCGCAGATCAGGCGGCCTTCGGGACTGTCGCATTCGAGCCGGCGCTCATACTGGATGGCCTGGCGGGTGATGCGGTCGCCAGTAAAGCGCGGCATGCGCAAGTTTGCGGCGCCGGGAATGATGCCTTCCTTGCGGGCCGGCAGCGTCATGAAGGCATCGCTGGCGGCGAGCACGTAATCCATGGTCAGCAGGATCTGGCAGTGGCCGCCGATGGCAAAGCCTTCGACCGCCGCGATCCAGGGTTTTTCGATACCGGTGCCGTGCACGTCGTCGGGGATGGCCTCGGGCCGCGCTACACCGCGAAAGAATTTATGCACGAAGCCAAGGTCGCGCTTAAGGAACCAGACGAATGGGATTTTGCCGCGATAGAGCTGTGTCAGGTTGATGCCGGCGCCGAACAGGCGGCGGCCGGCATATTTGGGATGCTCGACGGCGCCGCCGCGCAGCACCGCAACGTCGCTTGCCGGATCGAGGATGGCGAGATCGACGGCGATCTCCATGGCGTCGAGAGTCGAATCGTCTTCAGCGTTCAGAAACCGGGGGTTCTTTGCGGTCAGGACCGTTGCCTTGCCGCGGCGTTCGAGTTGCGCCGGGCCGAGATCGATGCGGCCGTCGGCTTCGAATTTTTTCAGATGTTCGGCCGTCTCTGCCCGCGGCAACAGCATCGCATGGCACAGATGGCGCCCGGCGGTTTCGCTGGCGAGGATATGAGCAAGGAAGATGCCTTGGTCGATCTCCACGCCGTCCTTGTCGCGCTGCAGGAGTTCTGCCTCGCTGGCGACCTGCGCCGTGGTCGGGGTCAGACCGGGCACCGCGGCGGCCGCGGCAAAGGCCAAATCTTCGAGGCGGATGAACTGCGAGCGGTTACGGGTCAACTTGTCGTACAGCGCCGCAGCATTCAGGCTGAGAAAGCGCTCGCGCTGCTCGCGGGCGGTGCCGAGGATGAGCTGCGCCGCCGCCGCTTCGGCTTGGTTGCGCTTCGGACTTCGCCGGCAGGCGCTGCACAAGGCCGGAGCTGCGTTGCCAGAACTCCGAGTAGCCGCGGGGCTGACCATTGTCGCCTTGCCGGTCCGGCAACGCCGCGATCCAATCGACGACAGCCGACTCGTCGAGGCCTGCAGTGCGCAAGCGATGTGCAGCGGCGTCGGCGTCGAAGGTCATCGTGCTGCTCCCATGCAAAGGCGTCGTTTACGATTTGCCGCGCCGGTCGATCACGCGCTTGGCCTTGCCCTGCGAGCGTTCGATCGTTCCGGGCTCCAGGACGTTCACGGTCGCGGTGATGCCCACATAGGCCTTGATCAGGTGCTGCGTTTTCTGCGCCAGCGCGGCGATATCCTTGGCGCCGAGCTGGCCGGACAGCTCCGGGCGCATTTCGACCAGAACATCAATTTCGTCGAGGCTGTGCGGACGGCGAACTTCGAGGAGATAGTGTGGCGCGAGTTGCGGTTCGCGGCCCAGGACGGACTCGATCTGCGATGGAAACACATTGACGCCGCGGATGATCAGCATGTCGTCGGAGCGGCCTTTGACGCGTTCGATGCGGCGCATCGGGCGCGAACCCGGCGGCAACAGCCGCGTCAGGTCGCGGGTGCGATAGCGGATCACCGGCATCGCTTCCTTGGTCAGCGAGGTGAGAACGAGCTCGCCCGGCTCGCCGTCGGGCAGCGACGCGCCCGGTTTCGGGATCGATGATTTCCGGGAAAAAATGATCCTCCCAGATCGTCAGGCCGTCACGGCTGTCCGGACATTCCTGCGCCACGCCGGGGCCGATCAGTTCGGAAAGCCCGTAATGATCGAGTGCCTGCAAGCCCATGCGGCGCTCGATTTCCGCCCGCATGCTGTCGGTCCACGGCTCGGCGCCGAACATGCCGATGCGCAGGCTGCAATCGCGCGGCTTGAAACTCTGCCGCTCGAATTCGTCGGCGATCGCGAGCATGTAGGACGGCGTCACGACGATGATGTCAGGCTTGAAGTCGACGATGAGCTGTACCTGCCGTTCGGTGAATCCGCCGCCGACCGGGATCACCGCGGCGCCGAGATATTCGGCGCCGTAGTGGAAGCCGAGCCCGCCCGTGAACAGGCCATAGCCATAGGCGACGTGAACCTTGTCGGTGGAGCGGCCGCCGGCGGCGCGGATCGAACGCGCCATGACTTGCGACCAGGTCTCGATGTCGCCGCGCGTGTAACCGACCACGGTCGATTTGCCGGTGGTGCCGCTCGATGCGTGCACGCGCACGATGTCCGCCATCGGCACCGCGAACATGCCGAACGGATAATTCTGCCGCAAGTCGTCCTTGCCGGTGAACGGGAATTTGGCGAGATCGGACAAGTCTTTCAGGTCACCCGGCTGCACGCCTGCGGCGTCGAATTTTTGCCGATAGTGCGGAATGTGTTCGTAGGCGCGTCGCAGCGTTGTCTTCAGCCGCTCGCGTTGCAGCGCCTGCAGCGCGTCGCGGCTTGCGGTTTCGATCGGTTCGAGTTCGTCGCGGGCGCTCATCTGAGACCTGCTTTGGGCAAAGAGCCGGGATCATAGCGGCCGCCCGGCACAAATTCGACAGCGATACGGGCACGGCGCGTGTAAAATGCCGCAACAGCGCGCAGGAAGCGATCGCGGACGTGTTGGCGGCTGCGGCGTTCCACACTACAGTCAAGTTGTATTGAAGGGAGCCAAATTATGAAGGTGACCGTGCGACGCATTGGGACTTGCGTGTTGCTATTGCTTGCCTTGGTGCTCGCGTCGCCACTCTCGGCGCAGTCTGTCAATTCGCCCGGCCCGTCGCTCAAGCAGCAGCTGCTCGGCCATTGGCAACTCGTCTCGGTGACCGTCGGCGGCAGGACGCCGTACGGCGCTGCGCCTCAGGGTTCGATGTTTTTCGACGCCAATGGCCATATATCCGTCATCGTAATCAGCGACGGCGATGCCAGGAACATTGCGTATTTCGGTACTTACACCGTCGACGAAGCCGCCAAATCAATGACCATTCACGTCGACGCCAGCAGTGGCGGCAGCGGCAACGCCGGCGGGCGCAGCTTCACGCGGCTGCTGCAATTACAGGGCAACGAATTGGTCATGGCCAACGCGGCGCCTGCCGGCGCACCGATCGTTATCAAGCAGACCTGGAAGCAGGCGAACTAGCGTCAACTCGCTCCCGGTCCGCAGTTCAAAAGCGCAGCGCGGTTATTGTGAATTCGGCGTGATCTGGCCGCCAGCCGCGGGGCTCGGCGGCGATGGTGCGGGCGCGGATGCCGATTGTGTGCCGGAGCCCTGGCAGCCGCCCGACACGAAGCTGAGCAGCGGATTGAATTCGGCTGCGGTCAGGTAGGCGGCGAAGGTCCCGCCGGGGAATTGCTGCGTATCGCCGAGCTTTTGGGGACCTGGCGGTGAGCTCGACGTGACCGCGACCAGCACGTTCTTGCCGGTGGCTTCGGTGCTACTCAGGTTCGTCACCCAGGCGCCGCCGCTCATGCCGTGGGTTGCGTCCGTAATCGGCCCCCATTGGACCGCCAGGTTTGGTAGTGACCACGCTCCCAGCGGGATCGCGTCAGCAAAGAAGAGCACGCCGCCGACTCGCTGGATGATGTCGCCGCCTAGGATATCGGCCGGATACCCGATCCTCCAGACGAACCTGAATTTACCTTTCCAATCGAGCTGGTAAGGCATGACGCCGGTCGGGCTGCTGTGGTCGACCAGGATCATCGCGTAGTCATGTGCTACTGCCGCCACAAACGCCGCCGTCTGCTGCTGTCCCGTCAGTGACGTGAAATTAGCCGGCAGTGTCCACAAAGGATTGGCCGCGGCGCAGACGATCTTGAACGGCGTGCCCTGATTGTTCTGATATTGCAGCCAGAATGTGCCCTTGGTCGGATCGGGCCACGGCCCAGTGGGATTGGTTTCAAGGTCTTTGATGCAGTGGCCGGCGGTGAGCAAGACCTGCGGCGCGATGAATTGCGCCGTGCAGCCGGACAGCAGCCCTGGCTGCTTCTGGGTCGGCGTCGGAATAAGCAACAGGCCGGCCCATTTGAACGGGGCCTGGCTGGGATTGCCGCTGGTCGCTTCGCCGGCGGGGACCTGGGGGACGATGAGCCCTTGGGCGCGGACGCCGACCGTGCCAGCCAAAATCGCGATCAATGAAAGTGCAATGCAAGCGACGCGCATTCTTGCCCCCAATGAGTTCGCCGAAGCGACTTAACAACAGCCGCGAACGGCGGGCAAGCGCCGCGCGATTGCGACCACACGGGGAAACCACCGGGCAAATCTTTTCGCTGGTTTGCGCTAGTGCGTCGCCGCCTTAAGCCCCAGCGTTTTGGCCAGGCCCACCAATGTGGTGCGTTGTTCGTTGATCGCGGCGGCGAATTCGGCGGGGCCGCGTAGCGATACGATTTGGCCCGTGGCGGCAAGTTTTTTGGCAATCTCGGGGTTGCTGGCGGCGACTTTGCGAAAATCCGCGGCGATCCGATTGCGCAGCTCTTCCGACATGCCGGGTGGTCCGAACACGCCGCCGATGCTTTCGAACGTCAAATCCGGATAGCCGGCTTCGATCGCGGTCGGCACGTTGGGCTGGCTTGGCGCGCGCTGCTTGCTGGTCACGACCAGAATCTTGAGGCGCCCGGCGCTGGCCAGCGGCTGCGGCACCGCGAGTGACGACGACAGTACCTGAATGCGGCCGCTCACCAGATCGTTCGGCGCCTGCATGATATCGCGATAGGGCACCTCGGCGACCTGGAGGCCCTGCTTCTTGAAAAAACCGAACAGCAGAAAATCCGAAATTCCAGGGGCCGCCGCGGCGTCGAGCTTGCCCGGCTCGGAGCGCGCCAGCGCCACCAACTGACTGATCGTGTCGATCTTCATCGACGCCGGCATCGACACCGTGAGCACGACGACCGAGATGCTGACGATCGGATTCATATTGGGCGACGGATCAAACGGTAGCGTGTCGTGCATATAAGGCAGGGCGGTGAACGCACCGGCCGGGCCGAACCACAGCACGTGATCGTCCTTGGCCTGGGCAAACACGCCCAGCGACACAATGGCGTCGCCACCCGGCCGATTTTCGACCACCACCGGCTTGCCCCACAGCTTGCTCAGGCCGTCGGCAAACATGCGCGCGGCAATATCGGTGGCGCTTGCGGCGCCATAGGGCAGGATGAAGCGCACGGTGTGCGACGGATAAGTCGACTGCGCCGCCGCGCTGCTGGCGAGTTGCAGGCCGAACATCACCAGTGCCGCGGCGAATGCGAAAAGCCGTTTCATCATCAAGCCCCCCTGCCTGGATCGATTTTGCCGCTTAGAATAGCATCCGTGCATACGTAAAGCATCTCGCGGCTGGCCACGCGAGGGCGCAGGGAGGCTCAGATGAAGCATAGCACCGATCGCATTTTGACCACGCATGCCGGCAGCCTGTCGCGGCCGGCGAAACTCATCGCGCTGAGCAAGTCGATTGCCATCGGTGAGGCCAAGGCGGATGACGGCGCGTATGGGCAGGTGCTGGCCGAGTCGGTTGCCGACGTGGTGAAAAAGCAGCGTTCACTGGGCGTCGACATTCCGGATGATGGCGAATTCGGCAAGCCGGTGGCCGGCTCCTACGACTACGGCGCGTGGTGGAACTACGCCTTCGCGCGCATGTCGGGTTTTTCGCCGGCAGGCAGTGCGGCCGCTGCGGCGCATGAAACTCAGCACAAGAAATCGACCGTCGCGGACGTTGCGCTCACATCATTCGCCAACCGGCGCGACTGGCAGAAATTCGGCGAGTTCTACCTCGATCCGGAATCGAGCGGCAGCCTGATGGGTAGCGCGGCGCGCCGGCCGGTGGGCCGGCCGGCCTGCACCGGGCCGCTCAAATACACCGGCCATGCGGCGCTGCAAGCCGACATCGACAATCTGAAAAAGGCACTGGCGGCGACCGGCGCCGAAGAAGGCTTCATGTGTTCGATCGGCCCAGGCAGCTTCGCCCGCGGCGTCGACCTCTTTTACAAGACCGAGGAAGAGTTTCTGTTCGCAGCCGCCGATGCCATGCACGATGAATACAAGGCCATCGTCGATGCCGGTATCGTGTTGCAGATCGACGATCCGAGCCTGCCGGACAACTGGGACATGATCAATCCGGAGCCGGCGCTCAAAGAGTTCAAGAAATTCGAACAGGTACGCATGGAGGCGCTCAATCACGCGCTGCGCGGGCTGCCGGCGGACCGCATTCGCTTTCACATCTGCTGGGGCAGCTGGCACGGCCCGCACACGACCGACATTCCGCTCGCCGACATCGTCGATCTCGTCTTGAGCGTCAATGCCGGCGCTTATTCGGTGGAGGCCGGCAACGTCCGGCACGAACACGAATGGCGCGTCTGGCAGGATGTCAAACTGCCCGATGGCAAGATGCTCATTCCCGGGGTGGTCAGCCACGCCACCAATATCGTTGAGCACCCGCAGGTGGTGGCCGATCGCATCGTGCGTTACGCCAAGGTGGCCGGCCGCGAGAACGTCATCGCCGGGACGGATTGCGGCCTCGGCGGCCGTATCCATCCGCAGATCGCGTGGGCCAAGCTTGAGGCCTTGGCGGCGGGCGCGCGGCTCGCGACGAAAGAACTGTGGAAATAATCGCTAGCGCGACGCGGACGTGTCGCCCATCGCCTTGCGCGCCGCGTCGATGACCTTGCGCATTTCGGGCGTCGGATCGCCGAGCGTGACGAACGCGAGATGCTGCGCGATCTCAGTGTCGGTCTTCAGCTCGGCGCAGTTCGAATTTTTCACGATGCCCGTCTGCGACAGGCCGATCGCTGCCGGGATGATCGCGGTGATCTTGACCACCTGCGCGCTGCCTTGAACGATGATCGGCTTGACCGGTTTAATGTGCTGGCCGCCAAGGAATTCGTTTTCGATGGAGGATTGCACGCCGCCGCCATCGCCGACCATCACGATGCTGATCGGCAGATCGGGACCGCCGACCTCGCGCCAGTTCGTGATCTCGCCCAGCAGAATGCGGCGCATGTTTGCATCGCTGACTTGATGGACCGGATTGTCCCGGCTGATGGCGAAGGCCATGTGGGTGACGGCGACGTCGAAAGTCTGCAACTGGCCGACCGGCAGATCCGGATTGGTCTTGCGCAGATCCGCAATTTCGCTTTTCAGCGGCCCGGAGATCATCGCGAAATCGGCGCGCCGTTCGAACAGAGCGAGCAGCCCCTGGCTCGACTTGGTCGGCACCACTTGAGCTTGTGTCCGCTGGAGGCCTCGATGACGCTGCCAAACGGCTCCATGACCCGGTGCGTAAAGGTCGTGGACCCCTGAACGACATAAGGTTTTGCGCTGTCGGTGCCTGCTTCAGTGGCGAGCGCGGCTGAGCAGGACAGAAGGACGATCAGGGCGGCAAGGGTCGGGAGATTGCGGTTCTGGCGCATCGGCGAGTGGTCCAATTGGTCGCTGAAACCCGCGCGTCGTAGCATGGACCGGTTATCGTTGGCTTAAAGCACAGCATCGCGTTGGCCGGCCGCGGGAGAGCCGCTCAAGTCTTAGTTTTTTTGGCAATAGCAACCGCCATAAACCGGCGCGTTTGCCTCCAACTGCGGCACAATCGTCGGCGGTCAAGAGTAGCGTCACGGCGGGCAGTCTGCGATGATGTGGGGTCGAGCCCACAGGCTGCGCCAAAGTGGGCCAATCAATTTCGCCAAGAGGGAGGGCGTCTTATGAACAATAAGTCGGCAGGATCGCGGGCTCGGGGCCGCGCCAGGGTCGATCACGGCCGCCGCAGGCTGGTCAAGCTGATGGCCGCGGGCGGCGCCGCCGCCATCACGTCGCCCTGGACTTTCCAGTCGTCGCGCTCGGCGCCTCGCCCCATCAAGATCGGCATGATCACGCCGGAGACCGGTCCGATCGCCGCGTTCGGCGAACCGTCGAAATGGGTCGCCGAGGGGATCAGCAAGTTTTTGGGCGACGGCATCGTTGTCGCCGGCGAGAAGCATCCGGTGCAGATCCTCAATCGCGATAGCCAGTCGAACCCGAACCGCGCGTCGGAAGTGGCCGCGCAGCTCATCAACAACGACCGTGTCGACATCATGGTCGCCTCGTCGACCGGCGACACCACCAATCCGGTCGCCGACCAGTGCGAGCTCAACGGCGTGCCGTGCGTCACCTCCGACGATCCCTGGCAGTCCTGGTTCTTCGGCCGCAAGGGCGATCCGAAGAAAGGCTTCCAGTGGACCTACCATTTCTTCTGGGGCTTCGATCAGGTCGCCAACATGTTCGCCGAGATGTGGCTGACGATTCCGACCAACAAGAAGGTGGGCGTGATGCTCACCAACGATCCGGACGGCATCGCGGCCAGCGATCCGGTGCACGGCTTGCCGGCGACCATCAAGAGCCACGGCTTTGACGTGAACTATCTCGGCCTTTACCCGCCGCTGTCGGATGATTTCACGGCGCAGATCAGCAAGCTGAAAAACATGAACGCTGATATCGCCTGCGGCATTTTCAATCCGCCGCAGTTTGCGATTTTCTGGACGCAGTGCGCGCAGCAGGGCTACCGGCCGAAAATCATGACGCCGCCGAAGGCGTTGCTGTTTCCGACCGCCGTCGAGGCGCTCGGCAACCGCGGCGCGGGGACATCGACCGAAGTATGGTGGTCGCACCACCATCCATTCAAGTCGAGTCTGACCGGCGAGACAGCGCAGCAATATTGCGACGCCTATGAGAAGGCGAGCGGCAAACAGTGGACGCAACCGCTCGGCTTCAAGCACGCCAATCTCGAAGTCGCGATCGATGTGCTCAAGCGGGCCAAGAAGCTCGACGCCGCCTCGATCCGCGACGCGATTGCGCAGACCGACTACCAGTCGATCGTCGGTCCGATCACCTGGAAAGGCGGCCCGACCAATCCGGTACCTAACGTCTGCACGACGCCAATCGTCGGCGGGCAGTGGGAGAAGGGCGCCAAATGGAAATACGATCTCAACATCGCCTTCAACAAGACGGCGCCGAATATCCCGCTCGACAGGCCATTCTCGGCGATTCAATATTCCTGACGCTTCGCTGGGTGATCAGACTCGAGGTTCCCGCGCCCGCCTGTCCCTCGGTTCGCGGAAAGGGGCGGGCGGGATCGGTCAATCGAAATTATTCATGACGGTCCTGCTCCAACTCACCGGAGTGTCCAAGTCTTACGGTGCGCTCAAGGCCGTGGACACGGTAAGTCTCGCCGTCGAGAGCGGTGAGGCGCTCGCCGTGATCGGCCCCAACGGTGCCGGCAAGACCACGCTGTTCAACCTGATCACCGGCGATGTGGCGCCGAGCAGCGGCCGTATTCTGTTCGGCGGCGCCGACGTGACCGCCATGGCGCCGCACGGCCGCTCGCGGCTCGGCATCGGGCGCTCATATCAAATCCCGCATCCGTTTGCGAACATGAGCGTGTTCGAGAACCTTTTGGTCGGCGCCATCTTCGGCGGCGGTGCGAGCGAGCGTGAGAGCTACCGGCGCTGCAGCGACGTGCTTCGGGCCACCGGACTTTATGACAAGGCCAATGTGCCGGCGCGAACACTGACGCTGTTGCAGCGCAAGCGGCTTGAAATGGCGCGGGCGCTGGCGATCGAGCCGAAACTTCTGCTGCTCGACGAGATTGCCGGCGGGTTGACCGAGTATGAGTGCGGCGAGCTGGTGAAAACGATCCGAGAAATCCACGGGCGGGGCACCACCATCGTGTGGATCGAGCACATCGTGCACGCGCTGTTGTCAGTGGCGAGCCGGCTGATCGTAATGAATTTCGGCCAGGTCCTTGCTCAGGGTGTGCCGCGCGAGGTGATGGCCGATACCCGCGTGCGCGAAGTCTATATGGGCATCCCGGTGTCATGACGCTGTTGCGCACGCACAATCTGTCGGCGTTCTACGGCGACTTCCAGGCGCTGTTCGACATCGACGTCACGGTCGAGGAACGCGAAACCGTGGCCATCATCGGCGCCAACGGCGCCGGCAAGACCACATTTCTGCGCACCGTCGCGGGTGCGTTGTCGAGCGCGCCGGACGCCGTGCTGTTCGACGGCCAGCCGATCGGCGGCAAGCCACCGCACGATATCGTCCGGCTCGGGATCGCCATGGTGCCGGAAGGGCGGCGGCTGTTTGCGAGCCTGTCGGTGGAGGAAAACCTTTCGCTCGGTGCGCATAGCGAGCGTGCCGGACCGTGGAGTCTAAAACGGGTCTACGAACTTTTTCCACGGCTTTATGAGTTGCGCCGGCTGCCGGCGCCGTCGCTGTCCGGCGGCCAGCAGCAGATGGCGGCGATCGGACGGGCGCTGATGTCCAATCCGCGGCTGTTGCTTTGCGATGAGCTGTCGCTGGGACTGGCGCCGGTCGTCATCCGCGACATCTACCAATGTCTCGGCGTGATTACCGCTGAGGGCACGACGGTCGTGCTCGTCGAGCAGGATATCAACAGGGCGCTTGATGCGTCGGCGCGCTTTTACTGCTTTCAGGAGGGGCGGTTGGCGTTGACCGCGCCGACCAAGGATTTCGATCGCGCGGCGCTGACCGCGGCTTATTTCGGCATGTAGCGCGGGCGGCCGGCATGGAATGGTTGAACATCCTCATTCAGGGCGCCTTGCTGGGCGGCTTCTACGCGTTGTTCGCCATCGGCTTGTCGATGTCGTTCGGCATTATGCGGCTCGTCAACATCGCCCACGGCGATTTCATCGTGCTTGCGGCCTATGTCGGGATGATCGCCGTGCAGAGTACCGGGCTGAGCCCGTTCTTGAGTCTGGTGATTGTCGTGCCGGTGATGTTCGTGCTGGGCTACGCGTTGCAGCGCGGGCTCCTGAATTTCACGCTGAGCGGCGGGTTGTTGCCGCCACTGCTCGTGACCTTCGGCATCTCGGTCATCATTCAGAACGGGCTGCTGCAGGGTTTCGGCGCCTATGACCATCGGCTCCAGGAGGGCGCGATAGAAACCGCGAGCCTGCAGCTGCCGGGCGGCATCGACGTCGGCGTCTATCCGCTCGTGGTCTTCGGCGTTGCGGTGCTGGGCATCGGCGCCTTGCAGCTTTTATTCTACGGCACGCGGCTTGGCCGCGCCTTTCGTGCGGTGTCGGACGACGCCGACACCGCCGAATTGATGGGTATCGACAATCGCAAGCTCTATGCGCTGGCGCTCGGCATCGCGATGGTATTCACCGCGATCGCCGGCGTGCTGTTCGGCATTCGCACCATCTTCGATCCGGCGGCCGGGCCGATCCGGCTCATTCTGGCTTTCGAGGCGGTCATCATCGGCGGGCTCGGCAGCTTCTGGGGGACGCTGATCGGCGGCATGGTGCTCGGCATCGCACAAGCGGTTGGCGCGGCGCTCAATCCGAATTGGCAGATCCTCGCCGGTCATGTCGCCTTTCTGGTCATCCTGATTTTGCGGCCGAGTGGGCTGTTCCCGCGGACGAGGGACTGACATGGCTGAGGCGGTGGAGATAGTCCGCGTCGAGCGCGCCACCAGGGCGAGCCGTGTCTTTGCCGCGCTGGCTGCGGCGATCCTCGCCGCTCTGGTCTCGCTGCCGTGGTGGGGCGATGCCGGCGACATGCGGCTCATTGCCGAGATGGCCTATTACGTGGCGCTGGCGCAATTGTGGAATCTGCTCGCCGGCTATGCCGGCTTGGTGTCCGTCGGCCAGCAAGCCTATGTGGGCCTCGGCGGGTACATGCTGTTCTATTTGACCGGCGTCTGGAATGTGAATGTCTATCTGGCCGTGCTGTTGGCCGGGCCGTTCGCGGGGTTGATGGCGATCCCGGTGGCGTTCGCGGTGTTCCGCCTGCGCGGCGCCTATTTCGCGATCGGCACCTGGGTTGTCTCCGAAGTGTTTGCGCTGCTGGCCAGCCTGATTACGGTGCTCGGCGCCGGATCGGGCCTGTCGCTCACTGTTCCGATTTTGCAGGAAATCTCACCCGACCGCGATATCCGCGACAGCATTCTCTATTTGATGACTCTCGGCAGTGCGCTGTTTGTGGTCGGCGTTGTTTATCTGCTGCTGCGTTCCCGGCAGGGTCTCGCGCTCACCGCCATTCGCGATTCCGAGCCCGCGTCGGCAAGCCTCGGCGTCAACACGTTCCGCACCAAATTTATTATCTATATCGCAACCGCGGCCTGTACGGGTCTGATCGGCGCGCTGATCTTCCTGCAGAAGCTGCGCATCTCGCCGGAGGCAGGCTTTTCCATCAACGACTGGACCGTGGTGGTGATCTTCATGGTGGTGATCGGCGGTATCGGCACCATCGAGGGGCCGTTCATCGGCATGCTGATCTACATCTTACTGCGCGAACTCCTGGCCGATTACGGCACCTATTATCTGATCCTGCTGGGGCTGATCGCGATCATCATCATGCTCAAGGCGCCATCGGGGCTTTGGGGATGGGTTCTCCACCGCTACAATCTGCAGCTTTTCCCGGTCGGCCGCCGGCTGGTGCCGACGCCGCCCATGGATCCCGGGAAGCGCTAGGGGGGACGATGGCGGACACGACGGACGTGGCAGAGCGGCCTGCGCAGCGCGCGACCCGACAGGACATTCTGGCGCGCTTGCCGGACATGGCGCGGCGTTTTGCGGAGCGCGCCGCGGCGGCCGAGGAGGCGCGGCGGATTTCCCCCGAGTTCGGCGCAGGAGATGCTCGATGCCGGTTTCGCCCGTATCCTGATACCGGAGCGGATTGGCGGTTACGGGCTCGGCTTCGAGGAGTGGTTCGACGTTACGCGCGAACTGAGCAAGGCCGATGCATCGCACGGCTGGTGCGCCGGCCTGATCATTCACCACGCCCATCTGATGGCGCAGTTTCCCGAAGCGGCGCAGAAGACACTGTGGGCGAACGGTCTGGACGTGCCGGTTGCCGCCTCGTTCGCGCCGGCCGTCACGGCCGTGCCGGTCGAGGGCGGCTATCGCATTTCGGGGGCGGGATCGCCTTTCGCCAGCGGTGTCGATCACTCCACCTGGGTCATGCTCGGCGGCATGGCGCACGACGACGCCGATCCGGAATGGAAATTCTTTCTCGTGCCGCAAGGCGAGTACACGGTCCGCGATACCTGGTTCACCGCCGGCATGCGCGCGACCGGCAGCAAGACCATCGTCACCGATCACGTCTTCGTGCCGCACGACTTGGTGCTGGGACTGTCCGAACTCCGCGACGGCAGAAGGCCCAGGCGGCGCCGTTCATCCCGATGTCATTTTCCACACGCCGTTCTTCTACTACGCGCCGATCTCGTTCGTGACGCCGATGATCGGCGCCGCGCAGGGTGCGTACGAATTGTTCCGCAACTGGACCAGGACACGCAAGGCGCAGGATGGTTCGTCGGTCGCCGAAAAGCCCGCCGTGCAAACGCGCATGGCGCGCGCCGCCGCCGACATCGACGCCGCGGAGTTGCTCGTCCGGCGCGCCGTGCGCGTGCCGATGCGCCGGCCGCCTACTCGCCGCAGTTGCTGGCCCGCTCGGTCCGCGACTTTACCCGCGCGTCCGAATTGTGCGTCGAGGCGATCGACGCGTTGCTCGCGCTCAGCGGCACCGCAGGTTTCGCCACCTCGCACCCGATGCAGCGGGCGTGGCGCGACATTCATTTCATGGCAATGCATATCAGCCTGAATGTCGAGACCAATTTCGCCCATTTCGGCCGCATGGAGCTTGGTCTCGGACGCGACGCGAGCCGTCCGTATTTTTGATTGTCATTCCGGGGCGCGGCTGAAGGCCGCGAACCCGGAATCCATATTCGCTGACCTGTGATTGTGGATTCCGGACAGTCTCGTTGCGCTCGGCTTCCGGAATGACGGCATCACCTCAACCCCGCCTGCACCACCAGCGGATAGACACGATCGCGGAACCAGTGCTGGTCCGCGACATAGCGCGGCCAGTTCAACAGCGTGCCGTCCAGTCCCATCTTCGACATGCGCACGAGGCCGTCGGTGATCTGTTCGGGCGTGCCGATCAGCGGATAGCCGCCCCAGCCGGCGATGAAATGCTTCTTCATCTCGGCGAGCACCGCTGGCGGCAGCGTCTTGGCGTTGGCGATCATGGTGTCGACGAGGTTGGTGACGGCCTCCCAGTCGCCCTTGTCGTTGACGTAGTCCTGAAAATAGTCCTGCGCTTCCTTTTCGGTCTCGCCCTGGACCAGATAGGCGTAGCTCCACACCTGGATCTCGCGGCCATATTCCTTGCGCGCGAGTTCGCGGTAGGAATCAACCTTGGCTTTGCATTCGTCGAAATCATGCGAGCCGAACACCACATAGACCATGTCGCAGTATTTGGCGGCGAAATGCTGGCCGCGTTCCGAACCGCCGGCGTTCATCACCGCAGGAAACGGCCGCTGAATCGGCTTCGGCTCCAGATAGCCCTTCTTGATGTTGTAGAAGCGGCCTTCGAAATCGAACGGCTCGTCGCGCGTCCACAGTTCTTTCATGATCTGCAGCCATTCGATGGCGCAGTTGTAGCGGTCGTCGTGCTCCATCAGGGGCGAGCCAAACATTTCGATCTCCGGCCGGTTCCAGCCGGTGACGATGTTGAGCGCGAAAGCGGCCGCCGGTAACGTGATCGATGGTGGCGGCCTGCTTCGCCGCCATCACCGGATGGACCGTCGGCACGTGCGAGGTGGCGAAGATGCCGGAATAGCGCGTCGAGGCGCCAATGGCGGCCGCCCAGGAAAAGCACTCGAAGCCGGGCCCGTTGAAATTGGTGACGCCGCCGAAGCCGTGCCAGCGGCCGATCGGCACCAGTGCCTCAAAGTCCATCTCTTCCGAAGTCCTGGCCAGTTCCAGCGTGTTCGGCCAGTTGATCTCCAGCACGCCATCGATGGTCGAGATGGCGCAGCCGCGGTCGAGATTGGTGCCGAAGGTACCGAGCTTGAGCTTGCGGTCGTTGAACACCGGATTGGTGCTTGCGCCGCGTTTCCTGAGCCGGAGTTACCGCATCCATCGCTTCCTCCCTTTGGTGTTGTCGAAAAGCTTAGGAGCGTGACGCCGCGGTGGCAATCGCCGCGCAGCCATGCATAAGTTGATGCAGAGAATGTGGAGCCAGCCATGTCGATTTTCGCCGTCAACTATCTCTGCCGTGAGGTGCTGCGCGACCACGCCTTTCGCGCCGCGATGAAGGCCGATCCGGCGATGGCGCTGGCGCCGCTCGATCTGACCGAGGAGGAGCGCCGCGCGCTCGTCGCGGGCGACGTCGGTGCGCTGTTCCGCATGGGCGCCAACGCGTTTCTCATGGGCTATCTGGCGCGGTTCGAAGTCTGCGGCCTGAACGTCGGCAGCTACAACGAGCGTATGCGTGCGGTGAAGGTCGATGAAATCGGCCAGCCGGTCGCATAGGCGAAGGGAGACAACAGATGGCGCAGATCGTCGCCGGGTTCGGCGTGCCGCATACCCCGATCTTTCCGTTCCTCGTCAAACGCGACGGGCCGGATTGTGAGACTGCGAAACTCTTTGCCGCGCAGAAGAACGAGCTCGCGGCGGCGCGGCCCGACCTGATCCTGATGTTCGACACCGACCATCTCAACACGTTCTTCCTCAACGATCTGCCGATCTTCGCCGTCGGTATCGACAAAAACTTCAGGGCGCCGAACGATGAGCCGCGCGATGTGCCGAATTACGTGGTGTCGTCGCATGCCGGGCTCGCAGCGCACGTGCGCGCCGCCGCCGTCGCGGCCGGCTTCGATGTCGGCATGACGCAGCATTTCTCCGTCGACCATTCGGTGACGGTGCCGCTGCATTTCCTCACGCCCGAAATGCACGTGCCGGTGATTCCGTTCTTCATCAGCGGTCATGTGCCGCCGCTGCCGTCAGCCGCGCGCTGCTATGCGCTCGGTCAGGCCGTGGCTCGCGCCGTCGAATTGTGGTCCGAGCCGAAGCGCGTCGTCATCATGGGGTCCGGCAGCTTCTCGCTTGAAGTCGGCGGTCCGCGCATGGCGCCCGGCCGTTCCGACGGCGTGCCCGATCCGGACTGGGCGATGCGCGTCATCAAGCTGCTCGAAGCGCAGGACACCGACCGGCTGATCGCTGAGGCCACGGAGTTTCAGCTGCTCAAAGCCGGCAATGTCGGCGGCGAGTTGTTGAACTGGATCGCCATGCTGGGCGCGATCGGCAAGCGCAAGCCGAACTACATCGCGCCGCAGATGGCGAACGGCCACGCGTACGGCGTGTGGCGGTGGCAGTGAAGTGCTTAAGTATGATGATAGGATCTAACGCCGCTGCCCTGAAAAACGGGCCTTCGGCAAAGAAGTCCGCTTATGGAAGCGGGCGGCAATAGCGTGTGCAAGCCTGCAGCGTGAAACTGGCGCCGCGTTGAGGAGAATGTTTATTGAGGCTTAGCTAGATAATTCTATTCAGCGTGATATCGCTGCCTTTGCCGGTATAGGTATCGCTACCTGTGGCCCAAGGCTGGGCCGCCGAGAAGTAGCCTTCAAAATAGTCCACAAACCGGTCAGATGTTTCAGCAAGGGTGCCGCCAATTTCCTGAGCAAGCATGGCAGCCGCCTTCTCCGCCATTTGAACCGTTACCAATGCTCCCCCCGTCGCGCCAGCCGCCACCATCGCGAGAATTCCGGAAAGTTCACTTTTCGAAACGATGTCTCCAACTTTCTTCATCAACTGTCCGAAGTTTCGCAGGCCCTGCTTGGATTCCCAGACCTGAATACGGACTGCGATCCCCGCAGTAACTGTCTGGGGCGGAAACAAGATTGCTCCCTCGCCAATAAAGCGGCGCTCTCGTTTGTTCGGACGAAGCGGTATCAGGCAGGTTCGCGCATCGACGCTTTCGCCCGGATAGAGATTGACTCCTTTCATATCCCAAGTCCAAGCGAGAAAATAGAACTCGGTCTCTAAGTTGAAGAGGCGACCGATAAATCCAGGAAACCCTTCGCCCATTGCCAGCACGCCTAACGCGACTCCGCGTCTGTCCGAGCTAATTGCGAAGCGCGCAGTCCGCTCCTTTGCTTGGATGCCTGCGTCCGACAGGCTTTGGACTCTCAGTCCCTCCTTTTCCTCGATCGAAATAGAAAAGTCCGCAATTGCCCCGTGCGTGATGACTGCCATTTGAAGCGCTCCTTCCCCTTAGGTCGCACTACAGCGTGGTCGTCTGATCTCCAACGAGTTGCAGGCTGAGAAAATGGTTGGCGGCACAAGCTCGACCGAAAAGCGCGTCACTTCCGCTCAATTGCCCTGCTTTTTCCTGATTTCGGTACTCGTTGCGAAGGTCCTTGAATGCTTGCTTCAGCGCCGAAGTTGCGCAGCCAATGTCGTGGCCGTGAGTTAGGACACAAGACAGGCCGTGCCGTAAGCAGAGTGACATCGCCACTTCCCCGTTCGTGGGGAACACAAACTTGTCGTCGAACCCCAGAAAGGCCGCGACGCCGCTGCCCGAATTCGCGATCTGACCAAGCGTAACCGCCGAATGGCAGGCAATGGCGATAACCACGCCGCCCGCTAAACCAGGAAGGTTCTGGCCGTCGACCATTGCCGAGCCAGAGGCGATTAGTGCGGCCTCTTCGCCATGCCCGAACCAAAAGAGATGCTTGTGGTTTCCAATTTCTTGGTCAAGCTTTGCGCGTGTCACCTGTGCGCCGGAAAGGTCTGTCGTTGCGTAGGACGCAGCAAGCTGACGGAACTGATGGCCGCAGGTCGCCGCATAAATTGCGGCACTATCATCGGCTGGACGTACGAACAGGATCGTCATCGAGTCAATTCCCGGGGCCGAAATTGGTCGATCTCGCGCTGGAACACCGCAAGCATGTCTTCGAGCGATTCTGCCTCGCCCGGTATCGCCTCGGTTTGCTCGAAATGGAGTGCCGCGCTGAACAGAGTGCGGACGATTTGGGCTGCGGGAAGTTCCCAGTTGTGCATAGCCTCGCTGATGTCGCGAGGCGTCAACTCGCTACCGTCCAAGGTCATGAGTATTGGCAAATCGGGGCTGGGGTGCGATGCGCCCCACTCGGCAAGCATCGATGCAATCGTCTGAAATGTTTCGTCTGTAATAGGCTCGACGCTTAGGGCCATCGGCTTGATGTCCTGCAACGTTTCAAACGTGCCACGCATATAGAATAGCAGGATTTGTCTGGAATGCAACCTTGGCGAGTATTTTGGAGTGACTTGTGATATGGCGAACTGAACGGGCGATGCCGGTGCGCCTGCGAGGCGAAACAACGTGCAATCCGATTTCAGTGTCGGGCGCGAAGCGCCCGTTCTCAATTGCGAGCCGCGGGCTAAAACATCGGATAGGCCGGATTGAGCGGCTGGCCGAATTCCATCCGGCCGAAATTCTCCGCCGGCACGTCCCAGTTCATCACTACGTGCGAAGAAATGGCATGCGCGTCGCGCCAGCAGCGCTGAATCGAATTGTCGTCCATCAGCCCGCTTGAGCCGGAGATTTTGACCAGATCATCCATCGTCTCGCGCAACATCCGCACCGCGTAGGTGAAATCGCGGCGCAGCAGGGTGCGGGTCTCAAGTGACATGCCGGCATAGTCCGCCCGCGCCAGCTTGAACGCGCGGCGCGCCAACAGCTCCGCCGCATCGATCTGGGCTGCGATCTCGGCGATGCGGATCTGCACCGGCACATGCTGGGCGATGTTGAGCTGCGTATAGGTCAGATAGCGCTGGCGGGTCCATGTGGTGAAATCAGCGTAGCCGCCGCGCGCCAGCCCCAGCACCGGCGCAAGCAGCGCATAGCTGTGCACGGCGATGAACGGGGCACGGTAGATCGGATTGGTGTTGACCTGCGCGCCCGCCGAATTGCCCTCGCGCAGGGTCGAAAACGACACGCTGCGGTGCTCCGGGACAAATACATCGTCGAGCACGACGGTATTCGAGCCGCTGGCGCGCAAACCGGCACAATACCAGGTGTCGTCCTGCGTGAGCTCCGACACCGGCACCAGATAAAGCCGCATGTCGGGGTGCTCTTCGCCGGCGCGAAAGGCGAGGCCGCCAATCATGATCCATTGTGAGTGGCGCAGGCCCGAGCACCACGACCAGCGGCCGTTGAGCCGGTAGCCGCCCGGCACCACCGTCACCTTGCCGGTTGGTGCGGCGGAGGTGGCAATGCAGGCCGCCGTGTCGCAACTCCAGACGTCGTGCTGCGACTCTTCGGGAAACAGCGCCAGCATGCAGGCGTGGTCGGCGAGATAATTGAGACACCACGCCGAGGAGCCGCAGGTCGACTTGCCGAGTTCGACCGCGATGTCGAACGCGACTTCGTGGTCGTGCTCGTAGCCGCCCCAGCGCTTCGGCTGCAACGTGTAGATCAGTCCGGCATCGATGAATTCATCAACCGAGTTCCTGCGGAATGTTGCGGTCGTGCTCCGCCCGCACCGCGCGTTCGCGCAGTTTCGGCGCCAGCTTCCGGGCGCGCTCGACAAGCTCGTCGGCAGACGGAATGGATTTCGACGCAGCCGCGGGCTGCAGTTCGGCGATACTCATGCGCTTCCTCCCTTTGGCCAAAGTGTGCGCCGGGAGCGTATGCGGATCAAGGCGACGGCCGGGGAAAGGCGGTGCGCGCGTGCTCGCGTACCGCCGGTCATTGCGCGTCGGAGGGAATTTCGCTGTAGTGCCGAGCCGTTACCGGGAGACGACCATGCAAAGACTTGCCGTGTGCGCGAGGGCAATCGCCGCTGCAACTTTGCTGATTGCCGCCAGTGTCAATGTCGCCGCGGCGCAAACGGTGGAGCAGTTCTACAAGGGCCGTCAATTGATCATGCTGGTCTTTAGCGGCCCCGGTTCGACCTACGACATCTATGCGCGCGTCCTGGCCCGGCATTTCGGCGACCACATTCCCGGCAAGCCGGTCGTCATTGTGCAGAATATGCTGGGTGCGGGCGGGCTGAAGGTCGAGCAGTACATCTACCGGATCGCGCCCAAAGACGGCACCGTGGTCGGCACGGTCGGGCGCGGCCTGCCGTTCGAACCCATGCTCGGCGAGAACGAAGTCAGCATCGACCCGCTCAAATTCACCTGGCTCGGCAGCATGAACCGCGACGTCAGCCTGGCGATGTCGTGGCATACCTCGAAGATCAAAACGTTTGCCGATCTGCAGCAGCACCAGCTTCTCGTGCCCGGCACCGGCGCCGGTGCCGACTCCGAAATCCTGCCGCTTGCCTTCAACCGCCTCGCCGGGACCAAATTCAAGATCATCGAAGGCTACCGCGACACCCCGATTGCGGCGCTGGCGATGGAACGCGGCGAACTCGACGGCCTGGCATACTGGTCGTGGAGCTCGATCACGGCGGCGCATCCGGACTGGATCCGCAACAGCAAGGTCAACCTGCTGTTCCACACCGGCGTTGATCCGATTGCGGAGGCTCCGGCCGTTCCAAGCCTCCGCAATCTCGTGACCGATCCGACCGACAAGGCGGCGCTGACATTTCTCCTGGCGCGCGAAATCATGGGTCGGCCATTCTTCGCTCCGCCGGATTTGCCGGCCGACCGCGCCGCCGCGCTGCGCTCGGCCTTCGCGTCGACGTTGCGCGATCCGGCATTTCTGGCCGATGCCAAACGCACGCGGATCGATATCTCGCTGGTGACGGGCGCTGAAGTCGACGCGCTGCTCAAGGACAGCGCCAGCGCCCCGAAGCAAGTCATCGCGCGGGTCAAAGAGGCGCTTGGTCGCAAATAAGGTCCCGTAGGTTGACGGCGGCATGAAACCGGCCTTCGATCCGGACGGCCGATTTATCTTGGGGGGAGAACAACGTGTCCGGGCGTGTTGCAGGAAAAGTCGCGCTGATCAGCGGCGCGGGCTGTGTGGGCCCCGGTTGGGGCAACGGCCGCGCATCCGCGGTGCTGTTCGCGCGCGAAGGCGCCAAGGTGTTTGCCGTCGACAGGGATGCCGAGTCGATGACGGAGACGGTCGCGCGCGTCGGCAACGACAGCGAGATTGTCACCCACGTCTGCGACGTGACCGACGACGCACAGGTTCGGGCGATGGTCGAGGCCTGCCGAAAAAAATTCGGCCGCATCGATATTCTGGTCAACAATGTCGGCGGGTCGGCGGCGGGCGGTGTCGCCGAGATGGCGGAGGAGACGTTCGATCGTCAGATCCAATACAATCTGAAAACCGTGTTCCTCACCTGCCGCCACGTCATTCCGGTCATGATCGAGCAGGGCGGTGGCGCCATCGTCAACACCGCGTCCACGTCCGGCATCAGCTATTCGGGTTCGCCGCAGATCGGCTATGCGTCGTCGAAGGCCGCGGTGATTCAGTTTTCGCGGGTCACGGCGGTGCAATACGCCAAGCATGGCATCCGCGTGAACACGGTGATTCCCGGCCAGATGCACACCCCGATGGTGGAAGTGCGCCTTGCCAAGCAGCGAACCGGCGGCGATGTCGACGCCTTGCTCAAATCGCGCATCGCCCGGATCCCGCTCGGCTTTGCGGGCGACGGCCGCGATACCGCCGCCGCGGTGCTGTTTCTCGCCTCCGACGAAGCGCGCTTCATCACCGGCACCGAAATCGTGGTCGACGGCGGCATGACGGCGCGGAGCGATTAGATGAGGTTACGGCTGTCTGAGAAAATAGGGCTCTGGCGGTCGCGCAAACGTGCGGTGACCGATGAAGCGCTCGCTCTTAGTTTTATTGATTGGCCGCCGTGGGCTGTCTCTCATTAGCAGCCGCAGACACCCCAAAAGCCGAAGTGGTATCCGAAATTGGCCGGATACGCGGCATACGGATCGTACCCGGGATCGGCAGAGCGATAGCGGGAGACGGGGGCGTAAGCGTAAGGCGCGATGACACCGACCGCGCCCCAGCCACCATGCTCCCAACCGGAGTAGCCCAATCCACCGTAACCCGAAGGGCGGTAGTCCCGGTCGCGATAGCTCCAACCGTCATGGTTCCACTGGTCGTCTCCCCAGCTCCAAAGCGGGTCGGCGATGGCGGCGGTTGTCAATGTCGTCGCAGCGAACGCGGCTGCAATGGCTGGAAAAAGGAGCTTTCTCATGGGCTTCACCTTGGGCTCCTACAAAAGGTGGCTCCACTCTAAGACAACATTGTCATTATCAGATAGCGGATCACGAAAAACCGTGCTGTTAGGTAAACGGTTGCTAACATCTGTCCGACAGTGGACACCAAACTGCCCTGCTGCAGCGCGGCATACGGCGCGCAAATTACTCGGCGCTGATACCTAACGTCCTGATCCGTCCCGGCCACTCGGCGAATTGCTTTTTCAGCGTGGCCGCGAAGGCATCGTGGTCGAGCGCACCGTGAGTGCCGTCGGTGGCGAACCTGGCCTTCACGGCCGGCGTTGCAATCACCGCGAAAGCCGCCTTTTCGAGCCGGTCGCGCACGTCCTTCGGCGTGCCGGCAGGCAGCAGCAGGCCGTACCAGTTTTCCATGATCATGCCCGGGTAGCCGAGTTCTTTGGTCGTCGGCAGCTCCGGCAACAGCGGCGTGCGCTCCGGCGAGAACACCGCCAGAGCCCTAACCTTGCCGGCTTTCACCATCGGCAGCAGCACCGGCAGATCGGCGTTCAGCGTGTCGATATGGCCGCCGAGGAGATCAGTGATGGCCGGCGCGGCGCCGCGATAGGGCACATGCGTGATCTTGATGCCCGCCGCCTTGTTGAGCATTTCGAGCGCGATGTTCATGGTGGTGCCGGGACCGGCCGAGCCGTAGCTCAATTGTTGCTGCTTGGCCTTGGCGACTAGATCCGCGAGCGTGGCGATCCCCGATTTCGGATTGACCACGATCAGCGACGGCACCGAACCGACCAGCATCACCGGCTCGAACGATTTAACCGGATCATAGTTCGCCGGCGGTTTGAGCATCGGGCCAATGACGAAGGCGCCGAGACTTGCCAGCAGCACGGTCTTGCCGTCGGGATTGGCGCGCGCCACGAATTCGCAGGCGATGGCGCCGCCGGCGCCGCCGCGGTCATCGACAATGACATCCTCGCCGAGCTTCGGGCCGAGCCCGTTGGCGAGCACGCGGGCAAGCTGATCGACCGGCCCGCCGGCCGCGAACGGCACGACGATTTTGATTGGTTCGGCCTGTGCTGGCGGTGCGAGCGCGGGCGATGCAATAAAGCATGCGCCAAACAGCAGCCCGAAGAAGGCGCTTCATCATGATCCCCCCAATGTTTTGGGGGCATCGTGATCCTTCTACTGCCGGGCGTCCAGTCGGACGGCGCTACTCCGCCGCCTCGCGCTGCTGATAGAGAAACGGCACGATGCGCGTCGGCTCGCCGGCCTTTGCGACCAGCACATGGCTTTCGGGCACCGGCGTCCAGTTGCCGTGGTTCTTGTCGAGCGGCTCGGAGACGACGACGATGCCTTGCTCGGATTCCCGATAGTAGAGCGTATTGGCGCGATCGTTCACCGCGTAGCGGAAAGCGTACAGGTCCTTGCCGTTGGCAAGCGCGGCGGTGAAGCGCATGCGATCCGGCCCGACCAGATCGGCAAGCCGCGCCAGCGTGGTTTCGGTCGCGGCAACCGGATCGTCAATTCCAGCCCCCATGATGGAAAGGAAAATCGCCTCCGAGTCGGTCGTGCCGACCCGCGCGGGATAAAGCGAGTCAGGAATCAGCGCTTCGACCTGGCGGCGGAGCCTTGCCCAGTTGCCGATGAAGCCGTTGTGCATGAACAGCCACTTGGCGCAGGCGAAGGGATGGCAATTCGGCCGGGTGATCGGGGTGCCGGTCGCGGCGCGGACGTGCGCGAAGAACAGGTGCGACTGCAAGTGCCGGCACAGATAGCGCAGGTTCTCATCCGACCAGGCCGGGCGGATTTCACGGTACAGGCCGGGCTCAGGGTGGGCGCCGTACCAGCCAAGGCCAAAACCGTCGCCATTGACGCTTGCCGTCGATTCGAGCGCCGCGATGCTCTGGGTCACCAGCGAATGCGACGGCGAGGTCACATAATGTTCGAGCGCGGTCGTTTCCCCGCGGTAGGCGATCCAGCGGCACATCCATTTAGCCTTACATCCAAGGCCATCAATCAGGCCACCAAAGTGGCGTCTTTAAGCCATTGCGCCACCCTGTGCAGGGCAATCTCCGCACCATCGTGTTCATTTTCGGTAAAAATCCGCAATTGGGCATCGGCCGAGGTGCCTTCGGCGACAATTGTACGGCAGCGGTCAAGCTCGTTCCAGCAGCCGAGGGCATCCGCGTCGGCGGCCAAAAGTTCCACCAGGCGGTCGAGCATTTCGGCAACTGGCTGCGCGCCGGTGCGGGTCACGAAACTGCCCTGCGCGCCGTAACGCTGCGCGCGCCATTTGTTTTCGACGGCGATCGAGCGGTCGACTACGTCGATGCCCGCGTTGTGGTCGGGATGAGTGAACAGGTAGCGGACCAGCGCGCGATAGAGCGACGCGATCGCGATCGTGTCGTCGATACTCGTACAGCAGTCCGCCGCGCGCAATTCCAGGGTTGGATATTTCTGGGAAACGCGGACGGTCCACCACAGGTGGCTCGCGTCTGGCATCGCCCCGGAGGTCACCATGGCGTCAACGTAGGCGTCGTACTCGGCATTGCTGTGGAACAGTTCCGGCAAGCCGGTGCGCGGCAGTTCGTCGTAGGCGGCGAGGCGATAGCCCTTAAGTCCGGTCACGCAGCCCTGCCAGAACGGCGATGACGTCGACAGCGCGATGAACAGCGGCACGTAGGGCAGCATGCGCGTCATGACGTCGACGCGCCGCATTGGATCGGGAAATTCGACATGCACATGCATACCGCACAGCATATTGCGCTGCCCGATCATCTGCAGCAGGTCCATCACTTGCGAATAACGACCTTTGGGACTTTGAACGGCATCTCGCCAGATCGCCAACGGATGCGTGCCGCATGCCAGAATAGCGAGACCGTGTTCCGCCGCCGCTGCCGCGGCGTTCCTTCGCAGGCGCAGCAACTCCCGCCGCGCTTGTTCGGCGCTGCAATGCGGCTCGGTCGCAACCTCGATCTGAGCCTGTAGGAACTCGCGGCCGATTCGACCGGTGGAATAGATGTTGGCGGTTTTGTTTGCGGTTTCGAACAGCGCTTCGGGCGTTTCCCTGGGCGTCTGCAGAGTCTTTGCATCCGACAGGAAATATTCTTCCTCGACGCCGAACTGGAACAGATCATCGGCGACGAAAACAGGCGCGTCTTGCCCGGCCGGAACAAAAGTCCGGATGTGCAGCCGACGCTCTTTCGGGTCGAATCTGAATTCCATGTGACAATGCCGGTGAGACAGCCGGATCGAACTGCCGGTCTCAACTCGCCGGGAACGGGGCGGTTCCGCGCGCGTGCGCCGAAATCTGTTGGCGTTTCACAAAGCGCATAGCTCAATAAGGCGCGAATTCGCCCTCGAATCACCAAATTCGAGATAAGCGATCCGCGAATGCGCTTATTGGCTGTGTGATGACGTGCTTTCGCACGTGACCTTCCCGCATGACCGCACGGCGTCGATCATCGCCTCTAGTGTGTGCCGCCCCGGATAGCCGAGCACAGCCACGCCGCCGATGATAAATCCCGGTGTCGCAGAGATGCCGAGCGATCTACCGAGCGCCAGATGAGCCTTGATGGTTTGCGCGACGTCGCCGCTTTGCGAAATGGTGTCGATCCTCCGGCCGTCGAAGCCGGCCTCCCGCGCCAATTGCAAGGCACGCAGCCCGGTGATCGTGCCGCGCTGCGCGTAGACCTTGTGGTGATAGGCGTAAAATTGCTGCGGCGTGGCGAGCTGCGCCAGCGCCAGCTCGACCTGGCTCGCCGCGACCGACGCCGGGCCGAGAACCGGATAGGGGACCAGCACGAGTTTCAGATCCCCGTCCGTGCTCACCATGTCTTCGATGTCGAGGGACGCGATGCGGCAGAACGGACAATTCAAGTCGTAGAACTCGACGAGCGTCGTCTTGCCGTCCGGATTGGCGGCCGTCACCACGCCTGGCATTTTCTCGATCGGGCCGGGCAACTTGACCGCGTGGTTGGGCACGACCCCGCCGTCATCGCCGATCAGCGGAAATTGCGAAACATAGCGCATGGCCCGATCGCGATCCTGCGCGGATGCCGGCGCCGACCATCAGGATCCCGAGCGCGGCAGTGACAATCGCGATTTCGAAATAGCGGCGGATGCTCATTGTGCGACAATACCCGTGGGCGCGGTGTCCAGATTGAACGCGGCCGCGAACAGCGCCCGTGTATAGTCGGTCTGCGGATTGCGGAACAGCGTTGCGGCGTCGCCCAACTCTACGACCTTGCCGGCGCGCATCACGATGAGCCGACTCGCCAGCGCCGCGACCACGCGCAGGTCGTGCGAGATGAACAGGTAGGTCAGATTGCGCCGCTTTTGCAGGTCGCAGAACAGATCGACCATCTGCGACTGGATCAGCATGTCGAGCGCGCTGGTCGGTTCGTCGAGCACCACGAAAGTCGGCTCGAGCACGATGGCGCGCGCCACCGCGATCCGTTGCCGCTGCCCGCCGGAGAATTCGTGGGGAAAGCGGAAGCGCGTATCCGGGTCGAGCCCGACGTCGCTAAGGGCGCGGCTGACGCGCTCGTCGCACTCGTGCTCCGGCATGTTGGGATTGTGGACCTTCAGGCCCTCCTTGATGATCTCCGCCACCGACAGCCGCGGCGACAGCGACCCGTAGGGGTCCTGAAACACGATCTGCATATCGCGGCGGAACGGCCGCATCTGTTTGAAACGCAGGCCTTGGAGGTTGTTGCCCATGAACACGATCGGCCCGTCGGAGGAGATGAGCCGCAGCAGCGCTAGCCCGAGTGTGGTCTTGCCCGAGCCGGATTCGCCGACGACGCCGAGCGTCTCGCCCTTGCGCAGCGCGATACTCACGCCGTCGACCGCCTTGATGTAGCCGACCGTCTTGCGCATTACGCCGCGTCTGATCGGGAACCAGACTTTGAGATCGTTAGCTTCAAGGAGCAGCGGTGCGTCCGGATGCGGCGACGCCGGATCGGGCTTTGGCTCGGCGGCTAGCAGCGCGCGGGTGTAGGGATGGGCGGGCGCCGCGAACACCCGTTCGACGTCGCCTTGCTCGACAATGCGGCCCTCCTTCATGACGCAGACCCTGGTGGCGATCTTGCGCACGATGCCGAGGTCGTGGGTGATGAAGAGCAGCGACATGCCGAGCCGCTTTTGGATGTCGGCAAGCAAAGCGAGGATCTGCGCCTGGATGGTGACGTCAAGCGCCGTGGTCGGCTCGTCGGCGATCAACAGATCGGGTTCGTTGGCGAGCGCCATGGCGATCATGACCCGCTGGCGCTGGCCGCCGGAAAGCTGGTGCGGATAGCTCTTGAGCCGGCTCTCCGGGTCGGGAATGCCGACTTGGCCGAGCACTTCGAGAGTCCGCGCCCGCGCCGCCGCGCCGGTCAGTCCGCGATGCAGCAGCAGGATTTCGCCGATCTGCTTTTCGATCGTGTGCAGCGGGTTGAGCGAGGACAGCGGTTCCTGGAAGATGATGGTGATATCGTCGCCGCGCACGCGTTGCATGTCGCGCTCGTTAAGCGGCAGAAGATCGCGACCCTTGAAGGCGATACTGCCGGATAGGATGCCGCGCCGCTGGGTAGGGCAGGAGCTTGAGGATCGACAGCGCGGTTACCGACTTGCCTGAGCCGGATTCACCGACCAGCGCCATGGTCTCGCCTTTGCCGATGTCGAACGAGACGCGATCCACGGCCAGCGTCTCGCGGCCGCCGTGGCGGAACGCGACGGACAGATCGCGCACGGAGAGGAGGGGGGCAGCAGTCATGCGATTGTCCGCAAAAGGGCCTCAATGCCTGCTTTATTCGGCCGGTAGATCGTGATTCCTTCCGGTGCTTTCAAACCGCTGTCCGCGGAGAGTATCGCGTGGCACCGGTTTTGAATGGCCGTCACGACATGAATTGCGTCGGGCAGGCTTGGCATGACGCTTCGCCCGTCCGCCAAAGTGCGCGTCGCGGCCCGGCGATAATCGGCGGTGTCGAGCAATATCGTGCGAGTCACGGGTTGAAGGTCAAATAAACGGCTCCAAACAATCAGGCTGAGATAGCTTTGCCGAGCGGTCGGCCTCGCTTTGGGCAGGACTTCCGCCAAAGTCAGTTCGCTGGTGGCTGCAAGTCCCGGTTCGCGCTTCAGCGTTTCAAAGAATGGCCTGAGATTGTCGGCGAGTGCCTCCTGGCCCTCTATGAAGTAAATAAACGGATTGGCATCGACGTAGATACGCCGTGTACTTGCAGGTTCACTCATCCCACTCGTCTCGCTGACGACGTATCTCGGAGTCTATTTCCTCCTTCGTTCGGAAGGGACGCTCCCGCATCTCCCAAATCTCCTCAAGTGAGAGCACATGCTCGGGACGTTGCTCCTCCTCTTCGATGATGACCGTGACCCGCGCATTCGGGTCCTCGTTTGGCCGCAGGTCTTCGGGCAATTGCGCAGCCGGATAATGCTCGCGAATGATTTTGTTCATATCTCTGCTCCTCATCCGGCACTATAGCACACGGTCATCTGAACGTCTTTCGCGGATCGAACGCGTCGCGCACCGCTTCGCCGATGAAGATCAGGAGCGACAGCATGATGGCGACGGCGAAGAAGCCGGTGAGGCCGAGCCACGGCGCCTGTACGTTGGCCTTGCCCTGCGACAGCAATTCGCCGAGCGAAGGCGAGCCGGGGGGCAGGCCGAAACCGAGGAAGTCGAGCGCGGTCAGCGTCATCACGGATGACGACATGATGAATGGCAGGAATGTGAGCGTCGCCACCATGGCGTTCGGCAACAGATGCCGGAACATGATGACCGAGTTCGACACGCCAAGCGCGCGCGCCGCCAGAATGTATTCGAAATTGCGTCCGCGCAGAAACTCCGCGCGCACCAGGCCGACGAGCCGCGTCCAGGAGAACAAGAGCAGGATGCCGAGCAGCACGAAGAAACCCGGAACCAGCACCGAGGAGATGATCAGCAGAAGATAAAGCTCCGGCACCGAGGTCCAGATTTCGATGAAGCGCTGGAACAACAGGTCGGTCCAGCCGCCGAAATAGCCCTGCACGGCACCCGCGGCCACGCCGATGACCGACGACACGATTGTCAGAATGAGCCCGAACAGCACCGAGATGCGGAAGCCGTAGATCAGGCGCGCCAGCACGTCGCGGCCGACGTCGTCCGTGCCGAGCCAGTTGTATTGCAGGGTGCCGCATTTGCCGTAGCCGTTCTTGGCGGCGAATTCGCAATCCTGCTTGCTCAGGAGCCACGTCGGCTTGGATGGAAATGGCGACGGTGGGCGGCTGACGATGGTGTTGTAGGAAAACGGAATCGGCGGCCACACCGCGAAGGCGTGGTGCTCGGCGAGATAAGTCTGCAAATGCGGATCGAGATAGTCCGCGGCGGTGCCGAACACATCGCCGAAATCCGTGTCGGGATAGGTGACAAATACCGGAAAGTAGCTCTTGCCGTCGACGTGAATGTAGATCGGCTTGTCGTTGGCGATGAATTCGGCAAACACCGAAACCACGAACAGGACGAGGAAAACCCACAGCGACCAGTAGCCGCGCCGGTTGGTTTTGAAATTGCGCCATCGCCGCGCGTTGATCGGCGACAGCGCATAGCGTCCCGCGGGGGCGGCCGCGATGATCGGGCCGGTCGGCTCGATGGCGGGCGTCAGATCGGGCGGTGCGGTGCGCGCCTCGACCGAGGGGGTAACGGACGGTTCAGGTGGCGTGCGGACGTCCACCTCACACCTCCCGCGTCTCGAAGTCGATGCGCGGATCGATCAGCGTGTAGGTCAGATCGGAAATCAGCGTCACCACGAGGCCGATGAGCGCAAATATGTAGATGTTGGCGAACACCACCGGGTAGTCGCGGTTAAGCACGCTTTCGAAGCTCAGGAGTCCGAGGCCGTTCAAGGAAAAGATCGTCTCGATCAGCAGCGACCCGGCGAAGAACGCGCTGACGAAGGCGCTGGGGAAGCCGGCGATGACCAGCAGCATGGCGTTGCGAAAAATATGGCCATAGAGCACCTGCCGCTGCGAGCAGCCCTTGGCGCGCGCCGTCAGCACGTATTGCTTGCGCAGCTCTTCAAGAAAGCAGTTCTTGGTGAGCAGCGTCATGGTGGCGAACGCCGCTAACCCCATGGAAATGATCGGCAGCGTCAGGTGCCAGAAATAGTCGAGGATTTTTTCCCACCAGGGAAATTGCGACCAGCCATCCGAGGTCAGTCCGCGCAGCGGAAAGATCTGCCAGAACGAGCCGCCGGCAAACAGAATGATGAGCAGGATCGCGAACAGAAAGCCCGGGATGGCGTAACCGACGATGATCACGCTCGACGTCCACATGTCGAACTGCGTGCCGTCCTTGACGGCTTTGCGGATGCCGAGCGGGATCGAGATCAGATAGCTCAATAGCGTCATCCAGATGCCGAGCGAGATCGAGACCGGCAGTTTCTCGCCGATCAGGTCGATGACGCTCACGTCGCGGAAATAGCTCTTGCCGAAATCGAAGCGCGCATAGTTCCACATCATGATGAAGAAGCGCTCGTAGGCGGGCTTGTCGAAGCCGAACTGCTTTTCCAGGCTCTTGATGAAAGCCGGATCGAGTCCCTGCGCGCCTCGATACTTTGAATTGACACCGCCCTGGGCGTTGCCCGGAAGACCGGCGCGTCCCGCAAAGTCGCCGCCGGAGGAACCCGAGACGCGAGAGCTCGCGCCGGTGTCGAGGCCGGAAAGCTGCGCGATGACGCGTTCCACCGGACCGCCCGGCGCGAACTGCACGACCACGAATGACACCAGCATGATGCCGATGATCGTCGGGATCATGAACAGGAGGCGGCGGACGATGTAGGCGCTCATGCTGGGCGGTCGATCTGCGTATCTGTTGTTCCGGGTCGCGCGCCGGGTCTTTGGGTCTTATGGCATAGCGGCAAGATAAAGACGCAAATCCCCGGAACAAGCCCGGCGATGCCGCTCGCGCTAGCCCTTTTGCTCGAGTTTCGCGGCCTTGGCGGCGTCATACCACCAGGTATCCGGGATGCCCCGGAAATATCGGGGTTGCGCCGGCGGGCGGCCGAAAATGTCCCAATAGGCGATCCAGTGCGTCGCTTTGTACCACTGCGGGATCCAATAGTGACCGGCCCGAATGACACGGTCGAGGGCCCGGCAGGCGGTCACCAGCGCCGGGCGGCTGTCGGCGGCGATGACGGCCTCGATCAAGGCGTCGACCACCGGATCGGCGATGCCGGCGAGATTGTTCGAGCCCTTGAGCGCCGCTGCCTGCGACGAAAAGTACGAGCGCAGCGAATCGCCCGGGGTCGCGGAGAAACTCATCCGCTCGGTCGTGATATCGAAATCGAAATCATCGAGGCGGGCGCGGTATTGCACCGGATCGACGAGGCGGATGTTGGCGGCAATACCCAGGATGGCGAGATTCTTGATCAGCGCCAGATGATGCGGCTCGAATGTCGGCTCGTTGAGCAGAAACTCGATGGTGACAGGCTCGCCACTCGGCAGCACGCGTTTGCCGTCCTTGATGGGACAGCCGGCTGACGCAGAGCAATTCGGCGGCCTTGCGCAGGATCGTGCGATCGTTGCCGGAAGCGTCGGTGACCGGCGGAACGTAGGGCTCACCGAACACGTCGTCGGCGACGCGGCCGCGAAACGGCTCGAGCAGCTTCAGCTCCTCGGCGCTCGGCTTGCCTTTCGCCATCATGTTGGAATTCTGAAATACCGAGACGGTGCGATCGTAGCAGCCGTACATGATGGTCTTGTTGGTCCACTCGAAGTCGAAGGCGTTATTGAGCGCCTCGCGCAACCGCTTATCGGCGAATTTCTTGCGCCGCGTGTTGATGAACCAGCCCTGCGCGCCGGACGGCGTGTCGTCCGGTATGGTGTCGAGTTTGACGCGGCCGTCGCGGGCCGCCGGAAAACTGTAGCGCGTTTTCCACGTCCGCGACGTGAACTCCTCGCGAAACAGATAGGATTTGGCGGTAAAGCCTTCGAAGCCGACTTCGCGGTCGCGGTAATATTCGAAGCGCAAAGTGTCGAAATTGTTCTGGCCGCGAGACACCGGCAGATCGGCGCCCCACCAGTCCTTGACGCGGTCATATTCGATGTAGCGGCCGGCATCGAAACGGCCGACCTTGTAGGCGCCGGAACCGAGCGGCGGATCGAGTGTCGATTCGTCGAATTTCTTCTTCGTGTAATAGGCGCGGGAAAAAATCGGCAGTCCGGCGACGAACAGCGGCACGTCGCGTGCGCGCTTCGGCGCAAACGTCACGGTGACGTTGCGGTCGTCGTCCGCTTTGGCGCCGAGCATGTCGCGCAGCAGTTGGGTGATGAGCGGATGGCCTTGCTCTTTCAGGGTGGTGAGCGAGTACGCGACATCGTGCGCGGTCAGCGGCGAACCGTCGTGGAATTTGGCCTCCGGCCGGATGAAAAACGTATAGGTCTGGCCGTCCGCCGAGCGTCGCACCCTGGCGGCAGCGAGCCCATACATCGCATCCGGTTCGTCGCCTGAAGGCGCGAGCAGCGAGGCAAAGGTCAACTCCATGCCCTGCGCGGCGTCGCCCTTGAGAATGAAGCTGTTCAGCGAATTGAAGGTGAGAAAGTTCTGATTATAAAGCTGGTTCGGCCCGATCTGAGAAAACACGCCGCCCTTCGGCGCATTGGGATCGACATAGTTGAAGTGCTGAAAGTCGGCCGGGTAGGCGAGATCGCCGAAGGCCGACAGTCCGTGCGACTCGATCGCATCGGCCGCGCTCGCAGTTGAAATCGCATCGGGCGTGACGCCCGCCATGGCAGCACCGGCAGCCGCTTCGAGAATGCGCCGGCGCGTTAATTTAAGCATCGGGTAATCGAGCCTGGATCAGCGGGGCGCGGCGAATCACGACTTGGAGCCCGTCTTTGCCGCCTTTGCGGCATCCCACCACCATATCGTCGGAAAAGCATCCATGCCGTATTTCGGCATCGGATCGGGGTGGCCGAACCTGTCCCAGCGGGCGGTGCGGACGTAGGGGTACGTCCATTGCGGTACGACGTAGTGATTCCACAACAACACGCGATCGAGCGCCCTGGTGGCGGCGACCAGATCGGGGCGGCTCTTGGCGAAGATCACCTGGTTGATGAGCGCGTCGACCGCCGGGTTCTTGATGCCGATCAGGTTGAACGAACCCGGCTTCGTCGGCGGCTTGCGAGCCCCAGTAGCCGCGCTGCTCGTTGCCTGGCGACAGCGATTCGCCCCAGCTCTGGGTGACGATGTCAAAATCGAAATTGCGCAGCCGGTTCTCGTATTGCGCATCGTCGATGACGCGCACCGTCACCGTCATGCCGAGGCGCGCCAGCGCGGGCTTGTAGAACAGGAAGACACGCTCGAACGCCGGCTCTTCGGTGAGAAACTCGACCGCGTAGGGTTGGCCGGTCTTGCTGTCGACCAGTTGCTGGTTGCGAATCTCGTAGCCGGCCTCGTGCAGCAGGCGCACGGCCTCGCGGAGATTATCGCGCACGGCCTGCGGATTGCCGCCGGCCGGATTGGTGTAGGGCGTGGTGAAGACCTCGGGCGGCACCTTGTCGCGCACGGTCTGGAGAATTTCCAGTTCGCGGCCGGCGGCCAGTCCGCTTGATGCGAGCTCGGTGCCCTGGAAATAACTGGCGATCCGCGTGTACTGGCCGAAGAACATTTGTTTGTTCATTTCGTCGAAATCGAACGCGTAGTTGAACGCCAGCCGTACCCGCGGGTCCTTGAATTTGTCGCGGCGAGTATTGAAGGCAAAAGCCTGCATGACGCCGACGCTGTTTTCGGGAAATTTTTCGAGAACGACGCGCTTCTCGTTAACGGCCGGGAAATCGTAGGCGGTGGCCCAGTTCTTGGCGCTGTTCTCGATCCGCCAATCAACCGTATCGGCCTTGAAAGCTTCGAGCGCGACGGTGGCGTCGCGGAAATACTCGAACCGCAGTTCGTCGAAATTATCGCGCCCGACCCGGACATTGATATCGCGAGCCCAATAGTCCTTGACGCGCTCGTAGATCACTTCGCGGCCGGGTGAGAAACTTTTGATGCGGTAGGGACCGCTGCCGAGCGGCGGCTCGAGCGTCGTTGCCCCGACGTCGCGCTTCTTGCCGTTTTTGTCGGTGCCTTCCCACCACAGCTTCGGCAGAATGATGAGTTCGCCGACAATTTGCGGCAGTTCGCGGTTGCCGGGACTGTCGAAACTGAATGTCAGTTCGCGGTCGCCGCTTTTCTCGACCTTGGTGACGTGGCGATAATAGGCGGCGAGCTGCGGGCTGTATTTCTTCCAGGCGTTGAAGGAAAAGATGACGTCGTCGGTGGTCAGCGGACTGCCATCATGCCACTTGGCTTGCGGACGCAGCCGGTAGGATACGGAGGAGAAATCGTCGGGATAGCTTACCGCCTCGGCGATCAACCCATATCCACTCGCAACTTCATCGAGCGAACTGGCAAGCAGCGTGTCGTAGACCAGCGTTATTCCGAGAGCCACGACGCCTTTGACCCCGGCCACGATCATGTTGAAGCTGTCGAATGTGCCGGTGGCGATCTGCCGTGCCGTGCCGATCTTCGGGGCGTCGGCGTTGACGTAGTCGAATTTTTTGAAGCCGGGCGAATATTTCAGGTCGCCGTAAAGCGAGGCGCCGTGCCGCCATGTCGGACTCGACCGGGGGCTCGGCGTCGGCTGCTGTGCGGCGGCGCCAGTAATAAAGGCGGGTAGCGGCAGGGCGCGCGCGGCAGACGCCAGCGCGGCAGACTTAAGCAACGATCGGCGATTCACCGGGCGCTCCACGGCAGTCTATCGGCAATCCATCAGCCAGACGCCGCTTCAAAAGCGGCGCCGTATTCGAGGCCGCTCATTATGTGGTTTTCGATTGCGGCGCCAGCATGCCAGCGCGTCACGCGACGAAATGCGCTTCACAACCGCGTGCGGAGCGGTTTAACGGCCCGACCGGAAAAGAGCTCAGCGTCCGGCTATTTCGCCGGGGCGGCCGGTGCAGGGGCGGCGGGCGCCGCGCCGGCGGCAGGTGCAGGCGGCTTCGCGCCGGCCGCGGCACTCGCGGGCGCAGCGGCAGCGGGCTTGGCTTCCGCGACTTTGGGCAGCGGCAGCGGCTTGTCGGAATTCGAGTTGAGGTAGGCGATCACATCGGCGCGCTGGTGCGCATTGGAGATACCGGCGAACGTCATCAGCGTGCCGGGAACGTCGGCGCGCGGATTGGTCAGCCAGGTATTGAGCGCGTCGAACGTCCAGGTTCCGCCCTTGGCCTTGAGCGGCGCGGAGTAGCTGAAGCTCGCTTCCGATGCGACCGGGCGGCCGACGACGCCGTAAAGATCGGGGCCGATCTTGTTGCCCTGGCCCTTGCCGAGATTGTGGCAAAGCTCGCATTCCTTCGCGGTCTGCTCACCGGTCTTGACGTTGGCGCTGGCGAGCAGTGCCGCGATCGGTTGCTCGGCCGGCGCTGCGGTGCCGCCGCTCGGCTTCGCCCCGCCCTCCTGCTTCACCTCGATGACATAGCCAGGCTTGGCCGGCACCGGGGTCGCGAAGATCGCGCCCGAAGCGATGTGGACGGCGAGCAGCACCAGGCAGGTTCCGAGCAGGGCGCCAAGAACCTTGTTGAGTTCGAACGAATCCATTGCGGAGAGGCTCCGAGGGGCGGGACGTGTGGCGCACAGATAGCCGGTTTGCCGCGCGTGTTGCAACCCGTATAAGTACCTTTGGCTGGCGCAGCGAATGCCTGATGTCCTCACTTTGATTCCGGCCCGAATGGCCTCGACCCGGCTGCCCGGCAAGCCGCTTGCCGATATCGCCGGCGAGCCGATGATCGTGCACGTTTTGCGGCGCGCGCTGGAGGCCGATGTCGGCCCGGTCTGGGTCGCAACCGATTCGCCCGAAATTGCCGCAGCGGTGGAAAAAGCCGGCGGACGTGCGGCGCTGACGCGCGGCGATCACGCTTCGGGCACCGATCGCATCCACGAGGCTTTGCGCGAGGCCGACCCAGCAGGACGCGCGGACATTGTGGTCAACGTGCAGGGCGACCTGCCGACGCTCAATCCGGCCGATCTCGCGGCCGCCGCCGCGCTGCTGTCCGACCGTTCCGTCGACATCGCCACGCTGGCCGCCGAGATCGTCAAGGCGCATGAGCGCACCGATCCGAATGTGGTCAAAGTGGTGGGTACCCCGGTAAGCGCCAACCGGCTCCGCGCGCTCTATTTCACGCGCGCCACCGCGCCTTCGGGCGAAGGACCGCTCTACCACCACATCGGTCTCTATGCGTTCCGCCGTGCCGCGCTGGAGCAGTTCGTCGCACTGCCGCCATCGCCGCTGGAGCAGCGCGAGCGTCTCGAGCAATTGCGGGCGCTGGAAGCCGGCATGCGAATCGATGTCGCGATCGTCGCCAGCGTGCCGCTCGGCGTCGATACGCCCGCCGATTTGGAAACGGCCCGCGCCGTGCTAACCAGCCGATCATGAAGAAATCGCGCAAAATCTCGTTCCAGGGCGAGCCGGGCGCCAACTCCCACATCGCCTGCAACGAGGCCTATCCGGGCTACGAACCGCTGCCGTGCCCGACCTTCGAAGACGCGTTTGCGGCGGTGCGTACCGGCCGCGCGGCGCTGGCGATGATCCCGATCGACAATTCGGTCGCCGGTCGGGTCGCGGATATCCACCACCTGATGCCGCGATCGGGCCTGCACATCGTCGGCGAATGGTTCCTGCCGGTGCAGCACCAGCTCATGGCGGTGCGAGGCGCGAGCCTGCGCACGATCGAAACGGTCGAAAGCCACGTGCACGCGCTCGGCCAGTGCCGCAACATCATCCGCAAGCTCCGCATCAAGGCCGTGGTCGCCGCCGATACCGCCGGCGCGGCGCGCGAAGTGGCGGAAGCGGGCGACATCACCCGCGCGGCGCTGGCGACGACGCTGGCGGCGAAAATCTACGGGCTGAAAATTCTGAAAAAAGACGTTGCCGACGCCAAGCACAACACGACGCGCTTTGTCGTGCTGTCGCGCAAGCCGAAATGGGCAAAGCGCGGCAAGCCGGTGGTCACCACCTTCCTGTTCGAGGTGCGCAACATTCCCGCCGCGCTTTACAAGGCGCTTGGCGGGTTCGCCAGCAACAGCATCAACATGACCAAGCTCGAAAGCTACATGGTCAACGGCGTGTTTACGGCGACGCAGTTCTATGCCGATGTCGAAGGCCATCCGGACGAACGTCCGCTGGGTCTCGCGCTCGAGGAACTGGAATTCTTCTCGCGGCCGAAAAGCCTGAAGATTCTCGGTGTCTATCCGGCGCACCCATTCCGTGCAACATTCAAATAAGGTGTCATTCCGGGGTGGCGCTGGGTCGGGAAAGAACAACCTGCAAACATAAGGATCCAGGCGATGGTCAAAGACGCCGCGAAGGTCAAGCGGACACTGCAGCTGCGATTCACGCTCCCCGCCGCCGATTCAGGGCAACTCGCCGCCATGATCAAGGCCGCCGCGCCGTTCTATCAGATGTTCGGCAATGCCCAGGTCCGGCTCTTGCAGAATGTCGATGACCCCGCCAAGTTCGTGCAGGAGATCGAGTACGAGGCCCAGGAAGACTGGGAACTGAACCGGCAGCGCATCGCCGGCGACGTGCGCATGCAGACTTATTTGCAGGCATGGCGTGCGATGCTGCCCGGGTCGCCTGAGATCGACGTCTTTCAGGAAGTCTGACGCGAACGCTCAAGTCCAGGGGGTTCGACATGCGACGCTTGGCTGTACCGCTGCGGTAATCGTCCTGTTGGCCGGCGCGAACGCCGCGTCGGCCGATGACGTCAAACAGGTTCCATATCCGGAAGTGAAAGTGCAGGTTCCGGAGCAGTACAAGCCTGACGCGGCGTTCGCCAAGCTGCAAAAGATCCCTCTCCGATACGGTCGCCGGCAAGAATGCGCAGGCTCTGTTCGGGCTTGTCGGGCCGACATTTGTCTGGCTGCAACAGGACGAAATCGCCGATGAGTTCGATTTCGGCGGCGACGCGCTGCAAAACTTCAAGGTGTTGTTCGGCTTCCGCGAAGCCGGCAAGCACTTTGATGGCGGCGTCAAGGACGGCCCTTACTGGGATAACCTGGCGACTTTCGCGGCCAATACGAAATTCCAGAAAGTCACCGACACCCTGGTGTGCGGGCCGATGACCGCGATCGTCATGGATCAGGACGTATTCGATCAGGCGCGGCAGAAGATTGGCGCCGACGATTCCACGGAATGGTATTTCACTATCGCCGATACCACCGTGACCGCCAGTCCCGGCAGCGGGGCGACGGTTGGAAAGGTCGGTCCAGTGGCGCTGCCGCTGCTCGACGAATATCCGCAGGCGCGGGAAGGAAGCGACGAGGCGCCGGCGATCACGCATCTGAAAGTGCTGCTGCCGTCGGGCAAAAGCGGCTGGATTCCCGTATCTGCCGCGCTACTGCTCGATCCCGATCGCCTTTGCTATGCGATGACGGCGAGCGGCGACTGGAAGATCGTCGAGTTCAATCAGTCGCAATAGACGCTGGCGCGCAGAGAATCAGATCGTCTGATTATATTCGCCGACGTCCTTGTGGGTGCGCAGCACGGCATCGACCGATTTGAACATATCGCGCATGCGCGCTTCCGACACCGGACTTTCGACTACGACAACAAGCTCCGGCTTGTTGGAGGAGGCGCGCACCAGACCCCAGGTGCCGTCTTCGACCGTGACGCGCACCCCGTTGACCGTGACGAGGTCGCGGATCGGCTGTCCGGCGACCTTGTGGCCCTTGTTCTTTTCCGCTTCGAAATGCTTCACCACCTCGTCGACTACGGCGTATTTGGTCTCGTCCGGACAGTGCGGCGACATGGTCGGCGACGACCAGGTTTTCGGCAGCGCGTTCTTGAGATCCGCCATGCTCTTTCCCGGATTGCGATCGAGCATGTCGCAGACCGCCATCGCGAAGATGAGTCCGTCGTCGTAGCCGCGGCCGAACGGCTTGTTGAAAAAGAAATGGCCGGATTTCTCGAAACCGGCGAGGGCGCCGATCTCGTTGACGCGGCGCTTCATGTAGGAGTGACCGGTCTTCCAATAGTCGGTCTTGGCGCCGTTCTTGATGAGCACCGGATCGGTCATGAACAACCCGGTCGATTTCACGTCGGCGACGAATTGCGCGCCCTTGTGATTGGCCGAGATGTCGCGCGCCAGCATGACGCCGACCTTGTCGGCGAAAATCTCTTCGCCCTCGTTGTCGACCACGCCGCAGCGGTCGCCGTCGCCGTCAAAGCCAAGTCCGACGTCGGCGTGGCTTTCCAGCACGGCGTCGCGCATGGCGTGCAGCATTTTCAGGTCTTCGGTATTTGGATTGTAGTTCGGGAAGGTGTGATCGAGCTCGCAGTCGAGCGGTACGACCTCGCAGCCGATTTTCTCCAGCACCTGCGGCGCGAATGCGCCGGCGGTGCCGTTGCCGCAGGCGCAGACGACTTTGAGATGGCGCTTGAGTTTCGGCCGGTTGGTCAGATCGGCGATGTATTTTGCGGGAAAGTTCTCGACGAACGCGTAGGAGCCGCCGGCCTTCATCTTGAACCGGCCCTCGAGTACGATCTCCTTAAGCCGTGTCATCTCGTCGGGGCCAAAGGTCAGCGGCCGATTGGCGCCCATCTTCACGCCGGTCCAGCCGTTGTCGTTATGCGACGCGGTGACCATGGCGACGCACGGCACATCGAGTGCGAATTGCGCGAAATACGCCATCGGCGTCACCGCGAGCCCGATATCATGCACCTCGCAGCCGGCGGCGATCAGCCCGTTCACCAGCGCCATCTTGATCGAGGCCGAGTACGAGCGGAAATCGTGGCCGGTGACGAAGCGCGGCTGGACGCCGAGTTCATGAACGAGTGTGCCGAGCCCGAGCCCGAGCGCCTCGACGCCCATCAGGTTGATTTCGCTGCCGAACAGCCAGCGCGCGTCATATTCACGAAAGCCGGTGGCTTTGACCATCGGCTCGGATTCATAGGCATAAGTGTTGGGTTTGAGCGAAGGCTTTGGTTTGGGAAACATTTGGGTGCAATCGATGGCTGGCTGGGGGACAGCAATAGCCTAAACGGCGAAAGACCGAAATGGTTGCGTGCCGTCGTTCCGGAGGCTGGCTAAGACCGCGCTATTGCTCCAGCACCATCTTGCCTTCGCTGTATTCGAAGTGGTGCAGCCGCGACAGAAACGACAGCCCGAGCAGATTGTCGCTCAAGGCTCCATCCGGCATCACCACGGCAGCGACGTCATGCACCGTGATATCGCCGACCTCGACCATGTCGAGCGTGGTCGGCGCGGCGCGTACCGTGCCGTTCGCGGTTCTGATCAGCATCGTGTATTCGGCCGCCGCCGGATGAATGCCGAGTTGCGCCGCATCATCGGCGGTGAGCGCGACGATCGAGGCGCCGGTATCGACGGTGAATTGCAACTCGCGGCCGTCGATGCGGCCGTCGGCGCGAAAGCGTCCGAAGCTGTCGCGCGCCACCACGACCGAATATCCATTGGGCGACGCCGATGCACGTGTCACTGGCGCCGTTGGCTGTGCGGGGTCGGCGGTCGGGGCTGTCTTGGCCTTCATGCTGTCGGCGTAATGCGGAATGATCAATCCGGCGACGACGGCGGCCGCTGCAAAAGTGACGACGGAGCGCATGGCCTTGATCCTCACGCAGGCGAGATCGCCGCATCTCACCGCCGCGGAACGAAAAAGCCGCTAACGGGGGAGCGCCGCGCGCCGGATTTGCATGTCGGCGGTAAGCGGCGCGGTAAAAACTTTGTTCAAATTTTAGCGAATGCGGGGTTTGGCGCGTCGCGTCGGGCTTGCGGCGAGCGGATTGTCGGGCCACGGGTGTTTCGGATAGCGGCCGCGCATGTCGGTGCGCACGGCCGCGTAGCTGCCGCGCCAAAACCCCGGCAGGTCGCGCGTGGTCTGCACCGGCCGGTGCGCGGGCGAAAGCAGCTCGATGACAAGCGGGACTTTTCCGCCCGCAATGGCTGGATGCGTGTCCAGTCCGAACAGCTCCTGGACCCGGATCGCGATTTTGGGGCCGCCTTCGGCCTCGTAATCGATCGGCACTTGCGAGCCCGTCGGCGCTTCGAAATGCGTCGGCGCCTCGGCATCGAGTCGGCGCGGCAGCGGCCAGGGCAGCAGCGCGTGCAGGGCTGTCGCCAGTTCATCGGCAGTCAATTCGGAGAGCGCCGTCTTGTCGGCGAGCGTTGGCGAGAGCCATTGGTCGATGGAGTTCGTCAGCGCGACATCGGACAGATCCGGCCATTCGTCGCCTTCGCTCGCGCGCAGAAACATGACGCGGTCGCGCCACTGGCGAAGCGCCTTGCTCCAGGGCAAGCGGCCGACGCCGAGTGCGGCGATGCCGGCCGCAAGTTTTTTCGCGGCTTCATCGCCCGGCATGACCGGCATCTGTTGCTCCGACAGGGCAAGTGAGCCGAGCCTGCGGCTCTTGCGCCCGCGCAGGCTCGCGCTTGCTGTATCAAATGTCACCTCTTCGCGCGTTTCGATCTGGTTGGCGAAATCCGCCTCGATCTCGGCAAGCGTGATGGGCGCCGCGAGCAGGATGCGGCCGGCCGCCGCGGTGCCGGTCAGTTCGGCGACGACAAGAAACGGCTCGCGGGCGAGCGGGGAGGCGGGATCGATCTGGGCCCCGCGCCCGTTGGCGAGCAGAAACGCGCCCGCCGCGCCGCCACGATTCCTGGCGATCCGTTCCGGGTAGGCGAGGGCGAGCAGGAAGCCGGCGGATTTTTCACCGCTTTCGTCGCGAGCGGCGCCGGATCGCGGCGCGGCGATATCCGCCCATCGCGCCGCCATGGCGCGAGCGTCGCGCGCGCGCGGCGAACGGTCGCGATGCAGCGGTTCGATGCGCGTTCGTATGTCGGCATCGTTGCCGCCCAGTCCACGTTCGCCGATGACAGCTGCAATCTCCGCGGCCAGCAGCGCGTCGCCTTCGGCGGCCACGTCGATCACCATGCGGGCGAGCCGCGGCGGCAGCGGCAGGCTGCGCAGCTTTTTGCCTTCCTCGGTGATCCGGCCGTCGCCATCGATGGCGCCGAGTTCGCGCAGAAGCGCGTGCGCTTCGGTGAGCGCGGCGCGCGGCGGCGGATCGAGAAACGCCAGCTGCTCCGGCGCCGCGCCCCAGGCGGCCAAATCGAGCGCGAACGACGACAGGTCGGCTGAGAGGATTTCGGGACGGGCAAACGGCTCGAGCGAAGCGGTCTGCGGTTCATCCCACAGCCGGTAGCAGACGCCCGGCTCGGTCCGGCCGGCGCGGCCGCGGCGCTGGTCGGCCGCCGCACGCGATACGCGCACGGTTTCAAGCCGGGTGACGCCGACATCGGGCTCGTAGCGCGGCACCCGGGCAAGCCCGCTGTCGACGACGATGCGAACCCCCTCGATGGTGATCGAAGTCTCGGCGATCGCGGTAGCGAGCACGATCTTGCGCCGGCCGGGCGACGCCGGAGAAATCGCGCGGTCCTGTTCGTCGCTGCCGAGCGCGCCATAGAGCGGCGCGATGTCGGTTGCCGCGTCGATGCGGTCTTTGAGCAGGTTTTCGGTGCGGCGGATTTCCGCCGTCCCGGGCAGGAACGCGAGCAGCGATCCGGGCTCCGCGCGCGTTGCCCGCACGATCGCGTCGGCCATTTGCGGTTCGATCGGCCGTGTGTCGCGGCCGGCGTAGCGGGTGTCGACCGGAAAAGCGCGGCCAACGCTTTCGATGACCGGCGCGCCGCCAAGGAGCGCCGCCACGCCTGCGCCGTCGATGGTCGCGGACATGACCAGGAGCTTCAGATCTTCGCGCAGGCCCTGCTGGGCGTCGCGTGCCAGCGCCAGGCCCAAGTCCGCATCGAGTGAGCGTTCGTGGAATTCGTCGAACAGCACCGCGCCGACGCCGTCGAGCGCCGGATCGTCCAGGATCATCCGCGTGAAAATGCCTTCGGTGATGACTTCGACGACCGTGTCGCGCGATACGCTGGAGCCGAATCGCACCCGCAGGCCGACTTTGCCGCCGACCCGCTCGCCCAGAAGGCGCGCCATGTAGCCGGCGGCGGCGCGCGCCGCGAGCCGCCGCGGCTCCAGCACCAGGATGCGCTTGCCCGCCGCCCAGGCCTCGGCCGCCAGCGCCAGGGGCACCCGCGTGGTCTTGCCGGCGCCCGGCGGCGCGACCAGCACGGCCGCGTTGCTCTCGCGCAATCGCGCGGTCAGGTCCGGCAGCACAGCGTCGATCGGAAGCGTTGATGGAAACGTCAAATTTGCAGCGCCAGTTCTGCACAGGCTGAGGTTATGGATTCCGGACAGCCGCTTCGCGGCTTCCGGAATGACGCCAAACCCTTATATTATCGGCCGCATGCCAACAGCACAAAAAGCTCCCGCGAAAGCGCCGAATTCGCCGCCCGCCGCCGCAAAACCGGTGAAGAAGGGGGACCACGTCTTTCTGGTCGACGGTTCCGGCTACATCTTCCGCGCCTATCACGCGCTGCCCCCGATCACGCGCAAATCGGACGGCTTGCAGCTCAACGCCGTGTTCGGCTTCTGCAACATGCTGTGGAAGCTTCTTCGCGACATGAAGCCGGAGGACAAGCCGACGCATCTCGCCGTAGTGTTCGACAAATCGGAAAAGACTTTCCGCACCACGATGTATCCCGATTACAAGGCGCACCGGCCCGATCCGCCGGACGACCTATTCCCCAATTCAAGTTCATCCGCGAGGCGGTGGCGGCCTTCGATCTGCCATGCCTGGAACAGAACGGGTTCGAGGCCGACGATCTGATCGCGACCTATGCGCGGCTCGCGTCCGAGGCGGGCGCCAAGACCTCCATCGTGTCCTCCGACAAGGATCTGATGCAGCTCGTCAGTGACAACGTCACGATGTTCGACACGATGAAGGACAAGACGATCGGCCGCGCCGAGGTGATCGAGAAATTCGGCGTGCCGCCAGAGAAGGTCATCGAGGTGCAGTCGCTGATCGGCGATTCCACCGACAACGTGCCGGGCGTGCCGGGTATCGGCGTCAAGACCGCCGCGCAGCTCATCGGCGAATACGGCGACCTGGAAACGCTGCTCAGCCGCGCCGGCGAGATCAAGCAGGAGAAGCGCCGTCAAACGCTGATCGACAACGCCGAAGCGGCGCGGATGTCGAAGAAACTCGTCACGCTCGACGATCATGTGACGCTCGACGTCCCGATCGGCGATCTTGCGGTGCATGAACCGGACTACAAGGCGCTGGTCGCATTCCTCAAGGCGATGGAGTTCAATTCGCTGACGCGCCGCGTCGCCGAATTTTCCAGCGTCGACGCGACGGAGATCGAGCCGGCATCGCAATTTTCAGGCAGCGGCCGCGCCGCGCCGGCCAACGGCAAGAGCGAAACCGCGGCCGCGCCGCAGCTTGCGCTCGATCGGCCGTCGCAACCGGGCGATCTGTCGCGCCAGGGCCGGCCCGAGGCGCCGCCCACCGCGGTGCTGACGCCGCAGGCGCTGGCCGAGACGCGCCGCGAGGCCGCGCGCGCCGCCAAGTTCGACCGCAGCAAATATGAGATCGTGCGCAGCCTCGACCGGCTCAAGGCCTGGGCCCAGCGCGCGTGGGACGTCGGCGCAGTCGCGGTGCACGCGGCGACGGCAAGCCTCGATCCAATGCAGGCGGAGCTGTGCGGCATCGCGCTCGCGGTGGGTCCCAACGAGGCCTGCTACGTGCCGCTGTCGCACCGCCAGGGCGGCGAGGGCGCCGGCCTGTTCCGCGGCGATGTCGTCGCCGGTCAGATTGGCGAGGCAGCCGCGCTTGAAGCGCTTCGGCCGATCCTCGCCGACCGGGGTGTGCTCAAGATCGGCCACGACCTGAAATTCGCCTGGCAGATGTTCGCGCAGCGCGGCATCGAGATTGAATCCTACGACGACATTATCCTGATGTCGTATGTGGTCGATGCCGGCCGCGCCGGCCATGCGCTGGAGTCGCTCGCCGAGCGGACCTTCAATCACGCCGCGCTCGACGTCAACGAACTGATCAAGGCCGGCAAGGCGAAGATCACCTTCGACGCCGTCGGCATCGATCGCGCCACCGAATATGCCGCCGAGCGTGCCGACATCATCTTCCGCGTCTGGCAGGCGCTCTCGCCGCGGCTCGCCGCCGAAAAGGTGCGCAACGTCTATGAGACGCTGGAGCGTCCGCTGCTTTCCGTGCTCGGCCGTATGGAGCGGCGAGGCATTTCGATCGACCGCAACGTGCTGTCGCGCCTGTCCGGCGAGTTCGCGCAGGAAGCAGCCGGCCTCGAAGCCGAAATCAACACGTTGGCCGGCGAGACCGTCAACGTCGGCAGCCCGAAGCAGATCGGCGACATTCTGTTCGGCAAGATGGGACTGCCCGGTGGCACCAAGACCAAGACCGGGCAATGGGCGACGGGCGCGCGGCTGCTCGACGAACTCGCCGAGCAGGGCCACGAACTGCCACAGAAAATCCTCGACTGGCGGCAGGTGTCGAAGCTGAAATCGACCTACACGGACGCGCTGCCCGGCTACGTCAATCCGACGACGCATCGCGTCCATACGAGCTACGCGCTCGCGGCGACAACAACCGGCCGGCTTGTCGTCGTCGGAGCCGAATCTGCAGAACATTCCGGTCCGCACCGAGGACGGCCGCAAAATTCGCCGCGCCTTCATCGCCGACAAGGGCCAAAAACTTGTCTCCGCCGATTATTCGCAGATCGAACTGCGCCTTCTCGCCGAGATCGCCGAGATCGAGCAACTGCGCAAGGCGTTCCGCGATGGCCTCGACATTCACGCCATGACGGCGTCGGAAATGTTCGGCGTGCCGGTCAAGAATATGCCGGGCGAAGTGCGCCGCCGCGCCAAGGCGATCAACTTCGGCATCATCTACGGCATCTCGGCTTTCGGACTTGCCAATCAGCTCGGCATCGGCCGCGAAGAAGCCGGCGCGTATATCAAGAAATATTTCGAGCGCTTCCCCGGCATCCGCGACTACATGGAAGAAACCAAAACGTTCGCGCGCCAGAATGGCTACGTGCTCACGCTGTTCGGCCGCAAGTGCCACTACCCCGATATCAAGGCCTCGAACGCCTCGATCCGCTCCTTCAACGAGCGCGCCGCCATCAATGCGCGGCTGCAGGGCACCGCCGCCGACATCATCCGCCGCGCCATGGTGCGCATGGACGAAGTGCTGGCGAAGAAGAAGCTGTCGGCGCAGATGCTGTTGCAGGTGCATGACGAGCTGGTGTTCGAAGTGCCCGAGGCCGAAGTCGACAAGACGCTGCCGATAGTCACCGCGGTGATGCGCGACGCACCGATGCCGGCGCTTTCGCTGACGGTGCCGCTGCACGTCGAGGCCAAGGCGGCCGGCAATTGGGACGACGCGCACTAGTGCGTAGGGCGGGCATCGCGCCTGCCCGGAGCATGACGCGTGGGCAAAATCGTTCGGGCGCGATGCCCACGCGGAACCGATGAGCAGACGATTTTGCCCACCCTACGGTTCGCTATGCGTGCGCTACTGCACCCGCTTGGCCGCGTCGCTGACGACCTTGTAGGCGTCGTAGAGCGCGGGCTTTTCCTTGGCGACTTGGGCGACCGCGTCGGAGAACGTTTTCATCACCTGCGCCTGTTCGTCGGCCGGCAGGTCGATCAGCTCGCCGCCGCCCGCGACCCAGCCCTTGCGCGCCTTGGCGACGACGTCTTCCGCCACCGGGCCGATCGCTTTCTGTTGCGCGGCCGCGTCGCTGTCGACGATCTTCTGCAAGTCGGGCGGCAACGCGTCGTACCAGGCCTTGTTGACCTCGGCCATGACGAACACGGCCGGCTGGCCGGTCTCGGTCACGTATTTCGCCGCGTCGCTGAAATGCATCGGGGTCCAGACCACGATGCCGCCGACCGCGCCGTCGATGGTGCCCTGCTGCATGGCCGGCACGACGTCGGCGAGCGTCATCGCCACCGGCGTGGCGCCGAGCTTGGCGATCGGCGCCATCTGAAACGGCGAGGCCAGCACGCGGATCTTCTTGCCCTTGAAATCGGCGAGATGCCGGATCGGCGTCTTCGCGATCACCGAGGACGGTGCATTCATGAACATGGCGATGCCGTGCAGGCCCTTGTTGGCGCCGAGGCTGAGCATCAGTTTGAGCACCGCCGGATCGGCCGCGACGCGCTGGCCCTGGGCGAGCGAACTGACCAGGCCCGGCGCCGCCATCACCTCGAAACGGTTATCGACGCCGACGAAAAACTCCGGCGGAAGGATCGCGCATTGAATCGAGCCGAACTGCGTGCCTTCGATCTGTCGCGGAATGGAGCCCAGTTGGCTTAGCGGAAAAATCTGCGGCTTGATGCGGCCGCCGGAGTCCTTCTCCAGCGCTGCCGCGTAGTTCTTGGCGTAGATGTAGCTCGGATCGTTGATGGTCGGCAGGGTGATCTTCATCGTGTAGGTCTTGCCCTGCGCCGCGGCGGCGATAGGCAAAAGCGTGAGCGCCAAGCCAAACACGACGCCGCCGGCCAGCGCGCTCGAGACCAGATTCCGCCCCATGCCGTTCATGATTTCCTCCCAGACGAATATGCTTGTCGTCATCTTAGCTTGGCGGCGCAAAACGCTAGACACTCATAAGTTGAGTGCGGCGTCATGCCTCGCGCAAATGTCCGTCTGACGAGTGCCGCCACCTAATCAGCGGTTCGCAAATTCCAGCCGGCGCTTTGCACCAGCGGATTTTGCTCCAGGCGCGTCACGATTGCATCAAGCTCCTTCGGATCGGCTGCGGTACCCATCAGCGTCGCCACAATCTCAATCCGGTCCTGCTCCCGCTCGATCACTTCGATGTTCTGGAGCGGATAGCTTGCCGCTTCGAGTTGATCGCGCAACATCTCGCGGCTGTCGTCGAGGTTGCTGCTGTCACCTACGGTGACGCTAACCTCGTAAATCGCCTCGGTCGAACCCTGATCGACCGGTGCGCGATTGATCGCGTTGACCAGCGGGCGCAGCAGCGTGTTGCCGGCGAGCACGAAGCAGGTCAGCGCGATCGCCTCGAACGCCAGGTCGGCTCCGGCGCAGGCGCCCACCGCTGCCGAGCACCACAGCGTCGCCGCGGTGTTGAGGCCCCACACATTGCTGCCCTGCTTCATGATGACGCCGGCGCCGAGAAATCCGACGCCGGACACCACGTAGGCGATGATCTGCGTTGCACCGACCTGACCGTTAAGATGCATGCCGATGTCGACGAATGTCGCAGCGCCGACAGCGACCAGGACGTGGGTGCGCAGGCCGCCGCCGCGCTGGCGATACTGGCGCTCGGCGCCGATCAGTCCGCCAAGCACGAACGCGGCAAACAGGCTGACCAGCGAATCAAGGAAATCGGGGATCGTAAATGAATGAAGGAAGGCCATGCTGTCGTTTTATTCCGGCACCACCGCGATCGCTTCGACCTCGTAGAGCGCGCCGTCGCGGGCGAGCTTCGAAATCTGGATCGTGGTCGACGCCGGCGGATTTTTGGTGTCGACGTAGCGGTCGCGCACTTCGAAATAGAGCGGCAGGTGCGCCATGTCGACGAGATAATTGTTCAGCTTCACCACATGCTCGAACGTTGCGCCGACCGCGGCGAGCGCAGCCTTGAGGTTCTCGAAACACTGCACGGCTTGAGCGCGAAAGTCGCCGGGATGCCCGGGGAATTTTCCATCCGCCGTCATGCCGAGCTGGCCGGCGAGGTAAATGGTGCGGCTGGGGCCCTTGGTCTCGACGACATGCGAATAGCCGCGCGGCGTCGCAATGGCAGGTGGATTGAGAAAGCGATGGACGGCCATGGTGAGCTCCTCTTGAATGGGTTGCACGTTGCAGGGGCGAACTTGCCGGACAGGTCTCAATCGAGTTTGAGATTGGCTGCGCGGATGACCTTGCCCCACTTGTCGTTCTCGGCGGTAATGAATTGCGCGAATTCGGCGGGCGTCTTCTTCATCGGCTCGACGCCCAAAGCGGCAAGCCGCGCCTTCGGCGTTGCCTGATCGAGTGCGGCGTTAATGGCCGCGTTCAGCTTGTTGATGATGTCGCTCGGCGTATTCTTCGGGGCGCCAATGCCGTACCAGCCGATCGCCTCATAACCGGGCACGAACTGGCCGACGGTCGGCAGGTCGGGCAGGGCGGCCAACCGGTCCTTCGTGGTCACCGCGAGCCCGCGCACCTTGCCGGCTTTGACGAATTCCACCGCCTGAGGAATCGGATTGATGACCATCTGCACCTGGCCGCTGATCAGGTCCGGCATGTAGTTGGTCCGGTACGGCACATGCACCAGCTGGGTGCCGGTCATCGACATGAACAACAGGCCGAAAATATGTGACGAGGTGCCGATGCCGCCGGACGCGAAGTTGATCTTGCCCGGGTTGGCCTTGGCATAGGCGATCAGTTCCGGGACGGTCTTGGCCGGCAGAGAGTTCGTGGTCAGTACGACATAAGGGGCGTTGGCCACTGTCGCGACCGGCGCGATGTCGGTCAAGAAATTGAAGCTGAGATGATGATAGAGCGACGCGTTGAGAACGTTGCTCAGGACGTCGGCCAAAAGGGTGTAGCCGTCCGCGTCGGCGCGCACGACGATCTCGGTGCCGATATTGCTGCCGGCGCCCGGCCGGTTCTGCATGATGAAATTCTGGCCAAAGCGCTCCGAAAGCCACTCTCCGGAAAGACGCGCGATGATGTCGGGCGAGCTGCCGGGAGGAAACGGCACCACCATCTGGACCGGCCGCGACGGATAGGTATCGGCGAAAGCCAGGCGCGGCAGCGCCGGCAGCATGGTAGCGCCGGCTGCCAGAGACAGCACGCGTCTGCGGTCAAATGTCATCGATTCCTCCTGCTGTCGCCGCTCGTTGATCTGGCGACGATCGGCGCGAGCATAGAGCGCCCGATATCGCTGGCAAGTTTGCCGATTGGAGTTGCGTTCCTCAACAGGCGCGCCTAGGCGAAAAGCCGCAGGAGCAATCCGTGACGCCGCCATCCGCCCCGCACCTTGTCTTCGGCCTCGATCCGATGTGGACGTCGGCGGCGATCCTGGCGCTGACTTATGCGCTGGTTATTGCCGACCGAATCAATCGCGCGGTGGTGGCGCTGATCGGCGCCGTGATCGTCATCGCGGTCGGCGCACTCGATCAGAACGAGGCGGTTGCCGGGATCAACTGGGACACGATCGGGCTTCTCACCGGCATCATGATCATGGTGTCGATCGCGCGCCGCTCCGGCATGTTCCAGTTTCTGGCGATCTGGTCGGCGCAGCGGGCGAACGCCAGCCCGGCCGGCATTCTGGCGCTGCTGCAGGTGACGACGGCGATGCTGTCGGCGCTGCTCAACAACGTCAGCACCGTCTTGCTCGTCGCGCCGGTGACGCTGGTGATCGCCGAGGAACTGGACCTGCCGGCATTCCCGTTCCTGTTCGCCGAAATCTTTGCCTCCAACATCGGCGGCACCGCGACGCTGATCGGCGATCCGCCCAATATCCTGATCGGCTCGTCCGCGGGACTGAATTTCAATGCCTTTCTGGTCAATCTGGCGCCGGTCATCGTCTGTCATTCTCGCGGTGCAGATGCTGATGGTGCACGTCATCTGGGGCCGCAAACTGCGCGCATCGCCGGAGAGCCGCGCGCTGGTGATGGGCATGAACGCGCCCGGCATGATCACGGACCACGTGCTGCTGTGGCAATCCATCGCAGTCCTCGGCGTGGCGCTCGTTGCCTTCATCTTCGGCGGGTCGTTGCGGCTCGAGCCGGCCACTGTCGCACTGGCGGCGGCCGCCGTGCTGATGCTGCTCGACAACTGGCGGCACGGCAGCGCCAGGCAGTCTGAGAATGTGCACAGGACTTTCGCCGACGTCGAATGGATCACGATCTTCTTCATCATTGCGCTGTTTGTTCTGGTGCACGCGGTCGAGGTCAGCGGCTTGCTGAGCGTGCTGGCGGAGCGCCTCGTGGCGTTCACCGGCGGCAACGCGCTGGCGGCGGGCGGCGTGATCCTGTGGGTGTCCGCGGGCCTGTCGGCGGTGCTCGACAACATTCCGTTCGTGGCGACCATGATCCCACTCATCAAGAGCGCCGCGCCGGCCTTTGGCGGCGCGGACCACATCGAACCGCTATGGTGGTGTCTGGCGCTCGGCGCGTGCCTCGGCGGCAACGGCACGCTGGTCGGCGCCGCCGCGAACCTCACCGTCGCGGGCGTCGCCGAGCGTAACGCGGTCCACATTTCTTTCGTGCGCTACCTGGCCTACGGCCTGCCGATGACGATCGTCTCGATCGCGATCTGCCACTGTATGTCTGGCTGCGCTATTTCTGACTGCGCGCTCAGCTCGACAGATAGCCGACGACTTCTTCGGCCAGCGACAGCGATGACGTCAGCCCCGGCGATTCGATCCCGAACAGATTGACGAGCCGCGGCATGCCGTGCGCGGCCTCCGGCGCGATCATGAAATCGGCGGCCGGCTCCCCCGGTCCGGTCAGTTTCGGCCGGATGCCGCAATAGTCCGGTACCAGCGAGTCCGCCGGCAGTCCCGGCCAGTAGGCGCGAATACGCTCGTAGAAGCTGTCGGAGCGCCGCGCGTCGACGGTGTAGCTTTCCTCCTTGATCCACTCGACGTCCGGGCCGAAGCGCATGCGCCCGGCGAGATCGAGCGTGACGTGAACGCCGAGCCCGCCGTCGACCGGCGTCGGATAGATCAGCCGCGAAAACACCGGCCGGCCGGCGAAGCCGAAATAGTTGCCCTTGGCGAGCACCAGCCGCGGGATCTTGTCGGCCGGATAGCCCTCGATGCGCCGCGCCAGCGGCTGCGCGCCGAGGCCGGCGGCATTGACCACCGCGTCGAATTCAAGCTCGCCGGCGTCGCTGCCGGAGAACTGCACGTGCCATGACGGCGCCTTGAAGCGCATGCGCTCGACCGTGCGTCTCGAACGCGATCATGCCGCCGCGATCCTGCAGATCGCCCCACAGCGCCAGCATGTAGCCGTGGCTGTCGATGATGCCGGTCTCCGGCGACCACAGCGCACCGATGCATGACAATTCGGCTTCCATGTCGCGCGCGGCGTTGCCGCCGATCATCTCGGTGTTCTCGACGCCGTTTCTCTCGGCCTGCGCCCGGATGGTCTCGACCTTGGCAAGCTCGGCCTCGTTGGTGGCGACGATCAGCTTGCCGCATTTGCGGTGCGCAACGCCGTGACCGGCGCAGAATTCGTACAGCATGCGGCGGCCGCGCACGCAGTGGTGCGCGCGCGAGCTATCGGTCGGATAATACAGGCCGCCGTGGATCACCTCGCTGTTGCGCGACGACACGCCGTTGGCGATGCCGCCCGTGGTTTCGGCGATGGTGACGTCGTGGCCGCGCAGAGCCGCGGCGCGCGCGACCGCAAGCCCGATGACGCCGGCGCCGACCACAAGGACCTGCATTTTTTCGCGTCCTCACAGGCTTAATGGAGCAGGGCAACCCACCCCGAGCATGTCCCGGCCTTATAGTTGCGGCGGCGCGGCCGGGCAATTCGGCCGCGCCAAGGGGAACGCGAGCCGTGTCATTGAAAGCCGATCCAACCTGCCGCTATAAGAGCCGGAACGAGGGCGAAGAAGAGGGCATTTCCCATGGCGGAATCGGTGGTCCGGATTTGCGCGCAGTCTGAGATCGCGCCGGACAGCGTGAAGGCATACGAAGTCGGCGACCGGCGGCTCGCGGTGTATAATCTCGGCGGTGAGTATTACGTCACCGACGACGAATGCACGCATGCCTCCGCAAGCCTCGCCGAGGGCATCCTCGAAGACGGCGTCATCGAATGCAGCCTGCATTTCGGCGCCTTCGACGTGAAGACCGGCGCGGTCAAGGCGCCGCCATGCTCGTTCGCGCTGCGCACCTACAAGGTGCAGCTGCAGGACGGCGACGTCTACGTCGATCTCGACAAGAACGCCGCCGGAGAGGCGGCCTGAGCGAAGCCCCCATCGCGCTTGCCATCGCCGGCCTCGGCATGGCCGGGGCGGTGATGGTGCGCGCCGCCGCCGCGCATCCGGGCGTGAAGCTGGTGACCGTCGCGGAGCCGAACGCCGAGACGCGCAACGCCTTTGCGCGCGACTTCAACATGCCGTCCTACGCGCTCCTGCAAGAGCTGTGCGACGATCCCAATATCGAGGCGGTCTATGTGGCGACGCCGCATCAATTTCATGCGCCGCATGCCACGAAGTCTCGCCGAGGCCGGCAAGCACATTATTCTCGAAAAGCCGATGGCGCTGACGCTCGCCGATTGCGACGCCATCATCGAGGCGGTCGAGCGCGCCGGGGTCCATCTGATCGTCGGCCACACCCACGCCTTCGATCCGGCGGTGCGCGAGATGGCGCGCATCGTCGCCAGCGGCGAACTCGGTTCGCTCGGCATGATCGCCGCCTTCAACTACACCAATTTCCTCTACCGGCCGCGGCGGCCCGAAGAACTCGATACCGCGCAGGGCGGTGGCATCCTGTTCAACCAGCTGCCGCATCAGATCGACATCGTCCGCACCATCGGCGGCGGACGCCTGCGCAGCGTTCGCGCCCAGGCGACCAGGCTCGATCCGTCGCGCCCGACCGAGGGCAGCGCCGCCGCGTTCCTGGAATTCGACAATGGTGCCGCCGCTTCGCTGGTCTATGGCGGCTACGATTTCTTCGACAGCGACGAACTGCATTTCTGGATTTCGGAGCGCGGCTCGGACAAGCCGCCGGACCAGCAGGGCGCCGCCCGCCGCGCCCTGGCGGCGCGCACGGCCGACGAATCGCGGCTGCGGGTCGAGCGCTACGCCTATGGCTCGCCCGAAGGGCCGCCGCCCTCGCACCAGCCGCATTTCGGCGTCATCGTCGTGACCTGCGCGCGCGGCGAGATGCGCGCGTCGGCCGACGGCCTGTTCATCTACGACCAGAACGGCAAGCGGGAACTGGCATTGCCCAGCGAGCAAGTCGATGCCCGGCCGCAGCGAGGTGCTCGACGACATGATCGCCGCCATTCGCCACGGCAAAAAGCCGCGCCACGACGGCCGCTGGGCCAAGGCCAATGTCGAGGTCACGCTCGCCATCCTGCGCTCCGCCCGCGAGCGCCGCGAGATCATGCTGGAGCATCAGGTGACCGCATAGCCGTCATTCCGGGGCGTCGCGAAGCGGCGAGCCCGGAATCCATATTCGCTGACCTGTGGTTATGGATTCCGGACTTGCCGCTGCGCGGCAATCCGGAATGACGGTGTGTGCGTATTGGCCGGCGCAACGCTATTCTCTATATAAATCCCGACCCGATCGGAGCAGCCATGAATTATCAGCCATTCAGCCACGATTTCGTGGTCGAAAATCCCGACCAGCAGACCTTCTTCGTCAATCGCGAGGTGTTCGTCTCCGACGACGTGCTGGAGCGCGAGAAGCGCGCGCATCTTCGATCGCTGCTGGGTCTATGTCGGGCACGCGTCGGAACTAAAGAATCCCGGCGACTTCAAGACGCGCCCGGTGGCCGGCCGGCCGATCATCTTCTGCCGTGACAGGGAAGGCGAGGTCCATGCTCTGATCAATTGCTGCCGCCACCGCGGCGCGCTGGTATGCCGCGAGCGCGAGGGCAACGCTCGGCAGTTCTACTGCATGTATCACGGCTGGACCTATCACCCGGACGGCCAGCTCAAATCGGTGCCCGGCGCCGATGCGTATGGGGCGGCGTTCGATCAAAAGCGAAATGGGCCTGGTCGCCGTGCCGCGGCTCGAGCAGTACCGCGACTTCTATTTCGCCAATTTCGACGCCGACGCCGTCGATCTCGACACCTACCTGGGCAAGGCCAAGGACTACATCGATCTCGTCGTCGACCAGTCGCCGTCCGGCAAGATGCAGATCATTTCCGGCACCCAGGAATACGACATCCGGGCGAACTGGAAGCTCCTGGTCGAGAACAGCGTCGACGACTACCACCTGATATCCACGCACTCGACCTGGCTGAACTACATGCGCAATTCCGGCGTCAACGTCACGCCGCCGAAGGGCGAACTGCTGCCGACTCGCGGCTACGGCCGTGATCTCGGCAACGGCCATCTCACCACCGACAATCCGAACTATCGCGGCCGGCCGGTGGCGAAATGGATTTCGGTCTATGGCGAGGACGCCAAGGCCGATATCGACGCCATGCGCAACGAGCTGGTGGCGCGCCTCGGCTCGGCGCGCGCCGCCCGCGTCGCCGACACCAACCGCAATCTGTGCATCTTCCCCAATCTGGTCATCAACGACGGCTCGTCCGTCACCGTGCGTCACTTCTATCCGGTCGCGCCGGGCCAGATGCATGTGACCGCCTGGGCGCTGGGGCCGGTCGAGGAAACCGAGGCGCAGCGCGCCCGCCGCCTGCACGCCTTTCTCACCTTCTACGGCCCGGGCGGCTTCGCCACGCCGGACGATGTCGCAGCCCTCGAAGCGGCGCAGCTCGGCTTTGCCGCTTACCGCGAAGTGCCGTGGTCCGACTTGTCGCGCGGCATGGGCAAGGCGTCCGACGAGCAACTCGCCACCGACGAGGGGCATCTGCGGGTGTTCTGGCGCAAATGGCGCGAGCTGATGGAGGCGCGGCCATGAACGAGGTCGTGACCGCGACCGTGTCGCGCGCCGAAGTCGAGGATCTGTTCTTTCATGAGGCCGACCTGCTCGACAACTGGAAGCTCGACGAGTGGCTGACGCTGCTCACCGAGGATGCGACCTATTACGTGCCGCCGAACGACAAGCCTGACGCCGACGCCCGCTTCACGTTGTTCACCATCGCGGACGACATCGTGCGGCTGCGCGAGCGCGTCATCCGCCTCAAGGACCCAAACTGCCACGCCGAGTATCCGCTGTCGCGCACCCGGCGGCTGATCGGCAACGTGCGCATCACCGGCGTCGACGGCGACGAGATTTCGGCCGCGGCCAATTTCATCATCCACCGCTTCCGCCACAACGATCTGCTGCGCGTGTTCGTGGGCCAGTACCGCTACAAGCTCCGCCGCGTCGGCGGCCGGCTGAAAATCGCCGAACGCCGCGCCATTTTGGACGCCGAGGAGCTCGGCCTGCTGGGTTCGGTGAGTTTTATTTTGTGAACTCGTCATTCCGGGGCGCGGGCGTAAGCCCGCGAGCCCGGAATCCATATTCGCTGACCTGTGGTTATGGATTCCGGACTTGCCGCTGCGCGGCAATCCGGAATGACAATTGAGGAGCTCCATGTCCGAACTCGACAAAGTCTTCACCGAACTCGCCGCAAAAGCGCGCGCAGCAGGACGAAGAGCGCCGCGAGCGGCACAAGATCGGCGTCGCATTCCTGGCCGAGTTCTACGAGCAGGACATCAAGCCGTCGCAGACGCTGAAAAATCGCGGCATCGAAGCGCATTTCGCCGACAACAAGCTCGTCCTGCACCGGCCGCAATCCGGCCACTACGAAGAGCCGCTCTACATCGTGGTCGGCGAGCAGGGCGAGATCGATATCGCCGGCCGTTCGCTCGGCCGCTATCAGCCCGCGGAGAAGCTCGCCAGGAAGCGCGAGCTGATCGGCGAGATCATTTCGTTTTTTGATTTGTAAATCGGGCAGACTCTTTATCTGCGAATAAGCATCGCCGCCGTCCTAGCCCGCGAGTTCGCGCATGCGCGGCGCGATGCATGAAGTCGTGCCCCGCCATGGTGTCGGCGACAAATCGCTCGAACGCCGCGATGATCGGCGGCATCAGGACGATGGACTGGCCGGTCATGCGGACCAGGCCTTCCGCTTCCGCGTCCTTCAGCGTGATGCGCACATGGGTGCGCGATATGCCGAACCGCTTCGCCACGTCGGCGAAGAACATGTGCCGCGGCGTCGCGTCGAGCCCCTTGTCGAGATTCTCCACAAGCTTCATCAGGATCATGGTGCCGGCTTCCCGGTTCATGAACAGCAGCATCCCCGGATTGCTGGCCATCAGGCTGATGGCGTAGCCGGACATGGCGAGACTCACTTTGCGATGCGCTTTCTGGTACGCGCGGTCGCGGCGCAGCGGCAGCGCGTATCCTGGCTCCGGAAATACGAGCTGGAGCGGGGCGTAAAACGCCGCTAGCCAGTCGAGGTCGTGCGCCAGCATCTTTTCGGTCGGCGTCAGGATGCGCATTCTGCGGTCGGAAGCCGGTTCCGGAACGGCTTTCACGTAACCGGTCTCGACCAGCCGGGCGACGATGTCGTGGATGCGCCGGGCGCTGGACACGCCGAATGGGCGCACAGTCTCTTTGAGCAGGCTGATCGTCGGCCAAGTGGCGCGGTCGCTCGGATCGTAAGCCGCGTAGAGCGCGAGGATGTTGAAAAAGACGATGGAGCGGCCGGTCTCGATCAACAACCGGTTCAGGAACGGATTGTGTTCGTACAGCCCGAGGATGCCCTGAACATAGACGCGGCGGGCGGCCGGGAACCGCGGATGCGCCACGATCGCCTCGGGCGAATGGTGCGGCGGATGCGGCGCGGCAGAAGAGGGCATGAACGGACACGAGCACATCACGGACCGCGCGACAACGCGCGGATCGTAGCAGGCCACTCGCTTCACCGCGTCGTTACAACGTCTTCTGTTCCTCGCCGCATTCCTTGCACTTGAACGATACCCGCGTCTCCCCCGGATCTGCCGAGACGCGATTGGGTGCGCCGCACTTCCTGCATTTGGCCTCGATACGCGTCTGGCCCTGCTTGATGGTGACGCCCTTCCGCTCCAACGCCTCCTTCACCAGGCGTTCGGTCTCGTCGCGCATCGCTTGCTTTGACATGTCGCCCTTCTTGCGTTGCCTAGCGTCTGTCCTACCTTCGCCCACGCCCCTTCGCAACGGACTTTTCGGGCCGGGAACCGAGACCGGGCCGCCCGGCGTCCGGGTCAAAACGCGCGCGATCCAGGTTGAGGGGCTCGGCCGGGCAGCCGCCGGCGGCATTCGCGATAATTCCGGGTCTGCGATCGCGATGGTCTCCAGCATCCAATATTCGATCGACACCGATGGGCAAAAACGGATGAACGAACGCTACGGTGCCGCTGGCGCCCTGTAACGGCGGCCGTTCTGCTCCGGCTCAGGAATAGAATGTCAGCATCAACATGGCGGCAAAGACCACAACGGCCGTCGCCAAGACGTAATAGCCCATTTTGATGACGAAACCCGCGGTGTCGTAGCCTGTGCTCATGATCCCCTCCCAATTCGGCGACGATTGCCGCGGCTACCCGTCTCTCCGCGCGTCGAAGACGATGACGCCCGCGGCCGCAATTTGTGAAGCATCATCTGAATGTGCATCACTCGAACAAACGACGACACATGGCGATGAAATTGCGGCGACCACAAGGGTGCGGCTCGGCAATTCGAAAATAAATGTTCTTTCGCGCGCGCCGTGGCCGACTGGTCTGCGCTCGTGCGAGCGAGATCGCGAAATAAACTCCCGGCGCGCCTTGTGCTTGGGTTCAACTATCCATACCGTCTTCCCCGATTTTTTTGATAATTTCAGTCAGGCAAATCCAACGCGGCCCAACAATCCTCGGGACGCAACGACTTGCTTCAAGCCCATGACGGCACTGGTCAGCGTTGCGGAGCTGTTCGCGCGTTCGACTCATAAACGCGATTCGATATCGGTAATCATCCCCGCTGTTTCCAAACGCGCGTTTGCTTGTTTGGCGGCTTGCTTCTGCTGCGCTGAAGAAGCGGCATCGACTTCGCCGGATAAAAGGCGCAAGGTGGCGGGCAGCCGAAAGGCCGGCACAAGGCGGCTGGGCCCAGGGAATGGCGTGGCTATTCCGCGCGTGCGAATTTACGTGGCGCAACAGCTTTATTTTTGTCGTTCCTCGAAAGGAGCCGCATGATTGATTTCAAGGATAGCCGGACGCAATCGCGTTTGGAAAAAGCGGCCCGAGAAGGTGGCAATGCCGGACTGCATTATGAGGTGGCAGCCAGAGCCGTCCGCGAAAAGATCGCTCGGCTGAGAGCGCTTCGAATCGCCAAGGAGGCGGCGGAGAAAAGCGCGGCGCCCGGCGATGATGTGGTGCCGAAGACATCAGTCAAAAAAAAGTCCGTCAAATCAACCAAGGAGGCCGCGCCGCCGCGGCGCCATTAGTTTATCCAATCGATGGATTACCCGACTCGCGCCCTGGTCGATGCTCCAGCAAAGCAAAAACCAATTCGACTGATTACGGCGACGCAATCATCGAGCGTTTCATAATCGACAGTCGACGTGGCGCACAGGAGGCGGCATGACCGTCACATTCTACGTAGCCCTGCCGTTTCTGAGGACGGAAGAGGGCGTAGCGCCCGGTCAAGCGCAGGAGATGCCGAGCGAACACGCTGCGCTCCTTCGGGCCGAGTCGATGTCGCGGGAGCCGGCAAATGCCGGCGCGCTTGCGTTCAAGCGCAGTGGTGATCCGAACATCGGAGAGTTCGGCGAAGCCACGATCTTGAAGGCATTCGGCGAGGTGCCGAAGAACTTGGACGAGCTATGACTGTATCCGGCCATTACGAAAGGCCTGCCGCGAACAGCGTTTGCGAAAAGGCGGCCCCGCGCGCCGTCGCTTGCTTCTGATCGCGAAACAATCGGAACCGCACTCTCGATGAAAATCCTGGTCTGAAAACTTTCCTCAATGGCACGGTCGGTTCAGCGACGACCGTGGAGATACATGGCAAAAAAAATCAAGGTGACGTCGCAGAAGGAAAAGATGCCGGAAAGGGAGGGTCTCGAGGCCACGCCCGATCGCCCGTTGCTCGACCAATCCGACGCAGCCGTCAAGGAATTGATCCGCAGCGCCATGAAGCACGGCCACGTCACCGATGATCAGGTCAGCGCATTGCTGTCGTCCGGGGAGGTCAAGTCCGAGCAGATCGAGGACATCCTGGCGAAGTTCAGCGAGATGGGCGTCAACGTTGTCGGGGACAAGGAGACCGAACCCGAAGCAGAAGTGGTGACCCGCGAGGAGCCGGAGGAGGAGGCGAGGCCGAGGGCGACAACGAGTTGGTCGAAGTCCAGCAACAGCCGGTTTCGGCCAAATCGGAGGTCAGGGGACTCCGCGGACCGCAGCAACGACCCCGTGGGGATGTATCTCCGCGAAATGGGATCGAGGGAGCTTCTTTCGCGCGAAGGCGAGATCGCCATCGCCAAACGGATCGAGGCCGGCCGCGCGGACATGATCGCGGGGCTCTGCGAGAGCCCGTTGACGTTCCAGGCCATCATCATCTGGCGGGACGAACTCAACGAAGGCAAGGCTTTGCTTCGCCACATCATCGATCTCGACGCAACCTATGCCGGCCCTGATGCCAAAGCGGCGCCGCCGCCGGCAATCGGAGCCGACGGCCGGTTGATCGTGGACGTTGCGGTTCCGGGCCAGCCCGGGCAGCCGCGGGCGCCGGCCACTGCACCCGCGGGCGCCACTCCGTTCGCGTCGGCCGGTGCAAGGACGGACGGCGAAGAGGAAGCAGCCGACGGCGAGATCGGCGGCGGCAATCCCGGCAACGACGATGACGACGACGATATGGAGAATTGGCTTTCGGTTGTCGCAATCGAGGCGGAACTCAAGCCCAAAGTGGTGGAGACCTTCAACAACATCGCCGACTCGTTCAAGCAGCTGCGCCGGCTGCAGGATCAGGATATCCAGTCCCAGCTCAGAAGGCGCTCGCTCTCGCCCGCGCAGGAGCGAAAATACAAGAGACTAAAGCGCGACATCGTCGGCAACGTGAAATCGCTGCGGCTGAACCAGGCGCGCATCGACGCGCTGGTCGAGCAGTTCTACGACATCAACAAACGTCTGATGAGCCACGAGGGCCGCCTGATGCGGCTCGCCGAGAGCCATGGCGTCGTGCGCGAGGATTTCCTCAAAAACTATCTGGGCTCCGAACTCGACCCGCTCTGGCTCAACCGGCTGTCGAAGCTCTCGGCCAAGGGCTGGAAGAACTTCATCCTCAAAGACAAGGACAAGATCAAGGAGTACCGCCACGCGATACACGCGCTTGCGACCGAAACCGGGCTCGACATCGGCGAATTCCGCAAGATCGTGCACATGGTGCAGAAGGGTGAGCGCGAAGCGCGCCAGGCCAAGAAGGAAATGGTCGAGGCGAATCTTCGCCTCGTCATTTCCATCGCCAAAAGATACACCAACCGCGGCCTGCAATTCCTCGACCTGATCCAGGAGGGCAATATCGGCCTGATGAAAGCGGTCGATAAGTTCGAATATCGCCGCGGCTACAAATTCGCGACCTATGCCACCTGGTGGATCCGGCAGGCCGTCAGCCGCTCGCTCTCCGATCAGTCGCGCACCATCCGGGTCCCGGTGCACATGATCGAGACCATCAACAAGATTGTCCGCTCGCGGCGGGAGCTGCTCAACGAAATCGGTCGCGAGCCGACGCCCGAGGAGCTCGCCAAGAAGCTCTGCATGCCGCTCGAAAAAGTGCGCAAGACCTTGAAGATCGCCAGGGAGCCGCTGTCGCTCGAAACCCCGATCGGCGAGGAGGGCGACTCCAACCTCGGCGACCTGATCGAGGACCAGAACGCGACCCTGCCGATCGACGCCGCGATCCAGTCGAACCTGCGCGACACCACGACGCGAATACTGGCGTCACTGACAGCGCGCGAGGAGCGTGTCGTACGCATGCGCTTTGGCCTCGGCATGAACAGCGAGCACACCCTGGAGGAGGTCGGCAAGCAATTCTCGGTGACGCGCGAGCGAATTCGGCAGATCGAGGCCAAGGCACTGCGCAAGCTCAAACACCCGAGCCGATCCAGGGAACTCAGGAGCTTCCTCGAGTAGCTTCCCTCCGGCACGCGGTCATTAACCGGGCATTTACCATACTTGAACGAGAAAGAACGCGGTTGCGTTACCGATGCCCGGCATCGCGCAGGCGCAAACCGAGCCTGCACTTTCGGGACCGAAGCGGACATGCCCCGCAGTGGAATAGTCCTCGTCGCTGTCGCCGCCGCGATGAGCCATGCGCTGGCGGGATGCTCGGCGCTTGGCGTTCGATCGGTTTTCGCGAGAGCAGTCGCCGCCGCCGCCGCAAACCCTGCAATTCGAGTCGGTGCCAAGCGGCGCCGATGTGCGCACCGGAGCAGGGCAGACGTGCCAGACACCGTGCACCCTGACATTGACTGTCCAGACCCAATCGGTGACGTTTGAGAAGAACGGCTTCGTGCCGCAGACAGTCCAGATCAGCGTCGTGCAGCCGCCGTCGGAGAATTCCTTTTTCTCGAAAAGCCCGCCGCCGACGCTCACGCCCAATCCGGTCAAGGCGGCGCTCCTGATCGCGCCGCCGCCGCAGCCGCTGCTGCAAGTCGTAGCGCCGCCCGCGCCGCCGCCCGCGCGGCCAGCCCAGCCGCCGCGTGAGGTGATACCCTGGTTTCCGAGTTGAGCGGCAAGCCCGTAGCTGTGGCTCCGATTTCGCATCGCTCAATCCAGGCTTTCTTGTTCCTCGGGTGACGCCCGGATAATCTTCCCGCTGCCGCAATCGAGAACGGGGGATATGCCCCCGCGGCACCTAGGGAGAAATCCGAATGACGGACGCTCTCAAAATCAACGTGAACGGCAAGGACTGGCCGGTCGCCGCCAGCCCGGACACGCCGCTTCTGTATGTCATGACCAACGAGATGGAGCTGCGCGGCCCGCGTTTCGGCTGCGGCCTTGCGCAATGCGGCTCCTGCTCGGTGCTGGTCGACGGTGTCGAAATCCGCTCATGCATCACGCCGGTGGCAAGTGTCGCCGGCAAGGCCGTGACGACGCTCGAAGGGCTGCCGGCGCTCTATGCCGAGCAGCACAAGCTGCCGCAGGCGCCTGCTCTGCATCCGCTTCAGCAGGCTTTTATCGACGAGCAGGCCGCGCATTGCGGCTACTGCTACAACGGCATGACCATCAAGGCCTCCGAACTGCTGGCGCACAATCCGCGCCCGAGCGAGGCCGAGATTCGCACGCACATGAACGGCCATCTGTGCCGCTGCGGCACCTATGGGCGCGTGATGAAGGCGATAAAGCTTGCGTCCGCCAGGATGACGGGAGCGGCGCGATGACCGAGATGCCCGCCGCCTCGTCATTCTCGCGCCGCAACCTGCTCAAGGGCGGCGGCGCCCTCGTCGTCGGCTTCAGCCTGGCGAGTGTGTCGCCCGCGGCCGCTGCCCGCGGCGATGTCGCCGGTCCGCCCGATCCCAGGGCGGTCGATTCCTGGATCGCGATCCATGCCGACAACACCGCGACGATCTATTTCGGCAAGATCGAGATGGGGCAGGGCAACACCACCGGCATGCTGCAGATCGCGGGCGAGGAACTCGGCCTCGACATCAGCCAGATGACGCCGGTGCGTGGCGACACCAACGTCACGCCGGACCAGGGCGCGACCAGCTCGAGTTCGTCGATCGAGTATGGCGGGCCGGAGCTGCGCGCGGCCGCCGCGGAAGCGCGCCACACGCTGCTGCTGCTCGCGGCCAAGAAGCTCAGCGCCCAGGTCGGCAGCCTGGTCGTGGCGAAGGGCGTCGTGTCGGTCGACGGCGAGCCCCACCGTTCGATCAAATACGGCGACCTCATCGGCGACAAGTTGTTGAAGGCAAAGGTCTCGGGCACGGCGCCGCTGCGGCCGGCAAGCGACTATACGCTTGTCGGCACCCGCGTTCCGCGGGTCGATCTGCCCGACAAGATGGCCGGCAAATACGTGCATATGCAGCACGTCCGGCTGCCGAACATGATGCACGGCCGCGTCGTGCTGCCGCGCGGGCAGCGCGCCTACGGGGCGGGCGCCAAGCCGCTCGCCATCGACGAAAGCTCGATCGCAGCACATTCCGACTGCGCGCGTTATTCGCAAGGGTGATTTCGTCGGCGTCGTCGCGGAGCAGGAATGGGACGCGGTGAAAGCCGCCGCCGCGCTCAAGGTGACCTGGGCGGAAACACCCGCGCTGCCGGCCGGCGACCTTTACGAGCGGATGCGCGCCGAGAAGACCCACGACACGTAGTCGCCTCCCGCGGCGATGTCGATACGGGCTTCGGCAAGGCCGTTCACGTGGCCGGCGCGACCTATCGCTGTCCCTATCAGAGCCACGGGCCGTTTGCGCCCAATTGCGCGGTCGCCGACGTCAAGCCGGACAGCGCTCTGGTGATGTCGTCGACGCAGGATGTCTACAGCGCCCGCAAATTCCTGGCCGATGTGTTGGGCATGAAAGCCGGAGCAGGTGCGCACCCAATATCACGAAGGCTCGGGCACCTTCGGGCGAAGCTGCTACGGCGATGCCGAACAGACCGCAGCGCTGCTCTCGCAGGCGGTCGGTCGGCCGGTGCGCGTTCAGTTCATGCGCTGGGACGAGCTTGGCTGGGACCAGTACGGCCCGCCCATTTGGCCGAGGTCCGCGCCGGCGTCGATGCGGACGGCAACCTGGTCGCCTATCGAGTACAATGGCTGGCAGCACGGCTGGACCGTGACGTCGACCGTCTATGACATTTCGTTGCAGAAGCCGGGCGTGGAGCGGGCCAGCGGCTCGGCCTCGATCACCGTCAATCCGATGAGCACCGGCTCGATGTACACGGTGCCGAACCGTAAGGTGGTCAGCCACGCGGTGCCGATGGCCGGCTATCTGCGCGGCGCGGCACTGCGCTCGCCGCTCGATCTGTCGTTCGCGTTCGCCTCGGAGCAGACCATCGACGAACTGGCCCACGCGCTGAAGATGGACCCGCTGGAATTCCGGCGAAAGAACATCGGCGACAAGCGCTGGCGCGGCGTGCTCGATGCCGCGGCGGCGGCGGCGAACTGGCGACCGCGCGTCGCGGCTTCCTTGTTCTTCGATTCCGAAGTCGTCACCGGCCGCGGCATCGCGCTCGGCACGCACCATGTTTCCTACGGCGCCGCGGTCGCCGATATCGAGGTGAACAAGCGAACCGGCAATATCGTCGTCAAGAAAATCTTCGCGGCGATGGATTGCGGTCTGGCGGTCAATCCGGCGCTGGTTGAGAATCAGATCATCGGCCAGGCGGTCCAGTCGGTCAGCCGCACCCTCAAGGAAGAGGTGACCTTCGATAAGACCGGCGTCACCAGCCTCGACTGGAATTCGTATCCGGTGTTGCGCTTCGCCGAGCACCCCGATGTCGTTCCGGTCGTGGTCCAGCGCATGAATGAGCCATCGACCGGGGCCGGCGAAGAAGTCATGGGCGCCACCGCGGCCGCCGTCGCCAACGCCTTCTTCGACGCCACCGGCGCACGGCTGCGCCAGTATCCCATGACGCCGGCGCGGGTGCGCACCGCGCTTGCGGCCATGCGGAGCTGAAGACGGGATATTTGGTTGTCATTCCGGATTGCCGCCATAGCGGCAAGTCCGGAATCCATAATCACAGGTCAACACGTAGGGCGGATTAGCCGAAGGCGTAATCCGCCGCTCCGGGACTGGCGAAAGGAAATGGCGGATTACGCTGCGCTAATCCGCCCTACGAGCTGAGCGCAGCGAAGCCCACGCGGGCTACAGGCCGGGGAGGTTCGCGTGGACACGACGCTTCGCGCCTTTGCCCACCCTACGCTCGCTCAATCGCATCGAGGCCCGCAAGCTGGCGGAAAAGAGCTTCAAGCACGCTGAGCATAATCCGGGCTCCTCGCCACTTCAGATAGCTTCAGGCGTCGAGTGTTTTTCCCGCAATCGGCACAGTGAAGCAGAAGATAGTACCGCGAGGCTCATTCGGCATCGCCCGCAGCCGGCCGCCGTGGGCTTCGACGATCGAGCGGCAGATCGACAACCCCATGCCCAAGCCGCTGGCCTTGGTCGTGTAAAAAGCATCGAAGATACGTTCGGGATTGGCTTGGGACAGTCCTGGGCCCGTATCGCTGACCGCGACCAGCACGCCGTCCGGGGTCTTGCTGGTGCTGATCAATAGGTCGCGGGGTTTTTCGACTTCACTCATTGCTTCGATGGCGTTCATGATCAGATTCAGAATGACCTGCTGCAACTGGACCCTGTCGCCCAAGACGGGTGGCAGCCCTTCTGACAGCTGCATCTTCGTCGAAACGCCGTGGTCCGACATCGCCGCACGGGCCAGTCCCATGACACCCAAGATTGTTTCGTTTGTTTCCAGCGTTTCTTTCTGCAGCGGTGTTTTTCTGGAGAGGCCGCGAATTCGGCTGACAATATCAGCGGCGCGTTTGCCGTCGTTGACTACGCGCTCGATCGACGACTTGGCTCTTTCCGGATTTGGCGGCTGACGGGCAAGCCAGCGCAAAGCGGTCTCGGCGCTGGCCAGCAGCGCAGCAAGAGGTTGATTGACTTCGTGCGCGATCGAGGCCGTGAGTTGGCCCATTGTCGTGACGCGATTTGCGTGCGCGAGCTCTGCCTCGGCACGCTTGCGCTCGGTCAGGTCGATAGCGAAGATGACGACGGTGTCTCCTCGTTCATCCAACGTTGCTCCGCCAACCAGCACCGGAACGCGGCTGCCGTCTTTGCGGAAATACTCTTTCTCGAACGGCTGAGCAGTTCCGGTCGTTCTCATCTCAGCCACACCCCGCGCGTCCCGATCGTGCCACTCCTTCGGGGTCAGTTCCGTCCGGCGCAATCGACCTGCCGCGAGGTCTGCTTGATCGTATCCGATAATCCGGAGAAACGCCTGATTGGCCTCCTCAACGTGGCCATCGGGTTTCCCGATCAAAATTCCGATAATATTCGAGTCGACCAGTCGTCTGACTTTCATCTCCCGTTCTTGAAGATCGCCATAGAGGCGAGTGTTTTCCAGCGAGATCGCCGCTTGCCCAGCCAGCAATTCCAGCACCGCGATCCGCGCCGGTGTGAACGCATGTGAATTCAGCGTGTTTTCGAGCAGGAGAATTCCAGCTAATTCCCGCTGATTGATAAATGGCAGGCAGACGACCGATTTCGGCTTGCGGTCGCGCAGATAGTCGTCGCCGGAGAACGGGTTGGGTTTGGAGGCATCGTCGAGAATGACGCTTTCCTGGGTGCGGATGACATGGCGGACGATGGATTGCGGACAGACGATCGCGTCAATCGGCTCGGCGCGCATCGCAACTTCGATCTGATCGCCGGTGGTTCGCGCTTCTGCCTGGATAAGAAATTCATCCCCTGCGGGCAATATCAAAACGCCGCGATCTGCGCCCGTATTCTGTATCGCGAGCGTTATCAGCCGCTCGACCAGTCTGGGCAGCACGATCTCGCTGGACAGCGCCTGAGACGCGCCGACGATGCTTGTCAACGTATTTGCGCGGGCAAGACCGGCGTATAGTCTGCTTGTTTCGGCGAGCAGAGCCGTCAAAACCGCTGTTGAGGTGACGACAGAAAATGCGCGGCCGGTGTAAAAACCGAGACTGTACGGCCGTCCGCCCAGCGAGGCTGTGATCACGATTTCTATTATCGATGCGAGCACGACAATCATGAGCCATTGGTCAAGCACCGAGCGCTGGAACAGCCACAATACGCCAACCGCGGCAGCGCATATCGATATCGTCAGTATGACGAGCCACGGCGCTATGGGACCACATTTGAGCCACGGCGCTATTGGACCGCAGTGATCCAGACTGACGCGAGCGGACGGAAGGAACCCTTCACCGGCGGCGGCGAGCCACAAGAGGCAGCCCACCAGAGCTAATACGCCCGCGACGCTGCAAATAACCACGAGTGCTGTTCGTGTGTGCGTGCCCGCGTTTGTATGGTCGTTGGCCCTGAGCCATACATAGGCAAACAACGAGACGGGAAGGCCAAGATGCCAGACCATGTAGATCCAGACAGTGGCTTGGTTATTGCCGCCGAGATTTCCCGTTGGTGAAAAGTCGCCTGGGAAGCTCAGCCCATGGGCGACGACCATCACTGCTGAATAGAGGTACCCACAGGCGAGCGCCAGAAGGGCTTTCAAATGCGTGATCGAGAACTGCGCGAAGAGAAGGCTTGCGGTAATCAGGTCGGTGACAAAAATGATCGCATCTAACGCTGGGATAAAGCCGTTCGCATGCAGCAGCTGTTTCGGCGTAAATGGAGCCAGGACCGCAAATCCGAGGATTAAAGCCGCGGCCCCGGCTAGCGCCAACCGTGTCTGCCGCGGCGTCGGCGGCAGATAGGCCAACGACATGTGAGGTTGGACGATACTGTCCTTTAAACTCATACGGGAGACCAAGCCTTAAGGCATCGATCGCGTGTCGTCGAGTTCGTCGTTCACAAAGTATTCGTGGGTCAGGCGATCGAGCGTGGGCCGCCTTGGTTGCGCTGCGGAGCGCAACCTAGCCGCGCGGCTTTGTTCGCTGTTTTCGGGGGCTCCGCCGAAATCCGGCCATTGCAGCCATTTGAAATATTAACTGTACCCCCACTCACCACAATGACAGGATTTAAGTGCCGCCACAAGCAGCGGGAGCCATCGAAGCTTGGGCGCGCATTTCCCTTCGGATCGCGATGCCAATTCCGCTGTGGGAGATATGTCCCCTAAAATTGTTCTCCGCGTTTCCCTGCGCTCAGGCGGGCCAATTCGGTGGTGCAGTTGGAAAATGTTCGCACTTTCCACACCTTAGCCGAAAACTGCGAATCATGGTGGCAATGCCACAATTGCTGCGGCCGCGAATCAAACAAACAGCGAAAAAAGATTCTTGTCAGATCAGAGGGATGGCATCACCGCGTGGAATTTGTTGGTCACGCGCCGCGAGTCAAACTAAAAGAAGATCGTCCTCGCTCTCTTACAAGGACGCCGGCCAGTGACGAACGGCCGGCGGAGCGGGGTGCGGTGCCCGCGGGCAGGGGGTTCGTCCCTCCTGCACTCGGGCGGCTCGGGCATCATCCTGCTGGCACAATGACCGGCATGCGAGGTGCTCGCTGGACTGGGATTGGTTTCGGCGCGGGTAACGCCCGTGAAGACGCGCAAGGTCTCCGCCCCCGGTTGGGCGGCCGTACAGGATCGAACGCCCCGGACCGTCCCAGGAAGCATGGCCTGACGCCGCGCCTTGGGGACCAGCCGTCCTCCTGGCGAGAGCCGCAGTGGAACGCCGACAGGCGAGCGCGCCCCGCAGGGTGCGCGCTGCGCCGGCAGGTGCAGCAGGTGACGACGCGTCTGTCGGCGTTCTGCTTCCTTGTTCTTTTCTTCTTTTCCGTCCGTCCGTTCGTTCGTGCACCGTAGCCGATCGTGAGCCATTCGGACGATCCACGCCGAACGGCTCTGACGAAGGTCGAAATGCGGTGTCGTTGTTGGGAACGGCTTGCTCAGAGCTCGGGGCGCAAAAAAAAGCGCAGCGCGAGAACGGGAGACGTTTGCCTGTTAGCCTCACCCTGAGGTGGCCGCGAAGCGGCCCTCGAAGGGCGAGGCCGAGGCGCCGGGGCCTGATCCTTCGAGGCTCGCTGCGCTCGCACCTCAGGATGAGGGGTTTGGGCATCGCGGGGAGAGGGAGATCGCCCCAGTTTCGCCGCGTACAGAACTCCACTATAAGCGCCCGTAGAACCACGAGGAAAAGCCCATGTATTCAGGCCCCGGCGTAAAGACGAGCAAGGATGTTCCGGTCCCCGACACGATGCGGGCCTGGGTGCTGGGCAATCCCGGCGAGCTCAAGCTGACCGAAAAGCCGGTGCCGGTGCCCAAGCGTGCCGAGGTGCTGGTGCGGATCGACGCGGTCGCGATCTGCGCCACCGATCTGGAGATCATCGATCACGGCCCGCCGGCCTCGATCCTCGGCGGCATGCCGTTCAACAAGAATTTCACCCCCGGCCACGAATACATGGGCACGGTCGCGGCGCTCGGCCCCGGCGTCGACGAGTACAAGATCGGCCAGCGCGTCACGGTCGAAATCCACGCCGGTTGCGGCCAGTGCAAGCGCTGCCGCGAGGGCATGTACACCTCGTGCCACAACTACGGGCTCAATTACGGCGACGTCGACAAGGGCCACCGCGCCAACGGCTTCACCACCGACGGCGGCTTCTGCGAGTACCAGGTCAACAACATCAACACGCTGGTCGCCATTCCGGATGAAATGTCGGACGAAGAGGCGACGCTGGTGGTGACGGCCGGCACCGCGATGTACGGGCTGACCGAACTGGGCGGCCTCGTCGCCGGCGAGAGCGTCGTCGTCACCGGGCCGGGGCCGATCGGGCTGCTCGGCGTCGCGGTGGCGAAGGCGATGGGCGCGTCGCCCGTCATCCTCACCGGCACGCGCGACAATCGGCTCAAGATCGGCAAGGAGCTTGGCGCCGATCATGTCATCAATGTGCGCAACGAGGACGCGGTCGAAGCGGTGCGCCGGCTCAACGGCGGCAAGGGCGTCGATTACGTGGTCGAATGTTCGGGCGCGCCGAACGCGGTGAACGATGCGGTCCGCATGGTCAATCGCGGCGGCAAGGTGTGTCTCGCGGCATTCCCGCATGGCGAGACGCCGGTCGACGTCGCCCACATCGTGCGCAACAACATTTATCTCTACGGCATCCGCGGCGAGGGCAAGAGCGCGACGCACCGCGCCGAAGCCTTCATGTCGCAGAAGCGGTTCGACGCCACAAAGATCCACACCCATACGTTCCCGCTCGACGATCTGCCGACCGCGATCCGCTACGCCAAGGAACGGATCGACGACGCCATCAAGGTGGTGGTGAAGGCGCGCGGCGTCGCCGCTCACAGGGTCGCGGCGGAATGAACAATGCAATGGTTTCGCGGCGCGCCGCGTTGCGCGGCGCGCTTGCGTTGTCTTCGGCCGGGTTCGTGTCGCGCATGCGGCCGGCTGCGGCTGCCGACTGGCCGACGCATCCGGTGCGCATCGTCAACACCTTCGCGCCGGGCGGCGCCGCCGACATCCTCGCCCGCATGGCCGGCGAGCAGCTCACCAAGGCGCTGGGGCAGTCGTTCTATGTCGAGACGCGCGACGGCGCCGGCGGTGTCATCGGCGTCAATCTGGTCGCGCATAGCCCGCCCGACGGCTCCAATTTCGTCATCACCACGCTGTCGCTGACCGCGATCAATCCGCTGATCAACAAGAAGATCGGCTACGACCCGTTCAAGGATCTGACGCACGTGGCGTATCTGGCGGGTTCGCCGATCGTCTTCATCGTCGGCGCCAAGAGCAACGTGAAGACGCTCAAGGACTTCGTCGCCAAGGCGAAGGCGAGCGCCAAGCCGCTTGAGCTATGGCGTGTCCGGTTTTGCCAGCGCCGGGCAGATGGTGACGGAATCCTTCGCCCAGATGGCGGGCGTGAAATTCCAGGTGGTGCCCTACAAGGGCGCGGCGCAGAGCCAGCTCGACGTGGTGGCCGGCAACATCGATTTCGCCACCCCCACGGTGACCTCGGCGTCGCCGCAGCTTGCCGGCAAAACAGTCATCGGGCTCGCGCAAACCGGCAAGGAACGGCTGCCGGATTATCCAAACATTCCGACATTCAAGGAACTGGGCTACGACCTCGTCGCCACCAACTGGTTCGCGCTGGCGGGACCGGCCGGCCTGCCCGACGCGATCGTGCAAAAGGTCAACAGCACCATCAATGCCGGCATGGCGCAGCCCTCCAATCAGGCGGTGGTTCGCCGCGACGGCATGATCATCGATCCGATGGATGTCCCGGCCTACCAGGCGTTCGTCGCGCACGAAGCGCAGCGCTGGAAGCCGGTGATCCTCAAGGCCGGGCTCAAGATGGAATAAGCCTGCGCGCTCGCGCGTTATGTCTTGCGGACGCGGAAGGTAAGCAGCTTCTTGTCCTTGTGCGTTGCTTCAAGCGTGTCGCCGGTCTGATTGAGCAGATTGGGAATGTCCACGGCGGCGAGCGGATCAGTGCACTCGACGATGAATGTATCGCCGGACTGCGCCTGACCGAGCGCCTTTTTGACGCGCAGCGCCGGCAGCGGACATTTGAGGCCGCGGAGGTTGAGAGTTTTTTCGGTCATTGTTTGAGTCGTCGAAGCAGTTCCGGGACCTTATCATATCGGCGATGGTTGACGATTTCAGCGCACAACGTATTTCCCGTCTGACGCCGCTTGCGGCGATCCTGTCGCGCATCGAAGCGCAGACCGGCGCGGTCGCGGTACAAAAATGGCCAGCCGTCGCGGCGCTCGGCTGCGTTCTGGCCGAGGACGTCGTGGTTTCCCGGCCGGTGCCGCCGGCGGCCATCGCGTTGTGCGACGGTTATGCGGTGGAGGCGAGCGCCTTCGCCGACGCCGGTCCTTACTCGCCTGTGGCGTTGCAGACCGCGGTGCGCCAGGTCGACGCGGGGGACGAACTGCCCCGCGGTTGCGACGCCGTGCTGCCGGCCGACGCCATCGTGTTGCGGGGCGGCCGCATCGAGGCCGTCGCGCCGGTGACGCCGGGCGCGGGCGTTCTTGGCGCCGGAGACGATGCCACGCCGCGCACGCCGTTGCGCCTCGCCGGCGAACGGCTGCGCAGCCACGACGTCGCCGTCCTCGCCGCCGCCGGCGTCGAGGAGGTCGCGGTGCGTGCGCCGCGAATCCACATTGCGGCGGGCGGCCGCCGCACGCCGGTGATCGAGGCCGCACGCATGATGCTCGCGCGTCACGTCGCCGCGGCGGGTGGCGTCGTGGTGAAAGACGCCGCCGCGCTCGATGCCGCTCTCGGGGACGAAAACGCCGACATGGTCATCGCTGTCGGCGGCTCCGGCGCGGGGCGCAACGATGAGAGCGTGCGGACGCTGGCGCGGCTCGGCCAGATCGACGCCCATGGCATTGCGGTGTCGCCGGGTGAAACCGCTGCCTTTGGTTTTTCCGGCGCACGGCCGGTCTTGTTGATCCCGGGACGGCTCGATGCCGCGCTCGCGGTGTGGCTCCTGATCGGCCGCCATCTCGTCGCCAAGCTCGCCGCCGGCAAGGCTGAGGACGTGCCCGTCATGCTGCGGCTCAAGCGGAAGGTGACCTCGACCATCGGCATGACCGAACTGGTCCCGGTCCTGGCGGCGGGCGACGTGGCAGAACCGCTCGCCTCCAGTTATCTGTCATTTGAATTGCTGGCGCGCAGTGACGGATGGATCGTCGTTCCGGCCGACAGTGAAGGTTTTGCGGAAGGGACACCGGTTGCGGTAAGGCCTTGGCCATGAATGAGAAAGCCGCCACCTCGAAGAAGGTGCTCGAACCCGCGGACGCCTCGATCCTCGACGCCGTCAAGCGCGCCGCGCGGCAGGAACAATTCCTCGAAGTGGTCTCGGCCGATGCGGCGCGGCGGCGCTTCGATGCCTGCATCGATCGCTCGCCGCTTCCCGGTGAGGCCGTTGCGCTCGCGACGGCACTCGGACGTGTGCTCGCGGCTGACGTGATTGCGCCAGTCGATGCGCCGCCGTTCGATCGGTCCAACGTCGACGGTTTTGCGGTGCGTGCCGCCGACCTCGCCGGCGCCAGCGCCGGTGCGCCGCGGCGGCTCGTGCTCAACGCCGAGGTCGTGGCTTGCGGCGTGCAGCCCGTTGTCGAAGTGTTGCCGGGCACGGCGACGGCGATCGCGACCGGCGGCGTCATTCCGCGCGGCGCCGATGCGGTGGTGATGATCGAGCACACCGAGCTGATCGAGGAGGGACTCGCACCGGCGATCGAACTGCGACGCGGCGTGGCCAGCGGGCAGTTTGTTTCCTATGCCGGGTCCGACATTGCGCGCGGCGAAACGCTGCTGCATCAGGGCACCCGCATCGGCTCGCGTGAGATCGGCATGCTGGCGGCCTGCGGCTTGGCGGCCGCCGACGTGGTGCGCCGCCCGCGCGTTGCTGTGCTGTCGACCGGTGACGAACTGGTTGAGCTCGGCCGGCCGCTCAAGCCGGCGGGCGTCTACGACAGCAACGGCGCCATCCTCGCCGCCGCGATCCTCGAAGCCGGCGGTGAGCCGCTGCCGTTCGGTGCGTTTCCCGATGAGGAGACAGCGCTTGAACTTGCCATGCGCACGGCGCTCGAGACCTGTGACATGGTCGTGCTCTCGGGCGGCACCTCGAAAGGCGCAGGCGACCTGTCGCATCGCATCGTGTCGCGGCTCGGTTCGCCCGGCATTCTGGTGCACGGCGTGGCGCTCAAGCCCGGCAAGCCGCTGTGCCTCGCGGTCATCGACGGCAAGCCGCTGGTGGTCCTGCCGGGATTTCCGACCTCGGCGATCTTCACCTTTCATGCCTTCGTGGCGCCGGTCATCCGCGCGCGTGCCGGGCTGTCGCCCGAAGCGGCGCAGACCGTCAAGGCGCGGGTCCCGGTGCGCATCGCCTCCGAACTCGGGCGCGAAGAATTCGTGCTGGTTTCTTTGGTCGGCGGCAGCGACGGGCCGATCGCGTTTCCGACCGGCAAGGGTTCCGGCGCGGTCACGGCGTTTTCCCAGGCCGATGGATTCCTGTCGATCGACGCGCTCGCCGCGGCGCTCGATGCCGATAGCAGCGCCGAGGTGACGCTGATCGGCGAGGCGACGCGCGCTCCCGATCTCGTCATCATGGGCAGCCACGACGTCGCGCTCGACGTTGTGGTCGGAGCGCTGGCGGAGCACGGTTTTACGGCGCGCACCATCGCGGTCGGCAGTCTCGGCGGCGTTGCGGCGCTGGCGCGCGGCGAGTGCGATCTGGCGCCGGTTCATCTGGTTGATCCGGCGACCGGGATCTACAACAAACATCTGCTGGGGCCCGGCATGGCGCTGGTGCCAGGCTGGCGGCGGATGCAGGGGTTTGTCTTTCGCCCGGGCGACGCGCGGTTCGAGGAATTAAGCGCCGCGCAGGCGCTGAAAGTCGCACTGGCCGATCCGGCGGTGCTGATGGTCAATCGCAATGCCGGCTCCGGTACACGCGTGCTGACCGATAGCCTGCTCATAGGCGTACGACCGCCGGGCTACGCCAACCAGCCGCGCTCCCACAATGCCGTCGCTGCCGCCGTCGCCCAGAACCGCGCCGACTGGGGCGTTGCGATCGAGCCGGTGGCGCGGATGTATGGCCTGTCGTTCCTGCCGATCGCGCCCGAGGAATACGACTTCCTGCTCCGCGAGGACCGGCGCGAGCGGCCGGCGGTGCGGGCGTTTCTCGCTGCGCTGCGCGACGACGCGACACGCGTGCGGATTCGCGCGCTGGGCATGGAGCCGGCAAACCAATAATCCATATATAATGACGGCTATGCGCATCATCGGCCTTGCAGGCTGGAGCGGTTCCGGCAAGACGACGCTGGTCACGGCTGTGATCCCGGTGCTGGTGAAGCGCGGACTCAAAGTCGCGACCGTCAAGCACGCGCACCATGAGTTCGATATCGACCAGCCGGGCAAGGATTCCTGGCTGCACCGCCAGGCCGGCGCCAGCGAGGTCGCGATCGTCTCCAGCCGGCGCTGGGCGATGGTGCATGAATTGGGCGCGGAACCCGAACCTGCGCTCGGCGATATCTTGCAAAAACTCAGTCCGGTGGATCTGGTGATCGTCGAAGGCTTCAAACGCCACGCGCATCCGAAGCTCGAAGTCTATCGCGCGTCGGTCGGCAAGCCGCTGTTGCACCCCGACGACGATTGCATCGTCGCGGTCGCGACCGACGCGGCGTTGCCGCAGGCGAGCGTGCCGGTTCTCATGCTCGATGACATCGAGGGCATCGCCAACGTTCTGCAGACCGAGGCGCTGCCGCCGGATCGGATCGCATCGCTGGAGCGAGCCTGATGGCGCAGCTTTCCGACGATTGCTTCGCTTTCAACGGTCCGCTGTTGCCGGTCGCCGACGCCGAGCGGTTGATCGCCGAGCGCGTCGCGCCGGTCACCGGGCGCGAAGCCGTGCCGCTGACGAAGGCCGCCGGGCGCGTGCTGGCTGACGACGTCGTTGCACCTGTCGATCTGCCGCCGTTCGATAATTCGGCGGTCGATGGCTATGCGGTGCGCGCCGCCGATCTCGATCGCGAACACGACAGCCGGTTGACCATTGTCGATCGCGTCGCGGCTGGCCACGCGGCAACGCACGTGCTGAAGGTCGGACAGGCCATCCGCATTTTCACCGGCGCACCGATGCCTGCGAACGCCGATACGGTGTTCATGCAGGAAGATTGCCGCGTCGAGAATGGCGCAGTGATCGTGCCGCCAGGACTGAAGCGCGGCGCCAATACGCGGCTCGCCGGCGAAGACATTCACGCCGGCGCCGTGGCGCTGCCGGCCGGAAGGCGGCTCGCTGTGCAGCATGTCGCGCTCGCGGCGGCGCTAGGTCTGACCGAACTTCCGATCCGCCGCCGCGTGCGCGTCGCCGTGTTCTCGACCGGTGACGAGATTGTTGAGCCGGGCACCACGCTGCCGCGCGCTGCGCTCTACGATGCCAATCGCTTTTTGTTGGCCGGTCTGATCGCGCGCCTCGGCGGCGAAGTGACCGACCTCGGTATTCTCAAGGACGATCAACCGGCGCTGGCGCGCGCGATCGCCGCAGCGGCGGTGGACCACGATCTGGTGCTGACCTCGGGCGGCGTCTCGACCGGCGAAGCCGACCACGTGCGCGCCGCGCTTGAAAGCGTCGGCCGGCTGGTGTTCTGGCGGCTCGCGATCAAGCCCGGCCGCCCGGTGGCGATGGGAGTCATTCGCGGCGCTAATTTCGGCGACGGCACGGCTTTCGTCGGCTTGCCGGGCAATCCTGTTGCGGTGTTCGTCACCTTCGTGCGCGTGGTGCGGCCGCTGCTGCTGCGGCTTGCCGGAGCGCTGCCCGAACCGTTGCTGGCGCTGCCGGCCCGCGCCGCGTTTTCCTACAAGAAGCGTCAGGGCCGGCGTGAATATGTCCGCGTCAAGCTGCGCACCGCGCCCGATGGCGTCATCGAAGCAGAGAAATATGCCCAGGACGGCGCCGGCGTGCTCACGTCGCTGACGGAGACCGACGGCTTGGCCGAACTGAGTGAGGATGTCACGCGGGTCGAGCCTGGCGCCGCCATCGGTTTCCACTCGTACGCTTCACTTCTGGGGTGAGAGCCGCGACACTGGTGTCACCGCGCCGCGCATTGATTCTGCGGGCACTCCGGCGATAATTCGTCATAATAAGGAAGTCTGTGCAGGGGAGGGCGAGATGAAGGCACATCAGGTCTTGGCCGCGGTGGCGCTGGCAGCTGCGGCGCTATCTCCCGCCCGTTCCGCGCAAGCCCAATCCATGGCTCCCGCATGGAAGCCCACAGGCAATGTCGAGTTCGTTGTTGGCGCCGGCGCGGGCGGTGAGAACGATCGCATCGCGCGTGCCATTCAGCGTGTTTTGACCAAGGAGCACCTTGTCGACACGATGACGGTGCTCAACCGTCCGGGCGCCGGGCAGATCATTGCGATGAATTACCTCGCCGGCAAGAAGGGCGATGCCAATGAGATCGGGCTTGCGTCCGGCAGCTTCATCAACGCCATTGCGCGCAAGGGCATCGAGCTTAACAAACAGATGACGCCGCTCATCAAGCTGTTCGATGCCTATCAATGCTATTTCACCAATGTCAATTCGTCGCTCAAGTCCATGGTCGATGTGCGCGAGCGGCTCAAGAAAGATCCGAACTCGGTGACGTTCGCATTTCCAGTCGGCCTCGGCAGCCCGCTGCACATCTCCGTCGTCAACGTCGGCAAGGCTGTCGGCGCGCCGCCAAAGAAGCTGGTCACGGTGGTATTCGACTTCAGGCACCGATGTCTCGGCGCAGGTCGCCGGCAATCACGTCGATGTTGGCGAGACGAGCATCGGTAGCGCCATGCCGCTTATCGCCGGCGGCAAGAACCGCATGCTCGGCATTGCGTCGCCCGAGCGGCTTCCCGGCGCGCTGGCGAAATATCCGACTTTGCGCGAGCAGGGCATCGATGTGGTGACGGCGAATTCCTACACGGTGGTGCTGCCGAACGGCTTGCGGCCGGAGCAGATCAAGTTCTGGCTCGGCGCACTCGACAAGGTGCTGGTCGATCCGGATTTCAAGCGCGACCTGGACCTTAATTTCTGGACGCTCAAGCCGATCCGCTACCCCGATGCCGCCAAGTGGATGCAGTCGGACTACGACGACAACCGTCGGGTCCTGACCGAACTCGGAATGCTGCAATGAGCGGCCGCACGCTGTTCGAGAAGATCTGGTCGGAGCATGTGATCGTCGTCTCGCCGCAGGGCGAGGAACTGCTCTACGTCGATTTCAACTTGATCAACGAGGGCCAGTCGTTTCTGGCGTTCGATCAATTGCGCATCGAAGGCCGCAGCTCGCGCCGTCCAAACCAGCATCTCGCGGTCACCGATCACTATCTGCCGACCATCAATCGTGCGCTCGGCACTGCGGCCATGCCCAATGCCGAAATCCGGCGCGTGGTCGAGATGATGGACGAGAACGCGCAGGCCTTCGGACTGCCGCATGTCGGCTGGTCGCATGCCGATCAGGGCATCGCCCACGTGATTGCGCCGGAGCTCGGTATTGCCCAGCCGGGTATGCTGATCACCTGCAACGATTCCCACACCGCAACCAACGGCGCCTGTGGCGCGCTCGCGGTGCCGATCGGTGGCGGCAATCAGTTGCGCCATGTCGTTGCGACGCAAACGGTCTGGCTGAAAAAACCGAAGACGCTGCGGATTTCGATCGACGGCACGCTGCCCGACGCGGTAACCGCGAAGGACGTCATCCTGTCGATCATCGGCACCATCGGGGTCGGCGGCGCGACCGGTTACGCCGTGGAATACGCGGGCTCGGCCATCCGCGCCATGTCGATGGAAGGCCGGCTGACGATCTGCAACATGTCGATCGAAGCCGGCGCCCGCATCGGCATGGTGGCGCCCGATGACATCACGTTTGCCTTTCTCCCCGGCCGGCGCAATGTGCCGCGCGGCGCCGATTGGGACAAGGCGCTGGCTTACTGGTCGAGCTTGCCGAGCGATGCGGATGCGGCGTTCGATCGCGAGCTGTCGTTCGATGCCGCGGAATTGTCGCCGATGGTGACGTGGGGCACGAGCCCGGAGGATTGCTCGCCAGTCATTGGCATTGTGCCCAACCCATCCGACATCGGCGATACCGACCGGCGGCGTCATGTCGAGCGGGCACTGGACTACATGCGGCTTAAGCCCGCGACGCCGCTCCAGCAGGTTGCCATCGATCGCGTCTTCATCGGCTCATGCACCAACAGCCGCATCGAGGATTTGCGCGCGGCGGCACGGGTCCTCAAAGGCCGCCGCGCCATGGTGCCGGGCATGGTTTCGCCGGGATCAAGCGCAGTGAAGCGCCAGGCCGAAGCCGAAGGGCTCGACAAGATTTTTGTGGCTGCTGGCCTCGAGTGGCGTGATTCCGGCTGCTCGATGTGCAACGGCTCGAACGGCGAGATCGTGCAGCCGGGCGAGCGCTGCGCCTCCACCACCAATCGCAATTTCGAAGGCCGCCAGGGTCGCGGTGCGCTCACGCACATCATGAGCCCCGCGATGGTCGCGGCCGCCGCAGTGCACGGGCGGTTGGCCGACGTGCGCCGGCTCGAACCGATTGCGGGGGTGTGATGCAGGCCTTCACCATCCTAACCGCCGTCGCTGCGCCGCTGGAAATTGCCAAGATCGACACCGGGATGATCCTGCCCGGCCGCTACATGCGGCGGCATCGCCGGCCCGGCCACGATTACGGCGAGGCGTTTCTCTACGACCTGCGCTTCGACGAGAAGGGAAATCCGCGACCGGACTTCGTGCTCAATGAGCCGGCGTATCGTGACGCCAGGATCCTCGTGACCGGTAGCGATTTCGGTTGCGGTTCGTCGCGCGAGGGCGCTGCCTTCGCCGTCATGGATTATGGCCTGCGAGCGCTGATCGGGCCGAGCTTCGGCGAAATATTCCAGGTCAACTGCATCCAGAACGGCATTCTCGCCGTGATGCTGCCTGAGACCGCCGTCGCCGATCTGTGGCGCCAGTTGCGGGCGCGGCCGGGTGTGACAGTGACCATCGATCTGCCTCATCAGACGGTAGTCGCACCGGACGGGACTGCGCACGTCTTCGACATCAGTGAGCTGCGCAAGGATCGGCTCGTCCGCGGTATCGACGATATCGACGAGACGCTGTCGTACCTCGATCGGATCGAAAGCTTCGAGGCGGCGCGGCGCGCAGCATTTCCGTGGCTGCCGACCGCTCGGCGCGAGTAGCGAGCCAAATTTGATCAGGCTTGCGGATAGGCCCGGACGAGTTCTTCGGCCTGCGCCGCATCCTCCGGCGTATTGACGTTGAAGAACGGGTCGATTGGCCTTGCCGGCCAATCGGCGGTGGCGATGCCGTGCCGCGCGGTCCACAGATCGATCTTGCGCATGTCTTCGTCGACCAGTGCGCGGCGCAAATCCTCGCGTAGCGCCACAGCCCACAAGCCAACGACGGGATGTGTCTGTTCGCCTGAGCGGGCACAGGCGAGGGCAGCGCCCGATGCAATGCGCGCATCGTGCAGCCGGCTTACCAGATCCTTGGGTAAGAATGGACAATCGCCCGGCACGCTGACGAGCCATGCGGTGCCAGGCGCATGCGCTGCCGCCCAGTCGAGGCCGGCCAGAATGCCAGCCAGCGGTCCGGCAAAGCCCGGCACGGTGTCGGCGATCACCGGCAAGCCGGTATCGGCAAAGCGCGCCGGATCGCCATTGGCGTTGAGAATGATTTGGCCACATTGCGGCGCGAGCCGCGCGAGTACGCGGGCGAGAATGGTTACGCCGCCGATGCGTATGCGCGCCTTGTCGCCGCCGCCCATTCGCCGCGCCAAGCCGCCGGCGAGCACAAGGCCAAGGGTGATGGGCGACTCGCTCATCATCACGCAGCAACGACGACGTTACTCATCGTGCATCGCCGCCTTGCGCCGGTGCTTGGCGCTTTCTTCCTCGACATAAGCGAGGTCCTGGTCGAACACGATGCGGCTCTCGCCGGCGAGTGCGATGAAGCGCTTGCCGCGAGCGCGGCCGATCAGCGTCAGGTTGGCCTTGCGCGCCAGCTCCACGCCCCATGCGGTAAAACCCGAGCGCGAAATCAAGATCGGAATGCCCATCCGCACGGTCTTGATCACCATCTCGGACGTGAGCCGGCCGGTGGTGTAGAAAATCTTGTCCGCCGCGCCGACACGGTGCTTGAACATCCAGCCGGCGATCTTGTCGACGGCGTTGTGACGGCCGACGTCCTCCATGTAGACCAGTGGCCTGTCCTTTTCCGCCAGCACGCAGCCGTGGATGGCGCCCGCTTCGAGATAGAGCGACGGCGTGGTGTTGATCTTATGTGCCAGTGTATAGAGCCACGACGTGCGCAGTTCGGCGGCCGGCATCGTGACATTTTCCAGCGCCTCCATGAGATCGCCGAACACCGTGCCCTGCGCGCAGCCGGAGGTCTGCACTTTCTTCTTTAGTTTTTTCTCGTAATTGGTCTTGCGCCTGGTGCGCACCACGACAACGGACAGTTCCTCGTCGTAATCGACGCCGGTCACGGTGTCGTCCGGCTTGAGCATGTTCTGATTGAGCAGATAGCCGAGCGCCAGATATTCGGGATGATCGTTGATCGTCATCGCGGTGACGATCTCCTGGGAATTGAGGAAGATCGTCAGCGCACACTCGACCGTTACCGAGGTCTCGATCGCGGCGCCGGTCTGGTCGATACCCTTGACGCGCTCGGTCAGCCGCGGGTCGAGCGGGTCGGGGCGGAGCAGATATTCATCATGAGGCGAGGCCATACCGCAATGTAGGGCAGCGGGCGTGCCGGCGGAAGCGGACACGCGGCAGACATGCGAAGGCCCGGCTGTTCGGCCGGGCCTCGCACCGTCACGCGCGTCGCCTTAAATTGCTATCCGTGGCGGCCGTCGAGCGGCCTAACCCACGACAAGCCACGGCCCGCGAAATTTGGAGGAGCCACCGCAATCGGTCCCGTGACGCCTCCGTCGTCGCCGCATCTCCGCTTCGTCCGGGTAAACGCGGACCTTGGCCGAGAGTTCCCCGGAGCCTATTTTCAGGGCGGATTGCGTGCTCACGGAGGCTTTGGCACCGAAATTTCAGCCGGTCCTATCCCCTTGGTTGTCAGTGGGAATTCGGCCGCTATAGTGCGCCCGGCGCGCCGGAGGGATGGCCGAGTGGCTGAAGGCGCTCGCTTGGAAAGCGTGTATACGGGAAACCGTATCGTGGGTTCGAATCCCACTCCCTCCGCCACTTCAGAACAGAACTGCGAACGCCGGGCGTAGCCGGCTTTACGCCGGCCGCGGCGGTGAGCGTCTGAAGCAGATTACTTTTCGAGCCGATGATGCGGACCTCGCGGTCTGCGACCTCGACGCGCTGGGCGAGCGCGCGGAGATGGTCGCGGCGGTAGCCGCCGCCGTCGATCCTGATGCGCTCTCGCGCCGTCCTGGCGAACCTCTGGACCATCTGCGGCGTGACGGCTTGTTGCGTTGAAGACTCTAGGATTGCAGCGGCGCGCGCGGCATCGGCTTGCGCCTGGTCGCGGATCGCCTTGAGGCTTGCGACTCGTTCCTTGAGCGCCGGGTCGTCGAGATCGGCGACGCCGGCCTCGATGGCGTCATAGAGCCGCTTCAGCCGCAGGTCGGTCTCGGCGGCGCGTTTGTTCAGCTCGGCGATGTGCGCGCGGCGGCGTTCGGCGCGCTCCTGCCGGCGGTCAAGGACAGATGCCAGAACCTCCTCGAGACGGTCCGGCTGAAGCAGTCGTTCGGCAAGGTGCTCTGCGACGAGGCCGTCCAGCTTCTCCATCGGGATCGACCGGCCCTTGCAGCCGGTCTCGCCCTGCCGCGCCCTGATCGAGCAGGTATAGTAGCGATAGCGCCCTCCTTTCCCGGTCCTGAGCGTCATTGCGCCGCCGCAGTTGGCGCAGAAGCAGATGCCGGTAAGGAGGGTCGGGCCGCTCACGACGCGCGCCGGCGTGACCTTCGGATTGCGGGCGCGCAGATGCGCCTGCACGGCGTCGAACGTCGCCTGATCGATCAGCGGCGGCACCTCGACAGTGACAATCTCGCTGACCGGCTTGAGCATCTTGTTCTTGGCGCGCTTGTTGAACTCGTGCCGGCCGACGTAGGTCGGCCGCGTCAGGATGCGGTGGACTTGGCCGATACCCCACCGCCCACCGTCGCGTGTGAAGATGCGGTGCAGATTCAGGTGTGCCGCGATGTTCTTGACGCCCATGGGGCCGGATGTGCCGTCGCCTTCGAGAGCCAGGCGATAAATCAGCCGAATCGTGTCCGCGTGCAGCGGATCGATTTCCAATTTCTTCTTGATCTTTGCGCCACGCTGCTCGGCCGCGACGACGCGGTAGCCGATGGGTGGCATGGAGCCATTCCAAAAGCCTTGCCGCGCGTTCTCCTTCAAGGCGCGGAGAACGTGCTTGGCGTTCTCCTTCGACTGGTACTCGTCGAACAGCGCCATGATCTGCCGCATCATGACGTGCATTGGATCGTCGCCCATCTCTTGCGTGATCGAGACGAGCCGAACGCCGTTCTTCGCCAGCCTGCGGACGTAGAACTCCAGCTCAAAGTGATCGCGAAAGAACCGGCTAAACGAGTGGACGATCACGATATCGAACGGTGCGGGCTTGCTCGTGCCCGCTTCGATCATGCGTTGGAACTCGGGACGTCGGTCGTTCGTGGCCGATGCGCCAGGCTCGACATAGGTCTCGACCAGCTCATAGCCGCGTGCGACGCAGTACGCTTCGCCCTGACGCTTCTGATCCGGGATCGAGACATCGTGCTCGGCCTGCCGCGCCGTCGAGACGCGCAAGTAAAGGGCGGCGCGCAACGGCACGGTCATCGCGATTGTCCTCTCAAATCATCGGCGCGGCCCCAACAGTTCATCAAACACATCGCCAAACCATGCCTCGAACACATCGAGCTCGGCGTCGGTGACCGGCACAGGGTCGGGCCAATCATCCGCGACGGTCCACGACTGAACGTCATGCTTGGGCGGGCGGCCGATGCGCGGCCAGGGCTCCGGCTCGATGTAAAGATCGTCAGGCAGAACGCCCAGGCTGGCGCGTGGTCGGGACATCCCCGCAGTATCGCGCCGCTCCGCTCGCAACCGAACGACCGATTTCTATCCGCCAATGCCCTTCTCCTTCCCGGCAGACCGGTAACGAGGGGAGCGCTCGCGCTCATTTCGAACCTTGATCGCTTGGCGAGCCCTCGCCGGGCAGGCGACAGCCGGTCAAGGTCGAAGCCGCGAAGCGGTGGCGCGGAACGCGCCAGCCTTGACGGGCTGGCGGCGGTCCGGCCTGCTCGCGCCAGAGCGGTCATGGCTCAGCTTGCCTTGCGGGACAGCGTGAGCGGCAGATCCAGCTCGACCCGGTCGTGCATAACCTTAAGCGTGATGCGGCCGCGCTCGCCGCGTTCGAGGCGAACCAGCCCATAGCCTTCCATCGTGCGGAGCGTGCGCGACAGGTTCGACTTGGCTTTGCCGGTGATCCGCGCTAGCTCGTCAAGCGAGCCGGGTGCCTTCTCGGCGATGACACGCAGCAGCTCGCGATTGCCGGCCGACAGGACCTTGGCGAAGGACTCGGTCGAAGTGAACCAGACCTTGGGTTCGTCGGCCGCCAAGCGACGCTCGCTGCGCGCCACAGCCATGGTGCGCGCCTTCATTTCCGAATAGCTCGCGATACCGACCTTCAAGGTGGTCATGGGATCACTCCTCTCTCGCGCAACACCGCGTCCACCGCCTCCCAGAAATCGGCGAGCAACGTCGCCGCATCCCGGTACTCGTAAGCCCTGATCGTCCGCAGGCGGTGGCGATGGTCCTGCGGCTCACCGCGCCTTTGCCGCGCGACCGGATGGGCATTGTCGAACCCGACCAGCCGCTCGCCCTCCGGCCCGTGCAGCGTCAGCGAGTAGTCGATGCCATGCGGCTTCTCCCGCGCCACCGGCACCCGCGTCACCACGAACCGGACCCAGTGGCCACCCTCCGGGTCCACCACGAGAACCTGCCCGTCGAGGTCGAGAAGCACATCGAGGGTCGGGTCACGCAGCTCCGTCACGGCATATAGTTATCATACTGAAGCAACACAAGCAAGGTAGGGCTTTGGGCGGCTATAGGATGGGCGGCTGGCGCTCGGAACATTGATATCGTTGAGCTATCGGGCAGAAGCGCCAGCACTGGGTGTTTCCGCGTCGGCGCAAATTCTCCAGTGAACCCAATGACATACACCCCAACCGACGGCGCGCCGTTTTAACTTGCCGTCCCCACCTCAGCCCAAATCAGCGCGTCCGTGCCTCTGCGCTTCCTACATTGCAAAACCATGGCTACGATCTTCGAGCACGCCACGGCTGGGTAGATTTGGCGCATTTCGTTTGGTCGGAAACGGTTCATGCACCTTCGTTGGGATGATGCAAATTTGCATGGCGAGATGCAGGGGCGCGGCCGTGCGACGAACAGACCCGTGCATGAGCTGCCGCCTCTGAGACCGACGATTAGGATCGCGTCCGCTGCGGTCGTTCGTCGCCAGCAGGACTCCGCATCGCCATCTTTGTCGACGGATGAGAGCAAGACGGGCGCTGTCAGGACGCATGTGGTAATGCTGCCGCCGATGCATCGACCCTGCGATCCAACTCCTTTGACAGTGACGTTCGACACCAACACGCTGGCCTCGGTGGTTGCCCCCGAAACCGCGCAACGTGGCACCGGCGAAAGCGGAGCCATTGTCGCGGCTGCCATGCGGGTTGGGCGCATTCGCGGCTTTTTTAGTGAGACCGTTATCGCGTTGGAAGGAATCAAGAACGTCGATCGCGCTGACGTTCTTGGGAGGACTCGGATGGTCTCCGATGCCTCATCGACCGGCAAGAACAACATCACACTCACGGTTGGCGTCCGGCATACCCGAAATCCCCTAGACCCACGGTCCTCTGCCAGGGTTCGAGCCGCACTTGAACTGGGTATGCGGCCCTTACGAACGGCTGCACGAATCGGCGGATATCATCTGAGGGACCAATCTTTCGCGCTTTACGAACCGGATGGGGGAATACTTGAACTCATCCGTTGCATGGACAAGGTAAACGAGCTGACAACTGAAATCGCGAGACGCGGCGTCGGTCAGGCGATTGCTGTCGAGCTTGGATTGCAGTTTAGCCAGCGCGACCGTGTTGAGAGTCCGGAGTTATTCCTGCAAGGCCTCGGTCGTGCGAAGGACAAGCCAGAGAGAAAAAAGGTAGCTGAGGCAATTCGTGAATGGGCAGACGGCGATAGTGTCGCTGCTCACTATGGCTTCGGCATGAAGCTCTTTTGCAGTGAGGATTTCCGAAAGAATGGCGCGGGTCGTTCTGTGCTCGACCACGATAATCGCCAGTGGCTCAGTACGAATTTCGGAATTGAGTTTGTAACGCTGGCAACGCTTGCACAGAGGGTAGAAGAATGAGCCGACGTCCTGCCTTTGTTGTGTTGGCGCTCGTCGTAGGCCTCTGCAGCGCCTCAATCTCATGGGCACAAAATGGCGTTCAGGTTCCAGCACAGCAAAGGGAGCTCACGCGCATCCTTTCAAAATATAATGATCTTCATGAAAGCGCTCCGAACAACATTCAGCGAGACAAGATTGATTTAGAATTTCGGAAGGAATTTTGCGCGGCGATACCGAAGGGCGAGGTATCCGGCTGGGTCGGTGAGGTGAACTCCATCGACAACAACTCATCAGACAAGGGAATACGCCTGTCCTTGGAGGTGCATACCCAGGATCTGAGCAGCGGCGGGTTGGGGGTCGAGCTTTCCTTAGGGAACTACTATGCGTATGGCGTCGATGAACAGAACACGCAGCCTCATGGTTCGACAGTAATTGCCGTTAACTCGCCACTCTATAATACGGTCTCCATGTTTCGGAGTGGCGATACCGTGATTTTCGGCGGCACCTTCATCCCATA
>CAVYPQ010000007.1:0-520000 GCA_963770425.1 uncultured Alphaproteobacteria bacterium
CATCGCCAGCCGTTCCAGCATTTCGGCGGCCTGGCTTGAGGCCGGCGTAGTGGCGAGGCCGTGGGCGTAGCCGGTCTGCAACAGCGCATGGACGGCGGCGAAGTCGCGGCGGCGCACGGTGCGGGCGAGCGCGATGTCGAGCAGGAAGCCGGCAAGCGCATCACGCTCGGCGCCCGCGAGTCGTTCGAAATTCTGTTGCCAGAATGGCTGCGAGCCCTTGCGTTCAAGCAGGCGGAGCATGGCGTCGGCTGAGCCGGTCTGCGGCGCGGGCTGCGCGGGATATTGCAGCGGCGGCGCGCCGCCCGGCGACAGCGCCGCGGCGCAGAGCAGGCCCATGACATAGGCGGTGTGATAGCCGCGCGCTAGGCGCTCATCGGCGTTCGCGGCGCCATCGCAGTTTCCCCGCATCCGCCGACGGCACGCCCGGCGCCGGCACCATGCCGTCGCGATCCTCAAGCGCGGCGAGGACGCGGAAGCCGAACGTGGCGCCGGCGCTCCACGGCGCGCCGGCGAGCGGCCATGTCATCAGCATTTCGCCGCCGAGATCGTAATTCTCCTCGTCGAGGCAGCGCGCCAAATCGCTTCGGCTTCCGCCGTGATCGTGGCGCGGGCGCGCGGCAGACGGCGGCGGCAGCGGCCGAAGTCGGCCACATACATCAGCGCGTGGGTGAAGGCGTAAGCCTCGTCGAGGCCGCGGCTCAGCACATCGAGCGGACGCTTGAGCACCAGATCGAGCGCGCGCCGCGAGGCGCGGCCGCGCGCTTCCGGCACGCAGTGCCGCCAGATGCCGGCGATCCATTGCTGTTCGAGCGCGCGGTGCGGCACGCGCTCGCGGCCGGCGCCGGCCTGCGATGTCATGCACTGGCGCAACAGCGCGTCGAAATGCGCATCGCGGTAGCCGAGCGCGCTCAACAGGATATGCGCCTCCGCATAGTCGAGCGCGACCGAAGGTTCGAGGCATATGCCGAGCATCATGCGCTCGCCGCGGGCGTGCGGCACGAGCAGATGCGCCAGGGCGTCGATCCGCTCGCGCAGGCGCGGCCGTCCCGCCGCGGCGGCGGACGCCGCATGGAGCAGGATCGCGGTCTCGCCGATCAGCTTCTCGGGCTGCACGCGGGCGGCCGGATCGGCCGGCGCCGCGTAGCCCTTGGCGGCGAAGCGTTCAACCGCCTGCCGGGCGAGATCGAGCGCGCCGCACAGGCGGCGGACGAGATCGGCTGCATCCCACGTTGCAACATGCTCCGAACGCATCGCTCCGTCCTCCGCCTGCGGGTTAACGCGAACTACTCTTCGGTCTCGACCGACACCACCGGCGGCGTCGGATAGCGATACAGAATGATGAAGTGACGCATCGTGCCGCAGAAGCCGTCGACGCCGTCGTCGACCATCGCCAGCGAGGGTCCGATTTCGCTGACGGCCTTGCCGATCGCGTTGAAGTCGACGGCCTTCGAGTTCAGGAGGCGCTTGACGATATCCTGGTGGTTCATTTGATTAGCCATGATTGCTACTCCGTTGTTTGACTGACAGAGCGCGACATGCGCAACGCCGGACCACCCGGCGCCGCAATGGCACGCGAGGCAGCTACGCGAGCGGTATAGGGATATTTCGGACGGCGGACGGTGCCGCGCGTCACACTGGATAATCTCGTCATTGCGAGGAGCGAAGCGACGAAGCAATCCAGGCAGCATCGCCGCTATCGCAAGCCGCCCCTGGATTGCTTCGCGGAGCCTGTCATCGGACCGCGCGACTTCGCGCGGGTCCGTTGGCTCGCAATGACGAGAGACGCGCTCCGCGCCGTCATCGCCCGCGCGATCAGCCATGGCCCGAGCACGATGACAAAGCCGACCGGCACCAACGCAATCAAAACCATCGCGCGCTGCGGCCAGGGGCCGAGCGCCAGGACGAAGGGCGGGATGATGATGCTGGACGGCGGATTGCCGACGAAGCCGTAATCGGCGCCGAGCAGCAGGTCGACCGGCAGGACTATCGCCACATAGACGAGGCTCGCGATCACTGCGGCGCCGAGATCGCGCCAGCTCGGACGAAAGCCGCGCACCGCCACATCGTAGCCCGCGCAGGCCGCGATGACGGTGTGCGACATCCAGAACGCCCAGAACAGGATGAAGGCCGGGCCGTCGATCAGCGCCGGCTGAATGAAAGCCTGCGCGGTCAGCGCCGCGGTCCAGAAATAAAGCGTAGCGCGCGCGAAGCGCAGCCGGGTGACGAGCGCGAACGGCGCTATCAGCCCGTTGATGTCGCACAATTGCAGCGGCAAACCGCTGCGCCAGTCGACGCCGCCCCAATTCCACCAGACATTATAGGCGAGCCAGACCGCGACCGCGAATGCGGCGAGACCGTAGCGCAAAATGGGCTCGGCATTTTCCTGCAAGCGGCGGCCAAACAAACTCGGCGCCGCGATCAGCACCAGGCAGACGAGAAGCGTGACGCCGTGCAGCCAAGTGTAGGGCGCAAACACCGTCCACGCGCCGGGAGTGATGTCGAGCGGCTGGTTCATGGGAGTGGCTGCGCCTTGTTGCGGCTGCGCAGGGCACGCCCCGTTTTAATTTACGCCGTCATGGCCGGGCTTGTCCCGGCCATCCACGTCTTTGGGATCCGCGACACTCAAGACGTGGATGCCCGGCACAAGGCCGGGCATGACAAGCTGTTGATACGCGACGACTATGACAGCGCGACGATCATTGCTCCGCCCGCAACGGCCGGGTCAGCAGCGAGTTGATCGCCTCGGCGACGCTCATGCGCTCTTCCAGCAGCGCCGCGACCGCGGCCGAGATCGGCATGTCGACGTTGCGCTCGCGCGCCATTTCCAGCAGCACCGGCGCGGTGAAGACGCCTTCGGCGAGGCCGCCGTGAATCTCGGACGGGCGCTGGCCGCGGCCGAGCGCGGCGCCGAACGAGAAATTGCGCGATTGCGGGCTCGAACAGGTCAGCAACAAATCGCCGAGTCCGGACAGGCCCATCATGGTTTCCGACTTGGCCCCGTAGGCACGGCCGAAACGCGCGAGTTCGGCGAAGCCGCGCGTGGTCAGCGCCGCGGCGGCGCTGGCGCCAAGCTCGCGGCCCGCGACCACGCCGGCCGCGATGGCGAGCACGTTCTTGGCCGCGCCGCCGATCTCGACGCCGCGCACGTCGGTCGAGTGGTAGGGGCGGAAACTCGCCGAGCCGATGGCGCGGGCGAGGTCGGCGGCGAGCGTATCGTCGCGCGCGGCGAGCGTCACCGCGGTCGGCAGGCCGCGCGCCACGTCGGCGGCGAAGCTCGGCCCGGACAGGATCGCGGGCTCGGCCTGCGGCGCGCACGCGGCGACGATGTCGGTGACGAATTGTTTGCTGCCGCGCTCGATGCCCTTGGCGCAGACCACGATCGGCGTTCGCGGTTTGAGCAGAGCCGCCAGCGCGGTGGCGGCGCTGCGCACCGCCTGGGTGGGAACGACAAGCAAAATTGCCTGTGCGCGCGCCGCGGTGGCCAGATCGTCCGCAACGGCGATCCGGTCGTCGAGACGCACGCCGGTCAGATACAGGCTCTCGCGTTTGGCTTTCAGATTGGCCGCGTTGGCGGCATCGTGCTCCCACAAGCGTGACGTTGCGGCCGGCGCGCGCACAGGTCAGCGCCAAGGCCGTCCCCCAGGCGCCGCCGCCGATCACCGCGATGTCGTTGAAGGTCATGTTTGACTCGTCATGCGCGGGCTTGACCCGCGCATCCATGATGACTGACCGCGAATCGCAAGCGCAGCATGGATTGCCGGGTCAAGGCCGGCAATGACGAGTGGGGCGCGCTATTCGCTTCGGTCACAACATGCTCCAAATTCCGCTCGCCCCGCGCAGAACCGTACAGGCGGAAACTACAGCGCTTCGCCGCGCAACAGCTTCGGCACGTCGCCGACCAGGCCGGCGGCTTCGCGGATGAACAGGCGCTTCAACCCGGGCAGGCGCTCGACCATGCCGAGGCCGACGTCCCGGACGAGGCGCAGCACATCGGAGCGGTTGGAGAACAGCCGGTTGAGGCCGTCGGTGGCAAAGCCCATCGCCATGGTGTCGAAGCGGCGCCAGCGCTGATATTGCTCGAGCACGCCTTGCGATCCGGGATCGATCCCAAGCCGTGCGGCATCGACGATGACTTCGGCGAGCGCGGCGACATCCTTCTGCCCCATGTTGAGGCCCTGGCCGGCGATCGGGTGAATGACATGCGCGGCGTCGCCGACCAGCGCGATGCGGTCGGCGATGAACGACCGCGCTACGAAGAAGCCGAGCGGATGCACGCGCCGGGCGCCGATCACTTTCAGCTCGCCGAGATGCAGCTTGAAGCGCTGTTCCAGCTCGGCGTGAAACTCATCGTCCGGCAGCGCTATGATGCGCTGGGCCTCGTCAGTGTGCTCGGTCCACACGATGGATGAGCGGCGGCCGGTGAGCGGCAGGATGGCGAACGGCCCGGCGGGCAGAAAGTGCTCCTCGGCGCGGCCGTTGTGATCGCGCTCGTGCGCGACATTGATGACGATCGCCGACTGGCCGTAAGTCCAGCCGTGAGTGGCGATGCCGGCGGCTTGGCGGATCGTCGAACGCGCGCCGTCGGCGGCGGCGAGCAGGCGCGCTGCGGTCGTGCTGCCGTCGGCGAATTCGACTTCGACCCGCTGAGGCGAGCGGGAGAATTTCGCGACCGCCGTATTACGCAACTCCACGCCGCATTCGCGCGCCTTGGCTTCGAGCGCCTCGACCAGCAGGTGGTTCTCGATCATGTGGGCGAACGGCTCGCCCGGCTCGATGTCGCCGCCGAAGGTCAGAAACGCCGGCCGCGTCGCATCGGCGAGCCGGCTGTCGGTCACCACCATGTCGAGGATCGGCTGCGCCTGCGCGGCGACCGCATCCCAGACGCCGATCGTTTCGAACAGCCGGCGTGCGGCGGCGACGATCGCCGACGCGCGCTCGTCGCCCGCATAGGTTCGGCCCAGCGCCGGATCGGCGACCGTCACGCCGAACGACGGCCCGAGCGCCTGCTTGAGCGCGACCGCCAAAGTCAGGCCCGCAAAGCCGCCGCCAGCGATCAGCACATCCGTGTCGTTACGCGTGGTTCCAACTGTCATGGTCATAAGTTTAGAGCATTTCCCGATCGAATCTCACCCCTCCATTCGTCATTGCCGGGCTTGACCCCGCGGGCGTTCCCGTATGCAAAGAACAATGACATGGTTTCCCGGATGCGGTGCAGCGTGAAACGGTGCACCGCTGGTCCGGGATCGTCACAGACCCGGAATATGTAACGATCCCGGGTCTGCAGCGCACCACTCCGTTACACTGCGTGCTGCGCTGCGCCCGGGAAAACGAGAACGAGGGATGTCATGTCCGCCGTACAGGAATTGATCGAGACCCTCGATCTCGAACCGCTGGAAGTGAATCTGTTCCGCGGCCGCTCACCGCAATCGCGCTGGCAGCGGGTGTTCGGTGGCCAGGTGATCGGGCAGGCGCTGGTGGCGGCGTGCCGCACGGTCGATGACGTGACGGAGCGCCCGCCGCATTCGCTGCACGCCTATTTCATGCTCGGCGGCGATCCCAAGGTGCCGATCATCTACGAGGTCGACCGCATTCGCGACGGCAAGAGTTTCACCACGCGCCGCGTGTCCGCGATCCAGCACGGGCAGGCGATCTTCACCATGGCGGTGTCGTTTCATCTGATCGAGCAGGGGCTGTCGCACGCGGCCAGAATGCCTGACGTGCCGGCGCCCGAGGCGCTGCCCACCGAGGCCGAACTGAAAGAGCGCATCTGGCCGATGATGCCGGAGCCGGTGCGCCGCTATTACGAGCGCGAACGGCCGATCGAGTTGCGCCCGGTCGAGATGGGCCGTTATCTGGGCGAGAAGAATCCGGAGGGCCGCTTCGACGTCTGGATTCGCGCGACGGGACGTTTGCCCGACGCGCCGGCGATCCATCAATGCGTGCTGGCCTATGCGTCCGACATGATGCTGCTCGACGCGGCGCTCATTCCGCACGGCAAGAGCGTGTTCAGCGAAGACATCATGGCGGCGAGCCTCGACCATGCGTTGTGGTTTCATCGCCCGTTTCGCGCCGACGAGTGGCTGCTCTACGCGCAGGAACTCGCCGAACCTGTCCGGCTCGCGCGGCTTTTCGCGCGGCTCGATCTTCACGCGCGACGGCACGCTGGTGGCGTCGGTCGCGCAGGAAGGATTGCTGCGGCAGCGGCGGCAACCGAACAAATAATCACTCGTTTCGTCATTCCGGATCGCCGCAAAGCGGCGAGTCCGGAATCCATATTCCCTATGCTGGGGCTATGGATTCCGGACTCCTCGCTTCGCTCGGCCCCGGAATGACGGACCCATAATTGCTACCCGCATAATTGCTACTGCGCCTTGATGCCGGCCGCCTTGATGATCGGGGCCCATTTGGCGAGCTCGGCTTTCTCGTACGCCGCCAACGCCGCGGGATTTTGCGCATCGGCCGGGAATATCACCTGGCCGAGCTGCGTGAGCCGCTCCTTGATGGCCGGATCGGCCAAGGCAGCCTGCACCGCGCCGTCGAGGCGCGAGATAATGTCGGGCGGCGTTCCTTTGGTGGTCCACAGCCCATGCCAGAACGGCAGGCTGACGCCGGGCGCGCCGGCTTCGATCGTGGTCGGGGTATCGGGCAGCTTCGGCCAGCGCTTGGCGTCGACAACCATAAAGGCCTTGAACTTGTGCGCCGTGACAAACGGCAGCGATGCCGAGGCTTCCAGACAGGACAGATCGATGTGGCCGCCCACCAGGTCGGTGATCGCGGGGCCGGCACCGCGATACGGCACGTAGTCGAACTTCACCCCGATGGCCTTGGCAAACGACACCGCGCCGAGCTGGGCTGCACTGCCGGTGCCCACGGTGCCGAACGTGGCCGGCGATGGCTTGCCTTTCAGCCACGCGATCAGTTCCTTGGCATTGTTGGGCGGAATCGCGTTCTTGCCGAGGATCAACAGCGGCGAATAGGCGAGCAGCGAAATCGGCGCCAGATCGGTCTGGATGTCGTAGTCGAGCTTATAGATTTGCGGCGAGCCGACGTGACTCGACCAGTTGCCGATGCCGATGGTGTAGCCGTCCGGCGCGGCGTGGACGACGCGGCCGGTGGCGATCGTGCCGCTCGCGCCGCTCACGGTTTCGACCACGATGGTCTGGCCGAGTTTTTCTTCCATGCCCTTGGCTAGCAGCCGCGCCAGCGCATCGGTCGGACCGCCGGGCGGGAATCCGACCATCAGCGTGATCGGATGTGACGGAAAGTCATCGGCGTGTGCGGCGGATGCGCCGAACAGGACGGCGAACGCCGCGAATGCGAGCGTGAGCTTCTGCATCGTCCTCCCCTTTTCGCATGCGCTCTTATTCTCGGCGCTTTGCGCAACGATGACGGGCACGATGACACGGTGCACGCCGATCTAATAGGTCAGCAGCCCTGCCACGACGCGGCGCAATCCCCATATCCACGTCATCGAAAAACCCTGGCGGGGGCCGATTGCGCTGTCCCCGCGGCCCCTGTAACCATCGGCAAATGTTTGAATTTTTTGAACAAATCCTGACCCCGACGGCGACGCCGGAGAATCCGGAACCGCCCGCCACGCTGATCGCCTTCCTGTGGCACTTTGCCCGGCAGGCGAAATGGCTGTTCGCGGCCCTGTTCGTGGTCGAATGCCTGTCGGCGCTGACCGACAGCGCCGTGCCGTGGTTCATGGGCAAGGTCGTCACGCTGGTGACGAAGACGCCACCTGCCAGCCTGTTCGCCGAACACTGGCGGTTGCTCGTCGGCATCGCGGCGTTCGTCGTCATCGTACGACCGGCGGTGACGCTCATCCGTTATCTGATCTCCAATCAGGCGATCGCGGCGCCGTTCACCGGCATGATCCGCTGGCAGTCGCACTGGCACGTGGTGCGGCAGAGCTGGGCGTTCTTTCAGAACGATTTCGCCGGCCGCATTTCCAATCGCGTCATGCAGACCGGCCCGTCGGTGCGCTCGACGCTGAGCGCGACCATCACCACGGTGTGGTACATCGCGGTGTACGGCGTGTCGGCGATCGCAATGGCGGCGTCGGCAGATCGCTGGCTGGCGCTGCCGCTGGTGCTGTGGTTCGCGGGCTACGCGGCGCTGCTCGTGTTTTTCGTGCCGCGCATGCGCGAGCGCTCGAAGGTGTCGTCGATCGCGCGCTCGACCCTGATGGGCCGCATCGTCGACAGCTACACCAACATCCTCACGGTGAAACTCTTCGCCCGCGCGCGCGAAGAGGACGAATACGTCCGCGACGCGGTCGAAGACCATGTCGACCTGTTCAAGGCGGCGCAGCGCCTGCTGACCGCCTTCGTGACGCTGCTCGACGTGCTCAACGTGCTGCTGATCGCCGGCGCCGGGGCGCTCGCCATCACGCTGTGGCGCTACGGCGCCATCGAGGTCGGCGCCATCGCCATGGTGCTGCCGCTGACTTTGCAGCTCACCAACATGTCGCGCCAGATCGCCATGCGTATCACCGAGATATTCGAGGATGTCGGCGTGGTGCAGGAGGGCATGATCACCATCGCCCAGCCGCTGCAATTGCCCGATCCGGCCAACGCGCGGCCGCTGACGGTGCAGGCCGGCCGCATCGATTTCAAGAACGTCAATTTCGGCTACGGCCGCGATGCCGGCGTGCTGCAGAATTTCAACCTGACGATTCATCCGGGCGAGAAGATCGGCCTGGTCGGCCGCTCGGGCGCCGGCAAATCGACCGTGGTCAATCTGCTGCTGCGCTTCTTCCATCTCGAAGGCGGCGCCATCCTGATCGACGGCGAGGACATTTCCGGGCTGACGCAGGAATCGCTGCGCTCGCAGATCTCCGTGGTGACGCAGGACACCTCGCTGTTGCACCGATCGATCCGCGAGAACATCCGCTACGGCCGGCCCGAGGCCACCGAAGAGGAGATCCTGCGCGCCGCCAAACTGGCGCACGCCCACGATTTCATCCTCGATCTGCAAGACTGGAACGGCCGGCGCGGCTACGACGCCCATGTGGGCGAGCGCGGCGTGAAACTCTCCGGCGGCCAGCGGCAACGCATCGCCATCGCGCGCGTCATTCTCAAAAATGCGCCGATCCTGGTGTTCGACGAGGCGACCTCGGCGCTCGACAGCGAAGTCGAGGCCGCGATCCAGTCAGAGTCTGGGCACGCTGATGGCAGGCAAGACCGTGATCGCCATCGCGCACCGGCTCTCCACCATCGCGCAGATGGATCGGTTGATCGTGCTGGAAAACGGCCGCGTCGTCGAGCAGGGCAGCCACCGCGAACTGATCGCGCAGGACGGCCATTACGCCGCGCTGTGGCGCCGCCAAGCCGGCGGTTTTCTCGACGCCGCCGACATGCAGGCGGCGGAGTGATCCGCCACGCCGCGCCAAGCTGAAGACTTGTGATCGAAACTCATATCGTTCGCCGGCGCGTTGGAGCGTCGCGCATAATTTTTAGGCGAGACGCCAAATATTCGTGCGCTGCAATGCAACATTTATCAAGAGATTGGTAATCGAACGCACGCAATTTGACGCGACTTGTCCGGGGTTTTCGGCAGCCCGCCTCGTCAAATTGAAATGCCATCCATCTTGCGCAAATGCAGCCTGCCGGCCTGGATATTTGTTCCGGTGATTTTTGCCGACGTGGCGTCGGCGCTGGTGGCGTGGCGGACCGGCAGCATGCTGGCCGGCCTCACGGTGGCGTTTATCGGCGCGGCCTGCGCGGCATGGTACTGCGAGCGGACGTTGCGCGCGGTGGTTTCGACCATCGCGCAGATCGCCGGTGGCGATCGCTACGCGGCGCTGCCGCATCAGGTCGGAGCCGGAGCGCTGGCGACGAGCGTTGCGGCGGCCGAGACCATGCGCCAGGTGCTGATCGATGCCGACGCGCTGTCGGTCGATCAACGCAGCCGTGCCGCCGAAACGCGGCTGCACCAGGCCGGCCGCAGCTTTTTCACCCAGCGCTTTCGCACCACGGTCGATGAGCTGATCGGCCTGTTTCAATCGGCCGGCGAGGAGATTCGCGTCACCGCCGGCGATCTCGGCACGCGCAACACCGATCTGCGCCAGCGCACCGCGACGGCGGTCGACGCCGCCGCCGCGGCGAGCCGCGATGTCACCGCGGTGGCGGGCGCGGCGCGGGAGCTGCTCGGGCTTATCGCGCATTCCGCCCGCGAAGCTGTCCTCGCCAAGGACGCGACCGAACGCAGTGTCGCCGATCTTCTTCGCACCGACCGCACGGTGCGCAGCCTCGCCGCAGCGGCCGAGCGCATCGGCACCGTGGTCAAGCTGATCGAGGCGATCGCGTCGCAGACCTCGTTGCTGGCGCTCAATGCGACCATCGAGGCCGCGCGCGCCGGCGCCTCCGGGCGCGGCTTCGCGGTCGTCGCCTCCGAAGTCAAAACGCTGGCGCAGCAGACCGCCAAGGCGACCGGCGAAATCGGCGCCCAGATTCATGGCATCCAGCACGCCGTCCATGAAACCGTCACCGCGATCGCGGGGGTGTCGTCGAGCGTAACGACGATGAGCGACGCCAATCGGCATCTGGCCGAGATTCTCGACCAGCAGGCCGCGGAAGCCGATCGCATCGGCAGCCGCGCCGAGCAGGTTGCCGACGGCGTCGCCGGCATCCTGCCCGAGCTTTCGACGCTGGCCGGCAGCGTCGATGAGGCGGGATGCTGCGTGCTGGCGACGGCCGAGGATCTGCTTGGCCGCTCGCAATGGCTGAGCGAGGCGATCTCGCGTTACTTCTCCGATCTCGAATTCGGGATCGATCAGGGTCGGCATCCTGCACTCATTGTCCGGCACCATGACGGCGAGCGAGCGTCCCCTGCAAGAGCTTCTGGTCATGCTGATCGAGCAGCAGAATGCGCGCGGCGGGTTGCTCGGCCGTCCGCTCGAGCCGGTGATCGTCAATCCTCATTCCGACACCAAGGCCTATGGCGATCTCGCGCGCGAACTCATCGTTGACGACAAGGTCGCGGCGATTTTCGGCTGCTGGAGCTCCGCGTCGCGCAAGGAGGTGCTGCCCGTCCTCGAGCGCCACAACGCATTGTTGTTTTATCCGAGCCAGTATGAAGGGCAGGAGGCCTCGCCGAACGTGGTCTATACCGGCGCGACGCCGCCCCAGCAGGCGATACCGGCCGTCGACTTTTTGTTGGCGAAGGGAATTACCCGCTTCTTCCTGGTCGGCACGGATTACATCTATCCGCGGACCACGAACGCCATCCTGCGCGGCTACCTGCAAAGCCGCGAGCTTGTCGCGATCGCCGAACGCTACACCGCGCTCGGGCAGGAGGACTGGAGCAAGATCGTCGATGCGATCCGCCGTTTCGCCAAAGGCGGCCGCACCGCGATCGTCGCGACCGTCAGCGGCGACGCCAATCTGCATTTCTTCCGCGAACTGGCGCGACAGAAGCTGACGGCCGATGTCATTCCGGTGATGTCGCTGTCGATCAACGAAGCGGAGCTGCCGGCGCTGGCACGCTCGAATGTCGCCGGGCACTACGTCGCCTGGAATTATCTGCACGCGCTCGACCGGGACGAGAACCATGCGTTCATCGGCGAGTGGCGACGCTTCAGCGGCGACCCCAGTGCCGTAACCAACGATCCGATGGAAGCGACCTGGATCGGCTTCCACCTTTGGGCGGCGGCCGTCGAGGCGGCCGGCACGACGGAGACCGACAAGGTACGAGCCGCGCTCGCCGGCCGGCATATTGCGGCGCCGGGTGGATTTACCGTCTGGATGGATGGCGACACCCACCATCTGCATAAGCCGGTGATGATCGGCCGCATCGGCGGCGACGGCAGCATCGCGCCGGTCTCCGTCAGCACCGGTCTGGTTCCGCCGGAGCCGTGGAGTCCGTGGCTGTCCGGCGCTTCAATTATCGCAGCATAATACTTTTGCGGCGGCCGCTTGATCCACGTCAATGCCGCGTCAACCCACCACCGGCATATGGTCTCGACAAGCACCCTGGAACGCTTCTAGAACTACGCTTGTTCCACCTGCCCTGCCGGGACCGTTTCCGTATGACCGATCGGCCGAATACCCCCGTCAATTACGGCGCCTATTTCGCCAACGCGCTTGACCAGCTGCATTCGGAGCGGCGCTACCGCGTGTTCGCCGACCTCGAACGCATCGCCGGCCGTTTTCCGCACGCCATCTGGCATTCGCCGGATGGGCCGAAGAACATCGTGATCTGGTGCTCGAACGATTACCTCGGCATGGGCCAGCATCCGAAGGTGATCGGCGCCATGGTCGAGACCGCGACCCGGATGGGCACCGGTGCCGGCGGCACTCGCAATATCGCCGGCAACAATCATCCGCTGGTCGAGCTTGAGCGCGAACTCGCCGATCTGCACCGCAAGGAAGCCGCGCTGGTCTTTACCTCGGGTTACGTGTCGAACGAGACCGGCATCTCGACATTGGCCAAGCTGATGCCGAACTGCCTCATCCTGTCCGACGCCTGGAATCACAACTCGATGATCGAGGGCGTGCGCCAGGCACATACCGAGAAGCAGATTTTCCGCCATAACGACATGGCGCATCTCGAACGGCTTCTGGCCGCCGCCGATCCGAAGCGGCCGAAACTGATCGTGTTCGAGAGCCTCTATTCGATGGATGGCGATATCGCGCACATCAACAAGATCTGCGACCTCGCCGAACAGTACGGCGCCATGACCTATGTGGACGAGGTGCACGCCGTCGGCATGTACGGTCCGCGCGGCGCCGGCATCAGCGAGCGTGACGGCGTCATGGGCCGCATCGACGTCATCGAAGCCACGCTCGCCAAGGCGTTCGGCTGCGTCGGCGGTTATATCGCCGCCAGTGCGGCGATCATCGACGCAGTGCGCTCCTATTCGCCGGGCTTCATCTTCACCACGGCGCTGCCGCCGCCGGTCGCGGCCGCGGCGACCGCCGCGATCCGGCATCTGAAAGCTTCGAGCTGGGAGCGCGAGCGGCATCAGGATCGCGCGGCGCGCACCAAGGCGGTGCTGTCCGCCGCGCGGCTGCCGGTGATGATGAGCGCCACGCATATTGTGCCGGTCTTCGTCGGCGATCCGGAACAGTGCAAGGCCGCGAGCGACATGCTGCTCGCCGAGCATGGCATCTACATCCAGCCGATCAACTATCCGACGGTGCCGAAGGGCACCGAACGGCTGCGCATCACGCCGAGCCCATATCACGACGACGCGCTGATCGACCGGCTGGCCGAGGCGCTGGTCGACGTCTGGCATCGGCTCAAACTGCCGTTGAAAGCCAGCGCACTGGCGGCGGAGTAATTCGGCGGGAGCCGGCGTTTACGGCTTGAGCGCCATATTCAGGCATTCGATCAGATCGTCGACTCGGATCGGCTTGTCGAGAAAGCCGACGGCGCCATTGCGAATCGCGGCAGCGCGAACCGTGTCTTCCGAATAACCGCTCATGAAGATGACGGGTATGCGATGGCCCGCGGCAATCAGATGAGTTTGGAGTTCGACGCCGGTCAAGCCGGACATGTGCACATCGGTAATCAGGCACTGGGTTTCCGCGACGCTGCTTCGGTTCAGATAATCTTCCGCCGAAGCGAACGTCTCAGCGTCATAGCCCAGGCTGCGAATGAGACGTTCGACGGCTTCGCGAACGAACTCGTCATCGTCGATTATTGTAATGCAGGCGGCGCTGGGCAATTCGGGACTCGTCGGAGGGAGGTTGATCTCAGGCGCGAGACGGTGCCGATTATGTCGGAGAATTCTCGTCCAGCTCTTTGGCTTTCGCCATGAGATCGTGGGCAATCTCTTCAAGCCCGTGCGAGGTCGCCAGATGCGGACATGCTCGCGCCAGGCGCGTACATGTTTGCGCCATCTCGCGCAGATACCTGATCAAGTCCGAATTCATGGGCGATTTTGCGACATTCGATGCGATAAAAAAAACAATGAAATCCCAGCGGGAGACCGGGATCTGGCCGCCTGCAATATCTCAGGCGCGCCATGAAAACTTGTTATATGTGGACAATCTTTTGCTTTTAGGGCCGCGGCACCGTCGGACCGTCAGTGCGTGGGCCGGCGGTTCGCGCGGCTAGGCGGCGGCCCGCACGACTCGCGGCGGCCGTCCCGTCCAGCGCCGGAACGCGTGCGAGAAGGTGCTGACCTCGGCGTAGCCGAGCAGCCATGCAATGCGTGAGATCGAAATATTTTGTTCGGCGAGATAGCGCTTCGCCAGCGCCAACCGCAGTTCCTTCAAGACGGCCGTGAACGATGTGGCTTCCGCGGCGAGCCTGCGTCGCAAGGTTCGCGGACTGATGCCGAGCTTGTCGGCGATATTCTCGATGCTCGCCTGGCCGTGCGGCAATAAGGCCGCCAGCGCATTTTCGACATCGGCGCGGAGCTTGTCGGGCGCCTTCCTGTTGCGCGCGACCACCTCGTCGCAATATTCGATCAGAAGCTTGTTGAGGTAGGGGTCGGAACTGACGATGGCCGACTCGGTCGCGTCCGCCGGCAGCAGAATTTCATCGAGGCGCGCGCCGAATTCCACCTTTCGGCCGAAATAGGCATCGAGCTCATCAGATTCGGGAATGCGCCGGTGCATGATCTTGACGCCCAGCGGCAACAGCGCGCGCCCTGTCATGTCGCGGCAGAATCGCATGACGGCGGTGAGCCAGGCTTCGATCTGGTGTCGATCCGCATGACGCGACACCCCCGCATAGTCGATGACGAGCCGCATCGCGGTGCCGCGCCGCACTTTCACGGCGACGCCTTCGTTCACGATCGCGGAATAGCGGCCGATCTTCATCAGCGCCTCACCAAGCGTGCCGGATGACGCGGCGACGTAATACAGAAATCCGGTGGACCTCAGATCCATTTCGCGGGCGATGTGAAATCCAAGGAGTTTGTCGTTGAGGGCATCGGCGAGCCCGTTGACGAAGCCGATTTGAGCCGTCACGGCGATCGGAATGCTTTCGTCCCTGATGTCCTTGAGAGAAAGGCCGTTGCGATGCAGCAACGGCAGCACATCATATCCGGCGGCCTGCGCGTGAGCGAAAGCAAGGCGCGTCATCAGGCCTGCGCAAGTCGGAATATCACCCAGCCGTCTGACGCGGCGGCTACGCGGTGTTGCGTCTGCCAAAAGAGTTCTTCCCTTTTGCAATGCTTCGTGCAGCAATCACGAAGTTCGGAAAGGTCTCGTTAAGCGCCTCTGGCGACTTTCTTTAATTTGCGGCAGCGTAGCATGCTGTAGAACGGAAGCTCCTGCGCCCGGGGGCATTTGTCGGAACGCAGGGGGCGAGCGTTTTGCAAGTCTCCGCGACGGGGCAAGCGTCTCAGCCAGGACACGAAGCAGGATGAGCGACAGCGTATCAAAAGTCGCGCTGATCACCGGAGCGGCGCGCGGCATTGGACTGGCGACCGCCAGGCGTTTTCTCGCGGATGACTGGCGCGTGGCGCTGCTCGATATCGACGGCGATACGCTCGGCCGTACGCACGCAGCGCTCCCGGCGCAATCGACCATCGCGATTTGCTGCGATGTTGCGGATGCGGCCGGCGTCGGTGCCGCGGTGGCGCGCGTCGCGCGGGAGTTCGGGCGGCTGGACGTGCTGGTCAACAATGCGGGCATCGCGATCTTCAAGCCGATCCTTGATATCACCTATGAGGATTGGTCGCGTGTGCTGGCGGTCAATCTCACCGGCCCGTTCCTGTGCGTGCAGGCCGCGGCGCCGTTGATGCGCGACTCTGGCGGCGGCGCCATCGTCAACATCACGTCGATATCGGGACTGCGCGCCTCGACGCTGCGCACCGCCTACGGCACCAGCAAAGCCGGCCTCGCACACCTGACCCAGCAGCAGGCGATTGAACTCGCCTCGCTGGGCATCCGCGTCAACGCCGTTGCGCCGGGCCCGGTCGATACCGCGATGGCGAAGGCGGTGCACACGCCCGAGATTCGCGCCGCCTACCATGACTCCATTCCACTCAATCGCTATGGCCTGGAGCAGGAGCTTGCCGAAGCGATCTTCTTTTTGTGCAGCGACAAGGCAAGCTACATCACCGGGCAGACGATCGCGGTCGATGGCGGCTTCGATGCCACCGGCATCGGCTTGCCGGCGCTGCGCAATGCGGGACGGAATACATAGCCGTTCGGAGCAAGCCCCGATCACAGCGGCCAACTCAGCGCCGGCGCCGCGGTGCCTTCGATCATGACGTTGACACAGGCCGGCTTGCCGCTGGCAAGCGCGCGCTCGATGGCGGCCGGGAGATCGGCGGCGCGTTCGACGAATTCGCCGTGACCGCCGAGCGCCGCCACGACCTGATCGTAGCGCGCCGGCAGGAGTTCGCAGCCATGCATGCGGTTGGCCCCATAGGCCCGGCGCTGGATTTCGCTCTCGGCGTTCCAGCGCGCGTCGTTGCCGAGGATGGCGACGAAGGGCAGGGCGCGCCGCACGGCGGTTTCGAATTCGCTGATATGAAAGCCGATGGTGCCGTCGCCAAGCACGGCGAAAACCGGCGCCTTGGGCTCGATGAGACGCGCCGCGAGCGCGAAGGACAGCGAACTGCCGATGGCGCCAGCGACGCCATTGATCAGGCGGCGCCGCACCGGGAGCATGCTCTGGCCCCATTGGGCGAATTCGCCGCCGTCACAGATCAGGACGGTGTCCGGATCGCGTTCGACGAACGGACGCAAGGCGCGAAACACTTCGGCTGGATGAAGCCGGCCGGGCGTGTTCGATGCCATGTCGCGCCACGCCGCCGGCCGCGCGTCCAGCATGTTGCGCGCTTCGGCCAGCCACGGCGCTTTTCGCGGGGCCGCGTGCCTGGCGGCGGCGGCGAGGTTTTGCGCGGCGAGCTCCGGATCGGCGAGTGCGGCGAAGACGAGCGCGTCGCTCTTCTCGCGCCGCGCCCGCGCCACGAGTTCGGCGTCCGGATCGATGACGATGATCCGCACCGCCGGATCGAATTCCGGCGCGGCCATCCATTTGATGGTAAAATCGAGCGCCTTGCCGAGCAGCACGATCAGGTCGGCGCGCTTTGCCACGTCGCGCATCGCGCCGAGCGTCGCGTCGGCGAGGCCGCGCGGGCTTTCCAGAACGATCGCCGGCGTTCCAGTGGCGGCCTCAAGCTCCGCCAACAGCGCGCGATCGGCCGCTCCCGACAGTTGCGGCCCGGTGAAAATGAGTGGCCGTTCGGCGCCAGCCAGCAAACCAAGAACTTTGCTGCAGTCGGCGTCGCCGAGAGCGGCGCGCGCGATCGGCGCGTTGGCCGGCCACGTCACGGCGCTCTCATCCATCCGCGCATCGAGCAGATCGGACGGCAGGCTGACATGCACGGGTCCGCGCCGGCCGGACCGCGCGATGCGGATGGCTTCGCCGATGTCGCGGCCGAGCGCCTCCACGCTTTCCGCCGTCCACGACGCTTTCGTCACCGGCTTCGCCATGTCGGCCTGGCGCAATTCCTGAAAACCGCCGCGGCCCAATTCCCAGGTCGCGGCATGTCCAGACAGCAGCACCATCGGCGATTCCGCGGCGAGCGCCGTGTACAGCGCACCGACGGCATTGGCGTGGCCCGGTCCGCCGGTGACGAGCGCGATACCGGGTTCGCCGGTCAGCCGGCCATGCGCATCGGCCATGTGCACTGCGGCGGCCTCGTGGCGGACGTGGACGAGATCGAGTTCGTCATCGAACGCGGCGTCGAAGATCGACATGATGTGGTTGCCGGACAGCGTGAAGACGCGCCGACAGCCGAGACGCTGCAGCGAACGGGCGACGATATCGGCGCCGCGGAGGGTGGTGGTCATCGTGCGGCTGACTTTCGCTGTGCCTCAAACCGGGAGTTGGCGGCCGCGCAGCATACCCGAATAGCCAAATGGCTGCTCGGCAAGCGCTTGATAGAAGCGCATCGCGAGCTCGCGCCCGAAACTGCCACCGTGCATCGGATGGATCCAGGCGGGGTCCAGTTTCTCCACGCGGCTCACGACCTGTCGCACCGGACCCTCGTGGGCAAAAATGCCGGTCTTGCGGTACAGCGTGAGCATCGACGCCGTGAGGTCTTCGGTCACGACCGGCGGCTGATCGCCGGGCTGAATGAAGAGATCGGCCGGAAACAAACTGCGCGTGGTTTCGTCGAAGATCATCAGCGAATCCCAGTGGTGCACATGCGGCGTCTCCAGAAAGCGCAGGCGATGCCGGCCGAGATCGAGCACGTCGCCGTCGCGCATGCCCTTCACGGCGCCCTTGTAGTTCCAATGCGCCAGATTGACGGTGGCGCCGAGTTCGCTCGCCACCAGCACGGAGGCCGGTGCTTCGGCGACGAAGCGGTCCATGCCGCCGCACTCGTCGGCCTCGAAATGACCAATGACCACGTAGGCCAGCCGTTTCGGGTCGAGGACCTGGGCGACGGCGGCGCGCACCGTCTCGTACGATTCGTAATAGCCGGTGTGAATGAGCGCCGGTCGCTCGTCGTCGATCAGGAACTGATTGAAGCTGAGCGGGCTCTGCTGACTCGCCGGCAGCGAACAGATACGATAGATGCCATCCGCGATTTCAGTCACTTGGGTCATCGCCCTCTCTCCTGTTTCTGTTGCCGGGCAGAATCAGCATGCCACGACGGCCGAGTCCAAAGCCGATGAACGCGATTCGTTTCCTCACCATCGGCGTTTGTGCTTTGTTTGCGATATTGACGTTGGTATCGATGCCGGCGCCCGCCGTCGCGGACCCGATCAGCTTCACGGACCTGCTGGCGCGCCCGCGCCCCGCGGCGACCGCACGCATCCATTACGGCAGCGCGCCGAGCCAGTTCGCCGATTTGTACTTGCCCGGCGGCAACGGTCCGCATCCGGTCGTCGCCATGCTGCATGGCGGTTGCTGGCGCGCCGATCTGCCCGGCGTCGACCTGATGGCGTACGCGGCCGACGATTTGCGCCGCCACGGCATCGCGGTCTGGAATATTGAATACCGTCGGCTCGGTGAAGCCGGCGGTGGCTATCCGGGCACGTTCGAGGATGTCGCCGCGGCGGTCGATTGGCTGCGCAAGATCGCGCCCGCCAACAAGCTCGATCTGAACAATGTCGTGGCGGTCGGCCACTCGGCCGGCGGACATCTGGCGCTGTGGGCGGCGGCGCGCCCGCGGCTGCCAAAGGCAAGCGTGCTTCGGCACGACAAGCCGCTGCCGATCAAGGCCGTGGTCAGCCTCGCCGGCATCGGCGATCTGGCGGCGTATCGCGACTCTGGGCCGCCGGCCTGCGGCGGGCCGCGCGTGATCGATCTGCTCGACGGCACCGGAAGCCGCAGCCCGTGGGACATCTTCACCGACACCTCGCCGGTGGAGATGCTGCCGCTCGGCGTGCCGCAGACGATCGTCTCCGGCGCGCTCGATCCGATCGTGCCGGCGCCGTTCGGCCGCGCCTATGCGGCCAAGGCAAAAGCCGCGGGCGATCCGGTCAAGGAACTCACGCTCCCCGACGCCGGACATTTCGAGCTGATCGATCCGCAGTCGAGCGCGTTCGAACGGATCCGGTCGATCATCGCCCAATACCTCAAGTGACGGCGCCGCTGCGGCGCGTCAGCCCCACACTTCGTCGGCGATCTCCACCACCATGCGGAGCTTCGCCCACTGCTCGTCCTCGGCGAGCACGTTGCCTTCCTCGGTCGAGGCAAAGCCGCATTGCGGCGACAGGGCGAGCTGATCGAGGCTCGCGTATTTGGTCGCCTCCTCGATGCGGCGCTTGATGGCGTCCTTCTTTTCGAGCGTGCCGGATTTGGTGGTCACGAGGCCGAGCACCACGATCTTGTTGCCCTTTGGCAGGAAGCGCAGCGGCTCGAAGCCGCCGGCGCGTTCGCTGTCGTATTCGAGGAAATAGCCGTCGTAATTGAGCTTGCCGAACAGCGTTTCGCCGACCGGCTCGTAGCCGCCCTCGGAAATCCAGGTGGAGCGGAAATTGCCGCGGCACACATGGGTGGTGATCACCATGTCGGCCGGTTTGCCTTCGAGCGCGGCGTTGATGACGCGAGCGTAGTCCTGCTGCAGGCGGTCGGCGTTGAGGCCGCGGTCGCGCGCCTTTTTCAGCTCGGCCTGCGAGCACAGATAGGCCCACGCGGTGTCGTCGAACTGCAGATAGCGGCAGCCGGCATCGTAGAACGCGCGGACGGCTTGCCGGTAGGTCTTGCCCAGATCCTCGAAGATGGCGTCGCGGTCGGCGTAGAACCTGGTGTCGACTGAATTCGGCTCGAGCCGAAAGTGCAGCGTCGCCGGGCTCGGGATGCACATCTTGGGCGTCACTTTGGTGTGGGCTTTCAGAAACTTGAAATGCTCCAGCATCGGGTGACTGGCCGAGAAGCCGAGTTTGCCTGTGACGCGGATGCTTTCCATCCGGCTTTGCACGCCATGAAACTGAATGCCGTGATCGAGCGTGTAACGCTCCATGCCGTCGAGCAGGCCGTAGAAATCGAAATGCCACCACGAGCGGCGGAATTCGCCGTCGGTCGTGACCTTGAGCCCGACCTCTTCCTGCTTCTTGATGATCTTCTCGATCTCGCGGTCTTCGACGTCCTTGAGCTGTGCCGCGGTGATCTCGCCCTTCTCGCGTTTGGCGCGCGCCTCTTTGAGCGGCGCGGTGCGCAGGATCGAGCCCACCACATCGGCGCGGAACGGCGGCTTCTCTCGCATCATCGGCGTTTCTCCTCGAATTTCTTGAACCGGTAACAAGCCGGGTCCGCGCAGCTTCGTCAACAGCAAAGCTGCGTTTCGCGGACGCGTCTGTGATGGGCCGCAGCCCACAATCGAATTTCTGTGCAGTGTCATAAGACTGGTCGTCTGAGCATGCTCCTCGAGGACGGAATTTCGTCTGCTGAGCGATGCCGACGGCGGCTGAATTAGGTCGATCGCTGTCGGCAAATCTCATCGCAGCGGTCGCATTCGGACCCGACCAGGTTCGATGACGGAGAAATGACCGGCCCAATCTTCGCGCGCCGTCACCAGATCGGCAATACGCTGGCCATTGTCGCCCGGCGTCGGCATCGGCGTGCGTAGTACGATGACTCCGCAGTTGGGTGGCAGACTTGCGTGGCCTGCCAGCTCGCCGAAGTCCTTATCGAAGGTCAACAGGATACGCGCTTCCTGAACGGCGCGTGCCAATACCTCCGAGTCGGCCGCGCCACGCATAACCAGGCGAACCCAGACGACGTCATGACCGGATGCTTCGAGCGCCCTGACAGCTGGACCGGGGAAGTTTTCGTCTGCAAGAAAGCGCATCAGGCTGCGCTCGGGAATACTTTCTCAGATCCAAGCGCGTCGCGCGCATAGGCGAGGCAAGCGATAAGATCCTCATGGGTAACGCCTGGATAATTTTGGAAAATATCCGTCTCGGCCCAGCCGTCAGCCATGAGCCCGATAATGAACTCGACCGAAAGCCGCGTGCCCCGAATAACAGGCTTTCCGGCAAGCACATCGGGATTGAGAGTGATGCGAGGGTGATCCGTCATTCTTGTTCAGGTGTTTGAATATGACACTCGATAATATGCCAATTCACCCCAGAATGCGATGCCTTACACCTCGATCGTCACTTTGTCGTCCACGACCATCACCGGATAGGTCTTGATCGCGATCATGCAGGGCGGCGACACCACTTCGCCCGTCCGCACGTTGAACTGGCCGTTATGGAAATTGCACTCGATGACGTCGTCCTCGAGATAGCCTTCCGACAGCGAGCCCGGGCCGTGCGTGCACAGGTCATCGGTAACGAAATACTCTCCCGCGACGTTGAAGACCGCGAGCGTTAGCCCCTCGGTTTCGACTTTGAGGGCGGCGCCGGGGGCGACCTCGCCGGTGCTGCACAGTTCGATACGCTTTCCAGGCATGGAAGATTAGCTTTCGGTGACTTGCTCGGCGGAACGAACGGCCGTTATACCCAACAGAGCGAAGAATGAAATATCCCCGCCGGGGCATCCCATCCAGGCGGGCCAAGGAGACGGTGCCATGCAGAGCGAGTCGGCGCGGATGAGTTCGGCGGCGGAAGCGAAATTCCGCATCAATCGGCCCAATTCGCAGCCGCGCGCCGTCAAGGTGATTGCGCTGGACGGGCCGAGCGAGCGCGTGGTCAAGGAACTGGCGGCCGGCTCGTGGCAGCGGGCGAGCTTCCTGACGGCGTCCGCGTTCTCTGGCGCGCCGCGGCCCGGCGAGCCGTTCTCGATGGGCGGCTGGCTCAACGACCTCGCCGGCCGCACCAAGGACCTGGTCGACGAGGTCAACTCGGCCGACCTGGTGGTCATGGTGGCGACCGCGGGCGAGAGCGCCGCGGCGGCCTCGATCATCGGCGAGGCCTGCAACGTCAAGCACGTGATGACCACGGCGCTTGTTCTCGGCGGCTCGACGTCGAGCGACGAGACGCTGTCGAAAATGCTGGCGCAGTTGCGTCCGCACGCCATGATGCTGGTGATCTCCAGCGCCGACGAATACATCAAGGATATGCTCACGGCGCTGCGGGCCTGAGCGCGGCGCCGCCGGATGCCCAGCCAGGAAGCCAAAAAAATCGTCGTGATCGGCGGCGGCCCGGCCGGCGTGTTCGCCGCCATCGAGGCCAAGCGCGCCGATCCTGCCGCTTCGGTTCTGCTGCTGACCGACGAAGCCTGCGAGCCTTACGAGAAGCCGCCGTTGTCGAAGGCCGTTCTCACCGGCAAGGCGTTGCCCGAGCATGCGCTGATCGCCGGCCCTAAAGGCACGGCCGCGCACGACGTGGTGCTGGAGTCGACGGCGGTCGTCACTGCGATCGATCGCGCCGCGCGCCAGGTCATCGCCGCGGATGGCCGGCGCTACGATTACGACGCGCTGGTGCTGGCGACCGGATCGCTGGTGCGCGAGCTGGCGCAGCTGCCGCTCGGCATGCCGCGCGTGCACTACCTGCGGACCGAAGCGGATGCGCGCCCGCTTGCTGCGGCTTTGCGCGGCTGCAAGCACCTGGTCGTGGTTGGGGGCGGGTTGATCGGCCTCGAAGCTGCGGCGTCGGCTGCGGAACTCGGCCTGCGCGTGACCGTACTCGAAGTGGCGCCGCGGATTTTGGCTCGCGTCTGCGACGAAGAAACCGGCGCTTTCATCGCCGAACAACACCGCCGGCATGGCGTCGACCTGCACACCGCAACGGCGATCGTCGGCGTGCGCGGCACGCCTGACGCCGTCGAGATCGAAACCAGCGCGGGCGCGATCCTGTTAGCCGACACCGTGGTGGTCGGCACCGGCGTGCGGCCAAACGATGCGCTCGCCGCATCGGCGGGGCTGAAGACCGACAACGGCATCGTCGTCGACGAACAGTGCCGCACCGCTGATCCGGCGATCTTCGCCGCCGGCGACGCGGTGCGCTTCCCGGCGCCGCACGGCCTTATCCGGCTCGAGAACTGGAAGCATGCCCTGGATCAGGGCGCGATCGCCGGACGCAATGCGGCGGGAAAAAGCGAAGCCTATCGCACCGTACCGTCGTTCTGGTCCGAGCAGTACGATCTCTATATTCAGGGCGTTGGTTACGCACCGTCGCAGCCGTCTGCGCGCATTCGCCGCCCTCTTGGCGGCAACAGCGTGCTCAGTTTTGAGATCGCTGACGGCGTGCTGGCCTATGCGATGGGCATCAACGCGCAGCGCGATCTCGCCGTCGCGCGCCGGCTGATCGAGCGTCGCATTCCGGTCGATCCGGCGGCGCTTGCTGACCCCGCGCGTCCGCTCGCATCGCTGCTGAAGGCGACGGCGTGATTTTACATTCGTCATGCCGGGCTTGACCCGGCAACGACAAACCAAAGGAACCGCGATGAAATTCTCCGGCGAACTGACCGTGAAGGCGCCGCGCGCGCAGGTCTACGAGAAGGTGCGCGATGCGCGTTTCTTCGCTTCCTGCGTCGACGGCGTGCAGGATCTGAAAGAGACCGCGCCCGATACCTATTCGGCGGTGTTCGCCACCAAGGTCGCCTACATGAATTTCAAGTTCAACGTCACGGTCCAGGTGGTGCGCGCCGAAGAGCCAAGCGAGATCGAGGCCAAGGTCGAGGGCACGCCGCTCGGCATTGTCGGCCGCCTGACCGCGACCTCGCTGACGCGGCTCAGCGAAGAAGGCGATCAGACAAAAATCAGCTACGACGTCGATGCCGCGCTCACCGGAAAACTCGGCAGCCTCGGTCAGCCGGTGCTGCGTTCCAAGGCCAAGGACATGGAACGGCAATTCGCCGCGCGGCTCGCCGCGACTTTCGCGTGAGGCTCTCGGATCATCAAACCGATGAAATAAAAGTCGTTCCAGTTATCAACAACAACAAGCCGATGTGGCGCCCGGTCGGGACGCTGCCGGCACAGGGAGAACGCCGCCAATGACGGACATCGCCGCCGCCCATAAGACAGCGTGGTACCGGACGCTCACGGCAAGCCAGTGGCGTACGTTGATCGCCACGAATCTGGGCTGGCTGTTTGACGGCTACGAGACCTATGCGCTGCTGCTGACAGTCGGCCCGGCGCTGCACGCGTTGCTCAAGCCGGGACAATACGCGCAGATTCCGGCATTCGCCGGCACGATCGTCGCCATCACGTTGCTTGGCTGGGGCATTGGCGGCGTCTTCGGCGGCATTTTGGCCGATTACGTCGGCCGCCGGCGCACCATGATCTACGCCATTCTGGCGTATTCGCTGCTGACCGGCCTGACGGCGCTGTCGTTCAACTGGATTTCGTTTGCGCTGCTGCGCTTCCTCGTCGGGATCGCGATCGGTTCGGAATGGGCGACCGGTTCGTCGATGATGGCTGAGCTGTGGCCGGACGCAGCGCGAGGCAAGGGCGCCGGCCTGATGCAATGCGGTCTCGGCGTCGGCTTTTTCCTGGCGTCATTGTTGTGGCTGTTCGTCAGCCCCTACGGCCCGAATGCTTGGCGCTTCATGTTTGTGATCGGAATCGTCCCGGCGCTGCTGACGGTCTGGATCAGAACCTCGATCGAGGAATCGCACGCCTGGCAGAGCGTGGACGCCAAGCGCCGCGATGCGCGCGCCCGCAAGCAAAGCGGCGCGGTCTTGTCCGACAGAGGAAAAGGCGCTCAACCGCTTTACCGTCGTCGACCTGTTTGCCGAACCGGAAACACGCCGGCGCACCATTATCGTTTTTCTCATGTCGCTCACCACGACGCTGGCGTGGTGGGGCATCTCATCGTGGGTGCCGCCCAACATAGCCTCGGTCGCGGCCAAAGCGCATTTGCCGCCGCAGCAATGGGCGAGCTACGCCGGCATGGCCTATAATTTCGGCGCCATTCTCGGCTATGCGGGGCTCGGCTTCCTGGCCGATCGCTTCGGCCGCAAGCCGGTGGTGATGCTGTATTTCGCCGCGGCGCTGCTGCTGACGCCCGTGCTGTTTTTGTGGACGCACGATCTGACGCTGCTGCTTGTCGCCGCGGCGGTGAATGCGTTCTTCACGCTCGGTCAATATTCGTGGATGCCGGTGTGGCTGCCTGAACTGTTTCCGACGAGATCGCGCGCGACCGGGCTCGCATTCACCTTCAACACGCCGCGCTTCATCGCCTTTCCTGGGTCCGCTGTTTGCCGGCCAGTTGATCGTCGAGTTCGGCGGCTACAGCCACGCTGCGCTGGTGATCTCCTGCATCTACGTACTCGGCTTCTTTGCCGCGCCGTTCCTGCCGGAGACCAAGGGCCAGCCGCTGCCGGCATAGTTCCGTGCCGATCGGCGCAATGCCCGGCGCAGACAATGGTCTGCCCGGGCGGCTTTGCTCGCGACCCACATCATTCTATTTTGCGGCATGAGCCCTGAACTCGTCCCTATCGATACCGACGTGCTGGTCATCGGCGCGGGCGCCGCCGGCATGTATGCGGCGATCGAGGCGGCGCGCGGTGGCGCGCAAGTCCTGCTAGCCGACCGGAGCCTCATCGGCCGCGGTGGCGCCACCGTCATGGCGCAGATGACGGTCGCGGTGGCGCTCGGCGAAGAGGTGCCGGACGATCCGCAGGCGCATTACGACAACACCATCGCGGCCGGCCGCGGCTTGTGCGACGAAGCGCTGTCACGGCTCTTGTGCGAGGACGCGCCGGACTGCATCCGCGAGCTCGATCGCTGGGGCGTCGGCTGGGCGCGCAAGGACGGTCATATCACCGCGACCACTGCGCCCGGCCACGACCGGCCGCGCTGCGTCTATGTCGACTTCATCAATACGGGCCCGGCCGTGTCGAAGACGATGCGCGCCGAAATCGCGCGGCATCAGAAAAATATCCGCAAGGCGGGCGATCTCTGCATCGTCGATCTCATCGTGCATGACGGCGAGTGCGCAGGCGCCGTCGCCTATCATCTGCCGACCGGCGCGCCGGTCATCATCGCGGCGAAAGCAACCGTACTGGCGACCGGCGGTCTGACGCGGCTCTACCGGCGCAACAGCGCTTCCACCAATATGGGCGGCGACGGCTATGCGCTGGCGCTGCGCGCCGGCGCGCCGCTCATCGATATGGAATTCGTGCAGTTTTTCCCGATCGGCCATCTAGCGCCGCGCCTGATCGGCATGGATCCGATCATGTGGGATCCGTTCCGCTACAAGCTCGGCGGCCGGCTGCTCAACGGCCGCATGGAGGAATTCACCTCCGCTTACGGCTCCGACGAGGACGGCAAGTATGTGCTGACGCGCGATCTCGCGACCTATGCGATCCTCAAGGAAGCCGAGGCTGGCCGCGGCTCGCCGCATGGCGGCGCCTACCTGTCCTTTCAGCATTGTTCGCCGGCCGTGCTGCGCGCGGCGTTCGGGCCGGTGATCGACCGGCTCGCCGCCAATGGGATTGATCTCACCACGAGGCCCGTCGAGGTCGCGCCGATCGCGCATTACCACATGGGCGGCGTCCAGGCCGGCGCCGACATGGACGCTGCCGGCGTGCCCGGGCTGTTTGTCGCCGGCGAGGTGGTGGGTGGCGCCAACGGCGCCAACCGGCTGTCGGGCAATGCCCTCACCGAGGCTTTCGTGTTCGGCCGTCGCGCCGGGCGCAGTGCCGGCGCGTTCGCCAGACAAATGCCGCACCGCGACCTTGTCCGCAGGATACCGGCGCCGCACTCGACCTGCTGCGCGCCGATCAGGGCGGCGGCCCGTCGCCATTGCGTCAACATGGCGGCGCTGGTCGCCCGGCTGCAGGCCACCATGGCGGACAATGTCGGGCCGCTGCGCACCGAAGCCAGACTGCGCCAGGCGCTCGGCGATATCGCGGCAATCGGCACGGAGGCCGGCGCACGGCCGCCCGGCCGACCCGGCGCCTTCGATCTCGAACGGCTCGACTGGTTCGATTTGCGCAACATGCTGATGGTGGCGCGCACAGTCGCCGAAGCGGCGCTCAATCGTACCGAAAGCCGTGGCGCGCACCAGCGCGAGGACTTTCCGCACCTCGCGCCGCAATGGCAGCGGCATCAGACCATTTATCGTCGCAGCGGGACGCTGCGAATGTCCGGCGCTGCCGGCGCCGCTGGAGGCGGCCGCCCCATGAGCGTCGCCAAACTCAAAATCTGGCGGGGCGAGGCGCGCGCTGCCGGGCACTGGGATACCCACGAGGTCCCGTTCGAGCCGGGCCAATCGGTCCTCGACGGCCTGCGCTGGCTGCGAATCAACCGCGATCCTTCGATCGCGATTCGCTTCTCCTGCATCAATGCCAACGCCTGCAAGGAGTGCATGATCCAGGTCGATGGCGAGACCGTCTATGCCTGCACCGCGCGACTCGAGCCGCGCGAGATGACATTGACCCCGCTGCCGAACAAGAAGCTGGTGCGCGATCTGGTGACCGAAATTGCGCCGCCCAGCGAGCGTTTTAAGTAGCCCGCCCGGGCCCATCGTAACCTTTTATCCACAACCTCGGGGCGACTCTGCACGCGAAGGTGGCTTCCGCCCGTCGATTGATTCGGGCAAATTATGGGCGGCTGCGCCTCCATGCGGGGGAAAGTTTGGAAGCGTGACCAAAAAGCTGCCGCAATGATCGGGCATTGCGGATGGTGACCCTTCGGGGGTCGGGGACGTGTCTACACATCTGCCGTGCATCGGACCGCCATCGTGGCGGCGGTTACTGTTGTGTGCGGAACGTGCGGGTTCACTACGGGGTCGTGAGGGGGAATGACGGTCGGGGTAACGTGGCCCTATAATTCGCGGGCCTACGATCAGGGGATTTCTTCGGTCAACGCGCTGCCGCAACGCATCTTGGGTGGTGCGGCGCTGGCGGGTGTGGCGTTGGCCTGTGCCTGGACGCTCTGCGTCAATCTCGGTGGCTCCAATGCGAGCGAGACACCGACGCGGGGTGATCGCCTTACCGTCGTCGCTGAGTCGCTCGAACAAGCTGGCCGTGATGCAGGCGTTTGCCGCCGCGGACGGCTCGGCCATTCCCTTCGACTCGCGCTTTTCCGCAGCCTTCACGCCAGGAGTTCCGGAGAGCACCTTCCGCCTCGCCTCGGTCGAGCAGCCGGATGTGCAACCGCAGGGCCCCGTCCGCCGGCTGGCCCGCACCGAATCATTGCCGCATGGGGCCTCGCGGACGCGGCGTATGGCCGCGCCGGTCGCCGCCAATGTGCAGACCGCGAGCGACACCTGGTCGCCGCCCTCGGACCACCGCAGCATCTTCCAGCGGCTGTTCGGCGGCTCAGCCGCCTCGCCGTCGATCATTGCCAAGCTGTTCGGCGCGCCGTCGTCCGACAAGGTCGAACTGGCCTACGCGTCGGCGGACACCGACGGGATGACGGCAGGCGCGACCGGCGGACTCTATGACCGCCAGACCGCCGTCTACGACATCTCCGCCCACATGGTGTACCTGCCGAACGGCACGGCGCTGGAGGCGCATTCGGGACTGGGCGGCGATCTCGACGATCCGGAATCTGCCAAGGAGCGCGATCGCGGCGTCACACCGCCCGACGTCTACAACCTGAAACCGCGCGAAAGTCTGTTCCACGGCGTGGCGGCGCTCCGCCTCATTCCGGTGGACGAAACCAAGGTGTTCGGCCGCAGCGGCCTCCTGGCCCACACCTTCATGCTCGGACCGAACGGCCAGTCGAACGGCTGCGTCTCGTTCAGGGACTACAACGCCTTCCTGCAAGCCTATCAGAGCGGCGAGATCAGCAAGCTCGCCGTCGTGGCGCACCTCTGAGCCACCGCCGCGCGTCGGCGCGGCCCATCCTGCAAAACAAGCTGGCGTCGTTTCACCGCGGCACGCGTGCGTCGGCATTCTTGAATGCCGCGCCGCCGCTGGCATAATCGCCATATCGTGCGATTTGATCGTGAGACTGCGCGCGCGGCTTGCGCCGGTCCCGCAATAGCCAAATCCGGACAGATGCAATCCGGAATAACACAAGCCGTATCGCGGGGAGGGGATCGACGTGAAAAAACAACTGGTCTTGGCATTATGTCTTCTGGCCGCCAGCCTGACGGGCGCAGCGGCCGCGGAGAATTGGCCGGCGCGGCCCGTGAAGATCATCGTCGGCTTCGCCGCCGGCGGCCCGACCGATCTATTCGCGCGGCTGATCGCGCAAAGCCCTCACAGCGCAGAGCAAACAGAATTTCTTCGTCGAGAACGTCGCCGGAGCCGGTGGCAATGTCGGCGCCGAGCGCGTGGCGAAGTCGCCACCAGATGGCTACACGCTCCTGGTCACGGGTGGCAATCTGACCAATGCGCCGTTCCTCTACACGCACGTCGGGTTCGATCCGATCAAGGATTTCGCCGCCGTCACGGTCGGCGCCGAGACGCCCGTGGTGCTCGCGATCAATCCGCAGGTGCCGGCGAAGAACGTCAAGGAACTGGTGGCGTGGATCCGCGCCAATCCGGGCAAGGAAAGTTTCGCGTCGCCCGGCACCGGCACGCCGCCGCAGCTCGTCGGCTCGCTGTTCCAGCACTCGCTGCATCTCGATCTCGTGCATGTACCGTTCAACGGCGGCGGCCCGGCCGTGCAGGCGACTGTCGGCGGCCATACGCCGATCTCGTTCGGCGCCCTGGCGCCCGCGTTGCCGCTGATCAAATCCGGCGCGCTGCGCGCGCTGGCGGTGACCGGCAAGACGCGCGCTCCATCGCTGCCCGATGTCCCCACCATGGCAGAAGCGGGTTTCCCCAACGTCGTGGGCGTGACCTGGACCGCGGTGGCGGCGCCGGCCGGCACGCCGAAGGAAATCGTCACCAAGCTGCACGATCTCATCGTCACGGGTCTCAAGCAGCCCGAAGTCCTCGCCAAGCTCACCGCGATGGCCTACGTGCCGATCGGCAACTCGCCGGAAGAATGCGAGGCGTTCTTCAAATCGGAGATGGCCACGTGGGGCCCGGTCATCAAAGAGGCGGGGCTGAAGGCGGAGTGAGGTTGATGTTTGTCGTTTGTAGCCCGGGTTGCCTTGCGGCTCTAGAATTGGATGGTGTAGTTTTGGAGGAAATCTAGCCGGGGTTGTGGGGCTATGTCTGGTCTGCCGCCGTCATGGAAACGAGAGATTCAGGAAGCCATAGAAGAAACTGCAAACGCCGACCGCGAGCAGAGGCAGGCCGAACAAAACAATGCAGCCGCCCAAATAACTGCCGCGATCCAAGCCCTCAATGATGGTCAGCGCGCTCAAACATCCCTAGAGGACGCTAATGAGCAAAAAGATCGAGCGATCAATGTAGTCACACTTTTTCTCGTTTTTTTGACTGTGATATTCACCTTTCTCACTTGGAGAACCTTGAGCGGCCAATTGGTTGAAATGAAGGCTGCCGGCAAACAAACTCAGAAGATTATCGACGCGAATAGTGCCTTGGTTGATGCTTCTACCAAGCAGGCCGCTGCCGCCGTCCAAAGTGCGCAGACCGCACGGGAAAGCTATCTCGCCTCCCAACGCGCTTGGGTTGGTCCGACTAACGCGCGGATTACAGCCAATCCAGAATTGGGCAAAGACCTGAGAGTCTTCGTTGATTATGCCAATTTTGGTCGAGAGCCGGCCGTCGATATGACTTACAATTCTGTCACTTTCACGATGACTGACGAAGAAGATCAAACAGGTCAAGCGATGCAGCGAGCAAAGGCTTTTGTAGATGAGTGCATCGCTGTGTGGAAGCCAAGCCAAGCCGTGGTGGTTTATCCGACCATGGGCGGCCTCGGTTCTACCTCCTATAGCATGTTCAAAATGGCCGATAAATCTTTGATTGATGCGGACGTTATCGGCGGAAAGAAATCAATTCTTATCAGCGGTTGCTTTGTGTACAAAAGTGCCCAAGGAATACATCGGAGTTGGTTCTGTTATTTTTATAGATTGGGCCAAACCGACAATGCCCACTGGAACATCTGCGCAGCCGAAAATGGCGCAGATTGAAGAAATAATAACCTGCCACTCGCGTCCATACCGCGAGTCCTAATGAACCAGCAGCGCTACGACTTGGATTATGACTGCCGCGACAGCAGCAATTCCTGACAAAAATAGACCAATGTTTGCAAGCGGCGCTGTTGCCATCTTGACCATCTCGACCCTCTCCCGAAGGGTCAATTTGAGCGGTGCGCGATCCATGCCGCGCATGGTCACGCGCCAGGAAATTCCGGCAACGCACCGGCCAGAGGGTGGTGATTCCGCAGGGCATGATCGCCGCTTCATTGACGCGACGATAGCGATGACGCCAGAGCGTCAACCGATCTCGTAACACCGGACTCCTTTCCGGCATTGCGGCGAAAGATTAGCTAAATCAGTCAGTTAAGCCGACTTAGTGGCGCTTGTGCCATAATGCCGGATTTCTGCATGGCTTCTACGGGGCAATTGCCAAGTGATTGCCCCCTATGTTGATCGCTATTGTCCTTGACAAAAGTCCCCATTTAGAATACAAAAGTCCCCGATCTCGCTCAGTGAGGACGTGACCGGGAGACAGACCTGGTCATTGGGGCGAGTTGCGGCGCCTGCGCGCGGGCTTGTAACCTGCTCCCGGGCGGCTTTGGGCATCAGCTCTCCGGTACTACGGCCGGAGCGGGTGTTGAGACCCTGGACTGGGACAGGTGGGCACGGGTAACGCCCGTGCAACAGCGTACGGTCTTCGCCGCAAGGCGGTCAAAGGATCGTATGTCCGCCACGTCCCAGGAAGCATGGCCTGGAGCTGAGTTGGGGGGTGACAACCGCCCAACGAGAGCCGCCGTGGAACGCCGAGAGGCGAGCGCGCCCGCAGGCGCGCCCCGCACCCGCTGGTGCGGGTCGTGACGACGCGTCTCTCGGCGTTCCATATCCTCATATTTTCATTCGTTCGTTGATGTAGCCCGGATGAGCGAAGCGACATCCGGGAGCTGAGTTTTCGGGCCGATTGCCTTACCCGGATATCGCTACGCTCATCCGGGCTACTGTTTGTGCCGTGCCCACACACCTCGGGTGCAAACGCATCGCGAGAACGAGAGCGTATGTCGCGCGCGCGGCGAGAGGGGTGCGCGCCCTCTGATTGACACCGCCCGCGCCGGAGGGGCACAACCCCGCTTCCTTATGCACTATTGGAATCCGCAATGACCACGATGACTCGCAAGCCCACGGCGTTCGGCGATATGCGCGGCTGGATGAAGGCGCTCGAAGCCGCCGGCGAAATGCGCACGGTGGACGCCGAAGTAAACTGGGACGTCGAACTCGGCACCATCACGCGGCTGGCGCAAGGCCCGGGCACCGGTCCGGCGCTGCTGTTCAATAACATCAAGGACTACGGCAAGAACGCGCGCTGTCATCAGGTCTTCACCTCCGGGCTCGCCAGTGCGCGCCGCGTCGCCATGATGATGGGGCTGCCGCCCGACGCGCATGCGCGCGAGCTGGTCAAGATCGGCCGCACGATTCTCACCGAGGGCATCGCGCCGAAGATCGTCAAGACCGGTCCGGTCAAGGAGAACATCGTCAAGGGCAAGGACGTCGATCTCTACGAGTTTCCGGTGCCGCAATGGAATCGCATCGACGGTGGCCGTTACATCCTCACCTACGGCGGCGTGGTCACCAAGGATCCGCACACCAACGTGATGAATGTCGGCGTCTATCGCGGCATGGTGGCGGACAAGAACAAGATTCCGATTCTGATGTGGCGCGCCCAGCACATCGGCCACCACGTCACTGCGTGGCAGGAGGCCGGCTACAAGGAAATGCCGATCGCGGTCGCCATCGGCTGGGAGGATGCGCTCGGTTTCGTCGGCGGCTCGCCGGTGCCCAAGGGGCTGTGCGAATACGATGTGGTCGGCGCAATTCGCGGCGCGCCGGTCGAACTGGTCAAGTGCGAGACGGTCGATCTCTATGTGCCGGCCAGCGCCGAGATCGTGATCGAGGGCGTGCTGAAATTCGATGCCGACACCTACACGATGGAAGGCCCGTTCGCCGAGTTCACCGGCTATGTGGCGGGTGACCGCTCGCTCAAGCCGACCATCCACGTCACCGCAATCACGCATCGCACCGATCCGATCCTGCGCGGCACCATCGAGGGCTCGATGCCGGGCAGCTTTTCCGAGAACGGCGTGTGCTCGTCGATCATGCGGGCGGCAACCGCCTGGAACGTGCTCGACCGCGCCGGCGTGCCGGGCGTCACCGACGTGTGGTGCCCGCCGGTGCAGACCGGCATCAACGTCTATGTGCAGATCAAACAGAGCTACCGCGGCCAGGCCAAGCAGGTCGCCAATGCGCTGTGGGGCTCTTCGGCCGCGCATGTGCGCTACAAGCACGTCATCGTGGTCGATGATGATATCGACATTCACGATTACGCCGCGGTCGACTGGGCGGTCGCCTACCGGGTCAATGCCGGCGAGGACGACGTCGTCATCATGCCGTCGACCTTCGGGGCCGGCCTCGATCCGTCGACGCGGCGGCGCGACCGCAACGTCGCGCAGTTCGGCACCGGCAAGTGGAACCGGCTCTTGATCGATGCCACCGTCAATATGGACTACGACCCCGACCCCGATCTCGGCGGCGCGCGCTTCCCGCCCAAGGTCTGGCCGGAGCAGAAAGACATCGACGCGGTGCAGAAGCGCTGGGCCGAACTGGGGTTGGACGGGAAGAAGAAGTGATGCATTTCCCGGATGCTGCGCTGCGCCCGGGAAAGGAGCGCGCTACCCCACCGGCAGCACCGGTTTGCCCTCCGGCACCTGCATGTCGAACGCGCACAGCAAGGCCGCGGTCGATGCGTAGTTGCCCATCAGCAGCACGAGTTCGACGAGTTTGTTTGGCGGAAATTTCGCTTTCACCCGTGCGAAGGTTTCCGAGGTGACCTTGTGATCGCGGAAAATCTGCCGGCCGAATTCGATGATGGCCGCGTGGGATTCGTCGAGGCCCTGCGTGCTCTTGCGGTGTTTGATGATGTCGATGAGATCGGCCGACACGCCTTCCTTGAGAGCTTCGGGCTCGTGCGCGGCCCATTCGAAACGGCTGTCCATTTCGCGCGCCACGGTGAGGATCGCGATCTCGCGGGTCTTGGCGTCGAAGCACTTGAAGCGCAGATGCCGGTTCATCACCTGATGCGCGTCCACGGTCGCGGGACTGTAGAGATTGATTCCGGCCGGCCCGCGCAGGCCGACGATGGTCTGGCCGGGCGTCGTGGCGCGGTCGAAGGCGCGCTGGCCGGCTTCGTCCAGGTCTTCGCGCTTGCGCAGCGGCAGACGGCATCCGGACTGCGGGTCGATATCGGAAGGCATTGAGGTGGAAGAATTGGGCATGTGCAGGAGTCCTTGGGTTTCTTTTGCGGCGCGAGATTAGCGTGGGTTTTCGCGTTCGTCATTCCGGGGCGCGGCTGCAAGCCGCGAGCCCGGAATCCATAACCCCAGGAGGTAGGGTTCTCTAAGCTCTCGACATGGTTTCATAGGGCCGTGATTATGGATTCTGGGCTCGCGCCGCACGCGTCCCGGAATGACGGGGAGGAAAAATGTTCTTCGAAGGCTTCACGCGCACCGAGATCAAGACCTCCGGCGCGCGCATCGTAACCTTGCATGGTGGCAATGGCCCGCCGCTCCTGCTGCTGCACGGCAACCCGTTCAGCCATCTGTCCTGGCAGAAATTCGCGCCGCGGCTGGCACAGGACTTCACCGTGGTCGCCACCGACCTGCGCGGCTACGGCGATTCGGAAAAGCCGCCCGGCGGCAAGAACCACGCGAATTATTCATTCCGCGCCATGGCGCAGGACCAGATCGAGGTCATGGCGGCGCTGGGCCACGATCGTTTCTATGCCGCCGGTCACGACCGCGGCGCCCGCGTGCTGCACCGCATGTGTCTCGATCATCCGGACAAGGTTGCGCGCGCGGCGATCATGGACATCGTGCCGCAGCATCATGTGTTCAATCACCCCAACAAGGCCTGGGCGACGTTCTCGTGGCACTGGTTTTTCATGATCCAGCCGGAGCCGTTTCCCGAGCATTTGATGAGCGCCGATCCCGACTTTTTCATCACCAAGAAGCTTGCCAAGACCGAGAAAGGGCTGAGCTTTTTCGATCCGAAATGCCTGGCCGAGTACAAGCGCTATATCCGCAATCCGGCGACGGTGCATGCCATGTGCGAGGACTATCGCGCCTGCGCGGGGATCGACTTCGACATGGACACGGCGGATTTCGACGCCGGCCGTAAAATCGCCTGTCCGGTGCTGTTGCTGTGGGGTGCAACCGGCGGTGTCGGGCGCAATACCAAGCCGAGCCCCGGCGAGGTGTGGCAGCGCTACGCCGCCGACATCAGGGGCGCCAAGGCGCTGCCTTGCGGTCATTATCTCTCCGAGGAGGCGCCGGAGGAAACCTATGGGGAACTTCGGGCGTTCTTCGTTGCCGGAGAGTTGCCATAGAGCCGGGCTAGCCGGGTTAGCTGCGCTCGCACGGCCGCATAACATCTGCTAGGTGGTGAACGTCGCTGCAGACGCAAAACGGGGACCCTCGATTGATGCGCACGAAGCGGCCTCGGAGCGCGCAATGCTGATGCCGGAACACGGCAGCGCCCCCGTCGCCGCGCGCAGGATCCCGTTCTCCCGCATCGGCTACGTCCTGAGCCTCTGTATTTTCGTCGCCGCGGTGATCGTGCTCTACCACATCCTGCGCAACATCAATCCGCGGGCGCTGCTCGCGGCGCTCAAAGCCACCAATCCGCGGACGCTGGGCATCGCCGGCTGCTTTGTTGCCGGCGGCTATGTGACGCTCACCTTCTACGATCTGTTCGCGCTGCGCACGATCGGACGCTTCGATCTGCCGTATCGCATCGCGGCGCTCGGCAGCTTCACCAGTTATTCGGTCGGGCACAATATCGGCGCCAGCGTGTTTTCCGGCGGCGCCGTCCGCTACCATATCTATTCGAACTGGGGCTTAAGCGTCGTCGAGGTGACGAAAATCTGTTTCGTGGCCGGGCTGACATTCTGGCTCGGCAACGTCACCGTGCTTGGCCTCGGCATTCTCTATACGCCGGCCGCGGCGCACGCCATCGATCAGATGCCGCTGTGGGCCAACCGCGTCCTCGCCATCGTGCTGCTCGGACTACTGGCCGCCTATGTGAGCTGGGTGTGGTCCAGGCCGCGCGTCATCGGCCGCGATGACTGGCAGGTGCTCCTGCCGGGCGGGCCGCTGACGCTGGTGCAGATCGTGATCGGCATCATCGATCTGTCATGCTGCACGGCCGCCATGTACATGCTGATGCCAAATCAGCCGGATATCGGTTTCGCGACGCTGGCGGTGATCTTCGTCGCCGCGACGCTGCTCGGCTTCGCCAGCCACGCTCCCGGCGGGCTCGGTGTGTTCGACGCCACCATGCTGGTGGCGCTGGACCAGTTCAACAAAGAGGAATTGCTGGCCGGGCTGCTGCTGTTCCGCCTGCTTTATTACATTATTCCATTCGTACTTTCGCTCATTGTCCTCGGCATTCGCGAAGCCCGGCTCAATGCGGCGCGGCGCGCTACCCGCGCTCCGCCGCTGACGGCGAGCGAATATGCGGGGGAGCGTTCAGACGCGTCCTGAATATGACAACCGCGGGGGTGTATGTTTGGTGTAGACGTGACCCGCAACGCAACACACGCCATCGCCGTGCCGCATGAGTTTGCCTGATGAGTCTGGTTGACGATCGCACGCTGCGTGCCCGAACGCTGCGGCGCGGGGTGTGGCTGGTTATCGGCACAGCGGCGCTGGTATTCGCCGGATTGGCGGGGGCCGGCGCGCTGGCCAGCGGTTACGCACTGGCTGGCTTTGTCATCGTAGCGGCGGCCGCGCTCCTGGCGACGCGCGACGGCAAGGCAGCCGCACAGGTTTCGCCGGTGTTGGCGGCCTCCGAGCGGGGCGGCGATCAGCTGCGCGCCCTGGTGTCCGGACTGCCCGATCCGGTCATTGCGCTCGATCGCGACAGTCGCGTGATTGCGCTCAACGAACCGGCGCGGGCGCTCGCACCGGCGCTGCGCCAGGGCGAGCCGGTCACCTTGGCGCTGCGCATGCCGGAACTGACTGAGGCAATCGATCGCGCCTGCACGCGCGGCGAACCCCAGCGCGTCGAATATTCCGAGCGCGTGCCAATCGATCGCTGGTTCGAAGCTTTGGCGATGCCGGTGAAACGCACGCCCGACGCGCAAAATCCCGACCTTGTGCTGTTGACCTTCCGCGATCTCACGCCGCTGCGCCGCGTCGAGGAAATGCGCGCCGATTTCGTCGCCAACGCCAGTCATGAACTTCGTACGCCGCTCGCCGCGCTGTCAGGCTTCATCGAGACGCTGCAAGGATCGGCGCGCGATGACGCTAAGGCGCGCGAGCGTTTTCTGGCGATCATGCAGGAGCAGGCGAAGCGCATGGCGCGGTTGATCGACGACCTGCTGTCGCTGTCGCGTATCGAACTCAACGCACATCGGCGCCCAGACGCGCCCGTCGAGCTCGCGCCGATCGTGCGCCATGTGGTCGACGGCCTGCAGACGCTGGCGCGCGATCGCGGCGTCGCCATCGAGATCGACGCGGACGACACACTCACTGTGCTTGGAGACCGCGACGAACTGGTGCGCTTGTTCGAGAATCTCGTCGAGAACGCGTTGAAATACGGCGCGCCCGGCAAACGCGTCGACGTCAAGCTGTTTCGCGAAACTATGGCGGACGGCCAAGACGAGGCTGTCGTCGGCGTGCGCGATTACGGTCCCGGCATTGCGCCAGAACATTTGCCGCGGCTGACCGAGCGATTTTACCGCGTCGATGTGCGCGAGAGCCGGGCGCAGGGGGGAACCGGTCTCGGCTTGGCGCTGGTCAAACACATCCTCAACCGCCATCGCGGACGGCTATCGATCGAAAGCGCTCCGGGCGCCGGCGCCACCTTTGCGGTTCACCTGCCCGTTGTCACGCCTCGGCCTGCCGCATAAATACAAATGTTTTCAATTAGTTGCGCTGTCATCCAATTGTCATCCGGGGCTGGCAAACAATCTGGCGAGTTCGGCGCCATCGGCCGCCAGCCGGGGCGGCTTTGCCAGACGGGACGGCGGGGCGCATTTTAATCAGGGCCGCGTCGGTCATAGCGGGCCAGAGTCGATCGTGAACGTCGTGTCAGTCCTCAAATCGAGAACGCAGTCATGAACGTAGCCTCAGTCGCCGTGCCGGTCGTCAGCAACGTCACTGCTGTCGATCGCAGCACGATGTCCGATAAGGTCTCGATCAACGATCTCAACTTCTATTACGGCGAGGTGAGGGCGCTGAAGTCGATCACTCTCTCCTTGTTTGAAAACAAGGTGACGGCGTTTATCGGCCCATCGGGCTGCGGCAAGTCAACGCTGCTGCGCGTGCTCAACCGGATGTATGACCTTTATCCGCACCAGCGGGCCACCGGCGAGGTCATGTTCGACGGCACCAACATTCTCTCGCCGCAGCAGGACATCAACCTGCTGCGTGCCCGCATCGGCATGGTGTTCCAGCGGCCGACGCCGTTTCCGATGTCGATCTACGAAAACATCGCCTTCGGCATCAGGCTGTATGAGCGGCTGGGGAAATCCGAACTCGACGAGCGGGTGGAAAGCTCGCTGCGCCGCGCCGCGTTGTGGGACGAAGTCAAGGACAAGCTCGGGGCCAACGGTCAGAGCCTGTCCGGCGGCCAGCAGCAGCGGCTGTGCATCGCCCGCACCGTCGCGGTGCGGCCCGAGGTGATCCTGTTCGACGAGCCATGTTCGGCGCTCGATCCGATCTCCACCGCCAAGATCGAGGAATTGATCGATGAGCTGAAGGACGACTACACGATCGTGATCGTCACCCACAACATGCAGCAGGCGGCGCGCGTCTCCGAGTTCACCGCCTTCATGTTTCTCGGCGAACTTATCGAATTCGACTCGACCAGCAAGGTTTTCACTGCGCCGCACGACCAGCGCACGCAGGACTACATCACCGGCCGGTTCGGTTGATCGCCCCAGGTAGAACACCATGACCGACGCCAGCACCAGAATCGATCACACTTCACGCGCCTTCGATACCGATCTGCAGGAGATCGCCCGCAAGGTCGCCGAAATGGGCGGGCTCGCCGAAAAGCAGATTTCCGACGCCGTGCAGGCGTTGCTTGATCGCGACTCCGAGCTTGCCGAGCAGGTCATCACTACCGATCCGACAATCGACCGGATGCAGCACGACATCGAGGAGAAAGCGATCCTCACCATCGCGCGGCGGCAGCCCATGGCCGTCGACCTGCGCGAGATCGTCGGCGCGATGCGGGTCTGCAATGATCTGGAGCGGATCGGCGACCACGCGAAGCATATCGGCAAGCGCGTGGTCGCGCTGTCGGGCGACATCTATCCGCAGACGCTGATCCGCGGCGTCGAACACATGGCGGATCTGGTGCTGGCGCAGCTCAAGCAGGTCCTCGACTCCTACGCGAGCCGCGACCTGAAATCGGCGCTCGCGGTGTGGAACGGCGACGAGGAGGTCGACGCACTTTGCACGTCCCTGTTCCGCGAACTGCTCACCTACATGATGGAAGACCCGCGCAATATCAGCTTCTGCATGCATCTGATGTTCTGCGCCAAAGATATCGAGCGGATGGGTGACCACGCCACCAATATTGCCGAGACCGTCTATTTCATGATCGAGGGCCGGCCGATCACCGACCAGCGGCCCAAGGGCGACACCACGAGTTTTCCGTCCGCGCTGATGCAGAAATAAAGAGGAGGCCGGGATGGGAGCCAACATCCTGATCGTCGAGGACGAAGAGCCACTCACCACGCTGCTGCGCTACAATCTTGAGGCCGAGGGCTACGAAGTAGACAGCGTCGGCCGCGGCGATGAAGCCGATACGCGGCTGCGCGAAACCGCGCCCGATCTTGTTGTGCTCGACTGGATGCTGCCCGGCCTGTCGGGCATCGAACTGTGCCGCCGCCTGCGCGCGCGGCCGCAGACCCAGTCGCTCCCCATCATCATGCTGACCGCACGCGGCGAGGAGAGTGAACGCGTGCGCGGGCTCGCCACCGGCGCCGACGACTACATCGTCAAGCCGTTTTCGGTGCCGGAGCTGCTGGCGCGGATACGCGCGCTGTTACGCCGCGCCAGCCCCGAGCGCGTCGCCATGGTGCTGATGATCGGCGATCTTGAACTTGACCGCGAGAAGAAGCGCGTGTCGCGCTCAAGCCGGCCGGTCGAGCTCGGCCCCACTGAATTCCGCCTGCTGGAGTTTTTGATGGAGCGGCCCGGCCGGGTGTTTTCCCGCGAGCAATTGCTCGACGGCGTCTGGGGCAGCGACGTCTATATCGATGAGCGCACCGTCGACGTGCATGTCGGTCGTCTGCGCAAGGCGCTCAATCGCGGCCATGGCACCGATCCGATCCGCACCGTACGCGGCGCCGGCTATTCGCTCGACGACAGGTTCGGCAAGGCGAGCTGATCCAAGATCAGCTTGTCCCCGTGGAAGCGGGGGACCGCCCCAATCGGCTTTTCCTGATGATGACCCTACCGCGCCGCGCGGCGATCGCGGCGGCGGTCGGCGGCCGGCTGATAGGCGATCCGCGAGTGATAGGCGCAATAGGGTAGGCCGGTGATGGTGTTGCCGCCGCAGAAGAAGAAATCGCCGCTGCCGGGATCGCCGACCGGCCATCGGCAGGTCTGCTCGTTCAGCTCCAGGAGCGTGCGGCGCTGGCCGATCGGAATGATGTTGTCGATCAGCTCCGGCTCGGCTTCGGTTTCAATCTCATAGGCATGAGCCAGCGCGGTATTGCCGCGGATTGCAGGCCGGCCAATGCGCAGCATGTGGGTCGCCGAGCGCGGCTTGCGCGGACGCGGCGCGCCGGCGCTCGCGCTCTTGGCGCGGCCGGACAGACCGAGCCGATGCACCTTGCCGATAACGGCGTTGCGCGTGATGCCGCCGAGCTCAGCCGCGATCTGGCTGGCCGAAAGTCCGTCAGACCAGAGCTTCTTAAGAAGCTCGACCCGCTCGTCGGTCCACGACATGCTGCCGCCGTCTCCCGGGATTGCGATCATTTGAACAGAATCCTCCTCTGAGCCAGGAAGCGCATAGCTTCCCAACACGCCACGCCAACAATCCAACGCTGGAGACGACTTTCGCCGACTGGCCCGCCGCAACGAGATGTCGTACTTGACAAGGAAAAAGCTACAATATGGCGGGAGTCGGGCGCAAGAGTTCGCGCGATTTGCGTCCACATGTTCCTTCCCGCTGTGGACGGAAACGCTTGTGACCTGTGGACCGCATGAGAACGAACCAAGGTCGGCCCGGCGATTTTCCAGTGTTGACAGTGCGCCGCGCGCCAATAGAATGTGCACCGTGCCGCCCAAATGAGGCGGCACATTTTATTTGACCGCGCGGATTATTGCCGCAGCGGCTACGAGCCAAAGCCATGACATCGCATCTGATGCCCACCTTCGCGCGTGTGCACCTCGCTTTCGAGCGGGGCGAAGGGGTGTGGCTGCATGCGACCAATGGCGAGCGCTACCTCGATTTTACCTCCGGCGTTGCCGTCAATGCGCTGGGGCATGCCCATCCGCATCTGGTCGAGGCGCTGAAGGCGCAGGCCGAGAAGCTCTGGCACGTCTCAAATCTGTACGACATTCCCGAGGACGAACGGGCCGCCGAGCGGTTGTGCGCCGCGAGCTTCGCCGACGTGGTCTTTTTCTGCAATTCGGGGGCCGAAGCCTGCGAATGCGCGATCAAGACCGCGCGTAAATATCAAGCCGCCAGTGGCCGGCCGGAGCGCTACCGCATCGTTACCTTCGAGGGCGCGTTCCACGGCCGCACCCTGGCAACGCTCGCCGCCGGCGGACAGAAGAAATATCTCGACGGATTCGGGCCGGTCGTCGACGGCTTCGACCAGATGCCGTTCGGCGATCTCGGCGCGACCAAGCGCGCGGTCGGCGCGGAGACCGCGGCGATCATGATCGAACCGCTGATGGGCGAGGGCGGCGTGCGCCTGGTCGAGCCGTCATTCCTGCGGGCGTTGCGCGAGCTGTGCGACCAGAACGATCTTCTTCTGATCTTCGACGAGGTGCAGACCGGCATGGGGCGCACCGGCGAACTGTTCGCTCATCAGCGCACCGGCGTGACACCCGACGTCATGCCGCTCGCCAAGGCGTTGGGCGGCGGCTTTCCGGTCGGCGCCTGCCTCGCCACCCGTGAGGCGGCCAAGGGCATGACGGCCGGCACGCACGGCTCGACCTTCGGCGGCAATCCGCTGGCGATGAGCGCCGTCAACGCCACGCTCGATGTCATGCTGGCGCCGGGCTTTTTCGATCGCGTCAAGCGCGTTTCGCTATTGTTCAAGCAGCGCCTTGCGGAGATCAAGGACCGATATCCGTCGCTGATCGCCGAAGTGCGCGGCGAGGGCCTGCTGATCGGTCTGCGCGCGCTGGTTCCGGCGGGCGAACTGGTCGATGCGTTGCGCGCGGAAAAGATGCTGACGGTCGCGGCCGGCGACAATGTCGTGCGGCTGTTGCCGCCGCTTATCGTCAGCGAGCAGGAGATCGCCGAGGGCGTGACCCGGCTCGATCGGGCCTGCGCGCGGTTGAGCGACGCTCATGCCAAGGCGCGTGCCGGGGAGAAGGCACGGTGAGCGTGCGTCACTTTCTCGACCTGATCGATGTGCCGGCCAGGGATCTGCGCGGCATCATCGAGTTGGCGCGGGCGATGAAGTCGAACCGCGCCTCCGCCGGCCGGCCGCTCGCCGGCAAGACGCTGGCGATGATTTTCGAGCGCCCCTCGACGCGCACGCGGGTATCGTTCGAGGTGGCCATGCGCCAGCTTGGCGGCGACGTGATCCTGCTCACCTCCGACGAGATGCAGCTTGGCCGCGGGGAGACGCTTGCCGATACCGCGCGCGTGTTGTCGCGCTACGTCGACGCGATCGTGGTCCGCACCCTCGATTCCGGTGAGCTGGTGGAATTGGCCCGTCACGCCACCGTGCCGGTGATCAATGGACTGACGCGCCGCTCGCATCCTTGCCAGATCATGGCCGACGTCATGACCTTCGAGGAGCGCCGCGGTCCGATCCGCGGCCGCACCGTGGCCTGGACCGGGGACGCCAACAACGTGCTGACCTCATGGATGCACGCGGCCGAGCGCTTCGATTTTCGTCTTCGCATCGCCACGCCGCCCGAACTGGCGCCGAAAAAGCCGCTGCTCGATTGGATCAAGTCAGCAGGCGCCTCGGTTGTGGTCGGCACCGATCCGGAAGACGCGGTCAAAGGCGCCGACTGCGTCGTCACCGACACCTGGGTTTCAATGGGCGATCGCAACGGCGCCCGCCGGCACAATCTGCTCAAGCGCTATCAGGTCAACGAACGCTTGATGGCGCGCGCCAAGCCGGACGCGATTTTCATGCACTGCCTGCCGGCGCATCGCGGCGAAGAAGTTACGGACGCGGTGATCGACGGGCCGCAGTCGGTCGTGTTCGACGAGGCCGAAAACCGGCTGCACGCGCAAAAGGGCATCTTGACGTGGTGCCTGGCGGCCGACGCAGGATAGCGGGGAACCCTGCCGCCGCAGGGCTCACAAATCGGCCGTCGCTCCCTATATTCGCTGGCAATGAACGATCCTCAAATCGCCATCCCTGTTCGGGCGCCCGCTGTCGAAGCGATCGACGACACCATCCTTCCCTTCGCGGTGAAGGCGCTCGATCTGCGCGGCCGCATCGTCCGGCTCGGCGGCGCAGTCAACACAGTTCTGACCAGTCACGATTACCCGGCGCCCGTCGCGAAGCTTCTGGGCGAGGCGATCGTCCTCACGGCCATGCTGGGCTCGGCGCTGAAGTTCGACGGCCGCTTCATTCTGCAGACGCAGAGTGACGGTCCGGTGCGTATGCTGGTGGTCAATTTCACCTCGCCCGGCAAGGTGCGGGCGTGCGCCCGGTTCGATGCCGCGCGCGTCGAAGCGGCCATCGCCGCCAGTGCGGCCGAGCCGGGCAAACTGCTCGGCCGCGGCCATATGGCGATGACCATCGATCAAGGTCCCGACATGAGCCGCTATCAGGGGCTGGTCCCGCTCGATGGCGGCGACCTCGAAGATGCCGCCCATGAATATTTCACCCGCTCGGAGCAAATTCCGACGCGTGTGCGGCTGGCCGTCGCCGAGGAGTTTCGCGCCAGCCCGAATGGCGCGGAACGGCACTGGCGCGCCGGCGGCATCCTGCTGCAATTCCTGCCCGGTTCGATCGAGCGCGCGCGGCCGGCCGATCTCGATCCCGGCGATGCACCGCCCGGGACCGAGCCGCACCTGGTCGCAGAGGACGAAGCCTGGGTTGAAGGCCGTGCCCTGATCGACACCGTGGACGATATCGAGCTGATCGATCCGGCGCTGTCGAGCGAGCGTCTGGCCTATCGGTTGTTTCACGAACGCGGCGTGCGCGTGTTTCGGCCGGCAGCCGTGGAGGCGCATTGTTCCTGCTCGCGCGACGGCGTTGAGGCCATGCTGCGCAGCTTTCCGCAGACCGATCGCGACGACATGGTCGAGAACGGGAAGATCACCGTCACCTGCGAGTTCTGCAGTTCGACCTACGTGTTCCAGCCTGACGAAATCACGTCCGCGGATGCGTCGCCGGCTTAGCGCCGATTGGTTCCGCCCGACGCAGAATTTTTGTTGCTGCCCGCGTGAGGAACAAAACCACGCCGGATGTCATTTATGCCGCATAACAATGCGGAGGCGATGATGAACAAGGTTTTGATCGGGGCCGCGACCGCGGCGATGTGGTTTGGTTTGTCGTATGCGGCGCATGCTGAGCGCGTCTGCCGGCAGGTTTGCGATGCTGGAACCTGTGTGTCGAAATGCGTGGAGCATCCGGATGGTGGCGTCGTGGTGCACGAGCACGATCGTGACCCGGGTGTCGGCGTGCATGTTCCGGGCGTCGGCGTAGAGATCGGGCACTAACTCAGGCGAAGCGAACGTTGGACCGATAGCGCGGGCTCGCGAACAGCGGGTCCGCGCTATTCGCTTATGCTCAGTTGAGCGTCCGCTTGGTCTCGACCGAGTTCGAGTGAGAAAGCCGGCACCTCGATGTCGAAATGCTCGCCATTGGCGCTCACCATCCCGTAGGTGCCGGCCATGAACCCGGATGGTGTCTGCAAAGGCACGCCGCTGGTGTATTCGAAATGCTCGCCCGCCTTGAGCACCGGCTCCTCACCGACCACGCCGGCGCCACGCACTTCCTGGCGGCGGCCATTGGCGTCGGTAATGCGCCAGTGACGGGTCTTCAGCTGCACCGTCTCGGAGCCCTGATTGGTGATTGAGATCTTGTAGGCCCAGAAGAAATAATTGTTCTCCGGCGACGAGCGGTCGGCTTCAAAGCGTGGGCTCACCACGACTTCGATGTCCCGGGTGACGGCACGATACATGGCGGTTTCCTGGCGCCTTCCCGACCTTGGCCAACGATGGCGGGCCGCCCACAATTTAAGGGAATCGCGCCCGCCGCTGCGATTGCAATAACCGCGCGGGCGCGCTTTCTCAAGCTCGCCCGCGGGATGGCGCGCCGTATCCCCCAGCTCGTCAGGCGGCCTGCAGGGCGGTGAGCACGTCTTCCACGATATCATCAGGATGTTCGAGGCCGACCGAAACGCGCACCAACCCGTCGCTGATGCCGAGTTCGGCGCGCGCCTCGGCTGTCAGCCGCTGATGCGTGGTAGTGGCCGGATGGGTGATCAGGCTCTTGGCGTCGCCGAGATTGTTGCTGATACGGACGAGCTGCAGCGCATCCTGAAAGCGAAACGCCGCCTGCTTGCCGCCCTTGATCTCGAACGCGACGAGTGTCGATCCGCCGCGCATCTGTTTCTGCGCGATGGCGGCTTGAGGATGATCGGGGCGGCCTGGATAAATCAGCCGCGAAATCTTCGGTTGATCGGAAAGCGCGACGGCGAGCGTGGCCGCGCTGTCGGTCTGGCGGCGCACCCGCACCGCCAGTGTCTCCAGTCCCTTGAGCAGCACCCAGGCATTGAACGGCGACATCGACGGCCCGGTTTGCCGCAGCAGCGTGTGCACTTTGTCCATGATGAATTTCTGCGAGCCCAGCACGACGCCGCCGAGGCACCGGCCTTGGCCGTCGATATGCTTGGTGGCCGAATAGACCACGCAGTCGGCGCCAAGCGCGAGTGGGCTCTGGTAGAGCGGCGTTGCAAAGACATTGTCGACAGTGAGCGTGGCGCCGGCCGCATGCGCGATCTTCGCGACTTCGGCGATGTCGATGATGTCGAGCGCCGGGTTGGTCGGGCTTTCGAGGAAAAAAGCCTTGGTGTTGGGCCGAACAGCGTTGCGCCAGGCATCGAGGTTGCAGCCATCGACCAGTGTCAATTCGACGCCAAAGCGCGGCAGATAATCCTCGATCACATAGCGGCAGGAGCCGAACATGGCCTTGGAGCCGACGACGTGGTCGCCGGCCTTGAGCTGGCCGACGAGCGACAGCGTGACCGCCGCCATGCCGGTCGCGGTCGCGCGCGCCGCCTCGGCGCCTTCCAGCGCCGCCATGCGCCGCTCGAACATGTCGATCGTGGGATTGGCGAAACGCGAATACTGGTAGCCGGGGTCCTCGCCCTTGAAGCGTGCTTCCGCCTGCGCGGCGGTGTCGTAGACGTAGCCCTGGGTGAGGTAGAGCGCCTCGGATGTTTCGCCGAACGGCGAGCGAATGATTCCTGCCTGAACCAGTTGCGTTTCCGGGCGGTATTTTCTCGTTGCGGACGCGGACATGTGATCCTCCAATTTCGGCCGAGCGCCGGCCAAAACAAAACCCGGCCGGGAGGAAAAATCCTCAAGGCCGGGCTCACGCGTCCCCGGCCTTTTAGCAATTTGTTTTACGTGGCTGCAAGCCGGCCGGCTCAAATGACCACGGGATAACGGGGCTTATACGCCGCAGGTATCTTTCCGTCAAACCGCCGGACGGGTTAGATCGCCGCAGGTAAAGTCCATGTCACTCCGCTTCTCCTCATCCGACCACGGCATACTGCCCGACCGCATGATCGCGGCGCTGGCGCAGGACGGCGCCATCGCGGCGGCGCAACCGTTCGCGCCCGATCAGATCCAGCCCGCGAGCATTGACCTGCGGCTCGGTGCCATCGCCTACCGGGTGCGCGCCAGCTTTCTGCCCGGGCCTGGCATCGCCGTGACGCAGCGCATCGCCGAACTGAAGCTGCACGAGTTTCCGCTGGCCGGCGGCGCCGTGCTGGAGACTGGCTGCGTCTACATCGTGCCGCTGCTCGAAGCGCTTCGGCTGCCGGACGACATCGCAGCATCCACCAATCCGAAGAGCTCCACCGGGCGTCTCGACGTGTTCACCCGCGTGATTGCCGACGAGACGCGCGGCTTCGATCGCGTGGCGGCCGGATACCGTGGTCCGCTCTATGCCGAGATCAGCCCAAAGACGTTTCCGGTGCTGGTACGCCGAGGCTCGCGACTGTCGCAGATGCGCCTGCATCGCGGCAACGCCGCGCTCGATGCCGAGGCGCTGCGCGAATTGCATGCGCGCGAACGGCTGGTCGATCGCGCCGAGGCAGTGATGGGCGACGGCATCGCGGTGAGCATCGATCTGTCGGGCAGCGGCGTCCGACAATCTCGGCCAAACGGCGACGGCATCGTCGGCTATCGCGCCAAACGCCACACCGCCGTGATTGATGTCGAGCGCCGCGCCGCCTACGAGGTCGGCGAATTCTGGGAGCCGATCGCCGCGCGTGCCGACCGCAGCCTGATCCTCGATCCGGACGAATTCTATATCCTGGCGTCGACCGAGGCGGTGCAGGTGCCGCCCGATTATGCCGCCGAGATGGTGCCGTTCGACCCGCTGGTCGGCGAGTTTCGGGTGCATTATGCGGGCTTCTTCGACCCCGGCTTCGGTTACGCGGGCGCCGGCGGCCTCGGCGCTCGGGCGGTGCTGGAAGTGCGCTCGCGCGAAGTGCCGTTCATCCTCGAGCATGGCCAGGTCGTCGGCCGGCTGGTTTATGAGAAGATGCTGGCGCGGCCCGATCAGCTCTATGGCGCCGGCATCGGCTCGAATTATCAGGCGCAAGGTTTGAAATTGTCGAAGCATTTTCGCGCCTGACGGCGGTGCCGCAGTCAGACGACTGCCGAAGCGGTGACGCGGAAGGTTGCTGTGGTATTTTGTTTGTCGCGGCGGTGTTCTATGAATGAGTTTGCCGAGCGCGGGGGCCAGCACACGAAAGCGCATCGCATGATGCGAGCACTGATCGTCGGCATTGCGGTTTGCGTTGTGGTCGCGGCCGGCAGCGCGCCTGCCTTGGCGCAGTCCGGTTATGACCGGCCGGGCGGCGACTACACGCATTTCGTCATCCCCAATGGCGACCCGGCCGTATGTGCGAACCGGTGCGAACACGACCGAGCTTGCCGCGCCTGGAGCTTTCATTATCCGCTGCCGACCGGCGGCCCGGCTACATGCTCGCTCAAGCGCACAGTTCGGCCGGCGTCGCCATCGCCGTGCTGCGTATCGGGCGTGCGCGGCGCTGGCGTCATCGAGCCGCGCCTGGGCAAGCTCGAATATTCGATCGATCGCATCGGCGGCGACTACCGCACCTTCGAGACCAAGCCAGATCCGGCCGGCGCGCCGTGCGCGGCCGCGTGCCAGGCCGAGACACGCTGCCGGGCCTGGACCTATCGGCGTCCGGGCTACGGCACGGTCGGAGCGCGCTGCTATCTGAAAAACGTCATCAAGCCGCCGCGCGCGCGGCCTTGCTGTATTTCGGGCGTGGTGCGCTGAAGCAGGCGGCATCAGACCGCGGTAAATAACAGATCGAGTGCCGCAACGATCTCGTATCGAACGGATTCGGCCGAAGCTATTGTTCGGCCCAACGAATTCGGCTCCACGGCAGCGAGTTGCTCCGTCACGACGACGTAATGGCGTCCAGCAAGTGTTACCGCTGGATGCAACCGCGATGCGGTGAGGCTCATTGTGGCTTCGACAAGCGGTGCAGCAATAAAGCTCCTCAGAGCAGCCACGCGATCATGTTGCAGAACGATAAGAAAGGGGTATTGGCCGCTCCTGGCGCGGTTGAGATTTTCAACGATATCGAATTGCTGAGGCAATCAAAACATCCTCACGCCATCGGAAAACAGGCCGTGCGCTTCTATCAGCTCGTTGTAGGCGTCGACCGCTTCTTTGTTTTCGCGGTACCACTCGCGCGCGGCTTGGTCGCGGTCTGCAGCGTTTAGTTTCGACAGATGCCGCCGCAAGGCGCGGCTTAAAAGCTCAGACAGGTCGACGCCCGCCTCGCGCGCCGCCGCAATCAATTCTGCGTCCAGTTCGACCGTGACGCGCTCGCCCATCGGATGCCTCCACCTCTGCGGTTCGAATTTTACCGGAAGGGTTATGCATTGCCCATCCGGCGCGGCTCGACAAATGCACTGCAACGGCACCCATCCCTAATGCACCGCGGTGAAAAACCGCGACAGCCGCAGGCCCGATGGCCATGTCCACAGCGGCTCATGCACCTTTGCCAGATCCCACGAGCCGACCAGCGCATCGACGCGGCCGACCAGATCGTCGACCGGTAGCAGGCCGACGCCGCCGTCACTGACCGGGACCCGGCTGTCGGCCGAATTGTCGCGGTTGTCGCCCATCACAAACAGATGGCCGGGCGGCACGCTGAGTTCGGGAATATTGTCGAGCGGATCGAATTGCTGCGATTTGAAGAGCACATGCTGGTGGCCGCCCGGCAGCGTCTCGATGAAACGCGCGACGGACTCATGCGACCCGTCTTCCGCTTCCATCGAGCCGAGGCCGTCCGACTTCAGACCCACCGGGGCCCCGTTGATCCACAGCCGCCCGTCGCGCATCGCGATGCGATCGCCCGGCAGGCCGACGACGCGCTTGACCCAGATTTGCGACCGGTCGCCGGGCCAGCGAAACACCACCACATCGCCGCGCTGCGGCAGCGCGCCCATAATCCGCTTGGTGTCGGGCAGCGTCACGAAATTCGGCAGCGACGATGAGCTGTAGCCATACGGAAATTTCGTCGCCAGCAGTTCGTCGCCGATCTGCAGTGTCGGCTCCATCGATCCCGACGGGACGTAATACGGCTCGGCGATCGCCGTCTTGGCGATGATGACGAGCAGAACGAAGACCACCACGTCGACGACGGATCGGATCCAACGCGGCATCAGAGACACCTTCGGCAGGGGAGCGGCGGAATGCGAGGACATAATCGTGCGTACTTTGCGGTCAGAACATGGCGTTACGAAATCTGGCGGCGTCAGCCGGTGCCGCCGACGGTGATGCGATCGATCCGCAAGGTCGGCTGGCCGACGCCGACCGGCACGCCCTGGCCATTCTTGCCGCAGGTGCCGATGCCAGTGTCGAGCGCGAGGTCGTCGCCGACCATCGACACCCGATGCAGGTCGGTCGGTCCGTTGCCGATCAGCATCGCGCCCTTGATGGGCACGCCGACTTTGCCGTTTTCGATGCGATAGGCCTCGGTGCACTGGAACACGTATTTGCCCGACGTGATGTCGACCTGACCGCCGCCGAAATGCACGGCGTAAATTCCGTTCTTCACCGAGGCGAGGATTTCGGCCGGGTCGCGGCCGCCGGCCAGCATGTAGGTGTTGGTCATGCGCGGCATCGGCACATGGGCGAAACTTTCGCGCCGGCCGTTGCCGGTTGGCTTCATGCCCATCAGGCGCGCGTTCTGACGGTCCTGCATGTAGCCGACCAGGATGCCGTCTTCGATCAGCACGGTGCGGTTGGTCGGCGTGCCTTCGTCGTCGATCGACAGCGAGCCACGCCGCGCCGCCATGGTGCCGTCGTCGACGACGGTGACGCCCTTGGCGGCGACCTGCTGGCCCATCAGGCCGGCAAACGCCGAGGTCTGCTTGCGATTGAAGTCGCCTTCGAGGCCGTGTCCGACCGCCTCGTGCAGCATGACGCCCGGCCAGCCCGGGCCGAGCACGACGTCCATTTCGCCGGCGGGCGCCGGCACCGATTGCAGATTGATCAGCGCCTGACGGACCGCATTGTCGACCGCACCCTGCCAGGCCTCGGTGACGATGAAACGCTCGTAGCCTTCCCGGCCGCCATAACCGTCGCTGCCGGTCTCCTGGCGGTCGCCTTCGCCGACCATCACCGAGACGCCGACGCGCACCAGCGGCCGCACGTCGCGATAGATTTCGCCGTCGGGGCGCACGATCTCGATCGCCTGCCAGGTGGCGGCGAGACTCGCCGAAACCTGCCGCACGCGCGGGTCCTTGGCGCGCGCATAGGCGTCGATGGTTTCGAGCAGTCGCGCCTTGGCCTCGAATGTGGGCGTGCCGAGCGGGCTTTCGTCCCCGTAGAGCTTGGCGTTGGTGCGCGCGGGCGGCGCCGCGTAGGTTCCCGAATAGCCGCCCTTCACGGCGCGCACCGCATCGGCGGCGCGCTCGATCGCCTGCTCCGAGACGTCGGACGCGTGCGCATAGCCGACGGCCTCGTCCTTCACCGCGCGCAGGCCGAAACCCTGCGAGGTATCGTAGGTCGCCTGCTTGAGCCGGCCGTTGTCGAACGACAGCGCCTCGACCTGGCGATATTCGAGATAAAGCTCGCCGTCGTCGGCGCCGTCGAGGCCGCGCGAAATGATCTTGGCCAGCCGCGGCCGGTCCAGCCCGGCGCGGTCGATCAGCGAGGTGGGGGAATCATCGGACATCAGGGAACTCCGGCCTCTTTGGCGGCGATGCGCCCGATACATAAGCCATGCCGGGCCGCTTTGCAGCAGGGGGTTGGAGGCATGTCGAATCGTTCTCGCGCCTCGTCATTGCGAGCGCAGCGAAGCAATCCAGGCGGGCTTGCGGTGGCGGCGAGGCTGTCTGGATTGCTTCGTCGCTTCGCTCCTCGCAATGACGAACTCCATCATTCTCGCGCTGCGCTTTTCATTCGCGCCCCGAGCTTTGCCAACGATTTTCACGAACTGGGCCTCCAAAAGGGGAGGCGGAGCGCCGAAAGGCGCGTAGTCCCGGCCGCGCTGCGCACAGGCGGAGCGCCGCCCGTGTTGCGCATCGCGGCGCGCGCCGCTTTTGGCGGACGCGCTCGCCTTCCGGCGCTCTACCGCGGTTCTCGCCAAAACCTTTCGGCGTTGGCTCAGTCCGGTCCCGCGCTTCATGGTAGCGACGACATGCGCTACCCGGGCAGCCAGCTCCTGGCGGACCTGCGTCGTGGCAGGCCGGGCGAGTTTCCGAACCGCCCGCGAATGGAGTTACGAGCCCCACTCCGGGCACCGCTCCCGCTCGCATCAATCGGCCGTCACCGGTTGACGTCCCTCGGACGAGCAGGATGGGGACTTGTATCCGTTGTCACTGGATTTGTCAATATGTTGTCGTTGTAAAAGGGACTACGTATTGATTTTCCAATGGTTTTTGGCGGCAGGCTTCGTGATCCGAGATTTGGCGGCCCTGTTGCTGTGAAGGCTTAATTCGCGCGCTCTCGTCATTGCCGGGCTTGACCCGGCAATCCATGCGGCCGTGCCGCTGCGCTTTCGTCGGACCGGCCGTGCTTGGTATTCGGTCTTGCGAGGGATATCTTGCGCGCAGTCGAGCGAACGATTGCAGCGCGCATGAACAAGCCCGTGATTTTCACGATTTCTGCCGTTTGGGATGACGAAGCCTCGGTGTGGGCTGGCCATTGCGACGACATTCCGGCTGCGGCCGATGCGCCGACGCTCGACGAACTGTTGGCGAAGATTTCCGCAATGGCGCTCGATCTGTTGCCCGACAATCGTCCCGGTGTCGATCCAGCCTTATTATGCTTGAGATAAGCGTCTTGCGCGAAGCGGAGCGAGCCACGTAGCATTATTTAGGGTACAATCCCGTTGAAAATTGCTCGAGACGGGTTCACCGAATGGTGCGCAGCCGTGTCAGTTGAATTGTGAACTCGGATGTCAACTCAGCCGCCTCTTCCTCCGGCAAGGAAGCGGCGAGTTGCGGGAATTGCTTCTCCCAGCTCTCCGTCTCGGCCTCGCTCCAAGGCATGATCTGAGCCTCGCGGGCGATGCGCAGGAGCCTGCCGAGGCTCTTGCGGATATAGAGCAAATCGGGGGGCCGGCCGGGCGCCGCCTCGGGGCGTTCGGATTGGAAAAGCTTTAGCTGATTCATGGCTCTGACCATATGCGGATCGCACGCTTGATTCACCCGCTCGCCGCAACCGCATGGCGGTGTCCGCTCTCGTTCTCCACAAGATTTCGCTCCTCGGGCGTGAGCCTATAGAGCGCGTAAAGCGTCTCGTTCATGGCGCGCTCATCGGCTTCGATCGCGGCGACCTCTTCGGCCAACGCCGCGACACGGTCGCGGAATTGCGTGGCTGCGGGTACGTCGGTCGGTGCGGGCGGACGGCGCAGGTCCGCCGCAAATCGCTCGGCTTCGCGCGCCGGGCCGCTGAGGAGAAGCCAACGCCAATGGGTTTCGGTCAGGCGGCCCGACGCCTCTTCGAGGAATATCTTGTCCAGCACGACTGCGCCGCTGACGTAAAGACGCAGTTGGCCGCCCTCGAAACGGACCTCGCGCCGTCCGCCGCGATCGAGAGCCGCCTGCAGGGCCTCCAGTCGGCTCGCCTCCAGTTCGTCGAGCCTCTCCTCTGCCCAACGCCGGCGCTCACCGGCAATTCGCAATCCTTTGGGGGCTCGTTCAATCATTTCCGGTAAGCTCGGCAAATCAGGCCACAGCCAACGGGCCGGATGGCGCGCGCGTGCCAATACCGCGAGCCGTTCAGCCGCTTGCCGCAGAAGATCGCGGCGGTGCGATCCTCTCCGCTGGAGCTGTTGCGCGAGAATTGCAACGTCGGCACGTGCCTCCGCCGAGGTGCTGGGGATCGGTAACGGCGCGATAAACTGTTTGTTGGCCGAACGGTAATCGTTCTGAAATGGCTTCGATGTTATGCGGAAAACAAAGTCACAAATTGGAGCATTTATTGCAGCCATCAAAAACGCAGGATTGATGTTAGAAACCGCCAGGACGCCGCCAACATCAACATTATCTAGATAGAAATGTCCTTCCGAATCCAGACTACATTTTAAGTGCTCGACAAGACGCGGCACTAAGAGTTTAGGGGCATCCTGTTTATCAAGGTTCTTCAGATAAACGTATCCCCACCAGTCTTTCTCACGATCCATTTTGCTTTTTTCACGGCCGCGCAGCTCTTTTTCCCACTTGCGTAAATGCGACCAAGCATCTGGAAAGCGCCCCACCATATCGGCGGCCGAGATCAAGCGCATGGCGCCGCGCGTGTCGCGCTCGTAAGGAAATATCAGCTATGTGTCTGTTTCGGGCTCTTCGTATCGCTTTGCCTCGGACCCCGAAACCAGCGGCCTCATGATCGTGTCCTCGACTACGACCTCATAGGACTTCGCACCCTTTCCCTTCGGCGTGCACAGATAGCGGTCGGTCCCGAGCCGCTCAAGGTGATAAATGTGATCAGCACTGGTCTGAATTCCGACGATGATACCAGTCGTCAGCACCGGATCATCGAGCCGCAGGCAGTCGCGCCCGAGTCGCTCAATCAGCGCGCGTTCGGGGCCCGTGGCCATCAGCCACTCGCTGTCATCAGGAAAATCATCGTAAGGAACGGCCAGATCGGTCTCGGTCCAGTCGACATCGGCCATGTCGCCATTCGGTGCGGCGGCGATACGCAGGACCTGCCGTGGCTCGCGCGTATAGAACTGCAGGGCCGTATAGGTAATCACGTCCTCGAAAACCTGGTGCGCCTTGAAATCCAGCCAGCGATCGAGATGCCGGCCGTGGCGCACAAGATTGCGCAAACCTTCGCCATATTGATTTACGGTCCAGAGACTTGGCGCAATGAACGCCATGCGCCCGCCCGGCCGCAGCAGTCGCAGGCCTTTTTCGATGAAAGGCAAATAGATATCGAAATTGCCGGTCTGGGCGCTCGCATAGGTGTCGGCACCACGCTGGGCTTTTAGATAGTCGACAACGTCCGGGTCCACCTTCATGAGATTCTGCAGTTTCACGTAAGGCGGATTGCCAAGCACAATGTCAAAGCCGCCTTCGCGATCGCTGGGCCAGACCTCCGGGAAGGCGCTGCGCCAGTCGAAACTTCGCACGCGCTCTTCCGCCTCGGGATTCCGTTGCCGTCCGGCCCAGAAATCCTCAGCGACCAGACTGTTGCCGATGCGGATCGTGTGCTCAAGCGAGGATAGCGGCGCCGCCGCCCGGGCCGTGTGCAGCCAAAGTGCCAGTTTGGCGATCTCGACCGACGCCGGATTGATGTCGACGCCATAGATGTTGTCACGCAGGATGCCAGCGATAAGCGGCGTTTCGTCGACGGCCAGCGCGGTACTGCCTCGCGCGCGCTCAACATCGCGTTCTGCTGCGATGCGTTCAGCCAGGAGTTGCCGAAAGGCGGAAATCAGGAAGGCGCCCGAGCCGCAGGCGGGATCAACAATACGTATTTCTTTCAGACGTTCGACATAAGATATGGCCGATTGAGCCGTTGGCGTCCCCCCGTCTGGAGGCGGATATCCACATGATGTCTTGGCATCGGCGAACCAGGGTCCAAGCGTCTGCTCGACCAGGTAATTCACGACCGGCTCCGGCGTGTAATAGACGCCGTCGCGCTTCCGCTTTGAGAGACTTGCGATAGTCTCGCGGCCTTCGAGTTCTCCCTCCCGATACTCGAGCTCGGTGATCGACTGTTCGAAAATATGGCCGAGCGTGAAAAGACTGACGCTCTCCCTCACGTCGCCGCGCCCTGCATAATCGTAGTTTGCGCACAAATAAAACAGCGTTTCGGGGTCGCTCTTAAGGGAGGCTTCGTTCGTGCCCTGTCCGGCCTTGGCAAAAACGTGGTTTGGAATGCTCAGACCGTCAATCAGCGGGTCCGACTCGAACAGGCCGCCGTTGATCTCGGGAAGCGTCAGGCGGTTGAGCGTGCCCCCGGTGTTCATCAAGGCGAACAGGCGTTTGAAGAAATCCCACAGTTCGGAGCCATTCTCGTCGTAAAAGACTTCGACGCTGCGGCTGCGCAACAAATCCCGTATCATCTGGGGCGGGAACAGCATGCGCTCGCCCATGTCTTCGCAGAAGAATGCGAAGATGAAGCGGTCGAGCAGTCTCTGGGTCAGCCGCAGCAGTTCGCCGGGCCTTCCCGGGAATGCCGGATTGTTGAGCCTGATCACATTGAAGAGGCGCTCGCGAACGTCCTTATAGCGATCGTAAAACTCTCCTTCGAGGCTGCGCCCGCGGGTCCACTGCCGCTCGACAAGGCGAAGCAAAAGCGGACGGCCAGCTTCCGAGAGCAACATGTCGCGGGAAAACAACTTGGCGAAAAGGTAGCGATCAAAACGAGCGTCGTCTGATTCGGTCAGAAGATCGTATTGGCCGGTCAGAAGGTCGTATTGGCCGGACGGGAGCTGCTCGCGACGGATGAAGAAGCGCATGAATTCCGCTGGCGCGTGATCCCACCAATACAGCCGGAACTCGTTCATGTCGGTGACAATGCCCCACCAGGGCTGCACTGGTTCGTTGCCGAACAAGCCGCGCCGCGCGCCGCGGACATAGTTGAGGCACTGCTCTACGGGCGTGCGCGTGCTGCCCTTGCGATGTTGCTTGGCATCGAGCTTCGAGTTGATGTCCTTGAATTCGCACAGGACCTGCGGGACAGCGTCGTCGCGGCCGCGAAACCAGCCGAGTGCCAAGTCGGCTTCCCCAACGCCGCCGCCGGCACCCTCGCCGGAAACGGGAAATTTGGCGATGATTGTGTGTTGTTCGGGCGAGACGCGGCCCGACTCGCCGTAGCCCCAGGTATCGACGAAGAAGGTTTGAGTGAAAGCGCCTTCGGCCTGGGTTTCGCTCAGCGGCAGCCGGCCGTCCCAATCTCGAAGCCGGTTCAGGACTTCCGCATCCCGTTCCGCAGTGTAGGCGCGGTAATCAAGGTCAAATTCGGCACGGAAGAATGCGCGCGTGATGAAGGATCGCCTATCGTCAAACACGTTGGCTGATCCCAAGTCTGACTGATGCCTTAATAATCATCTTTGCGACACTATCATACGAGCCCGAGTTGTCACCCATTGCTTTCGTCGCAGCGCTAACGGCGTAACCCAGTTCCCGGTGAGACTTCGGCGCCGCATTGAGCAGCATCTGAGCGCCGGCGGCGCTGGCGCAGCGTGTTATAGAGGCTCGCGGTCAGAGACTTGGTCACGAGGGCTTGGCAGCGTCACGCGGCGCTTTTGATCTTGATCTGGACCGCGAGGCCGGCCGGCCTGTGCCCGAATTGGGCGACCACAAGGGTCGCCCCTACGAGGATGTCGCGCTATCCGCCACAAGCCGGCTGACACCGCGCCCTCAAATCCAATAAACTGCCGCCGCGCGCGGTTAGCGGCGCAATGGCAACTTTGTCGGGGAGTTGCGTCATGGTCAGGTTTGTTACGCTGTTGGCGTTTGTGGCCCTGTCGATAACGCTCGACATCCACACGCTTGCCGCACAAGCGCCGACGGCACAGCAGCGCGACGCTATCCGCGCCGCGTGCCGTTCCGATTTCATCGCCAATTGCTCCGGTGTGCAGCCTGGCGGCAAAGACGCGCTGAACTGTCTTGTGGCGCACAGCGACAGCCTGTCGGCGTCGTGCAAGACCGCGGTCGAGGCGGTTGCGCCGCAAGCAGCCCCGGCGAAAGCCGAGCCGGCTGCCGCGCCCGTATCCGCGCCTGCGCCCGTGTCGACACCCGCGCCCGCTTCGCCGGCGCCGGCGACCCAGTCCGGTGAGGATCAAATCAAGGTCATTCAGCAAACCTGCACGCTGAACGACTTGCTGGCGCATTGTTCCTGGATCGCGCCCACGAACCCCGAACTCGTGCTTTGTCTGAAAGCGAATACGGCCGGCCTGTCGTCGACATGCCTGCATACGGTGCAGTCGCTGCCCGCCGGCGGTGCGCCCTCTGCCGCGCCGCTGCCGCCGGCTGCAGCACCCTTGCTGCCATCGCCGGCTGCCGCACCCTCGCCACCACCGCCGCCTGCTGCATCTGCGCCGCCACCGGCCATCGTGAGAACTCGGCCGTCGCCGCCTGCGCCTGCGCCGTCTGTTGCCCAGAAGCCAAGCGAGCGGCAACTCAAGGCCGTCCGCGCCGCCTGCCGGTCGGATTTCATCGCGCACTGTTCCGGCGTCCAGCCTGGAGGGCCGGCGGCATTGCAGTGCCTGCAACAGCACGGGCGGCAGCTTTCGCGCGCCTGCCAGCGCGCGGTGGCGGCGTTGGGTCGAGGCGAGGGCGCGCCTGCCGCGGCCCCGGCCGCGGCGACGGCGCCCACGGCCGTGGAACCGATCGGCCGAATGCCGATGCTGCGGCCGCGCGAGGCTCTGGCGATCGTGCGGGTCTGCGCGGCCGACCAGCAAACACTGTGCGCCGGCGTTCAACTCGGCGGCGGCCGCCTCATTTCCTGTCTGGCCGAGCACGCTTCCGCGCTGTCGCCGGCATGTTACGGCGCTTTGCGCGCAGCCGCGGGCCGGTAATCACGCGCGGTTTTCGCGGCCGTGCATGGAGCAGCGTCGATCGGGAAGGGGCCGACAATGGAGTTCTATCTCAGCTTTGCCCAGTTGTTTGACAGACTGCCGAACAAAATTGCGGTGGTCTTCATCCCTGTGTTTCTGGTCACGATCCTGGTCGAGGCCCTGGTGATCCAGGCGCGTCACGGCAGTTACTCGTGGAAAAATACCGGAATTTCCACCCTGCTTGCGGTCGGCCACCTGCTGACCCAGGCCGCTGCGCACGGCGTCATATTCGGTTTCATCGCCGCGGCCGTCTATCAATTCCGCCTGACGACCATCCCGGTCTCCTTCACGAACTGGCCGAGCCTGATTGCGCTGTTCCTGCTCACCGACCTGGCGTTCTACGTCGAACATCGCTGTTCGCATCGCATTCGGCTGCTGTGGGCCTCGCACAGCGTCCATCACAGCACCGAACGCATGGTGGTCTCGGCCGCCTTCCGTCTGTCCTGGACGCCGATCCTCTCCGGAGTGTTTCTGTTCTATCTGCCGATCGTCTGGATCGGTTACGACCCGGTCTGGGTGTTCGGCATGGTGTCGGCCAGCCTGACCTATCAGTTCTTCATTCACACCGAACTGGTCAAGCGGATCGGATGGCTGGATTGGGTCATCAACACGCCATCGGCCCACCGCGTCCACCACGCCAGCAATCCCGAATATGCCGACAAGAATTTCGGCGGCGTGCTGATGATCTGGGATCACATGTTCGGCACGTATCAGGCCGAGCTTCCGGATATCAAGATACGCTACGGACTTTCACATCCGCGATCGTCACCGACCAATCCTTTTGTCATCGCCTACGAGGATTTTTGGCGCATCGTGAAGGAGATCGCGAGCGGCCGGGGATGGCATGCGTGGCTGCACAGCGTGCTGGGGCCGCCGGCCTGACCGAGCGGGCGGAATATTTGCTCGCGCGCGATGCGGCGATTGCGCAAGGGCAGGCCTCGCGGCATTCCGTAGGGGCAGGCCTTGTGCCTGCCCGCGCCGTCGCCGTTCAAAGAGGGACGACCACGAGGGTCGCCCCTACGACGATGTTCCGCAGGCTACGGGGCCGCTCAATCGTGCTTCGGGATATGCGCGTTGGCGATCACCGCGCCCCATTTGGCGATGTCGGCTTTCATGCGCGCGGTCATTTCGTCGGGCGTGCTCCAGCGCATCGCCATGCCCATCTGCTTTGGCTCTGTCCTGGACGTCGGGGTCGGGGATGACGTCCTTCATGGCGGCGTTGAGCGTGGCGATGATCGGCTGTGCGGCGTTTAGGCCGGAACCGCCAGGCCGTTCCAGCTGACGACCTCGTAGCCTTTGATTCCGCTCTCGATTGCGGTCGGCACGTCGGGCAGATAGGCGGTGCGTTTGGCGCCGGTCGAGGCCAGCGCCACGAGCTTGTTGGCGGCGAGCAGGCCGTGGACGCCGCGTAGAACTCGAACTCGACATCGACATCGCCGCGCATGCACCGCGTTGGCCATGTCGGGTGAGGTGCGGAACGTCACGATCGTCGCCTTGATGCCGGCGGTGCTGACGAACAGTTCGGCGGCGAGGTTTTGCGTGCTGCCGGGCAGCGATGGTGCCGATATTGAGCTTGCCGGGATTGGCCTTGGCGGCCGCGATGAAGTCGTCGCAGCGATATGTAGCGGCGAGCCGGCGCGGGTCACGATCAGCAGATCGAAGAACGACGCCGTCGACACCGAAGCGAAGTCGGTCAGGATGTTGTACGGCAGCTTGTTGAACAGCGCCTCGGCGATGGCGTTGTTGTTGCCGGTCATCAGCAGCGTGTAGCCGTCGGGCGCGGCCGGAGGCGCCGGCCTGCGCGGCGACGATGCCGCCGGCGCCGGGGCGGTTCTCGATGACGAATTGCTGTTTCAGCTTGGTCCGACAGCTTCTCGCCGAGGATGCGCATGCCGACATCGGCGACGCCGCCGGGGCCGATACGGGCACGATCAGCACGACCGGATGGTTGGGATAGGCGCTGGCGGTCTGTGCGCCGGCCGGAGCCGTTGCGGCCGCCAACAGCAGGCCGATCGCCGGCGGCGACTGCTGGCCGCGATTTTCTTGTGCAGGTCCATGTTTTCCCCCGTTTGGGCGCTGAGCCTACGCGCAACGGGCGGGCGGTCAATTGCGCCGCCTGGGTGACGGCGCGGCGCGTCCGCGCGGGCGGAGCTCCGCTAGGGCATATTCCATTCGAATGGAATCGCAGCCTCTCCTCGTCATTGCCGGGCTTGACCCGGCAGATCCATGCTGCGCTCCCGAGTTGCGGTCAGTCTACATGGATGCGCGGGTCATAGGCGAGCGAAGCGACGCCGTTCTTTGAACGGCTATGCCCGCGGATGACGAAAAAAGGAGCGCTTCAACCCGACTGAAACTGGCTCTTACGGCAGGTGGTCGTAACCGTCGCCGAAGCCTTTCAGGCTCATGGGGAAGCCGATGCCTTCCTCGGGCGACTGGAAGATGATGAAGGTCGAGGTGTGGCCGTTGCGCAATTGGTTGATCAGATTGTCGTCCATGGTGATTTCGGCAATGCAGCCGTTGGGCAGGCATTTGACGAAGCCGGCGCGGCCGACGTCCTTGTCATCGATCTTCAGCCCCAGCCCCGACGGCAACAGGATACCGAGCGGGGCGACGACGCGCATCAGCCGGCTCTTCTGATCGGCGGTCTTGAGCACGATTACGGTCAGGCCGACATTGGGCCGGTCTTCCGCGGTGACGCTCTGCATCAGCGCGCATTGCTCGCTCTGTGCGCCGGGCGGCGTCTCGCAGCGGATTTGCCAGTCGCCGTAGACCGATTTGACCACGCCTTGTGCGGCGGCCGTGCCCTGGCCGGACAACAGGGACGCGAACATAATGGCGGCCATCGCCAGTGCCGCGAAAAACGGGCGTAAATTCGAACGAAACAGCGGATGCCGCCGTGGTCGGCGGTGCCCCGCGCAATCGCCATTCGTCATTATGACATGTCCCTTGCAGAGGCCCCCCGAAAGCCGTCCCGCGCCGCGCGTTCACGCCGAATCACCTGCGCCGGCAGGGCTGCCGGACGAGTCTGCTACAGGCTGAGTCCGGCGTGTCAAGAATGTCCAAATCACGGCAATGTGGCTGTGCCGTGGTGGGAATTTCCCGGTGCCCGCGGCCGATTGGCGAGCGCCCTGTGCGCGAGTGATGAGTGCATTGCGGCAGAGCCGGATTTGTGGTTTGAGGGACTGGGATTCCCTCATCCCGTCAGGCCTGCCAGGGATCCACCCGTTGCCCTTTCTTCGTCCTCGCCCTGTCGCGGGCGCTGCAGGAATTGGGCTGCACGCAGGCGGCGTCATAATTGTCGCGGTCCGCTGCCAAACCGGTCAGCGGGGCTCGTGAGCAGTCATGGCGGAGACAAGAAGGCAAGCACGGAGCACAAGTAAGAGATGGCAAAACAAGAGATGAAGGTGTTCTCGCGCTTGACCACCATCGGGATGACCGCCGCAGCGCTGTTGGCCAGCGCCACCGCGGCATTTGCCGGGCTGGGCCAGCCCTCGCCGTGGCAAATGGGCCTGCAAGAGTTGGCCACGCCGGTGATGGACGACATCACCAGTTTCAATACATTCCTGTTCTGGATCACCAGCGCGATCGCGGTCTTCGTCCTCGTGCTGCTGGCGATGGTGATCGTCCGGTTCAACGCGCGTGCCAATCCGACCCCGTCCCGCACCACGCACAATACCGTTCTCGAAGTGATGTGGACGATCGTGCCGGTGCTTATTCTGGCGGCGATCGCGGTGCCGTCATTCCGGCTGTTGTATGTCGAGCTCGATGTGCCGAAGCCGGACGTGACGGTGAAAGTGACCGGCAAGCAGTGGTTCTGGAGCTATGCCTATCCGGACAGCGGCAATTTTGAATTCGACTCGCTGATGGTCGCCGACAAGGATCTCAAGCCCGGCCAGCCGCGGCTGCTCGCGGTCAACAACGAAATGGTCGTGCCGGTGAACAAGATCGTGCACGTGCTGGTGACCGGGGCCGACGTCATTCATTCATTTATGGTGCCGTCATTCGGCATCAGGATTGACGCCGTTCCGGGCCGCATCAACGAGACGTGGTTCAAGGCGACCAAGGAAGGTATGTATTACGGCGAGTGCTCCGAATTGTGCGGCAAGGACCATCCGTACATGCCGATCGCCGTGCATGTGGTGAGCCAGGCCGATTACGACTCGTGGGTCACCACCGAGAAGAAGAATGCCGCCCTGGATCGGGCCCCGCCGACCACATTCGCGGCAGCCGGCACGCCGGCGCAGTAAGAAGCGTAATCGACGACTGGTCCGGGCAAGGACGGCCGCTAACGAAGGAACTGGCAATGGACACGATGGTACACGCGGAACATGGGCATGGCGACGACGGCGGGCACGCGATCCCGCACGGCTGGCGCCGGTTTGTGTATTCGACGAACCACAAGGACATCGGCACGATGTACCTGGTGTTCGCGATCATCGCCGGGACGATCGGGGCGGGCCTGTCGATCCTGATCCGGGCGAACCTGATGTACCCGGGCGCGCACTTCCTGCACGGCGACACCCACCTCTATAACGTGTTCATCACCGCGCACGGACTGATCATGATCTTCTTCATGGTCATGCCGGCCATGATCGGCGGCTTCGGCAACTGGATGGTGCCGCTGATGATCGGAGCGCCCGATATGGCGTTCCCGCGCATGAACAACATTTCGTTCTGGCTGTTGCCGGCCTCGTTCACGCTGCTTCTGATCTCGATGTTCGTCCCGGGCGAGCCGGGCGCCAACGGCGTCGGCGGCGGCTGGACGCTCTACGCGCCGCTGTCGACCTCGGGCAGCCCGGGTCCGGCGATGGATTTCGCCATCCTGTCGATCCATCTCGCCGGCGCCTCGTCGATCCTCGGCGCCATCAACTTCATCACCACGATCTTCAACATGCGCGCGCCCGGCATGACCATGCACAAGATGCCGCTGTTCGTGTGGTCGATCCTGGTGACGGTGTTCCTGCTGCTGCTGTCGCTGCCGGTGCTCGCCGGCGCCATCACCATGCTGCTCACCGACCGCAATTTCGGCACCACCTTCTTCGATCCGCAGGGCGGCGGCGACCCACTGCTGTTCCAGCACCTGTTCTGGTTCTTCGGCCATCCCGAAGTGTACATCCTGATCCTGCCGGGCTTCGGCATGGTCAGCCAGATCGTGTCGACGTTCTCGAAGAAGCCGGTGTTCGGCTATCTCGGCATGGCCTACGCCATGGTGGCGATCGGCGGCATCGGCTTCGTCGTCTGGGCGCACCACATGTATAACGTCGGCATGTCGGCCTCCGTGCAGGCCTATTTCATCGCCGCCACGATGGTCATCGCCGTGCCGACCGGCGTGAAGATCTTCTCCTGGATCGCGACGATGTGGGGCGGCTCGATCGAGTTCAAAACGCCGATGCTGTGGGCGATCGGCTTCATCTTCCTGTTCACGCTCGGTGGCGTCACCGGCGTGGTGCTCGCCAATGCGGGCGTCGATCGCGAACTGCACGGCACTTACTACGTGGTGGCGCACTTCCATTACGTGCTGTCGCTCGGCGCCGTGTTCGCCATTTTCGGCGGCTGGTATTACTGGTTCCCGAAGATCACCGGCTACATGTACAGCGAGACGCTCGGCAAGCTGCACTTCTGGATCACCTTCATCGGCGTCAACCTGGTGTTCTTCCCGCAGCACTTCCTCGGCATGGCGGGCATGCCGCGACGCTATGCCGACTATCCCGACGCGTTCGCCGGCTGGAATTACATCTCTTCATCGGCTCCTACATTTCGGGTTTCGGCCTCCTGGTGTTCTTCTACTGCATGGCGCAGGCCTTCATGCGCAAGGAACATGCTTCGGCGAATCCCTGGGGTCCCGGTGCGACGACACTGGAATGGACGTTGCCGTCGCCGCCGCCCTTCCATCAGTATGAAACTCTGCCCTTGATCCGATGAGCGTTACAACGGCACGCGCCGAGCCCTCGATCGCAGGAGCCGGCGACTACATCGAGTTGATGAAGCCGCGGGTCATGTCGCTCGTGGTGTTCACGGCGCTGGTCGGGATGCTTGTCGCGCCCGTCCACATTCATCCGGTGATCGGCTTCGCCGCGCTGTTGTGCATCACTGTCGGCGCCGGCGCCGCCGGCGCGCTGAATATGTGGTACGACGCCGACATCGACGCGCGGATGGCGCGCACCGCCAGCCGGCCGATCCCGCGCGGCCGTGTCACGCCCGGCGAGGCGGCCGGCTTCGGCTTCACGCTCGCGGTGTTCTCGGTCGTGGCGCTCGGGGTGCTGGTCAACGCGCTGGCCGCCGCGCTGCTCGCCTTCACGATCTTCTTCTACGTGGCGATCTACACGGTCTGGCTGAAACGCTCGACGCCGCAGAACATCGTCATCGGCGGCGCCGCCGGTGCGTTGCCGCCGATGATCGGCTGGGCGGCCGCAACCGGCAGCCTGGCGGTCGAGCCGATCGTGCTGTTTCTCATCATCTTCTTCTGGACGCCGCCGCATTTCTGGGCGCTGTCGCTCTACCGTATCGGCGACTATGCGCGCGCCGGCGTGCCGATGCTGCCGGTGGTCGCCGGCGTGCACGAGACGCGCCGCCAGATCTGGCTCTATACGCTGCTGCTGGCGCCGCTTGGCGTCGTGCCATGGCTGCTCGGCTATACCGGACTGATCTATGGCATCGCGTCGCTCGTGCTCGGCGCCGGCATGCTCGCCTTGGCGCTGCGGGTGCGGCGCGAGTCGACCGGCCACGCGGCCTGCAAGCAGTTGTTCGCGTTCTCGATCCTCTATCTGTTTCTGCTGTTCGCGATGCTGCTGGTCGATCGGATGTCGGGAGGGCTGTTCGGCCATTTCGCGGCATGACGATGGCGAGTGAAACGATGAACGAGTTGCGCAGGCCGCCCACCCGTGAGCCGGGGCCGCAAGGCGGCATTAGGCTGACTGAGGAGCAGTTGCGGGCGCGGCGTACTCGTTCGATCGCCATCGCGCTGGCGCTAGGCGCGTTCGTCGTGGTGATCTTCGCCGTCACCGTCGTGCGACTCGGCTCGAATGCGCTAGCGCCGCCGATGTATATGCGGCCCGCGCAGCCGGCGCAGGGAAGCAAATAGCAGCATCCGATGCACCAGCCGATCAACCCGCAACCGAACCCAGACGCAGAAGCCGCGATCTTCTCGTCGCATTTCTGTGCGGCGGTTTCGTCGCCATGATGGTCGGCGTGTCGTTTGCGGCGGTGCCGCTCTATTCCTGGTTCTGCCGCACCACCGGCTTCGGCGGCACCACGCAAGTCGCGAAGGTGCTGCCGGCGCGCGAACTGGCGCGCAAGATCACCATACGCTTCGATTCCAACGTGGCGGAAGGCTTGCCATGGTCGTTCGAGCCGGAGCGCCGCACCATCGACGTGCGCCTCGGCCAAGTCGTGACGGTCTACTACAAGGTCACCAATCAGGCCGCGCGCGTCACCGTCGGCCAGGCCGGCTACAACGTCAGTCCATCCACCGCCGGCATCTATTTCGAGAAGATCAACTGCTTCTGCTTTACGACGCAGACGATGAAGCCGGGCGAGACCCGCGACATGCCGGTGGTGTTCTACGTCGATCCGAAACTCGCCAAGGATGCCGAACAGAAATACGCCAATACGATCACGCTCTCCTATACGTTCTATCCGGTCCGCCAATCGGATGAGCCGGTAGCGCAGAGCGGCGGTCCGGAAAAACCCGGCCGCATCTGAAGGAATTAATCGGAGAAAATGACGATGGCCGACGCCGTAGCCCACGCCAAACCGCATCACGATTATCATCTGGTCAATCCAAGTCCGTGGCCGGCAGTCGGCGCCACGGCCGCGTTCATCACTGCCGTCGGGCTGATCCTGTGGATGCACGGGATTGTCAGTTATGCGCCGCTGGTGTTCGGCGTCGGCATGATCGGCATCGCCTACACGATGATCAGCTGGTGGCGCGACGTCATCTACGAGGCTGAGGTCGAAGGCGATCACACCCGCGTGGTGCAGATCTCGCACCGCTACGGCATGATCCTGTTCATCGCCTCCGAGGTGATGTTCTTCGTCGCCTGGTTCTGGGCCTATTTCAACACCGCGCTGTTTCCGGACGAACTGCGGGACGTGGGCCGGATCGCCTTCACCGGCGGCGTCTGGCCGCCGAAGGGCATCGAGACTTTCGATCCCTGGCATCTGCCGCTGCTCAACACGCTCATTCTGCTCACCTCAGGCACCACCGTGACGTGGGCGCACCACGCGCTCCTGGAAAACAACCGCAAGGGCCTGGTCTGGGGACTGGTCTGCACCATCGCGCTGGGGCTTAGCTTCACCGCCTGTCAGGCGTGGGAATACATGCACGCCGCCTTCCATTATGCCGGCAACATGTACGGCGCCGCCTTCTTCATGGCGACCGGCTTCCACGGCGCGCATGTCATCATTGGCTCGACGTTCCTGATCGTCTGCCTGTTCCGGGCGCTCGCCGGTCAGTTCAAGCCGACGCAGCATCTCGGCTTCGAGTTCTGCGCCTGGTACTGGCATTTCGTCGACGTGGTGTGGCTGTTCCTGTTCGCCTGCATCTACGTGTGGGGCGGCGGCGCCGCGGCGGGATAGCGCCGACCTGCTTCGCTCATTCCCGCACAGGCGGGAATCCAGGCTGCGGATGAGCCGGGTCCCCGCTTTCGCGGGGACGCGCGGAGTTCTACATAAGCGGCATGAGCGAGAAACCGATCGGAACGCTCGCCGACGCGATCCGCGCCGGCCTGCTTTGCAAATGTCCGCGCTGCGGTAAGGGGAAACTGTTCGACGGTTTCCTGACACCACGGCCGCGCTGCGATGTATGCGGCCTCGATTACGGCTTTGCCGATTCGGGCGACGGCCCAGCCGTCTTCATCATGTTTTTCGCCGGCTTCATCGTCGTCGGCGCGGCGCTGGTGACGGAAGCGCTCTATCATCCGCCCTATTGGGTGCACGCGGCGCTGTGGGTGCCGTTGATCCTGATCGTGACGCTGGGTCCGTTGCGGCCGATGAAGGGCATGATGATTGCGCTGCAGTATTTTCATAAGGCGGCGGAGTCCCGTTTCGGCGGGAGCGAGAACCCGTGATGGATGCCGTGAGCGCGCCGGCAGGGCGCCGCCGCTCGTGGGTCGGTCTGCTGATTCCGGCGCTGATCGCGTTCATTGTGCTGATCGGGCTCGGCACCTGGCAGATCCAGCGCAAGGCCTGGAAAGAAGGCTTGATCGCAGAGCTGAACACACAGCTGGCCGCGCCGCCGATCGCGTTGCCGGCGCCCGCCACGTGGGCGGGGCTCGACCGGGCCAAAGACGAGTATCGCCGCGTCACGTTCGGCGCCACGTTCGACAACAGCAAGGAAGCGCTGCTGTTCGCCGCGCCGTCGACCTTCCGCCCCGACGCCGACTATCCCGGATATTGGGTGCTGACGCCGGCGCGCCTCGCGGACGGCAAGATCGTGATCGTCAATCGGGGCTTCGTTCCCGACGGCCGCCAGGACCCGAAAACGCGCGCGGCCGGACAGATCGCGGGGCCGCTCACTATCGTGGGCTCGATGCGCTGGTCCGGCGACCGCCACTGGTTCACGCCGGCCGACGAGCCAAACAAAAATCTCTGGTTCACCGACGACCCGCAATCGATCGCCGCCGCCAAAGGCCTGACAGGCGTGGCGCCGTTCTATATCGAGCAGGAAAGCCCCGTGCCGCCGGGCGGGTCTGCCCAAGCCCGGCAAGCTCATGGTGACGCTGCCGGACAATCATTTGCAGTACGCGCTGACCTGGTACGGGCTGGCGCTGGTTCTTGTCATCATGTTTGTCGTCTGGGCCTACGGCCAGGCCCACGGCGAAGGTGGCGAACACAGCGAGGGCGCTTAGCCAAGGCGTGCACGCATAAATCCGCGATGTCGGCTTACCGCCGAAGCTGACAAAGCCTGGCGACCGCGGCCTGTCTGCTTTGTGCCACAAAGAGGTTGCCGCACGATGGCGCGATGCTGGAGGACGGCCTGATTGCCGTTAGCCTAGAAGGCCCACGCCACCATATGATCGGCCTCGAACGTGGTGACGATCATCGCGCCAGGATTGACGTGGAGGCCCGTCAGTTTTTTGATGTTACTGCCATGCGTGACAATCACGAGTGCTCCAGGGCCATGCCAGTTGTTTATGACCTGTCGCTCACGGCTGAGGAGTTCATTTGCCTTCTGTGGAAAATCCGCAATGTCGTTGAACGCTGGCGCACTCTCGACCGGGCCAATCTTCATCAATTCGGCGGTCTGCTGAGTTCGACACAGCTCGGATGCCATCACTTTAGTCACGTTCACGCCTAAGCTACGAAGATCAGCTCCGATTGCGCTGGCCTGTTGGCGTCCTTTATCGCTCAGATTTCGTTGGGTGTCACACTTGCCCAGCGTGAAGCCGTTGGGTTCTCCTGAGCCTGGAGCATCTCCGTGGCGAATCAAAATCACCAAGGGGCGAGCGTGTGCTGACGCAGAGAAGAGGGGGTAAGAAGCGACACCGACCGCAACGACGAACATCGCGGCGCTGAGATACGCTGCTCTACTGATCCACGTCGTAGACATCCCTGACATGGCGCCGTCTATACGCGTTCCGAGGATGGATGCGGTAAAGATTGCGATCAGGGACGTAGTATTTTGAAATTGCCGTTAAATGCTCGGCAAAGTTAGATGCGAAATTTCGCGGCCGCATTCAGAGACTGTTAACGACGCAGCCCACCGTGCGGGCGAGAATGGGCCGTTACACTTCTAAGAGCTCTAAGAGCTCGCCGAGGCCACGTGATGCTCAAAACGGGCGCTCGGCCGCTGACCCGATTGGTGACAACGGTTGCAAACCTGGGTTTGTCATCTGCTCAACGATAAGTGGCTCCGCAAGCGTTCAATTCTGAAAAATGAGCCGACAGATCGCCGGCTCCACGTCTGTTCCGGGTCAGGAACGACCGAATTGCGATGGTCGGCCGACTTCGGCTTTGCCCCCAATTCCCGCAAACGCACCGATAAATAGGGGAATAACGACAAAGATTGTTTTTCCAAGAGCTGTGGCCACTCTGAAGCCCCGAGCAGTTCAGGCTACCGTACCAGATACGATTTGGAATCACAGTCGGCTAAGGGCCATGTACTGCCCTGAGCGGTCTGCCGCGCGATGTCCGCACGCGCCCCAATCACTGACATCAGAGCAAACATCGCAGACCGACGCTTTGTGCCAACAGCGATCAAACTGAGGTGCGGCAAAATAATCGAGTTTGCTGGACAAACAGCTACCCCGCCTCGATGGCATGCCTGGTCCGAGGTCACTGCCTCGATTGGGCATCACTCGTCGTGCGAACGCCGCGGCGGATTGGGTAGGTGTGTTAGCCCAGTAGGCTGCGCAGCTTGCTGCGGCAACGGGGTAGCGGGTTGCGCAGTCTGCGGCGGCGGCGCGCTAGCGGGCGGGGATGGATCATGTCCGTGCGGGACAACGACCACGCTGGGAGCCACCACAGCGGTTGGCCGATTTGTGCCGAGGACGATCACGCGTGCGACGGCGTTCTTGCCGCTGTAGGCCACCGCAAAATTGATACCGCTTAGCACCTGCCCCACCACATCTGCGATAGGGCCGTTGAAACTTCCCGTTATTGGTTTTTTCTCAAGGGCCGGGTCCCTATATTGGATTTGAGCAGGTGTTTCGTGCAGCAGGCGGTGCAAGACTTCATCAAGCGGCATGCCGTGCACTTCCATCCTGACGCTGGTCCGGTCAGCGTTGAACGCAAACTTGTCGTCCGCTGCCGTCGCAAGACTGGAAACGGCACAAGCCACGGCAGTGACAGCAACGACGGCGCCCCAAAGCCCGCGTTGCCTGCGTTTATTTTGTCTCTCGTTCACACGTTGGGCCTTCACTGCCAGTGACAAAGAATCGTTGACGTGCGCGGGCCGGCAACCTTGAACGGTGTAAGTCGGAAACGGCCCCCGCGGGTCACCTTTCGTGTCGAGCCCCGCGCTGCCCGAATGGAAGGCCTTGCCGATTCCAGGATGTACGTTGCTCAAATTGCGATCCCAATCAATCAAACCACGCGGGTGCGACAATCTTTTCTTTGTCGAATCGGAGGAATCCACAGTTGAGCGAAATCCATCTCAGCAACGCAGAAAACAATGGAGGCCGAGAGGGCCTCCATCAATCTTGTATGGGGCATGCCCCGATCGTTGCGAGGATCAGTGGGCATCTGCCTCGTGATCATCACGGTCATGATCACCATCGCCGTGTTGGAACACCCCGATGCAGCCATTGGTGGTGCCGCAGATTTCCGCGCCAACGGGCGTCGTGTCGCCACCGGAGCCCACCACCGAGAAGGGGGCAACCTGCGGAACGAAGATGCGATTGAGCTCCCGATCGGCCGCCACCGAATGCGAGCCGCTCGACTGCTTGACCTTCTCGATCAGCGTATTCGTCGCTGCGTCGATCACCCCGAGCACAGGTGTCTGCTGAGTTGCGAGGGAGCAAGGGCCTCCCGGCACCGTGCAGTCCCGGCTTGAGCCCGTGTAGTAGCGATTGTCGCCTTTGTTGTACCACACCTCATCCGAGCCGGTAATGCCGTTGACCGCTGTCTGGACTTTGGTCTTCGCATTAATGACAAGCGTGATCACATTGCTCGGGTTGTTCTGTGGCGTGCAGCCAAGGACCACGTTGTCATCCGGCCCCACACTCGAACCGTTCGGGTTGCAGTTTTTGAGGGCTAGCACGCCGGTATTCGTCCTAGGATCAAACGCTTCGAGTTGAGCGGTCGGGAAACTGATCGTATCCGGGTTTATGACAGCCAACCCACCGCCGCAGGTGATCGCGCCGGTCAATTGCCCGTAGTTGCAGCCCGACGGATTTTGGCGATGATCGGAACCGACACGAGGTAGCGCTGGGTTATCGGGTCCCATGACGGTTGTTCCATCGAGAGTCCGAAGCTGATCGGCATGATTTTCGGGTCTATCGTAATCTTGGTGATGATCCTGACTTTCGATTTCTCGTTATTGCCGTTCGCGGTAAACAGTGTCGCAAAGGCCGGATCATCGGCGTTATTGGCGGCCAGGAGACGGTCGCCATCTGAAGTCAGCGCCATCTCGTCGAGGCGGAATTTGCCGCCGGTCGGGACGATTTGTTGAAGCGCCTCCGACGGCGGAGCATCCAGGTCGAACACTTTCAAAGTGCTATCGCCGTCACCGCCATAAACCCAGCGGCCGTGCGATGTCACGCCGTTTGGCCCAGATAAGTTGTTGTTGACGGCGGTACCGTTGAGCGCAACGCCGGCAAAGCCGCCGAGTCGCCGCTTCCACGTCAGCGAATGGGTGTCGATGATTTCGATCGCAGCGTTCGAGCGGTCGCCGAGATAGTACTCGCCGAGCTTCGGATTGACCCAGCTAATGTCGAAGGAGCGAATTGGATTGCCCGGTATGGCGATGGCCGTGCGACACTTGGTCTGAGCCGTTGTCGAGATATCGGGGCCACTGCAAGGATTTGCCATCGCACCGGTGGCTGTCATCGATATGGCGGCTCCAAAGACCGCCGGCGTTATCAGGCCGAAAAGAGAGTTGCGAACTACTGGCATACTCTAGACCTCCCAAGCTTGTTGAATCTCAGGCTCGGTTGATTCCGAGCATGAGCTACGCCACATCCGCGCTGGAATTCAGGCAAAAGAATCCCGTGCACTCGGAGTACACCCGAAGCGCCAAGCACGGTCGAAACCGCCAAATCTCAATGAACCATGGCGACGCCATGTGTTATCGGACGTGACGACTACCCACTATGTTGTATGGTGGAATGCCTCCCTCCTTCCCAGAAGCGCGTGCGCTCCCGGAGTTCTTCTTTTGCAAGAATGTCGAGGGGCAGGAGTGCGTCAGCAGTTATCAATGAGACATTGATTAGCGCATCTTAGCCAGTCATTGACGCATCCAACTTCGGCCGCCCGACACGATTACGAAGTTTTCAACTATTCAAAACTGCATCGACATTACGCCGAGATCAAGGCCGATCAGCGAACAGTACTTCATGCCATATGCATGCCATATGCATAGAAAATCTTCCTATGACAAAGGTTGTTTCGAGCACGCTACGCCATAGCAATTCGTCCTGCTCACAAACGCTACGAGTTCGGCGCGTCCGCGCTTTCTGACGTTCAGTGCCAGGAACCAACATCACGCTGCTCAGGCTTGTTAGCCCGCGCCGGCGGGACGGTGGCGCTTGACGGCTTCGGGGTGCGTCGAGTCGGCTCCCATGTAGACGCCGCGCTCCCACGTGCGCTTGAGCGGATCAGTCACGCCAAGCGACATCTTGCCGATGCCCTGGATCTCGATCTCGACCGTCTCGCCATCTTGCAGTGCTCCCAATCCTTCGTGATTGGTGCCGCAGGCGATGAGATCTCCGGACAGCATCGTCATCACCGTGGTGGCGAACTCGATCAGTTCGGGCACGCGGTGTTCCATGTCGTCGGTGTTGTAGTTGTGCCGCAGCTGTCCGTTGTTCCAGAAGCGTACCAGCAGATCGTTGGGATCTGCGATCTCGTCGGCGGTGACGATGCAGGGGCCGATCGGCGCGAATGTATCGAACGATTTGCCGAGCCAGCTCATGGGCAGACTGGCGGGCCAGGTGCGCCGGCCCTCGCCGCGCGCGGTGACATCGATGAGGCAAGTATAGCCGAACACCGCATCGCGCCAGCGATCGCGCTTGATCGTCTTGGCGGGACCTTTAATGACCAGTGCAAGCTCGGCTTCGTGCATGAAAATCCAGGGATCGGTATAGGCCGGCAGTTGGATCGTATCGCCGGGTCCGACCACGGCGTCGGGATTCTTCATGAACATGTTGAGCGGGCGCGGCTCGCGCTGGGCGTGCTCCCAGTAGTTGCCGATGGCGCAGAGGATTTTGTGCGGCCGCGGCAAAGGCGCGCGCACGCGCACCGCCGCCAGCGGCAGCGCCGGCCCTGTCTGCGCGAGCTTATCGAGTGCGGGACGCAAGCTTTCGAAATCGCCGATGATGCCTTCCATCACCAGCTGGGGCGTGTGGCTCGATCGGACCGCGCCCGATATGTCGATCACGCCACGATCGGTGAGTAGGCCGGGCAATTGCTGGTCGGTATATCTTGCGAAAACAAGACGAGTTTCATACGCCACCTCCCTGAGCACGCCGTCAGACTAGACTGGTCCCGATCGTGCGTCATCGCGGGCGGTGCGGCCTAAATCTGCCGTCACGGAGCAGCTCTGCGGGGGTCCCTGGGGGGCATTTCTCCTTCCTTGTGAAGCGGCCCGGTTTTCTATTAGGGTGATCGAAGCAGCGTTTGGCGGCTTTCGTGTCGCAAGAATAACGCTTATAATTCAAATACTTAATTCGCGTATCCGGGGTTATGCCGGTGCGCGGGAAGGTGACAGTGCGTTACGTTTCGACCCGGGGCGAGGCCCCGCCACTCGGCTTTGCCGAAGCCATGCTCGCGGGCCTTGCCCGCGACGGCGGGCTTTACGTGCCGCAGTCCTGGCCCCGGATCGAGCCGGCCGAGATTGGAGCCTTCGCGGGTCGTCCCTATGCGGAGGTCGCGGCCGACATCATCGGCCGGTTCGCTGACGAGACGATCGGCCATGCCGATCTCATGCGCATGGCCGTTGAGGCCTATGGCAGCTTCCGTCATCCGGCCGTGGTGCCGCTCACCCAGCTCAGCGTTAATACGTTCATGCTCGAGCTGTTTCATGGGCCGACGCTGGCGTTCAAGGACGTCGCCATGCAGCTCCTGGCGCGGCTGATGGATCATGCGCTGCGCGCGCGCGGCGAGCGCCGCACCATCGTGGTGGCGACGTCGGGTGACACCGGCGGGGCCGCCGTGGAAGCGTTTCGCGGGCGCGACCAGGTCGATCTGATCGTGCTGTTTCCGCAAGGCCGCATCTCCGATGTGCAGCGGCGCATGATGACCACCACCGGCGCGACGAATGTCAGCGCGGTCGCCATCGAGGGCACCTTCGACGATTGCCAGGCGCTGGTGAAGGCGATGTTCAACCACGCCGATTTTCGCGAGCGGGTGCGGCTGTCGGGCGTCAACTCGATCAACTGGGCGCGCATCGTTGCGCAGGCGGTCTATTATTTCACCGCCGCGGTCACGCTCGGCGCGCCACATCGCAAAGTGGCGTTCACGGTGCCGACCGGAAATTTCGGCGATATCTATGCGGGCTATGTGGCGCAGCGCATGGGTTTGCCGATCGACCGGCTCGTCATCGCCACCAACGTCAACGACATTCTGGCGCGGACGCTGGCCACCGGTGTCTACGAATTGCGCGACGTGGTGGCGACCTCGTCGCCGTCGATGGATATCCAGGTCTCGTCGAATTTCGAACGGCTGTTGTTTGACGCCTACCGTCGTGACGCCGCAGCGGTGCGGGGCCTGATGGCGTCGCTCGGGCAGTCGCGCCGGTTCGCGTTGTCGGCGTCGGCGCTGACCGAGATCAGAGCGCTGTTTGCCGCCGGCCGCGCCGACGAGGACGAGGTCGCGGCGACGATGCGCACGGTCAAACGCGAGATCGGCACTTTCGCCGATCCGCATACCGCCGTCGGCATCGCGGTCGCCGAGAAGGAACCGCGCGATCCGGCAGTGCCGATGGTGGTGTTGTCCACGGCGCATGCGGCGAAATTTCCCGATGCGGTCGAGGCGGCGTGCGGCGTGAGGCCGGCTTTGCCGGAATGGCTTTGCGATCTCGATACCCGCCAGGAGCGCGTCACGGTGCTGCCGGCGGACCAGTCAGCGGTCGAGCGTTTCGTCCTGTCGACGAGCCGCGCCGCACAGGAAGGAGCGGCAGCATGAGTGTTGCGGTAACCAAGCTTAAATCCGGCATCCAGGTGGTGACCGACACCATGCCGCATCTGGAGTCGGCCTCGCTTGGCGTGTGGGTCAATGCCGGCAGCCGCGACGAACGCCGCGATGAAAACGGCATCGCGCATTGCCTCGAGCACATGGCATTCAAGGGCACGCGGCGCCGCAGCGCGCGCCAGATCGCCGAGGAAATCGAAGCGGTCGGTGGCGATCTCAACGCGGCGACCGGCGCCGAGACGACCGCATACTATGCGCGCGTGCTCAAAGCCGATGTGCCGCTGGCGCTCGATGTGCTGGCCGACATCCTGTCCGAACCGGCGTTCGATAGTGAAGAGCTCGCGCGCGAGCAGAACGTCATTATCCAGGAAATCGGCGCGGCCGCCGACACGCCGGACGATCTGATTTTCGAGCAGCTGCAAGTCGTCGCTTTTCCGGACCAGCCGATTGGCCGCTCTATCCTCGGTACGACCAAGACGGTCAAATCGTTCGACGGCGCCAAGCTCCGCGAATATCTGGGCCGGAACTACCGCGCCCCGGACATGGTGGTGGCCGCGGCCGGCGCGGTCGATCATCAGGCCGTCGTGGCCGAGGTGGAGAAGCGCTTTGCGAGCTTCAACGGGCCGGCGCGGAGCGCGCCGGAGCCGGCGCGTTTCGGCGGCGGCAGCCATGTCGAGAAGCGCGAACTCGAACAGGTCCACATCGCGCTGGCTTTGCCCGGCGTGTCGCAGACCGATCCGTCACTGTTTTCGCTGCAGGCCTTCACCAATGTGCTGGGCGGCGGGATGTCGTCCCGGCTGTTCCAGGAGGCGCGCGAAAAGCGCGGACTGTGCTACTCGATCTACTCGTTCCACGCGCCGTATTCTGACGTCGGGATGTTCGGTCTCTACGCCGGCACCGATGCGGCGGACGCCTCCGAACTGATGCAGGTCGTGGTCGACGGGATCGCCAACACCGCCGAGACTTTGTCCGAGAGTGAGGTCGCGCGCGCCCAGGCGCAGATGAGGGCCGGGTTGCTGATGGCGCTCGAAAGCTCGGGTGAGCGGATCGGTCAACTCGCCCGCCAGATGATCGTCCATGGCCGGCCGATTCCGGTCCAGGAACTGGTCGCCAAGGTCGACGCCGTGACGGTGGACAGCGCGCGGGCGGCTGGGCGGGCGCTGTTCGGGCGCGGCAAACTCGCCACGGCGATGCTGGGGCTTGGTTCCGGACTTGAAAGCGCCACCACGATTGCTCAAAGTCTGACCCTCCGGGCTGCCTAGAGCGCTTCCCGATCACGTTGAATAGGAAAGCGCTGTAGTTTTATATTTGATCGCATTTTCTTCGAGAAAAACCGGCGTCTACTTTTCGGGAAAATGCTCTAAGGAGGAAATCCGGTGAAGGCTCCGTAAGCGGTCAGGGCTCGGCAGGGCCGGGCGGGGAGCTTGTTGACCGGTAGGTCGGGCGACGATGGCGTTTTTTCGCACCATCAATTTTTCCGAGCCGCTTGCCACCATCACGGGCGAAGGCGTGACGCTGCGTACTCCGCAGATGACCGATTACGCCGAATGGGCAACGTTGCGCGAGGGGAGCCGCGACTTTCTCAAGCCATGGGAGCCGACTTGGCCTGCCGACGATTTGACGCGCAGCGCGTTCCGGCGCCGCGTCAGGCGCTATGCGGAGGATCTGCGGACCGACCAGGGCTACGCGTTTCTGATCGTACGCAATACCGACGGCGCACTGGTCGGCGGACTGACGCTCGCCAACATCCGCCGCGGCGTCGCGCAGGCCGCCAGCGTCGGCTACTGGATGGGCCTGCCGTTTGTGCGCCGCGGCCATATGACCGCGGCCGTGCGCGCGGTGATTCCGTTTGCTTTCGCTACGCTGCGGTTGCATCGGCTGGAGGCGGCCTGTATTCCGACCAATGCGGCCTCCACCCGGCTCCTGGAAAACAACGGCTTTATCCGCGAGGGCTATGCCCGGGAATATCTGTGCATCAACGGTATCTGGCAGGATCATCTGCTCTATGCCCGTCTGGCTGGAGGCGCGGAATCTTAACGACGTGTCGGCGGTGCGGCACCGCGGCGGCCGCCTGACACCCGCCTTGGGATGGCCACGGTTCGCCTGCAATGATCAGCGCTGATATATCAGTGGAACTATGCGCGAATTTGTAGATGTATTGGGGCATTGGACGGTTGTCGGGGGATGACTGAAAAGCGCAAATGGATGTGCTGGCGCGATCGCTCCGCGATCGGAGCGTCGCTCGCACTCGCGCTTTTGGCGTCGGGTTGCGGCGGCGGCAGCAATCTTTTCGGCGGCTCCTCGGCGCCGGCGACCACGGCGGCGACTCCCGTGTCCGACTCCTCCGGCGGCGGCTTTCTGCACGGCGACGTCGCAAGCTTCTTCTCGGGTTCGTCCGACAAGACGCCGCAGACGGTGGCGGGTGCGGCGGCCGACGCCGAGTGCCCCTATATCCAGATCCGCGAAGGCGCATCGACCCTGACGATCAACGGGCCCGGTGACAACGCGGCGATGTCGCTGAAATATCAGGGCACGTTCGTGCGCGCGGCGCGTCAGTGCGCCGTGGTCGCCGGCCAGATGGTCATGAAGATCGGAGTCCAGGGACGCCTGGTCCTCGGTCCGCAGGGCGGTGCGGGTCAGGTCAACGTGCCGCTGCGTATCGCGGTCGTCGATGAGAAGCCGGCGTCGTCGAAGACGATCGTGACCAAATTGATCATGATACCGGTCGCGGTGCAGTCGGCTGACGACAACCCGAGTTTCACGCACGTCGAGGACAACGTGACGTTCCCGATGCCGTCATCGAGCGAACTGGACAATTACGTCGTCTATATCGGATTCGATCCCGTCGGCGCGCAACCGCCGGAAAAGCACCGGGCGCCGCGCCCGAAGGCAAAGCGCAAGCCCGCGCCGAGGGCGCAAGCCGCGCCGCCGCTGCGCACGAATTGAGGTCGTCATTCCGGAACGCCGCAGAGCGGCGAATTCGGAATCCATAAGCCCTGCGCCGGGGATATGGCATTCCGGGCTCCTCGCGGAGCCTGTCATCGGGAAGCGCGACGTCGCGCGGTCCCGTTGGCTCGAGCCCCGGCAATGACGCTTCCGTAGATCTTAATTGAATTTCTGCTTCACGTCCTCGATGCCGCGGGCGAGCAGTTCTTCGGCGACTTTGCCCTTGGCGGCAACGGACAGGATTTTCTCGGCCGCCGCGATCGCTGCGTCCGCCGCCGCCGATCGCACGTCGGCAAGCGCCTGAGCTTCGGCCTGGGCGATCTTGGCTTCAGCCATTTTGGTGCGGCGGCCGACAAACTCTTCCATGCGCTGCTTGGCCTCGACGGCGAGACGCTCGGCCTCGGTCTTGGCGCTGGCGATAATGGCTTCGGCTTCGCTCTCGGCGGCGTGACCCTTGCGCTCGAATTCGGCGAGCAGGTCGGCCGCCTCCTGGCGGAGCCGCGTCGCCTCGTCGAGTTCCGATCTGATGCGCCCCTGGCGCTGGTCGATCGCGGCGGTCAGTTTTCTGTGCACGCCCAAATAGCCAAGCAGACCGAGGAAGCAGGCAAAACAGATGGCGACCCAAGCTTCAGGCGTAGGCATGATGCGCTGATCCCTTGACCGTTTGCTCGAAGTCTATCGTTTGCCGATGTCGCCAAGCGCGGCCGCGTAATCTCGTGGGCTTCCGGCGCTTTGCCGATCAGTCGCTCGACGATCGCGGAAGCGCTTTCGCCGGCGATGGCGGAGACATTCCCCATGGCCGCGCTGCGCGTCGTGGCGATCGATTTTTCCGCCGCCGCCAGTCGCTGATGCAGCTCCGCCTCGAGCCGCTTGTTGGTTGCCTCGGCGGCCGCCGCCTGCTGCTCGCGCGTCGCGTTGGCGATGCCCTGCGCGCGGCTGCGCGCGTCGGCCAGCGCCTTTTCGTAGGCGGCATGCGCCGCGTCCGATCGCTCTTTGAGCTGCTGCGCCGCCGCCATATCGTCGCCGATGCGCTTCGACCGGGCGGCGAGAATCGAACCGATCCGCGGCAGGGCGATCTTCGCCATCAGCACGTAGAGCAGCACAAAACTCAGCGTCAGCCAGAACAGCTGCGACGGAAAGTTCTCGGACTGAAACGGCGGGAACTCGTGCTTTCCCGCGGGCGCTTCGGTGGTGGCGGTCGGCGTGGCCATGGCCGGCGGATTCTCAGAATTGATACAGCAGCAGGAGCGCGATCAGCAGCGAGAAGATGCCGAGCGCCTCGGTGATGGCGAAGCCGAAGATCAGGTTGCCGAACTGGCCCTGCGCGGCCGACGGATTGCGCAGCGCGGCCGCCAGATAGTTGCCGAAGATCAGGCCGACGCCGACGCCCGCACCGCCCATGCCGATGCAGGCGATGCCGGCCCCGATCAATTTCGCGGCGGTTGCATCCATGACTAAGCTCCTTTTCGAGGTTGTGAGTATCGGGCCGTCAGTGGCCCGGGTGTATCGCATCGTTGAGATAGATGCAGGTGAGAATGGCGAACACGTAGGCCTGCAGCGCCGCCACCAGCAGCTCCAGCGCGCATAGCATGATCACCATGATGAACGGCAGCACCGCGCCGAACCAGCCAAGGATGCCGCCGCCCGCCAGCATGATGATGAATCCGGCGAAAACCTGCAGAGTGATGTGGCCGGCCAGCATGTTGGCGAACAGACGGACGCTGTGCGAAACCGGCCGCGACACGAACGACAGGACCTCGATGGGGACGATCAGCGGCAGGAAGACCCACGGCACGCCGGACGGCACGAACAATTTCAGAAAGCGCAGCCCGTTCCTCCAGAAGCCGTAGATGACGACGATGAAGAACACGAGCAGCGCCAGTGCCGCCGTGACGATGAGCTGGCTTGTCACCGTGAAGGAATATGGAATGAGCCCGATCAGATTGGCGACCAGAACGAACATGAACAGCGTGAACACGAATGGCAGGAATTTCATGCCCGCTTCGCCGGTCGAGCTGCGCAGCGTGGTGGCGACGAACTCGTAGGACAGTTCCGCGACCGATTGCAGCCGGCCGGGGATGATCGCGCGCGAGCGCGGTCGCGCCGATCAGCAGCAGCGACAGCAGCACGACGATCAGCAGCATGTAGGCGGCCGAATTGGTGAACGCGATCTGGTGACCGCCCAGATTCAGCAACGGCAGCAGGTTTTTGATCTGAAACTGCTCGATGGGATCGAGATGCATGGTCCTATCGTCGTCTCGCTTGGCAGGATAGCCTAGTTGTTGGACGTCGCCGAGCGCACCACGTTGAGCACGCCGGCAGCAAAGCCGAGCATTCCAAATACGATGAGCCCCCAGGGCGAACTCTTGAGCCAGTGATCGATGAGCAGGCCAAGGCCGGCACCGACCACCACGCCTGCAACGAGTTCGCTCGAGAGCCGGAAGCCCTTGGCGTAGCCGGATGCAGTCGTCGCCCGATCCCCAGCCGGATCATCAGAAGGCCGCGTCGCCTGATCGCGCGCCAGCCTTTCGCCGAGCCGCTGGAGTCTCGCAGAGAGAGCGGCCTCATCGGTATTTGCTTTGCCGCTCTCGCCGTTGTCGCGCGCGCCGTCGCTCATGCTTCCGACACTCGCGGTTTTGCGGCGATTGCGGCACGGCCGCCCGCTGAAACCGCGCGGACCATACTGGCGCGATTCCGGCGAGTCAAGAAACGCCATTCTTGATATAAGCAATTGATTTTACGATATATATGGTCATTCGGCGGGCGTCTGTGGATGGCTGCCAGCGGCGCTTTTTCAGTGCCGAGGGCGCCCAGGAGGTCTCTCCCGGCAGCTTGCCTTGTTATATTCATGGTCACGCATGAACGCGCCGGCCTTGCGTGCCGTTCCGGCGGGGCCGCGCCCGGGAGATGATCATGAGCCATAAGGCATGGGCTGCCGCCGCGATCGCCGGCCTGGTTCTGACCGCGTCCGCCGCGGTCGGCGACACGCCACCGCCATTAGGCGAGGCGCGCTACAGCTTCGAAAAGGTCGCGGACGGCTTTCTGCGGCTCGATACCCAGACCGGGGAGGTAGCATTGTGCGGCAGCCAGCCGGTCGGCTGGGCGTGCGTGGCTGCGCCCGAGGATCGCGCCGTTCTTGAGAACGAGATTACCCGGCTGCGCCGGGATAATGCGGCGCTCAAGAACGAGCTTCTCGCGCACGGCTTGACGCTGCCGCCGGGGACGGTGCCGGAGCCGCCGGCGAGCAATGACGAGCCGCAACTCGTGATTCGGCTGCCCGACAGCGCCGACGTCGACCGCATGGTGGCAATGGCGGGAAAGTTGTGGCGCCAGTTTCTCGACGCGATCGTCGATGCGCAGAACCAGGTGATGCACAAGAGCTGATCGACGTTGTGCGGGGAGCCAGAAACTCGGTGAATCATATGTCTCCCATTCAAGTCGCGTCTGCGGACACGATCGCGAGCGCGGTGGTGACGTTGCAGACGAGCGGCGAAGGCTTCTTCGATATCACCCGCGACGTGTCGCGCTTTGTCGCGGAAGCCAAGGCGGTTGACGGTATCGTGCTGCTGTTTCTCCGCCACACGTCGGCGTCGCTGGTGATCCAGGAGAACGCCGATCCGGATGTGCAGACCGATCTGGTGACGGCGTTGCGGCGAGTGGCGCCCGAGCAGGCCGGCTGGGTGCACGACACAGAGGGCCCCGATGACATGCCGGCCCATATCAAGGCCATGCTCAACGGCGTCTGCCTGCACGTGCCAGTGAGTGGCGGCCGCCTCGGCCTCGGCACCTGGCAGGGTATCTACGTCGCTGAGCATCGCCATGCACCGCACCGGCGCGAAGTCGTGCTGCAATTTCTGGGCTCGTGCCGGCAGGACTGACAGGCTCGGATCGCGCGTCAGATTAACATTCGATCTGATTTATATTGGACCTGATGAAGTGCTGGCCGCTACTATGCGGTCCTGAGAACAGATCCCGGGGAAACCTGGGGACATGGGAAGACTTGCCGGACAATGTCGGTGAGCGACACACAACTTCATCGCCTGGTGATCGCCGACGATCACCCGCTGTTTCGCGGCGCGCTGCGCGAAGCCGTGTCCGGCGTGCTCGGTCGCGCCGAGATCGGCGAGGCCGCCACTTTCGAGGAGGTCACCGATCTCTTGGAGCGGGGCGGCGAGGTCGATCTCATTCTGCTCGATCTGCGCATGCCCGGCGTGCGCGGCTTTTCCGGGCTGATGTATCTGCGCGCGCAATATCCGAGCGTGCCGGTCGTCATGGTTTCCGCCAACGACGATCCCGCCGTGATCCGGCGCTGCATGGAGTTCGGAGCGTCGGGCTTCTTTCCGAAAACACTGAGCGCCGATGCCTTGCGCGCCGCACTTGCTCGCGTCCTGCAGGGCGAAGTGTGGACGCCGCCTGATGTCGATCTTGCGAGCGATGCCGATGAGGAGGGCGCCGCAATGATCGCGCGGCTTTCGTCGCTTACGCCGCAGCAGGTGAGGGTGCTGATGATGCTGTCGGGCGGTTTGTTGAACAAGCAGATCGCCTATCAGCTTGGCGTATCGGAAGCGACCGTGAAGGCGCACGTCTCGGCGATCTTGCAAAAGCTTGGCGTCGACAGCCGGACCCAGGCGGTGATCGCCGCCGGCCGCATCGAGGCCGGCCAATGGCCGCAGGCGCCGTCGCGTCCGGAATAATTCCCGCGTCTCGCCGTCAACTCCGCTCATTCCCGCGCAAGCGGGAATCCAGACTGGGTTCCCGCTTTCGCGGGGACGAGCGGACTGATTTATTCGATGATCAAAACCTTGACGCGGATTTGAATGAGCGGCCCCGCTGACCTCGGAGCGCTACGTCATGATGCGAGGCCGCTCACCCGTGTCAAACATGGTCTGACGCGACCGATGGTAGCCGCCGATCGTTGCCGGTGTGCTAAAACTCGCATCCGCGACAATGCGGAACGTAATTCTACGTAGCGAGCACAATTACGCGGCAAGGTCGCGCATGATGCGATAGAGCCGCGCCTGACCTTCGAAACCGATGCCGGGGCGATCAGATAAACTGAGATAGCCGCCTGAGAGTTCGGCGTCGTCGGCAAAACCACCGAAATCGCCAAACACACCCGGATAGGATTCGGCGCCGCCGAGGCCGAAGCCGGCGGCGATCGCGAGCGACATCTTATTGCCTCCGTGCGGGAACAAGAGACTGCGCGGCCATTGGTGGCGCGCCAGCATGTCGAGCGTGCGCGCATATTGCACGATGCCGTAGGCTTGCGGCGGATCGATCTGGATGACGTCGTTGCGCGCGGCCGACAGCCCGCCAAAGCGCACCAGATTTTCGACGTCCTGGGTGGAGAACAGATTTTCGCCGGTGGACAGCGGCGCGTCATAAACCCCGGCGACCTCGGCGAGAAGCGCATAATCGAGCGGATCGCAGGGCTCCTCGAACCAGCGCAGGCCGAACGGCTTGAGCCCGCGCGCATAGGCGAGGGCGTCGTCGCGGCCAAATTTGGAATTGGCGTCGACAGCGAGTTGCGCGCCGGGCGGCAGAATGGATGTGACGGCATCGACGCGGGCAAGATCGTCAGCGAGCGCCATGCCGCCGACCTTCATCTTCACCATGGTGTAGCCGGCATCGAGATGACCCCGCATCTCGTCCTGCAAGTCCTTGGTGGTTTTGCCGGGCCCATACCAGCCGCCACCCACATAGCAGAACACTCTCTCGGCCACTTTGCCGCCGTTGTAGCGCTCGGCCAGCAGGCGATGCAGCGGCTTTTCGGCGATCTTGGCGACCGCATCCCATACCGCGACCTCGATGGTGCCGATGCCGATCGAACGCTCGCTGTGGCCGCCGGATTTCTCGTTCTGCATCATCGCGGCGAGGATTTCTTCCGGCGAAAAATTCTCCCCCGTGTCGTCGAGCAGCGATTGCGGATCGGTCTTGAGAATGCGCGGAATAAAGCGCGCCCGCATCTGCGCGCCGCAGGCGTAGCGCCCGGTGGAATTGAAGGCGAAGCCGCACACAGGCTTGCCGTCGCGTTTGACGTCGGTGAGGACCGCGACCACCGACGTGGTCATTTCGGAAAAATTGAAACTCGAATTGGCGAGCGTGGAATTCAGCGGGATCGCGGTCTCGCGGATATCGGTGATGCGCATTTTCTTGCTCCTCCCTCTCCCCGCGCGCGGGGAGAGGGACGGGATGAGGGGGCGTTTCCGCTAGGCTCAGATTGTATTCTTGAAGCTCAAACTCGCGGCAGCGCCCCCTCACCCTCGCTTTGCTCGACCTCTCCCCGCACGCGGGGAGAGGTGAATTATTTGATCTGCGGAATCTTGGCGTCGACGATGACCCCGTGCCAGCGCGTCACTTCCTTTTTGATATAGGCTGAAAATTCCGCCGGTGTATTGGCGACGACGTCGAAGCCGAGTTCCTTGCACTTGGCCTGGACGTCCGGCAGCGCAAGCGCCTTGACCATCTCGCGGTTCAACAGAGCGATTACCTCTGGCGGTGTCCCGGCCGGCACGAAGATTCCCTGCATGGTGTCGGATTCCTGATCCTGGACGCCGGACTCGGCCACGGTCGGGACGTTGGGCAGCGTCGCGGCGCGTTTCGCGGCCGCCACGGCGAGAGCGCGCAGATTGCCGCTGACGATGAGCGGGTAGGCGGGCGGCAGCGTGGCGAAGCCGATCGGCGTCTGATTGGCGACCGTGGCCTGCACGGCGGGCGCGCCGCCGTTGTAGGGCACGCTGGTGGCTTCAAGCTTGAAGGTCAGCTTGAACAATTCCGATGCCAGCATCGGCGTGGTGCCGAGCCCCGAATTGGCGATGGCGTATTTGCCCGGATTGGCCTTGATGAGCGCGATCAGCTCCTTGACGGTTTTGACCGGCATCGACGGGTGCACGATCAGGAGGTTCGGCGAGTCCACCGCCATCGTCACCGGTGCGAAATCCTTGAACGGGTCGTAGGGTGATTTGGCGTAGAGGCTCGGATTGACCAGGAAACTCGAGCTGGCGACCAGGATGGTGTAGCCGTCGGGCGCCGCGCGGGCGACCTGGGTCATGCCGATATTGCCGCCGGCGCCGGGGTGATCCTCGACATAGAATCTCTGCTTCAGGCTCGATGAAAGCTTGTCGGCCAGGATGCGGCCGACGAGATCGCTCGGGCCGCCCGCGGCGAACGGCGCGATGATCTTCACCGGATGATCGGGGTAGGCGCCGGCGAACGCCGCTCCGAACGGCAGAACCATTCCAAGCACACACGTCAGTCGAATTATCGTCATCCTCATGGACTGTCCTCCCCCGGATTGTTCTTGCTATCATCGCTTGTGGCCGCCAGCGAGTAAACCGGCAAAAGCCTGTCGCGGCGCAGGGGATTCCGACCTAATCTTTGTCCGACCGGATCAACAAGGAAACGCCAAGGAACCATCATGGCTGCAAAGAAAGTGACGCGTGACGATCTCCGGCAAGCCGCGGAGAAATATAAGAACTGGGGCAAATGGGGCCCGAACGACGAGATCGGCACGCTCAATTACACAAGCGCCGAAGACATCGTCGCTGCGGCGCGGCTCGTCAAAAAGGGCAAGGTGATCTCGCTGGCGCTGAATTTCGACAACAACGGTCCGCAAGGCGGCAAGACCAATTATCCGGCGCTCGGCCGCATCAATCCGCTGCACACCATGCTGCGCACCGGCACCGACGCCTATTCGGGCGTGCTCGACAAGCGCGGCATTCGCGCCGCCGACGACATGGTGGTGATCCCGCTGCAATGCGGCACGCAGTGGGACGGCCTCGGGCATGTGTTTTACGAAAACAACATGTGGAACGGCTACGATTGCCGCGAGGTGTCGTCGTTCGGCGCGGCGAAATGCGGTATCGAGAAAACCAAAGACAAAATGGTTGGCCGCGGCGTGTTCCTCGACGTGGCGCGCGCGCTCGGCAAGGAGTGTCTCGACGACGGCTACGGCATCACCTGCGATGATCTCGACGTGACGGCTAAAAAGCAGAATGTCCAACTCAAGCGCGGCGATTACATCATCGTGCGTACCGGCCAGATGGAGCGCTGCCTCAAGGCCGGAAGCTGGGACGGTTATCCGGGCGGCGACGCGCCGGGCTTTGCGTTCGAGACGCTGGAATTCGTCGCCAAGACCGAGCTTGCGGCGTTGGCGTCCGACACCTGGGGCTGCGAGGTGCGGCCGAACAATACAGAAGGCGGCATCAATCAGCCCTGGCACTGGATCACCATCCCGATCATGGGCATGACGATGGGCGAGATTTTTTATCTGAAAGACCTTGCCGAGGACTGCGCCGCCGACGGCGTCTACGAGTTCATGTTCGTGGCGCCCGCGATCCCGATCACCGGGGCGGTTGGTTCTCCGACTAATCCGCTGGCGATCAAATAACGCGCCTATCGCGGTTTCAAAAATGTAAAATCCGCAGGAGGAGACGATGAGAGGCACAGCGCTGATTGTCACCTTGCTGACAATCCTGATTGCTGCCGGTCCGGTTGCCGCACAGCCATTCAGCGGCAGGACCATCACCGAGATCGTCAACTATCCGGCCGGCGGACCGACCGATATCGAGGGCCGCATCGTCGCCCAGCATCTGCCCGATCATATCCCCGGACATCCCGGCGTGATCGTCAAGAACATGGGCGGCGCGGCCGGCCTGATCGGCTCCAATGCGCTCGGCGAGGCATTGGCCAACGGCGAGACTATTGGCTTTTTCACCATGGAGACCACCACGCAGATCGTGGGCAATACTGCGATCCACACGCCACTGGCCGATTTCGTGCTGGTTGCCGGCGTGCAGAGTCCCTTGGTCGCCTACATGCGCCGCGACACGCCGCCCGGCGTCAACGTGCCGGCCGACTTGATGAAGACCAGCGACTTCAGGGCGTTGTCGCTCAATGCGCAGAACTCCAACACGGTCAATCTGGCGCTGGCGCTCGACCTCCTGGGCGTCAAATATCAGCCGGTACCGGCCTATGTCGGGCTGAAGGAAGTCGAGACCGCGATCCTGCAAAATACTGGGCAGATGGCGAATACATCGCTGTCCGGATGGATCGGGTCGGCGCAGCCGGCGCTGGGCGACAAGGTCATTCCGATCTGGCAATTGGCGCCGCGCGGCGCCGATGGCGGTTATCCGCGCAGCCGCAATCTTCCCGGCGTGCAAACCTTCGAGGAATTCTACGCCGCGTGAAAGGCAGCCCGCCACCGGCCGGCGATATCCGTTATCAGACGCTGCGCGCGGTGATGGATCCGCAGCTTGCCATGTTCCGCATGGTGCTGCTGCCGCCGAAAACGCCGGCGGGCATCACTGCGACGATGCGCAAGGCCTTCAAGGATCTGTGGGCCGACAAGGCCTTCCTCGCCGACTATGCCCGCGTGATGAAGACGGAGCCTATTCTGGTGTCGGGCGAAGACGGACAGAAAATCCTCGCCGGGCTTGGCGGCATCCGGCCGCAGATCAAACAATTCCTGACCGATTACACCAATCGGCTGGGAGGAAAATAAATCTGTGGCGCGGACAGTGAATCGCACCAATAACAAGATCGCTGTGGCGATGGTTGGCGTCGGCGTTCTGCTCGCTTGCAGCAGCGCTCGCGCCGCGCCGCCGGCGGAAGCGGCGACCTGCGCCGCCTGCCACGGCGCCAACGGCATGGGCAACGCGAGCGCCGGCTTCCCGGCACTCGCGGGACTGCCGGCGTCCTATCTCGCAGCGCAGATTACGGGCTTCCAGAAAGGCACGCGCACAAACCCGATCATGAGCGGCATCGTTGCGAATCTCACGATCGCGCAAATCGGCTCGATCGCCGCCTATTACGCAGCTTTGTCGGTGCCGCAAACACCCGAGCCGACACCGCTGCCGGGCGGGTCTGGAGCTGCACTTGCCATCGATGGGGACTGGAACCACAGCACCGCCGGTATTCCCGCGTGCAATTCCTGCCACGGCCCCTACGGGCTCGGGGTCGGTAGCGTGGCGCCTCGGCTCGCCGGGCAACCCAGCACCTATCTGGTGGCCCAGCTTGACGCCTGGCGGAAAGGCAGCCGCAAGGGTGATCCGCAGGGCCTGATGAAACGTGTCGCCGACAAGCTGAGCGCCGATCAGATCAATGCCGTTGCAGCCTACTATGCGGCGCTTTCGCCGAACCCGCCGACCTTGCCGAAACCCGGCGCCACGGAGTTGCGCAAATGAACACTTTTTCGCGCGCTGTCGTGACCTTGATCGCGGCGTTCAGTGCGTTCGGCGCACTTGCCTCCCTTGCGGATGCTCAAGAGACCGCCCCGAAGCCGATCCCGTTCACGCCGCCACCTGAAAGCGCGATGCCGAGTGGCCCGCTCGGCGATGCGGTGAGACTTGGCGAGAAAGTGTTCCGCTACACCACCACATATGCGAGCGACGTGATTGGCGCCAAACTCAATTGCACCAACTGCCATCTCGGCGGGGGCTCGATTGCTAATTCGAGTCCGCTCTGGGCGGCCTATCCCGCCTATCCGGAGTATCGATCGAAGAACAAGAGGGTCAACGACTACGTCATGCGCCTGCAGGACTGCTTCCGCTTTAGTGAAAATGGAAAGGTGGTGCCTGCCGACGCCCCGATCATGGTGGCGCTGGAAGCTTATTCCTATTGGCTTGCAACGGGTGCGCCAACGGGGGCCGAACTTGCCGGCCGCGGCTATCCGAAGCTGCCGGCGCCGGCCTCGCCACCTGACTACGCGCGGGGTGAAGCGGTCTACAAGGCGCAGTGCGCGCTTTGCCACGGCACTGGCGGCGCTGGCCAATATGTACGCGGCGCGACTGTCTTCCCGGCACTGTGGGGCACCAATTCGTACAACTGGGGCGCCGGCATGGGCAACATCGACGCGCTTGCCAATTTCGCCAAGGCAAACATGCCGCTCGGCGGCGCCGGCACGCTTTCGGCGCAGCAGGCCTGGGACGTTGCGCAATACATCGACAGCCACGAACGTCCGCAGGATCCGCGTTTTGTCGGTTCGGTCGCCGCGACGCGAAAGGAATTCCACGACAGCAAGTTCTCGATGTACGGCGTCACGGTGAACGGCGTGACGCTCGGCGCACCAGGCAAGTGACAAATTGCGTTGTCCTCAGCTGACAGAATCCAGCTCGCAGAACTCAGCTTACCTTCTCCTTCCGGATCGGGCGGCCTTCCAGGCCGGCGTTGCGCGCGTCGCCGAGCGGCCCGCCCGGATGCATCGTGAAGGACAATTCCACACTGGCATAATCGTGGTAGCCGAGGCGCGCGAGCGGGCGGATCTTCACCACATCGAGCTTGCCGTCGGCGGTGAGCGCATCGTCGCGGATGTGCACGCCGACGACGCGGCCGATCACCACGTGATGGACCTGGTCGTGCACGCGCGCCGGCAGCGCCACCGCGCAGTGGAATTTGCATTCCAGATGCACCGGTGATTCTTTGACGCGCGGAGCGCGCACCAGTCGCGACGGGATCATCTCAAGACCGGCGAGCTTCGCCTCGTCGACATCCGGCGGCACGAACTGGGAGGTGATGTTGACGGCCTCGCGCAACTCATAGGTCGCCATGTTGACCACGAACTCGCCGGTGTCGGCGGCGTTCTTGGCGCTGTCCTTGCGGCGGCCGCTTTCGGGAAACGAACTTGCCGAGAACATCACGTAGGGCGGATCGTAGGCGAGGTTGTTGAATTGGCTGTATGGGGCGAGATTGACGATGCCATCATGGCTGACGGTTGAAATCCAGCCGATCGGCCGCGGTACGACGATCGACTTGTAAGGGTTGTACGGCAAGCCGTGATTGTCTTTGTCGGGTTCATAAAACATCGCGGTCGATCCCTCATGGCGGCTGGATTTCTTTGCGTCAGCGCGAGCTTACAGCAGTTTTCGTCCAAGCCAACTTGGGGCGGCTCAATGCGCTCATGGGCATGGCGGCGCGACACGGATGCCGCGCCAGGAGGCGCGGTCGATGGCGCGCTGCACCAGCCCCGAGGCTTTGGCGTCTTCGACAAAGGTGCTGAGATAAGCGAGGCGCGCCGCGTGACCCTTGGCGACCGCCATGCCGATTGGATTGAATCCGTAGCGTCCGGCGAACAATCGCGAACCAGGCAGCCGCTCCGCATAGTGGCGCAGCACCTCGTGCAGCGAAGCAAACAGATCGGCGCCCCCGCCTTGGAATATTGCGTAGGTGGCTGCGGGCGTGTCGGCGTAGACCAGCGTCGCGTGCTTGATGATCTTGGCGAGCGCGATCGTCGAGGCGTGATGGCGTACGGCGGCGATCCGCACCCCCGGCCGGTCGGCGTCCGCGAGAGTTTGGTACGGCGAGCGTGCCGGCGCCAGCAGCGTGTAGTCCGCTTCGACGAGCGCCGCCGTGTAATCGAGCTTGGTGGCGCGCTCGGCTTCGATACCGATGATGCCGGCATCGCAGGTCCCTGCAACGATGCTGTCGAGCGCATCGGCGGGATTTGGATGCTCGACCGAGCACACCTTGCACGCCGATACGTTCACCGAGTACGGCGACAAGATCGATCGGCCAGCCGCTCAGCGCGCCTGTCACCGGGTCCTTGTGATATTGCGGGACATACAGCGCGACGCGAATGCGGCCGGCGTGCAGCAAATCGGCAACGCGCGGATCGGCGGCTGGCTGCGTCTCGCTCATGTCGATTCCCTCAATTGATCCGGCGCGTATCTGACTGCTGCGTACCGCAACTCCGGTGCGCGTTGCCACGCTCGGTCGCTTGTCCATCCTGTCCACCAGTATACAGTGCGTGTGGAAGCCGGGAATGAAGGCGAGGGGCGATGAAACGGCTTTTCAGCATTGTACTGTGTTGCGCCATCGTCGCGTTGGCGGGCGCCGCGAAGGCGGACAGCTGGCCGAGCCGGCCGATCAAGCTCATCGTGCCCACCGGTGCGGGCGCCGCCACCGATGTCATGGCGCGGCTCCTTGCCGATGGTGTCTCGCGCACGCTGGGCCAGACGGTGTTCGTCGAGAACATTCCGGGCGCCTCCGGGATCCTGGGGCACGAGACCGCGGCACACGCCGCATCCGACGGCTACACGCTCCTTTTCACCAACTCCTCGGGCATGGCGATCAATCTGATCTCGTTCAAGAAACTGCCGTACGATCCGACGCGGGATTTCACCGCGGTGGCGCTGGTCTGCGATCTGGCGCCGCAGATGCTGTCGGTGAACGCCAAGTTGCCGATTTCGAGCGTCAGGGCCTTGATCGATTACGGCAAAGCCAATCCGGGCAAGCTCTCGATCGCGTTCGACAATACCGCGGGTGCCGCCGCCTTCGGTGCCAAGCTGTTCAACAAACGCAGCGGGCTCGGCATGGTCGAGGTGCCGTATCGCTCGGCCGCGCAGGCGTCGCAGGATATCGCCGCTGGACTTAACCAGGTGATGATGAGTTCGATCATCGCCGCCAATGGCGTGGTGCAATCGGGCGCGGTGCGCCGCCTCGCGATCACGTCGGGCAAACGTTTTCCGGGCTTGCCGGACCTGCCGTCGCTCAGCGAGACTCTGCCCGGCCTGGTGATCGACGGCTTCTTTGCCATCGTGGCGCCTGCGGGCACCTCAAAGGACAAGGTCGCACGGCTCAACCACGAGATCGATCGCTATCTCGCCGACCCGGCGGTGCAGAAGAGACTGCTGACGCTGGGGCTTGCCACCGGCGGCGGCGGTACACCCGAAAGTACCGCACAGACGATCCGCCGCGAGCAGGATAACTGGCGCGCCATCGGCAAGGAGCTTGGCGTCGAACCGCAATGATCGTGCTTCAGTTCGACGGCGCGTATTTGATCCCGGTCAGTGCCGCTATTGCGGCCAGTGCGCTGATGACGGCGGCGAACGTGACATGGGCGACGCGCACATCAGTTACCGTTGCCAGGACGCCGACGCCGATCACCGGCAGCGAATTGCCGGCAAACAGCGCAATCAGATAGGTGGAGACGATCTCGCTGCGCCGGTCCGGCGGTGCGATGCGGTTGATGACTTCCAGACTGCCGCGATAGCCGAGGCCGGCGGCGATGCCGCCGACCGCCGCGGCGAGCAGCAACATCGGCAGCGATTTGAAGAGTTCGGCGCCGACCAGGAGCCACACGCTCGGCAACAGCACCGCCAGCGCGCCAAACATGGTCGCCTGGCTGCCGAGCCTTCCGGTCGACAGCACCGTGATGGCCGCAATGCCGAACAGCGCAAAGACGACCGCACCCGCCACGATGGGCGCGTGCAGATGCAGGCTGTCGCCCAGCACGTTGGGGATCAGTGCCGAATAGAAGCCGATCAGGGAGAACGTGCAGAAGCCGGCAACGGCCGGTGAAATGAACGGCAGCCGGATGTTTGGCGGCACGCCGAGCCGCGGTCTCAGCTCCACGTCGCGCCAGGCTCTCGGATTTTTCACCGTTTCGGGCGGGATCAGGATCGCGGCGCCGACTGCGAACAGCACCACGAGATAGACGTAAAACGGCAGCCGCAGAGGTGACGGCGCCAGTTGGGCCAGCAGCCCGCTTAGCAGCGGTCCAGCGGCATTGCCGAAGAAGTTGGCGGCCGCGGCGATTCTGGCGGCGGCGCCGCGCTTCGAACCGGTGTAGAGCTCCGCGACCCAGGCCGTGGCCGTGCCGGACACGAGGCCGGTAGCAAAACCGCTCAGCGCCCGCCCGGCAAACAGCCACGGCGTACTCGAGGCCGCCGCGAACACGATCGCGCTGAGGATGGCGACGCCGATCGCCGGCAGGCTCACCTTGCGGCGCCCGATCTGGTCCGACAAACGGCCGAAGAACAACAGCGCCATCAGATTCCCCAGCACGTACACCGCGTAGATCAGCGTGAGCATCACGCCGGAGAATCCGAACGCCTCTCTGTAAAGCGGATAAAGCGGCGTCGGCAAAATGGCGCCGAGGAAGACCGCCGCAAGCTCTGCGGCAACAATCGTGAGGGCAACTGCGCTGCCGCGCCGCCGGCCGGCTGCTGTGCTGGTCGAGGCGTGCGAACTCATGCGATCAGAACGTCGTCCAGTCGCCGGCGCGCTCGAACGCCGCGGCCGCACGGTAGATCGTGCTCTCGTCGTAGGGGCGCCCGACCAGCATCACGCCGATCGGGCGGCCGTCCTCCATGCCGCACGGGATGCTGATGGCCGGATGACCGGAGACGTTGAACGGACAAGTATTCCGGGTCGCCTCCCAGCTGCGCCGCGTAATTTCCTGCGGCGAGGCGCCCTTCGCCGGAATCGGCGTCGCCTTGATGGGCGCTGTCGGCATCAACAACAGGTCATGGGCGGCGAGCGCGCGATTGTACGCGGCGCGCAGCCGCCTGCGGATGTTCTGCGCCTTGCCGTAGTAATAGCCGCCGTAGCGGGAGACCGTGTACTTGCTGAAGATCGAAGCGATCTTGATCGTGTCGGCAAAATCGTCAGCGCGGTCGCGCCAGCCCATCGTCTTGTTCATCAGGCTGGTCACGTAAAGACCTTCGTGGTTGATGCCGGCGCCATTCATTTCCAGAAGCGTGATGCACGCCGCGTCGCCGCGGATCGCGGCCCAGACGGCCAGACCCTGGAGATGCTCGGGCAGCGAGATGTCCTCGACCGTAGCGCCGAGGCCGGTGAAGCGCTTCGCGGCATCGCGCACGCGGGCGTCGACGTCCGGCTCGGAATTGGCGTGGCCGAAGCCTTCCTTGACCACTCCGATGCGCAAGCCCTTGATGCCGGCTTCGAGCCCATTGGTGTATTCGCCGGTCGGCACACCGCGCTGGCGTGAGTCGATGCCGTCCGGTCCGGCGATGACTTCCAGCAACAACGCATTGTCGCGGACATTCATGGTCATCGGCCCGCAGGCGTCGATGGTCATCTCCAGCGGCGCGATGCCGGTATAGGGCACGAGACCGAAGGTCGGCTTCAGCCCGACAATGCCGCAATAGCTTGCCGGAATGCGGATCGAGCCGGCCTGATCGCCGCCGATCGCCATGTCGACGTCGCCCGCGGCGACGAGCGCGGCGCTGCCTGACGAGGAGCCGCCGGTGGTGTAGCCCGGCTTGCGGGGATTCTGCACCGGGCCGGTCGATGAGGTGTGGCTGCCGCCGGACACGCAATAATATTCGCACACCGCCTTGCCGGCGATTTCGCCGCCGGCATCGAGGATGCGTTCGACGATAGTGGCGTCGACATCGGGTACATAGCCTTCGAGCACGTTGGCGCCGATCATCATCGGCACGCCGGCGAGGCAGACGTTGTCCTTGAGCGCGATGCGCCGTCCGGCAAGCTTGCCGCCCGGCTTGCCCTTGATCGATGTTTTTACATACCAGGCGCCGTAGCGGTTCTCGTCGCCCTGGGGACGATGAAACGACCGTTGCGGGTATTTCACCGGCGGCAATTCGTCCGGCATGGCGTCGAGCGCCGCATAGGCCTGCGACAGCGTCCCGGCGATTTCCTCGGCCGCCCGCAGATAGTCGTCGCTCGGATGCATGCCGAGGGCGTGCGCCGCCTGCCGCAGGTCCGCAATGCTCGGTTTTTCAAACATCAGTTCCTCACCGTGAAATCCGACTTGCGCAGACGTGAACGGGCCGTGATGCCGTTCCGGGTTGCGCTTTGCCCCCTATCGATTACGTTTGGGTACGTACCATCATTCTGACCCGGCAGCACAATCATGAGCACCGCGACGGATACCAAGCAATATCCCGTGACCCATACCGAGGCGGAGTGGCGCAAGATCCTCACGCCCGAACAGTTCCACATCATGCGCGAGCATGGCACCGAGCGGCCCGGCAGCTGCGCGCTCAATTACGAGAAGCGCGCCGGCACGTTCTATTGCGCCGGCTGCGAGCAGAAGCTGTTCGCCTCGAAGAAGAAATTCGAAAGCGGCACCGGCTGGCCGAGCTTCAACGATCCGGAGCCGGGCGCGACCGAAACCTCGACCGACAACAGCTATTTCATGAGCCGGACCGAAGTGCATTGCAGCCGTTGCGGCAGCCACCTCGGCCACGTCTTCGAGGACGGCCCGCCGCCGACGCATCTGCGCTACTGCATCAACGGCGTGGCGATGAATTTCAAGCCGGAGTGAGGCCCGTCATTCCGGGATGCGGACGAAGTCCGCGGGTCCGGAATCCATAGTCACAGTGCGGACGTAACGAACGCGGTCAATCTTCTTTGAGCGCCGGGGATATGGATTCCGGGCTCCTCGCTCCGCTCGGCCCCGGAATGACGGCGGGCGAGCGGAGCAGCACTTCGGCGCCACTCGCTGTGTTGCGCACGATCGCCGACATAATGGCGTTGCCAGCTTCGGCGTCGGCAATGCCGGCGTGCAGCGAATAGACACCGCCCTCGACCAATTGAGTTTGTGAGTCGGCGCGAAACTCCGGCGGCTCGTCGAGCGACAGGCCGATGCCGTGACCGGCACTGCCTCCCAGCACCGGATGAGGCGAGTAGGGCGCCAGCGCTTCACTTGCCACGCCGAAAAGGTCGCCCGCGCGGGCTCCCGGCCTCATCGCAGCAACAAGAGCGTCGAGCGCGGCCGCGGCGTGGCGTGCCGCCGGTTGAGGGATTCTCCTCGGCGGTGACGAACACATCAGCCCAGTAGCCGCCGAACTTGACGGCCAGGTAGCCGACCAGCGGCCCGGCAATTTTCTCGAACCGGCCCGCGTAGGGAATGAGCGTGCGGCCCCGATCGAGACTGACCAGCGTGCGGACATCCTGTGCCGCAAGCGAGCGTGCCAGGCGCTCGGCGTCGAGCGCGGCCGTCTCCGGCTCGCCGTTGTCGCGCCAGCTTTCAACAAACGTCCTTGCCGCTGTCTCAACCAGCTTGCACGACGCGCGCAGCATCGTCAGTTCGCGCGGCCGCTTGCGCTCGGGCGGAACCGTCAAGATGTCGTCGGCGCGCTTGAGTGTGAAATGCTCGCCGAGACTGCGACGCACCGCCTCGAGCAGAACCGGCGCCATCAGATCGAAACCGAGCGTGCCGAGTTCGACGCGGTTGATCGGCTTTCAGCTGCTCGCACCACGGATCGAAGGCTTTCACCCATTCGGGACCCATGCCGGAGCGCACGTCCGCGATCCAGGTCAGGCCGCGCATCGCCGGCAGATCGCGCGTGCTCATCGCGCACAGAAGGCGCGGGTCGCCGCTCTTCGGCAGCAGCGCCATGCCCCAGCGCACGCGCGGAATGAAGTTGCTCAGATAGGCGAGCGCTGCGTGATCGCGCACGTCGCCATAAACAAGCATCGCCGGCCAGGAGTTTTGCTCCATCGCGGCGCGCAAGTCGGCAAGACGCAATTCGAATTCATCGGACGGTAGGCGATCCTGCGCCCAGGTGTACGAGCCGATCGTCACTGAAGGCTGCATGGTACGCATGGCAGGGCCTCAGACCGGGATCACATCGAGTTGCGCCATTTGCGCCGACAGCGCGCGGCAGCCGTTTTCCATGACCACGACGGGCTCGCCGCACATCAGATAACCGCTTTCCGGAATATACTGGTTGGGGTGCATGACAAACACCATGCCGGTTTCCAGCACGCGTTCGTTGCTGTCGACGATGTCGCCCGGGCGGTCCGAGGTGATGCCGAGGCCGTGGCCGCGCACGCGCATATAGGGCGGCCGGCAGTAATCGCCGTAGCCGGCTGCTGCGATCACCGAATTGATGGCGCGCGTCACGTCGGCGACGGTCGTGCCGGCGCGGCCTGCTTCCAAGCCGGCCTGCATGGCATCCTGCAGGATGGCGTATTTGTCGCGCACCACCGGACGCGGCTCGCCGATCACCGTGGTGCGGCAAATCTGCGCGAACTGGCCGTGGTAGCAGGGCGTGATCTCCGACAGGATGATATCGCCGACGTCGAGAATGCGCTCGCCCGCGGCGCGCACCGCCAGATTATGCTGCGAGGCGCTCATCAGCAGAAAGTTGTCTTCGGCGCCGAGTTTCTTGGTGAAACAATAAAGCTCGGCCGCGAGCTCATATTCGCGCATGCCAGGGCGTGCGCATTCGAGCAGCCGCTCGTAGCCGCGTTCGGCGATCCAGGTGGCGTGTTCCGCCGCTTTCAGTTCCTCGGCAGTGCGTATCCGTGCCAAGTCGCGGGCGAGTTCGTCCGCTGCTTGTGGCAGGGCGCCGAGCGCCGCCTCGATGCGGGCCACAACACCCGAGCCCAGAAAGGACAGGCCGACCGACAGGCTGCGCGACACGGCGATGCGGTGCTCACCAATTGCGCTCGCCAGCGCCGCGGTGAGATCGTCAGTCGCGATGGTGTTGTCGGTCCATGACAGCGACGCGGCGCGTTCGGCGTCCCAGGCCGGCGTCACGATCAGCGTGGACCGCCCGTCGCGATCCACCACCACGGCGCTCTCGCCCATCGGACGAACGCCGGAGAGCACGTAGACCGCGTTCGACTCCAAAAAATTATTGAGCCCGTTGCTGGCCGCGATCAGACCGTCGCGGTTGTTGTTGGCCAGATACTTTGCGGCCGCGGCCAGACGGATGTTTTTCTTCACGGCAACTCGCTCGTCCATGATCCACTCTCGCCTAATGCGCTGCCGCCGAAAAATCCTGCATCACCGCCGAGCGCGCGACGCGGGCCTTGCGCGTGGTCGGCGGCGTATTGCGGCTGCGACCGACGAAGCGCGGCACGCCGGCCGTGATGACGCCGCCGATGGCCGCGATGTCGCCGTGCTTGATGGCGTCAAGCGCCGTCGCCTGCGTGCCGCCATCCGGCGCGTCGATCAGCGACGATGTCGGCGGCGCTTCCGGGCGCCAGCAGACCGGAATCGAGTCCATAGACGCGCGCATTGCTGCCCGTCGCGGCGCAGATGAATTTTTCCGCCGGCATGTCGGTGAGGCTCGCACAATGCGCGATGGTGTACAGCATGCCGAGCGGCATGATGCCGGAGCCGGTCGGCGTATCGGTGCCGATGATGAAGCGGTCGAACGCGCCATGCTGCTCGGCGAGGCGCGCGCAGAGCAGCGTCGTGCGCAGGTTGCCCGCGGTGCACACCTGGAGCGCGATGTCGCTTTCCTTGATGACGCGCTCGAAGTCGCGGTCGGGCATCGCCGTCGGGCCGCCGTTGATGTGAAACGACACATGCGGCTGCATCGCCAACAGATGGTCGCCGGTGATCGCGCCAGAGCCCGGAATGGAAGCGCCGCCGGTGTGGCAGGTCGTGATCAGGCCGGCCGCCTTCGCATCGCGGACCAGCGGCACGTAGTCGTAAGGGCGATCTTCACGGCGCCGAAGCCCGCCTTGGCGAGGCGGACGCCGTTGACGGCGAGCTCGACGAAGTCGGCGGCTTTGAGGCCCGGTTCGAGGATGACCGAACCGGCGAGCACGCGCATGCCGCCGGGCCGGTACGCGGCGAAGCAACGCTGCGCCGCCAGCGCCAGCGCCTTGACGCCTTCAGGATCGCTCGGCCGCCCCGGCACGTGCACCTCCGAGGCCGAGATCACCGTCGTGGTGCCGCCGTGGATATAACTCTCGAGAAACCCGACCGTGCGCTGGCGCGGCGTGTAATCGCCGAACGTGACGTGGACGTGCGAGTCGATCAGGCCGGGGATCGCGGTCATGCCGCCGGCATCGATGACGACATCGGCGCTCTCGATGGCGGCGGCAGGCGCCGAGCCGACCAGCGCAATGTGTTCGCCGTCGCTGACGATCGTATCGCCTGCCGCAATCGGCGCATGCCAATCGCCCGAGACGATGGCTCCGATATTGATGACCGCGACCTTCACCCGTAGTGCTCCACACTGACCCTGCGCATCTCAGCCTAGCCCGGATCAGCCGGCAGCGGAATGCCGGTGGTTCAACGTTGTGTAATGTAAAGCCGGTAGCAACTTGAGGGCGCGCGGCGCCGTGTTAAAATCCAGCGGCAACGCTTTGGCAAAAGCGTCAGGGGGCTCCTATGACACACGTTCCACCACCGCTGCCTGTCCAACCGACGCCGGTCGCGCAGTACGCCGAAAGCGAGTTTCTCGTCGGTCAGATCCTGAATCGAACCTTCGCAGTATTGTCGCGCAACCTGCTGCCGTTCTGCGTGGTCACGGCGATTGCGTATCTGCCGAACCTTCTGTTCCTTGAAAGGGATCAGACGGGTGTGCCGCAGGGCCGCGTGATCGCAATGATATTCATTGGCGCCATTTTGTCGCTCGTTCTGAGCGCGCTCAGCCAGGCCATCGTGCTGTTCGCTGCGTTCGAGGACATGCGTGGCCGGCCGGTCGACATGATTGCGTCGCTGAAGGTTGGGTTAGCCCGGTTCTTTCCCGTTATTGGCGTGGCGCTTCTGGTGGGACTTCTCACCGCGCTCGCCGCCATTCTCCTCGTCTTCCCGGCTTTCATCGTCATGTCCATGCTGTTTGTTGCGATGCCGGTTTGCATCGTCGAACGGCTTGGCCCGGCAAAAAGCCTCGGGCGCAGTTCGGCCTCTGACAAAGGGTCATCGCTGGAAGGTGTTTGGACTCTGGCTCGTCATCATGCTCGTTACAGCGGTTGGCGGCGGCATGCTGGGGGGCATCGGCTACGCCACCGGCCCCATTGTGGGCGGCCTGCTGAAGCTCGTCTGGGGCGCGCTCGCGGGAGCGTTCAACGCCATCATGGTCGTTGTTGCGTATCACGATCTTCGCGTCGTCAAGGAAGGCGTCGATACCGATCGCATCGCATCGGTCTTCGACTAATCGGGTTCACGGCGGCGCGGAAGGTTGCGCGTATTTGTCTGCCCGAGCCTTGCCGAACAGCTGCTCGCGCTCGAGATAGGCGCGCTCGGCGGTGTAGAAATCGCGCAGAAAGGTCGTCACCGCGTTGCGCGGCACCGGATCGGTCCAGCCGATCTTGCGGCAGATCTTGTCGCAGACTTCGTCGAGCACCTGCGTGGTCTCGGCGCTCGGCGGCCGTCGCAGCAGCTCTTCGAGAACCTGCAACTCAAAGGCGCCGTAAGCCTGCAGCTGCTGCGGCGTGAACGTGAACTGCATCGCGCGCTCGACCAGATCGCCCGACAGCGCCCGGCGCGGCAACGCGATGACCATCGTGCCTGCAATCAGATCGCCGCCGCGCATGCGATCGCGATTGATCGCCGGCAGCGCGGCAAAGAACAGGAGCCACACGGCGGTCGAGAGCTGACTCCAGTCGATGGCGCCGCCAGCGGATCGGCCGCCCTCCAGCAGCACGCCCAACGGGATGAACATCTCGACTTCGCGGGTGAGGTTGCGCGCAATCACCGCCGACGGCAGCAGCGGGCCACCACGGCGGTCGATCACGCGCAGACCGATCACACGCTTGCCCGGCGTGGAGCCCTGCCACGCCAGTTCGAAATAGATGAAATAGAGGTTGCGGACCACGAAGCCGATGAACAGCGCGATCGAGATGGCGATCAGGCTGCCGCCGATCCTGCCGATGACCAGAAATATCGGCAGATAAACCAGGATGGTGAGCAGGCTCCAGATCGCGAAATCGATGCTGAAGGCGGCGAGGCGTTCACCGTAATCGGCGATCTCCACGGTGACCGGTACGCCCTCGGGCGTGACGATCTCGCGCCGCTGGCGGCGCAAGTCGCCGAATAACTGCGAGGCGCGCTCACGTAGCGCCGATGGCAGAGGAGGCGGACCGCGCGGTGTATCCTGTGCGGTCGTCATTTTGGTTCCCGGCGGCCGCAACGGCTGTAATAGACGAGCCACAGCGCGCCGATGCCGAGCCCGATCGCGAAGCGCAGCGGCGTGCTCTGCACGAGCTGGCGAAAGCCGCCTTCGAGGATGCCCGCCACAAACAGCATCAGCACGCCGCCGACGCCCATCATGGCCGCCTGCCGGCCATGCAGCGCCAGATTTTCGATACGCGTGTAGCGGCCGGGAAACAGGATCTTGTCGGCGATGACCAGGCCGCCGGCGGACAGCAGGATGAGCGCACCGATCTCGGTGGTGCCGTGGATCGATATCCAGCCGAGGAAATCGACGGCCAGGCCGCGGTCGTAATGAAGCGCGAGAAACGCGCCCAGCGTGAGACCCTGATAGGCGGTCAGCAGCAGCGTCGGAATACCGGCGGCGAGGCCGAGACCGAACGAGAGCAGGCCCACCAGCGTATTGTGGCTGAACAGCACATTGGCAAAAATGCCGAAGGCCTCGGCGGCGCCCGGCCAGGGCGCAAACAGTTCCTTGCTGCGCAGGTCGGCCGCGGAGACGGAGGGGCCGCGCCCGCCGGCCAACTCGGCCGGCACGAACGCCGTCATCCAGGCTTCGTCCTGAACGGTCAGGATAAAGCCCGCCGCAACGCCGAGCAGCAGCGCGATGGTCACGATGAGGATATGCCAGCGTGCCGCGCGCACCGCGGCCGGCAGGTCATAAACAAAAAACGCGCGCAGCCCCTCGATGGCGCCAATGCGCGGTCCGTACACAGCCAAGTAGGCGCGCAGCGCGAGGTTCTCGAGATAGAGCAGGAGATTGCGGTCGAGCGCGATGGTTCGCGCCACCGACAGCGATGACAAGGCCGCGCGATAGAGCACCGGCAGCTGCTGCAATTCGTCGAGCGTGAGCGAGCGCACGCCCCGCCGCTCCACCCGCCCGACGAGCTTTTCCAGTTCGCGCCAGCCTTCCTCGCGGCCTTTGCGAAACTCGCTGCTTTTGAGCACGAGTTCGCCTTTGGGGCCGGCGGTCGGCGCGCTCCGTCCTGCAATTCTCGCTTCGTCGATCAAGTCGGCGGCTTGTGTCATATCAACCCGCGTTGCTTGATGAGCAGATAACGGTTGATCAGCGCAACCGGCAGTCCCCGGCTCGGCACATCGAGACATTGGATGCCGAGCCGCTCGAGGCGCTCGAACACGATGCTGCGCTCGCGCAGGAAGTCGTGGGCGATCACCGCCTGCGCCACATCGGCGAAGCGTTCTGGGGTCGCATCGACCGCGCGCTGCAACAGCGAGCCGCGCTGCGTGACGAACACCACGAGATGCCGGTTGGCGACGCGCTGCATGCTCTCGATCAACAGTTCGGCGGTGATGGTGTCGACGAAATCGGTGAACAGAATGACGAGCGCGCGGCGCTTGAGGCGGGTGTTGAGCTCGGCGAGGCCGAGGGTGAAGTTGGTTTCCTGATGGTGGTAGTCGAGCTCCGCGGTCGCGCGCTGCAGCCGGGAGAAGCCGGCAATGCCGCGCACCGGCGCCATGAATTGGCGGACGCGGGCGTCGAACCCATAGGTGCCGACGAGATCGCCGCCTTGCAGCGATACCCAGGCCAGCACCAGTCCGGCATTGATGGCATGGTCGAGACGCGCCATGCCGTCGACCGGTTCGAGCATGAGATAGCCGGTGTCGAATGCCATCACGACCTGGTGGTTGCGCTCGGTGCGAAACTCCTTGGACAAAAGCCTGCGGTGGCGCGCCGAGTGCTTCCAGTCGATGAAGCGGTTGTCCTGTCCGGGCGAGTATTCGCGCAGCGCCTCGAACTCGGCGCCTTCGCCTTTCTGGATCTGGGCCTTGATGCCGTAGATCGCTTCCTGGACGAAAAACTGCAACGCCGTGCCGTGTACGCCGCGCACGTTCGGCACGACTTCGATGGTCCGGTCCACGGGAATGCGGCGGATGAATTCCACAAGCGACAGCGGGCCACGCCAACGCAGCCAGATTTGATCGACATGCACGCGGCCGCGGCGTCGCGGAATTATCGGAAGCGTGATGCGGCCGTCGCCGCCTGGAGCAGCGGTAGCGGAAACAATTTCGGACGGCTCGACATCGCCCTGCTGTTCAGAGATCGCCTCGAAGCGGATCGCGCGTCGAAATCCGCCGGTGGAAATCGTCAGCGTCGTCGCGCCTTGCTCGCCGATATAGAGCCGGCCAGGGGCCGAAATTTTGACGGCCAGACGACGCCACGGAGCAGGCGAGCGCGAGATCGCTGGCGCCGACGATCAGCACAAGCAGTGCATAGTCGAACGCCAGCGCCCACAGGCCGGATTTGTAAACGACGATCAGCAGCGCCAGCGGAATTCCGGCCGCAAAGATCAGAAGCAAACGAAGCGTCGGCCGGATCATCGCGGCGCCGGTGTCTGGTCGAGCACCTCGCGCAGGATCCGGTCGGCGGTCAGGCCTTCGATCTCGGCGCTCGGTGCGATGGTGAGACGATGACGGAGCACCGGCAGGGCGAGAATCTTGATGTCGTCCGGAATGACGAAATCGCGCCCCTGCAGCACGGCGTAGGCGCGCACCGCCGCCGCCAGCATGTTGGCGGCGCGGGTCGATGCGCCGACTTCGAGCGAAGAATGCGCCCGGGTCGCTCGCACCACGTCGACGATGTAGTCGATCAGCGGTTCGGTGAGGCGGATATTGGTGACGGCGAGGCGCGCTTTCGCCAGCGCGGAACTTTCCGCGATGGCCTTGATGTCGAAATCCTCCAGGCGCGGCATCGCCGAGCGATGGCCGTGCCGCCGCACGATCTCGCGCTCTTCGTCGCGGCTCGGATGATCGATGAGGAGCTTGAACAGAAAGCGGTCGAGCTGCGCCTCGGGTAGCGGATAGGTGCCTTGCTGTTCGATGGGATTTTGTGTCGCGACCACCATGAAGTCATCGCCGAGCGCATAATCCTTGCCGTCGATGGTGACTACGCGTTCGTTCATGGCCTGCAACAGCGCGGCTTGCGTCTTCGGCGGCGTGCGATTGATCTCGTCGGCCAGCAGGAGCTGGGTGAAGATCGGCCCTTTGGTGAGAACAAAGGAGTTCGTCTGGAAATTGAACAGGTTTGTGCCCAGCACATCGCCGGGCATCAGATCGGGCGTGAACTGGATGCGGCCGAATTGCAGCGCCAGGCTTGCGGCGAATGCGCGGGTGATCAGCGTTTTGGCGGTCCCCGGCACCCCCTCAAGCAGAATATGGCCGCCGACCAGCAGACTGGTCAGCATCAGGTCGATCACCTCGTCCTGGCCGACGACCGCCTTGCGCACTTCGCCGCGAATGCCGTCAGCGATTACGCGGATGTCTTGCACGTCCATCGACGATCTCCCCCCGCCATCGGTGAATGTCCCGCGCCAGCCGCACCAGCGACGCGGCGCTGCGGCGCCGGCCGTCGGCGAGCGCTTCTGTTTCGCTGATCAGTGCGCCGCAATCGGTGGTAATGCCGCGCGCCGCTCCGACCCGCTGCAGCCAGGAAACCAGCGCCGGCGTCGAGAGCCCGCGCGGTGCGTGAAGCTGTCGCGCGACGTCGCGCACGGTCTCGAACACGTACCGCCGAATCATGACTTCGTGATGCCCGGTGAATTCGACCAGCTTGGCGATGTTTTGCAGCAGTCCGAGGCGGCCGGCGCTCATCGGTGGCGGCGCCGGCTGCGGCGCGCCGAAACGTCCAAGCGTCGCCCACAGCAAGAGCGCAATCGCGAGCGCGCCCTGGATGGTTGCGACGATGAATGGAAAACGGAACAGCAGCAAAAGCGGACCGGCCGGTTCACTGGTGAAGCCATGCAGCGTTTCGTCGAATACGACCCGCCCGGAGCCGGCGAGCAGATGCTTGAACATCGCCACGGCAAGCGCCGCGTTGTCCGCCGCGGCGAAGCCGTGATTGGACAGGATGTCCGGATCGGACAGCACCCAGATGGTGTGTTTGTGCGAAACAGTGGCGCCTCGCTGCAGCGGCTTTAGCGGATCGGACAAAAGCAGGAATTCGCCGTTGCCCTGCGAAACCTCGCCGAGCAGCACGCCGTCCTTGCCGCCGATGAGTGGCCGCAACCCGCCGCCGCTGATGAGCTGTATCGGCGTTTGCAGGGTGGGCGGGACGGCGAGCGTGTTTGTCGTCCAGGACGCCTCGTCGGCCCGGACCACGTCCGCGCGCGGCGCCACCAAATGCAGCACCCAGGCGGCGTCGGCGCGCGACAACAGGGCCGCTTCGCCAAGCCAGCTCGACTTGCGCTTGCTCGGTTCGCCGGTCCATTTCGGTAGCACGAGCAGAACGGTATCGGCCTTGAGCAGCGTCCTGATGGTCCGCTCGGTCGCGGGACTCGGGCGCGGCTCGGCGATCACCATAACGCTGCCCGGTGTCAGCTTGCCGAGCGAATCATAACGGCTCTTGACCACGTCGGTGCCGAGTTTTTGCAGGACATCGGCAATACCCGCATAGCCGATGGCCGAACGCGAAAATGCGCCTGGCCCGACGGTGTCGCCCTGGTCCTTGTTGCCCATGAAAAACAGCGAGACGGCGAACGTCAGCGCTGCGGCGACGATCCAGGCAATCAGCAGCCGTTTGGAAAAGATCGATTCGCCGTTCATGCCGCCGCGCTCCCGTACAGGCAGCGTGCGAGCGCGGCGAAGCTCGTTCGGCAGGCAAGGTAGTCGTTCTGCTCGGCGGGATGCTCGCCGAAATAGGTCCACTCGACGCGATTGACGACGTCGCGCAGCGGGTGGCGCAGGTCATCCGACAATTGTTTGCTGCGCAGGATTTCGCGGCTGGTCAGCGAATCGGCAAACTGTTCGTTCAACCGCACCCGGATTTCGGCGAGCGCCTGCAAGAGCAGCACGTGCATGGCCTCGACATAGCGGCCCTGCGCCGCGAGTTCGTCGGCGGCGCCGAGCGCCATGCCGGCGGCGGGCTGGCCGGTTTCCGCGGTGCCGCTCTCATCTCCGGTCCAATCGGCACCGCGGCTGATCCGAAACATCGGGATCATGTCGCGGAAGATGTAAAGCAGCATGCCCACGCCGGCGATGACGATGAGCCATAGGGTCTCGGGCGGCAGGTTGAGATCGAGCTGGAATGGCTCCGGCTGCCGCAACAGGTCGGTTTGCAGATCGAGCCGCTGGATTGCCTGTCGGGCAAGGGCTTGCGGGTCTTCGGGAGTCTGCGCGGCGACCGCGCCCATCCACGCAAAAGTGGAGGCAACTGTCAGGAGCGCGGCGCCCGCCGCAATCGCCGCTCGGCGGAGGCCTGTTGCACAGCCGGTTGCCTTGCCGAACGGCATCGCCCCCTCAAGCATCCGCGACACAGCGGCGCAAGCCGCTCACGCTTCCGTCCATTGTAACGGTTTGGCACAATGGGTCCACGCGCAAACGCGGCAAAAATGACAATTGGGGAAACGCGATGAGAATTCGACGCCGAAAATTTTTGCAATGGACTGTCGCATCTGCGGCGCTTTCGTTGTCGCCGCGGCTCGCGCGTGCGCAAGCCTATCCGGCGCATCCCGTACGCCTTCTGGTCGGTTTCCCGGCCGGCGGCCAAGTCGACATCGTCGCGCGGCTGACCGCGCAATGGCTGGGACAGCAACTCGGCCAGACCGTCGTGGTCGAGAACAAGCCGGGCGCCGGTGGCAATCTGGGCGCCCAGGCCGTCATCAATGCGGCGCCCGATGGCTACACGCTGTTCTTCGCGGCGTCCTCGAATGTCGTCAACACCACGCTGTTTGCGAATCTGCCCTACGACTTCGCACGCGACACCACGGCGATCACCACGGTCAACAGCATTCCGCTGGTGCTCGAGTCCAATCCATCGTTTGCGCCGAAAACCGTGGCCGAGCTGATCGCCGCCGCGAAGGCGAAACCGGGGTCGATCAGCATGGGCTCGCCATCGGCCGGGACGCCGCCCTATTTGTGCGTCGATCTTCTGAACATGATGGCCGGCATCAAGACCGTGCACGTGCCTTATTTCGGCGAGAACCAGATGGTGACCGATCTGCTCGGTGGCCAAATTTTGGCCGCCTTCGGCGGCATCTCATCCAGCATCGGCCACTTCAAGACCGGCAAGCTGCGCGCGCTCGCGATCACGACAGCGACGCGGCTCGAGCAATTGCCGGATGTGCCGACGGTCGGGGAGACGGTGCCGGGCTTCGCAGCGAGCGGCTGGAACGGCATCGTCGGGCCGAAGAACATGCCGCAGAATGTCGTCGACAAGGTCGCAAGCACGGTCAAGGCCATTCAGGCCGACGCCACATTCAAGGAGCGGTTGACCGCTGTGGGCGTCACCGAAATGGCAATGTCGCCCGCCGATTTCAGCAAGTTCATCGTGACCGAAACCGAGAAATGGGGAAAAGTGGTGAAGTTCGCCGGCCTCAAACCGAAATAGACTCGTCATTGCGAGCGAAGCGAAGCAATCCAGTTCTGCGCTGCCGGGCTGGATTGCTTCGTCGCTAACGCTCCTCGCAATGACGAAGCGGAGGGCCTACGCCGCCTTCGATCCCCACAACTGTTTGCTCGCAATCGCGGCGCCGTCCGAGAGCGCGCGCAGTTTCGCCCACACAATCGAGTCGGCGACGATCGGCTCGGCGCGCACCGCAGTGCCGAAGCCGCAATCGACGCCGGCGATCAGCCGTTCGCGGTCGACCACCGTCGCGTAGCGGCCGATACGTTGCGCGACAAGGCGCGGGTGCTCGACGAAATTCGTCGTCGAATCGATGACGCCCGGAATGAGGATCTTGTCGTCGGGAATCTTCACCGACTTGAGATCCTCCCATTCGTGATCGTGACGCGGATTGGCGGCCTCGATGCTGAACGCCTGCACGCGCGCCTTGAAGGCGATGTCGATGATCTTGGTCACCGGCAGGTCGTGGTCGTGCGGCCCTTCGTAGTTGCCCCAACAGATGTGCAGGCGGATGCGATCCGCCGGGAGCCCTTCGATCGCGCCATTGAGGGCTGCGATATTGCGCTCGGCGATCTTGTTGCGGAATTCGTCGTCGGTCAGGTCGCGATACTGATTGTTGCGGCAGGAGCCGAGGTCCGGGCAGTCGATCTGCAGCACGAAGCCGGCTTCGACGATGGCGCGGTACTCGACTTTCAGGACTTCGGCCAGCGCATCGACGTAGGCCTGCTCGGTCGGATAATGCAGGTTGATGATGAAGCGCGTCAGGATTCCGGGCGACGGCGCGGTGACGAATGCTTCGGTCGGCTGCGCCTTCGCCACGGCGGCTTTGAGCCGCGCCAGATCGCGGTCAAGTTCGGTGCGGTCCTTGTAGCGCAGATCGCCGATGCAGCCGGGAAACGGCACGTCGGAAAACGTGCGGCGGCTGGCGCCGAAATCCGGATGCGCCAACAGATCGCGGCCGATCATGATGTCGCGCCCTTTCTCGGAGGCGCGTGGATCGGGGGCGATGCCGGTGACGCGATGGCGGATATACATCGTGTAGGACGGCTTCGACATTTCGCCGTCGCTGACCACGTCGATGCCGGCGGCGACCTGCTTGGCGACAATGTCGTCGGTCGCCTTGGTGACCTCGGCCTCCAGCATCTGCAGCGGTGATCGTGTCGTCCTTCTCGCGGCGCAGGATCAGGTCGATCAGCGGCTTCGGCCGCGGCAGGCTGCCGGTGTGGGTGGTCAGAATGCGGTCTGTCGAGGTCTTCATGTGGGCTCCGGCTTGGGGTGTTGAGTGGCGTTGTCGCCGCTGCAGCGCGCGGATAGTGTGCGCCCCACGCCCGTACGGCAAGGGAGGAAATTGCAATGCGGATCGTCGATCTGAGCCGGGAACTGTACCACCGCACGCCGTCCTATCCGGGGCAGCCGCCCATAATTCACGGCATCTGGAAGACCCACGAAGAGGCGTTCGCCGAATCCGGCAACGTTCAGGGCAACAGCGTGATGTATTTCTCGATGCCCGATCACGGCGGCACCCACATCGACGCGCCGCGGCATTTCGGCAAGAGCGGTACGCCGATCAACGAGTATCCGCTGGAAAATTGCATCGTGCAGGGCATCTGCATCGACCTCCGTCACATCGCGCCGCGCGCCGAAATCACGCCGTCCGATCTGGAAGCCGCGGTGAAGAAGGCGGGCGTGCCGGTGCCGAAGAAGGGCACGGTGCTGCTCTGCACCGGCCATCACGAACGCACATTTCCGAAAGCGGCCTATGCGACCGACAATCCCGGCGTCAATGTCGCGGCCACCGAATGGCTGGCGCAGCAGGGCGTGGTGCATTTCGGCATCGACTCGATGCGGCCGGGCCCGGAAGGCAAGGTCAACTCGCTGGTGCACAAGGCGTGCCTCGAACTCGACATCACGCACCTGGAAAGCCTGTGCAATCTCGAGTCGCTGCTCGGGCAGGGCGAATTCCAGTTCATCTGCCTGCCGCTGAAATGGCGCGAAGGCACCGGCTCGCCGGTGCGCGCGGTCGCGGTGTTCAAGGATTAAAAGTAAAAAACCCAGAGCGCGTAACGATCCGGGTTCTGCAGCGCATCACTCGTGCTGCGCTGCGCCCGGGAAAAGTCGTCAGGGGAAACCCATGCAAATCGGACACAACCGGAAAATGACCGGGGCGCAATGCCTCGCCGACATGCTCAAGGGCTACGGCGTCACCCACGTGTTTCATGTGCCGGCCGTGCTGCGCTCGACCTATGCGGAGATGGAAAAGCGCGAGACCGGCATCAAGCGCCTGCATGTGCACGGCGAAAAGGCCGCCGCCTACATGGCGGACGGTTATGCGCGCGCCTCGGGCAAGCCGGGCATTTGCATGGCGCAGGTGATCGGCGCGCTCAATCTCGCGGCCGGTCTGCGCGACGCCTGGCTCGCCCATTCGCCGGTGATCGCCATGACGGGCGGGCGCGAGCCGAAGACCAAGTTCCGCCAAGTCTATCAGGAGGTCGACGACGTGCCGGCGTTCGAGCCGGTCACCAAGTTCAACGCCACGGTCGACGACGTGGCGCGATTTCCCGACATGGTGCGACAGGCCTTTCGCGCCGCGACGAGCGGTACGCCCGGGCCGGTGCATCTGCAGTTCCGCGGCAACGAAGGCCAGATCGACGCCGAGGAGGCGGAGATGGAGCCGCTCGTCGAGCCGCTGTTCGCGCGCGCGCCGGCGTTTCGGCCGCAGCCGGACGAAGCGAGCGTGCGCGCGGCGCTGCAAGATTCTCGAAGGCGCGGCGCGGCCGGTGATTGTCGCCGGCGGCGGCGTGCGCGCCTCGGGCGCGCAGGCCGAACTGGTCGCGCTCGCCGAGGCGCTGCAGATTCCGGTCGCGACCTCGCTCAACGGCAAGGATTCGATCCCCGCCAGTCATCCGCTTTCGGTCGGCGTCGCCGGCACCTATTCGCGCGAGAGCGCCAACCGCGTCGTCAACGCCGCCGATCTCGTTTGTTTCATCGGCACCGAGACCGGCGGCATGACCACGCATTTCTGGGCGGTGCCGAAGATCGGCACGCCGACCGTGCAGATCAACATCGATCCGGAAGCGATCGGCCGCAATTATCCGTTCGAGGCCGCGGTCAACGGCGACGCCAAGGTGACGCTCGCGGCGATGTTGAAAATGGCGGATCGCGGCAGCGCCGACCGGCGCAAGGCGTGGGTCGCGGAGGCGCAGAAGATCGCCGGCGAATGGCGCAGCAAATACAAAGCTGCGCTTGAATCCGATGCGGTGCCGATCCGGCCGGAGCGGCTGTGCCATGAATTGTCGCAGCACGTGCCCGACGATGCCATCGTGGTGGTCGACACCGGTCATGCCGGCATGTGGATGGGCGGCATGTTCGATCTGAAAAGCCCGCGGCAGAGCTATATGCGCAGCGCCGGCCATCTCGGCTGGGCGTTTCCGGCCGGGCTCGGCGCCAAATGCGCGAGCCCGGAGCGGCCGGTCGTGACTTTCACCGGCGATGCCGGCTTCTGGTACCACATCGCCGAGATCGAAACCGCGGCGCGCTGGGGCATCAACGCCGTCACCGTCGTCAACAACAACGGCGGCGGCAATCAATCAAAGCGCGGCTTCGATCGCGTCTATGGCGGCCAGCAGACCGACGAGGCGCGCCGGTTGTGGACCTTCAGCAAGGTCAATTTCGCCCGCATCGCCGAAGACATGGGCGCGCTCGGCATCCGCGTCGAGCACGCCTCCGCATTTCCCGCCGCTCTGGCGCAGGCGCTCGCCGCGGGACGGCCGGCGGTGATCGACGTCGTCACCGACATCGAGGCGCTGGCGCCGGTCGCGGTGACGTAAGGCGCGTGCTCATGAATTCGCCATGTCGGCTTTGCCCCTAAAGCGGACATCGCCGGGTGACCACGGTGTGTCCGCTTTGTGCCAGCAGCTGACATGCTTGGAGCTCGCGCGATGCTGTGCCGCGCATCAGACGAAAAGGACCGCTGTGCCCATGTTGGCCCAGAGACGCGTGTGTGACTGAAATCGATTGCTGCCGCCTGCGGCAAAATTACCTGGTCATCTGCCGCCCAGTGAGGCGGCCCTGGTGGCGGCGGCCTTGAACGCAGTCGCGCTGGTGAGCAGCGACGCACAGAGCAGCGATAGCGCGATCGCGCCGATCATGTAATAGGCCACGGCGGTTATCGTCCCAGTCCGGTTCAACAGCCAAAGCGCGATGATGGGGGCAACGCTACCGCCAAAAACGGCGCCGAGCTGATAGCCGAGGGACAGTCCTGAATATCCGATCCGGGTTTCATAAATCTCAGCGAAGAAGGTCGCCATCGTGCCGTAACTCGCCGAATACGGCAGATACAGCAGCAAGAACGCGACCAGCCCCCAGATATAACTACCCGTGCCGTAAAGCCAAAGCCATGGAAATATAACAATAGCCATTCCCACTTGCGAAATTAGGAAGACCGTCTTGTGACCAATTTTATCAGAAAGTGCCGCAAAAGCCGGCATCGCAAAGAATACCAGGATTTGGCCAATCAATACGAAAGACAAGACTTCCGATCTGCTGAAACCGAGTTTGCTGATTTCCGGAAGTCACCCCGAAAATGCTCGTTCCGTAAAACACGACGCCAGTGCCGACATACGCAGCCGCCGTGAGCAGCACACGACCGGGGTACTCACGTAATACGATGATTGCGGGAGCTTTCTCGATAGCGCCCTGTTGCTTCACCTCCTCGAACCGGGGAGACTCCGAGACGCGGAGCCGAATTACGAGTCCGACCGCGAGCAGTACGCTGCCGAGCAGAAATGGGATCCGCCATCCCCAGCTGAGTAGCGTGCTTTCGGGTAGTTGCGCGATAATCAGAAAGACGGCGTTTGCCAAAATAACACCGGCTGGCGCGCCCATTTGAACCCAGCTGCCGTAATAGCCGAGCCTGCCGGACTTGGAGTGCTCAACAGCCATCAGGACGGCGCCGCCATACTCGCCGCCAATCGAAATGCCCTGAAGAATGCGCAGCAATACGAGGAGCAGCGGTGCTGCCACGCCAATCGACGCGTAGGTAGGCAAGAGACCGACAGCCGTTGTCGCCGTGCCCATCAGAACGATGGTGGCTACCAGCAACGCCTTTCGGCCTATCCGATCGCCAAAGTGTCCGAAGATCAGGCCGGCGAACGGTCTCACGATGAAGGCGAGCGCGAAAGTGGAGAATGACAGCAAGGTCGCGGCCGCCGTGTCGACTGAAGGGAAGAAAAGCTTCGGCAAGAAAATCGCACTCGCGGTGCCGTAAATGACGAAGTCGTACCACTCGATCGCTGTGCCGATGAGACACGCCATCGCCACTCTGCCGGCATTTGCCCGGGTTTTCATGATTTACCTCTGAAGGTAGTTCACGCCCGCAAACTTCAATTACGCAATTGAACTCCGGCCAATTCATCTCAATCAAGCATTAAGCCCGCTGACTAGTAGCGGCTCCCGGTCAGGCTCAATGAGCGGCAGCGTTAAGCAAAAGACTGCGCCGCTCGGTATATTGGGCTCTGCCCAAAGCCAGCCACCGTGCGCCTCTACGATCGTGCGACATATCGACAAACCCATCCCCAGACCGCTGGCCTTAGTCGTGTAGAAAGCTTCGAAGATTCTCTCGGGGTTTATTGGTGGCAGTCCTGGCCCTGAATTGCTCACCTTTACGAGTATTGCGTCCGCGCCAGTCCTGGCGGTGCTGATCAATAGTTCGCGCGACCCATCACTCGCTGCGCTCATCGCTTCGATGGCGTTCATGATCAAGTTCAGGATTACCTGTTGCAATTGGACTCTGTCACCCGAAATAGGTGACAGCTCCTTTGCTAGCTCCACCTTTGCCAAGACGTTATTCTCCGACATTGCAGCACGTGTCATGCCCATAACGTCCAAGATTGCCTCGTTGACCTCCACGCTTTCCTTCCGCATTGGCGCTTTTTTAGAGAGATCGCGAATCCGGCTTACAATATCGGTGGCACGCTTTCCGTCGTTGACAATATGATCAATTAGCTGTTCGGCCTTTTCCAAATTCGGCGGCTGACGGACGAGCCAGCGCTTAGCAGTCTCGGCGTTCGTTCGCAGAGCAGCGAGAGGTTGGTTGACTTCGTGGGCAATGGAGGCCGTGAGTTGTCCCATAATCGCGACACGGTTCGCGTGAGCGAGCTCTGCCTCAGCTCGCTTGCGCTCGCTCAGGTCGACGATGAAAATGACCGTGCCGCCTTGTTCGTCGAACCTTGCTCCTCCAATCAGCACGGGCACACGAGTGCGGTCTTTCCGGAAGTACTCCTTCTCGTATGGCCGCGCGGTTCCGGTCGTCCTCAGTTCAGCTATCGCCCGTGTGTCCCGATCATGCCATTCCGCCGGCGTTAACTCGGTTCTGCGCAACCGACCCGCTGCGAGGTCCCCTCGGTCATAGCCGACGATCTCGAGAAACGCTTGATTGGCCTCCTGAACGTGGCCATCAAGATTCCCAATCAGAACCCCGATAATATTAGAGTCAACAAGGCGCCTGACCTTTGTCTCTCGTTCGCGGAGATCGTTATAAAGGCGCGTGTTCTCCAGCGAGATCGCTGCCTGTGCCGCCAACAGTTCCAGCACAGCGATGCGATCGGCCGTGAACGCGTGAGATGTTAACGTATTTTCCAGCAGGAGAATGCCGGTCAATTGCGCTTGCTTTATAAGGGGAAGGCAGAGGATCGACTTCGATTGCCGGTCGTGCAGATAGTCGTCCCCGGAGAAAAGATTTGGCTTGGTGGCGTTGTCGAGGATCACGCTTTCCTGTACCCGAATGACATAGCGGATGATGGATTCTGGACAGGTGATCCGGGTTACCGGCTTCTGCCGCATGGTGACTTCAATCTGATCGCCAGTCGCGCGCGCTTCGGCCTGGATCTGGTAGTCATCTCCTGAGGGTAGAATTAGAATGCCCCGGTCTGCGCCCGCGTTCTCGATGGCGATCGTCATCAACCGCTCAATCAACTTGGGCAGCTCGATTTCGCTGGACACGGCCTGAGAGGCTTTGACGACGCTTACGGCGTCCAGATTCTGGACTGCGGAGACCTCGGCACCCTCAGGACGTTGCGCTTCGGAGGCGGCCAAATGCGGATAAAGCTGTTCGAGCTGGACGACCTTTCCGTCAGCGCCCCAGCGAAGATAACAGCTCCTCGCCTTGCGCAAATAGGTGTCGGCGAATTCATCGAAGCCGTGTGATATATAGAATCGGGCGGCCATCTCATAAGCCACGCCTTCGTTCTGGACGAAGCCGTTTTCGCGGGCCGAGTGAATGGCTTGCTCGTAGAGGCGCATGGCGTCGGCTTGCCGCCCATCGAGACGAGCGATCTCAGCACACACCAGTGCGTGCCGGTCACCGTATGTCGGCGGATTGCTTTCGGTCCACTCGCGTAGTTGTTCGCTGCATTCTGTCAGAAGTGCGCTCCATGCCTGCTGCCGATCAGCCGCCGCCGTCCCATATAGCGCCGACACTGTTAGTGCGGCGTAATAGAAATAGTCTGGCAGCACGGTCTGACCTGCTACGTCCGGGAGGAGCGCCTTCGCTTTTTCAGCTGCCGCCAGAGCGTCCCCGTAGTCCCCCGATAAGAATCGGGCTTTTAGTTTGATGACCCAATATCCGCAGGTCAGCGTAGTCATCCGGATTCCGATCAGCCGCGATTCGAACGTTGCCTCCTCGAAATGAGCGTCGCTAAAAGTGGAGAAGGTCGCGGTCCGCCCCTGCATTGTCGCGATGAAACGACGATGGCTTTCGAGGCGGGTCAGGGCATCATCGAACCTGGCTTCCCGGGCGAAATCCAACGCGAGATCCGCTTCGCGCCGTATCACGTCGAGTGGATCGTTCCGCAACAAAAGAAATTGAAGATTATGCCACATCGCGAGGCAAGCGATGGCCGGTTCACCCGTCTCAATCGCCGCCCGAAGCCCCTTCCGCTCGAAATCGATCGCCGCCGAGATTGGATGCGTCCAGAACGCAACTACTCCCGAAATGACGTAAACCATTGCCTGACTAGTGACGAGGGAATGCTTGACGACTAGATCGCATGCAAGCTTGGCGAAGCGATAACCGTCCTCGTAACGATGAAATATAGCTCCGAGTATGAATCCCCAAGTGACGAAAGCGTATGCGGAGGCGTCGCTAGTCCCGTGTCGTAAGCTGATCTGCACCATGCGGGACACCAGCACGCAATACAAACGGATGTCGCTGGAATAAGCGGGTACCAAGATGACCGCGAAGATCTGCATGGCGGCCTGAAGTTCGGGATCGATCATCAGCGGCAGCTCAATCAGGCTCTCTATCGGGCGCCCATCGAGGGCTTTCCAGAGCGTCTCGTATTCGGCCTGGACCTGTTCGTGGGTGGGACGCGCTGGAATGTCGATCCCCAACCGGCGCAGGGAGATAAGCGCGATCTCAGCAGCCCGCCGGTAATCCGACCTCATGAAATGGAGTCGGACTTTCAGGCAGTAGGTAGCGGCCTCATCAACTTTAGATGCGGCGCACGACAGCAACTTCTCAATCAGTTGCGCGGCTCTGTCCAATGCGCCTGTCAAAAGCTCGCACTCCGCGGATTCGAGCCATAAGTTGAACGTCAACTCGTATCGGCTGGCCCAATCGCTTTCGTCTAATAGCGTTAATCCAGCTGAGAAATATGCAAGCGCGGATGCATAGGCCGCCGACGCTTTTGGCCTTTCGTCCGGCACGCAGGTCAATGGCCGCCACCGCCGCTTTCTCGTCACGATCAGTCAGACGCGCAGCGCCCTGATTGAGCTGGTTCGCTACATCGAACAGATGCTCGGCGAACTGGTCCGCTGTAATATTTGCCAGGAGCGTCCGGCCAATGCGCAAATGAACGTCGGCGCGATGCCCGTCTGGAATGAGCGAATACGCCGCCTGCTGGATGCGGTCATGCAGGAATTTATAGGCGCGCTCCTGTTGGACGACGAGCCCGGCGTGCACCGCCTCCCGGAATGCGGTGTGCACCGTTTCGCCGTGAACCAAGACCAAAATGAAGGTTTCGGCGGCATTACCCAGACAGGCGAACTGCTTCAAGGCCTCCTGGGTGGGCGCGGACAGCCGCCTGAGCCTTCCGGCCATAAGGTCCACCACGTTGCCGGTGTAGTTCTTGGCGCGGATGCGATTGAGGTCCCACTGCCAGCCCGGAATCGCAGGCTCAAATGCCAGCAATCGTTCTTCGGCTAACTCCGTGAGGAACTGGATAGCAAAGAATGGATTGCCGCCTGTCCTCTCGTGAACGAGTTGGGCCAAAGGCCGCGCCCGTTCGACGTCGCAATGGAGAGCATTGCCGGCGAGCCGTCCGACGTCATCGGGTCCAAGCGGCGCCAGCACGATCTCAACCACCGTCGTTTCGGCCGCCTTGATCGACTCCAGCTTTCCCAAAAGGGGATGAGCCCGATCGACCTCGTTGTCCCGATAAGCGCCGACCAGCAGCAGGTGCTTCACCTCCGCGTGTGTGACCAGATGTTCGATGAGGTCGAGCGTGGCGACATCCAACCATTGCAGATCATCAAGAAAAAGCGCGAGTGGATGCTCAGGTTTGGCGAACGCGCCAAGGAATTGCCGAAACACCAACTTGAATTGGTTCTGCGTTTCTTGCGGCGGCAGGTCGGGAACGGATGGCTGTTTCCCGATAATTGACACCAATTCGGGAACGAGCTCGACCATCAGTTGTCCGTGCGCCCCGAGCGCCTCTACCAGGGCACGCCGCCACTGCTCCACTTCCGCTTCGTTCTTGACGAGGATTTGACGGATCAGGGTTTGGAAGGCCTGTGCGAGGGTCGCATAAGGGATGTCGCGCTTGTACTGATCGAACTTGCCCGCCGCGAAAAGTCCGCGCGGCTGCACAAGTACCTTATGCAGCTCGTTGACCACCGAGGATTTGCCGACGCCGGAGTAGCCGGACACGAGCACAAGCTCCGCTGTGCCGTGCGCTACGACCCGATCAAAGGACGCGAGCAGGGTGGCGATCTCAGGCTCCCGCCCGTAAAGCTGTTCGACGATCAGTAATCGGTCCGGGGCGTCGTGCGCACCCAGCGGAAATGGATTAATGCGATCGTGCGACTGCCACTCGCTCAGGCACCGCCGCAGGTCTGCCTCGACACCCACTGCAGTTTGATAACGCTCCTCGCCAGTCTTCGCGAGAAGCTTCATCACGATCGATGAAAGCGCCTGCGGAATTCCACTCGCCCGTTCACTGGGTTCATGAGCCTGCCTCGCAATGTGGCAGTGCACCCATTCCATCGGATCAGAAGCCGTGAAAGGAAGAGTCCCAGTGAGCATCTCATAAAATGTTACGCCGAGCGAGTAGAGGTCGCTGCGTGAATTGACGGAGCGATTTATTCGTCCGGTCTGCTCCGGTGCCATATAAGCCAGCGTCCCGGCGATGATCTCGGGAGGATCGAGTGGTTGACGCTCGCGCGGGAGACGCGATGCAATTCCGAAGCCTGCAAGCCAGGCCTCACCATTGGTCGCGCTCACTAGAATATTGGCAGGCTTGATGTCCTTATGGATGAGGCCGCGCTGGTGCATCTCGCCAAGGGCCGCCGTAATGCCTACGGCGAGACGCAGGAAAGTCCCCACCGCGATCGGCGTGCTGAGGAGGCTGCTGAGCAACTCGCCGCCCGGGTCCTCGAGGACCAATACACTCCGACCACGATCTCGAACAAGCGCGAGCGGCCGTACCGCCCATGTGCCGTCAAGTTCACCCTTAAGCGAGTATTCGTGAGTTCAGACGGTCGAGCGTCGCGGGACTAGGTTGCGCTGAAGCTGGGAATATGGCCAGCGTGTGGTTGCCGTCGCTTTCGGCGCTGCGCCATCCTCTGCAGAAGACAAGTTCACCATTCTCCGACAAAACTCGAAGTGTGGCGTCTGAAACTGTGCCGAACGAAGGGGGCGGGTCCACCACAGTCTCGCAATTAAGCCGGTTGCCGTACCCGGTCTCAACAACTTAATTCGTGACTAAATCCAGACATCCCCCAAGCACTAGGCGCCCAAATTGCAGCGCGATCAAGAACTATTCTTCAATACGGTGCCGCTAGAAGTACGCCCGAGCCAATCATTGAAAAGTTGAGCCAAGAAACGAGCGCTATCGTTACCGATGCTGGTTTCGACACGGACGCCGCTTGACCACGCCAAAGCGATGGACTTCAGACCTTGCAAAAGAGGAATTGCTTCCAGGAGCCGGAATCACCGTCCTTAATCTCGCAGCTTGCAACCACACAGCCCGTGAGCCTCCTCGTTGGTCAAATTTCCGTTCCAGTCCATGCCGAGATGGGTCATTATCGCCGTTGCGGCAATGTCCGGCAGCATATTGGCTATTTCCAGAAGCGGACATCGAGACCGATGGCGTTCATGAATACACGCCCTAGCTGGTCGCGCGCGCCAGGCCTGTGATCATCTCTTCCAGATCGTCGAGCGCGTTGAAACGCGGCTGCGCGGCGATGTGCGGGGTCATGACGACATTGGGAAACGCCAACAGTTCGTCATCGTCGCGGCCCGGGCTTTCGTAGAGCGGATCGAGGCCGAAGCCGCCGAGGTGGCCGGATTTCAGCGCCTCGAGCAGCGCCGCGCGATCGACCACGCTGGCGCGCGAGATATTGACCAGCCGCGCGCCCGGCCGCATCTGCGCCAGTTCGGCGCGGCCGATGAGGTTTGCGGTCTCCGGCACGCTCGGCACGAACGGCAGCACCCAGTCGCTCTCGGCGAGCAACTGCGCCATCGGCCGGTAAGTCGCCTGATATTGTCGTTCGATCTCGGCCGGCGCCTGCCGCCGCTGCGTATAGAGGATGCGCATGCCGAAGGCTGCGGCGCGTTGCGCGAACTCGCGGCCGATCTCGCCGAGCCCGATGATGCCGACCGTCGAACCGTAGAGAATTTTCAGCCCGGGCACGCGGCCCCAATTCGAGTTCGGCGTATGGCGGCGGTCGAACGGCTGATAGTGATAGCCGAGATCGGCGAGCGTCTTGACGCTGATGCGGCCGGCCAATTCGTTGACGCGCCGCGCCAGCACCAGCACCAGCGTGAGCGCAAGTTCGGCGCAGGCAATATTGGCGCGGCGGCGCAGGGTCAGCACCGCGACGCCGCGCTTGGCGCAGGCCGCCTGGTCGATGCGGCGCAGGTCGACGCCGTATTTCTGTACGGCCTTGAGGTTCGGCGCCGCGGCGATCTCCTCGGCGCCGACGGACAGACCTTCGACAATCAGGGCGCACGCGTTCGCGAGGTTCGCGCGCAACTCCTCCTGGGTTTCGACCATCCGCACCTCGGCCGGGTAGAGCTGACTGGCCTGCCGCCGTACTTTGTCGCACCAGCCGGCAAAATTCGGCTCGTCATGAGCAAAAAAGTCCGTATAGGCGGCGACGCGTTCGTCGCTGACATTCGGGTCGAGTACGACTTGCACGACGCGCAGGAAGCGGTCGTCCTCGACGACAATCAGATTGGGCATATTTGTTCCTTCCGCTTGTTCCCGCGAAAGCGGGAATCCAGCGGGTTGCGTGAAGACTGGGTCCCCGCTTGCGCGGGGACGAGCGGTGGGATCGTCGGCGTCACTTGTGGTGCGGTTCGGGATCGATGCCGAGCGCCATGAACACGCGGGTGTGCATGTTGTAGATGCCGATCAGCACGGTCAGCTCGACGATCTGCCGTTCGGAAAAGTGCGCCCGCAGCCCGTCGAACACCGCGTCGGGCACGGCGATGTCGCGCGTCATGGCGTCCGCGTAGGCAAGCGCGGCGCGTTCGCGCGGGGTGAAGAACTTGCTGTCCTGCCAGTTGGCCAGCGCCTGGCTTTGCTCGACGGGCAGGCCCTCCGGCACCGACAGCTCCGGGACATGCTGCTTCACCACATATGTCGGTGCGGTTGAGATAGGCGACGCGGATGATGGCGATCTCGCGCAACCGGCCGTCAAGCTCGGTCTTGTAGCGTGCGGCGCTGACGATATTGAGCCATGACTTCGGCGAGCGGCGGCGCGTGCAGCAAAAGCTTGTAGACATTGATCAGCGTGCCGCGCCGTCCGGAGCGGACCTTGCCGATCAGTTCGGCGAGTTCAGGATGAGCTTTTTCCTCGATATAGGAGATGCGGGCCATGATGCTTTCTTCGGGTTGGAGGGGATGGCGATGGAACCACTATACGCCGGACGGCAATTCAGACAACCCGGCGCATGAACCGTGGCAGCCATGCTCACTACCAATACGCATGACGGCCGGGCCGTCGAAACCCGAAGAAGGAGTCGATCATGCGAAAGCTGCTGGGCATCTTGTCCGCCTCCGCCATGCTGGCGGCAGTGTTCTCCACCAACGCGCTCGCCTGGGATAATTGCGGGCATGGCCTGCACCGCAATTACTACGGCACGTGCGTGTCCAACTACGGCCGGCACTCCGGCTGCCCGTATGGCTACCACCTCGGCTGGAACGTGCACGCCTGCGTTCCCAACCGATAGACGACGGAGCCGCCTGTACCGGAGTGGCACGGTGCCTCGAGCGCGCTGTGCCGCTGTTGTCGTGAAGCATCCGCGCGCGCTATGCTGGTCGAACAGACCAACAAGCGCGATCGGCACATGATTCTCTTGTCAAACGGCGGCGACAATATTCAACGCGGCAAGACCGCCTCCGACACGATCGTCGTCGGCACCGTGGACGGCGTCGCGCTGCTGGCGAATTCGAGCCGCGGCTGGACGCTGAAGCATCGTGCGCTGCAGGGCGTGTTCGTGTCCGGCGTCACGGCGCTCGAGGACGGCACGCTGTTCGCCTCGACGCGCGGCGTCGGCATGGCCCGCAGCGACGATGGCGGCATAAAGTGGAGCTGGGTCAACGACGGGCTTGCCCATCACGAATTCTGGTCGACGCGCGCCGGTCGCCTGCAGGGCCGCGAAGTCGTCTTCGCCGGCGCGCTGCCGGCGCATCTTTACGTCAGCGAGGATCAGGGCAAGAGCTGGCGCGAGCTGTCGGCATTCCGGAACGCCAAGTCGGTCGCGCACTGGACGTTCCCGCCGCCGCCGCGCATCGGTCACATCAAGGACATCGTGCTTGACGGCGACCGGCTGTGGGCCGGTGTCGAGATCGGGTCGCTGCAATACTCGGACGATTTCGGCAAAACCTTCACCGAGCTGCCGGTCGATCCCGACCCGCGCGAGTGCGACATCCATCGCATCCTGGTGCATCCGGCCCGCAAGAACCGCATCATCATCGCCAACGGCATCGTCGGCATGATGGCGAGCGAGGACGGCGGCAAAAGCTTTGCGCGGATGAAGATGCCGTCTGACGCCAATTATCCGGATGCGGTCGTGCTGCATCCGGATGAGCCCGATCTCTTGTTCATGTCGGCGGGCGTAGGCTGGCCGATCCATTGGTACGAGCTTGGACGCGCGCGCGGCAAAATCTTTCGCAGCCGCGACGCCGGCAAGACCTGGGAACGGCTCCTCGGCGGCCTGCCCAACGGCCAGCGCGCGCTGTTTTCCGCGCTCACCATCGAGGTGCACGGCGCCGGTTACGGGCTCTATGCCGCCGACACCGACGGACAGGTATTCGAGAGCCTCGACGGCGGCGAGAGCTGGACCATCATCGCCGACGTGCCGCCGGTATCGAAGGCCGATTTCTACAAAGGGCTGGTGCGCGACCGCGTGAAGCTCGCCAATGTGGATGACATCAAGGCGCAGCCCGACTGCTGCCGAACGCTGGAAGGAAGCCGAGAAGGCGCTTGTAGACTGTGTAGCCCGGATGAGCGTCAGCGACATCCGGGGTGGCTTTCACCTTGTAATATCGTTCCCGGATTTCGCTCCACTCATCCGGGCTACAGGAGATTTCATGGTTCAACTGATCGACAGCGATATCAAAACCCGCGAGGTGCTCGGCTGGAAGGGCGTGCACGTCCTGCATTTCGCCGGCTCGTCATGCTCGCAGAAGCTGCGCATCTTCCTCAATCTGAAAAACATTCCCTGGGTGTCGCATCCGATCGATCTGCCAGGCCACGAGAACATGCAGCCGTGGTTTCTCGGCATCAATCCGCGCGGCTTGGTGCCGGTCCTGGTCGATGACGGCGCCGTGCACATCGAAAGCAACGACATCATCCAGTATTTGGAAAAGAAATTCCCGACACCGAAGCTGATACCGGCCGGCCACGAGAACGAGGTGGCGGCGCTGCTGCGACACGAGGACGATCTGCATCTCGACCTGCGCACCTTGAGTTTCCGCTTCGTGTTCGCGCCGCCCGGGCCGCCAAAGCCGGCGGCTGCGCTCGACAGCTACATCAAAAACGGCGCCGGCACCGTGCAGGGCGTCAAGGATCCGGAGAAGCAGGTTCAGATCGAATTCTGGCAGCGCGCCGCCAAGGAAGGCTTCACGGATGAGCGGGCGCGCGCCTCGGCGCAAAAATTCCGCGCCGAGTTCGACGGGCTCGACCGGACGCTGGCAAAGCAGCCTTATCTGATGGGCGCCGAGCTTTCCGTGCTCGACATCGCCTGGTTCATCTACGCGCACCGGCTCTCGCTTGCCGGCTATCCGTTCGCGCGGCTGCATCCGCACGTTCACGCCTGGGCCGAAAAACTGCGCGCCAGGCCGGAATTTGCCAAGGAAGTCGGGCAGCTTCGCCATTCGCCGGAGCAGCTCGACGCCGTGCGAAGCGCGCAGGCCGGCAAGACGCTGGAGACGGTCGCGGGCTTTTAGCTCGAAAAGACGAAGCGCGTGCCGACCGCTGAGTGGACGACCTTGTCGCCCAACGCATCGCGCGCGAGATCGTAAAAGCGATCGCCGGTGCAATGCGCGGTGACGATCAGATCGGGATTGATGTCGTGGAAAGCATCGATGGTCTGGCGGATGTAATCGTCGCCGAGCGGCGGCACGATATGAAAGCCGCCGATCACGGCGTGGACCTTGTCGATGCCCGACGCTGCCTGCGCCTGCTTGACGGTGTTGATGACGCCGCGATGGCTGCATGACGTGAGCACGACGAGGCCCTTGCCCTTGACCATGTAGGCAGTGCCGATCTCGTGGTCGAAATCGTCTGGCCGGTAGCCGCCGGTGTTCTTCGCCGTCGGCATTTTCTCCGGGAAGCAGCCCACGTCGTCGAAGATGCCGACGATCTCCAGGCTCGGCTGCAACGGCTTCTCGAACGACGTCTGGCCGATGCGGCCGGTGGTGAAGGCGTGATCAGCGACAACGGCCGCGCCTTCGGACGTCATCAGCGTGAGTTCGGCATCGAAAATCGCCCTGCGGTCGAGCGCGCCGAATTGTCCGCCGGCGTTGCGGCGAATGCAGAATGCGTCCTCGCCGCCCACATAGAACGGCAGGTTTCGCTTCAACGTCGTCTTGTTGGCTGCCAGAAAGCCGACCATGCCGCCGAAATGGTCATAATGGCCGTGACTGAGCACGAGCGCGTCAAACGTCGCCGGATCGATCTTCAGGATCGACATATTGTTGAGCAGAACTTCCGGCGTATAGCCGAAGTCGACAAGCACATTGCGCTCCTCGTCGCCGCGATGCGACTGCGCGTGCATGGCGAGACCCCATTCGCCGTTGAGGGCGCCGCGCGGCGGGGCGTCGGGCGTGGTGTTGCTGCCGGTGCGGCGCTCGATGGCGATCCCGTGGCGTGTCTCCTGCGGTACGAATTGAATCACGACGTTGTCGGTGATCATGCGCACCGAGAGGCGGTCCACTTCCGGCACGGTGCGGCCGAGTTTCGGTGCATCCGAGGTTCGTGCGGCGGCAGCCATGGCGCTGATCATGGCCGATACGAATCCGGCGCCACCGGCACACAGCGAGCCGTATGCGGACAACAAAGTCGATCCAGTTCCGCAACCGCAACCGCCGAACAGCATGGCCCGCCTCCCTCTTGCCCGACGTCAGCCTAGCCGAGATCGCATCCCGGCGAAATCCGGCACCGGTGTCGGCGGCCTCGTCGCTGTTCCAACGAATACGGTTTTGGATTCCCTTAGATGGGCGAATCGGGCACCTTCGCATGGCGAGCGCCACGCGCTCCACATACCGAAGTTCAGCGGGATGCTTTCGATGCGCGCGCTCTTTGCACTCGGGCTGATGCTGGTGCTGCCGCAACTGGCGCACGCGGCCGACTGGCGTTATTGCCTCGCGCCTTCGCATACGCAGCGAAAGGTTTTTGTCTCGCCGCCGTTTCTGGCCACCATGTCAATGGATGATGTCGAATTGCAGTTTGGGCGGACGCTCAACCGCTCGGGTATGCACTTTGACGACGTGCAGTGTCCGCGCGGCGACGACGAGACGGCGACACTGACAATGCAGCAGCACGCGATCACGGTGAATCGCGAACTCGGCAACGAGGTCATCAACCTGCGCTGGAAGCCCAACGGCTGACGGCCGACCGGTTCTGCCCCTCCGCGCGACCGCGACGGCACGCCAGAACGTATAAAGAACGAAAAGCAAGTGTCGCCGCAGCGGAACGATGCGTGCGCAGCAGGTTTCGCCGCGCCGCATCGGTGATAAAGAGGGATTGGGTCCGCGAAGATGCGGCGCGGGGGCGCGGTGTTGAATTCTGTCTCCAAATTCCTGGCGTCGCGCGGGCAGGCCAACGACGTCGATTACCGCTTGCTGATCCCCCTGGTGGCGTATTCGGCCACCGTGCAAACGATCTACGCGATCGTTCGCGTGACGACGTCCTATCGGGCGATCGAACTCGATCTGCCCGTGGTGTGGCTCGGCGTGATCTCGGCGACCTTCGCCATTCCGCCGACACTCCTGGCGGTCTGGGTCGGGCGTCTGCTCGACCGCGGCTACGATGCACAAGCCGCGTGGTTCGGCTCCGCATGCTTCGTGCTGGTCTGCGCCGGCTTCTGCTTTTTCTCCAACTCGCTCGCCGGGCTGCTCATCCTCACCGCCCTGTTCGGCGTCGGCCATCTGTTTCTGATGGCGAGCCAGCAGATGCTGTGCATCCGCAGCGCCGGACCGCGCGGCCGCGATGCCGCCTTCGGTAATTACGTGGTTGGCAGCGCCATCGGTCAGGGCATCGGCCCCTATCTGATCGCCTGGCAGGGCGGCTCGGCGACCGTGCCGGCAACCGGCCGCCTGTTCGCCGTCGCGCTCATCGTCGCCGTCATTTCGCTGATCGTGGGCGTGATCATCCGTCCCGCGCCGAAGCACGAGCGAACTCGGAAGAGCAGCGGAGTTGTGCCGGTGCGTGCGCTCATGCGCCAGCCCGGGCTGATGGCGGTGCTGGTCGCCAGCGTCATCACCATCACGTCGATGGACCTGCTGACGATCTATCTGCCGCTGCTCGGCACCGAGCAGAACATCGACGTGCGCAACATCGGCGCGTTGCTCACCGTGCGCTCGGTCGCGTCGCTGTTCTCGCGCCTGTCCTACACGCGCATCCTGCGCCTGGTCGAGCGGCAGGCATTGACGCTCATCACCATGGCGGCCGCCGGGGTGGGCTTTGCCTGCTTCGCCTTGCCGATCCATCTGGCGGTCATGTACGCGGCGATGACGTTTCTCGGCTTTGCGCTGGGCATCGCCACGACACTGAGCCTGACCAACGTTGTCGATCTCGCATCGCCCGCCGCGATGGGCACGGTGATGTCGCTGCGCATCACCGGCAACCGGCTCGGTCAGGCGGCGGTGCCGTTCCTCGCAAGTCTCGTCGCCGCCGCGACCGGCGTTGGCGGCGTTTTCGCCATCATCGCCGCAAGCCTCGCGGGCTCCGGCGCGTCGGTTTATTTCAGCCGCCAGGAGCGCGCCTGAGCAATGAAGACTCTGAGGGTCAGCGCTTGAGCTGTTCGAGCTCGGGGAATGGCGCATAGGCCGCGCCGGCGCAGGGTTCGTGCGCCGTTTTCGTGTCGGTGAAGTCGTCAAACCGGCCGGCAAGAAACACCGCCGCAATCTGCTGTTCGCCCGCATAAACGCCATTGTCACGTTTGCCGTTGAAGCGCAGGCAGACGATGTAGCGGGTGCCTTCGCCGGATACATCTTTCAGGACCGGCGGGGCGATGGCCGCGTCGCGAATTCCGCTCGGATCGTTCAGATAGGCGTGCATGGCGGCAAGGATGTCGGCCTTGTAGTTGTCGGGGAAGGCGTGAATCCCGCCATCGTCGCCGTCGCCGCCAAGGCCCAGATGATGCCCGGCGCAGGCATTCAACAACAACGCGGCGGCGACAAGCCAGGCACGCCACCAACGTGCGCCTCTACGGCTCATTTGCTCCTCGCGCCACGATATCGGTACCCCGGCGGGTGCTTCTAGCGCGAAATGGCGCTCCGCGCCAATTCAGATCGGCACCGCCATGGCCTCGAACGCGCCATCGCAATTGATCAGATCGACGCGCTTCTGCACGATGCGGAAAGTGTCGCCATGGCGCCGCAGATGATGGCGTTGCCGCCCGGCGAACAGCCGCTGCACATCGTCGCGGTACTCGACCATGATGAATGTCGAGCCGACGCGGAATTCGCCCTTGCCGTCGTCGACATGCTCGATCACCACGTTGCCGACGATATGCGCGGTGCGCGACGGCGGCGTCTGCACATGGATGCGCGGATGTTCGAGCCGCTCGATCCGCGTCTTCATCAGGTCGCGGTCGTCATAGAACAGCGAGGCCTGATCGAACGGACTCTTCTGATCGGGCACCGCCGGCACCCAATAGGTGCCGTCGTCGGCGAACAGCGCCATCCAGTCGCGGAAGCGCCGCTCGTCGAGCAGGCGCGCCTCGTCGATGAGAAAATCCTCGAACGGCGCGCGGTCGATCCCGGCGGCCAGCGCCAGCCTGCGTGTCGCGAGCGCCATCACGCCGCCTCGTCCATGTAGCCGAGCCAGGCTTTGTACTGCGCGCGCACCACCATCTCGTGCGTGGCAAGGCCGCGCGTCGCGTTGGTGGCGCTGTCGGGCTCTTCGGCGCCCAGGCCGCGCGAGATATCGACCCAGTCGGTCAGATGGCTCTGCAAGCCCTTCTGCGCGCGCACGAACGATTCCAGATCGTCGGTCTGCACGAACGAGGCGGCCGAATGGGTGACGTTGAGCAGGCGGATGTTGGCGAAATTCATCTCCGCCGGCGCACCCGAAAGCCGGATCGGATAGATGTTCACTTCGGTGCGGTCGACCGCGATCGGCTTGATCACCCGCACGTGGATGTTCAAGCCCATGATCGACATGTTCGGATAGATCAGCGAATTGTGCAGCCGCGGCGTGAGGATTTCCTCCGCCCGCTCGGCGCCGGCCTTCTCGGCCAGCACGCGCTTGTATTCGTCGAATACCGGGCTCGACCGCTTGCCCTCGTCGAGCGTGGTGTTGCTGGTCCAGCCGTGGCCGTTGCCGGCGGTGAAGCTCTTGCGGTCCTTCCAGGAAGCCGCGGTCTGCTTCTTCTCGGTCTCGATGACGGCGGCGCCCTTCTGGTCGCCCTCGCGGCGCGCGAACTGCACGCCCTGTTTGTTGACCGTGGAGGCGTGGCCGAACGGCACGTGATAGGAGTCGAGCACGTTCTCGACCTGAAGCTTCCAGTTGCCGTTATAGACGTAGCGATGCATGCCGGCGTCGAGCGACAGCGTGCCGTCGGGCGCGCGATCGACCAGATCGTCGATGTTGCCCTTCATCGGGCCGATATGATCCTCGAAACTCGGGCCCCTGTCGGCGAGGCTCGCGAACACGAAGCCGCGATATTCGCCGACGCGCGGCGCGCGCGCGAGGCCGAGCGCATCCTTGTTGAATCCCGCGCCGCAGCCCTCCGGCACCGGCACCGTCGCGAGCTTGCCGTCGGTATCGAACGACCAGCCGTGATAGCAGCACGTCAGCCGCTGGGCGTGGCCGCGGCGGTCGTTGACCACCTTGGCGCCGCGGTGGGTGCAGCGGTTGAGCAGCACATGCACCGAGCCGTCGCTGTGGCGCGTCATGACGACGGGCTGGCGGCCGAGCTCGGTGGTGATGTAGTCGCCCGGATTCGGCACCTGGCTGGTGTGACCGACAAACAGCCAGGCGCGGCCGAAGATGCGCTCCATCTCCAGCTCGAACAGATCGGGATCGGTATAGACGCGCCGATGCACGCGGCCGGGCTCGATCAGCTTGGCGATCTCGTCGGCGTGTCCGTTGCGCATGCGATGACAATTCCTGAACGTGATCGTCATGGCCGGACGTGCCCGCGAAGCGAGCCTCGAACGGCGACGTGCCCGACCGTCCAGGCCGCATCCTTCGAGGATCGCCGCTGGACGCCCGGCACGAGGCCAGGCATGACGCAGTTGAATGGAACTACTCCGCCGCGGTCCGGTGCGCGTCGTTCTGCACCTGCGCGTTGATCAGTTGCAGCGGCGAGGCGGTCTCTTCCAGCATGCCCCAGCTCTTGAGCCAGTCGTAGGTGCGCTGCAGCTCGTCGGCCGGGATCGGCGCCGGATCGCAGACCACGAGCCGGCTCTCGCGCAGATCCGTCGACCTTGAGCGCGGCGATCTCCGGATCCTTCTTGGCGTAGTAGTCGATGAAATAGTGCATGTACGCCTTCTTGTTGGCGTTGATGCGCTTCACCGCCTCGCGCACCGCGCGATTGAACGCCGCGTAGGTCTCGGCGTCGACCCGGTTGGAGGCGACCTCGGTGCCGTGGAAGAAGGCCGAGCAGATGGTGCGGCAGCCCATCTTCTCGGCGAGCGTGATGTGCGGCTCGGTCAGCGTGGTGGCTTCGATCTCGCCTTTCATCAGCGCATCGAGCCGATAGCGCGAGCCGTTCGGCGCGCGGCAGACCTTGATCATCTCGCGCGGCACGAAACCTTCCAGCATGTGCAGCGCGATGTAGTGCGTGCCGAAATAGAACGGCAGGCCGATCAGCCGGTTGGCCATCTGCTGCGGCGTGTAAACCGGGGAGTCGGGGCGAACCACGAGCGCCGAATAGGCGATGATGGCGCGGCGGCCGAGCTGGCGGCTGTTCTGGTCGGTGTCCTGGACGCGGCAGTAGTTGCCCCATTCGCAGGCGTTGTACATGTCGGCCTTGCCTTGCTCGAGCAGCTTGCCGTGGCTGGCGAACGGATCGACGCCCTTGGGCGAGGTGACGTTGACCTGGACCTTCTTCTCGACGCCGACTTCGCGATCGGCCCATTCGATGTCGAGGCCCTCCTTGGCGAACAGGCCTTCGTCATAGGCCACGAGTTCGGGCAGGCCTTGGAACGGCGCGGTGGTCTCCAGGACGAGTTTCTTCATCGCGGTTCTCCTTTGTCGGCTGAGGCATCTGCTGTCGGCTGAGGTATCTGCATACTTGACTCCGGAGCGCGGCGCGGTCAAGGCTTCGGCGCGTAAATTGCATGAATATCCGACTGTAGGATTGTTGAACAATGGCCTACGACCCGACCCCGATCCGGCGCGACAGCGTCATCACCCAGGCGGCGCAGGAAATCTGCCGGCTGGTCGAGGCCGAGAGCCTCGGCCCGGGCGACGCGCTGCCGACGGAGACCCGGCTTGCGGAGCTGCTCGGCGTCAGCCGCAACTCGGTGCGCGAGGCGCTGCGCGTGCTGCACGGGCTCGGCTATGTGGAGAAGGCGGCCGGGCGGCGCGTCACCGTCACCGCGTCGGCGCCCGGCGGCAAAGGCATGTTCGACGAAGGCGTGATGATCGAGGCGGCGCCGATCGCCAACGACGTGCGCTCGCACATCGCGCAGAAATGCGCCGAGCTTGCCGCCGCGCGGCTGTCGATGGCCGAGCTTGGCCAGATGGAGGGCGCCCTGCTGGCGCTCGAAGCCGCCATCGCCCGCAAGGACGCGGCCGCCGCCAAGGCCGCGCATGACAATTTCCACGGCCTGTTTCTGGCCGGCGCGCGCAATCCGCTGCTGGTCGCGATGTTCAACCAGGCGCAGGGCGCGCGGCTGTCCAACGTCTCGCCGAAGCACAACAGCTTCTACGACCCGCGGCACCTCGAGCAGCACAAGGCGCTGCTGCGCGCGCTGCGCAAGCGCGACGGCCGGGCGGCACGCGCTGTGGTTCGCAAGCATTTCGAGAGCCTCGGTCTCATGCTCGAAGTCGCCGCCCGGGCGAGCCGCAAAGCGCAGGCCGCGGCGGTTGTGCCGTTGCGCCGCCGCACCGCGCGCTGAAGCGCGCGCGCCTCACGGCGAGACTTCTTCCAGCACGCGCCGGCGCGTCTCGATCATGAAGGTCGCGGCGATGCAGCCGATGACGGCGAAAATCGAGAACGCCAGGAACACGCCGCTGATGCCGTAGCGCGGCAGTACGAAGCCGACGATCAGCGGGCCGACCGTGGCGGCGACGCGCAGCCAGAAGCTGCCCCAGCTCACGCCGAGCGCCCGCATCCGCGTCGGATAGATCTCGGCGGTGTAGAGGAAGATCGTCATGTTCATCGAGCCGAGCCACGCCGAGCAGAACATGAAACCGAGCAGCATGCCGAACGCCGTGCCGGCGCCGAACGCCCACAGCCAGATCAGTCCGGCCGCGGTGAGAAAGAACGCCGCGGTGAACCAGTAGCGCCGGCCGGTATTGTCGATCAGGAACGCGCAGATCAGCGAGCCGACCAGGCTGCCGACCGGAGCGAAGATCGCGTAGTTGAGCGCCTGCTGCAGCGGCAGGTGATAGACCTCGCGATAGAGGGTGGGGATCCAGCCCTGCAGGCCGTAGGCGATGATGTAGCACGACGCCCAGATCACCCAGACCAGCAGCGTGCGCGAGCGATAGAAGCTGCCGAACAGTTCCTGCCAGCGGGTCTCCTTGCCGAGCGGCTGCACTGTCAGGTCTGGCACCGGTGGCAACGGGCGAACGCCGTTGTGCGACACGGCGCGCTCGATCCCGGTCATGATCCGGTCGGCCTCGTCGAGGCGGCCCTGTGAGGCGAGCCAGCGCGGCGATTCCGGGCAGAAGCGCTGCATCACCAGCGCCACGATTCCCGGCAGCGCGCCGATGATGAACATCCATTGCCAGCCGAACCGCGGCACCACCGATGCGCCGGCGACGCCGGACATCAACAGCCCGACCGGAAAGATGATCTGATACGTCAGGAAGCGCCCGCCGCGGCGGTCGGCGCGCAGGATTTCGCTGATATAGGTCGAAGCGATCGGGATTTCGCCACCGAGACCGATGCCTTGCAGAAAGCGGCAGACGATGAGCTGGTCGTAGCTGCTGGTCAGCGCGCAGGCGAGACTCATCACCGCGAAAATCGCAATCGCGATCCGCGCCGTGCTGACGCGGCCGATGCGCTCGGCGATCCAGCCGAAGGTGAGCGCGCCCAGCGCCTGGCCGAAATTCGCGCTGGAGATGAGCAGGCCGATACTGTGCGGCGCGATGTGCCACTCGCGCACCAGCACCGGCAGCACATAGGCGATGGCGAGCGAATCGAACGAATCAAAGAAGATCGCGACGCCGAGGATCGCCGTGACGGTGATGTGCCAGCCCGAATAGGGCAGCCGCTCCAGCCGCGCCGCGATCGTTTGCTCGGTCACGGGCAGCGCCTGTGGCGTCACGCTTCGCGGCAAGGCGTCGGACATTGTGGTTCCTCCCCAGTGTTCCTTGCAGGGTGCCATAACTTTCCCGCTCCCGCGAACCGTGAACAAGCAAGCGTTCCCGTTCTCGCGGCGCGTTTTTGCGCCCGAGCTATTGGCACAGCATGGAAAAAAGTGCCTCCAAACACCCAAAGGGGAGGCGGAGCGCCGAAAGGCGCGTAGTTAGAGACCGCTCCGCGCTATCGCAGCGTTGCCGCTGGGCGGGGTCGCGGCGCGCGCCGCTTTTGGCGGACGCGCTCGCCTTCCGGCGCTCTACCGCGGTTCTCGCCGAGATTTTATCCTCGGCTCAGTCCGGTCCCGCGCTTCATGATAGCGACGACATGCGCTACCCGGGCAGCCAGCTCCTGGCAGACCTGCGTCATGGCAGGCCGGGCGAGTTTCCGAACCGCCCGCGAATGGAGTTACGAGCCCCATCCCGGGCACCGCTCCCGCTCGCATCAATCGGCCGTCACCGGTTGACGTCCCTTAGAACGAGCAGGATGAGGTCTCTTAGTTCGTCGCGCGGCCAAGCACCAACAAAATCTCCAGGCGCGTGTTATCTCTCTGATGCGACGCGCTTTTTATTTTTCTGTTTGTTTGCTTGGCAGCCGCAAAAAATGTGGCATTGCCGCCATGATTTGCGGCGTTTGGCTAACGTGCGGAGAACATGGATATATTTAAATTGAAAGTGCGTCGTTGCCGGGCTTGACCCGGCAAACCATGCGACGCTGTAGCAGCCTCGGAAATTCAGCATAGACCACCGGGTCAAGCCCGGTGGTGACGAAGTGGAGCCGGTAGGGCGGATTAGCGCAGCGTAATCCGCCATTCTCATTCGGCCTTGCGATTCGTAAGGCGGATTACGCCTTCGGCTAATCCGCCCTACGCATGTTGTCCAAAATTACCGGATGCAGATCAGCGTGCCGTTCGGGCCGGGAACGGCGGGACGGCCGGTATGCCGGATGCACCAGGACTGGTTCTGGCCGCCCCAGATGCAGCGGCCCGTCACGCTGCTGCGATGCCGGTTCGGGCCGCAGCCGCCGAGCGCGGACGCCGGCGCAACGGCCGACCACAACGTGGCTGAAATAATCACGGCTCCGAGCAGGACAGATCCGATCGATTTCATGGAAGCCTCCCTTTGTGCGGCAAATGCCGCAAGCCGGCTGCGCTTATATTTCAAGGAACACTTCGGTAAAGCTCGCCACCATCATGCTGCGGCGCGGCAACCGGCGCTTTCGGCAGTTATCGTCAACAATCCGGGAATGATCGCTGATGATTTGATCGCGGGTCACGCGGAGGTCGCTGCGAGGTCGTGAAGAATAGGTAATTTTGTGATGGCCAGCACAGTGGCCGCCGGAAGCCGCCGTTAGCCTCCTGACATGAGAAGGGCAATCACGCCCTTCCAGGAAAACAGGAGCTGACAATGATGACGACCCTCAGAACCCTCTTGGTTCTCGCGATCGCGGCCTCCACCCTCACGGCAGCGGGCACGGAAGGAGCGCTGGCGGCGTGCAAACGCGGCAACCCGAACTGTCTGTCGGGCGGCGGCGCGCCGACGCCATGCGGCGGCAAGTTGCATCCCTGCCAGATCGATTCCGGCCTCGGCAGTGCCTGCAAGGGAGCCGGCGCCCAGTGCGGCTTCATAAATCTGCCGGGCGGCCACTAGTGTTGCGTTTCCCGGGCGCAGCGCAGCACGCAGTGATGCGCTGCAGACCCGGGAGCGTTCTGAACTCGGAATGCGCGACGATTCCGCATCAGCAAAGAAATGTAGCGTGGGTATCCACGGCCGCGGCGCATCATGGAGCATCACGGGAATGGGAAAGATCGCCTCGATGTCAGACCGAGGCGACGCAATCGATCTCGATATCGAACGGCCCTGGATGCGCGACGACATTCACGAACATGCGTGCGGGCGGATCCTTCGGAAAGAATTTCGCATAGACGCCGTTGACGGCCGGGAACATCGCCACCGAGGTGCAATAGACGGTGCACATCAAAATGTTGTCGAGGGAGGAGCCGGCGGTCTCCATGCACAGTTTCAACTGCTCGAGTACCAATTCAGTCTGGCGCTCGATCGGCGCCTTGACGATTTCGCCGGTCGCCGGATCAAACGGCGGCAGGCCGGACACATAAAGCGTATTGCCGTGACGGGTCATCACGGAAGCGGGCGCCTTGTAACGCTCCAGATAACTTGAAAGCGGCTCGACCCTTATGGTCTCCCGGCTCATAGCGGCAGTATTTCCCTTCAAGGCATGACGCTCGAATTTTTGGCAAACAGAGGCGGCTCCTGCCGCCTGTCTGCCATGCAATGCTTACGCCCATCAGGCGGGGATCGCCTGTTATGGGTTGTGAGACGCTGTTAGCAAGCGTAGCGCGGACCGGGCGGAGCGAAATGATATGCCGTGCCGCCAGGAGCGATGCCGGTGCCGGCGAAGGCCTTCATTGCGGCAACTCTTTGCCGGACTGCTCAGCCACAATGTAGGCGGCGTACCAGTCCGGCCAGTTCGCATCGCGCTGTCCGATACGCTTCTCGTGCAAGCCGTGAGCGGCCTCCGCGCGCCGGAGCGCGCTCGCCAGGTCGCTTGCGGAGCCGAAGGGATTGGCACCAGGTCCGACACGCAACGGGTCCGGCGCCGTGATCTCCTGCAATTGCCAGATGTTGCCGTCCGGATCATTGAAAACGGCGCGCGAGCGGCGGGAAAGACGCGCGGGATGCAGGCCGCTGCCGCGGCCTTCCGGGCCGTCGTGGAAGAACGCGCCGACCTCGACGCCGGCGGCGACCAGGCGGTCCCGGGCGGCGACGATGTCGCTAACGATCAGGAATGCCTTGGCCGAACCGGGAGCGGCCGACGTGACGTTCTTGCCGAAATGGACCGAGCAACCGGAGCCCGGCGGCGTGAACTGGACCAGGCGGAAATCCTTGCCGGCGGAGCGGTCGATGTCGAACCGCCACCCGATCGCACCGTAAAACTCCTTCGCGCGCTCGATATCCGAAACGGGGATGACGATGACCTCAAGCTTCATGTCGATTGCCGCGACGGCCGCGTTTCTTGCCGCGTCTTTGCCAAGGACTTCACTGATGCTCATGGGTACCTCCTGTGTTCCGTGCGGGATCGCCCTGACGGTTCTATCCACGAAGGAAATGGGGCGGCGGGCTCAAACGACTTGGATCTTCGATGGGCGGCATTCCGCGCCCAACCCGCACGCTCGTCGCCAATCGATCGCTGCTGAAGCTCCAACCCGAATGGTTTCGAGACGCTGCATCACAATGTCGCGACTGTCGTAACTGTCAAAGCTGCTGAAGCGCGTGGGCACGACGCTTCGCGTCTCAGCCCACCCCACACATCTACGTTTTTTGCGGCCGCGCGGGCTTCATCTGCAATTGCGCCAGGAACGGCACCAGCGGGTGCGCGCCGATCTTGACGATGGTCGGCAGGTCGAGCTTGATCAGGGCGTCGCGGCTATTCTTGCTGCGCTTGCTTGCCGCGTTGACGCTCCTTGCCCATGATGAAGCTAGCGTGAACTAGACGGTGGAGTCGCCGAGTAGCGTCGATGTAAAACCGGGCGGCATAAAGGCCCGGCGCCAATTTGTCATTCGTAATTACGTGCTCGTACTGCAGTCTTTCGTCGCCAACGTCTACGTTCTCCAGAGTGTAATACGGTAGCGGGATTAGTATTCGTCCTGAGCCGTCTTCCAACACGGAAACGCTCTGCTTCATGTGACGGGTAATGACTCGCACCATCTCATTTGAACTCGAAAACATGTGTTTAAGCCGGTTGTATGAAAATATTTTACGCACGCTTTCTTCCGGGTCCTCATCAAGCGGAGAAACCAAAAGAAAGGCTCCATCAATTTTGCGCGCCGAGAATTGTCTATTTTCTATAGCGGTTTTGAGTTTTACGGCATGGTTGCCGATCATGTCGGCTGCAATTTCGATGTGAAGATAAGCTTTTAGTTGGTCTAAGATGCGCCACCCCAGGGTGAACATGGCTACAAAACCGCCAAGGAGACCAAGAATGCTAATGGTCATACCTGCACCCAAAGTAATCTTCGGAACGAAGGCCAAAACCATAGCGTGGTTTTTATCCTGCTCCGCAAGATACAGTTTCATTCTGTATGCAAATCAACAAGCATAGCCTGGATTGAGCCGCGGCTAAATCCGAAGCAGCCGCGATGCTGACCCCGGATTTCGTTTCAATTAATCCAAGCTACATTTGTCGCTCACCCCCGCGGCCTCTGGTGCTTCATCTGTAATTGCGCGAGAAACGGCACCAGCGGGTGCGCGCCCATTTTGACGATGGTCGGCAGGTCGAGCTTGATCAGCGCGTCGCGCTGGTCGGGCGGCAGGGTGAAGCGGTCGGCGAAGGCTGAGGCGTCCTTGATGTATTGGGCGCGCATGTCGGCGTCGTGGGCGAGGCCGTGCAGCGCCGAGGTGAGCTCGACCAGTTCGGGTTTGATCGAAGGATAATGCGCCTCGCGGTGCGCTTGCGCGTCCCCGCCGATCCAGGCGAGCGAGGCATAGTTGTGATGCCAGCTCGGGTCCATCGAGACGACGTCGGGCTTGCGCTCGCCCAGCGCGCCGGCCGCGCAGGCCCAGCAGCGCAGCTCGATGTTGCCGGTGTCGTCGAGCTCGCTCTCGTCGTAGCCGATCAGCGATTTCAGATTGCCGGCCGCGAGTTTTTCCAGGACGCGCTTGTCCCAGGCGAGTTCCGGATTGGAGTAGCGGTCGGTGCCGGGGAAATGCGACATGCCGCCGCTGGACAGGATGACGGTCTTCAGTCCCAGCGCCGTGACGGTGCGAGCGATCGCCTGGCCGAACTGGTAGCAGCGCTCCATGGTGGGCTGCGGCGGCAGGTAGGCGTTCACATAGATCGGCAGCACCGGCCCGGTGTGGCCCAGATGGGTGAGCGGAATGCCGATGGCGTAATCGATCTTGGCGGTCGAGGAAAACGCCGGATCGAAATTCTGCCGGTAAAGCTGGCGCACCAACTCGAAGCCGATCTCGCTCGGCACCTTCCAGTGGAATTTGCGCCCGGCGAAATCGCCCGACGCCTCGCCGCCGACATGGATGGTGAAGGGCGGCGCGGCGGTGTGAAAGAACTGCTCGGCGTGGTCGTTGGAAAAGATGATCCAGAGATCGGGCTCGAGCGCGCGCAGCCGCTTGCCGACATCGGCGGCGACCTCGCGCACCTTGGCGACCACCGCCTTGTCCTCGGTGTCCGGCAGGGTGAAGAACTGGGGCGCATGCGGCAGCATGGCGCCGCCGATGACGGTCGAATTCATGGTGTTTCTCCTTGGCGGCGAAATTATCGCGCGCGGAGCGGAGACAACAAGCGCATCTCTCCCCGCAGTGCGGTCTGCCTACGGGTCTTGCTCGGCGAACTTCGCGATTTCGTCGGGGCGGCGTTGTGGCCGCCCGAGGGCAGGCACAAGGCCTGCCCCTACGACCTCGTCGGACAGCGATCGCGTCACCCCGACGTCGCGGCTTTCGCCAGCGCGGCGAGCAGGCCCGTTATGGCGTGGCGCGGTGCCTCGCTGGCGGCGCCGAGGCTGTGGCGGCGCGCGATCCAGTCCGGCTCGTTGTAGGACAGCCAGGTTTTGCCGGCTTCGTCCTGCCAGACCAGAACTTTCAGCGGTAGGTCGATGCCCGCGGTCTGCTGGTCGAGCATCAGCGGCGTGCCGCCGCGCGCGTTGCCGAACAGCACGACCTCGGTGGGGCGGAGCGTCATGCCGACCGCGGCCGCGCCGGCCGCGTGATCGACGCGCGCGAACACGGTGAGGCCCTTGGCCTTGATCTGCGCTTCGAGGCGATCGAGCGTTTCCTTCGGGTTGAAACTGCTGGCGACGCTCGTCAAACCGTCGACGGACATATGCACTCTCCTGATGACAACCCTCACCTCAGACTAGCGCATTGTGCGACGCATCGCAGCGTTGCTGCGCTGTGCTTCACAGTGCAGACGCTGAGTGTTAACCGTCACCCTGAGGCGCGAGCGGAGCGAGCCTCGAAGGGCGACGGCCCGGGCCGTGCATCCTTCGAGGCGCGCCTGCGGCGCGCACCTCAGGATGACGGAAAAGAGGACAGCTGATGGGTGACGTGCCGATAACGATTGCGTGCGGCAATTATGACCGCACGCGCGCGATCCGCGATGGGCGGGTGAAGGTCGAGGGCTGCGACGTCACCTTTCTGCCGATGTATCCGGAGGAGATTTTCCACCGCGCGTTCAAGTTCCAGGAATTCGACGTCTCGGAGATTTCGTTTTCAAGCTACATCCGCACGGTGTCGGCCGGCACCGCCGCCTATATCGGCGTGCCGGCGTTCGTGTCGCGCATCTTCCGCCACTCGGGCATCTACGTGCGCAAAGGCGCCGGCATCGAGAAGCCGGAAGACCTGCGCGGCAAGCGCATCGGCGTGCCCGAATATCAGATCACCGCGGTGGTCTGGATGCGCGGCATGATGCAGCACGAATACGGCGTGAAGCCGTCGGAAAGTCACTGGCGCAGCGGCGGCCAGGAGCAGGCCGGCCGCGAGGAGCGTACGCCGCTCAAGCCGATCCCGGGCCTCGACCTGAAAGCGATTCCGCACGACAAGACGCTGGTCGGCATGCTGCGCGACGGCGAACTCGACGCACTGTTCACGGCGCGGGCGCCGTCCTCGTTTCTCGCCGGCGAGCCGCATATCACGCGGCTGTTTCCCGACACCCGCAAGGCGGAAGTCGCCTATTACAAAAAGACCAAGCTGTTTCCGATCATGCACCTGATCGGCATCCGCAAATCGCTGGCCGAGAAATATCCGTGGCTGGCGACCAGCGTCTATAAGGCGTTCACCGAAGCCAAGGCGCTGGCGATGATCGATCTGCGCGACGTCAATGCGCTGATGGTGACGCTGCCGTGGCTGGAGGCAGAGACCCACGAAACCGCCGCCATCATGGGCAACGATTTCTGGAAATACGGCATCGAGGAGAACCGGCCGGACATCGAGGCGCTGGCCCAGTATTTGCACGAGCAAGGACTCGCCGACCGCAAGGTCAAGATCGAGGAGCTGTTCCACCCCTCGGTGTTCGATATTTCGAAGGTGTGACGAGGGACGATGGCATTCTGCACCAACCGTCATTCCGGGGCCGAGCGAAGCGAGCGAGTCCGAAATCCATAATCGCAGATCTGTGAATATGGATTCCGGGCTTGCCGCTTCGCTCGGCAATCCGGAATGACGGAGTGGAGTGTTCATGAACGCCGATAATCGCGTGATTGTTTCCGGCGCCGGGCCGGTCGGCGCCGTCATGACGCTGGCGCTAGTCCGAAAGGGCATTCCGGTCACGCTGATCGAGCAATTGCCCGACGCCGCCGAGGATCAGCGCGCCGCCACGATCCATACGCCGACGGTCGAGATGCTGGTCGAGCTCGGGCTGGAAGCGGAGATGTTTTCCGACGCGGCGTCAGGCGGCATGCAGGCGCCGCTGTTTCATTTCCGCAACCGCGAGACCGGCGAGCTGATCGCGGTGTTCGATATCAGCCTGCTCAAGGGCGAAGTGCCGTATCCCTATGTGGTGCAGTGGGAGCAATACAAGCTCGTCCACGCCGCGCTGCCGCACATCAAGGCGAGCGGGCTCGGCGAGGTGCGCTTCTCGGCGAAACTCGTCGGGCTGACGCAGAGCGCGGATTTCGTCGAGGCGACGATCCAGAACGCCGCCGGCGAGAGCGAGACGCTGCGCGGCAAATACCTGATCGGCGCCGACGGCGGCTCGAGCGCGGTGCGCAAGCTTGCCGGCATCGTGTTCGAGGGCTTCACCTGGCCGGAACGTTTCATCAAGATCGGCACCAGCTTCGATTTCGGCGCCACCGGGCAGGGGCTTTGCACGCGCAACTATTTCTTCGATCCCGAGGAGTGGCTCAACCTATTCAAGGTCAAGGGCTACGGCCCGCCTGGAATCTGGCGCGGCGTGCTGCCGATACCCGAGTCGGAGACCGACGAGCAGGCGCTGAGCATGGAGAGCATCCAGCGGCGGCTGCAACGCATCCATCGCAAGAGCGGCGACTATGAGATCCCGTATTACGCGCTCTACGCGGTGCATCAGCGCGTCGCCGAGACCTTCAACAAAGGCCGCGTTCTGCTCGCCGGCGACTGCGCCCATGTCAACAATCCGATCGGCGGCATGGGCATGAACGGCGGCATCCACGACGCGGTCAATCTGGCGGAAAAACTCGCCGAGGTCTGGTTCGGCCGCGCCGAGCCAAGCCTGCTCGATCGCTACACGCGCCAGCGCCGCAAGGCGCAGGTCGACTACGTGCAGGCGCAGACCATCGAGAACAAGCGCAAGCTGGAAGAGAAGGATCCCGCGGTCCGGCGCAAGCATCTCGACGACCTGCGGCGCACCTCCGAGGACGTCACGCTGCACAAGAAATTTTTGTATCGCTCGTCGCTCATCGACAGCCTGAAGTCGGCGAACGCGGTGCAGTAATCCTACGATAAAAGCTTGCCCCACTTCTCCTCGATCTCGCGCGCCTCGTGCGGCGACAGCGCCGAGGCCGGCGGAAATTTGTCGCGCCAGGGGAACGGCTTGCAGGCGTCGATGATGGCCTTCGAATGCGAGGTGACGCCGCGGTCCTTGTCGGCGGGCGGAATGCGCGGATCGAGCGCCGAGCTCCACGCCTGGCGGATGATGTCGATGTTGTCGGCGGGCTCGCAGCGCGTGGTTACCGCCCACATCACGTCGGCAAGGTTGGACGGATCGACGTCATCGTCGACCACGACGACGATGCGCGCCATGTAGCTGTGCGCCGCGGCGACAAGCCCGGCGCGCTTGGCGTGGCCGTCGTAACGCTGGCGCAGCGCCACCACGGTCATGAGCTGCGAGACGTGCTGCCAGGCGCCAGTAACGTCGGTGACGCCGGCCGCTTCGAGATTGCTCCAGATCGTGGCGGCGCGGAACGGCAGGCCGAAATGAAAGCGCGGCGGCTTCATCGGCGGCGATCCTAAAAGAATCGGGTCGTTGCGAAAGTGGATCGCCGTGACCTGCATCACCGGACCGGGGCGCGCCTCGGCGGCGTAATAGCCGGTGAATTCGCCGAACGGGCCTTCCGGCAACGTCGTTTCGTTCATCGGCAAGCAGATTGACCTTCAAATACCATCTCCGCATGCGCCGGCAGCGGCAGTCCGGTCTGCGGTCCGGCGCAGACTTCGATCGGCGCGCCCTTGATGGCGCCCGCAAAGCCGTATTCCGAACTGCCGTCAGGGAGGTATTCAAATCCGGCAATGAACAGCGCCGGATCTTCGCCGTGCACCACGGCGACGGGGCAGCTCTCGCCGCGATCCCAATATTTTCTGGCGATGATCGCGCCGTGCCGGCCGCCATGATCGAACTGCACGGTGACTTTGTCCGACCCGTGAACTTGAACCCGATAGATCGACGCATTGATCCAGCCGGTATCCGGATCGCGCATGATCACGACCGAACCGGAGCCGATGTAAGGCCCGCCGTCGCGGATGTGCCAAGTGGGCGCCGGAAATCGCGCGATGTCGACATCGGAGCCGGGGACCGTGTTCTGCAAAAACTCAGCGCGGCTGACCGTAACGGGAGGCAGCGGGTGCAAATCCTTGCGTTTTTCCATCCACGCCTTGAGTGCGTCGAGTGGCCGCAGCGCCGGATCAAGACCCAGCGCCAGCGCCGCCCGTTGCACATTGGTGGTGGCGTTGGTGAATACGCGCATGCCGTGCCGGAACCCCTTGATATTGTCGAACAGGAGCGCCGGGCAGTCCGGCCGGCCGGCCGCCACTTCGGTGATGCCACCGATTTCGAAACGCGGGTCGGCGCCCTCGATGCGGCGCAATGCCCCAAGCCGGTCGACAAGATCGATGAATTCGCGCAGGTCTTTGTACATGGTGTTGAAACCGGGCGGCTTTTGCCGCGTTTTTCGCGTGAAGAATGGATTCTCCGAACGGAGGCGCGGCCTTAGCGCCGGGCCCGTGCGGCCGCATTATGCTGCATCGCAAACGGCCGCTTTAACCACCTTAAAGAGTTCTCATCTTCCATAAATTCAGTATAAGTCACTGCCTGCCGGGTACCCAGTCCATGCATGTTGCTCATCTTGTCCACGCGTACGGTTTGCTTGTCGTCGCCGGTTTCATCGGGCTGGAAAGCATGTGCATTCCGTTGCCCGGCGAGACAGCCTTGATCGTCGGCTCGGTTATCGCGGGTCGGACGCACGAACTCAACATCGTCGAAGTGATCGTGACCGCGGCGGTGGCGTCGCTGATCGGCCGCATCATTGGCTATGCGATCGGCTGGCGTTTCGGACACTGGCTGCTGCTGCGCTACGGCCCTTATGTTCGCATCACCGAGACGAGGATCAAGCTTGGCCAATATTTGTTTCTCAGGCATGGCGCCGCGATCATCATCATTGCGCAATTCATCCCGGTGATGCGCGCCATTGCCGGCGTGCTCGCCGGCGCCAACCAGATGCCGTGGCGGCGCTTCGTGCTGTCGAGCGCCATCGGCGTCGGCCTGTGGGCGGTGCTGTTCGGCATGGGCGGTTACATCTTCGGCGTGCAATTCGCACATCTGGCGCGGTCATGGTGGCTGTTCTCGGGGCCGAGCGGTTGGGTGGTATTCGGCATCGGTGCCGCCATTATTGTTTGGATTCTCGCCGTATTCGTCGGCCGGCACGAGGCCCAGTGGGCCGCAAAGGCCGAACGCGCCCTACCGGGACCGTTGCGGGTGCGGTAAAGAAAAGTCATGACTGTATCGAAAGTCATGACTGAATCAAAAGATATGGCCGCCTCCTGCTCGACGATCGATTGTGATGTGCACGCCAACGTGCCCAGCATGCAGGCGTTGCTGCCATATCTGGACGACCAATGGCGCGACAGCGTCATCGATCGCGGGCTCAATTCTCTCGAGTTCGATCAACTATCCGCCGAATGCTCCGCTGACGTCGCGCGCCGACTGGCGCGGCAAGTCCGGGACGCCTGCCAGCAGCTTCGAAGCGCTGAGCACGCACGCGCTCGATCGCTGGAACATCGATATCGCGATCTGCAATTGTCTCTACGGCGTGCAGCTCCTGTTCAGCGAGGACATGGCGGCGGCGTTCGCCAAGGCGATCAACGACTGGGTCGCCAAGGAATGGCTCGATCGCGATCCGCGGCTGCGCGCCTCGATCGTCGTGCCGATGCAGAACACCGATTACGCGGTCGCCGAGATCGAGCGCTGCGCCGCCGACAAGCGCTTCGTCCAGGTGCTGGTTCTCGCCATGGGCGAGGCGCCGCTCGGCCGGCGCGAATACTGGCCGGTGTTCGAGGCCGCACAGCGCCATGGTCTGCCGATCGGCATTCATGCTGGGTCGAGCTTCCGCCACCCCGTCACGTCGCTCGGCTGGCCGTCGTGGTACGCCGAGGATTATTGCGCGCAGGCCCAGGGTTTTCAGGCGCAGGTCGCAAGCCTCGTGTGCGAGGGCGTGTTCGCCAAATATCCGGCGCTGAAGGTGGTGCTGATTGAATCCGGCGTCACCTGGCTGCCGGCCTTTCTGTGGCGGCTGACCAAATTCTGGCGCGGCGTGCGCGCCGAGGTGCCGTGGGTCGAGCGTCCGCCCTACGAGATCGTGCGCGATCACCTGCGGCTGACGATCCAGCCGTTCGACGGACCCAACGAGCCGGAGGCGGTCGCGCGGCTGGTCGACCAACTGCAATCCGACGACATGCTGTTATTCTCGTCCGACTTTCCGCACTGGCAATTCGACGGCGACGACATCATGCCGCTTGGCATTCCCTCCCGGCTGCACACGAAGATCAAGCGCGATAACGCACTCGCCACCTACGGCCGCCTCGCCGAGGCGGTGGTTTAGGCGCGCGCATGGCAAGGCACGTCATTGCTCCGCTCAAGGAGTTCCCCGCAGGAACGCGCAGGCTGGTCGACATCCGGGGGCGGCCGATCGTCGTCTTCAACGTCAACGATGAATTTTTCGCGCTGGCCAACCGGTGTCCGCATCAAGGCGGCAGCCTGTCCAACGGTACGCTGGTCGGGCTGCTCGAGGCGAGCGAACCGGGCTGCTACCGCTACTCGCGGCGCGGCGAGATCGTGCGCTGTCCCTGGCACGGCTGGGAGTTCGATCTGCGCACCGGCAAGTCCTGGTGCGAGCCAGATCGCGTGCGCGCTCGGCAATTTGCCGTGTCAGTTGCGCCGGGCGCAACGCTGGTCGAAGGGCCATACGTGGCGGAGACCTTTCCTGTCCACGTCGAAGATGATTACGTCGTGATCGAAGTCTAAGGGGACGGGGTCAAAGCGGCATGTTGCAACGAGTATCGGGGCGGGGACGATTGCGGCTTGCCGCGGATATCGGCGGGACCTTCACAGACATCGCGGTTTTTGACGAGAAAACCGGACAGCTCACCTTCGGCAAAGCGCTGTCGACGCCGGCGCATCTGGTCGAAGGCATTTCGGCCGGCGTCGCCAAGGCGGGCAGCGACTACCGCTCGGCGGCGCTGTTTCTGCACGGCTCGACCATCGCCATCAATACGATGCTGGAGCGCACCGGCGCGCCGACGGCGCTGCTGATCACCGAAGGTTTTCGCGACATCTACGAGATCGGGCGCATCAACCGGCCCGACGCCTATAATCTGTTCTTCCGCAAGCACGTGCCGCTGATCGAACGCGCACTGCGTTTCGAAGTCCACGAGCGGATGCTGGCGGATGGCGAAATCGACACGCCGCTCGACGAGAAGGAAATCGCAGCACTTGGCGCAAGGCTTGAAAAACTCGGCATCGAGGCTTGCGCGATCCTGTTTCTCAATTGCTACGCCAACGCCGATCACGAACAGCGCGCCAAGGCGATTCTCGAGAAAAATCACCCGGCGATGTTTGTCTCCGCGTCGAACGAGCTGTCGCAGGAATATCGCGAGTTCGAGCGCTGCTCGACCGTGGCGGCGAATGCCTATGTGGGACCGAAAGTGCGCCGCTACATCGGCGAGATCGATTCACACATGCGCGCGGCGGGTTTCGACGGCTCGTTCCTGGTCGTGCAGTCGACCGGCGGACTTTACGAAGCCGCCCAGGCTCAGAGCCAGTGCATCCGCATGCTTGAGTCTGGTCCGGCGGCCGGCGTCATCGGCACACAAGCGCTCTGCCACATGCTCGATATCGACAACGCCATCGCCTTCGACATGGGCGGCACCACCGCCAAAGCCGGCGTCATCTATCACGGCGAGGCGTTGACGACCGGAACGGCATTGATCGGCGGCTACGAACAGGCGCTGCCGGTGCAGATCGCCATGATGGACATTTTCGAAGTCGGCACCGGCGGCGGTTCGATCGCACGGGTCGATGAGGAGGCGCTGCGGGTCGGTCCGCAGAGCGCCGGAGCGTCGCCCGGACCAGCGTGCTACGGACTCGGCGGCCGCGAGCCGACAGTGACGGACGCCAATCTGGTGCTCGGGCGCCTGAATGCCGAGCGATTTCTCGGCGGCGAAATGAAGCTCGACGTTGCCGCGGCCGAGCGTTCACTCAAGGAGCGGATCGGCGATCCCCTCGGCTTGACCGCCGTCGAAGCCGCCGACGGCATTTTGCGGATCGCGGCGACTGCGATGTCGTATGCGGTCAAGGGTGTCACCACCGAGCGCGGCTTCGACGCCGGCGACTTCGTCCTTGTCGCTTACGGCGGCGCCGGTCCGTTGCACGCGGTCGAGGTGGCGCGCGAGATCGGCATGCGCAACGTCATCGTGCCGTTCGCGCCCGGCGTGTTCTCAGCTTACGGCATGCTGTTCGCCGATCTGCGCTACGATTTCGTGCGCACCTGGTTCACGCCGCTCGAAGACGCGTCATTTGACGAGATCGAAAGCGTCTACGGCGCGCTGGAGCAGCAGGGACGCGACGCCATCGCCAATGCGTCGGTGGCGCCGCAGCGCGTCGTGGTGAAGCGTGCGGCCGACATGCGCTACGTCGGCCAGGAACACGCGGTGACCGTCGATCTGCCGATGAGCGTGTTCAAGCGCGGCGGCGACCGCAAGGCCATCAAGCAGCATTTCGATGCGATGCATGCGCAGCGCTATGGGACATCGGCGCCGGCGGAGCGCGCCGAGATCGTCAGCTTGCGTTCGACTGTCACCGGCCTGATGCGCAAGCCGCCGCAACGCAAAATCGCTCGCGGCCGCAAGGCGCCGCCGGCGGCGGCGGTTAGCGGCAAGCGCAAGGTCTATTTCGGCGGACGCTTCCGGCCAACGCCAGTGTTTTGGCGCCCCGCGCTCGTCGCCGGCAACCGCATTACCGGTCCAGCTTTGATCGAGGAATACGCCTCGACGACGCTGCTGCTGCCCGGGGATACGTTGGAAGTCGACGCGTTCGGCAACCTGGCGATACGGCTAGCCGGGTGATGTCCAGTCCCGACCCAATCGGAGCGATCGAAGGACGGCCGTGCGGTCAATCCGGATGGCTGGTCGGCTCGGTCTGTTGCGTCCGCAGAATTTCTGCAAATTCGCGCTCGAGCCGGACGAGAGCCGCCAAGAGCGATGCTGGCGGAGCGATCAGCTTGCAGTCGGATACCGGTTTCGTGCCCGGAATTTCGGCAAGATGGCCCTCGTCGGGAAAATGTTGCGCGTATTTGCTCGCGTCGAGCATCAGCCGCCCCCTCACCGATTCGCGATGCTTTCAGGGACGCTCTGTTCGGCCGGCAAGTCAAGTTGAAGTTGAGCGATTCCACCAAATTTACCGTCGTGACCGGTCTTCCCACACAGCAACCGCATCGGCGCGCGCCGCGCTAGTTATGCCGGCGCGACGATGCATTGCAACGCAACAGCTCGCGGCGGCAAAGCCAAGCCGGCGGACGTCTAACCGGAAGCGAAATGCATGGTACCTAGAGGCATGACACCGAGAGGCAACATGGCCCCGAAAGGCAAAACGAAATCGCGCGCGCGAGGCAAGATCGACGCCGTCGTTACCGAGATCGTGCGCAACGGCGTGATCGCGGTGACCGAGGAAATGAAAACTAACCTCATGCGCACCGCCTACAACATCATCATCTATGAGGCGCTGGATTTCACGACCGGCCTGTTCACTCCCGCAGGGGAAACCGTGTCCATCGGCATCGGCCTGCCAATGTTCATCCGCGGCATGGCCGAAACCGTGAAGGCGAAGATCCGGCATTTCGGACTCAAGAATATGCGGCCGGGGGACATCTACGTCACCAACGACTCCTATCTGACCGGCAGCCACCTCAATCACGTCACCTTGACCTTGCCGATCTTTCACAAAGGCGTGCTAGTCGGCTTCTCATGCTGCATGGCGCACTGGCTCGACATTGGCGGCACGCTTGGCGGCATCACGACCGATATCTTCTCCGAAGGTCTGCAAATCCCGATCCTGAAACTGCACGATCGCGGCGCGCCGAACGAAACGCTGATCGACGTCATCCGGATGAACATGCGGCTGCCGAGCCGGGCGATGGGCGATCTGCGCGCGCAGATCACCGCGGTGAAGACCGGCGAGCGGCGCTTTCTCGAACTTGTCGAGCGCTACGGGCGCGATCAGGTCCTGGGGGCCATCAAGGCCATCATGGATCATTCCGAGACGATGGCGCGGGCGCGCACCAAGTCGATCCCGGACGGCGTCTACGAGGCCGAATCCTACATGGACGATGACGGCATCGAAGTCGGCAAGAAGGTGCCGATCAAGGTTCGCGTCATCGTCAAGGGTGAAGAGATGACGGTCGATCTGACCGACGTCTCGCGTCAGGTTCGCGGCTCGTTCAATTCCGGCATCACCACCGGCTACGCGTGCTCACAGGTGGCCTACAAGTGCCTCACGTCGCCGACCGATTATCCGATCAATGACGGCTCGTTTCGCAGTCTCAAGGCCATCGTGCCGCCGGGACGCGTGGTGAGCGCGGTGCGTCCGGCGCCGATGCGCTGGTGGATGACCTATCCGATGACCATCGTCGACACGGTGTTCAAGGCGCTCGCGCCGGTCATTCCGGATCGCGTCATCGCCGGACACCATGCCGATCTGGTGATCGCCGCGACGCACGGCATCAACACCAAGACCTCGGAATTTTTCCTCGCCAATTTCGGCCCGCTCGGCGGCGGCTGGGGCGCCAAGCGCAGCGAAGATGGAGTGTCGGGGACCGTCTGCATCAACGATGGCGACACGCACAATTCGCCGAGCGAGCAGTCGGAAGTGAAATTTCCGCTCGTGGTCGAACGTTATGCGCTCATTCCCGATTCCGGCGGGGCCGGCCGCTATCGCGGCGGCCTTGGTCTGGAGCGCGTCGTGCGCGCGCGCGTGCCGATGACCTTCAACAGCCATGTCGAGCGCGCCCATTGCAAGCCATGGGGTCTGGAGGGCGGCGGCGAGGCTACCGGCAACGAGGTGGCGGTCCGCACGGGCCGTCAGTGGAAGGAAGACTTCCCGAACGCCAAGGTGCTGGTGGCGTATCTCGAGCCGGGCGACGCGTTCCGCATGCGCTCCGGCGGCGGCGGCGGTCATGGCTTGCCGCTCGACCGGCCGGTTGACACGGTCGTGGAAGATGCCCGCCAGGGCTACATTTCGGTGGCGGCCGCCAAGGACAGTTATGGCGTCGTGCTCGATCCGGAGACATTCGTGGCCGATCTGGCGGCAACCGAGCGGCTGCGGGCCTCGATGCGAAGCGCCCTGTCACCGTCGGCCGCCTGACGCCTGGCACGTTCAAATCACGTCCGGCAAGCGCTGTTTCTGCGCCGCACAAGGGTGCCAGCCGGCGCTTCTTGAAGCCATTGATATGGAACGCCATATTAGCTTCGCCGCAGGGTTAATCCCTGGGGCGATCGGGTGCTGTAAGGGCCCGCAAAGTCGCTTCATAAGGACTTTGACCATGTCCAGGGTTTCGCCGCTCTCGAGTCCCTTCCTGCTCGGCTTCGATGAGATCGAGCGTGTGCTTGATCGCGTCGGCAAAGCCGCCGACGGCTACCCTCCTTACAACATCGAGCGAATCGCTCGCGACGGGAACTGTCCCGAGCGGTTGCGAATTACCTTGGCGGTGGCGGGATTCACCCGTGACCAGCTCGATGTTTCGATAGAGGAGAGTCAGCTCGTTATCCGCGGCCGCCAGCAAGACGACAAAAGCCGGCAATACATCCATCGCGGCATCGCCGCGCGCCAATTCCAGCGCATCTTCGTGCTGGCGGACGGCATGGAAGTGCTGGGCGCGGACCTAAAGAATGGATTGCTTTCGATCGATCTGGCGCGACCGCAACCCGAACGCCTCGTTAAATCGATTGCAATCAGTGAGTGCGATTAATGAAATCCAGCAGGACTCGACGTTGTCGACCCATGAGGAGTCGAGGGCCATGACCACCGAAATGAACCGTACACCGACGAAGACCGAAGAAATCTCCCCGGAAGCGCTCGCCCAGATGGGCGACGGCGAGATTGCGTATGTGAAAACGATCCGGTCCGAGGACGTTCCAGCGTTGTTCCCGCAGGCGCCGGAGATCGAGCCCGGCCTGAAGCTTTTTGCGCTGCACGCGGCCGACGGCACGCCCATCATGCTGACCGACAGCCGGGAGGCGGCTATCGCCAATGCCTGGAGTCAGGAACTGGAGATGGTCAGCGTCCACTGAGCTGAATCGACAGACAGAGTTTTAAGGCCAGCGCATGTCGCTGGCCTTTTGCTTTCCGGTCTTTGTTTGTTAATTCGGGCTACGCCGCGGATGCGGACGGCATTGCCAGCACGGCGTATAGCGCCTCGGCATCGTGCGAGGCGCGCAGCTTGTGAGCAATGGTGGGGTCGCGCAACAGCCGCGCAACGCGCGCCAGCGCCTTGAGGTGATCGGCGCCGGCGCCTTCCGGCGCCAGCAACAGAAAAATCAGATCGACCGGCTGGCCGTCGAGTGCCTCGAAATCCACCGGGCGGTCGAGACGCGCGAACAATCCAAACAGCCGCGACAGGTGCGGCATCTTGCCATGTGGAATAGCGATCCCGTTGCCGACCGCGGTCGAGCCCAGCTTTTCACGCTGCATCAGGATATCGAAGATCGTGCGCTCGTTTTGTCCCGTGAGCACGGCGGCACGCGCTGCAAGCTCGTGCAGCACTTGCTTCTTGCTGTTGACCTTGAGCGCCGGAAGAATCGCGTTCGACGCAACGAGATCGTCAAGGGGCATGAAGGAACCTGAAAGCAGGGAATGCCGCACCGGGCGGCCTTCGCCTTGTCGCCTATCTGGCTGATATCGGTTGGTGTTTGGCTACTTGCAACGGCATGATCTTTCCCACGATCCGCGCCCGCGCTCGGTGATCATGCTTCAAGGGCGGCGGACCATAGGGAGCGGCCGCGGCCGCGTCAATGGGCATCACCGGAACCCGCTGGGCGCGGATCGATCCAGCCAAAATGGCCATCGCGGCGCCTGTACACAACGTTGATACCGCCATGGGCGGCATGCCGAAACACGACAACCGGAGCCCCGGTCATGTCGAGTTCCGTGACCGCGTCGCTGACCGACAACAGCTTCAGTTCCGTCGTCAACTCGGCAACGATGGCCGGCGCAAAGCCGTCGTTGTCCGCGCCGCTTTCGTCGTCGGCCGGCGCCTCGATGATGTAGCTAGCGGCGTCGATGGTCTCGCGGCCGTCGAGCCGCTCCGGACGGTGATCTTTCAGCCGGCGATGATAGCGGCGCAGCCGCTTCTCAATGCGTGTCGCCGCCTGGTCGGCGCTGGCGTAAGCGTCTGCGGCCATGCCTTCCGCATGCAGGGTGATTTTTGAATCGAGGTGAATGGCGCATTCGGTGTGGAAACCGAACCCTTCCCGCTCGAGCGTGGCATGTCCGGAGTAGCCGCCATCGAAATATTTGCCCATGGCCTCGGCGATGCGCGCGCTCACGCGCTCGCGCAATGCGTCACCGACGTCGAGGTTCTTTCCTGAGACGCGAAAAGTCATGTGAGCCTCCGACGCAAGCATTCTGTTGCTTGACTCGACCTAGGTATTGGCGGGGACGGAGTCAACGCATCGCGACTCCCTAAAGACCCTTTGGTGTCCAGGTAGGTCATGAGGCCGCGGCAACGTGTTTTTCGCGCCGCCGCTGCACGGAGGAGGGGATCCGCATGGCCTCGCGGTATTTCGCGACCGTTCGCCGCGCAATGTCGATCCCGGCCTCGCGGAGCTTCTCGACGATCGTATCGTCGGACAATACGTCGGTGGCGTTCTCGGCGTCGATCAATTGTCTGATGCGGTGACGAACCGCTTCGGCCGAGTGCGCCTCGCCGCCATGTGCAGCCGCGATTGCCGACGTGAAAAAGTACTTCAGTTCGAAAATGCCGCGGTTTGTCGCCATGTATTTGTTCGCGGTGACGCGCGACACTGTCGACTCGTGCATGCCGATCGCTTCGGCGACCGTTTTCAGATTGAGCGGGCGCAGATGTTCGACGCCGTGCGCAAAGAACGCGTCTTGCTGGCGGACGATTTCATTCGACACCTTGAGAATGGTGCGGGCGCGCTGGTCGAGCGCGCGGACCAGCCACGTCGCGCTCTGCAGGCACTCGGCGAGATAGGATTTCTCGTTGGCGCGCCGCGGTCCGGCGGAAACCTCCGCGTAGTACTTTTGATTGACCAGCACTTTGGGCAGCGTGTCGGCGTTGAGCTCGACGAGCCAGGCGCCGTTTGGAGCCGGACGCACAAAGACGTCCGGCACAATCGGCTGGACCGGCACCGAACCGAAGGCGAGGCCAGGCTTCGGATTGAGATTGCGGATTTCCGCAATCATATCGCCCAGGTCTTCGTCGCCGACGCCGCATATCTTTTTCAGGGCCGCAAAGTCACGCCGCGCCAGAAGATCGAGACGCGCAACCAGCGCCTGCATGGCCGGATCGAAGCGATCGAGTTCCCGAAGCTGGATCGCCAGGCATTCGGCGAGATCTCGCGCGAATACGCCTGGCGGGTCGAAGGTTTGCAGGATGCCGAGCACCGCCTCGACTTCGGCCGTGCTGGCGCCGAGCTTCTCGGCCGCCGCATCGAGGTCGCCGGCGAGGTATCCGGCCTCGTCGACCATATCGACGAGATATTGTCCGATCATGCGCCGTACTGGATCGGCGATCGCGAGCGCAAGCTGCTCGCGCAGCCAGTCGGCCAGCGTGGTCTCTGCGGAGACAAACAATTCCAGGTTGTAGTCGCCGTCCTCGCGGCCGCCCGACCCGACGCCAGCCCAGTCCGAGTAACCCCCGGGCAGATCGGCGTCGCTGTGGGGCCGAACCGGCTCGGGATCGTCGCCCCCGCCGTCGTCCAGCGGCGACTGGATCCGGTCGTTATGGGGAAGATCGGCCTCAGTGGTTCCTTTGGCCCAGGCCTCGCCGTCCATGGCGGGCGTGTGGTCTGGCTCGGGGGCGGCGGTGGCCTCCGGGGCACCAGGCGGGGCCTCCGGCTCGCTGCCGCGATCGAGGAGGGGGTTGCGTTCGAGTTCCGCCTCCACGTAGGAGACGAGGTCAAGATTGGACAGCTGGAGCAGCTTGATGGCCTGCATCAGCTGCGGTGTCATCACCAGAGCTTGGCTCTGCCGAAGCTGTAGTCGTTGGGAAAGCGCCATACTGCGGGAAATTGGTCCGATTCTTGCTTGTCTCTCCCTTGTAAGCAGGTCTGGTGGCCCGTCGTCAATCGTTTTCGACTTGGCTCAAAGGCGAAATTCCTCGCCGAGGTAAAGCCGGCGCACGTCAGGATTGTTGACGATGTCGTCGGGGCGGCCCTCCATCAGCACTTCGCCCGAATAGATGATGTAGGCACGATCGGTGAGGCCGAGCGTCTCGCGGACATTGTGATCCGTAATGAGCACGCCGATGCCACGGTTGGTGAGGTGACGGACCAAGGCCTGGATGTCCCCGACCGCAATCGGATCGATGCCGGCAAAAGGCTCGTCGAGCAGCATGTAATTTGGCCGCGTGGCCAGCGCGCGGGCGATTTCAACGCGCCGGCGCTCACCGCCGGACAGCGCGATGGACGGGGTCTTGCGCAGCCGCGTGATGTTGAACTCTTCCAGCAGGGCATCGAGGTCGCGTTCGCGCCGCTTGGTGTCGGGCTCGACCACTTCGAGCACCGCTCGGATATTCTGCTCGACATTGAGGCCGCGGAAGATCGAGGCTTCCTGCGGCAAGTAGCCGATGCCGAGGCGGGCTCGCTGGTACATCGGCAGCTTGGTGACGTCGTGGCCGTCGAGCTCGATGCGCCCCTGGTCGGCGGTGATCAGGCCGGTGATCATGTAGAACACTGTCGTCTTGCCGGCGCCGTTGGGGCCCAGCAAGCCCACGGCCTCGCCTTTGCGCAGGTAAAGGCTGACTTTCTTCACGACCTTGCGCCCGACGAAGCTCTTTTCCACGCCGTGGACTGACAACACGCCCTGCCGGGCGGTTGGCGCCGGGCCGACACCGTCGCCGCGCCTGGCCGGTCGCGCCACCGGCCGTGGTTCGCTGCGTTCGACTGGTGGCGGTGGTTCTCGCCGGCCGTCGCGCTCGTTGCGGTCTTTCAGCTCCTGACGTTCTTGTTGGGGCGGCCGTGGCGCCGGCTTGCGGACTTTTTTCGTTCTGGCCGGCACGCTCGCAATATCGACGTAGGTGGCGCTGATGACGCCGCCGATCGACGCAAGTCCGATGGCCTCGCCGTCGGGGACGAGCTTGCGGTGTGCCGACGCTGTGCGGCGGCGGAAATATGAGAAGATGTTCAACACGCCGATCTCAGTCAGCCTTGCGTGCGCCCCGGTTCGCCTGATCGAGGTGAGAAAAATTGCAGGAGGATGGTACCAGTTTTCCTGTACGATACGGCGAAGCCCGACAATTTGATCATTGTTTCTGACCCGGGCCGGGTCCGAGCGTCAGAGTGCCCTGTCCCCCATTGCTGCCCTTGCTCGGGATGATCAGCGCACGCACCCGCCCATCGTGAATACCGGGGGCGGCTTCGACGTGTGCGTTTCCGGTCACGGTGTCCACGATGACTCGGCCGCCGTGAATGACGTTCTTGCCCTGCGTTACGACCACATTGCCGGTCAGCGTAATCGTCTTTGCGATCACATCGTAGACGCCGAGATCGCCGCTCGCGGTCTGATCTTTGCTCAGCACCGTTACATCGCCGCGGGCTTCGATGCGGCGAATGCTCTGCGCATCGGGGGACGCGCCGGTATCGGTCTGGGTCTTGGTTTTGGTCGCCACGACCGGCTTGTCACCGATGCCGAGTTCGTGACCGTAAAACACGACCAGCTTCTGACAGGTCATCGTGGTGTCGCCCTGCACCACTTTGACGTTGCCTGAGAAGGTCGCCTGTTTGTTCTTGTCGTGGACTTCCAGCGATTTGGCATCGATCTGAATCGGCTGATCCTTGTCTTGCTGCTGGCCGGGCAACAAGCTCGGCGCCGGTTGGGCGGGGCGCGGCCCCTGCGCCATAGCCGCTGAGGCGGCGAAGAACATGGCTGCCGTCGCGGCCAACAACACTGCCGCCGTCCGGAGTGTGCCAATCCGGCATCCTTGCCTCATTGCCGCGCCGCTTTCGTCTTTTGCTTGCCGGACTGCAACACCAGGGTCACGTCAGTGAAGTTCAACGTGTCGCCCTTGTCGATGATCTCCAGATGCTTTGCATTGAGATCGCCATCGAGCAACTTGATCCAGACAGGCGTGTCGGAAACCACGTTGCCCTTGGTGACGTCGACCGTCGCCTGGCTCAGCCGCGCCTCGTAGCCGGTGGAAGACACCAGGTGAATGTTGTCCTTCAGGTCGAGCATGTTGGTCTTCATGTTGTAGTGGCCGCTATCGGCCCACAGATGCACGACGCTCTTGTCGGCCATCGCGATCTTGGCGTGGATCTGCTCCAATTCGACAAAGTCGGGTTTGGTTATGTCCTGCTGGGCGGCGATGGCGGTAAATTCATAGGGGCGTTGATCGCTGGTGTAGCCGGTGAGTCGAGGCGACTGCATCGTAATCTTGGTGCCCTTGATCACAAGATTGCCAATCTCTCCCGGCAGGCGAAGCCCGCTGGTTGGCCAATAATTGTCAATCACCAGGCCGAGCACGACGAGACTGACGGCGAGAATCAGGGTCGCGCGCATCCAGCGCACGTGCCGGCTATGGCGTAGCGCGCGTCGATAGGTCCGCTCGTGGTCGCCGTTGCGTGAACGTGCCGGAAATCCGGTCTCCCGCTCCGCGCCGGCGAAGGAGATGGTCGTCAAGCGATTGTCCCCTCGACCGAGGCCTCGATTCGGCCCGCGCCGCCATTCTACGGTTCTCGGGCCCAATAGTCGCCTGCGAATGTGGCCCGGGCGGGGCCAGCAGACTGGCCTTGGAAACCGTTAACGGCTTGGTCCTGCGGCCAAATCGGACGCGGAGTGGTGTCGTTTACGAATGCGCGAAGATGTCATCCTCGGCAAAGCCCGCGAGGTCAAGCCGTACCCGGTCCGGCAGGAAGCGGAAGCAGGCCGCGGCCAGCTTTTCGCGGCCCTCCCGGGCCAGCATCATGTCAAGTTTTTCCCGCAGCGCATGCAGATAGAGCACGTCGCTCGCCGCGTACGAGATTTGGGCATCGGTCAGCCCGTCTGCACCCCAGTCGGACGATTGCTGCTGCTTGGACAGATCGTGCCCCAGGACTTCGCGGACCAGGTCCTTCAGCCCATGTTTGTCCGTATAGGTGCGCGTCAGCCGCGAGGCGATCTTGGTGCAATAGACCGGCGCCGGCATCACGCCCAAATTCTTTTGCAGCATGCCGAGATCAAATCGCGCGAAATGGAAAATCTTGAGCACGTTGGCGTCGGTGAGAAGACGTTTCAGATTGGGCGCATCGGGAGACTGCGCCGCGATTTGCACCACGTCGGCCGAGCCGTCGCCGGGCGAAAGCTGCACCAGGCAGAGACGGTCCCGCGTCAGGCTCAGCCCCATCGTCTCGGTATCGATGGCGATGGCCTGGACGGACGCGTAGCGCGCCAGATCCGGCAGATCGCCGCGATGGATGCGAATGGTCATGCGCACTTTGAATATCGCAACCGAAATGGCAGGTCAAAAATGCCGAAACGTGGTAATGAGCGCCGTCATCCGGGTGGTTCCCTGACGGGGACCGCGGCCGAGGGTTCGCCGTCATGGCTCACCGTATTCGCTCTGCATTGGGCCACACCGCGCGCTTTGCGATTGCGGCGGCGCTGCTCTTTGCGGTGGCCGCCTCCGGCGCGGTCGCGCAAACGCTGAACGACCCGGTGCCGCCCGCCAAGTGGTCGCCGCCACCGAAGGCAGCAAAGTCGGAGGCCGCCCGCCTCAAGGCGTGCAGTGCCTTCGGACCGGGCTTCGTCAACGTCCCCGGCACCGATGCGTGCGTCAAAATCGGCGGCTGGGTGACAGTCGAAGGCTCGGCGCGGCGCTGAACGTGCGATCGCTTATCGCGCGTCGTGCTTCACAATCTTTGTTCGTGGCTTTGGTGCCCAGGAGAGGACTCGAACCTCCACGGTGTTACCCGCTAGTACCTGAAACTAGTGCGTCTACCAATTCCGCCACCTGGGCAGTAGCCGGATAGGTACGGAGCGGCTTTATCGTTGTCAATCTGAGGGACTTTGCCTCTATACAGCGCCAAGGCGTTGCGCTATTCCGCCGCCGATGACCGTGAAAAACAAGGCTGAAACGCTCGTCACCGTGTTCGGCGGCTCGGGGTTTTTGGGCCGTCACGTGGTGCGCGCGCTTGCCAATCGCGGCTACCGCATTCGTGTCGCGGTGCGCCGTCCGGAGCTCACTGGATATCTCCGCCCGATGGGCCGGGTCGGCCAAGTGCAAGCCGTCCAAGCCAATGTGCGCCACCCGCAGTCGGTCGCCGCCGCGATGCGCGATGCCGACGCCGCGGTCAATCTGGTGGGAATCCTGTTCGAGCGCGGTCAGCAGCGATTCGACGCAGTTTCGGTAGCCGGGGCCGAAACGATTGCGCTCGCCGCGAAGTCGGCCGGCGCCCCGCTCGTCCATGTCTCGGCCATCGGCGCCGATGCGGATTCGCCGGCACACTACGCGCGCGCCAAGGCCGAAGGCGAAAGCCGGGTGCTCGCCGCTCAGCCCCAATCGGTCATCATGCGGCCGTCGATCCTGTTCGGTCCCGAGGACAGCTTCTTCAACCGGTTCGCCGCGCTGGCGCGCATGGCTCCGGCGCTGCCACTCCCTGGCGGTGGCCATACGCGCTTCCAGCCGGTTTATGCGGGCGACGCCGCCGAGGCGATTGCGCTCGCGGTCGATGGCGCCACCAGGGCGGGTGCGACCTACGAACTCGGCGGTCCGGACGTCCATACGTTCCGGGAATTGATGGAATTCGTGCTGACGACGATTCAGCGCAAGCGGTTGCTGGTCCCGGTGCCATTCGAACTGCTGCGGCTGCAAGCGACGTTCGCGCAGTTCATGCCGACGCCGCCGATCACGCCAGATCAGGTCGATATGCTCAAGAGCGACAACGTCGTCTCCGAGGCGGCGCGGCGCGAGGGACGTACGCTCGAAGCGCTCGGGATTGTTCCGGAATCAATCGAGGCCATTGTGCCGACTTATCTCTGGCGCTTCCGCAAGACCGGTCAGTTCGATCCCGAGACCGGGATTACGGTTGGCGGGAGCGGCTCACCCCCGGCCTAGCCCGTTGCCCGTGCCGGAACTTGGCCGCAAAGTGAATGCAGCTTTCGTAACGAAATCCTAACCGTCCCGATATTCGATCTGTCCGCGGCCGCGGGGGGCCGCCACACATGCTCGCAACGGCATGCTGACGCTCATTCATCATCCATTCTGTCCGCATTCGCGCTTCGTGCGTCTCGCGCTCGACGAGCTTTCGCTGGCGTCGCGGCTCGTCGAGGAACGCCCCTGGGAGCGGCGCACCGAGTTTCTGAAACTCAATCCCGCCGGAACCACGCCGGTTCTGCTCGAAGACGGCGCGCCTCCGGTTCCCCAGGCCGCCATCATCGCCGAATATCTCGACGAGGTGCACGGCGCGAGGGTGCCGCGGCCGCGGCTCTTGCCGGTCGATCCGCATGAGCGCATCGAAGTGCGCCGGCTGATGAGCTGGTTCAACGACAAGTTTTTCGCGGAAGTGAGCGGTCCAATCGTGATGGAGCGCATCTACAAGCGCTTCATTCCGGCGGCGCAGGGCGGCGGCTCGCCGGAGACCGAAGCGTTGCGTGCCGCGCGCAGCAACATCAAGTATCATCTGGCCTATATCGGCTGGCTGGTTCGCAACCGCGACTGGCTCACCGGTGAAAGGCTGACCTACGCGGATCTGGCCGCGGCAGCGCATTTATCCGCGGCCGATTATCTGGGCGATGTACCGTGGCACGAAGACGAGACAGCGAAGTCCTGGTACGCGAGGATCAAGTCGCGGCCGTCGTTCCGCACGCTGCTCAACGACACCATGCCCGGTCTGGCGCCGTCGGCGAGCTACGCCAATCTGGACTTCTGAGTCCGTCCGCCCTCAAGGCGGCGCTCGAAGCTTTTGCCCGCACGCAGGGCTTTGACACCATCGGCATCGCTCTGCCTGGCGCAATTCCGCTGGCGGCGGAACGCCTGCGCGCGTTTCTCGGCGCCGGCGCGCACGGTGATATGGCGTGGATGGAAACGAAGGCCGCATGGCGCGGCGATCCGCACGCGCTGTGGCCGCAGGCGCGCGCGATCATCATGCTCGGCGTCAACTATGGACCGCAGTCCGACCCGCTGGAGATTCTGAAACAGCGCGCATGCGGCAGTATTTCGGTCTACGCCCGCGGTGACGATTACCACGACGTGGTGAAATCGCGCCTTAAAGCCGTCGGCCGCTGGCTCATCGACAAAGCCGGCGGCGAGATCAAGGTTTTCGTCGACACCGCCCCGGTGATGGAAAAGCCGCTCGCCGCGGCCGCCGGCATCGGCTGGCAGGGCAAGCACACCAATCTTGTTTCGCGCGAATTCGGCTCGTGGCTGTTTCTCGGCGCCATCTTCACGACGCTCGATCTGCCGCCCGATGCGCCGGAGCCCGACCATTGCGGCGCCTGTCGTGCTTGTCTCGATGTCTGTCCGACGGCGGCATTCCCGGCGCCGTACCGGCTCGATGCACGGCGCTGCATTTCTTATCTGACCATCGAGCACAAGGGGCCGATCCCGCACGAATTGCGGCCGCTCATGGGCAACCGCATCTACGGCTGCGACGATTGTCTGGCGGTGTGCCCGTGGAACAAATTTGCCAAAGCCGGGCGCGAGGCAAAACTCGCGGCGCGCAAGATGTTGTACGCTCCACAGCTCGCGATGCTGGCGCGACTCGACGATGCAGGTTTTCGCACGCTGTTCGCCAAGAGCCCGGTCAAGCGCACCGGGCGCGCGCGATTTTTGCGCAACGTGCTGATCGCGATCGGCAATTCAGATGACGTCGTGCTCGCACCCGAGGCCGAACGGTTGCTCGACGATTCTTCGCCGCTTGTTCGCGGTGCCGCAATTTGGGCGCTCGGTCGTCTGCATCGCTCGCGACTTCTTGACTGCGCCAAGACGCGCCGCGACGTAGAGTCCGATCCCGACGTTGCCGCCGAATGGGCGGCGGCGCTCGGCAATAGAAGTTCCGAGCCCTGAAGCTCCAAGTTCTAAAGTTCCAGTTCGATGTCCACGCTCGTTTGTTTCGGTCTCGGCTATTCGGCTGAACATTACCTCGGAATGTTCGGCGATACGTTCGCGCGCATCGTCGGCACGGTGCGTGGCGCCGAGCGCGCGGCGGTATTGAACGGCCGCCTCGCCGGACGGCTCAAGGCGCTGACATTCGACGGCAAATCGGCGGCGCCGGAACTGCTGCATGCCATCGGCGAGGCCGATGCAATGCTGGTTTCGATTCCGCAGGATGAATCCGGCGATCCGGTGCTGCGCACGTGCGGCAATGCGCTGGCCCACGCGCCGCACCTCAAGGCAATCGTCTATCTCTCGACGATCGCCGTCTACGGCGACCGCGCTGGCGCCTGGGTGGATGAAACGGTGGACGCCGAGCCGGATTCGACGCGCGGCGCAGGACGGCTTTCCGCCGAGCAGGGCTGGCAGGACTTCGGCAGGCGGCGCGGCATTCCGGTCGCGGTGCTTCGCCTTGCCGGCATTTACGGACCGGGGCGCAATGCGCTCACTCAGGTCGCGCGCGGCGATGCGCGCCTCATCGTCAAGCCCGGACAGGTTTTCAATCGTATCCACGTCGACGATATCGCGCAGACGATCGACGCCGCGTTGGCGCGGCGCGCGTCCGGCGTTTTCAACGTTGCCGACGACGAGCCGACGCCGTCCGGCGAGCCACTCGCCTTCGCGGCGCAGCTCCTCGGCGTGCCGCCGCCGCCGGAAATTCCCTACGCGCAGGCCGAAGCCGCGATGTCGCCGCTCGCCAAAAGCTTCTGGCAGGAATGCCGCCGGGTGAACAACGACAAGCTCAAGCGCGAGCTCGGCGTGACGTTGCGCTATCCGACTTATCGCGAGGGATTGCGGGCGCTGTTCGAACAGCAGCGGCGATAGAGCCTTAATTCGTCGCCGCGGTTTTTGTCCGCGATGCGAAATCAACCCTGGTGTTATTGAGTGGTGCCGATTTTGGTTGCGGTTCCTGCATGCGTCGGCGCCGAAAAATTGACCTACATCAATACGCCGTCCGTAATCCGAATGGGTTATTGTTATTTGAGGTTGCGCCTTATTTGAGATTGCGATGTGTGATTGAAAGTTGGGGGTCCGCGCCAATGAGCATCAAGACGATCCTCGTACCGGCCGCTGGCAGCGACACCGATCACGACGTTTTCGAAACTGCGCTGGCGGTGGCACGGCTGCTGGCGGCGCATCTTGAGTTCTATCATCTCATCGTCGACGCCATCGAAGCGGCATCAAACCTGCCGCATGGTGGCTTTACCATGGGCGCCGGCCTCGTCAGTGACTTTGCGGCATTGCGGGCCGAGGAGCAGGCGCGGCTGCTTGCTGCGCGGGATCACTTTGAAACATTTTGCCGTCAGAACGGCATTGCAATGTACGACAAACCGCAAGACCTGAGCGAAGTTTCAGCGAGCTGGCGGGAGGAAACCGGCGATAGCCTCTCGCGTATCATGCACCGTGCTCGTTGCAGCGATCTGGTCGTCGTCGGGCGGAAGAAATATCAGAATAATTTACCCGAGAATCTGATCGACCGGCTGCTGCTCGAATCGGGCCGGCCAATTCTCCTCGCGCCATCGCAAACAGCGCGAAACTTTTGCGGCACGGTCATGGTGTGCTGGAAAGAGAGTCGCAAATCGGCCCACGCTATCACAGCCGCAATGCCGCTTCTGCGCATGGCGCGACGCGTGTTCGTTGTCAGCGTCTCGGAAGAAGTTGACGAAGCACTGACGTCAGCGGACGGTGTGGCGCGCCAGATGCTCTGGCATGGTATCCATGCGATACCGTGCAACCTTGCGGCCCACGGTCAACCGATCGCCAAAATACTGTCGTCTGCCGCGCGTGACTATGAGGCGGATCTTGTCATTATGGGCGCCTACGGCCGCGGCCGGCTGACAGAATTGATATTCGGCGGTTGTACCGATGCGTTTGTTCGTGCCGCTGATTTTCCTGTACTGCTCGCCCACTAGTAAAGCGATGCAATGACCGGTGCGAACTTGATTGCAGGGTTTTGGCTAAGCCGGTGGCAAGGCGGGATGCCGGACTAAATGCCGAGGGCGAACAGCAACCATTGGAAGCTGCAATTGAGTGAAGGGGTATTGCTCGTTCTCTTGGGCATTCCCGCGGTCTTCGTGCCGTTCCGCTTGGGTATCGCACTCCTCGTATGGCTGCTTTTGATCGGCGGGATCGCGGGACTGATCACGACGATCGTGATGCATCGTGCGACGGGATTCTGGTGGTCGCTTTTGTCTGCTATGCTGGCGGTGGGTATCGCCATATTCGTTTTTGCATTGCCGGACCTCGCGTTTGTAGGATTCCCTTTGCTGCTGATGGCGTTTCTGATCGTGGAAGGCGCCGTCACGATCATGTTTGCGCTGGAGCACTGGCGCGACCGCTCGCCGCGATGGAATTGGATGCTGGCGAGCGGAATTGTCGATCTGTCTCTGGCCGCATTCATCATCGTTGAGCTGCCGATGACGGCAAACTGGGCTTTGGGCCTGATCCTCGCCGTCAATCTTATATTCGGGGGCGGAGCGATGATCGGGATGGCGCTCGCGGCGCGAGATCGCATTTCGGGCGCGAATGTGTGATCGAATCAGCCCTCCGCCAATTCCTTCTGCAATAAAACCATGGTTCGGCGCTGTCCCCATTTTTCGCCGATGCGCGGCATTCTGGCGGTCTCCAGAAACCCGATGGAACGATGGAGAGACAAGGATGCTTCATTTTCAGAATCCACTGCTCCGACCATCACCTTCTTTCCTTGGCTCCGAGCGGCGTCGATCAAAGCAGCGAGCAGCGCGCGGCCGACACCCTTTCCCCGGGCCGTTGAAGCAACGTAGACCGAGTGCTCCACGGTCTGCCGAAACCCTTCGTATAGACGAAATATTCCATAAGAGCCGAAGCCAAGCACGCGCCCGTCGGCTTCGGCTATCAGTACAGGGAATCCGTCAGCTTGGCGCGCAGCAAGCCATCCTCTGCGCTCGACGACTGTGACGGGTGTCTCGATCCATAACGGCGCTGAGTTCTCAACCTCGTGATTGAATATCGAGGTGATCTCAGCAACGTCGGTGTCCCGTGCGGGGCGAATTTCCATCTGCACAATACCGGTCCGCCCTTCAGTACAGGGGAAATTGCGCGCGTTGTGCGTGAAGCTACGCCTGGACCTGAAAGGAAATTTGCTCGAACTCTGCCTAGTGCAAGCTCGGACCTTTAAGAAACCGATTGCGCTCGCTCGACTTGATGCGCAGGTCCATGGTCTCGCCGTCGCGGTAAATTGTCATCGGCACTTCGACTCCGGCTTGGCCTTGCGCCCAGATGCGGCGGAACAGGCCTGCCAGATCGCGCACTTCCTTGCCGCCGACCGAGAGCAAAATATCGCCGTTGCGGATATCGGCTTTCTTCGCCGGGCCGCGATCGGCCAGCCCGACGACGACGAGCCGGCTTTCCACTTCGGTTGCATAGAGGCCGAGCCACGGCCGCGGCGGGCCGCTGCGGCGGCCGAACTTCATCAGGTCGTCGAGGATCGGTTTGAGGAGATCGATCGGCACCATCATGTTAATGTTCTGCGGCTTGTCCTTGTCGACCACGTGCTGCAATTGCAGTGACCCGATGCCGAGAAGCTCGCCAGCCGGGCCGATCAGCGCCGTGCCGCCCCAGTTCGGATGCGACGGCGCGGTGAAGATCGCCTCGTCGAGCACGTATTCCCAATAGCCGGCGAATTCCTGCTTGGCGACGATGCGGGCCGCCACCGAACGCGACCTGCCGCCGGCGCCGCCGACCACCACCCGTTCGCCGACCGATGTCGAGGACGACTGGCCGATCTCGAGCGCCGGCACGTCGAGCTTGGCGAGCGCCTGGATGAGGCCGAAGCCGGTTTCCTGGTCGTAGCCGATCACATGGCCAGGCACCGAACGGCCATCGTTGAGGGTAATCCAGATCGTCTCGGCCTCGGTGATCAGATAGCCGATGGTGAGAACGAGGCCATTGTCGCGGATGAAAACGCCATGGCCGGCGCGCTCGGTGCCGAGTGTGTCCGCCGTGAAGGCGTCGGCCGGCACGATGGTGCGCAGCCCAACGACAGACGCCAAAGCCTCGTCGAGGTCGTAGCCGTAGTCAGCTGGCTTCGGTTGCACGGAAGCCGGAATCTTCCAGTCGCTCACGGACGGCATCGTAATTCTTCCTCGCGAACGGCTCGACGGAGTGGCCGCCTGAGCCGCCCCATTGCGCGCGCCAATCTGGCGCCTGCAGCAGCAGAGGGTATTTGTCCGCTGGCCGCGTTGCAATCAAGCCCTGAGGCGCTGTGAACACCGGGGCGCTGTGAACACCGGGACACTGTGAACACTGGGCGTCGTGAACAGCGGGGCATAGCCCGCAATGCGGATTGCATTTTGACGCTCGACGCTGCGCCCCACTACGCCCGCTTGAGCCCGGCGCCCATTAGTGGAACATTTACGCCAATCGGAGCAACGTAGTACCGCCGAGATGGCCAACTGGCCCCGCTTTGCAGCGGCATTGCCTTGTTACCGCCCTATCTCGGCGGCACAACAGCGTCCTATCTAGGGGATTTGGGGGAATTTCCGTGCGCGTCTGCACCCGCCTTGCATTGTTCGCCTTCGCCCTCGCCACAACGATCGGCCCCGCCGCCGCGCAATACTATCCGCCAGCGCAGGGCTATCAGCCATATCCCCCACCTCCGCCGCCCGGCTATGCCGACGCGCCGAGTTACAGCAGCGCCCCGTTGCCGCCGCCCGAGGGTGGTGGGCCGCCTCCGGCCTATGGTCCGCCGCCCGGATATGCCCAACCCTATCCGGCACAGCCCTATGCGGGGCAGCAGCAGACCGAGGCTTATCCGCCTCCGGCGCCCGCCCAGCCCTACGCTCAGCCCGCCTATGGTTCTGGCGGTGGCAGCTTCCCGCCGCAGCCGGCCGCGCCAGGCTTCCGCCCGCCCGCAGATGTCAGCGGCGGGTCTGGTGGTCCGGATGTGACCGGGTCGGTGCCGGCTCCGGTCCAGGCGCCCCCCACGCCGCACTCCGATCCGACCGTCGTCGCTGCGCTGCCGCCGGATTACCAGCCCGAGCAGAATCCGACGCCGCAATTGCCGCAGCGATTCCAGCGCCAGCTGGTCGACTATCCGACCAATCAGCCGGCCGGCACCATCGTGGTCGATACGCCGCACACCTACCTTTATCTGATCATGGGCCGCGGCAAGGCGTTGCGCTATGGCATCGGCGTGGGCCGCGAAGGCTTCACCTGGACCGGTACCGAGCGCATCAGCCGCATGAAAGAGTGGCCGGACTGGTTTCCGCCCAAGGAAATGATCGAGCGTCAGCCGTATCTGCCGCGCTTCATGGCCGGCGGCGAGAGCAATCCGCTCGGCGCCCGTGCGATGTATCTCGGCAATACGCTCTATCGCATTCACGGCACCAACCAGCCTTCGACCATCGGCACGTTCGTGTCATCGGGCTGCATCAGGCTGACCAACACGGACGTCGAAGATCTCTTTAGCCGCGTTCAGGTCGGCACGCGCGTCGTGGTGCTGCCGGGCACGCCGCCGAATACGGCTTCGTCGGAAGCGCCCGACGCGCCGCAGACGGCGATCGCTCGCTGACGCTTCGGCCCTCGGCATCGCATCAGTCCGGCGCGTTCGCCGGACTGAGGTAATTTTTTACAGTGGCTTTGGCGCAACTCAGCTAATCTCTTTCGAATCAATTCCGCACGCCGGTTCGCCCACTTGGCCGGCGCAGTGAAATCCGCCTCGCGACGATCGATCAATGTATCGCGTGCTGCCCTTCAGCGATCGCGCGCCGCATGCTGCGAGGTCGAATGTTTCCTAATGTCCGTCTGCTGGTTGGGGCGTTGTTCGCCTCGGTCGTAGCGTTGACTTGCGGGTTCGGCCTGTTCGCCGCATTCCGCGTCAATCATGAACCGCTGAGCCGGCTGCCGGTCGGCACCGCGCCCATTCAATTCGTCGCCAATGAGCGGACCGGGTGGGGGACACCATTCGACGGCCAGGCGCGCCTCAATGGTCCGCCGCACAGCCAGATCGTGGCGGATGCGCCCGCTGCAGCGCCCGCGCACCTGATGAAAACTGAAGCGGCGAGTACAGCAACAGCCGAAACGACCAAGCCGGTTGCGGCCGCCATACCGGTGATCGATACGGCGCCGCCGCGCGCAATCGAGCAGCCTGCCGAAGTTATTGAGCCCGTCGTCTCGATAACGTCGGCAGCTCCGGCGCCGCCTGCGCCGGAAACTGCCGCACCAATCCGAGGGTCGGCGCCAGTTGCGGACGGTTCGGCGGAGCAAATCGCGCCTGCAGCCACGACTGCTGCGGCTGCACCGCCGGAAACCACGGCCAGTCCGCCCAGCGTCGCGCCCGACCAGACAGCGAGTGTCCCGTCTGCCTCGGCCAATTCGGCTGCTCCGTCGGCGACCGCAAATTCGTCGGCCGACGCGGGTCCGGTGCAAACCACCGGCACCATTGCCTCTATGCCTTCTGCACCGCCGTCAGAGAGTGAGCCGCCGGCCGCAAGCGCAGCACCCGCGGTTGCGGACCTGTCGTCACCAAAGCCGGCCGAGGAACAGGCGGTGGCAAAGCCCGACAGCGACACTGGCGCAGCGGGAAAAGCGGCTGCTCCGGCTATCGCGGCGGCGACGCCCTCGGATCAGCCTTCGGCCGTTGCGCTGCCGGCGAACGAAGCCGAGCCCTCGCCGGATACGGTCACTGCGCCCGCCAATGTGGCGGAGCCTGTCCGCAAGATCGAAGCCAAAAAGGACAGCAAAATTACCGGAAAGCCGATCGCACGCCGCCGCATCCCGGCGAAAAGGCGCGTTGTCGTACGCCGGCTACGCCGCAGCCCCACCCAAAGCACCGGCTTCAACGATACGGTCTTCCGGTCCGCCCCGAATTTCTCGAGCGCGTCGGCTTCCCGCAGCCCTGCCAATTCGTCCAACTGGTAGCACCGCGAGCGCCCGGCCGCGATTTGTGGCGGCGCCGCTGGCGAATCCCTAGATTGAGGCGCTCGGCTGGCCGCCGACTAAAGGCAATTGCGCGTGGTTCCTCTGTCAGTCCTCGATCTGTCGCCCGTCACGACCGCAACGCCGGGTTCGGTAGCGCTGCGCAATTCGCTCGATCTGGCGCGGCTGGCGGACAAGCTCGGCTACAAACGTTACTGGGTCGCCGAGCATCATAATCTCGCGAACATCGCCAGCTCCGCGCCCGAAATCATGATCGGACAGATTGCTGCGGCCACGTCGGGTATCCGCGTCGGCTCGGGCGGCGTCATGCTGCCGAACCATGCGCCTTTGATGGTCGCGGAGCGGTTCAAGGTTCTGGAAGCGTTGTTTCCGGGACGCATCGACCTTGGCCTTGGGCGCGCGCCAGGGACCGACCCGGTAACCTCGTATGCGTTGCGGGCGCGACAGGAGCCGCGCGAGGGCGACGACTTTCTTGAGCGTTTCCAGGAGCTGCTGCTGTTGGAGCGCGGCGGCTTTCCCGAAAACCATCCGTTCCGCAAAGTCCATGCCGTGCCAGCCGATGTTGCGCTGCCTCCGATCTGGCTGCTCGGGTCGAGCGGCTACAGCGCCGAGCTCGCCGCCGCGGTCGGCATGGGATTCGCCTTCGCGTTTCATTTCGCCGATTACGACGCCACCAGCGCGATGTTGAGCTATCGCGAGCATTTCAAGCCTTCGGCGACACTCAGTGCGCCCTATGCGATCCTCGGAGTTGCGGTGATCGCGGCGGACAGCGACGCGGAAGCCGAGCGCATCGCCTCGAGTGCCGATCTGCATTATGCCCGCCGTGCCAAGGGCGAATACGCGCCGCTCGCCTCGCCCGACGGAGCTGCCGCATACCCTTACGCGCCGATCGATCGCGAGCGCATTGCCCGCCAGCGCAACCGTCTGATCGTCGGCGGCGTTGACACCATCATGAAGCGGTTGTCGACGCTGATCGAGGCAACCCGGGCGGACGAAATAATGATCACCACGATGGTCTATGACCATGCGGCGCGGCGGCATTCCTATGAGCTTCTGGCCAAGGCTTTTGGTCTTGCGCCGCGCTCCTGAGCCGGGTCAGGGTTCTTTGGACAAAGCGCGTAACGGCGGCATAAACAGCTGCGTCACATGGGTGTTTTGTGTTACCCATATTCGTGGATAATGGGGTGTCTCGGCTTTCGACGGATGGTGGGAGGCGGAATTGTCGAGTAAAAAATATCTGGCGGAATCTTGTTTCAAATTACCAAGGGAACATCAGGTGAATAGCGAACGTGCGCGGCGCGGGTCCGCATTCAATCCGCATATCAGAAGCGTTCTGCTCGGCAATGCCTGCGTACTGGCGCTGGGCCTGGCGATGACGCTGGGTGCATCACCGGCCAGTGCGCAATACCAGTATCTCATGCCGTATCAGGCTCAGCGCCCGCATCCGGTCAAACATAAGGCGGCTCGCAAGCACGTGGAGCAGAAGCAGGCCAGTAAGCTGCCGTTCGGCGATATTCCGAAGGGGCCGCTGGAGATTTTTGTTTCGATCGAGCAGCAAAAGCTGCACTTCTACAGCGACGGCCAGCTCGTCGCGACCGAGCCGGTCGCAACCGGCGTTCCCGGTCATTTAACGCCGCTCGGCGTTTTCAGCGTCATCGAGCGCGACCGCTATCATCACTCCAATCTCTACAGCAACGCGCCGATGCCCTACATGGAGCGCATCACCTGGTCGGGCGTGGCGCTGCACCAAGGTCCCGGTGTTGGACGTCAGGCGTCGCACGGCTGCATCCGCATGCCGGAGGCCTTTGCGGCAAAGCTTTTCATGCTGCCCACGATGGGCATGCGGGTCATCATTGCCCGAGGGGAATTGCAGCCGCTCCCGTTCGCCGATTCACATCTGTTTGTGCATAAGGATCTGCCGCCGACAGCCGCGCTGCCGCGCGGCGTGGAAACGGCTCAGCAGGTTGTCCCCGGCACCAAGAGCGATGCCGAACCGACCGGCGTGATGCCGGCTGCCGCGACTACGACCAAGGCGGCTCAAGCTGGCGACACTGGAGCGCCGGCGGCTGCGGACAAGCCGGTCGCAAAGGATGCGGCTCCGCCTGCCGCTGCGCCGCCTGCGTCGGCTGAGCCCGCAAAAGCTGCCGAGACGCCGGCACCTGTGTCGGCCGAGCCCGCGAAGGCCGCTGAAACGCCGGCACCTGCGCCGGTCAGAGCCTGCTAAGGCTGCCGAGACGCCGGCACCTGCGTCGGCCGAGCCAGCCAAGGCTGCCGAAACTCCGTCACCTGCGCCGTCAGAGCCTGCTAAAGCCGCCGAAACGCCGGTCACGGCGCCTGCCAAAGATACAGCCTCAGCGCCAAGCGCGCCGCCGGCCTCCACGCCTCCCGTTCCCGGCACGGCTGCGAGCGCGCCTGCGGCGCCCGATATGACCGCGCCGATCGCGATCGAGAATGTTCCGATCCCACTGACCAAACCGGCGCGCATAGCCGAGGGGAGCGACAAGCCGATCGCGATCTTCGTCAGCCGGAAAACCAGCAGGATCTACGTCCGGCAGAATTTCACGCCGCTGTTCGATGCGCCGGTTACGATCGAGCATGCCGGAGCAGGCGCTCGGTACCCACGTCTATACGGCGATGGATTATCTGCCCGACCATTCGAGCTTCCGCTGGACGGTGACGACTGTTCCCACCTCGACGGCCGCGAAGAAGGTCGAGCGTTGGAAATACGTCAAAGACGCCTTCGGCAGGCGGCACCGCGTTCGTGTCGAGGAGCGCGTTGCCGAGCCGGAAAGCACGCTGCCTGCGGCAACGCCGGAGGAAGCGCTGGCGCGGATCCAAATCCCGCAAGACGTGATCGCTCAGATTTCCCAGCTGATGGTGCCCGGCTCGTCGCTTGTGGTGTCGGACCAGGGACTTGGCGGGGAGACGGGAGTCCATACAGACTTTATCGTCGTTACCCGCTGATTTCGCGTCACAGCTTCGAAGCCGCCGAATTGCGCGCATGCGCGCTTCGGCGGCTTTCGTTTGTCTGCCGTGCGTTTGTCTGCCGGTGCGTTTTCCCTCAAACCGTCTGCCATGCGATCAGGGCGCCGCTCGCGCACGGCCATTCAACCGTTGCGATCGGCGGTGTATCGTGGCCGGACCGCCCGGCCGGAGCCGAAACCCTGTTCGGGTGTTAGAGTCGATCGGCAGGGTTTTGCGGCCGAGATCAATCGCGGCCAGTCCAATGGAGGATCATCTTGGGTAAGCATTTTTCACTCACCGCTTCCGACAGCTTCAAGCTTGGCGCCTACCGCGCCGATCCCAGCGGAGCGTCGAAGGGCGGCATCGTCGTCATTCAGGAGATTTTCGGCGTCAATCATCATATCCGCGCAGTCTGTGACCGCTTGGCCGGCGAAGGTTATGCGGCGCTGGCGCCGGCGGTGTTCGATCGTCAGCAACCGAATTTCGAATCCGGCTACACGCCCGATGAGATCGCCGCTGCCCGCAAATTCGTCGCCAATCCGGATTGGGGCAAGATGCTGCTCGACGTGCAGGCCTCGATCGACGAACTGAAGAAATCCGGACCGGTCGCGATCATGGGTTTCTGCATGGGCGGAACGATCTCGTTCCTCGCGGCGTGCAAGCTCAATGGTCTCTCGGCCGCGGTCTGCTACTACGGCGGTCAGATTGCGAAGAACGCCGATCAGAAGCCGAAGGTGCCGGTGCAGATGCATTTCGGCGAGAAGGACGCATCGATCCCGATGAGCGACGTCGACCTGATCAAAGAGAAGCGCAGCGGCGACTGTGAAATCTACGTCTATCCGGATGCGCAGCACGGATTCCACTGTGACGAGCGCGGCAGCTATCAGGAAGCTGCGGCCAAACTGGCCTGGCAACGATCGATGGCGTTCCTCGCGAAGAACGTGAAATAGCGGACGGTCGAACGACGCGGCGCGGACGACGGATCAGGAAGTTATCTGTCGTCCGCCTCTCGCGCGTGGTTCGTCAGAACCAGCGCTCTTGGACGTTGATGGTGTCGCCCGGCCGGATTGGATAGCCGACCGGCACGGTCAGGCGAACCTGTGCGCCATGGATGACGCGGGTCAGGGTCACGGTTCGGCGATAGGCCCGCGGTCCGAAACCGCCTGCGATGGCGACCGCGGTCTCTACCGTCATATCGGCAACGTATGGATATTGGCCCGGCTGGGTGACCTCGCCGAGGATGAAGAATGGCCGATAGGCTTCGATTTCAACGGCGACGTGTGGCTCTTTGATGAAGCCTTGCCGCAGCTGATCGGCGATACGGGCCGACAGTTCGCTTGTGGTCGCACCGCGCGCCAGCACCGTGCCGATCAACGGCATGGCGATATGGCCGCTGGCGTCGACCACATAGGAATTTGACAGGCCGTCCTGCCCGAACACGACGACGCGCAGCCGGTCACCTGCATCGAGCGTGTAGGGCCGGTTGTCGGGCGCGACGGGCGCGAAGGCGACCGCACTGACGGGGGCCGCGATAAAGCGTGGGGCGGGTGGCGCGACGGGGGCTACCACAAGGCGCGGAGCCTGGGCAGGTATCGCGCCCGTCCCGAGGAGACCCCGGCCGTCCGGCGGCGCGACGACTTGCGCGGGCGCTGGCCCGCGCGGCGCGACCGATCCGTAGACCATCGCATCAATGCCAGGGGTTGGCGCAGGCGCCGGGGCCACCATCACGGTCCGTGACGGAGCAGATGCCACGGGAACCCACGGCGCCGGAGTCCAGCCTGCCGGACCCCCCGGCGCATCCAGCGGCGGTGAGGGCGAAGGCGCAGAGCAGGAGCAATGAGCGGACGATCCGCATACGCGCAAATCCAGGCCGGTTCGTTCGAACGAGACCCGATTAACGCCGAGTATGGTTAACAAACCCTCACCCGAGCGCGGCATAAGGGCAAATTGAGACGCGATGGGCGCGGCCGCGCGGCTACAGACAGCGAAGCCCGATCACGAATTATTCCGGCTTGATATTGGATTGGCGTGAGAGCCAGTCGGCGGCCGCCAACAGCAGCATCGCGACGACGAACATGATGGGGAAGGCGATTGCCCAGCCGAGCTTCGACGTGTCGGAATACTTCTCAAGATCAAGATACCAGGCCAGCGCATCGACCGCCGCGATGCCGGCAATCGAAGCCAGGAGTTTTTGTTTGAGCGTGCCGAAATCGATGTTGGCGATGCCGGGCGGCCACTGCGAATGTTCGGCCGGTTCAATCTTGCGGATGTAGTTTGCGTAAGCGGAGAAAATGACGACGAGGAGGAGGTTCGCCACCAGCGTCAGATCGACCATATTGAGCACGCCGACCACCAGGTCGTGCCACGACTCCTTCATCATCTCGATCGTCAGTTCGTACAAGATCCGCGAAGAACCGATAGATGATCAACAGCATGCAGCAGAGCAGGCCGAGGATGAACGGCGCAATCAGCCATCGGCTGAACAGGATCAGCGCCTGTAATGCACGATCGCCCTGCCGCATGGTGTTCCCCGCTTGCGATCAATGATTCGCCAGCATAGCCGGGAAATAGGGATCAGCGCACGGCGGAATAGCGGCGCGCGATCCGCGCCCGCTATGCCGCTTCTCGGTCCACCTTTACGCGGCGACCCCCGTGCCGATCGGGCAGCTCACGCCGGTGCCGCCCAAGCCACAATAGCCGTGCGGATTCTTGGCGAGATACTGCTGATGGTAGTCCTCGGCGAAATAGAACGGCGGCGCGTCGATGATCTCCGTGGTGATCGGCCCCATGCGCTGGGCGGCCAGCGCCTTGGCATAAGCCGCCTTTGAGGCCTCCGCGGCGGCGCGCTGGGCGGGCGTGAACGCATAGATGCCGGAGCGATATTGCGTGCCGACATCGTTGCCCTGGCGCATACCCTGGGTCGGATCGTGGCTTTCCCAGAACGTCTTGAGCAATTGCTCGTAGGAGATTTTCTTCGGATCGTAGACCACGAGCACCACTTCATTATGGCCGGTGCGGCCGCTGCACACTTCCTCGTAGGTCGGGTTCGGCGTCTGTCCGCCCGCATAGCCGACCGCGGTGACATAGACACCGGCGCCAAGCTCCCAGAACTTGCGCTCGGCGCCCCAGAAGCAGCCCATGCCGAACATCGCGGTCTCCAGCCCCTGCGGATAGGGGCCTTTGAGCGCATGTCCGTTCACGTAGTGGTCCTTGGCTGTGGGAATCGGCGTTTGCCGGCCCGGCAGGGCATCGCCGGCGGCGGGCATTTCCAGCATTTTTCGAAACGAGAACATGGCGACCTCTCCTGTCTTGCGGACAGGATATACGCATCAGGCTTGTGCGGTACAGCGGGCGGACCATCACGTTTATGCGCGAATTTTTCTGAAGATGCTCCGGTTCTGATGAATGTTGCGACTTCCACGAACGGCCTCCGCCGCCTATTCTCCGCCGCGCGTCGTGCGCCGGCTTCGAACGCCGGTGGCATGACCGCAGGGTTGGCGTTAGCCGGCCTGGAGGAGTCAGCGGCGGAGGAGGCTTTGCCAATGTCCCGAATTCTCGCGCTTGCTTGCGCGATTGTCTTGTCGGCCGGAACGGCCATGGTCCAACCGGTTATGGCCCAGCAGCCTGCGGCCCCGGCAGCGGGGGCTGCGCCGGCGGCGGCTCCGGCGCCGCGCCCGCCCTATGGCCCCGCGATCACCCTCGATCAGGCCAAGCGTGCCATGGCGGCGGCCGAACTGAAGGCGGCCGAGAATTCGTGGCAAGTGGCGATCACGATCCTCGACAGCGGCGGCAACCTCGTCATGTTCCACAAGATCGACAACGCGCCGCTGTTCGCGGTCGCGGTGTCCCAAGGCAAGGCGCGCACCGCGCTTGACTTCAAGCTGCCCACCAAGGCGCTCGATTATGCGATCACATCGGGCGGCGGCGGCATGCGCCTGTTGGCGCTCAACAACACGACGCCGCTGGAAGGCGGCCTGCCGGTCATGGTCGACGGCAAAATTGTCGGCGCGATCGGTGTTGCCGGCGCACTCTCGCCGCAGGATGCCGAGGTTGCCAAAGCCGGCTCCGATGCGTTGGTGCCGACCCAGTAGGGCGCGTTACGGCTCGTTCAGTTTTCGTAGCCGGTCGATGACCTGCGGCGGCGCGCGGTAGGCGCGGTCGATCACTTGGACGAGCTCTTCGCCGCCGCGCGGGGAGTTGACCTGCAAGCCGATTTTCTTCGCGTCCGCCAGGAAGGCCGGATCGGCGAACGTCGCCATGAGGGCCTGACGCATCATCGCTACGCGATCGGCCGGAACGCCGGGCGGCATCAGCAACGGCCGGCCTAGCGCGAGCGGCGTGAACGCCACTTCCATCAGCTCCTTGTCTTGCGCATTGGCGACAAGATCGGGCCCGAACGGCACGTCGCCCAAAGCGGCGAGCTTTTCGGGCCCATATTGTACGATAGCCTTGGCCTTCATTTCCGGAAGCCACGTGGGGCGCGTCGACGACAGCGCGCTGTAGAACACGCTCGGATAACCGTCGAGCTCGCCGCGCTCCATGGCGAGGAACGCATCGTTCTGCCCGGGATACGCCGGAATGACCTTCATCCTGGTGCCGAGCGTCGCGTTGAGGATTCGTGCATAAAAGGCCGGCGTCGAATTCGCACCGGACGCGCCCATTTCGGTGACGCGATGGCGCAAATCGTCGACCGAGCTTACCGGCACCGTGTGCCAGACCAGCACCATCGCGGTCTCGACGCTTGGCGTACCGAGCCAGTTGAACTTGAGCGGGTCGAACTGCGCCTGCTTGGTGCCGAACAGCGGCTCGAGCGGCGGATCGCTCTGGATCAGGCCCAGCACCGAGCCGTCACGCGGCGCGGCTGCATAAAGGTAGTTGGTGGCGATGATACCGCCGGCGCCCGGCATGTTGCGCACGACAATCGTGGGATGCCCGGCAATGTGCCTGCCCAACTGCCGCGCGATAGTGCGCGCCAGCGTGTCGTAGCCGCCGCCTGCACTGGTGCTGACCACCATCGTAACGGTCGCGCCTTTATAGAAATCGGCGGGCGGATCGGCATGCGCCGGTACGGTGCCGAGGCATGCGAGCAGCGCAAGTGCCGCGCGAACAGGGATCATTGCAACCTCGTTGCCTTGTCAGCCGGGCCAATAGGACTACACTTGCGGCAGCCGCGCCAGCGATCGCGCAGCGCATTCGAAAGAGCGCCGCCCGGATCCGGCAACAGGCAAGAAAAAGGAGGAAACGGATGGCGCTGTCGGTTAAGCCGCTGTCGTCCGCTCTCGGAGCGGAAATCACGGGCGTGGATTTGCGCGAACCGCTCGATGCCGCGGCCGTCAAGGCGATCAACGATGCCTTCGACCAGCACATCGTCGTGGTGTTTCGCGATCAGCAATTATCGGAAGACGATCAGGTCCGCGCCGCTGGCTATTTCGGCAAGGTCCACATCCGCCGCCGTCCGGCCAACGGCCGCACGCCAGGCGGCGAGTACGACACGCCGTTCATGATGGTCACCAATATCGTCGAGAACGGCAAATCAATCGGCGCCTTTGGCGATGGCGAAATGTGGTTTCACCACGATACGAGCTATTACGCGCAGCCACACCGCGCCACGTTCCTTTATTCCATGAAGCTCACGTCATGGGGCGGGCAGACGTGCTTCTCCAACATGTACAAGGCCTATGAGAATATTCCGCGCGCGTTGCGCGACCGGCTCGAAGGCCGCAACGTGCTCCAGATTCACGATTACAAACGGCGCGAGCGCATCGATCTCAACCAGGTCGAGCTGGAAAAAATCCTCCACCACGAGCAGCCGATCATCATCACCCATCCGGCGACGGGACGAAAGGCGCTCTACGTGAGCCGGCTGATGTCGGCGCGCATCGACGGTTTCTCCCGCGATGAAAGCGAGGCCGCGCTCGAGCAGCTGTTCGACATCTCCGAGGACCCGTCGATCGTCTACGAGCACGAATGGCGACTTGGCGATCTGGTGGTCTGGGACAACTGGTGTTCGATCCACGCGCGCAAGGATTTTCCGCGCGAGGAGCCGAGGCTGATGCGCCGCTGCACCATTGAAGGGCAGACGCTGGGCTATTGAGTTGCGCCTTAACCCCGCGCAATGGGGAGAGGTGGGGGAAACGCCATGCTGCGTGTTCTGCGAGCCGTCGCCTTCGCTGCTCTTGCCCTCACGATAACGGACGCCCGCGCCGACCAGCCGTTCTACAAAGGCAAGCGGCTCACGCTTCTGATCAATTTCGCGATCGGCGGCCCGGCCGACGTCGAGGGCCGACTGTTTGCAAAATACATCGGCCGGCACATCGCCGGGAACCCGAACGTTGTGGTGCAGAACATGGACGGCGCCGGCGGCATCGTTGGCGCCAAGTATCTGGGCGCTCTCGCGCCCAAGGACGGCACCATGGTCGGCTACCTCACCGGAACGGGCTTCATGTACACGCTCGATCCTGCGCGCTTTAATCTTGATTTCGAAAGCTACGGGTTCGTCGCCATTCAGGGTGGCGCAACGGTCACGTACGCCCGCGCCGATGTGCCCCCCGGTCTGAAATCCGCAACGGATATCGACAAGGCCCGCGGTCTCATTGCGGGCGGCCTTTCCGCCGACAGTTCCAAGGACATCCGCCTGCGGCTCGCCATGGACCTGCTCGGGCTGAAATACAAATATGTGACCGGCTATCGCTCGAGCGCGCCGGCGCGGCTCGCATTCGAACGCGGCGAAATCAACGTCTTCGCCGAATCGACGCCAAGCTATCGGAGCATCGTCATCCCCGATCTGATCGACCAGGGCCGCGCCATTCCGCTCTGGTACGACGCCGGCGATCTTACCCGGCCGTCACCGCAGATGGCGGGACTGACGATCCTGCCGTTCCCCGAACTGTACCGGAAGATCAAGGGTGCCCCGCCGTCCGGGCCGCTGTGGGACAATTACCGTGCCGTCAATACCATCGACGGGGCGATGCTGCGCATGATCTGTTTTCCGCCGGGTACGCCCAAAGCGGCGCGCGATGCCCTCGCGGCCGCCGTGGTGGCGCTCAATAGCGACAAGGATCACGCGGCGGAGTCGATGCGCACCATCGGCTTCGTGCCCGACTGGCAAGCCAACCCCGACGTGCAGCAGAGCGTGCGAGAAGTCCTGTCGATGCCTGGCGATGTGCGCAACTTTCTCAACAGCTACATCAAGGCGGCGAACAAATAACAAGTAGCGGAGGGGATCGCGATGTCACGGAAGGTGTTGCTTGCCCTGTGTGCCGCGTCGTTGATGCTCGGTTTGGTCGCCGCGCAGGCAGAGGAACCCTTCTACAAGGGCAAGCAGCTCACGCTGCTCATCAACTTCGCGCCCGGTGGGCCGACCGACATCGAAGGCCGGCTTCTCGCCAAGCACATCGTCAAGCACATCGACGGGCATCCCACGGTGATCGTCGAGAACAAGGACGGCGCCGCCGGCATGGTGGGCGCCGGCTATCTGGGGGAGCTGGGGCCCAAAGACGGCACCATGTTCGGCTATTTCACCGGCGTGTCGTGGAACTTCATCATCGATCCGGAGAAATTCCGCGTCGATTTCCGCAACTACGAATTCATCGGCTATCAGCCCGGCAATGCCGTCTATTACATCCGCAGCGACATTCCGCCCGGAATGAAGAAACCTGCCGATCTGATGAAGGCGCAAGGGCTGATCATGGGCGGCCTGGGCCGCGATTCGTCGAAGGATCTGTTGCAGCGCCTGACCTTCGACATGCTCGGGCTCAAATATCGCTACGTGACCGGTTACCGCTCAAGCAACACCGCCCGTCTGGCGCTTGAGAACGGCGAAATCAACATGCACTCGGAATCGACGCCGGGTTTTCTCGGCGTGGTCGAACCCAATCTGGTCAAATCCGGAAAGGTGGTGCCGATCTGGTACGATCCCGATTACGACGGCAAAAGCTTTACGCCCGGCTCGAATGATGGTGCCGACCGGGATCATGACCTTTCCGGAGTTCTACAAGATGGTCAAAGGCGCCGAACCCTCCGGCCAGTTGTGGGAGGCGTACAAGACGAACCTTGGGGCGGATGCGCAGATGCTGCGCACCGTTGTGATGCCGCCCGGTTCGCCGCCCGCCGCCGTGGCCGCCCTGCGCAAGGCACTGGCGGCGCTCAACGACGACAAGGCTTATGCGGCCGATGCCATGACGGCGATCCAGTTCGTGCCGCATTACACGATCGATCCGAATCTCGAGCAGGAGGTTCGGGAGCGGCTGACCATCCCGCCGCCTATGCGCGAGTTTATTCTTTCCTATATGAAGAAGGCCGGTAAATAGCGCCCGCCATTGGTCGATCCGGCAGGCAGGCAGTTCAGGCCCATACCAAATGCCCAAAAGCAAAAAGAAAGCGCCTCCGAGAAAGCGTGCGGTCGCAGAGCCGCCGGCCGAAAGCTACGATCTTGTTCCGCAACAACGCATCATGGCGAGCGATCTTACGCTGCATCAGCTGTTTCAGCAGCAGACCTCGGTGATGCTGGACCGCGCCGACCTCTCCGAGGAGCAGAAGCAGAGCATTCTCATCGGGATGAGCTGCCCGTGCTGCGGCGCCGGCGGATTTTCATTTACGGCAAAACTGAAAAACGCGACATAGGTTCTCACTGTTGAAAATGAAGCTGCATTGCTCGGCGCGCTCGGTTCGGGCAGAGTGCCTTTGTCCTGCAAAGCAATTGGATCCCATGTCGCGACTGAGCCGCCGCTTGTTTCTAGCCGGCAGCACCGCTTCGGCCGGTTTCGCGGCATTTCCGCAACGAGGTACGGCCGCTCCCGGCGCCTGGCGCGGGTGATTTTGACACCGTCATCGTCGGCGCGGGCGCTGCCGGAATCGCCGCCGCGAAGCGCTCTGGCGGCGGCGGGCAAGCGCATCGTCCTGATCGAGGCGGCGGATCACATCGGCGGCCGCTGTGTCACCGACAGCCGAACCTTCGGGTTGCCGTTCGACCGGGGGGCACACTGGATTCATCTTCCCGACTCGAATCCGGTGGCCAAGTTCGCGCCAGGCCACGGGATCGAAATATACCCGGCGCCGCGCAGCCAGAAAGTCCGCATCGGGCTGCGCTACGCGCGTGAAAAGGAACTGGAAGATTTCCTCGCCGTTCAGGTCCGCGCCACGCGGGCGATCGACGACGCCGCGCGCAAGGCGGATGTCGCCGCCGCTTCGGCGTTGCCAACTGACCTGGGCGACTGGCAGCCGACCGCCGAGTTTGTGCTTGGCCCATTCGCCTACGGTCAGGATTTGGCGAAGCTCTCCGCCGCCGATTTTGCGAGCGCCGCGGAGCGCCCCAGTGATGCATTCTGCCGGCAGGGATTTGGCTCCTTGCTGGCGGCTCGTGCCGCCGGCGTTGCCGCCGAGCTGTCGGCGCCGGCGACATCGATCGAAATCGACCGCACCGTCACGGTCCAGACGCCGAAAGGTACGATCACGGCGCGTACCGGCATCATCACGATGTCGACCGCGGTGCTCGCCTCCGGCCGCATCCAATTCATTCCGGAACTGCCGCAGCGCCTGACCGCGGCCTTTCACAGCCTGCCACTCGGCAGCTACGACCACATCGCGCTGCAATTTTCCGGCAATCCGCTCGGCCTCGACAGCGACGATCTGGTGTTCGAGAAATCCGCCGATACTCACACCGCCGCGATCCTCGGCAACGTCTCGGGAACGCAGCTTTGCCTGATCGACGTCGGCTGGCACATTCGGCCGATCGCTGACCGCACAAGGCGCGGACGCGATGGTCGATTTCGCCGGCAATTGGCTCGGCAAGCTCTATGGCGCGCAGATCAGAAAGTCGATCACGCGTGCCGCCGTCACGCGATGGAATACCGAGGCGCTCATGCTCGGCGCCATGTCGGCCGCCGTGCCGGGCGGCCACTCTGCGCGTGCCGTGCTGGCCGAGCCGGTGCGCGATGCCGTGTGGTTCGCCGGCGAGGCCGTCCACGAAACGCTGTGGGGCACGGTCGGGCGGCGCCTGGGAGTCCGGCGAGCGCGCCGCCAACGCGGTGCTGCGGCGACTCGCCGGAGAACGCCAGCCGGCAGCGGAAGATCGCGGACGGGCGCGCAAGCGCAAAGGAAAGCGCCGCCCGTTTTGACGGACAGTGACGTCTTGAAGGTCGCCAAAGGCGCACGACTGAAATTATTGTCTTGCGGATGCGCCGCACAATGCTGTCGCGACTGCAAACCCAGCCAGGGTCAATTCCGGCGTCGATCAGATTCGACAGGGGCGAATTGCCGTCGACAGCTACAAAGGTAATTCGTCGTCACACCAAGGTCGCAGTCGAGCGGGATCTTGCGATCCGCCGCCACCCGTAAGATGCGTAAGGGTGACGCGATGCGAGTTCCCTATTCCGCATGCCGAGGCCGGCTGGTAGACTTATGCTGCGAGGGCAGGGCGTCGAGGACGGCGGGTCGCAGATGAGTTGGACCATAGGCGCTTTGAGAGCGAACAAGGCTCGTGGCCGGGTGCGAGGCTGTGGGCTCAGACTGCAGTATCTCGGCATGTCCATTGTGCTCGCAATTGCGTGCGGCGGGCCGAAATCGCCCGCATTCGCCGCGATGAAGTCGATCGACGCCGACGTCACCACGCCTGCTGCCTTTATGCCGCACATCGACCCGTCACCTTCCTCGATCGCCAGACCTGAACGTCGGCAAGGGACGCCGGCCGGGAATCCGCTGTGGGGGGTGCCCCTGCACGTCCTGACCGAGACGCGCGATCGTCCGCTATTTTCGCCGTCGCGGCGGCCACCACCTGCTGCGATCATTGCGGCGCCGGTTGTTGCGCCGCGGCCAGCGCCACCCGCTGCACCCGATCATCCGTTACTGACGCTGGTCGGGACTGTCGTAAGCGGCCGCGAAGCCATTGGCGTTTTTGTCGACCAGGAGAGCAAGAACATCGTTCGCCTTCGGATCGGCCAGGACCACGATGGATGGACCCTGCGCGCGGTTCACGAGCGCAATGCGGTCTTCGACGATCGCCATCGCGAAGCGGTCATCGCCCTGCCGGCGCGGAACGCCAAGGACACGACTGCCAACATCGCCGCCAACGCACCGCCTCCGGCGGGAAGCTGGACGGACGGCGATGGTCAGGTGATCAGCCCGCCGAAACAACTCAACGGTCCGGCTACGCGTCCCGCCGTACATGCGGCCGATGCGTCGCTCAACGGCGATGGTCCGCCGACTGCCGCGCCGATCCTGGCCACCGGCACGGCAATGCCGCCGCTTGCCGCGCGCGCGGCCGCGACGTGGGTGGACGGCGACGGGCAACTCATTGCCCCGCCACCGAGACGATACTGAACCGAGACGATACTGATCGAGACGATGCTGACCGACTGAGACGTGCGCGTTACTTGCCGCAATGAGCCGGTGGCGTCCAATTGACATCGCCGCGGCTCACCGGCACGGACGACCAGTACGCTCGTGCTCCGGTGCCTGTACCAGCAGACGGAACACACACGAGTGCTTGGCCCCCGGCGCACAGAACATCGCCCATCGAGAAGAGCAGGTTGCGGTGGATGCAATAGCTTCCGATGGCGGACTGATCCTTGATGGGTGGAACGGGAGGCCAGCCTTCGATGCCTTCTTGATCGGTCGGCATGCCTTGGGCGTTTGCCACTCCGGCCATGACGAGTAGGGCAGGGATCAACAGAGCTGCTCGCATTGTTCTCTCGCCTTAAGTGAACGCCGCATATGGCTAGATTGGCCGAAAGAAGCTCCCGCCTGGACGAACGAAACCTACCAAGAAGAAGCCGGTCGTGTCGATGAGGTCGGCGACCCGCTGAAGGCTGGCACCGCGAACGCGCCGTCGCCTGGAGTGTCATCGAAGTATCATTTCATATTTCAACTGCCTGGGCGGCACGGTGACTGCACAGAATGCGTGTTGACATTACACAGGTTACGCGATGATCTTCGTGCGTACGACTGATCGCAGGCTCCGGGCAGGTCTCACGCTCATGTTGCGTTTGTTCAGTATCGTCTTTGTCGTCGTTGCCGCGATGGCAGGTTTATCGCAAGCAAGGGCGTTCGACTGGATTTGTCGCGACGACGCTTGCTTCCCTGGTGATTATGGTCCGGGTTATCCGATCGGGCGGGCTCATAAGTTTTATCCCCGATTGCGAGACGGAGTGCCCCTCGTCAATGACTTTAAGGACGCTCCCGCGGGCTACCACGGCGCAGGCTGCGTATGGTCCAGGAAACGCGTGCTGACACGGAGTGGGGCCGTGGTCTCAGCCATGGTCCCGTACTGCCTCGACTATTGAGGGAAATTGCCAGCTCTCTGGGCAGATATCGCCGGGAAATGCGGTGATGCGAGCGCAGTGATGCGGCGGCCTGCGCGGAGCATAGAATTCAAGTTGCGGATTTTATCACCGGCCTATAGCCTCTGAGAGCGATAGGCGATGGATGTTAAGCGCGGCAAGACCACGGCTTTAATAGAGTATCTGAACGTGCGTAGCGGTTTCAGTGTCTCTCGTTTTGCGATCGTCACTAAGCTCGCTTTGAGGCTTTCGCAATTCTTTGGCGGCCGAAAACTGAAGAATGGTGCAACTTGCATCGCCGTCGTTGCCGCGGTTTCGTGTGCGCCGATTATTGGTGCGAGCGCCGAGGGGCGGCCACTCAGTCATGCCTCAGTGCGCGATCAATCTGTTGCTGTGATCCTTGCTCATGCTCAACGCGGCGATCCGCGTGCGGAGGCGCGGCTCGGATTGCTGTACTCGACCGGCCGCGGTTTGCCGCAGAATTTTGCCGAAGCGGCGAAATGGTTCTACCGCGCAGCGACACATGGCAACACGGATGCGCAGTATGAGCTTGGGATGGCCTACAACAAAGGGCAGGGCGTACCGCGTGATTACGTCCTCTCCTATCTATGGCTAGATCTGTCTGCGGCCCAGGCGGTTGGCGCTGACCGTGAATACAAGACGACACTGCGCGATGCGATCGCCAGCAAGATGACGCCGCAGCAGTTGTTAACCGCCCAGCAACTGGCGCTCAAATGGGTCAAATCACGCTGACGGGCGCTCGTTCGCGATGGTAGCGAAAAGCCGCGTCAGCCTACTGTTGCGGCTTGTATCCGTCAGTCAGCGTCTGAAGAAAAGCAATAATATCTGACTCGTCCTGCGCGGTCATCGCCGGCGTCTCGCCGGCATTGCGATCGAACGGCGGGTCTGCAACATCGACATTGGCTGCAAACCGCACGGGAATGTCATCATATTTTCGCGCGGTTCCATTTGGCCCGCGCGGATAGATCTTCTGCGGATCGGTGTCGCGGAAATTGTAGAAATCCAGCACCTGCTGCAGCGAGTGAAACACGCCGTTGTGAAAGAACACCCGCCGCGTCGCGACATTCCGCAGCGTCGGCGTCAGGAACATGCCGCAATACTGCGTCTGATCCGGCATATCCGTGCGATAGGGCCCGCAGATGCCGAGATCGAAATAAGTCGGGATCGCGATTGACGGAGAGCGCCGGTTGCGCGGCGCGCCCAAGCGCCTCGAACTGCTGGTCGGTGAACATCGGCGGCAGGCCGTCCGGCGTCGGCTGGTCGAGATGACAGCCGCCGCAATTCGCCTTGTGCGGATCGTTGAACAGCGTGTAGCCGCGCATCTCGGCCGGGCTCAGGCGCGCCTTGCCCTCCAGCCAGTAGTCGAACTTGCTGGTGTAGGGATGAAAGCTCGGGTCCTCGATCTGGTAGCGCGCCACGGCGAACAGCGCCTCGGCGACCGCGAGGCGCGGCTTGTCGAACATCGCCGCGCCGAACAGTTGCACGAAACGCGGTGCATAGGCCGCGTGCCGCAGCTTTGCGGCGACCGCCTCGACGCTGCCGCCGTCGATTTCCAGCGGATTGAGCAGCGGGCCGAGCGCCTGGTCCTGCAGCGTGTCGGCACGGCCGTCCCAGAACAGCCCGCCCTGCGGCACCAGGTTGGCCGCGGTCTGCGCCGTGTCCTGCGCGGTCTTGTGTCGCGCGCGCGCCGTCTGCCCAGCCGCCGCCAGCTGCGTCAGGTTGACGTTTTCGTTCTCCCCGTTGTCGGGGCCGATGCTGAAACTGCGGCTGGCGCTCCAGATACATCAGCGACGGCACCGCACGCACGCCCTGGCGCGACAGATTCGGGCCGCCGCGCATCACCGGCGCGTCGTTCGGCGGGCCGTAGGCATGCTCCGGGCTGTGGCAGGACGCGCAGGAAAGCCGGCCCGACGAGGACAGGCCGGGTCGAAGAAGATCTGCCGGCCCAACTGCGCCATCGCCGACAACGGCGCGGCGCGGCGGACGGACGAGCCGCACCGGATGCGGATTTTCGCCGTCGGCAAGATGTTGCGGTTCGGCCGCGATGGGACAGCGCCGGCCGGCATCAGGAGCGCCGGCGCACACAGAGGCCGGCAACGCGTGGCTGCCGCGAGCCACGACGCATGCCGGTCAGTGCGTGCGCCGGCGGCGCCGCACAGCGGCGTGCCGGTGGTCGGATCGAGAACAGCGCGCGGTATTCCGCGGAAGCCGACTGAGAAGTCGAACATGTCCATGATCGACCCGGCGGTGGCGTCGAACGAACCGCCGCCGAGCCGCTCGCCGTGCAGCCAGTTATCCTCGATGAAGCGCACGACCGAAGCCTGCGAGATCCGCGTCGTGGCTCGACATAGTTCGGCTTGGCCCAGGGCGAGATGACCAGGAACGGCATGCGCGTGCCGGGACCGCAGCGGCCATTCACCGGCTTGCCGGCACGCCGTCGGCGGCGGCTGTGCCGCGTGCCGCACTTGCCGGGCCCGTTCGAGCTGATCGGCTGTCGGCGTCGAAAGACGCTGCGGTCGGTGCGCGAAGGCATGGTCGTACCAGCCGTCGGAATCGTCCCAGGTGATGATCACGGCCGTATCACTTCCAGTCGGGCTGCTGCTCGAGGAAGTTGATCAGCTGCGACCAGTCCCTGCCTGCTCGTCGAGCGGATCGGAATAGCCGGCGATGAGCCATCCTGGTAGGCCGGCATCTTGATGTAGGACACCGCAGGGAAGTTTCCGGCCTTCACCGCGGCAAGAAAGTCCTGGATGTCGTATTGGTGATTGGCGGGATCGGCCGTCTTGCTGTCCGGCCTCAGTGCTGTGTCCGATGGCCAAGACCGAACTCGGACGCGCATGAGTCGGATTCGCGGTCGAGGCGAAATACTGGAACCACATGTGATGCGGAACATAGTCGTTGATGTTGGCGCCGACGACGCTTGAGAAAGTGCTGCGCGTGCACCCGGTGCTGCCATTGGCGTTGGTCAATTGCAGATCGAAGCCGCCCATGAAGCCGCCCCAGCTGATGTCGGCCGCGTTGAGCAGATCGCCAATATTTTTGCTCGTCATCCGCACCTGTTTGGTCGTGCTCGAGCAGGTGTCGGCGGCGGGATCGGTCGGTATCGCCGTTCTGCGTCAAGCCGGTTTGGCCGTCGGGAATCGACGAGCCTGTGCCGATGACATTGACCGCGCCATTCGTCTGACCGGAGACGACTTCGAGTGCCCCCGGCGTCGACGGACCGTAGGTGTCGGTATAAGCGTTGTCGCTCATCGCGAAATACTGAGCGTAGTTCCAAATCGCAGTGATGGTATTGCCATCGAAATAGCCCATCACCTGTCCGGTGGTGCCGAAAGCGCCGACACCGCCGGGAGTACCGCTGCCAGTAAATTTCGGGAATAAATCGGCCTTGCCGTTGTCGTAGGCCTCTTGCTCCGCCGTGTAAGCGTGGTTCTGGTCGGCGGTGTTGGCCTGCGTCCGATCGAGACGAAACGGATTCGTCGCACCGCTGCCATTCGCCGGATTGAGGTTCGGGTTGTGGGTGAGCAGGTGCGCGGCCGCAAGGGTGTTCACTGACGGCGTCTCGTCGCTCGCCCGGAACGGGATTTCGCCCGGCGGGTTTGCCGCCTCCGGGTAGGTCGCGAAATAATGGTCGAACGACCGGTTTTCATTGAAGATGACCACGAGATGCTTGATGGGCGTCGCGGTGCGATGATCGCCGTCATGGTCGCGATCGAAACCATGATCTTGATCGGCGAAAACTGAACCGCTGCAAATAGCGGCGGCCGCGATCACGGACATGGCGGCGGTAGAAAGCAAAAGCTTTTTCATAGGGGACCCCCCGGTTATTGGTGAGCGCCCGCATCTAAGCCACTCGCGGTGACGGTCCGATGTCTTGCTGATGACGACCCGGCGCGCGGCGATGACGCGCGGACGCGTTCAAGAAACCTGGGGAATGTCATCGAAGCTTCGCTGGTTCTTCACATGGCGAGCGAGCCGACACTTGCCACGGCGGCTTCGGACGAAGAGGGAATTGCTATCCAAGCCGCGCGACGATCGTGCTCAGAAGCCATGACAACCAGATCGCAGGCGCGAAGAAAAGCCCGAACGGCACCTTGGTTGTCCTGGTAATCTTCTGACGCCGAGCCGCGGCGATCAGCACAAATGCCAGCGCCGACAAAGCCGCAATGTCGACCGCGATCGCGGCACTCACCCAATCGAGCCACAGCCCGGCAACTGCGGCGAGTTTCACGTCACCAAGTCCCAGTCCGTCGTAGCCCCTGATCGCACGATACAGCAGCCGAAAACCGAGAAATAACGCTGCAAGCAGCAACGCCCGCAGCACGCAACTGCCGATATTTGTCAGGATCGGTCCGGTTTGAGCGAAGAAGGCTTCGAGTAGTCCCAGCGCCGCACCCGCGAGCACGAGCTTGTCGGGGATCACGAACTGCCGGGCGTCGATTGCGGCAATCGCGAGCATGACGGCAGCGAGGCAGCCCCCCAGCACACCGGACAAGCTCGGGACGACCGCAACACTGGCGACGAATGCGCATAAGCCGGTGGCGCCCCAGGCTGCGAGGGTCACACCTGCAAGCCGTGGCCCGCGCTCCATTTGGGGCAGAGTTTGCTCTCCTGGATGCCGTTCGCCGCAGATGCCCCGCGATTCATTGCACGAATCGCGGATCCCCAAAGAGCGACGGGCCTTTCTGGAAACTGGACTCGGCCGAGCCACGCAGCTTGGCCCTCAGCTCTTCGGCGACCTTTGAGGCATCGACGCTGTTCCGGATGATTTCCGGCTGAATGAAAACGATGATCTCGGTCCGCTGTGTCGAACGATCGTTGGTCGAAAACAGGTTGCCGACCCCGCCAGGCAGTTCCTCGAGCATCGGGATGCCGCTGCGTGTGCGCTGCTGCGTTTCGGTGATCAAGCCGCCGAGCAGCACCGTTTGTCCGCTTGCGACTGAAATCGCGCTTTTGATCTGACGTTGCGAAACCGTGGGCGTAAGCGAGGACGCGGCCGTACCGGTGCCCACCACGCCGCTGACTTCCTGCTCGACGTCGAGAATGACGTGGCCATTGGCATTCACCCGCGGCAACACGCGCAGGATCACCCCGGTATTGATGTAGTTGATGGAATTGACAACCGTGCTCGACGTGGAGGTCGTGGCCGCAAGGACGTTGGCGCTCGCCGTCTCGACCGGCACCTGGTCGCCGACCAGCAGCGTGGCGAGCTGATTATCGAGGACGACCACTGACGGCGACGACAGCACTTTCACGTCGGTGAGGTTGCGCAGCGCATTGATCACTATGCGCGGGTTCGACAGCGGACCGAGCAGCAAATTGCCGACCGGGAAGCACCGCGCTGAGCGCCTGCGAAGCCAGCGACGTGGTGAATCCGGCTGAACCGTTATTACCCTGCAGATAATATTCGACGCCGAACTGCAAATCGTTATTGAGGGTCACCTCGGCGATCGTGGCGTGGATTGCGACCTGCAACTGAGGCCGATCAAGCTGTTCGAGCAGTTGCCCGATGAGATGAAAATTGGCCTGATTGGCGTAGATGACCAGAGAATTATTGGCGACATCGGCCGCGATCCTGATCCCGGGGAGCACGACCTGGGTGTCGCCCTGCGCGCCTGTGCCGCCGAACGCGCCTTGCGATATGTTGCCGCCCGAGTTGCCACCGCCTGGCGGGCCACCAAGGCCTTGCGCGTTACCGAAACCGCTGCCCATGTTGCCGAGCTGGATGCCGGCATTCGCACCGCCGCCTCCCCCGCCAGCGCCGCCGGCGCCGATCCCGGCGGGCGTCGCGCCCGGCGTTTGATTGGCTCCGCCGGAAGCTTCCGTGCCGCCAACGCCGCCGCTCGAGGAACTCGACACACCGGCGCCAGGCGCAATCTGATTGACCGCTGAGTTGAGCCCCGATTGGCGATTGCCAAACAAGTCGCCCAGGACCCGTGCGATCTGGCGTGCATCGCCATAGCGCAGCCGATAGACATGAACCGACGTACTGGCGTCATTGGCCCTGTCGAGACGCTTGATCCACACCGCCGCCTGTCGCAGCAGAAGAGGTTTGCGGGTCACAACGAGGACGGCGTTCAGACGCGGCACCGGTTGCAGCGTAACCAGTGTCTGATTAAGCCCGCCGTCGCCGTCCTCCATGATCTTGTTGAGCTCTTTGATCATTTCTTCCGGAGTGGCGTTTTCGAGCGGGTAGATGCCGACCGACTGGCCGCGCATCCAGTCAACGTCAAATGTCAGTATTGTCTCGACGGCGGATTTGCGCTCCGGGCCGTCGCCCTGAATCAAAATCAGGTTATGCGACGTATCGGCTCGCGCCATGCCCGGCTTGATGGCAAAGCTGTCGAGGAGTTTCAGTATTGTCTGTGCCGACGTGTAGCGCAGCGGCACAACGCTGATGCCATAACCGGGTTGCGTGCCGTCACCGCTGCTGACCACGCCACCGGCGCCTTGGGCATCGCCGCCCGGGATCAAGCGATAACCACCACCGCTATCCGGTACCAGCACAACGTTGCTCATCCGCAATGCGCTCTCGAGCACCGGGATCAGTTCGCCTCTCGGCACCGGCCGGCCGGATCCGATCGTGACGGTTCCTTGCACGCGTGGGTCGATGATGTAGCCGACCTTGAGAATATCGCCGAGGATGACTTTCGCGACCGTCGAAACCGATGCGTTCTCGAAATTCAGCTCATAGCCCTCGCCAGTCGGGGCCATTTGAGCGCCGGAATTCTCGCTCGGCTCGGCAGGTCTATCGCGCTGCGCTTCCTGGCCGTAATAGCTGCTGCCTTGGGGCGGCGTTGCTCCGCCCGTTTGCTGCGCCATAGACTGCGGAAAGCGCGGACTTAGATCGGAGCTTTGGACCTGATCGAAGGGATCGGGGACATGCTGCTTCTGCTCCGCCAGCGTGGTCAAATCGCAGCCCGAAAGCAATGCGACTGCCACACCGATCGCTAGGCAAGCCCCAACTCCTCGGCGATGATTGACCACGCTACTGTCACCGACCTACAATTCGCCCGCCGCATCCTCACGCCATGTCGGTTTAGTTGTGTCAAGTCTAGTGACAGGGCGCGGTTCTCGTCAAGGAAAGAATTTCCCCGTTGGCTCAATGATATGACGGATATCGCCACGAGTTCTAAAAGCAATGTTCGCGAACGTGGTGCATCACGCAGCGGCGAGGGGCTGCAGGAATTCTACGATCACTTGCAGAAGCAGAATCTGCTAATCGGCGCGGGCTTCAATCTCGGCGAGGCGCAGCGGCTGGGCAAGCCACTGCATAAATTGTGGCAACAGACTGAAATATCGGCGAGCGAGTATGCTGATGAGATCGCTCGATTCTTTGCGCTGCCGCGTATTGGCCTCGCCGAACTTATGTCCGTCGTGCCACATACGGCGAAGTTCTCACCGCGGTTTCTGCGCGAATCCTGCATCTATCCCTGCGCGGGGGAGGCCGGACAGGTTCGCGTTGTCGTCGCGGACCCGACAGATACTGCGGCGGTTCGTGCGGCCGAACTGGTGCTCGGCGCCACTCTACCGATCGCGATCGCATCGTTTGAAGATATTGCGACAACGCTGACTGCGCGGCTGGATGAAAGGGCCTCGGTATCGGGTGAAAGCGCTGCGTCGCTAGGACGTATCGATGACGATATCGAAAGCCTGCGTGATCTCGCCAGCGGTGCCCCGGTCGTTCGCGCCCTCAATGACCTGCTGGAGCGCGCCGTCGAGTCGCGGGCGACCGACATCCACATCGAGCCGTTTGCATCAGGCCTGGTCGTGCGCATGCGCATCGACGGGGTGCTGCGCGTGGTACCGACGCCCGTCGGGGCGCCGCCGCAAGCGCTCATTTCGCGCGTCAAGATTCTTTCCGGGCTGAATATCGCCGAGCGCCGCCTGCCGCAGGACGGAGCCGCTCGTCAGCAAATCAACGGCGTCGATCTCGACATTCGCGTCGCCACGGTGCCCACGCAGCATGGCGAGGCGGCTGTGCTGCGTCTTCTCGCCAAGAATCGCGGATTGCTGGACATCAGCAAGCTGGGAATGCTCAGCGCGGACGAAGCCAAAACCGGTCGGCTACTGGCCCTGCCGCACGGGATGATCATCATCACTGGTCCAACGGGCAGCGGTAAGACCACGACGTTGGCGACGATGCTGAGCATTCTCAACGACACCTCGCGCAAGATTCTGACGATTGAAGATCCGGTGGAGTACGAGATCGAGGGCATCAACCAGTCGCAGATCAAGCCGGCTATCGGCCTCACTTTCGCCACGGCGCTCCGTGCTTTTTTGCGCCACGATCCGGATGTGATCATGGTCGGAGAAGTGCGCGACTCTGAGACGGCCCATATCGCCGTACATGCGGCGCTGACCGGCCACCTTGTGCTGACGACCCTGCATACCGAGACGGCCGCCTCGGCGATCCCGCGGCTACTTGACCTCGGGGTTGAAGGCTTCCTCCTGGCGTCGACGCTGCGGGGCGTCATCGCGCAGCGCCTGGTCAGAGTGCTTTGTGATCGCTGCAAGCAAACACGACGGCTTGAAAACGAAACCCTCGCCGCCGATCCACGCTATGTATCGCTTGGGCTTTCAGGTCGGGGAGGAGATATCCGAGCCCAAGGGCTGCGAACGGTGCGGCGGCACCGGCTATCGTGGCCGCAACGGCGTGTTCGAAATCATCGAAACGAGCGAAGAAATACGTGGCCTGATCGGCCGGGGAAATAACGCAGGCGATATCGAGCGCGTCGCCGTGCGGGGCGGCATGACGACGATGCTGGATGACGCTGTCGCCAAATGCCGTGCCGGCATCACGTCTCCTACCGAAGCGCTTCGCGTCGTCGCATTGCGGTGAAGCTGTGACCAGCTTTCGCTATCGTGCACTGACCCAGGCTGGCGAGATCGTCAGCGGATCGATCTCTGCGCCGACCGCCGCGGAGGTCATCCGCCAAGTGGAATATCTTGGCCTCGTTCCCATCGAAACCGTGAATGATGCCGGCGGGACTGCCGCGTCACAACTGAATTTCGGTTTTCTCAATAAGCCGCGGCCGGAAGACGTCACCATCTTCACACGCGACCTTGCGCTTCTGCTCAAGGCGGGCGCCCGGCTCGACGCCGCGCTTGAGCTTTTATCCGACGACCTCGACATTGGACGGTTGCGGCCGATTATCGGCAAAGTGCGCTCCAGCATTCTAAGCGGCGAGAGTCTGGCAGAAGCGATTTCCCATCATCCGGTGGCTTTTCCGGAGGTTTACGTCGCACTGGTGCGGGTCGGCGAGGCTGCGGGAACGCTCGACCACGTCCTTGAGGTTTTGGCGGCCGAGCGAGAACGCAGTGAAACATTGCGTCGAAAGCTCTCCGAAGCGGCGCGTTATCCGGCCTTCATCCTGTTCGCATCGGGCTGCGTGCTGACATTCTTCCTCCTGTTCGTCTTGCCCCAATTTGCCGATGTGCTGAGTGGCTTCCAGGCCAAGCTTGATCCCATCGTCGCGTTCTGCCTCGGACTCTCGAGCTTTGTGCGTGCGCACGGCAGTATGATCGCAGTTTTCATCGTCATTGTTTTGGCGGCAGGGTGGTGGCTTGCCGGACGCGCGGATGTGCAGCGGGCCGCGTGGAACACCATGGCGCGTCTTCCTCTGTTGAGCTCGCTGTTGATGTTCCATACGACGGGAATGTTTTGCCGCAATCTGGGGCTATTGCTCGGGAGCGGCATGACGCTGTCGGCCGCATTGCGAATTTTGGCCGATTTGCTTAACCGCCGCGGCAAGCCTGACGCGTGGGCGCGCGTAGCCGATCACGTTCGCCACGGCGGCAAGCTTTCCGACGCGTTGGCGGATGCCAAGGCTCTTCCGGCGACGGCGGTCCGCATGCTAAGGTTGGGTGAGGAGACGGGCCAGCTTGCCGCATTGAGCAGCCGCATCGCGGAGTTCTACGAGGCAAAGCTGCAGCGCAGTGTGGATCGCATAATCGGGATCGCGGGTCCGGCTGCAATCATCGGAATTAGCGTCGTCGTGGGCGGGCTAATCGTCTCTGTCATGACCTCGTTGCTGTCCGTGAGTCAGATCGTGGCGTCGTGAGGTGGACACATGACAGGCTTTCTGCGGTTGAAAACGACACGCCGGCTCTTCAGCCATCAGCGGCTTGAACGCGATGGGGAAGCCGGGTTCACGCTCGTTGAAATGCTGGTTGTGATCACGATCATCGCGATGATCATGGCGCTGGTCGCGCCGCGCGTGCTGAATTACCTGGGAGAATCCAAGATCAAGGCCGCGAAAATCCAGATTGAAAGCATTGGGAGCGCGCTTGATCTGTTCTACCTCGACGAAGGGCATTATCCGACGACATCGGAAGGTCTCGGTGCCCTCGTGCAGCGCCCGGAGAACTCGCCGACCTGGAACGGTCCGTATTTGAAGGGCGCCTTTGTTCCAAAGGATCCCTGGGGCAGGCCGTACGTTTATCGGTCACCCGGCGAGCATGGTCCCTACGACATCGTCTCATACGGGCCTGACGGTGAAAGGGCCGGATTGGACGGCACCAGTGCAATTGTTAGCTGGGCACACTGAAGAGGGCGGGGACGCCGGGTTTACTTTGTTGGAAGTGATCTGTGTCCTCGCCATCACGGCGATACTTGCGGCCATCGTGCTTCCGGCGATTCCGCGCGGCACGTCGCTGCCGCAGTTGAGTGGCTATGCAATGCAGGCCGCCGCATTATTGAACGCTGATCATGCCGCAGCCGAGTCACAGCATAAGGAAATCGCGACACTGATCGATGCACCCTCGCGCATGATTCAATCGGGGGCCAGCGGCCGGTTCCTGCGACTTCCCGCCGATGTCAGCGTTGAGGCGCTATTTGCGTCCCGCTGCAATAACCGCGCTGCCGGCGCAACTATTCGCTATCTTCCATCGGGTCTGTCATGCGGCGGGGTCATTACGCTGACGCGATCCGGCACAGGTTTCCAGGTGCGGGTGAACTGGCTGACAGGGATAGCCGATGTTGTTGCAGTCAGATGACGGCGACGCGCCGAAGTCGCGTGCCGGCTTCACAATGATCGAGGCGCTGGTGGCGCTCAGCGTCATCGCGATTTCGCTTGCGGCCATAGGATCGGTCGTCGCCAGCAACGTTCGTGCAACGCGCCGCGTGGACGACCGGTTTACGTTGGTGGAGACGGCCCGCGCTGTGCTCACCGGACTGCCGGATCGCGGCAGCCTGGCGCTTGGCGATTTCAGCGGCGAAATGGGTGATAACCATTGGCGTGTCGATGTGTTGCCGTTTGCGGCCGATTTCGTCGATCCCTCGCGGCCAGCTCAATGGGTACCGCAAGCTGTCGTCATCCGGGTGGAATCGCCGACCGGGCAAGAGTTGCGTCTGGACACCGTTCGCCTGAGGCCCGTCGGAGCAGGTGGCCGGCCATGACGTCCGCAACGGCCGGTTCGCCGAATGGCGGCTTCACGCTCGTCGAAGCGTTGGTGGCGACCGTGTTGATGGGCTTTATTCTTGCCGCCTTGGCGACCGTAACGGGGCAATGGGTTCCCAGCTGGAACCGGGGCTTTGCAGGATTGCAACGGACCGAACTTGCGGCGGAAGGGCTGGATCGGCTGACCGCGGATCTGGCGGAAGCGGAATTTATCACGGCAGGATCAAGCAACGCTCCGCCGCTTTTTGACGGTTCCGAACTCTCCGTTGTGTTCGTACGGAACAGGCTTGCGCCCAATGGGGGTCCCGGGCTCGAGGTCGTCCGGCTCGCCGAGACAAGCTCGGAGAACGGGCCTGCTCTGGTTCGCAGCACGGCGACGCTTCCAGTCGGCTCCGGGCCGTCCGCGGACGTGGCGAACCTGATATTCTCCGATCCCGTGGTCGTTATCCGGGCGCCGTATCGCGTGTCATTCTCATATGCGGGAGCGGACAGGGTTTGGCAGGACGAGTGGCACGCGCAGCAGCAGCTGCCGCGAGCGGTCCGCGTCCAGGTGCGGGACAATGCGACGTCGGACATCTTGGCAGTTTCGACCAGCACCTTGATTCACGCTGATCTTGCCGCGCGATGCAGTTGGGGGACGACCGCCCCAGGGTGTCCCAGCAGCGGCGGCCCGGCTCAGAACACTCCGGCTCCCGCCAACAGCAGCGGGGGCCTCTAGGCATGCCGAACCCTCGTGGCGATCGCCGTGACCAGGGATTCATCATCGTTGCGGTGCTATGGATTCTGGCGGCGCTGGCGACCTTATCGTTGATCTATTCGCTCTACGTGCGCGAGGCATCGTTCAATTTCGTCAGTCATGATCGCCGGGCCCAAACAGAGGCGCTTACCGAATTGGGCGTTGAGCTTGCCGCTTATCAGCTCATTAAAGATCCTAGTCGTGCACCATCGCAGGGCTCCTTCAGTTTTCGTCAGGGAAACTCGATCGTAGCGGTGAGTTTTCGCTGCGAAAATTCGCTGATTGATTTGAACTTTGCTCCCAAAGAGGTGCTGGCCGGCTTTTTTACCGGCATCGGAGTGCAATCGGACGATGCGCTTGCGTTTGCCGATCGTATCATCGCATGGCGGACGCCGTTGCGCCCCGGCAGCAGCGATCCCGAGGCGGCCCTGTATGCGGGCGCCGGCAAAACGTATGGGCCGCGGCACGGCCCCTTCGAGGACCCGGATGAGCTAGGCTTGGTAGTCGGGATCCCCAAATCCGTGGTGAGCCGCGTGCTGCCATATTTCACGGTTTATAGTGGGAAAGCGACGATCAACGCGCTCGGTGCGCCGCCAGCGGTGCTTGCCGCGCTGCCGGGGGTGACGCCCGATCGCCTGCAGGCCATGCTGGATATGCGCGCGAACACTTCCCAGGACGCTTTGAAAGCACAGCTCAGCAGCATGCAACAGTACGTCACGCTCGATGCCAGCAGGGCCAACCAAATCACAATTGACGTGAAATTCCAATCTGGGCAGCGCATGAACACCCAGGTGGTCATTTTTCTCACGCCCGGGAATGTCGATCCCTATCGCGTTCTGTCATGGCACAGTGATGCCCCGTGAGCGATGAGAGTTGGATGTTGAGGCGTCATGAAGTCGTTTGAGACCATCGGGAGAACGTTCTCGGGTTGGCTCGACCGTGTGGCCGAAGCGATGGTTGCAGCCGCGATCCGCTTCAAATCGATACCCACAATCGTTCTGATCGAAGGCGACGACGGGCGCTTTTCGGTTCGCACCGACGGCAAGGTGCCGGCGATTGCCGGAGCCCATAGCGGGTTGCAGCTGAGCGATCTGCGTGCCGGCGGCGGTTCACCATCGCCGCTTGGGCTGGCTGTCAAAGGCAGCCGGGTCGAGCTGGTATTGAGATCGCAGCGATTTATCTTCAAGACAATGGAGCTGCCGTCTCGCGCCGCCGAATTCCTGACTGGCGTCGTGCGCTCTCAGATCGATCGGCTGACGCCGTGGAGTGCCGATCACGCGGCGTTTGGAGTGAGCGCGCCCGCCGACATCGGTGCTGGCCGCATCGGCGTGACAGTGGCGGCGACCGCCAAGGAGATGCTCGATCCGTACGTACAGACATTCACCGGCCTCGGCGCCAGTGCTGTAAAGATCGCGACCCGGCCCGCCGACGCGGCGCCTGACGCGCCAGAAATAGCCGTTGTCGACCAGAACGTCGGTGGCATTCTCGATGTTCGCCTGGCGCGCCGGATCGCGCTGGCGGGACTGGTCTCATTGGTGCTTATCGCCGCAGCGGCCGATATCGTGTCCGCAATGATCGTTCATGGCCTGCAGGCACACCAGGACGAACTCGCACAGCAAATCGCGCACATACGTGCCGCCGCGCTTGCGTCGCGCAATGCGCCCCGCGATCCAAAACTTGTCGCCGAACAAGCGTTGGTGCGCCGAAAAAATGAAACACCTTCTGCCGTCATCGCCCTGGAAATTCTGTCGCGGATTCTGCCGGACAATACATATCTGACCGAACTGCGGATCGAGGCCGATAAGGTGCGGCTGACGGGTATCACCCGCAATGCGCCCGACCTCATTCGGTTGATCGAGCAGAGCCATCACTTTAGCCAAGCCACCTTCTTTGCCCCAATCACTCATAGCCCGTCGCAGCCTGGCGATCGCTTCAGCATCGAAGCGCTCATGCAGCCGGATTTCGCGGTGACGCCATGAAGTTCAGTGTGTTCGCAAACCGGGATTGGATGCTCAAGGCCGCTTCGGTGGTCGGCTACGTCGCGCTGATCGTGATTGCCATTGGATTTATCTGGAGCGCCGCATCGGCGGTTACCGACGAGCGCGCGTCGGTTTCTGCGGCCGAAACAATGCTGAGCGAACTGCAAGGCCGTTCGGCGCGCGATCGTCGCGACCAGTTCTCGCCGCTCCAAGGCGCTCCCGCCGGTTCGCCATTCCTGCAGGGCGCAACGCTTAACGTGGCCGCCGCCAGTCTGCTGCAACGCGTCGGTGCGGCCGTGCGTCGTGTCAACGGAAATGTGCTGTCTTCGCAGGTCGATCTCAACGATGCCCGTGCCAAGCAGGGATGGGCGGCCCTGGTCGTAAGTTGCGAGATCGAGCAAGCCTCGCTGCAGCCGTTGCTCTACGACATCGAGGCCGGCATGCCGTTTCTGTTCATAGATCAACTCGTCGTTGAGACCCCGACGCTCGGGACGAACAGCAGTCGCATGAGAATAGTGCTTGCCGTCTCCGGGCAGTGGTGGAGCGGAAAATGATAAGCCGTCAAATCCTCGCCGTTGCTGCTGCAGCCCTTTGCTGGATTGCTGCGTTCGGTTGCGGGCCGGCATCCGCTGACAACGCCTCGCCCGCCGTCGATGGCGGTGCTGCGCTCGATCGGACCGGCGCGGCCATACTCAACGCACCCGCGGTATTGGATCTGCCGGCGGCGGGCGACGCGGCATCGGCCGGCCAGAGCTTGGGCACAAATCCTTTGTGGGGCGTGCCGCTTGAGCTGGTGAACGTGACCCGTGACCGGCCGCTGTTTTCGCCAACACGGCGACCGCCCGCATCGGCAGCGACCAGCCGGCCCGTCAAAGCCGTCGCAGCGGCAGGTCCCGCGCTGGCTCCAAAGCCGACGCTGAGCCTCATAGGCACCATAGAGGGCAAGAGTGAGGGATTGGCGGTCTTCGTCGATACGGCCACGCACAACGTCGTGCGCCTGCGGATGGGACAAGGCCAGGACGGTTGGATCTTACGCTCGGTGAGTGAGCGCGAGGTGGTGCTCGGCAAGGATGATCGCACCGAGGTGCTGCAATTGCCCGCGGCGCATTGGACCGCAAAATAAATCAATCGGTCATTGCTCAGGCATCCGGCGCAAGATCAACAGATCGCCGGCTTAACTCGCAGCGTCGGCTGCCACCGCTCTCAGAAACTAAAACGCCGCGGCCTGGAGGCCGCGGCGTCATTGCCTTTATTGCTGGCTACGCCAGCCCGACGGTCGTCAGTGTGACCACTCCGAAAATCGCGGGAACTGCAACTCGTAGATGGCCACGCAACCCTTCGCGGCATTCGCGCCACAGGGATTGTTGATGGTGTTCCCGGCGCCGTCGAGATTGTTCGGAATCGGGAAATACACCTCGCCGCTGAATGGATCGGCGGCCACCGAATGGGCATGACCCACGCTGACATTGGCAACCATGACATCCTGCAAGGTTGCGATGAAGGGAAATGAGCTGGCGATGCCGAGCTGCGCGGCAGTCGCATTCTGGCCCTCAGCCAGGAAATAAAGAGCGTTGCCTGGATTGAACCAGACCTCGTCGTTACCACCCTGGTTGGCGAGAACTCTCAGGACATTACCGTTTCTTTCGTCAATCACCGCAGTATTTTGCGGTCCACTGCCGCCGGTGCACGTGCTGGTCGGATCGCAGCCAGCGGGGAGTTCGGGTGGTCCCTTGGCGTTGCAGCCGAGCAGGATTTCCGGATCTGGGCCGAGCGCCATCCCTTGCGGTCCCGCGCACGCGGCGAGCGGAATGACGAAGTGGTTGACGATCTCCATCCGCCTGGGATCGATCACGACCGTCCATCCGGGCGCAACATCGTTGCCGTCACCATTGACCTCGGGAATGTTCAGATAGATCAGGCCGGTGCGGGGATTCCACTGGCACTGCTCGATGCCATTAGTGGCGGCAGGGCCGTTGCCGGGCTTGCCGTCAAACTGGATCTGTTTGATGACCTTGTAGGCATTCGGGCCCTCGGTCGGAATGTAGTTAATGTACGGGAAAGGTGCCTCGCTGTCGTTGGCGATTTCGATCAGGTGATCGGCCTCGTCGTAGCAGAGCTCATCCGCTCGGAACTGCCCGCCCGTTGGGATGACGTGCGCGGGTGTGGTGGGATTATCAACGTCAATAACTTTGACGGTGCTGCACGCGGTCGTAAAGTTGCTAAACTGTCGGCCGGTGCAAGCCGGTGTCGGACCGTCGCCGACCCACACTTCGTGTTTTCCGCTTGCGCGATTGAAGAAACTGAGAACGCCGTTCGGCCCGTTGCAGGAGTTCGGCGGACAGGCATAGTTCGGTTCCGCAGAGACGACCCCGGCAAACTGGCCCACCGCCAGCTGACTTGGGGCCTTCGTGAAAGTGTTGATCATGTCGACCGCCTTGTTCGAGCGATCGGAAAGCAGATACGCATGCAGTTCCGGGTCGACCCAGCTGATGTCGAACGAACTCAGAGCAGCCCCCGGCACCACGACCGTAGTCTTCAATGTGAAAAATGGATCGGCAACAGCCGCTGCAGGTAGGGCGAGCAGCGCCACCGCGACAAAGCCCGTGACCCATCTCGCTATTCGTCCAGTTCTCTTACGAACGACTGACATAACAAGCGCCTCCCTTTGCTGAGCGTAAGCCCCGGTTCATTGCGAACCGAAGGTACACAACAGACCACGCGTTCCCGCTTGGCATGCGGCCGTTAGCGGCCGTTCACCTGGCGTTGGGCATGGCACACACGCCGGCGAACAATGCTTCCCGGAAAATTTTCCGAGCCACGTCGCTCGCTGACAATTCCTTGTCGGATTTTCTTTTGAAGCGAAGACAAACGATAAACTCCCCCCGCAGGAGTTCATTGGTCGTGTCGCAAACACCGTAACACGGAATTGGTTCCGTGACGAATGGAAACGCCACGACGTCATGTCGGAGAAAAATTTCACGGCGCAAAAGGTCTACGAGAGCAATTCTTCCTCGCAATAAAGAAACGTACAGCACCACCGCGCTGCCATTGCGAAGACGGAACTATAGCAGAGGTGCATGTGCCGCGATGGTCTGCGAAATTTCGATCTTCGCGATGCGAGCCTACGAAATGCTGTTTACGGCAACGGCATCTATAGCTTGTTCAATGCTTCGGTGCATTTGCCAAGTCAGGCGGTAAACAGCGGTGTGGTTGATCGCTGGATAGCACATGGCTAATTCGCCCGTCTCACATGCGTGCCCCACCCAGGCCATAATCTTAAATCTGCAACTCATTCATAGATGCAAGCGAGCCGTATGTCGGACATGCGACTCGCGCGCATCCTCAGCAAACACCAGGAGCCCGGCATCGTGTGCCTACGCTCTTATGCTGCATCGCGTTCGTTACATCGTGGGGGATACGCGACAGTTGCGCTCACGCAGCGGCGATGCTCTCGCGAAGATGTCTTCCCGTCGGCGCCGCCAAAATGCTACTCTGCCAACGGACTTACAAAATACAAAAAAGTTTTCAGGGAGATCAAATCAGCACGGGAGGAGCAAGTGGAATATTTCAGAACAGGTACCGTCATGCTCGCCTTCGTGGTCGGGCTGTTCGCTGCGGCGCCGGCTAATGCCTGGGATCGCGGGCAAGTCAGCGTACTTACTGTGTTGCCCGACGTTACACCCGGTGTGCAGAGCAGCGTTGAAGGCCTCACCGTTGGCCCCGACGGCAACATCTACGTTCCGACCTTTGGCTTCAACACCCAAGGCGCTCTCACCGGAAACGCCGTACTCTTCGTCATCAGTCCCCAGGGCAAAGTTCTTCGAAAAGTCACGATCGCGAACTCGAGCCCGCACATGCTCGGGCTGGCCTTCAACCCGGTGACCCACGCTCTATGGGTGCTCGACTTTGGCGCCGGCAATGTCCTTCAGGTCGATCCGACGAACGGCACGTCAACTGTATTGGCCGGACCCATAGCCAACTCTGGGCTCAATGCATTGACTTTTGATCCCGCGGGGAACGGCTACGTGTCGGATTCTTTCAACGGCACCATCTGGCAGGTGCCGCCACACGGTGGCTCCTACACGGCGTGGAATTCCGGTCCGTTATTTAGTCCGGGAACGGGGCTCACGCCCCCGTTCGGCGCCAACGGCGTCGAATTCAACAACGAACATACGATGATGTACGTGGCCGACACGGCGTTTCATCAGATCATCCAGATCCCGGTGACGCTCAGCAATGGCACCGCGGTTCCTTCCGGGTCACCATCGATCTTGATCACCGGTATCAACGCGCCCGATGGCATCCTGATCGACCGCAACGACAACATCTGGATTTGTGCCAACCAGGAAGATGAAATTGTCGTCGTCGATCCGAAGGCAAAAAATCCGATCACCGGCGGGACGGTGCCGAAAGTGATCGCGAAGCTGGGCGATTTCTACGGCATCGATCGCAACGGCATCGCGCAGGGCTTTCTGTTCCCGGCGAGCCCCGCGTTCAGCCTTGATGGCCGCACGCTCTATGTGTCAAATCTGACGCTGTATCTGCCATACGCGGGGGCAGATCCGGCGATCGATTCGGACTGGACGCTTCAGGTCAAGGGCTACACTGTGTCCGCAATGCCGGCGTTTTTACCGGCGGTACAGAACGGCGCCCAGTAGGACTAGACAGAGATTAAACAAGGGTCGCTATTTTGGCGACCCTTGTTGTCTTAATCAGATTGCATGTCGCGCAATTGCCACTGCCGCGGGCTGACAGGCGGCGTAGCACTGTCCCGAAACTGTTGCAGCGTTCGGTGCCGTCGAGTATCGTTTGCCGTTTAGCCAGACAGGCCTCCGGCCGGAATTGTTTATTCCACAACAAATATCCGAGCATTTTAGACCTGTTTCAATGTTCGTTTCACGCTGCCAACAGAGTGCATGATTTCCTCCTCGTGCCGCCGCAAGCGCGTCCTCATGGTGGTCGAATCCTTCGCGCGCGGCGGCGTCGAACGCCAAATCCTGACCTTGAGCGAAGGACTGCTGCAACGGGGATATCAGGTTCAAGTCTTTGAACTGCTCGGTGTTGTTCCGGGTCAGTCAACTTTTGAAGTCGAGCTTGCCGACCTTGGAATCCCGCTGCTGAGCGCGCGTCATTTCGGGACGCTTGCTGCGCAAGGCCAAAATAGAAGCGGTTTGCCGGAACTCGCGCAGTATGCCTCCATCCTGCCGGCCAATTCCGTATCATTATCCTTGGCGTTGACGGCGGCCATTGCGGAATTCGAACCTCACATCGTCAACTCATGGTCGGATGTCGCGAGCGTCATCGCCGGTCTGGTTGCGACTGCCATGAATGTGCCGCGCGTTGTCATCGGCCAGCGCGTGCCACCGCCGCCGCATTACGAATACAGCGAAGCTGTTTCCGGCCTCTATCAACAAGCATACCGGCGTCTTGCCGCCGATCCGGAAATAACTTTTGTCAATCAAAGCGCGGCAAGTGCCAAAAGCTACGAGGAATGGATCCGACTGCCGCCCGGAACGGTAAAGGTCGTGTACAATGGACTATCGCCGTCCACCATGGAGGCCGGAATGCGGCGCCGGCGAGACGCCTTCCGCGGCCGCTTTGGACTGCCGGAACAGGCCTCGGTCGTTGGTGGGCTTATGCGTTTTTCTCCAGAGAAAGACCCCGAACTCTGGATCGAAGCGGCTGCCGCAATAGCGTCTTCCCGACCGGATACCTATTTTCTGCTCGGCGGCTACGGTCATGGCGGCATCGCGGATGAGCTGTTTCACAAGGCCGCTGAGCTCGGTCTTGGAGCGCGAATGGTCATGCCCGGTGCGATTATCGATGTCGGTCCATTTTACGCTTCGCTGGACGCCTTTTTGCTGACTTCCAGATTGGAAAATTTCGGCAACGTACTCATCGAGGCCCAGGCGGCGGGAATTCCGGTCGTGGGGCCCGCGACGGGAGGTGTCGCGGAGGCCATGATCGATGGCGTAACCGGACTGCTTGTTGCCGATCGATCTGCGAACAGTTTCGCCGACGCAGCCCTTCGTATTCTTGCCGATCGCAATTGGGGCGAGCGCGTACAGATCGAGGGGCCCAAGTTCGTTGCGCAAAGATTCAGTCAGCAGCGTATGGTCGATGAGATGGTCGAAATTTACGGCTGAAGCCATTTTCGGCGCGTCGTTAGCGTGTCGTCAGAGTGTTGCTAGGATTGGTTGCTCGGCACACTCGTTGACTGGCGTTACCTGCTGCTCAATCTGTTCGATCGCTGAATTCCCAAGCGTCAAGTCAGTGCCGTTTTGCACCAGTTGAATGAACGGCCGCCAGCCCATTGGAAATGCGTTCTGCGCATCGCACCAGGTCCACAATGTTCTCGACCAACGTCGAAATTTTTCAGTCAGCTCAGGAGTGGAAGCAACAGGTACGGCTTCGAGATATTTTTCGCGGATGGCGTGGAACAAAGGAGCATCAAAATTGCCCTCGATGGTCGGTAGACCGGTGGTCGCTGCAACGTCGACGTAGTCCGATTGATCGCCGCCCGGTAGCTTCACGAGGATACCCAACGCCCAAACATCGAGACCGAATTCGACCGCGAGCTGTCGAACCGCAATATTGACCGCGCGGTGTTGTATGTGGCCGTACTCTCCCCAATTGTTGTGCGTCACGACACGACGGATATCGCCAGTGAACAGTGGCTGCAAGTGTGCCTTGATTGTTCGCACATTCACGATGGGAGCGCGCTTGCAGACATCCGTGAAGATCTCGGCATACACGTCGTCGTCGATAGTGCCCCACGCAGGAATCCACCGGCGCGCATAATCGCATTTCCTCGGGAAACTGTGTACCAGGCGCTGAAATATTTCCGCGGCTGGATAAGCGGACAATATGAATTTCCTGGCAACGCACCAAAAAGGCATCATCCAAAGCAAGTCGTCGTCCTGATGGGCGAACACCAAGAGCGTGCGCCCATCGCGAAACTGGTCGGCCAAAACCTGGGTTTTAGTGTCGCCTCGAAGCGAACGCTGTGACCGTCTGAGCAGGCGCATCATCCCAACTCTCAGTCTAAGTCTGCCATGCCCATTGGGCGACGGCTACGGCTTTATGCGACACTGGATTCGCGCCGGGAGGCGGCTGCGTGAAGCGAGAAGCGGCGCGCGCGACAGGCTGCATCCAGAGCGGGAAAAATCTGCGACTGAGGGCGGCTTTGCAAGCAGGCGGCACCATGCCAAAGAGGTGTCTTACGAAGTGGGAAACATTTGGTCGGCTACACTCGGCTATAGGGTCATTGGAAAGCACAAGATCCACGATGGCGCCTGCTGCCGGATATCTGGGAACTCCTCATGGCTGACCCCAGCGCCACGAGCGTGATGAGTGCCGGCGTAGTCCGGAAAGTCCTCGTTTTCGGGGTCAAACTGGCCATCACGTGCGGCTGTTTCTGGTACCTCTTTCGGCAGGTCAATGTCGGCGATCTTTTGCGCGAAGCGCAAAATCTGCAGATGCGATGGTTCCTGCTCGCTGCCGCCGTCATAATCCTGCAGATTCCTTTGGTCGGGTTGCGTTGGGCGAAAATCACTGCGGCTCTTGAACCGACGCGGCCGCCCCCTCCATTTGGCGCCATGATCGCCATTACGTTGATCACCAATTTTCTCAGCCAGATTTTGCCGAACGTCATGAGCGATGCCGTTCGCGTCTGGATGCTGACCCGGATCAGGTCGGGATGGCGGATGGGCCTTGCCGGGATTGTGATCGATCGCGGCGTGGGTATTGCCGTGCTGCTGGTGATCGGCTTCGTCACCTTGCTCAATGCATCCGCGTTTACCGCGCTCGGAGGTTATCGGCGGATTGCTCTGGGGATCTTCGGTGCGCTGTTCCTGAGTGGCGTCGGCGCATTGCTGGGTGCCCGGCTCTACGCGCCGCTGCTGGCGCGCTGGCGCGCGACGAAATGGATCGGCGAATTGGGCCTGGCATCTCGGCTGGTCCTCGTCGAATCGCCGGCGGCGATTGTTATCGTCAGCATCGCCTTCGTTATTCACCTCCTCACCATTGGCTCCATCTGGAGTATCGGCGAAGCGTTTTCGATGTCGCTCGGTGTCGTCGGGGCAGCCGCCCTCTTTACCCTCATGGTGGCTATCGCGATTATCCCGGTGTCGGTGAGCGGCTGGGGCCTGCGCGAAGTGGCGGTGACGGCGTTTCTCCATGCGCATGGGATGCCGACGCAGCGCGCTTTGCTGTTCTCCATTAGCTTTGGACTGACGGTTCTGGTCGCGGCGCTGCCGGGTGCACTCGTCCTGATGCTTTATCACCCAGCGGGGGCGCGAAGTTCCGATTTTTTGAAAACAGCCCCCCGCGGTGCCACGCAGCCCGAGTGAGTGTTCCTTACGTTTCTTTCAGCGGCATCACGCCCGCGCCACCGCAATCTCGAGCGGAAAGTCATCGACCACTTCGTGCCCGTTGTCGGTGACGATGAAAGTGTGGCCGAGGAAAATCCCGAACAGGCCGTCCGGCGTGATCGGGTTGGGCTCGGCCATGATCACCATGCCGGGCTTCAGTATTTCCTCGAATTTTTCCGCGGCAACGTGCTCGGCGACGACGTGCGGCCCGTCAGTAACGAGGTCGATACCGTGGCATTGCGTCGGCCGCGACTGGTAGCCGTTGTCGCGGAAGAATTTGCTGGCGAGCCGCATATTCTCGGCCGGTTTGCCCGGTGCGATCTCGGCGACGATGCGGTGGTAGCCCGGCAGCGTCACCTCGTTCCAGAATTTTTTCACCATCTCGGTGGGCTCGCCGACGCAAATGGGTGAACCCACCTGCGCGGTGTAGCCGCGATAGCCGGCGGCGAGCTCCATGTTGATGATGTCGCCCTGTTTCAGCACGCGTGACGACGGCCGCGGATTGCCGAAGATCATCGACGGATTATCCATCGGCGTTGAGCCGATAATCAGAAAGTCGATGTCGCCACCGCCGTCCAGGATCGCGGCGCCGGCGGCGGCGCGCAGCTCATACTCCTTCACGCCCGGTGCGGCGCGCGCCACCATGGCGTCCATGGCGTTCTTGCACAGCACACCGGCCTTGCGGATGCAGTCGAGTTCTTCGGCGCTGTGGATTGACAGCAGTTCATGCAGGAAGCCCTTGGTGAACACCAGTTCGGCTTCGGGCAGGTTGTCGCGCAGCACGTGGTATTGATTGACCGGCATGTAGTCGCCATGGCGCGGGTCGATTTCCATCAGCCCGATGCGGCCGCGTTCGAGTTTCAATTCACGGATGCGCTCGACCATGACATCCGCATAGCGTCCGCTACGGCTGTGGCGCACGTCCTTGACGGCGACCTCGACCTGGCGACGCACCGCTTCGGCATGCGTGCCGCCCATCGAATAGATCATCATCGGCTCGCCTTCGAGCGGCACCAGCACGTAACTCGACAGCGCGTGCCATTCCCAATGGCCGGTCAGCCACAGCATGCCGCCGCCGAAGCTCCAGTGGCTCGGGCCGCCCGGCACGATCACCACATCGAGCTTGTGCTCGCGCATCTTGGCGCGCAGCGCGGCGTAGCGGCGCTCGTATTCGGCCTTGGAAAACTGCTCCCATACGGCGTCGCGGTAGTATGGCGTGTCGCGCATGTTGGCGAATGGCAGCGACTGATCGAGCTTGCCGCGCACCGCCTCCCACGGCTGCGGACCGATGCGTGGCGGGCGGATTTGGGTATTCATGGGCGTTTCCTGTGGAGATTGGATGGGAGGCACAACGAGCATGTCGTCGCGCGGGGTATGTGGGCTCGTCCATAGCATGAAAATGTTGTTGAGTCAGAATTCGGTTGCGGGGGCAACTCCGACCGACACCTCATGTCGCACCGGGTGGCGCTGCGTATGTGCGCTAGATCATCTATGCTGACGCCAGCTTTGCTTGCGGCTTCCCGGGGGTGCTCGCATGACAATTCCTCGTCGGCTTTTCATCGGCCTTGCCGGTGCGGCCGCGCTGTCGCCGCCGGCTTTCGCCGCCGACAAGGTCGTGGCCGGCACGCTCGGCGGCCAGGCGCCGCTGTGGCCGTTCTACATCGCGGCCCATAAGGGTTTCTTCGCGGCGCAAAATCTCGACGTCGAAATCAGCTTTGCGCAGAGCGGCGCAGCGGTCACCCAGCAGCTCACGGCGGGCTCGTTCGACATCGCGCTCAGCGTCGGCATCAACGATCCGATCCATGCGATCGACAAGGGCGCCGCGGTAGCGATCGTGCGCATTGTCGGCAACGCCGCGCCCTACGTGCTGATCGGCAAGAAGGGGCTCAAAACCATCGCGGACCTCAAAGGCAAGACGGTGTGCATCGGCTCAGCGGCCGACATGACGACGGTGTATTTCAAGCGCATGGCGGCTGCCGGCGGCTTGAAGGACGGCGACTACGCGGTCCTCTCCGCCGGCGTGGGCGCCGCCCGCTATGCCGCCCTCAAGGCCGGCGTCGCCGATGCGGCCGTGGTGCTGCCGCCGGTCAATTTTCAGGCCGAGAAGGCGGGCTTCGTCACCATCGCGTTCGCGCCGGACTACGTGAAAGACCTGCCATTCACCGGCATGGCGGTTTTCAAGCCGTGGGCGGGCGCGCATGCGGGAACAGTCAAACGCGTGCTGGCGGCGACTGACGCGAGCATCGCCTGGTTCTCCGATCCGACGCACCGCGGCGAGGCGGTCGACCTTCTGGTGCAAACCGCGCACTCCAACAAAGACGACGCGGCTGCAAGCTATGACCTGCTCCGCCGTACCAACTATTTCGAGCCGACCAGCAAGGTGTCGCGCGGCAAGCTCCAGAATCTGATCAACGAAGAAAGACGCGCCGGAAATATCGATTCGACGCTGACGCCCGACCGCTTGATCATACCCGGCGTGACCGACCTCGTAGATTGATCACGCAACGATAGTCGAGATGGCTTCATCGATCTGCGTTCTTATATTTAGAAAATTGCAGTGAAAATAAGAAATTGAGACTTCCTGAAAGCGAAAAAAACGCAAGCTATTTTATTGTTGTTTGCAAAATCCGGGATGAATTAAGCTGCTTGACCATTTGATGCAGGCCAGGCCGTACGTGATTCCCTGGTGTGCACATTTGTACCAAAGGCTTTGAAAAGCCCGGTGTCTATCTTTTGACAAGCAAGGGAGAACGGCCATGATTCGCATGAGTTTTGCTGCAGCTCTGCTGGCGACACTTTTATCGGCACCAAGCGCGTTTGCCCAAGGCAATGCTCCACACAACGCATGGTGCCTGCAACTCGGAACGGGCACGAGTAACTGCGTCTTTGCAAACCAAAGGCAATGCAAGTCGGCCAGACATGGCGGCGCCCAGCATTGCGTCAGAAACTTCAGGAGTCAGTGAGCGGACGTCGACGATATGTCGGTGCAGACGCGCACTCAAACAAAGACGGCACGGTCGGGCTGCGGTTTCATATGCCGTGCCGGCTATTTCTAGCTGGCCAACAAGATGTCACCTGCGAGGTCTCAGAATCTGATCGACGAATAGTCGCGCGCCGGCAATGTCGGTTCGATACTGACTTTCGATCCTTTGATCGTGCGCGGCGTGGCCAAGGCGATGGACCGATCCAGTGGCGCGGTGATCCCGTTAACGCGGGAGCATGGCTGCTGCAAATCATGCGACCCGGCGCCGTTGTCTAGCGCGCTGCGTGACCTTTAAAGCTCGCGATCAGCGCGTCCATTTGCTTCCGGTCCATTGGCTTGCCGAATAAAAAGCCTTGGCCGACGTCGCAGTCCATTTCGGTCAATCGTTGTTGATCTGTGCGCGTCGCTATGCCGACGGCGCACGCCTTGCAGGCGAAATTATGCGCCATCTGGATGATGGTCTGGCAGATCCTGGCGTTGCCCGGATTGGCGGAACAGCCCTCAACGAACGTCCGATCGATCTTTATTTCGGACACGGGGATTCGATTCAACAGGCCGAGCTGAAATGCTCTCGGTCCGAAATTGTCGATTGCGAGTGAGATTTTGGATTTTTGCAGTCGCGGTAAATACGATTTGATTGTTTCGATCTTGTTCGCCAGGTGCAGGACAGGCACCTCGAGCGTCAAGCCGGGCCAATCGCTACGCTTGAGACGATGCGCCGACGTCAATTCATCGATTGGCAGCTGCGGCAGGTTGATCGCGCCGACATTGATCGAAAGCTGAAGTGCGACGCCCAAGTCGAGAAAATGACTGCTGGCGCCGGCGGCTTCGACAAAGGCCAGCTGTGCCAGTTTGAGAAGGGACTCTTCACTGGCCCGTGCCAGGAAACGCTCCGGCGGCAGCAGACCAAGCTCAGGATGCGCAGCGCGTGCCAGCAATTCGGCGCCGACGATGACCCCGGTCTTCAGGTCGAGTTTGGGTTGATAATGGAATTTGATAATATCGCGGGCCAAGGCGACATCGAGCGGAATGGTGCCGGGTTCGATTGCGGCCGCGAGTTTGCGGTCGAAGATGATCCGGCGAAGCACCGCGAACTCGATGGGCATCGGCAACGGCGGCAGCATCGTCAGGGAGCGATCTGTGCCGATGATATTGAAGCTTTCGATCAACTCTGCGTCTGCCCGGCCGAAGAGTTGCACCGGCCCGCAATAGCCGAAGTCCTTGAGCGCGCTCAGTGCGCGGACGCACTTGTGGGGGTCACTCCGGGTGACGGCGATGAAAATAATATCGGGTCTTTGGGCCTCGATCTCCAAATGAGAACAGCTGACGAACTCGACGACATCGATGTCATGGCGCCGAAACTGGCTCGCGAGAGCCTGCCGGATTGAAAAGTCCTCGTCTACCAGGAAGCAGAGCGGGCGAGCCGCGGTGGAAGACGTAGCAGCACTTTTATGGGCGCTGGACCGAGGCGGGATGGACATTGTCCGCACAATCGAAACGGAGCGCGTCGAAGTCAGCGCAAAATGAGTTGAGCTGAGAGCAGTTCTGGTTCTCGGAATTTAATGCGAAGAAGTTAATGGCAGGCTCTGTCCGAGCCTGCCGTTGACAACAAGGCAGGCGCCGCGGACCCGAACGATCCCATTCCAGCGCTTGACTGGAAAAAAAACTTGTTAGCCTGGATCAATCTATGTCCGAGCATGACCGTGTTGTGGCCTGTTCATCGCTTCACGCGGACGCCGGCGCGCTCAAGGCGCGGTAGCACTTCGTCACAGAAATACGGCACCTCGTCGAGGTAATTGACGAATGACAGTCCGATGCCGCGCACGCCGGCCTGGCTGATGGTGGCCAATTCGTCCGCCGACCTTGTCGGGCGTGCCGACGAACGGATAGCCGCCGACAGCGTTCGACGCGAAATAACGCCGCTCAGGCTTTGCGTCGGCGGCCGCACAAGTGTGGCCGCCCGCCTGCGCCTCGATCCCTGCATCTTGGATATGCCGGTAAGCGACTTGCGCGAATCCGCTAATGACGGCGGCTGTACTGAAGCGCGAACCTGTTGCGCAGGAGCAAATTACGGGACGCGAACGTCGGCTGCTCGGAGGGAGCCGCACATCGAGCGTTATCTACCGAAGCACGTCTTCTTAAATTGCGCCAATGGTGCAGGCGCGCCCTTGAGTTCTATAAGCCCGACATTTTCGGACGCCATATTGTTGCGCGAATGGCCAATTCCAATCAAATATTTGAGCGATCCGCGGCCTTCCAGGAGGGGTAAAATCTTGGCGGAAATGTTTTGGAGCGACGCGGGATCGCCTGCCAGTTCCGCTGTAAAACCGGGGAGTTTGGTGGTCTCGCCTCGCGCAATCTGGCCAACGATATCGTAACGTGACCGGCTGTTGGCGAGCGTCAGCGTTGCAGGTCCGGGCTGTTGATCGTCGGCGACATCCTCGGATGAGATGATGAACTTGCTGGTGTCTCGCGGGCAATTGAATACAAGTACACGCGGTCCGTCCGACAGCGGAACCCATAGCAACAACGCCTGGTGTCCCGGTCCAGTGTGGAACGACCAGCCTGCCTTATCGCCCTTTGCTGCCAGGACCGGGCGGTTGAATTGCAGGAAAACGGCGAACGCGAGTAACGTTCCGGCGAATATGAGGCACAAGCGGTGCATCGGTGAGGTGCGCAATACGATTGAACGGCTCTTGCCGCTATTGGCCGAAACCAGCTCAATTACCCTATTGGTATTTCAGGCTCACTTGTTTGATATAGATCAACGCTATCCTCGAATGTGTCGCAGTTGGACCCGTGCCCGCCGCAAAATCACCGCTTCACGCGCACGCCTGCGCGCTCCAGGCGCGGTAGCACTTCGTCACAGAAATACGGCACCTCGTCGAGGTAATTGACAAATGACAGTCCGATGCCGCGCACGCCGGCCTGGCTGATGGTGGCCAATTCGTCCGCCACCTTGTCGGGCGTGCCGACGAACGGATAGCCGCCGACAGCGTTCGACGCGAAATAACGCCGCTTCGCCTCGTACTCCGCCGGCGGAATGGTCTGCGGCGTGATGCTCTTGTTGGCCAGCATGCCGTCGATCGCGCCCCAATCGGCGTTGTCGATGATGGCGTGCTGATAATACTCGTCGGCCTCCTTCTGGGTCGGCCGGCAGATGACCTGGCCGACAGTAAACACTTCGATCTCGCGGCCAAGGCCGTGCGCCTGCGCCTTGATCTCCTGTACCTTGGCGGCATTGCCGGCGAGCGATTTGCGCGAGCCTGCGGTCGCAACAAAGAACGCGTCACAGTTGCGCAGCGCGAAGGCCTGACCGACATCGGATGAGCCGGCGTTCATCATCAGCGGCTGCGTCCCGCCGTAGGGCTTTGGAAAAGCGCGTGCCGCCTGCAGGTGCAGATATTTGCCGTCGAAGTCGAAGGTGTCGTCGCGCGTCCAGGCCTGTTTGACGACATCGACCCACTCCTGCGCGTAGTCGTAACGTTCGTCGTGCTCGCGCTGCTTGACGCCGAACATGTCGAATTCACCCTCGTTCCAGCCGCACACGATATTCATGCCCATGCGGCCCTGACCGATGTGGTCGGCAGTGACGAATTCCTTGGCGGCGATCAGCGGATGAAACAGCGGCGCGTGGACGGTGCCGAACACCGTCACGTGCCTGGTGGCGCCGAGGAGCCCGACCGCCCAGGTGATGGTTTCAAGCGTGACGCCGTGGAAATCGGTGTCGCCGCCATAGCCCTTCCAGCGCGCAATCGGCAGCATGAAATCGAGGCCGGCTTCGTCGGCGATCCGCGCCAGCGCCAGGCAATCCTCCCAGCTCGCCGACCAGCGCTCCGGCACCTTGGTGGCCGAGCGACCTGACGAGCAATTGGCGCCGAACAGGCCGATCTTGAGCGCATTGCCGTTATACATGGCGATGCGGTTTTGCATCGAAGCAGCAGGCGCCAGCACGTTGGTCTCCGTTGTTCGCGGTGGACGACCATCATAGCGTCATTCCGGGGTCGAGCGAAGCGAGAATCCGAAATCGATAATCACGGTCGTTGCAGCAGTAAGTCGGCCCGTCGAATTCCCTCTCAAACAGCGTGTATGGATTCCGGGCTCGCTGCTCCGCAGCGCCCCGGAATGACACTACTGAACCGCAAGCGACGCCAACAGCCGGCCATGACCTTTGATCGGATCGGCTATGCCGAGCGACTTGAAGGCGACGAAGAAGCTCGCATGCGAATAGGCGACGATCGGGATGCCGGTGTCGCGCTCCATGGCGTCGACGATTTGCGATGCCTGCCATTGTGGGCAGGGCAGATAGAGCGCGTCACAGTCATCGGCGCGGTGCAGGACCTCATCGGCAAACGTCCGGATGTCGGAGGGCGTCACCGCCTGCAACCGCTTGAACGGTACATCCATGCCTTCGGCCGCGGCGATGTCAAAGCCATGCCTGCCGAGATAATCCGCCATGGCGCGGTTGTGCCGTTCCGGGTAGGGCGAGGCGATCGCGATGCGTCGCGCGCCGAGATGGCGCAGTGCTTCCATCGCCGCGCGCACGCCGGTCGATGCGGGCACGCCTGAAGCGCGCTCAATATCGCGGACGATGATTTCGTCAAAACCCTCGCCGCGCGCCACCACCAGCGGGCCGCCGCCATGCAGAACGAAATCGACGCCGCGCGAGCCGAGATATTTCGCCGCCTCGGCGACCTGCGCCAGCGCCTTGTCGAACCACTCGGCGCTCCAGTCGTCGATGTTGCAGGTGATGCCGACCAGCCCGACGCCGTCCGGGGCGAATTTGTAGAATTCGTATGGCACGACCTCCATCACGGTCGGGCCGATATAACCGATGCGCTTGCGCCAGCCGAACATGCTGCGTTGGTCCTTCGCGGCAAAATGCCCACCATAGTCTTACACTGCCGCCGCGCGGCTGGACAAAGCCTTTGCCTGAGACTTTCAAAATTGCCGACGCTACAATGCGCGGTCATCGGGTGTTCTTACAGATGTCCGAAGCTGCGGACGTAATGCCCGGTTGTTCGGACCACTGTGCACAAACTGCCAAAGAGGGAGGAATTGAATGTCGTCTATCACCAAATGTCTTATCGGTGCGGCCGTCGCCGCATTGCTGGCGACGCCGGCCGGCGCACAAGGCGTGCTGGCACAGAAAAACGTTTCACTGGAGCTGGCGCGCACGATCGCCGATGCGGCGCTCACCAAATGCCGTGCCATGGGTTTCAAGATCGCCGTTTCGGTCGTCGATCGTGACGGTCTGCCGGTCATCATGATGTATGACGATGGCGCCGGACTGAACACGCGCGAAGGCGCCGACCGCAAGGCCTACACTGCCGCCGCATTCCACGCGCCTTCGGCCGATTTCGTCAAGCGCATGCACGATCATCCGGAATCGTCCGGCTCGATCCAGTACACACGCGTGCTGGCGCTCGGCGGCGGGCTGCCGATCAAAGTCGGCAACGACACTATCGGCGCTGTCGGCGTCTCGGGAACTCCCGGCCAGGACGATGTCTGTTCGCAGGCCGGGCTCGACAAGGTGGCCGATCAGTTGAAATAGCCGACAAAGTTCCAGGCAAAGAAAAAAGTAACCACGTTCACCGGCGCCCCTGCGGCGCCGGTACGCTGGCGCGCGTGTCGTTTACAGCTGCTTAAGATTAAACATTGCATTGTCATCCCTTCGGGTGTGGTGGAGTGGGGATGAGTATGAATACGGCAAAATCCGTATGCGCGTATCGATGTGAATCGGCCGGCACGATGCGGCCGCAGCGTCCGCCATTGTTCACCCGCTGAACGTCACAGTTCGAGTAGCGCGTATTATGCCGTCTCGGGCAGCGACGTTTCCTGACGTCTCCAACTTCCGCGCGCGCCCTTACACCGGGCGCGATTATCGCCGCTCGATTGTCGGCGGGGCCGTTCTCGGCCTCGGCGGCGCCGGTGCCGCCGCGATGATGGCCGGCACTGCGGCCGTGGCCGCCGCCTGGATGGTGTCGAGCCTGCTTTCAAACAACACCGAGTTTCGCGCCAGCGCGCCGATCATCATGGGCACGCGGCTGCCGCGCCCGGAGATGCGGCTTGCCGCTCCGACGGACATGTTCGGTGGCGCGCTCGCCGCGGCCAATCCGGGCTATGCGCCTGATGTTGAGCGGACCAACAAAGTCGCTGTCGCCGCGGCGCCCGCAGCCGCCGAACTCGCGCCGCCGTCACGGTCGAAGCCACGGCTTCAGACGATTGCCCGCGTGCCATTGCCGCGCGCGCGTCCGATGCAATTCGCGGAAGTCGAGGCCAGGTTGCAGGCCGAAGCGAGGCGCCAGGCCAAACTCCATACCGTTCAGGTCGCGTCGGTTCCGGCCGCGCCGTTGCCGCAAATTGCGGCGCCAGTTCCAGCCCCGGCCCCCGCGCAGCAACCGGCGCAGCATGCATCGCAACACGGCGAAGCGACGTACAGCCTCGCATCCGCCGATGTGGCTCCGCCACCGCATGTTGCGTCAGTGGCGCCTGCCCGTCCGATGCAGTTCGCAGACGTTCAAGCAAAGCTGGAGACCGAAGCGAGGCTGGAGGCTGAAGCCAGGCCGCATGTCGTGCGCGTCATATCGATTTCGGCCGCGCCGTCGCCACCCATCGCAGAGCCGGCGCCCGCGCCACGCGTCGTCGCGCAAGCGCCGAGTCCGTCGCGAGGCGGCGAGGGGGTCTACGCGCTGGCGTCCGCCGACGTGGTCCCGCCGCGGCCCGACGCGCCGACGCCACGCCACGCGCGACATGGCGAGGCCACCTACAACCTCGCGTCCGCCGACACGGCGCCGCCGCTTTCCACCGGATCGATCGGCGCCGTCACCACGCCCATCGCGCCCGCCGCGCCTTCGCCCGCGAAGCCGGCAGCGCCAGCGCTGGCCTACGCCAATCCGGACGTGCCGGCGCGCGACAATCACACGGCGATCTACGACATCGTCGCCCACGTCGTTTACATGCCGGACGGCGAACGGCTCGAGGCGCATTCAGGCCTCGGCCACATGCTCGACGATCCGCACTACGCCAGCGCCAAGGCGCGCGGCCCGACGCCGCCGAACGTCTACGATCTGACGTTGCGCTCAGGCATGTTCCACGGCGTTCAGGCGCTGCGCCTCAATCCGGTCACCGGCAGCAAGATGTACGGCCGCGACGGCATCCTGGCGCACACCTACATGCTGGGCCCGAGCGGGGCATCGTTCGGCTGCGTGTCGTTCAAACACTATGACTCGTTCCTGCAGGCGTTCCGGCGTGGCGAGGTCAACCGCATCGTCGTGGTGCCGCATCTGCAGGAGCCGCCGCCCGGCGTCCGCGCCGATGCCGGCGAGCGCTATGCGGCCAATGCCGTCAAGGATTATTAGATCCGGATAGCTGCGCATCCGTCCTGAAAGCGCAAGTCGCGGTGTGAGGGATCGGGCATGTTTGTTGTTGAACTGATAGCTGCACTCCTGGTGGGCTTCGTGTTGGGCCGCGTTTGGGAAATTCGGCAGCGCATGACGCTGGCCGGACACACCGAGGAACGGCCGCGTCGCATTGAAAATAGCATCGCCGTCCGGCGTCCGGAACTGCCGCCGAAGGACGAGAACGAACTCGTGGCGTCTTTCGATCGCGAAATGAAGGAACTGGTCGCCGCGATAGCCGCGAAGGGAAAGCACCTGTCGCAGGTAGCGCAATCGCGACGGTAGGTCGTTTTCAGAAAATTTAGCTGGTGATGCCGGTCAGGATTGAACTGACGACCTCTCACTTACCAAGGGAGGGCAGCCTTGGTTTGCCAATAGATTAGAAACCCTTTTCAGTGGCGTTAGAGACAGCTTTGCAGCCAATGGTCTCACGCCTGCGCGATACGGCGCGAACCATTGCGCCTCGATCGACTGGAGTGCCCGGTGTGCTAACCGGTCGAAATGATCGCCGCTCGGCCGAGTGAACAAAATTAAGATGGCCAGTCACGCAATAGTTCCAAACAAGCATCGAAGACGTCTGTTTCGCAAATATCCGCGATGGTCTTGTGAATGGACATTTTTTTCGTAGGCTCGTCCTGGGACATCACGAGAATCACTGTCTGTCGATTTGGGCAGCTTGGCTTAGCGCAGGCGAATTCGCTGACCGATACAACCTGTTCTTCAGTAAGCGGGAGGTTTTCGCGGGTCCAGAGCTTGATCGCTGCGGCCTTCTCGGGAAGACCTGTGCTCCTGTGTTGATTGAGGGGATTGACGGTGGAGCTCATGCGACTTTCCTCCGTTTTCGACCTCTTCGGCGAGGTATCAGGACAGCAAAGAACTCTGTAAAGAACTCTTTTTAGGCTGGACCGGCGGGCCTTGCAAATGCCGATTTGATTTCTCCGAAAGCGCACCGAGCCGACATCATGATCTTGTTCCCGTCGATCTTCGAAACGTCGACAAGCCCGTCATCACCTTGCAAACCTCAAATATTATAGTTCACCAGTTCCCACAGCCTCTAGTTCTGGATGTTCGCGGCGCTGATCTCTTCGGCGGTCGGAGCGTGCCCCAAGCCATAGACCCGGACGACCGCGGGGCTTCCCGCGGCGGCGAACTCGGAGCGGAGCTTCGCATATTCCTTAAGGAGGGCGTTGTATTTCGCCTCGACACTCCACGTGTCGACCGTCCTGGTGCAGATCGGCCAGTTGGACGGCGATCCCATCACGGTCTGCCATAGCGGGGAATTGATCGTATAGACACCGACGCCGGCGATCAGGGCGCCGAGGATTGCGGACGCTGTCAACGTGTGGATCATTCTCGCTCGCCTATCTTGGCGATGATCAGGCACCGCCCGGTAACACCTCCCTGCGTGCCTTACGCGGTGGCGCTCGACCGGCGCGCAGTCATCTTGTTCGCTGTGGCCAGATTTGGCAAGGCCGCGCCAGCGCGGCCGAAATACATGCCGGTTCAAATCGCCGCAAAGCTTCGATCGGCTTGGGAAGCGAGCCATTCATCGTTGGCTGTCGTGATGACAGCTTTGGCGCTGGGATATGCGGCGAGAATTTTTGCCGCATGTTCGCGTCCCGCGACATAGATCGACGTCGCCAGCCCGTTGGCGATCATCGCACTTGGAGCGGTGATCGCTATGGCGCTCATCCTGTCGGCTGACAGCCCGGTGCGCGGATCGAAAATATGATTGTAGCGCCCTGTCTCCTCAAATGGCGTACCGTAGCCGCCCGACACGGCGAGGCCGATATCCTCAAGATCGAGCATTCGGCCGTAATGAGCCGGATCCTTCGGATCGCGCAGGCCGATTCGCCACGGCCCGCCGTTGGGATTGTCGCCGATCACTCTGATCTCGCCGAGATCGGCATAGACATGGGTGAATCCCTGCTCACCCAGCATGTCGGCGATGCGGTCGGCGACAAAACCCTGGCCGATCGAATTCAGCGTGACGCCCATTCCCGGACGCCCAAGTGCTATTCGACGCGGGCGGATGTCTACCAGGCGATAGTCGACCAGCCTCTCCGCCACCCGGCGCGCCGCGGAGTCGATATCGAGTGACTTGTTGGTGCCGGTCCAGAAATGCGCTGCGTAAAGCTCCCAGAGCGGCTGCACGGTGACGTCAAAAGCGCCGTCGGCGAGCTCGCTGAATCGACGACCCGAGGTGAGCTGGTCGCGCAACTCCCACGATGGATTATCGAGGTAGCCGTCGCGATTGAGGCGCGAAATCTCGCTGTCGTGACGAAACAGGCTGAAAATGCCGTTGAGGCGATCGACTTCCGCGCGCACCTCACGGATCGTGCGGCCGGCGACGGCAGGGTCGTCGTGCCAGAGCGCGAGTTCCGAGAGCGCGCCCATGACTTCGAGCTGCCAATCATAAAGCTTGCCGTGTGGCGCGAAAGCGCGGACGCCGCCGGCCAACGCCGGAACCGTCGCCGCGGCCGCGGCGATTTTCAGGAATCCCCGTCGCGACGGCAGCGGCTTGCCGCGGATTGCATCCGACATCATTTTCATCGGCGAGATGCTCATGCGCATTCGAATTCTCCCGCAGATTAAATCCTGTCAGCGGCGGCGACAGCGCCGGCAGACACCGGCATCGAGCTGCCGCCCGGTCTGCCCACAGTCTTCCGGATGGCGGCAAGAGGCGGGCAACGGTGATCGTCGAAATATTCGACCTGGCAGTCGAGGCACTGGAAACATTCGGCCGTCTTGATTTTTCCGGTAATCGAAATCGCCTTTACCGGACAGGAATTCTCGCAGAGATGGCAGGGGCTGCCACATTCGGGGCGCCGCTTCAGCAGATCGACGAGATGCAATCGGTCGGCAAGTGCGAGCACGCCGCCAAGAGGACACAGAAAGCGGCAGTAGGCACGCTCGGTGAAGAGGCCAATCATAAGCAACGCGCATGCGTAGAAGACATAAGGCCAGGCGCGGGTGAAATGCGACGTTATGGCGGTGTTGAAAGGTTCCAACTCCGCGACGCGCGACCCCATATCGGCCGAGAGCGCGGCGAGGCCGAGAACGAGCGCCGCCGAAATATATTTTCCAAGCCACAAATACTTCTGCACCGATTCAGGCGGATTCCATTGTGGCAGTCCGATGAAGCGTGAAAGCTGCGCAAGCAATTCCTGCAAAGCGCCGAAGGGGCAGAGCCAGCCGCAAAATACGCCGCGGCCCAGCAGCACGAGCGAGATCGCCGTGTATATGACTATCATTACCATCAGCGGCTCGGCGAGATAGAAGCTGAAATCAAAATGACGGAATGGGGCCTCCATGTAGTTGATGACGTGCAAGATGGAGAACTGCCCGCCGGCGATCCAGCCTTCCCAGACCAGCACAAAAAGCAGAAACGAATTGCGGAGGATCCGATGGGCGCGTCGCGACTGCGCAAGTTTCGTTTGAAAGGCGAGGATCAGGGTCAAAAGCGCGAGCAGCGCCGCCTCGATGATGACATTCGTTCGAGAGTCGCTCCAGGCCTCGATCCAGGCCGGTGCCGGCGGTGGGGGCGGCATCAATATATGTGAGGCAGGAAGCTGGTAATCGACGGGGAAGGCGAGCGAAATGGGCGAGCCGGCCGCCGTCCGGCCGTTCACCAGCAGTTCGAGCCGCCATGGCTTCAGCGGATCGAACCCGGCATCTGCCGGGAGCGTGAAAACCGCCGCATGGTCGAGGGCCCTTATGCCGTCATGGCCGCCGGTGTTGATCCCCTGGTATTGGCTGCTGGTGAATTGGTACGCCTGGTCACCTTGAACAACGCGAAGGCGATCGAACCGGTTTGCGCCAACCAAATCGTCGACAAAATCATAAGGACCGTTCGAGGCGACAAAGATCTTCCAGGGGGCAAAGATCATGCTTTTGCCGCGCGGACCGAAATAATCCGCGTAGTCGCCGCCGAGGACATTCTTGCCGATGGAAGCCGGCGTCGCGAGGCCGGTATAAATATCGATATAAGTGTTATTTGGATCGGAGAGCGGAACATCAAGCTTCCCGCCCGCGACGTTGGCTTTGCTGAGCGCAGCAGCGACGTCGTTGTCGGTGATGACCTTATGGACGATCGAGCCCTCGGCGAGCAGGTCGTTCCATGACATCTGTTTGAAGCCATCGACGTCGACCGCAGGCGGCGAATCCTTCGCCTTGGCCAGGCCGCGGCCGATGAGGACAAGTTGCGCAGAATCGAAAACCGAGTTTCGCATCCACATCGCGCTCATTGTGGCTTCCGCCACATAGTTGGGCGGCAGCGCGCCGGAATTTTTGCCTCGCGACGCCAGGCCGGCCATTCGCGCGAGAAATGTATCGAGCTGCGCTGTCGCCGTCGGGTCCTCATAGACATGCGGCTCGCGCTCGAACACGACTTTGGCGCCGGTGATGTGGCCGGTGAGATCCACGCCCGCGATCACATCGTATGGAATGCCGGAAAAGCTGGGCCCCTCGACGACATCCAGGGTGGAAAATATGTAGCCGGCGATCTTGCCATCGCGATAGACGGCGATGGCGGGCGGCTTGCCCGCTTCCGGCCCGAGCTTTTCGGCACCCGGCCAGACGACGGCCATGACCTCGGGCGTCAGACGATCCAAGAGATGCCCGGCTTTGGCGTCTGCTTGTGAAGCGCCTAGGAGCACAATGAGGAAGAGAAGCAAAGCGGCCCCTGCCAAGACTTGCAGGGCGGCAAACTCACCGCGATTCGGACGGAGGTGCTGCACGGGAGATGCGTTTTGAGTTTTTGTTCGAACATGAGCGGGGTGTGTTGACGCTCCATGCAGGGCGCGTATGCTACCGTTTACGATTGCCCGCATTAAGAAATCTCAATTTCAAGGAGGAACTGATGGATCCGAAACCAAGTAGCCGCCGGGAGCTCTTAAAGGGTGGCGCGTTGGCAGTGGGAGCGGTAGCCGCCGGCGCGTCAGTCAGCAAGACCGCGTTCGCCCAAACCCCGGCATCGGCACCGGCACCGGCACTCCCCATCATACGCGGCGAACGAAGCGCCGATGGTCCCGGCCAGCGCCGACGTGGTCGCCTACGGCGTGCGCTCTCATTACGTGACGTCGGAGCGCATACAGGCAGACGGTCGGCCCCAGGAACGTCAGCCCCTCGACGACTTCGGGTTGAGTTCCACATAGCCACGCCGTTGCAGGATTCTATCGGCACGATCCAGGCATCGTCGCTCCACTATGTGGCGACGACCAAGGGCTCCTTCATCCCGGACATCGATCCCGCGAAGCACACTCTGATGATTGACGGCCTGGTGGACCGGCCTCGGATTTTCACCATGGCGGACTTGAAGCGTTTCCCGTCAGTCACCAGGTTTCATTTCATCGAGTGTTCGGCAAACAGCGCCAATGCGACGCACAAGACCGTGCAGGAATCGCATGGGACTGACCAGTAACGCCGAATGGACCGGGGTGCTCCTTTCGACCCTGTTCAAGGAGTGCGGCCTGCAGGACAAAGCGACATGGTTCGTCGCTGAAGGCGCCGAGGAAGTGAAGGGCGCATCGACCATGCCCATCAACAAAGGGATGGACCGACGTCATCGTCGCCTACGGCATGAACGGCGAGCCCTTGCGGCCGCAGCAAGGGTTTCCGGTGCGCCTCATCGTCCCCGGCTTCGAGGGTATCTTCAACACCAAGTGGCTGCGCCACATCAAAGCCGTCGACCAGTATCAGCTCAACATGAACGACTTTGGGCATCTACGCCGGGATGCGACTGACCGCTGCGCTCGGCTACCGTGGGGACCCAAGTCGGTCATCACGTTCCCCTCCGGTTCGGACAGAAACTGCCCGAACGCGGATGGTACGAGATCACAGGGCTGGCCTGGTCCGGCAAGGGCGCCGTTCGTAAGGTGGAGGTATCCACCGACGGCGGGAAGATCTGGAACGACGCCGAGCTCAAGGGGACTCCGCAACGCATGGCGCACACCCGGTTCGGCTATATGTGGAACTGGGATGGAGGCGAGCACGTGATTCATTTCGCGCACCACCGACGAGATCGGGCACATCCAACCGACTCGCGAGCAAGTCGCCAAGGCTTTGGGCGTGGCTTATACTCCAAAGTGCAGACCGCCCGGAACAAACAACACCATTATGCCGTGGAAGATCGCCAGCGACGGGAGCGTGACGAATGGGCTCGCTTAGGATCGTCCCGATTTTGCTGCTCCTGGCAAGCCCCGCGCTCGCGCAGACATATGGCATCGGGAAGCGCGCCGACCGCAGCAGAACTCGCCCAGGATATCACGATCAGTCCAACGGGAGTGGGACTTCCTCCGGGCCACGGCACCGCCGCGGAAGGCGCAAAGTGCTTTTACGCAGAAGAACTGCATCGTCTGTCACGGCCCCGCCGGCGCAGGAGGGGTGACGTCGGCGCCCAATTTGGTAGGGAAGAAAGGCACAGGCCCAGGCGATGACGCCTGGAATCGGGTGAACGGCGGCGAAGCGCCGGGCGCTCTACCCATTCTGGCGCCGGATGCGACGATCGTGTGGGATTACATCCATCGCGGCATGCCTCTCGGGAATGAGGGGACTCTCACGCCCAATGAGGTATATGCGCTGACGGCCTACCTGTTCGCCCTCAACAAGATAATCCCGGAGGACAAAGTCCTCGACCAAAATAATCTGGCGAAGGTCAAGATGCCGATCGGCAATGAATGGGTCCGAGTGCCCGATTGGAAGCCCGGAGCGCCAAGACTTGCCGGGTTACCCCTACTAGCCCCGGCTTATTCAGCTGGGGTTCCGTCTGAACGGCGAGTAAGGCGCAGAACATTGCGCCTTACACGCGAATTGGGTTCGTCCGAGGTTCGGCGATCCGTTTTTGCCAAGCCTCGCATGCAGCATCATCTCGCATGCCGCATCATCATGGCATCGTGGTCTTCGGAACACGGAGTTCGTCACCCGATTGCCGCGTAGATATGAGCGTGTTCCGGGAGGGCGGCTAAATGAAAATGTTTCCGGAATTGTGCTTGCGCTCGTCTGTTGCGGCGCAAGCGCAGCGAAAGCCGACTGGGAATACACAAAATGGGGCATGACCCCTCAACAGGTGGTCAGCGCCGCGAAGAATCTGACGAAAGAAAGTTCCGATCTCCGCCCGGATAGCGACGGCAATGTCACCAAACTGGTCGCGCCATACCAAAGCGGAAAATTTTCCTTTGAGGCCCAGTTTGGGTTCGACGCGGCCGACAGGCTTTCATCCGTAACACTTGTCTTGAATGATAAATCCGCGGGTATGGATATGCATATGCGGCGCGGCTATGAATATGAATATGGATCAAGGAGAATGCCACGATCTTCAGGTGAGCGTAAAGACCGCGTATGGCCCGCCACAAGGCGGCGGCTCGGCCGACATGCTATATAGCATCGAGACTTGGCAGGATCAGAAAAACAAAAATAATGTAAAGTACACCGTGCTCTACGGGACAGGTTGCTATGTTCAATATCAGCGCCATCAAGCCGGGTGGAGCACACTGAGGCTTGCCGCCGGAGCCGCGCAGCCAGGCCGCGGACGTAACCGCTGGGCTGATGGCGCCGAGCGCCGAGACAGGTGCAGCCTTCCTCGCGGAGAGTGGATGGAAATGACGCCAGCCATCATAGAGGGAAGGCGCTGCGGGACTTGCACGCTCTGCTGCAAGGTGATGACCATAGAGGAACTCCGCAAGCCGAATGGCCAATGGTGTCCGCACTGCGTCAAGGGGCGCGGTTGCGCGATCTATTCTGACCGGCCAGATGAGTGCCGTAGGTTTCACTGTGGATATTTGCTGTCGCCCGCGTTTGGCGAGCATTGGCTGCCGGCGCGGAGCAAACTGGTGGTCGCGTTCAAGCCGGATGGCAAGGAAATAGTCGTCCACGTCGATCCCGGTGTTCCCAATGCGTGGCGGGCGGAGCCCTACCACTCGGAAATCCGCAGCTTGGCCGGTCACGCCGCGAGAACGGCCTACACGATATTTGTGCAGATCGGACGACGGGTCATCGCCGTGTTCCCGGACCGGGAGGTAGATCTCGGCGTCGTGGCGGAAGACGAGAGGATCCTCATCCGCGAGGTGGCGGGTCCTGGAACCGGGAGGCGCGATGCGGTGAAGCTGAAGGCGGACGATCCCCGGATCGTCTGATGTTGGATCCGAACGCCGGCGCCACGGTGCCGATTTGGGCTGCGCCTCAGTTCGGCACTGTCTCGGTTTGAACGTGGCGGCCCTTGACGGGCCTCTCGCCTTCAGTCTCTCACACCTCTATGCTTGGCGAAAAAGCAGTGGGGCCAAATGGTCGCGATTGAATTTTACAAAATGGCAATTGGGGGCGGCGTCGGGCGTTTGTTGGAGCGGCGACGGTTAGCGGAATTCGCTGACCGGCAGGAATTCGAACTTTGGGCTCAAACGGCGCTCGCCCTTCGACGCAATGATCCAGATGTTTGGGAGTGGCCCGAAGCTGTGCGCGCCTGCGACGCAGGCGGTCATGAACTATATGTCTGGACGTTGTGGGACCAAATCCAAGCAGGGAAGCCGATCGTCTGACGCCCAAGGAGCCCACCTGCATTTTGCGCTCTCGAAACCGTCCTTCATACCAGCGCACCAGGGAGATTTCTAAGAGATGAAGAACCTCATCCTCGCCTCGATTGCCGCCGGCGGCTTCGCCGTTTTCCTCGCCGGTCCCGCTGCCGCCCAGAACGCAAAGGCAATGCCAATACCGGCGCCGATGCGCCCAGTAGCTTCACGGCGAAGAACGTCAGTCCCATCCGCCCCTTCGGCTCGATCAACACCTACAATGTCGGCCTCGATCCGGCGCGGATTTCTGCTTGGGCGAAAACACTGAGCGCCGGCCAGAAGCAGGAGATGGTGGGCCGCTGCTCCGTGATCATCCAGAACCAACAAAACTACTATTCGGAAACAACCAATTTCTGCCAGAACTTCGCCATCGCGATAGCGGAAAATATCGGCGGGAACGGCAACGCCCGTCAGTGAATGACAGGGCCGAGGCGATCGTGGTTCTGCGGCGGGCTCACCGAAACCGAATTTTGCAGCACCATTTTCTGACGCCAATTCAGTGGCTTCATTACAGGCAGGTCAATGGGCCCAAATACCTTGATTTTTTGGCATTCGATGGTGCTGCCGGTCAGGATTGAACTGACGACCTCTCCCTTACCAAGGGAGTGCTCTACCACTGAGCTACGGCAGCGGTCGGGAAGGCCCGATTCACATGCGAGAAATCGCGGCGTTTCCTGCCATATGGGGGGTGTGAGCGCAAGCGCGGGTGCTTGCGGCCGCGTCGGCCGCGTGATTTGAAGCTTTCCCATGCGCAAAGGCGGCAAGGCGGAGAAATGGGCGGCGCGAAACGAGCGGCTGTCGGCTGCTTTGCGCGAAAACCTCAAGCGCCGCAAGGCGCAGGCGCGCGGCCGCGCCGCGGCCGAGCCAGCCGGGCAGGGGGAAACGCCGGACGCGGCGGGCGAAGACCCGGACGGTCCCGACTTTCGCCGCAATCGGAGCCACGACTAGGGCCCGGCTGGGTTTGCTATCAAACGCTAACCGTGTGCGGCGTCGCGCTTTGCGCGCGGGCCGCGTCCGGCTCATAGATAGCTCGCCTTTGTTTTTGGCCGGGTTGGTTCAGGTCTCGATGGGCCGCAGGGGGTGAGCATGGATCGAATTCGCATCGTGGGCGGTCGCAGGCTCGATGGCACGATCCCGATTTCGGGAGCCAAGAACGCCGCGCTGCCGCTGATGATCGCGAGTCTGCTCACCGATCAGACGCTGATCCTCGACAACGTGCCGCGGCTCGCCGACGTGATCCTGCTGCAACGCATTCTCGGCAATCACGGCGTCGACGTGATGGTGGGCGGCAAGCGCCCGGGCGAGACCGCCGACAACGGCCAGACGCTGCACATTTCCGCCGCCAACATCGTCGACACCACCTCGCCCTACGAACTCGTGTCGAAAATGCGCGCGAGTTTTTGGGTGCTGGCGCCGCTGGTGGCGCGCATGGGCGAGGCGCGGGTGTCGATGCCGGGCGGCTGCGCCATCGGCACGCGGCCGGTGGATCTGCTGATCTTCGCGATGCAGCAGCTCGGCGCCAAGATCGAGATCGACGGCGGCTATGTGGTGGCGAGCGCGCCGCATGGCCTCAAGGGCGGCGAAATCGTGTTTCCCAAGGTCACGGTCGGCGGCACCCACACGGCGATCATGGCGGCGTCGCTGGCGAACGGCACGACGGTCATCGACAACGCCGCGCGCGAGCCGGAAATCGCCGACGTTGCCGATTGCCTCAACAAGATGGGCGCGCGCATTTCAGGCGCCGGCACCAAACGCATCATCGTCGAAGGCGTCGCCAAGCTCAACGGCGCGCGTCACGCGGTGCTGCCGGATCGCATCGAGACCGGAACCTACGCCATGGCGGTGGCGATGGCGGGCGGCGATATTCTGTTGCAGAACACCCGCGCCGATCTGTTGCAATCCGCGCTCGATGTGCTGGCGACGACAGGCGTGGCCGTGACTCCGACCAACCAGGGCATCCGGATCGCGCGCAACGGTTCGGGTCTGGCGCCGGTCGACGTCACCACGGCGCCGTTCCCCGGTTTCCCGACCGATTTGCAGGCGCAGCTCATGGCGCTGATGACGCGCGCGCAGGGCACCTCGCGCATCGTCGAGACCATCTTCGAAAACCGCTTCATGCACGTGCAGGAACTGGCCCGGCTCGGCGCCCGCATTTCGCTCGACGGCGAGCAGGCGACGATCGAGGGCGTGGAGCGGCTCACCGGCGCGCCGGTGATGGCGACCGATCTGCGCGCTTCGGTGTCGCTGGTGATCGCCGCGCTCGCCGCCGAAGGCGAGACCATCGTCAACCGTGTCTATCATCTCGATCGCGGCTTCGAGCGCATCGAGGAAAAGCTCGGCCGCTGCGGCGCCGCCATCGAGCGGATATCGGGTTAGAATTTTTTCCTCGTCATGCGCGGGCTTGACCCGCGCATCCATACTGACTGCCCGCTATTCAGGAGCGCGGCATGGATTGCCGGGTCAAGCCCGGCAATGACGAGTGAGAGAATGCCAATTGCGGCGCAATTATTCAGCCGCAACGCGTTGCACGTGCCATTGCGTCATCAGCGCGCGCAGCGAAGCCGGCTTGATCGGCTTGTTGAGAAGATGCGCGGCTTCGCCCGCAGCCTCTTCGCGCACGCGGGCCGAGCGATCGGCGGTGATCACGATCGCCGGGATGTGACGCTTGAGCCGTTGACGTAATTGCGCGATCGCAGTGACGCCGTCGCCGCCGTCGAGGTGATAATCGACCAGAAGCCCGTCGGGCGTCGCGCCGCTCGCGACCATCGCATCAAGTGCGCCGGCAAGGTCGGCCGCCTTGAGCACGCGGCAGCCCCAGCCACCGAGCAGCATCTCCATGCCGTCCAAAATGGCGCGGTCGTTGTCGATGCACAGCACCACGGTGCCGGCGAGCCGCCCGACATCGAGGCGCGCTTCGCGACGGGCGCTCAACTGGCCAGGCGCAGCCGGGGCGGCGGCGCACGGCAGTTCGATCGAAAAGCGCGAGCCGCGATCCGGCGCCGACTGCAGCGAGACCTCGCAGTCGAGCACGCGCGCGATACGTTCGACGATCGACAGCCCGAGCCCCACGCCGCGAGCGACGCGCGCGCCCTGATCGAGCCGGTGGAATTCCCGAAACACCGCGCGGCGCTTGCCGTGCGGAATGCCGATGCCGGTGTCGCATACGTCAATGCGCAACTGCGCGCCACGGCGGCGGCAGCCGACCAGCACGCGCCCCGAAGGCGTGTACTTGATCGCATTGGAGACGAGGTTCTGCAGCAGCCGTCTCAGCAGCCGCCGATCCGAGCGTACGTAGAGCGCGCACGGCATGACATGCAGCGTGAGGCCCTTCGCGGTCGCGAGCGGAGCAAATTCGACCTCGAGCCGCTGCAACAATTCGCCGATGCAGAACGAAGAAAATTCGGGCTTCATCGCTCCGGTATCGAGCCGCGAAATATCCAGGAGCGCGCCGAATATTTCCTCGACCGCCTCGAGCGACGCATCGATGTTGCCGATCAGATCGCCGTCGTCGCCGCCGCGCTGGCGTTCGCTCAGGCTGGTGACGTAGAGCCGGGCTGCGTTGAGCGGCTGCAGAATGTCGTGGCTGGCGGCGGCGATAAAGCGCGTCTTGGAGACATTGGCCTCGTCGGCCTGCGCCTTGGCGCGATGCAGTTCGGCATTAAGCCGCGTCAGCTCGGTCGTGCGCTCGCGGACGCGCCGTTCGAGCGAGGCATTAGCGCGCTCCAGCGCTTCGGCGGCCTGCACGCTCGGCGTGATGTCGGTGAAGGTGGTGACGAGGCCGCCATCGGGCATGCGGTTGGCGCGCACTTCGATCACCAGGGCCTGGTTCGGAAGGCGTTCAAGGAACGGCGCATCGTCAGCCGTATATTGGGCGATCCGCTTGGCGACGAAGGCGTCGAGATCGGCGGCATCGTGCTCGCTACGGCGCGCGACGCAGCGCAGAATTTCGCCGAGCGTGACGCCGACCGCCGTCAGCTCATGCGGCAGGTCGAAGATTTCGCCGAACTGGCGATTCCAGCAGACAAGCGCTGAGTTCCTTGTCGAACACCGCGATGCCCTGGCGGACGTGATCGAGCGCGGTTTGCAGAATTTCACGATTATAATGAATCGCCGCGTTGGCGTCGTCGAGCAGCTTGAGGGCGGCTTTGGTGGAGAGCGTGCGCTTCTTGATCAGGAGCGAGAGCACGAGCCGCGACGAAGCGGCGCCGATCGCCGAGGCCAACAGATACTCGCCGTATTGCAACAGTTGAATGTCGGCTTCGGATTGCGGATCGATGTTGATGCGGCGCGCCGCGGCGAAATTCTGGAACGATGCGCGGGTGCGCTCCTCGCCGAGATAGCGCGCGACGGTCGCAATCAATTCGCCGGTCGAGATCGAGGCGCGGCGCAGACGGAAGCTCGGCGCCCGCGGCACCAGCATCGGCCCAAGCTCGGACGGGACAAACAGATCGGCCTGCATCCGTTCGATCGCCTTGGGGGCGCCGCTCAGCGAGAAGACGATGTAGCAGACGATGTTGCAGGCGAGGCTGAGCAGCACGCCATGCACCAGCGGCGGCAGGTCGATGCCGAACAGCGCCTGCGGCCGCAGGAAGGCGAGCCCCCACGGTCCGTGGGCCAGGATTGCGGCGTCGCCCGTGCCGGAATCGAAGATGCTGGGCAGCAGCAGCGTATAGCCCCAGATCAGGACGCCCGCGGTCATTCCCGCGATGGCGCCGCGCGCAGTGCCGCGCCGCCAGATCAGGCCGCCAAACAGCGCCGGCGCCAGTTGCGAAATCGCCGCAAAGGACAGGAGCCCGATCGACGCAAGCTGGGCGTCGCCGGCCGAGCGATAATAGGCGTAGGCCAGAAACAGAATGACGAAGATCGCGATCCGGCGCGTGATCAGGAGCCGCGCGCCGGCGTCGCTTCGCCTCGCCGATGCGCGTGGCACGGCGCTGCAGGAGAAGCGGCACCACGATGTCGTTCGACACCATGATGGCGAGCGCCACCGACTCCACGATCACCATCGCGGTCGCCGCCGACAGGCCGCCGACGAATGCGATCACGGTCATCAGCGTGGAATGTGCCGCTTGCGGCAGCGCCAGCACGAACATGTCGCCGTGAAACACGCTGATCGGAGCGTCCAGCAGCCCCGCAATCGCGATCGGAATGACGAACAGATTGATCAGCACGAGGTAGAGTGGGAACAGCCAAGCCGCGCGGCGGATTTCTGCCTCGCTGCGGTTCTCCACCACGCTGACGTGGAATTGCCGCGGCAGCAGCACGACGGCGAACAGCGACAGCACCGCCATCGCGCAGAAATTGGCGAGCGGCGGCGCCTGCGTGATCACCTTGGCGATGTCCGGCCTCGCGAGCGCGCGGGTGAACAGCGCCAACGGACCCGGATACAGCACGAAGGTGACGAACACGCCGACGGCCAGGAAAGCGACAAGCTTGACGATCGATTCCGTGGCGATCGCCAGCATCAGCCCGTCCTGATGCTCGGTGGCGTCGGTGTGGCGGGTGCCGAACAGCACCGCGAACGCCGCCATAAACAGCGCGATCAGCAAGGCGCTGTCGCCAAGCATCGGCTGCAGGGCGCCGTCGGGCGCGGCCGCCGTCATGATGGTGCCGACCGAGGACGACACCGCTTTGAGTTGCAGCGCGATGTAGGGGATCATGCCGACGATGGCGATCAGCGCCACTGTCGCCGCCACTGCCTGGCTCTTGCCGTAACGCGCCGCAATCAGGTCGGCGACCGAGGTGATGTTCTGCTTCTTGGCGAGCCGCACCATCCTGGCGATCAGCGGATAGCCGAGGCCGACCATCAGCATCGGGCCGATATAGATGGCGAGAAAATCGTAGCCGCCGCGCGACGCCAGCCCGACGGAGCCGAAGAAGGTCCACGACGTGCAGTAGATCGCGAGCGAGAGCGGATAGATCCAGAGCCGCGAGGCGGCGTCGCGCCCCGCCCGCCTGCGGTCGCCGTAGCTCGCTACCAGGAACAAAAACCCGATATAGGCGAGCGCGATAAGGACGACGACCCATCCTTGCAGCACGACGTTTCCACCGTGGTTGATAGGGCTCGTTGAGCCCGGCATTATTTGGGATCAGGTCACCACAGATTGCCGGAACTGTCTATCGGGCGACCGTTCTGCCCGCATTCCGTTACCGGCGTCATTTGACGGCGCGCGCGGCGGGCATTCATGATGAATCGATGCTCCTTGCCCTCCCGCCGCGGCGCACTCTGTTCGAGGTTGCCGAGACGCTTGCCATTGCGCTCGCCGGCGGGGTGACGTTTGCGTGGCTTGGGCTTCCGGCCGGCCTCGTGTCGGGCTCCGTTCTCGCGGTGGCGGCGGCGGCGCTCCTTGGCCGGCCGATGCGAATGCCGCTCGAGATGGCGCGCGTCTGCTACATCATCGTCGGTATCCTGCTCGGCACCGTGGTGACGCCGGATACGCTGCGCGGTGTGACGACTTGGCCGCTCAGCATCGTGCTCCTGATGGTCGGTTCGCTCACCATGATGCTGGCGACGTCGAGCTACCTGCGCATCGTGCACCGCTGGGATCCGCTGTCGGCGTTACTGGGCGCGAGCCCCGGCTCGATGGCGCAGGTCATCGCGCTGTCCAGCGAGCTTGGCGGCGACCTGCGCGCCATCGCCATCGTGCAGACCGTCCGTGTTCTGCTGCTGGTCGTCGGTCTGCCGAACGGGCTGGCGTTGTTCGGACTGGTGGTGCCGGCGGTCGCTCCGGTGCGGGGGCCGGCGGACTTTTCGGTCCTCGGCCAGATGCTGCTGCTGGCAGCGGTGGCGACGGCCTTCGCGGTGCTGTTCTACCGGCTGCGGTTTCCGGGTGGCCTCTTATTCGGCGCCATGGCGGGCTCCGGACTGTTGCATGGCATGGCGATCATCCACGCGGCGCTGCCGTGGTGGCTCGGCTCGAGCGCCGTGATCGTGCTCGGCGGCCTCGTCGGCTCGCGCTTCACCAACACGACGTTCCGCATGCTGCTCGGTTTTCTCGGTGCCGCCTTCGGCTCATTTGCGGTGGCGATGACGGTCGCCACGTCGTTCGTCCTGCTGGTGCTGCATTTCTATGCGTTCGAGATCGCCAACGTGGCGATCGCATTCGCGCCTGGCGCGCAGGACACGATGATGGTCCTGGCGCTGGCGCTGCACCTCGACCCGATCTATGTCGGCGCGCATCATCTTGGCGCGCTTTCTGGTCGTGACATTCGCGCTTGCGGCCGGCGCGCGCCGGTTCAAGCAGAAACCCACGGCGCCCGACCTGCCGCGCTGATCAGCGCGCGCGCAGGCGTCCGGCGTGCTGGATGAGCCGCTTGTACACGTGGACCATCAACGCCATCGCAAACAGCGGCGTCGCCAGATTGACGATCGGGATCGACACGAAGACGGCAATCAACAGGCCGCCCATGTAGACCGTCGTGGCATTGCGCTTGCGCAACGCTTTCGCTTCCAGCGGCGGGTGAAAGCGCATGGCGGCAAGTTCGAAATAGATGCGGCCGAGAAGCCAGGCGGTGGCGAGGAAGAAGATCACCGCGCCCAGCCCCACGAACAACAACAGCACCACCGCGCAGAGATAGACCACGATGGCAAGCAGCGCCGTTTTGCTGCCCTCGACCACCGCAAGCCACAGCGGCAGCGCCTTGCCGGGCGGATCGGCGGGGTAATGCTCGCGTTCGACCACGTCGGCGATCTGGTCGGCAAAGAAGCTCGCCACGAACGATGTGACGGCCGGCATCAGCATGACGCCGCCGACCAAGATACCGAAGCCCGCCGCGATCGACAGTACCCAGGCGAGCGCCTCGACCGGCCAGTTGGCATGCGGTCCGAGCGCCGTTTGGCCCCAGCTGCTGCCGGCGCCTACGAGCCAGACGATCGCCCGGTCGAGCGCAATCGACACCACGATAATAAGCGCCAGAGCGAGCGCTATCGATTTCCACAGCACCGCCCGCAGCGGTGGTGAGAACATCTGCGTGATCGCATCGATCGCGGCCTGGAACATCGGGACCCTCCGGCTGCCCCCGGTGTAGGCATGGCGGCAGGCTAATGCTAGTCATCCCCGATTGGTCGCAGGGAGCGTGGCGAGAATGGCGGAATCGGCTGGTAAAGTAGCGTTGATCACCGGCGTGACGGGTCAGGATGGCGCCTATCTGGCCGAGTTGCTGCTGGCGAAGGGCTACACCGTCCACGGCATGAAACGCCGCTCGTCGTCGTTCAACACCGCACGCGTGGACCATCTCTATCACGACCCGCACGAGGCCGGCACCGCCTTCGCGCTTGAATACGGTGACATGACCGATGCCACCAATGTGATCCGCATCGTGCAGGAGACCCAGCCGGACGAGATTTACAATCTCGCCGCGCAATCGCACGTCATGGTGTCGTTCGAGACGCCCGAATACACGGCGAATGCCGACGGGCTCGGCGCGCTCCGGCTGCTCGAGGCCATCCGCATCCTCGGGCGCGAGCGCAAGACCAAACTCTATCAGGCCTCGACCTCCGAAATGTTCGGGCTGGTGCAGGAGATCCCACAGAAGGAGACGACGCCGTTTCGTCCGCGCTCGCCTTACGGCGCCGCGAAGGTCTATGCGCACTGGATCACGGTGAATTACCGCGAGGCTTACGGCATCCACGCCTCGACCGGCATCCTGTTCAATCACGAGAGTCCAATTCGCGGCGAGACGTTCGTCACCCGCAAGATCACGCGCGCGGTCGCGGCCATTGCGCTCGGACTGCAAGAGAAGCTGTTTCTCGGCAATCTCGACGCCGCGCGCGATTGGGGTCATGCGCGCGACTATGTCGAGGGCATGTGGCTTATTCTGCAGCAGGCCGAGCCTGACGATTATGTGCTGGCGACCGGCGAGAGCCACACCGTGCGGGAATTCGTCGAGAAGGCGTTCATGCATATCGGCCGCCGCATCGTCTGGCGCGGCAACGGCACGGATGAGAAGGGCGTCGATGCCGCCGATGGCCGGGTGCTGGTCGAAGTCGACCGGCGTTACTTCCGGCCCACCGAAGTCGACACGTTGTTGGGCGATGCCAGCAAGGCGCGCGCCAAGCTCGGCTGGCGTCACAAGACCACGTTCGATGCGCTGGTGAAGGAAATGGTCGAGGCCGATCTGATCACCGTCCGCGACGAGCAGAAGCGCCGCCACCGCAACGAGTAAGGCTTGAACTTCCGCTGCTCGTTCGCGGGTTCCGACCGCCGTAGTGCAGCCGCATTCGACTCGTTTGCTTGACGCTTATGGGGAGCCGGCGGGTTGGGGTATGGGCCGCTTCTTGCGCAGCCGGAATGGCACTCGTTTTCGGTGATCCGGGCGTAGGGGCGCAGCAGCGGGTCGCGGCCGCGATATCGGCCGCGCCGGCGATGCCGTGCGGCGGCGCCGAAATGGCCCGCGGAAGCGCCGGCGATGTACTCGATGGCGGCAATTTTCAAATCAGCGATGGCCGCACTGTCCACCTTGCGGGCATCGAGGTGCCGATGGCTTCAGCGGCCGGCAAAACTTTCGCGGGTCCCGGAGGTGCGGCCGCCACAGCCGAACTGTCGCGGCTCGTCTCCGGCGCACAGGTAGTGTTGCGGCAGGCCGACGCCAAATCCGATCGCTACGGGCGCGTGGTGGCTTATGCCGAGACTATGCGCGGCGACGACCGGCGCTCGGTCGAGGCGACCCTGATCGCCGCTGGCTTGGCACGTGTAGCGGACGATGCCGGCAGCGGCGCCTGCGCGGCCGCGCTGCTCGGCGCCGAGACCGCAGCGCGCGAGGCCAAGATTGGCCTCTGGGCCAATCCGTATTATGACCCACTGCGCGCCGGCGATCCGGCAAGTATAGTGGCGGAACGGGGGCGCTTCGCGCTGATTGAAGGCGACGTGGTGTCGGTGCACGAGAGTGGCGCCACGCTTTACGTGAATTTCGGCCGGCGGTGGTCGCGCGATTTTGCGGTCACGATCCGGAAGCGAAACGAACGCAGGTTCGCAGCGGCGGGTTTCGACTTGAAGGCGCTCGCCGGGCGGCCGGTACGGGTTCGCGGCTGGGTCGAAGCGCGAGCCGCGGCTGGCCGAGGGGGCGCCTATTGGCGCGCCCCCTGGATCGAGGCCACATATCCGGCGCAGATCCAGTTGGCCGACCACGATTGAACGTGGGTGACGTGTTGATGCGGTGCAGGCGGGCAGGCATTGCGGGGTACGGGTTCGCGGGGGCCGTCGCGGCGCTCGGCGCGATGCTGCTTGCGGGCTGCGCTGGCCAGTTACCGGCTATCGCGCCCGAGCCGATGATGCAGACTGCGGCGCCGCCGCCGCAGCCCGGCATGACGCCTGCGGAACTGCAGGAACATCAGCGCATTCTGGCCAGCTACGGCGGTGTCTATAAGGATCCGCGCGTGCAGGCCATGGTCGAACAGCTGACCGAGCGGCTGGTGGCGGCCTCGGACCGGCCCGACCTGCATTACAGGGTGACCATTCTCAATTCCGATACGGTCAATGCCTTCGCGCTGCCGACCGGACAGCTTTATGTGACGCGCGGCCTGATATCGCTGGCCAACGATCAATCCGAACTCGCGTCTGTCATCGGACACGAGATGGGGCATGTGATCGCGCACCACGCCGAGCTTCGCGAGCAGAAAATTCGCGACGAGGAATTGAACGAAAAGGTGTTCACCGATCTGGTCAGTGATCCGCAGGCCAGCGCGCTCGCGCTCGCGAGGTCCAAGCTGTCGCTGGCGAGCTTTTCGCAGCAACAGGAACTCGACGCGGATGGGATCGGTATCAAGATGGCGGCTCGCGCCGGCTACGATCCCTACGGCGCAGTGCGTTTCCTGGCGTCATTGGGGCGCAGCTCCGAGCTTAAGCCGCGCCCGAACGGCAGCATCAATCCGGCGGCGCCCGACTTTCTGTCGTCGCATCCGTCGACGCCCGAGCGTATCGCGCATGCCGTGGCCGTCGCCCGTCAGTATCGGGCTCCCGCGGAAGTCACTGCCGAGCAAAGCGTGCAGGCGAAGGACGCATATCTTGCCGACGTCAACGGCATGGTGTTCGGCGAGGATCCGAGCGAAGGCTTTGTACGCGGTCGCCGCTTTCTGCACCCGCGCCTGGGATTCACGTTCACTGCGCCGGAGGGTTTCATCCTCGACAACACTGCGCAAGCGGTGCTCGGCGTCAAACGCGGTGGCGGCGCTGCGCTGCGGCTCGACGTCGTGCACGTTCCGGCTGAGCAGACGCTCGCGGCCTATATCAATTCCGGCTGGATCGAGAACATCGATCCGAAAAGCGTCCATGATGTCACGATCAACGGGTTCGACGGCGCAACCGCGAGCGCGAAGGGGGACGACTGGGATTTTCGCCTTTACGTCGTCCGCTTCGGCAGCGATGTCTACCGCTTCATCTTCGCCGCCAAGAGCTTCACCCCCCAGATCGATCACATGTTTCGCGCGTCTGTCGGCACGTTCCGCCGGATGACTCTCGCCGAAATACAGCATGCTCGGCCACTGCACCTTGCAGTAGTAACTGCCGGTCCCCACGACACGGTCGAGAAGCTTGCCAGCCGGATGGCGGTGCCCGACCGGCAAGTCGAGCAATTCCGGGTGCTTAACGGCCTCAACCCCGGCGATACGCTGCGGCCGGGCAGCGAGGTCAAAATCGTCGTCGAGTAGGGTGGTTCTATAGGCCTGGTTCGCATTTTCCTCGGAAAACCGGCATCCACCCTCGATCAAGTCCGAGGGCAGGCTTTTTCGGAAACTGCCCTAACCCTGTTCTCCGTCTGCCCAATAGCGCGTGGGGAAGGACGGTTTTTTGTCTGTTCCGCCAACGCGGTCCACGCTATCATGACAATAAGGCCGAACCGGCCAACAGGGGGGAGCGTATGTCGATTTTGACGCGGGGATTGCCCGTCGCAATATCGCTTACGGTCGTTGCGGTGATGACCGCGATTCTTTGGTATCTGCGGCTGGGCACGCTCAACCTGCGCGACCCAGTGTTCTTTTATGTTCTGCCGATTATCGTGGTGGCCATCGTCTTCGGACGAGGGCCGGCGCTGCTTGGCGTGTGCGCGGCGTTTATCTGCGCCGACTACTTTCTGTACGAGCCGCTCTACTCGCTCGACATATCGAGCCGCGTGGAGTTCGGCGATCTCGCCTGCTTTTCGCTCTTGGCGCTGATCGGCGTCAAATGCGTCGGCGAGTTGTTTCGCCCGTCCGCAAAGGCCACAAAGCCGCGCCTTCGCAAGATTAAAGTCTAGCGTCCCCGGCGAGCGAATTCGATAAAATCAGAACTGGGATGCGAGCTGGGTCAGGCCCATGCCGCGCGCCAGCGTGCGGACTTCGTCTTTCTGCTCGTCCGAGAAGCTCATGATGAGCGGGATCGCAGCTGATTTCAGATCCTGAACCTGCGGGCTGTCGGGATTGATCTGGCCAGCGGCGCCGCGGGCCCGGGCCTCGCGTTCGTGCTCGAGGCCGATGTTGTGGAGCGCCGCCGCAACGGCCGGCCACATCTCCTCCTGATCGGGCGTCAGGTTAAGGCGTCGCTTGATGCTGGCGAGCTGCGCCTCATCGAACATGTAGCCCGGACGAGCCTGGTGGTGCACTGGCGCGGGATGCGGCTTGGCGGTGCTGGCGACCTCGGCCGGTTTCGGCGCAATCGGAGCCGCCGCAACGTGGGCCGGCGCCATCGGAGGTGTCGGCGAGAGGTCCGCGACTTGTACCGGCGCCGGTTCGGCAGCCGCTTGCTGGGTATCGGTCGGTTCTGCCGCTTGCCGCTCCACGGGCTGGGCCGGAAGCATCGGCTCCGGCGCGAACAGCGCCCTATTGGCGTTGTGGACGATGACCGTGGATTCGGAAGCGAGCTGATAGGACGGCGCCGGAGCGGCCGAGCCTTGCTGTAATTCAGCCTGTTGCAAATCGCTTGGAAAGCGGAGCGCTACCGTCTGCGCCGCGGTCTGGGCGCCGGAAGCCTGGCTGCCACGCACCGCTGCGGCATTCCAACTGCCGAGCAGATACCCCACCACTGCCGCTACAAGAACTGACGCCCACCGGCCGCGCTTAATGGCCTTCTTACGTCGCATCCCGACGCCCCCTGACCCGTAATCCCCGTCCTCACTATGTCCTTTCAAATGAAGCTTAATTTATGACTAATCGTGGGATTTTTCCCGGCAAATTGGGGCAAACCGGCCGCGGCTTCGCGCCCCGCCGGAAGGGCGCTTGGAAAAGCAAAAGGCCCGGAGGGAAATCCGGGCCTTTTTCGTCCAAGTTCGAACCTGGCTGCAATTATGCGGCTTCCTCGGCGACCACGCCTTCGTCCTCGGCTTCGGGCTTCGGACCACGGCGCGGACCCTTGGCGAGGGCCGCCTCGATCTCCTTGACCGCTTCGGTCTCGGTGATGCGCTGGACGGCCGCGATCTCACGCGACAGCCGGTCGAGCGCCGCCTCGTAGAGTTGCCGCTCCGAATACGACTGTTCCGGCTGGTTTTCCGACCGGTACAGGTCGCGGACGACCTCAGCGATGGCGACGATATCGCCGGAATTGATTTTGGCCTCGTATTCCTGAGCCCGACGCGACCACATCGTGCGCTTGATGCGCGCGCGGCCCTTCAGAGTTTCCAGGGCCCGCTTGATGATCGGCGTTTCGGCAAGCTTGCGCATGCCGACGGACGTGACCTTGGAGGTCGGCACCCGCAGCGTCATCTTGTCCTTGACGAAGTTGATGACGAACAGCTCAAGCCGGACGCCCGCAACCTCCTGCTCCTCGATCGAGATGATCTGGCCAACGCCATGGGCCGGATAGACGATGAACTCGTTGGTCTTGAAGCCTTGTCGTTGAGTAGTCTTCTTCACGTTCATTCCCAAAGTTGCTCCTTCCGGCTCCGGCTTGCGCCGTGCCGCGGGCTTCGCCACGCTAACCCGGTTACGGGCTGTCGCTCGCGTGGGCTGTGTTGGCCTCCGGCTCGCGCGGGAGGAGGATTTTCCGGCTTTTCGGGTCATGCCGGGTGCGCTCTTCTTGGTACGACGACGAGTTTTCTCTGCCACTGCTCTCGCGTGGGTCACACGCCTCTATTGAACGGTTCCTCGGAAATTCCCCGGAATAATAGGCTTGAGACAGTCGTAAAGGCGGTCTCGGGGGACGTTTTTCATTATGTAAATGTCTTATAGCACATTTTCGGCCAAAATCAAAGCCTTATGGCGCTGCAAAAGAAACGCAGCGCGGCCGTTCTTAACGATAGTTAACGCTGTCGTAGGCGATTATCTCAATCGCCGCTGCCCGGATTAGCCGAAAAGTGTTCTTCGAACTTGTTGGGCTTGCCTTCCCAACTTTTGGCATCCGCGGGCGGTTCCTTTTTGGTCGTAATGTTCGGCCAAACCTTGGCATATTCGGCGTTCAAGCCGAGCCACTTTTCCGTGCCCGGCTCGGTATCCGGCTTGATGGCCTCGACCGGGCATTCCGGCTCACATACGCCGCAATCAATGCACTCGTCAGGATGGATGACGAGCATGTTCTCGCCTTCATAGAAGCAATCGACCGGGCAAACTTCGACGCAGTCCATGTATTTGCATTTGATGCAATTGTCGTTGACGATATAGGTCATCTGCCCACTCTAAATTGGCTTTTTGCGAGCAGTGCTCCTAGCGCATGGGTCCCTGACACGCAAGACTTGGACCCACAGGGCTCCCGGCTCGGCCGCGCTCGCAGCACCGGTTCAGGTCAAATCGTCATATAGGTCCTCGGCGCTCCCGGCGGGACCCCGGCGTTCGCGAAAACCGCGCACTTTCAGGACCCGGACGCTGCGATCCAGCGCGACGGTGATCACGTCGCCGCTATGCACCATGCGGCCTGGGGCGTCGATTCGGGCGCCGTTGACCCGGACATAGCCGGCGCCGGCCAATGCGGCGGCCGCAGCGCGGGTGCGTACCAATCGAGCGTGCCAGAGCCAGCGGTCGATCCGTTGTCGATCGGGTTGGTCCGGCACTTAACGGCACTCCTGGATTCAGCGGCGCTCTTTGGCCTCCGCCTCGAGCTGCGCCTTGAGCGCGGCGAGTTTGGCGAACGGCGAATTCGGATCCGGCGCCTTCTCGCGCTCACGCCGCTCGAACCGCGCGGGCCGCTGCTGCGGGTGTTCGCGGTCGCGCGGTGGCCGGTCGGGGCGATCGCGGCGGTCGCCGTGACGCTCACCTTGGCGCTCCCCGTGACGTTCCCCTTGGCGCTCGCCGCCGCGGTGGCGCTGCCGGTGCGGGCGGCCTGACCTGCCTGGGGCCTCGGCCGCAGGTTGCTCGCCTGAAGGCGAAGCTTCTCCGGCCGCCGCGACGGCCGGCGCTTCATCGGATGTACGCTGTGGCGCATCCGTGCGCCCCGGCTTGCCACGCTCCCGCCGCCGCTCACGCGGAGGTCGGCGCCGGCCTTCGGGCCGGCCCGGCCGCCACACTTCGACCAAGGAAGGTTCTTCGGCCGGCTTTGCCGCTTCGGCCGCCGCTGGCGTTGACGCATCGCCGCCTTCGGGCTGCGGCGCTGCTTCGGTCTCGGATGCTGCGACTACAACAACCGGTGCGGCGTCCGCCTCGGGAACGGTCTCGTTTTCAGGGGCCGGGGCCTCAACGGCTGGTTCCGGTGGCGCCACTTCCGCTTGCGCGGCGTCGATCTGCAGCGTCGACATCGCCCGCCACGAGTTCGCTGCTCTGCTCAGCAGGTGGGCTCTCGGATTGAGCCGCTTGCTCCGGCGCAACCACCGCCAAATCCGCGCTGGCAGCCTGCCCGTCTTCGGCTGCGGCTAAGTTCAGGCGCTTGCTCGGCGGTCGGCGCGCGCCGCCTCGGCAGGAGCTGCCGTTGGCGTCGGAGCCGGTTCGGGCGGCTTCGGCCGCCGCTCCATGCGGTAGCCGAGCGAACGCAGCACCGAGGCAAAATCCTCGCCCGATGCACCGATCAGGGACGTCATGCCGTTGACGACCGTGAAGCCGCCGCCCAGGAAAGCCGCGGCGGGTTTCTGTCCCGGTGTGCCTTCGCGCCAGGACAATGCGGGGCGGATCAGATCAGCAAGGCGCTCCAGAATATCGACGCGGATGGCGCGCTCGCCGCAGACGCGATAGCCGGCCGTTCGGTAGAGATTGGCATCGATGTCTTTGTTGACCGGAGTGGATGTGCGGCCGCTGCCGGCGAGGTGCAGGAGATCGACGAGGTTCTTGGACTCGTCGCCGCCATGCGACAGCTCCCAGAGCTGCACAGCCAGCGCGCGCGGCGCGGGTTTCAGCAGCGCCGGGATGTAGATGTTATAGGCGCCGAAGCGCACGCCATATTTGCGCAGCGTCGCGCGTTCTGGCTGCTGCAATCCTTTGACGTCTTCGGCCACTTTAGGCCGGTCCAATACGCCAAGCGCTTCGACCATCTGGAATGCGATGCCGCGCGCGATCCCGGTTACGTCGCTTGCGGCGGACAGTTCGAACAGCGGTGCAAGCAGCCGCTCGATATGCGACTTGAGCCACCGCTCGAGCCGAGCCTGCACGGCATCGCGGGGTGCACCGGTGAGATGTTCGTCGGCAATCAGGCGCACGCGCGCATGCAGCGCGTCCTCGCCGGCAACGAGCTTGCCGACCGCGGAGCCGGTCCAGCGGATCGTGCCGTCGGCGGCGAGCACGAACTGCGCGTCCGGCGCTTCCCCAAGCCGCGTCGCGCGCGAATCGATCTCGCCCGCCAGGGCCTTCTGGGCGGCATTCTGCAGCGCCTTGGTGTCGGAGCCGCCCGACGAGGCATCCGGCAGGAACACGAAGCCATCGAGACGGCCGATGACGTGGCCCTCGACGATGACTTCGCCGGTCTTGTTGATCTCGGGCTCGAGCGTGGCGTTCTCGCGCAGCCGCCGCATCAGCACGCTGGTGCGGCGATCGACAAAGCGCTCGGTCAGCCGTTCGTGCAACGCGTCGGACAGCTTGTCCTCTACGGCGCGGGTGACGCCTTGCCAGTGTTCGGGATCTGCGAGCCAGTCCGGCCGATTGGCCGCGAAGGTCCAGGTCCGGATATGGGCGATGCGCGTCGACAATGTATCGATGTCGCCGTCGGTGCGATCAGCCTGCGCGATCTGCCGCGCGAACCAGTCGGTCTCGATTTTGCCCTCACGCATCAGGAAGCCGTAGACCGTAACGACAAGTTCGGCGTGATTGGCCGGAGCAATCTTGCGGTAATCGGGAATCTGGCAGACGTCCCACAACCGCTCGACATCGTCGCGCGTTCTGGTGACGGCGCGCACCGCGTCTTCCCGCGCCGCATGGTCGAGCACGAGAATATCCTCGGCGACCGGCGCACGGGCGAGCGCGGCCTCCTTAGGGGCTTCCGCCAAGGCTGCCTGCAAGGCGCCGATCGAGGAGAAGTCCAGATCGGAATTGCGCCACTGCACGAGCTTGACTGGCTCGAAAGTGTGCGATTCGAGCGCCTGAACAAGCTCGGTTTCGAATGGCGGGCAGCGCCCGGTGGTGCCGAAGGTGCCGTCGCGGGTGGCGCGTCCGGCGCGGCCGGCGATCTGCGCGAGTTCCGAAGGGTTGAGCTTGCGAAACTGATAGCCGTCGAACTTGCGATCGGACGCGAACGCGATGTGATCGACGTCAAGGTTGAGTCCCATGCCGATGGCGTCGGTCGCCACCAGGTAGTCGACCTCGCCGGCCTGATAGAGTTCGACCTGAGCGTTACGCGTGCGCGGCGACAGCGAGCCGAGTACGACCGCGGCGCCGCCGCGCTGGCGGCGGATCAGTTCGGCGATGGCGTAAACTTCCTCGGCCGAGAACGTCACGACGGCGGAGCGGCGCGGCAGCCTGGTCAGTTTCTTCTCGCCCGCGAAGGTGAGTTGCGACAGGCGCGGACGGCTCACAATGCTGGCGCCGGGTAGCAGCCGCTCGACGATCGGCCGCATGGTGGCGGCGCCGAGCACCAGCGTTTCCTCGCGCCCGCGCCGGTGCAGCATGCGGTCGGTGAAGACATGGCCGCGCTCGAAATCGGCGGCGAGCTGGATTTCGTCGATCGCGACAAACGCGACGTCGAGATCGCGCGGCATTGCCTCCATCGTCGCGACCCAGAACCGCGGATTCGCCGGCTTGATCTTCTCCTCGCCGGTGATGAGCGCCACCGCTTCGGCGCCGACCCGTTCGACCGCGCGGTTATAGACCTCGCGCGCCAACAGCCGCAGCGGCAGCCCGATTATTCCGGACGAATGCGCCAGCATCCGCTCGATGGCGAGGTGGGTTTTCCCGGTGTTGGTCGGACCGAGCACGGCAGTGACGCCAGCGCCACGAGTACGCGCGTCGCGATCGGCGGGAGGCGAAAATGAAATGGGCATTGAAGATCCGGCATTCAGCGCTCCCGGTGGCCCCCGAACGAGGCGGAGCAGGGGGAGGACGCATGTTTGTGTATCACAACGCGACGGTCGAAAGGCCTGTGCTTAAGGTGTGGAACGAGTCTGGAACGAATCGCGGCCGAATCGGTGACTCGCGTTGTGTTCGATTTTGTTCACCGCGAGATATGGATGAGACGATGTTGTCGTGTACCACATCGGGTGTCAAAGGCCGATTCCAGCCTCCCGCTGTGGGGCCGAGACGTTAACGTGTCGCGCAAGCGACAATTCTCCCGGAGTCAAGAGGCGGTGTCTTGTGGATAACGGGGACGCCGCAGAAGCGTTCGCGCAGGCGCACACCGAGCCCCACACCGGCGCTACTGCGTCTTTGCCATTGTGCGCACCGGCTGCGCCATCGCGCGCGCCGGCAGCGCCACCGAGACGAACTGCCTGGCCTGCAGCACGCCGAGGCCGAGCGGTGTCGGCATCGCAAAACGAAACGGCACGAGCACACGCGTGCCGGCGATCGGAACCAGCCAGACTTCCGCATCGCGCAGTGCGATCAGATATTTGATTGCAGCCCGGTCCGGCACGTAACCGGAGATCGGCCTGAAATACAGCGCGCAAACGGCGGCGGCGCCCTGATATCCCTTTTCGGCCTTGACGTTTTCGATGCGCTTGAATTCGCTCTGCAAATCGTAGCGGACGCGTCCGTCGAATACCGAAACCTTGCGATTGCAAGCTCCGGGACCGACCGGGTCTCCGGCGCCCTCGACGTGGGCGAGGGCCGATGTCATCGGGTCGACGACGCCGTGGCGATCGGCCTCGCTCACCGGAATCCGGTCGGGCACAGGAATGAGTTCCGGCTCGGCCGTGTAATCGGTCACGTTGCCGTTGCTCAGCGCCATGCGCACTTCGTCGATGTGGTGAGTGTCGATGATCGTTGCCGAATAACTCGTCGGCATCGGCCGGCCGGCCGAGACGATGCCGCGCGCTGCGCTGGTGCCGCGCGCACTGGTGAATACCTTCAACAGCCCCGCGGTCGCCCCGTTTGCCGTGGACGTATAGGAATTATTGGCAATCTCGACCACCCAGTTGCCTTGCCCGACCGGCACACCGGAAACCGTGGCGACGTATTCGGCATCGAGCCGCCCCTGCGCGGCCGCACCATGGCTTGCGTCGCCCAGCAGAGCGGCCAGCAAAGTCACGGCGCACACCGCCGCGGTGGGAGCGGCGGTGGTGACAGAGGGGGAGATCCAGTTCGGCAGCACAAACACGACTTTTGCGTCCTTGGGCCGGCTATCCAGGAGAGTGGGAGGGGCCGCCGCCGGTCGATCCGACGACCTGAGGCGCGGAGCTTAAGCACGGGCCTTAGGTTCCTGTTTTGGGGCAGAATACGTCCTTTGTGTGGATTTGCCCGCGCTGGCGGCAGACCCAAGACAAAAACACCATGTGTGACATGTGCTTGACGGTGACCGGCCAGTCACTCTATAGCCTCCGCAATCCCATTCCCGTCGAAGCGTTCGGCCGCGGGCTGGACGCGACGCATTAAAGGATGACAGCCATGTCGTGGCGCTGCGAACTGACCGGCAAGACGCGCCAGATCGGGCACAAGGTGAGCCACTCCAACCGCAAGACCAAGCGGCGCTTCCTGCCCAATCTGCTGAACGTGACCCTGATGTCGGATGCTCTCGGCCGTTCGGTGCGGCTGCGGGTTTCGGCCAATGCGCTCAAGACCGTCGACCACCGCGGCGGGCTCGATGCCTTTCTGCTCAAAGCCAAGGACGGCGAATTGTCCCCGCGCGTGCTCGATCTCAAGCGCGAAGTCGCCAAGAAGCGCGCGGCCGCGGCCTGAGCATTCGTCCGCCTTTAAAAAATTATTGATGATGTCATCGCACGGCGGTCGTCGCGACCGGCGTCAGTATCGGTGCGCCGTTCAGGCGAGTTCGTCGCACCGCGTCGTGAGCACACCGCGCTCGTACGGTAACCCGCTCCGCCCTTGAAGCTTTGTTAAGTATCGTTCGTCGTCGCGCACCGCGCGTCATGCGCCGATATGCGCGCGCGACTTTGCCGCCCGCGAAAATTGCATGTGGTGAGGCCCCCTGCGACAAAATGGCTTGACAGCAAAATCGGTGCCAAATACTCGGTGCCACAAAGAAAATTCAGGCGGAACGCCCAACAGAAAGCAGCCCTGCCGGGATGTCGACACTTGCAGTAACCGCGCCCACGAGCGCCTCCCGGTCGTTCGCCGACGTCTGGCTCATCACGCTCGGCCACACGCTCACCCACTGGTATCCGGCGACGTTCTATCTGCTGCTGCCGCTGATCGGCAACGAGCTGCACCTCAGCTACGAGCAGATCGGTTCGATCCTGACCTGTCAGTTCGTCTGCGGCGCGCTGTCCAACATTCCGGGCGGAATGATCGCGGACTCGGTGCCGCGCAAGGGCCTGCTCATGGCGCTGGCGTTGTGCTGGGTCGGCGCACCGTATCTGTTGATGGGCTTCACGCATTCCTACTGGACGCTGCTCGCCTGCGCCGGCCTTGTCGGCATCGGCAACAATTTCTGGCATCCGACCGCGATCCCGCTGCTCGCGCGCGCGTTTCCACAGCGCAAGGGCTTCGTCGTTTCGATTCACGGCATGGGCGGCAATGTTGGCGATGCGCTGGCGCCGCTGGCCGCGGGATGGCTTCTGGCCATCACGAGTTGGCGCAACGTTGTGGTCGTCAACATCGTGCCCGGCATCCTGATGGCTTGCGTCATTCTGGTGCTGGTCGGCGGGCTGAGCGTCGGCAGCGACCATGCGAACGAGAAGGCCGGCGCATCCCTGGGCAAACGCCTGCGCGATCTGCGCGAGCTTCTGAAAAACCAGACGCTGGTGATGATTTCGCTCGGCTCGGCATTCCGCGCCATGACGCAGAGCGCGCTGCTGACGTTTCTGCCGCTCTACTTGGCGCGGCAGATGGGCTATCCGCCGAAATGGATCGGCGTCTGCATGTTCTCGCTTCAGGCCGCGGGCTTCGCGATGACGCCGATTGCCGGACATTTCTCCGATCGGATGGGGCGCCAGCGTATCATCGTCAGCAGCATGGCGATGACCATGGTGGTGCTGCTCGGCATGGCGTTCGCCGGCCGGTCCAGCCTGTTCGTGGTCCTCGTCGCCTTCCTCGGCTTCTTTCTGTTCGCCGTACGCTCCGTGCTGCAGGCGTGGCTGCTCGAACTCGACGCCGTCGAGCCAGGGCGGAACCGCCATCGGTATTCTGTTCGGCAGCCAGGCGCTCGGCGCCGCCATCGGCCCGGTGACGGGCGGCGTGCTGGCCGATCACTACGGCATCAATGTCGTGTTCTATTTTCTCGCCGGCACGATTGTGCTCGCGAATTTGTTCATATTCTTCACGCCGGAGCGAGGCTCGGCGGTTTAGCCGTATTCTTTAATTCGTCATGTGCGGGCTTGACCCGCGCATCCATGCTGACGGGACGTGCGGTGCGGATTGCCGGGTCAAGCCCGGCAATGACGCGGGTTGTAGTAATTCGAATCGGAAGATTGCTTTACGAGTTCGAGCCGGCGCCGCGGACGCGATGGACGCGCGACACGTTGCGGTTCGGTCGGGTGCTCCTCGAACAGCTCGGCGAGCTTCTCGGTCATCACGCCGCCGAGCTCCTCGGCATCGACGATCGTGACGGCGCGCCGGTAATAGCGCGTCACGTCGTGACCGATGCCGATGGCGATCAGTTCGACTGGCGACCGCGTCTCGATGTCCTCGATCACCCAGCGCAGGTGCCGTTCCAGATAATTGCCGGGATTGACCGACAGCGTTGAATCGTCGACCGGCGCGCCATCGGAAATCATCATCAGGATTTTCCGCGTTTCCGTCCGCGCCAGTAACCGCTTATGCGCCCAGTCGAGCGCCTCGCCGTCGATGTTCTCCTTGAGCAGGCCCTCGCGCATCATCAAACCGAGATTCTTGCGCGCGCGCCGCCACGGCGCGTCGGCCGACTTGTAGATGATGTGGCGCAGATCGTTCAGCCGTCCCGGATTGGCCGGCTTGCCTTGCGCCAGCCAGGCCTCGCGCGACTGCCCGCCCTTCCAGGCGCGCGTGGTGAAGCCAAGAATTTCGACCTTCACGCCGCAGCGCTCCAGCGTGCGCGCCAGAATGTCGGCGCAAGTCGCCGCGACCGTGATGGGCCGGCCGCGCATCGAGCCGGAATTATCGAGCAAGAGCGTCACCACGGTGTCGCGGAAGTCGGTGTCCTTCTCGCGCTTGAATGACAGCGGGTGCATCGGATCGACGATGACGCGTGGCAGCCGGGCCGGGTCGAGCAGCCCTTCTTCGAGGTCGAACTCCCAGGCGCGGTTCTGCTGCGCGAGCAGGAGCCGCTGCAGCCGGTTGGCGAGCCGCGCCACCACGCCCTGCAGATGCGACAGTTGCTTGTCGAGATAGCCGCGCAGCCGGTCGAGCTCTTCAGCTTCGCACAGGTCTTCGGCGCCGATGGTCTCGTCGAACTTCGACGTGAACGGCCGATAGTCCGGCCCGCGCGGCTCGTTGCGATGATTGCGCGGACGCCATGGCTCGGCTGCGGTCTCCGAATCGCCCATCTCGGCGTCATCGGCCATGTCGGCGGCCGGCGCGTCGACGGCCTCGGATGCGCTGTCGGGCATCTGTTCGGCCGACGCTTCGGCCTCGCTGCTCATCCGTTCGGATTCAGCGGATTCAGAGGCGTCGCCGTCCTGGCCTTGCTCGTCCTTGCGGGTATCCTGCTCGCCGTCCTCGCCCTCTTCCTCGTCGGATTCGCTCGATCGGTCCTCGCCCATGTCGAGACAGTCGAGCAGGTCGTGAACGACGTCGCCGAAGCGGCGCTGATCGTCGAGCACGCGTTCGAGCCGGTCGAGATCCTTGCCGGCGCGATCCTCGATCAGCGGCCGCCACAGATCGACCAGTTTTTTCGCCGCCACCGGCGGCGCTTCGCCGGTGAGCCGCTCGCGCACCAGCATGGCGAGCGCATCCTCGATCGGCGCGTCGGCGCGGTCGGTGATCTCGTCGAACTTGCCGCGATGGAAGCGGTCGTCGAGCATGGCGGCGAGATTTTTCTTCACGCCGCCCATGCGGCGCGAGCCGATTGCCTCGACGCGGGCCTGTTCCATGGCCTCGAATACGGCGCGCGCCTGTTGTCCGCCCGGCGCGAGCCGGCGATGCACGGCCGGATCGTGACAGGCGAGCTTGAGCGCGATGGCGTCGGCGTGGCCGCGCACGATCGAGGCTTCGCGCTCGTTAAGCCGGCGCGGCGGTTCGGGCAGCCGCGCCTTGCCGCCGGCGAGGCCGGGCCGTTCCGCCGCGAACGACACTTCCAGATCGCCCTTGCCGGCAATGGCGCGCAGGCAGACGCCGACCGCGCGCTTGAACGGCTCGGTCGGCGCGTCCTTGACGGGAGCTTTTGGTTTGACGTTCGAGGCCATCGATCGTGGTTCCTTCACCGTCTTTCCGGGCATAGCCGTTCAAAGAACGGCGCGCTTCGGAATCGCATATCGACGTTTTGGCAATCCAATCTTCTGCGCGCGAAAGATGGATGCGCGGGTCAAGCCTCGCGCATGACGACGCTGATCAGCTCATCGCCACGTTTACCGCGCTCTCCGGCAATTCCTGTCCGAAGCAGCGCTGATAGAACTCCGCCACCAGCGGCCGTTCGAGCTCATCGCATTTGTTGACGAAGGTGAGCCGGAACGCGAAGCCGATATCGCCGAAGATTTCCGAATTCTCCGCCCAGGTGATCACCGTGCGCGGGCTCATCACCGTCGACAGATCGCCGTTCATGAAGGCGTTGCGCGTCAGGTCGGCGACGCGCACCATCTTGGAGACGATGTCGCGGCCTTCCGGCGTGCGGTAGTGCTTCGCCTTGGCGAGCACGATGTCGACTTCGTTGTCGTGCGGCAGGTAATTGAGCGTGGTGACGATCGACCAGCGGTCCATCTGACCCTGGTTGATCTGCTGGGTGCCGTGATAGAGGCCCGACGTATCGCCGAGGCCGACCGTGTTGGCGGTGGCGAACAGGCGGAACGACGGATGCGGCTTGATCACCTTGTTCTGGTCAAGCAGCGTCAGCCGGCCGGACGATTCCAGCACGCGCTGGATGACGAACATCACGTCGGGGCGTCCGGCGTCGTACTCGTCGAAACAGATCGCGACATTGTGTTGGAGCGCCCACGGCAGAATGCCGTCGCGGAATTCGGTGACCTGCATGCCTTCGCGGATCACGATGGCGTCCTTGCCGATAAGATCGACGCGGCTGATATGGCTGTCGAGGTTGACGCGCACGCACGGCCAGTTGAGCCGGGCGGCGACCTGCTCGATATGGGTCGATTTGCCGGTGCCGTGATAGCCGGTGACGATAACCCGGCGGTTGCGGGCAAAGCCGGCCAGAATGGCAAGCGTGGTCGGCTTGTCGAAACGGTAGTCCGCATCGACCTCGGGAACGTAGGCGTCCGGCTCCGAATAGGCCGGCACTTCGAGTTCGCTGTCGATGCCGAACACCTGCCGGACCGACACCTTCATGTCCGGCAAGCCGGATTCTGTTTCTGTGGCGAGAGTCATTGCTCCTCCGTGACCTTCAAGCGTACCCGAAGCGCGACCGGCGCTGCGGCGGCCGACGGTCGAATATGGCGGTACATCTAGCAGAAACGGGTGGCGCCGCGAAAGCCACCGCGGCGGGCTTTGGGGGAAGCGGTGGGGATTAGCAAAAGCCCGCGGATTTCAGGTAATTATAGGCCGCGATAATCTCCCGCAACTGCTCTTCGGAGCCGCGGTCGCCGCCGTTGGCGTCGGGATGATGCCGTTTCACCAACACCTTGAACCTGGTCTTGATATCGGCCCGCTTGGCGTCCGGCTCAAGCCCCAGCGTCTCGAGCGCGCGCCGCTGCGCATTGAGGATTTTACGGCCCTCATTTGACGGCCGCGCATGGCCGTTCCCCGGGGCCGCGCCTTCGCCGAACAGGCCGAGCGGGTCCTCGGCCGCCCAGCCGGGCGGCCGGAAATCGGCGCGCGACGCGCTGCTGCGTTTGCCGCCGAGCTCGCCCATCTTCCAGGTCGGCCGGTGACCCGTGACATCGTCCTTCTGGTATTTCGCTATGGCATCGTCGCTCATGCCGGCGAAGAAATTGTAAGAACTGTTGTATTCGCGCACGTGCTCTAGGCAGAACCGCCAGTATTCTGTCGCGCGCAACCGGCCCTTCGGCGCCCGATGCGTCGCATGCTCGGCGCAGCCCGGCCACTGGCAGCCCGGCAAATCGGTGCGCGGTCTGCGGTCCTGGCCGGGCTTGACCCGGATGCGATCAAAGAGCGGCGAATTGGTACTCATCGAATCCGATTATGCGAGCGCCGCGATGACACCCGCAAGACTTGACATGGTGTAATTTCGCGCGTCGCGGTCATTGCCGATTTGGCACACGGCCGGTAAAGGCTTTGGTTATGGGAACTCAGGATGTGATCACCGAAAAGTTGCGCAAGGCTTTCACTCCGCAAAGCCTGCGCGTCGAGGACGAGTCGCATCAGCATGCCGGCCACACCGGACACCGCCACGGCGGCGAGACCCATTATCGGCTCTATATCGTGTCGGATGCGTTCCGCGGGAAGAGCCGGCTCGAGCGCCACCGCATGATTAACGCGGCCCTCGCGGCGGAACTGAAAGGCGGCGTGCATGCGCTGGCCATTCACGCCGCAGCGCCGGGCGAGGGGATGTAGGCGCCGGGCTCGTCCGTTGCTCAGCGCGCGCTGCTGCTCGGCGATCCGAACAGTTTTTCGAGTTCATCCATGAGCGGGCGGCTGAGGCCCGCCTTTCGCATGTCGGCGAAATCCGCGAGGATGACCGCGTCCCAGGGCTTTCCGTTGCTCACATTCTTGCGGCCGCGGTATTTCAGATAAAGCTCGCGAGCTTCGTCGGTGCGGTCGAGCAACATGAGAGCATGGGCCCGATTGGTGTAGAGCCAGATTTGCTCGGGAGCGAGCGAGATGGCTTGGTCTGCAAGTTGCAAAGCGGTCGCGAAATCGCGGGCCAGAATGAAACCGTAGGCCAAGCCGCCAAACCGCCCGATCACAAATTGCAGGTCGCCTTGCCATTGCGTGTTCCCGGCGTCGCGCGAAGCGAGCCATTGAGCGATCGCAAGGCTGTCGCGATAGGACTTGAGCGCGCCCGCAAAATCACCGGCTTTCTTTTCAAGATCGCCAACCTTGTTCAGCGACTGTGACAGTTCGCGCGCGCGATCAGTGCTGGCCGGGTCGGTCTGCGACAGCCTTGAGGCGATAGCCTCGGCGGTCCGCCACTCCGCCAGGCTTCCGGAAACATCGCCCTGGCCGAGGAGCGCATCTCCGATCTTGCCGTGCGAAAGCCAAAGATCGCGTTGCCAGCCCAGATTTCCAGGCTCCGCTTTGGCAATCGGTTCAATGATGGCGAGGCTTGTGTGGAAAGATACCAGAGCGTCTTTCTGATCGCCCTGCGTCAGTTGTGCGTCTCCGACCTGGTTTTCGGAGATCGAGATATCGCGCTGCCAGTCTTTGTTCTTCGGGTCGAGTTGCGCCAGATGCCGCGCGACCGCCAAACCGTAGCGATAGCTCGCGAGTGCATCTGACAGATTGTCTTGATTGAATTGAACGTCGCCCACGTTATTCGTCGCGGTCCAGAGGTCGACCTGCTGGCCGGAATCGTTGGGGTTCGACTTTGCCAGCCGGTCAGCGATTGCGAAGCCTGCCTGATAGGCGATCAACGCAGCCGGCAGATCGCCCTGCGTCATCTTGATCTCGCCAATCCTTTCATACGGGACGGACAGGCCGCGTTGCCAGCCGGCGTTGCTGGGGTCCGATTTCGCCAATCGGTCCATGATGGCCAGGTCGGCCCGGTAGGAGGCGAGCGCGCCATCAGAGTCGCCCCGCGCAAGCCGCACCTCGCCGATCTTCTCATAAGACAGCGCCAGATCCTCCTGCCAGTCGGTATTGCCGGAATCGGATTTCGCCAAGCCTTCCAAAATGTCGAAGGCCTTCTGATGCGAGGCGAGTGCGGCCGCCAACTCGCCGCTCGCCTTCTGCGTATCGCCGAGTTCGTCGTACGACACCGTGAGTTCCCGTTGCCAGTCGGTATTGCCGGGGTTGGCCTTCGCCAAGCGCTCCATGATCGCGGCGCTGTTCCGATAAGAGGCAAGCGCGGCCGCGAACTTGCCCTGATCGCTTTGAACGTCCCCCAGGCCTTTGTATGCGACACCCAATCCGTGTTGCCAGTCGGCATTGTTGGAATCCGACTTCACCAACCGGTCCGCGATCGCCAGGGCTGTCTGATAGGAAGCGAGCGCGTCCGAGAAGTTGCCCTGGCGATCCTGAGCCGATCCGACGCGATCGTAAGCCAGCGCCAGGTCGTGTTGCCAACCGGCATTACTTGCGTCGGACTTCGCCAAGCGCTCGGTGATGGCGAGACTTCGCCTGGTAGGAGGCGAGCGCCGCCGGCAGATCGCCCTGACGAAACTGAACCTTGCCGATCAGGTCATGTGCCGTCGAAAGATCGCGCTGCCGATCGGCGCTCGCGGGATCGGATCGCGCCAGCTGTTCGAAGATTTGCAGCGATGCCTGAAACGAGGTCAGCCCGTTCGGAAGGTGACCCTCTTCGACCTCGACGTTGCCGACCTTGGTATACGCGATTGCCAAATCGCGCTGCCAGGACGCGTTATCAGGCGCCGAAGCAGCCACGCGCGAAACGAGGTCCCTGCGGGTCGAATACGACTTCAACGCTCCGCTGAGGTTGCCTTGAGCTTTCAGGACATCGCCGATTCGCTCGTAAGCGACCCCAAGGGCGAACTGACGCCCAGCGTTGCCGGGATCGGATTTTGCCAGCCGGTCTCTGATCGCGAGGCTGGCACGAAAGGCCGTCAGTGCGTCAGCCAGATCGCTCTGCGCCATGTGGACGTCGCCGACGTTGATATCCGCCGCCGACAATTCGAACTGTAAATCAGTGCTCGTTGGCTGCGACGTGGCCAGCGTCTGCAGAATTTCCTGTTGCTGTTTGGCGGCCGCGAGCGCGCTTTTCGTTTCGCCGAGCGCCAGAAGCGTGAGACTTGCCTGCCCCAGGGCTGATGCTTGGCTTTTGCGCAGATCCGGACTTGTTTCTCCCGAATTTAAAAGCTGGTCCTGCAGGCCGCGGGCACGATCCAGAATGTCTTTGACGAGACTGGCTGGAATCCCGATCGTGTCGCGAAACCGCTGGGCCAGGTCGAACACTAGGCCGTTAGCGGTCTTGGTCGCGGCCGCCAGCGTGTCCTCGGCGCGCTGGCGCTGCTGATCGGCGATCTGGCGTTGCTCCACGGCGACTTCCCGCTGCCAGTAGGCAAGCCCGGCAAGCACCACCGCCATCACAAGGCCGGCGGCGAGACTGCCGGTCAGAATATTGCGGCGCCTCGTGGCGCCGCGCCGGCTCTCGGCGATAAACGCTTGCATGTCCTCGGTCGGCGCCGGTGCGTTGGCGGGGCGCGACGCGATCCAGCGCTCCGCGTCCTCCAGAGCCGGCGAGCGCAACTGCAGGCCGCCGGGCCGGCCGGCTGCCGCCCATTGGCGCGCGGCTTCGCCGTATTCTGTATGTTTCCTGATCCAGCCGATGTCGGTGCGCAGCGCCTCGTCCAGCCGGTCGGTGCTTGCCTCGAATTCCGCGGCGTCATCGAAGAACACGAAATTCAGCCGCCGCAGGGCTTCGGGAATGGCCGCTTCCTCTACCCGGCGGCAGACGATGGGCGCGAAGCGTTTGTTGAGCGAGGCCGCATACTCGACTTCGCGCAGCGCCTCGCGTGAGGCCACTGCGTCCGGCGAGAGCACGAACACGACGGTATCGGCGCGCTGGATCAGCGCCTGCAGCCGTTTCCACCAGTCCTCGAACGCATAGATTTCGCTGCGGTCGATCAATGGCTCGAAGCCGCGCGTCTTCAGCGCGGCGTCGAGCCGGTCGGCGAACGCCATGTCCTTGCGCGAATAGGAGATGAAGACCCTGGCCTTGTCGGCACTCGGCGACGGCTCTGCGTCTGCGGTCATCAGCGCGCCTCCCTACCGGCCTTCGATTTTAGCACGGCGAAGGTTGTGTGTGGCGCGCTGTTTGTTTGCTTACTCCGCCGCCTCCTTCCGGGCGCGCGGGCGCCTGGGCTCGCGCACCGGGACTTTATGGCTTTCGTCCCAGTACCACGCGCCCGGTTCGCCGTGGATCGAGAACGGCGCATTCGAGCGCCAGGCGCCGTCCGCGTCCTTGCGCGCGCTGCGCCGCGCCTCGGCCTTCTGGGCCTTGGTCCGGTAAGGTTTGAGATTGGGCATGGTATGGCTCCGCTTCCGGGCGCAAAAGCGCACCCGGCCTGACGCCGCGAGGCGGGGTCAGGAAGAGCCGGCTAACTATGGTCGGTCACACCCATGCGCGGGTGAAATGGGGAAGCGGCGTTGTTTTGTCAACGCTGAGGCTTGCGGGAAGTCCGCCACGCCAGCCGGTGAAAAATTCGGCTAATGCGCGGCGGCTGTCGGCTCCGCGGCCTGCGGCATTTCCAGTTCGCGGAGCAAATCTTTCAGATCGAGCCGCTCGGTGACCATGGCGAGCTCGCCGTCCTCCGTGTGCGGCCATTTTTCCTTCGGCCGGTCCCAGTAGAGTTCAACGCCGTTGTCATCGGGGTCGCGCAGATAAAGTGCTTCGCTGACGCCGTGGTCGGAGGCGCCCTCGAGCGGAATCTTGGCCTCGATCAGCCGGCGCAACGCGTCGGCGAGCGAAGCCCGCGTCGGATAAAGGATCGCCAGATGATAGAGGCCGGTCGAGCCCATGAGCGGCGGCGAACCGCCGTGGCTTTCCCAGGTATTGAGCCCGATGTGATGGTGATAACCGCCGGCCGAAATGAAAGCACCGCCCCGCACGCGCTGCGTCAGTTCGAAGCCGAGCACGCCGCAATAGAACGCGAGCGCGCGATCCAGATCGGCGACTTTCAGATGCACATGGCCGATGCGCACGCCCGCAGTGATTGGCTCGGGTGCGGGACCAACCTCCATCGGAGCGATTTTGGTTTTCTCGTCCATGCCGGGTTCTCCCAATTCCTTCGGCGGGTGCGCCGCAGGCCATGGAGTCATGTAGGAACCTCCCCCCGAGAGGGGGAGGTCGGAGACCCAGAGACGGAGAGGTATTTGACGCCTACGCCTTCTCGGTCGAGCGCGCGTACGGGCCGTAGCCCGGGCGGTAGCTCTTGTCGTCGAGGAATTGGGACAAGCCTTTGGCGCGGCCGCCTTCCTTGTCCTGGAAGCGCATCTCCTGGCTCTTCGCCTGGAGGTAGTCGGCCGCCTGCTCGTGCGGAACGACGCGCACGTTCTTGACCGCGATCTTTGTCGCCTTGAGCACTTCGGGATTGAGCTTCAACAGGCGCTGCGCCAGCGCGATCGTCTCTTCGCGCAATTGCGCGCGCGGCACGGCTTTGTTGATGAGCCGGATCTTCTCGGCCTGCTTGCCGTCGAAAGTCTCGCCCGTCATCGCCAGCCAGACGGCATCGCGCAGCGACAGCGCGTCGGTGAGCGCCTTGGAGACGAAGCCGCCCGGCAGGATGCCCCAGTTGACTTCGGACAGGCCGAATTTCGCATCCTCCGCCGCGATCGCGAAATCGCAGGCGATCAATTGGGTGAAGCCGCCGCCGAAGCAGAAGCCGTTGACCATGGCGATGGTCGGCTTCGGATAGGTGAACAGTTTCTGCCAGCGCCAGTAGTGGCTCGCCCATGCGGCGCGCGCCCGTTCGGCCGGCTTGGTGTCGAGTTCGCGGAAATAAAGCTTCAGATCCTGTCCGGCGCACCAGGCCTCGCCGGCGCCGGTGAGCACGACGACCTTGGTGCGGGGATCGCTCTCCAGCTCGTTGAGCACGTCGGCCATGTCGAAATGCAGTTGCGGGCTCATCGCATTGCGCTTTTCCGGCCGATTGAGGATCACCCAGGTGATGCCCTCGTTGGCGCCTGTATCGCGCTCGATCTTGACCGTCTCATAAGTGCCGTTGGCCATTGTCTTTGCCTTCTCCGTTTGCCTTGTCGTTCCTCGCCCTCCTGGGCAGAAACCTCAGCTTGCCTTCGCGGTGGCTTTGCGCGCAAGCGGGGTGACGCGCAATGCAGTGATGCGGTTACGGTTCTTCTGCAACACGGTGAAGCGGAAGCCGTGGAAGGTGAAGCTCTGTCCCGGCTCGGGGATCGAGCGCGCCTCGTGAATGACGACGCCCGCGATGGTCGTCGCCTCGTCGTCGGGAATATTCCAGTCCATCGCGCGGTTGAGATCACGCACCGGCACCGCGCCGTCGGCGTTGACCGAGCCGTCGGGTAATGCCCGCACGCCGGGCACCGCAACGTCGTGCTCGTCGCTGATGTCGCCGACGATCTCTTCGACGATGTCCTCAAGCGTCACCAGCCCGTCCAGCTCGCCGTACTCGTCGACCACCAGTGCCAGCGCCGTCTTGCGGGCCCGGAACGCGGAGAGTTGCTCGTAAAGCGGCGTTGTATCGGGTACGAACCATGGCGCCGTCGTCAGCGCCAGGACGTCAATCTTGCTGGGATCTCCGCCCGCTGCGTGCAGCGCGCGCAACAAGTCCTTGGCGTGCAGTACGCCGACGATGTTGTCGGGGACGCCGCGCCACACCGGCTGCCGCGTCACCGGCGCGGCCAGGACGGCGTCGACAATGGCCTGCGGCGGATCGTCAGCATCAAGCATGATCATTTTGGTGCGGTGAACCATCACGTCCGACACCGTGAGCTCGCGCAGATCGAGCACGCCGCCCATCATGTCGCGGTCGAGTTTCTCGACGACGCCGGCGCGGTGCAGCAGATCGACGGCGCCGCGCAGCTCCTCGCGTGGCGACAGGATCGACTGCAATTTGCCGACCGGCATGCCGACGGCGCGCAGGATCAGCCGCACCAGCCATTCGACCGCTTTGAGGATCGGCAGAAACCAGCGCACCATGCGGTCGATCGGCTGGGCTACCGCGAGCGCCATGCGGTCGGGCATGTTGAAGGCCGCGGTTTTCGGCAGCACTTCGCAGGCGACGAAGATCAGCACCGTCATCACCAGCGTGGCGTAGATCTCGCCGGCCTTGCCGAACAATGTGAGCATCAGACCGGTCGCCAGCGTCGAAGCAGCGATATTGGTGAGATTGTTGCCGAACAACAGCGCACCCAACAGGCGCTCGCGCGTCGCCAGCAGGCGGTTGACGATTCCGGCGTCGCGGCTGCCCTGCCGTTCCAGCCGCAGCATGGCGGCGCGCGACGATGCGGTCAGCGCGGTTTCGCTCCCGGCAAAAAATGCCGACACCAGGAGACAGATAAAAATCGCCGCAACAGTCAACCAGTCGATAAGCGTCATCGCTCGGCAAGTTTCTCGATCAAAAACCCACGCACCTCGGCGGCATCGACGCCGTTCTCGATGAAGGCGTCGCCGATGCCGCGGACCAGAATGAATGTAAGCCTGCCGCGCTTGATTTTCTTGTCCTGGGCAATCAGTTCCATCAGTTCGCCGATGGCGGGCCGCGGCGGCGAAATGTCCTGGATGCGCGTCGGCAATCCGGCCGCCGCCAGATGGCCGATGACGCGCGCGGCCTCGGCCTTGGTGGCGAGGCCCTTGCCGGGCCGCCGAGAATTCAAAGGCGAGCGCCATGCCAATGCCAACGGCTTCGCCATGTAAGCAGCCGGTCGGAATAGCCGCAGGCCGCCTCCAGCGCATGGCCAAAGGTGTGGCCCGAGATTGAGCAATTGGCGGTCGCCGGTTTCACGCTCGTCGCGGGCGACAATCGCGGCCTTGGCGCGGCAGCTCACCGCGATGGCGTGCTCGCGCGCGGAACTGCCGGACGTCTTGCCGCCGGCGAACACCTCTTTCCAGTTGGCGTCGAGCCAGTCGAAAAAGGCGGCATCGCCGAGCAAGCCGTACTTCGCCATCTCCGCATAGCCGGCACGGAATTCACGGATCGGCAGCGTATCGAGCAGCGCGGTGTCGGCGACGACCAGGATCGGCTGATGAAACGCGCCGATCAGATTCTTGCCATGGCTGGAATCGATCGCGGTCTTGCCGCCGACCGAGGAATCGACCTGAGCCAGCAACGTGGTCGGTACCTGCACGTAGTCGAGGCCGCGGCGCACCACCGCTGCGGCGAAGCCGGCGAGGTCGCCGATCACGCCGCCGCCGAGCGCGATGACCAGATCGCCGCGTTCGATGCGCGCGGCAACGATCGCCTCGCACACCTGTTCGAACACGGGAAAGCTCTTGGAGCTCTCGCCGGGCGGAACGACGATGCTCTCTGTCTTGACGCCGGCGCGCTCGAGCGCATGCACGACTGTCGGCAGGATCAGCCGCGCAACATTTTCGTCGGTGACGATGAACGCCTTGGCGCCGGGCCGCAGCGTGGCGATGCGCGTCCCGAGCAAATCGGCGACGCCCCGGCCGATCACGATGTCATAGCTGCGCGTACCGAGACTGACTTTAACAAGCTCAGGCATGGCAGCGGGGACGCTGAGAACAGTGGCGGTCATGCGCCGTCCTTTTGTTCGGTGGGAGGCGCGACCTGCAGATGCGCGGCCAGTGCGGCGACGATCTCGGTGACGATCGAGTCGTGCGGGGTCTCCCGCGACTGCATCGCGATATCGGCCAGCGCATAGACCGGGTCGCGCAGTTTGAGGAGCTGGCGCAGCGTTTCGGCCGGATCGTCGGTCTGCAGCATCGGGCGGTCTTCCTTGCGCTTGGCGATGCGCCGCATCAGCACATCGAATTCCGCCGACAGCCAGATCGACACACCCTTGGTCTTGATGGCGGCGCGCGTTGCTTCGTTCATGAAGGCGCCGCCGCCGGTCGCCAGCACCTGCGGTCCGGTATCCAGCAGACGCGCGATCACGCGGGCTTCGCCGCTGCGGAAATCCGGCTCGCCATGGCGGGCGAAGATGTCTGGAATGCTCATTCCGGCGGCCTTTTCTATCTCCGTATCGGCGTCGACGAACGGCAAGGCGAGGCGGGCCGCGAGCCGCCGTCCGATCGACGACTTGCCGACCCCCATCATGCCGACCAGAACCACGGAGCGGCGCTGCAAGGCGGCCCGGATCGCGGCCACCAGCGGGGCCGCATTGGCGTCATTTTGTAGTGCAATATCAGTCATATGCGTCGGCGTTCGCCGGATGCCTTGTCAGAACCGGCTGGACGTGATCGTACTCGTTCCGCTTCTCCGGCACCAATAGGGTGAGCACGGGCGTTGTCACGATGCCGAGCCTGATCCGTCTCCTCACCATCGTCGCGATCCTGTGCGGCGCCGTCTACGGCGGTCTATATGCCTTGGCGCATTTCGTACAGCCGACGCCCCGCCAGATGAGCGTTTACATCCCACCCACCAAATTCTACCAGGCGCATTGAGGCCCACACGATGGCGCGGGAAGCGGCGCGGCCGGTGCGGCAATCGGACGAACGCCTGATCGCCCTGTACCTCGACATGCTGGCGGCCGAACGCGGCGCCGGCGTCAATACGCTTGCCGCCTATGGGCGCGATCTCGCCGACGTCGCTGCCGATCTCGCCCGCGCCAAGGGCTCGATCGCGCGCGCCGGCACGGACGAACTGCGCGCATATCTTGGCCGGCTGGCGCAGCGCGGCATGCGCGCATCGACCGTGGCGCGAAGGCTTTCCGCGATCCGGCAGCTTTACCGCTTCCTCTACGCGGAAGGTTTGCGTAAGGACGATCCGGCCGCGGTGCTCGAAGGACCGAAGCGCACCCGCCCGCTGCCGAAGACTCTCAGCATCGCGGAGGTCGACCGGCTGTTGCGTGCGGCGGCGACCTGCGATTCGGCGGCGCCATTGCGCGAGCGGCTGCGTGTGGCGCGGCTCTCGTGTCTGCTGGAGACGCTCTACGCCACCGGATTGCGCGTGTCGGAATTGGTCGCGCTGCCGCTTTCGGCGGCGCGGCGCGATGCGCGCGTCATCGTGGTGCGCGGCAAGGGCAACAAGGAGCGCATGGTGCCGCTCAACACCGCGGCCAAAGACGCGATGGCGACGTATCTCGCGCTGCTCAGCGAAACGGAGCGCGACGCCAAATCGAAAAGCGACGTCAAATCGAAGTGGCTGTTTCCGTCGTTCGGCGAAAGCGGCCATCTCAGCCGTCAGCATTTCGCGCGCGATCTCAAGACGCTCGCGGTCGGTGCGGGACTGCGCGCCGAGCAGGTCAGCCCGCACGTGCTGCGCCATGCCTTCGCCAGCCATCTCCTGCATAACGGCGCCGACCTGCGTGTGGTGCAGACGCTACTCGGCCATGCCGATATCTCCACCACGCAGATCTACACCCACGTGCTGGAAGAGCGGCTCAAAAGCCTGGTGCGCGATCTGCATCCGCTGGGGGAGGCGGGATAGTCTAGTGACGGATGGTTTGTTAGGAATATTTGGGCTAAACCGCTTGGTGTGAGCTTCCTATGAACAAACGCGACGCCATCAAGGTTCTGCGTCGGCATGAGGCCGATCTTCGCGCGCGCGGCATCGTTCATGCCGCGCTGTTCGGCTCGGTCGCGCGGGGCAGGCCGGTCCAAAAAGTGACATCGATGTCCTGATCGAACTTGCTCCCGAGCCTGAGCCTCGACATTTTCGCCTATGCGGGGTTGAAGCGATTTTATTGGCCGAGCTTTTCGGTGGTCCGGTCGACGTCGTTAACAAGGCTGCCCTGAAACCATATTTGCGCCAACCGGTATCGGCCGATGCCGTCTACGCGTTCTAAGTCTCCGACAGAACCTCTGGTCAATATCTCGCGATAATATTCAGCTCGCGATCCAATTCACTCAAGGCATGAGCTATAAGGAATTCTGCGCGGACCTGCCGCACGGTTTATGCCGTGACGCGATGTTTTGAGATTATTTCCGAAGCCTCCCGCAGGCTGCCAAACGATTGAAGGCGCGGCACCCGACCATCCCGTGGACTGGCATCGCCGGTGCGGGCAATATCTACAGGCATAACTATGAGGAGTTCTTGAGCGCGATTACTCTGGCAAGGAGTTCAAGCACGGTGCTGGAACCGTTGAAAGGAACATCCGTCGTCGACCAGGAGCTGCGCCGCCTTCCTTGACTTGAGCGCGTCCGGCGAGGCATTTGCCGCCTTGGCGGGGGGCCTCAAAACTTTATTCATTGGGTCATAAGTATCAGGCGTGATGCGCTCTTATCTCGATTTTGAAAAACCGGTGGCCGAGCTGGAGGCCAAGGTCGAGGAACTGCGCGCGATGCAGGCCGGTGGCGACGCGATCGCGATCGGCGAGGAGATCGGCCGCATCGAGGCCAAGGCGGCAGCCGCGCTCGAGGACCTCTACGGTGAGTTGACGCCCTGGCAGAAGACGCAGGTGGCGCGTCACCCGCAGCGGCCGCACTGCCTCGACTATATTGCGGCGCTGATCACCGAATTCGTGCCGCTGGCCGGCGACCGCAAGCATGGCGACGATCCGGCCATCATCGGTGGCTTCGGCCGCTTCCGCGGCGACAGCGTCTGCGTCATCGGGCACGAAAAGGGCTCCGATACCGACAGCCGGCTCAAACACAATTTCGGCATGGCGCGGCCCGAAGGCTATCGCAAAGCGGTGCGGTTGATGGAGATGGCAGATCGTTTCGACATCCCGGTCATCGCGCTGATCGACACCGCCGGCGCGTATCCGGGGATCGGTGCCGAGGAACGCGGCCAAGCCGAGGCCATCGCGCGTTCCACCGAGGCCTGCCTTGCGGTCGGCGTTCCCAATGTGGCGGTGATCATCGGCGAAGGCGGCTCGGGCGGTGCCATTGCCATCGCCACTGCCAACAAGGTGATGATGCTTGAACACGCGATCTACAGCGTGATCTCGCCCGAGGGCGCGGCGTCTATTCTCTGGCGCGACACCGCGCGCGCGCAGGACGCGGCCTCCGCGATGAAGATTACCGCACAGGATCTGGCGCGATTCGGTGTCGTCGACGCCATCGTGCCGGAACCGATCGGTGGCGCGCATCGCGAGCCGGCGGCCGCCATGACGGCAGCTGGCGACGTGATTGCCGCCGCCTTGACGGAACTACGCCCACTCAGCCGCGCCGAGGTGGTGCGCCAGCGGCGCGACAAGTTCCTGGCCATCGGCCGGACGCTGACCTAGGCGCGATTTCGAGCCACCGAGTTCCGAAGCCTCCGCGTCGCGCTGGTCCCGCCACAATGCTGCCGGAATTCGGCCATGCGGACTGACTTCGTCCAGTCGCCGAAAGTTGCCAGCGCATTGTATTTCCTGGTCAAATTTGCCGAAAATTAACGCTTCATTATCCCCGGTGCGTAAGTTTCCGGCACACCAAGCTGCCTTGCGAAAGCCATGGCTAAGAGATAACGATTAGCCAGTGATGGCATGGGGATGTTCCATCCGTCGGGGAGTGACCAGTTGAGCCGCGCTACACCGCCTCGCGCGCCTTTTGTGCGTGCGTTTTGGGCGTCTGCGGTCCTTGCCGCGGCGTTGACGCTTGGCGGCTGCTTCGGCGAAGAAGGCTATGACATCCCCGGCCGGGCGATGAAGGAATTGTCGCCGCAAATGCTGGCAACCCTTCAGCAAAAAAACATGCCGAAGGATTCACCGGTCCTCATCCGCATCTTCAAGGAAGAATCGGAGCTTGAGGTCTGGAAGCAGGATACCAGCGGACGCTACGCGCTGCTCAAGACGTATCCGATCTGCCGCTGGTCGGGCGATCTCGGGCCGAAGGTCAAGGAAGGCGATCGTCAGGCGCCCGAGGGTTTCTATCCGATCACTGCCGGGCTGATGAATCCCAACTCCAACTATTATCTCGCCATCAATACCGGATTCCCCAACGCCTACGACCGCGCCAACAATCGCCACGGCGCGTTCCTGATGATCCACGGCGACTGCTCGTCGCGTGGTTGCTACGCCATGACCGACGAGGAGATCGGCGAGATTTATTCGCTGGCGCGCGACGCGTTACTGGGCGGCCAGAAGGAAGTTCAGCTTCAGGCCTATCCGTTCCGCATGACGCCGGCGAATTTGGCCCGCCACCGCAACAATCCCAACCTTGCCTTCTGGCAGATGATCAAGGAAGGCGACGATCATTTCCAGGTGTCGCACCTCGAACCCAAGATCAACGTGTGCGACCGCCACTACGTGTTTGATGCGGTGTCGCCGGACAATCCCACAAGGCCGCTCAACTTCAATCCCGTAGGGCGCTGCCCGAAATACGAGGTCGATCCGACGATCGCCAGCGCCGTCGCGGCGAAGCAGCAGATCGATAATTCGAAATACGCGCAGCTGGTCAGGGAGAATGTCGCGGAAGCGCCGATCAACTCGGGGACCGACGGCGGCATGAACCGGGTGTTCGTCTCCAAGCTCGATGACGCCACCTACACCTACGACAACAATGGGCACATCCACGTGCCGCCGCTGCAGGCCGGCCGGTTGCCGCCGGCGATTTCGCCGCCGCGCGGCTCCGAATCCGACATGACCGCGGCGGTCGCTGCGCCGCCCGCCGAGCCCGGCTCGGTCAGCAACGTGTTCGGCAGCATGTTCACGTCGCACGCTTCGGCTGAGCCGGCGGTCGCCTCGGCCAATTCGGGCAGCCACTCGAGCTTCTTCAGCGGTCTGTTTGGATCGAAGGGGGATGCCGCGCAGGAACCAGCTCCGGCCGCGGCGCCGGTGCAGACCGCGACCGCGTCACGCGCCGTTCCCAAGCTCCGGCCGTCGGTGCGGACCGCGCCGACCGCCACAGCGAGCGTGCACCCGAAGAACCCGCCGGCGCCGTCTCAGGATGTGGCCGCGGCCAAGCCCAAGGCAGACAAATCTGCGCCTGAGCGGGAGGCAAATGCGTATGCGCCGCCACAGAATGGCGGCGTGATCAGCGGCGCGCAGCCGGTGGTACCCGCAGGCAATTTCAATAGCCGCTGGACCGGCTTCTAAACATCAGCAATTCGGAATCGGAATTCAACAACCGCAGACGCGCGCCGGTCTGCGCTTCCTGGCGCTGCACGTAAGCGGCCCTGGCGGTACTCCTTGTCTGAACCACACCATGTCGGTGGGGCGACGTGGGGAAAATTCATGGCCGAACTCTGGGAAGATACTTTCGGCGGTCGGCTGACCCACGCGATGGGCGTACGGGGACACACGAAAGCGGCGGGTCTGGCAGCGAAGATCGGTGTGACGGAAAGCGCCATCAGCCGCTGGAAAAGCGGTCGCCCAATTACGCTCGAACACGCAATTGCACTGCGCAACGCGCTCTCTGTATCGCTTGATTGGCTGCTCTGCGGCGAAGGTCCATTCGAGACCGCGGCAGCGGAAAGCATCCGGAGTCCGGCGCCCGCTTTGTCGTCGGATGCCGCCCGACAAGTGATCGATTTTTTGCAGCGCTTCCTCAACTGACGCGGTGCCTTGACCGCCACGCAATCGAAACCCCGGCCGAATTGCATGCTGTGCACGCCTGAGAACCACCAGATCTGCCATTACCCTCTATAGTTGTATTTGAAATAAATTCTTCCTCAGGTAGGGCAGGTAGCGCATGTGCAACAAGTCATCCGGCAGCTTCGAGATCAATTTTCGCAAGGAGAAGGACTACAGCCTCTTCGGGTACCAGTACGCCAGTTGCTTCGGCAATGTCGGGACCAAGGCGCACTTCTCCAGACCAGTCCCGGACGGGCAAAAAGGCTATACGATAGAATTTGAAGCCAATTGCGGCTGCAACACCGTGATCGGTGAATTCAATAAGGGTTACAAAAAGACGTTCGGCGACGGATCGGCGACATTGCTGACCCTGCCGGCCAGGGAGTTGGTCTTCGCCGACGGCTCCACGCCGCAAACGCAAACGCCATCCGCCTACGACATCAGGCTGCTCCGCTGCAACGTGTCGGATCAGACGCTCTACAAACGTACGGACGCGCTGCCGTATTTGTCGTATCTCGCGGCTGCTGCGCCGGCGACCTCCGTCAACGCGACGGCCATCGACAGCCAGATGAATTACGCCAACACCGATATCGCGCCGGTCCTGACGGAGGCGGTCGCCAATGCGACTTTGTTCGCACAAGCCGCCGCGCGGGCCGTCCTGAAGGACCATGGCGTCGACATCATGAAATCGGACTACCTGAAAACCAAGGAATGGTACGACCAGGTGATCGCCGAACTGGTCCACCTCGGCTTCATCGCGCACTCCGCATCTGGCGGCAACGTCAGCAGGAGTACGCACTCGGGCGAGATCAAGCTCAAGGAGATCGTCAAGGACATAGTCGCCGCGTATATCGCGGGCCCGGAGCTTACGGCGTTCGAAAACCTTTCCAATCTGCTGAGCAGCGATCCTGACAATGCGGGAGTTACAGGCTTCCTCGATTTCTGGTGGAGCGCGGCGAGCTCGCATACCAACAACTCATCCGTCGCCTGGGGGCCGGTGAAGGATGATCAGGGCTCACCCTCGGTGACCTGCGTTTACATGAATATCGACGTCGCCTTTACCGATTGGCGCTCGCTCTTTGTCTCCTTCCACAGCGAGAACGTGGAGATCGCGTCGTCCGCCATCACACTGAATCTCAACATGGACGCGTACGGCAAGGTCAAGAACGACATCCTGACCGCGCTCGGCGACAACATCGCCAAGCACGTCAAGAACCAGAAACTCGATTTTGGATGATGGGATTTCCGCCCCGGGTGATTTCCGTAGCGCAACTGCCATAACGGCATTTCCGAGTCATTTGAGATGACGGACGAGAATCAATCGGAAATGCGGAGGAAGATCGCCCTCGTGTTCCTCGATGGTACCGCGCGCAATACGCAGAGCGGCCGGGGTGGTTCGTCGTCCGGCAAAGAGCAGGTATTTCCGGCCGCGATCATCGACCGGCAGCTCATCCTGGTCGATAAACAAGTCACGCCGGTAGATCAAAATGCATTGGAAATATGCCTGCTGTATGCGCTTGGCGCCGCACGCGCTGAAATCAAGAATGCCAGCCCCAAGCCCGACCCCAGCCCCAGGGTATGTTTTGACGCCCTGGTAAAGGCGCTCGGCGACCTCGGATTGGTGGTCAAGGGGGCTACTGAAACAACGTCGTCGAGAATTGCCAATCTGACGGAAGCGTTGGCGGGAATATCTCTTCGTTATCTCGACCGCGAGCAGTTCAAGTATTTTAATGCCGCCAATCTGGCTCTGCAAAACGGCACGGCGCCGGCCGCAACGGGCGACATCCTTCGCGATTGGTGGACGTCGGGCTCCGCGAGCGGTTCCGCTACGGTGACCACATGGGGCATGATCTCGGAGGTGGACGGGCAGCCGACACTGACGTTGCTTTATCTCGCCTTCGATCGAAGCGTTGCGCCGGGAGCTTCCTCCGTTGAAGGATTTAACCTGACCAGCTCGGCAACGACGCTTGTGCTGAACATGTCCGTTTACAGAGCGCAGGAGTCGACATTGCGTGCCCGACTAGGCGCCGCAATCAGCCGGTACATCCGGCATGTTACGCTTCAGCTGACGACGGCAGACTAGGGCACTGACTTCCGGCAACACGGCGCGCCGGTGCGATTACACGTAGCGCCCGTGGCAGTGCTTGAACTTCTTGCCTGAGCCGCACGGGCAGGCCTCGTTGCGGCCGACCTTGCCCCAACTGGTGGGATCGTTCGGATTGCGCGGCTGGACCTGCTCGGCGCCGGCGCCGGCGGGCGCCAGCGACGCCCCGGCGTTGCTCGCCATCGCGCGAACGATGTTCTGGCGGGCCAATGTGTCGCCGCCTGCCATGGCCATCGCCATTTCGTCTTCGCCGGTCATTGGATCGGCCTTATGGGCCTCCATCACCGGCAACATCGGCTGCTGATCGGGCGGCGGCGCCTGGGTGACCTCCACGCGCATGAGCTGCGCCGTGACCGCCTCGCGCAACTCCTTGCTCATCGCTTCGAACAGGCTGAACGCTTCCGCCTTGTATTCGTTGAGCGGATCGCGCTGGGCGTAGCCGCGCAGCCCGACGACCTGGCGGAGATGGTCCAGCATGACCAGATGCTCGCGCCACAGGTGGTCGAGCGTCTGCAGCAGGATCGATTTCTCAATGTAGCGGATGACGTCCGAGCCCCATTGCGCGGCCTTGCCCGCCATGTGCTCGTCGGTGCGGCGCTCGACGCGATCGAAAATCTCCTCGTCGGCGATGCCTTCTTCCTTGGCCCATTCGTCGACCGGCAGATCGATGCCGAGGATGCGCTGGATCTCCTCGCGCAGTCCGGGCGTATCCCACTGCTCCGGATAGGCGTTCTCCGGAATGTGCTTGGCAACCAGATCGTCGATCGCGTTGTGGCGCATGTCGGCGACCACCTCGGCGACGACGTCGTCCTGCATCCACTCGACGCGCTGGTCGAAGATGACCTTGCGCTGGTCGTTCATCACGTTGTCGAACTTGAGGATGTTCTTGCGCAGGTCGAAGTTGCGCGCCTCGACCTTCTGCTGCGCCTTTTCCAGCGCCTTGTTGATCCACGGATGAACGATCGCCTCGTTCTCCTTCAAGCCGAGGCGCGTGAGCATGCCGTCGAGCTTGTCGGTGCCGAAGATGCGCATCAGATCGTCTTCGAGCGACAGGAAGAATTTCGAATGGCCGGGGTCGCCCTGGCGGCCCGAGCGGCCGCGCAGCTGGTTGTCGATGCGCCGGCTCTCGTGACGTTCGGTGCCGAGCACGTAGAGGCCGCCGGCGGCGAGCGCCTTCTCCTTCAGGCGCGCGACCTGGGCGCGGATCTCGTCGGCGCGCGGTGATTTTTCGCGCTCGCGCATGTCTTCGATGTCGGTCAATTCTTGGCGGATGCGCATGTCGGCGTTGCCGCCGAGCTGAATATCGGTGCCGCGGCCGGCCATGTTGGTGGCGATGGTGATCGCGCCCGGCACGCCGGCCTGGGAGACGATGTAGGCTTCCTGCTCGTGGTAGCGGGCGTTGAGGATGGCGAACACCTTCGCCTTGGTGGCGCCCTCGTCGCCCGAATAGAGTGCCGCAAACGCGTTGGGGTCGGAAAAGTCGTGCTGCTCCCAGCCGTGCTTGCGCAGCATTTCGGCGAGCGCTTCCGATTTCTCGATCGAGGTCGTGCCGACCAGCACCGGCTGGCCGCGCGTCTTGCAATCCTCGATCAGCTCGATGATGGCGCGATATTTCTCCGCGGCGGTGCGATACACTTCGTCGTCGTCGTCGATCCGGACCATCGGCTTGTTGGTCGGAATTTCCAGAACCTCAAGTTCGTAGATGTCCTCGAATTCGTCGGCCTCGGTCACCGCCGTGCCGGTCATGCCGGCGAGCTTGTCGTACATGCGGAAATAGTTCTGGAAGGTGATCGAAGCGAGCGTCTGGTTCTCCGGCTGGATCGGCTGATGTTCCTTGGCCTCCAGCGCCTGGTGCAGACCCTCCGAATAGCGGCGACCCGGCATCATGCGGCCGGTGAATTCGTCGATGATGACGACCTCGCCGTTGCGCACGATGTAGTCCTTGTCGCGCTGGAACAGCTGGTGCGCGCGCAGCGCCTGATTGACGTGATGGACGACGGAGACGTTTTCCACGTCATAGAGCGAGTCGGACTTGAGCTGGCCGGCATCGCGCAGCGCCCGCTCCATCTTTTCCATGCCGGCTTCGGTCAGCGTGACGGTGCGCTGCTTCTCGTCGACCTCGTAGTCCGACTTGTCGAGCTTCGGAATGTAGGTGTCGATGGTGTTGTAGAAATCGGAACGGTCGTCGAGCGGTCCGGAAATGATCAGCGGCGTGCGCGCTTCGTCGATCAGGATGGAGTCGACTTCGTCGACGATGGCGTAGACGTGGCCGCGCTGCACCATGTCTTCGATACGGTACTTCATATTGTCGCGCAGATAGTCGAACCCCAGCTCGTTGTTGGTGCCGTAGGTGACGTCGCATTCGTATTGCTTCTTGCGCTCCTCGTCGTCGAGGCCGTGGACGATGATACCCGTGGTGAGGCCCAGGAAGCCGTAGATCTGGCCCATCCATTCGGCGTCGCGCTTGGCGAGGTAGTCGTTGACCGTGACGACGTGAACGCCGCGGCCCGCCAACGCGTTGAGGTAGACCGGCAGCGTCGCGACCAGCGTCTTGCCTTCGCCGGTCTTCATCTCCGAAATCCGGCCCTCGTGCAGCACCATGCCGCCGATCATCTGCACGTCGAAATGACGCTGGCCCAGCGTGCGCTTGGCGCCCTCGCGCACGGTGGCGAACGCCGGCACCAGGATGTCGTCGAGCGTCTTGCCCTCGGCGAGCTGCTTCTTGAATTCGGCGGTGCGCGCGCGCAACTCCTCGTCGGAGAGCTTTTCGAGCTCGGGCTCGAGCGCATTGATCGCCGCGACCCGCGACCGGAACTGGCGAATACGCCGCTCGTTTGAGGACCCGAACAGCTTGCGGGCGACTGCGCCGATCATCGCGTTATCATCCTTCCGCCTTCCGGCCACGCCACAAAGTTAACGAATTCGTCCCCGCAACGTGGCGGCCCGCCTGTCGCGAACATGGCTCAATTTCCTCGCGATCGGCGCAACGTCCAACTAACGGAAAATGCGGCGCTATTCGGGCTTCTGCAAGACGACAACGCAACGGCACGCATGCGTGGCAATCACCGTCCGCACCCTCTGCGAGAGATAGGAGGGGGCGGTTTTCTTGTCAATGCGACGCCGGTTCGCCAAAACGCAACCGGTGGCCGAAATCTTCGATTGCAAAGCGCGGCGGATTCAGCGAGTTTCCGCGCCAAATTCCGCGCCGGTGCAAGTGGCTCGACGGGCGCTGCGACCGGGCCAATGACTGGGCCAATTATTGGGCCAAGTCGGAGCCGCCTGGTAAATTTGATATCACCCGGCAGGGTTCCGGCCCGTAAGCCTTAAGGGCCGGCGATTTACCCCTGCGATAAAGGAAAAGTCTGATGACATTCATTCGATCGCTCGCAGCCGGCACGTTCGGTGCCTTTTTTGGCGCCATAGCGCTCGCGGCGCTGCTCGGCGCGGCAACTGCTCCTGCCTCGGCCGAGGACGATCCGGTGATCGCGCGGGCCAACGGCGTCGATATCCATCAGAGCGACCTGTCGCTCGCGGAGGACGAGATCGGCTCCAACATTCCGAACATGGGGCCGGAGCAAAAGCGTGAATACCTCGTCACCTATCTGGCCGACATCATCGTGTTGTCGCAGGCCGCCGAGCAGCAGAAGCTCGGCGACAGTCCTGACGTCAAGCGCCAGCTCGCCTTCGATCGCAACAAGGTTCTGATGGAGGCGCTGCTGCAAAAGGCCGGCAAGGCGGCGGAGACCGACGACGCGCTGCACAAGGTCTATGACGACGCGGTCAAGCAGATGAAGGGCGAGGAAGAAGTGCACGCCCGCCACATCCTGGTCGCGACCGAACAGGAGGCCAAGGACATCGAGGCTCAGCTCAAGGGTGGCGCCGACTTCGCCAAGCTCGCCAAGGAAAAATCCAAGGACCCGAGCGGCGCCAGCAATGGCGGCGACCTCGGCTGGTTCACCAAGGATCAGATGGTGCCGGAATTTGCCGCCGCCGCTTTCAAGCTCCCCAAGGGCCAGATTTCGGATCCGGTGAAGACGCAGTTCGGCTGGCACATCATCGAGGTTGTGGATACGCGCATCAAGCCGACGCCGACCTTCGAGCAGGTCAAGCCGCAGCTTGAGAATTACGTGGCGCATCGCGCCCAGGCCGAGCTGGTCGACAGCCTGCGCAAGTCCGCCAAGATCGAGCGGCTGGACAAGCCGGCGGCGCCGGTAGCGCCGCCGAGCGGCGCGCTCAATCCCGCGGCGCCGGTGAAGAAGTAGGCGCCGTTGCCGGGTCTGACCCGTGATGAATAGTTGCTTGAACCGGCGACGGATTTGATCTGCCGCAATGCGCAGGTGTGCTCGCCTGTGCAAGGTGACTTTGCTCATGACGGATCTCCGCAGAGCGGTCATGGCCGAACCGGATAGCTCCTAGGCACCTATTTGGTTACGACCTTGGCCGCCCCGCTTTTCGATCGGAGCATCGGCCAAGGTCGGAAATTTGAAATATTTTGATTTAGAGCAATGCAGAAATTGTGACGCCGGCCCATCAGGCGTCCATGAAACTTCCACGATATTATTTCGTAGTCCGCGCACAGGATCACGAACACCTCGACCCGGACGGCATGATCCTGGCGGGTCCCAATACCGCGAAAGAGCACGGCCGCCGCGTGGTCGATGAACTGAAACAGGACGGCTATCACCCGCCCGGCGCGATTTTGCACGTGTTGGACGAGAGTGGAGCGATAGTCCATACGATTCCGTTTGATGCCGAACTCGTTACCGCGGCCCAATAGCTGAATGTCATCGGCAACATCTTGCGCACGGCCGGCTGGACTGACAGCTTGGCGTTTCTTGCGGTAATTTTCCGTTCCTGCTGCAATTTTTGACGCCGGGGCCTCCATACGCCAAGCTTGCGCGTTCGGTACGGTATCCCGGTGTCCGGCGGAGCGATCATGGCGCAACCATCGCGATTCAATATCGAACAGCGGCGCGATCAGATATTTCCGCGCCTGGATGAGCCCGACATCGAACGGGTGCGCCAGTTCGGCACGATTGCCTCGTTTGCGGCCGGCGAACGGATCACGAATGCCGGCGAGGTCGCGCCGGGTCTTGTCGTTGTGCTTGCCGGGACGATTGCAGTCAGTGCGCACGACCATTTCGGCACCCACGCGCCGTTCGTCAGGCACAGCCGCGGCGATTTTCTGGGCGAACTGGCGCAACTCGCGGGCCGGCCGGCGCTGGCGGATGCGGTGGCGGAAGAACCCGTCGAAGCACTCATCATCCCGCCCGACCGTTTGCGGGCGCTGATGGTCGCGGAAGCCGATCTCGGCGAGCGCATCATGCGCGCGTTGATCCTCCGGCGTATGGCGCACCTGCAGGCCGGCACGAGCGCGACCGTGATTCTCGGCCGCGCCGAAAACGGCGACGTGTTGCGGCTCGAGGGCTTTCTGCGCCGCAACGCTCATCCGTTCCAGTTGCTCAACCCGGAAACCGACGCGCCGGCAAAAGCGCTGATCGAGCGCTTTCACATCGATCCGGCAGAGTTGCCGATCGTGCTGTGTCCGGGCGGACAGATGCTGCGCAATCCCGGCGAGGACGAACTGGCGCGCTGCCTCGGCCTGGTCCGGCCGATCGATCCGGATCGCGTCTATGACGTGGCGATCGTCGGCGCCGGGCCGGCGGGCCTTGCCACCGCGGTCTATGCGGCGTCGGAAGGCCTCTCGGTACTCGTGCTCGATTGTCGCGCCTTTGGCGGGCAAGCGGGCGCGTCGGCCAGGATCGAGAACTATCTCGGCTTCCCGACCGGGATCACCGGCATGGCGCTGATGGCGCGCGCCTACAATCAGGCGCAGAAATTCGGAGCCGAGATGGCAATTCCCGACGAGGTGACGAGCCTCGCCGCGGACGGCGCGGACGGAACATTCAGGCTCAGCCTGAAAGACCGCGAGTGCGTCAACGCCCGTGCGGTCGTGCTCGCGAGCGGCGTACGCTATCGGCGGCTTGACGTCGCCAATCTCGATACGTTCGAAGCGTCATCCGTCCATTACTGGGCGTCGCCGTTCGAAGCCACACTGTGTTCCGATCGCGAGGTCGCGCTGGTCGGCGCCGGCAACTCCGCCGGTCAAGCGGTGGTGTATCTTGCAAGCCAGGGCGCGAAAGTGTCGATGCTGGTCCGCCGCTCCGATCTTGCGGAGACGATGTCACGTTATCTGGTGGACCGTATCCGCGGCCTGCCCAACGTCGAAGTGATGACCGGCGCGACGATCAGCGCTCTCGAAGGCCGCGATGGCTTTCTGAGTGCCGTGCGCTGGAAGCTCCGCGGCAGCGGCGAGGAAGTGCGGCGCCCGATCAATCACCTGTTTCTGTTCATCGGCGCCGATCCAAACACCGATTGGCTGAAAGGGTCCGGGATCGCCGTTGATGCGAAAGGCTTCGTCATTACCGGGGCCGACGCAAGCGGTGCACGGCATCCGCTGGAGACTACGCGCCGCGGCGTGTTTGCGATCGGCGACGTGCGCGCAACTTCCGTGAAGCGTGTCGCCGCGGCGGTCGGCGAAGGCGCCCAGGTGGTGGCGGCGTTGCACACTTATCTGGCCGGCATCGAGTTCAATCGCTCGGGCATTCCGGCCCCGATAACGGCTAGTGCTTCGTGATCGGCATGGCCGGCTAAAGCGCTTGCGGAAAATCGAACAAACGATCGGGATCGACCGCGTGCTTGATGCGCTGGAGCCGCGCCAGGTTCGCCCCATAGTAACTTGCGCGCCAATCACGCAGCGATGGATCGGCGAAATTCTGGTAGGCGCCGGTACAGAATTGCCGCATCGCTTCATAGAACCGGTCTTGCCAGTGGCGATTGCGGCCCACCACATCGTCACTGTCCGCGGCGTTCCAATTCAATCCGACATCGAGCAGCCATCGGCTATTGCGATGGACGAACGCGGTCGCATCGGCGGCCGGCTCATTCATTTTGCCGCCGGTCTGGAAGAATTGCAGGTCCGCGCTCTCGCTCGTTCCCGGCCATGAATGCAGGTATCGAAACGCCAGATCGATGGCTTCGTCCGTGAGATTGGATTCGAGGAAGGCCGAACGCTCCTGAAAGTAGATCGGGACATCGTCCTCTTCGAGGAGCCGTTGTGCATCCCAATAATTCGCCTGATCCCAGATCATCTTTTGCTGCGGTTTGCTCTCGGCGTAAACATTGGCGAGGATCTGGTCGAGCGTCTTTGCCGAACCGTCATGAAGTTGGCCAAGCAAGCTGATCGTGACGGCCGCGCCATGCGCCCGCGCCTTTGGACTTGGTGCTTTGAGCGATACCCGTGTGCCAAGCCCGACAGGGCCGGCATCGAGCGCTTTCATCAAGGCGGCGAATACGCGTTTTGGATTCGGGGCGTTCCAGGTCAGGTCAAAGGCCGTCACCGGACGGGCTTCGAACGGCGTGAGGGTGAACGAGGTGTTGACCCCGAAATTGCCGCCGCCGCCGCCGCGGCACGCCCAGAACAGGTCCGCTTCGTCCTTGTCTGCGGCGCCATTAATTGTCCTGATCTTGCCGTCCGCCGTCACAATCTCGCTCGCAACCAGTTGATCACTCGCAATGCCATAAGCACGCATGTTGAAGCCGATGCCGCCGCCGAGCAGGAAGCCCGAGGCTCCGACGCTGGGGCAGCGGCCGTGCGTCGTGGCAAGATTGCGCTGTGCCAGCAGCGCATAGAGCGCCTGATTGCGCACGCCGCCGCCGACTTTGACGGTGCCGTTGCTGTAAGCCGCTTCCCGCATCAGCATGAGATTGAGGCTCAGGCCATGCCGGCGCATCGAAAAGCCCGCGTAAGAATGCCCGCCCGACTGCACGACGAGCGGAAAGCTGTTCTCCCGGCACCAGACGATCGCCGATGCCACATCCTCGGTTGTGCGGCATAGCGCGACCGCATCCGGAAGATCCGCGGCGTAGCGCAGATTATAGGGCTTGGTGAACTTGCTCAGGTCGAAACTGCCCGACCGCAACAGCGGTCCTGACAGCTTGTCCGCCAGATGCGCATGATCCCCTGACGGGAAGATTCCGGCGACTGGCCGGACCAATATCGAGCCGATAGGCTGCATGGGGTGCTCCAAAACGCCTTTGCGGCAATTCATTGGATCCAGCGCGTTACGGAACCCCAAGCAGAGAGGGATTTCAGATGTGAAGGTAAATGATTTGGGCCTCACATGGATACAAAGCGCAACTCTAAGAGACCGGCGAGCATTCGAAGCGGCTGAATGATCCTTTCAACGGCGGCCCCATTAAGGTGGATAGCTGACGTGCACATCTCCCGGACAGCGGACGGCAAAGCAGAGTGCTTTGACTGCGTCGCGGACCAGGAGAAATATCATGACCAATACGTGGAAAGTTGCCGCCTTGGCGGGTTTGATCGCCGCAAGCATTGCTTCGCCAGCGCTCGCGCAAGGCGCCTGGGCGGGAAGCGGTGCGTATGACTACGCAGCGTCCGGTGCCCCCATCGGCCGCGGAGCGTTCGGCATGTTCCCGCGCACTCCCGATGGAGGGCGCTATAATCCGGCGCTGACCGGCGGCGGTAGCGCCGGTTACAATTGGATGATCGAGAACGATCGCTAAGGGCGCTCGAGCCGTAGTTCGTTTCTCCACTTGTTGAGAGAGCAGGCAGCGCGCCCTCGCGGACGAAGCAAAATCGTGCTCCTCACAATTTGACCTAGAACAAAGCGTCTTTCCCCGGAATCGGCGACAGTGCCTCTCCGCATCGCTGAGAGGTTGTCTGATGTACAAGCATGTTTTGATCGCCACGGACGGCTCCGAATTGGCGAATAAAGCGATTGAACATGGCGTTGCCATTGCAAAATGCAGCAACGCAAGCGTCAGCATCGTGACGGTGACAGAGCCATGGTCGGCGTTCGAAATGGCCCAGCAGGCGCGTGAGCATCGCCCCGACCCGGTCGGTCAGTTTGAAGCGACCGCTGCCGGTACCGCAAAAGGCATCCTCGATGGCGCCCTGAAGCAGGCGGAAGCTTGCGGCGTGCGGGCTGAAGGGGTTCACGTGAAAGATCAATATCCGGCGGAAGGCATCATCGCGACGGCGCGCGACAAAGGCTGCGATCTCGTCGTGCTGGCGTCGCATGGCCGGCGCGGCCTGCCGCGCCTCCTGCTGGGAAGCCAGGCGTATGAAGTGCTGACGCGATGCACGGTGCCGGCATTGATCGTGCGGTGAAGGTTCTCACCTTTTCGATGGAGCGTTGTGGCGCAACGGGTCGCTTCTTTTGAGAATCATCTGAGAATCATCGTCAGTGAATTTCATGAAATGACCTGGTGCGCCTGAGGCGCCCAAAAAGTCCGCAGCAAAAAGTGAGCGGGATCAGATAGATCGGAATCCCGCGATGATTCGGCTTGACTGTGTGCGCGTTAGGAATAAAAGCGCCGGCCTCTCGCTCCTTCGTAAAAGGACGTCAGCCGGTGACGACGGCTGGCGGGGAGCGGGACGCGGTGCCCGCGCGCAGAGGTTTCGTCGCCACTGCACTCGGGCGGCTCGGACATCATGCCTGCCGGCATTACGACCGGCATGCGAGGTGCTCGCTGTAACCGGGGCAAGCGCCGGCGGGAGACCCCCGCCACCTAGGCGTTTGCTCCGCGAAGCCTGGTCCGGGAATGCACCTTGGGATGCGTGAGTCCCAAGGGGAGAGCCGCAGTGGAACGCCGACAGGCGAGCGCGCCCTGCGCAGGGTGCGCGCTTCGCCGCAAGGTGAAGCAGGGATACCCGCGTCTGTCGGCGTTCTGCTTCCTTTGATTGCCGGAAGCGAGTCTAAAAGATTTGCTGCCGGTCTTGCGCCGCATCCGATCGTGATGATCCGGACCTTCCACGGCCGCGGTTCATCCGACGAAGGTCGGACTTAGCGGCGTCGTTTTTGGCAATGGCGTGCCGCAGAACTCGGGTGCGAACAAAAAACGCACCGCGAGAACGGAAGCGCTTGGCCCCGGCGCCGCGCGCAATCGGGTCTGGCACCGGGAACGATATCCAAGTATCTCAGGGCGCCCGCGCCAAGCATCGCGCCGCCTCGCAGTGAAGAGCAGCCATGACCGCCATTTCCCCCCTCGCGCCTGCATCGTTTCCCGAAATGCCGCCGGTCGCCGGCGTGCGCTTTGCGACGGCGGCCGCAGGGATCCGCTATGCGGGACGCACCGACGTGCTGCTCGCGCTGCTCGATCCGGGCACGGCGGTGGCGGGGGTCTTCACCCAGTCGAAATGCCCGTCGGCGCCGGTCGATTGGTGCCGCGCGCACATCAAGGGCGGCAGCGCCGCAGCGCTGGTCGTCAATTCGGGCAACGCCAACGCGTTTACCGGCAAGACCGGACGCGTGGCGACCGAACTGACCGCGGCCATCGCCGCCAAGGCGACCGGCTGCAAGGCCGACAAGGTGTTTCTCGCCTCCACCGGCGTGATCGGCGAGCCGCTCGACGCCACGAAATTCGAAGGCGTGATGGCGCGGCTTGTCGCCGATGCGGCGCCCGGCGGCTGGGAAGCGGCCGCCAAGGCGATCATGACCACCGATACGTTTCCCAAAGGCGCGGCCGCCATGGTCAGGCTCGGCGGCACCGCGGTGACGATCTGCGGCATCGCCAAGGGCGCCGGCATGATCGCGCCCGACATGGGCACCATGCTGTCGTTCGTCTTCACCGACGCGCCGATCGCGCCGGCGGTGTTGCGCAAGCTGCTGCGCGAGGGCGTCGAGGATACGTTCAACGCGGTCACGATCGACGGCGACACCTCGACCTCCGATACGCTTCTGGTGTTCGCAACCGGCGCCGCCGCGTCGCGCGGCGTCGCCAAGATCGCGAGCGCCAGCGATGCGCGGCTCGCCGCATTTCGCAAAGGCTTCAATGCCGTGCTCGCCGATCTGTCCGAACAGGTGGCGCGCGACGGCGAGGGCGCGCGCAAGCTGGTCGAAATCGTCGTCGACGGTGCGAAGTCGCGGACGTCGGCGCGGCGCATCGCGCGCTCGATCGCCAACTCGCCGCTGGTCAAGACCGCGATCGCCGGCGAGGACGCCAATTGGGGCCGCGTCGTCATGGCGGTCGGCAAGGCCGGCGAGCCGGCCGATCGTGACCGGCTGTCGATCTGGTTCAACGGCATTCGCGTCGCCCACAAGGGCGAGCGCGATCCGGGCTATGACGAGGCCGCGGTTTCGGCGGCGATGAAGAAGCCGGAAATCACACTGAAAGTCGCGATCGGCCTCGGCAAGGGGCGCGACCGTGTGCTGACTTGCGATCTCACCAAGGAGTACGTAGCGATTAACGGCGACTACCGCTCCTAGGAGCGACGACAGCAAACAACAAAATGACCGCTTGCTGCATCGTGCGGCAGGCGGCGTAACACTGGGGGAAATCGAGATGAAGCTTTCGCGCCGGCATTTCGTTCGTCTGGCCGCCAGCACTGCGGTGCTGCCGGCCCTTTCGTCGTTCGATTCGTCCCTGGCGTGGGCGGACGACTATCCGGCGCATCCGGTGCGCCTCATCGTCGGCTTCGCGCCCGGCAGTACGACCGACATCCTGGCGCGGCTGATGGGGCAGTGGCTGTCGCAAAAGCTCGGCAAGCAGTTCATCGTCGAGAACCGGCCGGGCGCCGGCGGCAACATCGGCGCCGAAGCCGTCGTCAAGGCATCGCCCGACGGTTACACGCTGCTCATGGTGCCGCCGGCGGTCGCCGCCAATGCGGCGCTTTATCCGAAGCTCACCTTCGATTTCATCCGCGACACCACGCCGGTGGCGGGCGTCGTTCGCGTGCCCAACGTGCTCGAAGTCAATCCGTCGGTGCCGGTGAAGACCGTTCCGGAATTCATCGCCTACGCCAAGACCCATCCGCTCAGCTACGCCTCGGCCGGCATCGGCACGGCGAGCCATCTGGCGGGAGAACTGTTCAACCGGATGACGGGCCTGCATCTGCAGCACGTGCCGTATCGCGGCGACGGGCCCGCCATGGCAGATCTGATCGCCGGCCAGGTGCAGGTCGGATTCGCCACCATGACGGCGTCGATCGGCCATATCCGCGCGGGAAAACTGCGGCCGCTCGGCGTCACCACGGTGCAGACGTCGGAAGCGTTGCCGGGCATTCCGAGCGTCAGCCAGTTCGTGCCGGGCTACGAGGCAAGCTCGTGGTTCGGCATCGCGGCGCCGAAAGGCACGCCGGCCGCGATCGTCGACAAGCTCAATCAGGCGGTCAATGCGGGCCTTGCCGACGCGACCGTCAAGGCGCGGATCGCCGACATGGGCGGCATGGTGCTTGCCGGCTCGCCGGCCGATTTCGGCAAGCTGATCGCCAACGAAACGGCAAAATGGGGCAAGGTCATTCGCGACGCCGGCATCAAGGCGGAGTAGTTTGCAAGGACATCTGCAAACATGAGCGCGCCCCTCAAACACGTCCGCACGCCGACGCTGGAGATCGCGTACGAGGAGAGCGGTCTGTCGAGCGGCTTGCCGGTGTTTCTGTTGCACGGCTGGCCGTACGATCCGCGCTGCTTTGACGAGGTCGTGCCGCCGCTCGCGGCCGCGGGCTGCCGCATCATCGTGCCGTATCTGCGCGGATTTGGCGCGACGCGGTTCTTGTCAGCGCAAACACCACGCTCGGGCCAGCAGGCGGCGCTCGGCAACGACCAGCGCGAGTTGATGGATGCGCTTGGCATCGAGCGCGCGGTGCTTGCCGGCTACGATTGGGGCGGACGCGCGGCCTGCATCGTCGCGGCCTTGTGGCCGGAGCGCGTGCACGGCCTCGTCACCGTCAACGGCTACAACATCCAGGACATCGCCGGCTCGGTGAAGCCGGTCGCGCCCGCGCAGGAGCACCGCTTCTGGTATCAGTATTATTTTCACACCGAGCGCGGCCGCGCCGGCCTGACGCAGAACCGGCGCGCGCTGGCGCGCTACATCTGGCAGATATGGTCGCCGCACTGGGCGTTCGACGACGCCACGTTCGAGGCCAGCGCGTCCTCGTTCGACAATCCCGATTTCGTCGACGTGACGATTCAGTCCTATCGCCATCGCTTCGGCTATGCGCAGGGCGATCCGGCGCTGGAGCCGATCGAGCAAAAACTCGCCGCCCGGCCGAAGATTGCCGTGCCGACGATTGCGCTGCAGGGCGAGGCCGACGGCGTTGCGCCGGCGCAGGCTGTCGGATCCGCATGCGGCCTTCTTCACCGGGCCATACCAGCGCCGCCTGCTGCCCAAGGATCGGTCACAACCCGCCGCAGGAGGCGCCGCGCGCTTTCGCGGATGCTGTCCTGGAATTGACGCGCGGCGTGCAGCTATGATCGGTAACTGCGAGTTAACCGTGACGCCGAATGACGGAAACTCTCTGATCGGGTTGAAATTGCCTTTACCACCCCTTGTTTAGGCTGAGTGCAGGTCGTGAGCGTCAAAACTGTCCTTGTTGCCGCCTGCGCGCTCATCGATTCCGACGGCCGCGTGCTGATTGCACAGCGGCCCGAGGGAAAGGTGATGGCGGGGCTCTGGGAATTTCCCGGCGGCAAGGTGGAGGCGGGCGAGCGGCCGGAAGAAAGCTTGATTCGCGAGCTCAACGAGGAACTGGGAATCGTCGTCAAGGAGGAGTGCCTCGCACCGCTTACATTCGCGAGCCACGTTTATCCCGACTTTCACCTGCTCATGCCGCTCTACGTCTGCCGGCGATGGGAAGGGTTCGTCCAGGGCCGGGAAAAGCAACAGCTCAAATGGGTGCGACCGCTCGAGTTGCGTAACTATCCGATGCCTCCTGCCGACGAACCATTGATCTCGCACCTGACGACGCTGTTGTGAACAAAAGCCAGAGGGGCGACAGGCCATGTTCAGTTTTACTCGCCAGTTGATGGGCGTCGCAGTCCGGCGCTTCCTGCGCGACCAGAGCGGCGCCACGGCTATCGAATACGCCATGATCGCTTCCGGCATCGCGGTCGCCATCGCCAGCACCATCGTGAGTCTCGGCACGAGCGTCAAAGGTCTCTATTCCAGCGTCGCCACCGCGATGCAGTGATCGCTAACGTCCGCTTTTCTCGCCCGCCGAAATCTCCCGCACCCCTAATACGTCGGCGAGCCGCGCCTGCGCCGAGCCCGGTTTGAGCGGCCGCTGCTGGTCCGGATGCGGCGCCCAGCCCGACAGCCAGACAATCTCGAACGTCGCACGCACGCGGCCGTCGGAGTCGGCGAAGCGCTCCCGATAGATTTCGGCCATGCGCAGGAGCGTCGCGCGGCGCAGCGGCGTGCGGCGGCGGGCCACCAGCGCATTGGTTGCGCCCATGCGCCGCAACTCGGCCATCAGCGCGAATGCTGACTCGTAGCGCAAGGTATAGCGGTCGCTGTCGGTGACCGGCAGCGCAAAGCCTGCGCGCTGCAACAGGTCGCCAAGCGCGCGGACATCGGCGAACGGCGCGACGCGCGGCGAAGCGCCGCCCTCGACGTCGCTTTCGGCTGCCGCAAAAGCCTGACGCAGCTCCGTCAAGGTGTCGCCGCCGACCAGGGCGGCGAGAAACAATCCATCCGGCTTGAGCGCGCGGCGGATTTGTATCAGCGCGCCAGGCAGGTCGTTGACGAATTGCAGCGCCAGCGCCGAGACGGCGAGATCGAGCGAGGCATCGCGAAACGGCAGTGCCTCTTCATCGGCGGCGACGAGGTTTGCGATCTTGCCTATATCCGGCGCGCGGGCTTCAAGCACCGCGTCCGCGGCCACAATGGTATCGACCGAGCCGAGCCGGGTGAGCGCGGCACGCACGGCTTCGCCGGGCGTGCCGATGTCGGCCGCGAGCTCGAAGCGGCGCAGCACCGCGGTGAGCCGCTCGGCGAGATCTTCGGCGACGCGGTCGAGCAGAAATGTCGCAGGCCCAAGCAGCGCCGCGCGTTTGCGTCGCGCTCGCACCAGCGCGCGGTCAAAAATCAGCGGGCTATCGGTCATCGGGCAATTTTCTCACATCCGCCGCGAGGTGCGAAGCAAAGCTGCACCGCAAAAGGCAAAGCGCACCGCAAAAGGCCTGTCATCCCGAATGACAACGCGCAGGCAGGGCGATACGCTTGCCTCATGGCCGTGACGATCACCATCGCCGTTCCTGGGCCCATCAGGCGAGCCGCCGCGGCGGCGCGCGGCCTGTTACGGGCAACGCTCGACGTCGCGTTGCCGCCGCTGTGTGCGGCCTGCCGGGTGCCGGTCGATGGCAAGGGGCTGTGCCCGTCGTGCTGGTCGAGACTGTCCTTCATCACGCGGCCTTATTGCGAGCGGCTCGGCATTCCGTTTGCATTCGATCCCGGCCCCGGCGTGCTGTCGATGGAGGCGATCGCGAGCCCGCCAGCCTACAACCGGGCGCGCGCGGCGGTGCGCTTCGACGACATTTCGCGCGCGCTGGTGCACGCGCTTAAATATGGCGACCGGCTCGATCTGGCGCCAATGATGGGACGCTGGATCGGCCGTGCCGGCCGTGACCTGCTCGCTGAAGCCGACGGGCTCGTTCCGGTGCCGCTGCACTGGGGACGGCAATGGCGCCGGCGCTTCAACCAGTCAGCCATGTTGGCGGCGGCCGTCTCGGCCGAGAGCGGCGTGCCGATCGCGGCCGGCGCCCTTAAACGGGTCAAGGCTACCGTCCAGCAGGTCGGCCTGACCCGCGCCGAGCGCGCCACCAATGTCCAGGGGGCTTTCAAGGTACCCGAGGAGGGCAAGGCTGCGGTTCTCCGGCGGCGGCTGGTGCTGGTCGACGACGTGCTGACCTCGGGCGCCACGGTCGAGGGTTGCGCGCGGGCGTTGCTGCGCGCCGGCGCCGCCAACGTGGATGTGCTGGTTTTTGCCCGGGTTGCCGATCCGGCCCGAACTTCCATATAAACAAATCGATAGAAATACCTCTCATCATGGCCGACATCGACATCTATACGATCCGTTACTGTCCCTACTGCGCCGATGCCAAGGAGCTGTTGACCCGCAAGGGCGTCACCTTCCAGGAGATCGATGCCAGTGGCGATCGAGAGGTACGGAAGGAAATGATCGAGCGTGCCGATGGGCGCAGCACATTCCCGCAGATTTTCATCGGCGGAACGCATGTCGGCGGCTGCGATGATCTTTATGCGCTCGATGAGGCAGGCAAGCTCGATCCCCTGCTGGCGAAGATAAAGGACCAGTCGAAGGAAGCGTCCGCATGAGCGGCAGCAAGAGCTCAACCTTCAAAGTCGGCCTGATCGCCATGCGCTCGGGTCTCGACCCGCAGGCCAATCTCGATGCCGTGCTGGCGGCGATCGACCAGGCCAAGCACGCCGGTGCCGACTACGTGCAGACGCCGGAAATGACCAACCTGCTTGAAAGCAAGCGCGACCGCCTGCTGGCCAATATCGTGAGCGACGACAACGATCCGACGCTGGCGACATTGCGCGAGGTTGCGCGGAAGCTTTCGATCTACATCCATATCGGCTCGCTCGCCATCAAGGCTTCGCACGAGAAGGCGGTGAACCGCTCTTTCCTGATCGACCGCAAGGGCGACATCGCCGCGCGCTACGACAAGATCCATATGTTCGACGTCGATCTGGCTGGCGGCGAGAGCTATCGCGAATCTAATACCTATCGGGCCGGTGAACTGGCCGTGGTTGCCGACCTGCCGTGGGGCCGCCTCGGCATGACGGTATGCTATGACCTGCGCTTTCCCGCGCTCTATCGCGCGCTGGCCGAGGCCGGCGCGTCGTTCTTAGCGATCCCGTCGGCGTTCACGAAACAGACCGGCGAGGCCCACTGGCACGTGCTGCTGCGCGCGCGCGCCATCGAGAACGGCTGCTTCGTGTTTGCGGCGGCGCAGGGCGGCAGGCATGAGAGCGGCCGCGAGACGTTCGGCCATTCGCTGATTATCGACCCGTGGGGCCGCATCCTCGCCGAAGGCGGTACCGAGCCGGGCGTGGTGATGGCCGAGATCGATCCGGCCGAAGTCGCGGCGGCGCGCGCCAAGATTCCGTCGCTCAATCACGGCCGGCGTTTTGAACTGGTCGAGCCGATGGCCGAACCGACGCATCTGCATGTTGTAAGAGTACCGTAAATGATCCGCTACACGCTTCACTGCGCTAAAGGCCACGACTTCGAAAGCTGGTTTGCCAACTCTGCCGCATTCGACAAGCAGAAGAAACGCGGGCTTGTGAGTTGTCCGGTTTGCGGCTCCGCCAAAGTCGAAAAGGCGATCATGGCGCCACGGTTGGGGCGCACCGACGCAGCCGATATTGAGCCGCCGCAACTGCCGGCGCCCGTATCGCCGTCTCCCCCGCCAAACGTCGCGCCCGGTCCGATGCCGCAGATCGCAACCGGCAAGACCGCCGTGGCGATGATGTCGCCACAGGAACGTGAGCTGCGGCAGAAGCTGAAAGAGCTGCGCGACCACGTGACCAAAAACGCCAATTACGTCGGCGCCAGGTTTCCGGAAGAAGCGCGCAAGATGCATTACGGCGAGATCGAGCACCGCTCGATCTATGGCGAAGCCTCACCGGACGACGCCAAGGAGTTGCACGAGGAAGGCATCGAATTTCATCCGTTGCCGATCCTGCCGGACGAATACAACTAGGTTGGCGATTTGGAAGCCGAGCGGCGAATTGGCCGTCTTGAGAGGCCCACAGTTTGTTCCATTCTCGGCACGTTACGCGGCTGGCCTCTTGACCTTGCCGATATAAGAGAAATTTCATGATTGCCTTTTCGTAATACGGCTCGGTTGTGCCGGTGCGTACCTTGCGCAAAAAATATTTTTCGAACGCCACCTTCGCGACGTGGACCCAGCGTCCGCTTGAGGCCCAAGTGTGACGCGATCTTCCCTGCGAATTGCTTGTTTGACCTCGTAAGCGGCCGAAACTCCACCGATGCCGCCGCCGAGCACAACGATGTGAGCCACTTATTCCTGCTCTAATTTTCGAGCCGTTGCGAGGTCCTGAAAGCCGGCAGGCTCCGCGCATTCTCCTTTGTGATTTTTTAGACAGCACCAAACAGGCCGATCGTCTGCATGGATCCACCTCAAAAGCGAGGAACGGGAGGCTTGATCCGGCTCAGGCCTTGCCAAGCGGCGATTTGAATGCCGGGCCATCCTTCAAACCGAGCCTGCGAAAGACGATGGCGGCCGGGCAAAATCCAGTAAATGCCGACTGAAATAAATTGGCCCCGACAAAGAGCGTCAGAATCAACCAGTAGGGGCTGACCAGCCATGCCAGTGCAAGACTGAGGAGCAGCATGCTCCCGGCAAACGCGAAGACGGCGCGATCGACGTTCATGGCAACCTCCGTGGATTGTCGAGCCGCCAGCCTTGGCGCTGGCGACTCCGCCCAAGCGGCTGCTTGAGCTCAACCGAGCATTGACAATATATTCGAATATTCGTATATACGCAAGTATGAAAATACAAATGGCAGACATGCTGACCGCCGCCGATGAGGCGACGGGCCTGTTGAAGGCGCTGGCGAACCGGCACCGCTTGATAATCCTGTGCCAGCTGACTGAGCAGGAGCGGTCGGTTGGCGAACTTGCCGCCCTGCTAGAAATCCGCGATTCCACTGTCTCCCAGCATCTTGCCTTGCTGCGCAAGGACGGGATCGTGACTGCGCGTCGCGATGGACAAACGATTTGGTACTCGATCGGCAGCCCACAGGCGCGAGAAATCGTCCGCACTCTCTATCGGATTTACTGCGCTCCGGCGGCCGCTTGCGCATCGCAAGATCGGCGCAAGCCGGAGCGCGCCGCGCGGCGCCGCACCGTTGCGCCAAATCAATGACGCCGCCGCCGCGCCGGGCCAACCAGATTCTACGTCGCATCAAATGAAGTGAGGAAGACTGCTTATGCGTTCCGGTATTGCGGTGGCGGCGATGCTGGCGCTGCTGGCACAGCACGCATTCGCTGAGGAGACTTTCACCGTCGCGTCCCAACGGAGCGCCGACGAGAAGGCTGTCTTCGCGACGGTGGAAGCCGCCAATATCGAGCCGGCGCGGGCGCGCATCGGTGGCACGGTCGAAGAGCTTGCCGTGCGGCAGGGCGATCATGTCGAGCGCGGCCAGGTCGTCGCGACGGTTGTCGACGACAAGCTCGCATTGCAGCTCAAATCCCTCGACGCACAAATTTCCGGCCTTCAGGCGCAACTTGACAAAGCCAAGACCGATCTCGACCGGCAAAAGGATCTATTTGCGCATGGAACGGCCGCAAAGGCGGTCCTCGACGCGGCGCAAACTGCCTTCGATGTCGCAACAAACGCCTTGAAGTCCCGCATCGCCGAGCGCTCGGTGGTGGAGCAGCAGGTCGCCGAAGGCAAGATTCTGGCGCCGACCACGGGGCGTGTCCTGACCGTGCCCGTCACTAGCGGTACTGTCATCTTGGCAGGCGAGCCGGTCGCGACCATAGCCGAACAGAATTTTGTGCTGCGCTTGCGCGTACCCGAACGCCATGCCCGTTTTCTCAAGGCGGGTGATCCAGTTCGGATCGACGGCGAAGATATCGGCAAAAGCGGCTTCCAGTTCGGAACGATCCGGCTCGTCTATCCAACGATCGAGGATGGCCGGGTCGTTGCCGACGCGGCCGTCGTGGGTCTCGGCGACTATTTCGTCGACCAGCGCATCCGCGTGTGGGTTTCCGCCGGCGAGCGCACAAGCATCATCGTGCCAGGATCATTCGTCAGTACGCGTTTTGGCATCGATTACGCACGTGTGCGCAAGGACACTCAGACCGTGATCGACGTCCCGGTCCAACGTGGGCGCGAATTACCGCGGCCGGGCATGCCGGACGCGCTGGAAATTCTCTCCGGCCTGCGCCCTGGCGATGTTCTGGTGCGGCCGTGAAACTCGGACTGTCGGGGCGTCTCACACAAGCGACGATTCGCTCGCCGCTGACGCCGCTGTTCCTCCTGGCGGCACTCGCTATCGGCTTGGTCGCACTCCTCACGATCCCGCGCGAGGAGGAGCCGCAGATCAGCGTGCCCATGGTGGACATCCGGGTGAACGCCGATGGGCTTAAGGCTCCGGACGCGGTCGAGTTGGTGACCAAGCCGCTTGAGGAGATCATCAAGGGCATCGACGGTGTCGAACACGTCTACAGCCAGACGGTCGACGATCGTGTGCTGGTGACGGCGCGCTTCCTCGTCGGCACCAATGCCGATGACGCCATCCTGCGCGTACATGAAAAAATTCGCGCGAATCTCGATCGCATTCCGGTAGGTATCGCGGAGCCTCTGATCGTCGGCCGTGGCATCAATGATGTTGCCGTTGTCGTACTTACGCTGTCGCCGACACAGGGAGCCGCGGCACGCTGGACCGACAAGGATCTCTACGAGCTTGCCGAACAACTGCAGGCCGAACTGGTCAAGACCGACAATGTCGGCCTGACTTATATTTCCGGAGGCAGTCCGCAGCAGATCCGCGTCGAACCCGATCCGGAGAAGCTCGCGCTTTACGGCGTGACGCTGCAGCAGCTCGTCGACAAAGTACAAGGCGCCAATCGCTCGTTCCAGTCCGGCAGCGTTCGCGATAACGATGTGATGCGTAACGTCACTGCCGGACAGACGCTCATCGGCGTTCCCGATATTGGTCTTCTCCTCGTCGCTACGCGCGACAGTCGTCCGGTCTATCTGCGCGACGTCGCCTCGGTGGTTGTCGGCCCGAGCCCGCGGGAGCATCGCGTCTGGATGGAAATTCCGGATGCGCGAGATCGTTGGCATCGGGTGCCCGCGGTCAGCGTCGCTTTCGCCAAGCGCGCGGGCACCAACGCGGTCGTTGTGGCGGAGGAGCTGTTGGCGCGGTTGAAGAGCGTCCAGGGCCGGCTCGTTCCCGCCGACATCAACGTCACGGTCACGCGCGATTACGGCCAGACTGCGAATGATAAGGCCAACGAGCTTCTGTTCCATCTGGCACTGGCAACGATCTCGATTGTTGTGCTGATTGCTCTGGCGATCGGCTGGCGCGAGGCTGTGGTCACGCTCGTCATCATACCTACGACCATTCTGCTCACTTTGTTCGCCTCCAAAACAATGGGTTACACGATCAATCGCGTCAGCCTGTTTGCCTTGATCTTCTCCATCGGCATCCTGGTCGACGACGCCATCGTTGTGGTCGAGAACATCGCCAGGCATTGGGCGATGAAGGATGGACGCACGCGAATGAAGGCTGCGATCGAAGCGGTAGCCGAGGTGGGCAACCCGACGGTCGTGGCCACGCTCACGGTCGTGGCGGCACTGCTGCCGATGTTGTTCGTTTCGGGCCTGATGGGGCCTTACATGGCGCCGATCCCGGCCAATGCGTCGGCGGCGATGTTGTTCTCGTTCTTCGTCGCCATGGTGATAGCACCTTGGCTGATGCTCAAGCTCCATCCCCAAGGCGGCGCGTTGCACGAGCACGAAGCCGCCCACGGCGAGGGCTTGCTCGGCCGCCTTTATCGCCGCTTTGCCGCGCCCGTGGTGCGCAGTCGGCGCACCGCTTGGATTTTTCTTATTGGCGTGGGCGTGGCGACGCTTTTGGTCTGCATGCTGTTTGTGACCAAAAGTGTCACCGTGAAATTGTTGCCGTTCGACAACAAGTCGGAAATGTCCGTCGTGGTCGATCTACCCCGTGGGGCGACGCTCGAAGATACGGAAAGGACACTGTTCTCAATCGCCGACATCGCGCGGCAGCTGCCGGAAATCCGTTCCATCGAGACTTATGCCGGCACGCCGGCGCCATTCAATTTCAACGGTCTGGTTCGCCATTACTATGTCCGTGAAGCGCCGGAACTTGGCGAATTGCATCTTAACTTGGCGCCCATCTCCGAACGTCGGCGCGCCAGCCATGCTGTCGCGCTCGATCTGCGTGCGAAACTGCAGTCCGTATCCGTGCCGCCAGGTACGGTCGTCCGGGTTGTCGAAGTGCCACCCGGCCCGCCGGTGCTGGCGACGCTCCTTGCCGAGGTCTACGGGCCGGATTCGACGACGCGCCGCCTCGTGGCCGCCGAAGTGAAGAAAATCTTTGCCTCGATACCCTACATCGTCGACATTGACGATTCGATCGGCAAGCCACAGCCGCGCCTGCGCATTTCCATCGATCAGGATCGGCTCGAATTCTTCGGCGTCGAGCAGCGCGATGTTTACGACACGATCCGTGCGCTGTTTGGTGGCACGACGGTCGGCTATTCGTATCGCGGCGAGGGCCGCGATCCGATTGAAATTGTGGTTGGGCTCCCCAAGCGCGATCTGTCCTGGAGCGAACTCTTGGCGTCGACGCCCATACCGGCTAACAGCGTGCCCGGCGACAAGACGGTCGTCGAACTAGGCGATGTCGTCCACGTTTCCAACGAAATGGGCTCGCCCACTATCTTTCGCCGCGATGGCCGCTTCACCGACATGATCATGGCAGATCTCGCCGGTGCTTACGAGGCGCCGATCTACGGACTCCTCGATGTCGGCAGGCGGATTGAGACCCATGATTGGGGCGCGCTCGGTACGCCGGCTATCCGCTTTCATGGCCAGCCCGCGGATGAAAGCAAACCCGCCGTCTTGTGGGACGGCGAATGGGAGATCACTTACGTGACGTTTCGTGACATGGGCGTCGCCTTCATGGTGGCAATGCTTGGCATCTACTTTCTGGTCGTGGCGCAATTCGGCAGTTTCAAACTGCCGCTCGTCATTCTCACGCCAATTCCGCTGACGCTGATCGGCATTATGCTCGGGCATTGGCTGTTTGGCGCGCCTTTTACGGCTACATCCATGATCGGGTTCATTGCGCTCGCCGGCATCATCGTACGCAACTCGATTCTGCTCGTCGATTTTATTCGTCACGGCGGTGGCAAAGGAAAAACTTTGCGCGAGGTGCTGCTCGAAGCCGGCGCGGTTCGCTTTAAGCCCATTCTGCTGACCGCGCTCGCTGCCATGATCGGCGCGGCAACAATACTGCTCGACCCGATCTTTCAGGGGCTGGCAATATCCCTTTTGTTCGGATTGGCTTCGTCTACCCTCCTGACAGTTCTGGTGATTCCCGCAATCTACGTTGCCTTGCGGGATGCGGACCGGGTTGTCGGCGAAGGGGGACTTGCTCCAAATAATGCTTGAGACCCTAAGCGGGTCCGCGGTTGGTTCGAACAGAATTTCACGCTTTGAATTGTTCGCGAGCGCTTACGTGGTTTGCTTTCGCCGGTGAATGTCTTTTACGTCCGAGAACACGATATCCTTGTTGTGTTCACCGGTATATTCAAGATCGAAGGCGGTGCGGGCGAGGAAGACGGGATCGCCATCGAAATCCTCGGCTATGGATGACGGATAGCTCGCCACGAACCGATCGAGGCTCTTGCGGTTATCCGCCGAAATCCATCGCGCAAATTGGTATTCCGGCGTAGCCCAATCAATTTCCAGTCCGTATTCGGCGGAAAGCCGGACCTTGAGGACATCGAGCTGGAGCGGACCAACAACGCCGACCAGAAGAGTGGTGCCGTCGCTCGGCCGGAAGACCTGAGCCACGCCTTCCTCCGATAACTCCTGCAGCGCCTGATTGAGTTTCTTGGCCTTCATGGCGTCGGGCAGGCGAACGCGGCGCAGGATTTCCGGCGCGAAATTGGGTACGCCGACAAAGTTCAGATCCTCGCCTTCGGTCAGGGTGTCGCCGATGCGCAGCGTTCCGTGGTTGGGGATGCCGACCACGTCACCCGCATAGGCCTCCTCGGCGAGCGCTCGATCCTGGGCAAAGAAGAATTGCGGCGCGCGCAGGCTCATCGGCTTTGCGGTCCGCGTCTGCCTGACCTTCATGCCGCGCGTCAGCTTGCCGGAGCAAAGCCGAACGAAGGCGATGCGGTCGCGATGGTTCGGGTCCATGTTTGCCTGGATCTTGAAAACAAACGCCGACATGCCGGGCTCGGTCGCCGACACGACCCGTTTGTCCGCGGTTTGTGTCCGCGGCGACGGCGCCAGATCGGCCAGAGCATTCAGCAGATCGCCAACGCCGAAATTCTTGAGCGCGCTGCCAAAGAAGATCGGAGTCAGATGACCCTCGGCGAAGGCCAGCGCGTCGAACCGCTTGCAGGCGTGAGTTACCAGATCGATCTCCCCACGAAGCGCTGCCAAGTCGAGATTGGGGTTCAAAGCGGCGATGTCGGCCAACGACATTTCGCGCAGGCTGCCGGCGCTGCCGGCGTCGCCGTCGAGCAGTCGCACGCCACCGGATGCCACGTCGATCGTTCCGACGAAGTCGCGCCCACGCCCGACCGGCCATGTGATCGGCGCCGCGTCGAGCGCCAGTGTCTTCTCGATCTCATCAATCAGATCGAACGGGTCGCGGGTTTCCCGGTCCATCTTGTTGATGAAGGTAACGATCGGTATATCGCGCAGCCTGCACACCTCGAAAAGCTTGCGGGTGCGCGGCTCGATGCCTTTGGCGGCGTCGATCACCATGACCGCCGAGTCGACCGCAGTGAGCGTCCGGTAGGTGTCCTCGGAAAAATCCTCGTGGCCCGGCGTATCGAGCAAATTGAAGACTCGGCCGCCGTATTCGAAGGTCATGACCGAAGTAACGACGGATATCCCGCGCTCGCGTTCGATCGCCATCCAGTCCGAGCGCGTGGACCGCCGGTCGCGTTTGGCCTTGACCTGCCCGGCGAGCTGGATTGCACCTCCGAACAGCAGGAGCTTCTCCGTCAAGGTGGTCTTGCCGGCGTCCGGATGGGAGATGATCGCGAAAGTGCGGCGCCGTCGAACCTCGGTCGCGATAGGCGAAAGGGTCTCGGCGCCCGATAGCGTCGGTACAGGCATGTTCATGGCGGGTTGGATGTGGCAGTTCCGGAGATTGCGATCAAGACCGCGGCGGCTCAGGGGTGCCGGCGAGTTCTTCGCGAAGGATCTCCAGCGCCAGCCATTGTTCTTCCGCCTCCGCAATGTCCTGCTGCAGCTTTCCAAGCGCGGCGGTGGTTCTTTCAAAGGCGGCGCGGTCGCGGGCATAGAACCCCGGATCGTCGAGCCGCACCCTTAGCGTGTCGGATTCCGCCTGGAGAGCGGCGATGGTTTTGGGCAGCGTGTCCAGGGCGTGTTTGTCCTTGAAGCTCATCCTCCGCTTCGCGGGCGGTGGCTCCGAGGTGGCAGGAACTGCTTTTTGTGCCGATTTCTGCGATTCGTGTTCGGGCTGAACCCGCAACGGTTGCGCGCCACGTTGTGCCAGCATGTCGCTATAGCCGCCGGCATATTCGGTCCACACCCCGTTGCCCTCCGGCACGATGACGCCATTCACCAGGCGATCGAGAAAGTCGCGATCATGGCTGATGAGAAGGACCGTGCCGGGATATTCGCCGAGCATGTCTTCGAGAACGTCCAGGGTTTCCATGTCGAGATCGTTGGTCGGCTCATCGAGGATGAGGAGATTTGATGGCTTGGCGAGCACCTGTGCGAGCATGAGACGGCCGCGTTCGCCGCCCGATAGCTTGCCGAGGGGCGTGCGGGCCTGTTCGCTCGTAAACAGGAAGTCCTTCATGTAGCTCACGACATGCTTGGCCTGTCCATTGACAACGACGGTCTCGCCGTTGCCTCCGGTCAATGCCTCGACGACGGTGATGTCCGGATCGAGACTGTCGCGGTGCTGATCGAGCGCGGCGATCGCAAGATTCGATCCAAGCCGGACCGAACCTGCATCCAACGGCAAGGTGCCGGTCAGGAGGCTGATCAGCGTTGTCTTGCCGCTGCCGTTCGGTCCGACGATGCCGATGCGGTCGCCACGTTGAATTCGGATCGAGAAGTCGCTGACGATTGGACGGTCGCCGTAGCGCTTGCCGATACCAATGGCCTCGATGACCTGCGCCCCGGATGGCGCGGCCGATCCGGCCGTGATCGTGGCGTTACCTGCGCTCGCTCGATAGGTGCGGCGTTGCTCTCTCAACGCCTGCAATTTGCCGACCCGCAGCATGTTCCGCTTGCGCCGGCCTGTTACGCCGTAGCGCATCCAGTGCTCCTCGGCGACGATCTTGCGATCAAGCTTGTGCTGTTCACGCTGCTCCTCGGCCAGCAGCATGTCGCGCCATTCTTCGAAATGCGCAAAGCCCCTGTCGATCCGCCGCGTGTATCCGCGATCGAGCCAGACCGTCGAACGCGAGAGATTGGAAAGAAAGCGCCTGTCGTGGCTGATGAGCACCAGGGCCGTGCGCCGAGAATTAAGATCTTGCTCCAGCCATTCGATCGCAGCGAGATCCAGGTGATTGGTCGGTTCGTCGAGAAGAAGAATGTCGGGCGATGGCGCGAGCGCGCATGCCAGCGAAGCGCGGCGCGCCTCGCCGCCGGAAAGATGCGCAGGGTCCTCATGGCCGGTGAGGCCCAATTGATCGATGAAATAGCGGGCAAGATGGGGGTCATCGCTCGCCGCGAGACCGCCCTCGACGTACGCAAGCGTCGATGAGAAGCCGGAAAAATCAGGCTCCTGCGACAGATAGCGAACAACGGCCCCTGGCTGCACAAAAACAGTGCCGCGGTCGGGTGTGATGTGTCCGGCGGCGATTTTGAGCAGGGTCGATTTACCCGAGCCGTTGCGGCCAACGAGAGCAACCCGCTCGCCGGTGGCGACGGATAGCTCGACGCCGGAAAGAAGCGGCGTGCCGCCGAAGGTCAATTCGACGTCTCTGAGTTGAAGGAGGGGTGGAGCCATGTCGACTAGTTAGGGATTTCGACATTCGGACTCAACACTCATGCTCGGCGCCGGCACAATTGTTGCCGCCTGAGACGGCGACCGAAAGAGCAATGCGCAGCGTTTCGGTCGCTTGGCGGCCGAATTGGACAGTTTACCGGATTCTGCGTAAGCGCAGAGCCTTAGGTGTGTACGTGCACCGTCAGGGCTTGACCGCCCAACACACGTAATAGGCGCCGAACACAAATTCCGTCATTTGCATCGGTCCAAGCCGCGCGAGGTTCTCCCACGGCTTGAGGTCGGCGTCGCCCATGAAGATCGCCTCCAGCACCTTCTCGCCGAACGGGCGAATGAGCTTCTCGGCGAAATTCGGCTGTTTGCCGTCGAGGATTGCGAGGCAGGCGCCCGGCTTAAGCGAATCCCAGATGCGCGCCAGTGTCTGCGTGGGATATTCGAGCGTGTGGTAGCAGAGCGAGAGCAGGACGAGATTCGCATCCGGCACGCGATAACGGGCGATGTCCTCCTTGACGAGTTCAATGTCGAGCCGTTCGCGCCGCGCGAAATCAACGGCGCGGGCGAAGCATGCCCGACGAAAATTCGACCCCGACCACGCGCCCGTCACCGCCAACCGCGTTGCGCAAATGCGGGAAATTCCGTCCGGTACCACAGCCGAGTTCGATCGCCGTGTCGCCCGCCGAAATCGGCAGGGACCGTATCGCCCGCGCGCGGATGCGGAACAGGGACATCGCCAAAAGATGGTCGATGAGCGTGATGTAAGGAGCGAGCCTGTCGTAACGCTGGCGGACACGCGTACTGTGCCGCTGCTCCGCGACAAACGTGCCTTGCTGCGTTTCAAGCAAACCGTATTTCACTGGACCGTGCATTGTCGCCCCTTCCAACTTCCAAAGTCAGAGCATGACCTCCTCCCGCCGGCCGACGAGCCAGCGAGTTCGCGCCGACGATGCCGGCGCGCCATGCATTCAATGTCGTTAAAGTGTCCGCCAGCGGCGGTGATCGTCGCCCCGTCACTCCCGTGCCGCCAGCTGAAGTGCCGGCTTGTTTATGTAGAATTTACGCAGATTTTTTCGCCGCGTGTAAGTGCGGCGGTGTCGCAGCGTGGACATACCTGGAATGTTGGTTAGCGGGAGACCGGCGCCGCGCCTACAACTGTCAGTGCTCCAAGATCAGCAGCACAACGCCGGCCACGACGAGCACCATGCCGATCGCCTCACGCGGGGTCGTCTTCTGGCCGAAGGCGAAACGCGCGACGATCTGCGCAAACAGCACTTCGACCAGCGCTAGCGTACGCACGCTGGCTGCGGTGGCGAGCGCGAAGGCAAGAAACCAGAATTGCGAGGCAAGCGCCCCCATGAAGCCCGCGAACAGCGAGCGCTTCCACGATTTCGCGATGGCCGTCATCACTGCAGGTTGGCGCAACCACAGATACAGCGACAGAACCACCGCCTGCATGAACAGGCCGACGACCAGCGTGAAGGTCGCCGCCATGACGAAATTGCGCAGGTGAAGATCGAGAATGGCGCCGCGATAGCCGATTGCCGACAGGGCAAACAGCCCGCCCGAAAACAGGCCGATCAGCGTCGGCTTGATGCCGCCCACCATGCCACCCGGCTTGGTCGACATGATGAGCACGCCCGCCGTGGCGACGATGATCGCCGTCATGAGCGGCAACGACACCGCGTCGCCCAGGAAGATCAGTCCGAAGATTGCGACCTGGATCGGTTCGGTCTTGATGTAGGCGATGGTGACGACGAACGAGCGTTCGCCCATGGCCATCAGCATGGTCGCGGTAGCGGCGATCTGTGCAACGGCGCCGGTGATGACCCAGGGCCAGAATGCCCAGCCGGGTCGCGGCAGCGGCACGTCCGTGCCGGCAATCAGGCCGAGCAAAAAAACCAGTGCGAACGGGAAGCCGAACAGAAACCTTACATGCGTGGCGCCGACTGTGCCGAGTGTGCCCGTAAGCTCGCGCTGCATCGCATTGCGCAGCGTCTGGAAGAACGCCGCGATGACCGTGAAGACGGCCCAGAGCCAACCGCCGAGAATCACGCGGCCTTCTCCGCGACGACCATGTAATTGGCGTCCATGTCGGTGGAAAGCTGGAAGCGGTCGGCAAACAGATTGTAGATCACGCCGGTTTCGTCGGTAACGCGCGTGCCGGCTTGTTCGAGCGCGAGTTCAAGCTCGTCGGGTGTAATGAACTTGTCCCATTGGTGGGTACCGCGCGGAATCCAGCGCAGAATATACTCGGCGCCGACGATGGCGAGCGCGAAGCTTTTCATGGTGCGGTTGAGCGTGGCCATGAACAGCAACCCGCCCGGCTTCACCAGATCGGCGGCTGCCTGGATGAACAGATTGACGTCGGCGACATGCTCGACGACTTCCATGGCGAGCACGACATCGAAGCGTTCGCCCGCTTCCACCAGCGCTTCGGCCGTGGTGCTGCGATAGTCGATGACGAGACCTGCCTGTCCCGCGTGATGCGCCGCCGCGGCGATATTCTCCTCGACCGGGTCGGCGCCGACCATTGTGGCGCCCAGCCGCGACAGCGGCTCGGACAGAACGCCGCCGCCGCAGCCGATGTCGAGGATGCGCAGGCCATTCAGGCTGTCGAGCCGCGCCGGATCGCGACCAAAATGTGCGGCGGTGCGGTCGCGGATATAGCCGAGCCGCACCGGGTTGAACCGGTGCAGCGTCGCCCATGGACCGCGTGGATCCCACCATTGGCCGGCGAGCCGCGAAAAGTGCGCGACTTCGTCGGCATCGATGGTGCCCGTCGACTTCTGGGTGCTGTCCATGGCTACGGGATCATGCGCTCGCGCGCTTGCGTTTGAAATGGCCGTAGCCGGGACGATAGCTCTTCTCGTCCAGGAACTGCTTCATGCCTTCCTCGCGGCTGTTCTCGCGATCGTTATAGCGCAGCGCGTCGCTCTTGGCGTTGAGGTAATCGGCGGCCTGCGGCTCGTTCATGAAGCGCACGGCGCGGATCGCTTCCTTGGTATAGCGCAACGCCGCTGGGCTCTTCTCCATCAGCTTCTTGGCGAGCTTGATGGTCTCTTCGCGCAGCCGCTCCTTCGGATAGGAGAAATTGATAAATCCCATCTGCTTTGCCTGCTTGCCGTCGAACAAGTCGCCGGTCATGGCGTAGTAGAGCGCATCGCGATAATTCATCGTCTGTGCCACGTTCCAGGAGACGATGCCGCCCGGCAGGATGCCCCAATTGACCTCAGAGAGGCCGAACATGGCTTCGTCGGCAGCGAGCGCGATATCGCACGCGGAGACCTGGGTGAAGGCGCCACCGAAGCAGTAACCGTTGACCATCGCAATGGTCGGCTTTGGGAAGTTCGCGAGCTTCTGCCAGCGCCAGTTGTTGGACGCGCGGCGCAGCTTGTGCCGTGCCGCCGGATTGGCTGCGTTGGCCCGGAAATAAAGCTTGATGTCCTGGCCGGCCGAGAATGCCTGATTGCCCGCACCGGTCAGCACCAGAACCTCGGTTGCCGGGTCGACGGCCAGTTCGTCGAGCACCTCGTCCATTTCGAGGTGCACCTGCGGGCTCATGGCGTTTCGCTTGTCCGGCCGGTTGATCATCAGCCAGGTGATGCCGCCTTCATTTTCGACATGGATCGCTTCGTATTTCTTGCCCGCTGGCATGGTTTTCTCCCTGTATGGACTGCCGCCCATTCAACAGGCGATCCCTGCGTCAAGCAAGGTTAACCGCTGGCGGGCAGCGTCCCAAGCGGTCTCCCGTGTGCGGTTTTGCGCCGCTTTGGCACGTTGCACTTCGGCGCGACCTGAACGAGGATAGGCGCTTGAAATCGGATCGAGCATTCCGAAAATCGGGAGGGAGCGATGCAAAAGCTATTGTGTGGATTGGCCGGCGTGGCGCTGGCGTTTCTTGGCGCCGGATCGGCCAGCGCCCAGGACTCGGTTAAAATCGGAATGATCAACGAGTATTCCGGGCAGTTCGCCGATACCGGCGCGCAGATTGACCATGGCGTCACGCTCTGGATGAAGCAGCACGGCGACACTGTCGCGGGCAAGAAGATCGAACTCATCCGCAAGGACACCGGCGGCATCGCGCCCGATACCGCCAAGCGGCTTTCTCAGGAGGCAATTGTCCGCGATCACGCCGACATTCTTGCCGCATTCTCGCTGACGCCGAATGCGCTCGCGGCCGCGGACGTCTCCAAGCAAGCCAAGAAATTCATGGTGGTGATGAACGCGGCGACTTCGATCATTACCGAAAAGTCGCCCTATATCGCGCGGACCTCGTCGACCACCCCGCAGTTGAACTACACGCTTGGCCAATGGGCCGCCAAAAACGGCATCAAGTCGGTCTATACGATGGTGTCCGATTACGGCCCCGGCATCGACGCCCAGACTTGGTTCCAGAAGGGTTTCACGGACAACGGCGGCACGGTCGTGGGCTCGGTGCGCTTCCCCGTCGCGAACCCGGATTTCTCGTCCTTCATCCAGGCCGCCAAGGACAAGAGCCCGGACGCGATCTACATCTGGATTCCGGGCGGCGCCCAGCCGGCCGCAGTCGGCAAGGCGTTGGCCGAACGCGGCATCGACACCAAAAAGATCAAGATTTTGGGTCAAGATGCGCTTGCCGCGGAGACAGCACTCAAGAGCATGGGCGACATCTCAATCGGCATCATCTCGGTGTCCGATTACGACTACAATCATCAGTCGCCCATGAACAAGGAATTCGTGAAAACCTATAACGACAATTTCCACCGCAACCCCGACTTCTTCTCCATCGGCGGCTATGACGGCGCTCATCTGATCTACGCGGCGCTGGCGAAGACCGGCGGCAAGGCCGACGGCAACTCGCTCATTGCCGCGGCCAAAGGCATGAGCTGGGAAAGCCCGCGCGGGCCGATCATGATCGATCCGGAAACGCGCGACATCGTGCAGACGGTCTACATCCGCCGCGTCGAGAAGGTCGGCAACGAGCTGCTCAACGTCGAGATCGCCGCCGTGCCAAACGTCAAGGACCCGGCACACGGCGCGAAGAAGTGAACGGTTCGGGTCGAATAACCGGTTACACGTAGGCGGCCTCCATGCTCCCTGCTTTGGGCGTGTTGTTCGACGGCATTGCCTACGGGATGCTGCTGTTCCTGATGTCGGTCGGGCTGTCGGTGACGCTCGGGATGATGAATTTCGTCAACCTGGCGCACTGCAGCTTCGCCATGCTCGGCGGTTACATCACGGTCACGCTGATGAACGCTGCCGGCTGGCCGTTCCTCGTCACGCTGCCGGCGGCATTTGTCGCCGGCGCGGCGGCTAGCATCGTGCTCGAGCGAATCTTCTTTCGACGTTTCTACAATTCCAACGAGCTCAATCAGTGCCTGCTGACGATCGGCATTGTCTTCGTGTCGATTGCGACGGCGGCCTACATTTACGGCACCGACCAGCAGCCGATGCAGTTGCCGTCCTATCTACAGGGCTCTTACCACGTCGTCGGCATCGATCTCGCGGTCTACCGGCTGTTTCTGATCGTCGTGGCGGGGTTGATCACCGCCATACTGATGGTGACGCTGGAGTCGACCCGCTTCGGCGCACAGGTCCGCGCCGCGGTCAATAACCAGCGCATGGCGCGCGGACTGGGCATCGACGTCGACCGGCTATTCGCCTTCACCTTTGCGCTCGGCGGCGGTCTGGCAGGGCTCGGCGGCGGTCTCGCTCTTCCCATGCTGGGGCTCGACCCACAGTTCGCGTTGACGTACCTGATCTACGTCCTCATCGTTGTGGCGGTCGGCGGTCTCGGTTCGATCGCCGGATCGCTCGCCGCCGCCATGTTGCTCGGCGTAGCCGACATGGCCGGCAAGTATTACGTGCCGGCCCTCGGCTCTGTCCTGATCTATCTGGTCATGCTGGTGATGATCATGTGGCGGCCGAGCGGCCTGTTCGGGAGGCGTTAGGCTGTGACCAGCGAGACGCTTGCCGCCGCCGCTTCTTCCGCGCCGGCCGGTCCGCACGAGTTTCTGCACGCGCAGGCGCGCTGGCGTTGGAGCGAGATCGCGTTCTGGCTCGCGACGCTGTTGCCGTTCGCGATCGCTCCCGACTATCTGATCCTGGCGAGCCAGGTAGCGATTACGGCGCTATTTGCCCTCTCGCTCGATCTCATCCTCGGCTTCTGCGGCATCGTTTCGCTTGGTCACGCCGCCTATTTCGGTGTCGGCGCCTATACGGCTGGGCTGATTTCGGTATGGGGCTGGGGCGAGCCGCTGACCGGGCTGGTGGCCGCCGGTGTTGTCGCCGGCATCGTCGGCTACGTGACCAGTTTCGTCATCGCTCGCTTTCGCCATCTCGCGTTGATCATGATCACGCTCGGCTTCTGCCTGCTGCTGCAGGAGGCCGCGAACGATGCGAACTGGCTGACAGGCGGGTTCAACGGCTTACAGGGCGTCCACACCTGGAGGCTCCTCGGCATCTTCGATTTCGATCTTTATGGCTACACCGCCTATGCGTACGCGCTGGCCGCATTGTTCGTTATTTTTCTGGTGGCGCGGCGCATTATCCATTCGCCGTTCGGGCTGGCGTTGCGCGGCATCCGCGAGAATGGCGCACGCATGCCGGCGATCGGTGCGCCAATCCTGTCGCACATCCGCACCATCTACACGATCGCCGCCATCATCGCCGGCATCGCCGGAGCGATGCTGACACAGACGACCGAAACAGTGTCGCTTGAAACGCTCGGCTTTCAGCGTTCCGCCGACGTGCTGGTCATGCTGATCATCGGCGGCACCGGCCGGCTTTACGGCGGCTTGATAGGCGCTGCCGTCTATATGGTGGCGCGTGACCAGTTCTCGGGGCTGAACCCCCAATTTTGGTATTTCTGGATCGGCCTGCTCTTGATTGCGATCGTCATGTTCCTGCCCAACGGTATCCTCGGCGGGCTGGAACTGTTGGCGAAGCGCCTGAGGGTTCGTCAGTGAGCGGGACCGCACTTTCGGCGCGCGGCGTCAACAAGAGCTTCGGCTCGCTCGTCGTCGCCGCCGACGTCAAGATCGATCTGCCGGCCGGCGTGCGTTACGCGCTGATCGGGCCGAACGGCGCCGGCAAGACGACGCTAATAAATCTGATCACTGGAATGTTGCGGCCGGATTCGGGCCAGATTTTTCTCGGCGACGAGGACATCACCGCCCTGCCGCCGGAAGAGCGCGTGCGGCGCGGTCTCGTTCGTACCTATCAGATCAACTCGCTGTTTCCGCATCTGACCGCGCTCGAATCGGTGACGCTCGCAGTGTGCGAACGCCGCCGCGTAGCTAGCACGTGGTGGCGGCCGCTCATCGCCTACCGCGACGAAATCGAGGAGGCGCATGCCATCCTTACCCGGCTTGCCCTCGGGGCGGTCTGCTATCGGCCAACGCGCGAGCTCGCTTATGGCCAGCAGCGCCTCCTGGAAATCGCGCTGGCGCTGGCCACCAAGCCGAAAGTATTGTTGCTCGACGAGCCGGCCGCGGGCGTGCCGCGCGAAGAGAGTCGCGAACTGTTCGAGGCGATCTCCGGCCTGTCGCGCGACATTACCGTGTTGTTCATCGAACACGACATGGAACTGGTGTTCCGTTTCGCCTCGCAGATTATCGTGCTGGTCGGCGGCAGCGTCCTGCTCGAAGGCACGCCCGCCGAAATCGCTGCCGACGAGCGCGTTCGTGCAGTCTATCTCGGCGAAGCGCATCGGGTGCCGGCGCATGGCTAACTCGCTCCTATCGCTCAGCGACATTCGCGCCGGCTACGGCGCCGGCGTCGTCCTTGACGGCGTGACGTTCGATCTCCCGGAGCGCGGCAGCCTTGCGTTGCTTGGACGCAACGGTGTCGGCAAGTCGACGCTGATTCTCACCATCATGGGCATGACCCAGATCATGCGCGGCCGCATTGTCTGGCGCGGCGACGACATCACGCGACAGCCGCCGCATCGTCGCGCCCGCGCCGGCATTGGCTGGGTGGCGCAGGAACGCGAGATTTTCTCGGCGCTGACAGTGGAGGAGAACCTCACCGTCGCGGCGCGTCCCGGGCGCTGGGAACTCAATGCAGTGTATGACCTGTTCCCGCGCCTCGCCGAGCGGCGGCGTAATTTCGGCAACCAGTTGTCCGGCGGCGAGCAGCAGATGCTGGCGATCGCGCGGGCACTGATGACCAATCCATCGCTGCTCCTGCTCGACGAGCCGCTCGAAGGTCTTGCGCCGATCATCGTTGAGGAACTTGCGGCCGCCATCCGTCGCATGACGAGCGAGGGCAGCAACGCCTTCATCCTGGTCGAGCAGCACGCCGACATCGCGCTGTCATTGACCGAAACCGCGTTGGTGATCGAACGCGGCCGTATTGTCCATTCCGGTCCGTCGGCGGCGCTGCTCGCCGATCAGGTCGCGCTCGACCGGCTGATCGGGCTGCGGCTTGCCGAGGCCTAAATCCCGCCGCACAGTAGGGCGGCCCTACATCAGTGCAGGAGAACATCGATGGCTATGCCCCCCGCAGGCACGCAGGCACCAGGCTTCTATCGTCACAAGCTCGGCGCATTCGAGATCACGGTGGTGAGCGACGGCAAACTCACGCTGGAGGCTGGCCTGTTTACGGGAGACCCCGCAGGGACTGAAAAGTTGCTCAAGGATGGCCATGTGGCCGACAAGAACGCCATTCCGACTCCGCTCAACGTTTGGCTTATCAACACTGGAAGCAAACTGATCCTCGTCGATACGGGGGGTGGTGCATCCTTCGCCCCGACGGTCGGACGCTTGCCGAAAAATCTCGCCGCAGCAGGTGTCGACCCGAGCGCGATCGACGCCGTCATCATTACCCACATGCACCCCGATCACATTCCGGGGCTGATCGGGGCGGATGGGCGCATGTTGTTTCCGAATGCGACAGTCCACGTCCACGGCGACGAATACGCGTTTTGGATGTCGGATGAGATGCGCGGCAAGACGCCTGAGCAATTCCGCGTATTCTTCGACATGGCAAGAAACTCGATCAAACCGTACAGTGATGCCGGCAAGGTGCAGATGTGCAAGGACGGCACCCAGTTCGCACCCGGAGTCACGGCGGCCGCGCTGCCCGGTCACACGCCCGGGCATACGATGGTGCGGGTCTCCTCGGGAGGCGACGACCTGCTGATTTTCGGCGACATCGTGCATTGCGCGACCTTGCAGTTTGCGGATCCGGAACGCTCGGTGGCGTTCGATACCGATCCGCCGCTTGCGCTCGCCAATCGCAAGAAGGTCTTCGACATGGTCGCGACCGACCGGCTGCTGTTCACGGGCGGCCATTTGCCGTTTCCCGCGCTCGGCCATGCGACCCGAGCGGGCAGTGGCTACGCCTATGTGCCGCTGTTCCCTGATTATTCCTGAACCCGGCGCGAGCGCGAGCCGCTAAATCCGCCGCGCCCCCGGGTGTCGGCGACATCGATAATAAACGTTCCTGGAGATCGTGAATGAGTGTCAGTGACGGCGCCAAACTCAATGGCGAAGACGTCGAGTATCGCCGGGTTGGCGGCCAAAGCCTGTTGGCACGGATCTATCGTCCCGTCGGCGCTGGTCCGTTTCCCGCCGTTGTCAGCATCCATGGCGGCGCGTGGACGAGCGGTGACCGCTTGCAGAACGAAGTCATCGACCGCGCGCTGGCGGCGGCCGGAGCCGTAGTGATGGATCTCGATTTCCGCATGCCGCCTGACTTTCGTTATCCGGCGTCGGTCTCCGACATCAATCACGGCATTCGCTGGTTGAAATCGAAAGCCGATACGCTGCAAACTCGCGCGGATTGGGTCGGGGCCGTCGGCACATCGAGCGGTGCTCATCAAATGCTGCTCAATTTGTTGGAGCCCGACAATCCCGTTTATGCCGCAACCGAGATCGGCAATTCCGACGCCAAGCTCGGCTTCGCCGTGGCATGCTGGCCGATCGCCGACCCGGTGGCGCGATATCGCATGGCGCAAGAGCGAAAGAACGACCGGCTGGTCGCCGCCCACAATGCGTTTTTCCCCTCTGAGCAGATCATGGCCGAGGCGAATCCGCAGACCATCATCGAGCGCACGCGTGGTGTTGCCTTGCCGCCGCTTCTCGTGCTGCAAGGGACCAAGGACGACAACGTCACGCCCGACATGGCCGAGCGCTTCGTGGCTGCGTACAAGCGCGCCGGCGGCCACGCCGAGCTGAAGACGTTTTTGGATCAGCCGCACACCTTCGTGACCCGCGATCCGTCAACGCCGGAATCGCAGGAGGCGCTCAAACTGATGTGCGCCTTTGTGGCAAGCAGGGGCGCGCGCATTTAGTGCGCGTGCCGCGCGCTTGCGCGTGGCATTTGGGACGCTAATCTCTCGCGCGCTCCGTCCGGATCGTTTGCTCACACAGCAAAATCGTAGCAAGACGTGATCGTCGGGGTTTCACCCGACTGATGGCAGGAGGTTTGGCGAGGCATGTCGGAGAAAGTGCTGGTTGTACGGGGCGGCAGGCTCATCGACGGCACCGGGCGACCGCCGGTCGATAACGCGGTCATCGTCATTCGCGACGGGCGTTTCGCGGCGGTCGGCCGCGACGGCGAAGTCGTCGTGCCGCCCGGCGCCGAGGTCATCGACGTCCCTGGCAAGACAGTGTTGCCCGGCTTCATCGACGGCCACGCGCATCTGGAGGACTTTCACGGCGAACTCTACCTGCATCTCGGCATCACCAGCGCCGTCACCATCGAGATTTTTCAGGATGGCCCGTGGACCTTGGCGCAGAAGCGCGGCACCGAGTCCGGAAACATCAAGGGGCCGCGCATCTGGACGTCGGGGCAGGCGATCGGCGGCGTCCGCACCGAAACCGATGCGCCGGATTCGCGTGCGGTGCGCGGCAACATCACGGTCGAGACTCCCGAGGAGGCCCGCAAGGCCATTCGCGACAAGAAGGAGCAGGGTTACGACCTGATCAAGCTCAACGAGTTCATCTCCTACGATCTGGTTCATGCTGCGTGCGACGAGGCGCACAAGGTCGGACTCGGGGTCACCGCGCACAGCTGGGACGTGATCGAGTCCGTCAAGGCCGGCGTCGACAGCATCGAGCACATCTGGTCGGTCGGCTACAGCTCAATCCTTGACGTGAAGCGGCGGAGGCAGTTGGCCAAGCAGCGCCTGGCCGGCAATATCGAGCAGGAGCTGGCCGGCTCCTATTACGAGCCGGAAAATTTCGACGAAGTGATTGGCGTCATGGTGAAGCACGGCGTCGCCTGGACGCCAACCATCGCCAAGTGGCTGCGGCCGCTGTCGCCGAGCGCGCCGCGCTTCCGTGAGCGCGAGCGGCAAATCCTCGACAATCCCAACGCCGATCTGCCGGCCGCCGTGCGCGCGATCGCCGACGTGGCCTACGACAAACTCAACAAGCGCTACACGCCCGAGCAGCTCGACCGCACCAAGATATTCTACGAAAAGGCCAACGAGTTCATCCGCCGTTTCGTCGCCGCCGGCGGCACTTTAAAGGAAGGGTCCGATCCGCCGCGCGGCATGGCGGGTATCCTGCTGCACGAGGCGCTGGTGATGGACGTCGAGGCCGGCGTGCCGCCGATGACGGCGATCCAGGCGGCAACCCTGAATGTCGCCAAGACCTTCAAGAAGGACAAGGATTACGGCAGCGTCGAACCCGGCAAAGTCGCCGATCTCTGCATCATCGAGGGCGATCCGCTGAAAGACATCTGGATGACACAGAACGTCAAGATGGTGATCATGGACGGCAAGAAGGTCGATATAGGCTTTTCGAAATACAAGAATCCGATTCCCGCCTTCTATGCCTATCAGACATTGCCGCTCGATCTTGATATTTCACCGCTCTATGTCGTCGCCGGCTCGGGCCCGACTGTTCTCAAGGTGCGCGGTCCCGGCATGTGGCCGTTTCATCGCGTGCTGCTCAATGGCCTGCCGCTGCCGACCCGCTACGTCAACAAGACCGAGATCGAGGCGACCATTGCGCCGGAACTCATTCGCAATGCGGGCACGTATTTTGTCACGGTGAAGCCGGAGGGCGAACTTTTGCCGGAATCGAACCGCGCGCATCTGGTTGTGGCGTTTCCCAATTGAGAATCAAATGACCGGCGCCGTCACTGATCTTGCCGACAAACCTGCGCCGCGCTCCGCACCGCTGCGCTTCGGCGCATTCCGGCAGGATGCCGGGAATATCGGCGCGCTGGACCGAGTGAGGGATTGGACGCGCGAGGGGCTCGCCCTTGCAGACGACGACACGGTGCTGGTCGCTGAAGTCGTCTGCGCGCGGCCGGGCTGTCCGCCGCTCGAAACTGTCGTGACGTTCTGGACGCGCACGGGTGAGCGCCACTGGTTCAAGGTGTTCAAGCCTCTGGCAGAAGTCGTTTTTGACGATATGCCGCCGGCATGGCTCAAGGATGCGCTTTATGCCGCCGATCCGGTCGACGGCGCGTGCTGCTGATCAGCGGTCCACGCCCTCGTTGAGCGCACGCAGCCGGTCGATGACGCGCGGCGGCGTGGCGTAGGCTTGATCGATCACGTTCTGGAGCTGCTGCCCAGTCTGCGGCGCGTTGACGACGAGTTTGATCTTTTTCGCATCGGCCAGAAAACCAGGGATCTGCGAAGGTGTCGGCGAGCGCCTGCCGCACCGCCGCGACGCGTTCCGCCGGCACACCGGGCGGCATCACCAGCGGGCGCCCAAGTGCCAGCGGCGCGAATGCCGCCTGTAGCAGCAATTTGTCGTCGGCCACCGTGACCAGATCGGGCACGAACGGCACGCCCGCCAGGTCTTTCACCGGCTGCGGTCCGTATTGCAGGATGGCCTTGGCCAGATGCTCGGGCAGCCAGTGCGGCCGTGTCGAGGTGATCGCGCTGTAGAACACGCTGGGCGACCCGTCGATCTCGCCGCGTTCCATCGCCAGAAACGTGTCGTTCAGTCCCTTGTAGCCATTGATGGCCTTCATCTTGGTGCCGAGCACGGCATCGACCAGCCGCGTGTAGAACGCCTGCGTCGAATTGGTGCCGGACGCGCCCATCGTGGTGATGTGCGACTTGAGGTCGGCAAGCGAATTCACCGGTACGGTGTGCCAGACGAGGACCACGGCAGTCTCGACGCTCGGCGTGCCCAGCCAGTTGAATTTGGTGGCGTCGTAGCGGGCCTGTTTGACGCCGAATAGCGGCGCCAGCGGCGGCCCGTTCTCGACCAGCGCAATGACGCTGCCGTCGTGCTCGGCGGTGTGGAACAGATAATCCATGGCGACCATGCCGCCGGCGCCCGGCATGTTCTGCACGACGACGGAGGGGTCGCCGGGAATGTGATGGCCGATGTAGCGGGCGATCGCGCGGCCGAGCATGTCGTAACCACCGCCGGCGCTGCCGCCGACCAGCAGCGTGACGGTCTTGCCTTTGTAGAAAGCGTCTATCGGTCCGGCCGCGGCGCCTGTCGCCCACGTCATCGCCAATAGCGCGGCGGAAATCATGAAGCGGCGCGTGAGTTTCATCGTGCTTAATTCGTTGCAGGCATTTTGACCGCATTCGTCTTGGCGATCTTCTCGAGATCGGCCCAGAGTTTCGCCGGAATAGGAATGCCGTTCTTGCGGCGGGCGGCTTCAGTGCGGCCCGAGCGATCGCCGGGCATTGTGATTTCGTCGAAGCCCTCTTGCCGCGGGAGGCCTTTGAGGATGCCGATGAGTTCGTCGGCATCGTGCTCGAAATCGGCGAGCGGCCGGAAGCTCGCGACATCGAGCGCCAGCATGGCGAGATTGGCTTGATTGTTTGTCAGCTTTTCGGCGCCGAGAACGCGCGCATAGATCGGTGCCGCGGTCAGCACGCTCGCCAGCATCTCGATCATAAGGCTCAAGCCCGAGCCCTTGGCGCCACCGAGCGGCAGCAGAATTTCGGCTTGCTTCGGATCGGTGGTCGGTTCGCCGCTGGCAGTGAGTACGGTGCCCGGCGGCAGCGGCGCGCCGGTTGTGCGCGCCTGCACGATCTTGCCGTTGGAGATGGTCGACGTCGCCATGTCGAACACCATGGGCGCGCCCTTGCCGGTCGGCACCGCGATGGCGATCGGATTGGTGCCCATGCTGACCACGCGCGCGCCATGAAATGCCATCGGCCCGACGCCCGCGGCGATCACGAGCGCAACGCAGTCCTGTTCTGCGATCCATTGCGCGTAGCGGCCGATGGCGCCGGTATGGGTGGTCGCGCGCACCATGCCGAAGCAGACACTGGCCTTCCGCGCCCGCTCGACTGCGAGCGCCGCGGCTTGCATGCAGACGACCGGACCGAAGCCGTGGCCGCTATCGATCAGGAAGCTCGCCGGCCGGTCGTGAATGAGGCGCGGCTGCGCCTTGGTGTCGATCTCGCGACCCTCGATCATTTGCACGTAGCGCGGCAGTCGCGACACGCCGTGGCCGTCGATGCCGCGCAGGTTGGCCCAGACCAGTCCGTCGGCGACGCCGGCCGCGTCGGTCTCCTGCGCGCCGCGCGCCACCAGCACGTCGCGGATGTATCGGTGCAATTCTTGGTGGGTGACGATGATCCTGTCTGCGCTCAAATCATTCCCCAATCGAATTGTAGCCCGCATGAGCGAAGCGACATGCGGGTAGCGGCCGGGAGGTAGATCCCGGATATCGCTGCGTTCATCCGGGCTACGATTTCGTCGCCGGGAAATACGTATCGAGCCACTGCCGCATCATGTTCCAGACGCGGGTGGACTTTTCCGCGAACAGAAAATGATCGAGGCCGGCGAAGAGGTGCAGCTCCGCCGGCTGCCCGGCCCGTTTGAACATTTCGATCGATTGTTCGGTCGGCGTGACCGAGTCTTTGGCGGCGTGAATGAGCAGAAGCGGCCGCGGCGCGATATTGCCGACGACTTCCTCGGCGCGGAAATCGAACATGCTCTGCGCGGTTTCAGCCGGAAACATTTCGACCGAGCCCGGCGCCAGCATGCCGACGCCCTGCTTGTCCAGATTCTGCTTCACGTGGTCGGGGATCGGCACGATGTCGTAGCGTGGCACCATCAGCGACTGCCCCGTGCGGGCGCGATGCGCCTTGCCCTCTTCGAGCATCTTGGTGAACTTGGCCCATGCTTCCGGCGTGCGATGCTGGCCTTGGAATTTGCGTTCGCCGTGACCCCAGCCGCCATTGGAGACGACCGCGGCGATGCGCGGGTTGGTGCCGCCCGCGTAGACGCCGACCGCCCCTCCGAAGCTCGAACCGATCACGCCGATGCGGTCGGGATCGACGTTGCCGTGCTGGGCCAGAAAATTGAGCGCGCTGCCGGTGTCCTCGACCTGTTCGAGGCAGATGATGCGTCCGAATTCGCCTTCGCTTTTGCCGCAGCCGCGCATGTCAAAGCGCAGCGTCACATAGCCGAACTCATTGAGGACCCTGGCCGGCGTTATGCAGTTTGAGCTGGCGCTGTTGGAGCCGAAGCCGTGCAACACCAGGAACGCTGCGCGCCGCTCGCCGGGGCGCAAGCCATCCGGCACGCTCACCACGCCGTGCAGGCGCAAGCCCGCGGATTGAAAGCTGACGACTTCTTCCTTCATGGCGCGAAAACCTCTCTCCCGTGCGGCAATGGCGGGCGGCACTGTAATGATTTGCCGGGACGAGGGAAGGGGCGGACGAGGGCGCCGCGGGCCAACTCCTTGGCGCCTGGGGGCACCCTGGCGTCTTCCGGACGAGAACCGAATGCGATGTACAGCACGCGGATTCTACGATTAAATATCGGCAACGAAATTGGCCGCAAAGGGGGAAACGACCATGCAGCAGATGCGTTTTGCGAAGCTCGGCGGAATTGCCATGCTTGGCTTTGCGTTAGGATTTGCGCCCGGTTTTGGAACGGCGTCGGCGCAGGAAAAAACCTTCAATCTCAAGCTCTCGCACTGGGTGCCGCCGAGCCATCCGTTACAAAAGGCAATCCAGGATTGGGCGGACGACATCAAAAAAGAGTCGAACGGCACCATCAACTATACGATCTATCCGGCCCAGCAGCTCGGCAAGGCGTTTGATCATTACGACATGGCGCGCGACGGCATCGCCGACTTCGTTTACGTCAATCCCGGCTATCAGCCGGGCCGCTTTCCGATCATAGCTGCCGGCGAACTGCCGTTCATTGTCGGCAACGCCAAAGGCGGCAATCTCGCCATCGATGCGTGGTATCGCAAATATGCCGCGACCGAGATGAAGGACGTGCACTACTGCTTCTCCTTCGTGCTCGATCCGATGGCCTGGCATTCGAGCAAGAAGAAGATCGTGGTCCCGGCCGATATCAAGGGCATGAAGGTGCGGCCGGCTCAGGGCACCATCGCAGCCTGGGTGACGCAGCTCGGCGGCACCAACGTGCAGTCGAGCGCACCGGAGGCCCGCGATATCCTCGCCAAGGGCGTCGCCGACGCCATCACCTTCCCGTGGGGCTCGATGGTGCTGTTCGGCATCGACAAGGTGACCAAGTACGACATGGACGAGCCGCTTGGCTCGGTGATGTTCCAATGGCTGATGAATCCGGCGACCTACGCGGCCATGTCGGACAATCAAAAGAAGATCATCGATCGGCACTGCACCACCCAGTGGGCGGCTCGCTTTGCCGACCCGTGGTCGGACTTTGAACACAGCGGGCTGGCCAAGCTCAAAGCCGAGCCGGATCACGAGGTTTACAAGATTTCGGACGAGCAACTCGCCGAATGGAAAAAGTCGGCTGAGCCGCTCAAGCAGAAATGGGCCAACGACGTGAAAAAGGCCGGCGGCGACCCCGACGCGATCTGGAACGATCTGCAAGCGTCGTTGAAGCAATATAACGCGGGCTTCTGACCGGAAACGACAGTAGGGCGGCGGCGAAAGGTTGTGCCGCCGCCGTGCGAGCAGCCATGCCTGAAGCCGATCGTCCCGAAGCCGCACCTGCCTCGCCGGCGCGCCGCCGCAGCGCGATGGATGCCTTCATCGACGGCATCGAACTGATCGCCGCATTCTTCATCGGTATCGTCGCAGCCGATATCTTTATCTCCGTGATGCTGCGTTATTTCTTCAGCGTCCAGATCCCGGATGCGTACGACTTCGGCCGGCTGCTGCTTGGCATCCTGATTTTCTGGGGTATCGCCGCGACCTCGTATCGCGGCAGCCACATCACGGTCGATCTGCTCTACGCAAACGTCGGCGAACGCATGCGGCGCTTCATCGACGTGTTCGCCACCTCGGTCCTGCTGTTCGTGGTGACGGTGCAGACCTATACGCTGTTCGACAAGGTGCTGGACACGCGCCGCGATCATGTTCTGACGTTCGATCTGCGGCTGCCGACCTGGCCGTTTTTCCTGGTGGCCTGGCTCGGCGACGTGTCCGCAGTGCTGCTGATCGCCGTGCGTACCTACCGGCTCATCTTTCATCCCGAGATTATGGGCGGGCAATACCAAATCAAGCCGGTGGAATGAGCGGCAGTGACGACATGAGGCCCGCGTGAGCACCGACGCCGTCGCCATCGTCGGCTTTGTCTCCCTGTTCGCGCTGATGCTGCTGCGCGTGCCGGTCGGCATGGCGATGGGCCTCGTCGGCGTGTCCGGCTTTGCCTACATCGTCGGCGGCACCGCGGCGCTGAAGAATGTCGGCCTCACCTCGATGCGCACGGTGACCGACTACACGTTCGGCGTCATTCCGATGTTTCTGTTGATGGGCGCCTTCGTGTCGAACTCGGGCATGAGCCGGGAATTGTTTCGCGCCGCCAATTCGTTCGTCGGCCATTTCAAGGGCGGTCTGGGTATCGCCACGATCGCTGCCTGCGCCGGGTTTGCGGCGATCTCGGGCTCGTCGGTCGCGACCGCCGCGACGTTCGCGACCGTCGCCTATCCGGAAATGCGCCGCCACAACTATCCGCAATCGTTCGCCACCGGCGTGATCGCCGCCGGCGGCACGCTTGGCGCCATGCTGCCGCCGTCAACGGTACTCGCCGTGTACGGCATCATCACCGAACAGGACATCGGCAAGCTGTTTATCGCCGGGATCATTCCGGGCCTGCTTGCGGCCTCGATGGACATGATGACCGTCGTGATCATCGGCAAGGTGCGGCCCAAGTTCCTGCCCGCCACGCCGCGCCATTCATGGGCCGAGCGGCGCGCGGGACTGCGCGATATCTGGGCAACGCTGCTGTTGTTCCTGCTCGTCATTGGCGGGCTCTATGGTGGCCTGTTCACGCCGACCGAGGCGGGCGGCGTTGGCGCGTCAGGCGCGCTGCTGATCGGCGTCGCGCGCGGCAAGCTGTCGCGCGCCGACATCCGCCGTTCGCTGCTGCAGGCGGTGAGGACCGCGGCCGCAGTGCTCACCGTGCTGATCGGCGCGCTGTTGTTCGGCTATTTCCTGACGGTGACACAGACGCCGCAGAAGGTGACGGAATTCCTCACCGGTCTGGGCTTTGGTCGCTACGGCGTCCTGGCGCTGATCATGGTGATGTACATCGTGCTCGGCTGCCTGATGGATTCGCTGGCGATGATCATTCTCACCATCCCGATCATCTTTCCGGTCATCACCCAGCTCGGTTTCGACCCGATCTGGTTCGGCGTGATCATCGTAATGACCGTCGAGCTTGGCCTCATTCATCCGCCAGTCGGCATGAATGTGTTCGTGATCAAGAGCGTCGTGCAGGAAGTCAGTTTCTCCACGATCTTTATCGGCGTGCTGCCGTTCATCGTCACCGACCTCATCCGGCTGGTCATTCTGATCGCGTTCCCGATTCTGGCACTGTGGCTGCCGTCGCATATGTGACGGCCGGACCCACAGCGCTTCACGCGTCGCGCTTATAGGCGGACAGCCCGGGCCGATATGATTTGTCGTCGAGGAACTGGCTCATGCCCTTTTCGCGGCCCTTTTCCGGGTCGAGGAAGCGGAGCTGGTCGAGCTTGGCGAACAGATAATCCTCGGCGTCCTCCCATGACATGTCGTGCACGCGGCGCGCCGCGTGCTTGGCGATGCGCAGCGCCATCGGATTTTTTTCGAGCAGCGTCTTGGCGAGTTTTTCGACACGCGTGCGGAGCGCGGCGCGCCGGCACCGACTCGTTGACGAGCCCCATGGCGGCGGCCTTGCGGCCGTCGAAGGTCTCGCCGGTCATGATGTAATACATGCAGTCGCGCTGGCCCATGACGGAGGCGACTGCTTTGGTCACGGTGCCGGCCGGAATGATGCCCCAGTTGATTTCCGACAGCCCCAACGCGGCGTCCTCGGCGGCGATGGCGAGATCACAGGCGATGAGCGAATTGAAGGCGCCGCCGAAGCACCAGCCGTTGACCATGGCGATGGTCGGCTTGCCGTAAAATTGCAGCCGCTTCCATTGCGCCGTGGCGCTTTTCCGCATGACCTTCATGCGCTCGTCGTAGCTGAGCTTGTCGGTGGCGCGGAAATATTCGCGCAGATCCATCCCCGACGAATAGGCATCGCCGGCGCCGGTCAGCACCACGACGCCGCAGCGCTCGTCCGACTCCAGCGCCTCGAATACGTCGAGCATCTCGAACGACATCGCGGGGTTGATGGCGTTGCGCTTCTCCGGCCGGTTCATCGTCACCCAGGCGATGCGGTCGGCGATCTCGACAAGGACGGTCGTGCCACCGGGGAGTGTGGTGGTCTCTGCGCTGGCGGTCATCGATCGGGCCCCTCTCTGCGAGCGTGAACCGGCGCTTTCTAAACTATCGCGATGGGCTGGACAAAGGCCCGGAAAAGCCGGCATGCAGAAGCCAAAAGTCGAGGGGGAAACAATGGAATTGAAGCTGGCTGGCCGCACCGCGCTGATCACGGGCGCCTCGAAGGGCATCGGACTTTCCGTAGCACAGTGGTTCGCGCGCGAGGGGGTCCATGTCAATCTGGTGGCACGCTCCGGCGAAGCCTTGAAAAAGGAAGCTGCCGAGATTGCCGCCGCGACCGGCGTCAAGGCGCAGCCGCTTGCCGCCGATCTGGCCGATTCCGCGGCCCGCGAGCGCGTCTACAAGGCGTTCTCAGACGTCGACATCGTGGTGAACAATGCCGGCGCCGTTCCGGGCGGCAACATCCACGACGTCGACGAGGCGACATGGCGCGCCGGCTGGGATCTGAAGATTTTCGGCTATGTCGGAATGACGCGCCATTATCTGAAAACCATGGAAGCGCGCCGGCATGGCGTGATCATCAATATCATCGGGCTCGGCGGTGAGCGGCTCGACGCCACCTATATTGCCGGCGCCATGGGGAATGCCGGATTGATGGCGTTTACCCGTGCGATCGGCGGCACCAGCCTCGATCACGGCGTGCGCGTGGTCGGCGTCAATCCCGGGCCCGTGCTGACCGACCGCGTCGAAGTGCTGGGCCGCAAGCGCGCGGCACGGCTTTACGGCGACGAGTCCCGCTGGAAGGAAAGCTTCGCGCGCATGCCGCATGGCCGTCCTGCGACCTGCGACGAGGTTGCGGCGATGGTGGTGTTCCTTGCCTCCGACCTGTGTTCGTATGTCAGCGGCACCATCGTCACCATCGACGGCGGCCTCGCTCATCGTGGCGGTATGCCGTAACGCTCGCCGTAAGTTCCAAAAGCCTGCCAAAACAAAGAGAATTTACAAACATGGTCATGAAATCGCTCGCCATGGCCGTCTGCGTGGCGGTGCTGATGTTCAGTTCTGCTGCCGGCGCCCAGGCGCAAACGCTCGTTGTCGTCGGTGGAACACTTGATCGATGGCACTGGACGCGCGCCGATCGAAAATTCGGTGATCGTCATCGAAGGCGATCGCTTCAAGACCATCGGCCGCCGCGGCGAGGTTTCCATCCCGACCGGTGCGCAAGTGATCGACGTGACCGGCAAAACCGTGATGCCGGGATTCATCGATGGTCATTGCCATTGGGAGGCGTTCTGGGGCGAGCTTTATCTGCATCTCGGCATCACCACCTGCGTCGAGATCGAAACCCAGCAGGACGGACCATGGGCCCTGGCGCAGAAATACGGCACCGAAAGCGGCAAGATCCGCGGCCCGCGGCTGTGGGTGACCGGACAGGCGCTTGGCTTCCGCACCGGCGAGTTCGAGACTGAAGGCTCGCGCGCCTGGCGCAATTACATGAAGGTGCCCGACGCGGCCGCCGCCCGCGCCATCGTCGACGCCAAGAAGCGCGACGGCTACGACGACCTCAAGCTCAGCGAATTCCTGCCGCCCGATTTGATCAGAGTTGTCACCGACGAGGCGCACAAGCTCGGCATGGGCGTCACCGGGCATTCCTGGGATGCCATCGCTTCGGCTAATGCCGGCATGGACGGCATCGAGCATATCTGGTCGGTCGGCTATACCTCGATCACAGACGCGAAAAAGCGCCACCAACTCGAGATCGACCGCACCGCCGGCCGGATCGACGCCGAGATGGCGGGTGCGCTGTACGAGCCGGAGCATTATGACGCAGTGATCGCGCCGATGGTGGCGCACCACGTCGCCTGGACGCCGACGATCGCCAAGTGGCTGCGGCCGCTGTCGTCCTATGCGCCGCGTTTCTGGCAAAGCGAGCAGGAAATCCTGGCCGATCCCAACGCCAACTTTCCCCCCGCGGTGCGCGTCATCACCGAGTTCACCACCGACAAGCTGTTCCACCGCTACAAGCCCGATCAGCTCGCGCAGGCGAAAATCGGCATGCAGAAGTCCTACGAGTTCATCCGCCGCTTCGTCGCGGCCGGAGGCCGCCTGAAGGAGGGCTCGGATTCGCCGCGCGGCATGGCGGGCCTCTTGATGCACGAAGGCATGGCGATGGACGTCGAAGCCGGCGTGCCGCCGATGGTGGCGATCGAGGCGGCGACGATCAATGTGGCCAAGACCTTCCACAAGGATAAGGACTACGGCAGCGTGGAACCCGGCAAAGTTGCCGATCTCTCGATCGTCGACGGCAATCCGCTGCAGGACATCTGGATGACGCAGAACGTCAAGCTGGTGATCATGAACGGCAAGGTGGTCGATCATCAGTTCCACAAATACGTCAATCCGATTCCGGAATTTAATTCATGGCAGTCGCTGCCAGAGCATATCGCTGTCACGCCATATGCGGTGACGCAGGGCACCGGCCCGACGACCATCAGCATCAAGGGCAGCGGCTTCTGGCCATTTCACTACGCGCTACTCAACGGCAAGGAACTGGAGACGAAATTCATCAGTCGCCGCGAGCTTCAGGCGGTGATCCCGGCTGATGCTATCCGTGAGCCCGGCATGTATCTGGTCACTGTAAAAAGCCGCGGCGAACCGGTGGCACAATCCAACCCGGCGCCCTTTGTCGTCAGCTTCACGGATGCGCGCGCTCGGCCCCCGGTGACCACACCGTGAGGCTGAGTGCAATTCGCGAACGCTAGGCCGAGCCGTGAAGGCTGCTCACGCGCCCCTTTGGGGATCAGCCACGTCCGCCGCTGGCGAGCACGGCGCGGGTAGCACGGTCGGGGCCGAAGTCGTCGACGCTGTCGATCGAAAGCAAGTCGGCAAGCCGCGTGCGGGCGCGATTAACCCGGCTCTTGATGGTGCCGACGGCGCAGCCACAGATCGCCGCGGCGTCGTCATAGGAAAACCCGGAGGCGCCCACCAGGATCAGTGCCTCGCGCTGATCGGACGGCAGTTTCGCGAGCGCGCCGCGAAATTCCTCGAACTCCACCCGGCCAGTCTGTTCGGGCTGGGATTTGAGGGTTTCGGCGTAGCGGCCGTCAGCATCCTCCACCTCGCGCCGCCGCTTGCGGTACTCGGAGCGGAACAGATTGCGCAAGATCGTGAATAGCCATGCCGGCATGTTGGTGCCGGGCTGGAATGAATCGATGTGGCTTAGCGCGCGCAGCAAGGTCTCCTGCACCAAGTCGTCGGCGCGATCGATATTGCCGCACAGCGAAATGGCGAACGCGCGCAAGCTCGGCACTGTGGCTAGCACTTGATCGCGTATGGCGGGATCGAGCTTCATGCGGACGATGTCCTTGGTTTCAGTCTTGTTCGCCGAGCCGGCGAACCAGGTCATCGAGTTGGTGCGGCACTCCTTGATTTACATAGGAGTTGTACATGGACCGCAACAGCTCCCCGATCCGGGCTTGAGCTTCCCGTCCCAGGCGAATTTCGGGTTTATGCGGACGTTTGGCCATCGGTGACTCTTGCGGTGTTGGCTTGTCCGGATCCCGATCAACGGCGTCGAGATTTGTCCTATGGCTCTTCATTGCATCACTTTTCCCCGCTTCGCCCATATGAATGGCCCCGTCCGGTTTCGTCCGTGTGGATGGTCCCCGGAGTGCCAATCCTCGCCGGCACCCAACTACCCGCTAACGCATGCCGGCCCGGAGTGGTTCCATGCCGAAATGAGCCTTTTGGGAACTTTTGGGAACTCTTCTAGCCGAACTGCGTTGTTGCGGGTAAATTTGGGCCGAAAAAGGGGAGGGTTGCCTTGTCAACCTCGCAAGCCGTCCTGCAACAACTGCCATTTCTACGCCGTTACGCCCGAGCCGTGTCGGGCAGCCAGGCATCGGGGGACGCCTATGTGGCAGCGACCCTCGAATCGCTGATCGCAAGTCCGCAAATCCTCAATCAAGGCAGCAAGTTGCGGGTATCGCTTTACCGGCTGTTTACCAAGATTTGGAACTCGGTGCCGGTGAACGGCGAGGCGGATCCTGGTGCTGCCGCGCTGCCGCCGGAACGGCATCTGACGCAAATCACCCCTCGTCCCCGGCAAGCCTTCCTGCTGGTCGCGCTGGAAGGCTTTTCCGAAGAGGATGCCGCCGAAATTCTGGAATGTGACCTAGGCACGTTGCGCGGGCTGGTTGAAGAATCCGGCCGCGAACTGGCGGCCGAAATCGCCACCGACGTGCTGATCATCGAGGACGAGACATTTATTGCCATGGATATCGAGGCGCTGGTCGAAAGCCTCGGTCACAAGGTGATCGGCGTGGCGCGCACTCATGCGGAGGCGTTGGCGCTCGCCAAGAAAAAGCGGCCGGGATTGATTCTGGCCGACATCCAGCTTGCTGACGGCAGCTCTGGATTAGACGCGGTGAACGAACTGCTCGGCTCGTTCGAGGCGCCGGTAATCTTTATCACCGCATTTCCGGAACGCTTCCTCACGGGACGACGGCCAGAGCCGGCGTTCCTCATCGCCAAACCGTTCCAGCTCGCCGCCGTGTCAGCGGCGGTCAGCCAGGCGCTGTTCTTTGGCCGCAAGGCGCGCAACCGCGAACGGCCGCCGGTCGAGCGGCAGGCAAGCATGTAATACGAAAATCGGCGGACCGGGTCTGCTCGTCCCCGCGGAGGCGGGGACGGGGCGACCGACAGACGCCTCATTGCGGTTGAATGCCGGCACGTTTGATCAGATCGGCCCAACGCTTGGTTTCGCCTGCCACCAAGTCGGCCAATTCGCTCGGCGAATAAATCAGCGGCGTGCCGCCCACTTCGGCTAGCTTGGCTTTGATGGTGGGATCGGCGAGGCCGGCATTGATCTCACGGTTAAGCCGCTCAATGATCGCGGCCGGTGTGCCGCGCGGTACGCCAACGCCGGTCCAGGCCTTGACCTCGAAGCCCCGTATCGTTTCGCCGACCGTCGGTACGCTTGGCAGAGTCGGTGACCGCTTGGCCGACATGAGCGCGAGCGCGCGTACGTCTCCCGCTCTGATGTGCGCCAGCGACCCCGGCAATGCATCGACAGCGGCTTGCACGCGGCCGCTGACGAGATCGATCAGCATTGGAGCGTCGCCCGGATAAGGCACGCGCACGACGTCAATGCCAGCCGTGAGCTGAAACAGCTCGATCGCAAGGTCGCTGATAGTGCGTGCGCCGAACGAAGCGACATTAAGCCTGCCTGGATTTGCTTTAGCGTACGCGATCAGCTCGCCCACGGTTTTAATCGGCAGCGACGGACTCACTTCCAGGATCAACGGCAGGTCGGCAAGCCCAGCAACGGGAGCGATGTCGCGCTGAAAATCGAACGGCAGTTTCTTGTAGAGCGATGGGTTGATGGTGTTGGTGGCGAGCGTCAGAAGCAGCGTGTATCCATCCGCCGGCGCCGCGATCGCAGCCTGGACGCCCACATTAGTGCCACCGCCCGGTTTGTTCTCGATGATAACTTGTTGGCCGAGCCGTTGGCTCAGCCACTGCCCGAGCAGTCGCGCTTCCACATCGGTGGTGCCGCCCGCGGGGAAAGGGACGATCCATCGGATAGGCCGCGACGGATAGGTATCCGCGGAACTGGTGCGTGCGCACAGTGCGCATGCAGTCCCCGTTCCCGCGAGCCGAAGCAATTGACGCCGCTGCAACATGGCCGAGCCCTCCCGACGTGACCATGACGGGGCCAAGCTTCACTCGGTGCGGTCGTGTTAGCAAGCCGCATCTGGTGCGGAAAAGAAAAGGGCGCAGCCGATCGGCATATCGGCTGCGCCCAACATCGCCGGCCAAGCACGGGGGGAGGGGGAAAGGATGGCCGGGTCGCTCTGTCAAAGCGCGGCGCCGGCTTTCGTTCCCCCGCTGCGACGCAGTTCCCCCTGAAAATGCCTTCACGCCGAGTGAACCGCGTTGGCCGATTCTCATCACGAATTAGTGAGCCTTTGGACCAATCGGAACGCTGCCGACACTAACACGTTAGGTCGCCGGTATCGTTCACGCGGGGGGCCTTTCGTACTTGCGCAGCGGGAACGTTCGGCACCTGCTGCAGCGTTTCGGAGAGGTCCGATGGCCAAACTCGTTTCTTTTCGTCTGATCGGCACAGCGGCGCTGTGTTCGGCTGCTTTCTTGCTCGCGGGCGCTGCACCGTATCTCCACGCGGCTCCGATCACCCCGGGACTGACCAATCCCGCGCCATCAGTGACCGTAAACGACTTCCGTAAGGGTGACCGGCTGCCGCTCTTCCAGTCACGCGCGGCGCGGCAAGTGGTTCCTCCGATTGGCTCGCAGACCCGCGGTAAGGTTCCGCTGGGCTGCGATTCTTCTTTCAGTCCAGTGACTTCGCCCGAGCTGGCCACGCTTTACGGCCGCTGCATGACCTGACTACCCCCCGTTTATTGTCGATCCGGGGGCGTCACTCCTCCAGCGTTGAACCTTTTGCCGCTTCGCCGCGTCTAATGAACGGATGGGGCAGGACCAGGGGATCGCGCACGGGGCTGCTCCCGAAAAAGCCGCGGATTTTAGTCGAATCGACCGATCAAGCGGCGCGGAACTTTTAATCGACTTGCGCGATTGGGTGGACAGTTCAAACACGGGGTGTCTCCGATGTCAGCGAAAATCTCGCAGCGGCTTTGCGGCGCAATGTTGTTTGTTGGTGTCGTGACGGCGGCAGCCGCGCCGGCGCACGCGCAGAGTTTTGGATACGGCCAGAGCGATCCGTCTGCTCCGGTCTACCGGTCGAGCGGTGCGGATGATCAAATGTCGCCTGCGGTTTCGCGTCCCGAACTGCAGCGTCAGGTCGTGGCCTATTCGGGCAACGAGCCGGCCGGCACGATTATCATCGATCCCGCGCATACATTTCTCTATCTGACGCTCGGTGGCGGCAGGGCCATGCGGTACGGCATCGGCGTCGGCCGCGAAGGCTTCGAATGGTCAGGCGTTCAGAATATCACCCGCAAGGCCGAGTGGCCGGATTGGACGCCCCCGCCCGAAATGGTCGCCCGTCAGCCGTATTTGCCGCGCTGGATCGGTGGCGGCCCCGGCAATCCGCTCGGCGCCCGCGCCATGTATCTGGGCCACACCGATTACCGCATCCACGGTACCAACGATCCGAGTTCGATCGGTCAGCACATGTCGAGCGGCTGCATCCGTCTGCGCAACGAGGACGTGGAAGACCTTTACAGCCGCGTCGGTATCGGAACCAAAGTGATCGTTCTGCCCGCCGCGGGTTCGCGACAGATCGCCGCTGCACGGACCAATATCAGCGCGCCGCCCGCGCGGCATACGGCTATGCCCATGATATCGCGTACGGCATCAAGCAGCACGGATACTCTCGGCGGCGTTTACTAATGCCGGCATCCGGCGGGTCCGCACGGTCCCGCCGGAGTTGTCCACCAGCGCCTTGATTTTGCGGCCGAAGCGCAACTCGTTTGCGCTTCGGCCGTTTTCATTGTTGCCGCACCTGTCGCACCACTGAGGGCGGTTCGAGAGTTAGTAAGGCGGAATATCTTGCCCAATCGCCAAATGCCCGTCGCCCCGGATCAAGGTGGCCAGCGCAGCGAGACAGCGGAAACGGATCGGGGAAGCCTTGAGGCGGAGTTGCGCACCCGCATCAGGCAGCAGGAGGCGTTGGCGCAACTCGGCGAACGCGCGCTGGCGGAGCGCGATTTGGAGCGCCTTCTCGCCGACGCCGTCAGTACCGTTGCGGTCACGCTGTCGGTCGATTTCGTGAAAATCCTTGAGCTGCTCCCTGGCAATACCGACCTTCTGCTGCGCGCGGGCTTCGGCTGGAACTCCGATAGCGTCGGGACGGTCATCGCCTCCACCGCGGAGGGCAGTTATGCGCGCTACACGCTGAATTCGTCTCTACCGGTCGTCGTCCCGAACTTCGGCCAGGAGGCCCGTTTCAGCATCGATCCATACATACGCGATCACGCCTGCGTCTCTGGCGTGAACGTGACGATTGCCGGTCGCGACGATCGATCTTACGGCATTCTCGGCGCTTGCACGAAAACGCCGCGGCACTTCGGCGCGCAGGAGACCGCGTTTCTCGGCGCTGTTGCCAATCTGCTCGCCGGCGCGATCGCCCGCCGCCAGCTCGAAACACGTCACGAGCTGATGATCCGCGACATGCGCCACCGCTCGGGCAATCTGTTCTCGCAACTGCTGGCGCTGTTCTCGCAGACGGCACGTACGTCGCGCAGCGTCGCCGATCTGTCGGAGAAGTATCGGGCGCGCGTCCTGGCGCTCGCGGACGCGCAGCGCCTTGTGACCGAAGGCGGCGGCAGCCCGGTGCCGATCATGGACCTGCTGAATACTCTGCTCGGGCCTTACCTCGATCGAATTTCGTTCACCGGGCAAAATGTCGAACTTGAGCCCGATCCGGTCTTCAATATCAGCGCGGCTGTGCATGAACTCATCGCCAATGCGGTCAAGCATGGCAGCCTGTCGCGCCCGGCAGGGCGACTGGATTTGAGCTGGACCGTAAGCCGCACCGAGCGCGGCCTCACGCTTGCGCTCGTTTGGACCGAGAAAAACGGGCCGCCAGCGCGGCGGCCGCGGCGCCTTGGCTTCGGTTCCCGGTTGATGACGCTTTTGATCGAGCGGCAGTTGAACGGCGAGGTCACGCGATCGTTCGGCCGTGCGGGCTTGACCGTGCATATGGTGGTGCCGCTGACCCATGAGCGCTGGCCGACTGCGCCAGGACCTGCGACAGCCGCGGTAGCGCAGGATGCGTACTGACCGTCACCCTCGGCGGCACGTTACGGATGAACGTCTTCGGTGAACCAGTCAGTGGGCAGGTCGTGGCCGGCGCCCAGCTCTTTGGCCTTGCGGTACAGCAGCGAACCAGCCGCAGCGAATTGATAGCCGAGCCCGATATTGTTGATGAAACAGGTGACCTCGCGGTCGGAGCGGCGGCCTTCAACGCGGCCGACGATCAGATCGGGCAGCGTCGGCAGCTTATTGAAATCGATCTCCTCGGCGACCTCCCAGCCGCGGCCATCGGCCTTCTCAGGCACTACGAGATCCTTGGTCAGGACATGAATTGGCGTCGCGTCGTTGGTGTGAATGACGACGCGGTCGGCACGCTTGACGGCATCGGGCTCGATTTCCGGGCGCTTGATTGAACTAAGATGCATGCCTGGCTCGACCCAGTGCGCAAAGAATATTGGATCGAGCGTATTGGTGCCGCACATGGCGATGTCGGCACCCTTGATGGCGTCCTCGGGGCTTGTCACCGGCGTGACAGTGATGCCGAGCAGATTGCTCATCTCCGCCGCGAACGCTTCGCGGTTAGCCGCGTTCGGCGAGAAGCATCGGATCGTCTCGATCGGGCGAACCGCACAGACCGCCAGGAGCTGCGCGCCGGCCTGCCAGCCGGAGCCGAGAATGCCGACAGTTTTGGCATCCTTGCGCGCCATGTATTTGGCGCCGAGCCCGTTAGCAGCGCCGACCCGCATGCGCTGCATGACGCCGTCGGGAAAGATGGCGAGCGGCTCACCGTTTTCGGTTGAGAACAATAGCACCAGCCCGACGTAGCGTGCGCCTGGCGCCGCCGGCACCTTTTCGCGACGGATATTGTTGCCGCGCTTCGGCCAGCTCACAATGTCGGAATTGATGCGGACCGCGCCGACACCGAGCTTGGGGATGACGCCGTCCATGGATTTGAGGCTGTAGAGTGCATCCTGCTCGTCCTGATGTTGGCGTAATGCAATCAGAGCGCGTGCGCGAAACGCCGCGGCCCTCGGCGAGCTCTTGATAAGCCTCCTCCAGGACCGCGATACAGTCCGGCATCGTAATCAGCTTGCCGACGTCGTCGTTGGACAGAATCAGGGTCATGGTTGTTGCGCACCCGCCAGTGGAGAGGACTTTTTGCATCATAGTGGCGGCAGGCCGAATAGATAGCCGTTTTGCAGGCGTGCGCAGCATTGCGCGCATACGCGTCAGACTTGCGCCGGCCTGATAGGTCGAGGACTATTCGGCGTCAATCCGGAGCCAATCGAATGCGACTGGGGATTTGGACGCCGCTGCCGCACACGATCATGTCCGAGCCGGCCATGGCGGACGGCGTCCAGCAGGTCGGCGTGCGCGGCGACTTCAGCGCCGACAAATCCTTCCAGTTTGCCCTCGACGTGGTATCGAAGGGCGAGGCTCTGGGGTGCGATATCACCTTGATCGCCGAGCGGCTGCTCGGCCCTGACCTTGAAGCCTGGATGCTGACGGCGGCGCTTGCCGCCCGCACCAAGACTATTACGGTCATGCCCGCCATCTATCCCGGCATGATCACGCCGCAGCTTGCCGCCAAGATGGGTGCAACGCTTGATCGGATAACCGGTGGCCGCTTTGCCATCAACGTAGTCAACGGCTGGTTTCAGAAGGAATTCGAGCTGTTCAGCAACGGCGGATGGATCGCCTCGTCCGACGCCCGGTACAATCGCATGGACGAATTCGTTCGGGTGCTGAAGGGGCTTTGGACCGAGGATCACTTCAGCTTCAACGGTGAGTTCTTCCGCGCTGACGACGCGACCTTGCCACAGAAGCCGGTGCGCCTGCCGCATCCGCCGATCTACACCGCGAGCCGCACCGATTCCGGCAAAGATGTGATCGCCGAGCACTGCGACCTGTGGTTCGTCAATTATCAGGCCGACTACCGCCGCTTCGACGAAAGCTTTGCGGCCATCCGCAAGGATATTTCCGATCTGGCGCAGCGCGCCAAAGAGTTTGGCCGCACGCTGTCGTTTGGCATGAGCGCGCATATCAGCTGTGCGGACACGATGGCCGAGGCGCAGGCGCGGGCCGACGACCTTGAGCGTTATGGGCAGCGCGATCGCGTCTCTTCAACGGCCGCACGCGGCCTCGGCGCTGGCCTGGTCGGAATGCCGGACCTTATCGCCAAGCGCATGCGACAGTACGAGGAGATAGGGGTGGAATTGTTCCTGTTGAACTTCCATCCGATGCTGGCCGGCCTCGACAACTTCGCCAAGCACGTCATGCCGCTGTTGCCGCCGATCGGTGCCGCCGCGCGGCTGGTGAAAAGCGCCTGAGCGCCGCCCGCGCACGCCCCCGACCGGCTAGCCGGCGCGAGCCATTGCATGGCCGGCGTTCGCTGTGGTGCCGCGCATCAATTCCAGCATCGTTGCCCAGGCTGAATCCGCGGTTGCGATTTCGTCGGCATTGCGGCCCTTGGGTCGCGCCGGGTTCTGAAAACCGTGGCCGGCCTTTGGGTAGCGATGAAAGTCGTAGGGGATGCCGTATTGCTTCAGCTCGGCTTCGAACCGGTCGACGTCGGCCGGCGACGGGTTCCTGTCGAGATCGCCAAAGAAGCCGTAGACCGGACAGCGAATATTCTTCATCAGCTCGAACGGTGTCGGCGTTCCCTCACCCCAATGGGTCATCGTGCCGCCGCCGTAATAGGTCACACAGGCTGCAAATACCGGCTTGGTGGCGGCGCCGAGAAACGACAGCCGGCCGCCCATGCAATGCCCGGCGATGAAGAACCGGCTGCGATCGACGTCCGGCCGCGACAGTGCATAGTCGGCAGACGCGGCGATCTCGGCAATGACTTCGTTGTCCTTGAGGAATTGCTTGCAGTCGTGCAGCGGCACGTCGTCCGGGCAGTGATGAAAAAAATTCGGCAGGATCGTGAGATATCCGGCTTTGGGAAATTCCCTGAAGTAATGGGCAGTGCAGGCGTCGAGGCCGCCACGGTGGAACATCAAGAGCACCGTCGGATGTGGCCCGCGACCGGGCGGCGCCGCGATGTGCACGTCCATCGACCGCCCCACGACGTTCAGATACGTCGTTTCGCCGTCGAACTCGGCATCCATTCTCGGTGTTTTTTGCATCGGTCTATTCCACGCTTTGTGTCAGGGCTTCCGCCTTTGCGACGATGGCCGGAGAATAGTCGAACGACTTTTCAATTATTGCCTGGAGCTGGTCGCCCTGCAACGGCGAGAGCACAATGCGCATGCGCGCGGCGTCGGCAACAAAGCTCGGGTCCTTCAAGGTTGCCGCAAACGCCGATCGCAATTGCGCGACCCGTTCGGCGGGGACGCCGGGCGGCGCCGTGAGCGAGCGGCCGATCTTTTCAGGCTCCGAAAACAGTTCGAGAATCTGCCGCTCGTCAGCATTGCGGGCGAGGTCGACAAGCCTCGGGACGCCCGGCAAATCGGGCGCCTTGTCGAGCCCCGGTCTGCAGCAGGACATTGACCTTTCGATCGCGCAGCCAGTCGGCGCGGATCACGCGAAATATCGGCCATGGCATGCTGAGCGCCTCGACCTCGCCGCGCTCCATGGCGACAAGACCGTCGCCGGTTCCCTTGTAGCCAGTGACCAGATTGAGCTTCAGTCCGAGAAGCCGCTTCAGCATCGTCCAGCGCAACTGCGAGGCGCTGCCGGTCGAGCATACGATCAGCGGATTGGTGTAGGCGTCGTCGATGGCTTTGACGGCGGCAGTGCGCCAGGCGACCAGCACGGCGTTGTTGCTGATGAGGCGGCCGATCCAGCTCATCTTTGTAACGTCGGCCTTCAGCGCCGGCATCTTGAACAGCTGGTTCTGATAGATCGATTCGTCGAGCATGCCGATGACGGTGCCGTCGCGCGGCGCGATATTATAAAGCTGGTTGGCCGCTCGAATGCCGCCGGCGCCCGGCATGTTCTCGACGAGGACGTTTGGATGGCCGGCCAGGTTTCCACCGATATGGCGCGCGACGAGACGGCTGAGCGAATCGTAGCTGTCGGCGCCAGCGCCCGATGGCGCGATGATCTCAAGGGTCTTGCCGGTATAGAATTCCGCCGCGGCCGCAAGATCGTCCTGCGGCGACAGCGTAGCGCCGATTGCGGCGAGCCCAATTCCAAGTCTTATGGCTAGCGAACTACGCACGGCCCGGTGGTCCGGACCGTCTATTCGGCGGCCTGCTGACCTTCTTCTTCGGCGATGGCCCGCGCCTCGATGGCATCAACCTCGGCCTGGTCCAGCTTAACGAGGATGTTATGCATGTGCTGCACCTTGGCGGGATCGTCATCCGGGCCGAGTAGCGGGTAGGCGTCGCCGCCGCGGTCGCGCAGCGGCGGCGAATGCGATTCGAAGATCACCGCGGTGTCTTTGCCGCGATTCCAGGCCCAGTGAACCTTGTTGCGCGGGATGCGCATGACGTCGCCCTGACGACAGCGATAGCCGCGACCATCGACAAAGAAATACATTTCGCCGGAGACGATGTAGTTCATCTGCTCGCAGTCGTGCATGTGCGGGCGGGTGTGGTAGCCGGAAGCGCGTTCGGCGAACATGAGGCTGGTATCGGTGCCGTGGACCTTTTGCGCGCGGATGACGGAATTGCCGACCGCCGCCATAGCGACGCGCTCGGTCATCTTAACGTCCTGCCTGTTGACGCGATAATTGGGCTTGTCGGACATCTCGTTTCCTCCTGTTCGTATTCTCCCCGCGTTCTTTTGTCCGCAAGACTACTGCCACGAGCATTGCGCTGCAATCGGCCCCCAGTTGCGTGGCGGCTCTTGATCGCCGATGGCCGCAGGCCGCATCATCATTATCGCCGCCCACGTCATAGCCACGTGATACCGACATCGCCGGAGGGCCCATGAGCACTGACCTCAATTCTGATCCGTTTGCACTCTTCCCCTATCAGGCGATCATCGATCGCCCGCGTATGACGTGGCCGAACGGCGCCCGCGTCGCCGTGTGGGTGATCCCCAATATCGAGCATTTCCATATCGAGATCGGCGCGCAGGCGCCGGATATCCGCAATCATTCGCGCCGCGACTACGGCAACCGCGTCGGGGTGTGGCGGATCATGGAGACACTGGCCAAGCATGGGGTGCGCGGGACGGTCGCGCTCAATGGCGAAGTCGGCCGCTATTATCCGCGCATCATGGAAGAGGCGGCGCGGCTGAAGTGGGAGTTGATGGGCCACGGGCTGACGAACTCCGTGCTATTGACCGGCCTGCCCAAGGACAAGGAAACCGCCGTCATCGCCGAAGCGCGCGCTGTGATCGAGCAATGGGGCCAGAAAATGCGCGGCTGGCTGGGTCCGGGGCTGAGCGAAACCTGGCACACGCTCGATCTGTTGCGCGAAAATGGCGTCGACTACGTGTGCGACTGGGTGAACGACGATCTGCCCTACCGCATGAACAACGGCCTTTACTCGATCCCCTATTCGATCGAGCTCAATGACATGCCGCTGTTCAACACGCCCAGCATCGGCATCGACGAGTTCTATCGCCGCATTTGCGAGACATTCAACGTGCTCTACGAGGAAGGGGCGAAGAACGCCCGCGTCATGGCGATCGCGCTGCATCCGTTTTTGATCGGCGCCGCGCACCGCATCCGCACGCTCGATCGGGCGCTGTCGTACATCGCCGCGCACGGCAACGTCTGGTTCGCCACCGGCTCGGAAATCATCGACGCCTACCGGGCGCAGGACAAATGATCGCCACCTTGCCGATCCGTTCCGGCAACGCCGGACGTCAATCCCGGGCGTCGTGAGCGTTTTGAATGCGCTTTGTGTAGACGGCGGCGCTGAGGCCGAACAGGTCCCAGCGCGTCAAATACGACATGAGGAATGGATGGCAGCCGTGCTCGTAGAGCCACGCCACGTCGCCAGAGAGTAACGCCTTACGTTCCTCGTCGGACAGATCGCGCGCGGCGATTGCGGCCGCCGGATCGCGCTTGACGGCGTCGCGGAATGCCAGATCGTGCAGCGCGTCGCGGCAGATTTTATTGACGGCATAGACGCTCATGGCCGGCCTCAATTCAACCGCCACGCCACATAGGCCTGGCCGTGATCATTTTGCGGCAGCACGGTCACCGGCTTGTGCGCGCCGATGATGCCGAGCAACGCAATCCAATTGAGCAGCTCGCCACCAATGTTGCCGGCTTGCAGCATGCGCGCGGTGGTCGCCTCCCCGATAAGGTCATTGATGCGCTTTTCATTCAGCAGATCCTGCACGTGTTGTGACCATTGCGGATCCGGCGTGCAGGCAGCGCGGTTACCGACCGGGATTTTCGGACCGCCGATCTCCAGCGAGAAGCTGCCGCTGCCGATCGCCGCCACGCGCAGAGGCTGAGGCCAAGCTACGACGGCGTCGCGGACCACCTCACCCAGCGCGAAGCAACGTCGTGCGCTCGGCAACGGCGGCGCCAGGCAATTGATGAAGATCGGCAGCACGGGAATCCCCATGTCCGGCGTCAGAAAGTGCAGGGGCACCATGACGGCATGGTCGACCTCGAAGTCCTGTACCAGTGAAATGTCGAAGCCCTGTGCAATCGCCGCGGCGCGGATATGCGCCGCCAGGTCGCCTGGGACCGCGACGTTATAGCGGGGCATCGGCGTCTGATCGTTGGGACCGGCGGTCGTCTCGGCGATGCCGATGGCGAAGGTCGGGAAATTATCGAGAAAAAACGTGTTGAAGTGATCGTCGGTGAAAACGATCAGCACGTCAGGTTCGACGGCCTTCAGATGTTTGGCCATCTCGGCATAAAAACGCGCCGTCTCGCCTTGCGGTCCTTCGCGCGCGGCCAGTGCAGGAGCGCCAGGATTGTGTGGCATGCCGAAGCCGGCAACAATTGTGGCCATCTCATCAATCCCTTGATCAAGTGTCGGCCAGCTTACCTTCGCTTGCGCCAAAATACCCAGCGGCTGGCGACGTCGAAATTGCAACGGGCTGCCCTGGATCGCAAGACATTATTCCTAAGCATTCGCGTTCTCGTCGCTCGGCCAGCAGCCGCGTGCACGCACGAACGCCCATACGCACGCACAACACCAGCCGCCGCCAGGGATGGCAGCGGCCGGTGCTGTGATGCTGGAATTGTATCGCTGGGAAAGATCAGGAACGGGAATCGAGCGAGAGCCCGATGCTGAACGCCTTCTGGCGCGTCGCGCCTTCGGTCCGCTTCAGCTTTTTGGCGATTCTCGAAGCAGGGGTTTTCCTCTTCGCCATCGCTTTCAACTCGCGAACTTCACTTGAAGTCCATCCACGACGCTTCTTGGTCCTCTTAGCCATAGAGCCTCCCTTTCAAATGCGGTGAGTTTGTATCCCTTACGGGAGCGGAAGAAAAGTGGAACACGATACAAAGAATGTGTTTGTTGTAGTCAAGTTACCTTTCAAGTCACCCGGAGATTTGCCTAGCTGTGAACTTGTTAGGTTCTCCTTAACAAGATATGAGCGCCGAAGCAAATACCTCCTGTGCACCGTTTCTGGAGGGCAATGCCGCAGATGAACTGTGCTTCCGGTTGTGGTGGGTCGGCCCGCGATCAGATAACGGGCCGCTTTTTTGGGTTTTGCTCCGCCACGAGGCCTGTCCGCAGCGAAATATGCTCGCGAGATAGGCCGTGCACGCCGCCGGCTAACGAATGATCAACGTCCGCGCGCTACAATGCATAAAGGAGCGGACTTCATGCTTTTCATTGTTCTCAGTTGCCTTTTTGGTACCGCGGCGGCCATGACGCTGTGGGCATTAGACGCAGGCCACACGACGATCGACGAGATCGTACGTCGCGGCGGCCGGCCGTTCCCGCCCGGGGAGCCGTGAGCGGCGTCGGGTCGCCAGTGCGAAGGTTCGGACCCGTTCTCTTCATCCTCTTCCTGTTGGTTGTCGGCTCGACGGCGCTTGCGGCACAGAGCCTGCCGTCTGCCTGCCACGCCGGTCAGCAGGCCCGACTGATGGCCGAACTCACGTTCGGTCGCGACATCGGCCGCCGGGTCGGTGTGAGCGAAGCGGCCTGGCGGCGCTTTCTCGATCACGAAATTACGCCGCGTTTTCCCGACGGTCTCACAGTCATGAGTGCCCTCGGGCAGTGGCGGGACCGCCGGACCGGCGAGATCGTGCGCGAGCCTAGCAAGCTCGTCATCATCGCGCTGCCCGGCAATCCGGACGACCAGGCGCGCCTCGAAGCGATCGCCGCGGCCTATAAGCGGCTATTCCAGCAACAGTCGGTCGGCGTCATCGTTCAGGCGGCCTGCACCGCATTTTAGCTCGTCGTCAAGGGCTTGCGGCTCGTCGGCGCCGTTCCTAACTTTCCTGTAGACAAAACCGGGAAGCGTCCGCGGATGAACGGGACCATTGACGAACTCAAACTCGTCGCGCTGGATCGCGACGATGTGGAAGTTGTGTCGGCGCACGTGCAGGACGCCCTGGTGCGGGTGGCCGATATTTTCTGGCGGCCGCGCGAGCATCGCTTTGTCATGGGGCTGAGCCGCTTTGACTGGATCGGCGCCGCCGATGCCAAGCCGATGGGCAATCCGGATTACCGGCGCTGCCGAACGGCCTTGCGCTTCGAACGGGTACTCAGCTGTAAGTGTCGCAATCTCGATCAAACCAACAAGGACGCGCGGCTCAATCTGCTTGCGGTCGAATTCGAGGCGCACGATCCCCCCGCGGGCGTCGTCACCATGACGTTCTCGGGCGGTGGTGTCATTCGTCTCGAGGTCGAGTGTCTCGAGGCCGAACTAGCCGATCTTGGCGAGATTTTCGTCGCCGACGGCTACCCGAACCACTTCGCCGCCGGGCGGATGACCGCATAGCCGCGAACCGATGCCGCCTTACGCTGTGCGCGGCTGGCGCGCGGCCGGGGCGGAAAACAGCTTCATCAGTACGGCGATGGTCAGCAGCGTCGCCAGATAGACGATGAGCTGCATCCCGGTCGGCTGGTCGACGTAGCCGATCAGCGTATGAAGGGCGCGGCCGAGATAACTGGAATCGCTGAGTATCCAGGAGGTGTCCCACACCGTGCCGTCATATGCAGTAAGGATGTCGGCCTGCTGCAGAAACGCGATGGCTTGCGCGGCGAGGCCCGCCGCCAGGAAGGCGATCAGGGTACTGGTAACGCCGAACAGATAGCGCGCCGGGATGGTGATGAGGCCCAGATAAGTCGCTAGGCAAACCAGCGAGCCGAGAATGAGTTCGACGAAACCGCCGCCCACCATGCCCCAACTGGCGCCGCCTTGCGACGCCGCGACGCCGTAGAGAAACAGCACGACTTCGGATCCCTCTCGCAGCACCGCGATCGCCACCACGATGGCGAGCGCGGCGAGCGATTTCGATCCGGCGACAACGGCCTCGCCGGCGGCTTGCAGCTCGGCGGCAAGTTCGCGGCCGTGGCGCGCCATCCACACGTTGTGCCAGGTCAGCATGACGACGGCGAAGCCCAAAATGCTGGCGTTGAACACTTCCTGGCCGCTGCCGCCGAATAGCGACGACAGGCCGCTGGTGAACAAAGCCACAAGACAGGCCCCGAGAACGCCGGCCGCTACGCCTCCGGCCACCCACAGGCCACGCCCGGCCACGCCCGTCGTCACCGCCATGACGATGCCAACGATCAGCCCGGCCTCGAACACTTCCCGGAAGACGATCAGCAGCGACGCAAGCACAGGGACCTCATTTCGGACTGGATATGGGGTTCATGGCCCATGTTTTTGGCGCCACGCTTACTGCACCACCAGGTAACCTTGAGTGGCATGGTGGAAGTCGTCGTAGTAGTTGTACCGCCCAGGCTTGAGGGGATGGACGTAGACTACGGCTTCGCTCCCCGCCGGCACGATCTTTTCGAAATGCAGGTCGCTGCTTTCGAATTCAGAGACGATGTCGTTGAGATTTTTGACGTGGAAGACGATCTGTTTGCCGGCTGGCGCGTGCGTCTCAGCGGGATCGAACTGATGGTTCTTGATCGTCAGTGAAATAGAGACGGTATCGTCGGCGCGCGCGGTAGGCGCGAACAAGCCCATTGCCGCCGCGAACAGGGCAGTGAAACCCATAGTGATGATTTTGCGTTGGGCCATGGCTAACCGGTACATTTTAATTCGGGTGGATTGCCTAAGCAGTTGGGCAGTAAGGCGCTTTTTGTCAATTTAAAACGCCAATATTAGAATTGTTATAAAAACAAAGTGCTGCTAGGCGTGAGCCGCACCAAACAGGACAATAGCATGGCGATCCGCCTCGACACGCGCTCCGCTGATTTCGCACAAGCGTTTCGCGCTTTTCTGGCCACCAAGCGTGAGACATCGGCCGATGTCGAGGCAGCGGTGCGCGCTATCGTCGAGGCCGTCGCAGCGCGCGGCGACGCAGCACTCAAGGAATACACCCTCAAATTCGATCGGCTCGATCTCGATCGCGTGGGAATGAAGGTCACGTCCGGCGAGATCGCGGCGGCACAGAATGCCTGCGCGCCCGATACCCTTGCGGCGCTCGAACTCGCCCGCGACCGGATCGAGATCTACCATCGCCGCCAGCTCCCCCGCGACGACAGCTTTACCGACGCGCTCGGCGTCGAACTGGGCTCGCGCTGGACCGCCATCGAGGCGGTCGGGCTTTATGTGCCGGGTGGCACCGCGGCGTATCCGTCGTCGGTGCTGATGAACGCCGTTCCCGCCAAGGTCGCGGGCGTGCCGCGGCTCGCCATGGTGGTGCCGGCGCCAAACGGTACGCTCAACCCCCTCGTGCTGGCCGCGGCCAAGCTGGCCGGCGTTGATGAGATTTTCCGCATCGGCGGCGCGCAGGCGGTAGCGGCGCTGGCGTTCGGTACCGCGTCCATCATGCCGGTCGCCAAGATCGTCGGTCCCGGCAATGCCTATGTGGCGGCGGCCAAGCGCATGGTGTTCGGCAAAGTCGGGATCGACATGATCGCCGGGCCGTCCGAGGTGCTGATCGTCGCTGACGGGACAGGGAACCCGGATTGGATCGCCGCCGACCTGCTGGCCCAGGCCGAGCACGATACCAGTGCGCAAGCTATCTTGATCACCGACAGTCCGTCGTTGGCCGATGCGGTGGTGCGTGCCGTCGAAGGTCAATTGGCGCGCTTGCCGCGGCAAAAAGTGGCCGGCGCGTCGTGGCAGGATTTTGGCGCCCTCATCCTGGTCCGCAGCTTTGACGAAGCGCTGCCGCTCATTGATGCGATCGCGCCCGAACATCTGGAAATCGCAACCGGCGACGCCGAAGCGCTGTCGAAGCGCATCCGCAATGCCGGCGCGATTTTTATTGGCGCGCACACGCCGGAAGCGATCGGTGATTACGTTGCCGGCTCCAATCACGTGCTGCCGACGGCACGCTCGGCGCGTTTCTCGTCCGGCCTCGGCGTGCTCGATTTCATGAAGCGCACTTCGCTGCTCAAATGCGGGCCGGAGCAATTGCGTGCGCTCGGTGACGCCGCCATGGCGCTCGGAGTGGCCGAAGGGCTCGATGCCCACGCCCGTTCCATCTCCATCCGGCTCAACCGTTAGGGCGCCTCCACCATGGCGCGCGCTCCTCGCAAAGACCGAGCTGGGCGTCTTGCCGCCGTCACGCTTGACGAGGCCTCGATCGGGCGCTCGAGCCGCGAGGTCGAGCACGAGCGCGCTGTCGCGATCTACGATCTGATTGCTGAGAATGTGTTCCGGCCGACGGGCGATGACGGCGGACCTTATGCGCTCCAGCTCGGTATTTCAGGCAATCGACTGGTGTTCGATATTCGCCGCGATGACGGTACGCCGGTGATTGCCCACATGCTGTCACTGGCGCCGTTCCGGCGCATCGTGAAGGACTATTTCACAGTCTGCGACAGCTATTACGATGCGATCCGAATCGCCACGCCGGATCGTATCGAGGCGCTCGACATGGGCCGGCGCGCGCTGCATGACGAGGGTTCCCACATCGTCATGGAGCGGCTCAAGCGCAAGGTCGAACTCGATTTCGACACGGCGCGGCGCTTGTTCACGCTGATCACGGTGCTGCATTGGAAGGGGTGACTGGCCCGCCGACACTGGCCGAACAGCCCGCAGCAAGGCCGCTTGCAGTGCTTTTTGCCTGCGGATTTAATGCCGTACGCTCGCCGATCGCGGCCGCGCTGTTTTCCGAGGTATTCGGGCGTAAAATCTATGTGGGCTCCGCCGGCGTGCGCAAAGGTGAACTCGATCCGTTCGCGGTCGCCGTCATGGAGGAGATCGGTGTGGATATTTCGCGCCACAAGCCGGTCACTTTCGAGGAGCTCGAAGACTGGGAGGGGCTCAATTTCGATCTGATCGTGACGTTGACGCCACAGGCGCACCACCGCGCGCTTGAACTCACCCGTACCAGCGCGGTCGATGTCGAATACTGGCCGACGCCGGACCCGAGCGCGGTCGAAGGCAGCCGCGCGCAAAGGCTCGACGCGTACCGCGAGCTGCGCGACCAGTTGCTGGCGCGCATCCGCGAGCGCTTCGCCGGTCCGGGGACGGGCAACGAATAAACGCGGGCGCTACGGCTCGCGCGAAGCCGTGTAGGCGGCAAGCGCCAGCATGTCGTCGACCGTGAGGTTCTTCACCACCTGCTGCATCAGCGCGACCGACGAGCCGGCACGGTCGCCATTCTGGATCATGAACAACTGGCGGACCACATAGGTTGCCTGCCTGCCGGCGATCGGCGGCACGTCGCCTAGTCCCTGCAACGCCGGCCCGTGGCAGATCGCGCATGCGATCGTTTTACCGCCGCCGCCCTCGGCCAGCGCCTTGCCTTTGGCGATGCTGCCCTTGGGAACAAAGGCAATGAAGCCAAGGCGCGGATCGCGGTTGAGGACGACCTCCTCGTTCTCGGGGATTTCGATGATGCGGTCGCCGATCGGCTCGCTGCCACCGTCGGGTAGCCGCAGCCGTTTGTTGCCCGGTCCCACGTAGGTCTTAGGTACCGTGTCGGTCTCCACCACGTGGATCCACTTGCGCGGCCTGAGCGCGGCAAAATAGTCGGCGGCCGCATGAATCTCGTCGCGTGTGATCGATTTGGCAATCGTCGTCATCGAGCCGGAGCCCTTGCGGGCGCCACTCTTGTAAGCCGTCATCTGCTCGATGGTGTAACGCGCCGGAAGCGCCGCCACGTACGCAGACTCGTCGTGACCGGTGCCGGTCGGCAAGTGGCATGCCCCGCAGGCGCGGACGTTTGGCGCGTCGCCGTGAGCCACGACCTGCGGCATCGGCGGATGCATGCCGGGATACCAGTCGGGCGGATTGAACAGGTCGTTGATTTGTTGCCGCGTGTAGGTCTCGTCGCTGCCTGGAGCGGTCTTCGGCTTGCCGTCGTCCGGAACGGTCTTCGGCTGCACCTTGTAGGTGACCGGAAAAGCCCAGCCGGGAGCCTCGGCCGCAGCGGCCGCAATCGGCGCCAAGCCGATCAGCAGCGCTAGAATGGCGGTGCGCATGAAATTCCCCCCTTGTTCCCACCTGCCGCCTATGAGCGGTTTCGCGGTGGTTTCCGATCGTTCATTCCATCTTGATGTCGCGGTCGTGGATGACCTTCGCCCATTTGGCCTGATCGGTCTTGACGAATGCCGCGAATTCTTCGGGCGTGCCCGGCATCGAGTCGAACATCTGGGGGTCGAGGAATTTCTTGCGGAACGCCGGATCTTCAAAGATGTGGTGCACCGCGGTGTTCAGTTTTGCGACGAGGTCGTGCGGCATGCCGGCCGGGCCGAATAAGCCGAACCATGTGACCGCCTCATAGCCTGGAAGTCCGCTTTCGGCGACGGTCGGGATATCGGCGGCCTGCGGCAGGCGTTTGGGACTGCCGATGCCGAGAATCTTGATTTGGCCGGCCCGGTAGGCCGGCAGCGCCAGACTGACGCTGACCGACATCAGATCGACCGTGCCGCCACGCACGTCGTTGAGCGCCGGCACTGCGCCTCGGTAATGCACCGGCGTGAACTTCACGCCCGCCATGTTTTCGAACAACTCGATGTTCATGTGCGGTGCCGAGCCCATCCCAGCGGTGCCGAAGGTGAGTTCGCCCGGCTTCTGCTTCGCCAGCGCGATCAATTGCGCGGCGTTGTCGGCCGGTAATGACTTCTTGGCGAGCAGCGCTTGGTTGATGCGGACAAGCCCGCTGATCGGTGCGAATGCCGTATTGGTGTCGTAAGGCAGCTTGCCGGGCGGATAGACCACCGGGTTGATGGTGAAAGTGCCGGCCTCGGCGACCATCAGCGTGTAGCCGTCGGGCGCGGCCTTGGCGACGGTTTCGGCGCCGACGATGTGAGCGCCGCCGCCCTTGTTCTCGACGATGACGGGCTGGCCCCACGCCTGGGTGAGTCCCTGGCCAAGGGCGCGCGCCGTGACGTCCGTTACGCCGCCGGCGGCCGCCGTCACCACGATGGTGATAGGCCGCTGCGGATAATTGGGCGTCTGCGTAGACGCCGCGCCGCCAAGCGATACCAGCGCGAGTGCCGCGCCGAGCCATATTTTCATTGGATATCCTCGCCCGATCAGCCTCCGGCGGGACCGTACCACGGCGCGGTCACGAAGGCTTAGGGCCTTTATGACACCAATATGCGCGGGTGTAGGGTCCATCATGTCGCGGTGGCAGGACGAGCGGGCGGAGCGTAACCGGCAGGCGATCGCGCGGCTCAACCGGGCGCTGCCTGATACTTTTCCGCCGGCGGTTTTGCGGCGTGCGCTCGGCCGGCCATTTGTACCGCCGACGCCGCGGCTCGCCATCGACGGCTACTGGCGCGCGCATCCGCTGCGCGCCGACTGCCTGTCGCGAGCGCTGGCCGCGAAGAGCGGCGCGCCGGACGGCTGGACGTGGCGGCTTGGCGGTGGCCGTAACAGCGGCCAGCCGGCGACATTCCGCGCACCGCCCGCACCGTATCGCGAGCAGGCCTATGCGCGCGGTCCCGGTTTCTGCTGCGTATGCGGGCAGCCGGTGTATCGCTTCGGCTGGCACGTCGATCTGTGGGAGAGCGGTCGCAACAAGAATGCGACCTGGCATTGCGCCTGCGTGATTGCTTGGCAGTTCTGGAATGCGCCGAGCGGCGAAGCGCGCCTCATGCGCCGGGTGCAGGCGCGGCGCTGCGGGCAAAGCGGCGGCCGGCTGTGGAAGAATGCCGAGGTTGATCACCGCGTACCGCTGTTCCGCGTGTGGAGCGATTTGCGCGAGACGCCATGGCCGAAGCTGCTCGACTATTGGGGCCTGCCGAATCTGCAGATGATCAATCGCGAGGTTCACGCCGCCAAATGCGCCGACGAGGCGCGCGAACGGAGCACAGCAAGGGCCGTGCAGCCTACAACCTGATTTCGCCGAGGTTGATGCTGGCGCCCAGGCTGGCTTCGATGGTCTTCGACCGGCCGCTGGAGAAAATCTGCACCGTATAACGGCCGGAATTCTCATCGAGCTTGTCGAATTTGAAATCCCCGTAATTGTCGGTTGTCGTCACCGCGACCGACGTGCCGTCTCTCAGAAGCTGCACGCTCGCGCCCTCGACGCAATCGATCACGCCGTCCTTCTCTTCGGATACCGAGCCGCCGATGAAGCATTTCGAGTAGCGCCAGAGATTACGGTAGTAGACGCGCGGCTTTGAGCCGAGCTCGGGCTTAATGACTTCAAGGCCCTCATCGCGCGCCATGCGCGCCATCTCCTTATCCTCGACCTTGACGGCGCGCATCGCTCCGGTCGGGCAGGACTGCTGGCCACGCGTCTGTTGCCATCCCTGATCAAGGAGATGCGCGTCGAACGTCCAGGCCTGCGGCAGCTGCAAATCCTCGTTCCACCAGATGTGGCCGTAAGGACAGGCGTCGACCAGTTCCTTGTGACCCTTCGCCTTGACCGGGTCGATGATGACGATGCCGTCGGCGCGCTTGCTGATGGCGCCCGACGTGTCCGCCTTCATGCAAGGGGCGTCGTCGCAGTGGTTGCACATCGTCGGGACGTAGGCGATGTCGATCATCGGCACCTGCCCGCGTTCCTTCTGTAGGATGTTGATCCACTTGTGCCCGTGGCGCGGCATCGGCGCCGAATAGCCCGGCCAGTCATTGCCGACATATTCGTCCATGGAAGAGAGCGTGCACAGATTGCAATTGGTGCACTCGGCTACGTCGATGATCAGGTTCCATTTCGACATTGAAATACTCTTCACATCTCTCTGGAAATCACCCGGGCACAGCGCTCGCACCAGCCCAGGATGGCGGCGCTCCGCCGTCACTTCGCCGGCACCAGCTGCGCTTCCTTGAGCGTGCGCTTGATTTCCTTGTCCTTCTCCATGGCAGCGAATGTGGCCGACATGTGCTCGATGCGACGGTCCCACACTTCGATCTGCACCAGCGAGTTCGAGCCGGCAAGAGAATGGGTGGTTTTCGTTTGCGTACGCTCCGGCGTGAGCAAATTCAGACAGCCGCCGCGATCGACCGATTTGCCCGGCTCGCCCATCGGGTCGTAGACCGCGGAGGACTCGTAACCGTGAGCGACGCCGCGCGGCAGCCGCTGTGTCGGCAGCGCCGCGCAGATGACCGCGCCGCGATCGTTGAACACCTTGACGAGGTCGTGCTTGTTGATGCCGCGCTCCTTGGCGTCTTCGGGATTGAGCCGCACGATCCAGTAATAGTAGCCGTCGACCTTGACGCGGTGATCCTCAATGTTGAGCAGGAACGAGTCCTTGCCGTCACCCTGGGTGTGGAACGAGTATTTGCAGTGCGGGGTGAGAAGCTGCAGCGGGTAGCGCTCGAACAGTTCTCCCGAATGAGCGCCCTCCCATGACGGCTCGTATTTGACGATCGGTGGCCGCTCTGGATCGTTGAAGCGCTTGAGCGAATTGCACTCGAATTCGAGCTTGCCGGACTGGGTCTGCAGTCCGCGCAGATACTCCTCGGTGTAATCCGACGGCAGGGGCTGCGCCTCCGGGACGTCTTTCTTGCGGTTTTCGTAGAACCAGCGGAATGAAACCGGCGCGCGCAATTTCTCTTTCTCAGCCGGGATCACGTAGTAGCCGCGCTTGAGGAACTTCTTCCACGAGATGCGCTTCGGCAGATCGGACGCCAGAAACACGCGCTTGACCCAGTCGATCTCGTTGATGCCCTCGGAGAAGTAGTTGGCAAGCCCGAGCGGCTTGCACAGTTCGTTGAAGATCCAGAAGTCGGACTTCGATTCGCCCATCGGTTTGATGGCCGGCGCCTGGAACACGATGACGCGGTGATTGAGCTGCTGCTGGCCGTGATGGCCGTAGCCGCCGAGCCCGGCCCATTCGGAAATATCGGTGCGCTCGAAATTGGTGCAGGCCGGCAAAAGAATGTCGGCGAACTTGGCTTCGCCCTCATTCCAGATCGACTGGTTGACGACGAATTCCAGGTTTGCCGACTGGTACATCTTCACCCAGCGATTGGTGTTGTTCATCGTCGACAGAACGGAGCCGCCGTATTTGTAGAGCATGTGCACCGGCGAATGGCCCGGCGCCGGATAGCCGAAGCGCGCGAACTGGTGCTCGATCGATTTGCCGACCCAGGGATAGCCTTCGGCTTTCCCTTCGGTGATCGCCTCGGGAACAAAAATACGGGGGATGCGCTGGCCGTTTGAGTTCATCGTCGGCAGCTGCGGCATGCGCTGATAGAGCTCGACCGGCATTGAGGTATTTTCCAGATCGCCCGACATGCCGCCGTCGGCGTAGCCGGGGAAATAGAAATTGAAGTCGAGCGGCGTGCCCCATTGCAGGTTGCCCATGTTGATGCCCGGCTTGCCCAGGCCCTGCATGGCGACGAGGCACACCATGACGCGCGCCCATTGGATGCCGGTCTGGTTGCGACAGGCGCCGCCGTGGCCGTTGCCCCAGCCGCCGGGAGCCAGATAGACCCGCTTCCTGCCCCATTCGCGCGCCAGCGCCCGCACGTCGCGCGCCGGCACGCCGGTTTCCTTCTCCTGCCATTCAGGCGTCTTCGGGATGCCATCCTCGTCGCCGACGAGATAGGCCTTCCACTTGTCGAAGCCGATGGTGTGGGTCTTCACGAATTCCTTGTCGTAAAGACCTTCTTTGATCCACACGTAAGCGATCGCCATCGCCATCGCGACCGAGGTGGTGGGCTTTGGCGCGAACCACTTGCCGGGCAGGAACTGCGCCGAGGCGTTGTAGTACGGATCGACGTGCACGATCTTGATGCCGAGCTTGGGATTTTTCAGCCATTGCCGGCGCGTCGTGCCTTCCTGTGCGCCGTAGGAGCCTGACGTCGATTCCGGATCGGCGGCCCAGTGCACGATCATGTCGCAGTTCTGCAGGCAGTCCTCGACGGTCCCATAGGTTTCAGACTGGCCGACGCGCAGCGTGTGACCCCAGTGGTGCACGGCGCCCCAGTACCAGCCCTCCCATGAATCCGGATTGTGATGGATGCGCGTCATGCCGACCGCATTGGCGAAGCGGAACAGCGCCGACAGATAATAACCGACATTGCCCCAGGTATGATGCGAGCCGTGCGAGAAGGTGATGGCGCCCGGGCCGTATTCGCGCTTCTGCCGCTTGATCTCATCGGTGACGATCTTGATCGCCTCATCCCAACTGATGCGGACGTAACCCGATTTGCCACGGTTCTGCGGATTGCGCTCGCCGTTCGGATCGAAGTCGACGCGCTTCATCGGATACAGCAACCGCTCCGGCGAATAGATCATCGACTTCACGTTCATGCCGTGCGGCGCCAGCGTTGTCTTGCGCGGCGGCGTCAGCTTCACGCCCTTGGCCTCGATGGTCCAGGACGCGCCGTCCTCTTCGGTCAGATCGATCGGCGTCATGCGCACGATCTTGCCGTCCTTGACGTAAACGAAGACCGGGCCGCCATTGGTCATGTTGCAGTAGCGCGTCATGCCGCCGCCGACCTTAGTGCCGTATTTGAGACCGGCCGATTGCGCCATCATCAGCGTCTGCGCGAACCAGTTGGTCAGCGCCTCCGGGCCGTCGACGGTGAGGACAAAATCTTTTTGCGCGTTGATTTGATCGAGCCAGTCGATCGGCGGGGTCAGCAGCGAAACGCCGATCTCGGCGTTCTTGAACATCAGCTTGATGTCGGGCTTGGCGTGCAATCCGGTGCCCGAGGTCACCTTGCCGTTGTTGACCTCAATCCAGCGCCCGATTTCCTCGTCGCGCGCCATGATCTGGGCGACCAAATTGTGCGCGCGGAGCCGTGCCTTGAAATCGGCGTTGCGAACGGCAGCGATCTTCAGGAGCTGCGCCGCACCGAACAGGATGATCGGGAATTTGACCTGGGCGAGCGCCATGGGCTTCCTCCTTCTTGCGCGCACCAGCGCGGGGAACCCATCCGCGCCGGGGCATGTCCCCCGGGAAGGCGCGGATGGTCTCGGGCGGCGATTTTGCAATAAATCGGTCTTGATTGAAACCATTTCCGCTCTGCGGGTCTAATGCTTGGGGAATGCGAGGCTCGCGGCCGCTGACTGTGGCCGGTCCGCCGGCAGTGGACACCCGCGGCGCGCTGTTGTTCTATCCCATCGAAAATTCATGGGAGGCCAGCTATGGCCAAGCTCAGGCATATCGCTATTCAGGTTCCCGACCTCGAAAAGGCCGCATCCTTTTACGAAGGCGTGTTCGGCCTCAAACGGCTCAAGAAGGTTGAGGCACCGATCGGCAACGCCATCTCGCTGACCGACGGCGTCATGAACTTGACGCTGCTGCAATTCCCGGAGGGAACTAAAGGCGGAAAAGGCGGGTCCGACTGGGCCGGATTGCACCATTTCGGCTTCATCGTCGACAGCGAGGACGCGACCGAGGCCGAGATCAAGAAGCGCGGCGGCGAATTCTTTATGAAGCTGCCGCAATATCCAGGCGTCGACGCCGAGAAGAAGTTCAAGGACCCGAACGGTATCGTGTTCGACGTGTCGGAGCACGGCTGGGGGCCGACGGTCTAGGCAATTTCGCGGCGGAGCGATCCGCCGCAATCAAGTCGGCAATTTGGCCGACTGCAGTGAGGGCGCCGCGGCGGTTTTGCGCCGTGCCAGCCAGCGCGCAGCGACGCGGATGGCGCTGAGCGGCAGGTCGAGCAGCGCCGGCATTGGATCGTCCCAGGCGAATACGGCCCGTGCCAGCGGCCTGTGGAACGATTGCAGGTACTCGGATAGGGTGAGCTGGCCCACCAGGATGTCCCAGCTAGACGCGGCGAGGTCGCGCGAGAAATAGAACCATTGCGCGCCGACCTACGCCGATTGTTGCGCGACCTCCTCGCCGGTGGCGAGGCGCCATTGCAGAAATGGAAAATCAACTCCGGCTGCGGCGCCAAGCGCGAGCCATGACCAGGCGCGCGTGTTCACATCGAGAATTTTATAGCGGCGGTCGCGCGCGTCGTATTTGAATTCGACCTCTACCAGCCCGCTGTAATCTAGCGAGGCGAGGAATCGGCAGGCTTCCGCCTCGACCTGCGGCTGTTCCACCGTCACCACATAGGTGCTGGTGAAGCCGAACTCGACGGGATACTGGCGGCGCCGCTGCGCCACGAGCGAAGCGACCGGCTGGCCCCGGTTCCACACGGCTGCGTAGGAAAACTGCGCCTCGCCGCGGCCGGGGATCAATTCCTGGATCATGATCGTGTCGGCGCCGACGAGCGCCTTTGCCTCGTCGAAGCGGGCGACGAGGGTGGCTTCGTCGTCGGCGCGCCAAGCCTTGGCGTCGACGAATGCGTTGCGGCCTTCGCGCATCGCGGGCTTCAGGATCACCGGATACGTCATCGCCAGCGATGCCAGCTCTTCGCGCGAACGCGCCTGTCGGGTCATCGGGTGAGCGATGCCCAGTTCGTCCGCGCGCGCATTCATGGCGCGCTTGTCATGCGTCCAGCGGATCTTGTCCCAGGCCGGCGTTGTCAACGTGAACACGGCGCCGAGCGCCGCGTGATTCTGGGCAACGAAGCAAACGTCCTCGTCGCTGCCGGCAAACAGCACCCAGCCGTCGAGGCAATGGCGGCGAGCGAGATCGATGAGGAAGGCGAACGAGCTGCTATCGCGCGAGCCGCGCCAGCGGAAGCTGCGTTGAACGAAGCGCGACAAACTCGCCAGTGGGTTGTCTGCGGTGACGAGCCAAACCGGAATGCCGCGGCGGCCGAGACTGCGGGCGATTTCCAGACTACCGTGGGCGCCGCCGAGGACGATCGCTCCCTTACGTAGCGATGGTCGCTCGCCGGCGTTGCTCACCGGGGCGTCCAGACATTGGGTGTGGCGACGGCGCCGAACACGCGCTCGCGCTGTGCCGATCCGGCCGGCTGTTGGCTCGCACCTTCGTGCGCGGCCTGCGCCACAGCCCGCGCCGCATAGGGGGCGCCGGCGATGAAGCGTAGCAACGGCCCGAAACTCCTGACCGCATAGGAGCCGACGAAGTGCAGCTTTGGCACGCTCAATTCGAAACCGGACCGCAGCAGCGGTGAGCCATCGGCACGGATGATCTGGTCGAGCAGTTGCGGTGAAAAAATGCCGAGCCGCGCGACGTCGATGCGATAGCCGGTGCCGAGCAGGACACGATCGAACACGCGCTCGCCGATATCGAGATCGAGCGCGACACGGTCGCCGAGCGGGCGTGCGTTCAGAATCGTTCGCCCGGGATTACATCGGACTTTGGCGAAACGCGGCTTCAGCCATCCGGAGGCGGCGGCCTTCAGGCAGCGCCGCGAAAACTCTTCGCGCAGTTTGGCCGGCATGTGGCGAACGACGCCCGGTACTTCCACCAGCCAGCTCAGCGGAAACGGTCCGACTTCGGACGGTGACGCCATCGCCTCGCGCAGCCGCCGCCTCAATGTTTTCTGGGGGGTCCCGTCGGCGGGAACGCCGAGCCAGTGGATGTCGCCGCGGCTGATGATCTCAACTTCGGCGCCGCTCTCGGCGAGCAGCGCGGCGGATTCGCAGGCGCTCTGGCCGCGCCCGATCACCGCGACGCGCTTGCCGCGAAACACCGAAAGATCCGGGTGCGCGCTGGTGTGGCTCGCAAGCGTGACCGGAACGTCCCGGAACGGCAGCGGCCGGTATTCCTGATTGCGCAGACCGGTGGCGATGATGACACGACCGGTATGCAATATCTCGTCGTCGTTGAGCGTCAGACGAAAGCCATCGCGCGCGGTATCGATCTGCTGCACATCGCGCCGGTCAATATCGGCGACGGCATGTTGCTGGAACCATTCGCCGTAGGCGATGAATGTCTCGATCGGCAGCCGCTCCCTCGGATCGATGCCGTGCATCGACGCAAATGCGTCGAGCGACAAAGCGCCGTCGGGGTCGGAAAAATGCGTGGCGCGCCAGGGTGAGCGCATCAGCATGCCGCGCGGCATGTTGTTGCGCCAGAATGCCATGGGCTCGCCGAACACATGTGCGGCAATGCCGGCATGGCGGAGGTGAGCGGCGACAGAAAGACCGTAGGGACCTGCGCCGACGACGACGGCCTCGCAGGTGCTGGATTGACCCGACATCATGTTGCGTTCGCGTATCGGCGGATTGTTGGTTAATACGTTGCTGCTGTGGCCAAGAAGCAATGCACTCTACCCATAGCAGATTTAACGTCGCCCTTCCGAATAGAGCGAATTAATCTTAAATGTGTTCGGACGCGGATTTGAAATTGCAATTAACTCCTGGCCGGTAGAGTGTGGCGTTGCAGCGGTAGCGAATTGGGAACGCGGCGGTGTGCATAGCCGTCATGAGCGGGTTCGATTCCCGCCCGCTGCTCCAACTTCTCGATTAAAATTCAAATCGTATTCTGGGCCTGTGTTAGTCTGCCGGGATGGGGATGGGGATCCCGACGAAGACGATGGCGGTGCGGCTGTTCGAATACGGCGGACCGGAAAAGCTCGTCTTTGGCGAATACGATCTGCCGCCGCTCGGCTCCCGCGACGTGTTGGCGAAGAATTTCGCCGGTTCCGTGTCGCGCTGGGACGTCAAGTACCGCGCTGGTGATCTCGCACGTTATCAGCTGCCGGGGCGCGCCGCGTTTCCCTTGCCGCAGCAATTGGGGCGTGAAGCGGCCGGCGAGGTGATCGCGGTGGGCAGCGCGGTGACGCGCTTCAAGGTGGGCGACCGTGTCATCGGCGTCACCCATCCGGAAGATCCCGAGGCGGCGGAGACCGCGCGCGGGCTCGGCAATCTGTCGCGCAATCTCGCCATTCCGGGCCACCAGGCTTTCGGCTCGTACGCGCAGTATCTCGTGCGGGACGAGCGGATGTGGCTGCCGCTCCCTGACGGCGTCTATTACGAGCAGGCAGGCGTCGCGCTGTGGCCGTTCTCGTCGTCGCATCGCGTTGTCTGTGACCAACTCAAGGTGCAACTCGGCGATACCGTGCTGATCGCCGGCGCGTCCGGCGGTATGGGGCAGGCCACGATGCAGCTGTGCAAGCTCGCTGGCGCACGTGTCATCGCGACGACGCGACATGCTGGCAAGGCTGCAATGCTGCGCGAGCTCGGCGCTGACGCGGCGATCGTCACCGACGATGCCGAACACGCCCGCGCCGATGTGTTGGCCCTCACGGGCGGCGAGGGCGCCGATCACGCTGTCGACTATACTGGCAGTCCGGAGCTGTTACGCTTTCTCGGCAGCGTGATGCGGCTTGGTGGTCGCCTCGTCGTGTCCAGTGAGCAGGGCAAAGAGCCGATGCCATTCACGGCTGCCGACATGATCCGGCTGGAGCTAAATCTGCTCGGCATCCGCGGCGCGCGCATGAACGACATGCTTTCCGTGCTCAAGCTGCTCGGCGATGGCCGCATCAATACCCGCATCGCCGCGCGCTTCCCGCTGGCGCACGTCGGCGAGGCCCATACGCTCCTTGAAACGTCGCCCGATCTGGTCGGCCGCATCGTGGTGCTGCCGTGGGGCTGATCAGTGCGGTACGATATTCCGCATCTCGTTTTGCCGGCCGGCGAGGAACAGCCGCATGTTGTCGATAACGATCGGCATGATCAGTTGCTCGTATTCGACGATGTAGCCGCCGACATTCGGCGTGATGAAAACATTCGGCAGCTCCCAGAACGGGCTGTCGGGCGGCAGCGGCGTGCTTTGGAATACATCGAGGCTGGCGCCGGCGATGCGCCGCTCGCTTAAGGCCGCGATTAGCGCGGCCTCATCGACCGTCTGGCCGCGGCCGCCGTTGATGTAATACGCGGTCGGCTTCATGGCGGCGAACACTCTGGCATCGAAGATGCCGAGATTGTCGGTGCTCGCCGGCAGCACGTTGATCAGGTAGTCGGCGCGGCCCGCTGCTTCAGCGAGCCGATCGGTCGGCATCATGTCGTCGAAGCCCGCGATGGTGCGGGGCGTGCGGCTGACGCCGATGACGGTCATGCCGAGCGCCTTGAGCAGTTCGCCGATGGCGATGCCGACCACGCCGATGCCGACGATGACCGCGGTTTTGCCGTCGAGCGTGCTCCACAGCCGGCGCTCCCAATGGCGCGTTCTCTTGTCTTCAGCTGCCTGTAAGGCGTTCCGGCTCACCGCCATCATCAGATAGACGATCTCTTCGCGCATCGACGCGCCATGGATGCCGCGCCCGCTGGTGATCAGCGTGTCGGGCTTGAGCGACGGACAGCGCAAGAAATGGTCGACGCCGGTGGCCAGCGACTGGATCCATTTCAAGTTTTTCGCGCGCTTGATAATCGAATCGTCAACCGCGATGCCGAAGCACACCAGAGCATCGACATCTGCGAGATCGCTAGGCACCTTCGCCGCGCTGGGCGCGAGCAGAAACTCCAGAGTGGGAAACTCCGCGGCCAGCCGTTCGCGATATTGATCGGCGTGAACGTCGATGATGAGAACTTTGGGCATGGAAACCTCTCATCGTCATTGCGAGCGCAGTCGACGTTAAATGGCTGGATTGTTTTGTCGCTACGCTGCTCGCAATGACGAAAGCAACAATCAGGCCTTCAGATTGAAATACCTCGCCGCATTGTTGAATGCGATGTCGGCACGCAACGGCTCGGCGAGCTTCACGAGATCCATGAACTCGCCGGCCTCCTGAGCCGATTCGAACGGATAGTCGGCCGCAAACATCACACGGTCCGAGCCCAACGCGGCAAGCGCGCAATTGAGCGGCTCCGCCGAGCACATACCGGACGTGGTCACGGCGATGTTCTGCTTGATGTAGTCGGATGGCGCTTTCGCGAGCTTGATGCCGTAAAGCTTGGCGCGGCTGTCGAAGCGCCAGAGCAGGTATGGCAGAGTCTCACCGAGATGGCCGAGGATCACCTTGGCGCGCGGGAAGCGGTCGAAATGGCCGCCGAATACCAGCCGGAGCGCGTGAGAGCCGGTCTCGAAGCCCCATTCCCAGGTGGCGCGGCGCAGGCCGGCGACACCTTCAAGCGCAGGCGAGGGGGCGACCGGATCGGTCGGATGAATGTAGATCGGTGCCCCGAGCGCTTCAGCCCGTTCCCAGAAGGGATAGAGCGAGGGGTGGTCGAGATATTGGCCGTGCGTGTGGCCGTTGATCATAGCGCCACAGAACTTCAATTCACGCATGCAGCGTTCGAGTTCGTCGGCGGCGCCGCGCGGGTCCTGGACCGCGAGATGGGCGAAACCCGAATAGCGGTCCGGCCGCTTCTGGACTTCCCGGGCCAGGAAATCGTTGGATCCTCGCGCGCGGCGGGTGGCCGTCGGCACGTCGCGTTCGGCCTGTACGCCCGGACCGGCGATGGCAAGCACGGACCGCGCTATACCAGCCTCGTCCATCGACTTAAGCCGCGTCTCGCCAAAATCTGTCAGGCGCGACAATATGGCGGCGGCGAAGTTCGGGTCGACATTGCCGACCGTCGTCCGCCAGTATTCTTCGTAGCCGGGCGACAAAAAATGCTCTTCCAACGCGATCTTTTGCACCATGCGTTTCCTCTATTGTCTCGCCGGCTGATGCCGCCTTTTCAGCAGGGTCTATATCCGATATTCGGTGTGGTGGTATACCGCCCAATGCTATAACGCCCGCACACGTGGGCGTACGAGGGAGGATCGCGTGGTTAAGAAGATTCGCGGCGTCGCGATGGAGGAAAACCTCAACAATACGATGGGGCTTGAGTTCTACAACCTGTCCCATCGCTTTGGCTATCAGTCGCCGAACTGGCCTTATTTCGAAGACGTCAAGATCGAGCGCATCCACTACATGGCGAAGTCCGGCGTGCTGTCGCAGCGCATCACCACCTCGATGCACAACACGACGCACATCGATGCGCCGGCGCATGTGGTGCAGGGAACGCCGTTCATCGACGAGGTCCCGCTGCCGCATTTCTTCGGCTCCGGCATCGTGGTGTCGATCCCTAAAAAGAAATGGGAGCAGATCACCTACGACGACCTGGAGAAGGCGGCCGGCAAGATCGTGCGGCCGCGCGACGTCGTGATCGTCAATACCGGCTGGCACAAGCTCTACGAGGACAGCGAGGATTATTTCTGCCGCTCGCCGGGCTTCGTGCCGTCGGCCGGCGAGTGGTTTGTGGAAAAGAAGGTCAAGGTGGTTGGCCACGACACGCAGGCCAACGATCATCCGCTCGCCACTGCGATCGGGCCACAGCGCAACGGGCCGCTGCATCCCCACCTCGCCGAGGAGTACAAGAAATGGTCGGGCGGGCGCGACTGGAAAGAGGATTTTCCGGATTGGGAGCCGGTGCACCGCATCCTGTTCAAGAACGGCATTCTGGGCATCGAGAATGTGGGCGGTGACATCGACAAGGTCACCGGCAAGCGCTGCACCTTCGCGTACTTTCCCTGGAATTGGGATCGTGGCGATGGCTGCATTGTCCGGCTGGTGGCGATGATCGATCCGAAGGGATCGTACCGGATCGAGAAAGGGGAGAAGTTCGCATGATCGTGCGTAAATTTTCCGAGGCGAAGGCCTACGAGGCGCCCAATCACCGCGGCTATAAGTCGTTCCGCGTCTACGGGGCCGAGATGGGTGGCTCGCAGACGCTGGTGTTCGGCATTTCGCATTTCCTGCCGGGCGGCGGCGCCGGTCCCGACGCCTCGCCGCCGGAGAAGATCTACTACGTGCTGGCCGGCGAATTGACGGTGATTGTTGGCGGCAAGGAGACAATCGCCACTGCCGGAGACAGCGTCTATATCGGTCCCAACGAGAGCCGCGAGATCATCAACCGGTCGAATGAGGTCTGCACCATCGCGGTTGCGGTCGCCCCGGTGAAGTGACGCCGAAGGCGTCGTGGCCGGGCTTGAACTCGGCCACCCACGTCCTTCGCACCCTGAAGACGTGAATGCCCGGCACAAGGCCGGGCATGACGGAATAATTGATGCAAATGTGAGAACGCGTCCATGTCCGACGAAGATATTCTGAAAAATCCGCTGTCCCTGTTTGATGTGCGCGGCAAAACCGCGATCATCACCGGGGCGACCGGCGCGTTCGGCGCGCTCGCTGCGCAGGTGCTCGCCGGCGCGGGCTGCAATCTCGTGCTCACCGCCGGCGGCGCCGATGCGTTGAAAAAGATCGCCGCCGATTGCGAGCAGCGCGGCGCCAAAGTCGAGGCGGTCAACGTCCGTCCCAGCACGGCGGCCGTTTGCGACAAGGTCGTCGAAGCGGCGGTGAAGCGGTTCGGCAGTGTCGATATCCTGGTATGCGCCGCCGGCATCAACAAGGTGCAGAAGATCGTCGATCAGGCCCCGGAAGCCTTTTCCGAAGTGATGGACGTGAATGTCACGCAGTCCTGGCTGATGGCACGTGCCGCCGGCAAGCAGATGCTGGCGCAGGGCCGCGGCGGCAAGGTGATCCTGATGTCGTCGGCGCGCGGGCTCTTGGGCCATCCGGCCGGTTACACCGCCTACTGCTCCTCCAAGTCGGCGATCGACGGCATGACCAAGGCGCTCGGCTGCGAATGGGGTGACACGGGCATCACCGTGAATGCCATCGGGCCTACGGTGTTCCGTTCGCCGCTCACGGCGTGGATGTACGAGGACAACGAACGTTCGACTGCGGTGCGCAAGGGTTTTCTCTCGCGCGTGCCGAAGGGGCGGCTCGGCGAACCGTCCGATCTCGCCGGTCCGCTCTTGTTCCTCGCTTCCAAGGCTTCCGATTTTTACACTGGGCACATCCTGTATGCCGATGGCGGTTACACGGCGGGTTGAGTTGGCCAAAGCACGCGTTGCTGTTGTCGGCGCGGGGCTGATGGGCCACGGCATTGCGCAGGTATTTGCGCTGGCCGGTCACGACGTCACGATCACCGACACGATCGTGCAAAATCTCGACACGGTCCAAGCGCGCATCACCGCCAATCTGCGCGATCTCGGCGATGACGCGAGCGCGGCCCAACGCGTTGAGCCATGCTTCGATCTCGCCGACGCTGTGCGCAACGCCGATTACGTCGTCGAAGCGGTATTGGAAAACTTGCCGCTGAAGCAGAAGCTGTTTGCCGAAATCGAGCGCCATGTGCGGCCCGATACGATCCTTGCCAGCAACACCTCGGTCATTCCTATCACCGCCATCATGCAGGGATTGGAGAAGCGCGAGCGCGCGTTGGGAACGCACTGGTGGAATCCCCCATTTCTGGTGCCGCTGGTGGAGGTGATCGAGACACCGTGGACCTCGCCGCAGACGGTGCAGTGGACCATGGACCTGCATGAATTGGCCGGGAAAAAGCCAGCGCACGTAAAAAAAGACGTGCCGGGATTTATCGGCAATCGGCTGCAGCACGCGTTATGGCGCGAAGCGATCTCGCTGGTCGAGAACGGCATCTGCGATGCCGAGACGGTCGATGCCGTCATCAAGGCCTCGTTCGGCCGGCGCATCGCCGTGCTCGGTCCACTGGAGAACGCCGACCTCGTCGGCACCGATCTGACGCTCGCGATCCACGAGACGGTGTTGCCCGCGATCGACAGCCGGCCGGGTCCGTCGCCTTATCTGAAGAAGCTCGTGGAGAACGGCAAGCTCGGCTTCAAATCCGGCGAGGGCTTCCGCACGTGGAGCCCGGAGCAGCAGGCGGCGTTGCGCGCGAAGGTGTTCGCGCACCTGAAGGCAACGCGGGACAGCTAGGCGACGGCCGGTTCGCGAATGTCCCGGAGCGCCGGCATCACCTCGCGGGTGAACAGCTCAATCGAACGCAAGGTCTCGTCGAGCGTCATGTCGCCGAAGGCGAATTGGCCGACGACGTAATTGCAACCGGTTTCGGTCAGCTGCTGCGCGAGCAGTTTACGCACTGTTGCGGGCGAGCCGGCGATGCCCTGACCTAGCTCCATCAGCGGCTCGAATTCCTCTGGCCGCGGATGAGTCATAGCGCGGCCGCGCAGCCGCGATAGATGAATGAAGCTGTCGTACCAAGGCCGATAGGCGCGGCTCGCCAGCCGCATCGCGTGCGCATCGGTATCGGCAACGACGATGAAACGGCCCAGTCCGATCTTTGGCAGCGGCGCCGAGCCTTTGGCGTCCTGCCAGGCCTCGCGATAACTCGCGACAGTCTGGCGAATATGCGCTGTCGGATCGAGATTGATGATGTTGAGTGCCTTGCGCGCCGCGCGCGCCGCGCTGTCGGGCGCGTGGGCGCCGTACCAGATCGGGGGATGCGGCTTCTGCAGCGGTTCAAGCTCCATCGGCACGTCTTCAAAGGAGAAATGCTTGCCGCGGAAATTGAGCCTTTTGCTGGTGAGGCCCGTCAGGATCACTTCGACGGCCTCGTTGTAGATGTCCTGGGCATTTGCCGGGTCGGTGCCGAAATAGGCGAGCTCGATCGGCGAGGCACCGCGGCCGAAGCTCAGCTCCAGCCGGCCGCCGCTCATCTGGTCGAGCATGCAGATTTCGGAAATCAGCCGTAGCGGATGATAGAGCGGCACCACGAACACCATCGGGCCGAAGCGCAGCCGCTTGGTGCGCTGCGCCAGCGCGGCGAGAAACACGTTGGGCGAGGGCGCCATGCCGAGCGGCGTCCCATGGTGTTCGGCCAGATGATAGGCGTAGAAGCCGGCTCGGTCGTAGGCCTCGGCGATCTTGAGGCGGTCTTCGTAGAAGTCCGGCAGCGATGGGCCGGTGCGATCGAGATGATCGAAAATTCCGAATTCCATTTTATCCGTCCTTTTGGGCGGGCGACTGTAGCGGGGATGCGGCGCGAGCGGAATGCTCAACACGCACCGCTCGTCCCCGCGAAAGCGAGGACTGCGCCCTGGATTCCCGCTTGCGGGAATGAGCGGTCAATGATCGAGCGCGCAGGAGAGCAACGAGCTCGCGGCTGTCCGCGAGATTATCGAGCCCGAGCACCGCCTCAACCAGCGCGCTTTGCTGCTTCTCCGCCATGACGCTGCGCGTGAGCTTGCGGAACTTGGCGACGATATCGTCTGCGCTGGCGAAGGATTGCTCGCTGCCGCGGGGCGCTTCGCGCGTCTCGCGTTCGACCGCGCCGTCGCCGAAATGCACTTCGACCCGCACCTTATGGCGGTGCGCGGCGCCAAGCGCGGTGATATCGGGATCGTGCACCACGCGGACCTTGCGCGAGAGCGCGATCCGCGCCGCGTCATCGACGCAGTCCGGCGTGAACTCGTCGACGAACACGTCGCCCTCGATCAGCAGCGTTGCGACGCAGAACGGCAGGTTGAGTTGCGCCGCTGTCAGCCCTTCCGGCTTGTAGGGCCAGCCGACGTGATCGGCGGTGACTTGCGAGCCGTACACGACGATCTCTTTGATATCGTCGAGCCCGAATTGGCGACGTTTGCGGATGTCGGCGAGCGCGTCGAGCGTCGTGTGGTTTGAGCCGACGCAGGAATAGAATTTCAGCGCTATTCCCCTGGTCTCGAATTTTTCGCCAAGGCCCGCGCTTAGCGCGTTGAGATTGAACCGGTCCTGCGAGCGCGAGAATGTGGTGCAGAACCCCCCATAGGGCGCCTCGAAGACATCGACAATGCCGGTAAAGCCGTTGGCTGCGAGCAATGCTCCGTATAATCCGCTCTGCGCCGCGCGGCCGGCATGCATGCGCTTGACCATGGCGCCATATTGCGCGGCCATCAGGCCGGACGATTGTGTGCCGGCGATGCCGAGCGCATGCACCGTATTGTCGGCGTCGAGGCCGAGACCGCGCGCGGCGCCAGCTGCGGCCGAGAAAATGCCGACCGTGGCGCCCGAGTGCCAACCCTGGCCGATATGTTCCTGGCCCATGCACAGACCGACGCGCGGCCCGATTTCGTAGCCGGCGACTGCGGCGGTGAGAAAGTCGCGGCCGGAAAGTTTGGCGTGGCTCTCTGCCACCGCGATGAGCGCCGGCAGGGTCACCGCGCCGACGTGCAGCACCGCCTTGCGGTGGACGTCATCGAGTTCGAAGCCTTGGACTTGGGTACCGTTGACGAGCGCGGCGTGGTCCGAGGAGAGCCGTGCATTGGTACCCCAGATCGAGGTCGTCCGTGTGGCGTCGAGCTTTTCCAGGGTGCCGCGCAGGATACGGCACCATTCGAGATTGGCGCCGTAGATGGCGCAGCCGAGCGAGTTCGAGCATCAACAGCTTGATGCGCTCGCGCACGTCGGCTGGGATTTTCTCGTAGGTCAGCTGAGAAACAAACTCAGCGATGGCGCGCGTGTAGACGTTGTTCGTTCCAGCGTGTGCATCCATCGGATAATTGCCTCTCCCTTTGTCGCCGGTTCGTGGCGACTGTCCTTCCGACATACGGCGCGCCATCGTCGGTCGAAACGATGGTGCCAAAATCGGATACTGGACGATCCCCGGCAAAATCGATAACTCACGTCGCTCTATCCAACATGGAGCGTTTCATCAATGCGCGGGCTCAATCGGCGTAGAACTCTTGCCGGCATGACAGCCATGCTGGCAAGTCCGGTTTCGGCGTGGGCTGGCGAAGATTCGTATCCCGGCCGGGAGGTCAGAATCATCTGTTCGGTGCCCGCCGGAGGCGGCGTCGATCTCTCCTCCCGCATCGTTGCCGGCTATTTACAGGCACTTTGGGGCAAATCGTTCATCGTCGAAAACCGCACCGGAGGCGCGAGCAACATCGCGGCAGACGCGGTCGCACATTCCGCGCCTGATGGCTACACGCTTCTGGCGACTCCTCCGAATGTGGTCGCCGCGAATGCAATGCTGTTCAAGCATCTCAGCTACGATCCGGCGAGTCTCGAGCCGGTTGCGATCTTGGCGATGGGTCCCAATGTCCTTGCGGTGAGAAAGGGCCTTCCGATCAAGAATGTCGCGGAGCTGATTGCTTATGCGAAGGCCAATCCGAACAAGCTGAGCTACGCCTCCCAGGGCATCGGCTCGACGTCGCATCTGACGATGGAGCTGTTCAAAAGCAAGACGGGGACAGAACTCGTGCACGTCCCCTATCGTGGCGCCGAGCCGGCCGCCACCGATCTCGCCGGCGGACATGTCGACGTCATGTTCTGCGATCTCGGAACCATCATGCCGCTGTACCGCAGCGGCAATATTGCGGTGATTGCCGTTGCCACACAGAACCGCAATGACCTTCTCCCCGGAGTTCCGACGGTCGAGGAGGGTGGCGTGAAAGACTTCGTATCGACTACGTTCTATTCGCTGATGGCGCCGCCGAAAACGCCGGCTTCAATTCGGGACAAGCTCAACCGGGCGATCGTGGCTGCAATGCGTAAGCCCGAAACTCAGGCGAAACTCAAAGCGATCTTCGTCCAGCCAAGCACGCTTGATACCGTGGCGATGGGTAAATTCATCAAAGAACAGGCACAGCTCTGGGGCGGGGTAATACGCTCGGCAGGAATAAGCGTCTCGCAGTAGGGCTGTTCTCCGAAACGAGTTTTGCTGAGTTGAAAACCGCACTCCTACCGTGCCGCAGTCTTTGCCTTGACCGCGTCCCACCACGGGCAAACGCCGGCCATGACCTCGTAATTGCCTTCCATCACCTGCACCGGACGCCGGAAGCCATCGGCGGCGTTTTTCAGGCGCAGGACACGCGCCTTTTCATTGTCTTCCTTGGACAGCCAAACGCGGTCGTGGCCCCACATGCTGGGGCCTTCCTTGCGCTCCGAGGCCTGCCACGTCTCGACATCGATCGACCGCGCGCCCCAGCCATACTCGACCATGAAGCCCGACGGCGTGAAGCTGTAAAACGAGGTGATGTAATCGCTGGTGTGGCGGCCGAGCGTGACGCCGATCGCGGCCCTCTTCGCCGAGCGCAATGTCGTAGGCCTGGCCGACATCGTCGAAGCTGAACAGCTCCATCATGATGTGGTGTACTGCGTTCTTGCCGGTCTGGATGAAGGCAAGGCTATGATGGCGCGGATTGAGATGCAGAAAGCGGGCGACGAACGGATGATCGTAGTAGTCGGTGAGCCGGAAGCCGAGCGTGCCGCGGTAGAACGCCATCAGCCGGTCGATGGTGTCACGTGAATCGACATTGAGGACGACATGGCCGAGGCCGAGCGGGCCGGTGCGGAAGCCGGAGATCGAGCGGCCGGCCCGGAACGGGTCGGCGGTGGTTTCGGCGCCGTGGAAAAGCTCAAGCCGATTGCCGAGCGGGTCGGCGAGCACGATCAAGTCGCGCACGCGGCGTTCGTCGGCGAGCGCGCGCGTGCCGCGGGCGACCTTGATTTCGGCCCGCTCCAGATGTGCAGCTAGCGCGTCGAGCGCGGCCGCGTCGGCCACTTCCCAGCCGAAGAACGAGATACCTTCGCCGCCATCAACATCGACCAGGATGCGTTGTTTACGGTCGTCCATGCGGAAGGCGAGACTTGAGCGCGACTTGTCGATGCGCTGCAGGCCAAGCAGGTTCGAGCCGTAACTCGCCCAATCGCCCAAATCCTTGGCGCGGACCCCGACATAGCCCAGGGCCTGCGGGGCAGGAGCCGACGTGTGTGTTGCCGTAGTCGCCATGACGGTCCTCGTATCCGACTATTTACCGGCTCTTTTACACGGCCCGTGCGCCCGGCGAAACCGCAGCGGCTATGGCCGGCCGCAGATCTGGATTGCCGGTTCGGCGGCAATTGGGATTTGCCCACGGATCAAATCGCTGCCCACCACTAGCGAGGCCGGCCTCAAATCTTGCCGATCTTGCCAGCCTCGATCACGTGCTTCCATTTGGCGATCTCGTCTTTGACGTTGGCGGAAAAGTCCGCCGTAGAATTGCCGATCGGGACGACGCCGAAATCAAGCAGCCGTTTCTTGACGTCCGGCATCCGGACGATTGCCGCGATCTGTTTCTGCAGGAGATCGACCACCGCCTTCGGCGTCCCAGTGGGGACGAAGACGCCCGTCATGGTCTCCGCCTCCTCGTTCTTGATTGCAATCTCATCGAGCGTCGGCACGTCCGGCAAGGTTTCCAGGTGTTCCTTAGTGGTAATTGCAAGTGCGCGGACCTTGCCCTGCTTGATCAGCGGCACCGAATTGCCGATCGCCGCGCAGGTGATGGGCGTGAAGCCGCCAAGCACGGACTGGATCATCGGGCCGCCGCCCGCGAACGGTACGGTCACGAAGCTCACGCCGAGATCCTGCTTGAGCATTTCAATCGACAGTGACGGTGTCGTTCCGGTGCCCGGCGACGCGACGCTGTATTTGCCAGGATTGGCCTTGAGGAGTGCGATCAGGTCCTTCATGGTCTTGGCCGGAAAATCGCTGTTGACCATCCAGGCATTGGGCGAGGCGCCGGCCTTGGTGACCGGGATGAAATCCTTGGTCACATCGAACGGAACTTTTTTGTACAAGTTCGGATTGACCACGATGCTCGATGAGGCGAACAGGATCGTATAGCCGTCTCCCGTCGCGTGCGCCGCGTCGGCCATGCCGATATTGCCGCCGGCACCCCCGATATTCTCGATGAAGAACTGCTGACCGAGTTGCTCCGACAGCTTTTGCGCGATGACGCGGGTTGCGATGTCGGTTACGCCTCCCGCCGGGAAGGGTACGATGATCTTGACGGTATGAGTGGGATAGTTCGCGGCGCGCACATCGGGAGCGACCGCGACACACAGCGCGATCAGCACCGCCGCAATTCCAACAAGGCTTCTCATGGCGTCTTCCCGGAACTTTGTTTCGTCGTTTCTGGCGCAGGTCCATCATCATCCCACACGACCGTGGCGTGTCAACCGTGCGACCGCAAAGCGACGGTTGCTTGGGACGTGGTGTCGCCAATCATGTCCGGTTAGTTATCAGTTCAAAGATTGCGCTCGTTGACCGCCGATCCTCGGTGCCGGCTGGCACTGATCGGAAACGGCGCAGTCAGATCTTGTCGATCTTGCCGAGCTCGATGACCCGCTTCCATTTGGCGACCTCGTCCTTGATGTAGGCGGCGAAGTCTGCGGACGAGCCGCCATCCGGCACGATGCCGAAGCTCAGTAGCTTCTGCTGCACATCGGGCAGCCTCACGATCTCGGCGATCTGCTTTTGCAGTAATTCGAGAATCGGGAGCTGGGGTGCCGGCGAGAGCCAGCGCTCCTGCCATCGTTTCGGCTTCCTCGCCTTTGATGCCCTCCTGTTCGAGGGTGGGCACGTTAGGCAACGCTTGCAGGCGCGTTTTGCTCGCGACCGCCAGGGTGTGGACCTTGCCGGCAAGGATTATCGGCGCCGTGTTGCCGTAGGCCGAGCATCCGATCGGCGTGAAACCCCCGAGGACGGATTGATTGAAGGGGCCGCCACCTGTGAACGGCACGACAACGAAATTGAGATGGAGATCCTGGCGGAGCATCTCGATCGACAGCGATGCTGTCGTTCCACTGCCCGGCGAGGCGACGCTGTACTTGCCCGGATTGGCTTTCAAGAGCGCCACCAGATCATGCATTGTCTGGGCGGGAAAAGTATTGTTGACCAGCCACGAATTCGGCGTGCCGCCGATTTTGCTGATCGGGATGAAGTCTTTGCCGATGTCATACGGAACTGTTTTGTACAGGCTCGGATTCACGACCAGACTGGATGAAGCAAACAGCAAGGTATAGCCATCGCCATGCGCGCGCGCGGCGTCGCCCATGCCGATATTGCCGCCTGCGCCGCCGACGTCGGTGACGAAGAACTGCTGGCCGAGACGTTCCGACAGGTGCTGTGCGATCAGCCGTGCGACCACATCGGTGATGCCGCCAGCGGGGAATGGCACGATGATTTTGACGGGGTGGTCCGGGTAGTCCGCTGCGTGGGCGCAGGTCGCCGCCGCATAGGCTGCCGCACCGAACAGCATTGCCGAGATTCGAAAAGCTTTTTTCATGTTGTCTTTCCCTGCACGATACGTGCCAATCAGAGGGGCGCGCCATTCATCCCGCACGTTCGCCCGCTGTCAATTGGGCGGCTTGGCGCGCCCGATGCGATTGACAGGCGCAGGGGATGCTTTCTACGGTCGACTATGATGCAGCGTGTAAAACCACCATTTCGCGCCGACCATGTCGGCAGCTTGATCCGTCCTGATGCGCTAATTGCGGCGCGTGACGCAGCTGAACAAGGCAGGATGCCCGCGGCCGAGTTGACGCGCGTTCAGCAGGCCGCGATTCGCGACGTCGTGCGGCTGCAACAGGAGGCCGGGCTCAAGGTCGTCACCGACGGCGAATATAACCGGTTTTCGTGGCAGCGCGATTTTTTGCTCAAGATCGGCAACGTCAAGCCAATGGCGTCGCGCCTTACCGTCCGCTTTCACTCCGCCGCTGGCACGCGCGACCATGCGCCGCCGTCGCTGCAGGTGGTCGGTAAGTTGTCGTTGCCGGGTGGTGGCATTTTCGTCGATGATTTCAGGTTTCTCAAATCGATCGCCCCGGATGGCGTAACGCCGAAGCTGACCATTCCGTCGCCGACGATTGTGCATTTCCGCGGCGGCCGCGAGGCGATCGACGCGCGGGCTTATCCGCGGATGGAGGAGTTTTACGACGATCTCGCCGCCGTCTATCGCGCCGAAATCCAAGCGCTGGCCGACGCCGGCTGCCGCTATCTCCAGATCGACGAGGTCAACCTCGCCTATCTGTGTGACCCCGAGCTGCGCCGGCAGGTGGCCAACATCGGCGAGGACCCGGACTCGCTGCCGAAGACCTATGCGAAGCTGCTCAATGACGCGATCTCCAGCCGGCCGCCCAACATGACGATTTGCATGCATCTGTGCCGCGGCAATTTTGCCGGCGCGTGGATCGCCGAAGGCGGCTACGAGCCGGTCGCCGAGCTTCTGTTCAATGAGATCGGCGTTGACGGTTATTTTCTCGAATACGATTCGCCGCGCGCCGGCGGCTTTGCGCCACTTCGCTTTCTGCCCAAAGGCAAGACCGCGGTGCTCGGGCTCGTCACCACCAAGAGCTCGAAGATGGAGACGAAGGACGAACTGAAGCAACGTATTGAAGAGGCGGCGCGTCACGCGCCGCTCGACCAGCTCGCGCTGTCGCCGCAATGCGGCTTTTCTTCCGGCATCGGCGGGCAGGCGATGACCGTTGATGAAGAAATGCAAAAGCTCAGGCTCGTGGTCGAAACCGCGCGCGACGTGTGGGGCGAAACCTAGAGCGGTCGCATTTTTTCTTCGAAAAACTGACGGTCGACTTTTTGGTAGAATGCTCTAGGCGGCGTGCGCCTCACCCTTGGCGCTGTCGCGCCACATCGTAATCAGCACCGACATGATCGCCGGGCCGATAAACAGGCCGATCAGGCCGAAAGTTTCGAGCCCGCCCAAGATGCCGAGCAGGACCCAGAGAAACGGCAGCCTTGTCGTGCTGCCGATCAGGATCGGGCGCACGAAGTGGTCGGCCACGAATGTCACAACAAATCCGATGACCAGCAGCACGATGGCGGCGGTCGTCTGCGCCTGAATGAACAGATAGATCGCGCACAGGATGAAGACCACGGGCGCGCCGAATGGGACGGTGGCGAGCACGGCGGTGACGAGGCCAAGGAGGGCCGCGTGAGGAACGCGGGTCGCCTCGTAGGCAATGCCAAGCAACAGGCCCTCGACCAGTCCGACCAGAACCAGCCCGTTGACGGTCCCGCGCACGGCCCCGACGGTGTCCTTGCCGATCTGCCCGCCGGACGGACCGAACACTCGTTGCGCAATGGCGTGCGCCTGCTCGGTGACGCACTCACCGTCGCGGTAGAGAAAGAACAGCGTCAGCAGGGTGAAGATCAGGATGGTGACGCGGTTTGCGACCGCGACGCCGAGCGTGCGGGTGAAGGAGAAAAATCCGCTGGTCTCGGCCCGGCCGAACAGATGCGCGGGCGGCGCCAGGCTCGGCGAGGTTTTCCTGCCACCAGGCAGCAAGGCTGGTACCAACGACCGGGATGTGCGCCAGCCAGTCGGGCGTGCCCAGGCCGTGTTGGCGAACATCGTCGATCCAGCGCACGACGCCGCCGCTGTCGCGCGCCGCCTCGATGCCAAGCCCGATCAGCGGCAGCACCAGCAAGAATGCGAGCACGAGTGTCAGTACGGCAGCGATGGTGGTCTTGCCCATGCCGCGACGGGCGAGCATCTGGCGCAGCGGCCAGGTAGCGATCGCGAGCACACACGCCCAGGTCAACGCCGGCACGAAGCGCCACAGCATCCAGACATTGACCGCCACGATGGCGACGATCAGTGCCGTGCGCGCCACGCGTTGTGTATTCCACTCTCCATTCACGTCGTCGCCCCTGCCGGCCTTATCGCAACAAGCGGCACACGATCGCGCCACCGGTCCCGCCGCCTGGCAGCGGCGGGACTGACCGGATTATAGACCTGGATAGACCGATCGTCGCCTACGCCGCGCCGTTACGGCTTCTTGGCGTCAGCGTACGGGTAGATCAGCTTGCCCGATTTGTATTCATCGGGCCACACCACGACTTCATGAGTGGTATCCTTGAAGTCGTCCAGCGAATGGCCCCGCAGTCCCTGAAACTGCGTGAACACCACCCGCGATTTGGTCCACTCGCCGTCTGGGCCGAAGTTGATGGTGCCGACCACGGTCGCGAATGGATGCGTGTGCATGTAGGCGGCCAATTTGACCTGATCGAGCGTTTTGGCGCCTTCCACCGCTTCGGCCAGGACCTGGCCGGCGGCGTAGCTGAGCGGCACGAACGCCGCGCCCATCGCATCAATGTGCTCGCGTTGCGCGATAGGGCGGTATTTAGCCAGCACCTCGAGCGTCCCAGGGAAGGTGAAGGCGGGGGCCGGTATGAACACTTCGTTGTTGACGATGCCGTTCATCAGCGGTCCGAGCTGCACCTTGATGGGCGTGACCAGGAGGCCGATGAACGCGCCGCCGAACATTTTCGGCGCAAGCCCGACCTCGTTGGCGGCGCGCACGATGCCGACCGAGTCGGGCGGATAGGCGGCTACAAACACGATGTCGGGATTGAGTGCCTGCACGGCGTGCATGATCGGCGCATAGTCGGTGGTCGACGGCGGATATTTCTGATCGGAGAGAAGCTTGAAGCCGCCAATCTCCTTGATCGATTGCCGGGCGCCGTCGGCCGCATTCTGCGCGAATTCGGCATCGGCGGCGACGATGACAACCGTCTTCGGTCGCGGCTTTTGCGCCGCCGCGAGCTTGAAGAAGCCGTAGGCGAAGGATTTCTGCGGCTCCGGCCCGGTCGGCAGCATCGAGAAATATTGCTTGTAGTGGAATTTGCTGTTGGCGGCGTTGGCCAGGATGCCGATCGTCGTCTTTTTGTGCTGCATCAGCACGGGAATCGCCGGCGCCACCATGTTGGTCGCGTAGGGGCCGATCAGCAGGTCGACCTTGTCGACGTCGATCAGCTTCGTATAGAGACCGGGAATATTGGCAGGATTGCTCTGGTCATCGTAGTAGACGAGCTGAACCGGGCGTCCAAGCAAACCACCCTTGGCATTGACGTCATCGCGCCAGATCGACAGCGCCGCCAGCACTTGCTTGCCGATCGGCGCGACGCCGCCGGTCAGGGCCATGGTCATGCCGACCTTGATGGGTTCGGCGGCTCGCGCCAAGCCGGGCACGAGCAGCGCGCATAACAGCAGCAATGCCGACAGTCCGCGGGACTTTGCCGCTAGGCCGAAAGTGCGCGTGCGTATTTGCATGTGTCTTACTCCTCCCTGTGCGCCTCGCCTTTCGCGCCGCATGCGATGGAGAGGTCGCGGTTTATTTGGGTGACGGTCCTCCTGCGAATTCCAAACCGTGTTCGAAGGCGTCTTGCCTTCAGCCTCAGATCTTGACCGGCACGAATTGCGTGGTGAACAGCTCGACTGTCCGGAGGTGCCTGCTTCAGCAAGCCCATGCCGATGAACAACTCCTTCAAGGTCGCAACCGCCGCCGGGTCGAATGTGCCATCGGTCGAGAAACCGCTGATCTGTTCGTCGTAAACACGGGCCGCAACTGCCGGGCTTACGTCGATCACCTTCGCGGATATTTCCACCGCTTTGTCCTTGTGCGCCTTCATGTAGGCGATCGTCTCGAACCAGCCTTTGAGGAAGGCGCGCACGCCATCCGGATTTTTGGCGATCACATCGTTGCGTGCGAAGATGACGTGCGTGATGAAATGATCGACGAACGGCGTAGCAGTGGTGATGACGCGCCATTCCTTGGCTTCTTCGAGCTTGTAGCCGGTCTCGAGCGCCCCGATATAGCCGTCGATCTGATGCGTCTTGATGGCCGCGCGCGCCGGCGGCATGCCGCCGATCGGCACCACGTCGATTCCTTTGGGGCCCCAGCCCTCCTTTTCGCCGATGCGCCCGCCGATCCAGGCGGTCAGCGACCCGACCGTGGTGCAGCCAAGTTTTTTGCCCTTCAGGTCGGCCACCGTCTTGATCGCTGAATCGTAGCCGACCATGACTGCCATGTTGCGTGGCGCGCCATACATCTCGGCCACTGCCTTCTGCGGCGCGCCTTTGGCGGAAAACGCCATGCCGGGCCCCGAGCCGATGCCGATATCGACGCTGCCGGACGCCAAAAGCTGCTGGAGCTTGGCATCACCGGAGGAGGCGGTCGCCTCCACGTCGAGACCTTGCCTGGTGAAGATGCCTTCCTGGAGGCCGATGTCGAGCGGCGTGAAAGTCCAGGCAAACGGCACCACCTTGGCGACACTCAGCTTCTGCGCCGCGCGCGCGGACGTAAATGGCGCCGCAAGCGGCAGCACGGCGCTCCCGGCCAGCGCCGCAATCACGCGTCTACGGGACAATCGCCTCATCGTATCCTCCCAAAGGCCGCGCCTGCGCGCGCGGGCATTCGGCGAATGATTGCAGAAAATGCCGGTGGGCGCCATGCGGCAGGAATGCCGCCGGCGGTGTGTCGGTGCCGAAGATGAATGGTCGGCGCCGACGGTTTCGAAAGACAACGGGCTTGGCCGGATCGTGAACCAATTCGCTTCGGCCGACAACTCAACAATAATTGCAGCAGCGAATGCTGCGGCGCATCAAGCCGCCGCGATTAGCTCGCGCTTTGCATGCTCGCGCCTTGGGGGGCGGTTTTGAAAATCACGCTCGACCTTTCGAAGCTTCTTGAAGAAGGCAAGCTCACACCCGCGGAGGCCGAGCGCCTGAAGGCGCTGGCTGCGCACGATACCGGCTCGCTTGCCATCAATATTCTGGTCGGCTTCGGCGTTGTTGCGGTGAGCGCCGGAGCGATAGCGTTGCTCGCGAGCGCTCTGACGGCGCTGGCGCTTGGCTTCGGCGTATTCGCCATCGGTCTTGTATTCACATTCAACCGCGATGAGCGCTGGAGCCTGCTGGCGCAGATCTGTCTCGTCGTCGGCGCGCTGATGTTCTGCGGCGGGGTGCTCGCCCTGGGTGACGGCGCGCTCGGCGCGATGCTGATCGTGACGGCAGCGCTTGCGGCCGCGGCGATCGTCGCACGATCGGGCCTGCTGATGGCGGCGGCGGTGCTTGCGCTCGGGGCGTGTCTTGGCGCGCGTGCCGGCTACTGGCACGCTACCTACGCGCTGGCGATCTACGAACCGGCCACCACCATCGTGCTGTTCAGCGCGCTGGCGCTCGCCACGTATTTTGTCTCGAAACGGCTGCCGGCGCAGTACGAACGCTTGGCGCTGGTTGCCGCGCGCACGTCGGTCTTCATGATCAATTTCGGCTTCTGGATCGGCTCGCTATGGGGCGACAGTTTTCGGCTCTTCCGCTCGTTCATCCACAACGATCCGAGCATTCTGACCTCGGGTGCCGGACCGGACATCATCTCGCCCTTCATGTTCTCGGTCGGCTGGGCGACCGTGCTTCTCGGTGCCGCCGTCTGGGGCATGCGCGCCAACCGGCGCTGGGTGGTGAACGTTGCGGCCGTGTTCGGGGCGTTTCACCTGTACACGCAGTGGTTCGACACGCTCGGGCCTGGGCCGCTGGCCTTCATCGTTGGTGGCCTGCTGATGCTGGCTTTTGCCTACGGGTTGTGGGTCCTTAACCGGCATTTTACCGGTAAAGTTGTGAGTAGCGCATAAGCGTTGCGCGCCCGGTCGCGTTGACCGGGAACGCTGCCGCCCCTAAAATCATCGAATCTTGAGCCATTTGGCGCGCCGCGAGCCATTGGGCGCCCCGCAGGAGGCCTTCGTGCACATCATCAACTCGCATTTCCATTGGTGGCCCCGGTCGGTTTTCGAGAAGCTCTGCAAGCGCTCGGATTTTCCGAAGGCCCAGGTCAACGACAAGGGCGGCTATCGCTATATGCGCCGCGCCGGCAGTTCATCGTCGCACCTGAATTCCTGGAAAGAGTGGTTCGATCTCGACAAACAGTTTGAGTACTACGCCGGCACCGGACACCAGGTCGATGTGGTGTGCTCGATCGGCCCGTTCTCAGTTGCGTTCTCCGACATGCCCTTGTCCGAAGGCCGCGACTACGCGCTGATGTGGAACGAGGAAATGGCCGGCGCCCAAAAGAAATACCCGGGCCGGGTCTGGGCCAGCGCCGCAGTACCGCTGCAGGATACGCGCACGGCGATCGAAGTGGTCGACGACGCGGTCAACCGTCTCGGCCTGATGGGCGTCAACCTGCCCGGCAGCGTCGGCGAGGACGCGCGCATCGATGCCGAGCGGCTGGAGCCATTCTACGCGCATTGCGAAAAACTCGGCCTGCCGCTGTTTCTGCATCCGACCGACGTGACCTTTCAGGATATGCTGTCAGATGACTATGACGGCGCGCTGCACCTGACGCTCGGCCGCGTCATCGAAGTGAGCGTTGCGGCGATGCGGATCATTTTCTCGGGTCTGATGGAGCGCCATCCCAACCTGAAGATCGTGATGTCGCATACCGGCGGTGCGCTGCCGTATCAGGCCGGCCGCATGGACAAGAATTCCAAGGCGGCAAACCTGCCGCGGCCGGTCCAGGATTACATGAAGCGCATGTACACCGATACGGTGTCGCCGCACGCGGCCGGCATCAAGTTCGCGATCGAGTATTACGGCATCGATCACGTGATGTACGGTACCGACTATCCGTGCTGGGATCCGTTTCCGTGTCTCAAGCTGATCGATGAGATCGAGCTGTCGGCGGCCGACAAGCAGAAGCTGTTCTATGATAATGCGCGGCGGATCCTGAACCTGAAGGATCCGGCAGTCAAAGGCGCAGCCGGCCAAACGCGAGCCGGCGCTGGTCTGAGCAACGAGCGCTTTTGCAGATCGTAAATGCCGGGCCATTCCGTTGCGATTGTCGGCGGTGGCCCGATCGGGCTGGCGCTTGCGCTTCATCTCGACATGTACGGCGTGCGCTCGGTGGTGTTCAACGCCGAAGCCGAGACGCGCTGGCATCCGAAGGGCAACATCCACAATGCCCGGACGATGGAGCTGTTTCGCAAGGTCGGCATCGCCGATCGGATTCGTGCGCTCGGGTTGCCCGGCGATCATCCGTTTGACGTCGCCTATTTCACCCGCCTGAACGGCTACGAAATCGCGCGTGGCCACACGCCATCGCGCGACGAGCGGCTCAGGTTGCGCGCTCTGCGCCCCGGCGCTCCACCAGTTGCCGGAACCGACGCATCGCGTGAACCAGATGTATGTCGAGCGGCTGCTGTTCGAGGAGGCGAGCCGTCGGCCGAATATTGAGCTTCGGTTCGGCTGGACCGTGGAGGATGTCGACGAGACGGATGGCGGCGTTGCGGTGCGCGCGCGGTGTGGCGCCGATGGGAGCGTCGAGACGTTACGTGCCGCGTTTGTCGTCGGTTGCGACGGCAGCCGCAGCATGGTGCGAAAGGTCCTCGGCATTCGCTACGAAGGCGAAGACCATCTCATGAATGTGTTCATGGGCGGGGAGTTCGTCTCGATCCATATGTCGATCCCCGGTTTCTATCAGGCGCTCGGTCCACGCCGCGCCTGGATGTATCTGACGATCAATCCCGACACGCGGATCGTCATCATCACGCTCGACGGCGAGGGCGAATTCATGATGCACAAGCGCCGCGCGCCGGGCGAGATCATCGACGAGGACGGCGTTCGCCGGACCATTCAGCGCGCGATTGGCGCCGACATTCCGGTGACAATTGTCAGCCAGCGCGGTTGGCATGCGGGCGGCTATCTGGTCGCCGAGCGCTTTCAGGGCGGCCGCATGTTGCTGGCCGGCGATGCCGCGCACCTGTTCACGCCGACTGGCGGCTTCGGCCTGAATACCGGAATCGAGGACGTCGCCAATCTGGCCTGGAAGATCGCCGCCCGGCTGCAGGGCTGGGGTGGCGAGCATCTGTTGGCGAGTTACGAGATCGAGCGGAAACCCGTCGCGGTGCGCAATACCGATGTGGCGCGCGGCATGGGCAAGGCCTGGCACGACATCGAGGTCAGTGATGCGATCGAGCGCGACACGCCTGACGGCGCGGCGGAGCGGGAGCGGGCTGCGCAATCGTCCTTCGTGCGCGCCAATCATTTCGTTCTGCCGGAAGAACGCGACTTTCTCGGCGTCGTGCTCGGCGCGCGTTATGACGGGTCGCCTCTCATCGTGCCGGACGGCGAATCGCCGCAGCAGCATGTTCAGCGCTACGTCCCCTCGAGTGTGCCGGGCGGGCGGGCGCCGCACCTGTGGCTCGGCGACAAACGGGGCCACGGCGATTCGTTATTTGATCGCTTCGGACAGTTTTTCACGTTGCTTCGCGTCGGCGCCGATCCGCCCGATGGCGCGCCTCTGCAAGCGGCTGCGGCGCGCGCAGGCGTTCCGCTTACCGTCTGCGATATTGAGCAGGCGGACGCGGCTGCGCTCTACGAGCGCCGTCTCGCTCTGATCCGGCCCGATCATCACATCTGTTGGCGCGGCGACGACCTGCCGCAGGACGCCGACGGTCTGATCGCGACAGTGACAGGCCACTAGACTAGTCAGCCAGCGCCAGCCGCTATAGCGTCCGGCGGAAAATCAAAAACAGTGGAGGAATGGAATGATCGTACGCCGTCAGTTTCTAAGCCTGGCCGGCGCGACGGCCCTGTCGATCGCGTGCCGCAAATCGCCCGCGCGACCGATTATCCGGCGCGGAGCGCGCGGCTCGTCGTGCCGTTCCCGCCGGGTGGCGCTGCCGACATCAGCGGACGCCTGATGGCGCAATTCATTTCCGAGCATCTCCACCAGGCGTTCGTGGTCGAGAACAAGCCGGGCGCCGGCAGCAATCTCGGCACCGAAGCGGTGGTGACGGCAGCGCCTGATGGCTACACGCTCCTGCAGATCAACGCCGGCAATGCGATCAATGCCACGCTGTACAAGCACCTCAATTTCAATTTCATCCGCGACATCGAACCGGTCGGCAGCATCGTGCAGGCGCCGCACGTGATGTTTGTGACGCCGTCATTCCCGGCCAAGACGGTGGCCGAGTTTATTGCCTATGCCAAAGCCAATCCTGGCAAGGTGAACTACGCGTCCGCCGGTGTCGGCAACGCCAACCATATCTCGGCGGAAATGTTCAAGATGATGACGGGCATCGACATGGTGCACGTGCCGTTCAAGGGCGGTGCGCCCGCGGTGCTCGCGCTCGTCGCCGGTCAGGTCCAGGTGATGTTCGCCGACACGCTCACGGCCGGTGAACAGGTCAAGGCCGGAACGATCCGCGCCATTGGCGTCGCCACGCCGCAACGCTCGCCGATCTTGCCGGATGTGCCGCCGATCTCCGACACCGTGCCTGGGTTCTACGCCAGCTCATGGTGGGGTGTTGGCGCGCCACGCGGCACGCCCGGTGACATCGTCAAGAAGCTGAACGGCGAGATCAATGCCGGTCTCGCCGATCCGACGATCAAGCAACGGTTTGCCGCCTTGGGTGCGCTCGAACTTGGCGGTTCGCCCGACAGCTTCCGCAAGCTGATCGCCGACGAAACCGAAAAGTGGGGCAAGGTGATCAAGTTTGCCCACATCAGCGCCGGGTGAGCGCGTAGGGGCGCCCCTTGTAGGTGCCCCTCATCGTTGCGGAGGGCGGCCACAAGGGCAGCCCCTACCGCGGTGCGAACCGTTCGTCGATCGATTCCCACTTGTCGTAGCCGACGAGCTTCTTGTAGCTCTCGAAATCCATGCCGTCGTTGCGGCGGACGAATTTGCCGGATTTCATGTCGAGCAGCACGGTCTCGATCGCCTTGGCGGCGTGCATGACGGTATCGAGACCGAGCACGGCGCAATGAAAGCCAAGCTCGCCCAGCTCGTCCATTGACAGGATCGGCGTGTGACCGCCCATCAGCGGATTGCAGATCTGTGGCACGTCGAACTCCTTGCCGATACGCTTGAGTTCGTCGATTGAGCGCGGCGCCTCGATGAAAATGCCGTCAGCGCCGGCGCGAATGAATTTTTCGGCACGGCGCATGGCCTCGTCGAGATCGTAGACGGCGCGCGCGTCGGTGCGCGCCAGGATCCAAGTCTCGGGATTGATGCGCTCGGCGCAGGCCGCCTTGATCTTGGCCACGGCGAGTTCGGCGGGCACCACTTTCTTGCCGACCATGTGGCCGCAGCGCTTCGGCCATTGCTGGTCCTCGATCAGGATGGCGGAGACGCCCATGCGCTCGTAGGTCTGCACCGTGTGGACGACGTTCTTGACGTCGCCGTAGCCGTCGTCGCCGTCGACGAAAACGGGCAGGTCGCACGCCATCATGATGTCGCGTACGCAAGCTGATATTTCGCCGAAACCTTTCAGCCCTACATCCGGTACGCCATAGCGCGCGCCGACCGCCGGAAAACCGCCGATGAAATAGGTCTCGAAGCCAATCTGCTGGATGAGCCGGGCGCTCAGCGCATCATGCGCGCCAGGCACGACCAGAAAACGCTTTTCGGCAACGGCTTTGTTGATGATCTGGCGGAAACTTGAAGGCATTGAATATCCTGTAGCCCGGGTGAGCGAAGCGAAATCCGGGATTTTTGTTGAGGCACCATCCCGCACGTGGCTTCGCTCATGCGGGCTACGTGTTGTGTGATTGGGGCAGACTAGGCGTTCTTCCGCACCCACACTCTGTTGTCATGAAACGCCGCGCCGCCAAACGGCGCAACCGCGTCGGAGCCGGTCAGCGTGTTGATGCCGCGGCCGTCGGCGTAGGCGGAGTTGGGCCAGATCGATTCGGCGATCAGGACGCCCCGGCGCACGCCATCGAACACCTTGGCGTGGATGTGAACTTTGCCGCGCGCATTGCCGAGCGTTACGGCGTCGCCGTCGGCGATGCCGAACGTTACCGCATCGTCCGGATGGATCATCACCGTCGGCCGCCGCTCACGGGAAAGCGAGCCCGGAGTTTCAGTGAATGTCGAATTGAGAAAGCCGCGCGCCGGCGAGGTGGCGAGCCGGAAGGGGTGTTCCGCGTCGGCCTCCTCGATCACTTCCCAATGGTCGGGAAATTCCGGCATCGGCTTCGACGAAACAGTGCGGTGCCAGCGGCCGAACGGCACTTTCGGCCAGTCCGGCTTGAAGCGGAATTTCTTGTCCGGGTAGGCGAAGCCATTGAGATAATGGGCGGTGGTAAAATCCGGCTGGCAATCGATCCAGCGGGTTTGCTCGATCTGCGCCAGCGTGCCCCAACCGGAATCCTGCAGCGTGCGGTCGATCAGTTCGCGCGGCGTCATGTCGAAGCCCGGATGCGTCACTCCGAGCCGTTTGGCCAAGCCGCAGATCACATCGTGATTGGAGCGGCATTCGCCGGGCGGATCGATCAGTTTCGGTCCGAGCAGAATGTATTGGCTGCCGCCGGCCGTATAGAAGTCGTCGTGCTCGACGAACATGGAGGCGGGCAATACGACATCCGCAACCTTCGCGGTGTCGGTCATGAACTGTTCGTGCACGCAGACAAACAGATCGTCGCGTGCGAAGCCGCGCTTGACCACCTCTTGATCGGGCGCGACCGATACCGGGTTGGTGTTCTGTATGAGGAGCGCGGTGACGGGACCGCCGCCTTGCAATGCTTCCGGGTCGCCGGTGAGGATCGGTCCGATGCGCGACTGGTCGAGCATGCGGATTTTGGGATCGCGCAGGTTGGCGCCCTCGATCAAAGTCTTATTGAGGTGAAAGACGTCGCCGTTGTTATGAAAGGCGCCGCCACCTTCGTAACGCCAGGCGCCGGTCACTGCTGCGATGCAGCTTGCCGCGTGCATGTTGAAGGCGCCGTTGCGCGAACGAGAAAAGCCATAGCCGAGGCGGAAATAGGCGCGCTTGTTCTCGCCCGCGAGCCGAGCGAATTCCTCGATCGTCTCGACAGGGCAGCCAGTGATGCGCGACGCCCATTGTGGATCGCGCGTGCGCAGATGCGATTCCAGTTCGCGAGGCGCGTCGGTATAGCGTTCGAGATAGTCCCAGTCGGCTTTGCCGTCACGGAACAAACAGTGCATTACGGCGCAGGCCAGCGCGCCATCGGTGCCGGGTCGGATCAGCACCGCCAGATCGGCCGCCTCCATGGTACCGTTCATGTAAACGTCGACGACGACGATCTTGGCGCCGCGTTCCTTGCGGGCGCGGGTGGCGTGCGTCATCACGTTGACCTGGGTGTTGACCGCATTGGTGCCCCAGATCACCACCAGGTCGGATTTCGCCATCTCGCGCGGATCGGCGCCGGCGAGCTTGCCGGTGCCGGCGATGAAGCCGGTCCAGGCCGGATTGACGCAGATGGTGGAGAAGAAGCCGGAATATTTCTTGGCGTGGCGCAGGCGGTTGATGCCATCGCGCATCACGTGGCCCATGGTGCCGGCGTAATAGTAGGGCCACACCGCTTCCGAGCCGTGCGCCTGCTCGGCACGGATAAACTGCTTCTGCTACAAGATCGAGCGCGTCGTCCCAGGAAACCGGCGCAAACTCGCCCGAGCCTTTAGGCCCGACTCGCCGCAACGGATGCAGCAGCCGGTCGGGATGATGCACGCGCTCGGCATACCGCGCGACCTTGGCGCAGACCACGCCGGCCGTATAGGCGTTGTCCGCCGCGCCGCGCACCCGCCCGATGGTGTGTTTGTCAAAGATTTCGATCTCAAGCGCGCACGTTGACGGGCAATCGTGCGGGCAGGCCGAGGCGCCGATTCGCTGCGGACGGACGGCTTGGTTCATGCCCCAATTGTAACAGAGCACCGGGGCTAAGCGTAGTGGAAAGGGAGGCGCTCCCGCGGCTTCCGGAATTACAGTCTGGCGCGCAGCCGCCCCGCAGCTTCCACCATGACGGCAAGCTTATCGTGCGCCATTTGCCGGCTGATGGTCATCAGCCCGCAATCCGGTGCCAGCCAGACCTGTTTCGGATCGATAACATCGAGCAGTTCGCCGATGCGGCGCTCGACAGCGGCGACGGTCGGCACCGGCGAGTCGCCCGGGTCGATGCAACCGAACATCACGATGCGGTCGCCGCACAGTTGCAGCACTTTGGGATCGAACGTGCTGCGGCCGAACTCGACATGGAAGCCTGCGATGCGCGTTTGCATCAGCGCCGGCAGGACGCCTTCATAATGATATTCGTGCTGCAGGCTGCCGCCGCCCGGATAGCCGTAGCAAAGATGCACGATGGTCGGGACGCTAATACCTTCGAGACAGCGGTCGAGCGCCTTCGCCCCATAGGCGCGGACCTTGTCGTGGTAGCGCGTCATCGCCGGCTCGTCGATCTGCAGCACACTGGCCCCGGCCGCCTGCAGGTCGCGCAATTCGGCGTTGAGCGCGGCGGCAACGTCAAAAGCAAGCTCCACCTCGTCCTGGTAGAATTCGTTCGCCGAGCTGTCGATGACCGTCATCGGCCCGGGTACCGCGACCTTGATGGGTCGATCGGTGTGGGTCTTGGCGGTGCGCAAATCATCGACCGCCGCCGCCTTGTTGCGCACGATCTTGCCGACGATGCGCGGCACCATGCGGTTGGCTTCGCGATTGCGGTAGATCTGCTTGTTGACTTGCCGGTCGATGTCGACGCCGTCCCAGCGCCCGGCGATGTGGAACACAAAGGTCGTGCGCCGCATTTCGCCGTCGGTCAGAAGATCGAGCCCGAGCTCTTCCTGCTCGCGAATGACAAGCGCCATGGCGTCATCCATGGCTTCCTTGAGTTCGTCACCATCGAGCCGGTAGCTGAGCTGGTTGCGTTTGGTGTGCGCGAGCCAGTTCGGACGCGGAAAGCTGCCGACGCTGGTCGTGGTCAGTGGGCCGAATGCCATCGTGTTTTTGTCCCGTTGCGTGGGCACGACAGAACATGGTGCGAGACGCATTGCAAGTCGCGGCTCTCTTACCGCGCACAAAGCAATCGGCGCGACCGCGCGGTCGCGCCGATGCAATGGAGCGCGGTGAGCGCTCAGGCGGATTTTCGCCACGGCACCAGCATCGACACGCGGCCTTTGTAGGCGCGGTATTGGTCGCCGAACACGTCGATCAAGTCGCGTTCTTCGAGTTGGATGCCGATCAGGATGTAGACGGTGGTGACGGCCGCGAACAACAAGTGGCCGGCCGTCATCGTCGGCGCCGCCCAGAAGGCGATGATGAACCCCAGATAGATCGGATGCCGCACGAAACGGTAGTAGAGAGGCTCCCTGAACCGCAGCGGCGGCATCGGCTTGCCGCTGAGGTTGTTGGCAACCTGATGCAGGCCGAACAGCTCGAAGTGATTGATCAGGAACGTGGAGGTGAGCACGATCAGCCAGCCAACGAACGACAGTACCGTCAACGACATCGCAACGCGAGGGTTGGCGACGTGCCACACCACCGCGGGTATTGGGCGCCATTGCCACAACATCAGCGCCAGCGCCAAGCTTGCCAGCAGAACATAAGTGGCGCGCTCGACCGACGCCGGTACGAACTGCGTCCACCATCGCTTGAACTGCTTGCGCGCCATTATGCTGTGTTGCAGAGCGAAAACAGCCATCAGGACCAAATTAATGACGACGGCTGTCATCGTCGGCGCGGCGATTCCGGCGTCAACCATCGTCGGCACGACGAGGTCCTCGACGAAGCCTATAGCGTAGAGAAAGCTGCCGAAGAACACCGCATAGGCGATCAGCCCGTACAGGAATGCAGCGGTTCGAACGAGGAGATTGCCGTTACGGCGGCGCACATCTTGGGCAATGGCATGAATCTGCGTCATGGGTACCTCCGATTCGCGATAATCGCTGGAGCCGCGATCAGTAGTGCCCACCCTGCCGGTCGCGCGATGGAAAGACTTTGCCGGGACCTTGATTTGCTCCTGAGAAGGGCGTGAGTAATGCTTGAGAACGGCTTGTCGCGTGCTGGTGTCGGGGCGGTGCAGTGCGATTTCTCTTTTCGGGGTATACACTTGATACGGACCGGCGCGAGTTGCGGCGAGGCGCCGAGGCGATCGCCGTTGAGCCCCAGGTCTTCGACCTTCTGGTCTACCTGATCGAGAACCGTGAGCGCGTCGTCAGCAAGGCCGATTTAATTGCCTCGGTCTGGGGTGGCCGCATCGTTTCGGATTCGACCCTGACCAGCCGCATCAATGCAGCGCGCAATGCCATTGGCGACAGCGGTGAGGAGCAGCGTCTGATCCGCACTGTGGCGCGCAAAGGCCTGCGCTTCGTCGGCGCGGTCCAGGCGGTAGAGCACGGTGGTTCGTCGGACGAGCAGCCGCGCCCCGCGCTGCCGCTGCCCGACCGTCCCGCCATCGCCGTGCTGCCTTTTGTGAACATGACCAGCGACCCGGATCAGGAATATTTTTCGGACGGCATCACCGAGGACATCATTACAGCATTGTCGAAGCTGCGCTGGTTTTTCGTGATCGCGCGCAATTCGTCTTTCATCTATAAGGGCCGCTCCGTACATCTGAAGCAGATCGCGGACGAACTCGGCGTCCGCTACGTGGTGGAAGGCAGCGTGCGCAAGGGCGGCGACCGCGTGCGCATCACCGCGCAGCTCAACGACGTCGCCAGCGGCGGACATATCTGGGCCGAGCGCTACGATCGCGATCTTGCCGACGTTTTTGCGGTGCAGGACGAAATCACCGAGGCCATCGTCGCCGCGATCGAGCCGCAGCTTTATGCCGCCGAGAACTTTCGCGGCCGCCGCAAAGCGCCCGACAGCATGGATGCGTGGGACTTGGTGATGCGTGCGCTGTCGCATTACTGGCGGGTGACGCGACAAGATAACGTGGTCGCCCAGGCGCTGCTTGAGAAGGCGACTGAGCTTGATCCGAATTACGGCCAGGCGCTTGGGCTGCTGGCAGCCAGCTACATTTTCAGTGCCCATATGGGCTGGGCGGACATGGCGAAGGTGGCGCCTCTCGCCGAGCATGCGGCATTGGCCGCGATCCTCGCCGACCGAGAGGACGCCTGGGCGCACTATGCGTTGGGCGGCGTCTATCTGATGGCACGCCGGTTCGAAGATTTGCTCGCCGAGTTCGACGCGGCGCTGCGGCTTAATCCGAATTTCTCGTTGGCGCAGGGCTATTACGGGCTGGCGCTATCGTATTGCGGGCGCTGGCGGGAAGGCGAGAAGGCGGCGCAGCGGGCGCTCCGGCTCAGTCCGCACGATCCGCTTTCCGCAGTGTATTGCGGCATCGCCTCCTATACGCAGTTTGTCGGCCGCAACTACGATGAGGCAATGCGGCTGGCGCGCGAAGCCATCCGGCAACGCTCTGATTTCGTCGGTGCCCATCGCGTCCTGACCGCTTCTGCCGGCATGTCCGGACGGACCGACGTCGCCCAGGTTGCGTTGCAGCAGCTACGTCGCGTGCAACCCAACATTTCGCTCGCCTGGATCGCCGAACATATGCCGATCCAGCACGACTTGGACCGGGCGCATTATGTCGAAGGTTTCAGGCGTGCGGGCCTGACATAGCGTCCGGCGGGGGCCCCCGGAAGAGAGCGTCACTGCGCGGCCTGCGCCTCGCGTGCGTTGCCGCCCATCAGCGCGTCCTCGGCCTTGGCGTCGAGCCGGCTGTGGCCAGCCTTCATCAGCTTGCCGAGGTAGTATTCGCCGGACGTGATCGGCGGATATTTCGCGCCCGCTCCGACGCAACTGTCGAAGCAGCGCACGACAGTGTCCGGATTCGGATTGTGGAAGAACACCAGCGAAATCCGGTCGCTCGGCACTGCATCGGGCGGCGGCACCGCGACACGATGCAAATTCGACACCCAATGATCGTTCGACCAGCGCATCATCGTATCGCCGATGTTGCAGACAAAGGCGTCGGGCGGAATGTGAACATCGATCCAATCGCCGTGTCGCGCCTTGACCTGAAGGCCGCCCGGTGTGTCGTCGCCGCGCACAAAGGTGATGCAGCCGTAATCGGTATGCGCGGCCGCGCGCAACTGCCCGGGCAGCGGCCTCTGCGTGACTGCGGGATAGCGGATGATGCGCCCGACGCTGGCCAGCCGGTCGAATTTGTCGGCGAAATAATTCTCATCCGCGCCGAGCGCCAGCGCCATGGCGCGCAGCACGTTTCGCGGCGACACCCGACATCGCCGTGTGATAAGCCAGCATGACCTGTTTGAAATCGCGCGGATGCTCCGGCCAGATGTTTGGTGCGTACATTTGCGCGATCGTCTTGTCGACCTTCGTCATCAAGTCCTGGACGCCCTCGGGGCCGAACGCGAACGCCTCCTGGATATCAGGGGGCGCCGTTTCGCCCATCGAATAGGCAAGCGAACGGTCGCCGATGCAGTTGTAGCCGCGACTGATTTTGGCCGGTGGTCGCTCAACCTTCATTTTCTCGGCGTCCGGCAAGCGCGAAAAAATCGATGGCGCGCTGGCGCGTCGTGTTGATCAAATCCGGCGGCACGCCATGCCCGACGATCATGAAAAATCCGATTTCGGTACAGGCGGCGTCGATCGCCTGCGCGACCTTACGCCGCTCGCTGTCGCTGCCGTTGCGCAGCGGTGACAGGTCGATTGTGGGAATCGTATTGTTCGCCGCCATGGTGCATCCTTGGTTCGGCTTTGACCGGCCTCGCCGACTATATCTGCATCGCCGCTTGCCGCAATGGTATAGGAATGGCGAGCATCAGGGGGGAACTGCCGATGAATCGCCGAGAAGCGATCGCCGCGATGTTGGCGACCGCAACGTCAGTGGCGCCGCGCGTCGTTCGCGCGCAATCCAAGTTTCCCGACCGTCCCATCCGCATCATCGTGCCGGTGTCGCCGGGCGGCGGCGTCGACACTTTTGGCCGGCTGATTGCCGCCAAGATCGAAGCGCAGCGCCACGTTCAATTCGTGGTGGAGAACCGCACCGGCGGCAACGGTACGATCGCCGGCAACGACGTGCATCGTGCCGCGGCTGATGGCTACACGCTGCTGTTCCACGCCTCGACGCACAACGTGGCGCAGGCTCGTGCTGCGCGACGTGCCATACGATCCGCTGACCGGCTTTACGCCGATCGCGCTCGCGGGAGAGGCGCCGCTTCTCCATATCATCGCTAACAATCGGCCCGAGAAAACCGTCACGGACATCGTCGCCGCGGTCAAGGCAAAGCCCGATGCGTGGTCGTTCGCCACCGCGCAGCTCGGCGCTCCCGGCCATCTCGCCGAGGTTGCCTTCAACCAGTACACCGGCCTGAATGTCCCGATCGTCGTCTATCGCGGCACGGCGCCGGCGGCGAATGACGTCGCGGGCGGGCATGTGCCGATGATGATCGAAGCAATTATTTCGCTGTTGCCGATGGTGAAAGGGGGCTTGGTGCGCGCCGTCGCGGTGACTGGCAACAAGCGCAGCAAGCTTGCGCCTGACGTGCCGACCATGGCGGAACTTGGCTTGCCGCAGCTCGATTTCGGGGCCTGGTGGGCGCTGTGGGGACCACCGGGCATGCCGGCCGATCTGGTGCGCACGCTCAACGGCTGGGTCAACGATGCGGTGGCGGCGCTGGCCGCCGAGGGGCGGCTCGACGCGCTCGGCATCGACCCGGCCGCGGAAACACCCGAGGCGTTCGTGCAATTCCTGCACGCCGATCTCGATCGCAGTGCCAAGCTGTTGAAGGCCGCGAAATTCCAGCCGCAGTAAGCCGGCAAACAAAATGAACCCCGTAGGGAGAAACCGTCATGAAAGCCGCAGTTCTCGGTGAAAAGGGCATCGAAGTCGCTGAGTTGCCGAAGCCTGCACCCAAGCCGAATGAAATTCTGATCAAGGTGCGCGCCTCGAGCCTCAATCGCGCCGATCTCGTTGTCGCGTCAGGCGTTCAGCACGGCAGTGTCGGCGGCGTTGGCGCGCGCATCGGGCTTGAGTGCTCCGGCGAGGTCGAAGCGGTTGGCGCCGATGTGAAGGATTTCAAGCCCGGCGATCGCGTCATGGCGTCGGCACCGGGCGGCTTCGCCGAATATGCGGTCACCGACGCCGGACGCGCGCATCGCATTCCGGGCAACAACATGACCTACGAGCAGGCGGCCTGCTTCCCGGTGGCGCTGCAGACCATGCACAACGCGGTGGTGACCGCCGGCCGGCTCAAGCGCGGCGAGACTTTGCTGATCCAGGGCGCCAGTTCCGGCGTCGGGTTGATGGGAATGCAGATCGGCAAGCTGATGGGCGCGTCGCTGGTCATGGGCTCGTCGACCAATGCGGCGCGCCGCGAGCGGCTCAGAGAGTGCGGCTGCGACGTCGCGATCGATACCGGCAAGCCGGATTGGCCGGAGGACGTCAAAAAAGCCACCGGCGGCAAGGGCGTCGACCTGATCGTCGACATGGTCTCAGCGCCGGTCGCCAACGGCAACCTCGAAGCCGCGAAAATCCTGGGCCGCATCGTCAATGTCGGGCGGCTTGGCGGCACCAAGGGCGAGTTCGATTTCGACAAGCATGCACTCAAGCGCATCGACTACATCGGCGTCACGTTTCGCACCCGCACGCCAGACGAGGTGCGCGAGATCGTCCGGCTAATGCGCGCCGATCTTTGGCCGGCGGTGGAGAGCGCCAAGCTCAGCCTGCCGATCTACAAGACCTACAAGCTTGCCGATATCGCCGAAGCGCTCAATGAGATGCGCGCCAACAGGCATTTCGGCAAGATCGTCATCAGCGTGAGCTGAGCGAGCCGCGAACGATGCGGTTGCAAGCTTCGCATAGACACTGGTGGACGCGGCTTGTCGGCATGGCGCTCGCCGTGGGCACTTCCGCTTCACTCGCCGACGCCCAGCCGGTGGCGGATTTCTACAGTCACACACCGCTGACGCTGGTTGTCGGCTCCGGCGTCGGAGGCGGTTTCGATCTCTACGCGCGGCTGTTGGCGCCCTACTACGCCAAGCACATTCCCGGGCATCCGGCTGTCGTCGTCAAGAACCAGCCGGGCGCGGGCGGGCTCGCCAACATGAACACCATGGCCCATACCGCTCCGCGCGATGGCTCCGAGATCGCCGCAACATTCAACACCATCGCCCTGATGCCGCTCTACGGCGACCGCGACGCGCAGTTCGATCCGCGCCAGCTCAATTGGATCGGCAGCATTGGTAAGCAGCAGGCCGTGTGCGTCACCTGGAAGACCGCGCCGGTCAAAACATTCGATGATGCTAAAAAGCAGGAGGTGCTGGTCAGTTCCACCGGGCGCAATTCGACGCCCGCCATCTTCCCGCGCATCCTCAACGCGCTGTTCGGCACCAAATTCAAGATCATCTCCGGATATTCGACATCGGAAATGCGGTTGGCGCTGGAGAAGGGCGAAGTGCAGGGCATCTGCGGGCTAGCGTGGCAGACGCTGCAATCAACGTCCGCCGCGTGGATTGCCAACCACGACCTCAACGTGATCCTGCAAATGGGCTTGGTGAAGGATAGGGATTTGCCGGCGAGCGTTCCGCTGGCGCTCGATCTGCTGGCGAAGCCCGAGGACAGGACCTTCTTTCGATTGGCGGCGCTGCCCGGTGAGTTCGGCCGTCCATTTGTCGCCCCGCCCGGCATTCCCGCCGAGCGGCTTGCTGCGCTGCGCGGGGCGTTTGACGAAACCATGAAGGACCCTGCGTTCATCGCCGAAGCGACGAAAGCGGGAATGATCATCGATCCGCTCGACGGCGCCCACATTCAGGCGCTGCTGGACGAAGCCTATGCGGCGCCGCAGCCGATCCGCGACCGAGTCGCCGAATACTTTCTGCCCGCGCATTGAAGCCCTGTGGCCGACGCGTTGCCACGGCCGCATTGCGAGCTTGCCCCGCGCCGGGGCGTCCGGCATAAATTTGTCATGACTGATTCGGCGAAGGGCCACGCGCCGATTCTGGCCGCGGGCGGCGTAGTCTTACGCGGAATGACCAGACCCCGCATCGCGGTCGTGCGTTTGCGGCGCGAAAAGGCATGGGTACTTCCCAAGGGTAAGCTGCTGCCGCGCGAACATCCGCGCGATGCCGCCGTGCGGGAGGTAACAGAAGAAACCGGCTACGACGTCTCGGTGCACGAATTGCTCGGGTCGATGTCTTACGTGGCTGAGGCGAGGCTCAAGATCGTCCAGTTTTGGCTGATGCGCGCGAGCGGCCGACCGGTTCACGCACTGGCGGATGACGTCAAACAGGTAAAATGGCTCGACGCTGCCGCAAGCTATCAAGGCTCTGACCCGGGCACACGAAAAGGTATTTCTGAGCCATGTCGGCCCGATCGCACTCGCGGCCGTCAAACGGTCGATCCGCGCGAAGAGCAAACGCGCTCCGCGCGCCGGTCGGGGCCGCCGCGAACAACTTGTCGCGCCGGTCGGGCACGTCATTGCAATAGATTTCAAGAAGACCCGTCCGAATCCCTTCGTGAAGGCGCTCGGCAACTGGATAGGGCGCATCAACCAATCGGGCGCGAGACGCGCTGGTTGACGTTGCGCAGGCCGGTGCGCCCGCTTCGGTTCACGCCCGGTCCGGCGTAACGTCGTGGAAATGGCTGTAGTCGAGCACGAGCCGGCCCTCGTCAGACACGCTGGTGATGTCGACGTAGCGGTGCTGCCAGCGAATGTCCTCGCGGGTGTAGATCTGTCGCGCATAAAGCCGTTGCGCGGAATTGTCATCGACGCCGCCGAGGTTGAGGATCAGCGCGCCCTCGATCTCGGCAAATTCCTCGGCAGTCAGGCCGTGGAACGGACTCGCCTTGTCGACGACATGCAGCAGCGTCCAGCTCAGCGAGAACATCGGATGCTCCCGCCGATCGAGTTTCAGTTCGTGATAACGCCGGAACTTTTCGTGCTCCTTGGTCTCTTCGAGCCGGAACAACCACAGCCGCGCCGTTGCCTGTGAAATCGTGTTATGCCGCGCATAGGCGACGCGGATCATCAGCGTCTGCTGTCCGTTGTGCGTGGCGACGACAGGATGGCGGGCAAAAACGAAACGGGCGCGCGGCCGCGAGAAGCGGGCAAAAATGAGCCCGGTCATCACCGCCAGGAACGACATGCCGGTGAAAATTTCGACGGTTGCGATCAGATGCCCGTAGTTGGTCTGCGGGTGCATGTCGCCATAGCCGACCGTCGCCAGCGTCTCGATCGAGAAATAGAACAGGCTGAACGGCAGCGGCAGGTTGGGCGATACATTGGCGATCGGCTGGTCGCCAAGCCAATAAAGGCAGGCGAATACGCCGTTGAGGACGATGAAGATCAGCGCCGCGAAACTGAAGAATGCCGGCCAGTGGACCGTCATCGCCCGGTGATAGAGGTCCGTCCAAAACCCCGGCGCGAGACCGCGGGTCTCGATCTCGCGCAGGCCGATGCGTACGAGGTGGGACTTTTGCGGCCTGGGCGCCCGCTTCCTGCGTGCTCTCGCCAACGTTCGTCCTCGCGCGGCGAGGGACGGCGCTAGGCCGTCGCCGCCACCTTCGTCTTCAGGCGCGGATAGACGCGCAGAGCGTTGCCCTCGAAAATCTTCTTGCGATCGGCGTCGCTCAGTGGCGCTCCGTCGACATAGCGTTTGGTGTCGTCGAAGCCAAAGCCGGTCCTCGGATCGTTGCCCTTCACGGCGCCGACCATTTCGGAGGCAAACAGAATGTTATCGATCGGCACCACCTTGGTGAGCAGGTCGATGCCCGGCTGGTGATAGACGCAGGTGTCAAAGAAAATGTTGTTGCCCATGATCTCGGCAAGCTCCGGCTTGCCGTTATTGAGGGCGATGCCGCGGAACCGGCCCCAGTGGAACGGCACGGCGCCGCCGCCATGCGGAATGATGAATTTCAGCTTTGGGAAGGTCTTGAACAGATCGGACAGGATGACCTGCATGAACACCATGGTATCGGCGTTGAGGTAATATGAGCCCGTCGTGTGCATCGCCGGATTGCAGCAGCCGGAGACGTGGATCATGCACGGCACGTCGAGCTCGATCATCTTTTCGTACAGCGGAAACCAGGACTTGTCGGTCATCGGCGGCGAATTGAAATAGCCGCCCGAAGGGTCGGGATTGAGGTTGCAGCCGACGAAACCCATCTTGACGCAGCGTTCGAGTTCGGCCGCGGAGTTTTTCGGATCGACGCCCGGGGACTGCGGCAACTGGCATACGCCGATGAAGTTCTGCGGATACAACGACACCACGCGCGCAATGAGGTCATTGCAGATCTGCGACCATTCGACAGACACGCTCTCGTCGCCGATGTGATGGCCCATGCCCGAGGCGCGCGGCGAGAAGATGGTGAGATCGGTGCCGCGATCGCGTTGCAGCTTGAGCTGGTTGCCCTCGATCGATTCGCGGATCTCGTCGTCCGACATTTTCAGCGACGCGCGCGAGGGCATCGCCGTCTTGTCCTTGGCATTGGCCGCGGCCGTCTGTTCCTTGCGGAAGCGGTGCAGGTCCTTGGGTTCGGTGGTGTAATGGCCGTGGCAATCGATAATCATGGCGCTCTCTGGGGGTGGAAGACGGGCCGGATGCTACGGCGCTGGGCACGATTGTCAAACCCGTCGGTGCGGGAATTCGCGCGGTGCCGCTGGCGCCTCGCAATGCCGCGGACGACCCGCTAGGATGCCGCCCCGCACCAAGGAGGAATAAGGAATGGCTGATTTACCGAGGCTCAATGGCGTCATTCGCGCGCTCGAAGCGGGCCAGCATGCGCTGACGTGCTTTGCACCGGCGCATGTCGACTCCGCCGTCGCCATGAGCACATCGAAATTTGATGGCTGCGTGTTCGAGATGGAGCACAATCCTTGGGACAGCGGCCGGCTGCGTGACTGCCTGCAATACATGCTCAATCGCGCGCAGATCGCCAAGGCCGCCTCGGTGGTGCCGGGCGTGACGCCGATGGTCCGTGTCCCGGTGAACGGCGTCGAGATGGCGCAGTGGCAAGCCAAGCAGGCGCTGGATGTCGGCTGCTACGGCATCGTGTTCCCGCATATTTCGACAGTCGAGGAAGCCGCCAACGCGGTCGGCGCCTGCCGCTACCCGCGTCTCAAGAGCGCGGCGCATTACGCACCGCCCGGCATCCGCGGCGACGGGCCGACCGCCGCGGCGCGTTACTGGGGCTTGAGTCAGCAGGAATACTATCAGAAAGCCGACGTGTGGCCGCTCAATCCGCAGGGCGAGATTTTTTGCATTCTGCAGATCGAGGATACTCGCGGCGTCGAGAATCTCGACGACATGCTCAAGAATGTGCCGGGCATTGGCTGCATCCTGATCGGGGAGGGCGACCTGTCACAGGAACTCGGCTATCCGCGGCAGTACGAGCATAAGACCGTGCTGGAATGGATGAAGCGCATCGTCGATACCTGCAAGAAACACAATGTCGTGGTCGGCCATCCTCACGTCGAGCAGGGCAATGTCGAGCGCATCGTCAAGGAAGGCTACCGCTTCCTGATGTGCGCGCCGGTGCAGAGCTACGGGCACTTCACAGCGGCGCAGAAACAGACGGGACGCGGGTAGTTTCGTCATTCCGGGGCGCCGCGAAGCGGCGAGCCCGGAATCCATAGTCACGATCAAAGCAGGATTTGCTGCGCCAGTGGATATGGATCCTCGGGCTCCTCGCTGCGCGCGGCCCCGGAATGACTGCTGATTAAATTACACCGCGTTTAGCCCGCCTTTGCTCTCAATAAACTGCGCTATCTCTTCGACACCCTTGCCGGCGCGCAGATTGGCGAACACGAACGGCCGTTCGCCCCGCATGCGCTTTGACTCGCGGTCCATGTTTTCCAGCGACGCGCCCACATAGGGTGCGAGATCGACCTTGTTGATCACGAGCAGGTCGGAGCGCGTAATGCCCGGTCCGCCCTTGGTCGGGATTTTCTCGCCGGCTGCGACGTCAATCACGTAAATCGTCAGATCGGCAAGCTCCGGCGAAAACGTGGCGGCCAGATTGTCGCCTCCGGATTCGATCAGCACCAGATCGAGGCCGGGAAATTTTTTGTTCATATCGGCGACCGCGGCGAGGTTGGCCGAGGCGTCCTCGCGGATCGCGGTGTGCGGGCAGCCGCCGGTTTCGACGCCGGCGATGCGCGCCGGTTCGAGCGCGCCGGAGCGTACCAGATATTCGGCGTCCCATTTGGTGTAGATATCGTTGGTGATGGCGGCGATCTGATAGCGGTCGCGCAACGTCTTGCACAGTGCGTCCATCAGCGCGGTCTTGCCGGAGCCGACCGGGCCGCCGATGCCGACGCGTAACGGGCCATGAGTCGTGGACATGCGGTAACTCCCATCCGGCGTGCAAGTGTAGGGCGAGCGGGGCGGCAGCGCCAAGCGCCGTTGTGTTTGTGCGGGCCGGACGCCATGCTGTGGCGGGATTAACGGAATGATCGAGCCGGTCGACCTGTTCGCAATCGTGCTGGCGCTGGCCGTCGTGATCGGCAGCGTCAACCACCTGTGGATCAAGCTGCCGACGGGGATCGGCATGCTAATCGGATCGCTCCTGGTGTCGCTCCTCGTGGTGACGAGCGATCACGTTCTCCACTTGCATGTCATGAGGTGGTTTCGCGGCACCCTCAGAGCCGCCGATCTATCGCATTTCTTCCTCGATGGCGTGCTTGCGCTTCTGCTTTACGCCGGCAGCCTGCATGTTGATGTGGCGGAGTTGCGCCAGCGCGGCTGGGTGATCCTGCTGCTGGCGACCGCAAGCGTGATCATTTCGACGCTCATTTTCGGTGCCGGGATGTGGCTCCTGTTCGGCGCCATCGGCCTTAACGTCCCGCTGGCGTGGTGCCTTGTGCTTGGCGCGATCCTGGCGCCGACCGACGCGGTCGTGGTCGAGAACCTCCTGCGCCAGGTGAGCCTGCCGCAGGGCTTGCGGGCCGCGATCGTCGGCGAAAGCCTGTTCAACGACGGCGCCGGCGTGGTGCTGTTTCTGCTGGCGCTCGGTGTCATTCAGGGTGAAACGGTTACGCTCGGCCACGGCATTGTGCTCACGGCGCTGCTGCGCGAGATCGTTGGCGGCGCCCTCCTCGGCTTCGCGGCGGGGTGGCTTGCGGCGCTCCTGATCCGCCGCGTGCACGACGACGAGGGACTGCAGCTTCTTATTTCCCTGACGCTCGTGCTCGGCTGCTACCGTCTCGCTACCGCATTTGCGCTGTCGGGGCCGATTGCGGTGGTGACTGCGGGCCTTTGCATGGCGTCGCCGTCGCCGCGCTTCGGCATGGCGTCGGAGTCCCGCACGGTCGTGATCCGTTTCTGGTCGCTGCTCGACCAGCTGTTGAACACGATGCTGTTCCTTTTAATCGGCCTGCAAATTCTCGGCCTGATTGTTGCGCCGACGCAGCTCGTGCCGATCCTGTTCGGCGTTCCGCTCGCAGTGTTGTCGCGGCTCGTCAGCGTTGCCGTCCCTCTCGCTCTGACGCGCGAAAAATGGCGCGACAAGGCGCGCGATGCGGCCGTGCTGACCTGGGCTGGACTGCGCGGCGGCGTGTCGATTGCGCTGGCGCTGACATTGCCGGATGGCGCGTGGCGGACGGAGCTCCTGGTCGTGACCTACGCTGTGGTGGTGTTCACGGTCGTCGTTCAGGGCCTGACGATCTCGCGGTTTCTGCGCGCCATGTACCCGACCGGCGAGCCTGTTGCGAACGAAGGCGCCGCGAAGGAGACAGCCTAATATCCGGTGCCTTTGGCAGTGGCGCTTGTCTTCGCCGCGCTGGCTTGTTTGCTCTCCCGCCGCAGATAGGCAACGATGTTGCGCCGCGTAATCGGGTCGAGGACGCGAACCGGCATCTTCACCCCCGCAATGAATTTTTGCGGATCGGCGAGCCAGCGGTCGAGGTTGGCTGCCGTCCAGGTCAGGCCGGCGTTCTTGAGCGCCAGCGAATAGTCGTAGCCGGGCGCTGAACCGGCACGGCGGCCGAAGACATGGCCGAGCATCGGGCCGTATTTGTTGGCAGCGAGCGCGTGGCAGGCGGTGCATTGCTCGCCGAACAGTGCCTTGCCTTCGATCGGGTCCGGCGGGTTGCTGGCGAGAAAGCGCGAAAGGTCCTTGGCATTCTGCGGGTCGACCGAGCGGAAGAAAGTGTAGCCCAGCGTCAGTTGGGCGATGTCGCTCATGTCGGGGTCTTTGCCGAATGCCGGGTCGACGTAGAAGACAACCGGCATCTTGACCTTTTCGTGCGGGCCGAGCCGTTCGTTGCTGAAGCAGAAGCACTGAATCTTGTTGAAATAGATGCCGCTGCGCAGCGGCGTCACGTTGAAGGTGGCGTGGCCGACGAGAGTTTGATTGCTGAGATTCTCGGCGGTGAAATACACCAGTTTCTGTTCGCCGAGATGCACGGTGACGGCGCCTTGATCCGGCGTGAAGCGCCACGGAAATCCAGGCGCCACGTTGGTATCGAACGCCACCGTGATGGTCTGCGTGGAAACCTTTGCCGTATCGGCCGCGACCCGTTGCGTCGTGCCGGCGAGCCCCGTAGCGGCGCAGAACATGCGGTACAGCGTCGGCGAGTAGGCGACCAGAACGCACATGATCCCGATCGCGACCAAGCAGGGCGCGATGACCATCAGGTTTTTTCGAAGCCGGGCCTGCATTGTCGCGTCCTTGCGTGGATGAAATCGGGAACTGCGTACACCGCGTCGATAATGTTGTCGGCAACGTGATGATCTTCTGCGTCGAATTGTCCGGCTGCGATCCGCCGCCCGGTCAGGAGCGGAACAAGCGCGTGTACTGCGTCTCGTGCCGCATGCCGGCGATATCGGCGCGGACGGTGCAGGCGCCGACTTCGTCGAGTGGGGTCGTGAGCGCGCGCGCCGCGCAGGCGGCGATGTCGCCTTCCAGCGCGGCCAGCACACGCTGGCCATCGGTCTGGCCGAGCGGGATCGAGCCGCACGCCCGCGGAAATCCAATTGGCCGCAAGCCCATGCAGGAAGGCATGCAGCGCCGGTTCGCAGCCGATGCCGTGGCCCGCGCAGGTGACGCCGACCGCGATCGGCAGCGCAACGGCGCCTTGCCAGACGGCATCAAGCCGCGCCAGGGCCGGACACGGCCATGCCGCGCGCGTGGCGTCGAGAAAGGCGCGGCCCTGCGCCGTGGTCTCGAGCAGGCGCTCCTTCGATGTCACCAGCGCGGCGGCAAGTTCGGCAGCCGCGCGCAACGCCGCGTCGTCATTCGCCGCGATGGCGCGATGCGCATGCACGAACAGCACGGCGTCGGAGAAGCCGCTGCCCGCGCCGATCATGCCGGCAAGCCACTGGTGCAGCGTCTCCGCATCCTTGATATCGCCGGCCTCGACCGCCCATTCGATGCCGCTCGAATAGGAAAACGCGCCAATCGGATAGGCCGGCGACAGCCACGCCATCAGACGAAACAGCGCGGGCTGGCTCAGCGCTTCGTCAGTCATGGTCGTGGCCAGGATCGTGACTCGCGTACGCGCCGCCCTCCGGCGCGAACGGCGCCTCGATCGGCTTCACCCGCGCGCCCAGCCCGACCAGCATGGCTTCGATCACGTGGTCGCGCCGGATGCGCAGCGCGTTGCCGGCGATCTGCACGTCGACATGGCGATTGCCGATGTGCCAGGCGAGTCGCGCCAGCTGTTCCGCGCTTGCGGCGCGGATTTCCACAAGCGGCTCGGGCCGCCCGGCGACCCGCACAATGCCGCCGTCGTCGAGCAACAGCCCGTCGCCGTCGCGCAATGCGGCCGCCTGCGGCAGGTCGAGCAGGAACTGCGTGCCGCGTTCGCCCGTAAGCACGATGCGCCGGCGATGCCGCTCATGCGCATCGAGCGCGATGCTGTCGATCGCGCTCGCCTCGTTCCATGCGCCGGCAGGCCGGACCTCGCAGGCGCGCCGCATCGTCGCTCAGTAGTTTGCGGCGTGCTTCTGCTCCCGCTGCCCCGGCGGTTTGCCTTTCGGCAGGTCGAACATGCCGCTCGGCAACGTGTCGAGGAACGTCAGCACCTCGGAGGTCTTCACCACGTCCGCATACTTGGCGTTCATGTCGCAGAGGTTGATGGCGTGGCTCGCCTGCGAGCGATCGAAGCAGCCTTCCTCGGCGAGCGCGACGCGGTAATTGAGCGAAAACGCATCGAGCACAGTGGCGCGCACGCAGCCCGAGGTGGTCGTGCCAGTAACGATCAGGCTGTCGCAGCCGAGCAGGGTGAGATAGCTCGCCATGTTGGTGCCGAAAAAGCCGGACGGTTTCTGCTTGAGCACCACGATGTCCTGCGGCGACGGTGCGATCGGCGTCACGATCTCGTTGCCGTCGAGGTTGGTGACGATGGTCTGGCGATCTTCTTCGTTACGCGAATTCTTCCATGCCCAGGAACCGGTATCCCAGTTGTCCTCGCGCCGCACGCCGGTCGTGTACATCACCGGCACGCCCTTCTCGTGGCATTTGTCGATCATCGAACGGATATAGGGCAGGGCAGTCCAGGCGTCCTCGCCGCAGGAATTGCGCCAGCGCTTGATCGATTCGATGATCGGCTCGGGACGATCGCCGCAGAACGCCCAGTTCACATCGATGATCAGCAGCGCCGGCCGTTTGCCGAAGCCGCCGCGCGCGCCATAGCCCGAGGTGTCGAACACCGCCTTGTCGCGCTCGGTGAGAAATTTGTTCCAGATCGGTTCGGACATGTGCTTGGCCCTTTGCTGTTCGTTTCCACTATATCGTCATTCCGATGCCGCGCGAAGCGAGGAGCCCGGAATCCATAATCACAAGCGCCGGGAGTATGGATTCCGGACTTGCTGCTTCGCAGCAATCCGGAATGACGTTCAAAGGCTGGCTTTGAATTTGTCGACATAGCTCATGTCGATGATCTCGTCGTATTTGACATCCGTCTTGAGAATGCCGGCGCCCATGACGACGGCCTTGGCGGTATCCCATGAGGCGCGGCTGACGGTGCCGTCCTTGCTCCACATGGCGTCGGCGAACGAACGATCGAGCGTCGCCTTGAGGTCGGCGGGCGGCATCGTGGGAAACTGCTTCTGGGCGATCGCGGCCGCCTCGTCGTGATTTTGGTCGACGAATTTCAGCGATTTCATCATGCCGCGGACGAAGCCTTCCACCAGCGCTGGCGTCTTCTGGATCGAATCCAGCCGCAGGTTGAAGGTCGAGTAGGCGTAAGGACCCATCATCTTCGGGATATTGATGAACGGCTCGCCCCAGGAGCCGGAGCGCACGCCCTGGGTGACAAACGGCTCGGTCGAGCAGCCGATCTGCGCCTGCTTGTTGCGAACCACCGGAAGGATCGCCGAATTGGCGGTTTCAACAAGCGTCACGTCCTTGGTGGCGTCGAGATTCCACTTCTTCAGCAGATACCGGGTGATCGAATTCGGCGTGCCGCCGAACCCGCTGGTGGCTATGGTCTTGCCCTTGAAATAGCTTGCCCAGTCGGTGTTGGTCGGCTCCTGACCCTTGGCTGCGCAAAAATAGACGTTGCCGCGGTCGACGCAGTTGACGACGCATCGCAGCTCGGCGCCCTTCGCCTTGGCGAAGGCGCAGTGCTCCGGACCGCCGATGAAAGCGAATGCCTGGCCGGACAACACCGCATTGGTATGGCCGGCGCCGGTTTCGATGGTCACGATCTTGACGGTGACGTCCTCGAACAGATTTTTCGCCATGCCGATGTAGAGCGGCAGATAACCGGTGCCGTGGACCGGCTCGGCGATCAGCACTTCCTTGGTTTCCGCGCGCGCGATGGCCGGCGCCGCCAGCGCGGCGCCTGCCGCCGCGGACGAGCGCAGGAATCGTTTCTGTCATGCTGACTATGTCGGTCATCGTTACGCCGCATCGTCCGATCGAGCGATATCCGATCAGTCCGCATGAAGCTTCGCTCATGCGGGCTACATTTTCGAAGTCATTGCCTGATGCCTTTGCGCAGGATGCGCTCGAGCCACGACACCGCCACATACATGACGATGGCAAGCGTTGAGAGTACCAGGACGGCGACCCAGACCAGCGCGATATCGTAGGTGCTGCCGGCATACAGAATGGCGCGGCCGAGCCCGTGTTGCGCGGCGATGAATTCGCCGACGATCGCGCCGGTCAGCGCCAGGCCGATGTTGACCCGCAGCACCGAGATCACCCACGGCAGGCAGAACGGCACCACCAGCTTGCGGAACACCTGCATGCGGCTGGCGCCGAGCGAGTAGAACAGCCGCTCCTGATCGGGATCGAGCGCCTTGACGCCGGCATAGGTGGTCAGCGTCGACACCACGATCGTCAGCGCCGTCGCGATGGCGACTTTCGAAGCGAGCCCCATGCCGAACACCAGGATCACCAGCGGCGCCAGCGCCAGCTTCGGCAGCGATTCAAAGCAGATGACGTAGGGCTGCACCACCGCCGCGTAATTGCGCGACCACCAGAACGACAGGCCGAGCAGAGAGCCGGCGGTTGTCCCCAGCACGAAGCCGAAGATGGTGGAGCGGAACGTGTAGGCGATATCGGTCCAGGCGTCGCCTTCGGTGAAGAACTTGATCAGGGTGTCGTAGATCGCGCTCGGCTTCGACCAGAAGAAGCCGTCGATCCAGCCCAAGTCGGCGGCCGCCTGCCACAGCGCGATCGCGCCCACCAGGATGCCGATCTGGATCGATGACGATGAGCCAGAACGGCCAGTCGCGCTGTGCCGGCAGGCGTCGAAACTTTTTGGCCGGGCGGACGGGCTTGCGCCGTGGGCGCGAGATGAACCGCGCCGGCGTGGGGGGTGTCCTGAACGGTCATGCCGGTTGCCATGTCAGGCGGCCTCGTCGAGCGCGGCATGGTGCGCGTCGCTCAGGAGCTGCATGCAGCGTTCCTTGATGGCGATGAACTCGGGCGTGAGCGTGACGCTGCGCTGGCGCGGTCGCGTGATCGGCACCGGAATGGATTCGACCAGCCGACCCGGACGCGTCGCCATCACGTGGACCTCGTCGGACAGATAGATCGCTTCCTCGACATCGTGGGTAACGAACACCACCGTCTTGCCGAAATCGCCCCACAGTTGCAGCAGCCATTCCTGCATGTGCGCTTTGGTCTGCGCGTCGAGCGCGCCGAACGGTTCGTCGAGCAGCACCACGTCGGTATCAAACAACAGCGTGCGCAACAGCGCGGCGCGCTGGCGCATGCCGCCGGACAGCGAATTCGGATAGGCGTGTTCGAAGCGCGCAAGCCCGTAACGGCGCAGCAGCGGCAGCGCGCGCTCGCGCGCTTCGCGCAGCGACACGCCCTGGATTTCCATGCCGAGAATGACGTTGTCGAGCACCGAGCGCCACGGCAACAGCAGGTCCTTCTGCAGCATGTAGCCGACACGGCCGATGGTACCGGTGGCATCGGCGCCGTCGATCAGCACACGGCCGCCGGTCGGTTGCAGCAGGCCGGCGATGACGTTGAAGATCGTGCTCTTGCCGCAGCCCGAAGGTCCGATCAGGCTGACGAAGCGGCCTTGGGCGATCGAAAGAGTGACCGGCGCTAGCGCCTGGAACGCGCCAGCCGGAGTCGCGAACGTCATGCTCACGTCATCGAGATGAACTTTTGCGGCTGTCATCATGGTGGCGATGTTACCGCAAGAATTATGCCAGCTATAGTCCGGTTTAGCCTACGATTTGTGCTCCTTGCCCAGCAACGCGGCGTCGAATGCGCCTGAAATTGCCTGTTTGCTTTTGCCGGCACGGACGGCGTCGCCGATAACCGTGACTTTTTGTCCCGGCCGCGCCAGCCGGGTGACTGTGTCGCCGTTGCCCCGCCGTGCGCGGTAGTAAAACCAATTGCGCAACTTTTCGGACGTGAAGAGGCGCGCGAAGCCGGGCAGGCGAGAGACGCCGCGGTCGAGCGCCCACAGAACGAGCGGTCCGAGGCCGAAACGATAGTCGGCGCCCGATGCGATAACGACGTGATCGAACGCGGCCAATTGTGCCGGAGCCGCGGCAACGTCCGTCGAAAAACGAAACGAGACTTTTTTCAGTTCGCAGGCGGCGACCATGTCGGCGATGTAGCGCCGGAAGCTTGCTTCGCTTGCAGTGACTTCTTGGAATAACGGCGCCTTCCCGGCGTAACGGAACGAGCCGCCGGCGACGGCATCCTTCTCAAAAACGGTAACGGCGTTGTCGCCGGCGACGAGCGACGCATAGGTCAGGCCCGCCGGACCCGCGCCGATCACGGCGATGCGTTCGCCGTGCGGCGGTTTTGCCTCGGCGAACAGAGTCTCGCGGCCGGCTGCGCCGTTGACCACGCAGCCGATGCGCGCGCCGCCGCGCATTTCGTTGATGCAGGTGTTGCAGGCGAGGCAGCGCCGTATCGGCTCGCCGCGCTCAACCTTCGCGGCCCATTGCGGATCGGCGACGAGCGTGCGGCCAAGCGCGATGAAGTCGGTCTTGCCGTCTGCGACCGCGCTTTCCGCGAGCCTCGGATCGCCGAGCCGGCCGACCGCAATTACCGGCACGCTGACCTGTTTTTTCACCTCGGCGGCGAAATCGAGGAACGTGCCGTCCGGATAGCTCATCGGCGGCAGCACGATTTGCGCCGATGGCAGCGAGCGATAATGCCCGGCGCTGATATGCAGCGCGTCGGCGCCGCCCTGCGCCGCCCAGATCGCGATCTGTCGGCCTTCTTCGAACGTCAGCCCGCCGGGGAAAAAGTCTTCGACCGAGAGCCGGTAGATCACGCCAAGATCCGGCAGCACCGCCTTCACGGCGCGCAGAATTTCCAGACCGAAGCGGGCGCGGTTCTCGAGACTCCCGCCATACGCGTCGGTGCGGCGGTTTTCGAACGGCGCATGAAATTGCGAGAGCAGATAGCCATGGGCGGCGTGAATTTCGACGCAGTCAAAGCCCGCCTTCCTGGCGCGCAAACCGGCGGCGACATGCGCTGCGATGGTCTCGGCGATGCGCGCCGTGGTCATTTCCTCCGGCACGATGGTCTCGAACGTCGTCTCGTAGACGGGATGCGGGATGGCTGACGGCGCGATCGGCGTCTCGCCGCAGATATCGATGCGGGTGTGGCCGCCGCCGTGACCGAGCTGGATCGACGCCTTGGCGCCGCCACGATGGATTTCACCGACGAGGCGCGTCAGCCCGGGCAGGAAGCGATCGTCGTAGATGCCGATCTCGTGGCGGCGATGCCGGCCGCATTTCTCTGGCGACGCCATTTCGACGGTGATCAGGCCGGTGCCGCCGCGCACCCGCGCCATGTAGTAGGCGACGCTGTCGTCGGTGACGTTGCCCTCAGCGTCCGATGTCCGCGTCGTCATCGGCGGCATGACGATCCGGTTCTTGATCTCGACCGGGCCGATGCGGGCGGGGGTGAAAAGGATGTTCATCGCTTCGTCATTCCGGGGCGCTGCTGAAGGCCGCGAGCCCGGAATCCATATTCACCGCTGCACAATTTTGTTCGCTCACGTACCAAATCCGCACCCTTCGTGGTTATGGATTCCGGGCTCGTGCTGCGCGCGCCCCGGAATGACGCGTCACAGCACCGGAATTTCCCCGCCGTCGATGTCGATCGTCGTCCCGTGCAGCCAGGTGGCGCGCGACGAGACGATGAACGTGACCAGGTCAGCCACGTCCTCGACCTTGCCGTAGCGGATGATGCCGGTCTCGCGGCAGAACTCCTCGCGGATTTTTTCTTCGGGCAACCCGGTGCGCTCGATCTCGGCGCGGATGCGTCGCCACTGGCGGTCGGTTTCGACCAGGCTTGGGTGGATACAGTTGACGCGGACGCCGTCGGCCTTGCCGCGATCGGCCATGCATTTGGTGAAGGCTGCGACCGCGGCGTTGACCGAGGAGCCGATGGTGAAATCGGCGTGCGGCTTGCGCCCGCTGGTGTCCGCCCATGGCGATCAGCGAGCCGCGCCGCTCCTTCAACAGCGGCCAGGCGAGGCGGGTGAGCCGCACATGGGCGAAGAATTTGAGCGCATAGCCTTCCTCCCAATCGGCGTCGGTCAGCGCGAAGAAGTCGCCGCGTCTGGTGGTGCCGGCGTTGTTGAACAGGATGTCGAGCCCGCCGAACTCGCGCTTGAGCGCTTCGATCAATTTCTCCGGCCCGTCCGGCGCGCGCAGGTCGAGGACCCCGACGGCAGCTCGCCGGCCCATCGCGCGGATTTCGCCAGCGACCTCCTCGAGCGCCTTGCCATCGCGTCCTGTCAGCATCAGGTCGCAGCCCTCGGCGGCCAGCGCTAGCGCAGTGCCGCGGCCGATGCCGCGGCTCGATCCGGTCACCAGCGCGACCTTGCCCTTCAGTCCCAGCTCCATTGCCATTCCTCCTGCACTCCCGACTTTGTAACCCGCATCCTCCTCTCCCGCCAACGCGGGGGCGGAAGGCAAGCATTCCCATTCTCGCGGCGCGTTTTTGCGCCCGAGCTATTGGCACAGCAGGGAAAAAAGAGCCTCCAAACACCCAAAGGGGAGGCGGAGCGCCGAAAGACGCGTAGTTAGAGACCGCTCCGCGCTATCGCAGCGTTGCCGCTGGGCGGGGTCGCGGCGCGCGCCGCTTTTGGCGGACGCGCTCGCCTTCCGGCGCTCTACCGCGGTTCTTGCCAAGTTCTTAGGCTTGGCTCAGTCCGGTCCCGCGCTTCATGGCAGCGACGACATGCGCTACCCGGGCAGCCGGCTCCTGGCAGACCTGCGTCATGGCAGGCCGGGCGAGTTTCCGAACCGCCCGCGAATGGAGTTACGAGCCCCATCCCGGGCACCGCTCCCGCTCGCATCAATCGGCCGTCACCGGTTGACGTCCCTTAGAACGAGCAGAATGGTTTCTTTTAGTTCGTCGCGGGGTGCGGATTCAAGAAATTCCGTTCGGCGAGCGTCAACTCTTTGATTCAAAAAAGAATCATTTCGCGCTGTTTGTTTGATTCGCGGCGCGCCAATTGTGGCATTGTCGCCATGATTCGCATTTCTCAGCTAAGGCGCGGAGAACACGAATGTTTCTTGATTCGCACCGGCGGAAAGTCCGCTTCGGTGCAAAGCATGCCCGCCTCCAGGCGAGGCTCGCCCGCGTCGTTTCGAAAATATCCAGCAGAAACATCGCGAGTGGGGTTACGGTCAGTCGCAGCGGGAGCCAGCGATTTGTCCTTCTCGGACATGGCCTGTAAGAATCGGGGAATACCGGCAGGCCATTGCAGCGGGGCATCTATGTTCGACAAAAACGGATTGGTATTTAACGCCTTTTTCTTCGGTGGGTTTGCTCTGCTGATCATTGCATGGATTTACACAATCGTCCTGGCCTGCATGAAGAAGCATTTTGGCCTGGCAATTTTGTTCGTGGTGTTTGGTATTTTCGCGGTCGTTTATGCGTTGAGGTACCCCGTGCGATGCAAAGTCCCGGTGGCGATGTTCGTCGTGGGGTTCGCCATGCTGGGCATCGCCCTGATGAGCCTTCCAAGCGGAACTAAAATCACAAGTCCGTAAAAGGCCGCGCCAAATCTCGGGGCACGGTCTTCGCGCCCTCGCTACACGGCGCAGGACCATAACGCCCGGCAATTTGTGGGAAAGTAGTTGGATCAGACGGCAGCGGCGAGCTCGCGCTGTCGCAGGCTCGGGCCGCGTCCGATGAACAACACGGCGATCGCCGCGCACAAGCACATCAGCCCTGATAGCATAAAGGCTTGCAGGTAGGTGCCGAACTCGATCCGAAACAGGCCGGCGAAAAATGCGGCGGATGCGCCGCCAAGCTGGTGGACGGTGAACACCCACCCATAGACGATGCCGCTGCGCTCGCGGCCGACAGTGTTGGTGACGAGCCGTATCGTCGGCGCGACAGTGGCGAACCAGTCCACGCCGTAGAACACGGTGAACAGGCTCAGAACGTAGAAATCGGCGAACGAGAACGGCAGGTAGAGCAGCGACAACCCTCTCAGTGCGAAATAGATGAACAGCAGCAGCCGATTGTCGAACCTGTCGGCGAGCCAGCCTGACGCCAAGGTGCCGAAGAAGTTGAAGATGCCGATCGTGGCGAGCAGGGTCGCGCCCGAGACCTCGGAATAGCCGTGGTCGATGCAGGCTGGGATCAGGTGGGTGCCGATCAATCCGTTGGTTGAAGCGCCGCACACGAAATAGGTCGCCGACAGCAGCCATATGTCGCGGTTGCGCACGGCCACACCCAGGCCCGCAAAGGCAAGCGCTATCGGATTGCCCTTCGGCGCAGGCACCGGCTTGACCTCACCGGTTTCACCGTAAGGCAGGAGTCCGACATCCTGCGGGCGGTCGCGCAGAAAAAGCGCCACGAGCGGCACGATCGCAGCCGTGATCGCGGCGATCACCAGAACGGTCGTGCGCCACCCATAGGTCGAGGTGATGTTGGCCATGACCGGCAGGAACACGAGCTGACCGGTCGAGGAACCGCCTGAAAGAATGCCGATGACGAGACCGCGCCGCTCGGTGAACCATCGTGCCGCCACCGTCGCCGACAGCACGCTCGCGAGAAAGCCGGTTCCGCAGCCGACAAGAAAGCCCCACATCAGGATGAGCTGCCACGGAAACCGCATCAGCGAGGTCGAAGCCACGCCGACAGCGACCAGAACCAGTGCGCTCACGACCGAGCGGCGAACGCCGAACCGCTCCATGACGGCGGCGGCGAACGGGCCGATGCAGCCATACAGGATGAGGTTGATCGAGACGGAAAACGCGATGGTGGCGCGCGACCAGTGAAAGTCCTGCTCGAGCGGCACCATCAGGATGCCGGGCGTGGAGCGGACGCCGGCGGCGGTCAACAGCGCCACGCAGGTAACCGCGACAACGACCCAGCCGTAATGAAACTTGCGCCCCCGCATGATCGCTGTTGTGCGGGAAACCCGGACGTCGATCAAGGGGACCTTCTGGCGGACACCTTTGATTCTTGCCAAGGCTCCGGCGCCTCATGGTTCCAAGGATAGGTGGCGTCGCCGTAACGCGGATCCGCCCGCTCGTCGAAATAGCATTTCTCGGCGCGGAGCAGCATGTTGCGCTGCTTCTCGGTCAGGATAATGTGCGACGCGTTTCGATATTGCCAGCACGCGCCGAAATGGGCATTCGCCGCAACCTGCTTTGCGGTGAGCGGGTGCCGCTTGAAATAGTCCTGTTCCGCCTGCTCGTCTCTTTGGGCTGCGTGATTGGCGTAGGCAACCAAGCCGACTGCGCCGATCGCAAGCAGCGTGAGCAATGCCCGTCTCCAGAAGCGATATATTGATGCTCCGTTACGTGGGGTCATGCAGCGACCGGCCGGAGAATCGGTATGAGCCTCAGCCGAATTTCTGCGCCATGGCTTTCTTCACGGCCGGCCGCGAGGCGACCCGATCGAGCCACGCCGCCACGTGGGGATAGTCGGCGACCTTCACGCGCTCGTGGTCGAGTCCCTTGACGCGTGTGAAGGGTATGATGTCGGCGACGGAATAATCGTCTGCAAACCAGTCGCGGCCCGCGAGATGTCTGTTCATGGCGTCAAGCTGACCTTTCGCGCTCTTCTCAAGTTTGGCGTTATCGCCGTCCCTGAGATTTCCCAGCGTCCAAAGCACGTTGGTCGCGTGGAACATGGACCATTTCAGAACGTTGGGATGGTCCGCCGGCGAGCCGAGAAACCTGCCGAGCTTCTCGGCCAGATAAAAGCAGATGGCCACGGATTCAAAAAGAGTGGCCGGCTTTCCCCCAGGCCCCTCGGGATCAACCATTGCAGGAATCTTCCGGTACGGGTTGAGCTTTGCGTAAGCCTCGGTGTTTTGGGCGCCGTTGCGGATGTCGATCTGATGCAGGGTGAATGGCAGGCCCGATTCCTCAATCATGATGAGAGCACGGCGTCCGTTTGTTGTGCCCCAGGCGTAAAGGTCGATCATTGATGTTCACCTTTCTACAAGCAGCGCTGGCCCGGTAGGTCCGTCCCAGGAGAAGGCGCTTGGCCGGCCGGAAGTTACCGGGTCTAGTGCACGTGTGTCGAGCAATGCCGGCCGTCCCGGATTTCGCTTGCGCTCGATCCGGGCTACGCTCCCTCGACCAAGGGGACCATTCCGTAATGTCGATCAAGGGCAAGGCCTATATCGCGGGCATCTTCGAGCATCCGACGCGGCATGCGCCGGACAAGAGCGTGGCGCAGCTGCATGCCGAGGTGGCGCTCGGCGCGCTCGCCGATGCGGGCCTGACGCGCGAGGACATCGACGGCTTTTTCTGCGCCGGCGACGCGCCGGGGCCGGGTCCGGCGTCGATGGCCGAGTATCTCAATCTGCCGAAACTGCGCCATGTCGACTCGACCGAGCTTGGCGGCTCCTCCTATGTGGCGTTGGCGGCGCACGCCGCCGAGGCGATCGCGCTCGGCAAGTGCAATGTCGCGCTGATCACGCTCGCCGGCCGGCCGCGCAGCGAGGGCGTCGCCACCGGCACCGTGCCGCGGCTGCGCGATCCGAACCAGCCGGAAGCGGCGTTTGAATTTCCCTATGGGTTGACCACGGCGAACGGCTACGCGCTGTGCGCGATGCGCCACATGTATCAGTACGGCACCACCAGCGAGCAGCTCGCCTGGATCAAGGTCGCGGCCTCGCACCACGCGCAGCACAATCCGCGCGCGATGCTGCCCGAGGTGGTCACCGTCGCCGACGTGGTCAATTCGCCGGTGATCGCCGATCCGCTGCACCGGCTCGACTGCTGCGTCATCAGCGACGGCGGCGGCGCGCTCATCGTCGTCAAGCCGGAGATCGCCAAGAGCCTGAAACGGCCGCTGGTGAAAATCATTGGCGCCGGCGAGACCGTGAAGCATCTCACCGCCGGCACGTTCGATCTCACCACGTCGGGCGCGGCGCGCTCGGGGCCGGCGGCGTTCGCCGAGGCCGGCGTCAAACCCGCCGACATCAGATACGCCTCGATCTACGACAGCTTCACCATCACGGTGCTGATCCAGATCGAGGACCTGGGCTTCTGCGAAAAGGGCGCCGGCGGCAAGTTTGTCGCCGACGGCAATCTGATTTCCGGCGTCGGCAAGCTGCCGTTCAATACCGATGGCGGCGGCCTGTGCAACAATCATCCGGCCAATCGCGGCGGCATGACCAAGGTGATCGAGGCGGTGCGGCAACTGCGCGGCGAGGCGCATCCGGCCGTGCAGGTAAAGGACTGCGCGGTGGCGCTGGCGCAAGGTACCGGCATGCAGCTCGGCACGCGGCATTGCAGCGCGACGCTGATCATGGAGAGGGAGTGAGATCATGGCGGACGCGCGCAAAATTCCGGCTCCGATCGTCAATGTCGAAACGCAAGCCTTCTGGAACGCGGCGCGCGAGCGCCGCTTCGTGGTGCCGACCTGCGCCGCCTGCGGCAAGGCGCACTGGTACCCGCGCGCGATCTGTCCGTTCTGCGGCAGCGACAGGATCGAATGGCGCGCCGCTTCAGGGCGCGGCCAGATCTACAGCTACAGCGTCATGCGCCGCGCCAAGGAACCTTACGCCATCGCCTACGTGACGCTGGCGGAAGGCCCCGCCATGCTGACCAACATCGTCGACTGCGATTTCGACGCCTTGCGGGTCGGGCAGGACGTGAGCGTGGTGTTTCACGACACCGAGGGCGGACCGCCGGTGCCGATGTTCAAGCCGGTTTAGGGGCGTTGTCGCGCGTGCTTCTTAACTCGTCATGCCCGGCCTTGTGCCGGGCATCCACGTCTTGAAGGGCGAATGACACCAAAGACGTGGATGGCCGGGACAAGCGCGGCCATTTCGATGCAAGAAACCCTTATTTGACGGGCTTATCTGCAAAACCGACCACACCCTTGACCACACTTTGCGGCCATTTGGATTGATTGAATACGGCCACTTGCTTGCCGAGCGCAAGGGCATTAGATCACTGTTGGCCCGAACGGATGGGGGATACGTCCGCCGGGCAATCAGCACACAATCTAGCGCGGCTAGGAGCGCGCACGACGTAAGAGCGTGTGCTATGCCATTGTTGCAGTCAGCCAGACAAGCCGCCGACTATTTGGGAGTCGGCCGCACCAAACTCCTCGCACTGCTTAAGGCCGGACGGATCAAAGCCAAAGTGCTTGACGGCCGGATCGAAGTCACCACGCAATCGCTAGAGGCTTTCGCGGAAGGCTTGCCGGACTACGACGGCGCGCCGGACAAGCTCGGGGATTTGCTGTTGCAGAGTATCAAGGCGCGGCGCAAAGGGAAGCGCGGCGGCCGGAGTCACTAAGCAGCGGCCAAATAGCTTCGGCGCACGGGAGCATTTAGAACGTCAGTTCTGTTATCGCTTCCTCAACGGTCTGCACTGCCGGTGCTGAAAAATCCTTACAGTTACGCAAAAAATAAAAAATCTTCTGCTTGTCGTTCTCCGCTTTTAACTTCAAAAGCTCCGCTTGAGCGGCTGACATGTCCTGTTTGAAGTTGTCCAATCCGCCCGGATACAGAAAGCTCGCTCCAAGGCTATAAACGTCAGATGCGGAAGTGAGCGCGGCACTTGCTTGAGCGTCCGATGGATGATCTTTCGAGAGAATGCCGTAAATGATGGAGCACTGATAAAGCCGCGTGCTGACTATTGTGTAGGTCGCCGCCTCTTTGTCCGAATGGCTTTGCGCGACGGCTTCCTTTATTTGTTTTAGCATGTCGATTGCTGCGTCAATTTTCTGCGCGCGTGTTCGTGGGAATGTCGCCGTCGTTGCAGCATCCTGCGCTGAACACGGCCATGTAATTCCTAAGAAAACAAAAAGCGCACAATAGGCGATTAGGCGCATCATCATCCCATCCCACGATCGGGACTCTACCGAGCGGACGAAACGCTCGCAAGGTTGCCAAAGCCATTGACCGCGCCTTTCGCGAGTGGTGCACTACGGTAGGGAAAGGGGCTCGCCGTGCGGATCGTCGCCGCGTGCACAATCGCATTCTTCGCCGCAAGCGCGCCAGCTTTTGCGGAATGCGTCACCGTCAAATATCGCGACACTGCGGTATGTCTGGACACGTTCAAATGCACCGAAACTCCCCAGAGTAGCTTCGTGCGAGAGATTTGTTACGACGCCGCAAAGTCGTACATGCTGATTAAGCTGAATGAGACTTGGTATCACTATTGTTCCGTTGACCCGGAGTCAGTCGCCAACCTCACAAAAGGAACACCAATCGACGACAAAGACTCGTCGGTCGGTCGCAACTACAACAAAAATTTTCGGAGCCATGGTGCGGTGCATGGGCCATTCGATTGCAGGGATCATCCAGTACCGGCCTACCCGGAATGTTCGTGTAAAGCAGGCTAGTCGCGGCCATGGGAACTTAGCTTCGCGAACAATGGTGTGGTGGTGAGCGTAATCGGCTCGGCACCTAACTTCCGGTCGGACGCCGCCGAGCTTTTCCTAGTTATCCCCGTAATTCACATAAAGTGGGATTGCTTAAAGGCAGGCATTGTTGCAGCGGCACGCGGCAGTTACACTACGGCTAAATGTGTAATTGGAGAGCACTCGTGGCCTTATCTAATTTTTCAGTCGTTCATGAACGCGGCAACGACGGCGGAGGCTTTTTGGATGATCCGCTTGTCCATTGCTTTGACAGTCAGCAGGTGGTGTTGGCCTTCGTCGGTCGTATGGCGCTGGATGATTATTTTGAAGTGCCGGGCGATCAGCGGCGCACGTTGAAGCAGTGGAATCTAGTTGTTGATCGCAACCTCGCCGTTTTTGAAGCGATTATCTCCGCAAAATATGAGCGCGGCGAGCGGTCAACGTTCGACCGCTATGGGCAAAGCTTCCCGCGCGTCGATGTGACACTTGAGGACATGCAGCGCAGCGGCGAAAAGCTCACCGATGACGTGTTGAAGATGAAAGCCGAATTCCAGCCGATGCGTTGATAGGCGGCGCGATAATCTGACGTAGGAGTCGAAAATCATGGGCGTCTCACCAGTACAATCGTTCGCAATCGAAAATGAAACCGATGCGGACGAGTACCTGACGGACCTGCTTGCAAAAGCCGAATATAGATCAATGGACGAAGTCTACGCGCGGGCGGCCAAATATTGCAAAGGCGAGCGCGTCAGAAATTACTTCATCAACACAGCGAAGGAAATTCTGAAAACCTGAGTGGCAGCCATGCCCTCTTTTAATCCAGACGCCTCGGCCATGTTGATTTGGCTCGCTCCCGGAATAACGGCCACGAAAAAGGATTTCCAGGGAATATCTCAATCGTGGACGCTTGAGGAAGCTGCGGAGCAAGCGCACGAAGCCTCAAAGGACCATAGCAAGCTACCGTGGATCATGACCGAGGATCGCATTCTCGACCAAAGCGGAATCGCTCAACTCATGTCCGGCCTCCGAGCAATGAAGCGATTTGATCGCCGATGAACAGCGACACAGAAATCCTAGTTGCTGAGATTCTGGAAAAGTCCGGAGCACTTACGAAGTGTTCCATTTGCGGCAACTTTCTGATCTTAGCTTATGACAATGATGCGGAACGGATGGCCTATGGCATGGCCGAAAATTCGCGGAAAGCTGGCGAGCGCGGCTTTCGCGGAATGCAACGCGACGAGGTAGTGGTCGCGATTAAGCGAGCCCTCGTCCACGCCTCTGACAAATGTCCTAGCTGCGGTTAGGCAGCGCGTTGGCGCTTAAGCTCTGATGTCGGCTGATTGGTTCACGCATGGTTGCCAGAGCCATTGACCGCGCCTTACGCGAGTGATGCACTGGGGAAGGGAAAACGAGGGGCCATCACTATGCGAGCCGCGCGGCGCTGTTGTGTGTTCATTGCCGCTTTCACCTTGCTGTCGGCGGCACATGCTCAAGAGCGGACGCCGAATGCGGGCACTCCCGGAGTCTTGCGAGCTTGGCCGATGAGCGGCGCTTGGGGCGTCCTTCTAACTCGGCTCATTGATGGTCACTTGGGGTGTTTGCTCGTAACCGGCCATGGCAATGGACAAGGCAGTGAGCAATACGCCTTCGGAGTAAGATGGCGACGTGAGAGCTTGGGCGCTTCGATAGGCGACAGGAATGAACAGGCCGTCGCCGGGCCGTCGATTCAAATCATCGTCGACAGAGTGCCAATCGGCACATACGAGATTAGTCGGCGCGTCGCGAACGGCGGTTTCCAAAACGTCGTCGCAGAGTTTCCCTCGACCGAAACAGATAGAATATTGGGCTTGATTGGAGTCGGCGGCGAAATTCAATTCGTAACGAGCACCTTCACCTATTCGGCACCGCTGCAAGGCGCACAACAGGCGCTTGGGAATTTCAAAGCGTGTACCGTCGAAGCAAGTCACCTTGACTCAGCAAAGGCTCAATGAGGTTCATCATGCCGCAATACAACATCGAAGTGGAATTAGCTGCCCTCAATTGGAGCGATACTAAAACACGGCTCCTTGGTCACTGCCTTGTGCGGGCATCTTCGCCGGAAAAAGCCCGCGACATCATTAACAGCATCGGCCCGTACAAAGGTAGGCCCAACAGGGTTGTGCCTCCGTTCGGGATGCCGTGCCGAGCCGACCTTAGTGTCATCGACGATTGCGACGACGACGTGCCAGCGCCAGCGACGCGCGGTTCTGTTCTTCATGGCGTCGCGGCTCTTTGCTTAATCGTCGCGTTGATCGCAATCGCTGGATCAGCAACCGCTTAATCGCGCGTCCGGGGCTTTTGCTTTCTCGCGTGCCGGACGTGGCGCGGACGCTTGCGCTTGGGTTTGTCAGCGAATGCCTCTTGCGGCTCGTTCGGGCGATCAATGAAATCCGGGATGGCGGGCCGCTCGGCGATCTTCCTAGTGCGCTCCGCGTGCGCCGCTGGTCGCTTGGTCATGTGGTGCCCTTCCGCCGCGTCCGACGCTGCCGCCGTCGCCTCGCGCGCTCGGTCAAAATGGCTTCCACTAGATCGAAGCTCGCGCCGACTTCGATCAGGTCCGCGATGTGCTGGTAAAGCTCTGCACGTTCGGTGCTGGCTTCCGGGGCCGCTTCCAGCCCTTCAAACTGGCGCATGCGGTCAAACGACATAACGATGTTTTCGACGGCACGTAGGACCGCCGGATAGTCATAGTGCGGCAGGTCCGGCATGGCCGGGTCAAACGGATCAGGGTTGTCGGTGTCGCTCGCCATGCGGGCACGGTAGCGCGCCGGGCGTGCGGCGGCTAGGCGGGCGGCTCGATCTCGGTTTTCGTTTCCTTGACCGCCACGCTGGCGTCGCGGGCGATCAGCAAGGTAACGGTCACGCGGACCTTGCCGACCGTCACGACAACCGGAAATTCGCGCGGCGTGCTCGGCTCGGGCGCGGCGGCTTGCGTGCTCATGTCGGCAATCTAGTTGCTCGCCGACGCGGCGGCCAGCGCGCGAGCAAACAAAGACGGGGGGGCCGAAAATCGGTTTCTTTTTAGTGATAAGAAAGCCGATGCGTCCGAACGCGAAGTGCGCGAAGCACTACGGGGACATACCAATCCTGAGTTGACGGGGTGCCGTTAACCATGACCCCGTGGCTCAGAACCCGCGCCGGGCCGCGCTGGACGGTCGCACGGTCACCGTCCTTATGAGCCTCCCGCCGCCATGTCGCTTACCCACGCCAAATTGTAGCCCGGCGCGGCCTGTGGCGCGTGGTTAAGATCGGCTAACCCTACCTCGCGGCGGCCATCCCATTAACATGAATTCTTCATATTACCAATGACTTACAGGACAAAGTGGGGTCAGGAAGTGGGGTCAACACCATAGAAGTGCCCATTTCATGCGGGTTTGTGGCCGGGACGCGCTCGGCCACGCTGGCGCGGTTAAGGCGTCTTAGGGTGAAAAATTCAGGTAAATGGGGTGTTTGGGGGTGGGGTGGTTAACAAAAGCGGGCGCGCGGTTAACCTTAACGCCCTTTCGAGCGATCCGGCGACGCGTCGCGGTCGGCATTTGCGGCCGTTCGGACTTCAATTCCGCCAAATCGACCATCACTCCCGGTAGGGACTGGAACAGGTGGAACGCCCGGAACAGGCATTTCTTAGGAGCTAGGAAACCCGGCTGCGCACGCCCTGCCTATACCCCTCAATACCTGTGTTTTAGGACTCCCTGAAAACGGTTGTTCCACCTGTTCCACCGTTCCAGCGCCACTATCGGGCGAGCCGTCGAATTCACTGAAACGAAAACCAGGTCAGTGTCTCACTTTGAAACTCGGCCAGCACAATAGCCTTCAGCAATGGTCTGGCTGTTGCCATTCGCTACGGCTGCCCGAATGCAGGTTTGAAGCGGTGAGAAGTAAATCCACATAGCAGTTGCGGCGATGATCGCTCCGCCGATCAATAGCCCCATTTTGACGTGACCGCTCATAATGCCTCAGCCTTTTCGGCGGCGCGTTTTTCGCCTTTGGGGCCTCGGGGCATCTAATCGTCTTTCCCAACCTTGCCGAAGGCATAGCCCATGGCCCCGGCTATTATGGTCGCCGCTTCGCCCGTAAGTGCATTGTTTAAGGCTAGAATGGCTGCGACGGGAAGTGCGATAGAAAGCACAGTGTACCGAATGAATTGCCAGCCGATGCCTTTCATCTTGTCGTTTGGATTACCCCGACGGTTGAGGTAGCCAATCACGAGGACGCCCGGCACGGCCAAGGCGAGAATTGCTGAAATAAGGGCCACGGTCCACGGCATGAGCCTAGTATATAGCGTCGATTGGTTAGGTTCGAGGTATAATGCTAAGTGGCGGTTGCATGGGCTTTGGCGACTTAGGCGAAGTCGTCGGCCGCGCTCGGTACGTTGTCGTTGTCAACGTCGGCGCGCTCGCCGCCAAGCGGCCGGACGTAGCCACGAACCCGAACGCCGATGCGCCGGTCATTGACCTTGCGCCATCCGTTCGCGGCCATCGCTCGCGAGACGCGCTGACTGTCATTGGCGACGGCTTGCGGCAAGATCGCCATGACCGTGGCGGCTGAAACCCAAACCTCGCCGCGCACCTTGTCGATATGGTAGCCGACGCCACAGACGACTTGATGTCCCTCAATGGCGACAAAGGCGCGCTTGTCGGCGCTCATGATCGGCGGAGCGGTCACGATGCTGTAGAGCATCGCGAGCCGGTCGCGGGCGCTGTCCTTCACTTCGCGCGCCTCTTGCTCAACTCCTGCATCCTGCCAAAACCGTTCCGGCAATTTGAGCGACGCCCATACGTCCGGCTCGCCTAGTCGCGGCTCGCCAAGCGTTCGGCCGCGCGCCATCGCTTCCGCGAAAAGCTGGTCACGGTCGCGGATCAGCGCGGGAATGTCGATCTTGCCAACAGTGAGCGGCCACCATCGGCGACGGTCGCCGGGATTGAGATATTCGGGAATGTCGCCGCTGTTTGCGTCCGGGTTAATCGTCGCAATGAAGATGGCCGAGCGCGGCTGATTGGTTTGGAAATAGGCATAAGCGGCGCGGGGTGATCTCTTGCCGAACGACAAACGCTTTGATCTTTTTTTGATCCGACTTCGGCGTATAGCCGCACATTTCGCTAAGCTCATGTATCAAAACGCCCGCCGTAAGCTCCATCTGTTCCTTTTCGGTCTTGTCGAGAATGGTGCTATCCGAAAAGAGAACGCAACGCGCTTCCGGGTCATTGGCTCCGGCGAGTATCTTGCACGCGGTCGATTTGTCTTTGCCTTCGGGACCTTCGAGTGACAAGACATGATCCAATTTACAGCCCGGATCGAAAATGCGGCGGCAGATGCCGTCAGAAGAAAGAGGCCTCACTCCCGATGTAGCGGCGTGTCCGACGCGCCAAGGTAGACCGATAGCCAAGTGTCGAGACGCGGCACGCCATCCCAGTAAGCCCGTTCAAATAGTCGGCGATGTCGTTGTAGGAATTTTTCTCGCACATCCTCATGAGAGCTTCACGCGTCGCTTCTTGGGTTATAAGCGGTGCGCTTGAAGCAGTAATCGCGAAAGGCGCGCGTGATCTTGTCGTCAAGCTCGCCGACAAAAAGCCAAGCTCCGACCTGCACTTGTAGACGTTGCGGAAAAGTTCGTGGCGGCAATCAATGTCGAGCGCATCGCACGCCATCATGACATTGATGAATGATCCTTTGAGCGGCTTGCGTTGCGTTGCGCTCGGGCCAGCGCACATTGAGACGTTCGGGCGGCGCGGCGGATGGCATTTGAACAACGTTGCCATGGGGAACTCGCTTACTTGCTTACCGGGTGCACTTCGCCGCCGATGGTGACGTATTCGGGTCGCGCTCGTTCAATGTTGCGCGCGTTCTGTCGTTTGATCCGTTCGACAGTTTGAAGTTCGGTCACGATCTTGCGCCAGAACACCGCTTCCGCTCGGGCTTCAAGGATGGCCGATAGGCTGACAAACTTGCCGCCGTCGCTCCATTGAATATCAGGGACCGCTCGCCAGTTCACGCGATTTTCGTAGTTAATGCGCGCATCTTTGAAGCGACGGCGCGCGCCTTTTAGATCGGCGTTGTGCTCGCGGCGCGCGTTCTTGGTTGCAAGCCCGCAGCCGTAGGCATGAACCAAATGATGACGCGGAAAACTCAAGATCAAACTGCCGTGTTCATTCAAGCGCTGATAGCGAATGCCGCCTTCGCCGATTGCCGTCTCGAATTCTGCCGCTTCACGCTGCAACGCAGGCACGCGCTCGATCAGTTCGGGCGGTGAGGCTCTCTTGACAGAGGTTTTTGGCAGTTCTATGGGGTTTGCATTCGACATTGGATGTGCTGCCCTTAACAGCCTTCCTGAAACGCCGCGCGGGGTGGTAGCCGTGCGGCGTTTCGCGTTTGTGAACTTGTTTGCTCACGACATCAAGATTGTTGTTCCTTTTTCGATTAATCTACTCCCGTAGCCGATATTTCTTTTTCGATTAATTTCCTCATGTAGTCGATACGCGCCGCTTCTTCGGTGCTACGCCGCATTGATACGCGAGCACGCCAGCGCGGATTTTTTCTTTTTGTTCGGGCGTGAGCTTCGTTCCTGGCTTTCGGCCCGGGCCGCCACGGCGCGGGCCGCACATGCTTACGGCGTCAACGCGCGCCTGTCGCATCTTTTCGGCGCGCACCTTGTCGGCCTCCCGCTTTGTCAGATCAATCTTAGTCGCTGGTCCCGACTGGCATTCGAGCTTGTGAAAGTGCTGCCGCCATACGGCCGCGTCCGCCGTCCACAATTCGAGGAGTTGCTTTTCAAGTTCACTCATTGGCCGTCCCTCTCGATTAGGAGCTTTGTCAGGAAGCGGCCACGGATCGTTAAATCGCTTAGGAGCTTTTCACGGCGGCGCGGGTCATCCTCGATTTTTAGTTCGCATTCCATCCAATCAATGCGCCGCTCGCATTCGGCGATTTGCTGGTCAAGCGTGTGACGGCCGCGCATTCTGACGGGCGCGCCGCCAAATCGAGCGGACGCGTGAGGCCGCGCCGAACGGCGCGAATGCTCACTTTCGCCCGACGCGACGTAGCCGGGCGCGACATTCGCTAGATCGGCGGACGATGTGCCCTTATTTGCGCGTTGGACCTGTGCCATGTCACGCGACCCGCATTCCGCCCGGCGCGGGATCGCCCGTCCCCAAGCCTTCGCCGCGATCAAGCGACGGGTTCGGCCGCGCGTATGATGGTCGCGGTTGCGGCTCGGGCGCGGGCGGCGGAGTGTACGGCGCGGCATATGGACTCGGGCGTTGGCCGAGATTTTGGTCGTCGGGTTTGTCATCCATACGTGGCGCGGACACAGGAAGCGTTCGCCGTCCGGCCGCGTCTGTCGGCACCGCTGTTGCATCAAGCGCCTTGCGGCGTTCCTCGGGTGACATCGCGGCAAGTTGCTTCAAACGTGCAACGTCCGGCCGCGCTTCGCCGGGCAGCCGTTGAAGGGCCGCGCTACCGTGATCTCGCCGCTCACTGCAACGTCGTGTTGCTCTTTGTGAACATAACGCCGATCTTGTTCGAGCACGCGCAAGCGCAACGGCGCGGGCAATTGCTCGATCTTGGTCAACGGGACGGGCCGCTTTTTCTTATCAAGCAAATAACGATTGCGGCGGCCGTACAGGTTCCACAAATCTTCGTCGCTCACGTCGATTAGGTCCGGGTCCTCGGCATAGACCGGCCGCTGATCGGGTCCCAACACCGGAACCTCAATGCCGTTGAACGCCTGATCTCTAATCACACTTTCATATAGAGCAATGTTTTGCGCGCGCGCACGGCCAGCGTGGTTGTGCCACCAGTCCCATGTTTGGCACCACTCCAAAAAAAATTCGGAACTGCGGTCATTATCTTTTTCGGCGCGGCGAGAACGTCCGGCCCAATTGAACATGGTGGATTTCGGACGCCCCGATGGTCTTAGCGACGGCGGACCACGACGGCCGGTTCACAAGATGGTCAAGAATTTTTTGCAGGTTTTTTGTCGTCAAATGGGCCATCGCAGTTATCGCACGTTGTCGTTGAAGTATCGGCCAAGGTCATCGTCGAACCAATCTTTCGCGTCGGCGCGGCTCATTTCGTAAAAATATTGCGAGCTATCGCGAGAAAATGTTGCGTACACGCCGCCATCGGTTGCGGAGTAGCGCAAATCGTCAAAGCAACTACTGTCCGACACGTCGGCGATAAGGGGCTTGGGTTTGTGTTTTTTGTTCATGACGGAAGTGCTCACACCAAAAAATGCGCCAGAGGAGTATCGCTAGTAGCTTCATTGCGCGCTCGGAAGCTTGGCGACGGTCCGCCCGAAATAGCTTCGCGGAAACGCGCCGCGATGGTTGCCGGAATTTTTCATCCGCTTTTGCACGAATGCCGCCGCTTGCGGCGACGGCGCGCCGCGTGCCGCGCGCTTCGCTTGTTCGCTGGCGAGAAAATTCCGCGTCTCACGCTGTTGCCGTTGCGCTGGCGTGAGCGGGTCGGCTTGCTGTTGCCATGCGGTGATCGCGAGCGCGAGCTTGCCCTTGGTCTCGCGAAGCTCTTCCTGCGCAACCCGGACGGCGATGCGCCCGGTATCGAGACGGACGTGCGCGGCTTCTACAAGCCGCTGCGCTTGTTCGCGTCCGATATTGGCCTCTGGCGTCGAGTCGGCCGTGTCAATGTGCGGCTGTTCCGGCTCCGGTGCGCGTGGGGCCTCGATTTTCTTCAATGATTCCGGTGCGAGCTTCATTTCGGCGAGCGCGTCGGCAAGTTCCTCGGGGAGCAAATCGAAGTCCGCCGGAAGCTTATCGAGCACCAAGCCGATTACCGGTGCCTCGCGAAGCGCCACGCATTCGCCGATGGCACGCTCGCAGCATTTTGTCTCGTTCAACGTTGCCGGTTTGTCATGGTGTTTTCCTTTTCAAGATCGGTTCAATTCCTTCGACTTCGCAGGCGATCAGATAAAGCTCTAGCGTGGCATTCGCGCCAAGCTCGCGAGCAACAATGAGTTGCCGCCGGTATCGCTCCGCCACTTCGCCAAAAACAATCTCGCGCATTACGATGGCTTCGAATGCACGTCATCGGGCCATAGAGCGCGGTCCATTCTTCTTCGTTCGCGAATTGGTCATCCTCGATGAACACCAATGGTGCTCGGTGCTCCTCCAAAACCATCGCCTCGCACATCGCGCCGTTAAGTTCGGACTTCGATCAAATTCAACGGCCGCAAAGGCCATTTCACCTTAAGCAGTCGCTCTTGTTCGTCGCCCTTTGCTTCGCCGAAAAATTCGTCGCTCATTTCGTCACCTGTTAGTTGGCCCGGGGCGCGCGGAAGGATGAAACGCGCACTCCGGGCCTTTAAGATCGGGCGAAGCGTGCCCGAAACTCCCGATCTAACTTGGTTGGCCCGAGCATCGAGCCGGTTCCCCCACCTTAACGATGCTCGGGCCTTGGGCCGACGCGGGGCTGAAAATCCGCGACGGCTTTGCTTAAGCTCGCTTGGCGAAAAAGTTGCTTTTCGATCCGCGCGAGCGCGGCGTGAACTTCATCCTCGGTCGCGAAAGTCAAGATCGCAGGCTCGCGAATGCCCGCGCGTTCTTTCACTTCCAGATAAAGATCGCCGCCGCCATGCACAGGGATCGTAATCGCGATGTCGCTGCCGACGAACATATCGACGTTGCGCGCGCGGATTTTCAGCCAGTCGAATTCCATTTCGCGATGTCTCGGCCATTATCGCCTCCCGCTCCGCGCGTAGTCGTCGCCTGTGAAATTCTCTCGCCACAGTTCATAGAACGTTTGTCGCGGCCATCGCGCTTTATAATAATCTTCCGTGTTGCGCACGGCCGCGAGCGCGTCGCGTACTTCGGCATTCGCGTCGGCGAGTTTTTGCTCGGCTTGCTGGTTCGCGGCGTGCGCGGTGACGATGGCCGCATAGCGTTCGCGCATCGGCGCATCAAGCTTGCTCGCGTCGATCTCGATCAGCGCGCCATTGTCGGAAAAAATTCTCGGAATGTCGTTCATGCGGAACTTCCATTTTCACTCATAGGGGAGCGGTGTCCTTGCTCGCATTTTTCGGAGCGCGTTGCTTACATCATCGTCGCTCATAAACTCGGGCACATGCCGGTTGCAGATCAGATAAAGGCTGTACTCGTGCCAAATCCATTCGTCGGACTCGATAGGGCATGCACTGCGGGAGAGTGCACGTCCGCCTCTATGGTCCATCCGTGTTTCACTGGCCCGGCTTGCGAATGCTTGTCGGATTGAACGCGGCTTGCCCAAGCTTTTGCGGCACGGTGCCCGCTGGCGCGCCGCCGCTGTTCGCCGGTTTCATGCTCGGATGGTTCGGCACGTTCTTTGCGGCGATCTCGCGCGTTTGCCAGCTAAGGTCATTATGGATGCCTTGCTTAACGATGGTGTCCAAAACGCCATTCGCCATCGTCGCGTTGACGCTTTCAGGTTTGCGGCGAGCGGCGACATGACTTGCTTGCCCGGATCAACAGATGACGGATTGCTCGCGCCGTCATTCATGCCGTAACCGGCTTGCGACGGCGCGCGAATGTGCCCGATCAAGTCAGGCGCGCTTGGGCGCGGCTGTTTCGGCATGCCGGTGTTTGCGGGCGCGTTGCCCTTCGCTGCTTCCTTTACCTGAATAGCCATGGTGGTCTCCTCTTTTGTTTGTTAGATACCGGTTGCGCGGCGCTTAAGCCGCCCTTGAATGTCGGCTTTGTCGTCGGGGAAGTGGCGACGGTCTGTTGCCTCGTTCAACGCCGCGCGCTCGCCGAGCCGCGCGGCCGAGTCCCGTGGTTGTCTGTTTGGGTTTCAGGCGGACATTGAAGCTTCCGCCCGGGCCGCTTGCGCTGCCCGGGCTTCCGCCGCTTCCGTTCCCGCCAGTTCCCACGCTCGGCACGCCGTTGTGTGCAACGACGGTGACTTTGCGTGAGACATTCAAACCACCAACATTCCGGCGCTCCGGGATGTGGCGAAACCTTTTGGTGATCGCCGGTCGCGGCTCCCGAGCTTGACCCGGAAGCGAACCGGCCTTTTTCATCGTGAAGTGAATTCATAGCTTCCCCCGTTATCCCGCTGGCGTCGGCGGCATGTAGTTCAAGCGTCCGCCGAATTGCAGCCAAGTGACCCCGCCGTCGCTCACTGTTCCATTTCCTTCAAGCTCGCCGATGCCTGTGGTGCCGCTTGTGAGCGCAACCCATGGCAAGCCGTTTAGGTCTTGAACGAACATCGCGCCGCTGGTCAGGCGTCCGCCGAATTGATCCGCGCCGGTCACGACAAGGCCGGGACCGTGCACCGTGAGTACGAGCGCGAATTGACGGCCGCGCTGGCGCTTGCGGATCGTGTAGGACGCGGCTTGACGTGCGGCGCTGTTGCTCATTTGATTTTCTTTCCGTCGTCGCCGCGACCATGAGCGGCTTTGTCATCGGGCGAGCCGACGCTGAAAGCAGCATCCAAAATCGCAGCGCCAAGCGCGTGCATGTCGGTGTTCGGTGCTGCGCTTCGCGAGCGCATGCCGAACGATGGCGGAACGGGCTTGAGATTTTTTGATCCCGGTGCCTTGGCAAACGGATGGCCGTTTTGCACGCCGCTGTTGCCAAAGCCGGGCGTTGACGTGTTGCGCGCCGCCGGAACGGTCACGCCGCTAAGCGAGTCGATTGCCGACGCGTGGTCGCCACCAAATGCGCGATAGCTTCCATCTGCGGTGTGCCGGACCATGCCGCCATGGATTTTCACAGATGTTGCGCGCTTCGGTGCGCCGTCACGACCAAGGACGCCTGGAACGGCGTGGCCCTTAAGGTGATCGCCTTCGCCATGGCTCTTGTGGTGATGGAATGCGGGATTGAGCTTCACTGGATCAAGCTTGCCCATGTTATTTGCTCCACTTTTTGCCGCACCATGCGGGGCGACCGTCTTTTGTTTTTAGTTCGGCGTCGCTGACTCCAAATCTTGCGGCCGTCGCGGCGCTGGCCTTGTAGCCGACATGGCCGCGCCGCGTTCCGTCCGCCGCGATTACCGGAATGCGGTTCGGCGGAAGCTCGCCGGGCTTCGACTCCGTGATCTTGCGGACGACTGGCGCGATGTCGCGAGTGTCAGTGCGAAATTTGTTGTTCATGCAGCCCTCGCTGGACGCGTCGCCCCGATGAATGATCCGGCCGCTTGGCGATGGTGCGCCTTTTCCAAGCCGAGGCCTTAGTGATCGCGCCCTGTTTGGTGAATTCCACGACTGCGGACCAAGGATTGGTGCTGCCTTTTGGCAAACCGGCATTCGGGTCGCTCGCTTTTCTTGGCTTGAACGTCGGGCGTCTTGCCGGGCTTGCCGCCTAGCGCGGTGCCGAACTGTGCAGCGATTTCCGCTGCCTTCGCCTCGCCATGCTCGCAAAAATTCCTTTTGCGCCTTAACGTGCGCTCGGGGCCGAATGCAGCGACGGCTTCTGCGTCAAGATCGGCTTGCGTCCCGCTGAAAAAATGATGATCGGGCACGGCGCGCCATTCGGCGAGCTTGCCGTCAAGGTCGGCCTCGTTGAATTGGCCCGCACGAAAACGCCCGACCACATCTTCCAAGCATTCGATGCGAACGCCAGCGGCGGCGCACGCCTCGCGGATTCGGCCTTCGGCCGCGTAATTCGGAATGGTCATTTCGGACTCCCGTTTCTCTTAAAGAATTGCGGAATCGCTGCGATCACGTCAGTCACCAACAGTTTTTTCCGCACTCCGATTTTGTAGAGCGGCAAACCGGCCGCGATCATTTGGTAAACGATGCGCCGATGCACCCCGAGCGCATCGGCGACTTCACTAACTGAAAGTGCAATCGGCCAAAGCCGCGATGATGCGCGTGCCATGTTCGACTCCGATGGCGGAGCGCGTGGCTTCGCCGATGTAAAAACTGAGGGGGGTTTGTTTCGACGTGCGGCTTGCCCATGCTGCCGCGACGCGGGCCATGCCACGTCCGTCTACTTCGCGCACACCTTATCAGAAACAGGCACGAAACCAACCCGTGAAGTTGTCCACGTCCGAAACCCGACTAACCGACTAGATCGAAAACGGATTTATGCGGTTTTTCGCAATCGCTGAGCGCCGGAGGTTATCGCCGCCCAATCGCGGTGGTGTCGAAGCGACATCAGATTGATCGTGAATTCCGCCAAGGGCTGCGCTAAAATCGCTGTGCAGGGAGGGCAACTCATGCTGATTTTGCGTAACGTTCCAGACCCGACGAACGTTGATTTCTGGGACCATCAAAGCGGTGACGGCGACCGCAGCATGAACGTCATCGTGTGGCCCGCAGACGACGGGGGGAAGCTTGTCCGCGTGCGCATCGGCTTGATGGCGCTTGGCGACTACGACGGTCACGCGCTCGGAATCAACAATAAAGAAATCAAGGCAGCACTAACGCGGCATCGCGACCTAATCCAGCAACTTGCCCAAGCAAAGTACCGGGCGGGCGACGATGCAGTGGCGCTCGACGTTGGGGGCTTCCCCGCACCGCTGTTGCCACTCCTTCCTATTCCAACATCCGGGCAAGTTGCCATCCGTCCTCTGTCGGCGAAGGAATTTCTTGTTGAATGCGTTCAATTCAACAAGCCGGACCATGACCGCTTGATGGGATTCTTTAATCAGATGCACGGGCCTGTCGGTCCGTTCCGGTTTGAATCGGGAACGACGAAGCATCCCCGGTGTCACTTCGCCAGCGATGAACTGACGATGGAACAACTCGGCCCCAACATCTACAGGAACTCGGTTCTCAATTGAAGTTGGCTAAGTGCCGCCGCTATGCTGTGGTCTAGCATGACGTGTTTAGGGGATCGTTCACCATTGGGGTCCACCATTCCGTGCGGGGACACGGCAAACAAAAGTGGTGGAACATGTCACTTGAGATCAACAGCAACGTCGGTCAAGTTCTAGACTATAACTGGAACGGCAAGCGTAAGCGCAGTCCCTGGTCGCTAAGTGCAACAGGACGATTTCAAATCGAAACACTGGGTCAGGACTCTGCGGAGTCAGGCGCGCTTGATCGTTACCTACAAGCCGAGCTAGAGCGCGGCAACATTTACGCAGATTGATCGCTTAGCCCGGCGAGCCTGTCGGCTACCAACTTGGATCACCTTGCGGGGATGCGGCCGGTTGCGAAGTCGGCCCATTGTTCCATAAGCTCGCGCCGCAACGCCATGATGCCTTCCGGGCTATCCGTGTCCGCGTCGGGCCGCACATAAGCCCGCTCGACACTTCCGCCGAATTTGTGCGCGAGCGACCATTCGGTTAGGGCGCGATCCTTTCTCTTTGCAATGCTCCACATCTTGAAGCCCGCGCGGGCCGTCGCGTGCAAGCTCATTCCGGGCGCGACCGCCTGCAACGCATTGAGCATCGCATTTGATGTGAGCTTGAACAGTGGCGCGTCCGGTGCGCCCGGCTTGCCGAGCAACTTAAGGGCAGCGGGCGTGAGCGGAATGCGGTGCTCTTTGCGCGCCTTCATTTTGTCGGCGGGGATAATCCATGCGCTGGAACCATTCTCGCCGACAATCTGACTCCACGTCGCGCTCTCGACTTCGCCGGGGCGTGTCGCGGTCAAGATCGTGAAGCGCGCCGCGTCGCCGACTTCGCTATCAAGGAGCGCCTTATAGACTGTCGGCAATTGCTGCCATGGCACGGCCGGGAGATTGTTGTCAGACTTTTTGAACGCGGGCCAAAGCTCGCGGCGCGGTCCCTCGAATTTCGCCGGGTTTCCGTCCGCGTCGAATACAACCCATTTGCGCCCGGCCGCGAAGTCAAGCGCGCGGGCGAGATTTTGGCGCACGTCTTGCCGCTGGCGCTCGGGGAGCGGCAACAGCGACGACAACACGTCGTCAGTGGTGATCTTGCTCACGTCCTTGGATGCGAGAGGCAGGCGAAGCAATGCGCGCTCCGCCGCGTCGCGAGTCTTATCCGCCCATTTGACGGCCGCGACCGCAAGCCACTCGCCTACCGCCTCCGCGAACGGCTTGCCTGCGGCGACGCTACGGGCTTTGCGCGGCACTCCGCCGCGACGTTCTAGCCATGCCTTGGCGCGAGCTTCGCGGGCTTGCGTGAGCGACATTGCGCCCGGGCCGATGGCGGAGCCGAGCCACAGCGATGCAACGGCGTTCGGCCCGGTGCGGAAGCGGTATTCCCACCGCGCGCTTGCCGGACCTTTGACCGTGAGATAGAGCGATTGCCCGCATGCGTGCCGCCCTTCGGTGCGGAGCATGTCGGCGAAAGCGGGGCGAGCCATGCGTAGTCCTTTGGGTCTGCGGGACACGTGAATGTCCTTTCTCTGACCCAACATTTGACCACACTTTGGGGCTACACAATGCCCTCACGATGATTGATTACGGCCACGGTAAACGTGGCGGAAATGCCCGGATTATTTGGGTTTGGTGGCCGGTTTGATTAGATACGGCCAGGAGGCCGTGGCCGAGACAAGCCCGGCCATGACGGCACCGTGAAGCTACATCCGCAGCAGTTGCTTGGCGTTGCCGGAGAGGATCTTGGCCTTGTCGTTGTCCGACAGCGGCACGGTGTGCATCCATTCGAGCGCCGGCGGATTGAGGACGAACGGCCAGTCAACCGCAAACAGGATGTGGTCGACGCTCATTTCCATGACGCAGCAGAGCAGCGCCGGGTTGGAGAAATTGCCGCTCGTCGTGATGTAGAAGTTGTTGGAGAAGATATCGCGGAAGCTCATCGACTTCTGCCCGGGCCGCTTGAGCGCCTGATCGATGCGCCAGATCAGAAACGGCAACGTCTCGCCCAGATGGCCGAGGATGATTTTCAGCTTGGGGTGGCGTTCGAACACGCCGGACAATACGAGGCGGATGGCGAGCGTCGCGGTCTCGACCGTGTAGCCCCAGGCCGGCCGCGCCACCATCGGGAAATCCTTGACGTAATCATCGTAGTAGATGCGCTGCACGTCCGGCTGCGGGTGCGCCGGATGCAGATAGATCGGCACGTCGAGTTGTTCGGCGCGCGCATAGATCGGCCAGAATTTCTTGTCGTCGAGGAATTTTCCGTTGGCGAGCCCGTGCAGCATCGCGCCTTTGAAGCCGAGCTCCCTGGTGGTGCGCTCCAGTTCGTCGGCGGCCGCGTCCGGCACCGCGGTCGGCAGCGCGGCGAAGGCGGCGAAGCGGTCTTTATGTCCGGCGATCGCTTGGTGCAGACGGTCGTTGATGCGGCGGGTCATCGCGGCCGCGGTGTCGGCCGGCAGTTTCTGCGTCGATGGCGCGCCGTGCGAGAGCACCTGCACGTCGATGCCGGCCTCGTCCATTTCCTTGAGGCGCATGCCGGTGAAATCATGCAGGCGCTTGTACTGTTCGCCCGGCCGGCCGGCCTCGCTACCGGTGTAGGTTTTTTCCAGTTCCTCGTCCCAATAATGCTCCTCGATGGCGATCACCGGACAATGCGGTTTGGTAAACATTATTTCTCCCCGTTGCAGATTTTTTGCGGTTCCATCGGCCGCTTTGCCTAGCAAGCCGCGCGCTGCGAGTCATCCACCGGAACTGCCGGCCTGGAACATCCTTATGGCAGCCGCGTTAATGGCCCCGGGAGGAGCCAAGGAGACCATCCATGATTCGTTTGATTGCAGCGACGACACTGCTTGCGGCCTCGCTCGCCGGCTCGCAGGCTTTTGCCCAGGGCAGCTACATGCACCACACTTTCTGCCTGCAGAAGGGCTCGACCACGGAATGCGCTTACGACTCGATGGCGCAATGCGAGGCCGCCAAGAGCGCCAATACCGACACCTGCTCGCAGAACAGCGCGCCGCAAAACCACTGAGCCGCTATCTGACAACTCTATAAGGACGCCGAGCGTGGCGGATTGAGCCGGTAATATTCGGCATCCGCCGCGCTTTGCTTCCAGCCCGCGTGGCCGCGCCAATCGACGTGGTGCGCCGCCATATCGGTGCCGTAGCGCACGCGAAACAACAGCGTGCGCTGCGGGCCGTTGGCATATTCGTGCACCTCGCCGGGCGGATGCACCACAAAGGCGCCGGGCACGACGGCGACTTCGGTGCCGGGCGTCCGCATGGTGCCGCCGCCTTCGAAGCAGAAATAGATTTCGGTGGCGTGCGGGTGGCAGTGATACGGGCTGATCTGGCCCGGCTCCCAGCAGGCGACGGTGACGTCGCCATCCTCGACCTTGCCGAGAATTTTCTCGACGTGCTTTTTTGGATCGAAGGTGGCTTCGCGCGCCAGATTGAAAACCTGCATCGGACTTGCCCCAATTCTCGCCGCTGTCGCGGCTCCCTACATGTGGAAGCCGGTCGAAGACGTGATCCGCAGCCCCCTACTCCCCTTTTAGCCGAGAATACGCCGGTATTCGAGCCCGTCCGCAGCGGTAAGAAGGCATTAATTCCAAAGGGTTAGGCTTTTTGTGAGCAGGCAGCGATGCTCACGAGGGCAAAATGGCGGAACGCCGCGGATCGCAACGTCAAAAGAGCTTTTTGCGTGGCTGCGTTTATTTCAACAACCGCCGCAATGCGTTCGACTGTCTGATCCGCGACATCTCGGAATCCGGCGCGCGCATTATTTTTTCCGACGCCGTGAGCGTACCGGACGTCGTCGACCTTTACATCCCGCAGAAGGAGCAGACCGTGCACGCGCACGTGCAGTGGCGTCACGGCGACGAGATCGGGCTTGCCTTTCCGGACGCGATCCGTGCGGCCGGCGGCACGCCGGACGCCGATTTGTCGGCGCGGGTGGCGCAGCTCGAAAGCGAAGTCAGCGCGCTGCGGCGGGAAATCAAACATCTCAAGCACGAAATCGAAGAAGGCCAGGACCTCAGCGCCGTCTGAACCCTCCGGGCGCGGTCGCCAGTAACACACTGCGGCTGGGTCAGCATTGCGCAGCCGCCGCCGCCATGCCAACAATCCCGCCATCAACACCGCGACAGGGAGAGAAAACATGGCCAAGGCCTATTGGGTGGCGACGTATTTTTCCGTTTCAAATCCGGATGCGCTTGCCGAGTACGCCAAGCTCGCGGGGCCCGCGATCACGGCCGGCGGCGGCCGTTTTCTCGCGCGCGGCACGGCCGCCAAGGCGTACGAGAAGGGTCTGACGCAGCGCACCGTCATCATCGAGTTCGACAGCGTCGAAAAGGCGGCCGCTGCGCACGACAGCCCCGGCTATCAGGCCGCGCTCAAGGCGCTCGGCAATGCGGCGCAGCGCGACATGCGCATTGTTGAAGGGCTGGCTTAACTGCGTCATTCCGGGCTTGCGGGCTTTCAGCCCGCGAGCTTGGAATTTGGTAATGCCGCAGCTTGATCTCTTTGCCGCTTCCAGTCCGCAAGTTTGGATTTTACGGCCTCCAACCTGGCCGTTTGCTTCGGCGACAGTGACGCGCGTTTGCACCTGCGCAAGATAGCCTTGAACATATATCCCGAGCGGAAAAAATAGGGCCGACATTCCAGGAAGCAGATTGCAGCTTCTACTGATTCAGGGTCTCCCGAAGAAATTCTTTCGAGTGCCCCACTATAACCGCCGGGAAACGCAAGACCATCATAACGCTTGTGAAACTCGGCGCAGGCCTGTTGCCATTCGGTGTGCGCCTCTGGTCCGTTGTCGCGGTTGTTAAAAGTAGTCCGGATGCGGGCATGAAGGCGGACGATTTCCGCAGCGTTCGCGCGAATTACGTCTTTGATTCTGCTGGTATTCATGAGGTCAACATTCGCTGACCTGTGATTATGGATTCCGGACTTGCCGCATTCGCGGCAATCCGGAATGACGAGCATCACTCGTTGAACATCCGTTCGCCTTGCAGATCGACGATCTGCCGCGCCTTGTTGAGCGTGAACGACACCGCGTCGTCGTAGGACGCATACGAGTCGGCGCGGATGAAGCGGTGCTCCTTGTGCACGCCGTCGACGTCGCGCTCGATCGTGCCCGCGGTCTGATAGCCGCCGCCGTTATTCTTGAATGGCGCCGCGCGGATGACGAAGCCTTTGTATTCAACCGGCTCTGACGCCTTGGCGGTCCCGGCCGCCTCGCGCCGCCCGAACAGCGCGCTCCAGAACGACATTCCGGCCTCCCGTCATCTGCGCCTGCAAGATGCGCATGATGTTAGCCGGTACCAGCGCAAAGTCGAGACGTGATGTCGGGACATGAATGCCCGGACTTGCCGTCCGATTTGCTGCACCGCGCGTCGCGGCGCTACAGTGCGGTTCGCCGCGTGCGGACGCGCAACAATTCAGGGAGGCTGCCAATGCCGAAGGGTTACTGGGTGACCTGCTATCGTTCGATCTCCGATCCGAAAAAGGTCGCCGCTTATGCGGCGCTTGCACCGAAGGCGACCGAGCCGTTCGGCGCCCGCTATATCGCGCGCGGCACCGCGGCGGCGGCGTTCGAGGCCGGGCAGAAGGAGCGCATCGTCATTTCCGAATTCCCGTCGCTCGAAAAGGCGATCGCCGCCTACAACAGCCCGGCCTACAAGGAAGCGCTCAAGGCGCTCGGCGACGGCGCGGTGCGCGACATCCGCATCATCGAAGGGACCGACTAGGCGGTTGCCGCGCGCCGGCGCTGCCGTCTGGCTACGACGCCCGATGCCGGTAATGCCCCACGCGGCGGACCATGCGTGGCTGCGCATACAAATCGTTGTACCCGCCGCCGTTGAACGCCGTCCCTTGCCGATTGCTCGCCGTAATAAGAGGCTTCCTGGACATGCGGCGCGGCGCGGTAGCCGCGAGCATAGAGCGCGACCGCGCGGCTCTCGTTGCCGCCGGCGGCGCGGTAGGCGCCGGCCAGATAGCGCACCGCATAGGTCATGTTGGTGGAGGGATCGAGCAGACCCTCGGCCGAGCCGCTGTAGCCCATGCTGCGGGCCGTGCCGAGCCGGATCTGCATCAGGCCGTAATTGCCCCGACTGACCGCCCGCGGATTGCCGCCGCTTTCGCGCCCGATGACGCGATTGACCAGCGAAACCGGAATGCCGTTCGCGCTGGCCTGCTGTTCCGCCATGCCTTGCAGTTGCGAGCCCTGGAATTGCGAACGATCGCCAAAACCCTGTTCGGCCGAACGGCTGTTCCATCCTTGCTCGTATTGACGACCGCGGCGGCTGTACCGGCTTGGATAAGTCTCAGCGTAGCCGCGATACCCTGAGCTGCTTGCAAAGTTTTGTTGCTGCCAAGCATCTTGTTGCTGCCAGGAGTCTTCCTGCCCCCAGGAGTTTTGCCGCGTATCGCCACGGACGCGAGCGATCATATTGTAGTGGCGATAGCCGTGACGCGACGCGGCGGAATGCGTATGGGCCAATGACGGTTGCGCCGAAAGCGCGAATAGAACTGCGGTCAATGTCAGAGGACGCCAGACAATAAGCATTAACTTGCTCCAAATTGAGCCCTCACCTCAATGCGCCTTGTCACGGCAGAACCGGGCAAAGGTCTGGCCTTTTGTTGATCGCCGGAAGGTGATGTCGTGATTCTGGAACGAGCACCCGCCGTCTGAAATAAAACTTTATCTGCTTCCTCCGGAACAAATTTGCCGACGGCCCATCTCGCATGCGCGTGCGGCGTGCAGTAAGCTCTCGCGCCACTCGCAGACACGGAGCCAGCCATGCCGCAGATACAGATGCTCAATCCTGAAATTCTGGGAACGCCGCTCGGGCAATATTCGCACATGACGCGTGTGAAGGCGTCCGAGTTTCTGTTCATCGCCGGCCAGGTCGGCATCAAGCCTGGCGCCGACAAGGCGGCCGCCGACTTCGACGCGCAGTGCGCGCAGGTCTTCGCCAATCTTGGCGCGGCGCTCGCCTCGCAGGGCGCGAGCTTCGCCAACGTGGTCGAGTTCACCACTTACCTGGTGCACTCGCAGGACATTCCGAAATTCATGGCATACCGCACGCGCGAATTCCCGCGGCTGTTCTCTGGCGGCGCCTATCCGCCCAACACGCTGCTGATGATCGATCGCCTGGTGCGCGAGGAATTTCTGATCGAGGTCAGCGCAGTCGCGGCGCTGTAAGACGTTGGACGCTTTTCGGGTAAACGATTCGGCGCCGTAAGCTCGCCGGTGAACCTGTTCACTTCGGCGCGCAAGCTGCCGCGAAGGCGTCGCGGGCCGCGGCGAACGCCGCCGTTTCCATCCTGTCGTCCTCGATGAGGTCGACGAGGACGGCGGCGAGCTCATGGCATTTGGCGCGATCGGGCGGGGAGGGCGGTGCCATGGGGGCGGGGTCATGGGCCGCGCCGCGGTCGCGGCGGGACCGCAGGTGTTCACCACCACCGCATAGGTGTCGCGGTAGAGCGGGCCGCTATCCTGGCCGGCATCGAGCAGGGAGATGAGCCCGTTAGCCGCCTCCCGGCAGGATGCGGGGCTGGAGCGGGGCGCTGCCACGGCTGCCGTGCACATCAATGCAGCGGCTGCGAGCGCAGCCAGCCCCGAAGCGGGGTTAACAAGCCCTTTCATGTTGCGATGCAGCATTCGCATGCGCTCCATGCATGGCAACGTATTGCGCTGAGGCCGCGAATCATTATGTTGCGTTGCAACAAAGTCATTTCAGCAGCCATTTGAGGAGATATACCATGCTGTATGCGAATGCTTCTTCCCCGCCCCGCAAGCTGGGCGCGCGCGTCCCCAATGTCATCGAGGCGATTTTGCAGGTCCTGGCCGAGGCGATGGAAAGCGCATCGGCGGCCCGGTGCCGCTATCCGCTGGCCGATTGACGGAGCGGCAACTTGCGGTCCGGGGAGCGGCAACTTGCGGTCCGGGGACGGCGTTCCCGACCGCAAAGAAAAAACCCCGGCAAAGCCGGGGTTTTTTGCTTTCGATGCTGATTTTCCCCCTTTTCGGGGGATCGCCGCCACTAGTTATCCAGGAATGAGCGCAGCTTCCTCGACCGCTCGGATGCTTCAGCTTGCGCAGCGCCTTGGCTTCGATCTGGCGGATGCGCTCGCGGGTCACCGAGAACTGCTGGCCGACTTCTTCCAGCGTGTGGTCGGTGTTCATGCCGATGCCGAAGCGCATGCGCAGCACGCGCTCTTCGCGCGGCGTGAGCGAAGCGAGCACCCGCGTCGTGGTCTCGCGCAGGTTGGCGGCGATCGCCGCCTGATCGGGCAGGATGGCGTTCTTGTCCTCGATGAAATCGCCGAGGTGCGAATCTTCCTCGTCGCCGATCGGAGTTTCGAGCGACAACGGCTCCTTGGCGATCTTGAGAACCTTGCGCACCTTCTCGAGCGGCATGCCGAGCTTTTCGGCAAGCTCTTCGGGCGTCGGCTCGCGGCCGATCTCGTTGAGCATCTGGCGCGAGGTGCGCACGATCTTGTTGATCGTCTCGATCATGTGCACCGGAATACGGATGGTGCGCGCCTGATCGGCGATCGAGCGGGTGATCGCCTGCCGGATCCACCACGTCGCGTAGGTCGAGAACTTGTAGCCGCGGCGGTATTCGAACTTATCGACCGCCTTCATCAGGCCGATATTGCCTTCCTGGATCAGGTCGAGGAATTGCAGGCCGCGGTTGGTGTATTTCTTGGCGATGGAGATGACGAGCCGCAGGTTGGCCTCGACCATTTCCTTCTTGGCCTGGCGCGCCTCGCGCTCGCCCTTCTGCACCATGTGCACGATCTTGCGGAATTCGCCGATCTCGAGCCCGGTCTCAGAGGCAAGCGTGTGGATGTGGGTCCGCAGCTCCCGCATGCGCTCCTTCTCGCGCGCGACCAGCGACTTCCAGCCCTTGGCGGAGAGCTTCGACACGCGGTTGATCCAGCGCGGATCGAGCTCCGAACCGTGATAGTGCTTGAGGAACTCGTCGCGCGGCACGCCGTGGCTTTCGGCGAGCCGCATCAGGCGGCCTTCGTTGCTCACCAGCCGCTTGTTGATGTCGTAGAGCTGCTCGACCAGTGAATCGATGCGCGCCTGATTGAGCCGCAGCGATTTCACCTCCTGGATGATCTCTTCCTTGAGCTTCTTGTATTTGCGCTCCTGCGCCGGCGACAGCGAGCCGGTCGAGTGCAGCTTGTTCTGAATATCCTGGTCTTGCAGCCGGCGCAGCCGCTTGAACGTGTCGGCGATGGTATCGAACGTCGCCAGAACCTTCGGCTTCAGCTCGGCCTCGATCGCCGCGAGCGACATCGAGTTTTCCAGATCGTCCTCGTCCATGTCGCCATCGGCGATGGCGGCTTCCTCGCCGCCTTCGCCGTCGCCGTTGGCAGGCTGCGGCTTGAACGGGGTGGCGGCGGGCGGCGCCGAGGGGGGCGCCACGGTCTGCGGCGGCTGCGCGAACGGCGTGACGCCGGCCGGCACCCCCGCAGCGCCATTGCCATTAGCCTGATCGGCGCCCGGCGCCCCGACCGGCATGCCCTTGGCGTCGGGGCCCGCATATGTGGCTTCGAGATCGATAATGTCGCGGAGGAAAACCTTCCCCTCGTTGAGCTCGTCGCGCCAGATGATCACGGCCTGGAACGACAGCGGGCTTTCGCACAGGCCGGCGATCATGGCTTCGCGGCCAGCCTCGATGCGCTTGGCGATGGCGATTTCGCCTTCGCGGGAGAGCAGTTCCACCGAGCCCATTTCGCGCAGGTACATGCGTACCGGGTCGTCGGTGCGCTCGGCGGGCTCGCGGGTCTCGGACTTGGCCGGCGTCTTGGGCGTCGCCTCGACGAGTTCGCCGCCTTCGGCTTCCTCCTCGTCGGCTTCCTCCTCCTCGTCGGCGTCGGCTTCCTCGGTTTCGACGACGTTGATGCCCATCTCGCTCATCATCGCCAGCACGTCTTCGATCTTCTCGGAGGTGACCTCCTCGGACGGCATCACGGCGTTGAGCTGCTCGTAGGTGACGTAGCCGCGCTTCTTCGCCTGCTTGATCATCTTCTTGACGGCGGCGTCCGACAGGTCGAGCAGCGGCAGCGGGGCGTCGGGGGTCTCCGCGCCCTCCTTCTCGGGGGCATCGGCCTCCTTCGGCGCGGCGGTTTTTTGCACCGCAACCTTGGTCTTGCTTGCGACCGTCCCCACGTTCTTGCTCGCCATATTTGTCTCCACCTACGCCTGTCGCTACCCGTGCCACCCCGGCAGGGGGCGGCTATTCGCCTGGACCCCGGGGAGGCCAGCCGAAGCGGCCTCCACCCTACGGGTCTTATCTCATCCCGATGGGTCCAAAAACCCACCCTTTGCCACGACCCTTGACCTCGAGCGAGGCCCGGGCGGCCTTGAGGAGCCGGTGCGCCAGCCGGGCCGGCTGCACATCTCCCCCTACCCTATGCCGAGAGAATCGATCTCAAGGTTTTCGCAGGCCTCCGTTAAGCTCCGGCTAACCCTGAGGGGTCGCAAAAGCTGTCGGCACCCCTCTACCGTCCCACCTCGGTCCGCCGGGTGCCATCGATCGCCTGACGCCTTACAAGGACCGCGGCGTACGGCCCGACAGGGCTCCGAAGCCTTCCACCAGCGCTTCGATACCGTCGAGCTTGGACAGCCTCGCCTTCACATCACACAGCCGGGCGTAGTTTGCCTCGCTGTTGTCCTGGCCGAGGGCCATTTCCGCGTCCTTAAGTTCCCTAGTTAGGGAATGCCACTGGGTATGCAAGGCGACAAGCTGCTTCCAGGTCAGCAAAACATCGGTGGAGGCGGCGCCGGACTGCGCGGCCCAGACCGATGGCGTGGTGATCGTTCGCTCGATACGGTCCAATACATTGGCAAAACCACGGCGGACGAGTTCGGCGACGAGTTCAGCGCGTTCGCCGTCGCCGGTCTGCTCGGAATTATGCGCGAAACTCTCGGCCCCATGGGCGAAAACGTCGATCAGCGCGCCCTTGAGCTTTTGCGTGTCGGCGTGGCGGAACTCGGCGGCGGCAAACTCCTCGAGGTGATCATGAAGGAGCCAGGGATGGTTGAGTGCGGCCTGCAGGATCAGCGCTTCGCGGCGCGGGATCGCGGCGCGATGACCGCGATGCAGCGGGCTTGCGGCAAGGTGCGGACTTGCCGCGACGTAGGGCCCGTTCTGGAACTGGTCGTTCCGATTGCCGAAGCCGCGCCCGTGCGCCGGCCGGCCCGATGCGTCGCGTCGGTTGCCTGGCTCGAAGCCCCGCCGGTGCGCGGGACGGTAAGAAACTTCGATCGGCGCGAACAGCTGGCGAAGCCGCTCACCGAAGTCCTGCCGGTAGTAACGGCGCACGGCCTCGTCGGCGATGGTCGCGGTCACCGCCGACAACCGCGCCTCCAGCGCGGCGCGGCGTTCCGGCGTGTCGAACGGCCCGGCTTCGCTCTCGCGCGCCCACAGCACATGGGCGAGTGGCCGCGCGGCGCCGAGGACGTCCGCGATGGCCTCGCGGCCGCCGGAGCGGGCCAGATCGTCCGGGTCCTGGCCGTCCGGCAGAGCGGCGAATTTCAGGCTCTTGCCAGGCTTGACCAGCGGCAGCGCCAGTTCAGCCGCCCGGTAGGCGGCGCGGCGCCCAGCGTTGTCGCCGTCGAAGCACAGGATCGGCTCGTCGGTCATCCGCCACATCAGGGCTAGCTGATCCGCCGTCAGCGCCGTGCCGAGCGGCGCCACCGTCGCGTCATAACCGGCCGTGACCATGGCGATGACGTCGACATAGCCTTCGACCGCGATCACCGGCGCGCCGTCGTGGGCGGCCTTGCGGGCGCCGGCGATGTTGTAGAGGGTCGCGCCTTTGTGGAAGAGCGGCGTCTCCGGTGAGTTGAGATACTTGGCCGAAACGTCCTTTTCGAGCGCGCGACCGCCGAAGGCGATGACGCGATCTCGCCAGTCGGCGATCGGGAACATGATGCGATCGCGGAACCGGTCGTAGGGCACCGCAATGTCCTCGCCGGCGACGAGAAGGCCAGCCTCGATCATGTCTTCGACCGGGATCTTGGCCGCGCCGAGATGCTCCTTGAGCGCATATTGCGCCGCCGGGGCGTAACCGAGCCGGAATTTCAGCTGGGTCGCCGAGGAAAGCCCGCGGTCGGCGAGGTAGCCGCGGCCGCGCGCGCCGTTGCGCGACGCCAGTGTTGACTCGAAGAACTTGGCGGCGAGCTCGACGATGTCGTGCAGCGTCTTGCGGCGTTCGTCGCGCGCCTCGGCCTCGGGCGAATAGACCGGCAGCGGAACGCCGGCCTCCCCGGCGAGCCGTTCGACCGCTTCCGGGAAGGTCACGCCATCGGTGAGCATGACGAAGTCGAAGATGTTGCCGTTCTTGCCCGAGGAGAAATCGAACCACATCGCCTTCTGGTCATTGACGAAAAACGACGGCGTCTTCTCCTTGTTGAAAGGCGAGAGGCCTTTCCATTCGCGGCCGGCCTTGCGCAATTTCACGCGCCGGCCCACGACCTCCGAAACCGGAAGCCGCGCGCGCAGCTCATCGAGAAATTGCGGCGTAAAGCGCATGGTGATTCGCCTGGACCGGGAAGGGTAGCGCAACAGCGCTCTCAATATAGGGCTGACGCAGGCGGGGCACAGGCGAGCCTTGCTTGTCCCGGTTATCCACAGGCCTCGAAAGGCATGCTCACGAAGCGTGCAGCGTCGCGTCTCGTGCCGCGAGGCCTGCGGCGAAGGCCCGATAAAGCCGCGCAACGTCGACCGTTTCGCCGGTGAGACAGCGGAACGCCGCGGCGGCCTGATGCACCACCATGCCGCGCCCATTGAGCGTGCGGGCGCCCTTGGCGGCGGCTGCTTTGAGAAATGCGGTTTCGACCGGCGTGTAGATGACATCAGCGGCCCAGTGCTCGGACTTGATCGCGGCGACAGGGACCGGGTTGCCGGGAAAGCCGCTCATGCCGGTCTGCGTCGCATTGACGATGCCGTCGGCTGCGGCGATGTCGCGGTCAAGATCGCCGGCGAGACGGCAGCGCGCCGCGCCGTAACGTTTTGCCACATCGGCGGCGAGCGCCTTGGCGCGCGCAAGGTCGAGATCGTGGAGCACGAGCATACCCACGCCGAGGTCCATCAGCGCAAACGTGACCGCGCGTCCGGCGCCGCCGGCGCCGATCAGCACCACGGTCTTGCCGCGCGCGCTGTCTGGTCCGAGCGTCTCCGCGAAGCTGTCGCGCCAGCCATGGCGATCGAAATTATAGCCGGTGGTGCGGCCGTCTTGCGCGATCGCCACCGTATTGATCGCGCCAACCTCGGCCGCCTGTGGGTCGATGCCATCGAGCAGTGGCAGGATATCCTGCTTGAACGGGTAGGTGATATTGGCGCCGGCGAAGCCCAACGCCTTGATGGCGCCGAGCAGTTCGGGCAGCCGCGCCGGCAGCCGATCGGCGTCGATCAAATGATAGAAGCCGTCGATGCCCGCGGCCGCAAACGCCTCGGCGAACAGGGCTGGCGACAGCGAGCCCTGAATATTCCGGCCGATCAGGCCAACGATCAGCCCAACAGGATTCTGCGTCGCATCGTAGTGGTCACGCGGGGACAGTCATCCGCCCCCGAGCAGCTTCTTCACCATTGCGCCAGCCTTGGCGAAATCCATTTGCCCGGAGAAGCGCGTCTTCAGCGCCGCCATGGTGCGGCCCATGTCCTTGAGCGTCGCGGCTTCGAGTTCCTTGATCAGGCCCGAGATCGCCTCGGCGGCTTCGAGGTCGGACATGCGTTTGGGCATGTAGGCGGAAATGATGTCGATCTCCTCGCGTTCCTGCGCGGCAAGCTCGCCACGCCCGGCCTTCTCGTAAATCTCGAACAATTCCTGGCGCTGCTTGATCATCTTGCCCATGACATCGAGGATCTCGGCGTCGTTGAGCGAGGTGCGTTCGGCGCCGCCGGTTTCACGTTTCAAGATCTCGGCGTTGATCAGCCGCAGCGTCGAAACCCGCCGCGCCTGGCCGGATTTCATCGCTTCCTTCAACGCGGTATTGATGTCCTCGCGCAGCACGGTTTCGGCTCCTCGAACATTGCAGATCTGTCCCCCGCTTAGGCCCCTCCGAGGGACATGGTCGGGGACGGGGGCAATTGCCGGAACGGCAGTTGCGTCTCCTTATATAATACGCAACTAAGAGGCCATGACCCAGCCACAAGTTTCCTCCGCCGGGACGTCCGCCGCTTGGCATGACGACAAGCCGACCGCGCTCCTGGTGCTGGCCGATGGCACCGTGCTGGAAGGCATCGGCTTCGGCGCCACCGGCAGTGCGGTTGGCGAGGTGTGCTTCAACACGGCGATGACCGGCTACGAGGAGATCCTGACCGATCCGTCCTATGCGGGGCAGGTCATTACCTTCACGTTTCCGCACATCGGCAATGTCGGCACCAACGACGAGGACATTGAAACCGTCAACCTCGCGGCCACGCCCGGAGCGCGCGGTGTCGTCCTGCATGCGTCGATTACCCAGCCGTCGAATTACCGCGCGACGCGCCATCTCGATGCCTGGCTGAAGGCGCGCGGCGTCATCGGGCTCGCCGGCATCGATACGCGCGCGCTCACCGCGCGCATCCGCGAACAGGGCATGCCCAACGCGGTGATCGCGCACGAGGCGTCCGGCAGTTTCGATCTCGACGCGCTCAAGCGGCAGGCCCGCGAATGGCCCGGCATGATCGGGCTCGATCTGGTGCCGATGGTGACGACGGCGCAGCGCTTCACCTGGGACGAGACGCCGTGGGTTTGGGGCGAGGGTTACGGCCGCCGCGACGGCGGCAGGTTCGAGGTCGTCGCCGTCGACTACGGCATCAAGCGCAACATCCTGCGCCAGCTCGCCGGCAATGACTGCAAGGTCACTGTAGTGCCGGCGCAGACTTCGGCTGAAGCTATTCTGGCGCTCAAGCCAGATGGGGTGTTTCTCTCCAACGGCCCGGGCGATCCTGCCGCGACCGGCGAATACGCCGTGCCGGTGATCCGCGCCCTGATCGAGAAGGTGCCGACATTCGGCATCTGTCTTGGCCACCAGATGCTGGCGCGCGCGATCGGCTGCCAATACGGTCAAGATGCATCAGGGCCATCACGGCGCCAATCATCCGGTCAAAGATCTGTTAACCGGCAAAGTCGAAATCACCTCGATAAATCACGGCTTCGCGGTCGATAGCACGACGCTGCCGGCGAACGCTATCGAGACGCACGTGTCGTTGTTCGACGGCTCGAATTGCGGGCTCAGGCTCAAGGATCGGCCGGTATTCTCGGTGCAATATCATCCGGAGGCGTCGCCCGGCCCGCGCGACAGCCATTATCTGTTCGGCCGTTTCATCCGGCTGATGGAGGACTTCCGAGTCCGGTAGGCGTTATCAGGCGTTCGATGTGGGCGTTTTGCTGTAAGCGTCGTCATAAAGTTTCAACCGACACCGGCGTAGAAGGAGTGGCGCTACCGCGGCGCCAACGTACGCCATGCCCATTGCCAGAAAACGCTCAACCCCCGCGACCTTTCATTTTGCCGATGACGGGTCGATCCCGAATAACGCCGCGCTGCCGCTCGTCGTGTATCGCTCAGGCATCGATCTTTCCGGTTCGCCGGATCCCGAACGCCTGATCGAGCAGACGTTTGCCCACAATGGCTGGGGCCACATGTGGCGCAACGGCATCTTCGCCTATCCGCATTATCATTCGATGATTCACGAGGCGATGGGCATCGCACGTGGCCGCGCCAAGGTGCGTTTCGGCGGCAAGAAGGGCAAGGAAATCGATGTCGGCGTCGGTGACGTGATGATCCTGCCGGCGGGCACAGGGCATGAGCTCATCACCCAGACTCAGGAGCTTGTCGTGATCGGCGCTTATCCGCCGACCGGCAAATATAATCTGTGCCGCGGCAGCAAGGCGGAGCATGCCAAGGCGCTTGCTTCGATTCCCAAAGTGCCGGCGCCCGCGACCGATCCCGTGTTCGGCGCCAAGGGACCACTCGTTACGCTTTGGCAAGTGTGAATCTCACAACCGTTTCGCGCCAAGAAAGCGTCGCCCTCGCGACAGCGCCATGGTACGCTCCGCTGGTGTGTGAGGGAGACGTGGCGATGAGATCAGCGTTCGCATTGTTCGCGCTTCTTGCTGTGGGAACGACCGGCGCCTCCGCGCAGGAGCTGTTGTCCGGTCAATATCAGTGCGTCCAGAACTGCACCGGACCGCAGATGGTTTACATCACCCAGAACGGCTGGGACATGAATTTGGTCAACGAAGCCGGTCAGCCATCGCGTGCCTGGATCGATCATCCCGGACATATCTGGGCTGAGCGCTGGAACGAAGGCGCGGTGATTTCGCCGGACGGATTCGCCATCCAGTTCGACGACGGTACGGTGTGGCAGCGTTTCGTCCCGGTGCCCCCGCCGCCGCCGCCGGTTCTTCGCAGGCGTGGCTGAAGCTCGTAATCGGCGCGGTCCGTACGAGTTAGTCCTGCTTGGCGCCCACGGTGTCGGCCATCACGGCGCCGCGCTGACCGAGCGGCTTGTCGTCACCGACCGTGGAGTCCTGCGCGGTCTGATGTTCGATTTCGGCATTCAGTTCGGCGCCGAGCAGCACCACCATCGAGGAGATCCACAGCCACATCATCATGGCGAGCACCGCGCCGAGCGAGCCGTAGGTGGCGTTGTAGGTGTTGAACTTGGCGAGGTACCAGGAAAACAGGAACGAGGCCGCGATCCACACCACCGAGGCGAACACGCTGCCGACGCTGACCCATTGCCAGCGTGCGGCGCGGCGATTGGGACCGTAGCGGTAGAGCACGGCAAGGCCGGCGAGTAGCACGATCAGCAGCGCCGGCCAGCGCGCGATCCGGATCAGATCGCCGGCTTCGCTGCCGAGCCCGGCCCAGGAGAGCGCCACCGGCACCGCGATGACGGCGCCGACTGCCACGAGAAAAACCGCAAAGCCGCCGAGCGTAAACACCAGCGCCACCAGATTGAGCTTGAACAGATTGCGGCTCTCCTGCTGCTCGTAGATCACGTTGAGCGCATCGATCATCGCTTTGATACCCCCCATGGCGCTCCACAGGCTCACCACAATGCCGACCACGACGCCGATACTGAGCGCGCCGTTGCGCTGCGAGGCGATGCGCATGGCTTGCTCGTTGAGAATGCCGAGCACGTTGCCGGGTACGACGTCCTGCAACAGCGACAGGTCCTGGCCGATGGTGGAGGCGTTGAAGAAGATGCCGTAGGCCGACACCAGGGCGGTGATGGCGGGAAAGATGGCGAACAGAATGAAGAACGCGACGCCGCCGGCGATCGACAACAGCCGGTCGGATTGCATTTCGCTATAAGTGCGCCAGAGAATGTCCTTCCAGCCGGCCCATGGGATTTGCAATGGATGCACGGCGCGGCGACCCCGGCCGCGCTCCGCGGCGCGGCGGAGCTGACTGTCGCGCGGCTCTTCCGAACTGCGCGGTTCATTGAACGGCCGCTCTTTTTTCTCGGATTGCGGCGGCAGGCGCTCTTGAGATTTCAGGGCGTTGTTGGACGGCATGACGCAGGACAACGTCGAGGACCCGTTTCGGGTTTCGCCGTCCATGCGGCCGGTGGTTACCGGCTTGTTCGAGCGTTATTTAAATGCGAAACGGCGCGGCCGGTCGCCCGCGGGCATGATCGGACAGGGGAGGGGCGGTGCGCGTGCTCCGGCCGCGGGCGCCCGCTATGGCGAGATCAACAAATCTTCGATATAGACCAGGACCTGCGGCTAGACATAAGCGAGGCGGCTGATGGATCTCGCCAGCGAGATCGTCCGGCGGAAAGATTCCTGGAAGGAGATGGTGCCGAGCGCCGCCGTCTCCAGACACCCCTATGGTTTTCTGGTTGTCCGATTGCCGGAAAAAATCTCCGAGGCCGACGTCCGGTTCAACATATGGCTCAAGGAAAATCGGCCGGGACAGGAGCCCAACTGGCCGATTCACTCGCACGAAGTGGCGATGTCGAGCTATGTGGTTCGCGGCGAGCTTGAAAATCTCGCATGGCCGGAGCCGCGGTTCGGTTTCGGTGAGCCGCTTTATCTTGCATCTTACACGAAGACCACCTCGATCCTGACCAGGAGCGACCTGCGCATTTCCGAAGGCCGCAAGTCATCCGAGACGGTTCGCGCCGGCACGCAATACGAGGTGGCGAAGGGATTGTTTCACGCCACCGCCATTCCGGACGATTGCGAATGCGTGACGCTCTGCATGTTTCATGCGGAGGAGAACGGGGTCGGCACCGTATTGGGCAAGGACGGTCATCCGCAGAAGATCGAGTTTCAACGTTTCGCCGTAACACCCGAAACTGCCGAAGCGACGAAGCAATTGCTGTTATCCGCCTTGTCCTGACATTTTGGGACCGGCTACTGCGAACTCGTCCAGAACCACAAGCAATGGCGGCCCCAGGAGCCAGCGGTGCCGAGCGCCGACGCTGACATCTCTTTGCTGGCCGGTCCGCAAACGTTGGCGGGCGAGGCGCCGACGCGCCAGATTGCCGGCCGGCTCGCCGGGCTCTCGTTGCCGCGGCAGATCGCGGTACTCGCGGTCTGGCCGTTGCTCGAACAGGTGTTGACGTTTCTCGTCACCTTCGTCGACACCATGCAGGCCGGGCATCTCGATGCCGACGCCGTCGCCGCGGTCGGCGTCGCCGGCTACATCATCGGCATTATCGGTTTGATACAGTCCGCCGCCGCAATTGGCGCGGTCGCCATCATTGCTCGCGCCACGGCGGCACCGCAGCGCCGGCTGGTCAACGCCACGCTGGGTCAGTCGCTCGTGCTTGCCGTGCTTGCCGGCGCCATCATGACCGCGCTGCTATGGCTGCTGGCGCCGTCGATCAGTGCCTTTGTCGGGCTCAGCGGCCGGGGATTGCAGCATAGCATCCTGTTTTTGCGCATCCTGGCGCTCGCAGCGCCGCTGAGTTTCATGCTGTTTGTCGGCTGTGCCTGTTACCGCGGCGCCGGCAACACCGCGATGCCGTTTGGCATCATGCTCGCCGTCAACGTCGTCAATATCGCCGGTAACTACACTTTCGTGCGCGGCCCGCTGCCGCTCGGCGGCCACGGCGTTGCCGGCATCGCCTGGGCCACCGATCTGGCGTGGTCGTTTGGCGCCGTCGCCATGCTGGTATCGTTGCTGCGCGGCCGCAACGGGCTGCGGCTGCACCTGCATCGTCTTGTTCCCCACTGGCACATGATGCGCCGCTTATTGCGTGTCGGTTTGCCCAACCTGATGGAAGCCTCGGGTTTCTGGATCGCCCAGTTCGTGGTTCTCAAGATCGTCGGCAACACGGTTTACGCCGGTCTGCCGAACGCCATCGCGGTTCATGCCGTCGCAGTCCGGCTCGACGGCATCAGCTACCTTCCGGGATTTGCGATGAGTACCGCGGCGGCGACGCTCGCGGGCCAATATCTCGGCGTTGGCGATCCTCACCGCGTCAAAGCCGCGACCCGGCTGTGCTGGTACATCTGCATGGCGATCATGGGCAGCGTGGGCCTTTTGTTCCTGCTGGCGCCGGAGCCACTCGTCGCCATCGTCACCAGCGATCCGGTCATCAGCCGCGATGCTCCCACTTTGCTCCGCATCTGCGGCCCGTCCGAAATCTTCATGGCGACCTATCTGGTGCTTTCCGCCGCAATGCGCGGCGCGGGCGATACGCGCACGCCGATGGTCCTTTCCTATCTCTCGATCTTCTGTGTGCGCCTGCCGGCGGTCTATCTGCTCGGTGTCGTGCTAGGGTATGGCCTGGTCGGCATCTGGTTCGCGCTGTGCGGCGAAGTTGCGGTGCGCGGCATTATCTTCGCGCTCCGGTTCTGGCAGGGCGATTGGCTCAAAGCCACGGTGTAGGCGGATGCCGCCGCCACTCAAACCTGCGACCGTTCGGCGCTGCCGGAGAGGTAACGGCCGAGGCTGTGTAACGCCTCGCCATGCTCGCGCCAAACCGCCGGCGCCACCGCGGGGACGATTTGCTCAAGTCCCGCCGCACGGTGTGCCAGCGCAGCGGAGTCGACCACGTCTTGCCGCGCGAATGTCGCCATGACTCTCAGAATCAGCTCGCGGTCTGTTGAACGTTCCGCTGCATTCGGCACATCACGCCATCCCCGCTCTGGCCGATCTGCGTAACAGGCAGCGAAGATCAGATCGCGCACGCGCAGCGCGGTTGCGTACGTGTCGGCGAATGTCTGCAACCGATCGCCGCGGAGGAGGCGCTTGCGCAACAAGAACATGGCCACATAACAAGCGAGTACCGCCTGCTCCACGTCGGCGCCGGCTTGCGCCTCAAAATGGCGGCGGGCTGTATCGAGTGGTACTGCGGCGTGACCCGCGAACGGCTTTATGCCGCCATCGCATTGCAGGGCGAGGGCGAATTCGTTGTCGAGAAGCTGCTGCTTACGGCTTTGCGGCAGCAGGTAAATGTCGAGCTGTCCCCATTTCCGTTCGCCGGCACGCAGCAAATAGACAAACCCCATGCCGCCGAAGTCGCGCACGATTCCGTCCAGCCATGGCGGCAATTGCCCCGGCAACGATCGAGGCAACTTTCCGGTGAGATCGCGCAGCGCCGCTTCGAACTCCGCGTCGTCCGTGACGGCGACGAGATCAATGTCGCTTTCGCTATCGCCAGCGCCGCGGGCCAACGAACCGCGCAGCAGCGTCTCCCGCGCCCAAGGCCTGGCGAGTATAAGATGATTGACGTCGTCGAGAACGCGGGACTGCCAGCGCCCATCAGACGGCGCTGGAGCTCCCGCCACCTCACGCATCCGCAAGCCCCATGCCGAGTGTGAGGCGCCGCCGCGCGGCCCAGAAACCGGCGCGCTCGCGCCGGCCATTCTCCAGGCAGGCTTCTTCGAGCGCTTCGTAGAGTTCTCCCTCGGCGACTGAAAACGCGAAGTAAAGCCCGAGGACAGCCTGCTCCCACGGCGCGAGGCGGCTGGCCGGCTGCGTGCGCTCGGCCTCGTCATGCCGGTCTGCAAGCGTCATGCGAAGGCACCTGACTGTATCGGCCAAAGCGGCCGACGAAAGAGCCGGCATGGCGCGCGAAGCACGTGGTGTCGCGTCGGCCATGAGCGCTTTCAGATGCGCGTCCTCATAGGCGTCGATCATGAGATGCAGGCGCGCGCGGTTGCCTGCGTTGCACGCGCCGTGCGCTATGGTCGGACGAAAGGTCTGCAAACTACCCGCATTCATGTGATAGCGGCGGCCGCCCGAAACGATCAGCGCACCGGGATTGGTTTCGAGCGGCAAATGGATGCGTTGCCGCGGGACGCGATCGAGATCCTGATAATCGCGATGCTCCCACAACGCTCCGCCCGGATCGAGCCGGGCGAGACGCACCATCATGTAGCGCAGCCCCAGGTCTTCCAGAAATTGGCGAACGGTGGGCAGACTGTCGAGCGCGTCGGTTGCGACCGTCCGGCCACTGTCGGTAACCGCTCCATCGGTTGGGTCGGTGCTGCGACCCAATAATGAGCAGGTCCACCAGCCGCCGGACTGATATTCGCTGTAGTGCTGCCGGTAAGGAATATCCGCCCGTGTAATCTCGTCGAATAAATCTTGAAAGTTGAATCCAGATGGCAACGCGTTCGAGAGCTCGAGAAGAAACATGTGACTCGCGTCAGACATCACCGTGTTTCCTCGGGCCAGTTTCTCGAGCCTGGCGAAATCCGCTTCGGGCCCATACTAGGCCCGATCCCAATAAGAAATTCAAGATTCTGTCATATTGCGGGCCAATCACCCGGCTCGCTCGGTCGTGAAAAATCGTTCTATCAAATCAGCTCTGTCAGATGAGCGGACGATATCAGAGGCAGCGACCGAAATCTATTCGCCCGGTCGGCGGTGAGCGGCGGCCGCATTAGCCAAAGCCCTGTAAAAATTGGAATAACCGCTGTCCCCGGACGGCCAAATTGATATCCTGCAGGGCTCATCGGGATCACCTGAAATGCGCCGCTGGTTTCTCAGCTACCACTCGCCGGACGAGGCGCTAGCCGCAGGGCTTAAGGCCGCCATCGAGGCCAAGGATCCGGCGGCGCGGGTGTTCTTCGCGCCGGCGCATCTGCGCGCCGGCGGCTCGTGGAGCGCCCAACTGGCGCAGGAAATCGCCGACGCCAACGCATTCATACTTCTGATCGGCGAGTTGGGGCTCGGAAAATGGCAAGTCCCTGAATACTACGAGGCGCACGACCGGCATGTCGGGACGCCCGCGGAATTCCCGCTGGTTGTCGTCCTGCTCGAAGGCCAGAACGCGCCGGGTCTGCCGTTCTTGCGGCAGATGCATTGGATCGTGACGCCCGACCCGTCCGCCGAAACCTCGATCGCCCGCCTGTTCGACGCCACCGCAGGCCACGGCAGCACTCCAGGGCAGCTGTGGCGCTACACCTGCCCGTATCGCGGTCTGGCCGCGATGGAAGAAAAGGACAGCGATTATTTTTTTGGACGCGCGCGCGAAACCGTCGATGTGCTCAATGCGCTCGCGGCGCCCAGCCGGCTGCCTATCCTGATCGGCAATTCCGGCGTCGGAAAATCCTCGCTCGCCCAGGCCGGCGTCATCGCCGCGCTCAAGCAGCAGGCCTGGCCCGACGAAGCCGGCGCGACTGCCAGTTGGCCGGCGATTTTCGCGCACAGCCGGCAGTGGTGCTACCTCACGCTCAAGCCCGGCACCGATCCGCTCAAGGCGCTGGTGGAAACGTTTCTCGATACCTGGCAGTTCGAGGCAACGGACTTTGAACGGACCAAACAGCAGAACGGCTGGATCGAACTGTTGCGCGACAGCAAGGCCGGCCTGCGCGACCTGATCGACGCGACGATCCGCCGCCGCAAGGAGCTCAAGGAGCCGGAGCCCGATGGCTTCCTGCTCTACGTCGACCAGGGCGAAGAGCTCTACATTCGCGCCGAAGAGGGGCAGCGCCGGCGTTTCTCCGAACTTCTGGCGCAGGCACTGCCGGATCATCGCTTGCGCACGATGATGAGCATGCGCGCGGATTTTCTCGGCGCGTTGCAGGCCGACAAACCGTTGTTCAACGCGCGGCTGCAGATCGACGTGCCGCCGCTCGGCGAAGATGAACTGCGCGAGGTCATCAGCCGTCCGGCGCAACTGCTCGGCGCGCGGTTCGAGAACGATCGTCTTATCGAGGTGATCACGCGACGCACGGTCGAGGATTCGGTCAAGGACGTCGGCGCGCTGCCGCTCTTGTCCTACACGCTCGACGACATGTGGACGCAAATGCAGGCGGCGCAGCCGGGCGACGGCATTCTGCGCCTGCCGGCGCCCTATTTCGAGCTCGGGCGGGTTCTGGTCGATCGCGCCAACAGCTTCTTGGCTACGCACCCCGATGACGAAAGCGCCCTGCGCCGCATTCTGACCTTGAAGCTCGCCACGCTGCGCGAAGGCGAAGAGCCGACGCGGCGGCGCGCGGTGCGCTCGGAATTTTCCGAGGCGGAATGGCATCTCATCGGCGAGCTCGCCAATCATCCCTATCGTCTTCTCGTCACCGCGCGGCCACAGCTCGAAGACGGCGAGGCGCATGCCGAGCCGGTCGCGGTAAGCGAGGCCGCGGCGGCGTCGAACGGGAGCGTCCGCGCCGGACGCACCAGCGGCAGCGCATGGCGAAACCTACGCGGAGGTCGCGCACGAGGCGTTGTTCCGCCGCTGGGATCGGTTACGCGAGTGGGTTGCGGCCGAGCGCGAATTTCTGGCGTGGCGCAGCGGCGTCGAAGCGGCGCGGCGGAGCTGGCAATCGACGCCTCATAACGCGAAATATGACGCGCTGCTGATGGGCGCGGCGCTCGCCCAGGCACAGAGTTGGCTCAATCGGCGGGCCAATGATCTGCACGGGCCGGATCGCGAATTCATCACGCTCAGTATCGCGCGCGAGAAGAAAGCGCAGACCCGTGCGCGCAGCATTCGCGCCGTCATTTACGTGCTGCTGGTCGGCATGATCGTCGGCCTGCTGGGCTGGATCAACCAGGCGTTTCTCAAACAGCAATGGCGCTGGTACGCGACCGAGCGGCCGTTCGCGTCCGCCAATATGCGGCCTTTCGTTCTGACGGCCGAAGCGGAGCGCGCGCTCAAGCCCGATCCGAACAAGGCTTTCAGGGAGTGTGCGCCCAAGGCGCCGGGCAAGGATTTCTGTCCCGACATGATTGTCGTCCCCGCCGGCAGCTTCATGATGGGATCAGCGCCAGGCGAGAATGGCCGGAGCGACGAGCTGCCTCGGCATCAGGTCAAGATCGGCAAGGCCATGGCGGTCTCCAAATTCGAATTGACATTCGACCAATGGGACACCTGTGCGGCTTACGGCGATTGCCGCGCCGATGTTCGCGACGCCGATTTCGGACGCGGCCAGCGTCCGGCGATCAATGTCGACTGGGACGACGCGCAGCAATACGTGGCGTGGCTGTCGAAAATGACCGGCAAGTCGTATCGGCTGCTGACCGAGGCCGAATACGAATATGTGGCTCGCGCTGGAACGCAGACGGCCTATCCGTGGGGAGCCGACGTTGAAGTCGACGGCAAACCGATGGCCGACTGCAACGGTTGCGGCAGCCAATGGGACGGCAAGCGAACAGCGCCGGTCGGCTCATTTCCGCCAAACCGCTTCGGTCTGTTCGACACGATCGGCAATGTCTGGGAATGGGTCACCGATTGCTACCACGCGAACTACGATGGCGCACCGACGGATGGCTCGGCGTGGACCACCGGCGACTGTGGTCACCGGGTCGATCGCGGTGGCGGCTTCTGGCGCGACACGCCGGCAACGGTGCATTCCGCGAGTTGCGACAGCGGCACGCCCGATCGGCGTGGTTTCGACGTCGGCTTTCGTGTCGCGCGCGAGTTGAACCAGTGAGGCGGACGACCGCTTCGTCGCTGTTGCTCGCCGGTCTTCTGCTTTGCTCGCCGTCCGCAATCAGCGCACAGCCCGCCAACAGGGCCTATCAGTCCGGCGGATGCGATACGCCCACTACGCCATTTTGCGACGCGCTGATGCCGCCCATCGCGCATTGGACAGGCCATGTTTTTCATTTGAGCCAGAACTATCCGGCCACCATCAATCGCGACGTCGAGCCGTGGCTGCAATTCGATCCCAGGACGCAGACCGAAAGCTATTTGCGCGCGGTTCTCGATTATGTCTTCGAGGGCAATGTTCGAGCCGACGCGGAAGCAAGCTTCGATCCGGCGCGCAATCGCAAACGCGCCTGGTACAACGCGCCATGGCAGGATGTCGGCATCAGCGGCCGCGAATTCATTCATGGTCTGACGCGCGAGCGCGTGTCGCGGCCTTACGAACTGGCGCCGCAGCAGACCCGCCAATGGAGCAGCTATGCGGTGGGATTTTACAACGCGCCGGGCGGCATGACGCTCGGCCGGATCTGGAAAGATCGCGGCGCGCCGAATGCCGCCGCTGCAGCGTTTCCAGACGGTACGGTCGCCACGAAGCTTCTGTTCACGACCGCGACCGAGGCGGAGGTGCCTTATCTGAAAGGCGCGCCACGCTGGCGGGCCTATGTGTATGCCGACCCCAACGAACCCGATCCCACCGCTGCGAGCCCTCGCGCCGTGCTCGAGCTTCCGCTGCTGCAGATCGACGTCGCGGTGAAGGATCCCCGCGCCGCCGATGAGACCGGCTGGATCTTTGGCACGTTCGTCTATGGCGGCGGCCCAGGCGGTCCTTCCGGCAGCGGATGGAGGAATGTCGCCGCGGTCGGCGGCATGTGGGGCAACGATCCGAATTTTTCCGGAACAGGATCGCCGGCGCAGACTCCGATCAAACAGACTTCGATCAGTCAGACTTGGATCAATCCGGCGGTGCACATGCCCCATCTCGGCTATCAGGGCCGGCTCAGCGGCCCGGTGGATTATCCGACTTCGTCATGCCTGTCGTGTCACTCGACCGGCGAAGCGCCCGCCGGCGTCATGCTGCCGCCGGAGCAAACCGATGCGGCGAAATGGTTTCGCAATTTACGGTCCGGGGAACCGTTCGACCCCGGGCATCAATCCACCGATTATTCGCTCCAGACCGCCGTCGGCATTGCCAACTTCATGGTCCACCGCGCCGCGTCAAAAAAATGAGGCCCCGGTGCGGGACCGGGGCCTCGTGATGCGAAATCCGCCTGGGTTGAGCGACGGTAGCTTAGGCGGCGACCTGGCGGCTCGGCTGATGCTCGGCCGTGCGCTCGCTCTTGATCTCGTTGGATTCGCTTTTGGTGTCCGTGTTGGATTCCGTCTTGGCTTCGGTCTTGGGACTGCCGAACTGCGCGCGACTCCAATTCCACAGCGTCTTGATTTCGGCCGCGGCGCGTCCGCCGGGATCGTATTCGGTAACGCCGAGACCGGCGGCGATCGCGTCCTGATAGTCCATGCGCGTCGCCACCATCGGTTCGGCGAGCACGCCGAGTTCGGTGAGGCCCTTGGCGGCTTGCCCGGCGCGCGAGCTGCGGTAGGTCATCGGACACTGGTTGAGCACGAATGCGGCTTTGCGCTTGGCCAGGAACAGCGTGCGGAAGGTCGACGCTGTGGCTTCGACGTCGAGACGGGTCGGGCGTGACGGCAGTAGGCAAAGGTCGGCCGCTTCGGTGATCAGCCGCACGGCCGGGCCGTCGGCACCGGCGGTATCGAAGATCGCCAGTGTGAAGCCCGCACCGGCGAGGCCGTCGAGAATGGCGCGCAGCCGCTGCAGGCGTTCGCGCTCAAGCGGTTCGACCATGATCCGGTTCGCCGCGTGTGCCGCGGCGCGGCGTTCACCCCAGCGCACCAGCGAGGCCTGCGGGTCAAGATCGAGTGCAATGACCCTTTCGCCCGATTGTGCCGCCGCCACTGCGAGCGAAGCCGCCAGTGTGGTCTTTCCAGTGCCGCCTTTTTGCGTGAGCAGAACTATGGTGCGCATCAAACTAACCCGTTGGTCCATTGCGACCTTGCTGAGGCCGTTTCCGCCCTGAAGGCGAGTCGGGCCAATTGCTGGGATGCCGCGCCGCTGGCGCGGCGGCGATTTGGAATCTCGATGTCGACGGCAAGCGTCGAGACGGTGCTGCCCCGGTCCATCGTGATCTGCACCTTGTCGGGATCGAAGGCGACATGGCGCGCAATCACTGCGAGGATTTCTTCGCGCAGCACGCCGAGCAGATCGGGCTGGCCGCGTGTCTCGCGCTCGTGGGCGAGGAGGATTTGCAGGCGCTCACGCGCAACGGGCGCTGAGCCCCGGCGAAACAGGCTGAGTAAATTCATGCTGCTTTCCGTCCGAACAGCTTGTTGAAGAGACCGCGGCTTTCCGAAGGAATCTGCATGGGGATTTGTTCGCCCTTGAGGCGCTTCGTGGCGTCGAAATAGGCCTTGGCCGGAGCGCTGAGCGGCGCATTGAGCGTCACCGGCGAGCCGACGTTGGAGGCGCGCAGGACTTCCTCGCTCTCGGGGATGATGCCGATCAGCGGAATGGAGAGGATATCCAGCACGTCGTCGATCGACAGCATCTCGCCGCGCGCCGCGCGCCACGGATGATAGCGGGTGATCAACAGGTGCTTGTCGACGCACTCGCCGCGCTCGGCCTTTTCGGTCTTGGAGTCGAGCAGGCCAATGATGCGGTCGGAGTCGCGTACCGACGACACTTCCGGATTGGTGACGATGATCGCGGAGTCGGCGTGGCGCATCGCCAGCGTTGCGCCGCGTTCGATGCCCGCCGGGCTGTCGCACACGATCCAGTCGAATTTGGTGCGCAACTCGGCGATCACCTTGGCGACGCCTTCTTCTGTCAGGGCGTCCTTGTCGCGGGTCTGCGACGCCGGCAGCAGAAAGAGATTCTCCAGCCGCTTGTCCTTGATCAGCGCCTGCGGCAGCTTGGCCACGCCGTTGATGACGTTGATCAGATCGAAGACGACGCGCCGCTCGGCGCCCAGCACCAGGTCGAGATTGCGCAGGCCGACGTCAAAATCGATGACCACGACCTTCTGGCCGAGATGGGCGAGCGCGGCTCCGAGCGACGCTGTGGAGGTGGTCTTGCCGACGCCTCCTTTGCCCGATGTCACGACCACGACGCGTCCCGATTTCTCCTCGCTCATGTCTACGACCTCTCGTTAGTTCATCGCTGTGATTTTCAGCGTGTTGCCATCAAGCCATGCCTGGGCCGGTCCGCGGCGCAGGCTGGCCTCGATTTCGTCCGCCGTCTTGTAGTGAGGGCCGATCGCCAGAAGCTCGCCCTCGAAACGGTGGCAGAAGATGCGCGCGCGCGAATTGCCCGAGGCGCCCGCCATGGCGAGCCCGCGCAGTGTGCCGTAAATGTGGATGGAGCCTCCGGCGATGATCTCGGCGCCCGAGCCGACCGAGCCCAGCACGGTGACGTCGCCCTCGATGTAGACCACCGATTGCCCGGACCGCACCGGCGAATCGATCAGGAGCGAAGCCGGCTCCTGCTTCTGCGGCGGCGGAGCTGCGGCAGGTTCGGCGGAGGCCGTGGCCGGTTCGGGGATCTCAATTTCCTGGGCCCCGCGGCCGCTGCGCAGGACCGGCGGCAGGCCGGGCATCGTCTCGTTCGGCTCGATGCCCTCGATGCCGAGCACGCGGATGCCGCGCTCGGCAAGGCTGCCGACGAGTTCGACGACTTCGGAGGGCGTCAGGCTGGCCGCTGACAGGTCGAGCGCGACCGGATGACCGGCGAAGAAGCCCTTGGAGCGCTCCAGCGTGGCGTCGAGGTCGGCAAGCCAGTCGGCGATCGGCGGTTGCGGCGCGAAGGCGAACGCCATGTAGGAGCGGGCGCGAAACGTCAGCGACTGCCGTGGGCAGATGAGGCTCGACAAGGCCGCCTCTCCAATGTCGGATGAGTCTTGATTGGTTAATAATCTGCGGACATAAAGTTAACGCGGAGTTAACGGTTACCTCCCCTTAACCCTTTTCCGGCGCGGTTTTGTTGGTCTTCTTGGCCAGTTCTTGGGTAATTTCCTGCGCAGATGCGCGGCGTGCCGAAACGGCCGCCGAGATAGAACAAAAAGCCTTAAGACAAATAAGGTCGCGCCGGGCCTAGTCCGGCTTGATGCCGGCATCGCGAATGACCTTGCCGTAGCGGGCGTGGTCTTCGGCGATTTTCTTGGCAAAAGCGGCGCTGTCCAGATAGCTGAGCTCGTAGCCGAGCGGCGCCATCCTGGCGCGCAGATCCGCCATCTGATCGATCGCGGCGATCTGGCCGCTGATGCGCGCGATCGCGGCTGGCGGCGTGTTGGCCGGCCCGGCAATGCCGAACCAGACGCTGACGTCGAATCCCGGCACGCCGCTCTCGGCGACCGTCGGCACGTTCGGCAACAGCGAGACGCGCTGCGGCGAGCCGACCGCCAGCGCTTTCACCTTGCCGGTCTGCACATATTGCATCACCACGTTCGGTGTCGCCCACATCAGCGGGATCTGGCCGCCAAGGAGATCGTTGAGTGCCGGTCCTGTGCCCTTATAGGGCACGTGCGTGATGTCGATGCCGGCTGCGGCATTGAGCATCAGTAACGCGAGCGAGTGCGGCGTGCCCATGCCGGGCGTGCCCGCCGAAAGTTTGCCCGGGTTGGCCTTGGCGTAGGCGATCATGCCCTTCAGATCGGCGACCGGCGATGACGGTCCGGCGAACAGCACGAGCGGCGTGAGTGCCATCTGCGCGACCGGCGCGAAGTCCTTGACGACATCGAAGGGCACCTTCCGGTGCAGCCATTGCTGGAGCACCGACGAGGTTTCGAAGGTCGCGAGCGTATGGCCGTCGTGCGTGGCCTTGGCGACCGAATCGAGACCGACTAGGCCGCCGGCGCCGGGCCGGTTTTCCACCACCCATGGCTGTCTCAGCCGTTCCGATAGCTCCTTGGCGAAGACCCGCGCGATGGTGTCGACGCCGCCGCCGGCCGCGATCGGTACCACCAGCGTCACCGGCCGCGTGTCGGATGCCTGCGACAGTGCAGCAGATTGCATCGCGGCGATGAGCGAACCAGCCGCCACGGTCATCGCCGCGGCCGCGTGAGCAGCCCGCATGTCTTCCTCCCCATCGGGTTTTGTCGAAGCCTAACGCGGCGCCGCCCACAGGACAAACGCTGGCCTGTGCACCCGGCGTTGCCGCCGCCGCAATTCTGGTCTAAGCACCCCTCGCGCGGGGCCGAGCCATGCAAGCCCTGACGCCGGTGCGCCTTGCAGGCGCTCTTTTTTTGCGTTTCGAAGCTTCGTTCCGTCACCCTGAGGTGCGAGCGAAGCGAGCCTCGAAGGGCGACGGCCCATACCGCCACGGCTGGCATCCTTCGAGGCCCGCGTTGCGCGCGGGCACCTCAGGATGACGTAGGTTGGTATGCCCAAGCGAACCGACATTTCCACTGTCCTGATCATCGGCGCCGGCCCGATCGTCATCGGCCAGGCGTGCGAGTTCGACTATTCGGGCACGCAGGCCTGCAAGGCGCTCAAGGCCGAGGGCTATCGGGTCGTGCTGGTCAATTCCAATCCGGCGACGATCATGACCGATCCGGATCTGGCGGACGCGACCTATATCGAGCCGATCACGCCGGAGATCGTCGCCAAGATCGTCGAGAAGGAACGCTACGCCATCCCGGGCGGCTTCGCGCTGCTGCCGACCATGGGCGGACAGACTGCGCTCAATACCGCGCTGTCGCTGCGCAAGATGGGCGTGCTGGAAAGGTTCGACGTCACGATGATCGGCGCCACTGCCGACGCCATCGACAAGGCCGAGGACCGCAAGCTGTTTCGCGAGGCGATGAAGAAGATCGGCCTGCAGACGCCGCGCTCGCATCAGATCAAGACGCTGATCCAGGCGCTGGAAGCGCTGGAAGATATCGGCCTGCCCGCCATCATCCGCCCGTCGTTCACGCTCGGCGGTACCGGCGGCGGCATCGCCTACAACAAGGCGGAGTTCATCGAGATTGTCGAGGGCGGGATCGACGCCTCGCCGACCTCCGAGGTGCTGATCGAAGAATCCGTGCTCGGCTGGAAAGAGTTCGAGATGGAGGTGGTGCGCGACAAGAACGACAACTGCATCATCGTCTGCTCGATCGAGAATTTCGATCCGATGGGCGTGCATACCGGTGACTCGATCACGGTCGCGCCGGCGCTGACGCTCACCGACAAGGAATATCAGATCATGCGCGACGCCTCGATCGCGGTGTTGCGCGAGATCGGGGTGGAGACCGGCGGCTCCAACGTGCAGTTCGCGGTCAATCCGGCGGATGGCCGCCTCGTCGTCATCGAGATGAATCCGCGCGTGTCGCGCTCATCGGCGCTGGCCTCGAAGGCGACTGGCTTTCCGATCGCCAAGGTCGCCGCCAAGCTTGCGGTCGGCTACACGCTTGATGAGATCAAGAACGACATCACCGGCGGCGCCACGCCGGCCTCGTTCGAGCCGACGATCGACTACATCGTCACCAAGATTCCGCGTTTTGCCTTCGAAAAATTTCCCGGCGCCGAGCCGGTGCTGACCACTTCAATGAAATCAGTCGGCGAGGCGATGGCGATCGGCCGCACCTTCGCGGAAAGTCTGCAGAAGGCGTTGCGCTCGCTGGAAACCGGGCTGACCGGGCTCGACGAAGTCGACGATTCCGGGTCTCGGTCAGGGTGACGACAAGAATGCGCTGCGCGCCGCGCTCGGCACCCCATCGCCCGACGGCGTGCTCAAGATCGCGCAGGCGATGCGGCTCGGCATGAGCGATGCGGACGTTCACAACGCCTGCAAGGTCGATCCGTGGTTCCTGGCGCAACTGCGCGCCATCGTCGACACCGAGGCCGAAATTCGCGACAAGGGCATGCCGGCTTCCGCGCCGGCGCTGCGCCGGCTCAAGGCGATGGGCTTTTCCGACGCGCGGCTGGGCCGACTCACCGGCCTGCCGGCCGGCGAAGTTGCCGCGCACCGCCAGAAGCTCGGCGTGCGTCCGGTGTTCAAACGCATCGACACCTGCGCGGCCGAATTCGCTTCCCCTACCGCCTACATGTACTCGACCTACGAGGCGCCGTTTGCCGGGCCCGCGGTCAACGAGGCGGCGCCGTCAGCCCGAAAAAAGGTCGTGATCCTCGGCGGCGGTCCGAACCGGATCGGGCAGGGCATCGAGTTCGACTATTGCTGCTGTCACGCCGCCTTCGCGCTGAAGGAGGCCGGCTACGAAACCATCATGGTCAATTGCAATCCGGAGACCGTGTCGACTGATTACGACACCTCGGATCGCCTGTATTTCGAGCCTCTGACCGCCGAGGACGTGATTGAGATCATCGACACCGAGCGCACCAACGGGACGCTGCACGGCGTCATCGTACAGTTCGGCGGCCAGACGCCGCTCAAGCTCGCCGAGCCTTTGGAAAACGCGCACGTGCCGATCCTGGGCACCTCGCCCGACGCCATCGACCTCGCCGAGGACCGCGATCGCTTCAAGCAACTGCTCGACCGACTCAAGCTGCGCCAGCCTAAGAGCGGCATCGCCACGTCACTCGAAAAGGCGCAGGCGATTGCCGAATCGATCGGCTACCCGATCGTCATCCGACCTTCGTACGTGCTCGGCGGTCGCGCCATGGAGATCGTGCACGACACGCACCAGTTGACGCGCTACGTGACGCGTCTTACCGCCGATCTTGACCGGCCATCGGAGTTCGCCGTGTCGGAAAAGCGGCCGCTCCTGATCGACCGCTATCTGACCGACGCGGTCGAGATCGATGTGGACTGCCTCGCCGACGGGCAGGACAGCTACATCGCCGGCATCATGGAGCACATCGAGGAGGCCGGCATCCATTCCGGCGACTCCGCCTGCTCGCTGCCGCCGCATTCGCTCGATCCGAAAACCATCACCGAACTGGAGCGGCAGACGCGGGAACTGGCCCGCGCGCTCAAGGTCGGCGGCCTGATGAACGTGCAATACGCCATCAAGGACGGCGACATTTATGTTCTTGAAGTCAACCCGCGCGCCTCCCGCACGGTGCCGTTCGTCGCCAAGGTGACAGGCATTCCGAGCGCCAAGATCGCGGCGCGAATCATGGCGGGCGAAACGCTCAAGAGTTTCAAACTCAAGCCGCAAAGCTTCGAACTCGGCAGCGCGCGGCATATTGGCGTGAAGGAAGCCGTATTCCCGTTCGCCCGGTTCGGGCCGGCGGTCGACACCGTGCTCGGCCCGGAAATGAAATCGACCGGCGAGGTCATGGGCATCGACCGCGACTACAATGTCGCCTTCGTCAAAAGCCAGCTCGGCGGCGGCTCCCGCCTGCCAAAGACCGGTACCGTCTTCGTGTCGGTCAAGGATGCCGACAAGACGCGAATTCTAGAGGCTATTCGCCTTCTTGCCGATTCCGGATTCAAGGTGGTAGCGACCTCGGGCACCCAGCGTTATCTCGCCGAACAGGGCGTGGCCGCGGTCAAGATCAACAAGGTGGCGGAAGGCCGCCCCCATATCGTCGACGCCATCAAGAACGGCGACGTCCAGTTGGTCTTCAATACGACAGAAGGGGCCACCGCCCTTGCGGATAGTCGTTCGCTTCGGCGCGCCGCCCTCTTGCATAAAGTGCCGTACTACACCACTCTCTCAGGGGCCGTCGCCGCAGCGCAGGGCATCCGGGCCTATCTCAAAGGCGACCTCGAGGTGTGTGCGCTGCAGCGCTATTTTGCGTCCGGGGCCGGCTGACAGTCAGACCGGTAGGGCGGCGGCAGGTAGAGACAGGGCATGCATTCGCGTGGCCGGATAGGCACCGGACCGCGATGCAAATCTTGACTCTGCGGGCTTGGAGGTTTGAGATCGATGGATAAAATTCCTATGACCGCGGCAGGCTACTCGGCCCTCGAGGCCGAACTCAAGCAGTGCCAGCAGGTCGAGCGGCCTCGGATTATTCAGCAGATCACCGACGCGCGCACGCACGGCGATCTTTCGGAGAACGCCGAATATCATGCCGCCAAAGAGGCGCAGTCGCTCAACGAGGGCCACATCGCCGAGCTTGAGGACAAGCTCGCGCGCGCCGAGGTCATCGACGTATCCAAGCTGTCCGGCGACACCATCACGTTCGGCGCGACCGTGACCCTGATCGATGAGGATACCGAAAAGAAGGCGGTCTGGCAGATCGTCGGCGAGCCTGAGGCGGATGCCAAGAAGGGCAAGATTTCCATCACGTCGCCGCTCGCTCGCGCGCTCGTGGGCAAGAAGAAGGGTGCGCAAGTGGAAGTCGTCACGCCCGGCGGCGCCCGTGCCTATGAAGTGATGAAAGTGGAGTGGAAATGACGCGCTAGCGTCATTCCGGATCGCGCGAAGCGCGAGCCCGGAATCCATAAGCCCTGCGTCGCGGCTTAAGCAGTTTCCAAATTCCTCCCATTCCGTGATTATGGATTCCGGGCTCGCGCTCGCGCGCGCCCCGGAATGACATAGGGGAGGGACTATCTCGTGAAATTCGGCGTGTTCGATCACCTGGACGATGCAGGCGTGCCGCATGGCGAATTGTTTGCCGGGCGGCTCAAGCTTGCCGAGGCTTACGACCGCGCCGGCTTCCACGCCTATCACCTTGCCGAGCATCACGGTACTCCGCTTGGCTGCGCGGCGTCGCCGGGTCTGTTCCTCGCGGCATTGGCGCAGCGCACGACGCGGCTGCGCTTTGGCCCGATGGTCTATCTGTTGCCGTTCTACCATCCGCTGCGGTTGATCGAGGAAGTCTGCATGCTCGATCAGATGAGCGGCGGTCGAACTCGAACTCGGCGTCGGGCGCGGCGTGTCGCCGTTCGAGACTGCGAATTACGCGCTCGATTTCGCGCAAACGCAGCCGATGTATCACGAAGCATTCCAGGTGCTGCTCAAGGGCCTTGCATCCGACGAGCTGAGCTTCGCGGGCAAATTCTATCGCTTCGACAAGGTGCCGATCATCCTGCATCCGGTGCAGCGTCCGCACCCGCCGCTATGGTACGGCGTCGGTATTCCGGAAAATGCCGACTGGCCGGCGGAGAACGATGTCAACATTCTGGCGCTTGGACCGCGCGCGACCGTCCGCCCCATCTTCGATCGTTATCACGCGGTGCGGCACAAGCTCGGCAAGGCCGACACGACGCTCTACGGCGTCGGCCGCCATGTCGTTGTTGCCGAAACGGATGCGCAAGCGCTCGCCATCGCGCGGCGCGCCTATCCGCACTGGCGCACGAGCTTCTTCTGGCTGTTCGAGCGCAACGGCGCGGCGCCACGCACCCACGCCCATTATCCGAAAAGCTTCGATGAGTTGCAGGCACTCGGTACCGCCATTGCGGGATCGCCGGCGACCGTTCGCGACATCGTCGCGGCTGACGTTAAAGCCACCGGAGCCAATTATTGGACGCCGTGGCTTGCGTTTGGCGACATGACGCAGGCCGAAGCCCTGCACTCGATCGAACTGTTCGCCCGCGAGGTCATGCCGGCCTTCGCCTGACGGGCTTTTCGGCCCCGTCTGACGCTAACCCTGTCGCCAGGAGCTATGCGGTCGGGACCATTGCGTCGCTTGCATGGCTGGGAAAAATCCCTAAATTGTGACGCGGGGTAGCTGTGCGCGTCTTCGGATACCGTCTTGGGGCGGGATCAGCCCATTCCAGGCTGAACGGGTCAAATTGGGCCCGTTTTGAAGGGCTAGGACAGGCCCGCGCGCGCCCCCGCGCCCTGTCGTGATTGAACGAGATGTCCAGGTGAGCAAGACCACCCAGGCGAAAGTCGTCATAATTGGCTCCGGGCCCGCCGGATATACCGCCGCGATCTATGCGGCTCGTGCGATGCTCGACCCGATTTTGATCCAGGGCGTCGCTCCCGGTGGCCAACTGACCGTGACCACCGACGTCGAGAACTATCCAGGCTTTGCCGATGTGATCCAGGGCCCTTGGCTCATGGAGCAGATGCAGGCGCAGGCAGCCCATGTCGGCGCACGGCTGGTCGCCGACCATGTCAACAAGCTCGATCTGCAGCGGCGCCCGTTCCGTATCGAATGCGATTCCGGCGACATCTACATCGCCGAGGCCGTGGTGCTGGCGACCGGCGCTCAGGCGCGCTGGCTTGACCTGCCGTGCGAACAAAAATTCCGCGGCTATGGCATTTCGGCGTGCGCTACCTGCGACGGCTTCTTTTATCGCAACAAGGACGTGCTGGTGATCGGCGGCGGCAACACCGCGGTCGAGGAGGCGCTGTTCCTCACCAATTTTGCCGCGAAGGTCACGCTGGTGCACCGCCGCGACAGCCTGCGCGCCGAGAAGATTTTACAGGACCGCCTGTTCAAGCATCCGAAGATCGAAGTGATCTGGGACAGCGTGCTCGACGATGTGCGCGGCGCCGAGAATCCGATGAAGGTCACGCACGCGAAGCTCAAGAACATCAAGACCGGCGCCGTTAGCGAGCGGCCGGTCGACGGCATTTTCATTGCCATCGGTCACTCGCCGTCCACCGAGTTGGTCGCCGGCCAGATCGAGATGAAGCCGTCCGGCTACGTCAAGACCGCCCCGCATTCGACCGCGACTTCCGTGCCCGGCTTATTCGCCGCGGGCGACGTCGCTGACGACATCTTCCGGCAGGCGGTTACCGCGGCGGGGCTCGGCTGCATGGCGGCGCTGGAAGCGGAGCGCTTCCTCGCCAGTCACGCCGCGCTTCGCGACGCGGCGGAATGAATTTTTCACCTCTCCCCGCGGGCGGGGAGAGGTCGGATTGCAACGCAATCCGGGTGAAGGGCCTTGCCGCGATGCCGAGCGCAGCGGTGGGCCCATCATCTCAACCTTCTGCCCGCATGCGGGCAGAAGGAGAAGGACAATAAATGGATTGGGATAAGCTCAAGGTTTTTCATGCGGCCGCCGAGGCGGGCAGCTTCACTCATGCGGGCGAGCAGCTTGGACTGTCACAGTCGGCGGTCTCGCGGCAGGTCAGCGCGCTGGAGCAGGAGCTCACCGTCTCGTTGTTTCACCGCCACGCGCGCGGCCTGATCCTGACGGAGCAGGGCGAACTGCTGTATCGCACCGCGCACGACGTATTCATGAAGCTCGAAGCGGCGCGGGCGAAATTGACCGACAGCCGCGAACGGCCCAACGGCGATCTGCGCGTCACCACGACGCCCGGCATCGGCATCCATTGGCTGACGCCGCGGCTCGGCGAGTTCGTCGAGCTTTATCCGGACATTCACATCACGCTGTTGACGACCGAAGAAGAACTCGACCTCGCCATGCGCGAGGCCGACGTCGCGATCCGGCTGCGCCAGCCGACGCAGCCCGATCTCATTCAGCGTAAATTGTTCGCCGTGCATTTCCACGTCTATGCTTCACCCGAATATCTGAAGCGCTTCGGCACGCCGCGCACCTTCGACGATCTCGACGCGCAGCGCGTGCTGGTGCTGGGTGGCACGCAGCCGCCCTATCTGCAGCGGTCGCGGTGGCTGATCGAAGTCGCGCGCGACGGCAAGGGGCCGCGCACGCCGCATCTCGTGATCAACAACATCCTCGGTGTGCTGCGCGCCTGCCAGCGCGGTCTCGGCATTGCGATGCTGCCGGATTATCTGGTCGAGGAAAACGGCGGCCTGGTGCAGTTGTTCGGCGAAGCCGAGGCGCCGGCGCTCGATGCCTATTTCGTCTATCCGGAAGAACTCAAAACCGTGGCGCGCGTGCAGGCATTCCGCGATTTTCTGGTCGCTAACGCGCAGCGCTGGGCGTTCTGAAAACTCGAAATTCTAAGTAACGTTGTGTGTCAAAAGCGCGCGTGCGCAGTGGGCGCATTTCGTCGCATGAAAATCGCGACAATCGTGCAACGCGCACGGGTATACAGAGCAATTATCCGCGCCCGCTTTTCGCATGGCTGGCATGTAGCGCGCCTCATTGTCGGCCCCGATCTCCGCCCGCATAGTATTTCCATGCTGCGAGGCGAATCGGTTGCCCCATCCTCCCAGATGGCAGCCTTAACGCTGGCAGCAGTTCCCCTCTGGAAGGTGAACGCTGGCGCCCCCACGCCGGCGAACTAAAAACCGGGCCGCAAGGCCCGGTTTTCTTTTGCGTGAGTGGCGGCCAGGAGACGGCGGAGCTACTATTCGGTAATTCGCTGCTGGCGACTTGTGTCTTCCCATCGGTTGTTTGATGAAAATCTCCATCCTCGACGATTACCACGACACCGTGCGGACGCTGTCATGCTTCGGCAAGCTTGCCGGTCACGGGGTGACGATCTTCAATGATCACGTCCAGGACACCGATGTGCTTGCCGCGCGGCTCGCCGACACCGAGGCGCTGGTGCTTATTCGCGAGCGCACGCAGATCCGGGCGCCGCTCCTCGAAAAGCTGCCGAAGCTCAAGCTCATCAGCCAGCGCAGCGTCTATCCGCATATCGACATCGCAGACTGCACCCGGCTCGGCATCGTCGTGTCGTCGAGCCAGCACCCCGGGGCGCCGTCCCATGCCACCGCCGAAATGACCTGGGGTCTTATCCTCGCAGCGATGCGGCAGATTCCGCAGCAGATGGCGTCGCTGAAGGCCGGCGGATGGCAGATCGGCGTCGGCACGACGCTGCGCGGTAAGACGCTCGGCATCTTCGGCTACGGTCGCATCGGTGCTGTCGTCGCCGGGTATGGACGCGCCTTTGGCATGAACGTGTTGGTGTGGGCGCGGCCAGCGACGCTGGAAAAGGCGCGTGCTGACGGTTACGCCACGGCGGCGAGCAAGGAGGAATTCTTCGCCGCGTGCGATGTCATCACACTGCATATGCGGCTCGTCGACGCGACGCGCCACATCGTCAGGGCCGGCTGATTTGGTCGCGCATGAAACCGACGGCGCTTCTGGTCAATACCAGCCGTGCGCCGCTGATCGAGCCCGGCGCGCTTGATCGAGGCGCTCAAGCGCGGCCGGCCCGGCATGGCCGCGGTCGATGTCTATGAGCAGGAGCCATTGCGGGACACTGCGCATCCATTGCTCAATATGGCCAACGTCGTCTGTACCCCGCATCTCGGCTACGTCACCCGCGACGAATACGAGGTGCAGTTCGTCGACATCTTCGATCAGATCCTGTCCTATGCGGCCGGCAATCCGATCAACGTGGTCAATCCCGACGTGCTGAAGGGACTGCGGCGGTGAAGCGGAAAACCGTCACCGTCAACGACAAGATGCAGCGCGGTTATCGCTACACACGCATCACGCCGGCGGGACGCAGTTTTGATCCGGAGTTTCGCCCCGATCTGACCCCCGCCGAAATGCTGCGGCTCGGCGTGTTCGGTGGCAAGTACATGACCGACTGTCGCAAGGAATTTCCGGCGAAGCTGGTTTGCGCGCGCCAAGCTCGCCAGGAAACGGAGCGCGACAAGTCTCTCAATTATTTCGGCGTCGATGCCAGCCAGCCGCTCTCGGTTTGGCGCCGGAAAGGCTGGATTTTTCGCGACGACCCGCGCGGCTGGTTCCAGTGGTATTGCCGCTACTATATGGGCCGCCGCATTCCCGACGAGGACGCGCGCCAGATCAGGCGTTGGAGGGCGATCCGCCGTCACGTCCGTCAGGTGCAGCGCAACTGTGAGCCGGGCGACGTCACCTGCCGCAAACGGCAGCGCCAGGCGCTGCTGCACTGGGCGTATGACAGCCGGAAGATATGAAACGCTGGTGCAGGCAGCACCCGTTCGTCATGCCCGCGCTTGTCGAGGGCATCCACGTCTTAAGGCCGCTTTGGGGGAAAGACGTGGATGGCCGGAACAAGTCCGGCCATGACGATCGTCACGCCGGCTCCAGGCCCTTGGCCTTGATGACGCGCTTCGCCTCGGGCGTGATGAGAAACGCGATCAGCGCCTTGGCGGCGTCGGGATCGCTCGCGTTAGCCGACACTCCCGCGACGAACGGCGTGACGCTTTGCAGTTCGGGCGGCAGGGGGCCAACCATATCGATGCCCGACACGGCCATCAGTTCGGCCATCTGCTGAATGCCGATTTCGGCTTCGCCGCGCAGCACGACGAGGCCGGCGAGCCCCCCCGCGCCACCGGCGCCGTAATGGGACTTGGCCTGCATCGCGGCGGTGATGCCGAGCTCTTCAAAGACCTTGGCGAGATGCGCGCCGCTCTGGCCGCCGCCGACCGGCTTGCTGCAGGCAATCGATTTCGCCGCCAGCATGGCGCGCTTGAAATTTTCCGGCGTCGAAATATCCGGCTTCGGCGCGCCCTTGGCCACCGCGACGCCGATGGTGGAGTCGGCGATATGCACGGCGCTGCCGGCTGCGATCCGGCCGCGCGTCTCAAGATCATTGATGCCGGCGCGGCTGACGATGGCGACGTCGGCCGCCTTGCCCTCGCCGAACTCCTTTTCGAGCCGCAGCGACGGCCCAAGCTCGACGCTGAGGCGGTTTCCGGTCGCGCGCTCAAAGGCCGGCGCCAGTTCCTCGAACACGGTCTTCATCGCCGTCGTGCTGACTACCTTGATCTCACTCACTGCATTCTCCTGATGGCGCCCGGTGGACCGTCAATTTTCTCGCGGCGCGAGGGCGGCGTCCACCCCGTGGCCGAGCCCAGGTCTGACGGCTCCGGCCATCAACTCTGTGTGAATTGCACCCGTTATTGTAACCGAGCGGCTGGCCGGATCGTAATTGTCTCTGTGAATTGCGCTACAAGCGTTGGCCGCGATGTCGCGAATGCCTTGGCGCACCATGCAAGCAAGGGGAACACCATGCTGACCCGCAGAAACGTGTTTTACGCCGGTGCGGCCGCCGCGGCGGCGCTTGGGTTCGACCGGCTATTCCAGCCGCGCGCCGTCGAGGCCGCAACTCCGCCGCATCCTTATGAGGTCACGCACACCGACGCCGAGTGGCGCAAGCTGCTGACGCCCGAGCAATACGACGTGCTGCGGCAGGAGGGAACCGAAACGCCGTGGAGCAGCCCGCTGTTGAAGGAGCACCGCAATGGCACGTTCGCCTGTGCGGGCTGCGATCTGCCGCTCTATTCGTCGAAGACGAAATTCGACAGCGGCACCGGCTGGCCAAGTTTCTGGGCGCCGCTTCCGGGTGCCGTCGACGAGAAGACCGACCGCACCTTCGGTATGACCCGCACCGCGATTTCCTGCCATCGCTGTGGCGGCCACCTCGGTCACGTGTTCGACGACGGCCCAAAGCCCACCGGCCTGCGCTATTGCATGGACGGCGTGGCGCTCACATTCCACCCCGCCCCGGAGGGGGCGAGCTGAACGCGGCGATTCTAAATCTCAGTTCGCCACAAAACCGGGAACATAGATCTCGCTAGCGCTGACGGGCATCTTCAGCCTGAAAGAGCTGTTGACCACGTCGATGGTCTCTTGGATGCGTTTCGGGTCGATCAGGCCGAGCGGTTGGCCCTTGACCTGCGCGAGTTCGGCGACGGCTCGCGTTTCCGCGGCGCCGATGCCGACATCGATTTCGCGGTGATACTTGTGCAAGATTTCGCCGGCCTCTTGGGGATTGGCGAAAGCGTCGCTCATGCCGTGGATCGTCGCCGCGACGAAGCGCTTCACCAGGTCGCGTTTGGTGGCGAGCGTTGTGTCGGTGGCGACAATGCCATTACCGTAAAAGCTTAAGCCGACGTCGGCGAAGCCGAAGCGGATCAGCTTTTGCGGCGCCGCTTGCCGCTGCAGCAGCGCCTCGCCGACAACGAACTGTCCGACGCACGGCACCTTGTTGGTGGCCAGCATGGCGGGGAGCGCATCGCTTCCGGCGACCACCCATTTGACCTTGCTGGCGTCGATGCCGGCCGCCTTGGCGTAGATCGGAAACATGTCCACGGTCGCGCCGCCGGGCGGATTGGCGATCGAGACGCCTTCGAGATCTTTCGGCGTTTTGATGCCGGCATCCTCGCGGCAGAAGATTCCCTCCGGCGGCTTGGCGTAGACGATGGCGGCGAGCTTGACCGGGATATGATCGTTGCCGCGCGCCAGCACCAGCGAGCCGGCGTCGGCGAAGCCGAAGGTCGCATTGTTGGCGCCGGTCTGGCGGATGGCGTCGACCGAACCCTGGCCGCGCAGGATTTTCACGTCGAGGCCCGCGGCCTTGTAATAGCCCTTGTCGAGCGCGACGAAGAAATAGGCGTGGCGGCCGTTGTAGCCGAAATCGGTGATCAGTGTGACGCTGTCAGCCGCTTGCGCGCGCCCGGCAGCGATCAGCGCGGCGAGAGCCACGGCTCCGGCGGCAAGCATCGATAATTTCCAATCGCGGTCTGGCACCCTGAGCCCCCTTTGCTCCTGTGGCGCTAGTATACAAAGCCGAACGCAAAGACCAACTTCGCAATCGCTCCCCGGCGGCCCCAATTTTGTGCGGCGTTGCGATAAATTTTTGCAGCGCTTGTTCCTGCATCGCAGGATTGTAGAATGATCTGGGACGCACAAACTGCGAGTGTTGAGCGATGCTCGAGACGGAGCGGTTGTCCGCGCTCATCGGCGACATCTACGACACCGCGCTCAATCCCGAGCAGTGGGTTGACGTGCTCGGGCGCGTCAGAGAATTCATCGGCGGCTGGGCCATCGCATTGTCCTGGAAAGACGCGATCGCGAAGCGCGGCGGCTGCTACTTTACGGAGGGCGATCAGGATCCGGCCTATCAGCAGGTCTATTTCGACAAATACATCAAGCTCGATCCGTTCACGATGACGCAGTTTGTCGCCGAGGTCGAAGAACCGAAATCGTTTCTGGATGTGCTGCCTTACTCCGAGCTGGTGCAAACGCGCATCTATAAGGAGTGGGCGCAGCCGCAAGGCGTGGTGGATGCCTTGATGTGCCTGATCGACCGGACCGTAACCAGCGTGGGATTTCTGGTGGTCTTTCGCAGCGAGCGGGACGGGTTTGTCGACGACGCGACGCGCCGGCGCGCTCGCCTGATCATTCCGCACATCCGGCGCGCCACGCTGATCGGCAAGGTGGTCGACCTTCAGAAAGCCGAAGCGGCGTCATTTGCGGACACGCTCGATGGCATCGATGCCGGGATGTTCCTGGTCGATCCGGCTGGCCGTCTCATGCACGCGAATGCGGCCGGCCATGTGATGCTGAGCGACGCGGACGTGCTTCACGTCGTGGGCGGACGTTTGACGTTGTATGACCAGGAAGCCGATGCCGCCGCGACCGAGACATTTGCGACCGCCGACGTCGGCGACGCCGCGGTCGGCGTCAAGGGAGTTGCCGTACCCATCGTCGCGCGTAATGGCGAACGCTACGTTGCCCATGTGTTGCCGCTGACATCCGGCGCGCGGCGGCAGGCCGGCGCGAGCTACCGGGCGGCCGCCGCCCTGTTCGTGCACAAGGCGGCACTCGAGACGCCGTCGCCGCCGCAGGCCATCGCCGAAGCTTACGGGCTCACGGCGATGGAGTTGCGGGTGCTGCTCGCCATCGTTGAGGTTGGTGGCGTTCCTGAGGTCGCCGAGGCCCTTGGGGTGGCCGAGAGCACCATCAGGACGCATCTCGGCCGGATTTTCAGCAAGACCAATTCGAGCCGTCAGGCCGATCTGGTCAAGCTCGTCGCCGGATTTGCTAGTCCGCTCGTTGGCTGACTACCGCATCTTCAAAATAATGACCTGATCGCTGTTCGGATCAGTGGTCCTGCGCAGGTCGGCGACCTGTGCGGCCGTGACTGCGGACCCCTGGTTGCCCCAGCCGTTGCGGATGAAGGTCACAACATCGGCGATCTGCTGATCGGACAGCTGCAGCCGGAATTGCGGCATGCGATACGAGTTCAGGCGTCCCCTTGACGACCACCGGATTCGAACCATTCAGCACCAGGTTAATGAGCGAGGAGGGATCCTCGTCGAGCACGACCGGATTGCCGGCGAGCGCCGGCGTGTATGCGGCGAAGCCTTTGCCGTCATAGCCATGACATGCCCAGCACACGCCGGTATAAAGCGCCGCACCGGGCTGCGTGGCGTGGCCGCCGCGCAGCGCCGCCGTCGTGGCATCGTTGTAGGCATAGGCAGGTTGCGTGGATGTCGCCGGCAGCGATTTCAGATAGACCGCGATGGCGTTGAGGTCGGCATCCGACATGTAGGGCGTCGAGTTATTGACGACATCGATCATCGAACCGAACACCGCGCCGCTCTTGTTGTGGCCGGACTTGAGAAAGCTGACGATGTCGTCCTTGGACCAGCTGGCGAGACCGGTGCGCAAGTCGCCGCGCAGATCGGGAGCGTACCAGGCATCGAGCAGCGCCCCGGACAAATAGTCGGAGCCGCTGTCGTCGAGCGCCTTTTCCTGCCAGGCGACGCCGCGCGGCGTGTGGCACGCGCCGCAATGGCCGAGCCCCTGCACCAGATAAGCGCCGCGATTCCACTCGGCGTCGTGGCCGCTCTTGTTCACATAGCTGCCGCCGTCAGTGAACAGCGAACTCCAGATCGCCAGCGGCCAGCGCATGTCGAGATATGACGGAATTTCGTTGGGCTTGTTGGCCTGATGAACCGGCGGCACCTGCTTCATGAAAAACTCATAGAGCGACGCGACATCGGCATCGGTCAGTTTGGCATAGGACGGATAGGGCATCGCCGGATAGAGCCTGTGGCCGTCCTTGGCGATACCCTGACGCAGCGCGCGATCGAAATCCGCAAGACTGTAGCCGCCGATACCGGTCTCGGGATCGGGTGTGATGTTGGTCGAGTAGATGTTGCCGAGCGGCGAGCCCATCTTGAGCCCGCCGGCGAACGCCTTGCCGCCTGGCGCCGAGTGGCAGGAAACGCAATCGGCGGCGCGCGCCAAATATTCACCCTGATTGCCGGGTGGGCTGGTGTTCTCGTCCGCCCGCGCAGCCACGCCTGCGAACAGCAAAAGCAGTCCGCAGAGGACCAACCTTGAAATCGTTATCACGTCCCGTGCCTCCTCAGCAGGCGTCACCCCCGTAACGTCCGTGAATGGCCAGAGGCGGTCGCGCCGCCTCCGTGCCGTGCCGATCGTTTAAATGCGCCGGCTATGTCGATTTTGCCGATCCGGACAGATCGTGATCGCTGATCGGCAGCGACCGGATGCGCTTGCCGGTCGCGGCGAAGATCGCGTTGGCGACTGCGCCGGCGATCGGCGGCGTTGCGGGTTCGCCCGCGCCGCCCCAGACCTTGCCGCCACTCGGCACCAGGTGAACGTCGATCTTCGGTGCTTCGGCGAGGCGCACCATGCGATAGGTATCGAAATTGCCCTGCACCGCGGCGCCGTCCTTGATGGTGATCTTGCCGTAGAGCGCCGCCGAGAGACCGAAGATCACGCTGCCTTCAGCCTGCTCGGCGATGGTCTGCGGATTGACCATGTAGCGGGTGTCGAGCGCGACAGTGACGCGATTGACCTTCACGTCGCCGTTCGGCTTGACGGTGACTTCGGCGACCTGAGCGCACAGGCTGTCGGTGTCGGTGCAGATGGCGATGCCGCGGCCAGTGCCTGCCGGCAGCGGTTTGCCCCAGTCGCCCTTCTCGGCGGCGGTGTCGAGCACCTTGAGCCAATCGGGACGACCTGCGAGCAATTTGCGCCGTATCTGATACGGATCGATACCGCCCGCCGCCGCCATCTCGTCGAGGAAGCTCTCGATGGCGAAGACGTGCTGGTTGGCGCCGGGCGCCCGCCAGAACCACACCGGCAGGTGCGTGTTCTTGACCAGCAATTCGACGCGCATGTTCGGCACTTTGTAGCCGTTGTCGGCGAGCCCGGCGACGGTTTGCGGTTCGACTTTGCCGGCGGGAAACGCTCTGCCGACCGAGGCGAAGATTGACGACGTTACCGCGCGCATCGACCACGCCACCGGTATGCCGTCGGCGCCAACCGCGGCCTTGAAGCCAACCACCGCATGCGGACGGAATTTGTCCTGGCGGGTGTCCTCTTCCCGGGTCCAGACGAGCTTCACCGGCTTCTGCACCGCTTTGGCGATGGCGATGGCCTGCTTGATCTCGTCGTTGGCGTCGCGGCGGCCAAACCCGCCGCCGACGAAACCATTGTGGATATAGACTTGTTCGTCCTTGAGGCCGGAGGCTTTCGCTGCCGCTTCGAGGGCCTCGTCCGCAGCTTGCGTTCCAACCCAGACATCGAGCCGGTCGGGTTGCAGCAGGACGGTCGCGTTCATCGGCTCCATCGGCGAGTGCGACAGATAGGGCGTCTCGTAGATCGCCTCGAAAGTCTTGGCGGCGCCCGCCATCGCCTTGTCGACATCGCCCTGATTGCGCGCGGTCAGCATCGGCTCGGACAGCCCGGCGCGGAACGTCTTCGACAATTCCGCGCTGTTGACCGTGCCGGCCTCACCGACATCCCATTGGGGCTCCAGCCGGGACAGCGCCCGCTTGGCGCGCCAATACGTGTCGGTTGCGACGACGGCCACGGCGTTCGGCAGTTTCACCACCTTGAGGATGCCCGGTGCGCCGTTGAGGACCGAGTCATCCACGCTCTTAAGTTTGCCGCCGGGGACCGGGCACGCCACGATCGCGGCGAACACCATGCCGGGCACCTGAGCATCCATGCCGAACTTGGCCGAGCCGTCAGTCTTGTGAACGACGTCGATCCGCGGCATCGCCTTGGGGATGAACGTGAACTGCGCCGGCGTCTTGATCGCTGGCTCCTTGGCGAGCTTGACCTTCGCCGCGTCGGCGGCGAGTTCGCCGTAACGCAGCGTGCGGCCCGACGGCTTGTGGGTGACGACGCTCATCGCCGCCGCGCATTCCGACGCGGGGACGCTCCAGCGCGCGGCCGCGGCCGCGATCAGCCGCTCGCGCGCGCTGGCGCCGACCTGCTGCACCAGCTTTTGCGAGGCCCGCACCGAGCGGCTGCCGTTCGAGAACATGCCGCCGTACACTTTGTTCTCGCGGATGTTGCGGTTGGGCGAAGCATATTCGATCCGCACCTTCGACCAATCGCACTGCAGTTCTTCGGTGATCATCATCGGCAGCGCGGTCATGCTGCCCTGGCCCATCTCCGAACGCTGGTAGCGGATCAAGATGGAATCGTCGGGATCGATCGCGATCCAGGCGTCGATCTCGTTCGGCGCGTAGGCGTGGTCGTCGTTCCACGGCTGCGCTGCGACGGTGGCGGCATGCGCGCCGCGCGGCGCGCCGATACCGATCATGAGGCCGCCAGCGGCGCTGGCGCCGCTCAGGATGAAACGGCGGCGATTGAGTTGAGAGGTGAGGGTTCCGTGCATCTGGACCTCCCTTACGCTTTCATCATGTCGGCGGCGCGATGAATGGCGCGGCGCAGACGCTCATAGGTTCCGCAACGGCAAATATTGGTAATATTTGCATCGATCTCCGCATCCGTCGGAGCCGGGAAGTCTTTCAGAAAGGCGACCGTCGCCATGATCTGCCCGGATTGGCAGTAGCCGCATTGCGGCACGTCCTCAGCGATCCAGGCGCGCTGCACCGGATGGCTGTTGTCGGGGGAGAGGCCCTCGATCGTGGTGACCTTGGCGCCATCCAGCGCACCGATCGGCACCGAGCAGGAGCGCATCGGCTTGCCATTGACGTGAACCGTGCAGGCGCCGCATTGCGCGATGCCGCAGCCGAATTTCGTGCCGGTCAGGCCCACAACGTCACGCAGCACCCACAGGAGCGGCGTATCCGGCTCAAGATCGATTTGTTTGGGGGTTCCGTTCACTTCGATGGTGATCACCGTGGCTCTCCTCAGAGTAAGGTGATGCATGTCATGTTGCGGGCCTTGCCGCGACGCACATATTGCATCACGCGCAAAGTATCAGGGACGCCGCCGCAATCCAAGACACGTTGTCTTGAGAGTTTTCCCAATTTTTACGCGTGGATTCGGTGGTTCCCGGCATTGTTGCGGTGCACAGAAATTTTCTACGCGAACTCGGGCGGGGTGCCCGCGGCGGCCAGAGGCCGCGATCACCCGATCGGCTGTTTGGCGATGCGACCGTTCGTGTCGATGAACCAGCGTTCGCTCGCGAACGGCTTGCTTTCGAGCCGCGCCGCCATCCACTCGGCTTGATATTCGCGCGGCTCGGGCCCGCGCTCCCTGGCCGTGGTCAGGGCGATCGAGTGATTGCCGCCCTCATAGACCATGAGCTGCTTCGGGCCGCCCAAGGCTTTCATGAACGCATCGGTGTATTCAAGCGGGCAGAGCTGATCGTACTCGCCGCAGGCAACCAGATAGGCGCCTTTGACCTTCTGCGCGTAGCCGTTCCAGTCGATGGTCTTGCGAAATTCGTCGAACTCGCGCTCGTCTGTGATCCCCGACATGAACATGAAGCGCTTTTTGAACGTCGGCGAGGCGCGATTGAAGATGGTTTCGCCGCCGGGCTCGTAGCATGTGCCGGTCACCGCGCAGGCTTTGTAGCGGGCGTCCGCCGCCATCATGATGGCGGTGAAGAACGAGCCGTAGCTGACGCCGGTCATGCCGATCCTGTCGGCATCGATTTCCGGGCGCTTCGTGAGCCAATCGGCGAGAGTCTTGGCGGCCTCCGCCCAGCCCGGCACGTCGACAAAGAGGCCGCGCAGCGGCGGCTCCCAGTATCCGGGACCTTCGAATGCCAGAACGGCGTAGCCGCGCTGCATCCAGGCGTCGTTGGAGAGCGCGACCGAGCGTTCCTTGAAGCCGTCCATGCCGGACACCGCGACGATCACCGGCACCTTGCTGCTGCTTTGGTAATAGCCCGGCGGCAGATGCAGGATCGCCGGCAACGTCTTGCCGCGATAGGGCAGTTCAACCCACTCGATATGATGATCGGCAAGGCCAGCGTATTTGTTGAACGTCGCGCGCTTCTTGTTGTTCAGCTCGATCAGCTTGTCGTTCACCTCGTCGATGGTCCACATCGCCGAAGCCCAGTAATTGCAGGCGAGATAGTAATTGTCGCGCGCCAGAATCTTGTCGCCGCTGCGTTCGGCGGCGATGGCGGCGGTTTCGCGCTTCTTCGCCAGTGCCTCGAATGTCGGGCCGATATCGACCAGCCGCCGTACGCGCCGGCGCAACTCCGCCATGTCCGGCACGGCGGCCGAGCCTCCGGCGTGGATCGCGACCGCGGTGTGGCTCTGATCCCAGTCGATGCCGTTCGCCTGGATGATGTTGTCGAGTACCCAGCGCTGCTCGTCGAAGCGCTTGACGATCGGTTCGCCCTTGGGCGCGCGCAGTGACCAGTCGCGCGTGGCAGCCGGCTGCGCGGCTGCGGGCGAAGCCGCACCGGCTGCTGCTCCAGCGACGGCGACGATCGAGCCCGATTGCAGGAATTCGCGGCGATCCATCACACACCCTCCCGTTATTTTCGTTTTACGCCGGCAAGATTGTAGCCTGGATTTCGCCGGGCAAAATCCTCTTAACGCGAGCCGGACTTGACCCCGCTCAGCCCGCCACGCTGCCGAGGAATGTCTCGACCTCGTGGTGCAGATTTTGCACCGCGCCTTCAACCAACTCCGAGGCCGACAGAACGACTTGCGCCGATGAGCGCGTCGAGGTGGCGGAATTGGCGAATGCGCCGAGCGCTGCGACGATCTTGCCCGTCTCTTTCGCGGCATTGCCGACGTTGTCGGATATCTCCGAGGTCGCAGTGCTCTGCTCGTCCGCCGAATTCGCGACCGCAGCGGTATAGCGGCTGATCTCGCGAATAGATCCCTCGATGCTGCCAACTGCCTGAATAGCGCCGCTGGTGGAGGCTTGCACCGCCGAGATAAGGGCCGCGATTTCCTCGGCCGCCCGCCCGGTCTGCGCTGCCAGCGCCTTGACCTCAGACGCGACCACGGCGAAGCCGCGGCCCGCCACCCCGGCGCGCGCTGCCTCGATGGTCGCATTGAGCGCCAGCAGGTTGGTCTGGCCGGAGATAGTCTGAATGAGCTTGATGACGTCGCCGATCTTCTGCGCCGACTTCGACAAGCCCTCGAACTCGATGCTGGTTGCCTTCACCTTGCTTTCGGCGCTCTGCACGATCGTGTTGGCCTGAATGACACGCTGCGAAATGTCGTTGATCGAGCCCGCCATCTGATTGCTGGCAACGGCCGCGCGGCCGACGCTCGCGGAGGCCCCCTGGGTCGCCTGCACCATGCCCTCGGCCCGGGCGGAAGTCTGTTCGGAGGAGGCGAACAGTTCCGCCGCTGTCGCCTTCATGGCACGCGCGCCTTCGGTCACGGTCTTGAGCACGCTCTCCATCCGGGTGCGGAATGTCGAGATGGCGCCTTCCACGAGACTGCGGCGCGCCTGCTCGGTGGCGAGCTGCGCGCGCTCCGAGATATCCTCATGGGTCGCAAGCCAGCCCCCGCCCAGCATCGGCGTCCGCACCACCTCGATCAGGCGTCCGTCGGCCAATTGATCGACACGTGCCGACTTTTGGTCGCTCGAGTGCTTCTTGAGATTGGCGAGTTTCTGGTTCGCCGCACTGTCCGATGTCTCGCCGGCCAGAATGCCGTGGGTGACGCGATGTTTGATCATCGCTTCGTGCGGCGTTCCCGGCCGCAGCAATTCGGGCGGCAGCTTGTACAAGCGGGCGTAGGTCGCGTTGCTGATCACCAGCCGCTTGTCGCCGTCGAAAATGCAAAATCCGTGGGACATGTTGTTCAACGCCGCGGTAAACCGCGCATTCTGCGCTTCAAATTGCGCTGCCGCGGCGTCGCGTTCGCTGATCTGCTGAAAATGAAGAATGGAGAAGATAAAACCAATTCCGGCCAGCGCCGCAAACAGCCCAAGCCCGATCGTATGACTCTGCTGTCTGACGGATTGAATGAAACCGTCCAGCGGGATGTCGATGGCGAAGGCGCCCATCACGTCGTTGAGATGCCACTGCGGTTTGCCGGCCTGCAGCGCGTTGTGACAGTCGACACAGCTTTGCTCGCTGGCGAGCGTCGGATAAATGGTGCGCAACACCTGGTGTCCGTCGATCATCAACTGCTCGGCGCGCGGGGTAAGATCCGAGCCCGCAGCGAATGCCGCTATGGCTTTGGCCATTTCGGCGTCTGTCGGCGGCGTCTTGATTTCGCGGCCCGCCGGACCGACCGAGCGCAGCACGAACGTGCCGTGCGATCCGGTTTTTTTGTTGAAGGCCTCGATCGCTTCGGCGCGGAATGTGGCAGGCACGGGGGAATTCGCCCCGAATTGCGCCCGGACGCGCGAGTAGTTTGTGACAAAGGCGTCGACCAGCCGAAGCGCGGTCACGTTCTGGTCAGCCTTTTGCGCTAAGTGCGACTGTAGGCTTGTGCGGAAGAAATAATTTGCCCCGAGAGCGCAAAGGGCGGCGGAGAGAGCCAGATAGACGGCAAAAGCACGTCCGGTCCTCGATCGGACAAACCTGACAATCACGCTCATACCACCATCCCGTGCAATACGTAGATGATCGCATCCTGCGGTTAACGAATATTAACTAGAAAGGCAGATCGTGCGGGGGAGGCTGCTTGGGCTGCCAAGCCGTGAGCACGCTTCGAGCATTCGCACAGCCATGTACGGTTGATCCTGCGGCTCCGTTCTCGCTAACATGGCACCGGTGCGAGGGGACGAAGTTGCACAGTACGATCATCGTGGGTCTGGTCGTCTGCTGGGTGCTTATCAGCATTGCCGCGACCACTCGTTATCATGGTGTTGGTCTCGGCTGGATTGATATTCCAACGCTTCTCATCGTCATTCTGGCGGCACTCGACATCGGGTTCACAGCCGTCTTTGGGATTGATCCGGCGGCGCGGATGCTCAGTCCGCAACTCTACGGCGTCGTCTCTGTCCTCGTCGGCATGAGCGGCATCTGGCAGTTCTGCCGGCAACGCCTGCGATAAAGTTGCCGTGGACATATCGACGCTGGCGCCGGCCTTGCTTGGCCGCTGTGCTAGGTTCCTTTCCCGATTTTCGCGATCACGTCCCGGAATGGGAGAGGGCGATGAAGACCCTGCTCAGCCGTCTTTGTGTATTCGCCTGCTTGCTGGCAACTCCCGCGTGGGCGCAGACCTATCCCGAGCGCAACGTGACCATCGTGGTGACGTCGTCGGCCGGCGCCTTGACGGATGTGCTGACCCGCGCCGTTGCGCAGCGGCTGTCGGAAATGTGGAAGAAGGGCGTCATCGTCGAAAACAAAGGCGGCGCCGGCTATTCGATCGCAGCGCAGGCGGTGTTGCGCGCCGAGCATGACGGCTACACCCTGCTGGCGTCGGAGACAGGTTTCTACACGACCGAGCCGCATCTCTACGCCAGGGGTAAACTCGCCTACGATCCGGAGAAGGACTTCGTTCCGATCGCCGGCTACGGCACGATTCCGGCGGCGCTTCTGGTAAATCCGTCACTGCCGGTGAATTCGGTTGCCGACCTCGTTGCCCTTGCGAAGAAGGAGCCCGGATCCCTCACCTTCGGCACCGCCGGCGTCGGCACCGCCCTACACATCGCGGCGCTGGAACTGGAAAACCTGGCCGATATCAAGGTGACGCCGGTGCACTATCGGGGCGCGGCGCCGGCGCTTACTGACGTGATCGCCGGTCACATCAATGCGGTGATCATGGGCCCCTCGGTGGCGCTCACGACGGTGAAGGCCGGCAAGCTCAAGATGCTCGCCTTCGCCAGCGCCAAGCGGTTGCCGCAGTTTCCGGACGTGCCGACGATGGCGGAGACGATTCCGGGCTACGAAGCGAGCGTTTCCTTCGGGCTGTTTGCGCCGGCGGGTACCCCGACCGAGATCGCCAAGAAGGTCAACGGCGACGTGCGGAAGATCGTCGGCGATCCGGATTTCCAGAAAAAATATCTCGATCGTCTGGCGGTGCAGCCGGTTCCCGGATCGCTCGACGCGTTTGCCGCGTACCTGCGCGAGGACTCGAAACGATGGGGCGAGGTCATCAAGAAAGCCAATGTAACGATCGAATAAAACGCGGCGTGGGCGCCGTCCAGCATCCTCGCCAAAGTCAACTTATTGCTGCACCCAATAGAGCAATTGTTAATCCCGATTAGTTAGGTTGGCGGCCACGCGATAATCAATCGGCGATTGAGCTCCAAGACGTTGACCCATGCAGCAGCTGTCTCTCATTGAGGATCTCGAAACTGCGATCAAGCAAGGTGACCCGGGAAGCCGGGTCCAGACGCTCCGGCGGATCACCGACCTTTTCCTGCATGACGCCAATCGCCTCAACGACGAACAGATCAGCGTATTTGACGACGTGCTATGCCTGCTCGCGGAGAAAATTGAAAAAACCGCCCTGGTTGAACTTGGCACCAGGCTTGCTCCGGTCGACATGTCTCCGATCAAGGTCATCAGGCGGTTGGCCCGGGACGACCAGATCGAGGTCGCGGCACCGGTTTTGACCGGGTCAAGGCGACTGAGCACCGCTGATCTTGTTGAAATCGTCAAGACCAAGAGCCAGGGCCATCTGTTGGCCATCTCCGAGCGCACAACGCTCGAGCCGACGCTGACCGACGCGTTGCTTGTTCGTGGCGACCAGAAAGTGGTGTCTACTCTGGCCAAGAATGCCGGCGCGCAGTTTTCCGACATGGGATTCACCAGGCTGGTCGAGAGAGCTGAGGGTGACGACAGCCTCGGCGAACTGGTCGGTCTGCGCAGAGACTTGCCGAGCAATCTCCTGCAGGAACTGCTGCGGCGCGCGACCGAAGCCGTGAAACAGAAGATACTGTCGCTGGTCCCACCCGAGCGGCGCCAGGAAATCGAACGCCTGGTCACGAAGATCAGTCAAAAAATCAGCCGTAACAGCCAGGATGATTACGGTGAGGCCGAGCGCTTTGTCGCTGCGCTTGCGGCGGCGGGAGACCTCGACGAAGCGGCTCTGCTGACGTTTGTGCGCAAGCGGCAGAGAGTGGAATTGGCCGCGGCAATTGCCCGTTTGAGTTCGAGCCCGACCGGCGTGGTCGTTCAGTTGTTGGGTGGACAACGCAATGACGCGATCCTGCTTCCGTGCAAAGCGGCGCAGCTCAGTTGGCCGACCGTTGAGTTCATTTTGCACGATAAACTGGCCGGGCAACGCGCTGTCGACGAGATCATCGCACTGGCGCGCAAGGACTATGCAAAACTGACCGTGCCCACTGCGCAGCGGACCCTGCGGTTCATGAATGTCCACGAAGCTGTGAAATGATCGATGGACGGTTGCCTCGATCAGGCAGCATTTAGCGCTTATCGACTGGCGCACCGGAAGACGCATCCAACGCCGCGCAATCGATCGGCGATCGAGACTGCAAATCACAATTAGAAATGCGAATGTTGCGCCGCTGCTCGCGACGCCGCACGATGATCACGCGCGTCGATCGCCGGGAATTTCCGGCAGCGCGACGCGCGCGGACCCATAAAATACTGCCGCCAACAAGCAAACCAGACGATGGTGTGATCAAGATCACAGACGATCGGATCGAGGTGCGGCAGTTTACTGGCCTGATCCGGAAAGCGAACGAAGAACTTCAAGACTCTCTGTCGAATCCGGTTGCTCTCTGTGAACCTCGGTAGAGGCTCGCACGCCGAGAAACTGCTGCAACGCTCGCGCCCGGACAATTCATCTGAGAATTCCGGGGCGAAGCTCTCTCTTAAATCGGAAGATCTGTCCGAACCACTTTGAAGACATCGGTTTCCGCGTTCTTCGAGGGAGAGGGAAATGCGAATGCCGCGCGGTGCGATTCCGACGCCACGAGACGAACTCGCCGCTTCAGAGTCGTACGGGCCGTTGGCGGCGCTGGTCGGTCTGTTCGAGCGCAACCAAATCAAAGTCAATGTGCGGTCCGGCATGCCTTCGGGACTTTGCTACGCGGTGGCCACCTGGGGCTCCGTCGGCACTGTTGATCAGCAGTCGCTGATGAACATCACCGGCGAAGCCTGGGTGCGAAATCCGACAACGATCGTCAAGAAACCCGGCGGCTGACCGCCGGGTACTCGGGTCGTTGCGGAGAGTGCCTGTCTGAGACAGGTCAATTTCGGCAACTGATCGTAAACAGGAGAGGCTAACATGGCAGACGAACCACAAGTCGATCTGACGAAGCGCCTACCGCGCGGCCTGATCCCATCACCCCGCGCCGATCTTGCGGCGGCCCATCCGCACGTTCCGGACGCGTCAATCGCGGTCCCGCCGAGCTTTCTGATGTGGCCGACTCAAATGTCGTCCTGGAACAACTACGTCTACGGCGATTGCGTTTCCGCCGAGGAAGCCTTCGCCAAAGCCACCGCCGCGCCGCAGACATTCATTCCCGAGGCGACCGTGGTCGCCTGGGCATCGGCGAACGGTTATCTCAACGGCACCTGGCCTTCGACGGTCTTGTCGCAGATGCAAGGCAATGGCTTCCCGTACAACAGAAAGACCTACGACGACGGCCCTTACTACTCGGTCCAATGGACCAATGCCGCGACCCTGCAAAGTGCCATCTACAGCCACGGACCGGTGAAGATCGGCGTCGGTGCTGATGACTTCCAGTCAAATCCCCACGGCCTGGTCACGCCGGGCGCAAGCGGCTGGGCGATGTATGACTACCCGAAGAATCTGAGCGAGGACCACTGCGTGAGCCTTTGCGGTTACGGGACGCTGGCGGAACTGGTTGCCCTGTTCAAACAGCACGGCGTCACCGTCAATGTACCATCGGGGATGCCTACTGGCCTCTGCTATGCGATGTTCAGCTGGAATTCCATCGGCATCGTCGATGAGCAGTCGATGCTGAACATGACCTACGAGGCTTGGCTTCGTAATCCTGTAACGAACATCGTCAACCAGTCCCGGGTCGGCTTCAACACCACCTCGTCAATGCCGTTCGTTACGGCCGATGGATGGGTGTGGTTCCAGGGAACCGATAACAAACTGTGGAAGGTCTTTAACGACGGGACCCAGCAGTCACAGCCGGGGAACAACACCACATCATCGCCTCCCACGGTGGTCGGAGGGATGGTCTATTTCCGCGGCACTGACAACAAGTTGTGGCGGATGACGACTGATGGCAAGACGCAGAACGTCATCAACAATAACACCACCTCGTCGACTCCCTTCGTCACTTCTGACGGCTGGGTGTGGTTCCAAGGCACGGACAACAAGCTGTGGAAGGTCTGCACCGACGGATCCGGGCAGTCGCAGCCCGGCAACAACACGACCGCGGCGTCTCCCGTCGTGGTCGGCGACTATGTCTACTTCCGCGGTACGGATAATAAGCTGTGGCGGATGACGACTGACGGCAAGAGCCAGAACGTCATCAACAACAACACCACCTCGTCGACCCCCTTCGTTACGTCCGATGGATGGGTGTGGTTCCAGGGCACGGACAACAGGTTGTGGAAGGTCTTTAACAATGGGACCCAGCAGTCTCAGCCGGCCAACAACACGACCTCGGCTTCGCCATTCGTGCTCGGGGACTATGTGTTTTTCCGCGGTACGGACAACAAGCTGTGGCGGATGAAGACCGACGGGTCGAGCCAGAACGTCATCCACAACAACACGACCTCGGCCACGCCGTTCGCCACTGCCGATGGGTATGTGTATTTCCGAGGAACGGACAACACGCTCTGGTGCGTTCTCGCGACGGCGTGACGAGAAGCTGCGGCCACGCAGGTAGGTGGCGACTAGCTTGGCCGCGGCGTCAGTTTCGGTGCACTGCCTTGCGCGGTGCACCGAAATAATTTGTTAGCGCGTGATCGGGCGGGGGAGAACGAGGCTACGTCCCGACTTTCAGTTCCGACACCAGCGCGCGCAACGCCGCGACAGTGCTCAGCGGCACGATCCGGCCCGTGCGCGGGTTGGCCGATGGAATGCCCTCGATCGACATGGAGAAACGAGCGGTATCGGAATCGACTTCAATGCGATGCGTGTTGCGGTCGATCGCGGGGTCGGCCCAGATTTCGAGCTTGGTGCGGTCGGGGCCGATGCCGGCGAGACTAAGCGCGGCGGCGACATTGACGTTGGCCGGGAAGCCGCGGGCGCCATCGCGCGCGCTGCCGTCAAACACCTTGCGCGCCGTGTTCAGACCTTTGAGCGTAATGCCGCGCTCGACCAGGTAGGGCGCGCCTTCGAGCCCGGCCGGTGGTTTGCGCGTCACCATCGTGACCGAGTGGATGGTGCCTTCGGCGGCGGCGCGCACCGCATCGAGGCCGATCAGCGCGCCGGTCGGCACCAGAATGCGCGCGCCGGTTTCCTTCGCCCGCGCCACCAGATCCCAATGCTCGAGCAACTGGCCGACGGATAACGGCATGAACAGCTTGCCCCAGTCGATGACCGACGTGGCGATAGTACGAAACAGCGCCGGCGGCAGACATTCGACAACGAGATCGCAACTCTCGGCCAGCTTCTCGGCCGGTTCGATCGCAATGCCATTGCCGATCTGCGGCAGGTGGCGTCGCGCCTTGTCAGCGTCGCGGACTGCGACCGCGGTCAGGATCAGTCCCGGAATGCCGGCCTCAAGCCGCCGCGCCACTTCGAGGCCGACCGCGCCGAGTCCGGCCAATCCCACCCTAAGGGGTTCACGCGCCACGTTTCTTTCCCTCCGCCGACTGGTACAATACAGTCAGTCTGTATGCGCCGGGAAAGCTTCGCGCAACTCGCCGGCGCATTCAGCCATGCCAAGATAGACGCATGACCAGCACAACGCCGAGATCATTCATGACCAACGTCAATCCCAATAGCTTCACGACGCGGCCGGAGATCGAAGGGACATTCGGCGTCGTCACTTCGACCCATTGGATAGCGACCGCCGTGGGCATGGGCATCCTGGAGCGCGGCGGCAACGCGTTCGACGCCGCTGTCGCTACGGCATTCACGCTCCAGGTAGTCGAGCCGCATCTTAACGGTCCGGGCGGTGACGTGCCGGTCATTCTCTACGACGTGCGCCGCGGCAAGCCCGAGGTGATCTGCGGGCAGGGGGTGGCGCCCGCCGGCGCGACGATCGCGCATTACCGCAGCGAAGGCCTCGATCTGGTGCCGGGCACCGGCCTCCTTGCGGCCTGTGTGCCCGGCACGTTCGAAACCTGGATGATGCTGTTGCGCGATTACGGCACCATGCGCGTTGCCGACGTGCTGGCGCCGGCGATCGGCTATGCGGAGCACGGCCATCCGCTGCTCGAGCGCGCCAACGCCACCATCGCCACGGTGGCGCAGCTGTTCCGCGAGTACTGGCCAACCTCGGCGGCGGTGTATCTGCCCGACAACAAGGTGCCGGCGACCGGCACACTGTTCACCAACAAAGTATTCGCGGCGACCTATTCGCGCATCGTCAAGGAGGCCGAGAGCGCCGGCGGCGATCGCGTAGCGCAGATCGAGCGCGCCCGCCAATCCTGGTCGAAGGGTTTTGTCGCCGAGGCGATCGACCGCTTCTGCCGCACCCAAGACATCATGGACACCAGCGGCCACCGCCATCGCGGCGTGCTGACCGCCGACGACATGGCGAAATGGACGCCGCACGTCGAGCCGCCGCAGACCTACGATTATCGCGGCTTCACGGTATGCAAGACCGGGCCGTGGGGCCAGGGCCCGGTAACGCTGCAGCAGCTCGCGTTGCTCAAGGGCTTCGATTTCGATGGGCTCGACCCGACCGGCCCCGACTTTATTCATCTGATCGTCGAGGCCTCGAAGCTCGCCTATGCGGACCGCGAAGTGTTCTATGGCGATCCGGATTTTGTCGAAGTGCCGATGGCGACGCTGTTGTCGGATGCCTACAACAGCGAACGCCGCAAGCTCATCACCGACAAGGCCTCCCTCGAACTGCGCCCCGGCTCGATCGAGGGCTTCGGCGCGGTGATCAAGCTCTTGCGCGAGACCGAAGCGATGGCGGCCGGCGCCGGCGAGCCGACCGTAGGACGGATGGGCTCGGGTGAACCAACTGTTGGGCGGCTTGGCAATACGCGCGGCGACACCGTGCATTTCGACATCGTCGATGGTGCAGGCAACATGGTGTCGTCGACGCCGTCGGGCGGCTGGCTGCATTCCTCTCCGGTGATCCCCGAGCTCGGCTTCTGTCTCGGCACGCGCGCACAGATGTTCTGGCTGGAGGAGGGGCATCCGGCGGCGCTCGGCCCTGGACGGCGGCCGCGCACGACGCTGTCCCCTTCGATGGCACTGCGCGACGGTGAGCCATACATCGCCTGGGGTTCACCGGGCGGCGACGGCCAGGACCAGTGGATCACGCAGTTTTTCATGCGCCACGTGCATTGCGGCATGAACATGCAGGAAGCGATCGACGCGCCGGCATGGCACAGCGAGCATTTCCCGAGCTCGTTCTGGCCGCGCACCGCGCGCCCCGGCGTGCTGGTGCTCGAAGGCCGCGTGCCGCAGACCACCGTCGCCGAACTCAAGCGCCGCGGCCACGAGGTCGAGATCGGACCGGCATGGTCGGAAGGCCGGCTCACCGCGGCGTCGCGCGTCGATCCGCGCCGCCGCGCTGCCGCCAATGCACGCGGCATGCAGGGTTACGCCGCGGGCCGGTGATGCTCTGACCCGTCATGCCCGCGCTTGTCGCGGGCATCCACGTCTTGAGCGATGAAAAGACGTGGATGGCCGCAACAAGTCCGGTCATGACGATGGAGGTGAATATCCGTCACGTCCCGCCGAGGAATTCCAGCAATGCCGCGTTGAAGGCGGCGGGCTGTTCCAGCGGCGCCATGTGGCCGCTGTTGTCGATGATCTTGAGCGTGGTATTGGGAATGCTTTGCGCCATGAGCCGCGCCGCTTTGCTGCACACGTAATCGAGCTGCCCGACCATGACCAGCGTCGGCACGCGAATGGATTTGAGCATGCTCGTCAGCCGAAACAGCGACTTGCGCTTGGCCAGCACCTCCGAGAGCGTATAGCGCAAGCCGTCGATTGGCGTTGCGCGGATCAGCGCCGCCATGTGGTTGCGGCGACGTAAATTGCGCCGCGCGTAGACCTTGAAAAGTTCGCTGCGCAGCATCTCGCAGACCAGCTCGTCGGTATCGCCGCGTCCGATAAGGTCGCCCCAGCGCCGCGCCATCGATTCGAGTTTGATCGGATCGTCGGCGCCGGCGCCGACGTCGGCGAGCACGAGATGAGATACGCGTTCGGGCTTGCTGGCGGCAAGGGCAAGCGCCGGCCCGCCGCCGAGCGAGAAGCCGACAATAGCCGCGCGCTCGATCCTGAGTGCGTCGAGCACATCGATGAGATCGTGCGCGAACAGGCTTGCGGAATAACGCTGCGCCGCCGGCGGCGCGTCCGTCAGGCCGTGACCGCGCTGATCGTAGGCGATGACGCGGAAGCGCTGTTTCAGCGCGCGGACCTGGTGCAGCCACATGCGTTTGCCGCAGGCAAATCCGTGCAGCAGAACCACGGGCGGACCGTCGCCGTCATCGCTGACGGAGATGTTCAGATCGCCGACTTGCAGCTTGTCCATGCCGCTTTCGCCCCGGAATGCAGCGATATGACCGGAAAATATGGGCGCGACAAGGGACGGGGATGCGGCCCGTTACGCCGCGACGGTGCTGAGAAAGGCCGCGACTTCGCCGCGGAGCTTTTCGGTCGCCTCTTCGACCTGCTCGGACGCCGTGAGCATGGTCTGTGCCGAACTGCGCGTCTGGGTGACGCCGCCGGCCACCTCGTCGAGCGCCTGGACAATGGATTTGGCGCCGGACGCGGCGCTGGCGACGTTGTGCGAGATTTCGCCGGTGGCGGCTTCCTGCTGTTCGACTGCGCCCGCGACCTCGGTGGTGTAGTAGTTGATGTCCTGCATGCGCTGGGTGATGGCGCGGATCGCCGCCACAGCGTTGCTGGTCGAGCTCTGCACCGAAAGAATTTCGCGAGTGATTTCCTCGGTGGCCTTCGCGGTCTGCACGGCGAGCGATTTGACTTCGGAGGCGACCACCGCGAAGCCGCGACCGGCCTCGCCGGCGCGCGCCGCCTCGATGGTGGCGTTAAGCGCCAGCAGATTGGTCTGGCCGGCGATGTCCTGAATGAGCTTGACCACGTCGCCAATCTTGCCGGCGACCTGGGCGAGCGCCGCGATGTCGTCGTTGGTGGCGTTGGCGTCGGCTGCCGCGCTGCGCACGACGTCGCTCGCCTGATTGAGCTGCCGGCTGATCTCGCGAATCGAACTCGACAGCTCGGCCGCGGCGGTGGCGGCGGTTTCGACGTTGGCGGAGGCTTCGTTGGAGCCCTGCACCGCGCCCTCGGTGCGTTGCAGCGTATGGTCGGACGTGGCGAGCAGCGTCTTGGCCGCGGCTTTCATCGCCGTTGCGCTCTGACGCACGGAATTGAGCATGCTTTCGACCCGCGCTCGGAACGACGAAATCGCCGAGTCGATGGCGCGGCGCCGTTCTTCGCGCTGGCGCAGCGCGTCGCGCTCCTTTTCGGCCGACAATTGATCGGTCACGTCGGTGTGCGTCGCGAGCCAGCCGCCGCCTGCCATCGGGCCGCTCACCAGGGACACGATACGGCCGTCCTTGATCGCCGCCGTTTTGGTTTCGGTGCGGCCTTCGGCGACCTGTTTGAGGCATTCGGCCACATAGGCGTCGGGATCGCCGGTGAATGTGCCGGCTGCGGTGCGCTCCACGAGGAGCTGTCGCAGCGGCGTGTTGCGCCTCACCTGTTCGCGGCGCAAGCCGTACATCTCGATGTAGCGTTCGTTGCAGAGCACGAGACGCGCGGCACTGTCGAACATGCACAGACCTTGCGTCATGCTGTTGAGTGCGGAGCGGACCGAGCGGTACTGGGCGCGTACCCGCATGACGGTCAAAATGGCGGCGAGGCTCATCGTGACGCACGCCAGTGTTGCCCCCACGGCAAGTGCGGCGGCTTGCCCGGACGCCTGCGTCAGCGCGTGCACAAGCCAGTCGCGCCCGAACAGCACAATGCTGCCGGCACCCGCGGCAAATCCCAGGCCGCCCGCCGCAGCGACCGGACCCCAGTGGCGGCTCAGCTTCGATCAACTCGCAGCAGAAGGCATCGCACCGGCAATCGAATTGAATCGATGCAAGGTATTCGCCAACCTGTTTTTTTGCAGTTAAGGATTGGTGAACGAATCCTTACCCAATGCTGAGCACGGGGGCGATCCGACGGTGACTTCATGCTTCCGACACTTTCGTGCCGGCATTGTCCGGACGACGGGGGACTGATCCATGAACCGGCGACCGGCTGCGGCCATCGGCTGCGGCCTTCTTATAGCTGTGGTGCTCGGGGGCTGTGCCGGCAACAACAATCCGATCGCGACCCTGCCAGGTTTCAACGAACCCCTGGCGACGGCCGACGCCAAGCTCAATGTGGAGGCGGCGCAGGCCGTGATCTCCACCTATCGCACCAATAATGGTCTTGGGCCGGTGAGCATCGATCCGGAGTTGATGAAGCTGGCGGAGCAGCAGGCACGCGCCATGGCGCAGCGCGACAAACTCGATCACAGTGTCTGGCGGCCGTTCCAGCAGCGCATCCAGCAATCGAGCTTCGACGCCTCGGTCGCGGTCGAGAATATCGCTGCCGGCTACGATACGCTGGCGGAAGCATTTTCCGGCTGGCGCGCGTCGCCGGAGCACCGCTCCAACATGCTCAATCCGGCGGTGACCAAAATGGGCATTGCGGCGGTGTACGCGCCGAAGTCGAAATACAAGGTGTTTTGGTCGCTGATCCTCGCCAAGCGCGATGAGGAGCGCCGCGCCGAGCGCTGACGGTAGGTTACGGCCGCGCGCTGCGACGGTTGGCTCCGCACTGCGCCGCAAAGGTCAGAGCATCGTCGAGCCGGTCGTTGCCCCAGAACATTTCGTCGCCGACGAAGAATGTCGGCGCACCGAAGATGCCTCGGGCGCGAGCGCGCTCGGTCTGCTCGCGCAAAAGCATCTTGACCGGCTCGCTATGCGCGCGTGCCAGAAGCTCCACGGCGGGAAGGCGTAGCCCGGTCAAGACCTCGGCCATGCTGTCGGATTCGTTGATGTCCCAGTCGTGGGCGAAATTACGCTCCATCACGTTGCGGCAGAAGGCGCCCATCCATGTTTCCTCTGCGCCCAGGAGTGCGATGCGCGCCGGCAGCACGCCGGATCGCGGAAACACCGTGGGCTTCGTCCACTGCAGCCCGTACTTGCGGCACAGCCGCGCCATGTCCTGCCACACATAGGCTCCTTTCTCCTTTTGCAGCACGAACGGCGAATTCTCCATGCCAAGCGCGCGAAAGATCGGTCCGAGCAAGAACGGCTTCCAGATGATGCGAACACCATACGTGCGCGCTTCATCCTCGATCCGCATCACGCTGAGGTAACTGTAATTACTGCCGAACTCGAACCAGAATTCGATGCTCGGCGTCGACCTGGAAGGTTTGTTTGTATTGCTCATGCCTCATACTCGAAGGGATACAGTGTATCCTTTAGCAGAACAGCCATTGCCGGCCATGCGCGATAAAAACTGTTCGCCGGATTAGAATTATTCATTCACGCGCCGGCGCCTCGCCAGATTACGGTCCGTGCCTTTCTCGACCATTTGGCACGAGGCAAAACATGACAAGTATTTCTGTTCAACCCGAAACTTCGTCATCCGGCACCAGACGAGCCGCAGGGAGTTGGCGTTCGCCGCTGTTCATCGTCGGCTGTGGCTGCCTGATCTCTCTGATCTCGTTCGGGCCGCGTTCATCGCTCGGCTTCTTCCTCACCCCGATGTCATTTGCCAATCATTGGGGCCGCGACGTGTTCGCGTTTGCGCTGGCGCTGCAGAATTTGCTGTGGGGCGTCGGTCAACCACTCGCCGGCATCATTGCCGATCGATACGGCGCGGCTCGCGTCATGTGCGTCGGCGGCCTCATGTTCGCAGCGGGGCTTGCGCTGATGGCGCACGCGACCGGCGCCCCGGCGCTCGATCTTTCGGCCGGCCTGCTGATTGGCTTCGGACTTTCCGGCACGTCGTTCATGATGATTCTGGCGACGTTCGCCAAGCTGGTGCCGCCGCACTGGCGCTCGCTCTCCTTCGGTCTCGGCACGGCGGCGGCGTCGTTCGGGCAATTCCTTTATTCGCCGCTGTCGGTTGGCCTGATCAACTCGTTTGGCTGGCAACAGACTTTGATGATGTTTGCCGTCACCATGCTGGCCGTGTTGCCGTTGTCACTCGCCCTGATGACGCCGAAACCCGCCGAGGACGTGCAAGGAGCCAAGCAGCAATCGTTGCGGCAGGCGCTGTCCGAAGCGTTTGGCCACCGTTCCTACGTCCTGCTGGTGATCGGCTTTTTTACCTGTGGCTTCCAGCTCGCATTTATCACGGTGCACTTGCCAGCGTATCTGGTCGATCGCGGCCTATCGGCGCAGGTCGGCGGCTGGACGTTGGCGACCATCGGGTTGTTCAACATCGCCGGATCGGTGCTTTATGGCTTCCTGTCCGACCGGATGCCGAAACGGCACCTGCTGTCGTTCAATTATTTCATGCGCGCCGTTGCGATCTTCGCCTTCATCTCGTTCCCGGTGACGCCATTCACCTGTATCGCGTTCGGCGTTGTGATGGGGCTGATCTGGCTGTCGGTCGTGCCGCCGACCAACGGCATTATCACCGTTATGTTCGGTACACGCTGGCTCGGCACGCTGGCCGGGTTCGCGTTTTTTAGCCATCAGGTCGGCGGTTTTCTCGGCGCCTGGCTGGGCGGTCTCGTCTACGACCGGTTCGGCTCGTACACGCCGGTGTGGTGGCTTTCGATCCTGCTCGGCATCATGTCGGGACTGATCAACATGCCGATCAAGGAGCAGCCGGTGGTTCGAACGGCGCCAGTACCGGCCTAGCCGGCCGCCGGCTTACGCACCGGACGCGATGAGGCATGAAGACGAGAGACGATAAGGCGGCAGAGGCATCGCTTCTGCCGCTCTTTGTCATCGCCGCTGGCACCGTGACTGCGCTTTCCGGCGCCGTCGCGCTGTGGGCCTATTTTTGCACGACACTGTTTTTCGAGATGGTGCGGACCGGCTTCATCGCCTGCTTCGGCTGATATCGAAGGCCAGCTCGACCGTCAGCGCAGCCGACGAGCGGCACCTGTAGCCGATCTTGGCCGCAAGCTGCAGCACCGCGCGATTGTCGCGCTGGACGATGGCGTAAAGCGTTTTGAGGTGCTGCCGCGCCGCGCGTCGCAACAGCGCCCTGATCAGGAATTCTCCGACGCCGCGCCGCTGGCAATCGGATCGCACCAGCACGGCAATTTCCGCCTCGGCCGGCGAAATCATGACACGGTGGGCGACGCCGGCGATTGTTCCCGCCGCGTCCGTCACCCAGGAGATCTCGCCGCTACCGGCTTTGATATCGAAGAATCGGCGCGCTGTGGTTTCGTCGTCGATATCGAACGGATGCCCAAAACGCCGGCGCAGATCGTCGCGATGGGTTCGCCGCAAAAAGGTACGCATCAGGCTCCACTCGGATGCGGTCAACGGGCCGTCACGCACCGTGACACGAATATCCGCGCCTTCCGCGCGAGAGCGTAAGAGGAGTTCGCCAGGCGGCCGCAAGCGACCATCGCAGCGCCGGCGTGGGCCATCGAATTCCAATTGCATCGAAAAGATAGAGCGCCGCCGCGGCGCCGGCGCACGCGCGGCTTTTTCATCGGGAGGTGAATTTTATTCGCGGGTGAAGTCAGCGCTTGCTGCGGTGCGCTGACCGCGATTTTGCAGACGATTCTTTTGCGTGCTTTTGCGTGCTACTGTCCTGAAATTCGGACAGCAGCCAACGCCGGAACTGCTTGACCTCGGGCTTCTGAAAGTCGGTCTGAGCCGTCACCAGCCAATAGGCATTGCCGCTCGAGACCGTACGTCCGGGCAGCGACGCCAAGCGCCCACTCGCGAGATCGTCGTCAACAAGCGGCGAACGTCCCAGCACGGCGCCGAGGCCGCGGATCGCCGCATCGAACGCCATCTGAATGTTGTCGACCCGAAGGCCATCGCTGATCGAGGGCGGGACCTCTAACCCGTTTTCCGTAAACCAGTGCGCCCAATCGGTCGAAGCCGCGGTGACGTGGATCAGCGGTATGCGCGACAGCACGGTTACGTCCTCGGCTCCGCCAAGCTGTTTTTTCATCGCAGGACTGCAGACCGGAGTAAGCGTTTCCGTCGCCAGCAGGGTCCAATTCGGCTCAGGTTGCTTGATCGAGGCAAAACGGATGGCGACGTCGACGTCATCGAGCGCGAGATCGACGAATCGCTGTGAGGTATCGATGGTGATGCGGAGGCCGGGACATTGCGCGGAAAATAGCGGGAGCCGCGGCAGCAGTATCCTGTGAGCGAATGTGGGCGCGCTCGAGATCGACAGCGTCCCGGTGGCCTTGCGCCCAGGCAATTGCTCAGTCGCCTTGGCGAGCACACCGAGCGCCTCGTTGACCATCGGCGCGTACCGTTTGCCGGCGTCGGTCAGTTGCAGGCCACGTGGCCCGCGATGAAACAGTTCGACGCCGAGCCAGTTCTCCAGCGTCTGGATGCCATGGCTGACCGCGCTCGCGGTGAGATTGAGTTCGTCGGCCGCCTTGCGAAAGCTGTTGTGGCGGGCGGCGGCCTCGAACACGCGAAGCGAGCTCAGCGGTGGAAGGCGAAATGCCATGCGCTCACCGATTCGATAGCTAATTCCTCGCGTTATAGAGCAGCCTTGGCAGCGTGACGACGATGTTTCGACAATAGAGAGTTGCGTGCCCAAAGCCCTGGCCGTAGGGACATGCCAGGTTCGTAAATACTCGCCGGGATAATGATCGAACACAGCAAGAAATTCGGGCTGGCGCTTGGCCTGGCCGGCGTCTGCCTGTTCGCCGGCACCCTGCCGGCGACCCGGCTCACGGTCGCCGCCATCGATCCCCTGTTTCTGACAGCGGCACGGGCGGCGCTCGCCGGCTGCGCCGGCGTCATCCTGCTGCTTGTGCTGCACCGGCCGTTGCCGCCCCGCGCCGCGTGGGGCACGATCATGCTCGGCGGCTTCTGCACCATCGTCGGCTTTCCGGTGTTCACTGCGTTGGCGATGGTGAGCGTGCCCGCCGCACATGGCGGCGTGGTGCTTGGCATCATGCCGCTCGCCACTGCGGGCGCGGCCGCCATCGTTGCGCGCGAACGTCCAAGCGTGGGCTTCTGGGTCGCAAGCCTCGCCGGTGCGGCGATTGTCATTGCCTTTGTGTTGAGCGGAAGCGAGGCGCGCAGCTTCGCGATCGGCGATGTCTATCTGCTTGGCACCGTGCTCTTGGGCGCATTCGGATATGCGTTATCGGGCCGCCTGAGCATGAAGATGCCGGGCTGGGAGGTGGTGTCGTGGCAGGTGACGGCCTTTCTGCCCTTATCGGCGCTCTCGGCATTCGCACTATGGCCGCACGATCTTGCGGCTGCGCCGCCGGCGGCTTGGGCGGGGCTCGCCTATGTGAGTTTTGTCAGCCAGTTCTTCGCATTTTTCGTGTTCAACGCAGCGATGGCGATCATCGGCGTGGCTCGCGTCGGGCAACTCATGTTGCTGCAGCCGTTCGTGATCGTTCTGCTCGCCGCGCCAGTCAATGGCGAGCCGATCCGGCTGACGACACTGGCTTACGCCGCGGCCGTCGTCGCGACCGTGGTGATCGGACAGCGGATGCGGGTGCGGCACGATTAGATCGGGCTGTCCAATCGCGGCGAGCCGCGGTTGCAGAGCCGCCACTGCGGCAATAAGCTGGCATAGAGGCTTTGGAACTTTGGTGCGGCTGTGGGCGAGGCCGAGCGGCTCTCTGCACATTATCGGCGACATATATGATGCGGCTCTCGACGCCGAGACCGCGCGGACTTGGGTTTGAGTAGAGATTACGTGCCTGACGCCATCTTCGGCCGATAATCACAGGTCGTGAGGACTCGAACCGATGGACGACTCGACCGAACTCAGTGCGCTGATCGGCGATGTCTACGATGCAGCACTCGATCCGGCACTGTGGCGAGATGTGCTGGCCAGAACCAAGCGGTTTGTTGGTGGCCATGCCGCGTCGCTCGCCTGGAAGGATGCAGTCGCCAAGCGCGGCGACACCTATTACGAGGATCACGCGATCGATCCCCATTATCGCCAGCTCTATTTTGAAAAATACATCAAGCTCGACCCGTGCACGACAGGACAGTTCTTTGCTGAAATTGGCGAAGCAGTCTGCACGTCCGATGTGATTGCATACGCCGAATTCAAAGAGACGCGATTTTATAAGGAATGGGCGCGACCGCAGCAGCTTGTCGACGCCGCATTGGCCTTGCTCGACAAGACCGCGACCAGCATGGCATTTCTCGGCGTGTTTCGCCACGAACGCCACGGCCTGTTCGACGACGGAGCGCGGCGGCGCATGCACCTGCTCGTACCGCACTTTCGTCGCGCGCTGCTGATCGGCAATCTGATCGATCTCAAAAAAGCAGAAGCTGCGACGCTCGCCGACACGCTCGACGGCATCGGTGCCGGAATGTTTCTGGTCGATGCCGGCGGTCGCATTGTTCATCCGAATACGGCAGGGCACACGATGCTGAGCGCGGCGGGTGTATTGCGCGCCGAGGGCGGGCGCTTGGCGGCCAACGATCCCGGCGCGGACCGCACATTGGCGGATGCATTCGCGATGTCGGATGTCGGCGACGGCGCAATCGGCGTAAAGGCCGTGGCGGTGCCGCTTGTGGCGCGCGATGGCGAACGCCATGTCGCTCATGTGCTGCCGCTGACATCGGGCGCCCGGCGCCGGGCCGGCACGAATTATTCCGCGGCTGCCGCTCTGTTCGTGCACAAGGCAGCGCTGGATACGGCCCTCGCCGCCGGAAGTGATTGGCAAAACCTTCAAGCTGACACCGATGGAGCTGCGCGTCCTGCTTGCCATTGTCGAAGTCGGCGGAGTTCCCGAAGTTGCCGTGGCGCTCGGAATTGCCGAGACTACGGTCAAAACTCATCTTGGTCGGGCTTACCAGAAGACCGGAACCGCGCGTCAGGCCGAACTCGTCAAGCTCGTCGCCGGATTTTCCAACCCGTTGGCGCCGTAGCGCAATGCGTGAGGCCTAGACCTAGATCAGCCCGAACATCTCGCTGCCGTAGGTGCCGCGGGCCTCCTCCAGCAGAGGCCTGACCGCCGTGCGGAATTGGGCGTGTTCGGCCACGCTTAGCTCAGCGATCTCACAACCTTCTGCGAGGATTGCGGTGCGCGCTTGCGCGTCCTCCTCGATGGCGAGCTCGCGCTGGAACGCGACGGCGCGGGCGATTGCTTCGCGCATGGCGTCTTGCAGGTCCGGCGGCCAAGCCTCGAAGCTCGGCCGGTGCAAAAAAATCGGGCGCGAAATGTAGAAATGATTGGTCACGGTATGAAAGCGATGGAATTTGTGCACACCATAGGTGACGGTGTTGGCGAACGGATTCTCCTGCGCGTCGAGCGTGCCGGCTTTGATGCCGGCGATAGCTTCGGTGAGATCGCAGCGCACCGGGATGGCGCCAAGGAGCTCGAACGTCCTGGCCTGCACCTCGCTCGGCAGCACGCGGATGCGCATGCCTTTCAGATCGGCCGGCGTATGGATTGGCCGCAGCCGGTTGGAGATGTGACGGAAGCCGTTCTCGAACCACCCGAGGATACGATAATTGACACGCTGCTCGATCTTGGCGGCGAGGAAGCGCCCCAGAGCACCGTCCATCGCCGCGCGCGCTGCGTCCCGGCGTTCAAACAGGAACGGCAGATCGACGAAGCCGAGTTCTGATACGCGGTCGGTGAGATAACTCGACGACTGGTAGCCGAGCGTCAGCACGCCATCCTCGACGAGCCACAGGATTTCCTCGGCCTCGATAGCCAAAATCCATGATATTCCAGACGTATTTGATGCTGACGCGATCGCCGAACTTCTGCTCTAGCGTATCGCCGACGAGCTTGAGCGCGCGCGAGAATGACGTTGTCGGCGGCCCGTAGCCGCCCATGCGAATGGTGATTGGGTCGGACATTTTTACTCCCCGCGCCCGATCCTACGCGGCAAACGGCAGCGAAAGTCAACGTTGTGGGATCGATCGGCGCAGCAATCCGCGCAGGCGCTTGGCGGCGGCGATGGTCTCGTTCCGCAACCGCTCAAGCTGTACGGCCCTTGTGAAATGCGCCTGCGGGCGTACCGCGATCAAGAGATCGTGCAGGGCCAGCCGCTCGCTCCAGGTGCGATTGATCACAGCATGATCGGCCGTTGCGCAGGAATCGGCGCAGACAATCATCGTATCTGCCGCAAGTCGTTCGGTCACCAGCGAAATCAGCGTGACGCCCGGCGAGTGGCGGGCCAGAGTTTCGTCATAGGCAATCTTCCAGAACCAGGCAGTGTCGCCGCTGCGGAGCGTGATGCCGGAGGCGACCGGCTGACCGTCGAGGACAAGGCGGTCGATGGCGACCTTGTTCTCAGCGGCGAGGCCCGTGACTGCCGATCTGACGAAATCAACGATGTTCTGGTCGCACGCGGCCGCTGTCCCCGCCTTGCCCTTCCAGCCGCTGGCTTCGAGCACAAAGAAATCTTCCAGCGCGGCGGCGACCGCATCGGGCTCGGTCACTGTGGTGTATGACAAGGTGCCTGCCTCACCGAGGCGGCGCACGGTGCGGCGCAGTTCGCGATACTTGCGGCCGCCTAGTGCGTGCTCGAGATAACTCGATCGTGCAGCGCTCGGCTCCAACAGCGCGCGCGTATGGGGATTGAACTGCGCCGACGGCATTTGTGTGCGTCGCAGGATTGCGTCGAGCGCAGCGGCGAATGGACCTTGCTCCGGCATGAATGGCAGCAGCACGAGCCCCGGGAGTGCTGTGTTTTCAGCGAGGTGCCCGAGCCATGCGGCGATGACCGGCTCGGCCGCTTCGCGGTCGACAAGCGGCGTGCCGAGCGGCGCGTAAGGATGCGTCCAGCCGACCAGGAGGACCAGCTTCAGCCCGTAGCGGCGTTTCACGATTTGCGATGGAAACAGGCCCAGCAGTTTGCGCGGCAGCGATCCCGACCAGACCAGCAATGCGCCCGCGCCATGCCCGAACGGGGCGCGGCGGCGAGCGCGAAAGCGGGCTCGTAAAATGCGTTCGGGACCAGCGTGCGTGCCGCTAGGATCGCGCCAATCGTCGATGATAGCATCGAGCTGCGTCAGATCGAGCCATTCGACGATAAGCGAATCGGCGGCGTAGCGATCGGCGACCGTAGCGCGGCGCGCGCTGGCGATGGCGGTTGCCGTGTCCAGCACATGCGGCGCGAGATCAGTCGGCGCATGAACCGTCATGACCGCGCCTCAATGACCGTTGCGTCCGCCGAAAATAAAGCAGTGCAGCGCCAGCTGCTGTTTGGCGACCAGGAACAGGCAGGCCGACTCGCAGATCAGCGTGATCGCATTGGCAATGGCGGCGCCGGTGGCGCCGAGATGCGGAATGAGAATAAAACACAGCCCGATGTTGATCGCGAACGCTCCGCCATAGATGACGGCGCAGCTCCGCCTTTCGCCGAGCATGTTAAGCACGCGCTCCGCCGGACCGACGGAGGCGCGGGCCAAAAGCCCGATGGCGAGAATGAACATCAGATAATAGCCCGATGTGAATTCCCGGCCGAACATCCGCAGCATCGGCTCGCCAAGCGCCAGCAGCGCCAAGATCGCTGCAAGCGATGGCCAGAACGTCATGCGCACCGCAATGGCGAGAAAATCGGTGAGCCGGTTGCGGTCGCCGGTGACGTGATATTCGGCGAATTTATGCGCCAGCGTCTGTGCCACGGAGAAATAGATGAAAGCGACCAGCGCCATGGTCTTCGACGCAGCGTAGTAGATGCCGACTTCGCTGGGTGAGCGGAAAATCTGCAGCACCAGCACGTCCGCATAAGTGAGCAGAAGAAAAAACGCCTCGACCACGAAGATGGGTGTCGAGACGGATAGCCACGAGCGCACTGCGTAGGCCTTGGGGCCGGGCTCGACTACTTTCGCAGCCGCCGTTCAAGCACCGCCCATTGACCGAACGTCACGGCCCACCACGCGGCCGCGGCGGTCAGCGTCGCAGTCGCGGCGTTCATCGGCAAGCCGACCACGAAGGCAACGCCGAGCAGCGCCAGCAACAGAATTTGCCGCAGAACGTAAGTCGGGCTCAACCCGAGATTCACCCAGCCATAAGAGCGAGCGACGCCGCTTGCGACTTGCCCAAGCCCGCAGATCGGCAGCACGGCGCAAGCGATGTAAAGCGGCCACATCATGCTTTGATCGATATGCGACGACAGACCATAGACGATAAGCGCGGCACCAACGCCAACCGCCGTCGCAATGAATGATGCCAGCCACATGCTGCCGCGGAGAAATCCGCGCAGCAACGCGAAGTGCCGATGTTCGATATATTCGGGAATCAGGCGCTGCGCGGCCGAGCCGAGCCCGAGATCGACCATGCCGCAGATCAGCAGTACCCAGGTCCACACATAGACGTAGACGCCGAACTCGAAGCTGCCGAGCCAGCGCGCCAGTGCGATCTGCGAGACGAACGCCAGCACCGCGCCGGCCACGCGAATGAGAAATGCGGCGCCGGCGAGCCGCCGCGCCAGCGAAAAGTCGCTGCCGTCGGTCAGGACGACGCGTACCCACTCGACGGCGCCGGCCACGCTGAACCGGGACGGCCACAGCAAAAGACGCGAACGCGACGCCTGTTCGGAACCGATCGATGCCACAACGACCTCTGCGCCGCCGTCGGCGCGAAATGAGCGGCAGCCTTAGCAAGGAAGCGTTAAGAATGGGTTGGGTGAAATTAACAATTGCTTGGTGAATCGATCGACGGCTCAGGCCGGAATCACCTCGCCGGCTGCGGCAACTGCGTCGAGCGCCGCGGCGACGACCCGGCGTTCTTCGGCACCGAGCGGTCGTTGCGGCGCGATCGGATCGCCGACGTCGTAGCCCTGCAGGGTCAGTGCCGCCTTGATGCAGGCCGCGAGATTGAAGCGCGCGAAGATTTCGTTGATCCGCCACAGCGCGCGCTGCAGTTCCATTGCCTGCGGCCACTGTCCAGCGCGGCACAGTTCATACAGTCGCACACTCTGCCGCGGAATGACGCAGGCGGGACCCGCCATCCAGCCGACACCGCCGATCAGCATGACCGCGGCCGGAATGTGCGCCGAAGCCGAAAAGACTTTCAGCTTCGCGCTGCGGTTCATGATGGAAAGCAGTCGCCCCGTATTTGTCGAAGCATCCTTGATGTAGCGAATGCGCGGATGCTCGCTCAACCGCGCGATCACGTCGAGCGACAGATCGCTGCGCTGGAATTGCGGGTTGGTATAGAGCACGACCGGAATGTCGACCGCGTCGGCGATGGCCCGGAAATAGGCTTCGACCTGGGCATCGGCGAGGGGAAAATACAACTCGAGGATCGCCAGAATGCCGTCGGCGCCGACTTCAGAATAATGACGCGCCTGCGCGATCGCGTCGGGTGTCGAGGTCGATGCCACGCCGGCAATGACCGGGACGCGGCCGGCAGCCGCTTCGATGGTCGTGCGCACGATGTCGGTGCGCTGAGCAGTATTGAGGTAAGCGAACTCCCCGGTCGAGCCGAGCGGCGTCAGTCCGTGCACGCCGGCAGCGATGAGATCGCTCGCAAGCCGCGCAAGCACCTCGCCTTTAACGCGGCCAGTCTCATCGACGGGCGACACCAGGTAGGGAAAGACGCCATGCAGCTCGGTCATGCGAGAGTCCTGGTGGTGCCGCGGAGGTGCAGTGGCGGCTCAGTTCGGCTTATAGCGCGCCATCGCGTCGCTCCAAACCTTGGTCCGGTCGTCGTCAAACACCAGAGCCGGATCCTCGGGCACGACGTCCCAGGCGCCTTGCCGCAATTCGTTGTCGAGCTGCATTGGCGCCCAGCCGGCATAACCGAATGCCACCAGGCTTCGCCGCGGGCCTTTGCCAAGACCGATATCTCGCAGGATTAGAACGCCACTCGACAGCGCGACCCGGCCGTCAATGTCGAGAGTGTTCTGGCCGTGATACTCGGCGCTGTGCACGACAAAACCAAGCAGCGGATCCACCGGCCCCCCGAAATAGAGCTGGACACTTCCTTTTACGGCGTTCGCGTTCGCGCCGGCCGCTTGCAGCAGATCGGCGATCGGCCGCTCGCCCAGCGGCTGATTGATGACGATGCCAAGCGCACCGTTTGCGTCGTGCTGAGCCACCAGGATGACAGCGTGTGCAAATGGTGGACCGCTCAGCACCGGTGTCGCGATCAGCAATTGACCGGCAACCGACGTGGCGCCCGCGACGCCCGGCGCCGTCGGAGACGGCAGCGCGGCATGCAGCACGCTCGCCGACAGCACGATTGCGGCGGCGGCAACGATCCAGCGTATGGATACCCGCGACATCACGAGACGCTCGCATTGGACGGCGCGCTGCGCCGTTCGCGTATCACACGAACTGAATTGCAATTCCGCCGAGCTGGCCGAAATCGGCGTGCAACGTATCGCCCTTGCGCGCGAACACGACGCGCGTGAAGGAGCCGGCAAGGATGAGGTGACCCGGCTCGAGCGTCACGCCGTGCTGGCCGAGCTTGTTCGCAAGCCACGCCACGCCGAGCGCCGGGTGGCCGAGCACGCCGGCAGCGACGCCGGTCTCCTCGATCTCGGAATTGCGATACATGATGCCGCCAACCCAACGCAGATCGACTTCGAGCGGTCCGACCGGCCGTCCGCCGACCGCGATGCCGGCGGCGGCGCCATTGTCGGAGACGGTGTCGAAAATCTTGCGCGGGTCTTGCAGGCGCGCGTCGACGATTTCGATGGCGGGCACGACATATTCGGTGGCGCGCAGTACATCGGTCAGGCCTATGCCCGGTCCGCGCAGCGTCTTGCCGAGGACAAAGGCCAGTTCGACCTCGACGCGCGGCAGACAGAAATTCTCATGCGGCACACGCGCGCCGTCTGCGATCATCATGTTGTCGAGCAGGTGACCGTAATCCGGCTCGTCGATCTGCGATGAGCGCTGCATCGCCTTTGAGGTCAGGCCAACCTTGTGGCCGATCAGCTTGGCGCCGGCGGCGATTTTGCGGTTCGCCACTTCGGTGGAGATCGCATAGGCGTCCTCCATCGTAATGCCCGGCCACGTTTTGGAGAGCTGGACCGCCTGTTTGCGCTCCTTTTCGGCCGTCAGGAGAATATCGGCGGCCTTGTTGCGATCGGCATCGGACATCATGAGGAGAGCGCCTTTCCTGGTAGAGCGAATTCAATATTCGCCCACCTAGCCGCGAACTCGTCAAGCATGCGCCTAATCGAAAGTCCGTCGGCTCAGCGGCAGGCAACCATCAGGACGACGGTTTCCTGCGGACATTCGCCCGCGTGGGGTTCGCGGCCGGACATCCACACGGCGGGCGGGCAGTTTTGCGATGACTGGACGTTGACCGGGTTGCCGTCCTGGAAGCCCTTGGCGCGGCAGACATTCTCCGCCGCCGAGCGGCAGTCCGGTGCGCCGTTGGGAGCGAGCGCACAGCGCTGGTGAACTTCGATGAAGCGTCCGGTCGGTATGCGGATTAGCGCGGTCGCCGCCTCCTTGGTGGCTTCGGCGGCGTGTTTGAGCGCATCCTGCGTCGCCGCGGCGGCGTCGTTGGCGCCGGTATGGGTGCTGTCCCACCAGCGGCCGAATTCGTAGATGAAACCCGCCTGCCCGGCGGCGGGCGGCGGCTGCGCCGGAAACGTGCCGCGCGGCTGCGACGCAGGAGCCTGTGGTGCGGGCGCGGGCTGGGTCGGGGTAGCCGGAACGGCAGCCGCGCCGTTGGGCGCCGGAGTTTGGGCGAAGGCCATTCCGGCCAGCGACAGCGACGCGGCGAGGAGCCACGTCATCGCCAGCGCGCCATGCCGGCGCGGATATGCAGATATGGTCATCACGCGTTGCCGATGCTGTCCCTGTCGCCAGCCAGCCCGCAGCGATTGTGGCGGCCAATTTGGGCAGCGGCAAGGACACAATTGGCGCACTGGTCCGGCCGGAAAGTGCGCGAACCAGGCCTTTCGAGGCCGTTATCGTGGCCGGCGAACCTCGCGCCAGCGCGACCAGACGAACCACGCACAACCGGCCGCAACGACGGCGACGATAACCGCATCGAATTCGTGGAATAGGCGACGCAGCGTCGGATCGCTGTCCCAGCGGGCGCCCAGGACCATGCCCACATAGGCCAGCACAAAACACCACGGCCACGAACCGATGAACGAATAGATCTGGAATTTCAGCATCGGCATCCGCGCCAGTCCCGCGGGGAAGGAGATGAAAGTGCGGATCACCGGCAGGAGCCGGCCGATGAATACTGTGGCGGCACCGTACTGGGCGAAGAACTTTTCGGCGCGATCGAGCTCTTCATGGCGCACCAGCACATAGCGGCCCCAGCGCTCGAACGCCGCGCGTCCGCCGTAGGCGGCCACCAGATAGGCGATGGTTGAGCCGATATTGCAGCCGATCGCACCCGCAGTCGCGGCGCCGATCAGGCTGAAGCGGCCGACCGACACCAGATATCCGGCAAACGGCATGATGATTTCGGACGGTAGGGGAATACAGGCGGACTCGATCGCCATCAGCCCTGCGACGCCGAGGTATCCGGCGGTCGAAATGACCGCAACCACATAGGACACGAGCACCGACAGGGCGTGGTCGAGCATGCGCAGCCAAAGAACGAGAGAAAGGGGGACAGGTCAACGCCGCTTGCGGACGCGGCGGCCTTCGAGAACAACGATCTTCCGGCGGCCGGAATCTTCGATCAGCTTCTTGGGCACTTTTTCGGCGATGCCGAGGAGCCGCTCGCGCCGGTCCATCTCCTTCCACACGTCGTCCGGGCGGATGTTGGTCGCGACCCACAGCACGACGAGATTATAGATTAAGTCGGCGCTTTCCCTAATGACCGCTTCCCGGCCGCCATTCATGGCGTCGATCACCACCTCGACCGCCTCTTCGGCCAGCTTTTTGGCCATCTTGTTGCGGCCGGACCGCAACAGCCGGGCGGTACGCGACGTCGACGGGTCGTCGTGCCGGCAGTCCAGCGCAGCCTGATAGAGGCGGTTGACCGAATCAGTCATGGGGACAGCAAGATAACGCGATCTTGTCGCGATTGTGTTAATGGGCCGCGGACGGGTTCGTTTCGGCCTTTACTCGTCCTGCGCGAGCAGCCCGGCATTGCCGCCGGCGGCCGCCGTGTTGATGGTGACGGTCTGCTCGGTGGCGAAGCGGCGGAGGTAATTGGGACCGCCGGCTTTGGGGCCGGTCCCCGATAATGCAGCGCCGCCGAACGGCTGGGTGCCCACCACGGCGCCGATCATGTTGCGGTTGATGTAGACGTTGCCGTTTGGGAGCCGCGCCGCGATGCGTTCGACGGTCAGGTCGATGCGCGAGTGGATGCCGAGGGTGAGCGCGGTGCCGTTGCTGGCGATGCCGTCGAGCAGAGCATCCAGGTCATCCGCACGCCAGCGTACGACGTGCAAGACGGGTCCAAAAACCTCCTCCTTAAGGTCGCCCGCCCCGTCGAGCTCGATGATGGTTGGGGCCACGTAGGTGCCGCGGGCCGGGAGAGGCCGGTCGCGGTCCTGGCGAAAGCGCACGCGATCCGCACGCTCCATGTCGGCAATCCAGCGGTCGAGCTTTGCCTTGGCGTCGGCGTCGATCACCGGGCCGATATGCGTGGCCGGATCGCGCGGGTCACCAACTTTCAGCTCGCGGGCGGCGCCGATCAGCATATCGAGGATACGCGCAGCGATATCCTCCTGGAGGCAGAGAAGCCGCAGCGCCGAGCAGCGCTGGCCAGCGGAGCGGAACGCCGACGCGATCACGTCGTCGACGACCTGCTCGGGCAAGGCGGTGGCGTCGACGATCATGGCATTGATGCCGCCGGTTTCGGCGATCAACGGTACGATCGGTCCGCTTTTGGCGGCGAGCGCGCGGTTGATGACCTGTCCGACTTCGGTCGAGCCCGTGAAGGCAACACCGGCGGCGCGCGGATCGGCGACGAGAATCTCGCCGACATTGCCGTCCCCAGGAACAAAATGGAGCGCCGTTGCGGGAATGCCGGCTTCGTGCAGCAGTGCAATCGCGCGCGCGGCGACGAGCGGCGTCTGCTCGGCCGGCTTGGCGACGACGGTATTGCCGGCGGCGAGTGCGGCTGTCACTTGTCCGAGAAAGATCGCGAGCGGAAAATTCCACGGGCTGATGCACACGAATACGCCGCGACCGCGATAGCGCAGCACGTTGCTCTCGCCGGTCGGTCCCGGCATTTGCTGCTCGGCAAGCGCGCTACGCGCCTGCGCCGCGTAGTAGCGGCAATAGTCGGTGGCTTCGCGAAATTCGGCGAGCGCGTCGTCGAGTGTCTTGCCGCCCTCATTTTGGAGTAAAGCCAGCAATTCGCCGCGATGCGCTTCGAGGCAATCGGCCGCGCGTTCAAGGATTGCGGCGCGCTCGCCGATTGAGGTGGCCGTCCAGCGCGGGAATCCGGCGGTAGCCGCGGCCATCGCGGCCGTTGCTGTCGCGGCGTCAGCATCGCTGACGATGCCGACTGGCTCGCCGTCGATGGGCGACACCACTATGCGCTCGGTGCCGCGGCTCACCGTACCATCGATGATCGGCGCCGCTCTCGGGCGGCAGCGCCGCGCCGGCGCGAGCCTCGGCGACCAGCGCATCGAGGCCCGCGCGGTCGCCGAACTCGACGCCTGCGGAGTTGCGCCTGATCGGCGCGTAGAGGTCGCGCGGCAAAGGAATGTTGCGATTGCGCGCGGCTTCGGCACTGCCAATGCGATCCTGTGGCCGGCGCAGGGTCTGCTCGATCGGCACGCTGGCGTCTGCCGCGACCGAGACGAAAGACGAGTTGGCGCCGTTCTCCAGAAGCCGCCGCACCAGATAGGCGAGCAGATCGCGATGACCACCGACCGGCGCGTAGATGCGGCAGGCGACGTCCGGCAACTCGGCGATCAGCGCGTCGTAGAGCGCCTCACCCATGCCGTGCAGGCGCTGAAACTCGTAGCCGTCGACGCCGCCCGCATCCTCGATCACGCTGGCGACAGTGAGCGCATTGTGGGTGGCGAATTGCGGGAACACATTGTTGCGCGCCGCGAGCAGGCGCCGGACGCACGCCATGTAGCAAAGATCGGTCATGGCCTTGCGGGTGAACACCGGATAATCGGCTAGCCCGCGCTCCTGCGTGCGCTTGATCTCGGTGTCCCAATAAGCGCCCTTGACCAGACGCACCGTAAGTCGGCGGCTGACCCCAATCGCTGCCTGCTCTACCCAGTCGATGACCTTCAGTGCGCGCTTCTGATAAGACTGCACCGCAAGTCCGAAGCCATCCCAGCCGTCGAGCGAACGATCGCGCAGCACGCGACCGATCACCTCGAGCGACAACTCAAGCCGGTCCGCCTCTTCGGCGTCGATGGTGCATTGCAGATCGTGCGATTTGGCCATCTGGGCAAGCGCGATCACGCGCGGCGTCAGCTCCTTGAGAACGCGGTCTCGCGACACCGCCTCGAAGCGCGGATGCAGCGCGGACAGCTTTATGGAAATACCGGGGCGGCCGGGCAGGGCGGCATTGCCTGCATGAGCGCCGATTGCCGCGATCGCGCCCGCATAGGCATCAAAATACTTTTCGGCATCCGGCGCGGTGCGCGCGCCTTCGCCGAGCATGTCGAACGAATAGCGGAAATCCGCGTGGCTGCGCGCGCGGATAAGCGCCTCGTCGATCGTCTGCCCGAGCACGAAATGCGAGCCGATCAGCCGCATCGCTTGGCGCGTCGCCGCGCGCATCGCTGGCAGGCCGAGACGGCGCAACACCGTGTCGAGGATCGTTTCCGGCGTCTCGCCCGGATGAATGATGCGGGCGGCGACGCCGAGCGTCCACGCCGAAGCTGATACCAGGAGAGCGGTGGATTTGACATCGCTGTCGAGCCAGCGGCCGGCCGCGAGCTTGTCCTCGATCAGCCGGTCGGCCGTAGCGGCATCGGGGACGCGCAACAAGGCTTCGGCCAGCACCATGAGCGCGAGGCCTTCCTTGGTCGACAGCGAATAGGCATGGAGAAAATCTTCGACGCCACCGAGGCCGATCGCCTTGGTGCGGATCGCTTCAACGAGACGCCTGGCGCGGACATCGATGCGGCGTTCGGCGACGTCATCGCGCGCCGACCGGGCGAGAAACGTCTTGGCCAGTTCTTCGTCTGGCGGCGCGTAGGGTGCTTGGAACGGCGGCAACTCGGACAGAGGCGCATCCATCACGCCAATGTATTCCTTCGAGTCAATGCCGGGGAGGGGCGGGCGCTTCCGCTCACCCCGTTTTGCGTGCCAACTAGCCAACTAGCCAGCTTGAGCCCGCTTGAGCGCTTCGATATCGAACTTCTTCATCTTCATGACGGCGCCCATGACGCGATCGAGCGCGGCGCCGCCTGACTGCGAGATCAGCTGCGGCAATGCTGAAGGCACGATTTGCCAGGACAATCCGTATTTGTCCTTGAGCCAGCCGCACGGGCCTTCCTGACCGCCCGCGCTGAGTTTTTCCCAGAAGCGGTCGATCTCGTCCTGAGTGTCACACATGACCTGGAACGAGATCGCTTCGCTGAATTTGAATTGCGGCCCGCCGTTGAGCGCGGTGAAGCTCTGCCCCTCAAGTTCGAATGCAACCATCATGACGGAGCCCGGTTCTTTGCCGTGCCTGTCTTGGCCGGAGTTTCCGTAGCGGGTGATCTGTTTGATCCGTGAATTGGCGAAGATGGAAATGTAGAAATTTGCCGCTTCCTCGGCCTGTGTGTCGAACCACAAACACGGTGTCAGTTTTTGCCCGATACTCGCCATCGGAAGCTCCTTTGCTGAGGGTGCGCGACGGGGCTATCTCGCGGAAGCCAGATAGGCGTCGAGACGCTCGAACGTGCCGCCCCAGCCGCCGCGCATGCTGTCGTGAGCCGCATCAAAGGTTTGCCGCTCTTCGGCGGTCGCGTTGAGCGGCGCCCAGACCAGCGTGACCTTGGTCCTGCCGCCCGGCTGCTCCTCAAACGTGACGGTTGTGAGCAGCTCAAGCGGCCAGGTCGCGCTGAGTGGATGACGGGTGATGCCGCCAGCCTCGTTCGAGAACGAATGCGCCCAGACCAGCCGCTGCGGAGGGGTAATCTCGCGATAGACGAACTTGCCCCACATGACGTTGCCGCCGGGATCGCGCATCGCGCCGAGATAGGTTCCGCCGACACGGAAATCCATGTTCGAAGCGACGATGGTGCAGCCCTTCGGGCCCCACCATTCCTTCATGCGCTCAGGATCGGTGAAGCATTGCCACACCAGATCGCGCGGCGCATCAAACACGCGCGAAATGACGAAATCCGCGGTTTTGCTTTCAGCCAACATCTTTCAACTCCGCCACTTCGCTGTTTTGTGTCTCTCAGTCGTGTGCGACCAGCACCATCCAGCCGACACCGAATTTGTCGGCGAGCATGCCGAACCGCGACGAAAAGAATGTCTTCGTCAGCGGCATATTCACCTTTCCGCCATCGGCGAGCGCATTGAACATCCGTTCCGCGTCCGCATCGGTCGGGGCGCTGAGCGCCAGCGCGATGCCGTTGAAATTGGGCCCGCCGTGCAGCGGCCGTCCGACATCAGGATTTGCGTGTCGCCGATGTGGACGGCGGCATGCATCACCTTGTCCTTGCTCTGCGGTGTGACTATCGACTGGTCCGGCGACTTCCTTGAAGCGCATGAGCATGTCGATCTTGGCGCCGACGGCTTTTTCGTAGAACTCGATCGCCTCGTCGCAGCGGCCCTCGTAGCTGAGGTAAGGTTGAACTTGCATGGCGGTCTCCTCGTTTGCTGATGTGAAGTTCCGATTGGCTGAATTGCTCAACCCCCTCAATTAAATCTAGCACGCAGGATCGCGGCATTTTTGGGATGTGTCATCACCCCGCTTTTCGATTATGAGGTGCGTTGCGCTCGGTGTTGAAACTCGATCGATGCAGATGTAGCCGAGAGAACGCAGATCGAGTTTGGTGAAAAGATTTTCACCGCGGCCGAGAAAAATCGGCGAGACCGCGAGATGCATCTCATCAATCAGGCGAGCGCGCAGGAATTGTTGGATCGTCGAGACGCCGCCGCCGATCCTGACGTCCCTGCCTTTGGCTGCGTCCAGCGCCTGCCGCAACGCAAACTCGATTCCGTCGGTGATGAAATGAAACGTCGTTCCGCCCGCCATGACGATTGGATCACGTGGATGATGGGTGAGCACAAAAGTCGGCACGTGATACGGCGGATTTTCACCCCACCAGCCCTTCCAGTTTTCATCCGGCCATGCCTCACGTATCGGACCGAACATGTTTCGGCCCAAGATCCACGCACCGACGTTTTCGAAGCTTCGCATGGCGAATTGGTCGTCCACGCCGGTTTCTCCACCGTCCTGGCCGAACATTGTCCTGAAAGTGCGGGTCTTGAACGCCCATTCGTGCAGGGCCATCCCATTCTCGCCAAGCGGGTTCTGCAGACTTTGGTTCGGCCCGGCGCCAAAGCCGTCGAGCGATAGTGAGAATGCACTGACACTTACCTTTGACATGAGGCCTCCTACGGATTTCCAGAACCGGCGGGTTGTGAGGCCTGCTCCGTCACATAGTCGGCAAGCCGCGCCATGGTCTGTGCCAGCCCGGTGGCGGCGCCGTATTCCTTGATGAGGCGATCGCGCTCACTGGCGCTCGGGAAGTCGCCACGCCAGACGATGCGGGTGCGTCCGCCGAGATCCTCGAACGTAATGGTCTGCCGGAACTGTACCGGCTCGACGTCGTCGCCGCCGCCGTGGCGATAGACGATGCGCTCCGGCCGTACGACTTCCTCGTAGGTGATACGATTCTGATAATCGCGTCCATCGGGACCGTGCATGACGAAGCGCCAGACGCCGCCCGGCCGCATGTCGAAGCTCAGCGTCGTGGTCTTAAAACCGTTCGGCCCCCACCATTGCGCCAGATGGATCGGATCGGTGAATGCGGAAAACACCAGATCGCGCGGCGCGTCGTATTCCCTCGTTCCGACGATGGCGCGCGGATCGCTGGCCGTATCGACATTATTTCTTGCGGCCATGTTCGGTACTCCTGATTTTCGGTGATTTGCCTTTGGGTTCTTTCGCTTGCAGCTTTTTCAGATAGTCGCCGAGGCGATCAAAACTCTCGTCGTAAAAGCGGCGATAGTGTTCCAGCCAGTCATCGACTTCCTTCAATGCGCGCGGCTCGATGCGGCAGGGGCGCCACTGCGCCTCGCGGGAGCGCGCGATCAGCCCGGCGCGCTCCAACACCTTCAGGTGCTTCGATACCGCCGGCAGGCTCATGGCGAATGGCTTGGCGAGCTCCATCACCGAGGTTTCGCCGAGCGCCAGCCGGGCCAGGATGGCGCGGCGGGTCGGATCGGCGAGGGCGGAAAAGGTGGCGTCGAGGGTCGTCATAAACCATCCAGTTAAATAACTTAATGGTTAAATACAGAGATTGAGCGCAGCCGTCAAGCATCGCTTGCAGCACCCTTGCCAGCCGCTCCGTTAGTCATATTTCAACCGGAACGGCGCTGAACTGTCGGACACCATGTCTTTCCTTCGGCTTTATGGCCGCGTTCTCGGAATGCTCGCGCCCGAGGCGCGCCTGGCAATCACGCTGGCGATCGCCAACGTCGCGTTGGCGGTGTCGCAATTCGTCGAACCGGTCCTGTTCGGCCGCATCATCGATCGGTTGACGGGAGCATTGCCGGCCGGCCTTGAGGCCGCCGCGAGCGTGCTGGCGCCGCTGATCGGAACGTGGGTCGGGCTGGGCCTGTTCATCGTTGTCGCGGCGGCGCTGGTCGCCTGGTCTGCCGACCGGCTGGCACATCGACGGCGCAACATGGTGACGGCCGACTTTTTCGAGCATGTGCTGCAGCTGCCGCTGGCCTTCCACACCGCCGCCCATTCGGGCCGGCAAGTGAAAGTCATGCTGAGCGGCACCTATACGATGTGGTGGCTTTGGCTGACCTTCTTCCGCGAATATCTCGCTGCCTTCGTGTTCGTGGGTGTCCTGCTGCCGATCACACTCGTGCTCAACTGGCGGCTGGCAATGCCGCTGCTCGGTTTGTGCGGGGCATTTGCCGCGTTGACGCTGCTGGTCGTGCACAAGGCGTTCGGTTTGCAGCGCACGGTCGAGCAACATTATACGGCGATGGCCGAGACAGCGGCTGACACGCTCGGCAATGTCGCGCTGGTCCAGAGCTACGCGCGGGTCGATCGTGAAGTGTCCGGCCTGCGCGATCTCGTCAACGCGCTTCTGGCCGCGCAACTGCCGATTTTAACGTGGTGGGCCGGCGTCGCCGTGCTGACCCGCGCCGGCACGACGATCACGATGTTGATCATTCTGGTATTCGGCACCTACCTCAAGCTCGTCGGCCTCGCGTCCATCGGCCAGATCGTCAGCTTCATGAGTATTTCGGGCCTGCTGATCGCCCGGCTCGAGCAGGCGGTCACCTTTGCGAATCGCATGTTCCTCGACGCCCCGAAGCTGATCGAATTCTTCGAGGTACTCGATACTGTGCCGGCATTGCGCGACCGCCCCAACGCCATCGATCCTGGACGTGTGCGCGGCCGCGTCGAATTCAAGAACGTGTCGCTGTCCTACGACGGCCGCCAACCGGCGGTGTCGAATCTGAGCTTCACGGCGCAGCCCGGCGAAACCGTCGCGCTCGTCGGACCGACAGGCAGCGGCAAATCAACCGCCCTGGCGCTACTGCATCGCGCTTTCGATCCGCAATCGGGATCAATCTCGGTCGACGGCATCGACATCCGCGATTTCAAGCTGACGGCGCTGCGTCACAATATCGGGGTGGTGTTTCAGGAAACGCTGCTGTTCAACCGTTCGATCGCCGAGAATCTGCGTGTCGGCAAACCGGATGCAAGCGAGGCCGACCTGCGGGCGGCGGCGCGGCGGGCGCAGGCGCTCGACTTCATCGAACGCAAGCCGGACGGCTTTGCGGCCGATATCGGCGAGCGCGGCCGGTTGCTCTCCGGCGGCGAGCGCCAGCGGCTGATGATTGCCCGCGCGCTGCTGAAGGACCCACCGATTCTCATCCTCGACGAAGCGACCAGCGCCCTCGATCCGGTCACCGAGACGAAAGTCACTCTCGCGCTCGACGAAGTGATGAAAGGGCGCACCACCTTCGTGATCGCGCACCGTCTTGCAACGATCCGCAACGCCACGCGTATTCTGGTGTTTCGCAACGGCCGCATCGTCGAAACCGGCACGTTCGAAGAACTGCACCGGCTTGGCGGATTTTTCGCCGAGTTCGTGGAGGCGGAGTTTGTATCTTTGCCTGTCCCGGCGGAATGAGCAGCGCAGGGCGAGGAAAGAAGTTTATCTCAGCCGCTCCAGGATGCTCACGTAATTTGCGACCGCGGTACCGCCCATATTAAAGACGCCGCCCAGTCTGGCGTCTTTGATCTGCATGTCGCCCGCAGTGCCGGTCAGCTGCATCGCTGTTAGCGCGTGCATCGACACCCCGGTGGCGCCGATCGGATGGCCCTTGGCCTTGAGGCCGCCGGAGGGGTTGATCGGTAAAGCGCCGTCCTTGGTGGAGATACCATCGGCGATGACACGCGCGCCCTGGCCCTCAGGAGCGAGACCGATCGCCTCATAGACAATCAGTTCGGCGATGGTGAAGCAGTCATGCACCTCGGCGAACGATAAATCCTTCAGCCCAATTCCGGCCCGCGCCAGCGCACGCTGCCACGCCAGCGCGCAGCCCTCGAATTTGAGTACGTCGCGCCGCGACATCGGCAGGAAATCCTGTACGTGCTCGGCGGCGCGGAACACGATCGCCTTGTTGAGCGTCAATGCGGTTTCGACGTCGGCCAGCACCAGCGCGGCGGCGCCATCGGAGACCAGCGAGCAGTCGGTGCGTTTCAACGGTCCGGCGACGCGCGGATTCTTGTCGCTCTCGGCGCGGCAAAAGTCGTAGCCGAGATCCTTGCGGATCTGCGCATAGGGATTGCCGACGCCATTCTTGTGGTTCTTGGCCGCGATCCGCGCCAGCGCGTCGGATTGATCGCCCCAGCGCTGGAAATAGAGTGAGGCGATCTTGCCGAAGATGCCGGCGAAGCCGCCATCGATGTCGGCTTCCTCGCGCACGTAGGATGCCTTCAGGAGGTTCCGCCCGATTTCGGGACCGGGCGTCGTCGTCATCTGTTCGACGCCGACGACGAGCACGACCCGTGCCGCCCCCGCCGCGATTGATTTGAGCCCCTGGTGGACCGCGGCCGAGCCCGTGGCGCAGGCGTTTTCGACCCGGGTGGCCGGTTTGAAGCGCAGATCGGGCGAGGCCTGCAATACCAGCGAGGCGGTAAAATCCTGCGCCGAGAAGCCGGCGTTGAAATGACCAAGCACGATCTCGTCGACGTCCTTCGCGGCCACGCCGGCATCAGCCAGCGCCGCGTTCACGACGCGCACAACGAGGCTCTCGACGGTTTCATCCGCAAGTTTGCCGAAGGGCGTATGCGCCCATCCCACGATGCACGCGGTCATGTTCGCTCCATTGCCATCGTTTATGCGGCCGTAACGGCCGAATGAGCTGCCAAGAACTTACCAGGAAAGACCTGCCAAATTGTCGCGTTGCCGAACTTTAGTCGCTTTTGCTGGTCTATGGCCTAGTCAAATCCGCACTGCGCAAGCTTAGCCTGGACCGGCTTTGCCTTCGAGGCCGCCATGCTGTTACATAATCCGTCGCGCAGGCTTGTGAACCCGCCTCGCCCCGGAGCTGGGCCACGGCCAACCGAACGGGTCGTACACGTGAGTCGTAAGCTAGCCATTCGGACGTCAACGGTTGCGGGCGTGTTGGGGACCCTCCTGTTCGGCTCGTTGCTGGCCGCAGCCGCGCCGCTCCCGGCGCGGGCTGAGGCGACGATTTTGGTTGATGTCGCCAGCGGCAAAGTCCTGCAGGCCGATAATGCGACCATGCCGTGGTATCCGGCGTCGCTGTCGAAACTGATGACCCTCTACGTGACGCTGAGCGCGATCCGCGATCATCGCATCACGTTCGATACATTATTCACAGTGTCGCGCACAGCCGCCATGCAGGCGCCCACCAAGATGGGATTTCCGGTCGGCACCCAGGTCACGGTCGACAACGCCATCAAGATGATGATGGTCAAATCGGCGAACGACATGGCCATGCTGCTGGCCGAGGGCATCGGCGGCAGCGTCGATGGCTTCGCGCAGGAAATGACCGAGACGGCGCATCGGCTCGGCATGAGCGAATCTCACTTCGTCAATCCCAACGGCTTGCCGGCCGACGGCCAGATTGTCTCGGCGCGCGACCTTGCCATTCTGGCGCGCGCGCTCATCCACGACTTTCCGCAATACAGCTCTTATTGGCATATTCCGGCAATTCAATATGGCCGCCGCGTGGTGCGCAACTACAATCCGCTGCTTGGCCGGTATCCCGGAACGGACGGCATGAAGACCGGCTTCATCTGCGCCTCCGGCTTCAACCTCGTCGCCACCGCGACACGCGACAACAAGCAACTGATTGCGGTCGTGCTTGGCGCGCCGTCGGGTGCGGCCCGCGCCGTCAAGGCGGCTGAAATGCTGGAAGGCGGGTTCCGCCAGAATCCATTGTCCTGGCTCATCCCCTCGCTCGGCACCGTCGATGAGCTCAAGCCGATCGAAGCCGATCCGCCCGATCTGAAAGACCAGATGTGCGGCCCGCATCGCAAGCGCACGCAACAGGCCGAGTTCTGACGACGAAGGTTTGGATGGGGCGGACGCCAACAGCAATGGCGACGCTTCCGATGCCACGCCAAAATTCTCGGTCCTGCTCTCGGCGTTGCGCGCGCCGACGGCGAAGAACCTGAATTTGTTGCCTGATGCCGGCCCGGTGGTGCCGACCGTGGTCTATACCGGGCCGACACGGCCACCGGGCTGGAAGCCGCCTCCCGTAACGGCCCGCAAACGCATTGCGGCTGTCGCCAAGCCGGGCAAGCCGAAAGCCAAGCCGGACGCCAAGTCGGAAGCGAAGTACAAGCCGGCTGCCGCGGCCTCCAAGCCGGCCGTCAAGCCGAAACCGGCGCAATAGCAGCCTCCGATCCCGGCGCGCATTCGCTTATTTCAAGATCAACATCCGGCGCGGGGCACAGCATGGACGGCAAAATGACCATTTCCGCGCTTCAGCAAATGAAGCGGGACGGAAAGAAAAGTATCGGCGTGGTGGCGTGGGATTATCAGATCGCGCGTATCGCCGATCGCGCCGGCGTGGACTTCGTCTCGGTCGGTGACTCGGTCGGCGTCAATCTGTGGGGACGCTCGGAAGTCGTCGAAGTGACGATGGAAGAGATGCTGATCTGCTGCAAAGCAGTCCGGGCCGGCGTCGAGCGCGCGCTGGTGAGTTGCGACATGCCGTACGGCCCGGTGCAGGAGGGCGTCCAGGCCGCGCTCACTGCCGCCATCCGTCTGATGCAGGAGGGCGGTGCCGACATGATCAAGGTCGACGCCGCTGCCGAATTCCCCGACACCGTGCGCGCCCTGGTCACGGCCGGCATTCCGATATTTGCCCAGTTCGGGTTGACGCCGCAGACCGCGATCAAATACGGCATACCCTATAGCGTGCAGAATTCGCCGCAGGCGCAGGCGGCCGCCGCAGCCGCGGAGAAACTTGTCGCCGAAGCGAAACTTCTCGAAGAGTGCGGTGCGGCGCTTCTTGATTTCACCAATTCGGGGCCGGTTGCCGGTGCGGCGGTGGTGGAGGCAGTGAAGATCCCTGTGATCGGCGGGTTCGGCGGCGGGCCCTGGCTCGATGGCCGCGTTCGGCTTGCACATACCGCGATCGGCTACGCGGAAAAATGGATCGACTCCGAAGACGGACACCTACGTCAACACCGCGAAGGCCGCGCTCGAAGCCTTCACGGCGTTAATCGCCGACGCACGTGCGGGGCGGCAGATAAAGGGCTAGGCGATGCAGTTTCTGGCACAGAGCGGATCATGACCCGCTCTGTGCACGCCGCACGATCGGCTATTGCGACTTGATGTCCACGATCTCGCCGATCTGCCTTTCGCTGAGTCCGCGGATGAAATCCGGCAGCGGGATGAAACCGACGGGCTTGAGATATTTCGCGCTATTGCCGCCGATTTCCGAAACACTCCAGAGCAGGAATGTGCGCAGCGCATCGGCCGTTGCGGCGTCGGGCTGCCTTTTCGAAACGATGGCATATTCGTAGTTGATCAGCGGGTAGCTGTCCTCGCCGGGAGCGAAGATAAGGGTGATGCGCTCATACGGCGGTGTGCGAGGGTCAAGCCGGGCGGCCGCATGGGCGATCGACGCCGGCGTCGGAAGCAAGAACTTGCCATCCTGGTTCTTGACCATCGCGGTGCCGAGACCGGCTTTGCTGATCTGGTCCGCGTAGCTGATCCCCACATAACCAATCGAGTAAGCGGTCGCAGCGAGCGTCTTCACGACGCCATCATTGCCGGTCGCGCTCTTTTCCGCGGCAACATTGGGCCAGGAAATGGCGGTGCCGACTTTGGGCCAAGCCATAACAGTGCCAACGTTGGTTCCGGAGATGGTGGCGTCAATGCCGGGCTCGTTTACCCCGGTCTCGGTCGAAAAATCCAAGAACTGAGTGAAGATGAAGGTGTCGCCGGAGCCCTCGGCACGGCGGACCGGAATGATCGTCTGGTGCGGGAGCGTCACGCCCGGGTTCATCGCTTTGATCGCGGGATCGTCCCACTGCGTGACGGTCCCGGAATAGATCGCGGCGAGGGCCGGTCCGTCGATCTTGATATGCGCGCCGTTGAGCCCCGGAAGGTTGTAGTTGATCGTCTGCGCCGAGATGGCGAGCGGAATATCGAGGATACTCGGATTCTGCGCCGCGACCCTGTCGGACAGATAGGCATCGGAGGCGCCGATGCTGACCTTGCCTGCGAGCGCGGCTGCCTCGCCGGTTCCGGAGCCGGTAGCCGCAGCGGTCAACGTCACGTCCGGATTGATCTTGGCGTAATCCGGGATCCACTGAGTGAACAGCGGATAAAGCAGCGTGGAGCCGGTTTCGCTCAGCGTGATGCTGGCAGCCTGAGACGGGCCCGCCACCAATACGCCAATCGAAGTTGAGAGCAACGCTGCTGCGAGCAGGCCGAGACGGAAATTCCGGGAACGATGGGTGAGCGGGATCATGCGGCCGCCTTTTTGGTTTCAGGAGTTTGCGTTGCGGGCTCACGGCCGATGCGATCGAGGTTTACGCCGGTGGTTTCGATCCTGTACATCCAGGTCACAATGGCGCCCAATACCGAGCTGACGACCAGGCCGTAAAGCAAGGAGCGAGTGCCGATGCTGGCGAGCAGGATCGGGAAGCCGTACGTGGTGGCCACTGCGCCGACCTTGCCGATCATCGCCGCGAAGCCAGCGCCCATGCCGCGCACTTCAGTTGGGAAGACTTCACCCGCGAGCAGGTAGGTTTGCGCGTTGGGGCCGATATTGGTCATGAAGTTGAACAGCATGACGCCGGCCATGATGAGATACAGCCTGGTCGATCCAGTCGCGTCGATGGACAGGGACGCAACACCCAGTCCGACCGCGCAGCCGAGGAAGCCGAAGATCTGCAACTTAATGCGTCCCAGGCTATCCGACAGCGCAATGGCGAAAATGATGCCGACGATGAGCAGCGACGTTGTGAGCGCCGCGGCCTGGGCCGAGTGGATGCCGCTCGCAATCAAATCGGCAGGGCTGCGGATCTTGTCCGGCCCGCTGCCGAGAGCGGCCGCGATCAGGGTCGGGGTGAAGACGCCGATGCCGTAAGTGCCGAGATCCTGGAACAGCCACGGCGCCGACGAGAAGATGGTGGCGCGGAGATTTTTCGAGTCGAACAGCGCGAAGAAGCTCTGTTTCGACGCGCTATGCTCGTCGACGACATGGCGCGTCAATTCCACTTTCTGCGGGTAGCGCGGCGTGCGGTGCAGCAGGCGCGCCACGGCCTTTTCGGCGTGATCGTGCGCACCGCGCACGATCAGCCAATTGGCGCTTTCCGGGATGAAGAAGCGGCCGATGGTGATGATCACGGCCGGCACCAGCGCAGTCGCGTACATCCACCGCCAGGCGTCGATGTCCGGGTGAAGCATGAGCACGAGGGCGCCCACCGCGATGCCGCTCATGGCGCCAACCGCCTGAAAGGCGAAGGCGCCGAGCACAAGGCGGCCGCGCGACACGCTCGGAATGCTCTCGGAGATGATCATGTGCGCGGTCGGGTAGTCACAGCCGAGCGCCATGCCGATGCCGAACAGGCAGATCACCAGCGACCAGAAACTTCCCACCATGATCAGCAGCGCCAGGAACAGGCAGAAGATGATCATCTCGGCGATGAACATGCGCTTGCGGCCGAAATAGTCGGACAGACCGCCGAGCAGGATGGTGCCGACCAGAATGCCCGCGAGGCTCGCCGAGGTGACGAGCCCCGACTCGCCGGCGCTGAGCCCGAATTCACGGGAGATCAGCGGCACCGTCACGCCGCCCATGAACACGACGAAACCCTCGAAGAACTTGCCGGACGCCGCGAGCGACCAGATGCGCCACTGCATGCCCGTCATCGGCGTAGATTTCACCGTGGTGCCGTCGGACCACGCGGGCAATTCGTCGATGTATTCCTGCACGGTCTTGCCTGGAATCTTCGACAAGCCCGGCTCTGCAATGTCGCTCATTGCTGGATTTCCCTGTTTGAAAGGTTTCGGTCTGCGGATCGTCTGCGAAGACGCCGCACCGTGCCTTTGCACTCCCCTAAGCCCGAGGGGATGCTACTAGACAGCCCATTTCAGTTTTGTGACGGTGTGCGGCAGGAGCGCAACGAGCCGGCGTCTTTAGCGTTTTCTGCTTTTCTTCGCGGGATATCCGACCGTCTGGGCGAAGAGGGCGCGCTGGTCATTGGACAAGCCGAGCTTTGTTGCTAGTCCCGGCTTGTCGCAATTGTGAAACCATGCTGCCAGACCGAGCGACGCCGCGAACAGATAGACGTTCTCAGCCATGAGTCCGGTGTCGACGTAGTAATAGGACTTCTGGGTCTCGGGATCCTGAAGCCCCGGCTCCTGATATCCCGATGTGTGCGCCAATCGATCAATGTCGGCGACGTAGATGAGGCGTACTGGCGCTCCAGCGCCGAGACCGTGCTGGCCGCGACCGATTGCCAACGCGCGCAGGTCGCCGGCGGCGACCGGGTCGAGCTGGTGGCGAAACGGGTCGTAGAGGTATGTTGCGTCCTTCATCGCCACGTAGAGATCGATTTCCTGCGAGTTGCTCGCCGAGGCGGCGGTGCGTCCCCGAACGCCGAATGGACCGCTGGCGCGGTTCACGCCGCCGGCCGCCCAGAGCAGGTTGGAGAGGATCTGCGCGGGGAGCGGTTTCGTGCCGACATCGCGAACGGTTTGCCTGCGCTCGAACGCGGCCGCGAGTGTGCTCCGCTTTTTGAACAGCGGTTTTGGCAATACGACAGGCTGCAGAGCCGATGCTCTGCGTTTTTGTTTCCGCCGGTTCGATTGCTTGCGCTTCATTTAGAATAACAACATGGTGGACGGAGCGATCTTTTCGCAAGTCCGCTCGCAGCACATTGATCTCGATCAATCGTCTTTGTTCGCGCCGATAAAATCCACAGGCGGCCGGATCATTTTAGCTGGCGTGCGCTTACGCCATCCGCAGCGGCGCGTCGGTAACGCGCTGCAGCGCCTCGAGCGTCAGGCCGGGCACCATTTGGCGCACGGCAAATCCCTCGTCGGTGACATCAAACACGCCGAGGTTTGTGTAGATGCGCTTGACCACGCCAACCGCGGTGAGCGGATAGCTGCAGCGGCGCACCAGCCGGCTTTCGCCGGTCTTGGTGGTGTGTTCCATCAGCACCCACAGTCGCGGCGTGCCGGCGGCGAGGTCCATGGCGCCGCCGACGGCGGGCGCGGTGTCGTTCGACGTCGCCCAATTGGCGATGTCGCCGTTCTCGGCGACCTGAAACGCGCCGAGCACGCACAGATCGAGATGGCCGCCGCGAATGAGGCCGAAGCTGTCGGCGTGGTGCATGTAGGAGCCGCCGGTGCGCAGCGTGATGTACTGCTTGCCGGCATTGATCAGCCAGCGATTGATTTTGTCGGGCGCGGGCGCCGGCCCCATGCCGAGGATGCCGTTCTCGGACTGGAACACGACTTCGCGCTCTTCCGGCACATAGTCGGCGACCTGCAGCGGCGCGCCGATGCCGAGATTGACGTACCAGCCTTCGGGAATGTCGGCGGCGAGCCGCGCTGCGATTTCGCGGCGCGTCATCGGCTTGCAGCCGGCAAGAACCTGCTCTGCCGCGTTCACAGTTTCCTCCGTCAGCGCATGATCCGGAAAATCGGGAACTGGTTTTCCGAAAAGATCATGCGCAATTCCTTTAAGTCACCGTCGGTTCGCCATACGGCACGTGCATCACGCGGTTGACGAAAATACCGGCCGTCGCGATCTTCTCCGGATCGAGCGCGCCGAGTTCGACGATGTGCTGGGCCTGCGCAATCGTCAACGTCGCCGCCGTCGCCATCACCGGATTGAAATTGCGCGCCGACGAGATGTAGGTGAGATTGCCCCAGCGATCGGCCTGCCACGCCTCGACCAGCGCGACGTCGCCGTGCAGCGCCTCTTCCAGAATGTATTTGCGGCCGTGGATGTCCCGCTCTTCCTTGCCTTCGGCGAGCTTGGTGCCGACCGCCGTCGGCGTATAGAACGCCGGGATGCCTGCGCCCGCGGCGCGCATGCGTTCGGCCATCGTGCCCTGCGGCACCACTTCCAGTTCGATGCGGCCTTCGCGCCACAGTTTTTCGAACACGACGGGATCGGCCGTGCGTGGGAACGAGCAGACGATCTTGCGGACGTGGCCGGTTTCCAGAAGCTTGGCGAGTCCGAGATGGCCGACGCCGGAATTGTTGGAGACCACGGTCAGATCTTTGGCGCCCTGTTCGATCAGCCCGTCGATCAGCGCATTCGGCTGGCCGATCGAACCGAAGCCGCCGATCAGCACGACGGAGCCGTCGCGGATCCCGGCCATCGCCTCGGCCATGCTCTGAACGATTTTGTTGATCATCCCACGACGCGCCGCTGCGGCTCTGCGGCGAATGCCGGCATGACTTCGCGGGCGAAGCGATGCAGGCTGTCGTGGGCGAGGCCGCCGCCGCCGTTGAGCAGCACGTATTCGACGCCAAGCGCGCGAAGCTTTTCCACCTTGCGGGCGATTTCGTCCGGCGTACCGTAAAGCGCGCTCTCCTCGCTCGCTTCGCGCGTGTCCGAATAGGCCATGATGCTCGCGGTATTTTTTACGCCCGGCGCGCTCGACACGACGGCGAGCCGGCGTTGTGCTTCTAGCCGGCGCTCCAGCGCGGCCTGCTTGTCGGCCTCATCCTTGGCGACGAAGAACGCGCGCGCGACGCCGACCTCGGTCGGGTCGAACGTGCGGCCGCGCTTTTCAACCTCAGCTTTGAAGATGGCAATACGCTCGGCGACGGTTTCGAACGACGCGAATTGATCGAGCAGCAGATTATAGCCACGCTCAGCCACCTGGCGGATCGAATCCGGGCTGCCGGCGCCCATCCACATCGGCGGATGCGGTTTCTGCGCGGTCGGCGGCTCGACGATGATGTCCTCGAACTGCCAGAACCTGCCGTGATGCGAGAAGCGCTGCTTCGAAGTCCAGGCCTTGGTGATGACGTCGAGCGATTCATTGAAGCGCGCGTCCGCTTCCGCCATCGGCACGCCGAACCCCGCGAACTCGTTATGGCGGTAGCCCTTGCCGACGCCGAAATCGAGCCGACCGCCGGACAAAAGATCGATGGTCGCCGCCTGCTCCGCCACCAGCACCGGATTGTGCCATGGCAGCACCAGCACCGCCGTGCCGAGCCGCAAGGTGCGGGTCTTGGCCGCGACCCAGGTCAGCAGCGACAGGCTCGCCGACACCTGGCCGAAGCCGGTAAAATGATGCTCGACCAGAAATGTCGAATGGTAGCCGAGTGCTTCGGCCTCGACGTTATAATCGACGAACTGGCGATAGCCCTGGCCGGAATCGACGTCCGGGCCGCCGTGGCGGGCGGTGGCGCTGCCGAATAGCCCAAATCGCATTCCGGGTTTCCCCCACTTTTTTCGCCGCCACTGTACCGAGAACCCCGCAATTTTGGAATGGCTATCGGGGCGGACAAGCATTCATTTACCAATCCGCAACCCGAAATTTACCTGTCGGAAATAGATTATCGAAGCGGAAAGGGTGCCTGCCGCGACGCGGAACGGGTGATCAGTAAGCGACCATGGGCGCCGAGCTAAGCTTCATCACTGAACTTGAACACGCCATCGCCAACGGCTCGTCCGAACGGCGGTCGCAGATTCTCGAGCGTATCACCGACTTGTTCGTTCTCGGTTCGTCGCGGTTTTCCGAGGACGATATTGCGCTGTTCGATGATGTGATCGAGCGCCTCGCCGCCAAGATCGAACAGGCCGCGCAGGTGCTGCTGGCCAATCGGCTGGCGCCAATTCCCAATTCGCCGCCAAAGACGATCCGCGCGCTGGCGTTCAACGACGCCATCGAGGTGGCCGGTCCGGTGCTGTCCCAATCGCCGCGGCTCGACGAACAGACGCTCGTCGAACTGGCGTCGCAGAAGGGGCAGAGCCACATGCTCGCGATGACGCGGCGCCCGTCGTTGAGCGAGGCCGTCACCACGGTGCTGGTCAAGCGCGGCGACCGTGACGTCGTGATCGGCACCGTGGGCAACAAAGGTGCGCGGTTTTCCGACCTCGGCTTCGCCATGCTGGTGCAGCGTTCCGAAAATGACGACGGGCTCGCGGCGTCCATTGGCGCGCGGCCGGACATTCCTCCGCACATGCTGCTGACGCTGGTGGCACGCGCCTCGGAAACCGTTCGGGTCAAACTTGAGGCCGCCAATCCGAACGCCAAGGAAGCGGTTCGTCTGGCCGTGCGCCAAGCCGCGGACAAGGTTCAAGCCGCAACGATGGAAGAAATGCCGGGCCACGCCACCGGCTTGGCGGCGGTCGAACGACTGCAGCAATCCGGCGGCCTCAACGAGGAAGCGATCGGCGCGTTCGCGAGCGAGGGAAGTTTCATCGAAACCTGCGCCGCGCTCGCGGTGACCGGCGAATTGCCGCTGACTTTTGTCGAGCAGGCGATGGCCAGCGATCGGCCGGAGAACATTCTGATCATTTCGCGAGCAGTCGGGCTGTCGTGGCCGACCGTCAAACAGATTTTGTTGCTCCGCGTCGCCAAGCGAATCATGGCGGAGCGCGACATCGCGCGCTGCCTCGCAAGTTACGAACAGCTGCGCTCGCAGACCGCGCAGGAGATCGTCCGTTTCTATCGCACGCGGACGCGCGGCCAGCCCGCCCGCCGCGCCTGAGCGTTCCGCGCCGTATCGTGCCGCTTCGGCCGATTGTCGCAGCAAGCCTGCCGGCGCATGTCCTTTCGGCGTTGATGCCCTATAGTGGCGGCGGGAGGATGCCATCATGTCTCGTCATCTGTTTGCTGCGTGCCTTGCGGCCGCGGCTTTGCTTGCATCGCTCGTTGCCGCGCCGATAGGTGCTGCGTCCGCGCAGGATTATCCGAACCATCCGATCACGCTGATCGTGCCGTACCCGCCGGGCGGCGGCGTCGACCTGATCGGCCGGCTGGTCGGGCAGCGCTTGTCAGTGGCGCTCGGCCAGCAGGTGGTGGTTGAAAATCGTGGCGGCGCCGGCGGCATGATCGGCACGCGCGACATCGCCAAGGCCACGCCCGACGGCTACACGATCGGTGTCATGCTGACCGGTGTCAGCGTCAGTCCCAACGCCGGCTATGACATCAACAAGGATTTCTCGCCGATCGGCATCATCGCCTCGACGCCGATCTTCGTCGTGACCAATCCGTCGTTTCCGGCAAAGTCGCTTGCGGACATCATCGCGCTGGCGAAGAAGGCGCCCGGAAAGTACACCGCGGGCACGCCGCCGGCGCCGACCTTGAATTATTTCGCCGCACGGCTGTTCAACCTGCTGGCCAAGGTCGACATTACGGTCGTGAGCTATAAAGGCACCGCGCCTTTGACCAACGATCTTCTGGGCGATCACGTGCCGATCGGTTTCAATACCATTCCGGCCGCGATCAGCAATGTGCAGTCCAACAAGCTGCGCGCCATTGCGGTGACTGGCACGGCGCGTTCGGCGGCTTTGCCCGACGTGCCGACCGCGGCCGAATCCGGCCTGCCCGGTTTCGAGGTGGTGCAGTATTACGGCCTGATCGCGCCGGCCGGCGTGCCGCGTCCGATCGTCGACCGGCTCAACAAGGAGCTGCGCACCGCGCTTGCGGCCGACGACTTCAAGAAGCGGCTCATCACCTACGGCGATGATCCGGCGCCGAGCACGCCCGAGGAATACGCGCAGAATATCCGGCGCGAAGAAGGCAAGTGGGCTGCGCTGGTGAAGAAGCTTGGGCTGAAGCTCGATTGATAGGTGACGCCTGCCTACGCCGCCGAGCGGAACACCGCTTCGCGGAACTCGACGCCGATCTCGGTCGCCGACCGCCAGGCGACGCGGCACGCTCGCAGCGTGCGCGCTTCATCAAACGTCAGCGAAACCTGATCCGGAATGTAGGCCGTGCTGATCAGCGCGAGGCGGGCGCCGAGCGAGGAAAGGTCGCGCACCACGCAGTCGCGCAGCGACCCGTTCACCGAAATCTTGGCGCACTTGTAAACGGGAGTGCGCCTTGCCCTTCTGCGTTCCTGCATACGCCCATGCTGCGCTGCAAATCTTTCTCAAAGTCGAAAGGCAATTCCCCGAAAATCTTAATAATCGCGAACCATGCGCGGTATTGGGATCATGCTGAAGCGAAGGTGAACGGGTCGGGTGCTCTTCATCCGCGCGGGCTTGGCGCTTTCCCTTGTCCGTAGGAGCGGGCCTCGTGCCCGCCCGGCACGATGCCGGTTCGGGCGGCCACAAGGGCCGCCCCTACGACAAGCATGTTCTCGCCAGAGGCCTCTCGGCCTAAGGCTCAGTCCGGTCCCGCGCTTCACCGCGCTTCGCGCGGGCCCGTTGGCGTCTTTGCTCACCCCACGCTTGGCGATCAGCGCCGCTCACCGCTTCGCGTCAGTCCCGTCAGCACATAAGCGATAGCCAGCACCCCCACCACACACGCCCACACCGCGGCGTAGCTGCCGGTGAGATCGTGCACGAGGCCGAGCAGCGGCGGCGCGGCGATGATGCCGATTTGATTGGTCGCCATGGCTGTGCCGAGTGTCAGGCCGACCTGGTCGGCGGGCGAGGTCTCGGCGAGGTAGGCGACCCAGGGGCCGTACCAGCCGAGGCCGAAGAAGCCGAGCCAAAGCGCGAGCAGGGCGAGCAAAATCTCCGGCGTACCGAGCGGCAGCACGATCAGCACGATGGCGCCGGCGGCGATCGCGATCATGCTGACGATGAGCAGGCGAAACCGCGCCGCCGGGTTGCGGTCGCTCAAGGCGGCGAGCGCGATGCGGCCGATCGCGCCGACGGCCTGCGCCAGAGCCAACAGCCACGCGCCGCGGGTCAGCGGCAGATGCTGGCTGTCGCGCAGATAGAGCATCAGCCAGGTGAGGATGCCGTATTGGGCGCTGACCAGCGCCAGGCCTGCGACCATGGCGTTGCGCATCCAGGGCTGGCGCCAGCAACTGGCTGACCGCCGCGAAGGTGAGCGCGGCGCGCCGCGGCGCGGCAGCGTCGTCCTGCGGCGCCCGATAGATCAGCGCGAAGAACAGCCCGCCGCCGAGCGTCGCTACGGCGCCGGCGACGAACGCTGCACGCCAGCTCCACATCGCCGCGACCGCCGGCAGAATCGCCGCCGCCACCGCGCCGCCAAGTGGCAGGCCGGCCTGACGGATGCCCATGGCGAGGCCGAGCCGGTCGCCGCGAAACCAGGCCGATACCGATTTGCTGCCGCCGGGCTGCGTCGCGCTATAGCCGAGGCCGGCAACGAACAGCCAAGCCAGCAGCGTGCCGTAGCTGGCGCTCGCCGCCGACAACAGCAGCGCCGCGAACATGATGGCGGCGCCGACCCCGATGATCAGTCGTTCGCTTTTGCGGTCCAAAAGATCGCCGACGAACACGAGCGCAAACAGTGGCGCTGCGTAGCTCGCGGTGATCAACAGGCCGGTCTCGGTGGCGCTGAGCGCAAAATCCTGTTGCAGGAAGCCGGCCAGCGCCGCGAGGCCAAGGAGTGCGAACGAAGCCGTGGCCTGCGCCACGGTTGCGGCTGTAAGCACAAGCCAGCGGTAGGCGGGTCTCGGCGCGGCGGCGGCTATTGTCATGGGGCTTGGATATTCCGCTTTACCGGATGTGGCCCTCTACCTCGTCACCGCCTCCGAGGCGAACGGCGCGGTCCCCGGTTCCAAGGCAATTTAAGGCAATTTCTGCTGATTTCGTGGGGTAAATGCTCTTTTCCCGGCCGCTTTCGACCCCATATTGATGAGCGCGGATCGCCTCTTCTGGGGTCCGTCCGGTGTCGGGTTTTCTTAAGGGTCGGCGGCTTTGATCTCGATCAGGGATACCGCGCCCGGATGACCTTACACTGACCACATAACCCAATGACGATGTCTTGGCTGCGCCGCTTTCGGGCACCGGGACAGGCCGAGGGAGTTTGGCAATGAACTTTGAGAAATACACCGACCGCAGCCGCGGTTTCGTGCAGTCCGCCCAATCGCTGGCTCAGCGCGAGGGCCACCAGCAGTTTGCACCTGAGCATCTGTTAAAAGTCCTGCTCGACGATCCCGAAGGGCTCGCCGCAGGGCTGATCGACCGCGCCGGCGGCAATTCGCGCCAGGCGCTCGCCGCCGTCGAGGCTGAGCTCGCCAAGCGGCCGAAGATTTCCGGCGGCGGGGCCGGCCAGATCTATCTCGATCCGGCGCTGGCGCGCGTCTTCGACGCCGCCGAAAAAGCCGGCGAGAAGGCAGGCAACTCGTTCGTCACCGTGGAGCGGCTGTTGCTCGCGCTTTCGCTCGAGCGCGGCAGCGAAGCCGGCAAGATTCTCGCACAGGCCGGCGTCACGCCGCAAAATCTCAATGCCGCCATCGAGGCGTTGCGCAAAGGCCGCACGGCGGACTCTGCATCGGCCGAGAACGCCTATGAGGCGCTGAAGAAATATTCGCGGGATCTGACGCAAGCGGCGCGCGACGGCAAGCTCGATCCCGTGATCGGGCGCGACGAGGAAATCCGCCGCACCATTCAGGTGCTGTCGCGGCGCACCAAGAACAATCCGGTGCTGATCGGCGAGCCGGGCGTCGGCAAGACCGCGATCGTCGAAGGCTTGGCGCTGCGCATCGTCAATGGCGACGTGCCGGAAAGCCTGCAGGACAAGAAGCTGCTCGCGCTCGACATGGGCGCGATGATCGCCGGCGCGAAATATCGCGGCGAGTTCGAAGAGCGGCTCAAGGGCGTCCTGCAGGAAGTGCTGGCCTCGGCGGGCGCCTACATTCTCTTTATCGACGAGATGCACACCATCATCGGCGCCGGCAAGGCCGATGGTGCGATGGACGCATCGAACCTGCTCAAGCCCGCGCTGGCGCGCGGCGAGCTGCATTGCATCGGCGCCACCACGCTCGACGAATACAAGAAACACGTCGAGAAGGACGCCGCCTTGGCGCGGCGCTTCCAGCCGGTCTATGTCGAGGAGCCTTCGGTCGAGGATACGATCTCGATCCTGCGCGGTCTGAAAGACCGTTACAAGTCGCACCACAAGGTGAAGATCACCGACGGCGCGCTGGTCGCGGCCGCGACGCTGTCGAACCGCTACATCACCGACCGCTTCCTGCCCGACAAGGCGATCGATCTGGTCGACGAGGCGGCGGCCCGGCTGCGCATGCAGATCAATTCAAAGCCCGAAGAGCTCGATAATCTCGACCGCGAGATCGTGCGGCTCAAGATCGAGCAGGAGGCGCTGAAGAAGGAACGCGATGCCGGCTCGAAGGATCGGTTGAAGCGGCTGGAGAAGGATCTGGCCGGCCTCGAGGAAAAAGCGAGCGCCCTGACGGCGCAATGGAAATCGGAAAAGGAAAAGCTCAACTCGGGCGCCGAGCTGCAGAAGCAGCTCGAAAAGGCCAGAAGCGATCTCGCCGACGCGGTTCGGCGCGGTGATTATCAGCGCGCCGGCGAATTGCAGTACTCAACGGTGCCGGAGCTTGAGCGCAAGCTGAAGGCGACCGAGTCCACGGGCAAGTCCGGCGTGGTCGCCTCCGAACAGGTCACCGCCGACAACGTGGCGGCGGTGGTGTCGCGTTGGACCGGCATTCCGGTCGATCGCATGCTCGAAGGTGAGCGCGAGAAGCTCCTGCGCATGGAAGACCAGCTTGAGAAGCGCGTGGTCGGCCAGGCCGAGGCGGTGAAAGCCGTGTCGACCGCGGTGCGCCGCGCGCGCGCCGGCCTGCAGGACCCGAACCGGCCGATCGGCTCGTTCATGTTCCTCGGCCCGACGGGCGTCGGCAAGACGGAACTGACCAAGGCATTGGCGCAGTATCTGTTCGACGACGAGCACGCGCTCGTCCGCATCGACATGTCGGAATACATGGAGAAGCATTCGGTGGCGCGGTTGATCGGCGCGCCGCCCGGCTATGTCGGCTACGAGGAGGGCGGGGCGCTCACCGAAGCGGTGCGGCGGCGGCCCTATCAGGTCGTGCTGTTCGACGAGGTCGAGAAGGCGCACCCCGACGTGTTCAACGTGCTGCTGCAGGTGCTCGACGATGGCCGCCTGACCGACGGTCAGGGCCGCACGGTCGATTTCCGCAACACGCTGCTCATCATGACCTCGAATCTCGGCGCCGAATATCTGGTGGCGCAGGCCGATGGTGAAGACACCGAAAAGGTGCGCGACGTGGTGATGGCCGAGGTCAGGGCGCGGTTCCGGCCGGAATTCCTCAACCGCATCGACGAGATCATTCTGTTCCACAGGCTCAAGCGCGAGCACATGGGGCGCATCGTCGACATCCAGCTGCACCGGCTGCAGCAGCTCCTGGACGAGCGCAAGATCAAGCTCGCGCTCGACGCCAAGGCGCGCGACTGGCTCGCCGACAAGGGCTACGATCCGGCTTATGGAGCGCGGCCGTTGAAGCGCGTCATTCAGAAATCGGTGCAGGACCCGCTCTCCGAGCTGATTCTGTCCGGCCAGATCAAGGATGGCGAGAAGGTTTCGATCTCGGCCGGCAAGGCCGGGCTCACCTTCAACGGCAACGCCATCGCGCAGGCGGCGTAAGTGTCGTCATTGCGAGGAGCGATAGCGACGAAGCAATCCAGAAACGGTGCCGCCGGCTGGATTGCTTCGCGGAGCCTGTCATCGGACCGCGCGGCTTCGCGCGGGTCCGTTGGCTCGCAATGACGGATTCACCTTGGCGCTTGCCGCATCAAGGTCGCGCTTTCGTTGATACGTTCCCGCACCTGTTCGACGAAATAGCGCGCCGGTCCTTTCGACAGGCCGTGGACCCGCAGCGGATTAAGCCCGCCGGAGCTCTCCACGCTGATCGCATCCCAGAAGAAGCCGCGGGTGTGAGTGACTTCGGCGATGTGGGACAGCGGCAGGTGTTCGTCGGTGCGCTCCCACGGCACGTACCAGCGCCGCACGATATTGGTGGAGACGCCGACATGGTCGGCGACGAGCCACGCCGGGAAGATCAGGCGTGTCAGGCTGAAATGTATTGTCGCCCAGAGCCGGCTCGAGCGGACGGCGATGCGTTCGTCGGATGCCATCGGATTCCCATCAGTGCCGGCGCGCCTGCGCGCCGCGGAGGTTAAAATCTAAACGCCATCCGGGCCAGATCGTTGCCAGCGCTCCCTGCGCACAAAGCCCTGAGGTGGAAGCCGGATCGGGAAATCGGCCACTAGCGCGCCTGGGCGACGCGCGGGCTCGACGAATTCGCCATCATTGTATCAAGCTGCTGGCGGTCACGTTCGAACTCGGCGAGCGTCGGACCTTCCAGCACGCGGCCGCGCGGCAGCTTGACCGTCATCGGATTGACGAAGCGGCCGTTGATGTGAATTTCGAAATGCACGTGGGAACCGGTTGACATTCCGGTCGAGCCAACGAAGCCGATCACCTGGCCCTGGCGAACGTGGCTGCCGACTTCGAGGCCGCGTGCGAACGCCGTCATGTGACCGTAAGCGCTCTCGTAGCCGTCGGCGTGGCCGATGCGGATGTATTTGCCGTAGCCGCCCTTCGGTCCGATCTCCTCGATCGTGCCGTTGCCGGCCGCGAAGATCGGCGTGCCGACGGGCGCCGCCCAGTCGACGCCGGAATGGAATTCGTTGATGTGAGCGATGGGGTGGACGCGCCAGCCAAATGGCGACGTCTCGATGCCAACCGCGACCGGCTTGCGCACCAGGAATTTCTTCGCGCTCTTGCCGGTCTCGTCGTAGTAGTCGTACTGGCCGTCGTCGGTGGTACGGAAGTGATAGTAGTTTTTGGTTTCGCCGCCGACCGATAGCGACGCAAAGCGCACCTCATGAGTGCCGTCGCCGTTGGTGTCCTCGGCGTAGAGCACGTCGAACGAGTCGCCGGGCTGGACTTTGCGCTGAAAGTCTACGTCGTAGGCGTAGATGCCGACCATTTCGTCGATCACCGACTGCGGAATGTTGTTGCGCAGCGCCGTCTCGTACAGGCTCTGGTAGAGCGTGGCGCCGCCGTCCGGCACGTCCGCGTCGCTGTTCTTGTTCTGGTCGGCCATTTCAGTGTCGACATTATGTATGTCGACGGGCACGTAATCGCCGGTGTCGGACAGCGCCGCCGCGGTTTCGATCGCCGCATTGTCTTCGACGATGACGCGCAATGGCAGCACGCGGCCGACGCTCGGCGGCGCCAGCAGGATGCGCAGCCGCTGTCCTTCCTTGAGCGGGCCGCTGGCCGGCGGCCCGAGTACGGCGAGGATTTGCTGGATCTGGTCCGGCGCTGCGCCGAGATCATGCAGGATCGAGCCGATCGTGTCGTTTTTCTTGGCGACGACGACGTGCTCATTGTCGTCGCGCGTGGGGGTCGCCGGCGTCTTGCCCAAAAGCGTGACATTCATCGGCACGATGCGCGCCTCGAAGCCGAGATACGGGTCGGGCTGGTCGGACGCATAGCCGAGCCGCAGCGAACCGGTGCGGTCCGGACTTGCAGGCGTCGGCTTGCCCAGACCGGCGTCCTTGGCGACGTCGCGCACGCGCTCCAGGATGTCGTCGAGCGGCAAAAGCGTCGAGCGCCGCACTTTCGGCAGCAGGGAACTCAGGTCGCAAACGCCGGGCGCCGGCTTGGCGTGCGGCGCGGCGAAGTCGCAAGTCGAGAACGACACTTCGGGATCCGGCTGCGGTGTCGCCGCCTGATCGTCGCCCGCAACGGCCTCGGCGAGGAGTTTCTGCGGATTGAACGGCGGAATCTTTGCGGAGATATCCGAAATCGTCAGCGACAGATTCCCGGACACACGCTCGTACGAGCGCACGCGCACCATCTCGCGCTCGCGGCTGCGGGTGACGGTAGGCACGCGCAGGACTTCGTGTTCGACTGCGGCCTCGGTGAAAGTCGGCAGACGGTCCGTCTTGCGCAGACCGGCAATGTGATCGCCGATGTTCGACAGCGCGCCGCGGAGCGCCGTTCCGGCCCATTCGGGCGCGGCCGCGAAGGTGGTCTCGCCGTCAAGGGACGCGAAAACGGCGCCTCCCATGAGGGCGGCGCCGCAAAGCCCGGTCAGAATCGTGCCGCTAAACCACTGCACCGATACGCGGCGCCGGTCGAGACCGCCGTTGCCGTCGACCGAAAGCGGAGGTTCATGGCCGAGATCGATGGTCTCGGCTACTCCCTTGCGACCGCTGGCGCGCAGTCTTCCTTGGTCCAAGTCCCCGTCCCCCAAACTCGCGCTCGCCCGACACAAGTTTTTCCCGGGCCGCCCCGAGCGGGGCAAGCACGAGACAAAAGCTTGCGACGACCTTACATCCCCACCCGAACGGCTCTTCGAACCGAGCCGAAATCAAGCGATAATACAAAGCGTTCGGTGGTCCGGGACCGTCATTGCGACAGGCAAAACAGTCGAACCCTCGTGCGCCCAGAACTCAGTTGATGTCGTCGCGACCCCACATCGCGACAGACCCGACACGATAATGTAAAGGACGGCGGAGGAATGTGGCCGTTGTGCGGCGTGTGCTCCCGCAATAGGCGCAAAACCGATGCGGTCGGCGGCGGGCGCCGGAGCATTTCGGCCGCCGAAAATCCCGGTGAATTTTTGCGCGCATTTTGTGCGAGAAGGCGTTGACATTGTCCGCGGCCGAAGCCTATATAAGCCCTCTTGACGCGCCGCTGCGCTTGTCGCGGCAGCGTGGCTTGAAAAGCCCTCACTGTTTGCGCGGTAAATCATCCGGCCAGCTAATGGCCACGTCGGATGTGCGGGCTTCGGCGGCTTCTCCTTCGCTTTTTGCGTCCCAGCCGGGGGCAGACGCGACGGAAAAGACGGAAGACGGGGCCATCTGGTTCCGGGCTGTTTGACAAGTGAATCGGAAGAAAGAGAAACGTGGACGGCGGAGTCCCTGCGGACCGCTTCCTCGAACGGAGAGGGCTTCGGCCTTCTCGGCAAGAGGGGCGGTCATAGAAGAGACTTCGGCGGTCTTACGTTTCAAGGTTTTCTACACTGTTGGCCGTGCAAACGGTCAGACGTGTAGGGACCTCGTCAAACGTTGTGATCAGCCGAGATCATATCTCTCTTCAACTTGAGAGTTTGATCCTGGCTCAGAGCGAACGCTGGCGGCAGGCCTAACACATGCAAGTCGAGCGCCCCGCAAGGGGAGCGGCAGACGGGAGAGTAACACGTGGGAACGTGCCCTTTGGTTCGGAACAACACAGGGAAACTTGTGCTGATACCGGATAAGTCCGTAAGGAGAAAGATTTATCGCCAAAGGATCGGCCCGCGTCTGATTAGCTTGTTGGTGAGGTAACGGCTCACCAAGGCGACGATCAGTAGCTGGTCTGAGAGGATGATCAGCCTCACTGGGACTGAGACACGGCCCAGACTCCTACGGGAGGCAGCAGTGGGGAATATTGGACAATGGGCGCAAGCCTGATCCAGCCATGCCGCGTGGATGATGAAGGCCCTAGGGTTGTAAAGTCCTTTCGGCGGGGAAGATAATGACGGTACCCGCAGAAGAAGCCCCGGCTAACTTCGTGCCAGCAGCCGCGGTAATACGAAGGGGGCTAGCGTTGCTCGGAATCACTGGGCGTAAAGCGCACGTAGGCGGCTTTCTAAGTCAGAGGTGAAATCCTGGAGCTCAACTCCAGAACTGCCTTTGATACTGGAGAGCTTGAGTCCGGGAGAGGTGAGTGGAACTGCGAGTGTAGAGGTGAAATTCGTAGATATTCGCAAGAACACCAGTGGCGAAGGCGGCTCACTGGCCCGGTACTGACGCTGAGGTGCGAAAGCGTGGGGAGCAAACAGGATTAGATACCCTGGTAGTCCACGCCGTAAACGATGGATGCTAGCCGTTGTCGGGTTTACCCGTCAGTGGCGCAGCTAACGCATTAAGCATCCCGCCTGGGGAGTACGGTCGCAAGATTAAAACTCAAAGGAATTGACGGGGGCCCGCACAAGCGGTGGAGCATGTGGTTCAATTCGAAGCAACGCGCAGAACCTTACCAGCCCTTGACATCCCGGTCGCGAGTACCAGAGATGGAACTCTTCAGTTCGGCTGGACCGGAGACAGGTGCTGCATGGCTGTCGTCAGCTCGTGTCGTGAGATGTTGGGTTAAGTCCCGCAACGAGCGCAACCCTCGCCCTTAGTTGCCATCATTTAGTTGGGCACTCTAAGGGGACTGCCGGTGATAAGCCGCGAGGAAGGTGGGGATGACGTCAAGTCCTCATGGCCCTTACGGGCTGGGCTACACACGTGCTACAATGGCGGTGACAATGGGATGCAATGGAGTAATCCTGCGCAAATCTCAAAAAACCGTCTCAGTTCGGATTGTGCTCTGCAACTCGAGCACATGAAGTTGGAATCGCTAGTAATCGCAGATCAGCACGCTGCGGTGAATACGTTCCCGGGCCTTGTACACACCGCCCGTCACACCATGGGAGTTGGATTTACCTTAAGACGGTGCGCCAACCGCAAGGGGGCAGCCGGCCACGGTAGGTTCAGCGACTGGGGTGAAGTCGTAACAAGGTAGCCGTAGGGGAACCTGCGGCTGGATCACCTCCTTTCTAAGGATGATCCTTCAGGGGTGCCTCACGCGCCTCTATCGGATCTCTTGGAAACATCAGGACGGATCGGTCTCAAGCCGGCCTGTCCATTGGCGGGACACCGCCGTCTCCGTTTCTCTTTCTTCACGAACGAGCTGTTCAGAAGGCAGATCTGGATAACAGATATCGGACGACAGACGACGGATGATGCGTCATCTGTTCTCCGTCGTCCGTTCCTTATCCGGCTGTTTTCTGAACCGGGCTTGTAGCTCAGTTGGTTAGAGCGCGCGCTTGATAAGCGTGAGGTCGGAAGTTCAAATCTTCCCAGGCCCACCAACCTTCGCGGCTGTCGCCGCTTCGGTTGGCGAGCCAACCTTCGAACCGCGAAGGTTGTCCGCCGAAGTTTCAGCGAGGGCGGACGGGTTGTTGCCGTCCGGTACTGACTGGCGCGGGGCCATAGCTCAGTTGGGAGAGCGCCTGCTTTGCAAGCAGGAGGTCGTCGGTTCGATCCCGTCTGGCTCCACCAGACGGCCGCGTATCGACTGCGCGCAATCGACTGTTTGGCCAACCGGCTTTGTCCGAGGGACAACGCTCGTTCGTGAGAAACGCTATTCGGGCCAGGCGGCATCGCCGTCTGCGTCCGTGTTACTTGACATCGTGAAGAGGAGATCGATCCGAGCGCCAGTGGCCCTTACAGGTCACGGAAGGCGCGCTTTCTCCATTGCATTGGCCGCGGCGCAAGCCGTGTCTGGTGCAATTGTCGGCGAAGCTTGACCGCCTCGCCGTCGGTTCGATCTTGTGAAGCAAACTGGTCTTTCTAAATCAATGACCGACGCCGCGAACTCGTGCTCTCAAAGGCACAATTCGCTGCGGCCATCGCCGAGATGGATGGGCATTGATAATGAGAGCGATCAAGTGTCTTAAGGGCATTTGGTGGATGCCTTGGCGCTGAGAGGCGATGAAGGACGTACTACGCTGCGATAAGCCGCGAGGAGCTGCGAAGGAGCTTTGATCCGCGGATTTCCGAATGGGGAAACCCACCTTCGATAGTGGATTTCCGAGACCTTGGTCTCGGAAACGAGACTGAACATCCCGCACCGGGATGCGAGGTTTCGGAATTCCACTATCAAATGAAGGTATGAACCTCTGAATTCATAGGAGGTTTCAAGCTAACCCGGGGAACTGAAACATCTCAGTACCCGGAGGAAAGGACATCAACCGAGACTCCGCTAGTAGTGGCGAGCGAAAGCGGACCAGGCCAGTGACGATTCAGAG
>CAVYPQ010000007.1:525000-803602 GCA_963770425.1 uncultured Alphaproteobacteria bacterium
TGCCGATACCCGGCGAGGCGAAATTGAGCTTGCCCGGATTGGCCTTGCCGTAGGCGACCAGCGCCGCGAAGGTCTTGATCTGCAGTTGCGGCGCCACCACCAGCACGTCCGGCGACGAGCCGACCAGCGAAATCGGCGCCAAATCCTTGAACACGTCGTACGGCATCTTCTTGTGCAGCACCGGGTTGGTGACGATCGACGGATCGATCAGTACCAGGTCGTAGCCGTCGCGGCGCCGCATGCGCGACCAAATCGACGCCGACGATGCCGCCCGCGCCCGGCCGGTTGTCGACGACGATCGTTTGGCCGAGCACCGCCCCGAGCTGCTGCGCCAGCACGCGCCCGGCGAAATCGACAATGCCGCCGGGCTGATAGGAGATCACAAGATGAATCGGCCGCGACGGATAATCCGCGGCGCGCGCCTCCGGCGCGGCGGCGCAGGCGATGGCGAGACAGCACATGATGCCGGCGAGACGTGTCAGACGGTTCATTCCAGCTTCTCCTTCTTGGGCTAGCGCCCGCAGCGGACTGCCGTTATCGCCGGCGTCGTCCGGCGTCCGTCGGGCAAGAAAGCTGTCTATCGAACTGCGGCGCGGCGCTCAATCGCAGCAACGCCGCATGGGTGGCGGGCTGCGCCGCAATGCTGGCCTGACGTTTGACGGCTGGGCGCAAGCGATGCGAATTTGCTATCACGACCGTCTCGCCATCTCGCACGCTCCCCTGAAACGAGCCGGTCATCATGTCTGCACTCAATCCGCCGTTCCGTGCCGATCAGGTCGGCAGCATGCTGCGTCCGCCGCAGATCGTCGAAGCGCGTAAGCGCCACCGCGCAGGCGAAATGCCGGACGCCGAACTGCGCGCCATCGAAGACGCGGCAATCCGCGACGTGGTCGCGGTGCAGGAAGCGATCGGACTCAAGTCGGTGACCGACGGTGAATTCCGCCGCCAGAGCTACATCATCGACTTTTTTCAGAAAGCGCTCGGCCGTGACGGCCTCGGCTTCGAGGACAGCTTGTTCTTCCACAAGAACGAAAAGGGCGACCGCGTCGTGCTCGAAAAACTCATGGTGCGCGACAAGGCGCGCTGGCGCGGGCCGATTTTCGCCGAGCATTTCGCCTTCGTGTGCGCGCTCACGACGCGCACGCCGAAGATCACGCTACCGTCGCCCGCCATCCTGCATTTTCTCGGCGGCGACGGCGCGATTCTGGGCGATGCCTATGCGTCAACCGATGAGTTCTGGACCGACCTTGTCGAAGTGTATCGCGCCGAATTGGCCGCGCTGGCGAAAGCCGGCTGCACTTATGTGCAGATCGACGAGACCTCGATCGTCAAGATCGGCGATCCGGAAATCCGCGCCACGCTTACCGGCCGCGGCGACGATTGGAAGTCCACGGTCGAAAAATACGTCGAGGTGCTCAACGCGGTGATCGCCGCGGCGCCGCCGGCGATCACGGTCGGCATCCACGTCTGCCGCGGCAATCGGCGCGGGTTCTGGCAGGCCGATGCCGGCTACGAGTTCATGGCCGACCAACTGTTTCGCCGGCTTGCCGCGGCGTTTTATTTCCTCGAATTCGACAGCCCGCGCGCCGGTCCGCTCGATGCCCTGCAAGCGATGCCCGACGGCAAGACCGTCATCCTCGGCCTCATCAGCACCAAATATCCCGAGCTCGAGCCGAAGGATGCCGTACTTCGCCGCATCCGCGAGGCGGCGCGTTATGTGCCGATGGAGCGCCTCGGGCTCAGCACGCAATGCGGCTTTTCCGGCAACATCGGCAACACCGCCATGACCATCGACCAGCAATACGGCAAGCTAAGTCACGTGGTCGGGGTCGCCCGCGAGGCATGGCCGGACGCGTAAGTCACCAGCAAATACGATAAAGCGATAAAAATCAGGGAAGGAAAACGACAGTGCGAACGCTTCAAGTCTTGCTCGGCATCGGGTTGGTCGCGTGCGCTTTCGCCGCGCCGGCCGTCGCTGCGGACTATTCCTGCGGCAGGATCAGGCTGATTGTGCCTTATGGCGTCGGCGGCGCGACCGACATTGGCGCCCGCGCCGTCGCCGACCGGCTCTCGGCCGCGCTGAACAAGACGATCGTGATCGAGAACCGCGCCGGCGCCACCGGCAACATCGGCACGCTCGACGTCGTCAAGGCGGCGGCGGACGGCTGCACGCTGTTGATGAACGCCACCGCCATCGCGACGTTCACGACGAGCTTTCCGCACCTGCCTTACGACCCGTTCAAGGATATGGTGCCGATCGGCGGGCTCGGCGCTACGCCGAACGTGCTGGTCAGCGCCGCCGCAAGCCCCGCGCACGGCCTGAAAGACCTGATCGCGCTCGCTAAATCGCGGCCCGCCGGGCTGACCTTCGCCACGTCCGGTTATGGCTTGCAGCAGCATCTTGTCGTCGAGCAGATCGCGCAGCGCACCGGCGCCAAGTTCATCCTGGTGCCCTACAAGGTGGCGGCGACCATGGTCGAGGACGTCGTCGCCGGCCAGATCGATTTCGGCAGCCTGCTCGCCGGCACCACCAAGCCGCTGATCGAAAGCCACCAGCTGCGCGCCCAGGTCGTGGTGCAAGACGCGCGTTCGAGCCTGTTGCCGAACGTTCCGACCACCGGCGAACTCGGCTATCCCGGACTTCTCGGCAGCGTGCATTTCGTGCTGTTCGCGCCGGCCGCGACGCCGAAGCCGATCGTCGATCTGCTCGATGCGACGCTGCGCAAGGTCATGGCCGAGCCTGGCATCGGCGAAAAATTCCGCCGCATCGGCTTCGAGCCGACACCGATGACCTCGGCGCAGATCGCCGGCGAAATGACGACCATGCACGCCGCCTTCGCGCCGATCATCAAGAGTTTGAATATTCATCTGGAGTAGCGCGTAGGGCAGGTCGGCAAAGCGTAATCCGCTATTTTCGGAAAGTCTTGCAGCGGGTTACGCGTTCGGCTAACCCGCCCTGCAAATGCCCGTGCAGCCCCTCTCCATCGGCCCGATCAAGCTCCCCAATCCGGTGCTTCTTGCGCCCATGTCGGGCATCACCGACGCGCCATTCCGGCGATTGGCGGCGTCGCTGGGCGCCGGGATGGTCGTCTCGGAAATGACGGCGTGCGCGGCGCTCGCCAGTGCCGGGCGGTCAGCGCAGGCGCGCATGGCGCGGCGGCGGATCGAGGATCACGGTGCCGGACTGCATGTGGTGCAGATCGCCGGTTGCGAGGCTCGCTGGATGGAGGAGGGCGCGCGCATTGCCGAAGACTCCGGCGCGTCCATCGTCGACATCAACATGGGTTGTCCGGCGCGCCACGTCACCGGCGGCCAGTCCGGCTCGGCGCTGATGCGCGATCTCGATCATGCGCTCAGCTTGATCGAGGCGGTGATCGGCGCGGTGCGGGTGCCGGTCACTCTCAAGATGCGGCTCGGCTGGGATGATGCTTTGCGTAACGCGCCCGAACTGGCGCGGCGCGCGGAAGCAGCCGGCGTGCGGCTCGTTACGGTGCATGGCCGCACCCGCTGCCAGTTCTACAAGGGCCGCGCCGATTGGGCGGCGATCCGCGCGGTAAAGGACGCAGTCTCTATCCCGGTCGTCGTCAACGGCGACATCGAAAGTTTTGACGATGCCGACGCGGCGCTTGCGGCGTCCGGCGCCGACGCCGTGATGGTCGGGCGCGGCGCGCAAGGAAAACCGTGGTTTCCCGGTCACTTGGCGCGCTATCTCGCCACCGGCGAGCGTGCATCGCCGCCGCCGCTCGGCGAACAGCTTGCGCTCACCAGCGCGCTCTACGGCGAAATGCTCGGCCTCTACGGCATCGAACTCGGCCTGCGCCACGCGCGCAAACACCTCGGCTGGGCGCTCGACACGGCGGCGGCATGCAGCGGCGCGCCCGACGATCTCCTCAAAGCACAGCGCGGCCGCGTGCTCACCGCGACCGATCCGGCAGCCGCGCTGCACCTCCTGGCCGAGGCATTCGAGGCGCTCGGCGCTGCTGCGGATGCAGAAATGCTGCACGCCAAATGAAGTGCGGTGCGAAATCCGGATGCCGCGCGCGGGGCAAAACAGCGCGGCGTGAATAGCGAGCGGCTGCACCGCGGGTTGCGGTTCGATGAAACTGCTGTCGAAGCGGAGCTCGCTTATCCGGCACGAATCGGAAAGTCCAAAAGATTTCCAACGGCGCGACACAGGCTTTTGGTGCCGAACCTGCGCGAAACACCGTCGCTGGGTCTACTTGAGATCGGACGGGCGATCGTCGCGCCGGAGCGGCTCGCTCGGCGGCGGCTCCCAGTTCTGGCCCTGCTCGTAGCGTTTGGCGTAGCGGTAGTAGGTGCCCTCGAAATTGCCGAAGGCGATGACGAAGCCGGCCCAGCCGTCGATGAAGCCGCGCTTGAAGATGTAATGTTTCAGAAACGCCCAGGCGCCGTGGCCGACCGCGCTCGCCATCGATACGCGCTTGCCGGCGAGCTTCGGCGCGCCAAGCGACGAATAGCGGTCGGCCTTGCGCAATACTTCGCCGAGATTGCGAAACGGAAATTGCCAGATCGCATTCTGCAGCGTGCCGATCGGTTTGTTGCTCAGCACCTCGTAGCCTTCGTGTACCGGCTCAAGGGTGTAGCGCATGCTGCCTTTGCGAAACAATTGCGGCTGGCGAAAATTCGGATACCAGCCGGAGCCGCGAATCCAGCGGCCCATCAGGTAATTGCGCCGCGGCACGCGGTAGGCGTCATGCGGCGGTTCGCCCGCCAGCAGGCCGAGGATTTCGTCGCGCACCTCACGCGTGCAGCGTTCGTCGGAGTCGAGGCTGAAAATCCATTCGTAACGGCAGGCCTCCACCGCGCGATTGCGCAAGTCGCCAAACCCTTGAAATGGCACCTGCACGACGCGCGCGCCGAGGCCGGCCGCGATCTCGGCGGTGCCGTCGTTGCTGTTGGAATCGACGACGACGATCTCGTCGGCCCACAGCACGCTTTCGACAGCGGCTTTGATCTTCGCCGCTTCGTTGAAGCAGATGATATAGGCCGAGATCGTCTGCATGCTGCCTTTGCTTACGCCGGTTGCTTGCGGCGCGAAAGATAGGGGCGCACGTGTTCGAGCACCTGCGCGGGCAGAATGCGTTGCATGCCGCCCGGCGCCGGTCCACCGTCCGGCACGATGGGGTGGATGTATTTCGAGTATTTCAGCACCGGGGTGCCGCCGAAAAATCCGAACGCGTCGGTGCGGGCGGCGGCCGCGAGGTTGAGCGGGCCGGAATCGGTGCCGATGAACAGATCGGCGTGGGCGAGGAGCGCGGTCGCCTCCATCAATTTCAGCCCGCAGGCGTTGACCGCGCCGGCGCCGGCCGTGGCGGCGATCAGGTCGTCGGCACGCGCGATATTTGCGGCGCCGCCAATCAAAAAGACCGTGCCGGGCGTTAATTCGCGCAGGCGGCCGATCAATTCCTGCCAATAGGCAGCTGGCCAATCTTTATCCGGATGTGAGGCGGCGATTCCGAGCACCAGCCAAGGCCGCGGCAGGCTTGCAAACTTTTCGCCGATTGCGGCGAACGGTTCGCTCGGTATCCGCAGGCCGGGCTCGGTCGTCGTGAACGGCACGCCCATGTCGGCCATGAGCTTGACCAGCCACTCGATGGGAAAGTTGTGGAAATGGCTCTGCGGAATGCCGCTGTTGGTGATGAAGCGGCGCTGCCCGGTGAGCCCGACGCCGATACGTTCCGGGATGCCGGCGAGGAACGCGGCGAGCGCCGGGCGAATAGTGCGGTCGAGAATCCAAATCTTGCCGAAGCGGTGTCGGCGCAGCAGCGCCACCAGCCGGATCAGATTGACGCCGCGCTGCAGTTCCGAACCCGAGTGGTTGAAATAGATGGTCTCGGCAACGGCGGGCTCCGCCACGAGCAGTTCGCGCGCGCCACTGGTCGGCGGCGCGAGAAACGTCACCTGGCCGCCGGGCGATACGGCAGCGATGGCGCGGATGAACGGCAGGTGCCAGATGACATCGCCAATCCCGGGCTTGGGTTGAATGACCGCGTGCGGTGTCGAGCGTGCGAGCATGGATCGCGACTTTCACACGTCCTATCCGCTCGACGAGACAAAGCGCGCAAGCTCCGCGGCAACGCGCGCGATCACGCCGTCCCAGTCGCCGAGCGCCGTCTGCCGGAACAGGCGCGCGGTCGGATACCAGGGGCTCGCCTCGCCGTCGAGCGTCCAGCGCCAATCGGGCGCGAACGGGACCAGCACCCAGAGCGGCCGGCCCATGGCGCCCGCGAGATGCGCGACCGCGGTGTCGGCGGCGATGACGAGATCGGACAACGCGATCACGGCGGCGGTGTCGGTGAAATTGTCGAGTTCGCCGCCGACATGCGTCACGCCGCGATTCCGCAGCGAGCGTCGACGCATCCTCGGCGCGCACATCGCGCTGAATGCTGATGAAACGCGCTCCGCCTCCCGCCCGCCGCGGGATGAGCGAACAGCGGCGCGAGCCGCGCGAACGGCCAGCGAGCGGTTGCGGTCGTTGTAGTGGCTGGCGTTGCCCGACCAGGCGATGGCGATGCGCGGGCGGGTGAGCGCGCCGATGCGCGCCGACCATTTGGCGAGCGACGCGTCATCGGCGGACAGATAGGGGATCTGCGCCGGCACAGTGTCGGGCTCGGTACGCAGCGCCAGCGGCAAGCTGCCGAGCGGACAATGCACGTCGAACGGCGGTGACGTCTCGCCGCGCGCGATGATCGCGGCTCCGCCGTCGAGCCGCGCCAGCAGCGCCGTCAGTTCGCTCTGCACTTCGAGCACGATCTTGGCGCCGGTCGCGGCCAGGAGCGGCACATAGCGCGCGAACTGGATCGTGTCGCCCAAGCCCTGCTCGGCGTGCAGCAGCACGGTCTTGCGCGCCAGCGGATAGTCGCCGAGCCATAGCGGCCCTCTGCGGCTCTTCGGCGCCGGCATGCCGCTTCGCCGCCAGCGCGATTCGTATTTCTCAAAGCCGGCCCGATAATCGCCGAGCGTCAGCAGCGCCAGCGCCTCGCTGAAATGGACATCGGCGTCGTCCTTGCCGATCGGCTCTGGCCTTGCCATAGCTTGTCACCGCCTCGTCGAGCCGGTTGAGCGCGGCGAGCGCGCGCCCGCGATGCAGCCACGCGCCGGCATGTTCGGGCGCGGACGCGAGTGCGCGGTCGTGCGCCTCGAGCGCGGCGGCGTAGCGGCCGAGCTCGTAGCAGCGCGAGGCCGCGATTATAGTGCGCGCCCGGATGACCGGGCATCGCCGCCAGCGCCGCATCGAATTCGGCGACGGCTTGCTGGTGACGGCCGAGCGCCGCATGGGCGATGCCGCAATTGAGCCGCGCCTCGGCATGCTGCGGCGCGCGCGCCAGAAGCTCGGCGGAATTCGGCGAGCGCTTCCTCGGCGCGGCCGAGGCTGAGCAGCGCATTGGCGTGCTGATTGAGAATGGCGAGGTCGTCGCGATCGAGCGCGCGCGCCTTGTCGAGGCATGTCGAGCGCTTCGTCGTTGCGCTTGAGCGCGTGCAGCACCTGACCGAGATTGGCCCAGGCGCCGGCCGCGCGCGGATTGATCTTGACCGCGGCGGACTGAACAGGCGATGCGCCTCGCCCATGCGGCCGAGCTGCGCCTTGACGGTGCCGAGCAGATTGAGCGCGTCGAAATGATCCGGCGCCGCCTTGAGCACGCGCGTAAAGATTTTCTCGGCGTCGCGCAGCCGGCCCTGCCGCTGCAGGGTCACTGCCTCGTGAAACGATTGATTGATGTCGAACGGCGCGGCCATGGCTCACAGCCGGTTGATCCGGGCGATGCGCCGGGTCACTTCCGGCGGCGTTTCGCGCGTCGGCCTTGTTCTTGAGCGCCAGCGCCGCGCGCGCCGCCGGGCGCTCAAGGCAGCGCGTCAGCCAGGCTTTCAGGTTCGGCACCGCGGAGAGGTCCATGTCGATGGCGCGGCTGATGACGGCAGCGACATTGAGATCGGCGACGGTGAAATCATCGCCGAGCAAATACGGTTGCGCCGCCACGGCAGCGTCCAAGAATCCGGAACGGCGCGGCAATGACTTTGAGCGCTTCGTCGCGCTTTGCCGCATCGCGCTCGGCCGGCGGCAGCCGCACGGCATGCAGCGACCAGATATTGACGCCGCGATCGACCTCGGCGATCGCCCAGAAGCTCCACTGCCAGGCCTTGGCCTCGTCCTGCAGCGCGGCGGGATAGAGCTTGCCGAGCGAATGCTTCTTGGCGAGGTAGAGCGTGATCGCGAGCGACTCGAACAGCACGAAGCCGTCGTCGACGATGAACGGCAGCCGGCCGTTCGGATTGATCGCCAGAAATTCCGGCGCGCGCGCGCCGGCCTCGCCGATCTCGATCGGCAGATGCTCGTAAGCAAGCCCCAGTTCTTCCGCCATCCACAGCGCGCGAAAGGCGCGGGTGCGGGCGATGCCGTAGATGCGCAGCGAGGACATGACGCCCCTTTTGTCCCTGTTTTCCGCGACTTAGGCGAGACCGTCGCGGCGTTGTCAAGCTGCACGCGGGATCGTAACGTGCCCGGCCCACATTTGAGGAATTGCAATGGAATTCGGCATTTTCTCCAACGGCTTTCGTCCGCACACCACCGCTGCGCAGACTTACGAAGAGGACCTCGCGGAGATCATCCACGCCGACAAACTCGGCTTCAAATACGCCTTCATCAGCGAGCATCACGGCGAGCCGGTCTATATCGACAAGGTCGATACGCTGCCGGTGCCGGAACTTTTGATGTGCAAGGCGGCGGCGCTGACCAAGCAAATCCGCATGGGCGCCGCGGTCAAGCTCATTCATCTCGCCCATCCGGTCGACACCGCGATCCAGGCGGCGGTGACCGACCACGTCGTCGGCGGCGGCCGTTTCATCTTCGGTTTCGGCTCCGGATTTCCCAATCCGCTGTTCGCCGGCGAGCGCGGCCTGTCGCACACCGACCGCCACGGCCGCATGCGCGAGTCGCTCGATCTCATTCTCAAATGCTGGAGGCGCCGGAGCCGTTCGACTGGGACGGCAAATACTGGCAGGGCAAGAACATCGTCGCCACGCCGCGGCCGCTCACCCTGCCGCACATGCCGATGGCGACCGCGACCGACACCGAGGAGACGATCGATCTGGCCGGCGCGCGCGGCTATACGCTGCTGCGCGCGCAGCTCGAACCGCCCGGATCGATCCGGCAGAAGGCCGACCGCTACGCGCGCGCCGCCAAGGCCGCCGGCCGCGCAAAGCCGCTCGCCAATGTCACCGTCGCGCGCTACGTCTATCTCGCCGACAGCCGCCGCGAGGCCATGGACGATCTGCGTGCCGTCGATCAATTACGAACTCGGCTATCAGAAAGCGCGCGGGCTCATCCGCATCATCACCTCCAATTACGATCTCGGCATCAAGGGCGACGACGTCAGCTTCGACCAGCTGGCCGAGGCCGGCGTCTATTTCCTCGGCGATCCGGACAGCGTGGCCAAACAGTTGCGCGACGTTCTACGAGGAGCCTCGGCGGCTTCGGCACGCTGTTGATCGTGACCGGCAAGAACTGGGCGACGCAGCGAAAAAGTGTTCCGCTCGATGCGGCTGTTCGCCGAGCACGTGGCGCCGAAGCTTGCCGGCCTCGTGCCGGCGCGCGATCCTGACGTGGTGGCGGCGTAGAGCGCCGACTGTCATCATCCGCGAAGGCGGATGATCCAGTAATCGGGTGGTGGATGAGGCGCGTAGCGCGAGCGTCTCGACGAAGTGATTACTGGATGCTCCGCCTTCGCGGAGCATGACAAGCGAGGAGCGAGAAGACGGAGAAACAAGATGCGCCTCGGAATATTCATGATGCCGGTGCATCCGCCGGCGCGCTCGTTCACCGACACGCTGGCCGAGGACGAGGAGAAGGCGCTTTACGCCGACGCGCTCGGCTTCGACGAGATGTGGCTCGGCGAGCATTTTTCCGCGACCACCGAGCCGATCCCCTCGCCGCTGATGTTCATGGCGAGCCTCGTGCCGCGCACCAAAAACCTGAAATTCGGCACCGGCGTGATCTGCCTGCCGAACCACGATCCGGCCATCGTCGCCGCCGAAGTCGCGCAGTTCGATCACATGAGCCGCGGCCGCTTCATGTTCGGCATCGGTCCGGGCGGGCTGCTCTCCGACTTCGAGCTGTTCGGCAATGCCGACCGCGGCATGCGCGGCGCGCAAGGCGATGGAAGCCATCGCGACCATCGAGCGCATCTGGGCGCAGGATCCGCCCTACGATCTTCCCGGCGAATTCCGCGCCGTGCAGATCAAGGACGCGATCATTCCGCATCTCGGCATCGGCTACATGCCGAAGCCGTTCCAGAAGCCGCGGTCCGCCGATCACCATGTCGGTGTCGAGCCGCAACTCGGCGACCGCGCGCGTCGCCGGCCAGCGCGGCTGGGGAATTCTGTCCGGCAACAACATGCCGGCCAATGCGGTGGCGACCCACTGGCAGACCTACAGCAAGGCCTGCGCCGAGGCCGGCAGGCCGGCGCGCGGCGAAAACTGGCGCGTGGCGCGCAACGTCATGGTGGCGGACAGCGACGCCGAGGCGCGCGATCGCGTCTATGCGGCGGACGGATCGAACCGCTATTTCTACACCTACATGCGCGAAGTGCTCTCCCGCGTCGGCATTCTTTCGGTGATGAAGCCCGACCCGAACATGCCGGACGAGAAGCGACGGTCGACGTCATCACCGAAGGCTGCATGCATCTACGGCTCGCCGAAGACGTTCCTCGACAAGCTCATCGCCTTGCGCGACGAGGTCGGCCCGTTCGGCACGCTGCTGATGACCGGCCTCGACTGGAGCGGGCCGAACCGCGACTGGGAGCGCAACTCGATGCGGCTGTTGGCGCAGGAGGTGTTTCCGAAATTCCGCCAGCACGCCATGGCGCAGGCGGCGGAGTGATCCATGGTGCTCGTCGTCATGGCCGGACTTGTTCCGGCCATCCACGTCTTCTACTCTCGGCAGGTCTTAAGACGTGGATGCCCGCGACAAGCGTGGGCATGACGCGACTAGGTTGTCCGCTGCAAGCCTGCAGTCGCTGGGATCAAACAATGAAAACGCTGCTGCATTGTCGTTGGTATCATTCTGCTTTTGTCCGGCCTCGTCTTCATGGGCCAGGGCTCGCGCTTTTTTCCCTATCCGGCCGAAAGCTTCATGATCGGCGCGTCAGCAATGGATCTATTACGGCGGCGGCATAGCGCTCGTCGGACTGGTGCTTCTCATTAGCGCCTGGCGCTTATGAAGCTTCGATTCAGCCGGCGAATCCGCCGGCATCCAGGAACGCCTGCTCTTCCGGGGTTGAGGCGCGGCCGAGCAGCGCGTTGCGGTGGGGAAAGCGCCCAAAGCGCCGGATGATGTCGGCGTGCAAGCTCCGCCCATTTCAGCATATCGGCGTCGCCGGTCGCAGCGATAAGCGCGACGGACGCGCTCCTGGTCCGCGAGCGCTTCCGAATGTTCGAACGGCAGGTAGAAGAACGACACGCCGGGCATGGCGACCTTTGCTGGTCGAAGCCCCTGGCGATGGCTCGCTCCGCCACGGCGCGGGCGAGCGGGTCGGCGGTGAAGGACCGCGCGGTGCCACGAAACATGTTGCGCGGGAATTGATCGAGCACGATGACGAGCGCGAGGGCGCCGTCGGGCGAATTTTCCCACGCGCTCAGCAGTCCTGCCGCGGCGTTCTTATAGATCGCGGCAAATCGATCGCGGATCGCGGCGTCGAACGCCTCGTCATGCTCGAACCAGCGCTCGTGGCCGGCCGCCAGCCAGAAGGCGAGAACGTCGGCGGCCGACTGCTGCGCAGGCGCGGTTTGCTCGCTCATGCGTCGGGACAGCATTCAAAAATTCTGCAGCATCGCGTCGCGGAAGAATTTCGGCAGTTCGGCGATGTCGCCCGCGCCGTAATCGCCGTCGACCGCGGCCGACAGCGACGCCAAGGTACCCGCCGACAAGCGGCATCGGCACGCCGGTGAGCGCGCCGGTCGCGACCGCCGACATGATGTCCTTGCGCAGGGTGCGGATATCGAGCGTCATGTCGCCTGCTTCGCCCTTGAGCACGCCGGTCTTGGCCTTGAGCCAGCCGGTTGCCGTGGCGCTTTCGGACAGCGCGTCGAGCATCGCCTCGAGCGCGAGCCCCTGCTTGGCGCCGAGCGCGAGCAATTCCGCGATCGCCTGCACGTAGGCGCCAAGCCCGACATTGGCGGCGAGCTTCATGGCGTAGCCCGCGCCATGCGGGCCCATGTGCAGAATGCGCCGCGTCAGCTTTTCCAAGACGACACGCCCGCGCGCCAAATCTTCGGCGCGCCCGCCCACCATGGCGAACAGCGTGCCGGCGCGCACCTGCGGAATCGTGCCGAGCACCGGCGATTCGATCAGCCGTGCGCCTTTCGCCTCGACCAGCGGCGCCAGTTCGCGGCCGGTCATCGGCTGCAGCGTGCTCATCTCGATGAACAGCTTGCCGCTCGACATCGCCTGAGAGAAAACCATCGGCGCCGGTGAAAATCCGCCGCACGCCGTTGTCCTCGGTGATGCTGGAAATGACGATCTCGGAGGCGGCGGCGACGTCGCGCGGATCGGAGGCGATGCGCAGGCCGCCGGCCGCCAGCTTGCGGTTTGTTTCGGCGTTCTGATCCCAGCCGATGACCTCAAAGCCCTGCTGGCGCAGGCGCTCGCGAGATCGCCCCGCCCATCCGCCCGAGACCCACAATGCCGACTTTCATGGCCTGCTCCCCATTCGCGCGTCCGCGGATCATTCTACGCGATGGGAATCGCAGGCGCGAGCCGCCGAACGGCGGCCTCGCCGCCGATCAGTAGCGCACGTGCTGCAGCTTCTCGGGATTGCGCACCACGTAGATCGCCACGATGCGTCCGTCGTAGTGCTCGAACGCCATCGTCTCGATCGAGCCGTCGTCTTCGTGCAGCACGAAGCCCGCCAGTCCGTTGACCGTGGCGGGACGCGCGGCGATGGAGGCGAGGCCCGGGTTCTTGCGGGCAATACCTTCGAAGAAACGCATGATTTTTTCGGCGCCGTAGATTGGCTTGAGCGCAGCGGTACGTTTGCCGCCGCCGTCCGCATAGAGCACGGCGTCTTCGGCAAGGAGCCGCGTCAGCGCTTCCGGGTTGGGGGAGGTGATCGCGGCCTGAAATGCCGTCGCGAGCCGGCGGCCTTGTTCCGGCGATGGCGAAAACCGCGGCCGGCCCGCTTCAATATGAGCGCGTGCGCGCGCTGCGAGCTGACGGCAGGCGGGCTCGCCGCGGCCGAGCGTGCGCGCCACTTCGCCAAACTCGAGGCCGAAGACGTCGTGCAGCAGAAAGCTCGCGCGCTCGAGTGGCGACAACCGTTCGAGCACCAGCATCAGGGCGACCGAAATGTCGTGCCCCAGATCGCCGGCGCAGTCGTCGTCGAAACTTTCGTCGACCACCGGCTCGGGCAGCCACTGTCCGACATAGATTTCGCGCCGCGCCTGCGCCGATTTCATGCGGTCGAGGCACAGCCGCGCCACCACGGTGCCGAGATAACGCCGCGGCGCCTCGACCTCGGCGCGATCCGTATTGTGCCAGCGCAGATACGCGTCCTGCACGACATCCTCGGCCTCGGCGCGCGAGCCGAGCATGCGGTAGGCGAGGCCCGTCAGCGCATGGCGATGCGCCTCGAACGCCGCAACGCCTTGATCCAGGATCGCGCTCATGCGGCTCTCCTTGTTATGCGTGCGCGCCGGCATGGCGCGGCCCAAATCGTGGCCGTCCGCCTGCCATCGCTCGTACGCCTGAGACGAGGCAGCGTGGTCCCATGTGACATGCCGGGCTCGTCTGGAGACAGATATGCTTGGAACCTCCCCGCCACAGGGAGGCGCGCCGACGCTCCTACGCCAGCGCGTCGGCTACCGCTTTCCCGCAGGCCGCCGTATTGGCCGCGCCGCCCAGATCGCGGGTGCGCAGTTTCGGATCGGCCAGCACCCGCTCGATCGCCTTGACGATCGCGGCCGAGGCATCGGCCTCGCCAAGATGTTCCAGCATCATCGCCCCCGACCAGAATCTGGCCGATCGGATTGGCAATGCCCTGGCCGGCAATGTCGGGCGCCGAGCCGTGCACCGGCTCGAACAGTGACGGGAACCGGCGCTCCGGATCGATGTTGCCGGACGGCGCGATGCCGATGGTGCCGGTGCAGGCCGGCCCGAGGTCGGACAGAATATCGCCGAACAGGTTCGAGCCGACCACGACATTGAATTTGTCGGGCCGCAGCACGAACAAGGCGGACAGAATGTCGATGTGATACTTGTCCCATTTAACGTCGGGAAAATTCTTCGACATCGCTTCGACGCGCTCGTCCCAGTACGGCATGGTGATGGCGATGCCGTTCGATTTGGTCGCCGATGTGAGGTGCTTCTTCGGCGTTTTGCGCGCGAGCTCGAAAGCAAATTTAAGCACGCGGTCAACGCCGGTACGCGACATCACGGTTTCCTGCACCACCACTTCGCGCTCGGTGCCGGCGAACATGCGACCGCCGATGGCGGAGTATTCGCCTTCGGTGTTTTCGCGCACCACCCAGAAATCGATGTCGCCGGGCTTGCGGCCGGCGAGCGGCGACGGCACGCCCGGCATCAGCCGCACCGGCCGCAAATTCACATACTGATCGAACTCGCGGCGGAACAGAATGAGCGAGCCCCACAGCGAAATGTGATCCGGAATTTTCGCCGGCCAGCCGACCGCGCCGAAATAGATCGCATCGTGGCGGCCGATCTTATCCTTCCAGTCCTCCGGCATCATGCGCCCGTGCTTGGCGTAGTAATCGTACGAGGCAAAGTCGAAATGATCCTGGCGCAGTTCAAAGCCGAATTTTTTCGCCGCGGCCTCGAGCACGCGGACGCCTTCCGGCATGACCTCCTTGCCGATGCCATCGCCGGGAATGACGGCAATGCTGTAGACGCGGTTGGTGGGCATGGGCGTTCCTCTTGGCGCGCGTTGGAATTGAACTTGCTCACTATAGGCGGTCAGCGGCAAGACGAGAGGGCTTCAGGCGACGGTGCGGAGCGTGGCTCCGGGCCTACCGTCCTTCCTCCCACAGCGCTTCCAGCCGGTGCCGGAATGCCTTCGGCCGCTCGGCCAACAGCCGGCGCGCGATCCGCGCGGCGCGATGAGTGAGCTGCAGGCGCCGCTCGGCGCAGGCCGCTGTGAGCCGCGAGCGCCAGTGCGCCAGCGGCTGACGCGGCCCGGTGAGCCGCTCCAGCACGGCGAGATCCTGGCACTTGCCGAGGCGATCGCGCAGCCGCTCGGCTTCGTTGGTCCACATTTTGCCGAAGCGCGGCCACAGCGGCTGGACCAGCTCCATCTGATAGCGATGCACGACCACGCGCTGGCGAAACGCGTGCAGCTCCGCGTCGCTCGCCAGCGACCAATCGGACGGCATGCGGCGCCGCGCATCGCGATAGCCGGCCGCGAGCTGCGCCGCGATGGCGGAAAAATCGAATGGATCGAGCGGCCATGCCTCGACTGCCGCGGCCGCGCCGTCGATCCAGCCGATAATCGTCACCTGCAAGTCCGGCGTGAGCACGGCGCGCTCCTCGCTGCCGCGCAATTCCTCGATGCGGCCGCGTATCGTCTGCTGCGTGCGTTCGGACAGCACCACGCCGCGCTTGAGCACATCGTCGAAGGCGTTGAGCGCCGCCTGGCCGTCGCGGGCGTGGGCCAGCGAGCGGGCGTAGTCGCGCGCCTCGACGCGCCAGCGTTCGGCATCGGCAACAAACGGCGCCAATAGCCGCATCAACGCCCGCCATTCCTTCATGGCGCGGCGGAATTCGTGCACGGCGTCCTGGCTCGAGCGTTCCGGATCGGTCATCACCGCGCGCGCGCCGGCGAGAATGTGCCCGGCGATGCCGCGCACCACCGGACCGATCGCTGCGCTGGGCTGCAGGGCAGGTTTCTTGAGGGCGGATTTCTTGCCCATTTTCGGGTTAACCGGACCGTGCATGGCAATTGCGGGACGAAGGTTACAATCGGATGGGAGAATAGTGACACTATGGCGAAATATCCGCCCGCGCGCACTTCCCTTATCGGGGACCGCTTGCTACATGCATCCCGATACTTTTGCCCTTTGACGCGGGGTGGAGCAGCCCGGTAGCTCGTCAGGCTCATAACCTGAAGGTCATAGGTTCAAATCCTATCCCCGCAACCAAATTAAGCCCGCTAGATCAGAGCGTTAGCTCTGCCCTGGCGGGCTTTTTCATGTGTTCCAAGCCCTTCCCACCCGCGACGACGGCAATACACGCATTTCCAATGGGTTAGAGAAAATCCGGGGCCGATGACAAAGCGTCGGCAAAAATTCCAACGGCACAAAACTGGCACAAAATGGCACAAACCTGCCGACCCTTGATCCAGCCACGCTCCTCGCAATAAGGCAGCGTCGCGCGACGCTATTCGTCACGTGACTGACCCTCATGGTCAAAGTCGATCAGTCAGACGCTCGTGTCGCATGACTGAGATTTATCTGACGCTGTCGCGGGAAGACCGCCGCGAAGCCTCTGGCTTCGGCCTTCGAGCAGGAGGACCTGAAACGGGCGGTCGCGTAACCCGAAGCGATCTCAGTGCCGCCGCCCTCATTTGCCTTTTGCGCCGAGCATGATTGGCGCGCTGCGAACGAGCATGAGCGACTTAACCATCGTCTCGGTCACGGTTTTGTATTTCTTGAAATGTGCGGATTGGAGGTGCGTCCTGTAGGCTGCCATGTTCTCGTAAATCTCAAACACGGTGACGTGCGCGGGATCGTCCTTATCTGAAACGGCGTAGAGCGCAAGGACACCGGGCTCTTTGCGAATGGCGGCTTGGATTTGCTGTCTTACGGCAGCTCGGTAATTTTCAAGCTGCGCAGGATCGACGTCGATCTGCGCCACTTGCACATATTGTTCTTCGATCTCCTCCGAAACCGCGCGTCCGGAGAAATTTGCATCGATCATGCTGCCCTCTTGGTCTCGCGAAACATCACCTTCACCGGCGCCGCGCGTTCCGTAGGTCTTTGCATCCTCGCGAAAGGGCGCGATGCGCAGGTCGTCGGCCTCTGCGATCTTGTTCAATTCTTCTTTCGACCGTTGCGGTCATTGCACATCTCCCGGCTACGGCCGCAAAAGGGTCTTGATCGCCCGACGCTCGTCCATCGCGCGGTAGCCCTCCGTCACTTGATCGAGCGGCAGGGTCAGGTCGAACACCTTGCCCGGATTGATCTTCCTGTCCCAGACGAGTTCGATCAGCTTTGGCAAGTAATTCCGCACCGGAGCAGGACCGCCGTGGAGGTGAACGTGCGCGAAAAACAGCTCCTGGCCGTCCAGTTCGACACCGTGCGGAACGCCAACGTAACCCACCCAGCCGCCCGGTCGGGTCGAATGGATCGCCTGCATCATCGACTCTTCCGTGCCGACGCATTCGAGCACCGAGTCGGCGCCAATCCCATTGGTCAACTGCTTGATGCGGTCCACCCCCTTGTCGCCGCGCTCGGTCACGATGTGCGTTGCACCGAATTCAAGTGCGAGCTTCTGCCGCGTCGGGTGACGGCTCATCGCGATGATCCGCCCGGCACCCATTTGCTTGGCGGAGAGTACACCGAGGAGTCCAACGGCGCCGTCGCCCGCGACGACGACGGTCCCATTTGGCTGCACGTGCGCCGCATCGGCGGCGAACCAGCCGGTGCCCAGCACATCCGAGCATGCAATAATGCTCGGAATCAGGTCGTCCGGCGGAACGCCCGGCGCGGCGACCAGCGTGCCGTCCGCGAGCGGGACGCGCAGCAACGGGGCTTGGGCGCCGCCGACGAATTCCCTGTGCTGGCAGGAAGTCTGGTAGCCTGCGTGGCAATGCGCGCAGGTGTTGTCCGAAGCGAAGAATGAGCCGATGACGAACTGTCCTGGCTTAATCGATCTGACGGCGCTTCCGACCTCTTCAACGATTCCACAGTATTCGTGTCCCATCGGGGTCGGCGCGGTGACTGCCTGAATGCCGCGGTAGGGCCACAGGTCGGACCCGCAGACGCAGGTCGCCGCTATCCTGATAATGGCATCCGTCGGATTGATGATGGTCGGTTCGGCGCGTTCTTCGAAGCGAATGTCGCGCGGGCCGTAAAGAACTGTGCCCCGCATGTTGGCCTCCTGTGTCCAGCTGTTCGCACCGCAAATCTATTTGCGGTACTGCTCGTCGCTGACTTTTTCGAGCCAGTCGACGTTCTTTCCATTCAGTATTTCCTGAATGGCGATATGGGTCATGGCGGTGGTCGGCGACGCGCCATGCCAGTGCTTCAAGCCCGGCGGAAACCACACCACATCGCCGGGACGCACTTCTTCGATCGGACCACCCTCGCGCTGGACCCAGCCAAAACCGGACACGATGATCAGCGTCTGGCCGAGCGGGTGCGTGTGCCAAGCCGTCCGCGCGCCTGGCTCAAAAGTGACGCTGCCTGCACTGGCCCGCGCGGGTTCAGGCGCCTGAAATAACGGATCGATCCGCACTGTACCGGTGAAATATTCCGCCGGCGCTTTTCGCGACGGTTCTGTTCCGCTTCGCTTGATTTCCATGTCTGCCCTCCGTGAAGTTGTTGCTGCAGAAACTGGCGTGCATAGTCGCGAGAAAGGCGCTGTGCCGACAGCAAGCATGCTGCCACGCAATCGTGACCTTGCCTCGGCCGGCTTTGGTTGTCCGAAATCAAATTTATAACGTTGCCGTCGGAAGACTAGCCGTTATAATCGGCAAAGACTTATGAGCAGTATCGATAAATGCAGCGTGGAAGCCTTGATCAGCTGGTCTCCTTCGTCGCGGTCGCGCGCGAACGCAGCTTCACGGCCGTCGCGGCCAAGCTGAACGTATCCCAGTCGGCGCTGAGCCATACCATCCGCGAACTCGAAGAGCGGCTCGGCGTTCGCCTTCTCACCCGCACGACACGGAGCGTCTCGCCGACCGAAGCCGGCGAGCGCCTGCTGCGTCACATCGGGCCGCGCTTCGATGAAATCGAGGCTGAGGTCGCGGCGGTTCGGGAACTGCGCCAAAAGCCCGCGGGTACGATCCGTATTACCGCGACCGAGTTTGCAATCGACACCCTCTTGATCCCGAAGCTCGCGCCAATGCTCCACGCGTATCCGGACGTCAAAGTCGAGATGATTGTTGATTACGGCCTCACCGACATTGTCGCACAGCAATACGACGCTGGCGTCCGCAGCGGCGAGCAGGTTGCCAAGGACATGATCGCGGTGCGTATCGGACCTGACATACGCATGGCGGTGGTGGGCGCGCCGGCCTATTTCAAAACGCATCCCGAGCCGAAAAAACCGCAGGATCTGATCTCACATAACTGCGTCAACCTGCGTCTGCCTACCCGCGGGAACGTCTACGCCTGGGAATTCGAGAAAGGCAGCCGCGAGCTTAGAGTGCGTGTCGAAGGCCAGCTAACCTTCAACGGCACGGCGCAACTGCTCAATGCGGCCCTCGCGGGATGCGGACTCGCCTACGTGCCGGAAGGTTTTGCCGAAGCCGATGTCGCCAAGGGCCGTCTCCGGCGCGTACTGGCCGACTGGTGTCCGCCTTATTCAGGCTATCATCTCTTCTATCCAAGCCGTCGCCAGTCCTCGGCCGCTTTCGCGCTCGTGGTCGACACATTGCGCCACCGGCCAGCCAAAAATCGGAGCGTCGCGATGAAGGTTGACGGACAGTGCCACTGCGGCGCGATCGTCTACGAGGCGGAAGTTGAGGTGGGCACCGCCAATGTTTCCGTTTCTCGAACACGCCCTTGGCAACCGGCATAGCCGAGAAGGCATTTGGCCAGCCGACATAGAAGGCAAGGTGGGTGATGACCTCGCCCGCTTGTTGTTGTGTGAGTCCCATTATCCATCGCGCGGTTGAGATGATAGGGCATCTGCGCCACTTGGCCGCTGGCAATCAGAGCCGCCACCGTCACTAAGCTCCGGTCCCTCGGAGCAAGTTCTGGCCGCAGCCAAAGATCGCGGAACAAAATGTCGGTCGTGTAGTCCACGATGCCCGGAAAGGCAGCGCCGAACTGCTCACCAACTCGCGTGGCGCGATCCGCTTCCGCTGCCTCATCGAGCGGAAGCGAGCCGGAGGCCACTGCAAGCTGATCCGCCGAAATCTTGCGGGCCGTAAAAACGTCTTTCGCGGCAGCGACAGCCGACATGGCATTGGGCCAGCCGGAATAGAATGCAAGATGCGTGATGATTTCCGAGATTTCGGAAGGCTTCACGCCGCTGTCGAACGCAAGATTAAGATAGTATGGGAGTTCAATCGCCTGATCGCGGGCAATCAGGGCGGCAATGGTGACGATGCTGCGATCGCGTGCAGTCAGGCCGGAACGTTTCCAAACTTCGCCGAGCAGCCGCTCTTGCGTGTATTTATCGAGAGCTGGCGCAACGGTCTGGATATCCGCGCGGCGAAGTGTTGCTTGTGTCGATGCCATGGTAAGTGCCTCCTTTAGCTGTATTGATAAACTCATCTGGGCGAGCGGTGCGAGAAAGGCCTCATGAACTTTCTCTCATGACAGTTGCCGCGCACGGGCACGCGAGCGCATCGGACCTGACGGCTACCTGTGATTTGTTTAAAAGAGCCGCCGCGACTCCGGCCGCCGCAATTGCAGCCACCATGCTCGCACCGAACACGCTGGCGAGGCCAGCATGATCGGCGAGAAAGCCAAGAGCCGGCGTGCCGAAGCCAAGCGCCACATCGAGAAACGCGGTGTAGGCTCCCATGGCGAGTTCGCGGCTCTGCGCAGGCGCGGCGCGGACGGCTTCGACGCCCAGTGCCGGATAGACCAGCGAGTAACCGAAGCCGGTGAGCGCAGCTCCGGTGAGCGCGAGAACCAGCGAAGGCGAAAGCCATATCAGCCCGAGTCCGGCCGCCTCGATCAGCACCGAGATGAGAGCGACCTTCGGCGCGGCGAAACGGTCGCCGAGATGGCCGAGGAAGAGGCGCGTGAGGATGAAGACGGAGGCAAAAACGGTGAACGCAGGCCATGCCGCCGTCCCCCGCGCCACGAACAGCAGCGCGCTGAAAGCTGTGATCGCGCCAAAGCCGATGCTGCTCAGCGCCGCGCCGAGGCCGGGAAACCAGACTGACGCCATCACTTTCAAGAAGCCCGCCTGCATGCGCGGAACCGTGGCAACGCCGCGCAGAGGAACGACGCAAAGCAGCGTCACAAGCGGAAGCAGCATCGTCGTCAGCGCAATCGCACCGAAGCCATAACGTGCGTAGAGGGCGCTACCGATCGGCGCGCCAGCCGCGTAAGCGGCGAACATCGCACTGCCGACCCAGGCCAGCGCCTTGCTGGTATTCCGGGTCGTAAGAATGCCCAGCGCCCAGTTCTGTCCGCCCGTAATGATGAAACTCTCGCCGACGCCAAGCAAAGCGCGTCCGAGCAGCAGCACGCCTACCGAAGTGCGCGGTGTGGCGATAAGGCTTAGCGACAGCAGATAGAGCAGCCCCGAGCCGGAAGCGATCACGAGCCCGGCGATGACGGCATATTTGGAGCCGCGCGTATCCGCCTGTCTGCCTGCGTACGCGCGCGACAGGATTGCGGCCGCGAACTGGCTGCCCGCGACGAGGCCCACCAGGAAGGTACCGAAACCAAGGCCCTGATGCACATGCAGCGGCAGAACGGGCAGCGCCATACCAATAACAAGGAAGGCAACAAATACCGCTCCCATGATCGGCAGCAGGGCCGTGCCGGTCGATCGTGGTTGCTGGCCGGATGTGTAGAGTGACGGAGCTTGTGAGGATTCCATGACTTTCGTGTCCCAAATGGCTTTCGTGTCCTAAACGCCGCGCTGCTTTCTGGCGGCGATGAGTATGTTGTAAGAGCCCATAGGCTTGGCGATTAGCCACATAATTCCGCATGGACTTATGAGCACAGCTCATTAACGCATGGGTCGGAGTCGCGGACTCCGGCGCTCAACGCCGGTAAGCAATCAGGAGCATCGGCTTGGCACTTGTCGGGCGCATCGACCAGCGGTGCTAACTATTCGCGTCCGCCTATGACCTCAATCCCGTGCCGCTCGACATCAAGCCACGCGTGCTCACCACCGCGATCGATGAAGTGGACGGCACCGCTTCGCTCGATCTCGCCATGCAAACGGCCGCGCATTACAAGTTGAAGCCCGATCAGGCGCGAGCAATAGCGCGCGAAGTAGGCACGGCCGTAGTGCGGTGGCGCGATACGGCAAAATCGTTTGGCTTATCGTCCGCCGAAATCGACCGGATGGCCTCGGCCTTCGAGCACGAAGACCTGAAACGCGCAATCGAATAGGACCGATCCAACGGCAAGTGGATGAGCGGGATCAGTTCGGCGCGCCACACTTTGGCGGCTTCGCGCGCGAAAGCATCGCGGGGCCGCTGTTGCTGTTTCACGGAGAAGGTCATATGAGTGCCGCCGGTACAACACAAGCGAGGGATGCGTGGCTACTAAAGCACGGAAGACTAAGGGCAAGGCTCAACATTCGTGGCGCGTGAGCCGAAGCAATAATCAGTCGGTGACTGTTACTGCGGATGGCTTGAGCGTGGTGGACGGGGAGTTGGTATTCACGACAAGCGGTTTGCCGGTCCGAATTATCGCCGCCGATACCTATACGGATGTGGAACTCTTGGAGTCTGCTGCCGACTAGCCTCGCAGCTTGGCGATCGCGAACGGTGCGCCCTCGAAGATCAACTGCGCACTTGCTCAGCGAGCCTTCTTCGCCGTCGCCTTCATCCTTGGACGGTCAGCGCTCACCCGGCGCATTTAAGCTTTGGTGGGCTAATCCAAGACATATGAATCCAAGACATATTATGACATCGCATTCGCGGGCGGATGCCTGTATCTAAGGCGTTAAAGGAAACGCCTTGTATTTCGATCTTCGCCTTTGGCAGCTGACCCGCGGCATGCGGTGGCGGATCGTCGCCACGGTGCTGATGGGGCTCGTTGCGGCCATCGTCGGCGTCGCGCGGTTCGTGTTTCTCGGCTACGCTCATTGCGCTGGTCTATCGCGGCGCGCCCGGCACGGCGCTCATACTGCCGGCGGCGGCGGTGGCGGCGGTGGTGCTCGTGCGCGCCTTTCTTGAGCACGAGCGCACCATGGTGGCGCACCGCACCGCGGCGCGCGTGCAGGAGGTGCTGCGGCTCAAGCTCTACGACAAGGTCGCCGAACTCGGGCCGGCCTGGTTCGCCGGCGAGCGCACCGGCGGCGTCATGCTGTCGGTGGTCGACGGCGTCGAGCAGCTGCAGAGCTTTTTCGGCCAGTACGTGCCGCAGCTCGCTATCGCGGCGCTCACGCCGCTCGCCATGTTCGCCATCATCGGCTGGTGGGATGTGCCGGTCGCGGCGCTGATGCTGTGCTTCGCGCTGGTTTGCCTGGTGCTGCCGGCGGTGTTCAACCGGCTCAATCAAAAAGTCAGCATCGCGCACCGCGCCTCGCTGAAAAGTTTCGGCGCCGAGTTTCTCGATGCCATCCAGGGCTTGGCGACGCTCAAGGCGTTCGGCCAGAGCACGGCTTACGGCCGCATGCTTGGCGGCAAGGCGCGTGAACTGTCCGCCGCGACGATGCGGATGCTCGCGACCAATCTGATCACGCGCGGCATCATCGATGTCGGCATCGGCGTCGGCGCCGCGGCGGCGATTGCGCTCGGCGTCTACCGTGTGACCCACGGCATGATGACCTTGCAGGCGCTGCTCATCGTGCTGATGTCGGGCACCGAGATTTTCCGCCCGTTGCGCGATTTCCGCACCGTGCTGCATGACGGCATGGTCGGGCAGGCGGCGGCGATCGGCATCAACGCGCTGCTGCAGGCGAAGGCGCCGATGCCGAAGGGCGGCGCTACGGCCCGCGGCGCCGCTCGCTCCGACCATCGCGTTCGACAACGTGCATTTCTCCTATCCGGGCGGGCGCGGCGAGGCGCTCGATGGGCTGTCGCTCGACGTCAAAGTCGGCGAGCGCGTCGGCATCGTCGGCCCGAGCGGCAGCGGCAAGTCGACGATCGCGGCGCTGCTGCTGCGGCTTTACGATCCGCAATCGGGCAGCGTGCGCATCGGCGGCGCCGACCTCACGTCGCTCGATCCCGGACGCGGCGCGCGGCAGATCGCCATGGTGCGGCAGGACACTTATCTGTTCCACGGCACGGTCGAGGACAATCTGCGGCTCGGCAAGCCGGATGCGACGCCGGCGGAGATCGTCGCGGCGGCGCGCGCCGCCAATGCGCACGACTTCATCGCCGCGCTGCCGCAGGGCTATGCCACTCTGATCGGCGAGCGCGGCCTGCGGCTCTCGGGCGGACAGCGGCAGCGGCTGGCGATCGCGCGGGCGCTGCTGCGCGACGCGCCGATCCTCATTCTCGACGAGGCGTTGTCTTCGGTCGATGCCGAGAACGAAGCCATCATCCAGAGCGCGCTCGACCGCCTGATGGCCGGGCGCACGACCTTGATCCTGGCGCACCGGCTCTCCAGCGTCATCGACGCCGACCGCATCCTGGTGCTCGATCACGGCCGCGTCGTCGAAAGCGGCACGCATCGCGACTTGATGCAGCTTGGCGGCGCCTATCGGCAACTGATGGGCGCGCAGGCCGAGGAGCGCGGCGACATGACGTTGCCGTTTTCGCCGCCGGCCGCCGCGCATGCCGAGGCGACTGCGGACGCGGCGCCGGCGGAGCAGGGCGGAACCGCCGACGATTCGATCCTGCGCGTCGAGCGCATGGATTGGGGCCGCACCACGCGCGCGCTGCTTGAGCTTCATTGCGCCGTGGTGGCGGCGGCTCGCTGGTCATCGTCTCAGGGACGGCCGCGTCGCCGCCTATATCGGCGTCGCCATCGTCAGCGCGCTCATCGTCGCTGCGCTGAAGACCGGGCGGCCCTATGGCGATCTTCTGATCTGGCTTGCGTTGGTCGCGCCGCTTGCCGGTATCCTGCACTGGTCCGAGTCCTGGCAGGCGCACGCCATGGCTTATCATCTGCTCGCCGACATGCGCATCGCGCTGTTCCGCAAGCTCGATGCGCTGGCGCCCGGCTATCTGCTGCGCCGCCGCTCCGGCGATCTGGTCGCGCTGGCGACGCAGGACGTGGAAACGGTCGAATATTTTTATGCCCACACTGTCGGCCCGGCGATCGTTGCGATCATCGTGCCGGCGGCGGTGCTGGTGACGCTCGACCGTATTCGCCTGGCCGGCCGCGCTGGCGCTCGTGCCGTTCCTGTTGTTCGCGGCGTTGGCGCCGGTGCTGCTGCGGCAACGGATCGACCGGCTCGGCGCCGCCGCGCGCGAGGCCTTGGGCATGCTCAATGCGCATGTCGCCGACACGATCCAGGGACTGGCCGAACTCATCGCCTTCCAGGCGCTCGGCCGCCGGCGCGGCGAATTCCAGAAGCTCGTGCGCAATTGCGCCACGCTGCGGCTCAACGTGCTGCACGATATTTCGCGTGCAGGACGTGCAGCTCGAAACGGCGACCGCGTTCGGCGGGCTCGCCGTGGCGTTGACCGGCGGGTTGCTGGCGGCGGGCGGGAATTTCAACGGCGTGTTTCTGCCGCTGCTCACTTTGCTCGCCACCTCGGCCTTCCTGCCGGTTTCCGAGATCGCCCATGTCAGCCGCCAGCTCGCCGATACGTTTGCCTCGGCGCATCGGCTGCGCGCGGTGCATGAGGAGCCCGTTCTGGTGACGGACGGCCCGGGAGTGCCGGCCGCGGCGCCGGCGACGGCGCATGACACGGGCGCCGCAATCCAGATCATGCATGTGGGTTTCAACTATCCGGGGACGGAGCGCGCGGTGCTGCGCGGCGTCGAACTCGCCATTCGCCCCGGTGCGACGCTCGCCATCGTCGGCCCGTCAGGTTCGGGCAAGACCACGCTCGCCAATCTCCTGCTGCGCTTTTGGGATCCGACGCACGGCGTCATCATGCTCGACGGCGCCGATCTGCGCCAATACCGGCTCGACGATCTGCGCGGCCGCATCGCGCTCGTCGCGCAGGACACATATCTGTTCAACGATACGCTGCGCGCCAACGTGGCGCTGGCGAAGCCTGGCGCCGGCGAAGCCGAGATCATGCAGGCGCTGGAGCGCGCGGCTTTGCGCGAGTTCGTCGCCGCCTTGCCGGCGCGGCTCGATACCAGGGTCGGCGAGCGCGGTGTCCAGCTTTCCGGCGGCCAGCGCCAGCGCGTCGCCATTGCGCGCGCGTTTCTGAAAAACGCGCCGGTACTGATCCTCGACGAGGCCACCTCGCATCTCGATGCCATCAGCGAGGCGCAGGTGCGCCAGGCCCTGACCGACCTGATGCGCGACCGTACCACCATCGTCATCGCCCACCGCCTCTCTACGGTACGCGATGCCGAGATGATCGCCGTGCTCGATGCCGGGCGCCTGGTCGAAGCCGGCACCCACGCCGAACTGCTGGCGCGCGGCGGCCTCTATGCCGAACTTGTCAGCCGCCAGCTCGCGCTCGGCCGCGCCGCGGAGTAGCGGCGCGATTTGTTGCTATTTCTCGTCCGGAAGTTTCTGAAGCGGATCGACGACAGGCACGCCCAGCGGCGCGAAATGCCGCGTGTTGCCGGTCAAGAGGGTCAGATGATGCCGCTGTGCTGTAGCGGCAATGGCGATGTCCGCAAAGCCCGGCGATTGCCCGCGGCCGCGCGCGCGATCCGATAACGCTCCGGCGATCTCGGCGGTCGCAATGTCGAACGTCAACACCCGATCACCGTAAAGATGCAGCAACGTCTGCAGCCACGCCGAAAGCTCAGCGGCCCTGCGTCTTGCCCCTTCGCGTTTGACCTTGGCGATGCCGCTCGCGAGTTCCGCGATGGTAACGGCCGACACGAAGAGATCCGACGAATGCGAATCCATCCACGCTGCCAGGTCGGCGCGAGGGAGGGCCCTGGCCGGCGACGTTACCGAGATGATGTCGGTATCGACCAGGTATCGCGTCACAGATTGGAATCGCGAAGCGGCGCGGCGCCGCGTTCGGGTAGGTCGCCGTCAATAAGCGGCGCCGACATCAACAGCCGGCCGAACGACGGCACATTGGACAGTCTTTGCCAATCGCCAAAGCCCAGCACGACCGCTTCCGGCTTGCCGTGACGGGTGATGACGGACGGCTTGCCGCGCGTGGCTTGATCGACCACCGACGACAAGTTTGCTTTGGCGTCTCGTAATTGGATTTTGCGCATGGTTTCCCGCCCGTGACTATTGTGGTCATATTAGCCGGGAAAGACAAGATCGGCAAGAAGCGATGCCGGCACGCCTTGCTGCCGCAGGCGAATGCGGCTTAATGCGTATGTCTACGCCGCTTGCTGGGCGAGGCGGTTCATCTCGCGCTGCACCAGTTCGCGGTAGAGGCCATCGCGGCGCATGAGCTGATCGGGAGCGCCGTCCTGGACGACCCGGCCGGTCTGTAGCACGACAATGCGGTCGAAATTCCGCACGGTAGAAAGCCTATGGGCGATGGCGATCACGGTGCGATGATGCATCAGACGGCTTAGTGCGTCGCGGATCATCTCCTCGGAATCGCTGTCGAGCGCCGACGTCGCTTCATCGAGCAGGAGAAGCGGCGCGTCCTTGAGGAAGGCGCGTGCGATGGCGATACGCTGGCGCTGACCGCCCGACAATTTTAGGCCGCGCTCGCCGACGATGGTGCGCATGCCTTCGGGCAGCTTTTCAACAAAATCGCAGCGCGCGGCGATCGCCGCATCCATCACTTCGTCATCGGAGGCATCCGGCCGGCCGTAGCGGATGTTGTCCAGCACGGAGCGTTGGAACAGGGAGATGTCCTGCGGCACGATCCCGATGGCCTCGCGTAAGCTCGCCTGCGTGACGCGCGCGATATCCTGGCCGTCAATCAGGATGCGCCCGCGCTGCACATCGTAGAAGCGCTGCAGCAGCGCGAACAGGGTCGACTTGCCGCCGCCGGACTGGCCGACCAGGCCGATGCGTTCGCCCGGTTTGAACGACAGCGAAAAATCTTCCAGGATCTGCTGGCCGTCGCCATAGCGGAAAGTGACGTGCTGGAACTTGACGCTGGCGCCGCGGCGCACCAGCGGCTGCGCCTGCGGGTGGTCGCGCAATTCATGCGGCACCAGGAGCGTCGACAGCGCCTCGGCAAGGCGTGCGAAATGCTGGGTGATGTCGACCAGCCCCACGGCGAGATCGCGGGTCGCGCTGAGCACCGAAATCGACAGCGTGCAGGCCAGCACCACGTCGCCGGTCGTCGCGGCTCCCTCGTTCCACAGCACGATCGCCCAGGCGACCAAGCCGAGCGTGAGGACGATCGTCACGATGGCATGAAAGATGCGCAGCTTTTCGAGATAGAACAGGCTGCGCCGGCGCGCGTCGAGCTCGCGGTCGACGGTGGCGTCGAAGCGGCGGTGTTCGCGCAGCAGGCCGCCGAAGGCGCGCACTAGCGGCATATTGCTGACCACATCGACCATTTCGCCGTCCACGGCGGCAGCCTTGCTGGCGAAATCGTGGTGCAACGGCCGGCCCGCCGCGGCCAAACGGAACATCACGCACACCATGATGCCGCCGAACAGCGCCAGTGTGCCGGCCATCGGCAGGCTGATCGTGCAGACCAGCGTTATCGCCGCGACGGTCGCCGCGCAGGGCGGCAGCACGTTCCAGATGAACATGTTCTCGGCGGTAAATATGGCGTTCGACGTCGCGGTCACGCGGCTCGTCAACATGCCGGGCAGCCGGTCGGCGAAATAGCCGGGTGAATGCCCGGTGAGATGACGGAACAAATCGCGCCGCAGATCGCCGGTCACGCCGACGAAAGCGCAATTCGCGATCCAGCTTGCCTATCCGCCACAACAGATTATCGCAGGCGATCAGCGACACGAGCAGGAGAAATGCCTCCCACACGTCCGCGCCCGCGCCTTGCGACAGGGTATCGACCAGAAACTTCACGCCGTATTGCGTGCCCACCGAGCAGGTCACGGCGCCGAGCACGGCGGCCAGAATGGCGAAATGCGAGAACGGCCGCAGCCGTAGATAACGGAAGATGAAAGCAAGAGGGCGGCTTGCGTAGCTGCAAAGGTCGTCCATGCTGTTTTGGTCTCCGCCAGCAAACAAGCGGGCCCCCCACCCGGGAGGTTCCCACAACATCTCAACGCGAAGGGTGAAAAATCGACGCCGGTGTGCCGGTAAAAATTCGTTTCAATCCGACAGTGTGCGCCGTGGAACCGCGGCGTTGGCGCGGCAACTCCGTGTCGGTTTTTGGATGTTTGAACTTTCAGCGCGTCAATAGAAGCCGGTCGGGATTTTGGTGCATCGATGACGACGCCTGAACATTGTTCACAGTTCCAAGTTCCATAAAAAATATGTTCCGTCGTGTTTTTGAGCGAATTTTGCCGTCCGCAGTTGTTGCAGTGCCGGGAACAAATACCATCACGGGAAGTCCTAACAAGAAAGGTCAATTCGATGCATATCGCGCAAATCGCCCCCCTTACAGAGGCGATCCCGCCGAAGCTTTATGGTGGAACCGAACGCGTTGTGTCGTGGCTCACCGAAGAGCTGATCGCGCTCGGCCACGAAGTGACGCTCTACGCGAGCGGCGATTCCGAAACTTCGGCACGGCTTGACGCGGTGTGGCCGCGAGCGCTGCGGCTTGACGGCGCGGTGCGCGATCCGAACGCACTGCATATGCTGATGCTGGAGCGCGTCTATCGGCACGCATCCGAATACGACTTCCTGCATTTTCACCTCGATTACTATCCATTTTCGTTGTTCTCCCGCCAGCCGACGCCGTTCGCCACGACGCTGCATGGCCGGCTCGACCTGCCGGAGCATCAGCCGGTGTTCGATACGTTTTCGTCGGTGCCGGTGGTGTCGATTTCCAACGCACAGCGGCGGCCCCTGCCGCAGGCGCACTGGGTGCGCACCGTGCATCACGGCTTGCCCGAGCGGCTGTTGACGCCGAAACCGGTCAAACCGTCGTATTTTGCGTTTCTCGGCCGGATCGCTCCGGAGAAGGGCTGCGACCGGGCCATTCGTATTGCCCACCATTGCGGCGTGCCGCTCAAGATCGCCGCGAAAGTCGATCGCGCCGACCGCGAATATTTCGACGAACAGATCAATCCGATGATCAAGGAATCGCACAGCGAATATATCGGCGAGATCAGCGATAAGGATAAGTCGGAATTTCTCAGCGGCGCCATTGCGCTGCTGGTTCCGATCGACTGGCCGGAGCCGTTCGGTCTGGTGATGATCGAGGCGATGGCGTGCGGCACCCCGGTGATCGCGTATAATCGCGGTTCGGTGCCGGAAGTCATCGATGACGGCCTTACCGGCTTCATCGTCGAGGATGAAAATGGCGCCATCGGCGCGGTGGACCGTCTGGGTCTGCTGTCGCGCACTAAAATTCGCAAACAGTTCGAGGCGCGCTTTACGGCGCGGCGCATGGCGCAGGACTATCTCTCGGTCTACCGCAACCTCGCCGATCGCATCGCGCCGCGGCTGCGGCTCGTCGCAGACGACGCGCCGGCTTTGTGAGCTTGCCGCGCGCGGGGGCGGGTCGAACGCACGCGAAACCCACCCCGGCGCGAGCGATTGCTCGCATTTCGCTCAACCCGTCTGGTTGGTCTTCGCGAACTCTTCCACGGGTCGCGTCTCCGGCATCAGCAGCAGAACCGTCAAGAACCCTGCGAGCCCCATGCTTGCCATTCCGGCAAATGCCCAGGGGCTGCCGAAGCGATCGCTGAGATAGCCGGCGAGCGTCGAACTGATCGACGCGCCGATGCCGACGAACGTACCGACAATCCCCTGGCCGAGATTGAAATGACCGGTGCCGCGCGTCAGGTCGGCAATCACGAGCGGCACCATCACGGCAAACACGGCCGCGGTCACGCCGTCGAGCAGTTGTACGAAGACCAGCGGCACCGGGCTCGACAAGAGTGCAAACAATAGACCGCGCAGCGGCAGCGCCGCGAACCCGACCAGCAGCAGCGGCCGCCGGCCCCATCGCTGCGCGAGAATGCCGACCCGGGGCGCGGCCGCGGCCACCAGCATCTGGGGTACGACGATGCAGGCGGCGATCAGCAGCGTCGCCCACTGGCTCGACCGCATGGTGAGTACGCTGCCCATCAGCGGCAGCATGGCGGCGTTGCCGAGATGGAACAAAAGCAAGCAACCGGCGAAGATCAGCAGCGCCTTGTTCTGCATCAGCGCGCCGGGTCTGATCGGCGCGCGTCTGCGGCCGCTTCGAGCGCGCTGGGCGCGTGCGTCGTCGGTCGGCGGTGGAGCGCTATGCGCCCGTTCCGGATCGACCTCGGCCGGCGATATCATGCGCAACGCGACCAGCGCCGGTCCGAGCAGCAACACGGTGACAACAAATACCGCGCGCGCCGAAATCAAATAGCCGCAGGCGCCCATCGCCGCCGCCGCCAGGCCATTGCCCACCGAGGCGAATCGAGCATTGCGTCCGAACCGCGCGCTGATCGCGGCGTGGCCGACCAGACCGAGGCTGATCGCCGCCATCGCCGGACCGAGCACGCAACTCGCCAGCGCGTGCAGGATCGACGCCGACAGCACCATGGGAAAGATCGGCAAGACCGCATAGCCGAGCGCGCTGATGCAGATCGCCACGATGGCGATCGCGGCGACCATGCGTTCCGAGCGCGCCGCGTCGACCAGCGCGCCGCCCGGCATCTGTCCGATCAACGCAACGAATCCACCGGCGGACAGCACGAGGCCGATGTCGATCTGAGTCCAATGCTGCGTGGTAAGATAGACCGACACGAACGGGCCGAAACCGGTCTGCACGTCGGCAACAAAGAAGATGAACCAATCGAGACCGCGCAGGCTGCGCTGTGACGGCCGCAGTGGCGGCGTGCCCTGCTCAGGCTGTTGCGGGGCCGGCATCTGCTCGCGGGGGATGGCGCCGTGCGGATCCGGCTGGTCGCTTGCTCGGTGCGGCGGGTTCGCTGGCAGTGTCCTTCTCCATGATTCCAAACGTAACTGCCAGGCGCCATAAAAGCCGGGGAGGGCTGTTCGCCACTTCTCGTGCTATTCCGGAAGGGGTTCGAGTTTGCCGAGTGCACCGAGAACGACGACAGGCTTGCCGTCCTGATATTGCGGCGCGGCTTTCACCTGGTCGCGCGTGAGTTCGAGCGAGACAAAGGCGTCGGACTTGCCGGGGGGCGGAAAGTGCAGCGCGCCCCAATCGACCGCGATCTTGCGGCTGCCGACGCCGAGGAAACCGCCGAAGTCGATAATGGCGGCGCGGACCTGGCCGTTGGGATCGACCAGCACGTCAACGATCCGCCCCATATTCTCGTTGGTCGCGCTACGCACTTCGCGGCCGAGAATGCCTTCGACTTCGTGCTTGTTGAGCACCGTGATTTCAGGGGTCGCTTTAGGGGTGACTTGCGGGCTCGCTTGCGGGGCCGCTTTTGGAGCGGCGCCCGTGGCGGCGCCGGAATTATCCGCGCAAAGCGCGGTCGCGCCAATGGAGAGCCCCAAGAATACGACCGCGGTTGCAGCCACAGTGTTGGCCGTCATTCGCCGATCTCCGTGCATAGCTCCTCCAGCAAGGCTGATGAAGTTCCCAAATGGACTAAATCGGAACCGGCCCGGCCGGTTCCACGTCGCCATCTTGCGCGAGATGCGCCGATCAGGAGCTAAAAACCACGGAAACCCGGATATCGCCGCTGATGCGCGGGGTATCGAGCGAAACGGTGTTGCGATGGCGGCGCACGCGCAGATCGACGTTGCCGGCGCCGAGCTGCAGATTGCGCAGCATCACTTCATCCAAGAACGGCGGCAGCATTGGATTGCACAGACGGATCTCGTTGTTGAACGGATCGAACTGCAATCCCAATGACGCTTCCAGGAGCGTAAATGGCGTCGCGCTGGCCCACGCCTGCGGCGCGCAGGCGACCGGATAGAGCGTCGGGCCGTGGCCCTGCTGGCGCCGAAATCCGCAGAACAGTTCCGGCAGCCGGCGAAGATCCATATAAGTACCCGCCATGAACAGGCCGGCGAACAGCTCGGCGATCGCCTGCTTCTCGCCGTAGCGCGCCAAGCCGAGCGCGATCAGCGCATTGTCGTGCGGCCAGATCGAGCCGTTGTGATACGACATCGGATTGTAGCGCGCTTCGCCGGCGGCGACGGTGCGGATGCCCCAGCCGGAAAAGAAATGCGGCTGAAGCAGTCCGGCCGCAACGCGCGTCGCCCGGTCCGGCGCCGCAATGCCGGTGAACAGCACCTGTCCGGCATTCGAGGAGCGCACCTGGCAAGGCTTTTTGTCGCCGTCGAGCGCCAGCGCGTACGTCTCGATCTGCGGGCACCAGAACGCCGCCTCGAAACGTTCGGCAAGCTTTTGCGCCTCATCATCGAGTTTTTCCGCGCTGGCGTCGCGTCCCAGCCGGCGGGCGCAGCGCGCCGCCATGCGCTTGGCGGCGTAGACGTAGGCTTGCACTTCCACGAGCGCGATTTGCGCCCTCGGCCAGCCGTCCGTCGGCATGGAAGATGGCGTCCTGCGAGTCCTTCCAGCCCTGATTGGCGAGACCCTGTTCGCTCGCTCGCAGATATTCAACGAAGCCGTCGCCGTCGGGATCGCCGGGACCGTCGATCCAGGCCAGGGCCGCTTCGATGTTGGGCCACAGCTCGGCGATGGTCTCGCGGTCGCCGGTACGCTCGAGATACAGCCCGGCAAGAAGTACAAACAACGGCGTCGAATCGACGCTGCCGTAATAAAGTCCGAACGGAACTTCATGCAGCGCCGCCATTTCGCCGCCGCGCATCTCGTGCAGGATTTTTCCGGGTTCGGCGTCGGCGAGCGGATCGGTGGTCTTCGCCTGGTAGTATGGCAAGCCGGCGCAGCACGCCGTGCGCCACGAGCGGACTCCACCACAGCATCTGCAGCGCCGTGATCAAGCCGTCGCGGCCAAACGTCGTCGAGAACCATGGGATTCCGGCGTAAGGATAGCGGCCTTGCGGCGTGTCGGTCATGAGGATCGAGAGATCGGCGGCCGACCGGCACAGCATTTCGTTGAAGCGGTCGTTCGACGTTTCGACCGCCGTGCGGTCGCGCGCCGAATCGCGCAGTTCGCGGCGCGCGGCGATCAGGCCGCGCAGAAACGGCAGCGGCCTGGGCCGCGTCGGATCGCAGCTGACGGCGACGAAAATCGGCCGCGTTTCGCCGGGATCGAGCCGGAGGTCGTAGACGGCGCTGTCGACGGTCAGGTGTGCCGGCGGCGGATCGAATGTCAGCGCCGTGCGCCGCAGCTTGGCGTCGAGCCCGCGATAGCTGAGCACGACCTCGTCGTTGCCGCGCAGCTTCGCGGTGGCGGTGCCGCGCCGTTCACGGTGCGAACCGCGCACCTCGAACAGGTCGGCGAAATCGTTTTCGAACCGAATCGACAGCCGCAGGTCGATCGACCCGCTCGCCGTAATTGCGCACGCGCAGACGCTGGTAGGCGGTGCCGCGCCAGAGAAATACCGTGCGCAGAATGTGCACGCTGTCCTTCTCCAGGACGATGTGCTGGTCCGACATGAGGTCCGGATTGGTCAGATCGACGAACAGCGCCGAGTTGTCGTCGCGCAGATTTGAGCCGAGCAGCAGCGGCGGGGTGTCGTTGACGAACAGTTCGAGGCGCGACAGGTAGCGCGTATCGAGGTGGAACAGTCCGGCGGAGCGGCCAGATGCCGCCGCGATGTCGCCGCGGCTATCGAGGACAACGAACGTATCGCCGTATTTCAGGGTCCGCGGTGGCCCGCCGGCGGCTCGCGTCGCGGCGATGTAGAATGGCGTTTCCTCGGGCGCTTCGAGTGGAACTATCTGGACGGCGCTCTTCTGCGGATCGGCGCTCTTTTGCGGATTCATGTTTGCGGATTCATGGCTGGCGGCCTGATCGTCTTGCGGTCTTGTCAAAACGCGGTCTTGTCAAAGTGCGCGGACTGAAGTGCCCGGACTGAACGCAACGCTGAAACGTTCGACGCCGTGCCGGCGATGTCAGAATGACTGCGGGCTCGGCGCAAGCGCGATCGGCGCGACGTGCTGCTTACGGACCCGCGCCGGAATGGATGACGTCGATGACGCGCATGCGGATCGGATCGACGACCACAACGTCTCTCTCCACCGTGGCGTATTTGAGGATATCGGCATCGTCGCCGAACACCGGTACGGATCGGGCAGATCGCCCAGTGCGAGCGACGGTGGAACCGGCGCACCGGTCGCGGCGGTTATGTCGCTGCGAGCGGCCCGAACGCGTTGCCGGGTCACGGCGTTATAGAGCGTGTTCCGCTGAACTGACGTGAGCCCCATCGGCTGGGTCACGGCGCCATCCGGCCCGACGGTTTCGTCCGGGCCGGTCGACTGGGCCGATGCACGCCGTAACGCCAAAGAGAACAGCGACGATTGTTAACGCCGGAAAGCTTGGGTTGGCAGTCATGCAATTGCTCCTCGCCGAGCAAACGCATGAGCGCCGGGTTAGGTCCGTGAGTATCTTATTTTGCAGTGCACACTTACGTGTGAAGCGGCCTGGGCATTATGGGCAAAGAGTTCGCGCCGGCTCTTGCATTAATTTTCCATATTCCGGCGCTGAATCGAATTATTCGTATCGATTTGACTGTTGGGTCGCAGTCTCGGCGGGTTGCGACTATTAGCCGTCAGCCGCGCTGTGCTAATTCATTTCCCATGCAACATGAAAATGATCTAAATTTGTTGCAAAGGCGACACAAAACTACGTAGGAAAACTACATAGGGCGGAAAACATGACAAGCGCATCGACAACGGCCGAATCTCGGCGCGGTGGCCGGTCCGGAGACACGCTGGACCCAGCTCATTTTCTGCATCATCTGCATGGTGCTGATCGCCAATCTGCAATACGGCTGGACGCTTTTCGTCAATCCGATCAACAAAGCGCACGGCTGGTCGATCGCATCGATCCAGTTTGCCTTCTCGATCTTCATCGCGCTGGAGACATGGCTCACGCCGATCGAGGGCTGGATCGTCGACAGTCTCGGCGCCCGCCGCGGGCCCAAGCTGGTGGTCGCCTTCGGCGGCATCATGGTGGCGCTGGGCTGGATCATCAATTCGCACGCCCAATCGCTGGCGATGCTCTATCTCGGCGCAGTGGTCGGCGGCACCGGCGGCGGCGCGGTCTACGCGACCTGCGTCGGCCAGGCGGTGAAATGGTTTCCCGACCGGCGCGGTCTCGCGGTCGGTTTGACCGCGGCGGGTTATGGCGCCGGCGCGGCGCTCACCGTCATTCCGATCCGTGCGGTGATCGCTTCTGCCGGCTACGAGGCGGCCTTCTTCTGGTTCGGTCTGGTCCAGGGCGGCATCGTCTTCCTCGTGGCATGGCTGTTGCGCGCGCCCGATCCGGGCGAAATGACCGGCGCCGCCGCGCCGAAGGTGGCGCAGAGCTCACGCAGAGCTACTCGCCGCTGGAGGTGCTGAGCACGCCGGTGTTCTGGCTGCTCTACATCATGTTCATCATGGTGTCGGCGTCCGGCCTGATGGCGACGGCGCAGATCGCTCCCATCGCCAAGGACTTCAACGTCGGCAACGCGGTGCTGCTGTTCGGCGCATCGACGCTGAGCTTGGCGCTTATCATCGACAATCGTCTGCAACGGCGGGGCGCGGCCGCTGTTCGGCTGGATCTCCGATCACATCGGCCGCGAATACACGATGGCGATCGCCTTCGGCCTGGGCGGCGTCGCCTACTGGCTGCTCGGTTCGCTTGGGCTACGCACCATGGGCATTCGTGCTGTTCGCCGGGCTGATCTTCCTGACCTGGGGCGAGATCTTCAGCCTGTTCCCGTCGACCTGCACCGATACGTTCGGGACCAAGTTCGCGACCGTCAATCTCAGCCTGCTCTACACCGCCAAGGGCGCGTCCGCGTTCCTGGTCCCGGTCGCCAACATGATCAAGTCGCACACCGGCAGCTGGCACATGGTGTTCGTCATCACCGCGATCATGAACTTCGTCGTCGTGGCGCTGGCGCTGTTCGTGCTCAAGCCGATGCGCAGTCGGTTCCTGGCGAAAGGCTGAGGGAGGAGTCAGCCTGACGGCTGATTCCCGGCGAGACTTCCCGAGCATCGAGATTTGGGCCTGCCAGTTTCGTCGACTGGCGGGCCTAAAAATTGTGGGCGGTTACTCGGCGCCCTTGCGCCGTCCTGCGCACTGGAATAATGTATACCACAATGAGTTCAAGCCTTTCCATGCTGCATCGCGTCCAGAGTGCCACCGAGACTTCCGATAACGCCTCCCGAGCCGGAGAGCGGCGTGTCGCCGTCGATCCGCTCACCAGCCCGGCGAGTTTCAAGCAGCAAGCCTACACGGCGCTGAAGAACGCCATCGCCGCCATGGACGTCTATGGCAGCCGCGCCGAGATCAGGCTCGACGAGCGGCGGCTCGCGGCCGATTTCGGCATCAGCCGCACGCCGGTGCGCGAGGCGATGGCGCAGCTCGAGCGCGAGGGCTTCGTGCGCTCCGAGCCGCGGCGCGGCGTCTACGTGGTGCGCAAGAACCAAGCGCGAAGTGATCGAGCTGATCACCGCCTGGGCGGCGCTCGAAAGCATGGCGGCGCGGCTGATCACCCAGATCGCCACCGACGAAGAGATTGCTTCGCTGCGCCGCATGTTCGCGACCTTCGACGACGGCGCGCATGCGCGCGCATCTCGACGAATATTCCGACGTCAACATCGAGTTTCATCAGACCATCATCCGCATGAGCCGCAACGATGCGCTCATCAATCTGGCCGAAAATCTGTTCACGCACATGCGCATGATCCGCCGCAAGACGATCGGCGAACAGGATCGTGCCGACCGCTCGATCCGCGATCACATGCACATCATCGAAGCGCTGGAAGCGCGCGACACCGCGCGTGCCGAGAGCCTGGTGCGCGACCATGCGCTCGGTCTCGCCGAACACGTGGCGAAATACGCCGAATATTTGGATTGAGCGTCGAACGACGAGACGCAAAGTTCAGGGAGAGTCCCATGGCTGAAGCAGCAGTAAAAACCAAAGATGCAAACGCAGCCGAGGCGGAGCAGGAGCTGACGGACGGCTTTCATCTCGTCATCGACGCGCTCAAGCTCAACGGCCTCGATACCATCTACGGCGTGCCCGGCATTCCGATCACCGATTTCGGCCGCATGGCGCAGGCTTCGGGCATCCGCGTCATCTCGTTCCGCCACGAACAGAACGCCGGCTATGCCGCCGCCATCGCGGGCTTCCTGACCAAGAAGCCGGGCATCTGCCTCACGGTGTCGGCTCCGGGCTTTCTCAACGGCCTCACCGCGCTCGCGCACGCCACGACGAATTGCTTCCCGATGATCCTGATCTCGGGCTCCTCGGAGCGCGAGATCGTCGACCTGCAGCAGGGCGACTACGAGGAGATGGACCAGCTCGCGATCGCCAAACCGCTGTGCAAGGCGGCGTTCCGCGTGCTGCACGCGCAGGACATCGGCATCGGGCTCGCACGCGCGATCCGCGCGGCGGTTTCGGGCCGGCCGGGCGGCGTCTATCTCGACCTGCCGGCCAAACTGTTCGGTCAGGCGATGGATGCGGCCGCCGGCGAAGGTCGCTGGTCAAGGTCATCGACCCGGCGCCGGCGCAGATTCCCGCGCCCGAGGCGGTCAAGCGCGCGCTCGACGTGCTCAAAAGCGCCAAGCGCCCGCTGATCATCCTCGGCAAGGGCGCGGCTTATGCGCAGGCCGATGCAGCGATCCGCAGTTTCGTCGAGAAGAGCGGCGCGCCGTTCCTGCCGATGAGCATGGCCAAGGGCCTGTTGCCCGACACGCATCCGCAATGCGCGGGCGCGGCACGCTCGACGGTGTTGAAGGATTCCGACGTCGTGCTGCTGATCGGCGCGCGGCTGAACTGGCTGTTGTCGCACGGCAAAGGCAAGGCCTGGGGCGATGCGCCGAAGAAATTCATCCAGATCGACATCGAGCCGAAGGAAATGGATTCGAATGTCGAGATCGCCGCTCCGGTGGTGGGCGATATCGGCTCGGTCGTCGCCGCGCTGCTCGACGGCATGGGCGGCAACTGGCCGGCGCCGCCCGCGGACTGGATCAAGACCGTGACGTCGAAGCGCGACGAGAACGTCGCCAAGATGGCGCCGCGGCTGATGAACAACAACTCGCCGATGGACTATCACGGCGCGCTCGGCGTGCTGCGCACCATCGTCAAGGAACGGCCGGACGCCATCCTGGTCAACGAAGGCGCCAATACGCTCGATCTCGCCCGCGGCATCATCGACGTCTATCAGCCGCGCAAGCGCATCGACGTCGGCACCTGGGGCGTCATGGGCATCGGCATGGGCTACGCCATCGGCGCGGCGATCGAGACCGGCAAGCCGGTGCTGGCGATCGAGGGCGACTCGGCGTTCGGCTTCTCCGGCATGGAGATCGAGACGATCTGCCGCTACAAGCTGCCGGTCTGCGTCGTCATCTTCAACAACGACGGCATTTATCGCGGCACCGACGTCAACAGCGCCAATGCCGATCCGGCGACGACGGTGTTCGTCAAGGGCGCGCGCTACGACAAGCTGATCGAGGCGTTCGGCGGCGCCGGCGTCAATGCGACGTCGCCGGACGAACTCAGGCGCGCCGTGAACGCGGCGATGGATTCCGGCAAGCCGACGCTGATCAACGCCGTGATCGATCCGGCGGCCGGCAGCGAAAGCGGCCGCATCGGCAACCTCAATCCAAAGAGCGCGGTGCGCAAGAAATAACCGGCGAAAGATCCGTCGCTACAAGTCAGCGACGCATAGCCGCCCAGAGTGGAATAGGAGAGGACAGCGATGGCAACGAGTAAGAAAGCCGCCAAGGCAAAAGACAAAGGGCGCGGCGAAAAAATCAGCCAGGAAAGTCGTGAAGCTCAAGGCGGTCAAGAAAGCCGGCCGCGAAAGCCGCCAAGGCTGCAAACGGCAACGGGTTGGCGCGGCCGTCGACAAAGCCGTGGGGCGAGGCGGGCAGGGCGCTGCAAGGCGTCAAAATCCTCGACTTCACCCACGTGCAGTCGGGGCCGACCTGCACGCAGCTCCTCGCCTATATGGGCGCCGACGTGATCAAGGTGGAGCGGCCCGGCGTCGGCGACGTCACGCGCGGCCAGCTGCGCGACGTCAAGGGCGCGGACAGTCTCTATTTCACCATGCTCAACGGTTCGAAGCGCTCGATCACGATCGACAGCAAAAACCCCAAGGGCAAGGAAATCCTGGCGCGGCTGATCAAGCGCTGCGACATCCTGGTGGAGAATTTCGCGCCCGGCGCGCTCGACCGCATGGGACTGACCTGGGATTACATCCACAAGACCAACCCGCGCATGATCGTCGCCTCGGTGAAGGGGTTCGGCCCCGGCCCGTATGAAGACTGCAAGGTCTACGAGAACATCGCGCAATGCGCCGGCGGCTCGGCCTCGACCACCGGCTTCCGCGACGGCCCGCCGCTCGTCACCGGCGCGCAGATCGGCGATAGCGGCACCGGCCTGCATCTCGCCTTCGGCATCGTCACCGCGCTCTATCAGCGCGTCCGCACCGGCCGCGGCCAGAAGGTGCTGGCCGCCATGCAGGACGGCGTGCTCAATCTCGCGCGCGTGAAGCTGCGCGATCAGCAGCGGCTCAAGCACGGCCCGCTCACCGAATACAGCCAGTACGGCGAGAACATTCCGTTCGGCAATGCGACGCCGCGCGCCGGCAATGATTCCGGCGGCGGCCAGCCCGGCTGGATTCTCAAATGCAAAGGCTGGGAGAACGATCCCGACGCCTACATCTATTTCATCACCCAGGCGCCGGTGTGGGGCGCGATCTGCGATCTGATCGGCAAGCCCGAGTGGAAGACCGATCCGGATTACGCCACGCCGCCGGCGCGGTTGCCGCGGCTGCGTCAGATCTTCGATACGATCGAGGAGTGGACCAAGACCATGACCAAGTTCGAGGTCATGGAAACCTGCAACAAGCATGACATTCCGGTCGGTCCGATTCTGTCGATGAAGGAGATCGCCGAGGAGCCGTCGCTGCGCGCGACCGGCACGGTGGTCGAAGTCGATCATCCGATCCGCGGCAAATATCTGACGGTGGGCAATCCGGTGAAACTGTCGGATTCACCCGCCGACGTGCGGCGCTCGCCGCTCCTGGGCGAGCACACCGAGCGAAATCCTGCGCAAGGAACTCGGCTATACCGACAAGGAAGTCGCCGAGATCAAGGTGTCGGGCGCCATCACGGCGCCGGAGAAGCCGGCGAAAGCGGCCGCGGCGTAACAATTTCTCCCTGTCCCCGCACCGCGGGGAGACTGGATGCGTTTTCAGGGAAGAGGAAAGCGAATGCGTATTGTTGTTCACGGCCAGCAGGCGTTCGGCAAGGCGGTGCTTGAGGCGCTGCTCAAGCGCGGCGACGATGTCGTTGCCGTCTACGTCGCGCCGGAAAAGCCCGGCGCCAAGGCCGATCCGCTGAAGGAAGCGGCGCTTGCCGCCAAGCTTCCGGTGCATCAGCCGGACTCCTACAAGAAACCGGAAGTGTGGGAAGAATTCAGGGCGCTCAAGCCCGATCTTCAAGTCATGGCGTTCGTCACGCTGTTCGTGCCGGAAGAGTTTCTCAACATCCCGACCCACGGCTCGATCCAGTATCATCCATCGCTGTTGCCGGCCTATCGCGGCGCCAGCGCCATCAACTGGCCGATCATCAAGGGCGAGACGGAAACCGGTCTGTCAATCTTCTGGCCCGACAACGGACTCGATACCGGCGCCGTCCTTTTGCAGAAGAAAACGCCGATCGGCCCGAACGACACGCTCGGCACCGTCTATTTCGATCGGCTGTTTCCGATGGGCGTCGATGCGATTCTGGAATCGGTCGATCTGGTCAAAGCCGGCAAGGCGCCGCGCATCAAACAGGACGAATCGAAGGCGACTTACGAGGGCCGGTGTGGCGCGGAGAACGCCAAGATCGACTGGGGCAAGCCGTGGCAGCAGATCGACCGGCTCATCCGCGGTTGCAATCCGGCGCCGGGCGCGTGGACGACGTTCGAAGGCAAGCAATTGAAAATTTTCGACGCCACGCCGCTGCCGGCGAAAGACCCGAAAGGCATCGGCGGCAAGCTTGGCGAAATTGCCGCGGTGGATGCGGATGGCTTCACCGTGGTGTGCGCCGATGGGCGCTTTAAGATAACGCGCGTTCAGCCCGCCGACGGCAAGAAGATCGAAGCCGCCGAGTGGGCGAAATCCGCAAACATCCAGGTCAAGGCGAGATTCACATGACCCACCGCTGTCGTCCCCGCGCAAGCGGGGATCCAGTAATCACCGGGCAAATCGGTGGTTACTGGATGCCCGCCTTCGCGGGCATGACAATTTGAAAGACCGAAAATTCGTTCACTCAAGCTTGTCAGGATTGTCCATGCCCGCCTCACAGCACCAGTCGCCCAAATCGGATATTGAAATCTCGCAGGCCGCCAAGAAGCGGCCGATCATCGACATCGCGCGCGAAAAACTCGGCATCGGGCCGGAGAATCTCGAACCGTACGGCCACTACAAGGCCAAGGTGTCGATGGATTTCATCCAATCGATCCAGAGCCGGCCGAACGGCAAGCTCATTCTTGTCACTGCCGTCAATCCGACCCCGGCCGGTGAGGGCAAGACCACCACCACGGTGGGATTGACCGATGCCCTCAACCACATCGGCAAAAAAGCGATGCTGTGCATCCGCGAGCCGTCGCTCGGCCCGTCATTCGGCATGAAGGGTGGCGCCGCCGGCGGCGGTTATGCGCAGGTCGTGCCGATGGAAGACATCAATCTGCATTTCACCGGCGATTTCCACGCCATCACGTCCGCCAATAATCTGCTTGCCGCACTGCTCGACAACCACATCTATTGGGGCAATGCGCTCGGCATCGATGCGCGGCGCATCGCCTGGCGGCGCGTGCTCGACATGAACGATCGCGCGCTGCGCTCGATCGTCAATTCGCTCGGTGGCGTCGCCAACGGTTTTCCGCGCGAGGATGGTTTCGATATTACGGTCGCCTCCGAAGTGATGGCGATCTTCTGCCTTGCCCGCAATCTCGAGGATCTCAAGAAGCGGCTGGGCAATATCGTCGTGGCCTATACGCGCGACCGCAAGCCGGTGCGCGCCAGCGACCTCAAGGCGCACGGCGCCATGACGGTGCTGCTCAAGGACGCGCTGGCGCCGAACCTGGTGCAGACCATGGAAGGCACGCCCGCCTTCATCCATGGCGGCCCGTTCGCCAACATCGCGCACGGCTGTAATTCCGTGCTGGCGACGACGACCGCGCTCAAGCTCGCCGACTACGTGGTGACGGAAGCCGGCTTCGGCGCCGATCTGGGCGCCGAGAAGTTCATGGACATCAAGTGCCGCAAGGCCGGCATCGCGCCCGATTGCGTCGTGCTGGTGGCGACCATTCGCGCGTTGAAGATGCATGGCGGCGTCAAAAAGGAAGACCTCAAGGCCGAAAACCTCAAGGCGCTCGAGGCCGGCATGAGCAATCTGCAGCGTCACATCGAGAACATGCAGAAGTTCGGCGTCCAGCCGGTGGTATCGATCAACCGCTTCTCGGCCGACACCGACGCCGAGATCAAGCTGGTCGAGGAGAAATGCAAGGCGCTCGGCGTCGAGGCTCTGATGGCCGATCATTGGGCCCTGGGCGGCGCCGGCGCGGCCGATGTCGCACGTGCGGTCGTCAAGATCGCCGATAGCGGCAAGAGCAAGCTGAAATTCCTCTATCCGGACGATATGCCGCTGGTCGAGAAGATCCGCACCATCTGCCGCGAGGTCTATCGCGCCAAGGACATTTCGATCGACAAGCCGGTGCGCGACCAGCTCGCCTCGTACGAGGCGATGGGCTATGGCAAGTTCCCGATCTGCATGGCGAAGACGCAATACAGCTTCACCACCAACCCGGATGCGAAAGGCGCGCCGAGCGACCATATCATTCCGGTGCGCGAGGTGCGGTTGTCCGCGGGCGCCGAGTTCGTGGTTGCAATCTGCGGCGAGATTCTCACCATGCCGGGCCTGCCGCGCGTGCCGTCCGCGGACTCGATCGACGTCGGGCCGGACGGAAAGATTGTTGGCCTGTTCTGATCGACCGACCGCTCGTCCCCGCGAAAGCATTCCCGCTTGCGCGGGAGTGAGCGGTGGAAATTCGCCGAATCACCCCCACAGGAGTCTCATATGCTGAAATTCTACTATAGCGGCGCGCCCAACCCGACCAAGGTGGCGCTATTCCTGGAAGAAACCGGCATGCCCTACGACGCCATTCCGGTCGACACCCGCAAGGGCGAGCAGCACAAGCCGGAATTTCTCGCGATCAATCCGAATGCCAAGCTCCCCGCCATTGTCGACGGCGACGTTACCGTGTTCAATTCGAGCGCGATCCTGCTCTATCTCGCCGAGAAGACCGGCAAGTTCCTGCCGGCGAAGACCGACAAGGCGCGCGGCGAACTATTGTCGTGGATGTTCTTCGTCTCTTCGGGCGTCGGTCCGTATTTCGGCCAGGCGGTGCATTTCCGCAACTACGCGCCGGAGAAACTGCCCTATGCCATCAATCGTTATGTGTTTGAGGGCCAGCGCCATGCCGCCATCCTCGACGCGCGGCTTGGCAAGCACAAATACATGCTCGGCGATACTTATACGATCGCCGACATGAATGTGTGGGGCTGGGTGCGGATGCTGCCGAACGTGGTCGGCGAGGGCGCCTGGGACAAGTACAAGAACGTCAAGCGGCTGGTCGACGAGATCAACGCGCGACCCGCGGCGCAAAAGGCCTCGGCGCTCAAGGACCGTCATAAATTCAAGACCGAGATGGACCAGGAATCGCTCCACGCCATGTTCCCGCATCTGAAGGAGAAGGTGGCGTAGTCTCGCGGCTGTTCTGTCGATGCAATAGAAATGGCGCGGCCTTTCGACCGCGCCGTTTCAGCTATGGCGATAAGCGAGTTACGACAGCACGCGGATCAAATGCAGCGCCGCGATAAGACCGGCGATCGAAAGAATTACTGAACTGGCAATGTAAAGCCCGGCAGCTGCCAGTTGGCCGCGTTCGATCAGATAATAGCTGTCGAGCGAGAAGGTCGAGAATGTGGTGAAGCCGCCGCAAACGCCGACTGTCAGGAATATCCGCACCGACTGCGGTAAATCCCATTTGAACGCAAACAGTCCGGCGAACGCGCCGATCAGCATCGAACCCGCAATGTTGATGATCAGCGTGCCCCATGGAAAGTTAAACCCGAATAGCTTTCCCGACCCGATGCCGACGAGATAACGCGCCACGGAGCCGACCGCGCCGCCAAGCGCGACGGCCAAGATAAACAGCCAATTCAAGGGATCTCCCTCCTGGTCAAATGGCGAACCCGCGGCCGTGCAGAACGGCCGGAGCAGGCGGTTAAATTCTTGACAGGCTTGGCGGAGGGAATAGCCCCTACCGACGCCTGACGCGTCCGGTAGGAGTCATCAGCCTTGCGGCGGTTATCGGGGGACCCCATCCCCATCAACTCAGAGCAAAATAGCCGTCGTGACCCGCCTGTCAAGATTTCCAAATAAATAACGGCGCGGCTTTTGAGGCCGCGCCGTTGGCATTCGCAGCGGTGAGGCGATTACTGGAACAGCTTCATCGCGTTGATCAGGGTCTGGATCACGCCCAATGTCAGCGGAATGCCGACAAACAGCCAGGCGAGCGCGAGCTGCCAGCCCTGTGTGCCTTGTTGAGTTTCGTTAGCCATGACCTTCCTCCTCAGGCGCCTGCGGGTTCGCCGGCCGCGTCGACGGCCATCTGACCCATTGTTGCTTCACGATCGGGCTTCATGTGGAACCGGTGATGCACCGCCTTGATCATCGCGTTTGCGATGAAGCCGATCACAAACAGTCCGGCCATGATGTACATGGTGACATTGTAAGCCTGCGCTTTCGGCACGCCGTGCGCGACATTGTACTGGCGAATGTAATTCACCAGCACCGGGCCGAAAATTCCGGCCATCGACCATGCGGTAATCAGCCAGCCGTGGATGGCGCCGACATAGCGCGTGCCGAACATGTCCTTCAGATAGGCCGGCACGGTGGCGAAGCCGCCGCCATACATGCTGATGATCACCAGGAAGCAGAGCACGAAACCGAGAACGCTGCCGATCGATCCCGTATAGGGCACGGTGCAATACAGCAGGAGGCCGAGCACCATGAACACGAAATACGTGTTCTTGCGGCCGATATAGTCCGACGTGGACGCCCAGAAGAAGCGGCCGCCCATGTTGAACAAACTCATCAAGCCCACAAAGCCCGCCGCCGCAACCGCAGTGATCTTGCCCGGGAACATTTCCTGGCTCATGGCCGATGCTTGGCCGAGCACGCCGATGCCGGCGGTGACGTTGATGCACAGGACCAGCCAGATGCACCAGAATTGCGGAGTCTTCAGCGCGTCGTAGACGTAGACGTCGCTGGTCGTGATCAGTTTCGACGCTTGCAGCGGCGGCGTGTAACCCTCCGGTTTCCAACCCGGCGCCGGTATGCGCACGATCGCGGCGCCGACCCACATGAAGACCAGGTAGATCGCTCCGAGACAAAGGAAGGTTTCAGCGACGCCGACATGGGTCGCAGTCGAAAACTTCCCCATGAGCCAGACGGACAGCGGTGCGGCGATGAAGGCGGCGCCGCCGAAGCCCATGATGGCCATGCCGGTCGCCATGCCGGGACGATCGGGGAACCATTTGATCAGCGTCGACACCGGCGAGATGTAGCCGAGGCCGAGGCCGATGCCGCCAATAAGGCCATAGCCAAGATACACGACCCACAAATTGTGGATGTAGACGCCGATCGCCGAAACCAAAAATCCAATCGCCCAGCACAGGCCGGCGGTGAACATCGCCTTTCGAGGCCCGCCTTCCTCGACCCAACGGCCGAAAATCGCAGCCGAGAAGCCGAGCACGAAAATCGCGATGGAGAAGATCCACCCGAGTTCGGCCAAGCTTCCAGTCGCCCGGCGCGGATTTGCCGATGCCGATCAGCCTGGTCATCGGCAGGTTGAATACGCTGAATGCATAGGCCTGACCGATGCACAGGTGAATGCACAGCGCCGCTGGCGGCACCATCCACCGGTTGAAGCCGGGCCCGGCAATTGTGTTGCTCCGATCGAGAAAGCTCATCGCGCGGTTCCTCCCTTCATTGCCCCAAATAGGCATGCGCTTTGCGCGCATTTTTGCTTCGGCGCCGGCGAACCGGCACCGCACCACCACTCAATCACAGGTCCCGCTTCAATAGAAGATGTCTATTTGATGATTGACAATTTCAACCGCGGCGATGCATTAGGAATATTATCCCTGTGGCCCTCTGGTCGTCCCGGCCGCGCGCATGCGTGCCAAAAAGAAAGGCGCCGCCTCCACGAGGGAAGGCGGCGCCCGTTCCGAAGACGTTTCTTTTTGTTCTACTGGAACAGCTTCATCGAGTTGATGAGTGTTTGGATGACGCCCAGAGTGAGCGGAATACCGACGAACAGCCAGGCGAGCGCGAGCTGCCACGCCGTCGTGCCGTGCTGATTTTCGTTTGCCATTTTTTCCTCCCTTATGCGCCGACCGGTTCGCCCGCGGCATCGACCGCCATCTGCGCCCGGACCGCTTCGTGATCCGGCCGCATGTGGAAGCGGTGATGAACCGCTTTGACCAGCAGGTTACAGATAAAGCCGATCACCAAGAGGCCGGCCATGATGTACATGGTGACGTTGTAGGCCTGGGCCTTCGGTACGCCGTGAGCGACGTTGTAGGCCCGGATGTAGTTGACGAGCACCGGGCCGAAGATGCCGGCCATCGACCATGCGGTCAGCAGCAGGCCGTGGATGGCGCCGACATAGCGGGTGCCGAACATATCTTTGAGGTATGCCGGCACGGTGGAGAAGCCGCCGCCATACATGCTGATGATCACCAGGAAGCAGCAGACGAATCCGACGACGCTGCCGACACTGCCAGTGTAAGGCACCGTGCAGTACAACAGGAAGCCGAGCACCATGAACACGAAGTAGGTGTTCTTGCGCCCGATATAGTCAGAGGTGGACGCCCAGAAGAAGCGGCCGCCCATGTTGAACAAGCTCATCAGGCCGACGAAACCCGCCGCCGCGACCGGCGTGATGTGGCCGGGGAACATCTCCTGGCTCATCGCGGAGGCTTGGCCGAGCACGCCGATGCCGGCGGTCACGTTCAGGCACAGCACCCACCAGATCAGCCAGAACTGCGGTGTCTTCAGCGCGTCATAAACAAACACGTCGCTGGTAGTGATCAGCTTGGTTGCCTCCACCGCCGGCGTATAGCCTTCCGGTTTCCAGCCCGGCGCCGGGACGCGCACGATGACCGAGCCCACCACCATGAACACGAAATAGATCGCCCCCATGACGATGAAAGTCTCGGCGACGCCGATGTGGCTTGCCGTGTTGAATTTGCTCATCAGCCAGACGGAGAGCGGGGAAGCGATGAAGGCGCCGCCGCCGAAGCCCATGATGGCCATCCCGGTCGCCATGCCAGGCCGGTCGGGAAACCATTTGATCAGCGTCGACACCGGCGAGATGTAGCCGATGCCGAGCGCGATGCCGCCGATCACGCCGTAGCCGATATAGATGACCCACAGATTGTGGATGTAGACGCCGAACGCCGAAACGAAGAAGCCGCCGGCCCAGCAGCAGGGCCGCCGTGAACATGGCGCGGCGCGGTCCGCCTTCCTCGACCCAGCGGCCGAACACGGCCGACGAAACGCCGAGGAAGAAGATCGCCAGCGAGAAGATCCAGCCCAGTTCGGTGAGTTTCCAGTCGGCCGGGGCAGACTTCGAGATGCCGATGAGTTTGGTCATCGGCAGGTTGAACACGCTGAATGCGTAGGCTTGGCCGATGCACAGGTGCACGCATAGCGCTGCCGGCGGGACCATCCACCGGCTGAAGCCGGGCCCCGCAACCGTATTGCTCCGATCGAAAAAGCTCATAATGCGCTCCTCCCCCTGGCTCGTCGGCCCGGTTTTTGTTGTCCGCGGACAGTGGGTAGCCGCTCTTTTTCTGTAAGGGGCGTGCTATCCCGTCCGTCGCAGAGTGCGGACGGCGATTTGTTAAATCAATAAGCGGCCTTCTATCGCCTGATAGAAAATACAGATGATCTGATCGTGGGCCGTTGCGCGCGAACCGCCTGATCGTGGGCGATGGCCCGGAGCAAAGACGGGTCGGACGCTGGCCTCGGGCGCGCGACAGCCGCCCGTGCGGCGGCGGTCCGCGTCACGCGTGCAGGCCAATAGACGCGCGGCGAGCCGTTTTCTTTCAGTCGGCCAGGAGCTGGGTCGCGCGGCGGCCCTCTGCGACCAGCGCCGCCGTCAGGGGTTTCATCGGTTGTCTGGACGGGACGAGGAGCCCGATCATGTGGCTCGCGTCCGGCTCGACGATGGGAATTGCCCGCAGCACCTCGGTGAGGCCTAGTGTCGCGGCCAGGCGGAACGGCATCACGCTGGCCCAGCGTCCGGTGCGGACGTGGGAATAGAGCACGATCATCGAATTCGAACTCGAGACTCGGTCGCGGATCGCCGCCGGCGTCGCGCAACAGCCCGTCGATGACTTGGCGCAGCTGCGTGTCGGGTGTCATCAGGCACAGCGGGATCTGCGCGACCTCCGCCCATTTCACCTTGCTGCGGTTGCCGAGAGGCGCGTCGGCCGCTGTCAGCAGGCAGTATCGCTCGCGATAGAGCGGGATGCCGGTGATTCGCCCGGCCGGTTCCTTGTCGAGATAGGAGACGCCGGCGTCGATCTCGAGATTTTCCAGCAACTGGAAAATCTCCTCGGCAGTGGCGGATAAGACAGTGAATTGCACCTCTGGATGCCGCTCGCGATAAAGCGTGGTCAGAGTCTCGATCATCGCGAGCGTGGTCTGAATTGCGGCGATGCGCAGGCGGCCGCTCAGACCATGCTTGAGCGCGTGAATCTCTTCGCGCATGGCGCGGGTATCGCCGACGATGCGGCGTGCCCATTCAAGGACCCGTTCGCCTTCCGGCGTGAAATTCTGAAAACGGGAGCCGCGATTGACGAGCAGAACGCCGAAACTATCCTCCAATTGCTTGACGCCCGCCGAGAGTGTCGGCTGGGTCACGCCACAAGCCTCGGCGGCCCGGCCGAAATGGCCCTCGCGCGCCAACGCCAGCAGGAACTCGAGTTTGTCGATCACCACCCGTCTGGCCTCGAAATCATGGATTTGGTTGGAATATCCGGGGACGAACGCCTATCTTGGCATCATACGAATGATCGGTTATTCCAGAGGATAGTCAACATTTCAATAGATGTTCTCTATTGATCTGTCCGAGTTTGGATTGATCGCCCAGCTCTTACCTTTTGGCTTCGAGACCACAATGAGCCTGACTGAACCGCCGACATCGCTAGTGCCACCCCAGGATCGCGGCGGGGGCGGCCGCCGCCGGCCGCCGCGTACCCCGAAGGGCCGTCAGATCGATCCGGAGGCGTTGGCCGACATCCAGGCGCTGCTGATCGACCGGCCGCGCCGGCGCGATCTGCTGATCGAGCATCTTCATCTGATTCAGGATCACTACGGGCATTTGTCGGCCGCGCATCTCACGGCGCTGGCCAATGAGATGAAGCTCGCACTCACCGAAGTGTATGAGGTGGCGACGTTCTACGCCCATTTCGATGTGGTGAAGGAGGGCGAGACACCGCCGCCGGCCGTCACCGTGCGGGTCTGCGATTCGCTGTCCTGCGCGCTCGCTGGGTCGGAGCGCCTGCTCGAACAAATCTCGAAACGGCTCGGACCGGGCGTGCGCGTGGTGCGCGCGCCATGCATGGGCGCGTGCGATCGGGCGCCGGCCAGTGCGGTCGGGCATGTGCAGGTGCTCAACGCCGACGTTGAAAAGATTATCGCCGCGGCGGCGAAGCCCGCACACGCACATGTCTATCCGACGCCGAACGCATTCGACGCGTACGTGAAGAATGGCGGCTATCAGCTGCTCAAAGCCTGCAGGGGCGGCTCGCGCACGCGCGACGACATCATCAAGCTCGTCAGCGATGCGGGCTTGCGCGGCCTTGGCGGCGCCGGATTTCCGACGGGGCGCAAATGGTCGCTGGTGCGGGCCGAACCGGCGCCGCGTCTGTTTGCGGTCAATTGCGATGAAGGCGAGCCGGGAACCTTCAAGGACCGCTATTATCTGGAGCGCGATCCGCATCGCTTCATCGAAGGCATGCTGATCGCGGCCTGGATTGTCGAAGCCGCGGACACGTATTTGTATGTTCGCGACGAATATCCGGAGATCATTCTGCTGCTGCAGCAGGAGATCGCCAAGGCCGAGCAAGCCGGCCTTTCCGCACATACCGAAATCCATCTCCGCCGCGGCGCCGGCGCCTACATCTGCGGCGAAGAATCGGCGATGATCGAATTGATCGAGGGCAAGCGCGGTCTGCCGCGGCATCGGCCGCCCTATGTGGCGCAAGTCGGCCTGTTTGGCCGGCCAACGCTCGAACAGAATGTCGAAACGCTGTTCTGGGTGCGCGACATTGTCGAAAAGGGCGTGGAGTGGTTCACCTCGCAGGGCCGCCACGAGCGAAAAGGCTTCCGGAGCTTCTCGGTATCCGGCCGTGTCAAAAATCCCGGCGTCAAGCTTGCGCCCGCGGGCGTCACCGCGCGTGAGCTGATCGATGAATTCTGCGGCGGCATGGCCGATGGCCACACCTTCAAGGGTTATCTGCCGGGCGGCGCGTCCGGCGGCATCCTGCCGGCATCGATGGCCGACATCCCGCTTGATTTCGGCACGCTGGAAAAATACGGCTGCTTCGTAGGCTCCCACGCGGTTGTCATCCTGTCCGACAAGGACGACATGAAAGCGGTGGCGCTCAACCTCATCAGATTTTTTGAGGATGAGAGCTGCGGCCAGTGCACGCCGTGCCGCGTCGGCACCGAGAAGGCGGCGCAGCTCATGGCCAATGGACCGTGGGACCCGGCCCTGCTCGACGAACTGTCGGCGCTGATGCGCGATGCCTCGATTTGCGGCCTCGGCCAGGCGGCGCCGAATCCGCTGTTGTGTGTGCTAAAATATTTTCCCGAAGAACTGACCAAGCCGCTGGGACGTTGGTGACCGAAGGTTTTGCGCGATGAGCGACAGCAAACAGGACAAACCCGTCGGCTACGGCCACGACAAGAAAGGCGCCGCCGGCGGTGCGGCCTACGGCGAAGGAAAGCCGGGGGTGGCCCATACCGCGCCGGCCGACAAATCCGCCGGTGAGGGCCACGGTGCGACCGGAAAGACCTTCACCATCGACGGACGCGATGTCGATATTCGCGAAGGCGAGACAATCTTCCGCGCCGCGGAGCGGCTCGGCATCGCGTTGCCGCACCTGTGCTATTCGCCGGAACCCGGCTATCGCCCGGACGGCAATTGCCGCGTCTGCATGGTCGAGATCGAAGGCGAGCGCGTGCTGGCGGCAAGCTGCATTCGCACGCCATCGCCCGGCATGACGGTCAAGACGCAGACCGATCGCGCCAAGACCGCGCGCCGCATGGTGGCCGAGCTTCTGGTCACCGATCAGCCCGATCCGGCGCATGCTCACGATCCGGCGTCTCAGCTGTGGCAGGTCGTGACCAGCATGCAGCTCAAGCAGGGCCGCTTCCCGCGCCGCCATTCTCCCGCGCCGGACCGCAGCCATCCGGCGATGGCGGTCAATCTCGACGCCTGCATCCACTGCAATCTGTGTGTGCGCGCCTGCCGCGAAGTTCAGGTCAACGACGTGATCGGCATGGCCGGACGCGGTCACGGCGAAAAGATCGTGTTCGACTTCGACGATCCGATGGGCGCCTCGACCTGCGTGGCCTGCGGCGAATGCGTGCAGGCCTGCCCGACCGGCGCGCTGATGCCGGCGACGCTGGTCGACGCCAATAACATTTTCAAGGGCAAGGCCGATCGCACGGTCGACAGCGTCTGTCCGTATTGCGGCGTGGGCTGCCAGCTCACCTATCACGTCAAGGACGACAAGCTGCTTTACGTCACCGGCAAGAACGGGCCGGCGAACGAGCAGCGGCTGTGCGTGAAGGGCCGCTTCGGCTTCGACTACGTCTACAATCCGCAGCGGCTGACTAAAGCCGATGATCCGCAAGGAGGGCGTGCCGAAAGTCCCGCACGAAGCTATCGACCCGTCGAATCCGTGGACGCATTTTCGCGAAGCGACCTGGGACGAGGCGCTCGACCGCGCCGCCACGGGGTTGAAGAAAATTCGTGATCGTGACGGCCCGCAGGGGCTCGCCGGGTTCGGCTCGGCCAAGGGCTCCAACGAGGAGGCGTATCTGTTCCAGAAGCTGGTACGGACCGGTTTCGGCACCAACAACGTCGATCACTGCACGCGGCTGTGCCACGCCTCGTCGGTGGCGGCGCTGATGGAAGGCGTCGGTTCAGGCGCTGTTTCGGCAACCTTCAACGAGTGCAAAAACTCCGAGGTGATCTTCGTCATCGGCGCCAATCCGACCGAAAACCATCCGGTGGCGGCGACCTTCTTCAAGCAGGCCAGAAAACGCGGCGCGACGATGATCGTCGCCGATCCGCGCGGCCAGGCGCTCAAGCGCCACGCCACGCATATGCTGCAGTTCAAGAACGGCACCGACGTGGCGATGCTCAACGGCATGCTCAACACGATCGTCAGCGAGAAGCTCTACGACGAGCAGTACATCCAGACCTACGTCGAAGGTTTCAAGCCATTCTGCGATAGCATCAAGGACTACACGGCAGAGGAAATGGCGCCGATCTGCGGCATCGAGGCCGATGTCATCCGCACCGTGGCGCGCAAGTTCGCCCGCGCCAAGTCGGCGATCATCTTCTGGGGCATGGGCATTTCGCAGCACACCCACGGCACCGACAATGCGCGTTGCCTGATCGCGCTGTCGCTGATCACCGGCCAGATCGGCCGCCCGGGCACCGGACTGCATCCGCTGCGCGGGCAGAACAACGTGCAGGGCGCCTCCGACGCCGGCCTCGTGCCGATGTTCTTCCCGGACTACAAATCGGTCGAGGATGCGCAAATCCGCGCCCGCTACGAGGACGCGTGGGGCACCAAGCTCGATCCGAAGAAGGGCCTGACCGTCGTCGAGATCATGGACGCGGTGCACCACGACGTCGTCAAGGGCATGTACATCATGGGTGAAAACCCGGCGATGTCCGATCCCGACCTCAACCATGCGCGTGAGGCGCTGGCGCACCTCGAACATCTCGTGGTGCAGGATCTGTTCCTCACCGAAACCGCGATGTATGCCGATGTCGTGCTGCCGGCCTCGGCGTGGCCGGAGAAGGACGGCACCGTCACCAACACCAATCGTCAGGTGCAGATGGGCCGGCACGCGCTGCCGCTGCCGGGCGACGCGCGCCAGGATATCTGGATCATTCAGCAGATCGCCAACCGCATCGGCTGCAACTGGAACTACGCCGACGTCGGCGAGGTTTATACCGAGATGGCATCGCTGATGCCGTCGCTCGACAACATCTCCTGGGAACGGGTCATGCGCGAGAGCGCGGTGACCTATCCGGCCGACGCTCCCGATAAACCCGGCCATGACGTGGTGTTCGACAAGGGATTCCCGCGGCCGGGCGGCTTCGGCAAGCTCGTTGCGGCCAAGCTGCAGCCGCCGGACGAGACGCCGGACCACGAATATCCGTTCATTCTCACGACCGGGCGCGAGCTCGAACATTGGCACACCGGCGCGATGACGCGCCGCGCGACGGTGCTCAATGCGCTTGAGCCCGCCGCCGTCGCGTCGGTGTCACGCGGCACCATCGCCAAGCTTGGCATCAAGCCGGGCGATATGATCCGTGTCTCGACACGCCGCGGCGTGGTGGAGCTCAATTCGCGCCAGGATGACGCCATTCCCGACGGCGTGGTGTTCATCCCGTTCGCGTTCGTCGAGGCGGCGGCAAATCTGCTCACCAATCCGAAGCTCGACCCGTTCGGCAAAATTCCGGAATTCAAGTTCTGCGCCGCCAAGGTCGAGGCGATCACACCCCGGCTTGAGGCGGCGGAGTAATCAGAGCGCCGCGGCCCGAGTTCGCATGTGACGGCGGGGTCGACACCACGGGCGCCGCCCCCAGCGAAAACGCCAGCACGATATCGTCCGGCGCTTGCTTGAACTCCTTCGTGATCGTCTGCCGGACCGTCTCGGCCAGCTCGGTGAGGGGCTTGTCGCGGTAGAGCCGCGGAAACGTGACCGTCACCTTGTTCAGCCGGCCATTGTGCCAATTGAAGCCGACTTCCGGCTTCATGCCGGTCGCAGCCTGCAAATCGTTTCGGACGTCGCTGACGTGCTTGAAGCCGTCGAATAGCGTATCGACGGCGCCGCAGGAAGCGAGGGTGAGCGCTAGGACGAGCAAGACTGCAATCTTCGACATCTAAGGGTCCCCGGGTACGCCGGCCGGCGCGGTTCCTATTGGACAGTCGAAACCGCATCCCGGTTCAATGGCGCGTGACGATTTGGGCGTTTCGGCCTCTCGAATGGCATTTCGTCTGTTCCTCAACGGGTGCGCCTGTCGTGTATGCTGTACGCATGACCGATGAGGACGCGCGCGAGGACGACCCGCACGGTGAGATCGAGCGCCTTGAGACGCAGATCGACGAACTTTCCGCCAAGCTCGAAAGCTGCCGCAAGTTCATCCTGGTCGCGCGCGTTGCCGTCGTGGCGGGCGCCATTCTGCTCGCCGCGGTGTTGCTTGGCCTCTTGTCTTTCGATCCGCGGCTGTTGCTGGCCGCGATCACCGCATTGCTTGCGGGCATCGTCGTGTGGGGCTCGAACCACTCGACCGCGGATGAAGCCGCGCAGGAACTTCGCGCTGCCGAGGCGGAGCGCGCCAGCCTGATCGAGTCGATCGCGCTGCGTGTCGTGACCGAGCGTCCGACGCTGCATTGAATCGGCATTGTCGCGCAATCGCGGCCGCCATATCTGCTTGGCAAAACTTCCGGGAGGACGCGCCATGGCTCAATCCTACGTGTACGCCGGCGTCGGCGGTTATTACGGCGGCAACGAAGGCAATCTCGCCGGCGTGTTCCGCCGCGACGCCGAGGGCTCAGAATGGACGCACGTCTTGACGGAGCCCGAGGCCTACACGGTGTTCGTGCATCCGCGCGATCCAAATCTTATTCTCGCCGGCACCAAGAACGGCATCTACCGCAGCACCGATCGCGGCGCGACATTCCGGCGGGCCAACTTTCCCGACAGCGGCGTACAAATCTGGTCGTTCCTGCCCGATCCTGCCGATCCGCGGCGCGTGCTCGCCGGCGGCTCGCCGGTTTCGATTTATCGCAGCAATGACGCCGGCGAGACTTGGACGCGCCAAGCCGAGCCGCGCCTGCCGGACCGCGGCAAAGCGCCGTTCGCGGTCCGCGTCATGCGGTTTGCCCGCCATCCGGCCAAGGCGAACGAAATCTACGCCGCGCTCGAAATCGGCGGCGTGATGCGCTCGACGGACGGCGGCGAAACCTGGGGAGACTCCAGCGACAACCTGATCCGTCTTTCGGTCGACGAGCCGCGGCTGCGTTCCAAGATCGTCAGCGACACCGAAGCGGAAGGGATGCTTGACGGTCACGCCATCTGCATGAGTGCCGCCGATCCGGACAGCGTTATCCTCGCCGTGCGCATGGGGCTGTTCCGCAGCCGCGACCAGGGCAACAGCTGGGAGGATTTGCGGGTCGACCGCTTCTCGCCGTTCACTTACGGGCGCGACGTGAAGGTGTCGCCGCAGGACGCGAGCACGCTTTATGCCTGCCTGTCCGTTGCGGCTTCATCGAAAGATGGCGCGCTCTACCGCAGCCGCGATCTGGGCGGCAGCTGGCAGCGCTTCGACAAGGTCAAGCCGCACGGCACGCTGATGTCGGTTGCGCTGCATCACGGCGACGCCAAGCAAGTCTATATCGCCGCTCGCTACGGCGAAGTTTTTGGCACCGCCGACGGCGGCGACAGCTGGCGCGAAACGCCGCTGCCGGCGGGTGTGCAGCACATCTACGCGCTGGCGTGCGGATAGTCAGGCTTTCGCATCCTTGAAATACGGCTCGACGGTGCCGGAGAGCTTGATGGTCAGCGGATTGCCGTAGCGGTCCTTGGCCTTGCCGGCGGGCACGCGGATCCAGCCTTCGCTCACGCAATATTCCTCGACATTGGTTTTCTCCGCGCCCTTGAAGCGGATGCCGACGTCGCGTTTGAGCGCTTCGGCGTCGTAATACGGACTGCGCGGATCGTTGGAGAGATGGTCGGGCGGCGTATCGGTCATCGCGGTTTTGGCCCTCAATCGGTCGGCTGAAGATGCGCATCTTTGGCGAGTTTCAGCGTCGCCGCCATATCGTCGCTGACGAACTTGTCGAATTGCGCGACGGTCAGGAACTGTTCTTCAACGCCGAGCTTTTTCAATTTTTCCTGGACTTCGGGTGCTTGAAGCGCCTTTTCGATCTCGTCGTGAAGCTTGGTGACGATGGCGCTTGGCGTCTTGGCGGGCGCCGCGACGCCGCCCCAGAACACGTACTCGGCTTCGGGATAACCTGCCTCGGCGACGGTCGGAACGTTTGGCAGCAGTTTTGCCCGCTTGGGGGTGCTGACGGCCAGCACCGTGACCTTGCCGGCATTGATCAGCGGCACCGCCGGCGCCGCGGGGACGCAATAGAAGTCGATCCGTCCGGCCATCACCTCAGTCACACCCTCGGCGCCACGAAACGGAATATGGCGGGCATCGATGTGAGCGGCGACAAGCAGGCGCTCGGCCGGCCATATGCGAGGCTGACCCCACGCCGGCCGACGCAAACGTCAAGGCGCCGGGCTTTGCCTTGGCGGCGGCGATCAGATCGGCCAGCGTCTTGAAATTATGTTTTGGCGCGGCGACCACCACGGTCGGCTGAATCCCGATCAGGCTGACCGGCTGAAAGGCGCGTATTGCGTCGTAGGGCATGGTCTTGTGGAACACCACCTGCGAACTGAGCGAGGCCGAACTCAGAAGCAGCGTGTAGCCGTCGGGGTCGGCTTTGGCGACAAAGTCACCGGCGAGCGTGCCGCCCGCGCCGGGTTTGTTTTCGATAAGCAGCGCCTGACCGATCTGTTGCGAAACGCGATCGAACACGATGCGCGCGACGGTATCGCCGGCATTCCCCGCGGTGAACGGGCTGATCACCCTGATGGGCCTGCTCGGCCAGGTTTGGGCATCCGCCGTTACGGCGGTCGCAAGCATGAGCGGCCGCGGTCATGGCCATCGCCATGCGACCTCATAGCGGTCCATGTTCGACGTGGTGTCATTGTCGCCTCCCGGATTCGGTAAGAGCGTTCTAACGCGAATTTCATTCGATCGACATTCCCGCGGCCCTGAGCGGCGCTCCGTTCTTCTCGATTTCGGGCCCGATGATGCTTTGCAAATAGGCCGTGGTCTGATGTTCGGGCGGCACCACAAAGGTGCCGGTCGCCGCAAGTTGCTCCTGCACCGCGGGCGTATTGATTGCGGTGGCTGTGGCGTCGTGCAGCTTCTTGACGATCGCGGCCGGCGTGCCCTTGGGCAGAAAGAAGCCGAACCAGGTCGAGGCTTCGAAATTCATGCCCTGCTCGTAGGTGGTGGGCAGGTCCGGCAGCGACGGCAACCGCTTGCGGCTGAGCATGGCGATGGGCTTGACCAGGCCGGCCTTCACCGGCGGCACCGCCGTCGGGCTCAAGCGTGCAAAAATAATCGAATTGCTGCGCCGATCAGATCGACCAGCGCCGGGCCGCCGCCGCGATAGGGAATGTCCTGGACCTTGACCCCGATCGCCTGATTGAACAGCGCGCAATCGACATAGCCGGTCGAGCCGATGCCGGCCGAGCCGGAGTGCACGGTCGCTTGGTTCTTTTTCACGTAGGCGATGAATTGCTGCAGCCCGTCGACCGGCAGGTCCTTGCGCGCGATCAGGATCATCGGCTGATCGGCGATCAGGATCACCGGCTCCAGGTCTTCCTTGAAATTGTAAAGCGGGTGCTTGTAGAGCGTCTGATTGATGGCGTCGGCCCTGCTGCCGAGCACGAATTCGTAGCCGTCGGGTGGCGCGTGGACGACACGGTTCGAGCCGATCATGCCGCCGGCGCCGCCGACATTCTCGATGATGACTTGCTGGCCGCAGGATCTCGGACAGGCGCTTGCCGACGATGCGGCCCGAGCACGTCGGTGCCGCCGCCGGGCGGGAACGGCACCACCATCGTCACCGGCCGCGTCGGCTAGTCCTGCGCGGCATGCCGCTGGCACCGTGGCGGCAAGCGCGCGAAAATGGCGAAGGCGGTCTGGCAAATCTGCGTCCCAAGATCATGCATATCCCATCATGCCCAACGACGCAGTGTAGCCGATTTTGCTGCGATGCAATCCGGGCTTACACTGCGTCCATGTCACTCACCGCCGAAGCTGACGCTCCCGTTCGCAGCGCTGCCGCAGAACTCCGCCACGACTGGACGCGTGCCGAGGTGCGCGCGCTGTTCGAGCTGCCGTTCCCCGACCTGATGTTTCGCGCGCAGAGCGTCCACCGCGCGAATTTCGATCCGGCCGCGGTGCAGATCTCGACGCTGCTGTCGATCAAGACCGGCGGCTGCCCGGAGGACTGCGCCTATTGCCCGCAGAGCGCGCGCTACGACACCGGCGTTCGCGCCGAAAAGCTGATGGCGCTCGACGCCGTGCTCGCCGAGGCGCGCGCCGCGAAGGCCGCCGGCGCCAGCCGCTTCTGCATGGGCGCGGCCTGGCGCGAGCCGAAGGACCGCGACCTCGATGCGGTCTGCGCCATGGTCGAGGGCGTCAAGGCGCTGGGCATGGAGACCTGCGCCACGCTCGGCATGCTGACCGCCTGCAGGCGCAGCGGCTCAAGGACGCGGGGCTCGATTACTACAACCACAATCTCGACACGTCGCCGGAGTTTTACAGCGAGATCATCACCACGCGCACGTATCAGGACCGCCTGGAGACGCTTGAGCATGTGCGCGACGCCGGCATCCATGTGTGCTGCGGCGGCATCGTCGGCATGGGCGAGACGCGCGAGGATCGCGTCGGCATGATCGCCACGCTGGCGAACCTGCCGGAGCATCCGGAATCGGTGCCGATCAACATGCTGGTGCGGGTCGCCGGCACGCCGCTTGGCGGACGAGCCAAGCTCGACCCGCTCGAATTCGTGCGCACCATCGCGGTCGCGCGCATCACCATGCCGCGCTCGGTGGTGCGGCTGTCGGCCGGGCGCGAGGACATGAGCGAGGAGACGCAGGCGCTGTGTTTCCTCGCCGGCGCCAACTCGATCTTCTACGGGCCGAAACTCCTCACCACGCCAAATCCGGCCGCGATCGGGATCGCGAGTTATGGACGGCTGGGCATCGGCCGTGGAGTAAAATGAGGAAACGGCTTGGTAACGCGGCATGAGCGAAGTCCGGTCGCGATGGAAGCACCGGGTGCTAGGCGCTTCAACACGCGCTGAGTCTCACCAATTCCGGCTGCTCGATTTGCTCGGCTTAGCTACACCCCCGCCGCTCCGCCGTCAGCGCGCGGATCGTGCGCGCCTTCCAGGTTCCCGTCAGGATGCAACACCGCGGCGCCGGCGTGGCCCATGACGTCGGAATAAGCTTCGTCCAGCACTTCGATGTCGTGGCCTGCGGTCGCGAGCTGTTCGATCAGCGCGTCGTCGAATCGGGGCTCGATCCGTAGATTCGCCAACGAGGCGCCCCAGGTGCGGCCCAAGACCCAGCGCGGCCGATCGATCGACTCGTTCGAGCGGCTCGCCAAACAACACATGGCGCGTGAACAGCGCGGCCTGCGTCTGCGGCTGGCCATCGCCGCCCATGCAGCCATAGGCGATGATGCGTCCGTCCGAAAGCACAGCGAGCGCGGGATTGAGCGTATGGAACGGCAAGCCGGCCGGGCACCAGGAGATTGAGCGCGCCGGCTTCGAGCGAGAAACTCGCGCCCCGATTCTGCATCAGCACGCCGGTGCGCGGCAGCACCAAGCCCGAGCCGAATTCCCAATACAAAGACTGGATGTAGGACACGACGAAGCCGTCGGCGTCGGCCGCGCCCATCCATACCGTGTCGCTGTCGGCGCGCGACCGCCACGGCGCGGCTTTGCGGCGATCGATTTTCATCGCCTCGCCGGAGATGAAGCGCTCATCGAGATAGCGCTCGAGCGGATGCGACAGATGGCTCGGGTCGGTGACTGCGCGGTCACGCACCAGCAGCGCCCGCTTGGTCGCTTCGATCAGCAGGTGAATGTGGTCGAAGCTCTCGGCTCGCTTGACACCGAAGCGATCGAACAGCGCAAGGATCATCAGAGAAACGACGCCTTGCGTCGGTGCGTCGGTGTTGTAGATCACGCCCACGGGCAGATTGAGCTGGAGCGGGTCGCGCAGGGTGGCGCGGTAGCGAACCAGGTCCTCGCGTGTGACCGGGCTGCCGAGCCGTTCGAGATCGACGGCGAGTTCGTGCCCGACATCGCCGCGATAGAAATCGTCAAGGCCGGCATCGGCGAGGTGCGCGAGCGTATCGGCGAATTTTTCCTGTTTGAGAGTGGCGCCAAGATCGGGGACCTTGCCGTCGAGCAGGAACGTTGCGGCAAAGCCGGGCACGCTGCCGAGGTCGTCAAGGTGCTGCTGCGTCAGCCGCCGTTGGCTGCGCGTGACCGTATAGCCGTTGCGGGCATGAGCGATGGCGGAGGTGAGCAGAACATCGAGCGGCAGCCTGGCGCCGAGCGCCTGGGCGGCTTCGTGCGCCAGCATCCAGCCGCCGACCGCGCCCGGCACAGTGAGCGCCGCGAGCGGTCCGCGCGGCGGTATCGTTTCGTACTCGCGATAAAGCTCGCGCCGCGCGTTGCGGCCTGCCGGTCCGGCCGCCATGATTGCGCGGACGCGGCCGCCCGGCTCGCGGATCAGCCAAAATCCGTCGCCGCCGACGATGGTTCATCTGCGGGTAGACCACCGCGATCGTTCCCGCCATGGCCAGCATGGCCTCGATCGCGTTGCCGCCTTCGGCGAGAATGGCGCGGCCGGCTTCGACGGCTGCGCCGTGCGGCGCGCAGACGACGCCGCGGCGATGACCGGCGGTATGTAAATCCATGATGTGACGCTTTCAGGCAGCCGCTGACGCGGAGTGTGCGATGATAGCAGCGATGCGGGGCCCGTCTAGCGCGTTAGGCGGCGGTGGTGGGCTCGGCGAAACCGCGCTTGCGCAGCAGCGCATCCGCGCTCGGCAACCGGCCGCGAAACGCCTTGTAGGCCTCCGCCGGATCGCGTGCGCCACCGGCCGCATAGATGTAGTCGTGCAGCCGTTTCGCCGTCGCCGGATCGAAAATGTCGCCGGTTTCCTCGAACGCTTCGAATGCATCGGCATCCAGCACTTCCGACCACATGTAGCTGTAATAGCCGGCCGCGTAGCCGCCGCCGGAAAAGACATGGGCGAAATGCGGCGGCCGGTGCCGCATGGCGATTTCCTCGGGCATGCCGATCTGTGCCAGCGCGCTTGGTTTCAAATGACGCGGGCTCGATCGCGGCCGGCGGCGGCAAGGCGTGAAAGTCGAGATCGACGAAGGCGCACGCGACGTACTCGACCGTGGCAAAGCCGCGATTGAAATTGCGCGCCGCGATGAGCCGGGCCAGCAGATCCTCCGGCATCGGTTCGCCGGTGCGGTAATGCAGCGCGAAGCGGCGCAGCACGTCGGGCTGCTCCAGCCAATGCTCATAAAGCTGCGACGGCAGCTCGACGAAATCGGTGGCGACACTCGTGCCCGAAATTTCCGGATAGGTGACGTTGGACAGAAGTCCGTGCAGCGCGTGGCCGAACTCGTGAAACAGCGTGCGGGCGTCGTCAAAACTCAAGCAGCGTCGGCTCGCCATCCGGCGCCTTGGAAAAATTGCAGACGTTGACGATCAGCGGCCGCACGTCGCCGGCGAGTTTTTCCTGATCGCGCAGTGACGTCATCCAGGCGCCGCTGCGTTTCGACGGCCGCGCAAAATAGTCGCCGAAGAACAGCCCGACCGGCTTGTCGTCGCGGCCGCGTACTTCCCAGACGCGCACATCCGGATGCCAGACCGGCACATCGCTGCGCGGCCGGAAGGTCAGGCCGAACAGCCGCCCGGCGGTGTAGAACACCGCCTCGATCATCCGTTCCAGAGAGAGATACGGCTTGATCGCCGGCTTCGTCGAAGTCGCACCGCTTTTGCCGCAGCTTTTCAGCGTAGTAGCGCCAGTCCCACGGTTCGAGCTTGAAGTTGCCGCCTTCTTCCTGGATCAGCGCTTGCAGATCATCGCGATCGGCCAACGTCTTCTTGCGGGCCCGCGCCCAGACGGTGTCGAGCAGGCCGCGCACGGCCTCGGGCGTCTTCGCCATGGCGTCATCGAGCCGGTAATGGGCGAAATCGGCAAAGCCAAGCAGGCGCGCGCGCTCGGCACGCAGCCGCACCGTCTCGGCGATGATCGCCTTGTTGTCGGTCGGCCCGCCATTGTCGCCGCGCATGATGAACGCGCGAAAGACTTTTTCGCGCAGATCGCGGCGATCGGAGAACTGCAGGAATGGTTCGGCGCTCGAACGCGACAGCGTGACCGCGTAGCCGGCGAGGCCGCGTTCGGCCGCATTGGATTTCATCGCCTCGCGCATGAAACCAGGCAGGCCGGCCAGCTCCGCCTCGTCATGCAGCGCCAGCGCAAACGCCTGCTCGTCAGCCAGCACATTCTGGCTGAACGAGGTGCCCAGCGCGGCGAGCCGTTCGATGATTTCAGCCAGGCGCTTCTTGGCCGCAGCATCGAGGCCTGCGCCGGCGCGGCGGAAGCTGATGTGATAGCGCTCGAGCACGCGCTTCTGCTCGGCCGACAGCCCGAGTTTGTCTGCGCCTTTGGCCAGCGTGTCGATGCGCTGGAACAGCGCGGCGTTGGTATGAATCTTGTTCCAGTGGCGGGCGATCTGCGGCGCTATCTCGCGCTCGATCGCAAGCAGCGCGTCATTGCTGTGGGCGCTGGCCAGCACATGGAAAACGTTGCTGACACGCATGAGCGCCCGCCCGCTGCCCTCGAGCGCCGCGATGGTGTTGTCGAACGTCGGCTGGGTCGGATCGGCCGTAATGGCCGAGATCTCGGTCTCGTGCTCGGCAAGCGCCCGCTCATAGGCCTGCCGGAAATGCTGCGGTTCGATGTGATCAAACGGCGGCACCGCGTCAGGGGTGTTCCAGGCCGAGAAAAACGGGTTTTCGGGCATTTGGGTCCGGGTCATGTCAGGGGCCTTAGCAAAGGATAGCGCTGGCGTGATATAGGTCGTGCAGCCGATAGTCCCCACCCCGCGGTGGGAAGGAGAGCCAAAAAATGCCTCGTCATCCCCATTTCGTGCCGCATGGCGTCATTCCGGCCGTCATCCTGCCGTTCAACGACGACTTGTCGATCGACGAGAAGGGTTTCCGCAAGCACTTGCAGGATGTCGCGGCGGTCAAGGGCCTCTCCGCCATCACCATCAACGCTCACTCGACGGAGGTCGCCTCCTGTACCTTCGACGAGCAGCGCCGCGTACTCGCCATCGCGCAGGATGAGATCGGCGGCAAGCTGCCGATCGTCAACGGCATCTGGGCCGACGGCAGCCTGGAGGCCGCGCGCATCGCCCGCATGGCGGAAGACGGCGGCGCGTCGGCGCTGCTGGTATTTCCGCCGGCGCCGTTCACGCTCGGGCAATCGCCCGCGATGGCGGTCGAGCATTTCCGCCGCATTGCCGATGCGTCGAGCCTGCCGCTGATCGTGTTCCAGTATCCGCTGGCGACCGGGCAGGGCTATCCGCGCGACACGCTTCTGAAGATGTGCGACGAGGTGCCGACTATCCGCGCCATCAAGGACTGGGCCGGCAATGTCGTGCAGCATGAAATGCATGTGCGTGAGCTGCAGAGCCGCAAGCCGGCGGTCAACGTACTCACCACCCATAGCTCCTGGCTGTTCAGTTCGCTGGTGCTTGGCTGCAACGGGCTGCTGTCAGGCTCGGGCAGCGTCATCGCCGATCTGCAGTCGGCGCTGTTCCACGCCGTCAAGGCCGACGATCTCGCCGAGGCGCGGCGCATCAATGACCGCATCTACCCGCTGGCGCGCGTGTTCTATTCCGAACCATGGGTCGACATGCACAATCGCATGAAGGAAGCGCTGGTGCTGCTCGGCCGCCTGCCGCGCGCCGTGGTGCGGCCGCCGCTGGTCAAGATCACGCGCGCCGAAATCGAGCGCATCCGCGCCGCTCTGGTTGAGGCCGGGATGTTGACGCACAAGGCGCGCGACGCCGCCTAAAAGCATTTTCCGGAAAAGTGGCCACCGGTTTTCCGAAGAAAATGCGACCAAATCTATAATGTCTGCACGTCGTTTAAGGCTGGCGCAGGCGGTCGAGCACTTCGCTCGAGGCGAAGCCGTCGGGGATTTGCCCGATCGATTGCTGGAAGCTGCGGATCGCAAGCCGCGTGTGCGGGCCGATGAAGCCGTCGGGCGCGCCGATAGGGTAGCCGTGCTGCGCCAAGAGTTGCTGCAGCTCGTAACGCTCCTGGGCGGTGAGCATCCGCTCTTCGCGCGGCCACGGGTGGAGCACCGGGCTGCCGCCGCGCATGCGGTTGGCCAGATAGCCGGTGCCCAGCGCGTAAGCCTCCGCGGGGTTGTATTTCATGATCACGCGGAAATTCTGCAGAATCAAAAAAGCCGGGCCGCGCGCGCCGGCCGGCAGGATGACGCTGCCGCGGTCCTCGGTGCGCGCGAATGGCTTGCCGTCGGCGCGGCGGACGCCAAGGCGCTCCCACTCGCGCACGCTCATCTCGCGCAACGATCCGGTCAGCAGATAATTGAATTTGGCGGGCAGGGTGACTTCGTAGCCCCAGCTCTGACCTCTGACCCAGCCGTCCAGTTTCAGATTGTTGGCGGTCGAAGCGACCATGTCGGGAATCGAGTCGATGACGTCGCGGTGGCCGTCGCCGGTAAAGTCGACCGCATAGCGCAGAAACGTCGTCGGCATGAATTGGGTCGGCCCGAATGCTCCCGCCCACGAGCCGATGAAGCGTTCGGGCGGGATGTCGCCACGCTGCAGGATTTCGAGCGCTGCCAGGAATTCGCCGCGAAAGTACTCGCGGCGGCGGCCGACGCAGGCGAGCGTCGCCGTCGAGCGCAGCACCGGGCGGTCGCCGCTCCGGGAGCCGAAGTTCGACTCCACGCCCCAGATTGCCGCGATGATCGAGCCGTCGACCCCATAGGCGCGCGCGACCGCGGCGAATGTCGGCGCGTATTGCGTCAGCAATTGCTGGCCGTGGGCGACGCGTTCGTCGCTCACCAGCAAGTCGAGATAATCCCAGGTCGCCCTGTTGAATTCCGGCTGCGCATCGAGCTTGTCCATGATGCTCAGATCGGGCGTGAGACCCGCGGTAAAGCGCTCGTAACTCGCCCGCGTGATGCCGCGCCGCTCGGCGTCCGGCCACAGGCCGGCAAGGCAATTGCCGAACTCGGCGGCGGCCGCGCGGATGGCGTCGGCGGTCATGCGCGGATCGCCGGACGCGCCGGATTGTCCGCTCCACTGCGATGCTGCGTCGGATGGCGTCGGAACCGGGGCGGTGGCCGAGGGTTGAAGCAGGTGGGTGAACCAATCAGCCGGACTGTTCTGCGCGTGGGCCGGATGACCGAGGACTGCGGCGACGGTAACGGCCACGGTAAGACTGAGGACGGCAAGACTACTGAGGATTGGCTTGGAGAGGACCATGGCAAGCGGTCTCGGCATTCTTCGCTGGCGGTGCGCCGGTTCGAGGTGTGGCGGAGACCGCTTAATACACGGTTCGTTCAGGCTCGACGGGAATTTTGCGCGGCATCTGCAGGACATTCACATTACGGCAAGGCAAGGCGGCTAATGCTATCGCAATCGATCCTGGACGGCCGCCGACATCCATTTCTCCCTGCACCGGCATTCAGGCGAGAATTTGGACAAGCAGCGGCCGAACATTTGGCCGACATTTTTGTGATATAACGCAGCCGATGCGACGTGAATCGCACAGTTCGCGCCACGCCTTCTTATGGAAAAAATGAACAAATCAGTCCGCAAAGCGGTCTTTCCGGTCGCCGGCCTCGGCACCCGCTTTCTGCCCGCCACCAAGGCGATGCCCAAGGAAATGCTGCCGGTGGTCGATCGGCCGTTGATCCAGCACGTCGTCGATGAGGCGCGCGAAGCCGGCATCGAACATTTCATCTTCGTCACCGGGCGTAACAAGGGCGTCATCGAAGACCATTTCGACCGGCAGTTCGAACTGGAGATGACGCTGCTGGAGCGGCAGAAGCACGCGGCGCTCGAATTCATGACTCACGACCTGCCGATCCCGGGCTCGACCAGCTTTACGCGCCAGCAGGAGCCGCTCGGCCTCGGACATGCGGTGTGGTGCGCGCGCGAATTGATCGGGCGCGAGCCGTTCGCGCTGTTGCTGCCGGACGTACTCGTGCAGCACCCGCGCGGCTGTCTCGCCCAGATGATCGACGCGGCGCAGGAGTTGAACGAGAAGGCCAATGTGGTCGCTGTCGAGGAGGTGCCACACGAGCGCGTCGATCAATATGGCGTGGTCGGCGTCGGTCCACAGAAGGGCAGACTGTTCTCGATCACGACCATGGTAGAGAAGCCGCGTATCGACAAAGCGCCCTCGAACCTCATCCTCACCGGCCGCTACATCCTGCAGCCGGAAATTCTCGATGCCTTGCAGACGCAGGAGCGCGGCGCCGGCGGCGAGATTCAGCTCACCGATGCCATGATCCAGCTGGCGCGGAGCCAAAGCTTTTACGGCTTGCAGTTTGAAGGCCGCAGTTTCGACTGCGGCTCGAAGATCGGCTTTCTCGCCGCCAATGTGTCTTATGCGCTGCAGCGCAAGGATATCGCCCCCGGTTTCCGGGCCGAGATCAAAAAGATACTCGGCGAACAGCCCGAAGGCGAGTGACGCGCGCCGCCAGGTGAGCGCCGCTGACGGATGTGTGCGCTATCAGTCTTGTGCGCCGTCAGCGTTGCAGATGCATGCCGACGAGCACGGATGTCGCCGTGAAGCCGAAGCCCGGCTGGGTGGCGAACTGCCAATCTTGCCGCACCTGGGTTCGAACTTGGACCTCGCGGGTCAGTTTGTAGGTCAGGCCGGCCGACACGAAATAGCGCGTGTCGCGCAGCGGCGAGCCCACATAGTTATCCGTGCCATAGCCGGTTTGCAGGATACCGATGATCCAGGGCACGAACGCGTGGTCGACTTCGAGATTGAGGTCGCGGGTGAACTGGCCCGAGGCCCCCGCGACGGTGGTTTCGTAGACCTCGGAAGCCACACCGAGTTTCGCTGTGGTCAGCGGGGTCGCCTGCCATATCAATTGGCCGTTGGCGATAAAGCCGCTGATATTTTGCAGTGTCGGATCGTCATAAGAGCGGACCAGCCAACCGCCGGCCATTTCGCCGGTCAGTGAACCGAACAGGTCGATGTCGCCGCCGATCTGTACGCTGGTCCCTGTCGAATTGAGCTGCGGATCCAGGCTGTGGACGCGCTGGTCTTCCTGGACCTGCACGAACGGTTTGAGGCCGGGATCGATGTCATAGGACAAGCGCAGAATGCCGGCAGTCTGGTTAAAGTTGCGCGTGGCGTTGCTCACCTGCTGGCCGTTGGTCAGCAGCGAATTGTCATACTGGGCGCTATCGAATGTTCCCAACAGCGCGAATGACAGCCGATTGAATTCGTGAGCGATGCCGACCGTGCCGCCCAGATCGGTGTTGATCGGCAACCGCGCAAGCTGAGCCTGCAAATTAGGGCTGCCCGGATTGTCGGTGTTGAGCAAATAACGATTTTCGACGACAATCTGTGTGTCGTGCGCAACGTCGATGCGGCCATCCACCGTGGAACTGAAATACGGGACATTCAGCGACGGCACCTGGTTCTCGCCATACTGGGTCCAAGAGCCGATGATGTCGGCCGTCAGCGAGTGACGGTCCCAGTCGGAAACCGCCTGCAGTTCCGGCATGACAACGCCCGACATTGCGGCGGTCGGTCCGGTTGCGGCGGTCGGTCCGGTCGCGGCGCCCGATCCAGTCGCCGCGTGCTGCGGATTGGTACTGTAAGTGCCGGCGAGATCGACTGACGGCAGCAGCACGAACGAACCGGCGCGCAGGCCGAGCGGCGCATACGGATCGCCCTCGGCGAGCGGCAACAGCCGTTGCGGCACCATGTTGAAAGGCAGCACGTTGGGGGGCAGTGCCGTCGGCGGCGCCGGAGCCAGCGCCGGGGCTTTTGGCAGAGGCGCCGGCGCGGTTGCGTTCAGTTGAGTGATGTCGGTCGGCTGCGGGACCGGGACGGTGGCGCCGGGACGATTTGCTGCCGTCAGCGGATGCACTTCGGCCGGCGGATTGCTCACCGGCAATGTCTCGGGCAGCGGCGGCAGCACGGCGCCGCGGCGGCTGGCGGCTTTCGCGGGCTGCACGTCGGCCGGCACGGGTGGCGGCGGAGCCGGACGCGTAGGCGGCGCCGGGGACGTGAACGTCGGCACCGGATCGAACGTCGAGTCGGGCACATCCTGGCTGGGAAATGCCGATTGTTGAGGTGCTGGCGTGCGCTTTTTGGTGCGACCCGTGTTGGTGGAGTCGTAGCCTGTTTGGCCGGCGCCGAATGCCGGCGGTGAGCCGTAAACCGGCGTGGCGCCGATGCGCGAAGGCGTCGCGAACGTGTTGGTGGGCGGCGTCTGGTCTTGCGCAAGCACCGTGGCGGAGCCGAGCCGGCGCAAGCGCTGCGGCGTGTAGGAGCCGGCCTCGGGCGATGGCGCCAGCAGATCGGTGGTCGTATCGATCGGCGGCGTTTGGGCAATGGCGACGGCCGAACTGAGCGCAAGCGCCGCAACGGCCGAGACGGCCAAGCCGGTCACGCTGAGCGTTCGGCGACGACGCGGCACTTGCGACCTCCTCGTCCCGATCGTGCGCGCCGCCCCTGCCGTCCGCCGGGCCACGCGACGACCAGCACCGGCCGCCGAGCCGCGGTCCGATGGTTAACGGAGTTAAAACGGATATGGTTAACGGGAGGTTGCTCTCGAGCGTCTTGGACGCGCTATGGCGCCGAGCCTCGAAGGGCGAGGCCGAAGCGCCGTTTTGCCGGGCTCAAATTGCCGCGAGCGTCTGCTGCGGCACGAGATCAGTTCGGCCACAGCGCGTTCCATGTCGGCAATCGCGGTTAGCGAACGAATAGCGGACATTCACAAACAGCCGAAAAGTGCCATGAAGAGACTCCTGCACCGGAGCATGAGAGCAAACAGGAGGACTTACCGGCAGTCACCGATTGTGACCTGCAATCCGCGCGGCCGGCGGAACGGCCGTCCGATGTTGGAAAATTGGTGATAGGTCAATAATTTTCCTGGAGCGCACCTAGAGCCTCAGGCTTGAGGATGATGGTCCAACGATTTTTGAGCTCTAAGATGCCACGCCGCTGCCATTCACGTAGGCAACGGTTGACGTTCTCCCGTGTCGCGCCAGACATCTCAGCCAATTCGCGCTGCGAGAGCGACAGCTTCAGCGAGCCATGTCCTTGCACCCGGCAACGCAATAGCGCTCTGGCGAGGCGCGCCGGTAGATCGAAGAAAGCGATTTCGGCCATGCGCTCGTCGGAACGGCGAATCCGGCCGGAGAGGAGTTGCATGAGATTCAGACAGGCAGTCGGACTGCGTTCCAGAAATGGCAACATGTCCCGGCGATCTAGAACAAGCAATTCGCAGTTGGTGAGCGCAGTAGCACTTGCTGAGCGCGGCTCGCCGTCCAGCAGCGCTATCTCTCCGAAAAATTCACCGGCCGGCAGGTCGGCGAGGATGAGGTCTCTACCTTTCCGGGTGGGCACCGAGATTCGCACGATCCCGACTACCACGCCCATCATGCAGTGTCCCGTTTCTCCGACGCGAAATATCGACTGGTTGGCCGCGAAGGTACGCGATTGAGCATGCGTGGCGAGTTCGTCCCGCCCCTGCTCATCCAACACCCTGAAAAGAGGGGCTTTCTCCAGCAGCTTCCGCACGCGCTCGGCAGTCGCATTTTGGAGGATTGACTTCGGTGGAGTGAGCGACCGCTGCATTAGGGCTTCGGCAACACGCACTTCGTCCCTCGTCTTCGTACTCCGAGGAGGAGTGAACCTTCCGGGCGGTTCGAGTTGATGGATGGAGGGCGATTAAGTCATTGGTAACTCCTTTCGTCACGGGCACATCGGATGAGCTCCCTGGGTTCTGGCGCTGAAACTAGCAGACAAGAATTGCGCGTCTGTGCCACGCATCACAGCGGAAGCTGGGTGGGGCCCTGAAATGAGTCTGCGTTTCTGGCGGTTCCGCTCCTCGTTCGGCAAGGTTCTGGCGCTGACAAGCTCAATCGCCGCGAAGCGAACTCCGATGCCTTATGAGCGACCTTCTTGGTCGGGCGGCACGATGTGCTTATTGCACGTTAGTGCCTGATCCACGAGGCGCCTGGATGGCCCTGGACGTGATGGACTATCGCCGTGGGCCTTAATCCCCGCATGTAATGCAGCAAGCTCTTGGGTTTCGATGCGGAGTGGAGGGAAGTTCTATTACCGGTCGCTAACGGGGCCAGAAAACCGGCGACCTCGAATATCCTGAAGAGCGATCTGGCAGACAAAGGCTTCCCGCACGGGTCCGCGGCCCGACCTGCTGGTTCCTCTTGGCTCACAGGTCGGGGGCACCTTCACGCTAAGCGCACTGTCCAGCCGTCGCGATCAACGCATCCAAAACGGCTTAGACGCATCAGATGCGTCCGTACACCGGACAACGCCGATGTCTTTCAAGACCCTGTCGCTGAGCCGCCTAAGCTCGGTGCGGGAACGTGCGGCCTGCCGCCACCGGGCAAAGGTTTGTTTCACTTGGCTCCAATGCCCGCGACGTGAACGAACGGTTACGAGGTTCACCTTGCCCATGGCTTCTCTCCATGTTCCGGAGAAAACCTATTCTCATCCTGGGCTCAGGACTGTGCCGCGCGGCACGCTCGTTCGGTGATCTCCAACATACGAGAATGGGTCAGCGCCGCGTAGCGTAGTGCCATCGGACGGCAAGAGCATCGTGCTTTTGTTTGTTCGTTGCTAAAGGAGACACCCCATGATCACGAAGTCTAAACTCGCACATAGCGCCTCCGACGAAAACCGGAGAGAGCCCATGAGCAACCAAGCCCGTCTGCTCCTTCTGCTCGTGGTGGTGGTTGCCGCTTCATTCACGGATGGCTTGGCTGCTTTTTTTTGGTACGGTGAGTAATTTCAATTGTAAACGCCGTTTTCAAGCCACGTCTTTGTCAAGTCACTACTAATGTTATAAGCTGTTCGTACTTCATGAATCGTGCCACCAATTGCGCGCGCAGGCCCTTTATTGGAGGTGGTTCGAGTGACGAGCGTGCGGTGGAGCGGACGTATCGGCGACGTCAGCTGATGGCGTGTTCTCAACTCTGCACAGGTGTCGATCTCAGCCTCGGTATCGGGATAGCCGCAAAGCGCATCGCGTCACGGTTCAGCCTAGTCAGGCCGCGCAATCGATGCGACCTCCAGGTCGGCTTGGGGTCAGAATCGACCGATTTAGCTTTGAGGGTGCACGTCCGCTTTACCCCTAATCGCGTCGATTATCACCACGCTCTGGCGCCTCGCGCTGTGGCACGAGCTATCATCCGTAAATGATTGGCCGGCCGCGGAAGAGAAGCGCGTTCGGCTGAAGCTGAACAATGACGCTGGCGCGCCCCGCGCTGACGGGCGGCCATTCACACCCAACCCTTGAGCTCGCGCATCGCGAGTTGCCAGATCAGGAGCATCCCAGCCTCGCTGTCGTTGAGGCACGGGATGAGGGTGAAATTCTTGCCACCGTTGCGCTTGAACACGCGTGCGTTTTCGACGGCGATTTCTTCCAGCGTCTCCAGGCAGTCGGCGGCGAAACCGGGCGCCAGCACGACGAGGTTTTTGACGCCCTTCTTGGCCAGCGCTTTGACCGTTTTGATGGTGTAGGGTTCAAGCCACTTGGCGCGGCCGAAGCGCGACTGAAACGTCATCATCAGCTTGTTGTCGTCGAAGCCGAGCTTCGCGCGCAACAGCTCCGTCGTGCGCACGCATTGCCGTTCATAGGGATCGCCCTTGTCGACGTACTGCCTCGGCATGCCGTGATAGGACGCAAGGATCACGTCGGGTTCGAACGGCAGCGCCTTGAGCTCGGCTTTAAGCGAGGATGCCAAGACCTCGATGTAATAGGGATCCTCGTAGTAGGCCGGCAGGATGCGAAGCGCCGGCTGGCGGCGCAGCTTCATCACGTACCTGTACACTTCATCGCAAACTGTCGCCGTCGTCGCCGCCGCATATTGCGGATAGAGCGGCATGATAAGGATGCGGTCGCAGCCGCGCTTGATCAGGGCTTCCAGCCGCGAGGCAATCGACGGGTTGGCATAGCGCATCGCCCAGTCGACGATGACGTGCGGGCCGAGCGGCTCGAGCGTGCCGGCGAGCTTGCCGGCTTGCGAACGCGTGAAGGTCTTGATCGGCGACTCGTTGGTCTCGCGGTTCCAGATTTTCTGATAATCGTGCGCTTTGCGCCGCGAGCGCAGCGGCAGGACGATGCCGTTGAGAACGAACTTCCACAGCAGCGAGTTGTTTTCGATGACGCGCGGATCAGAAAGAAATTCTTTCAGATAGCGCCGTATGGCGGGCGCATCGGGCGCGTCGGGCGTGCCGAGATTGACCAGAAGCACGCCGATGCCGTGTTCGACCGGCGCCGGCTCCAGACTGGCAGCCGGCTCAGCGGATTGGGTGGGGGGCGCTGCGGGGCCGGTATCAGCCAGCAATGTGCTTGCAGGCGTATCAGGCGGCTCCTCACTAACCGGAGCGGACGCAGGAGCTGTCGGCGGCGCTTCAACGATGTTTTCGGTTATGGCGGCTCGCCGGCGGCAACGGCCGGCTGGATCGCGGGCTGGTCGGTGGATTCGCTTCCGGCGGGAGGCGCGGACGTCGATTCGCTCATGGCTTCAGCTTACCTCTTTGCGCTGTCGCCGGACCCAATGATCGGGCAGACGGCGGCCTATTCCGCAGCTTTCAGCAGCGTCGGCGCACCGGCGCGGAATTGCTCAAGCAAAGCTGCTTCGTCGGCTTTTGCGGCAGCGAGATGACGCTGTTTGACGTGCCCGAAGCCGCGGATTTTCTCCGGAATGGCCGCAAGGCCGACGGCGAGGGGATGATTGTCCGGCGTCAGTTTCGCCAAAACCTCCTCGAGCACCGCTTCGTAGTCGGCGATCAGCTTGCGCTCGGTGCGGCGCTCGAGCGTGCGGCCGAACGGGTCGAACGCCGTGCCGCGCAGCCCTTTGAGCTTGGCCAGCGCGCGGAACGCCGGCATCAACCACGGGCCGAAGCTCATTTTGCGCGGCAGGCCGGTATCCTTGTCGATGCGCGCGAACAGCGGCGGCGCCAGGTGGAATTCGAAGCGCAGTTTGTCGCCGTCGAACTCCGCCTCGACCTGTTTGACGAATGAGCCGTCGGTATAGAGCCGGGCGACTTCGTATTCGTCCTTGTAGGCCATCAGCTTGAACAGGTAACGGGCCACCGCGTCGGCAAGCCCGCACTTGCCGGGAGCGCGTGCGGCCTCGGCCTGCTTTACCCGCTCGACCATTCGCCGATACCGCTCGGCGTAGGCGGCATTCTGGTAATCCGTGAGAAATTTCACGCGCCGCGACACGGTCTCATCGAACGATTCCGAGAGCACGCGGGCGTCGCTCTCGCCACCCACCCTCCCCCGCTTGCGGGGAGGGAGGGAGGCGGGCTTTACTAATTTTTCCACAGTCGCGCGGTCGGCCGCCATGTGGCGGCCCCAGTGGAACGCGGCCTTGTTCATGGCGACGGCTTCGCCGTTGAGCTCGATCGCTTTCTCGATGGCCGCGGAGGACAGCGGTATCGCGCCAAGCTGGTAGGCGTAGCCGACCAGGAACATGTTGGCGCCGATCGACTGGCCGAACAAAGCGGAGGCGATACTGGATGCGTCGATGAAATGCGTCTTGTCGCGGCCGGCATCGGCCTCGATGGTGCGCTTGAGGCGCTCGGTCGGCAGCGAGAAATCGGCGTTGCGGGTAAATTCGCCCGGCAGGAACTCGGCCGTGTTGACGACCACCTCGGTCGCGCCCTGTTTGACCGCGGCCAGAACCTTGCGCGTCCCGGCCACGACGATGTCGCCGCCAAGCACGAGATCGGCGCGGCCCGCGGCGACGCGGATGGCGTGGATCTTGTCCGAATTTTCGGCGATGCGGATGTAGCTGAATACGGCGCCGCCCTTCTGCGCCAGGCCCGCCATGTCGAGAACGCCGATGCCGCGGCCCTCAAGATGCGCCGCCATGCCGAGCACGCCGCCCGTGGTGACGATGCCGGTGCCGCCGACGCCGGTGACGATGATGTTGTAGGTGCCGTCGATCGCCGGCAACTTGGGCTCCGGCAGCGGCGGCAGATCGTGATCGGCCGCGACGCCGACGCCCTTCTTCAGCGTGGCGCCGTGCACCGTGACGAATGACGGGCAGAAACCTTTGACGCAGGAAAAATCCTTGTTGCAGCTCGACTGGTCGATGGTGCGCTTGCGGCCCCACTCGGTCTCCAGCGGCTGCACCGAGACGCAGTTCGACTTGACGCCGCAATCGCCGCAGCCTTCGCAGACCAGTTCGTTGATGATGACGCGCTTGTCCGGATCGGGAAACGTGTGCCGCTTGCGGCGGCGGCGCTTTTCCGCCGCACAGGTCTGATCGTAGATCAGCACCGTGACGCCCGGGATTTCCGCCAGCTCCTTCTGCACCGCGATTCAGGTCGTCGCGATGGTGGATGGTGAGGCCTGCGGGCCATGCGGTGTCGTGCGGATATTTGTCGGGCTCGTCGGTGACCACGACGACGCGTTTGGCGCCCTCGGCCGCGACCTGGCGTGCAACCTGCGGGACGGTGAGGCCGCCGTCGTTGGACTGGCCGCCGGTCATCGCCACGGCGTCGTTGAACAGGATCTTGTAGGTGATGTTGGTGTTTGAGGCGATCGCGGCGCGGATCGCCATGTAGCCGGAGTGGTTATAGGTGCCGTCGCCGAGATTCTGAAAGACGTGGTTGCGGTTGGAGAACGGCGCTTCGCCGATCCAGTTGGCGCCTTCGCCGCCCATTTGCGTGTAGCCGAGCGTCGAGCGGTCCATCCACTGCGCCATGTAATGGCAGCCGATTCCCGCATAGGCGCGCATGCCCTCCGGCACCACGGTCGAGGAATTATGCGGGCAGCCGGAGCAGAAATAGGGAATGCGCTGCGCCACGTCCTTGGTCTCGGCGGCGATGCGCTGGAATTCCTTGACGCGGGCGACGCGTGCGATGATCTCGTCGTTGCGGTGATATTTCAGGAGCCGATCGCCGATGCAGATCGCGACCTCGTTGGGATCGAGCGCGCCTTTGACCGGGAACAGCCAATTGCCGTGCTCGTCCTTTTTGCCGATGCACAGCGGCTGATTGGGCGTGCCGTAAAGCTCCTCGCGGACCTGGACTTCGAGCAGCGAGCGCTTTTCTTCGACCACGATGATCAGATCGAGCCCTTTGGCGAACTCCTGCAGCTCGCCGCGGCTCAATGGCCAGGCGCAGCCGACTTTGTAGAGCCGGATGCCGAGTTCGTTGCACTTGATTTCGTCGATGCCGAGTTCATCGAACGCCTGGCGGACGTCGAGATAACTCTTGCCCGTGGTGATGATGCCGATCTTGGGGTCGCGGCCGCCCGACGTGATGGTGCGATTGAGCTTGTTGGCGCGCACGAATGCCAGCATGGCGTCGCGCTTGAGATCGTGCAGACGCGCTTCCTGCGTCAGGATCGGATCGTTGAGACGGATGTTGAGGCCGCCCTCCGGCATCGGGAAATCCGACGGCCTGATGATATTGATGCGGTCGAGGCTGGCGTCGATGGCGGCGGTGGACTCGATCGTCTCGTGCATCGTCTTCAGCGCCACCCAGGTGCCGGTGAAGCGCGACATCGCCCAGCCATACAGGCCGTAATCGAGCACCTCCTGCACGCCCGCCGGGTTGAGCACCGGAATCATCACGTCGATGAAGTGATATTCGGACTGGTGCGCGGTGGTGGAGGATTCGGCGGTGTGGTCGTCGCCCATCAGCGCCAGCACGCCGCCGTTCTTGGCCGTGCCGGCCAGATTGGCGTGGCGGAAAACGTCGCCGGTGCGGTCGACGCCGGGGCCTTTGCCGTACCACATGGCGAAGACGCCGTCGTACTTGCCTTCGCCGCGCAGCTCGGCCTGCTGCGAACCCCACACCGCGGTCGCGGCCAAGTCCTCGTTGATGCCGCCCTGGAAGCGGATGTCGCTCTTCTGGAGAAACGGCCGGGCGCGCTGGAACTGCGTATCGAGCCCGCCGAGCGGCGAGCCACGGTAGCCGGTGACAAATCCCGCGGTGCGAAGGCCGTTGCGGCGGTCCAGTTCCTTCTGCATCAGGCAGAGCCGCACCAGGGCCTGGAAGCCGGTGACGAAAACACGGCTGTGGCCGAGGTCGTATTTGTCGTCGAGTTTGACGTCGCGCAACGGCATCAGGTGGCCTCCGATGGGCCAGTTTGCCCTCACGAGGCCGATATTGCCAGAGGGCTTACGGACTCCACACATATAAGCCGCCGCGTCGTGCCATCACGAGGGGTGCGCAGGGCCCGCACGAATGCTAATCTTGCGCAGCCCATGGGGAGAGACCGTGCGGAGATTCCGGCCATGAACATCAACGTCAAGGTTGCCACGGTTGCCAAGGCGGACATGTCGTCCGCCGAATGGGAGGCGCGCGTCGATCTCGCCGCCGCCTATCGGTTGATCGCGCACTATGGCTGGGGCGACGTGATCTACAATCATTCCTCCATGCGGGTGCCCGGCGAGGAGCGGAACTTCCTCATCAAGCGCCATGAGCTGCTCTACGAAGAGGTGACGCCGTCGAATCTCGTCAAGGTGAGCATGGACGACGACCTCGACGAATCCGCTGGCGTCAACCGGCCGGGCTTTACCCTGCACGGCGGGGTGCTGTCGGGGCGGCCGGACGTCAATTGCGCCGTTCACGTCCATACCCAGATCGGCATGGCGCTCGCCGGCTTAAAGCACGGCCTGCGCATGGTCTCGCAACCCGCCGTGCGCTTCTATAATCGCGTCGGCTATCACGATTACGAGGGCATCACCGAGGATTTCGGCGAACGCGCGCGTATCAACAAGGCGCTCGGCAAGAACCGCGCGCTGATTTTGCATAATCACGGCCTGCTTACCGTCGGCAAGACGGCCCGCGAGGCCTTCGTGTTGATGAAATCGCTGCTCGAGGCCGCGGAAATTCAGCTCAAGATGGAAGCGACCGGCGGCGCGCTGATCGAAATTCCGCCGGAAACTTGCGAGAAGGTCGCGCATCAATACGAGCATCACGATTCGGGGCGCGGCTCGGCCGACTGGCCGGCCTACCTGCGGATGCTCGACGCCATCGACGCGGACTGGCGGAGTTAAGTCCGCAACAGCGTAACCGTGAGGCGGGCGTTGATGCGGCACGAGCGGCGCCTTTCGATTGCAGCGGTAGCGGTGCTGGCCGCAGTTGCGGCGCTGCCGTGCGCGCGCCGCAGCGCAAGCGCGGACCGTCGATGTCGCGATCGCGCTTGCCGCCGACGTGTCGCGCAGCATCGACGATGAGGAATTCGAGCTGCAGCGCAAAGGCTACGCCGCCGCATTGACAAGCCCGCAATTCGTGCAGGCCATCCAATCCGGCGTGCACGGCGCCGTCGCGCTCTGCTTCATCGAATGGGCGGGGCCCGGACAGCAGGCGCTGGTCGCCCGATGGATGGTGATCCGCGACGGGGAAGGGGCCACCGATTTTGCCAAGATGCTGCTCGCCGCTCCGCGGTCCTTCGCGGGCCGCACCGCGATCGGCGACGGCATCGACTTTGCGTCAGCCCAGATTGCCGCCGGGGACATCGCCGCCACGCGCCGCGTGATCGATGTGTCGGGCGACGGCACCAATAATTCAGGCCGCCCGGTGACGGCAGCGCGCGACGATGCGACCGCCAAGGGCGTGACCATCAACGGCCTTGCCATCATCAACGAGAAGACCGGCGGTATCCAGGGCACTTTCCTGTTCGGACATACCCATCCGCCCGGCGGCCTGCCGAATTATTACCGCGACAATGTCGTCGGCGGGCCTGGCGCTTTTGTGCTGCAGATCTCGAATTTCGAGACGTTCGCCCAGGCGATGACCAACAAGCTCTTGACCGAGATTTCTGACGCTACGCCGCGCGAGCTGCGTCAGCCCGCGGCGCCGCAGACGCGAAAGCTCAAGTCGGTCGAATAGGCATTCATCCCGTCGTCACGGCCGGGCTGTCCCGGCAGTACGGATGAGGCGGCTGCGCCGCCCCAGCCGATTTGCTCCCTGATTGCCGTTATTTCGCGTATTTGCCGCCGGTCTGCTTGGTGTGCACGCCCTCGGCGCCGCTCTCCTTGTGCGCCAGCCGGGTAATGCGCGCCCAGGAGCGCTTGAGCGGATCGCGCACCTTGATGTGCAGCGTGCCGCACTTTTCGACCGTCAGTTCGATCTTGTCGCCGTCCATGAACGGGTTGAGGCCGCGGTGATTGGTGCCGGTGGCGAGAATGTCGCCGGGCAATAGCGTATGGATCGAGGTGACCCATTCGATGCAGCGCGGAATCTTGTGCGCCATGTCGTCGGTGTTGAAGTCCTGATAGGCGACGCCGTTGTTGGTCAGCGTGATCTGCAGCTTTTGCGGATCCTTGATCTCGTCCTTGGTGACGATGTAGGGCCCGATCGGCGCAAACGTGTCGCGCGATTTCATCTGATAGAACACGTTGGTCGGCGGCACCACGCCGCGCGCCGAGCCGTCGATGAAATTGGTGTAGCCGAACACGTATCGCATCGCGTCCTTGGCCTTTACGTGCGAGGCCTTCTTGCCGATCACGATGGCGATTTCGGCCTCGCCCTCGAAGACCGACGCCGCCATGTCGGGCAGCACCATGGTGTCGCCGTCGCCGATGACGGAGCTCGGCGATTTCATGAAGGCGTTGATCGGCGCCGGCGCCGGCAGCGTGCCGTTCTCCATGTAGTTGACCGCCATGCAGATGATGTTTTCCGGCCGTGGCAGCGGCGGACGTAGCTTGACCTTCGACAGCGGCGTGCCCTTGCCCTTCTTGGCGGCGGCGGCGAGCTTATCCTTATAGGTGCTCCAATTTTCGATCACGCCGCGGATCACGTCCTGGGGGCCGAGCGCCTTGATGCCTTTTGTCGCCGCCGACACGTCGACGATTTTGTCGCCGACCACGACGCCGAGCTTATAATTGTCGAAAAACGCGAGTTTCATGTCTGCTCCTTGGAATGTCTCGATGAATATGCGCGAGCGGTTTCCCCCGTCGGCTGCGCCGGAACTTAGCGCGGTTGCGCCTCCTGCGGAAGGTGAGTTCAGCAGCGAAAGGCGGTTGCGCCGCCTGATCGCGGTGCGGAGACCGACCGTGTCGACGATGGAGTCGTCCGCGCAGTTGCGTCGGGCGCAGTCACGGACCGGAGCGACCGGCCGCTGACCTTTGATTCTCTCGCCCTCAAGGCTCTCCACCGAAGCCTCTTGACATGCCGTCTGTCATTTCCGATATTTCTGTTATGACAGAAATTACAAAAATTGATGAAACGCTTCGTCCCCGCCAACTGCCCCCCGCTATCGAGAACTTTGTCCTGCAATGGGGCGATATGGGCGGCAAATGGGGGGTGAACCGCTCGGTCGCGCAGATCCATGCGCTGCTCTACCTTTCGGAGCGTCCCCTCACCGCGGAGGATATCGCCGACCTGCTGGGGCTGGCGCGCTCCAACGTGTCCAACTCGATCAAGGAATTGCAGGCCTGGACTCTGATCCGGCGGGTCCCGATCAAAGGCGACCGGCGCGAGCATTTCGAAGCCGAAGCCGATCCTTGGGAAATCTTCGCGCGCATCGCCGCCGGCCGCAAAGAGCGCGAGATCGACCCCGCCATTGCGGTGCTGCGTACCTGCCGCGCCGAGGCCGAGGGCGATGCCGGCATCCATCCACTGGCCCAGGCGCGGCTCAACGCACTGTTGGAATTCGTCGACACGATGGATCGCTGGTACGGCCAGATGAAAGTCATTCCGCGCCCGCAGATCGCCGCGATGGTCCGGCTCGGCGCCAAGATTGTGAGCCTGTTGTCATTCGGTAAGCGAAAAAAATGACGCGTCAACGATTGCAGCGTGCAGCGATGGAGTGGGCCATGGCTCTGACGACCATGAGTATTCCCGATGAGTTGCGCCGCGTCTCGGCGCCGGTGGCGGACGACAGCCTCGGCGATCTTCGTTTCCGCGCGCTGTTGTCCGACGAGGAATGGTTCTCGCTGCCGCCGCCGGTGCGCCGGCGCTTTTCCAAACGCCTGGCCGGCGGGCGCACCGCGGTCTATGCGGGCGAAGTTCTTACGACACGGATGAATGGTGCAGGCCGGTGCCTTGCGCAACTGGCGCGGTTGATCGGCGGCCCGCTGCCGCTTTCGTGCGACGCCATCATGCCGAGCGTCGTCACCGTCACCGAAGACATGGCGACCGGCGGCCAGATCTGGACGCGGCTTTACGCCCGGCGCGACGGCTTCCCGCAGATCATCCATTCCTCCAAGCGCTTTGCCGGTCCGACCGGCATCGAGGAGTATCTCGGCCGCGGCTTCGGCATGGCGCTCGCCATCAGCGCGCGCAACGGCATGCTGATGTTTCGCAGCGATCACTATTTTCTGCAGATTTTCGGCCGGCGGCTGCGCCTGCCGCGCTGGCTCTCGCCGGGCGAGATGACGGTGACGCACGCCGAGCGCAGCGACGGCCGCTTCGAGTTCACGCTGGAAGTGAAGCATCCGCGCTTCGGCGTGATGATCCGCCAGTCGGCGGCATTTCGGGAGGCCATGCCATGACATCGCAGCTGTTCTGGGCTCTGGTGCTCGTTCAGATGGCGCTGGGGGGCGTTCCATACGATCTGCTCGCGGATCGTGAGATCTGCTGCGTCGTGCCGCTGTCCGCGGCGGGCTTGATTTGAACTATTGCCGCGGCGGCAGGCCTTTAAAGGCGGACACACCATCCGCAAAGAGATGGAAAGGCTGCCCCTCTGCTGTGAAGATCGCATTTGGCGTCCGCCGAATGCTTGGCGTTTTTTGTGTTAGCGCAATGCGATGGGCTGGGCAGCGGGGGAAAGCCATAAGCGAACCGCGCCGATGCGCCCGTCCGATCAGGCGGCACTTTTCCAAATCCGCGCCACCTTGATGTGCGCCGCACGTCGCATGGCCCGCGCGAGGTCATATGCTGCTTGCAGGCGCAGCCACGTCTCCGCGCCGCCGCCGAAAGCCTTGTCCAAACGGATCGCCATGCCGGGCGAGATGCCAGAGCGACCGTTGACAACGTCCGATAGCTGCTTTCGGCTGATGCCAAGTTTCTTAGCCGCCTCGGTGATGCTGAGACCCAAAGGTTCGAGGCAATCGTGGCGAACCGATAGCCCAGGATGTGGCGGATTTTTCATCGGCATGAGCGATCCTCTTTGACGTTGCTTCTCAATGGTAGTCGAGCAGATCGATGTCACTGGCGTTGCCGCCCTCGAACCGAAACACGATGCGCCAGTTTCCGGAGACCGTCACAGACCAGAAGCCGGTGAGATCGCCTTTGAGCGGATGCAGCCGAAAACCTGGCAGGTCCATGTTGCCAACCTCCGAAGCCTCTTCTAGGCGCGCGAGAATCCGCTCGATCTTAGCTGCGTGATCCGGCAACACCCGTCTGCGGTCCCCCTTCTCAAACAGCAGCTTTAGACCCTCGTGTCGGAAGGTGCGGATCATTCGTAATTGTAACCTGTAACCACTCAGGTTACAATAGAGGTAGTAGCTGTGTTTGAAAAAACTCCCTGTCCCTGCATGGGGAATTTGCCTGCAAGAAGCGGGAAGCGCCGGGCTATTTGCCGCGACTTTCGACGCAAAGGGCGGAAATTTGCAAAAGTCTCTGTGAAATTCCCGGCTATGGGGAAACCGAGTGCGCTAAGTTGTTCGAGGAAGCGGATCAGCAAAGCGTGATCGCCATTTCCCAAGGTGGGTTACGCCACTTCGCACTCTACGCTCTATTCCCCGCGCTCCAGCTCCAGAAATCGCGGCCTTCGTCGCGCATGAATTTTGCCAGCACCATTTCTTCCGCGCGTAGTCACCCTGATCGAGCTTCTAGGCCGCGTGCGTGGTGAGGAGCCGGGCTCAAGGCGGCGCGCAAGCCGCCCGATCCGACCGCCTAAGGGCTCCGAGCGGCGGCCGCGTGGTCATGGGCGGTCCCAAACAGGCGATCGAGTGCATCCATGTGCTGCGCGACATCGGCATCATGCAGATCGGCCTGCTGGTGGACTTCGGCTCGGTGGCACAGGAGGACATCATGTGCTCGCTGCGCATCTTCGCGGACAAGGTCTTGCCGCACGAGCGCGGCATTTAGGCCGGGTATTCGTGGATCTGCGATGCTGGCTTACCCCGGAAGCCGACAACGGCTGGGAGCCACGGCATGTCAGCTTTGTGCCAACGCACAAAGTCGCTGCGCTCCAGCCCGCTGCGCGGGGTCAGGAGCCGATAGGCCGGTAGCCGGCCGAGAGAACGCCAATAGCAGGTGGAGAGCCCGGTCCTGACAATCGAGGTGTCGTCAACCTCACTCAGGATGGAGCTCCCCATGAACGAGACCAACTCTGTCAGTCGGCTGCGTCAGCGTATGATCGAAGATATGGCTGCGCGCAAACTCAACCCGCATACGCAGCGCAGCCACGTCTACAGCTGCAAGCGTTTCGCCGCGTGGCTCAAACGCTCGCCCGATACGGCAACGCCCGACGAGGTACGGCGATTTCAGCTGTATCTGATCGAGAGCGGTGCGAGCATCTGTAACCGCAATCGGATCATGACCGGCGTGCGCTTTCTGTTCCGCGTCACGCTGCGTCGGCACGATCTGGCGGCCGAGGTCTGGCACCTCAAGGAGCCGCAAAAGCTGCCGCCGGTGCTGAGCCCTGAGGAGGTCAAGCGCATTCTTGCCATGGCGACGAGCCTGAAGGCGCGAGCGATGCTGACACTTGCCTATGGTTGCGGGCTGCGGGCCGGCGAGGTGGTGCGGCTGCGGGCGGGCGACATCGACAGCGAGCAGGGGATTATCCGCATCGTGCAGTCGAAGGGCCGCAAGGACCGGCACGTGATGCTGCCGGCGGAGGTCCTCGAGCTGTTGCGGCAATGGTGGAAGGTGCGCCCGACCGAGCAAGACGCCGGCATTGCGCCGGAACAACGCTGGCTGTTTCCCGGTCGCGATGAGCATCGGCCTGTGACCACGCGTCAGTTCAGCCGGCTGTTCAAGGAGGCGGCGAAAGCGGCGGGGCTGCGCAAAACGCTGTCTCTTCATTCGCTTCGCCATTCCTTCGCAACCCATCTGCTCGAACGCGGTACTGACATCCGAATTATCCAGGCTTTGCTCGGACACGACAAACTTGAGACGACGGCGCGTTACACGCGCGTGGCCACCGGCATGATCGCGGCCGTCGAGAGCCCGCTCACGCAACTGTCGCAGCCGCACCGGAAAATGCGGAACCGTAAGGACAAGTCGAATGAAGGACCGCCGGCGTAACGCCGTCGGATGGCCCGGCCATCGCTGGAGGTCGCGGACATCTTCCGCGACCACGGCTCCGCTTGGCGTTTGGCTAACGCGGGGCATGTGAGCCTCGACCAGATGAAGGTGATGAGTGCGATCGAGCGCTGCCGCACGGCAGCACTCGGAGGTCATGTCGCGCGTTGCGAGAACGGTGCGTGTGCTTACACCGTCGTCAGCTACAATAGTTGCCGCAATCGCCACTGCCCCAAGTGCCAGGGCGCGGCGGCACAGAAATGGCTCGCCGAGCGTGAAGCCGAGTTGCTGCCCGTCAGCTACTTCCACGTTGTCTTCACGCTGCCCAGTCAACTGCGCGACGTCGCTTATCAGAACAATCGCGTCATCTATGACCTGCTCATAAAGGCGGCGGCCGAAACAACGCTTGCCATCGCCGCCGATCCCAAGCGCCTCGGCGCGCGGATTGGCATTACAGCCGTGCTCCACACCTGGGGATCGGCGATGACGCATCACCCGCACGTGCACATGATCGTGCCAGGCGGAGGGCTCTCGCTCGACGGCGCGCGATGGGTCGCGGCGCGCGCCAATTTCCTCGTGCATGTCAACGTGCTGGCGCGCCTGTTCCGCGGCAAGATGCTGGCGATGCTCATGGATGCGCACCGCGCCGGCCAATTGAAGTTCTTCAACTCGCATGCCGGGCTTGCCGACAAGCGTACGTTCAAGCGCTTCCTCGCTCCGCTGCGCCGGATCAAGTGGGTGGTCTACTGCAAGGCGCCTTTCGCGGGGCCCAAGCAGGTGCTGCGCTATCTGTCGCGCTACACCCATCGCGTCGCCATCTCGAACCGTCGGCTGGTCGCTGCTGATGATGGCGGCGTGTCATTCCGCTGGAAGGACTATCGCATCGAAGGTCCTGGCCGCTGGAAAACCATGACCCTCGCACCGCACGAGTTTATCCGCCGGTTCCTGATCCACGTGTTACCGAAGGGCTTCCATCGCATCCGCCACTACGGGCTGTTCGCCAACGGTAACCGAGCCGAGAGCATCGCCAAGGCGCGTGAACTGCTCGCCGTGGCGACACCGCAGACTGAACCAGAGGCCGCTTCAAGGCAGCAGTCCGATCAGCCCCGCGTGCACCCCCGCCCATGCCCCTGCTGCGGTGGCCGCATGATCGTCATCGAGGTCTTTGCACGCGGCGGGGCGCCCAGCCACAAGCCATCAATCGACACCTCATGAACTCGCGCCTGATGCCAGATCAGACTGACGCACATCCGCATCGCTGGCCCTCCGCCGGCCGCGCCGCCGAGCGGGCCGCAGACACAAAATGGCGTCTGTTGCATCTGCTCGACCCATCAGTCTGCGCCACAAACCGTCGCCGTCTCATGCCAAGTCGTCACAAAGACCCCTGTGCGCCAGCTTCCGGTCTCACCCGCACCGCACAATCACCGCGCCGCACCGCTCGCGCCAAGCCTCAATCCCCATAGCGCCCGCCGCACCACCTGCAATCTCCTCCCGCGACTTCGTGCCTTGGCGCTTCTCCGACGCCGGCCGCACACACGCCCCGCTAGACCTTCAATCCGGCGTCCGAGAAACCTGCACAAGAGCCGAAATGAGTGGGCTGACGCAGGCGCGACCGCGCCCCGACATTGCTCCTAAACACTCGGTCCCGCCAACTCAGTTGATCCAAATCAATGTGCGGTGATGTGGCCTGTAGAAAAATTCACTTCCAGTTGAGTTCGACACCGGTAGATTTTATGCAATGACAATTGAGGCGATGTGGAAAGTGACTGTCACTCGGCAGAACGGTTCCGTGGACCGGTATACGGAACGTCGAGGCCGACACCCGGAAATGGGCGAGCTGATCGAGCTAAGAGATGTAATTGGGCCACCAGTTATCGCCCGTATTCACGTCATCCATCATGACCCGGCGCCATCCGACACCCTCGATACCTGGGATGTCACCGCCACGGAGGTAGCGCAGTAGCAAACCGCACCTTATCCTTTCTGTGATGCAGATGGCAGCCTCGCTACGTTCGGCAGTGTCCGTCGTTGGATCAGATGTTTGAGTTCATTCTAGCGGTTCTCTTCATAGAACTAACGCCCGGACCCAATATGGCATACTTGGCCGCGCTCACGCTGGCGCGGGGACGTACCGCCGGTCTGTTTGCGATTATCGGAGTGGCACTCGGACTGAGTGTGCATGCGGTCGTGGCATCGTTCGGCGCTGGAGAACTGCTGCTCGAATATCCACGACTTTACCAAATCCTTCGTTGGATCGGTGTGGCCTATTTGCTGTTCCTTGCTTGGGAAGGCTGGCAATCTAAGCAGAAGTCGCCGAGCACTGCTGATCTAAATCCCGCGCTGAGCCCACTGATCTTGCGCGGGTTCCTGTCGAACGTATTCAATCCAAAGTCGGTGCTTTTCTTCGTTTCCGTAGTTCCTACATTTGTAGGGATTTCGCCGGGCCAACCAAATTTTATCTTTCAGATGGTGATCTTCGGTATCGCCTACGTCGCTGAAGCGACAGCAGTGCACGGGATCATTGTGATGTTGGCTGGCGAATTGAGCCCATGGCTGGTGGAGGGACCGCGCCAAAACGCGGTCCGGCGTGTATTGGCAGTAGCTCTCGTGTTCGTGGCCGGCTGGCTCTTCTGGGCCACAAAACACTGAACTTGGGAAATCCTCAGGTTTGCATTGGAGTCATTTTCGACCGACTGACCGTCGTCTCGTGATGTCCAGTTATCTCCCCGACAGCGGTCATCGAGACTTACTGGCGTTGTGCGCCCTGGTGCCCGCGACACGCCTAAACCTTATTCCCCGCGCTCCAGCTCCAGAAATCGCGGCCTTCGTCGCGCATGAATTTTGCCAGCACCATTTTGTGCACCTCGTCGGCGCCGTCGACGAGGCGCGCGGCGCGGGCGGCGCGATAGACCCACTCGGCGATGGTGTCTTTCGAATAGCCGCGGGCGCCGTTGAGCTGGATGGCGACGTCGGCTGACTGGTGCAGCATGTTGGCGCAATGCAGCTTCGCCATCGACACTTCTTTCCGGGCGTAATCGCCCTGATCGAGCTTCCAGGCCGCGTGCATGGTGAGGAGCCGCCCGATGTGGATGTTGTGGCCGACCTCGCCGAGCTTCATCTGCACGCTCTCGCGGTCGGCGAGCTTGATGCCGAAACCTTCGCGGCGGTTGACATATTCCTGCGCGATCTCGACGCAGCGCTTCGACCAGCCGAGCCAGCGCATGCAGTGCGTCAGTCGCGCCGGCCCGAGCCGCACCTGCACCACCTTCAGCCCGTTGCCGATGCCGCCGAACACATCGTCGTCATGCACTTCGAGTCCGTCGAATTCGAGCTCGCAATGGCCGCCGTGTTCCTCCGGCCCCATGATTTCGATGCGGCGCACGATGCGCCAGCCGGGCTGATCCTTGTGGAACAGGAATGTGGTGATGCCCTTGCGCTTGTCGTCGGAGGTCCGCGCCGCGAGGATGAAATGCGCGGCGCCGTCGGCGCCGGTAATGAACCACTTGCGGCCGTAAATCTTCCAAGTGTCGCCATGCTTCTCGGCGTAGGTCTTGATCATGCTCGGATCGGAGCCGCCGCCGGGCGCGGGCTCGGTCATGGCGAACGACGAACGCACCTTGCCTTCGACGATAGGTTTCAGCCACTTGTCCTTCTGCCGCGGCGTGCCGAGCTTTTTCAGCACGTTCATGTTGCCGTCGTCGGGCGCCATGCAGTTCATCGCCAGCGGCCCGAACAGCGAGCGCGCGGCTTCCTCGTACATCACCGCCCAGGCCACGATCGGCAGGTCCATGCCGCCGTATTCCTTGGGCGATTGCGGCGCCCACAGGCCGGCCTTTCTGGCCTTGTCGCGCACCGGCTCGAGACGATCGTGCGGGATGTTTTCGTGATCGGAAAAATTCTTCGCGTCCGCTTCGAGCGGCAGCACGTGTTCATCGACAAAAGCGCGCGTGCGCCGCCGCAAATCCTCGATTTCGGGAGAAAGGCTGAAATCCATGCCGGCGCCCCTACCTGATCCCGCCCCGCAAGCGGCTTTTTCGAATGCGGCACTGTCATCCATACCCCATCAGGCGACTGCGAAAAACCGGGCAATTGCGATTGATTTTTCATCGCTTGGCCATAGCTTTCTAGAATAAACTCGCGACATCCGGTGTTCGCTTTATTGCCGGAGCCGCAACTGTCACCGTCGAATACTCAAACAGGTGGAATCATGACGCGCATCGCCCTTGCCATCGCTGCACTCGCCGCGGCCGTCTGCTTTGGTATGCCGTCCAGCCAGGCCGGCCAAACCGGCAACGCGCCGTGGTGCGCGGTGCAAAACCTCGGCATGGGCGAAGTGGAATGGGACTGCCAATACGCATCGGCTGCCGCCTGTGCGCCAAATGTAACCGGCGGCAATCGCGGCTTCTGTAACCTCAATCCCTATTTCGCCGCGGAAAGAGGTTACGCGCCCGCGCCGCGCTACCGGCATCACCACAGGTACTATCGGTAACAGCCTAGCGGCCTCGACATGCTCGATACGTCGTCTGGCGCGTCGGCCCAGTTTGCGTTGAATGAGGACCAGGTCGCGGTCCGCGACATGGCGCGCGCGTTCGCCGACGAGGTGTTCGCACCGAATGCGCTCGCCTGGGACGAAGCCAAACACTTTCCCGTCGCCGAAATGCGTAAGGCGGCCGCGCTCGGCATGGCCGGCATTTATGTCGCCGACGATGCCGGCGGATCGGGCCTGTCGCGGTTTGACGCAGTGCTGATCTTCGAGGCGCTGGCCACGGGATGCCCGACAGTCGCGGCCTACATTTCGATCCACAACATGGTCGCGTGGATGATCGATGCCTATGGTTCGGACGAACAGCGTCGGAAATGGCTACCGGCCTTATGCAAAATGGATTTGTTCGCGAGCTACTGCCTGACCGAACCGGCTGCCGGTTCGGACGCGGCGGCGCTGCAGACGCGCGCGGTGCGTGACGGCGATTGTTACGTGCTCAACGGCCAGAAGCTTTTCATCTCCGGCGCCGGCGCGAGCGGCGTTTATATCGTGATGGTGCGAACCGGCGGCGAAGGTGCGAACGGGGTTTCGTCGCTGATCGTGCCGGGCGACGCGGCAGGCCTCTCGTTTGGCGCCATCGAGCGCAAGATGGGTTGGAATGCGCAGCCGACACGCGCCGTGATGTTCGACAACGTGCGGGTGCCGCTTGCCAATCGGCTCGGCGCGGAAGGCGAGGGCTTTAAGATCGCTATGGCCGGGCTCGATGGCGGCCGGCTCAATATCGCCGCCTGTTCGCTCGGCGGCGCGCAGGCGGCGCTGGAGAAATCGCTCGCCTACATGCATGAGCGGCGCGCCTTCGGCAAACGGCTTGACGAATTTCAGGCGCTGCAATTCCGCCTCGCCGACATGGCGACCGAACTTGAAGCGTCGCGCACGTTCCTGTGGCGGGCGGCGGCGGCGCTCGACCGCAAGGAAGCGAACGCCACGGTGCTGTGCGCCATGGCCAAAAGGTTCGTGACCGATGCGTGCTTCGAGGTCGCCAATCAGGCGCTGCAACTCCACGGCGGCTACGGCTATCTCACCGAATTCGGCATCGAAAAGATCGTGCGCGATCTGCGCGTGCATCAAATTCTGGAAGGCACGAACGAGATCATGCGTCTCATCGTCGCCCGCAGCCTTGTCGGCCAATGATCGGCAGCGTCGAAAGGATCGTCCGCGACGGTGACATCGTCGTTCGCGAACATGGCGTACTGCGCCGCCTCACGCTGAACCGGCCGAAGGCGCTCAACGCGCTCACGCTCGACATGGCGGCGACCATGCTGGCGCAGCTGCGCGCCTGGCAGGACAACCCGGCGGTCGGCGCGGTGCTGATCGACGGCGCCGGCGAACGCGGACTGTGCGCCGGTGGCGATTTGCGCGCACTTTATGATGCGGCGAAATCAGGCGATGACCTGCCGGCGCGGTTCTGGTCGACCGAGTACCGGCTCGATCTCTTGATCGCGCGCTATCGCAAGCCGGTCATCGCCATCATGGACGGCATGGTGATGGGCGGCGGCGTCGGTATTTCGGCGCATGCCGCGCATCGCATCGTAACCGAGCGTTCCACGGTCGCCATGCCCGAAGTCGGCATCGGCTATTTTCCCGACGTCGGCGCTTCGTTCCTGTTAGCACGCGCCCCCGGCCGCGTCGGATTTCATCTGGCGCTGACCGGCGAACGCGTCGGCGCGGCCGACGCGATTTATGCCGGGCTCGCCGACATTCACATCCCTGCCGAGAGACTTGCCGAACTTCCGGCCGCGCTCGCGGCCTGCCGCACCGCGCAGGACGTGCGAATGTGTCTTGGCCGCATCTCCAGTCCGCCCGCTGCGGGCAAGCTGGCCGCGGCGCGCCCGTGGATCGAGGCCTGCTATGGGGCGGACGAAGTCGAGGAGATTTTCAGGCTGCTTCGGGCGAATGACGTGGCCGATGCACAGACAGCGCTCGCACTCTTGCAGAAAATGTCGCCGACGTCGCTCAAGATAACATTGCGCAACATCCGCTCGGCGCTATCATTCGATCAAGTCGAGCAGAGTTTCCAGCAAGACTATCGGCTTTCGCTCGCCTGCATCGCGGAGCATGATTTCATCGAAGGTATCCGCGCCGCCATCGTCGACAAGGATCGCAAACCGGTCTGGCGTCCGGACAAACTTGAAGATGTGACCGCGGCCATCGTCGATCGGCATTTCGAGACCATCGGCGAGCGAGAACTGAAATTCGACGCGTAGGAGGGTTGGCGCATGTCAAAAATCGGATTCATCGGGCTGGGCAATATGGGCGCGCCTATGGCGGCCAACCTCATCAAGACCGGCGGTCATGTCTTGGGCTTCGATGTCGTGCCGGCGGCGCGTGAAGCATCGGCGCGCGACGGTGTGCAGATTGTCGCCAGCGCGCGCTCGGCGATGGACGATGCCGAGGTCGTCATCACCATGCTACCGAGCGGCGAGCACGTGCTGTCGGTGTGGGACGACATCGTGCCGCGCGCGCGCCAGGGCACGCTGTTCATCGATTGCTCCACGATCGACGTTGCCAGCGCCCGCAAGGCGCACGCGTTGGCCGCCGCGCGCGGCATCGCCACGCTCGACGCGCCGGTCTCCGGCGGCGTCGGCGGGGCGAAAGCGGCGACGCTGACCTTCATGGTCGGCGGCTCGGAGCACGCGTTCGCGCGCGGCAAGCCGGTGCTGGAGCGCATGGGCAAGCGCATCGTGCATTGCGGCGAAGCCGGCAACGGGCAGGTGGCAAAGATCTGCAACAACCTCATTCTCGGCGCCTCGATGATCGCGGTCAGCGAAGGCTTCGTGCTCGGCGAAAAGCTCGGGCTGTCGCATCAGGCGCTGTTCGATGTTGTTTCTGGCTCGTCGGGCCAATGCTGGTCGCTGACCAGCTACTGCCCGGTGCCGGGGCCGGTGCCGGCAAGCCCGGCCAACAATGGCTATAAGCCGGGCTTCACGGCGGCGCTGATGCTCAAGGATCTGAATCTTGCCCGACAGGCGGCGCAATCGGCCGGCGTCGAGGCTGCGCTGGGTGCGCATGCCGGCGAGATTTACGAGCAGTTCGCAGGGCAGGGCCACAGCGCGCTGGACTTTTCCGCGATCGTCAACCTCGTGCGCGAGCATTCGAAGAAAAGCTGAAGCTTTTTCGCTTTTATTGAATGCGCATCGGCAACGACACGAGCCGCAACTCGCCGACCGCGCCGCCGTACGTCGGAACAAAGTCCGGGTCGGAGAGACGCGCCTTGGGAAACCGCGCCAAGAGCCGCCTGACCGCAATGGTGATCGCGGTGCGGCCCAAAATATTGCCGATGCAATGGTGCGGGCCAGCGCCGAAGGCGAGAATGCGTTTCGGGTGGCGGTGAATGTCGAAGCGCAGGGGATCGGGAAAAACGCCGGGATCGTAGTTTGCCGCCAGCGGCGAGGGCCGCACCACCATGCCTTTAGGGATACGGGTGCCGCCGATTTCGGTATCGCGCGTGGCGATGCGCGGGAAAGTGAAATAGCCGTTGCTGGCGATGCGTAAACACTCCTCGATCGCCTCCGGGATCAGGCCCGGATCGGCGACCAGTTCGGCGAGCTGATCCGGGTGTGAATATAAGGTGTAGAGCGCGCCGCCGGCCGCGCGGCTGGTGGCGGAGAGCGCGGCGCCGCAGATCGTGAAAATCTGATCGAACAGCTCGCGGTCGCTGAGTTTGTCGCCCTGATCGCGCGCGGTGATGAGGTCGTCGATAAAATCAGGGTGCGGATTGGCGCGCCGTTCGGCGATGAGTTCGTTGACCGCGTCGGCCGCGCGCGCAAAGGCCGCGACGCATTCCGGCGCGAACGGCTCGCCCGGCTTGGTGTAGGTGGTGCGCGGCAGCACGTCGTGAAACGCCACGAAAATCTGTTTGCGGCGTTCGTCGAGGTCGGCCATCGCGGTCAACAGCGCGCCGACCACGAGATGCGCGCCATAGTCGGCCATGCCATCGAATGCGTTGCCGCCGGCCTCGATGCGGTCGAGCATTCGCTCGATGATCTCGGTGATGCGGGCTTGCAGCCGGCTCAGGCTGCGCGCCGAAAACGCCGGCAGCAGCAAGCGGCGAATCCTGGCGTGGCGCTCGCCGTCCATCTGGGTGATGAACTGCACACCCATGAATTTGTCGAACTGCTCGAAGCCCGGACCGCGGGGCATTTCCGAGGAAAATCGCTCGGTGTCGGAAAATACCTCCTGGACGTCGGCGTAGCGCCCGCACACAACCTGCGGCGGACCGCGCCCGAGCACATAGAATGGTGGGCGCCGCGCCCATTCGGCCAAAATGCTGCCGGCGCGTTCTGCTTGAACGCGCTGCCGCCCAGGTCGATGTCGACTGCGTTGCGCGTGTCCAGTTCGGCAACAGATGCCATGATCGCACCCCGATTGTGGCACCAAACATCGCACGTACCCCGCCGATCGTCCATCCGCCGCCGAATGTTTCTCAGGAAAGCCGGAATCCGGCCATTGCGCCGTCATGCGTCCGACTCGGTTTTTCGGCATCGCTGCGTTTGAGGGGTAACGCCATGCGAACCTTTTGGTCCGATGCGCGTCATTTTCAGATTGCCGCGCTGTCGTCGTTGTTGTTGTTCAATTTCTTCTTGATCGATTTCGGCGCCAAGCCGCTCTACAGCGCGTTGGCGATCGCGGCCGCGTTGCTGACGCAAGTCGTTTGCACGCGTCTGTCCGGATCGACGCGGATTGATCTGCGCTCGCCGCTCATCACCGGCTTGTCGCTCAGTCTGCTGTTGCGGGCGAATTCAGCCTTGGCTGCCGGCGCTTGCCGGGATCGCCGCCATCGCCTCGAAATTCGCCCTGCGGGTCGACGGCCGCCATATTTTCAATCCGGCAGGATTTGCCATCGTTCTGCTTTTGTCGCTGACGAGCGGCGTCTGGATTTCGCCGGGACAATGGGGCACCAGCATCTGGCTGGCGTCATTGCTGGTGTTTCTCGCGCTTCTCGTACTGCAAGCCGCGCAGCGCTCGGACATCGCGCTGTTCTTTCTCGGCGCCCATGGCGCATTGCTGGTGGCGCGCGCCTATTGGCTCGGCGATCCGCTCGCCATTCCGCTGCATCAGATGCAGAGCGGTTCGCTTTTGATCTTCGCGTTCTTCATGATTTCCGATCCGAAAACGACGCCGGATTCGCGCCTGGCGCGCTTCCTTTTCGCGCTGGCGGTGGCGGCGCTCGGCTATTACCTCGCCTTCTTCATGCAAATGCGGCCGGCGCTGTATGTGGCGCTGATTGTGCTGTCGCCGGCCACGCCGCTGCTCAACAGGTTCATTCCGGCGAAGAAATTCGAGTGGACTCCGACCATCCAAGGAGCCTTCATGACCAAGACTTCATGACCAAGACGTTGCGTTCGCGATTGAAGGCGGGTGTTGCTCTTGCGGCAGTCTGCGCTCAGCTCACGGTCACCGCCGGGCCGGCCAGCGCGTTCTGCGGCTTTTATGTCGCCAAGGCGGACGCGAAGATGTTCAACAAGTCCTCGAAGGTCGTGCTCGCCCGCATCGGCCAGCAGACCGCCATTACGATGGCGAGCGATTACGAGGGCAAACCCAGCGAGTTCGCGCTCGTGGTGCCGGTGCCGAGCTTCATCCAGAAGAGCCAGATCAGCGTCGTCGATACCAAGACGATCGATCACCTCGATGCCTTCACCGCGCCGCGGCTGGTCGAGTATTACGATCCGGACCCCTGCGAGCGCGATTATCGCGGTGGCATGCTGGCTGCTTGCCACGGCGACGCCGTCTGCCGCCATACCGGCACCGCCGATGCAGGCCTATCCCGGCGTCAAGGTCGAGGCGCGCTACGATGTGGCTGAATACGATATTTCGATTCTTTCGGCGGAGCAGAGCGACGGCCTGATCCGATGGCTGACCGACAACGGTTACAAGATTCCGGCCGGCGCCGAGCCCGTGATCGGCAGCTACATCAAACAGAAAATGCATTTTTTCGTCGCCAAGGTGAATATCAAGCGGTTTGACGCGACTGGGGCGCGCGTATTTCAAGCCGCTGCAAGTACGCTACCAGACCAGCAAGTTCATGCTGCCGCTGCGGCTCGGGACCGTGAACGCAAACGGTCCGCAGGATTTGACCATCTATGCATTGACCCAGCAGGGCCGCGTCGAAGCCACCAATTACCGCACCGTGAAAGTGCCCTCCAATGTCAACGTGCCGCTGTTCGTGGCCCACGATTTCCCGAATGTCTACAAGGCGCTGTTCGACCGCGCCGTGGCGCGGCAAGACATGCATGGCGTGTTTGTCGAGTACGCGTGGGACATGGGCTGGTGCGATCCGTGCGCCGCGCAGCCGCTGAGCAAACCCGAACTCAGCCGAACTCGGCGCGAGCTGGGTGCCGGGCGACGGCGGCAACGTGGTCGCCAATCGCTGGCCGTCAGTCGAACCCGCCAAGCTGCATTCGTGACCCGCCTGCACGTGCGCTACGACGCGCAATCGTTCCCGGAGGACCTCAATTTCATCGAGACGAGCGACCGGGAGAATTTTCAGGCCCGCTACGTTCTCCACCATCCCTATGCCGGCGCCGCCAGCTGTGAGGCCGGCAAGCGTCTATCGAAGCCTCACTGCCGGATCGCTATAAGCACGAAGCGGAGCAACCTTGCTGACCTGACCGGCTGGTCGCAGCAGACCATTGCGGCGCGGATGGCCGCGACCGGCCAGCCGATTGCGGATAAGAAATAGGGGCCGCTGTTCAAGGCATCCGCAGCAGCGTCTTCTCCAGCATGACATGAATGCCCTTCGAGCCGTTGACCACCTGGGTGACGCGCAGATCGGCGGCCAGGCTGCATAGCGTATACGCATCCTCGCGCGACAGGTTGGTGCGCGCACAAATCAGCTTGATCATGTTGCGCAGCGCGATCACCACCGCATCGTCGAGGTCGGGATCGAACGCCATGGTGATGATGTGGGTCGGCGTTTCGGCCAATGGCCATTCCAGCGTCATGTCGTCTCTGACATGCAGCTCGAAGGTGCCGATCAGGCCGGTCTCGATGGCGGTGATGCAGACCTCGCCGTCGCCCTGGGCGCCGTGTCCATCGCCGACGGAGAACAACGCGCCGTCGGTATGGATCGGCAGATAGAGCGTGGCCCCGGCCACCAGTTCCTTGTTGTCCATGTTGCCGCCATTGCGCCGCGGCGGCGGCGATGCGACCGGCCCCCAGTTTGCCGGCGGCGCAACCGCCATGATGCCGAAGAACGGCTTGAGTGGCAGTTCGAGACCCCACGGCAGAGTGCCGACCATGCGGGCGCGATCAAGCGGAATGTGGATCACCCGCGCGGTGTCGAAATCATCGGGCAGGGCGCCGGCCAATGGCCGGATGACGTTGTAGCCCCAATCGAAATTAAGCTCGATCGACTTGATGCGGACCTCGAGCACCTGACCGGCCTTGGCGCCGCGGACCGCGACCGGGCCGGTGAGGATGTGGGGGCCGTTAAGCCGCTGCTGCACGTTCTTGAGGATGGCCGGGAGCACCGCAGGGACGGTCAGCCCGGAGTCAGGCGGCGGCAGTTGGCCCGGCGTTCCCGACACCGTCGAGATCGTGACGGTGTCACCTGGCTCGACGGTCATGAGCGGCTTGAGCGCGGCGTCGAAGAAGCCCCAATGCACGGTGTCGATGGCGGCATCCAGCCGGTGGATTGGCATTGTCTCGTATCCGTTATTTGCAACGCGGCAGTCCGGGCAGGATACAGCGTTGCGTCGCGTTGTACATTCGCCGGCTTTGCGCCGCCGCCTTACGCTATTTCACGCTCTTCGTGCTATTTCACTTGGCCCGCGAGCCCGATGATGTCTGGATCGACGAACCGGCTGATGTCGCGCGGTCCATCGAAGTCGTCCATTTGCTGCATCGCCTTGATGAGATTGCCGACGACGTCCGACTCGATCGAGCCCTTGTGGTCGAACACGCGCAGCCGGCGATAATAGTCGTACGTCGCGCCGACGTCGGCGGGGCTCAGGCCCGATCGCTTGACCAGGATGTCGATGGCTTCGCTGCGATGGGCGTCGTCATTGAACCAGTCTACGCCTTTGGCCATGGCGGTGAGGAAACCGAGCAGAAGCGGTTTGTGCTGCTCGGCCCACGCGATATTGGTCGCGTAGCCGGTGAATGGCAGGCCATGCGTGTAGTCGGCAACGTCCGCCAAATGCGTTAGGCCGATGCTCTTCGCCTTGAAGCTGAACGGCGGTATCAGCAGCGTGGCATCGACCGCGCCCGACGATATTGCGGCAAAACGCGCCCCCGTCGTGCCGGCGAAGATCATGTCGTATTGGCCCGGCTTGACGCCGTTGGGTATCAGCGTGCGCTCCAGATAGATGCGGGTAATGTCCTTGGCGCCGCCGATGCTGATGAGCTTGCCGCGCAGCTCCGGGATCGACTTGATGGTGGGCTTTGCCCACAGCGAATACGGCGCAACCTGAGTTTCGACGCGCAGCACCGCGATCTTGGCGCCCTTGTCGATGGCGAGCAGGGGATCGGTCAGGCCGCCGGACTCGATATTGGCTGAGCCGGCCGCAGCCTGCTGCACGGCCGCCGCCGTCGACGGCGCCGCCACCAGATCGAGCGTGACGCCGCTCGCCGCCATGTAGCCCTTGGCGATTGCGATGAATATCGGCCATTGCTGCGCCGATCCCTTGCCCGTCGTTACCATGGTGATCGTTTCGGCCGCGGTCGCGGCCGGCGTGCCGTAACTGAGCGCAGCGATCACCGCTGCAAGACCAAACAATTTTGGCAAAGCTGATCTCATGGCATCGTCCTGGCCGGCAGTCGGAAATGCGATGCACCGGAGGCATCGTGCCTCGGAAGGCACGATCGAAGCATATTTCATGCCGCCTCGGTCGGAAAGCGCGCACGCCGCGCGTTCGGCTCGGTATTCGCCGGTAAGCTGTTGTGTCCCGCGGACGAAACGTTCAGCCGGCCAGCCCCACGCATTTCTGCGGCGGGACGCCGAGCGTCACCGATTGTCCGATCTGAAAGTCGTCGCTGCGCACGCGGGCGCGCAGTTCGCGATCGCCGAGATCGACGATGTAGTCGACGACCTCGCCGAGAAACACGCGGTTGACGATCGTGCCCTTGAGCGTGTTGGCGCCGGCTGGCGCCGCGCGCCGTCGTATAGAGCGCCGTCGTATAGAGTAATGTCTTCCGGCCGGGCGGTGACGAATGCCTTCATGCCGGCACCGATCGGCTCGGCGAAGGTGCAGCGCATCACGCCATGCGCGGTGTCGACCGCGGTGAGGTCGCCATCGCTGCCGCGTACCGTGCCGGGCAAGAAATTCGCCGAGCCGACGAAATCGGCGACAAACGGCGTTTTCGGCTGACGATAAATCTGCTGCGGCGTGCCGCGCTGCACGATGCGGCCGGTATCGAACACCGCGATCTCGTCGGACAAAGCCAGGGCCTCGGATTGGTCGTGCGTGACATAGACCGTGGTGATGCCGAGCGTGCGCTGCAGGCGTTTGAGTTCCAGCCGCATCTGCTCGCGCAGCTTGGCGTCGAGGTTCGACAACGGCTCGTCGAGCAGCAGGATCGCCGGCTCGTGCACCAGCCCGCGGGCAAAGGCGAGCCGCTGTTGCTGCCCGCCGGAAAGTTGCGTCGCCTGCCGCTGCGCATAGCCGGTGAGCTGGACCATGTCGAGCATGCGGGCCACGCGCTCGGTGATCTGGGCGGCGGAATATTTCTTTTTGCGCGCTACCCGCAGCGGAAAAGCGACATTCTCGAACACCGTCATGTGCGGCCAGATGGCGTAGGACTGGAACACCATGCCGATGCCGCGGTCGCTCGCCGGCACGAAAATGCGCTTTGCCGAATTGAACACGGTGCGATTGCCGATAACGATGCGGCCGCTCTGCGGCCGCTCCAGCCCGGCGAGGCAGCGCAAGGTCGTGGTCTTGCCGCAGCCGGACGGGCCGAGCAGCGTAATGAGCTTGCCGGTCTCGACGTCAAGGCTGATGCCGTCGACGGCGCGTACTTCCGCGCCGTTGGCGACATAAGACTTTTGCAAATTCTCGATTGTGAACATCGTCTCAGCCCGCCGCCGCTTTCGCCGCGCCGCCGCGCGAGTGCCGCTGCACCCGCGTTTCCAGAAAGCGCAAGCCGGCGACAATGACAAGCAGCGGCAGGATTTGAATGACGCCGAGCGCCGCCACCGCGCCGTAGCTGCCGCCTTCCTCCCACATCGTCAGGCTGATGGTTGCGAGCACGTTGACGCCCGGGCCCACCAGGAAGATCGAGGCGCCGAGTTCGCGCACCGAGAGCACGAATACGTAAATCCAGGCGGCGAGCAAAAACGGCAGCAACAGCGGCAACAGTACGCGGCGCAGCACCTGGCCGGTGCGCGCGCCGGACACTTCGGCGACTTCCTCGAGCTCGCGGTGGATTTGCGTGATGCCGCTTGACGCAAAGCGCATGCCGTAGGGCAGCGACAGCGTCACGTAGGCGATGAGCAGGATCCAGATCGTGCCGTAAACGCCGATCGGGATCACCAGGTAGGTGAACAGGATGCTGGCGCCGACAATGACACTGGGTATCGCGATCGGCGCCGACGCCAGCGCGTCGAGCAGCCACGCGAAGCGCGACGCCGAACGCCGCGCGACCCAGGCCATCACCATGGTCAGCGCCACCACGACCGTGGCGGCCATCGCCGAGACCACGACGCTGGTTCGCACCGCGTCGATAAAGATCGGGTAGCGCAGGATGTAGGCGTAGTTCGCCAGCGTCGCCTTGGGCGGCGAGTTCATGAACGGCTGCGACAGGTTCGAGAAAAACGACTGCCAGGCGAGCGTGAACAGCGGCAGGCCGAGCGTAATGGCAAACATCAGCAGGATGGCGATCGACACCGGCCAGCGCCAGCGGCCGAGTTCGATGCGGGTCGGCATGTAGCCTTTGCCGGTGATCGTGGCGAACGCCTCGGCGTTGCGCGTTGCGCGCCGATAGAAATACACCGCGATCAGGCAGACGACGAGCAGCAAAAGGCTGAGCGCGCTGGCGACGCCGAATTCGGGCGGCGTCTCGATGGCGGCGTTCTGAATCCGGGTGGTGAAAACCTCGATACGCGCCGGCAGGCCGATGACGCGCGGCACCTCGTAGGACGACAGGCCCATGATAAAGAGCAGCAAGAGGCCGGACAGAATGGCGGGGCGCAACAGCGGCAGCGTGATCTTCGGCACCACCTGCCAGTAGCGGCCGCCGGAGACGAGTCCGGCTTCCTCCATGCGCACGTCGAGCGCGCGCAGCGCCGGCCCAAGCGCCAGATAGGCGAGGGGGAAATAATGGCTCGACAGCGACCAGATCATGCCGGTCATGGAATAGATGTTGAACGGTGCGTTTTTCAGACCGAGCGTCGATTTCAGCACGGCGTTGACCCAGCCGATATTGGGGCTGAGCACGAAAATCCACGCCATGGCCATCAGCAAGCCGGGAATGGCGAACGACAGCAGCGCCAGATTATGAAACAGCATCGCGCCCGGCGCGTCGGTGCGCTCGACCGCCCAGGCGACGAAGCCGCCGATCACAAAGGTGACGATCGCGGTGCCGGCCGCGTAGATCACCGAATTGCCGATCAGCCGCAACAGGCGCGCGCCCGAATAGGCCTCGACGAAATTGTCGAGCGTGAAGGCGCCGAAGCCGAGCCCGGTGTCTTCGGTAAACGCAGTGAGCAGGAGACCGGCGAGCGGCACCAGCACCAGCCACAGCCCGATGGCGACGCAGACGATCAGCAAAAAATTCGGCCGCCGCCAGCGCGGTGGGGCATCCTCGGCCGGTTGAATGCCGGGCACAAACGATGCGGTGGTCACGGGGCACTCCGTTGCGCGATCAATACCCGACCTGTCATGCCCCGCGCAGGCGGGGCATCCAGTAATCGCGCGCCCGCAATTCAAGTCAATTGCATGCGATTACTGGATCATCCGCTTTCGCGAATGATGACAATGTCACTGCCCCTTGAACAGCTCGTTGAACTTGTGCTGCCACTTGGACTCTTCCTTTGGCGAAATCAGCACGGTGAGCACTTTCTTGGTGTTCATCTGCTTGACGATGCCGGGTGGATTGGACTCCACATCGGGGCGCGTCGGGATGCGGCCGAATTTGGTCAGGAACGTCTCGCATTCCTTGCTCAGCATGAAGTTGGCGGCAAGCAAAGCCGTGTTGGGATGCGGCGCCTTCGCGCTGACGCCGACCTGGCCGAAGAACAATGTCACCGGATCGAGCACGAAATAATCGATCGGGCCGCCCGCCAGTTTCACGTTGAGCGCCAGGTTGGTGTATTGGTTGAGCCCGACCCAGTACTCGCCGGAGCCGACCGAGCGCGCCGCGGCCAGATGGCCGTTGGTCACGATCGGCTTCACCGTCGCGACAATGTCCTTGACGATCTTGGTGGCTTTGTCGTCGCCGTAATATTCGAACATGGCTTTGAGCCATTCGTTGTCGGTGCCGTCGATCGCGACATGGCCGGCCCATTCCGGATGCTTGGCGAAGTCTTCGTAGCTCTTCGGCAGATCCGACGCCTTGACGTGCTGGGTATTGTAGTCCGGTGTGTTGTAGTTGGCATAGACGCCGTACCAGAGCCGGCCTGGATCGCGCGCCAGCGGCATGATGTTCTTCGCCTCCGGCGGGTCGAACGGTAGCAACAGCTGCGGCAGCATTTTGTTGATGGTCGCGGTCTGCGCGATGTCCCAGGATTTCTGGTTGCCGCGGTATTCCAGCATCATGCGGGAGATCAGGATGGAGTCGGCGCCGCGCACGTAATTGACCTTGATGCCGGTGGCCTTGGTGAACAGCGCCCACAGCGGCAGGCCTTCGCCCTCGTTGGTCGAGGAATAGATGGTCATGGTGCCGCCCTCGGCCTTGGCGGCGGCAAGCAGCTTGGGGTCGAGCCAGGCGTGGCTCTCTTGCGCGGCCGCATGCGCGGCGAGGCTTGATGCGAGCAACAGGCCGGCCAAGCCGGCTTTCGTGAGCTGACGGAACAAGGGCGCCTCCCGTGCGAATTTTTCCGGCCGATTACAACACCGCCCGGGCCGCCAGTCGAGAGCGCCACCGCGTGGCGCGGTGGCGCATGGGCCTATTTTTCGAACTCATGCCAGTTCGGCTCGTCCGGCGGCGAGGCCGGCTTGAAGCCAAATGTCTTCTCGAAGCGCTTGGCGTAGTCCGGCCATACCTGCGGATTGACGATGCGCGGCACCGGCTTGCCATCGAGCGCGTCGAGCATCTGCTCGGCGGCGATCTGGCCCATGCGGGCGCGCAACTCGCGCGTCACGCCCGCCATGTGCGGGGTTACCATGACGTTGTCGTATTTCATCAGCGGGTGCTGGGCCGGCGGCGGCTCTTTCTCCCAGACGTCGAGGCCGGCGCCGGCGATCTTCTTGTCGCGTAGCGCCCGCTCCAGCGCCGCCTCGTCGTGGATCGAGCCGCGCGCCGAGGTGATGAAATAGGCGGTCGGCTGCATCAGCGCGTATTCTTTCTCGCCGATCAGGTTGCGGGTCTCCGGCGTCAGCGGACAGTTGACCGAGACGAAATCCGAGCGCCGCATCAAATCGTCGAGCTCGACCTTGGTGGCGCCGCGGGCGCGCACCACGTCGGCGGAGAGATAAGGGTCGTAGGCCAGCACCTGCATCTTGAACAAACCGCCCGCGAATTCCGCGATGCGCCGGCCGACATTGCCGAGGCCGACGATGCCGAGTGTCCTGCCGAAGGCCTCGCGGCCGATATAGTCGGCGCGGTTGCCGATCGTGCCGGCGCGCAGCGCGCGGTCGGTCTCGCCGACGCGCTTGACCAGGCACAGCATCATGCCGATGACGTGCTCGGCGACCGCCTCGGCGTTGCCGCCAGACTGGTTGACGACCAGGATGCCGCGCTCGGTGCACATCCGCACGTCGACGGTGTCGTAACCGGCGCCGTTGGTCGAGGCGATCAAGAGGTTCGGGGCGCGGCCGAGCAGCTCGGCGCCGACTTGATAATGGCGCACCAGCTCGTCGCGCGCCGAGCCGATCTGATAGGCGTGCGCGGCGGACAGAATCTCAAGCGCCGCATCGTCCGGGGTCTTCTGCTCCAGCAGGTCGAGCCGCACGTCGTCGCGCTTGCCGAGCATCTCGGCGAAACCCTGCGGCCGGTGCGGCGCAACGTAGAAAACCCGCTTGCTGTTGACTGCCGTATTCATGGACGCTTCTTCCCCTTATTGGCGCTTGGCATTCGCGCCTCGTATGGAACGATGCTAGATTGCCGTCATTGATGCAACGGGTTCCTGCGATGAACGACACCAGCCGCAAGATGAAGCTCGGCGCCTTTCTGTATCCCACCGGCCATCACCTCGGCGGGTGGCGCCACCCGGAGGGGCAGGCCGACGGCGGCATGAATCTGCGGCATTACGTCGATCTCGCGCGCAAGGCCGAGCAAGGCCGGCTCGATTTCATCTTCTTTGCCGATACGCTGGGCGCCCGTGACGCGGCGAACGTCGAGGCGTGGAGCTATTCACCGAAATACACCGGGCAGTTCGAACCGCTGACGCTGTTGTCCGCGATCGCCGTCGTGACAGATCGGCTCGGACTGGTGACCACGGCGACCACGACCTACAACGAGCCGTTCCACATTGCCCGCAAGTTCGCGTCGCTCGATCATCTCAGCGGCGGCCGCGCCGGATGGAATCTGGTCACATCGTCGAGCCCTGACGAAGCCTTCAATTTCGGTCTCGACGCCCATGTGCCGCATGCCGAACGTTACGATCGCGCCCGCGAATTCGCCGAGGTCGTGAAAGGACTCTGGGACACGTGGGAGGACGATGCCTTCCTGCGTAACAAGGAAGCGGGCCGCTATTTCGACCCGGCCAAATTCCACATGCTCAATCACAAGGGTCGCTGGTTTCGGGTGCGCGGTCCGCTGAACGTGGCGCGTCCGGTGCAAGGATATCCGATCATTGTGCAGGCCGGTTCCTCCGAAACGGGAATGGAGCTCGCGGCCGAAACCGCCGATGTGGTCTTCACGGCGCAGCGGACGCTTGAGCAGGCGCAGGCGTTCTACGCGGACCTGAAAGGCCGCATGGCCAAATACGGCCGCCAGCCGGAGCACCTCAAAATCCTGCCTGGGGTCATGCCCATCGTCGGGCGAACCGCCAAGGAAGCCGCGGAGAAGTTCGACTACTTGCAGTCGTTGATCCATCCCGCGGTCGGATTGTCGCTCCTATCCGACATGCTCGGCGGCATCGATCTGTCAGGCCATCCGCTGGACGGTCCGTTTCCGGATGACCTTCCCGATTCGAACGGCGGCAAAAGCCGGGCGGCCCTGATTACCGAGATGGCGCGGAAGGAAGGACTGACGCTGCGTCAGGTCTATCTCCGGATTGCGGGAGCGCGCGGCCATTGGACCGTCGTGGGCACGCCCGCCGAAATCGCCGATCAGTTGGAGCAACAATTCCGCGCCGGCGGCGCCGACGGCTACAACATCATGCCGGCATCGCTGCCGACAAGTTTGAATGAGTTCGTCGAACTGGTCGTGCCGGAGCTGCAGCGCCGCGGCCTGTTCCGTCTCGATTACGAGGGCCCCACGCTTCGCGACAATCTCGAATTGCCGAGACCGCCGCATCCCGCCGCAATGGCTCGCAACGGCACGACGCTGCCATTGAAAACCGCGATGGCCGATATCTAAAATTCGGCGCGCAATAAGCCGGCGACAACCGGCGACGCGGAGCGCGCGGGCAAGCAGCGTGACCGGATCGGCCGGTGCGGGTCATGGTGCCGTATCCGCCCGCCGAATTCCGCGCCTATGTCGAAGGCCAGATGGCGCTGTGGAGCCGCGTGGTGAAGGAAGCCAACATCAAGTTGGGGTGACGGCGCCGAAGAGCCAGTTTCGTCATCATGACGCGCACTCTTCCCCCGTCCCAACTCCATGCGACGTGAGTGGCGAAGAGAGACCAGCTCAGTGTCCGGGTAGAATCGTGTTTTAACTTTTTCTATCGAAACGCCGACATCCTATGATCGCAATCAGCGGCAAGAGAAGAACTAGTGGACGAATAAATTTCTGGACGCGGAGGGGTGCGGCCGGGAGAACGAAAGCCAAACCGATAATGAAAGGAATAAGATATCTCCCCTGCATGCCAAGGACGGCGAGGTTTCCCACTGGTGCGAAAGTCAGATAGAGCGCGAAATAGATTGCACCCACTCCCAACAGCAATCCGACCATGACAGCCATGCGCTCCAGCGGCGCGAGCAGACTAAATTCCGTCATGTCGAGCGCAGCCGCCGCCAGAGTTCCAATCAGAGCGATGGGATAAAACAGAAGCGGAAGCTTCGAATTCAGAAGTCCTATCGAGCCAAATATCCCTCCTGCGGCAAAGAAAAAATTTGGGCCTTGAAAGCTGTGAATTGCGATCCAGGGTATCAAGGCAATATGGCTCAGCAGAAACGCGATTTGTTTTTGCGCTGAGATAGCCGGCGTCCAGTTGATGTATACGGTGCGAATTACTGCGACCCACACGAGGGCTAGAGTAATCGCGAGCGCGATAGCGGCTAAACCGGGCCAACGCTGAAAAACCCGTCCACGCCACCGCATATCGCGGAAGGGTTTTAAAAAGAAAACAACCGCAAATACGATATAGGGCAGGCGCCCGCACGACAGTACGACCAGGAGCGCCGCCAGCCCCAATATGATGGAAGGGTTCGGAATGCGTCCAGTTGAGAGATTGTTTGACACGATGGACCAAAAGAGGGCTGAGCCGGCGAGAAGTAGTGCGTCCTGCGATAACGAGCCCATCAAATAAAAGGACGTGGGCATCGTGAGGAGAGTGAATATTAGAAATCGTCCACGGGTCGCGATATGTAAGGCAAGAAATCCAACCGCCAGCGCCGCAAATCCGTTAAAGAGCCTGGCCAAGTAAAACGACTGAAGCGCAGTCATTTTGGCGATGCGCGCCAGTGCCAGTGCGGCAGCCTGAGGAGCGTACATCGCCGGTCCATATTGGACTGTGTTGGAGAAATTCTGGAACTCAAGTTGATTCGTGAGCGGGATCCTGTAAGCCTCTGCGGATCTTGCAGAGTTGGCAGCTGTGACGGCTTGAAACAATAGCCGATACGAGGAGGCTACGTACCCCCCGCTGCTTTTGTCGTCTAGGCGCGTACCAATGATGGCGCCATGGGAGATTTGATCTGCGCGGAATAAATGAGCGAGTTCGTCCGGCACCTGAAACGGCGGGACAGCTATTGCAAAAAATATAACCGCGGGTATCCCGATGAAGAGGAATATCGCCGCGAGCCAAGAATTCACTCGTTGTGGTAGATTATGCAATCAGCACGCTGGCGTTTTGCTCGTGGATTACCGATGCTACGCGCTGATGCTGCGCGAGACAAGTCAATCGCGCGGCACCGTCATCGCGGCAAGCCGCGAAACATCCGCGCTCTCGTCGACACGCCAGATTGCCTCGATCAGAGGCGCGATGTCGTGGCGCGGATTCCAGCCGGCGGCGGCGGCGCGGAGCTTTTCTTCCAGATCGCGGTCGGTCATCGGATTGTCGTCGCTGCCGCGCGCCGCGGCTTGCTTGAGTTCATGAACGGCGCCGTCAGCGCTTGTGATCGCGACGGCGGCGGCGGTCGTGGCGATGTTTGCGTCGCCCGTCACGCTGACCTTGCGGCGCAGTGTTTGCACCTGCGCGTCCTGCACGCATGCATCGGTAAACTGTTCGAGCCCGGCTTTGCCCGTCAGAAGCGCCGCGGCAACCGCATGCTGCACGCTGACCTGCGACTCGCGGCCGGTGGAAATATTCGGCCGGTCGGCGCGCGCCACCAGCAGCGGATTGCCTGTGACTGCTACTTTCTCGACGATGACGGTGGGATGCGCGCGCCGCCAATCCAGCACGCAGTCGAGCACGGGATGAACGACGAAGCCGCATGGATAGGGCTTGTAGGACGTTTTCAGAATCTCCCACGTCTCGCCGAGGCCGCCGGCGAGTTGCGCCAGGTCGGGCGCTTCGCCGAGCGCATGATAATAGCCCTGTCCGCCGTTGAGCGGCTCCGCCGGTCCGGCGAAATCCCGTGCCGCGAGCAGCGCCGACCACAGCCCATTGCGCGCCGCGTTGCCGACGCCGACGCTTTTGGCCGGCGTGCCAAGGCATTCGCACAGCCCGGCCGCCTGCGTGGCCGCCAGGCCGAGCGCCCATATCATCTGCTCGGTGCGCAGCCCGAGAAGCTTGCCGCTGCCGGCGGCGGCGCCGAACACGCCGCAGGTCGCGGTGATGTGCCAGCCTTTGTTGTAATGCGACGGCGACATCGCAAGCCCGATGCGGCACGCAATCTCCTGGCCGAGCACCAGCGCGAGCAAGAAATCGCGGCCGCTGCACCGGTTGCAGCTCGGCGAGCGCCAGCAGCGCCGGCACGAACGGCGCGGTCGGGTGGATCGCGGTCGGCACATGGGTATCGCAGAAGTCGAGCACATTGGCGCCCGCGGCGTTAATGAATGCCGCGGACAGCGCATCGAGCCGCTCGCGCCGGCCGATCACGGTGGCTTGGCCGCCGGAGGAAAAGGCTGCGAGCGAGGCAAGGGCGGTCTCGATCGTGGCGTCGCGGCAGCCGGTCAACGCGACGGCGAAGAAATTCATCAGCGAGCGCTTGGCCTGGTGCGCCACCTCCGACGGCAGCGCCTCCCAGGGCGTGGCCACCGCCCATTTGGCCAGATTTTCAGTTACAGGCTGCTTTTGCCGCATCCGCATCCCCCGGCGTTCTATTGACAAACAAACCAACGGCCGGTTGACTTTAGCCAAACAATCAAGCCGCGCCAGTCGCGCCGGCCAATTTCAGACAAGGCGGTCCTTGCGATTGTCCATCGCTTGCGCGCTTCATCCGGCCGCTCGCCGCCGCGCTTAACCCGAGGGAGTACGATATGCGTTTCCTGCACCGTGAATTCCGCTGGCAAACGGCGGCTGCCGCTGGGGCACTGCTGCTGTCGCTCGCCACGCCGCACGATCCGGCGCGCGCCGAGGACAAAACTTATGTGATGAAGCTCGGCACCGCCACGATCAACGAGGCGCAGCATCAGTGGTGCAAGGATTTCGTCGCCATGGTCCAGAAGGATTCCGGCGGCCGCATCAAGGGCGAGATTTATCCGGCGAGCCAGTTGGGGCCGATCCCGCGCGAGATCGAGGGCGTGCAGTTCGGCGCCATTCAGGGCTATGTCGGTCCGCCCGAATTTCTGGTCGGCGTCGACTCCCGCTACGAAGTGATGTCCACGCCGGGCCTCGTCAACGGCATGGCGCAAGCCATCCGGATGGCGGCCGATCCCGAGATGCAGAAGATGATGTTGTCGTTCGGCGCCAACAAGGGGATCCATGGCGTGGCGCTGTTCGTCTCGCAGCCGTCCTCGATCATCTCGCGCACGCCAATCCGCCACCTCGCCGATCTCAAGGGCAAGAAGCTCCGCGTGCTCGCGGCCGACATGCAACAGGAAATGGTGAAGCGGCTCGGTGCGTCGCCGATCGCAATGACGCTCGGCGACGTGCTGCCGGCGATTCAGCAGGGCACCATCGACGGCGCCGTGCTCGCCACCACTGTTGACGCGACGATGAAGATGTACGATGCGGCCAAATACATTACCGAAACCGGCCAGCCGATCATCTTCTCCATGGCCTTCATCTCGAAGAAATGGTACGATAGTCTGCCCCCCGATCTGCAGAAGATCATCGACGCCGACGCCGCCAAAGCCGCCACCGAGGTCGAGCCTTGGGCCTCCGATTTCTACGAGAAAGAGCGCAAGCTGTGGAGCGAGCACGGCGAACTCATCAGCCTTCCGGCCGATGAGCAGGCCAGCATGATGAAGATGCTGGTGAAGGTCGGCGCCGAAGTGGCGAAGCGCAAGCCGGGCCTCGAAAAGCCTTATGAGGTGTTTGCCGCGGCGGCGAAACGCACGGCCAAATAGTCTGGTCGCGGCATTCCCTTGATTGATACGCCCACTGAATGATGCGCCCGCCCGCGTGGCGGGCGCAGCCATGTCGATCCGCAAATACGAGTTTCGGCTAAGAGCCCGATCAATGGGCCGCCAAACAATGGGAGGTACGCGATGCATCTGATCAAACGCGGAGTCTCGGGGCTGGCCGCTGCCGGCGCGCTGGCCGTTCTGCTGGCCTCGGGCATTGGCGCGGCGCGCGCCGCCGAAGCCTACGTGATGAAAATCGGCACCGCGACGATCAATGAATCGCAGCACGAATGGTGCAAGCGCTTCGCCGCGATGGTCGAGAAGGACTCGGGCGGGCGGATCAAGGGTCAGATCTATCCGGCGAGCCAGCTGGGCTCGATCCCGCGCGAGATCGAAGGCGTGCAGTTCGGCTCCATTCAGGTCTTTGTCGGACCGCCCGAGTTTCTGGCCGGCGTCGACCAGCGTTACGAGATCGTCTCGTCGCCGGGGCTGGTCGACAATCTCGCGCACGAAGTCCGCATGGTCACGGATCCCGAGTTGCAAAAGCTGATGTTCTCGTTCGGCGCCGACAAGGGTATTCACGGCAACGCGCTGTTTATCGCGCAGCCGTCGTCGGTGATCGACCGGACGCCGATCCGTCACCTTGCCGACTTCAAGGGCAAGAAGCTGCGCGTGCTCGCGTCCGACATGCAGGAAGACATGGTCAAATCCCTCGGCGCCTCGCCGGTGGCGATGACGCTCGGCGACGTGCTGCCGGCGCTGCAGCAGGGCACGATCGACGGATCGATCGCAGCGATGACTATCTACACGACCATGCATTTCTGGGACGCCGCCAAATACGTCACCGAGATCAATCAGCCCTTCATCTTCTCGATGGCGTTCGTCAGCAAGAAATGGTTCGACGCGTTGCCCAAGGATTTGCAGAGCATTATCGACACCGACGCCGGCAAGGCCGCCGCCGAGGTTAATCCCTGGGAGGTCGCGTTCTTCGCCAAGCAGCGGGGGATTTTCGCGCAGCATGGCGAACTGATTAGCCTGCCGCCAGCCGAACAGGCCGCGATGATGAAACAGCTTCAGGCCGTCGGCGCCGCTGTCGCCAAGCGCAAGCCTGCACTGGAGAAGGCCTACAACGTCTTCGCCGCGGTGGCGAAGCGGAAGGAGCAATAAGCGCTGCGTTGCCGCAAGCGGACGATCAGGCGAACGGCTGCGTGCCGATATAGGTGGCGATGACCGCCGGATTGTTCAAAACCTCGGCGACTGAGCCGACGCCGAGCGTGCGGCCGTAATCGAGCACATGCAGCCGGTCGGCGAGGTCGGCGACCATCTGCATATCGTGCTCGATCCAGATCATGCCGATGCCGAGTTCGTCCTTGATGCGCCGGATAAGGCGCGCGAGCTCCTCGCGTCCGCGGCGGTTCAGCCCGGCCGATGGCTCATCGAGCAGCAGCAGGGACAGGATACGCGGCCTCTTTGAACCCAAGCGTCTTGCTGGCGAGGGCCGCGCCTTCCGCCAGCGCGCGCAGCTTGGCCCACGCGATCTGCGGATGTGAGCGGCCGCCGAAGCCGCAATCGGTGCCGGCGATGATATTTTCTTTGCCGACGCGCCGCGCGTAACGCCGCAGCCGCTGTGAGACAAGCTCCGGATGCTCGACCACGTCGGTCGAATGGGTGACGACGCCGGGAATGAGAATTTTTCCAGGCGGCAGTTTGACACTGTCCCAGACCGCAACTTCGTGCTCGTGACGCGCGTTGGCGGCTTCGATCAAATAAGCCTGCGCCTTCACCTTCAGCATCAGATCGACGATTTTTTCCAGTCCGAGATCGTAGGCGTGCGGGCCGTGCCAACTGCCCCAGCACAGATGATAGCGCACGCGATCTTCGGCGACGTTGCGCAGCGCGTGATTGAGCGCCTCGATCCGCATCTCGCAGCGGGCGCGGAACGCCGCAAGCCCCATGCCGATGCCGATGCGGTCCCACAGTGCCGGCAGCCAGGCGTCATCGACCTGCAGCATAAGGCCCGCGGCGGCGATCGCCTCGTATTCGGCGCGCATCGCTTCGGCCAGCGCATACACGTAGTCTTCGTCGCTCTTGTAGAAGCGATTGTGCCGATAGACTTCGAGGCTCGCCGGTGCGGTCGAAGTCAGGAACACGTCGTCGATGCCGGCGGCCGCGATGGTGACATCGATCTCCTGTTTGACCTCGGCCTGGCCCGTATAGGTGACCGGCCCGGTGCAAACCTGCACCGGGCGCTTCTTCGCGATCTGCGCACCCGGCGTATAGAACAACGTGCCGCGCTCGCTGGCGTAGCGGTAGAACTCGCTGAACTCCTCGCGGTCCTTGCCTTGCTCGATCAGCGGCTTGCCGGCCGGTTCGGCGATCTCGGTGAAGCCGCCGAAACGGTTCTGCATGTAACGCAGCCAGTCGCCGCCTTTGGCGTATTCGCCCTCATTGACGATGTCGATGCCGGCCGCGCGCTGCCGCTCAACGACCGCGGCGACGTCCGCGGCAAGGTGCGCCGCGTCGCCCACGGCGAGACCGGAATCGGGAGTGGGGAACGGCAGACTGCCGACATGGGTGGTGAGAATCTTTGTATCGCTGCGTTTCATGGACCGGCCTCCGGCTATCCCCAAATGAATCCTAGGACAGCTTCGGCAACAGCTCGGCGAATACGTCGGGCTTGTAGCCGACGGCCGTGAACAGATGGCCGAGCGATTCTTCGACCATCGCCTTGAGCCGCGCCATGTCGAGGCCGACCACCTTGCCCTGATATTTGCGCACCCGTCCGCCGATCATCACGGTGTCGATATTGCTGCGCTCGGCGGCCTGCACCACGGTGCCGATGGCGTTGTTGGACGGATAGAGATTGATATCGTCGGCGCGGATGATCAGAAGATCGGCCTCCTTGCCCGGCGTCAGCGAACCGATCCTGGCGTCAAGGCCGGCGCAATGCGCGCCCGCCACCGTCGCGCAATGCAGCACGTCGCGCACCATCAGCGGCTTCGGCGGATTTTGGTCGCCCGAGAACCGCCGGTTCTGCGCCACCGCGCGCTGCAGATAGAACGCGGTGCGCATCTCCATGAACATGTCGGTAGAGTAGGACGTCTCGTTATCGACGCTGAGCCCCGGCTTGATGCCGTGATCCCAGGCATGCTGCAGCGCGCAGACGCCTTCGCCCAGCGCGTACTGCGCGTCGGAGCGCGGACAGACGTCGATGTTGGCGCCGCTATCGACGAAAATCTTCCAGGTGCGCTCCGGCAGCGCGCCGCAATGGTTGAAGGTGTTGTCGGGGCCGACCAACTTGGCGGCTGCCAGAGGATCGAGCAGCTCCGCCATCTTCGGACCTTGGAATTCGGTGGTGATGCGCAGCCCGAGCTTGCGTGCGAATTCCCAGTTGGCCCGATCGGGACCTGAGAACATGCGCAGCGTCACGAGCTGGTCGGCGGACGAGAAATATTGCTTTTGCAGCCGTGCCAGATCGGCCGGCCATTGATGGTCCCACTCGCCGGCGCCGGGAGGCCCGGAGGCATGGACGGCGCGGATGCCGCTGTCGAACAGCGCCTCGATCGCCGCGTCGGAATGGGCGGCGCTGCGCGAATTGTGCGAATTGTCGATCACGCAGGTGACGCCCGCATCGATGCAGCCCAGCGCGGTCAGATAATTGCCCACATAGTGGTCCTGCGGCCGGTACGCCTTGGCGAACGACAGATGCGTCGCGTTCATATAGTCGGCGAGCGTCGGCGAATTGGGATTGATGCGGCGCAGTTGGCCTTCCCAGGAATGGCGGTGGCAATCGACCAGGCCCGGCACGACGATGCAATTGCCGGCGTCGATCACCTGTGCGCCCGCGGCATCGATCTGCGGCGCGATGGCCGAAATTTTGGTGCCCTCGATCAGGATATCGCCTTTCGCCAGGTCGCCGACCTTGGCGTCCATCGACACGATCGTGCCTCCCTTGATCAGCGTGCGGCTCGCGCGATCGACCGCGGGCTGGCTGTCGAAGCGGTGCACGTCCGCTGCGGCGGCGCCCGCGAAGCCCGTCCCACCAGCCGCACCGGCGGCGGCGAGCGTGGCGCCGGCCTTCAAGGCTGCGCGGCGCGAGATGCGGGCGGCGGATTTGCGCGGCAAGGTCGTCATGACGAGTCATCCCTGTGTGATGATGGGCCTGTTGATGGCGTGGCCTGGCGGCTGGCGGAAGCGTAGCGCAGTTCGGCGTCGGCCGTGAGCGCGGAAATCCACGGTGTTATTGTCGCGACATTGCGATTTGCCGCCGCTTGCCGATTGCGGCATCATTCGGGGCAGCAAATCTGGGAGGAATCGCGTGGATACGAAATTTGGCATCGGCCAGCCCGTGCCGCGGGTCGAAGACCCGCGCTTCATCACCGGCCGCGGCCGTTACGTCGACGATTTCGACCTGCCGCTGCAGTGTCACGCCGTCGTTGTCATGTCGCCGCACGCGCATGCGCGCATCAAGGGCATCGACACCGCTAAGGCCAAGGCCGCCGACGGCGTGCTCGCCGTTCTGACCGGCGCCGATGTGCTGGCCGATAAGCTCGGTGGGCTGACGCCCCCGATGCCCGAAGATATGGGCGGGCCGAAAGGCTTTCGCACCCAGCGCAGTATTCTCGCCACCGACAAGGTGCGTGCCGTGGGCGAGCGCGTCGCCTTCGTCATCGCCGAGACTTTGACCCAGGCGAAGAACGCCGCCGAACTGATCGAGATCGACTACGAGCCGCTGCCGGCGGTGATCGATGTCGAGGATGCGGTCAAGCCCGGCGCGCCGGTCGTTTGGGACGAGGCGCCCAACAATGTGTCGTTCGCGCTGATGATGGGCAGCAAGGACGCGACCGACGCCGCGTTCGCCAGCGCCAAACACACCGTCTCGCTGAAAGTGCGCAACACCCGCATCACCGCCAATTCGATCGAGCCGCGCGCCGCTATCGGCCACTACCATCCCGACGGCGACAATTACACGCTGTACTCGACATCGCAGAACCCGCACGGCACGCGCTCGTCGGTGGCCGGGCAGGTGCTGCGCATACCCGAAACAAAACTACGCGTCATCTCGCCCGATGTCGGCGGCGGCTTCGGCATGAAGCACGGCGGCTATCCGGAAGACGCGCTCGTGGTGTGGGCGTCGCGCCGGGTCGGCGGCCGCCCGGTCAAATGGGTGTCGACACGTTCGGAGGCGCTGCTTGGCGACGCGCAAGGCCGCGATCAGGTGGTCACCGGCGAACTCGCGTTCGACGAGCGCGGCAAAATCCTGGGGCTGCGCGTCAACGCGCTGCACAACATGGGCTCGCACGTGTTTGCCGCCGCCATGGTGGTGCCGCTGTTCGCGCTCCGCCTCGCGCCCGGCGTCTATCAGGTCCCGGCGGTGCACGCGTTCGGCCGCGCGGTGCTGACCAACACCATTCCGCTGGCGCCATATCGCGGCGCCGGCCGGCCGGAGGCGACCTATCTGATCGAGCAATTGCTCGACAAGGCGGCGCGCCTCATCGGCATCGACCCGATCGAAATCAGGCGGCGGAATTTCATTCCGTCATCCGCCATGCCGCACAAGATCGGCACCGGCATCACCTACGACAGCGGCGACTTCGTTCACGTCATGGACGAATGTTTGAAACTCGCCGACTGGAACGGCTTTGCCAAGCGCGCCGCGGAATCCAAGAAACACGGCAAGCTGCGCGGCCGCGGCATCGGCTATTTTCTGGAAGAGGCGGCCGTGTTCAACGACCGCATGGTGCTGCGCTTCGACCCGAGCGGCACGCTGACGATATTGGCCGGCACGCATTCGCACGGCCAGGGCCACCACACGGTCTATGCGCAGATGGTGCACGAATGGCTCGGCGTGCCGTTCGAGAACATCCGCTATGTGCAGGGCGACACCGACGCGGTGCCGATCGGCCGCGGCTCCTATGGCTCGCGCTCGATGCATGTCGGCGGCAATGCGCTCAAGCGCGCCGCCGACAACATCATCGAGAAGGCCAAGCCGATGGCGGCGATGATGCTGGAAGCGGCCTCAGGCGACATCGAGTTCAAGGATGGCGCGTTCCGCATCGTCGGCACCGACCGCGCCCTGCCGCTCAGCAGCGTGGCGCAGGCGTTCTACCGGCCGGCGATGCTGCCGCCGCAATTCGACGTCGGGCTGGAAGCCTCCGGCACCTTCGCGGCCGAGCCGCCGAACTATCCGAACGGCTGCCACGTCTGCGAGGTCGAGGTCGATCCGGACACCGGCGCGGTGACGCTCGATCGCTATGCCGCGGTCGACGATGTCGGCAAGATCATGAATCACCTGTTGTGCGAGGGGCAGATCCACGGCGGTGTCGCGCAGGGCGTCGGCCAGGCACTGATGGAAGCGATCGTGTTCGACAGCGCGGGCCAGCTCCTCACCGGCAGCTTTCAGGATTACCCGATGCCGCGCGCCGACGATTTTCCCGACCTTGCCTCCGAGCTGACCGAGGTGCCGGCGCGCACCAATCCGCTCGGCGTCAAAGGCGCGGGCGAAGCCGGCGCCACCGGCGCGCCGCCGGCGGTGATCGGCGCGATCCTGGACGCGCTCAAGCCGCTCGGCATCGACCACATCGACATGCCGGCGACCCCGTCGCGCGTGTGGGCGGCGATCCAGGAGCATCAAACAAAAGCGGCGGCGGAATAAACAAGCCGCGCCGCGCTGCGGCTTGGTCTAGTCGGCCAGGTTCGCGACCGCGCGATGCAGCCAGTTCTGATCGGACGACAGCGATCGAAGCTCGTTGAGCGCTTCGTCCTTGGTCTGCGTGACCAGCGGCACAATCGCCGGCTCGCCTTCGCCGTTCGACGGTTGGCAACTGAATTCGAGCCTGATGTCGTTCGGGTCCATCACATAGATCGAGAAAATCCCCGGCAGGATTTCGAGCGGACCGTCGTAGGGCGTCTTGTTGGCCTCAAGGCGCGCGCGAATGCGCGTCTGGCCTTCCGGCGACACAGCAAACGACACGTGTTGCATATTGCCGAGCGCGTTGCGGTCGCCCTTTGGCTTGGCGCCCTTCGGCATCTCGAAAAAAGCCAACAGCGCGTCGCGGCCCATGTCGAAGAAATAATGCCTGATTTCCTCGAACGGCGGATTGCCGCGATTGCCCGGACCGGTGCCGACGCCGGGCGGCACCCGCATGGCATGGACGAGCCGCATGCCGAGCACGCCAACATAGAAATCGACCGTCATTTTCATGTCGTCGGTGTTCAAGGCCAGATGATGCACGCCGTAATAACGGATGTCGCTTTTGCTCGAAGCGGTCGCAGTGGGGGCGGCATCGCGTACGGTCATTGTTTCCTCCTGCAGTTCGGCCGCGGTCCGATCTAAGCCGCCGGCAGTTTCCACGACGCGAAGCCGGCGCCGACCAGCGTTGCGGGACTTGGGAAATAGTCGATCAATTCAAAGCCCGTGCTGCCGGCTGCGGCATGCGCGATGACCCAGTCGCGCATTTCCTGCGCCCCGTTGCCGGTGCGGGGCAGGGCCTCGGTGAGAAAGGCATCCAGTTGGCGCTCTTCGCCATGTTCGAATTGCTTGATGCAGGCGTGATCGAATTCCTCGTCGATCCATCCCATGGTCGGCTCGCCGATCGAGTGGCTGAGGCCGCCGGTGCCGAGCACGGCGACGCGCAGCGGCTCGGGATAAGTCTCGATCGCCCGCCGCAGCAGCCGGCCCCAGGCGAGACAGCGCTTGATGCTCGGCATCGGCGCCTCGAGGTCGTTGACCAGAATGGGCACGAGCGGCAATTCGGGACTGACCGCCGCGCGCCACAGCGGGATGCAGGTGCCGTGGTCGAGCCGCAGCCGATGCGACAGCGCCGGCTCGAATTCATTATCGAGCGCCGTTTGCAGCAAATGGCGTCCGAACGCGGCGTGGCCTTTGAGCAGCCGGTGCGGATAGACCTTCTGCATGAACGGCTCGGGCGGACCGTCGTGCTCGTCGCCGATCCCGATGCAGACCGCCGGTAGATTGTTGATAAAAAAATTGACCCAATGATCTGGCGAGACCACGACCAGAATATCCGGCCGGCAGGCGCGGAGCCTGCGTCCGATTTCATCAAAAGCAGCCTCAAGCTTGTCGCGATGCTCGCGCGGCATCTTATCCCAGTCGCGCGCGATAATCGGTCCGTGGCTGGCCGCAAAAACTCCGACAAGGCTAGCCATGAGGCATCTTCTCCATCGCATTTCCGCCGGCTGGGTTCATTGCGTTCAGTCGCGCTATGAATTCAGACTCCGGCATGCCCCGGACCTGAAAGTAGAAGCGCAGCAGGTAGGCATTGACCTCCGGCGCAAGCTTGCCGACGTCGTCGTCAAACAGCGCCGTGCGAAGCTCGGGCTTGATCTTGTACCGGCCGATGACCGCCGGCATGTCGGCGCGATAGTCCGCGGCCAGTTTCGCATCTTGCTGCAAGTCGAAGAACAGCTTGCTGAGCCAATAGTCCGTCATCGCCGCTCCTTGGGCAATTCGACGACGCAAAGCCCGGAGATTGCTTCCGAACGCGTTTGCCGTTCGAATAGAATGATCGCTTACCCGTGGATTGCCAAGAGTGGGCCAAGGGCTGAACCGGGCTGAACAGGGCTGACCAAGGGCTAACCAAGGGCTGACCAAGGCCGGCAATGCGCTGGCAACGCCAGATGAAATCTCGCGCCGGCTACGATCGCCACAACCAACGCCCGAGGGCGACGGCAAAGACCATCCCTGCAAGCTGGGCGGCGACAAAAGCGGCGACGTTCGCAGGCGCTATACCCGCAAAGGTGTTCGACAGCGACCGCGCGATCGTGACGGCCGGATTGGCGAACGACGTCGAGGCCGTGAACCAGTATGCCGCCGTGATGTAGAGGCCGACCGCATACGGTAACGCCGTCGGCGTGCGCGCCGCGCAGCCGAAAATCGTGAGCAACAATCCGAATGTGGCGACGCATTCCGCAAACCACTGGCCGGGTCCGGTACGGATGGTCAGCGACACCTGCCATAACGGCAGATCGAACATCGCGTGGGCCGCCCAAACGCCGGCGGTGGCGCCGACAACCTGGGCGGCGATGTAAACAGCCGCGACCCGCATAGGCAATTCGCCGCGTAATGCGAACGCAAGGCTGACCGCCGGATTGAAATGCGCGCCCGAGACTGGTCCGAAGGTGAGGATCAGGACCGCCAGGATCGCGCCGGTCGGCAGCGTATTGCAGAGCAACGCCAGCGCGCCGCTGCCGCCGGACAGTTTTGCCGCCATGATGCCGGAGCCGACCACCGCCGCCAACAGAAAGGCGGTGCCTAATCCCTCTGCGACGATGCGTCGAGCGAGCGACGGCTTCACGTCGGCTCCGCCGCCTTCGCCGCCGCGGCTTCCATCCGGCCTATGTCGCGCAGCTTGTTTTGCAGACTTAGTCGGTCGAGCGACCGCAGCGGCAGCGCCGTGAAAATTCCGATACGCTGGTTGAGCATCCGGTAGGTGTCTTTGAAGGCAACGGCGATCTCCGCCGGAGCGCCCTTGACCTCGGCGGGATCAGGGACACCCCAATGCGCCGTTATCGGCTGTCCGGGCCACAGCGGGCAGGTTTCTCCCGCGGCGTTGTCACAGACCGTGAAGACGAAATCGAGCAGCGGCGCGCCTGGGTCGGCAAACTCGCTCCACGATTTGGAACGAAAGCCGGCCGTGTCGTATCCGAGGCTTTGCAGAAGCCTCAGCGTTTCCGGATGAACGCGCCCCTTCGGTTGGCTACCGGCGCTGAACGCGCGGAATTTTCCCGAGCCTAGTTTGTTCAAGATGGCTTCCGCCATGATGGAACGGGCCGAATTGCCGGTGCACAGAAACAGCACGTCGAACGGACGTTCGGTCATGATGCGCCTCAGGCGGCCGGGCAGCCGCAAGCCGCGGCGGGCTTGGCGATCGGCTCGGCGGCTTGGGGTGCGCAGACTTGGGGTGCGCAGACTTGCGGCGCGCAACACGATGTCTCATGCGCGATGCGGGCCGTGCGCTCACCCGAGCCGTCGCCATAGTCGGTGCTATCGCCCGTGGTGTGAAACGTCTCCCAGGAAATTCCCGCCGGATCGTCAATCCACGACTTTTGCGATTTGGCGTAGCAACAATTCGTCTGGCCTTGTTCGATGACGGTGCCGCCTGCCTTGTCCAGACGGCCGTAAATCTCGTTCAGCTCGCCGACATTCTCGGCCTGAATGCCGAGATGATCGAGCCCGGGCTGCCGTCCTCGCGTCGAGATGGCAAAGTTCACGCGCGGATCGTCGAGCATCCACTTGGCATAGTCCGGCTTGATGACCGATGGTTCGGCCGCGAACAGCGCCGCGTAGAATCCGATGGATCGCGTGAGATCGTCGACGGCGACATGGACGTGGAATCGTTTCATCTCAAGTCTCTCCTTCATGCCGGGATTTTCTTGCGCGGGCTGCGCGCCGGTTTGCAAACGGTGGCCGGAGCGCACTTTTGCGGCGCACCCTGGCAGCAGTTCTCGGTCAGGAAGCCGAGCAAGCCATTCATGGTCTCAAAGCGCGCCGCATAGATCATGGACCGGCCATCGCGGCGCACGGTGACCAGTCCCGAATCGCGCAGCCGGTCGAAATGGAATGTCAGTGTGTTGGGGGCAAGCCCGAGCGCGTGGGCGACCTGACCGGCCGGCATGCCGTCGGGCCCGGCCTGCACCAGCAAACGAAAGACATCCAATCGATTGTCCTGGGCGAGCGCCGCCAAGGCCGCGACGGCATGGTCTTTTTTCATATTTCAACACTTATTGAAATATTATCCGGACGTCAAGAGATATTTCGATAATTACTGAAATAATTTCGCGGGCCGCGTGAACGGTGCGACGCGTCCATGAGCAGGCACCAGGCGACCAAACCGTTTTGCTTCGGTTCGCCGCCTGCGTATTTCATCTCGATCCAAATCAAGTTTCCGGCTTGACCCTTCTGCGCATATTTACCTATGGAACGTCTCGGCTGAAGGAGGCTCCCTTGGCGGTGATCGTGCTGGCTCATGGCGCCTGGTCCGCGGCGTGGTCGTGGAAAAAGCTGCGTGCGCCGCTTGCGGCGGCCGGGCACGAATTCTATGCGCCGACCTACACGGGCTTGGGCGAGCGCGCGCACCTGGCACGGCCTGAGAACGATCTCGATACCCATATCCAAGACGTGTTGGGCGTTTTGAAATATGAGGAGCTGCGCGATGTCGTGCTGCTCGGCCACAGCTATGGCGGCATGGTCGCCACCGGCGTCGCCGACCAGGCGCGCGAGCGTGTCGCCCGCCTCGTCTATCTGGATGCCTTCGTGCCGGAAGACGGCCAGGCGCTGATCGACCTGTTGCCCGAACGCGAACGGCGGCGTCATCTGGACAGCGTCAAGAACGGCGACGGCTGGCGCGTGCAGCCCAATCCAATTCCGCCCGATACCTCCGAAGACGATGCGGCCTGGGTCGCAAAATTCCGCTTGCCGCAATCGGCGCGGTGTTTCCAGCAGCCGGTCCGGCTGAGCGCGCCGCTATCGCTGCCGCGGACCTATATCTGGTGCACGCGCGGCGCCGAGCTGCGGCCGTTCGGGCAATTCGCGGCGCGGGCAAGACGCGAAGGCTGGCCGCTCTATGAAATCAACTCGACCCACAATCCAAATGTCACGGCACCCGGCGCGCTGGTGGAACTGCTGCAGCGAGCATTTTCCGGATAGTGGCTGCGTTCAGTGGGTCAGCGCGCTGCCGTCCATCGTGTCCTGGATGAAGCTGCGCAACGTGTCGCTGTCGAAGGGTTTTGGCAGGATCCGCAGACCCGACGGCGCCGCGGCGGCGGCGGCGCTGTAGCCGGTCGTCAGCATCACCGGCAGGCCCGGGTAGCGCGAGCGAACTTCGTGGGCGAGACCGACGCCGTCGATCGTTCCCGGCATGACGATGTCGCTGAAGACAAGATCGAAGCTCGCGCCTTCCGCCAGCAGCTTCAGCGCTTCGTCCGCCAACTCGCGATAGACCGTCTCATAGCCGAGATGCTCGAACAGCGACGACGTAACCTCTGCGACTTCGACGCTGTCGTCGACGACCAGCACGACCGGATGCCGCTCGCCCGCGGCTTCGTCATTCGCGGTGGCGATCTCGACAGCTTCGGCCTCGGTGCTGGCCGGCAGATAAATGGTGATCGTGGTGCCTTGGCCGACCGTGCTGTCGGCCTGCACGGTGCCGCCGGCCTGGTGGGCAAATCCATAGACCTGCGACAGGCCGAGGCCGGTTCCTTTGCCGACCTCCTTGGTGGTGAAAAACGGATCGAAGATCCTGGTGAGCAAGCTCGGCGGAATGCCCATGCCGGTATCGCTGAATTCGAGCGCGACGAAATTCTCGCTCTGATCCTGGTTGATGCTGCCGTCGGCCTTGACGTTGCACACAGTCACCGAAAACACGCCACCGTTCGGCATGGCGTCGCGAGCATTGACGGCGACGTTGACGATGGCGAGTTCGAGCTCGGCAAGGTCGATCTTGACGCGATCGATGCCGGCTTCGATCTGCTCTTTGTAGACGATGTTGCCGCGCAGTGAGCTTTCGATGAGCGTGCGCATATTCCTGATGCTGGCGCTCAGATCGACAACGGTGGGCGAAAGATGCTGGCGCCGCGAGAAGGTCAGCAACTGGCGTGTCAGGCTCTCGCCGCGTTTTGCCGCCGTCTGGATGGCCTCGATGGCGCGCGGCAATTTCGGGTCGAGCAGACGCTTGAAGGTCTGGGCGTTGCCGCCGATGATCATCAGGAGATTGTTAAAATCGTGCGCGATTCCGCCGGTCAGTTTGCCGATCGCCTCCATTTTCTGCGACATCGCCAGCTGCTCGCGCGCCTCGACCAGCTTCTCCTGGGTGTCGCGCCGCTCGGTCGCGTCGCGCAGCACGTTGGCAAAGCCGATCAGATTGTCGTGGTCGTCGCGAATTGCGGTGAGCGCGCCGGTGACGAAAAACGGCGCGCTATTTTTGCGCACGCGCCAGCCCTCGATTTCGTGCTTGCCGTGCCGGACGGCCAATTCCAGCGCCCGATTTGGCACGCCGGCGCGGCGCTCGTCGGGCCGGTACAGAATGGCGAAATGCTTGCCAAGAATTTCGTCGGCTTCATAGCCGATGATCTTGTGCGCGTTGCCGTTCCAGCTGGTGACGTGTCCGGTCGGATCGAGCACGAAGATGGCATAGTCGGTGGCGCCTTCGATGAAGATCTGGAAATGCTGTTTGAGGCTGCGAAACGCGAGCTGCGTCTGATTGAGCTGCGATGTCAAATGGCTTTGCGTGGCAGCGAGGGCGGCTTGCGCCTGCCGCTGCGTCGCGGCCGTGGCGGCGAGCATGAGAGAGACGATCAGCGCCGCGATCGAAAGCGCCGGCAACAAAATGAGCGATCGATGCAAGTCGGCTGCGGGCAACGCCCCGGAGCCGGCCGAAACGCTCCAGATCGCGGCGCCGCAAAAGACCAGCGTAGCGGCGGCGGCGTCGCGCTGATTGCCGCGCAGCGCCGCCCACGCCAGCGGCACAAAGATCAGAAAACCAAACGCCTCGCGATACGGCAGCAAGGCCGCGAGGTCGTTGCCGATCAGGGCGCCGCCCGCAATGGCGCCGATCGTGCCCGCCACAAGGATGACGATGACCAATTCCAGAATGCCCAGTTTGGAAATCTGGTGCAGCGGCGTGTTGGCCCAGAGCAGGATTGCCGATGTAAGGATCGCCGTGCCGGCGGCATCCGCGAGCCACCATTTGATCCACGGAACGATCGAGCCGGCGAACAGATCGGCAGGCGCAACGTTATGAGCAAGTTCTTGGGCGGCAAGTTCTCGGGCGACAAGTTCTTGGGCAAGACGGCTGCCCCACCATGCGATGGCGGAACTGATCAGCGCGGTGACGACAACGATCGCCATGCACTTGGCGATGCCGGCCGGTGTATCGAATGTTTTGCGGCCGTTCGACCAGCGATTGATCAGCCATGCGCCGGCTGACGCCGCTGCCGCGGTCGCGACGCCGACGGCCGCCGCCTCGGGCAGCGAAGCCATCGTCATGCCATAGACTGAGAACGCCGAGGCGGAAAACGCACCGAGGAAGATCGCAGGCCAGACGCGATAGCCGCACAACAGAACAAGGCACAGCGCGACACCGGTCGGCGGCCACAACGGCGTTGCGGCCGGATTGGTCGCCGGCAGTAGGAGCGCAATGTTGGCGAGGCCGAAATAGCTCGCTGCGATCACGGCGAGCTCAAGCAGATAGCTCGCCGCGCTCAGCACCGCGCGCGCATCGGGAGACTTCAGCCGGCCGATTATCGCTGTCGTCATCGAGTGCCTCGCCCTTAAGGAACTCTTGGGAAACCCAAAAAGGACTCAATGCGGCCGATTCTTCCGCCAAGAATGGGCCAAATCAGGGACGCCCGCGGACAGGGCTGCGATGCAAAGACTAAGTCCTTGCGATCGCAGGGAGTTCCACCTGTGGAGCAAATGCTATTGGACCTTCAGTCCCATCAAATCGGGGATCGCACGGCTCACGAACGCTTCCGGTCAGGATTGGCATATTCGCCTTCAAGAGGCGGCCTCAGTCAGCAATTGCTGGGAGGGTCAATTCCCTTGAACCGGTCGGCCATCCAACCGGCCGCGGCATCCGCGCTGTCATAGCCGATAAAGCCATGGCTTACGCCCGGCATCATCAGCATTTCGACCTTGCTGCCCGCTTTGCAGAGGCGGCTCTTATAGGCTTCGGTGATTGAGGGGCGGACAAGGCCATCGGATGTCCCTTGTGAGATAAACATTGGAATGTCTGTCGGGAGAGTTCCCGGGCTGTTGCGCAGGAGAAGGGACTTCCACGGCTCGACCGCCGCCGGATTCTTTACGGACAAAAATGTGTGCGCCAGCGGCGCCGATAGCTTTTGCCGAATGTACAGGTCGAAAGCGCCTTCGATGCATTGTTCGGCGAGCGCGTTGACGGTTAGCATCGCTGCAGGTTCGATGACATCGTCCATGGGTGCGCCGTAAACCCTGGCCCATGACCAAATTGTCATTGCGGTGATATTACGTCCACCGGCGGTGTTGAGATCGTCGGTCATTAGTGCGCTGAGATCTGTCGCGGGCGCCGCGACGGCGACGCCGACCAGCTTAAGCTCCGGCGCATACGACTTGGCGATCATTCCGGTGAAGAGCGCTGCCTGACCGCCCTGCGAGTGACCCCACACAGCGTAACGGGTGGAATTCTCCAATCCTGGAAACGAACGAATGGCCCGCACGGAATCTATGACCGCGCGCGCTTCGCTTTCTCCAACGAGATAGGGGTGTGGTCCGGGCGTGCCGAGTCCTGGATAATCGGTCGCCGCGATTGCGTAACCGCGCTCCAACAGGTGCCGACTTCCCGCTATTTGCTGAAAGACCGTCAGTGCGCGAGATGGGGCGCAGCGAGATACAATTCCGGTAGTTGGATGAGCCCAGGCGACGATCGGCCATCCGCCCGCCGGAGCTTGTCCCGCGGGAATGATGACGATACCCGAGACGGCGATCGGAGTGCCGTCGGGTTTGGTCGAGCGGTAAAGGATTTTGTATGCAGTTGCTCCGGCAGGCGCTCCGAGACGCGGCTCCTTGCGAATGACGCTGCCCGCTGGTCCGGCGATTTCGCTCTCGGCTGCCTGATAGAATGCTTCCTGAGCTGCCGCAGGTTGCGTGTGCAACAAGGCAGGGAAGACGCCTATGAGAGCAAGGATGCAAGCTCGAAGCACTGCCATCATCGTGCGCACGAAGCCTTCCGTCTGGTTCATCCGGCCGCTCCACAGTACATCATTTCGCATCAGAAAGGCGTTGCAGCCGGATTGGTCGCCGGCAGCAGGAGCGCAATGTTGGCGAGGCCGAGAAGACGTGGATGCGCGGCACAAGAGGCTGCACAAGCCCGGCCATGACGATTGCAGCCGCGTAGGGCGTGGCAGCCATAGGCGTAACTCGCCATATCGGTTGATCGGGAATTGCCGTGTCGGTGAACTCAACTCCGACCTGGACCGCGACGGAACTGATCTGTCGCGTTGGGCGTTACTTGTAACGTGAACAATGGTGCTGATCACGCGGCTCCGCCCTCTGGCCACCCCGAACATCCTGGCGTGTTGCTGCGAGACTATGTGCTGCCGAGCTTGGGCTTGTCTGTCAGCCAGGCTGCGAGAGATCTTACTATCACACGTCAAACCCTCCACCGGATTTTGGCCGGCGATGCCGCGATTACTCTTGCCATGGCGGCTCGTCTTGAAAGATTGTGCGGTGTTCCCTCTGAGTTCTGGCTGGAATGTCAGCATCGGCATGAGCTGCAACGTGTAAAGGAAGAGCTCGCTCTTGTATTGAACGGCATTCCATCGCGACTTCTCCCGGAAGCAATTGTTAAAAAGATCGGAGCACCCCATGGGCGTTGAGAAAAGCCGATCAGACAAAGCCCGGATCGGCGTCCCTGGACGTGACGATGTTTTTGAGGGTGGCCTGACTGTCGGACACGTATTTCTGTTCGAAGGAAATCCCGGGACCGGCAAGACGACAATCGCGCTTCGCTTCCCCTTGGAGGGCGCGGCGGCGGGCGAGCAGTGCCTTTACATCACCTTGTCCGACACCGAGAAGGAGCTGCGAAACGGCGCCCCCTCTCATGGCTGGACCCTCGACGCGGGAGTGAAAGTTTGAAATCACCCGACCCAGAGGATGCCACACGGGCCATTCAGGAACTCGCTGCAATTGTCAACTCCACGCACGACGCCATTATCAGCAAGAGCCTCGATGGCGTCATCCTGACCTGGAACCGAGCCGCAGAGAAGATTTTCGGCTATACGGCCGAGGAGATCGTCGGCAAGTCCATTTGCCTTCTGATCCCGCCAGAGCGGGAGAGCGACGAGGACCTGATTCTCGGGAGGATACGTCGCGGCGAGCGGGTGGAACATTATGAGACCGTTCGCCGCCGCAAGGATGGATCGTCGATCAATGTCGCGATCACCGTCTCCCCGATATTCGACTCTCGAGGCAACGTGATCGCCGCGTCCAAAATTGCACGCGACGTGACGGAGCGGAGCACGACAGCCCGGGCGTCAGAGCATCTCGCTGCCATCATCGAGTCCTCGGAAGATGCCATCATCAGCAAGGACACGAACGGCATCATCCAGACCTGGAACCAGTCTGCCGAGCAACTCTTTGGCTATACCCCGGATGAAATCATCGGCAAATCCGTTCTGACGCTGATCCCATCGGAGCGTCATCACGAGGAAGATGTGATCCTCGGGAGGATCAGATGTGGCGAACGCATTGAGCATTTTGAGACCGTGCGTCAGACGAAAGATGGCAGCCTGGTCGCCATCTCGCTCACCGTTTCGCCCATCAAGGATAGAAACGGGAACGTCATCGGCGCCTCCAAGATCGCGCGCGACATCACCGCGAAAAAGCGAGCCGAAGCGCTGCTGGAACAGCAGGCCCAGCGCCTGTCCACACTTAACCAGGAGCTTGAGCGCCGGGTTGAGGAACGCACCGCCGATTTAAGGAACATTCAAACCTTCTATATGCACTCGTCGGAGTGCCACGCCATTCTCTCGCGCCGGCCCGACGGCGAATTCCAATATGATGAAATCAATCCGGCAACTCTGACGCTTTATGGGATGACGCGCGCTCAGGTCATCGGGCGATCGACTAACGAAATTTTTCCGCCCGACCGGGCCGCGGAGCTGAACGCTTATCTTGAGGCGTCTCTGCACGCCGGCGCACCGTTTTCCTACACCCGCAAACAGGGCAAATCGGTTGTCGATGCTATAGCCACTCCAATCCCCGCGGAGCCCGGTCAGCCCGCCCGCGTCGCAGTCACGGCGCGTGACATAAGCGAACGCCAAAGTCTGGAAGAGCAGCTACGGCAGGCGCAAAAGATGGAGGCTGTGGGCCAGCTCACAGGCGGCTTGGCGCACGATTTCAACAACCTGCTCCAGGGCATCATCGGCGCGCTGGATCGGGCTCAGCATCGGATTCAGCAGGGGCGGGCGTCCGAAGCGGATCGCTTTATTGGCGCAGCCGTCAAATCCGCCAATCGCGCCGCGTCACTTACGCATCGGTTGCTGGCGTTTTCGCGTCGCCAGACGTTGGACCCCAGGCCCACAGATGCAAACAGGCTCATCGCCGGCATGGCGGACCTGATCAACCGTACCATGGGGCCCAACGTCGCTGTCGAGGTCGTGGGGTCCGCTGGACTTTGGCTGACAAAAGTGGATGCGCCGCAGTTGGAGAGTGCAGTCCTGAACCTCGCGATCAACGCGCGCGACGCCATGCCAGACGGCGGGAAGCTTACAATTGAGACAGCGAATAAGTGGCTCGACGATCAAGCCGCCCGTGAGCGGGATGTTCCTCCCGGGCAATATGTTTCCCTATGTGTTTCTGACACGGGCGCAGGCATGTCGCCCGACGTGGTCGCCCGCGCATTTGATCCTTTCTACACGACCAAGCCAATAGGCCAGGGCACCGGCCTGGGCCTTTCCATGATCTACGGCTTTGTGCGGCAATCGGGAGGTCAGGTCCGCATTTACACGGAGGTGGGGAAGGGGACGACAATGTGCCTGTACCTGCCGCGCTATTTTGGCAGCGCCGACGAGATCGAAGCAGCACTGACCCGGGAGCCCGATCGGGGGTTCGGCGAGACGGTGTTGATTGTGGACGACGAAGCAATGGTGCGCATGCTCGTAAACGAAACTCTGACGGAGAATTCATACCGCGTATTGGAAGCGCACGATGCAGCTTCGGCAATGAAGATATTGAGCACCGATCAATCAATCGATTTGCTGATCACCGACGTGGGACTGCCGGGGCATATGAACGGGCGTCAACTCGCCGATGCCGCTCGCGCAAGGCGCGCGGGAACTCAAGGTGCTTTTCATCACTGGCTATGCGGAGAATGCCGCTGTCGGCAACGGGCACCTCGGACCTGGCATGGAAATTCTTACAAAGCCATTTCCGATGACGACGCTCGCCAACAAAGTGAGAGAGATCTTGGGATAGAGGGAGCGTTCGGGCGTTCCGGTCGCAGGCCATTCCGAACATGGTCTTCGGCCGAAGGCGATGAGGTGATATTCAGCGGCGCTTTTGGAACCAAGGCACAGGAACCGCTGCCCGGAAGCTTCAAATTCAAAACTCGTGTCCCCGTGACCGAGCCTCTGCGCGGGCATGACGAAGCATTTCAGAGCGACGGACAAGGCTCGCCGTCCCCACGGCGTCATGGCCGAACCTGTTCCGGCCATCCACGTCTTTCATCGTTGCAGGCAGAGAAGACGTGGATGCCCGGCACAAGGCCGGGGCATGACGATTGCAGCCGCGTCGGACAGGGCCGCCGAAGACGTAACTCGCCATATTGGTTGATCGGGAATTGCCGTGACGGTGTACTCAACTCGCATTGTGATACAGGAAATAAGTGCACTGTCACCGAAATGGCACCGAAATTTACACCGAAATTCATATCACCGAAATTCAGCCTCCGGATGGCCCCGAACGGTGCAGCGGCTTGCCTGTCGTCCGTCACAATGCCGCGTCCCTTGGCGATTTACTTGGCCCTTCTTTCGAATTGGTGGAAAGCCGAAATCATATCCACCGAACGCCCGTGGGAACTATCCAGCGGCTCCAATTTTGCCGGTTTCGACGTTTGAATTAGAGCGGATTCGTTTCGGGCGGCCTACGGCAATGCGCTATTGACGGAAGGTGGGCGCCGCCGCCGCTGACCACCGAGACCATCGACGGCCACGCAGTTGACCTAGATCAATGCCAATACCGCTTGCATGGACGAAAATTAAACTGGAGGTGCAGCCATGAAAAAGCTTTCGACGCTGGCCGCCGTCTTCCTTGCAACCGCGATGCCGCTGCGAGCCCTGGCGCAGACGCAGCCACGGCCGCCGAGTCCGCCGTCCCCGTCGCAATATTATTGGCCCGGCCCTGGCCACATGATGTGGGGCAGCGGCGACTGGGGTGGGCCCTACGGCGGCTCATTTTGGGAGATGATTCCAATGTTCGTGCTGCTCACTGTGCTGGTCTGCACCGCAATCTTCTACTTTGCGCGCGGAACCTTTGCGGCCGGTCATCATTCCTGGTCGCCGTCGCCGCCGGTTTGGGACGACCCCAGCCGTTCGGCGTTGCAAATACTCAACGAGCGCTTTGCAAAGGGAGAAATTCAGAAGACGGAATACGAGGAGAAGAAAGTCGCAATTCTCGCCGGTACAAAGCGCTAGCACGTCTCGCGATCAGCCAATCATCAAGTGTCGCGACCGGCGCGGCATGTCGCGACATCTTTACAAAACTACATTCCTCTCGCGCCTTCATTCAAGCGTGAGCGAAAATGGGGGATAAGCCTGCGATCGCCATTAGCGCGCCCCGTATAATGACAACGTATGGAATATCAAACGCCACGACCGATCGGCGACATCCTCAAAGCGAAAGAGCGCAACATCGAAATCGTCGGCGCCGATCTCGCGACGCGCCACGGCTTCACCCAGGTTCCTAATTTCATTCTCACCAACAAAGACATCTCCGTCGGCGCAAAGCTCGCCTACGCGATGCTGCTCAAATACGCATGGAGCAATGATGCCTGCTTTCCCGGCCAGGTGACACTCGCCGAAGACATGGGCGCCACCGACCGCAGCGTCCGCACCTATCTCAAAGCACTTGAAACGGCAGACCTGTTGGAGATCACACAACGCGGCCTCGGCAAGACCAACCTCTACCGGCTGCACCTGACGGTTAAGCCCAAAAACAGTGCTCAGCCGCCGGTCCTGACCGGAAAATTTCCGGTCTGGACCGGAAACGAATGCCGTTCTGGACCGGCAACAGCTTCCGGTCTCTCTATATAAGAATACGCATCTAACAATACTCATATTAATAATACGCAGTAGGGGAAATGCATTTTTCAAATAAGGAAAGGGATCAATAATCGGCACGACATGGGTACACCTGATTTGTACCTTTGACCAACAGCGCCTGACGAAAATTCCGCACCACGCCTCACTATTCGCCCCCGCTTTGTCGGGCGCAGCCGCCCGACCCCGCGCCGCCACTTTGCCAATCAATTGCTTTCAACAATTATGGTTCCGGCAAAGCTGGCGGCCTCCGCTTCTCGCTTTCCAGCTGCGGTGCTCGGCTGTCGGCACGGGGTCGGCCGGCATCGCCGGTCGCTCGCGCGCCCCATTTGGGAATGGGGGACCCTCGGCGGATAGAGAACAGGTTGCAACAATTCCTATCCCGCCTCGGCGAGCTCCCTCCGACAAAGCGGGGGCGAGAACACTCCACCCAAACGACGCGCCATCACGGAACGCCGGGTGACGCGGTCCTCGCAGCGTCTCACAAAGCAGTGCTCCCAATAGCAAGTCAGCTGTGTGTCCAAATTACCACTGTCATGCGCAATAACTTAGGCCGTGAATAAGGCTCGGGCCTGCCACAAAAAAGAACCCCAGGCCATTTACCAGCTTGGGGTTCCAGAGTTGTTGCCTCAACTCACATAGGCTTCTGACCGGGCGGCGGGGTGTCGGGGGGACGGGGGCCGCCCTGTCGGCCTATCTATCGGGAAGTAACAACCGGCCGCGCAAATACAATGCGGCTGTGAATTACATTATTGTCAGGTAGCGCGACCGCGCCGACACACTGGGCATTTCTGGCTTCTTCGGCCAACTCCTCTCGCAACTCGACAAACGCACTTTCGATTTCCGCGCGCCGGATCAGCCGCCCGTCAAGGCGACCCCTTCGGGCCGGCCGGAAGGCGGCCGGCTTTGACCGGCGCTGGCGGCCCGCACGATCGTCGACCATGTAACAGTAACTACCACGGCGACATTGCCTTTATCAAAAACCGCTAATTCGCGGACGTTTGGTCGATTAACTCATGGAAACACGTGGATTTTGGCGTGTGGTGTCAAGCCGATCTTCGCGAATATTCCTCTTGATTAAAGTTACTAAATATGTTACAAATCTCATCTCGCTCACGAATCAAGGGACCTTTCGGCCGAGGGTACTCACGGAAGGGAGCGAGTGCGGTTCCCGCGGGCGGAGCGATACACTCCGCACTCGGGCGGTTCGGGCATCGTCCCCGCCGGCATTATGACCGGCGAGCCAGGTGCTTGGCTTAAACGCGATTGACGGCGCGGGTTAACGCCCGATCCTTCTCGATCGCGTGAAGCGCGGCCCGGATTGAGCCAAAGCATTCGGTCGCTAGGCAAGAGCCGCGGTGGAGCGCCGGAAGGCGAGCGGGCTTCGCAAAGCCCGCGCCGCGCCCGCAAGCATTCTCAGGTGGCAACATCCGGGAGTGTGGCGCGGCTGGTAGGTGCGCCTTTCGGCGCTCCGCCTCCCTCTTTGTTTGTTCGGGGGGGCAACGTGTTTATGGCTGTTTGGCAAAGCTCGGGCGCCGGGGCGTCGCGAGAACGGATTTGTCACCTCCCCCGCGTGCGCCCCGCCTCGCCCCCCATTCGAACTGGCGCGCCAAGCGCGAGCGCGGCTGAGGAGGATCGCCCGTAAGGCGGCGGGTACCCCCGCTTCCCGCGCGGGCGGAAGAAGGCATCATTGCACCTTCAGGCCCATCAGATTGGCGATCAGGTTTCGCTGAATCTGCGAGGTGCCGGCGGCAATCGTCGCGGCGCGGGCGTCGCGGTAGTGGCGCGCCATGTCGAACTCTTCGCAATAGCCGAACGCGGCGAGCACCTGCATGCCGAGGTTGGCGACTTTGACGTAAGTCTCCGACGTGAACAGCTTCGCCATGGTGATTTCGCGCAGCGCGTCCTTGCCGTTCGAGACCAGCCAGGCGGCGCGCCACATCAGCGTGCGCGCGGCCTCCACTTCGGTCTGCATGTCGGCGAGCATGTGGGCGATCGCCTGATTGGCGCCGATCGGGCGGCCGAATTGTTTTCGGTCCTTGGCGTATTGCAGGGCGAGATCGACCACGCCCTGCGCGGCGCCGACATTGCCGGCGCACGAGGCGGCGCGCTCGACCGCCAGGCCGGACATCACCACGTCCCAGCCTTTGTTCTCGCCGCCGATCAGGCGGTCGGGCGGCACCCGCGCATTATCGAAGGTGAGTTCGTAGGTGCCGGTGGCGCGGCGGCCGAGCATGTCGAGCTTGCGCAGCGTCAGGCCCGGCGTGTCGTTGTCGACCAGAAACAGCGACAGGCCCTGCCGGTAGTGCGCCTTCGGATCGGTCTTGACGTAGAGGCTGATGACATTGTTGGGCGCGCCGGCCGTCGAGGCCCAGATTTTCTGCCCGTTGATCACCCATTGATTGCCGTCGCGCACCGCGGTGGTGCGCATGGCGCCGATATCGGAACCGGCGTCGGGCTCCGACATCGAGATCGAGAGTTTGATCTCGCCGGCCACGAGTTTCGGCAGCCAATGGCGCTTCTGCTCCTCGGTGCCTTTGCGCAGCAGGTTGAGCCCGCAAAAAATATTGCCCGTATAGGCCATCACCAGATCGGCGGAGATGCGCGAGATTTCTTCGGCCACGATGGTCATGTCGAGCAGCGTGCCGCCGGCGCCGCCGTATTCTTCCGGAAACGGCAGCGCCAACAGACCGGCCGCGGCGAATGCCTGAAACAGGTCTTCCGGATAAGTGCGTTCGCGATCGTGCTTGCGTACATATTCGGGCGGCGCGTGCCTTTGCATAAGCTTGCGCACGCTGTCGCGCAGCAGAGTCTGTTCCTCGCTGAATTCGAAATCCATGATATTCCTCGCTGGGCAATCCTCACCGGGCAATCGCCGGCCGCTAGCCTACTGGCGCGCAGCAAAATACAATCCCGGTACCGAGGCAACCCTCACGCCGCATCACAATGGCCGCGCGATGCGGCACAAAATCAGGAAATGACATGCGCAGGTTCGTGGCTCTTGTGTTCGCTGTTCTCGCCGGCGTCGTCGCTGCGCACGCAGACTCCTATCCGTCGCGTCCGATCACGATTGTGGTGCCATATCCGGCGGGCGGGCCGACCGACACCATCGCGCGCCTCTTGGCGCAGCGCATGCAGAAGCCGCTCGGCCAGCCCGTCGTCGTCACCAATATCAGCGGCGGCGGCGGCAGCATCGGCGTCGGCCGCGTGGCTCATTCGCCGCCCGACGGTTACATGCTGAGCATCGGCCATACCCAAACGGCGGTATTCAATCCGGTCATCCTGAAGCTCGACTACGATCCCGTGAAGGATCTGGCGCCGGTCTCTCTGATCGCCGACACGCCGATCTGGATCGTCGCCAACAAGTCGCTGCCGCCGAACGACGTCAAAGGCCTGATCGCGTGGCTGAAGGCGCAGGGCGGCAAGGCGACGATGGCGACCGTCGGCGTCGGCGGTCCGACCGACATTGCCGCCCGGCTGTTCGAGAAAGTCACCGGCACGGCGTTTCAGATCGTGCCATATCGCGGCGGGGCGCCGGTCGCCGAGGACCTGATGGGCGGCCATGTCGACTTCGCATTCAGTCAGGCGGCCGGTACTTTGCCTTACGTGCAAAGCGGCCAGCTCAAGGCGTTTGCGGTGCTGCAGGCCAAGCGCTGGTGGGCGGCGCCGAACGTGCCGACGCTCGACGAGTTCGGCATCACCAGTGTCAACGCCAGTTTTTGGCACGGCATCTGGGTGCCCACGGGCACACCCCAGGACGTGATCGCGAAGCTCAATGCCGCCATTCGCGAGAGCCTGGCCGATCCGGTGGTGCAGGAGCGATTGAAAAAAGTCGGTCAGGAAGTCTGGCCGGCCGAAGACCAGACGCCCGCGGCGCTTTTGGCGAAGCAGAAGGCCGAAATGGCCAAATGGACGCCGATCATCAAGGAGGCAGGCATCAAGGCCGAGTGATCCGTTTTGTCGCAGGCGGCCGTAATTAACAATTCATTCACCATAAAATCCTAACACGAGGTATGCATCGCATCGCTTTGTTCGCAACCCTCGCGGCTCTCTCGATAGGATCGTTGTGCAATGCCGCGCAGGCCGTGACCATGTGCGGCCGCAATGGTTGCGGTCAGATTTTCACGAAGCGCGTCGTTCATCCGCCGATGGGCTTTGTCAGGCGTGCGGTGCCGCTCGCCGTGCCGAAGACCACGGCGGTGCAGCCCGTCAACGCGACCAAATAAAATCAGCGCACGCTGTCGGGTGTGATGGCCTGGCGGCCAAGCTGCTGCCATGCCGCCGGCGCGCCGGCTTTCTTCGCCGCTTCGTCGGGCGGCAGGCTCTTGTCCCAGTGTGCGCCGATAAAGCGCTGACCGTTGACGCCATCGGACGCGTTCGAGCACAGCCAGACGAGTGGCGCCACCATGACGTCGGGCGAAACGAGCTTCGCCCGATCCGGCTGCTGTCCGACCGAGACCATGCGCGTGTTGGCGGCGCCGCCTGGCACCAGCACGTTGGCGGTGACGCCGGTGCCTTCAAGCTCCTGCGCGAACCCGAGGAGATGCGCCTCGTTCGCCGCTTTCGAGCCGCCATACGGCTGCATGCCGCCGCGATACATGGTGTCGAGGCTTGTCGTGACGTTGATGATGCGGCCCCAGTGCTGCTTGAGCATCACCGGCAGCGCGGCCCGACTCATCAGGAAAGCAGCGACGACGTTGACGTCGATGATGCGGCGGAATTCCTCCGGCGTCACGTCCCAGAATTTTCCGTTCAGCTTGAGGTCGGGCCGGCGGAACAGCGTCATGTTGATGCCGGCGTTGTTGAGCAGGATATCAAGGCGGCCGAAGCGTTCGGTGGCGGCGCGTACGATCCTCGGCGCGCCGTCGTCACGGGTGACGTCGGCAACGACATCGAGAATGCGCTCGCCGGCGCCGCTCGCTTCGGCGGCTTGCCCGGTTTCATCGAGCGCTTCGGCATCGAGCTCGGTCGCCGCGACACTCGCGCCCGCCGCCAGCAACGCGAGCGTCATCACCCGGCCGAGGCCGCGCCCCGCGCCGGTGACAATTGCGACTTTTCCATCGAGCGGTCCGGCCATGACATGTCCTCATTCGATCGTGATGTGACGTTCTCGGATGACGTGTCCGAGCTGTTTGGACGTATCCATCCAGAGTTTGGTGAATTCCTTTGGCGTGCCGCCGCCGGCCTCCCAGCCGTCGGAAGCCAGACGCGCCTCGACATCGGCGCTACGCACCGCCTTGGTGACGTCGGCCGCGATCTTGTCGACGATAGGTTTTGGCGTCGCGGCGCGCACGAACAGCGCGAACCAGGAATTGACTTCGAAGCTCGGATAGCCTGCTTGGGTAAACGTCGGCACGTTCGGCACGCTCGGATTCCGCGCCGTGCCGGTCACCGCGAGCGCGCGCAGCTGCCCCGAAGCGACGAACGGCTTGGCCGAACCCATCTCGCCCATTACCATCGGAATGTGGCCGCCGAGCAGATCCTGCATGGCGGGAGCAACGCCGCGGTAGGCGACATGCTGGAATTTGGTGCCGTAGAGCAGGTTGAACATTTCGCCGATCAGGTGCGGCTGCGAACCCGCACCGGGACTGCCGAACGGCATCGGCTTGGTCTTCGCCGCGTCGACCAGCTCTTTCATGGTGTGGAACGGACCAGACGGCGCGACGAGGCAGATCAGCGGCGAATAGGCCAGCACCGTGACACCAGAGAAGTCGCGCATCGGGTCATAGGTCAGATTGTGATGCAGGTACTGCGCAATCGCGTGGCTGCCGGCGACGCCGATCAGCACGGTGTAGCCGTCTGCCGGCTGCTGCACGACGTATTCACTGGCGATGGCGCCGACCGCGCCCGCCTTGTTCTCGACGATGACCGGTTGGCCCCACGCCTCGCTCAGCTTCGGCGCCACCAGCCGGGCGACGATATCGACGCCACCGCCCGGCGCGAAAGGTACGATCAGCCGGACCGGCCGCGCCGGAAAATCCGCCGGTTGGGCGCATGTCGCAAACGGCAGGGCGGCAAGCGCGAGCGCGGCAATCGCACACCAAGCTCTGCCCATCCGCGCCTCCCTTAACCTTGCGCGCACGTTCCACGCGCCATCGCTCACCAATAGCGGGTCGGGTCGGTCTTCGCCAAGGCTGACAGACCAAGGCTGACAGACTAAGGCCGATAAACTAAGGCCGACAAACGGTTGCGCCGGAAGACTCGGACGCCTATATGTCGGCAGCTTTTCCAGTAATCCTTGAGGAGTGGCTTCGCCTGACCAAGGCGGGCGGAGCACAGAGGAGATTTACCCATGGCGACCGCGCCGTTGATGCCCAAAGCGACAGCCGTGTGGCTGGTCGATAATACATCGCTCTCGTTCGATCAGATCGCGCAATTGTGCAATCTGCACCCGCTCGAGGTGAAGGCGATCGCGGACGGGGACGCCGCCCAGGGCATCAAAGGCCTTGATCCGGTGTCGACCGGCCAGCTGACGCGCGAGGAGATTGCCACCGCCGAAGCCGACCACAGTCATAAGCTGCATCTGGCCGAGCCGAAGGTGCGCATGCCCGAAGCCAAGCCAAAGAAGGGGCCGCGCTATACGCCGGTGTCACGCCGGCAGGATCGGCCAAATGCCATCCTGTGGCTGGTGCGCAACCATCCGGAGCTGAAAGACAGCCAGATCATGCGGCTCGTCGGCACCACCAAGTCGACCATTGCGGCGATTCGCGAGCGCACCCACTGGAACTCGGCGAATCTCACCCCGCTCGATCCGGTGACGCTCGGCCTGTGCTCGCAGATCGACCTCGATCTCGAAGTGCATCGCGCCGCCAAAGAGAAGCCGCTCCCGGTCGAAGAGCAGGGCGCCACGCTGCTGCCTGCATCGGTGACGACCGCGCCGAAGGAGGAGCCCGAGCCTGCCGCGAGACAAGTCCGGCGACGAACTCGATGTCAACGCGGTGTTCGCCAAGCTCAAGCAACTCGGCGGCAAGAGCGAGTAAACCGCGTCATTGCGAGCCAACGGCCCCGCGCGAAGTCGCGCGGTCCGATGACACGCTCCGCGAAGCAATCCAGCGCAACGCGAGCGGCCCTGGATTGCTTCGTCGCTTCGCTCCTCGCAATGACTAATCCCTTCCGCGATGGAAATCCGGCAGCGGCGGCGGTCCCCAGACGTTGTTCATGCCGGCCTTCCATGTTTTCGGCCGCTGCGGCGTGTCCTGATGCCACGGCCGCGGCTCGAAATAGCCGAGCTCCTCGTCGACCATCTGGTCGAGTTCGCAGAAGAACTCGATGACCTGATCATCCGGGATTGCGATGATAGGTGGCGATGTTGTGCCCGGGACCGTGGCGCAGCGGCCCCCAGATGATCGGAATTTTCTTCTGTCCGAACAGATCGCATGAATTCTGCAGATGGATGAAATCCTTCAGTTCGAACGCCATGTGATGCATCTTGACGTTCTTGCCGCGGATGAAATTCACCGTGTGATGATCGGTGTTGCAGCGCATGAATACGAAGAAATCGTCGATCCAGTCGGAAACCCGGAAGCCCAGGACCTTTTGATAGAACTCGGAGGTCTTTTGCGGGTCGTTAACGACCCAGGCGATGTGGCCGAGCTTGAGCGCGCCGACGCCATGGTGCGCCAAGTGCTTGCCGAGGTAGCTCCACTCTTTGAACAGAGCGATCGTGGTGCCCTTGTTGTCATCGAACGTCAGCACCGGCCCGATGCCGGGAATCGAATCGTTGCGCAGTTCGCTCTTGATGCCGTCTTTCTCCAGATCGCGCGCCAGGGCGCCGAAGTCTGAATTAGGGGCGACCTCGAATGACAGGGTGGTACAGCGCTCGGTCTCGCCCTTGTTGAGCTGGATAGCCAGCAGCCCGACTTGCGTGGTGAGAAAGGCGCGATCCTTTTCTCGCTCGGCAAGCACGAGCCCCATCACCTCGGTGTAGTAGTCGATCATCTTTTGCAGATCGGGCGTCTCGAATGTGGCGTGCCCGATGCGTCTCAGCTTAATCATGGGGTGTCTCCAACCTTCTCCAACCTTTGGGCGTGGGTGCTCTTGTGGGGTGAATCAAGCACCGCGCTTGCGTCAACTCAAGGGTGCGGGACTGCTTTGCGCGCAAGGCGGCTTGGCAATCCGGTCTTGCCAACTGGACCGGATCGCGGTTTTGTCGCAACCAGGGTTTCATCCATCAGGGAGGCTACGCACATGGCTGGGGTAAAACCGGCGGGCTACAAGATCGCGACCTATAAATCGGCGGAGGGTCCGCGCGCCGGCATCGTGATCGGCGACGAGGTGTTCGATGCCGTCAAGCTGACCGGCAAGCCGGCCTATGCGACGGTGCTCGGCATCCTGCAAGACTGGAAAGCCGCCGAAGGCGCGCTGCGAAAGGCCACGGCAGGCGCCGCGAAGAGCCGGGCCAAGCGGCAGCCGCTGAAAAAGACCAAGCTCCTTGCCCCGCTTCAGAATCCCTCCACGATCTTCTGCGCCGGCGCCAATTATGGCGACCACGCTGCCGCCATGGCCGCGCGCGAAGGCAATCCGCCGCCCGCCGACCCCCACGAACAGGGGCTCAAGGCCTGGCACTTCATCAAGGCTGCGCGCACCATTACCGATCCGGGCGCCACGGTGAAGATCTCCCATTATGCGAAGAGCATGGATTGGGAGATCGAGCTTGCCGCCGTCATCGGCCGGCCTGCCAAGGATGTGACGCTCGACAAGGCGCTTAGCTACGTCGCCGGTTACATGGTGTCGAACGATCTTTCGGCGCGTGATCGCGGCCGCCGGCCGCCGGTTCCCGCGACCTCGCCGTTCAAAATGGACTGGACCAAGCACAAGTCTTTCGACGGTTCGTGCCCGATCGGGCCGTGGATCGTTCCGGCGAGCGACATCGGCGACCCGCAAAACCTGGGCCTCAAGCTGTGGGTCAACGGCGAGCTGAAGCAGGATTCCAACACCAGCAAGATGCTGTTCTCGCTCGCGGAGCAAATCGAGCAGTTGTCGATCAATATGACGCTACACCCGGGCGATCTGATCCTCACCGGTACGCCGTCGGGCACGGGCGCCGAAAGCGGCACCTTCCTCAAGGCTGGCGACGTTGTGAAGCTCTGGATCGAAAAGATCGGCGAGATCGAAAACCGGATGGCTTGATGCGCCGCCCCGCGTCGGACGGGATCAACCGTTATCCCGATTTAATACGCAGGGTCGGGCGCAGGCCATCTACAACTTGTTGCACACGCCCGGAACGTGGTGACGCCGTGGTTGTGTGGGCTTCAGGAAGAGTGCCGCTTCGAGCTCGGCAAATCCTTCGCGACCGGCAAATCCTTCGCGACCGGCAAATCCTTCGCGACCGGCGAAAATCCTTCGCGACCGGCATGGCTGTGTTAGCAGTTATGCCGCTTCCGCTGGGCTTTTGGCATGATTTTGCTTTGTCCCACCTTAGAATGAGATTAGATAACTGACGGTAGAGCCGCGGTCGTGCTCCGGCGCAGTTTGTGCTAGATGCATGGCTTGCAAGGCGTGCGCCTACTCGACGGGCGGCGCAAGTCCGGAACGGCCGGGCCAAAAAAGGAAAAAGTCAGCCCAACGATGGGCGCAGCACGAGGGCAGTAGCGCATATGGCGGAAAAATTCGTCGCAAAACTTACGGAATTCCAGGATGGCGATCGGCGGATCGTGTTCGTCGGCGACAACGAGATCGGCGTCTTCAAGCACGAGGGCGAGTTTTACGCTTACAGCAATTTTTGCCTCCATCAGGGTGGCCCGGCCTGCGAAGGACTGACTATCGCGAAGGTCGAGGAGCGCTTGCGCCCGGACAAGACCTCGATGGGCCTGTTCTTCGCCGAAGACGAGATGCACTTCGTCTGCCCCTGGCACGGCATGGAATACGACATGAGGACCGGCGAATGCGTGTCGGACCGCAAGATGAAGCTGAAGAAGTACAAGACCGTGCAAAAGGGGGACGAACTTTATGTCGTCGCCTAAGCGCGCGGCAAAGGGAATCGCTAAATCCGCCGCGAAGCCGGCGGCAAAAACTGCGCGCCGGCCGGTCGCGGTGCGCGCCGGCTGCGAAGCCGCAGGTCGAGCTGGTTGAGGGCGCCTCCGCCGACGCCAAGCGGCTCGCGTCCGTGCTCGAACAAAGTATCGTCGACGGCAAGCTCGATCTGGTGAGCACCGAAGCGCTGCAGAAACTGATGGCTGCGGCTTGCCGCGTTTATACAGCGCGGCTTGAGGCCGGCGAGCAGATCACGCCGGTGCCCAAAAATTCGATTTCCGCCACCGACGTGATGGTCACGGCGAGCGGATTGTTAAAGGCTGCCGATCTCGCAGTTTTCGAGCTTGGCATGTGGCAGAGCTGGACGGGCCGGTAACGGCCGTTCTTTCAGGAATGGAACGTCAGGAGAAACGCCATGGATCTCATCGCTGATCGCGGTCGGCGCGTAACGGTCGAGGAACTTAATACCAGCCGGCTGCTGGCGCATGCGCGCAAGCAGGCGCACCAGCGCAATTTCGACGACATGGTCATCGTCGACGTCGACGCGCACCATTACGAGAACGAGAACCAGAACGAATGGCTGCCGTTCATGGAAAATGACGTGCTGCGCCAGCTGAGCCTTTCGGCCGGCAGCAAGCGCAACCGCACCGGCATCATGCCGACGAGTGTCGGCTATCAGGACATGGGCGGCCGCGTCACCCGCTATCCGATGCGCGGTTCGGAGAAGACTGACGCGACGGGCGGCGCGCAGCGCGACATCCAGCTCGGCCACCGCTGGATGGACGCCATGAGCGTCGATTACTCCTGCCTGTTCCCGACCGGCATGCTCAATATCGGCATGCATCCGCAGAAGGAAATGGAGGTCGAGCTGTGCTGGGCCTATAACCGCTGGCTCACCGAGAAGGTGATGCCGGAGGCTGGCGGCCGCTTCTTCTCGATGCTGTGCCTGCCGTTCTCCGATCCGGAGGCTGCGCTGCGCCAGGTCGAGACGTTCGGCGACCGCAAGCACGTCGGCGGCTTCATGGTCACGACCGTGCGCTCGAACATGGCGGTCTACGACAACGCCTACATGAAGATGTACCGGGCGATGGAAGAGCGCGGCCTGGTGCTGTCGTTCCACTCCGGCCCGAACTGGGGCGAGCCGATCTACCGGAGCTGCAACCGCTTCATGTCGGCGCATGCGCTCGGCTTCTCCTGGTACAACGTGCTGCACTGCACGAACTGGGTGGTCAACGGCATGGGCGAGCGCTTCCCCAAACTGCCGGTGATCTGGATCGAGGCCGGGCTCGCCTGGGTGCCGTTCCTGATGCAGCGGCTCGATCACGAATACATGCTGCGGCCGTCGGAAGCGCCGATCCTGAAGAAGAAGCCGTCGGACTACATGCGCGACATGTTCTATTCGTCGCAGCCGATGGAAATTCAGGACTACGGCGCGATGGAGACGACGTTCCGCATGATCAACGCGGAGACGCAGTTGCTCTACTCGTCCGACTATCCGCACTGGGATTTCGATCTGCCGTCGACGATCTAGGATCTGCCGTTCCTGGCGGAGAAGGCCAAGCACAACATCCTCGGCGGCACTGCGGCGCGGCTGTTCAAGCTGCCGCCGCGCAACGAGAAGCAGAAAGAGAACCTGAAGAAGTTCGGCAATCTCACCGCCGTCGCGGCCTGATCGGAGCGCACGCCGCGGCGTTCATGCCGCGGCGCTTGATCTTGTCGGCCCGTTCGATTTTTGAAATCCGATGCCCGGCCTCGCGCCGGGCATTTTCTTTTCACGGCCGCCGATTACGCCGTCTGCCGCTTCTGTTGGCCGGCGGTGCCGGGCGTGGACAGCGTGTCGACCTCCGCCAGCGGCTTGCCATTGGTTTCGGGCAGGAACGGCACGGTGACCAGGCCGAGGATATAGAACAGGCCGAGGATCGTTGCAGCCTTGCCGTAGCCGCCGAGCCCGACAATCAGACTGCCGGCGATCAGCGGCGCGATCGCTGAGATCAGGCGCGGCGTATTGAAAATGAAGCCCGCGGCCGTCGCCCGCATGCGCGTCGGAAATAGTTCCGGCAGCCACACCGCGGTCCATGAGAAGACCCCCTGGATGAAGAATCCGTAGACCGCGAAGACCAATAACAGGAGGCGGATGTCATGCACCCACAGATAGACGATCGGGGTGAGGATGAGACACAGCAGATAGTACAAGAATGTCGTGGGCTTGCGGCCAAGCGAGTCGGCGAGAAACCCGAAGCAGCAAAAGCCGAGTAGCGCGCCGATATTCTGCACGAGCCCGGCCAAGCCAACCCACCGCTGGGCAGCAAGCCCAAGGTGCGTGGCGACCGAACCGACATAGCTTGGCACGAAGGTGGAAACTCCCCAGTAGCCGATCGTGACCGAAAGCGACATCACGAAGGTCAAGATGAGGCGCATGCGCACCGCGGGCTCGACGAACATGTCGATAAGAGTGAAGCGCACGATCGCGGCATCTTCGCCCTGCAAGGTAACACCGCGCCGCCGCTGGTCATGTGCGGCAAGCCGCTGTCTGTTCGATTCTTCCCAGCGCGGCGATTCGGGAATGTTGCGCAGAATCCAGAAGGTGATGAGCGCCGGCAGCACGCCAATCAGATACATGTAGCGCCAAGCGTTGGGCCCGGACGTGCCAATGAGAACCCATAGGGTCGAAGCGATGATGCTCCCGATCGGATAGCCGGCTTGCAGAAATGCGCCACCCTTGCCCCGCGCATTGTCCGGCCACAGCTCGGCTGTGATCGAGGCGCCGGTCGCCCATTCGGAGCCGATCGCGAGGCCGACCAGGAAACGGAAAATGGCGAACGACAGCCAGCTCCACGACAGCGCGCTCAAGCCGGTCAGCAGCGAGTAGGCCAGAATGGTCAACGCCATCGATCGCTTGCGGCCGATGTAATCGGCCAGAATGCCGCCGAGCAGCCCGCCGATGCCCCAGCCGAACACCGTGATGGCGATCACCGCGCCCGCATAGGCGGGAATGAATTTGTACTGCGACGGGTCGAGCAACTGGTGCAGCGCCGCGCCGACCGTGAGGATGAGGGCGAAGACCTCAAATCCGTCGAACGTCCAGCCCAGGTTCGATGCGATTAACGCTTTCCACTGCGCCCAGTTCAGCGCGCGGTACCACGGCGCCGAGCCGCTTGCGGCCGATCCGCTCATGCTTCCCTCCCTCGATGGATGGTTCAACGTCTGCGCGTTGTTGGGAGCAAGCGTAGCGCAACGGCAAATCCGCTGACAAGGCATTGCCGATATGGGTCGCGCCGATGGTGCGGTGCGCGACCGCAGCCAGCTTTGCAGCCGCCTCGTTCCGCAGCGCACGGTCCTTCATTGCATTGGCGCAAACGTCGTGCCGTCGCCCGGCCGTTCGTCGCTAACGTGCGCCGCCAAACAGCGTGGCTTATGATGGCCCAAGTGCAACCGGGGAGGTTCCGTCATGGGTGATGACGTGCACGAAGTCTACGCCATTCGCTACGGCCATCATAAGCGGCAGTCGTCGGCGAATTTCATCCACGGCGATCCGCACGACATGCTGCAGCCGCTTGACTATTTTGTTTGGGCCATCGTCGGGCCGTCCGGAACGATCATTGTCGACACCGGCTTCGATGAAGCCATGGGGCGAAAGCGTGAGCGTGAAACGATCAAGCCGGTGCGAGACGGATTGCTCGCGCTCGGCGTCGCCCCCGATACTGTCAAGGATGTCATCATTAGCCATCTGCACTACGATCATTGCGGCAATTACGATTTGTTCCCGCAAGCGTGCTATCACCTTCAGGACCGCGAAATGGCTTACGCCACCGGTCGCTGCATGTGCCATCAGGCGCTGCGGATGCCGTTCGAGGTCGACGACGTCGTCGCCATGGTGCGAAAGGTGTTCGACGGCCGAGCCGCGTTCCACGACGGCGAAGACGAGATCGTGCCCGGGGTGACGGTGCATCACATCGGCGGCCATTCGAAGGGACTACAGTCGGTGCGGGTGAAGACCGAACGCGGTTACGTCGTGCTCGCCGCAGACGCAACGCATCTTTACGCCCACATGGAGTCCGGCCGCGTATTCCCGACCACCTATAACCTCGAAGAGGTGGTCGAGGGCTATCGCAAGCTGAAAAAGCTCGCGAGTTCGCCGCGCCACGTCGTGCCCGGGCACGATCCGCTGGTGCTGGCGCGGTACCCGGCCGCCAAGCCGGGGCTCGAAGGCTGGGTGGTACGGCTCGATGCCGAGCCGAAGGAATAGCTGAACTTCGCTCTAATCAGCCGAGATGTGCGCGAACTTGACGACCTCGGCCCAACGCTGGGTGTCTTGCGCGACGAGTGTGGCGAACGCGGCCGGCGTGCCGGGCAGTCCGGTCGCGCCTAGATCGGCGAGCCGCGCCTTGATTTTTGGATCGGCAAGGCTGGCGTTGATCGCCTTGTTGAGGCGCTCGACGATGTCGGAGGGCGTGCCCCGTGGCACGCTCACGCCGTTCCACGTACTCACCTGATAGCCTGGGACGAACTGACCGACCGTGGGCAGGTCGGGCAGGGCAGGGGATTTCTGTGCGGTGGTCACGGCGAGCGGGCGCAGCTTGCCGGCGCGAATGAATCCGATCGACGCCGGCATGAGATCGAACATGGCCTGCACTTGGCCGCTGAGCAGGTCTATCAGCGCCGGCGCCGAGCCGCGATAGGGCACGTGGCGGATGTCGACGCCGGTCATGAATTTGAACAGCTCGCCCGCCATGTGTGAGGTTGTCCCGAAGCCGCCCGAAGCGAAGTTGATCTTGCCGGGATTGGCCTTGGCGTAGGCGATGAATTCCGGAACGCTTTTGACTGGAATCGAGGGATTGACTTCCATCACATTCGGAATCTGAAACACGCCCGCGACCGACTCGAAATCCTTCAGAAAATCAAAGTTGAGCTTGTGGTAGAGCGAGGCGTTGACTGCGTTGGCGGATGTCGACCACAGCAGCGTGTAGCCGTCGGGCGCGGCCTTGGCGACCCATTCGGTGCCGATATTGCCGCCGGCGCCCGGCTTGTTGTCGAACACAAAAGGCTTTCCGAGTTTCTCGGCCAGCGATTGCGCCATCAGGCGTCCGATCACGTCCGAAGAGCCGCCGGGCGGAAAGCCAAGAACGATGTGGACCGGATGCGACGGATAGGCCTCGGCACGCGCGAGGCGTGACGTGGCCGGTAATGCGGCCGCCAAGGTTGACAGTTGCAGGAAGCGGCGGCGCTGAATGTTCATGATGGCTCCGAGTCAGAGGTCTTTTGTTGTTCGGTAGAGCGTTTCTGGCCGCGCCAGTTTGCGGTGCAGCAATGCTCTGTTTGCCCCGGTGCTATAGACCCTCGCGGCATGATCACAAGACCGCGCGGCGCGCCCCCGGTATGCGGGGCTTGCCCACGAAAGGCCCGCTGCCAGCGGCTGGCACGCCCTCGACCTGCCCCAAAACGGGAGCCAACAGCCCCCAATGCCAAGGTGCGGTCGGCCACGGTCTCTTCGCCCTTACGAAACTGACAAGTTTCCCTCGTATGATTGGCGCCGGCGCGAGCTCTTTGGGGGGCTTGCGGACGAAGATTTTGCCGGGAGGGGAGTGCCCCATGCGCATCCTAATGCTGCCGTTCAGCTGCGCGGTTCATTGCCTATACGGCCGTGATCGCCATCACCGCCGCTCTGCTGATCGAACTGTATTTCTTTCCATCGCCTATTGTCGCCGTAGCGCTGGTGCTGTTTGGCGCGCTGGCGGTGATCGGCACTGTCGATCTCATTCAGACGCGGCATGCCGTACTGCGTAATTACCCCCTCACCGCGCACATCCGTTTCATCCTGGAGGAAATCCGCCCGGAAATTCGTCAGTACTTTTTGGAAAGCGAGAAAGACGGCACGCCGTTCTCCCGCGACAAGCGCGCCATCGTCTACCAGCGCGCCAAGCAGGCATTGGATAAGCGGCCGTTCGGCACCCAGGACGACGTCTACGCCGCGGGCTTCGAGTGGCTGCATCATTCGATTGCTCCCCGAGGCGTCGCCAAGGAGGGTCCCCGCATCGTCATCGGCGGACCGGATTGCGCCCAACCCTATGCGGCCTCGATCTTCAACATTTCGGCGATGAGTTTCGGTGCGCTGTCGCCGAACGCCATCCGCGCGCTCAACACCGGCGCCAAGAAAGGCAATTTCGCCCACGACACCGGCGAAGGCGGCTACAGCGGGTATCATCGCGAAAATGGCGGCGACATCATCTGGGAAATCGGCTCGGGCTATTTTTCCTGCCGCAACGAGGACGGCACGTTCTGTGCCGAGAAATTTGAGGCCGGCGCGCGCAGCGAGCAGGTCAAGATGGTCGAACTCAAGCTCAGTCAGGGCGCCAAGCCCGGCCACGGCGGCGTGCTGCCCGCGCCCAAGGTGACCGCGGAGATCGCCGCGGCGCGTGGCGTGCCGATCGGCGTCGACTGCGTGTCGCCGTCGCGCCATTCGGTGTTCGCAACGCCAATTGAGATGATGCAGTTCATCGCCACGATGCGGCGGCTCTCCGGCGGCAAGCCGGCAGGCTTCAAGCTGTGCATCGGTCATCCGTGGGAATTCCTCGCCGTCTGCAAGGCAATGGTGGAGACCGGCATCTATCCCGATTTCATCGTCGTCGACGGCAAGGAAGGCGGCACCGGTGCGGCGCCGCTCGAATTCACCGATCATCTCGGCATGCCACTGCGCGAGGGCCTCAACTTCGTGCACAACGCGCTGATCGGCATCAATGCGCGCGATCGGATAAAGCTCGGCGCCAGCGGCAAGATCGTCAGCGCCTTCGATATCGCGCGCGCCATGGCGCTGGGCGCCGACTGGTGCAATTCGGCGCGCGGCTTCATGTTCGCGCTCGGCTGTATCCAGTCGCAATCCTGCCACACCGATCGCTGCCCGACCGGAGTTTCGACGCAGGATCGCGCCCGCCAACGCGCGCTCGTGGTGCCCGACAAATCCGAGCGTGTGTTCAACTTCCAACGCGCCACCGTCGAGGCGCTGGCCGAACTGGTGGCGGCCGCCGGATTGGACCATCCGGCCGAATTGACGCCGGAGCATTTCTCGCGGCGCGTTTCGGCGCACGAGGTCAAGACTTTCGCCGAACTTTATCCGCCGCTCAAACCCGGCGAACTGCTTTCCGGCACCCGCGACCGGCGATTTGCCAATGCTTGGGATATGGCGAGCGCCAAGGAATTTCGCGCGTTGTTGCTGGCTGCCTGATTGGTTCGTCGAGCGATATCTTGAGCCGCACCAACGTGATAAATTCCGTCCGGTTGAACCGTTGCCCGCGGCAAGCCGGTGCAGCGCTTGCGGGAATAGGGCGTGCGGGAATTGGTCTTGCGGGAATAGGTCCTGGACGACGGTGTTCAAAGAAGACGCGCTGTCAGGCTCGACGGCGCGCCTCAAGGGCTCATGACTAGGGAGGGCGACATGTTGCGAGTTCATTACGGAAGCGTTGTTGCGGCGATGGTCGCGGGCGTGTTGGCTGTGTCCGCTCAGGCGCAGCAGCAGGCGCCGCCGCCTGCGGCTGCCGCGCCTGCGGCATCTGCACCTGCAATGCCGCCGGTTGCTACGACTAAGGTCGCCGAGAACGTCTATATCTTCCGCTACGTCGGGCACCAGTCGATGTTCGTGGTGAGCCGGCCGGCGTTATCGCCACCGATCCGATCAGCCTGCGGCGGCCGGCAAAGCCCTACATCGATGCGATCCGTGCGGTCACCAAGGCGCCGATCAAATATGTCATCTATAGCCACAGCCATTTCGACCACACCGCCGGAGGTCAAGCATTCAAAGATCTCGGCGCCACCTTCATTGCACAGCGCAACGCCAAGGACCGCATGGTGGCGCTCAAGCACCCCGATATCGTCATTCCCGATGAGGTGGTCGACACCAAGAAAGTGATAAAGCTCGGCGGTACGACCCTCGAACTGCTTTATGTCGGCAAGAATCATTCGGACAGCACGCTGGTCATGCGGCTGCCGAAGGAGAAGATCATTTTCACCGTCGATTGGATTCCGGTTGAGGCTGTCCAATTCCGCGGCATGGCGGATACCTATGTGCCGGACATCGAAAGCGGACTTAAAAAAGTGATCGCGATGGATTGGGAGACACTCATTCCCGGCCATCCGGGCCCCGGCGGCAAACAGACCGGGACCAAGCAGACTGCGCGCGATCAGCTCTCCTACCTGCAGGATCTGTCGGCAGCGGTGAAGAAGGAAGTCGACGAGGGCAAGACCTACGACCAAGCCGTCAAGGACATTTCGCTGCCGAAATATCAGGCGTGGCCGAGCTACAAGATGTTCCTGCCGATGAACATCGAACGCTATTACGACTTTTGGAATCGCGGCATCTGACCCGCGGCTGTGCGGCGGATGGCTTCGGTTTGTCCGCCGCACGGACTTTGCCTCAGCGATCCGGATGACCACGATATGGACCAGGTCGCCGGGTCTGCTTTTCACCGCGGCGCGCATGTCGGCGGGCATGTCGGCGGGCATGTTCATTCCAGCGTCGATCACTCAGGCTTGATGCCGGCGAATTTGATCACCTTGCCCCACTTCGCCGTCTCAGCGGCGATGAGCGCGCCGAAATCCGCAGGCGTGCCGGGGAGCAGCGAAGCGCCGAGATCGCCGAGCTGCGACTTGACCTTGGGGTCGGCGAGGATCGCTTCGATCTCGCGATTGAGCTTGGCAACGATCTCGCCCGGCGCGCCTTTCGGTGCGACTATTCCGTACCACGCGCTCGCCTCGTAGCCCGGCACGAAGTCGGCGACCGTCGGCAAATCCGGCAGCACCGTCGCCCGCGTCGCGGACGTCACCGCCAACGGCCGCAGCTTTTTCGTTTTGATGAACGGCAGCGACGTCGGCACGTTGTCGAACATCAATTGCACGCGTCCGCCGATCAGATCGATCATGGCCGGCGCGCCGCCGCGATACGCCACGTGCACGATATCGACGCCGGTCATCATCTTAAACAACTCACCGGCGACATGCAGTGTCGAGCCGATGCCGGAGGACCCAAAGTTAAGCTTGCCCGGATTGGCCTTGGCGTAGGCGATGAGTTCGGGAATCGAATGGATCGGCAGCGACAAATTGACATCAACGACATCCGGAAAACGGATCAGGCCGGCGACCGGCGCACTATCGTGGATGAAATCGAAGGGGAGCTTGGCAAACAGTGCCGGATTGGTGGCGTTGGCGGGCGAAGCGAGAAACAGGGTGTAGCCGTCCGGCGCGGCGCGCAACGCGGCTTCCGTCGCGATGTTGGTGCCACCACCCGGCCGGCTTTCAACAACAAATTGTTGGTTGAGCCGCTGCGACATCCATTGGCCGAACAGCCGCGCGGTCAGGTCGGCCGATCCGCCGGGCGGATAGCCGATGATGAGGTGCACCGGCCGCGACGGATAGGTATCGGCGTGGGCCAGCCGTGAAACGGCTGGCGTGGCTATGGCGCCTGCGGCGAGGCGAAGCAGCCCTCTGCGTCGAATTTTCATGGCGTCACCCCGGTCATGCGCGGCTATGCTATACGGGCCGCCGTCGACGCGGAAGAGGTTGTACGGCCGAGAAAGGCCGCGCGGGACGGGTGATGGTGGAGGAACGTCATGCAGCTTCCGCGTCGGAGGTTGTTGGAGCTGGCTGCGGCAGGCGTCGCCGCCGCGTCGTTGCCGCGCGCCGCGCGCGCCTTCGATTATCCGTTGCGGCCGGTGCGCATCGTCGAAGGATTTGGCGTCGGCGGCACGCCCGACCTGCTGTCGCGTCTGATCGGGCAGTGGCTGTCGCAGCGATTGGGTCAGCCTTTTATCATCGAAAACAAGACCGGAGCCGCCGGCAACATCGCGACCGAAACGGTCGTGAAATCGGCGCCGGACGGCTACACTCTGCTCACCTGCCTCACCGCCAATGCAATCAATGGCTCGCTTTATCCGAATCTCGATTTCAATTTTCTGCGCGACATCGTGCCGGTCGCGGGCCTGATTGCGCTGCCGATGGTGTTTCTGGTCAATCCGTCGTTTCCCGCCAAGACATTTCCGGAATTCCTCGCCTACGCGAAAGCTAATCCCGGCAAGGTCAACCTGGCGTCGCCCGGCATCGGCACGCCGATGCAGGTGGCCGGCGAACTGATCAATCTGATGGCGGACGTGAAAATGGTGGGCGTGCCCTATCGCGGACCGGCGCCGGCATTCACCGATCTGCTCGCCAATCGGATCAGCGCATTCATCATCACCATCACGGCGGCCATCGGCTTTGTCAGAGATGGCCGGTTGCGCGCCTTGGCGGTTACCGGCGCGAAGCGGTCGCCGATCCTGCCCGACGTGCCTGCCATCGGCGAGTTTTTGCCGGGCTTCGCGGCGAGCGCCTGGGACGGGACTTGTGCGCCGAAGGGAACGCCGCCCGAAGTCATCGCCAAGCTCAACACGACGATCAATGCCGGCCTCGCCGACCCGCAGATCAAAACCAAGCTCAAGGATCTGGGCGGCGACATCATGTCGATGACACCCGCGGAATTCGGCAAATTCCTTGGCGAAGAAACCGCCAAGTGGGCCAAGGTGGTCAAATCCTCCGGCGCCAAGCCAAACCGATGAAGACGAGCCGGTTCGGCTGCGCCGCAACTGCGTGAAAGAGAGGGGACGATGAAACTTGCGCGTCGAGACATGCTGCGGCTGGGAGCGGTCATGGCGCGCTTTGCCGTGCCTGCCCGGAACGGCGGCGGCGCAAACCTATCCGACGCGGCCGGTCCGCATCGTCGTGCCTTATCCGGTCGGCATCGCGCCCGACATCGCCACGCGCCTTTTGGCCGAAGGCTTGTCGCAGCGGCTCAAGCAGCAGTTCATCGTCGATAACCGTCCGGGCGGCGCCGCCAATATCGGCACGCAGATCGTGGTGAAAGCGGCGCCGGATGGATACACGCTGCTTACGGCGACCATGACCAACGTGCTCAACATGTCGCTCTACGACACGCTCGACTTCAATTTCCTGCACGACCTCGTGCCGGTTTCGGGTCTGGTGCTGCTGCCGCTCGTGCTTGTGGTCAATCCATCGGTGCCGGCGAAGACGCTTCCGGAATTCATCGACTACGCGAAGAAAAATCCGGGCAAGATCAATTTTGCTTCGGTCGGCAGCGGCGCTGCGACCGATGTGGCGGGCGAATTGTTCAACATGATGGCCGGCGTTCACATGGTGAACGTGCCGTATCGCAGCAGCTATCTGCCCGACCTGCTCAGCGGCCAGGTGCAATCGTCGTTCACCCCGATCCTGCAGACCATCAGCTTCATCCGGGCGGGAAAGCTGCGGCCGCTGGCAGTGACCGACTCGGCGCGCTCGAAGGTGCTGCCGGACGTTCCCACCGTCGCCGAGTTTGTGCCGGGATATAAGGCGATCGTCTGGGATGGGATTAGTGCGCCGGCCAAGACGCCGCCGGACATCGTCAATAAGCTCAATACCGAGATCAACGCCGTGCTGCGCGATCCCGCTATGCAGAAAAAGTTCGCCGATCTCGGCTCCGTCACGATGGTGAGCAGTCCCGCCGAATTCGGCAAGTTCACTGCCGACGAAGCCGCGAAATGGGGCAAGGTGATCAAGACCGTCGGCATCAAGGCGCAGTAAGCGCGCCGCCGCTATCTGACAGAGGAGTTCGTCATGACGCTTCGCCGCCGCCGTTTCCTGCAACTGGCAACGAGCGCCGTCGCGCTGCCCGCATTGTCGCGCACGGCGCTCGCGCAAAATTATCCGACGCGGCCGGTGAAGCTGATCGTGACAGTGCCGGCCGGCGGCTCGCCCGACATCATCGGACGGCTGATCGCGCAATGGCTGTCCGAGAAGCTCGGTGAATCGTTCTTCGTGGAAAATAAGCCGGGCGCCAGCACCAATCTCGGCACCGAACTGGCGCTCAAGGCGTCGCCGGACGGTGGCACGCTGCTGCTTGCCATGTCGTCGAACGCGATCAATCCCGCGCTCTATCATCATCTCAAATTCAATTTCCTGCAGGATGCCGTGCCGGTGGCGAGCATCGCGACCATCCCGCTGGTGCTGGATGTGAACCCTGCCGTGCCGGCAAAAACCGTTTCCGAATTCATCGCTTACGTCAAAGCCAATCCGGGCAAGATCAATCTCGCTTCGGGCGGTAGCGGCACGCCGCTTTACGTCGCCGGTGCGCTGTTCCGCATGATGGCGGACGTCAAAATGGTCGACGTCATCTATCAGGGCGAGGGCGCGGCGATGCCGGACCTGATCGGCGGCCGGACGCAGGCGATGTTCGGGGTGATGCCGGCCTCTCTCGGCTATCTGAAATCCGGCAAGCTGCGCGCGCTCGCGGTGACCAGCGACAAGCGCCAGGAACTGCTGCCGAACGTGCCGGCCATGTCGGAGTTCTTGCCGGGCTACGAAGCGGCCGGCTGGTACGGCATCGTCGCGCCCAAGGGCACGCCGGCGGCGATCGTCGACAAGCTCAACAAACAGGTCAACGCCGCGCTCGCCGATGTCGCGACGCGCAAGCAATTCACCGATCTCGGCTGCAACGTGTTCACCGGCTCGCCCGCCGACTTCGAAAAATTCATCCGCTCCGAAACCGACAAGTGGGCGAAGGTCGTCAAGTTCGCCGGCATCAAGGCGGATTGATTGGGGCATGTGAAAGGCCTCCCATTTTCATCCTCCCACCGCTATCGCGGGGGCAGAAGACGAGTTCTCCCGTTCACGCGGCGCGATTTTCGTTCGCGCGCGAGTCCTCTGTCCCACCATGTTGCTAACGGCTTCCCCGCTTGCGCTATTTCCTGGGTTTCCCTGTGCCCACCCAGGCCGCAAACAAAGGGGAAGCGGAACGCCGAGAGACGCGTCGTCACAACCCGCGCCTTGCGGGCACGGGGCGCCCCTTGCGGGGGCGCTCGCCTCTCGGCGTCCCACCGCGGCTCTTGCCAGAGGGACAGCTGGTCCCCAAGGCTCTGCACCAGGCCATGCTTCGGGAGACAGTCCGGAGCGTTCGATCCTATGGACCGCCAACCGGGGCGAGGATCGTGCGCGTCTCCACGGGTGTTACCCGCGCCGAAAAACTAACACTGTCCCCGTACAGTGAGCACCTCACGCGCCGGTCATAATGCCGGCAGGCTGATGCCCGATGCCGCCCGGGAGCGGGTTACAAATCCGCCCGCGGGCACCGCACTCGCCCCGTCCCAAGGAGTGTCCTCGCGAAGAACGTCCCTTCGAAAGGCGAGATGGAGTCTTTTAGTTCGGCGGGCGGGGTGGATTCAAGAAATTCCGACGGCGCGAGCCATCCCATTGATGTTACGAGATTCTTTTTTCGCTGTTTGTTTGATTCGCGGTGCGTCAAATATGGCATTGTCGCCATAATTCGCATTTTGTCACTAAGGTGCTGAAACCGTACACATTTTCAATTCCTACGCGTTTGTTTGATTCGCTGAACAGGACCCGTCATCCTGAGGTGGCCGCGAAGCGGCCCTCGAAGGATGCCGCCCGAGCGCCCCGGCCGTCGCCCTTCGAGGCTCGCGGAGCCTGTCATCGGGCCGGCCACTTGGGCCGGACCCGTTGGCTCGCACCCAGGGCGACGGGAATGAGTTTGCAGAACAGGCTGAGCGCAGAAATTGAATGCACTGTCACCGCAATCCCACACCGCAATCCCAAACGCAGCGGCAGCGGCAGCCAAGACCGCGTTCGTCTCGGTATTCACTCACCCCGCCGCTTGAACCAGTCGACCAGAAAATCGACGCAGATGCGGACCTTGGTCGCCAGATGGCGATGGCTCGGATGCACGGCGTAAAGCGGCAAAACCGCGGCGTTGTATTTCGTCAGCAGCGGGCGCAGCCGCCGCGCCTTGATATCCTTGCGCACGCTGTAGGACGGCATCAGTCCGATGCCTTCGCCGTGCAGAACGCATTCGCGCAGGAACACCGTGCTGTTGGATGAGATGCGGCCGTGGATGGCGACCGCGATCTCCTCGCCTTTTTCCCCGAAATGCCACGACGCGTCCTTGGTCATGCCGAGGTGGCGAAGGCAATTGTGCTGCGACAGGTCGGCCGGCTTGCGCGGAATTCCACGCCTGTTCAAATAGCGCGGGGCGGCGCAGGGGATCAGGCGAAAGGACGCGATCTTCCTTGCCACCAATGTTAAATCAGGCTGCTCGCCAAAGCGCAGCGCCAGGTCGAAGCCGTGCTCGACGATGTCGAGCAGCTCGTCCTCGATGAAGACTTCGACTTCGAGATCGGGATAAGCATCGGCAAAAGCGCGGCTGGCGTCGACGAGTTCCAGCACCGCAAGCGATTTCGGCGCCAGGATCTTGAGCTTGCCGCGCGGCATGCGCCGCAGCGCGCCGAGGTCCGCCTCCGCGATTTCCAATTCGCCGACCGCCCGCGCACACACCTCATAGTAGGCTTCGCCGATTTCGGTCGGCGACACATGTTTGGTAGTGCGGTTGAGCAGGCGAACGCCGAGGCTGTCCTCGAGATTCGTGATCTGTTTGCTCAGGTGCGAGCGTGACAGGCCGAGTTTGCGCGCCGCCACCGTGTAGCTGCGCAGTTCCAGCACGTTCATGAAGCCCTTCATGGCTTCCCAGCGATCCATGCGCCGCTTCCTTCGATTGTTCGCTCCAGGGAAACAATAATGTGGCCCGTTACGACCTTCTCGCGCAAGCCGGGCGGCGTTACACGGGGCGGCACGGCACCCGCGCTCCACGACGCGCCCCGCAAAACGCCGCATGGGAAGGAACCGATGTTCGCCAAGCTCAATCACGTCGCCATCGTCTCGGAAAACTACGCGCTGCTGTCGGTCTGGTACCGCGCGGTGTTCGGCCTGGAGGTCAAGACCAACGCCAAGTTCGAGGCCTCGGCGATGTCGGTTGGCGACGGTTATGTGGGCATGAACGTCAACCCGCGAATGGCCGGCCGTCAGGCCGGGTTCGACCATTTCGGCCTCCAGGTCGAGGATGTCGAGACGGTGCGCGAGCGGGTGGCCAAGAAATACCCGAAGATCGAGATCATCCAGCGGCCGTCCAATCGGCCCTTTGCGGCGCTCGGAATTCACGATCCGGCCGGGCAGTATTTCGATCTGTCGCACGCCGGTCTGAAAAATCGCGCGGAGGTTTATGAGGCCGGCACCTGGGATCAGCCGCGGCATTTCAGCCACTTTGCGCTGCGCGCGGTGGAGCCGGAGCGACTTGCCGAATTCTACACCAGCGTGTTCGAACTGCCGCTGCGCAACTCGTCGGCCGGCGCGGGCGCCTTTGCGCTGTCGGACGGCCGCATCACCATGCACATCCTGCCCTGGAAGATATCCGACTTCCTCGGCACCGGCATCGAGCGCCCGGCGCCGGACCACATCGGCTTCGAAGTGGAAGACCTGGCGGCATTCAAGAAGGACGTCGAGGAGCTGCAGGTGGTAAATCCGGCGATGACGCCGAAGCCGACGGGCGTCGGCGCCGAAGGCGCGGCGCGGCTGGCGCTGTTCAAGAAATCCGGCTTGGGCGATCACTACATGGCCGACCTGGACGGCGTGATGATCGCGGTCAGCCAGCGAAAACAATAAACCCGCTTCGAAAAGCTGCGGGAGGAAACCACAATTCTCTAACCTTTAGAACAAGAGGAAGCCCATGGGTCTGTCGCGTCGCGCCGTTACGGCGGGGCTGTTGTCGCTTATTCCGCTGCGGCGTGCGGCGGCGGCGGTTGAATTGCCGCGCCGCATCGCCATCGTGGTGCCGTTTGGAGCCGGAAGCGGCATTGATTTTGCCGGACGGCTCATCGCCGACAAGCTGTCCAAGCGGCTCGGGCTTCCGGTCGTGGTCGAGAACCATCCGGGCGCCGGTGGCCTGCCCGGCGCCGAGTATGTCACGCACGCGCAACCGGATGGCGGCACGCTGCTGCTGATGGATTCCGCCACGGTGCTGCAAAAGTGGCTGCACAAGAACGTTCCGTTCAACGTGGAGACCGACTTCGCGCCGGTCGCCAAGATGACGAACTCGACGCTGCTGCTTTGCGCCCAGGCTTCGTTTCAATGCAATTCGATCAAGGAGCTGGTGGCGCTGGCGCGCTCCGAGCCGGGCAAGCTGTCGTGCGGAACGTCGGGGATCGGTTCGCCACACCATCTCGATCTTCTGTTGTCAACTCGCTCGCCCATATCAATATCGTCAACGTCACCTATCACTCGTCGCTGGCGGCGGTGAACGATCTGCTCGGCGGTCAAATCCCGCTGGCATGGTCCGGGCTCACGGCGGTCGGCGGCCATATCAAGGCCGGCAAGCTCAAGGCGCTGGGATCGGCTTCGGAGCAACGCGATCCGAACGCACCGGATGTGCCGACATTCGGCGAGCAGGGCGTGCCCGGCGTTGTGGTCAACAACTGGTTCGGTATCGCGGCGCCCGCCAAGACGCCGCCCGAGGTCGTCGCCACGCTCTCGAAGGCGCTCCAGGCGGTCGCCAAAGACCCGGACTACGCGCAGCGGCTGAAGACCGGCGGCTTTCAAGCGACCTATCTCGATCCGGCGCAATTTCGCAGCGTGATCGGCAATGACTCCGCACATTTTGGCAAGCTGATCAGGGACGCGGCGATCGTGCCACAGTGACGCGTTTCGGCTCCTGTCGTAAAACTTGAGATCGGAACGCTCGGGGGAGGAAGAGTATGCGCGATCTGGTAGGTGCCTTCATTGCCGGGCGCGTCGGCCGGCGCGGCTTCCTCAAGGGGATGACGGCGGCAGGCTTCACGGCCGCCGCGGCCGAGTCGGTGCTCGCCACTTTGGCGCCGATGGTCAGCGCGCGGGCCGCCACCGGCAACATCCAGGTCGCCGAAGGCACCGGCGCCTATCTTCTGGTCCAGCAGCTCAAGGCCGCCGGCGTCAAGCACGTGTTCTACGGCAACGGCACGTCGTCGGCGCCGATGCTGGATGCAATGGTGGGCGACAACGACATTCATCTGATCCTCGGCCCCGAGGAAGGCATCGTCACCGCCATGGCGTCGGGCTATGCGCTCGCCAGCAATGAGCCGACCTTCGTCAACGTCCACGGCACCGTCGGCACGGCGAACCAGATGCTCAACATGTTCAACGCCAAGCGCGACGGCGACCCGCTGGTCGTGTCGTCGTTCTCGAAATCGACCGAGGGCACCGGGCGCGACAATTTCGAGGAGATCGACGACCTCGTCGGCATGACGAAGGAATTCACGCGCTGGAGTTTCGAGGTGCCGCTGGCCAGCCGTGTTCCCGAACTGTTGCGCAACGCCATGCGGATTTCCACGACGCCGCCGGGCGGCGCGACATTTCTGTCGATTCCGACCAACGTGGCGAGTGCCAAAGGCAAAGCCGAGATCTATCCGCGTGAGCTGTTCACAGTGCCGATCCGCACCAAGCCCGATCCGCATCTCATCGAGCAGGCCGCGCGCATCCTTATCGAAGCGCGCAAGCCCATCATGCTGGTCGGTCTCGACGTGCATCGCGACGACGCCTACGACGAGGTGCTACAGCTTGCCGAAGCGCTCGGCACGCAGGTGGTGCAGGGACTCAGCCCGTTCACCGATTTCCCGACCGATCACCCGCTCTATGTCGGGCAGAGCGACCGCGCGTTCACGCCTTTTCGCTCGCTGGAGGGCGCCGACGTCCTGATCAACATCGGCAGTCCGATGCTCTATCAGGAAGGCGCCGCGCCGGTGGTGTCGCCGTACTGGAAGATCATCGAGGCGCGCAGCGTCGGCAATGACGTGGCCCGCTGGACCGCCGACACGGTGCCGATCGTCGCCAACGTGAAAGAGACCGCGGCGGCTTTGCTCGAGGCGGTGCGGTCCGGCATGAGCGCAGAGGCGAAAGCCAAGGCCAAGAACCGCATCGACGCCATGGCCGAGTTCAACCGCAAGGTCTGGCAGACCACGCGAAGCCATGGCGGAGGAGCGCAAAGACCAGATTCCGATCGCCTGGGAACACGTCGCGCGGGAAGCGCAGCGCCAGCTTGAGCCTGACGCCATCATCACGCACGAATTCAATTCGGCGATGCCGCGCGTGCTGCCCTGGCTCACCTTCGGTCGGGGCAAGAAGGAGTTGTACGGACGCTCGCTCGGCTCCGGGCTCGGCTGGTCGGTCGGCGCTGCCATCGGCATCAAGATGGCGAAGCCCGACCGGCAGACGGTGTGCCTCGTTGGCGACGGCGCCTTTCTGATGGGGCAGATCGAGGCGCTGTGGGCGGCGCGCCGCTTCGAAGCGCCGGTGCTCTACGTCGTGTTCAATAATCGGAGCTTCAACGACACCCGTATGCGGGTGAGCGCCATCGCGCCGCGGCTGCGGGAATCCAAGCTCGACATGGGCAGCTATCTCGGCAATCCCGATGTCAGCTTCGAGACCGCCGCGAAGGCTTTCGATGTCAACGGCGCCACCGTGACGCGGCCCGGTGAGATCGCACCGGCGCTGGCGCGCGGCATCAAGGAACTGAAAGACGGCCGGCCGTTCGTGATCGATGTCGTCGCCGAGCGAGTCGGCCTCCTGGCGGATTCCACCTGGTACCCGAAATACTCGATCGCCGAACGGCGGACGAAACAGGTTTAGGCGGACGCGATCATGATGATGCCGAAGCTTTTCGCCGCCGCCATGATTGCCGCACTGATGGGCGCTGCGATTCCGGCCGCACAGGCGCAGCGCCGCGTCGATCCGGCCGCGGCCAAACTGCCCGACGGTGACGGCAAAAGCGAAGTCATCGCCTATTGCGCCGGCGCCTGTCATCCGGCGGCGCGGTTCGCCACCATGCGGCAAAGTCCCGCCGAGTGGCACAAGACCGTGATGCTGATGGTCGCGTTCGGCGCGCAATTGTTTCCCGAAGACGCCGCCACCATCACCAAATATCTGAGCACCTATCTGTCCGATCGGCCGCCCTCGCCGGCGAAGTGAGGCGGTTCATCGCGGACAATTACCAAAACGAACTCTACTGATCCGAACGCCGTCGAGCGCTAAGAGTCCGCACTGCACGAGGCGGCGGTGGCGGGGTGACGTTTGGCTGGCGAATGTCGCCCGCGCGACTATGCCGCGGCGGTAATGGGTTGGCGTTGGGCGTTACCTTAGGCAAGCGTACGCACGTCGATGTCTTTTGTCGACGCGTTTGGGAATCGTGATGGGAGGCGCCTCCAGTCGACCGTATTTGTTCATAGTTTTTTTGACCGTGGTGCTACTGGTTCTCATTATGGCGGCGCGACTGCCTTTCATGACCGATATTCTGGCCGGCGAGGAAGGTGAATTTGCCGCGCTTGTCCTCAACGATCCACCGACATCCGAGCTCGGGCCCGATCATCTGCCACGCGAGATCGCCGGCTCCATCGACGGCAAACTGATCTTTTCATCGTTCCATCGCACCGTGATGCCTTACATCGTCCTGGAACGGGTCGGCCGGCTGTTCACCCCTCATCACGCCCTGGGACGCTTGCCACCCGAACGGCTGACCATCGCGGCACGACTGCCTTTTGCCATCATCTTTCTTTTGGGCAGCGCCGGCCTCATCGCGCTAACCATCAGGGCCGCAACGTCGGCTGGCAAATACCCGTCCGCCGCCATCACGATCGCACCGCTCGGCGTGACCCTTTGGTCGCTGACGTCGCCTCTGGCGGTAGGCGCTTCGATCGAACCGCAGGTGGATGGCAGCGTCGGCGTCTTGCTGCTGGGGACTGCCACGACCTTATTGGCGCTTGGTGACATCGAGCGCCGGTCGGCGCGCTGGTTCTTTCTCTCCGCAGGGGTTCTGGCCGGACTCGGTAAGCACGAGTGGGCGCTCGCCTTCGCCGCCGCTACGCTTGGCGCTTCGTTCCTCTCATTGTGGCTGACATCGGCGCGGCGGCTAATGGGCATCGCGTTCGCCGCCTTTTTCATTGGCCTCGCTCTGGCCATGGCGCTCTCCTACGCGATTTCGCCCGCGGACTATCGGCAGGGCTTTGCGGTCATGGCCAATTTCTACGCGCAAACCGGCGGCCATCTGTGGGCGCTGGAGAGGGCGCAATGGCCGCTCACCTTGCCGGTCGTGGCGCTCATCCTCGCCGACGGCGCGTTTCTGGCGATCGTGCTGCGCCCGGTTTTACGCCAAGCGCCGGGGCTGCTGCTCGCCTATCTGGGGGCGACCGGCATTGCGATCGGCTATGCGATCAGCGGCTGGACGGGCGACGGCTTCCCGCGCTATTTCGCTTCACCGCTGGTGATGCTGCCGATTGTCTTTGTTGCCCTTTGGGGACGGTTTAAGGATCGCATTAACCCTGCGATCGGATGGAGCGTCGTCGCCGCCTGCTTGTTCGGCCTCTGCGCCAGCGCCGTGTTCCTCGCCGGCAGCTACAACGACAAGGTTTCGGTGACGGAATTCCGCGGCACGCCGCTCGCTACGTCTGCGCGCGATATCGCCACCGCTGCCGAGCTTGCGCGCAACACCCACGGCATCGTCCTCACGCAAACCACAACGTGGATCTATAATCAAAACATCGATTTCTTGTGGGCAACACAAATCCTGGGCTGAAAAATACATTGCGGCGCACGTTCCAGCAATCAAGCGTCGCATTGTTGAGCCGCCTCCATAGGTGAGGTCAAGAGTTTCGGTCATGGCAAGAGTTTCGGTCATGGCGCATTCAGCCAGCAAGCGATCGCTTCCCATGGCGTGGAAGAACGCCTAGGGTGATCGCTGGATCGCTGGAGATTGCAGCGGGCCTTGCAGGGCCGGCCACGAACAAAAAGAATGCAGGTTTGGCGTTTTCGGGAGGAGACAATAATGCGTCATGCGACCATCGCACGGGCGGCTCTGACGGCATTGGTGCTGTTGCTGTCGCCGGCCGCACGCGCCGATGACACGGTCCAGATCGGGCTCGTTGGCGCCATCAGCATGACGCATTGGCCGCTGCTGATCGGCTTGAAAAAGGGCTACTACGCGGCCGAGCATCTGAAGCTCGATTTGATCCACACGCAATCGAGCGGCGCCGTGCTGCAGCAACTCGCCGCGGGTTCGATCGACGCCACCGTATCGGCGGCGCTCATCGAGCCGCTCTACGCCATCAGCAAGGGCGCGCCGATCAGTCTTGTGCGCCTGGAAATCCAGCTTCCGCCCTACGCGATCGAGGCCAAGGCGCAGGACAAGAAACTGGAGGATCTTCGCGGCAAGACCGTCATGGTCGACGCACCCACGGGGATCACCAAGATCTACGTGGAGCGCATGCTGGTGCCGCACCATGTCGACCCGGCTTCGCTCGATTACGTCTATGCGGGCGCCACTGGCGCGCGTTTCAATGCGCTGATGTCCGGTGCGGTCGACGCCACCATTTTGCTGCCGCCGTTCAGCTTCAGCGCCGAAGAGAAGGGCTACAACAACCTCGGATTGGTCGCCGACTACGCCAAGGACCTGCCGTTCACCGGGGCGGCCGTCAACACGAATTGGGCATCGAAAAATTCAGATGTGCTGCGGCGATTTCTGGACGCGCACAACAAGAGCGTCCAGTGGTTCCTCGATCCGAAGAACCGGCAGGAATCGATCGACATCATGGTCGAGGCGAGCAAGCTCAGCCCCGACGTCATCGGCAAGACTTACGATTTTCTGAGAAGCCGGCCATTTTTCGAGCCCACCGGAGTGATCTCCAGGAGCAAGATGAGCGCGCTGGTCGCCGCCGCCAGACAGCTCGGCGATTTCCGCGGCTCGTCCGACGTGTCGACTTATGTCATGCCCGGCATCGCGCAGCTCGGAGATTGATTGCCGGCACCGCTACAATTCCAGCGCGTTCGCGGCGAACAGCTCTTCCATCGGCATGACCCGCGGTGTCAGACCCTGCTGATTTGAAAATTTTGCCGCGGTTTCGAGCACCGCACGGTTGGCCTTGAGCCCGTGCGCAATCAGCCGCGTCGCCAATGCCTTGCGATAGTCCGCGGGCACGAGCCCGGTCTCGAAGTGATACGCGGCATGTTCGGATCGCTCGGCCTCGGCGATGTCGTTCGCCGCAATGAACGCTTTGATGATATTGAGCACCACCCAGGGTTCGCGCTCGAACACCGCGCGCTTGATCGCCATACCGTGATTGATCGGATAGATGCCGGTCTTCTTGTAGTAGCGGGCGGCCTCCGCAGCGGGGTCAGCAAACAGCGGCTTGATATCGGGATGAGCCTCAAGATCGACGTAGCTTCGATCGATCATGTCGACGCCATGTTTGCGAAAATACGCCATGTAGGCATCCAGCTCGCCTGCCAACATCATAGAGGCGATGCTCTTCTCCGGCGGAATCTGGTTGATGGTGACGCCGGGCGGCGCCGTAAAGCCGATCGCGCCGGCGTGGCTGCGCTCGGGTATCCGCTCCATGAAGAAAGTCATGTCGCGCGGCGCGACGCCGAACTCGTTTTCAAGGACACCGCGGGTCCACAGCGCGGCTGTCTGCACATATTCCGGCACGCCGATCCGTTTGCCCTTGAGGTCGGTGGGGCCGTCGATCCCGGCATTGTTACGCACCAGCATTGCGGTGTGGTAGAAGCGCCGGGTGGTGAACACAGGGATGCCGATGAACCGCTCGTCGCCCCGGCTTCGGATCATCATCAGCTCCGACATCGATATTTCGGATACGTCGAATTCGGCGAAGCTGAGCTGCCGCCAGAACATTTCCGCGGGGCCGAGCACGGTCTTGATGAAATCGATGCCGTCCGGCTTGACGCGCCCGTCGAGGATCGGCTGGGTGCGCGGATTGCTGGTGATGGCGAGACTGAGTTGCAGATTGGCCATTCTTCCTCCCCGAAGGTCGCTATTTTGCGGCCGCCTCGTATAATAAGACTGGATTGGGCGCGCGGTATCAAGCGCGCGTGGGAGGAAGCTTCATGTTGGTATCGACTTGGCGCAGCGGCGCATGCGCCATTGCGGCTGTTGCGGCGTTTCTCGCCATGGCGGTGTCCGTTCCGGCTTTCGCGCAAACGACGCTGATTGTCGGCAAGGCCAATCCGACCTCGGATGCCATTATTCCCGTCAATGTCGGCGACAAGCTCGGCATTTTCAAAAAGCACGGGCTCGATCTCAAGATCGTCGATTTCGGCGGCGGCAGCAAAATGGTGCAGGGCCTCACCGCCGGCGCTATCGATATCGGCGATGGCGCCGGCACCGAAATGGCTTTTGTCGGTAAGGGCGCGCCGATGCTCGCGGTGTGCGAGAGCACCGGGCCGGCGCCGTTTCTCGGCGTCGGCGTGCCGTGGGATTCGCCGATCAAGACGCTCGAGGATCTGAAAGGCAAGACCATCGGCGTCTCAAGCCCGGGCTCGTTCAGCGACTGGTCCGGCCACCAGCTGGCGCAGCATTTCGGCTGGGGGCCGAACGGCGTGAAGACAGTGGCGATCGGCGGCGGCCCGGCGCCGATCCGCGCCGGCCTGCGCGCCCATCTGGTCGACGCCGTGATCAGCACCACGGCCCTGTTCCTCTCATTCGAGGAAACCAAGGAAGGCCGACTTATCGCCCCGGTCTCGGCTTTCGAGGGCAACGTCGGCTCGGGCGCTTTGTTTGCTTCGAACAAGCTGATCGCCAGCCATCCGGACGCGATCCGCGCCTTCATCGCCGGCTGGATCGAGACCGTCGATTACATGCGGGCGCACAAGGCCGAGACGGTCAAGATCGAAAGCGCGGTCAACCATTTCAGCGAAAACGTCATGTCGCGGGAATACGATCTGACGATCGGGATGTTTACCAAGGACTGCCGGTTCGATCCGGAATCGCTTTCGACCTTGAAGCAGTCTTTTGTCGAGATGAAGCTTGTTCCGGGCGCGGTCGATATGTCGAAGCTCTACACGGAAGCCTATCTGCCGAAATGAGTGCGGACGGCGGCTAGGCCAAGCGGACCGCTTACGACTCTATGCCCGGCGGGAGCGTACCAAGCAGACCGACGATAAGCAGAATTGCCGCGCCGAGCGCACCTTCAATCAGACTGTTCCTTTCGATCTGCCGCGCTGTGCGCCGCGCGGTTTCGCCCTGCTTGTGTCTCAGACGAGGCGTCAGGATCAGCCGATTGACGCCTGCTATCGCCACCATGCAAAGAAAAAGGGCAAGCTTCACGCAAAGCACTCGCCCGTAATTCGTGCCGACCAGAGCGGCCACTTTACCGACAAGCATCCAGCCGTTCACAAGGCCCGTGGCCAGCAGCGTGCCGACGCTCACGATGCCGAGAATTGAAAATCTCGCGACCACTTCGCCCGCAACCGCCGACAAATGCTCGGACCCGTGCACCGTCGCCTGCAGCGTTATTGCAAGCGGCAGCAGGCCGCCGAGCCACGCCGCGGCTGCCAAGAGGTGCAGTATGTCGGACGCGAGCTGCACTGTGCCAGAGAGGCCGGTTCCTGCCGCCGCATGTCTGGACCACGCCAAGGTTCCGACAAGCGCCGCGGTGAGACTGACCATTAAAGCCGTGTTCCAAAAGAGCGCGGTCATCTGAGGGCTGGTCAAACGGAGGGAGATTGCAACAAGTCCCGCCAGCACCAGACGAACAAGCCAGGCATACCCAAAGCCGGTCTGGGTTATGACGGTTCTCAAAGCCGTATCGGCGAAGACATCCGCCAACGGCAGATCGGCCATTTGCACAGCCACGAACAAAAGCCACGCAACGCCGGATATCAACGCAACGGTCAAGCAGAGCCACGCAAGCCATCTCAGTCGAACGCGAACGTTCGCGATGGCGACCGCGACGGGCTTGGTGCTGTGATCCACTTTCCGGAATGCCGGTTCGGCGATGAACGCGCCAAACCATAGGGTTCCGGCCACCAGGATCGTCGCGGCAAAGTGGATTGCACGCACCCAAATGAATGGATCGTCCATCGCGATATCCGAGCGGCGCGGCCGCTTTTATTTGCCAACCCGAAAGATGAAGGCGCCCTCGGTCCGGTGCGTGTCCGTCGTTAGTGCGCGCCACTCGACGATGTAGATGCCCTTGTTCAACGGCGGTAAAGACACATGCATCGTCTTGCGGTCGTTGGGGTCGAAGTGCGCGTCGGCCTTATCGACCCGTTTGCCGACCGCATCACGAACGATGAGGGTGCTGAACGCCGCCTCCAATGGCTCGCTGAAATTCACCAAGACTTCGGCAGGGGAGGAGGCTGCCGTCCCGCCTACTGCCGGAGTGGCGCTGCGAAGTTGGGCGTGCGCCGATGCCGGGAGTTGTTCCGCCAGCAAAGGCGCCAGCGATAGCACAAGTGCGATGATGCCGTGACGGATTTGCATATTAATTTTCCCTCGATGTTGCGGCGATAGTTACGCAGCGTCATTTTGCCTTTTCGATTTTCATGACAGTGTATTGACCGTTGATCTGCTCCGCCTCGAATTGGATTTTGTCGCCGGTCTTTACGGCGTTCAGCAAGTTCGGGTCGGATACGGCATAAACCATGGTCATAGGTTCATCCATATCGAGCTGTGGAATCGGTCCATGCTTGATCGTGATTTTCTTCGCTGCCGGGTCCACTTTGATGACCTGACCGGAAACCATCGGCGATTGCGCGAGCGACACTTGGCCCCCGAACGTCAGGAGGGCAGCGACGATGAGCGCTGATATTGTTCGCATGTTCATTCCTCCGCATCTGTCCTGATTTGTCGTAGTTTGACTTTCGATGGATGGCTCACGAGCGACGCGGTGGTTCGGCCAGTGTGCCTTTGAACTCGTAGGCAACGCTGCCCGGGGGATTTTGTACGGCCCGGGATCGCGGTAATCGTTGGCGGCGATGCCTTCACGCACCTTCATGACGGTGAACATGCCGCCCATTTCAATTGGGCCGAACTGGCCGAAGCCCGTCATCATCGGCAAGGTATTGTCCGGCATCGGCATCTCCATTGCGCCCATCTCGGCCATCCCGGCCGAGCCCATCGGCATGTAGTCCGGAACGACGCTGCGGACGGCTTTCGTCAGCGATTTTTGATCTGCGCCGATGAAATTTCGCGTGTCGTGTCCCATGGCGTTCATGGTGTGATGCGATTTGTGGCAGTGGAATGCCCAGTCTCCCGGAGCGTCGGTCACAACATCAAATGCGCGGATCGCGCCGACCGGAACGTCGACCGTCGTTTCCGGCCGCTGTGCGCTGTCGGGAACCCATCCGCCGTCCGTGCACGTCACAACGAAATGGTGGCCGTGGAGATGGATCGGATGATTGGTCATCGTCAGATTGGCCATGCGGACGCGGACGCGGTCGCCGAGCCGCGTGGTCAGCGTGTCAATCCCGGGGAATACACGGCCATTCCAAGTCCACATGTTGAAGTCGGTCATCTCCGAGACGCGCGGCAACGAAGCGCCCGGCTCGATGGCATATGCGCTCATCATGAAAACGAAGTCGCGGTCGACACGCCGGAATTTTGGGTCGCGCGGGTGAACGATGAACATCCCCATCATGCCCATCGCCATCTGCACCATCTCGTCGGAATGCGGATGGTACATGAAGGTGCCGCTCTGCTTGATCTCGAACTCATAGACGAAGGTTTTGCCCGGAGCGATGTGCGGCTGGGTCAGACCGCCGACGCCGTCCATCCCGTTTGGCAGGAGTAGCCCATGCCAATGCACTGTCGTGTGCTCGGGGAGCTTGTTGGTGACAAAAATCCGGACCTTGTCCCCTTCGACCGTTTCGATCGTCGGCCCCGGCGACTGGCCGTTATAACCCCACAGATGCGCTGTCATGCCGGGCGCAAACTCGCGCAGCACGGGCTCGGCGATCAGATGAAATTCCTTCCATTCGCCGTTCGTGCGCCACGGCAGCGTCCAGCCATTGAGCGTCACGACCGGCTGATAGTCCGGTCCGCTCTTCGGAAACAGCGGCGGCTGCATCGTCGTGGTCTTGGTCGTTGGCGTCTCGGGGAGGCTCGCCGCCTGTGCTCGACCGCTCACCGCGCTTGCACCGGCAAGCACGGCAGCGCCTACCACACCTCTTCGCGTCAACATCGCTGGTCTCCTCGCTATGTCTGGGCACGTCTACCCGTTTATCTGGGTTCCGCGGAGCCGGTCGCAGCCGGGGCGCGGTCGCCATTGTCATCGCCGCCGCCGGAGATCGCGGCATCGAGACCGCAATCGGCCAGCCAGAAGTCCCCTCTGCGCTTCGGTTGCGGCGATATTGGCGGCAATGCGCTGTCGCGCCTCGCTCAGCAATGCGAACACGTCGATCTGCATCGCGCCATAGCGCAGCATGGTCTCGTCGGAGATGGTCTTGCGCAGCGGCAGCACGTCCCTGCGGAAGTGCTCGGCGATGTCGTAGCGGGAACGATAGGCTTGGTACGCCTCACGTGCCTCCGAGCGCACGTTGACCGCTTTTTCGCGCAAACGATTGATGGCTTGCATGTAGGTTTCGCCGACCTCTCGAAGGCGCGCTTCGCCGAAATCATAAATCGGAATCTGAAAGTCGATCTCGCCGCCCCCACCGGTTCCTTGAGCACCACTCGCGTCACGCTGAGTCCGAGACACGCCCGCGACTTCAAGCAGGTTGATGAAGCGGGTCGCGTTCGTCAGGCGGTATGATTTGGCAATGGTGTCCGCTTCGAGACGCGCGATCTGCAAGTCGACGCGGCGCCTGAGGGCGTCAGTCTCCACTGCGACAAGCGCTCGCGGTCGCTTCGGCACTGCCGGCAAGGATTGCGGCAGCTTGAATCCGAGATTGTCGTCAGAAAGTCCCATGGCACGAACGAGCCGTTCACGCGCGGTTGCAGCGTCCTGCCGCGCTGCATCAAGCTGCGTGACGACATCGGCGTGGAATGCATTTTCGCGCGCCTGATCGAGCTTGTTCACGGCGCCGGTCGCGCCAAGCTCTCCGGCGAGCTTCGCTGTCGTTTCGGCCGCAGCAGCCGCCCGGCCAAACTCGGCCACGATTTCGACGGCCGCGACGGCGCGGTAATAGCGGCGCCGGGTTGCGGCGGCGAGCCTCAGAGTCTCTTCTGCTGCGCGCAGTTGCGCTTGTCGGAACTTGTCAGCCGCGATTTCAGTACGCGCCGGCAAGGTCGCCAGCGCGAGAATGTCGGCGACGATCCGGCTCTCGATGTCGAGTTCGACCGGTGTCGCTATGCGGCTGAGTGAAATTGTTGGGCTCGGTGGCAGGCTGGCCTCGACCATGACCGCCTCGGCAATGCCGAGCCCGTTATAGGACGCTTGCAGCCCCTTGTTGTTCAGGAGCGCAATACGCACCGCTGCTTCTGCCGATAGCGGCGTTCTCAGCAATGCTCGGGTTTGCGCGGCAGCATTCGCCGTCGTTTCGCCGCTTCCAACCTTCAGTGCTGCCGTGCCCAATTGCGGCGCGACGACACTATTGACCCCGCCCATTCCCGCGTCGGACGAAAACGACGCGCAGCCCGCGAGCGCGCTCGCCAGCATGGCGGGCGCCATGCGTGGAACAGCCCACAGGCGAAATCTGCGGACAAACCGGCTTTGTCCGAGCATGATCTCCAAACCTCATGCGCAACCCAATGAGCGCGCCGCCGCGGCTGCAGAAGGCGCAACCCGAGTCAGATTGATGCAAAAGGTCGTGGAGGACGATCGAGGCGGCCGGGATCTACGCCTAGGCCGAGGTCGTTCAGGGTGGCAACGATCCGCTGCCCGGGAGCATTCACGGTTTCGACCATGACCACGCCGGGAAGGATGCCCGCGAAAAAAGCGTGCAGCGCACAGCAATTGTCGCCGTCCTGGTCGCTGTGATGCGTAACGGGCGTCGCATCGATCGGACCATGCATTTGCATATGCGGATGATGCTGGTGAGATTCGCCAGTCATAGCAAAGCCGGGCGCTCCAGCCAGCGGCGACGACACGACCCCCGAGAACTGAGCGACCAGGAACAGGCCAATCAGCACGCGGATAAAGCCAGCTATGGTTCGTAATCGCCGCATTGCCGACTGAGTTTGATCCCGAGCGCAATCTACGCGGGATTTTGCAGTACCGGGCCTTGGCCGTCAACGGGCCTGCCGGGATGACTGGGATTGGAACCGAATGGCGGCCATCATGCCGCCGGGATGGGGCAGCAGTAATCAGACCCGAACGAAAATCTTGCGGGTATATAGGTAGCGCGCCAGCATCACAGCGAAGCTGAGCGCCAGTACAGCGATGACGAAATCGCCGGTTCCGGGCGCCACACTGCGATCCAGCCAGGAAGAGATATCGGCGCCGACGATCCGTGCGGCGACATTCTGGTAGCTCAAGAGCTCGTTGAGGAAATAAAGCGCAATGGCGTTCGCGCCGATCCAGGTGAACACCGTGGCCCAGCGCCGTGCACCCCACACATCGACGATCTGATGCAGGATCGCCAGCAGAAGCACGCTGTAGCCGCCGGTGACGAGCACGTATGACGACGTCCAGATCGCCTTGATGACCGGAAATTGCAGCGCCCAGAGATAGCCCGCAGCGAGCAAGGCGCTGCCGGCCGCGGCCAGCCACAACGTCTTGCGCTGCGGAGAAACCTGACTGTCCCGCATGAAGAGTCCGGCGAAGACGCCGAGCAGACAGGTGCCGATCGCCGGCAACGTGCTCAGCATGCCTTCCGGGTCACGGGTGAAGTCATAAAGCTTTCCGGGCAGGTAATTGCGATCGATCCAATTCGCCAAGTTGGTGTCGGCGGCGAATGAGCCGGCGCCGATGCCAGGGACGGGGACGAACGTCATGATGGCCCAGTAGCCGACAAGCAGCGCGACGAAGGCGGCGATCATGCCGCGCAGATTGAAATTCAGGAACAGGACCGAGGTGAAGAAGTAGCAGATTGCTATGCGCTGCAGCACACCGAGCAGCCGTACGTCCGGCCAATGTTGGCTGATACCGCCAGAGGCGATCAAGCCCAGCGCGAACAGCAACAGCGACCGGCGCACCACCCGCCAATGGGCCTTGGTCTCGCCTTCGCGTTCGACCAGGCGGGGCAGCGAAAGCACGATGGAAAGGCCGGTGACGAAAATGAACAGCGGGAAAATGAGGTCGTAAAAATGCAGGCCTTGCCAGGGGACGTGAACGAACTGGCTGCCGACGAAGTTGCCGACAGCGCTGACAGTCGGGCCTTTGCCGCTGGTCATTTGGGCCAGCGCGGCCGCGGCGCCGTTAACGCCGAACAACCAGAACAGGTTGATGCCGCGCAGCGCATCGATCGACCCGATGCGGCGGGGTTGCAAAATCTGTGAGAGATCGACGTGGCGCATGGGGCGGGGAATAGATGGCTGCGATGCTTCGACGTGGGCGGGCACTAACTTGCACAACGCGTGCCAGCGTTACCCTGCATGATGTTGGTTAAATATGTTCGAAGCACGGACGTTCCGCCTTGCGGCAAATCAAATCCAGGTGTGCGAAGTCAAATATGCGCGATGGCGTCGGCCTGACGCTCGCCGCTGCGCGTAAATTTTCCGAAAACGTTCAAGTCCGAATCAAGTCGGCCGGAGGGTTGTCTTTCGAAATTATGTCCGCACGAAATCCGCGTTCGGCACGCCGCGTTGGCGCATAAATTTTCCGAAAATATGGGGCCATTCTCGGATCAAGCCGGAGAATGGCTTTTCGGGTTGGCGCTTTAAGGCTGCCCGGCGACGGCGGGGCCGCGCGTGCAGTCGCCGCTGGCCTGCTGGACCCGAAAATACTGTCGTCCGCTGTAGAACCCGTCGTAGTGGTGCCATGCGGTGCGATGGTCAAAATCGATGACGCCGTCGAGCGTCACCGCGAATACCGCACTCTTCAAATCGCGGTCTTGCGCGTTCAGGTTCGGGGGCAATTTGGCGCTGGCATAGTCGACATAGGAGGCGCGATTCACGCAGCTCATGTCTTTGACCGCGTCGAGCGCCAGCTTGGCGGTCGCGAGGTGATCGGCATGATCGCGGGCGTTAATGCCGGGGTCGAGGTCGGCGATATTAATCTGCGCAAGCGGCGAGCGGCCACGCTCGAAGCTGACGATGTGCTGCACCGTGGTGACGAGGTCTTGCCAGCCCTGATAGCTGGTCGAGCCGTCGACCGCGGACATTGCCCCAATATCGCCGTTGGCGAATCGCTTGAGCGACTGGAAGCCGGTGCCTTCAAAGCCCGTGCCGGATCCCCCGTCGGGCAACCGCAGAAAATAACTGACGGCATTGCCGTAGCGCACCCGATAGATGGAGTGGCCGTCGAAGCTTACCGGGCCTTCCGAATCCTTGATGGGGGTCTTGTCGGCGTCCACCATGAACCGAATGGCTTGGAGGGCGCCGTTTTCGCGCGCCAGATAAAACGGATGTTTGCGGCCGCCCGAACCGGCTCCCAGCCCGGCATCGCCGGCCGTGACGTGAATGAAAACAGTCTTGCGTGAGCCACCCGTCACGTCGTTGAAGGCGTTCGGGTTCATGAACAATTGCCAATCGTCTTCGTGCGCGGCGAAGTAGAACGACACTTTTCCGGGTCCCGGAGCGACTTTCCCGGGCTCAGCCGCGAGCGCCGCCACTTTGCCCGGTTCGGCGGCGATTGCGCCGGCGGCCGGGAGCAAAAAGAGCAGTGCGCAGGCACCGGCAAGTGATCGCAGAGCTGACATGACCCTCATCGCCCCGGAGGTTATTTGTTGTTTATTCTCACGATGCACCTGAATAAAGCAAGTCCTGCTGCTAATTTGTGCAGCGCACAACTCTTACCACGGTAAAGATGCCAAATTTGCAGCCGGGCAATTCCGGGGTCGTCCCGTCAGGGTCGGTAACACCCCGTCAGGCGCGGCCGTGGCGGTATCCGATCTGCGCTCCCGCCCGCCGATCGCCCCGATGGCGGACACCATCGCGGCGCCGACCCCGGGGATGCCGCTTTCGCGGCGCGAAGCGCCGCTATTTGAAGCCTAACTCTGCCAGCTCGCTCACCGCATCGCTGTTCTTCGCCTTTGCGGCCGCGATGTCAGCCCCGGAGCCGGACTGGTCGCCGTTCTTCGCCTTCGCCACGCCGCGGCCGTAGAGCGCATCGGCATTCTGCGGGTCGGCTTTCAACACGGCATCGAAATCGGCAATGGCCTTGTCGATTTGACCAAGGCGCAGATATGCGAAGCCGCGGTTTTCAAACGCAGCGGAATAGTTCGGCGATATGCGAATCGCTTGTTCGCAGTCCTTCACGGCATCCGGCAAATCGCGGTTGGCCGCCGCGCGCGCCCAGCAGCGATCGTTAAAGGCTTGAGCATTGTTAGGATCGACTTTGAGAGCCTCGCTCGCGTCGGCAATGGCGAGGTCGAAGTCGTTTTGGGCTGTATATGTCTCGCTTCGGTTCACATAGGCGAGCGCTAATTTCGGATTTAGCCGGATCGCAGTGCCGTAGTCTGCAAGCGCTGCTTTGTAATCGTCGTTGTTGTAATGGGCCAGGCCCCGATTGTTGTACCAGAAATAGTTGTTTTCGTTATTTGGATCGAGGGCGATTGCCTGGGAATAGTCGGTAATGGCTCCATCGTTGTCATTCTTCATGAACAAAAATGCAGAGCCACGATGGGCGTAGGCGAGCGCGAATTGCGGATTGTGCCGGATCGCTTCGCCATAGTCGGCAATCGCCCGATCGTAGTCGCGCGTGGCGTAATAGACGTTTCCGCGATTGTCGTACCAGTAATAGCTGCTGTCGTTGTTGGGATCGAGGACGATCGCCTGTGAATAGTCGGCAAGCGCCCGGTCGTAATCCTTCTTGTCAAAATAGGCATTGCCTCGATTGTTGTAAGCGAGCGCGAACCGTGGATTGATCTGAATTGCCTGGTCGTAGTCGGCGAGTGCGCGGTCGTAGTCCTTTTTGTTGTAATAATCGAAGCCGCGGCCGTTGAAGGCCATGCTGTTTTTCGGATCGATCTTCAAGGTCTGATTGTAATCCGCGATGGCGCGATCAAAGTCTTTCTTGCCTTCATACGCCGCGGCGCGGGACAAATAGCCGGCGAACAAATCGGGATCGAGTTCGATGACCTGATCGAGGTCGGCAATCTCGTGGTCGTAGTCATTCTTGGTGGCGTACTCGGAGGCGCGCGTGAGATATGCGCCGACGGCGGTGGGGTCGATCTCGATGACGCGGCTCAAATCTGCGATGGCGTGGTCCGCGTTCTTCCGTGTCACGTAAAGCATCGCGCGCAAAAAAGTAGTTCGTCGTATCGGCCGGATTGAGCTTGATCGCGTCGTCCAGGTCCGCGAGGGCGCGATCTCCGCCTACCCGATTCTGTAAAGAGCCGATACAGGAATGTCTCGACCGCGTGTTGCGCGCGATCGCGCTCTTGCTGGGCGACCTGCTGCTGCTTGACGGCTTCGATTTTTTGACTCACCGCGTCACGCCATTGGAAGAATGAGAATAGTCGCGAGGGCGCTCACCGCGACGAGCGCAGCAATCGCGGTCCCGAATACGCGGCGGCGAAGCGCCTCTTTTGCTGCCTTTCCAGGGCCTCACGCCGCATGCTGCGATCGATGAATTCCCGGTCGACTGCCGGGAGGTCTTCGGCACGCCTGGCGAGCCAGCTCTGTGCCTGCGCCAGCGCGAGGCCCATCAGCAGCGCGTCGTTGTGTGAGCTCTCCGGAGATTGCTCCCAGCTACGCCGCGCGCCTTCGAGCTTGCTCTTCCAGACCAGGAATTCGCGTTCGGCAGCGATCCATTCGCGCAGCTTGTCCCAGCGCCGGAAGATCGCTTCATGCGCCACTTCGGCGTAGGTTTCTCCGCCTCCGGCGTTGCTGTCACGAACAACCGATGCGGATGGTCGGCAAGCTCGCTGACGAGACGCCATTCCTCGTCGGTGAATTCCGAACGCCGGCGCGAGCCGCCGCGTCGGCTCGCCGTCCTCGCGCACCGTCGCGAGCTTGAGCGTCAGCACGCGCCGGAGCTGTCTCCTCAGCCTTGGGATAGCGCGCCAGAAAAGCGTTGGCGCGATCGGCGAGCACGCCGCCGAGCTCCATGGCCTGCGCCGGCAAGCGCAGTACGCCGTCGCCGCGCTTGATCATCGGCGTCCACATATCGTCGAGAGAGATACGAAAGAAGCGGCAGCGCGCCGGCATCCTTGGCGGACTCTCCGCTGTCCGCCGCGCGATATCGGCGGCCAGCCCTTCGGTCTCGAAGCGCGCAGAAAGCAGCTGCAGCCGGCCGGCTCACCGCCTCGTGCAGCTCTGTCTCGCGCAGCGGGGGCACGTCGATCTTCTCGTGCGCCTCGTAAAGGGGCGGATCGTTCTGCAACGCGCCGAGGAAATCCGCGCGCAGGCTCATCAGCGCGCGCAGCCGCGGATCGCTGAGGCCCTGGGCCAGCAGCGTCGAAAAACGCCGGCGCTGACTTTCCTCGGACCGCACGTAGAGCTCTTCGCCTTGATCGACGTAAACGAAGAAGGCCGGCGGCTTGGTCTGATTGAGCTCCTGGTAGCGCCGTTCCGTGGCATCGAGCAGATCGTGCAGCGTGCCTTTCTTATCGCGCAGAATTTCGATCCATCCATTCTGCCGGGCTGACGCGCTCGGGATCGGTGGCCGCGAACTGCCAAGTGTCGAGGAAAGGCTCGACCAGCGCTTTGAGCGGCTCGGCCCCCGGCTTCAAGGTCAGGAAGCACCAGCGGCGGCTGTCGTGGAAGGCCTGCGGCCAAGCAGCGCCTGGAGCCTGAATTGTCGGGCAATGCCTGCCGTTTCAGGGCCGCAAGCACACCGGCCTGTGCCAGCGAGGATTTGCCGACGCCGGAGTTGCCGAGCAAGACGGGCAGCCGGTCCGGTGCGCTGGCCGAGAGCGGCGAGGACCTCGCTGGGTCTCGTGCTGGCGGCCGAAGAAGAAATCGCTGTCCGCCTCGGTCATCGCGGCGAGGCCCGATAGGGCGAGGTGTAGACGCCACAACTCGCCAGGGCGCGTGCCACCGCCGGCGCCGGCATCAACGAGCCGTGCCGCCGTCTGGTCCGATCCTGGATCCGGGGTCATGATCCAGTGAAGCTGACGCAGGAACGGCAAGACCCGGCGCAGGCTGGCCTTCGAGCAGTACCAGCACGACGGGGAAATCAGGCGACTTCACCCGTCGGTCGAGCGCCTCGTAATATTCCATGACCTGCCACGGACCGAGGCCGTTCTCGCCAACGATCAGAGCGAACGCGGTCGCGTCCGCGATCTCCTCGGCGAGCGACGGCAACCAATAGCCGCCGGCGCGCAGGCTCTTCGGTGCGAAGAAGATTTGCGCATCCGGGTCCTTGCGCTTCAGCGCATTTTGCAGGCCGTCCACGAGGGTGAAATCTCGCGAATTATAGCTCAGGAACCACCGCTGCATCCGTCGACCCTCAAGTCGCCTGTGGCCGAGCCAGGCGATCTCGGACAGCCTTGAAAAACGTCTTCGCCGTTCAAAAACGGCACCGAGCTTTTTAGCTCCGGGCGCAACAACAATAAATGATCTGGGCGATTGTGGCGAGGATGCCTTAGTCAGTCCGTGCCGCAACGTGGGCGAAGGTTCTTGGTAGCGGTCTCGCTGCAGCTGTTAGGCTTGCTCGCGGTACGAGGAGCTGCGCTTGCTCAAGATCTGCTTCAGCCGCTGCGGCGTCACCGGGATCTGCGTCACCGCGCCCGGCATGCCGATGGCGTCGTCGATCGCCGATGCGATGGCGGCGCCGACGCCGGTGATGCCGCTTTCGCCGGCGCCCTTGATGCCGAGTGGATTACGCGGGGTCGCATAGTCCTCGCGCAGCAGGACGTCGGGCAGTGTGGTCTCGTGCATGGCCGGCAAGAGGTAATCGGCAAAGGTGACGGCGAGCGGATCGCCGCGCTCGTTGTAGGTGAACTCCTCCAGCAGCGCGCCGCCCAGCCCCTGCGCGTAGCCGCCGACGATTTGCGCCTCGACCAGCGCCGGGTTGATGGCGCGGCCGATGTCGTAGGCGATGAAATAGCGCTCGACGGTGACGCCGCCGGTTTCCGCGTCGACGCGGACCACCGCGATGTGGCTGCCATACGGATAGACTTGGTGGTCGACGCGGAACCAGCCTTCGGCCGAGAGCCCGGGATCGCGCTCGCCCAGCGTCTTCGATGTCGGCGCAAGGTGCTGGGCAATTGTGCCAAGGCCGATCGATGGGCCGCCGTTCTGGTCCCTGCGCACCACTTCGCCGTTGATGATGTCGAGCGTGTCGGGCGCCGCTTGCAAGAGTTCGCCGGCGACTTCGAGCGCCTTCTTGCGCACATTGAGCGCCGCGATATGCGTCGCCGACGCGGTCATCACCGTGGCGCGCGAGGCGTGGGCGCCGATGCCGAAGGCAATGCGGTCGGTCTGGCCGTGGATGACGCGGCACTTTTTGTAATCGACGCCGAGCCCATCGGCGGCGACCTGCGCCATCACGGTCTCAAAACCCTGGCCGAGCGAAGCGCCGCCAGTCACCACTTCGACCGCGCCCGATGTGTCGACCGAAATTCTCACGCCGTCGGCCGGACCGAGCCCGCTCTTCTCGATGAACAAGGCGACGCCGATGCCGACCAGTTCGCCGGCGGCCTTGCGGCGCTTCACGTCGGCGTTGAGCTTTTGCCAGTCGATCCGCGCGAGCTGCTTGTCGACCAGCCCGATGTAATCGCCGGTATCCATAAAGATGGATTCGCCGAGCGCTTCGAGCGGCCGCTCGTAGGGCAGTTCCGCCGTGGTGATGGCGTTGCGGCGGCGCACTTCGATGCGGTCGATACCAAGTTTCGCTGCGATCGCATCGAGCATGCGCTCGCGCACGAATGTGGTCTCGTAACGGCCGGGCGCCCGGTAGGTCGCGGCCGGCGTCTTGTTGGTGAGGCGGAAATGGCCGACCGCGCGGTAGGCCGGGACGCGATAGGGCCCGGCAGAATACCGGCCGTCATGTGCACGACGCGCGTTGCGTGGGTGCGGATGTACGCGCCCTGGTCGTGGAAATAGGTGTCGTCGATGGCGAGAATCACGCCGTCGCCATCAATGGCGGCGCGAATTTTGTGCAGTTGCTGGCGCGAATGATTGGCGGCGATCAGGTGCTCGCGACGGTCCTCGATCCATTTCACCGGTCGATTGAATTTCTTGGCGGCGACGCAGACGAGAAAATCCTCTGGATACATCTCGCCGCGAATGCCGAAGCCGCCGCCGACATGGGATTCGTACACATGCACCGAACTCGGCGGAATCTGCAGCATGCGGGCCAGCAGTTCCTGATTGCGGTGCGGCACCTTGGCGGCGCCGTGCAGCTCCAAAATACCCCGCGCGGCGTTGTAGTGACCGATCGCGCCGCGCGTCTCCAGCGGCACGCCGGAATGCCGGCCGACGGCGAGTTCAAGCTCGACCACATGCGGCGCGGTGCGGAACACGGCATCGACGTCGCCGTAACCCTGCCGGATGATGGTCGGCTCGCTGAGATATCCGGGAGAAAACTCAAACAGCGGCGCTTGCGCATCCAATACCGGCGGCAATTCCTCGATTTCGATTTCGACCAGATCGGCGGCGTCCTCGGCGATGTAGGGGTCGGTCGCAAATACGGCGGCGACCGGGTCGCCGACATAGCGCACCTTGCCATTTGCCAGGATCGGCTGGCGGTACGGATCGAGTGCCGGGATCGAGCCCTCGCGGAAATCGATCGGCGGCACATCGGCGACGTCGGCTGAGGTCCACACGGCGAACACGCCGGGCAGTGCGCGCGCGGCCGACGTGTCGACCGACACGATGCGGCCGTGCGCATGCGCGGAGCGCGCGATACGCATCGAGAGCTGATGCGGAAAGTTGATGTCGCCGGCAAACTCGCCGCGGCCGGTAACCAGCGGCGGGTCTTCCAGCCGCTCGACCGATTGCCCGATCCAGGCCTTTTGTTTCGCGCTCATTTCGCCGCGCGTTCGAGCGCCCGGCGCGTCACCGCAAGCACGAGGTCGCGGCGGAATTCGGCGGTGTTGACGATGTCTTCCATCGGATCGACCACGGCGGCTGCCGCGGCGGCGGCCGCGCGAAATGCCGTGTCGCCCGGCTCGGCGCCGGCAAGCGCGCGCTCGGCCTCGGCGATGCGCCGCGGACTGACCTCGACGCCGCCGAGGGCGACGCGCGGCTCGACGATCTTGCCGCCCTCGATGCGATAGGTGGCGAGTGCCGCAGCCAGCGCGAAATCGCCGGCGCGCCGGTTGAACTCGTAGAAGCCGCAGCGTGTGCCGGCAGCGAGCACCGGCAGACGTGCTTCGGCGAGCAGTTCGTCGTCGCTCAGAGCCGTCGTCATGATGCCCTGGAAGAAGTCGCGCGCCGCAACGACTCGCTCGCCGCGCGCGCTCTTCCCCAAAACCTCACCGTCAAGCGCCGCCAGCACCAGCGCCCATTCGGACGCCGGGTCGGCATGGGCGAGGCTGCCGCAGAACGTGCCGCGATTGCGGATCGGAAAATGCGCGATATGGCGAACGACCTCGCTCAAAAGCTTGCCGAGCGGACCATCGCAGACCGGTCGGTGGAATGCCGCATGGCGCACGCACGCGCCAATGACCAGCTTGCCGCCTTCAACCGCCAAACGGTTGAGCGCCTCAACGCCATTGATATCGATCAGGTGGGCCGGCTTCGCCAGCCGGAACGCCATGGTCGGCACCAGGCTCTGGCCGCCGGCCAGCACGCGGCCGTCCTGCGGCGCCAGTTCGGCAAGCATCGCCACCGCCTCGTCGACGGTTTTCGGCGCGTGATAGCGAAACGCCGCAGGTTTCATCAGCTAGTGGTCCGATTCTGACATTCGCATGCAGTTTCGGCATGCCCTCATGCGAATGTCAGAATCAAAGGACCACTAGCACTCATTGAATTCCAGTGGAGCTTTGGATTTGACATTCGCCTTCGGAGTTTACGGCCAGGTGCGGGGCGAATGTCAAATCCGCTCCACTGGTATCAAGTTTGGGATTGGTGTACGTTTTTGGACTGATGCACAGTTTTCGGCACAGAGTCAAAAGACCACACGCAGCGGAACAAAGCAGCCCGGCATGAAACCACCACCCTTTTCCTATCACGATCCGCGAACGGTCGCCGATGCGGTCAGCCTGCTCGGCTCACTCGAGAATGCCAAGCTGTTGGCCGGCGGGCAGTCGCTGATGCCGATGCTCAACATGCGCTTCGTGCTGCCGGACCACATCATCGATCTCAACCGTGTCGAGGGACTGAGCTATATTCGCGCCAATGGGGCGATCGAGATCGGCGCCATGACGCGGCAGCGCGAGATCGAATTTTCCGACGCGGTGCGCGAGCGTAGCCCGCTGATGCACGAGGCGATCCGTCAGGTCGGCCACCGCCAGACCCGTAACCGCGGCACGCTCGGCGGCTCGCTCTGCCATCTCGATCCGGCCGCCGAGCTGGTGACGCTCGCCGCCGCGTTCGACGCCAAGGTCACGGTGGTGGGCAAGAGCGGCACGCGCAGCATCGATTTTGCTTCGTTTCCCGTGGCCTATATGACGCCGGCGATCGAGCCCGACGAGTTGGTCACCGGGGCGACCTTCCCGTGCTGGCCAAAGGGACATGGCTACGCCTTCATCGAATTCTCTCGGCGGCACGGCGATTTTGCCATCGTGTCGGCGGCCGTCCTGATCGAAGAGGACTCAAATGGCAAGGTGACGCGCGCCTCGGTGACGCTCGGCGGCATGGGGCCCGCGCCGGTGCGCGCACGCGAGGTCGAAAAGGCGCTGATCGGCGAGGTGATCGAAGAGAAGCGCATGCGCGAAATCTGCGAGAGTTTGCGCAAGTGCGAAGCGATCGAAGACATCCACGCGCCGGCGTCCTACCGCCAGCAACTGGCGACGGTGCTGCCGCGCCGCGCGTTGCTCAAGGCGCACGAACGCATCGCGGAAGGGAAGCGGGCATGAGCGAGACGCGCAAGATCACGGTCACGGTCAACGGTACGCGCTACGAAGAGACCGTGCCGGTGCGGGTGACGCTCGCCGATTTCATCCGTCATCAACTCGGGCTCACCGGCACGCATCTCGGCTGCGAGCACGGCGTGTGCGGCGCCTGCACGATTTTGCTCGACGGCCACTCGGCGCGCTCCTGCCTGATGCTTGCGGTGCAAGCCGACGGCCACGAAATTCTCACCGTCGAAGGCATCGCGCCGAATGCCGACACGCTGCACCCGCTGCAGGAGGCGTTCCGCGACAATCACGGCCTGCAATGCGGCTTCTGCACGCCGGGAATCCTGACGACCCTGATCGAGCTTCTGCGCGATAATCCCGATCCGACCGAGCAAGAAGTGCGCATCGGCATTTCGGGTAATCTGTGCCGCTGCACCGGCTACCAGAACATCGTCATCGCCGCGCTCGATGCGGCGAAGCGGCTGCAAAAATCACCTGTTCCCGCGCCGCGAGGATCGGCGGAGCGCATTCCGGCTTGATCGCGAGGCGCGCGGTGAGGGATTGTTCCCGTAATCCTGAACCCGTCCGTGACGCGGTTCTGTTTCAACCTCCTCGCCGCCAGCAGTGAGCGGGAGCAAGCCTTGCCGCTGCGCTTCGACGATATCGGCAACCGCCTGAAAGCGTTCCGTCTCGGCTCCGGTTTGTCGGCCGAGGAGATCGCGCAGAAACTCGGCATTTCGCGTACCGCGCTCTACCGCTTCGAGAAGGGCGAAGTCGCCAAGATCGAAACGCTGGAGAACCTCGCCGACCTGCTGCAGGTCTCGGTGCCGACCCTGCTCGGCGTCGGCGTCGAATACATCGCCTCGGCGGTGAGTTATTTCGAACGCATGCGGCAGATCGAGGAAACCGCCGAGCACATCATCGTTCTGGCCGGCCCGATTTCCTATGTGCTCTCGTCCGATCCATTCGATGCCGCGCTCGGCGAGGTGCTGCACGAATCGGTGCCGGACGCCGGCAAAAGCGACCATGCGCTGGCGCAGATCGGCGAGTTGATGGAGGTGCTGCGCCAACGCAAGGAGACATATCGGCGGCGGCAGCCGGCGATCGTCAATCTGATCTCCGCATCCGAGATGGAGCGCTTTCTGCGCAACGGCCTGGTCGGCCGGCTCGACCTGCCGGAAAAATTGCGCCGCGAGCGCCGTGCGCTTGCCCGCGCCGAGGCCGAGCATTTCATTGCGCTGATGGAGAACGAGCCGATCGGCGTGCAGATCGGCATCGTGCTCGACACGCTGCCGCACACCAGCTTTCAGATTTTCCGGCAGCCCGACCGGCAGATTCTGGCGCTGAGCCCGTTCCGTCTCGGCGAGGAGCCCAACATCCGCGTCGGCGTGGCGATGATCACGTCGGCGCCGGAAGCGCTGGCGCTGCACGAAAAGATGGCGCGCGATCTGTGGAACAGCGCACTCAAGGGCCCCGCCGCCGTGCGCTTCATGCGCGCGATGATGGAGAAGCTGACGGGCGCGTGATTTTCGCTGCGGCGCTCACACATTCAGCCGGTGCATCTGGCCCGCCGGGTAGCGCGTGCCGGCGGCGGCGCCGGGTGGGGCGATGCGGTCGATCTCGGCGAGGTCTTCCGCGTTCAGCGCGATCCCGGCGGCGCCGACGTTTTCCTCAAGGTGTTTTCGCGATTTCGCGCCGGGAATCGGCACGATGAATGTGCCGGACCGCGCGCCCTGGGCCATTGTCCAGGCGATGGCGAGCTGCGCGAGCGTCGCGTTTTTCTTGCGCGCCAACGCTTCGAGCGTGGCGCGCAATTGCATATTGGCCGCGACGTTTTCGTTCGCAAAGCGCGGCAGCCGCTTGCGAATATCATCGGCGGTCATCTGCTCGAGCTGCGGTGCAGCCGAGCTCAGCATGCCGCGCCCGACCACCCCGTAGGCCATCAGCGCCATGGCGAGGTCTCGGCAGGTGGCAATCTGGCCCTGCGTTTCGGCGTCGCGCGAGAACAGCGAATATTCCATCTGCAGCGAGGCGAGCGGATGCACGGCGCTGCCGCGACGCAGCGATTCCGCGGAGCATTCCGAGAGCGAGATGAAACGTGTCTTGCCCTCTTTGATGAGCTCGGCCATCGCGCCGACGCTCTCCTCGACCGGGATGTGGGGATCGACGCGCGACATGCAGAACACGTCAAGCCGTTCGATGCCGAGATTCTTCAGGCTGTCTTCCAGAGTCCTGCGCAAATAGCGCGGATCGCCGCCGCCGCGCACGCCCTCGGGATTGCCGTCGCGCGGGCTGCCGCTCTTCGAGTGAATGATGACGTCTTGCCGTCGGCCGCGGATCGCTTCGCCGATCAGGCGGTGATTGTGGCCCTGGCCGTAGCTCGCCGACGTGTCGAGAAAGTTGATGCCGAGATCAAGCGCGCGGCGAATGGTGGCGATTGACTCGGCGTCGTCGGCCGGTCCGTAGACCCCCGACATGCCGTAGCAGCCGAGACCGATGACGGACACCATCAGATCGGTATTGCCGAATTTGCGCTGTTGCATGACAGTCTTCCCTGTTCGCTGGCAAACTAGCAAGGATGGCGGCTAAGTTGGAGGCCGCAGAGCCGAATAGCTGCCGAGCGCCGTGCGCGCGAAAGATGGATCACCGCCATGAATTTCGAGTTCACCGAAGAGCAGAAGCTGTTTGCCGAACAGGTGCGGCGCTTTGCGCGGGAAAAGCTCGCCGCCGGTGCGCTTGAAGCGCGCGCACGAGGCGGGATTCCCGTTCGACGTCGCGCAGCTGATGGCCGAGCAAGGCCTCATGGGCATCACGCTGCCAGCCGAGGAGGGCGGCCAGGGCGGAACGCTGATGGACGCGGTGATCGCCATCGAGCAGATCGCCGCCGAATGCCCGCGCAGCGCCGACGTGGTGCAGTTCGGCAATTTCGGCCCGATCCGCACCTTTGCCGAATACGGCACCCCGGAACAGAAAAAGCGCTGGCTCGGCGATCTGCTCTCCGGCCGCCTGGTGATGAGTCTCGGCATGACCGAGCCGGACGCCGGCTCCGCTGTTACCGATCTGAAAACCAGCGCGCGGCAGGACGGCGCGCATTACGTCGTCAACGGCGGCAAGGTGTTTTCCACGTTCAGCGCCGAGGCGCAGATTTTTCTGGTCTATCTGCGTTACGGCCCAGGGCTCAATGGCATCGGCTCGGTGTTGATCGAGCGCGGCACGCCGGGTTTTTCCATCGGCAAGCCGTCGGCCTTCATGAGCGGCGAGGAGTGGTGCGAGTTGCATTTTTCCGACTGTCGCATCCCCGCCGAGAACGTATTGCTCGGCCCGGGCGGCTTCCGCAAACAGATGGCGGGCTTCAACGTCGAGCGGCTCGGCAACACGGCGCGCTCGCTGGCCTACGGTCGTTACGCGTTCAATACCGCGCGCGACTATGCGCTGACGCGCGAACAGTTCGGCCGGCCGCTGTGCGAGTTTCAGGGACTGCAGTGGAAGTTCGCCGACATGGCGGTGAAGCTCGAGAGCGCGCAGCTATTGTTGTACCGCGCGGCGGCAAGCGCCGACAAAGGCCTGCCGTCGGCCTACGAGACCGCGCTCGCCAAGGTCGCCTGCAATCAGGCCGGCTTCGAAGTCGCCAGCGAGGCGGTGCAGGTCATGGGTGCGCTCGGCTACAGCTGTGAGTCGCTGGTGGAATACTGCATGCGGCGCACGCGCGGCTGGATGATCGCCGGCGGCTCGATCGAAATGCTGAAGAACCGCATCGCCGAACACGTCTTCGACCGCCGCTTCGATCAGCGCAAGCCGAAGGCCGCGGCCGGATAGTCAGTCGCGCCTGCGCGTAAAACTGTACAGCAGCCAGCCGACCAGCGCTGCGCCGCAGACGAGCGCGCCGGTGTTGGCGACGAGACTGTTTGCCAACACGGTCGCGACCGCGAGTGCGCCGAGGCCGAGATTGATAGCGAAGACCCGCACGACGATTTCGGTGACGGAAAAGCCGCGATCGGTCGCGCGCTGATAATAATGCGTGCGGTGCGCCTGCCAGACGCGCTCGCCGTTCGACAGGCGGCGCAGCAAGGTCAGAGTGGCATCGGCGAGGTAATAGAGCGGCAACAACAGCGCCGCCGTCAGATGCCCGCTTCCGGCGAGCAGAACCAAGAGCCACCCGGTGATGAGTCCGATCGGCAGGCTGCCGACGTCGCCGAGAAACAGCCTGGCGGTCGGCCGGTTGAAATAGGCGAATCCGATCATGCCGCCGCCGAGCGCCAGCGCGACCGCGATGCCGTCGCGCGGAAGCGTGCCGAGACAGCCGAGCGCCACGAGCGCGGCGCAGATCGGTACGATTTCGGCGGCGGTCATCCAGTCGATGCCGTCCATGAAGTTGACGAGGTTGACGAACCACAGGCCGCCGAGCGATGAGCAGCAGCCGCTCGAACCACAGCGGCAGGAACGAGACAATGTGCAGATCGTTCGGCAGCGCAAAGATCACGGCCGTCACCGCAAGCGCCTGGAGCGCGAGCCGCGGCACGACGCCGAGCGGCCGTATGTCATCGGCGGCGCCGACGCACGCCATGACGACTGCGGCGCCGAAAACTGGCAACGAGCGGTGTGGCGGGCGAGACGGCGAGGCTGAACAGGCCGAACGCGGTCGCCGCGATGGTGGCCGCCATGACTGCGATGCCGCCGCCTTGCGGAGTCGGCGTGCGATGCGACGACCGCGCGTTCGGTTTCGCGAGCGCGTAGCGGGACAGCAGGGGATGCAAGACGACGATCAGAATAACGGAGATCAGCGCGGCCAAAACCGCAATCGCTCCGCCGCGTGCCGCCCATATGACTGGCGCCGTCGCGTCCATCGCCCGAGTGTCGCTCGCTGCCCGTTAGAATCAAAGCGACCACTAGCAAATGTCAGTCCGCCCTGCGCGGTAAATCGCGAAACTGCACTGAATCGCCACTGTCTCAAGGGCTTACCTGCGGCGTGGCCATCCGGGATGCGGCTCTGTGCCCGCGCTTTCGATATTGCGTTTCGTTCCCGCGCGCGGCGGTCTATATGGTAGCGCCATGAGGGGATTTTTCAGCAATCCGCGCCGCCTGTTGATCGTCACCCACGACCTGGTGATGACGGCGGCCGCGATGTTGGCCGCGTTTTATTTCCGTTTCGAAGACATCGGGCTGACGCAGCGCTTCCACTGGCTGCTGATCGTTCTTCCCGGCTTTCTGGTCTATGCCGGGATGGTCTATTGGATTTTCAAACTCTATGCCGCCAAGTGGCGCTTTGCGTCCTTGCCGGACCTGTGGAACATTTTTCGCGCCGTGACGGTGCTGGCGCTGTCGCTGCTGGTGCTCGATTACGTGCTGGTCGCGCCGTATTTCTACGGCACGTTTTTCTTCGGCAAAATCACCATTCTTCTCTACTGGGTGCTGCAGATGTTTTTCCTCGGTGGGCCGCGTATCGCCTACCGGCTGTTCCGGCATGCGCGCACGCAGCACCACGTCAGAGGTCCGGAAGCGGTTCCCACACTCATCGCCGGGCGCGCGGCGGACGCCGAGGTTCTGCTGCGCGCCATCGAGAGCGGCGCGGTCACCAAGCTGCGGCCGGTCGGCATCCTGTCGCCGTCGCGCGCCGACCAGGGCCAGGCGCTGCGCGGCGTTCCAGTGCGCGGTTATCTGTCGGACCTTGAAGTCACCGTAGCGTCATTGGCGGAGCAGGGCATTCACGTTGCCCGGCTGGTGTTGTCGGCGGCGGCGTTGGCGCCCGACGTCCATCCGGAAACGATGCTGATGCTGGCCCGCCGGCTCGGACTCGCCACCAACCGGCTGCCTGCGCTCGACGGTGGCGAAGACGCATTGCGATTGGCGCCGGTGGATGTCGAAGACCTTTTGCTGCGGCCGAGCGTCAACATCGATTATCGGCGGCTGGAACAATTCGTCAAAGGCCGCACCGTGGTGGTGACCGGCGGCGGCGGTTCGATCGGTTCGGAAATCTGCGATCGCGTCGTCACTTTCGGCGCCGGCCGTTTGCTGATCCTGGAAAATTCGGAATCGGCGCTGCACGGCGTGCTGGAACGGCTCGCGGCCAAATCGAGCGCCACTATTGTCGAGGGCCGGATTGCCGATATTCGCGATCGCGAACGGACGTTTCGCTTGATCGCCGGCGTCGAGCCGAACCTTGTGTTCCATGCCGCCGCGCTCAAGCACGTGCCGCTGGTCGAGCGCGAGTGGGACGAGGGCATCAGGACCAACGTGCTCGGGTCGATCAATGTTGCCGACGCTACGGTTGCGGCCGGCGCCCAAGCCATGGTGATGATCTCGACCGACAAGGCAATCGAGCCGGTCTCGGTGCTCGGCGCCACCAAGCGGCTCGCCGAAATGTATTGCCAGGCATTGGACGCGGCCGCGCGCAGCGCGAACGGCGGCAAGTCGCCGATCCGCATGATCGCGGTGCGGTTCGGTAACGTGCTCGCGTCAAACGGTTCTGTCGTGCCGAAATTCAAGGCGCAAATCGAGGCCGGCGGTCCCGTGACCGTGACCCATCCCGACATGGTCCGCTATTTCATGACCATCCGCGAAGCCTGCGATCTCGTCATCACCGCAGCGAGTCATGCGCTTGGCCCAACGCGGACCGCAGCCTCGGTCTATGTGCTCAACATGGGTCAGCCGATCAAGATCGTCGACCTCGCCGAACGGATGATCCGGTTGAGCGGGCTCGAGCCGGGGCGCGACGTCGACATCGTGTTTACCGGCGTCCGGCCCGGCGAGCGGCTCAACGAGATCCTGTTCGCGCGCGAGGAGCCGGGCATGGATGTCGGCATTGCCGGCGTCGTGGCGGCGACACCGGTCTGTCCTTCCATCGATGTGGTGCGCGACTGGGTCGCCAAGCTCAAGAGCGGGATCGATCACAGCGAACGCGGCGCGATCGTCGGTCTGCTGCGCGAGGCCGTGCCGGATTTCCGCAGCGAGGCGCGGTAACGGCACCGGCATTGCGCTTGCGTTACAACAACGAGGGTTAGGGAGCCTGATGACAAAGGCGGTTCTCGGCATCATTGGCGGCTCGGGCGTTTATGATTTGCCGGGGCTCGAAAAAGTCCGCACGAAAAAGATCGCAAGTCCTTGGGGCGAACCGTCGGCCGCTTTGCGAATCGGCGAAATTGCCGGCCTGCCGGTCGTGTTCCTGCCGCGCCACGACAAGGGACATCGGCTTTCGCCGTCCGATATCAATTACCGCGCCAATATCGACGTGCTCAAACGCGCGGGTGTGACCGACCTGATTTCGTTGTCGGCGTGCGGCTCGTTCCGGGAAGAACTGCCGCCGGGCACCTTTGTGCTGATCGATCAGTTCGTCGACCGGACGCATAAACGCGAGAGTTCGTTTTTCGGCAAAGGCTGCGTCGCCCATGTGTCGATGGCGCATCCGGTTTCGCCGCGGCTGCGCATCCATCTCGCCGAGGCGGCGATGGCCGAAGGACATCGATGTGGTGCGCGACGGCACCTACGTCTGCATGGAGGGGCCGCAATTTTCCAGTCTGGCCGAAAGTCTGACCTACAAGAATCTCGGCTACGCCGTGATCGGCATGACCAACATGCCGGAGGCCAAGCTCGCTCGCGAAGCGGAGATTTGCTACGCCACCGTCGCCATGGTGACCGACTTCGATTGCTGGCATCCCGACCACGATGCCGTCACCGTGCAGGACATCATCAAAGTACTGCTTGCCAACGCGGAGAAAGCCAAGCGCCTGGTCGCTCGCCTCGCCCGCGATTTTCCACGCGAGCACGAACCATGTCCGATCGGTTCCGATCGCGCGCTCGACAATGCGCTGATTACCGCGCCGGAAGCGCGCGATCCGAAACTCCTCAAAAAGCTCGACGCGGTTGCGGGCAGAATTTTGCGCGGCGCAGCGGCGCAAGCGACCGGGCGGCGCTCGCAAGAAGCGGTGAGGCGTGCGCCTCGACGCAATAGCTAATAAATCGGCTGCTGCAGCATGAAGGACTGCGTTGGCGCTCCCGGGACTTGCGGCGGCGCCATGAGGGGGGCCGTGATCGTGCCAGTCGCCAGATCGAGCGGCGCATATTGCTGCGCCGCGCATTGATCAGTGCGCACGTCAAAGCGCGAGAAAATCACGCTGCCGGCGTCGAGAAAAAACACATAGAAGTGCTGCCTGCCGCGATCGGCGAAGCGAACGCAGGCGAGCCAGTTCCATCCATTTGCCGTATGAACCCAGCGCAGGCCGGAAATCTGGAAATCGCTGTAGCCGGCGAAGCCCTTAAATCCCCTCAGCGTGGCGGCGACCGGTACGCCATAATTGGCCGGAGGAGGGGGCTGCGTCGGCGCTTGCAAGCGGCACGGCGCTGCACTGGGCAAGCACAAGGGCTGCACCCAATAGGGCCGCGAGCTGCAGGCCGGTACTGGCCAGGACGCGGGCGCGCCGCCACGTTGTCGCCGTCATCGTCCCATCTTCTCGTGTCGATTAGGCGCAGAAATAAGATCAGATAGCGGCGACCTCGTGCATCCCATCTGACGGCGATGCGCGCCGGCCGCCACCCTTGCATCATAGGTTGCAAGGTATGTATAGGTGTTAAGATTTCTGCGTTACCCGAGTGTGGGCGGGGAAGGGTGCCGATGCGCTGGGGCCGGGAAATCGGTAGTCGCCAAACAGCTATTCCGGACTGCCGTCGTGCTCGGTTTGGGCGCGCTGAACGCTGCATGCTTCCAGCCGGTCTATGGCAATCAGCCGCTGGGAGCGGCGGGGAACTCGGTTCGCGATAAACTTGCCGCGGTCGAGGTTGTGCAAATTGCAGCTCCCAACGGACATCCGGAATCCCGGCTTGCCGTCGAGTTGCGCAACAACCTGATGTCCGAATTCAACAACGGTGCGGTGCCGGCGGCTCCGCTGTATCGATTGCAGGTCAACGGCATCAACAGCGGAATCCAGACCGTCATTGTCGATGTGGCCAGCGGCCGGCCCGATACCCAGGTGTCGGCGGTTAACGTAGCCTTCACGCTGACCGAGATTGCCACAGGCAAAGTCGTTCTCAACTCCTCGACGTTTGGGCGGGCTTCCTTCGATATTCCCGGTTCGGCGCAACGGTTTGCCCAGCAGCGTGCCTGGCTCAATGCCGAAGATCGCGCGGTTTCGATGATTGCGGACAATATCCGCAACCGTTTGGCGTCATACTTCGTGGCCGGCACGTAATCAGTGCAACGAGGTGCATAAACCTGGCCCGCGGTGCGGGCCCGCTCTTGTCCCCGGCCGCAACCGCCCGACGCCGCCATCTTTTACCAATTCTTGTGTATGTTCAACAACTAATTCCTGTTTGTTTTCAACGGCCTTTGCCTTGGCAAAGCCATCATTCCAGGCCACCACAGTCCAGGGGATGCAGCCTCTTCGGACGTTTCCACGGTGCTGATCCGGCTACGCCGGGCAGTGCCAGTGCGGTGTTTTGCTGGGGAGCACGTTTAGTGACGGACTTCGGGGGTACCCGTCGGCCGCGGTGGCGAATTCGCTACGGTGCTTTTATGCTCGCCGCCGTAGCGATCGCGCTTGGATTCGCCGCTTCCTCAGCGCTGGCCCAGACCCCCCTCGGCCAGGTTGGCAATCCAAACGAACTGCATTTCCCCACTCGGAATAAGCCGCCGGTCTCACCGCCGGTGCCGCCCAATAGCCCGATGCTCGTCCAGGCCGACGAGATCAAATACGATTATTCGAATGATACCACCGCCGCCGTCGGGCACGTACAGATCTACTACGGCGGTGCGACGATCGAAGCCGACAAGGTCATTTACGATCAGAAGACCAAACGCTTGCGCGCCGAGGGAAATGCCCGGCTGACCGAGGCGAGTGGCCGCATCACTTACGGGCAAGTCATCAACCTGACCGACGACTATCGCGACGGGTTTGTCGACTCGCTGCGTCTCGAAGCGCCGGATGACACCCGTTACGCCGCGGAGCGCGCCGATCGCGCGCAGGGCAATTACACGGTGCTGCAAAACGGCGTCTATACCGCTTGCGAACCCTGCAAGGACAATCCGAGCAAGCCGCCTGAGTGGCAGGTCAAGGCCGCGCGCATTATTCATTCCGACAGCGAGAAGATGATCTATTTCGAAGACGCGACGATCGATTTGTTCGGACTGCCGGTTGCGTATTTCCCGTTCATGTCGACCCCGGACACGACGGTGAAGCGCAAGAGCGGCTTTCTTTATCCGACGCTGGGCTATGGCACCGGGACCGGCTACAGCATTACGACGCCGTACTATTTCAATCTGGCGCCGGATTACGATCTGACGATCTATCCAAAGTACATGACGAAACAGGGCTTGATGTTGAGTGGGCAATGGGGGCAGAGGCTGATCAACGGCTCCTACAGCATCAATGCCTCAGGAATTTTCCAGCAGGATCCGGGCTACTTTTCTTCCGTCTACGGCGCCAGTTCGCCGGAGTCGACAAAGACCTTTCGCGGAATCGCGTCGACTGCGGGCCAATTCGATATCACCGACCACTGGGTCTGGGGCTGGACGGGCGTACTGGTTACCGACCCGACGATCGTAAGCGACTATGCCCTGGCCCAGTACGGCGGCTCGAATCTCGACCCGTTCCACACCAGCACCAGCGAATCCGGGGAGGGTGTGTCTCAGCTTTACCTGGCGGGACGCGGCGACCGCAGCTATTTCGACCTGCGCTCGATCTACTACACCGGCTATTCGGAGCTCGATCAGCAAAATCAGCTGCCGATCGTGGCGCCCGTTCTGGATTATTCGAAGACGCTGCCCGAACAGGTGATGGGCGGCGAACTGAGCTATAAGATCAATATCACGAGCTTGACCCGTCAGCAGGCGAGCTATGATCCGATCAGCCAGACCGCGATTAGCCAGGGCATCTGCGCCAACGGCATGGCGGAAACAGCCGATACGGCACTGCTGAACAAATCGAACTGCCTGCTGCGCGGCATTCCGGGAGACTATTCGCGGGCTTCGGCCGAGGTCGACTGGAAGCGGACCATCGTCACCGGCGATGGCCAGATGTTCACACCCTTCTTCCAATTGCGCGGCGACGTGGCGTCGCTCAACGTCGATAACCAGCCGGGCGTATCGAACTACATCGCGCCTGGCGAACATGAACTGTCCCGGATCATGCCGGTCGCCGGGCTCGAATACCGTTACCCGCTGATCGACGTCGAACCGTGGGGCACCCAGACCATCGAGCCGATCGCCCAGCTCATCCTGCGGCCGAACGAATCCAATATCGGCCAGTTCCCCAACGAGGACGCGCAGAGTTTGAATTTCGACGATACGAATTTGTTTTCGGTCAACAAGTTTTCGGGTTGGGATCGCGTCGAGGGCGGCGGCCGGCTGAACGCCGGTATGCAATACACCGCTCAGTTCAACGGCGCCGGTTCGCTGAACGCGCTGTTCGGTCAGTCCTATCAGCTGTATGGTTTGAACTCGTACAGCGTCGGAGACATCACCAATACCGGCCTCGACAGCGGTCTCAGCAACAACATTTCCGATTATGTCGCTCGCGTTTCGTACCAGCCGAACTCCACGTACATGTTTCTTGCCCGGGCGCGCTTCGATGAGTCGACCTTGGCGATGCAACGGCTCGAACTGGAAACGCGGGCCAATTTCGACCGATGGGGCGTGTATATGCTCTACGGCGACTATGCGGCGCAGCCGGATCTTGGCTTCTTGAACCGGCGCGAAGGCTTCCTCACCGGCGCCACTTATAAGCTTACGAGCAATTGGGTCGTCCTGGGATCTGCGAGCTACGATCTCGTCGTGCACCAGTTCAATCAAGCCCGTGTTGGACTTGGCTACGTCGACGATTGTCTGATGTTCGCCGTCAACTATTTCGCCGGGTATTCGTATAATGGAACCGCCACTCCGGTGCCGAATACCGGCGTCAACTTTCAAGTCAGCCTGCGCACCCTTGGCCCGGATTCGCTGGCCGCTGTGTCGGGATATTAGGCGCCAGACAAACGTTCGCTTCCGGAACGTGGCCATCTATACTGGCGGCGATCTGTAAGGGCGAATCACCCATGCGCGAGCCGGATGACATGGTCGTGGCGCATTTCCGCCGGTCTTGCGAGACGCTCGACCGCGCGGCGGGCGATATGGAGTTGCGCAGTGCGATCTACGCCATTGCGGAAACGATTACGCGCAGCTTCCGCGGCGGCGGCAAGCTCCTGCTCGCCGGCAACGGCGGCAGCGCCGCCGATGCCCAGCATATAGCCGGCGAATTTCTGTCCCGTCTGAATTTCGACCGCAATCCGCTGCCGGCCGTCGCGCTCACGACCGATTCGTCTGTGTTGACCGCGATCGGAAACGATTACGGCTTCGATCGCGCATTTGAGCGTCAGGTGCGCGGGCTTGGCCGCCCGGGCGATGTGTTCGTCGCCATCTCGACGTCCGGCCGTTCTCCCAACATCCTCGCGGCGTTGCAGGCGGCGCGCGCAATCGGCGTCACGACCGTCGGTTTCAGCGGCGCCGGCGAACGTGATATGAGGGCATTCTGCGACAATTATCTCGCCGCGCCCGCCAATGAAACGCCGCTCATTCAACAGATCCATATTGTTGCGGCTCACGCCATCTGCGGACTGGTAGAGCGCACCCTGTTCGGCGGTGGACAGGCGGGCGGGCGCTGATGCCCGATTTGGCGCCATCGTCCGGTCGCCCCCGGCGCGCGGGCCGACTATTGCCTTGTTGCCAGGCGCGAATTTATTTATTTGTTTGAATATCGATTGCTGTCGAGTAATTCGGAATAAAGGCATGGATCGCGACATCGGCCTGTGGTGCGAGCTGGCGCCGGCGGGTCGGACATTGCTGCCGGCGCTGTTTCTGGACCGCGACGGAGTCATTAACGCCGATACCGGTTATGTGGGGCGTGCCGAGGACCTGCGGATGCTGGAAGGTGTCGCGGCGGCGATTGCCCGTTGCAACGCGCTTAAGGTTCCTGTCGTGGTGGTAACAAATCAGTCGGGGATTGCGCGCAGCCTTTATGATTGGGACGGCTTCCATGCCGTCCAGGCGGGAGTGGTCGCGCATTTGGCGGCAGCCGGGGCCCATCTCGACGCCGTGCTGGCGTGCGCCTATCACGGCGACGGATCGGGCCCGCTGCGGGTCGACAATCACCCCTGGCGCAAGCCCAACCCGGGCATGATATTGGCGGCCGCCAGCGGCATGAATTTGGACTTGGCGCGCTCATGGATCGTCGGTGACAGGGCGCACGATCTGGCCGCAGGTGCGGCCGCGGGTCTTTGCGGCGGCACCCTGATTGCCGCTGACGAGCGCGAGCAGCAAGCGGCATTGGCGCTGGCGAATTCGCGTTTTGTCGTGGAAATTGCCGCAAGCTCCGCTGCTGCCATTGCGGCCGTCGCGGACCGCGGGCGATGTGCCGCTTGAACGACAAACTTCCTTTTAAAAAGGACAGCGGCTGTTGCGCTCAGCGGCGTTGTATGATCGACCGGCCGCCGAACCCGTCAACCGGTTCCGTTTGAAAGCGTGGACCAAATCCCTGGGCAGAGTAGATGAGTAACGCAGTACCGTCCGTGACGCTGTCGGTGCACAAGGAGGAAGTCCGCCGCCATGCCAACGCCAGCGCGGCGGAACGCGCCAAGTGGCGGCAACGCGCGGATTTTTTCCACAGCGAAGATCTGCACTTCCTCAAGTTCCTGATTCCGGAAGGCGCCCGTGTTCTCGAACTCGGATGCTCTACTGGCGAGCTTTTGGCGGCGCTCAAGCCGTCGTTCGGCGTCGGTGTCGATCTGAGCGGCGAGGTCATCGACGAAGCGCGGCGTGCCTATCCAGGCCTTCAGTTTCAGGCCGGCGACATCGAGTCTGCCGAATTCGTGCGAGCGCTACCCGGCCCCTTCGATTTTATCGTCATTGTCGACACGCTGGGTTCGCTCGAAGATTGCCAGCTCATGTTCGAAAATCTGCACAGCCTGTGTACGCGCGAGACGCGGCTCATCGTCGGCTATTTTTCGCATTTCTGGCATCCACTGCTGAAGCTGGCGGAATGGATTCAGCTCAAAATGCCCCAGCCGCCGCAGAACGTACTTGCGCTAGCCGATGTGCACGCGCTTGTCGGACTCGCCGATTTTGAAGCGGTGAAAAGCGAACGGCGCTTGCTGTCCCCGCTGCGGCTGTTCGGACTGGGACGGCTGATCAACCGGTTCATCGCGCCGCTGCCTCTCTTCAACTTGATCTGTCTGCGCCATTACACCGTGTGCCGTTCGCTGCGGCATCTCGGTCCGCCACCGCGGAGCGCGACTGTCGTTATCCCGGCGCGCAACGAGCGCGGCAACATCGAACCGGCGATTCGCCGGATGCCGCGCTTTGCCGATGCGCTCGAAATCATCTTCGTCGAGGGCCATTCGCGCGACGATACCTGGAGCGAAATCGAGCGCGTCATCGAAACCAACCCGCAGCTCGACATCAAAGCGCTGCATCAGCCCGGCAAGGGCAAGGCTGACGCGGTCTATACCGGTTTCGACATCGCCAAGGGCGACGTACTGATGATCCTCGACGCCGATCTCACGGTGCCGCCCGAGCAATTACCGAAATTCTGGCAGGCGATCAAGTCCGGCAAGGGCGAGTTCGTCAATGGCACGCGGCTGGTCTACCCGCTCGAAGATCAGGCCATGCGGTTCCTTAATCTCATCGCCAACAAGTTGTTCTCGCAGGCCTTCAGCTGGCTGCTCGGCCAAAGGTTTACCGATACGCTGTGCGGTACCAAAGTGTTGCGCCGAAGCGACTACCTGCGTCTGAAGGCCGGGCGGAGCTATTTCGGCGATTTCGACCCGTTCGGCGATTTCGATCTGATCTTCGGTGCTTCGAAGCTGAGCTTGAAGATCGTCGAGATGCCAATTCGCTATGCCAACCGTACCTATGGTGAAACGCAGATTTCCCGATTCCGCCACGGCCTTCTGCTGCTGCGCATGGTGTGGTTCGCATTTTTACGTATCAAGGCGCAGTGAGGCTGCGGGCGCGCCATACGCCGGGCGCGGCCTGCGCCTGGTCCGATATCCGGCGCAATTCATTCAGCATTTTACGCTAAACTGAAAACGTATTTCGGCGCTCGATGCGGCCGCGAGGGCAGGGCAATATGGCCAATCCGATTATTCCCTTGATCATGTGCGGGGGCGCCGGCACCCGGCTGTGGCCGGCGTCGCGCGAGAACAGGCCCAAGCAGTTCCTTCCGCTGTTTGGTTCCTATTCGACATTTCAGGAAACCATTCGCAGGGTATCCGATCCGGCGCTGTTTGGCCGGCCGATCATCGTCACCAACGGTCAATATCGTTTTCTTGTTGCCGAGCAGCTCGCCGCGATTGGGGCGCAAGCCGATATTCTGCTCGAACCGATGCGGCGCGATTCGGGACCGGCCATCGTCGCGGGCAGCGAATTTGCCCGTCGGCGGACCAAAGATGCCATCGTGGTCGCGCTGGCTGCCGATCACGTCGTCACCGACGCGGTCGCCTTCGCCAAAGTTTGCGCTGCGGCCGCGCACGCCGCCGCCGACAACCGGATCGTCACGTTCGGCGTACGTCCGACCCGCGCGGCGACCGAATACGGTTACATTCGCGCCGGCGCCGCGATCGGCGCCGATATTTTTGCTATCGAGCGTTTCGTCGAGAAACCAGATGCCTCAACCGCCCAGCGCTATCTCGGCGAAGGGTATTTGTGGAATTCCGGCAACTTTCTGTTCCGCGCCGAACTGCTGCTCGATGAATACCGCGCCTTCGAGCCGGACAGCGCGGCTGCGATCGTCAGTGCCGTCGAGGCTGCCGGAAACGATCTGAATTTCGTGACGCTCGACCCTGGCGCATTTGCGCGCGCCGCGGCGAAGTCGATCGACTACGCGGTGATGGAGCGCACCAAGCACGCGGCGGTGATGCCGGTTTCATACGGCTGGTCCGATGTCGGCTCCTGGCAGGCGGTCTGGGAGCTGTCCTCACGCGACACGGCAGACAACGCCGCGCAGGGCTCGGCGCTGTTCGTCGATGCCAGCGGCTGTTATGTCGCCGCCGACAAGCAGCTCGTCACTCTTTATGGTTTGCAGAATGTCGTCGTAATCACGACGGCCGATGCCGTTCTCGTGGCGAAGCGCGAGGACGGCGACGGCTTGCGGCGTGTTGTGCAGAAACTCAAGGACGTGGCTCCCGCCGTAACCGAAGACCACCTCAAAGTGCACCGCCCCTGGGGCTCTTATCAGTCGCTCGACCAAGGCGAGCGCTTCCAGGTCAAGCGCATCGTCGTCAAGCAAGGCGGCCGGCTGTCGCTGCAGATGCACCACCATCGCGCCGAGCATTGGGTCGTGGTTCGTGGCACCGCCCGGGTGACGATCGACAACTCAGTCAAAATTCTCCACGAAAACGAATCGATCTACGTGCCGAGCGGGGCGCGCCATCGCCTGGAAAATCCAGGCAAGATCGACCTCGAGCTGATCGAGGTCCAGACCGGATCCTATCTCGGCGAGGACGACATCGTCCGCTTAGAGGACGATTATCACCGGCGTTGATCGCCGAATTCCGGTGGCGCCCTATAGGTGCTCCGGCCGCAGCCGGAGGGCCCGCCACGCGTCGCGCCGCCGCCCTGACCCGTAAGTCTCGGAAGCAAAATGTGTTCGAGTTCCGTCCCGGCCCGGTCGCCAGCCGCGTCGGGTCATGCTAGGTGAGGCATCGGGGCCGTCGACTGCGCAGGCGTCCTGCGAGGCAGGGGTGAGGTTTCGAAGTGGCGGGGAACGACACAGTGCGGATCGGGGTAGTGGGCGTCGGCGTCATGGGCTCGAACCATGCGCGGGTGCTCTCAGACATAGCCGGTGTTGAACTGGTGGGTGTCGCCGATCCTGACCGCAAACAGCGGGATTTGGTGTCCGACACGCTTGGCTGCGCCGGGTTCAGCGATGTTGAGGCCCTGCTTGACCGCGGCGTCGACGCGGTCATCATTGCGGCGCCGACCCACCTGCACCACGACATTGCTCTTAAATGTATCGGTCGCGGCGTGCATCTTCTGGTCGAAAAGCCAGTTGCCTCGACGGTGGCTGAAGGCCGGGCCATTGTTGCGGCCGCCCGCCGCGCCGGCGTGGCGCTCATGGTCGGACACGTCGAGCGCTTCAACCCGGCCGTCCAGTCCGTCAAGCGGGCGATCAAAGACCAGAACATCCTTTCGATCGCCATCACGCGGGTCGGGCCGTTTCCGCCGCGCATGTCGAATGTCGGTGTCGTCATCGATCTCGGCGTGCACGACATCGATCTCATTCGCTGGTTCACCGAATCCGAGATCGTGGAAATCCAGCCGCAGATGTCGAGCGCGGTCGCCGAGCGCGAAGACATCGCGCTGCTGCAATTCCGCACCGCCTCCGGCGTGCTCGCCCACATCAACACCAACTGGCTCACGCCGTTCAAGGCGCGCAACATTCACATCGCCACGCGCGACAAATATCTGATCGCCGATCTCTTGACCTTGCAGGTCACCGAATGCTTCGGCTTTCAGCCGGACGGCAGCTATTCGATGCGGCACCTGTCGGTCGGCTACGCCGAGCCGCTACGCTCCGAGCTGGTGGCGTTTGTCGAAGCGATCCGCAGCGGCGAGCGGCCGGCCGTGACCGGCGAGGAAGCCGTCGCAAGTCTTGAGATTGCCATCCGCTGCCTCGAAGCGCGCGCCCCGCACGCCGCCGAGCCGCAGCGCACGGGGCCGCGCCGGGTCGTCGGCTGACCATGGATTCAATTCCCTTCATCGACGTCGCCGCGCAGCGGCGCCGCCTCGGTCGCGCCATCGACGACGCGGTCGCCCGCGTTCTGGAACACTGCCAGTTCATCCAGGGACCGGAGGTCCGCACGCTCGAAGCCGACCTTGCGGCATTCTGCGGCGCGCGACACGTCATCGGCTGCTCCAGCGGCACCGACGCGCTGCTGCTGGTGCTTATGGCCTGGGGTATCGGACCGGGCGACGCGGTGTTCTGCCCGTCGTTCACCTTCTGCGCCACGGCCGAGATGGTGGCGCTGCTTGGTGCGACGCCGGTCTTGGCCGATGTCGAGGCCGAGACATTCAATCTCGATCCCGGCAGTTTGCGCGATGCCGTCGCGACAGCGAAGCGGCTTGGGCTCAAGCCGCGCGCGGTGATCCCGGTCGACCTGTTTGGTCTGCCCGCAGACCACGACGCGATCGCGGCGATTTCGGCCGAGCACGGTCTGCTCATTCTCGACGACGCAGCGCAGGCATTCGGCGCCCTCTATCGGGGCAGGAAGCTCGGCGCGCTGGCGACCGCGACCGCGACCAGCTTCTTCCCGGCCAAACCGCTCGGCTGCTACGGCGACGGCGGTGCGGTCTTCACCGATGACGATGCGCTGGCGGAGCGGATCAGGAGCCTGCGCGTGCACGGCGAGGGCGCCGTCGACAAATACGACGCCGCGCGCATCGGCATCACCGGCCGGCTCGATTCGATCCAGGCGGCAGTGCTGATCGAGAAGCTCAAAATTTTTCCGGAAGAAATCGTCTCCCGCAATCGCGTCGCCGCGCGCTATTCGCAAGCGCTCGCCGATGTCGCGACTGTGCCGTGGGTCGGTAACGAATCGACTTCCATCTGGGCGCAATACACGATTCGGCTCCCGCCGGGCCGGCGCGATGGCCTCGCGGCGGCGCTGAAGGCGCAAGGCATTCCGACCGCGATCTATTATCGCAAGCCGCTCCATCGCCAGGAGGCCTACGGCCGCTATCCGGTTGCCGACGGCGGCGCGCCGGTCAGCGAGCGGCTGGCGGAGGAAGTGATCAGCCTGCCGATGCACGCCTACCTGGAGCCGCCGGTGCAGGATCGCATCATCGCGGCGGTGCGCGACGGCTTGGCGCTTTGAGAGCGCACCTTGCATTGAGCGCGCACACTCTGGCGCATTGAGCGCGCACGCATTGGCGGCTCAGCTCTTGCCCCAGGGCACCAGCGCCCACGCCCGTTCGTGAAAATAGTAGATCAGAACTTTCGTAATGACTTCCGTGAGTGCGACCGACACGGCGATTTTTGGGCTGCGCGTTATCACGAATGCCACAATGAACGTATCGAGGCTGCCGGTCGCGCGCCAGCTTACCGCCTTGGCGAGCGATCGTGCGTGTGTCTCGGTCCAGCGCGTGGACTTTTTCTCAGGCGGTTTCGCGCTCTTCGACTTGCCGGGCAGTGCCCAGCGCCCAGCGCCGGCGTGGCGGCTCGTGAATCTGCTCGACACAGCCCATGCCGACAGTGTCGAAGCTGTCCGGGTCGATCAGGATGAAGCTGCCCGTGTCTCTGCATTCGGCGTAGCGGTCGACGGCGACCGGGCGATCGAATTCAAGCGTGCATGTGCCGATCGCATTCTGTGCGATCGATGGAGTATTGACCGTGCGCCGTTGATCGAGGTCGGTGATCGCCAAATCCGGGCCGGTGGTCGCGGTCACGGTGCGTGTGGCAAGCTTGGCAAGGTATTTCTGCCCCGGCTGCAACGGCCGTCCGCTCATCCAGAAAAGGCGCGCACCAATTCGCTGGGTCACCGCCGGTGTCCGGTCCGCATCCGCAATGATGTCGCCGCGCGAAGCGTCGATCTGATCCGCCAAGGTCAGCGTCACCGACTGCCCGGCTTCGGCGCGAGCGAGATCGCCATCGTACGTCACGATGCGCGCGATGCGTGAAGCTCGTACCGGATGGAAAAAGTCTTACCGGCATGCCGACTTCGACCGCGCCGCTGACGATCAGACCGCTATAGCCGCGGAATCGCGCATCGGGACGGTTGACGAGTTGAATGGGCATTCGCAGCGGTCCCGCCGCGCTGGCGCGCGCAGGTTCGACATGCTCCAGATAGTCGAGCAGCGTGGTGCCGCGGTACCACGGCATGTGCGGCGAATGGCTGGCGATGTTGTCGCCGGTTTTCGCCGCGACCGGAATGGCCACGACATTGCCGACGCCGAAATCGGCTGCGATGTCGCGAAACTCCGCCTCCAGCGAACGGAATGTATCCTGGCGCCAGCCGGCGCGGTCCATCTTGTTGACGACGAGAACGATGTCGGCGATGCCCAGCATGCCGACGATCGCGATGTGCCGTCTCGTCTGCCGCGTCAGGCCCTCGTTGGCGCTCACCAGCACCAGCGCCAGATCGGCGACAGAGGCGCCGGTCGCCATGTTGGCGGTGTATTGTTCGTGGCCTGGCGTGTCGATGACGATGAATTTGCGCCGCGGCGTCGAGAAGAAGCGGTAGGCCACGTCGATGGTGATGTTCTGTTCGCGTTCGGCCGCAAGCCCGTCGAGCAGCAGCGAATAGTCGAGCTCCTCGCCTTGCGTGCCGTATTTGCGCGAGTCCGCCGCCAGCGCTTCGAGCTGATCCGTGAACAGCTGCTTCGATTCATAAAGCAGCCGGCCGAGCAGCGTCGACTTGCCATGATCGACCGAGCCGCATGCCATGAACCGCAGCAGGCTCTGCGTTTGTCCGAAAGGCGAATCGCCGGGCATGCGTTCGCCGGATCGCGAATGCACGTTCATCAGAAATAGCCTTCCTGCTTTTTCTGCTCCATCGACGCCGAGCCGTCGTGGTCGATCACGCGGTCGCGCCGCTCGGAATATCGTGTCGCCAGCGTCTCGGCGATCACCGCGTCGACGGTCTGCGCCCCGCTTTCGATCGCGCCGGTGAGCGGATAACAGCCGAGCGTGCGAAAGCGCACCGTCCTGGTCTGTGGGCGCTCGCCGGGCTCAAGCGGCAGCCGGTCATCGTCGACCATGATGAGCGTGCCGTCGCGCACCACCACCGGGCGCGGCGCGGCAAAATAAAGCGGCACCACCGGAATGTGCTCGCGCTGGATGTAAAGCCAGACATCGAGCTCGGTCCAATTCGACAGCGGAAACACGCGAAAGCTTTCGCGGTCGCGCTTGCGTCCGTTGTAGATGCGCCACGGCTCCGGCCGCTGGCGCTTGGGATCCCAGACGTGGTGCGCACTACGGAACGAGAATACGCGCTCCTTGGCGCGCGACTTTTCTTCGTCTCTGCGGGCGCCGCCCAGCGCGAGATCGAACCCATGGTGATCGAGCGCCTGGCGCAGCGCTTGGGTCTTCATCACGTCGGTGTGCAGCTTCGATCCGCTGTCGATCGGATTAATGCCGCGCGCAAGGCCATCGCGATTGGTATGCGCGATCAGCTTGAGGCCGAGCTCGCGCGCGCGCGCATCGCGGAAGGCGATCATCTCGCGGAATTTCCAGGTGGTGTCGATGTGCAGCAATGGAAACGGCGGATTGCCCGGATAGAACGCCTTCAACGCAAGATGCAGCAGGACGGAAGAATCCTTGCCGATCGAATAGAGCAATACCGGGTTGTCAGATTCCGCCACCGCTTCGCGAATGATGTGGATGCTCTCGGCCTCGAGCTGATCGAGATGGGACAGCGCTGCCGCGGGCTCGTGAGCCGCTTGCTCAGACACGATGAGATCGCCAATGTTTCCAGTGCGCGTGTTTTCGGTGAATGCGGAGAGCGCGTCCATCATTGCCCCGGCGTTTGTTTCTATTCGGTTTATGGCGATTTGTCGCGTATCAGTTGGCTTCGCTGTGCAGGCCGCATTCCTTCTTGTCGGATTGCTCCCACCACCAGCGGCCGGCGCGCTCCGGCTCGCCCGGCGCGACCGCGCGTGTGCAGGGCGCGCAGCCGATCGAGAGGAAGCCGCGGTCGTGGAGACGGTTGTATGGAACCTTGTGAGTTCGCACGAAGCTCAGCGTCTGCTCGCGCGTCCAGTCAAACAGCGGGTTCACCTTCACCAGGCGGTGCCGTTCGTCGAACGCAACCGCGGGAAACCCCGCGCGGCCGGCGGATTGGTCGGCGCGAATGCCGGTGATCCAGCCGGTACTGCCGGCAAGAGCCCGCGCGAGTGGGGCGACTTTGCGGACACTGCAGCAGTCGAGGCGGGCGGAGAGCGAGGACCGCAGGCCGCCGATGCCCTGTTGGGCGACCAGCGCTTCCAGATTTGCCTGGGCTGGGGCGAACGCCGTGACCCGGCGGCCGTAACGTTGTTCGGTTTCGGCCCAGACCTCGTGGGTTTCCGGAAACAGCCGCCCGGTATCGAGCGTAGCGACATCGATGGCGAGGCATCGCAGAAAAATGGCGTGGCTAATGGCCTGATCTTCGAGGCCAAAGCTCGTCGTGAAGACGATACGGCCCGGGAGATGCGCGCGGATCGCCGCCAGGCGCTCGAACAGATCGAGAGCGGGGAGCGCCGCCGCCAATGCCAGAGCGCGCGCCGTCCCGGTTGCGGTACTCCATGGCATAGGCGCACCCGGGCAGCCGTCATCCCAATTGCGGGCCCGTGGCAGCCTTTCGTCAACCGGCGCGATTTCGGACATAAATGACCCTCAGCACAGCGATCTGCGTGAGATAGAATGAAATTTCTTATATGCCAATATTCGATCTTTAAAAAAGAAAATTGAACTATTAGAGGCGCTTATCGAAGATTTAGGTTTTAAGTTGCTGCGTTTCGCCGGTGCCTCCAAATCCCGTGCCGGCCCAATCCGCACCGCAGGCGTGGTACGAGTCCCAGCGGTGCCGCGAACTTCCATTACGCTATTGATCGGCGCGCGCCGCGATGGCAGCCCAGGGCCCGATGTTCAAGAAGATTCTCACCGTCGGCGGCTACACGCTGCTCTCGCGCCTGACCGGCTTTCTCCGCGACATCATGCTGGCGGCGATCCTCGGCGCCGGTCCCGCCGCCGACGCATTTTTCGTGGCGTTCCGGCTGCCCAATCATTTCCGCGCGATTTTTGCCGAAGGCGCGTTCAATGCGGCCTTCATTCCCGCCTATGCGCGCATCCGCACCCAGGGCGGCCCCGAAGCCGCAAAGGAATTCAGCGACCGCATTTTCACGCTTTTGGTCGAGACGCAGGCGGTGCTGCTGGTCGTTGCGCTGCGTGTTTATGCCGCAGGTGATCGACCTGTTGGCGCCCGGCTTTTCGCGCGAGCCGCGGCAGTTTGCGCTCGCGGTTTCGCTGACGCGGATCACGTTTCCCTATCTGCTGCTGATCACGCTGGTGACGCTGTGGGGCGGCATGCTCAACGCGCTGCACCGTTTCGCCGTCGCCGCCGCGGCGCCGATCCTGCTCAACGTCGCCATGATGGCGACGCTGGCGCTTGCGGTCTATTTCCCGGGCCCGGGCTATGCGGCGGCCTGGGGCGTGCTGATCTCCGGTGTGCTGCAGGCGCTTCTGGTCGGCGGCGATGTCATCCGCAGCGGCGTAATGACCTGGTTTCGCGCGCTGCGCTTTGACGACAATGTCCGCCGCTTCTTCAAGGCGCTGATTCCCGGCGACCATCGGCTCGGCCGGCACGCAGCTCGCGCTGTTCGCCGACACCATCATAGCGAGCTTCCTGTCGACGGGCGCCATCTCGGCGCTGTACTACGCCGACCGCATCGATCAACTGCCGATCGGCGTCATCGGTATCGCGGTGGGCACGGTGCTGCTGCCGGAGATGACGCGGCGGCTCGCGTCCGGCGACGACTGCGGCGCACGCTCGGCGCAGAACCGAGCGATCGAATTTGCGCTCCTGCTGGGCATTCCTTGCGTGGTGGCCTTCCTGATCATGCCCGACATCATCATGCGCGGTCTGTTCATGCGCGGCCGTTTCAACGCCGCCGACGCCGCACGCGGCGGCGGCGACGCTGATGGCCTATACGATCGGGCTCGTTCCGTTCGTGCTCATTCGCAGCGTGGTCGCGCCGTTTCTCGCCCGCGGCGATACGGCGACGCCGGTCAAGGCGGCGCTCACCGGCACCGCCGTCAACATCGTCCTCAAGATCGCGCTGATGGGCTCGCTGGCCCAGGTCGGGCTGGCGCTGGCGACCTCGATCGGCGCCTGGATCAACTTTCTGCTCGTGCTGTGGCTCGCGGGGCGCGCGGGCTTCATCGCCGCCGACCGCGATCTGAAAGCCTCGCTCGGCCGGCTCGCCGTGGCCGGCGTCGCCATGGCGGTGTTGCTGGCAATCGCCGTGCCGCTTGTCACATCGCTGTTGTCGTCAATGTCGAGATTCCGCAACGAATCGGAGCTGCTGGTGCTGACGCTGCTCGGCGGAACGTGTGTACGGCGTGCTGGTTCTGGTGCTGTTTGGACGCCGCTGGGTGGCGCTGCTACGAAGGGGTTCCAAAACCGAACCGGGCGCGGCCGTCGGCGCCGCCGAACGGCGCGGTCTGAGCCAACGGGGATTTGCGCGATGCGCGTCTGCATGATCGGCGCCGGCTACGTCGGGCTCGTCTCCGGCGCCTGCTTTGCCGAGTTCGGCCATCACGTCACCTGTATCGACAAGGATGCGCGCCGGATCGCCGCCCTCAATGCCGGCGAAATTCCGATCTTCGAGCCGGGGCTCGCCGAACTGGTGGACGCCAATGTGCGCCAGGGCCGGCTCGATTTCGCCGCCGAGACGGCGCGCGTCGCCGAGGCCGATGCCGTGTTCATCGCCGTCGGCACGCCGTCGCGCCGCGGCGACGGTTACGCCGATCTGAGCTTCGTCTATCAGGCGGTGCGCGAGATCGCTCCGCTGCTTCGCGGCGAACGCCGTGGTGGTGACCAAATCGACCGTGCCGGTCGGCACCGGCGACGAGATCGAGCACATTCTGCGCGACCTGCGGCCTGATGCCGATCTGCCGGTCGTCTCCAATCCCGAATTTCTGCGCGAAGGCGCCGCCATTCAGGACTTCAAGCATCCCGACCGCATCGTGGTCGGAACCGACGATGCGCGCGCGCAAGAGATCGTGGCGGACGTCTACCGGCCGCTTTATTTGAATGCCGCGCCGATGCTCTATGTCAGCCGGCGTACCGCCGAACTGATCAAATACGCCTCGAACGCCTTTCTCGCCACCAAGATCACCTTCATCAACGAAATGGCCGATCTGTGCGAACAGGTCGGCGCCGACGTGCAGGACGTGGCGCGCGGCATGGGTCTCGATAACCGCATCGGCGGCAAGTTTCTGCATCCGGGGCCGGGCTTCGGCGGCTCGTGCTTTCCCAAGGACGCGACCGCGCTGCTCAAGACCGCGCAGGATCATGGCGTTGCGCTGCGCATCGTCGAAACCGTCTCCGCGGTCAACGATCAGCGCAAACGCGCGATGGCGCGCAAGGTGGTCGCCGCGCTCGGCGGCTCGGTGCGCGGCAAGACCATCGCGGTGCTCGGGCTTTCGTTCAAGCCGAACACCGACGACACCCGCGATTCGCCGGCGATCCCGTTGATTACGGCGCTGCAGGATCTCGGCGCCAAGGTGCGCGCCTACGATCCGGCCGGCATGGAACAGGCCAAGCCTGCGCTTCCGGCGGTCGGTTATTGCGGCAGCGCCTATGAGGCCGCCGACCGGCGCCGATGCGCTGGTGATCGCCACCGAATGGGACCAATTCCGCGCGCTCGATCTGGGCCGGCTCAAGAGCGTCATGGCGCGTCCGATCATCGTCGACCTGCGCAACATTTATCGCCCCGACGCGATGAAGCGCGCGGAGTTTCGCTATGTGGCGATTGGACGGGCAGAGCTGGAGTGACCGGCCCAACCTCGTTCTCGCCGAACCCAGTCGAAAAATTGCCCCCGCGCCGCTCGCCGAGTAACATTCCCGGCAGCGGAGACCATGCATGAGCGTTCGCGCGGGCCGAGAAATCCTGGCGGTGCCGGGACCCACCAACATACCCGACGAGGTGCTTCAGGCGATGCACCGGCCGGCGGTCGAACTTTACTCCAAGCCGCTGATCGCGCTGACCGACACCCTGCTGCGCGATATCGCTCGTCTGTTCGGTACCGGCGGCCGCACGTACATCTACGTCGCCAACGGTCACGGTGCGTGGGAAGCGGCCCTCACCAACGTGCTGTCACGCGGCGACAAAATTCTCGTTCTGGAGAGCGGCAAGTTTGGCGTCGACTGGGGCGATGCCGCGGCGCGCCTCGGCGTTGAAGTCGAAGTTCTCAAGGGCGACTGGCGCCACGCCGTTCAGGCCGCGGCAGTCGAAGCCCGGTTGCGCGATGACACGGCCGGGTCGATCAAGGCGGTGCTCGCCGTCCAGGTCGACACCAGTTCGAGCGTCCTCAACGACATCGCCGCGATCGGCAAAGCCATCAAGGCGGCGCGGCACGATGCGCTGTTCATGGTGGATGCGGTCGCCTCGCTCGGCTGCATGCCGTTTGCAATGGACGCCTGGGGCGTCGATGTCGCCATGTCGGGTTCGCAGAAAGGGCTGATGGCGCCGCCCGGGCTTGAGCTTCGTGGCCGCCGGCGATCGCGCTCATCACGCCCACCGCAAGGCCGGCCTGCGACCCCGTATTGGGACTGGACCGCGCGCGACGGCAATTCCCACTATCAGAAATATGCCGGCACGCCGCCGGAGCATCTGATGTATGCGTTGCGCGCCGCGCTCGACATGCTGTTCGCCGAAGGGCTCGACAACGTATTCCTGCGCCATCGGCTGCTCGCGGAAACCGTTCGCCGCGCCGTTGAGGTTTGGAGCGGAAAGGGCACGCTGGCATTCAACATCGTCGACGCCGCGGAGCGTTCCGACACGGTGACGACCGTGCTGATGGGTGACGGCTGCAATCCTGAAGCGTTGCGCGACTACTGCGAGTTCAAATGCGGCGTCGTGCTCGGGCGCGGCATCGGCAAGCTGAACGGCAAGGCCTTCCGCATCGCCCATATGGGCCACGTCAACGCGCCGATGGTGCTCGGCACGCTCGGCACTATCGAAATGGGGCTTCGCGCGCTCGGCATTGCCCACGGCTCGGGCGGCGTGCAGGCCGCAACGGAATGGCTCAGCGGGCAGGTGAAGCCCGACTCGGACAGTCAGCCGACACTGCAAATGGCACGTTGAGGATTGCGATGGGACGTGAATTCGGCATCGGCGCGCGGCTGCCGCGGCTCGAGGACGCGCGCTTTCTTGCAAGGCCGCGGCCAGTTCTGCGCCGACATCGATTTGCCCGGCATGCTGCACGCGGCGTTCGTGCGCTGCGCCGCACGCGCACGCGCGCATCGTCGCGGTGCGCAAGCCGCAAGGCGCGGAGCAGCGCGTCTTTCTCGCCGGTGATCTTACCGGTGTCGGCCGCATGCGCTCGACCGCAAATCTGCCCGGCTTTAAGCCGTCGGATTGGCCGATCCTCGCCGCCGGCAAGGTGCGCCATGTCGGCGAGCCGATCGCGATGGCGCTGGCCGCGACCGCGGCCGAAGCCGAGGATCTCGCCGCGCGCGTCGAGGTGGAGTTCGAGCCGCTGCCGCCGGTCGTGACCATGGCGGATGCGCTGAGGAAAGCGCCGCCATTCGTCCACGACGAATGGGGCGACAACATCCTGCGTCGAGGTCAAGATCGAGGCCGGCGATCTCGACGCGGCCAAGGCCGCGGCGGCGCACGTCGTCGAGCGCAGCTTCCGCATGAACCGCATGCATCCGCTGCCGCTCGAAGGCCGCGCGCTGCGTCGCGCACTACGACAGCCGGCTCGACGAGCTCGTCGTCTATGTGCGCGCATCAGTTGCCGGTGCCGTTGCAGATCGGGCTGGCGCAGGTGCTGGGCATCAGCCAGCGCCGGTTGCGCGTGGTCGTGCCGGATGTCGGCGCCTCGTTCGGGCTGAAGACCTACGTCGAGAGCGAAACCGTCTGCGTTGCCTGGGCGGCGATGCGCTGCGCCGGCCGGTGCGCTGGATCCAGGACCGCCACGAATCGCTGGTCTGCGACGCCACCTGCCGCGACTACGTGTGCAAGGTCACCGGCTATGCCGACGGCGAGGGCCGGGTGCTGGCGCTCGACTGCGAGGTGAGCCGTCGATTCCGGCGCCTATTCGCCGTGGCCGTGGCCGGCCGGCATCGAAGGCGGGCTCGCGCTCGGCAACATGCAGGGCTGCTACGACATCAAGGCGTTTCGCGGCCGCGCCATCAACGTCGTCAGCAACAAGCCGGCGGGCCAGCCGTTTCGCGGCGTGGCGCGGCCGTTGTCGTGCATCGGCCACGAGATCGTCATGGATGGTGTCGCGCAGGCACTCGGCATCGATCCGCGTCGACGTGCGGCTGCGCAACTTCGTCAAGCCGGAGCAGATGCCCTATGTGTCGGTCACCAAGAAGACGCTCGACAGCGGCGATTATGCCGCGGCGCTCAAGCGCGCTGCCGAACTGGTTGACCTGCCGGCTTTGCGCGCCCGGCAGAAGACCGGCGAGCCGGACGGCCGGCTGATCGGCGTCGGCTTGGCCTCGTTCTACGAGCAGACCGCCTATGGCACCGGGCCGTTCGGCTATTCGGCCTGGGGCATCGAGCTGGTTCCCGGGCATGGAGCCGGCGGTGGCGCGGCTCACCGGCGACGGCGAACTGGTGCTCGAAGTCGGATCGCATTCGCACGGCCAGGGACACGAGACCGTGTTCGCGCAGATCGCGCACGAAGTGCTGGGCATCGATCCGCGCAAGGTCTCGGTGCGCTTCGGCGACACCTCGACGTCGCCGGTCGGCACCGGCACCTATACGTCGCGCTCGATGGTGACGACCGGCGGCGCGGTCGCCAAGGCATGCCGCGCGCTGATGCCGCCGATCTGCAAGATCGGCGCGCATCTCCTGCAATGCAAGGAGGCCGACGTGCAGATCCGGGACGGCCGCGTGCACGGCCCGCAAGGCAGCGTCGGATTCTCCGAGATCGGCCGCGCCTGGTACCACCATCCCGAAGAACTGCCGGCCGATGCCGATCCGGCGGGCTGGCCGTCACCGCCGGCCACAAGCCGCACGATCCCGGCGTGTTCTCCTATTCGGCGCATGCCGCGGTCGTCGCCGTCGATCCGGACACGGGCGCGATCGAGCTGCTCGACTATGCGATCGTCGCCGATTGCGGCACGCGCGTCAATCCGCTGCTGGTCGAGGGCCAGGTGGTCGGCGGCTTTTCCAACGGGCTCGGCAACGCGCTCTACGAGGAATCAGCTACGACGCCCGGGCCAGCCGACCGCCGACGACGCTTGCCGACTACACCGTGCCGAGCGCGCCGTCGATGCCCGACGTGAAGCTCGATTTCATCGAGACGCCGTCGCCGTTTTCGACGTTCGGCATGAAGGGCATCGGCGAGAACGGCGCGATCGGCCCGCCGGCGGCGATCGTCAATGCGGTCAACGACGCACTGCGCCCGCTCGGCGCGGCCGTGTTCGAGACGCCGATCACCGCGCGTCGCGTGCGCGCCGCGATCGTGCGGGCCGATCCGGCTTCGCAAGCCCGGCGTTAGCGGCGGTGCAAGCCGATTCGCGATGAATGCTGCGCCGTCTGCGCCATGGCAGGATGAAAAATTGATTTATGCTTTTAGCTTCAACAGCCGATCCGCATTGCCGTGCGCGAATTTTTCGAGATCGGCGGGCGACAGCGGCACGTTGTCGAGAAATGCGCGGCCGTCGGCGTTGCTGGCATACGGATAATCGACCGAGAACATCATGCGATCGATGCCGAAGGTCTGCAGCGCCGCGACGAATGGCGGGTTGGTGAAAAAGCCCGCCGAGGTGACATAGACCTGATCGGTAATGGTCTTCGACAGCGGCCGCGACAGATACGACAGGTCGGTCGCAGAATTCGTGCTCGCAGCGCGCCAGCATGAACGGCAGCGCCTCGCCCATATGGCCGATGATGAGATTCAGCCGCGGATATTTGTCGAGCGTGCCTGAGACGGCAAGCCGCATGACGTGCAGCGCGGTCTCGTAGTGCCAGCCCCAGGCAAAGGTGGCGAGGCCAAGCCGATCTTCTGCGGAAACGAGCCCTCGTAATAAGCCTTGCGGACTTCGGCAGGCGGCATGCCGGGATGGATGTAGATCGGCACGTCGAGCTTTTCCGCGCGCGCCAACAGCGGCGCGAACTTGGGATCGTCGAGAAAGCGGCCGCGGATCATGCCGCTGATCAGCGCGCCCTTGAAGCCGTGTTCCGTGACGGTGCGCTCCAGTTCGTCCGCGGCCGCCTCGGGCATGCTCGCGGCAAGATGGGCGAAGGCCGCAAACCGGTCGGGCTGCTCGGCGATCTTGCGCGCGCATTCGTCGTTGAAGTTGCGCGCGAACGAGACCGCCTCGTCGCCTTCGAACATGTCGGCGCTGGGGCCGATATGGATGCCGGCCTTCGACAGCACCTGACGGTGATGCCGTGGCGATCCATGTCGGCGATGCGTCCGTCGCCGAGATCGGTGATCTTGTCGCCGACGCCGCGGACGATCGCCGGCATGGTTTTCCGCACGGCGACCGGCGGGCGGTGGCGGCGCGCTGGCCGCCGACATCGAGCAGGCTGAAATGCTCTTCGAGCGTGACAATGCGCATCGTCTTTCCTCGGCCCGGCCGCGTTGGCGTTTCGCGGAACGCATGGTATGACAGACGCGTGCCGGATTTGTCAGGAGGCATCGATGCAACGGCTGGCGTGCGCGACCGGAATGCATTCTCGCGATGCTGGCGCTTGCGGCGCCGGCGCTGGCGCAAGAACATTTCCCGGCCCGGCCCGTTCAGGTGATCGTGCCGGCGACGCCCGGCGGTCCGGTCGATACCGCCGTGCGTCTGATCGAGCCGGCGCTCGCCTCCGCGCTTGGCCAAAGCGTTGTTCTCATCAACAAGCCGGGCGCCAGCGGAACGCTCGGCATGCAGGCAGTCGCGACCGCTGCGCCTGACGGTTACACGATCGGGCAGGGGGTCAATTCGATTTTCACCGTCACGCGCATATCGGGCACGCACGTGCCGTTCACGCTCGACGATTTCAGCCTGCTCGGCAATTACGTCACCGATGTCAGCGTGCTGGCGGTGAGCGCCGATGCGCCGTGGAAGACGTTCGACGACGTGGTTGCCTATGCACGCGCCAATCCGGGCAAGCTCAATTACGCCTCGGCCGGCATCGGCACCGTGTCGCAACTGAGCATGGAGGCGCTGGCGCACAAGTTTAGCTTGAACATGGTCGCGGTGCCGTTTCCCGGCGGCGCGCAGCTCACGACGGCGATCCTCGGCAAGCAGATCGATATCGGCATGGTGCCGTACACGACAGGCGCGGCGATGTTCAAGGCGAACAAGCTGCGTCCGCTTTTGACCACGGCACCGGAGCGGTTGCGGCAATTACCGGACGTCCGACCTTCGGCCAAAAAGGAATCACCGAAAACGGCCTCAATCTGATCATGGGGTTGTACGCGCCGCGCGCCCTGCCGAATGGCGTGCGTGAGACCCTGACGGGCGCGGTGGCCAAGGCGGCGCGCGATCCGGCTTTTGTCACCAAAGTCGAGGGGCTCGGCTTGCTCGCCCGCTACGAGGACCCGGCCGCGGCGCGTAAGCGGCTGGAGACCGAATACGCGGATATTGTCGCCCTGAGTCGCGCGCTAAACAAATAGAGCCACCAGGGCAGCGACCGTCCCGATAATGATCGGCAATGGTCTATTAACCAGCCTTATTAATGATCCTTTATTGAATTAATTCCCTCCGGTAAACAATTGGTTTATCATAATGTTCACCTGCAGCGTTCCATGCGGCTTGGCCACACGCTGAAGGCAGCATAGCAGGGGCCCGCCTTTGAACCTGTCCGTTCGGAGCGGTATCTGGATAATGCTTAACGTGAAATGACCGCGGACGAGGCGAAGCCGCCACGGGCGAGAACAGTGCTGGGGTTGGAATGGTAAATTCGCGTTGGTGCAAGGCTGCCGAGAAGACTGCCAAGGCAGCGTCGGGGATCGGTTACACAGCGGCAACTTTCACTCTTCTCGCGTTTTCAAGTACGCCGAGCTACGCGATACCGTCGCCCGACCTTGTGGTCGGCTCGATTTCGAGCATCTCGCAATTGATCGCGCTCGCTTCGGCGATGATCGGCGGCGGCGCCGTCGTTGTCGGCGTGCGCGCCGGCGCGAATGGGGCCGGCTCCGGCCGGGCCGCCCGTATCGCTTGGCGCGTCGCGATCGCCGCGACCGTGCTGGTCTGCGTGTCGCTGGCGGGCAACTACTATCAATATTCAAGGCAGCGATCGGATCGTCAGACCCGACTGCAGGCCGCAATCCTGCGGCCGACGGTGACGACGGAGGGCCGCACCCTCGATCAGGATCTGAAGGAAACGTCTTACGGCGAACAAGCTCGCTCGCCGCGCGGGATTTCCACCGGTCAGATGGAAACGCTGCTGGAGGAAAAGCAGCACGGCCTCGAGGGCAATGACGTCATCTTGGATGTGCGTGAGCCGGCCGAGACCGCAACCGGGATGCTTCCCAACGCCACTCCGGTCCGTTTTCCCGACTTTCTGAAAAAGCCGTTCAGTCTCGCCGGCAAGCGCGCCATTCTCTATTGCGACAACGGCAATCGCAGCTTCGAGACCTGTCAGAAGCTCGCAGCTCTGGGGATCGACTGCCGGTTCATGGTGGGCGGGTTGCAGAAATGGCTTGCCGAACACCGCCCCTTCGCCGGCAAGCAGGAGACAAGTCTCGCGGACTTCCGCGCGCTGCCGCGCTATCGGAACAGGGATGTTCTGCTCGACACGCCCGACGTCCATAAGCTCGTGGCGCAAGGCGCAATCTTCGTCGACGTGCGTTATCCGGGAGAATTCGGCTCCTATCATTTGCCTGGCGCGATCGATCTTCCGGTGCGCCCGACGCCGACTGCCGAACTCAACGCGCGCATCGCCGCGCTGCCGCACCGCCCGATCGTCGCGCCCTGCTACGACACCCGGAGCTGCTTCTACGCCCAGGTGCTCGGCTCGCTGGTCAGCCAGGCTGGACGCGACTTTCGCGGCCGCTATACCGTGCCGTGGGAGTATTTCATTCCGGACCCGCCGCGTCCTTATCTGTTGAACTATCTGCACCGGATGCACGAATCCTGGTGGGGCAGGCTGGTCGATCTGCTTGCATCAGTCCTCAACAGGAGTGCGAATGTCATCGGGTTCCTGCCGGTTATTATTCTGCTGGCGATGGTGTCGCGCCTTTCGGTGCTGCCGTTCTCGGTTAAGGCTGAGCGCGATCAGATCGCGTCACGGCGGCTCAGCGACGACGTCGACGAGCTGAAGCGCCGTCTCGGCGGCGATCCGCGGCGCATGGCGCGGGCGATGCGGGCGTTCTACGCCCAGCACGGCCTGACGCCTTTGCGCAATCTGCTCGGCCTGTTGTTCCTGCCGGTGATGTCGGTCTGCGTCGGTTCGGTTCATGCCGTTGCGGTCGAGCGCCACCAGCCCATGTTGTGGGCGGTAAATTCGGCCAGCCACGACGCGACGTTCATCCTGCCGGTGCTGTTCGCCGCCCTGATCTGCGTCTATCTCGACGCGGCTTTCGTCCGAACGCGAGCGTCATCGGCTGCTGATCTGGTCGATCGGCATGGTCATCCTCACGGCGACCGGCGCGTTGCTCAGTTTCGCGGTCGACGTTTATCTCGTCATCAGCGCCTGTCTGCTGCTGGTGCAGCGCGCGGCAGTGACGACGACATGGGGCGACGTTCGCCGCTGGTGGCGGCGCCGCCGGCCTGAGCGACGGTGTAGTCCCGCTCGACGAGGCGCAGCTGCTGTCCAACAGCGGCAACAAGGCCTATCGCCTCGCGATCATGCGTTCGCACGGGTTTACGGTGCCCGAAGGCGTGGTCCTGACGACGCAGTTTCTCGATAAATTCGCCGCCGCGTCAGCGTCCTGGCGGGCGCGGGAACTCGACCGCCTGTGGCGTCAGATCGGCGCGCGCAAGCTGGTAGTGCGAAGCTCCGGCAGTGCCGAAGACGGCAGTGCCAACAGCTTTGCCGGGGTGTTCGAATCGGTCATCGACGTCGACCGTGCGCGACTGGAGTCGGCGGTGTTCGACGTGTTGCTGTCGTTCCGCAATGGGCGCGTCGCCGCCTACGGCGCCGATAGCGGCCGGGCCAACATTGTCGTCCAGCGCATGATCGAACCCGATTATGCGGGCGTGCTGTTTACCCGCGATCTGGGTTGCCCAAGCCATTCGCTGGTCGAATGCGTCGCCGGCACCGCCGACAAGCTCGTGTCCGGTACCGTGACGCCGATCGTGTGCCAGTTCGGGCGCATATCGCTGCAGCCGATCGGCGGCGATGAGATGCCGATCGATTTGATGCCCCTCGTGGCCACCGGCCGCGAACTTGAAAAGCTGTTCGGCGGCCCGCAGGACGTCGAATGGGCGCATAGCGACGGCGTATTCTACCTGGTGCAGAGCCGCGACATCACGCGCTCCGAAGCGGGAGCGAGTCGGATACCGCGGTTCAAAACGAGTGGGCGCGCGTGCTCGATAGCGCCGCGGTCGCGCCGCCCGACGAGATTGTTTTCGAGCAAAACGAACTGTCTGAGGTGCTGCCGCGCCCGACGCCGCTGTCGCTGTCGCTCATGGACGGATTGTGGGCAAGCGGTGGCAGTATCGACCTTGCCTGCCGCCAGCTTGGATTCGGCTATCGGATCGAGGAAGACGCCGCGCCGTATCTGATGACAATTTTTGGCCGGCTATACGTCAACAAGCTGCAGGAAACCTCCCGCGCGCCGAAGCTCGGTTCACTCGCTGTGTGGCGGATGGGTCGGATCGCGGACAAGCTGAAGAGCGACTTTAATGATACGTTCCTGCCCGCCTTCGCCAAGGAAATGGCTGTTCAGGAGGCGATCGACTTCGACAAGCTGCCGACCGCTGATCTGTTGGACGCGGTGGCGCGCATCCGCGCCGACTATATGGGTGCGACCTGCGTTGCCGCGTCGATCGTCAATATTGCGGCCGACTATTATCTGCGGCGGGCTCGCGAAAAGCTGACCGCCGCCGGAATTGAGCCGGCGCGCGTTCTGGCGCATGCCGAGCAAACTGAATTCGAGCGAGCCGTTTCCGCTGCCAAAGCGGCGCCCGCCAAGTCGCGCGAGGAGGTTCTGCTGCGCGGCATCGGGCACCGCTCCACGGTCGATTATGAACTCGCGGCGCCGCGTTATGCCGAGCGGCCGTCGGATGCCGAACCGTTTCTCGATGTTCCGGATATGCCGGCGCAAAATCCCGGCGAAACCGGCGCCGACCATGCTGCGCTCGCATCCGATGCCGTGCTGAAACGGATTGTCGCGATCGCCTGCAGCTTCCAGACCTTGAAGGAAGATGCCAAGCATCATTCGCTGCGCGAGCTGGCGGTTCTGAGGCGGGCGCTGCTCGCGGTCGACCGCCGGTTCATGCTCGACGGGCTGGTGTTTCATCTGACCTTCGAGGAACTGGAAGCGCTGCGCGACGAGAGCGTGACGGCGAGCCTGCGCGCGGCGGCGCTGGGGCGCCGGCAGCTGGCGGCTGGGCTTGCCGAGGTGTCTCCGGTCGGTTCGACGCTGACGGTGCGTCAGATCGAAGACTATGCCATGGGGATCAAGCCGCAGGCTGGAGACGGCACGGGTCGCCTCGGCGGGCTGCGGGTCTCCGGCAGTGGCCACGTCGAAGGTAGGGCCTGTGTGGTCAAAGAAGCCGATGCGACGTCGGTCATACCGGGCTTTCAGGATGGCGACATCGTCGTCAGTCGCATGGTGCCGCCGGCCTGGCTGCCGTACTTCAAGCGCGCCGGTGGATTTGCCTGCGAAGTCGGCGGCTGGCTCAGCCATACCGCGATCGTGGCGCGGGAATTCAACGTACCGCTGATCGTGCAGGCGAAGGGCCTCGAAACGATCGAGACCGGAGATCTGATCCGGTTGGATTCGGATGGCGCGATCGAGGTCGTGGCGCCGCGCCGCGCAGTCGAGGCCGCCTAGCGGACTGGAAAAGAAGCGGCCTCCGTAAAGACAAGGTTAATTGGAGCTCAACGCGATCGTTGCGGCAGGTTGGCGCAGATCGATTGGCGGGCGGCCGGAGGTTGCGATCGGTTCATTGCGCCACTGAGGATGTGGGCTTGTATCGGCAGGGTTGGTTGACGAGCCTTGACCGGTCACCTTGGCCGATCCCTGGCCGATCGTGATGATCGTCAGCAGACAAAATGCGGCGACCGGCAACGTGTTTCCCCAGTTCCACCGCAGCGCCATCCACAGCATGAAGCCTCACCGTCTTTTTTGCGGGGAGCCCCCCGATTGACGGTGACGCTAACAAGCCGGTGTGACGGTCGGATTACGCGCTTTAGTAAAATTTGATCTATGGCCGCGCCATGCGACGGCAGTAAACGGCTGCTTAAGCCCGGCCTGATGCCGATTCAGTCAATTGTAACGGGATCGCGCTACCATGGGCGCAACTAAATAAGCTGGAGGCCGAGTTCCGTGCGTGTTGTCGCGTTCTTGTTCGTGTTGTTGCTGTCCGGCTCCGCCGCGGCGGGGCAGACGTATGTGGTGCAGGGATCGACGACATTCAGTCACCGCATCATGGATGCACACTTGGCCGAGATCGAGACGGGCTCGGGCCACAGGCTGACTGTGATCCCGAACAAATCGAGCCTGGGGCTCCTGTCGCTGTTTGAAAAGCGCGCGGATTTCGCCATGATTTCGGGGCCGTTGAGTGTCGAAATCGATGCCCTGAAGCCGACGCACCCAGACCTCGCCTACGGCCAGCTGCGCACCTTCAATGTTTGGAGCACGCGCGATGGCCTTCGCCGTCAACAAGGACAATCCGGTTCGTCATCTGGCGAACGACCGGATGCGCGGTATTCTGCTTGGCGAAGTGACCAACTGGAAAGCTGTCGGCGGTCCGGACCTCCCGATCAAGATCGTCCACGTTCGCGATGGTGGCGGCGTACAAGCCTCGATCGAGGCGATGCTGCTTGATGGCAAAGGCATCGCCGCCAAAAATGTGATCCTGGTGCAGATCAGCTCGCAGGTGGTGAAAATCGTCACGCAATTGCCGGAAGCCCTGGGGCTGTCGCAACTGACCATCGTACGCAACTCCAATGCCGCCGAGCTGACATTGGACCACCCGGTGGAGCAGCATCTTAATCTGGTGACGCTGGGCGATCCGACCGCGGAGATGATGAAGGTCATTGACGCGGCCCGGCATATCGAGAAGAGGGCGACGCCGCTATGATGTTTGTCAGGTGGCGTGACCAGCCCTTGGGCCGGTATCTCGGCGTCGCTGCCAAGCTGTATTGGCTGGCGGCGCTGTCGACGCTCTCGGTCGCGATTCTTGCCGCGGCGTCGATTCATTTCGCTCAGGTGACGGAGACTGCCGCCGCGAGGCTCAGTCAGCGGGCATTTGCCACGGTGGAAAATTCGGCTCGCCTGCAATCGCTTCTGGCTCAACACCGCCAGATCGTCGAAAGTGCGCCCGCCGAGGTCGTGCGGTCGCGCCTCGAACTCAGCGAGCGCGGTTTCATCGCCAAGAGCTCGGAACTTTCCGCGCTGCTTGAAAAGCTGAATGCGGAAAAGTCGGACGCTGTGGCCGACGGCCTCGAGGCGCAGATCACGAGCGAAGTACCGGATCTGGTGAAGGCCGGTCAGCAGGTGATGTTCTACGCCTATAATTTCGCGCAGGACAAGGCGCTGGAGCAGGCGGCCATATACGGCAAGATCGCCGACGACCTGGAAGACAAGATCCATCAGTACCGCGAGCACCAGATCGACGTCGCCAATTCCACGGTCTCCACGCTGCTCGGCAGCGCGCGGTCGCTGCTGTTTTGGGTGTCGACCAGCGCCTTCGCCGCGCTGCTGCTGATCGGACCGTTCGGCCTGACCGTCATGCGTGGCGTGCTCGGCCGGCTCAAGCGCATCACCGTTTACATGAGCCGGCTGGCTAAAGAGCCTACGGCCGAAGCGGTGCCGTCGCGGAACGACCGGGACGAACTCGGCGACATGGCCCGCGCCGTTCAGGTATTCAAGGAAAACGGCGAGGAGTTGCTCGAGCGCAAGATGCAGCTCGAACAGGTCAACATGCAGCTCGACCTCGCGCTGAACAACATGGCGCACGGTCTGTGCATGTTCGACGCCAAGCGCAAACTGATCATCTGCAACGACCGCTACGGCGCGATGTACGGCCTGCCGGAAGCGCTGATGCATGCCGGGCACGCCGCTCCAATCGATTTTGCAATATCTGGTCGAGCGAAAAGCGTTCGCCGAGAGCGCCGAGGAAACGTTCGCCGGCGGTGGCGCCGACGCCGACGACAGAATTTCCACTTCATCAAGCCGCTCACCGACGGGCGGATGGTGGCGATCTCGCATCAGGATACCGCCGACGGCGGATGGGTCGCGATCCATGAGGACATTACCGAGCGGCAGAAGGCGGAAGCGCACATCGCCCACCTGGCGCGGCACGATCAGCTGACGGATCTGCCCAACCGCGTCTTCTTCCGTGAAGAGCTGGAGAAGAGTCTGCGGCGGCTGCGTCACGGCGAAAAGTTCGCCGTGCTTTGCCTCGATCTCGACCGGTTCAAGAGCGTCAACGATTTGCTCGGCCATTCGATCGGCGACAAGCTGCTGAAGGCGGTTGCCAGCCGGCTCGCCGGCTGCATCGACGAGCGCGATTTCGTCGCCCGTCTCGGCGGCGACGAGTTCGCTATCATGCAGACGAATATCGGCCGACCCGAGGACGGCAGTACTTTGGCGAGCCGTATCATCGAGCGGCTTGGTGCGCCTTACGACATCGAGGGGCAGCAGCTCGATATCGGCGCGAGCATCGGTCTTGCGATTGCGCCGGCCGACGGCAAGAACGCCGATCAGCTGCTCAAGAACGCCGACTTGGCGATGTACCGCGCCAAAGCCGATGGCCGCGGCTCCTATTGCTTCTTCGAGCCGGAAATGGACGCGCGCATTCAGGCGCGCCGCGCGCTCGAACTCGATCTGCGCTCGCGCGCTCGGCTGCCGGCCAGTTGCAGCTCTATTACCAGCCGCTGGTCAACGCCAAGACCGGCGAAGTGCACTGCTTCGAGGCGCTGTTGCGCTGGTTCCATCCGCAGCTCGGCGCGGTGCCGCCAGGCAGAATTCGTGCCGCTCGCCGAAGAATCCGGGCTGATCGGCCCGCTCGGCCAGTGGGTGCTGCGCGCGGCCTGCGCCGAAGCAGCAAAATGGCCGTCGCAGTTCCGCGTCGCCGTCAATCTGTCGCCGATCCAGTTCAAGAACTTGAATCTGGTGAAGGTCATTCTCGGCGCGCTCGCCGCGTCGGGTCTGCCGGCGGCGCGTCTCGAACTGGAGATCACCGAATCGGTGCTGCTCGAAGCCGATCCCAAGACGCTTGCCGTCCTGCACGAGCTGCATGCGCTCGGCATCCGCATCGTCATGGACGATTTCGGCACCGGCTTCTCGTCGCTCAACTATCTGCGCAGCTTCCCGTTCGACAAGATCAAGATCGACAAGTCGTTCGTCGACGACGTGTCGAAAGGCGGCGACTCGATCGCCATCGTGCGACGCGATCATCGATCTGGCCCGCGCGCTCAAGATCGAGGTTGTCGCCGAAGGCGTCGAGACCGCGGATCAGCGCGATCACCTGGTCGCCGAAGGCTGCACCGAAATGCAGGGTTTCTATTTCAGCAGGCCGGCGCCGATCGAGAGCTTCGAACAAGTGCTTCAGGAGCGCAACGGTCGCATCGTGCAGGCGGCTTGAACGCCGCTGCCGCGTACTGCCGCTCGGCCTGCACCATCTTGTCGAGGATGCGCTTGTAGCGCACCGGGCCGACGTCGACGGCGAGGATCACCGGATCGAGCGGCGTATTGGCGCTCTCAATGACGCGCTGCTGTGCCTCGATCACCGGAGCATCCTGCTCGGCGAAGGCGAAGCGGCGCATCTCGGCGATCTTCTTCTGCAGATCGCGGTTGAGCTTTTCGTCGGTCGTCATCACGCCGAAGCGCACCGCGGTGAAATGATAGAGCGTCGAGCGCTCATTCTGCGGCGTCAGCATGTGGATGGCGTTGTAGCCGGTGCCGCTTTCCGGCGCCGCGCCCATCTTGCAGATGCCGGTGACGAGCCGCAGCGTTGACGGCGCCATCCAGCGCATTTTGGTGAACTTGTCGACGCGCGCCGGGTGGCCCGGCCAGAACTGCGCGAACATGCCGGGAGGCGCTGAGTTGGTGGCGTGGCGACTGACCACCACGTCGTCGCCATCCTGTTCGGCCGTGATGTCGGAATCGACCGTATCGGCGTTCCCCAGAATGCCCTCGTGCAGATACGAGGTGTGGCTGAGATCGAGCAGGTTATCGACGATGAGCTGATAATTGGCCTTGATGGTGATGGAGTCGCGCTTGGTGGTGTGAATTTCCGGCACATTGTCGAGCACGCCGAAATCCGGAACCGTGGCTGCGTCGGCCGCGGCGTCGCCCATCCAGATCCAGACCGCCTTGTGCTTTTCGATCACCGGATAGCTTTTGACCCGCGCCCGCGGCGGAATGTTCTTGGCGCCATGCGGATTGCGCACGCAGGCGCCGGTGCCGTCGTATTCGAGACCGTGGTAGGGGCACTGAATACGGTCGCCGCCGACCACCTTGCCCAGGGAGAGCGGCGCGAAGCGGTGCGCGCATCGATCCGCGATTGCCGCCACCGATCCGTCCGCCTTGCGATAGAGCACGATCGGCTCGTCCATGATGGTGCGGGCGGCGAGCGCCTCGTCGCCGATGTCGTCGGACCACGCGGCCACATACCACGCGTTGCGCAGATAGGGCCCGCTGATCATCTCCTGGCGCGGCCGCGCGCCCGATGTTTCCGTTTGAGACGAGTGCGCGGTCATGTCTTCTCCCGGGAAAATGCGGTATTTGCTTATATCGCGGAGACCGCCGACCTAACGGTAAAACATAGCACGCATTTCGGCGCGAACCAGGGGGAGGATACGATGAGGAACGGCGTACGGATTGTGCTCGTGCTCATGGCGTTCGCGTTCGGCTGCGCGCCGGCCGCCGCTGCCGATTACCCGGATCACCCGGTCAAGATCGTCGTGCCGTTTCCGCCCGGCGGCTCGACCGATATCGCCGCGCGCATTGTTGCGGAAAAGCTGACAGTGCGGCTGCACCGTCAGTTTTTCGTCGAGAACATCGGCGGCGCCGGCGGCAATATCGGCATGGCGGCGGTCGCGCGCGCCGCCAGCGACGGCTACACCGTGCTGTTCGCCTCGTCGAGCATCGTGGTGAACCCTAACCTCTACAAGTCGCTGCCGTTCGACGTGAACAAAGACTTCATTCCCGTCACCAAGGTGGGCGCGTCGCCGAACTCATGGGACGTCAACGTGACATTCCCGGCGAAGACAATGAAGGAGTTGATCGACGCGATAAAAGCCAATCCCGGCAAATACAGCGTGGCGTCCGCCGGCAACGGCACGACGCCGTCGCTTGCCATCGACATGCTCAAGCAGCGGTTCGATCTTAATTTCGTCACCGTGCCGTTCACCGGCGGCGGACCGATGGCGCAATCCGTGCTTGGCGGTTTCACGCCGATCACCTGCGCGGCGACAACCACCGTGATCGGGCTGATCAAGTCCGGCAAGGTCCGCGCGCTCGCGCTCAGCGGCAGCCAGCATTTGGAGACGCTGCCGGGCGTGCCGACGCTCGCCGAAGTCGGCATCGCGGATCAGGAATCTGAAACAATGGTGGGCGCGTTCGTTCCGGCCGGTACGCCGCAGCCTGTCGTCGCGCTGCTGCAGAAACAGATTGCCGAAATCGTCCGTCTGCCCGACGTCAAGCAGCGGCTGCTCGACATCGCCACCATTCCGGACGGCGATTTATCGGCCGACTTCGCCGTCTATATCAAGAGCGAAATCGCCAAATGGAAGCGCGTGATCGAGGCCGGCAAGATTCCGAAGATCTAGGGACGCACGCATACTTGCGCGCTGTTGTTAGAGCATTTTCCGGAAAAGTGGCCACCGGTTTTCCGAAGAAAATGCGACCAAATCTATAGAACTAGAGCGCTTCCCGGTTCAGTGTAATCGGGAAGCGCTCTAGTACTACTGAGTCAGAAAGTCGCGGGCGATTATGCTGAGAATCGCGTTATTTGAGGAGATTCATGCATTAGGCGGCGGGAGGGCGGGATGGGTTGGCGGATGAGGCGAGACAGTGAATTGCGATTTGCGTCGTATGTCGAGGGGATTGTGGAAGTGATTGGTCATGCGGATCGCGCTGGTCCGCTGAGTGACTATTGCACCGGGCTGATGATGCCGGGCGAGCGCAAGAGCGTGGAACCGATGGCGGCGGTGACCGCTCCGGCGCGGACGGCGGCGCAGCATCAGTCGCTGCTGCATTTTATCGGTCAGTCGGCCTGGTCGGACGCGAAGGTGTTGGCCAAAGTCCGTGAGATGGTGTTGCCGAAGATAGAGTGCCACGGACCGATCGAGGCATGGATCATCGACGACACTGGTTTTCCGAAGAAAGGGAAGCATTCGGTCGGGGTAGCGCGGCAATACTGCGGTCAACTCGGCAAGCAGGACAACTGTCAGGTCGCGGTATCGCTGTCGATTGCCAACCATCACGCCAGCCTGCCGGTGGCCTATCGGCTGTATTTGCCGGAAGACTGGACGAAGGATCGCAAACGCCTGCGTAAGGTGGGTGTTCCCGAGGAGGTCGACTTTAAGACCAAGCCGGAGATCGCGCTCAAGCAGATCGAGGCGGCCTGTGCGGCTGGTCTGCCGCGCGGTGTGGTGGCGATGGATGCGGGCTATGGCTGCAACACAGACCTGCGCACCGGCGTGAGCGCACTCGGATTGCGCTATGTCGCCGGCATCCTGCCGAACACTTCGGTGTGGGCGCCAGGTACAGGACCGCTGCCGCCGAAGAAGTGGTCGGGGCGCGGGCGACAACCGAAGCTCATTCGCCGCGACGACAAGCATCGACCGGTCCCGGTCAAGGAGCTTGCGCTCAATTTGCCCAAGCGCGCCTGGCGCACGATCGCGTGGCGCGAAGGCTCGGCCGGGCAATTGTCCTCGCGCTTTGCCCGCGTGCGCGTTCGTGCCGCGCATCATGACTACAAGCTCACCGAGAGCCGAGCGCAAGAGTGGCTGTTGATCGAGTGGCCCGAAGGCGAGAAAGAGCCGGCCAAATACTGGCTCTCGACCCTTCCCAAGGATATCACGTTCCGCGCGCTGGTCGACCTCACCAAGCTGCGCTGGCGCATCGCGTGTCCAGTGAAGGGCACGCTGTATGTGGTGAAAGTCCGACGGAGCAAAAAACTGAGGCTTCGAAGCAAGGGAGGCGCGTGGGGGAAAGCAAGACGGCGGAGCCTCCGACAACATGCTCGAAAGGAGTGTGCGCGAAGCATCAGGTTGCAACGTGCAGTGAACGCAGACGTAGCCTCGTCACACGATCAACCGGTGGCCGAGACGGTCGATAACGCGCGAAGGCAGCAAGGGCGGATGAAATAAGTGAGAAGCGGCGGTCTCACCGGCGGGGTATCAGCGGCGACATGATGCGAACGACAGCGTGTCAACTGGAGAGACCCTCGACGCCGGCGGGCGAAATCCCGCCGAAGAGGCACTTCCTATAACCGTGAGTGGGAAATGGAAGCGTAGGCGTCAGGGAGTCGGATCGGGTCAGACGGTACTGTTGATGGGCGTGCAGCAAAACGCGCCGGAGGGAAGGGCCCGGACCGATGAGGAACTCCGTTTGTAAAGCGAGGCAAGGGGTGAGATGACAAAGGCACCCATCGCGTTGCAGGAGCTGCGACGGCGGATATATCGGAAGGCGAAGTCGGAAAAGGCACATCGCTTCTGGGGCATCTTCGTCATGTGACACGGAAGGAGACCCTTGAGGAGGCCTACCGTATAGCCAAGAGGAATGGTGGTGCGGCCGGGATCGACGGTCAAACATTTGAGACCATCGAAACCGCCGGACTGGAATGCTTCCTTGCGGATATAAAGGACGACCTCGAAACAGGCAGGTACAAACCCCATCCTAACCGCCGGGTGGACATCCCGAAGGACCAGGGAAAGGTCAGGACACTGCGAATTCCTTGCATCCGCGATCGCGTGGTGCAGGGGGCACTGAAGCTAATCCTCGAAGCAGTCTTCGAGGCTACTTCTGCCCGAACTCCTACGGGTTCCGTCCCAAGCGGTCGCCGCATCGTGCCCTGGCGGAAGTCAGGCGCAGCCTGATGCGCAGGATGACAACGGTCATCGACGTCGATCTGGCCAAGTACTTCGATAATATTCGACACGACGTACTCCTAGGCAAGATCGCACGCAGGGTGCAGGACCCGAAAGTGCTGCATCTCGTCAAGCTGATTATCAAAGCCAGCGGGAAGAAAGGGGTACCGCAAGGCGGTCCCTTCAGCCCGCTAGCTGCGAATATCTACCTGAACGAGGTGGATTGGTACTTCGATGACCTCCGCCGCAAGACGGCACAAGGGCCTTATGAGGCGATCAACTATCACCGCTTTGCGGATGATACGGTGATCACCGTCAGCGGGCATGGAAGCAAGCGGGGCTGGGCCGAACGCGTCCTGCAACGCTTGCAAGAGCAACTGGAACCCTTGGGGGTCGAGCTCAACCGCGAGAAGACCAAAATGGTCGACACGTTGAAGGGCGAAGCCTTCGGGTTCCTCGGGTTTGATCTGCGCCGTGTGCATAAACGACAGAAGGACGGGTACAAAATCCTGATGACCCCCAAGAAGAAGGCCCGCAAGGCCGTGAAAGCCAAGATACGGGACATCATCCGCAGCGGGGGCGCCACCCCCATGGCGATGATTGTTGTCCGCGTCAACGCAGTCATGGTCGGCTGGGTCAACTACTTCCGGGTCGGCAACTCCAGTCGTGCCTTCAGCGAAGTACGCGACTATCTGGAAATGAAGATCCGCACCCTTCTGACGCGACGCAAGCGGCGGCGAAAGACCAGCATCGGATGGCGGCGATGGAGTAACGCGTATCTCTATGACGTGCTGAAGCTGTTTTGGGATTGGAAAATCCATCCCTTGCCCGGCGCGGCGACGTTCGCGTGAAAGTGGCCACCATGACCGAGACGACACATAACCCTTCCGAAGAACCTTGTTGGGTGAGCCGCTTGAGGGAAAACCTCACGAGTGGTTCTTATGGGGAGGAACTGGAGACGGGCCCAGCCGCAAGGTCCGGCACCGCGCCAGTTCCTTACCCGACAGCGCGACTATCAGGAACTCAAGCAGGAGGTCGGGCTCGGCCATTATGAAGGGCGAGGATGGCGCGGCTTCCACCATCACGCCACGCTGTGCATCGCCGCCTACGGATTCCTGGTCTCCGAGAGGGAGACGATTCCCCCCTCAGGATCTGCCACCGCCACGTTCTTCCAGGAACTTACCGTTCCCGACGGTTACAGACCCAGAGGCTCCGCCCTTGCGGCCTGAACGCCATATCCCGAACTCAGTCGCAACCATGCACCGATATCTGAGCGTCGCGCTCGTCAACACCTTGTCACGATGCCCATGCTGCGCCGCCCCCATCGCGAGAAAAACGCGCCGCAGAGATTTGTGATGCAGTAGTACTAGTTGGCCTTGATGTCCGCGAACTTGATCACCTTCGCCCACTTCGTGATGTCGTCGGCGATGTATTTGCCGAATTCGGCCGACGTCATCGGCATCGGCAGGCTGCCGAGATCGGCAAGCTTTTTCTTGAAAACAGGATCGTCGAGACTCGCGGCCACGGTCTTGCTGATAAGCGCGACGGCATCGGCCGATACACCCTTCGGGGCGGCGAGCGCGTGCCAGCCGCTGGCATCATAGCCCGGTAGGGATTCGGCGACCGTCGGCAGATCCGGAAAGTATCTGCAGACGCGTCGGGGTGCCGACTGCCAGCGGCCGTAATTGTCCCGACCGCACATAGGCGATCGATGCCGGGATTGGCGAGAACATCATCTGCACCTGGCCGGCAATCAGATCGGCGTACGGATTGCCAGTGTAGGCGACATGCACGAGCTTGACGCCAGCCATCATCTGGAACAGTTCGCCGGCGACGTGAGGTCCGGACCCGACGCCGTTTGAGGCCATGTTGATCTTGCCGGGATTGGCCCTGGCGTAAGTGATGAACTCCCCGACGGTTTTGATCGGAAGCGCGTTCGTCACCTCCATGACGTAAGGCACGAGATCGATGCTCGCGATCGGCGCGATGTCCGTGCGCAGATTGAAATTCAGTTTGGTGTAGAGCGTGGCGTTGACCGTATTGGCCGATGTCAGGAGCAGCAGCGTATAGCCGTCGGGGGCCGCGCGAACGACATACTCGGCGGCCAGATTGGTGGCGGCGCCAGGATGATTTTCGACGACGAATTGGTGACCGAGCTTTTGCGACAGATACTGCGCCATCAGGCGGGCGATGATGTCCGATGCACTGCCGGCGGAAAAGCCGACAATGATGCGCACCGGCCGCGACGGATAGGTTTCGGCGCGCGCCTTGCGGGACAGAGCCGTCAGCGCGGCGGCGCCCGCGGCGAGATTGAGAAAGGTCCGGCGTTGCAGCTGCATCGTTTCTCCCCGATCGAATGTGCGGCGAGTTCAGGTCTCGTTATTCCGCTTTGATGCCGGCGAATTTGATCACCTTGGCCCACTTGTTGGCGGCATCGGCGATGAGCTTGCCGAAGTCCGCGGGCGTCATTGCCGTCCATTCGACACCCAGGCCGTTCAGCCGCTTTTTCATGGCGGGATCGGCCACAATGGCGTTGATCTGTTTGTTGAGTTTGTCGACGATCTCGGCCGGTATGCCTTTAGGCGCACCAAGCCCGAGCCAGCCGCTGCCCTCGTAGCCGGGAACGGTATCGCCGACGGGCGGCACATCCGGCAGCGCGTCCATCCGCGTCGCGCTGGTCACCGCGAGTGCGCGCAGCTTGCCGGATTTGATATAGCCGAGCACCGGCGGCGCCGCGACAAAGGCGAGCTGCACCTGGCCGCCGAGCAGATCGGCCATGTAGGGCGTCCGATAGGGTACGTGGACGATATCGACGCCCGTCATCATCCTGAACAGTTCGAAGGCAAGGTGCGGCGCTGTTCCGGCCCCAGGCGAGGCAAGGTTGAGCTTGCCCGGGTTGGCTTTGGCGTAAGCGATCAATTCCGGAAGCGTCTTGGCCGGGACCGTCGGGTTCACCACGACGACGAACGGCGTGTAGCCCATGAACGCGATCGGCGTCATGTCGCGGACGAAATTGAAGCCGAGGTGCGGGTAGAGCGCACCGCTCGCGGCATTTCCCGAAATCATGACGAGAAGCGTGTAGCCGTCGGGCGCCGCGCGGATCACATACTCGGCGCCGACATTGCCGCCCGCGCCGGGCTTGTTTTCGACGATGCATTGCTGGCCGAGCTGTGCCGACAAGGGTGCCGCGACCAGCCGTGCCACGACGTCGGGCGCGAGGCCGGCTGAAATGTCGACGATCATGTGCACCGGCCGCGCCGGGTAGTCGAGCGCAAACGCCATGCGCGGCACAGCCGCCGCGGCGACGAGGCCGCCGGCAGAGCGGAGGAGAACTCTACGGCCGATTTGCAATGCCATGCTGCTGCCCCCCAGAAAAGCGACCTTCGCCGAGCGTGGATAGTCGTTGATTGGCTTAGGCCGTGGACCTATTGTGATGGCCAATCGATCGGCATTATCTGTAGCATAGTTTTGGCGCGGATTGAGTTGCAATACCCTCACTCGGCGGCCATCGGAGGAAATAGGATGATAAACGGCAAGGTTAGCGGCGTGCGTAGCATCGAGCTTGGCGTGCGCGATCTGCAGCAATCGGCGGACTTTTACACCAAAGTCTGGGCGCTCGAAGAAGTCGGGTCCGACGCCGACAGCATTCATTTGCGCGCCACCGGTGGCGAGCATCACGTGCTCACGATCCGCGAACGGCCGAAGTCGAGCTCTGCTGGCGGTGAACTTCGCCGCGCAGGATCGCGCCTCGGTCGATCAGCTTTGCGCCAAGGCCAAGAGCTACGGCATCAAGGTCTTGAGCGAGCCGGCGCCGCTGCCGGGCGCTGCGGGCGGCGGCTACGGCTTCCGCTTCGAAAGCCCGGAAGGCTTCACGATGACCATCTCATCGGATAGCGCGCAGCACCCCAACACCATGCTGGACCGCTCGCGCCCGAGCAAGATCAGCCACGTCGTGCTCAACAGCGGCAGCACCGCCGAACAGATGAAGTTCTTCATCGACGTGCTCGGCTTCAAACACTCCGACAGCACGCACATGATGGATTTCCTGCGTTGCTCGGCCGACCATCACAGCATCGCGATGTTCCGCGCCAACGGGCCCTCGCTCAACCATGTCGCCTACGAAGTGCCCAACATGGACGGCCTGATGCGCGGCGCCGGACGGCTCAAGAAAAATGGCTTCGAGACCGGATGGGGCGTCGGTCGCCACGGCCCCGGCAACAACGTGTTCTCGTATTTCATCGAACCGGACGGCTTCGTTGCCGAATACACCACCGAGCTCGATCAGATCGATGAAGCGACGTTCGTACCGCAGGATGCGCCCTATTGGGACAAGGTCATGCAGCAGCAGGGCGACCGCTGGGGCACGGCCGGGGTGCCCTCGAACCTCATGCGGTTCGCGATGTCGGGCGGGCTCTATCTTGGCGAACAGCCGCCGGAGGGCGTGCGCTGCGAAGACATTATCGGCCGCAAGCTCGGCCGCTAACCGCGGACAGCCGCCGGACGAGCGTCACTGCATCAGAAACACGCCCTTGCCGTCGGTCTGGCGGTCGAACACGCGGTAGGCCTCCTCGGCTTGATCGAGCTGCCAGCGATGCGTGAACAGATGGTCGACGTCGATCTTGCGGTCGGCGACGAAGCGCGCGCAATCGGCCTGGATCGATGTGGAAAAGGTCCAGGAGCCGATGATGGTGAGCTGCTTGCGCAGCATGTGCGGGCTCACGTCGATCGTCACGTCGCCGCCTTCGCCGACAAAGCAGGCGGTGCCCCAGGCGCGCGCGCCGCGCACCGCGATCAGGCGTCCGTCGGCGTGCCCGAAGTGTCGAGCGAAAGGTCGGCGCCGGCGCCGTGCGTGAGCGCTCTGATGGCGGCGACGGCATCGTCGGTCTGCGGATTGATCAAGGCGTCAGCGCCGAATTCCTTGGCGCGCTCGAGCCGCTCGGCGCTCACATCGAGCGCGATGACGCGCGCGCCCATGGCGGCGGCGAGTTGCGTCGCCGACAGCCCGACCGGTCCTTGGCCGACGATGGCGATGGTGTCGCCGCCGGCGAGCTTGCATCCGGCGCAGCGCCTGGTAGGCGGTGCCGGTGCCGCAGGAAATCGCCGCGCCGGTCGAGAAGCTCAAGTCGTCCGGCAGCGGCACGAGCGTGTGCGCCGGCACTTTCATATACGGCGCGTGCGCGCCGTGCCCGGTGACGCCGTAGACGGTGCTGCCCTCGACGCACATCTGCGACCAGCCGGTGCGGCAGTGCACGCAGGTGCCGCAGCCGGAATAATGATGCACCATGACGCGCGCGCCGGCTTTGGCGGTGCGCGTGATCGACCGCGCTGCCGACCGCCGCCACCACGCCGCAGGGTTCGTGACCGGCGATCACCGGGCCGCTCACTTTGCCGAGCCCGAGCGAAGAGGTCTCGCCGGTCGCGCGATAGAATTTGAGATCGCTGCCGCACATGCCGGACGCCTTGATCTCGACGACAACGTCATGCGGCCCCGGCGCGGGATCGGGGAATTCCATCAGCTGCAATTTGCGATCGCCGAGGAACGTGACGCCGCGCATGTCGCTCCCGTTCAGTCCGCCTTGATGCCGGCGAACTTCACCACCTTCGCCCATTTTTCGGCTTCGGCTAGCGTGAACTTGCCGAATTCGGCCGGCGTGGCGATGTACGGCTGCGAGCCCAGCGCGGCGAACTTTGCCTTCATCTTCGGATCGGCGAGGCCGGCATTGATCTCGTTGTTGAGCTTGTTGACGATCGTCGGCCGGCGTATCTTTTGGGCGCGCCGATGCCGTACCAGGCGCTCACATCGTAGCCGGGCACGAATTCGGCCGAACGGTGGAACGTCCGGCAATGCGTCCGACCGCGTCGCCGTGGTCACGCCCAGCGGGCGAAGCTTGCCGGACTTGATGTAGCTGACCCCGGCGCTGATCGGCGAGAAATACACCTGCACCTGACCGGCTCAACAGATCGGTGATCGCCGGCGGCGACGCGCGATAGGCCACATGGGTCATTTTGATCCCGGCCATGTAATTGAACAGTTCGCCGGCCATGTGCGGCGAGGTGCCGACGCCCGGGCGACGCCATGTTGATCTTGCCCGGATTGGCCTTGGCGTAAGCGATGAATTCCGGAACCGTCTTGGCCGGGAACGACGGGATTGACGACCATCACGTCGGGGTCGCGGCTGATGCCCGCGACCGGCGCGATGTCGCGCGATGAAATTGAAATTCAGCTTGGTGTAGAGCGAGGCGTTGACCGCGTTGGAGAGCGATGTCAGCAGCAGCGTGTCGCCGTCGGGCGGCGCGCTTGACCACGGCCTCGGTGGCGAGATTGCCGCTGGCGCCGGGCCGGTTCTCGACCACGAACGGCTGGCCGAGCCGGTCCGACAGCCATTGGCCGACAAGGCGCGCCAGAATGTCCGGCGCGCCGCCGGCGCCAAAGCCGACGATGATGCGGACCGGATGCGACGGATAACTTTGCGCCCAGGCGAGGCGCGAGACGGCGGGCAGCGCGACGGCGCTGGCTGCGAGTTGCAGAACGTGCCTCCGGACGAAGGATCATGACATTGCCTCGAGAGCTTGTGGGCTTGATTGAACGGAAACTCATGCGGATTGTCGGCGACTGATGCGCCGCTCGTCAAACTAAAGTATCATGTTTATCCGCTGTGCGAAGCCGGCGACCGAGGATCGAATGTCGCGGCATGGCGCGTCTTTGGCGCGGCATGCGTTTTGGGCGGATGTCCGCTTTGCGGTCCATGAGTCTAAGTTCGGTCCATGTCTAGGGTGTCGGGAGAAACGCATGAGTCAAGAAGAAAATCGCCTTCGTCGGAGCCGGCGCGGTCGGCGGCTATACGGGCGCGCACATGGTGGCAAGCCGGCGAAGACGTAACCTTCATCGATCCCTGGCCGGAGCACGTCGAGCACATGCGCAAGCACGGCCTGCGCGTGACCCACGCCATGAAGGAGCCGGAATTCACCGTGCCGGTGCGTGCGCTGCACGTGACCGACGCGCAGCAGCTCGCCAAGGAAAAGCCGGTCGATATCGCCTTCGTCTGCATGAAGTCCTACGACACCGCCTGGGCGGCGATGCTGATCTCGCCAATATCTGGCGCCCGACGCCTTCGTCGTGTCGCTGCAGAATTGCATGAACGAGGAAACCGTCGCCGGCGTCGTCGGCTGGGGCAAGACGCTCGGCTGCATCGCTAGCTCGATCACCGTCAATCTGCCGGAGCCCGGCCATATTCATCGCGGCGCCGCCAAGCACGGCGCGTCACCATACCGTGTTTCGTACCGGCGAGGTGCATGGCCGCGTCACCGAGCGCGCCAAGGAGGTCTGCCGTCTGGTCGCCTTCTCCGACAGCGCCAAAGTGACCGGCAATCTGTGGGGTGAACGCTGGTCGAAACTCGTCGCCAATGCGATGCAGAACGGGCTGTCCGCCTGCACCGGTTTGGGCGGCGGCGATCTGCTCAAAAGCGATCCGATCCGCCACTTCTCCACCCGCCTCGGCTCCGAGGCGATCCGTGTCGGCCAGGCGCACGGCTATGCGCTCGAAGATATTCTGCACCTGCCGCCCGAAACCATCGCGCGCGCCGGGGAGGGCGACGAGGCGGCGATGCGGACCTGCGATGAGCAGCGCTTGAAGGATTCAAAACACACCGCGGCCGAGCAGCGCCCGTCGATGGGCCAGGACATGCAGAAAGGCCGGCGCACCGAGATCGAGTTTTTGAACGGGTTTGTGGTCCGCGAGGGCGAGAAGGTCGGCATGGCCTGCCGGGCCAACGCCGTGCTGGTCGATATCGTCAAGCGCGTCGAGAAGGGCGAACTCAAGCCCGATCCGCGTCACATTACCGAGCTGCGAATGAATTGAGGCGGCGTTGCTGTCTGAACGAACTTACAGGAGTATGCCATGACGGATGTGCAAAGGGCGGACGTCCAAGCACTTGGCGCGCTCGCGTCGCGTTTCGTCGACACCGATGAGGTGCCGTGGATCGAGACCGGCCCGGGCAACAGGATGAAGGTGATCTATCACGACCCGTCTTCCGGCATGCTGACCATTCTGTCGAAGCTTGAACCCGGCGCCGGCATCCCGGCGCACGTGCACGAAGATTTGGAACAGACCTTCGTGCTGGAAGGCTCGTTGGTCGATGCCGAGGGCGAATGCACCGCCGGCAATTTCGTCATTCGCGCCAAGGGCAGCCGCCATGCACCGACGGCGCCGAACGGCTGCACCATGCTGGTGTTCTTTCTCAAGCCGACGGCCGGACTGAAGAAGGCACTCCTGCAAAATGTCTGAACGAGCATGAACGATATCGCAACGACCGCTTTCATCGGCCGCTCGATGCCGCGGCGCGAGGATAGGCGCCTGCTCACCGGCCGCGGCCAGTTCATTGCCGATTTCGAACTGCCGCGCATGCTGCACGCGGTATTCGTGCGTAGCCCGCTCGCTCACGCTCACATCAAGGCGGTCGATCTCACGCGCGCGGCCGCCGCGCCGGGCGTGATCGCCGCGCTGGGCGGCCCGGAACTGGCGCAATTGCTGCCGCCGGTGTCCGATACGCAACTCGCCCTGCCGAGCAAATGGACCACGCAGGTTCAGCACAAATTCATCAATCCCCAGCAGCCGCTGCTCGCACACGACAAGGTCCGCCACGTCGGCGAGGCCGTTGCGGTGATCGTCGCCGAGACCCGCTATGCGGCCGAGGACGCGGCGCAACTTGTCGAGCTCGACCTCGATCCGCTGCCGGCCGTGCTTGATCCAGACGCGTCGCTGGGTGCGGGTTCGCCGATTGTGCACGATCGTTTCGGCACCAACCTGATTGGTTCCTTCACTATCGCCAAGGGCGATATTGAGCGCGCCATGGCGCGCGCGCCGCACCGCCTCAAGCGCCGCTTTCATCATCACCGTTATGCGGCGATGCCGATGGAATGCCGCGGCGTGGTCGGCCTGCATGATTCGCGCACCGATACATTGACGATCTGGTCGTCGACTCAGGTCGTGCATTGGGTGCGGCGCGAGGCGGCCGCGGTGCTGCAATTGCCCGAGGCGCGCATCCGCTGCGTCGCGCTCGATGTCGGCGGCGGCTTCGGCGTCAAGGGTCACGTCTATCCGGAAGACTTGTTGATCCCGTTCCTGGCGCGCCGGCTCGGACGCCCGGTGCAATGGATCGAGGATCGCCGCGAGCATCTGATCTGCTCCTGCCATTCGCGCGATCAGATTCACGACGTGGAAGTCGGCTTCGACGATGAGGGCCGCATCCTGGCGCTGCGCGACAGTTTTGCGGTCGATGGCGGCGCCTGGAACCCGATTGGCGCCGGCGTCGTCTACAACACCGCGGCGCATCTGCCCGGCCCATACAAGATCGGCGCGATGGCGATCGAGGCCCGCATCGCCGCCACCAACAAAACGCCAAATGCGCCTTATCGCGGCGCGGGCCGGCCCGAAGCCGCCTTCGCCATGGAACGCATCGTCGATCTCGTCGCCGGCGAGCTCGGCCTCGAACCCGCCGAGGTGCGGCTGCGCAACATGATCCGCGACGACGAAATGCCGTACGCCATCGGTATGCCGTATCGCGACGGCGAACCCATCGTCTATGACGGCGGCGACTACCCGGCGGCTTTGGAGAAAGCGCTGGAGGCGGTCGGCGGGCTGTCGGCGTTTCGCGAACGGCAGCGCGCGGCGCGCGACGACGGCCGCCTGCTCGGCCTCGGGCTCGGCTGCTATGTCGAGGGCACCGGCGTCGGACCGTTCGAAAGCGCGCTCGTTCGCATCGAATCCTCAGGCAAGATCTACGTTACCTCCGGCGCCTGTCCGCAAGGGCAGGGCATGGAGACGATCTTTGCCCAGGTGGTCGCCGATGCCTGGAACGTGCATCCCGACGACGTGGTGATTTCGCTCGCCGACACCGCCGGCATCGCCATCGGCTTCGGCACCATCGCGAGCCGCACCACGGTGACGCTGTCGGCGGCGATTCACGGCGCCAGCGAGAAGCTGCGCACCAAGGTGTTCGCCATTGCCGCCAATCTCCTGGAATGCGGCCCCGGCGATCTCGAATTGCGCAACGGCCGCGTCGGCATTGTCGGCGTGCCCGGCGTGGACGTCACGCTTGCCAAGGTGGCGCAGGCGGCGCGGCCGGGCTGGGATCACGGCCGTCCGGCCGGGCTCGATGCCGGCCTCGAGGAGACATATTACTTCGAGCCGCCGACGGTCACCTGGTCGTATGCGGTGCATGCCGCCGTGGTGGAGGTCGATGCCGAAACCGGACACGTGCGCATCGAGAATTACGCCATCACCCACGATTGCGGCGTCGTGGTCAATCCGATGCTGGTCGAGGGCCAGGTCGTCGGCGGCGCCGTCCAGGGCATCGGCGGCGCTTTGTTCGAACACATTCACTACGATGCTACGGGCCAGCCGCTGACCACGACATTGGCGGAATATATGCTGCCGACAGCGGACGAGATGCCGCGTCTGCAGCTTGCGCACCAACATTCGCCGTCGCCGCGCAATCCCTTCGGCGTCAAAGGCGTCGGCGAGGGCGGGCCGATCGCGCCGCCCGCCGCCATCGCCAACGCCTTGCCGACGCGCTCCGCCCGCTCAAGGTCGAGTTCAACGCACGCCGATTGCTCCGCACCAGATCGTCGAGGCATGGCTCGCTGACGTCGCTGCTAACGGACTGGATTGAAAGTCCTCTAGAAGAAACTGCTTAGCTTGAGATGATGACCAGCGCAGCGAGTACTCCGTATTCATATTTCCTGCTCGGAAAGCCTTAGGCGCGCCGCGTGCCGTCTGAGTTCGCGTGCTGGACGGCGTCGAGGTGTGATCGAGTTGTGACGCGCGACGCCGAATGTCCGATCCGGAAGTCATCTGAAGCCAGCTTTAGGCTGAGGTTCAGCAGTTCTCCTCTGTTGAGCTTTGGGCTTGTCCGTGTCATCACGGCGTCATACTCGCTTCTTCATGTTTGCTCGCTGCCGGACGGGCAACACAGAACGGTAACGCGGTAAGCTCCTCAAATCTGCACGAGTCTTTATGACCGCATCGTCCGGTGAATCGAACGGCACGGGCGCGCCAGTGCGCGGCGCCGCCTTGGCGCTGAGCGGCCTTGGCGCACTCGGTGTCGTGTTCGGCGATATCGGCACCAGTCCGCTTTACACGCTCAAGACCGCGTTTGAATTTCTGCACGGCGAGGCGACGCCGGAACGCATCCTCGGCATGCTGTCGCTGGTGTTCTGGACGCTCACTCTTATTACCTCGATCAAATACGTTCTGGTCGCCATGAGCATCGACAACGACGGCGAGGGCGGCATCCTCGCGCTGATGTCGCTGCTCGGCGTCAAGCGCGTGCATCGGCCGGCAATCATCGCGGTCGGGCTCTTGGGCGCCGCGCTGATCTACGGCGACGGGGCGATCACGCCGGCGATCTCCGTGCTTTCGGCACTCGAAGGCCTCAACATCGCGGCGCCGTCGTTTCAGCCCTATGTGGTGCCAGCCTCGGTCGCTATCCTGGCGCTGTTATTCATTGTCCAACCGTTCGGCACCGCGCGCATCGGTGCCGCATTCGGGCCGGTCATGGCGGTGTGGTTCGTGTCGATCGGCGCGCTCGGGCTGTGGGGCATCGCCCAAGACCCGCATGTGATCTACGCGCTCAACCCTTATTACGCCCTGCGCCTGCTCGCCAGCGGGGGCTTTCGTGGCTTTCTCGTCCTCGGCGGCATTTTCCTCTGCGTCACCGGCGCCGAGGCTCTCTATGCCGACATGGGACATTTCGGCAAACGGCCGATCCGCATGGCTTGGTCGTGGATCGTATTTCCGAGCCTCATCCTGAACTACGCGGGGCAATGCGCCATCGCACTGCGCGGCGCGCCGATCGCCAACAATATTTTCTACCGGCTTTGCCCCGAACCGCTGCTCATCCCGCTGGTCTGTCTGGCGACCGTCGCCACCATCATCGCCAGCCAGTCGATCATCACCGGCGCCTATTCGATGACGCGGCAGGCGATCCAGCTCGGATGGCTGCCGCGGCTCAACATCAAGCAGACATCCGACCAGGGCTACGGTCAAATCTATGTCGGCGTTGTCAACTGGTCCCTGATGTTCGTCACCATTGCGCTGACCGTGTTGTTCAAAAAGTCGGACAATCTCGCCGCGGCCTATGGCATCGCCGTATCGGCCACCATGCTGATGACGTCGTGTCTGTTGTTCATCGCCATGCGTGAGATTTGGCAATGGAGTCTGTGGCCCAGTGCGGCGCTGGCTGGTTTGTTCGCGATCGTCGATGCCGGGTTCTTTGCGGCGAATTCGATGAAGATAGCCGACGGCGGTTACGTGCCGCTGCTGCTTGCGGCTGTCGTCTACGGCATCATGCTGATCTGGCACCGCGGCACTATGGCGGTAGCGCAGCGTCTGGCGCAAAAGGCGGTTGTCGGTGGCCGAGTTTCTCGCCGATCTCAAAGCGCGCGGCGTGCCGCGCGTGCCGGGAACCGCGGTGTTCCTCACCCGCACGGCGAGCGGCGTGCCGCCGGTGATGATCTGGCATGTGCGGCATAATCGGGCGCTGCACGAGCGCGTCCTGGTGCTCACCGTTATCACTGAGTCGCACCCGCGGGTGCGGGCCGCCGAACGCCTGACGGTAGCGCAGGAAGGCGAGAATTTTTGGCGCCTCACCGCGCGTTTCGGCTTTGTCGAGCATCCGGATGTTCCGCGGCTCTTGCAGCAATCGCAGACAGCAAGGCTGCGAGGCGGCGACTCGACGACGTCACCTATTATGTCGGTCACGAATACATCGTGCATCGCGAACAGGGCGCGGTGCTGCCGGTCTGGCAGGAAGAGTTGTTTGCCGCGATGGTGCGAAACGCCTCGCACGTGACCGATTATTTCCGCTTGCCGAGCCGGCAGGTGGTCGAGATTGGGCGGCAGATTTCGATTTAAAGGCGCATTCGGGAACGCGAGCAAAACGCGCGCTCTCGACGTCGCGGCCGCCCGTATCAGGGCGGGGCTCGTTGCTTGACCGTGCTTGCTGCTGGCCCTAGCGTGATTTCAATAAATAATGCGTGGAGGACGCGACACATGGCATCCTTTTCCATCACGCCGCTGACCGATCACACCGGCGCTGAGGTGACGGGCCTCGATTTCCGCACGCCGATCGATGCCGATGTCCGCACCGCCCTCAACGACGCCTTCGTCGAACATCACGTGCTGGTGATGCGCGACCAGGAATTTTCACCGGATGATTTCAAGGTCGCCGTTCAGGTCTTCGGCGAATTGCAGCCGCACGACAAGAAGGAACACCACGTTCCCGGCTTTCCTGACGTGTCCTACGTGTCGAACGATGAATTCGTCAACGGACGGCGCATCATTCCCGGCGAGACTTTCCACACCGACCATTCCAATCATCCGCGCCCGCCCAAGGCGACGACGCTGTTCGCGGTCGAGCTGCCGTCGAGCGGCGGCGACACCCAATACGTCAACATGCACGACGCCTATGACGATCTGCCGGAGGCAACGAAGCGCAAGATCGACGACCTCAAGGCGGTGCATGCTTATTTGAGCAAATACAGCCCGCGGCCGCTCGGTTATCTGAGCGAGGAAAGCCGCAGAAAGCTGCCGCCGCCCGGCGTGCATCCGCTGGTGCGCACCCATCCGGACAATGGCCGCAAGGCGCTGTACCTCAATCCGGTGCGCATGGAGTCGATCCTCGGCATGGAAGATGACGACGCGCTCGGGCTGATCGGCGAACTGATGGCGCACGCCACGCGGAAGAAATACGAGTACCGCCACAAATGGCGGCACGGCGACTGGGTGCTGTGGGACAATCGCAGCGTCATGCACCAGGCCAATCCGGATTACGACATGAACGAGCGCCGCTTTCTTTATCGTCTGATGCTCAAGGGCGAAGTGCCGGCTTAAGCACAGAGTCGACGGTGTGTGCGATGACCCACGGCGTTTCGTCGGCGGTAGTACGATCCGTGGCCGCGAATTTGTTTGCTGCACCTGTCGGCGAATTTTGCGCGACGTAACGTAACGGCGCCATCAGCTTTTGCGTCGCGTGCCGGCATTTATCCGCGCGGGCTTCGCGCGTTCCGGCGGCCCTTTGCTGCGGGTATCTTCAAAGGCATCGTCGGCGTGCTGCAACATGTCGTACTGCTCGATGCTCATCAGCACGAGACGATCGCGGCCGTTCTTGGTTATGATGATGGGCGTCGCAAGCGCTGCGTCGCTGTGGGCGCCGAAATTGCGGATAAGCTCGACGGTCGAGACCCGTTTCATTGCGAAGCGTCTCCTGACCAGATCGTAGAATAATAGGTCGCACCTCGGATTCTTTTCGTAGAATTATGTGTTCAAAATAAGCGCATTCCACAGGAAATTCGACTGGATGTCGGCCATGTTGCGTCGCGACACAAGCACAATGCGCCGCGCGTGTGTTGTATGGCTAACATTTGCTGACAATTAAGGTTTTGCCGGTAAGCAGGCTCGGAGGTGGCGAGCATGCTTGAACATTCATCTGCCGGCCGTTGCATTCTCATTGCCGCGATGGCGCTGTTCGGCGCTGCGGCTGTTCATGCGGCACCGAACAACAGCCCGGCTAAGGATACCACCGGCAAGGATGCCAGCCCTGCCATCAGCCTCGATCAACTCGGCGGCACCTGGAAAAACGCCAAGTCGGGCGTCAACGTCAGGATCGAGCAAAGTACGGTCGGTTGGGAGGTGTGGTTTTCCACCACCGGCGAGGCGCGGATTACGCTGCCCGAGAAGAACCGGCCGGCCATCAAGATCGACGGCCGCAATTTTACCTGCTCGTACTCCGTGACGCTGCCCACATCGCAATCCATGAAGTGGGACCTCACGCAAGGGAAACCCGAGTCGCAGTGCCTGACGGGCGTGTTCAGCCGGGTTGCGCCGGCGCCTGAAGCGAAGCAGGTCGGGCGAAGCAAGCGCCCGCAGCTACGTGCGGCAGCCACCCGAAGTCAAGAAACCGCGACAGCCCGAGCGGGTTGTCGAGCCGCCGCCGGCGTCTGGCGGAGCGCCCGGCATGGCGTCGGCACCAACGATGCCTCGGCACGCTGCGCTCTACCGGAAGCCGCCGCCCCGAACCGTCGTCCGCCATCGCCGCTGGCGGGCTGCCGCCGCGGCACGATGGCGATACGCTGCCAGCCGCCAGCCGTCATATCGCTATTTCCATTATCACTATCGTTGGTACGTCGTGTTCATCCCGCGTTGCGGGTGTCATTGACTGCAAACCTCGGCGACTGCAAACCTCGGCCGTCCGGTCTAAGAACCGGTCTCAGTATCGCCGCCGCGCCACGTATTGCCTGATCGCGCCGGTCGTTCGCCGCGTCCCACGTTGCATTACCCGTCGCCGTTGCTTTGCAGCGGCATGAACGAAACGCTTATTTGGCTGCGGCGAAGCGCCCGGCGCTTCGCCGTCAATTTTGTTCCGCGCTATCGCCTGCGTGACGAGAGGTGCTTTTTCCTAACCAGACCGTCGGGGGCCAATTCGCCAACCGCAGCCGGCGTTTGGCGCAGACTGTCGGCCATGCGTGCATCATTAAAGAACGCTGTTTCATCGGGCGCGACCGGATTAGCATGTTTTAGTCTCAGCCATGATCGTCTGCAGCATGGCATTTTTTATATCCGGGAGCGGCACGCCGGCCATTGAATGGCTGGTGTAGATGGGCCAATTCACATGCCCATCCCGCAGTTGCGGGCGTTTTGAGGTGGCTCCGTGGCGGCCGTTCCCAACATTGTTCTCTTTGCTGCATCGCTGATCGGCGTCGTCTTTGGTATTGCCGGTCTTCTCAGCGGCTTTTGTCTCACCAGCGGCTTGCGGAACTGGTGGCAGGAGGGCGACGGCCGGCTGATCCGCAGCTTCGCGCTGGCGCTGGCGATAGCGATCGCCGGCACGCAAGCGCTGGCGGGGGCGGGCCTCGTCGATCTCGGTCAGTCGATTTATCTACAGCCGTCATTCTCCGCCGCGCTTATCCTGTTTGGCGGTTTATTGTTCGGCTACGGCATGGTGGCGGCGAATGCCTGCGTGTCGCGGGCGCTGATCCTGCTGGGCCGCGGCAATCTGCGCTCATTGGTCGTGGTCATCGTCGTCGGGGTGACCGCGCAAATGACGCTGAAGGGCCTCGCGGCGCCGCTGCGTCTTGCCTTTCTGCGCTGGTCGGAAATCACGCTCAAGAGCGTCGCGCTGCCCGACATCATGGCGGCGCACGGTCTCGATGCCGCGCTGGCTCGGCTCGTTGCGGCGGCTGTGGTGAGCGTCGCGCTGCTGGCATTTGCCCTGACGCACGCGCCATTCCGCAAGGCCTATGGGCTGGTCGCGGCGAGCGTCGTGATCGGGCTTCTCATCCCGGCCGGATGGTTCGCCACCGGCTATCTCGGCGCCGATCCGTTCAATCCGGCGCCGGTCGGTTCGCTAACCTTCGTGGCGCCGAGCGCCGACAGCCTGCAATATGTAATGTTCTCAACCGGATCGACATTGAGCTTCGGCGTGGTCGTCATCGCGGGGGTACTCGCTGGCAGCTTCGTCACGGCGCTGGTCACGCGGCGCTTTGCGATCGAGGGCTACACCTCGGCCCGGCACATGCTGCGCTCGATCGGCGGCGCGGCGCTGATGGGCTCGGGCGGCGCCATGGCATACGGCTGCACCATCGGGCAGGGACTCACCGGCCTCTCAACGCTCGCGCTGCCGTCCGCGGTGGCGGGGACCGGGATCCTGCTCGGCGCTGCGGCGGCGTTGCGCAGCCCGATGCGCATCCCGGCGCTCGCGAACGCTTAGCTTTATGCGTCAGCCAGCGCGACGCCGGTTAATTTGGCGCAGTAGTCGAGCAGCTGCTCCTGCAGCTCTCTGCTGCCGGCGGCGTGATGCGCGCGCTCAAGTTTCTGGTGATAGAAGTAACGGCCGCTGACTAGCGCCCCGGCATCGTCGCTCACGGCGAGCCACGATTGGGTGACGGCGCCGAGTCCAAGATTATCGGGTGCGCCGGCGCCGCCCATCTTGGTTGCCACCCAGCCCGGTGTGATCGCGTTCGATTTTACCGCCGGCCAAAGCCGCGCCACTGCGAATGCCAGCATCACGTCGAACAGCTTGCTGTCCGCATAGGCTTGCGAACCGTTCCAGCGCCGCCTCACCCATTGCGCGTCGTCGAGGTGTGCATCGCCACTGTTGTGCATGCCGGAGCCGACATAGACGAGCCGATCGGGCCGTATCATCAGCGCCGTGAGGAGATATGGCGCCAGCACGTTGACTGCAAACATGCGCGACAGCCCGTCGGCCGTTTCAACGCGAGGCGCGCGCGAGCCGACGCCGACGTTATGGATCACGGCGTCATGCCGCCCCAGCGCGTTGACTTGATCGGCTACACTTCGCGTTGCTGCAATGCTCGCCACGTCGCCGACCACGACAGCGTCGGCTTGCGGCAGGGCGCGGCGTGCGTCCGCGGCGCGCGCCTCGTTGCGCGCGTGCAACGTCACCCGATGGCCCCCTTGCACAAGCAAGCTTGCCGGCCATCAAGCCGAGGCCATCGGACGAGCCGGTGATGAAGACACGTGCCATCGCCCAATTCCTGTCAGGCAGCGCGCCTGCGCTCCGCCGGGGTGAGCGCGAGCGTCAGCCGCTCGGCGCCGCGGAGCACGTCGAGTGCGGCGCTGCGGCCGATCTTATCGCCAGTCAGCGCGCGCACCAGATCGTCGGCGCCGGTGATCGTCTCGCCATCGAGCGCCACGATAATGTCGCCGCCACGCAATCCGGCGCGCGCGGCCGCGCCGTCCGGCTCGACCGTGCCGGCCATCACCGCGCGCTCCTGATCAAGTCCCGCAGCGCGGCGCAGTCGCGGCGGTAGTACGATCTGCTGCGCGGCGATGCCGATGAAAGCGCGGCGCACGTGACCGTGGCGCACCAGTTCGCCGAGCACGAAATTCGCCGTATTGGCGGCGACCGCAAAGCAGATGCCCTGCGCACCCATGATGACCGCGGTATTGATGCCGATCACTTCGCCATGCGACGACACGAGCGGTCCGCCGGAATTGCCGGGATTGAGCGCCGCATCGGTCTGGATCACGTCGTCGATCATGCGGCCGTTGCGCGAACGCAGGGAGCGGCCGAGCGCGGACACTACGCCCGTCGTCACCGTGGATTCAAAGCCGAGCGGATTGCCGATGGCGATCACGAGCTGGCCGCGCTTGAGCCGCTTGGAGTCGCCAAGCTGCGCCGACGGCAGTGTCACCGCCTCGTCGACGCGCAGCAGCGCCAGATCGGTATCCGGATCGTCGCCTACCAGGCGGGCGCGCAAATCCTGGCCGTCGGGGGTGGTCACATCGATGCGCGCCGCGCTACCGCCGACGGCGCCGGCGACGTGGCTGTTGGTGAGGATCAGGCCGTCCGGTGCAACGATGACACCCGAGCCGGCGCCGCCGCGTTCGCGGCCTTTCTGGTCGTTGGCTTGCTGGCCGTTGGCTTGCCCGCCGCGAACGGCGAGCGCCACCACGGCCGGTCCGACGCGGTCCACCACGTCGATGACGGCGCGCGAATAGGCATCGAGCAGCGCTTGGTCGTCGTCAGGAAGGTGAGGGTGCGCGACCGCGGCGGTCACGCGATCGCCGCCGAAGTCATGGCTTAGTGGGATCATGTTCATTGGGTCCGACATATGGGGACCAGACGAACGCGAGGGAAGGGAGGCCACCCGAGGCGGCCCGGAGCCGTCATTGAGGCGGGAGCGGGTACAGCAGCCGATCGGGCGGATACACGATGTGCCCTTTGTATGCAGGATACGAGGTCGCGATGTGTTCCTCGGCCTCAGATTTTTGCAGACCGGCGCTGATGTAATTTATTCCCTGATAGTAGATCCATGTCGGGGTGAAGGTGAACACGACATCCTGGCTGTCGCGCCCCAGCTTTGCGGCGGCGGCGACGTTGCGCTCGAGATCGGCCAGCGGCGTGCCGCGAAAGCTCGTCAGCGCAACCCTGTTGTTGTAGCTTCGTGCCAGGAAAATAGAGTTGGCGCCGAGGCCGATCACGGCACCGACCACAAGAGTCCAGCCGACCGCAGGAGCAATGCTGTCCTTGAAGCGCAGCCACAGCGCAACGAAGACGATCGCCGAAACGATCAGCGGCGGCGTGAAATAGCGCGGAAAGAAGTCGCCGGGCCAGCCGCTCACGATGTAGCCGATCGTAATCGCGGCGGCGCCCATATACGCCAGCAGCAGCCCGGGGGCGGTGCGCAGCAGCTTGCGCAGAAGCACCGTCAGAAACAGTCCGTCGACAGCAATAAGCACCACGACCGGCATTGTGAATGGCAGTTGCGGCGGTTCGAGCGCCCAAAGGTGGCCGCCGGTTCGCGAGTAGAAATCTCTCCATGACGCCGAAGCCATTGCGGTAGTCCGCGGGCGAAACCGCGTAGGACAAGGCGACCGCCACGGCCAAACCGATGAAGAAGACCGCGAACGCCAATGCGGTCTGGCGTCGTTCGGACGAGAACACCAAAGTGACCAGCAATGCGCCGAGGGTGGCGGCGGCGAAAGCGAGTGCCCACTCATGCTTGCCCAGTCCGGCCAAGAGGCCGGCGACAAGAAAGCGCCAGCGCGCCATGCGGTGCTCGATGTCGCCCGTGACCAACAAGCTTGCGGCTGTTCCAAGCAGCAAGACGCCCACACTGCCATCGACTTGCGGCTCGATGGATGCTCCCACGGCTAAAGGCGTGGTCAGCGACCACAGCGTCACGCCGAGCGGCGCGATGGCTGCGGCCAGGGCGGATCGCCGGCTTGTTGAACTGGCGGCCTGGACGGTGAGCACAATCAGTCCGGCGCTGCCGAGCAGGAAGATGATAGCGAACGGCAGGCGAGCCGCGACGGTGAGCTGCTCCGCCGGCAAACGCCCCAACGCATGGCGAACGGCGAACGCACGGCCTAACCGTTCCAGGATGATGTAGGGCATGATCGTGCGGTGGAACGAGGTCAGGACCGGCTTGCCGTCGATAAACCCGATCTGATCGCGGGGCAGATGAGTGTCGCTGACGACGGACGTCGGAACGTCGTCCAAAACCAGCGCGGCAAAATCGCCTTCCTCGCCGGCCAGGACGTTGCCGATAAACGGCAGGCGCGCCACCGCAATGACGACGAGCAGCGCCGCGGCCAACAGAATTTTAAGATAAAACGGCGGGTCCGCACCGGGCATCACACGACCTTAATCGGCTTGTTGCTGCGGAAAAAGATCGGCGGCATGGTCTCGTTGTCGCGGTCGGTCCGAATGCTGTCAAACAATTTTCGGAAATCTATTGCGGCGGGAACACGAGGCGATCCTTGAACGCCGGAAAATGCGCGGCGATATACTCTGCGGCACCGTCCTTTCCCAGGCCGGCACTGATGAAGTTTATGCCTTGATGATAGATCCAGGTTGTCGTCACGGTGAACACGACGCCATTCGTATCGTGCCCGAGCTTGGCTGCGGCGGCATAACTCTGCTCGATCTGCGCCAGCGCCGCGCCGCGCAAATCGCCAAGCGAGACTTGGCTGTCGTGACTTGCCGCCAGGAATTGATAACTGGCCCCGAGTCCGACCAGGGTGCCCGCCACGATCGTCCAGCCTACAGCGGGAACGATGACGTTTCGAAAACGCAGCCACAGCCCCACGAAGACAAGCGCAAAGATTATAAGGGGTGGCGCGAAATAGCGCGGGAAATTGTCGCCGCGCCAACCGCTTGCCGCGTAGCCGATGACGATGGCGGCCGCGCCCAGATAAGCCAGCAGCAGGCCGGGCGCGGTGCGCACGAGCGGGCGCGCAACCGCCACGATGAAGACGCCATCGATGAGAGCGAGTGCGATGACCGGTACGGTGAACGGCCATTGTGCCGATTGCAGCGCCCACAACTGGCCGCCGGTCCGTTCGAAAATGTTGGCCATCACGTTGAAACCGGCGCGATAGTCACTGGGGGAGATCGCGTAGGAGAGTGCGACGGCGAGCGCGAGGCCGATCAGGAACACCGCGAAGGCCGCTGCGTTGCGGCGACGGTTGGCGGTGTCGATCAGACATATGACCGAACTGGCGAGCGCGGCGGCCGCGAACGCGAGCGCCCACTCGTGCTTTCCCAGTCCGGCCATTAGCCCGGCCATGAGAAAGCGCCAGCGCCCGGCCGGGTGCCCGATGTCGCCCAGGGCCAGAAGAGTTGCAGCGGTTCCAAGCAGCAGCACGCCGACGCTGCCGTCGACCTGCGGCTGAATGGAAGCGCCGACGGCGAGTGGGCTGGTCAGTGCCCACACCGCCACGCCGAGTGGCGCCAGGGTGTCGGCTGCGGACGGGTTTTCGCCGGCGACGCTTGCGGCCTCGACGGTCAGCGCTATGAGGCCGAGGCTGCCCAAAAGGAACATGAAGGCGAAAGGCCACCGCGCCGCGATACTGAGGCTCGCGGTGGGCAAACGTCCCAGAGCGTTTCGGACCGCAACCGCCCGCCCGATCGTTTCCATGATCACGTAAGGCATCACCGTGCGATGAAAGGTCTGCAAAACGGGCTTGCCGTCGATAAAGCCCGCGATCTCGCGCGGCAGGTGTCTATCGTCGAGCGCGGACGTCGGCGTGCCGTTGAGCACCAGCGCGGCAAAATAGCCTTCCTCGCCGGCCAAAATATTGCCGATGAAGGGCAGCCGCGCGGCGGCGGCCAGCGTTAGGAGCGCCGCCGCCAACGCGAGTTTTAGAATGATGCGTCGGCTCGGCGTCGCCGGCAGCATGGTGTCTCTTTCGGCGTGGAGTGGGAAAACGCTGGCTTCGCTCGGCCGCAGTGTTGCGGCGAACACATACAATCCGGGGCCCGCAGAGGGAAGGGCGAGGACGGCTTGGCCACGAACCGCCCTAAACGCCGGCTGGCACCGCTGCAGCGGCCCGGCTAATCTGGCAGCCTGTCCCCGGGAATAAAGGGATCGACAGGGTGTTTGCCGATTACCGGCACCGCGACCCTGCGCAGGGTAGCAGCGTTCAGGTTTTACAATCGATGTTTGAACAAGGGAGACTGCCGTATGATTCGTACCATGTTCGCCGTCGCTTCCGCCGCCGCCATCGTGCTTGGCGTTAGCGTGGCCGTGGCCCAGCAGGATGTCATCAAAGAACGCAAAGAGCTGATGAAGCACAACGGCGCCGCAGCCAAGCTCGTTGGTGACATGGCGAAGGGCGATAAGCCCTTCGATCTGGCCGCCGTTCAGAAGGCTCTTGCAACGTTCGAGGACGCGGCAGCAAAGATGCCGGACTTGTACCCGGCGAGCTCCAAGGAAGAGACCGGCGCGTCGGCGGATAAGTTCAGCCCGACCCCCAAAGTGTGGGAAGACATGGCGGACTTCAAAGCCAGGTTCCAGAAATTCGGCGCCGACGCCAAGGCGGCGAGCGCGTCGGTAAAAGATGTCGCGTCGCTCAAGGAAGCGCTCGGCAATATCGGCAAGAACGATTGCGGCGCCTGCCACAAAATCTATCGGTCCGAGAAAAAGGGCTGATCCGGAACAAATGGGTTTCGCGCGGCGGGGCGTCCGTTAGGGCGCCCCGTTTGCGTCTCATGGACCGGTTCGATGCGCTCCCATTCGGCCCCACGACGAGCAGGGCGCGGCTTTTCCGCAGCCGCCGCACCGCATAAAATCAGCAAATCGCCATAAGGAGCCGGGACATGGACGCGCCGCAGAGGCCAAAAAGACATCTGCTGCGGCGTCTCGCGATCGCCGCCGGCGTGTTGATTGTTGCTGGCGCTGCCGGATTTTGGATCGTGACCGCACCGGCGACCGTCTCGGCGTCCGATCTGCCGCCCTATACGCCCAATATCGCCAACGGCAAGACGATGTTTGCCGCCGGCGGCTGTGCGGGCTGCCATGCCACGCGCACCGCCGATCCCGACAAGGTCGATTTGACGAGGCTCGGCGGCGGACTGGCGCTGCCGTGTCCGTTCGGCACCTTCTATGTGCCCAATATTTCGCCCGATCCCAAGGACGGTATCGGCGGATGGAGCGAGGCCGATTTTGTTTCGGCGATGTGGGACGGCACGGCGCCCGACGGCAGCCACCTGTACCCGGCATTTCCCTATACGTCATTCCGCCACATGAGGCTCGCAGACGTCCGCGATTTATTCGCGTATCTGAAGACGTTGCCGCCGGTGTCCGGCAAAGTGCGCGGCCCCGATCTGGCATTCCCGTTCAATATCCGGCGCGGACTTGGCGTGTGGAAGCTTCTGTTCCTGCACGGTGGGCCGTTCGCACCCGATCCGTCGAAATCGGCGCAACTCAACCGCGGCGCCTATTTGGTGAACGGTCCCGGGCACTGCGCCGAATGCCACAGCCCGCGCAATTTTCTCGGCGCCATCATCGACGGCGAGCGCTTTGCTGGCGGCCCGACGCCGGATGGCAAGGACTGGGTGCCGAACATTACGCCGGCCGGACTGCAGCATGGCGACAATGCCGAGCACCCGTGGTCGCAGAGCGATATCGCGAGTTTTTTGTCCGACGGGCAGACGCCGACCGGCGATTATGCCGGCGGCGAGATGGCCGAAGTGATCCGCAACACCTCGCAGCTCAGCAAAGACGACCGCACCGCGATCGCCGCCTACATCGCAGCGCTGCCGTCCCGGCAGGGGCCGGCGGCGCCGCCGCCGAAGAAGAAGTCGAATTGAGCGGCATGAATACCGGCAGGGGCATTGTCCTTAAACTCATCTCGGCGGTGCTGTTTGCCGTCATGTCGGCGCTGATCCGCTATCTCGGCGCGCGTTATCCGATCGGCGAAGTGGTGTTCTTCCGTTCGGCTTTCGCCATCGTGCCGGTCATGCTGGTCTATGCTTGGCGCGGCGAACTCGCCGCCGCGTTGCGCACCGAGTCGCCGCTCGGCCAGGCGAGCCGTGGGGCGCTGTCGATCGTCGGCATGTTCTGCAATTTCGGCGCGCTCGCCCGGCTGCCGCTGATCGAGGCCAACGCCATCGGATTTTCCTCGCCGCTGATGGGCGTCGCGCTGGCAGCGATCGTGCTCAAGGAGCGTGTGCGCATCTATCGCTGGACCGCGGTCATCGTCGGATTTCTGGGCGTGCTCGTGGTGCTGGCGCCGCACATGTCCGGCGACGAACTGACCATCGCGATGGCAAGCGCCACCAGCGTCGCCGGCGTGATTTATGCAGTCGCGGGTTCGGTCACCAATGCGGGCACCATGATCCAGACCCGCCACCTCACCAAGAGCGAGCGGACGTCTTCGATCGTGTTCTATTTCTCGGCGATCTGCGCGCTCTCGGGACTCGCGACCCTGCCGTTCTGGTGGTTGACGCCGACCATGGGCGAACTCGCGGTGCTGGCGACAATCGGATGTCTCGGCGGACTCGGGCATATTTTCCTCACCGAAAGCTACCGCTATGCTGCGGCCTCGGTGGTGGCGCCGTTCGACTACACCTCGATGGTCTGGGCGCTCGCCCTTGGCTACGCGATGTTCGGCGAGCGGCCGACCACCATGGTCGTGCTCGGCTCGGCGATCATCGCCGGCGCCGGCCTGTTCGTGATCTGGCGCGAGCACCAGCTGGCGCTCAAGCTTCGGACCGCCGCCGTGGTGCTACCTGCCGCGCCCGGCGCGGCTACGACGCCCCGAATGCCTTGAAGGTGATGATGGTGCGCGTGTCGGCGACGCCCGAAACGGTCTGCACTTTCTCGGCAATGAAATGGCCGATGTCGGTCGCCTGATCCACATAAAATTTTACCAGAAGATCGAAATCGCCCGCGGTGGAATAAATTTCCGAAGCTATCTCGGCATCCGCCAGCTTGTTCGCCACCTCATAGGACTTGCCGAGCTGGCATTTGATCTGCACGAAAAAGGGGACCATGCGCGCCTCCGGGCGTAGTATCCTCTTCACAGTACCAGGAAGATTTTGAAAATGCATGCACCTGCCGAGCTCGCCGACATCGCCGCCGACGTGCTCGCGCGCATCCGCGACCGCTCGCCGCGGGTCCACTGCATCACCAATACGGTCGCCCAGAACTATACGGCCAACATGCTGCTGGCGGCGGGTGCGGTGCCGTCAATGACCATCTCGCCCGAGGAGATCGTGAGTTTCGTCGCCGGCGCCGATGCGCTCCTGGTCAATCTAGGCACCTTCGATGAGGAGCGCCGCCGCGCTGTCACCATCGCGCTCGACGCCGTGGCGACGGCGCGCATGCCGTGGGTGCTCGATCCGGTTTTCATCGAACGCTCGCCCGGCCGCGCGGCATTCGCCCGCGAGCTGTTGGCGCGCGGCCCGACCGCCGTGCGGCTCAATGCCACCGAATTCGGCCCGCTATTCGGCGGCGATCCCGCCGACGAGGCCGCCGCGCGGGTTGCGGAGGCCTGCGGCACAGTGGTGGCCTTGACCGGCGACAGCGACATCGTCACCGACGGCGCCCAGCGCGCCGTCATCGCCAACGGCGATCCGTTGATGGCGCTGGTCACCGGAATGGGCTGCGCAGGGTCGGCGCTGGTTGGCGCCGCGCTTGCGGTCGAAACCGACGCATGGCTTGCAACCAACGCGGCGCTGATCGTGCTCGGCGTTGCCGGCGAAGTGGCGGCGGCGGCGACGCACGGCCCCGGCCGGTTTGCAAGCTGGATCCTCGACGCCCTACATAGTCTCGACCGCGCGACCTTGCGCGCGCACATAAAGGTTTCGTGATGAAAGTCGACCTTCGCCTCAACGCCATCGTCGATCCCGAGCGGGCCAACGGGCGCGATCTCGCCGAACTGGCGCGGCTGTGCGCGGAGGGCGGCGCGACGCTCATTCAGTTGCGCGACAAGATCAGCGAAACCCGCGCCATGGTGGAGGAAGCCCGCGCGATCAAGAAAGCGCTGGCGCCGTTGGCCGTGCCGTTCGTCGTCAACGACCGCGTCGACGTGGCGCTCGCGGCCGCCGCCGACGGCGTGCATCTCGGCCAGAACGACATGGCGGTTGCCGATGCGCGGCGGCTGCTCGGGCCCGGACCTATCATTGGCCTGTCCGTCAAGAATGTCGGCGAGGCGGACACTGCGCCGATCGAGCTCATCGATTACGTCGGCTCGGGCGGCGTTTATGTGACCTTGTCGAAGCAGCAGAAAAATCCGCCGATCGGGCCGGAGGGGCTTGCGCGCATCATCGCCGTGCTCAGGCGCCGTGCTGGCGAACGCAACAAGGAGCTGCCGGTCTGCGGCATCGCCGGCATCGACGCGAACAATGCCGGCGCGGTGATCGCTGCGGGCGCCGAGGGCGTCGCTGTCATTTCGGCGCTGTCGCTTGATCCCGATCCGGCCGCCGCGGCGCGCGCCCTGCGCCAAGTCGTCGATGCGACGCTGGCAAAGCGGGGCGCGTGATGAGCGTGCCGATTGCGGTCAGTGTCGCGGGCTCGGATTCGAGCGGCGGCGCCGGCATCGAGGCCGATCTGAAGACATTTTCGGCGCTCGGCGTCTACGGCGCTTGTGTGGTCACCGCAGTGACCGCGCAAAACACCAAGGGCGTATTCGCTATTCATGCGGTGCCGGCCGACATCGTTGCCGCACAGATCGACGCCGTGCTGTCCGATCTTGCTGTCGGCGCCACAAAGATCGGCATGCTCGCGAACGCATCGATCATCGAAGCAGTCGACGCCGGCCTTGCTCGTCACGCGAGCCGCAACATCGTGCTCGATCCGATCCTCGCCGCCAGCACCGGGGCTGAGCTGTTGCGCGCCGACGCGATCGATGCGTTGCGGCTGCTGATCCCCAAGGCGCGGGTGTTCACGCCCAATCTTTTCGAGGCGGCGGCGCTGCTCGAAGTGCCGATGGCGCAGGATGAAAGCGAGATGTGCGCGCAGGCCGAAAAGCTGCTCGCGCTCGGCGCCGGCGCGGTGCTGATCAAGGGCGGTCACGGCGGCGGAACCGAGAGCGTGGATTTGTTGGTCGAGGGCGAGAACTGCGCACGCTTTGCCGCCCCGCGTGTCGCCACCAAAAACACCCACGGCACCGGCTGCACGCTGGCCTCGGCGATTGCGGCGGGTCTAGCCAAAGGGCTTTCGCTGAATGACGCGGTGCGTGACGCCAAGGCCTACGTCACCGCTGCCATCGTGGCAGCCGACCGGCTCAAGATCGGCTCCGGACACGGCCCGCTGCATCATTTTTTCAAGTGGTGGTGAGAGGATAGCTCACACTGCCGCCGGCGCGCCCGGCTGCTTCAGCGGATGGGCGCGGGCGAAAGCATCTATCTTCGATAGTTCGTCGACGATGCGGGCGAATATCGGGAACGGCGCAAGATCGACGTTGAAGAATTTCGCGCCCGCGGCCTGACTGGCGAGGCAGACATCCGCGAGCGTGACCGCGTCGCCGTGCGCATAGCGGCCGGTCGATTTGTCGTGCAGATGCGCTTCGAGTGCGGTCAGCGCCGCGGTGTGCCAGTGCCGGCACCATGTCAGCGTCGACGGCTCGTCGAATTTGAATTCGTGCTGCAGATATTCGCGCACCCGTGGCACGATCAGCGGATGCGAATCGCAGGCGACGATCTGTGACAGCCCGCGCACGCGGGCCCGGCCTTTCGGGTCGCGCGGCAACAGTGGCGGGTTCGGATGAGTCTCGTCCAGATATTCGATGATCGCCAGCGATTCGAATAGTGCGGGGCCTTCGCCATCGACCAGCGCCGGGATTGCCATCATCGGATTGACGGCGCGGTACGACGCCTCGCGTTGCTCACCTTTCATCAGGTTGATCTGGATGATCTCGTCGGGAGCGACGCCCTTGAGATTGAGCGCGATGCGCACGCGGTAGGTTGCGAGCGACCGCCAGAATGAAAAGAGTTTCATGTGTTTTCCTCAATCGTTATTTGTCACGGCGCGGCCAGAAAACCGTCTGACGCGAGGCGTCGGCGGCGCCCAAACCTTTGTTGTTCGCCTGTTCGAGCGCAGCAAGCGCGGCCTTTGCGGCCGGCATATCGGCGCCTTTCGCCGTGCCGGTCGCGACCATTGTGCGCAGATCTTTCACCGCGTTGGCGATGCTGAAGGTCGTCGCGCCGGGGTCGCGGTTTTCCATCATCGCGACGATCATGTCGGCGCGCATCTTCAGGCCATTGTTGGCGCCGTTGCTTTCGACGAAGAGATCAAGCAGCCGCTTCGGCTCCCAGCCGACATCGCGGGCGATGGCGAACGCCTCCGCATAGGCCTGCCAGCCGACCATCAGCGGCAGATTGATCGCAAGCTTCATCGAGGCGCCGGCGCCGACCGGGCCGCAATGCTCGATCTTGCGGCAGAGCTGTTCGAGGACCGGCATCGCCCGCGCCGCTATCGGCCGCCTGGGCGCCCATCAGTCCAAGCAGCTTGCCTTGCCGGGCCGGTCCTGTGGAGCCGCCGACCGGGCATTCGACGAACGTGGCGCCCTTGCCGCGTACCTTGGGCGCCAGCGCGAGTTCGACGGCCGGAGGCACCGTGCTCATCTCAATGAACAGCTTGCCGGCAACATCGCCCGCGAGCAGGCCGTCTGGTCCCTCGTAAACCGTATCGATCGCCGCGCCGTCGGTCAGGATCGTGATGATCGCCTCGCTCGCGGCGGCGACCGCGCTCGGACTGTCCACAACCTTGGCGCCTGCAGCCGCGAGCGGCGTAGTCTTCGCCGCCGTGCGATTCCAGACAGTCACCTGGTGGCCGAATTCCAACAGACGCGTTGCGATGGCGCTGCCCATGGCGCCCAGCCCGGCGACTCCGATTTTCATTCGGCGTTTCCTCGACACGTCCAAACTGTCGCGGACGATAGGCGATTGCACGTGAATGAGAAAGCGGCTTGCGCGTGCGCCGGGCCAATGTCATAGCGTCGCATTCACGCAGATCGGGGGATCGCATGGCTTCGCGTAACAAGGGTGTCGTTGGTGTTATCGGCCTCGGCATCATGGGCGGCGCATTTGCGCAAAATCTTGTTGCCGGAGGCTGGCGCGTCATCGGTTACGACCTTGATCCCGCGCGGCGCCGCGCGATGGCGCGGGCCGGCGTTGAGATCGCCGCCGATGCGGTCGCAGTGGCGCGCGACGCGCGCGACATTATTACCAGCCTGCCTAAACCGGCCGCGCTCGCCGCAACCGCCGCCGCCATCGCCAAAGCAGACCTGCCGCGGCGCGTCATCGTCGAGGCCTCGACCTTCACCATCGAGGACAAAACCAAAGCCGCCGAAACGCTGCGCAAGGCCGGCCACCTGCTGCTCGATTGTCCGGTGAGCGGCACCGGCGCGCAGGCCAAAACCAAGGATCTCGTCGTCTACGCGTCGGGCGGCGCGGCCGAGATCAAGCGGCTGCGGCCGATGTTCGCGGCTTTCGGCCGCGGCGTCTACGACCTCGGCGCGTTCGGCAACGGCAGCCGCATGAAATACGTCGCCAACCTGTTGGTCGCGATCAACAACGTGGCGAGCGCCGAGGCCATGGTGCTCGGCATGAAAGCCGGGTTGCCGCCGCAGGTGGTGTGCGACCTGGTCAAGGCCGGCGCCGCCAATTCACGCGTGTTCGAACTGCGCGCGCCGATGATGGTGAAAAACAACTATACGCCGCCGACGATGAAGATCTCGGTGTGGCAGAAGGATATGGATGTGATCGGCAGCTATGCCCGCGCCATTGGCGTGCCGACGCCGATGTTCGACGCCAGCTCGGCGATCTACAGCAAAGCGCGCAAGAGCGGCCATGACGACGAAGATACCGCCGCAGTTTGCGCCGTGATGGAACAGATGGCGGGCGTCAAGCGCGGCAAGGCGAAGAAGGCCTGACAGTCAGCAGGAGCCTGTCCTTAGAACTGCGCAGTCCGCTCGCGCTCCCAGTCCGCGCGCTGCCTTACGCCTTCCAGTGCGGCGACCTGCTTCTCGACGAAGGCCACGATCTCGCCCTCAGGCTTGGTCAGGTCGAGCGGCGCGGCGCAGGGCTGCGGCACGTGCCATTTGGTGTCGACGAACACTTCAAGCCGGTTGCCCTCCGGATCGCGGAAATACGCCGAGATCGCGTTGCCGTGAGACAGCGGGCCAAGTTCGACGATCGGCTCGCGCTTGAGCGCCGCATACTTCTCTCGTAGAGCGGCCAGATTTTCGGCGCGAAACGACAACTGCTGGATCATGTTGTAGGGCAGGTCGGCCGGCCGGCCGGTGGCGAACACCACTTGATGGTGTTCGCGTGGGTCAAGCGTCATGAAGCAGATTTCGCTGCCGTCGCTGCGCACCGCGCGATCGCTGACGACGAGCCCGAGCACGCGCGTATAGAAGTCGACCATTTTCGGCAGATCGTGCACGAATACGCCGACATGGCTGAACGAAAGTTTGTGCTGCTCGCTCATATTTCTTCCTTATCCTGTGAATTGTTCGTCCGGGCCGCCGTCACTTGACGTTCGCGAACGTGATCATGCTGGTGCGGGTCACGGTAACGTGTTTGGTCGTAACCGGTGGTCCACCGCCCGCCATATGCCAGGCCGCGTAGGCCTCGCGGAAGGCACTTTCCGACGGCACGCAATCCACCGGATAGATCACCGCATAGCCGCGCTGCGCCGCGCCTGCGCCGGTGCCAAGACCCACGCCCTGGGCAGACGTCCCGCACAGGATCACAGTTTTGATGCCGTGCGCCTTGAGCCGCTCGTCGAGGTCGTCACCAATGAATTTGTCTGGGCCGCCCGCTTTCTGGTCGACCACTTCACCCGGACGCGGGGCAATGCCCGGATCGATGATTTTGCCGCCGCCCGGGAGCGTATAGGCGACCAGCATGCCGGCGGCACGCGCCTTGTCGTGGATAGCCTTGAGGGTCGGTACCGCCGCGACGCAACGCGGGCGCTGGCCGCAGTTTTCCGTCATGAAGTCGAACAGGAAAAGCGCGGTGGTCTTGGGATCGACCGTGACCGCCTTCAACGCCGGCGCCGGCGGCATCTGAATTGATGACCATTCGGCGATCACGTCCGCGGCGCGCGCAGGTGCGGCGTAGCTGAGCGCGGCAACCGCCACAGACGCTGCGCCCAAACGAATCCATTGCGAGATTGCAGGCATGTGCTCCTCCCTCCACTCGAGCCGGCAGAGCGTCTTCGTCCCTTGCTACCCTAGCATCGCCTTTGCATGATGTCCTCTGCCAGTACTCGGCCGTCTCGAAGAGCTCCGCTTGGAGGAAACGATGTCATCGCTTGAAGGCGAAGCGCGCATGGCGCAGGCGGCAGGCGAGCGCAAAACGCATCAGGCGCGCAGCGAAACCCGCGACGGCATGCGCATCGACTGGGACACGCCGATTACGATGGACGACGGTTTGGTGCTGCGCGCCGACGTATTTCGTCCGGTCGGGGAAGGCCGCTATCCGGTGCTCCTGAGCTACGGCCCCTACGCCAAGGGGCTCGCCTTCCAAGACGGCTATCCGACCGCCTGGGAGACCATGGCGAGAAAACATCCCGACGTCGTCGCCGGATCAAGCAACCTCTACCAGAGCTGGGAAGTGGTCGATCCGGAAAAATGGGTGCCGCATGGTTATGCGTGCGTGCGCGTCAACTCGCGCGGCGCCGGTTGTTCGCCGGGCTTCATCGATCATTTCTCGCCGCGCGAGACCAAGGACTTTTACGACTGCATCGAATGGGCCGGCGTCCAGCCGTGGTCGAGCGGCAAGGTCGGCCTGAGCGGCATTTCGTATTACGGCATCAATCAGTGGCATGTCGCGAGCCTGCAGCCGCCGCATCTGGCCGCGATGTGTATTTGGGAGGGCGCCGCCGACTGGTATCGCGACATGACGCATCACGGCGGCATTCTCTCCACCTTCTGGGACAACTGGTACGACATGCAGGTGAAGACCGTGCAATACGGCGTCGGCGAGCGCGGCAAGAGAAGCCGCGTGCACGGTGAATTGGTGTGCGGGCCGGAAATTCTGTCGGATGCCGATCTCGCCAAGAACCGCAGCAACTTTGGCGTCGACATTGCCGCCCATCCGCTCGACGACGCTTATCATCACGCGCGCTCGCCGGTGTGGTCACAGGTGAAGGTGCCGCTGCTGTCGACCGCCAATTGGGGCGGGCAGGGCCTGCACCCGCGCGGCAATTTCGAGGGCTACGTTCGCGCGGCGTCCAAACAAAAATGGCTCGAAGCCCACGGCATCGAACACTGGACGCATTTTTATACGGACTACGGACGCAAGCTGCAGCTGCGGTTCTTCGATTACTTCTTGCATGGCAAGAAGAACGGCTGGGACAAGCAGCCGCCGGTGCAGCTCCAGGTGCGCCATGTCGACCGTTTCGTCGAGCGGGCCGAAACCGAATGGCCGCTCAAAGGCACCAAGTGGACGCGGTTCTATCTCGACCCGGCGGGCTGTTTGCTCGGCGCCAAACCCGCAAAGGCAAAGGCGGTGCTCCGGTTCGACGCCATGGGCGATGGCATCACATTCCTCACGCCGCCGCTTGCGCATGAAACCGAGATCACCGGTCCGAGCGCTCTTAAACTCTACGTGTCGTCCTCCACGACCGATGCCGATATCTTCGTCGTGCTGCGGGTGTTTTCGCCCGATCTCAAGGAGATCGTGTTTCAGGGCGCTATCGACCCGCACACGCCGGTCGGCCAGGGCTGGCTGCGCGCCTCGCACCGGGCGCTCGACAAAAAGCTGTCAAAACCCTACCGGCCCTATCACACCCATACCCGCCAGCAGCCGTTAAAGCCCAGACAGGTGGTGCCGCTCGATATCGAAATCTGGCCGACCTCGATTGTCGTGCCGTCCGGTTACCGCATCGCGCTCACCGTCCGCGGCAAGGATTATGTCTATCCCGGCGGCAGTGGCGGCCGGCAGTCGAATTTCAAGAACGAATTGACCGGCTGTGGGCCATTTCTGCATGACGATCCGCGCGACCGGCCGGCGGCGGTGTTCGGCGGTATTACCGGCCTGCATTTCGGCGCTACGGCGCGGCCGTATCTGCTGCTCCCCATAATCCCGGCAAAGAGAAAATAAAGAATCATAAATACGGCAAGCCGCGACATCAGCGGTCTTTACGGACGAAACGGCTTGTTGGATGATGGCTTGAAGGGCCGTTGCGGTGGGAGGCAGCGGTCACAGCAATCATGGCGCCAAGGCAACCGTCCGGGTGCCCCAGGGAGGACTGCAATGTCGCGTAAGTCGCATAAAATCAGCCGGCGCACACTGTTGGCCGGAACCGCCGCGGGGGCGGCGGCGGCGTTAGCCCAATTCCCCGCGCCCGCGGTTGCTCAGGCCGTGCCGTTCAAGCTCGGCCTTCTGACGGTGAAGACCGGTCCGCTCGCCCAGGGCGGCATCCAGATGGAACAGGGCGTCCTGACCTATCTGAAAGAAAAAAATTATACGCTGGGCGGCCGCAAGGTGGATTTTGTGTCTGCCGACACTGGCGGCAACCCGGCCGGCGCCAAGACCAAGGCTCAGGAACTTGTCGAACGTGACAAGGTCGATGTCATCCTCGGCCCGCTTGCGGCCTTCGAGCTTTATGCCATCAACGAGTATGTCCAACAGGTGAAGATTCCGACGCTGAGCCTTGCCGCGGCCGACAATCTCACTCAGCGCACACCGAATCCCTATTTGCTGCGCGCGTCCGCGACGTCCTCGCAGGCCATGCACCCGATGGGTCACTACGCGGCAACCGAACTCAAGCTCAAGCGCGCATTCTGTATCGTCGAGGATTTCGCGTTCGGCTACGAGCAGATGGGGGGATTTCAGGCCGCGTTCCAGAAGGACGGCGGTTGCGTCGTCAACAAGTTGTGGCCGCCGCTGGTGACGCCGGACTACACACCTTACATCGCCCAGATCAGCGACTGCGATGTCGTGTGCCAGGGCTTCGCCGGCTCCAATCCGCTGCGCTTCATGAAGCAATACGCAACCGCCGGAGTTAAATTTCCGGTGGTGACTGGCGAAACCGGAGGCGATGACGCGCTGCTCAAGAGTTACGGCGACGAAGCAATCGGACTCGTGTCCTGCTGCCCCTACACGCTCGATCTCGAGAGCGATGGCAACCAGCGCTTCGTCAACGGCATGCTGAAGAACTACAACACCGTTCCCGGCCAGTACGCCGCGCTGTTGTACGTCAACTGTCAGGTGGTCGATGCGGCGCTGAAAGCTGCAAACGGAGATTCGAGCGATAAAGAAAAGTTTCTGGCGGCGCTCAAGGCGGTCAGCCTGACCGACAGCCCGCGTGGCCCGCTCAAGTTCGATCACCTCAATAACGCGCTTGGAAATATCTACGTGCGTCGGATCGGCAAAGAGGGTGCCAAGTACGGGCTGAAACTCTGGAACAAGACCATCCACACCTACGACAATGTCAGCCAGTTCTGGACGTGGCCGGAAAAAGAATACCTCGCGCATCCGGTTTATTCGCGTAACTATCCGCCGCTGTCCAAGTGCTGAGGTGCATGTCGCTCTCCGCGATTGCGAGTAACGCAATATTCGTTTGATGCCGACATGTGACTAAGAGGCCGTGACTACCGCACGTCCCGCCTTTGCGGAGCGTGACGGTTGATGGGAGGAGTGCACGATGTCTCGCAAAATGACTCGCCGCAACCTGCTTGGCAGCGTTGCGGCGGGCGGAGCAATCACGTTGGCCGGCTTCCCGGCGCCCGCCGTCGCACAGTCGAAGCCGTTCAAGCTCGGCCTGCTCACAGTGAAGACCGGGCCGCTCGCCGCCGGCGGCGTCCTGATGGAGCAGGGTGTCCTCACCTACCTGAAGGAAAAGAACTTCACGCTTGGCGGCCGCAAGGTCGATTTCATTTCGGCCGATACCGGCGGCAATCCGGCAGGCGCCAAGACCAAGGCGCAGCAATTGATCGAGCGCGACCAGGTCGACGTCATCCTCGGCCCGCTCGCCGCGTTCGAACTCTATGCCATCAACGGCTATGTCATCGAAAAGAAGATGCCGACGCTCAGTCTTGCGGCGGCCGATAATCTGACGCAGCGCACGCCTAATCCATATCTGTTACGCGCTTCAGCGACGTCCTCGCAGGCGACCCAACCGCTCGGGCATTATGTGGCGACCGCGCTGAAACGCAAACGGGCTGTCACCATCTCCGAGGACTTCGCATTCGGGTATGAGCAAATGGGCGGGTTCCAGGCCTCCTTTCAGAGGGAAGGCGGGTGTGTTGTCGGGAAACTGTGGCCGCCGCTGGTGACGCCCGACTACACGCCCTATCTCGCGCAGATCAGCGACTGCGATGTCGTCTGTCAGGGATTTGCCGGGTCGAACCCAATCCGCTTCATGAAGCAGTATGCAACGGCCGGGCTCAAGTACCAGGTCGTGGCCGGTGAAGCCGGCGCCGACGATTTCCTGCTTAAAAGCTTCGGCGATGAAGCGCTTGGCTTGGTCAGCGCGGCGCCCTACACGCTCGATCTGGAAACTGAAGCCAACCAGCGCTTCGTCGACGGCATGCTGAAGAATTACGATGCGATTCCCGGCCAGTATGCGGCGCTGCTCTACGGCAATTGCCAGGTGCTGGACGCCGGCCTGAAAGCCGCCGGCGGTGACTCGAGCAACCGGGAAAAGTTCATGGCGGCGCTCAAATCGGTCAGCCTCACGGATACGCCGCGCGGGCCGATCAAGTTCGATCACCTTAACAATGTCATCGGTACCATCTACATCCGGCGCCTCGTCAAAGAAGGCGCCAAATACGGACTGAAGCTGTGGAATAAGACCGTCCACACTTACGAGAATGTCAGCCAGTTCTGGACCTGGCCGGAGAAGGAGTTTCTCGCCCATCCGGTCTATTCGCGCGACTATCCGCCGCTGACGAAATGCTGAGCCGAATTTGTCATCATCCCGGGCGCCGGATGGTGCCAAACCCGAATTGCGAATGGTGCGATCGCGGGCTAACATAGACGTCAACGTAGCAGCCGAGATTCGGGAGGACGGCGTATATGAGTTTCTGGCTGCTGCTGACCGTCAACAGCATCACGTTCGGCGGTCTCTTGTTTCTGCTTTCGGCCGGCTTTTCTCTGATCTTCGGACTGATGCGCATTCCCAATTTGACGCACGGTTCGATGTTCATGGTCGGTGCTTATCTTGGCACCACGTTCCTTTCCGGCGCGCTTGGCTTCACACTGAACTTCTGGTTCGCCGCCATCCTCGGTGCGCTGGAGGTTGCGGTGCTTGGCGCGATGATGGAGCGGCTCTTGCTGCGCCGTCTCGCCGGGCAACAATTGGCACAGGTGCTGGTGACGCTTGGTGTGTCTTTCATGGTCGCCGATCTGTGCCTGATGGGGTGGGGCGGCGATCCAATCTCGGTGGCAACGCCGGAAGGGCTTGGCGGCTTTGTGCGCGCCGGGCCGGCCGTATTCCCGCTCTACCGTATCGCGGTCATCGGCATTGCGGTGGTGGTCGCCATTGCGCTGTGGCTGATGCTCGAACGCACCCGGCTCGGCGCCATGATCCGAGCGGGCGTCGATGACCCGCAGATGGCGCGCGTGGTCGGTATCCGCGTCTCTCAGCTCTTCACCATCGTGTTCGGCCTGGGCGCCGGGCTTGCCGGTTTTGCCGGCATGATCGGCGGTCCGATTCTTTCGGTCTATCCTGGTCTCGATCAGGACATGCTGCCGCTCGCGCTTGTGGTCGTCATCCTTGGCGGCACCGGCAGTCTGCTTGGCTCGTTCGTCGGCAGCATCATTGTCGGCTTCATCTATAATTTCGGCCAGGCGCTGCTGCCGGAGCTTGCCTATTTCGTACTGTTCCTGCCGATGGTCCTGGTCCTGGTGCTGCGTCCGCAGGGTCTGTTCGGGGGGCAGGTTCTGTGAACTACCGGCTTGTCGCAGTGGCGTTCGCGGTGGTGGCGCTGTTTGCGCTGCCTTACGCCATTACCGAACCGTACTACGTCAACATCGCGAGCCAGATCCTGCTCTATGCGGTGTTTGCGCTCGGCCTGAACATTCTGGTCGGCTATTGCGGGCTGGTGTCGCTCGGGCACGCCGGGCTGTCGGGAGTGGCGGCTTACGCGGTCGCCTATCTGCTCACCGCAGGCTACGGGCACACCGTCGCCATCGCGGGCGGACTGGCCGCCGGCCTGATAGTGACCGCTGGCTTCGCCGCGCTGGCGTTGCGCGCCAGCGGCATCAGTTTCATCATGATTACGCTGGCGCTTGGCGAGATCATCTGGGGACTGGCGTATCGCTGGATCAGCATCACCAACGGCGACAACGGCATCCCCGTCAATACGCGTCCGGCGCCATTTGGATTGCCGCTGACCTCGGCGGTGAGTTTCTATAATGCGACGCTGATCGTTTTCCTGCTCGCGATCGCGGGCTGCGCTGTCGTCGTCAATTCGCCGTTCGGCGCCGCGCTTGCCGGCACGCGCGATCAGCCGCGGCGCATGAACGCACTCGGCTTCCACGTCTGGATGATCCGGTTCTGGGCCTTCATGTTGTCCGGGCTGTTGAGCGCGATGTCCGGCGTGCTGTTCGTCTACTACAATCAGTTCATCAGCCCGCAGGCGCTGGCGCTCACTGCGTCGGCCGAGGGCCTGCTCATGGTGATCTCCGGCGGTGCGGCCACGCTGTTGGGTCCCGTGGTCGGCGCAGCACTTGTCGTCATCGTCAAGAACGTGGTCAGCGCCTACATCGCGCGCTGGAATTTCATGCTCGGCGCGATTTTTGTCGCCATCGTTGTGCTGATGCCTGAGGGCCTGGTCCCCGGCACCGTGCGGCTGGTGCGCTCCGGCTGGCGGCTGGCGCACCGAAGCAAATCCGTCCGCGCGGCGGCGGCGCCGATTGCGGAGCCGAAGCCGATTGCGGAGCCGAAGGCATGAGCGCGCTCGCGGTCAAAAATCTCTGCAAGTCGTTCGGCGGCCTGCGTGTCACTACCAACGTCAACCTCGCGGTCGAGCCAGGCGAGCGCCGCCTGATCATCGGCCCGAACGGCGCCGGCAAGACCACCTTGTTCAATCTTATCACCGGCGAGATCGCGCCGGATTCCGGGGCCGTGCTGCTGTTCGACCGCGACATTACCCGGACCGCGACCCGCAAGCGCGCCCATCTCGGCATGGCGCGCACCTATCAGATCATCACGCTGTTTCCGCGCGACACCATCCTGCACAATGCGACGCTCGCGCTGCTCGGCCTGTCGCCGCTGCGCTGGAATGCGTGGCTGACGCTGCACCGCGATCACGACCTGCTGGCGCGGGCGCGCGCGGCGCTCAAGCGCGTCGGCCTGGAGCACATGGCGGGCCGCTCGCTGGCGGAGACCTCTTACGGCGAAAAGCGGCGCGTTGAGATCGCCATGGCGCTGGCGCAGGAACCGCGCGTGCTTTTGCTCGACGAACCGTTCGCCGGACTGTCGATCGACGAGCGGCGCGACGTGAGCGAACTGCTCAAGGCCGTTCCGCGCGACGTCACCGTGGTGATGATCGAGCACGATATGGACATTGCGCTCGATCTCGCCGATCGCATCACGCTGTTGCATTTCGGCGAGGTCGTGGTCGAGGGCACCCGCGCCGAAGTGGTGGCCGATCCGCGCACGCGGGAGGTCTATCTTGGCGAATAGCGCGCTCAGCCTCCGCGATATCGACGCCTTCTACGGCGACAGCCACGTGCTGCAGAAAGTCTCGTTCGAGCTTGGCGAGGGCAGGCTCCTCGGTCTGCTCGGCCGCAATGGCGCCGGCAAATCGACCTGCATGAATGTCAGCGTCGGGCTGTTGCCGCCGCGCGCCGGCGCCGTCGAATTGTTCGGCGCCGCAGTTACCCGGCTGCCGCCGGAGACGATTTCGTCGCGCGGTGTCGCACTGGTGCCGCAGGGCCGCCGTATCTTCAAGAGCCTCACGGTGCGCGAGAACCTGATGGTCGCCGCCCGCGGCGTCAGTGCCGACGCGCGGCACGCGCCGTGGACCGCCCAGACGGTGTTCGCCATGTTCCCGCGGCTCGCCGAGCGGTCAAGCCAGGTGGCCGGCTATCTGTCCGGCGGCGAGCAGCAGATGCTCGCCATCGGCCGCGCGCTGATGGGCAACCCGCGCGTGCTGTTGATGGATGAGCCGTCGGAAGGCTTGGCGCCGCAGATCGTCGCCGAGGTGATGGCGACGATCCGCAAGCTCAAGGCGAGCGGGCTCTCCATCGTGCTGGTCGAGCAGAACCCGAAACTCGTTTTCGACATCGCCGACGACATTGTCATTCTCAATTCCGGCCGGGTGGCCGTGGTTTCCACCGCCGCGGCGCTCAAGGACGGCGGCATCGATCTGCGGCAGCATCTCGGGGTGTTTTAAGCATCGGCAGGCGTTTTTGAACACGGCAATGAACCGCCGCCGCTTGTCTGCGTTGTTAGTGCGCCCCCGCGGCAGGAGCTGCCTTTGTCTTCCGTTGCCGGCGATGCCGAGCAGGTTCGCCCTCGAAATTCCCAGACTTTCAAGCCGATCCTGATTCTGACGGCGCTCGGCATCGTTTATGGCGATATTGGCACCAGCCCCTTGTACGTGTTTCAAGCCATCGCCCAGACCCAGGGCGGCCGGCTGGACGCAGCGAGCGCGCTCGGCAGCCTCTCGCTGATCGTCTGGACGCTGATTATCATCGTTACGATCAAATACAGCTTCGTGGTCATGCGCGCCGACAATCACGGCGAGGGCGGCATTCTGGCGCTGATGTCGCTGACCCGCGTGAGCTGGCGCGGACGCAATCGTTATCTGATCGTCTGCGGTCTGATCGGCGCGGCGCTGCTCTATGGCGACGGCATGATCACGCCGGCCATCTCCGTGCTCAGCGCGGTAGAGGGCCTTAAGCTCGCGAGCCACGCGTTCGCGCCCTACACGATGCCGATCGCCGCCATCGTGTTGCTCTTGCTGTTCGTGGTCCAGCGCTTCGGCACCGCCGCCGTCGGCAAGGCGTTCGGCCCGTTGATGTTGCTCTGGTTCGTCTGCATTGCCGTGCTTGGATTGATCGGCGTCGTCCGGGCGCCGCGCGTGCTCGTCGCGATCGATCCGCGCTATGGCGCGGAATTTCTGTTCCACAACGGCATCACGAGTCTGGCCATCCTGGGCGGCGTGTTTCTGTGCGTCACCGGCGCCGAAGCCATGTATGCCGACATGGGGCATCTCGGCCGTGCGCCGATCCGCTTTGCCTGGACGGCGATCGTGCTGCCGGCGCTGTTGCTCAACTATGCGGGGCAGACCGCACTCGCGCTGCAGCATCCGGTCGCGGGCGAGGGGCTGCTTTTCCGGCTCGCGCCGTCCTGGATGCTCTATCCGCTGGTCGTGCTGGCGACGCTCGCCACCATCATCGCCAGCCAGGCCATCATCACCGGGTCGTTCTCGCTGACGCGGCAGGCCATGCAGCTCGGCTGGCTGCCTGGCATGCGGATCGATCAGACATCATCGGAACAATATGGCCAGATCTACGTGCCGTTCGTGAACTGGCTGACGATGGCCGGCACGGTGCTGCTGACGGTGATATTCGCCCGGTCGGATCGCCTCGCCGGCGCTTACGGGGCCGCGGTGTCGACCACCATGCTGATGACGACGGCCATTCTTTACCGTGTGATGCTGGTGATCTGGCGCTGGCGGACCGCGGCGGCTCTGCGCGGTGTTCTCGGTCTTCCTTGCCGTCGACATTGCGTTCTTCGTCGCCAACCTGACCAAGATCGCCGACGGCGGTTGGATCCCGCTCGTCATCGGCGGCGTCATTTTTACGGTCATGACGACCTGGCACGCCGGGATGGATGCCATGCACCGCATCCACGATCGCGACGCCGAAGGCGTGCGCGCAGTTCCTGCGCAAACTGCGCGAACACAAGATCGGCCGCAGCCCTGGCAAAGCGATCTATCTCACCCGGCTGCGCGATTTCATTCCGCCGCTGATCGCCGGTCACGTGCGGCAGATGGCGTCGCTGCCCGAGGAGGCGATCGCGCTGACCGTGGGGTTCGCGGCGCGGCCGCGCGTGCGGCCCGGCGGTCACGTGCGCGGCGAGAAACTCGGCGAAGGGTTCTGGCACCTCAATGTGCGCTTCGGTTTCATGGAGGTGCCCGATTTGCCGCGAGTGCTGCACCAGGAAAAATCGCGTTGCCCCGCCGACCTCGATAACGCGACCTATTTCAGCGAGCGCGACTGCGTCACCGGGCGCAAGCGCAAACCGCGCATGGCGGCGTGGCGCCGGCGCTTGTTCGCCTTCCTGTATCGCAATGCGATTCACCCCGCCGACCGCTTCAACTTGCCGCCGCAGAACTTCGTGCAGATCAGCCGCCAGATCGAAGTGTGACGCGGCGGCGCGTGCTATCGGCCGTGATGAATTGGCGGCCGGCCTGCCGCCTCCGCCTTTCGCCCCTCGAGAAAGTCTTCGGTCCAATTCGGATATCCGCAACCAGGTGAAGCGCATGACCCTGTCCAGGTGTCGCCACGGCGCTTGAGCTCCGCGGAATGTCTTCCATGCAATTTCTCCTCGGCTGGCTGTGATCGTAACCCATAATGTAGTGTGGATTTCCGCACGGCCAGATAAGAACCGGCTATGATGGGAGATTCCCGCGCGATACCCGCCCGGGTGCGCCGAGAAGGTTGATGACGCGTGTACCCGGGCCGTTGTTTGCGCTGGCGCTCGCCTCGATCTCGCTGATCGGGCCGCTGGCAATTCACCTGTTCATGCCGGTGATCCCGGCGGTGCGGGTCGCGCTCGGGTTATCCGAGGCGTTCGCGCAGCTCACCTTCAGCATCGCGCTGTTCGTGATGGCGTTCGCCACGCTGGTCTACGGCTCGCTGTCCGACCGCTACGGCCGGCGCCCGATGCTGCTGTCCGGGCTCTGTCTGTTTCTGGTCGGCAGCGGAATTTCAGCGTTTGCGGATACGGTGACGGCGCTGGTAGTTGGCCGGCTTATCCAGGCGATCGGCGCGGGCTGCGGCGTGACTCTGGTGCGCGCCATTGCCCAGGACGTGTATGGCCACAATCTGGTGAAGGCGATTGCCTATTTGACCATGGCCTACACCATCGGTCCGATGGTGGCGCCGGTCGTCGGCGGCATCCTGATCGACGCGTTCGGCTGGCGCAGCGTGTTCTTTTTTGCATTCGGCGCCGGCGGCCTGATTGCGCTCAATGCCTATCTCGCGGTGTTTGAATCCAAGCCGCCATCCAAATCACCACAAAGCCACGCCGGGGGCAGCGTGTTGCGCGACTACGTCACGCTGTTCCGCAATCCCACCTTTACGTGCTTCGTGCTGCAGAGTGGCCTCTGCACAGCCTCGTTTCTGGCCACCGCAACCGCGGCATCGAGCCTGATGAAGGAGATGCTGCACCGGCCGTCGGCCGAGTTCGGCTTCTATTTCCTTTTGTTCCCGTTCGGCTTTCTGTCGGGGAATTTCGTCACCAGCCGTATCGGCACCCGCAACGCCAACGAGACCATGGTGCTGGCGGGATCGGTGGTCGTGCTGATCACGGTTTTGGCGCAGGCGAGCGTGCAGCTGTCCGGCATCGTGACGCCGCTGACTTTGTTCGTGCCGGGCTTTTTCCTGTCGTTCGCCCAGGGCATCTCGCTGCCTTACGCGCAGGCCGGTGCGCTTGAAACCAATCCAAAACTTGGCGGCACCGCGGCCGGCATCGGTGTCTTCATGCAGAATTTCGCCGGCGCGGTGTTTGCGCAGCTATATGGGATGCTCGCCGACGGCACAGTGCTGCCGCTGGCGGAGGTGACGACACTTGCGGGGCTGCTCAGCCTTCTGGTCGGTGTTGCGCCATTCTATATGGCGCGCCGGCGGCGCTGGGCCGCGGAAGGCGGTTAGTCGAACAGCGCCACCGCGCGCGTCCAGCCGGCCGAGCCATTTTTAAGCTTGGATGGAAAGCATGCCACCGTGAAGCCGTCGGCGGGCAGCTTTTCCAGATTGCACAGCTTCTCCATGTGGCAATACGGAATCTCGCGGCCGGCCTTGTGGCCTTCCCAGATGATCGAAGGATCGCGCGTCTCCAGCCAGCGTTTGCGCATGTGAACGAACGGCACGTCCCAGCCCCAGGCGTCGATGCCGGCGACCCGCACGCCGCGTGAGGTCAGATAGAGCGTCGCCTCGCGCCCCATGCCGCAGCCTGCGGTCAGATACTCCTCGCTGCCGATGCATTCGCTGGCGCGCGTGTTGACCAGCACGATGTCGAACGGCTTGATCTCGTGGCCGATGCGCTTGAGCTCGGCCTCGACCTCGGCCGCGGTCACCACATGGCCGTCGGGCACTTTGCGGAAGTCGAGCTTCACCCCGGCATGAAAGAACCAGTCGAGCGGCACCTGATCGATGGTCATCATCGGTTGGCCGTTGATGGTGTGCGACTGGAAGTGGATCGGCGCGTCCATGTGGGTGCCGTTATGCGTCGTCAGCTGCACCTGCTCGATCGCCCAGCCCTCGCCGTCGGGCAGGTCTTGCGGGCGGAGCCCTGGAAACAGCTCGCACAACAGCGGTGCGGTCTCGGCGTTGCTGCGGTACTCGATTTTCGGCCGCATGAACGGCGGGTCGTACACCGTCTCGTTTTCCAGCGGCGACGAGAGATCGATCATTCGGGCGGGCAGCTTCATTGCGTTCCCCATGCGATGTGCGGTAACAGAAAGCCGATTGCGGACGGAAAAATATAAGCGTTTTTAATCCGTCCTACGGCACCCGTCACCCATCATCTCCAGTTCAAGAGCGGTATCGTCTCATGTCCGAGCCATGGAACAAATACGAACGCACGGCGGCGCGGCGCCACGGCAAACCGGGGCGCGAGCTGCGGCCGAAAAGCCTGACGGTCGATATCCACGCTCACGTCGGCATCCCAGAGGCGGCGAAATTCGTCGAGCCGCATCTCGACTGGTCGACCATTCCGCTCGCGCATTTTGCCAGCGCCGAGACCAAGGCGCTATCGGCGAAGCAGGAGGCCGACATCCGCGCCACCGCCGGCCTCGACCGGCGGCTCGCCGACCTCGACGCCATGGGCGTCGATATCCAGATGATCGCGCCGCCGCCGCCGCAATGCTACTACACCGTGCCGCTCGACATCGCCGTGAAGGCGACGCAGCTCGTCAACGACGGCCTTGCGGCGTTTTGCGCCAAAAAACCAGATCGCTTCAAGCCGTTCGGATCGGTGCCGATGATCGACGGCAACGAAGCGGCGAAAGAACTGGAACGCTGCGTCAAGCAACTCGGCTTCACCGGCGTCGAGGTTTTGACCAATGTGGCCGGCAAGGAATTGTCCGACCCGGCATTTGCGCCGTTCTGGCGGAAGGCCGAACAGCTCGGCGTGCTGGTGATGATCCATCCCAACGGCTTCACCGAGGCATCGCGGCTGTCACGGTTCTATTTCAACAACGTGCTCGGCAATCCGCTGGAGACGACGATCGCGCTGCATTATCTGATCTTCGACGGCGTGCTCGAACGTCATCCGAAACTGAAGGTCCTCGCCGTGCATGGCGGCGGCTATCTCGGCGCCTATTCGGGCCGCATCGACCACGCCTGGGGCGCGCGCTCCGACAGCCACGGCGCGCTACAGAAGCCGCCGACCGAGTATCTCAAGCGCGTCTATGTTGACACCGTGGTGTTCACGCCGCACCAGCTCGCCGCACTGGTGCAGACGTTCGGCGCCGATCACGTGCTGATGGGCACCGACTATCCATACGACATGGCGGAATTCGATCCGGTCGGCCATATCGCCGGCGTCGAAGGCTTTGACGCCGCCACCGTTGCGGCTCTGGCCGGCGGCAATGCCAAGAAGCTGTTGGGACTCTAGCGTTTGCCCTTCGCCACGCTCTCGTCATTGCGAGGAGCCCGAAGGGCGACGAAGCAATCCAGAGCGGCATCTCAGCGCTGGATTGCTTCGCTTCGCTCGCAATGACAGTGCTCTACCGTTTCCCCTTCGCCGCGTTCAGGTCCGCGGCAGCGCGGATGAGCGCCTTGAACGCCTTCTCGTTGATCTTGTCGCCCTCGTGAATATCGATGGCGCGCCGCACGTTGCCTTCGAGGCTGGAGTTGAACAGCCCCGATGGGTCGGGAAGCGCCGCGCCTTTGGCGAAGGTCAGTTTCACGACAGCCTTGTAAGTCTCGCCGGTGCAGATGATGCCGGCGTGTTCCCAGACCGGAACCCCGCGCCACTTCCATTCCTCGATCACATCGGGGCAGGCCTCTTTGATGAGGCCGCGGACCCGGGCGAGCGTCGCGCCGCGCCAGTCGTTCAGCTCCTTGATTCTCCCATCGATCAGCCGGGAAGGGGAGTTGCCCTCTTTTGCTTTCGTCGCGGCGCTCTTGGTCTTCTTCATGTGGATTGTCGCTTTCATCACGGCTGGCTTCGCTCGCCCGTCATTTGAGCATCTCTAGGCCTTTGATCATGTTTGCAGAATGCCAGCAATTGCCAGGCTTGGCGACATGCATGAATTTTCGCGGCCGTGTCACACCGGCGGATCCTGCCTCGTCATGTTGTCGGAACCAACACAAGGAGCCCATCATGATTGCCACGATCGATCCCTTCGCCGTCGCGCCCGCACAGATGAAGAGCTGGCTCAACACGTCGTTTGCCGTCGCATCGAGCCTCGACCCGGTCCTCGTGCATCTCGTGGAGATCCGCGCCTCGCAGCTCAACGGCTGCGCCAACTGCATCAACATGCACGCGGCGGACGCCCGCCAGAAGGGTGAAACCGAGCAGCGCGTCTACCTGCTGTCGGCCTGGCGCGAGGCGCCGTGCTATACCGACCGCGAACGCGCCGCGCTCGGCTGGACCGACGCGCTGACGCGGCTCTCCGAAGGACGCGAGTCTGGAAGGCGCCCGCGAAGCCCTGCAGGCGCATTTCACCGAGGATGAGCAGATCAAGCTTACGCTCATGATCAACGTGATCAACGGCTGGAACCGCATCGCGGTCGGTTTCGGATTGTTCGCCGATCCGGCAGCGATCAAGGCCGTCGCGGCCAAGGTGGCGGCCGCCTGACGACGGCGCCAGCCAAGAGCAAGCGCAGCCTGGATGGGTGAGCGGCCGCAGGCCGCGACATCCGGGAGCGACAGTTCCGCATGTCGCTGTGCTCATGAGGGCTACTGCGAACAAGCTTACCCCGGCAGCCAGCGTCGCGGCGTCTCGCGGTTGTCGTCGTAGGCTGCCTCGAACACCGGCTCGGCGAGCGTCGACTGGATGCGCAGCACGGTCTTGCCAGTGTTGGAGAAGCCGTGCTTGCGGCCGGCCGGCACGACGACGAGCTGGCCCGCGGTGAGTGTCGCGCGCGCCTCATCGATCCACACCTCGGCCTGCCCTTCGAACACGCGCAGGATTTCCTCGACCGCGTGCAGATGCGTGGGCGCGCCGTGGCCCGGCTCGCACCACTGCTCGAACACGCAAAGCTGCGCCGCGCCGTTGCGCGCCGAGACGTACATCTGCGTCATGACGCCCGGCCGCCATTCTTCCTTCGGCTGACGATTGAGATCGATGACCTGCATGATGGTCCCCGTGGTGGTCGTAGGGCGGACTGGCGTAGCGTAATCCGCCCTTTTTCGTTCGCCAACTTTCACCTTTGGCGAACCGCAGCCCTATGTTGGCACATCGACATCGGCGGATTACGCTGCGCTAAACCGCCCGACGGGCTAGGGCTTTGGAGGAAACGATGGTCGAGCGAGGTCCGGCTGGGAAAGCCACCAATGGCACTACGGCGCGCCTGCGCCAGCGCTTTCCGACCATTGATGACCTGCGCCGTCGTGCGCGGCGGCGGGTACCGCGCTTCGGCTTTGATTTCGTCGATGGCGGCGCCACCGAGGAATATTGCATCGAGCGCAATACGTCGGCGTTCCAGGCGATCGAGCTGTTGCCGCGCTACTGCATCGACGGCAAGGTGACGACCGGCACCGAATTGTTCGGCCGCAAATACGCCGCCCCTATCGGCGTCGCCCCGATGGGCTCGGCCGGCCTGATGTGGCCGGGGGCGGAAAAAATGTTCGCCGCCGAGGCGCAGCGCCAGCGCATCCCCTACGTACTGGCGACGCCCGGCAATGCCTCGATCGAGGAGATCGCCGCGATCGCGCCGGACGTGTTCTGGTTCCAGCTCTACCGCTTTCCCTACAACGACCACGCCATCACCTACGATCTGGTGCGACGCGCTGACGAAGCGGGCGCGCATGTGCTGGTGCCGACCGTCGACTCAGCCGGCAAGTCGAAGCGCCCGCGCGACATCCGCAACGGCTGCCGGGTGCCGTTCCCGATCAATCCGTGGACCACCTATCAGGTGCTGACCTCGCCGGCCTGGACCATGCAGCTGTTGCGCAATGGCATGCCGATCACGGCGAACCTTGTGCCGTATGCTCCGAAGGCGAGCCAGAACGCGACCGCCGAAGTGATGCAGACGCGTTCTGGCGGCAGCCACACCTGGGAAGAACTGGCGCGGCTGCGCGACCGCTGGAAACGGCCGTTCGTGGTCAAGGGCATCCTGCATCCGGAGGATGCCGAGCGTGCGGTGGCGCTGGGCGCGGACGGCATCTGGGTGTCGAACCACGGCGGCCGGCATTTCGATGGGGCGCCGGCGTCGGTCGATGTGCTGCCGGCGATCGTGTCGGCGGTCGGATCGCGCGCGACCGTGGTGATCGATTCCGGCATCCGCGGCGGTCTCGACGTGGTGCGCGCGCTGGCGCTCGGCGCCAAATTCTGTTTCACCGGGCGCTGCTTCGCCTACGGGCTCGGCGCGCTCGGCTCGGCCGGCGCGCCGCATGTGGCCGATCTTTTTCTCGACGAGATCAAGACCGAGCTGCTGCACGCCGGCGCGCGCTCGGTTGCCGAGGCGGCTCAAATCAAGGCGCGCCACCCGAACGCCTGGCGGCTCGACAATTATTGATGGGCGATGGTGTAGGCCATCGCATTTCCCTGGCATGCCCCAACTTCGGGCGCAGACCCGAGCTCACACTTTTTCTTTGTTTTTTGTCAGTTTGGCGGCGAGCTCTTTCGACAGTGCCTCGATCTGCCGCGGCAATGGTTCGTCGACCAGTGCGTCGTAGTAGCGGCGTAGCTCGTCCGCGATAGCCCACGGAATGAGATGGCCAAACGGAACGACGTTGTCCGGAGGATTGTCGTTACTCTCGGGCATAACCCCTCCGAAGCCGGTCTATCGTAACGCAGCGCAGCAAAACCAGTTCCGCCCGCGGCGACCCATCCGCCCATTGCCTGCCTTAATCGAAGCCACTATGCCATTTGCGCAACGGGACGGGAATGGCGGAAGCCAAGCGGGAAACCACTGGCCATGGCGCGGCGGCGGATGATCGAAGAGCCGGTGTCGCGGCTGGCGGCTTGGTCGCTGCGACTCGCGCTGTTTTCGCTGATTGCCACCTTTGTGGCGCTGATCATCGTACGCTCCGGCGCGCTCGATCTCGTGCCGGCGCTCTCGACCTTGGCGGGCGCGCTGGTACTGGCGGCCGTCGCCATTCTGCTGGCCTTCGGTGCCGGCATTGTCATCTGGCGCGACGGTCTCGGCGGCCTGCGCCAAGCTGTGTTGGCGGTGCTGATCGGGGTCGCACTGATCGGCTATCCGGCTTATCTCGGCGCCCGCGCCTATCAGCTCCCGGCGATCTACGATATTACCACCGATCCGATCGACCCGCCGCAATTCGACGCCATTGCGCGGTTGCGGCCGCGTGACGCCAACCCGATCGCCTATCAGGGACTCTACGCGGCCGAGCAGCAGCATGCGGCTTATCCAGACCTCGATCCGGAGGACACTACGGCGTCGCCGCAAGAAGCCTTCGACGTCGCCATGAAGATCATCGTCAAGCGCAAGTGGCGCGTTGTCGACGCCCGCCCGCCACGCGGTCGCGGTCGCGGGCCGGCCTGCGGACGGCATTATCGAGGCGGTGGCGCGTTCGCTGATCCTCGGCTTTCCGGAAGATGTGGTGTTGCGCATCCGCGCCACCAATGACGGCAGCCGCATCGACGTGCGCTCGGCGTCGCGTTACGGCCGCGGCGATCTCGGCAGCAACGCCGCGCGCGTGCGCAATCTGATCACCGACATCGACACCGTGCTGTCGGCGCCGCAGCCCGAGAAGGCGCCGGAAAAGACGCCGCCGCGGCCGGCTCAACCGCCGCCGCGCGGGCGCTCGGTCAGGCGATAGGCGCCGTTGATCGACGGCGGGCCGTCGGTCGCAACGATGCCGCGCGCCACCAGATCTTCAAGATGCGCCAGTGTTGAAAGTCCGGCGGCGCCGACGAGGCGCGGATCGAGGCCGATATAGACTGCCTTGACGATGGTTGGCACATCGGCCGCGCCTTTGCCCAGCCGATGCAGGATGGACGCCTCGCGGCCTTGCCGGTGCCGGATCAGAAACGCGACGTAGCGCGTCGCCTCGCGCACCGGCGCGCCGTGTCCCGAGAGGTAAGTCGGCTCGCGGCGGCGGGCGAGTTTTTGCAGCGACGCCATGTAGTCGCTCATCGCGCCATCGGGCGGCGCCACGATGGTGGTCGACCACGCCATGACGTGATCGCCGGCGAATAAAATGTCACCTTCCTTGTAGGCGAACGCCATGTGATTGGCGGTGTGGCCGGGCGTCGTCACCGCCTCCATGGTCCAGCCGTCGCCGCTGACCGTATCGCCGTCCTTGAGCGCGGTGTCGGGACGAAAGTCCATGTCGGCGGAGGCGTCGAGCCGGCGCGTGTCGCCGATGTGCAACGGGCGCGACAGCCGGTGCGGCCCTTCGGCGAAAACCGTGGCGCCGGTCGCGGCCTTGATCTTCGGCACGGCGGGCGAATGGTCGCGATGGGTGTGCGTGACGAAAATGTGAGTCACGGTCTCGCCGCGCACCGCCTCGAGCAGCGCCGTCACATGGGCGTCGTCGTCCGGGCCGGGATCGACGATCGCGACTTTGCCGCGCCCGAGGATGTAGCTCATCGTGCCCTTGAAGGTGAACGGCCCCGGGTTGTTGGCGACGATCGCCCGCACATTCGGCGCCACCTCTTTAGGGGTGTCGGGCATAAGATCGAAAGACTTGTCGAATGGGATGTCGTCGCTCACTGCGGCTGCCATGCTCTATGTCGGGAGCATTCAGTAATCATGGCGCGCAAAAGCGTGCAACTACGGGAAAGTGTGCGTCGCGGTTAAATGCAATGCTCGGAAAAATAAAATGGAGCCCCGGTGCCGGGATGTCCGGGGCTCCAGCGCTCTCATTCAACACGTGAGTGAGACCGAGATCGCAGAACCTATTATGCAAAGCGCGGGCCAACTCCGGGATGGGTAAACCTGCTGGCAAATTCAGTGGATTCATCGGCGTTTGTGCAGGTCTTTGTTGGGCTGGTGTCGAAGCAGGCGGCGGCTGGCTATTTTGCAGGCAGGGTTCCTCAAAACGGCGTGCGGCTGCGGATGGCGGCCGCGATCGTGCCCTCGTCGAGATAGTCGAGTTCCCCGCCGACCGGCACGCCATGCGCGAGCCGCGTTACTTTAATGTCGCGGTCGTGCAGCAGATCGGTGATGTAGTGGGCGGTGCTCTGGCCGTCGACGGTGGCGTTGAGCGCCAGGATCAGTTCCTTCACCGCCGGATCGTGGGCGCGCCTGATCAGCGCATCGATGGTGAGATCCTCCGGCCCGACGCCGTCGAGCGGCGACAGCGTGCCGCCGAGCACATGGTAGCGTGCGTTGAGCGCATGCGCACGCTCCAGCGCCCACAGGTCGGCGACGTCGGCCACCACCACGATCGCGGATTCATCGCGCCGTGCGTCGGTGCAGATCGTGCACGGATTCTGCGTGTCGATGTTGCCGCAGGTCCGGCAGATCTGGATTTTTTCCATTGCGGTCTGCAACGCGGCGGCGAGCGGCGCCATCAGGACTTCGCGCTTCTTGATGAGATGCAAAGCCGCGCGCCGCGCCGAGCGCGGGCCGAGGCCCGGCAGGCGCGCCAGGAGCTGAATCAGCCGCTCAATTTCGGGGCCCGCGACCGCGCCTGGCATTATTCCCCTCCCCCTTGTGGGGAGGGGTTAGCGGTGGGGGTCGAGAGGTAAGGCAATTTCGTCGCCGACTGGGCGTCGCCTCCCGACCCCCACCCTGTCCCTCCCCACAAGGGGGGAGGGAACGCAGCGGCGACATTTGTTATTTGTTCCAGTGGCCATCAAAACAACTTCAGTCCCGGCGGCAGCGGCAGGCCGCCGGTGAGCGCCTGCATCTTCTCCGCCAGCATCGCTTCAAGCTTGCGCTTGGCGTCGGCGTGGGCGGCGACGATGAGGTCTTCGACGATTTCCTTCTGGTCCGGCTTGAACAGCGAATCGTCGATGCGGATGTGGCGCAGATCGCCCTTGCCGGACAGCGTGACCGCGACCATGCCGGCGCCGGCCACGCCCTCGACCTCGATGCGGTCGAGTTCGGCTTGCATCGCTTCCATCTTCGATTTGAATTCCGCGGCCTGTTTCATCAGGCCCATGAAGTCGGCCATTGTGGTTCCCTCGTAGGGGCGGTCCTTGTGGCCGCCCACCTCGCAAATCCAGGGCGGGCACAAGGCCCGCCGCTACGGCTCGTCGTCGGGGGCCTCGCTGTCCGCATTCAACGGCGGTTCCTCGGCATTGGTTGCGGCGGCGCCCGGCGGCTCGCGCACGGCGACGATTTCGGCGCCGGGAAATTTTGCCAGCACGGCCTGCACCAGCGGATCGGCGCGCACGCCGTCTTTCAGCTCGGCTTTGCGCGTCTCCGCCTGCGCCCGCAAGGTCGGCGCACCCGGCTCGCCGGAGATCACGACCATCCAGCGGCGGCCGGTCCAGGCGTTGAGTTTTTTCGACAGCTCGCCGGCCAGCACCTGCGTGGCGCCGGGCTCCAATGCGATTTCGATCTTGCCGTCCTCGAAGCGCACCAGCCGCACGTCGCGTTCGAGCGCGCTCTTGAGCGTCAGGTCGCGCTTTTCGCCGGCGAGCGCAACGAGGTCATCGAAGCTCGCGAGCGCGCGAACCGGGACGTTATCTGCTGCGGCGCGCGGCTCGCTGATGGCGGACGGCGCTGCCGTTGCAAGCGCCGCACGCGGCGCGCCGCGCGGGCCACCTTGCGTTTCAGAACGCTGCGGCATCGTCGCGCGCGCCGGCAGCTCGGCGCGCGGTGGCGCCGCGGTGGTTGCAGCCCCGGCGCCGTTGCCGCGGCCTGTGTCGCCGAGCGAGCGGATCACTTCGTCCGGCGTCGGCAGATCGGCCGCGTAGGCGATGCGGACCAACACCATTTCGGCGGCGGCGAGCGGCCGGCCCGCCGCTTCGACCTCGGCAATGCCCTTGAGCAGCATCTGCCAGGTGCGCGCCAACACCCGCATCGACAATTTTGCCGCAAACTCGCGGCCGCGCGTGCGCTCCGCTTCCGTCAGGGAAACATCGTCGGCGAGCGCCGGCACGATTTTCAGCCGCGTGACGAAATGCGTGAACTCGGCGAGGTCGCCCAGGATCATCGCCGGATCGGCGCCGGTGTCGTACTGGTCGCGCAATTCGCCGAGCGCGCGCGGCATGTCGGCGCGCATCAGCGCCTCGAACAGATCGATCACGCGCGTGCGGTCGGCAAGTCCCAGCATGCCGCGCACGTCTTCGGCGCGCACCGGCCCCGCCGACATTATTGCCGGCTCCGCCGGCGTGGGCGATCGCCTGATCGAACAGCGACAGCGCATCGCGCACCGAGCCTTCGGCGGCGCGCGCGATCAGCGCCAGCGCCTCCGGCGCGGCCTCGATGCCTTCCTTGCCGGCGATGCCGGCCAGGTGCGCCACCAAGGCCGCGGCATCGATCCGGCGCAGATCGAAGCGCTGGCAGCGCGACAGCACCGTGATCGGCACCTTGCGGATTTCGGTGGTGGCGAACACGAACTTGGCGTGCGGCGGCGGCTCTTCCAGCGTCTTGAGCAGCGCGTTGAAGGCGGCGCCCGACAGCATGTGCACTTCGTCGAGGATGTAGACCTTGTAGCGCGCCGACACCGGCGCGTAGCGCACCGCGTCGTTGATGGCGCGCACGTCGTCGACGCCGTTATGCGACGCCGCGTCCATCTCGATGACGTCGAGATGCCGGCTCTCCATGATCGCCTGGTCGTGCACGCCGAGCACCGGCATGTCGATACCGTCGGACCTTTGATCGAACCGTCCGGCAGCTCGTAATTGAGCGCGCGCGCGAGAATCCGCGCCGTCGTGGTTTTGCCGACGCCGCGCACGCCGGTGAGAATCCAGGCCTGCGGAATCCGCCCGGTCTCGAATGCGTTGGTCAGCGTGCGCACCATGGCGTCCTGGCCGATCAGGTCGGCGAAGGTCGACGGCCGGTATTTGCGCGCGAGAACGCGGTAGGCGGCGGCTGGTGTGGTGGCGTCGGTCATGGCGGTATCAGTGTAGCCCGGGTTGAGCGCAGCGAAACCCGGGACGGTGTAACGCCGCCTGTCGTCCCCGGATTTCGCTTCGCTCAATCCGGGCTACATGATGTGAAGGTGGGAGGCTGACGAGCGACCCGAACCGCGCTCGTTAGGGCTGCTTCCTTCCGGATCTGACCCGGTTGGCGAGTGGCTCGCCCACCGCCAACCTCCCGGGCCTGTATATCGGCCGCGGGCAGGGGGAAAGCAAGCCGACAGCCTGCCGCTTCTCGACCCGCCATCAGGCGACACGGCGGTAGCCGTAGAGCAGCGCCGCAAGACTCGTCCCGAGCATGCCGAGGACGAAGCCCGCGGAGAACACATTAAGGCTGTGCAGCCGGGCCATTCCCGCCTCCCATGCAATGCCGTTGAGGACGGCCAGAGCGATGACGACGTCGATGCCGTAAGCGGTAGGCGTGCGCATGAGACGATCCTCCAGTTCCGGTCGCCCCGCCCGCGCGGTTCAACCACGGATGCACGAACGAACCGAGGCGCTGCTCCTTCTCCCCGCCGTGCGGAGAAGGTCGGGATGAGGGGCGTTTGAGCTGCCTGAGTGTTGATCATCGTCGTAACGCTGGCGCTTGACTGGAAACGCTCAGAATCGCGGATAGCCCCCTCACCCGGATTGCTTCGCTGGCGCTCGCAATCGCGATCTCTCCGCCTACGCGCTCCGCGCTACGGCGCGACCAGAACCGCGCCGTAGCTCGCGCAGCGAGCGTAGGCGGGCCGCACGCGGGGAGAGGTGAGCGCAAGCGCTCCCGTTCTCGCGGCGCGATTTTTTGTTCGCGCGCGAGTTTTCGCAGCCCACCATGTTGCTAACGGCTTCCCCGCTTGCGCTATTTCCTGGGTTTCCCTGTGCCCGACCCAGGCTGCAAACAAAGGGGAAGCGGAACGCCGAGAGACGCGTCGTCACAACCCGCGCCTTGCGGGCACGGGGCGCCCCTTGCGGGGGCGCTCGCCTCTCGGCGTCCCACTGCGGCTCTTGCCAGGGGGACAGCTGGTCCCCAAGGCTCTGCATCAGGCCATGCTTCGGGAGACAGTCCGGAGCGTTCGATCCTATGGACCGCCAACCGGGGCGAGGATCGTGCGCATCTCCACGGGCGTTACCCGCGCCGGAAAAACCAACTAAATAACTGTCCCCGTCCAGTGAGCACCTCACACGCCGGTCATGATACCGGCAGGCTGATGCCCGATGCCGCCCGGGAGCGGGTTACAAATCCGCCCGCAGGCACCGCACTCGCCCCGTCCCAAGGAGTGTCCTCGCGAAGAACGTCCCTTCGAAAGGCGAGATGGAGTCTTTTAGTTCGGCGGGCGGCGTGGATTCAAGAAATTCCGGAGGCGGGTGCCATCCCTTTGATCCGACGCGATTTTTTTTCTCTGTTTGTTTGATTCGCGGCGCGGCAAATATGGCATTGTCGCCATGATTCGCATTTTGCCGCTAAAGTGCTGAAACCGTACACATTTTCAATTCCTGCGCGTTTGTTTGATTCGCCGAACATGGCCCGTCATCCTGAGGTGGCCGCGAAGCGGCCTCGAAGGATGCTGCCGATGCGCCCCGGCCGTCGCCCTGAGGCTCGCGTCGCACTCAGGGTGACGGAAATAAATCCGCAGGGTTTGCCAACAATGTTACGGTTCGAAAAATTCCAAGATTGCGTCTGCATGCGCCGCGATGTCGCGATCGAGCTGACGCCAGCTTCCGAGCCACTCCCGATAGCTCGCCGAATGAAAAGCGACTTCATCGCCTGCGACGAGTTCGGCGAACCGGGCGATTTCGCGGCGGTGTCGGGCGAATGCATCTGGCGCAATGGGATGGCCTTTTCTGGTCGCGGGTTCGGCGAAGAGATAGAAAAGAACGGGCTTCCGTTTCCGTCGGCCACCTTCGGTCACTAAGCCGAACGCGTGCTTGACAAGCTGTGCGGCATCAAGGTGAACCAGCTTTTCGCCTCCTGAACGGAGCCGATCTCTCATTCTTTCGTAGCCCTTCATATTGCCGCCCCATACGCGTCGATTATAGGCATCTGAAAGACTGACGGTCTTGCATCTCTGAAAGGCTCGAAACGCTTGCTTTCGATCCCGACAAAGGTTGTTTCTGTCTGTACAACCGCATCCAGCCATGGATGGCGTCCGCCCGCCCAGGGAAACCGTGCGCAAAATTCGACTTCGACCCATTCGGCGACACCGGCGTTTTCAAGCCCCGGCAGGGGCGGAAGCTGTCCCGGTCGCTCAATGAACCAGCCAAAGCAGTTCACCGCGAGGGCTGCAGAACTCTCGTGGCTCGACAACTTGCCAGATTGAATTTCATTTCCCCCGGCCTTCGCTAAGCGC
>CAVYPQ010000008.1:0-517405 GCA_963770425.1 uncultured Alphaproteobacteria bacterium
CCACCACGAAGATGACCAGATAGGCCGGGAAATCGTCGGCGCGGTGATGCGAGTATTCCTCGCCGCAGGCCGCACAATGGTCGATCACCTTGAGAAAGCGTCCGAATAGTTTGCCCTCACCGCAGTGCGGGCACCGCATGGTGAAACCCCGCGATAGCGCGCGGGCGAAGGGGCCTGACTCTGCGCGCTTTCATCAGCTGAGACTCCTTGATCGGGACGCGACGATCCATACAATAGGGCCAGATGGCCATACACACCAGTACAAGTAGGGCAGATTGCATGGACTGGATCCCTACACTTTCCGAATGGTCAGGACCCGCCTTCCTCCGCATCGTCGACGCTCTGGCCGCCGACGTCGTCAGCGGCCGTCTCAAGCGCGGCCAGCAAATCCCCACCCATCGCGCACTGGCGAATGCACTGAAACTCGATCTCACCACGGTGACGCGCGCCTATGGCGAGGCGCGCCGGCGCGGGCTGATCGAGGCGCAGGTTGGGCGCGGCACCTTCGTGTCGGAAACCACCGCGCGGACGCAAGAGAACATTCCGCACACGGTCAAGATTGACCTTTCGATGAACATTCCGCCGCAGCCGATCGAAGCCAATCTCGACCAGCATATTGCGCAGGGCTTCAAGGCAATCCGGGAGACAGCGGGTTTCAGCGCCTTTCTGAACTATCAGCTCCCTGGCGGCAGCGACGACGAGCGCGATGTCGCCGCTGCGTGGCTGCGACGCCGCGTGCCGCACGCCCGCTCCGAACGTCTGATGATCTATCCCGGCAATCAGGCAATCGTGTTCAATGCCCTGCTGTCGCTGACGTCGCCGGGAGACGTCGTGCTGACCGAAACGCTGACGTTCCCGGGCGTGAAGGTTGCCGCGCAAAAGCTCGGGCTGCGCCTCGTGGGCGTCGCCATGGATGCCGAGGGCGTCAAGCCGGACGCGCTCAAGGCCGCCTGCAAAAAGTACAAGCCGAAGGCCGTCTATCTGATCCCGACGCTGCATAATCCGACCACCGCAACGCTGCCGCCGAAACGGCGCGAAGCGGTCGCCGACATCATTCGCGCGAGCAAAACGATCCTCATCGAGGACGACGCCTACGGCTGGCTTGAGCCTGGCATTTCGCCGATCGCCAATCTGATACCGGAACGCACTTATCTTGCCGCCGGCTTATCGAAATGCATTGCTCCGGCGCTGCGGGTTTCGCACCTGCTGGTGCCGGATGCGAAGGCCGAACAGACGATGCGCGACAGCCTCGTCGCCACCGTGCAGATGCCGCCGCCGCTGATGGTGGCTTTGGTGACCCATTGGATCAGATCGGGAATTGCCGACAAAATCGTCCATGCAATCCGCAACGAGTTGGCCGGCCGCCAGCGTCTGGCCGGCAAATTCCTGAAAGGCGTGCCTTACGCTGCCGGAACACACGGGCATCATCTCTGGCTTCCCTTGCCGCGACGCTGGAATCGAATGGAGTTTTTGAGCGAGGTCTTGCAGCGCGGTTTGGCGGTGGTGGGCGATGACGCCTTCGCGGTCGACGGCACGTCGCTGCCGGCTGTTCGTGTGTCGCTTGGCGCTGCCCGCACCCGCGCGGAGCTTGCTCAGGCCCTGCAATCGCTCGCCGAGATGTTCACATCAGCCGGCCAGAGCTTGCAGGTCGTCTAGGCGGCTGCCGAACACCGCTTTGCTTCGTTCATTACTCCGCGGCGCGGGCGGGTTGATTATCCGCCGGAGCAGCCAGCTCGAGCATGCCTGCCACATATTCGCCGATCGCCAGCGACGAGGTGAGCCCCGGCAATTCAATGCCGAACAGATTGACGACATTGGGGATGCCATGGTCCGCCGGGCCTTGGATGACGAAGTCGGCTGCGGGCTCGTCGGGGCCGGTAATTTTGGGCCTGATACCGGCGTAAGCCGGCGAAAGGGCGCCGTCAGGCAGGCCCGGCCAGAACTCTCGGATCGAGCGATAGAAAGGCTCCGCGCGCGCCGGATCGACCGAATAGTCGAGGCTGTCGACCCACTGCATGTCCGGGCCGAACCGCACATTGCCCGCAAGGTCGATGACCGCGTGGATGTCCATTCCGCCACCCGGGCCGTGAATTGGATAGATCAGCCGCTTGAAGGGGCGGCTCGTCACGCTGAAATAGACGCCGCGGCGAAAGTAGCCGCGCGGCACGGTGCTGGTGGGGAAATTGGCAAGCGCTCGCGCGAGCGGCGGTGCGCCGTGGCCCGCGCAGTTCACCAGCGTCTTGCAGCGCAACGTCGTTGGCTCGGCGCCACCAACATTAATCTCGATGCCTTGCGGCGTGACTGCGCCACCCGACACCGGCGAGCGCAGTACGACCGCGCCGCCGTTTGCTTCGAGTTCGGCCCGATAGGCCAGCATCAGCCCATGGCTGTCGACGATCCCGGACCACGGCGAAAGGTAGGCGGCGTGACATACAAGATTGGGCTCCAACTTTTGTGCTTCATGCGGCTGCAGCCATTCCAGGTCCCTGACGCCGGCCTCGATGGCGTGCTCCATATGCTGGCGCAGGCGTCCCGCCTCTTCGGCGCTGCGGGCCACCACCAGTTTGCCGAGGCGGCGATGTGGGACACCGTGGTCGGCGCAATAGGCGTAGAGCAGATCAGGAGCGCGCGGGAACAGCCGCTGCCGCAGGCTGCCTTTCTTGTAATACAACCCGGCATGGATGACCTCGCTGTTGCGCGACGAGGTGTGTTCGCCGATGCGCTGCTCGGCCTCCAGCACCAGCACTTCGCGTCCGGCGACGGCAAGCGTACGCGCGACGGCGAGACCGACCACGCCCGCACCAACCACCACACAGTCTGCTGTCTCCATGGTGACATCACCTCCGTTGGAACGGCATATCGGCTTCTTCGTCGGCCGAGACGGGGCAATTGGGTCGGGCCTCGCTCCCGCTGTTCGGCGTTAAAGCATCTTTCAGTCCGGGAAAGAACGACTTACAGTGCAGTCACTAAGGCAGGGGCTGGGGGTGCGATATGCAAAAACTGATGATCACGGCGCTGGTCGCGGCGCTCGGCTTTTGTTCGCCGGCGCTGGCGCAACACCCGGCTGGCGGCGCAAAGCAGCCAGTTGAGCCGGTGGTGCCGCCGCCGCCCCCAGTCGATGTGCACACGCCGCTGTGCCTCTATCACAATATCTATTACTCCAAAGGCGCGGTGATCTGCGTCGGCACGGGCTGGGCGCAAACGTGCACGCCCGACGGTGGCTGGACTCCGATAAGCCCAGACACAAGAATCTTCAGCCTTGTCTGCGGCGACGCCAAATCCGTTCCGCCGAACTAGCCGTTCGTTCAGCTAACGGCGCCGCGATTTCCCGTTCAGCTTGAATCATCGGAGCGTGGAATCCGGGTGATCCTTATAACAGGAGCAGCGCTATGAGGCTCATCCGTAGGCAATTCCTGCGCCTTGCCGGGGTCACCGCTGCGGCGCCGGTGCTTGGGCCTCTCGCGCGTGCCCAGACTTACCCGGCCCGTCCGGTGCGCATTATCAACGGCTATGCGGCCGGCAGTGGACTCGATGTTTATGCCCGCCTGGTCGGACAATGGCTGTCCGAAAAGCTCGGTCAGAATTTTATCGTTGAGAATCGGACAGGGGCGGGAACCAATCTCGCCGTCGAGTTGGTCGTGAACGCGCCCGCCGACGGCTATACGTTGCTGATGGCGAGCGCGGCGCAGTTCACCAATGCGACGCTCTACAAGAATCTCAGCTTTGATTTCATCCGCGACACCGTTCCGGTCGCGAGCGTGGCCCGCGGCCCCTTCATCATCGTGGTCAATCCGTCGTCTCCGGCGAAGACGACCGCCGCGTTGATCGCCTATGCCAAGGCCAATCCGGGAAAGGTCACCTTCGGCTCGTCAGGAACCGGAACGCTCAGCCATGTGTCCGGCGAACTCTTCAATTCCATGGCCGGCATCGCCATGGTGCATGTGCCGTACCGTGGCGAGCCGCCCGCGATCACCAATCTCATGGCCGGTCAGCTGGATGTGTTCTTCAGCACGGCGGCAGGCTCCAGCGAATTCATTCGCAGCGGCAAGCTGCGGGCACTCGCTGTCACCAGCGCTCAACGCCTGGCGGCATTTCCGGATGTGCCGACTGTCGGTGAAACGCTGCCGGGCTATGACGCCACGCCCTGGGCCGGCATCTGTACGCCGAAGGGCACGCCGGCCGATATCGTTTCCAGGCTCAACGCCACAATCAATGCCGGCTTGGCCGATCCCAAGCTCAAAGCAAAATTCGAGGCCATGGGCAGTCCGGTCGCGCCGATGACCTCTGAGCAATACGGCAAGGCCATCGTTGCCCAGACGGAAAAATGGGCGAAGGTTATCCAGGCGGCCCACATCGAACTGAAATAGATCGCCCGAAATGGTGAAGGCGCGTCGCATTGCCATTGTTGGAGCCGGGCTCGGCGGGTTGGCGGCAGCCATTGCACTGCGTCAGCAGGGCTTTGAAGTGCAGATCTACGAGCAGGCGTCCGAACTCGCCGAGTTCGGCGCCGGCATCAACATCAGTCCCAACTCGGTTAAATGCTTTGAAGCCATGGATCTGGCCGAAAAGCTGCGCGCTGTTGCGTCCGAGCCGGAAGGGTTGAGCTGGCGCGATTGGGGCGCCGACGAAATCAGCTACAGCCTGCCATTTGGCGATTTCGAGAAACGGTACGGCGCCAAATACTACGTCGTGCACCGCAGCGACCTGCATCGTCTGCTGTCGGAGGCGGTGCCGCAGACGAGCGTCCAGCTTGGCAAGCGCTGCACGAATGTCGAATCCCGAAACGGCTCGGCTGGCCTGTCATTTGCGGACGGTTCGAGCGCCGAAGCCGACGTCGTCGTGGGTTGCGACGGCATCCGGTCGGCGGTTCGCGCCTGCATGTTCGGCGGTCAAGGCCCGCATTACGCAGGAACGATGTGCTGGCGCGCGTTGGCGCCCAGCGATGCGCTGCCGAAGGATTATCACGATCGCTATGTGAACCAATGGTCCGGCGATGGCGGCTTCGTCATCAGCTACCGGATTCGGCAAGGCAAATTCATCAATTTCGTCGCTGTCCGACAGCAACCCGGCTGGACTGAGCCCTCATGGTCCGTGCCAAGCAGCGTCGATGAAATGCTCGCGGCGTTTCCCGACGTGGGCGTGAAGCTGCGCACGATGATGGCGGCCGCGACGTCCTGCTCCAAATGGGGTCAGTTCACAGGAGAGCACGCGCCACGCTGGACCCGGGACCGTGTGACTCTGCTCGGCGATTCCGCGCATGCCATGCTCGCGACTTTCGGACAGGGCGCCAACATGGCTTTCGAGGACGCTTACGTTCTGGCGCGATGGCTCGGTGTCAGCTCCGAGGACCCGGATGCGGCGCTGAGCAGTTACGAAGCCGTGCGCAAGCCGCGCGCAACAAGGGTGCAGCAGCTTTCGCGCACTGAAGTCCGCTTCAAGAAGGTGCATTCCAATTGGGACCGCCTGCGTCGCGAATATGCTTTCGTGACGCGCCACGGTTCAACGACAGGCGGAGTCTATCGTTGGATCTTCGGCTACGATCCGGTGACGCAATGGCAGCGCACCGACGGTCCATCGGGGCGGCCAGGAGCGAGTTGAAGGAGACCGGCCGGACTACAGGCGCCGCCAGGCGGAATCTCTCTGAGCGCATCCCGTGCGTTTTGCATGCAACTTACTTGCGAGGCCGGTTTTACGCATTAGCGGCAATGTGATAGGCTCACGAAAACGTTCTCAGGAGAGCCGCTATGGGTTTTGACTCCCTAGGCTACGTCGGTATCCGGACGAAAAACCTCGAGGATTGGGCGGTCTACGGCACGCGCTTTCTCGGCATGCAGCTCGTGGACAAGAGCCGCGGAACGCTCGCCTTGCGCATGGACGACCGTAAGCAGCGCATCATCATCCATACCGATGAGTCCGATGGGCCGTCATTCTACGGCTGGGAAGTCGCGGACGCGGCCGCGCTCGATGCGTTGGCGGCGCACCTTGAAAACAACGGCGTCAAAGTGGCTCGCGGTTCGCGCGCACTCGCGGATGAGCGCAGGGTAAAAGATCTCATTGTCTTCGCCGACCCGATCGGCAACCGGCTCGAAACCTTTCATGGCGCCGAAGTCGCCACCGACGCATTCAAGCCCGGCCGCTCGATTTCCGGCTTCCGCACTGGCCCGCTCGGCATGGGGCACGCCGTGCTGACGGCGGAGCGGATCGAGGACGTGCTGCCGTTCTACACCGAGATCCTCAACTTCAAGCTCACCGACTATTTCACCAAGCCGTTCTCGGCCTACTTCTTTCATCTCAATCCGCGTCACCACAGCCTCGCCTTCATCGGCACCGGCAAGAACGGCATCCATCATCTGATGGTCGAGCTGTGTTATTTGGACGATGTCGGGCAAGGCTACGATATCGCGCTGCGCAAGCCGGAAATGATCGGCACGACGCTGGGCCGCCACGTCAACGATCACGTCACCTCGTTCTATTCGTGGTCGCCGTCTGAGTTCCTGTTCGAATACGGCTGGGGCGGCCGCACCATCGATCCGCCGACATGGACGCCGGAAGAACGCACCGAAGGACCGAGCCTGTGGGGCCACGACCGCAAGTGGCTGTCGCCCGAGGCGCTCGAACAGTCGCGTGATTTGCGCGCCAAAGTCGCCGCCGACGGCATTCGCGTGCCGGTCAACGTCATGGACGGCAATTATCTGCGTGCCGCCGATGTCTGCCCGTGGTGGAACGCGAACGTGGCTGCGAGCCGCAAAGCGGGCTGAATCCGAAGCGCGCCCCCTGACAGCCAAGCGGTCGCGGCCAACTAGGCCGCGCCGCGAGAGCTGTTGCTAACCGCGCCGGCTGGCGTACCAGCTGCCGGCACATTCGCCGCTGCGGGTGCGCCAGCGTCCGGCGCCCTGCGAGCCGCGCAGCCGGCCGGAGCCATACGCCGAGCCGGCGCTGCTGCTCACCGAGACGCTGATTCCGCCACTTGGATTGACGTAACCGGAGGCGTTGAAATCGCCGCCGGCGGGGTAAACGCGGCCGCCGACAATGCGAAGCGCGGCGCGATAGCTGTTGCAATTGCCATACGAGGTGGAGATCGACACGCTCCACTCGCCGTCGAACGAAGCACCGCGGGCGGCACGCCGGGGCGCGGCATCCGACGGTACAGCAACCGAGGCCGCGAGCACGGCGGCCACGGCAACAGCAGAGACTGCACGCAGGATAGTCTTCATTTGTTTGCTCCGGTTTTCTCTGGATTCGGCGACGACGCTTGCGGCGCTCCCGGATAAGGGGGCGGCACAGATTCGAACGGGGTAGGACCCTTGCCGAGATCGTACCCAAAATCGTACAGCGCTTTCATGTATTTTGGATCGAACGCACCATTGCTTGGCACATTGAAGCTTGGCGGTATGCTCGCAACGTTGAAAGGGATGCCGCTGCGCTTGGCGGCCAGGTAGGCGCGGTCAAGCATCAGGCGGGTATCGACTTTCACAGCCATTCCAACCGACTGCGCCAGGATCTGCGCCGTGGTACGCTCGACGCGTTCAAAGTCGGGCTGCAGGCCGGTATTGACCAGAACATACAGTGCCGTCGCGGGCAGCCGATAGTCGGACGTGGCCGTCATCAGCGCAGCCGGCGCGACAAAAAACTGACCGCCGACGCCGCCGTCAACGTGCATTTCGCTGAAATGGTTGCCGTTGCTGCTCTCGACGTCGATGAACACTGGCGGAAACGCGCCCGGGATACTGCTGGAAGCCAGCAGGACGGTGCGGAACAGCTTGATCGCCTGCTCGTCGCCGCGCGCCGCGATGGCGCCCATGTTCCAGACCATCGAGCGCTCGGAATCGAGATTGGTGGTGACGATGAACAACCGCCGGCCGGCTCGATACTGGGCGGCGACATCCTTGATCAAATCGGGCGTGACCTGCTTGGCGATCAGGTCTTTGAGCGGCCAGGTATCGAGGAAGCTTTCGGGCGTGCCGCCGATCTCGAAAACGTCCGCTGATGTGATCTTGGTGAAAGCATCGCGGAGTGCGTTGTCGTAACGCGGGCCGGCAAACACGAATGGCGCGATCAGCGCGCCGGTGCTTACTCCGGTGACGACGGCATAATCCGGCCGTTGGCCAGCTGCAGAAAGTCCATTGAGGACGCCGGCGCCGAAGGCCCCATCGGAGCCGCCGCTGGAGAGTGTCAGCCACGGGCCCGGCTTTTCCGGCAGCGCCTTGACGAAATCGTCGGTCGAATCCGCCCAAAACCGGACATCCGGCATGCCCGGAATGGTGGCTGTGGCATCTTCAGCGGCCGTGAAGGGCCGGCGCGCCGGAAGCATTTTTGGCTGGCCGGCCGTGGCGGGCGGCGGGGCCGTCCTTTTTCCTGGCCGCTGCTTTCCGACCTGACCCGCGCCCGGGGTATGGGTCGGAGCAGCCTGCGCCGCAAATGCCGCCACAGTGACGGCCGATAGCAAAGCGGCGCCTACACAGAAGCTCCGACACCATTCTGAATTCATATGGATTACGTTGCCCGAAATGGGTGAAAGGTTCGGGGTCTCGTCTCATTCCGGGGTGGAATTACACGACAGCCGAAGTCGGCCTGCAAATAGGGCGCCCCCGCGCGAACTTCAATCCGGACTGGCTCGATCACCTGTCCTGAGCATTTTAAGAATTTCGGCGTGTGACAGCAATGCACCACTATGATTTTCCACGGTGTCAGCCCTCTGACACCCGTATCTCACGCGATTAGCCGCGTCAGGCATGCCGATCGGCCACGAATCGGGCGCCCTCGATCAGAATGGCGGCTGCTGCCCCGAAGGGCGCCAACGCTGTCTCGGCCTCCGCGACCAGTTCGCGCAGCCGGGCCTTGGCACCGGCTCCGCCGAGGATGCTGACCATCGTGGCTTTGCCCGCCGCGGCGTCTTTACCTGTCTGTTTCCCGACCAGTGCGGGGTCGCCCTCGACATCGAGTAGATCGTCCGCAATCTGGAAGGCTTGCCCGACTGCCGAGCCAAAGCGCTGCAGCGCCTCGCGCTGCGTCGGCCCTGCCGCGGCGAGAATTCCGCCGGCCTGGCAGCCAAAGCGCAATAGCGCGCCGGTTTTCATGGCCTGGAGCGTCAGCACGTCACGCTCGCCAAGGCGCTGGTGACCACCGCCGGTGAAGCGGCCCTCCGCGGCGAGATCGAGCATCTGGCCTCCCGCCATGCCGCCAACCCCGGACGCGCGGGCCAGGGCGCCCACTAATTCGATGCGGACACTGGCGTCCGGATGGGTTTCCGGCCGTGCCAGGATGTCGAACGCGAAGGTCAAAAGGCCGTCACCGGCAAGAATCGCGGTGGCTTCGTCAAATTTCTTGTGTGCGGTCGGCTGACCACGCCGCAATTCGTCATTATCCATGGCCGGGAGATCGTCGTGCACCAGCGAATAACAATGGATGCATTCGAGCGCGGCGCCGGCCATCAGGGCGCGTTCCCGCGGAACTCCGAACAGATTGGCCGATTCGACCACCAAAAACGGCCGAAATCGCTTGCCGCCGCCGAGGCCCGAGTAGCGCATGGCCTCGATCAGCCGCGCTGGGCGGGCTGTTTCGCCGGTGACCGGGGCCGTGGCGAGCAGCCGGTCCAGCAAGACCTCGGTATCGGCGGCCACGGCGTCCAGGCGCTCGAGAAACGTGGCTTCTTTTTGGGCAGTTTTGCCATTCATCATGTATTGCCCAGCGATTGGCCTCCCTGTGGAGGTGCTATTTTCGATCTTACATTTACGGGATATCGGTGAGCCGCCCCTGCGTGGGCCTCGACCGAGTTTATGCCCCGAAGGACTATCTGTGGCCAACGACCTCATAGCGTCAATGGTGCTGGCAATCTGGCTGTATCTCCTGATCGGGCGCGGCGGATTCTGGCTGGCGGCGGAACGGGATGGGCCCGGAATCGGAACCGCCATCCCGGGCGCGTGGCCGGCTATTACGGCGGTCATTCCAGCCCGCGATGAGGCCTCCTGTATCGGCGAGACGGTCGCCTCACTCCTGGCGCAAGATTACCCCGGCGAACTGCGCGTCGTTGTGGTCGACGACAATAGCCGGGACGCGACCGCCGAGATCGCGCGCCAAGCCGCCACGAAGCTCGGCAAGGCCGAGCGGCTCACCGTTCTGCCCGGACGGGCCTTGCCGCCGGGCTGGACCGGCAAGCTGTGGGCCCAGCAGCAGGGTGTGGCCTTCGTCGACGCGGTGCCGGCGCCGCCGCCCTATGTGCTCCTGACCGATGCCGATATCGTCTATGCGCCGGATGCGCTCACGCACCTTGCCGCGGGCGCGCGCGAAAGTGGCGCGGTGCTCAGTTCGCTGATGGTGAAACTGCACTGCACGAGTTTTGCCGAGCGGGCCTTCATTCCAGCCTTCGTCTTCTTTTTTCAGATGCTCTACCCGTTCGCCTGGGCCAACGATAAGCGCCACACGACTGCTGCCGCGGCCGGCGGCTGCATGCTGGTGCAACGCGACGTGCTGCAGGACGCGGGCGGCATGGCGGCGATCCGCGGCGCGCTGATCGACGATTGCGCGCTCGCCAAGCTGCTCAAGGCGCGCGGCCCGATCTGGATCGGACTGACCGAGCGCGTTCGCAGCATTCGCGAGTATCCGGCGGTGGCGGATATCCGCGGCATGGTTGTGCGGACCGCCTATGCGCAGCTTCGCTATTCGCCATTGCTGCTCGTCGGCACGGTTCTCGGTCTGGTGCTGACCTATCTGGCGCCGGTCGCGCTGGCGCTGTTCGCTGGCGGTTATGCGCAACTTGCGGGAATCCTCGCCTGGCTGGCGATGGCACTGGCGTTCTGGCCGACATTGCGATTTTACGGTCTGCCGGTGGTGTACGGACTGGCGCTGCCCGCCATCGCGGCGATCTATATGGCCTTTACGATCGATTCCGCCTATCAGCACGCCCGCGGACGCGGCGGCATGTGGAAAGGCCGCGCGCAGGCCAACGTTTCGGAACTGCAATGAACGGTGCGAATACCAACGACGCCGCCGATTGGCGTTCGGGCAAGGGCCATCGCGACGAGAATTTTCCCGTCGCGTCGTGGCTGATCGCGCCGCGCCATCGCGGTCCAATTCTCGCGTTCTACAATTTCGTCCGCACCGCCGACGATATTGCCGATCATGCGTCCATGCCGCCGGAGCAGAAACTCGCGCTGCTCGATCGGCTGGACGCCGGGCTTACCGGCCGCAGCGATGACGATGCGGTGGCGGTGCGACTGCGCCAGCAACTGGCCGAGCGCAACCTGTCGCCCAAGCATGCGCAAGATCTGCTCGCCGCGTTCAAGCTCGACGTCACCAAGCTGCGCTATCGCGACTGGGACGATCTGATCGGCTATTGCTCGTTGTCGGCAATGCCGGTCGGGCGCTTTGTCTGCGACGTGCACGGCGAGAGCCGCGCTGTGTGGCCGGCGAACGACGCACTGTGCGCCGCTTTGCAGATCATCAATCATCTGCAGGATTGCCGCGACGATTATCTCAATCTCGACCGCGTCTATGTTCCACTCGACGCACTGTCTACCGCGGGCGTCACCGTCGAGGCGATTGGTGCGGAGCGGTCGTCGCCCGGGTTACTCGGTTGCCTGCACCAGCTTGCGGCGCGGACCGAGAATTTGCTCGGCGAAAGTGACGTGTTTTCGGCGCTGATCGATGACTGGCGGCTCGGCCTCGAAGTTTCAGTCATCAACACGCTGGCGCACCGCCTGACGCGCATGCTGATGACGCGCGATCCGTTATGCGATCCGGTCCATCTTAAGATGCCCGCGGTTGCCGGCTTGACGCTGGCCGCCGTTTGCAGCGGCGCGGCGCGGCGGCTCGGCCGGCGACCCTCCGCCGATGCGCACAATCCCCGGGGCGCGTAAGTGACCGAGCAAACCACCCAGGCGGCGCAACGCGCGTCCGGCAGCTCGTTCTACAGCGGCATGCGTATTCTGCCGCGGCCGCAGCGCGAGGCGATGTTCGAGATTTATTCGTTTTGCCGCGCGGTCGACGACATCGCCGACGATCCGGGCCCGCGCGAGCCGCGGCGCGGACAATTGCAGCGCTGGCGCGACGATATCGATGCGCTTTATCGCGGTGCTCCGCCGCCGCAACTCGCGGGCTTGGCGCAAGCGGTGCGACAGTTTGATCTGCAGCGCGATGATTTTATTGCGGTGATCGACGGCATGGAGATGGATGTCCTTGCCGATATCCGCGCGCCCGATGCGGCGACGCTCAAGCTCTATTGCGATCGGGTCGCGTGCGCGGTGGGGCGGCTCTCGGTCCGTGTGTTCGGCATGGAACGCGCCTCGGGTCTCGCGCTTGCCGATCATCTCGGCCGGGCGTTGCAACTGACCAATATTTTGCGCGATCTCGACGAAGACGCGGCGATCGGTCGGCTCTATTTGCCCCGCGAAGCGCTGCGCGATTGCGGCATCATCGCCACCGATCCGGCAACGGTGCTGGCCAATCCCATGCTGGGCGAAGCGTGCGGCGTTCTCGTCCGGCAAGCCGAAGCGCATTTTCGCCAGGCGAACGCGATCATGGCGCAAAGTCCCCGCCGAGTGGTGCGGGCGCCCCGGATCATGGGCGAGGCCTACGGTCTTATCCTCGACCGGCTGGTGGCTCGTGGCTTTGCTCCGCCGCGCCCGCGCGTTCGGCTGCCGCGTTCGCGTCTCATTTTCATCGTGCTGCGTAATCTCGTGTGATGGCTGGAATCGTTCATGTCATCGGCGCCGGCCTTGCCGGACTATCTGCTGCGCTGCGGCTGAGCGCGGGCGGCGCGCGCGTCGTCATTCATGAAGCGACGGCGTTCGCCGGCGGCCGCTGCCGCTCCTATCGCGATGCCGCGCTCGGCATGACCATCGATAATGGCAATCATCTTCTGTTGTCGGGCAATCACGCCGCGCTCGCCTTCCTGCGCGAGATCGGCGCCGAGCAGCACTTGATCGGTCCAAAGGCCGCGGAATTCCCGTTTGTCGATCTCGCGAACGGCGAACGTTGGACCTTGCGATTCAACGACGGACGCCTGCCGTTCTGGGTGTTTGATCGAAAGCGCCGCGTGCCGGGCACGGGTCCGCTCGATTATGTGCCGCTGGCGCGCCTGTTGTGGGCGCGCCCGGGAAAAAAAGTCGGCGAAGTCATCGCCTGCAAGGGATCGCTTTATACGCGGCTGGTCGAGCCGCTGTTGCTCGCGGCACTCAATATCGATCCGCCGGACGGATCGGCCAAGCTCGCCGGCGCGGTGATCCGCGAAACGCTCGCCACCGGCGGGCGAGCCTGCCGGCCGCTCATCGCGCGCGACGGCCTTGGGCTGACTTTGATCGAGCCGGCGCTTGCGTGTCTGGAGGGGCGCGGCGCCACGCTGCGTCTCGAGCATCAGTTGCGCGCCATCCGTTTTGGCGAGAACCGTGTCGAAGCACTCGATTTCGGCAGTGAGGCGGTCGTGCTCGGGGCCGATGACACCGTGATTCTTGCGGTGCCGCCCTATGCGGCGGCGTCGCTGATCCGCGATCTCGAAGCGCCGACGGAATTTCGCGCCATCGTCAATGCGCATTTCGCCATCGATCCGCCCGCCGGGCAGCCACCGATCGTCGGCGTGATCAACGGCACCGCGCAGTGGATTTTTGCATTTCCAGGCCGCGTGTCGGTAACCATCAGCGCCGGCGATCGTTACATCGATACGGCGCGCGACGTGCTCGCCAAAACCATCTGGAGCGAAGTCGCGAACGTCACGGGTTTGCCTGCGGCACTGCCGACTGGTCTGCCGCCGTGGCAGATCGTGCGCGAGCGGCGCGCGACCTTCGCGGCCACGCCGGCTCAGGACGCGAGGCGCCCTGCGGCGCAAACCCGCTGGCCTAATCTGGCACTGGCCGGCGATTGGACTGACACCGGTCTGCCGGCCACGATCGAAGGCGCAATCCGCTCCGGCAATCGCGCTGCCGACCTGCTGGCGCATCGCGCCGCAGCGGCTGCCCACAAGTGAGCCGTGTATGAGTGAAGTGAGTAAGGCACCATCCATCGAAAACGTCAGCCTCGACCGGTCGATCAATTCGGCGACGGCTGCGCTGCTGGCGTGCCAGCGCGACGACGGTCATTGGCTGTTTGAACTCGAGGCCGATGCCACCATCCCGGCCGAATACGTTCTGCTGCGCCACTATCTGGACGAGCCGGTCGATGCCGCGCTCGAGGCCAAGATCGGCGTCTACCTGCGCCGCATCCAGGGCGCGCATGGCGGCTGGCCGCTGTTTGCGGAGGGTGATCTCGATATCAGCGCGACGGTCAAAGCCTATTTTGCGCTCAAAGTAATCGGCGACTCGATCGAGGCCGATCACATGCGGCGCGCGCGCGAGGCGTTGCGCGCCCGCGGCGGCGCCGGACGCGCCAACGTATTCACGCGGCTCATGATGGCGCTGTTCGGTTTCGTGCCGTGGCGCGCCGTGCCGGTGATGCCGGTCGAGATCATGCTGTTGCCGAGATGGTTTCCGTTCCATCTCGACAAGATCTCGTACTGGAGCCGGACCGTCGTCGTGCCGCTGCTGGTGCTGATGGCGAACAAGCCGGTGGCGCGCAATCGCAAGGGCGTGCGCATCGACGAACTGTTTCTCGAACCGCCGCAGACGCTCGGTCCGGCGCCGAAGGCGCCGCAGCAGAAGGCCTCATGGTTCTGGTTCTTCCGCGGCGTCGATAACGTGCTGCGCGCATGCGAGCCGTTCTTCCCCAAAAAGACCCGGCAGCGTGCGATCGACCGGGCTGTCGCCTGGGTGAGCGAACGGCTCAACGGCGAGGAAGGTCTCGGCGCGATTTTTCCGGCGATGGCCAACAGCGTGATGATGTTCGATGCACTCGGCATCCCAGAGAGCGACCCGCGGCGCGCCATCGCGCGCAAATCCATCGAAAAGCTTCTCGTCGTGCATTCCGAGGAGGCTTACTGCCAGCCCTGCGTCTCGCCGATCTGGGATACCGGCCTCGTCTGCCACGCGCTCATGGAAGCCGGCGGTGAGCATACGACCGAGCCGGTGCGCAAAGGACTCGACTGGCTCGTGCCCATGCAGGTGCTCGATGTGCGCGGCGATTGGATCGCGCGGCGGCCCGATCTGCGTCCCGGCGGTTGGGCGTTTCAATACGCCAATCCGCATTATCCCGATGTCGATGACACCGCGGTCGTCGCCATGGCGATGGATCGCTTCCAGAACGCCGCTGGCCGGCAGGATTACCGCGCGGCGCTCGATCGCGCGGAGGAATGGATTATCGGCATGCAAAGCGAGAACGGCGCGTGGGGCGCGTTCGATGCCGACAACGAATTTTACTATCTCAACAACATTCCGTTTGCTGATCACGGCGCGCTGCTTGATCCGCCGACCGAGGACGTGAGCGCGCGGTGCCTGTCGATGCTGGCGCAATTCGGTGAGACCGCCGCCGGCAATCCGGCGGTCGCGCGCTCGATCGATTATCTGCGCCGTACGCAACTCGCCGAAGGTTCCTGGTACGGGCGCTGGGGCATGAACTACATCTACGGCACCTGGTCGGTGCTGTGCGCGCTCAACGCCGCAGGTGTCGATCACGGCACGCCGGAAATGCGCAAGGCGGCCGACTGGCTCCTACGCATCCAGAATGAGGACGGCGGTTGGGGCGAAGACGGCTCAAGCTACAAACTCGACTATCGCGGCTACGAGCCCGCGCCGTCGACCGCCTCGCAGACCGCGTGGGCGGTGCTCGGCCTCATCGCCGTGGGCGAACTCGATCATCCGGCGGTGGCGCGCGGCATCGCCTATCTGACGGCAACACAGGGCGAGGATGGTTTCTGGAATGAGCCGCGCTACACGGCGACCGGCTTTCCGCGGGTTTTCTACCTGCGCTACCACGGCTATTCGAAGTTTTTCCCGCTCTGGGCTCTGGCGCGCTATCGCAATTTGAAGCGCGGCAATACCCGGGCCGTCGCGTACGGGATGTAGGGGAAATGGACCGTGACGCGATTCTCTCGAATGGCTCCGGCCGGTTGGTCGGGTCGGTAACCATCCCGCCGGGGCACTGTGGACAGCAGGTGGTATTTAAGTCCGGAAGCGCTCGGCCGCCGCCCCGCGGACAGGGTCCAAGACTCTGAGAATTAAAGGCAAAAATTGTGGCGTCCTGGCGCTGTGTCCCTGCTACAACACCCTTGAGAAAAGAGGTCGGCCGGAAGCGTTATTGTATCGCAGTGTTACACATTGCCCTGCAATAATGACTTCAACAGGCGGGGATGCCTGACGGGTTCATTTAGGAGGGGTGCGATGTCAAAGAATTTGCTGGGAGCGATTAGCGTTTCTGCCGCTCTGCTCGCGGCGCCGTTAGCGGCGAGCGCGGCCGACATGACCATGCCGCTCAAGGCGCCGATGCCGGCGCCTGTGATGAGCTGGACGGGCTGCTACGTCGATGCCGGCTGGGGCTATGGCATGTGGAACCAGGACCACAGCTTTACCGAACCATCGCGCCCGGTGGTACCTCAGTAACCACGACCGATGGCGGCCGCGGTTGGATGGGTCAGCTTCGGCGGCGGCTGCGATTATCAGACACCGTGGTTTAACAACCGGGTCGTCGTTGGTGTCTTCGGTGATTGGGATCCAATGAGCTTGAAGGGCTCGATCAGCCCGAGCGAGGTGTTTGCGTTCCCGGGCGGAGGTACCAGCCGATCACGATGAACGAAAAAGAGACCAGTGCATGGTTTGTCGGCGCGCGCGCGGGCTATCTGGTGACGCCGAACTTCATGACCTATTTCGACGGCGGTTACACCAGGACGCGCTTCACGACGTCTTCTGAATTCCAGACATTCACGGGAACGCCTATCCCGTTCGCCTATCCGAGCTACAATGACAGTGGCTGGTTCCTTGGCAGCGGCTTTGAGTACGCGCTGAACGACTGGGTTCCGTTCCGCGGACTGTTCCTGCGGACCGAGTATCGGTTCTCGGAGTATGGCAGAAGGACGCTCTCTGAGTTCAACACCGCGACAGGAGTCCCAGACGGTAACGTTTTGAACACCAGGCCATATGTTCAGACGGTCACCACGGCTTTGGTTTGGAAGTTCAACTGGACCGGACGCTAATTCCGCAGGTTGATTTGAATACAAAAGGGCCCCGGTTCGCCGGGGCCCTTTTCATTTGCGAATCTGTTTGACTAGGAGCGAAAGCCTACGCCGCGCTCGCCGAGGTCTTCGCCGCCTTCGCAGCTTTCTCGCGCGCCTCGTTGGCGCGGATATCGGTCAGCGTCAGCTGCACGTTGCTATCGAAGACGTATTTGGCCGGCCGCTGCTGCGTCATGTCGATTTCCGGCGCCATCTCGCCCTCGGTCTTGACGCCGCGCCAGGCGATCATCGCGGCCTGCAGCGGGTGCTCCATCATGGCGTTGGCGGCGGTCGCCTCGTAGCCGCAATGCGCCATGCAGTTCGCGCACTTTTCGTAACGGCCGGTCCCGTAGGAGTCCCAGTCGGTGGTCTCCATCAGTTCCTTGAAGGTCTTGGCGTAGCCTTCGCCGAGCAGATAGCAGGGTTTCTGCCAGCCGAAGATGTTGCGCGTCGGCATGCCCCACGGCGTGCAGTGGAATTCCTGATTGCCGGCGAGGAAATCGAGGAACATGCTGGAATGCGTCAGATTCCAGTCCTTGCCCTTGCCGAGCGCAAAGACCTTGCGGAACAGTTCCTTGGTCTTGCGGCGGTTGAGGAAGTGCTCCTGGTCGGGCGCCCGCTCATACGCGTAGCCGGGCGAGATCGAGACGCCGACGCCCAGTTCCTTCGTCAGATCGAGGAAGCGCGCAATATCCTCGGGCGGATGGCCATCATAGACCGTGCAGTTGACGTTGACGGCAAACCCCTTGGCCTTGGCGGCCTTGATGGCATTGACCGCTTTTTCGAAGCCGCCCTCCATGCACACCGACTTGTCGTGGTGCTGCTTCAGGCCGTCGAGATGCACCGAGAAGAACAGATACGGTGACGGCTCGAAGATGTTCAGCTTCTTTTCCAGGAGCAGCGCGTTGGTGCACAGCGAGACGAACTTCTTGCGCGCCACGATGCCTTTGACGATCTCGCCGATTTCCTTGTGAATGAGCGGCTCGCCGCCCGGGATGGCCACCATCGGCGCGCCGCACTCATCGACCGCGTCCAGACATTCCTGGACCGACAGGCGCTTGTTGAGGATGGCGTCCGGATAGTCGATCTTGCCGCAGCCGAAGCAGGCGAGATTGCAGCGGAACAACGGCTCCAGCATGAGCACGAGCGGGTAGCGTTTCCGGCCCGTCAAACGCTGACGCAGGATGTAGGAGCCGACGGCCACTTGTTGTCGCAATGATACTGTCACAACGGAATCCTTTGCTCTTGCCTTTTTGTCTCTTGGAAGAGCCTGCGGGCCGGAGCCGCCGGCTTTCAGACTTTTGCCGCCGCTCGGCCGGCGGCACTACCGTCGGTCAACTCGGGCGGCAAGCGAAACTCGATTGTCTCCTGACGGCCGGTCAATTCGCTGACCTCGACCGGACCAAGCCGGCGTAGCGCGTCGATCACGTCCTCGACCAGCACCTCCGGCGCGGACGCCCCGGCGGTAATGCCGACCGTCTCGGCGCCGCTGAACCATTCCGGCTCGACCTCGCTGCCGTCGGCGATCAGATAGCTCGGGGTGCCGTCTTCCTCGCCGATCTCGCGCAGCCGGTTGGAATTGGAACTGTTCTTGGCGCCCACGACAAGGATAACGTCGACCAGCTTGGAGAGTTCACGGACCGCGGTCTGCCGATTTTGCGTCGCATAGCAGATGTCGCGCGTTTCGGGTCCGACGATATCGGTGAAGCGGCCGTGCAGGGCGGCGATGATGCCGCGGGTGTCGTCCACCGAGAGGGTGGTCTGCGTCACATAGGCGACCGGCGTGTCACGGGGAATGTCGAGCGAGGCGACATCATTCTCGGTCTGCACCAGGGTCACTGGCTGGGCGATCTGGCCCATCGTGCCCTCGACCTCGGGATGGCCCGCATGGCCGATCAGGATGAGGCGGCGTCCTTGGCCGACATAGCGCTTGCCCTGGTTGTGCACTTTGGTCACCAGCGGGCAGGTTGCATTGAGCACGGGCAGCGCGCGCGCGGCCGCTGCCTCCTCGACGCTCTTGGCCACGCCATGGGCGCTGAAAATGGTGACTGCATTCGGCGGAACCTCGGACAGGTCCTCGACGAAACGCGCGCCCTTGGCCTTCAGGCTTTCCACTACGTGCTTGTTATGCACGATTTCATGGCGGACATAGACCGGCGGACCGTACTTCTGCAGCGCCCGTTCCACGATTTCGATGGCACGGACCACCCCGGCACAGAAACCACGCGGCTGGGCGAGTATGACTCTCATCGGCAAAATACCTCCGGGTCGGCATACAAAGGCTCTCCTCCCCGATGGAAGGGGGCCCGGCCGACCGCGCTAACTGCTCTCAGATACTTTGGCCATGCCGCGATGACAATCAAGACCGCCAATTATCGTTGCTTTCGATCGGGAACCTTAGTGGGACCGGCCTTTAGGTGGGTTTCGGACCAGAATCTGCCGATTTTGGCGAAAAATCGGCGAGTTCCGCCCGAAACAATATGCCGCGGCTCGTCTTTAGGAATATAACCATCGCGGCGGCTTTGACTGCTGGAAGACATGGTCGGCATCGCTTCGGCGCCGTTGGTGAGACGGGGCATAGCGGACGCTGACCCCGATACGTCATTTTGGCGATTTGCTTTTTCGCTATTTCCAGGCAATTAGGGCGGCCCCAAGCAGGGAATCAGGCGCATTAGCCTGTTTGACTGGGAGACTTAGAGCAATCGCCTCTGTTTCGCCGTGGTCATGACGACCCAACCATTGGCTGGCCTTGCCCCGCCACTTGTCCCTCCCGCTGACGGTTTGTTCCGCCCATCATGAAGACCATCACTTCTATTGTTGTCCGGACGATCGCTTTTTGCTCGCAAAATGCCTGGCTGGTCATTGCCGCCGGTCTGCTGCTCGCCGTCGGGTCGTCTTGGTACGCCGCCGCGCATTTCAAGATGACGACCAATATGGCGGACCTGATCTCGAACGATATCCCATGGCGGCAGCGCGAGGCTGCACTTGAGAAAGCGTTTCCGCATTTTCAGACCATTGATGCGGTGATCAATGCGCCGACGCCCGAGTTGGCTGACGAAGCCACGGCGGCGCTCAGGCGGCGCCTGTCGCAGCAGACGGCGACCTTTCCGACGGTCGAGGATCCCGCGGGCGGTCCCTTTTTCGCCCAGAACGGACTTCTGTTTTTAGATACGAAGAGTCTTGCCGAACGCATGTCGACGCTGACGCAGGCGTCGCGTCTTATCCAGGTGCTGGCCGGCGATCCCAGCCTGCGCGGCGTCATTCAGGCACTTCAATTCGGGCTGCTTGGCGTACAGGGCGGGCGCATCACGCTCGACGCCATGACCTGGCCGCTGACGCTCGCCGCCAACACGGTCGAGCAGGTGAATGCCGGCAAGCCGGCGAGCTTTTCCTGGAAGGATCTGGGGCAAGGCAAAGCGTCCACGCCCGACCAGTTGCTGCGCTTTCTCACCATCCAGGCGGCGCTCGATTATTCCGCGCTCGAACCGGGCCTGCGTGCCAGCACTGCGATCCGCAAAGCGGCAAGCGACCTCGACTTTGCCGGCAAGTATCAGGCACGCCTGCGCCTGACCGGGCCGGTTCCGCTCGAAGACGAGGAATTCGCGACGATCAAGGAAAATGCAGGCCTCAACGCCACTGTCACCATCGCGGTGGTGCTGTTCATTCTGTGGATGGCGCTGCGCTGGTGGCGCATCATCGCCGCGGTTTTCATCAATCTCGCCGTGGGACTTGTCATCACGGCGGCGGTCGGCCTGCTCATGGTCGGCACGCTCAATCTCATGTCTGTCTATTTCGCCGTGCTGTTCGTCGGCTTGGGAGTCGATTTCGGTATCCAATTCAGCGTGCGCTACCGTGCGGAGCGGCACGACGTCGACGATTTGCGCGTGGCGCTTGTTCATGCGGGGCGCCGGGCGGGAGCGCCGCTCACGCTCGCCGCGCTCGCGACCGCAGCCGGTTTCCTTTCGTTCCTGCCCACGGCCTACAAGGGCGTGTCGGAACTCGGGTTGATTGCCGGCGTCGGCATGCTGATCGCGTTCGCAACCAGCGTGACGCTGCTGCCGGCGCTGCTCAGCCGTTTCAATCCGCCGAGCGAGCCGCACCAGCTTGGCTACAGTGCGCTTGCCCCGGTCGACGGTTTTCTTGAACGCCATCGCATGCCGATCCTGATCGCGACGGCGGCCATCGTCGTGGCCGGCTTGCCGCTGCTGCATTGGCTGCGGTTCGATTTCAATCCGATGAATTTGCGCAGCTCGAAGGTCGAGTCGGTTGCCACTTATCTCGATCTGAAGAGCAATCCCAACAGCGGCGCCAACGATATCCAATTGCTCGCCGCCTCGCCCGCCGCGGCCGAACAGGCCGCCACCAAACTGCGAGCGTTGCCCGAGGTCGCCCGCGTCACCACGCTGGCGAGCTTTGTTCCCGATCAACAGCCGGAAAAACTCAAACTGATCGGCGACGCCGCGAAGACGCTCGATCCAGTGCTCAATCCGGCGACGCCGGCTGCGCCGCCGACCGATGCGCAGGACATCAGCATCATCAACTCCACCGTCGGTGCGCTCAAGACGCTGGCGGGCGATGCCAAGGGGCCGGGCGCCGACGCGGCGCGCCGCCTAGCCGCGGCGATGACGGCGCTCGCCAAGGCCGATCCCTCGGTCCGGCAGCGCGCCGAAGTGGCCTTCGTGCAGCCGTTGCATACCGCGCTCGATCAGCTTCGTGAGCTGTTCAAGGCGCAGGCCGTCACCATGAAATCGCTGCCGCCCGAGCTCGTGCACCAGTGGATGACAACGGACGGTCAGACCCGCGTCGATATCGCACCGAAGGGCGACACCAACAGCAATGCGGTGCTGGAGAGATTTGCCGACGCGGTTCAAGCTGCTGAGCCGGACGCATCCGAGGGGCCGATCTCGATCCTCGATGCGCGCCGCACCGTGCTGGTCGCATTCAGCGAGGCCGGCGCCTGCGCGTTGATCTCGATCACACTCATTCTCTGGATCACCCTGCGGCGGTTCGGCGATGTGCTGTTGACGCTGGTGCCTTTGCTGACGGCGATGCTTGTCACCCTGGAGCTTTGCGTCATTGTCGATTTGCCGCTGAACTTCGCCAACATCATCGCGCTGCCGCTTTTGCTCGGCGTCGGCGTGGCGTTCAAGATCTACTACATCATGGCTTGGCGCGAGGGGCAGACCAACTTGCTGCAATCGGTGCTCACGCGGGCGGTGACGTTCAGCGCGCTGACCACGGCGACTGCGTTCGGCAGCCTGTGGTTTTCGAGTCACCCCGGGACATCCAGCATGGGTAAATTGCTGGCGATGTCGCTGCTCACCACCATGGCGGCGGCCGCGCTGTTCCAGCCTATCTTGATGGGCAAGCCGCGCGAGCACGAGAAGACCACCTGACGGCAAAATTCGTCTGGCGGGCGAGCGTCTGTTCGTCCACCATGGCTCTCGGGCGGAGACGTGCTCCATGCGAGCAGACGAGGGCATGATGAAAATCAGGTCGATCGAACCGTTCGCGGCCAGCCTGCCGATGAAAAAGCCGGTGACGATGGCGGGCGAGACCGTGTCGCGCGCCGACAACGTGTTTGTCCGGGTCGAGACCGACGGCGGCTCTGTCGGCTGGGGCGAGGCCGCGTCGGCGCCGACCATGACGGGCGAAACCACGGCCAGCATGATGACGGCGGTCGTGCACATGCGGCCTGTGTTGATCGGGCGCGCGGCCGATGATTTCCGGGCCGTCTCGGCGGCGATGGATGACGCCATGTACGGCAACAGCGGCGCCAAGGCGGCGATCGAGATCGCGTTGCATGACGCTGTGGCGCGCGCTGCGGGCCGCCCGCTTCACACGCTGTTTGGGGAGAGGCGACGCAGCCGCATGGCGGTTCTGGCCGTGATCGGCTCAACCGACCAGGCCGCAGACCTGCGCGAGGCGCGCGAGCGCTGGGCGGCCGGTTATCGGGCGTTCAAGATCAAGGTTGGGCTTGCTTCCCCGGAAGCGGATGCGGCGCGCACCCAAGAGGTCTGCCGGCTGCTCAAAGCCCAGGGCGAGCCGTGTCTCGTCTCCGCCGACGCTAATCAAGGCTTCGGCGTCGATGAAGCGCTGTACTATGTCGCGGGCCTTGCCGATTGCGGCCTCGATTTCTTCGAGCAGCCAGTGCGTGCTGAGAATCTCGACGGCATGGCGCGCATTGCCGCTGCGAGCAAAGTCCCGATCGGCGCCGACGAGGGCATCCATTCTCTTGCGGATATCGAGCGTCATCACGCCCACGGCGCGGCCGCGGGCGTCAGCCTGAAGGCCATCAAGCTCGGCGGCCTGCGCGCGCTGTTTGAAGCCTGCCGCCTGTGCGACCGGCTCGGCATGAAGGTCAATATTTCCTGCAAGACCGGCGAATCCAGCGTCGCTTCGGCGGCGGCGCTGCATCTTGCCGCGGCGGTGCCCGCATTGGCCTGGGGCTTGACGCTGACCAGCAGCGGGCTTGCCGAGGATGTTGTCCGTGAGCCGTTACGGATTGAGGCCGGTCACGCTGACGTCCCGGAGGGCAGCGGCCTCGGCGTCGAAGTCGACGAGCAGCGGCTGCGACGCGGCCAGCAGACCAGGATGGTCGCCTAGGCTATTCTTCCTCTTCTTCTTCATCCTCGTCGTCATGTTCGTCTTCGTCCCGCTCTCTGGCCTCCTCGAGTTCGCCGTCGATGAATTCGGCCAGATCGTCGAATGCGTCGGCGATTTCGCTCGCCGGGATGCCTTCTTCCTGAGCCGCTTCGACACACTCGGCCGCCCAATCCTTGGCGGGCGAATTTGCCCCCTCCAGCGGGTAGCCTTCCTGTGCGATTTTTTCCGTAACCCAGGTCTCGACGAATTCGAGAGCACGCGCGCTCATGTATAGTCTCCCCCTGCCTTCCTCTGCTGGGAAGCGTAACATAGTCGGGGGGAGGAGAATGTGAAGGCTAAGGACCTCGGCATTGCGGTCGTCGGCTCGGGCCGGATCGGCACCTTGCGGGCGCGGCTCGCCGCCAGAGCACCCAGCGGTGCGTTTCCTGGCCGTGTCCGACAAGGATCCGGCGCAGGCCGCAAAGCTTGCCGAACTCGCCGGCGCCGATTTCCATTCTGCCGACAACGATGCCGTGATCGCACACCCGGACGTCAACGCGGTATTCGTCTCGACGCCCGAAGGCGAGCACGCCGCGCCGGTGTGCCGCGCGCTCGAACTCGGCAAGCCGGTCCTGGTGGAAAAGCCGCTTGCGCTGTCGCTCAACGACGCCGAGGCGATCCTCAAGACGCTTCATGCGACCGGCGGCATATTGCGGGTCGGTTACAGCCGCCGCTTCAAGGAGTGTTTCCTGCGCGCCAAGGAGCAAATGATCCATGGCCGGCTCGGCAAGGTCAGCGGCGCTTTGGCGCGCGTCTATAATTCGCGCGCCCAGACATTCGCCATCCTCAAGCGCGATCCGCATGCTACGCCGGTGCTCGATGTACTGACCTATTACGTCGATCTGATCTGCTGGCTGCTCGAAGGCAACAAGCCGGTCGAAGTGGTGGCGCGCGGCCAGTCCGGCATCTTTCGCGACGCCGGCTACAGCGCCCACGACGTCACCTGGGCGCTGGTCACGTTCGCCGACGGCGCCGTGGTCAATTTCGGCATCGCTTACGCGTTGCCGTCGCGCTATCCGACGCAGGGCCAGTCCGACCGCGTGGAGCTTCTGGGCAGTGACGGCACCATGATCATCGACGACGACCACATGGAGCACCTGCTGTTTTCCGAGAAGGGCATCCCGCATCCTTACGTGCCTGGCCATTCGGTCGAGATGGCATTTCTCGGCAGCAATACGGCCGGCGACTGGGCGATGGGCGATTTCTGGGGACCGCTCGGTAACGAGACGCGGGCCTGGCTCGACTTTCTGTCGACTGGCCGGCCCAGCATCCATGCCACGCCCGAACAGGCGATGCTCAACCTGAGAACGACCTACGCCATCGAGCGTGCGGTCTCGACCGGGCAGGTGGTGCGGCTGGACTAAACCGGTAGCAAGAAACGATTTCGATAACGGGGAAGAAACGCATGACGGAAAAATTCGGGCGGCTCGCGCTGCACATGTGGACGATCGACACCACGCCGCTGAAAACGGCGCTCGATGCCGCCCGCCAAGGCGGCTTCGACGCGGTCGAGCTGAGGCGCACCGATTTCACGCGCTGTTTCGATGCCGGCATGAGCAACACCCAGGTACTCGACCTCATCAAAGGCAGCGGCATTCCGGTCGGCGTGCTCGGTGTCGAATACGGCTGGCTGTTCGCCACCGGCGAAGAAAGCAAGCGGCTGTTCAAGGTGTTTCGCGAGTCATGCGAGAACGCGGTAGCGCTCGGCTGCACGACGCTGATGAGCGCGCCCGGTCCGGTTCAAGGGCCGATCCGGGATGCGATTGAGTATCTCAAGCGCGCCGGCGATATCGCGGGCGAATTTGGATTGAAGCTCGGTATCGAATTCAATTCGCAACACCCCGTGCTCAACAAGCTTGCGGTGCTGACCGAGCTCATTAACGGCGCGAACAAGCCGAACTGCGGTTATCTGATCGATACCTATCATTTCACCCGCAGTGGCGCCGGAGGACGCGGTTTCGAGAGCGTGCCGGCGGAGCAGATCATCTGCTTTCAGTACAGCGATCTGTCGCCCAACCCCGTCACTGGCGTGGCGCGGCCGACCGATCGGCTGCCGCCCGGCAAGGGCGTCGTCAAATGGCGCGAGATTCTCGGCCTGTTGGCCGAAAAGAAATACACCGGCTATCTCAGCTACGAGGCGCCGAATCCGGAGATGTGGGCGCGTTCGCCCTACGATGTCGCGCGCGAAGGCGTTGAGCTGACGCGCAAGCTCCTCAAAGATGCCGTTCCCTCTTACGCGTGAGGCAGACGATGAATGACACAGCCGCAACGACCGCCGATCCGCTGTTCGCCGGGCTGAACGATCGCTCGATCATCGCCATCCCGGCGACCGTCGAGAAGCAGCGTTACGTCACTAGCGTGGCGCCCACGGCTGCCAATCCGGGCCGCTGGGTCGAGCAGCCGCGGTTGCCGATTCCGACCGGCGAGCACGCCGTGATCGAGTGCCAGGGCAATATCCACGTCATCGCCGGCTATGCGCGTCACCGCTTCGACGCCAATTTCCATCAGGTCTACGACTCAAAGGCACGGACCTGGTCACTGAAGGCGCCATTTCCGGTGGCGGGCAATCACGTCGCGGGCGTCGCCATCGGCCCGAAAGTCTACACCTTCGGCGGCTTCATCGAGCAAAATCGCTGTCCGCACTCGCGGTGCTTCATGTACGACACGGCGACCGATCAATGGACGCCGATTGCCGGACTGTCGCGCCCACGCGGCGCCATCTCGGCGATCGAACTCGGGGGTAAGATCCATCTGCTCGGCGGCCGCGACGTGCGGTCGGTGGAATGGCACGAAGTGTACGACCCGGCGACCAACAAATACTCGGATCGGGCCAGCATGCGCGGCTCGACGGCGACGCAGCCGTTCGTTGGCCAGCGCGACCATATGGGCGTCGCCATCGTCGACGGGAAAATCCACGCCATCGCCGGTCGCATGGATTCCTACGACTTCAATACGTCCCTCAACGCGGTGTACGACCCGCAGAGCGACAGCTGGAGTTTCCGCGCGCCGCTGCCAACGGCGCGCAGCGGGCCGTCTTGCGTCTATATCGGCGGCAAGATCGTCGTATTCGGCGGCGAGGCTACCGGCCGCGTGTTCGGCACCAACGAAGCCTACGATCCCAAGACCGATGCCTGGGAAGCGCTGACCCCGATGGCGCTGCCGCGCCACGGCTTGCATGGGGCGACTTGCGCGGTGATCGGTAACATGGTGCATGTGCCGGGCGGCGGCCCGGTCCCCGGCGGCAGCGTGCAGGGCGCCTATCACGACGCCTTTACGTTCGGCTGACTTCGAACGGCTGGACCGGACGCGAGTTGGTAAATTGAGGACCGGCCCGCGGCCGGCATGCCCTGATGGATGAGACAATAAGACCGGGCCCAACCGGCTTCCGCTTTATCGGTAAACGGCTGCCACGCAAGGAAGATGGACGCCTGATTACCGGCCACGGCCGGTTCACTGATGATTTCGCGGTCGAGGGGCAGACCTACGCGGCGATGGTGCGCTCGCCGCACCCGCACGCTCGTATTGTGGCGATCGCCACCGAGCGGGCGAAGGCGATGCCGGGCGTGCTCGGCGTCTTCACCGGAGCTGATTGTATCGCCGACAAGATCGGGCCGATACCGCACGATCCGGTGCCGAAGACCAAATTCGACATGAAGCTGCACGCACCCGGCGGCGGCGCGGTGTTCGCCGGTCCGCACATGCTTTTGCCTGCCGACAAGGTGCGGCATGTCGGCGAAGCGGTCGTGATGGTGGTCGCCGAGACCAAGGCGCAGGCGATGGACGCCGCCGAGGCCGTCGAAGTGCAGTACGAAGAGCTGCCGTTCGTGCTGCATTCGGAAGATGCAATCAAGCCCGGTGCGCCGACGCTCTGGGATCAAGTGCCGGACAACATGCCGGTCGAGACTTTTTTTGGCGATCCCGAAGCGACCGATCGGGCGTTCGCTCGCGCCGCGCATGTGGTGACCAAGAAATTTCACATCGGCCGCGTCACCGGCGTGCCGATGGAGCCGCGTTCGGCGCTTGGGCAATACGATGCCGCGACGGATTCCTACCTGCTCTATGCCGGCTCGGGCGGCGCGGTGCGGCAGAAAAATGAGCTGATCCACGTCGTCGGCGTGCCGCCGGATCGGCTGCGCGTGATTTCCGCCGATGTCGGTGGCAATTTCGGCACGCGTAACCGCACCTATGTCGAATTCGGTCTGGTGCTGTGGGCGGCGAAGAAGCTCGGCCGGCCGGTCAAATACACCGCGATGCGCTCGGAGGCCTTTCTCAGCGATTACCAGGGCCGCGATCTGGTGACCAATGTCGAGCTTGCGCTCGATGACAAGCATCGCTTCATCGGCATGCGCGCCACCAATATCAGCAACGTCGGCGCGCGCTGCGTGTCGCTGTCGCCGCTGAGCAAAGGATCGGGCCTGATCTCCGGCTCCTACGCGATTCCCGCCGCGACGCTGCGTTCGGTCGCCGTGTTCACCAATACGATGCCCACCAATGCGTATCGCAGCTCGGGCCGGCCGGAAGTCACCTTCGCGATCGAGCGGTTGGTCGACGAGGCGGCGAAACAGCTCGGCGTCGATCGCATCGCGCTGCGCCGCAAGAATCTCGTGTCGCCCAAGGCGATGCCGTATCGCAATTCGGTCGGCATGCTCTACGACAGCGGTCAATACGAAGGGAATATGGACTGGGCGATGGAGATCGCCGACTGGAAAGGATTTCCGGCGCGGCGGCGCGACGCCAAGCGCCGCGGCAAGCTGTTAGGCCGCGGCCTCGCCAACTACGTCGAGTCCTCGATCGGCGCGCCCAAGGAGCAGGCGCAGCTCAAGGTGCGACCGCAAGACTCGTCCGGTCCGGCCCGTGTCGATGCGGTGATTGGTACGCAGTCGAACGGACAGGGCCACGAAACAAGCTTCGCGCAGGTGGTGGCCGATCTGCTTCACGTCCCGGCCGAGGCGATCAACATCATCTATGGCGACACCGCAGTGGTGAAGGTCGGCGGCGGCTCGCATTCCGGCCGCTCGATGCGCCATGCCGCGACGGTTTTTTCAAAGGCCGCGGTCGATCTGATCGCCAAGGGCAAGGAGGTTGCGGCTATCGTGATGGGCTCGACGCCGGACAATATCGCGTTCGACGATGGGCGTTTCAGCTCGCGCGACACCAATCTCACTTTTGATTTTCTCGAGTTGGCCAACGAGGCGGCGCGTCACGAGCTGCCGGAGGCGCTCAAGGATGGGGTTGCGGTCGTCACCGACAACGAGATGCACGATCCTGTGTTTCCCAACGGTACCGCGATTTGCGAGGTGGAAATCGATCCCGACACCGGCGAAATCGCCATCACCCGCTACGCCTGCATCGACGATGTCGGCCGCTGCATCAATCCGCTGATCGTGGACGGCCAGACCCACGGTGCGATCGCGCAGGGCGTCGGCCAGGCGATGTGGGAGCAGATGTATCTCGATCCCGATAGCGGGCAGCCGCTCACTGGCTCGTTCATGGATTACGGGATGCCGCGGGCTGACATGCTGCCGTCATTCCGCACCGAAATCGCCGAAGTGCTGTCGCCGACCAATCCGCTCGGCATCAAGGCCGGCGGCGAGGGCGGCACCACGGCCGCACCCGCGGTCATAGTCAGCGCCATCCTTGATGCTCTGGGCGAACTCGGCGTCCGCGACCTGTCAATGCCGGTGACCCCCAGCAGGTATGGCAGGCGATTCAGGAGGCGAGAGCGCGGACCACTTGAGCGGTGGATTTAGCTCTTGCCGAGCTGCTCTTGCACGGCGCGTACGAAGGCGGCGCGCTCGGCCGGCGCCGCAACGTGGCTCGCGAGCTGCTCGCAGAATTCGCTCGGGGTGCCGGCTTGGCTCGCGGCTCGCTCGACGAATACCTTGGCGATCGGGCCGATATGACGCGCGAGCAGGGCGCGTATCGCCTCGAATTGCGTGCTGCCAGATACGATGATCGGATCGCGCGGCGCCGGCGCCAGCTTCTTCTCTGGGGAACGCTTGGGCGCCGCGGAAACGCCAGGCGCGGACGCGAGGGGGCGAATCTCGGCCGCTTCCGGGCGGTCGATGGTGTCCTTGATTGTCTGCGCCAACTTGGCCAAAGCATGCTGCCGGTCCGGGAAGATATCGATCCACTGGCGGATCGCCAGTTCGTAACGGAGCGCCCCGGTCGCAGCGATCGGCGACAGCCGCAGCGGAAACACCGGCACATCGCGGACAAATACCGGACCGAAAGCGGCCCGTCCTTGACGGAGCGGCGCCGCGCGGGAAGACATGCCGAGAGGGAGGAACCATAGTGGCCAACAAGATTATCATCAGCTGCGCGATCACCGGCTCGATCCACACGCCGACCATGTCGGATGCGCTGCCGATCACGCCCGACCAGATCGCCACGCAGGCGATCGATGCCGCCAACGCCGGCGCCGCCATCCTGCACCTGCACGCGCGCGATCCGAAGGACGGCCGCCCGTCCTCGGAAGCCTCCGTATTCATGCAGTTTCTGCCGCGCATCAAACAGGCGACCGACGCGGTCGTGAACATCACCACCGGCGGCGCCGTGACCATGACGGTCGACCAGCGCATTTCGGCGGCCAATACGCTGTCGCCCGAAATGTGTTCTATGAATATGGGGTCGATGAATTTCGCGCTCTATCCGATGGCGAAGCGCTACAAGACCTGGAAATACGACTGGGAGGAGAGCTATCTGCTCAACTCCGACGCCTACATCTTTCCCAATACCTTCCGCGATATCGAGAAGGTCTACAAGACGCTGGGCGAAGGCCACGGCGTGAAATTCGAACATGAGTGCTATGACACCGGCCACCTCTACAATCTCGCCCACATGGTCGATCGCGGCATGTTCAAGCCGCCGATATTCCTGCAGCTGATCTTCGGCATTCTCGGCGGCATCGGCCCCGATCTCGATAACCTGTTCTTCATGAAGCGTACCGCCGACAAGCTGTTCGGCAAGGATTATCTGTGGTCCGTGCTGGCGGGTGGACGTCATCAGATGAATTTCTGCACCGCCGCAGCGATGATGGGCGGTAATGTCCGCGTCGGTCTCGAAGACTCGCTCTATATCGGCCCCGGCAAGCTCGCCAAGAGCAACGCCGAGCAGGTGACGAAAATCCGTCGCATCATCGAGGATCTGGGCTTCGAAATTGCGACGCCCACCGAGGCGCGGCAAATGCTCGGCCTCAAGGGCGGCGACCGCGTGAAGTTTTAATAGCCGCGCCCCTAGCTGGGGTCCACCATGAACACCATCGATTTGAAAGGCCGCCTCGCCATCGTGACCGGCGGGGCGAGGGGTATCGGCTTTGCGATCGCGCAACGGATGCTGCGATCGGGCGCCCAGGTCGTGCTCTGGGACACTGACGCGGCCGCGACGCAGAAAGCTGTAGAGTCGCTGCAGCAAAGCGGGGCGGTCTTCGTCAGGGCGGTCGACGTCACCGACGAGATTGTCCGTCGCCGCCGCCACGGCCATGCTGATCCGCAGCTTCGGCAAGGTCGATATCCTGGTGAACAACGCCGGCATCACCGGCGGCAATGCGCCGCTGTGGGAGCTTACGCCCGACGTCTGGCGGCGGGTCATCGACGTCAACCTGGTCGGTCCATATCTGACCTGCCGGGCGATCGTGCCGCATATGATCGCCGCCGGCTACGGCCGCATCGTCAACATCGCGTCGATCGCCGGCAAGGAGGGCAATCCGAACGCCTCACATTATTCAGCCTCCAAGGCGGGGCTGATCGCGCTGACCAAGTCGCTGGGGAAAGAACTGGCGACCACCGGCGTGCTGGTCAACTGCATCACGCCGGCCGCTGCCAGGACCGAGATGTTCGGGCAGATGAAGCAGGAGCACATCGACTACATGCTGTCGAAAATCCCGATGAACCGCTTCGTCGCGGTCGATGAGATCGCCGCCATGGCGGCGTGGCTCGCTTCGGAGGAATGCTCGTTTTCGACCGGCGCGGTATTCGATATCTCGGGCGGCCGCGCGGTCTATTGAGGGCGGCGGTCTTGGGTCGGTCTTGACCCGGCAGGCAGCGGAACGCTACATGCTGGTCCAATTCCGGGCGGTTAGCTCAGCGGAAGAGCACTTCCTTGACATGGAAGGGGTCAGAGGTTCGATCCCTCTACCGCCCACCATCACTCCCTCGTCAGATGCGTGACGGCTGCCACGTCAAAGCGTACCCAGCAAGCCCGCCGCGAACTGCGGCTTGGCGGCAGAATCAGTAGCCGTAGCGACTTTCTTTTGAGAGCCAAAAGTTTCTTTCAAAGCCGGAGCAATGACGGCCGCCGCGCCGTTACCGGCGCGGCGACTGATCTTTCAGTTATGGGTAAGAGTCGAACGTCCTATGCGCTCACGTAAAGCTTGGGCACTCACATGCCTTTCGCTTTCATGCGCTGGTCGCATTCATGCCAAAACTGCGGCCACTTCATTCCGGCAGGTCGCGTCCCATTGGCTTTGTCGGCTTTCCACTCGGCGGAGCAGCCATGTAAGCGCGCCAGATAGGCCTCCCTCCCGGGCGATCCAGGCTTGGTGCCGCTCGCGACGGGCTTAGCCATCGGTTTGGGGGCTGCTGCGGTGGGGGCTGGCGCCGGCGCGGGGGCCGGCGCTGCGGGCGCCGCTGCGGTAGCGGGCGCCTCCTCCTGACGGCAGGCTGCAATGAATTCCGCGCGCTTCTTGCCGCCTGTGGTCTTTGCGGCTTCGGCCGCCTTCCACTCGGACTCGCATTCCTTGACGGTCTTGTTCTTGGCCTGAGCCGGAACTGACGCAATCGCCAAACCAAGCGCTCCGAACACAATTCCGGACACCAACCAGACACGAATTTTCATGACAGTCGCTCCTTTTCAAAATTGGCCGGTCGTTGACCGGGGCTTGGTGCTCGAATCAGGTGCCCATTCCGGTCTTCTCGCAACTGCCTTCGAAGGACGTTTTCGCCGCACCTTTCAGCTTCGCCGCCGCTTTCGTGCAGCAGCTCTTCACATGGCTGGTCAAAGACGCGCCATGCAGCTTGGCATCCTGGCATTTCTTCCCGGCCGCGACGGCGGGAGCGTCGCCGGCCGGCGCCATTGCCCCTTGCGCCATTGCGGCGCCAGCCAGCCAGAAGGACGCGACGACGATTGCAATCACTTTCATGTCTTCCTCCTCATGTGTTCACTTGATGAAGCAAACTTTAGATCAGGTACTCGACTACAGCTGTCCGTTCTTGCTCGCCTGATCGACGACACCAGGCAGATGCTGAGCAAGCATATTGAGGGCTGCATCCACCGGCAAGCCGAGATGACGCGCCATCTCCTGAACCTGGGCATTGCCCAGGACCGCTTTGAGCTGGTCGGCGGTGATCGGCTGGTTGGCGCCGTTGCCGAGCCAAGATTGCACCTGCGGGCCCAGCCCGCTCTGCTGCAACTGCGTGACCAGCCCGTTGAGATCGCCGAATTGGGTTTTGGCCAGCAACGCGTTGATCAGCGCCGGCGCGGCCGTCGCCTCGATCTGACCGAGAGCGCCCTTGAGCGCGCCGCCGAGATTGAGTTCATCCAATAAGCCCATGATTGTCCTCCATAATTAGACAAAACAACGCTACGCCGCAGGGGTGTCAGAACGACGACGGTAAGATTAGTGGAAGGCGGCGGCCGGCGCCAGTAGGCGGCCAGTCAGGCAGCCCCGCAGGCCACGCTCGCCTTTGAGGATTTAGCGCTAATTGTCGTGGTCGGTGCGGGGTACGACGGCGTCGCCTTATCAGTGGTGCAACAGTACCATCGAGATTTCGGGCACGTAGGTAATCAGCAGAAGCGCCGCGAAATTCAGAAGCAGGAAGGGCAGTACGCCCAGATAGATGCGGCTCAAAGGCGCGTTAAAGATCGCCTGTGAGGAGAACAGGTTCAGGCCGAATGGCGGCGTGTACATTCCGAGACTGAGATTGACCGCGACGATGATACCGAAGTGAATCGGGTTGACACCGACGCCCTGCACGATCGGCAACAGCAGCGGCGTGAGAATAAGGATCGCGGCCGGTGGCTCGAGAAAGCTGCCCGCGATCAACAAGCCGATATTGAGAATGAGCAGCAGCTCCCATTTCGACATGTGCATCGCGTCGATCGAGGCGACGATCTGCTGCGGGATGCCGCTGGTGGTGAGCAGCCACGAATAGATGCCGGCCGACGTCACGATCAGCAAAATCTGCGAGATTAGGAAGGCGGAATCGACGAGGATTTTCCAGAACCGGCGGACATCGACTTCCCGGTAAATCACCATGGTGACGAACACCGAGTAGACGACCGCCACGCCGGCGGCCTCGGTCGGCGTGAAGACGCCGCCGTATATGCCGCCGAAGATCACGAGCAGGGTACCGATCGACCAACTCGCATCCTTGCTGGTCTTCCAGATATTCTCCCACCGCGCCCGCGCGCCCATCGGCACGCCCTTGATCCGGGCATAGATCATGACGAACCCGGCATCGATGATGCCGATGAGAATGCTCGGCAGGATCCCGGCGGTGAACAGCTGCACCGCCGACTGCTCCGCGGATACCGCGTAGAGGATCATGGCGATCGACGGCGGGATGACGACCGCGATGGCGCCGGAAGATGCGATCAGGCCGACCGCGAAGCGGTCGTTGTAGCCGCCGTCCTTGAGCGACGGATAGATCATGCGTCCCATGGCGATGACGGTGCCGACGGCGGTGTGCGACATGGCGCCGAATAATTCCGATGCCGCAACTGTCGTCACCGCGAGCGAGCCGCGCACGCCGCCCACGATCGCCATCACCATGGCGATGACACGCCGGGCGATGCCGCCCTGCGCCATGAATTCGCCGGCCAGCACGAAGAACGGCACCGCCAGCAGCGGAAAATTGTCGAGGCTGCCGAACATATAGGTCTGCACGGCGTCGGTCGGCACACCGGCGACGGTGAGCACTGCGACGATCGAGGTGACCAAAAGAATAAGGAAGATCGGAAATCCGATCAGCAGTAGCACCACCGGCAGCGCGAAATAGATGAGATAAGCCATCGTCACTATCCGTCAGCCGTGCGCGTCGCTTGGAGGACTGGCTGGAGTGCGCCGAAGCGTCAGCAGCCGGATGGCGACGAGCACTCCCATCAGCGTGTACCCGATCGGGACCATCGATTGGGGAATGACGAGCGGGAAATCGGCCGCTTCGCTGCGTTCGTCGAACGCAGCGAGTTGCGTGATCACCGGATAGGCAAAATCGGTCACCGCAACCGCGGCCGCAATCAGCACCAGTTCGGAAAGCAGATTGAAGAACGCGTTCAGCTTGGCGGGCATCAGCGAAATCAGCACGTCCATGCGGATATACCGGCCCTGCCAGGCTACGGCGCAGCATCCGGTAAAGACGCAACCGACCATCAGGAACAGCATGATCTCCTCGGCCCAGGGGATCGAAACGCTGAACACGTAACGGCCGATGATATTGATGAAATTGATCACAACGCTGGACAGCAGGCAGATCGCCGACACCGTCCGGGTCAGCGTCAGCAGCCATTCGACGCCCTTATGTAGCGCTTCGATCATCGTCCCTTCCGCTATATCGCTCCCGCACCAACTCGCGCGTCGGCCATGTCGGTGGTGTGCCACAATCGGCGGGGTGGCCGCTACCCTTTGTGGCGGTGGCCATGACGTTCGGTCGCATGATGTTGGCGCCCGCCTACTCGCCCGGGCCGGGCGCCGTGCGTTTGGCTGCTGCGATCACGGTCTCATAGGCCTCATGCAGAGTTGGGCTCGACTTCGCGACATCCTGGCCGACGGTGGCGAGGATACTCATCATCTGCGCCTGTTCGACCGGCGGCAGCTTGATGAGTTCGCCCCCTTGGGTCACCCAAGCCTTCTGCATCTTGCGCCGGAATTCGAGCGCCCAGGGGTTGATCTTCACCGATTCCGCAGCCGCATCGCGGTCGACGAGTTGCTGCAAATCCTTCGGCAGCGTGTCGTACCATTTCTGGCTGATCTCGATGACGGTGAAAATCGCGGGTTGATTTGTTTCGGTTACGTACTTGGCGGCATCAACATAGTGAAACGGCACATAGACATTCAGTGCGGCGTCGGCGCCGTCGATCGCGCCTTGCTGCAGCGCCGGCAAGACGTCGCCGAGCGTCATCGCCACCGGCGTCACGCCAAGCCGCTCAAATGCCACGCTCTGGAATTTCGAGGCGAATATCCGGATCTTTTTGCCCTTGAAATCGGCGAGATGACGGATCGGCGTTTTGGCGATGATGGACGACGGTGTTGCCATGAACAGACCGGCGCCATGCAATCCCTTGTTGGCTCCGAGTCCAAGCATCAGTTTCAGCACCGCCGCCTCATTCGCAACGCGTTGACCGTGTTGCATCGAGCTGACGAGCCCCGGCGCCGCCATCAACTGAAAGCGTTCGTCGACGCCAACAAAGAATTCCGGCGGAATCATTGCGCATTGAATGGCGCCAAACTGCACGCCCTCGATCTGTCGCGGTATCGAGCCGAGCTGACTGGCTGGATAGATCTGAACCTTGATGCGGCCGCCCGAATCTTTTTCCAGCGCCGCTGCGTAATTCTTGGCGACCTGATGGATGGTGTCATTGAGCGTCGGCAACGTGATCTTCATCACGTAGGTGCTGTTGCTTTGCGCCTGCGCTGGACTGAACTGCAGCGCCAACGATAAACCAACAATGCCGGCGGTGACTCCCGCCCGCGCCAAAACGTCTTGCTTCCATTCGCGCATATGAAATTTCCTCCCATGAGCGCCGTAAGCTCTTCAGCAAACAGCGAGCAGAAATTCCCATCTCGGAAGTTTTTTTGTTGGCAAACGGTTGCCGATTATGAGTGCAACCATGCGATTTTCGCTCGGCAACGTTAGAGGATCGCTGCGTGGCGGACAATGAAAATCTCCCCGCACCGCTTGCTCACTTCGCCGCATCGGTGATGATTTTATAGGCGGCCGCGAGCGGAGGTTTCGCTTTCGAGATATCTGCGCCGACGCTGGCCAAGGTCCGCAGCATGGCCGATTGGTCGTCAGGCGGCAGGCTGATCAGTTGGCCGCCCGCATCCGTCCAGGCTCGGCGCGCCTTGGCGTTCAATTCGATCACCCAGGGGTTGAGCGACGTGGCCACTGTGCCAGCGTCCCTGTCGACGATCTGTTGCAGGTCGATGGGCAAAGTGTCGTACCATTTCCTGCTGATTTCGGCGACGCCGAAGATCGGGGGCTGGTCGATCTCGGTCACATATTTGGCTGCACGCTGGAATTGCATTGCGTTCAGTACCGTCATCGCAGAAACCGCGCCGTCGAGTGCATTATCCTGCAGCGCCGGGAGAACCTCGCCGAGCGTCATCGGCTTGGGCACGGCGCCGAGCCGCTGCATCGCGACGCGCTGAAATTCCGAGGCGAAAATGCGAATTTTCTTGCCCTTGAAATCGGCCAAATGGTTGATCGGCTTGCGCGATACCACAACGGACGGAGCAATCATGAACAGCGCCACGCCGTGCAGGCCTTTGTCGGCACCGAGACCTAGCATCAGATTGCGAACTGCCGGGTCGGCCGCGAGGCGCTGACCGCCCTCGATCGACGTGACGAGGGCGGGGGCCGTCAACAGCTCGAAGCGCTCGTCGATGCCGGCGAGAAATTCCGGCGGAACGATCTGGCACTGGATCGCGCCGAACTGAACGCTCTCGGCCTGCTGTTGTGTCGAACCGAGTTGGCTCGCCGGATAGATTTCCGTCTTGATGCGGCCGCCGGAATCTTTCTCGACGGCGGCCGCATAGTCTTTGGCGAATTGATGCTGCGCGTCGCCCGCCGTCGCGATCGCAATCTTCATGACGTAGGATTTCGCGTCCGCGGCGCGCGCCGGGAGTGTCGCGGCAAACAATGTAGCGACGGCGATAGCCCACGCGCAGGCGGCACTTCTGTGCGCAATCAGCACCATAGTCCTACCTCCCAGCCAATCGACCCGGCAGTCCGGCTTGCACCTTTGCCTGTCGCCGCGATCAGGCGGCCTCGGTTACTGTCCCGGCGCCTGCTGCGTCCGCACCGCCGCATCCGCAACAATGTTATAAGCGGCGGCCAGATTCGGGTTTTTGCTTGAAACGTCCGGAGCGACGCTGGCGATGATTTTCATCATCGCGGCGTGCTCGGCCGGGGTCATTGTGATCAGCTTACCGCCACCGGATGTATAGCTTGCCTCAGATTGCTTCACCTGCTCGACGGCGTATGGGTCGATTGACAAGGACTGCGCCTTGGCGTCCCGTTCTATGAGCTGCTGCAAATCCTTGGGCAGCGACCTCGAACCATTTTTTGTTGACCTCGGCGATCAGGAAAATCGCCGGCTGGCCGGTCTGCGTTGCAAATTTCGCGGCGTCGACCATGTGAAAGTTGGCGACTGGACCGATGCCGGTTACGGCGCCGTCGATGGTGCCCTGCTGGATCGCGGGCAGTACGTCGCCGAGTGTCATGGCCACTGGTGTGACCCCGAGCCGCTCGAATGCTTCGCTCTGAAACTGTGAGGCGAAGATGCGTATTTTCTTGCCCTTGAAGTCCGCAAGATGGCGCAGCGGCATCCTGGATACGATGACGGACTGTTCGGCCATGAACAGGCCGACGCCGCGCAGCCCCTTGTCGGCGCCGAGTCCAAGCATCAGCTTGTGCACCGCAGGGTCGTGGGACACGCGCTGGCCGTGCGCCTGTGAGTCCACGAGGCCCGGCGCAGCCATCACCTCAAAACGAGGGTCGAGCCCGACCATGAATTCGGGCGGCACGACCTCCATCTGGATCGAGCCGAACTGGGTGCCTTCGATCTGGCGCGGAATGGAGCCGAGCTGACTCGCCGGATACACCTGCGCCTTGATCCGGCCGCCGGAGTCTTTTTCCAGCGCCGCAGCGAGCCTCGCCGACCACATGTCCGGAATGTCGTGGATCGTCGGCGTCGAGATTTTCATCAGGTAGGTTTTTTGTTGGGCGAGCGCTGTCGCGGACGGCACTGCCAACGACAGGATCAGTGCGCCGGCGGCGAGCAGCGTCGCCGCGCGGAATTCGCATTCCATAGTGCGCATGACATCCTCCCAGCCGGGCTTCCCCAAGCCCGGCACCCATGCGGCGCGGAATTGCGGTCACATGGTCATTTCGCCTTCTGTGCGGCCTCCTTCACGATGTCATAAGCCGCTTGTAACGTCGGCTTGGTCTTGGCCACGTCGTCGCCGACGCTGCCCATGATCGAAATCATTTTCGCCTGGTCTTCGGGCGGCAGATTGATCATCTGGCCGCCGCCCTTGGTCCACACTTTGGTGGCGTCGTCGAGGATCTGATTCGATTGCGCATTGATCGCGACCGCTTGCTCGGCGCCGTCACGATCGATGATTTTCTGCAGGTCGGGAGGCAGCGAATCGTACCATTTCTTGCTCACCTCGACGACGGAGAAGATGCCTGAATGATGCGTCATCGTCACGTATTTCGCCGTGTCGTAGAAATGCAGCCCGGACAGCAGCTGCACCCCGAACACCGCGCCGTCGAGCGTGCCCTGCTGAATCGCCGGCAGCACGTCGGCGGGCGACATTGCGATCGCGGTTGCGCCGAGCCGTTTGAAGGCCTCCGATTGAAATTCCGAGGCGAAAATCCGCAAGCGCTTGCCCTTGAAATCGGCGAGATGGCTGATCGGCGACCTGGAAACAACTTCGGCCGGCTCGGCCATGAACAATCCGATGCCGTGCAATCCTTTGTTGGCGCCTAGGCCGAGCATCAGCTTGAGCACCAGCGGGTCTGCGGTGACCTGCTCCCCCTGCTTCATCGAGCCGACGAGACCGGGAGCGGCCATGACCTCGAAGCGTTGATCGACGCCGACGAAAAATTCCGGCGGAATGATCGCGACCTGGATCGCGCCGAACTGCGTGCCTTCGATCTGACGCGGGATCGAGCCGAGCTGACTGGCCGGGAAGACCTGCCCCTTGATCCGGCCGCCGGAATCCTTCTCGACCGCAGCGGCAAATTTGCGTCCATACTCGTCGAGCGCCGCGTGGATGGTCGGCGTCGTGATCTTCATCATATAGGGCGTGGTTTGCGCCTGCGCCGCGCCCACTGTCAGCGCACACGAGATGATGCAGGTCGCCGCGGCGGCCGCCGTTCGCGCCGCGATGGCGCATGCTCTGGGACGCATGTCGTCCTCCCTTTGTTGTTGCCGCCGTGGTTGATACGGCGGGCAGTGTTGTTGGTTGCTGACTACCGCGCCCATACGCGGGCGACGTCATCGCGACGTTAATTGATCGAACGCGCCCATGCAACGCGGATACCGGGATCGGGCGGGCAGGGCAGGTTGTCGCGGCGCCGCGCCGCTTACGCCGGTTGCTTGCGCAGCGCCAGCAGGCCGCACGCCGCGATTGCGGCCATGGCAAGCGAAATCAGCACGTTATAGCCGGCGAGCGAGATGCCGAGAAAGCGCCAGGCCGCCTGGTCGCAGCGCACGATGTGGATCGGCTTCTGCAACTGCTCGAACAGCGAGCCGCCACTGTTGAGATCGCCGATCGGGCCGGAGCAGTCGGTCGGGCCTGGCCAGAAATGCCACTCGACGCCGGCGTGGTAGGTGCCGAGCGCCGCGCCGCAGAGCACGGCGATGAGGACCACGAACATACCTCCGGCGACAAGCCGGTGCGATGCGCCGCCACGCGCTGCCAGCGCGAGGAGAAGCGACAGCGGAATGACAATATAATAGGGGATGCGCTGGTCGAGGCAGAGCGGGCAGGGCGGATAGCCGAGCACGAATTGGAAAAACCAGGCGCCGAGCAGCGTGGCGAGGCTGATGGCGAAGATGGCCAACGCGGCCTGGGCGAGCGGGCTCCAGCGCGTCCCGCGCAGCACGCCGTGGTTGATCCCCGCGGTCTGGTCCATGGCCTGTCAGACTCCCGTCTTGCGGCTCCGCAAGGGGCCGCTGCCGCAGCCCAATGGCCGATCATTGGGGTAGAAGCAAGGCCCATCCACAGGGGCACGAACAGGCCTTCTCGCCTAGCTCCGGTGGCCGGGTTTCCCTTTGAATTTCGCTTGGCGGGGCGGCTCGCCACCGCCTATATATTTGCCCTTGGCCCGTGTGGCGGAATGGCAGACGCAATCGAACTCAAAATCGATCGCCGCAAGGCATGGGGGTTCGACTCCCTCCACGGGCACCATCACGTTGTTCGCCTTTGTTCTCGGCGGGTCGCGACTGGATCACGCGGCAGCCGCACCTGTATCAAAATTGATTGTGCTTTGAAGCAAGCGGAGCCACTTCGCCGCTGCTGACATCAATCAGTTTTTCAGCAAGCGGGGCATTACGGTTCCACCAGCCGCCGCCGAGCGCCGCGAACAGCGCCACGGTATCGCTCAGACGGGTGGCGCGCGCTTGGACTACGGCAATGGTCGCCTGCAGGTAGGTCTGTTGTGCCGTGAGCAAAATCAGAATGCTCGCGTTTCCGCTTTGCATCTGTTGCTGCGCCAAGTCAAAGCTGATCTTGGCGGCACGTTCAAAGTCGCGCGCCGCCCTCAATGCATCCGCATCGTTTTGGACTGCGCGCAGTGAGTCCGCGACGTTTTGCACGGCACCGACTACCGTGCCGCGATATGCCCACGCTGCCGCCTGATAGGTGTCCTTTGACTGCTTGTATTGGTGAAATAGCGTTCCGGCATCGAAGATGGTCTGGGTGGCGTTGCCGGACAACGTCCAGAACAAACTCTGCGGCGCCACCAACCCGGCAAGCGCCGTATTGATGTATCCGCCGTTAGCGCTGATGGTGAAGTTCGGAAGGATATTGGCTTCCGCAACACCAACTAAGGCGCTTGCGGAATGGAGCTGTTCTTCGGCGGAGCGCACGTCGGGCCGTTGCTCGATTAGCTGCGATGGCAGACTCACCGGCAGGTCGGTCGGCAGGCGCAGCTGATCCAGCTTGAACGTCTGCAGCGGACCTTGGTTCGGATAAGAGCCGGCCAAAGCCGCGATCAAATCGCGATTCTGTTGCAACGCCTTGCGCAGCGGTGGCAATGTCGCCTTGGCCTGCGCCAGCGCCGCTTCCTGCAAAGCGACGTCGTTGCGACTGGCGTAGCCGGTGTCGAATTGCTTATGTAGGACGTCGAGCATCTTCGTATTGATGGATATCAGCTCGTTCGTGGCATCGATCTGACCACGCAAGGACGCCTCGTTGATTGCCGCAAGCGCCACGTTCGACGTGAGTGTCAGATAGGCGGCCTCCACCTGGAAGCGCTCCGAGTCCGACAATGCCTGCAGAGATTCCACCGTGCGGCGATTCAGACCCCAAACGTCGAACGTATATGAGACTTGCGCCTGCGCAGTGTAGAGATTGTAGAGAAGCGCGTTCGACGAGGGTATCGGTGCCAGCACCGCAGAGGTCTGATTGCGCGTCGGATTGAAATTAGCTTGGACGAAGGGAAAAAATTTGCCGTCCTGTGCGTATACCGCCTGCCTGGAGGCCCGCAAGGTCGCAAGCGTCGCCTGCAGGTTAGGATTATTGTTGAGGGCCTGCATGATCAACGCATTGAGCCTCGGCGATCTTAAGAGCCTCCACCATTGCTGCGGAATGTCACGGGCTGTTTCGAAACTCTGCGATTGGCCGTTCGGCGCATCGGTCGAAGCTGTAGCCCGCGAAAGCTGTTCCCTGGTGTAGCTGCTTACACCGGGCGGCGCGGGCGCATGAAAATCGGGGCCGACTGCACAGCCCGCCAGCACTGAAAAGGTTGTCAGAACGAAACTGCAACCTGAGAGCAACCGTGCCGGACAAATCGACATTTGCAACTGGTGGTTAAATCGAAGCAGGCAACAAACAAGTTTCGGCGAATTCCCGGGATCGCGTTGCTGCTAATATTTCAGAGTTTACCCGCGCTGACTGTATCCGCAAGGTCACACTGTCATTAATACAGTTAAGATGACTTCGCAGACGTGCAGCGAGTCCGAATGTGCGCAGTTTAATGACAAGGCATACGGCGATAGAAGACCGCTTGGCGGCGATCGAATAGGAAGAAAATATATTTGCAGTGTTATCGCTCGGCGCGAAGCAGCTGTGCTGACTTGCCAAAAAATGCCCATTTAGGTCGATGATGATCGCAAAGCCAGCAGCATTGGCAAAATAGGCAATGGTAGATCAATAATAGCCAAAAAATATCTTTGCCGAATCCTTCATCAGGTGGCGCCCAATACGAACGCTGTGATGATTTAAGAGCGTGTGATAACCCGCACTGCAATTTGTCACAGTAGACTGCGATACGGAGCAAAGGGATATGTCACGAACACTGAGTTCAGCGGCCTGCCGGCAGAGTAGGGGCGATGACTGAGCCTCTGAAGAGCGGCGCTATGAATCTTGCATTTGCAGGAGCAGCGGTCGCGATCGGCGTCGCGCTCTATTTGATGGCGGCTCCGGGTACAACGACGCCATCCGCGATCGGCGCGATTTCGACCGCGAAGGCGGCGCCGGACGTGCCTACCGCGGGTTCACACGATCCGAACAGCATTGATCTGTCGGCCAGCCAACTCGCCGCGGTGAAGGTGCAGCCCGTGGAGGAGCGGAGATTTCCGATCGAGAGGCGGGCGGTCGGCAGTATCGATTTCAACGAAGACATGGAGGTTCAGATCTTTACGCCCTACCCGGGGCGTATCATTGCGCTGTTTGCCGAAGTCGGTGACGACGTGATGAAGGGACAAACGCTTTTTACGATCGACAGTCCCGATCTGTTGCAGGCGGAATCGACCTTGATCGCCGCAGCCGGTGTCTTGGAGTTGACAACTCGCAATCTCGCCCGTTTGCAACAACTCTACACAACGCGGGCTGTCTCGCAGGCCAACGTTGAGCAGGCGGTTTCGGATCAGCAGACCGCCGAAGGTAATCTACGCGCGGCACGCGACGCGGTGCGCATCTTCGGTAAGACCGATGCGGAGATCGACAAAATCGTCGCTCAGCGGATCGCAGATCCGACGCTTGTCGTCCCGAGTCCGATCAAGGGCAGGATCACGGCGCGCAATGGCGCGCCGGGGCTGTTCGTACAGCCCGGCAACACGCCCGCGCCGTACACCGTCGCCAATGTAGACACGATGTGGATGCTCGCAAATGTTGCCGAGGACGACAGCCCGGCCTTCGGAGTCGGCCAGCAGGAACAGGTAAAGATCGGCGCTTTTTCGGGCCGAACATTCGACGGGAAGGTCAAGACCGTCGGCGCGACGGTGGACCCGAACAGCCGTCGTGTCTTGGTGAGGTCGGAGATAAAAGACCCGCAGCACCAGCTACGCGCGGGGATGTTCGCAAATTTCACCATCGACATCGGCGCGCCGGTTCGCTCGCCGGCGGTTCCTCTTGATGGCGTGGTGCGGGAGGGCGATGGCACCGAGACTGTATGGATCACTGCCGATCGCCGCCATTTCGTCAGGCGCACTGTAAGAATCGGCCAAGTGCGCGACGGCTATCGGCAAATCCTGGATGGAGTGAGGCCCGGAGAGTTGGTCGCCACCGATGGTGCGATCTTCCTCAGCAACATGCTGGCGATAGCGGGGAACCAATGAGGCGGCTCGTTTGGTGTGGCGCTCACGATCGCGGTGCTCGTGATAGAGGCAAAGCGTGCTGAAGGGCATTCTGGCGTTCGGCCTCACCCGGCGCGCAATCATTCTGCTCGGGCTTTTAGTTTTTATTGGCGCCGGGCTGGTGGCGTTCGAGCGGCTTAACATAGAAGCCTATCCCAATCCTGCTCCCGTTATTCTTGAGATAACCGCACAGGCGCCCGGCCTTTCGGCCGAGGAGATGGAGCGCTACTACACAATCCCGATGGAGGTGGGCCTCTACGTCACTCCCGGCGTCGACAACATCCGTTCGACGTCGTTCTATGGTCTCTCTTTTGTACGCGTCACCTTCAAATACGGTGTCGATTACTTTTTTGCGTATACGCAGGCGGCGCTCAGCCTGACACAGAACGTGACGCTGCCTGGAGGCCAGGTTCCGCAAATTCAGCAATCAAGTCTGGTCGGCGAGGTTTACCGTTATCAAATCGTCGGGCCACCCCATTTCGGCCTGACCAACCTCCGTACCGTGCAGGATTGGATCGTCACCCGGCGGCTTTATACCGTTCCGGGCGTTGTGGCCGTAAACTCGTGGGGTGGCACAACCAAGCAATACGACGTCGACGTCGATTTGAACAAGCTGGATGCCTATAACATTACGATTCCTCAAATCATCACCGCGCTCGGCAACTCCAACATCAACGTCGGCGGCCGAGAGATCACCGTCGGTCAGCAATCGGTCAATATTCGCGGCATCGGGTTGATGGATTCCGGCGGCAACGCCGATCTGACCCAAGGCTGGCGGGTCGGCGACATCGAAAATGTCGTGCTCGGCGAGTTCAACGGAGTGCCCGTTCAGATAAAGGACGTCGGCAAGGTCTCGGTCGGCTATCGGCCTAGGCTCGGCATCGCCGGCTTTGATCATCAGAGCGACGCCGCGCTCGCAATTGTCGTGATGGGGCGGGCGTTTCATACCAACGACGTCATTCCGCGTATCGAAGCCAAGATCCGCCAATTGAATACAGACGGCAGTTTGCCACCCGGCGTCAAACTCATTCCCTACTATGATCGCTCAAGTCTGGTGGAGGTCACGACCCACACCGTGCTGCATAACCTTGTCTTCGGTTGCCTGTTGGTTTTTCTGATCCAGTGGATTTTCCTCGGCAACTTGCGCAGCGCCATCATTGTCGGCGTCAATATCCCATTCGCATTGTTCTTTGCGGTCATCATCATGGTGATGATGGGGGAGGACGCCAACTTGCTTTCGGTCGGCGCTGTCGATTTTGGCATCATCGTCAATTCCGCCGTTATTCTGATCGAGAATATTTTCAGGAATTTCCAGCATCCCTCGGAGCGTGAAAGCCTGTTGCACCAGCTCGCCGAGGGCCGCTTCGGCGACGATCCGACAAGGACGGTCGGCACCACCAATGCCCCGCATTGGACCGACCGGCTGCGCCTCATCCTTGCCAGCGCGCTCCAGGTCGACATGGCAATTTTCTTTTCCGCTCTGATCACGGTTGCGGCCTTCGTCCCGCTGTTCACCATGCAGGGCGTCGAAGGCCAGATTTTCAACCCGATGGCGCGGACTTACGGGCTGGCCTTGTTCGGCGCCTTGCTGTCGACCTTTACGGTCACACCGGTGCTCGCATCCTTCCTCCTGCCAGAGCACGTCTCGGAGGTCGAAACGTTCGTCGTGCGGGCGCTGCGTTGGGCCTATGTGCCCGTCCTCCGATGGTCGTTCGACCATCGCAAGCTCATGGTGGTGATTGCTGTCGCCTTTCTCGCCGTGGTCAGCGTGTTGATGACGCGGCTCGGCAGTGAGTTCCTGCCTGCTCTGGAAGAAGGCAACCTCTGGATCAGGGCTTCCATGCCACCGACCATCGGACTGGAGGCGGGCGAACCCGCCGTGACGAAGATGCGGGAAATACTGCTCCGTCATCCGGAAGTGGTTCACGTCGTTTCGCAGCACGGCCGCCCCGACGATGGCAGCGATGCTTCGCCATTTTCCAATGTCGAGCTGTTTGTGCCGCTGAAGCCTTACGACCAATGGCCGCGCGGCTACACCAAGGACATGCTGATCGCCGATCTGCAAAGGGAGTTCAACGACGCATTGCCGGGCGTCGATTTCAATTTTTCCCAGTACATCCAGGATAACATCGAGGAGGCGTTGTCCGGCGTTAAGGGTGAAAACGCGGTCAAGATCATCGGGCCGGATTTGAAGGCGATCGAGGGTCTTGCGACCGAGGTCATGGATCAGATGGCGAAAGTGAAGGGCATTGCCGATCTCGGCATATTCCATGTGCTCGGACAGCCCAACCTGGACGTCAAGGTGAACCGCGAGAAGGCAGCGCGTTACGGCCTCAACACCGGCGACGTCAACACAGTAATCCAGGCGGCGCTTGGGGGCACGACTGCCACGACTATTCTCGAAGGCGACCGGCAATTCGACGTCGTTGTCCGCCTGCCGGCGCAATATCGTTCCAGCTTGGAAGCTGTCGGCGATATCAAGGTCGCTTATGCGGCGCCGAACGGAACCAACGCCTATATTCCCTTGCGGGAACTCGCCGATATCTCGCTCGATACCGGCGCTTCGTACATCTATCACGAATCCGGGGAGCGCTACATTCCGGTCAAGTTCAGCGTTCGGGATCGCGATCTGGGCAGTGCCGTCACAGAAGCGCAGCAACGGATTGCGAAAAACATCAAGTTGCCACCGGGCTATCGCTTGGCATGGGCTGGAGAGTTTCAGGATCTCGAAGAAGCAAAGGCGCGTCTTGAAGTGATCGTTCCGATCGCGCTGCTTTTGATCCTGGTGCTGCTCTACAGCTTGTTCAATTCGCTGCGCGACAGTCTCCTGGTGCTCGCCGGGATTCCGTTCGCCGCCGGCGGAGGTGTCATGGCGCTGTATTTCAGCGGCTTGAATTTCAGCGTTTCCGCCGCCGTGGGATTCATCTCATTGTTCGGCGTGTCGGTGATGAATGGCATCCTGATCATGACCTACTATCACGAGGTCCGTGTCGAGGGCCTGAGTGTCATGGAAGCGATGTTCCATGCTGCCTCGCAGCGAATGCGCCCAATGCTGATGACGGCTTTGTCGGCCTGCATCGGCTTGCTACCCGCCGCGATCTCGACCGGAATTGGCAGTCAGGTGCAGCGGCCGCTGGCGACGGTCGTGGTCGGCGGCATGCTGATCGGTCCGATCATCTTGCTGGTCGTGGTGCCGGCCTTGCTGTCGTTGGTCTTAGAACGGACGGAACGCTCTAGGCAACAGCCGCCCAATCAGGCTGAACTGCCGCAACCGGCGGAGTGAATCTTCGATGGCGAACGAACGCAACGTCCTTGCTGTAGCCGCGGCGATTCTACTCGGCATCGCGCCCGGGGTGCCAACGTCCGCGCGGACTCATCATTGGCGCGCGCATTTTCATCAGCACGACGGACCGGTGAACAAAGTGACCTCACCCCCGACTGCGCTTACGCCCCTCAGTCAAGGTCATACGGTTCGTCAGGATGCCCCTGACAGTAAAGGAAGCGCGAGCCCCCCGGATCAAACCCACGGCACTGAGGCCGAAACGCCCTCAAACCGAGCGCCCATTATCGAGCGCGGCGCAAGGCAAAATCCCGAATTTGCTCAGCCCCGCGGCGACAACGTCAAGGAAAGGATCAGCGGCGCGCACGAGAACAGCGGAAATTTCGCAGACGTCCATATGAAGGATCTCGGCCCCATTGACACCCGCATCACCGTGTTGGGCCGCGCCGTCGAGGGCATGGGGGACTCCGGGAGCAAGACCAAATCCAGATTGATTATTCCGGGTGTAGGCCGCGGCTTTCACAGCCACGCCGCCTGGACGACTAAGTCGGCCTCGCGCAATGCGATTGGGATTCGAGTCGACGCGGATCGCGATTACCGCCACGAAAATGGGCCCGCGGATTTGGCGGCTGTCGCGATGCACGCTGCCGGCGCCCCTGGTGCGCGTCCGATCGGCCTCATGGGTAAGCCAAGCCTGCGCGACGATCGTCCGCGGCTTGTTCGCCCGGGTGCGGGGCCAAGCACGCTTCCGCCTGTTGTTGGCCGCGCGGCAATCAACGGGACAGGTTTGCTCCGTCGCGGCTTCGCCCCCGCGATTGTTGGTGGTCCGCCGCGCAGGATAGCCGGAATCAGTGGATCGATGTTTCGGTCCAAGCGCTGACGCCAGTTCGGCCGAAATCCAACTATTCTACCTGCAAGCGGCCTTTTAGGCGCGCCGAATTCTTGCCCATTATTTGTTCAAGGCCGTATGCAAGTGCATGATTGGACAGCCTTTTTATAAACAGGCGCGCAGACCTATCTATCTCTTATATGCAATGCAGCTAATATTTATATGTAATCTATATTTTTGAGTTCCCACGGCATATACTTGGCTTGCCGCGATGGCCGCGCCGATCGGAAAAGCCCATGGTTTACGCGCCCGTTGATACAACTCAAATGCCGCGCCGGCGTGGCTCCAAGGCGAAGAGTGCCCCCGCGACGATTTCTCCCCGGCTGCGGTTAGTTGGTGCTCTGCTCCGGTCGGTATTTATCGCCTTGCTGCTGGTTGCGCTGCTGCATCTGAGCATGCCCCAGAACGAGACGATATGGACGATCTTCGATACGCCTGGAGATGTTGTGCGGCTGGCGCTTGGGCTCGTCATGTGCGTATGGGTTGGCATCCAGCTGTTCGCGATGCCGCGCGATCCACTGGCGTTCCGGACTTGGCTCTATGTCGGACTTGCCGCTGTGCCGTTCCTCGTGATTTGCATCGTCGGTACTTGGTAAAGCGGCCCGCCACCAATCTCCCTCCGGTCGACACTTGAGTTGCGCTTCGCAGCGCTTTCGCTGCTAGTTGTCGTGTTCCGATGGAGACGCGACCGGCAGACGGATTCGGAATATCGTCCCGCGATCGGCCCCCGCGCTTTCGGCCTCGAGAGTGCCGCCATTTGCCGCAATAAACGTGTTGGCAATCCACAGTCCAAGACCAAATCCGGAAATCGAATCCGCTGAACGCGCGCCGCGAAACGACCGTTGGCCGACCCGTTGCAATTCGGGCGGTGTGAATCCGGCACCTTGATCTGAAACGGACAAGATCAGCCAACCGCCATCTTGATGTCCGGCAATGGTTATCGTCGATCCGACTGGGGAAAATTTCGCCGCGTTGTCGAGAAGTTGGCCGATTGCATTTTCCACCAAAGTCGATTGCACGACAATCAATGGAAGCTCAGCCGCAAATGAGACATCCAAATGATGTCCCGCCAGATGCACTCGTTTCCTTGCGACCGCTGCGTGGATCATATCCACGGGATCGGTCAATTCGGGATTGCGCCGTCCCGTTCCAGCGGTGATGCTCGCTGCCGCCAGCAGATTCTGAATGTCGCCGTCGAGGCGTCCGGCTTCGCTTTCAACAGTGGCCAGCAACGAAAGCGCACGCTCATCAGCCTTGACCGCGTTAATCTCGTGGAGAACGCTTGCCGCACCCAATATCGAGACGAGTGGTGTGCGCAGATCATGTGACATGGTCGCGACGAGCGCATTGCGAAGTGTATCGGCCTGGCCCTAAATCCGGGCGTCCTCGAGTGCCTTCGGCAGATCAAGACGCAGCAATGTCCTCGATGCATCCGCGATGGCGGCGGTGATGCGGCGTTTGCTCCGCCGGGCAACGACGGCGCCATGCTTTCCCAAGTCGATGAAGAGTAAGTATCGAAGGGTGCCCAGCGTTGCACGAAATGCAAGCCAATGGTGCCTCGTGGCGATATCGATGATTGCATGGACCGCTTGATCGTCTGTGAGGGTCGTTGTCAGGCCTGCTCGCCACACGGATAATGGCAAACCTTCCAGCTCTTGCTCTCCGGCGCGTTCGTCAACGAATGATACGGGCAGCCCAAGAATCTGCGACAGATAATCCTGACTGGCCCGTATCAACTCAGCCGTCGTGAAGCAGCCCGCCAGCCGGCGCGAAAACCGGTACAATTGCCGGATCTCATACTCTCGGTGACGGAGACTTGCCGCCAGTTCGCCGCTGACGAACGCGACGATCAAAAAGACCATCAGGTCAGCGACATTCTGCGTGTCCGAAATCCAAAGGCTGTAAAGGGGTGGGTAGAAGAAGAAATCGGCGGTCAGTGCGCCGGCGATCGCAGCGACAATGGCTTGGCCAGTGCCCCACAGAAACGCAGCGACCAGTACAGGAAGCAGATAGACGATCGACACGATATTGACGGAGTGGAGCGCGTCGCGGAAAACGACAATGAGCGCGGTGGAAAATGCCACCATAACCAGCACCATGATCGCTTTGGTGATGGCAATCCCGACCGATCTGACAGTCCGGTGCTCGACGATGGAATACGTGGGCGCAAGTGGTCTGCTCAGGCGCGTGAACACGTTCCACGTATTTTGAATTAAGGGAGCCAGTTCAATAAACCTCCCGTAACGCCCCTCACGGGTCTTGGTTGAGCTCAGCAGCCTATCGGCAGGCGTAAATCGCCCGCCCGCCCGGCCCAATCCACGCGCACCTCTTCCCTGAGTCATTTTGAGGTGCAGCCGGGTACGCGACAGTACAGCGGTAAACCGCTCGCCCTCCCGGCCCGATCCAATCGCACACCCGATAGGGCGCCGCCGGCGGCGCGCTACAGCTCATGAGGCCACATAAAAGGAGGAGGCCCAGGATGATTCCGATAATGTCCGTACTACGCACTCTTGCTTCTCCATTTGCACGATGCGTTTCAAGAATCCCTTACGGGAATCAGGACGCTTCGAGAAAGCGGAATATTTTTTCGCTTTGAACGAAAACGATGCAAAGTACCAAACATTGAGCTTCCATTCGAAATTGTCGAAGGGCTCAGACGTGATTGGCTTTCGCAAAAGCAAAGGATCGACGAGGTGAATGAGCCCAACAATGGACATCGCGCGCGCGAAACAGTGCTTCGAAAAGGCCACTGCTGGTGGCTTGGCGCCGCCACAAATATCTTTAAAATAGCTATTCATGGGTGGCAGATTCGCGCAGTGGCTCGTGGACAGCTTTGCTTTCTTCGGCATCCATTTTCAAAATTGGATGGCCGGGGCCGCGGCTATTTTACTTCTTTGGCTTGGATATCTTTGGCTAATGCGCGGCCGGAGGAGCCCCAATCCGGATTAGATTTAATCCGGAATTCCAATCACGCGCGTCTGCGCCGCTCACTCGTCCTTGAAAAAAATGGGGCCGGATGTGCCAAATCCGGCCCCGCCATGACGAACTGCCAACGGGCATGGCCGACTGGCAGTCGGCCAAAGCTTATGCGGCTGTTGTGCCGCGTCAAATAGTAAAAAAATACCCGAGAGAATTCAGCCGCGCTGCGAGATCACGCTTGGCGCGAGAGGTGGCGCACGTCCGAGGGGAGGCCATTCGATGTGCAACGATGCAGGTGTTCAGCGGCTCGACATAGCCTAGCTTCCCATCACAACCAGGTCGCCAGAAGGTCGCTCAATGATTCGGGCAAAATCCTGCTGAAAGACGACCGATGGGTAGAGATACTGGTCCATGAACCAGGCACGTGGCTTCGACAGGAAGTCCGCGAGGAGGTCGTCGGCTTCGCGCTTTGCCGCCGGGAAACGCTTGCCCCATCCGAGGAAGTCTCGATTGAGTATTTCGAGGGATGCGACGACCGTGGCGATGAGCGCCAGTGATTCGTTTGCACGCTTTGCGCATCGCGATTTGGACGCGGTCTTGAAAATCTGCGCGAGCTCGCGATGGCATTCGATGATATCGCGCGCGTCGGAATGCCAAAGCATATCGGGCAGACAGCCGTAGCCGTGAATATCGTGGTAGCTCTCGACCAGCTTGCGACACTTCAGGGCAAGCTCCTTTGGAATGAATTTGAAATCGGAGGCAACGATCCCACTAGCGCGGGTCGTCACGTCGAAGTCTGTTGTAGCGCCGCTTTCAAGGGACATCTGCGTTTCCAACGGCTTGAATTAGGTGGCCGACTGCACGCACTCTAAGCGCAAAGCTCGTATCCATTCGAGAGCGCTTCTTCGGCTTATAGATATAAAAAAAATATCGAATCGTTTGACGGCTTGACCGAGAGCGACCGCATATCCGCGGAGTACCTCACGACAGGCCGCGAGTGTGAACGACCGTCAGAAATAAATATCTTCGGAGTAAGAACCTAATTTTGTTAACTGTATCCTTACTGCCACATTTTTCCATCATGATGTCGCGCTTGTGGATGACGAGCGTGTTCTAACGCGTTGCGATTGCCTCGTTTTCGGATTAGCGCAAGCAGGCGAGCGTCCTCCTTTTTGTCGTCACGATGTCTTCGCATTTGCGGCAACAGCATTAAGCACCAGTCGGTTCATCTGATTACAAAAAACGCATCCAAACCGCGAGCTGCAAATCGAAGATATGTTTTAGATATTAAATCGCGGCGCCTGCAATATAGACTTTATTCGTCCCGCCAGCGCTAATCGCGCGTGCTCAGGTTTCGAAACTGTACTGCGCGGATTGGTTTTGCGCATTTCGGCTTCGAGATATTTCAGCGGGGTAGGTCATGAAGCGACTAATGTGGGCGGGGGTTTTACTGGCGAGCGCCGTCGTGTCGAGCGGCGCGATGGCGGCGGACTTGTATGTCAAGTCTCCGACAGGACCGTTGCCTGATTTCGGTTGGACGGAGTTCTACTTCGGTCTCAACATCGGCTACGCGACAGGAAAGACATCGTGGTGTACCGAGGCTGAGGGGACGTTCTGCCCGGGGCCGGACACTTATAGTCAGGTGTCTGACGGGATCGTGGAGGGCGGTCAGTTTGGCTACCGCTGGCAGGTACCAAACACGGTGTTTGTGCTTGGCGTCGAGGGAATGATCGATGGCCTCGACATCAGCAGCACGGCTCCCGGGGCGTTATCGCCGGCGACTCGAACTCGCTACACCCAGTTCAACAATCTCGCGAGTACGACCGGATCGCTGGGTTTCGCGATGGGCCGTTTGCTTGCGTACGGCAAGGGCGGTTGGGCGGGCACCGAGCTCCATCTCGACGCCGACGATACCGTTAGCGGGGCCGACGTCGACAAATATCAATGGGTGAACGGTTGGACCGCAGGCGCGGGCCTCGAGTACATGCTGTACACGCATTTCAGCATCGGCCTTGAGTACGATTATTATCAGTTCAATCCAGGCAATATCGCGAACCTGACGAATTCGCTCGGGGCCGCAATCCCGTGCGCGTTCTGCAGCTTTGGACGCACTGACGTTCAGACGATTACCGGCCGTATCAACATCAAATTGTGGCCATGGGGACCCTAACACGCCGCGCCGGGGGTGCGTGTGCGGTTTTCTGTTTGAATCAAAAAGGTGGGGTCATGAAAAAGCTTCTTCTGGTTGGTGTATCCTCGCTCGCCGTAACAGCGGCAACTCAGGCAATGGCGGGTGGGACGAGTGCTCTTGATATCGGGGGCTTGCCGGGTCCGTATGACGGCAACGGATTGCCTGGACCGTGGGTGTTTGGTCCGGAATGCGATCCGACCATCAATTTCGACTGTAAGGAGACCAAGGCGTGGGATCGGATGCGACGCGCACAGGCCGCGGCGCAGGGCACTTGCGATCCATATGTCGACTATAAATGTCTTGACGCATACTTGGGTGACGATCCGGTCACGCGGTTCATTCGTTATTACCAACTTGAATGGGGCCATGGAACGGCGCCGGCTGATCCAAATGCGCCGGCGAGTAGCCGGCCGGATTCGCTCGTGCCGCCGACGCCGCAATCGACGCCGCCAATGCCATTCACTGAATGGCCTTATGGCGGCGGACAGAACATCGGCAAGACGCTGCCAAGCTCGATCGACAGCCCGTTCATGGTGGCGATTGCGAACACCGCAGCAGGCAAGGCGTTGAACGACGCGCACATCCAGATCTATGGCTGGGTCGATCCCGCCGGCAATATCAGCACGAATACGGTGAGGCCGGCCGGTAACTTGCCGGTATCGTATGACTACACGCCGAACGCGGTGCAGCTCGACCAGGCCGTGGTCTATATCGAGCGGCTTCCAAACGAAGTACAGAACGATCATTTCGATTGGGGCTTCCGCGCCTCATTCCTGTACGGCGTCGACGGCCGTTACACGACGGCTTACGGGTTGTTCAGCGATCAGCTGTTTCACAACGCGACCAACATCTTCGACATGCCGATGATGTACCTCGACTTGTACTATCCGGTCATGCAAGGGTTGAACGTGCGCCTCGGCCAATTCATCTCTATTCCGGACATCGAGGCACAGCTCGCCCCGAACAACTACACCTATGTCCATTCGCTGACATATACGTGGGACAACTACACCAACACCGGCGTCGAAGCTACGCTGGCGCTGACCAAGAACTGGATCGTCCAGATGGGGACGACGGTAGGCACCGAAGCTATGCCGTGGCACTTTGACGCGAAGATTGGTAATCCCTACGCACAGACGCTCAATAATGCCGCCGGACTCGGCCCGGGTGTGGATCCGTTGTATCCGGGTCAAACGATGCTCAAGGATCCCGGCGCGGTCCCGTCATTCACCCTGGGCCTGCGCTGGACCAGCAGCGACGGCAAAGACGATCTTAACCTTGTCGTCGATGCGCAGAACGCCGGATTGTGGGGCGACAATAACCTGCAATGGCTTGGTCTCACGTACTACCACAAGCTCAACGACTACTGGTCGGTGAATTTCGAAACCTGGAACATCCACGAGAACAACGTCCCGAACCTTAACAATGCGGCAGCTAACGCGCTCGTGGCCAGCAACGGCACGCCATTCAGCCCTGCATTCATGCCTCTGAACGGCCCGAACGCCGCCTGGTGTTCCGGTCCGAAGAATATGGGTGTGGTTTCACCGAATGGAACAGCTGGTGTGCCGCTGACGTGTAATCCTGACGAGCAGACCTTCCTGCTCTACGTCAACTACACGCCCGATAAGTTGAATAACTTTTCGCTCCGCACGGAGTATTTCAACGACCCGTACGGACAGCGCACCGGCGTGGCGACAGCCTATGTCGATGCCGCGCTGGGCTGGCAGCATTGGTTCTCGCCGCAGATCGAGATTCGTCCGGAGATCGGTTATTACCGTTCGCTCGACAACCCGGCATTTAACGGCAACCTCGCCGCCGGCATTGCGCCGAGCAAGGACTGGTCGGTGATCGCCGCCAGTGACCTGATCTGGCACTTCTAGCCGGAGCGAAGCGACGCAAGCGACCACCTCCTTCGCTTGCGTCGCTTTTGCTTTGCTGGCCGGCAGTGGGCATCGGAGTGTCGCAGGCCAGATGCTGAATAAATATGCGCCAAACGTGGCATGCGCCCAAAATAGGTGCGAATCTGCCCAGGAAACAGGCCGAGCTATATGGCGTTTATATTTTATCCTGCACAAATCAGTCTCGACTTCCTATGGCCAACGGGGTGATAGCGAGGGGGCCGCCGGGCGCAAGTGTGGAAGAAGCAAAGCAAAGCCGACTGCCTTCGGAAGGGCAATGAGGTGTCGACGTTACAGGAACGACGCAATCTGCGTGATCTGACCGCGGTATTCCCAGACGATGGCCCGCAGGAAAAGCATCTCATTGGGCGAGGGCTTTGGCCGGATTTGGTCGCACGTAACGCGCTTCCAATCGGAGCGACGCTGTGTCTGGTGTGGCTCGCTACCGTCTGCCTGGTTTTTCTCAATCGCTACGTCCAACTCAATTTTGTCCCGCTGCTCTATATGCTCCCGGTGGTCGTCGCGGCGACCCGTTGGGGGGTGATACCCGGAGTTGTTGCGGCCATCGCCGGCGCCGCCGCGTCCGATTTTTTCTTCTATCCGCCGCTTTACACGTTCTGGCTCAACAATCCGGAAGACGTGGTTCATCTTGCCTTGTTTCTTTTTGTCGGCGTCGTCACCAGCAATTTGGCGGCGCGCCTAAAGAACGAGGCGAACATGCTGCGTCGGCGGGAAAAGGAAATCAGGGAACTGCACACCTTCTCCCAAGGCTTAGCAACCTGTCTCACCAGCCGCGACCTGATTTTCGCTGTTCAGGATTACATTTCCAACACGCTCGGCTGTTCGGCGGCGCTGATCGCATCGGCTGCAGATGTCGATGCCGCGGCTCTGCCGATGGGGATAAGGCAAGAAGCCCTCAGGCTGGTGGGATCTAACGTATATGATGCTGCTGTCGTACATGAGTCCGGAACTAAGCGGCCTTGGCTTGTACGGACAATTGTACCCGAAATTCTCGGCTACAGCGCCATTGCAGTAAAACTCGGTGAACGGGACGGCGAGAGCGCCGCCGCCATAACCCGCCGGGCTTCTGCGTTGTTGGATGAGGCAATCGCAACGCTTAAGCACCTTAAAGTCAAGGAGTCGATTGAACAGGCGACAATCGAGTATCGAACCGAGGTTCTCCGCGATGCGCTGATCGGCGGTGTGTCCCACGAATTGCGGACGCCGCTGGCGTCCATCTTGGGCACTTGCAGCGTCCTTAGCCAGATACCCGTGGTCCTCGGCGATTCGCAGGTGCGCGATCTTGTTGAGGCAATTCAAGATCAAGCCGGCCATCTCGACGACGAGATTCGGCTTCTGCTGGATGCCACGCGAATAACTGCAAACGGGATTAAGCCGCAAAAGGTTTGGACCGATCCGACCGATATCGTGGCCGGAGCAATCAAACAGAAAAAACGAGGATTGGCTGAACATCGCCTCGTTCTTGATCTGCTGCAGGAACCGCCGCTCGTCTATGTTGATCCCGTTTTGACGGAACAGGCGCTGGGACAGCTCCTGGAGAATGCTGCAAAATATTCGCCCGCAGGAACAAGTATCAAAGTTAGCACCATTTGCGGCGAAGACTGCATCGAGTTCGCGGTCACGGATCGAGGTAGCGGCCTGACGCCCGATGAGATTCGCAAGCTGGGCACCCGCTGTTTCAGAAGCCCCCGTCACGCGATCGCCGCATCCGGATCGGGCCTTGGGCTGTGGATCGCAAGCGCGTTTATTTCGGCTAACGGCGGCGCGCTTCACGCTGCAAGCGAGGGACCGAAACTGGGGTCCACGATCTCATTGCGACTGCCGATCACCTCGAAGAATTATTTGCAACTTTTGGAAATGGTCGATGGCTAAGGTGCTCGTTATTGACGATGAGCCGCAGATTAGGCGCTTTCTGCGCGCCGGGTTCGAGCTTCACGAGTACACGGTGCTGGAGGCGGAAAACGCCATGTTCGGTCTGCGCGCCGCCACCATCGAGAAGCCCGATTTAATTATCCTGGATCTCAATCTGCCAGATCTGGAAGGTTCTGAGGTTCTCGAGCGTGTACGCTCATGGTCGAACGTGCCTGTCATCGTCCTTTCAATCCAGGCCGACGAGCACGAGAAGGTGCGCTTGCTCAAGCTTGGCGCCGACGACTACGTCGTCAAGCCATTTGGTATTTCCGAGCTGCTGGCAAGAAGCGAGGCCGCTATGCGGCGGCACTTGAGGAGCTCGAATCGGGAACCCGTCGTCAGGGCGGGGCAGCTCGCGATCGACCTGGTTTCGCGCGTCGTCACCCTGAAGGGCGTTCGCGTTCAATTGACCCGCAAGGAGCATGCACTGCTCAATGTTCTGGCGACGCATGCGGGCCTTGTGTTGACGCATCAGCAACTTATCGACGAAATCTGGGGAAGCCGCGCCGGCAATATTCAGTACCTCCGGATTTTAGTGCGAAAACTGCGCCAGAAGATAGAAATTGACCCGACGCGCCCGACTTTGATCGTCAGCAAGTCCGGCGTCGGCTATCGGCTGGACGTCGGAAACCCTGGCTCTGCTCAGGCTCGCCAGGAGATTCAGTCCGATACAACATGCGCCGTTTAATTTGTTCGGCGGACATTGTTCTCAGCATCGCTTCTTTGCTGACGCTTTGGGGGAGGCAAATGTATCGCTTGTCCCCGCCGGTGCTGTTGGCACTCACTCTTGCCGGTTGCGCCAGTTCGTCACTTGGGTGCTCGATGGGATTCAGCAGTGACGACTGCGCTCCTGGGACTGTGGGCTACCAGCAACAGCAGGAAGCCCAGGCCAAGCAGGTGGCCACAGATGCCGCAAATGCCGCACAGGACGATGCGGAGTGTCGCTCCGAGGGTTTGCAGCCTGACACACCAAAATACGAGCAATGCCGGACCAAACTTGCCGATCGGCGCACCTATTCGGAACAGACCGAGCGCGCGGGCGTGGCAAACCGGCTTCTTGGTCGCCCGATGAATTGAGGCGCGCTGAGTGGAAACCCAGAAACATGCTCGCGGCCGGTCGCAATTTTACCTGGAAAATCTCGGTGTCCCACTGACCCCGTCGGGCAACGTCGCAATGGCGGCATTGGGGCGGTAGCGACTGCCTCGCGCCGAAACGTCTCACGATGCGGTTTAGCCGGACACAAATGCGCCACCGGACATAATTGCTCCTTGCGTACTCAATTGTGCCCGGTGCCGTTCCCCCAGGCCGGTGCCGAAAGCAGCGTCAGCGTTGGCGACTTAGCCGAACGTCAATGAGGCGAACTCACAACCCGCCTTACGTACGGTCACGCGCCAACGCGCACGAACCATCTCACGAACAAGATTTGTATTGGTACAGCTGATGGCATCGAGTTCTATCGGCCGTCGGGAGTGCGCACGCCCACCCAGGCGTCTCGCACCTGATCGTAATGGAGTTGAGGATTGTAGGCGACTAGCGGGAGGCCGAGCCTTTTCGCGGAAAGCGCGCCGACCGCCGCGAGGAGGGTATAGGAGGCAATGACGCGGTCATGCTGGGCGGTCACGAGCGCGACGCGGGCGTTGACGAGCTCCTGCTGCGCGTTGAGCACGTCGAGCGTCGTGCGTTCGCCGATGCGCGCCTCCTGCCGGACGCCGTCCAGCGCTGTTGCGGCAGCATCCACCTGGGTCGTGGTCGCTAAGATCTGCGCTCTCGCGGCGATCAGCTGGCCCCAGCTCTGCACCACAGTGGCGCGCGCCTGGTCGCGATTGACGTCGAGGTTGAGTCGCTGCTGGCCCAGCGTTTCCCTGGACTGACGGATGGCGGCATACTCCCCGCCACCTTGATAGATCGGTATGGTCAATTGGCCGACAGCCGAGGCCAGAAATTGTCTGTTGACATTGTATTGGGGGTTCACGTTCTCCGAGACATTCACCGACAGGCTCAGATTTGGATAGAGCGAACCTTCGCTGATTTTGACGGCAAGTTCGGCGATGTCCACCCCATACGCGGCCGCGCGCACCGAGGGACTTTGCTGCTCGCCCGCGACGATCGCGGCGCCCAGCGTGGACGGTGACAGACGATCGACGGGAGTGCCTGGGTTGAGCTTGCCGGGCGCGATGCCGATGACCCGGCGGTAGTTGGCCTGTGAGGCTACGTCATTCGACTGCGCGCCGAGCAACGAGGCACGTCCGGCTGCGAGCCGCGACTCCGCTTGGGCAACATCGGTCCGGGTCACCTCGCCGACTTTGAAGCGTTCGCGAGTCTGTTGCAGTTCATCCGTGAGAACTTCGACGTTGTGCCGATTGAGCTCGAGGATGGCTTCGTCGCGCAACAAGTTCATGTAGGCGGTGACGGCATCGAGCAGCACCTGCTGCTCGGTCACGCGCAGCGTCGCCCGCGCACCGTCAACTTGGCTTTCCGCTTGGCGAACGCGGTTGGCTGTCTGGAAACCGTCAAAGAGGGTTTGTGAAGCCACGGCGCTGACTCCGCCCGAAAGATACGGCTGATTGGTTGTCGTGAAGCTGGTCGCTCCTGCCACGGTCGGGCTGCCGCCCGCGGGAGTGAGGACGCTCGTGTAGTTGTACCCGCCATTGACAACGACACTGAGCTTCGGCCGATAACCCGATAAGGCCTGCGGAACATTCTCGTCGGTCGCGCGCAAGGACGCGCGCTGGGCATTGAGCGATGGATTATTCTGATAGGCCTGCATCAACGCGGATTGAATCGTGTCGGCGGCGGCGCCGGACGGCACTCCTCCCAATAAGGCGGCAGCGAGCAACAGGGCGGCCGCGTATGAGCGCAGGATTGCTTGAGCCATCTCGGTATTCGGTTATTGACGCTGAACAAGGACCGCCGAGCGCGACTGATTGCGGGCAGGGGGCGCAAACCATTTCACGGCGCGTGAAAGCAGCGTTTCGCTGTCATTTTGGTCTGCGGCCGGCAGGAAGGGGTCGGTGAAACAGGTCGCCCCCGCAACCTCGGCGACCCGGTGCGTTGTCTCAACTGTTGCCGGTCCGCCGGCAGCGTAGATGACATCGGTTTTCGAAAGCGGCGGCAGGTAGGTTATCGGCTCGCCATGGCGAACGGCCGGTGTAATCTCCTGGCGCTTCGACACCGTTGGAACAATGATGACGCCTGGGAACAAGGCGATCCTGCACAGCGCCGGAATCATGTAGAGAGAATCGAGATCGCGCGCTCCCGCGACCAGAACGAGATCGCGCCGTGGATTTTCCCGTATCGCGGCTTCTGCGATGGCCCAGATCGGGGCGAAGCCGGTTCCGCTCGAAATCAGGACACAGCGCCCGCGATGTTTGGGCCGGAAATAGGCCGAGCCGAACGGGCCCGTGAGCTTCACCCGATGTCCACTCTGGATTTTTTGTCCGAGTGCCGACGACACGCGGCCATTTGGCAGCCGGCGAATGTGAAAGCGAATGAGATCGGGATCGCTCGGCCAATCGAGCGGCCGGGTCGGGCTGTAGCAACGCGAGGGATAACCGCGAAATTGCACCGATAGATATTGGCCGGGCAAGTAGCTCAACGGCTCTGACGGCTCGACACGAACTTCGAGCACGCCCGAGGCGATTTCGGCGACGCCAATAACTGTCCCGGCTGTTTCGGTCGCATGGGGTGTCTTTTCGACGACAACGCGCAGATCGGAAATCACGCGGGTCTGGCATGCATGCACGACCTGTCCGTTGCCGGCTGCATCTCCAAGACAGCGGCCGGCGACGACGCGCACCCGACATGTGTCGCAGTATCCAGAACGGCAGTCATGCGGCAGTTCAATGCCGTTCATGAGAGCCGCATCGAGCAAAACGTCACCGCAGTTTGCATAGATTGTTTCGGCGTTGATCGTCACCTTGCAGATTTTCGGCATTACTGCAGCTCCAGTCGTATCGGCCGCACATGGCGCGTGTGTTGGATTTGCGCGTGGTCGAACGCTGCCACCCGCATGTAGGTGCCGGTCTGGATCGGAACGTCGTAAGGTCCTGCAACATTCAAGCGGCGCGTGACTTCGAGTGCCCACTTCCCGGCGGCCCAGTGCCCCACGCATTCAACGTCTGCCCGGTTGCCCGAGTATTCGCCCGAGATCACCACTCCGGGGATGACCGCTCCGTTTGGAATCAACCGGTCGCGTTCCGTCGAATAGGGAACGCTTTCTGCTTCGGTCATGTACCAGCGGGCGCCTTCGCTCTCGCCGAAGTCGGGATTGAGATCGACGCGGCCGAGTGTTGTGGTTGTTGCGTTCAAGTCTTTGGGCAAGCGGCGCGGCAGGACCCCGTCGGCATAGTCGTCCGGCTGCGATGTCGCGAAGTTGTTGTGATAGTCGGCCGTACCCGGATCGTGAGCGAAGCCGCCGCGATAAGAAGAAAGTCCCGCCCGCTGGGCCGCTGTGGCGCTGACGGGCCGACCAAAATAGTCATCATCGCAATGATGCGATGCATTCGTGCTGGTCGCCTTCCATTCCCAGACTTCGGTAAACAATCCGTCGTGCGTCGTGTAATGCAATCCTCGGCCAGCGCGGGCGGGCGGCTCATCGGCCAGCGGCCTGACGCCGGCGTGGAAGGTCGTATCCCCGGCAAGTATTGTGTCGAGACGCGTCAGCAGAACGGCGAGCTTGTCTTCGTTGTAGGCGTGCTCGTCGCCAATTTCGTAGCCGTCGTGCAGGAGCCGCCAGCTTCCATCCATCTTCCGGAGCGGGAGCTGCTTCAGCGAACGCGTCGGATCGTTCCAGATGAAAAGGAAATAGGCGCGTGTTTCGTCGTGCACGGCCCGGATTGAAATTGTCGTCTCGCCGGTTCCGTCAAAATTGCCGCCATTCTCGGTAAGCACATCGAGTGGCGGAATAGTTCGCCACACCCGATCGGACGTTTCGCCATCGATGGTCGGAATACCGCCGGATCGACACGACGGATGTAAAGTGTCTCCAATGAATGCCCGTTTTGACGGGATCATCGAAATCGCAGTCAGGGCGGCGGCGATGCAGGCCACCACGAATGCATTCAACTGCAATCTTGGACGCCTGTCCGGCACATCGGACGTGACTTTTCTGACGCCCAATCCGTTCCCCGGCGGCTGGCTCTCTCTCATCCAAGCGCAGATCCTGGAACTCATCGGCCCCGCCGACCACCAAGAGCTCTCCAGAGGGGTCATGCGACCGTTTCGACGTGTGCGCTAAAGGTACCTGACGCGGTGCCGCTGGCGGGCTGATGTGGTCATCGAGCAGAGCCAGTACTTCGCCGATGTCGAATGGTGGTGGCGGCGCGGTAAGGCGTCCCGGACGGAATATTCGTAGCAGCTGTGCTGCTCCGCCGTGACGCCATTGTGAGAAGATGTGGAGGGCGACATAGCTCAGGATGAGCCACATCCCGAACCAGTGCATGCGCACCATGACATCGCCGGCGCGCCCCAGATACATCAGCGTACCGGTTCCGACTTGCGTCAGAATCGCCAAAAAGAACAGCCAATACAGCACGATATTAATCGTGCCCCATCTGGCGTATCGACGGCCGAACAGGCCCCGCAGCCGTACTCCATCGAGGCGAACGCGCGACCAAAGCCCGGCGCGCCATACATAAACGACATAGGCGACGCTCGTTCCCGTCAGGAGGAGCGCGGCTTGCAGATGCTCGGTCCATACCGAGGCCTCGGGCAGAAAGAAATTGAAGACATTGATCCAGTCGCGACCGGGCGTCTCGGTTGCGATTCTAAATCCCGTGGCGACAGCTAGTGCAAGAGATATGGCCATCGTCCAGTGAAAAATAACGGTGCCGTAATCGGTTTTCTTTTTTCGCGCATGCTCCACTTATCACCCCCATACCGATGATCACACACACACACAGGCAGACACGCACGCACGCATAAGCGTGCGCACTCGCACATAGGCACGCACGCGGAGATGCGCGCGCGTTTGTCGCTCGCTCAAGGTCAGCAACGACGCGGTCTCGGAGCGCGGAGCTCCGAACGTGTCCTGCAAGTCTTTTTGGATTGAATCGTGCGAAGCTCGTCAATCGATCCGGCGAACTTCGGGCGAGAGAGCCGTGGCGGTTATCAGTCCGGCGGTGTCGGAGACAGAATGTGCTCGCCCAAGCGGTGATAAAATTTTCGGTATGCCATCATCCCCCTCCGTTTGATCAAACAAAACAACGCGGAGCCCTAAGCACTGAGAAGCTTCATCCGCAATTAGGCCATGGCTTGGCTGAATTGCGAGGCAGTCGGACAAAATGTGTGATGATTACCGGGTGGATTGATGGCACTCGCGCTATCGTCTTCTTGCAGCGAAGATTTTCGCAGTGACATTCGCCTTGATCGAAAGCACATGTCACCTGCGCGAAATACGCATGTGATTATTTTTCTCCAGCGGTGTCGCAGCTTAGCGAATTGGAACTGCGTGCGATCGTGACGAACGTCAACATCGCCGACTTTCCGTCGAAATTCCGTCGGGATTTCGCGAAACGCTTTAGTCGGGCTGTGCAGCTCGCGGCACGCATCGCGTTTGCACAGGGAGGGGAAAATTCGTTCAATTCAAAAAATCCATTCAGATTCATTGGTGAGTTGCGCATGTCCGCTTCCGCGTCGGAAGATCTTGTCGGAATCGAACTGCGCGCGAGCGCGCGACGGCTTGGTGCTGTCGCGATTTTCAGCGGCGTTATCAATCTGTTGATGCTTTCGGGCTCGCTGTACATGCTGCAGGTGTACGATCGCGTCCTCCCGAGCCGTAACGTCGCGACACTTGTGGGACTTTCGGCGATCGTCCTTGTCGCCTACCTTTTCCAAGCCTATTTCGAGGCTGCGCGATCAAGAATGCTGGCGCGCATCGGTACGCTTTTCGATGTCAGCCTGCAGAAACGCATCTATCTGGCGCTTGCCACACTGCCGCTGCGCGGCGCCAAGGCGATGATCGCCCAGCAGCCGCTGCGCGATCTGGATCAGATCCGCATTTTTATGTCGGGTATCGGACCTACCGCATTTCTCGACATGCCATGGATACCCATCTTCGTCGTCGCGCTATTCATATTTCATCCCGCGATCGGCCTCGTCGCGATGCTCGGTGCGGCAACGATTATCGCGCTGACGGTGGTGGCCGAACGCCGTGCCCGCGCTGCGACGAAATTTTCCATGCACTGCAGCGCTCAGCGGCAAGTCTTTGCCGATGCAACTCGCCAGAACGCCGAAGCCATCCGCGCCCTCGGCATGACCGGTCGTTTGACTGAGCGGTGGCGGGAAGCCAACGAGCACTTTTTACGCCAGAATTTCGTCGCCGCCGACGTCTACGCGAACATCGGTGCGGTCGCCAAGGTGGTGCGATACGCCCTGCAGTCGGCTGTTCTCGGTACGGGCGCGTACCTTGTTATCAACGAGCAGGCGTCCGGCGGCATCATGATCGCGTCATCGATCATGATGGGCCGCGCTCTGGCGCCGATAGAAATTGCGTTGTCCAACTGGAAACAGCTGGTCGCGGCCCGGCAAGGGATCGACAGGCTGCGAGATATCCTGGCGACGGTGCCGGCGCCTGTTGCCGCCGTGGTCGAACTTCCGCGTCCGAAACAGAGCCTCTCGGCCGAAAATATGACCGTCGCGGTACCGGGTAGCGATCGCGTGGTGCTGTCGAAGATCTCGTTTAAATTGACCGCCGGGATGGGCTTGGCGTTGCTCGGACCGAGCGCTGCAGGAAAGTCATCTCTCGCACGCGCTCTCCTCGGCATCTGGCCAGCGAGCGAAGGTGTGGTCCGCCTCGACGGAGCGGCATTGGACCAATGGGCTCCCGATGAGCTTGGTCGGCACGTCGGCTATCTGCCGCAAGATGTTGCGTTGTTTGACGGCACGGTAGCCGAGAATATTGCACGCTTCGATGAGCATGCGACCTCGGATGCGGTACTTGGTGCGGCTCAACTCGCCGGTTCGCACGAAATGATTTTGTCCTTGCCCGACGGATACAGCACCCGGATCGGCGAGCGCGGTTCCTGTCTTTCGGCGGGGCAGCGTCAGCGCGTCGGACTCGCGCGCGCTTTGTATGGCGATCCGTTTCTCGTCGTACTCGATGAGCCAAACGCCAATCTCGACCACGACGGTGAAGCGGCGTTGATCCGTGCGATCCAGACGCTGCGAAAGAATATGCGTATTGTCGTCATGGTTTCTCATCGTCCCGAGGCGCTTGCCGCGCTCGATATGGCGGCGGTGCTGCGCCAGGGCCGCATGGTTGCATTCGGGCCGCGCGACCAGTTGTTCGCCCGCGTAGCACGGACTGTCAGCCCCGATGCCCCGGGCAGCATCAGGCCCGCCGGGGCGCAATCGCATCAGCCGCGTGCGACGACGGGGGCGCCCTCATGAGTGTCATTGACGGCAGTCAGCACGATCGTGCGGCCAGTATGCGTCCTTCAGCCGCGTCAGCATCTTAAGCCGGGATTGCAGGGCGAGGCTCTGATTCTCGAATTGCAGAACGCAAAAAAAACCATCGATCTCAACCGGCGCCGCGCTTCACGCAATCCGGCGCCCGCTCGCCGCGGACAAAGCGCGAGTCCTGAAGGCGTCGTGCATCAGTTTCCCCGTACAAAAGAGCGGCTCGATCACTTCGATCACAATGTATTGCAGAAGCCTATCCGCACCCCGCGGCAGAACAGCTTGGCGTCTCCGGATCCGAGATACTCAGCAGGCAGAAAGCCTTCGCCGAGTGTCAGTCGCTATTTTCATATTCTGCGGACACAATTCGATTGGCTCGTGTCGGGCACGCCCGCATCCGCGGATTTGCCTGCGGATTTCAGGGAACAGGTCGCCCATACCCACGAGATTCAGCTCAAAGCCGCAGCGCGAGTGCTCATCATCAGCGTCGTCATCGCGGGGGGCTGGACGATGCTAGTGCCATTATCCGGCGCGGTTGTTCTGCCGGGTACGCTCGTCGTTGAATCCAGCGTAAAGAAAATTCAGCATCCTACCGGCGGCGTCGTAGCGGCTATCCCAGTCGAGGATGGCATGCACGTGAATGCCGGCACGCTTCTTCTTCGGCTCGATGACACGCAGCTTAAAGCCAATCAGAAACTGATTGCCGACCAGCTCGATCAAGTCCGAGTACGCATAGCGAGACTGACCGCCGAGCGGGACGGCACGACGGTCATTCATTTCCCCGAACAAATCGCAGATGGGAGCCAGCAAGCGGACATCGCGCATCTGGTGGCGTCGGAAACCGCCTTGTTCGATGCCCGGACTAGGGCGCGCCAAGGCCAAAAGGACCTTTACGCGAGCAATATTCGCCAATTTCAGAAGCAGATCGATGGCTTGAACGCGGAAATCCAGTCGAAAGCGTCTCAGCTTACGCTCATTGCAAGCGAGCTAAGCGGCGTGCAGGAGCTTTACGGCAAGGGTCTCGTGCCCTTAACGCGGCTGACGACATTGCAACGCGATTCCGCGCAGCTCGAAGGCGAACGCGCGCAACTGGCAGCGACCGTCGCGGAGACAAACGCCAAAATCGGCCAAGCCCGGCTGCAAATCACCCAAATCGATCAGGAGTTTCGCTCCGAAGTGATGAAAGACCTGCGCGAGTCGCAGGATAAGCAAGCGGAGCTGATCGAAAAAAATGTGGCGGCGAAGGATCAGCTCGACCGTATCGAAATCCGGGCACCTACATCGGGGATCATCCACGAATTGGCGGTTCACACGATCGGCGGTGTTGTCCGCCCCGGGGATGTCATCATGGAAATCGTCCCCGACACCGACGCTCTCGAAATCGAGGGCCATCTGCCGCCAAACGAGATCGATCAAGTCGGGCGCGAACAGCGGGCATATCTGAAATTCTCCACCCTCGACCGGCCGACCATGCCCGAGGTGCGCGGTACAGTGACATATGTTTCCGCCGACTTGAGCCACGACGAACGAACCAACGCCGGCTTCTATACCGTGAAGATCGATCTTCCCGAGGGAGAACGTCACCGGCTCGACGGCATGACGCTGATCTCGGGGATGCCGGTGGAGATTTTCCTGCAAACGGGGAGCCGCACAATGTTGAGTTATCTGTTCAAACCGATCGGAGACCAGCTTCATCGGATGTTCAACGAGCCATGACCCGGCACGGCAATGTGAGGCGAATGTAAAATGGCAAGCGATGCCGCTGTGACTCCATGCTGCGGCCATCATCACGGTTCGTCATGAAATGCTGGGGAGCGATCACGAACGCAAGAAGTGCAACGTAATGATCACGCAAGCCCGGGGGGCTTCAACACAGGAGAGCACGAGATGGTTACGGTACCTTCGACTATCCGCGACACGGAAGGGCTCGATGGCGTATCAATCACGCAACCGGGCAACAGCTACGCGACCACGATCGAAAGCGCTCTGAATACATCCACCGATCTCGCCCAGGCGGGCGCGGTGTTCAACGACGCAATTCGCCTCTCGGAAGGTGGCCTGTGGAGCGGCTCCACGGCGCTTGAGGCGGCAAGCGCCGACAACCAACAGCCGTACGAACCGATGTACGTACAGGACATCAACGCAGTTCAGGCCGATGTTGCCGCGATGATCGCAAATCCGGGGACGATTACCGTCGGCGGCCAGTCGATTTCCGATCCGGCGCTCGCCGGCGAGCTCTCTGCGATTCAGGGGCAGCTCGCGGCCCTTGCGCACGAAGCCCCGCTCTCGGTTGGCACGTCCGCAGCGGCGGCAGAAGCGCAAAATACCATTGCGCTCACGCAGCAGACTATCCTCGGCGAGGTCAATGGCGATGCAACCCTTGCGGCGGCGCTCAATGGTGCGGCCTATCAAAGCGCTACCGGTTTCACCAACGTAGGTTTCCAGCAACTTCCAACGGGCAGCGATGCAGCGGCGGCGCTTAACGCGGCCGAAGGGACCACTGCTGCGCCACCGTCCCTTGCAGACGTCGGTGCAGTATTCAACGCGGCCAACGATCTTTCGGCGGGCGGCCTGAATTCGACGAACATCGGTGAATTCAACACCGATATGAAAGCCGTCGTGGCCGGCCTGACCAATATCGTCAACAGTCCGTCCGCGCTCGCCGCCATTGAGGCGAATGAACAAGCGGGCATGTCGCCGCAGGGACAGTCGCTTACGGCCGCGCAGGAGCAGGCGCTGACGACGGTCCATCTCGAGACCTTGCTCAACCAGGCCGAATTGCAGGTCAACAAATTCGACGGGATGTACGCGACCAATCCCAATGACGCGGCTCGTTCGACGAACGACAACATGCTCGACATGGTCGATATCGTGAACAACGACGCCGCTCTGGCCGCGGCCGCCGGCGATGTCTCCGTGGGAAACAACGGCGCGCAACCGAACCAGACTTTTGGCGCCAGCACGGGAGGATTTGGCGAGTTTGCCGGTTACCTCAATGGCGTCGGTGGCGTGAATGATCACGGTGGTACGATCCTTCAGTACCAGGACAACCAAACGCAGACGAATTTCTGGTCGCAATTCATCGCGGAATCGAACCAGTTGAACAACACGCTTGATGGCATCGCCAATGACACGATCCAGCCGACGCACTCCGAACTCCAGTCGTTGATTACCCAAATCAACGACTACAACACGTTCGGAGCGACATTCGACGGTTCGCAGGGCGGCGTCTTCAGCGACCGGTTCGACAACGAGTTGCTTTCCGGAACCCTCAAGACCGATACCGCGAATGCGGTGGCAGGTCTGCAAAGCGTTGAAGCAAACGGGGTGAACGCGACCAACGCCGCGCAATTGGTGGCGGCGGGCGTGGGGTTCGTTGCTGACGCCAATGACGTGTCGGGCAATAATCTTCCGACCGGCGGCGGCTCTTTTGTTGGAAGCGCGACCACTGTTCCCGCAGCCACGACCACGGCCGCCGCCACAGTCGGGACGACCGTGCCGGTGTCGGGGGCGGTTGATGGCAACGATAATCCGACCAGCAATCCCGCTAACGGACTAACGAGTGATGGATATGGGGCATCGAACCCGAACCCGAGCGCCAACGTCGCATCCAACCAAGGCTCGGGGAGCGATGGCCACGGCCAAGGCGGCCACGGCCAAGGTAGCGACCAAAGCAGCGGCCAAGGGTCCGGAACTGGAGGAGGCGGCATCAACGTTGCGCGCAACCAGGGTTTTGGTAATGGCAACCATGGCCAGGACGATCACGGCGATAGCAACGGAGGATGGAGGCCACGACGGGAGTGTCAACTTCCACCAGATGGTGAGTGCGTTCGAGCACATCTGGCAACATGCCTGACGCGTGATTCCGTCAGCCGAGCCCGTGGCGCAAACTCTACCGTCGCAGACCATGCGACGGTAGAGCGCTCAATGTAACTGGAGCGGAGCCGAGTCGGCGGTGGGTTTGCGTCCCATTGCCGTCGGCACGAGGTGCAGCGCCTTGAGCGGGTCGACGAGGCCGGCGCCGAATTGCGGGTTCACGCCTTTGGCGCCGAGGTGCTTCGCGGTCGATGCCAGAATGGCGCGGACCTCTTCCGGGGTGCGCGTCGGGTGCTCCGCCAACAGCAGCGCCGCGACGCCGGAGACATTCGCGCTTGCCACCGACGTACCGGTGGTGAACTGCACGTCGCCGTTCGGCGCCGGCACCAGAACATTCACGCCGGGCGCGGCGACCGCCACATAGCTGCCCTGGTTGGCGCCGTTGAACAGGCGATCGTGTTCGTCGGTGGCGGTGACGGCCATGACGTTCGGATCGGCGCCCGGATAAAGCGGCGGCGATTTCGCGCCCGCATTGCCGGCGGCGGCGATGACCAGAATGCCCTTCTCGCGCGCGATCTGCAGCTCCTGCGCCAGCGCCGGATCGCGCGGTCCCGCAAAGCTCATGTTGATGATCTTGGCGCCGTGCGCGATGGCGTAATCCACGCCGCGGATGATCTTGGTGGAGGTCGCTTCGGGAGAGCCGTGGCCGCCGAAGGCGCAGATTGCGATCAGCCGCGCATTCGGTGCGACGCCGAGGAGGCCGATGTGTGAAGCGATCGCGCCTGCCATGCCGGTGCCGTGGGCGTCCGGCGGCGTGTCGGGGCCGCAACCGGCGTCGTAGGTTTCGACAATCCGGCCGGCAAGATCCGGCTGTCTCAGGTCGACCTGTGAATCGATCAGCGCCACAACGATGTTGCTGCCTTCGGTGATGCGATGCACCGCGCCGAGCTGCAATTTTTGCACGACGTATTGCGCCGGATCGCCGCCGCTGCCGAGCGAGCCACTCAGCTCCTGCGACAGGCCGTAGGTGTAGTTGGGCTGCGGCGCGGCATTAACGCCCGCATTGTCGATCGCGCGAATGATCTCGGCCACCGAGTGCCCGCCGGTGATCTGGAAAGTATAGATCGTGCGGCCGAGTGCGCCGATGCTTTGCTGCGTCACGATGGTCAGGCCAAAACGTTGCGCCAGCGCCGCGATTTGCGCCGGCGTCATGTCGGGTCCGAATTGCAGCACCAACTGGTTCGACAGGAATCGCGTCTCGCCGGGCGGCGGCAGGCCGCTACCGGGCGGCAGCGGCATCACGTGCATGTCGATGAGGCGCATTCCCGGCGGTGCGCCGTTGCCACCCTGCCTGCCGTTGGCAAGGCTGCCGGTATTGCCGTTACCGAGGCTGCCGGTGGTGCCGCCGTTGCCGGGACTGCCGGGGGGCGTCGGATTGAGTGTCGCCGGGTCGACCAGCGGCGGCGCAATATTGGTCGTCGTGTAATTGGCGGGCTGGGTAAATTGCGCAACCTGCTGATCGGTGAAGGCGTTGTTCGTTGAGACCGTGTTGTCCGGCGGCGTCGTGGGCGTTGTGCCCTGCTGCACCGAGCCGCCGGTCAGCGTGGTGCAAGCCACATCGGTGCAGCCGGCCAGCCATGAGGGCAGGCCGGGAATAAAGCTTGGCGACGTGGTGCCGACCTGGTTGGTAAAGCCGGTCCCCGACGAGCTCGAATGGGTGATCGTGCCGATCGGGAAGCTCGAATTCGGGATTGTTCCCTGCGTGCCCCCGTATGCGGCGTTTACGCCGGCGACTCCGCCCGAGTAGTTCGGCAAACCGCTGCTGAGCGCGACCTGACCGGTGCTGTCGTCAATCGAACCGACATTGAGGCCGGCAATGCCGCCGACGAAGTTGTCGCCGCCGCTGCCGCTGATGGCCGGATCGGTCGAGGAGCCGGTCACCAGCCCGAGATTGATGCCGGCGATACCGCCGATATAGCTGTCACTCGTGCCGCTCACCGGCGCCGTCGATGTTGTGTCTGAGATGGTGCCTTCGTTGAGGCCGGCGATGCCGCCGACAATGCTGTTGGCGCCGGCGCTCGCCACCAGCGTGTTGTTGGCCGCGGAATTTGCGATCGAGCCGCCCTCGAACAGCACGCCGACCAGGCCACCGACAATGCTGTCATGGCCGGCATTCACCGCGCCGGAGGCGGCGATGTTGGTGAGGCTGCCGCCGGGCAGGCCATTGTCGCTGCCGCCGACGGCGGCAAAGCCGCCGACGATGCTCAACGCGCCGACCGTGACGTTGCCGGAGGCCTGCGAATTCGAAATCGCGGCGCTGTTGTTGTAGCCATCGCCAACAAAGCAGAACGGGCAAGTCTGTGTGTTCGAATCGGCGCCGTTGCTGACGGTAAAGCCACCGGCGGTGCTGTTGTCGCCGGTCATCACCGCGCCAGCCGCGAACGAGGAGTCGATGGTGCCCTTATTGCTGCCCGCGAAACCGCCTGCACTCAGCCACATCGTGCCCGCCGTCCCGACGTTGCCGGTGGCAAACGCATGAGTCGATCTCGCCGTGGTTATTAGCGACGAAGCCGGCGATTTGCGTGGTGTTGTCGAATACGTTTCCGGCGATCGTGTCGGGCAGGCCCGCGGCGCCGGTCACGTTGCCGGTGGCGAATGCGTATTGGATGATGCCCTCGTTATAACCAGCGAAGCCGCCGCCGGAGCCGAGCGCGCCGACCGAGACATTGCCGGCCGCGCAGGTGGACAAGCCCGTGCAATTTGCCGGGGCGTTCGTCCAGACGGTACCTGTGATGGTGCCGTAGTTGGCCCCGACAAAGCCACCCACATTGACGTATTCGCAGGTGGCATCGAGGCAATTGTTGTTGATGAACAGCGGCGACAGGTTGGCGGTCGACGTGACGGCGCCGTACGCTTGGGAATTGACGATCGTTGCGCCCGGGTCGTTTTCTCCGACGAGGCCGCCGAGTTGGACATTGACGCCGGTGCTCGACACTGCGCCGTTCGCGTAGGAGTTTGAGATCGAGGCGCCGGTGAAATTTTCGCCGACGAGACCGCCGGCTGTTGAGTTCGCGCCGACTGTTACATCGCCGCTGGCGTCGGACTGCGTGATCGTTTCCAATGAAGTTATATCCGACGAGACCGCCGGCGGTGCTGAATTGGCCCGCCGTAACGGCGCCGGTCGCGTAGGAGTTCGTGATAGAGTTTGCGGCTACGTTACCGTCCACTGTGAGCAGTCCCGTGGCCCCAACGAGACCGCCCGCACTGCCAAAATCGCCGACCTCGACCGCGCCAATCGCATGCGACTCGGAAATCGTGCTGAAATTCACTCCGACTAGACCACCGGCAAGCGCATTGTCGCCGCCGGTCACTGCCCCCATCGCGTACGACTGGGAAATCGCGCCGAAATTTTCACCGACGAGGCCGCCTGCGCTGCTTGCAGTGCCGACCGTCACGAGGCCAGTGGCGTATGACAGAGTGATTATGCCGCCGTCAAAGTTCGATCCAATCAGGCCCGCCGGCAATACTGTCAGGTCGCCGGCTGTGACCGCAGTGGTTTCGTACACGTTGGTTACAGTGCCGCCGTTGCCTCCAGCCAACGCTCCCACGCTTAATCCACCGCTGACGCTACCGCCGCTGAGGCCGACATTCTCGACGATACCGTTGCCTCCGATCTGCCCGAACAACCCGACATAACTCAACGAGGCCGAGTTGATGCTCAGATTTGAAATCGTGCCGCCGTTGCCGTTGAAGGTGCCATTGAACGAACTGGCGCCGTTGCCACCGATCGACACAAAACCGGCGTTGCCGTTCGGACCCCAGACATCCGAAGGATTCGAGAGCGCCGGCCCGAGATTGATGCTGTTGGCGAGCGTGTAATTCGCGCTGAGATCGAGCGCCATCAATTGAAGCTGGTGCGGATTGGTAATAGTCGTTGACCATTCGCTGAGAAGCATCGGTCGGGTCGCCCCGGCCGCGCCGTTGGCATTATTGAGGGTGCCGTCAGCGTCGACGATGACCCAGTGCGCGTTTTCGCCGAACCAGCCGGAGAAATTGCTTGCCATGCCAAAGTCGGTCGTCGTCAGCCCTCGGCCGCTGAACCCTTCGCTATTGTTGTTGGTGCCATAGCCGTTCGTGAGCCCAATGGTGGTGTCCCAATAAGATGCAGAAACAGTTCCGCCGCCGTCGTTCAGGCCGATGAGGCCGCCCGTGGTCGACGGGGTTGCCCCGGTAACAGGGCCTGACGCGTAAGTCTGCGTTACCCTTGAATTGTTGTAGCCGATGAGCCCGCCAACATAGCCGACGCCGCTTACTGCGTCGGTAGCGTAGGATTGCGAGATGCTCCCACCACTAGTCCAACCGACTAGCCCGCCGACGTAATCTGGAGCACTGACGGTACCGCTGGCGTAGGATTGCGAAATCGTTCCGCCGTACATGTATCCGACCAGCCCGCCAACGCCGAAATCGAAGTAAGTGTTGGTGCCGGTCACTGTGCCGCTAGCGTATGACTGTGTGACCGTTCCAAAGCTATTGTCGCCGACCAGTCCGCCTACATCCAGCGGACCGCTCACGTTTCCCGTTGCATAGGATTGCGTAACGATGCCGCCGTAATTGTAACCAACAAGCCCCCCGACATCGTCACCGCCGGTGCCTATTACGTTGCCGGATGCGTGCGATTGGGAAACAGTACCGTAATTCCAACCGACGAGGCCGCCCACTTCTGAGTTGCCGGTCACCAGAGTGGCAGCGTACGAGGACAATACGGTGCCGGAGTTGTACCCGACTAGTGCGCCGACATCGTTCTGGCCGACGACCGCGCCGCCGATGAGGCCGACATTCTGCACCAACCCGTTAGTACCGACATACCCGAACAATCCGACGTCGCTTGATGATGGGAGGTTGATGGTCAGATTCGTAATCGTGTTGCCGTTGCCGTTGAATATACCGCTGAACTGCCTGTCTTCGTTGCCGATCGGCATGAAGCCCGCGCCCTCGTTCCAATTTGCAGTCACGCTTGCGTCGATGCTTTTGCCAAGCGCGTAGGTGCCAGAGAGATTGTTTTCGACGTTCTGCAGATCATAAATCGTATTGACCAGCATATAAGCCGTGAATTGATCCGTGACCTCGCCGTTTGTCGAGACGCGAAAATTGGTCTCCTGCGGCTTGTAGCTTGTTAAATTGATCTCGCTGTTCGCCGGATTGTTTGTCGGATTGTAGAAGATTGATACTGTTCCGGTGCTCTGCGAAAAATTGACCCTTCCCAGATCCCCCTGGAAGGTGACCGTGCCACTTCCTGTTCCCGTCGAATCGGCGCGCAATACAAGACTGCCACCGGCAGTATTGGTGATGCCTGCGGCGATATCGATATCGTGGTAGGCGCTGAGGGTCAGCGTGTTGTTGCTCGACCATGAAATGCCCGAGTCGACGACAATATCGCCCGGACCGCTCGATGTGGTGCCTTGGCCGCTCGTGCTGCCATCCGCGTCCGTGTAGACGACGACGTTATTATTGACGAGACCATTTGAAATTGTCGCCGCGCCGTTTGCGTCAATCGTCAGATCAGTCGGATCAAGCAGCCACGTGCCGGTCTTGCCGTTCGCCGCCGAGGTGTTGACGCTGCCGTTGTAGGTCAGCGTCCCGCCCGACGTCTCGACGAAGCCGCCGTTGCCCGATTGTGCGCCGCCTTTCGCCAGGATCGTGCCGAGGAACGTCGTCGCTTGATTGGCCCAGACGATCACCTTGCCGCCGTTGCCGGTTTGGACGGCCGAAGCGTCAATCGTGGTGGCGGCGTCGATTGACACCGTGTTGGCATTCGGCACCGCGTAGGGCTGCAGCGCCGCGCTTGAATTGCCAGAGACAAGATTGGTGTTGGGCTTGCCGCCGCCCCAATCGCCGCCGATCAGAACCGTGCCGCCGCCGGCCTGGCCCGAGGCGTCGATCGTGGCATTCGCAACCTTGATGTTTCCTCCGGTGATCTGGATCGTGCCGCCGCTCGTGCCCGCGCGTTTGCCGGCCGCGGACAGACGCCCGGACACTTTCACCCTCTGGTTCGGCACCCCGGTCGCGGCGCCGAGCACGATCATGCCCTTGTGACTGCCGATCGTGTTGGCTTCGATCACGCCGGAATTGTTGATGACGGAATCGACGATCTTGCGCGCTTCCACCGCGGTGAGCACCACGGTGCCTCCGTTGGCCTTGAGCGTGCCGGCGTTGCTGACCAGCGACTTCAGCGGCTTGCCGGTGGCGACATCGATGACCTGCGATGAGATCGAGTCGTTGATCCCGAGCGTGATCAGATTGTCGCCGTACATGTCGAGCGTGAACATGTTGCCGGAGGCGAGCGCGATGGTGCCAAGCCGCGCGGTGATCGTGCCGGTATTGCGCACGCCCGGCGCCACCAGGGCGGCGAAGCCGCCGGTCTGCGCGGTGATCGTCCCCATGTTGACGATCGAGGCATTCGGATTGCCCGGAATGGTGAAATTGTAGCGCCCGGCCATGAAGTCGCTGTTGGTGATGTCGTTGGTGGTCGCCACCAGGCTGCCGACATTGATGCGCGCGCCCATGCCGAACAGGATGCCGTCCGGATTGACCAGAAACACCTTGCCGTTCGAATACAACGTGCCGAGGATCTGCGTGGGCGACCCGCCGATCACGCGATCGAGCTGGGTCGAACTTGAATTCGGCATGTAGATTCTGGTCGTCTCTCCGGCGCCGATATTGAAGCTCTGCCAGTTGATGATGGCGCTCTGGGTCGATTGATTGACGACGACGTTGGCGGTGCCCTGGCCCTGAATGGTGGCGGCGCCGCCGACCACGCTGCCGTTGTTCGGGCCGGCAAGCGCGGACGCAGCCAGCGGCAGGAGCGCCGAGGCCGTCAGAACTGCGTGGTGCCATCGCCGAGCCATCGCCGTCCTCAGTTGTGCGCGCTCAGGATGAAAAAGAAGCGTTCGTCGTTGCGCGGGCCTTCAACGGCCTTGGCAACGGAAAAGTCGGCATCGACATGGTCGAACCAGTCGAGCCGGATGCCGGCGCCGACCGATGCGGCCTGCTGGTTCGTCGGCGTCCCCGGCGCGGCGTCGCGCGTGTAGAGTTCGCCGAAATCGGTGAAGGCGTAGAGCTGCGCCGTGTTCGCGAAGCGCGGATGCGTGATGTCGTAGCGCAATTCACCGATGCCCTCGAGGCAGGAATCTCCCAGCAACTGCGAGGGGTCGAACGCGCGGCCGAAATAGCGGCCGCCGAACGAACACTGCTCGGGCACCAGCAGCGGGGTGCCGGCATACTGGCCGTAGACGGACAGATAGGCCGAAAACTTGTCGACCAGCGGTGCCGTACGGCTGCCGGTGAATTCGATCTTGTCGTAATTGACGCGCCCCACGAGTCTCGACGCCATCGGGTTGCCGTTCATGGTGCTGCCGAGACCCTCGATGCCTTGGCTGACCGTGACGTTGAACTGATTGATGGCCTGCGTGGCGTCGGCGAAATCGGCATCCACCTTGACCCGGAAGCCGCGCAGGCGGTCGTCGGACAGCGGCGCGCCCAGCGCATCGCCTTCGTTATCGCTGCCGTAGAACAGACCCGACAGTTTCAGATTCTTTTCGCGCGAGCGGACGAATGGATACGAGAGTCCGACGTCCCCATAGGGGCCGAGCGTGCGGTATTGCAGGATTTCCAGCGGTACCGTGCCGGGCGTTCCCCACGCGTCGCTGCCGTCGGCAAAAAACGTCAACCCTTCGCTGGTGAGAACTTTCCTGTAGCCGAACGCTGCGTAGTTGAGTTCCTCGAACGGAATCGCGCCCGCATAGGTGAAGTTCAGCGCGTCATGCTGTCCGAAGGGGTTGTTGATCGTCGCAGAGCCCAGATACTCGATCGGGCCGCGCGCCGGCGTCCCGCGGTTGTCGAGCTGGGCGTTCACGTCGACGCGTTTTTCGGCCACTTCAACGACCAGCGTCGCGGCGCCGACGTTGTGTTTGGAAGGCCGCAGGCTGGTCTTGAATTTGAGGCCCGGCAGATCGCCGGCGAGCAGCAGGTAGCGCTCGAGGGTGCGCACATTGGCGGGCCGCTGCGCCGTGATCTTCGCCGCGTAGTCGGTAAAAAAATCATGGTAGCGCGACAGCTGCGGCGGCCACTCGACCTTGTCGATGTAGCCCTCGACGACCTCGATATGGACGGTGGCGCCTTTGGGGTCGAGCTGCTGCGGCGGCACGACAGCGCGCGAGAGTACGTAGCCGTCGGCGCCGTATTTCGCCGTGATCGCCTGCGCCAGCGCATACACGGCGGCAAGCGACACGCGCTGGCCGACCAGATCCTTGTAGAGCGGCGCGAGGTCCTTTGGTTGGTAAACCGTCGAGCCGGTGACCTTCACGCCGCGCACAAACACGAAAATGTTTTCGGCTCCCTTAGGGGCCACCGTGCTGGGCAACGTTACGGCAGGGCCTGCGGGCTGCAACTCCGGGGTGGGCGGTTGGACAAAGCGCTCTCGTTCCCGCCCGGGCTGTTCGCTCGGCGGAATGACCTGCGCCTTGGCCGCCGGTGTCATCAAAGACACCAACGCCAACGCTGCCAGTACCCATATGCGGGACCCCATCGCCCCGTGCCCCCGGTGAGCCTTATGCCCACTGCGCCTTTCCCGTGCGGATTCAACGGCCTATAGGGCCGAGAGTCAACTACGGGCAACTCGCGCTAATGCGAGAAATGTCAGGCAGAGAACGCGCTCTGCCTGTGCCTATCTGGCGGCCGCCAGAGACCGTTTCGCCAGCAATTCGTTGACGTGGCGCAGCACGTGATCGGCAACGATGGCGTGGCCTTCCGCCGTCGGGTGGAAGGCGCCGCTGATCAGGGCCGCGTAGGGCGGCTGCAGATCGTCGAACGCCGAAATGCCTTCCTTATGAGTGTTGGCGGCCAGGAAGGAGTCGTTCGGATCGCGGACCAAGCGCCAGTGATGGGCGTAGGGCATGGCTGCCGCAGGCGAATAGGGAACGAAATCCTGCGTCGCAGCCGACATTCGCGGCATGCCCATATTGATCTGGTCGCTCATCGCCGCGCGCGGATCGCGGGCGCACACGCCGCGGTGCGTGAATTCGGCGGTGTGGTCGGTGATGAACTGGAAGCCGGTGCCGCGCCCGGTGGCGAGGCCAGCCGGACAGCCAGGCTTGCCGGCGTCGTCGATGCACGCCTGGCGGGCCTCCAATTGCGCGACAAAATTCGATACTTGCTGCACGCGGCCGCGGTCGTAGCGGAACTTGGGATAAACATCGAGGCCAAGCGTCGGCACACCGCCGCAAGCATTACCGGTTTCATCGTATTGAATCGGCTCGTAGGCATTCTGGAGCACCCGCGCGGGATCAACTCCGAAGCCGTCGCGCAGCGCGTCCTTCACGGCTTCCATGCGGCGGTCGAGCACCCGCAGATAGGCTTCCGACACGTTCGGCGAGTAGCGGATCTCATGGCCAATCAGGCCGGCGACCGGCGCGATATCGGATGCACTTGCGGTGATCGCGTAGGCGACCAGTGCGCCAAAGCCGACATCGTTGCCGCCCACCGATAGCAGCACAACGTCGATCGGACGCTTGCGATCCTGCGGTGGACACCACCGCATCGTGACGGTGCTCTCGCCGATCGAGGTGCTGCCGGCCGAATATGTCGGCAGCCGGTAATTCACCGCGTGGGTGCGTTCGCCTTCGCTGCGGCAGATCAGGCTTGCCAGCTGATCAAGTTGCGCCGGCGTCTTTTTCTGGCCGTTGGGCAAAGACATCTCATCGCGTGCGTCGCTCGGCGTGAACAGGCCTTCAACGATATCGGCGCCGGAACAGGCCAGGCTAACGAACGTGACGGCGCGATGCCGATCCTCAAGCGCCAATCCCATGCTGACGCGGAATGGATAGCCATACTGCGAGCGGTGGCAATCCGGGCTCAGCCACTGCGCGCGCGACTTCTCGAAAGCATCGAGAAATTCCGGCGTGTTCGGGTCATAGACCAGATCCTTCATCTCATCAGCCATCAGGCGCTTCGGCAGCGCCTTGGGATTGAACTGATCTTCCGCCGAAGCGACGTGGTAATCGGCGTTGCCGCGGCTGGCGAGATTTTGGTTGGCCTGCAAATTGACGGGGTCATAGACCATCTGCCGCGTGGCGCTGAACGTCACCGGACGATCTGGATTGCTTTCACCGGACGCAAAGCTGTCGCCCATCGCGACCACCAGCAGGTCTTCGACAACGATGCTGGAGTTGGCCAGCTCGGTGCCGTTCGGCAATTTGACCTTGACCGAGGCGCCCGAAAGATTGCGATCGAGCGAATAGGGCACGCGCTTGACCACGAGCTTGGCCTTGCAGGGCTGCTTGCGGGTCTCAACCGGCGAATTGGGCCGGCGCGCCTGCCAGCTCCACTCGCAGTCGCCCGTGCCCGCCGCCGCGAGTTGCTCCGGGGACAGGAAGACGTCCACGGTGTGGGCATCCGGCATGATGTAGTCTTCTTTCGCGGTGCCCCACGAATACTGCCGGTCGCAGGTCTTCATGTAGTGGCGCGGGCGCGCGTTGCGATCGAAACAGGTGAGATCGAGCGTGCGCGACGCCCAGCCAAGGCGGCTTTGCTCGAAATATTTTCCCGCCGTGTCGAGACAGGCGGTGGGCGAAGCGCGATTTTTGCACTCGGGATCGTTCAGGCGCCGCTCCACCCGCCACAGAATGTTGCTGGGCAAGGGCTGTCCGGCGGCTCCGCGCACGGCGTCGAACGCCTTTTCCTGTGCTGCAAAGGAGGCTTCGTGCTTGAAAAACCGATAGGGATTTTCGACCTCCCACTGGAGATCGGCGGCGTGGCTCTTCGGAATCCCGTAAAACAGTTGAGCCGTGACGAACAAAGAGGTGGCTACAAACCAACGACACCGCATCGCGGTTCTCCCTGTTTTTTTGAGGATAGCGATATTGGAACCCCGCTGTCCATCGCGGCGCCCAGACATTCAGCCGGACGCGCAAAGCACTCAAGAATCGAGAGTTTGGTCTGTATGGAGCCCACGCCTTCCCCTCTTTGAGACTGTATCTGGCGGCAAATGTTCCCCATTCCAGCAACGAAATCCGTGTACGGCTACCTCGGTTGCGACGTCGGGACGGAGGCCTCCGGCGGTTGTGGCGCCGGACCAACCGGCCCGGAATCGACGGCAAAACGGATGTCGGACACGATGGTGGGCGGCCCCTTCGCCGATTTATCGTACCAGTACCAGGCGCCTTCGACGTCCCACCACCAGCCGTCGCGCCCGAACCGCCGCTCCTGACGCCACACGCCTTGATCCCAGGCGAAGCGCTCCCGCGCGTTGAACGTGTTGACGTCGCGGCGGTTTTGCGTGCCGCGGAAGTCATAGCCTCGGGTTATCGGCACCGTGCCCGTGATGTCGTCCGGAGCGGAGGACAAATGATATCCGGCGCCGTTCGGCATCGGACTGGCCGCGCCTTCGGCATGAAAGGAAGCGCTGTTGCCGGTCGGGTTTCCGAGCCACTGCTGACGTCCGGCGACAATCGCAAGCGTAAGCACGGCGGCGAGTCCGACGAGGCCAACACCCACAGCGGACAGCGGCCATGCGAAGGAAAACCGCCGTTGCGACCGCGCAGCGGCCTGCTGGGACATGGCATTGAGGTGACGCATCGCAGTCGCGGTCACCGACGCGGGTGCGCGGGGCGCCCGGAGTGCCCTGACCAGCGATGAATTCTTCTGCAAAGCACGCACGTATTCGCTGCAATCCGGACAAGTGTGCAGATGCGCAGCGACACGGGCGCCATCCTCCGGGTCCAATTCTCCGTCGATCCAAGCCGATAGCTCAGCGTGCAAATCCTCGCACCGCATCAGCGAAACTCCGCCAAGCGCAGCTTGAGTTTCTCGCGGGCGCGGAAAAGGCGCGTCTTTACCGTGGCGACCGAGCTTTCGGTAATCCGCGCAATGTCCTCGTAGGATTGATTGTCGATCTCGCGCAGCAGGATGACCTCGCGAAATGGCGGCTCGAGCTCTCCGATGGCAATTTCGATCGCGGCTCGCAGTTCTGCGCTGGCTGACGAGCGGTCGGCTCCCGGCTCGTCACTGGCAAGATCGGCAATCCAGCTGCGCTCGGCCGCATCTTCGATATTTTTCTTCGCAGCGGCGAGCCGGGTCACACAGGCATTGCGCGCGATCTGGTGCAGCCAGGTACTGAGCGATGCGTCGCCGCGAAACGTTCCGATGGCCCTGACGGCGCGCAAAAACGCTTCCTGGCTTGCGTCCTCGGCTTCCTCGCGATTGCGCATCATTCGCAGGCAAAACCCATAAATTCTGTCGCGATAGGCGCCAAAGACCTGTCCCCAGGCCGCTTGGTCGCCACGCGCCAGTTGTAAAAGAAGTGTTCGCTCGGAACTGTCCCTAGTATCCATTTAGACCGTCGCCCGAGCCAAATGTTCCCGCGTGTAAGGTGTCACACGGCGCTAGGCGCCGCAAAACGTCCTTCGCCAGCGCCGGGAGCCGGCGCCGCGCGCTCATCTTCGCGATGTCGCTGCTTCTGATATAGTCGGTGGAACGAGGGGGGAGGTTCAGTTGGCGCTGCCGGCAAGCCTCCCATCCGAGAAACCGAACAAGGGGGGCCAAACTCTGATGTTGCTGCGCCTTCTTCTCATCGCTGCTTTGGCGTTGCCCACAGGGCCCGCGCTGGCGCAGTTCTACAAGGACAAGACGCTGACGATCCTGGTGAATTATGGGGTCGGCGGTAATGCCGATACCGAGGCGCGCGTCTACCAGCAGTACCTCGGCAAGTACATTCCCGGCCATCCGACCATTATCATCCGCAATCTGCCCGGCGCCGGTGGCGTGACCGCCATGAACGAGCTCGGTCTCAACATCGGGTCGCAACCGGACGGTCTGACGGTCGGTTATTTCACCATGAGCGCCACCGTCCTGATCACCGACGATCCGGTGCTGCGGATCAAGACAAGCGATCTCATCCCGATCGCAGCCGCGCGTGGCTGGAATGTCGTCTATGCGCGAAAGGACATCGTTCCGGGCGGCTACGCCAAGCCGTCGGATTTCTCCCGCGCGCGTACCGTCTATGCGGGCGGCTACAGCCGTGCCTCGTCGCAGGACACCCGGCTGCGCCTCGTGCTCGAAGTGATGAACCTGCCCTACAAGATGGTGACCGGGTTCGCCTCTACCGCGCAGCTCAACAAGGCGATGATCCAGAGCGAGGTGAATTTCACCTCCAGCTCGCTGCCCGGCTATCAGACCGTCGTCATACCGCAGATCATCACGTCAGGTATCGGCATTCCGCTGTTTCAGTTTTCGATCATCGGCGCCGACGGCAAGCCGACAGGAAATCCGGCGCTGGAGCAGCGCGGCCTGCCGGTTTTCGATCAGTTCTATCGCGATGCTTTCGGCAAGGCGCCGTCAGGTGACAAATACCAGGCGCTTCTGCTCACTAATGACATCGCCACCAAGATGCAGCGCGGCATGTTCCTGCCGAAGGGATCGCCGCCAGAGGCGGTGGCGGCGCTGCGCAAGGCGTTCCTTGCGGTCGCGACCGATCCGGGCTTCATCGCCGGCTACCAGAAGATCACCGGCGAGGCGCCCGATCTGCTGGGCGCTCCGGTCGTGGAGCAGATTTTCGATCGCATCCGCACCGTTGATCCCAAGGTCAAACAGATCCTCAAGGATTCGATTGCGGAGAAGTGATCAAGCTACCCGCGCGCTACGGGGTGAATTCAGGTTTTTCTCTCAGATAATGCGCCACCATCAACGGCCGGAATTTTTCCATCGTCGCGCGGTTGAGCGTCACGGGTGCCTTTTGGCCGGGCGGCAGCAATGACCGGTATTCGGTGCCGCCAAGCTCTTCCTTGAAGGTGCGCTTGGCTTCATCGACGATGCCGGGGTTACTGAAACATTCGACGAGCGATGCCGCCATCACCTTGGCGCCGGCGACCGCGCCCTTGTGGGCGATCGAGGTGGCGAGCGGTACGCCAGCCACCCAATGGTGAAAGCTGATATTGGGCACCGTAGCCGGAAAGTAGAGCTTCACCATCGGCACTTTCCAGGAAATGTCGCCGGCGTCATTGGCGGCGGCCTTCTGCACCGCGGGTCCCTTCATCGGTACATAGCGGCGCGCCAGACCCTCGACCGGCACCTCGACTTTCGCCTGCACGGCGCGCGCCAGCGCGTCCTCTTCCTCGCTCCAGTTCGGCAGGCCGACGATCTCGATCTCGCGCTCGACGAGCTCTGCCAGGGTGCGGTTGCCGCGCACCGGCCAGACCGCGCTCATCACATCGACTTCGACCCTGGTGTTCGACATCAGCGCCGCGCCTTCGGCAATGCGTTTGGCCTGTTCGAACAATTTCCCGGCGCCTTCGGCGGTGGAGTCTCGGAAATACCACCACACGGAAGCGCGCCGTGGCACCACGTTGGGCTGGTCGCCGCCTTCGGTGATGACGCGGTGCATGCGCATGGTCGGCGTCATGTGCTCGCGATACTGCGCGAGCCCCATGTCCATCAGCACGACGCCATCGAGCGCGTCGCGCCCGCGCCACGGCGCGACGCCGGCATGCGCGGTCTCGCCGTGGAACGTGAATGTCGCGGAGACGAGTGCGGCCTGGATCAGGCCGTAACCGACGCCGAAATTGCCGGCGATGTGATTGTGGAACGCAAGATCGACATCGTCGAACCAGCCATCGCGCACGAAATAGGGGCGGCTGACGAGTTGCTCTTCGGCCGGTGCGCCGAACACCTTGAGCGTTCCTTTCAGCCCGAATTTTTCCATCGCGGCCTTCGTCGCGAGTGCGGTCGCGATCAGCACCGCGCCGTTGACGTTGTGGCCCTCGCAATGGCCCGGCGCGCCCTCGACGATCGCCGTCTGCTCCGCAATACCGGAAGCCTGTGAGTTGTCGGGGTTGGAGTCGTATTCGGTATGAATAGCGATGACCGGATGGCCGGACCCGAACGTAGCGCAGAAGCCGGTCGGAAAACCCGAGATGCCGCGCTCGACCTTGAAGCCGCCATCTTCAAGCAGCGCCGTCATCAGCTTCGCGGTCTCGACTTCCTGCATGCCGAGTTCGGCGAAGTAGAAGATGTTGTCGCTGAGGCAGGCGATGGCCTTGGCGTTGCGATCGAGATAGTCGTGGCAATGAGCCTTGGCGGCACTGAGGTTGCTGGCTGAAGCGGTCACGGCTTGTCACCTCATTGCGAGTCGCGCGCTTGCAGAGGTTTGCGTGATCCCGTATCGCAAAGGCGCCGACAGCAGTGATTACTGCTAGCACGCCGCGCGGATGCGCGTGAGAGAGGTAAGGCGCCACCACCCATGAAATTCGCGCATTTCTCCCATATCTGGGGCAAGCCCGGAATGACGCCGCACCAGCGCTACGAGCAGCTGTGGCGCGAACTCGCGCTGTGCGACGAGCTTGGCTTCGACCACTCGTTCTGCGTCGAACATCACTTCCGTCCCGACGAAAGCTGGATGTCGTCGCCATCGCTCTACGCGGTTGGCGCCGGCGCGCGCACCAAGCGGCTACGTATCGGGCCGATGGGTTACATCGTCCCGCTCTATCATCCGTTGCGGCTTGCCGAGGAGATCGCAATCGTCGACCAGATGCTCGGCGGCCGCATGGAGCTTGGCCTCGGTGCCGGGATCAATCCGGACTATTTCCGCCCGTTCGGTCTCGATTACGGACAGCGCAAATCGCCGACGCTGGAATTCGTCGATTATCTGCGTGCGGCGTTCGGCGACACGCAGCCGTTTTCGTATCACGGTCACGACTTCCACACCGACAACGCGCGCATCTCGGTGCCGCCGGTGCAGCGCCCGCATCCGCCACTGTGGATGATGAGCCGCGATCCGCAGACGCTCGAATTCTGCGCCAGGAACGGCATCAACCCCGGCTACTTTCTGGTCTACCCGCGCGCCGACGCCGCGCCGCGCTACCGCAAATTCCTCGCCGACTGGCAGGCCACGGGTCATGAGGAAAAGCCGAACATCGCCTATTGCACGGTGGTGTACGTCGACGAGACCGATGCCAAGGCGATCGAAACCGCCGCATTCCGCGCAAGCCGCGCCTATGAGGGATTTCTGGCTCCGCCGAAGCCCGGCGAAACATTCGAGCAACGCGCTGCCGACCACGCCAAGATGTTCGTCGGCCGTGGCGAGCCGGGCGCGTCCGAGATCATGCAGCATCTGTTCGACGCCGATTATTTGCTCAAGCACGAACTGGTGTTCATCGGTTCGCCCGAGACGGTCGCGGCCAAAATCCATGCCGCCGCCGAGAACGGCGTGTTCAACGTGTTCATGGGCGAATTCAATTTCTCGGATCTGCCGGAGGCGGACCTGATGCGTTCGATCCGCCTGTTCGGCGAGAAGGTGATCCCGGCGCTGCGCGGTTACGAGCCGTTCCTTCGAGGCTCGCTACCCTCGCACCTCGGATGACGGTGAATTGCTACTGCGCCTTTGCCAGTTCGGGCCGCGCGCGCAGCCGCGCGTTGACCAGCCCGTAGATGATGAAGGTCACCACCGCACCGGCGGCAAACGGCAGCGCCGACCACATGTAGAGGCTCGTCACCGGCAGGCCGACGAACAGCGCGCCGGCCAGCGGACCGATGATGGCGCCGAACCGGCCGATACCGAGTTGCCAGCCCGAACCGTTGGCGCGCAGCGATGTCGGATAGATCATCGCGCCGACCACGTTGATGCCCGACTGGATGCCGAGCACGATGAAGCCGGCGAAGAACGTCACGATCAGCAGCGCAGCCGTCGAACTCAATCCCGCGTAGCCAATCGCGCTGACGATCGGCACGGCGATGACGAACATGATGGCGATGGCGAGAAACCGCGACCGCTGCAGCCACGACGACAGCAGCAGCGAACCGGCCGTGCCGCCGACCTGGAGGCCCGCGCCGGCCAAAGCCGCGATCTGGGGCGGCACATGCGCCGCGCCCATGAGGGTCGGCGTCCAGCTCAGCAGGAAGAAATAGCCCATCAGGTTGCAGGCGAACATCAGCCAGGTCAGCGGCGTGATCGCGGCCAGCCCCTCGCGGAACAGATTGAGGGGGTTGCTCGGCGCCTGCTTCTCGTCCTCGATCACGAAGCGCGCATTCGGCGGTACGACAAAGTCGGGCCGAATTTCCTTGATCAACGCCTCCATCTTGCGCCGCTGGCCTTCATGGATGGCCATGAACTTGATCGACTCTGGCAGGAAAAAGATCGCGCCCAACGCAAACACGATCGGCGCGATACCGCCGACGAAAAACAGAATCTGCCAGCCATGGGTCGCCACAAAGCCGGCGCTGACAAAGCCGGCGATCGCACCGCCGAGCGGCACCATGCCGGTGGCGATGATGGCAAGCGTTGCGCGTTTATCGCGCGGCGCCGATTCTGCGTTGATCGCGACGATGTTCGGGATGACGCCGCCGATGCCGAGCCCGGCGATAAAGCGCAGCCACGACATTTCGGTCAGGTTGGTCGAATAGGCCGCGATGAAGGTGAAAATGCCGAACAGCACGTTGGCGAGGATCAGCGCGGTCTTGCGGCCGTACCGATCGCCGATCCAGCCGAAGATCTGCGACCCGAACAGCACGCCGAAATTGCTTGCGGAAAGCAGGAGACCGAGCGCCTTCGGCGCAACGTGCCAGTCGCGGATCAGGCTCGGCGCTGCGAAAGCAACTGCGCCGATGTCATAGCCGTCGATCAGGGCCATCAGCACGGTCCAGAACAACAGCTTGTAGTGGAACGAGCCTACGCCATACTCATCGAGAAATTGCGAGACTTGAACTTCCGGTTCGCCGGCCATCGTTCCCACCCCGTCAGCGCTATTATTGTCGAGCGCGTTGCGCGGCGAAACCGTAGGGCAGGGGCTGTCCGAAGGGAAGGGACATTCCGGCGCAGCGCCGGTGGAATGTGGCCCACTTCAGGGTCCGCGCGTCCCCGCGAAAGCGGGGAGCCAGTTCTGCAACGTGGATTCCCGCTCGCGGGAATGAGCGGTCGAAATGCCTTTTGTTCTACGCCTCCGCCAGCGGCCGGCCTTCCTTCTCCCGCAGCGCCCGGAAGACGACTTCGGGGGTCAGCGGCAATTCGGTCAGGCGCACGCCGACCGCGTCGTCGATGGCGTTGGCGATCGCCGGTGAGACCGGCATGGTCGAGGACTCGCCGACGCCTTTGGCGCCGAACGGGGCGTTGTGCTGGAAGGCGTCGATCGCCTCGTTGATCATGACGCCCGGCAGATCGCCAATGCCGACGATCTTGTAGTCGGCGAGCGAGGCGTTGGTGACCTGGCCGCCGTCGTAGTTCATCTTCTCCGACATGGTGAAGCCGAGTTGCATCAGTGCGGCGCCGGAAATCTGCGTCTCGACGATGCGCGGATTGACCTTGGTGCCGCAATCCACGGCGTTGATCAGCCTGAGGATGCGCACACGTCCGGTTTCGGTGTCGACTTCGATCTCGGCGCCGGTGGCGGCGACCATCCAGAACGGCGTGATCTCAGGCGACAGCGCCGGTCTCATGATCCGGCTCGACGTGTCCGGGCCGGTAGCTGCCGCTGCCGACGATGTTGCCGGCCTTCATGCCGTATTTCTTGATGAACAGACCGGAGACGGGCGTATTGCTGCCTTCGGGTTCGCCGACCTCGCGGCGCAACTCCTCGATCTTCTGCCGTGCGTCTTCGGAGGCGAGCCGCACCGCGTGGCCCATATGGAACAGCGAGCGCGAGCCGAGCGTGCCCATGTCGTACGGCGTTATGTCGGTGTCGCGCGCGACAACGCGCACGCTCTCGGCCGGCACGTTGAGGACCTCGCCGACGATCTGCGCCATGCCGGTGTCGGAGCCTTGTCCCATGTCGACCGTCGAGATGTAGAGCGTGGGGCTGCCGTCGGCACTGACATTGACGATGGCGACCGAGGTGGTCGGCGACACGCAGGCCTTGAGCGCGAACGCGATGCCGCGGCCGCGCCTGACGGTGCCCGAGCCGCGGTCGAATTTGTCCGACCAGCGCAGCCGGTCGGCGACGTGCTCGAGCACCGCTTCGAGGGCGGCGTCCTTGAGTATGGTGCCGGTCGCCTGCGGCCGGCCGTTGCGCAGTACGTTCTTGCGGCGGAACTCGAGCGGATCGATGTTCAGCGCGCGCGCCACCATGTCGGTGTGGCTCTCGTAGGCGAACGTGAGTTGCGGCATGCCGAAGCCACGCAGCGCGCCGGCCGGCGTCACGTTGGTGTACATCGCGCAGGAGTCGATCCAGATGTTGTCGATGTCGTATGGACCGGCGGCGGTGAAGCCGGATTTGTGCGTGACGCGCGGACCGATATCCGCATAGGCGCCGCCATTCCAGAACACTTCGCACTTGCGTGCGGTGATGCGGCCGCCCTTGTCGACGCCGGTCTTGATGCGCACCGTCGCCGGATGCTTGGTGATCTGATAGAACTGCTCCTCCATGGTGAGCGCGATCTTCACCGGTCGGCGTGCGACCATCGAGCACGCCGTGACCAGCGCTTCGAGCTTGATGTAGAGCTTGCCGCCGTAGCCGCCGCCGAGATACGGCACCCTGATGCGCACCTTGTTCTCCGGCCAGCCGAGCAGTCGGGCGATCTCGGTTCGCACGAACGATGGTCCCTGCGCGCCGCTGTAGATGGTCAGGCCGGACTCTTTATAGTCAGCGATCGTCGCGAACGGCTCGAACGGCACGTGCAGGCATTTCTGCGTGCGGAACTCGTGCTCAAACACCTGCGAGGCTGCGGCGAACGCCTTGTCGACGTCGCCACGACGGAGCTTGGCGTTGAGCGCGAGGTTGGTGTTCTTCTGACCCTTGAGATGCTTGAGATCGGCAAACGTCGCGGCGGGTTTCAACTCGTCGTGAACGAAGGACGACGCGGTCATCGCCTCGACCTCGTCGAGCACCGGCGGCAGCTCTTCGTATTCGGCGACGATCAGTTGCGTGGCCGCTTCGGCGACATGCGGGTCGGCGGCGAGCACAACCGCGACCGGTTCGCCGACGAAACGCACCTTCTCCATGGCCAGGATCGGCTGATCGTGGAAGGCCGGGCCGTAATACGGATTAGGGATGACCTTGACGACTTCCTCGGGGGTGACGACGCGGAACACGCCGGGCATTGCCCGCGCGGCGCTGACATCGAGCGACTTGATACGGCCGTGCGCGACGGTGCTGCGGAACACCTTGCCGTACAGCATATTGGGCAACCGCATCAGGTGGGTATATTCGGCGCGGCCCGTGACCTTTTCCCGCGCTTCGAGGCGGGGAATTGAACGGCCGATCTGCCCGCCGCTCATTGGTTTTGTCGTCATCTGTCAAGCCTCCGATTGCGCACGCGCAGCATCGTCTGGCCGTGCGTAACACACCCGTGCGTCCCATCCAATGCGGCAGACGCGCAGCAGGCGCGGCCCTCGCGCGGTGCCGGCGCGCTCGCTCGGACGGTGATGCTGGTTGCTGGCGTTGTCGTCGATTTCGGAGGCGCGTGTATTGGGCGTCGCGCCATCAGCAAGCGAGCCTCGAAATCGCGGTCGCTATGCCTCCACGCGCCGATTAAGATGGCCATGCCTCCCTCGCATGGTTGAAGCGGGAGAGAATGGCTGAGCAGGTGGGAATTTGCCCATGGATATGAATGTCTCCGTCGCGTCAGAGAAACGGGCAGGCCCGGACGAAGCAAGCGCTACGGCGCCGCCGCGCGGCCGCCGCAACTCGAGCGAACTCGACGTCTGGCTGGAGAAGGCGGAAGCGATGGGTGAGCTCAAGCGGATCACCGCGGAAGTGAGCCCCGACCTCGAAGCGGCGCATATCACCTATCTGGTCGGGTTGCAGAAGAGTCCGGCGCTGCTGTTCGAAAACATCAAGGGGCATCCCGGCCATAAAGCGCTCTACAATATGATCGGCTGCAATCTGTCGCGCTTCTGCCTGATGATCGGCGAGGAGCCGGTGGATCATCCACTCAAGGCGGTGCAGCTTCTGCAACAGAAATTCGGGCGAAAGATGAAGCCGGTCGAGGTAACGGCCGCCGAAGCCGTCTCGAGCCAGAACATTGTCGAAGGCGACAAAATCGACATCCGCATGTTCCCGGCGCAACGCATGTGGCCGCTCGACGGTGGCATGTATCTCGGGACCAACGATGCCGTCATCACCATGGACCCCGAGTCCAAGCGAGTGAACGTCGGCACCTACCGGATGATGATCAAAGGGCCGCGCGAGGTCGGCGTCTACACCTCGCCGGGCAAGGACGCCGGCAATGACCGCGACAAATGGTGGAAGCTCGGCAAGCCGGCTCCGATCGCGGCATGCTACGGCATCGATCCGCTGCTGTTTCTGGTCGGTGCGACGACGCTGCCCAAGACCGAGAGCGAGTACGAGTATTACTCGGGCATCAAGGGATCGCCGATCGAGCTGTTCACGTCCGACCTCACAGGCTTGCCACTGCCCGCGCATGCCGAAATCATTATTGAAGGGCACCTCTATCCGGACGAGACGTTCGCCGAAGGCCCGTTCGGCGAATTCACCGGCTATTATGGCCGGCCCAGCGGGGCGACGCCCTATATGCGCGTCGAGCGGCTCCGCTATCGCAACAATCCGACGCTTACCTGCGCGTTGATGGCCGACGGGCCTTCCAACGAGTGCGGCCTGTTTTGGGCCGCGGTGCGCTCTGCCGGCATCTGGGCGGATCTGCAGAAGCTCGGCATTCCGGGCATTCAGGGCGTATGGTCGGTGCCGGAAGCTGCCGGCTGGGGCATGACGGTGGTCTCTATCAAACAAATGTACGCCGGCCACGCGTCGCAAGTCATGGCGCTCGCCGCCCAATGCACCGCGGGCGCGTATTTCGGCAAATACGTCATCGTCGTCGATGACGATATCGATCCGAGCAACATCGGCCAGGTGCTGTGGGCGATGGCGACGCGGTCGCGTCCGGCCCAGTCAATCGACATCCTGCGCGAGACGTGGAGCACGTTCCTAGACCCAAGCCTCAATCCGTCGGACATCAGGCCGTGGGGTTCGAAGGCGCTGATCAATGCCTGCATGGATTTCAAGTACATCAAGACGTTTTCGCCGCGCACCAAGCTCGACAAGGACACCTACGATCGCGTCGTGGCCCGCTGGAGCGAACTCGGCTTTGCCGGCAAGCCCCCGGAGATTTCGGTGTTCGAGGATAAGTTGCCAGGGACCAAAGTGGAGTAGGGCCAAAAATGCAGCGGCACGCCGCCGGCGTGTCGCGCTTGTTGTTGAAATGGGGAGGACTTGCATGAATCGCCGCGACTTCATCTACGCCGCGACGGCCGGCGCCGCATCGGCAACGGTGCCGACAATGACAGTGGCGCAAAGCAATGCCGTGGGCAGGGAAGGCGCGCCGCCGGCGGGCGCAAAGTTGCGCACGATCACTCTTGAAGAGCATTTCGTAAGCCCAGCGTGGTCCGCCGGACCGGGCCGCGATTTCATGGAACGAATGCGCAATTCAGGGCCTCCCGGCCGCCTCCGGATTTTGCAGCAGGTTCAAGACGTCGGCGAGACGCGTATTGCGGAGATGGACGCGGCGGGCATCGACTTTCAGGTGCTGTCACTGACTTCTCCCGGCGTCGAACAAGCAGATGCCGCTGAGCAGGTCGCGGTCGCCGCGGAGTTCGAACGATTTCGTCGCCGACGCCGTCAAGAAATATCCAAAGCGGTTCGCGGCCTTTGCCGCCCTGCCGGTCTCGACGCCCGACAAAGCAGCCGACGAACTCGATCGCAGGATCAAGGAGGGTTTCAAGGGCACACTCATTAATGGCCACTCGCGCGGACGCTACTTGGACGACAAGTTCTTCTGGCCGATTTTGGAACGCGCCGAGGCACTCAATGTGCCGATCTATCTTCATCCCACGGTGCCGGCGAAGCCGGTCGCCGACGTGTTGTATGGGGGATTTTCTCCGGATGTGAACGCGATGCTCCAGGCGGCGGGCTGGGGCTGGCATATCGAAACCGGGGTTCACCTTGTTCGCATGGTTCTTGGTGGAGTGTTCGACCGCTATCCCAAGCTTCAGGTCGTTATCGGGCATTTGGGCGAAGCGGTGCCTTTCATGCTGGAGAGGCTCAACCGAAACATGCCGACGAGGCTGACCAAGCTCGAGCGCCCGTTCGCTGCTTATCTCCGCGAAAACGTTCACTACACATTTGCGGGTTTCAATTTCACGGCGACGTTTCTTGGCCTGCTTCTTGAGGTCGGCGTCGACCGGATCATGTTTTCGTGCGACCATCCCTTCGCCTCGATGGCCGAGGCGCGTGCGTTTTTGGACCACATTCCCGTCAGTGCCGCCGATCGGGAGCGCATCGCGCACGGCAACGCGGAGCAGCTTTTCAAGCTGTAAGCCGCGTTGAGGACGTCAGCCGGCGGCGCGTTTCGGTCGCGCGTTGCGCGCCGCGGCCGAGCGATTCGTCATGTTGGCATACATGCGCCGCAGACAGCGCTTCACCACCGCCAGTTCCTCCGGTGAAATCCCCGCATTGGCGTCTGCCTCGAATCGCGCGGCCGGGCGGTATAAGACGAGCAACGAGCGCGCTGCCCTTCGCCGACAGCGCCACGGCGACTTCACGGTTGCTGGTGCCGAACGCGTCCGGGTCACCAGGCCGAGACGCGCCAGCCGCGTGACGATGCGCGACAATGTCGAGGCCTCGATGCTGGTCAGTTCGGCCAGATCGATCTGGCGCTGCCGGCCATTGGCGGCGAGCACCGCCAGCACGCGCCAGTTCGCGACCGAGAGCCGATGCGGCGCCAGCGTTTCGGCGTTGAACTGGTCGGCGATGATGCTGCCGACCCGGTTCACCAGGTAGGGCAGATAATCGGCAAGGCTGAGCTTGAGCGGGTCTTTCACGGAGCGGAAGTCCACAAACGGGCTGCAGCAAAGGCGGGACGTCCCGCCCTGACTAATGCATTTACAACAATTGCATTATCAACTATCCTGCGCGGACTGGCAAGTAAAATGCGGCCGCCAACCGGGCGCGTCAGGGAGGATGTCATGGAGTTCGGCTATTTCACGCTGAGCGACAACCACTATCCAAACAATCAGCGCAGCGCCAATCAGTTCGTCGCCGACATCACCGCCGAAGCCATCTATGCCGACGAGATCGGCATGCGCTCTGCCTGGATCGGCGAGCACCATTTCAATTCACTCGGCGTGCTGTCATGCCCCGATCTGGTGCTTACCTATGTGGCGGCGCGAACCAAGCGCATCCGTCTTGCGCCTGCGGTGACGGTGCTGCCGCTGCACAATCCGATCCGCGTCGCCGAACAATGGGCGACGCTCGATCTGCTGTCTGGCGGCCGCGTCGATTTCGCCTCCGGCCGCGGCTACGACCGCCGGGAATATGAGCCGTTTCACGTCTCGTTCGAGGACAACCAGGGTATCTTCGAAGAAGGCATGGAGGTGGTGCGCAAGCTATGGGCCGCGCCGGACCGCATCTCGCACCACGGCAAGCACTATCAGTTCGACGACGTGCGCATCACGCCGAAGCCGGTGCAGCAGCCGCTGCCCGCCTATATCGGCTCCTTCTCCAGGCCGTCGATCGAACTGGCGGCCCGGCTCGGCTGCGGCCTGATCGTCGCGCCGTTTGCAGCGTCGATGACTTTTGGCGGACTCAAGCAAGTGTCTGATCTGTATCACGAGACTTGCGCCAAGCACGGCCAAAAGCCGTACCGGCTGATGTGCAGCTATTTCGTTCATTTCGCCGATACGGCGCAGCAGGAGGCCGCGGTGCGGGCTCGCCAGATCTACTATTACAATTCTTGTGTCATTCCGGCGTTTCCCGGCGATCCGAAAAACGCGCCACCGAGCTACCGCTATTTCATCGATATCGTCGATCGGCTCAAGAACCTGAAGCCGGAGCAGCTCACCGAGAATTCGGTGCTGATCGGCAATTCAGCGCACATGACGGACGTGCTCAAGAAAGTGGAAGCCGCCGGATTCGACGAAGTCATTCTTTACGTCAATGTCGGCCAGAAACCGCACCAGCAAGTCAAGGACGAGATGGCGCGCTTCATGGTCGAGGTGGCGCCAAACTTCGCGGCCCGCAAGCAGGCGGCCGAGTAGCGTTCAGGCTGCAATTCTTACGGGTCCAGCTCGGTGTCCCAGTAGAGATAATCGAGCCAGCTATCGTGCAAATAATTCGGCGGAAACAGCCGGCCGTTGCGGTGCAGATGCTGCACCGTCGGCTGGAACGGCTTTTGTGCCGGCCACATGTCGGATTCCGACGACGTGAGATTGCCCTTGCGCAGATTGCACGGCGAACAGGCTGCCACGACGTTATCCCAGGTCGTATGACCGCCGCGCGAGCGAGGAATGAGGTGATCGAACGTCAGGTCATCACGCGTCCCGCAATACTGACAGCTGAAGCGATCGCGCAGAAACACGTTGAATCGTGTGAAAGCCGGATGCGTTGCCGGTTTGACGAACGTCTTGAGCGACACGACGCTCGGCAGCTTCATTTCCAGGCTGGGGCTGTGCACCGCGCGGTCGTAATTGGCGACAATGTTCACCCGGTCGAGGAAAACCGCCTTGATGGCGTCCTGCCACGACCACAGCGACAGCGGGTAGTAGCTCAACGGCCGAAAATCAGCGTTGAGGACGAGCGCCGGGAAGCCGGACGGCGATACATGGGCGTTCAAGGCGGGGCTCCTGGACCTCGACTCAAAATGCCGCACTGCGGCGTGCCCTATAGTTTATAGGGAGGCGTGACAGGATTGTGAAGCCCGCTCCGGGGCTTACCTGTCACGGCCGAAACGGGCGCCGCCATCTTTGGGGCTGCGCTGGAGCGTCTCGCCTTCAGGCAGCGCCCGGCCCTGCGCGGCAGCGATCCGTTTGGCCATGTCTTGATTTGAATCAAAGCTCGGGAACGCCATCTGAGCGATCATGAATTGATGGATGCCGAGCAAATGCCTACGCGTGCATGCCCGAATTGCGGCAAATCCATGCGTTTGGTGCGCTCGGTCCCCAAATTAGGAGCACTTCCCGAGCTGCGCACGTACAATTGCAGACCGTGCGGCGAGACAATGACGGAAGCGGATGCGCCGGGCCAAATGCGAGGGTGACGATGATTGAGCCTGCCATGGTCGGCATGATGCGCCAAAGGTGCGCGGGCTGGGCCGGCGGTATCCCCTACGGCGACGAGCATAGCATAAGCGACATAGACAGCGAACTTGCCACGGCGGCTCAGTTCGTCGCCGAGGCGCGCCGCATCGTGGCGCGGCAGCGTGCGCGAATTGTCAAACTCAAGATGCTGGGCCGGACGACGCTCGATCAGGAATTGACGCTTGAGGCCTTCGTTAGCACGCTCGCGCTTTTGGAGAATTGCGCGCGAGAGCTTGTCGACACTGCCAGAAGGCTTGGGTCGACACGGCGAATGCTGTCGTAATCGCCTGGTGCTGGTGCCGTTGCGGCAGCACTGTTCCAGCCGGCGCTGATGGGGTCGCCGCGTACGACATCGATAAAAGTTGAAAGGTTTCCTCGTCGAACCATTCATCATACCTGACGCCCGAGCATAACGCCTGCCCGCAGCGGATGTTTTGATAACGTCAAGACATCCGTGCAACGCGGCGTTAACGATGCAAGCCCTTGCGGGTACTCGATCAATACAACGGAAAATCAAGGGCCACCCCTTATCGCTGGACACGGCAAGGACAAAAAAACCGCGGTTTGGCAGGGTAGGGCTATGCTTGGCGAGTTGATGCGTCGTTTCCGTCGTGATCGCGGCGGCAATACTGCCATTGTCTTCGCATTGTCGCTGGTGCCGATCGTCTTTTTGACCGGGCTCAGTCTTGATTTTTCTGCAGCGGCGCAGAAGCGCATTCAGCTCAATGCGGCCGCCGACGCGGCAGCTCTGTCGATGGTCACGCCCAGTGCGATGACGCAAACCTGTGCGCAGGCGACGACCACCGCCACGAATATTTTTATAGGCCAGGCGTCGGTGGTGAACGGGCTACAGGGCTCTCCGACGCCAACCGTCAGCGGCTGCCAGGACAACATCTCCACGCGCACCGTCACGGTCAGCTATACCGCTTCGTCGGTGAATGCGTTTCCGAATGTTCTGTCGCTGCTGACCAAGGCGTCGGAGGCGACTTGGACGGTTACCGGGTCGTCAACTGCCACCGCCACCACCGCGCCCAACATCAATTTTTATTTGCTGCTCGACAATTCGCCGTCCATGGACATTGCAGCAACCACCAGCGGCATCAATACAATGGTTGCCAATACCTCGGCGCAGGGTGGCTGCGCGCTTGCCTGCCATGAGACCAATCCAACGGCGAGCGACGTCGCGGGTAATCCCCACGGCGAAGATAACTATACGCTGGCACAAAACCTCGGTGTTGTGACCCGCATTGAAAACATGGCAACCGCGACGTCATCGCTGATGAGCACCGCATCGCAGACGATGACAAACAATAACGTCACCTGTCCGAATGGTCCGGGTTGCTATCAAATGGCGATTTTCACGTTCAACGTGCAGGGGACTACAAACAGCCAATGCACCAGTACCACAATTCAGGCGATCTACGCGCCAAGCTGCGCGCCTTCGTCGAACTTGAGTGCGGCGCAGACCGCCGCCGGGGGCATCAACGTGCTGCAGGTTTGCAAGAACAACTATCTGACATGCAGCAACGACAACAGCGACGCGGACACGGATTTCGAAACGGCGATGACCGCGATCAACAATATCATGCCGACTCCGGGTTCTGGAACGTCTGGCAGCACGCCCCAGGAGGTGCTGTTTCTGGTCACCGACGGCGTCGATGACGAAATCAATTCAGGCTCGTGCTCACAGTCGCTCGACGGCACCCGCTGTCAGCAGCCCTTCAACACCTCGTGGTGCACGACAGTGAAGAACCGCGGGATACGCATCGCCGTGCTATACACCGAGTATCTGCCGCTGCCGACCAATGCTTGGTACAATAGCTGGATCTCGCCGTTCCAGAGCCAGATCGGCCCGAACATGCAGAGTTGTGCATCGCCGGGATTGTTTTTCCAGGTGACGACCGACGACGATATTACTGCGGCGATGGTGGCGCTGTTCCAGAAATCGATCGCTACCGCGCACCTGTCGCAATAGCCGGCATTTCGGTGCGGCGGCGTCGTGCGAGAAACTTGGGCGACACGCGCGATTTACGCGCAAAGGTTCCCGTACTGCACGCAACCCGGCGCATCTGAGCTCCGGGGAAAGAAGAGAGCGTTCTCGTACATATTGATAGTGCCGGTGATCACATAGGCCGTCGGCGGCGTGTAGGGATAAGTCACTTCGCCTAGAATCACGTAGTACGTCCCGGAGGGCAGCGATTGGAATGCAGTCGGAAGGGTATAGGGAGAATTTTGGGCGCGCCCGTTGCCGGTGTTTGAAGCGCTCCAAATCACAGTCGCTGTACTGTTGCCGCCGGTGAATTTCAATTCTGAAACAGTGACCGTCATGTTGTTGGTCGAATACGGCGTCATTACCGTCGTCGCTGCGCTTAGAATTTGGTTCATGCTGGTGGTGTCAATAGGCAGACCATTGGCGACGTTGCAATATTGGCCGTTGCCGGCATTGTTGCCGCATTGTGATGTGAGATCGGCCACTGTCCGGGCGGCGAGCGTCGCCTTGAATTGGACCGACATCCCGTCGCCAAGTTCGCTGCTGCCGAGATAAAGCGTCAGCATGAACGGCAAAATGAGCGCAAACTCAACCGCGGATATGCCGTCGCGATCCTTCCGAAATCGGTTCAGGCAGCCAAAGGTGTTTGAGCTAGTCGCGTCTTGTCTCATTGATATGGCTCGTTCTTGAAGACAGCGGTCGAGACCAGCAGCCGGTTGCCGTTCGAAAGATTGGAAAGATTGAAATTCAGCGGGCCGAGAACGATCGGCCACTGATACATTACCTGGACCACCACGATGCTTCCGGGCGATCCCGGCGCATAATTCCACGAATTGCTGACCGTGCCGTTGGCGTTGAAGGTGAGCGTCGGATTTGTCGTATTGGCCGAGGCAAAATCGTTGTAGTTCTGGACATTGACCATCAGCTTGCTGCAGTTGAACAGTGCGCTGACGAGAGCGGCGGTATTCGAGCTGGTGCAGACGTAATTGAGAAACTGCCCCTGCGTCATATTCGACTGCTGGGCCTGCCCGGTCAGGATGTAGCGGCTGGCTTCTTCGGTCACCTCGTCGAGCACGCGCCCGGCAAAGAACACCAGTGCCGTCTCGAACGTGGCCACGAGCAATGCCAGAAACGGCGCGGCCACCAGGGCAAATTCGATCGCGGTGGCGCCCTTGCGGCAGAGCGCGAAATGTTTGGAGGACCGGAGCCCGATGCCGGCTGCGGCCAGTTTTTGTCTTAAAGCCGCGAACATGGCGCATGCGCTCCAATGCCCGGCTTCTACGGTGGATTTGCTAGGGAAACGTTACCCGCCGGCCAGCTTCGAGGTTAACGGGAGCCGGCAAACCTGCGCGCCAGAAACTCGCCGCCGTGGCGCAGTCCTTCCGCATCGATGCCATGGCCGATGCCCGGCGAAATGTGCCACTCGACCGACAGGCCGAGCGCGGACAGGCCCTGCGCCGCCTGAAACAGCGCCTGTGGGGGTATCAGGTCGTCGCTGTCGCCATGCACGAGCAGCACCGGCGGCCGCGATCTGATCTCGGCTGCAAATGCTTCGATCTCTCGCTCCGGCGGCGTTACCAGCAATCCCGAATAGCCGACAATCGCGGCCGGCGCCGTGGCGCGGCGCAGCCCAACGTGGAGCGCCATCATCGTGCCCTGGCTGAAGCCCACCAGCGCCAGCGCCGATGGCGGCAGCTTGTTGCGGTTAAGCTCGGCATCGAGAAACCGCTCGAGCACGGGCGCCGCTTTGTTGACGCCAGTCCAGCGTTCGCCCGGATCGCGCATGGTAAGGGGAAACCATTGCCGGCCGACCGGCGCCTGTCCGCAGGGCTCGGGCGCGTGCGGCGAGGCGAATGCCGCTTGCGGCAGAAGCTGCTGCCAGGCACGGCCAATGTCGATGAGATCGTTGCCGTCGGCGCCGTAGCCGTGCAGAAAAACGACAAGTTGCCGCGCCGCGCCAGAGCGCGGATCAAGCCGCGGACCGTCAAGCTCTGCGGCCATTTTTTCCTCGTTTGTTTGGTTGTTTTGTCGGTTGGACGGGAGCGCCTTCGCGGCCCTTCTGCATCCGATAATATGACCACAGGACGCGCGCCGCTATGGATCGCCACGGTCGCCATCGATCGCCGAGCCCGGCCATCTCCTTGGTGGTCGGCCGCGCCGGCAGGCCGAAGGCAAGCTTGGCGGCTTCCTGCAACGCGAGATCGCCGGCCGGCCACGCATCGGCATGTCCAAGGCAGGCGAGGAGATAGATGTCCGCTGTCCATGGACCGACGCCGTGGAGCGCCGTGAGTGCGGCGTGGGCTTCGTCCGCCGGTACATCCACGAGCTTAGCCAGATTGATCTCGCCCTTGTTGATCGCACGGGCGATGGCTTTGAGGGCGCGGATTTTCGCGCCCGACAGGCCGAGCCGCCCGAGCCGCGCCGGCCGTGCGCGCAGGATCGCTGCCGGCTCGAACGGATCGAATGCCGCGGCGAGCCGTCCCCAGATCGCGCCGGCGCTCGCGGTCGAGAGCTGCTGTGACACTATAATGGCGGCGAGTCCCGCGTAGCCGTGGGCGCGCCGTCGCAACGGTGGCCGACCAGTCTCGGTGATGATGGGGACGAACCGCGGATCGATTGCGCCGAGCCCGGCGAGCCCCGCATCGAGGTCGGCCTCGGTGTGAATATGAGGCAGATGGTGTGGCGGCGACATTGCCAGATCGGTTGGTGGACTTTTGGCCATCGAGACTATGTGATTGATCACCTTCACGCCGGTCAATCCGCTAACGCTCACCGTCGCCGATGTATACCCGCCTCTTTCGCTTTGCGCCGAGCCCGAACGGCTATCTCCACTTGGGTCATGCCTATTCGGCATTGCTCAATTACGACTTGGCGCGCGCCTGTGGCGGGCAACTGCTGCTGCGCATCGAAAATATCGATGCGACGCGCTGCCGACCCGAATTTGAGACGGCAATCTATGAGGATCTGCAGTGGCTCGGCATTTCCTGGACCGAGCCGGTGCGGCGCCAGAGCGAGCATTTTGCCGATTACCGGGCAGCCGTCGCCAAGCTTGAAGCTGCGGGTCTGTTGTACCCGAGCTTCGAAAGCCGGAGCGAAATCGCCGCCATGGTGGCCGATCGCGAGCGCGCCGGCTCATGGCCGCGCGATCCCGACGGCGTGCCGCTCTATCCGGGATCGGCACGAACAATGCCGCCGGACGAACGTGCTCGCCTCCGCCGCGCGGGAAAGCCGTTCGCGCTGCGGCTCGACACCGAGGTGGCCACGGCGCGCATCGGTCCGCTCACTTGGGCGGAGAAAGGCACCGGACCGCAGCACCAGGCGGGCCGCGTCATCGCCGAGCCGCGGCGCTGGGGCGATGTCGTGCTGGCGCGCAAGGAGTTGCCTACAAGCTATCATCTCGCCGTGGTGGTGGACGACGCCTTGCAGGGCGTCACCGACGTGGTGCGCGGGCAGGACCTGTTTTGGGCGACCGGCGTTCATCGCCTGCTGCAGGCACTGCTCGCGTTGCCGGAGCCGGCCTATCACCATCACCGGCTGATCCTCGATGACGAGGGCCGCAAACTGTCGAAAGCCACGCAGGCAACGAGTCTCCGGCAGCTGCGCGCCGGCGGCACGAGCGCGGCGGAAATAAGACGCATGGTGGGGCTCGCACAATAAAATTACCTCAGGCGGGAGATCGGCGCGGCGCGATGTTATTTTGCTCCTGAAGCCTGACGTGTCATTGTAGGTTGCGGCCGGCGCTCCGGTGCTTGGTCGCCATTTTTTTGTAATTAGGAGCCGCTGTGGCGCGGACCGTGTCAAAACAAAAAAACAAAGCCGGCAAAGCTAGCAAAAAGTTGATGGCGCGTCCTGTGCGGCGGCCGAACCGCGTGCGCGCCCTGTCCACCAAGTCCGATGGGCCGGGGAAAGTCGGTGATTTGGCCCTCGCGGCATTCGCGCACGACATCCGCACGGCGCTCACCGGCATTCTGGCGCTCGGCGAATTGCTCGCGAGCTCGACTATCGGTGAGCGCGAACGCGACTGGGCGGTTGCGATCAAGACCGGAGCCGAGCATTTGTCGGCACTCACCGCCCTTATGGTCGACGCCACCAAGGCCCATGCGGGCGCGCTGATCCTGCAACGGGAGGCGTTTCGCCCGCGCCGGCTGATCGAGGCTCTAGCAGCATCGCTCGACGCCCGTGCCCAGACCAAGGGCCTGCGCGCTGAGGTAACGATCGCCGACGATCTGCCCGATGTGCTGGTCGGCGATGCCGTGCGTCTCCGCGCTGCGCTGGAAAATTTGCTCGACAATGCGGTGAAGTTCACCGCTCAAGGCGACGTGCGGCTCGCGGTGAGCGTTGCGCCGGCGAAAAGCGGGCACGTCAAACTCTCGCTTCGAATCAGCGATAGCGGCATCGGGCTGTCGCCCGCCGAGATCAAGCGGCTGTTTCGACCTTATTCGCAGGCGAACGCCGACATCGCGCTTCGTTACGGCGGCGCCGGGCTCGGGCTCGCTGTGGTCAAGCGGCTGGCGAAGCTGATGGGCGGCGATCTTGCGGTGACAAGCACGCCCGGCAGCGGTTCGACTTTTTCCTTTACTGCGGTGCTGGCGAGCGCCGCGGCCGAGGCGCCCGGCGCGCCGCGTGCAACGCAGGTCGTTTCTCCGGCCGCGCGCCGGCTTTCCGTTCTGTGCGTCGAGGACAATCCTTACGGCCGCGTCATCCTCTACACCATTCTGACCGAGCTTGGGCATCACGCCGATTTCGTCGGCTCCGGCGAGGAGGCGCTGGTGGCACTGCCGCGCCGCTATGACGTCGTGCTGATGGATGTGACGCTGCCGGGCATTGGCGGCCTTGATGCGGCTCGCCGCATTCGCGCGCTCGCGGGCGAGATCGGCGCAACGCCGATCATCGGTATATCTGGCCGCAGTGAGACGGGCGATGAGGTAGCCGCGCATGCGGCAGGGATGAATTTTTATTTGCGCAAACCGATCAGCCCGAGCGCGCTGAACGAGGCAATTGCGGCTGTGGTCCGTCAATCCAGGGCCTCGCGTAGCGAGGAGCCCGGAATCCATAATCACAGTTCGTGAGGCTGAGCGCTATTTTGGCGCTGAGTTTTCCGCAATGCGGCAAAGATCGCTCATGATCCGATTGAGCTCGAAATCCTTCGGCGTGTAGACGCCGGCGACTCCGGCCTGCTTCAGTGCGGCCGCGTCCTGCGGCGGGATGATGCCGCCGACGACGACCGGAACGTCTTCGGCGCCGGCTTCCTTCAGGCGCGCAATGACATCGGCCACGAGCGGCAGATGCGAGCCGGACAGGATCGACAGTCCCACGATGTGAGCGCGCTTTTCTCTGGCCGCGGCGGCGATGCCGTCGGGCGTGAAGCGGATGCCGTCGTAAACCACTGCCATGCCGGCGTCGCGCGCGCGCGAGGCGATCTGCTCGGCGCCATTGGAATGTCCATCGAGCCCCGGCTTCCCGACGAGCAATGTCAGCCGGCGGCCGAGCTTTTTCGATACGCGATCAACCTCGGCGCGAATATCGTCGAGACCCTCCGCATCATTGCGCATCGCGGTGCCCACGCCGGTCGGCGCGCGGTATTCGCCGAACGCCTGGCGCAAGGCGAGGCCCCATTCGCCGGTGGTGACGCCGGCTTTGGCGCACGCGATCGAAGGCGGCATGATGTTGGCGCCGTCTTTCGCCGCCTTGCGCAGATCGTCCAGCGCCGCGGCGACGGCGGCCGCATCGCGTGTGGCGCGCCATGCATCGAGCCGCGCGATCTGATCGGCCTCGGCCTGCGGCGACACGGTGACGACCGCTTCGGCCGCTTCGGCGAGCGGCGAGGGCTCGGTTTCGGCGAAACGATTGACGCCGACGACCGTCTGTTCGCTGCGCTCGATTGCGGCGATGCGGCGCGCATTGGATTCGACGAGCTGTTGTTTCAGGTAACCGGATTCGACGGCAGCGATCGTGCCGCCCATCTGCTCGATGAGAGCAAGCTCTTCTTTCGCGGCGTCTTTCAGCTCCGCGACCTTGGCGGCGATTACCGGCGAACCGGCGAAGACATCGCCGTAGTCCAGAAGATCGGTTTCATAGGCGAGAATCTGTTGCATGCGCAGCGACCACTGCTGGTCCCATGGCCGCGGCAATCCGAGCGCCTCGTTCCAGGCCGGCAGCTGCACGGCGCGTGCGCGCGCGTCCTTCGACAGCGTCACCGCCAGCATTTCCAGCAGGATACGGGCGATGTTGTTTTCCGGCTGCTGCTCGGTCAGTCCCAGTGAATTGACCTGGACGCCGTAGCGGAACAGCCGCTGCTTGGCGTCGCGCACGCCGTAGCGCTCGCGCGTGATCTCGTCCCACAATTCGGTGAAGGCGCGCATCTTGCAGATTTCGGTGATGAAGCGCAGCCCGGCATTGACGAAGAACGAAATGCGGCCAACCACATCGCCGAATTCTTCGTCGGCGCACTGGCTCGAGGCCTTCACCGCGTCGAGTACGCCGATCGCGGTCGCGAGCGCGAAGGCGAGTTCCTGCACCGGCGTCGCGCCTGCTTCCTGCAAGTGATAGGAGCAGACATTCATCGGATTCCATTTTGGCATCTGCCGGGTCGTGAACAGGATCACGTCCTTGGTGAGCCGCATTGATGGTGCCGGCGGAAACACGTAGGTGCCGCGCGACAGGTATTCCTTGATGATGTCGTTCTGCGTCGTGCCTTGCAGCGCCGTCCGCGGCACGCCCTGCTCGTCGGCCAAGGCCACATAGAGCGCGAGCAGCCAAGCCGCGGTGGCGTTGATCGTCATCGACGTGTTCATGGTCCCGAGCGGGATGGCCTCGAACAGCGTGCGCATGTCGCCGAGATGGCTGACCGGAACGCCGACCCTGCCGACCTCGCCTTTGGCGAGCGCATGATCGCTGTCGTAGCCGGTCTGGGTCGGCAGATCGAAGGCGACCGAAAGCCCGGTCTGTCCCTTGCTCAGGTTGCTGCGGTAAAGCGCGTTGGAGGCCGCGGCGGTCGAGTGCCCCGCATAGGTGCGGAAAATCCAAGCTTTGTCGCGGCGCGGCTGTTCGCCCATCGATGTTGTCCGCGTTCGTGCACGCTAGCTCCCGGCCAAGCTAATGTGGCGCGGATTTTGTTGCATTGCAACATTGCGGACCCAAGGAGCCCAAAATAGGTGCGGTCACGCGTTCGGCTAGCTGTGTGCGCCGGCGTTTGCCGTCAGCGCAATGCCTTCAGAATTCCATACGCGCCGCGCGATCAGCGCGGCAACGATCAACAGCGCGGCGAAACCGGTCGGTGCGTCGACGAATGGAAATATCAGCACCAGCAGGCAGGCGACGCCAATGCCGATCAGCTCCTGGGGCAAAAATCCGCGCGTCAATCCAATCCGGAACAGAAAGGCCAGCGGAACCGCCAGCGCAACCAGATCGTAGGTGTAGAGATACGGCGTTGCCAGCATCAATCCGGTGCCGAGACCGGCGGCCTTGATTTCATACTGGGCGTTGCTCCGCCAAAGCGCGGCGACGGCCACTGCGGCGCAAAGCGTCATCATCGCCTGCAGGCTCCAGGCCAGCTTTTCGCTGCCGCCGAGCGAGCGCATCAGGCCGAACAGAGTTTGGAGCTTTCTCCAGTCCGCGGCTCCGTCGGAGAGGAAGGCCTGCGATGTATGACTGATGTTGCCGACAAAGCCCGCCCAGGTGTCGGCACCGAACGCAAGCCATGACGCGGCCGCCATCGCCAACGCCACGATCGTTGCGGCCATAAGCACGCGCCATTCGCGTCCCGCGATCAGCGCGATCGGAAACAGCAGGCCGAGGTGCGGCTTGAATGTCAGAAGCCCGAGCAGCACGCCGGCCACGATCGGCCGCTGCCGCATGAGAACGAGCGTGCCGCCGATAAGACCCGCGGTTACGAACCCGTTCTGCCCGATGGTGAAATTCGCCAGCACCGCCGGAAAGGCAGCGGCGAGCAAATATCCGATACGATCGCCAACGATGCTGCGGATTGCGATCAGATAGGCTGGGAATGTTCCAACGGCCCAAACTGTGTATGCGATGCCATAAGACATCAGCGACAAGACAACGGCGACAAACAGAAATGTCGGCGGGTAGTGGAAGCCGAAATAGCCAGTGAATGGACGCCCAACCGCTGTCTGTTCGACCAGCTTGTGCACGTCCCAATTATAGACCGCCGCCGGATGCCCGGCGATCGCCAGCTTGCCGGCGGCCCACACGGCGACGAAATCCGACGGCGCGCCGGTCTTGTCGGCCCAAAGGCCATCGACCCAAAAGCTGGCGAGAAACACCGCATGCGCAACCGCGAGCGCGAACGCGATGAGCACCACCGGCTTCGCCAGCAGCGCGCCTGCCGCGTGCCCGCGGGAAATTTCGATAGAGGCCATGGCGCTCGTGTCTCGCCTTGAAGGCGTGATGCTAGGCCGAACGTCCTTGCGGAAGGCTTAAATCGGTCTCGTGGCCGGGGATGCGCCGGGCGATTAGCAGGGCGGCGATCGCCGCCGCCGGCAGACCGGGCGGCATGCCCAGAAACGGCAGCACCAGAACGAGGGCCGTGATCAGCGACAGGCCCAGGGCTTCGCCCGGCAGGAAGCCGGTTTTGATGGCAAGGCGAATCAGGAAAGCGCAGGAGACGGCGAGAATGGTAAGGTCGTAAAGGTAGACGTAAGGCGTGGCGAGGAGGACGCCGACGGCGAGCGCCGCGGCTTTCAATTCGAACGCGACACGCCTGCTTCGCCACATTGCGATCAGCGCGATGGCGGCCATGATGGTTGCGGCGGATTGCAGCAGCCATGCCAGAGTCTCGCCGCCGCCGAGGAGGCGCACCAGCGCGAACAGGCTCTGGAATTTGTTCCAGTCGGTGTGGTCCGCCCACCCGGTGTGGTCCTGCGACAACAGCGCCTTCGATGTCAGCGGCAACCAGTGAAAAAACTCGATCCATGGCGATGTGCCAAAGGCGACGATGGTTGCGAGCGCCAGCACGGCGGCGCTTGCCGCCGCGGCTGCCATCGCTCGCCAATAGCCGCCGGCGGCCAGCACGAAAGGAAACAGGATTCCGAATTGCGGTTTGTAGGTGAGAAGACCGAGACAAATGCCGGCGAGCGCCGGCTGCGTTTCCAGAAGCGCGAGCGCGCCGCCGACCAGCGAGGCGGTGAGAAAGCCATTCTGGCCTGAAATGATATTCGGCATCAGGCACGGAAACGCGCCGCCCACGAGCCAACCGATCCTGTCGCCGACGATACCGCGGATCGTGAGCAAATAGAGCGGCAGCGTCGCCGCGATCCAAACAAAGAAGGCGACCGCATAGGGCAGCGTCGCCAACAGTCCGGCGATCAGCAGAAACGGCGGTGGATAGTGCCAGCCCAGATAGGCCGCTTGCGGGTGCGCCACGATGGCATTTTCGGCGGCGTAGTGCAGGTTCCAGTCATAAGCGGCTGCGGGATGGCCGTCGAGCACAAGACGCCCGGCGGCGTAGACGTTGGTGAAATCGGTATGGATCGGCCGGCCGTTGCCGTCGAGGATCCAGTTCCTGCCGATGATCTGCGTGACCAGATAGGCCGCGTTGGCAACAATCAGGCCGAAGCAGACGCGACGCAGCATGTCCGATGCCGCCGGCCGCAATCCATGGCTGAGCGGCAGAGTTTGCAGCGTCATGTCGGCTCCGCGCGCGTTGCGTCGAGCCGTCAGACGGCTGATGACCAGCGCCAGCACGATCAGCACGGCGGCGAGACCGGTCTGCGTCCTGATGTAGGGAAACACCAGAATGAGCGCGGCGCCTGCGGTGAGGCCGCAGATGTCCGCGGTGGTGAAGCCGCGCGACAGCGTATAACGCAACAGAAAGCCGACGGCGACCGCGAGCACGGTCACGTCATACATATAGACGTAGGGCGTTGCGACCAGCGTCGCCGCGGCAAGCGCCGCGGCCTTGAGATCGAACGGTGCGCGGCTGCGCCACAGCCAGACGATGCCGATGGCGGCCGCGATGCTGCTCGCGCTCTGCACTGCGAATGCCAGCGTTTCACTGCCGTCATGCGCGCGCACCAGACCATAGAAGCTTTGCAGCCGGTCGAAATCGGCGACGCCTTCACCGAGAACGCGCTGGCTGGTGATCGGCAGCCAATGGAAGAACGCCTGCCAGCTTTCGGCGCCGAACACGAGCCATGAGGCGCCCGCCATGGCGCTCGCCACCGCGGCGGCAACGGCGATCGTCAGCCAGCGGCGATCCGCGATCAGCGCCAGCGGAAACAGCAGGCCGAATTGCGGCTTGTAGGTGAGGAGGCCGAGCAGTACGCCGGCAAGCGCCGGGCGGCGCTCTAGCGCTGCGAGCGTGCCGCCGATCAGCGCCGCGGTGAGAAAGCCGTTCTGTCCGGCGGTGACGTTCCAGATCGCGGCCGGAAAGCCAAGCGCAACAAAAATTCCGGCGCGGTCGCCCAGGATCGCGCGCAGCGCCAGCGCGTAGGCGGCAAGTGTACCTGCGAGCCAGACAAGCAGCGCGCCGAGATACGGCAGCAGCGCCAGCACCGCGGCGACAAACAGAAACGGCGGCGGATAATGCCAGCCGTAATAGCCGGCAAAGTCGTGGCCGAGCGCCTGCACTTCGGCGGCCTTATGCAGCGGCCAGTCGTAGGCCGAAGCGGCGTTGCCCGAGAGCGCCATTCGGCCCGCCGCATAGACATCGACGAAATCGTTGGCGATCGGCCGGCTGGCGGCGTCGGTCAGGAACTGGCCTTGCAGAAACGCACCCGCCAGCATCACCAGATAGGCGAGCGCCAGCGCGAGCCCGATGACGCCAATCAGCCGCCGTGGCGCAAATGGCGCGGCAATGGGCGTCTCGATCCGGCTCGCATCCATGACTGCGCGGTCAAATAATGAGCGTTGCGCCAAGGCCTCAAGCCTTTGAAAGGCCCTGTGCCCTGGCGCCTTGCTCTACCGCGCATTCCTTTCCGCGGCCTTAGCGCGCGATCAGGCCCGTTTAACGAGCCGCAGAATGATCAGGAGGATGACGGCGCCGATGAACGAATCGATGACCGCGGCCACAAAGCCCGTGCCGATAAAGATGCCAAGCCGCGGCAGCAGCCAGCCGGCGATCAGGCCGCCGACGATGCCGACGATAATGTCGCCGATCAGCCCGAATCCACCGCCTTTGACGACCATGCCGGCCAGCCAGCCAGCAATCGCGCCCACGACCAGCCAAATGATGATGCTCATGATTTCTCCCCTAAAACCCCTTTGCCGGCACGGGCCGGCGACCCGCGCGGGTGCATGACAAGCACGCCGCAAGCTTACGGGCTTGGGTTCCGGCTGTCAGCCAAGCCGGGTCCGTTTTTCGGAACTTGTGCACCCACGCTTTTGCGCCCCGGCATTGCGTTCAAGTAATTGTTGCGACGCAACATGATGTGCGGCAGAATGTTGTCGCACTGCAGCAATCGCGCTTGCCTGTTGAGGACGGAGTCCACCATGGCCGTCGCGCAGCAAAAGCCACGGGCCACGCCGCTCAAGGACCTCTACGCCATTGGCGAGGTCCCGCCGCTCGGCCACGTGCCTGAAAAAATGCACGCCTGGGCGATCCGCAAGGACCGCCACGGACCGCCCGAGCAGGCGATGCAGCTCGAAGTCGTGCCGACTTGGCCGATCGCCGAGGACGAAGTGCTGGTCTACGTGATGGCCGGCGGCGTCAACTACAACGGCGTCTGGGCCGGGCTTGGCGTTCCGGTTTCGCCGCTCGACGGCCACAAGCATCCATTCCATATCGCCGGCTCCGACGCCTCGGGCATCGTCTGGGCGATCGGCTCCAAGGTGCACCGCTGGAAGGTCGGCGACGAAGTCATCGTGCACTGTAATCAGGACGACGGCGACGACGAGGATTGCAACGGCGGCGATCCGCTGCTCTCGCCGTCGCAGCGCATCTGGGGCTACGAGACGCCGGACGGTTCGTTCGCGCAGTTCTGCCGGGTGCAGTCGCGCCAGCTGATGGAAAAGCCCGCGCATCTGACCTGGGAAGAGTCCGCCTGCTACACGCTCACCTTGGCGACCGCGTACCGCATGCTGTTCGGTCATGCGCCGCATACGCTCAAGCCGGGCGACAACGTGCTGGTGTGGGGCGCCTCGGGCGGGCTCGGCGTGTTCGGCCTGCAACTCGTGGCGGCATCGGGCGCCAACGCGATCGGCATCGTGTCGGACGCCGACAAGGCCAAATACGTGCTCGAACTCGGCGCCAAGGGCGTTATCAACCGCAGCGAGTTCAAATGCTGGGGCCAGATGCCCAAGGTCGGCACACCCGAATACGACGCCTGGGTCAAAGAAGCCCGCAAGTTCGGCAAGGCGATCTGGGACATCACCGGCAAGCGCGACGTCGACATCGTGTTCGAGCATCCGGGCGAGGCGACGTTTCCGGTGTCGTGCCTCGTCGTCAAACGCGGCGGCATGGTGGTGTTCTGCGCCGGCACGACCGGCTACAACATCACGTTCGATGCGCGCTACGTGTGGATGCGGCAGAAGCGCATTCAGGGCTCGCATTTCGCCCACCTCAAACAGGCCAGCGCCGCCAACCGTTTCGTCATCGACCGCCGCGTCGATCCGTGCATGAGCGACGTGTTCCCCTTCGACAAGATCCCCTACGCGCACGAACTGATGCGGACCAACAAACACAAGCCCGGCAACATGGCGGTGCTGGTCAATGCGCCGCGACCGGGCCTGCGCAATTTCGACGATGTGCTGGAAGCCGTCGCTGCATCATAGCTCTCGCAGCTTGTGACGCCTGGCCTCGCGCGCCCGCGCGATCGCGGCGTTGAGCTCGCCGCCGTAGATGAACAGGCACGCGCAGAAATAAAGAAAGATCAGCGCGACCATCACCGAGGCAAGTCCGCCGTAATACGTCACATAGGCGGTCGAGAAACTGGCGAGGTAGCGGCCGAAGCCGAAGCCGCAGGCCAGCCACAGCAACAGCGTCGCCAGGATACCGGGCCACACCTCGGAGAGCCGCCGCCAGCCGGCCGGCAGCCACAGGTGCAGAATAAACAGCGCGATCGCCAGCAACAGCGCCGCGACCATGAGTTTGGTGAAATTGCTGTAGCCGGCAAGTGGATCGAGCCACGGCGCGTAGTTCACCGCGCGATGGAACACCAGCGGGCCGAGCACGACCAGAAACGCCACCGCCAAAAAGCAAAAGGCGCTGACCAGCACATAGCCGAACGATTCCAGCCGGCACAGCCACCACGGCCGCGGCTCGCGCAAGCCATAGGCGCGGTTGAGCCCGATGCGCAGGCTCTCGACGCCGCTCGACGAGAAATAGATGGCGAAGATCGCGCCCAGCGTCAGCACGTCGCCGCGCGCCGTGGTCAGCACGGTGTGGATCTGGTCGGCGATCGGGCCCGAGACCTCGCGCGGCCACGCCGCCACGATCAGGCGCGCGACTTCGTCTGCCAGGTCGCGCGAGCCGATGAAGCCGGCGATCGCGGTGACCAGGATCAGGAACGGAAACATCGCCATCAAGCAGCGACAGCGCGATATGGCTGGCGATCGCCCAGCCGTCGTCGGCGTGGAAGCGATAAAGCGCATCGCTGGCGATGCGAATGCAGGTCCGGATCGTACGCAACGGCAGCGGTCTCCGCCGGATGTCAGTGGGGGATGTAATGGAGGTCATCGGCGACGCCAAGTTGCCGCCGGGCAACTGCTGCCAGGTCACGCCGCCAAGCTGGCGGCGCCGGCGCGATAAACCAAACCACAAAAACGCCGCCAGGCATCTTGTCATGAGCGTGAAATCATATCAGGGTTAAGGCCTGTCAACGCATGGGGGCTTTGCCTATGAGCGTCGTTAGAGCCGGTCTGGTCGCGTTTGCCTTCGCCGTAGCGAGCCTGTTTGTCGGCTCCGCCGGCGCGCAGGCGGCGACCTTCTCCTTTGTGGTCTGCAACCACAGCAATGTTCAGGCTTCGGTTGCTACCGCCAGCCATCCTTCGGACACGGACGGCGGTTTCGTAGTCCAGGGCTGGTGGAGCGTTCCGGCCGGAAGCTGCCAGACGATCGGCAATTTCATACAGGGCTGGTTCTATTACTACGCGGAACAAACAAACACCCAGGATCTGGTCTGGAAGGGCAGCGACGCGCAGGTTTGCGTCGACTATCCGGGCCCGTTCACCCGCACCAACACCGCCAACTATACCTGCACGTCCAACGAACAGCTGCGGGGCTTCACCGGCAAGGAAATCGGCAGCAACATCGGCACGTTTACTTGGACGTTGAACTGAGCCTGCCGGCGCCGAACCGTCATTGCCGGGCTTGACCCGGCAATCTATGGCGCAATGACGCTTCAACGCGTGTGATGAATGCTTTCGACGGCGGCATTTCCGCATCGATGCGCGCGTCAAGCCCGCGCATGACGAAGAGAGGGTGCGTCCGCTCGAACCGAATTTGATTCTAAAACAGCCTCCAAAACGACAAAAGCCGAGCCAACCGGGCTCGGCTTTCGCGTAACAACGAGGGTAACTGATTACTTCAGCTGATTGCCGGCCTTGGCCATCAGGCTTCCGCCTTTGTCGCCGCCCGGGGCCTGCGCCGTCGTCGAGGGACGGGCATCCGACGCCGGATCCGCCTTCGCCATTGCGCTGTTGGGGGCAGCCGCATTCGACGTCAGCTTCATTGAAGACTGGGCAAATGCCGGCGCAGCGACAAGCAGCGCCGCCGCTGCGACCGACGCAACCAGCGCCGGCACTTTCCGTGAAAAGCTCATGGGAGCTCCTTCTATGGGTTAACCGTTGATGAGATAAACTAAGGTCTCGACTGTCGGCGCGCAAGCTAGAACTCCAGTATGGCGAAATGTGGCCGCAACCGCTGTTTGGTGCTCCCTCTCCCCGCGTGCGGGGCAGGGTGAATAAAGCGCTCCCGTTCTCACAGCGCGTCCTGCTCCTTCTCCCCGCGTGCGGGGAGAAGGTCGGGATGAGGGGGCCTCTCCGCTGGGCTGAGTATTGCGGGGTTATCTGAATCGTCATGGCTTCTCCCTCGATGCTCAGAATCGCGGAGAGGCCCCCTCACCCTCGCTCCGCTCGACCTCTCCCCGCACGCGGGGAGAGGTGAAAAAGCCCTCCCGTTCTCGCGGCGCTTTTTTTGCGCCCGAGCTATCAGCACGGCACGGAAAAGAGCCTCCAAACAACCAAAGGGGAGGCGGAGCGCCGAAAGACGCGGGGGTAGGTACCGCGGAGCCCGCCAGCAGGCAGAACTGGCCTGACTGAAGCGTTCTTCGCGGCGCGCAGTCCTTTTGGGAACGCGCTCGCCTCTCGGCGCTCTACCGCGGTTCTCGCCAGGTTCTTAGGCCTGGCTCAGTCCGGTCCCGCGCTTCATGGTAGCGACGACATGCGCTACCCGGGCAGCCAGCTCCTGGCAGACCTGCGTCGTGGCAGGCCGGGCGAGTTTCCGAACCGCCCGCGAATGGAGGTTACGAGCCCCATCCCGGGCACCGCTCCCGCTCGCATCAATCGGCCGTCACCGGTTGACGTCCCTTGGACGAGCAGGATGGTGGCTTGTATCCGTTGTCACTGGATTTGTCAATATATTGTCGTTATAAAGGGGACTACGTATTGATTTTGCAACGGTTTTTGTTTGCAGGTTTTTCGGCCCAAGTTTTCCGTCCAAGTAGAGACGCGCCGCGCGGCATTCGATCTTGATTCGCAACGACTACGCCGAACCGGGAAGGCGCAATGGCAGGTTCGTGCGGCCGTCCAGTCCACGCTTTGTTAACCCGCGAATCGCGGCGCCGAAACCAGCCCCGATTCGTTCGCCGTGAACGCCCGGCGGAACGGATTCGCCGCGATTCGCGGGCATTTTCCGCGCGAGGCGCGACATCTGGTAGGCCGCCGATCGCGCCTCCCCAGGACTCGCCCCATTGACTGCTGTTCGTCATATGTTCTTATGGCGCATGGGCGCGACCTCCAGATCAACCGTGACTTCCCGTTTCAGGTGGCGCTGTCGTTCGACGAGGCCGCCATGGATGTCCTCGACTGGCTCGAAGGCGAGACCTCGAATGGGACATGTACGTCGACCTGCCCGCCAACACGATCCGCTACTGCTTCCGCACCATGGCGGACGCTGTGTCGTTCAAGCGGCGGTTTGGGATGATGCGGCGGAGGGACGGCGGGCGGTCGCGCGTGGGGGGCGGTGAGGACGAGAGGCCGGAATAGGCCGTGTTGCCGGCGCAATTCTGGGAGTGCGGCTAAAAGACGGGTATTCCTGCCACCGCCCTATCCCCAATCCTTCGAAAGGGTCGCACGCCAGTCCTGATGCCGGCTTGGCGTTGTCCCAAAGCCGCCCGGGAGTGGGGTGTGCGCCCTCTCGAGCCGCACTCGCCCCAGCACCCCCTGGGACGATGTCCTTTGTTCAAATCATGATAGGTAGTGCTCAGTGTAGGGACAACCCGAGTCCCAAACCGTAACGCAATCGTTGATCATGCTGAACCTTGCTCCACTCATCGCTGACTACGTCGTCGAAACAAAGAAACTCGCGGCGATGCCGACATCGACGGAGCTTACGTTCTACCCAGAAATCAAGTCGCTCCTGACCGCAATATTGAAGGACAGCGGGTTGCCGTTCGAAGTTCGGACGAGCACGTCCGAAGGACAGGGGATGCCGGACTTTGTCCTAGGCGATGCGGCGATGTTTGTAGGCGTCTATGGTGAGGTAAAGCGCGAAGGCGTGAGCCTCAAAGAGCTATCAGCATCTACCGACCAGAACGATCAGATTGGGCGCTACCTTTCGCAGACGGGCGTCGTTCTTTTGTCTAACGTTCGTGGGTTTGGCTTGTTAGCTTGTCGAAGTGGATATGTTCGCCAGCCCGGCGTGCCAGTAAGTCCTGGCGACCGGAAGTTGGAGAAAACCGTTGATCTTTGGTCTGCCGCTTCCGGATCTGTGAGCCATCCGAAGGTTGATCAATCCGCTATTGACGAACTCGTCGAAATCGTTGACCGCGCAGTGACGGACTTTGCGTCGATTGCCGATCCCGCCGACTTGGCAAAGATATTAGCTCGCCAAGCGCGTGTCGCCAGATTGGCTTTGCCGGAGGACCTCAAACCTGTAGCGCCTCTCTTGGATGATTATAGGCAAGCACTTGGCCTGGCGTTCGACGTTTCAGACGAGAAAGGGGATCGCTTCTTTCGCTCATCACTCGTCCAAACGCTCTTTTATAGCGCGTTTGCGGCCTGGATTCTTTGGGATCAAACTGCCTCTTACGATGCTCGCTTTGAGGCGGATGATGCCCAAACCCATCTGCAAATTCCGTTTCTTAAGGCGCTGATGTACGACATACGTCATCCGTCGCGTATGAAGCACTTGGGATTGGAGGATCATCTAGCAAGAGCCGTTGCGACGTTGAATCGTGTCGATCGCAAACTGTTTCGTACAAGGATGAATTTTCCAACCATCGACGAGCAAACAGCGATTGCCGCGATCACGTATTTTTATGAGCCATTCCTCGAATCGTTCGACCCGTTACTCCGGGAAGAACTTGGTGTGTGGTACACTCCGCCGGAGATCGTGCGATACCAGGTGCGGCGTATCCACTATTTGCTAAAGGCTGAACTAAACCGCCCGCGCGGCCTCGCCGATCCGGAAGTGATTGTGCTTGATCCTTGCTGTGGCACAGGCGCATACCTTCTTGAAGTGGCACGATGCATTGCCGAAGAGGTGAAGGCCGATGGCGACGATGCGGCACTTGCTATGGAACTTTCCCAAGCATTTCGCGCTCGAGTCATTGGATTTGAAATTTTAACTGCGCCGTTCGCGATTGCCCAATTGCAGCTTTTTCTTCTTCTTCAGTCTCTTGGCGCGAAGATCGATCAAGGGGATCGCTTGGCGATTTTCCTTACTAACTCGCTTTCCGGCTGGCATGACTCTGGTGACGTTAAGCTAAATTTCCCGGAAATGCGCGAGGAATATGATGCGTCTCAGGCCGTGAAGCAGAAATCGCCAATCATCGTCATACTTGGAAATCCGCCTTATGACGCCTTTGCGGGGGTTGCGCAGGCCGAGGAGGCCGATCTAGTTGCACACTACAAGGGCGTGGAATTGGTTGTTGAGGTCGACAAGAAGACGAAACAAACGAAACTCGATGAATTCGGGAAGCCGAGAAAAAAACAAAAAGGCGAGAGCCTTCTTTACAAGGAATACGGGGTACGTAAGCAGCTCCTCGATGACCTTTATATCCGTTTTCTCCGAATGGCTGAGGAGCGCATCGGGGAAAAAGCCCAATATGGAATCGTATCATACATTTCCAACTCATCATATCTGACCGGCCGTTCTCACCCATTAATGCGCCAGTCCTTGCTGGCGAACTTTCATGAAGTGTGGATCGACAACCTCAATGGGGACAAATACCGGACAGGTAAGCTGATCCCCCAAGGGCTACCAGGCGCGGGAACCGCTGATCAAAGCGCGTTTACAACTCAATTGGACCCGCGCGGTATTCAACCGGGTACGGCGATCGCTACTTGGCTCAAGCGTAAGGGAGCAAAGACTGCGCCTACAGATACGGCGGTCCTCTATCGTGACTTTTGGGGACTTGCGGCCGCTAAGCGAGCCAATCTGATCGCGAGTTTGCCTGCAGGCGAGACGAACAATCCTCCGGGCTCGGCGGTGCCAAACTACAAACCCATAAAGCCATCGCGGGAAAACCGTTGGCGGCTGTCGCCTCACACCCAGGACGCCGGATACGAGAGTTGGCCTACGCTAGACGCGCTATTCCCCGTGACCTTCCAGGGCGTGAACCACAATAGAGGCATTGAGGGTGGGATCATTGATGAAGATAGTAAAGCGCTGGAAATGCGTCTGCGGTCTTATTTTGGCGCCAAGACCTTTTCTGATGCGAAGAAAGTGTGTCCCGAGATAGCTACAAAAAGAGCGCGTTATGATCCCGAGGGCGCCTGGAAAAAGTTAAAGTCCGAGGGCCAGTTTAAGCCAAATTCTATCACGCCATTCCTTTTGTTCCCGCTTGACCAGCGTTACATTTGCTATAGCGACAAATACAAGTGGCTAAATGAGGCGCGCACCGACTTCTACTCCAACCTGCATCAAAACGAGTTTCTAGTTACCGTTCCGGAGCCTCGTAAGGTATCGGAAACAAGGCCGGTCTATTCCACCACGCTTGTAAACCTGCATGTTCATGAGCGTGGCTCTGTCGTTTTCCCGCGCGAAACTAACAATGGGGGTCTTTTTGCCGATCGCGACGCCAACATCGATGAGAACGCGTGGCGCAAGTTACGGGACGCACTTAGTTTGCAGGGCGAACGGCGTGACCAAGATGCGCGAGCACTAGTCGGTAAACTATTCCGTCTCGCCCTTGCGATCCTGCACACGCCGGCATATCAAGCGGAGCATGCCAGCGCCCTATCGGCAGACTGGGCGCACCTGCCGATACCGACGAATAAAGATTTATTGGCTCAATTAGCCGAAGCGGGCGAACGGGTCGCTCGCCTTCTCGATGCAAATCGTGACGCGCAGGACATCGTTGAAGCTATACTTGGTCACGATCGTGCAGCGGCGATCGGCTCAATCCAACGTCGCGATGGCGGGCAAATTTCTGCGGACGATTTGAAAATCACAGTAACGTATTGGGGTGGCGGCAAGGGGCGCTGGAAGCCGCGCGCGTTCATGGAAGAGGAAAAGCCTGATACCTTATATACAACTGCATGGGGAGATCGGACCGGCGACATCTTTATTAATGACACCGCGTTTTTTCGGAATGTTCCGGAGGCGGTGTGGACTTATCAGTTGGCTGGATATCCCGTTCTAAAAAAGTGGCTTGGTTATCGTCAGGCGGATCGGTGCGACGGCAAGCCGATTACCAATGACGAACGGCATTGGTTCCGTGCAATGATCCAGAGGATTGCCGCACTTTTGGCGCTCACCCCGCAACTCGACGCGCTCTATCAGGATATTTCGGCAAATTGTTTTACGAGCGCTGAGTTGGGCATATCGTCCGATGCCGCCCGCGAACGGCGTGATGCCAGGAAGAAGAAAACAGGCAGTACTAATCTCACGCCGGCCATGAAGCAGGCAAAGAAGCAAAAAAAATCAAAGGGCTAGCCTCGGAGTTTCGGACAGCGAAGCGGACGCCATTGCGGTCATCGCGCACGTCGTATCACCGATATTGTGAACGGCCGACGCGCCATCAGCACCGATACTGCCGTCCGCCTTGGCCGCTATTTCGGCAATCGGCCGCAGTTCTGGCTCGACCTGCAAAGCCAGTACGATATCGCGGTGATCGAGCGCGACCATGGTGTGGAGATCAGCCGGCGCGTGCGGCCCACGGACGCGGCGTGAGGTAGAGGCTATGGCGGATCGGCGAACGCGCGTGCCACTGGCTTGAATTCCAGCATGGGCGCCGTATTTTCAGTTCGGTCTTTGGAGGCCAAAAATGAAAACCAAGGTTGTCGTGCACGAGGCAGAGGAGGGTGGCTTCTGGGCCGAAGTCCCCGCCATTCCGGGTTGCGCCACGCAGGGCGAAACCATGGAAGAGCTGATGCATAATCTGCACGAAGCAATTGAAGGCTGCCTCGCAGTTGATGTGGCGGCTCCCGAAAGGGACGGCAAGGAACGCGTTCTCGAAATCGCCATATGAAAGCGATCTCCGGTCGTGAATTTGCGCAGATTGTTGAGCGACGCGGCTGGCAATTACTTCGGGTGAGCGGCAGTCACCATATCTACGGCAGGCAGGTAGCGTCGTTCGCCTGTCAATTCCCATTCACGGCAATCAACGGCTGAAAACCGGACTATTGCGGCATCTGGCGAAGCTTGCCGAAATTCCCGAGGACGAGTGGCGGTGACGCTCCGCCGACGCTGGGGAGATGGATTGCCGGGTCAAGCCCGGCAATGACGAGAAAATAAGACTGGCAACGCCTAGGCAATAACCTTGCGATAGCGAGTAAGTGAAATCGCCCCTACGCCGCCTGCACGTCCGCCAGGAAGCGCCGCACTTCGCCTTGCAGGCTTTCGGCTTCGACCGAGAGCGCGTCGGCCAGCGCCTTGACGTCGGCGGCGGTTGAGCGGGCGCCGGTCGAGGCGCCGGCGACGCGGCTCATCGATTCGGCGCCGTTGCGGGCTTCGACCGAGGCGCGGTTGACGCCTTCGGCGATCGACGACACGGCGTTGTTCTGTTCCTCGACGGTGGCGGCGACCGTGGAGGCGATCATCGACATGTCGTCGATGATCGACGACACCTGCTCGATCGCCTGCGCGGCGTCGGCGGTGGCCGACTGGATCGAGCCGATCTGCGCGGCGATGTCCTCGGTCGCGCGCGCGGTTTGCGCGGCGAGCGATTTGACCTCGGAGGCGACCACCGCGAAGCCGCGGCCGGCTTCGCCCGCCCGCGCCGCCTCGATGGTGGCGTTGAGCGCCAAGAGGTTGGTCTGGCCGGCGATCGCCTGGATGAGGCCGATCACTTCGCCGATGCGGTTGGCGGCGCTGCCCAGCTCCGACATGGTGTTGACGGTGCGCTTGGACTCGGCGACGGCGCGGCTTGCGACTTCGGTGGATTTCGAGGCCTGCGTGGCGATCTCGCCGATCGAAGCGGCAAGCTCCTCGATCGAGCTCGCCACCGTGGTGACGTTGACGGAGGCCGCGCCGACGCGCGTCTCGGCGGAGTGCGCTTCGGCGGTGACCGCATCGGCCGCCTGGTTGAGGCCGCTCGATGCGCTTTCGAGCCGGCCCGCGGATTCGCGCAGCCGGGCGAGCGCGGCTTCGACCGAGGTGCGGAATTGCCCGATCATGGCGGCGATGGATTCAGCGCGCTGCTCGCGCGCCGCAATGGCGTCGGCCTGCACGCCGGCCAGCCGCTCGCGCTCGATCATGTTGTCGCGGAACACCACCACGGCGCGCGCCATGGCGCCGGTCTCGTGGGCGGAATCGGTGGCGGGGATGCGCGCGGTGGTGTCGCCGCCGGCGAGCCGCTTCATCACTTGCGCCAGTCCTTCGAGCGGCGTCGTCACCGAGCGGCCGATCAGCCAGCCGGCGACCAGCCCGAGCATGACAAAGGCGAAGCCGACCCAGGCGATGATCCATTGGGTGCGGGCGCGCGATGCAGCCAGCGTATTGGCGGCGGCCTCGGCATTGTTCTGCGCGGCGGCGATGAGCTTGTCGGCTTCGGGCAGCACGCTCTCGGTATCGTGATCGATCAGCGAGAGCAGCGGCTCGACGTTGTCGGTATTGGCGACCCACTGGGCGAATGTGTAGCTGTAATTCTGCACCGCCTTGTTGAGTTTCTGCTTGGCGGCCGGCGGGCCGTCGACCGAGTCGAAGATGGCGTTGAAGTGTTTGACTTCGTCGAGGAAGTGCTGCTCGGCGCCCGGCGCGGCTGATTGCATCGTGGGCTGCATCGAGAAGCGCAGGCGGCTCAACCGGTATTCGACTTCGTAGCGCCGCATGGTGAGCAGCGATTCCAGCAGCCTCGCCGAATCGTGATCGCCGACCCAGGTCAGTTCGTTGCTGATGATGTGTTCGATCGCGGCGCTGGCGGCGATCAGATCGGCGGTCGTGCCTTGCGTTTCGTTGAAACCGAGCGCGCGCTGGGCGCTGACCAGGCTGTCGAAGCTAGTCTTCAGGTCGCGGATGGTGATGCGCAGCGGCGTGATCACGTCCTGCTGCGAAGACGTCAGGGTCGCTTCGATGCGGTCGAGCGATTTCATCGCCGCCTGCTGGCCCTGATCGAAGGCTTTGACCTCGCCGTCGCTGGGATGGGTGACGAACGTCACGGTGGCGAGCCGCATCGTCAAGAGTCCGGTCTTGAGATCGCTGCTGGCATCGACCACGGCGTTGTCGCGGCGCACGCTGTCGAAGGCGCGGCCGACCTCGATGTCGCTCGCCATGTAGGCGATCCCATAGGCGAGAAAGCCGATGATCGGCACGACGCCGAGCGCGGCGACGCGGGCGCGAACCGACAATTTGTCGAAGACCTGGCGAATTGACATTCGATCTACCGGGCGGGTGTTGTGCGGTCGCGGCAGTCCCCATGCCGCGGTAGCGGGCTCCAGCAAAGCGGAAATTGGTTAAGATTTGGCAAGACTTTGAGGGGTTTTCCGCTGAAGACGCTGTGACGCGGGCAGGCCGCCCGCCGTCAGCCGGGCGGCCCCGTGGCCGCCCTCGATCCGGCTCCCCTGAGGGCGCCCACAAGGGGCGCCCCTACGGGCGCGCGCAATCGATTGAGCTGCGTGAACGCCTTTGACTGCCGCCGGATAGGGCAAAAGGACCACCCCCGCGTTGGCTTTGCTGCACCGCAAGGGTAAGCTTGACGCGCCCGGGGCCCGTTCGATTTTCGCTGGAGCCATCATGCCGCTTGGCGCTGCTCGCCGTGGCCGCAAGCCCCGAACTGATTACCACGCTGAAACAGGCAGTTACGGCCGCGGAGGGGCTCTTCGCCGACGCCCGGCTGGCGGTCGCCAGCCGCGTCATTCGGGACGGCCGGCCCGATCCGAAGGCGCTCGACCGGGAGCAGCGCGCCGCCCATGGGCTCGCCTGGTACGCGACCTATGTGGAGGCGATCCGGCAGCTTGCCGGCTATGCGGAGCGCATGGTCGAGGCGGGCGGTCTCGGCGAGACCGAGGAACTCCTGATCCGCATCGGCGCCGGCGAATACCTGGCGCAGATGTTCGGCGGCATCCCGATGAGCCAGGGCGAGATCGCGCGCCCGGCCGATCTCGGACTTAGCCTGGCGACCGCGGCGGCGCGGATGATCGGCGCGGTCGAAGCGCTGATCGCCGACGGCAACACGGCGCCGCACCGGGCGCGGCTCGCCGAACTGATGCGCGACACCCAGCAAGCGACGATCGGCGCCTGCGGGCTCGACGACACGCTCGAGGCGATCCGCGAGGAGATGCGCAAATTCGCCGACGACAAGGTGGTGCCGCACGCGCAGGCCTGGCACCTGAACAACGAGTACATCCCGCTCGACGTCATCGCCAAGATGGCCGAGCTCGGCGTCTTCAGCCTCACCATTCCGGAGGACTACGGCGGCCTCGGACTCGGCAAGGAGTCGATGTGCGTCGTCTCCGAGGAACTGTCGCGCGGCTATATCGGGGTCGGCAGTCTCGGCACGCGGTCCGAGATCGCCGCCGAACTCATTCTCGGCAGCGGCACGGCGGAGCAGAAGCAACAATGGCTGCCGAAGATCGCGTCCGGCGAAGTGCTGCCGACGGCGGTGTTCACCGAGCCCAATACCGGCTCCGACCTGGCGTCGTTGAAGACGCGCGCGGTGCGCGAGGGCGATGCCTACAAGGTCTACGGCAACAAGACCTGGATCACGCATCCGGTGCGTGCCGATCTGATGACGCTGTTGGTGCGCACCAATCCGGCAGAGAGCGGCTATCGCGGGCTGTCCATGCTGCTCGCCGAAAAGCCGCGCGGCACCGACGCCGAGCCGTTTCCGGTCGCCGGCATGTCGGGCAGCGAGATCGAGGTGCTCGGCTATCGTGGCATGAAGGAATACGAGATCGCGTTCGACGGCTTTGCAGTCGGTGCGCAGAATGTGCTCGGCGGCGCCGAGGGGCAGGGCTTCAAGCAACTGATGGCGACGTTCGAGGCGGCGCGCATCCAGACCGCGGCGCGCGCCATCGGCGTGGCGCAGGCCGCGATGGAGCAGGGGCTCGCTTACGCGTTAAGCCGCGTGCAGTTCGGCATGCCGATCGCGCATTTTCCGCGCGTCGCCGACAAGCTCGCCATGATGGCGGTCGAGATCATGATGGCGCGCCAGCTCACCTACTACGCGGCGCGGCAGAAGGATTCCGGGCGGCGCTGCGATCTGGAAGCCGGCATGGCGAAGCTTCTGGCCGCGCGCGTCGCCTGGTCGGCGGCCGACAATGCCGTGCAGATCCACGGCGGCAACGGTTTCGCGGTCGAGTTTCCGGTGTCGCGGATTCTTTGCGATGCCCGCATCCTCAATATTTTCGAGGGCGCGGCCGAAATTCAGGCGCAGGTGATCGCGCGGCGGCTGTTGGATGGGTCGAACTGATATGTTCGTCATTGCGAGGAGCGTAAGCGACGAAGCAATCCAGTTCGGTGCTTCAGACTGGATTGCTTCGCTCCGCTCGCAATGACGATGCCAGTACGGATTGACGCTGTCCGAGGGCGGCATTAAATGTCGCCCGATGGAATCGCCCGGGACTCCCAGATCCATCAAAGACCCTGCGCCCGACTCCGCACAGGCGTGGTTGCGCCTTGGCGCCACCATGCTGGTGTCGACCGTCGGCGGCGTCGGCATGTGGTCGGTGGTGGTGGCGCTGCCCGCCGTGCAGGCCGAATTCGGCGTGGCGCGGGCGCAAGCCTCGCTGCCCTTCACGCTGACGATGATCGGCTTTGCGCTCGGCGGCGTGATCATGGGCCGGCTGCTCGACCGCTTCGGCGTTCTGGCGCCGCTCGCTGTCGGCGCGCTGGCGCTCGGCATCGGCTATCTGGGCGCCGCGAGCGCCGGCGGCCTCGTGATGTTCGCGCTGGCGCAGGCGCTGATCGGCTTCGGCAGCTCGGTGACGTTCGGCCCGCTGATGGCCGATATCTCGAACTGGTTCGTGCGCCGCCGCGGCGCGGCGGTGACGCTTGTGCTCGTCCGGCAATTACATCGCCGGCGCGCTGTGGCCGCCGCTCGTGCAGGCGGCGATCGCGCATTACGGCTGGCGCGCCACGCATGCGTGGATCGGCCTCGGCTGCGGCGCGGCGATGCTGCTCATCGGCGTTGCGGCGTTGCGCGGGCGCGCGCCCGCCGCGCTGCGCCGGCGCGAGCGCGGCGATCCGCACCGGCTCGCCCGCATCGCTCGGCCTGTCGCCGGGCGCGCTGCAGACGCTGCTGGCGCTGGCTTCAGTCTGCTGCTGCGTGGCGATGTCGATGCCGCAGGTTCACATCGTCGCCTATTGCGGCGATCTCGGTTACGGCGTCGCGCGCGGCGCCGACATGCTGGCGCTGATGATGGCGTTCGGCATCGTCGGCCGCATCGGTTCGGGATTCATCGCCGACCGCATCGGCGGGCTGCCGACGCTGATGCTCGGCTCGGCGCTGCAGGGCGTCGCGCTGTTGCTTTATCTGATGGATGACGCGCTGGTTTCTCTCTACGTCATCTCCGCGGTGTTCGGCCTGTTCCAGGGCGGCATCGTGCCGAGCTACGCCATCATCGTGCGCGAATATTTTCCGCCCAAGGAGGCCGGCGCGCGCATCGGCATCATCCTGATGGCGAGCCTGTTCGGCATGGCGCTGGGCGGCTGGCTGTCGGGCTATATCTTCGACCTGACCGGCTCGTACCGCGCCGCGTTCTTCAACGGGCTCGGCTGGAACGCGGTCAACGGCGCCATCGTGCTGTGGATGCTGCTGCGCCGCCGCGCGCGGCTTGCCTATGCGTGAGCCTTGACCGGCTCCTTGAACAACAGCCCGACATTGCCGGACAGGATGCGTTCGCCGTCGGCGCCGAGCGCGCGAATCTCCTTGACGAAGTCGCGCACGATCTCGCGCTTGCGGATTTCCTGCGGATAGTCGGTGGCGAACACGATGCGCGCCGCCGGAATTTCGCACAGCCCCGCCTTTACCGCGCCAATGCCGCCGGCGAAGCCCGCGGTGTCGAACACCAGGTTGTGGCGGATGTAATAGTCGAAGTCGTGCTTCGGCGTGACGCCGTGGCGCGGATTGCCGGCGGTGCCCCAGAACGTCTTGTCCTGGAACGAGCGGATGCGCGACAGCATGCCGGCGATGCCGCCGGAGAGATGCGCCATGTGCACGGTCAGCCCGGGATGGCGGTCGAACACGCCGGAATTGATCAGCCGGATCGTCGCCATGATCAGCGAGAATTCGCGGCCGACGCCGCGCGCGGTGTCGTAGGCGTCGAACTGCTGCGCCTGATTGAGCTTGAGCGCCGGGTGCACGAACACGAACAGGCCGAGCTTCTCGACCTCGTTCCAGAACGGCTCGATCGCCGGATCGTCGATCCATTTGCCGTCGAATTCTGAGCAGATGGTCACGCCCTGGAAACCGAGCTCGTGGCGGCAGCGGGCGAGTTCCTTGAACGCGGCGGCGCCGCCAAGCGGGTGCGCGTGCGCGGCGCCGATGAAGCGGCCGGGATAGTCGCGCTCGGCCTTCTTGGCCTTGTCGTTGATGAATTTCGAGGTCTCGAGATCGGCGCACATGCCGGCCGCGCTGGTCAGCCAGGCGGCGTCGATGCCGGCCAGATCCATCATCGCGACATGCTCGTCGAGATCGTAGAGCAGCGAATGCACCGTATAGCTCGGCGCTCCCAGCGCGTCGTAATTGAGCACCAGGCGGTCGCCCGGGTCGTCCTTGATCAGTTCGCGCGGCGTGAAATGGTGCTGGAAGTCGATAATCATTGCGGGTCCTCTACGATTGCGGCGCTGTCTTAGCGCATGGACCCGCCCGCGTCATTCCGGGTTTCGCCCGTGTTCAAGCCGGGCTAGATTGCGCCGATGTCATACTTCATGTCGCATGTCGCGGTCCCGATCGCGGTCGGCGCCGTCGCCCTGGTGCTGCTGCTCGGCCTCATCAACATGATGCGCGGCGGCTCGCCCTGGACCTCGCAGAAGCTGATGCGGCTGCGCGTCCTGCTGCAATTCGTCGCCATCGTGGTCATCATGCTGGCGGTCTGGATCATGGGTAAGTGAGGGATTGGCGCGTGCGAAGCGACCGGCCACCGACGAGCCGCGCCGCTGTCCCATTTTGACCCGCTTTGCCGATTTTTGGCCGCAAATCATGTGGCCTCGACGCAACAGCCGTTATTATTGTCCGGAATTCCCGGCGATATTTACCCCCGGCGCGAAGCGCGGGCATGTCGCGGCAGCGAAATTGGGTTACGATGCAGCCTGTGTCAGGGGGCTCAAGCATGACGGCGTGGTCCGTTCAGCGTAGTGCGTCAGTGGTCGGTAGGTCGGTGCGGTGTTCGCTGCGCTTGTAACACTGGGTCCTGCCCTCAGCGCCGATTTGCCGGCCGCTCCGACGCCCGCCTATATCCCGCCGACCGCACCCGCGACCGTCCAACCCATGGTCTACGACCCCGAGGGGTTCGAATTTCGCTTCGGCGGTTTTGCCCACGGCGTCGGCGGCGCCGAGCAGGGCACTTACGACCTCAACGGCGAATTCGTGACGCCCCGCCTGCCGTTCTTCCAGGACTCGTGGTGGAGCGTGTTCATGCCGCGCGCCAACGTCGGGGGTCTTCTTAATCTCGAAGGCCGCACCAGCGCGGTCTATGCGGGCGCGCTGTGGACCATTCCGTTGCCGCGGCATTTCTTTGCCGAGGCATTTCTCGATGCCGACCTGCATAACGGCTATCTGAACAATCCGCCGCCGGGGCATTCCGGCTTGGGTTGCCGGTACATGTTTCACGACGGCGGATCGCTGGGATACAAGATGTCCGAACATTGGAAAGTCATGTTCACGTTCGACCATCAGTCGAACGGTCACGGCATCTTCGGAACCGAATGCGACGGCATGGGCGCTGCCACCCGCAACCCCGGTATCAACGATTACGGTCTGCGTGTCGGCTACACGTTTTAAGCGGCGCTATTTCGCCCTTTAAATCCTGTCCTGAAATGTGCTCCCTTGCTTCGGCGTGAGATGCTGGCGCAAGCTTGCCGGCGGTATTGCGAGGCCAGCATGGTCGTATTGAATTGCATCTACACCCGCACCGGCGACGACGGCACCACCGCGCTCGGCACCGGCGAGCGGCGCAAGAAATACGATCTGCGCGTCGCCGCCTATGGCACGCTCGATGAAACCAACGCCACGCTCGGCATCGCCCGGCTGCATACGGCGGGTGACGCCGCGCTCGATGCGGCACTGGCGCGCATCCAGAACGATCTGTTCGACCTCGGCGCCGATCTCACCATGCCGGGCAAAGGCAAAGGGCCGGGCGGCGAGCGGCTGACGGCGACTGATAACCAAGTGAACTGGCTCGAAAGCGAGATCGACCGGCTCAATGCCGAATTGGCGCCGCTGCGGTCGTTCGTGCTGCCGGGTGGCAGCGCCGCCGCGGCCTATCTGCATCTCGCCCGCACGGTATGCCGGCGCGGCGAGCGGCTGGTCGCGGAGCTTAACGATCAGCCGGACGAAAGCGTCACGCCTGCGGTCCTGAAATATCTCAATCGCCTGTCCGATTATCTGTTCGTCGCCAGCCGTTATGCCAACGACAAAGGCGCGCGCGACGTGCTGTGGGCGCCGGGCCGCAATCGCTGACCGCACACACGCGAACGGATTTGGGGGCCAAGCCATGGTGATGCCGATCTGGGACCACAATCCGTTCAAGTGGCCGAAGCCGCCTTACGTGATGTGGTCGTTGATCGTGATGAATTTCGCCGTGTTCTTCCTCCAGATCGGCACCGGCCCGCAGGAGATGGAGCAGACCGATCGCCTCACCGGGCTGATCCCGGCCGCGTTCACCAGCGGAACCGCCGCCGGCGCAGTGCCCGCGGTGCTGACGCTCATCACCTACCAGTTTCTGCATGCCAATTTCATGCACGTATTCGGCAACATGATCTTTCTGTTCGTGTTCGGCGACGACATCGAGGAGTTGATCGGCCACTGGCGCTTCCTTGCGTTCTATCTTGCCTCCGGCGTCGGCGCCGGGTTGCTTTCGTGCTCAGTGCGCCGGGCGCACCGGTCCTGCTGATCGGCGCTTCGGGTTCTGTCGCGGGCGTGATCGCCGCCTATCTGATGTATCGGCCGTGCGAGAAGGTAACCGTCCTGCTCGGTCTCATCCCGCTGCGGGTGCGGGCATTCTGGGTGATCGGTGGCTGGGCCATCTGGCAAGCCATCGAAGCCGCGAGCCGCAACCAGGAGGGCATCGCCTACTGGGCCCATGTCGGCGGTCTGGTCACCGGCGCCGTGTTGTTCCTGCTGCTGCGGCCGCCTGGTACCCGCCTGTTCGAATGTACCCAACTGCCGCTCGTGGAAGCGCAGGCCGAGCAGCATGGCTATCACGGCCACCTGCCGCCGCCGGTTCCGCCACGTTGACACTGCGCCGTCACGGCCATTAGGGTCCCGCACCGCAGCATAGCCGGTGATTGATTGACCGAGGCGGCAGGCAGAAACCATGAAAATACTGGTGCCCGTGAAACGGGCAATCGACAAAGATGTGAAGATCCGCGTCAAGGCGGACGGGTCGGGCGTCGAACTTTCCAACGTCAAGATGTCGATGAATCCGTTCGACGAGATCGCCGTCGAGGAAGCGATCCGGCTGAAGGAAGCCGGCAAGGCGACCGAGATCGTCGCCGTGTCGATCGGTCCGCAGCAGGCGGGCGAGACCATCCGAACCGCGCTGGCGATGGGCGCCGATCGCGGCATCCTGGTCAAGGCGGACGGGCCGATCGAGCCGCTCGCCGTGGCAAAAATCCTCAAAGCCATCGCGGACGCCGAACAGCCGGGCCTCATTATCCTGGGCAAGCAGGCGATCGACGACGACTGCAACCAGACCGGCCAGATGCTGGCGGCGTTGCTCGGATGGCCGCAGGGTACCTTTGCGTCCAAGGTTGCGCTCGACGGCGAGGCGCTCGCGGTCACGCGCGAGGTCGACGGCGGCTTGCAGACCGTGAAACTGAAAATGCCCGCGATCGTCACCACCGATCTGCGCTTGAACGAGCCGCGCTATGCGTCGCTGCCGAACATCATGAGGGCGAAGAAAAAGCCGATCGACGACAAGACGCCCGCCGATTATGGCGTCGACATCAAGCCGCGACTCGAAGTGGTCAAAACGTCCGAGCCGCCCTCGCGCAAAGCCGGCGTCAAGGTCAAGACCGTGGCCGAGCTGATCGACAAGCTGAAAAACGAGGCGGGGGCGATCTGAATGATTGCCGCAAATTCAAACGTCATTCCGGAAGCCGCGAAGCGGCTGTCCGGAATCCATAGTCACCGTCCGACCAATTTGGCGCCGTTCCGTGATTATGGATTCCGGGCTCGCGGATTGCGTCCGCGCCCCGGAATGACGCGTTAACGGGAAATCCAATGCCAACTCTTCTGATCGCCGAACACGACAATGCCGCGCTGAAAGACTCGACCGCCAAGGCGCTGACCGCCGCCAAGGAGATTGGCGCCGAGGTGCATGTGCTGGTCGCGGGGCAGGGATGCCGGCCGGTCGCGGAAGCTGCTGCGAAACTTGATGGCGTCGCCAAGGTGCTGCTCGCCGAGGCTCCGGCCTACCAGCATATGCTGGCCGAGCCGATTGCGGCGCTGATCGTATCGCTTGCCGGTCCCTACGAGGCGATCGTGGCGCCGGCCACGACGGCGGGAAAAAATTACATGCCGCGGGTCGCGGCGCTGCTCGACGTCATGCAGATTTCCGATGTCAGCAAGGTGGTGGCGCCTGATACCTTCGAACGTCCGATCTATGCGGGCAACGCAATCCAGACGGTGCGTTCCACCGAGGCCAAAAAGGTGCTCACCATCCGCATTGCGGCGTTCCAGCCGGCGGGCGCCGGCGGATCGGCGCCGATCGAAACGGTATCAGGCGCCGCCGATCCCGGCCTGTCACAATTTGCCGGCGAGGAACTGTCGAAGTCGGAGCGGCCGGAGTTGACCTCGGCCAAGATCATCATTTCGGGCGGCCGGGCGATGCAAAGCCGCGAGAACTTCACCAAATATATTGAACCGGTGGCCGACAAGCTCGGCGCGGCGGTCGGCGCATCGCGCGCGGCGGTCGACGCCGGCTACGCGCCGAACGATTGGCAGGTCGGCCAGACCGGCAAGGTTGTGGCGCCGGATCTGTATATCGCGGTCGGCATTTCGGGCGCCATCCAGCACCTCGCCGGCATGAAGGACTCGAAGGTGATCGTCGCCATCAACAAAGACGAAGAGGCGCCAATCTTTCAGGTCGCCGATTACGGCCTTGTTGGCGATCTCTACCAGGTGTTGCCGGAACTGGCGGATGAACTTGGCAAGGTGAAGCGTTGACCATGGTCGAATTTTGGCGGGCCGCCGTGTGGAACATTCGGGCGGATCGTCGTACAAGGGGCGCCGGGGCATGAGTGACGTCAGGGAGCGACCGGTGGCGCGTTCGGCGCGGACGGAACAGACAGTGCATCCGATACGCAAGATCGGCGTGGTTGGCGCCGGTCAGATGGGCAATGGCATCGCCCATGTGTGCGCGCTGTCCGGCCTGCATGTGATGCTCAACGATATCGCGCCCGAACGCATCACCGAGGGAATGGCCACGATCAGCGGCAATCTGGCGCGCCAGGTGAGCCGCCAGCGCATCAGCGAGGAGCAGCGGCAGACCGCGCTCAAGCACATCACCGCGGCCAAGACCGTCGACGAACTTGGCGACTGCGATCTCGTCATCGAGGCGGCGACCGAGAAGGAAGAGGTCAAGCGCAAGGTATTCGCCACGCTGTGCCCGGCGCTCAAGCCCGAGGCCATCGTCGGCACCAATACTTCGTCGATCTCGATCACGCGGCTTGCCGCTGCGACCGATCGCCCGGAACGCTTCATCGGCATTCATTTCATGAATCCGGTGCCGCTGATGGAACTGGTCGAAGTGATCCGCGGCATCGCCACCGACGACGCCACCTTCGAAGCCACCAAACAGTTCATCAGCAAGCTCGGCAAACAGATCGCGGTGTCGGAGGATTTCCCCGCCTTCATCGTCAATCGCATTCTGCTGCCGATGATCAACGAGGCGATCTACACGCTCTACGAAGGCGTCGGCAACGTCGAAGCGATCGACACCGCGATGCGGCTCGGCGCGCACCATCCGATGGGGCCGCTGGAGCTTGCCGATTTCATCGGGCTCGATACCTGCCTGTCGGTCATGCAGGTGCTGCACGAGGGGTTGGCCGACTCGAAATACCGGCCGTGTCCGCTCTTGGTGAAATACGTCGAGGCCGGCTGGCTCGGCCGCAAGACGCAGCGCGGCTTCTACGATTACCGCGGCGACAAGCCGGTGCCGACCAGATAAATCCGTCAAATAATTTCGCCGACGATCGTCCTGGATCGCCGCGCGCGTCAGCGCAGCGCGGCTCCCAGAAAGACCAATCCTAAAAATCCGAAGGCCAGCGCGAACGCCAGCGATGTCGCTGCGTTCTGCATGCTGCGCGGCTCCAGCACCGCGGTGGCCGGACGTTCCGGATCATAGAAAACCGTCACGTCCGCACCGGGCGGATATTTCTCGGCGATCTCTTGCGCCGTTGCGTCGGCGGTGCTCGTTCCGCCGGCTGACCAGAAGATGCGATGTCCGACATAGTTGCGGCCGCCGACCGCGTAGTCGTATTTGAATGGCTCGCCGTCAAGCATCGACCACGATGACGCGATCTTGCCTTTGACTGTCGGCCAGCGCGCCATCATGCGCGCCCGACGCCACCAGTGAAACACGCCCTGGGCACAGCCGGTGGCGAGCAGCAAACACACCCCGGCGATCACGTAGGGGACGATCATCGGCGTTGCTCACTGGATGTTTAGCAGCGCGAGCAGGGCCAATAGCCCGCAACTGCCAAAGCCGACCGCGGCGCCGAGCGCCAGCTTGGCGTTGGCAAAATTCAACGGCTCGAGCACGGCCTGGGCGGGATTGTCCGGATTGTAATAGACCGGCACCCGCGCGTCCGGCTGGTACTTGGCGGCGGTCGCCGCGGCCACGACGGAACTGCCGTAGAATACCGGACGCCCGATATAGAGCCGCGTGCTTTGATAATCCTTGTCGCCGACGCGATACGCATAACGGACGCAGGCGGTGCTGACCTCCTCGTCGGGACGAACATACCGGCGTCCCGACCTCTCCTCATCCTCGACGGTGGTGCTGTTGTCGACGATTGCAATGTCGATCCGCGAGCCGAGAATTTTGCCCGTGACCGTGGGCCATTTGGCGCTCGCCAACGATTGCCGGCGCAATGCCGCCGATTTAATTGCAAAGACAACGCCGAGGGCGATCGCCGCAACCGGAAGCACAAGCGCAAGATATTGAACAGGCATCCCCTGCATCCCCTCGCGTCGAGGGTTAGACGCGTGGGGTCGCGGGTCGGTTCATTGCGGTGCGACCAGCATCGTCAGTTTCACGTCCGACTGGCTGGCGAGGTCAAACGTCACCTGCTCATAGCGGACAAAGCCGTCGCGCGGGTGATTGAACGTTCGTTCGCCGCCTTCGCGGCCGAGAACGCCATGCTGTTCCCAGAACTGCACGAATTCGCGGCTTGCCTCGCGCAGTTCCGCGATCAGCGCCCGCAGCGCCGGATCGTTGAAATGGGCGCTGCAGGCGGCACGAAACTCGGCGGCGACGCGGCGCGCTCGCGCTTCCCAATCGCAGATCAGGGTCCGCGCCGATGGGGTGAGAAAAATGAAGCGCAGGAGATTGTAGCGATGCTCGGCGGGGGCATCGAGCCAGCCGGCGAATAAATGCCTGCGCCGCCGGGTTCCAGCTTCGCGCCGTCCAGGTGCGATCGAGAATGTAAGCGGGCGAACGGATCGCCTCGACGCACGCCAGAACGGCAGGCGCAATGAAGGCGTCCGCGGCGTCCGCCGCCTGGTCGGGATCGCGTTTGCCGGCGATATCGAACAGATAGGCGCGCTCGGCGCGGCCGAGCCGCAAGACTTTCGCCAGACGCGCCAGCGCGCCGGGTGAAACCGAAACGTCGCGGCCTTGTTCGATCCAGGTGAACCAGGTGGTGCTGAGCCCGCAAAGCTGCGCCAACTCCTCGCGCCGCAGCCCCGGCGTGCGGCGGCGGCTGCCAGGCGGCAGACCGAGCGATTCCGGTGCGGTGCGCTCGCGTTGCGCCCGCACGAAATCGCCCAGGGCGCGGCGTTGTTCGGCGGATCGGATGGCTATCATGGTGGCTTTTATACCAGGATAATACGTGCCTACTTATACCAGTTTTCCGCGCGCAGTATGCCATGCGGGTTCGTGCCCAACGGTCAAGGAGAAATGCGATGCAAGAGCGGTCTCATGAGGCGTTGCTCGGCCAGCAATTCGGTACGCGCGCTGCGGCCTATCTGACGAGTGCCGTGCACGCACAAGGCGCCGACCTGGAGGCGCTTGCGGATCTGGTCCGCGGCAGACCCGAGGCGCGCGTGCTCGACCTCGGCTGCGGTGGCGGACACGTCAGCTTTGCGGTGGCTCCACACGCCGGCAGCGTCGTCGCCTACGACCTTTCCGCCGAGATGCTCGATGTGGTCGCGCATGCGGCCCGGGAACGGGGCCTCAACAACATCGAGACCGAAAAGGGCATGGTGGAGACGCTGCCGTTCGCGGATGCGACCTTCGACTTCGTCTTCAGCCGGTACAGCGCCCATCATTGGTGGGATTTCGACGCGGGCCTGCGCGAAGCGGCCCGCGTGCTCAAACCCGGAGGCGTTGCCGCATTCGTCGACAGCGTCTGCCCGGGTGTGCCGCTGTTCGACACCTATCTGCAAAGTGTCGAGCTGCTGCGCGACCCCTCGCATGTGCGCAGCTACTCGCGCGCCGAATGGGATGCGGCGATCGCGCGCTCGGGCCTCGTCTGCACGGCGACGCGGCGGCATCGGATCCGCCTGATGTTCCAGGTCTGGGTCGAGAGAATGAATACGCCGAAGCTGCAATGCGACGCGATCCGCGCCCTGCAACACGCCATGTCCGAAAACGTGACGCGCTATTTCAACATCGGCGCCGACGGCAGTTTCGACCTCGACGTCGTGTTCGTCCAGACGACCAAATAAAAGGGCGCGCCGTCCACGACTGGAGCGGCGCGCCCTTCATCGGCTATCCTGCTACTACGCCGCAGCCTGCATTTGCGGTGCGGTCTCACCCCAGCACGGCAGCGCGGACACGCGCTGGAACCAGCCGCGGATGTTGGCGTAGGAGCCGAGCGGTATCTGCCCGCCCTCAGCGTGGAACAGCGGGGCCGCGACCGCAAAATCTGCAACAGTCAGCATATCGCCGATCAGGTATTTCTGCTTCGCCAGATGAGCATCCAGCATTTTGGCTTCCTTGTTGAAAGCCTCATTTGCCTTGGCGACAGCGGCGGCGTCGGGCGGGCCCATGTTGACGAACTTCTTCACCAGGTTCTCGAAGATCAGCGGCTGACAGGCTTGCGCGCCCCAGTGCGCGAGGTCCCAGCACAGCCAGCGGGTGATGTCGGCGCGGCTGCGTGCGTCATTCGGATAGAGTGGCGTCGGGGTCTTGCTGGCGAGATACTGCAGGATGGCGTTTGATTCCCAGAGCTTGAAATCGCCGTCGACCAAAGTGGGCGTGCGTCCTGTCGGATTGAGCGCCAGATACGCCGGCGCTTGCTGCGCGCCTTTCAGCAGATCGACGAATTCGAATTCGAGCGGCATTTTCAGATATGCGGCCAGCGCGCGCGCCTTCCAGGTATTCGGTGAGGCGGAAAAGCCATAAAGCTTCATGATGGTCTCCTTGGTTGAATCGATTCCCCCGCCCGCTCGCAGCTGAGACGTGAATTATTCGCAGCATGAGGCGGATTTGGGTTCCCGGTATGTCACTTTTGTATCGATGGCGCCGCCAGAGAGTTCTGATCAACTCGCCGGCGTGATCCAGCCGATGCCGGCTCCGCCGGGCTCCATCAGGATGGCGATGCGGCCAACGCCGGGCACGTCGAAGATCGGCTTCATCAGTCTTGCGCCGGCGGCGGTCGCCTTTCTGACGCGCGCATCGACGTCGTCGACAGCGATGTAAGCCATCCAGCTTTCCGGAACCGGACCGAACTCAGGCGCGCTGATGTCGAATATTCCAGCGGCCGATTCGCCGCCGACCTTGACGATCCAGTAGGTGCCGCCGCCGCCAGGCATCGGCATGGCCTCGAAACTCCAGCCGAGCGTATCGGCATAGAATTTCTTGGCGCGTTCGACATCGCGCGTCATCAGTTCGTTCCAGTAGAACTTGCCGTTTGTCGTGGTCATGGTTCACTCCAGCGCGAAAAGGTGAGGTGGCTATTGTGGGCGAGCTTCATGTCAAAGCCGCGAATCTCACGACAGAAATTTTTCCATCTTGTCGAGCGCACCGTTCCAGCCGTGCTGGTGGCGATCGCGCGCGTCTTCGTCGAAGAACTGCTCGTGCGTCACCGTCAGCAGCGTGCCGTCACCATCGGGCTTGAGTAGCACGGTGACCACCGACTCGCGTTCCGGCGTCGATTTCCAGGCCCAGGTGAAAACCAGCTTCTCGTTCGGGATGATTTCGCGATAGACCCCGCCAACGTCGTGGACCTCACCGTCAGGGCTCTTCATCACCCAGCGATAGCGGCCGCCGACATGCGCGTCGCATTCGGCGCTCAGCGCCTTGCCTTCGCCCGGTCCCATCCAGCGTTTTATTTTTTCCGGGTCGATCCAGGCGGCGAAGACTTTGGCGGGGGCGCCTTGAGGTGGCGCTTGAGGGTGAGACTGGGTTTGACGGCGGTTTGGGTGGACATGACTTATCTTCCTCCAAAAACGCGGCGAGACTGGAAAGCCGCTCGGACCAGAACTGTTCGTAACGCGTGAGCCACTCGAAGGCGTCGCGCATCGGCTCGGCGCGCAGCTTGCAGGCGACCACGCGCCCGGTTTTGCTGCGCATCACCAGCCCGGCGTCGGACAGGACGCCGAGATGTTTCATCACTGCGGGCAGCGACATCCGGAATGGCGCGGCGAGTTCGCTCACGGAAAGATCGGGAGCGGACGCAAGCCGCATCACCAAAGCCCGCCGGGTCGGGTCCGACAGCGCGGCGAAGGTGCGGTCGAGGGCTTGCTCCTGAAACTTAACCATATGGTTTAGTATCAAGCGGCGCGACGGGAGTCAACGGCCTTCGCCGAGACTCGCTGCGCCCCGCATGCGCGCAAGTTAGATCGGCGACAGGGCCGCGATTTAGCCGTTCTTAAGCTTCGTGCTCTTCAATGGTCGCGTCATGGATATGGTCAGCCTCGCATCCGCAATACTGGGCGCGCAGACCGGCGAGATGCAGATCGCCGTCGCGGCGAGGCTGGCGCGGATGGGCAATCCCGACAGCGGTTCGTCGATCGTCCAATTGCTCGGCGCCGCGGATCAGAGCGCGAATTCGCTTGCCAACGTCGCTGCCGGTCTCGGCGGTAATCTCGATATCAGTGCGTGACGGCGCTGGCGCCGTCGTCTTGCGGCGGCGTGCTTTCCGCCAGACGTTTCTGATTGGCGAGCAGAAGGACGAGCCCGACGAAGGCCGAGGCCGCCATCACCGCATAGATCGGCAAGTTCGTCGTGGCGTGCAGCAGGCCGACGCCGGTCGAGGCGAAGGCTCCGATGACCATTTGCAGAAAGCCGAGCAGCGCCGAGGCGCTGCCGATGTTGCGGTTGAACGGCGCCAGTGCCAGCGCGGCGGCATTCGGATAGGAGATGCCGCAGAACGGCAGATAAAGGAGCAGCAAAACGATATTCGAAGGCAGGCCGTACCAGCCTCGCCAGGTGCCGGCGAGCATGACGGCGATGATGATCGTCTGGCAGATCAGCGCGACCTGAAAAATCCTCTGGCTCGAATACCATGTCGACAGCCAGATATTGAGCTGGCTGCCGCCGATGAAGGCACAGGCCAGCCCGGCAAAGACCAGCCCGAACATGGTGCGATCGAGGTGATAATTGCCGATGAAAATGATCGGCGCGCCGGTGACATAGACAAACAGGCCGGCAAACGAGAACGCGCCAGCGATCGCATAGACGAAGAACTGCGGCAGCGCGATGATGACGCGGAACTCGTCGAGGATGGCGGAGGGATGCAGCGAAATCCCGCGATCGGGCTTATGGCCTTCGGGCAGCACCAGCGCGAGCACGCGCAACCAGTATCAGCGCATAGACGGTGAGTACGGCGAAGATCCACGGCCAGCCCGCCGTGGCGGTGATGAGGCTGCCGATCGACGGCGCGAACAGCGGCGAGACGCTGATGACGAGGATCAACAGCGAAATGATCTTGGCGCTCTCCTCGACCGGGAAGAAATCGCGCACCATCGCCAGCGCGCCGACGCCGGCGCCGCAGCCGCCGAGCGCCTGCAGCAGACGAAAGGCGATGAACGCCTCGGGCGAGCGCGCCGTGGCGCAGCCGATCGAGGCCAGAACAAACAGAATGAGGCCGACATAAAGCGGCGGCTTGCGGCCGAAGCGGTCGAGCACCGGGCCGTAGAACAGCTGCCCGAAGGCAAGCCCGATGAAATATCCCGAAACCGACAGCGAGATTTCGGCGGGCGTCGTGGCAAGGTCGTGGGCGATCTGCGGAAACGCCGGCAGATACATGTCGATCGAAAACGGGCTCACGGTGGAGAGCGCACCGAGAATCAGAATGAGCAAAAAATTGGCGCCGCGGGTACGGGTCACGAAAAATGTCTCGGTGTGAGTGGCGCGGAAGTCGGACCCGCGGGGGGCCTGGATTTCGCCGCGATCAATCCGGGCCGCCGATCGCCGCGCTGACGAGCTTCACCCCGTCGTCGCTCGCCCATTCGGCGGGGCCTGCCATGTCGCCGATCTCACAGCCCTTGGGATCGACGATCAGCGTCGTCGGCATGCCGAACGCCTTGCCGGCGGTTTTCAGGTCCTCGAAGACTTCCGCGCTCTCGTCGGCGAAATAGGACAAGTGGGTGACGCCGATCTGCTTCAGAAAGGCAAGCGGCTTCTCCGGATCGCGGGTGTCGATATTGACGGCGACGACCTGGAATTTGGGTCCGCCGAGTTTGGCCTGCAGCGCGTCGAGCGCCGGCATCTCGCGGCGGCACGGCACGCACCACGTCGCCCACAGGTTCAGCAGCACGGTGCGGCCGCGGAAATCGGCGAGCGTGCGGTCATGCCCCTCGGCGTCCTTGAAGGCGAGCGGCGGCACGTGGAACGGGGTGCTGGCCACAGCGAGCCCCGCAACCTCGCCATGGGCGAGCGGGGCGATCCGCGCCGCCGTCTGGACCGCCTGCCGGCAGGCCGCATCGGCCGGATTGCTTCGCAGACGCCCAATCCCGTATATCCCGGCCACGACCGCGACGACCGCGGCGAACGCCAGCATCGCTAGCTTACGGCGGCGGCCGCGGGACGACGGTTCATTATTCATTTCGGGCATCGGTAGAAAACCTCGGCGGACGCATCATGGCCAATAAAATGTGGGGTGGACGCTTCGGCCGAAAGCCCGATCCGCTCATGGAGGAGATCAACGCTTCGATCGACGTCGACCGGAAGCTTTACCGGCAGGATATTGCCGCCAGCAAGGCCCATGCGGCAATGTTGGCCAAGAACGGCATCATCAGCGGCCAGGATGCGAGCAAGATCGCTCACGGTCTAAACACGATTTTGTCAGAGATCGAGGCCGGAAAATTCGATTTCAAGCGCGCTCTTGAGGACATTCACATGAATGTCGAGAGCCGGCTTTCCGACCTGATCGGGCCGGCCGCCGGGCGGCTGCACACGGCGCGTTCGCGCAACGACCAGGTCGCGACCGATTTCCGGCTGTGGGTTCGCGATACCATCGACGTCATTGACGCCGTGTTCGAGGCCTATCAGCGCGCGCTCGCCGAAAAGGCGTTGGAGCACGCCGCGACCGTGATGCCGGGTTTTACCCATCTGCAGAGCGCGCAGCCGGTGACGTTCGGCCACCATCTGCTCGCCTATGTCGAAATGGCGGCGCGCGACCGCGGCCGGTTCGCCGACGCGCGGACGCGTCTTAACGAATTGCCGCTTGGCGCCGGCGCCTTGGCCGGGACCTCGTTCCCGATCGACCGCGACATGACCGCGAAGGCGCTCGGTTTCGCCCGTCCGGCGGCAAATTCGCTCGATGCGGTGTCCGACCGCGATTTCGTGCTGGAGACACTTTCGGCGGCGGCGATCGCGGCCGTGCATCTGTCTCGCTTCGCCGAGGAGATCGTGATCTGGTCGTCGCCGCTCGCCGCTCTGATCAGCCTGTCGGATGCTTTCACCACCGGCTCATCGATGATGCCGCAGAAGCGCAATCCCGATGCCGCCGAACTGGTGCGCGCCAAGACCGGCCGCGTCCTCGGTGCGCTGGTTGGGCTCTTTACGGTGATGAAGGGGCTGCCGCTCGCCTATCAGAAGGATATGCAGGAGGACAAGGAAGGCGCGATCGACGCACTCGGCGCGCTCACACTGTCGATCGCCGCGATGACCGGCATGGTCCGAGACATGGAGCCGGACGTGGAGCGGATGCGGCAGGCGGCCGGCGAGGGCTTTGCCACCGCGACCGACTTGGCCGATTGGTTGACCCGGGAGCTCAAGTTGCCGTTCCGCGATGCCCACCATGTAACCGGGCGGATCGTCGCCAAGGCGGCGGAAACAGGCGTGCCGCTCGAAAAGCTGCCGCTTGAGCTCATGCAGGCTATCGAGCCGCGCATCACCAAGGCGGTATTCGGGGTGCTTTCGGTCGAAAACTCGGTGACGAGCCGGTCGGTTTATGGGGGGACGGCCCCGAAAAACGTGCGGATCCAGGCGAAACGCTGGCTCAAACGCCTGGAAAAGGCGTAAACGGGGCAGCAATGGCTTGGCGACAAAATCTCGCCGCCAGAAGGTGATTTGCTGGGGCTGGACGGAAGCGGGTCCACGGGGACGGGGGACAGGGTTTTGGCCGGAATCCGACGTGTGACTTGTGCACTCGCCGTGGCGCTGATCGCGCCGCTGGCGCTTTGCGCCTGTGGCCGTAAGGGGGCGCTCGATCCGCCGCCGAGCGCCGCGACACCGCCGCCGCCGGCCTTGCAGTCGCAGCCGGTCCCCTCGACCACCGGCCTGATCGATCCGTTGACGCCGACCGGTCAGGCCCAGCCGGCGCCGCCGCCGGTGCAGACCACCCAGGTTGCTCCCGGCCAACCGCGGAAGAGCTTCCTGCTCGACCCGCTGATTCAGTAAACGGGCAGATCGGCGCAGCGGCGCCATAGCGCCCACTGCCGCCGCAGGTTAAACACGCGTCCATGCATCACTTCGATTATCGCGGCGGCGAGCTGTTCGCCGAGGACGTCAACCTCACCAGCCTTGCTCAGACCGTCGGCACGCCGTTCTACTGCTACGCGACGGCGACCATCGAGCGGCACTACCGCGTCTTTGCCGAAGCGTTCGCCGATGTCGATGCGCTGGTCTGCTATTCGGTCAAGGCGAATTCCAATCAGGCGGTGATCGCCACGCTCGGCCGGCTCGGCGCCGGCGCCGATGTGGTGTCCGAAGGCGAACTCAAGCGCGCGCTCGCTGCCGGCATTCCGCCGCAAAAAATCATGTTCTCGGGCGTCGGCAAGACACCGCGCGAACTGGCGCTCGCGGTCGAGGCCGGCATTCTGTGCGTCAACGCCGAGTCGGAAGCCGAGATCGAGCAGCTCGCCGCGATCGCTGCTGAGAAAGATCGCACCGTCGACATCTCGATCCGCGTCAATCCGGACATCGACGCCAAGACCCACGCCAAGATTTCGACCGGCAAATCGGAAAACAAATTCGGCATCCCGATCAGCCGCGCGCGCGAGGTCTATGCGCGCGCCGCCAAGCTTGCGGGCGTGCGCGTCGCCGGCGTCGACATGCATATCGGCAGCCAGATCGTCGAGCTTGATCCGTTCGGCGATGCGTTTGCGCTGCTCGCCGACTTCGTGCGCATGCTGCGCGCCGACGGTCACACGATTGCGCATATCGACCTCGGCGGCGGCCTCGGCATTCCATATCACCATGACAACGAGCCGCCGCCCGATCCCGCCGCCTACGCGGCGATCGTCAAGAACGCGACCGCGGGGCTAAATTGCAAATTGATCTTCGAGCCCGGCCGGCTGATCGTCGGCAACGCCGGTATTCTGGTGACGCGCGTGCTTTACGTGAAGCCCGGCGAGGCCAAGACATTCATCATCATCGATGCCGGCATGAACGATCTGGTGCGGCCGACGCTGTATGATGCGCACCATGAAATCATTCCGGTGCGGCAGGCGGCGGCGGGCGCGCCGCGAATCATCGCTGACGTGGTTGGCCCGGTCTGCGAGTCCGGGGACTTCCTCGCGCTCGAGCGCTCGCTGCCGGTGCCGCGGCCGGGCGATCTGCTCGCGGTGATGAGTTCTGGCGCCTACGGGGCGGTGCAGTCCGGCACCTACAACACCCGCCCGCTCATCCCCGAAGTGCTTGTCCGGGAAGGGGATTGGGCGCTGGTGCGGCCGCGGCTCGATGCCGACAAGTTGATCGCGCTCGATCGCCTGCCGCCGTGGATTACGCCGGAATAGTTTCGATTTTCCGCGTTTTGCGGGATTGGCAAAGGTCTTGCTTGAACCTGCCCTGATATTACCGTGTTATCCTGCGACATTCTGTCGAACACGTTGGCCGCGTTGCGGAGCCCTTGGTGACCGAAACTACTCTGCCCGATCCGGCATCCGGACCTCACGGTCGTGAGGCACTCCTGAGCGCTGCGCTCAAGCGCGCGCGCTGGACGATTTTCTGGGAACGGCTGTGGCCGCGGCTGGCGGCGTTTGCGACCGTCATCGGGCTGTTCCTGGCGGTCTCCTGGCTTGGCGTGTGGCTGTGGCTGCCGCCGCTGGCCCGCGCGATCGGGCTTGCGGCGATTTGCCGCCCTCGCCATCGCGGCCGCGATCCCGTTCGCATTTCTGCGCATGCCGGCTGCGTCCGATGCGCTCCGCCGGCTCGACCGGCAGAGCGGCTTGACCCATCGCCCGGCCACCACGATCGCCGACGCGCTCGCGGTCAGCGACAAGGATCCGTATTCGCTCGCGCTGTGGAACGCCCATGTCGAGCGTGCCCGGCAGGCGGCGCGCTCATTCAAGGCGGGGCTGCCGTCGCCGCGTATCGCCTGGCGCGATCCGTATGCGGTGCGCGGTCTGGTGCTGATCGCCTGCATCGCCACGTTCCTCGCCGCCGGCGGCGAACGCTACAGGCGCGTCGCCGCCGCCTTCGACTGGCAGGGCGTCGTGCTGCCGGCGAATTTCCGCGTCGACGCCTGGGTGATCCCGCCGCTCTACACCGGCAAGCCGCCAGTGATGTTGCCGGGCATTCATCCGGGCGAGAATTTTGCGCAACTCACCACGCCGGTCGCGGTGCCGGTGAATTCGACGTTGGTGGTCCGCGCGACCGGCAAGGTCGATCTCGACGTGTCGGGTTCCGGCGGCGTTGCGCCGTCCAAGGAGCCGGTGTCGGCGCCCTCCGGGACTGAAGAGCATCGCTTCACCATCAAGGCCGCAGGTGCCGCGACTTTGCGCGGCGCCGGCGACGAGGTGAGCTGGTCGTTCAACGCCATTCCCGACCAGCCGCCGACGATCGCGCTGACCAAGGACCCGCAGGAGCAGCGCCTCGGTTCGCTGCTGCTGAACTATCACCTGCAAGACGACTACGGGGTCACCAAGGCGGAGGCGACATTCGCCCGCACCAATGACAAGACGGCAACCAGCGAAGCGCCGTATCCGCTGTTCGGGCCGCCCGAATTTCCGCTGATCCTGCCGCAGGCGCGCACCAAAAACGGCGTTGGCCAGACGCTGAAGGATTTGACCGATCATCCGTGGGCCGGCGCCGAGGTGACGATGACGCTGGTCGCCCATGACGACGGCGGCAATGTCGGCAAGAGCGAGCCGCTGACGTTCCGCTTGCCGCAGCGCGTTTTCACCAAGCCGCTGGCGCGTGCGCTGATCGAGCAACGCCGCGATCTCGCTATGGACGCTCATGCTAAAACGACTGTGCTCACCGCGCTCGATGCGCTCACGATCGCGCCGGACAAATTCATGCCCGACGCCAGCACCTATCTCGGGCTGCGCTCGATCTACTGGACGCTGGTGCACGCCGACAACGACGAGGCGCTGCGCGAGGTGACCAAGCGGCTGTGGTCGATGGCGGTCGATATCGAGGACGGCGAAGTCGCCGATGCGCAGACCGCGTTGCGCAATGCCGAGGACGCCTTGCGCCAGGCGCTCCAGAACGGTGCCAGCGATCAGGAAATCAAGCAGCTGATGGACAAGCTGCGCCAGGCGATGAACCGCTACATGCAGGCGCTGGCGCAGCAGCAGCGCAACAACGGGCAGACGTCGAGCCCGCTCAATCCGAATGCGCGCGTCATGACTCCGCGCGATCTGCAGAACATGCTCGACCGGCTGGAGAACATGGCGCGCAGCGGCTCGCGCGACGCCGCCCAGCAGTTGCTGTCCGAGCTTCAGCAGATGATGGAAAATCTGCAGATGGCCTCGCCCAACAGCGGCGGCGACGACGATCAGATGTCGTCGGCGCTCGACGAACTCGGCGACATGATCCGTCAGCAGCAGGATTTGCGCGACCGCACCTACCGGCGCGGCCAGCAGCAGCACGGCAATCAACAGGGCCAGCAAGGTCAGCAGGGCGATCAGCAACAGATGGGCCGGCTGCAGCAGGACCAGAAGGCGTTGCGCGACCGCCTCAACAAACTGCTCGAAGAGCTGCGTCAGCACGGCCTCGGCCAGAAGCAGCCGGGTAAGGGCCGGCAGCAGGGCCAAGGACAGCAGGAAGGCCAGCAGGGCGACGGCCAGGACCAGATGGGCGAGCTCGGCCGCGCCGGCCAGGCCATGGGCGAGGCCGAAGGCGATCTCGGCGGCGGCGACGCCGACGGCGCGGTCGATTCACAGGGCCGCGCGCTCGATGCCTTGCGCAAGGGCGCCCAGTCGCTGGCGCAGTCGATGCAGCGGCAGATGGGCCAGGGGCAGGGCATGGGCCGTCTCGGCCGCTTCGGCCAGTCGCGCGCCGACCAGGAGACCGATCCGCTCGGCCGGCCAATGCGCGGCCGCGACTACAGCGACGACTCCACCGTCAAGGTGCCGGGCGAGATCGACGTGCAGCGCGCTCGCCGCATCATCGAGGAATTGCGCAAGCGCTTCGGCGAACTCGGCCGTTCGCAGGAAGAGCTCGATTACATCGAGCGGCTGTTGAAGGATTATTGACGCGCTCTCCTTCTCCCCGCGTGCGGGAGAAGGTCGGGATGAGCTTCGCGTGAGCGACCTCTCCCCGCGCAGCGGGGAGAGGTGAAATCAGAGTTTGAACAGCTCCGCCACCTTGACATCTTCCAGATGGTGCAGCCGCCCCAGCAATTCGGTGCGCTGCTTTTCGCCGATCACGGTCGATGACGTTTTCAGGAATTTCTGCTCGAGCCGCTCGCGCGTCAGCGGCGATGTGGCGGTGCCTTCGAAATCGGTCCGCTCGATCGACAGCGTGCGGCCGTTTTTGAGCGTGATGAAAATCCGGCACGCCATCTGATCGTCGTTGGCGCCGTTCTTGGCGTAGGGCGCCAGCGTCACGCGTTTGGCGAGGTCGAGGATCGCCGGATTCTGGTTGGGGCCGTCGAGGAAGGACTGCGGGTCGCCGGGATCGCGATGCAGCGCCAGCGCGATCGTGAACGGCAGACTGTATTGCGCCGTCGCCACGTCGCGCGGCGCCGGATCGCCGTGGTGCGACAGCACCTTGTCGGCAACTTCGACGACGATCTTGTCGACGTCGTCGGTGCCGAACGGCTCCTTGGCGCGCAGCGCCAGCAGCGCCTGCACCGGCGACTGCGCGGTGACGTGGCAGGGAAATGTCTTGAACGTAATGGTCAGCGTTTCCCAGCGCTCGCCCAGACCAACCGGGATCACGGAAATGTCGGCATCGCGCGCAAAGGCGTCGAGCGCGCCGAACTTGCCTTCGAGAATGACTTCCGGCCCTTCGAAGCCGCGCGCCGCGAGCATCGCCGCGGTGACGCCGCCCTCGGCGGCGCGGCCCATGTGGATGCGCTTGACCATGCCGCCCTGGCCGGATTTCACGAACGCCATCAGGCCCGAGCAGAACGAGCCGCCGATGCCCATCGCCATCGTGGTCTGCGCGGCGGACAGCTCCATGATCCTGCTGGCCGCGACCGCCGAGCCGAACACGCCGGTGACGCCCGGCGCGTGAAAGCCGAGTTTTTCGCTGGTGCTCTTCGCCGCAGCCGCGATGCGGAACATGCATTCGACGCCGGCGACGAACGCCGTGATCAGATCCTTGCCGCTGACCTTGGCCTCCTCCGCGGCGGCGAGTGCGCCGGTCAGAACCGTGGCGCCCGGGTGCACGCCGGTCGACGGCTGGCGCAGGTTGTCGAACTCGAAGGCGTGGGCGAATGCGCCGTTGGCGAACGCCGCGCCCGGCGCGCTGGCATGGCGGAACGCCGTCCCGAGCACGGTGCTCTGGCCGTCGCCGATGTGATGGACGTAGTCGGCGACGATTTTGCTCCACGGCAATGTCGAGCCGAACAGCACTACGCCGACGGTATCGATGATGCAGGCCTTGGCGACGGCGACGGCCGGCGCCGGAATATCCTCATAGCGCAAAGCGGTTGCGAATTCCGCCAACGTCCTGGTTTCGCCTGCCATGTGTTTCCCCGACTTGAAGGCGTTACGGCATAGTCGCCGAGCGAGGCGCTGTAAATGATGCGGAAAGGTGTATCGTGCGCCGCATAGGGAGGGGGCCATGATCGCACACGCGGCGCGGATATTTCTGCTTGGCATTGTCGTTCTGATCGGCTTCGCGGGCGGTGTTCGTGCCCAAAGCAACGACGCGCTCTATGAGCAGGCCAAGGCCCAAGGGGCCGTTGCGCTCTACGGCGCCGGCCCGCCGGAGCCGTTCAAGCGCTGGATCGCAGACTTTCAAAAGGAATATCCGGGCGTCACGGTCGACTTCACCGGCGGCTTGAGCAACGCGCTCGACCAGAAGATCGAGCAGCAGCTCGCCGCTCACAAGATGGCGGCGGACGTCGGCATCTTTCAGACCATGCAGGATTTCGTGCGCTGGAAAAAACTGGGCGCGCTGATGCTGTTCAAGCCCAACGGTTTCGACAAGATCGACCCGGCCTTCAAGGATGAGGACGGCGCGTTCACCACGGTCTCGGTGAACCTCGTGACCTACGCGTACAACACACAGGGTGTTGGCGCGGCGGACGTGCCGAAATCCGCGCTGGATTTTTTGAAGCCGATGTTCAAGGGGCGGCTCATCACCAGCGATCCGGGTGACGACGATGCCGGCCTCATGGCGTTTCACACCATCGTCGAAAAGTACGGCTGGGACTACATGACGAAATACATGGCGATGGCGCCGCGCTTCACCCGCGACGGCCATGCCGTGGTGTCGAACGCGGTCGCGTCCGGCGATGCGCTGGCGACGTTCAATTCGACCTCGACCACGCCGCGGCTGATCGCTGCCGGCAAGCCGATCCAGATGGTGCTGTCGCAGGCCGATCCGACGCCGGTGTTTTTGGTGGCCGGCGCGATCTTTGCTGGCGCGCCGCACCCCAACGCCGCAAAACTGTTCCTCGACTGGTATCTCGCGCCGGCACAGCAGCGCCGCAACGGCGCGTTCTCGGCCCGCGCCGACGTGCCGCCGCCGCAGGGCTTCCGGCCGCTGTCAGCCTACAATCTCGATCGCAGCTTCCGCGCGCTGCATTCGGACCCGGAGCAGCTCGCGGCATTGAAACGCCGGTTCGCGGGGTACGTGGAACATAAATAGGTGTCGTGCTGCGCAGGGGCGCCCCTCGTGGCGCCTTGTGCATCGGCCTTGATCGGGCGGCCACAAGGGCCGCCCCTACGTTGCGTCCACAACGGATCAGCCATCGCGTCACCGCGTTGACACGCGGCCCAGGGGGCCTAGATTAGGGGCGTTCCGAGGGGAGCGCCGGCAGGCGCTGAGAGACCGCGTAGGTGGTGACCCTTTGAACCTGATCCGGGTTATGCCGGCGAAGGGACGGAAACTTCTCCCAATTCCCCGCCCCAGCCGTGCCCTGTCCGGATCGCCCGAGTTTTATGGAGCGACCCCAAGGAGTGCGCCGATGAATAAGCCGCTGTCCGAATCCGATCTCGCAACCCCGAAGGTCACGACTGGCCCGATCGCCGGCTCGCGCAAGATCTACGCGACGCCCGATGCGGCGCCCGACCTGCGCGTGCCGCTGCGCGAGATCTCCCTCGATGCCTCTTCGGGCGAGCCGCCGCTGCCGGTCTACGACCCCTCCGGCATCTATACCGACAACGATGTCGCCATCGACGTCGAGAAGGGGCTCAAGCGCACCCGCATCGAATGGGTCAAGGAGCGCGGCGGCGTCGAGGAATACGAGGGCCGGCCGATCCAGCCGGTCGATAACGGCAACGTCACCGGCAAGCACCTCGCGCGCAATTTCACTAACACGCCGAAACCGCTGCGCGCGCTGCCGGGCCAGCCGGTCACGCAGCTCGAATGGGCGCGCAAGGGCATCATCACCAAGGAAATGATCTACGTCGCCGAGCGCGAAAATCTCGGGCGCAAAACGATGCTCGACGTGGCGCAGGAGCGCGCCGACGACGGCGAGAGCTTCGGCGCCTCGGTGCCGCTGTTCGTGACGCCGGAATTCGTGCGCAGCGAAGTGGCGCGCGGCCGCGCCATCATCCCGTCCAACATCAATCACGCCGAACTCGAGCCTATGGCGATCGGGCGGAACTTTCTCACCAAAATAAATGCCAATATCGGCAACTCCGCCGTCACCTCGTCGGTCGAGGAGGAAGTCGAAAAGATGGTGTGGGCGATCCGCTGGGGCGCCGACACGGTGATGGACCTCTCCACCGGCCGCAACATCCACAACACCCGCGAATGGATTCTGCGCAACTCGCCGGTCCCGATCGGCACAGTGCCGATCTATCAGGCGCTGGAGAAGGTCAACGGCGACCCGGTCAAGCTCGACTGGGAGTGCTACAAGGACACGCTGATCGAGCAGTGCGAGCAGGGCGTCGATTATTTCACCATCCACGCCGGCGTCCGCCTCGGCTACATCCACCTCACCGCCAACCGCGTCACCGGCATCGTGTCGCGCGGCGGCTCGATCATGGCCAAGTGGTGCCTGGCGCATCACAAGGAGAGCTTCCTCTACGAGCGCTTCGACGAGATCTGCGATCTGATGCGCAAGTACGACGTCAGCTTCTCGCTCGGCGACGGCCTGCGGCCCGGCTCGATCCGCGACGCCAACGACCGCGCGCAGTTCGCGGAACTGGAAACGCTTGGCGAACTGACCAAGGTGGCCTGGGACAAGGGCTGCCAGGTGATGATCGAAGGCCCCGGCCACGTGCCGCTGCACAAGATCAAGGTCAACGTCGACAAGCAGCTCAAGGAGTGCGGCGAGGCGCCGTTCTATACGCTCGGGCCGCTCGTCACCGACATCGCGCCGGCCTACGACCACATCACCTCGGCGATCGGCGCCGCCATGATCGGCTGGTTCGGCACCGCCATGCTCTGCTACGTCACGCCGAAGGAGCATCTCGGCCTGCCGGATCGCAACGACGTGAAAGACGGCGTCATCGCCTACAAGATCGCCGCCCACGCCGCCGATCTCGCCAAGGGCCACCCCGCCGCGCAGCTGCGCGACGACGCGCTGTCCCGCGCGCGGTTCGAGTTCCGCTGGGTCGATCAGTTCAACTTGTCGCTCGATCCCGACACTGCGCGCAGCTACCACGACGAGACGCTTCCGAAGGAAGCCCACAAGGTGGCACATTTCTGCTCGATGTGCGGCCCGAAATTCTGCTCGATGAAGATCACCGCCGACGTGCGCGACTACGCCGCCGGTCTCACCGATAACGAGAAGGCCGCGCTTTATCCGGACGCCGCGCAGAAGGGCATGGCCGACATGTCGAAGAAGTTCATGGACATGGGCGCGGAGGTTTATGTCGAGGCCGATAAGGCGAAGGGGGCGAACAAGGCGTTGTAACCGTCATCCTGGGTGCTCGGCGCCTAGCGCCGAGCCTCGAAGGATCGCCTATGAGGGCTTCTGAGTGATCCGCTACGACGAGCACGCTGAATTTCAGCTCGGCCGTCGCGGTATCGCCAAACAGTGGATTGAGGAGGCCCTTCTTCACCCGGACGAAACGGAAACCACGTCTGGGCGCCGATCTTTCTTGAAGCGTCTGCCGGGACGCCATGTTATGTTGCGAGTTGTGACCGCGCGGAACGATCCCGAATACGTTATCACCGCCTATTTCGACAGGACCAGACCATGCGTATGAGAGTGGATCACGCGGCCGATGCGGTCTACCTCAACCTGACCGACAGGCCGATCAAGGACAGCGAGGAAGTCGCAGATGGCATCGTCGTCGATTACGACGACGAAGGCCGTATCGTTGGCATCGAAATCCTTGATGCATCGAAACGCACCGCAGACCCGACCGCGCTCAAGCAGTTCAGCTTCGAAGAAGCCTAAGCATCAGGCGTGGGCATGGCGCTTTGCGCCCTTGCCTACCCACGTTATTTGCTACGGACGACATGAGACGAGGGCTTGATTTCGAGAGGGCCGAGGCGGCCTTCAAACGCGCTGCCTATAAGGCGATGAACGGAACGCGCGAAGAACGCTCGGGACGGTTTCTGCCTGCAGAAAAGTCTCGCGAAAACTCGCCCGATGGCAACTCGAAGCGGTTCAGTGAAGGTCGGCGCAATGGCACTGCCGGGCGAGGGCCGTAAGCGAACTCGAGAAGTATATTGGCGCCATCATGGGCACCAGATGCCTTGCTCGCCATCGCCGACGCCGCTGACGTCCTAGGAACAAATACAAAGCATACAATTTAGCCTTGTCGCAGCGCTTGCTGCCTGTTCCAATGCGGCTGCGGTCTCGGGGCGCGTGCGCCGGCATGAGCGGCTCCAGAGAGGGCCTCATCATGCACGTTAAGGCTGCCATCATTTCCCTCGCTACAGCGGTAGTGTTCGCCGTAGCGAGCCTTCCCGCGTCGGCGCAAGATTTCTACAAGGGCAAGACGGTCAGCATCATCGTCGGCTTCTCGCCCGGTGGTCTTTACGATCTGACCGCCCGGGTGCTCGCCCGCCACCTCGGCGATCATATTCCCGGCAAACCGGCAGTGATCGTCCAGACCATGACCGGCGCAGGCGGCACCACAGCGGTCATTTATCTCGACAACAATGCGGTGCGTGACGGCACGGTGATCGGCATGCCGCCGCGCAACTATCCGATCGCGCCTTTCGCCAACGACAGCCTGCATTATGACGGCCGCGGTTTGATCCCGCTCGGCAGCATCAGTCCCGAAGTCCAGGTCGGCGCAGTCTGGCACGCCGTCGGCGTGACCAAATTTTCCGACCTGATGACGCGCGAGATCACCTCGGGGGTGACGAGCTTCTACGACGATATCGGTTCGCTGTCGCTGGTGACCAAGGCCGTGACCGGTGCGAAGCTCAAACTCGTCAGCGGCTATCTCGGCGGCAACGATATCCAGTCCTCGATGGAAAAGGGCGAGGTCGACGCCGAGTTCGGCTGGTCGTGGGGCGCCATCAAGGCGACCAAAAAGAGCTGGCTCGACCAGAAGAAGATCGACGTCGTCTTGCAGATCGGCACTGCAAAATCGCCCGAGCTGCCCGACGTGCCTTCACTGATCGACTATGCCAAGACCGATCTCGACCGGCATGCGCTGGAGCTGCTGCTGGCGCCGGACGCGTTCGCCTGGCCGTTCGTCGTGCCGCCTGGCGTGCCTGCCGATCGCGTTGCGCTGTTGCGTTCGGCCTTCGACGCGACAATGCGGGACCCGAGCTTCGTCAGCGACGCCAAGCGTCTCTATCTCGAGGTAAACCCGATGAGCGGGGAGGCGATGCAGGCCAAGATCGAACGCATCCTCGGCTTTGACTGCGTCGGTGATCTCGCGCGCCAAGGTGTTGGTGAAACCGCCGAGTTGATCGGCCTTTGTGAGAACCGGGACTTCAAGGAAGGGCACAGATGAGCCAGCGGCAGATGCATCTCGGCGTCTATGCGGTCGGAACCGGAAATCACATCGCCGGCTGGCGCCATCCCGGAGCGACGACGAGCGGCGAGGATTTCGAGGCCTTCAAGACCATCGCGGCGTCCGCCGAGCGCGGCAAGCTCGATTTCATTTTCGTCGGCGACAGTCTCGCCTTCGCGGTCGACGGGCATCCTGGGCAGATGGTGCGCTTCGAGCCGACCACGCTGCTCTCGGCGCTTTCGACCGTCACCTCGCGCATCGGTCTCATCGGCACGGCGTCGACCAGCTATTCCGAGCCCTACACCGTCGCCCGGCAATTTTCTTCGCTCGATCATCTGAGCGGCGGCCGCGCCGGCTGGAATGTCGTCACCACGACGCTGACCGAGGCGGCGCAGAATTACGGCCACGACGAACTGCCCGAGCACGATCTGCGATATGAGATCGCCACCGAATTCGTCGATGTCGTGCGCGGCCTGTGGGACACCTGGGAGGACGGCGGCCGTATCCTGAACAAAGAGACCGGCCAGTATTTCGACGCCAGCAAGGTCCATGTGCTCGACCACAAGGGCAAGCATTTCTCGGTCAAGGGCCCGCTCAATCTGACTCGCGCCCCGCAGGGCCATCCGATCATCGTGCAGGCCGGCGCTTCGACCAGCGGGCGGCAGCTCGCGGCGCGCTGTGCCGAAGTCATTTTCTCCGTCCAGCTCGACAAGGACGAGTGCCGCGCGTTCTACGACGACGTGAAGCGGCAGGTCACGGCCTTCGGCCGCCGCGCGGAACACTGCAACATCATGCCGGGGCTGGTGACGGTGGTCGGGCGCAGCGACGAGGAGGCGCGCGCCAAGCTCGCCCAGCTCATGGAATACGTCGATCCGGTGAGCGCGATGCGGACGCTATCGCGCCGCTTCGGCCACGACATGTCGCAGTTTCCGCTCGACGGCCCGGTGCCCGATCTGCCGCTGTCGAACCTGATGCACAGCTACAACAAGGTCGCGTCGTCGAAGGCCAGGCGCTTGGGCCTCAAGCTGCGCGATCTCTACAACGAGATCGCGGTGGCGCGGGGCTATCCGCTGGTCTGCGGCAGCCCCACAACGGTCGCCGACTTCATGGAGGAATGGTTCAAGGACGGCGCCGTCGACGGCTTCACGCTGCTGCCGGCGCATTTTCCCGAAGCGTTCGACGATTTCATCGACCTCGTCATTCCGGAATTGCAGCGGCGTGGCCTGTTCCGCAAGGACTATCAGGGCACGATGCTGCGCGACCATCTCGGCCTGCCCAAGCCGGAGAATAGGTTTGCGTCGCGGAAGAGCGAACCGTTAGGTGCAGTGTCATCGTAGCCCTTTATCCCTCTTCCTGAGGTGGCCGCGCAGCGGCCCTCGAAGGATGAGGCCGTGGCGTTCGGGCCTCGTCCTTCGAGGCTCGCGGAGCCTGTCATCGGGCCGCGCTTCGCGCGGACCCGTTGGCTCGCACCTCACGACGAGGTTTGGTTCGTCATGCCCGGCTCGTGCCGGGCATCGGTGTCTTTAGGCTAACGGTAAGACGTGAGTGGCCGGACGAGCCCGGCCATGACGGAGTTACGGTTTCAAATCAAATCCACAGGCAGCGCGCACGCGCGGCTCATTCGCGGCGACAAGATAGCGGCTTAGCTTCATCGCGCCGCCGCGCTCAATTCAGTTGCGCACCGGATGCCTTGATCACGGCGGCCCATTTTGGAATTTCACTTTTGATATAGGCGGCGAACTCGGCCGGCGTGCTGCCGACGAGGTCAATGCCGAGTTTTTGCAGCCTCTGGCGCACGCCCGGATCGGCCAGCGTTTCGACAATCGCCTGATTCAGCGCAGCGATGATGGCCGGCGGCGTGCCGGACGGCGCGACCAGGCCATGCCAGGTCGTCGCTTCGAAGCCGGGAAGGCCCGCCTCGTCCATGGTCGGGACGTTCGGAAGAATGGCGGTGCGCTTGAGCGTCGTCACGGCAAGAGCGCGCACCTGGCCGTTGTCGAGAAATCCCATCACGCCGGACGTGGTGGCGAACATCATCTGATCCTGCCCGGCGATGACATCCTCGAGGGCAGGGGCGGAGCCTTTGTAGGGAACGTGCACGATGTCGATATGCGCCTGCGTCTTGAACAACTCGCCGGCAAGATGCGCCGCCAGCCCATAGCCGGAAGACGCGAAGTTGAGCTTGCCGGGATTGGCCTTGGCCAATGCAATCAATTCGGCGAGCGAGTGTGCCGCCACGGCGTCGTTCACCACGAGGACGTTGGCCTGCGTGCCGATCAGGCTGATCGGCGAAAAATCCTTGACCGGATCGAAGCCGGTCTTGCGGTAAAGCGTGATGTTGGTGGCGAGAATGGCGTTGTTGCCAAGGAGCAAGGTATAGCCGTCAGGCGCCGCATGGGCGACGAATGCACCGGCGACATTGCCCCCGGCGTCGGGCCTGTTATCGACGATGAAGGGCTTGCCAAGGACGCTGCCGAGCCTGGCGGTCAGAATACGCGCCATGATGTCGCTGGCGCCCCCCGGCGGAAAACCGACGACCAGGGTGACGGGCCTCGCCGGATAAGCCGTTGCCGCCGTGCCGGCGCCGTGCGCCGCGATCAGGCAAACAACCCCAAGCAATAGCGACAGCGCAGCAGCGGCATTCCTCTTGAGCATTTTGCCCCCCTGTGATTTCGGGGCAGCAAACCGCATACGAAGCGCGCGCGCAAGCGAGCCTGGCCGAGAGGAAATCACGGTGACAGTCCGCCTAATCCAGGCGATGTTCAGCTCCGGCGGCCCTCCTTCGATTGTCCGTCGAGCCATTCGGAGAGAGCTGCCGATTTGGCTTTTTTCTGTTTCTTGCGTTGCACAGCGGCTGGAATTGCGGGCGGAGCAGCGGCGTCCCGCGCGAGGCGCAGTGCGCGCAACCGCTCGGTCTTGGCGCGCACATCCGCGGCCGCAATCTCGTAATCGGACGCGGCCTTTTTGGCATCCTGCTCGCGCTGCACTTTTGCGAGTTGAGCCGCCGCCTCATAGTTCTTGGGTTTTTCCACTCTCTTACCGTTCCTTTCGACTGAATCGTTCGGTTCCGTAGTGAGTTTCCGGCCAGCGTAGCACGGACGGACGCAGCACGCGTAACGCTTCGCTCGCCCCCTGTACCGGGCTTGTCTTGCGATTGGGCCTCAAGCTGCGCTCTGCAATGGTCGCCGTAATCGCCGTCGCCGTCATGCCCGGCCTTGTGCCGCGCATCCACGCCTTTACGCCGTTAGTAAGTCGTGGATGGCCGGGACAAGCCCGGCCATGACGAAATTGGCGGTCATGCGAAGCTCAAAACGAGGGCTTGATTTCGAGACGGCAGAGGCCGCGTTGAAACGGGCGGCCTACAAGGCGACGCGGCACGCGCGATGAGCGCTCGGGGCGGTTTCTGTCTGTGGAAAAGTCTCGCGAAGCGAAGCTTAACGGCAAGCTTAGGCAAGCCGGCGAAAGTCGCAGCAAAGGCGCGGCTGAGCGACGGCGCTGAGCAAAACCAAAATTCGTCATCCTGAGGTGGCCGCGCAGCGGCCTCGAAGGATGAGGCCGAGGCGCCCAAGTCTCGCCCGTCGAGGCTCTCGATTCTACTTCACGACGCAGCGAGCGTTGCAGTTGTGGCGCGCAATGTCGACGCAACGCTGTTTAACGTAGGCTGGCCCGTACAATTTAAGAAACTTAGCCCTGCACTGACTTTCGTTGGCCGCGCATTTTCTCATGCAGGCTACATCGTAGTTCTGCGCACGCGCCGCAGACAATGGAACAAAAGGCGCCAAAAACGCGCTCGTCAAAAGAGCGATTGCGATCCGAATTACCACGTTATCCTCACCTTTGAGATGCTTGAGTTCCGCATGCAGGCGGAACAAGCCTGTCTGACAGGTCGCCGCACGCGATGCATTTTCTGTAGCAAGCGCACCCTGGATTGGGCAACGCGAAATCAGATCGGCCATGCGATCAGTTCCGGATTTCATTTCCTCAATACGCCTGTCAGACCGAAGCTGCGCCCCGGCTAATGGTTAACACTTTATTGAGCCTTTCATAGGTATTCGCACGGTATGGGCTTCCGCGCTCAAGGCGCGCAGAAATGCTCCGTATGCGCGGTTGATTTTCGCTTCGTATCCTGTGGCGTCCCGGTTTTGCGTAACGCGTCGGTTTCGCAAGCTCTTCTGGAGACTCCACATGCAGGTTCTCGCGCTGATTTCACGCAAGGGCGGCACGGGCAAGAGCACGCTGGCAATCGGGCTCGCGGGCGCGGCGCTCGAATCCGGCCATGACGTCTGCGTGGTCGAGGCCGATCCGCTCGGCACTGTCTCCAATTGGCGCGGCCGCCGCGAGCGCGCCGCGCCGGCGGTCGAGACTGTGCATGACGGTCTTTCGCTGCTGGCGCTGCTGCCCAGGCTCGCGGCCCGCGGTGTCACGCTGGCGATCATCGATACCGCGGGCGGCTGGAGCGAGTCTTTCAATACCGCCGTTTACGCCGCCGATCTGTGTCTCATTCCGGCGCGGCCCTCGATCGCCGATATCGAAGCTGCGGCTCCGGCCCTGACGGCCGTTCGCGCCGTGAAGAAACCTTTTGCCTTCGTGCTCAACCAGACGCCGCTCCGCAGTTATCGCATCGGCAATGCAACAAGCGCGCTCAGCGAGGGTGCGGCTGCGCTTGAACTTCGCGACGTGATCGCGCTGCCCGCCATCGTGGCGCGCAACGATCACCAGGATGCGCTTTCCCTTGGGCTTACGGTCACCGAGCTTGCCGGCGACGGCAAATCGGCCGCGGAAATTCGCGGCCTCTGGCAGTGGGTGAAAGTCCGGCTCGATTCGCTGACTGGCGCGGAGATGCCAACAGCCGCGGCGGCCACCGATACATCGGTGATGACGCAAGACGGAGTTCGGGCCGATCTGACGATGCCGATCATCCCCGAACATAATGATGCGGATTTCGGCGCGGCGGCCGTGGCCAATCAGGAGACGGCGCTGCACGCCGTGAGCTAGAGCGGACCCGGCCGTGCGCGCGGTGCTGCGTTGGATGTTGGCGGCGTTGTTCGTCGCCGCCGGTATCGCGCATCTGGCAGTGCCCGGGCCCTTTCTGAGAATAACGCCGGATTGGGTACCGTTCGCCCCGCAGGTGATCTTCGTAACGGGACTATGCGAACTGGCCGGCGCGGTGGCGCTCGTCACGCGGCCGCTGCGCATCTGGGCTGGGTGGGCGCTTGCGCTCTATGCGTTGTGCGTGTGGCCCGCCAACATCAAGCAGGCGTTCGACCACATCGTGATTCCGGGCATTCCCGACAGCTGGTGGTATCACGGGCCGCGGCTGGCGTTGCAGCCAGTCATCATCTGGGCGGCGCTGTTCGGCGCCGGCGTGATCGACTGGCCATTCGCGGCGCGCGGGCGGCGCGGCCAACAAACGCAACCGGATGAGTGATCCGGCCTCACCTCACTTTTCCGGAAAATGCTCCGGCCGCGGCCGGATTATTTCTTCCGCTTCTTCCTGCCGAAAGCAGCGACCACTTCCTTTTTCTTGATTCGGGCCTTCGGATTGCCACGTTCACCGAGGTTCTGCTCCTCGGTGCCATCTCCCATCATGCCGGGGTGGGACACTTTTGAGGCTGTACGCTTTTTGGCGGCCGCAGACTTTCGTTTCTTCATGTCGAAAACTCCGTGCGAGAGGCCGATGGTGGACGCTCATCATACGCATTTTAACGTGTGGCGACAGACAGCGTTCACCCCCGGCCGATGAACGAGCGCATGTGGTTCGGCAGGATCGTCGCCTCGTAGAGATTCACTTCGGGCGGCAGCGACGCCATCAGCACCGCGACCTTGGCGACGTCTTCGGGCGTCATCACATAGTCGGCGGGGGTCTCGCCGGGGCCTGCCTTGGTGCGACCGTGGCGCGTGTTGAACGACGACAGGGTGGCGCCGGGATGGATGATCGAGGCGACGATGTCGTGCTTGCGGCCATCCATGGTGAGCTGGTGCGTCATGCCTTGCAGGCCGAATTTGGTCACCGTGTAGGGCAGCGAATCCGGCCGCGGGGTCTTTGCCGAAACGCTGCCGATGTTGATGATGCGGCCGCCCTTCGGGGTCTGCGCCTTCATGATGCGGATCGCTTCGCGCGCGCACAGAAACGCCGCCGTGATGTTGATGTCGAGCGCCTCGCGCCAGTAGGCGAGATCGATGTCCTCGGTATTCTTGTGGGTGGCGATGCCGGCATTGTTCACCAGCACGTCGAGCCGGCCGAAGGTTTTGCGCACAGTGGCGAACAGCGCGATGACGGCGTCTTCCTGGGTGAGATCGGCCGGAACGGCGAGCGCTTCACCGCCGCGCGACTTGATTCCGGCGGCGACCTCGTCGAGCAGGCCGGCGCGCCGCGCGACGAGCACGGTCTTCGCGCCCTCGGCCGCAAAAGTCTCGGCAATGCCGCGGCCGATGCCGTTGCTCGCACCGGTGACGATCGCGATCTTGCCCGTCAGTTGCGCGCCCATGGATTTTCCCCCGCCGCCACGCGCCCGAACTGTACACCTAGACTGGCATGAACGGGTTGCGAACCAACGGGTCCGGCGCAAACTAGCCGCCCCGATGACGAACTCCGCAGGCGAGTGAGAGGAGTCGAAAGCGAGGACGGCGGTTTGCCCGCCTACCGCACCGTAAGAACGAGTCCGTTAAGGTCCGCGCTGACGATGGCGCCGACCGAATTGCCGGTCAGCGTCAACACCGCGCCGCGCTGGTTGGTCAGCACGATCGCCTGTGCGCCGCGGCCGATCGCGGCGCCGACATTGCCGGCCGCATACACGCCGTTGACGTCGCCCGGGCTGCGGATGTGGCTCACGGTGCCGCGGAAGCGCGTCTCGGAGGCGCCGAAGGTGAAGCCGTAGCTCAGCCCGCCGATGTTGAGTGGGTACTGCCGGCCGTGGAAGAACAGCATGCCCGAACCGGCCGAACCGCCGATGACGAAGCCTGCCTTGACCACGCTGAAAGTGATGCCGCCGTCGTCGGCAAAGGCGGTGGAGCCGAAGGTGACGCCGGCCAGCGCCAGCAACGCGATCAGGCTTCGACGAAATGCGGATACGGTGCGCATGGATATTCACTCCCCGGGCTGATTGGCACGAATCGGCTTGGCCACCCCCGAATACCATACCGCGTCATGGGCCGCCCGGGCTACTCTCTTGCTCCCCATCGGATCAGGAGGAGGCCATACATGGCTGGGCTTTTGCACAATCACATCGCGGTTGTCACCGGCGCCGGTTCCGGAATCGGCCGCGCCATCGCGCAGGGATTCGCGCGGGAAGGCGCGACCGTCGTGGCGCTTGACATCGACGGCGCGACAGCCGCCAAGACGGCGGCCGATATCGGCGGCGCGGGCGGCGTGGCGCACGCCTTTACGCTCGACGTGCGCGACCGCGCCGCCTGCCGCGACATGGCGGCGAAAGTTGCCGGCGAGGTCGGCCCGGTCTCGGTGCTCGTCAACAACGCCGGCATCAACCGGCGCAATCCCTTCACCGGGGATGCGGATGCCGTGGTCAAGGACTGGCAGGACATCATGGCGATCAACCTCAACGGCCTGTTCAACGTCACGCACGCGTTCCTCGGCGCGCTGCGCGCCGCCAAGGGCCGCATCGTCAACCTCGCCTCGATCCAGTCGTTCGTGCATGTGCGCACGCCGAACTCGCCGGCCTACACCACGTCGAAGCACGGCGTGCTTGGCTTTACCCGCGCGCTCGCCGCGGAACTCGGCAAGGATGGCGTGCGCGTCAACGCCATCGGGCCCGGCCTGATCGAGACGCCGCTCAACGAACAGGCGCGCAGGAACAATCCGGAGCTTGTGAAGGTCTTTCTCGATCACACGCCGCTCGGCCGCACCGGCAAGCCCGAGGATATCGTCGGCCCGGCGCTCTTTCTCGCCTCGGACCTGTCGGCCTATGTGACGGGTGCGATCGTGATGGCGGACGGCGGATATCGGGCGATCTGAAGATTGGACTGCTCGCGGGAACGAGGCTTCGTCATTGCGAGGAGCGAAGCGACGAAGCAATCCAGAATGGCCTCGCCGCTCTCGCAAGCCGCTCTGGATTGCTTCGCTCCGCTCGCAATGACGATTAATCAAATTTGATATGCGCGGCCTTGGCGACGGCGGTGTATCTGGCGATATCGCGGGCGATGCGGTCGCGAAAGGATGCGCCGCTGCTGCCGTCGGGAATGAGGCCGAGCTGGGTGATGCGCGCCGCGATGTCGGGCAGCCTGGCGATCGCCATGATTTGGGTCTCGAGCTTTTTCACGATCGGCGTTGGCGTGCCCTTGGGCGCCGCAAGCCCGATGAAGCCTTCCACCACCACGCCCTCGATGCCGACCTCGCCGAGGGTGGGCACGTCGGGCAGCGCGGGCAGCCGCGTCGCGCCGGTGGTGGCGAGCGGCCGCAGCTTGCCGGCCTTGAACAGCGGCATCGCCGGCCCCGCATCGGCGAATGTCATCGCCGCCTGCCCCGATATGACGGCGGTGACCAGCTCGGCGCCGCTCTTGAACGGGATGTACTGGAATTTCGCGCCGGTCTTTTCGTTGAACAGCTCCGAGGTGAGCTGAAAGACGGCAGACGTGGAGGCGTAGTTGGCCTTGTCCGGATGCGCCTTGCCCCAGGCAACAAGCTCCCTGACCGATTTGACCGGCAGCGACTCGGAGACCGACAGCACAAGCTGATAGAGCGCCATGTTCGCGATCAGGTCGTAGCTCTTGAGCGGATCGTAGGGCAGGTGCGAATAGGTGGCCGGATTGACAGTCATCGATCCGGACGGTGCGACCAGCAGCGTGAGGCCGTCCGGCGCGGCGTTCGCGACGAACTCGGCGGCGATGGTGCCGCCCGCGCCCGGCTTGTTCTCGACGATGAACGGCTGGCCGAGTCGCTCTGACAGTTTCTGCGCGACGACGCGGGCGATGATGTCGTTCGAGCCGCCGGGCGCCAGGCCGACGATCATCTTGACCGGCGCCTTGGGATAGCCGGCGGCCGCGTCCTGTGCGGCTGCCGCGCCCATCAGTGTCAATGTCATCGCGCCAGCAAGCGCCACCGCCGCCAGCCACAGATGCCGTCCAACACGCTCCAGAGACCTCGCCATCGCTACCTCCCGAGACGTTATGTTTTTTGTTGTTCTTTGTTATGAGCCCTTCGGCTCTATCCTTAGCTAGATGTCATTCAACACGATCGCCGCCACTTTCTCGCCGATCATGATGGTCGGCAAGTTGGTGTTGGCGCACGGCACGCTCGGCATGATCGAGGCATCGGCGACGCGCAGGCCGTCGATGCCGTAGACGCGTGCTGACGCATCGGTGACGGCGAACGGATCGTCGGCCCGTCCCATGCGGCAAGTGCACGACGCATGATAGTGGCCGAGCACGGCGGAGCGGATCCAGGTGCGGCACGCCTCCTCGTCGTTGACCAGGTCATCGACCGAAGGCGCGTCGGCGATCATGGCGCGGATGATGCTGCGCCGCACGGCAGAGGAGGCGTCCATCGCCTGCGCGCCGGCGAAAGTCTGCAACGCGTTCCAGCGGCTATACATCGCAAGCTTCTGCGCATAGGCCGAGAAGCTGATCGGGAACACTTCCTCGACTGTCGTCCTGCACGGCGGGATGGGCCTGAAGCTTCGCCAAGAAGCTTCACGCCTTTGACGAGGCGGGCCATGTCGCGCTCGTCGGAGCACATGTTGAAATCGATGTCGGGCGGCGCACCGGCGTCCGGCCCGGTAATTTTGATTTCGCCGGTGGAGAACGAGCGGTTGACCCACATCATGATGATGCCGAGGCGATGGCCGATGGCGTGCCACTGCGCCTTGTTGGTCGGGATCACATACATGTCGCCGGGCGGGCAGCCTTCAAGACCGGACGACCAGCGCAGGCCTGCGAACATCTGCCGCCGCAGCGCCGCCGGCAGCCGGGCAGGGCGTTTCAGGAAGCAGCCGAAATTGACGCCCGGATGCTCCATCAGGTGCTTGCCGACGCCGCGACGGTCGGCAACCACCGCGATGCCGTGCGCGCGCAACTCGTGCGCGGGGCCGATGCCGCTGCGCATCAGCAGTACCGGCGACTGCAGGGCGCCCGACGAGACGATCACTTCGCGCGCTCTGATGTCGCGCTCGCCGTCGGGGCCGCGCACGCGCACGCCGGTGCAGCGGCGGCCATCGAACATGAGCCGGTCGACGCGGGTTTCGCCCATCACTTTCAGATTCGGCCGGCGCCGCACCTCGGCGGTCAGATAACGCCACGCCGCGCCCATGCGCATCGTGTCGGTATGGCAATAGGCAACCGGAAAGAAGCCATCCTCGAAGCGCGCGTTCTGGTCGGCGATGTTGGACCAGCCTTGATCTTCGACAGCTTTCATGACGCCGCGGGTAAATCCGGGCCAGCGCTCGGGAGCGTAGCGCTGCAAGCGGATCGGCCCGTCCTTGCCGTGCAGCGGCCCGTCGAAGTCGCCGTCGGTCTCGAGTTTCTTGAAAAACGGCAGCACGCCGTTCCAGTCCCAGCCGGTGGCGCCCGATGAAGCCCACGCGTCATAGTCCGACGGCAGGCCGCGATTGGACGCCATGCCGTTGATCGAAGAGCCGCCGCCGATGACGCGGCCGGCCGGATAGCGCACGCGTCGCCGCCGGTCGGGCTCGTTGCCGGGCTTCGGGCCGTAGGCGGCTTGCAGACCGCTCCACACAAAGCGCGCGTCCGCGTAGGCGGTGGCCGCGAAGATGTCGAGAATTTCCGGCGGCTCCTGTCCGGGCGGATAATCGGTGCCGGCCTCGATCAGCAGGACGCGGAGTGACGCGCGCTCTGACAACCGCGCCGCCAGCGGGCAGCCCGCGGCGCCGCCACCCACCACAATGACATCGTAGTCCTCGACTCCGGCACCCGACACCTCAGGCTTCTCCCCGCACTTTCACGCCGCCATGCTGCAACATCGCGCGCGGGCCGGCAACGCAACCGTAGCCCGGATTGAGTGAAACGAAATCCGGGGCAAGCCGCGCGGCTGCATCCCGGATTTCGCGTTGCTCGATCCGGGCTACACGCTGCGCAAACACGATGATACGGTCCGCCGCGAATTCGTTTGATTGGCGGTTGCCGAAGCCAATCGCGCAACCGGTTGGAGGGATGCAGATGAGGGCCGTATGGGCGTTGCTGCTGGTGTTGCTCGCACCAGTGAGCGCGCAGGCGCAGGACTATCCAACCCACAATGTGCTTTTCATTGTACCCACCGGTCCGGGCGCGGCGACCGATCTGTTGGCGCGCATTCTGGCGCAGCCGCTCAGCGAGCGGCTTGGCAAGCCCTTTGTGGTCGAGGACCGCCCTGGCGCCGGCACGATGACGGCATCGAACGCGGTCGCGAAATCCACGCCCGACGGCTACACGATTTTGATGGGAACCAGCACGCCGCTCGCCATCAACGCCACGCTGTACAAACATCTGCCCTACGATCCGGCGAAAGATTTCGTGCCGCTGGCGCTGATTGCGACGATTCCGTTCGTGCTCGTGGTCAACAACGATCTGCCGGTGCATTCGGTCGCCGAGCTCATCGCCTACGCCAAGGCGCATCCCGGCGCATTGTCCTACGGCTCGACCGGCCCGGGCACGCCATTTCATCTCAATGGCGAGCTGTTTTCCGCCATGACCGGCATCAAGATGGTGCACGTCCCCTACAAGGCGGTCGTCGCCGCGCAGGTCGATCTGATGGGCGGCCAGATCCAGGTGATGTTCACCGATTTCACCAGCTCGGTGCCGCTGATCAAGGCTGGCAAGATGCGTGCGCTTGGCGTGACGACGCTGACGCGCGCGGCGGCGATGCCAGACCTCAAGCCGATCGCCGAACTCGGCGTGCCCGGCTTCAACGCCGCGGCGTGGCAGATGGTGGCCGCGCCCGCGGCGACCCCGAAGCCGATCGTCGACCGGCTGCATACCGAACTCGAATCGATCATGGCATTGCCGAAAACGCGCGACGCCATTACCCGCATCGGCCTGGTGCCGGCCGAGAGTATGACCATCCCGCAATTGCAGGCATTCGTCCGCTCGGAAATCGTGCGCTGGGGCGAGGTGGTCAAGCGATCCGGTGCGTCGGTCGATTAAGGCAAAGTCTTCGCCGACGGATCCGTGTTGTCGCGCCTTCGCGGCAACGAACGGAACATTGCTCCAATCCGATCGCTTCTCATTTTAGCCATGCGGTTGATGCGCCGCCGAAAAAACCGCTACAGAGACAGGCATGCAAGACACTGAAGTTCTTATCGTCGGGGCCGGCCCGGTCGGCCTGACGCTCGCCACCGATCTCGGTCAGCGCGGCATCCGCTGCACGCTGATCGAGAAGAACGATGCGCCGCTCGGCTATCCCAAGATGGAGCGCTGCAATCCGCGCACCATGGAGATTTTCCGCCGCCTCGGCCTCGCCGAAAAGGTGCGCGCGGCAGGCTATCCGCCGGACTGGCCGATGGACACCTACCTCGTGTTCGACCTGATGCGGCCGCCGCTGTTCAAGATGGCGCATCCCACGGTGGCGCAGGCCAAGGCGCGGCGAGACGTCACGCTCGACGGTTCAATGCCGCTCGAGCCCTATCAGATCATTTCGCAGTACACGCTCGAGCCGCTGCTGAAGTCCGTCGTCGAGCAGATTCCGAATGTGGCCGTGAAATTCGGCCATGAGCTTGTCTCGTTCGCGCAAGATGAGGGCGGGGTGACCGCCGAGATTCGCACCACCGGCGGACAAAGCGTCAGCATCCGCGCCAAATATCTGGTCGGTTGCGATGGCGGTTCGAGCACGGTGCGGAGGCAGCTCGGTTTCAAGATGGAGGGTGAGCCGCACATCCTCGAAATGCGGCAGGCGATGTTTCACTGCCCTGAGCTGTTCGACAAGGTCCGCGCGCCGCGCGCCCGCCACTACAATCGTGTGGACGATCACTGGACATTGATGATCGTCCAGGATTCGCGCCAGCATTTCACCCTGCACGCCGTCGTCGACACCGATGACGACATGAAGACGCTGTTCGAGGAGATCGTCGGCACGCCGGTGACATATGAGATGGTGCACTGCGCCAAGTGGGTGCAGCGGCTGCTGCTGGCCGAGCATTATCTGGAGCGCCGCGTCTTCATCGCCGGCGATGCGGCGCATCTCGTCATTCCGACCGGGGGGCTCGGCATGAATACCGGCGTCGGCGATGCCATCAACATTTCCTGGAAGCTCGCCGCCACCTTGCGCGGCTGGGCCGGTCCGGAGCTGCTGGAGTCCTATGAGGCGGAGCGCCGCCAGACCGGCGCCATCAACGTCAAGGCTTCGGGCGGCGGTACCTATGGGCGGATGAAATGGCGCGCGGCATATCGCCCGAACATCGAGGACGATACGCCGGAGGGCCGGGCAGCGTTGGAACATCTGCTCGAACTTGCGCGCGAGGAGGCGCCGAAATCATTCCGCGTGCTCGGCGCCGAACTCGGCTACCGCTATGCCGGTTCGCCGGTGATCTGCGACGAGCCAGGCGGCCCCGAGCCGAACATCGAAGAGTATGAGCCGACCAGTTGGCCCGGTGCGCGGCTGCCGCATGTCTGGCTCGAACCCGGTCGCGTCTCGGTGCATGACCGCATCGGCGACGGCTTCACGCTGTTGCGCCTTTCTCGCGCCAAGGCGGACGCCGGCGGCCTGCAGGCGCCCTTCGCGGCGCTCGGCGCGCCGTTCGCGGTGCTCGATATCGACAGCGCGGCGGTGCGCGGCGTCTACGGCTTCGACTATCTGCTGGTGCGGCCGGATCTGCATGTCGTCTGGCGCGGCAATGCCCTGCCGGACGACGCCAGCAAGGTGGCGCGTATCGTGACGGGAAATTAAGACCGCACGCGTCCCCCATCGACGTTGAGCGTCTGGCCGGTCATGAATGCGGCGTCGTCGCTCGTCAGAAACGACAGCGCGCCGACGAGATCATCCGGCACCTCCGGCCGTTTGATCGCCTGGAGGCTCGCCACAGCGACAAATTCCTCGTCCATATTGTTGAAGCCCGGGCGCGGCTTGCGCACGATGGTGCCCGGCGAAATCGTCAGTCCCGGCGCGATGGCGTTGACCGTAATCCCGTCGGCCGCGACGTCGCCAGCGAGCGCGCGGGTGAAGCCGATGACGCCGCCCTTGCTGGCGACGTAATGCGCAAAGCCCGTGGTCACCGAGCCGAATGTGCTCGACGCCATGTTGACGACGCGGCCCCATTTGCGCGCCCGCATGCCGGGTACGAAGGCCGAGGTGACGAGGAACGTGCCGTCGAGATTGATGGAAAGCACTTTGCGCCATTCGGCAAACGTCATGTCGGCGAAGTCGAGCTGCGGATAAATGCCGGCGCAGTTCACGACGATGTCGGCAGTGCCGAATTTCTGCTGCACCTGCTTGGCCATCGCGGCGACGGAGGCCTCGTTCGATACGTCGCACGAGACCGCAAGCGCATTGCGTCCGGCGGCTTCGACCAGCCGCACGGTCTCGGTGCCGTCCACCATGTCGGCGATGGCGACATGCACGCCGTCTTGGGCGAGCCGCTTGGCGAACGCCTGCCCGATGCCTTTGGCGCCTCCGGTGATGACGGCGACTTTGTCCTTGTGGCCTTTGCCCATGAGATTCCTCCCTCAATAGCCGGTTTTTTTCAAATTCCCGTCGCGAGCCGCGCCATGACGATGATGGTAACGACCTGCATCGCGCCTTGCAGCGCGACGGCGAAAAAGTAGTGTCTGGTGAGCGCCGCGATCCGTTTGTTGTCGGGCTTTTCCTTTTGCAGCTCCAGACAGACGCGCAAATTCGCCGGCAGCAGATAGCCGAGCCCCTGGATGGTCATCACCGTGACCAGCGCCAGCGCGGCGGCGATCCAGCCGTATTGCGGCCAGGGCAGGGCGGTGAAGCCCATGTCGCGCGCGATGTACCAGCCGGTCGTGCCGGTGATGATCGCGAGCGTCGGCATCAGGAACAGGGTGCGTGGCGTCAGTCGCAGCAGCACGGCCTTGCGGGCGGCGACGTCGACCGTGCGCAGGATGGGGCCGAGCAGAAAGCCCATGAACAGATCGATGCCAGTCCACAGCAGGCCGCAGAACACGTGGACGAAATTAAGGAGCCACAGGTGACCGTTGACGATCGAAAAAGCCATGACAACGAGCGCCAGCGCCGCATACCAGAGGTAATGCCAGCGGATGAGCCTGACGGGGGCGGTCGCATTCATTGTTGTGCCTTAACGTCCGTTCAGATTGCTTGCCATGCAAGCACACCGGGCAGTCGCCTCCAAGTCGGAGCCGGCGGCCGATTGGATTGGTCGAGCGGCCGTTGAGCTTTCAATGCGTGTAGTGCTCTCTGATCTTGGCGATGTCTTCGGGCGCATCGATCCACTCCTCGCTGAAGCCGCAGGAGCCGCAGAGGTATCGCGTCACCAGGACGAATTTGAGGAAGAGGGTCGCGCCCACCACGACGTTGTTGCCGGCGCCGTAGCCGCTCGCAGAGCCCGGCACGCGAATGATATCGGTTGACTGGCACTTGGGGCACATTTTGGAATTTTTCATGTCGCTCCCGCCTTTTGCTGCGTATTGGCTTCCACGTGTTGAATAACAATCATTGTCGGTGCTCTGCGCCTCGTCCAATAAGACTATCGTCGCCGATCGTCGGTTCAAAGCCGCGGGTGGCGAGGCGGGATCGATAATGGCTTCACGCTCGATGTCGTCTTTCTCCGCTTGCGCCGCCGACGAATTCGGTACGCTAGCGGATCGCCCTGGAGGGAGATGCCATGACCAACGACCTCTCACTGTCGCTCGATCAACTCGAAGATCGCATCGCCATCACGCGCGACAACATCCGCCAGCTCATCGAACAGGCGGCCGCGTTTTCGGGGGCCGGCGACGAGGAGCGTAACGCCGACCGGCTGGCGCAACAGGAAGAAGAGCTGGAAGCGCTGGTCAAGCAGCGCGACGAGATGCTCAAGCGGAGGAAGTAGGGAATCCGCCTGCTTTTTGCGCCCCCGCGCATGATCACGCTATATTCCTATCCCGAACTGTTCGGCGTCGCCGACAACAACGGCTACGGGCTGAAGGTGTTCGCCTTCCTGCGGGTTGCCGGCGTGCCGTTCACCCACGAGCACATCTTTGACGCCTCGAAGGCGCCGCGCGGGCAATTGCCCTATCTGGACGATGGCGGCGAGATCATTGGCGACAGCGAGACCATCATCGCGCATCTGATTGCCAAATATGCCCTGACCGTCGACGCCGGCCTGAGCGCGAGGCAGCGCGATCAAAACCTCCTCGTCACCCGATTGCTCGACGATCTTTACTGGGTGATGTCATATTCGCGCTGGAAGGACGATCGTTATTTTCCGGCGTTCCGTGACGCCTTCATGCAGCAGCATCCAAGCCTGACCGCGGCAGGGCTCGACCAGGCGCGCGACTACAATGCGCAGCGCTATCATTTCCAGGGTATCGGCCGTTATGCGCCGGACGCGGCGTATGCGCGCGGACTTGCCGATCTCGGTGTGCTGGCGCGGCTCGTGCCGGCCGAGGGTTATGTGCACGGGCCCAAGCCGACCAGCATCGACGCCGGCATCTACGGCTTTATCGCCAACATTTATTTCTTCGCCATCGACACGCCGCTCAAGCGCTTCGTTGTGGCGCAGCCGAACCTGGTGCGCCACTGCACCGCGATCCACCGCATGGTGATGACGGCGTAAGCCGCGCCGGCTCCGCTCATGCCGCCGTCTTTTGTCGATACGCCTCGATCGCCTCGCGCAGCGGTTCCGGCATCGGCACCGGCTTGCGGGTTTCAAGCGACATTGCGACGGTGACCATGCGGGCGCGCAGGCGCAACAGGCCGTCGCGGTGGCAGACGATGGCGATGGCGAGCGACGAGCGCCCGACGCGCTCGATCAGGAGCGTGAGGTCGATGATTTCGCCCATCATGCTCGGGATCTTGAAGTCGCATTCGATATGCACGAACGGAAAGGCGAGGCGGCCGCCCATCACCAGCTCGGCATAATCGTGCTTCAGCTCCGCGAGGTACCAGTCTTCGATTACGCCGTTGAACATGTCGAAATAGTGCGGGAAATAGACGATACCGGCGGCGTCACAGTGCGAAAAGCGGATCGTCACGCTGCGGGTAAAGGCGCCGGCCGGCGGCGCGAAACCTTGCTCGGACATCCCTTTGGTCCTTGGCTATTCTAGAGTGGCGAACCTAGCTATCGGTTTGCCGGCGCGATAGCGCAGAAGGGAAATTTCCCTTGGAATTTGTCGCCTGCGCGGTGCTATGCTAGGCGCACGCGCCAGGAGCTCACACATGACCGATGCTCTCGACCTTCTGAAAACGCGGCGTTCGTTCAAGGCGGCCGAGCTCACCGGCCCGGCGCCGTCGGCGGCTGAGATCGATACGCTGCTCACCGTCGCCTCACGCGTACCGGACCACGGCAAGCTCGTACCGTGGCGCTTCATCGTGTTTGAGGGCGAGGCGCGCCGCGCCGCCGGCGCCGCGATTGTCACGGCGTTCGCAGCCAAATACCCGGATGCCAAGCCCGAGCAGGCCGAGGGCGAGCGCGCGCGGCTGGCGCGGGCGCCGCTCGTGATTGCGGTGGTCAGCCGCGCCGCGCCGCACGTCAAAATCCCCGAATGGGAGCAGGTGCTCTCGGCGGGCGCCGCGGCGATGAACCTCGTGCTGGCCGCGCACGCATTGGGCTACGGCGCCGCATGGATCACCGAATGGTACGCGTACGATCGCGGCGTGCTCGACGCGCTAGGGTTGAAGCCCCACGAGAAAATCGCGGGCTTCGTTCACATCGGCCGCCCGCCGGGCGCGCCCGAGGATCGCCCGCGGCCGCCGCTTGCAGACATTGCGACGCGGTATCCCACTTAGATATTCGGCTCGGCTGCGGCTGGCGGGCGCGGTCTATCAAAAACTCACGCCGATGCGGCGGCCCCTTTGCCAGACAAGATTGCATGTCTTCTTGGTGCCACCGTGATTGAGCGTGAATTTGCGTGGGATGACGCCGGCGCCCGGCACCTCGATGCAGGCGCCGCCCGCGCTGATGTCGATGACGTTGCAGGTGATTGCCGGACTTTTCAGGTCGGCAAAGATGATCGCGGTTTTTGGGATCAATCCGCTCGGGCGGATGCGATGATACCGTCTATGCTCCGACATCTTATCGCATCGCGACAAGGCGCTCCATGACGGGGTCAGTATAGCGGATGAAAAGTTAAGAAGGAGAAATGCCTATGCGACCGAATAGGCATTCGCCACGGTATTCTAAATTGCGGTTGTTGTTCTGCCGGAAAACTCTTTGCTCTCCATCAGTGGCTTCTTAACCGTGAAGAATCCAAGGCCGCAGCGGATTGCGTGTGCGTCGCCGCGCGCAGCGAGCCGTGCTGCGCGCCGGCGCTTCACGCGTGGACGCGCCTACCTGGTTACCTGGTGCTGATCTGCGCTGCCGATTTCAGGACGATCTCCGGCCGGCCCTGATAGAGCTGGACTGGGCCGCTGACCGTCACCGTCTTGCCTTCCAGCGCCTTGACGCCAGGAAATTTGCCGATGTCGTCGACAAAGATGACCGCGGCAAAGCGATTGTCCGGATAGAGCCCATCCATGTCGATGAAGGTGACGCCCGAACGGCTGGTGCGTACGGCGCTGACTGAAGCTTGGATAACCGCAGTTTGACCGACATGCGCCTTGGCGTCGGCCGGCGTGATGGTTGGCGGTGCTGCGGTTTGCGCCAGCGCCGGCGCGAGCGATAGCGTCAAGCAGAGTGCCGTCAAAAGTGCACGCATTGTTCGTCTCCCCTGCCGCCGGGAAATGCCGATGTCCCGGCGTCGTGTTTCAAAACCCGGGCCGCGCGGGCTGTGCGGACGGCCTGGAACAAAACACGAACACAAGAACGGCAGCGGAGTCAAGCGAGTTGTAGAAACGAGGATGTTCGCGCAATATCGGCCGGCGGCCCGTACGCCGTTCGGAGCGGTTCGAGGGGCGCGCGGACGGCGGCTAGGCGGCTCGCACGGTCCAGCAGTGCGCATCAGACTCGATGCGCGCGATTGCTTCGGCAAGATCGCGCGTGTAGCTGACAAATGATCTGCCGAACCAGCCTTGCTTCTGGACGATGAGATAGCCATGGCACTCGGTTACGAAATACTTGCCGGTGCCGCATGTGAAGGCGTGCTCAGCCGCCACCGGAACCTCCATCAATTCTGGTGTCCCGATTCGGAAGTGCGCAAACGAGCCTTGCGGCACTGATGGTGCGGACTTCTGAACCGCTACACGGGGTGCCGCCCCAACTCAAAATAAACTTGCGCGACGTTGGCCGCAACGCTGCCAACAACACATCGCCGTTACATGGAGGTCGTAACGTCGCGATGTCAGCGCGTGCTGCGGCTATTTCCCGGCAGCCTTGCGCAGCGCGGCGTTGATGCGGTCCTGCCAGCCTGGCCCGTCGGCCTGAAAATAATCAAGCACATCTCGGTCGATGCGCAACGACACCATTTCTTTCACGCCGGGGGGCGTCGTCGGTTTCGCTGGCAGCTCCAACGGCTTCGGCGCAGTCACTGCCTTGAAGGCTCGTTCGGCGGCGGCGCGCACATCGTTGGTCGGTCGTCGGTTCATGGCGCCTGCATAGCAGATGTCAGGGTGAGTCGCGAGAGCGGGGTCGGCACGCACGGTTCAAAGGCGCGGCGCTGTGCCGCGCGCGACGCGATGTTTCACGCTTGTCGCGCAACTGCCGGTACTGGCAGGCTCGCGCTACGCCGCGGATGATCCGCGACGCGACCTTGGGAGAGGGGCATTATGAAAATTGCCGGGATTGTTTTGTTCGCCATCGCAACAGCCTTCACCGTAACGAGCGCGGGTGCGGCGACCACCGATGACGTGAAGTGGATCAACCAATGCGTTTCTGACAACAAGGGCGATGCGGCTGAGGCCGTGGTGCTGAAATATTGCACCTGCATGAACAACAAGATGAGCAACGACGAAACGCAGTCGATCACCCAGTGGGAAAAGAGCCATCCGCAGGAGCGCGCGGCTTGCGACAAGGAAGCCGGCTGGAAATAGCCCGGAGCTTTCGGCCGTGCCGCGCCGGCTCGGCCCCGCGAACAATCAGAGAAATGATGCATGGCGGGCCTTGTGGTTCGCCATGCTCTTTTCTGTGCGACGCCGGCCTCAGTGGACGTGCGCGCCGTAGCCGGAAACATTGCCACCCGCATAGCCCGACGTTTGTGCCTGGGCGTAGCCGCTGCCATTGGAACTTGTGCCGGCCGTCGAGGTGGTGAAGGCCGAAGTGATGCCGCCGCCGATGAAGCCGCCCGAGGCGCCGGCACTGATGCCTCCGCCGCCGGCCGTCGCCAGCGCGCCAGACGTGCTGCCGTCGAAGGCCTGGGCACCCCCGTACGAATTCGAAGTGCCCTGCGCGCTCGACCAGATATTGCTGTAGCCGCCGCCATAGGCCTGCTGGGCGCTGGCCGGCTTGCTGACCGCAGACGCCGCGAGCAGCAGGGCGGCGCCGGCCACGATGCAATGAAGCTTGTTTATACGCATCTCACTCTCTCTGCGGCGGACTGGGTTGGTCTGCCTCGAAGCGTGCCGCTGCGCTCTGAGGGCCAGGTTTATAGGTGGATCACTCTTCGGCGGTTACGCGCGCGAACAGTGCCGCTTCTTCCTTGGTGAAGGGTTTGACGTTGGCTTCCCGCACCAGCGGTTCCGCGGGCGGTGCTGGATCGGCGTAAGCCAAGGGTGAAGCCGCCGGCGGCTCGTCCTGCGCGGCGCCTGGAGGCGGCGGGCAAGGTGTGCCGGACTCGCTCATGGCGACGGAGACGTGTTCGTCCTGGCACATCAGGGCGATCGCCGCCTTGTGGAAGCCAAAGGCAAACAATTGCCGCGCCAACAGCCGAATGGTGCAACCTTCGTCGACCTTGGTGCTGCCGAAGGTGAAGCCGCCACCCATCAGCGAGAGCCCGCCGGACGACGAACCGAGACATGTTTCGATACCCGCCGCAGCCAGTCCCGGCGCCACGAGGCCTGGCGGGGTGGTCAGACGAGTCGAGATGTTTTGGTTTGGGTTGGCGGGCGGATCGGTGATGTTGACCATCGACGTGGCGCCGGATTGGGTGGCCACGCTTTGGGCGCATACCGGCGTCGCCATCGACAGCATCAGAATTGCCAACAAACGTACACGCATGACATTCAGTCCGGTTGCCGTGATGTGAAATGCTTTGTTTGTTCGCCGCATTCACATTTCGTTAAGGTATCGAAATCGTGAATGTTTTCAATTTCGTAACACCACCTAGACGGGTCGACGCCTATTAACCATGGCGGTTTACGGCAATGCGCCGCGGCGTCCGCCGCAACTGCGCATCGCTTCGCGTCAGAAACCGGGTGGATTGATTTCTCCGCGCCCGCCATGTGTGGCGCGACACCTCCGCGGAGGATCAAACATGCACTTTCGTATCCAGGGCCTGCCGGCCGAACAATTCGCACCGTTGTTCAAGCTGTCGGACGAGGAGTTGGCGCAACGCGGCGCGGTACGGCAGATCGCCGACGATCGCGATCCCGGTTACCCCTGCCGGGTGAGCCTTACCGATTCCAAAGCCGGTGACGAACTCATTCTGACCAACTACGAGCATCACGCCGTCGCCTCGCCGTATCGCATGCGGTTTGCCATCTATGTTCGCAGGGACGAGCGGACGTTCGACGCCATCGATGACGTTCCCGAGCAGCTGCGCAAACGCGCGCTGGCCGTGCGCGCGTTCGATGGCGGCGCGATGATGACCGGCTGGGAATTGACCGAGGGCGAAAAACTCGAAGCTGCGATCGCGCGGCTGTTCGCCAATCCGCGTGCGGACTATCTGCACATCCATTTCGCCGCTCCCGGCTGCTACGCCGCGCGTGTCGATCGAGTGTAAGCGTAAGCGCGCGTTCAATCTTTGCCGGAAGCGTCGTCGATGACGCGCAGCAGCGTCAGCAGCGCGTTGTTGAGCGGCGTGGCGACGCCGTGACGTTTGGCTGCGGCCACAATGGCGCCGGTCAGCGCATCGACTTCAAGATGCCGGCCGGCGAGCCGATCGAAATACATCGACGTGCCGAGTTCGCCGGAGAACGTGAACAGCGTCGCCATGGCGCGCGCCGGCTCGTCATCGGCGACGGGAACGCCTTCGGCGCGGGCGACCGCTACCGCCTCGTCGAGGATTTTTAGGCAAAGCTCCTGCACATCGGGCCGCCGCAGCACCGCCTGTCGCTGCAGAGTCAGGGTGGTGATCGGGTTGGCGACGGCGTTGATCAAAAGTTTGCGCCACACCAGCGTGGCAAAGTCGCTGCTGAGCAAGATGCGCAGCGGGGTGCCGGAGAACAGGCCGGCAAAATCGCGGCCCGCCGCATCGTCGGCCACCGCAATGTCCTGATCGCTGCCTTGCCGCAGCCTCACGCGGTCGGGAGCGAGCCGCTCGCCGTTGAAATAGACGATCGCCGGCAGCACGGTGGCGCCGTTCGTCAGCGGTGCGACGCGCTCGACGTGACCGATGCCGTTTTGCAGCACCGCAACGCGCGTCGCCGCGGCACACAACCTCGCCAGCCAGGGCGCAGCCGCTGCGGTTTGATGCGTCTTGGTGCACAGCATGACCCAGTCGGCCGGCCGCGCGACCTGCGCCGGATCTGTCAGCGTGGCGAGCGGCAACACGGCCGTGCCGCTCGGCGACTCGAGCGTCAACCGCTCGATCGGCCGGCGCGTGCAGACAACCACATCATGGCGGCCCACGGCGGCCAGGCATCCGGCCACAGCGCTGCCGATGCTGCCGAGGCCGACAACGGCAACGCGCTGTCGGTGGTTGCCCTGCGAAGATCTTGGCGTTGTTGCGGAGCCGGCAGCCATAATTCGGAACGGTAATGGAACTCATGGAACTCGCCGCGGAGTGTGCCTTGCGAAAACTTTTGCGCCAAGAGCTATGCCAAGACGTGCGCAAGACCTGCGAGTTCCACGAGAGCGGTTTCGCGAAAAATCGGTGTGACAGTTTTGTCTCACCCTACGCCGTAATGGCGCGCGCCACGATGGTGCCGCGTATTCGCCCACATTGGCCGCGACGTGTCAGTACCCAACAAACAGGAAGGGTCGTAGCGTGAAACTTCATCTCGTATCGGCAGCCGTGTTGGCTGCTTCTCTCGCGTTTCCATTGGCTGCGCATGCGCAGGGCGTGCCTGATGGCATTTCGCACGGCGCTTACGTCGGCGCCCAGGCAGCCGGCCCGGTCGGCGGTCTGGTGGGCGGCGTGGTCGGCGGCGTCATTGGCGGCGTTGACGGCGCGCTCGGCATTCGTCCGGCCTCCTATTCGCCCGGCGTTCCGGTGTATCGCCATCACTACTATCGCCGACATCATGTCTATCGCCGCGTCCGCCACGCCCCCACAGGCTGAGTTCGCAGCACGTCGGATATGAGAAACCCGGCCAAATGGCCGGGTTTCTTTTTGGCTTATCAAAAGGAGCTAGCGCTTAACGCTCGGCGCCGATGCCCGAGCCGGAACCGCCCTGTACGCGCGGGCCGGGGCCGCCTCGGTCCACGTCAGGAGCCGATGGCCCGTAGTTGCGTCCGTATCCACCGTGGTAGCCGTAGCCCTGGTCGTAACGTCCGCCATAGTAGCCTTGCGCGAATGTCACCGACGTCAGGCCCGCGAGCGTGCCAAGGATAAGGGCGCCCGTCACTATCGTTTTCTTCATGGTTCAATCTCCGTTTCTTTGCTCTCGGGCGATAATGCCGCAGGAGCGCTCGCGTTCTCTCACAACATCTTGTGTGCGCGTTGCGGAACCCGTGAGCGAGCCGCCGCGCTTGCGGGATTTATCTGAAATTTACGGAGTAGAAGGCGCGACGTCCGATCAGACCGGCACGTCGCCGACCACGGCGGTGCGCTCCATGCGGCGCCGTTCCGGATAATAATCGTTCGCGGCGTAATGCTGCGTCGAGCGGTTGTCCCAGAATACGATCGTGCCGGGTGCCCAGCGCAGCCGGAACTGATATTCCGGCACCTGCGCCTGCGCGAACAGTACATCCAGGATGGCGCGGCTTTCGGCCGGTTCGAGCCCTTCGATGCGGACGGTGAATTGCGGATTGACATAGATGCACTTGCGCCCGGTCGCCGGGTGGGTGCGCACGACCGGGTGCGATGGATTGGGGAACAGGTCTTCCATCTTGCGCAGCCTGGCCTTGTCTTCCTCGGTGTTCTTGAACAGCACGCGGAAGTTCTGGAAATCGTGCACCGCGCGCATGCCCTCGATCATCGTCTTGAACGGTTGGCTCAAGCTCTCGTAGGCAGCCTCCATATTCGCCCACAGCGTGTCGCCGCCGAGCTTCGGCATGATCTGGCAGCGCAGGATCGTGTATTTGGTCGGGTTTTTGCGGAACGTCGTATCGCTGTGCCACACGTCGGTGGACAGGACGGGATTGTCCTTATGGTTGTCGAGCACCAGGATTTCGGGAAACTCGCCTTGCGGCCGCATCGGGTGCACTTCGAGTTCGCCGAACTGGCGGCTCAGTGCGACGTGCTGCGCGGTCGTCAACTCCTGGTCGCGCAGCATGACGACCTTATGCTCGATGAGGGCGGCTTCGAAGGCGCGCAGCGTCGCCGGCGGCAACGGCTCTCGCAGATCGAGGCCGCGAGATTTCCGCGCCGAGCTTGACGCCGAGGCGTTCGACTTGAAATGGCGCGGCGGCGCCCGCGGTCCCCGGTTGGGGCGCGACGTTGACGTTCATCGCAGGCCTCTTGAGCTATTTGTCTGGCGCGGTGACTATGGCACGGCCGGCGACCTAATCAACCGGCGTTTTCGCAGTCGTGCCGCGCTGCCCGCCGCGAGGCGCCGCCGCGCAAGGGGGCGTCCAGGATGTCCGAGTATCTCGAAATCGATCCGGCCAGTGCCGAGCGGCGCCAGATCTATCGCATGCTGGTCGGCGCGGTGGTGCCGCGGCCGATCGGCTGGGCATCGACCGTCAATGCGGCCGGCCGCACCAACCTGGCGCCGTTCAGCTTCTTCACCGTCGTCTGCGTGGTGCCGCCGATGATCTCGCTGACCATTGCACGCAATCCGGATGGCAGCGAGAAGCATACGCTGAAGAATGTGCGGGAGACCGGCGAGTTCTGTTTCAACGTCGTCACCGAACCGGTCTGGAAGGAGATGGTAGATTCCGCCAACGGGTTTCCCGAGGAGGATTCCGAATTCGACAAAACCGGGCTGACGCCGATTCCGAGTGTGAAAATCAAGGCGCCGCGCGTCAAGGAAGTGCCGATCCATTTCGAATGCAAGCTGCATCAGGTGATCGAGCTCGGCCCCAACCGGCACCCGCTGGTCATCGGCGAAGTCGTCTACATGCACGTCGATCCGGCCTGCATGACCAACGGCTATATCGACATGCGCAAGCTTCATCCGATCGGGCGCCTCAACGGATTTTTCTATTCAACGATTGGTGAGATATTCGAGCGTAAGTTTGACGACGGTCAGCCGCGTTAGACCGGCAACAAGGAGACGAGCAATGGCACATGTGACCTACAAGATCGTCCGGCACGAAGACGGCTGGGCCTATTCGGTCGACGGGGTGTTCTCCGAAAGCTTCGAGACTCATGCAGCGGCGCTCGATGCGGCGAAGCGCGCCGCCCGCGAGCAGCGTACGCCGGGTCAGACCGAGTTGATCGAGTACGAAGATGCCCAGGGCAAATGGCATGTCGAGCGTGCGCTCGGCAGCGATCGCCCCGACACCGACGTCGAGGATAAGGCCTAGGTTATCGGCGCCGCGCTAGGCCGCCGCCAGCGCGTGGCCCGCATAGGCGAAGAGCAGGATGCCGGCAGCCATCAACAGCAAGTTCGGGCCGAATACGACTGGGCATTGCCAGGAAGGCAACGGTCCAATCGCCCAATGTGAATCGGGAGGGCTCAAAAACGTCCTGTTTCCACCTGGCGCACGCTAAGCGTGCTGTGTGCGCCCAGGGAATGCCAACGACAACGATTTGATCATAATCAATGTGGCACGGACATTTTCCGTCGAAAGAACCCCAAAAGAAAGAGGGGTTCCCATGTTCGGTAAAATCTCGATTGCAGTTTTATTCTCAGGCGCAGCGCTGTTGACGGTTACGACGTCGGCGCGCGCAGACTTTCGAGTTTGCAATCGATCATCGCATGACCAGATCGATGTGGCTTACGGACATCAGACCAGAAACGAAGAATGGTTGTCAGAAGGATGGTGGACGGTGAAGCGCGGAGAATGCGTGACCTTGGTCACTGGGCCGCTGCGGTCTCGATATTTTTATGTGTATGGAAAAAGCGGCGATACGGTCTGGCAGGGGGACGAGAGCCAGGAGAGCGGGGTGTACTGCACGAAAGATGAGAGATTCACGCTGCCAGACATGGATTGCGATCGCGCGGGGTTCGGCACCCACAAATTCATCGAGGTCGACACCGGCGATTACGACAGCTTCACATACAATCTGACGGATTAAAGCGTCTTATGACCTGATTCAATTATGCGTGCCGCCTCTACAGCGTTTTTGCCAGTTGGTCGGGATTGAAACTTCGAAATCGGACCGTTCCTTGGTCAATCGCGTCAGATTTGACCTGCTTAGAGTTCGTCCGTTTTGCACCGGATCGCGATCAGGAAAGCAGATGTGCTCCACTTCGCGTTACTGCAATTCGCCAACAGCAAGCCCGCTACTAGATTGTCTTTAGCTATGACAGACACGGATAGAGTGATCAGCGGGACGCGCGACTATCGTGGAAAATTAAGATAACTATATTGGCTGCGGTGGGCGTATTATCCGTCTGTCTCGTGCGATGCGTCTGTTGCGATAGAGGAACATGGCCGATAATTGCTGGATTTGCCGGATCGCGCACGACAGCGGGGCGGCTCATGTCGTGCACGAGGATAATCGCCTGCTTGCGTTCCTGGATCGCGGGCCAATTCGGGCGGGGCATACACTGATCGTAAGCAAGGAACACTTCCCGTATTTTGATGCGGCTCCGGCCGAGATTGTGTCATCGATTGTGTTGCTCGGCCAGAAGCTTGCCGTGGCTATGAAACACCTCTACCCCGTGCCACGCGTGGCGTTCCTGTTCACCGGCGGAGATATTGCGCATGTTCACGCGCATGTCGTCCCTATGTGGGAAGGAACTGACATCACTTCGCGACGCTATATCCTCGAAGAACCGTTGACGTTACGACCGCTTCCATGTCCGCCCGAAACCGAACTGATCGCAACGGCTGCGGAGCTGAAACAGGCGTTGGCCAGCGGCAAAGCTACCTGAAGATTTCGTCTTCACATTTGCGCAGCAACAATCCCGAGCGGCGCATGTCGCTGGGAGTTATTGGGACCGATGGGCCATCGCTTTGCGATGTCCAGTTGTGCCCCCGACAGCGGACCTCGAGACTTGGCATTTATGAGTACACGCCCTAGCGCTCCGACGCGTCCTACTTCTTCTTAAACACATCGAGCCGCAACGGCAGCACCGCGCCGAACCACGCTGCGTGCGACGCTGTGGTCCGTCAGATTGTCGCCGGTCTCGGGATGCAGCAGCACGGTAAGGCCGTCGCGGTTGAGCATCAGCCACGGCACGAACTTCGCCAGCATTTCGCTCGGAAACGCCACCTGATACATCGATTGCGGATGCGGCCCGACCAGTTCGTCATGCCAGCGGCCGACCCGGGCTTGCGGAAACTCGGCCGCAACGCGCGCCCGCACCCGCTCCGCCTTATCCCGCGTCTTCCCCGGCTCGTAATAAATGTGCGCGTGATATTCGACGATGGCGCTCGGGTCCGGATGCTTCGCGTGCGACGCTGTGTGACGTGTCGGGCATGGCAAACAACCTTCTGAAAAACTCAGGCCGAATAGCTTACACCGCGAGATGATAGCGATCCCCGAAGCGCCTGTGAATGCGGCGTGCCGCAACAGCCGGCGAATACGGATCACGGTGTCAGCGCCGCGTGGCGGTGCGGGTGGTAAAGGCTTGCCAGCAGCACGGCAAGAATTCCCGTCAGGAATATGCCGTCGAACGTGCCGGCTCCCCCGATGGAGGCAACCGGCGCGCCTAACCCCCGTACGCGATCGAGGTTGCTGAGGTCGGCGCCGATCAGCGTGCCGAGGCTGCCGGCGATGTAGGCGAGCGGCGCCGCTTGGTCCCAGGCGAGCAGGATGGCAACAACCGCCGTGACGACAACCGGCACGAAGATCGGTACCGCGATGCCGACGCCGCGCACCGGCTGGGCCAGCCAGTGCAGCACAAGCGCAACGATGGCGATGGCGATCAGGCCTCTGAGCCACAGGCCTCGCGTGAATAACAGATAAAGCGACACGAAGAGTCGGGATCATCGCCCCGCCGACATTCACGGCGATCGTCGTGCCGGGGTAGCTCTGCACGCGCGGCACCACATAAAGCATGCCGAAGAATTCGCGGACCTGTTCGGACATCAAATGTTCGGGCGGCAATTGCGCCACCGGGATATTGAAATAGCTTCCAATCAGCGAGCCGATTAGCAGGAGCAGCGCGGTGCCGGAACTGACGCCGAGGCTCTCGTAGGCGTAGCGCAGCGTGGAGAACAGGAGGAAGCCGACGAGTACCAAAATGGCGACGAGGGCGGCAAAATAGCCGGGAGTCAGCGGCAGGTAATAATAACCGTTCATTGGTATCGGCCTTTCTCCTATTTGCCTTGCCACATCAACGCGCGGGCCTATAATTCGCCGCTTCCTTCGGACAGGGAATTTTCTGCGTGGCGCCGCTGGGAGCGAAATCCGTCGCAATTATCATGGGCAGCCAGTCCGACTGGCAGACCATGAAGCATGCTGCCGAGACGCTCGATGCGCTCGGCGTTTCCTACGCGACGCGCATCGTTTCCGCCCATCGCACGCCGGAGCGGCTCTACGCCTTCGCCAAGGGCGCGAAGGCGGCGGGCTTCAAGGTGATCATCGCCGGCGCCGGTGGCGCCGCGCATTTGCCCGGCATGACAGCGGCGCTCACCAGCCTGCCGGTCCTCGGCGTGCCGGTGGAGTCGAAGGCGTTGTCGGGCGTCGATTCACTTTATTCGATCGTGCAGATGCCGCCGGGCGTTCCGGTCGGCACTTTGGCGATCGGGCAGGCCGGCGCCATCAATGCGGCGCTGCTCGCCGCCGGCGTGCTGGCGCTGAGCGACACCGCGCTCGGCGAGCGTCTCGAAGCTTGGCGCGCACAGCAGACGGCGGCCGTCGCCGACGAGCCGAAGGATACCCGCGCGTGAGCGGGACTGTGCTCGAACCACTGGCCACGATCGGCATCCTCGGCGGCGGTCAGCTTGGCCGGATGCTGGCGCTGGCGGCGGCCCGGCTTGGCTTTAAGTGCCACGTCTTCGCGCCCAGTCCGGATTCGCCGGCCTTCGATGTCGTGCACCGGGTGAGCTGCGCCGATTACAGCGACACGGAAGCGCTCGACCGCTTTGCCGCCGACGTCGACGTCGTGACCTACGAGTTCGAAAACGTGCCGGCTGAGACGGCGACATTTCTGGCCGCACGCGTTCCGGTGTTGCCCGATCCGAAAATCCTCGCCATCACGCAAGACCGGTTGGTGGAAAAGAACTTCGTCGGCAGTCTCGGCATTCCGACCGCGCCATTCGCGGCGGTCGACGGACCGGCCGAACTGGTCGCCGCGATCGAACGGATCGGGCGGCCGGCCGTGCTCAAGACGCGGCGCTATGGCTATGACGGCAAGGGCCAGGCGACGATCAAAAACGGTGCCGATGCCCAGGCCATCTGGCGCGATGTTGGCGGCCAGCCGTGCATTCTGGAGGCCTTCGTGCCGTTCGAGCGGGAAGTCTCGGTGGTTGCCGCGCGCGGCCATGACGGCGCGGTGGAATGCTTCGATGTCACCGAGAACGAACACCGCGATCATATCTTGAAGGTCTCGCGCGTGCCGGCCGCCTTGCCGGAAACCGGTGCGGAGAAAGCGCGCCGCATCGCCGATACGATCGCCTGCAAGTTCGGTTATGTGGGCGTGCTTGGGGTCGAGATGTTCGTGCTGCGCGGCGGCGACGAGATTTTGGTCAATGAGATCGCACCGCGCGTGCATAATTCCGGTCACTGGACGCTCGATGGTGCATCGGTGTCGCAATTCGAGCAGCATATCCGGGCAGTGGCCGGCTGGCCGCTGGGCAAGCCGGTGCGCCGCGGCCGGGTGGAAATGACCAACCTGATCGGCGCCGAGGTCGAGGATTTCCGGCGCTGGCTCGGCGTTCCGGGAGCAACGGTCCACCTTTACGGCAAGTCCGCTGTTCGGCCGGGCCGCAAAATGGGCCATGTGACGCGGGTTTTTGCCGACGAATAGCTGCAAACCGCGCCAAATGGTGGACTTTCCGGCGCTGTTCTGCTAGATGCCCCCCCCAAGCTGGCCTGGACTTATGTCCATGCCGCCAACCCATTCCATGAACCCACTGCAAGAGGAGCACGCGTGCAGGTTCTCGTCCGTGACAACAATGTCGATCAGGCCCTCAAGGTGCTGAAGAAGAAGATGCAGCGCGAGGGTGTTTTCCGCGAGATGAAACTCCGCGGCCATTACGAAAAACCCTCAGAACGAAAAGCGCGGGAAAAGGCGGAAGCGATCCGCCGTGCCCGCAAGCTCGCCCGCAAGAAATTGCAGCGCGAGGGATTACTGCCGATGAAGCCCAAGCCCACGGGGCCGGGCGGACCTGGCGCCGCCAGGGCGGGCGCGCCCCGCACGCCGCGGTTCGGTTAAGCGGGCTCTCGGCGGATCGAATCGGTCTTCCTCCATGGCGCGGGCATCGAGGCCCGCGCCATTGTTTTGGCAAGCGGGCGCACTATCGTTTAGGTATAAGGTCCGGAGTACCCGCGTGACCGAAGACCTTGGAACCAAAGAACTTTGAACCGGGGTTTTCGGGACCAAAGTTCCGCGTGCGGGGTGCCCGCGAGGCATCGAATGCAAGGATCGAACACCACACGGCCTGGTGGGAAGAAGAGCCAGAGGGCTGTCGCGCTCGCAGTGGCGTTGATGGCGGCCTCTGCGCTGGCCGGATGCGCGTCGCTGGGCAATCTCGGCGAACCATCGGTCACCGAGAAAAACGATGGCGCGCTCTATGGCGCCTCGCAATCCAATCTCAGTTCGCTGAGCCAGGTGATCGAATCGCATCCATCCGATCCGCAGGCCTACAACATGCGCGGCTCGGCCTACGGCGAGGCCGGCATGGACGAGCAGGCGCTCGCCGACTTCAACAAGGCGATCGGGCTCGATCCCAACTACGCGCAGGCCTACGCAAACCGGGCGCTGGTTTACCGCCATCTCAATAAGCTCGATTTGGCGCTCGCCGATTACGACAAGGCGCTGACGCTCGATGCCTCATATCCGCCGGCTTATCTTGGCCGCGGCATCGTCTACCGGTTGCAGGGCCGCGCGGCCCAGTCGCTCGCCGACTTCAACAAAGTGATCGCGCTGCGTCCCAACGATTTCAGAAGCCTATTACGACCGCGGCCTGCTCTATCAAATTCAGGGCCAGCATCAGTTCGCCATCAACGATTTTTCGACTGCGCTCGGGCTCACGCCGGAGCATGAAGAGTTGTACGTTTCGCGAGCGCTATCGTATCTCGCGGTCAACGACAACAAGTCGGCGGCGAGCGATCTGGACCACGCGGTGCAGCTCAGTCCGTCGGATCCGAAAGCCTGGGCCAGCCGTGGACTTGCCTACGAGCGGCTCGGCCTGAAAGACAAGGCCGCGGGCTCCTACGCCAAGGCGCTCAATATCAACAACAAATATCAGCCGGCCGTCGCGGGTTTTGCTCGCGTCGGCGGCGAGGTCGGCAAGGCCTATCAGACATTCTGAGCGGTACGATTATCCACCCGTAGGGGTGCCCCTCGTGGGCGCCAACGGACGATCCGGATAATGGCAGGCAGCCGCAAGGGCCGCCCCTATGGATATGGTCTCCTGGGCGGCTTCGGAGTCTCATCGAGGTCGCCGGCGAGAAAGCTTGCCACCGCGTTGAGCGCGCCGTTGGCGTCGAGGTTGTCGTGTCCGGCATCGAGGAAACGCACGATGTGCTTCGGCTTGTTGGCGAGTTCGAACAAGCGCTCGCCCATCGCGTAGGGCACCACCTGATCCTTCACGCCATGCAGGATCAGGACTGGCGCTGTGATTTTCTGAATGCGCCGGTCGGAATGAAATTGATCCTTCATCAGAAGGCTGACTGGGACGTACCAGTAGCGGAGCGAGGCGACCGCGGCCGTCGAGGTGAACGGCGCTTCCAGGATAACGCGGGCGACCGGCTTTTCCGCCGCGACCGCGACGGCCACGCCGGAGCCGAGCGATTGGCCCCACAGCACGATCTGACTCACCGGATAGTGGGCGGCCGCGTAGGCGTAGGCGGCCTCGCCGTCGGCGATCAGCCCGCTCTCGCTCGGGCTGCCTTCATTGCCGCCATAGCCGCGATATTCGAGGGCGACGAGGCCGATGCCGGCGCCGATCAGTTGGCGAAAGCGTGCCGCGCCGTAACGCAGCGAGCCGCCGTTGCCGTGGAAATAAACGATGATCGGCTTGTCGCCCGAAGGGGCTGTGAACCACGCCGTGACGTGGACGCCATCGGCAGCGGTCAGCGGCACTTCGGTGGCTTCCGGCAACCCGGCATCGGCGGGCGTGGTGTGAACCGTGTCGGGGAAATACATCAGCGAGCGCTGCTTCGCGTACAGCACGGCAACGGCGCCGACGTAGAGAAAGGCCACAGCGATCGCCAGCCATTTGAGCGCGCTCAGCGCGTGCCCGCGCCACGGCGCATAAGCGGCGTATCGGGCAATGCGTTCTGGTGCGACTTCGATGAACTGACGAGCGACGACGAGCGCGTCGGCTGCACGCGGCGCGATCCATTGCCGCGTGACGACGATGATGCCACGGCCAACGGCAAGCATGAATGCCAAGCTCCAGCGCGGCGGCGTGGGGGCGCCTTCGCTGCGAGCGGCGTTATCTGCTTCTGGCGGCGCTGAGAACGTGCTCACGATTCGATGGTCCATTGACCACAAAAGAAAACCGGCCGGCTCTTGCAAGCCGGCCGGCTGAACCTGACGCGCAAGCGCGCGATCACGACCTCGCCGAAATTACGGGCAGATCGGGCGGCGGCGCCACTGCCAACCGTAGCCGTCGATCCAAACCTTGTGCGGCCTGCTCCAGTAGCAGCCTGGGGCAAGCTGGGCGTACGCAGCGGGCGGCGGCCCATACGCGGCGGGGGGCGGTCCATAGCCGGGAGGCGGGGGCGGCGGCGGATATCCGTAGGGTGGGGGCGGAGGTGGCGGATTGTTTGCATTGGCGATGGCACCGCCAATGATTGCTCCGCCGATCAGCCCGGCAGCAACGCCCGCGCCGATGCCACAGCCGCGGCATTGGGCGCTGGCCGGCGCCGGGACAGCCACCGTAGCAAGGCCGATGCTGGCTGCCGCGGCGATCCCGATAAGTGCTTTGTGCATGTGTTCTCCTGATGCGATCGTTCGGGTGCCGATGCGACAAGTGAAAGGCGCGGAAGTTCCCGACATACCCCCGAGAGCCCTTGAGAATCCTCTCCCGCCATTAAGATTTTAATCTTTGGCAGAAGTTAGGTGCGGACACCGTGATTCACCGCTGGAATCGATGGCTTCTCGGCACCCAACAACGTAACGGCGTCCCTGGGGGACGCCGTCATTGATGTCTGACGTGGCTTAGTAGCAGGAGCGGACCCAGCGATAGCCGTTCCACCAGGTACGCCACACGCACGGGCCGTAGCCGTAAGGGTACGGGCCGTAATAGCCATAGGGGTAAGCATAGGCGCCTGCGATCGCGCCGCCGACCAGAGCGCCAGCGATGAAGGGACCTGGGCCCCAACCGCCGCCGCGCCAACCCCAGCCGCCGCCATGCCAACCGCCGCCGTGCCAGCCGCCGCCACCGCCCCAACGTGCTTCGGCTGCGCCCGAGGTGGCGATTGCCGCCACAGCGATGGTTGCGGCCGCGACGAGAGCAGTCACAATCTTTCTCATGACATTACCTCGACAGGATGTGTTGTCATCGAACTCCAACAGCCCCCGTTACGCTAGAGTTCCCATTTAATCGTGAACGTCTACTGAACAATGCTGCCCGAATGTGGCCATCATTGGGAAAAGTGGAGGCCACGCAACCACCAATCGGCAACTACGAACCGGCAATTTAGCATGATCGGGAAACGATGAGACTCACCTATGCGGTCGGCGACGTGCACGGCTGTCTCGACAAGCTGAAGAGCCTGATCGCGGCGTGCCGCCAGCATGCCGGTGACGACGAGATGATGCTGGTATTTCTGGGCGACTACATCGATCGCGGGCCGGAATCAGCGGGCGTCGTCCGTTATATGCTGAGCCTGAAGGCCGATGCGCCGCAGCATGTGATTGCGCTCAAGGGCAATCATGAAGCCTGGGCGCTCGCAGTGCTTGATGGCCTGCTGCCTGCGAACGCTTGGCTGCGAAACGGCGGTGCGGCAACGCTCTCGAGCTATGGCGTTGGTAATATCGATGAACTGCCGAAGCCGCATCTTGCCTGGATGCGCTCGCTGCCGCTGAGCTACGACGATGGCCGCCGCCTGTTCGTTCACGCCGGAGTCGACCCGAGAAAGCCGCTCGCCGCGCAGGACGATCACGACCTGATCTGGATCCGGGACCCGTTCCTCGACGACGCTCGGGATTATGGTCGGCTCATCGTCCACGGCCATACCCCCGTGGAGACGGGAAAACCCGACCTGCGCCCCAACCGGCTCAATCTCGACACCGCCGCCGTGTTCGGCGGCCCTCTGACGGCGGCGGTTTTCGACGACACGCAGACCGTGCCGATCGCGATCGTCCAGGCCCAGTAGATCTATCCGGCGCTTGCGACAATCCGCCGCAGGAGCGGGTTAGAAGAGCGGACAGGCGCGCGGGTGGAGCGCGTGACCTCGATGGCCCGCAGCAGGGTATGTTGGGCGCCGATTCGCGTGGGGCGCGGGGAGGTCGGGCTGCAATGAAGCGTAACGCCGCAAAGCCGCGGCGCAAGGCGGCGGCGCCATCGCGGCAGCAGGTTCGCGCGGCCCACCTTCGGGCCGATGCGCCGTCGGTGGAGACGCCAGGGCCCAAGCGTGCGGTCCGCTCTACGTCCATGCAGCTGGCGGCCGAGGTTGAGCGGCTTCTCGCCGAGCTCGAGCACTCCCGCGCGCGGATCGTCGATCTCGAAGCCAAGGTCGACATCGATCCGCTCACGGATCTGCTCAACCGCCGCGGCTTCGAGCGCGAGCTCAAACGGTCGGTGGCTTACGTCAAACGTTACGGCGTCAGCGCGGCGTTGATTTTTCTCGATCTCGATGACTTCAAGCCGGTCAACGATCGTCACGGCCACGCGGCCGGCGATGCCATGCTCAAGGCTGTTGCGGCGGCGATCGTTGCCGAAGTGAGGGCCTCCGACATCGTGGCGCGGATTGGCGGCGACGAATTCGCGGTCCTGTTGTGGAATGTCAGCGATGCCGCGGCCACCGCCAAAGGCGCAGCGCTTGAACGGGCGGTCTATGCAACGCCCGTGCAGTGGGGTGCTTCGACGCTGGTCGTCGGCGCATCGGCCGGCGTGGCGATGGTCGGTGCGCTCGATACCCCGGGCGACCTGCTCGCTCGCGCCGACGCCGCCATGTATGTCCGCAAGCGCGCCCGCAAGTTCGAGCCTCGCGAGCAGGACTCCCCTGATGCGCCGCCGGCGGAAAACCTCACGCAATAATATCCGGCGTCAGCTGGTCTTCGATGAAGGTAATCCGATCCCGCAGGTATAGTTTGCGCTTTTTCAGCCGCTGTACCTGAATGATATCGGCTCCCGGTGAATCCTGCAGCGCCGCAATGGCTGCATCCAGGTCACGATGTTCCTGCAGCAGGCGCGCCAGCTGCGCCCGGAGCTCCTGTTCTTCCTCTTTCGTCATTTCCGCTAGTGGTCCGATTCTAACATTCGCATCCCGTTTCGGCGCCCCCTCGTGCGAATGTTAGAATCAAAGGACCACTAGCAACTACAAGTACTAGTGGAGCTTTTGGATTTGACATTCGCTACCGGAGTTTGCGGCTAGGCGAGTAGCGAATGTCAAATCCGCCCTACTAGTCGCGCTGCGGTTGCGGAGCCCGCCGCGCCTTGGACAGGGTCTGACCGGTCAGTGGCAAGCGATTATCGCGGTTTGGTTAACGTCCGACAAGCCCGCCGGAGGATGGCCGGGAGGCGTAGGCATGTACACAGATGGGATTTTCGTCGCACCCGAAACGGAGTATGATTGGTTTTGTTATAGGGTGGTATGTTCATTCGGCAGGCGGCATTCAACGCAAGGAGAAAGGCCACATGGCGATGCAATCGCATCTTGCGGAGCTCGAGAAGCGGCACCAGGCCCTTGAGGCGGAAATCGTAGAAGCAATGACCCACCCCTCGGCCGACGACCTCCGGATTGCAGAACTGAAACGGAAGAAATTGCACGTCAAGGACGAAATCGAACGGCTCAGGCAGGAAGTGGTCCTGCACTAACTTTCAAAGTTACGGCGTTCGTTGTCCGGTCGCCCCCGCGCCCTGCGGGGACGAAGCAGGCTTTTTATTCGAAGGATATCTCCACGAAATTCCCGTTTGTGTGCGAACTAGGCCGCCCGTCGCGTATTCTTAGCGAGGCGCCGCCGGCAGTCGTGTATCGAACTGAAAACGGCGACTGGAGACGATGGCAACGTCGCGCATGCGCGCGTGCGCGGGATTGAGCATCAGGTTCAATTCTTCAGGAACGATAACTGAAGGTGCGGCGAGCACGAGATCGCGGCCAGTCGCGATCCAGCTATCGCCCACAGCTTGGCAGGCTGCAAGCGGGTCGGGCGCAGCCAACAACGTTTCCAGTTCCGCGAGGCTTATACGCATCGTTCCCGCATCGTCAGGAATGGTGAGATGCACGACTTCGAAGTCAGGGGTATTGAGCCTCAAGACCTGAGGCAAATGAACAAACACTTCAAGGACGCATAGTGACAGATGCGACGAGGCATAGAGCATCGAAACACCGCGCGAATTCCATCGGCCTCCGGCCAAGCTCGCGCCTTCGCCATCGAGCACGCGAGCATAAAGCGACGGAGTGAGTCGCCAAGCCGTCGCCATCAGCTATAGACGCCATAGGCGATGCGCGTGAGAATTGTTTCGACCTCACGCGCTCCGGCGTCCGTCTCGGCCATCTCGATGGGAATGCGATCGCGCAGGGCGGGATTCGGATAGGTCAGCCACTTGTGGGCGGAATCTGAGTCGCCAAAAGTCTTTTCCGCTTCCTCGGTGACGCGGATCAGCCGGCCGATCGCGTCCGCCTCGGCTGGTTTCAGCGGCTCGCCCTTGGCGAGGCGGCGGCCGAATGTGCGTTCCGGGATGACACGATAGACCTGCTTGGCGCCGAGCACGCCGCGGTCAATCAGATGCTGCACGCGCCGCGCCGCGACGCCGCTGATAATCTCGTCATGAACAAACGGCCGTTCCTCCTCGGCAAACCCGCTTCTCGTTCTGCGTCCGGGCCTGATCCTCGCTCGTGGCATGTGCTGGTTCTCCGCTCGGCAGCTCAGATATAAGCTGGTTCGGCAAATGCCGCAATATGAGCGGCAAATGCCATCCGTCGGCCGAAAGAACCTCACACCCCCTTCGCCACGTCCCGCAGCTTGAATTTCTGCAGTTTGCCGGTCGAGGTTTTCGGGATTTCGGCAAACACCACGTAGCGCGGGCATTTGTAGGCGGCGAGGTGCTGCCGGCACCAGGCGATCAGGTCGTCGGCGGTGGCGGAAGCGCCAGGTTTCAGCTCGACAAACGCGCACGGCGTTTCGCCCCATTTGTCGTCGGGCTTGGCCACCACGGCGACCGCTTGCACGGCGGGATGCTTGTAAAGCGCGTCCTCGACTTCGATCGACGAGATATTCTCGCCGCCCGAAATGATGATGTCCTTGGAGCGATCCTTGAGCTGGATGTAGCCGTCGGGATGCATCACGCCGAGATCGCCGGAATGAAACCAGCCGCCGGCAAACTCTCGTTCGGTCGCCGCGCTGTTTTTCAGATAACCTTTCATCACCACGTTGCCGCGGAACATCACTTCGCCAAGCGTCTGGCCATCGCGCGGTACCGGCCGCATGGTGACCGGATCGAGCACGTCGAGCGCATCGAGCACCGGATAACACACCCCCTGGCGCGCTTTCTTCGTCGCCTGTTCGGAGGCGGGCAGGCCATCCCACTCGCCGTGCCAGTCGTTGACGCTCGCCGGCCCGTAGGTCTCGGTCAGGCCGTACACATGAGTGACGTTGAAGCCCGCGGCCTTCATCGCCGCCAGCACCGCTTCAGGCGGCGGCGCTGCGGCGGTGACGAACTCGATCGTGTGCGGCAGCGGCTTCTTCTCGTGCGCCGCCGCATTGAGCAGCGTCGACATCACGATCGGCGCGCCGCACAGATGCGTCACTTTGTGGTTGACGATGGCCTCGAAGATCGGCGCGGCGCGAACCGCGCGCAGGCACACATGCGTGCCTGCCACCACCGACAGCGTCCATGGAAAGCACCAGCCGTTGCAGTGAAACATCGGCAGCGTCCATAGATAGACCGGATGCTTGCCCATACCGCACGTGATGACGTTCGCCATCGCCAGCAGATAGGCGCCGCGGTGGTGATAGACGACGCCCTTGGGATCGCCAGTGGTGCCTGACGTGTAATTCAGCGAGATCGCGTCCCATTCGTCTTCCGGTTTCATCCAGGCAAACTCGGGATCGCCTTCACGCAGGAACTCCTCGTACTCGATGGCGCCGAGCCGTTCGCCCGGGCCTTTGTATTCCGGGTCGTCGTAGTCGATGATCAGCGGCTTGGCCTTGCAGAGCGCCAGCGCATCGCGCACTACCTTCGAAAATTCGCGGTCGACGATCAGCACCTTGGCCTCGCCATGGTCGAGCGTGAACGCGATGATGGCGGCGTCGAGCCGCGTGTTGATGGTATTGAGCACCGCGCCCGCCATGGCGACGCCGTAGTGTGCTTCAAGCATCGCCGGCGTATTGGCAAGCACCAGCGCGACGGTGTCGCCGCGCTTGATGCCGCGCCGGGCAAGCGCCGAGCCGAGTTTTTTTGCGCGTGCGAAGAAATCGCGATAGCTCCACGAGCGCGCGCCGTGGATGATGGCCGTCTGGTCCGGATAGACAGCAGCCGCGCGCGCCAGGAATGACAGCGGGGTGAGCGGCTGGAAATTCGCCGGATTGCGATCGAGGCCGGTTTCGTAGGGTGTCGCCATTTTTCCTCCCGGCAGGGAGCTTAGCCGAAAGCTGCGCGCGGGCGAATAGCGAACGGCGCGTCGTTTGCTAGCCGCCGTGCCTGAGCCCCACCCAGCCCTGCCAGATCAGCGCCACCGAGATCGAAAACATCAACAGATAGGTGATGCGATAGAACGGTTCGGTCGGGGTCCGACGCACCAGCCAGATGCCGAGGTAATTCGCTGCCACCGCCAGCGGCCACAGTGCCATCGAGGTTGCGAAATTGCGCAGCGAAAATTGCCCGAGCAGGAAATAGGGTCCGATCTTCATCAGATTCATGAAGGCAAAGAACATCACCGTGGTGCCGACGAAGGTGAGCTTGTCGAGGCGCTGCGGCAGGATGTGGATCTGGAAAGGTGGAGCGCCGACATTGATCAGAAGCGACATGAAGCCCGAAAGCGATCCCCAGAACACGCCGGCGAGCGCGTGCGGGTGTTTCGGCTTTTCGGCGGCGCGCACGAGGTGCGGCCAAAGCCACCGGCCAACCCACCGGTAGAGCACGAACGACAGCCCGATGAGGCCGCCGGCAACCTCGATTGCCGCGTTGGACACATAGCTCGCAAACACCGTGCCGGCGCCCATGCCGACGATCGCGCCTGGAATCAGCATCTTGAGGTTCAATGCGCTCCAGTCGCGACGATAGGTCCAGACCGAGATGGCGTCCTGGGTGACAAGCAGCGGCAGAATGATGGTGGCGGCCTGCAGGATCGGCACCCGCAGCGTCAACAGCGGCACCGAGATCATGCCAAGCCCGGCAAAGCCGCCCTTGCCGAGGCCGAGCAAGGTCACGGCGGGAATGGCCACGAGGTAGAACAGCGGATCTGTGATCACGGCAGTATCGGAGTAAGTACCTGGAAGGCGACGATGACATAGATCAAAGCGTGCGCGTGAAGGGAAGCGTTGTCTCGCAGGCGGTCCTGTGTGCGGCTTGCAAACGTCGCTGCGAGGCAGAAGATAACCTCACCCCGCACGCGGGGAGAGGGAGGAGAAAATCATGGACGCCCGATCGAGCCGCTATCATGAAGCCTATGCGCGCTGGCAGCGCGATCCGCTCGCTTTCTGGGGAGAGGCGGCCGAGGCGATCCACTGGTTCGAGAAGCCCAAGACCGTATTCGATCCGAACGCCGGTATTTATGGCCGATGGTTCTCGGACGGCATCTGCAACACCTGCTTCAACGCCGTCGACCGCCACGTCGATTCCGGCCGCGGCGACCAGGCGGCGATCATCTACGATTCGCCGCTCGCCGGCGCCAAGCGCACCATCACTTACCACCGGCTGCTGACCGAGACGCAGGTGCTGGCCGGGATGCTGCGCGATCTCGGCGTACAGAAGGGCGACCGCGTCATCCTCTATATGCCGATGATCCCGGAGGCGGTCATCGGCATGCTTGCCTGCGCGCGCATCGGCGCCATCCATTCGGTGGTGTTCGGCGGCTTCGCGGCGCGCGAGTTGGCGACGCGGATCGACGACGCCAAACCGAAAGTCATTCTCTCGGCGAGCTGCGGGCTCGAGCCTGGCCGCATCGTGCATTACAAGCCGCTGCTCGACGAGGCGATCGAGCACTCCGTGCACAAGCCCGATGCGTGCCTGATCCTGCAAAGGCCGCAGGCGCAAGCCGCGCTGGTCGAGGGCCGCGACCGCGACTGGGCAGCGATGCGCGACTACGCGCTCATTCACGCTCGGTCAGTCTATGATTGCGTGCCGGTCGCGGCGACCGATCCGCTCTACATCCTCTACACATCGGGCACCACCGGCCGGCCCAAGGGCGTGGTGCGCGACAATGGCGGCCACATGGTCGCGCTCAAATGGTCGATGCAAAATCTGTACGGCATCGAACCGGGCGAAGCGTACTGGGCCGCGTCCGATGTCGGCTGGGTGGTGGGTCATTCCTACATCGTCTATGCGCCGCTGTTCCACGGCTGCACCGCGATCCTCTACGAGGGCAAGCCTGTCGGCACGCCCGACGCCGGCGCGTTCTGGCGCGTGATTGCCGAGCACGGCTGCGCCGCCATGTTCACCGCGCCGACCGCATTCCGCGCCATCAAGAAGGAAGACCCGCAAGGAAAATTCCTGGTGCAATACGATCTGAAAAAATTCCGCACGCTGTTTTTGGCCGGTGAGCGTGCCGATCCGGATACGGTGCAGTGGGCGGAGCATCTTCTGAAAGTCCCGGTGCTCGATCACTGGTGGCAGACCGAGACTGGCTGGTGCATCGCCGGCAATCCGGTTGGGCTCGGCACGCTGCCGGTCAAATACGGCTCGGCCACGGTGCCGATGCCCGGCTACGACGTGCGCATCGTCGACGAAGCCTGCAAGGACGTCGCCGTCAACAAAATGGGGTCCATCGTCGTCAAGCTGCCGTTGCCGCCGTCCTGTCTGCCGACGCTGTGGCAGGCTGACGTGCGCATGCGCGAAAGCTATCTGGACGAATTTCCGGGCTACTACAAAACCGCCGATGCGGGTTTCAAGGACGAGGACGGTTACGTGTTCGTCATGGGCCGCACCGACGACATCATCAATGTCGCCGGGCACCGGCTCTCGACCGGCGGCATGGAGGAAGTGCTCGCCGCGCATCCCGATGTCGCCGAATGCGCCGTGCTTGGCGTCAAGGACGATCTGAAAGGCGAAGTGCCGTGCGGCTTCATCGTGCTCAAAAGCGGCGTCAACCGTCCGCCCACGGAAATCGAGAAGGAGTGCATCGCGCTCATCCGCGAAAAGATCGGCCCGGTCGCCTCGTTCCGCATCGCCATCACGGTGGCGCGGTTGCCGAAGACACGCTCGGGAAAAATTCTGCGCGGCACCATGAAGAAGATCGCCGACGGCGAGGACTGGGCGATGCCGGCGACGATCGACGATCCAGTGGTTCTGACGGAGATCGGGACTGCGCTGAAAGGCAAGGGCGTGGGGGCGTCGTAGTGTTTTGCTTGAACGGGAGGGGGAATTGTTGAAACAGCTCATCGTGGCCGCCCTTGTCGTGGTTGCCACGCCGGCCTTGGCGTTCGACGCCAACAAGCTCGGGCAAGGCGGGTCGCTGCCGCTCAGCGATATCAGTTCGCTGATCAATCAGTCGGCCCAGCTCAAGAGCGAAGTCGCCGCAGCGCTCACGGCGGCCCATAAGACGGCCGACGACATCATCTGCGGCGGCAACCGGTTTCCACGGGAGTGGGTGAATCTCGGCGGCATGCGCGCGGCGCCCTATACCTGCAATTTCATCAGCAAGTGGCTGTCGCTCAACGCCACGGTCACCGTCACCGACCCGAACGGCAAGGTCTATGACACGATCACGCCCGACGCGATGAAGAATGCCAGCAAGGTGACTGAGACCAAGCCTGTCTGGAAATGGAGCGCGACCGAGCCGAACTGAGGCCGCGACCGCATTTGGCGATGTGTGCACCTCCTCGACAGCGTTAGCGAATGGCTAACGCGGCGCCCGGGCTAGCCCGTAACGGACAATTCCTGAATTTCGTCAGGTCTGGGCGCGTGTTAGCTCATGACCATCGAGAGGTCGACGCTGTAGCCAGTCGGCTCAAACAACACCACGAGTGTCGGCTTAAAGACCTCTCAGATCAGACCTTGAACCACTCGCGGATTTCGAGGCGTCAAACGAACCAGAGCAAGGACAGGGCCCGGGATAACAACAAATTTCCCTTGCTCACTGCACTGCCCGGCCCAGAAGGGCCGGGTTTTTCTTTGCAGCAGACCCAATGCGTTCCATGCAACGGGCGGCATCGGCGTGTCCCACATGCTTAACAGGATATTGTCGCAGCGCGGTTCTCCGCCGCCGATACGTAGATTTGCGTAGATATGCGAGGTGAAAACGTAAATCTTCTGCAAGTGTGGCGCCCTAATATCCGCTGCGGAAAAACGACTGGCGTCGCGCGACATGACACGCTCCGATCTCTGGCAATGGGCGCGGTGGCTGCTGAACGCCACGACCTATTTCGGCCTCGTCATGATCGCCGTCATCTGGGCCGGCCTGTTCTGGAGCGAGCGCAACAGCACGCAGAATTTTCTTTTGCTGACGCGCGAGCACGGCAAAAACCTGGCGAGCGCGTTCGAGGAAAGCGTCGTCCGCTCGGTCAGCGAGATCGACAAGACGCTGCTGCTGTTGCGCGCGCGCGACCTGCTCGATCCGGAGCATTTCGATATCCGGCGCGTCGCGACAAATCCCCTCTATTCCAGCGATCTCGTCAAGAACGCCGCCCTGATCGATGCCAACGGTTTCATGGTGAATTCGGGCAGCGCGCAGGCCGGGCAGCGCTTCGATCTGCACGACCGTGAGCATTTCCGGACCTTTCTGAAAGATCCGAGCGACCGCCTCTATATCGGCAGACCGATTCTCGGCCGGGCCAGCAACACCTGGGTGGTGCCGTTCTCGCGTCCCATCATCGCTGCTGACGGCACCTTCAAGGGCGTGATTACGCTCGGCGTCGATCCGGCGATGCTGACTCATTTCTACGAAGTGATCGACATCGGCAAAGAGGGCCGCATCACGCTGATCGGCGACGACGACTACGTCCGCGCCGCAAAGGGCGCCAGCCGCAATATCCTGGGGCAGAAACTCAATCCGCCGCTGTGGAAGTCGCACCTCGACGGCGATTCTTTCTACGCGCAAGCCTTCGATGGCGTGCGACGGCTGATCACGTTCCACAAGGTCAAGGGTCTGCCGCTCATCGTCGGCGTCGCGTTCTCCCAGCAGGAGCTGATGGCCGGGCTGCGGCGCGATCAGAATATCGAGGATTTTATCGCTGCCGGCATAACAGTCCTGATCCTGTTCGGCATCGTTCTCAACGCCGCGCATCGCCACCGCATCCATGCCGTGCAGGGCGCCGCCAAGGCCAGCGAAGCGATGGCGCTGGAGAAATCGCGCGAACTGGAAATCACGCTGGAGCATATGGGCGAGGGCTTGATGATGGTTGACGGCGACCGCAAGGTCGCGGTGATCAATCATCGGGCCATCGAACTGCTCGGGCTGCCGCCCGATTTCATCCACGGACAACGACCGTTTGCCGACGTGATGTCCTGCCTCTGGGCGCAGGGCGACTTCGGTCACGATGGCGAAGCGCTCGATCCGATGCTGCGCGAATTTGTCAAAACCGGCGGCCTCGGCGAAATCGGCCTTTACGAACGGACACGCCCGGATGGCACGGCGCTCGAGGTGCGCAGCGTGCCGCTGGCAGGCGGCGGTTTTGTCCGCACCTTCACCGACGTGACCTCGCGCAAGGACAGCGAGGCGCGGATCGCCCATATGGCGCGCCATGACGAACTGACCAGGCTGGCGAACCGCGTGCTGTTCCGCGAGCGCATCCAACACGCCATTGCCCGGGCCAGACGCACCGATGAGCGATTTGCCGTGCTGCTGCTCGATCTCGACCGCTTCAAGGGTGTCAACGACACGATGGGGCATCCGGCCGGCGACGCGCTTCTGAAAATGACGGCGCAGCGGCTGTGCCGGACGGTGCGCGGGACCGACACCGTCGCGCGTCTTGGCGGCGACGAATTCGCCATCGTCCAGACCTTGATCGGCGGCCGGCCCGATGTAGAGCGTCTGTGCGTCCGCATTCTCGACGCCATCAAGGAACCCTTCGATATTGATGGCCACGCCGTCGATATCGGCACCAGCATCGGCATCGCGGTCGCGCCGGACGACGGGTTGGAGGCCGAAGGCCTGCTCAAGAACGCCGACATTGCACTTTACGCGGTCAAGACCAGGGGCCGCGGCAGCTGGCAGTTTTTCGACCCGTCCATGGAGGTGCTGGCTCAGGCGCGCAGCGCGCTCGAACAGGATCTGCGCCATGCCTTGCCGGCACGCGAGTTGGAGGTCGTCTACCAGCCGACAATCGATCTCGATTCGAACGAGATCAGCGGCCTGGAGGCGCTGCTGCGCTGGAATCATCCGCGGCGCGGCTTGATCATGCCGGCCGAATTCATTCCCGTGGCAGAAGAAACCGGCCTGATTTCAGAGATTGGCGAGTGGGTGCTCAACACCGCATGCACGGCAGCCGCGCAATGGCCGGCTTCGGTGCGGATCGCGGTCAATCTCTCGCCGGCGCAATTCAAGGATCAGAGGCTCGTCGACGCGGTGAGGAGCGCGCTCGCGGCCTCTGGGCTGTCCGCGAAGCGGCTGGAATTGGAAATCACCGAAACCGTCGTGCTGCAGGAGAACGAGCCTAATCACGTGACGCTGCAGGAGTTGCGTGCGCTCGGCGTGACCATCGCGCTCGACGATTTCGGCATCGGCTATTCCTCCCTGAGCTATCTGCGCGCGTTTCCGTTCAGCAAGATCAAGATAGATCAATCGTTCATCAGAGAGCTGGACGAGAATTCGGAGAGCGCGCCGATCGTGCGCACCATTGCCGACCTCGGCCGCAGCCTCGGCGTGCCGACGATAGCCGAAGGCGTCGAAACGCCGGCGCAACTGCGGCTCGTGCGCGCGGCGGGCTGCAAGGAGGCGCAGGGCTTTCTGTTCAGCCGTGCCGTGCCGGCGTCGGACGTGCCGGCTCTCATCGCCCGCCGCACGCCGGTTACGGTGCACGCCGCGTAGGCGGCCGCGGGGGCGTGCGTTCCCTTAGGTAGATTCACGGATAAGGAAAATAAGTTCTTATCAAGCGTTCCGCGCCTACATTTCGGCAAAACGATACGAGTTGGCATCGGCGTCGAATGGGCCAGACCGATTGGCGTTTGTTTGTGCGTTCGTTATGCAACGCGACAACCTATCTGGGCGCGGTGATCATCGCGCTCATCTGGGTCGCGTTTGTGTGGAACACGCGTGCGGAAAGAGATCACGCGCTCCAGGTGGCGCGCGAAAATGGCGCCAACTTGGCGCGTGCTTATGAAGAAAGCGTCCTTCGTGAAGTCAATGAAATCGACAAGACGCTATTGCTGTTGCGGGCCAGGTGGCTGTCCGACCCGGAGCACTTCAACCTGCGCGAAGTCGCAGCGGACTCGCGATATTCGAGCGATCTCATCGTCAACATTACGATCATCCGTCCCGATGGCTTCGGATCGGTGGCAAGCGGCAACGCGGTGGGTGTTCCGATCGACTTGCGCGACCGGGTGCACTACCAGACGTTCCGTCAGAACCCCAACGACAGGCTTTTCATCGGAAGTCCTGTACTTGGCCGGTCGCTGAGCAAGTGGATTACGGTCTTCGCGCGCCCGATTCTGGCGCAGGACGGTACCTTTGAGGGCGTGATCGCGCTGGCGGTGGATCCCGAGACGCTGACGCAGTTCTACGAACTCATCAACATCGGCAAAGAGGGCCGGGTTACGCTGATCGGCGAGGATAGTGTGGTGCGGGCCGCCAGGGGCGGTGCGCGGCCGATGCTCGGCCAAACGGTTCAAGCTCCGCTTTGGTCGATGCGTCCGCAGCCGGACAGCGGCAGCTTCTACGCGGAAGGATTCGACAGCGTGCGCCGCCTTGTCTCCTTCTACAAGGTCAAAGGCCTTCCGCTTGTCGCAACCGTGGCGGTTTCGGAAAATGAGTTGATGGCGCCATACTTTCGAACGCGCAACATCGACGGGCTGGTCGGTTGCGGAATAACCGTGCTGATTTTGCTCGGTATCGTGTTGAACGCCCGCCACCGGGCGAGGCTCCAGGCCACGCAAGCCGCGCTTGAAGTCAGTGAGGCCAGAGCGCTGGAGAAATCGCGTGAACTCGCCGTCACTCTCGAACATATGGGACAAGGGCTCATGATGGTGGATGGCGACAGCAAAGTCGCCGTCATCAATCATCAGGCGATTGATCTTCTCGGACTGCCGGAGCAATTCATCGATGGGCAGCGGTCGTTCGGCGACGTGATGAAATGCCTGTGGGAGCAAGGCGACTTCGGCGAGGACGGTGAAATGCTGGACCCGAAGGTGAGCGAATTCATCAAGGCCGGCGGTCTGGGCGACATCGGCACCTATGAACGGACGCGGCCGAACGGCACCGTGCTGGAAATTTGCAGCGTGCCGCTGCCCGGCGGCGGCCTGGTGCGCACCTTTACCGACGTCACCGTGCGGAAGAACAGCGAAGCCCTGGTCGCTCATATGGCGCGGCACGACGAATTGACCGGCCTCGCCAATCGGGTCCTGTTTCACGAACGGATCGAACAGGCCGTCGCCCAATCAAAGAAATCGGGCCAATCGTTCGCCGTGCTGCTCCTCGACCTCGATCGGTTCAAGGACGTCAACGACACGCTGGGTCACGCCGCGGGTGACGCGCTGTTGAAGGTCGCGGCGCAGCGCCTGTGTCAGTCGGTCCGTGAGAGCGATACGGTGGCGCGTCTCGGCGGTGACGAGTTCGCCATCGTCCAGATGGAGGTCGAGGGCGGCGCCGACGCCGAAACGATGTGCCGCAGAGTTCTAGGCCGCATCGGCGAAGCTTACGAAATTTCCGGGCATGCGGTCGATATCGGAACCAGCATCGGGGTTGCGCTGGCTCCGCGAGACGGCGTTGACGCCGACGGCCTGCTGAAGAAGGCCGATATCGCTCTCTATACCGTCAAAACCAACGGCCGCGGTGGCTGGCGCTTTTTCGAGCCAGCCATGGAGGCCAACGCCCAGGCCCGGCGCGCGCTCGAATACGATTTGCGCAAGGCTCTGCACGGCGATCAGTTCGAGCTGGTGTATCAGCCGATGATCGATCTTGCCTCGAACGCAATTGTCGGCCTCGAGGCGTTGTTGCGCTGGAATCATCCGCAGCGCGGCATCGTTGACCCGGCTGAATTCATCCCGGTCGCGGAAGACGTCGGGCTTATCGTTGAGATAGGGAACTGGGTGCTCCGGAGCGCGTGTGCGGCGGCTGTCGATTGGCCGAATGCTCCGCATGTCGCGATCAATCTTTCTCCGGCCCAGTTCAAGGACCGCAGGCTGGTCGAAACCGTGCGTAGTGTGCTGGACCAAACCGGGTTGCCGCCGCAGCGGCTGGAGCTCGAAATTACCGAAACTGTGATCCTGCAGGAGGATCAGTCGAATCTCTCTGTCTTGCAGGACCTTCGCGCGCTGGGCATCGGCATTGCGCTCGACGACTTCGGCACCGGTTACTCGTCATTGAGCCACCTTCGCGCGTTTCCGTTCACGAAGATCAAGATCGACGGCTCGTTTGTGAAAGATTTGGATAAAAAGCCGGATTGCCTGGCGATCGTCCGGGCGGTTGCTGATCTGGGCACGAGCCTGAACGTGCCGACGATCGCGGAAGGGGTTGAAACCCGCGCGCAGCTTGAGCTCGTATGCGCCGTGGGATGCAAGGAGGCGCAGGGCTTCCTGTTCAGCCGGCCGATCCCGGAACGCGAGGTGGCCGGCGTGATCACTGGGCGTGACGTCGCCGCCGAGCAGGCCGCCTGATATTTACAAGATCGATCCTATCTGGACATCCCCTGCGCGCGATCCCACCTGACATCATGTCGGTGCGGGCGTGATGTGGAACGGCCGGAACTCTGCACCGCGCGGTGTCATGACCCGGATACGATCATCGGTCTTTGTCGGGTGCGTAGCTTTTCTGCTCGGTGTGCCGATGGCGTCGGCGCAATCGGCTGGACCGGTTCCGTCGGGCACGTCGAAAACACTTCCTACGGCACAATCTGCAGGGCCCGTGCCAGATAAATCCGAATCGGCCAAACCGGCGGGGCCGCGAGTACCGACCGCCGACGACATCTGCCACGCCATCGAGCAGAACGCGGCCGCGAACGGTTTGCCGGTCGAATTTTTTGCGCGGGTGATCTGGCAGGAGAGCCGCTTCAACGCGCAGGCGGTCAGCCACAAGGGCGCAGAGGGGATCGCGCAATTCATGCCGGCGACGGCAGGTGACCGCGGTCTCGCCGATCCGTTCGATCCGCTCGCGGCTTTGCGCGAGGCGGCGAGCTATCTGGGCGACCTGCGCAAGCAATTCGGCAATCTTGGCCTGGCCGCCGCCGGCTACAACGCAGGGCCGGGAAGAGTGAACGCCTGGCTCAACGGTCGGCGCGGCTTGCCGAGCGAGACGCGTGACTACGTCGCCATCATCACCGGCTGGACTGCGGACGAGTGGGCGTCGGCTTCGCCGCCCAAAGAGGCGGAGACGACGATCCCGCAGGGGGTGCCCTGCACGCGGCTTGCGAACCTGGTCCTGGCGAAGCCGGACGAGGCGCACCGCATCGCTGCCCATGTGCCGCGCTGGGGCGCGCAGCTCACCGCCAATCTGTCCGAGAGCGGCGCCTGGGCAACGTATCGGATACTGGCGAAGCGTTACGCGGCGCAGATCGGTGATCGTGAGCCGATTGTGTTGCGCGGCCGGCTGCCCGGCATGGGCGCTGCGGCGCGCTACATGATACGCGTCGCCGACGACGACCGCTCATATTCTGCAAAGGTTCTGCGGCAAGCTGATCGCCGCCGGCGGGGCATGCGTCGTGTTGCGTAATGAACGCTTGCAGGCGGCGGCGAAATAGCTCGTCATTCCGGATTGCCGTGAAGCGGCAAGTCCGGAATCCATACTCACAGGTCAGCGAATATGGATTCCGGGCTCCGCGCTTCGCGCGGCCCCGGAATGACGCTCAGACGGTGCCGCGCGTCAGCTCTTTCTGCTCCCCATAGAGCCAAGCCATGCCGTCCATCGCGTCTTCCGCGCTGCGCGATGACAGCATCATGTTGCGCAATTCCTTGGCGACGCCCGCGGCGTGATAGAACTCGCCATAGACGCGCGCCATGATCTGCACGCGGCCGGTGCGCAGGTAGCGCGCCTGCTGATAGGCGCGGAACGCCGCCGCATAGTCGCCGTTCGCCGCCACGACACGGTCGGCGAGGCACACCGCGTCCTCGATCGACATGCCGGCGCCCTGCGCCAGATATTGCAGCATCGGGTGCGCGGCGTCGCCAAGTAGCGTGATGCGGCCCTTGCTCCAGTCCTTGATCGGCGGCCGGTCGCACAGCACCCACATTCGCCAGCTTTCGATCTTGTTGAGCAGCGTGCGCACCGGCTCGCAGGTCTTGGCGAAGCGCTCGTGCAGTTCGGCCGGATCGCCGTAGCTGTCCCAGCCTTCCTCGTAGCGGTTGGAGTGGAATACCGCGACGAGGTTGAACAATTCGCCGGTGCGCAGCGGGTAGTGCACCAGATGCACCTTCTCGCCGGCCCACAGCACCATGTCGCGCCAGCGCCATTGTTCCGGCATTTCCGATGTCGGCAGCACGGCGCGATAGGTGATGTGGCCGGCGACATTCGGCTTGCCGTCGCCGACCACCATCTGGCGGATCGTCGACCACAGGCCGTCGGCGCCGATCAGCGCCGCGCCGCGATACTCCTTGCCGCTCTCGGTGCGGGCGACGATGCCGTCTGCGGTCTCGTCGACCGTGACGATCTTCTGCGCGGCGTCGAGTTTGACGAGCGGGGATTTCTGGCAGGCCGCGAGCAGCACCTTGTGCAGGTCGGCGCGATGGATCAGCGCGTAGGGGTAGGTGAATTTCTTGCGGAAGGCATCGCCGAGCGGAATGCGAGTGACCTCCTCGCCCGTGACCGAATCCAGCATGATGAGATTGTTGGGAAACACCGCGAGCGCGTTGATCGCCGCGGTCAGCCCGAGCACCTCGAACATGCGGAACACGTTGGGCCCGAGCTGGATGCCGGCGCCGATCTCCTTGAACTCGGGCGCCTGTTCGACGACCTGCGACGGGATGCCTTTGCGATGGAGCGCCAGTGCCGCGCTCAAGCCGCCGATGCCGCCGCCGACGATGATGACGGGCTGGTCTTTCCAATCAGGCATGCGGGTGCGTCTCCTCCAGGCATCGTGTATCTACACCTCTGCCCGTCGCGGGGCGAGGGGAGCGAGAGGACGACAGCATGGCTACCGGCATGATCGACGTGCATTTCCACCTGATCCCGCAATTCTACAGCGAGGCGGTGTATGAGGCGGGCAGGGGCCCGGCGATCGGCCGCTATCCGGACTGGTCGCCGCAGCTTGCGCTCGATCTGATGGACCGGCATGGCATCGCGCTGGCGATCACCTCGATTGCACAGCCCGGCGTCGCCTTCATGCCGGAGGCGCAGGCGGCCGCGTTCGCGCGGCGTTGCAACGATTACGCGGCCGAGCTGATCGCGCAGCACCCGCAGCGCTTCGGCTGTTTCGGGCTGTTGCCGATGCACGACATCGATACCGCCATCGCCGAGGCGCGCTATTGCCTCGAGACATTGCGCTTCGACGGCATTTCGCTGTTCGCGAGCTACGACGAGAAATTTCTCGGCGACGCGGCGTTCGACCCGCTGCTGGCGTATCTCGATGACGCAGGTGCCGTGGTCCACATCCATCCGGGCCTGCATCCGTCGAGCCGCTCGCTCGAGCTGCAATGGCCGGGTTTCATGATCGAATACCCGTTCGACACCACGCGGGCCGCAGTCAATCTCGTGTTCACCGGCGCGCTGGAGCGGTTTGCGAACATCAAATTCATCCTTTCGCATGCCGGCGGCACGCTGCCATTTCTGGCGTGGCGGCTGTCGGTGGCGCCGATGATCGACAAGCGGCTCAAGCAGCGCACGCGCGAGGAGCTTTTCGCCGCGTTCAGGACGTTCTGGTACGACAACGCGCTGGCGTCAGGCATCGAAGCCATGGGCACGCTATCGCGCATCGCCGACAAGACACGCATCCTGTTCGGCAGCGACTGGCCGTTCTGCAACGAGCGGGTGGTGGCGGAGGAAGTGAAGGATTTCACCGCGCGCGGCTTTCTGGCGCCCGATGCGCGCCAGATGATCGCGCGCGAGAATGCGCTGAAGCTGTTTCCGCGGCTCGCGTAGCCGTCATTCCGGGGCCGAGCGAAGCGAGGAGCCCGGAATCCATAATCACAATACCGGGGTTATGGATTCCGGGCTCGCCGCTGCGCCGCGCCCCAGAATGACGATGGGCTATAAACGCCCCATCGCCCCCAGCACCCGCTCCGGCGTGATCGGCATCGCGGTGATCGGCGTGGCGCCGAGCGGGCGTAGTGCGTCGTTGATCGCGTTCATGACGCAGGCCGGCGCGCCGGCGGTACCGGCTTCGCCGGCGCCCTTGGCGCCGAGTTCGGAATCCGCCGTCGGCGTCACCACGTGGCCGATGTCGATGTCGGGCATTTCGGTCGCCATCGGCACCAGATAGTCCATCATGTTGCCGTTGAGCAGCTGCCCGGCCTCGTCATAGAGGCAGTGCTCGAACAGCGCGCCGCCGATGCCCTGCACGATGCCGCCGCGGATCTGCTCGTCGACGAGCTGCGGGTTGATCACGGTGCCGCAATCTTCCACGCACCAGTGCCGCAGCAGTTTCACCTCGCCGGTCCGGATGTCGACTTCCAGATACGACGCCTGCACGCCGTTGGTGAAGGCGAACGGCCAGGCGCGCGGCACGTAATGCCGCGTCACCACGAATTCGGGCTGGATGCCGGGGGGCAGGGTGTCGGGGCGGAAATAGACGATGCGCGCCACTTCATCGAGGCCGATGCGCTCGCGGCCGCTGTCGGCATCGACCACGATGCCGGCGCGGATATCGAGCGACTTCGGCTCGGCTTGCAGGATCGACGCCGCCGCGGCGAGCACATTGGCGCGCAGCGCCTTGCCGGCCTGCCACGCGGCCTCGCCGCCGATGCCGGCAGCGCGCGACGCCCAGGTGCCGCCGCCATATGGCGTGTTGTCGGTATCGCCGGTGATGACGCGCACGCGCTCGATCGGCACGCCGAACGAGGTCGCGACGCATTGCGCCAGCACCGACTCGGCGCCCTGGCCCTGCTCGGTGACGCCGGAATGCACGAACACCGCGCCGGTCGAGTCGAGCTTCAAGGTTGCGCCGTCCTGCGAGGAGATGCGGGCGCCGCCGACGCCGTAGAACGCGGCCGAAGGATTGGTCACCTCGATGAAAGAGGCAAAACCGATGCCGCGATGGATACCGCGCCCGCGCAACTGCGCCTGCTCGGCGCGCAGCGCGGCGTAATCCATCATCGCCAGAATCTTGTCGAGCGACACGTGGTGCGAGAGCTTCTCGAATTTCAGGCCGGCCGCGCTGGTCGCCGGGTAGCTGTCGTCGGGAAACAGATTGCGCCGCCGCAACTCGGCCGGATCCATGCCGATCTTTGCCGCCGCCAGCTCCACCAGGCCTTCGGTCACCGCGGTCGCGATCGGGTGGCCGACCGCGCGGTACTGGCACATCACGTTCTTGTTCTGAAAAACCACGCGGGCGCGGGCGCGATAGTTCGCGCAGGTGTAGGGCCCGCCAACCAGATTGACGACCTGGTTGGCTTCGATGCCGCTGGTGCGCGGATAGACCGAGTAGGGCCCGATGCCGGTGAGGTCGTCGATCTCGAATGCAGTGATAGTGCCATCGTTCTTCACGCCGATCTTCGCCTTGATGCGGTGATCGCGGGCGTGAATGTCGGTCGAGAAACTTTCGAAGCGGTCGGCGACGAATTTGATCGGGCGCTTGAGCATTTTCGCCAGCGCGACCGCCGCCATCTCGTCGGCGTAGATGTGCACCTTGATGCCGAACGAGCCGCCGACGTCCTTGGTCAGCACCCGCACCTGATGCTCTTCGAGATCGAGATGCTTGGCGAAAATGTTCTGCGTCATGTGGGGCGCCTGCGTGCCCTGATACACGGTCAGGCGCTGCTCGCCGGGATTCCAGTCGGCGACGATGGCGCGCGGCTCGTTGGTGACGCCGGTGTGCCGCCCGAACACGAACGTGGTGTCGACCACCGCGTCGGCTTCGGCAAAGCCCTTGTCGGCATCGCCGGCATTGAGGGTGCGCTCGAAGGTGAGATTGTCGCCGAGCAGCGGATGGATTACGGGCGTCGCCGCATCGAGCGCGGTTTCGGCATCGGTGACGGCGGGCAGAACCTCATAGTCGACATCGACGAGCGCGCAGGCGTCTTCGGCTTGTGCCCGCGTGCGCGCGACCACGGCGCATACCGCTTCGCCCTGCCAGCAGGCGCGATCGACCGCGATGGCGTGCTGCGGCGCCGACTTGATGCCCTTGAGATGGGTGAGCACGCCGACCCACGGCGTGATCACCTTGGCGAGTTCGGCGCCGGTGACGACAGCGACAACGCCTGGCGCTTTTTTCGCCGCCGCCGTGTCGATGTGTTTGATGCGGGCGTGCGCGTGCGGCGAACGCACGAACGCCACATGCGCCATGCGCGGCAGCACTACGTCGGTGACATACTGGCCGCGCCCGGCTGTCAGGCGATGCAGATTGGGCCGCGGCACCGAGCGGCCGATATAGGAATTGGGCCGGTCGAGGGCGGACAACCCCGAAGGCTGGTCGGGAGGGAGTCTCATCGCCCCGTCATTCCGGGGCCGAGCGCAGCGAGGAGCCCGGAATCCATAGTCGCTGACCTGTGAGTATGGATTCCGGGCTCGCGGGCCAAGGCCCGCGCCCCGGAATGACCGATCACAGAAACCGCGTCGGCCACATCAGCGTGCGCCACATGTGCGACGACGGCGTATTGTCGAAGCCGAGGCCTTCTTCCGGCTGCTTGAAATTGCGGCCGACGAGGTCGACGAAATCGTCGAGATTGACCTTGGCGTTGGGGTCGAACGAGTAGATGTCGTTGACGCAGATGAGCCGCGCGGTCATGTACCATTTGTGGTTCTTGGCGTGTTCGTAATCGCGCACGATGTACGGCTCGGGCTTATAATCGGCGCCGAAATTGTTGATGTACATCTGCGGATACTCGTAGCCGACCGAGCAGTCGGGGAAGAAGCGCAGCGCCTGGTGCATGCGCACCGCCCAGCTCACTTCCTCATCCACATAGGGCTCGATCATCTGCGCGCCCCAATAGCCATGGTCGCAGCGGATGAAGCTCGCAACGCCGATGTCGTGCAGCAGGCACGCCAGCACGATCTTTTCGTTGTGGCCGTTCTTGAGCGCCAGCGATGCGCTCTGCAGCAGATGATTGAGCGAGGCAAAGCGGTTCTTGAAGAAATCGATCAGCGTCGGCTTGGCCGGCATTTTCGGCAGCCGCGGGTCGGCGCCCATCAGGAAATATTTGTCCGGGTTGTTCTTCTTGAACTCGAACCCGTTCATCATCTCGACCTTGCCGTCGGCCATGCCGAACAACACCGACTTGGTGGCGATGCGCTCGGCGAGCTCGTTCATCATTTTTTCTTCGATTTGGTCGGCGCGCTCCGAAAGCGTCGTCGCATTGACGTGCTCGTTCATGGCTCAAACTCCCTTTTCCGCCCGCGTCTGGGCGACGGATTCGATTGCATCTACAATAGCCTGATAACCGGTACAGCGGCAGTAGTTGCCCGAGATGTGATCGCGGATTTTTTGCCGGCTGGGCACGCCGCCGCGGCCGACCAGATCGTGGGCGCCGATCAGCATGCCGGGGGTGCAGAAGCCGCATTGCAACGCGTTCCTTCGCCGGAACGCATCCTGCAGGTCGGCGATGGCGCCGGAATCCGACAGCCCCTCGATGGTTTCGACCTCGGCGCTGTCGCATTGCACCGCGAGCATCAGGCAGCCGCGCACCACTGCGCCGTCGACCAGCACCGTGCAGGCGCCGCACACGCCATGCTCGCAGCCGACGTGGCTGCCGGTCAGTCCGAGGTCGTCGCGCAGGAAATCGACCAGCGTCTTGCGCGCCGCGACGTGTTCATTCACGTCCTCTCCGTTAACGCGCAGGCGATATGTCACGAAACTGTTCGCCCATCGCGCGAACTTAGCAGGCGGGCGGCGCCCACGCCACGGCCCGCTAGCGCTCGCCGCGCCGCGGACTGCCGGGCGGATCGGCGATATCGCGAACGATGTCGATGGCGCGCCGCAGCAGCACCTGCGAGGCTTCGAGCGTCCGGAAGGCCGCGTGCGCCGTCAACGTCACGTTGGCCAGGCTGGTGAACGGGTGGTCCTTGCGCAGCGGTTCGGTATGAAAAACGTCGAGGCCGGCATGGCCGATGCGGCCGCTGCGCAGACCCGACAGCAGGGTCGTCTCATCGACCAATGCGGCGCGCGCGGTATTGACCAGGATTACGCCCGGCTTGGTGCGCGCGAGCTGCGGTGCGCCGAAAAATCCGCGCGTTTCGTCGTTAAGCGCGAGATGCAGGGTGATGACGTGGGCGCGCGATAACAGCTCGTTCAGCTCGACCCAGGGGTCGTCCGGGTGCCTGGTGCGGTTCCAGGCGATCACCTCCATGCCGAGCCCGCGGCCGAGCCGCATCACCTCGCGGCCGATGCCGCCCAGCCCAATGACGCCGAGCGTCTTGCCGGAAAGCTGGACGCCCTCGCGGGTCGACCAGGTGCCGGCGCGGATCAGCCGGTCCATGTGGGCGATGTCCCGGCTGGCGGCGAGCATCAGCGCAATGGTGTGCTCGGCCACAGCGGTGTCGCCATAGCCCTTGATGGTATGGACGGTGACGCCGTGGGTCTTCAGCTCGGCGACGTCCATGTAGCTCGACGCGCCGGTGCCGAGAAATACTACGTGCTTGAGCGCCCTGCATTGCTGGACGCGCTCGGTCGGCAGGTAGGAGTGATCGTCGATGCAGATGTCGCAGCCGGCGAGCAGCTGCGGCAGCTCGTCGGCCGTGAATGCCTTGCGGTTGATCTCGATCGGCGGGTCGCCGGGGCGTACAACCCGCTTCCATGCGGAAGCCAGCTGATCATTGCAGTCGATAAAGAGGGTTCTCATTAAATCCCGGGAGACATTGACGGTTAAGGCGATGACTCTTAACACATCGCATGGATTGTCCGGGAGACGCGATATGCGCCTTGCAAGCTACAATATGCGCGGCCGGCCGAGCTTCGGCGCGGTGGTGGGTGACGGCATCGTCGATTTGCGCGGACGGTTGAGCCGGTTTTCGACGCTGCTCGAAGTGTTTCGCGCCCAGGCGCTCGCCGAGGCCAAAGCGGCCAGCGACGGGGTGCGGCCGGACGTGCCGCTGACCGAGGTCGAGCTGCTGCTGCCGATTGTGCCGGAAAAGATCCTGTGCATCGGCATCAACTACGCCAACCGCGGCGCCGACTACAACGTCACGAACAACCCGAAATATCCGAGCATGTTCTACCGCGCGCCGAACTCCATGGTCGGCTCTGGGGGACATCTGGTCCGGCCGAAAATCTCCGAGCAGCTCGATTACGAGGGCGAGATCGCGATCGTGATCGGCCGCGAATGCAAGCACGTGCCGAAGGAAAAGGCGCTGGAGGTCGTGGCCGGCATCACGCTGGCCAACGAGGGCACCATTCGCGACTGGACGCGGCACGGCCAGTTCAATGTCACCCAGGGCAAGAATTTCGACGCCACCGGCGGCCTCGGTCCGTGGATTCAGACCGAATTCGATTTGACCAAGCCGCTGCACCTGATCACGCGCAAGAACGGCGAGGTGATTCAGGACGACACCACCGCGAGCATGATCTTCTCGATCGCCGACATCATTTCCTACACAACGACCTTCATGACGCTCAAGGCGGGCGACGTCATCTGCACCGGCACGCCGATCAAGAAGGTCAAGGCCGATCCGCCGGTCTGGCTCAAGCCGGGCGACACCATCGAGGTGGAGTGCCCGGATATCGGCGTGCTGAGCAATTCCGTGGTGGATGAGGCGTGACCACGGCGGCGCGCGCGGCCTGCATCGTCGGCTGGCCGGTCGGACATTCGCGCTCGCCGCTCATTCATAATTATTGGCTCAAGCACTACGGCATTGCCGGCGAGTACCGCCGCGAAGCCGTGCCGCCCGACGCGTTTCCCGCCTTCGTCCAGGAATCTCGCCGCGCGCGGTTACGCCGGCTGTAACGTCACGCTGCCCCACAAGGAGGCGGCGCTGACGCTGTCACAGCCGGATGACTGCGCGCAGGCCGTCGGCGCCGCCAACACGCTGTGGCTCGATGGCGAAAGCGTGCGTTCCACCAACACCGACGTCGAAGGTTTTTTGGGTAACCTCGACGCCTGCGCGCCGCATTGGGACAAAGACTTGCGCACCGCCGTCGTGCTCGGCGCGGGCGGCGCGGCCCGCGCCGTGATCTACGGTCTGGTGCTGCGCGGCGCCGGGCGCATCGTGGTCGTCAACCGGACGGCGGACCGCGCCGAGGCGTTGCGCCGGCGCTTCGGCGAGTGTGTGCATGTTGCCGGCTGGGACGAGCGCAACGAGACACTGGCCGACGCGGGACTCGTGGTGAATGCCACGACGCTCGGCATGGAACATCACGGCGGTTTCACGCTCGAAGTCGGGCGGCTGCCCAGTCACGCGCTTGTCGCCGATCTTGTCTATGTTCCGCTGCTCACTCCGCTGCTGACGGCGGCGAGGTCCCGGGGCCTGCGAACCGCCGACGGCCTCGGCATGCTGCTTTATCAGGCCGTACGCGGTTTCACGCTCTGGTTCGGCAAAAAGCCGGACGTCACCGCGGAACTGCGGGCGCTGGTCGAGGCCGATCTCGCCGCTTCCACCGGCGCGGCGGGCGGAATATCGTAGCCGCCTTCGGGGTTAGACATCTGCGCATCGTGTGCCCACCGGGTGCCGCTGCGCAAAGCGCGGGCGACGCCAACAGGGACCTTTGGGAGAATGAGGATGACGAAAAGCTTACGCCTGACGCTCGGCGCGGGCGCCGCATGCGCGGTGCTGACCGTGTCACTTGCCGCTGCGCAGGCGCCGCAAATTGTCCGCGTGCGCGCTACCATCGACAGCGTCAGTGGCTCGACCTTGTCTGTGAAAAGTCGCGACGGCGCGATGATGAAGATCGAGCTTGCGCCCAATGCGCCGGTGAATGAAGTGGTCAAGGCCGCGCTTTCCGACATCAAGAAAGACGATTACATCGCCGTGACCGCGATGCCTCAGCCCGACGGCACGCAAAAGGCCTCGACAATCCTGATCTTCCCCGCTGCGATGCGCGGCGTCGGCGAAGGCTCACGGCCGTGGGACTTCACGCCGGGCAGCACCATGACGAATGCGACCGTCGCCGATCAGGTCACCGGCGTCAGTGGCCAGACCATCAATGTCACCTACAAGGGCGGCCAGCAGAAGGTTGCCGTGTCGCCGGACACGGAGATCGTCAAATACAAGAAGGCATCGGTCGCGGATCTGAAGCCGGGCGAGAAGATTTTTGTCGCTGGCGCAAAGAAGCTTCCCGATGGCACGCTGCAAGCGCCGAATGTGTCGTACGGCGATTACGGCGTATGGCGATAACAACCGACACGATCTCAGGGAGCGAAAAATGAAAACTTCAGGATGGAAGGCGGCTTTGGTCCTGGCCGCTGCGATGATGGCGACGTCCGCCGTGGCGCAGCAGCCGGCCATGGTGCGCGTACGCGGCACGATCGAAAAGGTCGACGGCCAGACCTTGACGGTGAAGTCGCGCGACGGCGCTACGGTGACGATCAAACTCGCCGACAAGGCCCGCGTCACCGCAATGGTCAAGGCGTCGCTGTCCGACATCAAAGTTGGAACGTTCGTCGGCGTTACGGCAATGCCGCAGCCCGACGGTAGCCAGAAGGCGATCGGGCTTCACATCTTCATGGATGCGCAGAAAGGCGTGGTGCCGGCGCGGTTTTCGCCATGGGACCGCCAGCCCGGCAGCACCATGACCAACGCCGACGTCACCTCGACGGTGGCAAGCGTCGACGGCCAGGTCATGATGGTCAAATACGCCGACGGCGAGAAGAAGGTCATCGTGCCGCCGGATACGCCGGTGGTGAAATTCGTGCCCGGCAGCATGAGCGACCTCAAGGTCGGGGCGCAGATTTTCATCGTCGCCGCCAAGAAAATGCCGGACGGCACGCTTGAGGCGCCGGGAATCAACGTCGGCCGCGACGGCGTAGCGCCGCCGATGTGATGGCGGCAGTCGTATAAGCTCGATCTGAATATTGTTGAATTGCGTCCGTGGCTGCCGCGCGTGGCCACGGACTTTGCGCGAGGCAGAGTCAGGAGCGTGACATGAAAGTGAAATATGGAATGGCCGGTCTTGCGGTGCTTGCAGGGCTGTTCGCGGCGTCAGCCTTCGCGCAGGCGCCGAAGCCCGAACGCATCGCCGGGGTCATCGATAAAGTCGACGGCCACACCGTGATGGCGAAATCCGCAAAGGGCGACGAACTGAAGCTCAACCTCGCCGACAAGGTCATGGTCGTGCGCGTCGAGAAGGCGACCCTCGCCGACGTCAAGGACGGCGAATTCATCGGCAGCGGAGCCATGCCCCAGCCCGACGGCACCCAGAAGGCCCTCGAAGTCCACATCTTCCCCGAAGCGATGCGCGGCACCGGCGAGGGCTTCCGGCCGTGGACGCAGCCCGGCTCGACCATGACGAACGGGACCGTCGGCGCGACCGTGACCGCCGTGAGCGGGCCGGTCATCACCGTCAAATACAAGGGCGGCGAGCAGAAGATCGTCGTGCCACCCGGCACCCCAATCGCGAAATTCGAGATCGGCAATGCCGGCGATCTCAAACCGGGCGCCAAGTTCTCGGTGCTGGCGGCGCTCAAGCAGCCGAACGGCAGCTTCAACGTCAGCCGCATCAACGTCGGGCCATAACGTCCGGACGTCCTGCCCGGGTAACTGGCACGGCTATTGCTTGAAATTTGAGCAGAAGCCGTCGCCAACCCAGGAGGGCGTCCATGGACTCGGCAAAAGTACACTCGGCGAAAACGCGCGCCGAACTCACCGAAAAGCTGCTCGGCATCAAGCGCGAGCACGGCTGGAGCTGGAAGCACATCTGCGCCGAGATCGGCGGCATGTCGCCGATGCTGATTATCGGCGCGGTGCTCGGCCAGATGAAGCTGACCAAGCCGCAGGTCGCCAAGGCTGCCGATTTGTTCGGTCTCGACAAGACCGAGCAGGCACTCATCAACGAGACGCCATACCGCGGCATGCCGATGCCGCCGACCGACCCGCTGATCTACCGCTTCTATGAGCTGGTGATGGTCAACGGCCCGGCGCTCAAGGCGATCATCGAAGAGGAATTCGGCGACGGCATCATGTCGGCGATCGACTTCGACCTTGCGCTGGAACGGCAGCCCGACCCCAAAGGCGACCGCGTCAAGATCACGATGTCGGGCAAGTTCCTGCCGTACAAATATTACGGCGCCAGCGGCAACGTGCCGGGGTACGGGTACAAGGAGGAGTAGCCTCTACGGCGATGTTCCTCCGCAAATATCTAATCGTGCTTGGGGATGTGCACTTTTTCGATCAGATCGGACCACTTGATGATGTCGCCTTTCAAGCGGCTTTCCAGGCCAGCAGGCGTACTGCCGTGCATTTCCATGCCAAGCCGTTGGCCGGTCTCCTGAACGTCTTTCAATTGCAGCGCCTGGTTGATCGCCGTGCTGAGCTTGGCGATGATCGGCTGCGGCACGCCTTTTCGCGCGGCAATTCCATTCCAGCTTGAAACGTCGAAATTCGCCACACCGCTTTCTTCGACCGTCGGTATGTTGTTCAGGAATGGCACCCGGTGCCGGCCGGTGGTCGCGATCACTTCGATCTTGTCTCCCTCCAGCAGAGGGCGGAGCGGAGCAAATGAATCCATGTCAAGATCAACATCGCCGCGCAGCAGCGCTTCGGCGGCTTCCGGCGAACTGCGAAACGGGACAGCGGTCACATCCACGCCGGCAACGACTTTCAGAAGCTCTACACCCAGGCTCTGCGTGGTGCCAGGCGTAAGCGTCGCGATGTTCAATTTGCCGGGATGGGCCTTGGCGTAGGCGATGACATCACGCATCGATTTGAACTGCGATCCCTTCTTTGCAGCAAACAGAAAATCGAAGCTCGCAACGGTGGAGATCGGAGAAAAATCGGTGACAATGTTATAAGGCAAGGACTTGAACCATGCGGTCGCGATCGCATAGCTGTTGCCGGTCAAAAACAGAGTGTAGCCGTCGGCGGCCGCCATGGTGACCGCCTTGGCGGCGACGACGCCGGCGGCGCCAGGGCGGTTCTCGATGATGAATGCCTTGCCGAGCTTGGCGGTCAGCTCCTTGGCGACGATGCGCATGCTCACGTCGCCTAGCGTGCCCGCGCCGTACCCGATGATAAGTTGAACCGGCCGGGCAGGGTAACCCGCGTCACTTTGCGCTACGGCCCCGGTCCGCCAGCCAAATGCGCCAAACACACAAACGATGGATGCGACGACGCAAAGGAGCTTTTACAATACGCCGGACGGCAGAGCTGATCCTGATCGCCATCTGACCCTCGTGTTTTCATTGGCGCGGGAATTGGGACCGCTATTAAATCCGGTGCGATCCACGTCGTCACTCACCACGTCGTCGCATGCGGGTTATGTCCCTGAGCCCGCGCGCGAGCGGCATCCTAGATGCGAATCTTCAGCGCGAGCTCGCGCGGAAACAACTCGTCTGCCGCGAGCTTGCGCTGGGTCACGCCCTGCTCGTAGCAGTAGGCGAGGAACGGTTCGAGAGTCGTCCGGTTGGCCTCGAGGCCGTACGGCCATGCCTCGCCGTCCGGAAACAATATCTTCTGGACGCCGGCTATCTCTTCGGGCGCCCAGGCGGTCGGCAGATAGGAGGTCTGGATGCCGGAAAGCCGGGCGAGGCTCGCGCGTTTGGACTGTTCGAAAGCGTCGAACAGGTTGCGAGCAATCCAGGGATTGGCGTCATAGACCGCCCGCCGGATCGCGATGACGTGCATGATCGGAAATATCAGTGTGCGCTTGAAATAACGTTGCTCCTCTTCGCGATAGTCGGGAAACAGGCGCCGTATGCCTGGTGCGCTTTCGAGAAAGCAGTTCGGCGGCCGCGCCGTGATCGCCGCGTCGATCTCTCCCGACATCAGCATCCCGCTCAATGTCCGGTCGGGCCTGGCGGTCAGCCGCACCCCTTTTGGCAGGTTCAGTTCGACATGGTCCTCGCGCCCGGCCTCGTCGACGCCGGCCTGCACCCAGGCGATGGATTCGAGCGGAACGCCGGCATCGTGCATCAGATAGCCGCGCACATAGATCGTGGCGGTCTGCGACCACTGCGGAATCCCGATCGTGCGGCCCTTGAGGTCCGCGGGTTTGGCAATGCCGGAGGCTTCGTTAATGTAAATCGAGCTGTGGCGAAAGACGCGCGAGGTGAACACCGGCAGCGCGACGAACGGGCAGGGCTCCGGCCGCGAGAGCCGCGCGCAGTAGGCTGCGAGGCCGAACTCCGAGATGTCGAATTCAAGATTGGCGCCGAAGCGGAATGCCGCCGATTCGAACGGCATGCGCAATGCGGTCAGCTCAATGCCGATCGGCCGTACCATGCCATTGACGATATCGTGAGTGTGCACGTAGTCATTGATGGCAATGCTCAGGCGAAGATCGGACATGATGCGGGCAGCCTTTGAATTGTTGCCCACAAGTATCCAACGTGTTCGGCCAAGTCAGCAGAAAAATCTGCCGGCGCGATTGTGCGGCCTCGTTCCGGCCCTCGCCGCGCGCAGTGCAGCCGAGGCAACATATGCCTGGTAGAGGTGGAGGAAGACGCTCGTATGGCGACCGACCCGCAGGTGGACCTGATCTTTTCCCATTTCATTCCGCGATACGTTGCGACCGGTGTCGATCCCAACGACGTGCAGCGGCTTGTCGCCCGCATCGACCGCTGGGCCGACTGGTGCCGCATCTGGTCCGAGGAAGCCCATCGGCACGAACTGCTCGGCGACGAGGCGATCGCACAGAAGCGCTTCGTCACCGCGGGCGAGGCGTATGTTCGCGCCGCGATCTATTACCACTATGGCAAGCACCTGTTCGGTGAAGATCCGAAGCAGTTTCGCGAGGCGCACGAGCGCATGCTGCGCTGCTATCTGGCGGCCGCTCCGCATGTCGTACCGCCCATGGAGCGCTTCGAAATTCCATTCGAAGGCGTCACGATGGCCGCCTACCTGCGCCGGCCCGCGGGTGTCGCCCGGCCGAAAGTCGCCATCATCCTGCCCGGCCTCGATGCCGCAAAGGAAGAGCTGCACGCCTGGAGTGACGCGTTTCTCGCTCGCGGCTTGGCCACGGTCACACTCGACGGACCGGGGCAGGGCGAGACCTCATTTCATTTGCCGATCCGCACCGATTGGGGCCGCGTGATCGGCGCCGTCATCGACGTGCTGGAACGGCGCCCGGATGTGGACGGCGGATCGGTCGCCGTGGTCGGACAGAGTTCTGGGCGCGATCTATGCGCCGCTCGCCGCCGCGTTCGAACCGCGGATCAAGGCCTGCGTCGCCAATTGCGGTCCGTTCAATTTCGGCGATGTACTGCCGCAGATGCCGAAGGTGTCACAGGAATTGTTCCGCATCCGCGCCCATGCGGCCACCATGAAGGAGGCGTTGCAGATCGCCAACCGGCTCAGCCTGGAAGATTGCGCCAAACAGATCAAATGCCCGCTTCTCATCGTGTTCGGAGCCGGCGACCGCATTGTGCCTCCGGCCGAGGGCGAGCGTCTGGCGCGCGCCGTATCGGGGCCGAAGGACTTCGTGGTCTACCAGGAAGGCAATCACGTCTGCTTCAACATCAGCTACAAATTCCGCCCGCTGACCGCCGATTGGACTGCCGAGCATCTCTGACCCGACGGCCCGGCTCGACGCCTCTGGCGTCGTAAGGAAGCGAGAAAAAATCACGCTTGGTCCCGCTTCCCCCCAAGCCGCGAGTTCCGGGGCCAGGCCCCGCCGATTGGCATGAGGTTTGGGGCATTTCCCACCGGCCAATTCTTGCTATGCTTTCGGCTTCGGGGTTTTGATTTCACTGTGTCGGCTCGCCGCAATGGCCTCTCTGGGTGATGTTCCTGAACTCGTCGGCTTCTTCAGCTATTCGCGCGAGGACGATGCAGATTCGCATGGCGCGCTCTCGGCGCTGCGTACCCGCATCCAGGGCGAGTTGCGCGGACAGCTCGGCCGCACCGCGAAGACTTTCCGCCTGTGGCAGGATAAGGAGGCGATCCCTTCGGGCACGCTGTGGGAAACGGAAATCAAGAACGCGGTCGGTCAGGCGGCGTTCTTCATACCGATCATCACGCCGACCGTGGTCGCAAGCCCGCATTGCCGGTTCGAGCTTGAATCGTTTCTGGCGCGCGAAGCCGAGCTTGGCCGCGGCGACCTCGTCTTTCCCATTCTCTATATCGAAGTGCCGGCGTTGCAGGACGAGGCGCGGCGGCAGAACGATCCGGTGCTCTCGCTCATCGCCCGGCGCCAATACGTCGACTGGTCGGAATTCCGCTACCTCGACGTCGATTCGACCGAGGTGAGGCGAGCAGTCGGCCGGTTCTGCGCCGATATTCGCGATGCGCTAAACCGAACCTGGATTTCGCCGGAGGAGCGCAAGCAACAGCAAGAGGCGGCTGTGTTGGCGAGAGCCGAAACCGATCGCCAGCAGCACGAGGCCGAACTCAAACGCCGTGCTGACGAGGAGGCGCGGCGCGCAACTGCGGAGGAAGAGCGGCGGCAACGTGAGACCGAAGCCGAGCGCGAGCGCGCGGAATCCGAACGGCAAAAAGCGGAACAACAGCGCGGTCGTGCTGACGCGGACGCAAATCGGCGCCTTGATGCGGAAGAGGGCCGCGGCGCAGCGCCTTCGTGGCAGAAGGTGCAAAAGTCCCGGCTTGTTTTGATCCTGGGTTCGATTGTTGGAGTGGCGCTGATCGTCGCTATCGGCGCATGGTTGGCCATGCCGGCACCGCATCCTCCTGTCCCGCCACCGCCGCCCGTAATCCCGACGCCCCGACCGGTTCCCCCGGAGCCTTTCCCGCCACCGCCGCCTGTTACGCCGCCGCCGTCTATCAAGCCGGCACCAGCCGCGACCATTGCGGTGCCAGGCGTGAGTGTCCCGCTCGGAGCCACGATCGACCAGGTGCGAGCCGCCTACAGTATTCAAGGTGATTCGACGAACGGCTGTGGGGCGTCCAGCCCCTGCGTCGAACTGACGGCGGCGAACGGCCTGCGTTTCTTTTTCGACGACAGCAAACTGCTCAATGAGGTTCGTGCCGACGCACCGTTTTCCGGCAGCATCGAAGGGGTAAGGGTCGGCGATCCGCTCCCTGGGTTAGTGTCGAAATTCGGCAAGCCCTATACGACCTTCGATTACTACCCCAACAAAGCGAATCTGTTCCGCGTCAACGGCATCACATTGCGCTGCGACATCAACAGCGCCGGAAACGTCGCCACGATTTTCGTCTGGCTGAAATAAGCGCGATCGAGGGACGGCGCGGCTATACGGAGCGCGAGAGGCCACCCTTCATTGTAACGCGGCCGCGCTCATGGCGCGTTGTAACGGACGAGAAAGCCGCAACTAATCTGGCTTCGCCGCTGTACCGGGGCGGGCCAAAACCAATCGATGAGAACTCTGCAACCGCTTGATTGAATGCACCAGGCGGCTAGCTCCGCGCCCGCTTTTTTGCGGTGCCCTTTGCTTTCGCCTTGGAACGGGAACGCGCGGTCGCCATGCGCGCCTTCTTTTGCGAGCGCGCCTTTGCTTCGGGCCTGGCCTTGGCTTTCGTTTTCCTGGCCGCTGCCTTGTGCGCGGGTGGGCCAGGCTTGAGGAAGGCGCGGACCAGGTTCGCCGTTTCTTCGGGCCGCTCGACCTGCGGGCTGTGCCCCGCGCCGTCAATGAGGCGGAACGTGGCGCCGGCGAGACCTTCGGCGTATGCCGCGCCGTGGGCGCGCGGCACCATCCGGTCGTGCTCGCCCCACAGCACCAGACTCGGCCCTCCATAGCGATGCAGGCGGCGGCGGAGGAGGCGGTCGTAAAAGTAGGGCGGGTTGAAGCCGATACGCGACGCAAACCGCATCGTCTTGTAGCGCGTCAGCTCGCGACCGGTATCGCCGCGGCTATCGGGGAAAAGCGTCACCGCCTCGGGCGCGTCGTCGCGGCCGAACAACAGCCGCCGCATGCCGGAAAAATCGGTGCCGTTAAGGGGTTGCGCCTCCCAGAACAGGTCGCCAATCGGCTGGTCCGGAACCTCGAGTCCCGAGGCGCCAATGAGCACGAGATGCGTCACGCGCTCGGGATGGCGCACCGCGAGTTCGGCCGCGATCCAGCCGCCGACGCAGGCGCCGGCGATCGCCACCTTGTCGAGGCCAAGCGCATCCATCGTCTCGGCATAGCGGAACGCCAAATCGTCCATGGTCTCGATGTCGTCGTCCTCGTCCGAACCCGCGCAACACGGGTGCGCCGGCGCGATGACGCGAAAGTTCTCGGCGAGCGCCTCATGGAACGGCAGGAACGCCGCCGCCGCCCCGTGTATGTCCGCAAAGCCATGCAGATAAAGCAGCGCCGGGCCTTTTCCAGCCTCGGCAACCTCGACCGCGTGGCCGGCCACGGAGATGTTGCGGGTTTTCACAGTTGCGCTCATCACGCGGCACCCGCGACGGGCTTGTCGGCGAGTTCGGGATAGTCGCGCGCGAACAGCGCGGCGGAATCCCGCCGCAGCGCCGGCGCGACCTCGGCCGCGAACAGCCGCATGCTCTTGCGCGCGAGGTCGGCGCGCATGTTGCCGAAATGGAACTGGATGAGCAGATTGCCAACGCCCGCCTGCTCGATCAACGACCACAGTTTCTCGCGCACGGTCTTGGGACTGCCGGCGATAATCGAGCCGCCGGCGTCGAGCTCGTCCCAGGTCTCAGTGTCGCCCAACTGCTTGCCGCCGAGCGTCGCGTTTTTGAGGTAGTGCTCGTAGGAGCGCACCGACGTCGAAGGTACGCCCGCGCCTTGGGTCAACGGCCGGCCTTCCCGCCGCAGATGCCCCTTGAGGCAATACTTGAGGAAGTACCAGACGCCTTCATGCGCCTCGGCGCGGGCCTGCTCGTCGGTCTCGGCGACATAGACCGACAACAGAATCCCCATGCGGAACGGATGGTACTTGCCGCCGTGCTGCTCGATGATGCCGGCAAAGCGCCGCGCCGCCATGCGCGTCGCCGCGCCATGCGTGCGCGACGACAGGAAATAACAATGGCCGCGCTTGGCGACGCCCTCCATGGTTTCGAGCGAGAGCGCGCCCGGAATCCAGATCGGCGGATGCGGCAGCTGACGCGGCCGCGGCCAGACGTTGACATAGCGCAGCGGGTAATGTGCGCCGTCGTGGCGGAACGGACCGTCCTCGGTCCAGGCGCGCTGCACCAGGTCGATCGCTTCCCAGTAGCGCGCGCGCGCCTGCGGCTGCGGAATGTTGTAATTGAACGCCTCGGGGCCGCCGCCCATTGCGAACCCGGCGATGAGACGGCCGCCGCTCATCGAATCGACCATCGCGTATTCCTCGGCCACGCGCAGCGGATTGAGATAGAGCGGCAGCAGCGAGCCGAGCACCACGATCTTGCCGCGCTTGGTGCGCTGGGTCAGCGCCGCAGCGATGATGTTGGGCGATGGCATCATGCCGTAGATGTTCTGGTGGTGCTCGTTGAGCACGTAGCCGTCGAAGCCCAGCTCTTCGGCATAGACAAGCTGGTCGATATATTCCTGATAGAGGCCGTCCGTGCGCTCCCGATCCCACAGGCGGTTCGGAACCGTGACCCAGCCGCTTTCGTAATGCTCGTCGAAATCGTCGGGCAGGTACGGGTATGCCATGAAGTGCCAGCAGAAAAGCTCAACTGGGCGCATGGCCACTTTCCTCCCCTTGAGACCGCATTGCGCGCACTGCCCGCGCGCAGATTTATTCGTCAAACTTATCAGGGCGCTCCGGCAATCGCCATTCAGGAGGTGCAAGGCACGTTTGCGTGCCGCGGCGGCGCCGTGTCGATTACGGGTTCCGCTTCACCGCGGCTTTGAGCTCTTCGGACATCTCGCGGATGGCCGGGCGGCGCTTGCCGACATCCTCGGCGATCGTCGACATGCGCTGCATCAGCTCGGCCTCGTCCGCGGGTGGAAGCTCGTTCAGCTCACCACCGTGCGACGTCCACGTTTTCTTCTGGTTCGCCATGTCCTGCGCCGCCCAGGGGACGATGTCATGCGCGGCGCTGTCGGCCTCGGTCATGATGATCTTCTGCAAGTCGGGTGGCAGCGTGTCGAACCATTTCTTGCTCATCTCGGCGACGATCAGGACGTAGTACTGGCTCGTCTCGGTCATGTATTTCGCTGCGTCGTAGAAATGCAGCGGGGTGAAGGCGGGCACGGAAGCGAGCGCGCCGTCGATCGTCCCTTGTTGCAGCGCCGGCATCACGTCGCCCAGCGACATCGCCACCGGCGTCGCGCCCAGCCGCTTGATCTGCTCGATCTGAAAGTCCGAGCTGAGGATGCGAATCTTGAGCCCCTGGAAATCGGCGAGCCGATGCACCGGCTTTCGCGTAAGCACCGTCACCGGTGCGTTGACGAAGAGGCTTAAGCCGATAAGACCCTTGTTCGCTCCCAGAGACAGGAAGGCCTTGCGGAACTGGGGATCGGAAACGACCTTGTTCGCCTGGTCCATGCTGTGAAAGGTGCCGGGCGCGCTGCCGACTTCGAAGCGCTCGTCGACGCCGGCGAAGAAGTCCGGCGGCATCACCACAGCCTGCATCGATCCGAATTGCGTGCTTTCGATCTCGCGCGGCGCGCTGCCGAGCTGACCCGCCGGAAAAATCTGGCCCTTGAGCCGCCCGTCGGATTTCTTCTCAATGCCGGCGACGAAAATGTTCAGCCATTCGTTGACCTCATCGTGGTTGGTCAGCGAGCCCAGCTTCATGATGTAGGTTTTGGCGTCCGCCGCCGTGGCGGCATTTGCCCACGATGCCGCGGTCGCCGCACCGACCGCGAATGCCAGCGCGACGCGCCGCGCCCGGCCCCAGCCTCTAGGCCCGATCATCTTTGCCTCCCTAGGCACGTTTATGACACGCACTTTGGCGCTTAAGACGTGCACTCTACCGACTCGCTCCAATTTATGCGAGCGGGAGCGGTGCCCGCCGCGCTAGAGCGCCGAGAGGCGAGCGTGTCCGCCAAAAGCGGCACGCGCCGCGATCAAGTGCAACGCAAGCGGAGCTCCGCTTGTGCTCGACCGCGGTATCTACCCCCGCGTCTTTCGGCGCTCCGCCTCCCTAGTGTGAGGCGACCGTTCGTTGCTTCGTGCATTCACATCGCCGCGATCTTCTGCCGGTCGATTTGGCTAACGCTTTTGCAGCCGGTGAGCGCCATGGTGACGTCGAGCTCGTTCCTGATGATCTCGATGGCGCGCGCGACACCGGCCTCGCCGGCGGCGCCGAGACCGTAGATGTAGGCACGGCCGGACAGGCAGGCGCGCGCCCCGAGCGCCAGCGCGCGGAACACGTCCTGGCCGGAACGGACGCCGCCGTCGAACAGCACTTCGATGTCGGAGCCGACCGCGTCGGCGATCTTCGGCAGCGCCGCGATCGAGGACGGCGCGCCGTCAAGCTGGCGGCCGCCGTGATTGGATACGACCAGCGCCACCGCGCCGGTCTTCGCGGCGATGCGCGCGTCGTCAACGTCGAGGATGCCCTTGAGGATGAGCTTGCCTGGCCAAAGGCTTTTGATCCATTCGACGTCTTTCCAGTTCAGCCCCGGATCAAACTGACCGGAGATCCACTGTGTCAGCGAATTGACGTTCTCCGTGCCTTTGATGTGGCCGGAAATGTTGCCGAAGATTTTGCGCTTGCCGCGCAGGATGCTGAGCGCCCAGGCCGGCTTGGTGGCGATGTCGATGAGATTGCTCAGCCGTATTTCGGGTGGCACCGTCATTCCGTTCTTGATGTCGCGGTGGCGCTGGCCGAGGATCTGCAGATCGACGGTGAGCACGAGCGCGCTGCATTTGGCGGCCGCTGCGCGCTCGATCAGCGCGCGGATGAAGCCGCGGTCCTTCATCACGTAGAGCTGGAACCAGAACGGCTTGGCGACTGCGCCGGCCACGTCCTCGATCGAGCAGATCGACATGGTCGACAGCGTGAACGGGATGCCCGCCGCCTGCGCGGCGCGGCAAGCGAGAATTTCGCCGTCACCGTGCTGCATGCCGCACAGCCCGATCGGCGCCAGCGCCAGCGGCAGCGCGACCGGCTCGCCGAGGATCGTGGTCTCCGTGGTGCGGTCGCCGACATCGACCAGAATGCGCTGGCGCAGTTTGATGCGTTCGAGATCGGTACGGTTGGCGCGCAGTGTCTCCTCCGCATAGGAGCCGCCGTCGGCATACTCGAAGAACGCCCGGGGCACCTTGCGGCGGGCGGTCTGCCGCATGTCGTCGATGCTGGTGAAAGTGCTCATGGTCCCGCTCCCCGGCTTACAGGTGCCTCTTTTGATAGCACAACCGGGCCGTCCCCGGGTTGCTCAAGGGCCGGGTCAACGGAACGGGCCTGGCGGGATATTCGTTACCTGTCAGACACTGCGGGGCGCGGCGAGACATGGCGCGGGCCCTTACATTTCGATGAGGTGATAGTGGTGGAGCGTTCGCACAAAGACGACCGCAACGAAGCGGCGGGACGGAGCGGGCGGGACGATGCAGCGCGACGTCGGACCCTCGACAAAGTCCTGGATGACGGGCTTGAGGATACCTTTCCGGCTTCGGACCCGGTTTCGATCACCCAGCCCTCGCCCAGCACCTGCGACAAGAAGGGGCGGTGATGGGTATCCGGCTGCCTCGCCGGGGTGGCGATCAGGTGCTAAGATATTGACCTCAGTGTCGTTTCGCTCCCGATGCTGCCACAAAGACCGGTAACAATACTTCATCATTTTTGAGGCGGCCGGGGGCATGAAGCGGCTAGTATCGCTTCCTGCAAGAGGTATTGCGGCGGGGCAACCAGACGATGGTTCGTAAGCATTTCGGTACCGACGGCATTCGCGGCCGCGCGAATGGCGTGATTACGCCTGAACTCGCCCTCAAGGTAGGGCAGGCGACCGGGCTGGTGTTTCGGCGCGGTGAGCACCGCCATCGTGTTGTGATCGGCAAGGATACGCGGCTGTCCGGCTACATGATCGAGACGGCGCTGGTGGCCGGCTTTACCTCGGTCGGCATGGATGTGCTCCTGCTCGGCCCGATGCCGACCCCCTCGGTCGCCATGCTGACGCGTTCGATGCGCGCCGATCTCGGAGTGATGATTTCGGCGTCGCACAATCCGTTCGACGACAACGGCATCAAGCTGTTCGGGCCGGACGGCTACAAGCTGTCCGACGACGCCGAACTCGAGATCGAGCGGCTTATGGCGACCGATCTCACCAACCGGCTCGCTCGCAGCCGCGATCTTGGCCGCGCCAAGCGCATCGACGGCGTGCACGACCGCTATATCGAATTCGCCAAACGCACCTTGCCGCGCAACCTGTCGCTCGAAGGCCTGCGCATCGTCATCGACTGCGCCAACGGCGCCGCCTACCGGGTCGCGCCGGACGCACTCTGGGAGCTTGGTGCCGACGTCGTGCCGATCGGCGTCGAACCCGACGGTTTCAACATCAATCACAATTGCGGGTCGACCGCGCCGGAAGCGTTCTGCCTCAAGGTGCGCGAGATGCGCGCCGATATCGGCATTGCGCTTGACGGCGACGCCGACCGCGTTCTGATCGCCGATGAGCATGGCCATTTGATCGACGGCGACCAGTTGCTCGCCGTGATCGGAGAAAGCTGGCGCGACGACGGCCTGCTGACCAAGCCCGGCGTGGTCGCGACGGTGATGTCGAATCTCGGCCTGGAGCGCCACATGCAGGCGCTGGGGCTCGATCTCATCCGCACGCCGGTCGGCGACCGATATGTGCTCGAACAGATGCGCGAGCATGGCTACAACGTCGGCGGCGAGCAGTCCGGTCACATTATTCTCTCGGACTACACCACGACAGGCGACGGCTTCGTCGCCGCGCTGCAGGTGCTCGCAGTGGTGCAGAAGCAGGGCAAGCCGGTATCGCAGGTCTGCCATCGCTTCGATGCGCTGCCGCAGATCCTCAAGAACGTGCGCTACAAGAGCGGCAAGCCGCTGGAACACGCCAAGGTTCGCTCGGCGATCCAGAGCGCGCAAAAGCGTCTGAACGGCCATGGCCGGCTCCTGGTGCGGCCATCGGGCACCGAGCCGGTGATCCGGGTCATGGGCGAGGGCGACGACAAGGCGATGATCGAGGAGATCGTCGACGGCATCGTCGACGCGCTCACGTCGCACGCGGTGTGATCGTCACCCACGGCCTCGCAGAAACTGTGCGAACGCCTTCAGCGTGATCTCTGACACGTAATGTTCGATGCCCTCGGCGTCGGCTTCGGCCGCTTCGCTGGGGACGCCGAGCGCGCGCAGCAGGTCGACGACCAGCCGGTGGCGAACGCGCACCCGCTCGGCAAGCGCGTGGCCCTTCTCGGTCAGAAAGACCCCGCGGTAGGGGCGGGCGGTGGCAAGACCGGCGCGCTTGAGCCGAGAGATCGACTTGATCGCCGTGGCGTGCGAGACGCCGAGCCGCCGCGCGATATCGGTCGGGCGCGCTTCGCCCTCGCTGGCGAGCAGATCCGCGATCAGTTCGGCGTAGTCCTCCAGCAGAGCCGTCGATTGCGCCGACCGCGTCTTGCCAAAGCGGCGCGCCTGGGTGCCTTCCGCCGGAAGCTTGCCCGTTGCCGAATGATCTGCCGATTGCGCCACGAATGTACCGCCGAATGAGGCCCGTGCATGCCTTCGCGCCGGCCCAGCCGCAGCGAAAAACATATTCGGAACCACGTGTCAAAGTGTAGCCTAGACTACATAGTATAGCCGTTGACGGAAACGGCGTGCGTGCCTATAGTAACCTAGGCTACATTTTGGTGTGAGTGCTGCATCATCATGCTTCATGCGGCGGAGGAGAGACTGGAAGGTGGAGACCGGGCGGTTCGGCAAGGACCGCTGAAGGCATCGCTGACCGACCGCACCGTGGCTGCGGCCCAGGCCGTGCTGACGGACGGGACGGGCGGCTGGCGCGGCTATCTGGCGTTCGTCGGTCCCGCGGTGGTGGCCTCGATCGCCTACATGGACCCCGGCAACTTCGCCACCAACATCCAGGCCGGCGCTCGCTATGGGTACCAGCTGCTTTGGGTGGTGCTGCTCGCCAACCTGATCGCGATGCTGTTCCAGGCGCTCTCGGCCAAGCTCGGCATCGTGACCGGACGCAATCTCGCCGAGATGTGCCGCGACCAGTTTCCGCGGCCCGTGGTGCTGGCGATGTGGGTGGTCAGCGAGATCGCCGCCATGGCCACCGACCTTGCCGAATTCATCGGCGGCGCCATTGGCCTGTCACTTTTGTTCCATCTCCCCCTGCTGGTGGGCATGGTCATTACCGCGATCATCACCTACGCGCTGCTGATGTCGGAAAAGTTCGGCTTCCGGCCGCTCGAACTGATCATCGGCAGCATGGTGGTGCTGATCGGGCTTTGTTATCTGATCGAGATGTTCATCGCGCCGGTCGACTGGATCGCGGCCGGGGTGCACACCGTCGTGCCGCAGCTCGCCGACGGGCAGGCGCTCCTGCTCGCGGTCGGCATCATCGGCGCCACCGTCATGCCGCACGCGCTGTATCTGCATTCCGGTCTGACGCAGTCCCGCATGCCGGTGCGCGACGATGGCGAGCGACGGCGGGTACTGGCTTTCTCCAATCGCGAGGTTTTCGTTGCACTTGTGGCGGCGGGTCTCATCAACATCGCCATGGTAATAATGGCAGCAAGCGCATTTCACGCCGGTCATCCTGACGTGGCGCAGATCGAGACCGCCTATCACACGCTGACGCCGCTTCTTGGCGGCGCGGCGGCGGCGGTGTTCTTGCTGTCCCTGATCGCTTCGGGCGTATCGTCATCGACCGTCGGCACCATGGCCGGTCAGATGATCATGCAGGGATTTGTCGGCTTCCGCATCCCGGTCTGGCTGCGCCGGGTCGTCACGATGGTGCCGGCTTTCGTCGTGGTCGCGATCGGCGTCAATGCCACCAACGCGCTCGTCGTCAGTCAGGTCGTACTCTCGATTGCGCTGCCGCTGCCGATGATCTCGCTGCTGATCTTCACCCGGCGCGCTGACATCATGGGGGAGTTCGCCAACAGCCGGCTCACGCAGATCGCTGCGGTGATCGGCACCATAGCGGTGCTGCTGCTTAACACATTTTTGGTTGCGCAGATGTGTGGCATCCCGATTCCAGGCCTGCCCGCGGCCGGATAACCGAACCCCTTGCCACGAATCACCAAACCCGGATCGCGCGCAGCGCAATCCGGGCTAATAGATAGAGCCGTCTTTGCTGGAGCGGCCGCTACCGGCCGCGCCGCGTCAGCCGACCGTCTTCAAATTCTCGGCCGCCGACTTGCCGGTCTTGCGGTCGACCACGATCTCGAACGTCACGCGCTGACCTTCCCGGAGCTCGCGCAATCCGGCACGCTCCACCGCGCTAATGTGAACGAACACGTCCTTGCCGCCGCCCTCAGGCTGGATAAATCCATAGCCCTTCTGCGTGTTGAACCATTTCACGGTACCGTTATCCACGGGCCACCTCTTTCTATAGACACGTCAAAATGGACCGGGCGGTAATGCCCAATCCGGTTAGCTCGAGATTTTGGTGAAGGATTGTCAGTCAGGCGCGCTTATCGTCGCTTGCGTGGCCAAGTCATTCGGCCGAAAAACTCGATGCGGCAATATTTAGCGGCAACGGCGTCGTTATGCAAGACCGACTCGGGTCGAATGTGACAGCGGGGTAACATGTCTTAATGAACTGACAATCTCTGTTGATATTTTGTGCGACAGGTTTTTTTTCATAGGCGGCGCCGCGGCGGCGATCATCAATCACATCGTTGAATTCGATTGTGATTTCCTGTTTCGGCGATGCCGATAGAACGGCGTTGGGCGTTACCGCAGGGCGCCTCGTACCAACGCCGCGTAGAACCGTTCCGAGGGGTTCCGCGGTTCGGCCAAGCCAAGCCGGGCGAGGCATTCCTTGGTGTCGGCGCTACCTGATGCGAGTCCGCGCACGACCATGGCGGCGAGGCCGGCGGGCGAGGCCGACTTCAGCGCTTGCAGCGCCGGTATGAGCCGCTGCTCGACATCGGTGAAATCCGTGCCGAACGGAAAGGCCGGCAACAGCCCCGCGTTAGCGGCGTCGCGGAGGTCACGTTCGATCGCTTCCGGTGTGTTGTTGCGCGTCGATGGCGGCAGTTCGAACGATCTCGCAATCTTTCCCGCATCTTTGGCTTGCCGCATCAACTCATCCTGAAAACGCGCATCCGTAATCGCTAGCATCGCGGCGATGGTTTCGCTGTCGCTTTTGCCGCGAATGTCGGCGATGCCGTATTCCGTTACGATAATATCGCGCAGATGCCGCGGGATCGTCGTGTGGCCATAACGCCAGCGGATGTTGGATTGGGTCTTGCCCGCCGCGGTGCGCGTCGCGTGCAGCACGATCGCCGAGCGCGCGCCTTCGAGCGCGAAACCTTGGGCGATGAAATTATATTGGCCGCCGACACCGCTGACGATACGGCCGTCTTCGAGGCCATCGGAAATCACGTCGCCCAGCAGCGTCGCCATCATCGCGTCGTTGAGAAAACGCGCATTGGTCCGCGCGCGTCGCTTCTTGGCTTCGTCGCCGTAGAGTTCATTGACGAACGAAATCGACGTCATGCCGAATTTCTGGATGATGTCGCGCGGCATCTCGCGCAAGCTCCGGTAGAATGTGCGCGACCCGACGAAGAAGCCGGCGTGGAGCACGACGCCATTCACCTCGCGCTTGAGGATGCCGGCTTTAAACAGATCGAGCAGACCCTCGACGAACAGTTCCGAACAGCCATAGAGTCCCGTCGCGAACGGCTCGTTGTGCACGGCGCTGTCGCGTTCCGGATCGTAGCCGAGCCGCGTCAGCAATCGGCAGAACTCGGCATTGTGGCGCTGGCGCAAGACCAGCGCCTGTGCGACTGCGTCGCCGAGTGAGCCGATGCCGATCTGCAGCGTGCCGCCGTCCGGCACCAGACTTGCGGCGTGCAGGCCGGCGGCATAATCGACGATTGATACCGGCTCCCGCGGCGGTGCGAACAGCGGGAAATCGGTCGCCGGGCTTTTAAGCAACATGTCGAGTTCGCCGGCATCGATCGCGGCATCGCCGGGGATGAATGGCAGCTCGGAATTGATCTGCCCGGCAAACAGGAAATCGACGCGGCGCTGGTGGCGCAGCGTCAATAGATCAAGCGTCAGGTCCGGGTTGCAGCTCAAACTGTACGGACGCGCCTCGCCGGCGCTGTGCGCCACCAACTGGCCGATCACGTTGACGCCGCGGTCGAGCACGTAGTGCAGCGCGTGCGTGTAGTTGGCGGAAATGTATTGCTGCTGCGCATAAGGTGAGTCCAGCCATTGGCCGGCCTCGAAGAAGAACTCATTGATCTCGATGTTCGATGGCACCTTGCCGGCGCGGATTGCAGTGGCGTAATCAAGCTCCGGATAGCCGGCGAACAGGCGCTGCGTGATCGGGTCGAGAAAGCGGTGCTCAAGCTCGCTCTTGGCGCGCGGTTTGGTGAGCGTGAGCGCGGTGAAGATGGTGAGCCGGATCGAGGGATCGGCCACGGCCTTGGCGTACAGCGCGTTGACGATGTGGTTGGCCTTGCCGAGCCCGAGCGGTAGGGCGAGCACGATCCTCTTGCCGACCTTTTCGACGATGGCATCCGCGACCCGCACCGGATCGTTGAATAATGCCGGCGCCGCCCCCGCGTCCGAATGGATCATTGCTTTGAGTCCCAGCCCGGATCGGGCTGGAATCGCGGTCCGTATTGCCCGGCGAGGCGCCGGAGCGTGTCGCGCACGTCGGCAAAGCCGCGCGTGCGCGCATAGTGCATGGGCCCGCCGCGGAACGGCGCAAAGCCGGTGGCGAAGATCATCGCGCCGTCGAGCACCTCGTCGTCCGTCACCACACCTTCCCGCCAGCAGGTCATGCAGGCGTCAAGCATCGGCAGGATCAACCGGTCGGCAGTGTCGGGCGAGGACGTCGCGTCTTCGTGCGCTTTGACCGCGTGGCCGTCCTTCCAGTCGTACAGCCCTTTGCCGGTCTTCTTGCCGAGTTCGCCCTTTGCGACCTTGTCCTTGAGCCATTGCGGCGCGTCTGGCATGTCGCGGTTGAGGCTGCTGCGCAACATTTCGGCGACATGCAGACAGATATCGAGGCCGACCTCATCGGCCAGTTCGATCGGGCCCATTGGCATGCCGAAATCGACGGCGGCCTTGTCGATCGTCTCCTTCTTCGTGCCGGCATCGAGCATAAGCAACGCTTCGAGCAAATAAGGTGTGAGCGCACGGTTGACCAGAAACCCGGGAGCGCTCTTCACCGGCGCCGGCAGCCGGTCGATGCGACCCAGGAAGGCGCGGGCGTCGGCCAGCACTTCGGGGGCGGCCTGGTCGTGGCTCACGATCTCCACGAGCTGCATGCGCGATACCGGATTGAAGAAATGGATGCCGACGAGCCGCTCCGGCCGCGGCAGTCCTTCGCGCAATTGTTCGAGCGGAATGCTCGACGTATTGCTGGCGAGGATCGCGTCGGGCTTCATCTTCGGTTCGATGCCGGCGAAGATCTTGCGCTTGAGGTCGAGATTTTCCGGCACCGCTTCGATGATCAGGTCGGCGCCGGCCACGCCGTCGCCTTTCAGGTCGGGAATGAGACGGTCGAGTGCGTCGCGCACGCGCCGGCTGTCGTCACGGCCGATCTTGCCGTAAAGCTCGGCGGCGCGCTTCACCGCGCCGCCGATCGCCTTCGCGCTGGTATCGCCGAGTGTGACGCTAAAACCGTTCCACGCGCACCAGGCGGCAATGTCGCCGCCCATGGTGCCGGCGCCGATGACATGAACGCGCTTGCCGTCCCATTTGCCGCCGGCGAGGTTTTTCAGCTTGTCGCGCAGAAAGAACACGCGCACCAGGTTTTGCGCGGTGTCGCCAACCAGGAGCTTGGCAAATGATGCAATCTCCGCCCGCTGCGCGGCCGCGGCGTTGCCGCCATGGTCGACCCACAGGTCGATCAGCGCATAGGGCGCCGGATAATGCGCGCGCGGCGCCCGCTTGGCGGCTTCGCTCGCCATGCGCGAGGCCAGCATCTGTCGCGCCGGCTTGAGGTTCAAGAGCGAGGCGGCAAAGCCCTGTTTGGCCTTCTTCAGTTCGCCGTTGACCGCGGCCTGCACGGCGCCGCGCACATGCCGCTCCTGCGTGACCGCATCAACGATGCCAAGCCGTCGCGCGCGGCGGGCGCGCTCGCTGCGCCCGGTCAGCATCATGGTCATAGCCTGCATCGGATTGATCAGGCGCGGCAGCCGCACCGTGCCGCCGAGACCCGGATGCAGCCCGAGCAGCACTTCGGGAAAGCCGAAGCTCGCGTCATCGATGGCGATGCGATAGTCGCAGGCGAGCGCGAGTTCGAGCCCGCCGCCCAGGCAATAGCCGTGGATGACGGCGATCGTCACGGTGTGCAGCCGGTCGAGACGGTCGAACACCGCGTGGCCGCGCGTAATCACCGCCTCGATCTGGGCTGTGTCATTGACGCCACGAAACTCGGAGATGTCGGCGCCGGCAATGAAGCCGCTGCGCTTGGCGGAGCGGATCACGAGGCCGCGCGGCGGATTGGTTTCGAGCCGTTGCAAGATGGTGTCGAATTCGGCGAGCACCTCGGCGGACAACGTATTGGCGCTGGCGTCCTTTTTGTCGAATAGCAACCATACGATGCCGTCCGCATCGGTGCGCATCCGCCAATGTGCGAAGGGGCTCGACTCTTGCGATGCCTCGTCGATCGTAAACGGTCCGAGTTCGAGATTGCGTTTGCCGAGTACGGCGAGGGCCGGCTTGCCCGGATGTGAGGTTGTCATGGGCGCGCCCTTCAGACTGCTTCGATCAGCATGGCGCCGCCCTGGCCGCCGCCGATGCATTCGGTGGCGATGCCGCGCTTTTTGCCGAGCCGTTTCATGGCGTTGATGAGATGCAGCACGATGCGGTTGCCGCTGGCGCCGACCGGATGGCCGGTGCCGATGGCGCCGCCGTCGACATTGAGCTGGTCGCGCGGAATGCGGCCCGCGGCGCCGGGAAGGCCGAGCGCGTCGCGGCAGAATTCGGCGTCTTCCCAGGCGGCGAGACAGCCCAAAACCTGCGCGGCGAAAGCTTCGTTCAGCTCCCACAATTCGATGTCGCCGAGCGACAGCTGATGGCGCTTAAGTAGCGCGGTCGAGCAATAGACCGGCCCGAGACCCATGATCGAGGGGTCGAGCGCCGACCACTCGCTGTCGACGATGACGGCTCTGGGCGTCAGCTTGTGTTCGCGCACGGCATCTTCCGAAGCAAGAATGACCCAGGACGCGCCGTCGGTGATCTGCGAACTGTTGCCCGGTGTGACCTTGCCCCAAGGCCGTTCGAACGCCGGCTTGAGCTTGGCGAGTGAATCGGCGGTCGAGTTAGGACGTACGCCGTCGTCATAGTCGAACACTGTGCCGTCGCGCGCGATGGCCGGCTCGAGTTCGCCGGCGAAATAACCGTTCTTCTGCGCTGCCGCCAGCCGCTGCTGGCTCTCGGCCGCATACTCGTCGGCTTGCCGGCGCGTGATATGAAACAGATGAGCGACGAGCTCCGCGGTCTGTCCCATGTTGAGGTCGGTGATCGGATCGGTCAGGCCGCGTTCGAGGCCGATGACCGGTTTGAAAAAGGCCGGGCGGACAGCAAGCAGCGCCGCGAGACGAGCGCCAAAACTGCGCGCACCAAATAGCTTTGCATACCAGTTGACCGCGCTGCGGCTATAGACCAGCGGTGCATGGCTTAGCGATTCCGCGCCGCCCGCGAGAATGAGATTCGCCGACGCCTTCGCGAATGTAGCGGAACGCGGTGTCGATCGACTGCATGCCCGAGCCGCAATTGATCTGAACGGTAAAGGCCGTCATCCGTTCGCCCATGCCGAGCCGCAGCGCGGCGACGCGCGCCGGATTCATCTCGTCGGCAAGAACGTTGACACAACCGAGGATCACCTGGTCGAAGGCGTCCGGCGCAAACGGCTGACGTAACAGCAGCGGCCGGCCGCATTGCACGGCGAGATCGACCGGCGTGAACGGGCCGGGCCGGCCGCGTGCTTTGATGAAGGGCGTGCGGCTGCCGTCGACGATGTAGACGGGCCGCTCTACTCGGCCGCTTGCGGATGCGGTGCCGGATGCGAGATCGGTTGCGATGACACGTCTTCCTTGTTGGCGCCCCGCGCGGCGAGTTCTTCCGGGGCGAAATCGTCGACCGCGACGGCCGCCGCGACGGCTTCCGCGGTGGCTTTGAGCTGTGCCGCTTCGTCGGCTGTGATCGTGCGTTGGGTAATAGCCTGATCGATATCGCGCACGCGCGCCGCATGCATGCGGTCACGGATCGGCTGCACCGCGACCGTCATGGCGAAAGCGCGCTCGAGCAGCGCCAAGCCATGGTCGCGTTCGCTCTCCGGCGGATGAAACAGATCGACGGTGAGACGATCGCGCGTCGCCGACGGCGTCGTGATGATGTCCGCGCAGACGTCGGTGACGCGGTCGGACGGGCCGCGATGACGCGCGGCCGAGCGGCAGAATGCACAGGCGCAGCATCCACGCCACCGGACGAACCGGGAAATTGGCCAGTAGCTCGTCAAAGCGCGTTTCGATCGTCGCAAAGCTCGACTGCAGGCACCACTCGAGCAGCGGCAAATCGTCGTCCAGCCGGCCTTCATCGTTCCAGCGCTTGAGCGCCGCGCTCGACAGATAAAGCTCGGAGAGAATATCGCCGAACCGCGCCGACAGCATTTCCTTGCGCTTGAGCGCGCCGCCGAGCGTCAGCAGCGCCATGTCGACCGTGAGCGCGAAGGCCGCCGCATAGCGGCCGAGCTGGCGGTAATAACGCGTCGCTTTCCCGGCATCGGGCGCCGGCGCGAACAGTCCGCCGGTCCAGGCGCGGCCGATGGCGCGCGCCGTGTTGGCGAGGCTGTGGCCGACATGGCCCCAGAACGCCTGGTCGAAGGCGTCGAGGCCGCGGGCGCGGTCGGCGTCTTCGAGCGCCAGCATTTCTTTCAGCAGATACGGATGGCAGCGGATCGCGCCCTGGCCGAACTGGATCAGTGCGCGCGTGACGATATTGGCGCCTTCGACCGTGATGCCGATCGGCACGCCGCGGTACAGGCTGCCGAGATAATTGAGCGGGCCCTCGATAATGGCCTTGCCGCCATGCACGTCCATGGCGTCGTTGACGGACACGCGCATGCGTTCGGTGGCCTGCGCTTTCATGATCGCGGTGACGACCGCAGGATGGTGGCCGTCGTCGAGCGCCGCGCAGGTCATGCGGCGCGCGGCATCGAGCAGATAGGCGCTCGCCGCCATGCGGCCGAGCCGTTCCTGGATCGCTTCGAATTTGGAGATCGAGACGTGGAATTGCTCGCGAATGCGCGCATAGGCGCCGGTGACGTGCGCCGTATAGGCGGCACCCGCCGCCGACAGCGACGGCAATGAGATGCCGCGGCCCGCCGCCAGCGCGCTCATCAGCATCTTCCAGCCCTTGCCGGCCTGTTCGACGCCGCCGATGACGTGATCCATCGGAATGAAGACGTCGTGACCCCAGTTCGGCCCATTCTGAAAAACGTGCAGGGCGGGCAGATGACGGCGGCCGATGCTGATGCCGGGCAGACGCGTAGGCACTAGCGCTAGCGTAATGCCGACATCGTCGCGCTCGCCGATCAGATGATCGGGATCGCGCAGCTTGAAAGCGAGCCCGAGCACCGTGGCGATCGGCCCGAGCGTGATGTAGCGCTTGTGCCAGTTGAGCCGGATGCCCAGCACTTCGCTGCCCTCAAACGTGCCCCGGCAGACCACGCCGGTATCGATCATCGAGGCGGCGTCGGAGCCGGCTTCCGGACTGGTAAGGCCGAAGCAGGGAATTTCCTCGCCACGCGCCAGCCGCGGCAGCCAGTAGTCGCGCTGCTCCTTCGTGCCGAACTGCATCAGCAGTTCACCCGGACCGAGCGAATTCGGCACCATGGCGGTGCAGGCGGCGCAGATCGAGCGCGACGACAGCTTGCGAATGACTTCCGAATGCGCATAGGCGGAGAAGCCCAGCCCGCCGTATTCCTTCGGAATGATCATGGCGAAGAATTTCTTCGCTTTCAGATATGCCCAGACCTGCGGCGGCAGGTCGTGCCATTGCCAGTTCACCTTCCAATCGTCGACCATGCGGCACAGCTCTTCGACCGGGCCGGCGAGGAATGCCTCTTCCTCCTGGGAGAGTTTCGCGGGTGCGCAGGCCAGAAGCTTGGCCCAGTCGGGGTTGCCGGTGAACAATTCGGCATCCCACCACACGTCGCCGGCCTCGATGGCCTCGCGCTCGGTGGTGGACAGGCGCGGCAGCGCATGCTGCGCCAGGCGGAAGATCGGCTTGGTGATCCAGTCCCGACGGAAGTTTGAGGCCATCGGATTTCCCCTTGCTGGCACAGAGCCCTTGGCGCGCCGCTGTCAGGATGATTCCCTTTAGAATATAGGATTTACCGCAGGAAATGTTACTTTTTGACGCTATTGCCCAGGCCCCGGCCTGGGTGCACTGCACGCGTCACCGGATGGTGGTTGGGGGCCCGGCCATTCTCATCCCTTTCAGCGGGCAATTGCGGCTCATGTTAGACAGGCTCGAACACTATCTCAGCGACAAAATCCTGCAATTCCTGGAGCGTCCGACGGTGCGCTATGCACCGTTCTTCGCGCCGGACCCGAGTGTAGTGCGGGCCGCATTGCAGCCCGGTGACATCCTGCTGGTCGAGGGCAATACGCGGTTGGCCGCGATCATCAAATTCCTGACCCAGTCCACCTGGTCTCATGCCGCGCTTTACATTGGCGAGCGGCCTGGAGACCGCGCGGCGGACGGCGAGCCAAATCTTCTGTTAGAGGCCGATGCTGATACCGGCGTCGTTACCGCACCGCTGTCGAAATACCTCCACTTCCACACCCGCATCTGCCGGCCGGTGGGGCTGTCCGCCGACGAAAAGCAGAAGGTGATCGACTACGCGCTGGCGCGCATCGGCAAGCAGTACGACTCCAAAAGAATTGTCGATCTGGCGCGTTATCTGTTTCCTTATCCGCCGGTGCCGGTGTGGTTTCGCCGCCGTATGCTGGCGATCGGCGCCGGGGATCCTACCAGGGCGATCTGCTCATCGCTGATCGCGGAGGCTTTCCAATCGATCCGTTACCCGATCCTGCCCGAGCGGGTCACGATCGGCGGCAAGACTTATGGGATCGCGCCCTATGTGCAGAGCGAGGTCGATCATATCCGCAAGCATGGCCTGTTCACCCCGCGCGATTTCGACGTCTCGCCGTTCTTCGCCGTCGTCAAGCCGACGCTTGTGGCGGGTTTCGACTTTCATCAGATCGCCTGGGCGCCGCCGGGGCCGGGCTTTGCCGGCATCGTACCGGCGGCCGAATGAGTGAGCTGGCTCAGCTCTGTGCTGCGGCCGCGATCGGCTGCGGCTTGCCGTCGACGTCGACCCGCACATAGGTGAAAACGCCTTCGGTTACCTTGATCGGCTCATCGCCGAGCCGCCGCCGCGCCCAACTCTGGATCTTGATCGTAACCGAGGTGCGGCCAGTCGCCACGACGTCGCAGTAGCAGGTGACTTCGTCGCCGACCATGACCGGGCGATGAAACGCCATGGCGGTGATCGCGACCGTCACGGTGCGGCCGCCGGCGCAGCGCGTGGCGACCGTCGCGCCCGCGAGGTCCATCTGGCACAGCAGCCAGCCGCCGAAGATATCGCCGTGCGGGTTGGTGTCCGCCGGCATGGCGATGGTGCGGATCGCCGGCTCGGAGGTTGGACAAGTCTCGGGCGTGTCGGTGGGGTTAGCGGAAGCGTTGGGCACGCTGCGTCCAATATCGTGAACGTGACAGTTGACGCTGAGCGTAGGCGATTCTGTCATGCTCGGCCAGCCGACAAAAGCGAACCATCGCCCGCCGGCGTCGTTACAGGGTGGCGCGCGCTGCAACGGCGCTGTGGCTATAATTCAAGATCCATTGCCGATTCGGAGATGTTCGTGGCGGGACGCAAACATAAGCGAAAAATATTCCACGCGAGCGTGCAGGTCACGCGCATCGAGGACTGGTGCGTCGAAGCGGAGACCGAGGAAGAGGCGCGCGCCTTGCTGGCCAGCGGGGCCGGGGAGCGGTGCGGGATCGGTGATCGCCTCTACATCGAAGTGCAGACTTGCAGCGAATAAGACTTGCGGCGAACAGGACTTGCAGCTGATGAGGTAATCGATCCGGCCGGGCGTCGTGAGCGATCCGCCTGCGGTCTGGAACCAGACGCTTCATTCACGGTTATTTGTTTGGCCGTTGTTAGCATTTCATCGGGAGATCATCGCGATGGCGAAGAAGCGAAAGCGGAAATACTCGCCCGGAGCAAGCCGGGACGTTGAGAAGGAGATGCGCAGTTATAACCGCGGGACGGCGCGAAGTGGTCCGGGCGGCAAGGGCGGCAAGGTCAAGAGCCGCAAGCAGGCGATCGCGATCGGCCTCTCCAAGGCGCGCAAAGAAGGCAAGCGCGTGCCGAGGAAGAAGAAATGACTGAGCGGGAGCCATACCCCGTAGTGCGTCACGTGCCATGTCGAGCGCCAGTTTTGGCGGGCGAGTGACCCGAAGCTTTGGCGGCAGGATTGCCGCTTCCGCCATGCGGCTGCCGGGCATTTCCTGGCTCGGTCGCTGGGCCGGATCGCTGGGCCCCGGTCTCATTACCGGCGCGGCGGACGACGACCCTTCCGGCATTGTGACTTATTCCATTGTGGGCGCTCAGCAGGGCATGACGCTGCTGTGGCTGGCGTGGCCGACCTGGCCGCTGATGGCGGGCGTGCAGATGATGTGCGCCCGCATCGGCATGGTCACCGGTCAGGGCCTCGGCAGCGTCTTCGAGAGAAAGTTTCCGCGCGGCGTCGTTATTGCTGTCTGCTGCGCGCTGTTCATCGCCAACACGATCAATATCGCGGCCGATCTCTCCGGCATGGCCGATGCTGCCGAGATGCTCAGTGGATTGAGCGCCTACTTTTTCATTCCGCTGTTTGGCGCCGGCATCGCTTTTGCCATGGTCAAATGTCGCTATGAGATGATCGCGACGATCCTGAAGTGGCTCGTGCTGTCGCTGTTCGCCTATGTGGTGACTGCCTTTTGGGTTCACCCGAACTGGGACGAAGTGGCCAAGGCCACCTTCGTGCCGACGTTGCCGAAGGGACGGCAAATCTGGGAAGCGATCGTTGCCGTGCTCGGCACCACGATCAGCCCCTATCTGTTCTTCTGGCAATCGTCGCAGGAAGTCGAAGAGACGCAGGCCAAAGGCAAACTCCGAATTCCGCGGCGGGCCGTCGCCATCAGGACCCGGTTGATTGACCGTATGATGGATGTCGGGGCTGGCACGTTTCTGTCCAACCTCATCATGTTCTTCATTATTCTGACGGCGGCGCTGACCTTGCACCGGCAGGGCACCACGGACATTGAAACCTCCAAACAGGCGGCCGAAGCGCTCCGGCCGCTGGCCGGAAACTTCGCGGCGGGGCTTTATGCGCTGGCGATCGTTGCGGTCGGCCTGCTCGCCATTCCGACGCTTGCCGGCTCGGCCGGTTACGCGTTCTGCGAAAGCTTCAACCGGCCGCGCGGTCTTGATCGAAATTTTGCCCAGGCGACGGCATTCTACGCCGTGATTCTGCTGTCCGTCGGGTTCGGCGTTTGCATGGATTTCGTCGGCATCAATCCGATGCGATTTCTGTTCTGGTCCGCCGTCATCAACGGCGTGCTGGCGCCGTTTCTGCTTTTCGGTATCCTGCTTATCGCCGGTGATCGCGAAGATCATGAAGAAGGAGCCAAGCTCCTTGCTCAATCGCGCCGTCGTCGCCGTTGACAACGCTGGCGATGTTCGCGGCGGCGGCTGCGATGTTCTATGGTGTCTGGCAGGGCAACTCGTAAGGCGCCCGGGCGGCGGGTGGAGCGCCGCGAACAGCGGGAGTGTCAACGGAGCAGGCCATGCCGGGCAAGCGGGTGCAGATCGATGCGGAGAGCTGGGCGGCGCTCGATCTTTTGGCGCACGACCGGATGATGACGTTTCAGGAACTGGCCGACGAGGCGTTCGCCGATGTTCTGAAGAAACATGGACGCCCGGTCGATCTCCGCGCCGCATTGCGCAAGAGTGCCGGAGCCAGTGCGGATGTGATCCCACTCAAACGCCTCAAGAGCAAAACCGTCCGCCACCGCCGCTCCAAGTAGGAGAGTTACCCGGCCTTGCGGCGTGCGTGCGGCCGGGCCGCCTTCTTGGCCGGAGCTTCCTTTGCCTTCTTGCCGGCGATCGGCAACAGCATCTCGCGCTGACCATCGTTTCGCTTGCGGCCTTTCTTGGCGGCTTTCGCGGGACGCGCCGACTGCCCGCCTTCCGCTTTGAGACTGCTGCGCAACGCATCCATCAGGTTGATGACGTTGGAGGGGCCGCGCTCTTTGGGCTGTTCGATCTTTTCGCCCTTCTGCTTCTTGCGCAGCAGATCCTTCAGCGCGCCTTCGTACTCGTCTTCGAATTTTTCCGGCTCGAACTTGCCGCGCTTGGTGTCCACGATGTGGGTGGCCAATTCGAGCATGTCCTTCGGGATTTTTTCATTCTCGATGTCGGCAAAATATTCATCGGGTTTGCGCACCTCGTAAGGGTAGCGCAGCGTCACGCCCATCATGCCTTTGCCGCGCGCCTCGAGCGCGATCATGTGTTCGCGGGATGTGAAGACGACTTTGGCGATCGCCACCATGCCTTCCTCGCGAATAGCGTCGCGGATGACCGCGAAGGCCTGCTGGCCGACCTCGCCGTCGGGAACGACGTAATAGGGATCGGCCAGATACAGGTCGTCGATCTCGTCCTTGGGAACGAACTTGTCGATATCGATGGTGCGCTTGGCTTCCAGCGCGATCGCGTCAAGCTCTTCGGGCTCAAGCTCGATATACTCGCCCTTGTCGACCTCATAGCCCTTGATGATATCGGCGGCCTCGACGTCATCGCCGGTCTCGGCATCGACCTTGCGATAGCGGATGCGGTTGCCGGTATTGCGGTTGAGCTGGTGAAAGCTGATTTTCTCCCGGCTTGACGTGGCCGGAAACAGCGCAATCGGGCAGGAGACGAGCGAAAGCTTCAAGTAGCCTTTCCAATACGCACGCGGGGCCACGGGCCTACTCCGTTACTGAGGGAACATTCTGGCAAACCGGCGGTCACGGCCGCCGGTTCCTTATTTTTTATTTTAGCACATTTTTTGACGTGTCGTAACAGCGCGCTCGCGGAACATCGCGATTGGCCGCGCGTTTCCTTTTTGTTCGTCGCTTTAACGGATTATAATGCATGCCGCTCTGCATTCGTGATCGCGGCCGTGTCTGAGTTCCTCAAACCATCAGATAAAAATCCGGGCGCAGCGTGCGGTGCTGCGCCCGGCGGATCGTTCCGTTCAGCTATGCTCGCGCAGCCAGCGCTCGGCGCCGGGATGAAGCGGCACGTCGCGCGGCGACGTGTCGGTTTCGCGCACCATCGTGACGGCCGAATCGTTGCCGCCTTTTTCGAACGGGATCTCCGCTTCGCGCGCAGCGAGCGCCTCGCAGATGTCGTAGGCCATCTGGTCGGGCAGCGAGGCGTTGCAGTAGATCGGCCAGCCGGAGAAATCGAGCTGATCGAGGTCCTTGGCGAGGCCTGGAAAGCGCGCCTTGGGCAGCGGCACGCGGCGCCAGCCGAGCTTGCCCATTGCGGTGAACTCGTCTTCGCTGAGTTCGATCGGCACCAGGCCGGCGGCGAGCGCCTCGTTGAGCCACACCTTGATGCCTTCGTCGAACACCGCGTCGACCTCGCCGCGCGCCATCGGTTCGAGGCGGCGTTTGTCGGACGGGCCGCCGCACAGCATGAGACGGCCACCCCACGACTCGATGTCCTTCAGCGTAAAGCCGTGCAGCGCGAAGGCCTGCTCGATCAGCACGTGGGTCGAATGGGTCGGGTCTTCGCGCACCGAGACGCGCAGCGGATAGCGCTTGCTCTTGATGTCGGCGAGCGAGCGGATGCCGGAGCGCGGATGCACCGCGAACACCATGCGATCCCAGCTCGGATAAGAAGCGACGATGCGTACCGGCAACGGTTTCTTGAAGATACCGACGCCGCGATAGGCCTGCGTCAGCAGCGCCGACGGATTGACGAAGGCGCACTCGACGCCGCCCGCCGCGACTTCCTCGGCCAGGATCGCCGATCCGGTCGCCATGCGCAGCCACGGCCGGAAGCGCTCGCCGCCGCCGGAGCCGACCGTGATGATCATGTCGCGATTGCCCCCATAGGGCGTGTCGGGGTTGCCGGCGATATGCAGGCCGATCTCCCACAGCGTCTTGCCGCGGACAAAATTGGCGCCTTTCGGGAGCGGTTCCATTGCAGCGTTTCTCCATTGTTTTCGGGAGCGGCATACTAGGCCATGCGCGGCCGCGCTCAAGCGTGGGTGGCGTGAAATGAAACATCCCCGGGATGATCGCCCGGGGATGCGTGAATTAAGAGTAGTGCGACGCGCGTGCGATGCCGGTCAGCCGCCGCACTGCTTGTCGAGCGGAGCGAACATGTCGCCGAACGCCTTGGCGTCGGGCGAATTCTCGTCAACCTGGTCGAGTCCTTCCATCAGCTTTTCGTATTCGGGGCCGATCTTCTGGACCAGCGCATCGGCCTGATTGGCGAGCGCCTCCATCTTCTTCTGGTCCTTCTTTTCCTGGGCTTCAGCCATCTGATCGTTGAGCTGCGAGAGCTGGCAATAGGCCTGCACCTTCGCCTTGTCGGCCATGATCAGCTGCACAACCTTTTGGACGTCCGCCTTGGTCGGCTTCGGCACTTTGGGCGGCGGCCCCTGTTGTGCCTGCGCGAACGCCGACATGGCAATCAGCGCGGCGGCGGCGATGGCAAGTTTCAGCTTCATGAATTCCTCCTGAAATGTGACGATGTTCGCCCACAATCGTGATTTTCAAGGCCGATTGTGTCAATCACAATAGCGAAGAATTCTGGACTGAAATTTGTCCACAAGCTGCTGTTTTCTCTTCCGCCCCGCAAAACTCCAGGTTTTACGCCGGCCGATCCTTGTTCCGCCACCGCCGCCGGTGCCCGCTAGACGTAGCCCAGCCAGTGCCAATAGGTGGCGCCGAAGATCAAGGTCAGCACATAGGCCAGCACCGTGATGGCGATGCCGGTGCGCACGAAGTCGCGCGCCAGGAAGGTCTGCGTGCCGTAGGCCAGCATGCCCTGGGGCGAGTTGACCGGCAGGATGAAACCGAAGCTGACGACGAACTGTAAGAGAATCGTCATGCCGATGATGCTGATGCCCGGCGTTTGCACTTTTTCCATGATGGCGATGACGATCGGGATCATGGTCGAGGCGAGTGCCGTGGCGCTGGCGAATCCCAGGTGAATGACGACGAGAAAGATCGCCATCACCGCCAGGATGCCGAAGCCCGCAAGGTGATCGAGACCGAACCATTGCACGATCAAACCGGCGAGCCATTGCGCCGCATGCGTCTGCAACAGCGCGGTGCCAAGCCCGATGCCGACGCCGAACAGAACGACGGTACCCCAGGGGATGAGTGCATTGGCCCGCTTCCAATCCATCACGCCGATCCCGGGCAGGAACAACAGCGCGACCGCGACGGTGGTGGTGGTCTGGCTGTCGAAACTGTGGAGTTTTCCTTCGGTCGCCCAGAAGCACAGCAGGATGAGCGAGATTGTCAGCAGGCGTTTCTGCGCGCCCGTCATCGGCCCGAGTTCGGCCAGCGCTTTGGCGACCGCGCCGGAGCCGCCGGGCAGTTCCCTGGTTTCCGGCGGCATCATCAGCATCATGATGCAATACAGACCGATCGACATCAGGATGGAGAACGGCGCGGCGGCGACGAACCACGACAGCCAGGTGACGTCCTGATGCAACAGCGACTGGATGAAGCCGACCGCGATCATGTTCTGCGCTGCGGCTGTCTTGATGCCGACGTTCCAGATGCTCACCGCCTGCACGGTGGTGATCATCATCATGCCGGCGAAACGGCTCTTGCGGTCGACGCCGAACGCCAGGATGACGCCCATCATGATCGGGATGACGGCGGCGGCACGCGCGGTCGCGCTCGGCACCAGAAAGGCCAGCACGATGGCGACCACGATAGTGCCGATCACCACGCGGCTCGTTCGCGCGCCGACCCGGCGCAACACCACAAGCGCAATGCGATGATCGAGCCCGGTGATGGTCATCGCGGCGGCGAGAAACAGGGCGGCTGCGACCAGAATGAGCGCGACGTTGCTGAAGCCCGCCGCCGCCATGGTGAGGCCCGCGACCGTGCCGTAGAGCGCTTTGGGGTTGGCCACGTTCGGCGACACGCCGATCAGCACAGCCATCAGCGCGGCGATGACGACCGCGCTGACTGCGTAATCGAGCGCTTCGGTCACCCAGACCACGACCGCAAAACCGAAGATCGCCAGCATGCGCTGCCCGGCAAGCGGCAGTCCCGCTGGCGTCGGCAACGCCAGGATGATGACAAGCACCGCGCACGCGGCGATCAACCCCCAGTATTTGTTGATCCAGCTTGGTTTTGCGGCGGCAATCGCCACCGCCGGACTCGTCTCTGCAATCGCCATCGCCCAATCTCCAGCGGCCCAATCTCAAGCACCCGTTGCCGGCAGCATCGGGCAAATGCGCAAAACCGCATTGATCCAGGTCAACGGCCGTTTCCTCCTGTTCTCGCATTGCGCGCGTCATTGCGAGGAGCGATAGCGACGAAGCGATCCAGTACAGCCTCCAGTCCTCAAAGCCGCCCTGGATTGCTTCGCGGAGCCTGTTGTCGGACCGCGCGACTTCGCGCGGGTCCGTTGGCTCGCGATGACGCAAGCCTTCTCATTCTCGCGGCGCCTTTTTGCGCCCGAGCTGTTGCGTACGGCACGGAAAAGAGGCCTCCAAACAACCTACGGGGAGGCGGAGCGCCGAAAGGCGCGTAGTCGAAGCCGCGCTACGCACAGGCGGAGCGCCGCCTGTGTTGCGCATCGCGGCGCGCGCCGCTTTTGGCGGACGCGCTCGCCTTCCGGCGCTCTACCGCGGTTCTCACCGAAAGCCTTTCGGCCTTGGCTCAGTCCGGTCCCGCGCTTCATGATAGCGACGACATGCGCTACCCGGGCAGCCAGCTCCTGGCAGACCTGCGTCGTGGCAGGCCGGGCGAGTTTCCGAACCGCCCGCGAATGAGGTTACGAGCCCCATCCCGGGCACCGCTCCCGCTCGCATCAATCGGCCGTCACCGGTTGACGTCCCTCGGACGAGCAGGATGAGGTCTTTTAGTTGGTCGCGTGGCGTGCGACAAACAAATTCGGCCAATAGCAGCCATCTCTCTGATCTAACAAGAAATTTTTTCGGCCGTTTGTTTGATTCGCAGGCGCGTAAATTGTGACATTGCCGCCATGATTCGCTGTCTACGGCTAAGCCGATGAGAATGCTTCGATTTTCAATTTCGACGGACGCGCACAGTGGATATGCGCCGATTGGCACCTGATGCCGTCGCTCTGACTTCCATTGGCGGTCAACAGTGGACATGGCGCGGCCACCGAAGAGCTATCGAGATTGCAGCGAAACGGATTTCGCGTTGCCTTGGCCGAGGTCCAGAAATCAAGAATTATGCACCGGGCTGTTACGAACTTATTTGCTCGTGGGGCGGAACTGAACCAACAGCCGTGAAGAGCCGGATGTTGAGATTTCATCCGTGAACGCTCTCACGCAGACCTTCCCTCTGGCCTCCAGTGGCGACAGTCACGCCGAGCTGGGGAGCCGCTCCGCCAGGCGATCCAGCCGACGATTATTGATAGCGTCGCCGCGATAAGCGGCGGCACCCCGTGCCCGAATTCGCCGTGGAGGGTGACGGTGGCGAGCGCCGCCAACATCACCGTGCAGCCGAGCGCCGAGCCCCACAGCCGCGTCCGTGCCTGCACCAGCAGAACAGCGGTCGTCAGTTCCAGCGATCCGGTCACGAAATGGAACCAGTGCGGGTATCCCCACCGCAGATATTCTTCGTAGATAGACCCAGGGGCGAAGATGTTGCTCAGCGATCCCGCGACGAAGAAAGCTGCGAGTGCCAAGGCCAAGACTTGGCGCCAGGAAATCTTTGACATTTTATCCAATCTTTCTGATACGGCGCCGCCGAGGACCTGTCTGGTCGGATCAATAGACGGCCGGCCGCGACGCATTCATTGCTGAAGGCGATGCGAGTTTCGGGAGCAGGCCCGAAAGTCGCATCTCATCGCTGGTCCGCGGAGCTAAGCCGTCGCGGCCTTCTGGGCCGCCGCGAAGACGTCGCGGGGAAGCGTTGTGCTGGCGACGTGCTCCGTGCCAGCGACGCCGAGGTCCATCCAGCCCGCATTGACAGCCTCGAACATCGCTTCAGCCGGTCCGGTGTGACCTTTCGGGATGCCGAACTGCTCGAACGCTGCCGGCCACTCGGCCCGCGGGACTGCGAACGCCTTGACTTCGCGCTGCATGACATCGCCCAGTTGCGCTGCGACTTCATCCGCGCTGACCATCGAACCAAGTTCGATGACGCGATGCCCCGACCAAGCCGGCCCGGTCAGCAGCGTCGCCACCTCAGCGCCGATGTCGTTCGTCGCGACCATGGTCGATTTCCGGCTGGTCGGATCGTAGTACACGGGGAGCGTGCCGCCCTGGGCGACGTGCAAGCCGTAAAGGAAGTTTTCGAAAAACCCGCCGGCGCGCACGAAGGCGGTCGGCGACGTCAGCTTACGGAAGCCTTGCTCCAGCAGCGACAGGGCCGTGATCATCCCCAGCCCGCTGGTCCTGTTCGCCCCCATCGACGAGAGCCCGACGACCCGTGGCGGCGCGGCCCCGGTCAGCGCCTCGACATAGTTCGCAATGACGCCCTTGGCTTCTTTGAAGTCCGGTGAGGGGGCCCAGATGGCCGGCAACATTACAAACGCACCGTCGACGCCCTTGAGCGCCCGCTCGATGGCGGCTGCATTGTTCCAATCGCCGTCGACCAGCTCGACGCCTTGTTCCCTCCAGCTTGCGGCCTTCGCGCGGTCGCGAACCAGCGCGCGTACTTTCCTGCCTTGCGCCAACAGGTGCGTGGCCGTTGCGCCGCCTACTTTTCCCGTAATTCCCATGACTAGAAACATGCCTATTCTCCTGGTGCTGGATGGTCTATTATTTAGGGCAAGTCTCACATAGAGACCTGCGACCTGCGCCGTAAGGAGGCAGTTTTTTGTAACCAGGAGAGAAAAAGGGGACCCGCATGAGCGACGCATTGAGCGCCATTGAGCGGTTCAGCCGATATCAATCGGACGACGCCCAGTCAGCAGGATCCGTCCACTGCCCGGTGCGCGAAGTGCTCGACCGCATCGGCGACAAGTGGAGCATACTCATGATCATGACGCTTGCGACGCGACCGCAACGCTTCAGCGAACTTCACCGAGCCATCCGGGATATCTCCAAGCGCATGCTCACCCAGACGCTGCGCGACTTGGAGCGCGACGGCCTGATCACCCGTCATGTCTTTCCGACCAAGCCGCCGAGCGTCGAGTATTGCCTTTCCCCGCTAGGCCAATCCCTGCTGGAGCCGATGGCGAGCCTCATCGATTGGGCCGACCGTCGTTATTCCGATATCCATGCCGCGCGCCTCCGCTTTGACGGAGCGCCCCGTGATGTCCCGCGCCAGTGATCTGAAACAGAAGTTTGCATCATTGCATGTGTGAGGTCTGGCGCCGTGCTTCAGATGGAGCTTTAGGCCAGTTCAAGTACGCGACGGCCCAGAGCAAAAACGCCGGACCAACAATGGGAATGATGCTCCAAGCTGCCAACGCTCGGCTTAACCCGAACTTCCGCGTCAGGCGAACGGACGGAAGAACAGCGAGGAGAACAAAGAGCAGCAACGATGGAGCAAGATATGCGACCAATAGATATAGCAGCGCAGGTCCAAGTTGGGCTGACGTACACATCGCGAGTGTCCCCATTTTGCTGTCCGGCCTAATTGATTTGGAGCGCATCCTTTACGGCGACGCACGAGCGGACTTGCGCTCGGACTTGCGCTTGTAGATCGATTGCCGGGCCATTTTTTCTCGGCTGTGGCCGCGTCGGGCGGCAAGTCCAATCAAATGCTCTGCGGCAAGACCGGCACCGCAAATTTGCCCTAACGATCAATTCTGATTTTTGCGGAACGAGCCCTGTGATCGCGGCGGGAGGAAATTTCGCGAGGCAGACTTGTGAGTGGTCTTTGGTCACGAAGGTCACGGTGTCGTCGGGAGTGGCAGAGACGGAGGAGTAGGAGGCCGACTATCGGCCGAAACCGCCAGAATGACCTTCATGCCCAATTCGGAAGTCGAGAGCCGAAGATTGCTGCCATGGAAAATGGCTGTCTGCCCATTCCAAGCGCCATAAAATCCTGCTGTAATACCCTTGCAAGACATCGGATGATCTCTGCAAACAAAGGGTACCTCGCTATGGCTCAGGGTGAAACGAAACTGGTGTATCCGACTCTGGCCGGATTCTACGATAGGCTTACGCCGATTGCTGAAACGCTCGTGCGCGTCGTTGTTGGCGTCATGTTTTTGATGCACGTTTCAGTAAAATTCAAAATTGGCGCAGACGCGGTCGCCGCTAACATCTTCGCTAAGAACGGCTTCGAGCCGGCACTGGCGTGGGCTTATGTAACCATGCTCATCGAGCTGGTCGGCGGGGTCTGCTTGATCATCGGCCTGTTCACGCGTTTTGTCGCCGCCGTGTTGGCCATTGAGATGCTAATCGCTCTCTTGTTCGTGCATCTGGCGAAAGGTTACGCGGCCGGTGGCGGCGGCTACGAATATGTGCTGCTCATCGGGGCGGTATGCTTTCTCATCGCGATTCGCGGCGGTGGTCCCTATTCGGTTGACCGAGTCATCGGCAAAGCGCTTTAGCCGCCGAAACGGGTCACGTCGACGATCCGGTCGGATGATTGCGGCCCGGACGCGATCGGCCTCAAAGCCGACATGACGTAAGCATGGCAAAACGCGTGGATGACCCGTAGCAGACTTCAGAGCTCCACTATCGACTGTTTCAACACGATACAGGCAGCAGGAGCTACGGTTTCTCGCCCTTGGTCTGCTCAGCCGGTTAAGACTTTGCATCGCGCGGGTCGGCGCGGTCGGCGGCGTGCGAGAAGTAGATGGCGCGCAACGTATCGCGCCCGGCGAGCGCGGAGCAGCGTTCGTGCAGCGCAATCCGGCCCTTTATCATCACGTAAGCGCGCGACGTCATCTCCAGCGCCATGTCGATCTTTTGCTCGACCAGGAGCGTCGTGAGGCCTTCGTCGCGAAGCATCTTCAGCGCCAGCCGGATCTCATTGACAACGACCGGCGCCAAACCGAGGAAGGGCTCGTCGAGCAGGAGCAGCCTCGGCTTCGACATCAGCGCGCGCCCGATCGCCAGCATTTGCTGCTCGCCGCCCGACAGCGTGCCGGCGATCTGGGCCCGCCGTTCCTTCAGGCGCGGAAACAGCCGAAACACGTCTTCAAGCCGCTCGCTGCGGGACTGACGCGACGCCGATAGCGCGCCGAGGCGGAGGTTGTCGAGGACGGTGTAGGGCGTGAAAATTTGCCGGCCTTCTGGCACGAGAACGAGACCGGCGGCAAAAATGTGATGGCTGGGCATTTGCGCCAGATTCCGGCCCTCGAATACGACCCGACCGGACCGGCACGGGATCGTACCGGTGAGTGCGCCAAGGAGAGTCGATTTCCCGGCTCCGTTCGGTCCGAGCAACGCCACGGCTTCGCCAGACGCGACGTGCAGGGACACATCGTCGAGGACGTTGATCGGTCCGTAGCCACCGCGGACAGCCTCGATCTCAAGCATGGCTGCTGGCCAGTTGTCCGGCGGCGCTGCCCAGATAGGCGTCGATCACCGAAGCATCTTCGCGTATGGCGGCGGACGTCCCCTCGGCAAGCTTCCTGCCGAAATTAAGCACCACGACCCAATCGGCTATCGGCAGCAGAAATTGCATGTCGTGCTCGATAAGCAGCAGCGCGACGCCGCTCGCCGATACCGCGCGCAAAACCTTGGCAAGATGGTCGCATTCAGCCGCGGTGAGTCCCGCGGCAGGTTCATCCAGCAGGATGATCTTGGGCTGTCCGGCCAATGCGCGCGCGACTTCCAGCAATCGGCCCTGTCCGAACGACAGCGTCATGACGTTCTTGCCTACGACCTCGGTCAGGCCGACAAAATCGAGCATCGCTTCGGCGCGCTGGCGCACGTTTGTCTCCGCTTCGCGCCGCTGCCGCGGCCGGGCGACCAGCGACACGAGGTCCGCCTTCGCGCGGACGTGCGCACCCATCATGACATTCTCCAGCACCGACAGGCTGGCGAACGGCATGTTGTGCTGGAAGGTGCGAAAGACGCCGAGCCGCGCGATCAGGTGCGGCGGCAGGCCGACGATCTGGGCGCCATTCAAGCTGATGGACCCGGCCGTCGCTGCAATCGCGCCGGCAATCAGATTGAAGGTGGTGGTCTTGCCGGCTCCGTTCGGGCCGATCAGCGCCGTGATCCGGCTCGGCGCGAGATCGAAATCGAGCGAGTCGACGGCGGTCAGGCCGCCGAATCGTTTGGTGAGGCTCCGAACCTCAAGAAGCGTCATGGCAGGGCAGCCGCGCGGCGCCGCGCCCGCACGATCTCAAACAGCCCGATCATTCCCTTGGGCTGAAACAGTATCGTTATAACGAGCAGAAATCCGAACACCAGCATGTGCAGTCTGCCGACGATCGGCTCGATGACGAACGGCAACAGATAGAGCAGGGCTGTACCGAGCGATCGCGCCGGCGTGGCTGCCGGAGCCGCCAATGATGACCATGAACAGCAGCAGAAACATGTTGTCGATCGAAAATTCACTCGGCGTGACGATGTTGTCGACGAACGCGTACGACATCCCCACAATGGCCGCGAGCACCGAAGTGATGACAAAGACAGCGATCTTGGTTCGGGCAACGTCGACACCCATGGCTGCCGCCGCGGTTTCGTTGTCGCGAACGGCGCGGCACGCACGCCCGAAGCCCGAACGGTCCAGGCGCAGCAGCGTCCAGAGCGTCGCCAGCATGACGACGACAATGACGCCGGTATAAGAAGGGCCTTTCAGCGCGAAGCCAAATACAGGCGGAAGGCTGAAGCCGGCGATCCCGGTTGTGCTCCCGGTGAGGTCGCCGCCCTCGTCGAGGACAATGCGGAGAAGCTGCGCCAGCGCAATCGTCGCCAGTGCGAGGAAAAAGCCTTCGAGGCGCACCGAGGGCACGGCGATCAGGAAAGCCACCAGCGCGCAAAACAGGATGCCCAGGGGTATCGACAACAGCAAAGGCACGGAGAACTTGAAGGCCAGAATCACCATCGCGTAGGCGCCAATACCCGCAAAAGCGAAATGCGACATTGCCATCTGGCCGGAGACGCCGAACAGGAAATTGAAGCTCAGCGCCAGCGCTATCCAGATCAGCAGTTTGCGGTAAAGATCGGCCTCGTACGGACTGAGCGCGAACGCAAGCCCGGTCAGGAGCAGCGCCGCGCCGGTCCACAGCGCCAAACTGCGCGTCATGGCCGCGCCTCGTGAGCCTTGAGCAACCCCGTCGGGCGAACAAACAGGAACACGATCATCAAAACGAGCGGCGCGCCCTGCGCCAGACCGGAAGGGATCGGGAGGTAACGCGCGGCAAGCTGTTCGGCCATGGCGATGATCAGGCCGCCCAGCAAAGCGCCGCCGACACGTGTCATGCCGCCGATCACCAGCGCCGAAAATCCCTGGATGGAGAGTGGCAGCCCCATCAAATAATGGGCCGATGTCAGTGGGCTTACCAGCAGGCCCGCAATTCCCGCGATGGAGGCACCGGCGGCAAACGACATCGCGACGACGGCGCGAAGATTGATCCCCATCAGCGCCGCGGCGCGCCGATTGATGGCGACAGCCTGAAACGCCTTCCCCCAGAGTGTCCGCTCGGCAAACAGCCACACCATGGCAAAAATCGCGAGCGTCGCGGCAATGACGGTGAAATGCTGCGGCGTGCCCGCAAATGGTCCGACCTGGACCCGCTCGAATCCGAATGGCGACGGCACATTGAAATTATCCGGCCCAAAGATCAGCACGATGCTCTCGCGGAAGATCACCAGAACGCCGAGCAGGGCCAGTATCGCGCTCAACACAGGCGCGCCTTTCTCGACCAGCGGACGGACGGTGAGCGCCTCGACACACCAGCCGATGCCTGCCATTGCGACAACGATAGCGATAAGGACGAGCGCATAGGGAAGCTCAAGTGTGGACCAGTCGCTCGCGCCCAGCATCACGACAGCGATAAACGCCCCGGTCGTCACCCACTCGCCGACGGCAAAATTGATGATGCCGGTCGGTCTGAGAATGACCAGATAGGCGAGCGCCACGAGGCCGTAGATGCACCCCGTGGCGGCGGCACTGACGGCAAGCTCCAGAAGATCGCTCATCGGACGATCCAAGCCGCGCTAGATGTGAGACCCGGCGGTGCGGGTCGCGACCGCGATCATCGCATTCAGTTGGAGCCCGAATAAAGCACCGGGCCCTGCTCGTTGTGGGTGATCACGCGGATCGTTGCGCCCTGCGGATCGAAACCTGTGCGCTTGCCGTCGACGAAGGAGATTGCCGTACCCTTCGCTCCGATCACGCCGACCCAGTTGTGGGTCGCCTGCATCGCCACCCTGATCTTTTCCCGATCGAGCGAGCCGGCCCGTCGGATCGCGTCGACGATAAGGTTGATACCATCGTAGCCGTACGCGTTCATGGAGTACGGCGTGCGGCTGTATTCCTTCTCGAACAGCGCCGAGAAGTCCTTGACCTGCTTCTTGTCGGGATCGTAAGCGTCCACGAACGCGACGCCCTCCATGAGACCCTTCGCGGTGCGCAGATAGGTCGGAATCGACAGATTGTACGAGCCAAGCACCGGAGTTTTAAGACCGAGCTCGTGATAGCCGCGGAAGAACACGACCATTTCCGGCCCGAGAATGCCGGCGTTGAAAATCGCCTCCGGGGCCGCGGCGCGGATCTTCTGAAGTTGCGGCACCGCGCTGGTCGCGCCGCGCGGGATCACCTCTTCGTCGACAACTTGAACGCCACGGCTTTCCAAACCCTTGCGGAACGATTCGGCGATCTGCTGACTCAAGACCATCTCATCGCGCCAGATCGCCACCCGCTTGTAATTGCGGCTCTTGCTGTACGCCATCAGCGTATCGAGCTGGATCGTTGCCAGAACCCCGGTCTGCCAGAAATACGGATTGTTGATCGAGGTGGTCATGGTATCGACGCCGTTGGTCGCAGTAAGCTGCGGCGTCTTGGTTTCCAGCGAGACGCTTTGGATCTGCTGTGTCGTCGTCGAGCTGGAGTTGCAGAGAATGAAGACCGAGCCCTCGTCGACCAGTTTCCGCGCCTTCGCCGACGCGACGTCCGGCTTGTTCTGGTCGTCCTCGATCAGCAGCTCAATCTGCTTGCCGAGAACTCCGCCGTTTTGGTTGATGATCTTGGCGGCGAGTTTGCTGCCCTCGGTGACGGGCTCGGCATAGAAGCGGGCGGTGCCCGTCATATCGGTAATGATGCCGATCTTCACCGTGTCCTGGGCGAGTGCCTGGCCCGCAAACAGACTGGCGATCGCGATCGCCATGAGGCTTCGCAGCATTGTTCCCTCCCAAACGCGCACTGTTTTAGGTCGCGTAGTACCGCGATCCTTAGTCTTGGACGTCAAACTAGACCGTATCGCCGATACGGGGTCAACGCGGACAGCGGACCCGGTTCAATCCCGCATGGCCGACGTGTATTTGCGTAGCCAGGCGTCGTCGACACCCGGGAGCGTCGACATTTCCTTGCTGGCCTGCTGCTTGGTCTGCGTCAATCCGTCGATCACCAGCGGCGCGTCGCCATCGTCGGGCTGACAGGCAAACTCCAGGCGAATGTCGTTCGGATCGAAGAAGTAGATTCCAAACAATCCCGGCAGTTGTTCGAGAGGGCCCAGGAAAGGCACTTGATGCCTGGTCAGGCGTTCCTGCACGTCCTTGAAGCGCTCCGGAGTTATCGTGAACGCACAGTGCTGCATGGCGCCGACGGCATTGCGATTGTGGAGGGGTTCGGCGCCCTTCGGGATTTCGAAAAAAGCGAGCGACGAGTTGTTGCCCATATCGAACAGATAATGCCGGATTTCTTCATAGGGTGGATTGCCGCGGTTGTCTTTGCCCTTGCCGAGGCCTGGAGGCACTTTCATGGCGTGCACCAGCGGCATGCCGAGAACGTCGACGTAGAACTCCACCGTCTTCTTCATGTCGTCGGTGTTCAGCGCGAGATGATGGACGCCGCGCACCTTGGACTGGCTCAAAGCCGGTTTGCTGCCGCTCTTCGGCTTATCATGCAGAAGTGTATCCATCGGCTTCACTCCCTGTTGATCGCATTGCGTGCGTGATTGATTGGCCGCCATGGCGGCGCCAGATACTTGAATTATTCAACTATTTTCCGGAGTTTGCAAGTGCTGGCCCGGCTGGTCGCGAGACTGCGTTTGGACCAGCGATATTGCGCGTTCGCCCGGCCTCCGTTTATTGATGACTATGTGAACGGTCGAGGTGGCCGGCCCGATTACAGGATGAATCCTTGCGCGAGCAGTTAGACTATTTCGTGCCGTTTCTGCTTTATCGCGTGATTGCGAGAGGCGTGAAGCAGGCGACAACCGACTACGCGAAACTGGATTTAGGCATTCAGCAAGCCCGCGCGCTCATCGTTCTGGCGCAACATCGCACCATGCGGGTCAGCGCGCTGGCTGACGTCACTTGTATCGAGGCGTCGGCGCTTTCGCACATGCTGCGTGGTCTTTCTCGTCGCGGTTTGCTGATCCGCAGCCGGGCAAAGCAGGATAATCGCGCCGTCGAGGTTGCGCTGACCGCGGCCGGCTCGCGTCTGGCTCATACTTGCGTCGCCCTGAGCAGGAAGCACGAAGAAACATTGCTCAGGCGCCTCGCGGAGAAAGACCGCTCGGCGCTGCGCGCCATGTTGAGGCAAATGTACGAAAACGCCGCGGCGTGGTCGGACGGCGACCGTCTCAATCTTCATCCGGCGAAAGGCAGCGCCAGCACGATCATTGCAAAAGCCGGCCGTGCCTCGAAGCGGCTAAAGCGCGCCCGCAACGTCTAACGTCGCTCATGCGCGGTCACCGAGTCCATCAGGCCGCCTTCGTCCAGAGCTGAGCGGAGGCGCGGCGAGCGCCTTCGGCGAGCGATTGCAGCTTGAGCCAGACGATCTTGGTATCGACCTGGACGCGCCCCGCAAAGGTGCCGAAGCCGCAATCGACGCCAGCGATGATGTTCTCGCGACCCACGACCGCGGCAAAATTGAGGATACGGTCGGCGACGACCTCGGGATGCTCCACCGTGTTCACCGTGGAGTCGATGACGCCGGGGATGATGATCCTGCCGGGCGGCAGCTTCACCTCGCGCCAGATTTTCCATTCGTGCTCATGCCGCGCATTGGCGGCGGGAAATGACACCGCCATCGGCTTTGCCGTGAGCACGATGTCGATGATGTCGACAAGTGGCACGTCGGTATGATGCGGCGCCACGGTCGAGCCCCAGCACACATGCATGCGCATGCGGTCCGCCGGAATATCGGCGACCGCGTGATTGAGTGCCGCGACGTTGAGCGCGATGATCTTGCGGAAATCGGCAAGACTCTTGTCGAGATAGACGGTGTGGCGAAGCATCGCCAGATCGGGACAATCGAGCTGCAGGATGAAGCCGGCATCGACGATCGCCTTGTATTCGCGTTTCATCACATCGGCGAGCGCATACACGTAAGCCTCTTCGGTCTTGTAGTGCTTGTTCTTGAGATATCGCGCGATCTGGCCGGGCGACGGCGAGGTCATGAAGCATTCCACGGCGGCCGCGCCTTTCATAAGATCCTTGGACACGTCGATGTCGCTTTGCGCCGCGTCCCAATCCCTCCAGGTTACCTCGCCGGTGCAGGCCGGCCGGTGTTGGAACGGGGAGGCGAATTGCGTGAGAAGCTGCGCCAGCTCCGGGAATTCCTCATCGCCGGTGCCGAGCGGCGGGGTGCTCTCGCCGGCAAAGCCGGTAAGCCGGTCGAGAACATGGACCGTATAGTCCGTTCGACCCTGTTCGCCGTCATTGATGATGTCGATGCCGCATTCGATCTGCTTCTGCACCACACCTGCGATCGCCTTGCGGATTGCCGCGCTCAGTTCGGCTTTGTGCGCTCCAGGATTTTTCTGCTCGGCGAGCAGGAGCTCGACCACCTTGGCGGTGCGCGGCAGGCTACCCGTATGCGTGGTGAGAATCCGGTCGGTACTGCGTTTCATTTCTGACCTGCCCTTATCAAGAAACCGGTTGCCCATCTTGGGTCCGTTCCGGCCCGTCAGCAACCGGCGCCGCGCCTTCGAGATGCGACTTTACGGGCCTGATCGCTTGTCGGATGATGGTCGTAAATCCGCTGCACGGAGATGCGGCGGCGACGATAATGGACACGCCTCGGCGGTGACCGGGCGCGAGAGGGAGGACAGAAATGCCGCGCAAACTCACGGCTCGTAAAGTCAGCCGCCGCGCGCTGTTGGCCGGCACTGCGGCCGGCGCAGCCGCCGCATTGACGCGTTTCCCGGCGCCGGCGGTTGCCCAGGCGGCGCCGTTTCGGCTCGGTTTGCTGACCGTAAAGACCGGGCCGCTCGCCCAAGGCGGCATCCAGATGGAACAGGGCGTGCTGACCTACCTGAAAGAAAAAAACTACGTCCTCGGCGGCCGTAAGGTCGATTTCGTCTCCGCCGACAGCGGCGGCAATCCGGCCGGCGCCAAGACCAAGGCGCAGGAACTGATCGAGCGGGATAAAGTCGATGTGATATTTGGCCCGCTCGCCGCTTTCGAGATGTACGCCATCAATGACTATGTTCGGCAGCAGAAGATGCCGACGCTAAGCCTGGCGGCGGCCGACAATCTCACCCAGCGTACGCCAAACCCCTATCTGCTGCGCGCTTCGTCCACCTCGTCGCAGGCCATGCACCCGATGGGGCATTACGCGGCGACGGAGTTGAAGCTCAAGCGCGTCGTCACTGTCGCCGAGGACACCGCCTTCGACTACGAGCAAATGGGCGGCTTCCAGTCGACATTCCAGAAGGATGGCGGCTGCGTGGTCAAGAAGCTCTGGCCGCCGCTGGTCACGCCCGATTACACGCCCTACATCGCGCAGATCGGCGATTGCGATGGCGTCTGCCAGGGCTTCGCCGGGTCCAATCCGCTGCGCTTCATGAAGGCGTATGCCGATGCCGGACTCAAATATCCGGTCGTTGCCGGGGAGACCGGCGGCGACGACGCACTTGCTGCGGAGCTTCGGCAATGAGGCGCTCGGGCTAGTGTCTTGCTGTCCGTACACGCTCGACCTTGAAAGCGAAAGCAATCACCGCTTCATCGACGGGATCATGAAGAACTTCAACGTCATTCCGGGCTTCTATGCGGCCGGCCTCTACGTCAATTGTCAGGTGGTCGATGCAGCCCTGAAGGCGACAGGCGGCGCCGTCGACGACAAGGAAAAGTTCATGGCGGCGCTCAAGGCGGTGACCCTCGCCGACACGCCGCGCGGCCCGATCAAATTCGATCACCTCAACAACGTGATCGGCAATTTCTACGTTCGGCGCGTCGGCAGAGAGGGCGCCAAATACGGGTTGAAGCTGTGGAACAAGACCATCCACACCTACGAGAACGTCAGCCAGTTCTGGACCTGGCCCGAGAAGGAGTACCTCGCGCATCCGGTCTATACGCGCGATTATCCGCCCCTGACAAAGTGTTGAGCGCAGAACCCTGACGCCCGGCATATGATCCGCGACCATATGGTGCGTGGTGACGTTCGGCGTCCAATCTCGATTCAGTTCCTGAACTGAAACAGGGTGACGTCTAAAGCGCGCCGTCTGAAGCCGGTTTCGCAATAGGCAAGATAGTAGTCCCACATGCGGCGGAATCGCTCGTCGAATCCCTGCAATTTCAGCTCCGGCCAGGCGCGCAGGAACCGCGTGCGCCATTCGCGCAGTGTTGCCGCGTAGCTGTCGCCGAACGACTCTTGGTGCACGAGAGCTAGTCCGGCCCGCGCCGATTCGCGTTCGATGATGCTTTTCGTCGGCAACATGCCGCCGGGGAATATGTAGCGCTGGATGAAGTCGGGCCGTTTGCGATAAACCGGGAAGCGGGCTTCATCGATGGTGATGGCCTGGATGACGGCAATGCCGGCCGGCGCAAGCCGCGCGCGAACGGATTCGAAATAGGTCGGCCAGTAGCGCTCGCCCACCGCCTCGATCATCTCGATCGAGACGATGCGGTCAAAGGTTCCGGTCACGTCGCGGTAATCGAGGAGCCGAAGGTCGACGTTTGCGGCGTGTGCCAGTCGTGTCCTGGCATAAGCAAGCTGTGCCTTCGAAAGCGTGATGCCAAGCACGGAGGCAGCGCCACCGTCGAATAAACGCGCAACGAGCGCGCCCCACCCGCATCCGATTTCCAGGATTCTTGTGCCGCTGACGGGCGCGATCAACTCGGCAATGCGATTGAGCTTGCGTTCCTGAGCCTGTTCCAGCGTATCGCCGGCGCCGAACAATGCGGACGAATAGCTCATGCTCGCGTCCAGCCACGCGCCGAAGAACGCGTTGCCCAGGTCGTAGTGGGTTGCGATGTTGCGCCGGCTGCCCCGCCGCGTGTTGCTCCGCAGCAGATGCTGGATGCGCTTGCGCACATGACCGAGCGAGAAGCTTTGCGAGGTCGTTCTCCGCTTCGCCCCGTTGCGCACGCACAGGTCAAGAAGCCGCGGAAGATCGGGCGATGACACGTCGCCGTCGATATAGGCGTCGGCAAAGCCGTCCGCGCCCCCGATCAGGATGCGCCACACGCCGCGCCAGCAGTGGATCGTCAACGTGGCCTCCGGACCGTCTGGCGCGCCGGAGAGGAGGATCGGCTGGCCGTTCGGCAGCAGAATGCTCAACCGGCCGGTTTCAAGCTTGGGAAGCGCGCGCGACAACAGCCGCCAGGGCGCGTTGGGATCGAAAGACCGCGCTCGCCGCCTTGTTGAAAGCAGGTGGTCGCCGGAGGTCATCGGAATCAAACCTTGGCGTTTGAAATGGTCACTGGACACGCGGGTGGATGCGGCCGCGGACGCAGCCCGATCCCCTTCAGCCACAGCCGGAACGCGTGCCAGTGAATCGCCGCGATCACCTTGAGGGTGAGCAGCGGGTAGGTCGCGAGCACGCCGAGCAGGCTGCCGTTCGAAAGCGCACGGCGCCGGCCGCTTAAAGCGGCCACGAGAAGCGGACCGTCGCCGTCGGCCGTGCGGATTGCCAAGGTCACGCACTCGTCCGGCGCCCGGAGGCGGAACGTATATGTCATGTCCATGTCGATGAAAGGCGACACATAGAACGCCTTCCTGCATTCCTGTTCGACCGTGGCGGAAACTCCTGCCGCTCGCGGCCATCAAATAGCTATGGCGTTCGCCGAAAGTATTGTGGACCTCGTAAAGTACAGCGGTCAGTTCGCCGCGGCCGTTGCGGCAGAAATAGATGCTGAGAGGATTGAACCCGTAACCGAAGATGCGCGGCATGCAAAGCAGCTCGACCTTGCCATCCCGGGGATCGATGCCGGCCGCCGCCAGCAGATCGTCGATTTGCAGACGCAATGGCCGAGCGCTGCCGTTGCCGTGATCCGCATCATGAAAGCTGACGACATTGGGCCGATTGTGTGAAAAGAGAAAAAGCCCGTTCGACAGCTCATCGATCTCGTCGAGGTCGAGCAGCATCCAGAACAGATGATAACGAAGGCGGTGCGGCCGCGGGCGCAGCCGCCGATGGATGACCGAGCCTGTGTAGAGAGCCGAACGCAAGCTCATGCGGCAAGCTCCGCTGCTATCGCGGCGCGCGGCGGCTGCGGCGTGATGACGATGCGTCCCGATTCGTTTGCCACGTTCCACGGACGGCGCACGCCGCCGAGATGCTCTGCCGCCGCAAGGCCCGCTTGCAGGCCATCCTCGTGGAAACCGGCGCCGAAATAGGCGCCGGCAAACCAGGTATTCTGCCGGCCTTGCAGCGACCAGAGCTGCTGCTGCGCCGATATCGCCGCGGAATCGAATAGCGGGTGCTCGTAGATTTCGCGATGGTGTTGATCGTGCGGCTCACGCATCGGATTGAGCGTCACGAACAGCGGCGTGCCGCGATCGATGCCTTGCAGCGAGTTCATCCAGTAGGTCACCGTAGGACAATCCTGCGAGTTGCTGCCATCGCTGCGCCCGATGTGGTTCCAGCTCGACCAGACCGCGCGCCGCCGCGGCATCAGCGACGGATCGGAATGCAGCACCGCGAGATTGCGGCTGTAACGGAAGGCGCCGAGCAGCCGGCGCTCGTCGGGCGTCGGCTCTTCGAGCATGGCCAGCGCCTGATCGGCGTGCGCCGCCACCACGATGGCGTCGAATTTTTCGACATGGCCGGCGCGGTCGCGGACGGTGACGCCGTCCCGGCCGCGGCGCACCGCAGCTACCCCGGCGGCGAGCCGGACGCGGTCCTTATAGGCCTGCGTCAACCGCTCAACATAGGCGCGGCTGCCGCCGCACACCGTGCGCCAGTGGCGGACGATTGCGTAGCTGCAAAAGCCCGTGGTTATGCTGAAAGCGGATGAACGACGCGGCAGGATATTCCAGAATCCGGCTCGCGGAGGCTCGACCAGATCGCCGACGCCATCGGCAATAGATGATCGTCGCGGAATGCTGAGCCATAGGCGCCGGCGTCAAGGTAATCGCCGAGCGAGATGTGAATCTCCTCAAGCATCGTGAGGTCGCGCGGCGCTTCGCGATAAAAGCGGTGCAGATCCTTCAGCATCGACCAAAAGCGCGGCCTGATCAGGTTCCGCTTTTCGGCGAAAAGCCTGCCAGTTTTCGTCCTGAATATTCCAGTTCCCCATTCGCCAGCGACACGGCGAATGACATGTCGGACTGATGCGTCGCGACACCCAGATGGTCAAACAGGGCCGTGAGATTTGGATAGGTCAGTTCGTTATAGACGATGAAGCCGGTGTCGACCGCAATATCGCCTTTCGCGGTGTTTACCGTCACGGTATGAGAATGGCCGCCCATGCGGCGTTCGGATTCATACATCGTGACGTCGTGGCGTCCGCACAGCAACCACGCCGCGGCCATCCCGGAAATACCACTGCCAATGACTGCTATATTCTTCCGGATCGCCGATTTGCCCTGCATCGCCCACCGCTCTTTCGGCTTGTCAGGCGGTTTGCGCCTGCCTGGGAACCGAGCCGAATTACGAGCGGGCAGGTGGCTTGGATCACTGCCGGGTGACGTCGGCGGCACGAACATTTTTCCATGCGGGACTGATCCAGACCGCTCCGTTTCCCGTATATCCTCGTATGCATGCCGCAAGGTTAGGAATGTGGCCGCAAGGGTCCGGTATTTCTCCGGTTTGGGCCCGGTCGTGCCCGCCAAGGTCCGCCCGGAGCGACGGCATGGCTCCTGAGACTGGCGACAACGGGCGCCTGCGGCGCGCAGCTCCGCCGGCCGATGCGGGCGCGTGGATCGTAGCGATCGCCGCGCGTGCGGACCGCGGCGCGTTTGCGTCATTGTTCGAGTTTTATGCGCCGCGTATCAAGGCGATGCTCATGCGATCCGGCGCGAGTTCCGACACCGCCGAAGACCTCGCGCAGGAAACGCTGCTGTCGGTGTGGCGCAAAGCGGCGCAGTACGATCCGCAGCGCGCCAGCGCCGCCGCCTGGGTCTTCACGATCGCGCGCAATCTTCGCACCGATCGTCTCCGCCAGGAGCAGCGCGCGCAGTTATTTGCACTGAACGAAATGGTCGAACCGAACGAAGGCGAAGACCCTCACGACATTCTTGATGGTTCCGAACGGCAATCGCGGGTCCGCGCGGCGCTCGCCGAGCTGCCGGAAGAACAGATTCGCGTGGTGCAGCTTTCCTTCGTGGAAGGGCGCGCGCACGGCGATATTGCCAAGTTGCTCGATTTGCCGCTCGGAACCGTCAAGTCGCGACTGCGGCTCGCGATGAACCGCCTGCGACATTTGCTTGGTGAACTGCTATGACAATCACGCACCATCCGAGCGACGTCGCGCTCGCGGAATTCGCCGCCGGCACACTCGATGCAGCACGGGCGCTCGTTGTTTCGACGCACCTGTCGCGCTGTCCGCAATGCCGGAATGCAGTCCGCGGCTTTGAAGATGCAGGCGGCGCGCTGCTCGATGCGGTGGAACCCGTCGAGATGACGACCGGCGCGCTCGACCGCACGCTGGCGAAACTCGATGCTCCGCAGGCAGCTCCGGCCGCGGCCAACATCGCGGATGCTGACGCCGATACGCTTTCTGGATATGCGCTCGGTCCGTGGCGCTGGCTCGGACGCGGCATCCAGTGGCGGGCTGTCGACGTGCCTGCGAGCGACGCGATCCGGGTATTCATGCTCAAGGCGGCGCCCGGGACCAAACTGCCGCGCCATCGGCATACCGGTACGGAATGGACCTGCGTCTTTCAGGGCGCATTTCGCCACAAGCTCGGCCGTTACGGTGCGGGTGATTTCGACGAGGCCGACGAGACGGTTGAACACGATCCTTTCGTGGAGGAGGGCGAGGTGTGCATTTGCCTCGTGGCTCTGCAAGGCAGCATTCGGCTTCAGGGTCTCCTGGGGCGCCTGTTGCAGCCGCTCGTTCGCATGTGAGCCGAGTGCGCAACGTGCCGGCGGCTGCACAAATCCCGAGGCTCGCGTCTCCCGCCGCGGCACCGTCTGCGGCGCCCGACAACGTCGAGCTCGTCGATTTTGTGCCAGTTGGACGGGCAGCGCAGGCAACGCAGAGTATCGCTTACGGTGCAGGTGCGCGCCGGACGCTCGATATCTACCGCCCGCGGGGTGCAACGGCCGCGCCAGTGATCGTCTTTTTCTATGGCGGCTCGTGGCAGAGCGGCAGCAAAGGCATGTATCGCTTTCTCGCCGGGGCGCTGACGCGGCGCGGCTATGTCGCTGTCGTGCCGGACTATCGAATTTATCCGGAGGTGACTTATCCGGGCTTCATCGAGGACGGCGCGCTCGCCGTGCGCTGGGTCAAGGACAACGCCGCGCGTTTTGGCGGCGACCCGGGCCGGCTGTTTTTGATGGGGCATTCCGCCGGCGCCTATATCGCCGCCATGCTCGCGATCGACGGCCGCTGGCTGTCGGCGGTCGGGCTGGAAGCGTGCCGCGATATTTCGGGATGGATCGGCGTTGCCGGTCCCTACGATTTCCTGCCGCTGCGCGACGGAACACTCAGGACGATCTTCGGCGAGGAACCGGCGACACAGCCGATCACCCATGTCGGGCCGGGCGCGCCGGCCGCTCTGTTGCTGACCGGTGTGAAGGATCGCGTAGTCGATCCCGGCAACAGCCGGCGGCTCGCCGCGAAGCTGCACGATGCGGGTGGCGAAGCCATCGTGCGCATGTATCGGCGCGCCGGACACCTGACGATCATGGCGGCCTTTGCACCTTTCCTCCGGTTCATCGCGCCGGTGTTGCGCGACACTGACAGCTTTATCAAACGCATCGGGACGGCGCCGTGACCGCGGTCGTGTTCGTCGCGATGGCGGCTGCGGCAAGCGCGTCGCTTTGCGCGATCATGAGCAGTGCCTGGCTGATCTGGCGGCGCAGCGGCAATTCCGGCTGGGTCGATGCGACCTGGACGTTCGGGCTGGGGGCGGTGGGAACACTCGGCGCGCTGGCGCCCGTGCTTTGGGGCGGCGGCATCACCGCACGACAGGTCGTTGTCGCGCTGCTTGTCGGCTGCTGGTCGCTCCGGCTTGGTTTCCACATCGTGCATCGCACCGCGCGCTCCGCCGACGATCCGCGTTACGCCAAGCTGCTGCGGGATTGGGGCAGCGACGCTCCGCGCCGCATGTTCTGGCTTTGTCAAAAGCAGGCGTTGGTCAGCATCCCGTTGGCTTTGTCGATGATCATCGCGGCATGGAATCCTGCTCCCGGCCTGCATGCCACGGACATCCTTGGCGCGCTTGTGTTGATGCTGGGCATTGCCGGCGAAGCGCTCGCTGATCGTCAAATGCGCGCGTTTCGTTCCGATCCGGCAAATCGCGATCGCATCTGCGACACCGGGCTGTGGCGTTGGTCGCGGCATCCGAACTATTTCTTCGAATGGTTCGGTTGGCTGGCTTATCCGCTGCTGGCGATCGGCGGCGGTCATTATGCATGGGGCTGGCTCGCTCTGGCCGGCCCAGCCTGCATGTATTGGCTGCTGGTCTGCGTGTCCGGCATTCCTCCACTCGAAGCGCACATGCTTGAACGCCGGCGTGAAGCGTTTCGCGCCTATCAGGCGCGCACCAGCGCGTTCTTCCCGGCGCCGCCGCGCCGCATCTGAGGACCGCATGAGCATCGCCGCAAACCTTGCCCGCATTGGCGAAACGCTTCCGCTGCCGGATGCCATTACGCGCGCAGTCATCGGGCGGCTGGTCGGGCGCACAGCGCGGCGGCTGCGTGGCCGGGCGTCCGACTCTGACCGCGCCTTTGCCGAGGCAATGGAAGGCCTTCCGATCGCGATGAATGTCGAGGCGGCCAACGCGCAACATTACGAAATCCCCGAAGATTTCTTTGCCCTGGTGCTGGGGCCGCAGCGCAAATACTCATGCTGCTTTTATGAGGACGCTTCCAGTTCGCTGGTCGAGGCCGAGGAACGCGCCCTCGCTGTCACCGCCGGGCATGCGGACCTGGAAGACGGCCAGCGCATTCTCGAACTGGGCTGCGGCTGGGGCTCGCTGTCGCTCTGGATGGCGCGACACTACCGTTCGGCTCGCATCGTGGCGGTGTCGAATTCGTTGTCACAGCGTGCGTTCATGACCAGCGTGGCGCGGGCTTCGGGCCTGTCCAATCTTGAAGTCATCACCGCCGACATGAACGCATTCATGCCGCCCGGCCGGTTCGACCGTATCGTTTCGGTGGAGATGTTCGAGCATATGGCGAATTGGCGTCCGCTGCTCCGGCGCATGCGCGACTGCCTCGATCCAGGCGGCTATCTGTTTCTTCACGTTTTCACCAACGCGCATGCTTCATACCGGTTTGATGCCTGCAACAAAGCAGACTGGATCGCACAACATTATTTCACCGGCGGCATCATGCCGAGCCAGAACTTGATCCGGCAGTTTGACGATTGCTTCGCGGTGGACAAGTCCTGGCACTGGAACGGATGGCACTATGCGCGCACCGCGGCGAATTGGCTGCAAAACTACGACCAAAACCGTCCGGCAATCAGCCGCATCCTCAAGCAGGTCTATGGACGAGATGCGCAGCTATGGGGCCGCCGATGGCGGTTGTTTTTTCTTGCGACCATGGGACTGTTTGGTCACGCGGGCGGGCGCGAGTGGGGCGTCACTCATTACCGGCTGAGGCCGGCCGCCCCGGTTAATTGGTAACGGCGCGCATGGCGAGGCAGGCAGCCGCCGCGGCGATACCCGAGGCCAATGCGCCGTAGCAGATGTCCAGAATGGTGATCTGGAGAGTCCAGACGCGCAGCGTTGCATGGTTGGTCAGATCGTAGGTCGAATACGCGATTGCGCCGAACAAAAGTCCATAGGCGAAAGCCGTCACCAATGAGCCCGACCGCAATCCAGGCATGGCGCCGAAGACCACGATACCCACGGGAAAGCAGAGATAAAACACCAACGCGGGGGCCAGCCGCAGCGAGGGCGCGAGGATGTCCGCCAGTGCCGGCCGATAAACGAGCGGTCCCATGACACTGAGCCAGACTGCGTCGATGCCGCCAAATACAATAAGGCTGGCCAAATAGGCGACGACGTATGGCATGGAAGTGATCTCCGCTGATCGTCTGATACGTGCGGGGGGATGGATCGGATCACTCGATGAGCGCTTCCAATGGATCGAATGATCAAACGCCGCGATGAATTTGACGCGATACCCGGGCACTTCGCTATAATGCGTGCACAAAAAGGGGGAGGGGTCGTCATGCTGAAAATGCTTGTCTGCCGCGGCGCTGCGCTCGCGTTGCTGGTCTGCGCGCCACTGACAGGTGCGGCCTCGGCGCAAGGGGCGCACCGCCACCCGCCCAGGCGCTTGCCGAATTGCGCGCCGATGTACAGGGACGCGCCGATCATCAGGCTTATCCGATCGCCGGGATCGATGCGGGTGATGTGCGCCAGGTGCTGGCCGGTCTCACCAGCATGGACCCGGAGGAATGGGCGCGTGCGTGGGCCGCCATGGGCGAGCGTCACGCGACGGCGGCGCGCGCGGCAACCGATGCGGCGCAGCGCAAGGAGAACTGGCACCAGGCGTGGCTCGATTTTCATTTCGGCGCCTGGCCAGCGCAGAACACCCCCGGCAAACGCGCCGATTACAAGAAAGCGGTCGAGGCCTTTCGCGAATACGGCAAGCTGCTCGACCCGCCGGTGCAGACCGTTCGTATCCCGTTCGAGGGCAAGGAGATCGTCGGCTATCTCCAACTGCCGCACGGAGTGGCGCGGGCACCCGTGGTGGTGACCATCGGCGGCCTCGACGAGTTCAAGGAATATAGTGTCGAGCACGGCAGCGCGGCCCTGACGCACGCCGGACTTGGCTCGCTCGCGCTCGACATGCCCGGAACGGGTGAGGCGGCGGCGCCGATGGAGGTCGGCAGCGAGCGCATGTTCGGCGCGGTCATCGCCTATCTGGGTACGCGCGCCGATGTGGACGCGCAGCGCATCGCCGTGATGGGCAGCAGCGCCGGCGGCTATTGGTCGGCGCTCGCCGGTTATACCGAACGCCAGCGGCTGCGCGCTGTTGTCGTGCGCGGCGGGCCGATCCACGAATATTTCCAGGCCGGTTGGCAGCGCAAATCCTGGGGCACGAGCGAATATCTGTTCGGTCTCAAGGAGGCACGCATGTTCGTCTATGGCTTCAAGGCAGGCGAGGATGACGCCTTTCTCAAGAAGCTCGCGAGCTTTTCGCTGGAGACGCGCGGGATCCTGAATCATCCGTCGGCGCCCATGCTGGTGGTGAACGGCGAGAAGGACAGCCAGGTCCCGATTGCCGATCTCTATCTTCTGCTGCGCACAGGCACGCCGAAATTCGCCTGGGTGAATCCGGACGGAGGCCACACCGGGCGTTCGAAGGAGTTTCCCGAGGACCGCATTACCGCACAGATCGTCGTGCCGTGGCTGGTGTCGGTTCTAGGGGCCGGCGCGCACGCGCAATGACACGCGCGCGTTGCTGAGTTTAGCGTGCAGGATCGGTTTAGATGGGTTGAGCGACGGCGAAGCTCATCATGTTTCGCTTCGATCAACCCGCCTTGCGCGCCAGGTGTTTCGTATTCGTGTCATTCTCGTCCGCCTGCCCGAACCCATGGAGGTACCGGCCGAAGTTCAGTTCGAAGTCGCTCGGAACACCGTAACCGATATTGCGCAGCTTGGTCCGGCGCGCCTGCGTACCGGGCCAGGTCAGCATTGGAAAGATCATGTCGTTGCTCGACTGAAGCTCAGTCGCTGTCGGCGTGCCGAACCGATTGATCTGCGCCTTGGCCGCGGCCAGCACGTCACGGTCGAACGAGGCGAGACGCTGAGCGAGCACGTCGACAAACGTGTCGAGCTCGTCATGGTCCAGCGCGCGGTTCACCCAGCCATAGCGTTCGGCGATATCGGCATCGAAATCGTCGGCGCTGAGCACGATTTCAAGTGCGCGGGAGCGGCCGACCAGCCGCGGCAGCCATTCGAGCGCGCCGCCGCCCGGGATCAGTCCAACGCCGACTTCGGGGTTGCCGAAAAGGGCGCTTTGCCGGCTGGCGAAGCGCATATCACAGGCCAGCACGAACTCATTGCCGATGCCGCGCGTGCGGCCGCTGACCTTGGCGATGCTCACGACCGGCGCGGACGAAAGGCGCAGCACAAAGTCGCGCCACAGGCCCAGCAGTTCCGGCTGTTGCGCGGCCTTGGACACGTCGAGATGGGCGATGAAAAAATCGGGATTGTCCGACTGAAACACGACGACCTTGACGGATGGGTCCGCCTCGATGCCGGTCATCAGCCCTCCCAACTCGACAATCGTCGCGGGAACAAACATGTTGATCGGCGGATTGCTGAAGCCGACCGTCCATCGGCCCGGATAGGTACGGTCGATGTCGAACTGCGAAGGGGTAGGCATCATCGCGTATCTCCCTCGTCGATCGCCGCTGGTAGCGGCGGGTTGCGGGCAATGGCTTGGTTGCGGTCCACGTGTGACGGCGAGCATGCGCGGAAGCCGCGCAACATGCCCGTTAGGTGTTGTGAGATGCTGTCAGCATTTGCCGGCCAGCACGCCGCCAGGTCCCGCCTTCTCGCCGCAGCACAGGATCAGCGCGGCAACGTTGCTGAGGCTCATGCTCCAGAACAGGAACTGCGTGCGGGCGGTGAAAAAACGAAAGCCGAGAAGCTTGATGAAGCCCAGGATCGAAACAAACACGAGCGGGATGGCAACAATGCCGGCGGCGCGTGCGATGTCGGGAATCGGCACGTGCGTCGCCACATTGGAAATGTTCGGCACGATGAACAGGCTGACGAAGGGCTGCGGCCAGGCGAAATAGACAAGAAAGCTGGCGATGGTCGCCACGGCATCAAACCGAGCTCCACCAGTCCAGGAATGGCGACAGGATAAACCGCGAAGCCGTTGAATGCCCCGATAAAGCCGCCGATGACGACGACCAGTGCGAGCGCCTGCGCCTGCTTGTCATGTGCCGGAACAAGCGATCTGACCGAGTTGAGCAGTACGGCCAGCAAACCGGTGCTGCGATAGGCTTGGCCGAAAATCTGTCCCGTATAGAGGACAAGAAACCCCGACCAGATAGTGATGATGCCCCACAGGGAGGCTTCGACTACTTTCAGCGGCGCCAACTGATAGTAGGCGAGCACGACAACCAGTTCGAGAACCCAGGCATAAAAGCTCGCCATGAACGCGCTGAGCCGAAAAACCAGAAAGCCGACGAACAGCGCGGCGATCGGCAAAAGGGCAATGATCACTTCAACCGTTTGTGTCACAGGGAATCTCTTGGACAGTCTCGTGCCGGCGATGGGCCGCACCGTCACTTTAATATGTGGTGTCGTGCCGGCTTTGAGCCAGATCAAGCTTTTCCCGGGGCGCCCGAGGGACGCTCATCCAGATAGGTCAGGGCGCGTTGAATCCTGGCAGACGCCCCACGCGGATGGTCGTGGAGCCGTCGCGGAACGCCTGAATTCGCTTTCCAGACTGGCGATTATTCAGTGCGGGTGATGGCGGTAATGATGACCGCGAACCGCGGGCCGCTCCGGAATGCCATCGTACCAGGCCGTATGCGGCAGCGTCTTGTCGACAATCCAGCCGCCAATGAACGGAACGACGCAGCCAAGCAGTCCGCTATAGGCCTCGCGCGGGGTGAGTTCGCGGTGCACTGCGATTGTGCCGATGATCGGGTAGAGCACCATGCAGCCGAACGTGGTGACGCCGAACGCCGTGGCGGGCGACATGGTCCGGACCGCCGGAACGCCGTGCTTGTGAGTCAGGACGTAGGAGGCGCCAGTCGTCGCGGCGCCGATCCCGATCCCGGTCGCCGTCAGGCGGGGATCTTCGTGGCCGAAGAGAAATTTCCAGATTGGATTTTCGTCGGCACGTACGGCTTGGCTCTGCAGCCCGATCGCCAGGATCAGGGCCGCCGCCCGCCCCATCTTCCGAAGCATTCCAGTAACCCCCGCCCCCCGGCCGGTCGCGCTGCCGAATCCAGCCGCGGCCGCCCGTTACGCTGAACATGGTGCGACCGGGCCCCGCTGTCGAGCGAGGTAAAGTCGCACCGGCCAAAATTCGGCCCGCTGTGCTGTATCAGCAACGCTTCGGCCGCCGTCCGGTCCAAAGTAGCGGTGCTGCAGCATTGGTACGCAATTTAGGCGACAAACCGTTAATTGCTCCCCAACCGGAGCGCGGGTCCTGGGGAGGATTACAAGCACCGCGTGAGACGAACCGGCCGGCGCGGAATCACTCTCCGTGAAACGACGTCAGCCGTGGCGGCGGTCCCGAAAATCCGAGTTCCGCCCAACGCGCCGCGACGCGTTCGTAAACATCACGGCGCAATAGCGTCGATTGTGGAAATTGCTTTAAATGCCGGTGCGGCTTGCAGGCATCGATCAGCGCCTTCGAACCGTAGGGCCGGCGCTCCATCTCGAACTGGCTCGGGTCGAGACCTGTCGACCAGGTCTTGCGAATGATGTCGATGTCCTCGGCCGGATGGCAGCGCGTCGACAGCGCCCACATCACTTCGTTCATGTCGGTCGGATCGACGTCATCGTCCACGGCGATGATCCACTTGGTGTAATAGGCGGCGGCCGGGCATTGCGCGGTCAGCGCCAGCACCTGGGAGGCGTGACCGGCATATTGCTGCTGCAGCGACACGACCACGATGCCCCAGCCTGACGCGGCGGCCGGATGCGCGTAAGCGCCGACCACGCCCGGCACGCCGATGCGTTCCAGGTCGTCGAGGATGCGCGCCGAACGCATGATGGCGTAGTAGGCGCCGATTTCGCAGGACGGATATTTTGCCATCAGCGCTGCGGTGAGGATCGGCGCCTTGCGCATGTGCAGCGCGGTGACGTCGATCACCGGCTGCGGCGAGCGCTCGCGGCCGTAATAGCCGGTGAACTCGCCGAGCGGGCCTTCCGCCAGCACATCGCCCTGGCTCACGGTCCCTTCGATCACAAGCTCGGCCCTCGCCGGAATCGGCAAACTCACCGTCTCGGCGTCGGTCAATTCGACGCCATGGCCCATCATGCCGCCGGCGACTTCAAGCTCCGATTCCTTTGCGCCGAATACCTGCGCCGCGACCATGAACAGCACTGGATCGATGCCGTAGGCGACCACCACCTCGCATGGCTTGCCGGCTTTCCACCACGCTTCGCGGTCGAGCAGGCCATGCTTGCCCGGCGAACAATAAAGCCCGACGCGGCGCGGGCCATGCAGCATCTGCCGATAGCAACCGACGTTGATGCGACCGGTGTCGGGGGAGGCGGTGAGGGTGATGTCGCCGGTGCCGATGTAGCGGCCACCGTCCCCGGGCCAGAATTTCGGCGACGGAAAACGGGTCAGATCGATATCGTCGCCGCGCAGGACGATCTCATTGACGGGAGCCTTGGCCTTCGGCACGCGCAGCGGCGCGATGCGGCGGTTCATGACGCCGCGCGTCGCGGCGATCATCTCGGCGACCGACAGGTTCGGGTCGATACCGGCAGCAAGCGCGTAGCGCTGTTTGCTCGCGCCCAGCATATTCGTCAGCACGCTCGATCCGGACGTGTCGCCCACGATGGTATCGAACAAAAGCGCCGGAGCGTTCTCGTCGCGCGTCGCCATATAGGTGATGGCCGAAAGCTCCTCGTCGGCATCCACCGGCTCGCGGATTTGCTTGAGTGCGCCGTTCCGCTCGATCAGGGCGATCCATTCACGCAGGTCGCGCCAGCTTTCCGGCGGCGCAGGTTCGGCCGGCGGCGACGATCGAAACGATGGCTCGGCGACGCGCTGTTCCATCTCGATTCAATCCATCATGCCAGGTCGATCGCGAAGCGCTTGAGATCGGCCAGCGCGCAATGGGCCAGCGCGCCTTCATGGGTGGCGCGCAATACCACGCGCGGCGCCTGTCCGGCCTCGAACGCCTCCTGCCAGCGCGGCGCGCACAGGCACCAGCGGTCGCCCGGCTTGAGACCCGCAAAGCCGAATTCCGGCACCGGCGTCGACAGATCGTTGCCGTGCGATTTGGAGAAATCGAGAAACGAAGACGTCATCACAACACATACGGTGTGACTGCCAGCATCCTCGCGGCCGCTGTTGCAGCAGCCGTCGCGATAGAAACCCGTCATCGGGCTGATCGAGCAGTAATCAAGCGGCTCACCGAGCACGTTGCGTACGCCCATGGGGCGGCCGCGCTCTTCGTGCCTGTCGTCTCTCAGCATGGCTCTTAAAAACTCCGCAGGACTATCAAGTGTACCGGATCGATCATTTCCTTGACAAGGAAACCGGGCGGGACATCATGGCGTTGCACTCGTCAACGGATTTTTCGAGCCGCAGTCGAACCGGATGGTATGCTGGTCAAGTTCAGAGCGAACGATGAGCGGAGGGCTTTTCAATTAAAACGCTACTGATCGTCATCGGTGCGATCGTGCTGCTGTCCGGCCTTGTCTTCATGGGCCAGGGCTCGCGCTATTTTCCGTATCCGGCCGAAAGCTTCATGGTTGGCGCGTCGCAATGGGTTTATTACGGCGGTGGCATTGCCATCGTTGGATTGATCTTTCTTATCATGGCGTGGCGTTCATAGATTTCGATCAGCCCGCAAATCCGCCGCCCGCCAAAAAAGCCTGTTCATTCGCCGTCGCTGTGCGCCCCAAGAGCGCATTGCGATGCGGAAAACGACCGAAGCGCCGAATGATGTCGGCGTGCAGTTCGGCCCATTTGAGCAGATCGGCGTCACCCGTTGCACCGATCAGCGCGACGGAGCGCTCCTGATCCGCAAGCGCTTCCGAATGTTCGAATGGCAGATAAAAGAAGACGCGCTCCGGCATAGCGATCTTTTGATCGAAGTCTCTGGTGATGGCTCGCTCGGCCGCAACGCGCGCGAGCGCATCGGTGGCGAAGGCGCGGGCGCTGCCGCGGAACATGTTGCGCGGGAACTGGTCGAGGACGATGACCAAGGCAAGCGCGCTTTGCGGTGTGTCTTCCCATGCGCGCAGCCGGCCGGCCGCGGCGTCCTCGTAGGTCGCGGCGAAGCGCGTGCGGATCGCCGCATCGAACGCGTCGTCGTGCTTGAACCAGCGCTCGTGCCCTGCGGCGCGCCAGAAGGTGAGGACGTCTTCGGCAGACGGCCTTATCGGTGCGGCCTGTTCGCTCATGTCTTCGGCGCGGCTTTCTAAAAATTCTGCAGCATGGCGTCGCGGAAGAACTTCGGCAGTTCGGCGATGTCGCCCGCGCCGTAATCGCCGTCGACTGCGGCCGACAGCGACGCCAGCGTGCCCGCCGACAGCGGCATCGGCACGCCGGTCAGCGCGCCGGTCGCCACCGCCGACATGATGTCCTTGCGCAAGGTGCGGATGTCGAGCGTCATGTCGCCGGCTTCGCCCTTGAGCACGCCGGTCTTGGCCTTGAGCCAGCCGGTGGCGGTCGCGCTTTCCGACAGCGCGTCGAGCATCTGTTCGAGCGCGAGGCCTTGCCTGGCGCCGAGCGCCAGCGATTCCGCGATGGCCTGCACGTAGGCGCCGAGCCCGATATTGGCGGCGAGCTTCATCGCATAGCCTGCGCCATGCGGGCCCATGTGCAGAATGCGGCGTGTCAGTTTCTCCAGCACCGTACGCCCGCGCGCCAGATCTTCGGCGCGGCCGCCCACCATCGCGAACAACGTGCCGGCCCGCACCTGCGGGATGGTGCCGAGCACCGGCGATTCGATGAGCCGCGCGCCTTTCGCCTCGACCTGCGGCGCCAGTTCGCGGCCGGTCATCGGCTGCAGCGTGCTCATCTCGATGAACAGCTTGCCGCCCACATCGCCTGCGAGAAATCCGTCGGCGCCGGAAAAAATCCGGCGCACGCCGTTGTCTTCGGTGATGCTCGAGATGACGATCTCGGACGCGGCGGCGACCTCTCGCGGGTTCGCCGCAATGCGCAATCCGCCGGCTGCGAGCCTGCGGTTCGCCTCGGCGTTCTGATCCCAGCCGATAACCTCGAAGCCCTGCTGGCGCAGGCGCTCCGACATCGCGCCGCCCATCCGCCCCAGACCCACAATGCCGACTTTCATGTCCCGCTCCCGATCCGCGCCAATCGGAGCGATACTAGGCCATCGGCATCGCGGGCGCGACAAGCGGCGGCAGCTGCGGATCAGTAGCGGACGTGCTGCAGCTTTTCGGGATTGCGCACCACGTAGATCGCGACGATGCGGCCGTCGCGATGCTCGAACGCCATCGTCTCGATCGAGCCATCGTCCTCGTGCAGCACGAAGCCGGCCAGACCATTGACGGTAGCGGGACGCGCCCCAATGCTGGCAAGGCCCGGATTTTTGCGGGCGATGCCTTCGAAGAAGCGCATGATCTTCTCGGCGCCGCGGATCGGCCGGAGCGCCGCGGTGCGCTTGCCGCCGCCGTCGGTGTAGAGCACGGCGTCTTCGGCAAGGAGCTGCGCCAGCGCGTCCGGCTTCGCCGAGGTAATCGCGGCCTGAAATGCCGTCGCCAGGCGGCGGCCTTCTTCGGGCGACGGCGAAAAGCGCGGCCGTTCGTCTTCGATATGCGTGCGCGCCCGTGCTGCGAGCTGGCGACAGGCAGCTTCGCCGCGGCCGAGCGTGCGCGCCACTTCGGCAAAGTCGAGGCCGAATACGTCGTGCAACAGGAAGCTCGCGCGCTCGAGCGGCGACAGCCGCTCCAGCACCAGCATCAGGGCGACCGAGATGTCATGCGCCAGTTCGCCGGCGGAGCCATCGTCAAAAGTTTCGTCGACCACTGGCTCGGGCAGCCACTGCCCGACATAGATTTCGCGCCGGGCCTGCGCCGATTTCATCCGGTCGAGGCAGAGCCGCGCCACCACGGTGCCGAGATAGCGCCGCGGCTCCTCGACCGCGCCGCGATCGGTATTGTGCCAGCGCAGGTACGCGTCCTGCACCACGTCCTCGGCCTCGGCGCGCGAGCCGAGCATCCGATAGGCGAGGCCCGTCAGCGAGTGCCGATGCGCCTCGAACGCCGCGACGTCGCGGTCAAGGATCGCGCTCATGCGGCTTGGCTTTCCGCGGTTCGCGCCGCGTCGCGCAGCACCGGCCGCGTTTCGCCGCCGACGGTGAGGCGCCGGCACGCCTGGCCGTGACCGAGCGCGTATTTCAGCGTCGGGAACGACCGCGCCGCCACCATGGCGAATGCGAGCGAGATCAGCCCGCGCTGGCCGAACTGGCGCACCACTTCCTCGCGCAGATCGTCGGCCTGCGGCGCGTGACGCAGCGTCGCCTCGGTGAAGCGCGCGGCGAGCGCCACCTCGTAGGGCATCGCGGTGTAATCGCGCGCCACTACCGCGCGCAAAATCTCAGGATCGACGCCCTCGCGTTCCGCCATGTCGATGCCGAGCTGTGTGCACGGTCCGCAATCCTCGGCCATGACGGCGACGATCCCGGCGGCGCACCACGCGGCGAGGGGCACACCCTTGCGGTACCTGGTCAGGCCTTGGACCTTGCCGAATGTGAGCATCGCGCGCGGATCGGCCTCGATCATCTCGCGCATGTAGCCGGCGTCATAGTTCCATGTCCGCTCGAACGCGCTGATCTGCCGCCGCAGGAACCATCTGAGCATGTCCGCTCTCCTTTGCGATTGGCGCGATGGCGCGGCGGAGCCAGATTGTGGCGTGCCTCGCTGCCATCGCCTCATGCGCCTAGGACGAGCCACGACCGTCTGCCGTGACATAGGATCGGAAACAATTTTGCGCAAGCCCCGGCGGGAGCAGGGCAGGGAACCTAGGCCAACGCGTCGGCCACGGCCTTGCCGCAGGCGGCGGTATTGGCCGGCCCGCCGAGATCGCGGGTGCGCAGCTTCGGCTCGGCCAGCACGCGCTCGATCGCCTTGACGATCGCGGCCGAAGCGTCGGCCTCGCCGAGATGTTCCAGCATCATCGCCCCCGACCAGATCTGCCCGATCGGATTGGCGATGCCCTGTCCGGCGATATCGGGCGCCGATCCGTGCACCGGCTCGAACAGCGACGGGAACCGCCGCTCCGGGTCGATATTGCCGGACGGCGCGATGCCGATGGTGCCGGTGCAGGCCGGGCCGAGGTCGGAGAGAATGTCGCCGAACAGGTTCGAGCCGACCACGACGTTGAACTTGTCGGGCTTGAGCACGAACAGCGCGGTCAGAATATCGATGTGATACTTGTCCCACTTCACGTCGGGAAAATTCTTCGACACCGCTTCGACGCGCTCGTCCCAGTACGGCATGGTGATGGCGATGCCGTTCGATTTGGTCGCCGAGGTGAGGTGCTTCTTCGGCGTCTTGCGCGCGAGCTCGAAGGCGAATTTGAGCACGCGGTCGACGCCGGTGCGCGACATCACGGTTTCCTGCACCACCACTTCGCGCTCGGTGCCGGCGAACATGCGGCCGCCGATCGCGGAGTATTCGCCTTCGGTGTTCTCGCGCACCACCCAGAAATCGATGTCGCCGGGCTTGCGGCCGGCGAGCGGCGACGGCACACCGGGCATCAGCCGCACCGGCCGCAAATTCACATACTGATCGAACTCGCGGCGGAACTGGATCAGCGAGCCCCATAGCGAAATGTGATCCGGGATTTTGGCCGGCCATCCCACCGCGCCGAAATAGATCGCATCGTGGCGGCCGATCTTGTCCTTCCAGTCCTCCGGCATCATGCGCTCGTGCTTGGCGTAATAGTCGTACGAGGCAAAATCGAAATGATCCTGGCGCAGTTCGAAGCCGAATTTTTTCGCCGCCGCTTCAAGCACGCGCACGCCTTCGGGAACGACCTCCTTGCCGATGCCGTCGCCCGGAATGACGGCAATGCTGTAGACGCGGTTGGTTGGCATGGGGCGTTCCTCTTTGGTCGCGTTGGTTTTAAGCTGGGCAGTATAGGCCGGTCTGCCGCTGGACGAGAATGGCAGCGTGACGCGCGGCTGCGACCTACCGCCCGTCCTCCCACAGCTTCTCCAGCCGGTGGCGAAACGCCTTCGGCCGCTCGGCGAACAGCCGGCGCGCGATGCGTGCGGCGCGATGGGTCAATTGCAGGCGGCGCTCGTCGCAGGCCGGTATGAGCCGCGAGCGCCAATGCGCCAGCGGCTGATGCGGCCCCGTCAGGCGCTCCAGCACGGCGAGATCCTGGCACTTGCCGAGCCGGTCGCGCAGCCGTTCCGCTTCGTCGGTCCACATTTTGGCGAAGCGTGGCCACAGCGGTTCGACGATCTCCATCTGATAGCGGTGAACGACGACCCGCTGGCGAAATTTGTGCAGTTCGGCGTCACTCGCCAGCGTCCAGTCGGACGGCAGGCACTGGCGCGCGCGGCGATAGCCGGCGGCGAGCTGCGCCGCGATGGCGGAAAAATCGAACGGATCGAGCGGCCACGCCTCGACCGCCGCCGCCGCGCCGTCAATCCAGCCGATGATGGTCGTGCGGAGGTCCGGCGTGAGCACGGCGCGCTCCTCGCTGCCGCGCAGCGCCTCGATGCGGCCGCGCATCGTCGCCTGCGTGCGCTCGGACGCCGCCACCAGTCCGCGCTTGAGCACGTCGTCGAAGGCGTTAAGCGCCGCCTGGCCATCGCGCGCGTGGGCGAGCGAACGGGCATGATCGCGCGCCTCGACGCGCCAGCGTTCCGCATCGGTAATAAACGGGGCTAAAAGCCGCATCAGCGCCCGCCATTCCTTCATGGCGCGGCGGAATTCGTGCACGGCGTCCTGGCTGGACAGCTCGGGATCGGTCATCACCGCGCGCGCGCCGGCGAGGACATGCTCGGCGATGCCGCGCACCGCCGGTCCAATAGCCTCGCTGGGCTGCAGAGCAGGTTTATCGGGGGCGGATTTCTTGCCCATTTTCGGTTTTACCGGACCGTGCATGGCAATTGCTGGGCAAGAGTGACAATCGGATGGGAGAAGAGTGACAGTATGGCGAAATATCCGCCCCGGCGCACTTCCCTTATCGGGGACCGCTTGCTACATGCATCCCGGCATTTATGCCCTTTGACGCGGGGTGGAGCAGCCCGGTAGCTCGTCAGGCTCATAACCTGAAGGTCGTAGGTTCAAATCCTACCCCCGCAACCAAAATTCCATCGTTAAACAGTTTGATAACGCAGCATTCGAACCGGCGTGTGCGCCGCGAGCTGCATGCTTCGTGCCTATGGCGAAAAAGATGTTGCGATGACCGTCGTCGGCATGCGCAACGACCTGTTGTTTGATACTAAACCTCGGATAATTGCTTGATATGTCCGAGATTATGTATCATATTGGTTCCATGACTTCCGAACCGCAAACCCAGCAAGAACGCGCCCTTGCCCTGCTCAAACGCCGAGGCATCGCCCGGATATTTGAGTTTACGCAGGAAGGCGTCACGCGCGCGACCGTCGCGCGCATGCGCGACAAAGGCCTCATCCACCAGCTCAGCCGCGGCCTCTATCAGCTGCCCGATGCCGAGCTTGATACGCATCACGCGCTTGCGGAAGCCGCCAAGCGCGTGCCGAAAGGCGTCGTCTGCCTGGTCTCGGCGCTCGCTTATCACGAACTCACCGACACTATTCCGCGCAGCGTCTGGATGGCGATCGGGCCCAAAGACTGGCGGCCTGTCGCCCAGCAGCCACCGCTGCAGATCGTCCGCTTCCGCGACAAGCTTCTCAATGATGGCATCGAAGAACACAAGATCGAGGGCGTGGCGGTTCGCATCTACAATCCCGCCAAGACTATCGTCGATCTTTTCCGCTACCGCCAAAGCGCCGGCACGCGCTACAAGGTCAGTCCGGGCCTCACGATCGCGCTTGAAGGCCTGCGCGAGGCGCTGCGCCAGCGCAAGGCAACGCCCGCCAAGATTGCCGCCTACGCGACCGAAGCCGGAATCTGGAAAGTCGTGCAGCCCTATCTTGAGGCAATGACGGCCAATGCCTGAGCCTAAACGCAATATGGGCGCCTCGGTGCGCGCACGGCTTCTGAATCTCGCCCAGAAGCGCGGCCAGACTTTCGACTTGCTGCTCACGCGTTATGCGCTCGAACGCCTGCTCTACCGGCTTAGCACCACGAAATACCGCGAGCGTTTCGTGCTCAAGGGCGCGATGCTGATGACGACCTGGTTCGACCAGCCGTTTCGCCCGACGCGCGATCTCGATTTTCTTGGCATCGGTGATTCCGAGCCCGACAAGGTGCTCGCCACCTTCCACGAAATCTGTGGCGTCGCGACCGATGACGGCGTGACTTTCGATCTCGACGCGCTTGAGATCGAGCAAATCCGTGACGAGGCCGACTATGGTGGCTTGCGCCTTAAAACCTATGCCGATGTCGGCGGGGCGCGCGTCCGGGTCGTGATCGATGTCGGCTTCGGCGATGTCGTGAAGCCCGCCATTGTCGACCTCGACTATCCGGTCCTTCTCGACTTGCCCACGCCCAAACTGCGCGCCTATCCGCCTGAAACGGTGATCGCCGAAAAGTTCGAGGCGATCGTAAAGCTGGGACAGGCCAACAGCCGGATGAAGGACTTCTACGATATCTGGCTCTTGGCACGTGAACACGAATTCCGGGGTGACGCGCTTGCTCGCGCGATCGCAGCGACCTTCGAGCGGCGCAAGACCGACATCCCGACCAAATCTCCTGTTGGTCTCGCCGAGGCCTTCGCCCTTGATCCTGTAAAGCAGAAGCTCTGGAAATCCTTCGGCCAGACTATCGGAGCCGAACCGCCGCCGCTCGACGAGGTCATCAAGGAGCTTGAGGATTTCCTCATGCCCCATGCGAAAGCGGCAGCAATCTAGTCTATCCACTATCGCTTGGCGCTGGTGCACATTCGTGCTGCGATCGACCGGGCTCGACCCTTTTACTGCTGCACACTGATATTGCGCGCCTTGATGACGCGGGCCCATAGCGCGGTTTCGCGCGTGATCCGCGCGGCGAACTGGTCGGGCGGTTCGATGGTGACGGTCAGGCCCTGGGCGAGCAGTTTGTCCTTGATGGTCTGGGTGCCGAGCACGTCGCGCGTGACGGTGAAGATGGCGTCCCGCGTCGCTGTCGGAATACCGTGCGGAGCCAGCATGCCGTACCATGAGGTGACGTCGATGCCTTTAACGCCGGCTTCCGCCAGCGTCGGAACGTCGGGCACGAGCGGGCTTCGGTCCGCCGTCGTCATGGCGAGCGGCACAACAATCTTGGCCTTGATGGCGGAGATCACTGACGGAAGGTTGCTGGCGAGCACGTCGATGTGGCCTCCGAGCAAATCTTCCAGCGCCTGCGGCGAACCGCGGTAAGGCACGTGGACGATATTGACGCCCGTGATCTCGTTAAAGAGCTCCATGGCGAGATGGAGCTGACTGCCGACGCCGGGCGAGCCGAAACTCAGTTTGCCCGACTTCGCTTTCGCGATGAGCTGCGCAATCGACGTCACGCCAAGCTTTGGTGCAACGACGATCACGTTAGGTGCGCTCGCCAGCATGCAGATCGGGGCAAAGTCGCGCTCGACATTGAAGGGCAGGCTCGGCATCAGCGTCGGATTGATGGTGAGATTGCCGGCCGGTATCAGCAGCAACGTACCGCCGTCGGCGGCCGCGTGCTGCACGGCTTCGATGCCGATATTGCCGGCGCCGCCGGTCTTGTTTTCGACGATCGCCGGCCGGCCGGACCGCGCCTGATAGTCTTGCGCCAGCAGGCGTCCAAGCACGTCGACGGGGCCGCCCGGGCTGAACGGCACCACCAATGTCATCGGCCGTTTCGGGAAGGCGTCCGGCACTGCGTCGGCGCGGGCCAACGTGGTACGCAAGACCGGCACGGTGGCCATCAAGCCGAGCGCGGCGCGCCGCGTCAGAGTGGATCGCTCATTATTATGCATGTGATTATGCATGTGCTGTTTCCCATTTCACCGCGCCGGCGTCATAGCCATAGACCCAATCGGCGTTGCCGCCTTCTCTCAGCCACTCGTTGCCGCGCGAGCCGATCTGCACGCGCGCGGTCCGTTCCTTGCGCGCGTCCTCGTAGCGCTTGAGCGCCATGCCGATGTCGGAACGGCCGATGCCCGCCAGCGCGTTGCCGAGCACGACGGCGTCCTCGATCGCCATGCATGCGCCCTGCGCCATGAACGGCACCATGGGATGACAGGCGTCGCCAAGCAGCGTCACCGCGCCGCGCGACCACACCGGCAGCGGATCGCGGATGTAAAGGGCGGATTTGGTGACGCTGTCGCAGGCGTCGAGCAGCGCCCGCGCCTCGGGATGAAAGTCGGCATAAGCCCGGCGCAGCTCCTCGACATCGCCTGGCATGGTCCACGATTCGGCGCGCCAGTCCGGCTGCGCGGTCGTGGCGAACACGAATGTCTCGCGCCCGCGGTTGAGTGGGAACGTCACGATCTGGCGGTCCGGCGTCGGGCCCCACCACTTGGTGAAGGCATCGAGGTTCGGCAACGACAGCTTGGCGCGGTCGACCACGGAACGGTAGGAGACGAGTCCCGTGAATTGCGGATGTTCGGGACCAAACAACGCCGTGCGGGTCGGCGAATGAATGCCGTCGGCGCCGATCAGCAGTTCAAACTCGCGCTCCGCTCCGTTGGCAAAACGGATCCGCGGATTTGTCGCATCGCAGTCGATTGTCTCGATGCGATGGCCGAGCTTGACGACGGACTCGTCCAGCTGCCGCCGCAGCGCATCGAGCAGGTCGGCGCGATGAATGGTGAGCTGCGGCGCGCCGTATTTCCGCTCGGCTTCGTCCGCCATTTCAAGCCGGGAGGTTTCCTTGCCGGTGTCCCACATGCGGCTGATGCGATGCGTCGGCCGTGCCGCGGTTTCCTTGAGCGCCGGGACCACGCCAAGCCCGTCGAGCGCATGGACCGCATTCGGGGTGAGGTTGATGTCGGCGCCGACGCGTTTGTAATCGGCCGCCTGTTCGAACACTTCGACCTGATGTCCGGCCTTGATCAGCGCGATCGCCGCCGCCATGCCGCCAACGCCGCCGCCGGCTATTCCGATTTTCAGACCTGCCATATTGTGCCCCTCGTCTGTCCGTGCATGCCGTCAATGCAGAGAAAACCCGCCGTCCACCGCGAGCGTCTGCCCGGTGATGTATTTGGCATCGTCCGAGAGCAGAAATGCCACGACGCCGTCGAGATCGTCCGGTTGCTGTTTGCGTTTGAGGATGGTGCGTTCGGCGTAGTCGTTCCAGCGCGTCTCCGGGATTTCTTTGGTCGCCTCGACCACGGTCAGGCCGGGTAACAAACAATTCACGCGGATCTTCCGCTGCCCCAGCTCCCGGGCAAGCGATCGCGTCATGCCCACCAGCGCCGATTTGCTGGTGACATAATGCAGGAGGTTCGGTGCGCCCCAATAAATAGCTGTCAGAGGATAAAGTGACGATCGCGCCGCCTTCCTGCATCCGCGGGCCGACCGCGCGGACAGTGAGCCAGGTGCCGCGCACGTTGATCGCCATCATGCGATCCCAAGTCTCGGGCGCGATCTGGTCATAGGCCTTGCCGCCGACGTTGTTGGCCCAGCCCGCGTTGGCGACGAGACCAAAAATGCCGTCGCAATTCTTTCGCGGCTTCTTGCGCCATGGCTTCGACCGAGGCTTCCGAGGAAATATCGGTTTCGACGAAGCGCGCCTCGACGCCGGATGCCTTCAGTTTGCGTTCGGCTTCGCCGCCAAGCGCCGGATCGATTTCGGCGATGATGACGCTGGCGCCCTCGCGGCCAAGGCGCTCGGCGAAAGCAAAGCCGAGTCCTCGGCCAGCTCCTGTCACGATGATGCGTTTGCCGAAAAATCTCTGGGTCGTCATGTGCGCCGCTTCCCTCAGACCTGATCGCCCGCTGCGACGACGGCATATTGAAAGAAGTCACGCTGGTCGCGGCTGTAGAGCGTGACCGAAGCGCCGCCGCCGGCGCGGCCTGAAAACGGCTCGTCGCTCGAATGGTCGTAGCCGCCGAAGCCGACGTCGTCTGTCAGCGCAAAGTCTACGGTCGCCTGCAACGAGGGCACGACGATCTTATCGCCATCGATACGAACCCGCAGTCCTGATGACACGTCGTAAAAGCCATCGTCGGCAGGCTCGATCGTGAAGCTCTCGCCGGTGCCGAGCGAGTGCACGCACACCGGACAGCGTCCTGTGCGCCGCCGATGGGCTTCGACAGCCACGATGCGTCTGATTTCAGGCTGCATGGGATGACGACAATCCGGTATGCCGCGCGTTCCTACGCATGGCCGCGGCCGCTCTGGTCGATCGAGGCCATCTGCCGGCGCGTCTTGCCGTCGATGCCGCCGACGATCGCCCATTCGGCAAACAGTTCGGGTTTGCGCTCGTGGGTGCCGGGCTTCCAGTCCTCGGTGCAGAAATCCTCGTCCGCGTAGTATTCGAGCGGCGCGGCAAGCGGATTTTCGAAATACCAGAAATACGCCGAAGAAATCGGATGGCGGCCCGGGCCGATCTCGGTTTTCCAGCCTTTTTTGCTCATGGCGATGCCGCCGCCGATCACCTCGTGGATGTCGGTGACCGTGAAGGCTACGTGATTGATGCCGGGCTTGCCCGGGCGGTTGAGCACGAACAGATTGTGATGATCGCCGACTTTCTGGCAGCGCATGAAGACGCCGTGGCCGGGATATTCATCGCTGACCGCGAAGCCCAGCTTCTCCGTATAGAACGACCGCATCGCCGCGAAATCGTCGGCGAACAGGACGACGTGGCCGATGTTGATCGGATGGGCGCGCTCGTGCACCGGCGAGCGCTGGTTGACGCGTTGATGCGAGCCGGGCGCGTTGGTGCCGGTCGGCTTGACGACAACCGGCTTTCGCCGTGTGACCCGAAAGGCGAGACTCATGCCGTTGGGGTCGGTTACGCGCGGCAGCCCATCGGCGCGAACGTGGAAGCCCGGCAGGCCGCGCAATGCGTCGAGCGTCTTTTCCAGTTCCTCCGCATCGGCGGCGCCCCAGATGACTTCGCGGACGGTGTTGCCGGCCTCGATCGGGGAGGGCAGGTCAGGCGCGTCGTGGGGCCGGACGATCACTTCCGCGCCGTCGCGTGTGCGATAGACGAGCTTGTCCGCGTCCGCCTGTTCGCGCGACACGCCCCAATCGTCTAGGAAGCGCGTCGCCTCCGTCATGTCGGCAACGCCGAATACGACCGCATCGATACCGCATCAACGCCATGATCCACCTTTAAGCCGTCGTTGCGAGCGAAGCGAAGCAATCCAGGAAGGGTTGCAGTGCGTCGAGGCAATCTGGATTGCTTCGTCGCTTCGCTCCTCGCAATGACATCTGAGACTTTAGCCGACCTTGCATGAGAATTAGCGCTTCACCTTGGCGAGCGGATGCTCCGGCGGGTAGGTCGGGGTGATCGGCTTCGGCGAACCAATCATGACCATCATGATCGCTTCCTCTTCGCCGATGTTCATTTCACCGCGATAGACGCCCGGCGGCACAGAGACACAGTCGCGCTCGCCCAGAACGGCTTCCCAGCGCTCGCCGTCCTTCTCGGTCATGACCTTGATCTTGCCGCGCAGCACGAAGAACACTTCTTCGGCGTCGGTATGAAGATGCATCGGGCCTTCGGCGCCAGGCGGCAGGATCATGTTCGACAGCGTGAAATGCTCCGCCGGAACCACCGAGGAATCGCTGGCAACGCCGGTGCCGCCGGTGCCGATGAAGCGCTTCTGCGCGCGCCGGTATTTCGGATCGTAGTCGGCCTGAAATTTCAGCGCGTTCCAGTCATAAGCGCGATCGGCAACGCGTGCCACGCGGCTGTTCATCCACGCATCGTAGCTTGCACCTTCGGGACGATCCCAGGACCGTTTGGGCTGTTTGCGGGTAATGTCATCCATCGTTTCTCTCCTGTTTGTTCGGTGATCTTGAGTTCATTTGCCCGGCGTCCTGCCGGCCTTCCAGTTCGTTCGGCTATTGGGCGTTCTGTCTGCCCAGGTCCCGCGAGATCATCGCGGCTGCGGCAACAACTTCGTCTTTCAGCGGGCCGTTGAGTTCGGCCTCGGAAATCAGCGCGGCGACCGCCGAGATGTTGATGGCGCCGACAATGCGATTGGTGACGTCACGGATCGGCGCCGCAGCGCTGGCGACGCCCTGTTCGTAGACGGAGTTTTGAATCACAGCCCCGTTCACGCGATCGACTGCAATCTGCTCCAACAGTGCCGAGACGCTGCTGTAAGGCGAGAGATCGCGCGGCCGCTCCATGTCTTCCTGATAACGCTCGCGGATTTCGTCGTCCGCGAGTCCGGACAGCAGGATGCGTCCCATGGTGGTGGCATGCGCCGGCAGGCGTGTGCCGATATGGACCGAACTCGACACGAGGCGGCGGGTAGGGACCCGCGCCAGATAAACCACGTCACGGCCGTGCAATTCGCCAAGATGCGCCGACCATCCGGTGCGGTCGCGCAGGCGTTCCAGATGCGGCAGCGCCACCGCTGGGATGTCGCGCGACGCCAGGTAGCCGTAGCCGAGCGCCAGCACCTGCGGGCCGAGCGCATAGGTTTTCGCCCGCGAGTCGTATTCGACGAAGCCGAGATGGCCGAGCGTATAGAGCAGGCGATAGGCGGAGGAGCGTGTCACGCCGAGCGACGCCGCGACCTCCGACAGCGTCGGTTTGTTGTCCGCGCCCGATAACATGCTGAGAATGCCGAGGCCGCGAACGAGCGCCGGAACGAGATATCGCTCATCGGCCGCGGTCTCCGCGGCCGCTACAGCGATAGCGTCCTTCATTCCGAACTCTTGTGTCATGGCGGAAACCAGAAGATAGTTTCGTATGCTAAACGCCGTATACTATATGAAAACAACGGTGGCAATAGCTAGGCCATTCCGCTGTCGCGGAGTCCGACACGGTCACTGCTAGTCGTGGATAACCTTGCAAGTCCATGATCTTTAGGGAATTCTTAACGGCCTTGACATGACACGTCAGATTGTCTACTAACAGAACAGTCAGTTCAAATAAGAACATATCTGACATGCAATAAGCGCGTCCATGACAGGGCAGGACATGGTCGACGGGTTGAAGCGTGAAGTCGTTGGAGGTGTCGGTTTTCTGCGCCGCGCGGGCGCCGCGGCTGCGCCGACGCTTGTCCTGCTTCACGGCATCGGTAGTAACGCCGCAAGCTTCGCGGCCTTGGCCAAGGCCATGCCGGCCACCATTAATGTCATTGCCTGGGATGCGCCCGGTTATGGCGCGTCAGTGCCGCTTGCCGCCGACATGCCGACGCCGCGCGACTACGCCGATGTGCTGGCGAAATTTCTCGACGCTCTTCAGTTGCCGCGTATCGCGCTCGCCGGTCATTCGCTGGGCGCGTTGTTTGCTGGATGCTTTGCTGCCACTTATCCGGACCGCGTCAGCGCGCTGGCGCTGATTTCGCCGGCGCTGGGCTACGGCGTGCAGCCGGGCGGAGCACTGCCGGCCGGCGTGCAATCGCGCATCGATGAAATCAACGAACTCGGTCCGGCTGCCTTCGCCAGGAAGCGCGCGGCCCGTCTGGTCGGCGATCCGAGCGCGCGGCCCGAAGTCGTTACCGCGGTCGAACAAGCCATGGGCGCGGTGCATCCGCGCGGTTACATCCAGGCGGTCCACGCGCTTGGCGCCGGCCGCCTGTTGGCGGACGTAAAGGCGATCCGCATTCCCGTGATGGTCGCCGTCGGCACGCGCGATCAGATCACGCCGCCGGCGAATGCCGCTCAACTTCATGCGGCGCTGCCGCACCCGGCCGGATTTCACCAAATCGCCAACGCAGGGCATGCGGTGCCGCAGGAAGAACCTGACGCTCTGGCCGCCCTGCTTGCCCGAAATATGGATGCGATGGCTGATGTCTGAAACAGACGCACCAGAGTCGAAGGACGACCTCTACGCTTCGCCGCCGGTGCAGCGCGTGGCGCGGCTGTTGCGACACATTGCCGAAGGCGATGCCGTGACCAACATGTCGCGCACCGCGCGCGAACTCGGCATCAACAGAACGACGCTGCTCCGCCTGCTTGCACGCGCTGGAAAGCGAGCGCTTCATCGAGCCACGCAGCGAAGGCGAGGGCTGGCGCATCGGCGTCGGCCTGATCACGCTCACCGCGCAGGCGTTCTTCTCGGAAGACCTGGTCCAGACCGCGGTGCCGGTGCTGACGCGCCTTGCCGCGACGCTGACACTGTCGGCGCATCTCGGCGTGCTCGATGGCACGGAGATCGTTTATCTGGTTCGGCGCGTCCCGAACCACGCCTTTGCCAGCAATATCCGGATCGGCAGTCGCCTGCCGGCTCACGCCGCCAATATGGGCCGCATCATCCTGGCCAATTTGCCGCGCGAGCGTGTGGATCGTCTTTACGCCGGCCTCGACCTGCGGCCGGTGACGCCGCAGACGCCGGTCACGCCGCTGCAATTGCACGCGCAACTCGACGCCGATCGCGCGCTCGGGCTGGCCTGGAGCGACGGCAACTACGAAGCCGGCATCAGCTCCGTGGCGGCGGCGATATATGATGTCTCCAATGCCCCGGTCGCCGCATGCAACGTGACCGGACAGACGGCCCAGTTCGAAGGCGCCGAGCGCCGCGCGCAGATCGGCGCCGCCGTCAGAGAGGCGGCGCGCGAGATATCGATGCGTCTTGGCTGGCACGACGCGCTGCAAACCAATGGGTCGGGCCGCCGCGACGGGCAGGCGGACGGCGCCAACGGCAACGCGAGAGAGCGATCGTGGACCTTGGCCTGACCAACAGCATCGCCGTCGTCACCGGCGGCAGTTCCGGCATCGGGCTCGCGACCGCGCGCATGCTTCTGGCCGACGGCGCGCGTGTGGCGATCTGCGGCCGTGATCCAGCGCGCCTCGCCGCGGCGGTCGAAAAGCTTGTCCCGCCGAACACTGACGCGCTGCTGGCGGAACGCTGCGATGTGCTCGATCGGGCGCAGCTCGATGCATTCGCCCAGAAGGTCGCGCAATGGGGCGGCGGCAAGGTCGATCTCCTCGTCAACAATGCCGGCCAGGGCCGGGTCTCGACCTTCGCCAGCACCACAGACGCGCAATGGCGCGACGAGCTCGAACTGAAATTCTTCAGCCAGATTTTGCCGATCCGCGCGTTCCTGCCGTTGCTTGAGAAAAGCGAACGGCCGGCGATCGTGGCGGTCAACTCACTGCTGTCGATGCAGCCGGAGCCCCACATGGTTTGCACCTCGGCCGCGCGTGCCGGCGTGCATAACTTGTTGAAGTCGCTGGCGAGCGAATTCGCGCCGCGCATCAGGGTCAACTCGGTGCTGCTCGGGTTGATCAACTCCGGGCAGTGGCAGCGCCGTTTCGAGGCGCGCGCGAACCAGTCGCAATCGCGCGCGCAATGGATGAGCGAACTCGCCGCCGAAAAGAAGATTCCGCTCGGCCGGCTCGGCGATCCCGACGAGCCAGCGCGCGCCATCGTCTTTCTGGGCTCGCGCGCGGCGAGCTACATCACCGGAGCAAGCCTCGAAATCTCGGGCGGCGTGTCGCGCTCCATCTGAAAGGTATTTGTTCGATGAACCAGGATCTCATGACTCGCACGCGCGCCGCGGCCGCTGCTCCGGCGGCGACCGAGTATCCGGTCGGCGACGCCATCGCGGCCGCACTGGCCGACATGGGCGTGACGACGGTGTTCGGCGTCATCTCGATCCACAACATGCCGATCCTTGACGCCATCGGCCGCCACGGCCGCATCCGGTTCGTGCCGGCGCGCGGCGAGGCTGGCGCCATGAACATGGCGGATGCCTTTGCGCGCGTGTCGCGGTCGCTCGGCGTTGTCATCACCAGCACCGGTACGGCGGCGGGCAATGCGGCGGGTTCGCAGGTCGAGGCGCTCACCGCCGGGTCGCCGGTGCTGCACATCACCACGCAGATCGACCGCGAGTTCATGGACCAGGATCGCGCCGCGATCCACGACGTGCCGCGCCAGCCCGACATGCTGAAAGCCGTGAGCAAACATTATATCCGCGTTCGCGAGCCGGTCGGCGCCGTCGACGCACTGCTCGAGGCGGCGACCGTGGCGCTGACTGCGCCGTCCGGGCCGGTCACGCTGGAAATTCCAGTGGACGTGCAGCGCCTGAAGGTCGCGGCACAAAAAATCGCGGGCATGCCGGTCATTGCGCTGCGGACTCCCGACCCGGCGCGACTCGACGCGCTTGCCGACATGGTGCGGCAGGCGAAGCGGCCGATGCTCTGGCTCGGCGGCGGCGCGCGCGGCGCGGCCGCGGCGGCGACGGCGCTCGCCGAGCGCGGACTTGGCATCGTCACCAGCACCAACGGCCGCGCCGTGGTGCCGGAGGGCCATGCCCACAGCCTCGGCGCGTTCAACATGACGAAGGAAGCCGAGCAGATTTACGCCAAGTCCGATCTGATGATCGTCGTCGGTTCGCGACTGCGCGGCAACGAGACACAGAATAACAAGATGCGGTTGCCGCGCCTTGTCCAGATCGACGCCGATCCGTCGCAGGCCGGCCGCAACTATCCGGTGGAGTTGTTCATCGCCGGCGACGCGCGGCTGGCGCTCGAGGGCCTGCTGGCGCGGCTGCCGGACAAGCTTGCGACCGATCCGTCTTTCCTCGCCGATATCGGCGACGGCCCGCGCCAACGGTGAAGCCGCGTTGCGCAAGGCGCTCGGCCCTTATGCTCCGCTGGCCGATGCTCTGAGCAAGCGCGTCGAGCGTGACGGCCATCCGTGGGTGCGCGACGTCACGGTCTCCAACAGCACGTTCGGCAACCGCTATGTGCGCCTCGCCGAGCCGCGGCTCGGCGTCCACGCGCTCGGCGGCGGCATCGGTCAGGGCATCGCCATGGGCATCGGCGCAGCCGCCGCGCGCGTTGCAGCCAAGACCATGACGCTCCTCGGCGATGGCGGCGCGCAATTGATGATCGGCGAACTCGCCACCGCGATGGAATCTCGCGCCAACGTTGTCTACGTCATGATGAACGACCGCGGCTATGGCGTTATCCGCAACATCCAGGATGCGCAGTACGAGGGCCGGCGGATGTATGCCGATATACTGACGCCGGACTTCGCGCTGGTCTGCCAGTCGGTCGGCCTGCCGCACGTGCGCATTGCCCGCATCGAGGATTTCGAAGCTGCGCTCGATCGCGCCATCGCCGCGCCCGGGCCGCAGATGATCGAGATCGACATGACGGCGATCGGGCCGTTTGGCCAGAAGTTTGCAGGCCCACCGGCGGGTGCAGCAGGACAGAAACCGTGAGCGTCATCGACACAGCGCAGGTCGAAGCCATGAAAGCCGTGGCTGCGAACAAGGCTCCCGCCACCATGCAGGTGCGCGTGCGCTCGATGCGATGGGAGGCTGCCGGCGTGCTTTCGCTCGACCTCACCGCGCCCGACCTCGCGCCGCTGCCCAGTTTCGAACCGGGTTCGCACATCGACCTGCACCTGCCCAACGGCGTGATGCGGCAATATTCGCTGTGCGGCGATGCCGGCGACACGTCGCACTATCGCGTGGCCATCCGCTCGGTGGGCGGCGGCCTGTCATCTCAATTCATTCATCGCAAGCTGCGCCCCGGCGAGCTTCTGACCATCAGTGCGCCGCGCAACAATTTCGCGTTCGACGACGCGGAGAATTATCTGTTCATCGCCGGCGGCATCGGCATCACGCCGCTGCTGCCGATGATGCGGGCGGCAGACGCGGCGCGAAAGCCGTGGGCGCTGCTCTATTGCAACCGCCACGACGACGAGGCGCCGTTCCTCGATGAAATTCGCGCGCTCGGCGGCATGCTCAGCCTGCACAGCTCGGCCGCGGGCACGCGGCTCGATGTCGCGTCGCGGCTCGCCAACGCCCAGCCGAATACGCTGGTTTACTGCTGCGGTCCGGAGCGGCTGATGCTGGCAGTTGAAGAAGCGACCGCCGGATGGCCGGAGGGCAGCATCCGCTTCGAGTGGTTCGCGCCGCGCAACCGGCCCGCCGACGAAACGTCGGGCAGCTTCGAAGTTGTGTGCCAGGCCTCTGGCGTCACGCTTACGGTGCCGCCGGACAAGACTGTGCTGGCGACCTTGCACGATGCCGGCATCGAAGTGCCGTGCTCGTGCGAGCAGGGCATCTGCGGCACTTGCGAAGTGCGCGTGCTGGGCGGCGAAGTCGATCACCGCGACAGCATCCAGTCGCAGACCGAACGCGCCGCCAACCAGTCGATGATGGTTTGCGTGTCCCGCGCGCGCAGCCCGCAACTGCTGCTCGACATCTAGGAACGCCGCATGGACAACTTCACCGAGTTCAACAAGACCAAGTCGAAGCGCGTACGACAGATCCGGAGGATCAGATGACCTATCAGTATCCGTATCTCGATCCGCATCAGACGCGGACGCAGGAGCCGACCGCATGGCAGCAGGAGCTTGCCAATGCGATCGAGTCGATTTTCGCCAAAGGCGCGCGCGAGCTTGACGAAGTGATTGCCGGACTCAACGCCTCGCGGGTACGCCCGCCCGACGGCACGAAGTGGACCGAACAGAATTTCACCGCTGTGATGCACGAGCTCGGAGCCTGACATGTCAACCGTCACTCTTGACCGTCCCCGCACCAACACGCCCGGCCCAAACGATCAGCAGGTGCAGGCCTATCTGCGCACCGGCTTGCGCAATCGCTGGTGGCCGGTACTGCCGTCGCGCTTTGTCGAAGCGTCCGGCAAGCCACTCGGCCTGACACGGCTCGGCGAAAAGCTGGTGCTGTGGCGGGATGCCCACGGCGTCATCCACGTTCACAACGACCGCTGCCCGCATCGCGCTGTGCCGTTGTCGCGCGGCATCAACGAGGGCGACCGCCTGCGCTGCAACTACCACGGTGTTGAAGTCGGCCCCGATGGCCGGGTCCTTGCCGTTCCGGGCCAGCCAGGCTGTCCGCTCGAGGGCAAGAAGGCGGTCAAGACCTATCCGTCCTGCGAGGTGGCGGGCGCCATTTTTGTCTGGTTCGGCGATGCATTGCATGAGAATGCGCCGGCCTTCGAGCCGCCCGAACAGCTCGCCGCTCCCGAATATTCGCAGTTCCTTTGTTATGCCGACTGGCAGATGCCGTGGCGTTATGCCTTCGACAATCTGATGGACCCGATGCACGGCACATTCCTGCACGCCAATTCGCACACGATGTATCAGGGCGAGACCGAAGCGCATTTCGCGACGCGCGACACGCCGCACGGCTTCATCTTCGAGAAGACCGGGCAGCGCGACGTGAATTTCGACTGGAGCGAACTGGTCGATGACGGCGCGCTCTATGTGCGGCTGGAAATTCCCTATCCGCCGTCAGGCGGGCCGGGCGGAAATTTCGGCATCATCGGCTTCGGCACGCCGATCGACGAGGACACGATGTGCGTATTCTTCTGGCGCACCCGCAAGGTCAGCGGCTGGCAGCGCGACGCCTGGCGCTTCCTCTACAAGACCAACATCGAGGCGCGGCACTGGCATGTGCTCGAGCAGGATCGCGAAATCCTCGCCGGTCTGCGGCCCGGCCTCGAAAAATTTGAAATGCTTTATCAGCACGATGCCGGGGTGATCCGGATGCGCCGCTATCTGGCCCAGCAGGCGCGCAATCAGCTGGTCGAACTGGAAGCGGCCGGCAAGATCGATCTGGCAAGGTAACACCATGTCCACATTGCAGCAGGACTACAGCGCGACCGGCACCGGCAAAGCCGAAACGCTGACGCCGCAGGCACGCCACGCCGTCTGGGGCGCCTTCATCGGCTTCTTCGTCGATAACTACGATATCTTTCTGCCGATCATCGCGCTGGCTCCGGCGATCGCATATTTCATTCCCAAGACCATCCCTCCGGCGACAGCCGCGGTCGCCTCGGCGATGATCTTCGCGACAACGCTGATCGGCCGGCCGCTCGGCGCTTTCATCTTCGGCCACTTCGCCGACACCATCGGCCGCAAGCGAACCACCGTCATTTCGGTCACCGGCTTTGCCATCGTGACGCTGCTGATCGCCGCGCTGCCGGGATACCAGCAGTGGGGCTCGGCGGTCATCTACATCTTCATCGCTCTGCGCCTGATCGACGGCATCTTCCTCGGCGGCGAGTACACGTCCGCAAGCCCGCTTGCCATGGAGTACTGCCCGAAGCCGAAACGCGGCTTGTACGGGGCGCTGATTCAGAGTGCGGCCTCGCTTGGCACCGCGGCGATTTCGCTCGTGACGTTCGCCGTGTTGCTGGTGCTGCCCGCCGTTGGACCCAGTGCGCCGTATTTGCAGTGGGGCTGGCGGATTCCATTCCTGGTCGGCGCCGCCATGGCGTTCTGGCTTGCCTATTATTATCAGCGCTCGGTCGATGAATCGGAGCTGTGGCGGAAGGCGGCGCACACCAAGGCTCCGCTGAAGTCGTTGTTCCAGGGCGAAAACCTGCGCAGCTTCCTGCAGGTATTCACGGTGATGACTGGCTTCTGGCTGTGCCTGAACGCGTCGCTCGCAGTGATGCCGGGACTGCTCGTGACACAGATGGGCGTGCGCGGTCCCAGCCTGACGTTCGTGCTGGTCGTTGCCTACGTCGTATTGGCGATCGTCTATATCGTCGGCGGCGCCGTCAGCCAGCGCGTCGGCCGGCGCACCTACCTCATGGTGACGAGCGCGCTGAGCGCCATTTTCGGCACGTGGTGCTACTATCTGCTCATCAACACCGGTCCGGGCAGTTTTTCCACGGTCCTGTGGCTGACGACATTGACGACATGTCTGGTCGTGGCGCCCGGCGCGCTGTCGACCGTCTATATCAACGAGCGGTTCCGCACCGGCGTACGCGCTTCCGGCTTTGGTCTTGGCTACAGCCTCGCGATCATCCTGCCGGCGTTCTACGTGTTCTATCAGTCGGCGCTGACCGCCTTCATGCCGGCAAAATACACCGTGCTGGTTCTGGTGGTGGTCGGCGCGGCGCTGATCTTCATCGGCGCCGCCTGGGGGCCGGAAACCAAGGACGCGGATTTCTCCTCAGGGACCGCCGCCTGATGTCCGCCGATTTGTCTCGGGTCTTGCGGCTTCGTAACATGCGGGCGAATGGGCGGGCTTGACCGCGTTCGACCAAGAGGAGAGGGGCTCGATGGCAGCATTCCCGGCGCGGCTGTTGCTGGCAGTATTTTCAATCTTGGCGATCGCCAGCGGCGCGCGGGCCCAGGAGGCGGTCTACCCGAAGCGGCCCATCACCATGATCGTGACGTTTGCAGCGGGCGGATCGTCGGATGTGCTTGCCCGCGCCGTTGCAGATTCGATGTCGCGATGGCCTCGGCCAGCCGATCGTGGTTGACAATCGGCCAGGCGCCGGCGGGCAGATCGGCGCGGAACTGGTCGCCCATGCGGCGCCAGACGGCTACACGATCCTGTTCGGCACGAACGGCACGCTCGGCATCGGCCCGGCGCTTTACGAGCATCTGCACTACGATCCGGCGCGCGACCTCGCGCCGGTTGGGATCTTGCACAAGCTGCCGCTGCTCCTGATCATAAATCCGTCGGTCCCTGCGAAAAATCTGCAGGAGCTGATCGCCTACGCCCGGAAAAATCCTGGAAAGCTCAGTTTTGCATCGGCCGGCGTCGGCTCGGTGTCGCACCTTGCTGGCGAGCTCTTCGGGGAGGAGGCGAAGATCAACATCCTGCACGTGCCCTATAAGGGTGGCGGCGCCGCGGTGCCGGACCTGATCTCCGGGCGCGTCTCGATGATGCTTGAAACCATTCCGAATGCGTTGCCGCTGGCGAAAAGCGGACAGATGCGCGCCATCGGGGTGACAACAAAGGAGCGGTCCGCCGCTGCGCCGGACATTCCGACACTCGCCAAATCCGGCCTGCCGGATTTCGACGTGAGCGCGTGGACGGGGCTTTTCGTGCCGGCGGGCACTCCGGCGGCGGTGATCGATCGCCTCAACGCCGCAACCCGGGCGATCGCCAGCGATAGCCATTATGTCGACTCTGGTGCACAAGATGGCGACGAACGTCGCAACCTCGAGTCCGCAGGAATTCGGCACCTTCGTCCGCGATGACGTGGCGCGCTGGACGCAGGTCATCGCCCATGCCGGGATAAAAAGGATCGAGTGAGACGGCGGACAATCCAACCGCGCCGGTAAGAACGGAGAACACACGATGGGATACGAAGCCATTACGGTTGAGCCGATTTCTCCGCATATCGGCGCGGAGATCGGCAATATCGATCTGACCAAGCCGCTTCCGAACAAGCAGGTCGAGGAGCTGCACCAGGCATTCGTCCAATACCAGGTGATCTTCTTTCGCGATCAGAAGATCAGCTTCGACGATCAAATCCGGCTCGGCCGTTATTTCGGCCCGCTCGGCAGCCACGTCGGAAAATCGACGATCAGCAAGACCACCGATAATCCGTACGTGCGGAAATTCCACTACGACGAAACCTCGACGCAGATCTCCGGCGAGAACTTTCATAGCGATCAGTCGTGCGGGGCGATCCCGCCACTCGGCAGCATTCTCTACAATCACACGGTTCCGCCCGATGGCGGCGGCGATACCATGTTTGCCAGCATGTACATGGCGTATGACGCGCTGTCGCCGCGCATGAAGTCCTATCTTTCCGGTTTGACCGCAACTCACGACGGCACACGCGTATTCGGTCCCGGCACTCCGGTTTCGGTCCATCCGGTGATCATCAAACATCCGGTGACCGGCAAGAAGGTGATTTACGTCAACACCGACTTCACGGCGAAGATCAACGAATTACCGGCGCTCGAAGGCGAGCGGGTGTTGCGCTTTCTGATCGATCACTGCAACAAGCCGGAGTGGACCTGCCGCTTCCGTTGGCGGGCGCACTCGATTGCGTTCTGGGACAATCGCTGCACCCACCACAAGGCGATCTGGGACTATTGGCCGAACGTGCGGTCCGGCTATCGCATTCAGATCGAAGGGACAGCAGCGCCCGAAGCGGGGTAGGCGTGCTCGACCGTCAAACTGCCGCCGGCACCACGCTCAAGTGCGGTTCCGCGGCGGATTTTGAGCGGATCGGGGGAAAGTCGTCGGCAGTCAACGTCTCGCGCTCGAGCAGCAGTTTCGCTCCGGCTTCGAAATCGGCGCGGCGCGCCTGCAACACGTCATGGGCGCGATCGAGCGCCTTGGCCAGAAGGTCGCGCACGGCGACATCGATCTCTCGTGTGGTAATCTCCGCGGCCTGAACGTGATTGGCGACAGGCGCCAGCATGAAGGGCTGCGACTCCGGCGCATAGGTGCGCTGGCCAACTTTTTCGTCCATGCCATAGCGCGTTACCATTTCGAGGGCGATTTCGGTGGCGCGCTGCAGATCATCCGCAGCGCCGGTGGAAATGTCGCCATCGAATATCAATTGCTCCGCCGCGCGGCCGCCCATCAAAACGGCGATCCGGTTTTCCAGATTGGTCTTGCCGAGCAGGAAGCGATCCTCGGTGGGCCGCTGAATGGTGTAGCCCAGTGCGCCGACACCGCGCGGAATGATGGAGACCTTCTGCACCGGATCGACGCCCGGCAGGGTCGCTGCCACCAGCGCGTGGCCCATTTCATGATAAGCGACGCGCCGCCGTTCATCGGCGTTCAGGACCCGGCTTTTCTTTTCCAGACCCGCGACGATGCGTTCGATCGCCGCGGTGAAGTCGTTGATGTCGATCGCGGTAGCGTTACGCCGCGTTGCCACGATGGCGGCTTCGTTCACCAGATTGGCGATGTCGGCGCCGGTAAAGCCCGTCGTCATCGCCGCAATGGCGCCGAGGTCAAGGTTGGGCGCCAGTTGCACCTTGCGAACATGGACGTTCGAGGATCTCCAGGCGGCCCTTGCGGTCGGGCCGATCCACCAGAACCTGGCGATCGAACCGGCCGGCGCGCAGCAGCGCCGGATCGAGGATTTCCGGACGATTGGTTGCGGCGAGCAGGATCACTCCCCCGCTCGGATCGAACCCGTCAAGCTCGGCGAGAAGCTGATTGAGCGTCTGCTCCTTTTCATCCGTTCCGCCGCTGAACGGTCCGGCAACGCGGCTGCGCCCCAAGGCATCCAGTTCGTCGATGAAAATGATGCAAGGCGCCGCCTTGCGCGCCTGCTCGAACAGGTCGCGCACGCGCGCGGCGCCGACACCGACGAACATCTCGACGAATTCAGATCCGGAAATCGAAAAGAACGGCACGCCGGCCTCGCCCGCGACCGCCTTCGCGAGCAGCGTTTTCCCGGTCCCGGGAGGGCCGACGAGCAGGACACCCTTGGGGACGCGCGCGCCCAGACGTCCGTAGGACGCTGGGTCGCGCAGGAAGGCGACCAATTCCTGCAGCTCGAATTTCGCCTCGTCGACACCGGCGACGTCCTTGAACGTCAGCTTGGTATCGGTCTCGACAAAGACTTTGGCGCGCGATTTGCCGACCGTCATCAGTCCGCCAAAGCCCTGCTTTTCGGCGACGCGCCGAAACAGGAACATCCAGAACAGGTAGAAGATGACGACCGGGATGACCCAGGACAGAATGGTTTGCACCACGCCGCCGGAGGCGGCTCCGTTCACCACGACCTGATGGGCGGCAAGCTTGTCGAAGATCTGCGGATCGACGCGAACGGCATAAAACTGCGTCTTGCCATCAGGGAGCGGCTCCTTCAGCGTTCCCTGAATGGAATCCGATCCGACGGTGACGTCCGCGACCTTGTTCTGATCGAGCAGCGTTTCGAACTGGCTGTAGGAGATGGTCTCGACCAGCGAATAGCTCGACCAGAACTGCTGAAACAGCAGCACGCCAAAGACTGCGGCGAGGACATACCAGATGAGAATCTGGCGCTTACGGGCATCCGGTTCCATCGGCATTCCATTGGGGTAGCTGCTGGTGCGGCCGCCTTTATGCCTTGGATTGACCAACGCGAAATTGATCTTCCGCAAATGCCCCATCGCAGCGGGCGGAGGCCGCGGCAGAAGCGGCAATTCTTCCGTAAATACAATCAGTTCTAGCAACGTTCGCCGCGCGCACGGCCAGGGCTTCGCATTCTTGCGCGGTTGCCTGTATTAAATGTGCAGAGGACACGCCTTTGTATTTCGACCTACGCCTTTGGCAGCTGACCCGCGGGATGCGGTGGCGGATCGTCGCCACCGTGCTGATGGGTTTGCTGGCGGCCGTCGTTGGCGTGGCGCGGTTCGTATTTCTTGGCTCGTTGATTGCGCTTGTCTATCGCGGTGCGCCGGCCGCGGCCTTGATCTGGCCGGCCGCGGCGGTGGCAGCGGTGGTGCTCATTCGCGCTTACCTCGAGCACGAGCGCACCATGGTGGCGCACCGCACCGCGGCGCGCGTGCAGGAGGTGCTGCGGCTCAAGCTCTACGACAAGGTCGCCGAGCTTGGGCCGGCGTGGTTCGCCGGCGAACGGACCGGCGGCGTCATGCTGTCGGTGGTCGATGGCGTCGAGCAGCTGCAAAGCTTTTTCGGCCAATACGTACCGCAGCTCGCCATCGCGGCGCTCACGCCGCTCGCCATGTTCGCCATCATCGGCTGGTGGGACGTGCCGGTCGCAGCATTGATGCTGTGCTTTGCGCTGGTCTGTCTGGTCCTGCCGGCGGTGTTCAACAGATTCCAGCAAAAAGTCAGCATCGCGCACCGCGCCTCGCTGAAAAGTTTCGGCGCCGAATTTCTCGATGCCATCCAGGGCCTGGCGACGCTCAAGGCGTTCGGCCAGAGCACGGCATACGGCCGCATGCTCGGCGACAAGGCGCGTGCGCTCTCCGTTGCGACGATGCGGATGCTCGCCACCAACCTGATCACGCGCGGCATCATCGATGTTGGCATCGGCGTCGGCGCCGCCGCCGCAATTGCGCTCGGCGCCTATCGGGTGACCCATGGCATGATGAGCTTGCAGGCGCTGCTCATCGTGCTGATGGCGGGCACGGAGATTTTTCGTCCCTTGCGTGATTTCCGCACCGTCTTGCACGACGGCATGGTGGGGCAGGCGGCGGCGATCGGGATCAACGCGCTGCTGGAAGCGAAGGCGCCTTTGCCCAAGGGCGGCGCGCGGCCCACGACGCCGCTTGATCCGACAATCGCCTTCGAAGACGTGCACTTCTCTTATCCGGGCGGCCGTGGCGAGGCGCTCGCCGGGCTTTCGCTCGACGTCAGGGCCGGCGAACGCATCGGCATTGTCGGCCCGAGCGGCAGCGGCAAGTCGACCATCGCGGCGCTGTTGTTGCGGCTTTACGATCCGCAATCCGGCAGCGTGCGCATCGGCGGCGTTGATCTCACAGCGCTCGATCCGGATGCGGCGCGCGCGCAAATCGCCGTGGTGCGCCAGGACACCTATCTGTTCCATGGCACGGTCGAGGACAATCTGCGTCTCGGCAAGCCGGATGCGACGCGCCAAGACATCGACGCTGCGGCGCGCGCCGCCAATGCGTACGATTTCATCGCCGCGCTGCCGCAGGGCTATGCCACCGTGATCGGTGAGCGCGGGCTCCGTCTGTCGGGAGGGCAGCGCCAGCGTCTCGCGATTGCGCGGGCGCTGTTGCGCGACGCGCCGATCCTCATCCTTGACGAGGCGCTGTCCTCGGTCGACGCCGAGAATGAAGCCATCATCCAGAGTGCGCTCGATCGCCTGATGGCCGGCCGTACGACCTTGATCCTGGCGCACCGGCTGTCCAGCGTCATTGATGCCGACCGCATCCTGGTTCTCGACCACGGCAACGTCGTCGAGAGCGGCACGCATCGCGAGTTGATGCGGATCGGCGGCTCCTATCGCCAGCTGATGGGGGCGCAGGCCGAGGAGCGCGGCGACGTCACGCTGCCGTTCGCGGCGCCAAGCGCCGTGCAGGTCGAGGCGACGGTGGAAGCGCTGCCGGCGGATCAGGGCGCTGCCGCCGACGATTCCATTCTGCGCGTCGAACGGATGGATTGGGGCCGCACCACGCGCGCGCTGCTTGCCTTCATTGCGCCGTGGTGGCGGCGACTCGCGCTTGTCATCGTCTCCGGAACGGCCCGTGTGGCTGCCTATATCGGCGTCGCCATCGTCAGCGCCCTCATTGTCGCAGCGCTCAAGACCGGGCGGCCCTACGGCGATCTTCTGATCTGGCTCGCCGTCATCGCACCGCTTGCCGGCATCCTGCATTGGGCCGAGTCCTGGCAGGCCCACGCCATGGCTTATCATTTGCTCGCCGACATGCGCATCGCGCTGTTCCGCAAACTCGACGCGCTGGCGCCCGGCTATCTGCTGCGCCGCCGCTCCGGCGATCTGGTGGCGCTGGCGACGCAGGACGTCGAAACGGTTGAGTTCTTTTACGCCCACACGGTCGGCCCTGCGATCGTCGCCATCATCGTACCGGCCGCAGTGCTGGCGACGCTTGCCGCATTCGCCTGGCCGGCTGCGATCGTCCTCGTGCCATTCCTGTTGTTTGCCGCGCTGGCGCCGGTGTTGCTGCGGCAGCGGATCGACCGGCTCGGCGCCGCGGCGCGCGAGGCTTTGGGCCTGCTCAATGCGCACGTTGCCGACACGATCCAGGGGCTCGCCGAGCTTACGGCCTTCCAGGCGCTCACCCGCAGGCGTGGCGAGTTTCAGAAACTTGTGCGCAGCTGCGCGACGCTGCGGCTGCGGGTCCTGCACGACATTTCAATCCAGGACGTGCAGCTTGAAACCGCGACCGCGTTCGGCGGGTTGGCGGTGGCCCTAACCGGCGGATTGCTGGCCACAGGCGGGCATTTCAACGGCGTGTATCTTCCCCTGCTCACTTTGCTCGCCACCTCGGCGTTCCTGCCGGTGTCTGAGATTGCCCATGTCAGCCGCCAGCTCGCCGATACCTTTGCCTCGGCGCATCGGCTTCGTGCCGTGCACGACGAGCCGGTGCTGGTCACTGACGGACCTGGAACGCCGGCGCAGCAGGCGGCGCCCGGCACTGGAGCCGCAATCGAGATTGCGCACGTCGATTTCAACTATCCGGGAACGGCGCGCGAAGTCCTGCGCGGGGTCGACCTCGTCATTCGTCCCGGCGCGACGCTGGCGATCGTCGGTCCCTCGGGTTCAGGCAAGACCACGCTGGCCAATCTGCTGTTGCGCTTCTGGGATCCGACGCATGGCGCCATTACGTTTGATGGATCGGATCTTCGCCAATTCAAGCTCGATGATCTGCGCGGCCGCATCGCACTGGTGGCGCAGGACACATATCTGTTCAACGACACGCTGCGCGCCAACGTGGCGCTGGCCAAACCCGGCGCGGACGACGCCGAAATCATGCAGGCGCTGGAGCGCGCGGCCTTGCGCGAGTTCGTCTCCGGCCTGCCGGCGCGGCTCGATACCAAGGTCGGCGAGCGTGGGGTGCAACTGTCCGGCGGCCAACGCCAGCGGGTCGCCATTGCGCGCGCGTTTCTCAAGAATGCACCGGTGCTGATCCTTGACGAAGCGACTTCGCATCTTGACGCCATCAGCGAGACGCAGGTGCGCCAGGCGCTGCTCGACCTGATGCGCGACCGCACCACGATCGTCATCGCCCACCGCCTCTCGACGGTGCGCGACGCCGAGATGATCGCGGTGTTGGAGGCCGGGCGCCTGGTCGAGGCCGGCACCAACGCCGAACTGCTCGCGCGTGGCGGTCTCTATGCGGAGCTTGTCAGCCGCCAGCTTGCGTTCGGTCGCGCCGCCGAGTAGCGGGCAAACACATAATGAGAGGCTACGCCGCCTGGGCGGCCAAGCGAACCATTTCGCGCTGAACCAGCTCGCGATAGAGGCCATCGCGGCGCATCAGCTGATCGGGCGGGCCGTCCTGGATGACTTGCCCGATCTGCAGCACGACGATGCGATCGAAATTGCGCACGGTGGAGAGCCGGTGAGCGATGGCAATCACGGTGCGATGATGCATCAGGCGGCCCAGAGCCTCGCGGATCATCTCCTCAGAGTCGCTGTCGAGTGCCGATGTGGCCTCGTCGAGCAGCAGAAGCGGCGCATCCTTGAGGAAAGCGCGGGCGATGGCGATGCGCTGGCGCTGGCCGCCTGAGAGCTTGACGCCGCGCTCGCCGACGATGGTGCGCATGCCTTCGGGCAGCTTTTCGATGAAATCGCAACGTGCGGCAATTGCCGCATCCATTACCTCGTCATTGGTCGCGTCCGGCCGGCCATAGCGGATGTTGTCCAGGACCGAGCGGTGGAACAGCGAGATGTCCTGCGGCACGATGCCGATGGCGTCGCGCAGACTCTCTTGTGTGACCCGGGCGATGTCCTGTCCATCGATCAGAATGCGTCCTTGCTGGACGTCGTAGAACCGTTGCAGCAGGGCAAACAGCGTCGACTTGCCGCCGCCGGAATGGCCGACCAGACCGATGCGTTCGCCCGGTTTGAAGCTGAGCGAAAAGTCTTCCAGGATTTGCTGGCCGTCGCCGTAACGGAACGTGACATGCTCGAACTTGACGCTGGCGCCGCGACGGACCAGCGGCTCGGCCTCGGGATGGTCGCGCAGTTCGTGCGGCACGAGCAGCGTCGCCACCGCCTCGGCAAGGCGCGCAAGGTGTTGCGTAATGTCAACGAGCGCTACTGCTAGGTCGCGCGTGGCGCTCAGCACCGAAATCGACAGCGTGCAGGCGAGCACCACGTCGCCGGTCGTCGCCTCGCCCTCATTCCACAGGATGATCGCCCAGGCCACCAGGCCGAGCGTGAGCATGATCGTGACAACGGCGTGGAAGATGCGAAGCTTTTCCAGATAAAGCAGGCTGCGGCGCCGCGCGTCGAGCTCGCGGCCGACGGTGGCGTCAAAGCGTCGATGCTCGCGCAGCAGGCCGCCGAAGGCACGCACCAGCGGCATATTGCTGACGACATCGACCATTTCGCCGTCCACGGCCGCGGCCTTGCTGGCGAAGTCGTGGTGCAGCGGGCGGCCCGCCGCCGCCAAGCGGAACATCACGCATACCATGATGCCGCCAACGAGCGCGAGCGTGCCGGCCATCGGCAGACTGATGGTGCAGACCAACGTGATCGCCGCGACTGTCGCGGCGCAGGGCGGCAGCACATTCCAGATGAACATGTTCTCCGCAGTGAAGATCGCGTTCGATGTGGCGGTCACGCGGCTCGTCAGCATGCCGGGCAGCTGATCGGCGAAGTAATTGGGAGAATGCCCCGTGAGATGACGGAACAAGTCGCGGCGTAGATCGCCCGTAACGCCGACGAAGGTGTAATTCGCGATCCAGCTGGCCACGCGCCATAGCAGATTATCGGCCGCGATCAGCGATACCAGCAGCAGAAATGCCGTCCAGACATCGGCGCCGAAGCCTCGCGATAGCGTATCGACCAGAAACTTGACGCCGTACTGGGTGCCGACCGAACAGGTCACGGCGCCGAGCACGGCGGTAAGGATGGCGAGGTGCGAGAACGGCCGCTGACGTAGATAACGGAAGATGAAGGCAAGAGGGCGGCTTGCGTAAGTGCAAAGGTCGTCCATGCTTTTTGGTCTCCGCCGGCGAACGAGCGGGGCCCCTCCCGGAAGGTTCCCACACAGCATCACAACGCGACCGGTTGGGATTCGACGCGGTTCCATTGATAAAAATTCGTTTCACTTCTGCTGCTCGTTGCGGTGACGGAATTGCGGCGTTGGCATGGCAAAATTGTTGTTGAATTGGGGATGCGCCAAACGCACATCGTTCCGGAAAAATTGTTTTTGGGTGCGTTGTTGTTGACGTTTGGGGAACCCTGAGAGTTCCCGGTTCCAGAAAAAATATCTTCCGTCGCCTTTTTGAGCGAATTTCGCCCTTCGTGGTTGTTGCAGTGCTGGGGAACACTTGCTGTCACGGGAAAATCCCAACAGTTAAAATCAGAAGGGTCAAACCGATGCATATCGCGCAAGTCGCCCCGCTCACCGAGGCGATCCCGCCGAAGCTTTATGGTGGAACCGAACGCGTGGTGTCGTGGCTCACCGAGGAACTGATCGCGCTCGGCCATGACGTGACGCTGTTTGCGAGCGGGGATTCGGAGACTTCGGCGCGGCTCGAGGCGGTGTGGCCGCGAGCGTTGCGGCTTGATGGCGCGGTCCGCGATCCCAATGCGTTGCATATGCTGATGCTGGAGCGCGTCTACCGGCATGCCTCCGAGTTCGATTTCCTGCACTGCCACCTCGACTATTATCCGTTTTCGCTGTTCTCCCGCCAGGCGACGCCGTTTGTCACCACGTTGCACGGCCGGCTCGACCTGCCTGAGCATCAGCCGGTGTTCGATACCTTCTCATCAGTGCCTGTCGTTTCGATTTCCAACGCGCAGCGGCGCCCGCTGCCGCAGGCGCATTGGGTGCGTACGGTGCATCACGGCCTGCCCGAGCGGCTATTGATGCCGAAGCCGGTGAAGCCGTCTTATTTTGCATTTCTCGGACGCATTGCGCCGGAGAAGGGCTGCGACCGCGCCATTCGTATCGCCCAGCATTGCGGCATGCCGCTGAAGATCGCCGCCAAAGTCGACCGCATCGACCGCGAATATTTCGACGAACAGATCAATCCGCTGATCAAGGCTTCGCACAGCGAATATATCGGCGAGATCGGCGATGCGGAAAAATCCGAGTTTTTGAGCGGCGCCATGGTGCTGCTGGTCCCGATCGACTGGCCGGAGCCGTTCGGCCTGGTGATGATCGAGGCGATGGCCTGTGGCACCCCGGTGATCGCCTATAACCGCGGCTCGGTGCCGGAAGTCATCGATGACGGTCTCACCGGCTTCGTCGTGGAGGACGAGAACGGCGCGATCGGCGCGGTTGACCGTCTGGGACAGCTGTCGCGCGACAAGATCCGCAAGCAGTTTGAGAAACGCTTCACGGCGCGGCGCATGGCCCAGGATTACCTGTCAGTCTACCGTACCCTCGCCGATCGCGTTGCGCCGCGCCTGCGGTTGGTCGCAGACGACGCGCCGGCGCTGTAACGCGAGCTTGTTTTGTTTGTCGAGGGTGGGTCTCGCGCAAGCGAAATCTACCCTTGCCGCGTGCGCTCCTAATCGGATTCGGCTTCGTCCGGCTGGCGCGTCTCCGGCATCAGCAGCAGGACGGCGAGGAACCCCACGAGCGCGATGCTCGCCAATCCGGCAAAGGCCCAGGGACTGCCGAAGCGATCGCTGAGAAAGCCGGCCAGCGTCGAACTGATGGACGCGCCGATACCCACGAACGTGCCGACGATCCCTTGACCAAGATTGAAGTGCCCGGTGCCGCGCGTCAGATCGGCGATCACCAGCGGCACCATCACGGCAAACACCGCGGCCGTTACGCCGTCAAGCAATTGCACGGCGACCAATGGCACCGGGCTCGCTACCAGCGCGAACAGAAGCCCGCGCAGCGGCAGTGCCGCAAACCCGATCAGCAGCAGCGGCCGACGGCCCCATCGCTGCGCCTGCGTCCCGACCCACGGCGAGGCCACCGCCACCAGCATTTGCGGTACGACGATGCAGGCGGCGATCAACAGCGTCGCCCACTGGCTCGACCGCATGGTCAGCGCGCTGCCCATCAGCGGCAGCATGGCGGCGTTGCCAAGATGGAACAACAGCAGGCAGACGGCAAAAATCAGCAGCGTCCGATTTTGCATCAGCGCGCCGGGCTTGATGGGGGTGCGCTTGCGAGCTTCCTTGGCGCGCGGGGCGGCCGGGGCTGCGGGCGCGCTGTGCGCCCGTTCGGGATCAACTTCGGTGGGGGAAATCATGCGAAGCGCGATGAGCGCCGGGACCAGCAGCAGAACCGTGACAACAAACACTGCACGCGCCGAAAGCAAATAGCCGCAGGCGCCCATTGCCGCGGCGGCGAGACCGTTGCCGATCGAGGCAAAGCGAGCGTTGCGTCCAAGCCGAACGCTGATTCCGCCATGGCCGACCAGGCCGAGGCTGATGGCCACCATGGCGGGGCCAAGCACGCAACTCGCCAGAGCGTGCAGGATCGACGCCGACAGCACCATGGGAAAGATCGGCAGCACCGCATAGCCGAGCGCGCTGAGGCATATCCCTACGATGGCAATCGCGGCGACTTTGCGCTCCGAGCGCGCCGCATCGACCAGCGCGCCGCCCGGCATCTGTCCGATCAGCGAGACAAACCCGGCGGCGGAAAGCACGAGACCGATGTCGATCTGGGTCCAGTGCTGCGTCGTGAGATAGACGGATACGAATGGGCCGAAGCCGGTTTGCACATCGGCCACGAAGAAAATGAACCAGTCGAGCCCGCGCAGGCTGCGCGGCGAGGGGTGGAGCGGCGGCCTGCCATGTTCAGGCGGCGGCGAAGCCGGTGTCTGCTTAGTGGAGTCGGTGCCGAGCGGCTCCGACGGGTCACTTGCACGGCGTGGCAGGTTCGCGGGCAGTGTCGCTCTCCACTTTTTGAAACTGTGACCGCGATTCGCCATCAAAACGGGGTGGTGGTCCTCCACCACCCTGCGCGCTATTCGGGAAGGGGTTCGAGCTTGCCAAGCGCGCCGAGCACCACGACAGGCTTGCCATCCTGATATTCAGGTGCGGCTTTCACTTGATCGCGCGTGAGTTCGAGGGAGACAAAGGCGTCGGGCTTGCCAGGGGGCGGAAAGTGCAGGGCGCTCCAGTCGACCGCGATCTTGCGGCTGCCGACGCCGAGGAAGCCGCCGAAGTCGATGATCGCGGCGCGGACCTGGCCGCTTGGATCGACCAAAACGTCGACGATGCGTCCCATATTCTCATTGGTTGGGCTGCGTACTTCGCGGCCGAGAATGCCCTCGACTTCGTGCTTGTTGAGGACGGTGATCTCAGGTGTCGCTTGCGGAGCTACTTGCGGTTTCGGCTGCGGCGCCACTTTGGAGTTTGGCGCTGCTTCGGTGGTGGAAGAGGCAGGAGCAGATGGTGTGCTGGCGGGACCGTTTGAATTGTCCGCGGAAGCCGTGGATGCCGCCGCGGAGAGCGCGAAGATCAAACTTGCCGCCGCAACTGCCTTGATGGCCGCAACCGCCTTGATTGTCATTTGCCGATACCCGCGCATGGCTTCTCCAGCAATGCCGTTGAAGTTCCCGAACCAAGTTCCCGAATGACTAAACCGGAACCGTCTCCGCGGTTCCCACGCGCCGCGCGTGTTCGCTTGCGACTGCCGATTTAGGAGCTGAAAACCACCGAAACCCGGATGTCGCCGCTAATCCGGGGGGTATCCAGCGAGACAGTGTCGCGATTGCGGCGCACGCGCAGGTCGACGCTGGCATCGCCAAGCTGCAGATTGCGCAAGACCACTTCATCAAGGAACGGCGGCAGCATCGGATTGCACAGACGGATCTCGTTGCTGAATGGATCGAATTTCAGGCCGAGCGACGCCTCCAGAAGCGTGAATGGTGTAGCGCTTGCCCAGGCTTGCGGCGCGCAGGCAACCGGATAGAGCGTCGGCCCGTGTCCCTTCTGGCGCCGAAAACCGCAAAACAGCTCGGGCAGACGGCGCAGATCCATGTAGGTGCCGGCCATGAACATGCCGGTAAACAGGTTGGCGATCGCCTGCTTCTCGCCGTAGCGCGCCAGGCCGAGCGCGATCAGCGCGTTATCGTGCGGCCAGATCGAGCCGTTATGATAAGACATCGGATTGTAGCGGGCTTCGCCCTCGGCGACGGTGCGGATGCCCCAGCCGGAAAAGAAATGCGGCTGCAGCAAGCCGGACGCGACGCGCGTTGCCCGATCTGCCGCCGCAATACCGGTAAACAGCACTTGTCCGGCGTTCGATGTCCGCACCCGACAAGGCCTTTTGTCGCCGTCCAGCGCCAGCGCGTAGGTCTCGATCTGCGGGCACCAGAATGCCGCCTCGAAGCGTTCGGCAAGTTTTTGCGCCTCGCCGTCGAGCTTTTGCGCGATGGTCGTCGTAGCCCAGCCGCAGCGCGCAACGTGCCGCCATGCGTTTGGCGGCGTAGACGTAGGCCTGCACTTCCACGAGTGCGATTCCGCCCTCGGCCAGCCGTCCGTCGGCATGAAACACCGCGTCCTGCGAGTCTTTCCAGCCCTGATTGGCGAGGCCTTGTTCGCTTGCGCGCAGATATTCGACGAAAGCCGTCGCCGTCCGGATCGCCTGGGCCGTCGATCCAGGCCAGCGCGGCTTCGATGTTTCGCCACAGCTCGGCGATCGTGTCGATGTCGCCGGTACGTTCGAGATAGAGGCCGGCAAGGAGGACAAACAACGGCGTGGAGTCGACGCTGCCATAATAGAGTCCGAACGGAACCTCGTTCAGCGCCGCCATTTCGCCGCCGCGCATCTCGTGCAGGATTTTTCCTGGTTCGGCATCGGCGCGCGGGTCGGTAGTCTTTGCCTGATAATGCGCAAGCCGGCGCAGCACTCCCTTCGCCACGAGGGGACTCCACCACAGCATTTGTATTGCTGTAATCAGTCCGTCGCGGCCGAACGTCGTCGAGAACCATGGGATTCCGGCGTAGGGGTAACGGCCTTGCGGCGTGTCGGTCATCAGGATCGAGAGGTCGGCCGCCGAGCGGCACAGCATTTCGTTGAAACGCGTATTGGATGTCTCGACCGCCGTGCGGTCGCGCGCCGTGTCGCGCAGTTCACGCCGCGCGGCGATCAGGCCGCGCAGAAATGGCAGCGGTCTCGGCTGCGCCGGATCGCAGCTGACTGCGACAAAGATCGGCTGCATTTCGCCGGGGTTGATCCGGATGTCATAGACCGCGCTGTCGATTGTAAGCTGCGCAGGCGGCGGATCGAACGCCAGCGCCGTGCGTCGCAGCTTGGCGTCCAACCCGCGATAGCTCAGCACGACCTCGTCATTGCCATGCAGCTTGGCAGTGGCGGTGCCGCGCCGCTCCCGGTGCGCGCCGCGCACCTCGAACAAATCGGCAAAGTCATTTTCGAACCGAAACGACAATTTCAAGTCGACGGCCCGCTCGCCGTAATTCCGCAGCCGCAGGCGCTGATAGGCCGTGCCGCGCCAGAGAAATACCGTGCGTAAAATGTGCACACTGTCCTTTTCCAGGACGATGTGCTGATCGGCCATGATGTCGGGATTTGTCAGATCGACGAACAGCGCCGAGTTGTCATCGCGCAGATTCGAGCCGAGCAGCAGCGGTGGGGTATCGTTGACGAACAGCTCGAGTCTCGACAGGTAGCGGGTGTCGAAGTGGAACAGTCCGGCGGACCGGCCGGACGCTGCTGCGATGTCGCCCCGACTATCGATGACGACAAACGTGTCGCCGTATTTCAGTGTCCGCGGTGCGCCGGCGGCGATCCGGGTCGCCGAGATGTAGAATGGCGCCTCATGAGGGGCCTCGAGGGGAACTATCTGAACGGCGCTCTTCTGCGGATTCATGGCTCGCGGCTCGATCGTCTTGCTGGGATGGTGTCGAAACGCCGACGCGAGACGCTACGCCGCAATGTCCAGTCAGCCCCTGTGCGACGTCGCAATAATCGCCCAGCGGTGCAATCGGTTGGCGAACTCACCTATTGGGGACCGGCACCGGGATGAATGACTTCGACGACGCGCATGCGGATCGGATCGACGACGACAAGGTCGCCCTCGACCGTGGCGTATTTGAGGACGTTGTCGGGGTCGTCAACGAGGGTCGGCACTTCGGGCAGATTGCCGAGTTCGACAGAGGGTGGAACCGTCGCTCCGACGGCGGCTGTCACTTCGCCGGCGTTGGCGTGAATATGGTGGCGGCTCGCGATGTTATAGAGCGCGCTCCGCTGAACCGGCGTGAGCGCCGTCGGCTGAAGGACGGGCTGAATAACCGCGCCGTCAGGCCCGACAGCCTCGACGGGGCTGGCCGACTGCGCGCATGCGGCCGTGACGCCGAAAAGTACGGCGAGGGCTGTTAACGCCGGAACGCTTGGGTGAGACATGCGATTGCTCCTCGGCGGGCAAACGCGCGAGCGCCGGGTTAGGTCCCGGGAGAATATGATTTTGCAGCGCGCCCATATCCGTGAACAATTTTTATCTGGGGCGTCCATTAATCTACCCTATCCGCCCATAGGTTCCGGTTATTGGGTCGATTTGACCGCTCGCTTCGTTCCCGGTCGGTTGCGACTATTAGACATCACGGCGGTGATTAATTTCGTTTCCCAAGCGACACTGAAATGATCTAAATCTGCTGCAAAGGTGACATAAAACTCAAAGGGCGGAGAACGATGACCAGCGCATCTACAACGGCTGATACCCGCGCGGTAGCGACAGATAGTACACGTTGGACACAGCTCATCGTCTGCATCATCTGCATGGTGCTGATTGCCAATCTGCAATACGGCTGGACCCTTTTCGTCAACCCGATCAACAAGGCGCATGGCTGGTCGCTGGCGTCGATCCAGTTTGCCTTCTCGATCTTCATCGCGCTGGAAACGTGGCTGACGCCGATCGAGGGCTGGATCGCCGACAGTCTCGGTCCACGCCGCGGGCCCAAGCTGGTGATCGCCTTCGGCGGTATCATGGTGGGGCTGGGCTGGATCATCAATTCCTATGCCCAATCGCTCGGCATGCTTTATCTCGGTGCAGTCGTTGGCGGCACCGGAGGTGGGGCGGTCTACGCGACTTGCGTCGGTCAGGCGGTCAAATGGTTTCCCGATCGGCGCGGTCTCGCGGTCGGCCTGACCGCGGCGGGTTACGGCGCCGGCGCGGCGCTCTCGGTTATTCCCATTCGCGCGGTCATCGATTCGGCCGGTTATGAAGCCGCGTTCTTCTGGTTCGGACTGATCCAGGGCGGCGTCGTGTTCATCATCGCCTGGCTGGTGCGTGCGCCCGATCCGGGCGAGACGGCGGGTGCCGCGGCTCCAAAGGTGGCGCAGAGCGCGCGCAGCTACTCGCCGCTGGATGTCCTGAGCACCCCGGTGTTCTGGCTGATGTACATCATGTTCATCATCGTGTCGGCGTCCGGCCTGATGGCGACCGCGCAGATCGCGCCTATCGCCAAGGACTTCAATGTCGGCAACGCGGTGTTGCTGTTCGGCGCTTCGACGCTGAGTTTGGCGTTGATCGTCGACAACGTTTGCAACGGCGGCGCGCGACCGCTGTTCGGCTGGGTGTCCGATCACATCGGCCGCGAATACACTATGGCGCTCGCATTCGGTCTCGGCGGCATTGCCTATTGGCTGCTCGGTGCGCTCGGGCATGCACCGTGGGCCTTCGTCGTGTTCGCCGGGCTGATCTTCCTGACCTGGGGCGAGATCTTCAGCTTGTTCCCATCGACTTGCACCGACACGTTCGGCACCAAGTTCGCGACGGTCAATCTCAGCCTGCTCTACACGGCCAAAGGGACGTCGGCATTCCTGGTGCCGGTTGCCAACTTAATCAAGTCACATACCGGCAGCTGGCACATGGTCTTTGTCATCACCGCGATCATGAATTTCGTTGTCGTGGCGCTGGCGCTGTTCGTGCTTAAGCCGATGCGAAACAGGTTCATGGCGAAAGGCTGAGTGCCGAATACACTGTAAGCGCTTGCCCCGTTCGGGGCTCCGCCTTCGAATTTCGAGATTTGGGCCCGCCAACATTCAACTGGCGGGCCCAAAAGTTGTGGCTAGTCACGAGGCTTGGCGGCGCTCTGCTCTTGCGCCGTCCGGTTCGCTGGAATAATGTATACCACAATGACTTCAAGCCTTTCCGTGCTGCATCGCACCCAATCCGCCGCTCAAGAGGCCCGCTCTGCCGCTGCGCAGCCGGGTGAGCGTCGTGTCGCCGTCGATCCGCTTGCCAGCCCGTCAAGCCTTAAACAGCAAGCCTATACGGCGTTGAAAAACGCCATCGCGGCGATGGACGTCTATGGCAGCCGCGCCGAAATCAGGCTCGATGAGCGGAAGCTCGCCGCCGATTTCGGCATCAGCCGCACCCCGGTGCGCGAGGCGATGGCGCAGCTCGAGCGTGAGGGCTTCGTGCGCTCCGAGCCGCGGCGCGGCGTCTATGTGGTGCGCAAGAACCGGCGCGAGGTGATCGAGCTGATCACCGCGTGGGCAGCGCTCGAAAGCATGGCGGCGCGGCTCATCACCCAGACCGCGACCGACGACGAGATCGCCTCGCTGCGGCGGATGTTTGCGACCTTTCACGGCGGCGAACACCGTGCCCATCTCGATGAATACTCCGACGTCAACATCGAGTTTCATCAGACGATCATCCGCATGAGCCGCAACGACGCGCTCATCAATCTCGCGGAAAATCTGTTCACTCACATGCGCATGATCCGCCGCAAGACCATAGGCGAACAGGACCGCGCCGACCGTTCGATCCGCGATCATATGCACATCATGGAAGCGCTCGAGGTGCGCGATACCGAACGTGCCGGAAGTCTGGTGCGCGACCATGCGCTCGGTCTCGCCGATCACGTGGCGAAATACGCGGATTATTTGGATTAGGCGTTGGCGCGCGAACGCCCAACAGAGGCGTATAGTTCAGGGAGAGTTCTCATGGCTGATGCAGCAGTAAAAAGCAAAGACGAGAGTGCAGCCGCGGCCGAACCGGAGCTGACGGACGGCTTTCATCTGATCATTGATGCACTCAAGCTCAACGGTCTCGACACCATCTATGGCGTGCCCGGCATCCCGATCACCGATTTCGGCCGCATGGCGCAGGCCTCGGGCATCCGCGTCATCTCGTTCCGGCACGAACAGAACGCCGGTTATGCGGCTGCCATCGCGGGCTTCCTGACCAAGAAGCCGGGCGTCTGCCTGACGGTGTCGGCCCCAGGCTTTCTCAACGGCCTCACCGCGCTCGCGCACGCGACGACGAACTGTTTTCCGATGATCCTGATCTCGGGTTCATCCGAGCGCGAGATCGTCGATCTGCAGCAGGGCGATTACGAGGAGATGGATCAACTCGCCATCGCCAAGCCGTTGTGCAAGGCGGCGTTCCGCGTGCTGCACGCGCAAGATATCGGCATTGGTCTTGCCCGCGCGATCCGCGCCGCGGTCTCGGGCCGGCCGGGCGGCGTCTATCTCGACCTGCCCGCCAAGCTGTTCGGTCAGGCGATCGACGCGGCCAAAGGCGAACAATCGCTGGTCAAGGTGATCGACCCGGCGCCGGCGCAGATTCCGGCCGCCGACGCGATCAAGCGCGCCCTCGATGTGTTGAAAGGTGCCAAGCGTCCGCTGATCATTCTCGGCAAGGGCGCGGCCTATGCGCAGGCCGATGCGGCGATCCGCAGCTTTGTCGAAAAGACGCGGTGCGCCGTTTCTGCCGATGAGCATGGCCAAGGGTCTGTTGCCTGACACGCATCTGCAATGCGCCGGTGCAGCACGTTCGACGGTGCTGAAGGATTCCGATGTCGTGCTGTTGATTGGTGCGCGGCTTAACTGGCTGTTGTCGCACGGCAAGGGCAAGGCCTGGGGCGACGCGCCGAAGAAATTCATCCAGGTCGACATCGAGCCGAAGGAAATGGATTCGAACGTCGAGATCGCCGCGCCGGTCGTAGGCGATATCGGCTCGGCAGTCGCCGCGCTGCTCGACGGCATGGGTGGCAACTGGCCGGCGCCGCCGGCGGACTGGATCAAGACTGTCACGTCAAAGCGCGACGAGAACATCACCAAGATGGCGCCGCGGCTGATGAACAACAATTCGCCGATGGATTATCACGGCGCACTCGGCGTGCTGCGCACCATCGTCAAGGAGCGGCCGGACGCGATCCTCGTCAATGAGGGCGCCAATACGCTCGATCTCGCGCGCGGCATCATCGACGTCTATCAGCCGCGCAAGCGTATCGACGTCGGCACCTGGGGCGTCATGGGCATCGGCATGGGCTATGCCATCGGCGCGGCGATCGAGACCGGCAAGCCGGTGCTGGCGATCGAGGGCGATTCGGCATTCGGCTTTTCCGGCATGGAGATCGAGACGATCTGCCGTTACAAGCTGCCGGTCTGCGTCGTCATCTTCAACAACGACGGCATCTATCGGGGCACCGACGTCAACGGTGCCGGCTCCGATCCGGCGACCACTGTATTCGTCAAGGGTGCGCGCTACGACAAGCTGATCGAGGCGTTCGGCGGCGCCGGTGTCAACGCGACCTCGCCGGATGAACTGCGGCGCGCCGTGAACGAGGCGATGGATTCCGGCAAGCCGACCCTGATCAACGCCGTGATCGATCCGGCAGCCGGCAGCGAGAGCGGCCGCATTGGTAACCTCAATCCGAAGAGCGCCGTTCGCAAGAAATAGCCGCGGCACGAGCGCCCAGACAGCCGCACAGTTTGAATTGGAGAGGACACACGATGGCAACGCGAAAGAAGACCGCCAAGGGGAAGACCAAATCGGCGGCAAAGAAACCGGCCAAGAAGGTCGTCAAGCTCAAGGCGGTCAAGAAACCGGCCGCCAAAGCCGCAAAGGCTGCGAACGGCAACGGGTCGCCGCGGCCGTCGTCGAAGCCCTGGGGTGCGGCGGGCAGGGCGCTGCAAGGGGTGAGAATTCTCGACTTCACTCACGTGCAGTCGGGACCGACCTGTACGCAGCTCCTCGCCTATATGGGCGCCGACGTGATCAAGGTGGAGCGGCCTGGCGTCGGCGACGTCACGCGCGGCCAGCTGCGCGACGTCAAAGGTGCCGACAGTCTCTATTTCACCATGCTCAACGGTTCGAAGCGGTCGATCACGATCGACAGCAAACACTCGACCGGCAAGGCGATCCTGGAACGGCTGATCAAGCATTGCGACGTGCTGGTGGAAAATTTCGCGCCCGGCGCGCTCGATCGCATGGGGCTGACCTGGGACTACATCCACAAGACCAACCCGCGCATGATCGTCGCCTCGGTGAAGGGCTTCGGTCCCGGACCGTACGAAGACTGCAAGGTCTACGAGAATATCGCGCAATGTGCCGGCGGCTCGGCCTCGACCACGGGCTTCCGCGACGGCCCGCCGCTCGTGACCGGCGCACAGATCGGCGATTCCGGTACAGGCCTGCATCTCGCCTTCGGCATCGTGACCGCGCTCTATCAGCGTGTCCGTACCGGCCGCGGCCAGAAGGTGCTCGCTGCGATGCAGGATGGCGTGCTCAATCTGGCGCGCGTGAAACTGCGCGATCAGCAGCGGCTCAAGCACGGTCCGCTCACCGAATACAGCCAGTATGGCGAGAACATTCCGTTCGGCGACGCGACGCCGCGCGCCGGCAACAATTCCGGTGGCGGTCAACCCGGCTGGATTCTCAAATGCAAAGGCTGGGAGAACGACCCCAATGCCTACATCTATTTCATTACGCAAGCGCCGGTATGGGCCGCGATCTGCGATCTGATCGGCAAGCCCGAGTGGAAGACCGATCCCGATTACGCCACGCCGCCGGCGCGGCTGCCGCGCCTGCGCCACATCTTCGATACGATCGAGGAGTGGACCAAGACCATGACCAAATTCGAGGTCATGGACAAATGCAATGCGCACGATATTCCGGTCGGTCCGATCCTGTCGATGAAGGAGATCGCCGAGGAGCGGTCGCTGCGTGACACCGGTACCGTCGTCGAGCTCGATCATCCGACCCGCGGCAAGTATCTGACCGTGGGCAATCCGGTGAAGCTGTCGGACTCGCCTGCCGACGTGCGGCGCTCGCCGCTTCTTGGCGAGCACACCGAGGAAATCCTCCGCAAGGAACTCGGCTATACCAGCAAGGAAATCGCCGAGATCAAGGTCTCGGGCGCAATCACGCCACCGGAGAAGCCCGCCAAGGCGGAAGCGGCGTAACAGTGTCTCCCTCTCCTTGCGTCGCGGGGAGAGTCATTTTTGGGGAGAGGAAAACGTATGCGTATAGTCGTTCACGGGCAGCAGGCGTTTGGCAAGGCGGTGCTCGAAGCGTTGCTCAAGCGCGGCGAGAACGTCGTCGCCGTCTATGTCGCGCCGGAAAAGCCTGGCGCCAAGGCCGATCCGCTGAAGGAAGCTGCGCTCGCGGCAAACCTGCCGGTCCACCAGCCGACGTCCTACAAGGACACCAAGGTGTGGGATGAGTTCAAAGCGCTCAAGCCCGATCTGCAGGTCATGGCGTTCGTGACGCTGTTCGTGCCGGAAGAATTTCTCAACATCCCGACCCACGGCTCGATCCAATATCATCCGTCGCTGCTGCCGGCCTATCGGGGCGCCAGCGCGATCAACTGGCCGATCATCAAGGGCGAGACGGAAACCGGCCTGTCGATCTTCTGGCCGGACAATGGCCTCGATACCGGCGACGTGTTGTTGCAGAAGAAGACGCCGATCGGTCCCAACGACACACTCGGCACCGTCTATTTCGACAGGCTGTTTCCAATGGGCGTCGATGCGATGCTGGAATCAGTCGATCTGGTCAAAGCCGGCAAAGCGCCGCGCATCAAGCAGGACGAATCGAAAGCGACCTATGAGGGTCGCTGCGGTCCGGACAATGGCAAGATCGACTGGGGCAAGCCGTGGGAGCAGATCGATCGGCTTATTCGCGGCTGCAATCCGGCGCCAGGCGCATGGACGACGCTTGACGGCAAGCAAATGAAAATCTTCGACGCCAAGCCGCTGCCGGCCAAAGATCCGAAAGGGATCGGCGGCAAGCTTGGCGAAATCGTCGCGGTGGATGCGGACAGCATCACCGTCGTGTGCGCCGATGGGCGCTTCAAGGTAACGCGCGTCCAGCCGGCCGACGGCAAGAAGATCGAAGCCGGCGAGTGGGCGAAATCCGCCAATCTCCAAGCCTAAGGCAAGATTCACCTGACTCTCCTCGTCATGCCCGGCCTCGTGCCGGGCATCCACGTCTTTCTTGGCGGCAAAGCAAAGACGTGGATGGCCGGGACAAGCCCGGCCATGACAAGCTCAGAGCTTCCACCAACGCATTGCCATCAACGGATCTCCAATATGCCCGCCACACAGCACCAGTCACCCAAATCGGATATTGAAATCTCGCAGGCCGCCAAGAAGCGGCCGATCATCGATATCGCCCGCGAGAAGCTCGGCATCGGACCGGAAAATCTCGAGCCTTATGGCCACTACAAGGCCAAGGTATCGATGGATTTCATCCAGTCGATCCAGAACCGGCCGAACGGCAAACTCATTCTCGTCAGCGCCGTTAACCCGACACCGGCCGGAGAGGGCAAGACCACGACCACGGTTGGTTTGACCGATGCCCTCAACCACATCGGCAAAAAAGCGATGCTTTGCATCCGTGAGCCGTCGCTCGGCCCGTCATTCGGCATGAAGGGCGGCGCCGCCGGCGGCGGTTACGCGCAGGTGGTGCCGATGGAAGACATCAATCTGCATTTCACCGGCGATTTTCACGCCATCACGTCGGCGAATAACTTGCTCGCTGCCCTGCTCGACAATCACATCTACTGGGGCAATGCGCTCGGCATCGATGCGCGTCGCATCGCGTGGCGGCGCGTGCTCGATATGAACGATCGTGCGCTTCGTCAGATCGTCAATTCGCTCGGCGGCGTCGCCAACGGCTTCCCGCGCGAGGATGGCTTCGACATCACGGTCGCGTCGGAAGTGATGGCGATCTTCTGTCTTGCCCGTAACCTAGAAGACCTCAAAAAGCGGCTCGGCAGCATTGTCGTGGCGTACACGCGCGACCGCAAGCCAGTGCGCGCCAGCGATCTCAAGGCGCACGGCGCCATGACGGTGCTGCTCAAGGACGCGCTGGCGCCGAATCTGGTGCAGACGATGGAAGGCACGCCGGCGTTCATTCACGGCGGCCCGTTCGCCAACATCGCCCACGGCTGCAATTCCGTGCTGGCGACGACGACTGCGCTCAAGCTCGCGGATTACGTGGTCACCGAGGCGGGGTTTGGCGCCGACCTCGGCGCCGAGAAATTCATGGACATCAAATGCCGCAAGGCCGGCATCGCGCCGGATTGCGTCGTGCTGGTGGCGACGATCCGCGCGCTCAAGATGCACGGCGGCGTCAAGAAGGAAGACCTGAAGTCCGAGAACCTCAAGGCGCTGGAAGCTGGCATGGCCAACCTGCAGCGTCATATCGAGAACATGCAGAAGTTCGGCATCCAGCCGGTGGTGTCAATCAACCGCTTTTCGGCCGACACTGAAGCCGAGATCAAGCTGGTCGAGGAAAAATGCAAGGCGCTTGGCGTCGACGCGCTGATGGCCGATCACTGGGCCATGGGTGGCGCCGGCGCGGCCGATGTCGCGCGTGCGGTCGTCAAGATTGCCGACAGCGGCAAGAGCAAGCTCAAGTTCCTCTATCCGGACGACATGCCGCTGGTCGAAAAGATCCGCACCATCTGCCGCGAGATCTATCGCGCCAAGGATATCTCGATCGACAAGCCGGTACGCGATCAGCTCGCCTCGTACGAGGCGATGGGCTACGGTAAGCTTCCGATCTGCATGGCGAAGACACAGTACAGCTTCACCACCAATCCCGACGCCAAGGGCGCACCGAGCGACCACATCATTCCAGTGCGCGAGGTGCGGCTGTCGGCGGGCGCGGAGTTCGTGGTTGCGATTTGCGGCGAAATCCTCACCATGCCAGGCTTGCCGCGCGTGCCCTCCGCCGACTCGATCGACGTCGGGCCCGATGGCAAGATTGTCGGATTGTTCTGATTGTCATTGCGAGCGGAGTGAAGCAATCCAGCTCTTTCGCGAGAGCCTGGATTGCTTTGTCGCTTCGCTCCTCGCAATGACGTAAAAAGGAGTGAACGATGCTGAAATTCTATTATAGCGGCGCACCGAACCCGACCAAGGTTGCGCTGTTCCTGGAAGAAGCCGGGATGCCCTACGACGCCATTCCGGTCGACACCCGCAAGGGCGAGCAGCACAAGCCGGAATTTCTCGCGATCAATCCGAATGCGAAGCTGCCGGCCATCGTCGATGGCGATGTGACCGTGTTCGATTCGAGCGCGATCCTGCTTTATCTCGCCGAGAAGACCGGAAAATTTCTGCCGGCGAAGACCGACAAGGCGCGCGGCGAACTGCTATCGTGGATGTTCTTCGTCTCATCGGGCGTCGGCCCGTATTTCGGTCAGGCCGTGCATTTCCGCAATTACGCGCCCGAGAAATTGCCCTACGCGATCAACCGCTATGTGTTCGAGGGCCAGCGGCATGCCGGCATCCTCGACGCGCGTCTGGCCAAGCACAAATACATGCTGGGCGACACCTACACGATCGTCGACATGAACGTGTGGGGCTGGGCCCGCATGCTGCCGAACGTGATCGGCGAGGGTGCCTGGGACAAGCACAAGAACCTCAAGCGGCTGGTCGACGAGATCAATGCGCGGCCCGCCGCGCAAAAGGCGTCGACGCTCAAGGACCGTCACAAGTTCAAGACCGAGATGGACCAGGAGGCGTTGCACGCCATGTTCCCGCATCTCAAGGAGAAGGTGGCGTAGCTCCTCGGCCGCATATCCATGCGATTAATGCGGCGCGGTCTTCGGACCGCGCCGTTTTTAGTTCTGCCGATGCGAGAGTTAAGACAGCACGCGGATCAAATGCAGCGCCGCGACAAGTCCGACGATCTGAAAAAACGACCGAACTCACAACATAGAATCCGGCCGCCACCAGCTCGCCGCGCTCGATCAGATAATAGGTGTCGAGCGAGAAGGTCGAGAATGTCGTAAAGCCACCGCAGATGCCGACTGTCAGGAATATCCGCAGCGACTGGGGCAAATCCCATTTGAACGCAAACATTCCGGCGAACGTGCCAATCAGCATCGATCCGACAATATTGATGATCAGCGTGCCCCACGGAAAGTTAAATCCGAACAGCTTTCCCGAACCGATGCCGACCAGATAACGCGCTACGGAGCCGATGGCGCCACCAAGCGCGACGGCCAAGATGAATAGCCAATTCAAAGGCTTGCCTCCTCGTCAAAGGTCACCCAGGGTCGCGAACTGCGGCCTAAGTGCGTGGCTACGTTCCTGACAGGCTTGGCGGAGGGAATAGCCCCTACCGACGCCTGATGCGTCCGGTAGGAGTCATCAGCCTTGCGGCGGTTATCGGGGGACCCCATCCCCATCAACGTCTTCGAAAAATAGCTGTCGCGGTCTGCGTGTCAAGATTTCCGCAGCGAAAACGGCGCGGCTTTTAGGCCGCGCCGTTTGTTCTTGCATCAGCGAAGCGATGAAACGGCTACTGGAACAGCTTCATCGCGTTGATGAGGGTCTGGATCACGCCGAGCGTCAGCGGAATGCCGACAAACAGCCAAGCGAGCGCAAGTTGCCAGCCCTGCGTACCGAATTGAGTCTGGTTAGCCATGATATCCTCCTCATGCGCCTGCGGGTTCGCCGGCCGCGTCAACGGCCACCTGACCCATCGTCGCTTCATGCTCCGGTTTCATATGGAAGCTGTGGTGCACCGCCTTGATCAGCGCATTGGCGATGAAGCCGATGATGAACAGGCCAGCCATGATGTACATGGTGACGTTATAGGCCTGCGCCTTGGGCACGCCATGGGCGAGGTTGTACTCGCGAATATAGTTCACCAGCACCGGCCCGAAGATGCCCGCCATCGACCAGGCGGTGATCAGCAGACCGTGGATCGCGCCAACGTAACGCGTGCCGAACATATCCCGGAGATATGCAGGCACAGTGGCGAAGCCGCCGCCGTACATGCTGATGATCACCAGGAAGCAGAGCACGAAGCCGGCGACGCTACCGATCGAGCCAGTGTAGGGTACCGTGCAGTACATCAGCAAACCGAGCACCATGAAGCAGAAGTAGGTGTTCTTGCGCCCGATATAGTCCGACGTCGAGGCCCAGAAGAAACGGCCCAGCATGTTAAACAGGCTCAAGAGGCCAACAAAGCCGGCGGCGGCAACTACCGACACTTTGCCAGGGAACATCTCCTGGGCCATGGCCGAGGCTTGGCCGAGGACGCCGATGCCTGCGGTCACGTTGATGCAAAGCACAATCCAGATGCACCAGAACTGCGGAGTTTTTAGTGCGTCGTAAACATAGACGTCGCTGGTGGTAATTAGCTTCGATGCCTGGACCGGAGGTGTGTAGCCTTCGGGCTTCCAGCCCGGCGCTGGCAACCGCACGATGAAGGCGCCTACCATCATGAAGACGAAGTAGATCGCGCCGAGGACGATGAACGTCTCGGCGACGCCGACGTGGGTCGAAGTCGAGAATCTGCTCATCAGCCAGACCGACAGCGGAGAGGCGATAAAGGCGCCGCCGCCGAAGCCCATGATAGCCATGCCGGTTGCCATGCCGGGCCGGTCGGGGAACCATTTGATCAGGGTTGAGACCGGCGAGATGTAGCCGATGCCAAGTCCACAGCCGCCGACGATGCCGTAGCCGAAATAGACCACCCAGATGTTGTGGGCGTAGACACCCGCGGCAGCGATCAAAAAGCCGATGGCCCAGCACAGGGCGGCGGTGAACATCGCGCGGCGCGGGCCGCCTTCCTCGACCCAGCGGCCGAAGATCGCGGCCGAAAAGCCCAGCACGAAAATCGCGATGGAGAATATCCATCCAAGTTCAGGAATGCTCCAGTCGCCCGGCACCGATTTGGAAACGCCGAGCAGCTTGGTCATCGGCAGGTTGAACACACTGAATGCATAAGCCTGGCCGATGCACAGGTGGATGCACAGGGCGGCCGGTGGCACCATCCACCGGCTGAAGCCGGGCCCGGCAATGGTGTTGCTCCGATCGAGAAAGCTCATCGCGCGATTCCTCCTTGGTATCCCCCGAACGCATGCGCTTTGCGCGCATTTTTGCTTCTGGCGCCGCAATCCGGACGCCACGGGGAATCAATCACAGGTTACGGCGCAATAGAAGATGTCTATGTGATGATTGACAAACTTAACCGAGACGGTCGCAGGGGAAGTCGTTAGGAATTTTATCCGTTATGGCCGGACACCCAAGTCGCCGGCCCGTCACCCGCGCGCAAAAAAGAAAGGCGCCGCCTTCGCAAGAAGGAAGCGCCCGTTCCCGAGACGTTTCTTGTTGTTCTACTGGAACAGCTTCATCGCGTTGATGAGTGTTTGGATAACGCCCAAGGTGAGCGGAATACCGACGAACAGCCAGGCGAGCGCAAGCTGCCACGCCGGTGTGCCCTGTTGTTGAGTGTCATAAGCCATTGTTTTTTTCTCCCTATGCGCCGGCCGGTTCACCGGCCGCGCCGACTGCGATCTGCGCCATTTCGGCTTCGTGGTCCGGTCTCATATGGAAGCGGTGGTGCACCGCCTTGACCATGGCATTGCAGATGAATCCGATCACCAGGAGCCCGGCCATGATGTACATGGTGACGTTGTAGGCGTCGGCCTTTGGCACGCCGTGAGCGACGTTGTAGGCCCGGATATAGTTCACGAGCACGGGGCCGAAGATGCCGGCCATCGACCACGCGGTGAGCAAGAGCCCGTGGATGGCGCCGACGTAGCGCGTGCCGAACATATCCCTGAGATAAGCCGGCACGGTGGAGAAGCCGCCGCCGTACATGCTGATGATCACCAGGAAGCAGCAAACGAATCCGACGACGCTGCCGATCGCGCCCGTGTAGGGCACGGTGCAGTACAGAATGAAACCCAGCACCATGAACACGAAGTAGGTGTTGCGGCGGCCGATGTAGTCGGAAACCGTCGCCCAACAGAACCGGCCGCCCATGTTGAATAGACTCATCAGGCCGACAAAGCCTGCCGCCGCGACCGGCGTGATATGCCCGGGAAACATTTCCTGACTCATGGCTGACGCTTGGCCGAGCACGCCGATGCCGGCGGTTACGTTGAGGCAAAGAATCCACCAGATCAGCCAGAATTGCGGCGTCTTCAGTGCGTCATAGACAAACACGTCGTTGGTCGTGATCAGCCTCGTCGCCTGCACCGGCGGCGTGTAGCCTTCCGGCTTCCAGCCTGGAGCCGGCACGCGCACGATGATCGAGCCAACCACCATGAACACGAAATAAATAACGCCCATGATGATAAAGGTCTCGGCGACGCCGATGTGGCTTGCGGTGTTGAATTTGCTCATCAGCCACACCGACAGCGGAGCGGCGATGAAGGCGCCGCCGCCGAAGCCCATGATGGCCATTCCGGTTGCCATGCCGGGCCGGTCGGGGAACCATTTGATCAGCGTTGATACCGGCGAGATGTAGCCAATACCAAGACCGCAGCCGCCGATCACACCGTAGCCGATGTAGATGACCCACAGATTGTGGATATAGACGCCGAACGCCGAGATGAAGAAGCCGCCGGCCCAGCAGCATGCGGCCGTGAACATGGCACGGCGCGGACCGCCTTCCTCGACCCAGCGGCCGAAAACGGCCGACGAGACGCCAAGAAAGAAAATCCCCAGCGAAAATATCCAGCCCAGTTGGGTGAGTTTCCAGTCGCCTGGCGCCGATTGCGAAATGCCGATCAATTTCGTCATCGGCAGATTGAACACGCTGAATGCGTAGGCTTGGCCGATACATAGATGCACGCATAGCGCCGCAGGCGGCACCATCCACCGGCTGAAGCCGGGTCGGGCAATTGTATTGCTCCGATCGAAAAAGCTCATCGCGCGGTCCTCCCCTGGCTCGTTGGCCCGGTTTTTGTTTTCTGCAATCGGCGGGAAGCCGCACTTGGTGTCCCCAATGCGCGCGCTATCCCGCGTGTGCACAGTGCGGACGGCGATTTGCTGAATCAATAAGCGCCCTTCTATCGCGTGATAGAAAATACAGATGATGTGCGTGTGGGCTGTCGTTCTCCGACGCCACATGTGGGCCGTGGCCCGGAGGTTGAACTCCCTGGGCAGCACAGCGCGTTACCGAATTCAAGGAAAGAGCGGGCGTCGTTTCGATCGGCCAATAATCGGCCAGGATCAGCCGGCCGGCATCAATCAGCCAGCAACTGTGCGACGCGTCGGCTCTCGGCAACCAGCGCGGCCGTGAGTGGTTTCATCGGTTGTCTGGATGGGACCAGCAGCCCGATCATGTGGCTCGCGTCCGGCTCCACGATGGGAATTGTTCGCAGCACATCGGTGAGGCCAAGTGTCGCGGCCAGGCGAAACGGCATGATACTCGCCCAGCGGCCGGTGCGGACGTGGGAGTACAGCACGATCATCGAATTCGATTCGAGGCTTGGCCGCGGATCGCCTCCGGCGTCGCGCAGCAGGCCATCGATAATCCGACGCAGCTGCGTGTCGGGCGTCAACAGGCACAGCGGGATTTGCGCGACCTCCGCCCATTTCACCTTGCTGCGGTTCCCGTAAGGGGCGTCCGCCGCGGTAAGAAGACAATAGCGCTCGCGGTAAAGCGGAATTCCCGTAGTCCGCCCCGATGGCTCGCCGCCCAGAAAGGACACCCCGGCGTCAATCTCAAGATTTTCGAGCTGACGGAAAATATCTTCGGCGTTGGTGGTCAGAATGGTGAATTGCACCTCGGGATGACGCTCATGATAAAGCGTCGTCAGTGTCTCGATCATGCCAAGGGCGGTCGGGCTGACGGCGATGCGCAGCTGTCCGCGCAGCCCGTTCTTGAGCGCATGCACTTCCTCGCGCATGGCGCGGGTGTCGCCGACGATGCGCCGCGCCCATTCCAGGACGCGCTCTCCCTCCGGCGTGAAGTTTTGAAAACGCGAGCCGCGGTTGACGAGCAGAACGCCGAAACCTTGCTCCAATTGCTTGATGCCGGCCGACAATGTCGGCTGGGTCACGCCGCAGGCTTCGGCGGCCCGGCCGAAATGGGCCTCGCGGGACAGTGCCAGGAGGAACTCAAGCTTGTCGATCACCGCCCTGTTTCACCTCGAACTCGCGGATTCGGTTGGAAAATCCGGGATAAACGCTTATCTTGGCATCACGAACATGATCGGATATTCCAAACGATAGTCAACAGATCAATAGGTAATCTCTATTGATTTGAGTCCGGTTTCGGACATAGCCGACAACAACTTCTGGTTGGTTTTGAGAACACGATGAGCCTGAGCGAACCACCGCCTCCAACGCGCACGCAACTGCAAGACCGCGGTGGTGGCGGCCGCCGGCGGCCCCCGCGCACGCCGAAGGGCAGGCAACTTGATCCGCAGGCGCTGGCCGAGGTCCAGGCGCTGCTGATCGATCGGCCGCGTCGCCGCGATCTGCTCATCGAGCATTTGCATCTGATCCAGGATCACTACGGGCATATCTCGGCTGCGCATCTGGCGGCGCTGGCCAATGAGATGAAGCTCGCGCTAACTGAAGTTTACGAGGTGGCGACCTTCTACGCGCATTTCGACGTGGTGAAGGAGGGCGAGACACCGCCGCCGCCGGTCACAGTGCGCGTCTGCGATTCGCTGTCCTGCGCGCTTGCCGGCTCCGAGCGATTGCTTGAACAAATTTCGAAGCGCCTGGGATCGGGCGTGCGGGTCGTACGGGCACCCTGCATGGGCGCCTGCGATCGGGCGCCGGCCTGCGCGGTCGGCCATGTGCAGGTGCTCAACGCGGATGTTGAAAAGCTTGCCGGGGCGGCGGCGAAGCCCGCGCACGCGCATGTCTATCCGACGCCGAACGCATTCGATGCCTATGTCAAAAATGGCGGCTACCGGCTGCTCCGGACCTGCACCGGCGGTTCGCGCAGCCGTGACGATATCATCAAGCTTGTCAGCGATTCAGGCCTGCGCGGCCTCGGCGGCGCAGGATTTCCGACGGGGCGCAAATGGTCGCTGGTGCGGGCCGAATCCGCGCCGCGCCTGTTCGCGGTCAACTGCGACGAAGGCGAGCCGGGCACATTCAAGGATCGCTATTATCTGGAACGCGACCCGCACCGCTTCATCGAAGGCATGTTGATCGCGGCGTGGGTCGTTGAAGCCGCGGATACCTATCTCTACGTCCGCGACGAATATCCTGAAATCATTCTGTTGCTGCAGCAGGAGATTGCCAAAGCAGAGCAGGCGGGTCTCTCCAAACATACCAAGATTCACCTGCGCCGCGGCGCCGGTGCCTACATCTGCGGCGAAGAATCGGCGATGATCGAATCGATCGAGGGCAAGCGCGGTCTGCCGCGCCATCGTCCGCCGTATGTGGCGCAAGTCGGCCTGTTTGGCCGGCCGACGCTGGAACAGAATGTCGAGACACTGTTCTGGGTGCGCGACATCGTCGAGAAGGGGGTGGACTGGTTCACCTCCCAGGGCCGCCACGAGCGCAAAGGTTTCCGCAGCTTCTCGGTCTCCGGTCGCGTCAAAAGTCCTGGCGTGAAGCTTGCGCCCGCGGGCGTCACCGCGCGCGAACTGATCGACGAATTCTGCGGCGGCATGGCCGATGGGCACACCTTCAAAGGCTATCTGCCAGGCGGAGCTTCAGGCGGCATCCTGCCGGCATCGATGGCCGATATTCCGCTCGATTTCGGCACACTGGAGAAATACGGCTGCTTCGTCGGGTCGCATGCGGTCGTGATCCTGTCCGACAAGGACGACATGAAAGCGGTGGCGCTCAACCTGATCAAATTTTTCGAGGATGAGAGCTGCGGCCAGTGCACGCCATGCCGCGTCGGCACCGAGAAAGCGGCAGAGCTCATGGCCAAGGGGCCGTGGGATGCCGCCCTGCTCGACGAGCTGTCGACGCTGATGCGCGACGCCTCGATCTGCGGCCTCGGCCAGGCGGCGCCAAATCCGCTTTTGTGTGTGCTAAAATATTTCCCGGATGAACTGAAGAAACCGCTGGGACGTTGGTGAGCGAAGGTTGGCCGTCATGAGCGACGCAAGCGCAAAGAAACCGAATGCCTTCACCATCGATGGCCGCGACATCGATATCCGCGAAGACGAGACCATCTTCCGTGCCGCCGCGCGGCTCGGCATCGACCTGCCACATCTTTGCTATTCGCCGGAACCCGGCTACCGACCGGACGGCAATTGCCGCGTCTGCATGGTCGAGATCGAAGGCGAGCGCGTGCTGGCGGCGAGCTGTATCCGCACGCCATCTCCTGGCATGAAGGTTAAGACGCAGACGGATCGCGCTAAGACCGCGCGCCGCATGGTGGCCGAGCTTCTGGTCACCGACCAGCCCGATCCGGCGCACGCGCACGACCCGGCATCTCAGCTGTGGCAGGTCGTGACCAGCATGCAGGTCAAGCAGGGACGCTTCCCGCGCCGGCATTCGGTCGCGCCGGACCGCAGCCATCCGGCCATGGCGGTCAACCTCGACGCCTGCATCCACTGCAATCTCTGCGTCCGCGCCTGCCGCGAAGTGCAGGTCAACGATGTCATCGGCATGGCCGGGCGCGGCCATGGCGAAAAGATCGTGTTCGACTTCGACGACCCTATGGGCGCGTCGACCTGCGTGGCCTGCGGCGAATGCGTGCAGGCGTGCCCGACCGGCGCGCTGATGCCGGCGACGCTTGTCGACGCCAACAACATTTTCAAGGGCAAGGCCGACCGCACCGTCGACAGCGTCTGTCCGTATTGCGGCGTCGGCTGTCAGCTCACCTATCACGTCAAAGACGACAAGCTGCTTTACGTCACCGGCAAGAATGGCCCGGCCAATGAGCAGCGGCTGTGCGTGAAAGGCCGCTTCGGCTTCGACTACGTGCACAATCCGCAACGGCTGACCAAGCCGATGATCCGCAAGGACGGCGTGCCGAAAATCCCGCACGAGTTCATCGATCCGTCCAACCCGTGGACGCATTTTCGCGAAGCCACCTGGGAGGAGGCGCTCGACCGCGCTGCCGCGGGCTTGAAGAAAATCCGCGACCGCGATGGCCCGAAAGGGCTGGCAGGCTTCGGTTCGGCCAAGGGATCGAACGAGGAGGCTTATCTGTTCCAGAAGCTGGTGCGCACCGGTTTCGGCACCAACAACGTCGATCACTGCACGCGGCTGTGTCACGCCTCCTCGGTTGCGGCGTTGATGGAAGGCGTCGGCTCCGGCGCGGTCTCCGCCACGTTCAACGAGTGCAAGAACTCGGAAGTGATCTTCGTCATCGGCGCCAATCCGACCGAAAACCATCCGGTCGCCGCCACGTTCTTCAAGCAGGCGAAGAAGCGCGGCGCGACACTGATCGTCGCCGATCCGCGCGGCCAGGCGCTCAAACGCCACGCCACGCATATGCTGCAGTTCAAGAACGGCACCGACGTCGCGATGCTCAATGGCATGCTCAACACGATCGTGTCGGAGAAGCTCTACGACGAGCAATATATCCAGACCTACGTGGAGGGCTTCAAGCCGTTCTGTGACAGCATCAAGGATTACACGCCGGAGGAAATGGCGCCGATCTGCGGCATCGAGGCCGACGTCATCCGTACCGTCGCGCGCAAATTCGCCCGCGCCAAGTCGGCAATCATCTTCTGGGGCATGGGCATTTCGCAGCACACCCACGGCACCGACAACGCGCGTTGCCTGATCGCGCTGTCGCTGATCACCGGCCAGATCGGCCGCCCGGGTACGGGTCTGCACCCGCTGCGCGGCCAGAACAACGTGCAAGGGGCGTCCGACGCCGGTCTCGTCCCGATGTTTTTCCCAGATTACAAATCGGTCGACGATCCGCAAATTCGCGCGCGCTATGAGGACGCGTGGGGCACCAAGCTCGATCCGAAGAAGGGGCTGACCGTCGTCGAGATCATGGACGCGGTTCACCATGACGTGGTCAAGGGCATGTACATCATGGGTGAGAACCCGGCGATGTCCGACCCCGACCTCAATCACGCGCGCGAGGCGCTGGCGCACCTCGAGCACCTCGTGGTGCAGGATCTGTTCCTCACCGAGACCGCCGTCTATGCCGACGTCGTGCTGCCGGCCTCGGCATGGCCGGAGAAGGACGGCACCGTTACTAACACCAATCGTCAGGTGCAGATGGGCCGCCACGCGCTGCCGCTGCCGGGCGATGCACGTCACGACATCTGGATCATCGAGCAGATCGCCAACCGCATCGGCTGCAACTGGAACTATACTGATGTCGGCGAGGTCTATACCGAGATGGCCTCGTTGATGCCGTCGCTCGACAACATTTCGTGGGAGCGGGTCATGCGCGAGAGCGCGGTGACCTATCCGGCCGACGCCCCCGACAAGCCGGGCCGTGACGTCGTGTTCGACAAGGGTTTTCCGCGACCGGGCGGATTCGGCAAGCTGGTGGCCGCCAAGCTGCAGCCGCCGGACGAGACACCGGACCACGACTATCCGTTCATCCTCACGACCGGGCGCGAACTCGAACATTGGCACACCGGCGCCATGACGCGCCGCGCCACCGTGCTCGATGCGCTCGAGCCGAGTGCGATTGCGGCGGTGTCGCGCGGCACCATCGCCAAGCTCGGCATCAAGCCGGGCGACATGATTCGCGTCTCGACGCGCCGCGGCGAGGTTGAGTTGCACTCGCGCCAGGACGACGCCATTCCGGACGGCGTGGTGTTCATCCCGTTCGCGTTCGTCGAGGCGGCGGCGAACCTGCTGACTAACCCGAAGCTTGATCCCTTCGGCAAGATTCCGGAATTCAAGTTCTGCGCCGCCAAGGTCGAGGCAGTCCCGCCCCGGCTTGAGGCCGCCGAATAACTCAGAGCGCCGGGCGTCGCTCCGCAGCCTGGGCCTCATGCGACGGCGGATTCGATGCCACGCCCGCCGGGCCGAGCGAGAAGGCCAGCACGATATCGTCCGGCGCTTGCTTGAATTCCTTCGTCACCATCTGGCGGACCGTCTGGGCCAGCTCGGTCAGCGGCTTGTCGCCATAGAGGTGCGGAAACGTCACCGTGACCTTGTTCAGGTGGCCGTTGTGCCAATTGAAGCCGACTTCAGGCTTCATGCCGGTCGCAGCCGCCAGATCGGCCCGGACGGCGCTCACATGCTTGAAGCCGTCGAATAATGTATCGGCGGCGCTGCAAGAGGAGAGGCCGACGGCAAGGGCGAGCAAGACAGCAATTTTCGACATCTGAGGGTCCCCGACTGCGCCCGTCGGCGCGACCCCTATTGGAGACTCGAGACCGCATTCCGGTTCAATGATCGTGCCAATTTAATGCGATCCACCAAGGTCACCCGCCCGGTGGGGTCGCAGTGGCGACGTTACTGAATGCGGAGGTCGTGTATGCTGTGGTCATGGTTGACGAGGATGTGCGCGACGACGACCCGCATGAAGAAATCGAGCGCCTTGAGGCGCAGATCGACGAACTTTCCGCCAAGCTCGAAAGCTGCCGCAAATTCATCCTGGTTGCACGCATTGCGGTTGTGGCCGGCGCCGTTCTGCTCGCCGCGGTACTGATCGGCATCCTGTCTTTCGATCCCCGGCTCCTGCTGGCCGCGCTCACCGCGTTGCTTGGCGGCATCGTCCTGTGGGGCTCGAACCACTCGACCGCGGACGAAGCCGCACAGGAGCTCGCGGCCGCGGAGGCGGAGCGCGCCAGCCTGATCGGTTCGATCGCGCTGCGCGTCGTTACCGAACGGCCCACGCTGCACTGAACAGCCGTTGCCGCGGCATCCCGGCCGAAATATCCTTGCGAAAAATCGCAAGGAGGGCGTCCCATGGTTCAATCCCATATGCCTCGATCCTACGTTTACGCCGGCGTTGGCGGCTATTACGGCGGCAACGAAGGCAACCTCGCTGGCGTATTTCGCCGCGACGCCGACGGCTCCGAGTGGGCACACGTTCTGACGGAGCCCGAGGCCTATACGGTGTTCGTGCACCCGCGCGATTCAAATCTGGTTCTCGCCGGCACCAAGGATGGCATCTACCGCAGCACCGATCGCGGTGCGACATTCCGTCGGGCTACGTTCCCCGATAGCGGCGTGCAGATCTGGTCGTTCCTGGCTGATCCTGCCGATCCGCGGCGAGTCCTGGCCGGCGGCTCGCCGGTTTCGATCTACGGCAGCAATGATGCCGGCGAGACCTGGACGCGGCACGCCAGTCCGCGATTGCCGGACCGAGGCAAGGCCCCGTTCGCGGTTCGTGTGATGCGGTTCGCCCGCCATCCGGCTCGGCCAAACGAGATCTACGCCGCGCTCGAAATCGGCGGCGTGATGCGCTCGATGGATGGCGGCGAAACCTGGACGGACACCAGCGACGATCTGATCCACATGTCGGTCGCCGAACCGCGGCTGCGTTCCAAGATCGTCAGCGACACCGAAGCGGAGGGCATGCTCGACGGTCACGCCATCTGCATGAGCGCTGCCGATCCGGACAGCGTCATCCTCGCGGTCCGCATGGGGCTGTTTCGCAGCCGCGACCAGGGCAAAAGCTGGGAGGATTTGCGGGTCGACCGCTTCTCGCCGTTCACCTACGGACGCGATGTGAAAGTCTCGCCGCAGGAGGCGAGCACGCTTTACGCCTGCCTGTCCGTTGCCGCCTCATCGAAGGATGGCGCGCTCTATCGCAGCCGCGATCTCGGCAGTACCTGGCAGCGCTTCGACAAGGTCAAGCCGCACGGCACGCTGATGTCGGTCGCGCTCCATCACGGCGACGCCAAACAAGTCTACATCGCCGCCCGCTACGGCGAGGTTTTTGGTACGGCCGATGGCGGCGAGAGCTGGCGCGAAACACCGTTGCCCGCGGGGGTGCAACACATCTACGCGCTGGCGTGCGGATAACTACGCTTTCTCGTCCTTGAAATACGGTTCTACCGTGCCCGTCAGCTTGATGGTCATCGGATTGCCATAGCGATCCTTGGCCTTGCCGGCAGGCACGCGGATCCACCCCTCACTCACGCAGTATTCTTCGACATTGGTCTTCTCCGCGCCCTTGAAGCGCACGCCGATCTCGCGCTTGAGCGCTTCGGCGTCGTAATGGGGACTGCGCGGATCGTTGGATAAATGATCGGGCGGTGTATCGGTCATCGAGGCTCCTGACTCTTTCTTTTCGTCGCGATCGTGCGCAACCTATTCGATCGACATTCCCGCGGCCTTGAGCGGCGCGCCGTTCTTCTCGATTTCGGGGCCGATGATGCTCTGCAAATAGGCCGTTGTTTGATGCTCGGGCGGCACCACGAATGTCCCGGTGGCTGCAAGCTGCTCCCGAACGGAAGGCGTATTGATGGCGGTGGCGGTCGCGTCGTGCAGTTTTTTGATGATCGCGTCTGGAGTGCCTTTGGGCAGGAAGAAACCGAACCAGGTCGAAGCTTCGAAGTTCAGCCCCTGCTCGAAAGTCGTGGGCAGGTCCGGCAACGACGGCAGCCGCTTGCGGCTCAGCATGGCGATCGGCTTGACCAGGCCAGCTTTCACCGGCGGCACGGCCGTCGGGCTCAGTGTGCAGAAATAATCGTATTGCTGGCCGATCAGATCGACCAGCGCCGGGCCGCCGCCGCGGTAGGGAATGTCCTGCACCTTGACGCCGATGGCCTGGTTGAACAGCGCGCAATCGACGTAGCCGGTCGAGCCGATACCGGCCGAGCCGGAGTGCACTCTTGTTTGATTCTTTCTCACGTAGGCAATGAATTGCTGCAGCCCGTCGACCGGCAGGCCTTTGCGCGCGATCAGGATCATCGGCTGGTCGGCGATCAGGATCACCGGCATCAAGTCTGTCCGCAGGTTGTACAGCGGGTGCTTGTAGAGGGTCTGATTGATGGCGTCGGCCCTGCTGCCGAGCACGAACTGGTAGCCGTCTGGCGGCGCGTGCACGACGCGATTCGAGCCGATCATGCCGCCGGCGCCGCCGACATTCTCGATGACGACCTGCTGGCCCAGGACCTCCGAGAGCCGCTTGCCGACGATGCGGCCGAGCACGTCGGTGCCGCCGCCGGGCGGGAACGGCACCACCATGGTGACCGGCCGGGTCGGGTAACCCTGCGCGGCCGCCGCCTGCGTGGTGGCGGCGATGGCGAGCGAAAATACGAAAGCGGCGGCAAGTTTACGTCCCAAGGTCATGCATTCCTCATCGAGCCCGGATGCGCAGTTTAGCCGATTTTGCTGCAATGCAATCCGGGTTACACTGGCGCCATGTCACTGATCGCTGAAGCCACACCTCGTCCGCAGACCGCCGCCGACCTCCGCCACGACTGGACCCGCGCCGAGATCCGCGCCCTGTTCGAACTGCCATTCCCCGAGCTGATGTTCCGGGCGCAGACGGTCCACCGTGCGCATTTTGATCCGACCGAAGTGCAGATTTCCACGCTGCTGTCGATCAAGACCGGCGGTTGTCCGGAGGACTGCGCCTATTGCCCGCAAAGCGCGCGCTATGACACCGGCGTCCGTGCCGAAAAGCTGATGGCGCTTGACGCTGTGCTCGCCGAGGCGCACGCCGCCAAGGCTGCGGGCGCCAGCCGCTTCTGCATGGGCGCGGCATGGCGCGAGCCGAAGGACCGTGACCTCGAAGCCGTGTGCGCCATGGTCGAGGGCGTCAAGACGTCTGGGAATGGAGAGCTGCGCCACGCTCGGCATGCTGACCGCCGCGCAGGCGCGACGGCTCAAGGATGCGGGCCTCGACTACTACAATCACAATCTGGACACATCGCCTGAATTCTACGGCGAGATCATCACCACCCGTACCTACGGCGATCGGCTACAGACGCTTGAGCACGTGCGCGACGCCGGCATCCATGTCTGCTGCGGCGGTATCGTCGGCATGGGCGAGACGCGTGACGACCGCGTCGGTATGATCGCCACGCTGGCCAGTCTGCCGGAACATCCGGAATCGGTGCCGATCAATATGCTGGTGCGGGTCGCCGGCACGCCGCTTTCGACCGAGGCAACCCTCAAGCCGCTCGAATTCGTGCGCACCGTCGCGGTCGCGCGCATCACCATGCCGCGCTCGGTGGTGCGGTTATCGGCCGGGCGCGAGGATATGAGCGAAGAGACACAGGCGCTGTGCTTCCTCGCCGGCGCGAACTCGATCTTTTACGGGCCGAAACTCCTCACCACGCCTAATCCGGGGCGCGACCGGGACCGCGAACTGATGGATCGGCTCGGCATGGAACCGATGGAGCCTTGAGGCGCGCGATTTCATCGGCATTACACATGCGACAGCCATAGAATTGTTGCATCAATGTTTCCGCTTCCCAAACGTGTTTTCCTGACCCGAGGTGTCGGCACCCACCGGCAGCAGCTTTCGGCGTTCGAGTATGCGTTGCGCGACGCCGACATCGAACAACAGAACCTGGTTGCGGTGTCGTCGATATTGGCGCCCGGATGCGAACTCGTGGCGAGAAACGACGGAGTCGCTTCCTTAAGTCCAGGCGAAATTACCTTCTGCGTCATGGCTCGCTCGGAGACCAACGAGACCGGCCGGCACATCTCGGCGGGAATCGGCCTTGCGCGGCCGAAAGATCCTGCGCATTACGGCTACATTTCGGAACACCATGCTTTCGGCATGTCGGAGCCTGAAACCGGCGACTACGTCGAGGACCTCGCGGCCACGATGTTGGCCTCGACGTTGGGTATTGAATTCGATCCAGACGCGGCTTGGGACGAACGCAAGCGTGTTTACGAGATGAGCAACCTCATCGTGGATACGCTTTCCATCGTTGCGACAGCACAGGGGACACGGCACGGCGAGTGGACCTGCGTCGTCGCCGCGGCCGTCTTCCTGTTCACGCCATCCCGTCCGGGTTAGCGATGGCCGCAATCCCGACATTCGCACTGGCGCCGTCTTTCCTCGGGCTCGATCGTCACGATCCTGGTGCGGCGATTTGTGTTGCCGGCATTCCCCACGACCTTGGCACCACCAATCGTCCCGGAGCCCAATTCGGTCCTGCCGCAATCCGTCAGGCGAGTCGCATGCTGGTGGACGGCGACCATCCGGTGCATTGGGTCAATCCGCTGCACTTGCCCTTGGCGGACATCGGCGACTTCGCAATCGCGGTGGGCGATATCCGGGCGAGTTTCACGGAAATCGAGCGACAGGCTGCTCCGATAAAACATCTGGTCGCGCTTGGCGGTGACCACAGCATCACACTGCCGCTGTTGCGCGCGCTGGCCAATCGACGTGGTCCCGCAGCACTCATTCATTTCGATGCCCATGTGGATACCTGGCCGGAGAATTTCGGACAGACCTTCGCGCATGGCTCGGTCTTCTACCATGCCATCACCGACGGCCTCGTCGATCCGCGACGCATGATCCAGATCGGCATCCGTTCTCCCGTCGAGCGTGAAGTCCATGATTGGACGGCCGCGCAGGGCGTCACGATGGTTGCCGCGCAGGACGTTCACGAACGTGGCGTGGCGCAGACAGCCGAGACCATCCGACAGGTGGTGGGCGAAGGACCTGTTTATTTGAGCTTCGACATCGACGTGCTCGATCCCGCTTTCGCGCCGGGCACCGGCACGCCGGAAGTCGGCGGGCTGGCCAGTTGGCAGGCGCAGGCAATCATCAGACGTTTGCGTGGATTGCAATTCATCGGCATGGACGTTGTCGAGGTCTGTCCGGCATACGATGTTGCCGAAATTACCGCGCTGGCCGGCGCAACGATGGCTTGGGAATATCTCTGCTTGCTGGATGCCGCTAAAAATTAAGAACGCGGATCAGACGCCGGCCGCACCGCCGTCCGCGCGCGGATCGTGCGCACCTTCCAGACTCCCGTTAGGATGCAACACCACCGCTCCGGCATGGCCCATGACGTCCGAATAGGCGTCGTCCAGCACCTCGATGTCATGTCCGGCGGCAGCGAGCTGTTCGATCAGCGCGTCATCGAAGCGCGGCTCGATGCGAAGATTGGCCAGCGAGGCGCCCCAGGTGCGGCCCAAGACCCAGCGCGGCCGGTCGATGGCCTTTTCAAGTGGCTCGCCAAACAGCACATGGCGCGTGAACAGCGCGGCCTGGGTCTGCGGCTGGCCGTCGCCGCCCATGCACCCATAGGCGATGACGCGTCCGTCCTTGAGCACGGCGAGGGCTGGATTGAGCGTGTGAAACGGCAACCGGCCCGGCGCCAGACGATTGAGCGCGCCGGCTTCGAGCGAGAAGCTCGCGCCCCGGTTCTGCATCAGCACTCCGGTGCGCGGCAGCACCAGGCCCGAGCCGAATTCCCAATACAGCGATTGAATATAGGACACGACGAGGCCGTCGGCGTCGGCCGCGCCCATCCAGACCGTGTCGCCGTCTGTCCGCGACCGCCACGGCGCCGCCTTGCGGCGGTCGATCTTCATCGCTTCGCCGGAAATGTATCGGCTGTCGAGATAGCGTTCGAGCGGATGCGACAGATGGCTCGGGTCGGTAACCGCGCGGTCGCGCACCAGCAGTGCGCGTTTGGTCGCTTCGATCAGTAAATGAATATGTTCGAAGCTCTCGGCTTCCTTGACGTCGAATCGCTCGAACAGGGCGAGGATCATCAATGAAACGATTCCCTGGGTCGGTGCGTCGGTGTTGTAGATCGACCCGATGGGGAGAGTGAGCTGCAACGGTTCGCGGAGCGTGGCGCGGTAGCGTGTCAGATCCTCGCGCGTGACCGGGCTGCCGAGGCGTTCCAGATCGATCGCGAGCTCGTATCCGATGTCGCCGCGGTAGAAATCGTCGAGGCCCGCATGCGCGAGATGATCGAGCGTCTCGGCGAATTTTTCCTGTTTGAGGGTGGCGCCGACCTCGGGCACTTTGCCGTCGAGCAGGAACGTCGCCGCAAAGCCGTGGACGCTGGCGAGGTCGTCAAGATGCTCCTGCGTCAGCCGCCGTTGACTGCGGGTGACTGCGTAGCCGTTGCGGGCATGGGTGATCGCGGAGCCGAGCAGCACATCGAGCGGCAGCTTGGCGCCGAACGCCTTGGCGGCTTCGTGCGCCAGCATCCAGCCGCCGACCGCGCCCGGCACGGTGAGCGCCGCAAGCGGCCCGCGCGGCGGAATTGTTTCGTATTCCCGGTAAAGTTCTCGCTGTGCGTTACGGCCCGCCGGTCCCGGCGCCATGATCGCTCGCACGCGGCCCTTCGGTTCGCGGATCAGCCAAAACCCGTCGCCGCCGAGATGGTTCATATGCGGGTAGACGACAGCGATCGTGCCCGCCATCGCCAGCATGGCCTCGATTGCGTTACCGCCTTCGGCGAGGATGGCGCGGCCGGCCTCAACGGCCGCGGCGTGCGGCGCGCAGACGACGCCACGGCGATGACCGGCGCTGTGCAAATTCATGATATGGCGCTTTCAGGCAGCCGCTTGCGCGGAAACCGCGATGATAGCAGCGATGCGGGGCCCGTCCAGCACGCTAGGCCGTGGTCGCCGGCTCGGCAAATCCGCGCTTGCGCAGCAACGCATCCGCGCTTGGCAACCGGCCGCGGAAGGTCTTGTAGGCTTCGGCCGGATCGCGCGCGCCACCGGCCGCGTAGATGTAGTCGTGCAGCCGCTTCGCCGTCGCCGGATCGAAAATGTCGCCGGTTTCCTCGAAGGCTTCGAACGCATCGGCGTCGAGCACTTCCGACCACATGTAGCTGTAGTAGCCGGCCGCATAACCGCCGCCGGAAAAGATGTGGGCGAAATGCGGCGGTCGGTGCCGCATGGCGATTTCCTCGGGCATGCCGATCCGCGCCAACGCGCGCGTTTCAAATGACGCGGGCTCGATCGCGGCTGGCTGCGGCAAGGCATGGAAATCGAGATCGACCAGGGCGCAGGCAACATACTCAACCGTGGCAAAGCCGCGATTGAAATTGCGCGCCGCGATGAGCCGGGCCAGCAGATCCTCCGGCATCGGCTCGCCGGTCCGGCAATGCAGCGCAAAGCGCCGCAGCACGTCGGGCTGCTCCAGCCAATGCTCGAAGAGCTGCGACGGCAACTCGACGAAGTCGGTGGCGACGTTCGTTCCTGATATTTCCGGATAGGTCACGTTGGACAGCAGCCCGTGCAACGCGTGGCCGAACTCGTGAAATAGCGTGCGGGCATCGTCGAAGCTGAGCAGCGTCGGCTCGCCGTCCGGCGCCTTGGAAAAATTGCAAACGTTGACGATCAGCGGCCGCACATCGGCGGCAAGCTTCTCCTGATCGCGCAGTGATGTCATCCAGGCGCCGCTGCGTTTTGACGGCCGCGCAAAATAATCGCCGAAGAACAGCCCGATCAGCTTGTCATCACGGCCGCGCACTTCCCATGCACGCACGTCCGGATGCCAGACCGGCACATCGTTGCGCGGCCGGAAGGTCAGGCCAAACAGCCGCCCGGCTGTGTAGAACGCCGCCTCGATCATGCGCTCCAAAGAGAGATACGGCTTGATTGCGGCTTCGTCGAAGTCGCAGCGCTTCTGCCGCAGCTTTTCGGCGTAGTAGCGCCAGTCCCACGGTTCCAGCTTGAAGTTGCCGCCTTCGTCCTGGATGAGCGCCTGCAGGTCGTCGCGATCAGCCAGCGTTTTCTGGCGCGCCCGTACCCAGACCGTGTCGAGCAGCTCGCGCACGGCCTCAGGCGTTTTCGCCATGGCGTCATCGAGCCGGTAGTGAGCGAAATCGGCGAAGCCGAGCAGATGCGCGCGCTCGGCGCGCAATCGCACCGTCTCGGCGATGATGGCCTTGTTGTCAGTCGGCCCGCCATTGTCGCCGCGCGTGATGAAGGCGCGGAAGACTTTCTCGCGCAGATCGCGACGGTCGGAGAACTGCAAAAACGGCTCTGCGCTCGAACGCGACAGCGTCACCACATAGCCGTCGAGACCGCGTTCGGCCGCATCGGATTTCATCGCCTCGCGCATGAAGCCGGGCAGGCCGGCCAGCTCCGCCTCGTCATGGAGCGAAAGCGCGAAGGCCTGTTCGTCGGCCAGCACATTTTGGCTGAACGATGTGCCGAGCGCGGCGAGCCGCTCGATGATTTCGGAGAGCCGCTTCTTGGCCGGGGCATCGAGTCCGGCGCCGGCGCGGCGGAAGGTGATGTGATAGCGTTCGAGCACGCGCTTCTGCTCGGCCGAAAGATCGAGCCCGTCGGTGTCCTTGGCCAGCGTGTCGATACGCCAGAACAGCGCGGCGTTGGTGTGAATTTTGTTCCAGTGACGGGCGATCAGCGGTGCGATCTCGCGCTCGATCTCAAGCAGCGCATCGTTGCTGTGGGCGCTGGCGAGGACGTGGAAGACGTTGCTGACGCGCGTCAGCGCCCGCCCGCTGCCTTCCAGCGCCGCAATCGTGTTGTCGAAACTCGGCGGGGTGGGGGCGGCGGCGATGGCCGAAATCTCGGTGTCGTGCTCGGCCAGCGCGCGCTCATAGGCCCGCTCGGAAATGCTCGGGCTTTATGGCGCCGAACGGCGGCACCGCGTCGGGGGTGTTCCAGGTGGAGAAAAACGGGTTCTCGGGCATTTGGTCTCGGGTCATCTGGGGGTCTTAGCAAACGGAAGGGCAAGCGTGATATAGGTCGTGCAGCGCACAGTCCCCACCCCGCGTGGGAAGGAGAGCCCAAAAATGCCCCGTCACCCCCATTTCGTGCCGCACGGCGTAATACCGGCCGTCATCCTGCCATTCTTCGACGATCTGTCGATCGACGAGAAGGGCTTTCGCAAGCACCTGCAGGATGTCGCGGCGGTCAAGGGCCTCTCCGCCATCACCTTAAATGCCCATTCGACGGAGGTCGCTTCCTGCACCTTCGATGAGCAGCGCCGCGTGCTGGCCATCGCGCAGGACGAAATCGGCGGCAAATTGCCGATCGTCAACGGCATCTGGGCCGACGGCAGTATCGAGGCCGCGCGTATCGCCCGTATGGCCGAAGAAGGCGGCGCCTCGGCGCTTTTGGTGTTTCCGCCGGCGCCGTTCACGCTCGGCCAGTCGCCCGCGATGGCGGTCGAGCATTTCCGTCGTATCGCCGACGCGTCGAGCCTGCCGATCATCGTATTCCAGTATCCGCTGGCGACTGGGCAGGGCTATCCGCGCGATACGCTGCTCAAGATGTGCGACGAGATCCTGACCATCCGCGCCATCAAGGACTGGGCCGGCAATGTCGTGCAGCACGAAATGCATGTGCGCGAGCTGCAGAGCCGCAAGCACCCGGTCAACGTTCTCAGCACGCACAGTTCCTGGCTGTTCAGTTCGTTGGTGCTGGGCTGCAACGGCCTGCTGTCCGGCTCCGGCAGCGTCATCGCCGATCTGCAATCGGCGCTGTTTCATGCCGTCAAGGCCAACGATCTCGCCGAAGCGCGGCGCATCAACGATCGCATCTATCCGCTGGCGCGCGTGTTCTATTCCGATCCGTGGGTCGACATGCATAACCGCATGAAAGAAGCGCTGGTGCTCCTTGGCCGCTTGCCGCGCGCCGTGGTGCGTCCGCCGCTGGTCAAGATCACGCGCGCCGAGATCGATCGCATCCGCGCCGCACTTGTCGAGGCCGGCCTGTTGACGCAGAAGGCGCGCGACGCAGCGTAACCTCGCGTTTAATTTGGTCGCATTTTCTTCGGAAAACCGGCGTCCACTTTTCCGGAAAATGCTCTCTAAGGCTGCCGCAGCCGATCGAGCACTTCGCTTGAGGCGAAGCCGTCGGGGATCTGCCCGATCGATTGCTGGAAGCTGCGGATCGCAAACCGCGTGTTCGGGCCGATAAAGCCGTCGGGGGCGCCGATCTTGAAGCCGCGCTGCGCCAGAAGCTGCTGCAATTCGTAACGCTCCTGCGCGGTGAGCATGCGCTCGTCGCGTGGCCATGGGTGCAGCACCGGGCTGCCGCCGCGCATGCGGTTGGCCAGATACCCGGTGCCGAGCGCGTAAGCCTCCGCGGGATTGTATTTCATGATCACGCGGAAATTCTGCAGGATCAAAAACGCGGGCCCGCGTGCTCCGGCCGGCAATATGACGCTGCCGCGGTCGGTGACCCGCGTGAATGGCTTGCCGTCGGCGCGGCGGATGCCCAGGCGCTCCCACTCGCGCACAGGCATCTCCCGCAGCGATCCGGTCAGCAGATAATTGAAGTCGTGGGGCAGGGTGACTTCGTAACCCCAGGTCTGACCCCTGACCCAGCCGTCGAGTTTCAGATTGTTGGCGGTCGAAGCGACCATGTCGGGGACCGAGTCGATGACGTCGCGGTGGCCGTCGCCGTCAAAGTCGACCGCATAGCGCAGGAAGGTGGTCGGCATGAATTGGGTCGGACCGAACGCTCCCGCCCAAGAGCCGATGAAGCGTTCGGACGGAATGTCGCCGCGCTGCAGGATTTCGAGCGCCGCCAGGAATTCGCCGCGAAAATAATCGCGCCGGCGGCCCACACAGGCGAGCGTCGCGGTCGAGCGCAGCACCGGACGGTCGCCGCCGCGCACGCCGAAATTCGAACTCCACGCCCCAAATGGCCGCGATGATCGAGCCGTCGACCCCATAGGTACGCTCGACGGCCGCAAAGGTCTGCGCATATTGCGCCAGCAATTGCTGGCCGTGGGCGACGCGTTCGTCACTCACCAGGAGGTCGATATAATCCCAGGTCGCCCGGTTGAATTCCGGCTGCGCATCGAGCTTGTCCATGATGCTCAGATCTGGCGTGAGCCCCGCGGTAAAGCGCTCGTAGTTCGCCCGGCTGATGCCGTGGCGTTCGGCCTCAGGCCAAATGCCGGCGAGGCAATTGCCGAAATCGGCGGCCGCCGCGCGGATGGCGTCCGCCGTCATGCGCGGATCGCCCGAAGCCCCGGATTGGCCGCTCCACTGCGCTTCCGCGTCCGCCGGCGCCGGAACCGGGCTCGCGGCCGGGGGTTGAAGCAAATGAGTGAACCAATCGGCCGGATTGCTCTGCGCCCTGGCGGGGTGGCTCATCGCGGCCGAGACCAGAAAGGCCGCGGCCAGACCCAGGGACAGCTTGGAGAAAACCATGGCGGGCGATCTCGGCTTACACGGGCAGCGGCGCGCAGGTCGATCGTGTCGCAGGCAAAGCTTCATACACCGTTCGGCCCGCTTCCGCGGTTAATTTATGCATCGGTGGCCGAACCTTCATATTGCGGCAAGGCGAAACGGCTAAAGGCATTGTCGCAATGGACGTTTTGCCCTTCGTGCCTATCTTCCTTGCATCGCATTCAGGCGAGAGTTTGGACGGGCAACGGCCGAAGTTTTGGCCGATATTTTCGTGATATAATCCACCCCGGGCGACGGGAATCGCACATTTCGCGCCACGCTATCTCAAGGAAAAAATGAACAAATCAGTTCGCAAAGCGGTCTTTCCGGTCGCAGGCCTCGGCACCCGATTTCTGCCGGCCACCAAGGCGATGCCCAAAGAGATGCTGCCCGTGGTCGATCGGCCGCTGATCCAGCATGTCGTCGACGAGGCACGCGAAGCCGGCATCGAGCATTTCATCTTCGTCACGGGGCGCAACAAGGGCGTCATCGAAGACCATTTCGACCGGCAGTTCGAGCTGGAGATGACGCTGCTGGAACGGCAGAAGCACGCGGCGCTGGAATTCATGAGCCAGGATCTGCCGATTCCGGGCTCGACCAGCTTCACGCGCCAGCAGGAGCCGCTCGGCCTCGGGCACGCGGTCTGGTGCGCGCGCGAATTGATCGGCCGCGAGCCGTTCGCGCTGCTGCTGCCTGACGTGCTGGTGCAGCACCCGCGCGGCTGTCTCGCGCAGATGATCGACGCGGCGCAGGAATTGAACGAGAAGGCCAACGTGGTCGCCGTCGAGGAAGTGCCGCGTGAACGTGTCGACCAATACGGCGTCGTCGGCGTCGGCCCGCGGAAGGGCAAGCTGTTCACCATCACCACCATGGTGGAAAAACCGCGGGTCGAGAAAGCGCCCTCGAATCTGATCCTCACCGGCCGCTATATCCTGCAGCCGGAAATTCTCGATGCGTTGCAGACGCAGGAGCGCGGCGCCGGCGGCGAGATTCAGCTCACCGACGCGATGATCCAGCTGTCACGGACGCAAAGCTTTTACGGCTTGCAGTTCGAAGGCCGCAGTTTCGATTGCGGCTCGAAGATCGGCTTTCTTGCCGCCAATGTATCCTATGCGCTGCAGCGCAAGGATATCGCGCCGGGTTTCCGCGACGAGATCAAGAAGATTCTCGGCGAGCACGAAGGCAGCGCGTAGCTGTTCTCGTCACCGTTGCAGGTGCATGCCGACCAGCACCGAGGTCGCCATGAAGGTGAAGCCCGGCTGGGTGGCGAACTGCCAGTCCTGCCGCACCTGGGTTCGCAGCTGGACTTCGCGGGTCATTTTGTAAATCAGGCCGGCGGATACGAAATAGCGGCTGTCGCGCAGCGGCGAGCCGACATATTCATCCGTGCCGTAGCCGGTTTGCAGGATGCCGATGATCCACGGCAAGAACGCATGATCGATCTCGAGATTGACGTCGTGGGTAAATTGGCCCGACGCCCCGGCGACGGTCGTCTCGTAGACTTCGGAAGCCGCGCCGAGTTTTGCGGTCGTCAGCGGCGTCGCCTGCCAGATCAACTGGCCGTTGGCGACGAAGCCGCTGATATTCGCCATGGTCGGATCGTCGTAGGAGCGGACCAGCCAGCCGCCCGCCATTTCGCCGGTCAGCGAGCCGAACAGATCGATGTCGCCGCCGACCTGCACGCTGGTGCCCGTTGAATTGCGCTGCGAATCAAGCGGGTGAATGCGCTGATCTTCCTGGACTTGGATGAACGGCTTGAGCCCCGGATCGAGATCGTAAGACAGACGCAGGATGCCGGCGGTCTGGTTGAAGTTGCGCGCGGCGTTGCTGACTTGCTCGCCGTCGGTCAGGACCGAATTGTCGTACTGGGCGGTGTCGTAAGTCCCCAATAGAGCAAACGACAGCCGATTGAACTCGTGAGTTATCCCGAGCGTGCCGCCGAGATCGGTGTTGATCGGCAGGCGCGACAGCTGAGCCTGCAAGTTGGGGCTGCCCGGATTGTCGGTGTTGAGCAGGTAGCGGTTTTCAACGACGATCTGCGTGTTGTGCGTGACGTCGATGCGGCCGTCGACCGTGGAGCTGAAATACGGGACGTTCAGCGACGGAATCAGGTTCTCGCCATACTGGGTCCAGGAGCCGATGATGTCGGCCGTCAACGAGTGGCGGTCCCAGTCGGAGATCGCCTGCAATTCCGGCATGGCGACGCCCGACATTGCCGAACTCGGTCCCGTCCCGGCGCTCGGTGTGGTCGCCGCGTGCAGCGGATTGGTGCTGTAAGTGCCGGCGAGATCGAGCGACGGCAGCAGGATGAACGAACCGGCGCGCAGGCCGAGCGGCGCATACGGGTCGCCGCCGGCGAGCGGCAACTGCCGTTGCGGCACCATGTTGAAGGGCAGCACGTTGGGCGGCAGCAGCGTCGGCGGGGCAGGGGCCAGCGCCGGCGTTTTGGGCAGCGCCGGCGCGACGGTGGCATTGACCTGATTGATGTCGATCGGCTGCGGGACCGGAACGGTGGCGCCGGGACGGTTTGCCGCGTTCAGCGGATGGACTTCGGCCGGCGGGTTGCTCACCGGGAAGGTCTCGGGGAGCGGCGGCAGCACGGCGCCAGGCCGGCTTGCGGCTTTCGCCGGGTGTACGTCAGCCGCCACGGGCGGTGGCGGCGGAGCGGCAACCGCGGGCGGCGGCGTTGCGGTGAGCGTCGGCACCGGTTCGAATGTCGAATCGGGAACGTCCTGGTTCGGGAATGCCGATGGCGGCGCCGGGGCCTTTTTCTTGTTCCGACCTGTGTTGGTGGAATCGTAGCCGGTCTCGCCGGCGCCGAATGCGGCCGGCGAGCCGTAGGTCGGCGTGGCGCCGATCCGCGACGGGGCCGCGAATGTATTGGTGGGAGGAGCCAGGTCCTGATTAAGCTGGCCTTGCGCAACCAGTGTACCTCGCCGCCGATTTTGCGGCGTCGGATTTGTGCCGGTCTCCGGCAATGGCGCCAGCAGGTCTGTGGCCGTATCGATCGGCGGCGTTTGGGCGATGGCGTCCGCCGAACTGAGCGCAAGCGCCGCGAGGGCCGAGACGGCCAGGCCGGTCACGCTGAGCGTTCGGCGACGGCGCGGCACCTGCGACCTCCTCGTCCCGATCGTGCGCTGCGCCCTTGCCGTCCGCCGGGCTACGCGACGACCAGCACCGGCCGCCGAGCCGCGGTCCGATGGTTAACGGAGTTAAAACCGATATGGTTAACGGGAGGTTGCTCTCGCGCGTCTCGGAGCGCGATGAAGTCCAGCCGATCCCGTTCTCGCGGCGCGTTTGTCGCGCCCGAGTTTTGTCAAACAGCAAACGAAGAACCTCCCAGACAAAGCAAGAGGGAGGCGGAGCGCCGAAAGGCGCGGGGGGTAGATACCGCGGTCCCGCCAGCAGGCAGAACTGGCCTGTCTGAAACGTTCTTCGCGGCGCGCGCCTCCTTTTGGGAGACGCGCTCGCCTTCCGGCGCTCTACCGCGGCTCTTGCCAGAGGCCTCTCGGCCAAGGCTCAGTCCGGTCCCGCGCTTCATGGTAGCGACGACATGCGCTACCCGGGCAGCCAGCTCCTGGCGGACCGGCGTCGTGGCCGGCCGGGCGAGTTTCCGAACCGCCCGCGAATGGAGTTACGAGCCCCATCCCGGGCACCGCTCCCGCTCGCATCAATCGGCCGTCACCGGTTGACGTCCCTTCGACGAGCAGGACGATTTTTTGTATCCGAAAAACGGACGAATTGTCAAGATAAAAGTGACAAAAGTCACTAAATCAGACGGATGTTCGCCTTGGCGCATTGGACGAGTTGCCGCCCGCGGTGCCCGCCTTGCTGTCCATGCCGGCCATCGCTGTTAGCGATCGAACAGCGGACCTTGCGAAGCTGACGCGGGTGTAAATCCCGGATATCCAATTAACGGCGTGTGCCAAAGTGCATCACGCGTCGAATAAAGTTACGAACGCGCAGTCGTTGATTGCGAAGGAATAGAACGCTCCGGCCTACCCACTCCGGCGCGCCGAGCTGCTGAAGTCTCTCGACAGCGGCCTCGTCATTACGACCAGCCATCGCAGCGTTTGTCCAGAAAGTCTGATCGGTACAGAGCTCAAGGCTCCGCGCGGCTTGCGCTCGCAACCGCTCTCCCATCGGCAACCTGGTGGCAAATGCAAGCTCACGACGAATACAAGCGGCTTCGATCCTTGGCCTCAGTTCTTCTTCGTAAGAGATGCCACAGCGGTCAAGCCTCGCATGAGTTGCTTCATGTACGATGGTGGTGGCAATCAATTCGGGGCTTGACCTGTCGGCTGCAACAAACTCCCTATCCAGCTTGCAAGCGCGGATCGATTTATCAAAATTACCCATCGCCCCTGGGATGTCGCAAACCCATACACGTTCAAGATCGCGAATAAGGCGATTGTACCGATGTTGATCGTAGGTCTGGATGAGACGCAGAGCTTCCTCGACACGATTCAAAATAGGCTCAGGCTCGAAACTCAACGCTACCCCAAGCCAAAGACCGTCAACTACCCTGCTTTTAGAGAGGCGAAGTGCGAGCCTGTCGACAAGTCTGGGACGCGGCCGTTGCCTCATGTGATCCAACGATCAGTGCCTCAGGATCATAGAGCAGATTGAGTGAAGACCGTAGCGCCGAGCCCACGCATTACCCAAACTCCTCGAATCCTTTTGCGTCAGGGCCTCAATGCTGCCGATCAATTCGGTCGGATTTCGAACCCGCGACCTATCCGTTCGGCTTCTCGTGACCCAGCAGCGCCTCGTACCAATGCACGAACGCGAACAGGAACAGCATCGCGGCGCCGATGAGTATCGCGGTGACCGATGCCGCATAGACGCCCGGCAGGCGCTTGACGGGTATTGCAAACGCATTCGCCGCCAGTGCCAAGGCAACGAGATCCATCGCGGCGCAGAAAGTTATCACCTGTGCGGGCAGGGGCGACGATTTCGCCGCGTGCCGGCGCCGGGGGAATGTCAATGCCCAGCCGCCGAGAATGATCGCCAGCAAGCCGCTTGAAAGGCGCCAGACCATCAGCGTCGAGACGTCAAACAAAGCCAATAGCGGCGGCAGGATTGAGCCCAGCGTGATCATGAATCCGAGCTGAACCCAGCTGCGCGCAACGAAGCCGTCGAACTTATTCATCTGCCCGCCGAGCATTTGTCCGAGGATCATCGTCAGGACCGACAATCCGGCGAACGACATGCCGACGGCCGCCATCGCGTAGAGAAAACCGAACGCGTCCACATTATCCCCCAGGCTTTCGGTCAAGCGTTCAAATGATAAGCCGGCACAGGTGGAAGTAAAACCGTGCGCTAAAACTCTTTTGCGATCGCGTCGGCCAGGTGGTCCAGGATATGTCCCCAGCCCCTGGTATGACCGTCATGGATGGCCAGCGTCGGCAGGCGCTCGTGGGTCAGCACCAGGTCGGTTTCATCGCCGTGCGGCGTGAGTTCGACGGTGACCAGCGTATTCACATTGTTGGTCAGCGGGCCCATCCAGGTGAACACGAGCTTGCGCGGCCGGTCGATTTCCACATAGGTGCCGGAGACTTCGCGGCTTGCGTCCTTCGACGTCATGACAAGGCTGAAGGCTCCGCCGGGGCGGAGGTCGCAGCTCGCCTTGCAATCGACCGCACCCGGAAAAGGGCTCATCCAGCGCACCATCAGGTCGGGTTTGGTCCACAGGTCGAAGATCTGCTCCGCGGCGGCCTTTACGCGCCGGCGTATTTGTACGGCCGGTCCGGTCGTGTCACCGCGATCCATGCTTGCGATCCTTTGGCCCCGGCTGGTGCTCCGTCTTGAGCTCGCGCAGCACGCGCTCCATGGCGTCCAGCCGCTTGTCCCAATAGCGGCGCGTCCGCCCGATCCAGCCTTCGATCTCGTCCAGCGAACGGGTGTTGATGGAGAGGACGTGGTCGCGCCCTTTGCGGTGGCGCTCGACCACGCCGCTTAATTCCAGCACGCGGATGTGTTTCGACACCGCGTTCAAGGACATGCGGAACGGTTCGGCGACCTCGGTCACGCGCGCCTCGCTGCGCGACAGCCGCTCGATAATCGCCCGCCGCGTCGGATCGGCCAGCGCGGCGAACACGGCGTCAAGCCGCGCGGTGCGCGAAGCGGCTTGCTTGCGGGCTTGGAGATCGGTCACGTGCTGAATCCATCTGTCACAAATTATTCAACGCAGAGGTTGACAATTGTCAAGATTGCGCATTATTCAACCTAATGGTTGAATGTATTTCATCGGGGAGTGTTCGATGCCAAATAAGCCTCTTGTCGCAGCGGCTGCGGCGGCTGCACTTCTATCGGGTGCCGTCGCCCCGGCGCGGGCGGCCGAGCCGGTCAAGAACATCGTCCTGGTCCACGGCGCCTTCGCCGATGGTTCCGGATGGCGGCGCGTCGCCGACATTCTTGGCAAGGACGGCTACACGGTCAGCGTCGTGCAGGAGCCGCTGACATCGCTCGCCGATGACGTCGCGGCGACCAAACGGGTGCTTGATCTGCAACAGGGCCCGACGCTCCTGGTCGGTCACAGCTACGGCGGGGTCGTCATCACCGAAGCGGGCAACGCGCCGAATGTCGCCGGCCTCGTCTACATCGCGGCTTTCATTCCCGACAACGGCCAGAGCGCATTGGACCTGCTCGCGCAGGCTCCCGCCGCCAACAACGACCTGCGCGCCACCAAGGACGGTTTCCTGTACATCGATCCGGCCAAATTCCCGGCCGATTTCGCCGCCGACCTCCCGCCGGCCGAGGCGAGCTTCATGGCCCATTCCCAGATGATGCTGGCCAAGGCCGCCGCTGCCGGGAAGGTCACGGCGGCCGCCTGGCACCAGAAAAAGAGCTGGGCGCTGGTGGCCAGCCGCGATCACAACATCAATCCCGATCTCGAGCGCACCATGTCCAAGCGGGCCGGCAGCGTAACGATCGAGGTTGCGGGCAGCCACGCGGTTTATGTTTCCAAGCCGCAGGACGTGGCGCGTCTGATCGAACGGGCCGCGAAGGCGGCTGGGCAATAGGCCTTCCGTGCGCCGGCCGGCTCCGCTGCGCGAGTTCAAACAATCGCCGCTCGGCGTGCAGGATGGGCGAGCGGAGCGCAAATCCCATCCTGCACGTTTCGGCGGCGCCGGCGCGTTACTTTTTGACGAATTTCCGCACCACGGACTTTTGTTGATACGCGCCGTAAATGTTGCCCTGGTCATCGACCGTGAGGCCTTCCGGCGAGCCGATGGCCGGGTCGGCCGGAATGAAGGCTGTAACCTTGCCGTCCTTGACGCTGCCGACGCGGATGCCGGTCTGGAAACCCGGATTGGTCTTGGCGTTGGATTCGTTGTCGTTGACGTAGATCATGTCGTGGCCGTCGATGGCGACGTCACTCGGCCGGCCGAACTGCTTCCATTCGGCGACGAATTTGCCGTCCGGCGAGAAGATCTGGATCCGGTTGTTGCCGCGGTCGGCCACATAGAGCCGCCCGGCGGAATCGAGCGCGAGGCCGTGCAGGATGTCGAACTGGCCCGGCGCCGTGCCGTGCTTGCCCCATGTGGCGATCACTTTGCCGTTCTTGCCGAGCTTGACAATGCGGTCGTTGGTTCCGGCGCCGTGGCCGTCGCCGACATAGATGTCGCCGTTCGGCGCGACCACGACCGAGCTGGCGCTGCTCAGCCAGCCGGTCGCATTGCCGGGCATTCCGGGCTTGCCGATCGTCTTCAGCACCTTGCCGTTCGGACTGAACTCGATCAGGTCGGCGCCCTTGCCGTTCCGCGCGATCTGATCGCCCGCCCACACATTGCCGTCGCGGTCGACATAGAGACCGTGCGGCACGGCGAACAGGCCGCCGCCTATGCCGGTGACGAACTTGCCGGACGACGTCGAACTTCAAAAGCGGCGGCAAGGACGAATCCGTGCATTCCGCCGCCGCGCAGCGATCGAACACCCAGATGCTCTTGCCGTCGCTGTGGTCGACCTGGACTTTGATGACGCCGCCGAATTTGCGGCCGTCCGGGAGCTGCGCCCAACTGTCGAGCATCTTGTACGGATTGGGCAGCGCTTCGGCGCCGGCGCCCTGACTGTAGGCGCGGCCATGCAAAGCCATGGCGAGCGCGCCGGCCGTGACGCCGGCCAGCAATGCGAGTTTGATGGCTTGTTTCATTGTCGATCCTCCCCTGTACGATTGCTTTGCCGGGTTGTCCCGGAATTGCACTTGCGCAAGCGTAGCCCGGATTGGTCGGCAGTGAAATCCGGGGCAAACCGCCGAGGCTGACCCCGGATTTCATTTCACCCAATCCGGGTTACGCTCGCTTCATCGGGAGGAACGCATGAGCGAGACCACGGCCAGACAAATCGTGCTGGCGTCGCGGCCCAAGGGCAAGCCCACGGCCGAGAATTTTCGCCTGGAGGAGGTCGCGATGCCGGTGCTGCCGGCGGGCGGCCTGTTGCTGCGGGCGCTTTATCTGTCGATCGATCCCTACATGCGCGGCCGCATGGACGACGCCAAATCCTACGCCAGGCCTGTCGGCGTCGGCGAGGTGATGACGGGCGAGACCGTGTGTGAGGTGATGGCGTCGGATCGCCCCGGCTATGCCAAGGGCGACATCGTACTCGCGCATACCGGCTGGCGCACGCACGCGGCCTGGGACGGCGCGGCGCCGCGCAAGCTCGATCCGAAACTCGCGCCGATCACCACCGGGCTCGGCGTCCTCGGCATGCCCGGCTTCACTGCCTATTCGGGCCTCCATGTCATCGGCAAGCCGAAGGCCGGCGAGACCGTTGCGGTCGCCGCGGCGTCCGGGCCGGTCGGCTCGCTGGTCGGCCAGCTCGCCAGGATGGTCGGCGCGCGTGCGGTCGGCATCGCGGGGGGCCCGGACAAATGCCGCTATGTCGCCGAAGAGCTCGGCTTCGACGCCGCGATCGATCACCGCGCCCCCGACTTTGCGGAGCAACTGGCGGCCGCCTGCCCGAAGGGCATCGACGTTTATTTCGAGAATGTCGGCGGCGCGGTGTGGCAGGCGGTGCTGCCGCTGCTCAATCCGTTCGCGCGCGTGCCGGTCTGCGGATTGATTGCACAATACAGTATGGCTGCGCCGCCGGCCGGACCCGACCGCCTGCCGGCCACCATGGTGGCGGTGCTGCGCAAAAGTCTGCTGCTGCGCGGCTTCATCAATTACGAATTCGCCGCCGAACACTTCTCCGCATTCCTGCGCACCGTCTCCGCCGGCCTCGCCGACGGACGCATCCGCTACCGCGAAGACATCACCGATGGATTTGAGAACGCGCCGGCCGTCCTGATGGGCGTGCTCGAAGGCCGCAATTTCGGCAAGGCGCTGGTTCGCGTGGCGGCCGAGGCGTAGCCCTACGCGCTGACTCTCGACCTCATCCTGAGGTGGCCGCGAAGCGGCCCTCGAAGGATGCAGGCCGAGGCGCCGTGGCCTCGCCCTTCGAGGCTCGCCGACTTCGTCGGCGAGCACCTCAGGGTGAGGTATTTGAGCCAGCCCACGCGGATTTTCTCTATTTGTCAGAACGCGTGGGCACGGCGCTGCGTGGCTTTTGCCCTACGATAATTTGCACTTTCTTGTTTGCCGCTGTTTGGCATTTTTCGTAAGGCTAGCTCGCGCCGGCTAATCGCTCAACATCTGCCGTAGTAAGCGGCTCTTTGTAGAGTTCGTTGACAAGCCAGAGACCGCTTTCGCGGATCTTAACCTTAGGAGAAAAGAGACCTAACCATTGAGCGGAGGGCATGCAGTCGTCACAAAGAGAAACCGTCGAAATCATTTTCGATTCTAGGTGTAACCGTTCCGCCTTATCCTCAGCCCGAATAACGATGAAACTGAAGCGGTCGCGTATGTAGGCTGACACAGATTGTTCGATTGCCGCCTGCCGATTCACGTCAATGGTACTGTGCCGGTCCCGCATCATCTTCGACGTGCGGTCCAGTTCCCAAACAGGCAAAAAAGAGTCGTTGTCGCGATTTAATAAGGCGCGGCCAATATTTTTTCGGAAGATGCTGCGATCCTTGTTTTCAACGAGAAAGTGCTGGCACAGGCGGGATGGGAGTTGATTCGCGCCTGTGTGAGTACCGACACGTACAATACGGTTCGTACCGTGGGCTACTTCGCCACGCTCGAAAAGGACGTAAATTCCGTTAAGGGGTATGCTGTCGCGGTCGAAGGGAAAGCGCAAAATCGGCAAGGAATCTGCCCAAGCATGTAGGGCGTCACAGATTGTCATGACGCGACGTATTGCGCGAGGTATTGAAGCTGCTTTCCTATTCTAGTCCTTTCATTGGCACTTCAACGATCCTTGCACGTTGTTGGAGATAATCCATCAGGTGTTCTCGATAGCGCTCTCCGGCAAGGACGACGATACGTTCGGCATCAGGCAGGGACGCGTCCATTTGGATCTTAACATTTGCTGCCCACTCCCGGCGCTTTGGCGCGCTCATGTTATTTAGCGTGCATTCATACCACTCAATGATTTGGTCAGGAGAGACTAGCCCATATTGGGCAGAAAGAATGAACCACGGACTGTGTGCGGCCTCTACGAAACGACGCGCTTTGATAAACCAATCGGAAACATAGAGCTCCTTTGCTCGAGTCGGCCCCTTGCACTTGTCGCCTACGCAAGAGACGAGATAAATGTCAGCCGAGGATGAATTGGCCATACAACCACGTGGGATCGTAAAGGTTCACCGTACAACGTGTGGACAAGTCCACTTAGCGCCTTGCCCACTCTACAGCGCCTACTCCGTCCCCTTCCACCCCGCCGCCACCTTGTCCCAGAACTTATAATTCTTCGGATACGGCGGCGGGCCCGCCGCGATGGTGCCGTCGATGTGCAGCACGGTGTCCTTCGCCGGATCAAACACCGGCCAGGGCGGCAGGCCCGGGCCGTTGGGATCGCCGGTGGTGGCGAAATTGACCCAGTATTGTTGCACCGTCTCGGACAGCTTGCGGTCGGCGCCGGTCCAGGGCCAGCCTGGCGGCACGAAATTGCCGAACACGTAGGCGAGCTCCGCGCCGTGATAGGCGCCGAGGTCCTTGCCGAGATTCTCGACATAGTCCTCGCGCGGCGGCGCCGAGGGATGATGCGAGAAATGATAGTAGAACACCTTGGCGTGGCCGGTGCGCGCGGCGGTCTTCGCCCATTCGAAATTCGGCCAACCGATACGGGTGTCACGCACCGCGTGTTCGCTGGCGCGCCGCGCCTGCGCATCGGTGTCGGCCGGATAGAGCGTGAAGAATTCGGCGGCGAACGGCCCGAGCGACTTCTTCGCATCGTCGCGGAACGCCGCGAGCGTGCGGAACGATGGGAAATTCGAGCCTTCGTCCGAATTCGATCCGGCAAGCAGCGGCACGTCGTTCTGCTGGCCGCGGCCGAACACATCCTGCATCGGTGCGGTTAGCACATATCCGTCGGTGACGGGCAGTCCGGACTCGAAGCGGTCCGGCGAGGGGACCGCGAGAATCTCCTCCGGCGTCTTGCTCCGCATGTCGGCGAGCGTGTTCGCTTTGAGTGCCGCTTTCAGTTTGGCGCCGGTCGCCTCGGCGTCGGCCAAGGTCGGGGTGAAGCGGCCAAGCATCGAACCGGGCCTGGCGGGTGCGAAGCCGCCGCCGCTTTCGCCGATGACGCGCTGGAACAGGCCTTTGGCGAGCGGCGATGACATCAGGAAATTGGCGCTGGTCGATCCGGCCGACTGGCCGAAGATCGTGACATTGTCCGGGTCGCCGCCGAACGCCGCGATATTATCCTTGACCCAGTGCAACGCCGCGATCTGATCCAGCATGCCGTAATTGCCGGAGACGTGGTGCGGCGATTCCTCCGACAATTCATGCAGCGCCAGAAAGCCGAGCTTCCAGAGCCGGTAGTTGAACGACACCAGCACGACGCCCTTGCGCGCCAGCGATGCGCCGTCATAGATCGCGCCCGCCGATGAGCCGCCGCGGAAGCCGCCGCCCGGAATCCAGACCATGACCGGCCGCTTGTCGCCTGAATGCGCCGTGGTCCAGACGTTGAGAGTGAGGCAATCCTCGCTCATCGGCGTCATCGGATTGAAGAACAGCTCGGTGAAGAACGAGTGGCCGCCGAGCGGCGGCGGCTGGAAGCAGATCGGGCCGAATGCCTTGGCGGCAAGCGTGCCGGACCACGGCGTCGCCGGCTCCGGCGCCCGCCAGCGCAGGTCGCCGACCGGCGGCTTGGCGAACGGAATGCCCTTATAGGCTTCGACGCCGCCCGCCAGCGTCACGCCGGAGACGAGGCCGCCGGCCGTCTTGATCGGATCAGCATTGGCCGTCGCGATGGTTGCCCCCAGTGCGCCGGCGATGGCGCAAGCCAGCATGCGGTGACGCATGAGTCTCCCCCTTTTGTCTTTTATCCTTGGCGGCAAGCGTAACGCGGATTGAGCGGGCGCGAAATCCGCGAGCAGTGGGATAGCTCACACCCAGCCCTTCAGCTCGCGCATGGCGAGCTCCCAGATCAGCAGCATGCCGGCCTCGCTGTCGTTGAGGCAGGGGATGAGCGCGAAATTCTGGCCGCCGTTGCGCTTGAACATGCGCGCGTTCTCGACGGCGATTTCTTCCAGCGTCTCCAGGCAGTCGGCGGCGAAACCGGGCGCGATCACGACGAGGTTCTTGACGCCCTTCTTGGCCAGCGCCTTGACGGTCTTGATGGTGAAGGGTTCGAGCCACTTGGCGCGGCCGAAGCGCGACTGGAACGTCATCATCAGTTTCTTGTCGTCGACGCCGAGATGCGCGCGCAGCAGTTCCGTCGTGCGCACGCATTGCTTCTCATAGGGATCGCCCTTGTCGACGTACTGCTTCGGCATGCCGTGGTAGGACGCAAGGATCACATCGGGCTCGAACGGCAGTGCCTTGAGTTCGGCCTGGAGCGAGGAGGCCAGCACCTCGATGTAGTAGGGGTCCTCGTAGTAGGGCGGCAGGATGCGCAGCGCCGGCTGGTTGCGCAGCTTCATCAGGTATCGATACGCCTCGTCGCACACCGTCGCGGTGGTGGCCGCCGAGTATTGCGGATAGAGTGGCATGATCAGGATGCGGTCGCAGCCGCGCTTGATCAGAGCTTCGAGCCGCGACGCGATCGACGGATTGGCGTAGCGCATCGCCCAGTCGACGATGACATGGTGGCCGAGCGGCTCGAGCGTGCCGGCGAGCTTTTCGGCCTGCGAGCGCGTGAAGGTCTTGATCGGGGACTCGTTGGTCTCGCGGTTCCAGATTTTCTGATAGTCGTGGACTTTGCGCCGCGAGCGCAGCGGCAGGATGATGCCGTTGAGAACCGCCTTCCACAGCACCGAGTTGTTTTCAATGACGCGCGGATCACTGAGAAACTCTTTCAGATAGCGCCGGATCGCCGGCGCATCCGGCGCATCGGGCGTGCCGAGATTGACGAGAAGTACGCCGATGCCGTGTTCGACCGGACCGGGCTCCGGCATGGCGGTTGGTTCAGCGGATTGTTGAGGAGGCGCTCGCGGGACCGGTGTCTCCAAGCTGCCCGGCTGCAGGCAACGTCGCTGCGGGCGGGGTCTCTGGAGGGGCGCGGGTATTTCCTCGCTGGCTGGCTCCGACGCCGGGGCCGTCGGCGGCGCTTCGACGTGAGTGTCGCTCATTGCGGCGGCGGCTTCGTCGGCGGCAACAGCCGGCTCGGCCGTGGGCTTGGCGGCGGATTGCCCTGTGGCAGGCGGCACGGGCGGCAATTCGCTCATGGCTTCGGCTTACCTCTGTGCGCTGCCGCCGGCCCGGATCGGCAGAACGGCGGCCTATTCCGCGGCTTTCAGCAGCGTCGGCGTGCCGGCGCGGAATTGCTCAAGCAAGGCTGTCTCGTCGGCTTTTGCGGCAGCGAGATGGCGCGCTTTGACATGGCCGAAGCCGCGGATCTTTTCCGGAATGGCGGCAAGACCAACGGCCAGGGGATGATTATCCGGCGTAAGCTTCGCCAAAATCTCCTCAAGCACCGCCTCGTAATCGGCGATCAGCTTGCGCTCGGTGCGGCGCTCGAGCGACCGGCCGAACGGATCGAACGCGGTGCCGCGCAGTCCCTTGAGTTTTGCCATGACGCGGAACAGCCGGCATGATCCACGTGCCGAAGCTCATCTTGCGCGGCAGGCCGGTCGTCTTGTCGATACGCGCGAACAGCGGCGGCGCCAGATGGAATTCGAAGCGCAGATTGTCGCCGCCGAACTCGGCCTCGACTTGTTTGACGAACGCGCCGTCGGTGTAGAGCCGAGCGACTTCGTATTCGTCCTTGTAGGCCATCAGCTTGAACAGGTAGCGGGCCACCGCGTCGGCGAGCCCGCCTTTGCCGGGAGCGCGCGCGGCCTCGGCTTGCCGCACCTGCTCGACGGTTCGACGATAGCGCTCGGCGTAGGCCGCGTTCTGGTAATCGGTGAGGAATTTCACGCGCCGCGCCACGGTCTCATCGAAGGATTCCGAAAGATTGCGCGCGTCACTTTCGACGGCCTTCGCGGGCTTGGCGAGCTTCTCCACCGCGTCGCGGTCGGCCGCCATGTGGCGGCCCCAGTGGAACGCCGCTTTGTTCATGGCGACGGCCTCGCCGTTGAGCTCGATCGCCTTCTCGATCGACGCCAACGACAGCGGGATGGCGCCGAGCTGATAGGCGTAGCCGACCAGAAACATGTTGGCGCCGATCGATTGGCCGAACAGCGTGGTGGCGATCCCGGACGCGTCGATGAAATGCGTCTTGTCGCGGCCGGCGTCGGCCGTGATGGTGCGCTTGAGGCGCTCGCTCGGCAGCGAGAAATCGGCATTGCGGGTGAACTCGCCGGGCAGGAACTCGGCCGTGTTGACGACCATCTCGGTCGCGCCTTGCTTGACGGCGGCCAGAACCTTGCGCGAACCGGCGACCACGATGTCGCCGCCCAGCACGAGATCGGCGCGGCCCGCCGCGACGCGGATGGCGTGGATCTTGTCCGCGCTTTCGGCGATGCGGATGTGGCTGAAGACCGCGCCGCCCTTCTGCGCGAGGCCCGCCATGTCGAGGACGCCGATGCCGCGGCCCTCGAGATGCGCCGCCATGCCGAGCACGCCCCCGGTGGTGACGATGCCGGTGCCGCCGACGCCAGTGACGATGATGTTGTAGGTGCCATCGATCGCCGGCAGCTTCGGCTCCGGCAGCGGCGGCAGCGGCAGATCATGATCGGCGGCGACGCCGACGCCCTTCTTCAGCGTTGCGCCGTGCACCGTCACGAACGACGGGCAGAAGCCTTTGACGCAGGAAAAATCCTTGTTGCAGCTTGACTGGTCGATGGTGCGCTTGCGGCCCCACTCGGTCTCGAGCGGCTGCACCGACACGCAATTCGACTTGACGCCGCAGTCGCCGCAGCCCTCGCACACCAGTTCGTTGATGATCACGCGCTTGTCGGGATCCGGAAAGGTGTGCCGCTTGCGGCGGCGGCGTTTTTCCGCCGCGCAGGTCTGATCGTAGATCAGCACGGTAACGCCGGGGATTTCGGCGAGCTCCCTCTGCACCGCGATCAGGTCATCGCGGTGGTGAATAGTCACTCCCGCAGGCCATGCGGTGTCGTGCGGATATTTGTCGGGCTCGTCGGTGACCACGACGACGCGCTTGGCACCTTCGGCGGCGACCTGGCGGGCCACCTGCGGAACGGTGAGGCCGCCGTCGTTGGCCTGGCCGCCGGTCATCGCCACGGCGTCGTTGAACAGGATCTTGTAGGTGATGTTGGTGTTCGACGTGATCGCGGCGCGGATCGCCATGTAGCCGGAGTGATTATAGGTGCCGTCGCCGAGATTCTGGAACACGTGGCCGCGTTTGGAGAACGGCGCTTCGCCGACCCAGTTGGCGCCTTCGCCGCCCATTTGCGTGTAGCCGAGCGTCGAGCGGTCCATCCACTGCGCCATGTAGTGGCAGCCGATGCCCGCATAGGCGCGCATGCCTTCCGGCACCACGGTCGAGGAATTGTGCGGACAGCCGGAGCAGAAATACGGAATGCGCTGCGCCACGTCCCTGGTTTCGGCGGCGATGCGCTGGAATTCCTTGAGCCGGGCGACGCGCCCGATGATGTCGTCGTTGCGGTGATATTTAAGGAGCCGATCGCCGATACAGATCGCGACCTCGTTGGGATCGAGCGCGCCTTTGACCGGGAACAGCCAGTTGCCCTGCTCGTCCTTCTTGCCGATGCACAGCGGCTGATTGGGGGTACCGTAAAGCTCCTCGCGCACCTGGACTTCAAGGAGCGAGCGCTTCTCTTCGACGACGATGATCAGATCGAGGCCTTTGGCGAACTCCTGCAGCTCGCCGCGGGACAGCGGCCACGCGCAGCCGACCTTGTAGAGCCGGATGCCGAGTTCGTTACACCTGACCTCGTCGATGCCGAGCTCGTCGAACGCCTGGCGGACGTCGAGGTAGCTTTTGCCCGTGGTGATGATGCCGATCTTGGGATCGCGGCCGCCCGACGTGATGGTGCGGTTGAGCTTGTTGGCGCGCACGAAGGCCAGCATGGCGTCGCGCTTGTAATCGTGCAGGCGAGCTTCCTGGGTCAGGATCGGATCGTTGAGGCGGATGTTGAGGCCACCGTCCGGCATCGGGAAATCCGACGGCCGCACGATGTTGATGCGATCGAGGCTGGCGTCGATGGCGGCGGTGGACTCAATCGTCTCGTGCATCGTTTTCAGCGCCACCCAGGCGCCGGTGAAGCGCGACATCGCCCAGCCATACAGGCCGTAGTCGAGCACCTCCTGGACGCCTGCCGGATTGAGCACCGGAATCATCACGTCGATGAAGTGATATTCGGACTGGTGCGCGGTGGTGGAGGACTCGGCGGTGTGGTCGTCGCCCATCAGGGCCAGGACGCCGCCGTTTTTGGCGGTGCCGGCGAGGTTGGCGTGGCGGAACACGTCGCCGGTGCGGTCGACGCCGGGGCCCTTGCCGTACCACATGCCGAAGACGCCGTCGTATTTGCCTTCGCCGCGCAGTTCCGCCTGCTGCGAGCCCCATACGGCTGTTGCGGCCAGATCCTCGTTGATGCCGCCCTGAAAACGGATGTCGCTTTGCTGGAGGAAGGACCGGGCGCGCTGGAACTGGGTGTCTAGTCCGCCGAGCGGCGAGCCGCGGTAGCCGGTGACGAATCCCGCGGTGCGCAGCCCGTTGCGGCGGTCCAACTCCCTCTGCATCAGGCAGAGCCGCACCAGGGCCTGGAAGCCGGTGACGAAAACGCGGCTGTGGCCAAGGTCGTATTTGTCGTCGAGTTTGACGTCGCGCAACGGCATTGGGCGGCCTCCGCCGGGTCAGTTTGCCCTCACGAGACCGATATTGCCAGAGGGCTTACGGACTTCACCCATATAGGCTGTCGGTATTGCCGCCACGAGGGGTGCGCCGTGCCCGCGCCAATGCTAATCTTCCGTGGCTCATGCCGGAGACCCGCCCATGAATATCAATGTCAAGGTTCCGAAAGTCGCCAAGGCGGACATGACGCCCGCCGAATGGGAGGCGCGCGTCGATCTCGCTGCCGCCTACCGGCTGATCGCCCATTACGGCTGGGGTGACGTGATCTACAATCACTCGTCGATGCGGGTGCCCGGCGAGGAACGGAAGTTCCTGATCAAGCGCCACGAACTGCTTTACGAAGAAGTGACGCCGTCAAATCTCGTCAAGGTGAGCATGGACGATGACCTCGACAAGTCCGCCGGCGTCAACCGGCCGGGCTTTACCTTGCATGGCGGCGTGCTGTCGGCGCGGCCGGACGTCAATTGCGCGGTTCATGTGCACACCGAGATCGGCATGGCGCTCGCCGGCTTGAAGCACGGCCTGCGCATGGTATCGCAGCCCGCGGTGCGTTTCTTCAATCGCGTCGGCTATCACGATTACGAGGGCATCACCGAGGATTTCGGCGAGCGCGCGCGTATCAACAAGGCGCTCGGCAAGAACCGTGCGCTGATCCTGCATAACCACGGCCTGCTTACCGTCGGCAAGACCGCCCGCGAGGCCTTCGTGTTGATGAAGTCGCTGCTCGAGGCTGCCGAAATTCAGCTCAAGATGGAAGCGACCGGCGGCGCGTTGATCGAAATTCCGCCCGAGACTTGCGAGAAGGTTGCGCACCAATACGAGCATCACGATTCGGGGCGCGGCTCGGCCGACTGGCCGGCTTACCTGCGGATGCTCGACGCCATCGATGCGGACTGGCGGAGCTAATCCGCGATAGCTTGACCGTGAGGCGGGCGTTGATGCGGTTCCGGCGGCGCCTTTCGATAGCAGCACTGGCGGTATTGGCCGCCGGCTCAATGCTGCCGGGGCGGGCCGCTGCGCAGGCGCAGGCGGTCGATGTCGCGGTGGCGCTTGCGGCCGACGTGTCGCGCAGCATCGACGACGAGGAATTCGAGCTTCAGCGCAAGGGCTACGCGGCGGCGGTGACGAGCCCACAATTCGTGCAGGCCATCCAATCGGGCGCGCACGGTGCCGTGGCGCTTTGCTTCATCGAGTGGGCGGGTCCCGGTCAGCAGGCGCTGGTCGCCAAATGGATGGTGATTCGCGATGGGGAAGGGGCCGCCGATTTTGCCAAGATGCTGCTCGCCGCGCCGCGATCTTTTGCGGGCCGCACCGCGATCGGCGACGGCATCGACTTTGCGGCGTCGCAGCTCGCCATCAGCGGCATCACCGCCACGCGCCGCGTGATCGACGTGTCGGGCGACGGCACCAACAATTCCGGCCGCCCGGCAACGGCGGCGCGCGACGATGCCACCGGCAAAGGTATAACCATCAACGGGCTTGCCATCATCAACGAGAAGACCGCCGGCATCGAGGGGACTTTCCTTTACGGACACACCCATCCGCCGAACGGCCTGCCGAACTACTACCGCGACAACGTGATCGGCGGTCCCGGCGCCTTCGTGCTGCAGATCGTGAATTTCGACACGTTCGCCGAGGCGATGACCAACAAGTTGCTGACCGAGATTTCGGACGCGATGCCACGTTCGCTGCGCGCGCGTGTTGTGCCGGTGACGCGGAAGATAAGATCGATCGAGTAATGCCCGTCGTCATGGCCGGGCTTGTCCCGGCCAAAATAGCGCGTGCATCAGGTCTTCGATGCTGGCTGAAACTATAGCCACACGCCTGTTTGCCGCGAGAACATCATCGGGAGACGTATGGAACGAATAATCGAGGGCGCGTGGTCGCTTATGTTTCATGCCGTGTCGATACCTTGGCTTCGTGCCACTTTACGCCCAAAACCTTGAACGATATTGCCGCTCGCTACAACCTGCGATATATTTCCGAAATAGGGCTGGGATGAGCATCCGATGATTGGCGCGATGTTGCAGGCGATTTTTAGCCGCGCGATCCTAGTTCTGATCTACTCCATTCTTTCCTTGATCGCGGCCATCTCAATCATGGTCAAGGGCTCATTCGTTGTGGGCCTCGCTGTGTTGATCGCGTGCGCATTTAGCTTTTGTGGCGCGTCGACGTTTGTCGGCTCGTTCCTTGCGCGGAAGGAAAATGCCCACAAGGCGACGGACCTGATCGGGATTGGATCGATTGCAGCGTTGCTTATCGCCGCGAGCTTCGGATTGGCTTACTGGACCGGCTTCCGGGTGATTTTCGACGATTACGTCATCGATGGCTTTTACTGGGTGCGTATAGGAGCGCTCACAGGATGTTTGATAGTACGAAAGCAAGACGCGCTTTGACGCGGCCCTGGATGCACCGCGCCACTCCCGAACGGTAAAGGGGCTCTTGTCAGAAGACTACGCTGACTTGTCGATCTTATCGACTACAAAGCACTTAAGACGTGGATGCCCGGCACGAGGCCGGGCATGACGGGTCAGAAGTGCGGATGAGCGGTGGGGCGGCTGAACCGCCGCACCGAGTCGCGCCGCAACTGTCGCTATTTCGCGTATTTGCCGCCGGTCTGCTTGGTGTGCACGCCCTCGGCGCCGCTCTCCTTGTGCGCCAGCCGGGTGATGCGCGCCCAGGAACGCTTGAGCGGATCGCGCACCTTGATGTGCAACGTGCCGCATTTCTCCACCGTCAGCTCGATCTTGTCGCCGTCCATGAACGGGTTGAGCCCGCGATGGTTGGTGCCGGTGGCGAGAATGTCGCCGGGCAAGAGCGTGTGGATCGACGTCACCCATTCGATGCAGCGCGGAATCTTGTGCGCCATGTCGTCGGTGTTGAAGTCCTGATAGGCGGTGCCGTTGTTGGTCAGCGTGATCTGCAGCTTGTGCGGATCCTTGATCTCGTCCTTGGTGACGATGTAGGGCCCGATCGGCGCGAACGTATCGCGCGACTTCATCTGATAGAACACGTTGGTGGGCGGCACCACGCCGCGCGCCGAGCCGTCGATGAAATTGGTGTAGCCGAACACGTATTTCATCGCGTCCTTGGCCTTTACGTGCGAGGCCTTCTTGCCGATCACGACGGCGATTTCCGCCTCGCCCTCGAAGATCGAAGCCGCCATGTCGGGCAGCACCATGGTGTCGCCTTCGCCGATGATGGCGCTCGGCGATTTCATGAAGGCGTTGATCGGCGCCGGCGCCGGCAGGGTGCCGTTCTCCATGTAATTGACCGCCATGCAGATGATGTTTTCCGGCTTCGGCAGCGGCGGGCGCAGCTTCACTTTCGACAGCGGTACGCCCTTGCCCTTCTTGGCGGCAGCGGCCGCGAACTTGCCCTTATAAGTGCTCCAGTTCTCGATCACGCCGCGGATCACGTCCTGGGGGCCGAGCGCCTTGATGCCTTTGGTGAGGCCCGACACGTCGACGATCTTGTCGCCGACCACGACGCCGAGCTTATAGTTGTCAAAAAACGCGAGTTTCATGTCTGCTCCTTGGAATGACTCGAGAATATGCGCGAGCGGTCTCCCCCGGTCGGCTGCGCCGGAACTTAGCGCGGTTGCGCCTCGTGCGGAAGCTGAGTTCAAAACATGCGCTGGCGGGGGTCGCGCGGCAGGCCGAACTCGGTCCGGCCGAAATGCGCGTAGCCCCGCTCCGGGACGAGCGTGATGTGCATGGCGGCGAAATGGATGTCGCGCCAGGCGCGCTGGATCGGGTGCGAGGCGGCGAAGCCGGCGGTGCCGCTCATGGCGATGAGCGTGTCAATGGCCTCGATGATGAGGTCGCTCGCCCGCGTGAAGTCGCGCATGGAGCGTGCCCGCAGCGCAAGCGTCATCGGGGCCTGCGCCACCTCCGCCGCGCGGCGCAGCAGCAATTCGGCGGCGTCGAGATTTGCGGCGGTTCGCGCCATGCGCACCTGGATGCTGGTGCTTTGGGCCAAGGACACGCCGTCCTGGGCCCGGCGCGTCCGGGTCCAGTCGCGGAACAGCTCATAGGCCCCTTGCGCGGCGCCCAGCATCGGCGTGGCGAACGCCAATGCCGAGTAGGCGACGATCGGCGCGCGGAAAATGGGATTGGCGTGCAACGCACCGCCAGGGCCCGCGCCCTCGAGCAGTGCCGAAAGCTGGACGGTATGGCTTTCGGGCACGAACACATCGTCGCAGACCGCCGTGTTGCTGCCGGTCGCACACATCGCCGCAGTGGACCAGGTGTCGACAATCGTGAAATCGCCCGGCCCGATCAGAAAAAACGTGTGCTCCGGCCGTCCGCCGATCTCGACCATGCCGGCGACGATGACCCAGGGCGAGTGGTTGATGCCGCTGGCGAAGCCAAACCGGCCGGAAATGCGGTAACCACCCGGCACGCGCTCGACCTGGCCGACCGGCGCGATCGAAGCCGCGATGGCGACGTCGGGACCGCCGGCCCAAATCGCCTGCTGCGCGCCTTCCGGAAACTGCGCCACATAATGCGGATGATGGATGAGCAGGGAGGCGCACCAGGCGTGCGAGGCATCGGCCTTGCCGATCTCGCGCACCGCCTCGAACCAGGTGTCGAGGCCGAGGCCATACCCGCCGAACTGCGGTGGAATGAGAATGCGCGCGATACCGGCGTCGAGCAGCGCATCAATCGTCGCGCGTGGCACCGTGCGGGCCTGCTCGGCCGCTGCCGCGCCCTCGCGGATGCCCGGGATCAACAGCCGGACCCGTGCGAGGACTGCGTCGTGCGTGGCGGCCATTGTCACAGCGGCGTGGGGCCGATGCTCATTCACTTCCAGGTCTCCGCGCCGCTCTCGCGCGCGCAGCGATGGCGCTGCTCGAGGCGTTCGGATTGACGGCGGCATCAGCCAAGGTCATTGGCTGCTTCTCTCATCCCGCGATCCTGCCTTGCCTGGTGCCAGTTTCCATGACGCGAATCCGGCACCGACCAGGGTTTCGGGGCTCGGAAAATAGTCGATCAACTCGAAGCCCGTGCCGCCGGCCGCGCCATGCGCAACGACCCAGTCGCGCATTTCGTGCGCGCCGTTGCCGGTCTGCGGCAGTGCGCGCGTGAGAAAGTCGTCGAGCGCCTGCTCTTCGCCATTCTGAAAATGCTCGATGCAGGCGTGATCGAATTTTTCGTCGATCCATCCCATCGTCGCTTCGCCGATCGAATGGCTCAGGCCCCCGGTGCCGAGCACGGCAACGCGCAACGGTTCGGGATAGCTCTCCACGGCGCGGCGCAAGAGCCGGCCCCAGGCGAGACAGCGCCTGATGCTCGGCATCGGCGCTTCGAGATCGTTGACGAGAATCGGAACGAGCGGCAGGTCGGGGGGCACGCCGGCCCGCCACAGCGGAATACAGCTGCCGTGATCGAGCCGCAGCCGATGCGACAGCGCGGGTTCGAAATCGTTGTCGAGCGCGGTTTGCAGGAGATGCATCCCGAACGCGGCGTGGCCCTTGAGCACCGGGTGCGGATAGACCTTCTTCATGAAGGGTTCGGGCGGACCGTCGTGCTCGTCGCCGATGCCAATGCACACTGCCGGCAGGTTGTTGATGAAAAAATTGACCCAGTGATCCGGCGAAACCACGACGAGTAGATCGGGCTTTGCCGCCTGGAGCCGACGGCCAATTTCGTCGAACGCGGCGGCAAGCTTGTCGCGGTGCGCGGGCGGCATCTTGTCCCAATCGCGCGCGATGATGGGGCCATGACTGGCGGCGAAAATTCCAACGAGTTCAGCCATGGCGCGGGGCCTCCGCCGGCGCAGCGCCGGGCTTCATCGCATGCAGCTTCGCAATGAATTGCGCCTCCGGCATGCCGCGAATCTGGAAGTAGAAGCGCAGGAGGTAAGCATTGACCAGCGGCGACAGCGCGGCGACATCGTCATCGAGCAATGCCTGGCGAAGCTCCGGCTTTATCTGGTAGCGATCGAACACCGCCGGCATGTTGGTGCGGTACTCGGCCACCAACTGCGGATCGTGCTGCAGATCGAAGAACAATTTGCTGAGCCAGTAATCCGTCATTGCGCCTCCTTGGCCACTCCTTGTGTAACGGTTCAAGGCTGCGCTGGCACCCAAGACCGTTGTCTTTCGGATAGAATGAGCTTTGACCGTGGGCTTGCCAAGGCCCGGGGCAGGCGACCGGAAAGGACTGGGCGATGAAATTCGGGCTGTTCTACCTTCCCACCTACATGCCTGACGTGCGCTCGGCACAGCAGCATTATCGCGGCGTGATCGAACAAGTCGAATTCGCCGACCAGATCGGCATCGACTACGCGTGGATCGTCGAGCACCATTTCGTGCGCCATGGCGGGCTGTTCCCGGCCAATTACGCATTCCTGTCCTATCTGGCGGCCCGCACCAAACGCATCCGGCTTGGCACTGGCGCGACCGTGTTGCCGCTGAGCGATCCGGTTCGGGTCGCCGAGCAGGCCGCGACGCTGGATCAGCTTTCGCAAGGGCGCTTCGATTTCGGCGTCGGGCGCGGCTTCATCCGCGACGAGTTCGACATTTTCGGCGTCGACATGAAAGAAAGCCGAGAGCGCGTCGAAGAGGGGGTCGAGCTTCTCAAGCAGGTCTGGGCTGGCCCGACCATGGAGTTCAACAGCAAATTCCGTCCGCCACTTTCCGGTCTGCCGCTCTTGCCGCCGATCTATCAGAAACCCCATCCGCCGATCTGGGTCGCGTGCCTGATGTCACCGGAGAGTTTCGAATGGACGGCGCAGCAAGGCTATAACCTGCTCTACGTCGCCTATCACGTCGATCATCCGATCGCGGCCGAGCGCATCAACTGGTATCGCGAGGCTTTGACGAAGCACGGCCGTAATGTTGCGGATCACGAAATCTGCTGCGTCTATCACGCGCATTTTCTCGAAAGCGATGACGACGAGCGGCTGGAGAAGATCGTCCACAAGCCGATGAGCGAATACGCCGCCGCCGGGCTCGAGGCCGCGCGCAAACCGCCCGATCCGACCGCCTACAAGGGTTACGAACGCCGCGAGGCCGGCCAGCGCGACTTCGGCTTCAACGCTTATTTCCCCGGGCGCGTGGTCATGGGCGGACCCAAACAGGCGATCGAGCGCATCCACGTCCTGCGCGACATCGGCATCACGCAGATAGGACTGCTGGTGGACTTCGGCTCGCTGGCGCAGGACGACATCATGCGCTCGCTGCGCATCTTCGCCGACCAGGTCTTGCCGCACGTGCGGGATATCTAGGGCTGGTCACCTACGACGCGCGGGGAACGCATTCGTCAAGCAGTACTCGAATCGGCAGAAAAAGAAGCCACAGGCTCAAGCACCATGAACCGCGCCTTATTTGAAGCACGTTCACGCTTTTGCATCGCCAGACGCGATGGAGGTGAAATTCCGCAATGTATTGCAGAGCACTCCTGACGGCCTTGTTGTTGGCGGCAGCCTGCTCGACCGCGGTATTCGGGGAGGACCGCAAGGCATATCCGCCTTGCGAGGCATACCAGAGCATCGGCACGGCCCACATGGACGCCGACGGCGTCATTACGCTGTACATTCACACACTGCCGCCCGGCCCGATCGGTGAAGGCACGCTTTCGCTACGCGCCGAGCGATCCGCGTTATCAGGCGATCGTTGCACACCTCGGCGGCATCAAGCCCGGAGAGACAAAGAATGTCAGGCCGTGGTGTTGAGCGTCCGCTTCGACGCGATCACCTTACAGCCCATGCGCGGCAAAATTGGTCAGATCGCCGGTAAACTCCATTCACCTATGACGTGCCGATGTGAGGCACCGCCCGAGCTCTCTCTAATCCCCGGGCAGATATCCGAAGCGTTGCATTTGCTCGCCGTGATCTCGGACAATTGCTCGGACCTGTTCGGGCGTGAGAACATCCTTCCATTGGCCGGCACGTCCCTCGCGAAAGAACCGTTGAGCAGCTTGCGGCCTTTCGACGAAGCCCATCTGCTCCTCCTGCGACTGTAAACGTTCGAAGGAGGAGCGCTCGATGGCCAGCGCGAGCTCGGCCGCAGTCGCCTCCTGGTGCAGATGCCGGGCGAGCCCGCCGAATGCCTTGGTGGGGTCAGCCAACATATCTTCGTAGCGCATGATGTAGATCGCCGAATGGACTTTGCGCGTCCAGCCCAGAACATTCTCACTCCACGACCCATAGACCTCATAGACGGCATTGGCGTCCATGTTCGATTCGGTGCCGCGCTGGGCCATAAGCTTGATCATGTGGTCGATCGAACTCCCCATGTGATGGGCGTAGGAGATCGCGACATCGAGCGGATTGCGGACGATATAGACGGCGCCGGAGGTCACGGAGAAGTTGATGGTCGGGTGGCCACGATTGACGATCAGGGCGGCGTGGGTCTTGGCGAAAATCAATCCTTCAAACGAATCGGCGAGGCGTTGCTGCACCTGGGAGCGAACCGCGGCGATCTGGTCGCGGTGCTGTTCGGCCGGCGCGTAGCCAAGCGCGTCCGCATAAAGCGGCTTGGCGATGTCCCAAACCGTGTAACGTTGCATCGTGTTGATGCACTGCGGCCCGGCCTCTCCGGATTTGATTTTCGCCAGATTGTGCAGAAACGTTCGTACCCAGGTGTTGCCTGACTTTGGATAAGACGCGAGCCAAACGATGCCGGATTTCCACTGCGGCGCGGCGGCTACCGCTGCGGCATCGTGCTCAATAGAAGACCCCAGGCTATCCATCGCAGTGGCCGTTCCGGGCGTCAGTTGTGACCTTTTAACACGCACCGCGTGTGCGGTGCCGACGTCGAATGTCTGTTAAATGTTGCCCAATTGCAACAGCCCGATGGAACTCGAGGTGTTACGCTGACACGCGCGTCCGTATTGCATGGGCGCGCGTAATGGGGGGCGGTTATGAACAGGCATTTGCTGGCCACAGTATCTGTTGGCGCTCTTTCGATTGCCTTGGGCGGAATCCTATCGGTAACGCCGATCTCCCGGGCATCTGCTCAACAGCCGTCCGGGCAAAGCAGGGAAGACCTGGCCACACTGGAAAAAGATATCGCCAAGCTGCGCGCGGAAAATGCGGCGTTGCGCGAACGCGATCGGCTGCTTCGCCAAAATATGACTTTGCGCGAGCGCGAGAGAACCGATCGCGAAGCGCTCGGTGCCCGCGGGCAAGGCCGCCCGCAACCGACTGGTCCAGTCCCGCCGCACGGCGCGGCTGTGGCCCTGGGGAGCCCGCGCGCGGTCGACCCGGAAACCGGCATTCCGACGGCGCTATTGGACTACACCGGAGGCCCATCCGACCAGCTCTACAGGGGACCCATTGGACGGCCGGGCAGATTCAATGTCTGGGCCGAGGGCGGAGCGGTTTGGAGCGGCGGCGATCCAATGTTTGGTGGGAGTTCGACTGGCGTGTTGAGCGGTTTGCCGATGGCGTTTTCATTGACTCCCAAGGTCGGCTGGGCCGTCGACACCGGTTTTGATTATCGGTTCGCGGATTCGCTCTGGCACGTGGGCGCAGATGTTCAATACGGCCAGAGCCGGGTCTCCAACTCGGCGGGTTCCTCCTTCGGCCTCTCTACCATGGGCGGCGCGTCAATCGCGCTCTCAGAAGCCGCAACGGGCACCGATAACGAAACACACTGGCTGGCCGATTTTACAGTTGGCCGCGATCTCGGCGTCGGCAGAGATGCCATGGAGATCAAGGGCGGCATTCGCTTCGCGCAGCTTACGGCAGATACTGGGGTAGCTTCTACTCTGACGGAAACCTTGCATGGACTCACCTCGGTAAAGACCACTGGTGGCGGCACTCCCAGCACAGTTTCGCTTACCGAAACAAGCAACAACACCTTGAAGAGCAGCTTCTTCGGTGCGGGTCCGGTGATCGGCGCCCAGGGTGCGGCCCCCATATGGGGACCGGTGGAGTTCGATTATCGCGCCGACGGCGCGGTTCTCATCGGCGAACAACGGCTGGTCCAGACCACGACGTCCGCTTTTTCCTTTAGTCCATCGAATATTGTATTGTCGGGAGCGGGATTGCTTCTCCCCTCATCGACCGGACCGACCGTGCTCTCGAACAAGACGGTCGCGATTTTCAACGGTGACATCGAAGCCGGACTTGCCTATTGGGTGAACCCGCATCTCAAGTTGACGGCCAGCTATCGGCTCGATGCCTTCTTCGGCGCGTTGCGGACGATCGACGCGTCGGGAAATCTCGTCAACGCGAGCCGCTACTTCCAAGGTCCGCGCGTGGGGCTAAACGCGACATTCTAAACGCGGCGGATCGCATTATGGCGTGTAGTACACGCCATAATGCGGCAACATCACACCTTATTCCCCGCGCTCCAGCTCCAGAAATCGCGGCCTTCGTCGCGCATGAATTTGGCCAGCACCATCTTGTGCACCTCGTCGGCGCCGTCGACGAGGCGGGCGGCGCGGGCGGCGCGGTAGACCCATTCGGCGATGGTGTCTTTGGAATAGCCGCGCGCGCCGTTGAGCTGAATGGCGACGTCGGCTGACTGATGCAGCGTGTTGGCGCAATGCACTTTCGCCATCGAAACCTCTTTGCGCGCGAAATCGCCCTGGTCGAGCTTCCAGGCCGCGTGCATGGTCAGCAACCGCCCAATTTGGATGTTGTGGCCGACTTCGCCGAGTTTCATCTGCACGCTCTCCCGATCGGCGAGTTTGATGCCGAAGCCTTCGCGGCGATTGACGTATTCCTGCGCAATCTCGACGCAGCGCTTCGACCAGCCGAGCCAGCGCATGCAGTGCGTAAGCCGCGCCGGGCCGAGCCGCACCTGCACGACTTTCAGGCCGTTGCCGAGGCCGCCGAACACATCGTCGTCGTGCACTTCAAGCCCGTCGAATTCAAGTTCGCAATGGCCGCCATGCTCCTCCGGCCCCATGATCTCGATGCGGCGCACGATGCGCCACCCAGGCTGGTCCTTGTGGAACAGGAACGTGGTGATGCCCTTGCGCTTGTCGTCGGAGGTGCGGGCCGCGAGGATGAAATGCGCGGCGCCGTCTGCGCCGGTGATGAACCACTTGCGTCCGTAGATTTTCCAGATGTCGCCGTGCTTCTCGGCGTAGGTCTTGATCATGCTCGGATCGGAGCCGCCGCCGGGCGCGGGCTCGGTCATGGCGAAAGGCTGACCGCACCTTGCCTTCGACGATCGGCTTGAGCCATTTGTCCTTCTGGCGCGGCGTGCCGAGTTTTTTCAGCACGTTCATGTTGCCGTCGTCGGGCGCCATGCAGTTGAGCGCCAGCGGCCCGAACAGCGAGCGTGCGGCTTCCTCGTACATCACCGCCCAGGCCACGATCGGCAGGTCCATGCCGCCGTATTCCTTGGGCGATTGCGGCGCCCACAGGCCCGCCGCCCTGGCCTTGGCGCGCACCGGTTCGAGGCGTTCGTGCGGGATGTTCTCGTGCTCGGAAAAATTCTTCGCGTCGGCTTCGAGCGGCAGCACATGTTCATCGACGAAGGCGCGGGTGCGCCGCCGCAAATCCTCGATCTCGGGAGAAAGGCTGAAATCCATGCCGGCGCCCTCCGCTTTGCCGCCTTTTCAAACGCGGCGTGATCATCCATAGCTCATCGGGACAATGCGAAAAACCGGGCTGATGGCGATTGATTTTTCTCAAGGCGGCTATAATTCGTTGCAATAGAGGAAGTCGCCCGGTGTTCGCGTTCCGGCAAGGATCGGAAACTCCAAGCCCGAAATCGCACAAAAGGTGGGAATCATGACACGCATCGCGCTCGCCATCGCCGCCCTGGCGGTAGGCCTCAGTTTCGCCGCCACGCCGAGCCAAGCCAGCCAGGTCGGCAATGCGCCGTGGTGCTCGGTGCAGAACCTCGGCTTCGGCGAGCAGGAATGGGACTGCACCTACGCGACCGCGGCCGCCTGTGCACCAACGGTCACCAGCGGTAATCGCGGCTTCTGCAACGTCAATCCGTATTTCGCCGCCGAGAGTGGTCCCGCGCCCGCGCCGCGCTACCGGCACCACCACAAATACTATCGGTAGCGACAGCCGAGCGGGCATTGCCATGCTCGATCCGTCGGCCGGCGTGTCGGCGCAGTTTTCGTTGAATGGCGAGCAGGTCGCGGTCCGCGACATGGCGCGCGCGTTTGCCGATGAAGTGTTCGCGCCGAACGCGATCGCCTGGGACGAGGCCAGGCATTTTCCCGTCGCCGAAATGCGCAAGGCCGCCGAGCTTGGCATGGCGGGCATCTATGCGACCGAGGATGTCGGCGGTTCGGGCCTGTCGCGGCTTGATGCGGTGCTGATCTTCGAGGCGCTGGCGAGCGGATGTCCGACCGTCGCGGCGTACATCTCGATCCACAACATGGTCGGGTGGATGATCGATGCGTATGGCTCGGACGAGCAGCGCCGGAAATGGGTGCCGCCGCTGTGCAAAATGGAGTCGTTTGCGAGCTATTGCCTGACCGAACCGAACGCGGGTTCGGATGCGGCGGCGCTGCAGACGCGCGCGGTGCGCGACGGCGACAGCTATGTGCTCAACGGGCAGAAGCTTTTCATCTCGGGCGCCGGGGCGAGCGGCGTCTATATCGTCATGGCCCGGACAGGCGGGCAGGGCGCGGGCGGCGTCTCGTCGCTGATCGTACCGGGCGACGCGGCGGGCATCTCGTTCGGTGCCAGCGAGCGCAAGATGGGCTGGAACGCGCAGCCGACCCGCGCGGTGACATTCGACAACGTGCGGGTGCCGATCGCCAATCGGCTGGGCGCTGAAGGCGAGGGGTTCAAGATCGCCATGGCGGGGCTGGACGGCGGTCGGCTCAATATCGCCGCCTGTTCGCTCGGCGGCGCGCAGGCGGCGCTGGAGAAATCGCTCGCCTACATGCGGGAGCGGCACGCCTTCGGCAAACGGCTGGATGAATTCCAGGCGCTGCAATTCCGTCTCGCCGACATGGCGATCGAACTCGAAGCCTCGCGGGCGTTCCTGTGGCGCGCGGCGGCGGCGCTCGACCGCAAGGAGGCGAACGCTACGGTGCTGTGCGCGATGGCGAAGCGGTTCGTCACCGATGCGTGCTTCGAGGTCGCCAATCAGGCGCTGCAACTGCACGGCGGCTACGGTTATCTCGCCGAATTCGGCATCGAGAAAATCGTGCGCGATCTGCGTGTGCATCAGATTCTGGAAGGCACCAACGAAATCATGCGTCTCATCGTTGCCCGAAGTCTCGTCGGCCGATGAACGGCGGCGCCGAAAGGGTCATTCGCGACGGTGATATCGTCGTTCGCGAGCAAGGCGCGCTGCGCCGCATCACGCTGAACCGGCCGAAGGCGCTCAACGCACTCACCCTCGACATGGCGGCGACCATACTGGCGCAGCTTCGTGCCTGCCAGGATGACGCGGCGGTGGGCGCCGTGCTGATCGATGGCGCCGGCGAGCGCGGCACTGTGCGCCGGCGGCGATCTGCGCGCACTCTACGATGCGGCGAAGTCCGGCGATGACTTGCCGGCGCGCTTCTGGTCGACCGAGTATCGCCTCGACCTGTTGATCGCGCGCTACCGCAAGCCGGTGATCGCCGTCATGGATGGCATGGTGATGGGCGGCGGGGTCGGGATTTCGGCGCATGCGGCGCACCGCGTCGTCACCGAACGCTCCGCAGTCGCCATGCCGGAAGTCGGCATCGGCTATTTTCCCGATGTCGGCGCCTCGTTCCTGCTGGCGCGTGCTCCCGGCCGCGTCGGATTTCATCTCGGGACTCACCGGCGAGCGTATCGGCGCGGCCGACGCGATCTATGCCGGGCTCGCCGACGTTCATATTCCGTCCCCGAAGCTTGCCGAACTTCCGGCCGTGCTCGCCGGCTGCCGCACCGCGGCCGATGTGAAAGAATGTCTCGGCGGCCTGTCCGATCCGCCCGCGGAGGGTAAGCTGGCGGCGGCGCGGCCATGGATCGATGCTTGCTACGGAGCCGACAAAGTCGAAGAAATCTTCGAACGCCTGCATGCCGGTACTGTGGCCGAGGCGCAGGCGGCACTCGCGATCTTGCAGAAAATGTCGCCGACCTCGCTCAAGATCACGTTGCGCAACATCCGCTCGGCGCTATCATTCGATAAAGTCGAGCGGAGTTTCGAGCAGGACTATCGGCTCTCGCTTGCCTGCATCGCCGCGCACGATTTCATCGAAGGCATCCGCGCGGCCATCGTCGACAAGGATCGCACGCCGGTGTGGCAGCCGGAGAGACTCGAGGATGTGACCGAGGCCATTGTCGATCGGCATTTCGAGCCCATCGGCCAACGTGAGCTGAAACTGGACGAGTAGGAGGGCGGACCCATGGCGAAAATCGGCTTTATCGGGCTGGGCAATATGGGCGCGCCGATGGCCGCCAATCTTGTCAAATCCGGCGAGCATGTGCTGGGCTTCGATGTCGTGCCGGCGGCGCGCGAGGCATCCGCGCGTGACGGCGTGCAGATCGTCGATACCGCGCGATCGGCCACGGACGATGCCGAGATCGTCATCACCATGCTGCCGGGCGGTGAGCATGTGGTGTCGGTGTGGGACGATATCGTGCCGCGCGCGCGGCAGGGTACGCTGTTCATCGATTGCTCGACCATCGACGTCGGCAGCGCCCGCAAGGCGCATGCGATCGCCGCGGCGCGCGGCATCGCCACCCTCGATGCGCCGGTGTCGGGCGGCGTCGGCGGCGCGAAGGCGGCGACTCTGACCTTCATGGTCGGCGGCTCCGACCACGCTTTCGCGCGCGGCAAGCCGGTGCTTGAGCGCATGGGCAAGCGCATCGTGCATTGCGGCGAGGCCGGCAACGGTCAGGTCGCGAAGATCTGCAACAATATGATTCTCGGCGCCTCGATGATCGCGGTCGGCGAAGCCTTCGTGCTTGGCGAAAAGCTCGGGCTGTCGCACCAGGCGCTGTTCGACGTCGTGTCAGGGTCGTCGGGCCAGTGCTGGTCGCTGACCGAGCTATTGCCCGGTGCCGGGGCCGGTGCCGGCAAGTCCGGCCAACAACGGCTACAAGGCGGGCTTCACCGCCGCGCTGATGTTGAAGGATCTGAATCTCGCCAGGCAGGCGGCGCAATCGGTCGGCGTCGACGCGGCGCTTGGCGCGCATGCCGGCGCGATTTACGAGCAGTTTTCACATGAGGGTCACAGCGCGCTCGACTTTTCGGCGATCATCAACCTCGTGCGCCAGCACTCGAAGAAAAGCTGAAGCGCATTCGGCCGGCTACTGGATCAGCATCGGCAGCGATACGAGCCGCAACTCGCCCACCGCGCCGCCATAAGTCGGAACAAAATCCGGATCGGCGAGATGCGCCTTGGGAAAACGCGCCAGCAGCCGCCTGATCGCGATGGTGATCGCGGTGCGGCCCAGAATATTGCCGATGCAATGGTGCGGGCCGGTGCCGAAGGCCATGATGCGCTTCGGGTGGCGATGAATGTCGAAGCGCAGCGGATCGGGGAAGACTTGCGGATCGTAGTTTGCCGCCAGCGGCGAGGGCCGCACCACCATGCCTTTAGGGATTTGCGTGCCGCCGATCTCGGTGTCGCGCGTGGCGATGCGCGGGAAGGTGAAATAGCCGTTGCTGGCGATGCGCAGGCACTCCTCGATCGCCTCCGGGATGAGGCGCGGATCGGCGATCAGTTCGGCGAGTTGATCCGGGTGTGAATAGAGCGTGTAGAGCGCTCCGCCCGCCGCGCGGCTGGTGGCGGACAGCGCGGCGCCGCAGATCGTGAAAATCTGGTCGAACAGCTCGCGATCGCTGAGCTTGTCGCCCTGGTCGCGTGCGGTGATCAGGTCGTTGATGAAGTCGGGATGAGGGTTGGCGCGCCGCTCGGCGATGAGCTCGTTGACCGCGTCGGCGGCGCGCGCGAAGGCAGCCACGCATTCAGGCGCGAACGGCTCGCCCGGCTTGGTGTAGGTGGTGCGCGGCAGCACTTCGTGAAACGCCACGAAAACCTGCTTGCGGCGTTCGTCGAGGTCCGCCATCGCGGTCAATAACGCGCCGACCACGAGGTGCGCGCCATAGTCGGCCATGCCGTCGAATTCATTGCCGCCGGCCGCGATACGGTCGAGCATTCCCTCGATAATTTCGGTGATGCGGGTCTCGAGTCGGCTCAGGCTGCGCGACGAAAACGCCGGCAGCAGCAGGCGGCGAATCCGTGCGTGCCGTTCGCCGTCCATCTGGGTGATAAACTGCACGCCCATGAACTTGTCGAATTGCTCGAAGCCCGGTCCGCGCGGCATCTCCGACGAGAAAGCGCTCCGTGTCGGAAAACACCTCCTGGACGTCGGCATAGCGCCCGCAAACCACCTGGGGCGGCCCGCGCCCGAGCACATAGAACGGCGGACGCTTGCGCCCATTCGGCCAGGATACTGCGGGCGTTCTGTTTGAACGCACTGCCGCCCAAATCAATGTCGACGGCGTTGCGTGTGTCGAGTTCGGCAACAGATGCCATCATCGCATCCCGGATCGTGGCAACGAGCATGCGCACGCGGCCCGCGAAGCGTCCATCCGCCGCCGGTTGAAAGCCCTCCGCTGAGGCGAGCAAAATGCTCAGCCGTTTGAGCCGTGGGCACCGATCTCCGGCCGGTGCGGAGCACGCTGACAGTCTCTTTCGCCGAATGTTTTTCTCAGGAAAGCCAGAATCCGGCCATTGCGGGGTCATGCGCCCAACTCGGTTCGAAGGCATCGCTGTTTTTCGAGGGGAAACGCCATGCGAACCTTGTGGTCCGATGCGCGTCACTTTCAGATTGCCGCGCTGTCGTCGTTACTGTTGATCAATTTTTTCTGGATCGATTTTGGCGCCAGGCCGCTATATAGCGTGCTCGCCATTATTGGGACCCTGTCGACGCAGATTGTCTGTGCGCGCCTGTCCGGATCGCCATCGGTTGATCTGCGCTCGCCGCTCATCACCGGCTTGTCGCTGAGTCTGCTGTTGCGCGCCAATGCGGCGTGGCTGCCGGCGCTTGCCGGCGTGGTCGCCATCGCCTCGAAATTTGTCCTGCGGGTCGACGGCCGGCACATTTTCAATCCGGCAGGTTTCGCTATCGTCCTGCTGCTGTCCCTGACGGGCGGCGTCTGGATTTCGCCGGGGCAATGGGGCACGAGCCTCTGGTTGGCGTCGCTGCTGATATTCCTGGCGATTCTGGTGCTGCAGGCAGCGGAACGTTCGGACGTCGCGCTGTTCTTTCTCGGCGCTCATGGCGCCTTGCTGGTGGCTCGCGCCTTTTGGCTCGGCGATCCGCTCGCCATCCCCCTGCACCAGATGCAGAGTGTATCGCTGCTGATCTTCGCCTTCTTCATGATCTCCGACCCGAAGACGACGCCGGATTCGCGCATGGCGCGCCTGTTGTTCGCCTTGGCGGTGGCGGCGCTTGGCCATTACCTCGCGTTCTTCATACAAATGCGGCCGGCGCTGTATGTGGCGTTGATTGTGCTGTCGCCCGCTACGCCAGTTCTTAACAGATTATCCCGGCGAAAAAATTTGAATGGACTCCAACCATCCAAGGAGCGTCTTCATGACTAAATCCGTTACGAGCAAGGAATTGCGTTCGCGGTTGAAGGCCGGTGTCGCTGTTACGGCGATGTGTGCTCAGCTCGCATTCATGGCGGGTCCGGCAAGCGCGTTCTGCGGCTTCTATGTCGCCAAGGCCGACGCTAAGATGTTCAACAAGTCCTCGAAGGTCGTGCTCGCGCGGATCGGGCAGCAGACCGCCATCACCATGGCGAGCGATTACGAGGGCAAGCCCAGCGAATTTGCGCTCGTGGTGCCAGTTCCAAGCTTCATCAAAAAGGATCAGATCAGCGTCGTCGATCCCAAGACGGTCGATCACCTGGATGCCTTCACCGCGCCGCGGCTGGTCGAGTATAACGATCCGGACCCGTGCCATCGCGACGACCCGGTTGTCGCGATGGCATTTGACAGAGCCGTGCATACGGCCGCCGTTCCGGCGCCGCCCATGCAGAAGGCCGCTTATCCGGGCGTCAAGGTCGAGGCGCGCTACGACGTCGCCGAATATGATATTTCCATTCTGTCGGCCGAGCAGAGTGACGGTCTGATCCGATGGTTGAGCGACAACGGCTACAAGATTCCGGCCGGTGCCGAGCCGGTGATCGGCAGCTACATCAAGCAGAAGATGCATTTCTTCGTCGCCAAGGTGAACATCAAGCGGTTTGATGCGGCGGGGCGTGCGTATCTCAGGCCGCTGCAAGTTCGCTACGAGACCAGCAAGTTCATGCTGCCGCTGCGGCTCGGAACCGTGAATGCGAACGGGCCGCAGGATCTCACGATTTATGCATTGACGCGTCAGGGCCGTGTCGAAGCCACCAATTATCGTACCGTGAAGGTTCCTTCCGACGTCAACGTGCCGCTGTTCGTCGCCCACGATTTTTCTAATGTGTACAAGGCGCTGTTCGACCGCGCCGTGGCGCATGAGAACATGCACGGCGTATTTGTCGAATATGCCTGGGACACGGGCTGGTGCGATCCGTGCGCCGCGCAGCCACTGAGCAAACCTGAACTCGCGGAGCTTGGCTGGGCTGCCGGCGATGGTGGCAATGCAGTGGCCAATTCCTGGTCGCCGTCAAACCCGCCGAATGCGTTCGTGACTCGTCTGCATGTGCGCTACGATTCGCAGTCGTTCCCGGAGGATCTCAATTTCATCGAGACGAGCGATCGGGGTAATTTCCAGGCCCGCTTCGTTCTTCACCATCCCTATGCGGGCTCCGCGAGCTGTGAAGCCGGGAAGCGTTACGAAGCTTCGCTGCCGGAACGCTACAAGCATGAAGCGGATAATCTTGCCGATCTGACTGGCTGGCCGCAGCAGACCATCGTGGCGCGGATGGCCGTGGCCGGCCAGCCGATTGCCGCGAAGAAATAAGGACGTGGTTCAGGACATCCGCAGCAGCGCTTTTTCCAGCATGACGTGAATGCCCTTCGCGCCGTTGACCACCTGCGTGACGCGAAGGTCGGCCGCGAGGCTGCACAGCGTATACGCGTCCTCGCGCGACAGGTTGGTGCGCGCGCAGATCAGTTTGATCATGTCGCGCAGCGCGATCACCACCGCGTCGTCGAGATCGGGATCGAACGCCATGGTGATGATGTGCGTCGGCGTTTCGGCCAGCGGCCATTCCAGCGTCATGTCGTCTCTCACATGGAGCTCGAATGTGCCGATCAGGCCGGTCTCGATGGCGGTGATGCAGACCTCGCCGTCGCCCTGCGCGCCATGCCCATCGCCGACCGAGAACAGGGCGCCGTCGACATGGATCGGCAGGTAAAGCGTAGCGCCGGCCACCAGCTCCTTGTTGTCCATGTTGCCGCCGTTGCGCCGCGGCGGCGGCGATGCGACCGGCCCCCAGTTCGCGGGTGGCGCAACCGCCATGATGCCGAAGAACGGCTTGAGCGGCAGTTCGAGCCCCCACGGCAGCTTGCCGACCATGCGGGCGCGGTCGAGCGGAATATGGATCACCCGCGCGGTGTCGAAGTCATCGGGCAGGGCGCCGGCCAATGGCCGGATAACGTTGTAGCCCCAGTCGAAATTCAGCTCGATCGACTTGATCCGGACTTCGAGCACCTGCCCGGCCTTGGCGCCGCGCACCGCCACCGGGCCGGTGAGGATGTGCGGACCGTTAAGCCGCTGCTGGACGTTCTTGAGAATGGCCGGGAGCACCGCAGGGACTGTCAGCCCGGAGTCGGGCGGCGGCAGTTGGCCCGGCGTTCCCGACACGGTCGAGATCGTAACGGTGTCACCGGGATCGACGGTCATCAGCGGCTTGAGCGCGGCGTCGAAGAAGCCCCAATGCACGGTGTCGGTGGCGGCATCCAGACGGTGGGTTCGCATGTCTCGTGATCCCTGCGCTATTTCACCGGCTACTTCACCTGGCCCGCGAGGCCGGTGATATCCGGATCGATGAAGCGGCTGATGTCGCGCGGCCCATCGAAATCGTCCATCTCCTGCATCGCCTTGATGAGATTGCCGACGACGGCCAATTCGATCGAGCCCTTGTGATCGAAGATGTGGAGTTGGCGATAATAGTCGTATGTCGCTCCGACGTCGGCGGGGCTCAAGCCGGAACGTTTGACCAGGATGTCGATCGCCTCGCTGCGATGGGCGTCGTCGTTGAACCAGTCGACGCCTTTGGCCATGGCGGTGAGAAAGCCGAGAAGAAGCGGCTTGTGCTGCTCGGCCCAGGCGATGTTGGTCGCATAAGCCGGTGAAGGGCAGACCGTGCGTGTAGTCGGCGACATCAGCAAGGTGAGTGAGGCCGATGCTCTTCGCCTTGAAGCTGGACGGCGGCACCAGCAGCGTGGCATCGACCGCGCCCGACGATATGGCGGCAAAACGCGCGACCGTCGTGCCCGCGAAAATCATGTCGTATTGGCCCGGCTTGACGCCGTTGGGTATCAGCGTGTGTTCAAGATAGATGCGGGTGATGTCCTTGGCGCCGCCGATGCTGATGAGCTTGCCGCGCAGTTCCGGGATCGACTTGATGGCAGCCTTCGCCCACAGCGAGTAGGGCGCCACCTGGGTTTCGATCCGCAACACCGCGATCTTGGCGCCCTTGTCGATGGCGAGCAGCGGGTCGGTCAGTCCGCCGGACGCGATGTTGGCCGACCCGGCCGTAACCTGCTGCACGGCTGCCGCCGTCGATGGCGCCGCGACCAGATCGAGCGTGATGCCGCTCTCGGCCATATAGCCCTTTTCGATCGCGATGAAGATCGGCCATTGCTGCGCCGATCCCTTGCCGGTCGTCACCATGATGACGGTTTCGGCGGCGCTCGCGGCCGGCGTGCCGCAAGCGGTCGCGGCGACTGTCAGGGCAAGAGCAAACCATCCGGGCAAAGCTGATTTCATCACGTGTTCCTGCCGGCAGTTGAGGATTTGCGGGACGAGCGCAGTGTGTCGTCCTCGAAATACCAGCAGAGCATATTTCGTGCCGCGCCATTGGTGAAGCTGGCGTGCTGCCTAGCCCGCGCTAACAATTCGCCAACCTGCCGTTGTGGCGCAGCGAGGCGCACACCCCTTCGGCCCGACGCATTTCTGCGGCGGCGCGCCGATCGTCACTGTCTGGTCAATCTGGAAAGCGTCGCTGTGCGTTGGGGCGCGCAGCTCGCGGTCACCGATGTCGATGACGCAGCGGCTCGGCGAACGGCCAGCGCATCACGTTGTGCGGGGTTTCTTGCCGGAGGCGCCGTCCAGTGGGGACGTAAACCGCGGCCCCGTCACGATGTCGCGTCAGGCACCTCGATCAGCGTACTCGAGTTGTCGACGCTGTCGTAAATCAACACGTTCACGATCGGATAGTTTTTCTTGATGACCATAGCAACCGCCTGAGCGGCTTCCGAAGTCGTGTAGGAGCCCTTCGTTTGCCGGTCGACCTGAAGCAAGAATCGGCCACGCTCCGGCCGCTTGCGTTGCGAGAGCATTTCCTCGGCTTCTGGCTCCGAATTATCCTTTACGGGCATTTTCATTTGGCGCGTCGCCATTCGCTGCTCCTTTTTGCGTATGTCGCTGAGGGTGCGGCCGTTGACCGGTCGCTTCCGGGAATCAGAAGCGAGGCGCGCGGGGGGGGCCGCTTCGTCCAGGCGCTCCGGGGACAGGCCGCGGCTTCATCGGCAACAGACCCTCGCGCTGCAATTTTTTGCGTGCAAGTTTGCGCGCGCGGCGGATGGCTTCTGCCTTCTCGCGGACTCTTTTCTCCGAAGGCTTTTCGTAATGGCCGCGAAGCTTCATCTCGCGGAAAACACCCTCGCGCTGCATTTTCTTTTTCAGCACCTTGAGAGCTTGATCGACATTGTTGTCACGGACGAGCACCTGCACGCGGCGTTCCTTTTCAATCGAGCGGTTGACTGGTCCCGCCGGCCATGGCGCTCGGGCCGCTGGCACGCGGATCAGGCTGGCTCTGCCGGGGCGACTACGCCTGATGATCGAGTTGGCTGCGACAAGCGCCTTATTTGGCGGAATAGCAATGGGCAAGCCGCGAATTTTGACGCCTCCCATCATTTAGTAACCAAAAGAGGTGGCGAAAAGGCCCTCCTGGCGCTTCGGCGCGGCTGAAGGTGCACCCCCAAGGCAGATCCCGCATGCCGTTCAGCCTGCCAGCCCCACGCATTTCTGCGGCGGGACGCCGAGCGTTACCATCTGACCGATCTGAAAGTCATCGCTGCGCACGCGGGCGCGCAGTTCGCGGTCGCCGAGATCGACGATGTAGTCAACAACTTCGCCGAGGAACACGCGGTTGACGATCTTGCCCTTGAGCGCATTGGCGCTGCCCGGCGGGGCCTCGGCCCCGTTATACAAGATAATGTCTTCCGGCCGGGCGGTGACGAATACCTTCATGCCGGCGCTGATCGGTTCGGCAAACTGGCAGCGCATCACACCATGCGGGGTCTCGACCGCGGTGAGGCCACTCTCGCTGCCGCGCACCGTGCCAGGCAGGAAATTCGCCGAGCCGACGAAGTCGGCGACAAACGGAGTTTTCGGCTCGCGGTAAATCTGCTGCGGCGTGCCGCGCTGCACGATGCGGCCCGTATCGAACACCGCAATCTCGTCGGACAAAGCCAGCGCCTCGGACTGATCATGCGTCACATAGACCGTGGTGATGCCGAGCGTGCGCTGCAGGCGCTTTGAGTTCCAGCCGCATCTGCTCGCGCAGCTTGGCGTCGAGGTTCGACAACGGCTCGTCGAGCAGCAGAATTGCCGGCTCGTGCACCAGCCCGCGGGCGAAAGCGAGCCGCTGCTGCTGGCCGCCGGACAGTTGCGTCGCCGGCCGCCGCGCGAAGCCGGTGAGCTGCACCATGTCGAGCATGCGTGCCACCCGATCGGTAATATCGGCCGCCGAATATTTTTTGGTGCGCGATACCCGCAGCGGAAAGGCGACGTTTTCGAACACCGTCATATGCGGCCAGATGGCGTAGGACTGGAACACCATGCCGATGCCGCGGTCGCTCGCGGGCACGAAAATCCGCTTCGCCGAATCGAATACGGTGCGGTTGCCGATGACGATGCGGCCGGCCTGCGGCCGCTCCAGCCCGGCGAGGCAGCGCAAGGTCGTGGTCTTGCCGCAGCCGGACGGTCCCAGCAGCGTGATCAGCTTGCCGGTCTCGACATCGAGGCTGATGCCGTCGACAGCGCGCACTTCGGCGCCCGAGGTGACATAGGACTTTTGCAAATTCTCGATCGTGAACATGGTCTCAGCCCGCCGCCGCCTTCGCGGCGCCGCCGCGGGAATGCCGCTGCACGCGCGTCTCCAGAAAGCGCAAGCCGGCGACAATGACAAGCAGCGGCAGGATTTGAATGACGCCAAGCGCCGCCACCGCGCCGTAGCTGCCGCCTTCCTCCCACATCGTCAGGCTGATGGTGGCAAGCACATTGACGCCCGGCCCGACCAGGAAGATCGAGGCGCCAAGCTCGCGCACCGAGAGCACGAACACGTAAATCCAGGCGGCGAGCAGGAACGGCAGCAGCAGTGGCAGCAGCACGCGGCGCAGCACCTGCCCGGTGCGGGCGCCCGACACTGCGGCGACTTCCTCGAGTTCGCGGTGGATCTGCGTGATGCCGCTCGACGCAAAGCGCATGCCGTAGGGCAGCGACAGCGTCACGTAGGCGATCAGCAGAATCCAGATCGTGCCGTAAACGCCGATCGGGATCACCAGGTAGGTGAACAGGATGCTGGCGCCGATGATGACGCTCGGGATGGCGATCGGAGCCGACGCCAGTGCATCAAGCAGCCACGCGAACGGCGACGATGAGCGCCGCGCGATCCACGCCATCACCATGGTCAGCACAACGACGACGGTGGCCGCCATGGCCGAGACCACGACGCTGGTTCGCACCGCGTCGATAAAGATCGGGTAGCGCAGAATGTAGGCATAGTTCGCCAGCGTCGCCTTGGGCGGCGAGTGCATGAACGGCTGCGACAGGTTCGAGAAGAACGACTGCCAGGCGAGCGTGAACAGCGGCAGCCCGAGCGTGAGCAGGAACATCAGCAGGATGGCGATCGACACCGGCCAGCGCCAGCGGCCGAGTTCGATGCGGGTCGGCATATAGCCCTTGCCGGTGATGGTGGCGAAGGCCTCGGCGTTGCGCGTCGCCCGGCGGTAGAAATAGACCGCGACCAGGCAGACGACGAGCAGCAGCAGGCTGAGCGCGCTGGCGACGCCGAATTCCGGCGGCGTTTCGATGGCGGCATTCTGAATCCGGGTGGTGAAGACCTCGATGCGCGCCGGCAGGCCGATGACGCGCGGCACCTCGTAGGACGACAGCCCCATGATGAAGAGCAGCAAGAGCCCGGACAGAATGGCGGGGCGAAGGAGCGGCAAGCGTGATCTTCGGCACCACTTGCCAGTAGCGGCCGCCCGAAACGAGGCCTGCTTCCTCCATGCGGACGTCGAGCGCGCGCAAAGCCGGCCCGAGCGCCAGATAGGCGAGCGGAAAATAATAACTCGACAGCGACCAGATCATGCCGGCCATCGAATAAATGTTGAACGGTGCGTTCTTCAACCCGAACGCCGCTTTCAGCACGGCGTTGACCCAGCCGATATTCGGGCTCAGCACGAAAATCCACGCCATCGCCATCAGCAGGCCGGGGATGGCGAAGGAGAGGAGCGCCAGACTATGAAACAGCATCGCGCCGGGCGCGTCGGTGCGCTCCACCGCCCAGGCGACGAAGCCGCCGATCACGAAGGTGACGACAGCGGTGCCGGCCGCGTAGATCACGGAGTTGCCGATCAGGCGGAGCAGGCGCGGGCCCGAATAGGCGTCGATGAAATTGTCGAACGTGAACGCGCCGAAGCCCAGCCCCGTATCCTCGGTGAACGCGGTGAGCAGGAGGCCGGCGAGCGGCACCAGCACAAGCCACAGCCCGATGGCGACGCACACGATCAGCAGAATATTCGGCCGCTGCCAGCGTGGTGCGGCATCGTCCGCCGGTTGAACGTCAGGCACAAATTCCGCGGCGGTCACACGCAAGACTCCGTTACAGACAATCTCACTGCCCCTTGAACAGCTCGTTGAATTTGCGCTGCCACTTCTGCTCTTCCTGAGGCGAAATCAGGACGGTGAGCACCTTCTTGGTGTTCATCTGCTTGACGATGCCGGGCGGGTTGGACTCGACATCCGGCCGAGTCGGGATGCGGCCGAATTTGGTCAGGAACGTCTGGCATTCCTTGCTCAGCATGAAATTCGCGGCGAGCAGAGCCGTGTTTGGATGCGGCGCCCTGGAGCTGACGCCGACCTGGCCGAAGAACAGCGTCACCGGATCGAGCACGAAATAATCGATCGGGCCGCCGGCGAGTTTCACGTTGAGCGCGAGGTTGGTGTACTGGTTGAGCCCTACCCAGTATTCGCCGGAGCCGACCGAGCGCGCCGCCGCCAGATGGCCATTGGTCACGATCGGCTTCGTCACGGCGACGATGTCCTTGACGATCTGGGTGGCTTTGTCGTCGCCGTAATATTCGAACATCGCCTTGAGCCATTCATTGTCGGTGCCGTCAATCGCGACATGGCCGGCCCATTCCGGATGCTTGGCGAAGTCCGCGTAGGTCTTCGGCAGCTCCGAAGCCTTGACATGCTCCGTGTTGTAGTCCGGCGTGTTGTAATTGGCGTAGAGGCCGTACCAGCGCCGGTCGGGATCGCGCGCCGCCGGCATGAGGTTCTTCGCTTCGGACGGATCGAACTGCAGCAACAGCTGCGGCAGCATCTTGTTGATGGTCGCGGTCTGGGCGATGTCCCAGGATTTCTGGTTGCCGCGATATTCCAGCATCATGCGCGAGATCAGGATCGAGTCCGCGCCGCGCACGTAGTTTACTTTGATGCCGGTGGCCTTGGTGAACAGAGCCCACAGCGGCAGACCTTCGCCCTCGTTGGTCGAGGAGTAGATGGTCATCGTGCCGCCCTCCGCCTTGGCGGCGGCCAGCAGCTTCGGGTCGAGCCAGGCGTGCGTTTCCTGCGCGACAGCGTGCGTGGCGCACGCCGCTGCGAGCATCAAACCGGCCAAGCCGGCTTTGGTAAGCTGACGGAACAAGGGCTCCTCCCGTGCGGATTTTTCGGCCGATTACAACACCGCGCGCGCGGCAGTCGAGGGCGCGGCCGCGTGACGCGGTAGCGCATGGGCTTATTTTTCAAACTCGTGCCAGTTCGGCTCGTCCGACGGCGGGGCTGGCTTGAAGCCGAATGCCCTCTCGAAGCGCTTGGCGTAAGTCCGGCCAGACCTGCGGATTGACGATGCGCGGCACCGGCTTGCCGTCGAGCGCATCGAGGATCTGCTCGGCGGCGATCTGGCCCATGCGGGCGCGCAACTCCCGCGTCACCCCCGCCATGTGCGGGGTCACCATGACGTTGTCGTATTTCATCAGCGGATGCTGGGCCGGCGGCGGCTCCTTCTCCCAGACATCGAGGCCGGCACCGGCGATCTTCTTGTCGCGCAGCGCCCGCTCCAGCGCCGCCTCGTCGTGGATCGAGCCACGCGCCGAGGTGATGAAATACGCGGTCGGCTGCATCAGCGCGTATTGTTTTTCGCCGATCAGGTTACGGGTTTCCGGCGTCAACGGGCAGTTGATCGAAACGAAATCCGATCGCCGCATCAGGTCGTCGAGTTCGACCTTGGTGGCGCCGCGGGCTGCGCACGACGTCGGCGGACAGGTATGGATCGTAGGCCAGCACCTGCATCTTGAACAAACCGCCGGCAAGTTCGGCGATGCGTCTGCCGACATTGCCGAGGCCGACAATGCCGAGCGTGCGGCCGTAGGCCTCGCGGCCGATATAGTCGGCGCGATTGCTGATGGCGCCGGCGCGCAGCGCGCGGTCGGTCTCGCCGACACGCTTGACCAGGCACAGCATCATGCCGATGACATGCTCGGCCACCGCCTCCGCATTGCCGCCCGACTGGTTGACAACCAGGACGCCGCGCTCGGTGCACATGCGTACGTCGACGGTGTCGTAGCCGGCGCCGTTGGTCGAGGCGATCAGGAGGTTGGGGGCAGCGGCCTAGAAGCTCGCCATTGACCTGATAATGGCGCACCAGCTCGTCGCGCGCCGAGCCGATCTGATAGGCATGCGCGGCGGACAGGATCTCCAGCGCGGCGTCGTCCGGGTTCTTCTGCTCCAGCATGTCGAGCCGGACGTCGTCGCGCTTGCCCAGTATTTCGGCATAGCCCTGCGGCCGGTGTGGCGCGACGTAGAACACACGCTTGCTGTTGACTGCCGTATTCATGGACGCTTCTTCCCCTTTGGCGATTGCATTCCTGGCAATCGTGCCGCGGACCTCGCCGCCTCATGCGGAACGATGCTAGATTGCCGTCAACGATGCAACGGGTTTAGCGCGATGAACGGCACCAACCACAAGATGAAACTCGGCGTCTTTCTTTATCCAACCGGCCACCACCTCGGCGGCTGGCGTCATCCGCTGGGGCAGGCGGACGGCGGCATGAATCTTCGGCACTACATCGATCTCGCCCGCAAGGCCGAGGAGGGCAAGCTCGACTTCATCTTCTTTGCCGACACGCTCGGCGCCCGCGACGCCGCGAATGTCGAGGCCTGGAGCTACTCACCCAAATACACCGGCCAATTCGAACCGCTGACGCTGCTGTCTGCCATCGCCGTCGTGACGGAGCGCCTCGGGCTGGTGACCACGGCGACCACCACTTACAACGAGCCATTCCATATCGCCCGCAAGTTCGCTTCGCTTGATCATCTGAGCAATGGCCGCGCGGGTTGGAACCTGGTCACATCGTCGAGCCCTGACGAGGCGTTCAATTTCGGCCTCGACGCCCATGTGCCTCATGCCGAGCGTTACGATCGCGCCCGCGAATTCGCCACCGTGGTGAAAGGCCTGTGGGACACCTGGGAAGACAACGCCTTCCTGCGCAACAAGGACTCCGGCCGCTATTTCGATCCGGCCAAATTCCACATGCTCAATCACAAGGGCACTTGGTTCCGGGTGCGCGGTCCGCTGAACGTGGCGCGTCCAGTGCAGGGATATCCGATCATCGTGCAGGCCGGTTCCTCGGATACGGGAATGGAGCTCGCCGCCGAAACCGCCGATGTGGTCTTCACCGCGCAACGCACGCTCGACCAGGCACAGGCGTTCTACGCGGACTTGAAAGGCCGCATGACCAAGTACGGCCGAAAGCCGGAACACCTCAAGATCATGCCCGGGGTGATGCCGATCGTCGGAAGAACGTCCAAGGAGGCCGCGGAAAAGTTCGAATACCTGCAGTCGCTGATCCATCCTGCGGTCGGCCTATCGCTCTTGTCCGACATGCTCGGAGGCATCGATCTTACCGGCTATCCGTTGGACGGTCCGTTTCCGCAAGATCTGCCGGACTCGAATGGCGGCAAGAGCCGGGCGGCACTGATCACCGAGATGGCGCGGAAGGATGGATTGACGCTGCGCCAAGTGTATCTCCGGATCGCCGGCGCACGTGGCCATTGGACTCTGGTGGGTTCGCCGGCTGAGATCGCCGATCAGTTGGAGGAACGCTTTCGCGCCGGCGGCGCTGACGGCTACAACATCATGCCGGCATCGCTGCCGACGAGTCTGGATGAGTTCGTCGAACTGGTTGTTCCCGAGCTGCAAAGCCGCGGCGTATTCCGGCGTGACTATGAGGGGCCGACGCTACGCGACAATCTCGAACTGCCGCGGCCGCCGCATCCCGCCACACTGGCGCGGAACGAAACGAAGCGGCCGTCGCAAGCCGCAATGGCCGATAGCTGAAATCCGATCTCAAAACGATGCTAGACTGCCGCTAAAGGCTCGCGCAGGCGGCTAGCCGGGGCAACCGGCGGCACACACGCGCGGCGGGGAGGGCAGCGATGGCGGGAATCGATCTGACGCGTCGTGGGCTGTTGGCCGCGATGGCGAGCGTTCCGTTCGTCGATGGAGCGCGTGCGCAAACCGCATGGCCGGACCGTCCGGTGCGGGTCATGGTGCCGTATCCGCCGGCGGGGGGCGCCGACACCACGGCGCGCATCCTCTATGCCAAACTCAGCGAAATGCTCGGCCAGCAATTCGTCGTCGAGAATCGCGGCGGCGCCGGCGGCACGATCGGCGAGGCATTGCTCGCGAAGGCCGCGCCGGATGGCTACTCGATCCTCCACGACGCGACGGCATTCTCAGTCAATCCTTATCTCTATGCGAATCTGCCATTCGATTACGGCAAGGACTTCGATCCGGTCTTTCTGGTGTCGCTGGTGCCGAACATTCTCGTGGTGACGCCGTCGGTGCCGGTGAAGACCGTCGCCGACGTGATCGCGCTTGCCAAGGCATCGCCCGGCGGCATCGCCATGGCGTCGTCCGGCAACGGCACCTTGCAGCATCTATGTCTGGAGCTGTTCAAACAGCGGACGGGACTCAAAATCACGCACGTGCCGTATCGCGGCGGCGGGCCGGCGATGACCGATGTCATGGCCGGCCAGGTGAAATTCTTTTTCGCCAACGGCTCGTCGGTGGTCGGCTTTATCAAGGCCGGCAAGCTGAAAGCGATCGCCCATACCGGCAAGGGCCGGCTCGCGAGCCTGCCCGACATTCCGCCGATTTCCGACACGCTGCCCGGCTTCGAGGCCTACGAGTGGAACGGCGTATTCGTGCCGCACGGCACCCCGCGCAATGTCGTGAAAAAGCTTAATGCCGCGCTGAATACGGCGTTGGTCTCGCCCGCGGTCAGCCAACGCTTTGCTGCGCTCAACATCGAGTCGCGGCCAAACACTCCCGATGAATTCCGCGACTATGTGGAGGGCCAAATGGCATTGTGGAGCCGCGTGGTGAAAGAAGCGGACATCAAACTGGGCTGACGGAGGTCCTCCGCGCCCAGCATTGATTGCAAGCAGCTTGGCAGGTAGTCATTCTGGCTCGGCGACAGCGAAGCGAGATTGGACCCGCGATGGCAAAAGACGTGACGCTCTCATCCGGGAAAATTGCGATTCCACAGCCGGCGAATCCCGACCGGCGACAACAACCGCTGCCATGGCACCGACCGAAGCCGGCTGCCGAGGACCCCGATGCGCCTTCGCGGCTGAAAGCAATTCTGGAGAGCCCGAGTTATGTCCTGCCCGAGCAGGATCTGGCTTTCCTGGCCCGCGACGAGGCGCGCGGCGTGCGTCTTCAGATCGAATATCTCAAGCCGGAGACTTTGCTTTCAGAGCATGCCATTCGCGATACCGTCGTGGTGTATGGCAGCACCCGAATTTCGGAGCCTGCGGCGGCGCGGCGAGGCGTAGAAATCGCGCGACAAGCCCTCGAAGCCGATCCCCGCAACAGCATCCTGCTCCGCGAACTCGCGGTGGCGGAGCGGATTCTGGCGAAGAGCCGCTATTACGAAGTCGCGCGCGAGTTCGGCCGACTGGTCGGGAGTTGCTGTAACAGCGACGGATCGCGGCTGGTGATCATGACGGGCGGTGGCCCAGGGATCATGGAAGCCGCCAACCGTGGCGCCTTCGAGGTTGGGGCAAAATCCGTCGGTCTGAATATCAATCTGCCGCATGAGCAATATCCGAATCCGTACATCACGCCGGAGCTTTGCTTTCGTTTCCACTATTTCGCGCTCCGCAAGATGCATCTGCTGCAACGCGCCAAGGCGCTGGTCGCGTTCCCGGGCGGCTTTGGCACGTTCGATGAACTGTTCGAAGTCCTGACGCTGGTGCAGACCCGCAAGATCAAGCCGGTTCCGATCGTGCTGGTCGGCGAGGAGTATTGGTCTCGCGCTGTCGACATCGGATTCCTGGCCGACGAAGGTGCGATCGATCCCGAAGATCGGGAGCTGTTCTGGTTCGCCGAAACGGCGGACGAAATTTGGAACAGCATCCTGGATTGGTACGACGCATGCGGCGTCCCGCTTGGCCTGAGAAGTGCTCGCCGGACCTGATCGTCTTAGTCGCTAAGTTGCGCCGTTTTACGGGAGAAGTGGTTTGAGGCTGTCATTTCATGGCGCTGATCGCGACGTCACCGGGTCATGTCACCTTATCGAGTGCGCCGGCCGGCGCTTTCTGGTCGATTGCGGGCTCTATCAGGGCAGCCGCGAGCTCGCGGAAGAAAACGCCGGTGACTTTGGTTTCGATCCCGCCGGCGTCGATTTTGTGCTGCTGACGCATGCGCATCTCGATCATTGCGGGCGACTGCCGCTGCTGACCAAGCGGGGGTTTCGCGGCGAAATCATCGCGACGAGCGCCACCTGTGAACTCGCCCGGCTGGTCATGCTCGACGCCGCGCACTTGCAGGAGGAGGAGGCGTCAAACGCGCACCGGCCGAGACATGGCGCGGATAGCAAAACCGCAGCACCGTTGTACACGGTGGCCCATACGCAGCGGACCTTGGAGTCGTTCAAGCGCAGCGCTCAGTATGGCGAACCGATCGATCTCGCCAAAGGCATCCGCGCGAGCTTTGTCGACGCCGGACATATTCTTGGCTCGGCCAGCATCCTTCTTGAACTGACGGAAACCGGCCGCACGTTGCGGCTGCTGTTCTCAGGTGATCTCGGCAACGGCACGGACCCTCTGCTTCTGGCGCCACCGCCGCCGCCGCCTGCGGATGTGGTCGTGATCGAGACCACATATGGCGACCGGCTGCACAAGCCGATGGATGCCTCGATCGACGATTTCTACGGATCGATTACCGACACGCTCGGGCGCGGCGGCAACGTCATCATCCCGACCTTCGCCTTGGAGCGGGCGCAGGAGCTGCTCTTTCTGCTCAACCAGGGCATCGAAAAAAGCCGGTTGAAACCATCAATGCAGGTTTTCCTCGATTCGCCGATGGCGATTTCGGCGACAGAGATTTTTGCTCATCATCTTGACTACTTGCGGCCCGAGGCCGCCGAGCTATTCCGCGGCGGTCGCGATCCGCTGGCGTTGCCCGGCCTGCACTTCACCCGGGAAAGAGCGGAATCGGTCGCGCTGAACAATGTGCATGGTGGCGCAGTCATCATGGCGGGATCCGGCATGGCGACGGGAGGCCGGGTGCGCCATCACCTCAGACACAATATTTCGCGCGCAGAGTGCGGCGTGATTTTCGTCGGCTATGCCGCCAAGGGAACCTTGGCGCGGCAGATTATCGATGGTCAAAATCCGGTGCGCATACTTGGCGACGATGTCCAGGTCCGAGCCACGATCCACACGGTGAATGGGTTCTCGGCTCATGCCGATGAGGCCGGGCTGCTCAAGTGGCATGGACATACGGGCGCGGCGCGAACGTTCCTGACTCACGGCGAGGAGGATACCATGCGGGCATTCGCGGCGCGGCTTGACAAAACACAGGTCGAAATGCCCGCGCTCAACCAGCGCTTCGATCTATAACCATCTATGGCCAAGTCGCGCTCGTCGTATTGCGCTCGCATCGACGCGTTATGGCACTGTCATCATCGCAAGTTTCGAAACGTCATCGCTCTCGTCGACGCGCCAGATCGCCTCGATCAGCGGAGCGGGATCGTAACGTGGATTACAACCGGCGGCGGCGTCGCGCAATTTGTCTTCCAGGTCGCGATCACTCATCGGATTGTCGTCGCTGCCGCGCGCGGCGGCTTGCGCGAGTTTATGCACGGTCGCCGTCGGCGATGGTGATCTCGACCTTCGCCGCCACGGTCGCGATGCCCGCATCGCCGGCGACGCTGACTTTGCGGCGCAGTGCCTCTACGCGCGGGTCCTGCACGCACGCATCGGTAAACTGATCGAGCCCGGCCTTGCCGGTCAACAGCGCTGCCGCCACGGCGTGCTGCACGCTGACCTGAGATTCGCGTCCCGTGGCGATATCCGGCCGGTCGGCGCGCGCCACCATGAGCGGGTTGCCCGTGACAGCGACTTTCACCACAACAGCGTCCGGGTGCGCGCGCCGCCAATCCAGAACGCAGTCAATCACCGGATGCACGACGAAGCCGCACGGATACGGCTTGTAGGAGGTTTTCAGAATCTCCCAAGTCTCACCAAGGGCGCCGGTGAGCAGCGACAGGTCCGGCGTTTCGCCGAGTGCATGGTAGTAGCCCTGCACGCCGTTGAGCGGCTCGGCCGGTCCGGCAAAGTCGCGCGCCGCGAGGAGTGCCGACCAGAGCCCGTTGCGCGCCGCATTGCCGACACCGACGCTTTTTGCCGGCGTGCCGAGACATTCGCACAGGCCGGCCGCCTGCGTGGCTGCGAGCCCGAGCGCCCACACCATCTGATCGGGGCGCAGCCCCAATAGTTTGCCGCTGCCGGCCGCCGCGCCGAACACGCCGCAGGTCGCGGTGATATGCCAGCCCTTGCTGTAATGCGACGGCGACATCGCGAGCCCTACACGGCACGCAATCTCCTGGCCGAGCACCAGCGCCAGCAGCAGATCGCGGCCGCGGATCTGCCGCATCTCGGCGAGCGCCAGCAGCGCCGGGACCACGGGCGCGGTCGGGTGAATCGCGGTCGGCACGTGGGTATCGCAGAAATCGAGCACGTTCGCGCCCGCGGCGTTGATGAAAGCAGCCGATAGCGCGTCGAGGCGCTCGCGGCGGCCGATCACGGTGGCTTGCCCGCCGGAGGAGAACGTCGCGAGCGAGGCGAGCGCGGTCTCGATAGTAGCGTCGCGGCAACCCGTCAGCGCCACGGCGAAAAAATTCATCAGCGATCGTTTGGCCTGGTGCGCAACCGCGGCCGGCAGCGCGTCCCAGGACGTGGCCGTTGCCCACTTGGTCAGATTTTCAGTTACAGGCTGATTTTGCCGCATCCCGCTTCCCCGGCGTTCTATTGACAAATAATCAAGCGACCGATTGACTTTAGCCAAACAATAAAGCGGCGCCAGTCACGCCGGCTAGAATGTGAGACAAGGGCGGTCTTTTGCGATCGTCTTTCTCTTCAGCGCGCAATCCGGCTGCTTACTGCCGCGGCGGATAATTCAGAGGGAGAAGTACGACATGCGTTTCCTGCACCGTGAAATCCGCTGGCAAACGGCGGCTGCCGCCGGCGCATTGCTGTTGTCGCTGGCCGTGCCGCACGATCCGGCGCGCGCCGAGGACAAGACCTATGTGATGAAGCTCGGCACCGCCACGATCAACGAGGCGCAGCACCAATGGTGCAAGGTGTTCTCCGCCATGGTCGAGAAAGATTTGGGCGGCAAGATCAAAGGCGAGATCTATCCGGCGAGCCAGCTTGGGCCGATCCCGCGCGAGATCGAGGGCGTGCAGTTCGGCGCCATTCAGGGCTATGTCGGTCCGCCAGAGTTTCTGGTCGGCGTCGACGCCCGCTACTCAGTGATGTCCACGCCCGGCCTTGTCAACGGAATGGCGCACGCCATTCGGATGGCGGCCGATCCCGAGATGCAGAAGTTGATGTTCTCGCTCGGCGCCAACAAGGGCATCCATGGTGTGGCGCTGTTTGTATCGCAGCCGTCGTCGATCATCTCGCGCACGCCGATCCGCCATCTTGCCGACATCAAGGGCAAGAAGCTCCGCGTGCTCGCTGCTGACATGCAGCAGGAAATGGTCAGGCGGCTTGGTGCATCGCCAATCGCGATGACGCTCGGCGACGTGCTGCCGGCCTTGCAACAGGGCACGATCGACGGCGCGGTGCTGGCGACGACCGTCGATGCGACCATGAAGATGTATGACGCGGCCAAATACATTACCGAAACGGGCCAGCCGATCATTTTCTCCGAAGCCTTCGTGTCGAAGAAATGGTACGACAGTCTGCCTCCGGACCTTCAGAAGATCATCGACGCCGACGCCGCCAAAGCAGCGACCGAAGTCGAGCCATGGGCGTCCGACTTCTACGAGAAAGAGCGCAAGCTGTGGAGCGAGCATGGCGAGCTCATCAACCTGCCGCCGGACGAACAGGCCAGCATGATGAAGATGCTCGCCACCGTAGGGCCCGAAGTCGCGAAGACCAAGCCAGGGCTCGACAAGGCCTACGAGGTGTTTGCCGCGGCGGCAAAGCGTACGGCCAAATAGGACTGCGGCACAGCCTCGTGCCGTCGCGGCCTGAGCGCGGCGGCGCCAGCAGATCAAGAGCCCGGCAACACGGGCCGTTCAACAATCGGGAGGAATTTGATGCGTGTGATCCTACGCGGAGTGTCGGCACTGGCCGCTGTCGGCGCGCTGGCCGTGCTGCTGCCATCCGGCATCGGCGCGGCGCGCGCCGCCGAAACCTATGTGATGAAGATCGGCACCGCCACAATCAACGAATCGCAGCATGAATGGTGCAAGCGCTTCGCCGCAATGGTTGAAAAGGATTCGGGCGGGCGGATCAAAGGCCAGATCTATCCGGCAAGCCAGTTGGGGCCGATCCCGCGCGAGATCGAGGGCGTCCAGTTCGGGTCCATTCAGGTCTTTGTCGGGCCGCCCGAGTTTCTGGTCGGTGTCGACCAGCGTTACGAGGTTGTTTCTTCTCCGGGGCTCGTCCAGGACCTCGCTCACGAAGTGCGCATGGTTACCGATCCGGAGCTGCAGAAGCTGATGTTCAGCTTCGGCGCCAATAAGGGCATCCATGGCGACGCGTTGTTCGTGGCGCAGCCGTCTTCGGTCATTGACCGCACGCCGATCCGGCATCTCGCCGATTTCAAAGGCAAGAAGCTGCGCGTGCTCGCCGCCGACATGCAGCAGGAGATGGTCAAGTCGCTCGGCGCTTCGCCGGTGGCGATGACGCTTGGCGACGTGCTGCCGGCGCTGCAGCAGGGCACGATCGACGGATCGATTGCCGCCATGACGATCTACACGACCATGCACTTCTGGGACGCCGCCAAATACGTCACCGAGATCAATCAGCCTTTCATCTTCTCGATGGCGTTTGTCAGCAAAAAATGGTTCGACGCGCTGCCCAAGGATTTGCAGACCATCATCGACACCGACGCCGGCAAGGCCGCTGCCGAGGTCAACCCTTGGGAAGTCGCGTTCTTCGCCAAGCAACGGGAGATTTTCGCGCAGCACGGCGAGCTGATCAGCCTGCCGCCGGCCGAGCAAGCCGCGATGATGAAGCAGCTCCAGGCGGTAGGCGCAGGCGTTGCCAAGCGCAGGCCGGCGCTGGAACAGGCTTACAGCGTGTTCGCGGAGGTCGCGAAGCGGACGCAGCAGTAGAGCTGGTTCGGACGATTAGGCCACCGGCTGGGTGCCGATATAAGCGGCAATGACTGCCGGGTTGTTCAAGACTTCCGCCGCCGAACCGACGCCGAGCGTGCGGCCGTAATCGAGCACATGCAGCCGGTCGGCAAGGTCGGCGACCATCTGCATGTCGTGCTCGATCCAGATCATGGCGATGCCGAGTTCGTCCTTGATGCGCAGGATCAGGCGCGCGAGATCTTCACGGCCGCTGCGATTGAGGCCGGCGGAGGGCTCGTCGAGCAGCAGCAGCACCGGCTCGAGCGCTAGCGCCCGGGCAAACCCGACGAGCTTCTGCACGCCGAACGGCAGCGCCACGACCGGCGTGTGGCGGTGTGGGGCGAGGCCGGCGAATTCGAGAATATTCTCGGCGGCCTCACGGTGGCGCAATTCCTCCCGCCGCACGCCGGGAAGAAACAGCATTTCGGCGAGTATATTGGTGGCGATGCGGCAATGGCGTCCGGTCAGGACGTTTTCCAGCACCGTCATCTGCGGAAACACTTCGCCGTGCTGGAAGGTGCGGGCGACGCCGAGCCGCGCGATGTCATGGGCGGGGCGGCCGTTGATGTCGTCGCCGCGCAGCCGGATCGCGCCCTGGCCGCGATAGATGCCGCTGACGCAGTTGAGTACGCTGGTCTTGCCGGCGCCGTTCGGACCGATCAGCGCCAGGAGTTCGCCGGCCTCGACGTGAAGCGACACATCGTCGAGCACGGCGAGACCGCCGAAATGCAGCGACAGGTGTTCGACCGAAAGCTCAGCCATTCGGGCGCTCTGCTTCGTGCCGCAGGGCCCGATAGGAGCGGCGCTCTTCGCCGCTGGCCTGGCCCAGGTAGGATTGCTGAATTTCGCGGCGGCCGCGCAACTCGGCGGCGGCGCCTTCCAGCACGACGCGGCCGTTTTCCAGCACATAGCCGTAATCGGCGACAGCGAGCGCCACGGCGGCATTCTGCTCCACCAACAGGATGCTGATGCCAAGCTCCTCGCGGACGCTTGCGAGCCGCCGGGTCAGGTCCTCGACCGCAACCGGGGCAAGACCAAGCGAGAGCTCATCGACCAGCAGCAGCTCGGGCTTGCACATGATGGCGCTGCCGAGCGCCAGCATCTGGCGTTCGCCGCCGGATAACAGGCCGGCGAGACGCTGCCGCAGCGCTGTGAGAGCCGGGAAAAACTGAAAGACAAGCGCTTCGAGGTGACGCCATTCGGCCGCCTTGGCGCGGTGCGAGGCTGCCACGGTCAGATTTTCGGCGACGGTGAGATTGGGAAATACCTTGTCGCGTTCCGGCACCAGCACGATACCGCGCGCCGTAGTGGCATGCGGCGGCTGGTTCTCGATCCGCTTGCCGGCGAAGACGATGTTTCCGCCGGTGACGCGCGCGTCGTCGATGCCGATGAAGCCCGAGATGGCGCGCAGCGTCGTGGTCTTCCCGGCGCCGTTGTTGCCGAGCACGGCCACGATCGTCTGCGGCATGACCTTGAGCGAAACACCGTGCAGCGCCACGGCGGTGCGGTGATAGGCAACCTCAAGCGCCTCGACGGTGAGCAGCGGCGTGTTCGTCGAGGCGGCGGTCATGAAGCCACCTTGCCGCCGCGGGCCATCACCGCGTTTTTGACCCGGCGCCAGATGCCGACGAGACCGGCCGGCTCCAGCAGCAGAAACAGGATCATCACCACGCCGAACGCCGCATAGTCGAGCGCGAACACCGTGTTGCTGAAGCGTTCGGGAAGATAGCCCGCGATTGCTTCGATAGCGTAGGGAAACAGAATGACGAACGCTGCACCGAGCAGTGCGCCGGGAATTGAACCCATGCCGCCGATGATGATCATCGCCACATACTGCACGGTGAGATATAGCGAGAACGCGTCGATCGAAACGAAATTGCGGAAATAGGCGAACAGTGCGCCGGCGATTGCCGTGATGGTGGCGCTGACAACAAACGCCAAAAGTTTGAAGCGCTGCACGTCGATGCCGAGCGCGCCGGCGACGATGTCGCGCTCGCGCAGCGCGCGCCAGGCGCGGCCGGTCCGGGTACGCTTGAGATTGACGCTGATCAGAAGCGCCAGCGCGGCGAAACCGAGCAGCACTGCGTACCACGCCCGCCCACTGGTCAGGCTCCATGCGCCGATCGACGGCGGATCGATCATCACGCCGGTCGACAGCGATTGGCGCGCCTCATACTCGCCGCCGAGATAGACCATGACGAAATGCAGCCCGAGCGTGCTGATGGCGAGGTAGAGGCCGCGCAGCCGCATCGAGGGCAGGCCGAAGATCAATCCCAGGAATGCGCCGAGCAAAGCCGCCGCCGGCAACGTCACCCAGAACGGCGCGCCGAACTCGCGGAACAGCGCGCCGACCGTGTAGGCGCCGGCGGCCAAAAGACCGGCGGTGCCAAGCGAGATCAGTCCGGCGAAGCCGGTGAGCAGCATCAGCGCCAGTGCGCCGATACTTGCAAGCAGCACCTGGTTGGCGAGATCGAGCAAGAACGGCGTGGCGATGAATGGCAGCACGGCGAGCGCCACGACCGCCGCGGCGAGCCGCAGCCGCGCGCGCGGTGTGCCGAACAACGTGAGTTCCTGCGCGGTGCGGCTTGGCGCGTTCATCTCAGACCCGGTCGAGTTGTTCGCGGCTGCCGAACAGGCCCCAAGGCCGGATCGCCAGCACGATCAGCAGCACGATGAACGGGACCACGTCGGACAACAGCGGATTGACATACTGAATGGCGGCAATCTCGGCGGTGGCCACGATCAGCGCGCCGACCGCGGCGCCGATCAGACTGTCGAGCCCGCCCACCAATGCGGCGGGGAAAGCTTTCAGCCCGATGGTCGCCATCGTCGACTCGACGCCGGAGTTGAGCGCCAGCAGCATGCCGGCGAGCGACGCGGTGAAGGTCGAGAGTCCCCAGGCAAACGCATAGACGGCGTGCAGCCGGATGCCGCGCTGTTCGGCCAGCAGCGGATTCTGTCCGGCGGCCCGCATCCGCACGCCCCAGCGCGTGAATTGCAGAAACCCGAACAGCCCGAGGTAAACCAGCACGGTAACGGTCACGATGGCGATGCTCGCCGCGGAAATATGAACGCCCGGCACAATGCGTATCGATGGATTGTGCCAGCCGAGCGTGGCGCCGGGATAGAATTGCTGAGTGGTCCACACCAGCACGGCAAGGCCGCGCAACAGAATGCCAAGCGCGATCGTGATCAGCACCGCGGCGAGCACCGCCTCGCCGGTCATCCAGCGCATCAGCACCGCATAGACGATGGCGCCCATGGCGAGGCCGCACAAAGCCGCGAGCGCAATCGCCAATATGGGATTGCCGCTGAACAATCCCGCGGTCGCGACCAGAAAATACGCGCCGATCATCATCAGCTCGCCGTGCGCGAGGTTGAGCACGCGGCTGACGCGGTAGATCAAAACGTAGCCCGTGCTGACCAGCGCGTAGATGGCCGCGAGCACAAAGACATTGGCAATGAGCTGCAACGACATGCGACGGCAGCTTTGGTGGGAGAGGGAAGGGGCGGCGCCTGATTTTCAGCGCCGCCGCGATTCAATCAGTCGGTGACGTTGACCGCCAGCCAGTCGCGCACGCGTGCTACGCCTTTGGTGGCGGGATCGTAGCGATAGAACCGGTAATACTGCACGGTGCGGAAGTGATTGGTAGGCGTCCAGACCAGCGGCCCGCCGCGCAGTCCCTGAGTGTCGAGGTTCAGCGTGTTCATGGCGGCGGTGACCTTGTCGGCGCTGGCCGGCCAGCCCGTCTTGGTCAGCACCTGCTCGAGCAGGCGTCCGGAAAGCCAGCCCTCGGTCGCATAGGTCGGCGGGTAGGTATATTTGCCGGCGGCCGCGACCTCGCGGATTTCCTTTTGTACCGGCACATCGTCGCGGAACATGGCATTGGCGGTAAGCACTTCGAGGCCGGGGTCGGCGATGCGCTTGAGTTCGTCCTCGGCCTGGATGTGACCATAGGCGAGATATTGGCCGTTCCAGCCGAGCCGGCGCAGCGCCTCGAAGGTCTTGGCCTCGGCCGGCCACGGCGCATAGGCGTAGCCCCAGTTGGCGTCGGCGCCTTTGATCTTGGTGGCGAACGGCGTGTAATCGGCCGTGCTCGGCGGGATGAATTCCTTGTCCACCGTCTTCAGGCCGAGCGAGTCTGCAAGCTTCGCCGCGTTGTCGACGCCAATGCGCGAAATCGGCACCGGGATGCCGATCAAAGCGAGTTTGATGTCCCCCTTCGCCATTTCCTTGATCGAGCGGATCGCCACCGGAATATCGACCGAGAAATCGAATCCTGTCGAACAGAACATCAGCGGCGCCGGCTTCGGCGGATGCGCCTCTTTCGGACACACCGCGCCAGCGAACCACAACGGTACGCCGGCGCGCTTGGATTCGGCGATCACAGGGCCGTATGTCGAGGACAGGCTCGAATTGATCATCAGGATGACGTTTTCCTGGCGGATCAGCTTGGTGGCATTGGCCGCCGCCTTCGACGGCTCGGCCTGATCGTCCTCGATCAGAAGCTTGACCTGGTGACCGTTGATGCCGCCCTTGGCGTTGAGGCGATCGACATAGATGCGCAGCATTTCGATCACCGGCGCCTGGGTGGCGGCAGCCGGTCCGGTCATCGCCGCGGTGACGCCGACGCTGTAGGCGTCGTCGGCGCTGGCTGTGGCAAGCGGCATCAAGCTCGCGGCGGCGAGTGCTGCGGCAAAACCCAGCACGGTTGTTGTTCGCATCGTCCCCTCCCTCGGTCGTTCGGTCGTGGCAAGCGCCAACCACGCCCACGCGGTGCCATCCTAGGGGCCGCCGTCGGATCGCACTAGTGGTCCGACCATCATTCCCCGCGAGGCTCGAGAGTGCTTGCCAAAAAGCAAAGGGTCGGCGGGTTTGCCCACCCTGTCGCCCACTCGCAAAATCCAGAAGGTGAATTCAGCTCAGATGGAAATGAAATAAACCCGGCTGTTGCCGCCGGGTTTTCGCTCGTCGCGCGATTATGGGGTTACTCGCTAGCGCACGGCGCCGATGCCTGTGCCGGATCCGGCCTGCACGCGCGGACCGGGGCCGCCTCTGTCGACATCGGGTGTCGCCGGCCCGAAATTGGAAGGTCCAACCCCGCCGTAGTCATAGTAGCCCCGGCCGTACCCTCCGCCGTAATAGTCTTGCGCGAAGCCAGCCGTGGTCGCCACGACGGTCGTGCCCGCGAGAATAGCCGCCGCTATCATCAAACTCTTTGACGTCATGTTCAGTCTCCTTGTTGCTCACCGCTGAAATGCGCAACCGGAGTTGCCAACTCGAACGGTGGCGTTCGGTTCGCCTGCAAGGTCCGGTCCGAGGCAGTTCGGCAAAGAATGCGGAACTTCCGGCAATGATGCGAAAGTACGGGAAGGATTGGACGGCAAGAACTGGCGGCATTATTCAGATACGGAGCGCGCCGGCATTATGCTGCTTGGGCGCACTCAGGCAGTTTTGAATCCGAGCGCCTTGCTGGCGAGCGCGGCGCCTTCGGCAAGCGAGCGCAGCTTGGCCCACGCGATCTGTGGGTGCGAGCGGCCACCAAAGCCGCAGTCCGTCCCGGCGATCACATTTTCCTTGCCGACTCGGCGCGCGTAGCGCTGCAGCCGCTGCGACACCAGCTCCGGATGCTCGACCACGTCGGTTGAATGAGTGACGACGCCCGGAATGAGGATTTTTCCGGCCGGCAGCTTCACGGTGTCCCAGACGGCGACCTCATGCTCATGGCGCGCGTTGGCGGCCTCGATCAGATAGGCCTGCGCCTTCACCTTCAGCATCAGGTCGACGATTTTTTCCAGGCCGAGATCGTAGGCGTGCGGGCCGTGCCAACTGCCCCAGCACAGATGATAGCGCACACGATCTTCCGGAATATTGCGCAGCGCGTGATTGAGCGCCTCGATCCGCATTTCGCAGCGGGTGCGGAACGCCGCCAGTCCCATGCCGATGCCGATGCGATCCCACAGCGCCGGCAGCCAGGCGTCGTCGACCTGGAGGATGAGGCCCGCAGCCGCAATAGCCTCGTATTCTTCGCGCATCGCTTCGGCGAGCGCATACACGTAATCCTCGTCGCTCTTGTAGAAGCGATTGTGCCGGTAGACTTCAAGGCTCGCCGGCGCGGTTGAGGTCAGAAAAACGTCGGTGATGCCGGCGGCCGCGATGGTGACGTCGATCTCCCGTTTCAGCTCGGCCTGGCCCGCGTAGGTGACCGGCCCGGTGCAGGCCTGCACGGGCCGCTTCTTCGCGATCTGCGCGCCCGGCGTATAGAACAGCGTGCCGCGCTCGCCGGCGTAGCGGTAGAACTCGGCGAACTCCTCGCGGTCCTTGCCTTGCTCGATCAGCGGCTTGCCGGCCGGTTCCGCGATCTCGGCGAAACCGCCGAAGCGGTTCTGCATGTAGCGCAGCCAGTCGCCGCCTTTGGCGTATTCGCCCTCATTAATAATGTCGATGCCGGCTGCGCGCTGCCGCGCGACGACGGCGGCGACATCCTGGCGCAAGGTGCGTCAAATCGCCCACCGCGAGCCCGGAACTCGGGCGCAAGAAACGGCAAGCTGCCGACATGGGTGGTGAGGATATTCGTGTCGCTGCGTCGCATCGGATTTTGCCCCGCCCGGGTATTGCCACATTCAATTTGCGGCGCTTATAGATTAGATCGATTGGGTTCGCGATATCCGTTCGCGCGGCCGGTCAGTGCGCGCTTACCATGGCGTGTGGCGAGCCGGGGCGGCGCGCCGCTATTTTTCGCGCGATTGTTTGTCGGTCACGGCATCGCGCGAGCTCTTTGGCGGATATGCCGCCACATTGGTGAAAGTCGCCGCTGGCCGGAATAGACAAGTGGAACAAATAAACAGCGCGGCCACGCGTGCGGCGAAAATTTGGCGCGACTTCACGATAACATATTTGCTATGCGCGTCAGGTGGCTCCCCGTACCATCCGTCAATGCTATGAGACCCGCCTCGCCATTCGGCGAGGTGCTTCCGAGGCGTTCAACACTCGCCATTAACCCAAGCGGTTTGGCGAGTGTTTTGCTTCGCGGTGGAAGCACGGCACCCTTGAGTTAAGAGTAGGAGTTGAGTGCATGAAGTTGACGACACTTTCGCTGGCCGTCGCGGTAGCTTGTGTGTTTGCGCAGGGCGCGCAGGCGCACGGCTATCATCATCATCGCTACGGCTATCGTCAGCACGCGAGCAGGCATGTTCTCTCGCAACGTTATCTGGAACAATCAGGCCATGGGTCCGAGGAGGCGTCGGCCGGACAGAGCTGGAATCATGGCTGGCAGCAGTGGCCGTCCAATTCTCCGGACGGCTGGGGCCGCGGTGCCCGCGCTGGATGGCGGGAATATTCCGACGCCGGCTTTTCAGAGCGCCGGCGCTCTTACAGGTCCCGCCGCATGGTGCGCTATGACGAACAAGGTGAAGGCAGCAGCGAAGTCTCGCATTATGCCGAACATGCCGATTCCCGCGGTGGCTATGGCCCGCGGCCGTCAGAGTGGTGCGGGTGGGAAATGCGGCATCTGGTCGGCTCCGACCCGGGAGCGCAATACAATCTCGCGCGCAACTGGGCGCATTGGGGTCACTCAGGTCCGGCGGGAGTCGGCGCTGTCGTGGTCTGGCCGCATCATGTCGGCAGGATTGTCGGCCGCGAGGACGGCGAGTGGGTGATCCAGTCCGGCAACGACGGCCATCGCATGCGCACCCGGCCGCGTTCGATCGCCGGCGCTATCGCCGTCCGCTGGGGATGATCCGTCTGTTCTGATAAAGCGCTCCGGCGGCCCGTGACGTTGAACAAACACACGGGCCGCCAATTTTTTTATGTCAACTTCGGCAGCAGTTCGGCAAACACGTCGGGTTTGTAGCCGACGGTCGTAAACAAATGGCCGAGCGATTCCTCGACCATCGCCTTCATTCGCGCCATGTCGAGGCCGACAACCTTGCCGCCATGTTTGCGCACCCGGCCGCCGATGATCACGGTGTCGATGTTGCTCCGCTCAGCCGCCTGCACCACGGTGCCGATGGCATTGTTCGACGGGTAGAGATTGATGTCGTCGCTGCGGATGATCAGAAGATCGGCCTCCTTGCCGGGCGCGAGCGAGCCGATCTTGGCGTCGAGACCGGCGCAGTGCGCGCCCGCGACCGTCGCGCAATGCAGTACGTCGCGCACCATCAGCGGCTTCGGTGGGTTTTGATCGCCTGAGAACCGGCGGTTCTGCGCGATTGCACGCTGCAAGTAGAATGCGGTGCGCATCTCCATTAACATGTCGGTAGAGTAGGACGTCTCGTTGTCGACACTCAGTCCCGGCTTGATGCCATGATCCCAGGCGTGTTGCAGCGCGCAGACGCCTTCGCCCAGCGCGTATTGGGCGTCGGAGCGCGGGCAGACGTCGATGTTGGCGCCGGTGTCGACGAAAATCTTCCAGGTTCGCTCCGGCAGCGCGCCGCAATGATTGAAGGTGTTGTCGGGGCCGACCAGCTTCGCCGCTGCCAGCGGATCGAGCAACTCCGCCATTTTCGGGCCCTGGAATTCGGTGGTGATGCGCAGCCCGAGCTTGCGCGCGAATTCCCAGTTGGCGCGGTCGGGGCCCGAGAACATGCGCAGCGTCACCAGTTGGTCTTCAGACGAGAAATACTTTTTCTGTAGCCGCGTCAGATCGGCCGGCCATTGATGGTCCCACTCGCCTGCGCTGGGTGGCCCCGAGGCATGGACAGCGCGGATGCCGCTGTCGAACAACGCCTCGATCGCCGCGTCAGAGTGGGCGGCGCTGCGCGAATTGTGCGAATTGTCGATCACGCAGGTGACGCCAGCGTCGATGCAGCCCAGCGCGGTCAGATAATTGCCGACATAATGGTCCTGCGGCCGGTACGCCTTGGCGAACGACAGATGCGTCGCGTTCATATAGTCGGCGAGCGTCGGCGAATTGGGATTGATGCGGCGCAACTGCCCTTCCCAGGAATGGCGATGGCAGTCGACCAAGCCCGGCACGACGATACAGTTGCCGGCGTCGATAACCTGCGCGCCGGCGGAGTCGATGTTCCGGCCGATTGCCGAGATTTTCGTGCCTTCGATCAGCACATCGCCCTTCGCGAGATCGCCGACCTTGGCATCCATCGACACGATGGTGCCGCCTTTGATCAGCGTGCGGGCCGACCGGCTGACCGCGGGCTGGCTGTCGAAACGCTGCACGTCCGCGGCGGCGGAGCCGGCGAAGCTCGCGCCGCCGGCCACTCCGGCAGCAAGCGTGGCGCCCGCCTTCAAGGCGGCGCGACGTGAGATGCGAGCACTGGATTTGGGCGGCAAAGTCGTCATGGCGAATCCTCCCTGTGTGGTTTTGTGACGCGGTGGTTAGGGCAAGCGTAGCGCAGTTCTGTGTCGGCCGTGAGCGTGCAGATGGTGGTGGGACGCTCGCGGCGTTGCGATTTGCGGCGGCTTGCCGATTGCGGCATCATCCGGGGCAGGAGATTTGGGAGGAATCGCGTGGATATGAAATTCGGCATCGGGCAGCCCGTGCCGCGGGTCGAGGACCCGCGCTTCATCACCGGCCGTGGCCGTTACGTCGACGATTTCGACCTGCCGCAGCAGTGTCACGCCGTCCTGGTCATGTCGCCGCACGCGCACGCGCGCATCAAGCGCATCGACGTCACCAAGGCGAAGGCCGCCGACGGTGTGCTCGCGGTGCTCACCGGCGCCGATGTGTTGGCTGACAAGCTCGGCGGGCTGGCGCCGCCGATGCCCGAGGACATGGGCGGTCCGAAAGGCTTCCGCACCCAGCGCACTATTCTCGCCACCGACAAGGTGCGCGCGGTCGGCGAGCGCGTCGCGTTCGTCGTCGCCGAGACTTTGACGCAGGCGAAGAATGCCGCCGAACTGGTCGAGATCGACTACGAGCCGCTGCCGGCGGTGATCGATGTCGAGGACGCGGTCAAGCCAGGCGCGCCGGTCATCTGGGACGAAGCGCCCAACAATGTTTCGTTCGCGTTGATGATGGGCAACAAAGACGCAACCGACGCCGCATTCGCATCGGCCAAACACACGGTGTCTTTGAAAGTCCGCAACACCCGCATTACCGCCAATTCGATCGAGCCGCGCGCCGCAATCGGCCACTACCATCCCGATGCCGACAACTACACGCTTTACTCGACCTCGCAGAATCCGCACGGCACCCGCTCCTCGGTCGCCGGACAGGTGCTGCGCATTCCAGAAACAAAACTGCGCGTCATCTCGCCCGATGTCGGCGGCGGCTTCGGCATGAAGCACGGCGGCTATCCGGAGGACGCGCTGGTGGTGTGGGCGTCGCGCCGGGTCGGCGGCGGCCGGTCAAATGGGTGTCGACGCGCTCGGAGGCGCTGCTGGGCGACGCGCAGGGCCGCGATCAGGTGGTGACTGGCGAACTGGCACTCGACGAGCAGGCAAGATCCTCGGCCTGCGCGTCAACGCGTTGCACAACATGGGCTCGCACGTGTTCGCCGCCGCCATGGTGGTGCCGCTGTTCGCGCTCCGCCTCGCGCCAGGCGTCTATCAGGTGCCGGCGGTGCATGCGTTCGGCCGTGCGGTGCTGACCAACACCATTCCGCTGGCGCCATATCGCGGCGCCGGCCGGCCGGAGGCGACTTATTTGATCGAGCAACTGCTCGACAAGGCCGCGCGTCTCATCGGCATCGATCCGATCGAGATCAGGCGGCGGAATTTCATTCCGTCGTCCGCGATGCCGCACAAGATCGGCACCGGCATCACCTACGACAGCGGCGACTTTGTCCACGTCATGGATGACTGTCTGAAACTTGCCGACTGGAACGGCTTTGGTAAGCGCGCCGCGGATTCCAAAAAACACGGCAAGCTGCGCGGCCGCGGTATCGGCTATTTTCTGGAAGAGGCCGCCGTATTCAACGACCGCATGGTGCTGCGCTTCGACCCGAGCGGCATGCTGACGATCCTGGCCGGCACGCATTCGCACGGTCAGGGGCACAACACCGTCTACGCGCAGATGGTGCACGAATGGCTCGGCGTGCCGTTCGAGAACATCCGCTACGTGCAGGGCGACACCGACGCGGTGCCGATCGGCCGCGGCTCCTACGGCTCGCGCTCGATGCATGTCGGCGGCAATGCACTCAAGCGCGCCGCCGACAACATCATCGAGAAAGCCAAGCCAATGGCGGCGATGATGCTGGAAGCTGCCGCCGGCGATGTCGAATTCAAGAACGGCGCGTTCCGCATCGTCGGCACCGACCGCGCGCTGCCGCTCACCGCGGTGGCGCAGGCGTTCTACCGCCCGGCGCACTTGCCGGCTCAGTTCGATGTCGGCCTTGAAGCTTCCGGTACGTTCGCCGCCGAGCCGCCGAACTATCCGAACGGCTGCCATGTCTGCGAGGTCGAGATCGACCCGGAGACTGGCGCCGTCACGCTCGATCGGTATGCCGCGGTCGATGATGTCGGCAAGATCATGAATCACCTGCTGTGCGAGGGCCAGATTCACGGCGGCGTCGCGCAAGGGGTAGGCCAGGCGCTGATGGAAGCGATCGTGTTCGACGGCGCGGGCCAGCTCCTCACCGGTAGCTTCCAGGATTATCCGATGCCGCGCGCCGACGATTTTCCCGATCTTGCCTCCGAGTTGACCGAGGTGCCCGCGCGCACCAATCCGCTTGGCGTCAAGGGCGCGGGCGAAGCCGGCGCCACCGGCGCGCCGCCGGCGGTGATCGGCGCCATTCTGGATGCGCTCAAGCCGCTCGGCATCGAGCATATCGACATGCCGGCGACGCCATCGCGCGTCTGGGCGGCGATCCAGGCGCAGCAAACGAGAGCGGCGGCGGAATAGAAACTTTCCGCCCCCGCGCTGCGTGCGGGCGCGGAAGGTTTGCACTACGCCACGATCTGCTCGCGAACGTCGAAGCTGCAATCGAGATTGAGCTTGGCGAGCGGTACCGGGCTGCCGAGAAAATAGCCCTGGCAAAGCTCGATGCCGAGGTTGCGGATGTTCGCGAACTGGGCATCTGTCTCGATGCCTTCCGCGCAGGTGACCAGCTTCAAGGTCTTCGCCAAATGCACGATCGAGTCGATCACCGCCCCGGCCTCGGGCCGTTCGACCCTGGCGATGAACGATCTGTCGATCTTGACCTTGTCGAACGGGAACGAGGTGAGATAGCTCAGCGACGAATAGCCGACGCCGAAATCGTCCAGCGCAATGGAAACGCCAAGCTTTTGCAGCTGGCGCAAGGCCTCGAGGTTCTGCTCGGAGTCCCGCAGCAGCACGGTCTCGGTGATCTCGATCTCGAGCCGCTCCGGCGCCAGATCCGCATCGGCCAGGGCAAGCATCGTCGAATCGACGATGTTCGACTTGGCGAACTGCACGGCCGAGACATTGACGGCGACCTTGATGTCGTCGCGCATGAGTTTGGCGTCGCGACAGGCCGCATTGAGAGCCCAGTCGCCAAGCTGGACAATTAGCCCCGATTCTTCGGCGAGCGGAATGAACTGGTCGGGCGGCACCAGCCCGAGTATCGGGTGCCGCCAGCGCAGCAACGCCTCGACCGCAACGATGCGCCCGGTGACGGTCGACACGACGGGCTGATAGAACAGTTCGAATTCCTCGCGCCAAATCGCCTGACGGAGATCGTTCTCAAGGGCGTTGCGCCGGTCGGCCTCCGCTTTGAGTTCCTCGCTGTAGAAGCAGAAACAGTTGCGCCCTGCGCTCTTGGCTTTGTACAGCGCCAGATCGGCGCTCCGCAGCAGCAGTTCGCTGCGCTCGCCGTGAGCGGGATACGTCGCGATGCCGACGCTGCATCCGATGCTGACCCTCTTGCCTTCGATGTCGAACGGCTGCCCGATGACGTGAACAAGCCGTTGCGCGAGCGTATGGCATACGCCCTGCAAATCCTCCCTGGCGCCGAACACGATGAGCGCGAACTCGTCGCCGCCGAGGCGTGCGGCGACGTCGGTGTCGCGAATGGAGTCGCATACGCGTTTCGCCACCTCCTTCAGCAAACCGTCGCCGACGTGATGCCCGTAGGCGTCGTTGACCTGCTTGAAGCGATCGAGATCGACCATGAAGATGGCGAACTGCGCCCCCTCGCGGCGCTGTCTGGCGATGAGCTCTTCGAGCTGCTCGCGAAACAGGCTCCGATTCACCAGACCCGTCAGCGGATCGTAGCGTGCCAGCCGCATGATCTTGGCTTCATCGTCCCTGCGGTCGGTAATGTCGTCGATCAGCGAAATAAGGAATTCGGGTGATTCCGTTCTCATCGCGGACGACAAGCCTTTGCACCATGACGCTGCGCGGACCGTGGTCTTCGCAGTATTGATCGCAAATTCCACGCTGGTTCGCCGCCTTCGCTGTTCAATGCGCGTCGATGTCGTCGTTGCGGATCCGGTCTGCGGTATCTTTGGGGAAGAGCTCGGAAACGTGGGAGCCTTGAATACCCTGGGGCCGCAACTCATGCAGCGTCACATACGCGCGATTGGCAAGGAGAATTTTCCGCGTCCGTGCATCCTTGATGACGATCGGCATCGGGATGTTCTGGATGATCGTATCGAGAAAGTTTTTGACTTGGATGAGCTCCTTCTCCGCCTGCCGCTTCTCGGTGACGTCCTCGTGAGTCGAAACCCACCCGCCGTCGCTCTTGATGAGCGTCGTGATCTTAATGATGCGCCCCTTGGAGATCGTGTCGATGGATTGAAGCGTGGCGCCCGAGGCGTGCCTGTTGCGCAGATTTGTGAGGTATTCCTCGACGCCTTCGGGAAATTCGCCATTGCGCTCTTTGCGCTTCTGAACGAAACTCCTTGAGCGTGCAGCCAACATGGTATTCCTCCGGCGACAGACCGTAGAGCTGCAGATATTTGCTGTTATAGGCGACAAGTCGCTGGTCTTTGTCGAACATGCTCAGGCCTTGCGGCGTATGCTCAGTCGCTGACTGAAACCGATCGATCAGTTCCTCGCGCGCCTTCTGGGCTTCGTCGAGCCGTGCAGCGCGCCATACATCCCAGGCGACAGCGCCGATCATAAGCAGGGTGAACAGCGTCGCTACGATGCGGTAGATCGTCCGCTGCCGCCAGAACTCGGCGAAGATTTCGTCTTCGCCCATTCCGGCGACCATGACCAGCGGCACGTTCTTGGACTTTCGGAATGCAACCAGACGATTGATCCCGTCGATAATGCCATTGCCCCAGTAAAATCCGGTGGGTCCCTTTTCTGAGCCCGGCCTCCAAGTGGCGGCGCCGACAGGCGTCCGCCGACAAGTGACGAGGACAGACCTTGCGCCGCGAGTATCGTCAGGTCCGCGTTTCGCAACGAGAGGCTGCCGTGAGCGCCGAGGTTGGCGGTACCGAAGAACTTGACGATCTCCTTTGGATCGAGCGATGCCACCAGCGCGCCGGCGAAATGTCCGTCCGTGTCGAACAATGGCCGCGCGACCTTGATCGACGAACCGGCGACGACACGGCCGTTCTCGACGGCGGAAATGTGCAGGACGTCCATGTTGGCCGCGGCAAGGGCGGAGAAATACTCGCGATCGCCGAGAAAAGTCGGCTGGCCGAGTTCACTCGTGGTCGCGGTGACAAAGCCGTCTCGATCGATAACGGTGAACCGGATGACGGTGCGCGACGTCAAGGCTGCGCTGTCGGTCCAGTATTTCAAGTCAAAGCGGCCCTGGTCCCTTTCATAAAGCAACCGCAGCAGCCGCAGCGAGCGGTCGACGTCCAGGAACTCCGACTCAAGATGCTGCTCGTAGACCAGCGTCAAGTTACTGAGGCGGAATTCCGCGGCGCTGATTCCCCTGCTGTGCTCGCGCGAGGTTGCGACCGCATAGGTCAACCAGCACAATGGGATCAGAAGGACTGCCAGATACAGCACCGAGCTGCGCATCAGGATGGCAGCGAAGGCCGAACAGGATTGGCAGAATTTGCTCATGGGGACGGTAAAATCGATGCAACGCGTCCATTAGCAGGCATCCGACGACCAAATCGTTTTGCTGCCGTTGCGTCGCGGCTATTTCATCTTGATCCAAATTAAGATGATCCGGCTGTTTACGGTGTATTTACCTAAGAAACTCGCGCAGACATGAAAGGAAGATAACGTGGCTGTCATCGTGCTTGCTCACGGGGCGTGGTCCGCGGCGTGGTCGTGGAAGAAGGTGCGGCCGCTTATGGCGGCGGCCGGACACGCGTTTTATGCGCCGACCTACACCGGACTGGGCGAACGGGCGCATCTGGCGCGGCCGGAAAACGATCTCGAAACCCACATGCAGGATGTGTTGGGCGTGCTGAAATACGAGGATTTGCGCGATGTCGTGCTGCTCGGCCACAGCTATGGCGGGATGGTCGCCACGGGCGTTGCCGATCGGGCGCGCGAGCGCATTGCGCGCCTTGTTTATCTGGATGCCTTCGTGCCGGAAGACGGCCAGTCGCTGATCGACCTGTTGCCGGAGCGTGAGCGGCAGCGTCATCTGGACAGCATCAAGAGCGGTGACGGCTGGCGCGTGCAGCCCAACCCGATTCCGCCCGATACGTCGCCGGAGGATGCGGCCTGGATTGCAAAATTTCGCTTGCCGCAATCGGCGCGCTGCTTTGAGCAGCCGGTGCGGCTCGGCGCGCCATTGTCGCTGCCGCGCAGCTACATCCTGTGCACGCGCGCCGCCGAACTGCGGCCATTCAGGCAGTTCGCCGCACGAGCGAAACGTGACGGGTGGCCGTATTATGAAATCGACTCCACGCACAATCCGAACGTCACGGCGCCCGGCCCTCTGGTGGACTTGCTGCAGCGCATTCTAGCTTCGCCCTAGACCAGTTCCTCGGCGAGGTCGGATTCGGCGGGATCCTCGAAGGGGTTGATGGTGTTGGCAGCGCAAGTGCCGAGACTGATCTTGCGGCGGGTAAACGCAGGAGTAGCGGCGACCGCCCGGGGCGGCTCGCGCGAGCGGTCGAACAGCACGGCGCCCGCGGCGCCGCCGGCTCGCACCAGATCGTCCTTGGCGCATTCCGCGGCGATGGCGAGCCCGATCGAAGACAGGTGCGCGCGGCGATAGCAGTAGAGCGCCAGCATGGCGCGGGCCTGAGGCGAAACTGTTGCGACCAGTTGTTCGAGGCCGTCGGGACTGGCGCGATACATCTGACCCAGTGTCTGGTCGTCGACGGGACAGCGGTCATCATCCAATGGCAGGCAAATCTCGGGCAGCATTGAAAACTCCATTGCTGCAGTCTTGCTGGTACTGCCGGATTCAATAGGAGTTTTGCGGCGCGCATCGCAATTCAGGTAACGACCCTAAGGGTGAGCACGTAAGGGCCGAGCGGAGAACTTGCGAATGTCCGCTGAACTCAGTGCGTCAGCGCCGCGGCTTTCCATCGAGTCCTGAATGAAGCTGCGCAGCGTATCGGTGTCGAACGGCTTGCGCAGGATTCGCAATCCCGACGGCGCCGCGGCGGCGGCGTCGCTGTAGCCGGTCGTCAGCATCACCGGCAGGCCCGGATAGCGCACCCGCACTTCGTTGGCGAGGCCGACTCCGTCGATGGTTCCGGGCATCACAATGTCGCTGAACACGAGATCGACGCTGGCGCCTTCCGACAACAGCTTGAGCGCCTCGTCCGCCAACTCGCGATAGACCGTGTCGTAGCCGAGATGCTCGAACAGCGACGATGTGACCTCGGCGACTTCGGCGCTGTCGTCGACCACCAGCACCACCGGGTGACGCGGGCGCGCGGCGTCATCCTCGGCAACGGTGCTCTCGACCGTTTCGGCCTCGGTGGAAGCCGGCAGATAAATGGTGATGGTCGTGCCCTGGCCGACGGTGCTGTCGGCCTGCACCGTGCCGCCAGCCTGGTGGGCAAATCCGTAGACCTGCGACAGGCCAAGCCCGGTTCCTTTGCCGACCTCCTTGGTGGTGAAGAACGGATCGAATATCCGCGTCAGCAAGGAAGGCGGAATCCCCATCCCCGTATCGCTGAATTCGAGCGCAACGAAATTCTCGCTCTGATCCTTGTTGATGCCGCCGTCGGCCTTGACGTTGCACACCAGCAGCGAAAACACGCCGCCGTTCGGCATGGCGTCGCGGGCATTGACCGCGATGTTGACGATGGCGAGTTCGAGCTCGGCGAGGTCGATCTTGACGCGATCGATGCCGGCCTCGATCTGCTCCTTGTAGACGATGTTGCCGCGCAGCGAGCTTTCGATCAGCGTGCGCATGTTCCGGATGCTGGCGCCGAGATCGACGACCGTCGGCGACAGATGCTGCCGCCGCGAGAAGGTGAGCAGCTGGCGCGTCAGGCTCTCGCCGCGCTTGGCCGCCGTCTGGATCGCCTCGATGGCGCGCGGCAGTTTAGGATCGAGCAGGCGCTTGAAGGTCTGGGCATTGCCGCCGATGATCATCAGAAGATTGTTGAAATCGTGCGCGATGCCGCCCGTGAGCTTGCCGATCGCCTCCATCTTCTGCGACATCGCCAGCTGCTCGCGCGCTTCGACCAGCTTCTCCTGGGTGTCGCGGCGCTCGGTCGCATCGCGGATGACGTTGGCGAAGCCGACCAGATTGTCGTGGTCGTCGCGGATCGCGGTCAGCGCGCCGGTGACGAAGAACGGCGCGCCGTTCTTGCGCACGCGCCAGCCTTCGACTTCGTGCTTGCCGTGGCGGACGGCCAGCTCCAGCGCGCGGTTCGGCACGCCGGAGCGGCGCTCGTCGGGCCGGTACAGGATGCCGAAATGCTTGCCGAGAATTTCATCGGCTCCGTAGCCGATGATCTTTTGCGCGTTGTCGTTCCAGCTGGTGACGTGTCCGGTCGGATCGAGCACGAAGATGGCGTAGTCGGCGGCGCCTTCGATGAAGATCTGGAAATGCTGTTTGAGATTGCGGAAGGCGAGCTGAGTCTGATGCAGTTGCGACGTCAGATGATCCTGCGTTGCAACGAGCGCGGCCTGGGCCTGCTGCCGCGTCGCCGCGGCGGCCGCGAGCATGAGGCACACAGTCAATGCCGCGACCGACAGCGCCGGCAGCAGCACAAGCGACCGATGCATGTCGGTAACGGACAGCGCGCCGGCTGCGGCCGAGACGCTCCAGACCGCGGTGCCGCAAAAAACCAGCGCGGCGGTCGCGACATCGCGCGCGTTGCCGCGTAGCGCGGCCCACACGGCGGGTCCGAAGATCAAAAACGCAAACGCCTCGCGGTATGGCAGCAACGCCGGCAGATGATTGTCGATCACACTGCCGCCGGCAACGACGCCGATCACCGCCGCCACGAAGATCACGGCGACCGCCTCCACAACGCCGGTTTTTGACATGTGGTGCAGCGGCGCGTTGGCCCAGAGCAGAATTGCCGGCGCCACAATCGCGGTTCCGGCCGCATCCGCGAGCCACCACGTGATCCACGGGACGATCGAGCCGGGCATGAGATTGGCGGGCGCGACGCCGCTGGCGAGACGGGTCCCCACCATCGCAATGCTCGAACCGATCAGGGCGACCAAGGCAATGATCGCCATGCTTTTGGCGATATCGGACGAGGTGTCGAAAGCCTTGCGGCCGGACACACCAGCGATTGATCAGCCACGCCCCGGCCGCCGCTGCCGCGGTCGTGGCGAGGCCGATGCATGCGGCCTGCGGCAGCGATGCGATCGTCATGCCGTAGACCGAAAATGCCGCAGCGGAAAACGCGCCGAGAAAAATCGCAGGCCAGACCCGATAGCCGCACAACAGCACGAGGCATAGCGCGACCCCCGTCGGCGGCCACAACGGCGTGGCCGCAGGGTTGGTCGACGGCACCAGCAGCGCGATGGTGGCAATGCCGAAATAGCACGCAGCGATGACGGCGATCTCGAGCAGATAGCTCGCCGCGCCCAGCGCGGTGCGCAGATCGGGAGATTTCAGCCGGTCAATTCTCGCTGTCGCCATCGAGTGCCTCGTCCCGGGGAACTCCGGAAGAACGCCTGGCAACCCAAAAAGGACTCAATGTGGGCAATTTGGCCGCAACAATTGGCCAAATCAGGGACGCTGCCGATGCAGGTGTTAAGTCCTTGCGATCGCAAGAGTTCCGCGGGCGGGTGGGAGCATTGCGGCTACGGCCTTGTCTGATTTCCGATCAGGTTCCGTCGAATTGGCAAAGTTCCATCGCGCGCTAGACGCGGTCCGCCGCACTGCGTGCGGAGGTGGAAAGGAATTCACCCCACCTTCAGCCCCATCAGGTTGGCGATGAGGTTCCGCTGGATCTGCGACGTGCCCGCCGCGATGGTGGCGGCGCGGGCGTCGCGGTAGTGGCGGGCCATGTCGAACTCCTCGCAATAACCGAACGCGGCCAGCACCTGCATGCCAAGGTTGGCGACTTTGACGTAGGTTTCCGACGTGAACAGTTTCGCCATCGTGATTTCGCGGAGCGCGTCCTTGCCGTTCGAGACGAGCCAGGCGGCGCGCCACATCAGCGTGCGGGCGGCTTCCACTTCGGTCTGCATGTCGGCGAGCGTATGGGCGATCGCCTGATTGGCTTCCGATCGGGCGGCCGAATTGTTTTCGGTCCTTGGCGTATTGCAGGGCGAGGTCGACCACGCCCTGTGCGGCGCCGACATTGCCGGCGCACGAGGACGCGCGTTCGACGGCGAGGCCCGCCATCACCACGTCCCAGCCCTTGTTTTCGCCGCCGACCAGCCGGTCGGGCGGCACGCGCACGTTATCGAAGGTGAGCTCGTAGGTGCCGGTAGCGCGGCGGCCGAGCATGTCGAGTTTGCGCAGCTTCAGCCCCGGCGTGTCGTTGTCGACGAGGAACAGCGACAGGCCCTGCCGGTAATGCGCCTTGGGGTCGGTCTTGACGTAAAGACTGATGACATTGTTGGGGGCGCCGGCGGTCGAGGCCCAGATCTTCTGCCCGTTGATCACCCATTGATTGCCGTCGCGCACCGCCGTGGTGCGCATGGCGCCGATGTCGGAACCGGCGTCGGGCTCGGACATCGAGATCGACAGCTTGATCTCGCCGGCGCACAGTTTTGGCAGCCAATGGCGCTTCTGCTCCTCGGAGCCTTTGCGCAGCAGATTGAGCCCGCAAAAAATATTGCCCGTATAGGCCATCACCAGATCGGCGGAGATGCGCGAAATCTCCTCGGCGACGATGGTCATGTCGAGCAGCGTGCCGCCGGCGCCGCCGTATTCTTCGGGGAACGGCAACGCGAGCAGGCCGGCTGCGGCAAAGGCCTGAAACAGGTCTTCCGGATAGGTGCGCTCGCGGTCGTGCTTGCGCACGTATTCGGGCGGCGCGTGCTTTTGCATCAGCTTGCGTACGGTGTCGCGCAGCAAATTCTGTTCTTCGGTGAATTCGAAATCCATTTGTCGATCCTTGGGCGATTCTCGCCGGGTAAGCCTCGGTCACTGGCGCAGTTGCGCGCAGCAAAATACAATCCCGGTGTCGAGGCAACCCTCGCGCGGCCGCTCGGCCATCGCTCCGGCGTACGGAGCATGAAAAATTGGAAAACGACATGCGCAGGTTCGTGGCCCTTGTTCTTGCTGTTCTGGCGGGCGCGGGCATAGTCGCCGCGCGCGCCGACAGCTATCCGTCGCGTCCGATCACGATCGTGGTGCCGTATCCGGCCGGCGGACCGACCGACACTATCGCGCGGCTATTGGCGCAGCGGATGCAAAAGCCGCTCGGTCAGCCGGTCGTCGTCACCAATATCAGCGGCGGCGGCGGCAGCATCGGTGTCGGCCGTGTCGCCCATTCGCCGCCCGACGGCTACATGCTGAGCATCGGCCACACCCAGACGGCGGTGTTCAACCCGGTCATTCTGAAGCTTGACTACGATCCGCTGAAGGATCTGGCGCCGGTGTCGCTCATTGCCGACACGCCGATCTGGATCGTCGCCAACAAGGCGCTGCCGCCGAGCGACGTCAAAAGCCTGATCGTTTGGCTGAAGGCGCAGGGCGGCAAGGCGACGATGGCGACCGTCGGCGTCGGCGGTCCGACCGACATCGCGGCGCGGGTGTTCGAGAAAGTCACCGGTACGGCGTTTCAGATCGTGCCGTATCGCGGCGGCGCGCCGGTCGCCGAGGATTTGATGGGCGGCCACGTCGACTTCGCATTCGGCCAGGCGGCGGGCACGCTGCCGTTCGTGCAAAGCGGTCAGCTCAAGGCGTATCGCGGTATTGCAGCCGAAGCGCTGGTGGGCGGCGCCGAATGTGCCGACGCTCGACGAACTCGGCATCACCAGCGTCGATGCGAGCTTCTGGCACGGCATCTGGGTGCCGGCCGGCACGCCACAGGACGTGATCGCGAAACTCAATGCCGCCATCCGCGAGAGCTTGGCCGATCCTGTGGTGCAGGAGCGATTGAAGAAAGTCGGTCAGGAGGTTTGGCCGCCCGAAGACCAGACGCCCGCGGCGCTTCTCGCAAAGCAGAAAGCCGAAATGATCAAATGGACGCCGGTCATCAAGGAGGCGGGCATCAAGGCGGAGTGATCCGTTTTGCCGCAGGCGGTCGCATTTAAGGATTGGTTAACCATAAAATCCTAACAAGGGCCATGCATCGCATCGGCTTGCTCGCAGTTCTCGCGGCTCTCCTGACTGGATCGTTGTGCGGCGCCGCGCAGGCTGTCACCATGTGCGGCCGCAACGGTTGCGGGCAGATCTTCACCAAGCGCGTGGTGCATCCGCCGGTAGGGTTCGTCAAACGCGCGGTGCCGATGGCCGTACCGCGGACGACGGCGGTGCAGCCCGTGAACGCGACCAAATAAACCAGCGTGTCGGATCAGCTCGGGCTGTTTGGCACGATCGCCTGACGGCCGAGTTGCTGCCAAGCGGCAGGTGCGCCGGCTTTTTTCGCCGCTTCCGCGCCGGGTAAGTTCTTGTCCCAGCGTGCGCCGATGAAGCGCTGGCCGTTGACGCCGTCGGACGCGTTCGAGCAGAGCCAGATGAGCGGTGCCGCCATCACATCGGGAGAAACGAGCTTCTCCCGGTGCGGCTCCTGTCCGACCGACACCATGCGCGTATCGGCGGCGCCGCCCGGCACCAGCACGTTGGCGGTCACGCCGGTGCCTTCCAGTTCCTGCGCCAATCCGAGCAGATGCGCCTCGTTCGCCGCTTTCGAGCCGCCGTAGGGCTGCATGCCGCCGCGATACATGGTGTCGAGGCTGGTGGTGACGTTGATGATGCGGCCCCAGCGCTGCTTGAGCATTCCCGGCAGCGCGGCGCGGCTCATCAGAAACGCCGCGATGACGTTGACGTCGATGATGCGGCGGAATTCTTCCGGCGTGACCTCCCAGAGCTTTCCGCTCGGTTTGACGTCGGGCCGGCGAAACAACGCCATGTTGATCCCGGCGTTGTTGAGCAGGATATCGAGGCGGCCGAAGCGTTCGGTGGTGGCGCGCACGATCCTCGGCGCGCTGTCGTCGCGCGTCACGTCGGCGACGACGTCGAGAATGCGGTCGCCGGCGCCGGCGGCTTCGGCGGCCTGCCCGGTTTCGTCGAGCGCCTCGGCGTCGAGCTCTGTCGCCGCGACGCTGGCCCCGGCGGCCAGCAACGCCAGCGTCATCACCCGGCCGAGGCCGCGCCCCGCGCCAGTGACGATTGCGACTTTTCCATCCAGCGGTCCGGCCATGACGATGTCCTCATTCCCTATTCGATCGTGATGTGACGTTCCTGGATGACACGCCCGAGCTGTTTCGATGTGTCCATCCAGAGCTTGGTGAATTCTTCCGGCGTGCCGCCGCCGGCCTGCCAGCCGTCGGCGGCGAGCCGCGCCTCGACATCGGGGCTGTGCACCGCCTTGGTGACGTCCGCCGCGATCTTATCGATAATCGGCTTGGGCGTTGCCGTGCGCACAAACAGCGCAAACCAGGAACTGACTTCGAAATTCGGATAGCCGGCTTCGGTAAATGTCGGCACGTCGGGCACGCTCGGGTTCCGCGTCGTGCCGGTGACGGCGAGCGCGCGCAATCGGCCCGAGGTGACGAACGGCTTTGACGAGCCCATTTCGCCCATCACCATCGGGATGTGGCCGCCGAGCAGATCCTGCATGGCGGGCGCAACGCCGCGGTAGGCGACATGCTGGAATTTGGTGCCGTAGAGCAGGTTGAACATTTCGCCGATCAGGTGCTGTTGCGAGCCGGCGCCGGGACTGCCGAACGGCACCGGTTTGACCTTCGCGGTGTCGACCAGCTCCTTCATGGTGTGAAACGGGCTGGAAGGCGCGACCAGGCAGATCAGCGGCGAATAGGACAGCACCGTGACCCCGGCGAAATCGCGTACCGGATCGTACGCAAGATTGTGGTGCAGGTACTGGGCGATGGCATGGCTGCCGGCCACGCCGATCAGCACCGTGTAGCCATCGGCGGGCTGCTGCAGGACGTATTCGCTCGCCACCACGCCAATGGCCCCAGCCTTGTTCTCGACGATGACCGGCTGGCCCCACGCTTGGCTCAGTTTCGGCGCGACCATGCGGGCGACGATATCGACGCCGCCGCCCGGCGCGAACGGCACGATCAGATGCACCGGCCGCGTCGGAAAATCCGCTGGCTGGGCGTGTGCCGCAAAGGGCAGGGCGGCGAGCGCGAAAAAAAAGGCGGCAATCGTCCACAAAGTTCTGCCCATTTGCGCCTCCCTCCACCGTGCACGCGCGTTATCCGCGCCGTTATCCACCCATAGCTGGTCGGATCGGCCTTCGCCATGCTGGACAAAAGAGACGGCCGACAAATGGTTGCGCCCAATGGCCCAGGCGCTTATATTTGGGCAGCTTTCCAGTCATCCTTGATGAGTGGCTTCGCCTGAGCAAGGCGGGCGGAGCACGGAGGAGATTTACCCATGGCGACCGCGCCTTTGATGCCCAAAGCGACAGCCGTGTGGCTGGTCGACAATACATCGCTTTCGTTCGATCAGATCGCGCAATTGTGCAACCTGCACCCGCTTGAAGTGAAGGCGATCGCCGACGGCGACTCCGCCCAGGGCATCAAAGGGCTCGACCCAGTTTCGACCGGCCAGCTGACGCGCGAGGAGATCGCCACCGCCGAGGCCGACCCGGGCCACAAGCTGCTTCTCGCCGAGCCGAAGGTGCGCATGCCCGAGGCGAAGCCGAAGAAAGGGCCGCGCTATACCCCGGTGTCGCGCCGGCAGGATCGGCCCAACGCCATTCTCTGGCTGGTGCGTAACCACCCGGAGCTGAAAGACAGCCAGATCATGCGGCTTGTTGGCACCACGAAGTCGACCATTGCGGCGATTCGCGAGCGAACTCACTGGAACTCGGCGAATCTCACGCCGCTCGATCCGGTGACGCTCGGGCTATGCTCGCAGATCGATCTCGATCTCGAAGTGCATCGCGCCGCCAAGGAGAAGCCGATCCCGGTCGAAGAGCAGGGCGCCACGCTCTTGCCGGCATCGGTGACCACCGCTCCGAAAGAGGAGCCGGAACCCGCCGAGGCGAAGAAGGCGGGCGACGACCTCGACGTCAACGCGGTGTTTGCCAAGCTCAAGCAGCTCGGCGGCAAGAGCGAGTAATTCGTCTTCGAGCCTGCTCCGCCGCACGCGCCGTGGAGAGCGCGAGTTGATCAATCCCTGCCGCGGTGAAAGTCCGGCAGTGGCGGCGGCCCCCAGACGTTGTTCATCCCGGCCTTCCAGGTCTTCGGCCGCTGAGGCGTGTCCTGATGCCAGGGCCGCGGCTCGAAATAGCCGAGCTCCTCGTCGACCATCTGGTCGAGTTCGCAGAAGAACTCGATGACCTGATCGTCCGGATTGCGATGATAGGTGGCGATGTTGTGGCCGGGGCCGTGGCGCAGCGGCCCCCAGATGATCGGGATTTTCTTCTGCCCGAACAGATCGCATGAGTTCTGCAGGTGAATGAAATCCTTCAGCTCGAACGCCATGTGATGCATCTTGATGTTCTTGCCGCGTATGAAATTCACCGTGTGGTGATCGGTGTTGCAGCGCATGAACACGAAGAAATCGTCGATCCAGTCGGAAACGCGGAAGCCCAGGACCTTCTGGTAGAATTCGGCGGTCTTCTGCGGGTCGTCGACCACCCAGGCGATATGGCCGAGTTTCAGCGCGCCGACGCCGTGGTGCGCCAAGTGCTTGCCGAGATAGTTCCATTCCTTGAACAGCGCGATCGTCGTGCCCTTGTTGTCCTTGAAGGTCAGCACCTGCCCGATGCCGGGAGTTGAATCGTTGCGCAGTTCGCTCTTGATGCCGTCCTTTTCCAGTTCGCGCGCGAGCGCGCCAAAGTCGGAATTGGGTGCAACTTCGAATGACAGCGTGGTGCAGCGTTCGGTGTCGCCCTTATTGAGCTGGATCGCAAGCAGCCCGACCTGCGTGGTGAGGAATGCGCGATCCTTCTCGCGCTCCGCAAGCACGAGCCCCATCACCTCGGTGTAGTAGTCGATCATCTTTTGCAGATCGGGCGTTTCGAATGTGGCGTGCCCGATGCGTCGCGGCTTAATCATGGGTATCTCCAACCTTCTCCGACCCTTTGGGCCTTGATGCTCTTGTGGGCGGGAATCAAGCACCGCGCCAGCGCCAACTCAAGAGTGCCGGACCGTTACGGACGCAAGGCTCTTGATCGAGCAGTCTTGCCAACATTTGCCAACCGACTTGCCAAGCGGCCGGGATCGCGGTTTTGTCGCCGTCAGGGTTCTATCGCCATCAGGGGAGTGACGCATATGGCTGGGGCAAAGCCGGCAGGCTACAAGATCGCAACCTATAAGTCGGCGGAGGGGCCTCGCGCCGGGATCGTCATCGGCGACGAGGTGTTCGACGCCGCGAAGCTGACGGGCAAACCGGCCTATGGGACGGTTCTCGGCATCCTCGGAGACTGGAAGACAGCCGAAGGCGTGCTGCGAAAAGCCACGGCGGGCGCGGGCAAGAGCCGGGCCAAGCGGCAGCCGCTGAAAAAGACCAAGCTTCTCGCCCCGATTGCGCATCCGGGGACGATCTTTTGCGCCGGTGCCAATTACGGCGACCATGCCGCCGCCATGGCGGCGCGCGAGGGCAATCCGCCGCCGGCTGATCCCCACGAGCAGGGACTGAAGGCGTGGCACTTCATCAAGGCGGCGGGGGCGATCACCGATCCGGGCGCCACGGTGAAGATCTCCCATTATGCCAAGAGCATGGATTGGGAGATCGAGCTCGCCGCCGTCATCGGCCGGCCCGCCAAGGATGTATCGCTCGACAAGGCGCTTAGCTATGTGGCCGGCTACATGGTCTCCAACGATCTCTCGGCGCGCGATCGCGGCCGCCGGCCTCCAGTTCCGGCGACTTCGCCGTTCAAGATGGATTGGACTAAGCACAAGTCGTTCGATGGGTCGTGCCCGATCGGGCCTTGGATCGTTCCGGCCAGCGATATTGGCGATCCGCAAAACCTGAACCTCAAGCTCTGGGTCAACGGCGAGCTGAAGCAGGATTCCAATACCAGCAAGATGCTGTTCTCGCTCGCCGAGCAGATCGAGCAGTTATCGATCAACATGACCCTGCACCCGGGCGACCTGATCCTTACTGGAACACCGTCGGGAACGGGCGCCGAGAGCGGCACCTTCCTCAAAGCCGGCGACGTGGTGAAGCTCTGGATCGAGAAAATCGGCGAGATCGAAAACAAGATGGCTTAGTGCACAGCCTTAGCCTCGGGGGGCCAGCACAGCGCGCTGCAACTGTCTGCACAAAGGCCGGAACTTGTGACGCGTCGGTTGTATGTCCTTGCCGGACGGTGCTGATACCGCCGTCTGGCAAATCGTTTCATGACCAGCATGGCTGGATGAGCAGTCATGCCACTTCCGCTGGGCTTTGGGCGCGATTTTGCTTTGTTCCCACATTAGAATAAGACTAGAAACTTAAAAAAGCAGAGCTGCGGTCGCGCACCCGGGCAGTTTATGCTAGATGCATGACTTGCAAGGCGCGCCCAAGAAGACGGGCGACATCGTCTGCTCCGGCCGCGCCATAAGGAATAAAATCGGCCCAAGGCGGGCGTAACACGAGGGCAGTGAAGCAGATGGCGGAAAAATTCGTCGCAAAGGTTGCGGAATTCAATGACGGCGATCGGCGGATCGTCTTTGTTGGCGACAACGAGATCGGCGTTTTCAAGCACGAGGGCGAATTTTACGCCTACAGCAATTTCTGCCTCCATCAGGGTGGCCCGGCCTGCGAAGGACTGACCATCGCCAAAGTCGAGGAGCGTCTGCGCCCCGACAAGACTTCGATGGGCCTGTTCTTTTCCGAAGACGAGATGCATTTCGTCTGCCCCTGGCACGGCATGGAATACGACATGAAGACCGGCGAGTGCGTCTCCGACCGGAAGATGAAATTGAAGAAATTCAAGACCGTGCAAAAGGGAGAGGACCTTTATGTCCTCGCCTAAGCGCGTGGCAAAGGCCATCGGCAAATCTGCGGCAAAGGCCGTAAAGCCCGCGCGTCGGCCGGTCGCCGCAACGTCGGCGGCGAAGCCACGCGTGGCCGTTCTTGACGGCGCTTCCGCCGAGGCCGCGCGCGTCGCTGCCGTGCTTGAGCGCTGCATCGTCGACGGCAAGCTCGACATCGTCTCGGCCGAGGCGCTGCAAAAGCTGATGGCCGCCGTGTGCCGCGTCTACACGGCGCGCGTCGAGGCCGGCGAGTTGATCACGCCGGTTGCAAGACATTCGATTTCCGCCACCGATGTAATGGTCACGGCGAGCGGATTGTTAAAGGCTGCCGATCTCGCGGTTTTCGAGCTCGGCATGTGGCAAAGCTGGACGGGCAGGTAACGCTCGTCGTTTTAGGATTGGAACGTCAGGAGAAGCACCATGGATCTTATTTCTGATCGCGGTCGCCGCGTGACGATCGAGGAACTCAATACCAGCCGGCTGCTGGCGCACGCGCGCAAGCAGGCTCATCAGCGCAATTTCGACGACATGGTCATCGTCGACGTCGACGCGCACCACTACGAGAACGAGAGCTACGACGAATTCCTGCCGTTCATGGAAAACGACGTGCTCCGTCAGCTCAGCCTTTCGGCTGGCAGCAAGCGCAATCGTTCGGGCATTACGCCCACCCAGGTCGGCTATCAGGACATGGGCGGCCGCGTGACGCGCTATCCGATGCGCGGTTCGGAAAAGACCGATGGCCTCAAGGGCGGCCAGCGCGATGTCCAGCTCGGACATCGCTGGATGGACGCCATGAGCGTCGATTACTCCTGTCTGTTTCCGACGGGCATGCTCAACATCGGCATGCATCCGCAGAAGGAAATGGAAGTCGAGCTGTGCTGGGCCTATAATCGTTGGCTCACCGAGAAGGTGATGCCGGAGTCCGGCGGCCGCTTCTTCTCGATGCTCTGCCTGCCGTTCTCCGATCCGGAGGCTTCGCTCCGCCAGGTCGAGACGTTCGGTGACCGCAAGCATGTCGGCGGCTTCATGGTCACGACCGTCAGGTCGAACATGGCGGTGTACGACAACGCGTACATGAAAATGTACCGGGCGATGGAAGAGCGCGGCCTGGTGCTGTCGTTCCACTCCGGTCCGAACTGGGGCGAGCCGATCTATCGCAGCTGCAACCGCTTCATGGCGGCGCACGCGCTCGGCTTCTCCTGGTACAACGTGCTCCACTGCACCAACTGGGTGGTCAACGGCATGGGCGAACGCTTCCCCAAGCTGCCGGTGATCTGGATCGAGGCCGGTCTCGCCTGGGTGCCGTTCCTGATGCAGCGGCTCGACCACGAGTACATGCTGCGGCCGTCGGAAGCGCCGCTCCTGAAGAAGAAGCCGTCAGACTACATGCGCGACATGTACTATTCGACACAGCCGATGGAAATTCAGGACTATGGGGCGATGGAGCAGACCTTCCGGATGATGAACGCCGAGACCCAGCTCCTGTATTCCTCCGACTATCCGCACTGGGATTTCGATCTGCCGTCGACGATCTGGGACCTGCCGTTCCTGTCGGAGAAGGCCAAACACAACATCCTCGGTGGCACTGCGTCGCGGCTGTTCAAGCTGCCGCCGCGCAATGAGAAGCAGAAAGAGAACCTGAAGAAGTTCGGCAATCTCACTGCCGCTGCCGCCTGACCGGAAACCGAGCCGCGGCGCAGTCGCCGCAGCACCGGCCTTGTCGATCCTTCCGGTTTTGAATTTTGATGCCCGGCCTCGCGCCGGGCATCTCTTTTAGCGGCGCCCGGGTTACGCCGTCTGCCGCAGCTGTTGGCCCCCTGCGTCAGGCGCCGAGAGCATATCGGCCTCCGCCAACGGTCGGCCCTTGGTTTCAGGCAGGAACGGCACGGCGACCAAGCCAAGGATGTAGAACAGGGCGAGGATGGTTGCGGTCCGTCCATAGCCGCCGAGATTGACGATGAGGCTGCCGGCGATCAGGGGCGCGACCGCCGAGATCAGGCGAGGCGTATTGAAGATAAAGCCCGCAGCCGTCGCCCGCATCCGCGTCGGAAACAGCTCCGGCAGCCAGACTGCGGTCCATGAGAAAGTCCCCTGGATGAAGAATCCGTAGACCGCAAACCCCAGCAGCAGCAGGTGGATTTCCTGCACCCACAGATAGACGATCGGAGTGAGGATCAGACACATCAGATAATACATAAACGTCGTCGGCTTGCGGCCAAGCGAGTCGGCAAGAAAACCGAAGCAGCAAAAGCCGAGCAGGGCGCCGATGTTCTGCACAAGGCCCGCCAGGCCCACCCAACGCTGAGCGGCAAGTCCGAGATGGCCCGCGACCGAGCCCACGTAGCTCGGCACGAAGGTGGAAACGCCCCAATAGCCGATCGTCACCGACAGCGACATGACGAAGGTCACGATCAGCCGCATGCGCACTGCCGGTTCCGCAAACATGTCGACCAGCGTGAAGCGCACCATGGCCGCGTGTTCGCCTTGCAACGTCGCGCCGCGCCGGCGCAGATCGTGCGCGGCACGGCGCTGCCGGTTCGATTCTTCCCAGCGCGGCGATTCGGGAATATTGCGGATAATCCAGAATGTGATGAGCGCCGGCAGCACGCCGATCAAATACATGTAGCGCCATGCGTTCGGTCCTGACGTGCCGATGACCAACCAGACCGCGGAAGCAAGGATGCTGCCGATCGGATAGCCGGCCTGCAAAAGAGCGCCGCCTTTGCCGCGCGCATTATCAGGCCACAGCTCGGCGGTGATCGAGGCGCCGGTCGCCCATTCGGAGCCGATGGCGAGGCCGACAAGAAAGCGGAACACCGCAAACGACAGCCAGCTCCAGGAGAGGGCGCTCAGGCCGGTAAGCAGGGAGTAGGCCAGAACGGTCAGGGCCATCGAACGTTTGCGGCCGATGTAATCCGCCAGAATGCCGCCGAGCAGGCCGCCGGCGCCCCAGCCGAACACCGTGATGGCGATCACCGCGCCGGCGTAGGCCGGAATAAACTTGTACTGCGATGCATCGAGCAGCTGGTGCAGCGCCGCGCCGACCGTAAGGATGAGGGCGAACACTTCGAAGCCATCGAATGTCCAGCCCAGGTTCGACGCGATGAGTGCCTTCCACTGCGCCCGGCTCAGTGTGCGATACCAAGGCGCGGAGCCGCTTGCGGCCGATCCGCTCATGACGTTCCTCCCGCTGATGAAAAATCAACGTCTGCGCGTTGTTGGGAAGCAAGCGTAGCAGAGGTAAATCCGCTTACAAGCGCCCGCTAGCGGTGCGTTGCTTGGCCGCGCCGCAGAAGCGCAGGGGAGGTCGCCTCACGCCGTCGGCTTGAAATGGGCGAGCACCGACTCGAACACGGGCGCCAGCCGCTTGAGTTCGCGGCGATGCTCTTCGGACAGCTTCGCCAGCAAGGTCTCAGATTTGGGCGTTAACGACAGCAGCACTTGCCGCCGGTCGTCGGACCCGGGGACCCGTTTCACCAGGGATTTTGCGACCAGCCGATCGATCAATCCGACGGCGCTATGGTGCCGAATTGCCAGGCGCTTTGCGAGTTCGCCGGTCGTCATCGGCGTGCGACCGAAGCCTTTGATCGCAAGCAGCGCCTGGTGTTGCTGGGCGGTGAGCCCCGATCCTTTGGCCGCTTCCTCGCTGAAGACGAGGAACCGTCGCAGCGCATAACGGAACTCGGCCAGTCGCTCGTAATCGGCAGCGGTCAGCGGCCGTGAGGACGCTTTTTTCATGGCTGTCCACCGGCAAAAGCTATGTCATATGGGCGCCTTAAACTATATCGTAATACGATATACATATCCAAAATTCCAAAGCCCTTCTATTTCGGGCTTCCGTGTCATCCAGAGGTACAGTCTTCATGCCGCGCCACGTTTCGCGCCCAGCGCTAACTCATTCCAGCCTCGAAGCGACCCCGCATGCCCAATGGGCAGGCGAGGACCGGCTGCGCGACTTCAGCACCGATCGACGCCTGCTCATGCTCATGGCGATGGCTGTCGTCGTCGGTTGTGCCGGCGCCGCGGCCGCATGGGTGCTTTACCACCTGATCGCGTTTGTCACGAACATCGCCTACTACGGCCACTTCAGCTTCGCGCTGGCCTCGCCGCCGCAGGCCGGACTTAAATGGATATCCGTGCTTATACCAGTCGCCGGGTGCTTGCTCATAGGACTTATGGCGCGGTTCGGCTCGGAGAGAATCCGCGGGCACGGCATTCCCGAGGCGATGGAGGCAATCCTAATCGGCCGCAGCCGCATGCAGCCACGCGTTGCGTTGCTCAAGCCGTTGTCGTCCGCAATCTCCATCGGAACGGGTGGCCCATTCGGCGCCGAAGGCCCCATCATCATGACGGGGGGCGCCTTCGGCTCGCTGTTCGCACAACTGTTCAAGCTGTCGAACGCTGAGCGAAAGACACTGCTCGTGGCCGGTGCGGCCGCCGGCATGAGCGCCACCTTCGGCACGCCGGTTGCGGCCATGCTGCTCGCCGTCGAACTGCTGCTGTTCGAATGGAAGCCGCGCAGCTTTGTACCGGTCGCGATCGCTTCGCTCGTTGCGGCGGCACTGCGGCCTTACCTCCTGGGCCATGGCGTACTGTTTCCGATGGCGCAGAGCGCGCCGATGGCCCCGCTCGGGCTGGTGCTCGCCGGAGTTCTCGGCGTCATCGCCGGCCTTTGCTCGGGTGTGCTGACGCAGATGGTCTATTCCTGCGAGGACGCCTTCCAGCGGTTGCCGATTCATTGGATGTGGTGGCCGGCGATCGGCGGCGTCGTGATCGGCATAGGCGGGTTGATCGATCCGCAAGCACTCGGCGTCGGCTACGGCAACATTGCCGCGATGCTTGCCGGCTCAATGACGGTCGCCCAAGCGGTGCGGCTGTTGCTGGTAAAGTCGGTCATATGGTCGGTAGCGCTGGGCAGCGGCACTTCAGGCGGCGTGCTGGCGCCGCTGCTCATGATGGGCGGCGCGATCGGCGTTCTGTTCGGCAGCGTCGTCCCGTTCGGCGATCAGGGCACCTGGGCGTTCGTCTGTATGGCGGCGATCATGGCGGGCACGATGCGCTCGCCGCTCACTTCAATCGTCTTTGCACTGGAACTGACGCACAATACGGGTGGACTGTTGCCGGTCGCCGCCGCCTGCGTGATGGCGCACGCGACGACCGTGCTGCTGTTGCGGCGTTCGATCCTTACCGAAAAAGTCGCTCGCCGTGGCCATCACGTGATGCGGGAGTATGTTGTCGACCCCTTCGAGACGATGCGCGTTTACGAGATCATGGCGCATCCGGTCGAGACATTGCCCGCGGACATGCTTATCAGCGATGTGGTCGCATATTTCACCGCTGACACTATGGCCGTCCGGCACAAGAGCTATCCGGTTGTTAATGCAGAGTCTGGGCTTGCCGGCATCGTCTCCCGGGCTGACGTGTTGCGCTGGACGGTCGATGGGTGGCCGAAGGGCGAGCGTCTGAGCGACGTTATTTCGGAGCAAGACCTGACTACCGGCTACACCGACGAACTCGTCGGCGCACTCGCCGACCGCATGGCGGCTACCGACGCAAGTCGAGTGCCCATTCTTCGGCGGACAGATGACGCCGTCGTTGGGCTCGTCGCCCGGCGCGATCTGCTTCGGGTCAGGATGGATCGCACGCAATCCGAAACGGAGCGCGAAGCAATGATCCGGCTACGCGGCAAAAAGCTAAAAGTCGGCACATGAAATCGCGGCCCATGAGACGGGGCAACTGCTCCGCTTGATAGACGGCCCCACCGGGCAGCGCTGGTTGCGCTATGATGTTCGCGAGTGCAACCAGGGAGGCGGCGCCATGAGTGACGACGTGCACGAAGTCTATGCCATTCGTTACGGCCATCATAAGCGGCAGTCGTCGGCGAATTTCATCCACGGCGATCCGCACGACACGCTGCAGCCGCTCGATTACTTCGTTTGGGCCATCGTCGGGCCGTCCGGCACGGTCATCGTCGACACCGGTTTCGATGAAGCGACGGGGCGCAAGCGCGGCCGCGAAATGGTCAAGCCGGTGCGCGACGGATTGCTCGCGCTCGGCATTGCGCCCAACACCGTCAAAGACGTCATCATCAGCCATCTGCATTACGATCATTGTGAGAACTACGATTTATTTCCTCAGGCCTGTTATCACTTGCAGGATCGCGAAATGGCCTATGCCACGGGCCGCTGCATGTGCCACGACGCGCTGCGAATGCCGTTTGAGGTTGACGACGTCGTCGCCATGGTGCGCAAGGTGTTTGACGGCCGTGCCGCTTTCCACGACGGCGAAGACGAGATCGTGCCCGGCGTGTCGGTGCATCACATCGGCGGTCACTCGAAGGGGCTGCAGTCGGTGCGAGTCAAAACCCGGCGCGGCAATGTTGTGCTCGCCGCGGACGCGACGCACCTCTACGCCCACATGGACTCAGGTCGCGTATTTCCGACCACCTATAATCTGGAAGAGGTGGTCGAGGGCTATCGCAAGCTGAAAAAGCTTGCCAGCTCGCCACGCCATGTCGTGCCAGGGCACGATCCGCTGGTGCTGGCGCGCTATCCCGCCGCCAAGCCGGGCCTCGAAGGCTGGGTGGTGCGGCTTGATGCGGAGCCGAAGCTAATCCGCTGAGATATGCGCGAACTTGACGACCTTGGCCCAACGCTCGGTGTCTTGCGAGACGAGCGTGGCGAAAGCCGCCGGTGTTCCGGGCAGGCCGGTCGCGCCGAGATCGGTGAGCCGCGCCTTGATGTTTGCATCGGCGAGGCTGGCGTTGATCTCTTTGTTGAGGCGCTCGACGATCTCTGAGGGCGTGCCCTTCGGCGCGCTCATGCCGTTCCAGGTACTCACTGCGTAACCCGGCACGAACTGTCCGATCGTCGGCAGGTCCGGCAAAGCGGGCGATTTCTCGGCGGTGGTCACGGCGAGGGGACGCAATTTGCCGGCGCGAATGAATCCGATCGATGCCGGCATGAGGTCAAACATGGCTTGCACCTGGCCGCTGAGCAAATCGATCAGCGCTGGCGCCGAGCCGCGATAGGGCACATGGCGGATGTCGACGCCGGTCATGAATTTGAAGAGCTCGCCCGCCATGTGCGACGTCGATCCGATGCCGCCCGAGGCAAAATTGATCTTGCCCGGATTGGCTTTGGCATACGCGATGAATTCCGGAACAGTCTTTACCGGGATTGACGGATGAACCTCCATCACGTTGGGAATCTGAAACACGCCCGCTACCGACTCGAAGTCTTTCAGGAAATTGAAATTGAGTTTTTTGTAAAGGGTCGCGTTGATCGCATTTGCCGATGTTGACCACAGCAGCTCATAGCCGTCGGGCGTGGATTTCGCGACCCACTCGGTGCCGATGTTGCTGCCGGCGCCCGGCTTGTTGTCGAACACGAATGGTTTTCCTAGTTTCTGCGCCAGGGATTGCGCCACAAGGCGTCCGATCACGTCGGACGAGCCGCCCGGCGGAAAGCCAAGAACAATGTGGACTGGATGCGAAGGATAAGTGTCGGCGCGCGCGATGCCTGACGCGCCTGGGAGCGCGGCCGCCAGGGCTGACAATTGCAGGAAGCGGCGGCGCTGAATTTTCATGATGGCTCCGGGGTCCGAATACGCCTGTTGGTCGGCCGTACCGGCCCGCGTCCAGTTTGCGGTGCAGCAAAGCCCTGCGTCGCCTGGTGCTATAGCCCCTGCGGCACGGGCACAAGATCGTGGGGCGCGCCCCCGGTATGCTGGGTTTCGTTCAGAAAAACCCGGATGAGAGTTGGTGCGCCCCCGAATTCTCCAGAAAGCGGGGCCAATACCCCGCAATCCGCTAGTAAGGGCCCGTCGCCCACGAACAGCGGCCCTTACGAAACTGACAAGTTTCCCTCGTATGATCGTCGCCGGTGCGAGCCTCTGGGGGGCTTGCCGACCATGACTTTGCCGGGAGGGGAAGGCCCCATGCGCACTTTGCTGCTGCCATTCAGCGCGCGGTTCATTGCCTATACGGCCGTGATCGTCATCACCGCTGCTCTGCTCATCGAATTGTATTTCTATCCGTCGGCGATCGTTGCTGTGCCGCTGGTGCTGTTCAGCGCGCTCGCGGTGATCGGCACGGTCGATCTCATTCAGACCCGGCATGCGGTGTTGCGCAACTATCCGCTCACGGCGCATATCCGCTTCATCTTGGAAGAAATCCGGCCGGAAATTCGCCAGTATTTTCTGGAAAGCGAAAAGGACGGCACGCCATTTTCACGGGACAAACGCGCCATCGTCTATCAGCGCGCCAAACAGGCCTTGGACAAGCGGCCGTTCGGCACCCAGAACGATGTTTACTCCAGCGGCTACGAGTGGCTGCACCATTCGATGGCGCCGCGGTCCGTCGTCAAAGAGGGCTTCCGCATCGTCGTCGGCGGTCCGGATTGCGCCAAACCTTACGCGGCCTCGATCTTCAACATTTCGGCCATGAGCTTCGGCGCGCTGTCGCCGAACGCCGTCCGCGCGCTCAACACCGGCGCCAAGAAAGGCAATTTCGCTCACGATACCGGCGAGGGCGGCTACAGTACCTATCATCGCGAAAACGGCGGCGACATCATCTGGGAAATCGGCTCGGGCTATTTTTCCTGCCGCAACGAAGACGGCACGTTCTGCGCCGAGAAATTCGAGGCTGGCGCGCGCTGCGAGCAGGTCAAAATGGTGGAGCTCAAACTCAGCCAGGGCGCCAAGCCCGGTCATGGCGGTGTGCTTCCCGCCCCCAAAGTGACCGCCGAGATTGCCGCGGCGCGCGGCGTGCCGATCGGCGTCGACTGTGTGTCGCCGTCACGCCATTCCGCGTTTGCGACGCCGATCGAGTTGATGCAATTCGTCGCGACGATGCGGCGGCTGTCCGGCGGCAAGCCGGCGGGCTTCAAGCTGTGTATCGGCCATCCGTGGGAATTCCTGGCCGTCTGCAAGGCGATGGTGGAGACCGGCATCTATCCGGACTTCATCGTCGTCGACGGCAAGGAAGGCGGCACCGGCGCGGCGCCGCTGGAATTCACCGACCATCTCGGCATGCCGCTGCGCGAAGGCCTCAACTTCGTGCACAACGCGCTGATCGGCATCAATGCCCGCGATCGCATCAAGCTCGGCGCCAGCGGCAAGATCATCAGCGCCTTCGACGTCGCGCGCGTCATGGCGCTCGGCGCCGACTGGTGCAATTCGGCGCGCGGCTTCATGTTCGCGCTCGGTTGCATCCAGTCGCAATCATGCCACACCGACCGCTGCCCGACCGGAGTGTCAACGCAGGATCGCGTGCGGCAGCGCGCACTTGTGGTGCCCGACAAGTCGGAGCGCGTCTTCAACTTCCATCGCGCTACCGTGGAGGCGCTGGCCGAATTGGTGGCGGCGGCCGGTTTGGATCATCCGACCGAACTGACGCTGGCGCATTTCTCGCGGCGCGTTTCGCCGCACGAGGTCAAGACCTTCGCCGAGCTTTATCCGCCGCTCAAGCCCGGCGAACTGCTCGCCGGAACGCGCGACCCGCGCTTTGCTGTTGCGTGGGACATGGCGAGCGCCAAGGAGTTTCGCTCGCTGCCGCTCGCGGCTTGATCGGCTCGGCCGCGATATCGCGGACCGCGTCAAAGTGATAAAATCCGCGCCCATCATGCCGGGACTGTTTGCTGCTTGCGCTGCGCTCGCGGGAGCGGATGAAGGCGGGGAGGATCCTCATGAGATTGGCACGGCGACAATTCCTCGGATTCGCCGCAGGCGTCGGCACACTGCCTCTCCTCACGTGCGCCGCGGTATCGGAACCCTACCCGGCGCGGCCGGCGCGCATTGTTGCCGGCTTCCCGCCCGGCGGGATCAGTGACACTTATGCGCGCCTGATCGCGCAATGGCTGTCGCAACAACTCGGCCAGCAATTCATCGTCGAGAACCGCCCGGGTGCCGGTGGCAATCTCGCCGCCGAGGCGGTGGCAAAAGCGGCCCCCGACGGTTACACTTTGCTGCTCACCACGTCGGCCGACGCCTGGAACGCGACGCTCTATCGCAATCTCAGTTTCAACATCGTTCGCGATATCACCGCGGTGGCGCCGATTTCGCGCGGCGCCGGCATCCTCGTGATCAACCCTGCGTTCCCGGTTAAATCCGTTCCCGAGCTGATCGCGTATGCCAAGGGCCATCCCGGCAAGGTCACGGTTGCGTCGGCCGGGATCGGCAGCGCCCCGCACATGTTCTGGGAATTGTTCCGCAGCAAGACCGGCGTCGATATGGTGCACGTACCGTATCGTGGCGGCGGGCCGGCCGTGGTCGATCTGATCGCCGGCCAGGTGCAGGTCTATTTCGGCACCTATGCGGCGACCATCCAGCAGGTCAGAGCGGGCAAGCTGCGGGCGCTGGGCGTGACCAATGCAACACGCGCGCCGGTGCTGCCCGATGTTCCGGCCATCGCCGAATTTGTTCCGGGCTACGAGGCGAGCATTTATGTCGGCATTGCAGCGCCGCACGGCACGTCCGCCGCTATCGTCGACAGGCTCGCCAATACGATGAAAGCCGCGCACACCGATCCTGGCATCGCTAAACGCATCGGCGAACTCGGCGATGCGCCGCTCTGGCTGTCACCGGCCGAATTCACCAAGCTCGTCGCCGATGAGACGGCGAAATGGGCGCAAGTGATCCGCGTCGCGGGTATCAAGGCGGAATAGCAGGGATATTGATTCCCGGCGTCGATCACTCCGGCTTGATGCCGGCGAATTTGATCACCCTGCCCCATTTCGCTGTTTCGTCGGCAATAAGTTTGCCGAAGTCCTTTGGCGTGCCGGGCAACAGCGATGCGCCGAGATCGCCGAGCTGCGACTTGACCTTGGGATCGGCGAGAATGCCCTCGATTTCGCGATTGAGTTTGTTGATGATCTCGTTCGGCGTGCCTTTGGGCGCAACTAGGCCATACCACGCGCTCGCCTCGTAGCCGGGCACGAAATCGGCAACCGTCGGCAGATCCGGCAGCACCGCCGCGCGCGCCGCCGACGTCACGGCCAGCGGCCGGATCTTCGCTGTTTTGATGAACGGCAACGACGACGGCACGTTGTCGAACATTAGCTGCACGCGGCCGCCGATCAGATCGACCATGGCGGGCGCGCCGCCGCGATACGGCACGTGCACGATATCGACGCCGGCCATCATCTTGAACAGCTCGCCGGCGACATGCAGCGTCGATCCGATGCCTGATGATGCGAAGTTGAGTTTGCCCGGGCTTGCCTTGGCGTAGGCGATGAGCTCGGGAATGGAGTGAATTGACAACGCTGGATTGACGTCGACAACGTCTGGAAAGCGGATCAACCCAGCGACCGGCGCGCTGTCACGGATGAAATCGAACGGGAGTTTGGCGAACAGTGCCGGATTGGTTGCATTGGCGGGCGAGGCGAGGAACAGCGTGTAGCCGTCGGGTGCGGCGCGGAGTGCCGCTTCGGTCGCGATGTTGGTGCCGCCGCCGGGCCGGCTTTCAACGATAAATTGTTGCCCCAGCCGCAGCGAGAGCCACTGGCCAAAAAGCCTCGCGGTCATGTCGGCCGATCCGCCCGGCGGATAGCCAAGGATCAGGTGGACGGGTCGCGACGGGTAGGTGTCGGCGCGCGCTAAACGTGAAAAGGCGGGCAGGGCGATGGCGCCTGCCGCGAGGCGAAGTAGTCCTCTGCGTCGAATTTTCATGGCGTTACCCCGGTCGTGCATGGCTATGCTATACGAGCCGCCCGCGGACGCGGAAGAGGTCGCAAGCCCAAGTTCAGGCCCAAGTCGTCTGCGCGGTACGAGTGATTGTGGAGGAACGTCATGCGGCTCCCGCGCCGGGAATTTCTGGGTCTGGCGGCTGGAAGCGCGGCTGCCGCATCGCTGCCGCGCGCCGTCCGGGCGGCCGATTATCCGGTGCGGCCGGTGCGCATCGTCGAAGGATTTGGCGGCGGCGGCGCGCCCGATCTGTTGTCGCGGCTGATCGCGCAGTGGCTGTCGCAGCAATTGGGCCAGCCTTTCATCGTTGAAAACAAGACCGGCGCCGCCGGCAACATCGCGACCGAGATCGTCGTGAAATCGGCACCGGACGGCTACACGCTGCTCACCTGTCTCAGCGCCAATGCGATCAATGCCTCGCTTTATCCAAACCTCAATTTCAATTTTCTGCGCGATACCGTGCCGGTCGCAGGCTTGATGTCTTTGCCGTTGGTGTTTCTGGTCAACCCGTCGTTTCCCGCCAAGACATTTCCGGAGTTCCTCGCCTACGCCAAAGCCAACCCCGGCAAGGTCAACCTGGCGTCGCCGGGCATCGGCACGCCAATGCAGGTGGCGGGCGAACTGATCAATCTGACGGCGGGAGTGAAAATGGTGGGCGTGCCGTATCGCGGGCCAGCGCCGGCGTTCACCGATCTGCTCGCCAATCGCATCACGGCGTTTATCATCACGATCACGGCGGCGATCGGCTTTATCAGAGACGGCCGGCTACGCGCGCTTGCGGTCACCGGTGCGAAACGATCGCCGATCCTGCCGGACGTGCCGGCGATCGCCGAGTTCTTGCCGGGCTTCGACGCGACGGCCTGGGACGGCACCTGTGGGCCAAAGGGAACGCCGCCCGAAGTTATCGCCAGGCTCAACAAGACCATCAATGCCGGTCTCGCCGATCCGCAGATCAAAGCCAAGCTCAAGAACCTCGGCGGCGAACCCATGGCGATGTCACCCGCGGAGTTTGGGGAATTTCTCACCGAGGAAACCGCTAAGTGGGCCAAAGTAGTCAAATTTTCCGGCGCCAAGGCAAACTGATAAGGACGAGTGGGTCAGGCTGTGCCGCACCCGCGTGAAAGAGAGGGAATGATGAAACTTGCGCGTCGAGACATGCTGCGGCTCGGAGCGGCCATGGCCGCGCTGCCGTGCCTGCCCGAGGCGGTGGCGGCGCAAACCTATCCGACGCGGCCGGTCCGCATGGTCGTACCGTATCCGGTCGGAATCGCGCCCGACATTGCCACGCGGCTCGTCGCTGAGGGGCTGTCGGAGCGGCTCAAGCAGCAATTCATCGTCGACAATCGGCCGGGCGGCGCCGCCAATATCGGCACCCAGATCGTCGTGAAAGCGGCGCCGGACGGCTACACGCTGCTCACCGCGACCATGACCAACGTGCTCAACATGTCGCTCTACGACAAGCTCGACTTCAACTTCCTCCGCGACCTGGTGCCGGTCTCGGGCCTGGTGCTGCTGCCGCTCGTGCTTGTGGTCAACCCGTCGGTGCCGGCCAAGACGCTGCCGGAGTTCATCGACTACGCGAAGAAAAACCCCGGCAAGATAAACTTCGCTTCGGTCGGCAGCGGCGCCGCGACCGACGTGGCCGGCGAACTGTTCAACATGATGGCCGACGTTCACATGGTGAACGTGCCGTATCGTAGCAGCTATCTGCCCGATCTGCTTGGCGGCCAGGTGCAATCGTCGTTCACGCCGATCCTGCAGACGATCAGCTTCATCCGCGCTGGCAAGTTGCGGGCATTGGCTGTGACGGACGACACGCGCTCCAAAGTGCTGCCGGACGTTCCCACCGTCGCCGAGTTTGTGCCGGGCTATAAGGCCATCGTCTGGGACGGCATCAGCGCCCCGGCCAAAACCCCGCCGGACATCGTCAACAAGCTCAATACAGAGATAAATACCGTGCTGCGCGATCCGGAGATGCAGAAGAAATTCTCCGATCTGGGATCCCAGGCCATGATCATGAGTCCCGGCAGAATTCGGCAAGTTTACCACCGACGAAGCCGCGAAATGGGGCAAGGTGATCAAGACCGTCGGCATCAAGGCGCAGTGAGCGCGCCGCCGCTATGCGATAAAGGAGTTCGTCATGATGCTTCGCCGCCGCCGCTTTCTGCAACTGGTTACCGGCGCTGTCGCGCTGCCCGCATTGTCCCGCACCGCATCGGCGCAAAACTATCCGACGCGGCCGGTGAAGCTGATCGTGACCGTGCCGGCTGGCGGCTCGCCCGACATTATCGGACGGCTGATCGCGCAATGGCTGTCGGAAAAGCTCGGAGAATCGTTCTTCGTGGAGAACAAGCCGGGCGCCAGCACGAATTTGGGCACGGAACTGGCGCTCAAGGCGTCGCCGGACGGCGGCACGCTGCTTCTTGCCATGTCGTCGAACGCGATCAACCCCGCGCTCTACTCGCATCTGAAATTCGATTTTCTGCGCGATGCCGTGCCGGTGGCCAGCATCGCCACCATCCCGCTGGTGCTGGATGTGAATCCAACGGTGCCGGCGAAGACCGTCGCCGAGTTCATCGCCTACGTCAAAGCCAATCCCGGCAAGATCAATCTCGCTTCGGGCGGCAGCGGCACGCCGCTCTACGTTGCCGGCGCGCTGTTTCGCATGATGGCGGACGTCAAAATGGTCGACGTCATCTATCAGGGCGAGGGTGGGGCGATGCCCGATCTGATCGGTGGTCGGGTGCAGGCGATGTTCGGCGTCATGCCAGCGTCCCTCGGCTATCTGAAAGCCGGCAAGCTGCGCGCGCTCGCGGTGACCAGCACTAAGCGCCAGGAACTGTTGCCGGGCGTGCCGGCGATGGCGGAATTCCTGCCGGGCTACGAGGCCAACGGCTGGTACGGCATCGTCGCGCCGAAGGGCACGCCCGCAGCCGTCGTCGACAAGTTGAACAAACAGGTCAATGCCGCGCTCGCCGACGCCGCGACGCGCAAACGCTTCACCGACCTCGGCTGCGATGTATTTACCGGTTCGCCGGCCGATTTCGGCAGGTTCATCAGTGCCGAGACCGAGAAATGGGCGAAGGTCATCAAGTTCGCTGGCATCAAGGCGGACTAAAGTCAGCCCCCAATTTGCGCTGCTTTGTCGTCCATCGGAGGCCGATGCATTCACTCGGCGCGGCGGTCGAACCAGTCGACCAGGAAATCGACGCAGATGCGAACCTTGGTCGCCAGGTGGCGATGGCCCGGATGGACGGCGTAGAGCGGCAATGACGCGGTGGCGAATTTCGGCAACAGCGGGCGAAGCCGCCGTGCCTTGATGTCCTTTCGCACACTGTAAGACGGCATCAGGCCGATGCCTTCGCCGTGCAGGACGCATTCGCGCAGGAACACCGTGCTATTGGATGAGATGCGGCCCGCAACCCGCACCTCGACCTCCTGGCTCTTTTCCTCAAATCGCCAGGACGAATTCTTGGTCATGCCGAGATGCCGCAGGCAGTTATGCTGCGACAGATCGGCCGGCTTGCGCGGAATGCCATGCTTGTTCAGATAGCGCGGAGCAGCGCAGGGAATCAGGCGGAAAGAGGCGATCTTTCTTGCCACCAATGCTGAATCCGGCTGCTCGCCGAAGCGCAGCGCTAGGTCGAAGCCGTGCTCGACGATGTCGAGCAGTTCGTCTTCGATGAAGACCGCCACTTCGAGATCGGGATACGTGTCCGCAAAACTGCGGCTGGCGTCGACGAGCTCCAGTACGGCAAGAGATTTTGGCGCCAGTATCTTCAACTTGCCGCGCGGCATGCGCCGCAGTGCGCCGAGATCCGCTTCTGCAGTTTCCAATTCACCGACCGCGCGCGCACATACCTCGTAATAGGCCTCGCCGATTTCCGTCGGCGAAACATGCTTGGTGGTGCGGTTGAGCAGGCGAACGCCGAGGCTGTCTTCCAGATTTGTGATCCGCTTGCTCAAGTGCGAGCGGGACAAGCCGAGCTTGCGCGCCGCCGCCGTGTAGCTGCGCAGTTCGAGGACATTCATGAAGCCTTTCATAGCTTCCCAGCGATCCATGCGGCGCCTACCCTCGATTGTTCGCTCTCTGGAAACAGTAATGTGGCCCCTTACGACCTTCTCGCGCAAGCCGGGTGGCATTACACGGGGTGGCACGGCACACGCGCTCCACGACGCGCTCTCAAAATGCCGCATGGGAAGGAACCTATGTTTGCCAAGCTCAACCACGTCGCCATCGTCTCGCAAGATTACGCGCTGCTGTCGGTCTGGTACCGCGCCGCGTTCGGCCTGGAGGTCAAAACCAACGCCAAGTTCGAGGCTTCGGCGATGTCGATCGGCGACGGCTATGTGGGCATGAACGTCAACCCGCGGATGGCCGGCCGTCAGGCCGGGTTCGACCATTTCGGTATTCAGGTCGAGGATGTGGAGGCGGTGCGCGAGCGGGTGGCCAAGAAATACCCGAAGATCGAGATCATCCAACGGCCATCCAATCGGCCCTTTGCGGCGCTCGGCATTCACGATCCGGCGGGGCAATATTTCGATCTATCGCAGGCCGGACTGAAAAATCGCGCCGAGGTTTACGAGGCCGGGGCCTGGGAACAACCGCGACATTTCAGCCACTTTGCGCTGCGCGCGGTCGAGCCGGAGCGGCTTGCCGAATTCTACACCAGCGTGTTCGAACTGCCGCTGCACAACTCGTCGGCCGGCGAGGGCGCGTTTGCGCTGTCCGACGGCCGCATCACCATGCACATCCTGCCCTGGAAGATCTCCGACTTCCTCGGCACCGGCATCGAGCGCCCGGCGCCGGATCACATCGGCTTTGAAGTCGAAGACCTCGCGGCATTCAAAAATGATATTGAGGAACTGCAGACGGTGAACCCGCTGATGACGCCGAAGCCGACCGGCGTCGGCGCCGAAGGTGCGGCGCGGCTGGCACTGTTCAAAAAATCCGGGCTGGGCGAGCATTACATGGCCGACCTGGACGGTGTAATGATCGCTGTCAGCCAACGAAAACAATAAGCCCGCGTCGAAAAGCTGCGGGAGGAAACTGCAATCCTCGTCAACCTTTAGGATAAAAGGAAGCCCATGGAGCTGTCGCGTCGCGCCGTTACGGCGGGGCTGTTGTCGCTTATTCCGCTGCATCGTGCGGCGGCGGCGGTCGATTTGCCGCGCCGCATCACCATCGTGGTACCGTTCGGAGCCGGAAGCGGCATTGATTTCGCGGGACGGCTCATCGCCGACAAGCTGTCCAAGCAACTCGGGCTTCCGGTCGTGGTCGAGAACCATCCGGGCGCCGGCGGTCTGCCCGGTGCCGAGTATGTGGCGCACGCTCAGCCGGATGGCGGCACGCTGCTGCTGATGGACTCTGCCACGGTGCTGCAAAAGTGGTTGCACAAGAATGTTCCGTTCAATGTCGAGACCGACTTTGCGCCGGTCGCGAAAATGACCAACTCGACGCTGCTGCTCTGCGCCCAGGCTTCGTTCCAGTGCAACACCATCAAGGAACTGGTGACGCTGGCGCGTTCTGAACCGGGCAAGCTGTCGTGCGGGACGTCGGGGATCGGTTCGCCGCACCATCTCGATCTTCTGTTGTTCAACTCGCTCGCCCACATCAATATCGTCAACGTCACCTATCACTCGTCGCTCGCGGCGGTGAACGACCTGCTTGGCGGCCAGATCCCGTTGGCGTGGTCCGGCCTCACGGCGGTCGGCGGCCATATCAAGGCCGGCAAGCTCAAGGCGCTGGGATCGGCTTCGGAGCAGCGTGATCCGAACGCGCCGGACGTGCCGACATTCGGCGAGCAGGGGGTCCCCGGCGTCGTGGTCAACAACTGGTTCGGCATCGCCGCGCCCGACAAGACGCCGTCCGACGTCGTTGCCAGACTGTCGAAGGAACTCCAGGTGGTCGCGGAAGATCCGGACTACGCGCAGCGACTGAAGACCGGCGGGTTTCAAGCCACCTATCTCGATCCGGCGCAATTTCGCACCGTGATCCGCAATGACTCCGAGCATTTTGGCAAGCTGATCAGGGATGCGGGGATCGCGCCACAGTGACGCGTTCCGACTCCTGTCGTAAAACCTGAGATCAGAACGTTCGAAGGGAGGAAGAAGGCATGCGCGATCTCGTTGGTGGCTTCATTGCCGGGCGCATCGATCGGCGCGGCTTCCTCAAAGGCATGACGGCGGCAGGCTTCACGGCGGCCGCCGCCGAGTCGGTGCTGGCGACCTTGGCGCCGATGGTCAGCGCCCACGCCGCAACCGGCAACATTCAGGTCGCCGAAGGTACCGGCGCCTACCTCTTGATCCAGCAGCTCAAGGCGGCCGGTGTGAAGCATGTCTTCTACGGCAACGGTACGTCGTCGGCGCCGATGCTCGACGCGATGGTCGGCGACAACGACATCCATCTGATCCTCGGTCCCGAGGAAGGCATCGTCACCGCCATGGCGTCGGGCTACGCGCTTGCCAGCAATGATCCGACCTTCGTCAACGTCCACGGCACTGTCGGTACGGCGAACCAGATGCTGAACATGTTCAACGCCAAGCGCGACGGTGATCCGCTGGTGGTGTCGTCGTTCACGAAATCGACCGAGGGCACCGGCCGCGACAATTTCGAGGAGATCGACGACCTGGTCGGCATGACGCGCGAATTCACGCGCTGGAGCTTCGAGGTGCCGCTGGCGAGCCGCGTGCCTGAATTGCTGCGCAACGCCATGCGGATTTCGACGACGCCGCCGGGCGGCGCGACGTTTCTGTCGATCCCGACCGACGTCGCCGAAGCCAAAGGCAAGGCGGAGATCTATCCGCGCGAGCTGTTCACGGTGCCGATCCGCACCAAGCCCGATCCGCATCTCATCGAGCAGGCCGCGCGCATTCTCATCGAGGCGCGAAAGCCCATCATGCTGGTCGGCCTCGACGTGCATCGCGACGACGCCTACGACGAGGTGTTGCAGCTTGCCGAAGCGCTCGGCACGCAGGTGGTGCAGGGGCTGAGCCCGTTCACCGATTTCCCGACCGATCATCCGCTCTATGTCGGGCAGAGCGACCGCGCCTTCACGCCGTTTCGCTCACTGGAGGGCGCCGACGTTCTGATCAACATGGGCAGCCCGATGCTCTATCAGGAAGGCGCCGCGCCGGTGGTGTCGCCGTACTGGAAGATCATCGAGGCGCGCAGCGTCGGCAATGACGTCGCGCGCTGGACTGCCGACACGGTGCCGATCGTCGCCAACGTGAAAGAGACGGCGGCCGCTCTGCTCGAGGCGGTGCGGTCCGGCATGAGCGCCGAGGCGAAAGCCAAGGCCAAGAACCGCATCGACGCCATGGCCGAATTCAATCGCAAGGTCTGGGCAGACCCGCGAAGCCATGGCGGAGGAGCGCAAGGACCAGATCCCGATCGCCTGGGAGCATGTCGCGCGCGAGGCGCAGCGCCAGCTTGAGCCGGACGCCATCATCACTCACGAATTCAATTCGGCGATGCCGCGCGTGCTGCCATGGCTGACTTTCGGCCGCGGCAAGAAGGAACTGTACGGCCGCTCGCTCGGCTCCGGGCTTGGCTGGTCGGTCGGGGCCGCGATCGGCATCAAGATGGCGAAGCCGGACCGGCAGACGGTGTGCCTGGTTGGCGATGGCGCTTTTCTGATGGGCCAGATCGAGGCGCTGTGGGCGGCACGCCGCTTCGAAGCGCCGGTGCTCTACGTCGTGTTCAACAATCGAAGCTTCAACGATACCCGCATGCGGGTCAGCGCTATCGCGCCGCGGCTGCGCGAGTCCAAGCTCGACCTCGGCAGCTATCTCGGCAATCCCGATGTCAGCTTCGAGACCGCCGCGAAGGCTTTCGACGTCAATGGCGCGACAGTAACGAAGCCCGGCGAGATCGCGCCGGCGCTGGCGCGTGGCATCAAGGAACTGAAAGACGGGCGGCCGTTCGTGATCGATGTCGTCGCCGAACGGGTCGGCCTTCTGGCGGATTCGACCTGGTACCCGAAATATTCGATCGCCGAACGGCGCACCAAACAGGTTTAGGCGGACGGGATCATGAGCATGCCAAGGTTTCTCGTCGCCGCCATTTTGGCCGCCGCGCTGGCAAGCGCGGCAATGCCGGCCGCCCAGGCGCAACGCCGCGTCGATCCCGCCGCGGCCAAGTTGCCCGATGGCGACGGCAAAAGCGAAGTCATCGCCTACTGCGCCGGGGCATGTCATCCCGCGGCGCGGTTTGCCAATATGCGGCAAAGTCCCGCCGAGTGGCACAAGACCGTGATATTGATGGTCGCGTTCGGCGCGCAATTGTTTCCCGAGGACGCCGCCACAATCACAAAGTATCTGAGCACTTATCTATCTGATCGGCCGGCCCTGCCGGCGAAGTGAAAGAGCCGGCCACCGCGATTCGATAATGAATGACCGAACCGGCTTACGCGGCCAGCCGGCCCCGTAGAGCGCGGACCAACAGGCTCAGCACGAAGGCTACCGCGATCACGATGAACCACTCCAATGCAAGTTGGGGGCGGTTCACCACGAACTGGGGAAGAGTTGGAATGCGTTGACTGAGTTCGAACCCATGGTCGAGGACGAAAGCGAAGGACGGAAACGGGTCGGGAGGCGGATCGCCGGGCGTGCCCCACGGCGGCTTGATGACCGGCGGATAAAGTAAGGTAGCTACGATGATCACCTGGGCCGCGATCACGACAAAACGGGAGTGCAGGAGCTTGTCGGGCAGTTGCGCCCGCATCGTGGGCCTGACAAGGAGATAGATAGTAGAGGCGATGATTAGAGCGTGCAGCGGAACGACCAAAAAGACCATGGGCACGAGCATGATCGCTGCGAGGTACGTGTAGGCGAGAGCCAGTGCCCACACCGCGCCGATCAATATGCTCGACAGCCGCGCGGACCCATTAGAGACGCGCAGGGCGCCAACCAAGCCTCCGACAAGAAATCCGAGCGGCCCGGTGACGAAAATGCCGAGCAGTGGACCCAGGTTGGAGCTCGAAAATGACAACGGGCCTGCAAACCCGGCCACGAACGAGATGGCGCCGATTACCATTGTCCACAGGACAACTTGTTGCACCGGGTCCCGCGCTTGGGGCGTGCTCGATTTCATCGTTGTGGGTTCTTTCCGGCGGGGAATGAAGTCCACGCCCCAAGATACGTCGGATCAGGAGAACCCCCTTTGGTCGTTGCGGCAATGTCCAGGGTTCAATAGGCCGTTGCGCAAGTGAGCCAACGTGTGAGTCGGGGCTCGCAGACTCGACCCTGAGATTGCTTCCCATTTTGTGGAATAACGCTTACGCTGATTGATGGCCGCTGTAGGTAGCAGCGCGCCTTGAAGGACGGGCCACCAGCCAAAAAAATACATCGGCGTGGCGTATTCGGGAGGGGACAGCGATGCGTCTTGCCAATATCGCTCGGACGGCGCTAACGGCACTGGTGCTGCTGCTGCCCGCGGCGGCCCGCGCGGATGATGACACGATCCAGATCGGGCTCGTTGGCGCCATCAGCATGACGCATTGGCCGCTGCTGATCGGCCTGAAAAAGGGCTATTACGCCGCGGACCACCTGAAGCTCGACATGATCCATACGCAATCGAGCGGCGCCGTGCTGCAGCAGCTCGCGGCGGGCTCGATCGACGCCACCGTTTCGGCTGCGCTCATCGAACCGCTCTACGCCATCAGCAAGGGAGCGCCGATCAGTCTCGTGCGCCTGGAGATTCAGCTTCCGCCCTACGCGATCGAGGCCAAGGCTCAAGACAAGAAACTCGAGGATCTTCGCGGCAAAACCGTCATGGTCGACGCGCCCACCGGGATCACCAAGATCTACGTCGAACGCATGCTGGTGCCGCACCATGTCGACCCGGCTTCACTCGATTACGTCTATGCGGGCGCGACGGCGGCGCGCTTCAATGCGCTGATGTCAGGGGCAGTCGATGCCACGATTTTGCTGCCGCCGTTCAGCTTCAGCGCCGAGGAGAAGGGTTTCAATAATCTCGGGCTGGTCGCCGACTACGCCAAGGACCTGCCGTTCACCGGGGCGGCGGTGAACACGAACTGGGCGTCCAAGCATCCCGACGTGCTGCGACGGTTTCTGGATGCGCACAACAAAAGCGTCCAGTGGTTCCTCGATCCGAAAAACCGGCAGGAGTCGATCGACATCATGGTCGAGGCGAGCAAGCTCAGTCCCGACGTCATCGCCAAGACTTACGACTTTCTGAGAAGCCGGCCGTTTTTCGAGCCGACCGGAGTGATCTCCAGGAGCAAGATGAGTGCGCTGGTTGCCGCCGCCAGACAGCTCGGCGATTTCCGCGGTTCGTCCGACGTGACGCGTTACGTCATGCCCGGCATCGCGCAGCTCGGCGACTGAGGGCGACCGCGCGGCTATGATTCCAGCGCGTTCGGCGCGAACAGCTCCTCCATCGGCATGACGCGGGGCGTCAGGCCCTGCTGGTTGGAGAATTTCGCCGCGGTTTCGAGCACCTTGCGGTTGGCCTTGACCCCGTACGAAATCAGCCGCGTCGCCAGCGCCTTGCGATAGTCCGCCGGCACCAGCCCGGTTTCGAAATGATAGGCGGCGTGCTCGGATCGCTCGGCCTCGACAATGTCGTTCGCCGCGGCGAATGCCTTGATGATGTTGAGCACCACCCAGGGTTCGCGCTCGTACACGGCGCGCTTGATCGCCATGCCGTGATTGATCGGATAGATGCCGGTCTTCTTGTAATAGCGGGAGGCTTCGGCAGCCGGGTCGGCAAATAGCGGCTTGATATCGGGATGAACTTCCGAGGTCGCCGTAGCTTCGATCGATCATGTCGGGGCTGTGTTTGCGAAAATACGCCATGTAAGCATCCAGTTCGCCGGCGAGCATCATGGAGGCGATGCTCTTCTCCGGCGGAATCTGGTTGATGGTGACCCCCGGCGGAGCCACGAAGCCGATCGCGCCGGCATGACTGCGTTCGGGTACCCGCTCCATGAAAAAGGTCACGTCGCGCGGCGCGATGCCGAACTCGTTTTCAAGGACGCCGCGGCTCCACAGCGCGGCAGTCTGCACGTATTCCGGCACGCCGATCCGTTTGCCCTTGAGGTCGGCGGGACCGTTGATCCCGGCGTTTTTACGTACCAGCATCGCGGTGTGATAGAAGCGCCGGGTGGTGAAGACCGGGATGCCGATGAACCTGTCGTCGCCGCGGCTGCGGATCATCATCAGTTCCGACATCGAAATTTCGGACACGTCGAACTCGGCGAAGCGGAGTTGCCGCCAGAACATTTCCGCCGGTCCGAGGACGGTCATGACGAAATCGATGCCGTCCGGTTTGACCCGTCCGTCGATGATGGGACGGGTACGCGGATTGTTGGTGACGGCGAGACTGAGTTGCAGATTGGGCATTCTTCCTCCCGAAGGTCGCTATTTTGCGGCGCCTCGTATAATAAGAAGCCATTGAACGCGCCGTATCAAGCGCGCGGGGGAGGAAGTTTCATGTTCGTATCGACTAGGGGCAGCAGTTTGGCGTCGCTCGGTGCCGTTGCGGTGCTTCTCGCTTTTGCGGCGTCCGCTCCGGCTTTCGCCCAGACGACGCTGACTGTCGGCAAGGCCAATCCGACCTCGGACGCCATCATTCCGGTCAATGTCGGCGACAAACTCGGCATCTTCAAAAAACACGGGCTCGAGCTCAAAATCTCCGACTTCGGCGGCGGCAGCAAGATGGTGCAAGCGCTCGCCGCCGGCGCCATCGACATCGGCGACGGTGCCGGTACCGAAATGGCGTTTGTCAGCAAGGGCGCGCCGATGCTCGCAGTATGCGAGAGCACGGGACCGGCGCCGTTCCTCGGCGTCGGCGTGCCGTTCGATTCGCCGGTCAAGAAGCTCGAGGATCTGAAGGGCAAGACGATCGGCGTCTCCAGCCCGGGCTCGTTCAGCGATTGGTCCGGGCACCAGCTGGCGCGTCATTTCGGCTGGGGTGATAACGGCGTGAAGACGGTTGCGATCGGCGGCGGTCCGGCGCCGATCCGCGCCGGCTTGCGCGCCCATCTGGTCGACGCCGTGATCAGCACGACGGCGTTGTTCCTGTCATTCGAGGAGACCAAGGAGGGCCGTTTGATCGCCCCGGTCTCGGCCTTCGAGGGCAATGTCGGCTCGGGCGCCCTGTTCGCCTCCAACAAGCTGATTGCCAGTCATCCGGATGCGATCCGCGCCTTCATCGCCGGCTGGCTCGAAACCGTCGATTACATGCGCGCCCACAAGGCCGAGACGGTGAAGATCGAGAGTGCGGTGAACCATTTCAGCGAGAGCGTCATGTCGCGGGAATACGATCTGACGATCGGGATGTTTACCAAGGACTGCCGGTTCGATCCGGAATCGCTTTCGATCCTCAAGCAGTCTTTCGTCGAGATGAAGCTTGTTCCGGCCGATGTCGATATGTCGAAGCTCTACACGAACGCTTATCTGCCGAAGTGATCGCGGCAATCAGACGCGAACGAAAATCTTCCGGTTGTACAGATAGCGCGCCAGCATCACGGCAAGGCTGAGCGCCAGGATCGCAATGACGAAGTTGCCGGTCCCGGGCGCGACGGCGCGATCGAGCAGGCCCGAGACACGGGCCCCGACGATACGCGAGGCGACGTCCTGGTAGCTCAACAGCTCGTTGAGGAAATAGAGCGCAATCGCGTTCGCCCCGATCCAGGTGAACACCTTGGCCCAGCGCCGCGCGCCCCACACATCGATAATCTGGTGCAGGGCCGCCAGCAGCAGCACGCTGTAGCCGCCGGTGACGAGCACGTAGGACGAGGTCCAGATCGCCTTGATGACGGGAAATTGCAGCGCCCAGAGGTAGCCAACAGCAAGCAAGGCGCAGCCGGCGGCGATGAGCCACAGCGTCTTGCGTTGCGGCGAAATCTGGCTGTCCCGCATGAACAGTCCGGCAAAGACGCCGAGCAGACACGTACCGATCGCTGGCAGCGTGCTCAGCATACCTTCCGGATCGCGGGTGAAATCGTAGAGCTTCCCGGGCAGGAAATTGCGATCGAGCCAGTTCGCCAGGTTGGTGTCGGCCGCGAACGAGCCGGCGCCGATGCCGGGGACCGGAACGAACGTCATGATCGCCCAGTAACCAACGAGCAGGCCGACAAAGGCCGTGATCATGCCGCGCAGATTGAAATTCAGGAACAGTACCGAGGTGAAGAAGTAGCAGATGGCAATGCGCTGCAATACGCCAAGCCAGCGTACGTCCCACAGCTGCTGGCCGATGTCGCCGGAGGCGATGAGGCCAAGTCCGAACAGCAGCAGCGACCGACGTACCACCCGCCAATGGGTTTTGGCTTCTCCGTCACGTTCCACCATGCGGGGCAACGACAGCACGATAGAGATGCCGGTGACAAAAATGAACAGCGGGAAAATGAGGTCGTAGAAGTGCAGGCCCTGCCAGGAGACGTGGACGAACTGGCTGCCGAGAAAGCTGCCGAAGCTGCTGACGACCGGGCCCTTGCCACTAGTCATCTGGGCGAGCGCCGCCGCGGCGCCATTGAATCCGAACAGCCAGAACATGTTGATGCCGCGCAATGCGTCGATCGAGCCGATCCTGCGGGGCTGCGTCACCTCCGGCGAGGTGGCCTGGCGGGCGGGGTTCTGTGACAGCTCGATGGGGCGCATGGGACGAGCGGGAAATCGCTGCAGTGAAAAGGTTCAACGCATGCCGAAACGCGCTGCACGATGCATGCCAAACGCGAAGCTGCATGATCAAAGTTAAATATGTTCGAACGACGAAGGTTCGGCCTTGCGGGAAATCAAATGTGCGCGAGAATATTCGCGCATAAATTTTGTGAAAACAAAGTCGGCGAAACCAGCGCTGGCGCGTAAATTTTCCGAAAATATCAGTTCGGATGAAGCCCGATTCAGGGCTATTTTTGCGGTCGCGCGACCTAGGGCTGACCGGCGACGGCCGTGCCTTTGGCACAATCGGAGCCGGCCTGCTGAACCCGGAAATATTGGCGGCCGCTATAGAACCCATCGTAGTGATGCCACGCGGTGCGATGGTCGAGGTCGATGATGCCGTCGAGCGTCACCGCGAACACCGCGCTCTTCATGTCGCGATCCTGCGAACTCAGATTCGCGGGCAATTTGGCGCTGGCATAGTCAACGTAGAAGGCGCGGCTCATGCAGCTCATGTCCTTGGTGGCGTCGAGCGCGAGTTCGGGCGGTTGCCAAGTGATCGGCGTGATCGTGCGGATTGATGCTGGCATCGAGGTCGGCGACATTGATCTGCGCAAGCGTTGCGTGACTGCGCTCGAAGCTGATGATGTGCTGGACGGTGTCGACGAGGTCTTTCCAGCCCTGATAGGTGGTCGAACCGTCAACCGCCGACATGGCTGTTATATCGCCATTCTGGAATCGCTTGAGGGACTGGAAACTCGTGCCTGCGAAGCCGGCTCCTGAGCCGCCGTCGGGCAGCCGCAGGAAATAGCTGACGGCGTTGCCGTAGCGCACCCGAAAGATCGAGTGGCCATTGAAGCTGACCGGGCCCTCCGCATCCTTGATCGGGCTCTTGTCGGCGTCGACCATGAAGCGGATGGCCTGCAGAGCGCCATTTTCTCGCGCCAGGTAATATGGATGCTCGCGGCCGTTCGAACCGGCGCCGAGTCCGGCGTCACCGGCGGTGACGTGAATAAAGACGGTCTTGCGCGCGGCGCCCATCACGTCATTGAACGCGTTGGGATTCATGAACAGCTGCCAGTCGTCTTCGTGCGCGGCGAAGTAAAACGACACCTTGCTGGGCACCGGAGCCACTTTGCCGGGGTCGGCCACGACCGCCGACACTTTGCTGACCTCGCCGGCGATAGCGCCCGCGCATGGGAGCCAGCAGAGCAGCGCGCAGGCCCCCGCTACGGATCGTAAAATGGACATGACCTTCATCGCCCCGGATTTACTTCTTTTTTATTTGTCACAATGCACCCAAATAAATCAAGTCGTGCCGCAATTTTGTGCAGCGCACAACCGTGGACAGGGTAAGTGGACACGGTAAAAAGGCCAAATTGGCCTTCGGGGCAATTCCGGAGATGCCCGTAAGGGTCGCTAATGACGCGTTAGGCGTGGTTGCGACGCTTGCTGAGGATCAGTTTCAGCCGTTGCGGTGTCACCGGAATCTGCGTCACCGCGCCCGGTATGCCGATGGCATCGTCGATGGCGGACGCAATCGCGGCGCCGACGCCGGTGATGCCACTTTCGCCGGCACCCTTGATGCCGAGCGGATTGCGCGGGGTGGTGTAGTCCTCGCGCAGCAGCACGTCGGGCCGTGTCGTCTCGTGCATGGCCGGTAAGAGGTAATCGGCGAAGGTGACGGCAAGCGGATCGCCGCGTTCGCTGTAGATGAACTCTTCCTGCAGCGCGCCGCCCAGACCCTGGGCATAGCCGCCGACGATCTGAGCCTCGACCAGCGCCGGATTGATGGCGCGGCCGATGTCGTAGGCAATGAAATAGCGCTCGACGGTGACGCCGCCGGTCTCGCGCGTCGACGCGGACCAGGGCGACGTGGCTGCCGTACGGATAGACCTGATGGTCGACCCGGAACCAGCCCTCGGCCGAAAGGCCCGGGTCGCGCTCGCCCAACGTCTTTGAGGTTGGCGCCAGATGCTGGGCGATCTGGCCAAGTCCGATTGACGGGCCGGGCTTGCCATCCTTGCGCACCACCTCGCCGTTGACGATGTCGAGCGAGTTAGGCGCGGCCTGCAGCAGTTCGCCGGCGACTTCGAGCGCCTTCTTGCGCACATTGAGCGCCGCGATATGCGTCGCCGAAGCGGTCATCACCGTGGCGCGCGAGGCGTGGGCGCCAATGCCGAAAGCGATCCGATCGGTCTGGCCGTGAATGACGCGGCATTTCTTGTAATCGACGCCGAGCCCGTCGGCGGCGACCTGCGCCATCACGGTCTCAAAACCCTGGCCGAGTGACGCGCCGCCGGTCACGACTTCGACGGCGCCAGACGTGTCGACGGAGATGCGCACGCCGTCGGCCGGACCAAGGCCGCTTTTCTCGATGAACATGGCGACGCCAAGGCCGACCAGTTCGCCGGCGGCCTTGCGGTGCTTCACCTCGGCGTTGAGCTTCTGCCAGTCGATCCGGTCAAGCAGCTTGTCGGTGAGCCCGATGTAGTCGCCGGTATCCATGAAGATGGATTTGCCCAGCGCTTCGAGCGGCCGTTCGTAGGGCAGTTCCGCGCTGGTCAGCGCGTTGCGCCGTCGCAACTCAATGCGGTCGATATTCAGTTTCGCGGCGATCGCGTCGATCAGTCGCTCGCGCACAAACGTGGTTTCGTAGCGGCCGGGCGCCCGATAGGTCGCGGCCGGTGTCTTGTTGGTGAGCCGAAAGTGGCCGACCGCGCGGTAGGCCGGCACGCGGTACGGTCCAGGCAGAATGCCGGCCGTCATATGCACGACGCGCGTGGCGTGGGTGCGGATATAGGCGCCCTGGTCGTGAAAATAGGTGTCGTCGATGGCGAGAATGGCGCCGTTATCGTCCACCGCGGCACGGATCTTGTGCAACTGCTGGCGCGAATGATTGGCGCAGATCAGGTGCTCGCGGCGGTCCTCGATCCATTTCACTGGACGATTGAATTTCTTTGCGGCGACGCAGACCAGAAAATCTTCCGGATACATCTCGCCGCGGATGCCGAAGCCGCCGCCGACATGCGACTCGTAAACATGCACCGAACTGGGCGGAATTTGCAGCATGCGCGAGAGCAGTTCCTGATTGCGGTGCGGCACCTTGGCGGCGCCGTGCATTTCCAGAATGCCGCGCGAGGCGTCGTAACGGCCGATCGCGCCGCGGGTCTCCAGCGGCACGCCGGAATGCCGGCCGACGGCGAGTTCAAGCTCGACAACGTGTTTGGCGCTGCGGAATACCGCGTCGACGTCGCCGTAGCCCTGCCGGATGATGGTGGGTTCGCTGAGATATCCCGGAGAAAACTCAAACGGCGCCGCCTCCGCATCGAGCACCGGCGGCAATTCCTCGATTTCGATCTCGATCAGATCGGCGGCGTCTTCGGCGATGTAGGGATCGGTGGCGAACACCGCCGCCACAGGGTCACCGACATAGCGCACCTTGCCGTTCGCAAGGATCGGCTGGCGGTACGGATCGAGCGCCGGGATCGAGCCCTCGCGGAAATCGATCGGCGGCACGTCGGCGACGTCGGCCGAGGTCCACACGGCGAACACGCCGGGCAGCGCGCGCGCCGCCGATGTGTCCACCGACACGATGCGGCCATGCGCATGGGCCGAGCGCGCGATGCGCATCGACAGCTGGTGCGGGAAATTGATGTCGCCGGCAAATTCACCACGGCCTGTGACCAGCGGCGGATCCTCCAGCCGCTCGACAGATTGACCGATCCAATTCTTCTTCTGCGCGTTCATTTCGCCGCGCGTTCCAGGGCGCGGCGGGTCACCGCAAGCACGAGGTCGCGGCGAAAGTCAGCCGTGTTGACGATATCTTCCATCGGATCGACGGCGGCGGCCGCCGCAGCGGCAGCGGCGCGAAACGCTTTGTCGCCCGGCTCGGCGCCGATCAGCGCGCGTTCGGCTTCGGGAATGCGGCGCGGAATGACTTCGACGCCCCCGAGTGCCACATGCGGCTCGACAATCTTGCCGGCCTCGACCCGGTAGGTGGCGAGCGCCGCAGCCAGCGCAAAATCGCCGGCGCGGCGATTGAACTCGTAGAAGCCGCAGCGCGTGCCGGCGGCGAGCACCGGCAGACGTGCTTCGGCGAGCAGTTCGTCGTCGCGCAAAGCCGTCGTCATGATGCCCTGGAAGTAGTCGCGCGCCGCGATGACGCGTTCGCCCTGTGCGCTCTTGGCCAGCACTTCGCCGTCGAGCGCCGCCAGCACCAGGGCCCATTCGGATGCGGGGTCGGCGTGGGCGAGGCTGCCGCAGAACGTGCCCCGGTTGCGGATCGGGAAATGCGCAATGTGGCGCACCACTTCGCTCAGAAGCTTGCCGAGCGGACCGTCGCAGACTTGCCGGTGAAAGGCCGCATGGCGCACGCACGCGCCAATGACGAGTTGGCCGCCTTCGACCGCCAAACGGTTGAGTGCCGTGACGCCGTTGATGTCGACCAGATGCGCGGGCTTTGCCAGCCGGAATGCCATGGTCGGCACCAGGCTTTGGCCACCGGCGAGCACGCGGCCATCCTGCGGCGCCAATTCGGCAAGCATCGCCACCGCCTCATCGACGGTTTTCGGCGCGTGATAGTGGAACGCCGCAGGCTTCATTGCTAGTAACAGAATTGGAATTGGTGTACGTTTTTGAACTGATGCACGGTTTTCGGTACAGAGTCAAAAGGCGCAAGCAAAGCAGTACGGCATGAAACCACCTCCCTTTTCCTATCATGATCCCCGAACGGTTGCCGATGCGGTCGGCCTGCTCGGCTCGCTTGAAAACGCCAAGCTGTTGGCCGGCGGGCAATCGCTCATGCCGATGCTCAACATGCGCTACGTGCTGCCCGACAACATCATCGATCTCAATCGGGTCGAGGGGCTGAGTTACATTCGTTCCAACAATGGCGCGATCGACATTGGCGCAATGACTCGCCAGCGCGAAATCGAGTTTTCGGACGCGGTGCGCGAGCGCAGCCCGCTGATGCACGAGGCGATCCGTCAGGTCGGTCATCGCCAGACGCGCAACCGTGGCACGCTCGGCGGCTCGCTATGCCATCTCGACCCGGCCGCCGAACTGGTGACGCTTGCCGCGGCGTTCGACGCCAAGGTCACGGTCGCCGGCAAGAGCGGCACGCGCAGCATCGATTTTGCCTCCTTTCCCGTGGCCTACATGACGCCGGCGATCGAGCTTGATGAACTCGTCACCGGCGCAAGCTTCCCATGCTGGCCGAAAGGCCACGGCCACGCCTTCATCGAATTCTCCCGCCGGCACGGCGATTTCGCCATCGTGTCCGCGGCTGTGCTGATCGAGGAGGACTCGAGCGGCAAGGTGACGCGCGCCTCGGTGACGCTCGGCGGCATGGGGCCCGCGCCGGTGCGCGCGCGCGAAGTCGAGAAGGCGTTGATCGGCGAGAAGGTCGAAGAAAAGCGCATGCGTGAGATCTGCGAAACCTTGCGCAAGTGTGAGGCGATCGAGGACATCCACGCGCCGGCCTCCTATCGCCAGCAACTGGCGACGGTGCTGCCACGCCGCGCGCTGCTCAAAGCGCACGAACGGATCGTGGAAGGAAAGCGGGCATGAGCGAGACGCGCAAGATCACGGTTACGGTGAACGGCACGCGCTACGAGGAGACCGTGCCGGTCCGGGTGACACTCGCCGACTTCATCCGTCATCAGCTCGGACTTACCGGCACGCATCTCGGCTGCGAGCACGGTGTGTGCGGCGCCTGCACGATTCTGCTCGACGGCCATTCGGCGCGCTCCTGCCTGATGCTCGCCGTGCAGGCCGACGGCCACGAGATTCTCACGGTCGAAGGCATCGCGCCGAACGCCGACACGCTGCATCCGTTGCAGGAAGCGTTCCGCGACAATCACGGCCTGCAATGCGGTTTCTGTACGCCAGGAATCCTGACGACGCTGATCGAGTTGTTGCGCGACAATCCCGATCCGACCGAGGAAGAAGTCCGTATCGGCATTTCCGGCAATCTGTGCCGCTGCACCGGCTATCAGAACATTGTCATCGCCGCGCTCGATGCGGCGAAGCGGTTGCAGAAATCGCCTGTCCCCGCGCCGCGCGGGGCGGAGCGGCCGCGCCAGGCGAGCGGCGCTGCCGCGACGTGACGAACCTATTCCCTCGTCACCGCCGGGTTTGATGTTTAGCCCGGCAATGACGAAAGGGTATGTAGCTGAATGCCGCTCCGCTTCGACGACATAGGCAACCGGCTGAAAGCCTTCCGCCTTGGCTCCGGGCTGTCGGCCGAGGAGATCGCGCAAAAGCTCGGCATCTCGCGCACCGCGCTCTATCGTTTCGAGAAGGGCGAGGTCGCCAAGATCGAAACGCTCGAAAACCTCGCCGATCTGCTGCAGGTTTCGGTGCCGACCTTGCTGGGCGTCGGCGTCGAGTATGTCGCCTCGGCGATCAGCTATTTCGAACGCATGCGGCAGATCGAGGAGACTGCCGAGCACATCATCGTTCTGGCCGGCCCAATCTCGTATGTGCTGTCGTCCGATGCGTTCGACGCCGCGCTTGGCGAGGTGCTGCACGAGTTGGTGCCGGACGCCGGCAAGAACGAACACGCACTGGCGCAGATCGACGAGCTGATGGAGGTGTTGCGCCAGCGCAAGGAGACATACCGGCGGCGGCAGCCGGCGATCGTCAATCTGCTTTCGGCGTCGGAGATGGAACGCTTCCTGCGCAACGGCCTGGTCGGCCGGCTCGACCTGCCGGAAAAACTGCGCCGCGAACGCCGCGCGCTAGCCCGCGCCGAGGCCGAGCATTTCATCGCGCTGATGGAGAACGAGCCGATCGGCGTGCAGATCGGCATCGTGCTCGACACGCTGCCGCACACGAGCTTTCAGATTTTCCGCCAGCCCGACCGGCAGATTCTGGCGCTGAGCCCGTTCCGCCTGGGGGAGGAGCCGAACATCCGCGTCGGCGTGGCGATGATCACCTCGGCGCCCGAGGCGCTGGCGCTGCACGAGAAGATGGCGCGCGATCTGTGGACGAGCGCGCTGAAGGGCCCGGCCGCCGTGCGCTTCATGCGCGCGATGATGGAGAAGTTGACGGGCGGCTGATGTCCGCTGGGGCTCACACGTTGAGCCGGTGCATCTGTCCCGCCGGGTAGCGTGTCCCGGCGGCGGCGCCGGTTGGGACGATGCGGTCGAGCGCGGCGAGATCGTCGGCGGTGAGCGCGATCGCGGCGGCGCCGACATTTTCCTCCAGGTGCTTGCGCGATTTCGCGCCGGGGATCGGCACGATGAAGGTGTCGGAAAGCGCGCCTTGCGACATTGTCCAGGCGATGGCGAGCTGGGCGAGCGTTGCGCCTTTGTTGCGCGCCCGCGCTTCGAGCGCCGCCCGCAACTGCATGTTGGCGGCGGCATTCTCGTCCTGGAAGCGTGGCAACCGTTTGCGAATATCCTCCGCGGTCATCTCTTGCAGCTGGGGCACAGTAGAACTCAGCATGCCGCGTCCGACTACACCGTAGGCCATCATCGCCATGCCGAGATCCTTGCAGGCGGCGATCTGGCCCTGTTGTTCAGCGTCGCGCGAGAACAGCGAATATTCCATCTGCAGCGAAGCGAGCGGGTGCACGGCGGCGCCGCGCCGCAGCGATTCCGCCGAGCATTCCGACAGCGAAATGAAACGCGTCTTGCCTTCCTTGATGAATTCGGCCATCGCGCCGACGCTCTCTTCGACCGGAATGTGCGGGTCGACGCGCGACATGCAGAACACATCGAGCCGTTCGATGCCGAGATTCTTGAGGCTGTCGTCTATGGTCTTGCGCAGATAGCGCGGATCGCCGCCGCCGCGCACGCCTTCGGGATTGCTGTCGCGCGGACTGCCGCTCTTGGAATGGATGACGACGTCCTGCCGGCGGCCGCGGATCGCCTCGCCGATCAGGCGGTGATTGTGGCCCTGGCCGTAGCTCGCCGAGGTGTCGAGAAAGTTGACGCCGAGATCGAGGGCTCGCCGGATGGTGGCGATTGACTCGGCATCGTCGGCCGGACCATAGACGCCCGACATGCCGTAGCAGCCGAGCCCGATGACGGACACCATGAGATCGGTATTGCCGAATTTGCGCCGTTGCATGGCAGCCTTCCTGGTTCGCTGGCAAACTAGCAAAGTCAGCGGCTAAATTGGAGCCCAGCGCGTTCGCATCACGAAAGCACCGCCATGAATTTTGAATTCACCGAAGAGCAGAAGCTATTCGCCGAACAGGTTCGCCGCTTCGCACGCGAAAAGCTTGCCGCCGGCGCACTAAAGCGCGCGCACGAAGCCGGCTTCCCGTTCGACGTGGCGCGGCTCATGGCCGAGCAAGGCCTCATGGGCATCACGCTGCCGGCCGAGGATGGCGGGCAGGGCGGCACGCTGATGGACGCAGTGATCGCCATCGAGCAGGTCGCAGCCGAGTGCCCGCGCAGCGCCGACGTGGTGCAGTTCGGCAATTTCGGCCCGATCCGCACCTTTGCCGAATATGGCACGCCGGAGCAGAAAAAGCGCTGGCTCGGCGATCTGCTCTCCGGCCGCATGGTAATGAGCCTCGGCATGACCGAGCCCGACGCCGGCTCCGCTGTCACCGATCTGAAAACCAGCGCGCGGCAGGACGGCGCGCATTACGTCGTCAACGGCGGAAAGGTCTTTTCCACTTTCAGCGCCGAGGCGCAGATTTTTCTGGTCTATCTGCGCTACGGCCCCGGCCTCAACGGCATTGGCTCGGTACTGATCGAACGCGGCACGCCGGGTTTCACCATCGGCAAGCCGTCGGCCTTCATGAGCGGCGAAGAATGGTGCGAGCTGCACTTCGCCGATTGTCGCATTCCCATCGAGAACGTGCTGCTCGGGCCCGGCGGATTCCGCAAACAGATGGCGGGCTTTAACGTCGAGCGACTCGGCAACACGGCGCGTTCGCTCGTCTACGGCCGCTATGCGTTCAACGCGGCGCGCGATTACGCGCTCACCCGCGAACAATTCGGCCGGCCGCTATGCGAGTTTCAGGGCCTGCAGTGGAAATTCGCCGAGATGGCGGTGAAGCTGGAAAGCGCGCAGCTTCTGTTGTATCGCGCCGCGGCCAGCGCCGACAAAGGCCTGCCGTCGGCCTACGAGACCGCGCTCGCCAAAACCGCCTGCAATCAGGCCGGCTTCGAAGTGGCGAGCGAAGCGGTGCAGGTTATGGGCGCGCTCGGCTACAGCCAGGAGTTGCTTGTCGAATACTGCATGCGGCGCACGCGCGGCTGGATGATCGCGGGCGGCTCGATCGAAATGCTGAAGAACCGCATTGCCGAGCACGTATTTGACCGCCGCTTCGACCAGCGCAAACCGAAGGGTGCCGCGGCGGAATAATCAGTCCCGCCGGCGCGTGAAGCTGTGCAGCAGCCAGCCGACCATGGCCGCGCCGCAGACAAGCGCAATGGCGTTGACGATGAGGCGATCGGCAAGGATGGTCGCGACTGCGAGTGAGCCAAGACCGAGATTGACCGAGAAAACCCGCGCGACGATTTCGGTGACAGAAAAGCCGCGGTCGGTAGCGCGCTGATAATAGTGGGTGCGGTGCGCCTGCCAGATGCGCTCGCCGTTCGACAGGCGGCGCAGCAAGGTCAGCGTCGCGTCGGCGAGGTAATAAAGCGGCAACAGCAGAGCCGCTGTCCGGTGCCCCGCTCCGGCGAGCAGAACCAGCAGCCACCCGATCAGGAGTCCGATCGGCAGGCTGCCGACGTCACCGAGAAACAGCTTGGCAGCCGGCCGATTGAAATAGGCAAACCCGATCATGGCGCCGCCGAGCGCCAGAGCGACGGCGATTTCGTCGCGCGTCAGCGCGCCGAGGCAGCCCAGCGCGACAAGTGCGGCCGAGATCGGGACGATTTCGGCAGCCGTCATCCAGTCGATGCCATCCATGAAGTTGACGAGGTTGATGAACCAAAGTCCGCCGATGAGCAGCAGCAGCCGCTCCAGCCACAACGGCAGGAACCAGACGATGTGCAGGCTGTCCGGCAACGCAAAGATGACGGCTGTGACCGCGAGAGCCTGGAGCACGAGCCGAGGCGCCACGCCGAGGGGACGGATATCGTCGGCCGCGCCGACACATGCCATGACCAGAGCCGCGGCAAAGACCGCGGCAAGTGGAGTGGCGAGCCCAACCCCGAGACTGAACAGGCCGAAGGCGGTCGCCACAATGGTGGCGGCTATCACCGCGATGCCGCCGCCTTGCGGAGTCGGCGTGCGATGCGAGGATCGCGCATTCGGTTTCGCCAGCGCGTAGCGATACAGCACTGGATGCAGAATGACGATCAGGACCACGCAAATCAGCGCAGCCAAAAGCGCAATCGCTCCGCCGCGCGCCGCCCAGATGACTGGCGTCATCGCATCCTTCGCTAGGTTGTCGCTTGCCGCTTACCCCGATGCGTTCTAGCGGATCGTGTGGACGCCGTCCCGCGGTAAATCGAGGAGCCCCATCAAATCGCCGGTGCCTCAAGGGTTTAACCGAGGTACGGCGGGCCGGGCCGCGATCTGCTGCCCGCGCCCGCGATATTGCGTTTCGTTCCCACGCGAGGCGGTCTATATGGTAGCGCCATGAGGGGATTTTTCAGCAATCCGCGCCGCGTCGTTGATCATCGTCCACGATCTGGTGATGACTGCGGCTGCAATGCTGGCCGCGTTTTATTTCCGTTTCGAAGATATCGGGCTGAGCGGAACGCTTTCGCTGGCTGCTGATCATTCTTCCCGGCTATCTGGTCTATGCGGGCGTGGTCTATTGGATTTTCAAGCTTTACGCCGCCAAGTGGCGCTTTGCGTCATTGCCGGACCTCTGGAATATTTTTCGCGCCGTAACGGTGTTGGCGCTGTCGCTCCTGGTGCTCGACTACGTGCTTGTCGCGCCAAATTTCTACGGCACATTTTTCTTCGGCAAGATCACGATTCTGCTCTACTGGGTGCTGCAGATGTTTTTCCTCGGTGGGCCGCGCATTGCCTACCGGTTGTTCCGGCATGCGCGTACGCAGCACCATGTCAGAGGTTCGGAAGCGGTTCCCACACTCGTCGCGGGGCGTGCGGCGGATGCCGAAGTTCTGCTGCGCGCCATCGAAAGCGGTGCTGTGACCAAGCTGCGGCCAGTGGGCATTCTGTCGCCCTCGCGCGCCGACCAGGGCCAGGCGCTGCGCGGCGTTCCGGTGCTCGGTTATCTGTCGGATCTTGAAACGACCGTAACGTCGCTGGCCGAGCAGGGCACTCGTGTCGGCCGGCTGGTGCTGTCGCCTGCGGTGTTGGCCCCCGATGTTCACCCCGAAACGATGCTGATGCTGGCCCGTCGGCTCGGGCTTGCCACCAACCGGCTGCCTGCACTCGACGGCGGCGAAGACGCATTGCGTCTTGCGCCGGTCGATGTCGAGGACCTGTTGCTGCGGCCGAGCGTTAAGATCGATTACCAGCGCCTGGAACAGTTCGTCAAAGGCAAAACCGTGGTGGTGACCGGCGGCGGTGGTTCTATTGGCTCGGAAATATGCGATCGCGTGGTTACCTTCGGTGCCGGCCGGTTGCTGATTCTGGAAAACTCGGAATTGGCGCTGCACGCCGTGCTGGAACGGCTCGCGGTCAAATCGAGCTCTACCATTGTCGAGGGTCGCATTGCCGACATTCGCGATCGCGAACGGACGTTTCGGTTGATCGCCGGCGTCGAACCTAATCTTGTATTCCATGCAGCAGCTCTCAAACATGTCCCGCTGGTCGAACGTGAATGGGACGAGGGCATCAGGACCAACGTACTCGGTTCGATCAACGTGGCCGACGCCACGGTCGCGGCCGGCGCCGAAGCCATGGTGATGATCTCAACCGACAAGGCGATCGAGCCGGTCTCGGTGCTCGGCGCCACGAAACGGTTTGCCGAGATGTATTGTCAGGCGTTGGATGCGGCTGCGCGCAACGCGAACGGCGGCAAGCCGCCTATACGCATGATCGCGGTGCGCTTCGGCAACGTGCTTGCATCGAACGGTTCGGTAGTGCCGAAATTCAAGGCGCAAATCGAGGCCGGCGGGCCCGTCACCGTGACCCATCCTGACATGGTCCGTTATTTCATGACGATCCGTGAAGCCTGCGATCTGGTCGTCACGGCGGCAAGTCACGCGCTTGGCCCAACGCGGACCGGAGTTCTCGGTCTACGTGCTCAACATGGGTCAGCCGATCAAGATCGTCGATCTCGCAGAAGCGGATGATCCGGCTCAGCGGACTTGAGCCGGGACGTGACGTCGACATTGTGTTCACAGGCGTCCGGCCCGGCGAACGACTCAACGAAATCCTGTTCGCACGCGAGGAGCCGAGCGTTGATGTCGGCATTGCGGGCGTCGTCGCGGCGAAGCCGGTCTGTCCGTCGATCGAGGCGGTGCGCGAATGGGTTGCGAAGCTCAAGGGCGGACTCGATAACAGCGAGCGCGGTGCGATCGTCAGTCTTTTGCGCGAGGCCGTGCCGGATTTCCATGAAGCGCGAACTGGCGGCGACGGCGCGCCCTAGGGACAATAAGCGTTGGGGGCGTGATGACGAAGGCGGTTCTCGGTATCATCGGCGGCTCGGGTGTTTACGATCTGCCCGGCTTGGAAAAAGTCCGCTCCAGAAAAATTGCGAGCCCTTGGGGTGAGCCGTCGGCCGCCTTGCGCATCGGTGAAATGATGGGGCTGCCGATCGTGTTTCTGCCGCGCCATGATACGGGCCATCGGCTTTCGCCATCCGATATCAATTACCGCGCAAATATCGACGTGCTCAAACGCGCGGGAGTGACCGACCTGGTTTCGTTGTCGGCATGCGGTTCGTTTCGGGAAGATTTGCCGCCGGGCACCTTTGTGCTGATCGATCAGTTTGTCGACCGCACGCATAAGCGGGAAAGTTCGTTTTTTGGCAAAGGCTGCGTTGCCCACGTGTCGATGGCGCATCCGGTGTCGCCGCGGCTGCGCATCCATCTCGCCGAGGCGGCGATGGCGGAGGGCATTGGTGTCGTGCGCGACGGCACGTACGTCTGCATGGAGGGGCCGCAATTCTCCAGCCTGGCCGAGAGCTTGACCTACAAGAATCTCGGCTATTCGGTCATCGGCATGACCAACATGCCGGAGGCCAAGCTCGCGCGCGAGGCAGAAATTTGCTACGCGACGGTCGCCATGGTGACCGACTTCGATTGCTGGCATCCCGACCACGATGCCGTCACCGTGCAGGACATCATCAAGGTGCTGCTCGCCAATGCGGAGAAGGCCAAGCGCCTGGTCGCGCGCCTTGCCCGCGATTTCCCGCGCGAACACGAGCCGTGTCCGATCGGCTCCGACCGCGCGCTCGACAACGCACTGATTACGGCGCCAGAAGCGCGGGATGCAAGGCTTCTGAAAAAGCTCGATGCCGTGGCCGGCAGGATTTTGCGCGGCGCGCCACGCAAGCCATCGGGGCGCGTTCGCAGAAAGCCTTGAGCGTCTGGCTCGTCGCGGATAGCTAATAGATCGGTTGCTGCGGATTAAACGATAACGGTGGCGGCGCGGGGCCGCCACTCTGTGGCGGCGCCATCAACGGCGCCGCGATCGTGCCCGTCGGCAAATCAAGCGGCGCATATTGCTGCGCCGCGCATTGATCCGTACGCACGTCGTAGCGTGAGCCGAGGACGCCGCCGGTGTCGAGAAAAAACGTATAGAAGCGCTGCCGGCCACGGTCGGCGAAACGCACGCAGGCGAGCCAGTTCCATCCGCTGGACGTATGGGCCCAGCGCAGGCCGGAAATCTGGAAATCGCTGTAACCGGCAAAGCCCTTAATCCCTCTCAATGTGTTTGCGACGAGCGCGCCATAATTTGCCGGAGGGGGAGGCTGCGCAGCATTTTCGAGTGGCACGACGCTGCATTGTGCCAGCGCAAGGGCCGCACTCAACAGTGCCGCAAACTGCAGCCCCGTACTGGCCGCGCCGCGGCCATGCCGCCACGTTGTCGCCGTCATCGTCCCGTCTTCTCGCGTCGATTAGGCGCGGAAATAAGACCGCGGCTGACCTGCCTGCTGCCGTCCGTGACGGCGATGCGCGGTAGCCGCTGCCTTGCATCATAGGTTGCAAGGTATGTATAGGTGTTAAGATTTCTGCGTTACCCGAGTGTGGGCTGGGGGATTCGGTGCCGAAGCGCTGGGGCCAGGGAATCGCTGTTCCGAAGCAACTCATTCGCGTCGCCTTTGTCGTCGGCTTGGGGGCGCTCAATGGGGCGTGCTTTCAGCCGGTCTACGGCAATCAACCGCTGGCCGCGGGCAACTCGGTGCGCGACAAGCTTGCCGCGGTCGATGTGGCACAGATCCCGGCTGCCAATGGGCATCCGGAGTCCCGGCTCGCGGTTGAGTTGCGCAATGAGCTGGTGTCGGAATTCAATAATGGGGCCGTACCTGGGGCGCCGCTCTATCGGCTGCAGGTCAACGGTATCAACAGCGGGATCCAGACCGTCATCGTCGATGTCGCCAGCGGCCGGGCCGACACGCAGGTGTCGGCGGTCAACGTGTCCTACAGCCTGATCGAGATTGCCACCGGCAAGGTCGTCCTCACCTCATCGACCTTTGGACGGGCGTCGTTCGATATTCCTGGTTCGGCACAACGGTTTGCCCAACAGCGCGCGTGGCTCAATGCCGAAGACCGGGCCGTCTCGATGATCGCTGACAACATCCGCAACCGGTTAGCGTCATTCTTCGTCGCCGGCACGTAATACGTGTTCCGGGACGCCTAGTTTTAGCGAAGGGCGCCCCTGACGCCGCAATGGCGGCCACAGCAAGCAGACCCATCATCTTTTACTAATTCTTGTGCATGTTCAAGAACTAATTCTTGTTTGTTTTCAAGGGCCTTTGCCTTGGCAAAGCCATCATTTGAGCCCACCACACGGTGCTAGGGGATGCAGCCTCTTCGGACGTTTCGGCGGTGCTGATCCGGGTAACCGGTCGGCGCCAATGGCGTATTTTGCTGGGGAGCACGTTTAGTGACGGACTGCGGGGATGCCCGTCGGCCGGGGTGGCGACTACGCCATGGTGCTCTTGCGCTTGCCGCCGGAGCGATCGTGCTTGGATTCGCTGCTTCCTCCGCTTTGGCCCAGACCCCTCTTGGCCAAGTGGGCAACCCCAACGAACTGCATTTCCCAAATCGGAATAAGACGCCTGCCTCGCCACCGGTGCCGGCCAATTCCCCGATGCTCGTCCAGGCGGATGAGATCAAATACGACTATTCGAACGATAGCGTTGCGGCGGTCGGGCACGTGCAGATCTACTACGGCGGCGCGACGATCGAGGCCGACAAAGTCGTCTACGACCAGAAAACCAAACGCCTGCGCGCCGAGGGCAATGCCCGGCTGACCGAGGCGAGCGGCCGCATCACCTACGGCCAAGTCATCAATCTGACTGACGATTATCGCGACGGGTTCGTCGATTCGCTGCGTCTCGAAGCGCCGGATGACACCCGCTATGCCGCGGAGCGCGCGGATCGCTCGCAAGGCAATTACACGGTGCTGCAAAACGGTGTTTATACCGCCTGCGAACCCTGCAAAGACAACCCGAGCAAGCCGCCGGAATGGCAGGTCAAGGCCGCGCGCATCATCCACTCCGACAGCGAGAAGATGATCTATTTCGAAGACGCGACCGTCGATTTGTTCGGCCTGCCGGTCGCGTATTTCCCGTTCATGTCGACCCCGGACACGACGGTGAAGCGCAAGAGCGGTTTTCTCTATCCGACGCTGGGTTACAGCTCCGCGTACGGATACAGCATTACAACCCCCTACTATCTGAATTTGGCGCCAGATTACGACCTGACGCTGTATCCGAAATATATGACGAAGCAGGGCTTGTTGTTGGGAGCGGAATGGAATCAAAGGCTGATCAACGGGGCCTACAGCATCAAAGCTGCGGGAATCTTCCAGCAGGATCCAAGCTACTTCGCCTCCGAATATGGCGCCGGCTCGCAGGCAACACAGTCATTCCGCGGTGTAGTGCTGACTGCTGGCCAGTTCGATCTCACCCCTCAGTGGGTCTGGGGCTGGACCGGCGTGCTGGTATCAGATCCCACCTTTATCACCGACTATTCGCTGGGTCAGTTCAACGGCTCGAATCTCGACCCGTTCCACACCAGCACCAGCGAGTCCGGCGAGGGAATATCCCAGCTTTATCTCGCGGGACGCGGTGCGACCAGCTACTTCGATATTCGCTCGATCTACTACACGGGCTATTCGGAGCTTGATCAGCAAAAGCAGTTGCCGATCATCGCGCCGGTCCTGGATTACTCCAAGACACTGCCCGAACAGGTGATGGGCGGCGAGCTGAGTTACAAGATCAACATCACCAGCCTGAGCCGTCAGGAAGCAAGTTACGATCCGATCAGCCCGGCCGCGGTCGCCCAGGGCATCTGCGCCAACGGTATGGCGGAGACGACGAACGCAGCGCTGCTGAACAAGTCCAACTGCCTGCTGCGCGGTATTCCCGGAGACTATTCGCGAGCCTCTGCCGAGGTCGATTGGAAGCGCACCGTGGTTACCAGCGACGGCCAGATGTTCACGCCGTTCTTCCAGCTGCGCGGCGATGTGGCCTCGCTCAACGTCGACAACCAGCCGGGCGTGGCGAACTATATTGCTCCCGGTGAACATGAGCTGTCGCGCATTATGCCGGTCGCCGGCCTCGAATATCGCTATCCGCTGATCGACGTCGAGCCCTGGGGCACGCAGACCGTCGAGCCGATCGCCCAGCTTATCCTGCGTCCAAACGAGTCCAGTATCGGGCAGTTCCCGAACGAGGATGCGCAGAGTTTGAATTTCGACGATACGAATTTGTTCTCGGTCAACAAATTCTCCGGCTGGGATCGCGTAGAGGGTGGCGGCCGTCTGAATGCGGGCATGCAATATACCGCTCAGTTCAATGACGCCGGTTCGCTGAATGCGCTGTTCGGCCAGTCTTATCAGCTCTATGGTCTGAATTCGTACAGTGTCGGCGATATCACCAATACCGGCCTCGACAGCGGCCTCAACACCAATATTTCCGACTATGTCGGGCGTATTTCATACCAGCCGAACTCCACCTACATGTTCCTCGCCCGAGCGCGCTTCGACGAAGCCACGCTGGCGATGCAGCGGCTCGAACTGGAAACTCGCGCCAATTTCGACCGCTGGGGCGTGTATATGCTTTACGGAGACTATGCGGCGCAGCCTGCCCTCGGCTTCCTGAACCGGCGCGAGGGCTTCCTTACCGGCGCCACCTACAAGCTTACGAGCAACTGGGTCGTGCTTGGGTCCGCGAGTTACGATCTGGTCGTACACCAGTTCAATCAAACGCGGGTTGGACTTGGCTACGTTGACGATTGCCTCATGTTTGCCCTTAACTATTTCACCGGCTACGCCTACAACGGAACCGCAACGCCCGTACAGAATACCGGCTTCAATCTCCAGCTGAGCCTGCGCACACTGGGGCCAGATTCTCTGGCGGCTGGAAGCCAGTTCTAGGACTCAAGATCGACGGCGCAGGATTGCCGTTCTGCATGACGTCTGTTCGCATTGCGGTGCCATGTCACATATATTGACCGCAATCCACGAGAGCGAATCATCTCATGCGTGAACCTGACGATATGGTCGCGGCGCATTTCCGCCGGTCCTGCGAGACACTCGATCGTGCAGCGGACGATGTTGAGTTGCGCGGCGCGATCCACGCCATTGCGGAAGCGATTACCAGGAGCTTCCGCCACGGCGGCAAACTTCTGCTCGCGGGTAATGGCGGCAGCGCTGCCGACGCCCAGCATATTGCCGGGGAGTTTCTGTCGCGGCTCAATTTCGACCGCAACCCGCTGCCCGCGGTCGCGCTCACGACCGATTCGTCCGTGCTCACGGCCATCGGCAACGACTATGGCTTCGATCGCGCGTTTGAGCGTCAGATACGCGGGCTCGGCCGTCCCGGCGACGTGTTTATCGCCATCTCAACGTCGGGCCGTTCTCCGAACATCATCGCGGCGCTGCAGGCCGCGCGCACCATTGGCGTCAAGACCATAGGTTTCAGTGGCGCCGGCGAACGTGACATGAAGGCGTTCTGCGACCATTATCTCGCCGCGCCCGCCAACGAGACGCCGCTCATTCAGCAGATCCACATTGTCGCCGCTCACGCGATCTGCGGACTGGTCGAACGTGATCTGTTCGGCGGTGGAGGCGCGGCCGGTTACTGAGGACCCGATTGGCGGAATCGCCTGTCCCCGCTGCGGGAATGGCGTGATCATTGCCTTGTTGCCAAGGACAAATTTATTTGTTTGTTTGAATGTCGGTTGCTGTCGAGATTGGAAGTGAGGATGGATCGTGACATTGGCCTGTGGTGCGAGCTGGCGCCGTCAGGCCAGACTGCGCGGCCGGCCCTGTTTTTGGACCGCGACGGCGTCATCAACGCTGATACCGGTTTTGTCGGTCGTGCCGAGGATGTGCGGATGCTGGAAGGCGTCGCGGCGGCGATTGCCCGTTGCAATGCGCTTAAGGTTCCCGTCGTCGTGGTGACAAATCAATCCGGGCATCGCGCGTAGCCTTTACGATTGGGACGGTTTTCATGCTGTGCAGGCGGGAGTGGCCGCGCATTTGGCGGCCGCCGGCGCCCATCTCGATGGTGTACTTGCCTGTGCCTATCATGGCGACGGAACCGGCCCGTTGCGGGTCGGCGATCATCCTTGGCGCAAGCCCAGTCCGGGCATGATATTGGCTGCCGCCAGCGGGATGAATCTCGATTTGGCGCGGTCCTGGATTGTCGGTGACAGGGTGCACGATTTGGCCGCCGGGGCAGCCGCTGGTCTGCGGGGCGGGACTTTGGTCGCGGCGGACCAGCGCGACCGACAAGCGGCGTTGGCGCTGGCGAATTCGCACTTCATTGTGGAGATTGCCACGAGTTCTGCCGCGGCCATTACGGCCGTCGCCGACCGTGGGCGGTGTGCCCCTTGAGCTACGCACTTAATTATCCAGAAGCAACGCGGATGTCGGGATCAGCATCAGTAAATTCCGTTTGACAGCTTGCACCAGTTTCCTAAGGCAGGGCCGATGAGTAACGTAGTACCGTCCACGACATTGTCGGTGCATAAGGAAGAAGTGCGCCGTTATGCCGACGCCAGCGCGGCCCAGCGCGCCAAGTGGCGACAGCGCGCCGCATTCTTCCATGGCGAGGACATGCATTTCCTCAGGTTCCTGGTTCCTGAGGGCTCCCGCGTCCTCGAACTCGGATGCTCTACCGGCGAGCTGTTGGCGGCGCTCAAGCCGTCGTTCGGCGTCGGCGTCGATCTGAGCGGGGAGGCCATCGAGGAGGCGCGGCGGGCTTATCCGGGACTTCAGTTTCAGACTGGCGACATCGAGTCTGCCGAATTCGTGCGATCGTTGCCCGGTCCCTTTGATTTCATCGTCGTCGTCGACACGCTTGGTTCGCTCGACGATTGTCAGCTCATGTTCGAGAACCTGCACAGCCTTTGCACGCGCGAAACGCGGCTCATTGTCGGCTACTTCTCGCATTTCTGGCATCCACTGCTGAAGCTGGCTGAATGGGTAAAGCTCAAGATGCCGCAGCCACCGCAGAACGTGCTCGCGCTTGCCGATGTGCATGCGCTTGCCGAACTCGCCGATTTCGAAGCGGTGAAAAGCGAACGCCGATTGCTGTCGCCATTGCGGCTGTTCGGACTGGGACGGCTGATCAACCGGTTCATCGCGCCGCTGCCGCTCTTCAATCTGCTCTGTCTGCGCCATTACACGGTATGCCGTTCGCTGCGGCGGCTCGGTCCGCCGCCGCGGAGCGCAACGGTCGTTATTCCGGCGCGCAACGAGCGCGGCAACATCGAACCGGCGATTCGCCGGATGCCGCGTTTCGCCGATATACTCGAAATCATTTTCGTCGAGGGACATTCGAGCGACGATACCTGGAGCGAGATCGAGCGCGTGGTTAAGGCCAACCCGCAGCTCGACATCAAGGCGCTGCATCAGCCCGGCAAGGGCAAGGCCGACGCGGTCTACACCGCTTTCGATATCGCCCAGGGCGACGTGCTGATGATCCTGGACGCCGATCTCACTGTGCCGCCCGAGCAACTGCCGAAATTCTGGCAGGCAATCGAGTCTGGCAAGGGCGAGTTCGTCAATGGCACGCGGCTGGTGTATCCGCTCGAAGACCAGGCCATGCGGTTTCTCAATCTGATCGCCAACAAGATGTTTTCGCAGACCTTCAGCTGGCTGCTCGGGCAGCGCTTTACCGACACGCTGTGCGGCACCAAGGTGCTGCGCCGGAGCGACTATCTGCGGCTCAAGGCCGGGCGGAGCTATTTCGGCGATTTCGATCCGTTCGGCGATTTCGACCTGATCTTCGGCGCCTCAAAGCTGAGTTTGAAGATCGTCGAGGTTCCGATCCGCTACGCGAGCCGCACCTATGGCGAAACGCAGATTTCCCGATTCCGCCACGGTCTTCTCCTGCTGCGCATGGTGTGGTTCGCATTTTTGCGTATCAAGGCGCAGTGAGCAGCCGCGGTAGCGCGATGCTACGCGCCGCCCGGGACCTGGTCTCGCCCGGTCAGGCGGGAAAATTCATTCAGTATTTTACGCTAAACTGAAACGATGTTCGGCGCGCGATGCGGCCGCGAAGGCAGGGCGATATGGCCAATCCGATCATTCCTTTGATCATGTGCGGGGGCGCCGGCACCCGGCTTTGGCCGGCATCGCGCGAAAACAGGCCCAAGCAGTTCCTCCCACTGTTTGGTTCCTATTCGACGTTTCAGGAAACCATTCGTCGCGTGTCCGATCCGGCCCTGTTCGGACGGCCGATTATCGTCACCAACGGCCAGTATCGTTTTCTTGTCGCGGAGCAACTCGCCGCGATCGGGGTGCAAGCCGATATTCTGCTTGAACCGATGCGGCGTGATTCAGGACCGGCCATTGTCGCCGGCAGCGAATTCGCGCGCCACCGCGCCAAGGATGCCATCGTGGTCGCGTTGGCTGCCGATCACGTCGTGACCGATGCCCCGGCCTTCGCCAAGGTTTGCGCCGCGGCCGCGCAGGCCGCCGCCGACAACCGCATTGTCACGTTCGGCGTGCGCCCGACCCGCCCGGCGACGGAGTACGGTTACATCCGTGCCGGCGCCGCGATCGGGCCAGATATTTTTGCCATCGAGCGTTTCGTCGAGAAACCGGATGCCGCGACAGCGCAGCTTTACGTCGGCGAGGGATATTTGTGGAATTGCGGAAACTTTCTGTTCCGCGCCGAACTGTTACTAGACGAATACCGCGCGTTCGAGCCGGACAGCGCTGCGGCAATAACCGACGCCGTCGAGGCCGCCGGGAATGATCTAGGTTTTGTGACCCTCGACACTGCAGCCTTTGCGCGTGCGACCGCGAAATCAATCGACTACGCGGTGATGGAGCGCACCAAACACGCGGCGGTGATGCCGGTATCGTATGGATGGTCCGATGTCGGCTCCTGGCAGGCGGTCTGGGAGCTGTCGGCGCGTGATGCGGCCGACAACGCTGCGCAGGGTTCGGCGCTGTTCGTCGATGCCTGCGGTTGTTATGTGGCCAGCGACAAGCAGCTCGTCGCGCTCTACGGTTTGCAGAACGTTGTCGTGGTGACAACCGCCGACGCTGTTCTGGTTGCGCGGCGCGAGGACGGCGACGGCCTGCGGCGCGTCGTGCAAAAGCTCAAGGACGTCGCTCCAGCGGTAACCGAAGACCACATCAAAGTGCATCGCCCGTGGGGCTCGTATCAGTCGCTCGACCAGGGTGAGCGCTTTCAGGTCAAACGCATCGTCGTCAAACAGGGCGGGCGGCTGTCGTTGCAAATGCATCATCATCGCGCCGAGCACTGGGTGGTTGTTCGCGGCACTGCCAGGGTGACGATCGACGACACGGTCAAAATCCTGCACGAGAACGAATCGATCTATGTGCCGGGCGGTGCGCGCCATCGCCTGGAAAATCCTGGCAAGATCGATCTTGAACTGATCGAGGTCCAGACCGGCTCGTATCTGGGCGAGGACGACATCGTCCGCTTCGAAGACGACTATCACCGGCGCTGAACCGGTAGACTGATACGGGCGCTGTAGTTGCTCCGGCAAAAGCAGTGCAGAGACAAGTTCTATCCCGGTAGGGGTGGCGTTGAGGCCGCCGGGCCTGGTCGGCCGGATTGCTCAAACGGCTGATCGCCGGCTCTCGACCGCGGCACAAACCGTAAGTCTCGGAAGCAAAATGTGTTCGAGTTCCGTCCCCCGCCGGTCGCCAGCCGCGCCGGACCATGCTAGGTGAGGTTCTGGGGTCGGCTACGGCGCAGGCATCCTGCGAAGCTTGGGGTGAGGTTTCGAAGTGGCGGGGAACGACACATTGCGGATCGGGGTGGTGGGCGTCGGTGTCATGGGCTCGAACCATGCCCGGGTGCTCTCAGACATTCCTGGCGTCGAACTGGTGGGCGTCGCCGACCCTGACCGCAAGCGGCGTGATTTCGTCTCCGATACGCTCGGCTGCGCCGGCTTCGACGACGTCGATGCACTGCTCGACAGCGGGGTTGGTGCGGTCACGATCGCGGCGCCAACTCACCTGCACCACGATATCGCGCTGAAATGTATCTCCCGCGGTGTGCACGTTCTGGTCGAAAAGCCGCTTGCGTCCACCGTGGCCGAAGGCCGGGCTATCGTTGCGGCCGCACGCCGCGCCGGCGTGACGCTCATGGCCGGGCACGTCGAGCGCTTCAATCCGGCCGTCCAGTCCGTCAAGCGGGCTATTAAAAATCAGGACATTCTCTCGATCGCGATCACGCGGGTCGGCCCGTTTCCGCCGCGCATGTCGAATGTCGGCGTCGTCATCGATCTCGGCGTGCACGACATCGATCTCATTCGTTGGTTCACCGAATCCGAGATCGTGGAAATCCAGCCGCAAATGTCGAGCGCCATCGCCGAGCGCGAGGACATCGCATTGCTGCAGTTCCGCACTGCCTCCGGCGTGCTTGCCCACATCAACACCAACTGGTTGACGCCGTTCAAGGCGCGCAACATTCACATCGCCACGCGCGACAAATATCTGATCGCCGATCTCCTGACGCTGCAGGTCACCGAATGTTTCGGCTTTCAGCCCGACGGCAGCTATTCGATGCGGCATCTTTCGGTCGGATACGCCGAACCGCTACGCGCCGAATTGGTGGCCTTCCTCGATGCGATCCGGACTGGCGAGCGCCCGGCTGTGACCGGCGAGGAAGCGGTCGCGAGCCTTGAGATCGCCATTCGCTGTCTCGAAGCGCGCGCCCCGCAGGCCGAGCCGCACCGCAAGGGACCGCGCCGGGTTGTCGGCTAGATCATGAGTTCAATTCCCTTCATCGACGTCGCGGCGCAGCGGCGCCGGCTCGGCCAGGCTATCGACGCCGCCGTCGCGCGCGTTCTGGAGCACTGCCAGTTCATTCAGGGTCCCGAAGTCCGTACGCTCGAAGCCGATCTTGCGGCGTTCTGCGGCGCGCGGCACGTCATCGGCTGCTCGAGCGGAACCGACGCGCTGCTGCTCGTACTGATGGCCTGGGGCATCGGCCCGGGCGACGCGGTGATCTGCCCGTCTTTCACGTTCTGCGCCACGGCCGAGATGGTGGCGTTGCTTGGCGCGACACCGGTCATGGCCGATATCGAGGCCGAGACATTCAATCTCGATCCCGACAGTTTGCGCAGCGCGATCGCGACCGCGAAACGGCTCGGGCTCAAGCCGCGCGCCGTGATCCCGGTCGATCTGTTCGGCCTGCCCGCCGACCACGACGCAATCGCCGCTATTTCAGCCGAGCACGGCTTGCTCATTCTCGATGACGCCGCGCAGGCGTTCGGTGCGACTTACCGCGGCAAAAAGCTCGGCGCGCTTGCGGCCGCGACTGCGACCAGCTTTTTCCCGGCGAAGCCGCTCGGTTGCTACGGTGACGGCGGCGCAGTTTTCACCGACGACGACGCGCTGGCGGCGCGCATCAGAAGCCTGCGCGTTCACGGCGAGGGCGCGGTCGATAAATACGACGCCGCGCGTATCGGCATCACCGGACGGCTCGATTCGATCCAGGCCGCGGTGCTGATCGAGAAACTCAAGATTTTCCCGGAGGAAATTGTCGCGCGCAATCGCGTCGCCGCGCGCTATTCGGAAGTGCTCGCTGATATCGCGACTGTGCCACGGGTCGGCAACGAATCGACGTCGATATGGGCGCAGTACACGATCCGCCTTGCGCCCGGCCGGCGCGACAGCCTCGCGGCGGCGCTGAAGACGCAGGGCATTCCGACTGCGATCTACTACCGTAAGCCGCTGCATCTGCAGGAGGCGTATAGCCGCTATCCTGTTGCCGATAGCGGTGCGCCGGTGAGCGAGCGGCTGGCCGATGAAGTGATCAGCCTGCCGATGCACGCTTATCTGGAACCGCCGGTCCAGGATCGCATCATCGCCGCCGTCCGCGAGCACCTGGCGAACTGAGCGTCGGTTGGCCGTGCTCAGGGTGACGGGTCTATCTGTTCGATACAGCCCATGCCGATGGTATCGAAGCTTTCCGGGTCAATCAGGATGAAGCTGCCCGTGTCCCGGCACTCGGCGTAGCGATCAACGGCAACCGGGCGGTCAAACTCCAGCGTGCACATTCCGATTGCGTTCTGCGCGATCGCCTGGGTCGTGACGGAGCGCCGTTGGTCGAGGTCTGTCACCGTCAAATCCGGACCGGCCGTCGCTGTCACGGTGCGCGTGCCGAGCTTGGCCAGGTATCTCTGCCCAGCCTGCAATGGCCGCGCCCCCATCCAGAATATTCGCGCGCCGATCCGCTGTGTCACGATCGGGGGTTGGTCGGTATCCGCAATAATGTCGCCACGCGAGGCGTCGATGTGATCTGCAAAAGTCAGTGTCACCGACTGGCCTGCCTCCGCGTGGACGAGATCGCCATCGTACGTGACGATGCGCGCGATGCAGGAACCGACGCCGGACGGAAAAAGCTGTACCGGCGTGCCGACCTCGACCGCCCCGCTGGTGATCAAACCACTATAGCCGCGGAACTGCTCGTCGGGCCGGTTGACCAGTTGAATCGGCAGGCGCAGCGGTCCTGACGCGCCCGTGCGTGCGGGCTCGGCATGCTCCAGATAGTCGAGCAGCGTCGCGCCGCGATACCACGGCATCTGTGGCGAACGCACAGCGATATTGTCGCCGGTCTTCGCCGCGACCGGGATGGCGACGACGTTGCCAATGCCAGAATCAGCCGCGATCTCGCGAAATTCCGCTTCCAGCGCGCGAAACGTGTCGTGACGCCAGCCGGCGCTATCCATTTTGTTGACGACGAGGACAACGTCTCGGATGCCGAGCATGCCGACAATCGCGATGTGCCGCCTGGTCTGCCGCGTCAGACCCTCGTTGGCGCTCACCAAGACCAACGCCAAGTCCGCGACCGAGGCGCCGGTCGCCATGTTGGCGCTGTATTGTTCGTGGCCCGGCGTGTCGATGACGATGAATTTGCGACGCGGGGTCGAGAAGAACCGATAGGCCACGTCGATGGTGATGTTCTGTTCGCGCTCGGCCGCAAGTCCGTCCAGCAGCAGCGAATAGTCAAGCTCCTCGCCCAGCGTGCCGTACTTGCGCGAATCCGCAGCCAGCGCTTCGAGCTGGTCCGTAAACAGTTGTTTCGACTCGTAAAGCAGACGACCCAGCAGCGTCGATTTGCCGTGGTCGACCGAGCCGCAGGCCACAAAACGCAACAGATCTTGCGTCCGTCCATAAGGCGGTTCGCCGGGCATGCGTTCGCCGGGCCGCGAATGCATGTTCATCAGAAATAGCCTTCCTGCTTTTTCTGCTCCATCGATGCGGAACCGTCATGATCGATGACGCGGTCACGCCGTTCCGAGTGTCGGGCCGCCAACGTCTCCGCGATCACGGCATCGACTGTCTGCGCCTCACTCTCGATCGCGCCCGTGAGCGGATAGCAGCCTAGCGTGCGAAATCGCACCATTCTGATCTGCGCCTCCTCGCCGGGCGCAAGCGGTAGTCGCTCGTCGTCCACCATGATGAGCGTGTCGTCGCGCACCACCACCGGACGCGGCGCCGCGAAATAAAGCGGCACGACCGGAATCCGCTCGCGCTGGATGTAGAGCCAGACATCGAGCTCGGTCCAATTCGAGAGCGGAAACACTCGAAAGCTTTCGCGGCCGCGCTTGCGGCCGTTGTAGATGCGCCATGGCTCCGGCCGCTGGCGCTTGGGATCCCAGACATGGTGAGCGCTGCGAAAAGAGAACACGCGTTCTTTGGCGCGCGACTTCTCTTCGTCCCTTCTGGCGCCGCCGAGGGCGAGATCGAAGCCGTGCTGATCGAGCGCCTGGCGCAGCGCCTGGGTCTTCATCACGTCCGTGTGCAGCTTAGATCCGCTGTCGATCGGATTGATGCCGCGCGCAAGGCCGTCGCGATTGGTGTGCGCAATCAGTTTGAGGCCAAGCTCCTGCGCGCGTGCGTTGCGGAACGCGATCATCTCGCGAAATTTCCAGGTCGTGTCGATGTGCAGCAGCGGAAATGGCAGCTTGCCGGGATAGAACGCCTTCAACGCCAGATGCAGCAGGACGGAAGAATCCTTGCCGATCGAATAGAGCAATACCGGACTGTCGGATTCCGCTACTGCCTCGCGAATAATGTGGATGCTCTCAGCCTCAAGCTGATCGAGATGGGAGAGCGCCGCCGCGGGCTCATGAGCTGCCTGCTCAGTCACGATAATTTCGCCAGTATTTTCGGGGTAAGCGGTGAATCCGGGGAGCGCGTCCATTATTGGCACTGCGGTGTTTCTATGCGGTTTACGGTGGTTTGTCGCGTATCAGATGGCTTCGCTGTGCAGGCCGCATTCTTTCTTGTCGGACTGCTCCCACCACCAGCGGCCGGCGCGCTCGGGCTCGCCCTGCGTTACCGCGCGCGTGCAGGGAGCGCAGCCGATTGAGAGAAAGCCGCGGTCATGGAGGCGATTGTAGGGAACCTTATGGGCTCGCACGAAGGCCAAAGTCTGTTCACGCGTCCAGTCAAACAGGGGATTTACCTTGACGAGGCGGCGCCGCTCGTCGAACGCAACCGATGCGAGCCGCGCCCTTCCGGCCGATTGATCGGCACGCATACCGGTGATCCAGCCGGCGCAGCCGATCAGCGCGCGATCAAGCGGGGCGACTTTCCGGACATTGCAGCATTCGAGCCGGGCGGTGACTGAGGACCGCAGGCCGCCGATGCCCTGCTGAGCAATCAACGCCTCAAGACTGCCGCGCGACGGCGTGAACGCCGCGACACGCCGGCCGTAACGCGCTTCGGTCTCGGCCCAGACTTCGTGGGTTTCCGGGAACAGACGCCCGGTGTCGAGCGTCGCGACGTCGATGGCGAGATTTTGCGAAAAAATGACATGCGTAATGGCCTGGTCTTCGAGGCCAAAGCTGGTGGTGAAGATGACGCGGCCCGGCAAGTGCCCGCGGATTGCCGTCAATCGCTTAAACAGATCGAGAGATGGCAGTGCCGCCGCCAGCGTCTGGGCTTCGGCCGTTGCAGATTCGGTGTCCCATGGCGCGGCGGCACGGGGGATGGCGCCGTCTCGGCCGCGCGACTGTGGCGGCCTTTCGTCAACCGAAGCAGTATCGGACATCAAACGGCCTCACCACGAAAACCCCGGCGCTGAAATAGAATGAAATTTCTCGATTGCCAATCTTGAGTCACAAAAAAAGAAGAAAATACTATTAGTTTGGCATCACGCAGACTTGGATTTTAAGTTGCGGGATATCGCCAGGACCGACACGACTTTGCCGCCGCCCGCTCCAGACGTGCGCCGTCATCGCGCCGTGAATTACTTTAGACTATTGATCGGCGCGCGCTGCGATGGCAGCCCAGGGACCGATGTTCAAAAAGATTCTCACCGTCGGCGGCTATACGCTGCTCTCGCGCCTGACCGGTTTTTTGCGCGACATCATGCTGGCGGCGATCCTCGGCGCCGGTCCCGCCGCCGACGCGTTTTTTGTTGCGTTCCGGCTACCCAACCATTTCCGCGCGATTTTTGCCGAGGGCGCCTTCAATGCCGCTTTCATCCCGGCTTATGCGCGCGTCCGGACCCAGGAGGGACCCGAGGCCGCAAAGGCATTCAGCGACCGTATCTTCACGCTGCTGGTCGAAACGCAGGTCGTGCTGCTGGTCGTCGCGCTGCTGTTTACGCCGCAGGTGATCGACCTGCTGGCCCCCGGCTTTTCGCGCGAGCCGCGGCAGTTCGCGCTCGCGGTGTCGCTGTCCCGAATCACGTTTCCGTATCTGCTCCTGATCACGCTGGTGACGCTGTGGGGCGGTATGCTAAACGCGCTGCATCGCTTCGCCGCCGCCGCAGCCGCGCCGATCCTGCTCAACGTCGCGATGATGGCGACGCTGGCGCTTGCCTTTTATTTCCCCGGTCCCGGCTATGCGGCGGCCTGGGGCGTGTTGATCTCCGGTGTGCTGCAGGCACTGCTGGTCGGCGGCGACACTCTGAAATGCGGTGTGATGACGTGGTTTCGGGCGCTCCGCTTCGACGAGGACGTGCGCCGCTTCTTCAAAGCATTGTTGCCCGCGACCGTCGGCTCCGCCGGCACCCAGCTCGCGCTGTTCGCCGACACCATCATTGCCAGCTTTTTGTCGACGGGCGCCATCTCGGCGCTGTATTACGCAGACCGCATCGATCAGTTGCCGATCGGTGTGATCGGCATTGCGGTGGGTACGGTGTTGCTGCCCGAGATGACGCGGCGGCTTGCGTCCGGCGACGACGCCGGCGCGCGTTCGGCACAGAATCGAGCGATCGAGTTTGCGCTGCTGCTCGGCATCCCCTGCGTGGTCGCCTTTTTGATCATGCCCGAGATCATCATGCGCGGCCTGTTCATGCGCGGCCGCTTCAACGCCGTCGATGCGCACGCCGCTGCGACCACGCTGATGGCCTATACGATTGGGCTCGTTCCGTTCGTGCTCATTCGCAGCGTCGTCGCGCCATTCCTTGCCCGCGGCGACACCGCGACGCCGGTCAAGGCGGCGCTGACCGGCACTGCGGTCAACATCGTGCTGAAAGTCGCGCTGATGGGGCCGCTAGCCCAGGTTGGGCTGGCGCTGGCGACCTCGATCGGCGCCTGGATCAACTTTCTGCTGGTACTGTGGCTCGCTGGACGCGCGGGTTTCATTGCGGCCGACCGGGATCTGAAGGCCTCGCTCGGCCGGCTCGCGGTGGCCGGCATCGCCATGGCGGTGCTGCTGGCCGTCGCCGTGCCGGCTGTCACAAAGCTGTTGTCGTCATTGTCAAGATTCCGCAACGAATCAGAACTGCTGGTGCTGACGATGGTCGGCGGGGCTGTATACGGGGTCTTGGTTCTCGTGCTGTTTGGCCGCCGCTGGATGGCGTTGCTACGAAGGGGCTCAGCAACAGCGCGGGGCGAGGCGGCTTCGCCGCCGAGCAGCGCAGTCTGAGAAAACGGGGATTTGAGCGATGCGCGTCTGCATGATTGGCGCCGGCTATGTGGGGCTCGTCTCCGGTGCCTGCTTTGCCGAGTTTGGCCATCGCGTCACCTGCATCGACAAGGATGCGAGTCGGGTCGCTGCGCTCAATTCCGGTGAAATTCCGATCTTCGAGCCCGGGCTCGCCGAATTGGTCGATGCAAACGTGCAACAAGGGCGGCTCGATTTTGCCGCTGAAACGGCGAGCGTCGCCGAAGCCGATGCCGTGTTCATCGCCGTCGGCACGCCGTCGCGGCGCGGCGACGGTTATGCCGATCTCAGCTTCGTCTATCAGGCGGTACGCGACATCGCTCCGCTGCTTCGGGCGAACGCCGTGGTGGTAACCAAATCGACTGTGCCAGTCGGCACCGGCGACGAGATCGAGCAGATTTTGCGCGACCTGCGGCCCGATGCCGAACTGCCCGTGGTCTCAAATCCGGAATTTCTGCGCGAAGGCGCCGCCATCCAGGACTTCAAGCATCCGGACCGTATCGTGGTCGGAACCGACAACGCGCGCGCAAAAGAGGTCGTGGCGGATGTCTACCGGCCACTTTATTTGAATGCCGCGCCGATGCTGTATGTGAGCCGGCGCACCGCAGAGCTTATCAAATACGCCTCCAACGCCTTTCTCGCCACCAAGATCACCTTCATCAACGAAATGGCCGATCTGTGCGAACAGGTCGGCGCCGACGTGCAGGACGTGGCGCGCGGCATGGGCCTCGATAACCGCATCGGCGGCAAGTTTCTGCATCCAGGGCCGGGCTTTGGTGGCTCGTGCTTTCCCAAGGATGCGACAGCTCTGATCAAGACTGCGCAGGACCACGGCGTACCGCTGCGCATCGTTGAAACCGTTTCCGCGGTCAATGATCAGCGCAAACGTGCGATGGCGCGCAAGGTGGTCGCCGCGCTCGGCGGTTCGGTGCGCGGCAAGACCATTGCGGTGCTCGGGCTTTCGTTCAAGCCAAACACCGACGATACGCGCGATTCGCCGGCGATCCCTTTGATCACGGCGCTGCAGGATCTTGGCGCCACGGTGCGCGCCTACGATCCGGCCGGCATGGAGCAGGCCAAGCCGTCGCTCCCGTCGATCGGGTATTGCGGCAGTGCCTACGAGGCCGCCACCGACGCCGAAGCGCTGGTGATTGCCACCGAATGGGACCAGTTCCGCGCGCTCGATCTCGGCCGGCTCAAGAGCGCCATGGCGCGTCCCGTCATCGTCGATCTGCGCAATATCTATCGCGCCGACGAGATGAAGCGCGCCAATTTCCGCTACTTCGCCATCGGGCGGGCAGGGGTGGAATAGGCCGCCCGATCCCGTTCTGGGCCACCCGCCGAAAAATTGCCCCTGCGCCGCGCGACGAGTAAGATTCCGCCAGCGGAGACAAGGCATGAGCGTTCGCGCGGGCCGAGAATTCCTGGCGGTGCCGGGGCCGACCAATATCCCCGACCAGGTGCTGGCGGCGATGCACCGGCCGGCGGTCGAGCTTTATTCAAAGCCACTGGTCGCGCTGACCGACACCCTGCTGCGCGACATATCGCGTTTGTTCGGCACCGCGTCGCGTTCCTACATCTATATCGCCAACGGCCACGGCGCGTGGGAGGCCGCGCTGACCAATGTGCTGTCGCGCGGCGACAAAATTCTTGTCCTCGAAAGCGGCAAGTTCGGCGTCGATTGGGGCGACGCCGCGGCCCGGCTTGGCGTTGACGTTGAAATCCTGAAAGGTGATTGGCGCCACGCCGTGCGTCCTGCTGCGGTCGAAGCCCGGCTGCGCGAGGACAAGGCGGGCTCGATCAAGGCGGTTCTCGCCGTTCAGGTCGACACCAGTTCGAGCGTGTTCAACGACATCGCGGCGACCGGCAACGCCATTAAGGCGGCGCGACACGATGCGCTGTTCATGGTCGATGCGGTGGCGTCGCTCGGCTGCATGCCATTTGCCATGGACATGTGGGGCGTCGATGTTGCCATGTCGGGCTCGCAAAAAGGGCTGATGGCGCCGCCTGGATTGAGCTTCGTGGCGGCCAACGATCGCGCCCACCGCGCGCACCAAAGGGCCGGCCTGCGCACGCCATACTGGGACTGGACGACGCGCGACGGCGATTCCCATTATCAGAAATATGCCGGTACGCCCCCCGAGCATTTGATGTATGCGCTGCGCGCCGCGCTCGACATGCTGTTTGCTGAAGGGCTCGACAACGTTTTCCTGCGCCATCGCCTGCTGGCCCAAACCGTGCGCCGCGCCGTCGAGGTCTGGAGCGGGAAGGGGACGCTCGCGTTCAACATCATCGCACCCGCGGAGCGGTCCGACACGGTGACGACCGTGCTGATGGCCGAAGGCTGCAATCCCGAAGCGTTGCGCGACTACTGCGAAGAGAAATGTGGCGTCGTGCTCGGACGCGGCATCGGCAAACTGAATGGCAAAGCCTTCCGCATCGCCCATATGGGCCACGTCAACGCGCCGATGGTGCTTGGCACGCTTGGCACCATCGAGATGGGATTGCGCGCGCTTGGCATTGCGCACGGCTCGGGCGGCGTGCAGGCCGCAACGGAATGGCTTAGTGATCAGGTCAAGCCGGATGCCGTCGCGCAGCCGGCGTTGCAAATAGCCCGTTGAGGACTGCGATGGGACGCGAATTCGGAATCGGTGCGCGGCTGCCACGGCTTGAGGATGCGCGCTTCTTGCAAGGCCGCGGACAGTTCTGCGCCGACATCAATCTGCCCGGCATGCTGCATGCAGCCTTCGTGCGCTCGCCGCACGCCCATGCGCGCATCGTCGCGGTGCGCAAGCCGGAAGGCGCGGAGCAGCGCGTTTTCGTCGCCGGCGATCTTGCCGGTGTCGGTCGCATGCGCTCGACGGCGAAGCTGCCGGGGTTCAAGCCGTCGGACTGGCCGATTCTGGCCGCCGGCAAGGTCCGCCACGTCGGCGAACCGGTCGCGATGGTGCTGGGCGCGAGCGCGGGCGAAGCCGAAGATCTCGCCGCGCGCGTCGAGGTGGAATTCGAGCCGTTGCCGCCGGTCGTCACCATGGCGGACGCGCAGAAGAAAAAGCCCCCATTCGTGCACGACGAATGGGGCGACAACGTTTTGGTCGATATCAAGATGGACGCCGGCGATCTCGCGGCCGCCAGGTCCGCCGCGGCCCATGTGGTTGAGCGCAGCTTCCGCATGAACCGTATGCACCCGCTGCCGCTCGAAGGCCGGGCGACCGTTGCGCATTACGACGGCCGGCTCGATGAGCTTGTCGTCTATGTGGCGCATCAACTGCCCGTGCCGCTGCAGATCGGACTGGCGCAGGTGCTGCGCATCAGCCAACGGCGGCTGCGCGTGGTCGTGCCCGATGTCGGCGCCTCGTTCGGACTGAAGACCTACGTGGAAAGTGAGACGGTGTGCGTCGCCTGGGCGGCAAAGCATCTGCGCCGGCCGGTGCGCTGGGTGCAGGATCGCCACGAGTCGCTGATCTGTGACGCCACCTGCCGCGACTACGAGTGCAGAATCACCGGCTATGCGGACAGCGAGGGACGCGTGCTGGCGCTAGACTGCGAGGTGCTGGTCGATTCCGGCGCCTACTCGCCGTGGCCGTGGCCGGCCGGCATCGAAGGCGGCTTGGCGCTGGGCAATATGCAGGGCTGCTACGACATCCGCACGTTTCGCGGCCGCGCCCTCAATGTTGTAAGCAACAAGCCGGCTGGTCAGCCGTTCCGCGGCGTCGCGCGTCCGCTGTCCTGCATCGGCCACGAGATCGTCATGGATGGCGTCGCGGAGGCGACCGGCATCGATCCGCTCGAAGTGCGGCTGCGCAATTTCGTCAAACCTGCACAGATGCCCTACGTGTCGGTTACCAAAAAGACGCTCGACAGCGGCGATTACGCCACGGCGCTCAAGCGCGCTGCCGAACTGATCGATCTGCCGGCGGTGCGTGCCGGGCAGAAAGTAGCGGACAGACATGGCCGGCTGATCGGCGTCGGTTTTGCATCGTTCTACGAGCAGACCGCCTATGGCACGGGGCCGTTCGGGTATTCGGCCTGGGGCATCGAGCTTGTTCCCGGGATGGAGCCGGCGGTGGCGCGGCTCACCGGCGACGGCGAACTGGTGCTTGAAGTCGGCTCGCATTCCCACGGTCAGGGCCACGAAACCGTGTTCGCGCAAGTCGCGAACGAAGTGCTGGGTATCGACCCTAACAAAGTATCGGTCCGCTACGGTGACACTTCATCGGCGCCCGTCGGGACCGGCACCTACACGTCGCGCTCGATGGTTTCGACCGGCGGCGCGGTGGCGGACGCCTGCCGCGCGCTGACGGCGCCGATCAAGAAAATCGGCGCGCATCTCCTGCAATGCAAGGAAGCCGATGTGCAGATCCAGAACGGGCGCGTCCACGGCCCGCAAGGCAGCGTCGAATTCTCCGAGATCGGCCGCGCCTGGTATCACCATCCCGAAGAATTGCCGGCCGACGCCGATGCCGGCGGTCTCACCGCGACGGCCGGCCACAAGCCGCACGATCCCGGCGTGTTCTCATATTCGGCGCATGCCGCGGTGGTGGCGGTCGATCCGGACACCGGCGCGGTCGAATTGCTCGATTATGCGATCGTGTCGGATTGCGGCACGCGGGTGAATCCGATGCTGGTTGAAGGTCAGGTGGTCGGCGGCTTCTCGAACGGCGTCGGTAACGCGTTGTACGAGGAATCGAGCTACGATGCCTCGGGCAATCCGACCGCGACCACACTCGCCGATTACACGGCGCCGAGCGCGACCTCGATCCCGAGCGTGAAGCTCGATTTCATCGAGACCCCGTCGCCGTTCTCGGCCTTCGGCATGAAGGGTATTGGCGAGAACGGTGCCATCGGGCCGCCGGCGGCGATCGTCAACGCGGTCAACAACGCGCTGCGTCCGCTTGGGGCCGCCGTATTCGAGACACCGATCACCGCCCATCGTGTACGCGAGGCGATCGTGCGGGCCCAGGCTGGCAGCGCCGGCCCTGCGTTGCGCTGACTCGAAAATCATCACTGCCTCGCTGGTAACAGGCGCCGAGCCCGTAATCGGGTACTGCCTCTGTCACAATTCGCTCCGCCGCATCACGCTCAGTCTCGCTGATCTGCGGAAGCGGCGCGTCGGCCTTTAACCGGTGGAAATGGGAACCTGCGTGTGGCAGATTTATTACATCTGAGTGTCAGTTCGATTGCATGTGGAGCGTGCGATGAGTTCGCGGCTGCCGGTTCGGTCCGGTTCCCTGGCCTGGTCAAATCCGCTCGCTTGGTGGTGGAGCCTGCTCACGCTGGTGAGCGGCGCGAACATCGCAGCCTGGTTCTGGGTCTATCGATATCTTCACGAGCCGCAGATAGGCATCCACAGTGCGTCTAACGTCGAACTCATGCTGCTTTTCTCCGCGGCCTATGTTTTTGGTTGTGCATTCCGATCGATGCTGCCGCGTGCGGATGTGCAGAGGATCTGCTTGTTCGACACGTGGTTGTCGAGCGTCACAGTCGGCCGATCGGTGGCGACTGTCGCTGAGGTCTGCTTCGCGGCTCAGTGGGCGATGATTCTGCACCGGCTGGGCACGATGACGGGAGCGGATGCCGCTTTGATCGCCGCCTGGGTGATCGTTCCGTTGATTCTGATTGCCGAATGCTTCTCATGGTACGCGGTGCTGACCAAGAAATTCTTTTGCAACGCCATCGAGAATTCCATTTGGGGCGTCTGTTTTCTTGTGATCGTTATCGGTCTCTGCCGGATGCTGCCGGAGTTCGGCGGTGTGGCGCGCGCGATTTTGGTAAGCACCATCATCGGGATTGCAGGCTATCTGGCGTTTCTGGCGACCGTCGATATCCCGATGTATGTGACGAGGGCCCGAACCGGGATTGCCAACAGCATCAGACCGCTAAGTCCGCTGGAGGGCCTTCGCGACGCGAGCCTTCGGTGGGTGGTGACCCATGATTTCGAGCAATGGAAGGACGAGATCGCGTGGATGTCGCTCTATTTCAGCGCGGCGGTCTGGGCCAGTCTCGTGCTTTGCATTTGCTACGCCTTTATCGGTCATTTCTAGCAGGCTGACAGCGTCACGCTTTAAGCTTCAACAGCCGGTCCGCATTGCCGTGCGCGAATTTTTCGAGATCCGCAGGTGACAGCGGCACGTTGTCCAGGAACGTACGGCCGAGGGCGTTGCTGGCATAAGGATAATCAACAGAGAACATCATCCGATCGATGCCGAAGGTATGTAACGCGGCGAGGAATGGCGGATTGGAGAAAAATCCTGCCGAAGTGACGTAAACCTGATCGGTGATGATTTTTGTCAACGATCGCGACAGATATGACAGGTCGGGCGCGAGTTGGTGCTCGCATCGAGCCAGCACGAACGGCAGTGCCTCACCCATGTGGCCGATGATCAGATTGAGCCGCGGATATTTGTCGAGCGTGCCCGAAACGGCCAACCGCACCACATGCAACGCCGTCTCGTAGTGCCAGCCCCAGGCGAAGGTCGCGAGCCCCATGCCGATTTTCGACGGAAAGGAGCCCTCATAATAAGTCTTGCGCACCTCGGCGGGCGGTGGGCCGGGATGGATGTAGAGGGGCACGTCAAGTTTTTCGGCGCGAGCCAACAACGGCGCGAATTTGGTGTCGTCGAGAAAGCGGCCGCGGACCATGCCGCTGATCAGCGCACCTTTGAAACCATGCTCCGTAACCGTGCGCTCCAGTTCGTCGGCCGCCGCATCTGGCACGCTCGTTGCGAGATGCGCAAACGCCGCTAACCGGCCGGGATATTTGGCGATGCGCCGCGCGCATTCGTCGTTGAAGTCGCGCGCGAACGTGACTGCTTCATCGCCGTCGAACATGTCGGCGCTCGGACCCATGTGGATGCCGGCTTTCGACAGCACCATAGTCGAGATGCCGTGGCGATCCATCTCGGCGATGCGCCCCTCGCCCAGATCGGTGATCTTGTCGCCGACGCCGCGGATGACTGCCGGCATGTTGGCCGCGTCGGCCACGGCGGGCGGCGTCGGCGCGGTGCGGCCGCCGACCTCGAGAAGACTGAAGTGCTCTTCCAGCGTGACAATGCGCATCGGTGCTCCTCGGGCGGCGGCGTTGGCGTTTTGCGGAACCATGTTATGACAAGGCATGCCGGGTTTGTCAGGAGGCAGCAATGCAGCGGTTTGGATGCGCGACCGGAGTTTTGCTCGCGATGCTGGCGCTGGCGGTGCCTGCACGCGCGCAGGAGCATTTCCCGGCGCGGCCCATTCAGGTGATCGTGCCGGCGACGCCGGGCGGCCCCGTCGATACCGCAATGCGGCTGATCGAGCCGGCGCTCGCCGCCGCGCTCGGCCAAAGTATTGTTCTGATCAACAAGCCGGGCGCCAGCGGAACGCTTGGCATGCAGGCGGTCGCGTCGGCCGCGCCGGACGGTTACACGATCGGGCAGGGGGTCAATTCGATCTTCACCATCACGCGCATATCGGGCACGCACGTGCCGTTCACGCTCGACGATTTCAGTCTGCTCGGCAATTACGTCACCGATGTCAGCGTGCTGGCGGTGAGCGCCGATGCGAAGTGGAAGACCTTCGACGATGTGGTCGCCTACGCGCGCGCCAACCCGGGCAAGCTCAATTACGCCTCGGCCGGCATCGGCACCGTGTCGCAACTGAGCATGGAGGCGCTGGCGCATAAGTTTGGCTTGAACATGGTCGCGGTGCCGTTCCCGGGCGGCGCGCAGCTGACGACCGCGATCCTCGGCAAGCAGATCGATATCGGGATGGTGCCCTACACAACGGGCGCGGCGATGTTCAAGGCAGACAAGCTCCGGCCGCTGTTGACGACGGCGCCGGAGCAGTTGCGGCAATTGCCAGACGTGCCGACCTTTGCCGACAAAGGGATTACCGAAAACGGTCTCAATCTGATTATGGGGCTTTACGCGCCGCGCGGACTGCCCAGTGGCGTGCGCGATACCCTTACGGACGCGGTGGCGAAGGCGGCGCGCGATCCGGCTTTTGTCGCCAAGGTCGAGGGGCTAGGTTCACTCGCCCGCTACGAGGCCCCGGCGGCGGCGCGCAAGCGGCTCTTAGCCGAATACGCCGACATTGTTGCCCTCAGCCACGCGTTGCAACACTGAAGGCAGCTATTTTGACGAGATAATCGTGGTAAATGCGTAATTAACTACCCTTATTTACCCTCATTAATGATCTGTTATCGAATTAATTCCCTCGTTTAAATAATTGGTTTATCATAACCTTCACCTGCAGCTTTCAATGCGGCTCGGCCACAAGCGGTAGGCAGTGTCAGATCGGCCCGCCTCCGCGCGCGCCTGCTCGGAGCGGTATCTGGATAACGCGTGAAGTGGAATGACCGCGGACGAACTACAACCTCCGCGGCTAGACGAGTGTTGGGGTTGGAATGGTGAATTCGCGTTGGGGCAAGACTGCCGCGACCATTGTCAAGGCAGCACCGGTAATCAGTTATACAGTAGCAGGTCTGGCTCTCCTCCTCTTCACAAGTGCGCCGAGCTACGCGATCCCATCGCCCGACCTTGTCGTCGGCTCGATTTCGAGCATTTCGCAGTTGATCGCGCTCGCTTCCGCGATGATCGGTGGGAGCGCAGTCGTCGTTGGCGTGCGCGCTGGCGCGAATGCGTCCGGCTCTGGTCGGGCCGCCCGTATCGCCTGGCGGGTGGCGATCGCCGCGACTGTTCTTGTCTGCCTGTCGCTTGCGGGCAACTACTATCAGTATTCAAAACAGCAATCGGAGCGCCAGACCCGCCTTGAGGCCGCGATCTTGCGGCCGACCGTAACGACGGACGGCCACACGCTCGACCAGGACCTGAAGGAGACGTCTTACGGCGATCAGGCTCGCTCGCCGCGCGGCATATCGACCGAGCAGATGGCCACGCTGCTTGCGGAAAAGCAGAAGGGCCTCGATCAGAACGAGGTTCTGCTCGACGTGCGCGAGCCGGCCGAAACCAAAACCGGGATATTTCCCAACGCCACCCCGGTGCGCTTTCCTGACTTTCTGAAAAAGCCGTTCAGTCTCGCCGGCAAGCGCGCCATCCTCTATTGCGACAATGGCAACCGCAGCTTCGAGACATGTCAGAAGCTCGCGGCGCTTGGTATCGACTGCCGGTTCATGGTCGGCGGGCTGCAGAAATGGCTCGCCGAACACCGCCCGTTTGCCGGCAAGAAGGAAACGAGCCTCGCGGACTTCCGCGCACTGCCGCGCTACCCGAACCGGGATACTCTGCTCGACACGCCGGACGTCCATAAGCTGGTGGCAGAAGGCGCTGTCTTCGTCGACGTGCGCTATCCGGGCGAATTCGGCTCGTATCATTTGCCGGGCGCGATCGATCTTCCGGTGCGTCCGACGCCGACCGACGCACTCAATGCGCGTATAGCGGCGCTCCCGCATCACCCGATCGTTGCGCCTTGCTACGACACCCGGAGCTGCTTCTACGCGCAGGTGCTCGGCTATTTGGTCACCCAGGCGGGACGCGATTACCGCGGCCGCTACACGGTGCCGTGGGAGTATTTCACTCCGGATCCGCCGCGTCCCTATCTCCTGAGCTATCTGCACCAGATGCACGAAACCTGGTGGGGACGGCTGGTCGACTTGCTTTCAGCGTTCCTCAACAAAAGCGCAACCGCGATTGGCTTTCTGCCCGTCATTCTTCTGCTCGCGATTGCGTCGCGGCTGTCGGTGCTGCCGTTCTCGCTCAAGGCGGAACGCGACCAGATCGTTTCCCGGGAGCTGAGCGACGAAGTCGATGAACTCAAGCGCCGCTTCGGCGGCGATCCGCGGCGCATGACCCGGGCCATGCGGGCGTTCTATGCCCAGCACGGGCTGACGCCGCTGCGGAACCTGCTTGGGCTGTTGTTCCTACCAGTGATCTCCGTATGCGTCGCCTCGGTTCATGCAACTGCTGTGGCGCGCCATCAGCCGATGCTCTGGGTGGCCAATTCGGCCGGGCGCGATCCGACGTTCATTCTGCCGATCCTGTTTGCCGCCCTGATCTGCGTCTATCTCGATGCGGCTTTCGTCAAGACTGGGCGTCACCGCCTGCTGATCTGGCTGATCGGCATGGTGATCCTCACGGGGACCGGTGCGCTCCTCAGCGTCGCGGTCGACGTTTACCTGGTTATCAGCGCCTGCTTGCTGCTGGTGCAGCGCGCGGCGGTCACGACGACATGGGCCGACATGCGCCGCTGGTGGCGTCGCCGCCGCTTGAGCGACGGGGTGGTCCTGCTCGACGACGCGCAGCTTCTATCCAACAGCGGCAACAAGGCCCATCGTCTCGCGATCATGCGCTCGCACGGCTTTACCGTGCCCGAAGGCGTGGTCCTGACCACACGTTTTCTGGATAAATTCGCCACCGCGTCAGCGTCATGGCGGGCACGGGAACTCGACCGGCTGTGGCGTCAAATCGGCGCGCCCAAGCTTGTCGTGCGCAGCTCCGGAAGTGCCGAAGACGGCAGCGCCAATAGTTTTGCCGGCGTGTTCGAATCGGTCATCGACGTCGACCGCGCCCGCCTTGAGTCGGCCGTCTTCGACGTCCTGATGTCATTCCGCAATGCGCGTGTTGCAGCCTATGGCGCCGACCACGGCCGAGCCAACATCGTGGTCCAGCGCATGATCGAGCCCGATTATGCGGGTGTGCTGTTTACCCGCGACCTGGGTTGTCCGAGCCATTCGCTGGTCGAGTGCGTCGCAGGGACCGCCGACAAGCTCGTGTCCGGCACAGTGACGCCGATCGTATGCAGGTTCGGGCGGATTTCGCTCGATCGGATTGGCGCTGATGAGGCGCCGATCGATTTGAAGCCGCTGGTAGCCACCGGCCGCGAGCTCGAAAAGCTGTTCGGCGGCCCCCAGGACGTCGAATGGGCGCACAGCGGTAGCGTATTCTATCTGGTGCAGAGCCGGGACATCACCCGCTCCGAAGCGGGCGCGGAAACGGACACCGCGGTCCAGAACGAGTGGTCGCGCGTGCTCGACAGTGCCGCCACTGCTCCGCCTGATGAAATCATCTTTGAGCAGAACGAATTGTCCGAAGTGCTGCCGCGCCCGACTCCGCTGTCACTGTCGTTGATGGACGGGTTATGGGCGAGCGGCGGCAGCATCGATCTTGCCTGCCGCCAGCTTGGCTTCGGCTACCGCATTGAGGAGGACGCTGCGCCGTACCTGATGACCATTTTCGGCCGGCTTTATGTGAACAAGCAGCAGGAGATTTCGCGCGCGCCGAAACTCGGTTCGCTGGCCGTGTGGCGAATGGGCCGCATCGCAGACAAGATCAAGAGCGACTTCAACGATACGTTCCTGCCGGTCTTCGCCAAGGAAATGGCTCTGCAGGAGGCGATCGACTTCGACAAGCTGCCGACGGACGATCTCTTGGACGCGGTAGCGCGCATCCGCGCCAGCTATATGGGCGCGACCTGCGTTGCGGCATCGGTCGTCAATATCGCGGCCGACTATTATCTGCGCCGGGCTCGCGAAAAACTGACCGCTGCTGGAATTGAGCCGGCGCGTTTCCTTGCGCACGCCGACCAAACCGAATTCGAGCGCGCACTCACCGTCGCCAAAGAGGCGCCGCTCGCCTCACGCCAGAACGTTCTGGTGCGAGGCATCGCTCACCGCTCGACGGTCGACTATGAACTCGCAGCGCCCCGGTACGCGGAGCGGCCTGCGGATGCCGATCCACTGCTCAGCGTTCCGGATCTGCCGGTGCGGAGCTTCACTGAAATCAGCGCCGATCTCGCCGCGCTGACTTCCGATGCCGCGCTGCGGCAGGTCGTGCTGGTCGCGTGCAGCTTCCAGACTTTGAAGGAAGATGCCAAGCATCACTCGCTGCGCGAGCTTGCGGTGCTGCGCCGCGCTCTGCTCGCGGTCGATCGGCGGTTCATGCTCGACGGCCTCGTGTTTTACCTGACCTTCGAGGAGCTCGAAGCGCTGCGTGACAAACGCGCGGTAGCGGATCTCCGCGCGGCGGCGCTGGCGCGCCGGCAGCTGGCGGCCGGGCTTGCCGAAGTGTCGGCCGTGGACTCGACACTGACGGTGCGGCAGATCGAAGACTACGCCATGGGCATCAAGCCACAGAGCGCGGACGGAAGCGACCGGGTGGGTGGGCTGCGGGTGTCCGGCAGCGGCAGCGTCGAGGGCAGAGCCTGTGTGGTCAAAGAGGCCGATGGCGCGATCATTCCGGGCTTTCAGGATGGCGACATCGTCGTCAGCCGCATGGTGCCGCCGGCGTGGCTGCCGTACTTTAAGCGCGCGGGTGGCTTCGTCTGCGAAGTTGGCGGCTGGCTGAGCCATACGGCGATCGTGGCGCGGGAGTTCAACGTGCCTCTGATCGTGCAGGCAAAGGGGCTCCAAGCGATCGAGACCGGCGATCTTATCCGTCTCGATTCGGACGGCGCGATCGAGGTCGTGGCGCCGCGCCCTGCGGTCGAGGCCGCCTGACGCGCAGTCAATGAGGCAGTGTTTGCTAACTTAGGTTAATCGATGCTCAACGCGCCGGCCACGGCAGGCTGGTGCAGATCGGCAGGCAAGGCAGCAATTGGGCTGCTTTGCTCCGCAGGAACCGGGCTCGCATCGGTGGGGGCCGTTGTCCAGCCTCCGCCGATGGCGATGATCGACAGCAGGCAAAACGCGGCGAGGGGCAATGTATTCCCCAAGTTCCACCGCAGACTAGTCCACAGCATGAAGCCTCACCGTTTTTGCGGGAAAAACCCCGAATTACCGGTGACGCTAGCAAGCCGGAATGACGGTCGAATTACGCCCTTTAGTAAAATTTGACCTATCGCGACGCCGTGCGTCGGCATTTGGCTAAACGGCCGCTTAAGACGAGTATTTTCAGATTCAGTCAATTGTAACGGGATCGCGCTAGTCTCGCTTACGGCACAAAACCAAGAAGGCCGGAGGCGGAGATCCCGTGCGCGCTGTCGTTGTCCTATTCGCGTTTCTGCTGGGCTGTTCGGCGGCCGCCGCGCAGTCGTTTATCCTGCAGGGCTCGACGACGTTCACGCACCGCATCATGGATGCGCATCTGGCCGAGATCGAGATGGGCTCGGGCCACAGGCTGACAGTGATCCCCAACAAATCGAGCCTTGGACTTTTGGCGCTGTTCGAGAAGCGTGCTGATTTCGCCATGATATCGGGGCCGCTAAACACCGAAATAGAGGCCCTCAAGCAGACCCATCCCGATTTCGCTTACGGCCAGCTGCGCTCTTTCAATGTCTGGAGCACGCGCATGGCTTTCGCGGTCAACAAGGACAACCCGGTTCGTCATCTGGACGACGACAAGATGCGCGCCATTCTGCTTGGCGAGATCACCAACTGGAAGGCCGTCGGCGGTCAGGACCTTCCGATCAGGATCGTACATGTTCGCGACGGTGGCGGCGTGCAGGCATCGGTCGAAGCGCTACTGGTGGGCAAAAGTATCAGCACCAAGAATGTCATTGTGGTCCAGATCAGCTCCCAGGTTGTCAAGATCGTCGCGCAACTCCCGGAAGCCCTGGGTCTATCGCAATTGACCATTGTGCGTAATTCGAATGCCGCCGAGCTGACATTGGATCGTCCGGTGGAGCAACACCTCAATCTGGTGACACTAGGCGACCCGACCCCGGAGATGATGAAGGTAATCGAGGCGGCCCGGCGCATCGAGAAGACGGCGACACCGCTATGATGTTTCCCAGGTGGCGTGACCAGCCGTTGGGCCGGTATTTGGGTGTTGCCGCCAAGCTGTATTGGCTGGCGGCGCTTTCGACATTGGCTGTTGCGATCCTCGCCGCGGCCTCGATCCATTTCGCGCAAGTGACCGAGACCGCCGCCGCGAGACTCAGTCAGCGGGCATTCGCCACGGTCGAGAACTCGGCCCAACTGCAATCGTTGTTGGCCCAGCATCGCCAGATCGTCGAAAGCGCGCCCGCCGAGGTCGTGCGGTCGCGCCTCGAACTGAGCGAGCGCGGCTTCATCGCCAAGAGCTCGGAACTTTCCGCGCTGCTCGGAAAGCTGAACGCGGAAAAATCGGATGACGTCGCGGAGGGCCTTGAAGCGCAGATTACGAGCGAGTTGCCGGCTCTGATCAAGGCCGGTCAGCAGGTCATGTTCTATGCTTATAATTTTGCACAGGACAAGGCGCTGGAGCAGGCGGCCGTCTACAGCAAGATCGCCGACGACCTGGAAGACAAGATCCATCAGTACCGCGAGCATCAGATCGACGTCGCCAATGCGACGGTCAAGACACTGCTCGACAGCGCGCGATCTCTGCTGTTCTGGGTCTCGACCAGCGCATTCGCCGCGTTGATGCTCATCGGACCGTTCGGCTTGAGCGTCATGCGCGGTGTGCTTGGCCGGCTCAAACGCATCACGGTCTATATGAGCCGGCTAGCCAAGGAGCCAACGGCTGAAGCGGTGCCGTCGCGCAACGACCGTGATGAGCTCGGCGACATGGCCCGCGCCGTCCAGGTGTTCAAGGAGAATGGCGAGGAATTGCACGACCGCAAGGTGCAGCTCGAGCAGGTCAACACGCAGCTCGATCTTGCCCTCAATAACATGGCGCATGGCCTGTGCATGTTCGACGCAAACCGCAGATTGATCATCTGTAACGGCCGCTATGGCGCGATGTACGGGCTGCCGCAAGCGCTGACCGCGCCTGGAACGCCGATCCAATCCATCTTGCAATACCTGATCGAGCGGAAGACGTTTGCGGAAAGCGCCGAGGAAACGTTATCCGCCGTCGCATCGTCTCAGAATTTCCGCGTCGTCAAGACGTTCACCGACGGCCGCTTGATCGCGGTCTCACATCAAACCACCGCCGACGGCGGCTGGGTCACGATCCACGAGGACATCACAGAGCGGCAGAAGGCCGAAGCGCACATCGCCCATCTGGCGCGGCACGATCAGCTGACGGACCTGCCCAACCGCGTTTTCTTCCGCGAGGAATTGGACAAAAACCTGCGGCGGCTGCGCCATGGCGAAAAATTCGCCGTGCTGTGCCTCGACCTCGACCGATTCAAGAGCGTCAACGATACGCTCGGACATTCGATCGGCGACAAGCTCCTGAGGGCGGTTGCCAGCCGGCTCACCGGCTGTATCGACGAGCGCGATTTCGTGGCTCGCCTCGGTGGCGACGAATTCGCAGTTGTGCAGCCGAATATCGGCCGGCCCGAAGATGCCAGCACCTTGTCGGCCCGCATCATCGAGCGCTTGAACGAACCTTACGACATTGAGGGACAGCAGCTCGACATCGGGGTCAGCATCGGCATTGCGATCGCGCCGGCCGACGGCAAGAACACGGATCAGCTCCTCAAGAACGCCGACCTAGCGATGTACCGCGCCAAGGCCGACGGCCGTGGCTCTTATTGCTTCTTCGAACCCGAGATGGACGCGCGTATTCAGGCGCGCCGTGCGCTCGAACTCGATTTGCGATCGGCGCTGGCCTCCGGCCAGCTACAGCTCTATTACCAGCCGCTGGTCAATGCGAAGACCGGCGAGGTGCGCTGTTTCGAAGCGCTGCTGCGCTGGTTCCATCCGCGCCTCGGCACGGTGGAACCGGCGGATTTCGTGCCGCTCGCAGAGGAATCCGGACTGATCGGCCCGCTGGGTCAATGGGTTCTGCGCGCTGCCTGCGCCGAGGCGGCAAAATGGCCGTCGCAGTTCCGGGTCGCCGTCAATCTGTCGCCGATCCAGTTCAAAAATCTGAATCTGGTGAAGGTCATTCTCGGGGCGCTTGCAGCATCCGGTCTGCCGGCGTCGCGACTAGAGCTCGAGATCACCGAATCCGTGCTGCTCGAAGCCAACTCCAAGACGCTCGGCGTTCTGCACGAGCTGCATGCACTCGGCATTCGCATCGTTATGGACGATTTCGGCACCGGATTTTCCTCGCTCAACTACCTGCGCAGTTTTCCGTTCGACAAAATCAAGATCGACAAGTCGTTTATTCACGACGTGTCGAAAGGCGGGGACTCGATCGCTATTGTGCGCGCGATCATCGACTTGGCGCGCGCGCTCAAGATCGAGGTCGTCGCCGAGGGCGTGGAGACCGCCGATCAGCTCGACCATCTGGTTGCCGAAGGTTGCACCGAAATGCAGGGCTTCTATTTCAGCAAGCCAGCCCCGATCGAGAGCTTCGAACAGGTCCTTCAGGAGCGCAACGGACGCATGGTGTTGGCCGCCTGACCGCAGCCAGCCGCTATGCCGGACTCACTGCTGCTCGGACTGCAGCATCTTGTTGAGGATGCGCTTGTAGCGCACGGGGCCGACATCAACCGCCAGAACGACCGGATCGAGCGGCCTCGCGGCGCTCTCGATGACACGCTGTTGCGCCTCGATCACCGGCGCGTCCTGCTCGGCGAAAGCGAAGCGGCGCATCTCGCCGATCTTCTTCTGCAGATCACGATTGAGCTTTTCGTCGGTCGTCATCACGCCGAAGCGTACCGCGGTGAAATGATAAAGCGTCGAGCGCTCGTTCTCCGGCGTGAGCATGTGAATGGCGTTGTAGCCGGTGCCGGTCTCGGGTGCCGCGCCCATCTTGCAGATGCCGGTAACGAGCCGCAGCGTCGACGGCGCCATCCAGCGCATGTTGGTGAACTTGTCGACGCGCGCCGGATGGTCGGGCCAAAACTGCGCGAACATGCCGGGCGGCGCCGAATTGGTGGCATGGCGACTGATCACGACGTCGTCGCCGTCCTGCTCGGCCGTGATCTCGGATTCGACCGTGTCGGCGTTGCCCAGAATGCCCTCGTGCAGATACGACGTGTGGCTGAGATCGAGCAGGTTGTCGATGATGAGCTGGTAATTGGCCTTGATGGTGATGGAATCGCGCTTGGTGGTGTGCAACTCCGGCACGTTGTCGAGCACGCCAAAGTCAGGCACTTTTGCCTCGTCGGCGGCCGCGTCGCCCATCCAGACCCAGATCGCCTTGTGTTTCTCGACGACGGGATAGCTTTTGACGCGCGCCCGCGACGGAATGTTCTTGGCGCCATGGGGATTGTGTACGCATGCGCCTGTGCCGTCGAATTCAAGACCGTGATAAGGGCACTGGATGCGGTCGCCGCCGACAACCTTGCCCATGGAGAGCGGCGCGAAGCGGTGCGCGCAGCGGTCCTCGACCGCTGCCACGGAGCCGTCTGCTTTGCGGTACAGCGCGATCGGCTCGTCCATGATGGTGCGGGCAACCACCGCTTCGTCGCCGATATCGTCGGACCATGCCGCCACGTACCAAGCGTTGCGCAGATAGGGTCCCGGTGATCATCTCCTGGCGCGGCCGTGCGCCGGACGGTTCCGGTTGAGACGATTGCGCTGTCATGTTTTCTCCCACGAAAATGCGGTATTCGCTTACAGGCAGCAAAACAATATCATGCATTCCGCCGCGGGTCTTGACTTCCCGACCCGGCGGGGCCGTGGCGGCAGCGCACCCCCGGCAGGCAGAATCGCTTGGATCGGCCGCTGCGTCGCGTTACGCCGCAGATCAGCCTTACAAGAGCGTCATCAGCCTTTGTTTATAGTTGCTCTGGCGCGCGGATTCGGTAATCATCACCAGGTAGCTTCGCACCTCCACTGCGCCTACTGGAAACCATTGCCAGTTTTGATATTTTGCTTCCGAGGCGCGGCTTAAATTCATGTCTACCGTTCGGGCAGTCGAACAACATTATCCTTTTCTGGCCACCGCGCTTGACGACGCGCCGCGAAAAATTCGTCGCGCTTGCGGTTGCGCTGGGGACGCTTGTTGCGTTCCTTGCTCTGGTGCCGTTTGTGCGCGTGCCGTTGCCGCCCTGGCCGGCGTTCATCCCCAGCTACGAAGCGGTCCTGTTCTTCATCGATCTGGTCACCGCCGTCTTGCTGTTCGAACAGTTCGCCCGTCTGCGCTCGCTCAGCATCCTGGTCCTGGCCAGTGGCTATCTGTTCGACGCTCTGATGATCGTTCCGCATGCACTCAGTTTTCCCGGCGCATTCAGCGCGAGCGGCTTGCTCGGCGCCAAAGAGCAGACGACAGCTTGGCTTTACGTGTTCTGGCACGGCGGTTTTCCACTGTTTGTCATCGGGTATGCGCTGCTGCGAAGCGTAGAAGAACGAGGATCGCGGGGAAGTGCGTTTCCGGGCCGGCTCATCGTCCTGGCCGGTATCGGCGTTGCTTTGCTCGTCATGGCACTGACTCTGCTCACGACATGGGGCCACGATTTGCTTCCGGTCGTCATGCAGGGAGGCAACTACTCAATGCTGGTCAGCAAAGGCATTAGTCCCGCCGTGTGGGGACTCACGCTTCTTGCGCTGATCGTTCTGTGGCGAGCCGAGCAACGCGTTGTCGACCTCTGGCTCATGGTGGTGATGTGGATATGGCTTTTCGATATCGCACTCGCCGCCATCATTGGTTCGAACCGCTTCGATCTTGGCTTTTATGCCGGCCGCATCTTCGGGCTAATCGCCGCAAGCTTTTTGCTGGTCACTTTGCTGGTGGAAATGGCCCGGCTTCATGCCGGCGCTATTCGCGCAGCAGCCGGTCTTGAAGCCAAGCTGGCGCAGTTGGCGCGGGCGGCGCAGAAGAAAGAGTTGTCGCCCATGCGTGGCGAAACGACCGACCTATTTATCCAGCGCCGGAACGTGGCGCATTACCAATCGCTCCTGGATTCCAATTCGCTGGACGAAAATCAGCGTCGCGCGATTGAAAAACTGCTGGAAGAAGAAAGGGCAAAAACCAAGGGGCCGGACAACGCGTGACGCGGCACTCGATATCGCGCCCTCGTGAGCGCGCGCGGGCGCAACGATCGCTATCTCTTCCCGGCGCCCTGCACCGCAGTCAATTCGTGGGCGTTGATCGACATCGCCACCATCACGTAATAGCCGAGCAGCGCCGTCAATTCGACGATGCCGCGCGCCCCAACAGCCGCGGTCGCCCGCGCGTGGGTATCGTCATCGACAAACTTTGTCTGCAGCAATATCGTGCAATAGTCGTAGACAGCCGCTTCGTCGGCTCGCGGTGAAGGCGGGACGCTGTCCGGCTTTGAGCGCCGAAATAATTCCCGGCGCCAGTCCGGCCTTTGCGGCGATCGGCTCATGCGCGGTCCACTGATAGTCGCATCGCTGATCGCAGGCAGTGACCAGGATCGCCAATTCACTCAGCCGAAGCGGTAGGCTGGTGCGATAGCGCAGCAATTCGCCGATTTGCTGCCATTTGTCGGCCAGCTCCGGATTGCACAGCGCCGCGTGATAGTGAATCGGGACGTGGCCGCGCCGTAGCGCACCGATGCAATCGTGGACGCTCCGCTGTTCGGGCGTGAGTTCGCTGGCAACTGGCAGCGGGACTCTGGGCATGTACAGTGCTCCTCTACGCCAGCGGCGCAGTCCAGGCATCGTAACCGTAGACCCAGGTCGCATCGGTCGGCTGTCTCATCCAGGTGTTGGTGCCGGACACCGACTGGATTTTTGATGCTCGCGGCTTGCGGACCGCTTCGTAGGATTTCAGGTTCGCGTTCAGCGTCGCTGCCGTCGCACCGGTGAGACAGCGAGTGAGGACGGCGGCATCTTCCAGCGCCGAAGCGGCACCCTGGGCCATGTAGGGCGTCATCGGGTGACAAGCGTCGCCCAGGAGCGCGACATGGCCGTCGATCCAGGTGCGCAGGGGATCGCGCTCCAGCAAGGCCCAGCGGTGCACATCCGGGCATGCATCCAGCACCGCGCGAACTTCGGGATGGAAATCGGCAAACGCCTGGCGCAACTCGGCGACATCGCCCTTGGCCGACCACGACTCGGTCGTCATCCATTCCGCCTTTTCCGGCTGGCTGGTGACGAAATAGATCTCATCGCGCTGCCGGGTGACGTAATAAATGACGATGTGCCGGTCGGGTCCCCACCATTTGGTGCGGTAGGGCTCGAGCGTGACGCCGGCGATAAGCTTCGCCGGAAAAGTCGTGCGGTACGCAACCTTGCCCGTATATCGCGGCCGTTCGGCTCCCAGCATCAGTTCGCGGACGCGCGAGTGGACGCCGTCCGCGCCGATCAGCGCGTCGGCTTCGTCCTGCGAACCATCGGAAAATTCGAGCAGGACCTTGCCGTGCCGCTGGCGGATATCCGTGAGTTTCTTGCTGAAGCGGATGGTGCCCGGCGGCAGCGTTTCGGCCAACGCGGTGTGCAAGTCGCCGCGGTGCATGAGCAGCAGCGGAGCGCCATAGCGCTGCTCGCTGGCTCCCGGAGAGCGGCAGCTCGTTCGTCAGCGCACCGCTGGCGTGCTCGCGGTTCAAGCCCGATATCGGCTCGAATGCGATCGCGCGAAGCTTTTCTTCCAGGTTCAGGCCACGCAGTACCTTCACCGCGTTGGGCGTCATCTGGATGCCGGCACCGACACGCGCGAACGCGGAGGCCTGCTCGTAGATTTTGACGTCGACATCTTGGGCCATGAGCGCCGACGCGAGTGCAACTCCGCCAATTCCCGCGCCCACAATGGCGACCTGCGGCTTGCTTACCGAAATGCTCATTGCGGCTTTACTCCGGCCGCATCGAGCACGCTCCTGAATGTTTGCTGCACGATGCGCAGGCGGCCTCCGAAGTCATCCGGAGTGCCGCCGACTGTTTCGAGACCGCCTTTTTCCAGTTCGGCGCGGACATCGGGCATGTTCAGGGCAACATTCATTGCCTTGTTCAAGCGGCCGACGATTTCTGGCGGCGTGTCCCGTGGCACCATGACGCCGTCCCAGCCTTCGAGCTCGAATCCGGGAACAAACTCCGCCATCGCCGGCAATTGCGGCATCGGGGCGGAGCCGCGCTTCGGCGCCGTCGTGGCCAGCGCCCGTATCTGGTCGGACTGGGCCGCGGATCGCGCCGCGATCGAGAAACTGAACACCAGATCGACCTGTCCGGACATCACCGCTAGCGTGCCCGGATTGCTGCCGCGATAGGGAACCTTGAGCAGCGCCGACTTGGTGGTTGCCTGCAACATCTCGCAGCCGATTGAGCCGACGCCTCCGGTCATCGCGCAGCTGACCTTGCCGGGATGCGCCTTCATGTTGGCGATCAGGTCGGGAACGGATTTCGGCGCAGTTTTGGCCGAACCGAGCAGAATGTAGGCTCCCTGGGCAAGATAGATCACGGGAGCAAGTTCGCCCGGGTCGAGACTGTTCTTGAAATAGAGCGGATTGGTCACGACGGACGGCACCGTCAGGACCATCGTATAGCCATCAGGGTTCGCTCTAGCCGCGGCTTTATAGCCGATCTCGGATTCGGCGCCGGGACGGTTCACCACGAAAACCGACTGCTTTAGAATTGGCCCCAGCTTGTCGGCGACGATGCGCGCGACCGTGTCGGTGCTGCCGCCGGGGGCGAATGGCACAATCCATTCGATCGGCCGCGACGGCCATTCCGCGGCACACGCTGGGCCCGGCACCGCCAGCGCTCCCGCGATTATGGTGCCCGCAAGGAAACGAATTGTCTGCATGCGGTGCGACACTAGGCAAGCCGGCGCGAGGCGACAATAGCCGCGGTTGAAATGGACTTTTTCCGTTCCAGAAAGAATAATGGCGGGGGGAGGGAACCCAGACACAATGAACAAGCTGAACGCCATGAGGGCGTTTGTGTCGGTTGTCGACCATGGCAGCTTTACCGCGTCCGCGCGCAAACTTGGCGTTTCCGTGTCGTCGGCGACCAAGCTGGTTGCGCATCTCGAGGAAGAGCTTGCGACGCGGCTGCTCAATCGCACGACGCGGCAGCTGGCCGTCACCGAGCAAGGCCAGGAATTCTATGAGCGCTGCCGCAACATTCTGGCGGCGGTGGACGACGCGGAGACATCGGTCAGAAAGTCGAACTCGACCGTCCGCGGCGAGGTGCGCATCGTACTGCCGTATCTGTTCGGCCGCTGCACGCTACTACCCGCGTTGCCGCTGTTTTTTCAACGCTATCCGGACGTCGATTTGCAGCTCAATTTCAGCGATGGAGCGATCGATCTGATCGAAACCGGCGTCGATCTTGGTGTGCACACGGGCGAAATCTCGACCCCGGGATTGACCCGGCGCAGGCTTACCGGCGGGCTCGAGGTGACGGCAGCTTCCCCGAAATACATCAAGACATTCGGCGTGCCTGAAACGCCCGACGAGTTGGCGGGCCACAACTGCATCTGGGGCCGATTTGGTCCCGACTGGACGTTCCGGACTCCCTCGGGGGGCAAGCGCACGGTGCGCGTGAATGGCAATCTCAAGGTGTTCAGCGGCGATGCGCTGCGCGAAGCCGCGGTGGCGGGGCTCGGCGTTGTCCATGCGTCGTGGTGGGCGCTGCGCCATGAACTCGCCGCTGGCAGGCTGGTGCAGATTCTCTCGGACTACGCGATCGAGGGGCGTCCGGTGTCGGTCGTGTATCCGGCCAACCGCTATGTGCTGGCCAAGGTCCGGGCCACAGTGGACTTCCTGATCGAGATCACCAAGGCGGAACGTCCGCACGAAGAACATCGCTCAACCTGACCGCCGGCACCCGTGCCGGGTGGCACGGCGACCAGCAGACGATTTCAGACGAATTGGAAAGAATGTATTGCCCGATTCCGGCGTTGCCGCGTTGGTGGGGTCTCTTTAGGTTCGCGCAAAGTCTGCTTAGTTTGTTGCGCGGCTGTCGAACTGGCAGGCGACACAGGCAGGCAACGGAGCACACGACATGAGGCTCGGCTATTTCACCATGCCGATGCATCCGCTGCATCGCCATTGGACGGAAACGCTGGATGAAGACCGCGAGGCGGTCATCCTCGCCGACAAGCTGGGATTCTACGACGCGTTCATTGGCGAGCATCTCACCGACAAGGTCGAGAACATCACCAACAGCCTGTTGTTCCAGGCGACGCTGATCCACAGCACCCGCACCATCAAGCTTGCGACCGGAACCACCAACCTGTCGCAGATGCATCCTGTGTTGATCGCCTCGCACGCGGCGATGTTCGACCATCTGGCGAAGGGACGCTTCATATTAGGCATCAGCCCGGGCAACCTGCGTACCGATGCGGAAGCGCTCGGCACGTTCGATGAAGACCGCGGCAAGCTGTTCGCCGAGTGCATCGACGCGATTCTCGAAATCTGGAGCCGCGACCCGCCGTACGAGATCGACCTGCCGGACAATCGCTTCAAAGTATCGACAGCGCGCTCCGCGGACTTGAAGCTCGGGCTCGGCTATCTGGCGCAGCCCTATCAGCGCCCCCGTCCCGAAATCGTCGGTACCGTTGTGGCGCCGTTCTCCAAAGGGGTCATCGCGATGGGGCGACGTGACTTTCATCCCCTTTCAGCCAATTTTCTGATGCCCCAATGGCTCCCGTCGCATTGGGCGAATTACCAGGAAGGCAAGGCGGCGGTGGGCGTCAACGCGGATCCGGCTGACTGGCGCGTGGCGCGCACGATCTTTGTTGCGGACGACGAATCCGTCGCCAAGCGCTACGCGCGCGATGCCAACAGTCCCTACATGTTTTATTTCCAGCAACTGATGGCGAAGTTCTTCAAGTCCGGTCGCACCAGCATCTTCAAGGAAGATCAGGCGCAGCCCGACCATACAATCACGCTCGATTATGTGGCTGACCGGTTGATCTGGTATGGCACCGTCGATCGCATCGTCGACCATATTCTCTCGCTGCGCGACGAGATCGGCGATTTCGGCGAACTGGTCTATGCCGGCATGGACTGGCTTGATCCCGTGCTGGCGAGGCGCTCCATGGAACTGATGGCGACGGAGGTCATGCCGCGGGTGAACCGCGCGATCGGCGCGGCGCGGCCGGCTGCTGCTGCGCTTGCCGGAGGTCGCTGAGAGCAGCGCTCAATCCGCCTTGATGTCGGCGAACTTGATCACCTTTCGCCCATTTGGCGATGTCGTCGACGACGTATTCGCCGAATTCGACCGACGTCATAGGCATCGGCAGGCTGCCTAGATCGATAAGCTTTTTCTTGAAGGCGGGATCGTTAAGACCCGCCGCAACGGCATTGCTGATGAGAGCGACAACATCCGCTGACACCCCCTTCGGCGCTGCGATCGCGTGCCAGCCGCTGGCGTCGTAACCCGGCAAGGTTTCGGCAACCGTGGGCAGATCGGGCATTATTTGCAAGCGCGTCGGCGTTCCGACCGCGAGCGGCCGCAACTGCTTCGAACGCACGTAAGCAATCGATGCCGGGATCGGCGAGAACATCATCTGCACCTGGCCGGCAATCAGGTCGGCGTAGGGATTGCCGGTGTAGGCGACATGCACAAGCTTGACGCCTGCCATCATCTGGAACAGTTCGCCGGCGACGTGAGGCCCCGAACCGATCCCGTTTGAGGCCATGTTGATCTTGCCGGGGTTGGCCTTGGCATAAGCGATGAACTCGGCGACGGTCTTGGCAGGAAACGCGTTTGTCACCTCCATGACGTAGGGAACGAGATCGATGCTCGCGACCGGCGTGATATCCGTGCGCAGATTGAAATTTAGCTTGGTGTAGAGCGTGGCGTTGACGGTATTGGCCGAAGTCAAAAGCAGCAGCGTGTAGCCGTCGGGCGCGGCCCGAACCACATATTCGGCAGCTAGATTGGTGGCGGCTCCTGGATGATTTTCGACGACGAATTGGCGGCCGAGTTTTTCCGACAAATACTGCGCGGTCAGGCGCGCGATGATGTCTGACGCGCTGCCGGCGGAAAACCCGACGATGATGCGCACCGGCCGCGACGGATACGTGTCTGCGCGTGACCGGCCCGGCATGGCAGTTGCTGCGGCAATGCCTGCGGCGAGATGAAGAAATTTCCGGCGTCGGAGCGTCATGCGATTTCCTCCAATTCAAATGCCCGAGCGTTCAGTTCGCCTTGATGCCGGCGAACGTGATGACTTTGGCCCATTTGTCGGCGGCGTCGGCGATGAGCTTGCCGAATTCCGCGGGCGTCATCGCCGTCCACTCCACGCCGAGCCCGATCAGCCGTTTCTTCATCGCGGGATCGGCCATGATGGCGTTAATCTGCTTATTAAGCTTGTCGACGATCTCGGCCGGGATGCCCTTGGGCGCGCCAAGGCCGAGCCAGCCACTGCCCTCGTAGCCGTGCACGCTATCTCCGACGGGTGGCACGTCCGGCAGCGCATCCATCCGCGCCGCGCTCGTCACCGCGAGTGGGCGCAGCTTGCCCGTATTTGAAATAGCCAAGCACCGGGGGCGCCGCTACGAAGGCGAGCTGCACCTGGCCGCCGAGCAGATCGGCAATGTAGGGTGTGCGATACGGCACATGGACGATATCGACGCCGGTCATCATCCGGAACAGTTCGAACGCGAGATGCGGCGCGGTGCCGGCACCTGGCGAGGCGAGGTTGAGCTTGCCGGGATTGGCTTTGGCGTAAGCGATCAGCTCTGGAAGCGTCCTAGCAGGAACCGAAGGGTTCACCACGACGACGAAGGGCGTGTAGCCCATGAACGCGATCGGCGAAATATCACGAACGAAGTTGAATTCGAGGTGCGGGTAAAGCGCGCCGCTCGCGGCGTTGCCCGAAATCATCACTAACAGCGTGTAGCCGTCTGGCGCCGCACGGATCACGTACTCGGCGCCAACGTTGCCACCGGCGCCGGGTTTGTTCTCGACGATGAATTGCTGGCCGAGCTGGGCCGACAAGGAGGGTGCGATCAGCCGTGCCACGACATCGGGCGCGAGGCCGGCCGGGATGTCGACGATCATGTGGACAGGCCGCGCCGGGTAGTCGAGCGCTGCGGCGAGGCGCGGCAAGACAGAGAGCGCGGCTGCGCTCACGGTGACGCGTAACGTATGACGGCGGCTGATTCCCGTAGTCATGGCTTTAGCTCGAATATCCCGCCGCCAGCACCAGATCGGATTTTGTGCTGGCCAGGCGAATTTTCAGGAGCGGCTGGTATTCGGGGCTATCGTAAAAGCGCTGCGCCGTCTCGACCGAGGGAAATTCAAGAACGACAAGCCGATGAACTGGAAGATTGCCTTCGAGCGTTTTGACGTCGCCGCCGCGCACCAGGTAGCGGCCGCCGAACTTGGCGATCAACGGCGTCACCTTCGTCCGGTATTCCTCGAATCCGGCCGGGTCGGTGATGTCGAGATTGGCAATCAAATACCCTGGCACGTGACCCTCCCAAATTATCGCGCTTTTGCGCGCTGCCCGATTATACACGCCGGGCAGCCCTGCGCCGGGACAACGGTCATTGATCGATACCGGCAGCAGCCCTATTATGCCGCAAATTCGTCCGTGCGCCTGCCAACGAAGGCCGCACGGATTGATTTGCAGCATTTTCAATTGGCCGTCCCGGAGGAAAAGTTAATGATAAACGGCAAAGTCACCGGCGTGCGCAGCATCGAGCTGGGCGTGCGCGATCTGCAGCAATCGGCGGACTTTTACACCAACGTCTGGGCGCTCGAAGAAGTCGGCGCCGACGGCGACGGCATCCATTTGCGCGGCACCGGCAGCGAACACCACGTGCTCACGCTCCGCGAGCGGCCGAAGCCGGGCCTGCTCAACGTCAATTTCGCCGCTCAGGACCGCGGCTCGGTCGACCAGCTCTGCGCCAAGGCCAAGAGCTATGGCGTCAAGGTCGTAAGCGAGCCCGCGGCGCTGCCGGGCGCGGCCGGCGGCGGATACGGCTTCCGCTTTCAGAGCCCGGAAGGCTTCGCGATGAGCATCTCGTCGGAGGGCGCGCAGCATCCCAACGTCGGCCTCGACCGCTCGCGTCCGACCAAGATCAGCCACGTCGTGCTCAACAGCGGCGATACCGGCGGCCAGATGAAATTCTTCATCGACGTACTCGGCTTCAAGCACTCCGACAGCACGCACATGATGGATTTTCTGCGCTGCTCGGCCGATCATCACAGCATCGCGATGGTCCGCGCCAACGGGCCCTCGCTCAACCACGTCGCCTACGAAGTGCCCAACATCGACGGGTTGATGCGCGGCGCCGGCAGGCTGAAGAAAAACGGTTTCGGTACCGAATGGGGCGTCGGCCGCCACGGCCCCGGCAATAACGTGTTCTCGTATTTCATTGAGCCCGACGGCTTCGTCGCCGAATACACGACCGAGCTCGACCAGATCGATGAAGCCACCCACATCCCACAGGACCCCGCCTATTGGGACAAGGTCATGCCGCAGCGCGGCGATCGCTGGGGCACCGCTGGCGCGCCGTCGAACCTGATGCAGTTCGCCATGTCGGGCGGGCTCTATCTCGGCGAAGAGCCGCCCGAAGGCGTGCGCTGCGAGACCGTGATGGCCCGCAAGCTCGGCCGCTGAACGCGCAGCCGAGGTCGAAGAGCGCGGCCGCCGTTTGGGCGGCCGGCGGTTCACGTTCAGTCCGCAATGAATGAGTGCAGATCATGGACCGCCCGACTGCCGTGCTTGAGCCGGGGAAGCCCGTTACGCTGCCGCCGGCCGGCAACATCAGTTTCGAGATCGAGGCCGGGCAGAAGCTCAAGTTGACCCAGCCCGAAGGCGAGCAAGTCGCCGATCTGATCTCGTTCAACAGAGACGACGTGCGCGAGCTGTTGTCGATGCTGTCAAGTCGCGCGGTGAATCTGAGCTGGAAATTCACCGCGCCGCACATGCTATATAGCAACTGCACGCGGCCGATGTGGCAGATCGAGGAGGATCTCACTGGCGAGAACTATTGCGGCGGCGGTTACTGCAGCGAGCACATGAATATCGTGCGTTACGGCGAACGGGCGCGGGGCGCGCCCAATTGCCAGAACAACCTCGAAGCCGCAATCCGCGGCTACAGCATGAACCGCTGGAATTTCAACGTCGATGCCTGCTTCAATATTTTCATGACGGTGGCATACGACGCCACCGGCGTCTGGGAAATCCGGCCGCCCAAGGGTAAGCCCGGCGACTATATGGTGATGCGCGCGCTGATGCCGCAGATCGTCGCCATCTCGAATTGCCCGATCCTGTTCAACGCCTGCAACAATTTCAAGCTCAAGCCGCTGACGCTGGAAATTGTGCAGTAGCGGTGCCGGGCACCGCGGCGCGTCACTGCATCAGAAACACGCCCTTGCCTTCGGTCTGGCGGTCGAACACCCGATAGGCCTCGTCGGCCTGATCGAGCTTCCAGCGATGCGTGAACAGATGGTCGACGCCGATCTTGCGGTCGGCGACAAAGCGCGCACAGTCGGCCTGGATCGATGTCGAGAACGTCCATGAGCCGACGATAGTGAGCTGCTTGCGCAGCATGTGCGGGCTTACATCGATCGTCACATCGCCGCCTTCGCCGACGAAGCATGCGGTGCCCCAGGGGCGTGCGGCGCGCACGGCGATCAGCCGGCCATCTGCCTTGCCGGAACTGTCGAGCGTGTGGTCGGCGCCGGCGCCGTGCGTGAGCGTCTTGATGGCGGCGACGGCGTCGTCGGTTTGCGGATTGATCAGCGCGTCGGCGCCGAATTCCTTGGCGCGCGCAAGACGCTCGGCGCTGACATCAAGCGCGATAACGCGGGCCCCCATGGCGGCGGCGAGCTGCGTCGCCGATAGGCCTACCGGGCCCTGGCCGACGATGACGATGGTGTCGCCGCCGGTAAGCTTGATCCGCCGCAACGCTTGGTAGGCGGTGCCGGTGCCGCACGAGACCGCGGCGCCGGTGGCAAAGCTCAAGTCGTCCGGTAAGACACCAGCGTATGCGCTGGCACCTTCATATAGGGCGCGTGTGCGCCATGGCCGGTGACGCCGTAGACGGTGCTGCCCTCGGCGCACATCTGCGACCAGCCGGTTTGGCAGTGCACGCAGGTGCCGCAGCCGGAATAATGATGCACCATGACGCGTGCGCCGATCTTGGCGGTGCGCTCCCCCACCGCGCTGCCCACCGCAGCCACCGCGCCGCAGGGTTCGTGGCCGGCGATGACCGGGCCGGTCACCTTGCCAAGGCCGAGCGACGCCGTTTCGCCCGAAGCGCGGTAGAAGCGCAGATCGCTGCCGCACATCCCCGATGCCTTGATCTCGACGACGACATCGTGCGGTCCCGGCGCGGGATCGGGGAATTCCATCAGCTGCAGCTTGCGATCGCCCAGAAAGGTGACGCCGCGCATGACCGTTCAATCCGCTTTGATGCCGGCGAACTTGACGACCTTCGCCCATTTCTCGGCTTCGGCAACCTGAAACTTGCCGAATTCGGCGGGAGTCGCGATGTACGGCTGCGACCCCAGCGCTGCGAATTTTTGTTTCATCGCCGGATCGGCAAGGCCGGCATTGATCGTCTTGTTGAGCTTGTCGATGATCGCTGCAGGCGTGTCCTTGGGCGCGCCCATGCCGTACCAGGCACTCACATCGTAGCCGGGCACAAAGTCCGCGATCGGCGGAACGTCAGGAAATGCATCGGAGCGCGTCGCCGTGGTCACTGCCAGCGGGCGAAGCTTGCCGGATTTGATGTAGCTGACGCCGGCGCTGATCGGTGAAAAATACACCTGCACCTGACCGGCCAGAAGATCAGTGATGGCCGGCGGCGACGCACGATAAGGGACGTGTGTCATTTTCACTCCGGCCATGTAATTGAAGAGTTCGCCGGCCATGTGCGGCGAGGTGCCGACCCCGGGCGACGCCATATTGACCTTGCCTGGATTGGCCTTGGCATAGGCGATGAACTCCGGCAGCGTCTTGGCGGGGAACACGGGATTGACGACCACAACGTCGGGATCGCGGCTGATCCCCGCGACCGCGGCGATGTCCTTGGTGAAATCGAAATTCAGCTTGGTGTAGAGCGAGGCATTGACGGCGTTGGAGAGCGACGTCAGCAGCAGCATGCTGCCGTCGGGCGGCGCCGCGACCACGGCCTCGGTGGCGAGATTGCCGCTGGCGCCGACCCGGTTCTCGACCACGAAGGGCTGGCCAAGCTTGTCCGACAGCCATTGTCCGACGAGACGCGCCAGGATGTCCGGCGCGCCGCCGGCACCGAAGCCGACGATGATGCGGACCGGGTGGGACGGGTAAGCTTGCGCCCAAGCGAGGCGCGAGACGCGCCGGCAGCGCAACGGTGCCAGCAGCGAGTTGCAGGACGTGTCGGCGACGAAGTTTCATGGCGCTGCCTCGGTGATTGAGCTTTATTGAACAAACGCGGATAGCGATTGTTGGCGCTTGATGCGCTGTTCGTCAAACTAAAGTATCATGTTTATCTGCGGCGCGGAGCCGCCGTCTGCGGATCAAATGTCGCGGTTTGGCAGGTCTTTTAATGCCGGCCCGTGGCCGCCATGTCGGGAGAATTGGATGAGCAAGAAGAAAATCGCTTTCGTCGGGGCTGGTGCGGTCGGCGGCTATACGGGCGCCCACATGGTGGCGGCCGGCGAAGACGTGACTTTCATCGATCCCTGGCCCGACCATGTTGAACACATGCGCAAGCACGGCCTGCGTGTGACCCACGCAATGAAGGAGCCCGAATTCACCGTGCCGGTACGCGCCTTGCATGTCACCGACGCGCAGCAATTAGCCAAGGAGAAGGCGATCGATATCGCCTTCGTTTGCATGAAATCCTACGACACCGCATGGGCGGCGATGCTGATCCGGCAATATCTTGCGGCCGACGGCTTTGTCGTGTCGTTGCAGAACTGCATGAACGAGGAAACAATTGCGGGCGTCGTTGGCTGGGGCAAGACGCTGGGCTGTATCGCGAGCTCGATCACCGTCAACCTGCCGGAGCCAGGCCACATCCATCGCGGTGCCGCCAAGCACGGCGCGGCACACACGGTGTTTCGCGCCGGCGAGGTGCACGGCCGCGTCACCGACCGCGCCAAGGAGGTCTGCCGTCTGGTCGGTTACGCAGACAGCGCCAAGGTGACCGGCAACCTTTGGGGCGAACGCTGGTCAAAGCTCGTCGCCAACTCGATGCAGAATGGGTTATCCGCCTGCACCGGCCTGGGCGGCGGCGATCTGCTCAAGAATGATCCGATCCGCCATTTTTCCACCCGCCTCGGCTCCGAGGCGATCCGCGTCGGTCAGGCGCACGGCTATGCGCTGGAAGACATTCTGCATCTGCCTCCCGAGACTATCGCGCGAGCCGGCGAGGGTGACGAAGCGGCGTTGCGGACCTGTGACGAGCAGCGTCTCAAGGATTCAAAACACACGGCGGCCGAGCAGCGGCCGTCGATGGGCCAGGATATGCAGAAGGGACGGCGAACCGAGATTGAGTTTCTGAACGGTCTCGTGGTCCGCGAAGGCGAGAAGGTCGGCATCGCGTGCCGCGCCAATGCCGTGCTGGTTGATATCGTCAAGCGAGTCGAGAAGGGCGAACTCAAGCCCGATCCGCGGCATATTACCGAACTACGAATGAATTGAATTGCCCGTTGCAACAAACCAACGCGGAGGACGCCATGGCCGAACTTCAAGCTCTCGGTGCGCTGGCATCGCGCTTTATCGATACCGACGAGGTGCCTTGGGTCGAGACCGGTCCGGGTAACAGGATGAAGGTGATCTATCACGATCCGGCGTCAGGTATGCTCACCATTCTGGCGAAGCTTGAGCCCGGCGCCGGCATTCCGGCGCACGCGCACGAGGATCTGGAACAGACCTATGTACTCGAAGGCTCGCTGGTCGACGACGAGGGCGAATGCACCGCCGGCAATTTCGTCATCCGCGCCAAAGGCAGCCGGCATGCGCCGATTGCACCGAACGGCTGCACCATGCTGGTGTTTTTTCTCAAGCCAACCGCTGGCCTTCAGAAGGCGTTGCTCGAACACGTCTGAGCGCGTCGGAGTGACATTGAAAATATGAACGACATCGCAACGACCGCCTTCATCGGCCGCTCGCTGACGCGTCGCGAGGATCGACGCCTCCTCACGGGCCGCGGCCAATTCATCGCCGATTTCGAACTGCCGCGCATGTTGCATGCGGTATTCGTGCGCAGTCCGCTCGCGCACGCGCGCATCAAGGCGGTCGACATTGCGAGCGCCGCTGCCGCGCCTGGCGTGGTCGCTGTACTGAGCGGCCCGGAACTCGCGCAACTTTTGCCGCCGGTGTCCGATACACAGCTTGTGCTGCCGAGCAAATGGACCACGCAGGTCCAGCATAAATTCATCAACCCGCAGCAGCCGCTGCTGGCGCACGACAAGGTGCGCCACGTAGGCGAGGCCGTTGCGGTGGTCGTTGCTGAGACCCGCTATGCGGCCGAAGATGCCGCCCAGCTCGTGACGCTCGATCTTGATCCGCTGCCGGCGGTGTTGGAACCCGATGCGGCGTTATCGGCTGGCTCGCCGATCGTGCACGACAAGTTCGGCACTAATCTGATCGGTTCCTTCACCATCGCCAAGGGTGACGTGAATAGCGCGCTGGCGCGCGCGCCGCATCGGCTCAAGCGCCGCTTTCACCATCATCGCTATGCGGCCATGCCGATGGAGTGCCGCGGCGTTGCCGGTCTGCACAATTCGCGCACCGACACGGTGACCATCTGGTCTTCGACTCAGGTGGTGCACTGGGTACGGCGCGAGGCATCGGGCGTGCTGCAATTGCCGGAAGCGCGCATCCGCTGCGTTGCGCTCGACGTCGGCGGCGGCTTTGGCGTCAAGGGCCACGTCTATCCGGAGGATTTGCTGATCCCGTTCCTGGCGCGGCGGCTCGGCCGGCCGGTGCAATGGATCGAGGATCGCCGCGAGCATCTGATCTGCTCGTGCCACTCGCGCGACCAGATTCACGACGTGGAGGTCGGCTTCGACGACGAGGGCCGTATCCTGGCGCTGCACGATAGTTTCGCGGTCGACGGCGGCGCGTGGAATCCGATCGGCGCTGGCGTCGTCTACAACACGGCGGCGCATCTGCAGGGCCCCTACAAGATCGGCGCGCTGGCCATCGAGGCCCGCATCGCCGCGACCAACAAGACACCGAACGCACCGTATCGCGGCGCCGGCCGTCCCGAGGCTGCCTTCGCGATGGAACGCATCGTCGATCTTATTGCCGGCGAACTTGGTCTCGAACCTGCCGAAGTGCGGCTGCGCAACATGATCCGCGGCGACGAAATGCCATATGCCAACGGCTTGCCGTATCGCGACGGCGAGCCGATCGTTTATGACGGCGGTGACTACCCGGCGGCGCTGGAAAAAGCGCTGGAGTCGGTCGGCGGACTGCCCGCCTTTCGCGAGCGGCAGCGCGCCGCGCGCGACGACGGCCGCCTGCTTGGCCTCGGGCTCGGCTGCTATGTCGAGGGCACCGGCGTTGGCCCATTCGAAAGCGCGCTCATCCGCATCGAGTCGTCCGGCAAGATCTACGTCACCTCGGGCGCTTGTCCGCAGGGGCAGGGCATGGAGACGATCTTCGCCCAGGTCGTCGCCGATGCCTGGAACGTGCATCCCGACGACGTGGTGATTTCGCTGGCCGACACCGCCGGAATCGCCATGGGCTTCGGCACCATTGCGAGCCGCACCACTGTGACGCTGTCGGCGGCGATCCACGGCGCCAGCGAAAAGCTGCGCACCAAGGTGTTCGCCATCGCGGCGAATCTTCTGGAGTGCGGGAGCGGCGACCTTGAGCTGCGCAACGGCCGGGTTGGCATTGTCGGCGTGCCCGGCGCGGAAGTCACGCTTGCCAAGGTGGCGCAGGCGTCGCGGCCGGGCTGGGATCACGGCCGGCCGGCCGGGCTCGATGCTGGGCTCGAGGAGACATATTACTTCGAGCCACCGACGGTGACCTGGTCTTATGCGGTGCACGCCGCCGTGGTCGAGGTCGATGCCGAAACCGGGCGCGTGCGGATCGAGAATTACGCCGTCACCCACGACTGCGGTGTGGTGGTCAACCCGATGCTGGTCGAAGGCCAGGTCGTCGGCGGCGCGGTGCAAGGCCTTGGCGGCGCCTTGCTGGAACATATCCACTACGACAGCACCGGCCAGCCTCTGACCACAACCTTGGCGGAATACATGCTGCCGACGGCGGAGGAGATGCCGCGTCTGCGTCTTGCCCATCAGCATTCGCCGTCGCCATTAAATCCGTTCGGCGTTAAGGGCGTCGGCGAGGGCGGGCCGATCGCGCCGCCGGCAGCGATCGCCAATGCGGTGGCCGACGCGCTGCGCCCGCTGAAGGTCGAGTTCAACGAGACGCCGATCGCCCCGCATCAGATTGTCGAGGCAGCGCGAACGGCCGCGCGCTAGATTTCCGCCACAAAGCCAAAAGGCCCCCGGATCCCCGTGCTTTATTCTTGTGTTGAGCTTTATGCTTGCTCATGTCATCACGACGTCATGATCATTTCTTCATGTTTTCTCGCTGCCGGGCGCCAACCAGAACGGTAATGCGGTAAGCTTTCCCAAATTTTTCATGAGCTCTCATGGCGTCCGCTTCGTCCGGTGAATCGAATGGCACGGCTGCGCCGGCGCGCGGTGCCGCCTTGGCCCTGAGCGGCGTTGGCGCGCTCGGCGTCGTGTTTGGCGATATCGGCACCAGTCCGCTCTACACGCTCAAGACCGCGTTCGATTTCCTGCACGGCGATGCGACACCCGAGCGCATCCTCGGCATGTTGTCGCTGGTGTTCTGGACGCTGACCCTGATCACTTCGATCAAATACGTTCTGGTCGCCATGAGCATCGACAATGACGGCGAGGGTGGCATCCTCGCGCTGATGTCGCTGCTGGGCGTCAAACGCGCGCACAGGCCGGCGATCGTTGCCCTCGGTCTGTTGGGCGCCGCGCTGATCTATGGCGACGGCGCGATCACGCCGGCGATCTCGGTGCTGTCGGCGCTCGAAGGCCTCAACATCGCGGCGCCGTCGTTTCAGCCCTATGTGGTGCCGGCCTCGGTTGCTATTCTGACGCTGCTGTTTGTCGTGCAACCGTTCGGAACCGCGCGCATCGGCGCGGCCTTCGGTCCGGTCATGGCGCTGTGGTTCATAACGATCGGCGTACTCGGGCTGTGGGGTATCGACCAGGACCCGCATGTGCTGTACGCGCTCAATCCGTATTACGGCCTCCACCTGCTGGCTAATGGAGGCTTCCGCGGCTTTCTCGTGCTCGGCGGCATCTTTCTCTGCGTTACCGGCGCCGAGGCGCTCTATGCCGATATGGGGCATTTTGGCAAGCGACCGATCCGCGCGGCGTGGTCGTGGATCGTGTTTCCGAGCTTGGTGTTGAATTACGCGGGGCAGTGCGCCATCGCGCTGCGCGGCGAGCCGATTGCCAACAATATATTTTACCACCTTTGCCCCGAGCCGCTGCTCATTCCGCTGGTCTGCCTGGCGACACTTGCCACCATCATTGCCAGCCAGTCGATTATCACCGGGGCCTATTCGATGACGCGACAGGCTATCCAGCTCGGGTGGCTGCCGCGGCTCAACATCAAGCAGACCTCGGAGCAGGGTTACGGTCAGATTTATGTCGGCGTCGTCAACTGGTGCCTGATGTTCGTCACCATTGCGCTGACCGTGCTGTTCAAAAAGTCTGACAATCTCGCCGCGGCCTACGGCATTGCCGTCTCCGCCACCATGCTGATGACGTCATGCCTGTTGTTCATCGCGATGCGCGAAATCTGGCAGTGGAGCTTGTGGGCCTCTACCGCCCTGGCTGGTTTGTTCATGATCGTCGACGGCGGCTTTTTTGCCGCAAACTCGATGAAGATCGCCGACGGCGGCTATGTGCCGTTGCTGTTGGCGGCGATCGTGTACGGCATCATGCTGATCTGGCATCGCGGCAGCGTCGCGGTGATGGATCGTTTGGCGCAGAAGCCCGTCGCGGTGACGGATTTTCTCGCCGATCTGAAAGCGCGGGGTGTGCCTCGCGTGCCGGGAACAGCGGTGTTCCTTACCCGCATGACAAACGGAGTGCCGCCGGTGATGATCTGGCACCTGCGGCATAACCGGGCGCTGCACGAGCGCGTGCTCGTCCTCACGGTGATCACGGAATCGCATCCTCGGGTGCGGCCATCCGAACGGCTGGCCGTGACCCCGGAGGGTGAGAATTTCTGGCGACTGACCGCGCGTTACGGTTTCGTCGAGCATCCCGATATCCCGCGGCTGCTGAATCAAGCGCAGAGCCAAGGCTGCACCGCTAACCTCGACGACGTGACGTATTATGTCGGTCACGAGTACATCGTGCACCGCGAAGAGGGCGCGATGCTGCCGGTCTGGCAGGAGGAAATTTTCGCCGCGATGGTGCGAAACGCCTCGCACGTCACTGATTATTTCCGCTTGCCGAGCCGGCAGGTGGTCGAGATCGGACGCCAGATTTCAATCTGACCCTTGTTTGACGGCCTGCGCGCATTCCCCGCCATGCAGCGGGGTGAATCTCAAGCAGTTTCTGCTGGAAATGTCCCGCCTTGCCCCATGGACATGAGCAAGCTCCGGTCGTAGCCTTACGCGCATAAATAGAACAATCCGCAATGACGGAACTATGGGAGGAATTATCATGCCACGCATAGGTCGGCGAAGATTCCTGAAAATTTCCGGCGCTGGGACTGTGGCCGCGAGCACTAGCGGCATGGCGGCTATCTTGGCGTCCGGCAGGGCGCCCGCGTTTGCCCAAGGCACGACGCTGCATTGGCTGCGGTGGAACGATTTCATTCCCCAGTCGGACGCGCTTTTGCGCAATCAGATTGCGCCGCAATGCGCCAAGGATTTAGGCATCAAGCTCACTATTGAGATGATCAACGGCAACGACATCCAGGCCCGCACTACCGCCGCGATTCAATCCGGCGCCGGCCCAGATGTCATCTGCGCGCTCAATAATTGGCCGCAGCTTTACGCCGATAGCACTGTCGATGTCAGCGACATCACCGAGCAAGTCGGCAAGGATCAGGGCGGCTTTTATGACGAATCGAAGGCCGTCGCCAACAACGGCAAGCGCTGGCTGGGCGTGCCGTGGTGCATCGTCGGCAACGAGAGCTCTTACCGCAAATCGTGGTTCGAAGCGGTCGGATACAACAAGTTTCCAGAAACTTGGGACGAGTACCGCGACCTCGGCAAAAAGCTCAAAGCCAAAGGCCAACCGATCGGGCAGGCGCTGGGCCATAGCTTCGGCGATCCGCCGAGCTTCTGGTACCCCCTTCTATGGGCATACGGCGGCATGGAGGTCGACAAGAGCGGCAAGGTCACGCTCGACAGCAAAGAAACCCTCGAGTCGGTGAAATTCGGGGTCGCCTTCTGGAAGGATTGCTGCGACGAAGGCGGACTGGCCTGGGACGACTCGAGTAACAACCGCGCATTCCTCGCGGGGACGATTTCCTCCACCGAAAATGGCGCTTCGATCTATCTCGTAGCCAAGAGTGCGCCCGATAAATACCAGGATGAGAAAGGCCAGCCGCTTTATAAGGACATTCTGCATGGTTCCCTGCCGAAGGGCCCGGCCGGAAAATTTTCGTATCAGCTGCCGCACACCAACATGCTGATGGGCTATTCCAAGCAGCAGGACGCTGCCAGGAAATTCCTAGCCTGGGTCCATTCCAAGCGGATCTATCAAGAATGGTTCGATTCCCAAGCCGGTTATTCGGTCGGCGCCACCACGGCGTGGGAGAACGACCCGATCTGGAACAAGGATCCGGTCATGGCGCCGTTCCGCACGGTCGCGCGGGGCGCGCAGTTCCCGGGCTATGCCGGTCCCGCGGATCGCAAAGCGGCCGAGGCACTGAGCAAGTACATCATCATCGACATGTACGCCAAAGCCGTCCAGGGCATGGCGGCGGAAGATGCGGTGAAGTGGGCCAGCGGAGAAGTGGCGAAAATTTACACCTGATGCACCGCGCGCGGTCTGCGATTTACCGCGGCGTAGGGCGTCATGACCAAGCGGCTCGCCCAGTCGGGCGGGTCAGCGCGGCGGATGCCAAGCCGCAGAGGAGCCGGCGATGGCGGTAAGTGATCTCGTCAGCCAGCGCACTTTCGTGGGCGTCCGGCGGCGCGGGGTGGCGACGCGGCTTCTCGAAGATGAACGTTGGCTTGCGGCCGCGCTGCTGGCGCCGACTGCCATCCTGCTCGGCCTGTTCATCGCCTATCCGTTCGCAGAGGGTGTTTGGCTGTCGTTGATTGACGCCAGGGTGGGCGTGCCCGGTCATTTCGTCGGCTTGGCGAATTTCGTGGCGCTGTGGAACGACAGCATCTTCCGCGTCGCCGTCTGGAATACGTTTGTCTACACGGCGGTTGCCACCGTGTTCAAGCTCGGACTTGGACTCTGGCTCGCCCTTCTTCTCAACCGCAATTTCCGCGGCAAAGCCTTCACGCGTGCCTTCATTCTTCTGCCCTTCATTATTCCAACGGTACTCTCGACCTTTGCGTGGAAGTGGATGTTCGATCCGACTTTCAGCGTCATCAACTGGACACTGTTCCACCTCGGGCTCATCCACGCGCGCATCAATTGGTTGGGCGATTCTGGCCTGGCACTGATCTCCGTGATTATCGTCAACGTCTGGCGCGGCGTTCCTTTCTTCGCCATCAGCCTGCTCGCCGGCCTGCAGACCATCAATCCCGAATTGCAGGAGGCCGCCGCGATCGACGGCGCGCGCGCCTGGCAGCGATTCTGGCACGTGACCTGGCCGCTGCTGTTGCCGGTCACCATGGTGGTGATGCTGTTCTCGATCATCCAGACCTTCGCCGATTTCCAGCTCGTCTATGTTCTCACCGGAGGCGGTCCGGCGAACGCCACGCAGCTGTTCGCCACATACGCCTACCAGATCGGCGTAGGCACCGGCCTGTTGAGCCAAGGCGCGGCGGTGTCACTCGCCATGTTCCCGTTCCTGCTGATCGTAGTAGTGGTGCAACTTTTGTATATCCGCCGGGTCGAGGTCCACTGAGCCATGATCGAAGGCGCGAAATGGCGGCGCTGGATCTACTTCTACATCCCGCTGGGCGCTTTCGTTTTCTGGCTGCTATTTCCGTTCTACTGGATGCTGGTCACTTCGGTGCGGCCGGATCGAGAACTATACCGGCCATGGATGGCACCGAACTACACGCCGTTCTGGACCGCGCATCCGACGCTCGAACACATCACCGACCTCTTGACCGGCACACTGTTCGTCCGATGGATGATCAATACGCTGTTCATCGCCTGCGCTTCGACGTTGATCTCGCTGTTCTGCGGAATCCTCGCCGGCTATGCCCTGTCGCGCCTGAAATTCCGTTTTGCAGGTACGCTGGGGACCGGTATTTTCATCACCTATCTGGTGCCGCAAACGCTTCTGTTTATTCCGCTCGCCAATATCATTCGCGATTTCCACCTTGGCGATACGCCCTGGGCGCTGATCCTCACCTATCCGACCTTTCTCATTCCGTTTTGTACCTGGCTGCTGATGGGATACTTCAAGGCGATCCCGCGCGAGCTTGAGGAGTGCGCTCGCATCGACGGCGCAACGCGTTGGAAGGCGATGCTCTACATCATCATGCCGATCGCGGTCCCGGGCATTCTCTCGGCCGGCATTTTCGCGTTCACGCTGTCCTGGAACGAATACATCTATGCGCTGGTCTTTCTGTCTTCCGCAGAACAGAAGACGGTTTCGGTCGGAGTCACTTCCGAACTGGTGCGCGGTGACGTGTTCTATTGGGGCCAGCTGATGGCCGGCGCGTTGCTCGGCTCAATTCCTATTGCCGTCATCTACTCGTTCTTCGTCGAGTATTACGTCGCCGGCCTGACCGGCTCCGTTAAAGGTTGATGCCGAGGGTTTAAGTCAATGGCGCGCGTGGTCATCCGCAATCTCAACAAGATGTACAACGATGTCCACGCCGTCAAAGGCGTGAACCTGGAAATCCGTGACCGGGAGTTCGTTGTGCTGGTCGGTCCATCAGGCTGTGGCAAGACCTCGACGCTGCGCATGGTCGCGGGACTCGAATCCATCACCTCAGGCGACATTCTGATCGGCGAAACGGTCGTCAATGACCTGCCGCCGATGGACCGCGACATCGCCATGGTGTTTCAGAACTACGCGCTCTATCCGCACATGAGCGTCTATGACAACATGGCGTTTGGACTGAAGATGCGCAAATTCGCCCGCGCCGAGATCGGCCAGCGGGTGCGCGAGGCAGCCGACATTCTCGGTATTCATGACCTGTTGCAGAGGAAGCCGCGCCAGCTGTCCGGCGGCCAGCGCCAGCGCGTCGCGCTCGGCCGCGCGATCGTCCGCCACCCGCAGGTGTTTCTGTTTGACGAGCCGCTGTCCAATCTTGATGCCAAGCTCCGCGTGCAGATGCGTGTCGAGCTGAAAAAGCTGCACAGCCGGCTCGGCACCACCGCCGTCTACGTTACTCACGACCAGGTCGAAGCGATGACGCTCGGCGATCGCGTCGTGGTGATGCGCGATGGTCTCGTTCAGCAGGTTGGCGAGCCGCTCGATCTGTACAACGAGCCGTCCAACCGCTTCGTCGCCGGCTTCATCGGCTCGCCGGGGATGAACTTCGCTTCCATCCGCGTCGTCGATGAGGGCGGTGAGGTTCACGCCGTCGGTGACGGCATCCGCTTGAAACTGCCGGGCGCTGCCGCGGCACGGCTTAAGCCCTATACCGGACACGACGTGACGCTCGGCATCCGGCCCGAAGATTTACGGATCGCATCGGATGAAAGCGCAAACGGGCTTGGCTTCGATGCGGTCGTCGAAGTGATCGAGCGGCTCGGCTCGGAGATTCTACTCGACGTCAAGGTCGGCGGCGGCACCATGGTGGCCGCGGTCGAGCCTACCGTTCGGGCGAAGGTGCGCGAACAGTTGCGGCTCGCTCTCAATCCCGAGCGACTGCATTTTTTCGATACCCAGACGGAAGCGGCGATTTAAGCCGCATAACATGGAGGAACACATGGCCTCATTCTCCATCACGCCGATGAGCGGTCATACCGGCGCCGAGGTGACGGGTCTCGATTTTAGAAAGCCGATCGATGCCGAGGCGCGCGCCACCCTCAATGAGGCCTTTGTCGAGCATCATGTTCTGGTGATGCGCGATCAGGCATTTTCACCGGACGACTTCAAGGCCGCTGTGCAGCTGTTCGGCGAATTGCAGCCGCACGACAAGAAGGAGCACCACGTTCCCGGGCCATCCCGACGTCTCCTATGTGTCGAATGACGAATTCGTCAACGGTCGGCGCATCATCCCCGGCGAAACCTTCCACACCGATCATTCCAATCATCCGCGTCCGCCGAAGGCGACCACGCTGTTCGCAGTCGATCTGCCGTCGAGCGGCGGCGATACCCAATACGTCAACATGCACGACGCCTATGACGATCTGCCGGAGGCGATTAAGCGCAAGATCGACGGACTCAAGGCCGTACATGCTTATCTGAGCAAATACAGCCCGCGCCCTCTCGGTTATCTGAGCGAGGAGAGCGCCAAGAAATTGCCGCCGCCTGGTGTGCATCCGCTGGTGCGCACGCATCCGGAGAATGGACGGAGGGCACTGTTCCTCAATCCGGTGCGGATGGAATCGATCGTCGGCATGGAGGACGCGGACGCACTCAAGCTGATCGAAGAGCTGATGGCGCACGCAACGCAGAAGAAATACGAGTACCGGCACAAATGGCAGTCAGGCGACTGGGTACTGTGGGACAATCGCAGCGTCATGCACCAAGCCAACCCGGATTATGACATGAACGAGCGCCGCTTCCTGTATCGCCTGATGCTCAAGGGCGAAGTGCCAGCGTAGCAGCCGCTCTGATGTGCTCGGTGGCTGAGCCACGAGCGCTATTTGAATGCCGTCGGCTTGTCCGGATGACCGGTCAGCTCTTGCGCCGCGTCGCGTTACCCATACGCGTAGGCTTCGCGCGTTCCTGCGGTGCCTTGGGCCGGGCATCCTCGAAGGCATCGTAGGCGTGCTGCAGCATGTCGTACTGCTCGATGCTGATCAGCACGAGACGGTCGCGGCCATTTTTGGTCACTATGACGGGTGTGGCTAACGCGGCGTCGCTGTGGGCGCCAAAATTGCGTATGAGTTCGACGGTCGAGACCCGTTTCATGGTGAAGCGTCCCCCTGGCCCGACCGTGGAATCATGGGTCGCGCCAAGGATTCCTTTCGTAAGACTATGTGTTCAAAATAAGCGCATTCCACAGGAAATTCGAACTGAATGTCGATCATGCTGCGTTGCCACACAAGCACAATGCGCCGCCAAGGGTCGCTCGAAATGTTGTATGGCTAACATTCGCTGACAATTAAGTAAGGTTTTGCGGCTAAGCAGGCTCAGGAGGGGACGAGCATGCTTGCGCACCCATACACCGGCCGTTGCATCCTCATTGCCGCCATGGCGCTGTTGGGCGCCGCGACCGCTCAGGCTGCATCGAAGGACGGTCCAGCCACAGATATTTCCGGCAAAGATGCCAGTCCCGCCATCGCGCTCGACCAACTCGGCGGCACCTGGAAAAACGTTAAGTCCGGAGTGAACGTTCGGATCGAGCAAGGCGCGGTCGGATGGGAGGTGTGGTTCTCGACCAGCGGCGAGGCGCGGATAACGCTGCCTGAGAAGAATCGTCCGGCTATCAAAATCGACGGCCGTAATTTTACCTGCTCCTACTCTGTGACCCTGCCGTCCTCGGAAACGATGAAGTGGGACCTGACCCAGGGCCAGCCCGAGACGCAGTGCCTGACTGGTGTGTTTACCCGGCTTGGGCCGGCGCCGAGCGAGGTCAAGCAAGCCGCGCCGGTGCGGGAGGGGAAGCGCGAGCGGCCCGCCGTCGAACGGCCGGAGCCGGCCACAGAGCCTGCCCCGGTATCTGGCAGGGCACGGCTCACGCCGCCGCCGCCGCCAATGCCCCGCCATGCGGGGGTCTACCGGAAGCTCCCCGGCCACATTGCGATCCGTCATCGCCGCTGGCGGGGCGCCGCCGCTGGACAGGGGGGATACGCGGCCGGCGGCTATTGGCCTTATCGCTATTTTCATTATCGCTATCGCTGGTACGTCATCTTTTTCCGCCGTTGCGGCTGCCGTTGACCGGTGACATCGGCTGGCCGGTCTAACAGCCGGTCTCCTATCGCAATGCTTGCAGGAAAAAAGGCCTGCCGTGCCGGCCAACGCTCCGGCCCAGTCGCCGCATTCTCATTAACGCGCTGTCCGCGAGTGTTGCTGCGCAGCAATCAAGCGGTCATGCAGCCGGCATACGCCGACGCAGGGCTATTCGTGCGACCTCTCCGGTAAAACCTGCGTTTTTCGACTATGGCGCCTAACACCTATAAATTGTAAAATATGTACTTTACAACTAATAAGGTTAACGCATGTTCTGCGCCCGGCCCTTGCTGAGAACTGGGGCAATTAGTGGAGTGGAGGGGTTCAATGACAGGAACGAAACGTCTCTTTGGATGGCTTATTGCCTGTGCGTTTGTTCTGGCCGGGGCCAGCATGGCTCAGGCCGACGGCGGGCATTGGAAGCACAAGCTCGCCGGCGAATGGAATAACTCGTCGAGCGGCGAAAACATGAAGATTGTCCGCGGTGCGATCGGCTGGGAAGTCTGGCTGTCGAACAGCGGTGAAGCGAGACTGATCGCGGACTCCGATGACGGCACCAACGTGCAGATCAGCGGCAAGGGTCTGTCCTGCGAGTATTATCTGACGATGGTCAACCAGAACGTCCTTAATATGCAGCTCCGGGACGGCGACCCGGCAGATTCGTGCCTGAAGGGCACGTTCCTCCGCGTCACCGGGATCGCAGAGCCGGTCCACCATCACCACGTCCATGTGATCGTACGGCACGTTTATGTGCGCCGGCATCACTGCTGGTGCCGGTGGTAATCAGTACTGCGTCTAACACGGCGGCGAAGCGCCAAGCGCTTCGCCGTCTATTTGGTATTTTCAACGATCGTCCGAGCACGTTTGCGCTTCCTTTCAACGAACATCGGCCATCAAAGGCGTGCCATTTCGGTGCAGAATAATGTTCTGGTGGTTTGAACCAAATTAGCATGTTTTGGTCTTGATCGCATTCATCTGCAGCATGAGATTTTTAATATTCGGGTCTGGCACGCAGGCCATTGAACGAGCCTTGCAGATGGGCCAATTCACAGTCCCAATCGCAATTGTGTAAGTTTTTGAGGGGTCTGCGTGGCCGCCGTTCCCAACATCGTTCTTTACGCCGCATTCCTGATCGGCATTGTCTTCGGCACTGTCGGTCTGCTCAGCGGCTTTTGCCTGACCAGCGGGTTGCGGAATTGGTGGACGCGAGGTAATGGCCAGCTGATCCGTAGCTTCGCGCTAGCGCTGGCAATAGCGATCGCCGGCACGCAGGCATTGGCGGGCGCAGGCCTTGTCGATCTTGGCCAGTCGATCTATTTGCAGCCGACTTTTTCATTTGCGCTCATCCTGCTTGGCGGCCTGTTGTTCGGCTACGGCATGGTGGCGGCGAATGCCTGCGTGTCGCGGGCGTTGGTGTTGC
>CAVYPQ010000009.1:0-24551 GCA_963770425.1 uncultured Alphaproteobacteria bacterium
ATGGGAGCCGTGCTCGGCTGATCGGCGATAGGCATTTTGGCTTCTCCCTTCGAAGCTGTGCGGCGCGCTGCTTTCAATCGGTCGCTACCCACAGTCGCGGTCGCCCAGGGCGGCGGCGGCCGTGTTCGTTTCAAGGAGCATCATGAGCTTTAACACTTAAAATTAGTAACCCGGCGACTGCCGCCACGGGTTGACTCACGGCGCGGCGCCGAACAACCATGGGGCAAAGCCCGAGGCTCTGGTCATGTTTTTTGAAGAGCGTGTTGCCGATCTGACGCGCAAGATGTTGCGCAAGAAACTCTACGTGGTGCTGTCGAAGCCGCTGGTCGAGCCGCAGAAGCTTCAGCCGTTCCTGTCGGCGCATCTCGAATACATGATCGGCCTGGAAAAACGCGGTCTCGTGTTTGCGTCCGGGCCGCTGTCGGACGGGGAGGGCCCGCCGTCCGGTCTGGGCCTCACGGTTCTGCGCGCCAAGGACGCCGCGGAGGCGCGCGCGCTGGCCGAGGCCGACCCGTTCTTCGTCAACAAGCTGCGCACCTTTGAGCTGAAGGAATGGACCGTCATGGAGGGGACGCTCGGATTGCGCGTCAACCTTTCCGATCAGACGATCGAAGTGGCATAAGCATAAGAAACGCTGCGAGGAACGTTCATGGCGACCATCGGCTTCGTTGGAGTCGGCAAGATCGGCATGCCGATCTGTCAGAACCTGATCAAGAGTGGCCACCGCGTGGTCGGTTACCGCCGCTCGTCGCTGGCCGAATTCGAGGGCATCGGCGGCGTGCCGGCACGGTCGTCCGCCGAGGTCGGCGCGCAGGCCGATATCGTGTTCTCCTGCCTGCCGTCCACCGAAGCGCTCGACGATGCGATGCAGGGCCCGCACGGCCTCATTCACAGTGCACGGCCGGGCCAGATCGTCGTCGAACTGGGCTCGCATCCGGTGCCGGACAAGAAGCGGCAGATCGCGCCACTGGCCGGAAAGGGCGCTGCGTTCATTGACGGCGAAGTATCCGGTACGCCCGGCATGGTGGCGGCGCGCAAGGGCGTAATTTATCTGGCCGGCGATGCCGATGCGTGCAAGAAAATCGAAGGCGTCGTTTCAGGCTTCGCCGATTCCTGTCTCTATTTCGGTCCGTTCGGCGCTGCGAGCCGGGTCAAGCTGGTCAATAATCTTCTGGTTGCCATCAATATTGCGGCCACGGCTGAGGCCATGGCGCTTGCGCTCAAGGCCGATGTCGACGTCCCGCTGATGATCAAGGCGATCGCCACCGGTTCGGGCGGCTCGACCCAGTTCGGCATCCGTGCGCCCTGGATGGCGGAGCGCCGCTTCACGCCGGTGCAGGGACCGGTGTCGGCGTTGCAGCATTATTTCGACATGATAGACAATCTCGCCAAGGACGTCGGAGTGGCGACACCGATTCTCGATTGCGTCAAACCGCTCTACGAGCGCTTCATGACAATGGGTTTCGGCGAATATGATGTCGCCAAGATGGTCGATGTACTCGGCTCGCTGCCGCGCGCAAAACAATGATGGTTGAAGGAGTGTCCGCATGATCCGCGTCAAGAAAATCGCCCACGCCAGCTACGAAGTGCCGGACGTGGAGAAGCAGACCGATTACTACACCGACATTCTCGGCATGACGCTGATCGCCAAGGAAAAGGACGCGACGTTTCTGTCGAACACGGTGGATCATCACTCCGTGGTGCTGCGCAAGGGCGCGCAAGCGCAGTGCGTCCGCGTCGGCTTTCAGATCGGCGAGGGTGACGATCTCGACGCTTTCGACAAGCAAGTCCAGGCCCACGGCGTCAAGACGGCGCGCAAGAAGGACCCGGAGCCATCGATCGGCGAATTGCTGACCTTCGAGGATACGAAGGGCACCGTGATGGAAGTGTTCAAGCGCGCCGACTTTTCGCACCAGAAATTCCAGGCCAAGGGCATCGTGCCGCACAAGCTCGGCCACGTCGCCTTCCATGTCACCGACGTCAAGCACGCCACCAAGTTCTATTGCGATGTGCTGGGCTTTCGCGAATCGGACTGGATGGCCGATTTCTTCTCATTCCTGCGCTGCGGACCCGATCATCACACCATCAATCTGATGCAGACCGGCTCGAACCGGCATTTCCACACCGCTTTCGAACTGCGCGACTGGGGTCACATGCAGACGGCGTGCGATTTTCTCTCCACCAACGGCTACAAGCTGCTGTGGGGTCCGGGCCGGCACGGCATCGGCCACAACCTGTTCACGTATCATCGCAGCCCCGCCGGGCTGATCACCGAGCTGTTTGCCGAACTCGATCGCATGAACGACGAGCTCGGCTATTTCGAGCCGCGGCCGTGGCATCGCGATAATCCGCAACGCCCGAAAGTCTGGGCCAAGGACCCCACGGCCTCCAATCTCTGGGGCATCATGCCGCCCGACGAGATGCATCACTAGCTGGGAGCATGTTCCGAAAAGCCTGCCATCGGACTTGATCCGAGATGACTGCCGGCTTTCCGGAAAAAGGCCAGATCAATAAAGCTGGAGCGTTTACTCATAAATCCGCGATGTCGGCTTGCCTCGGAAGCCGACAACGCCTGGCGACCACAGCATGTCCGCTTTGTGCCATATAGCGGCCTGCTCGGACGAGAAACCTCGGGGCGCCAGCGGCGACAATTGCGTCATGTCTTGGTTCTTTTTGCGGTTCCGGTGCCTTCCATCGATCCACCGCAATCGCTTCCATCGTAAGACCAGCTCATTGTGTCGCCCTCGAATTTCAACGATCCCTTGTACGAGCCCGGACACTCTGGCGCTGTACTTTGCAATGTAAGTGATTTTACAGTGTCCCCGGTCAGGCTTCCCTCTCCCTTTCCTTGCCCTCCGGTTGGTGTTTGGAAGCTGATTCTCACCTTGTCCCCACTTTGGATGACGTGAATGGTTATTTCCTGCTCTGCCTCGCCGCCCTTCTTGTAGGTTGATTTGTTAGTGCCGATGTACGTGCCTCCAATGCCACGTGACGACGGACTGCACACCACATCAAGTAGTAAAGTCAGCGGTGACGCTTCCGTAACGTCCACAGCTTGAACGCTTATCGGCGCAATAACGTAGTTCAAGTTATTGTCAGCATCGTAATCCTCAGTCTTTTCAAATTTGACTTTTCTATCGGCGCAGTCGATTTGGATTCGACTGGCGGCGGTCTTGTAATTTGGTGGAAGGCCAAGAATTTTTTGTCCAGGAAAGTCGTCTGCTAAAGCTTTGGCTTGGTGAAACTTGGTAACGAGCATCGCAGTAAACGGAAAATTTTTATCTGCACTTGGCTCTACAGCACCGTAGAATATGTCGCCATCGCCTGCGGCAGCGGGTGCCAGAAATAACAGCTTTATAGATTTCTGCCTTGTAAGGAGGGGCGTCCGTAGCTGTTCATTACAAAGAAGATGCTGAGCAACTGCGGCAATTGAAGTGGGAGAAAGTGTCTGACCGACTGAGGAAAGGTCTACCGTTGATGGGTCGTATCGCTTAAAATGCGAAATTACCTGACCCAGCCTGTTATAGTACGTTACTTCCACTTGAGCCCATTTTGCTGTCTTACAGCTGACTATTCCTTCGTCGTCTTTATAGACTGCGGTTTGATCAGAAGGCTCTGTTTCATTGATTATCTTGAGAGGAAACCGCGCAGTATATTCCAGATTATCGCCTAAGATTTTCACGGAGCTTGGCTTGAAATACCAAGCGGCCGGGGCGTTGTCGAAGGTGAACATTACCCATTCGCCCGGCTTGCTGCTCCAAATTGCACCTTGGCTCACATTCGCCGGGGTTTGTGTGCTCGGGTGCCGCCAAAAAGTTTTTAAGCCGAAAGAATACGTTAGAACGGACGCGGCCAAAATTGCGAGCGCAATTGCCGCCGCGGCCGCCCAACGCCGCCACATGTGTGTGCCCGGGATCGCGCGTATATCGCGCGCCAGACCGGCCATCTCGTTGCGAAAACCAGTCGTTGTAACGGACACTGCTTGATGATCAAGTAGGCCTTGAATTTCATCCGGCAGTTCTTCTCTGGTTGGCAGTGCGGCTCCATTGACGCGAACCGGAATAACCGTAACGTTCCGTCTGAGGGCTTGGGCAATTTCGAGCCGTACCCAATCATCGGAATTATCAAGCCGGCGCCGGCTTTGTTCATCGCGAGCGCTGAGCCAACCTGGTCCAATTAAGGCCAGTAGGACTTTGCATTCTGCCAGCCGCTGTTGAAGCACATCCGGGAATTTCGCCCCGGCACGCATATCGACATCAATAAATACGTTCTTGCTGCCGAACTGGTGTTCCAAGTACTGGCCAATGCCCAGAGCGTTGGCAGCGGTATCCTCGCGCCGGTAGCTTATGAAGATTTTACTACGCACGATGCCCTCAACCGGAAAAGGCAGAGACATGCCAGACCCGATGCGTCCCTTGCATCAGCTCGGTACATCCTCTGCGAGAGCTTTAGCCGGTCATGCACGGGGGGTCGAGTGGATAGATGGTCGCTTTGGGTCTTGGCCGTGTAAAAACAGGAGTTTTCTGAGATCGTGAGCGGCTTATCGGATTGACTGGGCCGCCCTTTGTTCTCTCTGACTATGCCCTCATGGCAACCATGAGGGGCTTAACGCCTATGATATTGATGACGCGAGTGAGATTGTAGGCGAGCACGTGCAGGGCCATTTCGGTGGCGACCTTCGGCAAACGCTTCATCAGGAAGTGAGTTGCACCCATCCTCATCTTCAGTGTACCGAACGGATGCTCCACCGTCTCGCGCCGTTGACGCATTTTTTCTGGATGTTCGTCGAGCCGGCGCTGCACCGCTTCTACGACATGCTCATGCTCCCAGCGCGTGATCTTGCGATCTTTGCCGGTCGTGCATCTGCTTTTAATGGCGCAGTATCGGCAGGCACTGGTCCAGTAACGGTGCAGGATTAATCCGTGTTCCTCAACCTTGTAGTAGTTGGCCAGCCGTTCACCGGCAGGACAAATGTAAGCATTCTCCTCGGCAACGTAGCGAAAATCGTGTTTGGCGAATCGTCCTTCTGCTATTGAGTGCGAGGTCATTGGCTTTGGCAGAGTGACCGTGATGCCTGCCTGTTCGCAGGCCAAAATCTCCGGGCCGCTGAAGTAGCCGCGATCGGCGATCGCATCCAGGGTTTCGACTTGTAAGGTTGCTTTCGCCTGCTTGGCCATGGGCGAGAGCTGTGCTCTGTCGGACCCAACGTTGGTCACCTCGTGGGCGATGATCAGATGATGTTCAGTATCGACCGCGACCTGGACGTTATAGCCCACCACGCCAGATCCACGACCGCTCGTCGCCATTGAGCGGGAATCAGGATCGGTCAGGGATACTTGTTGGTCCGGCGCCGCCAACATTCGCGTCTTGAGGCCATTCAGGCGCTGCACCTCCTCTTTCAGCTTCGCAATCTTCTCCTTGAGGCGGGCCGTCTTGGTCTTACGCGCCTCCGATGGCTCCTGCCGATCGGCGCTGTCGAGCTGGCGCAGATAACGGGCAACGCTCTCCTCGATCTGCGCCATCCGCCGCTCCATCTTTGCCCGGGTAAAGTTCTTGTCACGGTTGTTCACTGCCTTGAACTTGCTGCCATCGATTACCACACTGGCGTCCGCGAATAATCCCAGCGTCCGGCAAAGAGCTATAAACCAGGCGCAAACTCGGCGGATGGCCTCGCCATTTTCCTTGCGGAAGTCAGCAATTGTCTTGTGATCGGGCACAAGCCGGCCCGTCAGCCACATTACTTCGACGTTGCGCGCGGCCTCTCGCTCAAGCCGGCGGCTCGACTGCACTCGATGCAGATAGCCGTAAATGTACAACTTCAGCAGGACCGAAGGATGATACGAGGGTCGTCCGGTCGCCTCCGGCGCAACCCCGTCAAATCCCAGCGCTGCCAGATCGAGTTCGTCCACAAACGAATCGATCACCTGAACGGGATTGTTCTCCTCAATCCAGTCAGCCAAGCATTCCGGAAACAGCGTGCTCTGCCCCCGATCCGTCCCTTCAACGAAGCGCTTCATCCCATCCCCCGCAGCCGCAAGAATCACAGCGCGAGAATCACACGAGGCAGCGCGTTTTTACACAGCCAGGGTCATTTTCGACCGATTGACCTTCGCTTTGCGATGTCCGGTTATCCCCCTGACAACGGACATCGAGGCCGCTGGCGTTCGTGCGTGCGCCTCGGAACGCTCGCCGGCGCAACGCATTCGGGGAGGGCGGTTGCGCGCTGCGTCAAACTCAGGCGCAGCGCGTGGGACAACTCGGTTACGCCGACGTGGCACGCGGCGCCGCCTCGTCGATCAACGCGAATTGAGCAACCAGCCAGCGCACATACCAACGCAGGCCCCACGGCATCGCGATCAGCAGATAGCTGGTGAGGATGAACGTCAGAGTGCGCCACAGATAGCCCCAGCCGGTGGCCGTGAAGGCGAACTGCCGGTGCATGCCGGTGACGTTTTTACACAGCCAGCGTCCCCAGGCGGCGTAGACCCAGGCCCATCCGATGATGGTGATGAACGACAGCGGCGCCAGCACCGACCAGCCGAGCAGTCCCACATAGCTGCCGGTGAATTGCAGCGGCGCGGCGCGTCCGGCCCAGACCAGGTTGGCGAAAAACCAACGCGTGATCACCAGCGCAAAAAACGTCGTCAGCGGAATCAACAAAAATGAGACGAGGCCGTTGAATTTCAGCGAGAGCCCTGCCGACGCGTAGCTGCACAGCCCGTAGCCGACGAAGATGTACCAGATATCTGCCGGCTTGCCGTCGAAGCTTAGGCGCTGGCGATCCGGCAGCTCGATTCGCTCAACGAACCAGCGCAGAAACCACGGCGCCGCCCACGGCAGTGGAATGACCGCAATGACGCTCAGTCCCAGGACCGCCACGCGCCACCACAGCGGCCAGACGCGATCGAATGGTTGCTGCGGGTCGAACACCAGCCGGCGATCGTCGGCGACGCTCATTGGGCCGGTGGCCTTGGCGGCCGCCGGCGTAAAGGAGCGAACCGGCTGTTGCGCCGCGCCGGAGGCCGACGCCAGCAGGCCGGGAATTTCCGCGGCGCGCGCCCAGTTGCTCATGCCGTCGCACCAGACGAGTGTGTCGGCGCGCACCGAGCCGGCGGCGATCAACTCGCGGAGCTTCTGGTCTGAAAACGGCCCCTCTTGCTTTCCCCCGATTGCAGTATACCACTGTCGGTCCGACATCGATTTCGCCCCCCAAGCCCCGCCGCGCAGCCGATGAGCGCGGTCCATCTCGTGATCTGGTGCCTGACGGCCCCACTTGGCCTCCTACTTATATTGATGAGGCATTGTGTGTCGAGAACTAATGATCTCGTGGCTTAAAGGGTGAAACTTCAGTGTCCACCAAATCAGAACAGTGAGGAAACAATGAACACGGACGCCAAGAAGACCGTGCTGCGCATGATCCCGTACGGCATTTATGTGCTCACAGCAGATGATGGCAAAGGCAACATCGCGGCGGCGACCGTGAACTGGGTGACGCAGTCCGCTTTTGCGCCGCCGCTCGTCGTCGTCGGGGTCAAAACCAACTCGGGGGCTTATAAGACCGTCAAGGCGGCGCAGACATTCGCGCTCAACATGCTCGGCAAGGAGCACAAGAGCCTGGCGTTTACGTTCTTTCGGCCGGCCGATGTCAGCGACGGCAAGCTAAGCGGGCAGGCCTATCGCAAGGGCACAACCGGCGCGCCCATTCTGGTCGACGCGCCGGGCGCGGTCGAATGCCGCGTCACCGCGATCGTCGAGCAGGGCGATCATCACATCGTGGTCGGCGAGGTGGTCGAAGCGCATCTCAATCGGCCGCCGGCAGGCCGTCCCGACGCCGCCATCCTGGAAATGAAGGACCTCGGCGACAACGTGTTTTACGGCGGCTGAGCTTCGCGCGGTTTCTGCTAGGGAGCGGGCATGGTCTTGCCTGGATGCAGCGCCGGTCGGTGATGCCCCTCCTTCACCTTGGCGATATCCTCCAGCATCTCCTTGAGCGCTTTGATCGCGGCTTCCTCTTTTTCAGACAGCGCTTCGCGCGGATGGAAATGGTGCAAGAGTACGATGAGGGCGTCGCCGATGCGGCCGAGCTGCTTGCCGTAACTTGCAACATCGGACAGCACATCTTGCTCGACATCGGGCTCGCTCGATTGGCCGAGATTGATGTTGACCAGCCCGAACTGGCCGCCGGTCATGAACGCCGTGAATGGATTGATCGATTGCACTACATCGCCGGACAAGGGAAGCTTGAAGATGGGCATGCGCGGCTCCTTCGTGTGTCGTGGAAGAGGAGGCAGATACGCTTCCCGGCATCTCGACTGTCATCGTAGCGCCACCGACCGGGCATGAGGAGAGGGGTGGACCGGGCCGCACGGCGCGCGCATAACTCGTCGAAGCCGCCCCGTTAGGATCGTCCGACAAAATCAGTCACGCACACAACACAGGAAATGACGATGCGAACCGTTACCGTAGAAGAGCATTTCGCCAGTCCGGGTTTTCTCGACGGCGCCGGGCGGCAACTCAAGGAAAGCTTTCTGCGCACCGGCGCGCGCGGTGCGCGGATCATCGAGCAACTCGGCGAGGTGGGGAGCAAGCGCGTCGCCGAGATGGAGGCCGCGGGCATCGATATGCAGGTGCTGTCGCTGAATGCGCCGGGCGTCGAACAGCTTGAAGCGGCCGAGCAGATTGCGCTGTCGCGCGCCGCCAACGATTTCCTGCATGACGCCGTGAAGGCGCATCCGCAGCGCTTTGCCGGGCTGGCCGTGCTGCCGGTCGCCGCACCCGACAAGGCGGTGGCGGAATTGGAACGCACCGTCCGCCAGCTTGGCTTCAAGGGCACGCTGATCAACGGCCATACCCGCGGCCGCTACCTCGACGACAAGACGTTCTGGCCGATCTTCGAATGCGCGGTGGCGCTGAACATTCCAATCTACCTGCATCCGACCGTGCCGCCGAAAGCGGTGGTCGAGGCCTCTTATGGCGGCTTCTCCCCGGCCGTCTCCGCGATGCTCGCCGGTTCGGGCTGGGGCTGGCACATCGAAACCGCAATTCATGTCATCCGTCTCATTCTCGGTGGCGTGTTCGATCGTTTTCCCAAGCTGCAGATCGTCGTCGGCCATCTGGGTGAAGGCCTGCCGTTCATGCTGCCGCGCCTCGATCGCAACCTGACGCCCGAACTGACCAAGCTCGAACGTCCGCTCGGCGCTTATCTGCGGCAAAACCTGCACTACACGTTCGGCGGCTTCAATTTCCCGGCGACGTTCCTCGACCTGCTGCTCGAAGTCGGGGTCGAGCGCATCATGTTCTCGGTCGATTATCCCTACGGCTCGATGGCGGCGGCGCGCGCCTTTCTGGAACAGCTTCCGGTCAGCGCCGCCGACCGCGAGCGGATCGCCCATGGCAATGCCGAGAAACTGTTTGGAGTATGACAATCATGCGCACTATCACGCTTGAAGAACATTTCGCCACGCCCGGATTTTTCGACATTGCTGGGCGCGAGCTGAAAAACCGTGCCGAAACCGTCGGCGGCCGCTACGCCAATCTGATCGAAAGGCTGTGCGACGTCGATTCCAAGCGGTTGGCCGAAATGGATGCGGCCGGCATCGACATGCAGGTGCTGTCGCTCACCTCGCCGGGCGTCGAGCAGCTGGATGTGGCCGATGCCATCGCGCTCGCCCGCGACTCCAACGACTACCTCGCCGCGGCCGTGAAAAAGCATCCGACGCGGTTTGCCGGTTTTGCGTCGATCCCGACGGCGGCGCCCGACAAGGCCGCCGCGGAGCTGGAAACGCGCATGCGCGCAGGCTTCAAGGGCGCCGTCATCAACGGTCACAATCGCGGCCGCTATCTCGACGACAAGTTTTTCACGCCGATCCTCGAATGCGCGCAGGCGCTCGACGCGCCGATCCACATTCATCCGACGCCGCCGCCCAAGCCGGTGCTCGACACCTATTACGGCGGCTTCAATCCGATGCTGACCGAGATGCTGGCCGGCGGCGCCTGGGGCTGGCACATCGAGACCGCCGTCCATGTCATTCGCTTGATCTCCGGTGGCGTGTTCGATCGCTTTCCGAAGCTGCAGATCGTCATCGGCCACATGGGCGAGGGGCTGCCGTTCATGTTCCAGCGCTTCGACATCATGCCGCCGGCGGTGACCAAGCTGAAGCGATCGTACAAAGAGTATCTGCGCGAGAACGTGCACTACACCTTCTCGGGCTTCAATTTTCCGCCGTGCTTCCTCGATCTGTTTCTCGAACTCGGCGGCGTCGACCGCATCATGTTCTCGGCCGATCATCCGTACCAGTCGATGCCGCAGGCGCGCGCCTTCCTGGACCAGATACCGGTCCCTGCCGCCGACAAGGAACGCATCGCCCACGGCAACGCGGAGAAGCTGTTCAAGCTGTAGCTACTATCTCCTCGTCATTGCCGGACTTGATCCGGCAATCCATGCGGGGTTCAGCATGGATACGCGGGTCAAGCCCGCGTATGACGAGTAGGAAGGTTGGAGCCTCTCATGACCAATCCGGATTCCAACGCACCAATCCTCCTCGACATCGACAGCCGCGGCGTCGCGCAGGTCGTGCTTAATCGGCCGGAGCGCAACAACGCCTATGACGGCGACCTGATTGGCGCGTTGCTGGCGGCTCTCGATTCACTGGAGCGGACCAAGGGCCTGCGCGCTGTGATCATCAGCGGCCGCGGCAAGCATTTCCAGGCCGGCGCCGACCTGAAATGGATCAACGCCGTGCGCTCCGGCTCGCGCGACGACAACATCGCCGCCTCGCGCGCCACCGCGCAGGCGATCTGGCGGCTCAACGCCGCGCCGGTGCCGACCGTGGCGCTGGTGCAGGGCGCCTGTTTCGGCGGCGGCACCGGCCTGCTCGCCGCCTGCGACGTGGTGATCGCCGCGCAGGACGCGGTGTTTTCCATCGCCGAGGTGCGCTGGGGGCTGACCGCAGCCATCATCATTCCGCAGCTCAACGACGCCATCGGCGCGCGCCAGGTGCGGCGCTATGCGCTGACCGGCGAGCGTTTTGACGCCGCCGAGGCACGTCGCATCGGCCTCGTCCATGAGGTCGTTCCGGCGGCCGAGCTTGAAGCGGCCGGCGCGCGCATCGTCGACGCCATCTTGCAGAACGGCCCCGAGGCAATCGCCCAGACCAAGGCGCTGACGCTCGAATCCGCCTGGTCTCATCTCGGCGAGGATGCCGCCAACCGCCTGATCGAGAGCCACGCCGACAAGCGTCGCTCCTCAGAGGCCGCCGAAGGCCTCGCCTCGTTCGCCGAGAAACGCGCGGCGAAGTGGACATGAGGAATCGGGCAATTCTCTTGGCCCCTCGTCATTGCCGGACTTGATCCGGCAATCCATGCGGAGGGTCAGCATAGATACGCGGGTCAAGCCCGCGTATGACGAAAAGTCGACTTGATCCAAGTTAACGGATTGCCGGCTCTGCGCCGCCGGTTCGCTAAAATTTTAACGATTGCAGCAAGCCGCCGTTGCCCAGCGCGGCCTCGGAATTCGGCATCGTAGCGCAGGCGCTTGATTAGGTTCGGCAAGTGCGCTGTCAGGACTTGCTCGCCTGTTCGACTTTCTCAAGCAATTGTTTTATGTCCGCGTTGTTTGGATCGGCCGCCGCAGCTTGCTGCACGGCTTGCAGGGCATTGCCGAGATTCAACGCCCTCGCCTGCGCAGCCCCCCACGCGGCGATATCGGTCGGTGCCGACAAGGTGCGGAGCGAGACATTCCGAAGCTTTTCATCCGCCGCTTTCACGGCCGGATCGTTCGACGCCATCGGCTTGCGATCGGCGCCGAGCGTGAGATTGTCCGGGTCGGCGGCGGCACTCACATCGCCGAGGCTCGGCCGATCGAACAGGCTGAAAAGCTGTGTGAGCAGGGTCCGCGTGGTCACATAGCCGACCCAGAAGCCGCCGGCGCCGCCGGCGAGCGATATGCTCAAGATGAAGACCGCGCCGCCGCCCTCCGACTTCAACGACGCCTGATCCACGATTGTGGCGTAATGCCATAGACTGTGGGGCAGCGAACCAAGCTGCGTTAGCCCGACGCCGATCAGCGTTTTCGTCAGCCAATCCGAGACGTCTTCGAGGTTGGTGTTGACGCGCGACGTTGGCGCACCGGTGCTCGCTGCCGAGGTCGCGGTCGTTCCGGCGGCTGGCGGTGTTCCGGCCTGCGCAGGGGCGGGTGGCGGCGCAACCGCGGCGACCGTAACGCCACCATTCGCAATCGATCGTGGAATGCCGAACAACAGACCAAGCAGCCACGCGACCATCGCGCTTGCGCCGGCGACCCCGATGCCAATGGCAAGCACTTTGAAAAATGCGCCCGACGCATGATTCAAATCTCCCTGGCCGATGGCAGAACCGAGCGCGCTCGCAAGGATCGCAAAGCACAAGAGTCCACCCCAGCCGAAGAGAAATTTGGCCTGCACCAAATTTGCCTCCTGCACGCGGGAATGGGCGTTGTCGAGCAAAGAAAGCGTGGCCGGCATGCAACGTCCTCCCTTGCGGGGCCGGTGCGGGCTGCACGCCTTTGCGGCCGCCGATCTGACTTCGGCGATGCTATTCCTGGTTGTATCGAGGGTCAATGCACGGCGGTCAAATTGTCAGCCCGTAAGCCTGTGAATGGTTGGCGCCGCGGCGCCGGCACGAAGCCCGCGACTTGATCCACGTTAAGAAATTGGCGGCGAAAGCGCGGCTTTCGCTACAACTTTAACGATTTTGGCAAGCCGCCGTTGCCCCCGTGCCGCCTATCGAAGCGGCATGAATTCGATCCTCTCCATTGCCACATCGGGCTTGCAGGCTGCGGAAACCCGCTTGCAGGTCTCCGCCAACAACGTCGCTAACGTCAATTCGGACGGGCCATTGCCGTCGTCGTCGGTCAAATCGCAATATCCGTCCGCCTATGCGCCGCAGCAGGTCAGCCAGATCGCGACGACGAACGGCGGCACGCAGGCCGTCGTCAGCAACGTGCAGCCCAGCTCCCAGGCGGTCTACGACCCGACCGCGCCCTACGCGAACAGCGGTGGCCTCGTCGCGGCGCCGAACATCGATCTCGCCAACGAGGCGATCCAGCAGCAGCTTGCCCAGGTGTCGTTTGCGTCGAACGCCAAGGTGGCGAGCGTCTATTCGCAGATGATGCAGACGGTGCTCGACGCTGTGCCGTGATGCGCTCGGGCGACCCGCCGGCGCGCCCCCTCGTATGAACCGGAAGCGACGATCGCGCGACCAACTCCTCGGTAAAGTCGAGGGGTGGGTCGCATGTACTTTTTCGCTGCGCTGCAAGTGCTGTCGGTCGTAATCGCCCTGTGCGCCGGCGCCGCCGCCGCGATGGGGCAGACCGCGCCTGCCGCTGCCGCTTCGGCCGATCTGCAGTCCTGCCTGCAGCAGACCGGCGACTACGTGACGCGCGGAAAGACCATCACCTACGTGATCGGCATCACCAACACCTGCGCCAGGCGGCTGCACTGCGAAATCTACGCCAACATCTCCGGCGTGCACGGCTCCTCGCTCGGCCACGCCATCATGACGCTCGGCCCGGCCGGCAGCGGCGCGGCGGCGAAGCAGACCTACACCATGCGGGTGAAAGCCGAAGGCGGCATCGCCCAGGTGTCGCGCGACTGCAAGGCGCTGTGAACAAGACAGAACGAATTGGCGTCTAGCCGTCATTGCGAGCGTAGCGAAGCAATCCAGAATCCTTACCGCAGGCTGGATTGCTTCGTCGCTTCACTCCTCGCAATGACGAATTCAGAAACGACCTTTCCTAAAATCCTAGCGTTTCCAGCCAGCCGCCGTTAGCGCGCGGCGCGCTAGCGCTGCGGCATGAGTTCAGTGCTGCCGCTCGCCGCGTCGTATATTGTTGCTTCGGCCGAACGCGTGCTGCTTTCGGCTGGCGGGACCGCGAACCAGAACGGCGGCGGCACGACGTTCGCGGCGCAGCTGGCGAACGCGGCGCAAAGTGCTGAACGCGCCGCACCGGCGCCGAACAATTCGGTCGTCGTCATCATCGACAAGGTGAATGATCTGACGCCCGTGGCTGGGACACGCCCGTTGTCGGATCCTTTGGTTGCCGCCATCATTGGCAGCTCCACCCCCGACAGCGCGCCGGTTGCGTCGGCGGCCGCCGATGCAGCAGCCGCGGCGCTCGTGTCTCCGCTCGCCGGCGAGACCATGGTGGCGCCATCGGAGGCCGCCTATGCGTACGCGCAGATGATGCAGGTCTGGCTGGAGTCGAGGAGCCCGCGCGAGGTGACCGCGCGTCCCGCGCCGAAATCCAAGGCGCGCCAGCAGCGCTGACAACAACGCTACGTGGACTTTGAACGCGCTTGCGGCGCCGCGCGACCAACGAGGGACAGCCACATCGGGATGTCCGCCATGAGCACGCCAAGTCCGGAAAATATTGTCGATATCTTTGCTGACGCAGGCTTCAAGCCGGTGTCCGGCGGTTACATTTTTACCGTTCAGCGGCTCTTTGGGCCCCGGCGCTTCTATCTGGTCAATGACGCGCAGCGGGAAGAGGTCATGGCCGCTCGACGCGCTCGTTTCGAGCGCCAGCAGCCGCTGTTGATCGCCTACTCGACCGTCCTGACCGCGCTGTTCATCGCGGCGGGATTTTCATTTTGGTTCTTCGGCTGGCTGGTCACTGCCGCGTTCGCGGTGGCCGTGCTGCTGCTGATGATCGGCTGGATCGCGTACACCAACATTTCGACGGTGCGGGCTTTGGAGCCGATCCTGGCAACGCTGCCGCCGAGCCCGACGCCGGTCGGCTACGGCGAAGAGACGAAGCTTTTCATCACCTGGGCCATCAACTTGGTGCGCGGCCGGTAAGGCGCGCAACATTCTGAAAGCGTCGTAGCTCATTCTCACCCGTCATGCCCGGCCTTGTGCCGGGCATCCACGTCTTGTGCGTTTGGTAATTCCAAAGACGTGGATGGCCGGGACAAGCCCGGCCATGACGACGACGTGGGTCAGCCGCTCGCATAAGCCGGGTGCCAGGGCAGCATCCGGCTTCGGCAACGATGCACACTACTTGAGCCGGTCGGCGATCTTGTCGAGCCCGGCTTTGGCACACGCTTCGTCGAGATCGCCGCCCGGCGCGCCGCCGACGCCGATGGCGCCGACCGCCTCGCCGCCGGCCCGGATCACGACCGCGCCCGGCAGCAGCAGGATGTGCGGCAGCTTGGTGAGACCGCCGGCCGAGGCATTGGCGCCCATGCGTTTGGCGACCGCGCCACTCGTATCCTCGTTGCGCGGCGCGCCCAGCATGAACGCCGTGTAGGCCTTGTCGCGCGACGCGCCCGGCGTCGTCATCGACGCGCCGTCGCCGCGCAGCATCGCCTGCGGCACGCCGTCGGCGTCGATCACCGTCGCGGTGATCTTGTAGCCCTTGCCGGCGCAGCTCGCGACCGCCGCAGCCGCCGCCTCCGACGCCAAAGCCGCCGACAGCCGGTGCGTGGTGAGCACGTTCTGGGCGTGTGCGGCGGCGGCCAGTGCGGCGATCGATATGGCGCAAAGGAGCGATATGAAGCGGACGGTGTTCATGACGCGGTCCTCCCTTTGATCCTCGGCGGGCTAACACCGGCGTGCCGCAATTCTTCCCCCCATATCTCATCGCACAACCGGGAGGCATCTAAAAATGCTGCATCGGCCCGTCTAATCTTCCGGCGTGAGAAAATAAATCGGCGACAGCGGGAGTCTTTGACGAGCCTTTTGGTCGAGCTTGACGTAAACTTCGATCCAAAGGTCTACTAATCGCTCCACATTAATCAGTGTGACTTTTCGAGTCGTTTGTGTGCGGGCGGACCCTTCAGCCTCTTTGGTAAAGCCTCCGATCGAGACGTAAAGGCCAACATCATTATTTTCAATGTTAGCCAGAAATGACTTTAACGTCGGCAAATCTATCTTCTGCGATCCGCCCTTCACTTGCACCTTTATTCTAGGTGCTTTAGTTCCGAGCGCGTCAGTGTGCGCGATGATGTCTGTACCGCCATCCTTTCCTGGAGGCGAAACCCATTCGATGTAATATCCGAGTGCCTTAAGTAGGTCCGATACCAGTTCTTGCACCTCGTAAGGGGGCATTGAACGAAGATAGGCTTCGATCTCGTTCCAGGCTTGCTCTCCCGCTTCTTCAAAAGTTACACCTGTGGCCTTAGCCGTCGCGGCCGGACTTAATTCCTCGAGGCTTCCAACCTCCTCCGTTCTCGCAGCGCCGACTTTCCAAGCTTGATACAGGCGAATTGCCTCACGATAAAATCTCTCTGGGTCGTGAAATTCGTTGAATGCTTTTTTCCCCGCGTCCGTAACTGACCAAATGCCTTTGTTTTTTAGGAGCCAACCAGCCTTTGCGCAGTCGATTGTTGCGAATCGGATTATTTTTTCGAAGCGAGGTTTGCCAGAACTTTCGTATATCCCAGCCTCATAGGGCGTCATTTTGGTGGCAGCCGCCAATCTGTTGAGGGCATCTCCTGCCTGAAGGCCTTCGGGATGTGACATTAGTATTTCGAAGAGCTTTCTAATATGTGCGCCGGTTCGCGAAATCGTAATCTCAGCCATTTAATCCCCCGCATTGCTCTCTTCCCCTCCATTACATATCAATAGAGCGCTATGGGTCTCAACCAAGAAGTGCACCTCCATGAACGCCCCCCTCTCCACCCATCCGACGCCCCCCTATAAGCACACGCCGCTGTTCCCGCTTGGCAAGGACGCGACGCCCTACCGCAAGATCGCGGATGGCGTGCGGGTCGAGCGCGTCCTGGGCGAGGATGTGCTGGTGGTGCCGCGCGAGGCGTTGCGGGCGCTGGCCGAGGCGGCGTTCACCGACATCAATCACCTGCTGCGGCCGGCGCATCTGGCGAGCCTCAAGCATATCGTCGAGGACCCGGAGGCGTCGGATAACGACAAGTTCGTCGCCTATGATTTTCTCAAAAACGCCAATATCGCGGCTGGCGGCGTGCTGCCGATGTGCCAGGACACCGGCACCGCCATCATCATGGGCAAGAAGGGCCGGCTGATCTGGACCGACGGCAGCGACGAGGGTGCGCTCGCCGAGGGCGCGCGCGACGCCTACCTCAAGCGCAATCTGCGCTATTCGCAGCTCGCGCCGATCTCGATGTTCGATGAAAAGAACACGCGCTCGAACATGCCGGCGCAGGTCGAGATTTATGCCGAGGGGCACGATCCCGATCACGCCGAGGCAGACGGCACCTACAAGTTCCTGTTCATCGCCAAAGGCGGCGGCTCGGCCAACAAGTCGTTTCTGTTCCAGGCGACGCCGTCGATCCTCACCCGCGACCGCCTGCTCGGCTTCCTGAAAGAGAAGGTGCTCACGCTCGGCACCGCGGCGTGTCCGCCGTATCATTTGGCCATCGTCATCGGCGGCACCTCGGCCGAACTGACGATGAAGACCGTCAAGCTTGCCTCGACCAAATATTACGACACGCTGCCCGACCACGGCTCCGAGGACGGCCACGCCTTCCGCGACAAGGAGATGGAGCAGGAAATCCTGAAGATGACGCAGTCGCTCGGCGTCGGCGCGCAATTCGGCGGCAAGTATTTCTGCCACGATGTGCGGGTGATCCGGCTGCCGCGCCACGGCGCCTCGCTGCCGATCGGGCTCGGCGTGTCGTGCTCGGCCGACCGCCAGGCGCTCGGCAAGATCACGCGCGACGGCGTGTTCCTGGAGGAGCTTGAGCACAATCCGGCGAAATATCTGCCGGAGGTCGAGGCGGAAAAACTCGGCGGCGAGGTGGTCAAGATCGACCTCAACAAACCGATGAAGGAAATCCTGGCGCAGCTCGCCAAATATCCGATCAAGACGCGGCTGTCGCTGAGCGGCCCGATGGTGGTAGCGCGCGATCTGGCGCACGCCAAGCTGCGCGAGCGGCTCGAGCGCGGCGAGGGCCTGCCGGATTATTTCAAGAACCATCCGGTGTATTACGCCGGTCCGGCGAAGACGCCGGAAGGCTACGCCTCGGGCGCATTCGGTCCGACCACGGCCGGGCGCATGGATTCGTTCGTTGCCGATTTCCAGGCCGCCGGCGGCTCGATGGTGATGCTCGCCAAGGGCAACCGCTCGCCGGCGGTGCGTGAGGCCTGCCAGAAATACGGCGGCTTCTACCTCGCCTCGATCGGCGGCGCCGCCGCGAATCTCGCCGAGCATTGCATCAAGAAGGTCGAGACGGTGGAATATCCCGAACTCGGCATGGAGGCGATCTGGCGCATCGAGGTGGTCGATTTCCCGGCCTTCATCGTCGTCGACGACAAGGGCAACGACTTCTTCAAGGCGCTGAATCTGGGGTAGCGTCATTCCGGGGCGCGCGAAGCGCGAGCCCGGAATCCATCCTCCCAGTGTTGGGGTATTGCCCCTAGGCCGGGACTATGGATTCCGGGCTCCTCGCGGAGCTCGGCCCCGGAATGACGCGAATCGAACAAAAAAACGCTCAGTCTAAAGTTGGAAAAGCCTACAATTTCCGGACCTTAGCGAAAGCCCGCAAATCATGGCGGCAATGCCACAATTTGCGCGGCCGCGAATCAAACAAACAGCAAAATAAAAAACGCGTCGTATCAGAGAGATAACGCGCAGCTACAGATTTTGTTGGTGCCGAGCGATCCGACGAACTAAAAGACCTCATCCTGCTCGTTCTAAGGGACGTCAACCGGTGACGGCCGATTGATGCGAACAGGAGCGGTGCCCGGGATGGGGTTCGTAACCCTTTTCCCGAGGCGGTTCGGAAACTCGCCCGGCCTGCCACGACGCAGGTCTGCCAGGAGCTGGCTGCCCGGGTAGCGCATGTCGTCGCTACCATGAAGCGCGGGACCGGACTGAAAAGAGCCGCGGTAGAGCGCCGGAAGGCGAGCGCGCTTCCCAAAAGGGGCGCGCGCCGCGATGCGCAACACAAGCGGCGCTCCGCTTGCGCGCAACGCGGCCTCGACTACGCGCCTTTCGGCGCTCCGCCTCCCCTTTGGGGAGGCCCGTTCGTGAAAAACTCAGGCAAAGCTCGGGGCGCGAACAAAAAGCGCAGCGCGAGAATGATGAAGTTCGTCATTGCGAGCGAAGCGAAGCAATCCAGGGTGGCTTGCGAGAGCGGCGAGGCCGCACTGGATTGCTTCGTCGCTTCGCTCCTCGCAATGACGAGGGTTCACCTCTCCCCGCGTGCGGGGAGAGGTCGTTCGCGCGAAGCGCGGCGGGTGAGGGGGCGCTTCCGCGATTCTGAGCGCCCACGGGCGAGCCGCGGCGTTTCAGATAACTCCGCGATGCTCAGCCCAGCGGAGAGGCCCCCTCATCCCGACCTTCTCCCCGCGCGCGGGGAGAAGGAGCAGTATGCAGACGAACGACGAGGTCAGCATTCATTGACGCTGTCGTACCAGCGTGCTTGGGAGCGTGCGGGGTGGTCGTGGTGGTCGATGTTGCGCTGCCGCGGCTCGGAATCGTTATGCAGCGTTTATACAGGACCGGACATGAACCGATTGAAACTGACGATTGCCACCACCGACTACGATCACTTCCGCGATTTTCGCATGGGGCTGGTCAACGCCGAGGGCATCGACCACACGTGGCTGACGCTCGGCCATCACGAGGTGTTTGCGCGGTTCACCTTCAACCGTGAATGGGACGTCAGCGAGCTGTCGTTCGCCAAGTTCATGGCGCAGGTGACGCGCGCGGAGGCGGACATCATCGGCCTTCCGGTCGTGTGCTCGCGGCTGTTCCGGTTCTCGTCGTTCTACGTCAACAAGAAGAGCAAGATCAAAACCGCCAAGGACCTCAAGGGCAAGACCATCGGCTCGCCCGAATGGGCGCATACCGCCGCCGTCTACATGCGCGGCTGGCTCAACGACGAGCATGGCGTCGGGCTCAAGGATGTTCACTGGTATCAGGCCGGCGCCAACGAGGCGGGCCGTATCGAGAAGGTCGAACTCGATCTGCCGCAGGGCGTGAAGCTGACGCGCGTCTCCGACAAGTCGCTGAGCGGGCTTCTGGCAGCCGGCGAGATCGATTGCGCGCTGATCGCGCGGCCGCCCGACTGTTTCCGCCAGGGGCACCCCGATATCGAGCGCCTGTTTCCGAACTACTGGGAGATGGAAGAGGACTATTACCAGCGCACCAAGGTGTGGCCGATCATGCACATCATCGTGGTGCAGAAGCGCATCCTAGACGCCAACCCGTGGGTCGCGCGCAATCTGCTGAACGCCTTCGTCGAATCGAAGCGGCGCAGCCTGGAGCGGCTCCTCGATCCGGCGGTGTCGCGCTATCCGCTGGCCTGGCTGCCGTCGTATGCGCGCAAGATGCAGAGCATGTTCGACGGCGATCCGTTTCCCTATGGGATCGAGGAGAACCGGCCGACGCTGGAGCAATTCATGCGTTACACGTACGAGCAGGGCATCGCCAAGCGGCTTGCCAAGCCCGAGGAGATCTTCCCGAAGGGCGTCATGACGATGGTGCGTGTTTGATCTGAGGACGGCACAACGCGGCCGGGCACTGCAAGGAGTGAAGGGTGAATAATAAAGTCAACGAAAATACGCTGCGGGAACAACTCGTCATCTGTACACGTATGATGGTGATGGCGGAGCTGCTCGATTACAGCGGCCATATCAGCGCGCGGATTCCCGGCACCGATCGCGTGCTGATCCCGGGGCGCGACGCCAGCCGCGCTGGCATCACCGTCGATGACATCGTGGTGGTCGATCTCGAGGGCAAGACGCTCGAAGGCAAAGGACCGCCGCCGACCGAAACTGCGATCCACACCGGCGTGTACCGGGCGCGGCCGGACGTGGAGGTGGTCGGTCACGGTCATCCGCCGATGTCGACGCTGTTCACGATGGTCGATCGCCCGATGATCGCCATCCGCAATTACGGCTACCGCTTCATCGGCACGCCGGTGCATCCCGATCCGACCCACATCCGCACCCGCGAGCAGGGCGACGCGGTGGCGCATACGCTTGGCCGGTGCAACTGCTGCCTGCTGCGCGGTCACGGCAGCGTGGTGGCGACCAGGAGCGTCCCGGAGGTCTTCCTCGACAGCCTCGAGATGGAGGAGAACGCGCGCAGCACCGTGCACGCCGCGACCCTCGGATCGCTCAAGCCGATTACGCCCGAAGAGGTCGAACTGCTCAAGGTCAGCTTCGCCCGCAACGATTATCGCGTCGCCAAGACCTGGGAGCATTACCAGGAGAAGGCCCGGCTCGCCGGGCTGCTTTAACATCCACTCTCGCGGTACGGTGGAAGCCGGCGTATGATCGAAGCAGAGAGCATTGGGCGGGCGAACGGAAAGGGTCATAGCGCGGAATGAGTGAACCGCCGGGTCTGTCGCAGCGCACGCCGCTGTTCCGTCATCGACCGTTCCGGCTGTTGTTCACCACGCGCATCGCCGCCAATACCGCCAACCAGATGCAGGCGGTCGCGGTCGGCTGGTACATCTACGCGCTCACCGGCAGCGCGCTGGCGCTGGGCCTGATCGGGCTGGTGCAATTTTTGCCGCCGCTTGCCCTGGCGCTGCTGGCCGGGCAGATCGTCGATCATCACAGCCGCCGCCTGATCCTGCTCTGCTGCTACGCAGTCGAGCTCAGCGTCTCGCTCGCGCTCGTGATGCTGGCGACGTTTTTCGCCCATCCGGTCGGGCTCGTGTTCGGCCTGCTGCTGATCAACGCGGTCGCCCGCACCTTCGAGGGGCCGGCGCTGCAATCGCTGGTGCCCTCGACGGTGCCGCGCGAGACCTTGATGAGCGCCGTGTCGGCGCATGTCTCCGCCGGGAAGATGTCGCAACTCCTCGGCCCCGCGCTCGGCGGGCTGCTGTACGCCTTCGGCGCCGCGGTCGATTTCGGCCTGTGCGCGCTGCTGATCGGCATCGCGGGGATCGCGTGCGCGCTCCTGCCGATTCCGGCGGCGCCCGCGGAGCGGCCGAAAGTCACCTGGGCGACGATCCTTGCCGGCATCAACTTCATCTGGAACGAGCCCGCCATGCTGGGCGCCATGTCGCTCGACATGGTGGCGACGCTGTTCGGCGGCGTGGTGGCGCTGCTGCCGATCTTCGCGCGCGACATCCTGCATATCGATGTGTGGGGCTTTGGCCTGCTGCGCAGCGCGCCCGCGATGGGTGCGCTCGTCGTCGCCACCTTGCTGACGCGGCTGCCGGTGACGCGCGCCGCCGGCCGCATCATGTTCGCGGCCGTTGCGGTCTATGGCATCGCCACCATCGGCTTCGGCCTGTCGGACCGCACCGCGCTGTCGCTCGGCATGCTGATGATGGTCGGCGCCGGCGACATGCTGTCCGTTGTGGTGCGGCAATCGATCATGCAGTTCGCCACGCCCGACGAAATGCGCGGCCGCGTGTTCGCGGTGAATTCGCTGTTTACCAACTGTGCCGGACAGATCGGCATGTTCGAGTCGGGCGTGACGGCCGACTGGTTCGGTGCGGTCGGCTCCGCCGTGCTTGGCGGCGTCGTGGTGCTTGTCGTGGTTGCGGTCTGGGCGTGGTATTTCCCGAAGCTGCGCAACGTCGAGCGGCCGGAGGAACTGGCTCCCGCGCTGCCGTTGCGGCTCGTGGCGGAGGGACCGTGAGGCAGCAAGCCAAGGAATTGGAGACATGACGCAAACGGTCACCTCGTCCAAGCTCGTCTGGCGCGACATGGATCAGAAGGCGCTCGACGACGCCTACGACCAGGACGTCTATGCGCCGAACCGGCCGCTGATCGTGACGCGCCGCGTTGCGGCGAGCGCGCGGACGCGCGCGTTCCTGGGTGAGCCGGAGCGGGTCGCCTACGGGCCGAGCGAATACGAGCGGCTCGATATCTTCCGCGCCCCGGCCGCCAACGCGCCGATCAATCTTTTCGTTCATGGCGGCGCGTGGCGGCGCAACAAGGGGCCGGACTATCACTTGCAGGCCGAACCGCTCATTGCCGCCGGCGCGCATTGCCTGATCGCCGATTTCATCAACGTCGAGCAGTCCGGCGGCGACCTGTTTCCGATGTACGAGCAGGTGCGGCGAGCCATCGCCTGGGCGTGGCACAACGCAGAGTCATACGGCGGCGACCGCGACCGGTTCTATATCTCGGCGCACTCATCGGGTTCGCATTTGTCCGCCTGCGTGCTGACGCGCGGTTGGCGGGAGGACGGTCTGCCCGAAGATTCTGCAAGGGCGCGCTGCTGCTTTCAGGAATGTATGACCTCGAAGCCGTGCGGCGGTCGAAGCGCTCGTCTTACGTCAAATTCACCGACGCAATGGTGGAGCAATTGAGTTCGCAGCGCCAACTCGACGGCCTGCATACGCCGCTCGTGCTTGCCTACGGCACGCAGGAGACGCCCGAATTCCAGCGTCAGACGCGCGAGTTCTTCGCCGCTGTGCAGGCGACCGGCGTGCCGGCCGAGCTGATCGTCGGCGAGGCCTACAATCATTTCGAGCTGCTTGAAACGCTCGCCAATCCCTATGGGCTCATGGGTCGCGCGATGCTGCAACAGATGAAGCTTGCCTAGCCGCTTCATCCCTGCACAATGCGACAATAAAATTTGGGGGAGACGTCGTGACCTTGAAGACATTCGCAACTCTATCAATCGCCGTCGGTCTTGCGCTCTCTATGGCCGGCGCGTCGGCCACAAAGGCCCAGGCAGAGACGACGCTGATCACGCTCGGCACGCGCGGCGGGCCGCTGCCGAGCAAGGACCGGGCGCAGTCATCCAACCTGCTGATTGTCAACAACACGCTCTATCTGATCGATGCCGGTGACGGCGCGACGCGCCGCATCGTGCAGGCCGGCTACGATTTCCGCAAAGTAGGCAAGATATTCATCACGCACGCGCACAGCGACCACGACAACGGGCTCGCCACGCTGCTCAACTCGGAATGGGAATATCAGCGCGCAGAGCCTATCGACATTTACGGCGGCGGCGTCGAAGCGCTGGTGAAAGGCGCAATCGATTACCTAACACCGAACGCGGAAATCCGCTGGAGCGAAGGCAAGAGGCGGCCGATGGCCGACACGTTCCATGCGCACAATGTCGGGCCTGGAGTGATTTATCAGGACGCGAATGTGAAGGTGACGGCGGTGGAGAACACGCACTTCCACTTTCAGCCCGGCGATCCGGGCTATGGCAAATACAGGTCCTACTCGTACCGCTTCGATACGCCCGGCCGTGTCGTGTTTTTCACCGGCGACACCGGGCCGAGCGATGCCGTGGTCGATCTGGCGAAAGGCGCCGATCTGTATGTGACGGAAACAACATCGCCGGACGACGTGGTCGAATTGTACAAAAAGAGCGGCGCATGGCTGGCGAAAACCAAGGCCGAGCAGGATGCCTTCTTGCGCCACATGCACGAGGAGCATGTGACGCCGGAGGATATCGGCAAGATGGCCGCCAAGGCTGGGGTCAAAGCCGTGATGATGACGCACCTCGGTCCGTCGAGCAATCCCAACGACGACTATCAGCGCTTCGTGACGGAGGCGAAAAAGTATTATTCGGGTCCGATCACGATCGCCAAGGACTTGATGAAGTTCTGACATGCAGCGGCATCGGCCGGCCTGTGACGGCGTCACACAGGGCTGGTGCTAGGGGG
>CAVYPQ010000010.1:0-50784 GCA_963770425.1 uncultured Alphaproteobacteria bacterium
ACGCCGCCGGTGCGCTTGCCGACTTCGGCGACGATCTTGCCGGCCAGCGCCTCGATCTCCGCGTCCGTCATGGTGCGCTCGCGCGGCTGGATCGTGACCGCAATGGCGATCGACTTCTTGTCCGGCGCGATGCCGGTGCCCTCGTAGACATCAAACACCGTCACGGCGGTGATGAGCTTGCGATCCACGCCGGTCGCGGCGCGCACGAGGTCGGCGGCCTTCACGCCGCGTTCGACCACGAAGGCGAAGTCGCGCTCGACCGGCTGGAATGCCGACAGATCGAGTGCCGCTTTGGCGCGGGTCGCCTTGGCTTTCGGCTCCGGGATGCGCTCCAGGATGGCTTCGAATGCGACCACCGGGCCTTCGGCGTCGAGCGCCTCAAGTGTGCTCGGATGCAGTTCGCCGAAATGGCCCAGGATGTTTTGCGGGCCGATCTGAACGGTGCCGCAGCGGCCGGGGTGAAACCACGCCGGCCCGCCTGGAACGATCTGCAGCGCCTGCGGCGGCGCGCCAGCCGCCGTCAATGCGGCCAGCACATCGGCCTTGGCGTCAAATGCGTCAACCTCGCCGTTTTTCGCGCTCCATTGGCGGCCGATGCCCGAAGGTTTCGCCAGCGCGCGCCGCACACCGGCGGCCGCGGTCAACTGGTCCGCCGGTTGATCGCCGCGGAAAACCTGTCCGACCTCGAACAGCGCCGTGTCAGGCAGGCCGCGATCGGCATTGCGCTGCGCCGCCGCCAGCAGGCCCGGAAGGAGGCTCGGCCGCATGTCGGAAAGGTCCGACGCGATCGGATTGGCCAGCGCCAGCTCGGGCTTGCCGCCGCCGAACAGGTCGGCCTGCTTTTTCTCGATGAATGACCACGTCACGGCCTCGACCAGATTGCGCGCCGCGAGCGCCCGCTTGGCCTTGCGGGTGCGCAACTGGATCGGGGTCAGGACGGGCTTGCGCGGTGCATCGCCGCGCTCGAACGGCGTCAGCGGCACGCGGTCGACGCCGAGAATGCGAACGATTTCCTCGACGATGTCGGCCTTGCCGTGCGCGTCGGGGCGCCACGACGGCACCGCAACCTTCAGGCGCTCGCCCTGACCGGCAGCAAAGAATCCGAGGCGTTCGAGCACGCGGCGCATTTCGGGCAGCGCCACGGAAAGGCCGGCGAGCCGTTTGGTCTCGGACAACGGAAAGTCGATGATGCGTTCGTCGGCGTGCGCGCTGCCCGCCACGGTGATCTCTGACGGCGTACCGCCGCACAGGTCGAGCACCATTTTGGTTGCGAGTTCGAGGCCGGGCAGCGCGAAGGCCGGGTCGACGCCGCGCTCGAAGCGGTAGCGCGCATCGGAATTGATGCCGAGCTTGCGTCCGGTCTGCGCGATGTTGGCCGGATTCCACAGCGCCGATTCGATCAGAACGTCGGTGGTGGTTTCCGAGCAGCCGGTCTTTTCGCCGCCCATGATGCCGGCGAGCGATTCGACGCCTTCCTGATCGGCGATGACGCAGACGTTGGTGTCGAACTTGTAGGTCTTGCCGTCGAGCGCCAGCAGCGTCTCGCCGTCTTGTGCGCGCCGCACCGTCAAGCTGCCCTGCACCTTGGCGGCGTCGAACACGTGCAGCGGCCGGGCGCGGTCATAGGTCATGAAGTTTGTGATATCGACCAGCGCATTGATCGGGCGCAGCCCGATCGCAATCAGCCGCTTTTGCAGCCACTCGGGCGACGGCCCGTTCTTGACGCCGCGGACGAGGCGTAACGCAAAGGCCGGGCAAAGGTCGGCCGCTTCGATCTTCACGCCAACCGGGCAGGGAAACTCGCCCTTGATCGGCTTGATCGCCGCGTCCTTGAACTTGCCCATCTCGGCGGCGGCAAGGTCGCGCGCGATGCCGTGGACGCCGGTGCAGTCGGGTCGGTTCGGCGTCAGGTTGATCTCGATCACCGGATCGTCGAGACCGGCCCATTGCGCGTAGTTGACGCCGACCGGCGCATCGGTCGGCAGATCGATGATGCCCTCGTGGTTCTCGGAGATTTTCAGCTCGAATTCGGACACCAGCATGCCGCGGCTTTCCACACCGCGGATGGTGCCGACCGAGAGCGTGATGTCCTTGCCGGGGATGTAGGCGCCGGGCGGCACGAACACGCCGGTCATGCCGGTGCGCGCATTCGGCGCGCCGCACACCACCTGGATGGGCTTGCCGTCGCCTGTATCGACCATGCAGACGCGCAGCCGGTCCGCGTTCGGATGCTGCTTGGCTTCGATCACACGGGCGATGACGAAGGGCGCAAGCGCCTTGCCCTTGTCCTCGATACGCTCGACCTCGAGCCCGATCATGGTCAGCCTGTCGGCAAGTTCGCCGAGCGGCCGATCCGTTTCCAGATGTTCCTTGAGCCACGCGAGGGTGAATTTCATCGTGGCCTCACGCGCTCAAGCCGCCTGCCAGCGTCGGGAAGTCGAGCGGGCGGAAGCCATAATGGGAAAGCCAGCGGACGTCGGCGTCGAAGAAGGCGCGCAGGTCCGGCATGCCGTATTTCAGCGCGGCGATGCGCTCGATGCCCATGCCCCAGGCAAAGCCCTGATACTCGTCCGGATCGAGCCCGCAATTGCGCAGCACGTTCGGATGCACCATGCCGCAGCCGAGCACTTCGAGCCAGTCGTTGCCCTCGCCGAAGCGGATTTCGCCCTTGTCGCGCCGGCACTGGATGTCGACTTCGAGCGACGGTTCGGTGAACGGGAAATAGGACGGACGAAAGCGCATGCCCACGCGATCGACCTCGAAGAACGCCTTGAAGAATTCTTCGAGAATCCATTTCAGGTGGCCGAGATGCGAGTCCTTGTCGATCACCAGGCCCTCGACCTGATGAAACATCGGCGTGTGAGTCTGGTCGGAGTCGCAACGGTACGTGCGCCCGGGCGTAATGATGCGGATCGGCGGCTTTTGCGACAGCATGGTGCGTACCTGCACCGGCGAGGTATGCGTGCGCAGCAGGAGACGTGTTCCATCCGGCTTCGGATTGAAGAAGAACGTGTCGTGCATGTCGCGCGCCGGATGGTTCTCCGGGATATTGAGCTTGGTGAAATTGTAGTCGTCGGTCTCGATGTCCGGACCTTCGGCGATCGCAAAGCCCATGTCGGCGAAGATCGCGGTCAGTTCGTCAGTGGTTTGCGTGATCGGATGCACGCGGCCGGTCTCGAACGGCGCTTCGCGCACCGGCAGGGTGACGTCGACACTCTCGGTATTCAGACGCGCCGCCAACGCTGCGTCCTTGAAGGCGTCGCGACGGGCCAATGAGCGCGGTGTTAACGCGATCCTTGAGGCCGTTGATCAGCGGCCGCCATCGGGTGGTATTTGTCTTGCTCCTCTGGCCGGTAGCGATGCCCAGCGTTTTGAGCAGCTGGCGGTGATTCGAGTTCCCGCTGGTTTGAGCAGCGAAGGCGCCCTGAACAATCGCACCGTATTACAAGCGCCGGAATCGTCGCTCGCGGAAGGGTTCGACCTCAGCGAGGATTTTCTGTTCAGGCTATGCGGAGTGATCGAGGCTGTGCGGTTTCAGTCATGGCGGCTTCTCCCGCACTCAATCCGGCATGAACGGCAGATCGGTGTCGCTCGGCCGCCCGCCCGCCTGGGTCAGCATCGCGTGAACCTGGCCGCGATGATGGGTCTGATGATTGAACATATGGGTGACCAGAACCCAGCGCGGCTTTGTCCAATCGCGCTGGGTGGCGCCCGAATAATAGGTTTGATCGGCGGCAAGCCATGCGTCATCAATGCGGTCGGACCAGTCGACGATGTTCTGGTCGAACGCCGTGCGTTCGGACTTCAGGTCCCGCCATTCCGGGAAAATCGCCACTGAATCCGGAATGCCGACCGTCGGCTTTGGCAGCTCGGTGAAGCGGCTCATCCAGCTCTTGTCGCCCCACAGGATGTGGTTGAGCGTCTTGTGGATCGAGCCGAACCACGCGCCGCGCTCCTTGCGGCGCTCGGCATCGGACAAAGAATCGGCGACGCCGTACAGATTTTCGTTCTGCCAGCGATTATAGCGCGCCATGCGCTGCACGTAGGCTCGGTCAATCATGACACGTTCCTTGCGCGTCATGGCTCGGCACAAGGCCGGGCATGACGGAAGTGTTATGCGAGTGCCGACTTGGCCTGTCCGACGATCGCCTCGAACGCGGCCGGCTCGGCAATGGCGAGGTCAGACAACACCTTGCGGTCGACGGTGATGCCCGCCTTGCTCAGCCCGGCGATAAATCGGCTGTAGTTGAGCCCGAACGGACGCACCGCCGCATTGAGCCGCTGAATCCAGAGCGCGCGGAACGTGCGCTTGCGCACCTTACGATCGCGGAAGGCGTATTGCTGCGCCTTCTCCACGGCCTGCTTGGCGACGCGGATCGTATTCTTGCGTCGGCCGTAATAGCCCTTGGCGGCCTTGTAGACCTTCTTGTGCTTGGCATGGGCGGTGACGCCGCGTTTGACGCGAGCCATGACTGATCTCCTTTAGTACCTAATTGGGTTTGGGCGCTCATTCCCGTGAAGCGGGACTCCAGCGCGCCGGTTCGAACGCATTCCCGCTGATCCCCGCCATTGCGAGGACGAGCGATCAGCCGTTCGGCAAAAAGTATTTTATGATGTTGTCGCCGTCGGTCTTGAACAGCACGTTGGTGCCGCGCAGCTGGCGGATCTGCTTCTTGGTGCGCTTGATCATGCCGTGGCGCTTGCGTGACTGCGCATAAAGGACCTTCCCGGTCCCCGTGATCTTGAAGCGCTTTTTAGCGCCCGACTTGGTCTTGATCTTGGGCATTTGGCTCTCCTTTGGCGGCAAGCCCTCAATCTGCCACGACCCGCTGATGCGGGAGGGCAGGGGTGGGTCCCGCCGAATTGCTCGAAATGAGCGGATTGTGCCTGAGCACATCGCCGCCGCCACGGCAGCCCTAATTCAGCCGGGCGACGGAAGGGCCGGTTTATGGCAGAAGGCGGCGTTAAACGCAATCAGCCTGCGATTCCGATGCCATCGGGGGGAGCCGCGAGGGTTAAGGCGCCGGGCCGTGTTACCGCGGCGCCAGCACCATCACGACTTGCCGGCCTTCGAAGCGCGGCTCCTGCTCGACCTTGGCGAGCTTTAGGGTATCGCCCTTGACGCGGTCGAGGAGTTTGTAGCCGAGCTCCTGGTGCGCCATCTCGCGGCCGCGGAAGCGCAAAGTCACTTTGACCTTGTCGCCCTCTTGGAAAAACCGCTCCATTGAGCGCATTTTCACATCGTAATCGTGATCGTCGATCATCGGCCGGAGCTTGATCTCCTTGATCTCGACGACCTTCTGCTTCTTGCGCGCCTCGGCGGCTTTTTTCTGCGCCTGATATTTGTATTTGCCGAAATCGAGAATCTTGGCCACCGGCGGGGCCGAGTTGGGGGCGATCTCCACGAGATCGAGCCCGGCCTCTTTCGCCATGGCGAGCGCGGCGTTAATTTCTGTGACGCCCATGTTGGCGCCGTCTTTGTCGATGAGTTGGACCTCGCGGACGCGGATCTCCTCGTTGATGCGCGGCCCCTCCTTGGGAGCGGGCTGCGGCGTTCTGATCGGGCGACGAATGGGCTTTGTCTCCTTGGCTGTTGCGACGACTTGGTTGTAGTGACGACTTGGTTGTAGTGGCGACTCGGTTGAAGCGAAGACTTGCCGTCGGTGCGCGGTACGGACTTCGGTAAAAACGCCCCCGCGCCTTGCCGATCGGCCGACGCAGAAGATCGGTAGTTTCCGCCCATAAGTCAACGACAATGCAAGGTTAAGCGCCTTCCATCGTGGGCGTTCCTGCAAATTTTAATCGACTGTGGCGGTCCGGCAAAAAGGCCGGCTGAGAAGCCCGCGGTATTGCGCCTGGGCGGGATTTGCGGCGAAACATGGGGCGCCCGCGCCCAATCTGCCCGCATGATGAGTTTTCCCTATGAACGATAACGGCCTGAAATTCCTGCAGATTGGCGAAGGCGCCGAGCGGCGCGCCATCGCGGTGCGCCAGCAGGCAGGCGCGCCGCCGGGCATCTTCTTTCTGTCCGGCTACAAGTCGGACATGAAGGGCACTAAGGCGGAGGCGCTGGCGCAGTGGGCACAGCAGCAGGGCCGCGCCTGCCTGCGTTTCGATTATTCCGGCCATGGCGAATCCGAAGGCCAATTCACCGATGGCACGATCGGCCGCTGGCTGAGCGACAGCCTTGCGGTATTCGACGCCTGCTGCCGCGGACCGCAGATCGTGGTCGGCTCCTCGATGGGGGGCTGGCTCGCGCTGTTGATGGTCAAGGCATTGCGGGCGCGTGGGGCAAGCGGGCCGGCCAATGTGGCGGGATTGGTTCTGCTGGCGCCGGCGGTCGATTTCACCGAGGAATTGATGTGGAAGCGCTTCACGCCGGAGATCAAGCGCGAACTTGCCGAGAACGGGGTCTGGCGTCGGCCATCGGCCTACTCGGCCGATCCCTATCTGGTCACCAGGGCGTTTGATCGAGGAGGGCCGCAATCACCTGCTGCTCGGCGGCATGATCGAAACCGGCTGCCCGGTGCGCATCCTGCAAGGCATCGAAGACCCCGATGTGCCGTGGAAACACGCCGTCGAACTGACCTCGCGGCTTGCTTGCGATGATGTGGTGCTGACGCTGGTCAAGGACGGCGATCACCGCCTGTCGCGGCCCGAGGATATCGAGCGCCTGATCGCGGCTGTGGCCGAGTTTCAGTCGGCGGCCGCAACCGCACCGGCGACCGCGTCATAAAAAACGGGAGGCACCAAGGCCTCCCGCTATGCTTAAGTTTGGATAAACGAACGGCTCAGGCGCCGTGCCGGCCGATGACGTCGACCGTCACATGCGCGAGACCGGAAAAGCCCAGTGCATGGGCGGCTGCGGGCGTCAGATCGATAATCCGGCCGTGAACGAACGGGCCGCGATCGTCGATCCGCACCACCACGGAGCGGCCGTTACTGTGATTGGTGACGCGCACCATAGTGCCGAACGGCAGGCTGCGATGAGCAGCGGTCATGCTTGACGACCTCGCCCAACCGCCTTCGGCGGTACGCCCCCCCGAGTATACTGAGGCTATTCCGGACTGCGCTGAAGCAGCAATTGGTATTGCAATAAAAGAAACAGCAAGAGCTGAGGCGCACACGAGTTTTGTCAGGCTAAAGCCAGCCATAATCAACCTTTTTGATTGTTGATGGGGTTTGTGAATGGCTCGTTGGACTAGAGCCAGTCGCGCTATGAACGGGACAATGTGTTCATTGTGCGGCGCATTATTTGCTGTCTAATTTTTGCGCACGCGCCGCCGCCGCCAACAAATTGGGCGGGGGCTAATTTATTGAAAATTAGAGCTAAATTCGATTAAGAGTCTTGGCGAAACTGCGACATGCCGACTGACTGGCGTCAGCTATGCGCTTGATGGGACGGAACTTTTTGCCGTTCGCGCCGTTTTAACCCGCGCCATCAGGCCGGGAAGGCGTAACTCTTGAACTGCTCGCGCAGCGCGGTCTTCTGAATCTTGCCGGTGGCGGTGTGCGGAATCTCGCTGACAAAAGCGACGTCGTCCGGCTTCCACCACTTTGCGATCTTGCCGTCGAAATAGGCAAGCATTTCGTCCTTCGTCGCCGACTGGCCTTCCTTCAGGACGATGACGAGAAGCGGACGCTCGTCCCATTTGGGATGGCGGACGCCGATCACCGCGGCCTCGGCCACTTTCGGATGCCCGACCGCGAGATTTTCCAGGTCGATTGACGAAATCCATTCGCCGCCCGACTTGATCACGTCCTTGGAGCGGTCGGTGATCTGCATGTAGCCGTATTGGTCCAGCGTGGCGACGTCGCCGGTATCGAAATAGCCGTTGGCGTCGAGTACGCCGCTCTCCTCCTTGAAATAGGCCCGTGCGACCGACGGTCCGCGCACCTTGAGCCGGCCGAATGTCTTGCCGTCGCGCGGCAATTCGCGGTCGCTGTCGTCGACGATCTTCATTTCGACGCCGAACGGCGGATGCCCTTGCTTCATCTGCACATCGAGTCTGGCCTCGCCGGTCAGGCCGGCATATTCGGGCTTGAGCGTGCCGAGCGTGCCGAGCGGCGACATCTCGGTCATGCCCCAGGCGTGACAGACATGGACGTCATAGTTGTCCTGGAATTTCTGCGTCATGGCGCGCGGACAGGCCGAGCCGCCGATCACCACGTGGTTGAGATACGGCAGCTTGTTCCCGGTATCCTCGAGATACTGCAGCAGCATAAGCCAGACTGTCGGCACCGCGGCGCTGAAGGTGACGCGGTACTTGTCGAGCAGTTCGTAGATCGAGGCGCCATCGAGCTTGGCGCCCGGCATCACCATGGCGGCGCCGATCATCGGCGAGGTCAGCGCCAGACCCCAGCAATTGGCGTGGAACATCGGCACGACCGGCATGATGACGTCGCGGGAGCAGACACCCATGGAGTCGGCCTGCGCCGCCATCATCGAATGCAGCACGTTGGAGCGGTGCGAATAGAGCACGCCCTTGGGATGGCCGGTGGTGCCGGACGTGTAGCACATGCCGGCCGCGGTATTTTCGTCGAATGTCTTCCAGGCGAAGTCGCCGTCGGCTTCCGCGAGCCATTCCTCGTAAGGCACCGCGTTGCGCAAAGTCGTCGCCGGCATATGGGCGGCGTCGGTGAGGACGATATAGCGCTCGATCGGCTTGAGCCGGTCGGCAAGTTTTTCCACGATCGGGAGGAAGGTGGTGTCGATCATCATCACGCGATCCTCGGCGTGATTGACGATCCAGGAAATCTGGTCGGGGAAGAGCCGCGGATTGACGGTGTGATACACGGCGCCGATGCCCATGATGCCGTACCAGGCCTCGAGATGGCGCCAGGTGTTCCAGGCGAGCGTCGCGACTCGGTCGCCGAGCTTGATGCCGTCGCGATCGAGCCGTTGCGACACGCGTACCGCACGCGCACGGACCTCCGCGTAGGTCGTGGTGTGGATCGGTCCTTCGATCGAGCGGGTAATCACCGGCCGTCCGGCGTGATTGAGCGCGGCGTGGTCCAGGATGCGATGGCACAACAGCGGCCAATCCTGCATCAGCCCTAGCATGAGAGCCTCCCAAGTATTTTGGCCGCGGCCGGCGTTGGACAGCCGCGGGCCGCCCCAGATTATCGGCCAAAATTACTCGCACGCAGCGGCAACGCAAACAGCTTGCGCGACCGCCAGTGCTCGGGGCGCTTGAATAGCGGCTCCCCCCCGGTCAAAGTGGAAGCGTGAAGGGTCTGTTTGTCATTGTGGCGTTGGTTGCCGTGAGTGGGGTTGCCGCGGCGCAGCAGGCGTTGGCCCCGCCGAAGCGGGCGAAGGCGCCTCATGGGTATGCGCGTACGGCGGCAAAGCCGATTGAAATTCCGCAGCCCATGGCGCCACCGCAGGAGGCATTTGCCTCGCTGCCCGAGAAGGAGGGCGCAACCGCCAAGGCGCCCACGGATTGCGATCTCGCGCTCGCCAAGGTCGCGGGCATTCGTCCGCTCGGGGCGCTGGTCGCACCCGGCGAATGCGGCGCTCCCGACGCGGTGGAGCTGCAGAGCGTGCTGATGCCTGGCGGAACGAAAGTGACGATTGCGCCGCCCGCGACATTGCGCTGCGCGATGGCGACGGAGGTCGTGCAGTGGGTCCGCGACGATGTGGCGCCGGCAGCCGTCAAGCTCGGTGCGCCATTGCGCGAGATCGAAAATCTCGGCTCCTACGAATGCCGCGGTCGCGACCGGGTGCGCGGCGCGACCTTGAGCGAGCACGGCCGCGCCAATGCGCTTGACGTTCACGCCTTCAAGCTCGCCAACGGCATGAGGATCGTGCTCGCTGATCCGCGCGCGCCGGTCGATTTCCGCAACGCCATCCGCGAGGCCGCCTGCGCACGTTTTGCAACGGTGCTCGGCCCGGGCTCCGACGCCGAACACGCCGAGCACGTGCACCTCGACCTCGCGCCGCGCCGTAACAACTACAAGCTCTGCGAATGGGACGTGCGCGCTCCGGCCGTGGCGGCGGAAGGTGCTCCGCCCGCAGCGGCGCAAGGGACTTCGATTGCGCCCGAGGACGTACCGCTGCCGCGTCCGCGGCCGATCGTCAGCAGTTCGCAGTAGTGAAAATTTATTCCGCAGCGGCTTTCTGCAGAATTTCGTCCGGCGTCGAGGAAACCACCTCGACATATTTCGGCACGAACTGCCGGCCCTCGATGTATTTGATGAATTCCGGCTTGATGTCGTTCGCCAGGATTTTGCGGATGCGCGCGTGTTCCTCGATGTCCGACCATTCGGCGATGAGGAAGAAGCGCTGCGGGTCCTCGGTGTCGCGGCACAGCACGCCGTCCTTCACCTGCGCCCATGATTTGTGCATCGGATTGCCGTCCGAATAGTCGAAGTCTTCGAACAGCCGGATGAACTCGGCTTCTTTGCCTTTTTCGACGCGGAAATCGTAGATGTGCAGGTAATTGCCCTTGGTGGCGAGCGGTTCTTGCGCCATCGACATTCTCCTTTGGCGTGCACGGCTTTGGTTGGCGGATTGCAAACTCGAACCCAATTGCAAGGCTAAACGCAATACGATATGCTGAAAAAGTTCTGCGGCGGATTTCACGAGGACTTGTCCATGGCGTGGCAGAAGGCGGCTTCCCTCGACGACTTGCGCGATCGCGACGTGATTGCGGTCGATGTCGCCGGCACGCTGGTGGCGCTGTTCAGGTTGGGTGACGAAATCCGCGCCACCAGCGGCAGTTGCACGCATGAATTCGCTTCGCTCGCCGACGGTTTTGTCGAAGCCGAAGACGGTAGCGTCGAGTGTCCGCTGCATCAGGCGCTATTCGATATCCGTACCGGACGCGCGCTGTGCGCCCCGGCGACCGCGGATCTGAAAGTCTATCCGGTCAAGATCGACGGCGCCGATATTCTCGTTGATCTCGACGGTTCCGCCCAGCAGAGCGCGCCCGGTATTGTGGGCAGTGCAGACGTCGCGAAAGCCGCCGCGCCACGCGTCGCAGAAGCTGCCGCACCGGGTCCTGGCGCAGGAAACGGGGCCGCACGTTCCAACGGCGGCCCGCCGCTTGCCCGCGATTATGTGTGGCCCGACAACGATCTCAGCATCATTCCGGACTGGGTCTACACCGACCAGTTTGTCTATGACCGAGAGATCGAGCGTATTTTCCACGGCCACACCTGGAATTACGTGGCGCTCGAAGCCGAGGTGCCCAAGCCAGGCGATTTCATCCGCTCGAATGTCGGGCCGACACCGGTCGTCGTGGCGCGCGCGCAGGATGGCTCGATCAACGTCTTCGAAAACCGCTGCACGCACCGCGCGTCGGAATTCTGCCGCGAGCTCTCCGGCTCGGCCAAGGAATTCGTCTGCCCCTATCACCAGTGGACCTACGATCTCAAAGGCAATCTCATCGGCGTACCGTTCCGCCGCGGCGTCAACGGCAAGGGGGGCATGCCGGCGGATTTCGACGCGGGCGCGCACGGCCTGCGCAGGCTCGCGGTCACCACCCATCGGGGCGTGGTGTTTGCGTCCTATGCGCAGGACATGGAATCGATCGCCGACTATCTCGGCCCGGAAGTGTTGCGCGAATTCGAGGCGACGTTCGACGGCCGTAAGCTGAAAATACTCGGCTATTACCGCCATTCGCTGCCCGGCAACTGGAAGCTCTATCACGAGAATCTCAAGGACCCGTATCACGCTACGCTGCTGCACACCTTCCTGGTGACGTTCGGCCTCATGGTGGTCGGCAATCGCTCGATGATGCTTGCTGACCAGAGCGGGCGGCACGGCGTCATGGCCTCGGCCAAATCGGACGCCAACGCCATTTCGGGCGATGCCAAGAAGGAGATGCGCGCCTTCAAGGAAGGCATGACGCTGCGCGAAGCGCGGTTCATGAATTTCGTCGATGAATTCGACAGCCCGTGGTCGGTGACGATGTCGACGATCTGGCCCAATCTGATCGTGCAGCGGGAAATGAACACGCTCGGCGTTCGCCAGATCGTGCCCGACGGTCCGCACGAATTCATCATGAAATGGACGATGTTCGGTTTCGAAGACGACGACGAGGAAATGACGCGGCACCGTTTGCGCCAGGGCAATCTGATGGGGCCCGCCGGCTTTCTTGGCCTTGAGGACAACGAGGCGATCAAGTTCGTGCAGGACGGCATGCGCCGCGTTCCGGATGGCACCCACCTGGTCAAGCTCGATCCGCAGAACGCCGCCGGGACCGCCGATACGCTGATCTCGGAGTCCGCCATTCGCGCGATGTACAAGCATTGGCGCGAGGCGATGGCGCTGTAGGGTATCAGGATAGATTCCGATGCAGGCGCCACAATCGACCATCAACGATCGGCGCCTCGAAGCGTTGCTGCTGCATCGCGAGATCGAGGATTTCAACTGCGCCTATGCGGCGGCGCTCGACGACGGGCGGCTCAACGACTGGGCCGAGATGTTCACCGACGATGCCTTCTACGTGATCATTTCGCGCGAGAACGCCGATCGCGGCATGCCGGTCGGCCTCGTTTATTGCGAGAACAAGGGCATGATCCAGGATCGCGCCTTCGCGGTGGAAAAGACCGAAATGTTTGCGCCGCGCTACCTGCGCCACATCATCGGCAATACGCAGATTCTGGGTGAGGGCGACAACGGCGACATCCGCGCGCGCGCCAATTATGTCGTGGTGCAGGTGCTGTTCGACCGGCCGGAAGCGAAGCTGCACCAGGTCGGCGTCTATCATGACAAGTTCCGCCGCGTGGGCGGAGAGCTGAAGCTTGCCGAGCGGCGCTGCGTTTATGACAATCTGCTGGTCGACAATGCGCTGTGTCTGCCGGTCTAGGCCGCGCTGCCACGCCGCAGCGGATGCGGCTATTCGCGATGCCGCCTGTCGCCCTATAGTGTGGATGTGACGTTCGTCAGTAAGCTGGCACTCGACAGACTGAAAGTTTAGCGGTCCAAAAACAGTCGCAGGCGAAAACAACCCGCCGCGAACCAATAAAAGCTGACAGGGAGGACGCGCCATGGGAGAGGCGACGATTCTCGCGCGGCGTCGCGTGTTGCAACTCGCCGCCGCCGCTGCGATGCAGGCCGCGCCGGGCTTGGCCTATGCCGAAACATTTCCGTCGCGCCCGATCACCATTGTGGTGCCGTTTCCGGCTGGCGGCCCGACCGACACGATTGCGCGCATCCTCAGCGACCATATGCGCAAAACGCTGGGGCAGTCCGTCATCGTCGAGAATCTGAGCGGCGCGGCCGGCAGTGTCGGCTTGGCGAAAGTCGCGCGCGCGGCGCCTGACGGCTATACGCTCAGTATCGGCCACTGGAGCACGCACGTCGTCATCGGCGCCACGATGAAGCTGCCGTTCGACGTGCTGAACGATTTCACGCCGGTCGGCGAGATCGCCGACACCCCGATCTGGCTGGTGGCGCGCAAGAGTTTGCCGGCGAAGAACCTCTCAGAATTGATTGCCTGGATGAAACAGAATCCGGGCAAGACGCTCGCCGGTGCCGTCGGTGTCGGCGGCGCGTCCGATCTGAATGCGGCGTATTTCGAGGGCGTGACCGGCACCAAGATGCAACTGGTCCCCTATCTCGGCGCGGCGCCGTTGTCTCAGGATCTTCTGGCCGGGCGCATCGACATTTTCCTGTCGATGGCGGCCGCAACATTCCCCTTCGTCCGCAGCGGCCAGATCAAGGCCATCGCGGTGATGGCAAAAAAGCGCTGGTGGGCGGCGCCCGACGTTCCGACCATGGAGGAAGCCGGCGTGCCGGGACTGTACGCCTCGTTCTGGCACGGCATCTGGGCGCCGAAGGCAACGCCGAAAGACGTTGTCGACAAACTGAACGCCGCGATCCGCGCGGCTTTGGCCGATCCCCTGGTCAAGCAACGATTTGCCGAGCAAGGCCAGGCGGTGCCGGCGCCCGAACAGCAAACACCCGAAGCGCTCGGGGCGCTGCAACGCGCCGAAATCCAAAAATGGTGGCCGATCATCAAAGCCGCAGGGATCAAGACGGGCTGACCGGCGAGAGCGTTGCGAAGGGGAATGCAATGAAACCTCGGCGCCGTGAGTTGCTGCGTTTGGCCGGAGCCGCGGCTATCGGCGCTGCACTACCACGCGTCGCGTCGGCTTCCGACTATCCTAACCGGCCGGTGCGTGTGCTCGTCGGCTATGCGGCTGGCGGCGCGGCTGACATCGTTGCTCGCCTGATCGCGCAACGGCTATCGCAGCGGCTCGGCCAGCAATTCATCGTCGATAACCGTCCCGGCGCCAACACCAGTGTCGCCACCCAGGCGGTCATTGCAGGCCGCGCCCGACGGCTACACGCTTCTTCTGATCACGACATCGAACGCGACCAATCCCGGCATGTACCGGCATCTCAATTATGACTTCCTGCGCGACATCGCGCCGATTGCGGGTGTGATCCGCGTCGGCCAGGTCATGGAGGTCAATCCGGCCGTGCCCGCCAAAACGGTGCCGGAGTTCATCGCGTATGCGAAGGCAAATCCTGGAAAGATCAACATGGCGTCGGGCGGCATCGGCTCGACCCCGCACCTTGCCGGCGAATTGTTCAAGATGATGGCCGGCGTCGATCTGGTCCACGTGCCGTATCGCGGCGACGCGCCCGCGCTGATCGACATGGCCGGTGGCCGGGTCCAGGTCATGTTCGACTTGATTTCGGCCTCCATCGGTTTCCTCAAATCGGGCAAGCTGCGCCCGCTTGCTGTCACGTCCGCGAAGCGGTCGCCAGCGCTGCCCGATCTGCCGCCGATCGCCGATTTTCTACCTGGCTACGAGGCCACGTCGTTCCAGGGTTTCGGTGCGCCGAAGAATACGCCGCGCGACATCATCGACACGCTGAACAAGGAAACCAATGCGGCCGTCGCCGAAGCGAGCTTCCAGGCTCAATTGGCCGAACTCGGCGGCATCGGGTTGTCCGGCTCTCCCGATGCATTCGCCAAGGTGATCGCGGCCGAGACCGATAAGTGGAGCAAGGTCATCAAGTTCGCCGGCATCAAGCCGCAGTAAGGCATGGGGCTGCCATGACGCTTTCCAACATGTCTTTTTTCAACATGAAACTTCCACGTCGCCGTGTCCTGCAACTCGCCGGCGCCGCGGCGATCGCGGGTCCCCAAGCCGCGCATGCGCTCGATTATCCAACGAGGCCGGTGCGCATCGTCGTCGGCTTTCCGGCCGGTGGGCCGACCGATATTTTCGCGCGGCTGATGGGACAGTGGCTGTCGCAGCGATTGGGGCAGGCATTTCCGGTCGAGAACCGTCCCGGCGCCGGCAGTACAATCGGCATTGCGTCGGTAGTTGCGGCTCCGGCGGACGGCTACACGCTGATGCTGGTCAGCACATCGGCGGTGATCAGCGCGTCGTACTACAAAAATCTCAGCTTCGACATCACGCGCGACATCGCGCCGGTCTGCGGCATTTCGCTGGAGCCGCTAGTCATGGTGGTCAATCCGACGGTACCGGCCAAGACGGTGCCGGAGTTCATTGCTTACGCCAAGGCGCATCCGGGCAAGATCGTCATGGCATCGGTCGGCAACGGCACGACGCCGCATCTGGCGGGCGAGGAATTCAAGCTGATGGCAAAGGTCGATCTGCTCCACGTGCCGTATCAGGGCGCGGCTCCGGCGCTCACCGATGTATTGGGTGGGCGCGCGGACGTGATGTTCGAGGCGATGCCGACGTTGGTCGGCTACATCAAGTCGGGCAAGCTGCGGGCCCTGGGCGTCGGCACCAAGACGCGATCCCCGGTGATGCCGGGGCTTCCGGCTATCGCAGAGTTTCTGCCCGGCTATGAGGGAACCGTCTGGTTCGGCATCGGCGCCGCGAAGAAGACGCCGGCTGACATTGTCGAGCGCCTCAACAGAGAGATCAACGCCGGCCTCAATGATCCGACGCTGCGTGCGCGGGTCGTCGAGGTCGGGGGCCTGCCGCTCACCGGCTCGACCGCCGACTTCGAAAAACTCTTTAGCGACGATGCGCGGAAGTGGGCTAAAGTCATGCGTGAGGCCAACGTCAAGCCCGAATAGGCGGAACGGCTTGGCCGGTGAATGAAGCGGCGGCGCGTGTCGGAATCATCCTCTCCCATCATCGTCATCGGCGGCGGCATCGGCGGTCTGACCACCGCGCTGGCGCTGTTGCGGCGCGGGCTCGATGTCGTGGTCTACGAACAGGCGCCCGTGCTGCGCGAAGTCGGGGCCGGCGTGCAGATCGGCTCGAACGGCACGCGCGTGCTGTTCGCGCTCGGCCTCGAGGAGGCGCTCAAGCGCCTCGAGGTGGTGCCGCCGCGGCGGCAGTTGCGGCATTGGCGCACCGGCGAGACCTGGGACTGGCTCGCGCTCGGCGCGGCATCTGTGCAGCGCTTCGGCACGCCGCACATCCTCATGCATCGTAACGACCTGCACGGCATCCTGGTCGAGGCGATCCGTAAGCTGAAGCCGGACGCGATCAAGCTCGGCATGCGCTGTGAGGCGGTGACGCAGACCGCCGATGCGGCGACGGCACAGTTCGCGAACGGCGAACAGGCGAGCGGCCCCGCCATCATCGCGGCTGACGGCATTCACTCCCCGGTCCGCGCCTGTCTGTTCGGCGCCAGCAAGCCGACCTTCACCGGCTGCGTCGCCTGGCGCGGCCTCGTGCCGATGGACCGGCTGCCGCCGCATCTGGCGCAACTTCTCACCACCAACTGGCTGGGCCCGCACGGCCACGTGCTGCATTATCCGGTGCGGCGCGGCGAACTGATGAATTTCATCAGCATCGTCGAGCGCGACGATTGGCAGGTCGAATCCTGGATCGTCGAAGGCAGCAAGGACGAACTCGCCGGCGACTTCCGCGACTGGCACGCCGACGTGCACACCTTCATCGACAACATCGCGACGCCGTACAAATGGGCGCTGCTGGCGCGCGGGCCGATGGAACACTGGACCGAGCGGCGCGTGACGCTCCTCGGCGACGCGTGCCATCCGACGCTGCCATTTCTCGGCCAGGGCGCCGTCATGGCGATCGAGGATGCCTACGTGGTGGCCGCCTGCCTGGCGCATTATCCCGACGACCCGGAACGGGCGTTTCTGCGCTTCGAGGACATCCGCAAGGAGCGAACCAGCGCCGTGGTGCGCAAATCGCACGAAAATCGGCGTCACGTCTTCAGCCCGGCGCTCGGCGACGCCGGCGCGCTGGCCAATGAGGTCGTGCACTATTGGCAGGAAGAGCACCGCCGCGAGCGGCTCGACTGGCTCTATCAGTACGACGCGACCGCGATTGCGGTATGATACTGCGGCGACTTTAAAGTTCCGAAAAGGCAACACCATGCCTCCGCTCAGTAATCTTGCGACCCGCGACGTCGAAACGCTGGTGCATCCGTACATCAATCTCGCGAGCTTTCGCGAAAACGGTCCGCTGATCATCGAGCGCGGACAGGGCGTCATGGTCTACGACACCGACGGCAAGCCCTACATCGAGGGCATGGCCGGGCTGTGGTGCACGGCGCTCGGCTACGGCAATGAGGAGTTGGTCGAAACGGCGGCCGCGCAGATGCGCAAGCTTTCATTCGCGCATCTGTTCACCGGCAAGAGCCACGATCCGGCGATCGAACTCGCCGAGAAGCTGAAAGAGATCGCGCCGGTGCCGATCTCGAAGGTGTTCTTCTGCAATTCCGGGTCGGAAGCGAACGACACCCAGGTCAAGCTTGTCTGGTATCTCAACAACGCGCTCGGTCGGCCGAACAAGAAGAAAATCATCAGCCGGATCAAGGCGTATCACGGCGTCACGCTGGTGGCGGCGTCGCTGACCGGCCTGCCGGGCAATCACCGCGATTTCGACCTGCCGCTGCCGGGCTTTCTGCACGCCGGCTGTCCGCACGCATTATCGTTTCGGCCAGGACGGCGAAACCGAGGAGCAGTTTGCGACGCGGCTCGCCGCAGAACTCGACGCGCTGATCGTCGAGGAAGGTCCCGACACGGTCGCGGCCTTCATCGCCGAGCCGGTGATGGGTGCTGGCGGCGTGATCGTGCCGCCGAAGACCTATTTCGAAAAAATCGCGGCGGTGTGCGCAAAGCACGATGTCTTTCTGATCGACGACGAAGTGATCTGCGGCTTCGGCCGGCTTGGCACGATGTTCGGCTGCGAGACACTCGGCTTTCGCCCGCACAGCCTGTCGATCGCCAAGGCGATGTCGTCGGCCTACCTGCCGATCGCCGGTGTCATGATCCCGGAAAACATGTACCAGGCGCTGCTTGCGGAGAGCCGCAAGATCGGCGTGTTCGGTCACGGCTTCACTTACGGCGGTCATCCGGTTTCGGCCGCGGTCGCCCTCAAGGCGATCGATATCTATCAACGCGACCGCATCGTCGAACACGCCGCCGCGCGCGGACCGCAGTTTCAGGCGCGGCTCGGCGCGCTTGCCGCCCATCCGCTGGTCGGCGAGGCGCGCGGGCTTGGGCTGATCGGCGGCGTCGAACTCGTCGCCGACAAAAAAACCAAGCGCTCGTTCGCCGCGTCAGCACGGCGTCGGCGCTCGGGCCGTGGCGTTCGCCGAGGCCGAGGGCTTGATCGTACGTTCGGTGATCGGCGATGTAATCACGCTGTGCCCGCCGCTGATCATCACGGCGGCGGAGACCGACGCGCTATTCGACCGGCTCACCCGCGCGCTCGACCACACGCTCGACTGGGTCACGCGCGAGCGCCTCGCGCAGGCGTAACTGCCTCCGCTCGTCCCCGCGAAAGCGGGCACCCAGTTCATCCGGCCGTGCTGGATTCCCGCTTTCGCGGGAATGAGCGGTTTATCGTTTCGCGCGATGCTCAATCCAGATGAATGTTGGCGGCGCGGATGACCTTGCCCCAGGTCTCGGTCTCGCTGACCATGAGTTTGCGAAGCTGGTCCGGTCCCATCGGCATCGGCTCGGCGCCCAGATTGGCCATCTTCGACTTCATGGTGGGATCGGTCATCGCCGCGGCGACCGTCTTGTTGAGCGTATCGATCACCGGCTGCGGCGTGCCCTTCGGCGCGGCCAGCCCGAACCATCCTGCCGCATTGTAGCCTTTGACGACGTCCGCGATCGGCGGCACATCCGGCAGCACCGGCGAGCGCTCCGCCGACGTCACCCCGAGCGGGCGCAGCTTGCCGGCGCGCAAATAGCCGATCGACGACGTGATGCCTTCAAACATGACCTGCACCTGGCCGCCGAGCAGATCGACCAGCGCCGGTCCGCCGCCGCGATAGCCGATGACATTGATCTTCACGCCGGTCATGTACATGAAAAGTTCGGCAAACATGTGCGGCGGGCTGCCGTTGCCGGCGGTGCCGAGATCGAGCTTGCCCGGATGCGCCTTGGCGTAGGCGATGAACTCCTCGGTGCTCTTGATCGGCACAGTCGGATTGACCTCCAGCACCGACGGCGCCTTCATGATGCCGGCGATCGGCACCATGCTGTCCATGTAATTGAAATTCAGGTGCGGATAGAGCGTGGCATTGATGGCGTTCGATTGGGTGGCCAGCAACAAGGTGTAGCCGTCAGGGGCGGCCTTGACCGCCGCCTCGGTGGCGATATTGCTGCCGGCGCCGTCGCGGTTCTCGACCACGAATTGCTGGCCGAGCTGTTTCGACAGCCATTGCGCAATGAGCCGGCCGCAGATGTCGGTCGGGCCCCCCGGCGCATAGCCAACCAGGATCAGCACCGGCCGGCTCGGATAGGTATCGGCCCGCGCGACATACGGCATCGCCGGCAGCGCCGTGGCGCCCGCTGCGACTTTCAGAATCTTTCGGCGTGAGATGGTGATCATGCCCGTCCTCCACTGTCGCCTGTTGCCCGGCTTTGCCGCAAGCTTATCCCGCTTTCGCGGGCGACGGGTAGGGCCCAGTTCAGGCCGGCGCGCTTTGTCACACAGCTCAGAACCGCGGCGTGCCGGGATCGAGACCGAGCAGCACGCGGCCGGACAGTTCGAAATTCGATGCCGCGATGCCGACATGCTGTGTCGTTGCGTGCACGTCGCGGAAGCAGCGCTCGAGCAGATTGTCCTCGTAGAGCGCCGATCCGCCGGCGGCGTTGTAGAGGAGATCGACCGCTTGCGCCGAGGCGCTCGCCGCCTGTGCGGCGGACAGGCGTGCCACCGCGCGCTGCTTCAACGATGGCGCTTCGCCCGCCGCCACCGTCTCCCAGAGCTTGTCGGCCTCGTCGAACATGAAGGCGCGCGCCGAACTCAGTAGCGCCTCGGCTTTGCCGAGGTCGGCCTGGGCGCTGGCCTTCTCGCGCAGCCGACTGGAGCCGCCCATTGGCGTTTTTCCTTCCGCCAATTCGGAGAATGCCTCGATCGCCGCGCGCGCGATGCCGAGCGGCACGCTGGCGAGGCACATGGCGAACACGGTGATGAACGGTGCCGCATAGAGCGTACCCGGCTGCGTCGGCTTTGCCGCAAAGCCCGCGATGGCGTGATCCTCGGGCACGAACAGATCGCGGACCGCAAAATCATGGCTGCCGGTGCCGCGCAGGCCGGCGACGCGCCACGTGTCGAAGATTTCCACCTCGCGCGTAGGAAACAGCATGAGCCGCATGTCGGGCGCGCCGTCAGCGCCACGTCGCGGCTGTTCGCCGTCATGGACGAAGCAGTTACCGACGGTCCAGCTGCTGTGCTGGATGAAGCTGCCGTAGGCCCAGCGGCCGCTGACGCGAAAGCCGCCCGGCACCGCCACCGCCTTTCCGGTGGGATTGATGGTGCCGGCCATGATGGTGGTGCCGCCGCCGAAGATGTCGCGCGCTACCTTTTCATCGAGGAAGCCGGAGAACCGGCTGTAGCCCGCCGACACTGTCGCGCACCATCCCGCAGCGCCGTCGGCGCGGGCCAGTTCACCGATGATGCGAAAGAAATCGACGAGGCCGAGTTCCGGGCCGCCGAGCGCACGGGCGAGCCAGATGGAGAACAAACCTTGTTCCGCCATCTGTCGGACCACCGGCGTCGGCAAGCTGCGGTCGCGCTCGCTGTCGACGCGCGCGGCGCGGATCGCCGGAGCGAGGGCGCGGGCCGCCTGCACGAAAGCCTCGGCACCCTTCGGGCTGGCGGTGCTGGCGGTCATCCGCGCGTCCCTGATTGCGGAAAAATCGGTGGCAAGATCGAAACCATCTGAAACATACAGATCGTTCCGTCGGCGCGAAAGCCGGACGCACGGGGGCGGTAACCGTGTTCGTCGCGCCTGCGGCAGTCTCGCGCAGACGTGACCGCGCGTTAACCCGCTTGAATCGCCGATGAGCTATCAGACTGCGGGCGGCACAGGCGCGAGCGGCGAAGTCGTGCACGTCTCATGAGGCATTTATGACATTAACGACGGGCGACGGCCCCGAGCAGGCGAACGTGCGCCCGGCGCTCGCGGGCGTCACGCGCCGGCGCGTGCTGACCGCCGGAGCGGGGCTTATCGCTCTCGCCGCCAGCACCACCGCGGTCTATGCGGGCGCCATCGAGCCGCAAGGACTTGTCGTCACCCGCTACGGGCTCACGCCGCGCGCTTGGCCTGCCGGTCAGAAGCTCACCATCACGGTGATCGCCGACTTGCACGCCGGCGGCCCCGATATGCAGCTGCCCCACGTCCGCGCCGTAATCGACACCGCCAACGCGCTTCACTCCGATGTCGTCGTGCTGCTCGGCGATTTCGTCGCCTGGTACAAGTTTCCGTTTGCGCGCGTGCCTGATCCGCTGTGGGCCGCGGAACTCAAGCGCCTGAAAGCGCCGCTCGGCGTCTGGGCGATCCTCGGCAATCACGATTGGTGGCATGACATTGACGGCGTGCGCCGAGCGCTTGCCGGCGTGGACATTCCGGTGCTTGAGAACGACGCGGTGCTGCTCGGCGAAAATGGCCAGAAGTTCTGGCTCGCCGGCATCGGCGATCAACTCGCCTATCCGCTCGGCCACGGCCGCTTTCTGGGTCGTGACGATCTGCCGTTGACGATGCGGAAGATGAAGACCGACGATCCGGTCGTTCTGCTCGTGCACGAGCCCGATATTTTTCCGCAGGTATCCGAGCGTGTGGCGCTTACGCTCGCCGGACACACCCATGGCGGGCAGGTCCGCGTGCCGCTGATCTGGCCGCTATTCGTACCGTCGAAATATTTCGGGCGTTACGCGTATGGCCACGTCATCGAGCGTGGCCGGCATCTGATCGTTTCGGGAGGGCTTGGCACCAGCGTCATTCCGGCACGACTCGGCGTGCCGCCGGAAATCGTGCACATCACGCTCGGGGTCTAGGCGCGGACAAACAAAAACGGCGCCAGCTAAGCCGGCGCCGTCACTGTCATTTCGCTGAGATCTTCAGTTCAGAGGCGAAATCGGTCCCGACGCCGCCACTTCCGAATGCAAGGGAGTGGTCGGCTTGAGCACTACGACGATCGTGCCGACTTTGACCCGATTATAGAGGTCCATCACGTTCTCGTTGGTCATCCGGATGCAGCCTGACGAGATCGCCTGACCGATATATTCAGGCTGATTGGTCCCGTGGATGCGGTAGCCGGTGTCCTGGCCGTTGGAATACAGATACAGCGCGCGCGCCCCCATCGGATTCTGTGGACCGCCCGTGACATAAGCCGGGAACGGACCGAGACGCTTCTGTTCGCTGGCGGTGGGGACCCACTGCGGCCATTCGGCCTTACGGTTGACCTTGGCGATGCCGCTCCAGGCCTGCGCTTCTTCGCCGACGGTGATGCCGTAGCGGATCGCTCTGCCGTTGGGCAGCACGTAATAGAGGAACTTGTTGTCCTCATCGACAACGATTGTGCCCGGTCCTTCCTTGCGCGTGTAGTCGACGATGTGTCGGCGATACTGCTCTGGAATATCGGCCTGCGCGTAGGGCAGGTTGGCCATCAACTGCTTGTCGCGCGCCGTCCAGCCCGCCTCGCTTGCAGGCTCGATCGTCTCCTGCATGCAGCCACCAAGCATCAGTCCAATCAAACCGACAGCCACAAGTGCAATTGTGCGAATGCCCATCACCGTACCCAGTCCCGTGGATTTCGAAGCCGACCCCAAATCCCGATCGCGGTCTTTTGCATAGCGAAATAGCGGCAAAAATTCCAGCGAAACGGGGGGATAACACGGTTCTCTGAACTAAGTGTTGGCCGGGTGTGGCAGGAATGCCGCACCCTGCCTCGATTCTGCCCGGAAATGCTCAAGATATGGCCGCGCTTTGAAAAGCGGTCGGGCGCGCCAGGCGCGGTCCGGCCAGAAATTAAATGTTCGTTTACCCGGAGAAGTAAGGAAGCGTTTACCAGCGCAAGAGCATTGCTCGTCGCCGGTCGGAAATGCCACCGCAACGGTCGATTTGTCGCCCATTTCCGCCGCACTCGCTGCCTACAAACTTGCGCATCACTCAATAGACGGGACATGGGGTTTGAGAATGAAGGACGTTGCTGCCGATAAGGCCAAAAACACTGCCCAAAGGGCTGATGAGGCCGCCAGGTTTTCGACCGAGCGTACCCCGCTCGACCGCCGTTATGGACAGATCGGAATTTCCGCAGTCGCCGCTGCCGTGCGCTACCAAGGCGCGGCCAAGAACCCGGCCTATGCGCCGGTGGCGATCAACTGGCACGACCGCGCCGAAGAGGCCGCGTAATAATACCGTTTCTCCGCGCTGCCTGCGTAATCCGCCAACCAAAAGCCGGGAGTCCTGCGGACTGCCGGCTTTGTCATTTCTACCGGGTTGCGGTCTTCAGGCTTCGGAGGGCGGGGCTGCCACAGCCATGCGCTGGCACAGCCATGTCTCCAGCGCGGCCATGAACGCCACGCTCATGCCGATCACGACATCGATCGTCATCGCCTGACTGTCCTGGAAGCCGAGCAGCCAGGGCGATACCATCAGCGCCAGGCCGGCGATCAGGTTGAGCCACTCCTCCCACACCGCGAAAGCGGCAAGCGCAGCAATCGACAGCACCGCGATGATGAGTCCGACAATCGAGGCGGTCTGCCATTGGGGGCCAGTGGTCGACAGGTCAAACAGCCAAGGTGAGAAGAACAGCACCGCGCCCAGTGCGAGGTTGACGACGTCGCACAATCGCACATTCGACCAGTCGTCCATGGGGCTCTCCCTCCGGGCACCTTCGCGCAAGGTGAACCGCGGCCCGGCGGTTTGGTTCCGCGGAGGCGATGTGGCGCCGAAGGTGGGGCAGGGCCGGAGCAACTCATGAGCACCGTCGCGGATCCGGGCGCAGGCTTTTCGGCCGCCGAGTTCGAGGCGGGTCGTCGCCTGTTCGCGGGCGAATGGAACTTTATGTCGGCGGCGAGTTCACTGGCCTCGTTGCCGGCGATGGGAGCTCCCGAGATTGCGTTCGCGGGCCGCTCCAATGTCGGCAAGTCCAGCCTGATCAATGCGCTGACCGGGCGGAAGGCACTGGCGCGCACGTCGAACACGCCCGGCAGAACGCAAGAGCTCATCTTCTTTGCGCCGGGCGGGACGGCGGCCGGAAGGCTCGTGCTGGTCGACATGCCGGGCTATGGTTTCGCCGCGGCGGCGAAAAGCAAGATCGGCGCGTGGACAAAACTCATCCACGATTTTTTGCATGGCCGGACGACGCTGGCGCGAGTTTATCTCCTGGTCGATGCGCGCCACGGTCTGATGGCGGCCGATCAGGATATTCTGCGCAACCTCGACCAGTCGGCCGTCAGTTATCAGATCGTCTTGACCAAAGCGGACCGCATCAGCGCCACGGAGCTGAGCGAGCGCCGGGCGACGGTGGCGCTGGCACTGGCGCGCCGCCCCGCGGCCTTTCCGGAAATTTTGACGACCTCCTCACAGAACGGCGCTGGCATCCCTGAATTGCGGGCAGCCATTGTCCGCCTGTTGCGGGAGCGCGGTTAATACGGAAATCGCCGGCGCGCCGTCGTCAAATTGCGTCAACGGGTATGGCCTTTCCCTGAGGGCTGGCGACCGCTAAGAAGCCACGCCAATCCAAGGAGTTCCCAATGGAGGTCTCGCCCTACCAGCAGGCCCGCATCCTGGCGGAGGCGTTGCCCTATATGCAGCGCTATGACGAGGAGACCGTCGTCGTTAAGTACGGCGGCCATGCCATGGGGCAGGAGCAGATGGCGCGGAATTTCGCCCGCGACATCGTGCTGTTGGAACAGACCGCGATCAATCCGGTGGTGGTGCACGGCGGTGGCCCGCAGATCGAGGCCATGCTCAAGCGCGTCGGCGTCAAATCGCAGTTCGAGGCGGGTCTGCGCATCACCGACGAGAAGACGCTGGAAGTGGTCGAAATGGTGCTGGCCGGCTCCATCAACAAACAGATGGTCGGTTACATCAATGAGGCCGGCGGCAAGGCCGTCGGGCTGTGCGGCAAGGACGGCAACATGGTGGTTGCCAAGAAGCTGACGCGCACCGTGGTCGATCCCGGCTCCGAAATCGAGAAGGTGATCGATCTTGGCTTTGTCGGCGAGCCTGAAAAGGTGGATACGAGTGTGCTGGACCAGATTCTCGGTCGCGAACTGATCCCGGTTTTGGCGCCGGTATGCGCCGCCGCAGACGGCGGTACGTATAATGTAAACGCCGATACCTTTGCGGGTGCGATTGCGGGCGCGCTCAAGGCCAAGCGCTTTCTGCTCCTGACCGATGTGCCCGGCGTGCTCGACAAATCGAAGACGCTGATCAAGGAGCTGTCGGTCGATGACGCGCGGCGCCTGATCGCCGACGGCACCATCTCGGGCGGCATGATTCCCAAAGTGGAAACCTGCATCGACGCGCTGGAGCGCGGCGTCGAAGGCGTGGTGATTCTCGACGGCAAGGTGCCGCACGCGGTGCTGCTCGAACTGTTCACCGAGCTCGGCGCCGGCACGCTTATCCATAACTGACAGGTGTAAGTGCGATGGACGCCGCAAAGCCGGACGCGCAGCGTATCGCGCTTGGGTGGGCGCTCGGCCCGGGTGTCGTGGCGGCGATCTCGTTCGCGCTGTCGGATACGCTTGCCAAATTCGTCTTCGTTGCCGGCGGCGATGTGCTGACGCTGGCGCTGATCCGCGGCGCCATCGGGCTTGGCATCATGTACATCTACTTGCGGCTCGATCCCCCGAAGCCGAGTACGCCGCGCGTCCGCATGATCGCGCTTGGGCTCGGCGTGCTGTTCGCTGCGGTCGTCTACGGCCTGTTCAAGGCCATCGCGTTGATCACTGTGCCGGTCGCGGTGCTGACCTATTTCGCCTACCCGCTGCTCACCGGTATCGGCGGCTTCCTGTTCGGCATCGAGCGGCTGTCGTGGCAAGGCGCGCTGGCGGCTTTGGTTGCCTTCCTCGGCCTGGCGCTGATGATCGGCGCCTACCCGCAACATCTCTCCACGCTCGGCATCATGTTCGCGCTGGGAGCTGCGGTGTCGCGTGCGGTGTTTCTTCTGGTCGCCCGCGCCGAATTGCAGGAGGCCGATCCGCGCCTGACGACGTGGCATTCGCTGGTGTCGTCGACGGCAATTTTCGCAGTTGCGGCCGCCGTCACGGTGGACTGGCACGCACCGCATGGCGGCCTCGGTTGGTTCGCGGTCCTGGTGGTGAGCGTCACGACCGCGAGCGGCATCCTGATGCTGTATGCCTCTACCCGGCGGATCGGGCCGTTTCGTACCGCGCTGATCATGAATCTCGAGCCGCTGCTGGCGACGCTGATCAGCGCACCGCTGCTTGGCGAGATCATTACGCCGCTGCAGGCCGTGGGAGGCGCCATCATGCTGGGCGCGCTGGTGGCATTCCAGTTGTGGCGCTGATTGCCGCGCCGGCCAGTTTGCGCGTTGCGGCGGCCGCAACAATGCTAATATCGTGCCCGCAAGACCGGGAGGAAAACATGAAGAAGACGGCGAATACGCCGGCGGCGCAATGCACTGCGCCTTCCAACACGCTCTTTGGTTGCTCTTGCCACGCCTCGCGGCGCGGCTTTTTTAGCGGGCGCCGCAGCATTCGCGGCCACGGCCGTCGTACCGGAAGTCACAAAGCCCGCGCTGGCCGCGCCGGCCAAGCTGATCGACACGCATCACCACTTCTATCCGCCGGCCTACCAGAAGGCTTGGGGGGCTTGGGAGGACGCGCATAAGATTCCGCATCTTGGCGTGCAACTCGCGTGGACGCGCGACAAGGCGTTCGAGGAAATGGACAAAGCCGGTATCACCACCGGCGTGCTATCGCTGGCGTCGACGCCGGGAGTGTGGTTCGACGCCGGTCCCGAGAAGGCGCACGACATGGCGCGACTGTGCTGCGACTTCGGTGCCGAGATGGTGCGCGACCGTCCCGGCCGCTACGGCCTGTTCGCGCCGTTGTCGATGCTCGACATCGACGTCACGCTCAAGGAAATCGAATACGCGTTCGACACGCTCAAAGCCGACGGCATCAACCTGCAATCCAACTACGGCGACAAATGGCTGGGGCACCCGACCTACAAGCCGGTGATGGAGGAGTTGAATCGCCGCAAGGCGGTGGTGTTCGTGCATCCGCTGGTGGCGAGCTGCTGCGGCAATCTTTCCGTCGGCGCGTTCCCGTCCGTGATCGAAGTGCCGCATGACACCACGCGAACGGTCGTGAGCCTGCTGTTGTCCGGGACCTTCGCGCGGCAGCGCGACATCAAATGGATCTTCTCGCACGGCGGCGGAACGATTCCATTTTTGGCCGGCCGCATCGAGGCATTCTACGAACAGCGGGCGCGCTCGAGCCAGGTGGCGTTGCGCCGGACGGCATCGAGGCCGAATTCCGTCGCCTCTACTACGACACCGCGAACGCCACCCATCCGGCCGCGATGGCCGCGCTGCAGAAGCTCGTGCCAATGTCGCAGGTGACCTACGGTACCGACACTCCGTATTTTCCCCTCAATCAGATCGACAATCTGCGAAAGCTCGGTCTGCCGCAGTCCGATCTCGACGCGATCGCCAGCGGCAATGCCGAGCGGCTTCTGCCGCGATTGAAGGCGTAAGCGCAACGGCGATGGCACGAGGGCATGGGCGCACCGGATCATCGTTTGGCACGGCGATTGACGGGTGCGCTGTTGGCGCTGTTGTTTGGTGCGGGCATCGCCGGAACTGCCATTGCGCAGAGCCAGGCGCCGCCGCCGCAAGCGATCCCGGCGCAGACCGACGTTTCCGTCGCGCTGGTGCTCGCGGTCGACACCTCCGGCAGCGTCAGCATGAGCCGCTTCGAATTGCAGAAGCAGGGTTACGCCGCGGCGTTTCGCAATCCGCAGGTGCTCAACGCCATCCGCTCGCTTGGCACGCAGTCGATCGCGGTGACGATGTTTCAGTGGACCGGCCCGTTTCTGCACGTCGTCGTCGCCGACTGGATGCTGGTCAAGGATGCGGCCAGCGCCGAGGCGTTCGCCGGCGCGATCGACGCGGCGCCGCGCAAGCTGTTCGGCGGCGGCACGTCGATCAGCGGCGCTATCGACTACGGGCGTACGTTGCTGGAGCAAAGCCCCTATAGGGGCGCGCGGCGTGTCATCGACGTTTCGGGTGATGGCTCCAACAATTCGGGCCGCCCGGCGGCGATGGCACGCGACGAGGCCGTGGCGGACGGTGTCGGCATCAACGGCCTGCCGATCCTGACCGTGGAACCGGACCTCGACCATTATTATTTCACCAATGTGATCGGCGGTCCGGGCTCGTTCATGGTTCCAGTGGCCAACTATGACAATTTCGCCGATGCCGTCCTGAAAAAGCTGATCAATGAAATCGCCGGGGCGCAGCCGGGCGCCGATCAGATAAACGTGAGAACGGCGTCAACGCCTCGGCCACAAACTCGGCCAAGTCTGCGCCGAGAGTCTGGCGCATCGGCAATCTTCAAGTTGGACATTGCAGGCGCGTTATCGCGGTGAGGGCGGTCCTTGCGCGGGTTTCACACCAACACGTTCGATCCGCAGACGCTGGTCGTGATCGAGACTGCGTTTGATGAGGCGTGGCTGACGCTCAAGGCGATCGGCAACAGTTCGATCAAACCGGACGAACTGGCGCGCTCCATGCTGCGGCTCGCCATGGAGGGAGAGCGTGACCCGGTGCGCCTGCACGACGGGGCGATCGAGGGCTTGGTGCCGGCACCGTCGTGGCGCGAGGCGAACTGAGAGCTTTTGCCTTTTCGCAGCACTGTCCGATTTAGCCAACGAGACGCTTCCAACCCCGTTGCTACTTCCAGGCCAGCATTGTGCAGTTGCTGCGCCCAGCTATGCCAGTTGTTGCCGACGATGTCCCAATTGACCATCGGCGCGTTGCCGCCGGCGGCGGACGGTTGCAGACCATTGGGGGCACGGCCGGTGCCGGTATCGTAGGCGAAGGCAACCGCGATGGTCAGCGCGATGCCAAGAATAACTCCAAGCAATCCTTGCATGGTACTGCTCCTTCGAGGCGTGGACGCGCGCATAACGCCGATGCTCTCGCTCAAGTTCCAATAAGGTCGATCTCCCGCGCGCCTCATAAAATGAATTCGCGCGCGCAACGTCACGAAAGCGCACGACGAGCAATCTTGATCGCCTGCGGCAGGAACCGAGCAGGTTCGGAGCGGTTGTTTGGTGGCGATCTGTCGGGGTTTTACATGTCCATCAAGTGGCTATCGAAGCGGGCGGTCCGATCTCGGCGTCGCGCCCAGAGGGCGCCGACACCGGATGTTTTTCAGTTCGGCCGGGATGTCGGCGATGTCATGTCGACGCGTTTGACCCGTGCGATGACCGGCGAATTGGATGCGGCCGAGGCTTGCCGCATGGTTGGAGAAAAACAACTGGCGGCGGTGCAAGCGCAATTCGCTTTTGCGCAGGCGATCATGAGTGGCAAAGCCGCATCGGCAGCCGGCGCCTATTTCGATGTTTATCGTCGCGCGGTGAAGCACAATCGCCAACGGCTTGGCCGCCGGCAGACGCGATGGTGGGGATGGTAAGCGATGGACGCGCTGTTACTGACGTCTGGCCCGATGGCCATGTCGTGACGCGTTCGCGTCGCCTTTAAGAATGCGCCGCCAGCATCGCCATGCCGGCGATCAGCGCCGCCGCCATCGTGCCGAGAAAAATGGCCATGAGAAATGGCAGCGTTTTCCGCAACTTCCGACGCATCACCCGACCCCAGCCCCCGGTTCCGGCCCCAGCCGCATTGCATCCGATTCGATAACCGCTAAAAACTCTGACCGTGAAAGATGGCAATAACGAGTCCCCGGGAACCAGAGCGCGTACACCGCGCGGCTTTCGCGGCATCGAGACCTGGGTGTTCGATCTCGACAACACGCTTTATCCGCATCATCTCAACCTGTGGCATCAGGTCGACCAGCGAATTCGCGACTACGTCGCCGGTTTCCTGAAGATCAGCCATGACGAGGCGTTCCGCCTGCAGAAAGATTATTACCGGCGCTACGGCACCACGATGCGCGGCCTGATGGAGGAACACGGGCTGGAGCCCGACGAATTCCTCGAAATGGTGCATCAGATCGACCACTCGCCGCTCACGCCGAACCCGGAACTCGGCGCCGCCATCGGCGGCTTGACGGGCCGCAAGCTGATCCTCACCAACGGCACGCGTGCGCACGCGGACGCGGTGATGCGGCGGCTCGAAATCGGCCATCATTTCGAGGACGTGTTCGACATCAAGGCGGCCGAACTCGAACCGAAGCCGCAGCCGAAAGTCTATGAGCGCTTCCTCAAGCGGCACCGCGTGGATCCCAAGTACGCGGTGATGTTCGAAGACCTCGCGCGCAATCTCGAAGTGCCACACGCGCTCGGCATGATCACGGTCCTGGTGGTGCCGCAAGGCGCCGGCGTGGTGCTGCGCGAAGACTGGGAGCTCGCCGGTCGCGACGAGCCGCATGTCGATTACGTCACCGATGATTTGGCGGGATTTCTGCGCGGCATCGCGCGGGGATAGTCCGAAGCCAGGATTGAGCAACTGCTTGACATTGTTGGGTTCCACCCCGACAACCCGCGCCAACAGGGCATCGCTTCCAAGGATCGTATCCATGTCCACCGCCGATCTGGAAAAGACCATCGACGAAGCTTTCGGGAAGCGCGACGGCATCGGTCCAGCCACGAAAGGGCCGGTGCGCGACGCCGTCGACGCCGCGCTCGATTTGCTCGACAGCGGGCGAGCGCGCGTCGCCGAGCGCGCCGCGGACGGCTCTGCGAAAGGCGCCTGGAAGGTCAATCAGTGGCTCAAAAAGGCGGTGCTGCTGTCGTTTCGCCTCAACGACATGAGCGTCATTCCGGGCGGCCCGGCGCATGCGGCGTGGTGGGACAAGGTGCCGTCGAAATTCGACGAATGGGACGATCAGAAATTCCGCAGCGCCGGCTTTCGCGCCGTGCCCGGCTGCGTGGTGCGCCATGCCGCCTATATCGCGCCGGGCGTCGTGCTGATGCCGTCGTTCGTCAACCTCGGCGCCTATGTGGATTCCGGCACCATGATCGACACCTGGGCCACGGTCGGTTCGTGCGCGCAGATCGGCAAAAACTGTCACATCTCTGGCGGCGTCGGCATCGGCGGCGTGCTTGAGCCGCTGCAGGCCGGTCCGGTGATCGTAGAGGACAATTGTTTCATCGGCGCGCGCTCCGAGGTGGCAGAGGGCGTCGTCGTGCGTGAGGGCGCGGTGCTGTCGATGGGTGTTTTCATCGGCGCTTCGACCAAAATTGTCGATCGTGAAACCGGCGCGGTGACGCAGGGCGAGGTGCCGCCCTATTCGGTGGTCGTGCCGGGCTCGATGCCCGGGAGAACGAACAAGAAGGGCGAAGCAAGCCCCAGTCTGTATTGCGCGGTTATCGTCAAACGTGTCGACGAAGGGACTCGCGCCAAGACCAGCATCAACGAATTATTGCGCGATTAACGTGCGTGGCCGCGATGGACTGGCGCTATCTCCTCTGGTTGCTCGATGGCTTTCACGGCCGGATTGGGCGGAGCACGTTCTGGATCGCGATGATCGCCGTCGGCGCCGCCAATATGGCGGCGTGCTATGTGGCCGGGCAGATCCAGGGCGATCAGCTGAACGCCGTCGTCGATCTGGTATTCACCTATCCGGAATTCGCCATTGCGACGAAGCGCGCCAACGACCGCAACCTTCCACTCTGGCTCATCGGCATCTTTTTCGCCGCGAGCGTGATGCTCGACCTGTTCTCGGTGCTGGGCTGGGCCGGCACCGATGACAACCCGAGCACGCTGGCCTGGGCCATTGCCATTCCTTTCACCGCCTTCGGAATTGCTCTGCTGGTCGAACTCGGCTGCCGCAAAGGCACCGCGGGGCCGAACCCACATGGTCCCGATCCGCTCGCAGGCGCCGGGCGCACAGGCTAGATTGCCGCAATGACCGCCGATCCGCTCGCCATTGCCCGCGATCTGCTGCGTTTCCCGTCGGTGACGCCAGCGGATGGCGGCGCGCTTGCGTATCTGCAAAGCGTGCTGGCGAAGGCGGGATTTAACGTTCAGCGGATGACTTTCGCCGAGCCCGGCACTGCGCCGATCGAGAACCTTTATGCGCGCATCGGCACCGAGCAGCCCAATCTGGTATTCGCCGGCCATACCGATGTGGTGCCGCCGGGCGACGAAAAGATGTGGCATCATCCGCCTTTCGCCGGCGAAGTCGCGGACGACAAGCTGTATGGACGCGGCGCCGTCGACATGAAAGGCGGCATCGCCTGTTTTGTTGCTGCGGCGCTGGATTATCTGGCGGCGAATGGTGGCAAGCCGAAGCGCGGATCGATCTCGCTGCTCATCACCGGCGACGAGGAGAGCGTCGCGGTCAACGGTACCATCAAGCTGCTGCAATGGGCGGCCACGCGAGGCGAAAAATTCGATCACTGCGTGCTCGGCGAACCGAGCAACGTCGACACGCTCGGCGACACCATCAAGGCCGGCCGCCGCGGCTCGCTCAATGGCGTGCTGGTCGTGACCGGAAAACAGGGCCACGTCGCCTATCCGAATCGCGCCGACAATCCGGTGCGCGGGCTGGTCAAGCTGATCGCCGCCATGCAGGCGCCGCTCGACGAGGGCAGCGCGCAGTTCGATCCGTCGAACCTCGAATTCACCTCGATCGATATTGGCAACAAGACGGTCAATCTCATCCCCGGCGAGGCGCGGGCGCGTTTCAATATCCGCTTCAACGACCGCCATAGCCAGGATTCGCTCAAGCGGCTTGTCGGGCAGCGGGCGGAGGCCGCCGCGGAGGGCCGCGTCCGGTTCGCCATCGAGTGGGAGCCGTCGAACGCCGATGTGTTCGTCACCAAGCCGGGAGCGTTCACCGATCTCGCCGCCGCGGCGATTGCCGAAGTGACCAGACGCCAGCCGAAACTTTCGACCACCGGCGGCACGTCCGACGCGCGCTTCATCAAGGACTATTGCCCGGTGCTGGAGTTCGGGCTGGTCGGGCAGACCATGCATGCGATCGACGAATGCGTGCCGGTCGCCGATCTCACCGCCCTGACGGCGGTGTATCGAAGGATCATCGAGAAATATTTCGAGTAGTCCGCGGCTTGCCACGCGCGGCAATGACACCGTCGGCCGCCGCGACGCCGGTGAGATAGCCGCCGTGCGCCGTCGAGAAGTCGCGCAGCGAGCAGGCCTCGCCGGCAAAGAACAGGCGATCATCGACGGGCTCCGCCAGCACGGCGCGGCGATCGGCGCAGCCCGGCAGAGCAAATGAATAGGCGCCGAGCGCGTGTGGATCGATGCCCCAGCAATGGACGCGGATCGGTTTCAGGCGCTTGGCGAAATTGCGTCCCAGTACACCGACAAGTTCGGCAACCGCAAAGTCGAAGAACGCAGCATCACCTTGCGCTTCAAGCTCCGCCGCGCAGGCGCCACCGAAATAGGCCTCGATCATCGGCCAGCCGAACGGTCTGATGTGATAGCCCGCGGTTGCCGTGCGGTCAGTATGGGCAAACAGCCGCGCACTCGTCGGAAATTCTTCGGCGCCATCGAGAGCTATGAAGAGCTTGTCGTCATGCCCCAGCGGCAGGCCGTGCGCGGCTTCGATCTTATCTGGAAGCGCGGGCGTGAAGCGAATGCGTTCGGTGGCGAGGATAGGGCTCGGCACCGTGACGATGGCTTGATCGGCGGCGATCACGCCTCGGCTCGTTGTTATTTTCAGGCGTTGGCCGCTGTGATCGATGGCGCTGACCGGGCACTCAAGCATGGCCCGCAGCTTTGCGCCGTAGCTGCTGATCAGGGTGCCGTAGCCCTCGACGACGCGCCAATTGACGGGGGTGTTGTCGTAGTTGTCCAAATCTTTCAGCGAAACGCGTTCGAGTTCGGCGCCGCTGATGTAAGTGCTCATGGCCTCGAGCAGCGGATTCCAGCGATTTCCCGGATCGAGCAAGGTCGAGGCTGGGACGTCTGTGTTGCGTTTCGCTGCCTGCTCGAGACGCATATAGAAGTCGTCGATGGCGGCGCGGAACGCACGGTGGTCCGCGCGCGAAAGGCTGGCCTCGAGCGGCCTGTTCGTCCATGGCGGCGGCGTTTCGTCGATCGCAAAGTCCATCTGCTGCGCCACGCCGACCCACGGATTGCGGTCGGCGGAGTGCAGCCAGCCGCAGCCGAGATCGAGCGCGTGGCCGTCGCCGTCATGAACCGTCCACGCCCGGCCGCCCAGCCGCGGCCGCGCCTCGACCAGGAGACAGCGGATGGACGCGTCGGTCAGCCGCTTCGCCGCGGCCACGCCGGCCGCGCCGCCGCCGATCACTACGACTTCAACGTCACCGTCCGGCACGATGCACTCCGCGCGGCATCAGTACTCCACTCGCACCAGATAAAGCCCGTGTGGCGGCGCGACTTGGCCGCAGCGGGCGCGGTCGCAGGCCGCGAGCGCCGCTTCGAGGTCGCCCGCACTCCATTTGCCTTCGCCGACATGGACCAGCGAGCCGACCATCGAGCGCACCTGGTTGTGGAGAAACGAGCGCGCCGAGGTTTCGATCCGGATCTCTTCGCCGTCGCGCAACACCGCGAGACGGTCGAGCGTCTTTACCGGTGATTTGGCCTGGCACTCGGCAGCGCGAAACGTCGTGAAATCGTGCCGGCCGATCAGGCATTGCGCGGCGTCGTGCATGGCGGCGGCATCAAGCGGGCGCGGCACCCGCCAGACGCGATCGAGGTCAAGCGTGAGATCGGCGCGGCGATTGACGATGCGGTAAAGATAGTGGCGCTTGATCGCCGAAAAGCGCGCTTCGAATTCCGGCGCGACGTGTTCGGCCGCCAGCACCGCGATCGGCTGCGGGCGCAGATGAAAATTGGTGGCGTCGCGCACCGTGTCGTCGTCCCATTGTTTGGTGAGATCGACATGCGCGGCCTGGCCCAGCGCGTGCACGCCCGCATCGGTGCGGCCGGCGCCATGCACGGCGGCGCGCTCGCCGGCGAACGCCGCGATCGCGTCGGTCAGTGCGCTTTGGATCGAGGCGCCATTCTCCTGCGCCTGCCAGCCCACATAAGAGGTGCCGTCATATTCGAGCGTGAGCTTGTAGCGGGGCATTGCCGCTACTCCAGAACCGCGCCGGGCGCGACGGGCGTGCCGCGCAGAAATTCCTCGGCCGCCATCGGCTTGCCGCCAGCCCGCTGCAGTTCGACGAACTGAACCGCGCCGTCGCTGCAGGCGATCGTGAGCTTGTCGTCAAGGATGCTTCCAGGCGATCCGTTGCCATCACCCTTCGTGGTGCGCAAAATCTTGACGCGGCCGACGCCGGGAAACTCGCACCAGGCGCCCGGAAACGGCGACAGCCCGCGGCAATGGTTGTGAACTTCCTGCCAGGGTCTGCGCCAGTCGATGCGCGTCTCGGTCTTCTCGATCTTGTTGGCGTAGGTCACGCCTGCGTCCGGTTGCGGCGTCAGTTGCAGCGAGCCGCGCTCCAGCGCGCCGATGGCGCGCAGCATGAGATCGGCGCCAAGCCGCGCCAACCGGTCATGCAAGTCGGCCGTGGTCGCGTCGGGGCCGATCGGTACGCGCTCCACCATCGCCACTGGCCCGGTATCGAGGCCTTCCTCCATCCGCATCACCGATACGCCGGTTTCGCTGTCGCCCGCCATGACGGCGCGGTGGATCGGCGCGGCGCCACGCCAGCGCGGCAGCAGCGAAGCGTGGACGTTGAAGCAGCCGAGCGAATAAACATCCAAAATAGCCTTCGGCAGGATCAAGCCGTAGGCGACGACCACCGCGGCATCGGCACCGCGCACCTCCATGGCCGCGGCCGCCTCGGGCTCGCGCAGCGTCCTTGGCGTGAGGATCGGAATGCCCAGCCGCCCGGCTTCGCGCGCCACCGGGCTCGGCGTCAGCTCCAGGCCGCGGCGCCCGGCGCGCTGCGGCGCCCGCGTGTAGACGGCCACGACGTCATGCCCGCCGCCGACCAGTTCGACCAGAGTGGGCACGGCAAAATCCGGCGTGCCCATGAAGACGAGGCGGAGGCTCAATCCTCCTCCTTCTTGGCCGCCTTGGTGAATTTCTTGACGATGCGGTCGCGCTTGAGCTTGGAAATATAGTCGATGAACAGCACGCCGTTGGTGTGGTCGATCTCGTGCTGCAGGCAGGTCGCCATCAGGCCCGAGGCTTCGATCTCCTGTTCGTTGCCGTCGATGTCGAGATACTTGACCTTGACCTGCGCCGGCCGTTCAACCTCTTCGTAGAATTCCGGGATCGACAGGCAGCCTTCCTCGTATTTGGACGTGTCGTCAGACTTCCAGATCACTTCGGGATTGATGAACACCTGCGGCTTGTGGTCATCCTCTTTCTTCGACAGGTCCATGGTGACGACGCGCTTGGCTACGCCGACCTGGATGGCGGCGAGCCCGATGCCGGGCGCTTCGTACATGGTCTCGAACAGGTCATCGATCAGCTTGCGGATGCCCGCGTCGATGCGCTTGATCGGTTCGGACTTAAGCCGCAGCCGCTTATCCGGCAGTTTGATGATTTCACGCAGCGCCATGGTCGGCGATGTAAGGCGTGCATAAACGGCGGTCAATCCGCGCCATCGGCTGGGAGCGCGGCAATCCCCCGCGGCGCGACGTTCGCCATTTGTTCGAGGCGACCGAATCGCGTAAAGTCGCAAAATGTCCGAGTCCCAGCCGTTGTTCGACCACTTGCAAATCCCCGCCATTGCCGGATTACCGCCGGCCGCAGTGCTTGGCATTGCGGCTGCCGCGGCGGCGGCCGTGCTTGCCATTATTGTCGTCATGGTGAGGCGGTCTCGCGCCCTGGCGCAGGCCCAAGCTCAGGTCCAAGCCGAAGCCCACGCCGCCGCCATGAGCGAACTGGCCAATGCCCAGGCCGATGCGGCGACCCGCATGGAAGCGATGATCGGCCTGCTATCGCAGGGCCAGTCGCAACTGCAGCACCTCGTCAACGAGCGGCTCGATTCGGTCTCGCACAGGCTGGGCGATTCGCTGCACCAGACCACCCGGCACACTGCCGAAAATCTGCAGAAGCTGCACGAGCGGCTTGCCGTGATCGACGGCGCGCAGAAGAACATCACGGCGCTTGCCGGTCAGGTGACGGCGCTGCAATCCGTCCTGACCAACAAGCAGGAACGCGGCGCCTACGGCCAGGGCCGGATGGAAATCATCATCCGCGACAGCCTGCCGAAGGATTGCTACGAATTTCAGTACACGCTCGGCAACCGCATGCGGCCCGATTGCGTGGTGTTCCTGCCGGATCAGCGTCCGCTCGTCATCGACGCCAAGTTTCCGCTTGAGGCCATCGCCGCCTATCGGGCCGCCGCGAATGACGACGAGCGGCGTCAGGCCGGCACGCGCGTGCGCCAGGACATGAGCAAGCACATCGCCGACATCGCGGCGAAATATCTCATTCCGGGCGAAACGCAGGAATTGGCGCTGATGTTCGTCCCGTCGGAATCGGTCTATGCCGATTTGCATGATGGTTTTGACGACGTGGTGCAGAAGGCGTTCCGCGCCAAGGTCGTTATCGTGTCGCCGTCGCTCCTGATGATCGCCGTCCACGTGATCCAGCAGATCCAGCGCGATGCTCGGATGCGCGAGGCCGCCGGCCAGATTCAGACCGAGGTGGCCAAACTGATCGACGATGTCACGCGCATGCACGAGCGCGTGCTCAAGCTGCAGCAGCATTTCGGCCAGGCCAACGAGGACGTCCGGCAGATCCTGATCTCGTCCGAGAAGGTGGAAAAGCGCGGCGCCCGCATTGTCGATGTCGAATTCGAGGCCGAAAAGGGTTCCGCCGAAGTTATTCCCGCGCCGATGATGCGAAAGCTCGAAGCCGGCGAATAGCGGCTGGGCAGGCCGCGTCAAATCAGCTACGCCGTGACGATGATTGTGGCTGACGCCGCCGCCGGAGAATTGGCGAAGAAGCGCCCGTCGCTGCGCGAAGCGCTTGCCGTTTATTGCAAACGGCGCGTGCTGATCGTGCTGCTGCTCGGGTTTTCCAGCGGACTGCCGCTCGTGCTGGTCGGCTCGACGCTGCAGGCGTGGATGACGCAGAGCGGCGTCGACATCCGGACCATCGGTCTGTTCGCCGCGGTCGGCATTCCCTACAGCATCAAATTCCTCTGGGCGCCGTTTGCCGACGCTCTCGATATTCCGGTGCTCTCGCCGCTTCTGGGCCGGCGCCGCGGCTGGCTGTTGTTCACGCAGCTCTGGTTGATGGCCGCGATCGTGCTGCTCGGGCTGACCGATCCGTCGGTTTCTGCCGCCGTCGTGGCGCTTGGCGCCCTGTTCGTGGCCACCGCGTCTGCGACGCAGGATATTATTATCGATGCCTTTCGCGTGGAGAGCCTCGAGGAAAACGAGCAGGCTGCCGGTCTTGCGTCCTACATCGCCGCCTACCGGATCGGCACGCTCACTTCAGGCGCGGGCGGGCTGCTGCTGGTGACGTGGTTGCGCGGCGTCCTCGGCGCGCGCGCGGCGTGGAGCGCTTGCTACGGCGTGATGGCGGCCCTCATCGTGATCGGCATCCTGGCGACGCTGTTGGCGCGCGAGCCGGACCGCGCCGTGGCTGCGGGCCAGCCGGCAACAGCGCACGGCAATTGGCTTGCGCGCACGTTTCACGCCGCGGTCGAAAGCTTTCGCGATTTTCTGTCGCGCGATCTCGCCTTTGCGGCTTTGGTCTTTGTGATCCTTTTCAAGCTCGCCGACGCGCTCGCCTTTTCGCTGTCGACGAATTTCATCCTTGGCCTCGGCTTTTCGCTCCCCCAGATCGCCGGTATCCGCAACGGCATCGGCTTCGCCGCCACGCTCCTGGGCGGATTCACTGGCGGGTTCATCGCGCGCGCCCTGCCGCTGTCGAAAAGTCTGTGGATCGGCGGCCTTTTGCAGACTCTGATGATCCTGTGCTTTTCCTGGCAGGCCCATGTCGGCATGAATACGGCGCTGCTGACGCTGACCACTACGATCGAGTTCTTCACCGATGCGGTCGGCACCGTGATTTTCGTCGCCTACCTGTCCGTGCTCTGCAAGAACCCGCTCTACACGGCAACGCAGTTTGCCCTGTTGAATGCGCTCGCCGCGCTCGGGCGCACCTTTTTCTCGCTCGGCAGCGGTTTCGTCGAGCACAACACCGGCTGGGTCTGGTTCTTCATCCTTTGCGCGCTCGCCGGCGCGCCCGGCCTGTGCATGCTGGCCTGGTTGCAAAGCCGCCGCCATTTCGACGGATTATCGCCGGCAAAGCCCTGATTTGTGACAATACCGGGAGGTGGTGCCGCGCAATCGTGCACCATCCGCGGAACGCGGCATCGGAAGCCCTAAAAAAAGTCTTTTTGTAAGGATCGGATCACTATAATTGCCGTTGCCTGTAGATTAGGTCGTCGCCCCCGCAACTGGATGCTGCCCGCCGAGCCCCGATGGACCCTATTCTCGTCAAGATTTTTGCGACGGCGCTGGCGCTCAGCGAGGTCATGACCCAGCCGCATGCGGTCAAGACCAAGTTCGATCCGGCGACCGATCAGGCCCAGGTGGTGCAAGTGCTGCGCGACGGCTGCGCCCATATGCGGCACGCCTTCGACATTGAATCGATCAATCTCGACGAGTTGATCACCACAGCGCTCGACGACCCCAAGGCGGTCGGCGCCAATGCCGAAGTATTTCACGGCATCAATTTTTCCGATCTCAACACCGCCTATCACCAGTTCTGCAAGAACGAGGCAATCGACAAGCCGGTGGTCGATCTCGGGCAGGTGATGGACTTCTACAATAATGCCGCCGCGGACCTGCCCGACCAGGCTCAGCTCGCGGCCCTGAAAGACAAGAAGCTGCCGAGCATGAGCACCGTGCTCGACGGCAAGAAAGCCAAATTCGCCGATGTGTATCTGCCCGGCAATCGCCGCGTCTGGGAGCCGCTGTCCAGTATTCCCGATTTCGTCCAGAAGGCGTTCATCGCGGCCGAAGATCAGCGTTTCTATCAGCATCACGGTATCGACGAGCGCGGCATCATCCGCGCCTTCATCGGCAATCTTGCCAATCCGGGGCGGCCGGAGGGTGGCTCGACCATCACTCAGCAGGTGGTGAAAAATCTGCTGGTCGGCGCCGACGTCACCTATCAGCGCAAGATACGGGAGATGATCGTCGCCTCGCGGCTCGAAAACACGCTGAGCAAGAATGAGATTTTGCAGCTCTACATCAACTCGGTGTATTTGGGCCGCGGCGCTTGGGGCATCGAAATGGCCTCCCACGCCTATTTCGGCAAATCGGCAAAGGATCTGACACTATCCGAAGCCGCGATGCTCGCCGGTCTGCTCAAGGGGCCGAGCTACTACAATCCCGATCGCCATCCGGAGCGCTCCAAGGATCGTCTCAACTACGTCATCGGCCGTATGAAGGACGATGGCTTCATTACCGCCCAGCAGAAGGACCAGGCGCTTGCAGCGCCCCCAAAGCTCGTCGCCTTCACGCCGGAACATCGCGACAGCGGCTTCGGCTTCGTCGATTTTCTCGGCCGTGAGGCGAAGACCGACGGCGTCGATAGCCTGACGGCGGATTCCTATACGGTCCATTCGACGATCAACGCCGAACTGCAGCGCCAGGCCGAAAGCGCGCTGCAGGATGGGCTCGCCCATTACGAAATTGCCAACGGCCGCATGGAATTCCATGGACCGGAAGCCAACATTGCAACGGCCGTGACCAAGCTTTCTGCGGCGAAGCCAAGTGTTGCCGCCAAGCCAAATGTTGCCGCCAAGCAAAGTATTGCCGCCAAGCCAAGTGTTGCGGCGAAGCCGAGCGTTGTGGCGGAGCCAAGTGCCACGCCGAACACCATCCCGGCGTGGCAACAGGCGCTGCAGGACGTGCACCTGCCGCTCTATGACGTGCACTGGACGCCGGCCGTCGTGCTCGACAAGGGCGGCAAGCGCGGCGACGGCGCCATTCATGTCGGCCTCCCGGATGGCCGCGTCGTGCCATTGACGACCTATACCTCCGCGATCCACCGCGCATTGAGCGTCTATGACGTCATCTACGTCGACGTTGTCGAGGGCAGGGCGCCGCTGGCCAACAGCCGTGGGCGGACCAGGACGAGTCCGGCACGCGCGGAAATCCGTGTCCGTCCGACGGTGCAGGGCGCAATTCTCGCCCTGGACAACAAAACCGGCGCCATCCTTGCGATGGTCGGCGGTTTTTCCTATCCGCTCAGCCAGCTTAACCGAACGTGGCAGACGGAACGTCAGCCCGGCTCCGCGATAAAGCCGATCACCTACCTGACCGCGCTGCAAAAAGGGCTGCAGCCCAATACGCTTGTGCTCAACGATCCGATCACGCTCCCGCCGATCGGCGGCCGCCAGGGCGGCATACCGCAAATTGCCTATGACGATTCCGGACAAGAGAAAGACTATTGGACGCCGCGCAACGCCGATGGCAGCAGCAGCGGCGTCTACACGATGCGGTTTGGCCTGGAACATTCGGTCAACATGATCACCGCGCATCTGCTCGACGGCGGCATCGATGCCGATCCTGAGCAGAGCCTCGATGATGTTTGCGCCACGGCGGTCGCGGCGAAAATCTATGCCGACTGCGTGCGCTATTATCCGTTCGTCCTCGGCGCGCAGCCGGTGCATATGATCAATCTCGCCGCCTTCTACGCCGCGATCGCCGACGGCGGAGTTCGGCCGCAGCCGCACGCTATCGATTCGATCGACAAAGAGGGCAAGACCGTCTTCTCGTATCCAAAAGACCCCGTGTTCCCGAGAATCGGCGCCGCCGACCCGGCAAGCTTCTATCAGCTCAAGACGATGCTGCAGGGCGTTGTCGCGCGCGGGACCGCGCGCGCTATCGGTTCGCTGTCGCCTTACGTTGCCGGCAAGACCGGGACGACGGAGGACGCGGTCGACGGCTGGTTCGTCGGCTTCACCAATGACGTCACGGTGGCGGTCTGGGTCGGCTACGACAACGGCGACGGCAAGCGCCGCTCGCTCGGTGGCGTCGACGGTGCGCGCGTGGCGCTGCCGATCTTCAAGCCGGTCATCGAGGATATTTGGTCCGACGGCATCGCGCCCAAGGTGCCGCTGAGCGGACCCGCGCCCGACGCGCGGCACGAACTTGTCGATCTGCCGATCGACTATATGAGCGGCAATATCATGCGTGGCGCCGGGGCTCGCGGCGATTTTGTCGAACATTTCCGGCTCGGGTCCGATGGCCGGATAGCCGATACGCAAAATCAGCTGGTTTCGGCCGAGGCCGCGGCGGAGCAGCGCCAGGAGCAGGCCTATGGGGCCTATCCGGATGGCAACAACGGTGGCTTCGGCGGTTATGGCGCCAATGGGGGCGCGGCAGAGGGCTATGGCGACCGGTATTATTCCAACGATGGCGGCTGGCATCAGCAGCCGCAGCAGTCCCGCGGGCTGTTCGGCAGTTGGACGCTCCCCGGATTCCAGCAGCAGCCGCCACCGCCGCCGCCCGGCGGGCGCGGCTATTATGCCCCGTATGGTAATAACCCAACCTACGGAGCGCAGCGGCCGCCACCGCGCAGTTATTATGGGGGCGGCGGTTACGACTAATTCCAGAGGAATTGCAGATGGGCTTTAGGCACCCGATCGTGCTTATCGCGCTGATCGGCTCGTTCACGGCCGCGAGTGCGGCCGCGTTCGCCATCAACGACGTGGCTTCGGCGCGCGACACTCCTGTGGCGCAGCTCAAGCCCTCGACGATCGCGTTCAGCGACAAGCCGGCGGACGCGGTCGACGGCAATCTGAACATGGTTCACTTCGGCTCCTGGGCGCAGGCTCATCCGGACGAGAAGAAGTTTCTGGCGCTGTATCCGTCCTATACGGAACCGACCGTGCGCAAGGTCGAGCACGACGGCAAGCCGCAGATCGAGAAGCTCTACATGTACGTCGCGCAGGCGCGCTTCCTGCTCGACCGCGCGCCCGGCTCGATCGATCTTGCGCATTACGTGACACTCGGTTTCCTCGGCCAGATCGATCCGGCCATCAAACACAAGTCGCTCGCCGCGGCCGACATCGTTCCGTTCACGGATGCGGCCGGGATGGGTAACCAGAATCCGGACCGCAAATGGTGCAGCGGGCGCGCCAGTTCTATCTGCGTGCAGTCGACCTACAAGCTCGAGGGCAAGATCCCCCTCGGAATTCTCCTGGTCAACAAGCTCCGCGAAGGCGGCAAGAGGATCTCCGACGAGATCGATTTCCAGAGCGAGTTTTCGGCGCTTGCACCTGCCGACGTCGATCAGCCGGGACTGCAGCAGTTGACCGCGCTCGACACCCCGGTCAACGGCGTGCTCGAGCAGAATATTTTCTACGTCAATCAGATCATGAAATTCGGAAAATTCCTCGCCGTATTTCAGGGCCATCCGACCGATCCAGGCCGCACCGTGGTCACCGCCTTCATGACCCTGGCAATCAAGGCCGACGTGCTCGACGAAAAGCGCGGCTACGAGAAAGTGCCGGTGCTGCGCAATCTGGTGCCGGCCGATGTCCTGATGGGCCGCTCGTCGTTCAATTCAGGCAGTTCGATCAGCGCGGGTCTGCCGCAATACGCGCGCAACGAAATCAAGACCGTGGCCGGTATTCTGGAAACCGACGTGGCGGCGAAGTAGAGCGGGCGATTTCCGTCACGCTGAATGCGCTCGGCGCGAAGTGTCACCCCGACTTTCCGTCGCTGACGCGAGGGCCACGGTGGTGGGATTATACAAATATAGACCGCGATCGTCGGCATTCGCTCCCGGATTCGCTCCCCGCATCGTAACGCCTTGAATCTCGTCGGCCTGCTGACGGGAAGCGAACTGGACACCGTTGGCCCGGTCTCTCCGTGTACTTTCGTAAATGCCGAAGGCCTCTCCAAAAGTACTGGCGGCAGCAAATGCGCGCCCAAGGACCATGGCGTCCTCAATGGCGATACATGCGCCTTGGCCGAGAAACGGGCTCATCGGGTGCGCGGCATCACCCAATATGGTGACGCGCCCTTTCGTATATTGCTGGAGCGGCTCGCGATCGCGAAGCCCCCATTTGAACAGCGATCCCGGAGCAATGGCGCGAATCAGATCGACTACATCGGGATGGAAATCGCTGAAAAGGCTCGCAAACTCCTCTATCGTGGCGGGAATCGTCCATCCTTCCTCCTGCCACGTTGGCTCACGAGCGACGCCAATCACGTTCATGATCGTCCGGTGGCGCAACGGATAATGGAGCAGCACCCTGTTATTCCCGACGAACATTGCAAAGGGCAGTTTCGCGATGCCCGGCGGTACATTCGTCATGGGCAAAAGCGCGCGAAACGCAACTTGGCCTGTATAATTCACCTCTTCGTCGCCGAAGACACAGGCTCGCACTTTGGAAGCGGCGCCGTCACAGCCGATCAGGACGTCGCTTGTAATTGCCTTTCCATTCGTGAACGTCGCTACGACTTGCCCGGACCCTTGCGCGAGAGATTCGAAGCGGTGGTCGAGGAACACGCAATTTGTTTCGTTTTGAAGTACCGCATCCGCCAACGCGGCGTGGAGATCGGCGCGATGAACCTGATGATAGGCCGCGCCAAATCGCTCGACATAATCGGTTCCGCTCGCTCTCGTTTTAATGACCTCGCCGCTCTGAAAATGGCGTATCAGATATGCCTCGGTTGGCCCAGCCTCCTTGGCAACCCGTTCGCCAACCCCGAGGAAGTTGAGCGCGTGCATCGCATTCGGTGTGATCGTCACACCTGCACCGATCTCCCTGAGTTCGCGAGCCTGCTCGAACACTGAAACGCGGTATCCGAAATGCTGCAGTGCAAGCGCCGCGCTCAGGCCGCCGATACCGCCTCCCACTATGGATATGCGCAAAACTTTCATCGCAGTCTTCTCCGATCTGCGATTACCGAACTCGATGCCTGTCGCGTTCGCCGCGCGGCGTCGGTCACGATCTGATAGGCTGCGCGCACTGCCGGTTTGGATTTCGCAACGTCGGCGCCGACGCTTGCAAGCGTTGACATCATCGTTGACTGCTCGTCGCGAGGTAGGCTGATAAGTTCGCCGCCGCCATTTACCCAGGACTTGCGCTGCTCGGTATACATCGCAAGCGCCGCCGGGTTGATCGCCACCGATACTTCGGCACCGTCCTGGTCGACGATCTTCTGTAGATCCTCTGGCAGCGTGTCATACCATTTCTGGCTGACCTCAAGCATGAGGAAGATCGCGGGCTGATTGGTCTCGGTAACGTATTTCGCCGCGTCGCCAAAGTGCAGGTGCACAAAAGGCCCGATGCCGGCGGCCGCGCCGTCGATGGCGCCTTGTTGCAGCGCGGGCAACACGTCGCCCAGCGTCATCGCAACCGGTGTAGCACCGAGTCGAGCCAACGCTACGGATTGAAATTGCGAGGCGAAGATCCGAATCTTTTTCCCCTGGAAATCGGCAAGATGACGAATCGGAGCTTTCGAGATGATGGAGGATGGCTGGGACATCGCGAGGCCGACACCGTGCAGCCCCTTCGCGGCGCCGAGACCGAGCATCAGCTTTTGCACAGCCGGATCGGCGGCGATCCGCTGCCCGTGCGCGAAAGAATCGACAAGGCTTGGGGCCGCCATCACCTCGAACCGTTCGTCGACGCCGACGATAAACTCGGGCGGTATCGCCGCGGCCTCGATTGAGCCAAACTGAACGCCTTCGATCTGCCGAGGGATCGAGCCTAATTGACTTGCGGGATAGACCTTGGACTTGATGCGACCGCGCGAATCCCGCTCCACGGCCGCCGCAAAGTCTTTGACGTACTGGTGCGGCGCGTCGTTGATTGTCGCGGTAGTTACCTTCATCACATAGGTCTTGTCCTGAGCCCGTGTCGTGGCGGGCGTCAACGACAGCGACAGGATGAGCGCGCCGGCGGTGGCGCCTGCCCGCACGGACTTTCCTGATGCGATGAAGTGCATGTCCTCCTCCCTGAGGCCCAGATCAATAAAGCTCGGTCGGAATTCGTTGGCTGTAAGCTGCGTCGAAGGCGATACTGTCCATGCCGGGATAACGCGTCGCAGCGAAGTCCCCCATCGTCGGCACGCCCTGAGGCCGGACGCCGCTTCCCGCCCGCCAAAGATCGGACCGGACCAGCGCCTTGGGGCAATGATGAAATGCTTCTTCGACCGTCACGACCATCACCGTCGCCGGTTCCTTGGCGTTGACGCTGAATCGTTGCCTGATCCCTGCGTCCTTTGTGATCCGCGCACGCCCGTTCACCCGATAGCTCTCGTTGGCGCCCGGCACGAAGAAGATCAGCCCAACGCGCGGGTCTTCGATGAGGTTCTTGAGACCGTCGATCCGGTTGTTGCCGCGCCGGTCTGGAATGAGCAGCACTCGGCCGTCATCCGCAACCGTCACGAAGCCGGGTCGGTCACCCTTGGGCGAACAGTCAAGGCCTTGCCGGCCGGCAGTGGCGAGAACGAGAAATGGCGACGCCGCGATGAATGCGCGGCCAGCCATGTTGACGTAGTCGAGCTTGTAATTGACGACCCGCTCGATTGGCGGCGCGTAAAGCTCCGCCAGACCATCGACAGTCGTCACAGTGTTGCCGCCGGTAAAATCAGTCATGCCGAACTTCCTCCGGTTGGGACGACAGTCCCTTGACCGACAAAGATCAGTGCGTCGCAACTGGTCCGTCAGTGCTGGCTATTGGCAATGCGAGGTTTAGAGGAACCGTCTGTCGTCTCATCCGCAAACCGCACGCCGCTTTTAGCGATAATGGCCTTCGCGCTCCGTAACGCAATATTGCTAATTATAGCTTCAGAAGATAGATTTCCTTACTATGGACAGCCGCTTCCTCGATAGCTTCGTGATGGTGGTCGACAATGGTTCGATCGCCGAAACCGCCCGACGACTCAACATCACCGCGGCGGGCGTGGCGCAGCGCATTCGCGCGCTTGAAAGCGAGATCGGCACCCGCCTCATCGTTCGTTCTGGCCAACGCGTGCAGCCTACGGAAGCGGGGATAGCGATCCTCGCACGCTCCCGGAGTATTCTGGCGGACCTGCGCGACCTTACACCGATGGCCGTCGCCGATCGTCCTTCGGGAGAATTGCGCCTCGGCGCAACAGGGTCGTCAACCTCTGGACTTTTGCCAGGCATCTTGACCTTGCTGGCACAAAAATATCCCGAGGTTGAAGTCTCCATGATCAGTGGCAACGGGGGTGAGCTTTATCAGAGCCTGCTTGATGGCGAACTCGACGCCGCGATCATCCCGCAGCCGCATTTTTCAATCCCGAAAGTCTACGATTGGTGCACGTTGCGGGAGGAACGTCTGATCGTAGTGGCGCCGGCGGCAACCGGCATTCGCGACCCGCACGCCATCCTGGCCTCGGAGCCGTTCATCCGCCCGCGCCGCAGTTCTTGGGTCGGACGGCTGGTCGAGGGCTATCTGCGCCAAGCCGGCATCCGGCCCCACGAGCGTTTCGAACTTGATGCGCTTGAGGCGCTCGTGATCATGGTGGATCGAGGATTGGGGGTCACGCTTGTCCACGATTGGGCGCCGCCGTGGCCGGAAGGCCTCTCGCTTTTGAAAATTCCGGTCCCGGAAAATCCATTCGGCAGGCGGTTGGGGCTCATTTGGAGCAGAGCCTCGGTCAGAATTCGACTTGTGCGGGCGTTCCTTGAGGTTGCCGAGGCGGCGCTCGAAGCGGGACCCGTCATCGCGCCGAAATCCAAGAGCGTGAGTTCAATGCGCCGCCGCAAGGGATCAATTCGATCTTGAGCGCTGCCCGAAGAGCGCGGCTACGAGAAAGTGCTGGTGCTGCGCAATCTGGTGCTGGCCGACGCCCTGATGGGCCGCTCGTCGTTCAATTCAGGCAGTTCGATCAGCGCGGGTCTGCCGCAATACGCGCGCAACGAAATCAAGACCGTGGCCGGTATTCTGGAAACCGACGTGGCGGCGAAGTAGAGCGGCGCATCGCTCGCCAAGCAGCACGCCAAGCGCGATGCTCGGCAACACGACCCAGCGAAGAAACAGCACGATCTGGTTTTCCACGATCGGCCTCAGCCTTGCGCCAAGCTCAAACAGGATGGCGCGAGTCGCCGTGAGTACGGCTTGCAATCGCGCCGCCGCATCGGAGACGCGCGTCTTCCCGTCGAAGCTTCGGACCTTCGTCACCACCCGATTTGCCGCATCGCGGACATGTTGAGCGGCGAGTTGCGCATCGCCGGTTCCGATCCAGAGCGTCATTGGCACAAGAAATACGCCGAGGAGAATAAGCTCCAACGCGAGCGCGAACATCGCGGTCTGCTCGATCGGCCAGCGCCAAAACTCCTCGAGATAGTTCGGACGTGTCAGCACCTTGTGCATCAGACTGACGTTGACGCAATCTGCCTTGAGGTTCTGCTCTTCGTCTTCGGGAAAGCCGCCCAGGCCGAGCGTGGCCAGCACCTGGCCGTCAAAACCGCCGGTCGCATCGGCCGCCGCGGCATCCCGGCCCGAGTATGCGCGGAAGCTCTTGCGCGCGGATTCACCGAGCATCAGGCGCTGATCAGTGACGTCGATCAAGCGCTGCTGCCACCGGCTTGCTTCGATCTCGAGCTTGAATACGTTCGCATACCATTCGGCATACTCGACGTGTAACAGTGCGCCATATTCCAGATCGTTGTTCGTCGATTGGCTGTCCGGTTGGTTTTTGACCAGCCGATACCAGTTTTTCGAGCCAGTGGGCTGTGGAATGTCAGGCGCCCGGCTCAGCCGGGCGCGAACTGCCTCCGGGGCTATATCGTAATAGGCTTTGAGCTTGGCTTTCGATCGCAGCGCGGCGCGCACGAAATAGGGCCGCACGCAGCTTCCCGAGACTTGCCAGACTTCGGCGGTGTCCAGCGCCGGTGCGTCGGATGTGTTGGCGTCGACCCATGTGTATTGAGGCCGCGCGGTCTGCACCGCCTGGGCCCAATTAAACAAAGATGCGCCGAGCACGACCAAGCCGAGCGTGCCGAGAGCGAGGCGAACACGTGAAACGGTACTCTGCAACATACTATCCGCTGGCTCGCCGCGCGTCGTGGCGAATGCTCGCCGAAATCACGCGGAGCTTCATACGCCTGAGGCGGCTCAGGCGAAGCTTAGTGGCAGATCAGTGGAAAACGGACGTGACTTAGAAACCGCCAGCATCATGAACTGACGGCTGCCGAACAGGTACCTACAGTCGCGTGTGGTACTTTCGCATGATCGATATCCCCCTCGCTGACGCCCACCGACTTGTCCACAGTCGGGCCGCTTTAAGCCGGAATTAAGACATTCGAACTCGATCGGCTGCGGTGTGAATTAATTCCCGATCGCGCCCGGCAATGGCACGAACAATTCTTCGATCAGGATCGGGCGCGGAATAAAATGCTGCTCGACCATGTAGCGCACCAGCGCTTCGAGCGTTGGCCGGTTCGGCTCGACGCCGTACGGAAACGGGTCGCCGCCGGGAAATACCTGGTCGATTTCCTCGATCTCATCCTGCAGCCACGGCAGCATGGCGGCGAGCGAACCGGCGTAGCGTAGCCGCGTGCGCGCGATGCGCTTGGATTCGACGAACGCTGCGTACAGGCTGTTGGCGATCCATGGGTTGCGCTCGTAGACGGCGCGGCGGATAGCGACGAGATGCATGATCGGGAAAATCCGCTCGCGCTCGAATAGCTCGCGCTCCAGCGCATGCGCGTTCGGCAGCAGCCGCGCCACGTCAGGATGCGTGCCGAACGACGGCGGCTTGCGCGAGCCCAGATAGGCGTCGATCTCGCCCGTGGCGAGCAATTCGCCGAGCGGCCGCCCCGTGTTGTTCTGTTCGATGGCGACGGGTTTGAGCAGGGGCAGCGCGTGCGGATGGCCGTGGCTACCGACGGTCTCGACGGCGCCCTGCACCCAATGGATTTTGTCGATATCGACGCCGAACTGATGCATCAGGTGGCCGCGCAGCCAGATCGAGGCGGTCTGCGTGTAGAGCGGTAGCCCGACACGCTTGCTCTCGAGGTCTTTCGGCGTGCGGATGCCGGAGCGCGTGTTGATGAAGATGTAGCCATGCCGGAATACGCGCGACGGAAACACCGGGATGGCGACGAAATTGCTCCTAGCCGTTGCCGGTCAGGCTGATGAACTCGGATGCCGACAACTCCGAGGCGTCGAACTCCTCGCCGCCGACCATGCGGTCGAAGATGTTTCGGCCCGACGGAAAGATCATAACGTTGAGATCGATGCCCTCGACCGGCACCTCGCCGGCGCGTAGCGGCTCCATGCGGTCGTAGCGGCAACTCGCGTAGGTGAGGGGCAGGGGGGACATTTCTGCTCAGGCGTTGTTGCTTGCTGGCCATGCGCGGCGTCGATTGGCGCACCCTGCATTGTGTGCCATTGGATGGTGTTGCAGCGCAATCGCGCAAGTGCGTCCGCAGGGAGGTGTTTGCCGGCGCCAATCAGGGCGGCCACGAGGGCCGCCCCTACGTGCGACCGTAGGGGCGCCCCTTGTGGGCGCCCAGCCATGTCGCCATAGAGCGCAATCAACG
>CAVYPQ010000011.1:0-1223420 GCA_963770425.1 uncultured Alphaproteobacteria bacterium
CGGAAGGGGTGAGATTCGAACTCACGAGGGAGCGTGAACCCCCTGCCGGTTTTCAAGACCGGTGCCTTAAACCACTCGGCCACCCTTCCGCAGTTGCAAGATCAAAGGCTTAGCACGGGTCACTCGCGGAACAAATGTAGATTCTGCCACCCGATTGCCACCCGCGCGGGCTGCGCGGCATATGATTACGCTGCCGGCCGTGAATCACACCTCCTTTCAACCCCGCAGCAGCGTCGCAACTGCGGCATTGATCGCGGCTGTGCTTCTATCATCCCTGTTGCGGAACAAGTGAGCGTAAATTTTTAGAGTTATGGTCGGGGAGGCATGCCCGAGGCGCCGACTGATCTTTACGACGTCAATGCCGGCGTCGATCAAGTGCGACGCATGCGTATGGCGGAGGGCATGGAACGTGACTGGCAGTCCGATGCTTCGCGTAACGTCGGCCCAATCTTTCGAGAAGGCACGCGGCGATTGGGGTGTGCCATCGAGCCGCGGGAAAACTAGCGCATCGTCGGGAAGCTTGCCCAGGCCTAAGGCGATGCGTTCCTCGAGCTGCTGCCGGCGAAGGTCGCGCAGCGCGGCCACTCGATATCAGGCAGGCTGACGTCGCGGACGCTGTTTTTCGTTTTCGGAACCTTGAACCGCAAGCCCTGGCGCCTCGTCTCTTCAATCGCTTCGCGCACCTGCATCAGTGCAAAATTTAGGTCAACTCAATTCCAACGCAGTGCGAGCATTTCGCCGCGCCGTATTCCGGTAAATAACGCGGTGACGGCTTTCGGATAGATTGCGCGCATCTGAAGCTTTTCGACCAGGCGCTTGACCTGGTCGGCATCGAGGACCGTTATTTCCTCAACTCGACCTTGGGCGGCGCTTCCATTGCTGCAGCGTTGCGCGTCACCAACTCATGGCGCATCCCTTCCTTCAATGCTTTCGACAGGAGTCGATGGCTGTGACCGATCGTGCGGGCACCGAGGCCACCTTGTCCGTCTTTCCGTCCTCTAGTTTTGAGCGTTGCGTGCCAGCGCTCGATGTCGCTAGGCTTAAGTTTTTGCAGAGCGATGGCGCCTACGTGCGGCTCAATCTGATTGTCGAGCAGCTCGCGATAGCGCTCGGCGGTTTTGGGGGTGATCTTTCCGAGCGCCTCCCATTGCTCGATACGGTCGCGAACATGCTCAAAGACCGTTACGCGCGAGCGCTCCACGTAGGCCCCTTTGCCGACCGAGGCGATCAGCTCCGCTAGCTTGAATTCGGCCTCTTTTTTGGTGCCGCGGAAAGAATGATATCGAGTAAGGCGTAGGCCAGTTTTTTCGTCGCGCCCGGCGTCAAATTTCAGCTCCCAGGATTGTTTACCGCGCCTGCGAATATGTCCGCTCATCAAGTGCCTCGCGTCTTTGGCGCGAGTCTCTGGGTGAGCTTGTCGCCGAGGCCCTCGCGGAGTCGCCGCGTGCGACGGTCAGCTGGAACAGGCGTAAGATCGTCTTTTTCTTTGTTTGGAACGTGACGCGGAATGCGAGCCGGCAAACCGGCATCAGATCTGATTTTATCGAGCAGTCCTTCGGCGCTCAGTTGCCCTGGATTTGCATTTATGTCGTTGAGGACGGCATTCCAGTGTTCAGAAAGACCGGTCACATTCGCGGGCGGTTCAATTTTACCGGAGGGTCGAAAGGCGTCGAGCACCTTCAACGCGGCTTTCGCCCCCTGGTCGTATACAAAAGGGTTATCCACAAAATTTTTGGCCGAAACTAAACCGGCCGCACCGCGAGCTGCCTCGATAAATGCGGCGCTCACGACCTTCATCAAGCCAAATATCTCCTGGTTCCCAAACGCTTCGTCAACGCGCCGCTCGGCCGAATAGAAAGCCTCAACGCACCGCGTGATCTCTTGATTCATGGAAATTCCCCGCTTCTTTGCGCTTAGTTCCAGCGCGCGTCGAAGCGGCTCTTTCATCCGCCAATTTATTTGGACCGTGTCGGACTCCGCGCGACCTTTTGCCATTTGTCCGTCCCTTTCTGTGCCCGTTGCTCACGTTTTAGCTCAAGTATTATGGCCCCGCAAGCGATGCCATAGCATGACTTGATTAGCAGTAAAGCTAATGCTATCCAATTGGGACCCGTTAAGACGAAGGGAGGCCCCAATTCGTCATGAGCGAAGAAAACTCGGAACGCCGCACACTGACGGTCCCCCAGGCGGCGGAAATTTTGGGGATAGGTCGAAACTCCGCATACGAGGCGGTAAAGCGCGGCGAGATTCCAACGATCAAAATCGGGCGGCTTCTGAAGGTGCCGAAGGTTGCCTTCGATCGCATGCTTGAAGGCGCCGGCAAGAAGGTGTGACGGGCCATAATGACGGCCGCCAACCAAAAGACTTTGGCCCGAAAATTAAGCGCCGCTACGCGCCTTATTGACGAGGTCATTGCGACGATCGCGCGACGGAGCGCAAACATGGATCGGCCGCTGGATTCCGTCGAGACGTGGTGGCGTGAACGATTGCGGGTAGGAACATCAACCCGACGCGCTGCGGGTTGGGCTCGTGAGATACCGTGCCAGTCGTTGTTTGCTGATTACCTCGCGACAATTAGAGGGATCGGCGGCCGCGATCGGCAGCAACAGACTAGTTTCGGTATTAAATTAGCGCAGCTTCTGCCAGGCGGTATCGATCGACGCAAACGTAACGTGCAGGCCGACAGCGGACGCGGTCGCGCGCGCGCCTGGTGCTATCTGCTGCCGGCGCTTGGCGAAGCGCGCGCACATTTCGAGCGGATCGTCGGTCAGAAAGTGGATTGGCAAAGCGGATCACGCCGACGACAGCGGCGGAGGCGCAAATGATGCCGATTCGGATTTGCGGACGCGAGATATTGTCAAGGTCTAATGGCCGCGCAAAGGCAAAAAATCTGTGCGTTACGCGCCCCACCTGCCCCACCTATCGCGCGAGGTAGGGCGCGAAGAAATGACGATTTGGCGCGGTTTTGCCCTACCTGCCCCACGTGCCCCACCTCGAACCCTCGCGTGCGCATGCGCGTGCGCGAGCGACGGGACCGTTTTGTCCATGCCTGTCGATCGCGCGAGAGGGCTGAAGCGTGATTTGCGATTTCTCCTAACCCTTCTGGAAAGGTGGGGCAGGTGGGGCAGGTAGGGCAAGTGGCGATTTTACCTACGCTAACAAGCGCCCCACCTTTGGACGAAGGTAGGGCGAGGTAGGGCGGCGCGTTTTTTGTGGCAGCGAGGCGTCTGCGGAAGCCGCTTTTGGCAATTTGCCAGAAGCGGGGGGCTTTCGGACTTTTCCAGCAAACGGGGAAATGAACATGGGCATGACGACAACAGGGCCTTGCGGTTCCGTCGCCCCGGTTTTCTTTCCGCGTTTTCAGATTGCGAGCGTCGCGGCTTCGGCGGCGCGGGCTATCGATACCCCTCCAGGCGTCAAAGGCGGCGCCGTTTACGGGTCCTTCCCCGCGCGGCGAAAATGCGGGCAGCGAAGCGGCGCCCATTCGCCAGCCACGTTGGGATTTGAAAGCCGCAACCTAGCCGCAGCTTCGGCATGCTGCTTGCGCGAAATGCATAGCTCGGCTTTCGCCGCAATGGTGCCGCGATGAGCGTCGTCGACGATCGGGAGCGGCGGGACGAGGCCATTCGCACGGCCGGTGCCAAATTGGCGGCCGCCGGCGTGTCCAAATGGAATCGTGTGCTGGAGATAGCCGCCGCAATGCAGCTGCTCGCGATGACGAGCAAAGAGCGGCCAAGCCGGATCATTGTCGACGACGTGACCCGCGCCTTTCAGGAAAATTCGTTCGCCCCTCTCGCGCGCAGCCAAATCGCGCGCATCCTGAATGGCAAGCGAAACGATGGTTATGCGCGACGTTGATGCATTGCGTCTGGAAAGGGCGCAGGCCGCGCTAGCAGCCGGCCGTATGCCGGCACCTGATGATCTGCGGTGGCTGCTAACCTTATCGCCGGCCGGAGTGCTGCCCCAGCGCACGGAAGCGGCGGAGGAGTTGCTCGAAATGCGCCGGCTTGTCGTTGAATTCGCGCAGGCATGCGGCCTTCCTGCGGGCGAAATCCACAAGAGGATAAATCGTTACGAAAGCTCCGCGTGGGCGCGTGAACGCCTTGCCGACGAATGCCCGCCGCATCGCAGGGGCAGGGCCGAGGAGTTTTGTTGGAAGATTTTGCGCGCTTACGGCCGTGCCCCGTCGGAAAGAATGCTGCGCCGAATCATCGCGAATAAAAAAACCTTCGGCCAAGTCAAGAGGCGGAATGGCCGGCAGGCTCGCGTAGTTTGATTCTCACGCGACGGAGAGAGCAAATGCCCGAAACGCAAGCAGACATCCATCAACCGCAGAAGCTGCCCGCGCTGGCGATGGCTGGCGACATTGCCGTGTCGCTTCCAGCGCCAGCTCGAAAAAAATTGAAATCGCTGCGCGCTGCTGCGGAGATCGAATGGGATACGCGCCGGAGGCTTAACGAAAAGCGGCAAGTATTGATGGAAGGCGTCGCGGGCTTGAGGGACGAAATCGAAGCAATGACGCTGCCGCTCAAAAGCATGAGCCGCCGCTCTCGTCCGGGCCGAGGATTGCCCGAAGATAGCGGCGAGGTGAAGCGAGCTCGTTTGCAATTGGATAGCCTTACAGAAGATCTAGACGAAGCCAACGCGATTTACGGTAACCGCGCGGCCAATTCGCTGCGGTCATTGGTAAGCCGTGTTGAGGAATACGTGCGCCGTTCAGGTCGCGCGATCTTGGGCGTGGCAGCGGCAGAGTCGGTCACGCTTCGCAAAGGGGAAACCGTTCAGAGCGCCGTCGAGAATCGGCGTCGGCGCATCCGCGAACTCCGCGATCAGCTGAACTCCGTGTCTCGCGCACCCTGGCCGAGCAGGATCGCGAAGGAAAAATCCCGCGCTCAAATCGCCGAACTGCAGGTAAGAGGTCGGCCTGATGTTTTTGGTCTTGTCGAGCGTGGCCGACCGATCGAATGGCCGACGTTGCCCGATACGGTATCCGCCGAGCTCACCCTGCCGCAGTTTATTAGAGAGCCTATCGATGCTGCGGCGCTCATTGCCTGGGCGCTAGGGCCCATATTGATCGATGCGATCGATCGTGAAATCGACGAGCTATCCGATGACGAGCGGGCGTTAACGTCGGACCAGCGCCGCGCAAAAACGCTGGAAATCGTCACCGATATGCTCGTCGTCGAGCGCGAGGAAGAGACGTTGATTGAGATGGCCGAAGCTGAGGGCTTACGTGTGCCGAGGCGTTCCGACGCCGACCCGCGCGCCGTTCTGGGGATCGTGTCTGACATCGCGCCGGGGGGTCATTGAAAAATATGTCTAGGTCAGACTTGCTCATTCGGACGTCTTGTGCTGGTGCGGGGTTGCCGCGGGCGGTGGCCGACTTTCTAATTGAGGAAAGTTGTCCTGCCGGGGCTGTCGCTGCGGCGGCTGCGGCTTGGCGGACTAAGGTGATAAGGAAGGCTCCTGGATCCTCGATTTGGTCATTCCTCTTCGACGTCGTCGGCGCCGAGCGAGCAAAAAGATATTTTTCCGGGCAGCCCGGCGGATCGGCGTGCATGCCGGCAGAGACAATGGGCTGTTCTCCCACGGCAGCTAAGCCTCGATCCCCCACAGCTGGGACAGTTTCACAGCGCTGGGACGACGTTCTTTCGGCAATGGGTTTGGCGAAGACAACAGCGGCTGAGCCCGCCAGGGACTGACTGCGCTTGTTTTTGTTGCGTATCCGTCGCGGCTCGGCGTCCAGGCCGCAGATATGGCGGACCCTTCGAAACTCGGCGCTCCTCTATCGCGCGGAGCGTAATCGGAAGGGGGGTTCGCTAGTCGTCGCGGCGGCGGGATAAGCGAATGAAACGCTGAAACCCGCCGCCGCGCGCGACCGTTCGGGCAATTTTCCCGAACAGTCGGAATTGAGGGAGCGGGAGAGCCAAAATGCCAACCGGCAACGTCTCGATCCGGCTAAGTATTCAGGACGCAGCGACCGTCACCGCCGCGCTGGAAAAGCTCGGCAATGACGGCGCGGCGGCGCTGAGAAAGATTCAGGCGGCCGGCGCGCAGCCAGCGCCGGGGCTGTCGGCGATCGACAAGACGGCGGCCGACCTGCGCGGCCGCCTCGAAGAGCTGGCGCGATCGTTCGGTCCAGTCGGCACCTTCATGATGGCGCTGGGACCGTGGGGCCTCGCTGCCGCCGGCGCGATCGCCGTCGCGGCGGCGGCGATCTATGAGCTGCAGAAGCGCGCGAACGAGCTGGGCGATCGCGCGCAGGAGCTGCGCGACTTTGCCGAGGCGGCCGATCTGACGGTCGGCGAGGCGCAGGCCTTGACCGCCGAGGGCGCCAAGCTCGGCCTTAGTAATGAGCGCCTGGCGCTCGGCCTGCAGCATCTGGCGGTCAATCTCGACGCCGCGCGCCACGGCACCGGCTCGCTCTATACCGAGCTGCACCGCATTGATCCGCAGCTCGCGCATCAGGTCGCGATGGCACGCGACGCTGCGACCGCCTATGACATGATCGGCCGCGCAGTCGCGCAGGCCGGCAGCCGCGTGACCGCGACCGGCATCGCGCAGGCCGCGTTCGGCCGCAACGCCGCACAGCAGGGTCTGCTGGCCGCGCAGGTTTATCAATCCGGCGGCGTGGCGCAGCTCGCGTCCGGCTATGACCAGGCCGGGAAGATTCTCGACGCCGGCCTTATCGAGCGCCTGGCGTCGCTGCGCGCCGAAATCAAGCAAGTCGAGGACGAAAACAAAAATCTTTCGTCGTCGTGGTTTGCCGAAATCCGTGCTGCAGCGGACGCTGGCGCTCGACGAGGCGCTGCAGCAATCGATGCTGCATATGCAGGAAATGGAAAAGGTTGCGAAGTCCGAAACCTGGGGGGAGTGGTTCAAAAACAAGTTCGCCAAAATGGGGCTTGGCGAAATTGCGCTAGAGGGCGGCGATGCCGGTGCGATTGATCGCGCTATCGATGACAAACGCATGCAGCGCTATGCGCAGGGACCTGGCCTCGCCGATGCGCGCCGGCGGCTCGCCGAGCAGATGGGCGGCCGCGGTGGCGTCGCCGGCGGCGGGATTTCGGATTTTGTCAATAGCTCGTTTGGCGCGCTGGCCGCGCCGAAAAAGGGCGACGTCGGCGATTGGAGCAAAACGCTGGCGGCGTCCGACGAGTCGCTGAAACAGCTTGAAAAGCATATGAAGGCGCTCGGCGCCGCGGCGACGCCGGCGGAAAAGCTGACGCTCGAAATCGGCAAGCTGAATAACGCGCTGGCGCACGGCAACATTACGCAGGCAGAATATACGCGCAGCCTGGATGCCTTCGTTAATGCGCAGACCGAGGCGATGACCGCGGCGCGCGAACGGCTCGGCGTTGCCTCGCAAGAAGAAATCTATATTTCTGGTCTGATAAAATTGCAGCAGGATCGCGCCGACGGTTTCATCCGAACGGATGCCGAAATGGCGCAGGCCGAAGCGCGGCTTCGCGAGCAGGCCGAGCAGACTTACAAGCAAGAGCAGGTCAAGAATTCCGCCTTCAAAGGTCTGGCGCAAATGGGCCAGGGCGATACCGTCAATGACAGTATCGACAAAGTCGGAACATCGGCTCTCAATGATTTTGGCAAGACGATCGACGACGTGCTGACGACAAAGCCGGCGCGGGCATCCGATACCTGGCGCAAGCTGGCGCTGTCGATCGACCAGTCGATCGAGCAAATGATCGTCAAAATGCTGGTGCTGAAACCGCTCGCCGCGGCGCTTTCGGGCGGTCTTGGCGGCTTGTTCGGCGGCGCTACGGCCAGCAGCGTGCCCGAATTCACCAATCCGGCCTATGCGCATTTTGCCGGCGGCGGCATCATGACGTCGCGCGGCCCGGTGCCGCTGCGCCGCTATGCCGGCGGGGGCGTCGCCAGCTCGCCGCAGCTTGCGCTTTTCGGCGAAGGGTCGGGACCTGAGGCTTTCGTGCCTTTACGGAATGGAGGCATCCCGGTAAATCTAAACGGCGCGCGGAGCGGTCACACCTTCGTCAGTAACACTAACGTCAGCGTGACCGTGCCGCCAGGAACATCGCCGGAAGCGGCGCATCAGATGGCGGCGAATTTCGGCCGTCAGATGCGCGACACGGTTTCGCAAATGGTGGACGAGCGGATCATCACGCATTTGCGTACGGGCGGCCTGCTCAATCCGGCGTGAGGCGGTTCGAAAAATGACTGAAATAAAAAATTGTCTTCAGCTTCCTCCATACCTGCAGGCCGAAGATTGTCTCTCGTTCCAAATCGGCGATCGCGAGCTGTCGCCGGAAGAGAGGATGGAGATCCAAAGTAAGGTATTAAGTGCGATTTCCGAAGCGCTTTCTGGCCGGCCGGCCGATCTGGTGGCGCTCGCCGGCGATGCAATTGACATTGCGGGAATGGATAGCGGCTCTCTCGCGCGACTGTTAATCAAGCTCAGTCTAGTCGAGGCGCTGTCTCGATTTTCACACTACATGGAGACTTCTCGCGGTCCGGTCGCCCTTCCTCCGCAGCCGCGCGGATTGTTGCGGAATCTGATCGAGGATGATGAATTCTGTGAAAGGCTAAGCGCGCGAATTGGCTTCGCGCCGCCGCTGCGCCTTGTGCGCAAGGACGGTCTGCCTGCGCCAGACATGCTGGACGCGATGTCTGATGGCATGCGCCTTCAGGCGGCGCTCACGGCATGCCTCGATATAATAACATCGCCAACGATGCCGCTTATCCCGCGAGAACGGCAGCTCTGGGCCGACACTTCGGTCGACGACCGCATTCTTGTCCGCGAGTTTGCTGCCGGACGGTGGGAAGAGCGCTGGATTGTCTTCGTCTCAACAGGCCAAGTGATAACCTTTGGCAGTCGGCTCCGCACGTTGTGTCTGAAAGGGAGAAAAAGATAATGCCCCAGGGACCCACCTCTCTGCCGACCTCTGGTGTGTTTTCAGGTCTAGCCGAGCAAACTGCCATTAACGCTGCGCTTCTTGCGCTTCTGACGAACAACAGCGGCGCCGCCCCTCCGACGTCAAACGTGCAGCAATATCAGTTTTGGGCCGACACCTCCGGTTCCGGACAAGTCACGCTGCGCATCTTTGTGGGCATGACATGGACCCCTTTGTTCGCGATCGATTTGTCGACCGGCATGGTCGCAGAGCTTCCCGGCCTCGTAAGCGATTGGGTAGCCGCGAGTGGCACGCATGATGCGATCGTCGCTGATTATGACCCGGCTGCGTCGGCGCTCGTCGACGGTATGACATCGAATTTCCGCGCGACGGCGGCGAATTTGACGACGGCGCCGACGTTTGATCGCGATGGCCTCGGTGCGCTCGTTGTCACTAAAAAGGGCGGCCATCCGCTCGCCATCGGCGATATTCCTGGCAATCTCGCCGAGGTCGAGCTTCGTCTCAACACAGGGGGAAACTGCTGGGAGCTGATAAATCCGCCCGCGGTGCCGATCGGCGGCCTGGTGCCCTATTTTGGCGGCGCAGTTCCTTGGGATTTTGCGTTGCCGCAGGGACAGAATCTTGCCGCGTCGACTTATTCAGCGCTTAACGTGGTTCTCGGCACGACATATGGAAATCCGGGCAGCGGCATGGTGACTTTGCCCGACCTGCGCGGGCGTTTCATTTTCAGCCTTGACGCCGGCGGCTCAGGCCGCATCACCTCCGCGGGCGGCAATTTCGATGGGACGGTTCTCGGCGGCGCCGGCGGCGCGCAGAATCGAACGATCGCGCAGAATCAGCTGCCGAACATTGCTCCGAGCTTCTCCGGCACGGCCCAGACCTGGACGCTAAACAATAATGCCGGCGCGCAGGTCTGGAGTGGTCTCACCGGCCTTACAGTGCCGCCGGGCCCCGGCCCCGGCGTTCCGGCTGCTGTCAATTTTCTGCCCCAAGGCCCAACGAACGCGAACCAGACCGTCGCGGTCACGCCCGCGGGCACGAATTCATCGATCAATGGCGGCGTCACGCAGCAAGCAACGCCGACCCTGCCGCCCGCAATAGGCGTCAATTGCATGATGAGGGTTCTCTGATCGGGCGCTACTAAAAAGCAAAAAAGCGCCCTGGCGCTCCAATCGCCGCCGCGCGATGCGCGTCCTTAAGGCGGCGCGCCACCGGGGGCCGGCTACCAAAAATTAACCTTGATCGAACAACTCCGTGGCGGAGCAATTGCGAGGGCGATCAGTCTAGCGGAGCCTGCGCAGCGGTTTTTTTTTGGAGGAGGGGAAACGATATGGCGCGCGAATTAAACATTGTTCTCTTCAAACGAGGGCGATCGACCGACGGAACCGACGGCCACTGGCGCATCGGCCACGAATATGGGTTGTCCGATTTCGGAGGGGTGCTTCCCGACGTAGGAGACGTGGTCGTGCCGTACCTTAAGGGCATTCGCGATGCGACCGAATACAAAGTCTATGTGGTGGAAAGCCGGTTTTTTAGGCCTGCGGAGACTGAGGCTCAGTTCATAAACGTAGGGCTTGTGGTGGCAGAGCGCGATGGCAAAAAAGAAGAGCAGCACCTAATCGTTGGCGGCGGCTAAAGAGCGCAAAATTTGAGCCGACAGCGGCACGGCGGCGATTCACAATCGCCGGTTTCCCGTGTATGATTCGGATTGGGCCTAGAAACCCGGACCTGAGAAGCGCGGCATTTAGCTTTTGGCGGCTGTGCCCCGCTCGCGCATCGAGCCTTGGCGGGCTCAAATTGCGCACGGCCGCGCCTTGGCGGGCGCGCCGACCTGGCCATTATGGCCGGGAGGGCGCTGCTATGTCCAGGGCGAAAGCCTAAAGGCGCGCCGCCCGTCTCTCAGGCGGGTTTCTAGCTCCCGGCTGCCGGCCGTCCCGGCATCGGCCCTAGAAAGCCAACCTGAGCCCAAATCCATGACGAAACATCAAAGCACCATCAGCGCTTGCGAACCTCGCTCGCCCGCGCGCGTCGTGTCGGGCGTAACAGTGAGTAGGAGGTCTGCCATGAACGCTATTGTCAGCGCCGCTGCCGTCGCATCTGCCATTCCGTCGGCCGGGGAGGCGAGCCAAGTGACTTTTGCGCCAGAACTGGTCGGGCAATTCGAACGCGCTAATGAGCGCTATCGTGAGCAGCGTCTGAAAGATCGCGAAGGTGGCGGACCCCAAACAAGTGAGCACTGTTGGGATGAGATCGATGATGAGCTCTACGCGCTTGGTGAAGCAATAATGAAACAGGTGCCGCGTTCGCTCGCCGATCTTGCATTGCAGGCATCAGTTACCGCACTTACGGAGCGGGGGACTTTCCACGGTTTCGTCGGACCCGAGCTGGCGATCGAGGCAGTGCTCAAAAACATATGTACGTTGGCTGGATCGCGATGGCCGCTTGAAAGAGAGGAAACGTCGCCCGCGTGAGCGTGCCCATTAGGAAAAGCAGCGGCGCTTATTGCCAGCGCCGCTGCCACCGGAATTGCCACCGGACGGACTGGGACAGGTCGAAACAGTGCGGGAGAGGAGGCTCCCCGCTCGCCGCAATTTATGAATAAGGACGGACAATTCGTGACAGAACGCGACGAGGCATAACGCTGGTGGAAGAATTTCAAGACCGGTGCCTTAAACCACTCGGCCACCCTTCCGGACGCGCAATGTCGACGCTGATATATTCGGCGCGGACGCCTTGGCCAATAAATCGCCGATCGATATCAGCGAACGCCTCGCAGGCGGCTGAGTGATTATCGTTCCCGGCGCTTATTGCCAACATGCCTCGCGCCGTCGCTTCGGAGCACGAAAACAAGGTGTGGATGCGGCCGCGACCGAATAGGAAAATAAGCCTGGATCGGGTAGGTTTCGCCGATGAGCGGCGAGCCGGCGAGATTCAGCGACAAGGATCTGGACCGATGGATCGCATTGCGCCGCCGCTACAGGTCCAAACCTGGCCCGCGGGCGACATTGGGCGATCTGCACCGGTCGACGCCGTGGGTGTGGCTGTGGTGCGAGCGTTGCCGGCACCATTCGCCGCTGGCCTGTGCTGTCGTGGTGATTCGCTGGGGCGCTGCCGCGTCAAGCGATGTGCTGCGCGAGCGGGTACGCTGCACGGCCTGCGGCAACAAGGGAGCGAGCCTCCAGCATCCAAGCTGGGAGGGGGAGCATGTCGGATTTCAGCCGTTTCCCCTATAGGGCGGCGTTTACTTGGCGTCAGTCGGATGCTGTCTGGAACTTTCCCGCCTCAACCGGCGGGTCCTGAGCCTTCCGAGGCGCCCGTCACGTGGTGCCTGAAACCGGAACCGGGGGCGCACCAGGCATGCTGTCCGTTTTTGCAGGCGTTATTCATCACAGCCAGAGCGCTGCCGGTAGCGACAACGACCACCGTGGTCAGCACGATGAACATGGCTCTCATTGGCGACCTCGTTTCGCTGGTCCCCCAACGATGAAAATCTAATCGCTTTGCGGATGAACCGACGCTGAACGAAAAACCGGCAGGCACATCCGGATTGCAACCAGATACCAGCGATTTTGCCGCAGCAGAGCGGCCGGGAAGGGCGTTATCCTGGGTTCCGGATGCTATTGCGGCGCGCCAATTGCGGCTGCTAAACCGCGGCATCCTTTGCCATTGGGGAGAGTAATGTTCAGGAAGCGAGCTTGTATTCTTGTATGCGCGCTGCTCGGTCTCGCGGTGCTGGTAGCTCCGGCGCAGGCCGACGATTATTTCAAGGGCAAGACGTTCACCATTGTGGTCGGCTTTTCGCCGGCCGGTGGCTACGACAATTACGCCCGGGTGCTGGCCCGTTACATCGGCAAATACATTCCGGGGCATCCGACCGTCATCGTGCAGAACATGCCCGGCGCGGGAAGCCTGACCTCGGTCCGCTACCTCGATTACACGGCGCCCAAGGACGGTACCGCGATGACCATTTTCAATCCGGGGCTGGTCACCCAGTCGATCGTCGATCCCGATCGCGTGCATCTCGATTTCCGCAAATTCTCCTGGGTCGGCGTGGTCACGCCCGATTACCGCGTTTGTTATGGCTACGGGCCGAAAGGCATCACCAGCTGGGACCAGCTGATGCATGGCGGCAAGCAGTTCATCATCGGGTCGACCGGCAAAGGCTCCGGCAACTACATCAACGGCGCCATCCTGCGCGCGGTGTTTCATGCTCCAGTCAAGCAGGTGCTCGGATTTCCGGGCAGCGCCGAGCAGCGACTGGCAATAGAGCAGGGCGAGCTTGACGGCGACTGCGGGTCCTACAGCTCGATTCCCGTCGACTGGATCCAAAAGGGCCTGGTGCACAATTTCGTTCGTTTCATCAAAGATCGCCCGGCGGAGATTCCGGAGAGCGCGGCGTATATCGGCAGTTTCGCCACCAGCGACGAGCAGCGGCAGCTGTTGCGCCTGCTCAGTGGCGGCGACGAGGTCGGGCGGCCGTTCATCATGTCGAAGCAGGTGCCTGCGGATCATCTCGCGATCGTCCGCAAGGCGTTCGACGACACCATGAAGGATCCGGCTTTCCTCGCCGACACGGCCAAGCAGGAAATGCCGGTGCATCCAATTACCGGTCAGGATGCCGAGAAAATCGTCGACCAACTGATGAAGGTGCCGGCCAATATCGCCGGCCTGGCGAAGCCGATCTACGAGTAACAGGCCTGCCGCCAGCGATCAGGAATTACAGCGCGGACCGGGACACCGTCCCGTTCCCGACGTGGCCGGCCTCAACCGCTCGTTCACTATGCAAAGGCCGTTGCGCATTTCCGCCACAATGTGACCACGCTAGAATCTGATACGTCCTGCCGGGGCAGGGTCGGGGGACGATGCGGCGGCGGTCCAGCGCTCACTTCTGGCGTTGTGCGGCGTTGCGGCGATGGGCGCCAGTCGGGGCCTGTGCCGCGATGGCGCTTTTGCTTGCCCAGTGTTCCAGTTCCCATGTCGATCCCGAGTATGGCGTGTCCGCAAGCCCGCGCGTCATCGACTCGGGCGAACCCGTTCCCAAAGGCGGCGGCACCTACCACGTCGGTTCGCCCTATTTCGTCGGCGGCCGTATGTACGTGCCGCAATACGATCCGCACTATGCGGCGGTAGGTCTTGCCTCCTGGTACGGCGAGGACTTCCACGGCCGCTACACCGCCAACGGCGAGGTCTTTGACCTCGACGGTATCTCGGCGGCGCACCCGACCATGCCGCTGCCGAGCTATGCGCGCGTCACCAACCTTGCCAACGGCCGTTCAATCATCGTGCGCGTCAACGATCGTGGGCCGTACGCGCATAACCGCCTCATCGACCTTTCGGTGAAGGCCGCCAAGTTGCTGGATTTTTATCGACGCGGCACCACCACGGTTCGCGTCGAATATGTCGGGCCTGCGCCGCTCCAGGGCTCCGACGACCGCTTGCTGGAAGCAACCTTGCGCGAGAATGGACCGGCGCCCGTGCCTAGCATGGTCCGCATCGCCCGGGGACCCGTATTTCCGCCGTCGCCGCCGCCACCGACGTCACGCCGCGTGCTGGCGAGCGTGCCGCCGGATTATGTGCAGCCAGAGCCCTCCGAAGCCGCGGAGCCGAGCTATACCGCGGGCGCGGATAGAGGCTCGATGTCTTTCGGCGGTCCGGCGAGGATGGATGGCACTTCGCAGTATATCAACGGCCGGGGACTTTATTGATCGGCTCGCGCCAGAACGCCTGTTCATAATCGCGACATTTTCGCGTGAGCCAATTGACCTTCGGGCTTCCCGCACGTGCTATTTCGCAGACGTTCTGGCCGCGGTTTGCGCGTAGCGTGGATTGAGCATCTCGGTGCCTAGGGTGGTAACGACACGGCGGGCGAGGGGATTGGCGGGCGGCAGGCACGGCGCCCGAGGGGCGCTCATGGCTGCCGCGGTGGCCTTGGCGTTTCTGGCCTCCGGTAGCGGCGTAGTGTGGGCCGCGCCGACTGTTGCTGGCAAAAAGGATAACTCGTTCCAGACCAACGTACCCAACGCGATCCTGATCGAGCCCAAGACCGACAGCATCCTGTTTGAAAAGGACGCCGATCAACCTGTTGAACCGGCAAGCCTCGCCAAGCTGATGACGCTGGAATACGTGTTCAACGAAATCGTGCGCGGCCGGATCAAGCTCACCGACGAGTACACCGTCAGCGAAAACGCCTGGCGCAAGGGTGGGGCGCCATCGCACGGCTCGACGATGTTTGCCGCGATTCACAGCAAGGTCGATCTTGAGGATCTGATTCACGGCATCATTGTCGATTCCGCCAACGACGCCTGTATCGCCATCGCCGAGGCGCTGGGCGGCAATGAGACAACCTTCGGTCAGATGCTGACCAAGCGGGCCCGCGAGATCGGCCTGCAACATTCGACTTTCACCAACTCAACAGGCTATTCCGACCCCGGGCTGCGCGTCACGGTTCGCGATCTTGCCGCGCTCGCGCGCTTCATCATCAAAACCTATCCGCAATTCTATCCGTATTTCGCGCAGCGCGATTTTACCTGGAACAAGATTCATCAGACGAACCGCAATCCGCTGTTCGGCATGGGGTTTGATGCCGACGGGCTGAAAACCGGCGAAACCAAAGAAGCGGGCTTTGGCCTGGTCGGGTCGGCCGTCCAGGACGACCGGCGGCTCATCATCGTTCTCGCGGGGGCAAAATCGGACAAGGAGCGCGCTGACGAAGCCCGCAAGATGCTGGACTGGGGCTTTCACGGTTTTCAGACGCGCATTTTGTTTGCCGAAGGCCAGACCATCGGCTCCGCCAAGGTATTTGGTGGCGACGTCGGCTATGTTCCGCTGGAGGCGCCTGGCGTCATCTCGGTCCTGGTGCCACGCAACGGCGATCAGCCGCTGAGCGCGCGTGTCGATTATACCGGGCCGGTGCCAGCGCCGATCAGCAAGGGGCAGACGATCGGTACCCTGAAAGTCTGGCGTGGCGATAATCTCGCACTTGAAGTCCCGCTGCAGGCCGCTGAGGATGTCGGACGGGGCAGCATGTCCCGCCGCGCGATGGATGGGGCCGCGGAACTGGTGATTGGGCTGGTCCGTGCGGGTTTCGGTCGGCTATGACCGTGCGTCACGGACATCTGCGCCTTGAATGCCGAACCTGCGCTGACATTGAAGCCTCGCGTGCATATCTGTCGCTAACCTATTGATGGGCATGGACCTGCAGGTGGACAACGCCGTCCTGAAAGCACCCGAGAACGAGCCTCGGCGGGAGGTGCCGCGAAGGGGCGAATTCATCACGTTCGAGGGCGGCGAAGGCACCGGCAAGTCGACCCAGGCCGCCATGCTGGCGCTGCGCCTCGAGGCGCTTGGTATCGGCGTGCTGCTGACGCGCGAGCCTGGCGGCTCGCCAGGCGCTGAAATCATCCGCCATGTGCTGTTGTCGGGCGCGGCCCAACCTTTGGGCCCGGATGCCGAGGCCATTCTTTTTGCCGCGGCCCGCAATGACCACGTCGAGTGTGCCATCAAGCCGGCACTCGAAGCCGGCAAATGGGTGATCTGCGATCGCTTCGCCAACTCCACGCGCGTGTATCAGGGCACGCTCGGCAAGGTCGATCCGCGCCTGATCAAGAGTCTCGAACGGGTTGCGATCGGCGATCTGGTTCCGAGCCTGACATTCATTCTCGACCTGCCGGTCGAGGCCGGGCTGGCGCGCCGCAAGCAGCGGGCCGGTAATGCCGCGCCGGATCGTTTCGAGGCGGAAGACCTGCAGTTTCACGAAAAGCTGCGTGAAGCCTATCTGGCGCTCGCTGAACGCGAGCCGCGGCGCTGTTCCGTGATCGACGCCGGGCGCGGCAAGGAAGACGTCGCCAAGCAGATCTGGACGATCGTCAATTCCCGGCTGGAGCCGGGCACCGCGCCGCTCAACGCCGAAACTTTGGCGTCGTAGTCGTCCTCGCATGAGCCCGAAGCAAAGCGAAGACGAGATCGACGAGGCGCAGCCGCGCAGCACGATGCTGCTGTTCGGCCACTCGGCGGCCGAGCAGGCGCTGCTGTCAGCCTATCGCTCCGGCCGCGTGCCGCATGCGTTTCTGCTGACGGGCCCGAAAGGGATCGGCAAAGCGACGCTGGCCTATCGAATGGCTCGGTTCGTCTTCGCTCATCCGGATCCTGCCGCGGCGGATGTCGCTGCAGCGAATTCGCTCGCGATCGACCCTGCGCATCCCGTGGCACGCCGCATTGCGGCCCAGGCGCAAGGCGACCTTCTCGTGCTGGAGCGCACAATGAACGACAAGGGCGCGCTGCGCCAGCAGATCGCCGTCGACGACGTGCGCCGTACGGTGTCGTTTTTCGGCTCGACCGCAGGCGAGGGCGGTTGGCGAATCGCCATCGTCGATGCGGTCGATGAACTCAACCGGTCGAGCGCCAATGCGCTGTTGAAGGTTCTGGAGGAGCCGCCGCAGCGGGCCCTGCTGCTGCTCGTATGCCACTCGGCGTCGCGTGTGCCGGCGACGCTGCGTTCTCGTTGCCGCATGGTGACGCTGCGGGCGCTGGCAGAGACGGACGTGGCCAAGGCCGTGGCAGCCGTGAGGGACACCGCGGCGGACGATCCGGATGTGGTCGCAGCGGCAGCCGCAGCAGGCGGCAGTGTCGACCGTGCGCTGGCGCTGCTCGATGAAGATGCGTTGGCGCTGCGCCAGCAGACGTTGGCCCTTCTTGACGGCTTGCCGAAGCTCGAACCCAGTGCGTTGCACGCGCTGGGCGACCGCCTCGCCGGGACCGATCCGCGACCGCTCCATTCGCTGGTCGATACGATCAATGCTTGGCTGGCGCAGCGCGTGGAGCGCCACGGCACGACGCAAGGCGAAATCGGCCGCATGGCGCGCCTCGCCGAGGCCTGGGAGGGCGTCAATGCGGCCGCGCGCGACGCCGAAACCTATAATTTGGAGCGAAAACCTTTTGTTTTCGGCGTGTTCGGCTTGCTTGCCGAGGCCACGCGCGGTTGATACCTACGGCAGATGCCAGGACAGCCGTATTACATCACCACCGCGATTGCCTATCCGAACGGCCCGCCGCATATCGGCCACGCCTATGAGGTGATCGCCACCGACGCTATCGCGCGCTTTCAGCGCCTTGATGGCTATGACGTGTTTTTCCTCACCGGGACCGATGAGCACGGCATCAAGATGCATCAGACCGCGGCGCGCGAGAAGCTGACGCCGCGCGAACTGGTGGCGCGCAACGTGCCGCGCTTCCAGGCCATGGTGAAGAAGCTCAATTGCTCGAACGACGACTACATCCGCACCACCGAGCCGCGGCACTACCGCTCCTCCGAGGCGATCTGGGCGCGCATGGAGGAGGCGGGCGACATCTACCTCGATAAATACTCCGGCTGGTACTCGGTGCGGGACGAGGCCTATTACGACGAGAGCGAAACCCGCGTCGATGACAAGGGTATTCGGCTCGGCCCGCAAGGCACGCCAGTCGAGTGGGTCGAGGAAGAGAGCTATTTCTTCAGATTATCCAAATATGCCGACAAGCTGCTGGCGCTCTACGAAAAACACCCCGATTTCGTCCTGCCCAAAGAGCGCATGAACGAGGTCGCGAGCTTCGTGCGCGGCGGCCTGCAGGACCTGTCGATTTCGCGGACAACCTTCGACTGGGGCGTGCCCGTTCCGGGCGCGCCGAAGCACGTCATGTATGTATGGGTCGACGCGCTGACGAACTACATCACCGGCGTCGGCTATCCCGATACGAATTCGGAGCAATTCAAAAAATACTGGCCGGCCAATCTGCACGTCATCGGCAAGGACATCGTGCGCTTTCACGCCGTGTATTGGCCGGCGTTCTTGATGTCGGCCGGTATCGCCGTACCCAGGCGCGTTTTCTCCCACGGTTTCCTGTTCAACCGCGGGGAAAAGATGTCGAAATCGGTCGGCAACGTGATCGATCCGTTCGCGCTGGTTGATGCGTATGGGGTCGATCAGTTTCGCTATTTCGTGCTGCGCGAAGTGCCATTCGGCCAGGACGGCAATTACAGCCACGAGGCCATCGTCAACCGCACCAATGCCGACCTCGCCAACGATCTCGGCAATCTGGCGCAGCGCTCGCTCACCATGGTGGCGCGGGCGTTCGGCGGCGCATTGCCAAAACCCGGCGCGTTCAGCGCCGCGGATCAGGCCATTCTTGGCGCTTCGGACGCGCTGATCGGCAAAGCGCGCGTCGCCATGGCCACGCAGCAGCTACACCAGGTACTCAATGCGGTCTGGGCAGTCGTTGCGGACGCCAATCGCTATTTCGCCGGCGAAGCGCCCTGGGCGCTCGCCAAGACCGATCCCGAGCGCCAAGGCACGATCCTCTACGTGACCGCGGAGGTGTTGCGGCAGGTCGCGATCCTGGCGCAGCCGTTCATGCCGGAGTCGGCGGGCAAGCTGCTCGATCTCCTTGGCGTGCCGTCCGACGAACGCAATTTTTCATTCCTCGGCGGCGCGCACCGGATCGCCGCAGGCAGCAAAGTGCCAACGCCGGCGCCGGTGTTTCCGCGTTACGTCGACCCGGAGGCGCCCAAGGCGCAGCAATAAGCAACACAATGCTGATCGACAGCCATTGCCATCTCGATTTCCCCGACTTCGCGACGAGCTTGACGCTGTCGTGGGTCGGGCGCGAGCGGCCGGAATCGCCCGCATGGTGACGATCTCGACGCGCGTGCGCCGTCAGGACGAACTGCTGGCGATCGCTGGACGGTTTGACGATGTTTATTGCTCGGTCGGCACGCATCCGCATTACGCCCACGAAGAGACCGATGTAACCACGGCCGATCTCGTAGCGCGCACGCACAAAAACAAGGTCGTCGCGCTCGGCGAAGCCGGCCTCGACTATCATTACGACAACTCTCCACGCGATGCGCAGGAGCGCGGCTTTCGCACCCACATCGCTGCCGCGCGCGAAACCGGACTGCCGCTCGTCATTCACACCCGCGAAGCCGACGACGACACGGCGCGCATTCTCGAGGAAGAAACGGGTAGGGGTCCCTTCCCGGCGGTGCTGCATTGTTTCACTGGAGGCCCCGATCTTGCCCGACGCGCTATCGCTCTTGGACTTTTCATCTCGTTCACCGGAATCCTGACATTCAAGAATTCTGCGGCGCTGCGTGCCATCGCGGCCGAACTGCCGGCGGACCGCATTCTGGTCGAGACTGACGCGCCATATCTCGCGCCGGGACGCCATCGCGGCAAGCGCAACGAGCCAGCTTTCGTGATCGAAACCGCCAACGCCCTCGCCGAGGCACGCGGCGTATCCTTCGACGAGATTGCGCGGCAGACCACCGAGAATTTCTTTCGCCTGTTCTCCAAAGTGCCGCGTCCCGCGGCGGCCGCCGCATGACGCTGAAATTCACTATCCTGGGCTGCGGGTCCTCTGGTGGCGTACCGCGACCGGCACTTGGCTGGGGAGCGTGCGACCCGAACAACCCGAAGAACCGGCGGCGTCGAACGTCGCTCCTGGTCGAACGTCGCGGCTCGGCCGGCATTACGCGCGTGCTGGTCGACACGTCGCCGGATCTACGCGAGCAATTGCTCGATGCCGAGGTCGATCGGCTCGACGGCGTGCTGTACACGCACGAACACGCCGACCACACCCACGGCATCGACGACCTGCGCGCGCTGTACATCAAGCAGCGCGCCCCAATCGACATCTATCTCGACGAACACACCGCCGGGACGATGCATGCCCGCTTCGGCTATTGCTTCAAGTCGCCGCCCGGCAGCGAGTATCCGCCAATCGTGCGCGAGCGCCGCCTCACTGCCGGCACACCAGTCACCATCACCGGGCAGGGTGGTCCGATCACCGCGCTGCCGATCCTGCAGGAACACGGCGATATCGCCTCGCTCGGCTTCCGCTTCGCCAACGTGGCCTACTCGGCGGACATTGGCGGTTGCCCGCCGAGAGCGCGAAGGCCCTTACCGGCTTGGATGTCTGGATTGTCGATGCGTTGCGCGACCGCCCGCACCCAAGCCATTTCTCTGTCGCCGATGCGCTGTCATGGATCGGGCAGCTTAAGCCGCGCCACGCCATTTTGACGAACCTGCACGCCGAACTCGACTACGAGGCCTTGCGCCAGAAACTGCCGCCGCATGTCGAGCCGGCCTACGACGGCATATCGTTTGCCGTTGAGGAAGGCCCCGTCTAATGGGGTTAACAGACATATTCCATAATATGTCTTATGCGAATCATGGAATGGGCGGTCTGGCTGGCGTCCCCACACCAGCTCACCAAAGCCCCGGCATGAGCCGCCAGCGGACCCGCTGGGCGTACTCACGATAGCCCGGTAATTGGGCCTGCAGCACGCGGTCCTCGGTAATGACGCGGCCAAACAGGAATGTCAGGCTGAAGACTGCGAGGAACGCGGCGGCGAGCCAGGAGTCGAGTGCAAGTCCGCTTGCGAGCACGATGACGATGCCGGCGAGATATCCGGGATGCCGAATGACGGCGTACGGACCGGCGCTGATGACCTGCTGGCCACGGTCCGACTGGATGCGCACGACCGACGAGAAGAAGCGGTTCACGCGCATCGCCCAAAGGCACAAGGCGTAGCTTGCAGCGAGCGCTGCGAGGCTCAGCCATTGCAGCCATCCGGGCACGGTATCGCTCCAATGGAAGCGACCGTGGTCAAGGCCTGCAACGATCCAATGCGCTACGAGCACGGCGCTGAAGAGCTGCAGCGCCAGTGGCGGCCGCTTGCCGCCGGGGCGCATGCGCTCGCGGGCCAGGTCCGGGTCAAGGAGAAGGAACGAGGCCACGAAAACCGTGCCGAGGATCGCGAGATAGACCCAGTAGGTCACCAGAGCCGCGGTGCCGGCCGAGGCAAACAGGGCGATAAACGCCAGGACGAAGAAGCCGATCGATTGCAAGTATGCGGAAATTGGCATGACAGGGCGTCCTATCGGTTAGGCCATGGAACCAGGGTTGTTCCGCCGGCGTTGGTTGGCCAGCCCGGGGCGGCAATCCCGCGGCCGCGAGCGCGGCCGCGTGCTCCGCGCATTCATCATATTTCGTAAGGTGATGCCGTGAACAACAAAGTGCGAGCTCTCGATACGCGCCGCAAAACGAGCCCTACCCTGGACACCCCGACTGACCTGTCATCCGAGGCCGTCAGCGAAATCTCGGAAAAGCTCAATGCGGTTTTGGCCGACGTTTTTGCGCTTTATGTGAAGACCAAGAATTTCCATTGGCACATGAGCGGATCACACTTTCGCGACTACCACCTGCTGCTCGACGAACAGTCCGAGCAGATTTTCGCGATCACCGACGACATCGCCGAGCGAGTTCGCAAGATCGGCGGTTTGACGCTGCGGTCGATCGGCAATATCGCCCGACTGCAGACGTTGAAGGACAATGACGCGGGTTTCGTGCCGGCGCACGAGATGCTCCGCGAATTGATGAACGACAACAAGGCATTGGTGTCCTCGATGCGCGAGGCGCATGAAGTGGCGGACAAAGGCGGGGACGTCGCTACGACCAGCTTCCTGGAGAACTGGATCGACGAAGCCGAACGACGCACCTGGTTCCTGTTCGAGGCCACCCGGACGCACAAGGCGGACTAGGACCGGCGCCTTCGCGACGGCGGTCGCGGCCGGATTTCGGCTCTGGTAGGTTCGCGTCGCTTTGGCGCGAACCTGTCAGGATTCCCTGGATGACCCCTTCCCGCGATATCGGCCGACTCCTCGACATCATGGCGGCGCTGCGCACGCCGAAGACGGGTTGTCCCTGGGATCTGGAGCAGAATTTCGCGACGATCGCGCCTTACACGCTGGAAGAAGCCTATGAGGTGGCTGACGCCATCGATCGCGGTGACCTGACCGATCTCAAGGAAGAACTCGGCGATCTCCTGCTGCAGGTCGTGTTTCACGCCCGCATGGCGCAGGAGCAGCGCGCATTCGAGTTCGGCGATGTCGTGCAGGCGATTACCGAGAAGCTCATCCGCCGGCACCCTCATGTGTTTGGCGACGAGCATTCGCAGACCCCGCAGGCGGTCGAGGGCCTGTGGGAGCGCATCAAGGCCGAGGAAAAGGCCGCGCGCAACGGCGGCCGGAGCGAAGGCGCGCTGGCGGGCGTGCCGGTGGGCCTCCCTGCCCTGACCCGGGCGCTGAAGCTGCAGCAAAAAGCCAGCAAGGTCGGCTTCGACTGGAATGATCCGCGTGCGGTGCTGCGCAAAATTCGCGAAGAGGCCGACGAGATCGAGGCTGCGCTTGGAGACGACGTGGCCGAAGCGCGGCGAATGCCGATGCAGCGGCGGCGGAAGTCGGCGATCTCTTGTTCGCGGCCGTCAATCTCGCCCGTCACCTGCATGCCGATCCGGAGGCGGTATTGCGGCGGACCAATCAGAAATTCGAGCGCCGCTTCGCGTCGATCGAGCGGGCGCTCGCGGCCAACGGTAAGGCGCCGCAGGACGCATCGCTCGCCGAGATGGACGCACTCTGGGACGAGGCGAAGGCGCAGGAATAGCCGGCGTTATTTGACGAGCCCGGCGACACGCGGCAGCCACAGCGCGATGTCGGGGAAAAACGTCACCGCGACGACGATCGCCAGCATGGCGACGATGAAAGGCGGCATTTCGCGAAAAATCTCGGCAAGCGGCGTCCGCGTCAGCCCGCTCATGACGAACAGCAGCAGCCCATGCGGCGGCAACGTTAGCCCGACCATCATGTTGAGCACGACGACGATGCCGAAGTGAACGAGGTCAATGCCGAGCCCCTGGGCGATCGGCACCAACAGCGGCACGATCACCAGAAGGATCGTGACCTCGTCGAGCACGATGGCGAGCAGCAGCATCAACAGATCGACGCAGAGCAGAAACGCCGTCGGCGACAGGTGCCATTGCAAGAGCGTGGTTTGGATGAGCTGCGGTACGCCCTCGTTGGCGACCGCGTAATTGAAGACGAAGGCGCCCGACATGATCAGTGCGATCATCGCAGTTGCGCGCACCGTGTCGGATATGACCGTGAGCAATTGCCCGAGACTGAGGGTGCGATAGACGACCAGGGCGAGCAGCAGCGCATAGGTCGCGGCAATCGCCGCCGCTTCGGTGGGTGTGGTCACACCCGAATAGATCAGGCCGAGCAGAATGCCGGGCAGCGCGATCGGTAACAGCGCCCGGCCTAGAATGGCCGGCATCGACGACCAAGAGGCTCGCGGCTCACGCGGAAAGCCGCGGCGGCGCGCCATGAGGCCGATGACGGCCATCAGGGCGAGCGCCATGAGCCCCGCCGGGACAAGGCCGCCAAGAAACATGGCGCCGACCGAGGCATTGGCGATCAGCGCATAGAAGATCATCGGGATCGAGGTCGGCATCAGCGGGCCGAGCGTCGCAGAGACGACCGACGTCGCGGCGGCAAAGCCGCGCGGGTAGTTGCCCTGTTTGGTCATCATGCGCGCCAGCACCAGACCAGGGCCGGACGCGTCGGCAACCGCGCTGCCGCTCATGCCGGAGAAGATCAGATTGGTGACGACATTGACCTGCGCCAGGCCGCCCGGCAGGTGGCCCACCATGGCGGCGCCGAACTTGAGCAGCCGTTCGATTACCCCGCTCGCATTCATGACATTAGCGACGAAGATGAACATCGGCACCGCAATCAGCAGATAGCTGTTGTAGAGGCCGTTCATCGTCTGATCGACGACGAGGCCGACGTCCTGGTGCGTCGCGATCAGATAGGCATAGCCGGCGGCCAGCATCGCCAGCCCAAGCGGCGCGCCGAGCACCGCTGCCAACGCAAACACACCGAGCAGGACCCACAGCCCTTCCGACACCGCCTGTCCCTTTCAGACTTCGTCCGCCCAGCGCGAGCCGAGCAGCTTCCATACACCGAATACACAGCGCACGATGACGGCGATCAGGAACAAGCCGAAGCACGAATAGACCCAATCGAGCGGCAGATTGAGAACCGGCGTGTGCTCCCGCCAGAGGAACTGGATGTAGCCGAGCGAGCCTGGAAGCGACCACAGAAAGATGCCGCCAATTAGAATGAAACGCGCCAGCGCCGCGACACGCCGGCCACGCGGCGGCAGCAGCCGATAGACGAGATCGAAGGTGATCTGATCCTTGTCGCGGACGATGAAGGATTGAGCCCAGAAAATGATCCAGATGAACAGGATCACAAGAACTTCGTCAGCCCAGACCGCCTCGTTGTGTTCGAAGTAGCGCGTGAAGATCTTGTAGTTGAAGATCAGAAACACCGCCGCGAACATCGCCGCGGCCAGCCGGTCGGCCGCCTGCCCAAGCCGGACCGCGAGCGTTAGCTCGCGGGGTTCGGCGCGCTCCGGTGCATCGGCCGGCCCTTCCATGGCTGGGACGTCACGCCTTCTGTGTGCGCGCCAAGCCGGCGGCGTCCCATTGCTTGGCGAGATTCGACTTGGCGTAGACGCGGTCCGCGTTGGCCCGGAACGGCGCGAGATCGATCGTGTCGACCGCAAGGCCCCTGCCCTTGAGCGCGGTTACGACAGCTCTTTCGTCGGCAAGACGTGCATCGTCGCCGCCCTTGGCTGCCTTGACGCAGGCGTCGCCGAGCACCTTTTTCTGCTGCGCGGTGAGCTTGTCCCACGCCGGTTTGCCGATGTTGAAGAATACCGGCTGCACCATATGGGCGGTCAGGATGATCTGCGCGGTGACCTCATAGAATTTAGCCGCATTGAGGATGGTCAGCGGATTCTCCTGGCCGTCGACCGTGCCGGTCTTCAGGGCGAGATAAACCTCCGGCATGCCCATTGGGATCGGGGTAACGCCGAGCGTTTCGCCGAGCAGCAGCCACTCGGGACCAGCCGGCATGCGCATCTTGATGCCGGCCAGATCGGCAGGCGCTTTAACATCGCGCTTCTGGCGGATATTGACCTGGCGCGTGCCGAGATAGTGGGTCGCAAGAATTTCAATGCCCATCTTGTCCGCCACGGACTTGCGCACGTCCTCGCCGATCGGTCCGGTGAAAACGCGGCGGAGCTGATCGTAGTCCTTCAGCAGGTAGGCGCGGTCGAAATAGCCGAGCTGCGGGATTTGCTGCGCCATCTCGAAGGTGGTCATCGTGCTCATTTCGAGATTGCCGCGTTGGATGGCGGGCACTTCGGTGCCCTGCTTGAACAGCGTCGAGGCCGGGTGAACCGTAACGGCGAGGCCAACGCCTGACTGATTGACCTCGGTCGCAAGCGCGTTGAGCGCCTTGGTGAGGAAGTCGGATGGCGGCGCGGCGGTCGAGATGCGTATTTGAATCGGCGATTGCGCCCAGCCGCTGGGAGCGCCGGCTCCGATCGCGGTTGCGGCCGCGCCGGCAACAAATCTTCGGCGAGTTGTCATCGAATTGCTCCTCAACCCTTCGCTTTGCCCTGCCCGATCATACACAGTTCATGCGCAAGCGAGGAATTTCAGCGAGGAGTTTCAGGCGTGGGCGAACCGCTGCCGCACCGCATCCGCGCGATCTGCCGCGGCGCGGACCGTCATGGCAAGCCGGCCGCTCTTTTCATCCAGAGCCTTGTGAATCACCTCGGTGTGGCGATGCAGCCAGCTGACGCCGGCGCCGTCGGCTGGATCGAGCTCAAGGTCGATCAAGACCCGACCGGCTGCGAGCCGCTCCTCGATCGCGGCTGACAGCGTGTCGAGCCCCTCGCCTGTCAGCGCCGAGACCAGTACCGGACGTTGCGCCTCGGGTTTGCGATCGGCGAGATTCTTAAGCCGCGTGCGCTCCGCTTCGTCGAGCCGGTCGATCTTGTTCCAGACTTCGATCAGCGCCCGCCCAGCGCTGACGCCGTCCTCACTCTCGATGCCCAACTGCCGCAGCACGTTCTCGACATCGTGCAATTGTGCTTCGGCGTCCTCGTGCGAGACATCGCGCACATGGAGGATCACGTCGGCCTCGATCACCTCTTCGAGCGTAGCCCGAAATGCTGCGACCAGCATGGTGGGCAGGTCGGAGATAAAGCCGACCGTATCGGACAGGATGATGCGGGCGCCGTGCGGCAGATCGACTGCCCGCAGCGTCGGATCGAGTGTCGCGAACAACATGTCGGCGGAGAGCACGCGCGCCGCCGTCATGCGGTTGAACAGCGTCGACTTGCCGGCATTGGTGTAGCCGACGAGTGCGACGATCGGATACGGCACGCGACGCCGGCTGTCGCGATGCAGCGCGCGCGTGCGTTTTACCTTGGCGAGTTCGCCCTCGATCTTGGCGAGCCGTTCCTCGATCATGCGCCGGTCGGCCTCGAGTTGGGTTTCGCCGGGGCCGCCAAGAAAGCCGAAGCCGCCACGCTGGCGCTCCAGGTGCGTCCAGGAACGAACCAGGCGGCTTTTCTGATAGGTCAGGTGCGCGTGCTCGACCTGCAGCGCGCCTTCACGCGTGCGCGCCCGCCGTCCGAAGATTTCCAGGATGAGGCCGGTCCGGTCGACGACCTTGGCGTCCCAGGCCTTTTCCAGATTGCGCTGTTGCACCGGCGAGAGCGCGCAGTCCATGACCACGACGCCGGCTTCGTGCGTTTTGACGAGGCCAGCGATCTCCTCGACCTTGCCCTTGCCCAGATAGGTGGCCGGGCGCAGCGCATTGAGCATGACGATGCCGGACTGCTCGACCTCAAGATCGATCGCCCGGGCAAGTCCCACCGCTTCGTCGAGCTTTGCGGCCGGCCCGCGCTCGGCCGCAGCCGCGCGTGCCGCACCGGCGCCCCCGCGGCGCAACGCGGGTTCGATGACAAGCGCGCGGCCAGTCGCCGAGCCGGACGGCCCGGAGGGGCTCAGCCGGTCAGCGTGGCTATCGCGGCGCGGCTCCAATCAGACCTTTTCCCCCGCTGGCGCTTCCTCAGCGCCCTCGAAGAGCTGCACGGGGTGCCCCGGCATGATGGTCGATATGGCGTGCTTGTAGACAAGCTGCGAGTGCCCATCCCGACGGAGCAACACGCAGAAATTATCGAACCAGGTCACGACGCCCTGCAATTTGACCCCGTTGACCAGGAAAATCGTAAGCGGAATCTTGTTCTTACGGACGTGATTGAGGAAGGTGTCCTGTAGATTTTGTGCGCGGTCGGCTGCCATGGCCGTGTTTCCGTTTTTGCCACGCGGGCCCCTGCCCCGCGGGTTTGTTTCTATAAGCCTTCTATAAGTAGGGGTGAGTTGAGCCCAGCGAAACCCACCGTGAACCCCAAGTTTAAGCTAAAACCCCCAAGTCTTAGCTTTAGCTTCAAGTCTAAGCTTCAGCTTCAAGTCTTAGCTTCACGTCTTGGCCTCAAACCCCGGCCGGGTTGCGCCGCGTAGCCCCACCCTACGCGTGTTGCCCCGCTCGCCGGCAACGCCGGGCGGTAACAAGCGTACTATTAGAAGGCCGGGCAAGGGACTATGCAAGCCCAAGTTTCCGCCCGGGGTCAAAAGCGGTGAAAAGGCGGTAGTGGCGCGATTGCGCACTAACCTGCTTCTGCAAAACGATGAAATTCGATGCGCAGCGCCGTGGCGACTGGGCCGGGCTTGCCGTTGCCGATCGGGCGATCATCGACCCGCACCACCGGCATCACGATCTGCGTGGCCGACGTGACAAAGGCCTCGCGCGCCCGAAAGGCCTCCTCAAGTGTGAACGGGCGCTCTTCGATGTGGAGGTTCATCTCCTTGACAGCCTCGAACACGACGGCGCGCGTGATGCCGCCCAGAATGGCGTGATCAGCATTCCGGGTGACGAGCTTGCCGTCGGCCGTCACGATCCAGGCGTTGGCAGACGCCGCTTCGGTCACGAAGCCGGCTCTGTCGACAAACCAGGCGTCCCGGGCGCCCTTGTCGAGCGCGCTCTGCCGCGCCAGCACATTGGGGAGCAGGCCGACTGTCTTGATGTCGACGCGGCCCCAGCGGTTGTCGGGCACGCTGACGACTGAAATTCCCTGCGCTGCGAGCGCTTCGATGCGGGTCCGGTTCAGCGGGCGCGCCGTCACCACGACGCTTGGCGCCGTGTCTTGTGGAAACGGCAGGTCGCGCCGCGCCACGCCGCGGCTGATTTGCAGATAAACATTGCCGTGCGCGATGCGATTACGGGCAACGACTTCGTGCAGCACGACGCTCAGCGCTGTGCGAGCCATCGGCGGCCGGATGCGCAGCGCATCGAGCGAGCGTTCGAGCCGGTCGAGGTGGCGCCGCTCATCGACAAGCCGCCCTGCCCTGACCTCGCACACTTCGTAAACGGCGTCAGCGAACTGATAGCCGCGGTCCTCGACATGGACCTTGGCGTTCTCGAACGGCAGGTAGCGGCCGTTGACGTAGGCAATGCGGCTCATGAGTCCCTCAGTCGATACCGAGGGCTTTGAGCTTTCTGTGCAACGCCGAACGCTCCATGCCGACAAACTCGGCGGTGCGCGAGATGTTGCCGCCGAAGCGGTTGATCTGCGCCAGCAGATATTCGCGCTCGAAAACTTCGCGCGCTTCGCGCAGCGCCAAACTCATCAGATGCTCGCCGCCGTTGCCGTTCGGCATGTTCGGGATCATGGAGCCGACGTCTTGCGGCAGCATCGCCGCGGTGATCACCGCCTCGGGATCGCCGCCGGCGAGGATCATCAATCGCTCGACGTTGTTGCGCAGCTGCCGCACGTTGCCGGGCCAATCATGCGATTGCAGCACGGCTAGTGCGTCGGCGCCGACGGTGCGCTTGGGCAGCCCGGTGGCGTGTGAAATCTGCGACATGAAATATTCGACCAGCTCCGGAATATCCTCGCGTCGCTCCGCGAGCGACGGCACCCGGATCGGCACCACCGAGAGCCGGTGATAGAGATCCTCGCGAAACTTGCCCGCGGCGATATCGGATTCGATGTTGCGGCTGGTCGAGGAGATGATGCGAACGTCAACTGTCACCTTGGTGCTGCCGCCGACCCGCTGAAACGTCTGGTCGACCAGAACCCGCAGGATTTTGTTCTGGGTCTCGCGCGGCATGTCGGCGATTTCGTCGATGAACAGCGTGCCGCCGTGCGCCTCTTCCAACGCGCCGACCTTGCGGCTCTGCGTGCCGTTACTGGCTTCGACCCCGAACAGCTCGATTTCCATGTGCTCGGGCGAGATGGCGGCGGCGTTGATGACCATGAACGGGGCGTCAGCACGCGCCGAACGGGCGTGAATGCTGCGCGCCGCAAGCTCCTTGCCGCTGCCCGAAGCGCCGACGATGAGGATGCGGCTGTTGGTCGGCGCCACCTTTTCGACGGTCTGTCGCAGCTGATTGGCGACCGGCGAACGGCCGACGAGCATGCTCGGCGACGGTGCGAACTGCTTGAGCTCTTTCACCTCACGCTTGAGCCGCGAATTCTCCAGCGCGCGCTCGGCAACGAGCAGCAGCCGGTCGGCCTTGAACGGCTTTTCGATAAAATCATAGGCGCCGCGCTTGATGGCGGACACGGCTGTTTCGATATTGCCGTGTCCGGAGATCATCACGATCGGCAGTTCGGGATGTTCCATCTTGAGTAAATCAAGCAGCTGCAGGCCGTCGAGGCGGCTGTTCTGCAGCCAGATATCGAGAAACACCAGGTTGGGCCGGCGCGCGACCACGGACGCAAGCGCGTCGTCGCTGTTAGGAGCGGTGCGCGTAGCGTAGCCTTCATCCTGCAGGATGCCGGAGACCAGCTCGCGAATATCGGCCTCGTCGTCGACGATGAGGATGTCAGAAGGCATTGTCAGCTCACCGTCTCTGGCTTGGGCTCGGTCGCGGCGGCGGCAGCGGGCTCCGCGGTGAAACGGAGCTGCATCCAGGCGCCGCGCGCGCCAGGGATCTTTTCCGAAGCATCGCGCAGCTCGAGGCGTCCGCCGTGCTCTTCGAGAATTCGCCCGACAATGGCGAGACCCAGGCCGGTGCCTTTCTCGCGCGTGGTGACGTAAGGTTCGAGCAGCCGCGCCCGGTTCTCTTTCGGCAGGCCGATGCCGTTGTCGATGACGTCGATAATGATGTTGTTGCCGTCGCGCTGCGCGCTGACGACGATGCGGCCGCGCCCGAGTTCAGCAGGCGGGACGGCGCCGATCGCTTCGGTGGCGTTCTTGACGATGTTGGTCAGCGCCTGCGAGATCAGCCGCCGGTCGAACCGCGCCGGCATGGGTTCTGGCGGCAGTTCGGCTTCGAAATCAATATCGGGATGAGCGACGCGCAGCAGGAATACCGCCTGCCGCACTGTCTCGGCTACGTCCTCCTCGGCGATGACCGCCTTCGGCATCCGTGCGAATCGTGAAAACTCATCGACCATGCGTTTGATGTCGTCGACTTGGCGCACGATGGTGTCGGTGCATTGCTGGAAGATCGCAGCGTCTTCGACGATGACTTTGCCGTATTTGCGGCGCAGTCGTTCGGCCGACAGTTGAATCGGGGTCAATGGATTCTTGATCTCGTGCGCAATTCGGCGCGCGATGTCGGCCCACGCCGAAGATCGCTGCGCCAGGACCAGTTCGGTAATGTCGTCGATCGTGATGACGTAGCCTTGATCGGACTCCGGCGCCTGTTCGCTGGTGACGCGGATCGAGAAGTTCCGCTCCTGCCCTTCACGGGTCACCGCGATCTGGCGCTGGATCAGGCGCTGATTGCTGCTGCGGGCGGCGGTAAAGACCTCGCCGAGTTCGGATGCGATGTCCTGCAGCGGGTGGCCGAGCGCCTCGGATTCGGTACAGCCGATCAGCCGTTCGGCCGAGCGGTTGAGGATGGTGATGCGCCCTTCGGCGTTGACGCCGATGACGCCGGCGCTGGCTCCGGACAGCACGGCCTCGGTGAAACGCCGCCGGCTGTCGATGAGGTCGCGGGCACGCACGATGTCCTCGTGCTGCGTGCGCAGCTCGGCCGTCATCTTGTTGAATGTCTCGCCGAGATGGGCGAGATCACCTTCGGAGCGGTGCACCGGCACCTGGATATTGAGATTGCCAGTCGACACCACATTGGCGGCGCCGATCAGCCGGCGTATCGGGGCCACCAGCCTGTTGGCGAAATCGAGCCCGATCCAGGCCGACGACAGCAGCACGATCAGTGCGATAACCGCGAACATCAGCGCAAAGGCGATCTGAATGCCGAGTTTGCGCGCCTCAAGGTTGGCGTACTCGCTGATGCTCTCTTGCGTCGCGGCCAATTGCGCCACGACGCGCGGATCGAGCATTTGCGCCGCGTAGAGATAAAGATTGTCGTAGCCGTGCAGCTTCACCGCCGCGGCGACATGGTCGCCCTGCGCAATGAGCGCAACCTGCGGCTCCGTCTCGGAAATATGGCTCAGTAGCTCCGGCGAAGGCAGCACGATCGGCTTATTCATGGTGACGTCGGCCCGCTCGACGGTCTCACCCTTGGATGTGATGATGATGGCGGCGGACAGGCCGCGCCCTTTGGCCTGATCGGTCAAAAATTGCCGGAATTGGGTGCGGTCCTGATCATAGAGCGGCTTGGCGCGGGCGACGTCATAGGCCATCGCGAGAATTTCGCCGCGAATGATCTGGGCGTGATCGGACACATAGGCGTTGGCCACGATCAGCGATTGCTGGATCATGGCGCGCGTGCGCGTCGAGAAAAAGCTGTCGAGGCCGCGGTCGAGAGTGGTGCTCGCCACGACCGAGACCAGCACGGCCGGAACGGCGGCGATCACGGCAAACAGGCCGGCGATTTGGACGTGAAGCCGTGAGCCGGCGCGACCGCGGCGCCGCGCCTGTACCACGACCCAGACTTCACGGCCAATGATAGCCAGCAGCAAGAGCCCGGTGACGACGTTGCCGAGCAGGAGCTCCTTGACGACCGAGTCGACGGGGACGATCGGCGTCAGGCCAGCCATCACCAGGAAGGTGGCGGTGGCCGACATCAGGGCGACGAACAGGACAATGGCGCCGATCAGCCGCGAGGCGGCTGGCATAGGCGCTGATGTCGCTGGTTCAATAGCCGCGACCTGGTCGACAGTCGTCATGGACGCCTAAGGGGACGCCGGGGCGCAGCAAGAGTGCCGATAAGGGTGCCGATCGAATGGAACCCGGCCATCCGTTCCCCCAAGTGATGCTTTTATACAACAATGTTGCCCGATTGCGACAATTGTCAGGCATCATTTTCGATAAATCGCAGGGGAATTTCGCGGGCTGTTGGAGGGCTGCTGGGCGCGGCCCTAACCTCCACTGGTGCGATAGACCTGGATCTCGAGGTCTCGGATTTTTTTCCGCAGCGTATTGCGGTTGACGCCCAGGAGGTCGGCGGCGCGGATCTGGTTACCGTGGGTCGCGGTCAACGCCGCCGACAGCAGCGGTGCTTCTACCTCACGCAAAATGCGGTGGTAGAGCCCGGGCGGCGGCAAGCCGTCATCGAAACCGGAAAAATAGCGCGCCAAGTGACGCTCGACCGCGCTCGACAGATTGTCCTCGGTACGGCCGGGCTCGGCCGACGCTACCAGCGTGGGCTGCGCCAGTTCGGCGTCCATGACGGCCGCCGTGATCGTTTCCTGAGGATAGAGCGCGGCGAGCCGACGCGCCAAGTTTTCCAATTCGCGCACGTTGCCGGGCCAGCGATGGCGCTTGAGCCGGTCGAGCGCGGCCTGATCGATCTGCTTGAGCGGCAGCCCTTCCCGCGCGACCAGCGTGAAAAAGTGGCGAAGTAGATCGGGAATATCCTCGGTGCGCTCCCGCAATGGCGGCAGCCGCAGCGGCACGACATTGAGACGGAAGAACAGGTCCTCTCGGAACAGACCCTGCTGGATCAGCTGGCGTAGATCCTTGTTGGTCGCGGCGATGATGCGCACGTCAGCCTTGATCGGTGTGCGGCCGCCGACCGTGGTGTACTCGCCCTGCTGCAAGACGCGTAACAGCCGGGTCTGCGCCTCCATCGGCATGTCGCCGATCTCGTCGAGGAATAGCGTGCCGCCTTCAGCCTGCTCGAAGCGTCCGGCACTGCGGGTGTTGGCGCCGGTGAACGCGCCCTTCTCATGGCCGAACAATTCCAACTCGATGAGATCGCGTGGTATGGCCGCCATGTTGATGGCGACAAACGGTCCGCTGCGGCGCTTTCCGTAATCATGCAGCGCGCGAGCCACCAGCTCCTTGCCGGTGCCGGATTCGCCGGAAATCATCACCGTGAGGTCGGTCTGCATGAGCCGAGCCAGCACGCGGTAGATTTCCTGCATTGCCGGCGAGCGGCCGACCAGGGGAATGGAATCGAACTCTTCGATTTTTACCGCCTGGCGCGCTTTCTCCTTCGGCTCCGACAGCGCCCGGCCGACGATTGCGATCAGCTCCTTCAGATCGAATGGTTTCGGCAAGTATTCGTAGGCGCCGCGCTCCGAGGCGCGTATCGCCGTCATGAATGTGTTCTGCGCGCTCATGACGATGATCGGCAGATCGGGCCGCGCCTTCTTGATGCGCGGCAGCATGTCGAAGGCGCTCTCGTCCGGCAGCAGCACGTCGGTGATGATCAGATCACCGTCACCCTGACTGACCCAGCGCCACATGGTGGCGGCGTTGCCGGTCGATCGCACCTCATAGCCGGCACGCGACAGTGCCTGATTGAGCACTGTCCGGATTGCCGCATCATCGTCGGCGACGAGAATGCTTCCCGCAGGCATTAAAGATCCCCTCTTTGCCGTGAGGAGCCGTCTGGCCCGGCGCCTGCATCGGCGGTGTATTTAGGCATGAGAATTCGAAACGTGGTGCGGCGCGGCTGCGATTCGCATTCGATGATGCCGCCGTGATCGCCGATGATTTTGGAGACAAGCGCGAGACCGAGGCCGGAGCCGCTCGGTTTGGTGGTGACGAACGGGTCGAACAGGTGCGGCATCAGCTCGTCGGGAACGCCAGGGCCGTTGTCGCGCACGCAGAATTCAAGCGGCAGCGAGACGCGCGTTTTCGAGCCCGGCAGCGACAGCCGCACGCCGGGCCGGAACGCGGTGGTCAGTGCGATCTCACCGCCGGCGCTATTCTCGCCAATCGCTTCGGCGGCGTTCTTGATCAGGTTGAGAAAGACCTGGACGAGCTGATCGCGGTTGGCCAAGACCGGCGGCAGGGACGGATCGTAGTCTTCGATAAATTTGATGTTGCGGGCGAAACCCGATTGCGCCAACCGCTTCACATGTTCGAGCACGACGTGGATGTTGATGGGCTCGCGTTCGACCGGCCGTTCGTCGCCGAACACTTCCATACGATCGACCAGCTTCACGATGCGGTCGGCTTCGTCGCAGATCAGTCGCGTGAGCGTGCGATCATCATCGCCTACCGACTGCTCCAGAAGTTGCGCCGCACCGCGAATGCCGGACAGCGGGTTTTTGATCTCATGCGCCAGCATGGCGGCAAGCGCGATCACCGAGCGTGCCGCGCCACGATGCGTGAGTTGACGGTCCATTTTATCGGCGATGGTCCGCTCCTGGAGCATGACCACCACATAATCCGCCTGCTCTGGCAGCGGTGCCACATGCATATCGACCAGGCGATCGCCCGGGTTCCGTGGCGTGCCCAGGTCGACCTTGTATTCGTTGACCGCAGCTCCGCGGCTGCGCACCTGCTCGACCAGGGTGAGTAACGGGCTGCCGAACGGCACCAGATCGCGCAGTGACTGCCGGCGCAGGAGCGGCACCGAAACTTCGAAGAAGGCTTCGGCCGCCGCGTTGGCGTCCACAACCTTTCCATCTGGCGCTACGACGACGACCGGATGTGGCAGTGCATTAAGCACTGCGTCGGCGGCCGAAACCATGACAAGGGGTTCGGCTGCGCTCATGCTGGCGCCCGCAGCAAGCGTCGCCGGTTGCGGTAAAACATAAGGGCTGCCAGCGAGTTAGTTGCCAGCGGAGCAATTCCCAAATGACGGCGGCGCGATGTCAACGGCGGATGCTCACTAATTAGGCGAAAAATCATTCTGCTTAGAGTTTAGCCAAAATGCCGCCCGACGCAAGTGCTGCAGTGCAATATCCCTAACCTCGGCCGCATAGCCGAAATGCAACCAAAATCGTACGGCGCGGGAGCACCCCTGCGTTCGCACATTTTCGGAACATGCGCTAAAGCGAGGCCGCGAAACGCGAAACCGAAGCAGGCACTTGCGATGGGAATCGTTGCGGCAGTGATCGTTGCGGCTGGCCGGGGCCAACGCGTCGGCGGCGATATCCCAAAACAGTATCGGACCATCGCCGGCACCCCGGTCATCCGTCCGAACTCTTGCGGCTTTCGCCAGTCACACGCAGATCGATGTGATTCAGCCGGTCATTCATCCAGCGGACGAGAAACTGTTCCGGGGCGCCAGCAGGGGTCTCGGCAAACTCGGCGATCCCGTGGCCGGTGGCGCGACGCGACAAATTTCGGTGCGGGCCGGCGTGCAAGCTCTGGCTGCTCACGCGCCAGAGCTGGTGCTGATCCATGATGCGGCGCGGCCGTTTCTCAGCGCGGATTTGATCGATCGCGCCATCGGCGCCGGCCGGGAATTCGGCGCCGCGGTGCCAGGCGTCGCGATTGCCGATACCGTGAAAAAAATCGACGACGCCGCGATGGTGAGTGAAACGCTCAATCGCAGCCGCTTGCGCACAGTGCAGACGCCGCAGGCGTTCGGCTATCAGTTGATCTCCGAGGCGCACCGCCGCGCCGAAGCGGCCGGGCGCGACGACTTTACCGATGATGCGGCGCTCGCCGAATGGGCCGGCCATCGCGTCCGCGTTTTTGCAGGAGAAGCCGGCAACGTGAAACTGACCACGAACGAGGATTTCACCCGCGCCGAGTTACTGCACGCCGCGTCGCTTGCCGACGTGCGTACCGGCAATGGCTTTGACGTGCACATCTTCGCCGATGGCGATCACGTCATGCTCGGCGGCGTGCGCATTCCGCATAACCGCGGTGTGAGCGGGCACTCCGACGCCGACGTGGCGCTGCACGCTCTGGTCGACGCCATTCTGGGCGCGCTGGCCGAGGGCGATATCGGCCAGCATTTTCCGCCGAGCGATCCGCAATGGCGTGGCGCCTCCTCGGATCGTTTTCTGGCTTTCGCCTGCGAGCGCGTGCGGGCGCGCGGCGGCCTCATCGGCAATCTCGATGTCACGATCGTCTGCGAAGCGCCGCGTGTCTCGCCGCATAGAGACGCCATGCGTGCGCGTATTGCCGAGATCGCCGGTATTCCGGCCGGTCGCGTGGGCGTCAAGGCGACGACGAGCGAGAAGCTCGGCTTCACCGGCCGTGGCGAAGGCATTGTCGCCATGGCGACCGCGACGGTGCGGCTGCCCTGGAGCGAGGCGTAATGGACGCCAAGCTCCGTAGCGCCGCAAAGCATTTGCTGGCTGTCTGCCGGGCGCGCGGTTTGCGGGTCGCGACTGCGGAATCCTGCACCGGCGGGCTGGTCGCCGGAGCGCTCACCGAGATTGCCGGCTCCTCCGATGTCGTCGAACGCGGCTTTGTCGTGTATTCGAACGCCGCCAAGGAAACCATGCTCGGTGTACCGGCCGCGACGCTCAAGCGTTACGGTGCCGTGAGCCAACAAACCGCCGTCGCCATGGCGGCCGGTGCGCTGGAAAACTCGCTCGCCGATCTGGCCGTGTCGATCACCGGCATCGCCGGCCCGGGCGGCGGCTCGAAGCAGAAGCCGGTCGGGCTCGTCCATTTCGCGGCAGCACGTCGCGACGGCAAATCGCTGCACAAACGCCGGTTGTTCGGCAAGGTCGGCCGCGCCCGCGTGCGCGAACGTTCGGTCATGCAGGCGTTGGCGCTGCTCGAAGAATTGGCGCAGTAGCGAGTTCGCCCGGATCGTCAATTCAGTCCGTCAGCCGCTTATGGTTCTGCAGCCAGCAGGCCGCAATCGCGAGCTTCGGGTCTTCGATCTTTCCGCCGGCGAATTGATCGAACAATTCACGGACGCCCATGCGGACAAGAGCGACGTCCTCGTCGTCTATGCCACCCCCTTCGCCGTCTCTGACTTTCCCGTCGATCTGGGCAAAGTAAAGAAAGATGCGCTCGGACGTTCCGCCTGGCGAAGCGAAAAACGTGAAGATCGGCTCTGGATTACCGATCCTGTAACCGGTCTCCTCCATCGTCTCGCGAATGACGGCCTGCTCCGGCGTTTCGCCGCTGTCGATCATCCCGGCGACAGTTTCGGTAATCCATCCATCCTGGGTTTTTGGGTTGTCGCGCCGGCGGGCGACCAGCGCCGGCACTCGGAACTGATTGACCAGCACGACTTCGTCAGCTTTTAAATCGTAAAGCAGGACTGCGACCGCGTCGCCCCGCTCGAACACGAGCCGCCGCTGACGGCTCATCTGTCCGTCGAGCGTTTCATGCGACACGTCGACTTCATCAATCTTGAAAAAGCCGTCGAACTTGCGAACCGTGCCGTGAATTTCCGATTTGCGAGCATCAGGCATTTGCGGACTCCGCTAGGCTGCCTGAGTGCCATAGATATGGTCTGCGCGGCGCTCGAACGCGGCGGCGAAGCGGCGAAATGCGGCGTCGAACACGCTACCCATCAATAGTCCGAGCGTGCGGCTGCGAAACTCATAGGTGAGAAAAAACTCGACGTCGCAGCTCTTGTCATCGACCGGCCGGAACGTCCAGCGGTTATGCATGCGGCGGAAAGGCCCTTCGATATATTCCACCAGGATGGTGAGCCGTTCGCGCTCCAAGGTCACGCGGCTGGTAAAGGTTTCGCGAACTACCTTATAGGCGATCGTCATGTCGGCGACGATCGTCTCCTTGCCGCCGTCCTCATTTGTGCGCCGGCGGACTTTGAGCGACTGGCACAGCGGGACGAACTCGGGATAGCGCTCGACGTCGGCTACGAGGTCAAACATGTCAGTGGCGCTGTGTTGCACGCGCCTTCTGGTGGAAAATTCGGGCATTCGATCAGCGCGCCGCCCGCGCCGCCTTGAGCCGGGCAAAATCTTCGCCGGCATGATGCGAAGAACGCGTCAGCGGCGACGCCGACACCATTCCGAAGCCTTTGGCATAGGCGATGGTCGCCAACGCCTCGAACTCGGTGGGCGGCAGGAAACGAATGACCGCGTGGTGCTTGCGCGACGGCTGCAGATATTGGCCGATGGTGAGAAAATCGACATCGGCGGCGCGCAGATCGTCCATCACCTGCAGGATCTCGTCGCGTTCTTCGCCGAGCCCGACCATGATGCCGGATTTGGTGAACATCTGCGGGTCGATTTCCTTGACCCGTTGCAGCAGACGAATCGATGCAAAGTAACGGGCGCCAGGCCGTACCGTGAGGTATTTTGCCGGCACCGTTTCGAGATTGTGGTTGAAGATATCCGGTCGCGCCGCCACCACAGTTTCGACCGCCCCGTCCTTGCGCAAAAAGTCGGGTGTGAGCACCTCGATGGTGGTCTTCGGACAACGGGCGCGGATCGCGCTGATCGTGGCGGCAAAGTGCGCTGCGCCTCCATCGGCGAGATCGTCGCGGTCGACCGACGTCACGACCACGTGCGACAGCGCTAGTTTTTCGGTTGCTTCGGCGACATGCTCCGGTTCGGCGGGGTCGAGCGCGCCGGGCAGGCCGGTCTTGACGTTGCAGAAGGCGCAAGCCCGCGTGCAGGTGTCGCCCATAATCATGAATGTGGCGTGCTTCTTCTCCCAGCACTCGCCGATATTGGGGCAGCCCGCCTCCTCGCACACCGTGTGCAAACCATTGGTCCGCACGATGCGTTGCGTCTCCACGTAGCCCGGCGAGACCGGCGCCTTGACGCGAATCCAGTCAGGCTTGCGCAAGGTAGGCTGATCCGGCCGATGCGCCTTTTCCGGATGGCGCAGCGGGCTCGCGCGCGCAAGCTTATCAATGACGACGGCCATGACGGCTCCAACAGACCTTAGATAGGACCGTAACAGCGGGACTGTAATGGCGGTCTTAAGGCCTCGAATGATACTTACGGGGCGGCGCGGCGCCCCGCAACCCGGCCGCGATGCTCTCCCCCCCCCAGGGGTTCCTGCGTGCCCCTCAAGCGAATCAAACCGGACGCGTGCTTATGCTGCGCACAGCACCGATGAATGGTTTGTAAGAAAACTTAGAACGGTTCCGTCTCCGGACTCGTAACTTTTGCCACAATAAAAGTGAGACTCAGGATGGGCAGTGAGCGGCGCGGAGGAGGATGTCATGACTGCGCGAGGGCCACAGGCTGCGGCGCTGGCGTTGCATCGGTTTGGCCTGGGGCCGTTGCGCAACTCGATCGCCGCCATAGCGCCCGACCCACGCGGCGCGCTGCTTGAGGAGCTTGATCGCCCGGGCGCCGGGCAGATCACGTCGGCACTGCCGTCGAGCCCCGCCGCGGCGCGTGCGGTATTCCAGTTTCAGGCCGAGCAGCGCGCCCAGCAAAAGCTGGCGTCGCGGGCGAAAAAACTGGCCGAAGCCGGCAACGCAATTCCTCAGGCTGACCCGAACGACACCGCGGACAAACAAAAGCCGCACCAGCCGCCGCTGCCGCAACAACTGATCCAGAACGAAGCCAAGGCGCGCTTCGATGCTGCGACCGGCGCCGACATCGGTTTTGTCGAACGGCTGGTATGGTTCTGGTCGAACCATTTTTGCATCTCCGCTGACAAGATTCCCGCCATGGCCGGCCCTTACGAGCGCGAGGCCATCCGGCCGCACGTGCTCGGCCGTTTCGCCGACATGTTACAGGCCGTCGAAAGCCATCCGGCGATGCTATTTTATCTCGACAATGTCCAATCGATGGGGCCCGACTCAACGGCTGGTATCGACCGCGACAAAGGCCTCAATGAGAACCTCGCGCGCGAGACGATGGAATTGCATACCCTCGGCGTGCGCAGCGGTTACACGCAGACCGACGTCACCAATTTCGCCAAGGTGCTCACCGGCTGGACCTGGTTTCCGCCGTTCGAGCCGATCCACGGCGGCGAGTTTGTTTTCAACCCGATCCTGCATGAGCCGGGCGAGCAGATCGTGCTGGGCAAACACTATCCGGACAACGGCGTGCAGCAGGGCCGCGCCGTGCTTGCCGACCTCGCGCGCCATCCGGCGACGGCGCGTCACATTGCACTCGAGCTTGCCGCTCATTTCGTCGCCGACGATCCTCCGCCGGCCCTGGTGGCCAAGCTTGAGAAGACCTTCAACAACTCGGGCGGCAATCTCAAAGCGGTGGCCAAAACGCTGATCACGGCCGACGAAGCGTGGACGCCGCAGCGCACCAAGCTGAAAGCCCCGGCCGGCTGGATCGTCAGCGTGTTGCGACTTACCGACGGCGCCCCTCTCATCCCGATCGCGCAAGTGCTCGGCGCGCAGGCGCAGCTTGGTGCGGCGCTGTGGCGGCCGCCGGCGCCGAACGGCTATTCCGATCGCGAAGCGGCATGGATCGACGGGGTGCCGCACCGGCTCAATCTGGCGAACCAGTTCGCCAACCGGTTGGCGATGGGGATGGACCCGCTCGGCATGCTCGACAGCGCGCTCGGGCCGCTCGCTTCGACGCACACCCGCGACACCGTTGCGCGTGCCGAGAGCCGCGCCCAGGCTTTGACGCTTCTCATCATGTCGCCGGAGTTTCTGCGGAGTTGACCATGAAATACCTCCACGCCCCTTCCCGCCGTGATGTGCTGCTCAGCTCCGGGACGCTATTCGCCTGGGCTTATCTGCCGAAGGCAGCGCGCGCCGAGGGCCGCGATCCGCGTTTCCTCACCATCGTACTGCGTGGCGCGCTCGATGGGCTTGCGACCGTGGCGCCAGTCGGCGATCCGGATTGGGTGTCGTTGCGCGGCGACGATGCACTGACCCTCGGCGGCAAGACGCCGGCGCTCAAGCTCGACGGTTTCTTCGCCCTCAATCCGGCGATGCCGAGCCTGCACAGCATGTTCGCCGCTCGCGAGGCGATCGTCGTCCACGCCGCCGCCACGCCGTACCGCGAACGCTCGCATTTCGATGGCCAGGACGTGCTGGAAAGCGGCATGACTAAGCCCAATGCCAGCGACTCCGGTTGGCTTAATCGTGCGCTCGCCGGTCTGGCGCCGGGCGGGCGCGTTGATCCGAAGGGCAGCAAGATTTTTGCCGTCGGGCCGGTGACGCCGCTGATCGCACGCGGCGCGGCACCGGTGCTGTCATGGTCGCCGCAGCATGTTTTGCCGGCGAGCGACGACACCGTGCATCGGCTGCTCGCGCTTTACCGGCAATCGGACCCGAAGCTCGCGCATACGCTTGAGGACAACGCCAAGCTCACCGCGATCGAACAGGCCGGCGGCATGGCGCAGCAAAAGCCTGGCGGCCCCGGTCCGGGGCAGGTGCGCGCCTATTTTGCCGACGTGGCCGGCACCGCCGCGAAATTCCTGGCGCAGCCTGACGGACCGCGCGTCGGCGCGCTGGCGCTCGATGGCTGGGATACGCATTTCAACGAGGGCATCGCGCAGGGTCACCTGTCGCAGCTGCTTGGCGCGCTCGACGCCGCGCTCGCGGCCGTGAAAACCAACATGGGCCCGGCGTGGAGCGAGACCGCGGTCGTCGTCGTCACCGAGTTTGGCCGCACCGCGCATATCAACGGTACCGACGGTACAGACCACGGCACCGGCACGGTGGCGCTGCTTGCCGGCGGCGCGCTCAAAGGCGGCCGCGTGATCGCCGACTGGCCTGGGCTGAAACCGGCAAATCTCTATGAAAGTCGCGATCTCAAGGCGACGACCGATCTGCGCGCGGTGCTCAAGGGATTGCTGCGCGATCATCTGCGTGCCGATGAGCGCAGGACTTGCAGCGAGCGTGTTCCCGGGCAGCGGCGACGTGAAACCGATGTCCGGTCTGGTGTCGTCCGCCTAAATCGCTCGCGCTGCGGCGCCACGCTCAGGCCGGCTTCGGCGGCAAGCGGTGGTTCGGCGTCGAGGTGGAAATCTTCAGTTCGTCGTCGTTCATGTCGGCGCCAATGTCGCCGAACAGCGGCGTCGACAGATAGCGCTCCCCAGTGTCTGGCAGCATGCACAGCACCGTCACGCCGGGCGCGGCTTCCTTGCAGACTTGCAATGCCCCGGCAAAGGTCGCGCCGGCGGTGATGCCGACGAAAATGCCCTCCTGCTGCGCCAGCGCTTTGGAGCATTTCATCGCTTCGGGGCCTGGAATGGTGAGGAGGCGATCGATGGCTTTCTTATCGACCGCTTCACCGGTGATCAGCGGAATGAAATCGGGACTCCAGCCCTGCATCGGATGCGGCTTGAACGCCGGGTGAGGTTTTGCCGGCGTGCCGTCGGCATTGCGTTCCTGCTTTTCTCCGGACGTCAGCATCGGTGCATCGGCCGGCTCGCAGACGATGATCTTCGTCTCCGGGCGCTCCTTGCGCAGCACGCGCGACACGCCGGTAAGCGTGCCGCCGGTGCCGAAAGCCCGTGACCCAGTAATCAAGCCGCTCGCCGGCGAAGTCGGCGATGATCTCGCGCGCCAGTGGTGCGCTCATGGATGTCGGGATTGGCCTCGTTCTCGAACTGGCGCGTCATGAACCAGCCGTGGCTTTTGGCCAGCTCTTGCGCCTTCGCCACCATGCCAAAGGCGCGTTCGCTTGCGGGCGTCAGCACCACCTTGGCGCCGAGAAAGCGCATCAGCTTGCGGCGCTCGACAGAGAAACTTTCCGCCATGGTGACGACCAGCGGATAGCCTTTGGCGGCGCAGACCATCGCGAGGCCGATACCGGTATTGCCCGAGGTCGCCTCGATCACGGTCTGGCCCGGCTTGAGCTGGCCGGACTTTTCCGCCGCCTCGATAACGCCGAGCGCCAGGCGATCCTTCACCGAGCCGAGCGGATTGAAGGCTTCGATCTTGACGTAGAGGTTGACACCCGCCGGTGCGAGCTTGTTGATCTTGACGACCGGCGTACGGCCGATCGTGCCAAGAATGCTGTCGAATTTCGCCATGACGCCCCTCCGGCAAGAATGAATTAGCGGCGCTACACTAGCCATTTTAGCTGCTGGCGTCATTCCGGGGCGCGGGCTCCTCGCTGCGCTCGGCCCCGGAATGACGGAATCAGATGTTCAGCACGCGCCCGTAAGCATCAAGCACCGCTTCCTTCATCATCTCCGACAAGGTCGGATGCGGGAATACGGTGTGCATCAGCTCTTCTTCGGTCGTTTCCAGATTCATCGCCACCACGTAACCCTGAATGAGCTCGGTGACTTCCGCGCCGACCATGTGGGCGCCGAGAAGCTGGCCGGTCTTCTTGTCGAAGATCACCTTGACCATGCCCTGGTCCTCGCCGAGCGCGATCGCCTTGCCGTTGCCGACGAACGGGAAGCGGCCGACGCGGATGTCGAGCTTCTTGTCCTTGGCGGCCTGCTCGGTCAGCCCGACCGAAGCGACCTGCGGCGTGCAATAGGTGCAGCCGGGGATCATCAGCTTGTTCATCGGGTGCGGATGCAGACCTTTGATGGCCTCGACGCAGATGACGCCCTCGTGCTCGGCCTTGTGCGCCAGCAGCGGCGGCCCGGCGACATCGCCGATGGCATAGATGCCCGGCACGTTGGTCTTGCAGGCGCCGTCGATGACGATGGCGCCGCGCTCGATTTTGACGCCGAGTTTTTCCAGGCCGAGATTTTCCGTGTTGCCGACAACGCCGACCGCGGCGATGACGCGATCGACCGTCAATGTCTGCGTGCCGCCTTTCCCGTCGTCGATGGTCGCCGTGACGCTGTCTGGTTGCTTGTCGAGTTTCGTTACCTTGGCGCCAGTGAAGATCTTGATGCCCTGCTTCTCGAAACTCTTGCGCGCGAAGGCGGCGATCTCGGCATCTTCGACCGGCAGGATCTGCGGCAGTACTTCGACCACTGTCACTTCGGCGCCGAGCGTGCGGTAGAACGAGGCGAACTCGATGCCGATGGCGCCCGAGCCGACGACGAGCAGCTTTTTCGGCATGCGGTCCGGCACCATCGCCTCGAAATAGGTCCAGACCAGCTTCTTGTCGGGCTCGAGGCCGGGCAGCACGCGCGGCCGCGCGCCGGTCGCGACGATGATGTGCTTGGCCTGATACGAGCCGGCACCGAGCGCGCCTTTCGGGGCTTCGCTCCGGCCGGCCTTCACGGTGATCTTGCCGGGGGCATCGATCGCCGCCTCGCCCCAGATCACCGCGACCTTGTTCTTGCGCATCAGAAAGCCGACGCCCTCATTGAGACGCTTCGACACCGCGCGCGAGCGATTCACCACGGCGCTCGGGTCGTAGCTGACGTTGCTGGCGGAGAGGCCGTAATCGTTGGCGTGCTGGATGTAGTGGAAAATTTCCGCAGAACGCAGCAGCGCCTTGGTGGGGATGCAGCCCCAGTTCAGGCAGATGCCACCCAGATATTCGCGCTCGACGATGGCGGTCTTGAAACCGAGCTGCGCGGCGCGGATGGCGCACACATAGCCGCCGGGGCCGGAGCCGATGATGATGATATCGAAAGCGGTGTCAGCCATTCCAATCCTCGCTGGCCGCCCCTCCCCTATATGGGAGTGCGTGCGGCACTTATAGCAACCTTCGCTACTCGTGAATGGGGCGAAAAACGCCGTCAGCGTCCGAGATGTTCGAAAACCCCCGAACGGATGCCGAAAAAGCCGCCATGCAGGTTCAGGCTGCCCGCCTCGACCGCACTCCTGATCCAGGGGAACGTCAGCAAATTGGCCAGCGAAAGGCGGACCGACTCATGTTCGCAAAAGTCGTGGCGATGTTCCGGTGCGACCGCCATGGCGCGCTGCCGCGCCGGCTCGGCGATGGCTACCCATGGGCCGACGAAATCGGTCAGTTCCGGCGGCGTGCCGTCGAGCAGCGCTTTGATGCCGCCGCACATCGCATGGCCCATGACAACGATGTCGCGCACCCGCAGGACGCGCACCGCGTATTCGATTGCCGAACTCACCCCGTGGGGCTGGTCGTCTGGCCCATAGGGCGGCACCAGGTTGGCGATGTTGCGGATAACGAACAATTCGCCGGGCGCGGCGTCGAACACCATTTGCGGATCGGTGCGGCTGTCGGAACAGGCGATGACGAGCGCGCGCGGGTTCTGGCCGCGTACGCCTAGTTCTTCGAACCGCGCATGCTGATTGCGCCAGGTGCCAGCACGAAAGCGGCGATAGCCAGCGATCAATTGGTCCATGGCAGCCGGCGGAGCAAGAAAGATGCCTAAACCAGCATCATCACAGGGTTCTCGATCAGCGCCTTGAAGGCGCCGATCAGCACGGCGCCGAGCGCGCCGTCGACGGAGCGGTGATCGCAGCTCATGGTCACGCTCATGATCTGCGCGGCGACGATCTTGCCGTCGCGCACCACGGCGCGCTCCTCGCCGGTGCCGACCGCGAGGATCGTCGAATGCGGCGGATTGATCACGGCGGTGAAATCCTTGATGCCGTACATGCCGAGGTTCGACACCGCCGTGGTGCCGCCCTGGTATTCCTGAGGTTTGAGTTTGCGCGCCCGCGCACGCACCGCGAAGTCGCGCATCTCATTGGAGATGGCCGACAGCGATTTGGTTTCGGCGCTGCGGATGATCGGCGTGATCAGGCCGTTCGGCATTGCCACCGCGACGCCGACATCGGAATGCTTGTGCTTGAGCATGCCGCCGTCGGTCCAACTCACGTTGGCGTCGGGCACCTTCTGCAACGCCAGCGCCAGCGCCTTGATGACGAAGTCGTTGACCGAGAGCTTGTAGGACGGGCTTGCCATCCTTGTCCTTCGGCGCGCCGGCATTGATCTCTTCGCGCGCGGCGAGCAGCTTGCCGATGTCGCAGTCGACCGTCAGATAAAAATGCGGAATCGTCTGCACCGAGGCGGTCAGCCGCTGCGCGATGGTGCGGCGCATGCCGTCGTGCGGCACGACCTCATAGCTGCCGTCTTCGTAGAGCGCGCGGATCTGCTGATCCGACATCGACGGCGCGATCAGTGGGACCTGCGTTGGCGCCCCTGGCGCAGCGCCCAGTGCCCGCAGTCCCTTCCCGGACTTGGCGGCCTCGACGTCACGGGCGATGACGCGGCCGTGCGGACCGGATCCTTCAATGCGGCCGAGATCGATGCCGGCGTCTTTGGCCAGACGTCGCGCCAGCGGCGAGGAGAAAATCTTGTTCGCTCCGCCAGCCGGTGCACCGTGACCGTTTGCCTGGATCCCCTCACCTGGCGGCTTTGGCGCGGAGCTCGGAGCGGGCTGAGGCGGAGGCGGCGCTTTGGCTTGCGGTGTCTGGGCCGCATTGGTCGCTTGCGGGGCCGCTGGGGAAGCAGGTTGGGGTGCAGGGGCAGTAGCGCTGGGTGCGGGCGCGGCGCCCTTTCCCGCCGCAGCGGCGGCAGCCTTCACGTCCTCGCCTTCTTGCGCCAGCACGGCGATGAGCTGATTGACCGGCACATCGCTGGTGCCTTCCGGCACCACGATCTTGGCCATCACGCCGTCATCGACGGACTCGTATTCCATCGTCGCCTTGTCGGTCTCGATCTCGGCGATCACGTCGCCGGTCTTGACCGCCTCGCCTTCTTTCTTCAGCCATTTGGCAAGGTTGCCCTTCTCCATCGTGGGCGACAGTGCCGGCATGAGAATGTTGATGGGCATGGCGAGCTAAATCACAAGCGCGGGTTAGCGATAACAGACGGCCTTGGCCGCCTCGACGACTTCGGCGACCGAAGGCAGCGCCAGCTTTTCCAGATTGGCCGCATACGGCATCGGCACATCCTTGCCGCATACGCGCTACGACCGGCGCGTCGAGATAATCGAACGCGTCCGTCATCATGCGCGCGGCGATCTCGGCGCCGACGCCGGACTGCTTCCAGCCTTCTTCGACAGTGACCAGCCGCCCGGTCTTCTTCACCGACTCGACGATGGTGTCGGAATCCATCGGCTTGAGCGTGCGCAGATCGATCACCTCGGCCGAGATGTTGTCCTTCGCCAGTTCGTCGGCGGCCTTGAGCGCATAGCTCATGCCCATCGACCAGGCAACGATGGTCACGTCGGTGCCGCTGCGCACCACCCGGGCGCGGCCGATCGGCAGCACGTAATCGTCGAGCTTCGGCACCGGCGAGGAATGGCCGTAGAGAATTTCGTTTTCCAGAAATATCACCGGGTTGGGATCGCGGATCGCGGCCTTGAGCAGGCCCTTGGCGTCGGCGGCGGTCGATGGCGCGATCACCTTGACGCCCGGAATATGCGAGTACCAGGACGAATAGTCCTGGCTGTGCTGGGCGGCGACGCGCGACGCCGGCCCGTTCGGCCCGCGGAACACGATCGACACCTTGATCTGCCCGCCGGACATGTAGGGCGTCTTGGCCGCCGAGTTGATGAGCTGGTCCATGGCCTGCATGGCGAAATTGAAGGTCATGAATTCGACGATGGGTTTGAGGCCCGCGAGCGCCGCGCCGACGCCGAGGCCGGCAAAGCCGTGCTCGGTGATCGGCGTATCGATAACACGGCGCGCGCCGAATTCTTCGAGCAGTCCCTGCGTCACCTTGTAGGCGCCTTGATATTCGGCGACCTCCTCGCCCATGACGAAGACGTCGGGATCGCGGCGCATCTCTTCGGCCATCGCATCGCGCAGCGCCTCGCGCATCGTCATGGTGGCCATCTCGGTGCCTTCCGGCACTTCGGGTTCGGGCGCGGCGGCGCTTGCCGGCGCCTGAACCGTTCCAGTCTTCGGCGAGCGCCGGCGGCGGAGCTCGGCAGCCTTGCTGGCTGCGGGTGGCGCGGATTCGGCGGCCTTATCCTGACGCGCCGGCGCGGTCGTCGCCGCCTGTGCGGTCTGGCCGTTCTTGAGCGCGGCCGCGTCTTCGCCTTCGCCGAGGATCATCGCGATCGGCGTATTGACGGCGACATCATTGGTGCCTTCCGGCACCAGGATCTTGCCGAGCGTGCCTTCGTCGACCGCCTCGACCTCCATGGTGGCCTTGTCGGTTTCGATCTCCGCGATCACGTCGCCGGATTTGACGGCGTCGCCTTCCTTCTTGAGCCATTTGGCGAGGTTGCCCTTCTCCATCGTTGGCGACAAAGCAGGCATCAGGATCGGGGTCGGCATGGAGGCAACTCGTCAATCGTCATGCCGGGCTGCGGGTGCGCGCCGGCCTGCGACTTTTAAGGGAACTTAGCGGTAGACGTCGGTGTAGAGTTCGCTCGGATCAGGCTCGGCATCGTGCGTGGCAAATTCGGAGGCCTCGTTGACGACGGCGCGAACCGAAGCGTCGATTTTTTTGAGTTCGTCTTCGGCGGCCCATTTGCGGTCAATGAGCCGCTTGCGTACCTGCTCGATCGGATCGTGCTCGGTGCGGACCTTGTCGACCTCTTCCTTGGTCCGGTATTTGGCCGGATCGGACATCGAATGGCCCCGGTAGCGGTAGGTCATCATTTCGAGAATGGTCGGCCCCTTGCCGGAGCGGCACCAGGCCAGCGCTTCCTCGGAGGCGGCCTTCACGGCGCGCACATCCATGCCGTCGACCTGCCTGCCCGGAATGTTGAAGGAAAGTCCGCGCTTGGAGAAATCGGTCTGCGCCGATGAGCGCGTCACCGCCGTGCCCATGGCGTAGCGGTTATTCTCGATGACGAAGATCACCGGAAGCTTCCACAGCTCCGCCATATTGAAACTTTCGTAGACCTGCCCCTGGTTGGCGGCGCCGTCGCCGAAGAAGGTCAGGCTGACGCTATTATTGCCGCGATACTTGTTGGCGAAGGCGAGGCCCGTTCCGATTGGAACCTGCGCGCCGACGATGCCGTGCCCGCCGAAAAAATTCTTCTCGGTCGAGAACATATGCATCGAGCCGCCCTTGCCCTTGGAATAGCCGCCGCGCCGGCCGGTGAGTTCCGCCATGACGCCTTTCGGGTCCATGCCGCAGGCAAGCATGTGGCCGTGATCGCGATAACCGGTGATCATCTGATCGCCGTCCACCATCGCCATCTTCATGCCGACGACGACCGCTTCCTGGCCGATGTAGAGGTGGCAGAACCCGCCGATCAGGCCCATGCCGTACATCTGGCCGGCTTTCTCCTCGAACCGCCGGATCAGCAGCATCTGCCGCAGCGCGTGAAACTCTTGTTCCTTGGTGAATTCCGCAATGTCTTGCTGCTTCGCCCATTCGACGGGCCGGAGGTCTTGGACGCCTTGTTCGGCTGATCTGGTTGCGGCAACGGCCATCGTGTCCCTCGAAGGATTTCGGGCGGCTAACTCATAGCCGACTTCGCCCCCTTGCGGAAGTCGGCGACGCTTATCCTGGGGATTGGCGCCTGTGCGCAAATCCTTGTCACAAAACTCAATTTCGGGAATGAGGCGGCTCGAGTTCAAGGGCCGGTCGGGTCGGCGGCAGGCTTGTCCGGCTTGATCATCATGATGAGGTCGCCGGCGATCGACATAGTCGAGCAGCGCGCGGGCAGCGCTCGTCGAGCATATCGGGGTCGATATTGTCGGAGCGGAGCAGCGCGACGCGCCGCTCCCATTGCTTGCGGTCCGCTTGCAGGATTCCGAGTTCGGCCGACAGCGTCGCGGTCTGCCGGTCGATATCCTCCCGGGCCTTGAGTCCGTGATTCCCGTTATAGGCGTTGACGCCGAAATAACCGATCAACAGCCCGGCCATAACATAGAGGCCGAGCGCGCTGAGAATAGAGCGAAGCCGCTTGCGGGTGACCATGCGGCCATCATGCCCAAGCGGCGCTTAAGACGGATTTAATGAACGCGGCGAGAGCCGTCTGGGAACTCTACGGCAGGACGTTGCGAATCTCGCTGAGTATGAAATTGCCCAGCCGCTTGCCGCGATTGCGTAGGATACGGACCACGCCGGCGTCGACGAAATAGGTCAAGAGAATGCTGTCGCGCGTCTTCACCTCTGGGCCAAGTACGTCAGCCGAATGCCAAGTATCGGTGCCGACCGCGAATGCATAACCGGTATTGGGCGCGAACTTCATTTGCTTCGTTTTCTTCAGCGAGCCGTCGGGCAGGACCTGATGAAAGATCGTGCCGACGTGCGCGATCGACTGGTCGCGCGGCAGATACAGCTGCACGGTAATGCCCTTCCACCGCGTGTCGGGATGCGGTGTGATCAGATAACCGGTGATATCGCGCGTCAGCACCGGAATTGGATACATCCCGACCTTGCCGTAGGACGGTCCAAAGCGGCGCTGCAGTGCCGGCGCCAGCCGGCGCACGAAGGCATCGCGAACCGCGGCCGAACACAAAGCGCGACCGACGACATCCCACACAACGCGCTTCTGCGCCGGCAGGTGGCGGATGTACTCGGGATAAAGATCGATCTTCACTCGTGTGTGCGTGCCGTCCTCGAGATCGAGACCTTTGGCGCGGCCATGCATCGGCCGATAGTCACGCGTCTCCGGCATGTTGGCCAACATGGCGGCGTAGATGTCGTCGGGAAAAACGCGATCCAGCACCAGGTGGGTGAACGGCGCATCGCTCGGCAGCGCCGCGTCAACCGATGTGACGACGAAATCGCGCAAGCGTTCGACCGCCAGTCTTCGGTCTCCGACCCCCAACCCTACCGTCTGGTCCATCGATAGAACCTCGCGTTGCGGCCCCGAACGGCTGGCCGTATAGCCCCGATCGCCGCCGCCGGACAAGGCGCGCAGCGTTCCGTTCAGCCTAAAGCCCTGAAGGCGGCCCGTCCCGCAAAGGCGGCCTGCGCTCCCAATTGCTCCTCGATGCGCAGCAACTGGTTGTACTTGGCCGTGCGATCGGCGCGCGCCAGCGAACCGGTCTTGATCTGCCCGCAATTTGTGGCAACGGCGAGGTCGGCGATGGTTGCGTCTTCGGTTTCGCCAGAACGGTGCGACATTACCGCCGTGTAGCCCGCCTTATGCGCCATTTCGACCGCGGCCAGTGTCTCGGTCAGCGTGCCGATCTGGTTTACTTTGATGAGGATCGAGTTGGCGTAGTGCCCCGTGATGCCGTCAGCAAGCCGTTTCACATTGGTGACGAACAGATCGTCGCCGACAAGCTGGCATCGGTCACCAATCGCTTGCGTCACCAGCTTCCAGCCCGCGATGTCGTCCTCCGCCATCCCGTCTTCGATCGAAACTATTGGATAGCGGTCGACAAGCGCGGCAAGGTATTTGGCCTGCTCCTGCCGCGAGCGCTTCTTGTTGCCCTCGCCTGCATAGACATAGGCATCGTCTTTGAAGAATTCGGTCGAGGCCGGGTCGAGCGCCAGCGCGACATCTTTGCCTGGCTTGTAGCCAGCCTTCTCGATCGCTCTGATGACGAAATCGAGCGCCTCCTCCGCCGAAGACAAGTTCGGCGCGAAACCGCCCTCATCGCCCACGTTGGTGTTGTGACCCGCATCCTTCAGGGCGCCGCGCAGCGTGTGGAAAATCTCTGAACCCGCGCGCAGGGCCTCCGCGAACGACGCAAAGCCGAACGGTACGATCATGAATTCCTGGAAGTCGATCGGATTGTCGGCATGCACGCCGCCATTGACGATGTTCATCATCGGCACCGGCAAAAGTCGCGCCGACGTCCCGCCGACATAGCGGTAGAGCGGCAGGTTATTGGCCGCGGCTGCTGCCTTCGCGACCGCGAGCGATACCCCGAGAATGGCGTTGGCGCCGAGCCTGCCTTTATTCGGACGTACCGTCGAGTGCGATCATGGTCTGATCGATTTTGACCTGGGCCTCCGCGTCCATGCCGGACAATGCGTCGAAAAGCTCACTGTTGACGGCTTCGACCGCGGTTCTCACGCCCTTGCCGAGATAGCGCTTCTTGTCGCCGTCGCGGAGTTCGACCGCCTCGTGGGCGCCAGTCGAGGCCCCCGAGGGCACCCCAGCGCGGCCGCGGGAGCCGTCCTCCAGCACCACGTCGACTTCCACGGTGGGATTGCCCCGGCTGTCGAGAATTTCGCGGCCGATGATATCGACAATGGCGGTCATGCTTGCTCCCGGTCCGAACCGTAATGACGAGGCCTTCTACAGGACCCCTGAGCCCCTTGTCATGCCCGGTCAAAGCAAGGCATGCAGTGCGCCATGCCAAAAAAAGGCTCACTCCAGCTCGGCCGGTCCACGGCGATCCCTGCCTCGCCTAGCGAGGCCAAGCTTGACCGTGTGTCGAATCCGCATCCCGATACGAATTACGTCGCCCGCTTCACCTTCCCGGAATTCACCGTGATGTGCCCGGTCACCGGCCAGCCCGACTTTGCCACACTGGTCATCGACTACGTACCGCGCAGCTGGCTGGTGGAGTCCAAGTCGCTCAAGCTTTATCTGAATAGTTTCCGCAATCACGGTGCGTTCCATGAGGAATGCACGGTCGCGATCGGCAAGAAGCTGGTCGGGCTGCTCAAGCCCAAGTGGCTGCGCATCGGCGGCTACTTTCACCCGCGCGGCGGCATGCCAATCGATGTGTTCTGGCAGGCCGGAAAGCTGCCGTCCGGCGTCTGGGCGCCGGATCAGGGCGTCAGCACTTATCGGGCGCGTGGATAGCCAGCGCTCCGGTCAGCGTGGCGATGAGCCCGCCGACCTCTCGCGCCGGGTCAGTGGACCGCATCACGCCACCCATGGCCGCGATGCCGGAAGCGCCGGCCGTAATAAGCTCGGCGACGCGCGCCGCATTGATGCCGCCGATCGCGAGCACCGGAACGCGCGCGGCGCGCACGATTTCGGCAAGGCCCTTGCGGCCGATTTCCGGGCCATAGCCGGGTTTGCTTGCCGTCTCAAAGGTCGGCCCCGCAAGCGCGTAATCGACCTGTGCCGGATCTATCGCCTCGGCTTCCGGCACGGTGTGGATGGAGACGCCGATCAGCTTTTGCGGCCCCAGCAGGGCGCGGGCGGCGGCAGGTTCGCTGCCGGCCGGCAAATGCACACCATCCGCTCCGGCGAGCGCAGCGAGCCGCGCCTCGCCGTGCAGCAGCAAACGGGCGCCAGCGGCGCGCACCCGCGGCAGCAGTTGCCGCGCCAGGATGATTTGCTCGTCCTCGGGCAAATCCTTCTCGCGCAAACTGATCCAGCGGCAGCCAGCACTGAGCGCGGCGGCAACCACGGCGGCGAGCGGCGTTCGCGCCTGCCGGCGGTCAGCTGACGACGAGGAGAGGCGGATCAGGCAACCGCATGGTACCGCGCCCCTTGCTGGGCGTCGCTTACAGCCCGAAGACCTGACGGAAGAAGCGCGCAGTCGCGAATTTGGATTGCTCGTCGGCGCGCTGTTCGGCGGCATCTTTCGGGGTCGAAAAGCCGTGCGCGGTGCCGCTGTAAAGCTGCAGTTCCCATCCGACCTTGGCAGCGCCCAACTGATTGATCAGTGCCACGACTTCGGGAAGCGGCGCGACCGGGTCGTTGGCGCCGTGCAGGATCAGCACCCGGCCCTTGATGTTTTTGGCTGCGTCGGCGGGAAAGCCGCGGAATGAGCCGTGAATGGCGACACTGCCGAGAATCGGCGCCCCGGTTTCGGCGAGCTCGATGGCGACCTCGCCGCCAAAGCAATATCCGACGATGGCGATTTTCGCGGTGTCGACCATCGGGTTCTTGAGCAGTACGTCGAGTCCAGCCGTTGCTCGCGCCCGCATCAGCGGACGATCGCCGCTGTAAAGGCGGGACTGCACTTCCTGCTCGGCGACTGTCGTTGGGCGGACAGTCTTGCCGAAGATGTCAGGGGCAAACACTACATAGCCCTGACGGGCGTACATCTGGGCGTTTTGCAGCGTCAGTTCCGACATGCCGTCGCGACGATGCAGCAGCAGGATACCGGGCCGCTTGCCGGCCACGCCGTCGTCATAGGCGAGATAACCCTGCAGGGCCGTTCCGCCTTGCGTGTAGTCGACCCATTGGGTCTTGATCTCGGCTCGCGCCGGATTGGCGAGAAGGCCGAACGAAACCAGCGACAGCAATACGGCGCCGAAGCGGCCGATCGTGCAATTCATGGCAATCCTCCCCACATGACGGCTTTGCGGCGTTTCGCGCGATTGACTGCGTCGTTGGCCGCAAAATCCGCCCAATCAGTCTATCGAACCCGCGCAGAGACTGCTACGCACAGCGCCATTCCGGAACACGACGTCAGCATGAACCGCCCTGCCCGCATTTCCTTCGTTTCGCTCGGCTGCCCGAAGGCGCTGGTCAACTCCGAGCGCATCATCACCCGGCTGCGCGCCGAGGGTTATGAACTGGCGCGCGAGCACGCCGGCGCAGATCTCGCCATCGTCAATACCTGCGGTTTTCTCGACAGCGCCCAGGCGGAGTCACTGTCCGCCATCGGCTCCGCGATGGCGGAAAACGGCAAGGTCATTGTCACGGGCTGCATGGGCGCGGAGCCGGAAAAGATCACCAGCAGTGCATCCGGGCGTCCTCGCGGTCAGCGGCCCGCAGCAATACGAGAGCGTGCTGGAGGCAGTTCACCGCGCCGCTCCGCCACCGCACGATCCCTACACAGATTTGATTCCTCCGGAAGGCGTCAAGCTCACCCCCCGGCATTACGCTTATCTAAAGATTTCAGAGGGTTGCAATAATCGCTGTACGTTCTGCATCATTCCGAAGCTGCGTGGCGACCTGGTATCCCGGCCGGCGGCCGACGTGCTGCGCGAAGCCGAACGGTTGGCGGCGGCGGGCGTGAAGGAAATCCTGGTCATCTCGCAAGACACCTCGGCCTACGGCATCGACCTGAAATATGCGACCAGCTCTTGGAAGGGGCGCGAGGTGCGGGCGAAGTTTGTCGATCTGGCGCGGGAACTCGGCGAACTCGGCGTCTGGGTGAGGCTGCACTACGTTTATCCGTATCCCCATGTCGGCGACGTGATCCAACTGATGGCAGACGGCAAGGTGCTGCCGTACCTCGACGTGCCGTTCCAGCACGCGAGCCCGGACGTCCTCAAGCGCATGCGCCGCCCGGCTGCGCAGGAACGTACGCTCGAGCGCATCCGGGAATGGCGTACGGAGTGTCCGAGCCTCACCCTTCGCTCGACGTTCATCGTCGGCTTTCCTGGCGAGACAGAGCAGGACTTTGAGTTGTTGCTGGACTGGCTGAGCGAGGCCGAACTCGATCGCGTTGGTTGCTTTCGCTACGAGGCGGTCGACGGCGCTGTGGCGAACGACCTCGGTGCGCCCATACCGGACCCCGTCAAGGAAGAGCGCTGGAACCGGCTCATGGCGCACCAGCAGGCGATTTCGCACAAGCGACTCAAGCGCAAGGTCGGCCGCAACGAGCAGGTCATCATTGACGAGGCTGGTCCTTCCGGTGCGAAGGGGCGGACCAAGGGCGACGCACCGCAAATCGACGGGACCGTCTTTGTCAGAAGCCGGCGGCCGTTGCGTGTCGGGGAAATCGCGAACGTCAAGATCGAGCGCGCAGAGGCCTACGATCTGCACGGCACCGTTGTCGGCTACTGAAGGTCGTCTCCCCGCCCCGGCTACGTTCGGCCCAGTTCGGCAACCACACGGGTCAAGGCAGTCGTGAGCGTGGCAAGTTCGCCGGGCTCGATGGTGAAAGCCGGCGTCAGGTACACGATCGAGCCGAACGGGCGGATAAAAACACCCTCACCTCCAAAGCGTTGGCGCCAGGCGTTGAGATCGCCGATGCGGTCGAGTTCGACAACGCCGATCGCTCCCTGCACGCGGACGTCTTTGACCCCGGGCATGTCCTTGCAAACAGCCAAATCGCGGGTCAACGCGATTGAAATTTTCTCGACCTGGTCGAGCCGGGGCTCACGATTAAACAGGTCGAGCGAAGCGTTGGCCGCCGCGCAGGCGAGCGCATTGGCCATGAAGGTCGGCCCATGCATCAGCGCATGCGCGGGATCGTCCGACCAGAATGCCTCGAACACCTTTTGGCTCGCGAGCGTCGCGGCAAGCGGCAGCGTGCCGCCGGTCAGCGCCTTGCCAATTGTGAGGATGTCGGGAACGACGCCGGCTGCCTGGAAAGCAAACAACGAACCGGTGCGGCCGAAGCCGGTGAAGATTTCGTCGAAGATCAGCAGAATGTCGTAGCGGTCGGCCGCGGCGCGCAATGTGCGTAGTACCTGCGGCGCGTGAAACCGCATGCCGCCCGCGCCTTGCACCAAAGGCTCGACAATGATCGCAGCGATCTCGCCGGCTCTCTCCGCAAGGACCGCCGCGAATGCCGTTTCGCTCGCCTCGTCGGTCGGCAGATCGAGCGTGATCTGCTGCGGTAGCAGCCCGCGGAACGCCGCGTGCATGCTGTCTTTCGGATCGGAGACCGCCATCGCGCCCGTCGTGTCGCCGTGATAGCCGCCGGTAAACGAGACGATGCGTGTGCGCTCGCGAACCCCGCGATTGCGCCAATACTGGACCGCCATTTTCAGCGCGACTTCGACCGCAACCGAACCTGACTCGCTGAAGAAGACGCGGCCGAGATCGGCTGGCGCCAAGAGCGCCGATAGCCGCTGTGCCAGGGTGAGCGCCTGCACGTGCACCAAGCCGCCGAACATGACGTGCGGCATCGTTTTGAACTGGCGCTCGACCGCAGCCCGGATGTGAGGGTGGTTATAGCCGTGGCAGGCCGTCCACCACGAGGCGATGCCGTCGATCAGCTCGCGGCCGTCGGCGAGCACAATGCGGCTGCCGCGGGTCGCGGCCACCGCAAGTGGCGGGCTTGCGGTCTTCATCTGCGTGTAGGGCAGCCAGACGTGATCAAGCCCGTCATGCAGCCAATCCGGTGCAACGTTTTCCCCGAACTGACTGTTTTTGCTGGTGTTACTCGACATTAGGCGCTTTCATGCCGTCGCAATGCGCTCACTTGACGATTATGCGAGCCGCAAACTTGCGGCGTTGGATGATGCACGGCTGCGCCGCACACCGGTGGTGACGGCGCGCGATGGCATTTACGTCGAGCGCGCCGGACGCCGCCTGATTTCCTTTTCCTGCAACGATTACCTCAATCTTAGCCAGCACCCCACCGTCATCAAGGCGGCTGTCGAAGCTGCGGAACGTTACGGCATTGGCGCCGGCGCGTCGCGATTGGTGACTGGAAACCACCCGCTTAATGCCGAACTCGAAACACGGCTGGCACGGCTGAAAGCAACGGAAGCGGCCTGTGTGTTTGGCTCCGGCTACCTCGCCAATGCCGGGATTATTCCCGCCCTGGTGGGGGCCAAGGACCTGATCGTTGTCGACGAGTTGTCGCACGCCTGCATTCACGCCGGAGCCAAGCTCAGCGGCGCTACCGTCCAGACGTACCGCCACGCCGAAGCCGCTCATGCCGAAATCCTTTTGAGTGCCCATCGCGCCGGTCATCCGCGCGCGCTTCTTGTGACCGACGGCGTCTTTTCTATGGACGGCGATGTTGCGCCGCTGCACGACTTGGCAAATGTGGCCAGGCGATTCGACGCTTGGCTCCTCGCGGACGACGCGCATGGCTTGGGCGTGGTTGGCGGCGGGCGCGGATCGAGCTTCGCCAATGGCAATGCCGGTCCGGCCGACGTGCCGCTGCAAATGGGCACGCTGTCGAAGGCGATCGGGGCCTATGGGGGCTATTTGTGCGCCTCGCAGGCGGTCATCGACCTGATGCGCACGCGCGCCCGCACCTTCATCTATTCGACCGGGTTGCCGCCGCCGGTGGTGGCGGCCGCTATCACGGCGCTCGACATCATCGAGAACGACAAGGCCTACGTGGCCGAGCCATTGCGCAAAGCGGGCCTTTTTACCCGAGCTCTTAATCTGCCGGAACCGCAGAGCGCCATCGTGCCGCTGATCCTCGGCGACAGCGATGCGACCATGGCGGCGGCGCGGTCCCTCGAAGACGACGGCTTTCTGGTCGTCGGCATCAGGCCGCCGACCGTACCGCGCGGCACCGCGCGACTACGCTTTGCCTTTACGGCCCAGCATCCCGACGCCGAGATCGAGCGGCTCGTCGAAAGCGTGCGGCGCCGCGTCACGAGGTGTCCGTGACCGCGATCTTCATCACCGCCACCGGCACGGATGTCGGCAAGACTTACGTCGCGGCCTCGCTGATCGGCCATTTCCGTCAGATGGGCCGCTTCGTCGAGGCGATCAAACCGGTGGTCAGCGGCTTCGATCCGGCGCAGGCCGGCAACAGCGATCCGGGCCTCCTGTTGCGGGCGCTTGGCGTGTCGGTCACGCCCGACTCGATCGAGCGCATTTCGCCGTGGCGGTTTCGGGCGCCGCTGTCGCCCGACATGGCCGCGCATCGCGAGCAGCGCAGCATCAATGTCGACGACGTCATCGCTTTCTGCCAAAGCGCGGTCGAGCAGCGGCGTGATCTTCTGCTGATCGAAGGCGTCGGCGGCATCATGGTGCCGCTCGATGGCGAGCGCACCATCCTGGACGTGATGATGGCGCTCCGCCTGCCGCTCATTCTGGTGGCCGGCAGTTATCTCGGCACGATCAGCCACACGCTCACGGCACTCGACTCGCTTTACCGGCGCGACATGAACGTTTTGGCGACCATCGTCAGCGAGACGGCGGGCTCAACTGTGCCGCTCGACGATACCGTGGCTGAACTTTCCCGTTTCGCCGAACCGGTCATTGCGGTGCCGCGGCGTCGGCGTGAAGACGGCCCGTCGGGAGGAAGAGCGCCGTCGTCGGGCCCATTCGGCGCCCTTTTCGATCCGAAGGGACGGCGCGCCCGCTGAGGCAATGCCGAGCACTCCATCAGAAGAGATGTTTCACCTGCGCCAGCGTTTCAAACATGCCTTCGAGGTTGAACAAGGCATGCAGCAGAAAGGTCAGCAGCGTCGAGCCGGAACGCCAACGCATCCAGCCGAGATACAGGCCGGCGGCCAATATCTCCGCCATGCCGGTCCAGTCGTACTGAACGTGCAATCCCATCCATAACAGGGAAATCAGCGGGATGCCGATCCATGCGCCACGCTGCGAATGGATCCAGCCGCGAAACAAATAGCCGCGAAACATGATCTCTTCGCCGGCCGGCGCGACGATGACAGTTGCGAACCACATCAGCGGCAGCCAGCCTTCGGCGGCGGCGCTGGTGTAGGACACCACCTGAAACGTCGACACGACCGCCCGCCCGCTGACGAACAGCAGTGCGTCCGTGGCACCGATGATTACAAGGATGCCGATGGCGCCGACTATTGCTGTGCCGGGGCGTGGCCAAACCAGGCCCAGGAATTCGAGCGGCTCGGCGCTGCGGAGCCGCGCCGCCAGCAGCAGCACGGCCACCGAAACCGGATTGAGCACCAGAACCGACAGCGTGACGACGGCGCCGTCGTAGGGCGCCGCGAGGACGGCACCAAGGCTGCCGCGGTACCACAGCAGCACGGCGAGAGCCGCGATCTGCGCTGCCACAAAGGCGACGAATGCCCAGGCAAACGTCGCCAGATAGGGCATTGCGGCCGCCAGATGGCCTCGGATGGTCATGGGATCGTCATGGGCCTTTGGCGCTTTTCGGACAGCCCAGCGTCACGGCAGCAGGATGGACGAGCCCGTGGTGGCGCGGCCCTCGAGATCACGGTGCGCTTTGGCGGCATCCTTGAGCGCGTATTTCTGCTGGATCGGAATTTTCACCGCGCCCTTGCCGACAACGTCGAACAGGCCGTTGGCGATCGAGACCAGATCTTCACGTTTCGCCGCATAGGTGTTCAGCGTCGGCCGCGTTGCGAACAGCGAGCCCTTGGTCTGCAGAATGTTGATGTTGAATGCATCGATCTGCCCGGATGCGCTGCCGTAGCTGACGAAATAGCCGAGCGGCTTGAGGCAATCGAGCGAGCCCGGGAACGTGGTCTTGCCGATCCCGTCGTAGACGACTTCGCACAGCTTGCCGCCGGTAATCTCCTTGGCGCGCGCCGCAAAGTCCTCATCCCGATAAAGGATCGTGTGATGGCAGCCGTTCGCTTTGGCGAGCGCGGCTTTCTCCTTCGAGCCGACGGTGCCGATCACGGTGGCGCCGAGATGATTGGCCCATTGGCACAGGATCAGACCGACGCCGCCGGCTGCGGCGTGGACGAACACGTTCATGCCCTTCTCGACTCTGAATGTCCGGCGCAGCAGATACTCGGCCGTCATCCCCTTGAGCATCATCGCGGCGGCCTGCTCGTAGCTGATATTGGCCGGCAGTTTTACCGCGCGGTCGGCCGGGACAATGCGTTCGCTCGCGTAGCAGCCAAGCGCCACCACATAGGCGACCCGATCACCGACCTTGAGGTCGGTCACGCCGGGACCGACCGCGATGACTTCGCCCGCGCCTTCGTTGCCCGCGGTGAACGGCAGGCCGACCGGCGACGGATACATGCCCATGCGGAAATAGGTGTCGATGAAATTGACGCCGGCCGCATGTTGCTTGACCCTGACTTGTCCTTGTGCGAGCGCCGGCAGCTCGATCTCTTCAAACGTCAGGACCTCGGGTCCGCCGACCTTATGTACGCGTACTGCAGCGACCATGTTCATCTCCTGTCAAAAGCTCGTTTTCACACCCTGTGCGAGTTCGGCCGGGATCATAGGCAGCGCGAGATCGAACACAAGGCGGCTGGAAACCGACGCTCAGCGCGCGCCCGAAACATTGAGCACGGCGCCCGAAATGTATGACGCCGCGTCCGACAGCAGGAACAGCACCGCTTCCGCGATCTCGTCAGGCTCACCGGGACGTCCCATCGGCAGCAGCGGCGTGATCCGCGCCAAACGTCCTGGTTCGTGGATTTCAGTATCGGTCGGGCCCGGCCGGATAGCGTTGACGCGAATGCCCTCCTTGGCCACCTCGCGCGCCAGGCCGTTCGTTAGTGCATCGACGCCGCCCTTCGCAGCGGCATAGAACACATATTCGGTCGCGCCGCCGGTCACCGCAGCGATTGACGATAGGAGTACGATCGAGCCGCCCGTGCCGCCGTGGCTGGTCGACATGCGGCGCACCGCTTCGCGCGCGCAGATAAGCGCGCCGAACAGATTGATGTCCAGCACTTCACGGATGGTTTCTGCGCTGGCGGCATCGAGCCGCGAATTCTTGCCGCCGACGCCGGCGCTATGCACGAAATGCGTGATCGGGCCGAGCGCGCGCGTCGTCTCGTCGAACACGCGAATGATATCGTCCTCCTTGGCCATGTCGCCCTGCAAGGTGACCGCGCGGCCGCCTGATTTTTGCACCGCCTCGGCAACCGCCGCGGCATCGGCAGCGCGCTTGATGTAATTAATCGCGACATCGTAGCCGCGTTCGCCGGCAAACCGCGCCGTTGCGGCGCCGATGCCGCGGCCGCCACCGGCGATCAGGAGAACGGGTCGCGTCATGGGATGACTCCTATGAGATATGTTTCAGTGCGGAAGCGCTAGGGGTGATGCCGGCGCAGAAATCCGATGCCGAGGAAGTAGATTGCCAGCCCACATAATGCGGCCACAACCCAGAATCCGGGGGCGAGGTCTTTGAATACGGTGACCAGCGCAAGCATTGCCCACAACACAAGCGCAGCGGTCGTGAGCGCGCGCAAGTGGGCAATGCGCACCGGGTGAATAAAATGGATCGGCACAAAGGTCAGCGCCGCCAGCATGAGAATTGACAGCGCGGCGAGCCAGGGCGGCAGCTTGAGCACGAACAGATAGAACGCCGCGACGTTCCATACCGCCGGAAAGCCGCGAAAATAGTAGTCGGCGGTTTTCATCCAGCGATCGGCGAAATAGAGCGAACCGGTGACCACGATGACGACGCCAAGCACGGTGGCGACGGATGGCGGCAAAAGCCCGCCGGCAGCAACCGCATAGGCGGGCACGAACACGTAGTTCATCACATCGACGACGAGGTCGAGGATGTCGCCCGACCAGCGCGGCAGAACCTCGGCAACCCGAAGGCGGCGCGCAAACGTTCCGTCAATACCGTCAATGAACAGCGCCACGCCCAGCCAGACAAACATTTGCGGCCACTTGCCGCCCACGGCTGCGATCAATGCGAGGAGCGCGCAGCCGGCGCCGCAAGCGGTGAATACGTGGACAGCGAAGGCGGCGACGGTCAGCGGCGTCACCGCCTGTCGCGGCGTATGGATCGGATCCATTGGCCTTCCGGATTTGCTTTGGCGGCGCGAGGTTAGGGAGCCTGTCCGCCGTGCGCAATCGCCGCGTTGTTGGTACTGTGACCGGTCGGCCCGTCGGCCGGCGAGAGGCCGAATGTGAGTGCAGGCGTGCAATCCACCGAAGTGGCAGTAATCGGCGGCGGCCCCGCCGGTCTGGTCTGCGCCATCGCGCTCGCGGCCGCCGGCGTCGAAACGGTGCTGGTTGCGCCGCATGCCGGGCCCGATCATCGCACCACGGCGCTTCTGGCCGGTTCGGTCGCGGCGCTGGACACACTTGGCGTATGGCCCGCGTGTCTCCCCGACGCGGCGGCGCTGCGCAAAATGCGCATGATCGACGATACGGCCCGTCTCCTGCGCGCCCCGGAGGTATCGTTTGCCGCCGAGGAAATCGGGCTCGACGCCTTCGGTTACAATATCGAGAACCGGCATCTCGTCGCAGCGCTTGAAGCGCGAGCCGAGGCGACCAAGTTGCCGCGCGTGGCGGCGCCGGCGCTCGTGATCGAGAGCGATGAAGCAGGCGTAACGATCGAGCATGCAGGCGGCGCGCTGCGCGCGCGACTGGTTATCGGTGCGGACGGATCGCGTTCGCTATGCCGTACCGCCGCCGGCATCGGCACACGGCGGCGTACCTATCCGCAAGCGGCGCTCACGCTCAATCTCGAACACGCGCGGCCGCACAACGATATTTCGACGGAATTTCACACCGAGAGCGGTCCATTCACGCTTGTGCCCCTGCCCGGCCGGCGTTCGAGCCTGGTTTGTGTGCTGGCGCCCGAGGATGCGCAAAGGCTGGCTGCCACCGCCGATGACGCCCTCGGCGAGGACATCGAGCGCCGCGCCCATTCGCTGCTCGGGCGCATGCGCGTCGAACCCGGCCGCGGGCTGTTTCCACTCGCCGTCGAGACCGCGGATGCGGTTGCGCGGGGCCGCATTGCTCTCGTCGGCGAGGCAGCCCACGTGGTGCCCCCGATCGGTGCGCAAGGATTAAACCTCGGCCTGCGCGACGCGGCCGCTATCGCCGAGATTGTCGCCGACGCGCGGCGGGCGGGCCAAGACGCCGGCGCGCCAAATGTACTCGCTCGCTACGAGACCGCGCGCCGTGCCGATATCATGAGCCGGACGTTTGCGGTCGATCTCCTCAATCGCAGCCTGCTCGCCGGTTTTGTGCCGTTGCACGGGCTGCGCGGCCTGTCGCTCTACCTTGCCGATCGCGTTGGCCCTTTGCGCCGCGCACTGATGCGCGAAGGCGTCATGCCGGCGGCCTCTCAGCCGCGGCTGATGCGTGGCGAGTTGGTGTAATGTGACGCAGGGCCATTTCGTAGGCAGGTGTGGCGTAGAAATCGGCTTGGCGCTCTCAACCGTTCATTTTAGGATTCGCGTATGAAGCTGCCGCGGAATTACTACCAGCCGCTGGCCATAGGCGCGCCAACGCCGCTGCGCGAATTGCCGCCGCGGCTTGAGCGCATGATTCATTTCGTGCCGCCGCATAACGAAAAGGTCCGCGCCAAGGTGCCGGAACTTATTCGTGAAGTGGATGTCGTGCTCGGCAATCTCGAAGACGCCGTACCCGTCGACGCCAAGGAAGCCGCGCGCAGCGGCTTTATCGCCATGGCGCAAGCATGCGAATTCGGCGAGACCGGATTGTGGACGAGGATCAATGCGTTGAATTCGCCCTGGGTGCTCGACGACATCTGTCAGATCGTCGGCGCCGTCGGCCAGAAACTCGATGTCATAATGCTGCCGAAGGTTGAGGGCGAATGGGATATCCATTACCTCGATCAACTGCTCGCCCAGCTCGAAGCCAAACACGCGATCAAAAAGCCGATCCTGATACATGCCATTCTGGAGACGGCGCAGGGCGTCAACAATGTTGCGGCGATCGCGGCCGCCTCGCCGCGCATGCATGGCATCAGCCTCGGCCCTGCGGATCTCGCCGCGTCGCGGGCGATGAAGACAACGCGCGTTGGCGGCGGCCACCCCGATTACAAGGTTTTGGCCGACGCCGGAAACGCCGATACGCCGCGCGCCGCTTCTCAGCAGGATCTCTGGCACTACACGATCGCCAAGATGGTCGATGCCTGCGCGGCCGCCGGCATCAAGCCGTTTTACGGACCGTTCGGCGATTTTGCCGACAGCGCGGCCTGCGAGGCGCAGTTCCGCAACGCGTTTCTTTTGGGCTGTGCCGGCGCGTGGACGCTGCACCCGAGCCAGGTGCCGATCGCCAAGCGGGTATTTTCGCCGGACCCCGGCGAGGTGGCGTTCGCAAAGAAGATTCTCGCCGCCATGCCGGACGGCAGCGGCGCGGTCATGATCGACGGCAAGATGCAGGACGACGCGACCTGGAAACAGGCCAAGGTTCTGGTCGACCTCGCGCGACTCGTCGCCGCGAAGGACCCCGCCATGGCGGCGCGCTACGGGTTGTAGTCTCGCGATGCCGATGAATAGGTGTTCAGGACTTTGCCCGCGACCTGCCACAATCCCGTCATTGCATGACGGCAATGCGGCATTGCCAAACTGCGCTACCGGCGCTTAGCTAAAAACCATGGACAGGATTCGGATCGCGAAGTTCCAGATCGGCCAAGTCGTCCGCCACCGCCTCTATCCATTTCGCGGCGTGGTGTTCGACATCGATCCGGTATTCGACAACACCGACGAATGGTACGAGTTCGATCCCCGCTGAAGTGCGGCCGCACAAGGACCAGCCGTTTTATCACCTGTTTGCCGAGAACGACGAGACCGAGTACGTCGCCTACGTCTCCGAACAGAATCTTTTGCCCGACACCACCGGCGAACCGGTGCGCCATCCGCAGGTCGCCGAGGAGTTCATCAAAGACGGCAAGGGCGGTTACCGCCCTCGCTCCACCATGCGCCACTAAACACCGGCGCCGATCTCTCGCTTGAGACTTATTGGGTCTTGCCCGGTACTGGCGCAGCCGATGCGCCCGGCTGACCGCCTTCGAGTTTCTTGCGCGCTTCCTCGGCGCGCTTCTGCAGCTCTTCCTGCAACTTCTGCTGCTGGGCCTCGAACACTTTCGGATCGGTCGGCGGGCCGTCATAGGCCTTGGCGAAATCGGCCAGCGGCAACACCAGGCTGATCGGCTGGGCGTTGGCATTGATGGCCTGCACGACGAGGCCGTGGCCCTTCTTCAACTGCTCGACCATCTGCGGACTAGCTTCGTAGTCAGCCATACAGCCGTTGGTGAAGCAGATCACATAGGGCGCAGTCATCGGCGTCCCCTGGTCGATAATGACCCGGGTCCCGTGAATGAGCTGCATGCCGAGCGGCAGCGTCACGCGCAGTATCTTCTTCGGATCGCCCTGCGGCTCAATCAACACGGCGGCGACCACTGGCATGCCCAATTCGATCCGGGCGTCCTTGCCGGTGAAGCAGACCTGCTTGGGTTGCGGATCCTTGTTCTTGAGGCAGAACTTGGTCCACGGCGAATAGATCAACTGGACCTGATCCTGCTGTCCGGGCGGTGGCGCAGGCTGCTGTTGGGCCGGTGCTGCCGGCGGCTTCTTGGGTGCCGGTTTTTTGGGCTGCTGAGCCAAGGCTGCTGAAGACAGTGCCATGGCGAGCGCGACTGCAACGGCTGCCGACTTGGCAAGCGTCTTGGCAAGAACGCCGATCGTGCGGCCATCCGGCTGTGCCGGTGCCCACGCGTTGCGATAGATCATGCGATGCAGTCCTTCTTTCGTGCTGTGGCCGCGAACTGACGCAGGTCGCCCCCGCCTGCTCAGATATCGCTTGAGTGTTCCGAAACCGGGCAACCCCTGTGTCGTAACTGCGCCCGTCGCGTGGGTGCTCCCGGTTTGACGGTCATTCGACGCAGATTACGGCAACAGCGTGACGCACCCCCTTTCCGCCAAATAGCTCAATTGCGCCATACGATAAAGTCCGGCGGCAAAAAACGTTGATAAGCCGCCTCCGCGACAGCTTTCCGCACTCACCGGCGGCGCGCTCGGGACGAACTGTGATACATCCCTCGCGGTCCCGGCCAGGGACCTCTCCGCAGGGCTTAGATTGCTGTCCATTCGACCCATAATGACGGCGCGCCGCGCTGCCTGCGTCGCACTCTGCGCCGCCCTGTGGGTTATCACAGCCGGCTTCCCAGCCGCCCAAGCCGCTTATGCCATAGCCATGCACGGTGCGCCGGCGTTGCCGGAGAATTTCGCCGCGATGCCCTACGTCAACGCGGAGGCGCCCAAGGGAGGCCGGCTGGTTGAGGGGATGCTTGGCACCTTCGACAGTCTCAACCCGCTTATCGTCCTTGGACTCTCGGTGCAGGCGGTTCGGGGCTTCGTGTACGAAAGCCTTTTGGCGCGCGGCTATGACGAGCCGTTCACGCTCTATGCGCTGCTCGCGCGCAGCGTCGAGACCGATGACGCGCGCGACTACGTGACGTTCGGCATCGATCCAACTGCGCACTTCTCGGATGGTGTGCCGGTGACCGCGGACGATGTAGTGTTTTCCTGGCAACTGCTGCGCGACCATGGCCGTCCCAACCACCGCGCTTATTATTCCAAAGTCCTGCGCGCAGAAATTCTCGACAAATATACCGTCCGCTTCGATCTCGCCGGCGACAATCGCGAATTGCCGCTCATCCTCGGCTTGATGCCGGTGTTGCCCAAGCACACCATCGACGTGGCTAACTTCGAACAAACGACGCTGGCAAAGCCGATCGGCACTGGCCCCTACGTTGTATCGGATGTTCAGGTCGGCAAAAGCATCACCTTCAAGCGCGATCCGAATTACTGGGGCAAGGCGCTGCCGATCAATCGTGGCCTGTGGAATTTCGACGAGGTGCGCCTCGACTATTATCGCGACGCCAACTCGTATTTTGAGGCGTTCAAGGCTGGTCTCTACGACGTGCGTACCGAGCTGGATCCGACACGCTGGCAGACGCAATACGTTTTTCCGGCCGCGCGCGCCGGGCGCGTTGTCAAAGAATCATTCACTGACGGTCAGCCCAAGCCGGCCTCGGATTACGTTTTCAACACTCGGCGTCCGATGTTCGCTGATATTCGCGTCCGCCAGGCGATTTCGCTGTTGTTCGATTTCGAGTGGATCAACCGCAATTTTTTCTACGGTCTTTATAAGCGCAGCGCGAGCTTCTTCGATGATTCAGAACTGTCGGCCTTTCATCGGCCAGCCGACGCGGACGAGCGCACGCTGCTGGCGCCGTTTCCCGGCGCCGTGCGTCCCGATGTGCTCGACGGAGCCTGGTCGCCGCCGGTGACCGACGGCTCCGGCCACGACCGCACTGCGCTGCGCCAGGCGCTCACGCTTTTGGAATCGGCGGGTTACGCGTTGCAGGGCACCACGTTGCGCAATCGCACGACCGGCCAGCAATTGAGCTTCGAGATCATGGTCGCCAATCGCGACGACGAGAGACTGGCGATCGCATTTGCTCATAATCTCGGCCGCGCCGGCATCGACGCCAAGGTGCGGCTGGTCGATGACGTGCAATACCAGCAGCGACTGTTGTCATTCGACTTCGACATGATCGAGTTCCGCTGGGAACAGTCGCTCTCGCCCGGCAATGAGCAAAGCTTTTATTTCGGCTCGGCCGCGGCAGATGAGCAGGGGTCGCGCAACTATATGGGCGTGCGCAGCCCGGCCGTCGATGCTATGATTGCTGCACTTCTCAAGGCGCGCGGCCGCGCCGAATTCGTCGACGCGGTGCGCGCGCTGGATCGCGTTCTCATCTCCGGCTGTTACGTCGTGCCGCTGTTTTATCTTCCCGACCAATGGGTGGCGCGCTGGGCTTATGTCGAGCATCCGGCGCAAACCTCACTCTTCGGCTATTTGCCGGAAACGTGGTGGCGAAAGCCTGCGGCGCAGGTGCAGCCATGATTCTCGGCGATCCCGCCTCTCCCACCATGGCCACGCCGCAAGGGCAGCGCCGCGCCAGCCTCGACGAGGTGTTTCACCGTATCGCGCAGCGTCAACCCGATGTGTTGGCGCTCATCGACGCGCCCAATCGCACGGCTTTCACCGACGGCGCGCCGCGGCGACTGACTTATGCGCAGGCGGATCGCGCCGTCTCGGCGATTGCGGCGCGATTGACCGGGATGGGGTTGGCCGCCGATGCCATCGTCGGCATTCAGTTGCCCAATACGGTCGAAAGTATCCTGGCCATTCTCGGCGTGATGCGCGCCGGCATGATCGCTGCGCCACTGCCGCTGTTGTGGCGCCGCGCCGATGCGGTCGCGGCGCTCGGCCGCATCGGCGCCAAGGCGATGATTACCTGCGGGCGTGCTGACGGGTTCAGTCATTGCCAGTTGGCGATGCGGATCGCCTCCGAACTGTTTTCAATCCGCTATGTGTGTGCTTTCGGCCCAAAACTGCCCGACGGCGTCGTGCCGTTCGACGAGTTGCTGACAGCCGGGACGCGCGAACAGTTTCCGCCGCTTGACCGTGATCGGCTCAGTAACGCGGCGGCCCATGTCGAACTCATCACCTTCGAGGTCGGCAACAACGGCATCGTGCCGGTGGCGCGCAATCATCTGGAAATGATTGCCGGTGGGCTCGGCGCGACGCTCGAGAGCCGCCTCACCCAGGGCGCCCATATCCTGTCGACGATGACCGCGTCTTCGTTCGCTGGCGTAAGTCTCGTGCTGCTGCCCTGGCTGCTCAGCGCCGGTACGCTCTGCTTGCATCATCGCTATGACGCCGACGTATTGGCGCGGCAGCGGCGCGATGAAGCGTGCCAAATGCTCGTCATGCCTGGCGCGCTTGCCCTCCATGTGGCGCAGACCGGCGCCTTCGCCCATGACGACCGGGGCGCCATCATCGGCGCTTGGCGCTCGCCGGAGCGGCTGCACGACAGTCCGGTCTGGCCCGCGAGCAATACGATTTTGGTCGATGCGCCGATTTTCGGCGAAGCCGGTCTGCTGGTGGGCCGGCGCGGCACCGACGGTCGGCCGGCGCCGATCCCGCTCGGACCGGTTACGGCGCCGCGCGATGGCAGCGGCGGCGTTATCGTCGGCGAGGTCGTGGCGACGGCTGGCGGGCACAGTCGGATTGCGCGGCCCCATGGTGCCGCGCCACGCTTTTCCGCCTGGCATCGAGCGGTCCGGTCTGCCGCATGTCACAATCGATCAAACCGGTCTGGTCGACACCGGTTACGCTTGTCGCGTCGACGACGGCGGCAGATCCCTCATCGTGACCGGCGCGCCCGCCGGCATGATCAGCGTCGGCGGCTATCGTTTGCCGCTGCATGAGTTGCAGGAAGCGATCGGTCGGATCGACAGTGGCGCTACGCTGACCACCTTGCCCGATCCGGTGCTCGGTCAGCGATTGGTCGGCAACTCCGCCAATCGTGAGGTCGTGCAGGCCGCGCTCACGGCGGTCGGTGTCAATCCGATCGTCACCGCCGCATTCCGCGCCAGAGCTGAGCCGAGCGAGCCGGCGCTGGTATAGCCGCTAACCGGTGTGCGAGCACCGCGCTCGCGCAGAATTAAACAGTGGGCCGCTCGCCGGCGCCTTCACTTAGCCACACGCCGCACTCGCCGCACTTGAAGACGCACAGATCGGGAAGTCCCCCTGCTCGTGGTGTCGCGCGGATGAGCGACATCGGCCTACCGCAGTTTGGACAAAGCGGCAGATCGGTCGAGTAGTTAGCGGTCGGTCGGGTCAATTCCATCGCCAACATGGCGCACCTCATTTTTTTCCTCAAACGGACGATTGAAATTCAAACGACCGTTTGAGACGGGGTTACGTTGCAAGCAAGGAATTTTTGTGACTTTGCGGTTTCGTTAAAAGCCCGTGCCCCGTCTAACCTTCTGATTTCAGGCGGGTTTCAAAGTTGCATTTAACGGCCCGTTAACAGCGCTTTGACATGGTTCCACCCGACACCGCGAAATTTTGGCCCTCCCAGGCAAATCTTCATGCCGTTGCAAGGTCCGATCGTCGTCGTCGCCGACACCCAGGCGGCAGACCTCGTCGAGGCGCTACGCGCCGCTGGTGCCTTTCCCGTTATTGAAGCGGCTTGGGCCGACGTCGAGCGCGCGGTGACGAAGGTCGATCCTGAAGCGCTGGTGCTGGCCGACGCATGCGCCAACTCGGCGCGCGTTACGGCGCTCGCCGATCGGCTCAAGGCGCGGACCGGGCCATTCATCCCGGTTGTGGCGCGCACCCGCGAGGACGGTGGCGCGATCCTGCCCGATGTACTGTCGATTGCCGCAAGCGCTCCCGCTGGCCGCCTCGCCAGCCGCCTCGCCTCCGCGCAGCGCATCCGCGCGCTGCACAGCACAGTGCTGCGCCGCATCCAGACGCTTGCCAGTCACGGGCGAAGCCCCGCCTGAACTGCCGACGAGCGATCCACTCGACGAAGCGAGCGTCCTGCTCGCCGGCCGCGGCCGCTCCTATCCGACGCTCTCGGTCGTCGTTGGCGAGCGCGTCGGGGTCATCGGCGCGCTGAGCGTCGAGAACGCGGCGCGCGCCCTGCAGGCCCGGGAAATTGACGGCGTCGTGATCGGCGATGGCTTTGGGCCGCGTATCGTCGACGCGCTTCTGACCGTCATGGCCGAGAATGTACGTTTCCGCGATCTGCCAGTTGCCATGCTGGCCGGCCATCCGGGATCGATCGGGCGATTTGCCGAGCATCTGCCGAACCTCGAGCGCATCACGGAGGGACCGCAGCGTCTGGTCGAACGCTTTCTGCCTTATGTGCGGCTGCATGCGTTCGGGGAACGGCTTCGCCGCATGCTCAAATCGCTCGATGCCAAGGGGATGATCGATCCCGATACCGGGCTCCTCGGCCACGAGGCATTCTGGCGCGATCTCAACCGCGCCGTCGGCGATGCCGAAAAGCGCGGCGTCGGCCTTTCCATTGCGCGCTTTTCGTTCAACGGCAGTGACCGGCGCAGCGGTGTCGATGCGGCGCGGCTGCTCAGCCGGCTGATGCGGCAGGTCGATTTCGCCTGCCGGGAAGCCGACAATTCGATCTTCGCGGTGTTCACCGATACCGACCTGCGCGCCGCGCATGTTGTGGCCCGCCGGCTCGCCAGCATCCTGAAAAACACCACCATGGCGCCGGACCGCAAGCGCGTCGGCATCGATGCGGCAGTGACACTCGCCACATTGCGGCCTAACGACAGCATCGATTCCCTTATTTCTCGCGTGGTCGGCATCGCCGGCTAGGTCGGACGCCTGGACCCAACGACGCTTGGCGGGTCATTTCCCAAGCCGCCGGAACATGGGCTAGCTTCGCGCATCGAAGCGAATTCGAAGGGTTTATCCATGGCGGAGTTTGCGGCGCGTTCGGCCACCCATGTCGAGGTCGTCTCGGATGTGGTGTGCCCCTGGTGCTACATCGGCAAGCACCGCCTGGAGGGCGCGATCGCGCTCAACTCCGATATTGATGTAAGCATCAACTGGCGGCCGTATTTCCTCAACGACTGGATTCCGCGCGAAGGCATCGACCGGCGGACCTATCTCGAAACCAAGTTCGGCTCAGCCGAGCGCTACGAGACGATCGCCGAGCGGGTCGCTGCAGCGGCGGCGCTCGAGGGACTGCCTTACGCGCCGGCGAAGATCTCGCGCCAGCCCAACACGATCGACTGCCATCGCCTCATTCTGTGGTCGCGCAGCGTCTCCGATCCGGCGCGCGTCAAACAGCGGCTGATGGAGCTTTATTTCGCCGAGGGCGGCGATCTCAGCGACCCCAAGGTGCTGATCCAGGCCGCTGTCGATTGCGGCATGGACGGCGATCTGGTGCGCCGCCTGCTGGCGAGCGACGCCGACGTCGACCGCATCGAGGGCGAAGCCAGCAGCGCCAAGGAAGCCGGCATCGACGGCGTGCCCACCTTCATCTTCGGCGGCGGCCTCATCGTCACCGGCGCGCAATCGCCGGAATATCTCGCCCACGCCATCGCGCGCAGCGCCGCAGGGCAAGCGCGGCTGAGGGCGTAACATCTTCCCAGCCCCGCTCATGGCATCGGATAGTCGTTCGCATTGAGCACAAATCCGTCGCGGCGCGAAAAATCGAGCCGCGGTGGAGCGAAGATATCGACCAGGCGCGCGACGCCATCGCCGATATTGTGCGACGTATGGATGACGCGCGCCGGGATGACCAGCAGCGATGGACTGCCGAACACGACATGCTCGTCGTCGCGCCAAGTCGTTTTGTCGGGCGTCCACGGATAGCGCAGGTGGTGCGCAAAGGTACCTTCCAGCGCCAGCGAAATCTGCTCGAAATCGTCATGCGCGTGCGGGCTGAGCTTGGTTTCGTCGCGCGGCTGCGGCCACGGCAGAAACACATTGATCATCAGATTGGTCGAGCGAAACAGCCGCATCTTGAGCGGCGACGGATCGGGGCTGGCGATCTCGGCGAGCGGATAGTGGCGCAGCCGAAAGCCGCCGACCGGATCGGGCCACGGCACGATCGGCGCAAGTTCCGGCGCGCCGTCCGCGTAGGTGCGGCTGTTTGAGGCCGCGGCAGCCAAATCCGTCGCCTGGCTGGAGCAAATGCGAACAAAATATCCAGCATTGCGCAGCGTGATCCGGCTCGATCCGGGCGGCAGGATAGTGAGGCTGTCGCCCGCAGCTGTAATGCTTTCGCCGCCCGCTTCGATCTGCGCATTCACGCCGCTCGGCAGCAGCAGCATGGACTCATCGGGATTGTCGGCGCGCTCGATCGCCGTCCCGGATTTGGCGCGGGCGACGACCACCACCATATTGCCGGATCGGGTGATCCAGCTTTGCGTGCCGGCGGCGTCAACGCGATCGGGCGCCTGCTCGTAGCATTTAGCGTAGGTCGCAGGCCGTTGCGCGCCGTCCGTCATCGCACGCTCCGTTGCAGCCAGGGTCTGGCCGCGACCGCGTTCGGCGCGAAACGCGGCAATACGATCGCGTTGGCGGAGCGTCATGTCGATCTCGTCGAGCCCGTCGATCAGCTGGCGAGAACGAAACTCGGGAAGGCTGAACTTGATGCTGGGGCCGCCTGGTGATGCGAATGTTCGTTGCGCGATGTTGAGTGTGAACATCGCGGCTGGCGCTCCGGGAGCAGCTTCCTGCATCAGCCTTTCAACGTCCGCCGACGGCAGCTCGATCGGGACCAGCCCGTTCTTGAAACAGTTGCCGTAGAACAGCGCGCCAAAACTCGGCGCGACGACGGCCACAATGCCGAAGGCGCGCAGCGCCCACACCGCGTGCTCGCGCGCGCTGCCGCAGCCGAAATTGCGTCCGGCAATGAGAAATTTCGCTTCGGCAAATTCGCGCCGGTTCAGCACGAATTCAGGATCTTCGTTCCCGCCCGGGAAGCGCAGATGAGCAAACAGATCGGCGGGGCGCACCGTTTCGGCGCCGCCTTGTGTCGCGGCGCCACCCTTTTCTGCGGGCGTGCGGGGCGCGATCATCATGGCGTCGACGTTGTCGCGCGGCAGCGGCGCTGCGGCGCCCGACAATTTGTTCCGAACATGTGTGTCATGGCGGTTTACTCCTGCACCGCGAGGCGGCGAACGTCGACGATCTCGCCGCACACGGCCGCGGCTGCCGCCATTGCGGGGCTCGCCAGATGGGTGATCGAGTTCGGCCCCTGCCGGTTCGGGAAGTTGCGGTTGATCGTGGACACCGCGCGCATGCGCGGCTTGAGAATTTCGGTAAAGCCGTTGCCCTGCCCGCCGCACATCGAACAGCCCGGCTCGCCCCAATTGAAGCCGGCGGCGCGAAAAATGCTGTCGAGTCCCTCGGCTTCCGCCTCTTTCTTGACGGCTTGCGAGCCGGGAATGACCCAGGCGGTGACACTGTCGGCAACCTTGCGGCCGCGCGCGACCGCCGCCGCCGACCGCAGATCGGAAATGCGATTGTTGGCGCACGAACCGATGAAGACGAAATCGATCGGGGTCCCCGCCAGGGCGGCGCCGGGATGAAGCGCCGTATAGGTGAGCGCGGCTTCGATCGCCGCCCGGCGCTGCGGATCGCTTTCGCGCGCCGGATCGGGAATGCGCTCGCCGATGCCGATCACGTCCTGCGGGCTTGCGCCCCAGGTGATATGCGGCTCGACGGCCGAGACATCAATGCTGGTGTCGCGCTCGAACCGCGCATCGGCATCGGAGACAAGGCCGGTCCAGTCACGCACCGCCGCATCCCACTCCGTCCCGCGCGGCGCGTAAGGCCGGCCCTTGAGGTAATCGAAGGTCGTTTGATCGGGTGCGATGAAGGCAAAACGCGAACCCAGCTCCACAGCCATGTTGCAGACCGTGAACCGGCCTTCCATCGGCATGTCGCGGATGACCGGCCCGGCAAATTCGACCGCACAGCCCGCCGCGCCGGCGATGCCGAGCTGGCGGATGACGTTGAGCATGATGTCCTTCGGGGTCACGCCGTTGCCGGGCTTGCCGGTCAGCGCGATCCGCATCAGCGGCGGTTTTTTCAGAATGCTGGTTTGCGTCGCGAGCGTATGCAGCACGTCGCCGGCGCACGATGCCCAGGCGGCGACACCGAGCGCGCCGACGGTGCAGGAGTGGCTGTCGAGCACGGTGAATGTGGAGCCGGGCAGCGCCAGCCCGGCTTCCGGAGCGACCACGCTGCTGATGCCCTGCATCGGGCTGTCAACGTCGAAATGGGTAAAGCCGAATTTGTCCGCCTTCTCCCGCATCGCCCGCGTCCAGCTGGTCGCACGTTCGGTGGCACTTCCCCCTGCCTTACGCAAGGTTGGCACCGTGTGATCCGACACGGCAAAGGTGCATTCGGGATGCAACAGCGCCAGTCCGCGCTTTTCCAGCTGGTCGAATTGCGGTGCGGCGAGCTCCGTCAAAAGCTGGCAATCGACAAATATCAGGCCAAACCCGTCGCCGAGGTCGTGGACCAGATGCGCATCCCAGATTTTCTCGAACAATGCTTTGCCCATCATCCCCTCAGGCTAATCTGCTGTAACGTAACAGTGTATGCCGGACGTTCATAACAAGGCGCTTGAGGAGACACGATGAGCTTATCGGCAAGGCTGACACGCCGGGAACTCATGCTTGGCGCAGCCGGCGCGGTTTCCGGGCTTGGCGCGCTCTCCGGCATGACACGAACTGCGGCCGCGCAAAGCGCGGAAGCGTTCTATGCCGGCCGCACCATAACGCTGATCGTGCCGTTCGGTCCCGGAGCCTATTACGACATCGGCGCGCGCCTCGTCGCCCGGCATCTCGGCGAGCACATCCCGGGCAAGCCGCGCATCATCGTGGAAAACCAGCCGAACGCAGGCGGCATCGGGCTTGCGAACCGGTTCGCTTTCGGCGCGCAGAACGACGGCAGCGTCATCGGCGTGGTGCAGCGCGCCGTGCCGCAATACGCCCTGATCAATTATCAGAGCATCAAGTTCGATCCGCTGAAGCTTTCCTGGATCGGCAGCGTCTCGGCCTACGCTGACGATGCCTACATTCTCCTGATCAACGCCAAAAGCGGCATCAAGACGCTCGCCGATCTGCAGAAGCCTAACCTGAAGATCAAACTGGGCTCCGGCCGCGCCGGCTCTGCCAACTTGATCTTTGCGCTGGTCGCCAAGAATCTGTTCAAGCTCGATTTCGAGATCGTGCGCGGCTACGAGGGCACGGCGCCGATCTTTCTGGCGCTGCGCCGCGGCGAGGTCGATGGGCTGTTCGCCGACTGGAGCGCGGTCAAGGTGGCGGCGGCCGATCTGTGGCGCGACAAGGCGGTCACGGCCCTCGTGCAGTTCGGGCGCAAGACGCGGCATCCCGATCTGTCCGACGTGCCGACCGCGCGCGAACTGGTGCACGAGCCGGCCGAGCGTCAGTTTCTCAATTTTGCCGAACTGCCGTTCTTCATCGCGCTGCCGGTGCTCGCGCCCTCCGGCGTGCCGCCCGAGCGATTGGCCGCGCTGCAATCCGGCTTCATGGCGATGGCGAAAGATCCGGGTTTTCTCGACGACGCCGACAAGATGAAATACGCGGTCGACCCGATCGACGGCGATGCGGTGCGGGCGCAGATCGCCGATGCGGCCAAAGCGCCGGCGGACGCGCTGAAGAAATTCAAGGACATCATCGCGACGTCCTAGCGGGTCGGTCGCCGCTATTTCTCCGTCATGATGGTGGGCGCCGCGCCGCCCATGAAGACCGGCTTGAGCGCGCGTGAACGCACAAGCCACGCGCCGGCGCCGTCCCGTACGTACGCAGCAATGACATCGGCGATCATGATGGCCGGCAGCGACGGCAGGATCGGCTCGCCGTCGGCAGCGTACAGGCTCATGATGCATAGCAATGTCGCCTCGCCCGGGCCTTTGACTCGGACCTGGAAGTTGGTGACGACGTGGCGCGCGGTACGCGCCCCGCGTGACCGCCGCCACGCATAGAACTGTTGCACGGCAGCGCGCCCGCGATGGGGCTTGGAGCCAAGCCCCATGTCGAACACGCCATCCTCGGCGTAGAATTCATACGCGCCGGCGCCGGCGTTGGTGTCGACGTCGTACCAATACGCCGCCTCGAGATGTTGCAGCCGCAGACAGATCGCCAGCTCTTCTTCGGAGGTCATCGTGGTGTTCGCTCCCTTCGCCCGTTCCATTGCTGGCTCTTGTAACGGCTTGGCGGCCCTTCGTCATGGCGTGTGATTGCGAGGAGCGTGGCGGCGAAGCATCGCTACGCACGCAATGACGCACTTATTGTTGTGGCGGCAGAAGGCGGCGCGGCGCTAGCGGCCGCGGTCGCCGCGGCTGACGGCCATGATCGCGGTGCCCATGGCGACGCTGCCGAAGGTGATGACCAGGCCGAATATCAAGAGTCCCGCCGCGAGAAACGGCGACTGGTCGGCCATGATGAGGTCGCGCAGCCGGCCCGGATTGAGCGTCAGCAATCCACCGAGCATGAGGACGGCGGCGGCTATGCCGATAGACAGATTGATGGCGAGAAGCCGAAACAAGGGCTCACGAAGCAGGTGTAGTGGGATGGGTAAGCCGGTCGTCATGATGTGAAAACGCCCGGGCGATGGATCGAGTTCCAACCTAGAGCACTTGGCACGCGTCAGCTCGGTGATTTGCGGGCACCAGGTTGGGTATCCAAATTGCGCGCAGGCTTGTAGCTGCGACGCACATTTGGCTTGCGAAGCACATTTGGCTAGTGTCTCGGCGCGATTATGGCGGCACGGGTGCCGCGATACGTTGTCGAACGTCGCATCCATTTCATGCGGCAAATTGAGCAAGGGGCGCAAATTCATGGAGCCGAAAACCCTCGCGTTGGTCGGCGGATTGTTCCTTATATTTGTGGGAGCACTTCTCATTGTCCTACAGGTAGCGCTCAACCGACGCTACGGCATGGAAAACTCCCTGAAAAGAACCATCATGCCCGGTCTGTCGTTGGCGGTTTTAGGAATAGTGCTCCTGTTGTTCTCGTAAATAATTGCCACGATCAACACACGAGCTGCGTTTGCGGACCGGTTATGGGACGCCTATCTGCTCACCTGATGCCCGTCCGAGCGAATACGAAACCGGCAAACGCCGCGCAGTTCGACCTCTTTGGGTCGCTTGAGCTACCCGCGCATTTGTCGATGCCGGCTGGCTTCCGCTATGCGCCGGACCTAATCGATGCCGCCGAGGAGGCGCGGCTGGTCGAAGCCTTCGCCGACCTGCCGTTCAAGGAATTCGAGTTTCACGGCTTCCTGGGCAAGCGCCGCGTCGTGCCGTTTGGCTTTCGCTACGATTATAACGGCAGTGGCTTGCAGACGGCGGCGTCGATGCCGGACTTCCTGCTGCCGTTGCGCGACCGCGCCGCCGTGTTTGCCGGGCTTCCGGCCGACCGGTTGGCGCACGCGCTCGTCACCGAATACCGGCCCGGCACCTCGATTGGCTGGCATCGCGACCGTCCACACTACGACGACGTGATCGGCATCTCGCTGTCGTCGTCGTGCACCTTCCGCCTGCGCAGAAAGCGCGACGCGGGCTGGGAGCGTGCCTCGCTGCGCGTTGATCGCCGCTCGATCTATCTGATGCGCGGTCCGTCCCGCTGGGAATGGGAGCACAGTATCCCCGCGGTCGATGCGTTGCGTTATTCGATCACGTTTCGGTCGATGCGGGATGCTGCGTAGGGCGGAATAGCGAAACGTATTCCGCCATTTCGGCAAAAGCGGCGGATTACGCCTTTCGGCTAATCCGCCCTACCCTTTTGCTCGTTATTTCCTCACCAATCGTCGCGCTGGTCGTAGGGCGCGTTGCCGTAATACGGAATGTCCGAATTTGCAGCCGGGCCCGGGGCAGCATTGTAGAGCGGCGGGTCGTCCGATCGCTGTACCCGCTGATGATGCGCTTCGCGCTGCTGCGCGAATGCCGGATTCGTGAGCGTCGCGGCGATGCCGAGAGCCGCTACAGCGGCAGTCAGGAGCGCTTTCGTGTTTGGCGTTTTCATTGGTCCAATCCTCGTTCAATCTTGCAGAGTCCAGCCCCTCCACGCTGCGAGATACGACAGATTGTGCGCCGCACAAGAGCGCGCCGCGTAAACATGGCGTCACGAAAATATTATTCAATTCAGCGTGTTAACGGGAATTTTTCGCGGACGCCGAACGAAAAGTTACGCCGCCTTCTTGCCCTTCTCCGCGAGCCCAGCCAGCACGCGCAGAATGCCGGTGGCGCCCTTGAGTCTCGCCTTCGGCGCTTCCCATTCGTCGAAGAACACCACCTTCATGTCCGGACGCACACGGGCGCCTTCGGGGTGCTTGGCGATGTAGGAGATGAGTCCGTCAGGGTTTGAGAAAATGTTGTCGCGGAACGAGAGCACGGCGCCCTTGGGGCCGACCTCGATCTTTTCCACGTTGGCGCGGCGGCACAGCGCCTTGATGGCGACGATCTGCAACAGATAGTCGACCTCCTCGGGCAGCTTGCCGAAGCGGTCGACGAGCTCGGCGGCAAATGCCTCGATGTCGCGATCTTCCTCGATCTCGGACAGCCGCCGGTAGAGCGACAGCCGCACCGGCAGATCCTTGACGTAATCCTCGGGGATCAGCACCGGCGTGCCGATGGTGATCTGCGGCGACCATTTCTCCGCGACCGGCGTGGTGATGCCGGACTTCAAGCTCATCACCGCCTCTTCGAGCATCTCCTGATAAAGCTCGTAGCCGACCTCCTTGATGTGGCCGGACTGTTCCTCGCCGAGCAGGTTGCCGGCGCCGCGGATATCGAGATCGTGCGAGGCGAGCTGGAAGCCCGCGCCGAGCGTGTCGAGCGATTGCAGTACTTTCAGCCGCTGCTCGGCCTGCGGGGTGATCTTGCGCTTGGCCGGCAGCGTCAGCAGCGCATAGGCGCGCAGCTTCGAGCGGCCGACGCGGCCGCGCAGCTGATAGATCTGCGCCAGACCGAACATGTCGGCGCGATGCACGATCAGCGTATTGGCGGTCGGAATGTCGAGGCCGGATTCGACGATGGCCGTGGACAGCAGCACGTCGTACTTGCCGTCATAGAACGCCGACATGACGTCTTCGAGAACGGTCGGCGGCATCTGGCCGTGGGCGACGGTGACGCGCACTTCCGGCACGGCCTTTTCCAGAAACGCCTTGGTCTCGGCTAGGTCCTCGATGCGCGGGCAAACGTAGAACGCCTGGCCGCCGCGGTAGCGCTCGCGCAACAGCGCCTCGCGCACCACCACCGGATCGAACGGCGAGATGAAGGTGCGCACCGCCAGACGATCGACCGGCGGGGTGGCGATGATCGACATTTCGCGCACGCCGGAGAGCGCCAACTGCAAGGTGCGCGGGATCGGGGTCGCGCTGAGCGTCAGCACGTGCACTTCGGAGCGCAATGTCTTGAGCTTTTCCTTGTGGGCGACGCCGAAATGCTGCTCCTCGTCGACGACGACCAGGCCCAGATCCTTGAACTTGACCGTCTTGCCAAGGAGCGCGTGGGTGCCGACGACGATGTCGATTTGGCCATCGGCGAGTCCCTTTTTGACGTTGGCCAATTCTTTCGGCGAGACCAGACGTGATGCCTGGGCGACATGAACCGGGTAGCCTTTGAGCCGCTCGGAGAACGTCTTGAAATGCTGCCGCGACAACAGCGTGGTCGGCACCACGACTGCGACCTGCTTGCCGTTCATTGCCGCGACGAAGGCGGCGCGCAGTGCTACTTCGGTCTTGCCGAAACCGACGTCGCCGCAAATGAGCCGATCCATCGGCCGCCCGGCGGACAGATCGTCGAGCACCGCCTTGATGGCGGCGTCCTGGTCGTCGGTCTCCTCGTAGGGGAACCCTGAGCAGAACTCGTCGTAGAGGCCGGCGCCGACTGCGAGCCGCGGCGCTTCGTGCAGTTGCCGCTCGGCCGCAATCTTGATCAGTTCGGCGGCGATCTCGCGGATGCGGTTCTTCATCCGCGCTTTGCGCGCCTGCCAGGCGGCGCCGCCGAGCCGGTCAAGGTCGACGTGGCTGTCCTCGGAGCCGTAGCGCGACAACAGCTCGATATTTTCGACCGGCAGGAACAGCTTGTCACCGCCGTGATAGTGGATCTCGAGGCAATCGTGCGGCGCGCCCGCGGCCTCGATGGTGCGCAGGCCGACAAAGCGGCCGATGCCATGATCGACATGGACGACGAGATCGCCGGCCGAAAGGCTTGTCACCTCGGCGATGAAATTTTCCGGGCGCTTGATCTGGCGGCGCGCGCGCACGAGGCGCTCGCCCAAAATGTCTTCTTCGGTAATGACTGCGGTGTCGGCGGTCTCAAAGCCCGAACTCGATGCCGAGGATGGCTAGCGCCACCTGCGGGCGCGGCAACGCCAGCGCCTGCGGCCACGAGGCGACCGGGCTGAGATTGTGCAACCCGTGCTCGGCGAGCACGTGGCTCATGCGCTCGCGCGAGCCGTCGCTCCACAGCCCGATGGCGACGCGCTTGCCGCCGGCTTGCAGCGCCTGCACGTGCGCGGTGACCGCTTCGAACACGTTCTTGTTCGGCTCGCTGCGCTCGGCAATGAAATTCTTGCCCGCATGCGCGGCGATATCGATGGTATTCGCCGTGCCCTCGGGCGCAGCAAAAGGGGTCAGTTGCGCCAGCGCCGCCCCGTCAAGCCGCGCGCGCCATTCGCCTTCGGCGAGATAAAGCCGTCTGGCGGCAATGGTTTATAGGGCGCGCTGCTGCCGTCCTGATCGAGCGTCGAGCGCCGTGCCTCGTAATAGTCGGCGATCTGTTCGAGCCGCTCGTGGGCGGCTTCCTCGGCCAGCGGTTCGAGCACGATGGGGCTTCCCGCCACATAATCGAACAGCGTTTCCATCTGCTTATGGAACAGCGGCAGCCAGTGCTCCATGCCGGCATAGCGGCGGCCCTCGGTGACGGCGGCGTAGAGCATGTCGTCGGGAGTGGCCGCGCCGAATGCCGTCACATAGCCGGTGCGGAACGCGCGGATGGTGTCGCTCGTGAGCTGGAATTCGGCCATCGGCACCAGATCGAGCGCGCGCAGCTCGGCATTGGTGCGCTGCGTTTCCGGATCGAAGCTGCGGATGGATTCCAGCGTGTCGCCGAAAAAATCGAGCCGCACCGGCTCGCCCATGCCGGGCGCGAACAGGTCGAGGATGCCGCCGCGCACCGCGTAATCGCCGGGCTCACGTACCGTCGAGGCGCGATTGAAGCCGTTGAGATCGAGCCACTGCATGACGCCGTTCATCGACAGCAGATTGCCGGGCGCCGCGGCTAACGATTGCCGCGCCACGGTGTCGCGCGCCGGCACGCGCTGCAGAATGGCGTTGACGGTGGTGAGCAGCACCGCCGGCCGGGTGCGGGCCGTCACGCGCGCCAGCCGCGCCAGCGCCGTCATGCGCTGGGCGACTACGGCGGCATGCGGCGATACGCGATCGTAGGGCAGGCAATCCCAGGCCGGGAATTCGAGGATTTCGGTATCGGGTGCGAAAAACGCGATGGCGCGATGGAGCATCGCCATGCGAGCACCGTCGCGGCAGATCACGGCCGCACTGACGGCCGGGGGCTTGTCGCCCGCGGCGATGGCGCGGGCGAGATCGGCAATCACCAGACCTTCGGCGCCGTCGGCGACGCCGGCCAGAAGCAGCGGGCGGCCGGTGGCCAGACGCTGCGCCGGGTTGCCCGCTTTCACCACCGCCGTCACCGTTTGGCCTCCGCGGTCTCGTGGAACGCGATCATGTCGCGCAGGACGGCGGTGTCGTAATCCGGCGGCACGGCCTCGCTGCCGACCACCCAGGCGTAAAGGCTTGCATTCGGCACTTCGATCAGCCGCTCGAACTCGTCGAGCGCGCCTTCATCGAATTTTTCGATATACGCATCGGCGAAGCGTCCGACGATGAGATCGGTCTCGCGCACACCCCTTCGCCAGGCGCGGAACAGAAGTTTCCGCCGCCGCACATCCAGTCCTTCGCTCGATCGTTCCGTCATATTTTGCTCAACGCCAAAAGCCCGGACGTGCCGGGCGCGGTGTATATAGAGGGCGAGTTTGTGATTGTCATGGCCCGCAATGCGCCCCCCGCTCCTCAACCCGCTGTTCGCGTCAGTCTCGGCCCTGCCGGGCATTGGACCACGGCTGGAGAAGCTTTACGCGCGACTGTTATCGCGCGAGGACGACAAGCCGCGCATCATCGACCTGTTGTTCCACCTGCCGAGCGGCTTTGTCGATCGCCGCAACCAGCCCAAGCTTTCCGAGGTCGTACCCGACACCGTGGTCACGGTTGCGGTCACGGTGGAGGAGCATCGGCCGCCACCGCCGAACCGGCCGCGCGCGCCCTACAACATCGACACCGCCGACGACACCAACACGCTGACCATCACTTATTTCAACGCGCGGCGCGATTACCTCGAAAAGCTCTTTCCCGAAGGCGAAACCCGTTACGTCTCGGGCACGACAAAGCTCTATGATGGCCATTTGCAGATGGTCCACCCGGATCGTGTCGTCGACGAAGCGGGCTTTGCCAAACTGCCGCTGATCGATCCGGTCTATCCGCTCACTGAGGGCCTGCATCCTAATCAGGTTCGCCGCGCGATCGAGGCGGCGCTCGATCGCGTGCCAAAAACGCTACCCGAATGGCAGGACGCGGACTGGCTTGCACGCAGCGGCTTCGAGAGCTTTGCCGATGCGCTGCGCCGGGTGCATCGCCCGGAAACGCCCGACGATATCAAGCCGGAAAGCGCGGCGTGGTCGCGACTGGCTTACGACGAACTGCTGGCCGGACAGCTCGCGCTGGCGCTCCTTCGCGCGCACCAGCGTGTGCGCGCCGGACGTGGCACTGCCGCCGAGGGGCGATTGCGCGCGCGCATTACAGCGTCGCTGCCCTATTCGCTCACGCCGTCGCAGCAGCAGGCGGTGACCGACATCGTCGCCGATCTGGCGCAGCCCGCCCGCATGCTGCGGTTGCTGCAAGGCGATGTCGGGTCCGGCAAGACCGTGGTGGCGCTGCTCGCCGCCGCGCATGTGATCGAAGCCGGCCGTCAGGCCGCGATCATGGCGCCGACCGAAATTCTGGCGCGACAGCACTTTTCGACCATCGCGCCGCTGGCGGAGAAAGCAGGTTTGCGGATTACGATCCTGACAGGTCGTGAACGCGGCCGCGACCGCGATGACATTCTGGCCGCGCTGGCGACCGGCGATATCAATCTGATTGTCGGCACCCATGCGCTCTTCCAGGACGATGTTGAGTTCGCCGATCTGGCGCTCGCCATTGTCGACGAGCAGCATCGCTTCGGCGTGCATCAGCGTCTTGCGCTTGCCCGCAAGGGCAACGCCGTCGATCTGTTGGTGCTGACCGCGACGCCGATCCCGCGCACGCTCGTGCTGACCTATTTCGGCGACATGGATGTTTCGTCATTGCGCGAAAAGCCAGCGGGCCGGCAGAAGATCGATACCCGCACCATCCCGCTGGAGCGTCTTAACGAGGTCATCGAAGCAGTAGCGCGCGCTCTCAATGAAGGCCGCCGCGTCTACTGGGTCTGCCCGCTGGTCGAAGAATCCGAACTCGTCGACCTCGCCGCCGCCGAGGAGCGGTTCCGCGAACTCAAGCAGCGCTTCGGCGGGCTCGCCGATATCGTCCACGGCCAGATGCGCGGGCCCGACAAGGACCGCGCGATGGCGCGCTTTGCCTCGGGCGAGACGCGGCTCCTCGTGGCGACGACCGTGATCGAGGTCGGCGTCGACGTGCCCGAGGCGAGCGTCATGGTGATCGAGCACGCCGAGCGGTTCGGGCTGGCGCAACTGCATCAACTCCGCGGCCGCATCGGACGCGGCGCCGAACGCTCGACCTGTCTCCTGCTCTACAAGGGACCGCTCGGCGAGACGGCCAAAGCCCGGTTGGCAATCATGCGGGAAACCGATGACGGCTTCCGCATTGCCGAAGAAGATTTGCGCCTGCGCGGCGAAGGCGACCTGCTCGGTACGCGGCAGAGCGGCGTTCCCGGCTTCCACATCGCGCGGCTCGAAGTGCACGGCAAGTTCCTCAGCGCCGCGCGTGACGACGCGGCGCTGACGTTGACGCGCGATCCAAAGTTGTCTTCGCCGCGCGGCGAATCGCTGCGCGCCCTGCTCTATCTGTTCTCCCGCGACGAGGCGATCAGACTGCTGGGCGCGGGATAAGCAATCAGGCCGGGCGCGGAATCGGCGGCGCCATGCCGGCGAGACGGTCTTCGCCGAAACGGTTCGGGCCGTCAGTGCCTTTGCCGCAGAACCAGATGATCAGGATGATGAAGCCCACCAGCGGGATGAGGAACAGAAAGAGCCACCAGCCGCTGCGGTCGGTATCGTGCAATCGACGCACTCCGATCGCGATGCTCGGCAGGATCGTGGCGAGATCCCAGATCGTGCTGGTCACCTGAGCGCCGATCACGCTGTCGATGATGAACGTTACGACGCTGACGAGCGCCGTGAACAGCACCCAGTACCAGTACTCCGACCGGCACGCGCGACCGGTGAAATTCACGTAGTTGGAGAATCCGAGCTTGATCGAGTCGCTGAAGTTCATGGGAGCCCCCGAGCTCATTGCAATGCGCGAAGGCTAGCAAACCGATGACGCGAAGGAAACTCACTTTCGGCTGCAAGCCAGCCGAACGGGGAAAACCCTGAGCGGCGCCGTGATCGTCGTTACGTGACGCTTGCAAGACTGGTACCGATGCTGCGCCGCACCACGCTGGCGCTTCGTCCCGTTGAACCTGCGGCTATTTTGCCGGCGCGATCGGCGGGACCGTCGAGGCTCTTTGCGCCGCGCGCGCCGTTTCGGCAAGCGACGCCAGCGAGTTCGGCTGCTCGCCACCTGGCTGGATGACGCCGGCGGAGATCAAAAGCTGCATCGCTTCCTCGACCGAAATATCGAGATCGACCACATCGCGCCGCGGCACGTAGAAGAAAAATCCGGTAGTCGGGTTCGGCGTGCATGGCATGAAGGCGGAGACGTGTTCGGTCGCAGGCAGGCGGGCCGAAATATCGGCGCTCGGCGATTGGGTGAGAAACACCAGCGACCACATGCCGGGCGCCGGGAACTCGACCAGGCCTACTTTGCGAAAGCTCGATCCCGAATTTGAGAACAGCGTCTGAAAAATCTGCCGCGCGGTGCGATAGATCGGCCGCACGATCGGGACGCGGTTGAGCAGACTTTCGCCAAGACCGACGAGCTTGCTGCCGACCAGGTTTGCGGTGAGGAAGCCCAGCAGCGTCAACGCCACGAAGGCGATAATCAGGCCGAAGCCCGGAATATCGACCGGCAGATAAGTCTCCGGCCGGTAGCGCACTGGAATGAACGGCCGTACCCAATTGTCCACCCAGGTGACGAACCACCAGATGAGATACAGCGTGACCGCAACTGGTCCGGCGACAATCAGTCCGGTCAAAAAATAATTGCGCAGCCGGCTGACAAAGCCTGTTCTTGCGGCGGGTGGCTGCGCCTTGTTCAGATCGGTTGAGTTCGCCATGGTTCCATTGTCAGCAGAGGTGCGCCGGCGCCGACAACATAGACCATTCGGCCGTCGCGTTCACTCCACGGTCACCGATTTCGCCAGATTGCGCGGCTGATCGACATCGGTGCCGAGCAGCACCGCCGTGTGATAGGCGATCAGTTGCACCGGCACGGCATAGACCAGCGGCGACACGGTTGCGGGCACCGCCGGCAGCGTCAGCGTGGCAAGCGGCTGGCAGTTCGCCGCCGTTGCGGCTTCCGCTCCGGCGGCGTCGGTCACCAGGATGAGCTTGCCGCCGCGAGCGGCGACCTCCTGCATGTTGGAAACGGTCTTGTCGAAAACCCTGTCGTGTGGCGCGATCACAACGACCGGTGTCGTTTCGTCGATCAGCGCGATCGGGCCATGTTTGAGTTCGCCGGCCGCATAGCCTTCGGCGTGGATGTAGGAGATTTCCTTGAGTTTGAGCGCGCCTTCGAGCGCGATCGGATAGCTGGTGCCGCGGCCGAGATAGAGCACGTCACGCGACTTCGAGAGGTCGCGCGCGAGCTGCTCGACATGAGGCTCCAGCGCCAGCGCTTCGGCGAGATGACGCGGCACCTCGATGAGCGCGTGCACCAGCCGCTGTTCGTCGCTCGCCGACAGCACCCCGCGGGAGCGGCCGGCAGCGATGGCCAGCGCCGCCAGCGCCGCCAACTGGCAGGTAAAGGCCTTGGTCGACGCCACGCCGATTTCCGGTCCCGCCAGCGTCGGCATCACGATGTCGCTTTCGCGCGCGATGGTCGAGCTCGGCACGTTGACGACGGAGAGGACGTGCTGCTTGTGCTCACGCGCATAGCGAAGCGAGGCCAGTGTGTCGGCGGTCTCGCCCGACTGCGAGACGAAAATCGAGAGGTTGCCCGGCAGAAGCGGCGCATCGCGATAGCGGAACTCCGAGGCAATATCGACCTCGACCGGCAGGTGCGCGAACCGCTCGAACCAGTATTTGGCGACCATGCCCGCATAGTAGGCGGTGCCGCAGGCCGCGATCGCGATGCGATCGAGTTTTTTGAAATCGAACGGCAACGCCGTCGGGAGGGCCACGCGTTCGGCCGCCATGTCGATATAATTGGACAGCGTGTGGCCGACCACTTCGGGCTGCTCGTGAATTTCCTTCGCCATGAAGTGGCGGTGATTGCCCTTGTCGATGAGCATCACCGAAGCCTGCGACTTGAGCACGTCGCGGTGCACGACGGCGCCGCCGGCGTCGTGGATCTCGGCGCCCTGCCGGGTGACGATCACCCAGTCGCCGTCTTCCAGATAGCTGACCGTGTCGGTGAACGGCGCCAGTGCAATCGCGTCGGAGCCGACGAACATGGCGCCGTTGCCAAAACCGATGGCAAGGGGCGAACCTTTGCGCGCGCCGATCAACAGATTTTCTTCGCCGGAGAACAGGAAGGCGAGCGCGAACGCGCCGCGCAGCCGCGGCAGCGCGCGTTTGACGGCTTCGACCGGCGAGGCGCCGCGCTTCATTTCCTCCGTGACCAGATGCGCCACCACCTCGGTGTCGGTCTCGGTGGCGAACTTGGCGCCCTTGGCCTCCAGCTCGCGCCGCAATTCGGCGAAATTCTCGATGATGCCGTTGTGCACCACCGCAAGCTTTTCGGTCGCGTGCGGATGGGCGTTGTTCTCGGTCGGCCGGCCGTGCGTCGCCCAGCGCGTGTGACCGATCCCGATCGTGCCGGTCAGCGGTTCGCGACTGAGACGCTGTTCCAGATTCTTCAGCTTGCCTTCGGCGCGCCGTCGCGTCAGTACGCCATGCTCGAGGGTGGCGACACCGGCGAAATCGTAGCCGCGGTATTCGAGGCGCCGGAGCGCGCTGACAAGTTGCGGCGCAGCCGCTTCGTTGCCGATGATTCCGACAATTCCACACATCTGAAAGTAAGGCCCCCTTCCGGGCGCAGCTGACAGGATCAGTTGAAGATCGTTACCTGTTCAGACCGCCGCTACCGGATACCGACGACTGATTACTGCTTTCTGGATGTTAATGGTTAAAGTGGGGCCGCGGCTTTTGCCCAATCAAATAAGGTTGCGGCCGATGACACCGCAGGGACTGCCATTAACCCGTGGCCACGGACATTCCATCCGTCAGTCGCGCGCATTGGCCTTCTTTTTGACGATCGATTTGAGCGCGCGCAAGCGCGATGCCCAGCCTTCCTTAATGATCTGGCGGCCGCGCCCCAGGGCCAGCGAGTCTGGCGGCACATCCGCCGTGATGACCGAACCTGAGCCCACATAGGCGCCGTCGCCGACCGCGACCGGCGCGACCAGCGCCGAGTTCGATCCGATAAAGGCGTCCTTGCCGATCTCGGTACGGTGCTTGGCGTTGCCGTCGTAATTGCAGGTGATGGTGCCGGCGCCGATGTTGGCGCCGTCGCCGACCGAGGCGTCGCCGATATAGCTCAGGTGATTGGCCTTGGCGCCTGCCCCAAAGGTCGCTTCCTTGACCTCGACGAAATTGCCGATGCGCGCACCTTCACCGAGCTTGGCGCCGGGGCGTAGCCGCGCAAACGGCCCAACCGACACCCCTTTGCCCACATGCGCGCCGGCAAGATGGCAGAAAGCGTGAATCACGGCGCCGTCGTCGATCACGACCTTCTCGCCGAACACGACGTAAGGCTCGACAACGATGTCTTTGCCAAAGCGGGTGTCGGCTGAAAGATACACGGTGTCGGGCGCAACCAGAGTGACGCCGGCATCGAGCGCGGCCTTGCGCAGACGCTGCTGGGCCACCGCCTCGGCTTCCGCCAATTCCTTCTTGGTGTTGATGCCGCGCACATCGTCCTCCTCGACTTCGACCGCGACGGCGCGGAGCTTCATGCCGCGTGCGATCGCGACCGCATCGGTCAGATAGTACTCGCCCTTGCTATTTTGATTGCCGATCTGTTCGAGGATCGGCAATGCCGTGTTGCCGGCGAACGCCATGATGCCGCCGTTACACAGGCCGATCGCACGTTCGGCGTCGCTGGCATCGGCCTGTTCGCGAATGGCGACAAGCTGATCGCCTTCGATGATCAGCCGGCCGTAGCCGGTCGGATCGGATGGCCGAAACGCCGCGACCGCCATGGACGCGCCAGTGGCGAGCGGCGCCCGCAGCAGCCGCAGCGTTGCCGGGTGGATCAGCGGCGTGTCGCCGTAAAGAATGACGATATCGTCGGCCCCCCGCCCAAGCGCGGCCTTGGCGGTCAGCACGGCGTGAGCAGTTCCGCGCCGCTCCCGCTGTACGAAAACATCCGCGGCCGGCGCGGTCCTATGAGCCTCGGCGGCGACAGCGTCCTGCCCGGGACCGACGACGACCGCCGTCGATGTGGCGCCGAACTCGGCAACCGCGGCGAGCACATGGCCCAGCAACGACCGTCCGGCGACGGTGTGCAAGACCTTGGGATGCGCCGAGCGCATGCGTGTGCCCTCGCCGGCCGCGAGCACGATCGCCAAGCAGTTCCGAGGCTGCATCGCCAAAGACCTCCGGGGCGCTCTCTTATCCGACCCGCCGGGCCATCGAAAGCGCGCGCTGTCTCGATGGCAAATAGGTTCGGACAGTGACGGCGGCCAGCGCATGAGAAACAGCCGCGAGAATCCGAAATCTGCTAGATTTTAGCATTGATTCGCTTGGCGAAGCCGTTCGCCGCGACATCGCAGAGCAGCCGCGTCGTGGTTAAGAAGCAAACCGCAATGCCATCCGCGCGGGCTGCTGCACCCAAGCAGCAACCGCCCCGCAAAGCTTTCACCATGCGGCACTTGAGGCGGATGACGCTATGGGCTGCGACGGCCGCTTGCGCGCTCCTGGTCGCCGTCCTGGCAAGCCGAAGCGAAGTCGGTTCCGAGCGGATTGCTTCCGTCTTTTCGTCGGGACACCGCCAAGCCCGCCTTCCAGCAGCGGTGCCTCCTTTTGACGCACAGTCCGAAACTCGCCGCCTCGCCGACGCGATTCACGATCTTGGGGTGCAGAACGCACAGCTCCGCACCCGGTTGGCTGAGGTCGAGCAGAACATGAACGACATCACCGGCTCGGTCGAGAAGCAGATCGCTGCCGTCAAGACCGCCGGGCCGTGGCCTGCCGATGCCAAACCGGAACCCATTACCGCGGCCGAGGTCGCATCGATCTTGATGCCTGCGGCCGGGATCGACACGCCGGCCCCCACGCCGCCGCAAACCTCTCCCGCATCGGCCACTGCCCCCCAGTCGCCAGAACCCCAGGCATCGACAGACCTGCCTCCCATAACCACAACTCCCGCAAAGCCGCATGAATACGGGGTCGACATTGGCAGCGCGCTGTCGATCCAGGTCCTGCACGCGCGGTGGCTTGGCATTCGCTCGGCTCACGCTCAGCTATTCGCCGGCTTAACGCCATCCGTCACGCTGCGGGAAATCCCGAAAGCCAAGCGCATCGAATTGCACCTCGTGGTCGGCCCGTTGGCCAGCGCGGAAGCGGCGACCCGTCTCTGCGTCGAGCTCGCACCGTACCGCCTCTCCTGCCACCCAACCGTTCTGGGACCCGACCGGGTAGTGCTGCAGTAAACCTTCCTCCAACCGCATTTACCTTGCGGCGTATAAATCGGGATGCGCGGCCGGCCGCGGCCATTGTCCCTGGACAAACCGGACCACTTGGGTTGAGGTCATCGCGATTTGGGCCGGGGCGCCGGTCGCACTCGCGGCGCAATTGGAGGGCTATGAAGGTCTTGCTGGGCGGTACCCCTCACTGCAAACCAAGTTGGATCATGCTTCGTCATACGCGTTGCGTTGCCCGTGGACTTTGCGCCGCGGTGTCGTTCCTTGCGATCCTGGCTTCGCTCAGCCTCCCGGCGGCCGCCCAAAACGCAGACGGGAAGGCCGTCGATAAGCCGACGGGGCCGGCCAATCCACCAGCGACGCAGGCGCAGCCTACTGACGAATACTCTTCGATCCAGCGCGCTGTTTCCGGTCCTGCGGGCAACCCCGAATGCGTCTGGCTCGGCCGCCGTGTGGTCAGCCTGCTTTGGCGGGACGACATCGATACGGCGTTTCGCCATCTCGATCTGTACGACCGATTTGGCTGTCCGGCCGGCCATATCCAGGCGACGTTTCGCTGCCTGATCCTGCACGAGAGCAGTATCGATCCGAAGGCTCCCGATAGCTTGAATAGCCGGGTCGAGACTTGCTGGATCAATCCTTCCCAGCCGGCAGCCCCGCCCTCACCGGCGGCGGCGGAAGCGCCCTCGAAGCAAACGACCAAGTAACGCGGCGCTGCTGCTCTATGCCGCCGCGAAATCGCAGCGGATAGTTCCAACAGTCTGTTTGTTGTCTTGAATTTGCCACCGCCGGGCAGTAGCTAATAGGTGCCGCTCGCAAGGTGGCTTTACCCCTCCTTACGATCCTCGTCGAACCTTGGGGACAGGTTCGGGCCCGTGCCCTTTCGCCCCGCGTGGTTGATGTTCGATGCGCACCGTCGCTGCCGTGCTCGCGCTCGTGGTGTGCGTGCATGCGGGGCTATGGGCTGTCCTGCGAAGCCAAACGACGGCGCCGGATATCAGCCGCCAGCTCGCGAGCGTCTCCTACTCGCCGTTCGCCCACTCCGACCATCCCGACAGCAACGATCGGCCGACCGCTGCGCAAATTCGAGCCGACCTGAAAGCGATCGCACCCTTCACCAAGGCGATCCGAACCTATTCGTCGACTGGCGGGGCGGAACTGGTTCCGCCGATTGCGGCCGAGTTTGGCCTGCGCGTCACGGTTGGCGCCTGGATCAGCAAGGACCAGGAACGCAACGAACGCGAGATCCGCGCCGCGATCGAACTGGCACGCCATAACAGCAACGTCGACGCCATCGTGGTCGGCAACGAGACGATTTACCGTGGCGAACTGACCATCCCGCAGCTCATTGCCCTGATCAAACAGGCCAAGCAAGCGAGCCCCGTTCCGGTGACAACGGGCGAAATCGGTTCCGTCTGGCTTGATCACCCGGAGCTGGCTTCCGCTGTCGATTTCGTGGCCGCCCACGTGCTGCCCTATTGGAACGGCGTTCCCGCGTCGCAAGCTTCCGACTATACCGTGGAGTTCTACGACAAGCTGCGCCGGGCGCTCCCGGGCAAGCGGATCGTCATCGCCGAATTTGGCTGGCCGAGTGCAGGCTATAATTTCCAGGCCGCCAATCCGGGCCGCATCGAGCAAGCGGTGGTGCTGCGTAATTTCGTTTCGGCGGCTGAGGCCTATGGCATCGACTACAACATCGTCGAAGGCATCGATCAGCCCTGGAAGACCGCCGAAGGTGGCGTCGGGCCCTATTGGGGGGTGTTCGACACCGCGCGGCAGGCGAAATTTTCCTGGACGGGCCCGATCGGCAATCCGGACTACGTGAAGCGCGCGAGCTTGGCGGTGCTGCTTGGCCTGCTGTTGTCATTGCCCATCCTGGCAATGGCCGGAGTGACCGTCACGCAGGCGCTGCTGCTCGCCGTCTCGGCCAACTTCGCAGGGGCCTGGTTTGCAGCGGTGTTCGATTTCTGGAAGGGGCATTATTTCGTGCCCGGCTCCGCCTTCGCGCTTGGCCTCGGCGTCATACTGCTGGTGCCTCTCGTCGCCATCGCTTTGGCGCGCATGGACGAGATTGCCGCGATCATGTTTGGCCGGCCGCCGCGGCGGCTCACCGCGGCGCCTCCGCTGGTGCCGGAGCCCATTGGGCCGAAGATTTCGATCCACATCCCGGCCTGTTGCGAACCACCCGACATGCTCAAAGCCACGCTCGATAGCGTGGCGCGGCTGGAATACCCCAATTTCGAATGCGTGCTGGTGGTCAACAACACGCCCGATCCGGCGCTCTGGCAGCCAGTCGAAGCGCATTGCCGTTCGCTTGGCGAACGCTTCAAATTTATTCAGGTTGATAACCTTGCCGGCTACAAGGCCGGCGCCTTGCGTCTGGCGCTGGCCAACACCGCCGCAGACGCAGAAATCATTGGCGTCATCGACGCCGACTACACGGTCGACGCCGCGTGGCTCAAGGACCTGGCGCCGCTGTTTGCCGATCCGCGCGTCGGGTTGGTGCAGGCGCCGCAGGACCACCGCGACGGCGATCGCTCGCCGATGCACCGCGCCATGAACGCCGAATATTCCGGCTTTTTCGACATCGGCATGGTGCAGCGAAATGAAGTCAACGCCATCATCGTTCACGGCACGATGTGCCTGATCCGGCGCGCAGCGATCGAAGCGGCGGGAGGCTGGTCGAGCGATACGATCGTCGAGGATTCAGATCTCGGCCTGACGCTGCTCGAGCAGGGCTGGCTGACGCACTACACCAACCGCCGCTACGGCCATGGCCTCTTGCCGGACACGTTCGACGCCTATCGGCGCCAGCGCCATCGCTGGGCGTTCGGCGGCTGGCAGATTTTGCGCAAACACTGGCGTCGCCTGCTGCCCGGCGCGGCCGGTCTCACCCGCGAACAGAAGCGGGAATATGGACTGGGCTGGCTCAACTGGCTCGGGGCCGAGACCATCGGCGTCGTGGTTGCGCTGCTCAATATCCTGTGGGTGCCGTTCGTCGCATTTGCCGACATTGCCGTTCCCGATCGCATCCTGACGCTGCCGATCCTGGCAGCGTTTGCGGTTTCGACCGCGCACTTTGCGGCGCTCTATCGCCTGCGGGTGCGCGCCTCGCTCGGCCAGATGCTGGGCGCCGTCTGTGCCGCCATGTCACTGCAATGGACTGTGGCGCAGGCCGTCGGCGTCGGTCTCGTCAAGGACCGTCTGCCTTTCCTGCGCACGGCCAAGGGCGGCGCTACCCGCAAGGGTCCCGACTTTCCGGCATTCTGGGAGGCCATCATCGCGGGATTGCTGCTGGCCGGCGCGGCGACGCTTGTGATCACCAACGCCAAGCAGGTGCGCGAGATTTATCTGTTCGCGGTCGTGCTGGTGGTGCAAAGCCTGCCATTCCTGGCGGCGGTTGGCATCGCCGTTGTCGAAGGGACGCGGTTTAACACGGTTGCGTATTGGCGTGGCCTCGGCAGCAAGGCGGCGCTGTTGTCGACACAACCGAAGGCAGTGGCGCCCCAGCCGGAGTTGCCGGCTGAAAATCGGGTCGAAGCCGCGCAATAGCGAGTTCAAGCCGGCAATGCGCCTCACCCCGCCAGCGCGGTTTCCGCGAGCCGCACCCAATAGGACGTGCCGAGCGGGATGGTCTCGTCGTTGAAATTATAAGCCGGGTGGTGAAGGCCAGCGCTGTCGCCATTGCCGACGAAGATGAAGGCCCCCGGCCGCTCGGCCAGCATGAAAGCGAAATCCTCGGCGCCCATCACCGGCGCGAAATCAGTGTCGACCTTGCCGGTGCCGGCAATTTCGCGCGCCACGGAGGCGGCGAAATCGGTCTGCCGGGTATGGTTGTTCAGCACCGGATAGCCGTTGGTGTAGGTGATCTTGGCCTTGGCGCCGTAGACCTTTGCGGTGCCTTCCACCACCTCCGGCACGCGCTTCTGCAATAACGCCCGCACCTCGTCGTTGAGCGCCCGCGCGGTGCCCCGCAACAGCGCGTGCTGGGGAATGACGTTGTCGGTATGCCCGGCCTGGAACATGCAGATCGAAACCACAGCCGCGTCGAGCGGATCGACGTTACGCGCCACGATCGACTGCAACTGGTTGATGATCTGGGCGCCGACCAGGATGGTGTCGATCGACAGGTGCGGCCGCGCGGCGTGGCCACCCTTGCCTTCCAGCTCGATCATGATGTGGTCCGCCGACGCCATCATGGCGCCGGGGCGGATGCCGAACTGGCCAAGCGGCAGCCCGGGATAGTTGTGCATGCCGTAGACCTCCTCGATGCCGAAGCGGGAGATCAGGCCATCCTTCATCATCGCCAGAGCGCCGGCCCCGCCCTCCTCGGCGGGCTGGAAAATGACGATCGCCGTGCCGGCGAAATTGCGGGTTTCGGCCAGGTATTTGGCGGCGCCGAGCAGCATCGCGGTATGGCCGTCGTGGCCGCAGGCATGCATCTTTCCCGGCACGGTCGACTTGTAGGGCAGCCCCGTTTCCTCTTCGAGTGGCAGCGCGTCCATATCGGCCCGTAGTGCGATCGCCCGCCCGGCCTTGCGGCCACGGATTACCCCCACCACCCCGGTCTGCCCTAGGCCGGGGACAACCTCATCGCAGCCGAAGCTTTTGAGCTTTTCGGCCACGAGCGCAGCGGTCCGGTTTTCCTCGTAGCGCAATTCCGGGTGGGCATGGATGTCATGCCGCCAGCCGGTAATTTCAGCATGGAGGTCGGCGACACGATTAACGATGGGCATGGCAGGATCCTCGCAGGGCTTACCCGGAGGCACCACTTTAGCGCAGCGGCCATAAAAATGCGCGCCGACCGACCGGCCGACTGGAAATGCCCGGCGGTATTCAGTAAGTGAACGCCCACGCGGGCCCGTAGCTCAGTGGTAGAGCAACTGACTTTTAATCAGTAGGTCGATGGTTCGATCCCATCCGGGCTCACCAATAAAATCAAAGCCTTAAAGCCGGCTGGCCGGAAGGCCTGGTCCGCATCAGCGGAACGATCCCGCTGTGGCCCGCCGGCGATAACCATTTTCCGCACCGCAGGCATCTCGGTCATTGAACCATTTCGGCATGGAACGCATCTAAGGAGTAAGCCGTTGGGCGAGTGCGCGCCGAATGCGTCGCGCCGACCGTGGCATCCAGAAAATCCAGCTCCGGGTGGTGTCATGCTGGCAAAGAGTGTCAATTCCCTGAAGGAAATGCTGCCCCTGGCAGCCTTGTTCGTCGAGCTCGTCCTGGCGGTTGGTGCCATCGGGCTCGTCTATTACGGTTTTGTGATCCTGCTGCCGCAGATCTGAGCTGACGGCACGCGACGCTTAGAGCCATTGGCCGCTGCTGTGGCGGCCAGTACGTTCGCCACCGCTCGAAGTGGGCTCCATGCCGGAGCTGTTGCCCACGCCGCGCGGGAGATGGGCGAAATTGTGGGCGCGCGCGGTAAATTTCTGCCGCTGCACTTTTTGCTTCGCACTTGACACTGTGGTCCGTCGATGCCCGATAACGGCATGGCGTGCGAACGACGCGCGCCCGCAGCAGTTAGGACATCGTCTTGGTAGCGACGATCATCAATGGGGTTGCCGTAGGGCGTGAGATTCGTGCGGAGTGCCGCAAGCGGGTGGTCGCGCTGACCGCGGAGTTCGGTGTCGTTCCAGGCCTGGCGGTCATTACCGTCGGCAACAATTCGGCCTCGGCTATCTACGTGCGCAACAAGATCAAGGCGTGCGAAGAAGTCGGTATTCGCTCGCTGCCGCTTCGCTATGACGCCGATGTCCGGCCGGCCGTGCTGCTCGAAAAAATCCTCGAACTGAATGCCGACCCGGGCATCCACGGCATCCTCGTGCAATTGCCGTTGCCGGCCGGCTTCGAGACAGCGCCGCTGTTGCGCGCCATCAATCCCGACAAGGACGTGGACGGCTTCCACCTCTATAACGTCGGCGGTCTCGTCATCGGCGATACGGTTTTTCCGCCCTGCACGCCGTATGGCGTGCTGCGCCTGCTCGAGCATGAAAACATCGCGCTGGAAGGCCAGAACGTCGTCGTTGTCGGCGCCAGCAATATCGTCGGCAAGCCCATGGCGCTGATGCTGATGCAGCGCGACGCCACCGTGTGCATCTGTCACGCCAAGACGCGCGATCTGGCGCAGTTCACGTTGCTCGCCGACATTCTCGTCGTGGCCGCGGGCCAGCCGAATTTGATCCTGCCGCAGATGGTGAAGACCGGCGCGGTCGTCATCGATGTCGGCATCAATCGCCTGGCCGACGGCCGGCTGGTCGGCGACGTCGATTTCGAAGGCGTGAAGAAAAAAGCTTCGTATATCACGCCGGTACCCGGCGGCGTTGGGCCGATGACGGTGACCATGCTTCTGGTCAATACGATCTCGTCAGCCGAGCGGGCGGCAAGACGATCGGCAAAGCCCCTTCCCGACATGCCGGGCTTGCAGTCGTCGGCGGGATAGCGGTCCGTTGCATTACGCTTCTGGCCCGCGGCCCCTGACTTGTCGCCAGAATGCGACTAGATCAGACGAGGGGCGCCGACAGACCGGGCCAGGAGCGCATGACCAATCCCGAGAATCCCGATCAGGACAACAGCCGTCGCGGCCCGCTGATTGCGCTTCTCGTTGTCGCACTGCTGTTCGTTATCGGCTGGGTGCTGGCGCGGGAACTCTATGCCGGCGGCAAATTGGAAGACTGCCTGCTGTCGGGGCGGACGAATTGCGAGCCAGTCCAAAGCCCTTCACGCTGAACGTGACGCTAATCGGAAATCCCGGTTCCTGGCCGCAGTAAAAGCCATGCGAGCTTCATCGGCGCGTCGTCGGCGCGCCACACAGTGCGGTCACGATCCCGGTCAGTAGGCGTAGGGGTTTTGGGGATAACGTCGAGGAGATTCGACGATGAACATCCAGATCGTGTGCCCAGTTCCCTGGGGAGCAAGGCTGAGCCGGCCGAACTGTCCGCAATGCGGCTCGCTTGTCCTGATCGCCGAGCAGTCTGCTTTCAATCTCGACGGCCACATCCGTCACATCTGGTTATGTGACGCGTGCGGCAATGAGTTTACGACCTCGATCAGGATATTGCCGCGGCAAGCCTGAAAATTTGCACTCCTCCGACGGGCCGGGCGGCATCCGTTGGGCAAAGCGTTCAGGGCGCGTATAGTGGGGCGGCGAGCGGTGCTCGCCGCAAAACACAGCCAATTGTGGATGCCGCCGCACCGCGCGTGCAATAACCGCAATCGGTTTGGTGTTTGTGTTCGTATTCCGGACTGTCACAGGGAGGACCCCCATATGCGTCAAACGTTCGCTCGCCGATCGATCCTCGGCTATTGCATCGCCGGCGCCAGTACCGCGCTGTTTGCCTTCACCTCGCGCGCCCGCGCCGCCGCAACGACTTTCAAGGCCGACATGAAGGCCTCAAGCGAAGTGCCGCCGAACACCACGACCGGCACCGGCTCGGCCACGGTGACCCTCGATGGCAACAAGATCACCTGGAACGTCACGTTTTCCGGGTTGAGCGGCCCGGCCACTGCCGCGCACATCCATGGCCCGGCGCCCGAAGGCAAGAACGCCGGCGTGCTGGTCTGGCTGTCGACCAAGGGCAAGCCCGCCACTTCGCCGCTCACCGGCTCGGCGACGCTCACCGCCGCGCAGGCGTCCGACCTGACGAACGGCCAGTGCTACGTCAACGTTCACACCGCCAAGAATCCGGGCGGCGAGATCCGTGGGCAACTGATGAAATCGTAAAAAGCGTAGCGTCATCGTCGCGCCGGATCGTTGCATTCGTACCAGCGCGACCATGAATGACCCGCCAGCCTGCTACGCGCAGCCGGCGGGTTTCTTTTTGCAAGAATTCGCGATCAGGCTGCGGCCGGCGCCGCGACCCGCGGCGCCAGCGCGGTGCTTTTGAGATAGCTTGCCAGCGCCGCCATGTCGTCACGCGACAACGGCGCATAGGGCGGATAAGGCTCGCCAGCCGGTACGTCGATCAGATTCATCGCCGCCTTCATTGTCGGCCCCAGGCCGTAATGCATCCATTTGCTCGGGAACAAGGCAAACTGCAGCTTGCAACTGCGCCGCCCGCTCATAGTCGTTCGCCACGAAGGCCTCGATGACGTGTCGCGCGATTTCGGCAGCCGGCGGCGGCATGGTGGCGCCCGATCCGCCTAGTTCGAGGCTCGCCAACAGCATCTGCATGGTCGTGAAATATTGCGCATGGCCGGCACGATCGATTTCAACGATCAGCCGCGACACCCGCGCCAGGTCGCGCGAACTCTCCTTGATGAATTGCACGCGCGGCAATTTTGCCAGCGCGATCGTATCGGGGATCGACACGTCCGCGCCCGGCCCAGGATTGAGATAAAGCGTGAGCGGAAGACTGGTCTCGCGCCCGATCGCTTCGAAATAGCCGATGAGGTCGCGCTGCGTCGGTGGACCGGCGAACGGCCGCAGCGGCGCCAATAGCTGCAGCGCCGCCGCGCCAAGTTTTTCAGCTTCGTGCGCAAGCTCGATCGCGGTGCGGAACGACGGGTGGGTGATGCCGACCATCACCGGTACGCGGCCGTCGACGTATTCGACGGTTGAGCGGATCAGCGCCTTGCGCGCCTCATAGCTCAGATAGGTGTATTCCTGGGTTTCGACGCCGGCCGCGACCACCATGGTGGCCGCGCAATCGCGCACCACGTAGTCGATCTGCCGGCGCAGACTGCGCTCGTCGACCTTGAGGTCGGCGGTGAACGGGGTCAGCGGCGCAACAAGTAATCCGGGTTGTCGCATAAGACGTGCTCCTTCCTGCCCGGATCGCATCATGCCCGGCGGATCATTGCTTGGGAATATGGGCCTTGGCGATCACCGCACCCCATTTGGCGATATCCGACCGCATGCGCGCATCGAGTTCAGTCGGTGTGGAAGCGCGTGCATCGATGCCGAGTTCGAGCGCGCGCTTCTTCAGCGCCGGATCCGCCAGTACATCGTGCAGCGCGGCATTGAGCGTGTCGACGATCTCCTTCGGCGTGCCCGTCGGCGCGTAGAGGCCGTTCCAGGCCACCACGTCGAAACCGGCGACACCGGCCTCCTGCACGGTCGGCACATTGGGCAACTCGGCTGAACGTTTGGTCCCGCTGGTCGCCAGCGCCCGCAGCTTGCCGTTATCAAGCGACGGTTTGACCGCGGCATAAAAGTCCACGTCCATCTGCACATCATGGCGCAACAGCGCGACGACGACATCGGGCGAGCCGCGGAACGGCACGATGACGTATTGCGCATTCGCCATCGACTTGAAGAGTTCGGCGGTGAGATTCTGCGTGCTGCCGACGTTGATGGTGCCGACATTGACGCTGCCGGGTTTTTCGTGATCGGCCTTCAAAAAGTCCGCCAGCGTCTTGAACGGCGAGTCCGCCGCAACCGCAAACACGGCGGTGAAATAGCCGATCGTTGAAATCGGCGTGAACGACTTGAGTGGATCAAACGGCAGGTGATTGAACAATGGCACGCTGATCGCGGTGCCGTTGGTCAACAGCGTCAGGGTGTAGCCGTCGTGGGGGCCGGACAAAGCCATGCGCGCCGCCGTGATGCCGCCGGCGCCGGGATTATTCTCGATCACGAAATTCTGCCCGAGCTTCTGGCTCAGCGCCTGCGCCACAAGCCGCGCGGTCACATCGGCCACGCCCCCCGCGCCAAACGGCAGAATGACTCGCACCGGATGGTTGGGATATTTGGCCTGCGCGCGCGCTTTGCCGGCGGCAATGCCTGTTGCCGAAAGCGCCAGGCCGAGCGCCGCCTGGCGGCGGGTCACGGTCTTATCAGAACGTCCGGAATTCATTTTAACACCTTCGAGCGGTTACGGTTGTTCCAGGTCGTGCTTAGCCTGCCACTGCTCCCTTGTCTGCGCGACAAAATCGGCATAGCGGCCCGCCGCGATGGCGGCGCGGGCACCGGCAACAAGGTCCTGGTAGTAGTAGAGATTGACGATCGAAAGCAATGTTCCGCCGAGCGCCTCGCCGCTGCGGAACAGGTGGTGGAGGTAAGCGCGGGAAAACTCCCGTGCCGCCGGGCAGCGGCTTTCCGCATCGAGCGGGCGCGGGTCATCGGCGTGGCGGGCGTTCTTGATATTGATTGGCCCGAAGCGCGTAAAAGCCAGGCCGTGCCGGCCGTTGCGCGTCGGCATCACGCAGTCGAACATGTCGATCCCGCGCGCTATCGCCTCAATGATATCGGCTGGGGTGCCGACACCCATCAGATAACGCGGCCGCTCGGCCGGAAGCATGACTGCCGTTTTCTCCACTACATCAAGCATCACCTCCTGGGTTTCCCCGACGGCGAGCCCGCCGATGGCGTAGCCGTGAAAGCCCATCACAACGAGTTCACGCGCGCTCTCCTGGCGGAGCGCTTCGACGTCGCCGCCCTGCACGATGCCGAACAGAGCACGCCCCTGGGGGGGGCAGTCAAAGGCGCGTTTGCAGCGTTCCGCCCAGCGCAGTGACAGCCGCATTGCCCGCTCGATCTCTGCCCGCTCGGCTGGCAGCCGCACGCACTCGTCGAGCTGCATGGCGATGTCGGAGCCGAGCAGGCGCTGTACTTCGATCGCCCGTTCCGGTGATAGCTCGACCATGGCGCCGTCGAGATGCGAGCGGAATGTCACCCCCTCCTCCGTTACCTTGCGGAGCGCCGCGAGCGACATGACCTGAAAGCCGCCGGAGTCGGTCAGAATCGGAAAAGGCCAGCGCATGAAGGTGTGCAGACCGCCCAGCGCCGCAACCCGCTCGGCGCCCGGCCGCAGCATCAGGTGATAGGTATTGCCGAGGAGAATTTCGGCCCCGGACGCACGCACATCGTCGTGGTGCACGCCCTTGACCGAGGCCTGGGTGCCTACGGGCATGAAGGCCGGGGTGTGCACGATGCCGTGCGCCATGGTTATCTCGCCGGTGCGTGCTGCGCCCTCGGTAGCCGTCAGGTGGAACTCGAAATTCATCAGCACTGGGGCCCTGTTGGGCGTGCTGATATCAAGCTAATGCAAGGGCAGGCAAATGCCCGGACCGGTCCGACGTCAGGACAGGCGGGCCGGCTTGCCGCCGCCGAACAGCCAAGCATCGCTGTCGAGGTCGCGCTTGAGCACCGCGCAATCCGCGGACTTGCCCGGCTTGCCGTTGGCGGCGACGCCAACGCTGATGCGGCTTGAAGCTCCAAGATCACCTACCCCGGCGATCCCGGCGATATCCTTCTGGCCGCCGTGATGCGCCTTGGCTTCGAGCTGCATGAACAGCTTGGCGAGCGTATTGATCCGGTCCTCCGCATGCACGAGGGCAGTTTCGCGCGTGCTGACCTCATCCGACAGCTTTAATAGTTCGTTGGATACATTCGCTAGCTCGACCACAAGCCTGGCTTTGTCCTTGGACAGACTCAATATCTCATTGGAACGCTTCAAAGCCTCGTTGAAGAGTTTCTCAAGATCATCAGAAAGCCTTAACTTTTCGGCCGACAGACGCATGACTTCGTCGGCAAGACTGGCGTGCGATTGCCGTAACTCCTGAAAGTCACGGTCTTTTGCGTGCAGCGAATTCTCCAGGCTTTCGGTTCTTTTTTCGGCGGCGCTGTTGTGGAAGTTCAGCACCAGAATGTTCTGCTGGGCGTCGGCGAGCTGATTTTCCGCGCTGGCGGCACGTGCCAGGGCGGCTTCGAGTTGCGCGGCAAGCTGGGCCGTCTCGGTCTGCCGCTGTTCGACCGCCTCCTTGCGTTCGGCCTGGGCGGCCGACAGTGCGCATCGCGTGCGGTCAAGCTGAGCCCGCGCGCGCTCGGCGGCGCCGGCGCTTTCGGCGAGCTCGCCCGCCAGCCGCGCACTTTCGGCCACATTCAGATCGAGCGATTTCTCCAGCGACGAGATCGCGTTATCGCGATGAGCGAGTCCTTCGCGTGCGGTGCAGAGTTCGCCTTCCAGTTCGATCGCGCGCTGCTCCGCGGCCATCGTACGCAACGCGCGTGCGGTCAGGGTGTCGCGTTGCCCCGCGGGAGGCTTCAATGATTGACCGTTGTCCTGCGCCACCGCTCGTTCGGCCTTAAGCAGCGTCCCACGCGTCTATTCTAAGCGACGCGCCGTGAGTCGCGTTGTTGCCCCTTACCGTCGTCACCCTGCTGACTTGATGGTTAACGCGACGTTAACCCTCTGCCGGATGGGCTCAGGATTGCGGGCTGCGAAACAGCAAACAGGCATCCCCGTATGAGTAAAAGCGGTAGTCCGCCGCGATAGCGTGCGCATAGGCGCGCTGCATGGTATCGAGGCCGCAAAACGCCGACACCAGCATGAACAGGGTCGAGCGCGGCAGGTGGAAATTGGTCAGCATCCCCTCCACCACGCGGAAACGGTAGCCGGGTGTGATGAACAAGGCGGTCTCGGCGGAAAACGCGCTCAGGGTGCCGTCCTCGGCCGCCGCGCTTTCCACCAGCCGCAGCGAGGTCGAGCCGACCGCAACGACGCGGCCGCCAGTGCGCCGGGTGGCGTTGAGCGCTGCGGCGGTTTCGGCGCTCACGGTGCCCCACTCGGCGTGCATGCGGTGCGCCGCGGTGTCGTCGGCCTTGACCGGCAGGAAGGTGCCTGGACCGACATGCAAGGTGACCTTGTGGAGGCCAATGCCCCGCGCCTTGAGGGCCGCCACCAGCTCTTCAGTGAAATGCAGCCCCGCGGTCGGCGCAGCGATCGAGCCCTCGTCCCGGGCAAACATGGTCTGATAATCGCTACTGTCGGCCTCATCGACCGCGCGGCGGCCGGCAATGTAGGGCGGCAACGGTATCTCGCCGCGCTCGGCGATTGCCTGGTCCAGGATCGGACCGTGAAAGGCGAACGCGAACGTCACCTCGCCGCCCTCGCTCTTTGCCTCGACGGTAGCATCGAGCTGACCGAGAAAGCAGACACGGCCTTCGGTACCGAACCGGACCACGTCGCCGACCGCGAGGCGCTTGGCAGGCCGGACCAGCGCCGTCCAATGCGACCCGTCGATCCGCTTGGTGAGCGTTGCCGCAATGGCAGCTTCGGGACCACCCTCGCCGCGCGCCAGCCGTCGGCCGTGCAGGTTTGCCGCCAGCACCTTGGTGTCGTTGACGACGATCGCGTCGCCAGGGTGTAGAAGCGCCGGCAGGTCGCGAACGATATGATCCTGGAACGCCGGCGGATTTCCCGGCCGCACCACCAGCAGCCGCGCGGTATCGCGCGGCGAGGCCGGCCGCAGCGCAATACGGTCTTCCGGTAAAACGAAGTCGAAGAGATCGGTACGCATGCGGCTCGGTGTTGGCCCGACGGTGGACGCGACGGAGGTTCTGGCGCAGCCGCACAGTCAGGTCCATATGTGGGCCATGAGTGGCCGCCCCTGCAATCCTGGCAGCGACTTCAAGCGCTTGTGGCAAGCTTTCATGGGTAATACGCCCATGCCGCAGTGCGGGACGCCATCCGATCCTCAAGCGGCTGAGGAACCGAAGAATACCGCACGCGATCCGGTTCCGGCCCAGCCGGCCACAAGCAAACCCGCCGACCGCTGAGGCCCGGCTTTGTTGCCGTGCTCGATCGTGCGGCTATCGACAAAGTGCACGGTGTATTTGGATGCCGTGCCGTGCCTGATCAGAGGACGGCGGCACCCAACAGGCGCGTAGGGCCGCCCGTTCAGCACGCTGTACGGCGCACGCGCCGGCAGCGACAATCGCTGCAACACCGGCGATGACCCGGCTAACCGGCGCGCATCGACTTTAGGATTTGGTGTCGGCCGCAACCTGCATGCGAACAATGCGATCCGGATTAGACGGCGGCTCGCCGCGCTTGAGCTTGTCGACCACATCCATGCCGCCGACGACTTCGCCGATGACGGTGTACTGGCCGTTGAGGAACGAGCCTTCGTCGAACATGATGAAGAACTGGCTGTTCGCCGAGTGGTCGTTGCCGCCCTTGCGCGCCATGCCGACGGTGCCGCGCTCGAACGGCACGTCGGAAAATTCCGATTTCAGATCCGGATAGGACGAGCCGCCGGTACCGTTGCCATGCTGGCCGTCGCCGGTCTGCGCCATGAAGCCTTCGATGACGCGATGGAACGGCACGTCATCGTAAAAACCCTCGCGCGCCAATTGTTTCAACCGCTCGGCATGCTTGGGCGCAACGTCGGTATCGAGTTCGATAAAGATCATGCCCGGCGCCGTTTCCAGGATCAGCGTATTTTGCGGATCTGCGCCGGCGGGAAGCGATGCCGCAGGATTTTTGCCGTCAGCCATGGGTTTGATTCCTGTCTGCTCTTGCTGAAATTATGGGGTAATCGTCGCTTTCTTGATGTAGTCCAGCTTGGGAAATTGCTTGATCAGGTAAGCGTTCCCCTGGCTTTGAATAAGTCCCTGGCTCGGGCCCTGGCCCTGCGGCGCGCCCTCGCCGTAGTCGCTGTAGAGCGCGTTGACCACCTGCATGCCCGAAATGACGCGGCCGAACGGCGCGAAGCCCTGGTTATCCAGGCCCCGGTTATTGCCGAAGTTGATGAAGACCTGGGTGGTGCGCGTGTTTGGGCCCCTGGTCGCAAACGTGATGTAGCCGGGCTGATTGCTCTGCGTCACCGGATCGTCCGGGATATTGGCGTCCTCCCATCGTGCCGCGATCTTGGGATTGCCGTTGATGCCGAACTGCACCATGAAACCGGAAATGACGCGGAAGAAGCGGTCGCCGTCATAGAAGCCGTTCTTGACCAGATTGTAGAAGCGATCAGCGCCGTTCGGCGCCCAGTCGCGATGCACTTCGAGGACAAAGGTGCCTTTGCTGGTGTCGAATTTCACCTTGTAGACCGCCGGTGCTTGCGCGGTGAGCGAAGCGGGATTTGCAAGGGGATTGGTCGTGCCCTGGCCGAACGCGGGCGCGGCAATCAGAAGCGTCAACGCAATGGCTGCAAATCGGATCATATCGTCTCCAGGGTAAGGACAGTTGTGAAGCTGTTACACTTCAGGATTTGGCAAATTTCTGTTTCAGCCGCGCGACCACCGCCGCGGGCACAAAGCTCGATACGTCGCCGCCCATGCCGGCAATCTGTCGCACCAGGGTGGCGGTGATCGGGCGAACTGCAGGCGACGCCGGCAAGAATACCGTCTGCACCTCCGGCGCCATCGCGGCATTCATGCCGGCCATCTGCATCTCGTAATCGAAATCGGTGGCGTCGCGCACGCCGCGGATCAGCACCGTGGCGCGGGCCTCCCGAGCGGCGGCGATCACCAGGCCCGCAAAGGTCGTGCAGGCCAATTCGCAACCGGCCTCGCGCGCAACAGGTGCGCAGATGTCCTGCAGCATCGCCAGGCGGTCCTGGGCGGAGAAGAGCGGGGTCTTGCCAGGATGCACGCCGATCGCCAGCACCAGCTTGTCCGCCAGGCGGACGGCGTTCCGCACGACATCGAAGTGGCCCAGCGTGATCGGATCGAACGATCCGGCAAAAAGCGCGATGCGCGGCATTGTGGCGGTCTAGCTTGGGTGCTTGCCGGCCGCAAGGCGTTGCCCTGGCGGTCGCAAGAGGATTTTTCGTCCACCAAAAGTTTTCCGCATTATTTCAATAAGTTACGACAGATCCATCATGTCGACCTCCGCTGCGTGCCCCAGCCGCAACAATTTTTAAGGAGTCGTGAACCTTCGGCGTGCCGACCGCGACAAACGGTCAAACGCTTCCGGCCGGGAACGGAAGCGGTTTCGGGACAGGGGTGTCGTCATGAAGAAATCAGCTTACGTGATCGCTGCTGCGCTGGTGGCTGCGGGATTGATCGCATTGCCCAGCCTCTCGCAGGTGCAAGCCAGCGCGCCGGTCCTTGGCGCCAAGGGCGACCGCGTTGACACCCGTCCGGTTGGAGCCGCCTGCTCGGCGCGCGAATGGCCGTATTTCGAAACGTCGTGCCTGCGCGATGCGACGCAGCCGTTCGGCCAGGCCCGCAAGGTCCGGATGGTCTCTATCGATCGGCTGCCGCAATAGCATCTGCCGATGCCGCGTGCTGACCCCTCTAGTTGTCAGCCTTGATTCCAGCCTTGGAAATGACGTCCGCCCATTTGTGCGTCTCTTTCGCCATGTATGAAGCGAGCGCCGCAGGCGTGATGATCTGAGCGTCCACGTCGAGCTTCTGGTAGGCCTTCTCCACTTCCGGCGTTTTCAAAGCTTCTCCGAGAGCGCTGTTGATCTTCTGGATGATTGGCGTCGGCGTTCCGGTCGGCGCAAGCAGGCCCGTCCACAAATTCTCCGTCAGCTGCGGGTAACCGGACTCGGCGAATGTCGGCAAATTCGGCAACTGCGGGATTCTTTTTTCACTGGTGACCGCGAGCGCACGGACCTTGCCGGCTTGGATGTGAGCGAGCAGCACGGACGTGCTGTCGATCATCATCTGCATCTGTCCGCCGAGGAGATCGATGACTGCCGGTCCTGCGCCGCGATAAGGCACTGAAATGATCTTGATGCCGGCGGCGAGCTGCAATTGCGCGCCTAACAGATGCGGGAGCGTGCCAGCACCCGGGGTGCCGAAATTGATCTTGCTGGGATTTTTCTTCGCGTAGGCGACAAACTCGGGAACAGTCTTCGCCGGCACCGATGGATGGACGACGAGGATTTCCGGGCTCGAGGCGACGATGCCGATCGGTGCGAAGGCTTTCAGCGGATCGTAGTCGAGCTTGTAAAGCGACGGTGAGATCGTCAACGACCCCGCCTGGTTAAGAAGCAGCGTGTAGCCATCGGGATCGGCGCTGACCACCACATGCGCGCCCACCGTCCCTGCGGCGCCGCCCGGCCGGTTATCGACGACGATGGTCTGGCCGAGCTTGGCGCCGAGGCTATTCGCGAGAATGCGCGCCACCACATCGGTCGGGCCACCCGGCGGATACGGCACGATAAGGTGGATCGGGCGGATGGGGTAGTTCTGCGCGGCGGCGCTGCGCGGCAGCGCAAAAAGCGGCGAGGCCGCGAGGAGTGTGAGAGCCGAGCGGCGATGAATGGTCATGGTGATGTTTCCGTCGTTGCAGGCGCGAGCGTGAAAGCCGCGCCGGATGCCCATGCAAAGAGGCGGCCAATGTAACGCGGCGGCCTGACATTTTGGCCACTTGTCCGCTTGCCTTGACCCTCCCCCTGCCCGCGTCTAAGAGCCACAGATTCGTGGTGGATCGCCATGCTCGTGCTCGTCGACAATTACGACAGTTTTGCCTTCAACCTGGTGCATTACCTGGGTGAGTTGGGGGCTGAGGTCGCGGTGCACCGCAACGACAAGGTGACGAGCGCGGACGTCATCGCCGCCGATCCCGACGCGATCGTGCTCTCGCCCGGTCCCTGCACGCCAAAGGAGGCCGGCATCTGCCTCGAGCTGATCGCGCAAGCCTCGGAGACGATTCCGATCCTCGGCGTCTGTCTTGGCCACCAGGCGATCGGCGATGCATTTGGCGGCAGGGTGGTGCGTGCGCCGGTACCGGTCCACGGCAAGCTCTCCGAAATCCGTCATCACGGCGAAAGCGTTTTCCGCGGCATAAACGCGCCGTTCCAGGCGACGCGCTACCATTCGCTGGTGGTCGAGCGCGCGACCTTGCCTGCGCAGCTTCACGTCACGGCGGATACCGACGATGGCCTGATCATGGGCCTCGCGCATGCACGGCTGCCGGTCCATGGCGTGCAGTTTCACCCGGAGAGCATCGCTTCCGAGCATGGCCACCTGATGCTGAAGAATTTTCTCGACATCGCCGCGGCATGGAACGAAACGACCGGGCGACGCAAGGCGTCAGCAAATGCCGAGCGAATGGCGCACCACGCACCAAGGCAACGAACAACACGGGCGCGGGTCAATTGAGGGGGATGCCGTGACCGACACATTCAAGGGGCTGATCGCCAAGGTGGCAACCGGGGCCACGCTCGGTCGCGACGAAGCCGCGACCGCCTTCACGCAGATGATGTCCGGCGAAGCGACGCCGTCGCAGATGGGCGCGCTGCTAATGGCGTTGCGCGTGCGCGGCGAAACCGTCGACGAGATTACCGGCGCGGTCACCGCGATGCGCAGCAAGATGCTCCGCGTCGACGCGCCAGCGAATGCCATCGACGTGGTTGGCACCGGCGGCGACGCGTCGGGCTCGTTCAATATCTCAACCTGCGCTGCGCTGATCGTTGCCGGCGCAGGCGTGCCGGTCGCCAAGCATGGCAATCGTGCGCTGTCGTCGCGATCGGGCGCCGCCGACGTGCTCGCCGCGCTCGGCGTCAATATCGATCTCGCGCCGGAAAAAATCGCGCATTGCATTCGCGAGGCCGGCATCGGCTTCATGTTCGCGCCGGCGCATCATCCGGCGACAAAGAACGTCAATCCGACCCGCGTTGAGCTCGGCACCCGGACCATCTTCAATCTGCTCGGGCCGCTGTCCAATCCGGCCGGCGTGCGACGGCAGATGGTCGGCGTGTTTTCCAAGCAATGGACCGAGCCGCTCGCGATCGTGCTCGGGAATCTCGGCGCCGAGCAGGCCTGGGTCGTGCACGGCTCCGATGGCCTCGACGAGATCACAACGTCGGGTCCGACCAGCGTCACAGCGCTGGAAAACGGCACCATCAAGAGCTTTGAGATTTCGCCCGAAGACGTCGGCCTGCCGCAAGTCAAGCCCGAGGCGATTGCGCGGCGGCGATGCGGCGACGAACGCCAAGGCGGTCGAAGACGTTCTTGAAGGCAAGCCGAGCCCGTACCGCGATGTGGCGCTGTTCAATGCCGCGGCAGCGCTGGTCATATCGGGCAAGGCCAAGGACCTGAAAGGCGGCATGGACCTTGCCGTGAAATCGCTGGATTCCGGCGAGGCGGAAGGCCGGCTCGATCGGCTGATCGTGGTGTCGAACGATGGCTGACATTCTGTCGAAGATCGCCGCGTACAAGCGCGAGGAAATCGCCGCGGCAAAGCGCGCTCGGCCGCTCGCCGCCGTCGAGCAGGAAGCAAAATCGGCGCCCGCTCCGCGTGGCTTTCAGCGTTCCATCGAGCGGCGCGTAGCGGACGGCGAATACGCGCTGATTGCCGAAATCAAGAAGGCGAGCCCGTCGAAGGGACTTATTCGCGAGCATTTCGATCCGCCAGCGCTGGCAGCGGCTTACCAGGCGGGCGGCGCGACCTGTCTTTCTGTCTTGACCGACGCGCCATCGTTCCAGGGCAATCTCAACTATCTGCGCCAGGCGCGCGCTGCGTGCACGCTGCCGGTGCTGCGCAAGGATTTCATGTACGACACCTACCAAGTGGCCGAGGCGCGCGCCGCGGGGGCCGACTGCATTCTCGTCATCATCGCAGCGGTCGACGATACCTGCGCGGCGGACCTGGAGGCCGCGGCATTTGCCTACGGGATGGACGCACTGATCGAAGTGCACGACCGCGACGAGCTTGACCGCGCGCTTCGGCTGAAATCCCGACTGATCGGCATAAACAACAGAAATCTCAAAACGTTTGAGACCTCGCTGGCGACTTGCGAGCGGCTGGCGCCAAATGTGCCGGCGGGCTCTGTGCTGGTCGGCGAAAGTGGCATAGAGTCACCGAACGATCTCGCTCGCCTCGCCAAGGTCGGGATTTCGACCTTCCTGGTCGGTGAAAGTTTGATGCGGCAGGACGACGTCGCGGCGGCGACACGCGCCCTGCTCGCCCGCAAACCCGCACTTGCGCCGGCACGGTAGTGCTGTGGCCCGGCGTCCCAGCAAACTGTCGCATCTCAAAGCCAGCGGTGAAGCACGCATGGTCGACGTGTCAGCCAAGGCGACTACCGAGCGGGTGGCGATTGCCGAAGGCCGTGTGCTGATGCAGCCGGAAACGCTCGCACTCGTCCGCAGCGGCAACGCCAAGAAGGGCGACGTGCTCGGCGCCGCCCGCATTGCCGGCATCATGGCGGCCAAGCGCACCCATGAACTCATTCCGCTCTGTCATCCGCTGCCCATCACCCAGGTCGAGGTTGACGCCGTTCCCGATGCCAAACTGCCGGGCGTCACCGTCACGGCACGAGTCAAGGTCTCCGGCCAGACCGGCGTCGAGATGGAAGCCCTGACGGCCGTGTCGGTCGCCTGTCTCACGATCTACGACATGGTCAAAGCCGTCGAGCGCGGCATGCGCATCGAAGGCATCCGGCTGGTCGAGAAAAGCGGCGGCAAGAGCGGTCATTTTCGCGCAGAGGAATCCTGATCGTGGCGTTGCTGTCGGTTGCGGGAGCGTTGGAGCAGGTGCTGGCCCAGGCAGAGCCGCTGCCGGCCGATGAGGTATCCCTCGCCGAAGCCGATGGCCTTGTGCTGGCTTACGATCTCAAGGCGCGCCGCACCCAGCCGCCGGCCGATGTGTCCGCCATGGACGGTTACGCGGTCCGCGCCGCCGACGTGGCGAATGCACCGGTACGTCTCAAGGTGATCGGCGAGGTACCCGCAGGTCGGCCGTTTGGTGCGGCGCTCGGGCCTGGCGAGGCCGCTCGCATCTTCACCGGAGGCGTGCTGCCGCGGGCCGCCGATACGGTGGTCATCCAGGAACTGACCACACGCGACGGTAATATTGTCGAAGTGCAGAAGGCTGCCAAGCTGGGCCGCAACGTACGGCCACAGGGCCTCGATTTCCGCATTGGCGACCGCATGCTTGCCAAGGGGCACCGGCTAACGCCGCGCGACCTGCAGCTCGCCGCCGGGATGAACCATCCGGTCTTGCCGGTGCATCGCCGGCCGAAGCTCGCGCTGTTTGCGACGGGCGACGAACTCGTTCCGCCCGGCCAGGAGCCCGGCCCCGGACAGATCGTCTATTCCAACGGCTTCGCGCTGGCGGCGCTGGCGCGATCCGAAGGTGCAACCGTCATCGATCTCGGCGTCGTCGGCGACAAGCTCGACGATACTATCGCGAAGGTCCGCCGCGCCCGTGAGGTTGGCGCCGATATTCTGGTGACGACCGGCGGCGCTTCGGTCGGTGAATACGACCTGGTGCAGAAGGCATTTGCGGCGGAGGGGATGGCGCTCTCCTTCTGGAAGGTCGCGATGCGGCCGGGGCGGCCGCTGATGCACGGCAAGCTCGGCGCCATGCACGTCCTCGGCCTGCCCGGTAATCCGGTCTCCTCCTATGTGTGCGCATTCCTGTTTCTGGTGCCGCTGATCCGCCGGCTCGCCGGACGCAGCGATCTCGGACGCCCCACGGAACCCGCCGTGCTCGGCTGCGACCTCGCCGAAAATGACGAGCGCGCCGACTATCTGCGCTCGACCTTGAGCAAGGGCCCGAACGGTCCCGTTGCGACGCCATTCCCGACCCAGGACAGCTCGATGATGGCGCCGCTCGCCAAGTCTGACTGCCTCGTCATTCGCGAGCCGCACGAGCCGGCGGCCAAGGCGGGCAGCACGTGCACCATCGTGCGCCTCGACAGTTAGCCGGCGCCGCGAATCGCAAAGCTCTTGATTCTGCTTCTGTCCGGCGCATTCACGACGCGGCGCCTTTTCGCGACTGTCTTCAAGCGCGCCGAAACCGTTAAATTCGAGCGTTAAGCGGCACTTGGCGGCCCCATTCCACTTGTTCACTTCAAATTAAATGCTTGCGGAACACATATGGAACGGATAGTGTCCGTTCATGATTTGTTTCGGCAGACAGTCGCTGGAACCGATCCGCAGTGATCTGCCTCAGGACGAGACCGGGGCCAGATGGGGAAGCGCCAATGCTTACGCGCAAGCAAGCCGAGTTGTTGCGTTTCATTCACGAGCGTCTCAAGGAGGCGGGAGTTCCGCCGTCGTTCGACGAGATGAAGGACGCACTCGACCTGCGCTCCAAGTCCGGCATTCATAGACTCATTACCGCGCTCGAGGAGCGTGGCTTCATCCGCCGGTTGCCAAACCGGGCGCGCGCTATCGAAGTGATCAAGCTGCCGGAGTCGGTCGCCCACGGCATGGTGGCAGGACGGTCGCGCGGCTTCACGCCGAGCGTTATCGAAGGAAATCTTGGCCGCGTTCGCGCCGCCTCCGAGGACGAAGGCGGCCGTCCGGTTGCCGTGCCGGTCATGGGCCGCATTGCCGCCGGTACGCCGATCGAGGCGATCCAGACACGCAGCCACACCATCAATATGCCATCGGATCTGCTCACAACCGGCGAGCATTTCGCCCTCGAAGTGCGCGGCGATTCGATGATCGAAGCCGGCATTCTGGACGGCGACATCGCGCTGCTCAAGCGCACCGACGGCGCCGATACCGGCGATATCGTGGTAGCCTTGATCGACGACGAGGAGGCGACGCTCAAGCGCTTCCGCCGCCGCGGCGCTTCGATCGCGCTCGAACCGGCCAACACCGCCTACGAAGTGCGCATCCTGCCGCCAAACCGCGTGCGCATTCAGGGCAAGCTCGTGGGCTTGTTCCGCAGGTATTGAGAGCCCGTCTCATCATAGGGGCGGCCCTTGTGGTCGCCCCATTCGCGTCGACAGCGGGCGCCCACAAGGGACGCCCCTACGGCGCCTGGGCTCTAAAGGCTCCGTTCTACCCGCCGCTCCCTGCCACCTTTGCCCAGGTGTCGCGCAGGCCGACCGTGCGGTTGAACACCGGGCGTTCGGGCGTCGAATCGATATCGGGACAGAAATAGCCCTGGCGCTCGAATTGCACCGCGTCGCCGGCATTGCGTCCGGCGAGCGAAGGCTCGACGCGCGCATCGGCGATCACTTCCAGTGAGTTCGGATTGAGATCGGCAGCGAAATTGCCGGCGTTCGGATCGGGACGGCTGAACAGCGGATTGTAGAGCCGCACTTCGGCAACGCGTGAATCCGTAGCCGAGACCCAATGCAGCGTCGCCTGCACCTTGCGGCCGTCAGGCGCGTTGCCGCCACGGGTCGCCGGATCGTAGGTGCAGCGCAATTCCACCACGTCGCCCGCTGCGTTCTTGATGACCTCCCGGCAGGTGATGAAAAACGCGTAGCGCAGCCGTACCTCGCGTCCGGGCGCGAGACGGAAAAATTTTTTCGGCGGATTTTCCATGAAGTCGTCGCGCTCGATGAAGAGCTCGCGGGTGAAACGAATCTTGCGCGTGCCGGCGTCGGGCCGTTCGGGATGATTGACGGCCTCGACCTCCTCGCCGTCGACTTTCGAAATTCTCGATCACGACTTTCAGCGGCCGCAGCACCGCCATGCGGCGCTCGGCGGACTTATTGAGGTGCTCGCGGATGGCAAATTCCAGCATGCCCATATCGACGACGCTGTTGGCCTTGGCGACGCCGATACGCTTGACGAAATCGCGGATCGCCTCCGGCGGCACGCCGCGCCGGCGGAGCCCCGCGAGCGTCGGCATGCGCGGATCGTCCCAGCCGGCGACATGGCCGCCGCGCACGAGCTCGGTGAGCACGCGCTTCGACAGCACCGTGTAGGTGAGATTGAGCCGCGCGAACTCGTACTGATGCGGGTGCGACGGCACCGGCAGATTGTCGAGAAACCAGTCGTAGAGCGGCCGATGATCCTCGAATTCGAGCGTGCAGATCGAATGCGTAATACCCTCGATCGAGTCCGACTGGCCGTGGGCGAAATCGTAGCTCGGGTAGATGCTCCAGGTCCTGCCAGTTCTTGGGTGATCGGCGTGCAGGATGCGGTAGAGCACGGGATCGCGCAGGTTGATGTTGCCCGAGCCCATGTCGATCTTGGCGCGCAGCACGCGCGCACCATTCGGAAATTCACCAGCCCGCATGCGCCGGAACAGGTCGAGATTGTCCTCGACGCTGCGCTTGCGAAACGGACTCTCGACGCCCGCCTCGGTCAGCGTGCCGCGCGTCGCCCGCATCTCGTCCTGGGTCTGGTCGTCCACATAGGCCTTGCCGGCGCGGATCAAATGCTCGGCCCAGGCGTAAAGCTGCTCGAAATAGTCCGACGCATGGAAAAGATTCTTGCCCCAGTCGAAGCCGAGCCAGCGCACGTCGCGCTCGATCGCGTCGATATATTCCTGGTCCTCCTTGGTCGGATTGGTGTCGTCGTAGCGCAAGTTGCACTGGCCGCCGAACTCCTCGGCGACGCCGAAATTCAGGCAGATCGACTTGGCGTGGCCGATATGCAGATAGCCGTTTGGCTCGGGCGGGAACCGCGTGACGATGGTCTTGTGCTTGCCCGATGCCAGATCGGCCCGCACGATGTCGCGGATAAAATCCTGGCCCGCTTCGCGTGCCGTCGTCTCAGCAAGTGTCATGGCACCATCTATTTGGCGTGAATGTCTTGCGATCCAATGTGGGCGGCCAGATATCCAGGCCCCACGTCGATTCCAAGGCGGCTTCCGCGCCGGCCGGAGTGGACAAATTGGCCGTCCGGGTCAAGTCCGCCAGTCTGTTGTTATCTCCGGAGCGCTTTAGCTTCTCTTGGCGCCCATCTGTGCTACAGGGGCGCGGCGTTTGCGAGGATTCTGAACCGGCATGACCGTTGTCACGCGCTTTGCCCCCTCCCCGACCGGTTTTCTGCACATCGGGGGCGCCCGCACGGCCCTGTTCAACTGGCTCTACGCGCGCGGGCGCGGCGGCAAGATGCTGTTGCGCATCGAGGACACCGACCGCGAGCGCTCGACCCAGGCCGCCATCGACGCCATCCTGGATGGGCTGAGCTGGCTCGGCATCGCCTGGGACGGCGACCCGATCTACCAGTTCTCCCGCGCCGCGCGACACCGCGAGGTCGTCGAGCAGATGCTGGCGGCGGGGCGCGCCTATCGCTGTTACTCAAGCCCCGACGAACTGGCAAAGATGCGCGAGAAGGCTCGCGCCGAGGGCCGCACGCGACTCTATGACGGCACTTGGCGCGATCGCGATCCCGCGGAGGCGCCGCCCGGCGTCGCGCCCGCGATTCGGCTCAAGGCGCCGTTGACCGGCGAGACCGTCATCGACGACCAGGTCCAGGGGCGCGTCACCTGGCAGAACGAGAACCTCGACGATCTCGTTCTGCTCCGCTCTGACGGCAACCCGACCTACATGCTCGCCGTCGTGGTCGACGATCACGACATGGACGTCACCCACATCATCCGCGGCGACGACCATCTGACCAATGGCGCCCGGCAAAAGCAGATCTACGAGGCGCTCGGCTGGACGGTCCCGGTCATGGCGCATATCCCGCTCATCCACGGGCCCGATGGCTCGAAGCTATCCAAGCGGCATGGCGCGCTCGGCGTCGACGCCTACCGAGCGATGGGCTACCTGCCGGCGGCGTTGCGCAACTATCTCGTCCGGCTCGGCTGGAGCCATGGCGATCAGGAGATCTTTACGACCGAGGAGATGATTACGGCTTTCGACCTGCCGCAGATCGGCCGCTCGCCGGCGCGATTCGATTTTGCCAAGCTCGAAAATCTCAACGGCCACTACATCCGGCAAAGTACCGACGATGAGCTTATGGCTGCGATCGAGCAATTGCTGCCGCATCTCGCCAATGGCCAGGCGATCGCCGCCAAGCTCACGCCGGCAGTGCGCGCCCAGTTTCTGGCAGCCATGCCCAGCCTGAAGGAGCGCGCCAAGACCTTGGTCGATCTCATTGACGGCGCGAATTTTCTCCTCGCTGATCGGCCATTGCCGCTCGACGACAAGGCGAAGGCGCTTTTGACCGAGCCGGCCATGATCCTGCTGCGCGAGCTTGCCCCCGAACTGAAGGCTGTCGAACCTTGGACCGGCGAGGCGACCGAGCAGGCCGTGCGTGCCTTCGCCGAGCGGCGCAGCGCCAAGCTTGGTACCGTGGCGCAGCCGTTGCGGGTCGCGCTGACGGGCCGCACGACCTCACCGGGCATCTTTGAGGTGCTGGCGCTCCTCGGCAAGGCCGAGAGCCTCGGCCGGATCGCCGATCAGATCAGCACCGATGCCGCACCGCCCACGGGTTGATCGGCGCTGGGCTCAAGCACCAGCGCTGCGGCATTTTACGGACCTTCCGGGCTGCAGCGGCATGCCTATATCTTGCAGTGCACACGTGCTTGCGCTACCCAAATAGGCACGGGCTAAAACTACGCCGCCCCAACCGTTTGAGCCGTTCCGGACGCGCGGCTTGAAGTTCCGGCTGCTCCGCATCGAGGATATGATCATGGACGCGAAAACCGGCGCCAACATCAAGACCGGCAAGCTCTCGCTCGGCGACAAGACCTATTCGTTCCCGATTTATGACGGCACCATCGGACCCGAGGTGCTCGACGTCAGCAAGCTCTACGCCGAGGCCGGAATCTTCACCTACGATCCGGGCTTCACCTCGACCGGTTCTTGTGAATCCAAGATCACCTACATCGACGGTGACGAAGGCGTCCTGCTCTATCGCGGCTACCCGATCGAAGATTTGGCCGAGCACGGCGACTTTCTCGAAACCTGCTACCTGCTGCTCTACGGCGAACTGCCAACCGCTCCGCAGAAGGCCGATTTCGTCGACCGCGTGGTCCATCATACCATGGTCCACGAGCAGATGAGCCGCTTCTTCCAGGGCTTCCGGCGCGATGCCCATCCGATGGCGGTGATGGTCGGCTCGGTCGGCGCGCTGTCGGCGTTCTACCACGACTCGACCGACATCACCGATCCGAAACAGCGGATGATCGCCTCGATCCGCATGATCGCCAAAATGCCGACGCTGGCGGCGATGGCCTACAAATATTCGGTCGGCCAGCCGTTCATGTATCCGGACAACAAGCTCGATTACGCGTCGAATTTCCTGCGCATGTGCTTCGCGGTGCCGTGCGAGGATTACAAGGCCAACCCGGTGCTGGCCCGCGCCATGGACCGCATCTTCACCCTGCACGCCGATCACGAGCAGAACGCATCGACCTCGACGGTGCGACTCGCCGGTTCGACCGGCGCCAATCCGTTCGCCTGCATCGCCGCCGGTATCGCCTGCCTATGGGGCCCGGCACACGGCGGCGCCAATGAAGCCGCGCTGAAGATGCTGGGCGAGATTGGCAGCGTCGACCGCATCCCCGAATACATCAAGCGGTCGAAGGACCCGAACGATTCATTCCGCCTGATGGGCTTCGGGCACCGGGTCTACAAGAACTACGATCCGCGCGCCAAGCTGATGCAGAAGACCTGCTACGAAGTGCTCAACGAGCTCGGCATCAAGGATCCGCTGCTCGACGTCGCCATGGAGCTGGAAAAGATCGCGCTCCACGACGATTATTTTGTCTCGAAGAAGCTCTATCCGAACGTCGACTTCTACTCGGGCATCACGCTGCGCGCGATGGGCTTCCCCACGACCATGTTCACGGTGCTGTTCGCACTGGCGCGTACTGTTGGCTGGATCGCTCAGTGGAAGGAAATGATCGAAGATCCGCACCAGAAGCTCGGCCGTCCGCGCCAGCTCTATACCGGATCGCCGCGGCGCGACTATCAGCCGGTGTCGAAGCGCAAGTGAATTGCGCGAATAGCGAGTTGTGAGTGGCGAATAGGTGAGACCTAACTGTTCGCTGATCGCGATTTCGAAATCCGATCCTGTTTCAACGCGGATCGTAGGCCCAGGTCAGATACGCGCCCGCCCAGGTGAAGCCGCCGCCAAAGGCGGCAAGCAGCAGGCGATCGGCTGCCTTGAGCTTGCGCTCGTAATCCCACAGGCAGAGCGGGATCGTGGCGTTTGTGGTATTGCCGTATTTGTCGATGTTGATCATGACCCGCTCAGCCCGCAGCTTCAGGCGATCGGCGATTGCCTCGATGATTCGACGGTTGGCCTGGTGCGGCACCACCCAATCAATATCGTCAGCGCCGAGCTGATTGCGCTTCATCAGCGTGGTGGCCACATCGGCCATGCGCGCGACGGCCACTTTGTAGACGGCCGCGCCTTCCTGGTGGACGTAGTGCAGGCGCGCAGCGACCGTTTCGGCGGTCGGCGGCATGCGGCTGCCGCCGGCTTTCTGATGCAGGTGCGGCATGCCAGCCCCGTCGGAGCCGATCAGCGTATCGATGATGCCGTACTTTCGGCTCGGCTCGAGCAGCACTGCGCCGGCGCCATCGCCAAACAGCACGCAGGTGGCACGGTCCGTATAGTCGATGATCGATGACATTTTGTCGGCGCCGACCACGACGATCTTGCGATACGTGCCCGCTGTGATGAATTGCGCCGCGATCGTGAGTGCGTAGAGGAAGCCCGAGCAGGCGGCCTGAACATCGAAACTGCCGATGTTGCGGATGCCGCACATGTCGCAGATCAGGTTAGCGGTCGACGGGAAGACGAAATCCGGCGTCGTTGTGGCGCAGATCAGGAGATCGACGTCGGCGGGGGCTGTCCCCGTCTTGCCCAAAAGCCCGCGCACGGCTTCGGCGCCCATGTGCGAAGTCCCAAGTCCCTTGCCGGTCAGAATGTGCCGTTCCTTGATGCCGGTACGCTCGACGATCCACTCGTCGCTGGTATCGACCATTTGGGCGAGCTGGGCGTTGGTGAGCACGTCGGGCGGCACGTAGCCATGCACGCCCATGATCGCGGCGCGCAGCGAAGACTTACGGACCGGCTTTTTGTTCGCTGGGCTCACGCGGATCGCTGGGCTGTTCGGTGGAGTTGGGAAGGCCTGCCTGCGCCCTTAGCAGGATGGCCGCCCCATTGGTAGAGCGATGCAGGCGCAGGCGCGGCGTGCGGGCTGATTAACATGCAGGCGCCAGGGCGCTGGCCGCAACCAAGTCGCGGCGTCCTCGCCTGGCGAGATCGAGGACGATGGCGGCGGCCTTGCCGCTCGGCTTCGCCTCGCCAATCGCCATAATCTCATCAAGCCGCGCAAACGCCTCGACTTGGCGCCGCCGCTCCGACGTGTCGGACACGAGTGGAACAAGTGCATCGGCCAGTTTTTCGGGCGTGCAGTCCCGCTGCACGAATTGTGGCACGACGTTCTCGCCGGTCACGAGATTGGCGAGGATGATGGTTGAGATCTCACGCGAGCGCATGACCCGGGCTACCGCCTCCTCGAAAAGCGAAAGACGATACGCGCCGACGGTCGGAACGCCGGCCAGCGCCAGTTCGAGCGTGACGGTACCGGACGCCGCGAGCGCGGCCCGCGCCACGCGAAATTTTGCCCATTTCTCCGTCGGCTCGACCGTTACGCGCGGCTTGACTGCCCAGCCGGCAACTTCTGCATTCACCCGGTCGAGGAGATGCGGCACCGTCGGCAGAACCAGCTCCATAGCGCCGATCCGGGGGGCGGCACGGGCAATGGCGGCTCCGAATATCGCTAAGAGTCGGCTGATCTCGCTGCCGCGGCTGCCGGGCAGCACCAACACCACCGGAGGATCGCTGCTGCGGCGTTTTAATTCGTCCGCATTAGGCCGTAGTTCCGCGACCCGCTCGATCATGGGGTGACCGACATAGATGCAGGGCGGCCCGCCCAGCCGCAAATGCGCCGCCGGCTCGAACGGCAGGATGGCCAGGACACAGTCGATATAGGCGCGCATCGCGCGCGCCCGCCAAGGCCGCCACGCCCACACCGATGGCGAGACATAATTGAGGATGGGAATGGACGGAGCCATGCGACGTACGCGGCGGGCCACCCGATGGGTGAAATCGGGACTGTCAATGATGACGAGTGCGTCCGGCCGCGCCGCGATCACAGCGTCTGCGGCCTCACGGATGCGGCGCAGTATGGTGGGCAAGCGCCGCGGAATTGCGGCTAATCCGAGAATCGAGAGTTCGTCGATTGCGAATGGGCTGGAAATCCCGGCTGCCGCCATGGCACGGCCGCCGATTCCCGAAAGCTGCACGGCGCCATCACGTGCCTTGAGCGCGCCGGCAAGCGCCGCGCCCAGCGCATCGCCGGACTCCTCCGCGGCGATCAGATAGATCGCCGGCGAACGCGCATGCCGACTGTCGTTCACCGTGCTGTGCCCCCGCTAACGCCGACTACGAAGAGTCCGGCGCGATCGGCCTCGGCGAGGAGCTCGGCAGGATCGGCCATCATGGTATTGCCCGCGACCACCGCGATCCCGGCGAGGCTTGCGCGTGCAGCGTTGGCGACGGTCCGGGGTCCAATGGTCGGCAAATCGAACCGCTGGTCCTGCTTGGGCTTGGGTGCTTTCACCAGCACCCCTACGCTCTTCGCCGTTGTTATTCGCCCCATCTCACGCAGATCGGCGATGCGCGCGAGCATATTGTCAGTCCCTTCGGCCGCTTCGATCGCCAAGACGTAATTATTGGCGACGACTGCGGCCTGCCCAACGTCGAACGGACCGAGCGTCGCGATCAGATCGAGCGCGTATGCAATGTCGGTGCGATCACGCGCTGACGGCTGATGACGGCCCAGCACGCCTTCCGGCACCAGGATTTCCGGGGCGACATCCTTGACGCCGATGATGCGCAGACCGGCCTCCTCCGCCAAACTGGCAATGCCGGAGAGGAGCCGGTTGTCTCCTCCGGCGAAGGCCCGAATGATGCGCGGCATCATGCGGATCGTGCGCCAGTCGAGGCGAATTTGGGTGAGGGCCGGCCTTGTGAGCGTACCGATGAATACGGCCTCATGGCAATTCTCGGCCAGCGCAAGACGAAGAAGCCGACCGGCCTGCCCCACAGCGATCCAGTGATGGGTATAGGGCTCGACCAATTTTGGGTCAGCCCAGCCACGAATAGCGAGCATCACCGGACGGCGTCCCGACCGCACAATGGCATCAGCCACCGCGCCCGGAATAGTTCCGCCACCGCAAACAATGGCGATGGAAGTTTGGGAAGCGCCGGCATCACTCATGTTAGCTCGTCAGGTGACATGATCTCCTGTTCGGTCACGCTCGGCCGCCGGCAGCATCAATCCGCGGTTGCCGCCGTCGCGGATAAAGGCGACGATCTTGGCTATCCTGGGATCGTCGGCGAAATCTTTCGCAATGATTTCGACCCGGTCAGCGAGGACGCCTTCGCCGAAGAACAGCGTGTGGTAGGCAGTCCTCAGCCGATGGAGGTCGGGCTTATTCGCGCCGCGCCGCCGCAAACCGACAACATTCAATCCAGCGAGCCGACTGTGGCGGACAATAGCGAATGGAATTACATCTCCACGAATGGCGGAAAGGCCGCCGACCATGACACCTTCGCCAACTCGGGCGAAATTGGTGTGCTGCAGCCAACCCGCCGAAGAACGCATCGTCGCCGACCGACACATGTCCGCCCAAGGTCACAAGATTGGCAAAAATTACGCCGTTACCGACGTGACAGTCGTGCGCGATGTGCGAGCCCACCATCAAAAAGCAGCGCTCACCAACAGTGGTAACGCCCCCGCCATCCTCCGTTCCCGTATTCACGGTGACGTTTTCGCGTATCTGGCACTTCGGTCCGATAATCAGCCGGGTGGCGCCGCCGCGATAATGCACCGACTGCGGCGGCGTCCCGAGTGAGGCAAACGGATAAACCACGGTGCCGGCGCCGATTGTGGTGACGCCTGTGACATGGACGTGGGCCATCAAACGCACGCCGTCGCCAAGCGTGACGTCGGGACCGACAACGCAATAGGGCCCGATCTCGACGCCGTCACCTATGCGCGCGCCGTCGGCTACGCGCGCCGCCGTATCGATCACGTTCTGGCCTCACCGAGCATGGCACCGACCTCTGCCTCGCAGATGAGCACACCATCGACCTTGGCCTCGGCGCGGTACCACCACATGCCACGCCGACTTCTCAGCTTGGTGATGTGATATTCGATCCTGTCACCAGGCACCGCCGGTTTGCGGAATTTGGCTTTGTCGATGGTCAAGAGGAACATCGCATGGTTGTGGGAATCACGCAGCTTGAGGGGCCGCAACACAATCACAGCGCCGGTCTGTGCCATTCCTTCGATCAGCAACACCCCGGGCATCACCGGATTTTCGGGAAAATGGCCGAGAAAATGCGGCTCGTTGATAGTGACGTTCTTGATGCCGATGCAGCTATCGTCGCCGCGAATGTCGATGATGCGGTCGATCATCACGAATGGATAGCGATGCGGCAATATCCGCAGAATTTCGTGGATCTCGACGGCTTCAACGGTTTCGCCGGTCATTGCCCGCTCCCTGACGGTTCCGGCGCGCCGCTAAACCGGGCACCCGCTAAGAGGTCGATCATCACCTTGCTGCCCCGTGCGACGCTGGCGCCATCGCCGATCGCAATGTTGTCGGCCACGCCAGCCTGCTCGTTTATGACAACAAAATCCCCGATCGTCACGCCCCCGGCAATACCGCTTTGCGCGCCAACGAGGCAGTGACGCCCGATCATCGCACCGTGGGCGATTTGAACGAGGCTGCCGATCCTGGTGCCCTCGCCGACCACCGTATCGCGGGTGGCGCCGCGCTCGATTGTGGCGTTGGCCCCTACTTCCACCTCATCCTGAACGATAACGCGCCTGATCTGAGGAATCTTGCCGGCCCCCGGCAACCCCGCCCGGTAGGCGGAACCGTCGTGGCCCAGACGGGTGCCGGGTTGGAGCACGACATGATCGCCAATGAGCGCGTTGATAGCCGTCGTGCCCGGACCGATTGCGCAATGACGCCCGATACACACGTCGGGGCCGATTGCCGCGCCGGCCGCGATTACAGTACCGGTACCGACCTCGGCGCGCGGACCGATCACGGCCAGTGGATCGATCGTCACCCCGGCCTCGATGCGGGCGGAAGGATGAATCCGGGCGCCGTCGGCACGGCCCTTCGTTTCAAATAGCGAGGGCGGCCGCAGCGCATCGGGAAACAGCGCCCGCGCCACGGTGACGAAGGCGCGGTACGGGGCTTCGTTCAGCAGCACAGTAAGCCGCGGTGGCGCCGCTGTCGCAAACTCTGGCGAGATCAGGCAGGCACCAGCACGGGTCTCCGACAACTCCGTGAGGCGTCGAGGATCATCGACAAAGCAGATATCGGCATCGCCGGCGCAATCCAGCGACGCGATATCGCCAATGCGCCGGTCCGCTGCACCACCTTCCCGCAGCTTCGAACCGGTCAGGCCGGCGATGTCGGCAACCGTCAGCTTACGACTGGATTGCCGCAGGGCCGGCATCTTCATACGACCGCATCAGAAATGCGTACCGCCGCCGAACTGGAAGAACTGAGTGCGATCGTACGAATTCTTCAAGATCGGATAGGCGAAGTCGAACCGCAGCGGGCCGAACGGCGAGTTCCAGATGATGCTCGCACCGGCCGACAGGCGAATGTTGGGGTCGTCGGCCACCTGCATGCCGCAGCCGTTGCCGCCCACGGTAGCGGTGGTGCAGACCAATGGGCCCCCGAGAGCGGTGTTGACGTTGCCGTTGATTTCTCCCGTTACCGGATTGGTGGTCTCGGCCTTGTAGCCCCACACCGAACCGGAATCGATGAACACACCGCCGGTGAAGCCAGAGTCCTTGGGCAAGAAATACAGCGGATAATCGAATTCCAGACTGGCGCCCCAGTACATCGTGCCGCCGACATTGTCGCCCGACGTGCCGGGCGTGATATCACGAGGACCGAGACCTGCGGGTGCAAAGCCGCGGACCAGGTTTGGTCCCATCTTGAAGTCGTTCAACATGCTCACGTAGCCGTCGTTGGACACGCACGTGTTCGGCGTGGGGCATTTCTGAAGGCCGAGAATGTCACCCGCCTGCAGATGCAGGATGCCGATGAGGTCCGAGATCGGCTCGTAATAGCCGTGAACATCGAAGGCGGAGCGGATGAAATAGGAATTGCCGCCGAGGCCGGCGAGGTCCTGACCAAAGTTGACGTTGAGACCGCTGGTCGGGTTCTTGTTATTGTCGAGCGTGTTGTAGATCAACCCGTAGCCGGCGCTGGACGTGATGATGGTGCCCAGCCCAAGCTCCGTGCGGATCGGCAGCGAGGCCTGACCAAGCGAATAGCAATTCGTCTGCAGGCCGGCCGCGGCATTGGCCGTATACCCCGGTCCCCAGAATGTTGCTGGATTGGCGCCGGCGGCCGTCAGGGCCGCCTGGTTGGGGAAGCTGGTCGAGAAGTTCGGATTGATGTTGTTGCAGTCGTCAAGATATGTCGGCAGCTGGATCGACTGCGTGTACAGCGAGTAGCGCAGCTGAAGGGCAAAATCCTCGCGCAGTGGAATGCCGAATTTGAGCGAGCCGCCGATCAATTCGGTGCCGTACGAGAAATAGCTATTGGCCAGCGTTTGCCGCGCGAACAGATCGATACCGGCGCTGATGCGCTGATCGAGGAAATACGGCTCGACATAATCGAGTTCGGCGGATCGAACATACTCGCCGTAGGTCCCTGAGATTTTAGCGAACCGGCCCGTACCCAGCAGGTTGCGTTCGGAGACGGAGGCTTGCACCATCCAGCCTTCCGCCGTCGAAAAGCCGCCCATGACCGAGAAGTCGCCGGTCGATTGCTCGACGACGTCGACATCAACCACGACGCGGTCCGGGGCCGAACCAGGTTCGGTGGTGAGCTTGACCGTCTTGAAGAAATTCAGGTTCTTGATGCGCCTTTCGGCGCGATCCAGCAGCGCACGGTTGTAGGGGTCGCCTTCATTGATATCCATCTCGCGCCGGATCACATAGTCGCGCGTGCGCGTGTTGCCACGGATGTTGATGCGCTCAATGTAGGCTCGTGTCCCTTCGTCGATGACGTAGGTGACCCCGACCGTGTGCGCCGTCGGATTGCGATCGCCGCGCGGCCGCACCGTTCCGAACGGATAGCCGCGCCGCGCCATCTCGATAGTCAGGTCTTCGACCGACTTTTGCACCGCGTCGCCGTTGTAAACGTCGCCCCTGTGCGTCATCAAAGTCGAACGCAGCGTACTGGCGTCGACGGCGTGAACATTGGATTGAATGTCGATATTGCCGAAGTGGTATACCGGTCCCTCTTCGATCGTAAATGTAATGACGAAGCCCTTCTTCGAGGGATCGTAAACGCCGGTCGCCGCAACGACCTGCACGTCCGCAAATCCGTGCTTCAGATAGAAGCGCCGCAACAAGTCGCGATCGGCCTCGATCCGGTCTGGATCGTAGACGTCCGTTGTCTGCAGGAAGCTCAGGATATTCGACGTGGCAGTCTTGATCACGTCCTTGAGCCGCCAGCTCGAATAGGCGTGGTTGCCGACGAAGATGATGTCCTTGATGCCGATCTTTTCGCCTTCGCTGATCTTGAAAATCAGGTCGACGCGGTTATTCGGCCGATCGATGATCTGCGGAACCACCGTGACGTCGAAACGCCCGTTGCGGCGGTAGATCTCCATGATCCGTTCGGTGTCAGCCTGCACCGCAGGACGCGACAGCGTGCCGCGCGGCTTTGACTGTATCTCCTGCTGCAGTTGCTCGTCCTTCATCCGGTGATTGCCTTCGAAGGCGACGCGGTCGATCACTTGCGCCTCGACGACCGTCACAATCACGCGGTTGCCCTGCGTGGCCACATTGATGTTCTGGAACAGCCCGGACTCATAAAGCGCCTTGATGCCGGCGTTGATCTGGTCGGCATCGAGGTGCTGGCCAGGCCCAGCTTTGAAATATTGCCGGATGGTGTCGGTGTCGACGCGCCGATTGCCTTCCACCACGATCTGCGTCGCGCCGCCCGCTTCCTGCCGCGGCGCCGCATAAACGCTATTGGGCGCAAAGCCGCCAAGGCTTACGCCGAGGAGTACGCCGGCAACAGCCAGCCCTCGCCTAACCCGCACCCACATATTCATGCGCAAAGCGCCCTTATCCCCTTCGTAGCCGCCCCACCCGCCTTTCAAGCGGGTCGCCCGAAACCCCTTCAGCTCTGCATCAGCGTCGGGTCAATGTCGTCTTCTCCTCGCTTGGCCCCGGTCCTGTCGTTCCCCAGTCGCGCGGCCCCAGTCAGTCCCGAGTCCAGTCCCCAGTCCTCTTGCCAGATTCGGCAAGCGCAGCGTTCGCCTAAGACGACCTCAGGTGAACGATGTCATTGAAAGTTGCAAATATCATCAACATGATAACGATCGCGAAACCAATACGGAAGCCAACTTCCTGGGCCCGATCCGACAGCGGCCGGCCGCGCGTCGCTTCGATCGAATAGAACAAAAGGTGGCCGCCATCGAGCAGCGGGATCGGAAACAGGTTGAGCAATCCGATTGAAACCGAAAGCACCGCAGCAAGATGCACCAGAGCGACAAAGCTGATGCTCGCGACCTGTCCGGACATTTGCGCGATCCGAATCGGGCCGCCCAGTTGATTCGCTTGCTCCCGGCCGATGATGACGCGGCCGAGATACGTTAACGTCTTGTCGACCACGAACCAGGTTTCCTGGAATCCCAGCCAGACCGCCTTGGGTGGCGAAACGTGCTGGTATTTCACGTCGCCCGGCGCCGGCGAACGGCGGATGCCGAGGAGCCCGATGCGCTGGACGTTGCCGAATATGTCCTTTTCCTGATGCAGCACCGGTGTCGCGGTGAGTTCGACCGGCGCGCCATCCCGTTCCACCGTAATCTTCAGGGCCGTTCCGGCACTGTCAGACACGATCCGCTGCATCGTCTCGAAGCTATCGATCTTCTGCCCGTCGATCGACAACACCATGTCACCGGGCTTGAAGCCCGCCGCGGCGGCCGGACTAGCAGCCTGGACCTCGTCGACGCGCGGGCTCAGCGTCTGCATGCCAAAGATCATGAAGATCCCAGCGAAAATCACGATAGCCAGGATGAAATTCGCCACTGGACCGGCCACCACGATGGCGGCGCGCTTGGCGACGGACTGGAAAATGAAGCTGTGCTCGCGTTCGGCCGGGTCCATGTCTTCGATCAGCGAGCGATCCGGCGTGCTGGCGACGCTATCGTCGCCGAAAAATTTGACGTAGCCGCCGAGCGGAATCGCGGCGATTTTCCAGCGAGTGCCATGGCGATCGTAGAAACCGGCCAGTTCGGGGCCGAATCCGATCGAGAAAGTCAGGATCCGGACGCCGCACCAGCGGGCCACGAGAAAGTGGCCAAGCTCATGGAAAAAAACCACAAGGCTTAAGACGAACACAAAGGGAACGAGATAGTGCAGGACATCGTGCCCAAGCGCCTGCAAATGCGAAAGAATATCCGTCGCCATCACGCGTCCCACGCCCCGGTTCTGCCCGACCCCAACCTTGCCTAGGATGCCATTGCGGCAATTTCGGGCAAGATTTGAGACGCCAGCCTTCTTGCTGTCTGATCGATGGCAACGGCCTGTTCGACCGATTGTGGTTCCGCCGTCGCGCCGGCCCGTTCTGCAGCCTCAAGCGTAGCCTCGACCAGGGCTGCAATCCCCGCAAAGTTCAGCCGCTTGCCGACAAACTCCGCGACGGCGATTTCATTGGCGGCGTTGAGCACGGTCGGCGCCGCACCGCCGGCGACGAGCGCCGCCCGCGCGATACGCAACGCCGGAAAGCGCACTGGATCGGGCTCTTCGAAGGTCAGGTTTGAGATACGAGCGAGATCAAGCCGCTGTGCGGGGGTGCCCATCCGCTCCGGATACGCGAGGCAATGGGCAATCGGGATGCGCATGTCGGGTGAGCCGAGCTGAGCGATCACCGAGCCGTCGCGATATTCGACGAGACCATGAATCACGGACTGGGCGTGCACCACGATGTCGAGTTCATCGGGTTCAAGTGCGAACAAGTGCCGCGCCTCGATCAGTTCGAGGCCTTTGTTCATCAGCGTTGCCGAATCGATGGTGATCTTCGGTCCCATCGACCAAACGGGATGTTTCAGGGCCTGCTCAAGCGTGACGTGCCGAAGCTGTTCCGTCGAGAACGTCCGGAACGGGCCGCCCGAGGCGGTCAGGATGATTCGGCGCACTTCTTCGCGCCGCCCCGCGCTCAGGGCCTGGAAAATCGCATTGTGCTCCGAATCAACTGGCAAAACCCTGGCGCCGGCCGCCGCCGCACGCCGCATAAACAGTGCGCCGGCGCAGACCAGACACTCTTTGTTGGCGAGCGCCACCGTGGCGCCGCGCTCGGCTGCCGCGAGCGTTGGTTTCAGACTGGCGGCGCCGGTAATCGCCGCCATGACCCAATCGGCGGGACGCTCCGCCGCCTCCACCATCGCTTCGGGACCGGCGCCCGCTTCCACGCCCGAACCGGCAAGCCCTTCCTTGAGGTCCGCGTAGGCTTCGGGATCGCCGACCGCCGCAAATCGCACGCGGAGGTCGCGAGCGAGCCGTGCCAGCGCCGCACCGTTGCGATAGGCGGTGATGGCCTCGACCTCGTAGCGGCCGGGGTCGCGCCGCAACAGATCGACCGTGCTCGTGCCGATGGAGCCGGTGGCGCCGAGCAATGTTATCCGGCGCGGCGCAGCCGCGGTTTCGGCCTTGGCGCCGGCTGCCAATGGTTGTGCCGGTTTCATAGCGCCTACCATACCAGGAGGCCGTGGGCAGCGGCAGCCGTCCCTTGGCGCGCAAGGCCGATCACGAGCGCAGCCGCAGCAGCGACTAGAAAGCCGTCGAGCCGATCCATTAGTCCACCATGACCAGGAATAAGCTGGCTCGTGTCCTTGGCGCCGAAATGCCGCTTGATCGCGGATTCAAGGAGATCTCCGGCTTGCGCCAAGGCTGAAAGCACCAACGCGACTACTCCTACTACGGCCAGCCGGCTCAGACCGTCCGCATAGGCGACTAGCGTTCCGCCGGCAACCCCCCCGAACAGACCGCCGAGAGCACCCGACCAGGTCTTGTTCGGGCTCACCCGCGGCCACAGCAGGGGGCCACCAACCGCCCGGCCTACCGCAAACGCGAAGGTGTCGGTCGCCCAAACGGTCAGGGCCACGAACAGAAACGCCACGAAGCCTAATTCGGCATCGCTGCGTAATAGCGCAGGCCCGAAAAAAGCGGCGCCCGCATAGATGACGCCGGCCGCCGGCCACGTCCCGCGCAATATCGTGCCTCGGGATGGTGAGCTGCCGCTTAATACGGCGGCATTCCCCGCTACGACCGCGCCAACGGCCACCACGGCCGCCGCCATAGCCGCGTAACCCAAGCCCGTGAAGATGAACGCAGCCGCGACAGCAACAACGCCCGGCACCGCAACCAGTGGTTCGGCAGCGCCGATAAGCCGGCCCCACTCCCAAAGAATTCCAAGCGCGCCAAGCACGCAGAGGATCAGGAAAACCCATCCGCCCACATACGCAGCCGCCAACGCGACCGGCACCAGGACGGCCGCCGACGCAACGCGCAGCCTCAGGTTGCGACGACGGGCATCCGCGCCGCGGTTGGCTTCAGCGGTCACGATCCGGTCTGGGCATTCAGGCCGCCGAAACGGCGTTCGCGCCGGCGATACTCGGCGATGGCGGCTTCGAGTGCGGCGCGGTCGAAATCCGGCCAGTTGATCGGCACGAACACCAGTTCGCTGTAGGCCGCCTGCCACAGCAGGAAATTGGACAGCCGCTGCTCGCCGCTGGTGCGAATGATCACGTCGGGATCGGGCACATCCGGCGCGTCGAGATTACGCGTGAGCATTTCAGGCGTGATGGCTTCGGCGGCAAGGCGTCCGGCGGCGACATCCTCGGCCAGCCGCCGCGCCGCGCGTGCAATCTCCTGACGCGCGCCGTAATTGAAGGCCACGATCAGCGTCAGGCCCGTGTTGTTTCGCGTCAGCTCTTCGGCCTCTTCCAGCAACAAACGGATGTCGCGATCGAGGTCGCCCCGCTCGCCGATGATGCGAACGCGGACGTTGCTCTTGTGCAGATCGGCCAGGTCATTGCGCACGAAACGGCGCAGCAGTCCCAGCAAATCCATGATTTCGGATTTCGGCCGTGACCAGTTCTCCGAGCTGAAAGAAAAAATCGTCAGATAGCCAACGCCCAGCTCGCGCGCCGCGCGCACGGTCTTGCGCAAAGCTTCGACGCCACGGCGGTGACCCTCGACACGCGGCAAGCCGCGCGCTGCCGCCCAGCGCCCGTTGCCATCCATGATGATGGCAACATGCCGGGGCGTCTCAAAACCGCCAGTCCTCGCTTCCAGCGGCTCGTTCGCCGCATCTGTCGCCCTTGCCGCGTCGCTCACACCGTCATGATCTCCTTTTCCTTGCTGGCGAGCATCTTCTCCACCTCGGCAATGGATGAGTCCGTGGCTTTCTGGACTTCGCCAGCTTGGCGCTCCTGGTCATCCTCGCTGATTTGGTGGTCTTTCTCGAGCTTCTTGAGGAGGTCGAGCCCGTCGCGACGCACATGCCGGACCGCCACCCGCGCGGCTTCGGCGTATTTGTGCGCCACCTTGACGATTTCGCGTCGACGTTCCTCATTCATCTCTGGAATGCGGAGCTTGAGCACCTGACCTTCGGTTGAGGGCGACAAGCCGAGATTGGCCGCCGAGATCGCCTTCTCCACCGCATGCACCATCGAGCGATCCCAGACCTGCACGCTTAGCATCCGCGGCTCCGGAGCGCTGATCGTCGCCAGTTGGTTAAGCGGCATGTTGCTGCCATAGGCCTCGACCTGGACGTGGTCGAGCAGCGCGGTCGAAGCCCGCCCGGTGCGGAGTCCGGACAATTCCGTCTTGAGCGAGCCAAGCGCTCCCTGCATGCGGCGCTTGAGGTCGTTGAGATCAAATCCACTGGCTGCCATGGCGCCCTCCGCGATTACCTCTTCAGAGCCCGCCCCATCTTGTTCTTGAATTTGGGGAGGGTGCTGCCCCCAAACAGCATCGTCAACCGACGATGGTAAAGTGGCCCTTCCCGAGCAGGACGTTGGCAATGGAACCCTGTTCGAGGATCGAGAACACAATGATAGGCATGCGATTTTCCTGGGCAAGCGCGAACGCTGTTGCGTCCATCACCTTCAGCCGGCGGTCAAGCGCCTCCTGGTGATCGAGCCGCTCGTACCGGGTGGCGCTCCGGTCGCGCTTCGGGTCGGCCGTGTAGACGCCATCCACATCGGTTGCTTTGAGCACCGCCTCGCAGCCCATCTCGGCGGCGCGCAGCACCGCCGTGGTGTCGGTGGTGAAATAGGGATTGCCGGTGCCGCCGGCGAATACGAGGACCCGATTGTCTTCGAGGTGCCGCAGCGCGCGCTGACGCTCGTAGGTCTCGCAGACCTGGGGCATCGACAGCGCCGACATGGTGCGGGCGCTGACCCCTGCCCGCTCGATGGCAGCTTCCAGCACAAGCGCATTCATGACCGTCGCCAGCATGCCCATCACATCGGCGGTCGTGCGTGACAGGCCATCGGCCGAGATCTGCGCGCCGCGCAAGACATTGCCGCCACCGACCACGACTCCCAGGCCGATGCCGAGCGCATGGGCGGCGATGATATCGGCGGCGAAGCGATCGATGGTCGGCTGATGGATGCCGAATTTCTCCGGGCCGCTCAGCGCCTCGCCCGAGAGCTTGACGATTACGCGACCGTATTTCGGCTTCGCCATGGGGACTGTCCGCTCGCGATGCCGCGCAAACGCGGTGCCTGGATCACAGCCAATTCCGGCTGCAACTCGCTAGGGCTATCGCATTTGCCCGGCAAACCCAACAGCTTGCGCTGCAATCTCAGTGCGTGCCGGCCAGAGCCGCCACTTCTCCACCGAAATCGCCGGCCGGCCGGTCAATGCCCTCGCCCAGTGCAAAGCGCACGAAGCCGGCGACTTTGATCGGCCCGCCCACCGCGCCCTCGCTCTCCTTGAGCGCCTGCGCAACACTCTTCTTGTCATCGAAGATGAACGGCTGATCGAGAAGGCAGACGTCCTTGTAGAAAGTCTTCAAACCCGACTCGACGATTTTCTCAACGACGTTCGCCGGCTTGCCTTGCGCCTTGTCGGCCAGGATGGCGCGTTCCCGCTCGATAGCGGACGCCGAAAGGCCCGACGGATCGACGGCTTGCGGATTGGCTGACGCTACGTGCATCGCCACCTGGCGCCCGAGCGCCTTCAACTCATCGGTCTTGCCGCTCAATTCGAGCGCAACGATCACGCCGATACGGCCGAGCCCGTCGCCGGGTGAATTGTGCATATAGCTCGCGACCACGCCCGTGCCGACCGAAAGCCCGGCGGCGCGGCGCAGCGTCATGTTCTCACCGACCTTGGCCACGGTCTCGGTGATCGCGTCAGCGGTGGTGCGGTCGCCGATGCGGGTCGCGAGGATCTTGTCGACCTGCGGCCCGGCGCTGATCGCCACGTCGGCAATCATCTTCACCAATCCCTGGAACAGATCGTTGCGGGCGACGAAATCGGTCTCGGAATTGACCTCGACCAGCACGCCTTTGTTGGCATTGACCGCCGAGCCGATGAGCCCTTCGGCCGCGACCCGATCGGCCTTCTTGGCCGCCTTGGACAAGCCCTTTTTGCGCAGCCAGTCGACCGCGGCCTCGGAGTCGCCGCCGGTCTCCGCGAGCGCAGCTTTGCAGTCCATCATGCCTGCTCCGGTCTTTTCCCGGAGCTCCTTGACCATATTGGCGGAAATGTTCGCGGTCATTGGATAATCCCTATTTCGTCATTCCGGGCCCGAGCGGAGCGAGGAGCCCGGAATCCATACTCACGGCCTATCTAATTACGGCTCGGACGTAAGGTAACTGCACGGTCAGCGATTATGGATTCCGGGCTCGTGCCTTCGGCGCGACCCGGTGTGACCCCTACTCGGCTTCGGCAGTCAGCTGCTTCGCCTTGTTGACCCAGGCGTCGACACGGCCGGGCAGTCCGACCTCTTCGCCGACGTTATGGGTAGCGGTCGACGACAGTTCGGCGAGCTGTTGATAGTGGAAGATGCCGAGGTCGTTGAGCTTCTTCTCAACCGCCGGAGAGACGCCGGGCAGTTTCTTCAGATCGTCGGCAACGCCGCGCGGTCCGGACAGCGGCTCAAAGCCAAGCTTGTTGGTTTCCGCCGGCAACTCCTCGGCGACCACCGGCTCGGCCTGGGCGCCAATGTCGACCCCATGGGAGCCCTGTGCCCGCGAAATGCCGTCGATTGCCGCCTTGGCGACGAGATCGCAGTAGAGCGTGATGGCGCGGCTCGCGTCGTCATTGCCGGGCATCACATAGGTGATGCCATCCGGATCGCAGTTTGTGTCGACCACCGCAGCCACCGGGACGTTGAGGCGCCGGGCCTCCTTGATGGCAATGTCTTCTTTGTTCGTGTCGATGACGAACAACAGGTCGGGCAGTCCGCCCATGTCCTTGATGCCGCCGAGCGCGCGGTCGAGCTTGTCGCGCTCGCGCTGCAAGGTGAGCCGTTCCTTCTTGGTGTAGCCCTGCGCTTCGTTGGACGAGAGCATCTCGTCGAGCTTACGCAGCCGCTTGATCGAATTGGACACGGTCTTCCAGTTCGTCAGCGTGCCGCCGAGCCAGCGCGAATTGACATAGTACTGGGCTGACTTTTTCGCGGCATCAGCAATGGCGTCCTGCGCCTGCCGCTTGGTGCCGACGAACAGGATGCGGCCGCCTTTCGCCACCGTGTCGCTGATCGCCTGCAGCGCCCGGTGCATCATCGGCACGGACTGGGTCAGATCAATAATATGGATGTTATTGCGGGTACCGAAGACGTATTCCGCCATCTTCGGATTCCAACGATGGGCCTGATGGCCAAAGTGCACGCCAGCTTCCAAAAGCTGGCGCATGCTGAAGTCGGGCAGCGCCATATGTATTCTCCGGTTGATCCGCCGCGGACCGCTGAGCCTGCCCCTCCGAGGAGGTTGAGGCACCGGACGGCTCCCTTAGGGGCCAAGATCCGCGTGTGAGTTGGGCGGCTTATATAGGCATCTGCACCTAAGACGCAACCTGAACGTGGCGCCGAGGGCCGACCATCGGATGCTGCGTACCGGTGGTCGTCCGCTCGCGCCGGCCCCAAGCCATAACCCCATCCCAGCCGCCGTCCCGCGCGGCACAGGTCTGCGTTCCCGGAACGTTCCAGCATGGCGTATATGCAAAAGTTACGGTTTGAGGAATAGAGATTTATATACATAAACTCGATCGATGAATCAGTCCCGGGACATGAAGCTAAGATTTCGCTGCCCGCCGGAACTGGAGTCCGTTTTGCCGCAGCCGGTCCCGGCCGTGCTCGGGTTGCCGGACTGGTTCAAGTCCATGCCGTCACGGGCCTTCAATCCAAGCATGGGTATTGACGATCACACCGTCAAAAAGTGTCCGCCATTCATCGATGCGATGACTTACGGCTTTCTTATTCCGCTGGCTGCCGATCTTGAGGTCCGTGCGGGCGAGTTCACCTGGAAATCCGAGATGCCGCCGGGTCTTGTCAGCAAATATCCGCATTCGCCGATCGATTTTCACGACCCGAGCCAGATTCCCGGTGCGCCATTCCACGATGAGGATCGCTTCATCATCAAGTTCAATAATTTTTGGACCGTCGAGGCGCCGGACGGATATTCCCTGCTGTTCACGCATCCAGTCAACCGCACCGATCTGCCGTACACGACGCTGACCGGCCTCGTAGATTGCGACAGGTTCACGGCGGGTTTTGTAAATTTTCCCGCCCGCTGGCACGACATGGACTTCAATGGCGTGCTGCCCAAAGGCACGCCGGTGGCGCAATGCCTTCCAGTCAAGCGCGAAGCATGGTCCGGCAGTTTCGAAAAACTTTCCCCGGCCGATACGGCGCGCCGTCTTGCGACGAGAAGCGCGATCAAAAGCGAGAATGATGTTTATCGCCACCAGTTCAGGGCGCCGAAGCGCTAGCGTTCTTCTCATGCAAAAAACGAGCGGCGTCGCTCGGCCTGAGCCAAAACCGCCCCCGCCCGGCCTTCACCAGCGACCCCAGCGCCATGCCGTAATGCCTCGGGTCCTCGCCCCACGCCGCAGCGCGGTAATATTCATAGCCGGCTTCGCGTTGTCCCAGATCAAGCAAACAGTAGCCGAGACCAAGCAAGCTCGCGTGGTCATTCGGCTTCGTCATCAGGCAGCGTCGAAAATGCTCCGCCGCCGGCTCAAATTCACCAAGCTCCTGATGCGCCATGGCGATGCCAAACCGCGCATCGTGGGATGCGGGAGAAATATTCAGCGCCCTGTCGAAGGCAGATTTGGCGTCGGTAAAACTGCGGTTATTCAGGTAGGCATATCCGAGCTGGATCGACAGTTCGGGCATCATCGGCGCGATTTCCAGACCGCGTCTGAACGTTGCGATCGCCTCGTCATAGCGCTTCATCGACGCCAGAAGGCAGCCGAGCTCATGAAACGCCGCGGCGTAGGGTGGCGGCCCCCTGACGGCGCGCTTGAGCCGATGCAGCGCGTCCTCGTGCCGGCCGGCTTGCCGCAAGGCAATTGCAAAGAGCGTGTCGAGCTCCGGATCGTGAGTACCGTGCGCGGCGGATTCGAGCGCCGCAACAGCCTCCTGCGCGCGGTTTTGCATCAACAAGGCGTAGCAGAGGATGCGAAGGCTGCCGACGTGACGCGGCTCCGTCTTCAGGACCTCACGGGCACTCCGCTCGGCCTCGATCGGGCGATTGGCGTTGAGCGCCGACATGGCCTGTTGGAATGCTCCTTCGACGCTGTCGATGCCGCGATTCATCATGATCCTCATTCCGGGCAAGGGCGCTGAGAGTGCGACCGCCACATCTTTAACGACTTCGCTGGCGCCAGGCGCGGTCTTGTTCCCTGAGCCGGTGCTGTTCCCGTCTTGCTTGCAAGGGATCCGCGTCGTCATTTTTGACGAATATGCTGTTCATTGCGCTCGTACAGTTGATGCCGAAGAAGTCGGTGTATTTGGTGTCTATCGAGTACGGCCGGCTTGCGATCGCTTCGCCAATCGGCGTTTGCTTGCGAAGACTGTCCTCGACGAAGAGGTAATCTCCGGCGCGCAGGATGGCATCCATGGGGCCGAAAGCTGCGGCAAAGTCACCGTGAAAATCTTCCACCAAAAGGCAAGGTCGCTCGAATTCGCGCGCCGATTTCGCCGTCGCCTCCAGCCAAGCCTGGCAATCGGCATGAACGAAATCGATCCGCGCGTCCGAAACCTCTCCGCGAGTCCTTGTCCACCGATATGATCTGCGTCGTCAGGTCGAACGACGTGCACAGATCGGCAAGAAACAGCGCCGATCCCCCCATGCCGGATCCCAATTCGATAATGGTGCGCGGCCGCAATTCTTCGACGAGCATCTGGTAAATCGCAAGATCATGCACCGTTTTGAAACAGGCGATGCCGCGCCAGCGAAACACATTGCCCACACCCTGACTGTAAAGGTTCTGCGCGAAGCCAAGCTCCGTTCCGCTGATGGCCTCCCCGGCAAGTTCAGCGAACAGCCGCTGCCGCCGCGACCACGAGACGAATCGTTCGCTGGAGCGGCAAAGATAGCGTTGTGCGTAGAAGCTCGCTTGGGGCGGCCATGTCTCCTGCTGCAAATGCGTGAGCAAATAGCTCTGGAAGAAGCTCGGCACGTTGTTATGCGCCGCGACCTCCGCGGTCAGCCTGTTGATGACCTGCGTTCTTTCCGCAGCCTCGAGACGAGGAAGCTTGGTGGCGCCACGCAAGAAATTCCGAACGAGATGAAACAGATATCCGGACGATTGTTCGGTATGTAACGCCAGGTAGTCGGCAAGGGCGTGCGCGAACTCCTTGTCTCCGCTCATGTGTTGTCTCGGATTTCGAGCGCGGAGACTGTGCCCCCTCCGAACTCATTGCGCAGCGTTTTATGGGGACGGATTTTACACCGAAAAAAGCGCCTGCTCCTGCGGCTTAGCGGCGCGCTTCTCGGCGCTTGAGCTTTGCGGCCTTTTTGGCGGCATAGCGCGCCTCGCGGGTGGCTTGCTGCTCGCGGCTGAGCACGGCCGTAGCATCGGTCACGTGGCTCCCCTCGCCTTGCGGCCGTGCACCGCCGGTATCGTCGTCCTGCGACGGCCGGCTCCCGGTCCGCGCCCGCTCCAGGACGAAGCGCGCGTAATCGTCCATGTCGCCCTTGAAGGGCTTGATATGGCCGTCCGCCGTCAGCCAGAGCCGGTCCGCCACCAGTTCCATGAGCGAACGGTCGTGGGTGATGATGATGACCGCGCCTTCGTAGTCGTTGAGCGCGTCAAGCAGCGCGCGGCGGCTGTCGATATCGAGGTGGTTGGTCGGCTCGTCAAGGATCAGAAGATGCGGTTCCGTCATCGCGACCAAGTTGAGCAAAAGCCGCGCGCGCTCGCCGCCTGACAGATTGGCTACCGTCGTGTCCTGCTTGTCGAACGACAGTCCGAATTGCGCGAGCCGCGAGCGGCGCACCAATTCCGCGTCCTCCGGTAGCGCACGCCGAATGATGTCGAGCGGCGTATCCTCGGGATCGAGCGCTTCGATCTGGTGCTGGTGAAACCAGCCGACCTTGATGCGGTTCTCGCGGACCATTTCTCCGGACTGCAGCGGCAGCGCGCCGGCCAAAAGCTTGGCGAATGTCGTCTTGCCGGCGCCGTTGACGCCAAGGAGACCGATACGGTCGTCGACATCGAGCCGCAAATTAAGGTCGCGCAGCACCGGCGCACCATCGTAGCCTACCGCCGCCCTCTCGAGCTGCACGAGCGGCGGCGCCAGCGGACGGCGCGGCGACGGCAATAGGAAGGGCGAGACACGCTCCTCGATCGGCGCCGCGATCGGTTCGAGCTTGGCCAGGCGCTTGATGCGCGACTGGGCCTGGGTCGCCTTGCTGGCCTGGGCGCGGAAGCGATCGATGAATTTCTGCAGGTGCGCGCGTTCGGCTTCCTGCTTGGCGCGCGTCGCGGCCTGCAGCCTTGTCTTTTCGGCGCGCTGGGTTTCGAACGAACTGTAGCCGCCCGAGTAAAGCGTCAGCGTGCCGGCGCTCAGATGCAGGATGGCGTCGACCGAGTTGTCCAGAAGCTCGCGATCGTGGCTGACGATCAGCGCCGTATGCGGATATTTCTTCAAGCGCGCCTCGAGCCACAGCGCGCCTTCGAGATCGAGATAGTTGGTCGGCTCGTCCAGCAACAGGAGATCGGGCTCGGCGAACAAGGCCGCCGCCAGCGCGACGCGCATGCGCCAGCCGCCAGAAAATTCCGCCATGGCGCGATGAAGATCGTCATTGGCAAAGCCGAGTCCGCTCAAGATCTCCGCCGCACGGGCCGGCGCGCGGTCGGCGTCGATAGCGTTGAGCTCGTGGTAAATTTCGGCGAGTTCCTCGGGCGCCGCGGTCTCCAGTTGCGCGTTGAGCGAATCGCGCCGGGTGTCGGCCGCCAAGATCGTTTCCAAGAGGCTCACCGGGGTCGCCGGGTGTTCCTGATCGACCGAGCCGATCCGCGCGCGTTTCGGCAGTTCGATATCGCCGCCCTGCGGGATGAATTCGCCCTTGATCAGCTTGAAAAGCGTCGATTTGCCGACGCCGTTGCGCCCGACCAGGCCAACCTTGGTGCCGGCCGGAATCGTGACGCTTGCCGAATCGAAGAAGCGCCGCCCCCAGGCGTCAAAGACAAGATTATCGATCCGAAGCATTCCGTTCCGCCTGCGCCACTGCTTACCAGGGCGATGCGGTTAGCGCGCTGCACGCCCGGCGTCAAAGCAAGCGACTGATCTGTCGTTTTCGAGGCACTTTTCAAGGCCTGCCAACAGTCCCGCTACCCTTAACCCTCCCGAAACCACCGAATTGATCTCCATCAATCCGAGGCGGCCCGGGCGTGATAGCAAAGCTCTGCGACAGGCAGGAGTTTGGTCATGCAACTTCGATTGATCTTGCTCGGCGGGCTTTTGGCGCTCCTCGCGGTTCCCGCGGCACACGCACAAATCAAGGTGGACTTCGCCAAGATCACCTGCCGCCAGTACCTTTTGGACCCGAATTTCAGCCCAAAGGAGCCGATGATCGCCAACTGGCTCAGCGGCTATTTCAACGGCAAGAACAACAATACGATCGTCGATATTGGCGCCATGGCGACAAATAAGGACAAGGTCGAGGACTATTGCCGTTTGAACCTCGACATGACGATCATCGATGCGGCCAAGGCCGCGCTTGGCATCGGTAAGTAAGCTGCCAGGGCGCGCGCCGCTCGTTCAGGATTTGGCGCCGCGTACTCGATCGATCAGTGCCAATGGATCGTCAGGCGGCGCGTCGCCACGCCAGCACACGTGCCCGTCGGGACGCACCATCACCAGGCGTCGCTCGTACAGGGCGGCAATCGCCGGATCGGCGATGGCGACCACCTTGCAAGGCACCCCGCGCGCTTGCGCGGCCGCTAGGATAGGCTCAGCGTCGCTCGCGGCACCGCCGAACGCGAGCAGCACAAAGGCGTCACCGAACAAGTCGAGCGTCGAGCGGCCGCCATCGAGCCACGCGTGCGGCGCCCGCGAACCGGGGCGTGCGGTCGGCGTGTAGCGGCTCACCAATTCGGTGGGCGGCGGCGTGCCGTCCGGCACGATGACCGGCGAAGGATCGTAGCGATAACCCAGCACCAGACCGTCCGACACGAACACTTTGGTGCGCTCGCGCAGAATTTCTTCGCCGATGATGTCGCGGGCGCGCTCGCCCTCGGCGCCCGCGGCGTTGATCAGCGCGAGCGCGGATGCGTCGGCGAGTGGCGTCTGCCCCTCTGTCGCCTCCCGCACGATGCGGCGCGCGACCGGCTTGCGCTCAAGCTCGTAGCTGTCGAGCAGGGCCGGCCCACCCCAGCCATCGAGCGCCGCGGCAAGCTTCCAGCCGAGATCGACTGCGTCGCCCAGGCCGGTATTCATGCCGAAACCGCCAGACGGGCTGTGCTGATGCACGGCATCGCCGGCAAGGAAGACATTGCCGCGGCGCCATGTATCGGCAACGATACTGCGGCAGGTCCATGGCAGCACCGAAATTTGTTCGTACGGGATGTCCGTACCGAGAAATTTTTTGATCAGCGCCGCAACCCCGGCCTGTTCCGCCGTCAGCGGCTTTTGGCCGGTGCTAAATCCGAACCGCCAAAGTTCGTTGCCGTCCAGTTCGATCAGGCTCGGACCAATCCCCCTCTCATCAACGAAGAAATAAAATGCCGTCTTGCCCTTGTCATGCCGGGTCCACAGATCCTTGATCTTGAGAAAGACATTGAGGTGATAGGACAGAACCGGCTGGCCCTCCCAGCGGACGCCAAGGGCCTGAGGCACCGGACTCCGCCCGCCGCAACAAGCGACCAGATACCGCGCCTTGATTGTCTCGCGCTTGTCGTTGGCAAGATCGTGGACCGTGCAGGCGACGCCGTCTTCTGTCTCGACAAATGACTCGAAGCGGCAGCGATAACGCAAACGAACGCTCGGGAAGCTTGCGGCGAGCTTGCGCATGATCGGGTCGAAGAACAGCTGGTTGCATCGCTGCGATCGTTCAGGCGTGGTCGGCAGCGGCTTGTGACCGCCATAAGTCGGCCGTTCGACGCGCGCGAGCAGATGTCCAGCCAAGCCGGTACAGAACACGATGTCGAGCGGAAAATCCGGCGGGGTGCCCGCCTGCCGCACGGCCTCGGCAATGCCCCAGCGGCGGCAAAATTCCATAGTGCGGGAATTCACCGTATTGGCGCGCGGATGAAAGATCGTACCGTCGGTCTGCTCGACGAGCGTACATTCGATCCCGCGGCGTCCAAGATCGGCGGCCAGCGCCAGTCCAACCGGGCCGCCGCCGACGATGAGGACCGGCGTTTCTCGCTCGCCGCTCATGCCGGCACCTTCTCGGCAACATACTCCTCGTCACGGCGCCTGTGCGCGGGGAACGGATATTCGCCGAGCGGCAGAAAAATCACGCAAGCAACGGCGAGCACCACCACATAAAGCGCATAGGCCGGCAGATAGCTGTGCCAGCGATCGTACGAGTAGCCGGAGATGAAAGGCCCGACACCAGTCGCACCGGCGAAAATTCCAAACATCGTTCCGTAGATCTTCCCGTAAGCTTTGAGGCCGAAATAGCGGCTGACGAAAAAGCCCATCAGGTCGATTTCAGCGCCCAGCGCGACACCGCAAAGCAGCGCGCCCAAGAGCGGCCAAGGCTCGCCCGCGCCACTTGCAAAAAGCAGGATTCCAATCATCGGCAAGCTGAAAAACACGCTGGCGACATACGGGCCGTGATAGCGGTCAACGCACCAGCCCGAGGCGATGCGTCCGAACAGTGCGGCGATGCCGGAGACGGCGAGATCGCGGGCGGCGGCTTGCAGCGGCATGCCACGGTCCATAAGAATCGGCACAATCTGCGTTATGATCCCGTTGAGCGCGACAACGCCGAGCAAAAACGCAAAAGCGAGAACCCAGAAGCGGCCTCCTTTGAGCACCGCGACGAAGTCATAGCCGGGCAACGCGCCGCTCGGTCCGGGCGCCAGCGCCATGCGCTCCTGCTGGTCCGGCTCTCGGATCAAGAACAGCGCCGGCAACCCGCCCAAAACCAGCACCATAAGCCCAAGCCCGACATAAGCCGTTCGCCAGCCGTAATGCGCGGTCAGGTAAGCCACAGCCAGCGGCACCACCGATGTGCCCAGTCCGACGCCCGCCAGCGCTACCCCGAGGGCCAGACCACGGCGCCGGTCGAACCATTTTGAAACGGCAAAAGCGTACGGCACGGGAGACTGACCGGCGCTCGTCAGGTTTTTCAGCGCAAACAGCAGATAGAGCACGAGCAGCGACGATGTGATGTAGGACTGCATTGCGGTAGCGGCGGCAAAGAAGACAACGCCGACCAAGAGCACACGCCGCACACCGTAGCGATCGAGCAGCCAGCCGATAGCGGGTCCGGATGCGGCGCCGATCCAGTTCGTCGCCAGCATGGCCGAGGCGAAGGTGCCGCGGCCGATGTGAAGCTCCTCAGTCACGGCGCGCACGAATATGCCGAACGTGAAGTTGTTGACGGGCCCGGCGCTGACCGTCAGGCCAATGACCGAGCCGACGACAACCCACCACCGATTGCGAAAGACACGCATCGCCGCATTCCCTCCCGCCGTTTCCGCCTTGGCCGCGACCGTGAACAGCTAGTTCGCTGCCGCGATCGCCTGCGCGCGAGCGATGACGGCCGGCGGCGAGCGATAGAGCCGCTCGATCAACGCCTGCACGTCTTCGCCCGACACGTAGTTGAGTTCGAGATCGATCTTCCTGGCGTCAGCGATCAGCGCCGGATCGTGCATGGCGGCCGCAAAGGCCTCGCGGAGCGCCGCCGCAACACCTGGATCGAGACCGGGCGGCGCCAACAACGGCCGGCCCATGAGGTTGCGCGAGAAGATGAGATCCAGCACCTGCCGATCGGTAGGGTTTTTGACGAAATCGGTCACCAGCGGAACATCGGGCAGATCGGGATGCTTGTTGAGCGCCACCTGCAAAATGATTTTCAGCGTGCCATTATCGAGTTGCTCTTTGTTGCCGGAGCGCGCCACGCTCCACGAATAGCCGACGATGCCGTCGAGCTCGCCGCGCTCGATAGCCAGCATCAGCTCCTGGGTTCCCGGGTATCCGGCGATAGGTTTTAGCCTGGTGCCGAACAGCACGTTAAGCGCCTGGGTGAAAATCTGTTGGTCGCCGCCGGCGCCGGTCGAACCGACCTTAAGGGCCGCACCTTTTAAAACGTCCTGAAAGTCTTTTACCGGTCCCGGCTCGCGCACGAAAAAACCGCCGACTTCGTTGTTCATGCTGCCGAGCCAGACGAATTTCGTTGAGTCAAACCTCGCCGCGATATGCGGCGCGTCGAGGATCGGCTCCATGGCGACACCGCGGCCGATGATGGCGATCTCGGAACCGTCGTGCGGCGCCGCATGCGCCATATAACTCGTCAGACTGAGCGATCCGGCGCCTGGCCGGTTCTCCGGCACGATCAGCGGATTACCCGGCAGATATTTGCCGAGATAGCGGGCCAACAGCCGCCCGTAGGTATCGTAGCCGTAGGCGGTCGGCGAAAAGCCGATCAAGAGCCTGATCTGCTTGCCGGCGAAGCTGAGCGGTACATTTTGCGCGAACGCCGGCGCGAAGATTACGAACACCGCAACGATTGCGGCGGCTAACAGCGCCGAACGCGCAGCGGCTACTTTTCTATTCCGCGGCACGCGGCAGGCTCAGCGAGTCCAGATGCGCCAAAACCTCGTCCACGTGCATCACGTCGGCGTATTTGTGATGCATGTCGAACAGATTGACCTTATGCGTCAGTTCGGCGCGGTCGTAGGTGCATTCTTCCACGACGGTGACATGATAGCCGCTGGAGTAACCGTCGACCACACTGGCACGCACGCACCCGGACGTGCTTTCGCCGCAGACAATGAGGCTGTTCACGCCGAGGATCGACAGGTGTGAATAGAGCGGCGTGCCCTGGAAGATGCTGGCGCGCTGCTTGGTGATGAGGATGTCGTCGGGCTCGACGCTGAATTCGCGATAGATGGCGTAGCCGTCCACCGGGACGTCGACCTTGCGCCGGGTCGACACGGCGCCAACTGGCCGATTGTTGGGACGCGTCTCCTGGGTGCAAAAGAAAATCGGAATACCGGCGCGGCGCGCCGCCGCAAGCAGCTTCTTGGTCGGCGCGATGGCGCGGTGAGCAAAGATTCCGCAGGTGTTGACGTAGCGATCGTTGATCTCAGAAGGCGGCATCGGTCCGCCGCGGTAGACGAGATCGTAGAGATCGATCGCCAGCAAAGCCGGCCGCGGCCCGACAAACGTCTCGCGCCGCCAGCCGGCGTAGAGCTTCATGTCGCTTTCTGGAACGACGTCCTTCCAGCAGTGATCGTTGAATTTGTCGATCGACGCCATCGCTCGTCTCCCATGGCATGTCTTCGCGGCCGTTTTGGCTCTCGCCGTCAAGTATAGCGGCATGGAGCGAAATGTCCCACTCCGGCACCTGTCGGCAACCGGGCATTCGGGTAGAATTGGCGCATGAGATTTCGCCGGCGTGAATTCTTGAGCCTGACAGCGGGCGCCGCCGCGTTGCCGGTGTTCACACCTTTCGTGCAGACCGCGCGCGCCGAAACATCTTATCCGGCACGGCCGGTTCGCGTCCTTGTTGGCTTCGCACCATCGGGTGCCGCCGACATTCTGGCGCGTCTCATCTCGCAGCGCCTGTCAGAGCGCCTCGGCCAGCCATTCGTCGTCGAGAACCGGCCCGGCGCCGCCATGAATATCGCGACCGGCCTGGTCGCAAAGGCGGCCCCCGACGGCTACACGTTGCTCAATATCACCACCATCAATGCCTGGAACGGATCGCTCTACCGGCATCTCGATTACGATTTCATCCGTGACATTATGCCGGTCGCAAGCCTGTCGCGCGCCGGCGGCGTGCTCGAAGTGCATCCTTCCCTGCCGGTGAAAACCGTTGCCGAGTTCATCGCCTACGCCAAGGCCAATCCCGGCAAACTCAACATGGGCACCGGCGGTCCTGGCAGCGGACCGCACATGTATGGCTCGCTGTTCGAAATGATGACCGGCGTTCAGCTCGTACCGGTGCATTATCACGGCACCGGGCCGGCGCTGCCCGATCTGATGAGCGGCCGTCTCCAGGTGATGTTCGATCTGGTAACGTCGTCGATCGGCTACATCAAAACCGGCAAGCTGCGTGCGTTAGGCGTAACGACGGCTGCGCCTTACGACTCGCTGCCGGGCGTGCCGCCCATCGCCGCAACCGTCCCCGGCTATGAAGCCAGCGGATGGCAAGGGCTCGGCGCGCCCGCGCATACACCGGATGAAATCCTCGACAAGCTGCACGACGCAGTCAACGCAACAATCGCCGATCCGGCATTTCGGGCGCGCCTGGAGGATCTCGGCGCGCCGGCATTTGCCAGTTCGCGCGGCGATTTTACAAAGCTGATCGACGCCGACACCGCGAAATGGGCCAAGGTGGTCGCCTTCGCCAAGATCAAGCTCGATTGAATCGCGCGCCGGCCGCCGGCGCGATGGGAGCGTTTTGTGCACTTTCCCCGCAGAACCTTTCTTCATCTCGCCGCAGCCGGCGCCGCGATGCCGGTCCTGGGCACGCGCGCCCGCGCCGCCGATTATCCGGCGCGGCCGGTGCGCGTCATCGTCGGCGCCGTTCCCGGCAGTGCTCCCGATGTGGTCGCGCGGCTCGCGGCCGACTGGCTGTCGCGGACGCTCGGCCAAATCTTCTTCGTCGACAACCGCAACGGCGCGAGCGGCGCCATCGCGGCCGAGGCGGTGGCGGGCGCTGCGCCGGATGGCTACACGCTTCTTCTGGTCAGCGCCTCGGACAGCATCAACACCAGCCTCTCCCTCATCTCAAATACGACCTTTTGCGCGATTTCACGCCAGTCGCCGGCCTCGTCGGCTTTCCGATGGTGATGACCGTGAGCGCGGGCTTTGCAGGCAAAAACGCTGCCCGAGTTGATCACCTACGCCAAGGCCCATCCGGGTAAACTCAACATCGGCACGCCGCCCGTCGGCTCGCCACAGCATGTCGCCGGCGAGTTGTTCAATATGATGAGCGGCACCGACATCGTATTTGTCGCCTATCGGGGCGGACCCCAGGCCATCACGGATGCGCTGAGCGGCCAGGTCCAGGGCGCGGTCGGCACTGTGTTGCTGACCATCGAGCAGATCAGGTCGGGCGGCCTGCGCCCACTCGCGGTAACAAGCACGGCACGTTCGGGTTTGTTGCCTGATGTCCCGACGGTGAGCTCCGTCGTGCCGGGCTTCGAGGCAAGCCAATGGATCGGCCTTGTTGCGCCCAAGAAGGTGCCGCCCGACATCGTCGAAAAAATCAACCATGAGATCCAGCTCGGACTGGCGGACGCCACCATGAAAACGAAGATCGCCAATCTCGGCGGTACGGCGCTTCCCGGCTCGGCCGCCTCGTTCGGCCAATTCACCGCGTCTGAAGTCGCCAAGTGGGGCAAGGTCATCAAGTTCGCCAACATCAAGGTCGAGTGATCGGCGTAGCGGAAAAAAGCGGCGCCATTGGTGCAACGATGCGATTACCTTCAAGGCTTTCACGCAGAGACCTATTGCCGGTTCTGGCCGCCGCGGCCACCATCCCGGCACTATCCCGACGCGCACGCGCACGCGATTATCCGAGCCGTCCGGTGAAACTCGTCATCGGTTTCGCGCCTGGCGGGCCGGCCGATATCGTCGCGCGCCTCGTCGGCCAGTTTCTGTCTGAAAAGCTCGGACAGCCCTTCATCATCGAGAACCGGCCCGGCGCCGGAACGACAATCGCGACCGAGACGGTCGCGCATGCCGCGCCCGACGGCTACACGCTGCTCTGGACGACTTCGGCGGACGAGATCAACGCCACGCTCTACAAGACGCTCAACTACAATTTCATCCGCGACATCGTACCGGTCGCCAGCATCGACTTGCTGCCGCTGGCGATGGAGGTCAACCCGGCGTTTCCGCCCAAGACCGTTCCCGAATTCATCGCTTACGCCAAGGCCAATCCCGGCAAGGTCAACTTCGCCACCGGCGGTATCGGTTCGTCACAGCACGTCGCCGGCGAGCTGTTCAATTTCATCACTGGTGTGAAAATGGTCCACGTGCCGTATCGCGGCGCGGCGTCTGGCGGTCAACGACGTGATCGCCGGGCAGGTTCAGCTCACCTTCAGTCCGATCCCGTTGTCGCTCGGCTACATTCGCGGCGGCAAACTGCGCGCGCTGGCGGTGACCAACGCCAAGCGCAGTCTGGCGCTTCCCGACGTGCCAACAGTGGCGGAGTTCGTGCCCGGTTACGAAGCCATCGCAACCGACGGCCTCGGCGCCCCGAAGGGCACTCCGGCGGAGATCGTCATGCTCCTCAACAAGACGGTCAATGCGGCGCTGGCCGATCCGAAAATCAAGGCACGACTGGAAAGCTTCGGCGGAATTGCCAATCCGATGTCGCCCGAGCAATTCAAGACCTTCATTGCCGCCGAGACTGATAAATGGGCGAAGGTCTTGAAGTTCGCCAACATCAAGATGGACTAGGCAGCGAACAGGAACGATGTCGGGGAAAAAACGCCATGAGACTTCCGCGCCGACAATTCATGCAATTTGCCGCATCAGCAGCGGTGTTACGGGCAGCGCCAGTCCGCGCGCAAGCCTATCCGACGAAGCCGATCCACCTCGTGGTGCCGGTGCCGCCCGCCGGTACCTTCGACATCGTTGCACGGCTCGTCGCCAACGCGACCGAGCCGCATATCGGGCAGAAATTCATCATCGACAATCGCGGCGGCGCGGGCACGAATCTCGGCACCGGGATCGTCGCGCATGGAACTCCGGACGGCTACACGTTGCTGCTCGCCGGCTCGCCGGGTGCGATCAACGCCACGCTCTATCACAATCTCGATTTCAGTTTTGCACGCGATATCGAGCCGGTCGCCAGCCTGGAGCGCGCACCGCTGGTCATGGTGGTCAACCCGGCTTTTACCGCCAAGACGGTGGCAGAATTTATCAGTTACGCCAAAAGCAACCCCGGCAAGATCAATATGGGCTCGGGCGGCATCGGCTCGACCGGCCACGTCGCCGGCGAATTGTTCAACATGATGGCCGGACTCAAAATGGCGCACGTACCGTATCGGGGCGAAGCGCCGGCAATCACCGATTTGCTTGGCGACCATGTCCAAGTCGTATTCTCCACGCCGGGCTCTGTCATGTCGGCCGTCAAATCGGGCACGCTTCGTGCGCTTGGCGTCACCAGCGAAAAGCGCATGGACGTGCTGCCCAACATTCCGGCTATCGCCGAGACGCTGCCCGGCTACGAAGCAGTATCGTGGGCAGGGATCGGCGCTCCCGCGCACACGCCGCGCGCTTATCGTCGACAAGCTCAACGGCGCATTCAATGCCGCGCTCGCCGATCCCAAGCTCAAGGCCCAGCTCGCCGCATTCGGCGCCATCGTCATGACCGGGACGCCTGCCGAATTCCGCACCTTCATTGCCGCTGAAATCGCCAAATGGGCGAAGGTGGTAAAGTTCGCCAACATCAAGGCCGAGTGAACGCGCCGGCCGAATAATCGAATGGGAGGAACACCATGAAAATTGCTCGCCGACAATTTCTCAATCTTGCCGCCAGCGCGCTGCCGGTGCCCCGCGACGCGCTAGTCTTGCGTGGGCGGATACCTATCCGTCGCGGCCCGTGCGCATCGTCGTCGGCTTTCCGCCGGGCGCCGCGACCGACATCGTCGGACGGCTGATGGCGCAGTCGCTCTCGGACAAAATGCACAATCAATTCTTTGTCGAAAACCGCCCTGGCGCCGGCAGCAATCTCGCCGCCGATGTGGTCGCCCATGCGGCGCCTGACGGCTATTCGTTGCTGGCGATGACCGTCACCAATGCGGTCAACGAGACGCTCTATAAGGAGAAGAATCCCGGCCTCGTCTTTACCCGCGACCTGTTGCCGATCGCCCGCACCATCACCTCGGCCAATGTGCTGGTGGTCAACCTGTCAGTGCCGGCCAAGACCTTGCCTGAATTCATCGCCTACGCCAAAGCCAACCCCGGCAAGCTCAACTATGCCTCCTACGGCTACGGCACCGCGCCCAACATGGCGGCCGAACTGTTCAACATGATGGTGGGCACCAAGCTCGTTCACGTGCCGTATCACTCGAATTTCATGCCCGACATGCTCAGCGGCCAGGTGCAGTTGGCGTTTCTGCCGGTGCCGCTGATCATCGGCTTCATTCGCGGCGGCAAGGTGCGCGCCCTCGGCGTGAGCAGCACGAAACCCTCCGACGCCCTGCCAGGTGTGCCGCCGATTGCGCAATTCGTGCCCGGCTACGCAGCCGACATCTGGCACGGCATCGCGGCGCCGAAAGGCACGCCCGCACCGATCGCCGATAAACTGCACAACGAGATCAATGCCATTCTCAACGATCCGGCGATGAAGCCGAAATTCGAGAATCTGGGCGCCGAGCCGGCGCCCATGACGACCGCCGAACTTAATCAATTCATCGCGGCCGAAGTCGACAAATGGGCCAAGGTGATCAAGTTCGCCGACATCAAGGCGAGTTGACCAGCGACCGCCACGGTCGAAATCCTGGCGCATAAGCGCCCAAAAGAAAGTGGAGATCAAAAATGACTGCTATCGACCGCAGGACAATGTCGTTCATCAGCCTTGCGGCTCTGGCGGCGCCTGGCACGGCGCTTGCCGCCGACGACTTTCCGTCCCGTTCGATCCACCTCGTCGTCGGCTTCACCCCGGGTTCCTCATCCGACATCTCCGGGCGCATCTTTGCCAAGGAAGCTGGCCAGATCCTCGGCCGTGACGTGGTCGTAGACAACAAGCCGGGCGCCGCGGGCAGCATCGGCGGCGCTTATGTCGCGCACGCGCCCAAAAACGGCTACACGCTGTTTCTGTGCCCGCTGTCGACGGTCACCAATAAGATCGCGCATCCGGACGAGCCGTTCGACACGCTCAAGGATTTTGCTCCGGTGGCGCTCCTCGCCACCGGAGCCATCGTGATGGTGGTCGACCCAAAACTCGACGTGCACACCGTTGCGGACTTCACCAAGCTCGCCAAGTCGAAGCCCGGGCAAGTCCTGTTCGGCAGCGTCGGTCCCGGCAGCCTGCCCGATCTGTGCGGCGAACTTTATGCTCAGCGGACCGGCGTCAAACTGGTTCAGGTGCCCTACCCTGGCAGTCCGCAGGTCATTATCGATCTGATGGCCGGCCGGGTGGCGATGAATTTCGCGATTGCGTCCTCGGTGCTCGGCCAGATCGCCGCCGGCAAAGTTAGGCCGCTCGCCATCGCGAGCGACAAACGTTCCGACCTGCTGCCGGACGTCCCCACGATGGCGGAAGCGGGCGTGCCGGACTTCAACACGCCGCTCTGGTTCGGCTTGATGGCGCCGGCAGGCACGCCGCAGCCCATCATCGACAAGATTGCGGCCGCTGCAAATAAAGGCATGCACACGCCGGAGGCGGTTGAGCTCCTGCACAAGCAGGGCTTCGTCCCCGAAGACATGGGCCCCGACAAATTCGGCGCATTCGTAAAGAGCGAAATCGCGCGCTGGTCCAAGGTGATGAAAGACGCCGGAATGAAAATCTAGACTTATAGATTTGATCGCAATTCTTTCGGAAAACCGGCGTCCATTTTTCCGGAAAATGCTCTATGCCGGAGCACGCCCGGAGCGTCCTCGTGCACGACGTCGTTGACGAACAGCCAAGAGCGGTCAACGAACGGCGGTGGCGGGATCTTGCGGTTGTTGGCGAACTGCTCGCGCGATTTCAGCGTCACCCAGTCGGTGCGCGGCTTGCGTTCGGCCGGATAGGAATCGAGCGCGGTTGCGATATCGTCGCCGTGGCGCACGAGGGCGCGCGCCAGCACATAGCCGTCCTCGATCGCCATGTTGGCGCCCTGCGCGAGCGTCGGCATGGTCGGATGCGCCGCGTCGCCGAGCAACGTGATCCGGCCGGCGGTCCAACGCGGCAGCGGGTCGCGATCGTAGATGCCCCATTTGAACACATGCTCGACGTGCCGGAACATGTCGAGCAATGCGTCGTTCCAGCCGGCCTTCGCGGCGATCAGTTCTTCGCGGCTTGATGGCACCGACCAGGATTCCTCGACCCAATCCCTGGTGTAATGGCCGCCGAAAATGTTGAGCCTGTCGCCTTTGACGCCGAGCGGATAGCAGATGACGTGGCCGTCCGGCCCGATCCAGCCAAAATATTCGCCACGTTCGAGCGTGACGCTGCCGCCCGGCCCAATATGCGTTGGCACGCATTCCATCGGTACGATCGCCCGCCACGCCATCATCTCGGTGAAGCGCGGCGCGTCGGCGCCGAAATGCTGCGCGCGGATCGCCGAGCGGATGCCGTCGGCGGCGATCACCAGGTCGGCTTCGACTTCGCTGCCGTCGGCAAAGCGTGCCACAGCGGTTCGCCCGATCGTCTCGGCACCGACGCAATGCGCGCCAAGATGGAGTTTCGCGTCGCCCGCGGCCCGGCGCAGCAGATTGTGCAGGTCGGCGCGGTGCGCGGTCATATAGGGCGCGCCGTATTTTTCGCGGGCGACCGCCTTGAGCGGCTCGCGAAAGCGTAAGCGCCCTTCGTCAAAGGTAATCGACATGATGCTCAGCGGCTCGAAGGCGCAGCGCATCAGTTCGTCTTCCAGGCCCAGCGCCCGCAGGACCTTGACGCTGTTCGGCCCGATCTGCAGCCCGGCGCCGACCTCTTCCAGTTTGGCGACGCGCTCGTAAAGCGCCACTTCGAAGCCGCGTTGGCGCAGCGCCACGGCCGCGGCCAAGCCGCCAATGCCGGCGCCGATGATGGCAACGCGCAGGGAACGATGGGGAGCGTCAGTCATCAGGGAAGATATGGTCCTCGACGCAACAAAACCCATTGCCAAGGTTGCCGCAAGTCGGGGCGGCGCAAGGGATGGTCGGATAGCCTCCGATCCGGCGCTTGCGCGGTCGCGGAAAGGCGCCAGCGTTGGCGCAGCTACAGCGCCTCGACCGTCACAACTCCGGTCACGGCCTTGATGGCGCCCGCGATCTGCGGCGACACCTTGAAGCGTCCCGGCAGCTTGACCTCGACCTCGCTGCCGTTGCCCAACATCAGCACCATGCTGACCTCTCCGGCGGCGGCTTCGATGCCGTTATTCGCCGCGCCGTTGCGCGCCGGTTCAAGCCGCCGGGCCACCCCGGCAATCGGCTCTTCGTCGCGCAAAAATACGCGCAGGCCCATCTGCATTTTCGATGCTGCGGCATCCAGCGGCTCGACCGATTGAATGCGCGCCCGCACCTCCTCGGCCTGGACCTCCGCGGTGAGAAAAAGAAGGAGGGCCTTTCCGGGCTCCAGCAGGTCGCGATACTGCGCCAGGCCCTCCGAGAACAGCACCGCCTCATAGTGGCCGCTCGGATCCGACAGCCCGATGATGCCCATCTTGGTGCCGGTGCGGGTCCGCCGTTCGGTCCGAGACACCACAGTGCCGGCGACGCGCCCCGCCCCGGCGCCTGATTTCACCGCCCGGGCGAACTCGGCCCATGACTGCACGCGCAGCCGCTTGAGCGCCGCCGTATAGTCGTCGAGCGGATGGCCGGACAGAAAGAATCCCACCGCATCGTATTCCCGCTGCAGCCGTTCGGCCGGCAGCCACGCTTCGAGCGCCGGCAGCATCACCGGTTCGGGCGCCGCCGGACCGGCAAATAGTTCGGATTGGCCACGGACGGCGTTCTCCTGCGTGCGTTGCGCCGTCGCCAGAACCGTATCGAGAGCAGCGAACACGCGCGCGCGATTCCGCTCGAACGTATCAAACGCTCCCGCCGCGGCAAGGCTCTCCAGCACCCGCTTGTTGAGCGCCCGCGGGTTAACCCGGCCGGCGAAATCCGCAAGGTCCGCGAACAGCCGATCACCGCGTGCCGTAACGATGGTGTCGACCGCCTGCCGGCCGACGCCGCGCAAAGCCGCCAGCGCGTAGTAGATGACGTTGCCCTCGACGTCGAATTCCACACCCGAGCGGTTGATCGACGGCGGCTCGACCTTGATGCCGAGCCGTTCCGCCTCAGCGCGAAATTCCGCGAGCTTGTCGGTGTTGCCCATGGCAAGCGTCATCGACGCCGCCAGGAATTCGACTGGGTAGTTCGCCTTCATATAGGCGGTGTGATAGGTCAGCAGCGCGTAAGGCGCCGAATGCGATTTGTTGAAGCCATAATCGGCGAATTTCGCGCAAGCTTCGAAGATTGCCTCGGCGTCCCCCTTGCCGATCCCGCGTTCGGTCGCACCAGTGATGAAGCGCTCGCGCTGCTTCTCCATCTCTGAGCGAATCTTCTTGCCCATCGCACGGCGCAGCAAGTCGGCTTCGCCGAGCGAGTAACCGGCGAGATCCTGCGCGATCTTCATCACCTGTTCCTGATAGGTGATGATGCCGAACGTATCCGCGAGAATCGGCTCGAGTTTCGGGTGCAGGTAATCGACTTGCTCGTGTCCGATCTTGCGCGCGCAATAGGTCGGGATATTGGCCATCGGCCCCGGCCGATACAGCGCGACGAGAACGACCAAATCTTCGAAGCGGTCGGGCCGCATGTCGACCAGCGCCCGCCGCATGCCCGCACTTTCAACCTGGAACACGCCGACAGTCTCACCGCGCGCCAGCATGTCGTAGGTTTTTTTGTCGTCGAGCGGCACCTTGGCGAGATCGAGATCGATGCCGCGCCGCCGCACCAGCTTGACCGCGCGGTCGAGGATGGTGAGCGTAGTCAGCCCGAGAAAGTCGAATTTCACCAAGCCCGCGGGTTCGACCCATTTCATGTTGAACTGGGTCACCGGCATCAGCGACTTCGGATCGCGGTAGAGCGGCACCAGTTCGTTCAGCGGCCGATCTCCGATGACGACGCCCGCCGCGTGCGTCGACGCATGCCGATGCAGACCTTCGAGCTTCTGGGCGATATCGAAGGCGCGTGCGATCAGCGGATCGCGGTCACGCTCGGCCTGCAGCCGAGGCTCATCGTCAATGGCGCGCTTCAGGGTAACGGGATTGGCCGGATTCTGCGGCACGAGCTTGCACAGCCGGTCGACCTGACCGTACGGCATCTGCAGCACGCGGCCGACGTCGCGCAGCACGCCACGCGCCTGCAAGGTGCCGAAGGTGATGATCTGGGCGACGCATTCGCGGCCATAGCGCTGCTGGACGTACTGGACGACCTCGTCGCGCCGCTCCTGGCAGAAGTCGACGTCGAAGTCCGGCATCGAGATGCGTTCGGGATTGAGGAAGCGCTCGAAGATGAGACCGAAGCGGATCGGATCGAGATCGGTGATGGTCAGCGCATAGGCGACCAGCGATCCGGCGCCGGAACCGCGGCCGGGGCCGACGGGAATACCTTGCGACTTCGCCCACTGGATGAAGTCGGCGACGATCAAGAAGTAGCCGGCGTATTTCATCTTCACGATGACGCCGAGCTCGTATTCAAGACGCTCGCTGTAGGTTTCGGGAGTTTGGCCGTGTGCAGGGCCATGTTTCTTGAGCCGCGCCGCCAAACCGGCGCGGGCGGCCTGACGTAACGCCTCCGGCTCGTCATTGCCGGTGGTCTCGTCATCACTCCGGCTGCCGGAAAAGCGGGGCAGGATCGGCGCCAGCGTGCGCGGCCGAAACGCGCAGCGTTCGGCAATCTCGACAGTCGTGGCAAGCGCCTCCGGCAGATCGGCGAATAACGCCGCCATTTCGGCACGGCTCTTGAAGCGATGCTCGGCTGTCAGTTGACGCCGTTCGGCGTCGGCGACAAGCCGGCCTTCGGCGATGCACAGCAATGCGTCGTGGGCTTCGTAATCGTCACGCGTGGCGAAGAACGGCTCGTTCGTCGCCACCAGCGGAACGCCGCGCGCGTAGGCGAGTTCGACCAGCGCCGCCTCAGCGGCACGCTCGCCCGGGGTGCCGTGGCGCTGCAATTCAAGATAAAGCCGATCGCCGAACAGGCGTTGCAGCGCTTCGCAACGCGATTGCGCGAGCGTATCCTGGCCGCCGGCGAGCGCCGTATCGAATGGACCGCCCGGTCCGCCGGAAAGCGCAATCACGCCGGCCGTCTCATCGTTGAGCCAGTCGAGGCGAATGTGCGGGGCCTGTTGCGGCTCGGTTTCCAGATAGGCCCGCGAGCAAAGTCGCATCAGGCTCCGATAGCCTTCCTGTCGCGCGGCAAGCAGCACAATATGCGGGAAATGCTCGCCGAGCCCTGCCGTGGCGCCTGGGCCGCTTCGCTTTTCCTGATCGGCAAAATCGATCCCGAGCGTGCATCCGACGATCGGCTGAATGCCGCTACCCGCCAGCTTTTCGGAAAACTCCAGCGCGCCGAACATGTTGTCGGTGTCGGTCAGCGCCAGGGCCGGCTGCCGGTCTTTCTTCGCAAGTTCGGCGAGCCGTGCAATCGTCAGTGCGCCCTCAAGCAGCGAATAGGACGAGTGAACGTGCAGATGGACGAAGCGGGGCTCGGTCGCGGCAGATTTGGGCCTGTCAGCCATGGACGTGGTCTTGTGCGTTGTGATGAAACCGCCAGCCTCGGCGATCCACCGAATCTGACGCTGGCAAGCATGGCGGATCGCGAGCGCCGCTGTCCATCATGGCGGCCTCGCCATGGCGGACCGCGCACAGGATCTTATCCACAAGCCGGCAGGCCGAGGCCTGCCACTCTTCTCAGACAACGCCGAACACCTGCGCCCAAACCGCAATTGTCGCCAAAAACAAGGTGATGGAGGCCAGTGCCAAGGCCTCTTCGAGTACCGCGCGCAACATGATCGGCTCCCCTATTCAGACCGTATCGATAACTCCATTGTTCCTGTTTTGTTCTATATTGTCAAGCGGCGGTGGTAGTCGCTTAGGGATGGGCTCCCACAAGAGGCCGACGCCAGCCATCCAGGCCTGCCTGATATTCACAATAAGCCCTGACGCAGCTTGGAGAACCGCTCTAAAGTTCCACTGCTTGCATCTGTTCCATCGTTGATTTTCGGCTCAATCGAGGAGAAGAGGCTCATGCGAAAGCTGTTTCTGACTTTGACGGCCGCTACCTTGGTGCTTGGTATGGCGGCGTTGAATGCAAGCGCGCAGACGCAGTCGCCCGGCGCCGGCAGCCTGCAGGGTCAAGCCCACAATTTCACTCCGCTAGTGAAAGAGGCGGCTTGCAACGGCATGTGGGGCCCGTGGTGCGGTCCGGGATGGGTTCGCCGGTGTTGGCGCGGTCCGTACGGTGGTCTGCACTGCCGTTGCGTGCGTTGCTGATCGGTGAAGGCAATAGCCTGATACGGTTTGTGCGGGGCCGCCCTAGGGTGGCCCCGTTGCTTTGGCGAGATGCATCGGCGCGTGGAAATCGGGGGCGCACGTTCCCGATCGAGCGATGTTCACATTGCCGCCGCCCGAAAGTCACGAAACGCTGTAAGGTGTCGTGCGCTAGGCTGAGTCTTAGTGCAGCAAGCCGCACACAATGGAGGAGGAAAACCTTTATGAAAAAACTTGCTCTGAGTTTGGCGACCGCCGCGCTCGTACTTGGCGTCAGTGCGTTGACGGTCAGCGCGCAGACGCAGGCTTCAGGGGCCGGCAATTTGCATGCGCAAATCCAGAATGCGACACCAATCGTGAAGCAGGTCGCTTGTCGCGGTATGGGCGCACATTGCCCGCCTGGTTTTGTCCAACGCTGCGGTTTTCCGCGCGAGCCGCACTGCCGTTGTGTTCGTTGCTGATCTACGCACACCCCGGGACATCTGATTGCGAGGCCGCCCATCCGAGCGGCCTCGTTGCGTTTAAGGGGCGAGCCGAACGGCCTTCGTTCACAGGACTGTGTGATGCACGAGACCTGCTCTGTCGGACTAATGCGCCCAAGGCGGTGTTAGCGACCGAGACCATATGCCCGGGAGGTCGGCAATGAAGATTTGGCTCGTAACGATCGGCATTTGCGCCGTGGTGACGGCTCTCAGTCCTCCGCGCGCCGAGGCGCAGAACTATCCCTGGTGCGCCAATTACGGCAGTCCCGCGGGCGATGGCGGTACCAACTGTGGATTCACCACCTTTCAGCAGTGCCTGGCGACGGTGAGCGGCATCGGAGGTTCCTGCGACCGCAATACGCAGTATGTTCCGTCCGCCGGCCCCGGAGGCGCCCCCGCGGCAGCGCGCCATCGGCGGCACTATCGGCATCATGACGGGGACTGAGCGGACGTTCAGCTTATTGAACTAACGGAAACACCAGACCTGGAGGCGACAGTGAAATACTCATTACTCACATTTGGAATTGTGCTTGGCATGGCAGCGCTCACGGGCGGCAGCGCCAGTGCACAAAACTATCCGTGGTGCGCCCAATACGGCGGCAAAATGGGTGGCGGCGAGAATTGTGGTTTCTCGACTTACCAACAATGCATGGCAGCGCTCAGCGGCAATGGCGGCTTCTGTAACCGCAACACGCAATACACCGGCGGCAACGGTGGCTCTGGATCAGTCTACCGCCGGCGCCACAGGCATTATCACAACGACTAAGTTAGGCTTAGCTCAGTTCGACCACTTGACCGTCGCGGATGGTGACGCGTCGATCCATCTGCGCGGCAAGGTCGAGATTGTGGGTCGCAATCACGGCGGCAAGGCCTGAGGCTTGAACCAGTTGCGTGAGCGCGCCGAACACATGACCGGCGGTATGAACATCAAGATTGCCGGTCGGTTCGTCGGCCAGCAATAACCGCGGCGCATTGGCGACGGCGCGCGCGATCGCGACGCGCTGCTGCTCGCCGCCGGACAGTTCGGCCGGCCGGTGCGTGAGACGCTCTTTGAGCCCCAGATAGGTCAACAGTTCTGTCGCACGATCACTCGCGTCCTTGCGCGACAGACCGCGGATCATCTGCGGCAGCATCACATTCTCGAGCGCGGTGAATTCCGGCAGCAGATGATGAAACTGATAGACAAAGCCGACATCGCTGCGCCGAATGCGCGTACGCTCCATGTCGCTCAGATGCGTGGTGGCGACACCGTCAACATAGACTTCGCCGGAGTCGGGATGTTCAAGCAAGCCGGCAATGTGCAAAAGCGTCGATTTGCCGGCCCCTGACGGCGCGACCAGCGCCACCGACTGGCCCGGCCACACGGCAAGCTCGGCGCCGCGCAGCACATCGAGCGTGGAATCGCCCTGACGGAATTTGCGGCTGATGCCCTGCAAAAAGACGAACGGATGCTGCTCTCCGCCTGGTGCGGCCGGCGCCGGGGTCTCGGTGATCGCGGTCTTCTCGTCCATCGCGCCTAATCACTCGTAGCGAAGCGCTTCGACCGGATCGAGCCGGGCCGCGCGCCAGGACGGATAAAGCGTCGCCAACAACGACAGTCCAAGCGCCATCACCACAACCGCGGCGGTCTCGCGGAAATTCATGTCCGCTGGCAGCTTGGACAGAAAGTAGAGCTCCGGATTGAACAGGTCGGTGTGAGTGAGCCACGCGAGGAAGCGCCGGATCGAATCGATATTGAGACAGACCACGGTGCCGAGCAGGAAGCCCGCCAAGGTACCGACGACGCCGATCGAGGATCCCGTAATCAGGAAAACGCGCATGATCGAGCCTTGGCTCGCGCCCATCGTGCGCAGGATGGCGATATCGCTGCCCTTGTCCTTCACCAGCATGATCAGGCCGGACACGATGTTGAGCGCGGCCACCAGCACGATCAATGTCAGGATCAGGAACATCACGTTGCGCTCGACTTGAAGCGCATTGAAGAAAGTAGCGTTCCGCTGCCGCCAGTCGATCATGTAGATCGGTCGCGCCGCTGCGCTGCCGATCAGCTTGCGGAATTCATCGACGCGATCCGGATTGTCGGTGTAGACTTCGATCGCCGTCACGTCGCCGTTGCGGTTGAAATAGGCCTGCGCCTCCGGCAGCGGCATGAATACAAAGGCCGCGTCATATTCCGACATGCCGATCGTAAACACCGCCGCGACCTTGTAGGTCTTGATCCGCGGCGTCGTGCCCATCGGCGTCACTGCGCCGCGCGGCGCAACCAGCGTGATGTTGTCGCCGGCGCGCAGCGACAGTTGTTCGGCAAGCCGGCTGCCGATCGCGAGCCCCTGCCCCTGATCGAAGCCGTCGAGCGTACCTTGCTTGATGTTGTTGGCGATCGAGCCAAGCTTGGCGAGGTCGGCGGCGCGGATGCCGCGCACCAGGACGCCGGAAGCGTTGAACGGCGACGAGGCGAGCGCCTGGCCTTCGACGATCGGCGCGGCCAGCCGCACCCCGGGCACCTTGGAGACGCGGTCGGCGACCGCCGCCCAGTCGGTGAGAGGGCGCTCCAGCGGCTGGATCAGCAGGTGACCGTTCAGGCCAAGAATTTTCTCCAGCAATTCCTGTCGAAAGCCATTCATCACCGCCATGACGATGATCAGGGTCGCAACCCCAAGCATGATGCCGAGAAAGGAAAACCCAGCAATGACGGAGATGAATCCCTCTTTGCGCCGCGCCCGCAAATAGCGGAGCGACAGCATCCATTCGAACGGAGCAAAGGCGTGCGTGCCGGTGGGCTCGGACATTCGACTATGGGTCCCCGCGAACTGCCGGAGTTTCACACGATTCTGGCGCTTTCAAGCCAGGATTCGCTTGTTCGCAACGTCGCAGCGCACAGCTTCATGCGCCAAATCGGGCCAGCACCTCGGCCGGCGTGATGGTTTCGCGCGCCCCGTCCGCGCGCCGCTTGACCTCGACTTTGCCTTCGGCGAGGCCGCGCGGCCCGACCAGGATCTGCCAGGGAACGCCGATGAGATCGGCGGTGGCGAACTTGGCCCCCGGCCGCTCGTCGAGGTCGTGGTACAGGGTGTCGATCCCCTTCGCGGTGAGCGCGGCATAGAGCCCTTCGCAGGCGGGATCGGTATCGGCCCCGCCCTGCTTGAGATTGAGGATGACGACCCGGAACGGGGCGACCGGTTCGGGCCACTTGATGCCCGCGTCGTCATGGAAGGCCTCGATGATCGCGCCGGCAAGTCGCGAGACGCCGACACCATAGGAACCGCCGTGGATCGGCCGCTCCACCCCGTCGGGGCTCGAGACCACCGCCTTCATCGGCACCGAATACTTGGTGCCGAAATAGAAAATCTGGCCGACTTCGATGCCGCGGGTGTGCAGCCGTTTGTCCGGCGGAACTTCACGCTCGAAGCGCGCCTGGTCGTGGACGTCCTGGGTCGCGGCGTAGAGGTTTGTCCATTGCTGGATGATCGGCGACAGGTCGCCGTCATAATTCACGTCCGCGCCCGGGATCGGCAGGTCGAGAACGTCCCTGTTGCAGAACACGCCGGACTCCCCGGTTTCCGCCAGGATCAGGAACTCATGCGAGAGGTCGCCGCCAATCGGCCCGGTCTCGGCTCGCATCGGAATGGCCTTGAGCCCCATGCGGGCGAAAGTGCGCAGATAGGCGACAAACATCCTATTGTAGGACAACCGCGCGGCCGCCTCGTCGACATCGAAGGAATAGGCATCCTTCATGAGGAACTCGCGCCCGCGCATGACGCCGAAGCGCGGCCGCTGCTCGTCGCGGAACTTCCACTGGATGTGATAGAGATTCTTCGGCAGATCGCGGTAGGAGCGGATTGATGAGCGGAAGATCTCCGTGATCATGTCCTCGTTGGTCGGCCCGTACAGTAATTCGCGCTCGTGACGGTCCTTGATCCGCAGCATTTCCGGCCCGTAGGCATCGTACCGGCCGCTTTCACGCCACAAATCGGCAAGCTGCAGGGTTGGCATCAGGAGTTCGATCGCGCCGGCGCGGTCCTGCTCCTCGCGCACGATCTGCTCGATCTTCTTGAGCACGCGGAAGCCCAGTGGCAGCCAGGCGTAAATGCCGGCGGCTTCCTGGCGGATCATGCCGGCGCGCAGCATCAGCCGATGGGAGGCGATCTCGGCCTCCTTCGGCGTCTCACGCAGGCTCGGCAGGAAGAAGCGGGACAGGCGCATGGAACTCACTGGCGTTAAGGAATCGCGTTCCCCGGCAGTCAAGCCGCATCGGCGCGGCAAACACAAGCGCGCCGTGTTCCAAATTTGGAACAGCAGGTGGGCGGATTATTTTGTTTGGGATGCCTCCAAAGTGATGACAAGGCTATAATTCTCGATTACGAATGGGCAGCTATCCCAATGACGCGAGCTTGAACGCGGACATCTCGGGATAGCGGTCCAAGTCTTGGGAGGATGGCCTTCAGAGCGCGAACCCAACGCCGCCACCCCACCGTAAGCAAAGTCTCCAAAACTAGGTGTGGATGAGGGCCCGGACGTGGAATACGTTAAGGCAGGGCGTCGACCCTGCCTTTCTTTTTTGCAGTGGTCTTTGCGGCATTCAGGCGAGCAACAAGAAATTCACATAAGATATTGAAAAATATCAATATTTCTCAGTGAAGTGCAATCCAAGCGGCTTGAGAATCTGATCCAAGTTCACGAGCCGGTCGGTGTAGACAACGTACACTACGCCAAACACGCCGCATGTGATCAGCGTCGTCCAGACAAGCTTGCGGCCGAGCCTCGGCACGAGTGGCGCCCCAGGATCGGTCCCCGGTACGATCTCGCCGCCCTCCTGCTGGCTGCGGACGCCCCACGGCAGCACGGCGAACAGCGTAATCCACCAGATCAGGAAAAAAACCGCCGCCGCCGTCGTGGTGGACATCTGGGCCTCTTAACCCTGCTCCAGCTCGACAAGCGTGCCAGAGAAATCCTTGGGATGCAGGAACAGCACCGGCTTGCCGTGGGCTCCGGTCTTCGGCTCGCCGTCGCCGAGCACCCGCATCCCCGCGTCCCGTAACGCGTCACGCGCGGCGCGAATGTCATCGACCTCATAGCACAGGTGATGCATGCCGCCGTCGGGGTTTCGCTCCAGGAACTTGGCGATGGGCGACGCCTCACCGAGCGGCGCCAGCAGTTCGATCTTGGTATTCGGCAGCGTCACGAACACGGTAGTGACGCCATGCTCGGGCTGCGGCACGGCGGCCGACACTTCGGCGCCGAGGACGCCGCGGTAAACCGCGGCCGCCTTGTCGAGGTCACGCACCGCAATGGCAACGTGATTGAGCCTGCCGATCATGATCGCCTTCCCTTCGCTGCTTCCCGGCAGTGAACGTCAATTCTTCTTGGTGCGCCCGAACTTCGCCATCAGTTGATCCCGGATCGGTTCGAGAATGCTAGCCTTCTCTTTCTCGGCGCCGGATAGGATGTCGTGCACGATGTCCTTCGCTGAGCGGCCGCTCCACCCGGCATCGCGGAAATAGATGTTGGCGGCGTTGCCGACCACGTAGGTGCTCCACGCTGCGGCCAGCCCTTGCGGTACAGCGGTCAGAACCGTACTCGTGCCAAATGTGACCGTTCGCAACAGATCGGCGGCAAGATGCAGCCCATATTCGGCCGCCGCCATCAGTCCCCAGGCACGCAGAATTTCCAAAACCATGCTCTGCGCGCTCTTGAGTGAGAATTCGGTGCCGTAGATCGCACCGATGCGCTGGACCATCAGCGCGTCGCTCGCCATGCCGGCCAGGATATCGAATACCGGCACCGGATTGGCGCCGACCACCAGCGCCTTGCCGAGCATGAAATAATAGATCAGGCGCGTGACTTCCTTGCCGCGCACATGCTGTTTCAGCGCCGTGATACGGTCGCTGACCTCGGAAGCGAACAGGCTGGCGTTGAGCGCAATGATCGCCTTGCCCTCGCGGTCGAGCACTTCGAGCATCCGCGCCTCGAGCGCCTCGATCCTCGGCTTGGGCTGAAACCGCTTGATCTCGATGGTGCCGTCGGCCCTGTGGATCTCACGTTCGCTCTCGCGCGGGGCAGCCGCGGCCAGAACGATATCGTCCGGCCCGATGCGATTACCCACCTTGCGCAAAATCGACTCGGTAATCTCCTTGATCTGCACCGGACCGAGCAGATCGGCCTTGTTGATGACGAGCACGATCGGTTTGTGCAGGTCGCTGAATTGGGTGAACGCGTCGAGCTCAACCCGATTGAGATCGCCGTCCGTGACGAACAGCACGAGGTCGGTATAGCGCACCGTTTCCTCGGCGAGCTTGCCGCGCAGTTCGCCAGCGGCTTCGTTGATGCCCGGCGTATCGACCAAGACCAGCCTGGTATTTTTGAATCCGGTCTTGGCGATCCTGTCAGTCGAGCCGTGCTCGGCGGACACCGCAAAGACGGTTTCGCCAGCAAGCGCATTAAGCAGCGCGCTCTTGCCCGAACCGACCTCGCCGAATGCCGCGATCTCGACCCGGCCGTTTTCGAGTTTCGAGGTGAAATCCTCGATCTCACGCATCTCCTTTTCGATGGCGGCGCGCTCGGCTGGCCGCAGCCGCGAATCTCCTGACAGGCGGCGCAGCGCTTCGATGGTATCGGGCAGGACTGTTTCGTCTTGCATGGTCATGTCACGCCGCTACGAACTTGAGCGCCCGCCCGGCACTCGCGGGAAATTCACGGCCGAGCAGGCTGATGAGCGCTTTTACATCGCTCCCCGGCCGCCGCAGTTCGACGCGCACGGCGCCGCGCGCATCCTCGATCTCGCGCTCGACCGGCGCTGGCGCGCCGGCGACGGAAATCACATGGCCGGGCGCGAATTGCTTCGGCATCTTGGCGCGGATCGAAAGCAGCACGGCGTCGCGGTCGGCCGCCGTGAACTGGTCCGCCTTGTTGAGCACGACGTAGAGTGGCTTGCCGGTAGCGATCAGCCTCGCAATGGCGTTGAGTTCGGGAGCGCGCAGGTCCTGATCGACGACGAACAGGATGCCGTCGGTAGCTGCCGCAGCCGCGGCGAGCACACCGAGCTGGCTCGTATCGCCTTCGGCTGGTCCGGCATCGAGCAGGCGCATGAGATCGCTGCGGTCAACGGCGCCTGCGCTGGTCGCCTCTCCGAGCGTCATGATCAGTGCGGTCTTGCCGCTGTAGGCCGGTCCCGTGACGAAAAGCGACCACCGCGCATCTGTCGCCGGTTCGCGCGCCGGCTGCGGACCGGGCATGGGCGCCGTGATCGGCGGCGCATCGACGCGCGCTGTCCGCTTGCTGTCGCGCGACCATTTCTTCGCAATCGCGTCGGCGCGCCGGCCGACCACCTCGGCCGGCAACGGCGGCGGCGGTTCGGCCGCGGGCAGCAACGCACTTGCGTGCCTCGGCGCGGCCATTCGCCGAACCCGGAGCCAGGTCACGGTGCCGACTCCGATAAAGAAAATAGCCAGCAATATGCCGTAAGTAGCTTCAATATATGGATTTTTTAGCGCGTCGAAGGTCAGCGCGATGTGCGACAGGAGCCACGCGCCGAAAGCCAAAACGCCAGCCGCGATCGCCAAGGCCAGGACGCGAACCAGAACCTCAGGCTTCGCGGCAAACACCAGGAGCGGTGCGAACCACCTCAGCATGCTACCCGCCCGGTGCCAGTCTCCATCACGCCCCCAATATAGGGCGGCGGGGGACCCCCGCTACACCTCAAGCACGTGGACGTGGCAGATCGGCTTCTTATGCCAGCGCTCGGCGACGGCCGCGCGTACCGCGCGGCGGACCGCTTCGCCGACGAAGTCCGGGTCGCGGCGGCGCGCCCTCGGCAAGGACTCGAACGCCGTCTCGACCGCGTCCCGTGCCGCGTCCGCCATGGAATGGCCGGCCGCATCAGTCTCTGGAATGCCGAACAATTCGACCTCCGGATCGGTCACCAACATGCCCTTGTCACTCAACGCCAGCGCCACCGTGACAAGGCCCGCGAAGCTGAGCCGGCGGCGCGAATTCACCGTACGTGCGTCGGCGCCGACCAGCAGCGTGCCATCCTTGTAAAGACGGCCGGAAGGAACCTCGTCGATGATCTCGGCGCCGTTTCGCGCGAGCCGAACGAGATCGCCATTGCGGCAGACCAGGACCTGCGGCACGCCGGCGCGTCGCGCGAGCGCGGCATGCTCGGACAGATGCAGTGCTTCGCCATGCGCCGGGATCAGGATCTGTGGCCGCACCCAGCCGATCATGTCGGTGAGTTCGGCGCGCCGCGGGTGGCCGGAGACGTGAACCAGGTGAGTACGATCGGTGATGACCTCGACCCCCTGCCCCACCAGGCCGTTGATCACCCGGTCGACGGCCTTTTCGTTTCCCGGGATGGCGCGGGACGAGAAGATCACCCGGTCGCCGCGGCCCAGCGTCACTTCGGGATGCTCGCCCTCGGCGATGCGGGACAGCGCGGCCCGCGGCTCACCCTGACTGCCGGTGCAGAGCGCCAACACCTTGTCGGCTTGCAGATAGCCGTAGCTGCGCGCGTCGTGGAAATCCTGCACGCCGTCGAGATAGCCGGTCTCGCGCGCGACACCAATCACGCGCTCCATGGCGCGGCCGACGACGACGACTTCGCGGTCGGCGGCGCGCGCCGCTTCGGCCACGGCGCGGATGCGGTCGACGTGCGAGGCGAAAGTCGTCACGGCGATGCGTGCGGGCGCGGTGCGCACCAGTTCGGCGATCGTCTTGGCAACATCGGCCTCCGACGGCGAGCGGCCGTCGCGCACCGCATTGGTCGAATTGCCGATCAGCGCCAGCACCCCGGCGTCGCCCAGCGCGGTGAGCCGCTCCGCATCGGTTTTCGAGCCGGCGAGCGGCGTCGGATCGATCTTCCAGTCCCCGGTATGCAGCACGGTGCCGGCCGGCGTGCGGATCGCAAGCGCGTTGGACTCTGGAATCGAGTGCGCGACGCTGATGAATTCGACGTCGAACGGGCCGAGCGTGATTTTCCCGCGCAGTGGCACGACGTTGACCGGAATTTTGGGGGCGCCAGGTTCGCCCGCCCGTTTGGCTTCGAACAAAGCAGCCGTAAACGGCGTGGCATAGAGCGGCACGTTGAGCTGCGGCCACAGATCAATCAGGGCGCCGAGATGATCCTCGTGGCCGTGGGTGAGGACGAGGCCGAGGATGTTCTTTCGTTCCTCAAGCAGAAAGCGGATGTCCGGCATGATCAGGTCGATGCCGGGCAGATGCTCCTCGGACGCGAACGACACGCCGCAATCGACGATCAGCCACTGGCGGCGGCGCTCGTCGCCGAAGCCGTAGATCGAGAGGTTCATCCCGATCTCGCCGATGCCGCCGAGCGCTGCGAAGACGAGTTCACTCGGCATCATTCGGCCTTTCGCAGCAGCGTGGCGGACGCGGGTTGCTCCGTCAACGGGAACACATCGCCGGCCGAGATCAGCTCCGTGCGGCCGTCGTTCAACCTTAGCATGAGGCGGCCCGACGCATCGACGCCAGAGAAACGTCCGGTCCTTTCGCCATTGCCGGTGCGCACCCTGATCGGCTCGCCGATGCCGCGCACTGCGACGAGCCAGTCGGACAGGATGCCGTCAAAGCCTCTGCCGTGGTCCCACTGCGCCAGACGCCTGAGCATGCTCGCGGAAAGACAAGCAAATAATTGTTCCCGACTGACCTCTGCACCATGAGCGGCAAGCGCGGTCGCCGGATACAAGATCGGCTCTCCGGCGCGCGACTGAACCTCACCCGGGCTTTCCGGATGGTGAGCGCAATTCACCCCGATTCCGATGATCACGCTCATGCCTGCGGACGCTTCATGCTCGCCCTCGATCAAAATACCGGCGCATTTGCCTTCGCCCAGCAAGACATCGTTCGGCCATTTAAGCGCCAGTTGCGGCGCGAGCGCCGGCGACGCAGCAGCAATGGCGTCGCGCACCGCCAGTGCCGCCACGAACGCAAGTTCGGGCATGCGGCTGGCCGGCGCCGGCTCGCGCATCAGCAGGCTCGCATAAAGATTACCCGGCGGCGAGAACCATGAGCGCTCGCCGCGGCCGCGGCCGGCGGTCTGCGTCTCGGCCGTGATCCACAGCGGGCCTGCCTCACCGGAGCGGCTGCGCGTGCGCGCCTCGCGGTTGGTCGAATCGACGGTAGCGAGAGCGGCGAGTCGCACTCCTGCCGCGGCGGACGCCGCATCGAGCTGCATCAGAAGAGCGAGCGGGCGGCCGCGCTCGCCGCGGTGACGAGCGGCCCCGGATAGACAAAGAACAGTAGATTGAACAAACCGCAAACCGCCAGCACCACCCGAAGCTCGACCGGCATCGCATAAAACCCTTCGGCCGGCTCCTCGAAATACATGACCTTGACGATGGCCAGATAGTAGTAGGCCCCGACCACCGTGGCGAGCATGCCTATCACGGCGAGGATGTAGAACCCGGCCTTGATGGCGGCGAGGAACACATAGAACTTGCCGAAGAAGCCGGCGAGCGGCGGCACGCCCGCCATCGAGAACAACAGCATCGCGAACAGAAACGCCGTGGTCGGATGGGTACGGGCAAGGCCGGCAAGCTGATCGATCGATTCCACCATGCCGGTCGAACGCCGCAGCGACAGGATCACGGCGAATACGCCGAGCGTCATGGCTACGTAGATCGCGATGTAGACCAACACGCCCTGCACGCCCTCGGCCGTTCCCGCAGCCAGCCCGATCAGTGCGTAGCCCATGTGGCCGATCGACGAATAAGCCATCAGCCGCTTGATGTTGCGCTGGCCGATAGCGGCAAACGAGCCGAGTAGCATCGAGGCAATCGAAACGAAAACGACGATCTGCTGCCACTCGCTGGTGATTCCGGGAAACGCCAGCACCGCAGCGCGCACGAACATGGCGATGCCGGCCACTTTCACGGCGGACGCGAAAAACGCCGTCACGGGGGTCGGCGCGCCCTCATAGACGTCCGGCGTCCACATGTGAAACGGGACTGCGGAGACCTTGAAGCAGAAGCCGGCGAACAGAAAGACGAGACCGAAGATCAGGCCGATGCCGCCATGCGCGGCCGCGTGCGCGATGCCCGTAAACGTCACCGTGCCGGTAAAGCCATAGACCAGCGACGCGCCATAAAGCAGCATGCCGGACGACAGCGCACCGAGCACGAAGTATTTCAAACCGGCTTCGGTGGAGCGCAGTCGGTCGCGATTGCTCGCCGCTACGACGTAGAGCGCGAAACTCATCAACTCCAGGCCAAGGTAGAGCGCGATCAGATCGGCTGCCGAAATCAGCATCAGCATGCCGAGCGTCGATAGCAGGATCAGCACGGAGTATTCGAACCGCTCCTGCCGCTCGCGTTTGGCGTAGTCGATCGACATCCCAATAGCCGCGGCTGAACCGATCAATGCCAGAATCTTGAGAAAGCGGGCAAAGTCGTCCACCACGAAGCTGCCGCCGAAGCTCTCCAGCTTGCCTCCAGGCAACAGCAGCACGATCACCCCGGCAACGACCAGAAGCGCGATCGCCAAATAGTCCACGACGCGCGACGAGAGCCCGGCCCGAAATGCTCCCAGCATGAGCAACGCCATGGCGCCGAGCGCCAGCACGATTTCCGGCAACAGCGGCACGAACGCCGGGAGTTGTGCAGCGTTCATCGTGTTACCTCGTCAAAGGCCCCGTCAGGCCTGCCGCTTGGACGCCGTGAAGCGCGTGGTGGTAGTTGTCGATCAACTGCGACACCGACACGGCCGAAAAATCGAGCACCGGCTTCGGATAGACGCCGATCAGGATCGTGAGAACGACGAGCGGCGCGAGGATGATCATTTCGCGCCAGCCCAGATCCCTGATCCACTGCAGGTTCGGCTTCTCGAGCTTGCCGAACACCACCTTGCGGTAAAGCCACAGCATGTAGCAGGCGGAGAGAATCGTGCCGAGCGTGGCGAGCGTCGCCACCCAGGTATTGACGCGGAACGTGCCGATCAGAGTCAAAAACTCGCCGACGAAACCCGATGTGCCGGGCAGCCCGAGATTGGCCAGCGCGAACACCATGAACACGAAGGCGTAGATCGGCATGCGATTGACCAGCCCGCCATAGGCCGCGATCTCGCGCGTATGCATGCGGTCGTAGACGACGCCGACACACAGGAAGAGGGCGGCGGAGATGATGCCGTGGGAAATCATCTGGAAGATGCCGCCGGCGACCCCCTGCGCCGTCACCGCGAAGATGCCCATGGTGACGAAGCCCATATGGGCGACCGACGAATAGGCGATCAGCTTTTTCACGTCCTCCTGCATCAGCGCCACGAGCGAGGTGTAGATGATGGCGATGACCGACAGCGCGTAGATCAGCGGCGCAAGGTGTTGCGTCGCTTCCGGGAACATCGGCAGCGAGAAGCGCAGAAAGCCGTAGCCGCCCATCTTCAGGAGGATGGCGGCAAGGATCACCGATCCGGCGGTGGGCGCCTCGACGTGAGCATCGGGCAGCCAGGTATGAACCGGCCACATCGGCAGCTTGACCGCAAACGACGCCAGGAATGCGAGAAACGCCCAGGTCTGCAGCGTGCGCGGGAAGGCGTGGTGCAACAGCGTCGGGATATCGCTGGTGCCGGCGTCCCAGTACATCGCCATGATGGCGAGCAGCATCAAGACCGAGCCGAGGAAGGTGTAGAGAAAGAACTTGAAACTGGCATAGACCCGGCGCGGTCCCCCCCACACCCCGATGATGATGAACATCGGGATCAGGCCGCCTTCGAAGAAGAAGTAGAACAGCACCAGGTCGAGTGCACAGAAAGTGCCGACCATCAGCGTTTCGAGTACGAGGAACGCGATCATGTATTCGCGCACCCGGCGCTGGATCGCGTTCCAGCTCGCCAGGATCGAGATCGGCATCAGCGCCGTCGTCAGGATCACGAACGGCAGCGAGATGCCATCGACGCCCATCGAGTAATTGATGGCGCCGCCGAGCCAGGGGCGCTTCTCGACAAACTGGAAGTCGGCCGTCGACGGATCGAAGCGCCAGACCAGAATGAGCGAAATGACGAACGTGATCAGCGTCGTCCACAGCGCCAGCCAGCGGGCGTTGCGCACGCCGGCCTCGTCGTTGCTCAGACAAGCGATGAACAGCGCGCCGACCAGCGGCAGGAACACGACGACGGAGAGGATCGGCCAGCTCGTCATCCGTGCACCCCGTAGAACGTGAACCAGGTGATGGCGATGGCGACGCCGATCAGCATGGCAAAGGCATAATGATAGAGATAGCCGGTCTGCAGGCGGATGACGTTACGCGTCACGTCGAGCACGCGCGCCGAGACGCCGTCGGGACCGAAGCCGTCGATGATGAAGCCATCGCCGCCCTTCCAAAGCAGGCGCCCAAGCCACATCAACGGCCGTACGATCAGCGTGTCGTAGATCTCGTCAAAATACCATTTGTTGAGCAGGAACTGATACAGCACCGGCTGCTGACGCGCCAATTCCTTGGGCAAATCCGGCCGGCGGATATAGAAATACCAGGCGACGAGAAAACCGCCGATCATCATCACGGTCGGCGACAGCGTCACCAGGAGCGGCAGTTTCTCCGTCTCCTCGTAAAGCCTGTCGGCGGTCACGAGGCGCAGCGCGTCGTGAAAAATGCCGTCGGCGCCGTGGCCGGTGAAAATCGCAAGCACTGGATATCCCGCAGCCAGCGAGCCAATGGCGAGCACCGCCAACGGTATCAACATGGTCAGCGGGCTCTCGTGCGCGTGCTCGTAGTGCTCGCGATCATGCGGCTCGCCATGGAACGTCATGAAGATCAGGCGCCACGAATAGAACGCCGTCAGCGCCGCGGCGCCGAGCGTCATGATGAAGCCGTAGGCCGCCATCGGATTGGCGCTGACGTCCGCCGACTCGATGATCGCGTCCTTGGAAAAGTAGCCGGCCGTGAGCGGGAATCCGGTCAGCGCCAGCGTGCCGATCAGCATTGTGGCGTAGGTGAACGGCAGCTTGCGCCACAGCCCGCCCATGTGGCGCATGTCCTGCTCGTGATGCATCGCGATGATCACCGAGCCGGAGCCAAGAAACAGCAGCGCCTTGAAGAAAGCGTGCGTGAACAGATGGAACATGCCGACCGAATAGGCGCCGACACCCATGGCAACGAACATGTAGCCGAGCTGCGAGCAGGTCGAATAAGCGATCACGCGCTTGATGTCGTTCTGCACCAGACCGACCGTCGCGGCGAACATGCAGGTCGTGGCGCCAATGAAGGTGACGAAGGCCGAGGCACCGGGCGACAGCGCAAACAGCGGCGACAGCCGCGCCACCATGAACACGCCCGCCGTCACCATGGTGGCGGCGTGGATCAGGGCCGAGACCGGCGTTGGGCCTTCCATCGCGTCCGGCAGCCAGGTGTGCAGCAGGAATTGCGCCGACTTGCCCATGGCGCCCATGAACAGGAGCAGGCATACGGTTGTCAGCGCGTCGACGTTCCAGCTCAGGAAATGAAAGCTCTTGCCGGCGAGCGCCGGAGCCTGAGCGAAAATGGTGTCGAAATCGACCGCGCCGGTCAGCGCGAACACGGCGAAGATACCGAGCGAAAAGCCGAAATCGCCGACGCGGTTGACGACGAAGGCCTTGATCGCGGCCGCATTGGCTTCGGGCTTGTGATACCAGAAGCCGATCAGCAGGTAGCTCGCCAGGCCGACGCCTTCCCAGCCGAAGAACATCTGCACCAGATTGTCGGCCGTCACCAGCATCAGCATGGCGAAGGTGAAGAACGACAGATAGCAGAAGAAGCGCGGCCGGTAGGGATCGTCCGACATGTAACCGATCGAGTACAGATGGACGAGCGACGAAACCGTCGTCACCACGACCAGCATCACCGCGGTCAACGCGTCGATGCGCAGCGCCCAGTCCGAATGCAGGTCGGCGAAGCTGATGAAGCTGAACAGGCGGATACGCGCCTCATGACCGCCGAAGCCGACGTCGATAGGCCCCGTACCAGGACAACACACACGAGATGATCAGCAGCGTGGTGGTGATCAGCTCGGCCGCGCGCGAGCCCGCGGCCGGCGGTTCGCTGGGGTGTTCCTCGCTGTGGGAAGCGTCGGCGACCGCATGCGCGGCATGCGGCGACGGCTGCGCCGTGCGCATGGCTTTCGTTGACCGGAACCGCCGCGTGGTCGTCGTGCGGCGGCGGCGGATTCTCGCCGGGAAAACGATTGCGAGCGCCGAACAGCGAAATGGCGCCCGCGATGATGGCGCCGATCAGCGGCAGCGCGACGATGGCTTCGTACATGCCGCTTAGCCCTTCATCAGATTGATGTCTTCGACCGCGATCGAGCCGCGGTTGCGGTAGAACGCGACCAGGATGGCAAGCCCGATCGCCGCCTCCGCCGCCGCCACGGTGAGCACGATCAGCGCATAGACCTGCCCGACGATATCGCCGAGAAAACTGGAAAACGCCACCAGGTTGATGTTGACCGCAAGCAGAATGAGCTCGATCGACATCATGATGATGATGACGTTCTTGCGGTTGAGAAAGATGCCGAAGATCCCGAGCGTGAGCAGGATCGCCGCGACGGAAAGATAGTGGCCCAACCCTATCGTCATGACAGCCCCTGCCCCGGCTTGACGTTGACCAGGTCGATGGCGCTGGCGCGATTGCGGGCCACCTGGTTGGCGATGTTCTGCCGCCGCACCTGCGGCTTATGCTGCAAGGTCATGACGATGGCGCCGATCATCGACACCAGCAGGATGAGACCGGCCGCTTCGAAGAAATAGACGTATTTGGTATAGAGCACGAGGCCGAGCGCCTGAGTGTTGCTGACATTCGCCGCAACGGCGGCCGTTCCGCGCGCGGCCGGAGCGATCACCCAGCCGCCGACCACAAGCAGCAGCTCCGCGAGCAGGATGCCGCCGATCAGCGCCCCGACCGGCAGATAGCTGAGAAAACCCTGGCGCAGCTCGGCGAAATCGACGTCGAGCATCATCACCACGAACAGGAACAGCACGGCGACCGCGCCGACATAGACGACGATCAGGATCATCGCCAGGAACTCGGCGCCGAGCAGCACGAACAATCCCGCCGCGTTGACGAAGGCAAGGATGAGAAACAGGACCGAGTGCACCGGGTTGCGCGAGGTCACGACCATGACGGCCGAGGCGACGCAGACGCCGGCGAACAGATAAAAGAATATGGCGTTGATGATCATCGCTGCGCTCAATCACCTGTAGGGCGCATCGAGCGCGATGTTCTGGGCCAACTCGCGCTCCCAGCGGTCGCCGTTCGCCAGCAGCCGTTCCTTGTCGTAGTAGAGCTCCTCGCGCGTTTCGGTGGCGAATTCGAAATTCGGACCCTCGACGATGGCATCGACCGGGCACGCCTCCTGACACAGGCCGCAATAGATGCATTTGACCATGTCGATGTCGTAGCGCGTGGTACGACGGGTGCCGTCGTTGCGGCGCGGGCCGGCCTCGATGGTGATGGCCTGCGCCGGGCAAATCGCCTCGCACAGCTTACAGGCGATGCAGCGCTCCTCGCCGTTCGGATAGCGACGCAGCGCGTGCTCGCCGCGAAAGCGCGGCGAAATCGGGTTCTTCTCAAAGGGATAATTGATGGTCGCCTTCGGTTTGAAGAAATAACGCATCGACAGGACGAAAGCCTGCACGAATTCCTTCAAGAACAGCGAGCGGGCGGCTTGATCCAGTTTCATGTGCGCGAGCCTTGTCTGCCGCTCAGCGAATGAGCGGCGGTGCGCCCCCACCGCCGATCGCTTTGCCGATCCAATAGCCGACCGTGGCGAGAATGGCGATGTCCAATCCCAGGATCACGCGTCGCGCGATCGACAGCTTTCCGTCGAACGCCTCGCGCTCCTCGGCCGTCGCCGGTCGGTGTTCCGCGCGCATGGTGCGTTCGAGATAGCGCATCGCCGGCACATAAAGCGCAACCGCCACGATGGTCCCCACCAGCGCGCCCAGCCAAGCCGGCAGCGAATAGTCCATGGCCCGCTCCGTTCATTGCGGCCCCCATCCGGTGATTTCCAGCACGCCGGCGACGATCGCGACCATCGCCAGCGAGATCGGCAGAAATACCTTCCAACCGAGCCGCATCAGCTGGTCGTAGCGATAACGCGGCACGAACGCCTTCACCATGGCGAACATGAAGAACACGAACAGCGCCTTGAGCACGAACCAGATCACGCCCGGGATCCAGGTGAACGGCACGACCGGGAATAGCGGCAGCCAGCCGCCGAGGAACAGGATCGTGCACAGGGCGCACATCGTGGTGATCGCCACGTATTCGCCGAGCATGAACATCATGTACGGCGTCGAGCCGTATTCGACCATGAATCCCGCAACCAGTTCCGATTCCGCCTCGACCAGATCGAACGGCGGCCGGTTGGTCTCCGCCAGCGCCGAGACGAAAAAGATGATCAGCATCGGAAACAATGGCAGCCAGTACCAGCCGAACATTCCCCACGGGTGATTCTGCGCCTCGACGATGGCGGACAGGTTGAGCGAGCCGACGCAGAGCAGCACGGTAATGATGACGAAGCCGATCGAGACCTCGTAGGACACCATCTGGGCGGCCGAGCGCAACGCTGCCAGGAACGGGTATTTCGAATTCGACGCCCAGCCCGCCATGATCACGCCGTACACGCCGAGCGAGGAAATGGCGAAGATATAAAGAACGCCGACATTGATGTTGGCGATGACCCAGCCGCCGCTGACCGGGATCACCGCCCAGGCCGCAAGCGACAGCGTGCAGGTGACAAGCGGCGCCAGAAGGAACACACCCTTGTTGGCGCCCGCCGGGATCACCGGCTCCTTCAGGACGAACTTGAGCAGATCGGCAAACGACTGAAACAGGCCAAAGGGACCGACGACGTTGGGGCCGCGCCTGATCTGCACCGCGGCCCATATCTTGCGGTCGGCGAGGAGAATGTAGGCCACCGCTATGAGCAGAATGACGAGCAGCAGCACGCTCTCCCCGATCATGATCAGGAGCGGCAGGATGTAATCGGACCAGAGCGCGTCCATCGTGCTGACCTTATTCCGCCGCCGTCATGGCCGGGCGCCCCTGCGCCAACGCCGAACATTCCGCCATCACCGCCGAGCAGCGCGCGATGGCATTGGTGAAATAGAAATCCTCGACGCTGGAACGGAATGGCGTCCGCTCCATCGCGCCACCGGAGCGCGCCGCGAGCTTCTCGATATCGGCTGCATCGCCGGGCGCGATCTGGCCGAGCTTCTGGAAATGCGGATAGGCCTTGAACAAGGTCTGGCGCAGAGCGGCGAGCGAGTCGTAGGGCAGCCGCTGGTGCAGCACATCCGACAGCGCGCGCAGGATCGCCCAGTCCTCTTTCGCGTCGCCAGGCGGGAACGAGGCGCGCGTCGCCATCTGCACGCGGCCTTCGGTGTTGACGTAGATCGCTGATTTTTCCGGATAGGCCGCGCCGGGCAGGATGACGTCGGCGCGCGCAGCGCCACGATCGCCGTTGCTGCCGATGTAGATCGCAAATGCACCCGGCGCGATGTCGATCTCATCGACGCCGAGCAGGAACACGACATCGAGCGTGCCGGCCGCCGCCATCTGTTTCGCGGTGAGGCCGCCCTCGCCCGGCACGAAACCGAGATCGAGCGCGCCGACACGCGACGCCGCACTGTGCAGGACGCTGTAGCCGTTCCAGCCCGCTTTCACCGCGCCCAGTTCACCGGCCGCCTTTGCGATGAGCGCCGCGACGGCCGCGCCGTCGGGGCGCGCGAACGCCCCCGCGCCGACGATAACCAGCGGCCGCTCGGCCTTGCGCAGCACATCGGCGAATGAATGCCGTGCGATATCGCCGAGCGTTTCGGGGCCGGCGCCGAGATAGTCGTACGTGTAGGTGAGATCAACCTTGGGACCGACGAGGCCGATCGGGAAATTCCCTGCGCGCCAACGCTTGCGGATACGCGCATTGAGCACGGCCGCTTCCTTGCGCGGATTGGCGCCGACGATCAGCAACGCATCGGCGGCGTCGATTCCGGCAATTGTTGCATTGAACAGATAGCTGGCGCGGCCCCAGCCTGGGTCGAGGGCCGAACCATCTTGCCGGCAGTCGATGTTGCTGACGCCGAGCCGCGTCATCAGATCCTTCAGCGCAAAAATCTCCTCGACCGCGGCGAGATCGCCGGCAATCGCACCGACCCGCTTCGGATTGGCGCGCGTCAGCTTTGCGGCAATGGCGGCAAACGCCTCGCTCCAGGTCGCCGGCCGAAGCTTGCCGTTCTCGCGCACATAGGGCTGATCGAGCCGCTGCGTCCGCAGCCCGTCGACCACGTGGCGCGTTTTGTCGGAAATCCACTCGTCGTTGATGTCGTCGTTGACTCGCGGCAGGATGCGCATCACCTCGCGGCCGCGCGTGTCGATGCGGATCGCCGAACCGAGCGCATCCATTACGTCAATCGATTCCGTCTTGCCCAGCTCCCATGGCCGCGCCGCGAACGCATAGGGCTTCGACGTCAGCGCGCCGACCGGACAGATATCGACCACGTTGGCCTGCAGCTCCGACGTCATCGCCTGCTGCAGATAGGTCGTGATCTCCATGTCTTCGCCGCGCCCCGTAGCGCCGAGCTCCGGCACGCCAGCGACCTCGGCCGAGAAGCGGACGCAGCGCGTGCACTGGATGCAGCGGTTCATCGACGTCTTGACCAGTGCGCCGAGATACTTGTCCTCGACAGCGCGCTTGTTCTCGCGATAGCGGCTGGCGTCGATGCCATAGGCCATCGACTGATCCTGCAGGTCGCACTCGCCGCCCTGGTCGCAGATCGGGCAATCGAGCGGATGATTGATCAGCAGGAATTCCATCACGCCTTCGCGCGCCTTGCGCACCATCGGCGAACGCGTCTTGACCTCCGGCGGCTCGCCTTTCGGCCCGGGCCGGCAGTCGCGCACGCCCCAGGCGCAGCTTGCGACCGGCTTCGGCGAACCGACAAGCTCGACGAGACACATGCGGCAATTACCGGCAATCGACAGCCGCTCGTGGAAACAGAAACGCGGAATCTCCGCGCCGCCGGCTTCGCACGCCTGTAACAGCGTGTATTCCGGCGGAACGTCGATCTCTTTGCCGTCGACGATGAGTTTGGTCATGCCGCTTTTCCGTCAGGCGCGGTGCACCGCGCCGTCTTCCACAATTGCGCCGCCGCAAAACTCTCCCAGCCAAACGCGAAACCGTCCGGCCCGTGCGCCGTCAAATGTTCAAGCCGCTCCTTGGCTTCGGTGAGAGACGGCTGATGGCCCGCTCGAATCCACCACATCACCAGATGCGGCGTATCGAGCTTGTCGAACCATTCCTCGCGCCGGCCATAAAACCGCTTGTGCACCGTCTGATAAACGAAGCGCTCAAGCGCCTCGGCGCTGTCCCACACCGATAGATTGACCGCCATCTGCGGATCGGGGAATGGCCGGAAATTCGTGGCGTTGCCGCTGTCGTCCTTGAGCCGCCAGACGAAGCCCTCGCTGCGCTCGGCAAGCGCGTTGACCAGATCGAGCGCGTTCATGAAGTCGGCCATGCGCGGATCGTCCGTCGGATAGCGGAACCGGCCGATGTTGAGCTGTGCCAGATGCTGCATTTCGCTCATCGGGGCTGCCTCACGACGACACATGCATGTGCTTGCCGCACCAGTCGTCGCGCTTGGTCGACGCCCAGGCCGCGAAGCGGATTTTGTGTTCCGACAACTCGCCGATCAGCGCCACCGGCGCCTCGCATCGGCATTCGCCGCGCGTCGCATGTTCGCGCTCGGCCGTTCCGGTCTCGGCGGTCGGCCACCAGAACCGGCAATTGCGGCAGCGCGAATTCCTGTTCTCGAACATGGCTCATTCCGCAGCTACCGGAAATGGATCGGGTTGCGGGTTGGCGGTGTATTGATCGATGCGCCGTTCGATCTCCGGCCGGAAATGCCGCAGCAGGCCCTGCACCGGCCAGGCCGCGCCGTCGCCGAAAGCGCAGATGGTATGGCCTTCGATCTGGGTCGTAACCTCCCAGAGCATGTCGATCTCACGCTTGGTGGCGTGGCCCACCGCCATGCGCTCGAGCACGCGCCACATCCAGCCCATGCCTTCGCGGCATGGCGTGCACTGGCCACAGCTCTCGTGTTTGTAGAAATAGGAAATCCGCGCCATCGCTTTGACGATGTCGGTCGACTTGTCCATCACGATCACCGCCGCGGTGCCGAGCGCGGACTTCTTGTCGCGGCAGCCGTCGAAATCCATGAGCAGCGTGTCGGCCTGATCGGGCCCGGCGGGAATCATCGGCATCGACGAGCCGCCGGGGATCACGGCCATCAGATTGTTCCAGCCGCCGCGCACGCCGCCCGCATGCCGCTCGATCAGCTCGCGCAGCGGAATTCCCATCTCTTCTTCGACATTGCATGGCTTCTCGACGTGCCCGGAAATGCAATAGAGCTTGGTGCCGGTGTTGTTCTTGCGTCCGATACCGGCGAACCAGGCGGCGCCGCGACGCATGATGTCGGGCACCTGGGCGATCGTCTCGACATTGTTGACTGTCGTCGGACAGCCGTAGAGGCCCATGTTGGCGGGGAACGGCGGCTTGAGCCGCGGCTGGCCCTTTTTGCCTTCAAGGCTTTCGAGCAGCGCGGTCTCTTCGCCGCAGATGTAGGCGCCGGCGCCGTGATGCACGACGACGTCGAAGTCAAAGCCATGGATGTTGTTCTTGCCGATAAGCTTGGCTTCGTAGGCTTGTTCGACCGCGGCCTCGAGCCGTTCGCGCTCGCGGATGAATTCGCCGCGGATATAGATGTAGGCCGTGTGCGCATCCATGGCACAGCCGGCGATCAGGCAGCCCTCGATCAGAAGGTGCGGATCGTGGCGCATGATCTCGCGGTCTTTGCAGGTGCCGGGCTCGGACTCGTCGGCATTGATTACGAGATAGTGCGGACGGCCTGGGGCCTGCTCCTTCGGCATGAACGACCATTTGAGGCCGGTGGCGAAGCCCGCGCCGCCGCGGCCGCGCTGGCCCGACGCCTTGCATTCATTGACGAGGCCTTCGCGGCCCTTCGCCAGAATATCCTTGGTGCCGTTCCAGGCGCCGCGGGCGCGCGCGCCGTCAAGGCCCCAGTCGTGCTGGCCGTAGAGGTTCTTAAAAATGCGGTCCTTGTCGGCGAGCATGGGTCAAGCCTTGTCGATCAACGTGTCCGGACCGCCAACCGGAGCGGAATTCAAGCGATCGATCTGCGGGCCCGGTTTTGGTGTCTTGCCCGCCGCAAGATCGTCGAGGATTCGGTTTAGCGTTTCTGGCGTGAGGTCCTCGTAATAATCAGCATTGATCTGCACCATCGGCGCATTTACGCAGGCGCCCAGGCACTCGACCTCCACCCAGGAGAACTTGCCGTCGGCAGTGACTTCGTTCTCTTCGCCGATCCGCCCGTGCAGGAGCTTTTTGAGTCCATCGGCGCCGCGCAGCAGGCACGGCGTCGTGCCGCAGAACTGCACATGGAATTTGCCGACCGGCGACAGATTGAACATCGTGTAGAAGGTCGCCACTTCGAGCACGCGAATTTTCGCCATGCCGAGCAGCTCGGCGACCGCCTCGATCGCCTTCTGCGGCAGCCAGCCGCCGCACTGGGCTTGCGCCTTCCACAGAAGCGGAATCACCGCCGACTGCTGCCGGCCGGGCGGATATTTTTCGACCTTTGCTTTCGCCCAGGCGAGATTCTCGGGGCTGAAGGCGAAGCTTTCGGGTTGTTTCTCGGCGAGGCGACGGACGGTCATCGGTCCACCTCGCCAAACACGATATCGATCGAGCCGAGAATCGCCGAAATATCGGCGAGCATGTGCCCCCGGCAAAGGAAATCCATCGCCTGCAGGTGCGCGAAGCCCGGCGCACGGATCTTGCACTTGTACGGTTTGTTGGTGCCGTCGGCGACCAGATAGACACCGAACTCGCCCTTGGGCGCCTCGACGGCCGCATAGACTTCGCCGGCCGGCACCTTGAAACCCTCGGTGTAGAGCTTGAAATGATGGATCAGCGATTCCATCGAACGTTTCATTTCGCCGCGCCGCGGCGGCGAAATCTTGTGGTCATCGATGACCACCGGGCCCGGCGTCTTGTACAGCCGATCGAGGCATTGCTTCATGATGCGGATCGACTGGCGCATTTCCTCCATGCGGATGCAGTAGCGATCATAGTTGTCGCCGTTCTTGCCGATCGGAATGTCGAATTCGAGCTCGGAATAGCACTCGTAGGGCTGCGCCCGGCGCAGGTCCCATGCCGCGCCCGAACCGCGCACCATGACGCCGGAAAAGCCGCGCGCCCAGGCATCGGCCAGCGACACGACTCCGATATCGACGTTGCGCTGCTTGAAGATGCGGTTCTCGGTGAGCAACTCTTCCAGATCGTCGCACACCTTGAGGAAGTAATCGCAGAAGCCCGCGATGTCGTCGACGAGCTTCGGCGGCAGGTCCTGATGCACGCCGCCGACGCGAAAATAGGCCGCGTGCATGCGCGAGCCGGAGGCCCGCTCATAGAACCCCATCAGCTTTTCGCGCTCCTCGAAGCCCCAGAGCGGCGGGGTGAGCGCGCCGACGTCCATGGCCTGCGTGGTGACGTTGAGCTGATGCGATAACAGCCGGCCGATTTCGCAATACAGGACGCGGATGAGCTGCGCGCGGCGTGGCACCTCGATGCCGAGAAGCTTCTCGGCCGCGAGGCAAAACGCGTGCTCCTGATTGATCGGCGCCACGTAATCGAGCCGGTCAAAATACGGGATCGCCTGCAGATAGGTCTTCTGTTCGATCAGCTTCTCGGTGCCGCGATGCAGTAGGCCGATATGCGGATCGACCCGCTCCACGACCTCGCCGTCGAGTTCGAGCACCAGGCGCAGCACGCCATGCGCCGCCGGATGCTGCGGCCCGAAATTGATGGTGAAATTGCGTGTGGCGGCCTCTGCCATGATCAAGCCATTTGCGCTTCTGCCACCTTCGCCGCCTTGGCGGCGACCCGGGCATTGAACTTGTCCCACATCACCACGAAACGCTCGTGGCGGCCTTCGCCGATCAGGTCGGCGCCGTCATGCGCCTTGACCCTGAAGGTGATGCGATTGCCGACGATCTTCTCCACTTCGGCATCGACGGTCACAATCATGCCGGGCGGCGTCGCCGCGAGGTGGCTGACATCGACATGCACGCCAAGGCTGCCCTCGCCGTCATCGAGATGCGGCCCCAGCAACTGCGCGCAGGTCCACTCCATCAGAATGATCATGTTGCCGGTCGCGAATACCTTCGGCATCGAGGCGATTTCCGGCGCTTCCGGATAGGTGTAGGGCACCGTTTTGTTTTCCGGCACCTTGTAGGCGAAGCGGTGCGCCAGCCCGGGCTTGAGGGTGGATTTCATCTCACGACCCCTGCCCGCCGCCGGACTTCGCCTTTTCGTCGCCCGGCAGCACATAGTCGGTGCCTTCCCACGGCGAGAGAAAATCGAAGTTGCGGAATTCCTGGGTCAGCCGCACCGGCTCGTAGACCACGCGCTTGAGTTCGTCGTCATAGCGAACCTCGACAAAGCCCGTGAGCGGGAAATCCTTGCGCAGCGGATGGCCCTCGAAGCCGTAATCGGTGAGGATCCGCCGCATGTCCGGATGTCCGCTAAAGACGATGCCGTAAAGGTCATACGTCTCGCGCTCGAACCAGTCTGCGCCCGCGAAAATCTCGATGATTGACGGCACCGCCGTCTTCTCATCGGTCTCGGCTTTGACCCGGACGCGCGCATTATGTTTCGGCGACAGCAGGTGATAAACCACATCGAAACGCCGCTCGCGGCTCGGCCAGTCGACCGCCGTGATGTCGATCAGGTTCACGAACAGGCAGTTCGGATCGTCGCGCAGATATTTCATCACCGCGACGATATCGCGCGCCTGCGCGGTCACCGTAAGTTCGTGAAAAGCGACCGCATAGCCCGTCACCGAGGCCGGCAATGCGCCAGCGATGGTACGGCCGAGCCTGTCGAGCGTGTCATCCATGATCAAAGTCAATTTCAGCGTTCGATCGTCGCCGTGCGGCGGATTTTCTTCTGCAACAACAGCACGCCGTACAGCAGTGCTTCCGCGGTAGGCGGGCAGCCGGGCACATAAATATCGACCGGCACGATGCGGTCGCAGCCGCGCACCACCGAGTAGGAATAATGGTAGTAGCCGCCGCCGTTGGCGCATGATCCCATCGAGATCACGTAGCGCGGCTCCGGCATCTGGTCGTAGACCTTGCGCAGCGCCGGGGCCATTTTGTTGGTCAGGGTGCCGGCGACGATCATCACGTCGGACTGCCGCGGGGAAGCGCGCGGCGCGAAGCCGAAGCGCTCGGCATCGTAGCGCGGCATCGACATCTGCATCATTTCGACCGCGCAGCAAGCGAGCCCGAACGTCATCCACATCAGCGAGCCGGTGCGCGCCCAGGCGATCAGGTCGTCGGCCGCGGCGACCAGGAAGCCCTTGTCCGACAATTCGCTGTTGAGTTCGGAAAAATACTTGTCCGTCGCGCTCACCGGCCGGCCGGTATTCGGATCGAGAATCTCCTGCCGCGGCGCGGCGATCGCGGGTTCGCTCAGTCCCATTCGAGCGCTCCCTTCTTCCATTCGTAGATAAAGCCGATAGTCAGCACCGCAAGAAAAAGCATCATGGCCCAGAAGCCGTAAAGGCCGACTCGGCCAAATGCCACAGCCCACGGGAACAGGAACGTCACTTCGAGATCGAAAATGATGAACAGGATGGCGACGAGGTAGAACCGCACGTCGAATTTCATCCGCGCGTCATCGAACGCGTTGAAGCCGCACTCGTAGGCCGACAGTTTTTCCGGATCGGGCTGCTTGTAGGCGACCAGGAACGCCGACACGAGCAAAGCAAGTCCGATCACCGCCGATACACCGACAAAGACGATCAGCGGAATGTAGGCCGCAAGCAATTGACTGATCGATTGACTCATTCGGAGTCCTTTTCCCGGCCGCCCGCCGACACGTGCCCGATTGCACGTGTCCGCTTGGACCGAAAATGTGCCTCCGCGGCGGCTCGCGCGAGGGCCTCTCCTGCCTTTCCGCCGGGACGGGAGAGAAAAACGACGGGGCGCTGATTTGCCGCAAAAATCGGCGGATTCGCAACGCAAATCAGACGCACGGACCCTTAGCGCAGTGCACAAAAGGGCGCAAGGCAGCCTGTGCGGCGATCCTCAACATTGACGGCGTCGCCGCGGGCGATGGTACCATTGTGCAGCCGCGCAATGCCGGAGGTGTAAATGCGGAGCGTCATCACAAAAGCGGGAGGACTGGGCGCACTGAGCGCCGCCGCATTGGCAAGCGTGCTGGTATTCGCCGCTTCGAGCCGCGCCGCGGCCACTTTCCCCGATCACCCGATCAAGCTGATCGTGCCGTTCGGCGCCGGCGGGCCGCCGGATGTCGCGGCGCGACTCATCGGCGCGTACCTGTCGGAACATCTCGGCCCGGTCGTGGTGGAAAACCATGTCGGCGCCGGTGGCACACTCGCGGCCCGCCTGGTGGCGACGTCACCGCCCGATGGCTACACGCTCCTTGCCGGAACCGCCGGGTCGCTGTCCATCAGCCCACAGCTCTACAAGGATGCGGGCATCGACCCATTGAAGCAGTTTGCCGCGGTCGCGCTGGTGTCCTCGGCGCCTTTGGTGCTCGCTATCCAGAAGTCGGTTCCCGCCCACAGCGTCAAGGAACTGATCGCCTACGCCAAGGCCAATCCCGGCAAATTGAACTACGGCGCGGTGATCGGCACACCGCCGCATCTTTCCGGCGAAATGTTCAAGCACATCACCGGCGCCAACATCGTGTTCGTGCCCTACAGGAGTGCGGCGCAGGCCACCACGGACGTTTTGTCGGGCCATATGAACATGACATTCGAGGGCACCACTGCGATCTCGCCCTTTATCAAGTCCGGCCAGTTGCGGGCGCTCGCCGTCACGAGTGCGCAGCGCATACCCGAATTGCCCAATGTTCCGACCATGGATGAACTTGGCTATCCGGGCATGCCGCCCGACTCCTGGCAGGCCATCGTCGCGCCCGCGGGAACGCCGGCGGCGGTCGTCGAAAAAATCAATGCCGTCGTAAACCAGGGCCTGGCGACACCGTCGATGCGCCAAAAGATCGTCGGTCTGGGCGGCGAGCCCGAGCCCAAATCGGTCGCCGGCTTTGCGGCCTACATTACCGATCAGTACAAGCGCTGGGGCGACGTCATCCGCATCACCGGCGTCAAGCTGGACTAAGGCGGCGCGGCGATGGCCCTTTCGCCGCCGCTGGCAGCGCGCGCATGACCGACAAGATCAAAAGGACACTGACATGACTGCACCGGCCGTCCTGACACGCCGCCATGCCCTGCTCGCTTTGACCGCCGCGGCCTCGCTTCCCGTCACGGCGAGCCGCGCCGACAATTATCCGTCTCGGCCGGTGCGCATTATCGCGCCTTTCGGCGCCGGCGGTCCGACCGATGTCTTCTCCCGGGCGGTTGCCGCCGAGCTCGACAAGTCGCTGCACCAGAATTTTTTCATCGAGAACCGGCCCGGCGCGGGAACAACGCTCGGCACCGAACTTGTGGCCAAGGCGACGCCCGACGGCTACACGCTGCTGATGGCGAGCAGCACGCAGACCGTCAACGAAACGCTCTACAACAACAAAGCCTATGCGCTGATGCGCGATCTCGTTCCGGTCGCGCCGATGGAGGAAAACGATCTGGTGCTGGTCGTGAACCCCGGCGTGCCGGCCCATAACGTCGCCGAACTCATTGCGCTCGCCAAGGCGAAGCCAGGCACGCTCAATTTCGGTTCGTCCGGGCCGGGCTCGAACTACCACATGGCGGCCGAGCTACTGAAGAATCTCACCGGCATCAACATCGTGCATGTGCCGTATAAGGGTTCGACCGGCATGCGTATCGACATCCTGAGCGGGCAGATCCAGATTCTGTTCGATGCAGTGCCGACCATGGCGCCCTACATCAAGGCCGGCAAAGTGCGCGCGCTCGGCACGACGGGCGCCAAGCGCTCGCCGATTCTGCCCGATGTGCCGACCATCGCCGAGACCGTGCCGGGCTTCGAATTTTCCCAATGGGTCGGCTTCATGGCGCCGAAGGCGACGCCGGCGTCGATCGTCGCCAAATTGCACGACGCCATTACCGCCATCCTGAGCCGGCCGGACATCAAGACATCCTGGGAGGCGCAGGGCGCTGAGCCCATGATAATGACGCAGCCCCAATTCGCCACCTTTATGCAGGGCGAAATCGATAAATGGGCTAAGGTGATCAAGGCCAACCACATCACGCTGATCAATTAGGTGCGCAGAAAATGAATGACGCGGCGACGCTGACTACCGCTCCCATCAAGGCAGAGGATCACTGGACCGCCAAAGAAGGCGGCGTGAAACTGTTCCTGTTCGAAAAATGCGCCGGCGATCCGAAGGCCGCGCGCGGCACGATTCTGTTCGTGCACGGCTCGTCGATGGCGGCACAGCCGACCTTCGATCTGCAGGTGCCGGGACGGCCGGATTCCTCGGCGATGGATTTTTTTGCACGCCGCGGCTTCGACTGCTGGTCGGTCGACATGGAGGGCTACGGCCGCTCCACCAAGGATCGCGACAACAATGCGCCGATCGCGCAAGGCGCCGACGATTGCTTCGCCGCCGCAACCTATATCCAGAAACTGCGCGGCAAGCGTCCTTTCCTGACCTATGGCATTTCGTCGGGCGCGCTGCGCGCGGCGCTGTTCGCGCAGCGGCATCCCGAATTTGTCGCACGACTGGCGCTCGACGCCATGGTGTGGACCGGCGCGGGCTCGCCGACGCTCGCCGAGCGGAAAAAGAAGCTGCCGGAGTTTCAGGCCAAGAACCGGCGGCCGATCGACAAGGCCTTCATCCATTCGATCTTCGATCGCGATCATCCCGGCACCGCCGAAGAGAATGTCATCGACGCCTTTGCGGACGCCGTGACCGCGCTCGACGATTCGGTGCCGACCGGTACCTATGTCGACATGTGCGCGCATCTGCCGGTGGTCGACCCGGAAAAGATCAACGTGCCGACGCTGATCATGCGCGGCCAATGGGACGGCATCGCGAGCTTTGCCGACCTCATCGCTTTCTTTGAGAAACTGCCAAATCCCGACAAGCAGTTCGCCGTGATGCCGGGCATCTCGCACGCGAGCTTCCAGCAGAAGAACTACGCGATCGTCTATCACATCCTGCTGAGCTTCTTCACCCAGCCGGCCCCGATTTATCGGGGGTGAGCGTTCGTCCGATTTCTGCTACCGTGGCGCACCGGCAATAGACCGGACGACGGCGACCAGGGAGGCGAACATGATGGACGCGTTGAAGCGCGATCTAAGCGGACAGTGCTGCAAGCCGGCGCCGCAGATGCTTGGCGCCGGATTGTTGCCCGCGGGCACGGCGCGGGCGCAGCACAGCCCTCCCTACGAGTTTCTGGTCAAGGACATCGTCTATCAGCGCTCGGGCGGCAAGGACCGGCTCGCGCGACTCTATCAGCCGGCCGGGACCGGACCGTTCCCAGCGGTGCTGCAAGTGCATGGCGGCGCCTGGAACGACAAGAACCGCACCGACGGCCAGAACGCGTCGCTCGATCTCGCCGAAGCCGGCATCGTTGTGCTGGCGATCGATTTCCGTAATGCGGGCGAGGCGCCCTACCCCGCGTCATTGCAGGATATCAACTACGGCATCCGCTGGCTCAAGGCTCATGCCGGTGAGTTCGGCAGCTCCGCCAGTCAGGTCGGCGCCTACGGCACATCGAGCGGCGGCCACCAGGCCCTGCTCGCGGCGATCCGGCCGGACGATCCGCGTTATCGCGCATTGCCGCTCGCGGACGCTCCCGATATGGACGCCAAGCTTGCGTTCGTCGTGTCCGGCTGGGGCGTGCTGTTCCCGCTCGAACGCTACAAGCTCGCCAAAGCCAAAGGCGACGCCGACCTCGCCAAGGATCACGACAAATTCTTCGGCAGCGAGGCGACACAGATCGAAGCCACCCCCGCGCTGATCCTTGAGCGCGGCGAAAAGGTTTTCCTGCCGCCGGCGCTGGTGTTCCAGGGCACCAAGGACCAGTGGACCACGGTCGAACTCGCCGAAAGGTTCGCCGCCGATTATCGCAACGCCGGCGGCAGCATCGACCTGTTGCTGCTCGACGGCGCGCGTCACACCTTCCTCAACGAGCATCCGTTCGATCCGAACTCGAAGAAGGCGCTCAAGACCATGATCGCTTTCGTCAAGCAGCACGGCTCGGAACGCCGCGCGGCGCGGTAATGCCGCTTAAGCTTCACTTTGCGCAAGGGCCGCTACTCACGCCAGAGTTTTAGATTTGTGCGACCGGCGATGCGTTCAAAATCGGCGTCGGCCGACAGCATCGTAAGATCGTATCGGAGACAGAGCTGCGCCAGGAGAGCGTCGATCGTTGCGATCTGGATGCCGACTTGCCGACAGCGGTTTCTCAGGTCAGCGGCTTGGATGTGATCGGCGCGGTCTGGCAGAATGAGCGGGATCGCGGAAAAGCGCTCCAAGAATCTGCTCGCGGGATTTCGGTCCGGCAAAGCCCTGAAGTAACTCCTGCAGCACGAGCCCCGTTGTCAGCAACGTTTCGCCGGCTTCAATGGCCCGCACGAGAGCGCGAACTTCCCCTGAGGTGGAGGGCGAATCGCGCCGCAATGCCAACGACCAAACGCTGGTGTCGACAAAGAGGCTCACTCGCGGGCTCGCTCGCCTTTGTAATCATAAGACGCGTCCCACTCGAGCTTGCCCATTAAATCAAGCAGGCGTTTCTGCCGTCGCCGCGCAATAAACTCCTTTAGAGCCTTGGTGACAGCGGCCTTCTTAGTGCGCTCGCCGCTCAGTTCCAGCGTCTGATCAATGAGGTCGGGATCAATCGACAAATTGGTTGCCATGTGTGATCCTCCACACATCATTCTACACAAGAGGTGCGTCGTGAGCAATCGCGTCTTGCGCAATCGCGTCTTGCTGCGACCGAAGGGGGCCGAAGTTTACTCCACGTCCTCAACCTTTTCCGGTCCGGTGCCGAACGCCCTCTGCGCCAGCGCGGCCTGGACGAACTGATCGATGTCGCCGTCGAGCACGCCGCCGGTATTTGAAGTGGAGACGCCGGTGCGCAGGTCCTTCACCATCTGATAGGGCTGCAGCACGTAGGAGCGGATCTGGTGGCCCCAGCCGATGTCGGTTTTGGCGGCCTGATCGGCAGCGGCTTTCTCCTCGCGCTTTTTCAGCTCGAGCTCGTAGAGCTTGGCGCGCAGCATTTGCCACGCGGTCGCACGGTTGCGGTGCTGCGAGCGGTCGCCCTGCGAGACCACGGCGATGCTGGTCGGAATGTGCGTCAGGCGGACGGCGGATTCGGTCTTGTTGACGTGCTGGCCGCCGGCGCCGCCGGAACGCATGGTATCGACCCGCACGTCGGATTCGTCGATGTCGATCTTGATGCGATCATCGACCACTGGATAGACGGTGACGCTGGCGAACGAGGTATGACGCCGCGCATTGGAATCGAATGGCGAGATACGCACCAGACGGTGAACGCCGTTTTCGCTCTTGAGCCAGCCATAGGCGTTGTGACCCTTGATCTCGATGGTGGCTGACTTGATGCCGGCCTCTTCGCCACTTGTCTCTTCGAGATAGTCGACCTTGAAGCCATGCTGCTCGGCCCAGCGCGTGTACATGCGCAGCAATATCGAGGCCCAGTCCTGGCTTTCCGTGCCGCCGGCGCCGGCATGGACCTCGAGGTAGGTGTTATTGGCGTCGGCTTCGCCGGACAGCAGCGCCTCCAGTTCGCGGCGCGCCACCTCGGTCTTGAGCTTGCGCAGGTTGTCTTCGGCTTCGGCGATGACTTTCTGATCGCCTTCGGTTTCGCCGAGTTCGATCAGCGTCACCTGGTCATCGAGTTCCTGATCGATGCGGCTAAGCGCATTGAGCTGGTCGTCGAGCGATGTACGCTCCTGCATCACGCGGCTGGCGCGCTGTGGATCGTTCCAGAGATTGGGGTCTTCGGCCTGCCGGTTCAGTTCCGCGAGCCGTATGCGCGCCTTGTCGACATCAAAGATGCCTCCTCAGCAGCCCGGCCGACTGCTTGATCTCGGAGACGATGTTCTGGATTTCGGCGCGCATGGCAAAACTTCAATTTCGCGAGTCAGGAACGATGCACCCTATATCGGACACCGCGCGCGGCAAATCAACCGCCGCGCTTCGCCGATGGCCGGCCGGAATTTCAGTACAATCCGCCGGTACCGCTGCTGTGGATCGCGCGGTCCGCGTCGGGCGACACCGCGACCGGGCTCGCCTCGGGGAGAGGCTTACCGTTGGCCGTATCGTTGCCGACAATCGAATAGCTGTCGGGAGGAGCGGTGCCGGGCTTGAAGGCCTCGAGGATCACATGCGGATCGCCCGGCGGCGCGCGCACGCCGGTCTTGGAATCGACACGCACCAGCTTGATGCCGGGCGGCATCGGGAACGGAATCGGCGGCTTGTCGGCAAGCGCCACCTTCAGAAAATCGCGCACGATGGGCGCCGCATACTTACCGCCGGTGGCGCTGCGCGCGATCTGACGCGGCTTGTCGTAACCGAGATAGACGCCGCAGACCAAATCGGGCGAAAAGCCGATGAACCAGAGATCCTTGCTGTCATTGGTGGTTCCGGTCTTGCCGGCGATCGGCTTACCCACCGCGCGCAAGGCCGTGCCGGTGCCGCGCTGCACGACGCCTTCCATCATCGACACGATCTGATAGTCGGTCATCGGATCGAGCACCTTCTGCTGGTGATCGACCAAGGTCGGCTCGGGCTGATCGTGCCAGCTCTTGGCGTCGCAGCCTTCGCACTCGCGTGTATCGTGCTTGTAAATGGTGTGGCCGTAGCGGTCCTGGATGCGGTCGATCAGCGTCGGGATGATCCGCCGGCCGCCGTTGTCGAGCATCGCGTAGGCGTTGACCATGCGCATCAGCGTGGTCTCGCCGGCGCCGAGTGCGTAGGACAGGTATGGCGGCATGCTGTCGTAGATGCCGAATTTCTTCGCATATTCGGAGATCAGCGGCATGCCGATCGCCTGCGCCAAGCGCACCGTCATGACGTTGCGCGATTCTTCGAGACCGAAGCGCAATGTCGAAGGACCGAAAAATTGCCCCTCGTAGTTTTCCGGCTTCCAGACATCGCCGCCAACGCCGGTGTCGACTTCGATCGGCGCGTCAAGGATGATGGTCGAGGGCGTGTAGCCGTTGTCGATCGCGGTCGCATAAACGATCGGCTTGAACGATGAGCCCGGCTGCCGCAGCGCCTGCGTGGCGCGGTTGAATTGGCTTTGGTCAAAGGAGAAGCCGCCGACCATGGCGAGCACCCGGCCGGTATGCGGATCTTCGACCACCATCGCGCCGGAGATTTCCGGTATCTGCCGCAGCCGATACTCGCCCTTCTGCTCCATCGGGTCGACGTAAATCACGTCGCCCGGAGCCAGCACCTCGTTGACCCGCTTGATCGGATGCGACGGTCCCTTGGCGGGCTTCGCCCATTTGACGCCTTCGAGCGGGATCACTCCGGTGTCGCGCTGTTTGACGACATTGCCGCCGGGGTCGCGTGGCGGCTGCAAGCCGATGTGCGCCGACTGATCGCTGACGTCGAGCACGACCGCCATCCGCCATGGCGCGATATCGGCGAGCGATTTCACGTCGGCGAGCTTGGTGCCCCAGTCGCCGCCGAGCGCGATCTTGGTGATGGGACCGCGATAGCCCTTGGTCTCGTCAAAGCCGACGAGCCCGTCGACCATGGCCCTGCGCGCCTCGATCTGCAGCTTGGGATCGAGCGTGGTGCGCACCGACAGGCCGCCCTCATACAGCTTCTTCTCACCGTAGTGCTCGACCAGATAGCGGCGCACCTCCTCGGTGAAATATTCGGCCGCATATTCATGTGTGTCCGGCGGCCGCATGGTGACGGTCAGCGGCTCTTTCTCCGCCTTCGCGCCGTCGGCCGCGGAGATGAAGCCGTCATCGACCATGCGCTCGATGACGTAATTGCGCCGCGCCAACGCCTCGTCATGACGGCGGAACGGATTGTAGTTGTTCGGCCCCTTGGGCAGGCCGGCCAGAAAGGCCACCTCGGCGATGCTCAGCTCGTGCACTGACTTGTTGAAATAGAGCAGCGATGCAGCGGCAATGCCGTAGGCGCCATAGCCGAGGTAGATTTCATTGAGATAGAGCTCAAGGATCTTGTCCTTGGGATAGGCGCGCTCGATTTTGAGCGCGAGCAGCATTTCCTTGATCTTGCGATCGAAGGTCACTTCGTTGGACAGAAGGAAGTTCTTCGCCACCTGTTGGGTGATGGTCGAGGCGCCCTGCGGATGGCGGCCCTTGCCGTAATTCTCCACATACGACAGCGCCGCGCGCGCAATACCGGAAAAGTCGATGCCGGGATGTTCGTAGAAGTTCTTGTCCTCGGCGGCGATGAAGGCGTGCTTGACGAGATTTGGAATGGCCTGAATGGGCAGATAGAGGCGCCGCTCCTTGGCGTATTCGGCGAGCAGCGTGCCATCGGTGGCGTGCACACGCGTCATCACCGGTGGCTCGTAAACCTGCAACTGCGAGTAATCCGGCAGGCCCTGCGAGAAATGCCACAACAGACCGGCCACGGCGGCCACGCCGACCAGAAACACGGTCGTCCCTGCGGCGAACAGGAAGCCCAGGAAACGCAACAAAAGTCTCATGAAGTGCGTCCCGCCCCTTGCCGGCTACCGCCCGAGCGGAGCCTCGTCACCTGCCGCTCCACCGCGCGGCCCAGATTGGCGGAAATGGCCCGCGCCCGCCAGAGCGCCGCTAGTTCATCGGCTGTGGTCGCCCGCTTTTTTGTTCAAACTGAGGCCGTTTTGACATCGTAAGCCCCCTACTCTGAGCCCGTCTTAACGCCGGCGATGTGCATCGACAGGTAGGTATCGATCGCCTTCGCGATCGAATCGGCGGTCCGGTCTCGCCATGTGTCGGACATCAGCGACCGCAGGTCCTCTCAATTCGAGACGTAACCCAGTTCGACCAGGACGGATGGCACATCCGGAGCCTTCAAGACCCGGAACCCAGCGGATTTGATCGGCTCCTTGTGCAGCCGCGCCACGCCCTTCAAGTCGCTGACGACGTCATGCGCAAATTGCATCGAAAAGGACTTGGTTTCGCGTTGCGCCAGATCGATCAGGATACCGGCGACGTCATTGGGCTCCGATTTCAGGTCAACACCGGCGATGACATCGGCGCCGTTTTCCTTGTCGGCCAGTTCCGCCGCCTGGGCGTCGGAAGCCTTGTTCGACAGTGTGTAGATGGTCGCCCCCTGGGCATCGCCTTCCTTGTGCGGCAGCGAATCGGCATGAATGGACACAAACAGCGACGCGCCGGCATTGCGCGCGATGCGAACGCGCTCATTAAGTGGCACATAGGTATCGTCGCTGCGGGTCATCAGCACGCGGAACTTTCCCGCATGCTCGATGCGTTCGCGCAGCCGCTTGGCGACATCGAGAACGATGTCCTTCTCCATCTGGCCGCTTGGCGCGATCGTGCCGGTATCGATGCCGCCATGACCTGGATCGAGCACCACCAAAGGACGCGGATCGGCGCTCTTTGCGGGCGGCTGCGGCTGCGGTGGCGGCTGCGCCGCCAACAGCCGATCCTCGGTCGCGATTTCGTGCAGGAAACTTTGCCGATCGGTCGGAACGAGGTCAAGGACGAGCCGCGCCGGATCGCCGTCTGCCGGATCCATGACGAATGCCTTGTCGACGCGCACCGGCTTCGTCACATCGACGACGATGCGGGAGCCACCCTCCATCATCAGACCGAAGCGGAAGGCCTTGATCAGCCCGCGTCCGATCTGGCCCGCCTTGGGCGGCAGCTTAAAGGTCACTTGAGGGATATCGAGGACGACCCGATAGGGATCGGCCAGGGTGAAGGCATGCAATTCGATCTTGCGGGTCAAGTCCATGACGAAGCGCGTATCCGCCTCGTTGCCGCCCAGCCGAACGTCGGTTGCCTCCGGAAATGAGTTGGCCGCCCAGGCCCGCGGGGCTGCCCACGCGGCTGCAGCCGCGCACAAGGCCAGAATCAGCACGCTCATTGCCCGACCGGCCATCGGTCCCGACCCCTCGTGCCCGCGTTAATCCATTAGGGACGCGTGGTTAATCCGCACTTAAATGTCCGCAGATCGCCCGTTTCGGCGGGCCGATCATAGGGTTTTTCGCCGTTCCGCCACAGGCCGCTTGCAAATTCCCCGCTCGGGGCCTTATGAAGAACGTGCTGACGGTGAAAGGTCCCGGTTGCGTCGCGTTAGGGCATCCGGCAAGTCGTTGAGCTTCACGTCCGCCGCGATTGCCTCCCAAGGGATGATGACGGGAGCGAGGCGGACACCGCTTTTAAAACCCCTCCGGCGCCATAGGTCTGACACCGTGTGGCGCGGCGGAAGGCGGAACAAGCAAGCGACGCCGATACCCGCTGAAATGGGACAACCGGAGCCTCGCGCGTGATGCGACGGTCAAAGGTCTAAGGGCCGCTGACACGGGTCGCGCCGGTGCCGCCAGCAAAAGAACCTGCGGTAGCGCCCCGCGCTGCCGTTCCACCATGCGGTTTGGAGTTCATGGTCGAGGCGCATTTCACAGTTCGGTCGTGTTTGAGGAGCGGCGCCAAATCGGCGCCGGCTCGTTGGCCGATCAAGGCTGCGCGCGCTCGCGATGTCCGATCCGTTCAACTTCACCGACAACAGGGCCGTGCATTGTCCGCCCCCGCCGATGCGGCGTGGATCCGGCGGCACGCCGGCCCGCGTGAGATTTTCAAATGGCCAACAAAATGCTCATCGACGCCACCCATCCGGAGGAAACCCGGGTGGTGGTGCTGCGCGGCAACCGCGTCGAGGAGTTCGACTTCGAATCCGCGCAACGCAAACAGCTAAGAGGCAATATCTATCTGGCGAAGGTGACGCGCGTCGAGCCGTCGCTGCAGGCCGCATTCGTTGATTACGGCGGCAATCGTCACGGCTTCTTGGCATTTTCCGAAATCCATCCGGACTACTACCAAATTCCAGTCGCCGACCGGCAGGCGCTGATCGAAGAAGAGCAGCGCGCCCACCGCGCCGCCGATGACGAGATCGACCGCCGCTCCCGGCATCGCGGCCGTTCCAGACACGCCGCATCGCGGCATCGCGACGATGTCGTCCAGGGTGAGTTGCCCGAAGCTGCGGCGCGTGACGCGACCGCGGCCGAGCCCGGGCAGATCGAGAGCGACGACGCTGCGCACCATACCGAGGGCGATCAGCCCACCAGTCAGTGGGACGCCCAGCCGGAGCAATCCTCTGGCGAGGCCGCATCGCCTCCCGCCGAGGCCACTGAGTCAGAGACGGCGCCAAACGCCGACGAGTCAGAGCCGCGCGAAGCAGCGTTCGAGGCGCCCTACTCGTCTGACGCCGACATGACCGGGGCGGGGCTTCCGGAGCACGCCATTCCGTCTGCGGAGATCCCAGCGTCGGAAACCACGGTGGCCCCCGAGGCGGCGCCATTCGAAGGCTCCGGCGAAACAGGCGAAACAACCGAGATTGCCCGCAACGGCAGTGACGATCACGACGGCGGCGACAACGGCGATGCCGAGGACGGCGAGAACGGCGAGGAAATCGTCGAATCGGTCGGCGGTGCCGATGCGATGGAGGAAGTGCCCGACCGTGCGCCGCGCTATCGCCGCCAGTACAAAATCCAAGAAGTCATCAAGCGCCGGCAGGTCATGCTGGTGCAGGTGGTCAAGGAGGAGCGCGGCACCAAGGGCGCGGCGCTCACCACGTACCTATCGCTTGCAGGCCGTTATTCTGTGCTGATGCCGAACACGGCGCGCGGCGGCGGCATCTCGCGCAAGATCACCAGCGGCGAAGATCGCAGCCGGCTCAAGGAAATCGCCCAAGAACTTGAAGTGCCGGAAGGCATGGGCGTAATCCTGCGCACCGCGGGCGCGAGCCGCACCAAGACCGAGATCAAGCGCGACTTCGAGTATTTGCTGCGGCTGTGGGAGACGGTGCGCGACCTGACGTTGCGGTCGACCGCCCCCAAGCTCGTCTATGAGGAAGGCTCGCTGGTCAAACGCTCGATCCGCGACCTGTATTCCAAGGAAATCGACGAAGTCGTCGTCGCCGGCTCCGAGGCCTATGAGGAGGCCAAGGACTTCATGCGCATGCTCATGCCGAGCCATGCGCGCAATGTGAAGCTTTATCCGGACACGCAGCCTCTGCTGTCGCGCTACGGCGTCGAAAATCAGCTTGACGCCATGTTCTCGCCGGTCGTGCAGCTGCGCTCCGGCGGCTATATCGTGCTCAACCAGGCCGAGGCGCTGGTCGCCATCGACGTCAACTCCGGCCGCGCCACGCGCGAGCACCACATCGAGGACACCGCGCTCAAGACCAATCTCGAGGCGTCGGATGAAATCGCCCGCCAGTTGCGCTTGCGCGATCTCGCCGGCCTGATCGTGATCGACTACATCGACATGGACGAGAAGCGCAACAACCGCGCCGTTGAGCGCCGGTTGAAGGAATGCCTCAAGCAGGACCGCGCCCGCATCCAGGTCGGCCGCATCTCGCATTTTGGCCTGCTCGAAATGTCGCGGCAGCGCATCCGCGCCAGCGTGCTGGAAAGCTCGACCGAGAAATGCCCTTATTGCGGCGGCACGGGCCACGTCCGCTCGGTGTCGTCACTGGCGCTCCAGGTGTTGCGCGCGCTCGAAGAGCAGTTGATGCGCGGTGCCACCCATAATCTCGTCGCTCGTACCCGTCCCGATGTGGCGCTCTACGTGCTCAATCAGAAGCGAGCACACCTGCGCGGACTGGAAGAGCGGTTCGCCATCACGCTAACGATTTCGGCCGACGAGACCGTGCGAGCGCCGCAGGCTTTCATCATCGAGCGCGGCGAGCAGGTCCACACGCCGGAAGCGGCGCGCGCGCTCGCCGAACAGGCGCAGCCGGTCGCGGTGCCGCTCGAGGAGGAGGACGACCTCGAAGAACCGGCAATTGCCGAAGGTGAGGCCACCGAGGAACAGGCCGCCGCCGAAGACAACGGCGAGCAGCGCGAGGGCGGACAGCGGCGGCGGCGTCGCCGTCGCCGCGGAGGACGCGGCGGGCGTGACGAAAGCCAGGCCGGAGGCGAAGCGCCAAGCCACGGCGAAACGATGCCGCATGAATCGGCCGATGAGGGCGAGGCATTCGCCGATTCCGAGGACCTGCAGCCGGGCGACCATGCGCTGGCTGGCGAACCGCAGGACGAGGCGCAATTCCACGAGCGGCAAGACGAGCGCCAAGATGAGCCGCAAGAGCACGGCGAGGCGCGCGGCGAGCAGAATGGCGAACGGCGGCGCCGCCGCCGCGGCCGCCGTGGCGGGCGGCGCAATCGCCATGAGCGCGATCGCAACGGCGAGAACGGGCACGATCTCCATGGCCGCAGCGAAGATCAACCGCGCGGCGAGTTCGAGCCGGCAAGTCTTGATGAACCGGCCGCCGAGGAACCCGAGCTGAAAGGTGCGGTCGCCGATCTCGATGCCACCCCGCAACAGACAGCTCCCCCACCGTTGCCGTACGAGCCGTCCTTTGCTCCACCCGTACCGACGCAAGCGTCGGAGGTCACGGCGCCAGCCCCGGAAGCAGAAGTTTCTGCGCCGCGGCGGCGTTCGACCGTGCGCGAGGCGGCGCCGGTATCGACCGGCGCCGAAGGGGCAACACCACCGCCCCTGCCGGCGGCCCCAAGCCCCGCGCCCGAGCCGGTGATCACCGAGATCGATGAAGGCGAAACCGCCAATCGACCGCGCCGCACCGGCTGGTGGTCGCGCCGCTCCGGCTAAGCGCGACATGCAAAGCGCCTGGGTCGACGCCGACGCCGAAGCTCTTGTCGCGCGCGCCGGCCCCTCGGGCGTCGACCGCGATCTGGCGCTACGCATTTACACGACGCGGCTCCTCGGCCGCGATCGCAGGCTGGTGCTGCATGGCGGCGGCAACACGTCACTGAAGGCGCGTGCCCGCGATCGGCTCGGCGACGAGATCGACGTGCTCTACGTCAAGGCGACCGGCGCCGACATGGCCGATGCCGAGGCAAAGGGCTTTTGCGCCGTACAACTCGATCCGATGCGCCAGCTGCGCGCGCTCGATCACATCGGCGACATCGAACTCGTCGCCATCGAACGCGGCAACCTGATCGATCCGGCCGCGCCGAATCCGTCGGTCGAGATGATGCTGCATGCCTTCCTGCCGCACAAATTCATCGATCACACCCATGCCACCGCCGTGCTCAGCATCATCGATCAGCCGGACGGCGAACAAACATGCGCCGACGTTTTCGGCGGACGCCTCGGCTTCGTGCCTTACGTCATGCCGGGTTTCGGGCTCGCCAAACAGACCATCGAGGTGTTCGAGCGCGACAAGCCGCGCGACGGACTGATCCTCAGCAAACACGGCATCGTCACTTACGGCAGCGATGCCCGCGAAGCCTACGAACGCACGATCGAGATGGTGTCACTTGCCGAAGCGTTTATCGCGCGCCATCGCAAGACAGTCGCCGCCAGTGCGCCGGTGCAGCGCGAGACGGCCGCGCTCGCCACGGTGGCGCCCATCGTACGCGGCGCTTGCAGTCAGAAGCACGACACCGTCGAAGGCGCCTGGCGGCGGCTCATCGCTGAATTCCGCAGCAGCGCGGCGGTGTTGAATTTTCTGGAACGCGGGGATTTGGCGCGACTTGCCGAAAGCGGCGTGATCACGCCCGATCACACCATCCGCATCAAGAACTGGCCGCTCGTTCTCCCCGCGCCACGCGCCGGCGCCATCAACGATTTCACCCGGGTCGCGCGCGAGGCGGTACAGACCTTTGCGGCGCGTTACCACAAATACTTCGCGCGCCACAATGCGCGCGCGGGCGGCGACAAACACGAACTCGACCCCCTGCCTCGCGTCGTACTGGTGCCCGGCCTCGGCCTGTTCGGTCTCGGCCCGAGCAAGCGCGATGCCGTGATCGCCGCCGACATTGCGGAGACCTGGATCGAAGGCGTCAGTGACGCGGAGGCCATCGGACGCTTCGAGTCGATTTCCGAAGCCGACATGTTCGACTGCGAGTATTGGCCACTCGAACAGGCCAAGCTCGGCACACGCATCGAACGCCCGCTCACGGGCCAGATCGCGGCCGTCACCGGTGCTGGCGGCGCTATCGGGGCTGCAATTGCCCGCGCGTTCGCGACGGCGGGCGCGGAAGTTGCCCTGCTGGATATCAACCTAGCCGCCGCGCGCGATGCCGCCAAAGCGATCAGCCCAACGGCGCTTGCGCTCGCCTGCGATGTGACCGATGCCGCCTCGGTCAACGCCGCGTTCGAGAAACTCGCCGAACATTTTGGCGGCGTCGACATCGTCGTCTCCAATGCCGGCGCCGCCTGGCAAGGACGTATCGGTGACGTCGCCGAGGACGTCATGCGCAAGAGTTTCGAGTTGAATTTCTATGGCCACCAGCGCGTCGCGCAGGCCGCGGTAAAAATCATGCTGGCGCAGGGCATCGGCGGCTGTCTCTTGTTCAACGTCTCCAAACAGGCGGTCAATCCGGGACCCAATTTCGGCCCTTACGGCATCCCGAAAGCCGCCGCACTGGCGCTCATGCGCCAATATGCGCTCGATTACGGTGCCGACGGAATCCGCGCCAACGCCGTCAACGCCGACCGCATCCGTTCCGGCCTGCTCACCTCCGACATGATCGCGTCACGCTCGAAGGCGCGCGGCGTTTCCGAGAAAGATTACATGAGCGGCAACCTGCTCGGCCGCGAAGTCACGGCCGAGGACGTGGCCCAGGCGTTCCTGCACCAGGCTCTCGAGCTGAAAACTACCGCCGACGTCACCACCGTCGACGGCGGCAACATCGCCGCCGCGATGCGGTGATTGCCAAGGCGGCGCGCCGCCGCAATATGCGGCACTTTGCCTTTGGCAAGGTGCGCACCCCGCCGCTACGATCCCGAGCGAAACGATCTGCGGCGCGACCAGATGCATGGCGACCCGTCTGGTCCTCTGCCTGAGACGACATGGACGACCAGGTCCGCCGATGCATGCAATCGACACGCTCTATCAGGAGCATCTGGCACGACGGCAACTGCCACCCCTCAAGCTGATCGAGCGGCACACTTGCCACATCACCGATGAAAAGCTGGCGCATGCCATCGCGGGCCGGCTGGCTTGCGCGCTGCCCAGCGCTGAAGCGCTCGACTACCTTCGCCGTCATCTGCGCGCACCGTTGCTGATTGTCGCCGCGGGCATCGGCTTTTGGGCCTATTGCCTGCAACAGGTCCAGGGGATCGAGACTCTCGCCACCGATCTCTACACGCCGGAAAACAACCCCCGTTTTCACCGGCCCGGCTGGTATCCGGTGCAGCCAATGGACGTGCTGGAGGCGCTGCGCCGCTACCCGGATCACGACGTACTCGGAGTTTGCCTGCCACCGGGGTTCAGCCTGCAGCAAATATACGAAGCGGCGCCGCAGGCCACGTCTCGGCAACTTTTCGTCGCCGGCTACTTCTCGCGCGGCGCGTTCGGCGGCGGCCGCGAGGGAACCATGTCAGACGTACACGGTCTGAAATTCCGGCGGGTTGATTGCGTTGCCCGTTGGGGTCTGGAAGCGCCGGGCCGACAAACAGTGCTGATCCACGTCTGGCATGTGTGAGCGCGTTGCCGGGGTGAGAGCACACCCCAACAGTCTCGCTCAGAACGGCACGCTGCCGCGCACGCGCCAGGTCCAGATGTGGGTGTCGCTGCCGATACCGGCGTATTCGCCGCCGAAGCCCAGCACTGCGTTGTTGCTGAAGGTCAGGGCGAGGCCCCCGGTGGCGCGTGCCGACCAGCCTTGCAGCAGTGGCACGGTCGTCAGGCCGGCGGTCGCCGCATCGTCCATCGAGAAATAGTAGTCGCCGTAGAGGCCCGCATAAGGCGCGAGGCTCACCGAACTCGACCAGGCGAACGGATACGTGACTTTGCCGCCGGCGCTGGCGCGGCCGGTCGAGAAATTGCGGTCCGGCTGCAGCGTGCCGAGACTGTCGGTGTAGGCGTTCTCGTGCTCCCATAAGGCATAGACGCGCGCCGAGGGTTCGAACACGAAGGCCTGCCAGCCATAGATGCCGGTCAGGCCGCCGCTGACAAGCCAGCGTTGACCCAGGAAGTTGCCGGTCGCCATGCCGGAGGTGTCGTCAACAAAGATGTCCGACCAGGCAGCGCCGGCATCGAAGCGCACGTTGGGCAGGATTCGCCAGCCCAGATAGGCGCCGGTGGTCCAGCCATCGCCCCGCAGCACGCCATTGAAAGCCTGCGAACTGTAATCGAAATGCTCGTAGCCGCCGAGCACGCCGACCAAAAAGTCCGGCGTAACCAGGTGCGTGATGCCGGCCAGCGTGTTGACCTGCACACCCTTCATATCGCTGCCGACCGTGGTGCGATCGAAATCGGCGCCGCGCACGTCGACCCAGGCGAGCCACCGATGGATCGTCAACCGCGGGCGGCGGCGCCTTGCTCCACGCACCACCATCGCCGACGTAGCCGAGCGCGGAGAACCCATCGGCAACGCGCCGCTTGTTACCATCGGGCGACGCGAGGAAGCTATTGAGATCGTCCTGTTGGGCAGTCTGTTGTGCTGGCGCGGGCGCAACCTGCGGCGCAGCCTGGACCGGATTCTGTTGGGCGTAGCGCTGCGGGGCAGACGCTTGCGAAACCCCGGTTTCGAGCGCCTTGACCGGATCAACAAGACCCGCGCCGTATTCCGGATTCATGCCACGCGGGCCGAGATGCTTGGCGGTCCTGACCAGAAGCGCGCGGATCTCCTCCGGCGTCAGCGATGGCTTGTGGGCGATCAGCAATGCCGCGACGCCGCTCACATTCGCAGTCGCGACAGAAGTGCCCGTGGTGAACTGAATGCCGCCCTCTGGCGCCGGCACCAGAACATTCACGCCCGGCGCCGCCACGGTGACGTAGCTGCCCTGGTTGGCGCCGTTGAACACCCGGTCGTGTTCGTCGGTCGCGGTCACCGCCATCACGCTGGGATCGGCGCCCGGATAAAGCGGCGGCGACTTCGGGCCCGCATTGCCGGCGGCGGCGATCAGCAGAACACCCTTCTCACGGGCGATCTGCAGCGCCTGTGACAGTGCCGGATCGCGCGGCCCGGCGAAGCTCATGTTCACGATCCTGGCGCCGTGCTGGATCGCGTAATCGAGGCCGTTGATGATCTTGACCGTGTCCGCGTTCGGGTGGCCGGTGCCGCCGAAGGCGCAGATCGCGATAATCGTCGCCCGCGGAGCCACGCCCATCAACTGTCCGTGCGACACGATGGCCCCGGCCATGCCGGTGCCGTGCGGATCGGGAGCACTGGCGCCGCAGCCCGCGTCGTACCGATCGGCGATCGCCCCGGCGAGATTGGGTTGCTTGAAGTCGATCTCGGAATCGATCACCGCGATGACGACCTTGTCGCCGTTGGTGATGCGGTGCGCATCCGGCAGGCGAAACTTGCTGATGATGTATTGTGCCGGATCGCCCGCATCTGCACTGGGATTGTTCTGATCGCCGGCCTGCTGGTCGCCGCTCTGTGGATCGCCTGGTTGTTGGTCGCCGGAGTTTTGGTCCGGTGCATTTTGCGTGAGCGCAAAGGCATAAACGGGCTGGACCGCGAGGTTGAGCCGCGCGCCCTCGACGGCGCCGATCACCTGCCGCACCGTTTGCCCGTTCGGGATACGGAACGTGTAGACGGAGCGGCGCAACACGCCGATCGCCTGCTGCCCCTCGAGCGTCAGTCCAAAACGCTGTGCAATCGCGGCGATCTGTTGCGCCGTCGTGCCGGCGCTAAACTGCATCGCGACTTCGGTCGGCGAGAACCGCGTTTCGCCAAGAGGCGGCATGCCCGAACCGGGCGGCAGCGGCATGATCGCCATGTCGATCAGCCGCGTGCCGGGCGGCGCGCCATTGCCGCCCTGCCCGCCGTTGGCAAGGCTGCCGGGGCCATTACGGCGCGACCCGCCGAGAGCAAACCCCGTCGTGCTGGCGCCGCCTCCGCCAGGCGGCAGTGTGGTGAAGCGCGGAATAGTCGTCTCAGGCGGCTGATCCAGCGGAATTTGCACCGTAAAGCCGCCGCCATTCGGCGTAACGAGCGGCGGATTGCTGCTGAAGCCGGCGTCGATCGCGCTGTCGATAGCACCCGAAATGGCCTGTCCGGATATCTGGGCGATAATCGGTGTCGCCGAAACCTGCATCTGGCGCACCCCGATGCTGCCCGGCGACACGTTGACGCTCTGCAGCACGGCCCCCGACGCGCTGGCATTATTGTTGACGTCACCGCCGTAGCGCGCGGTGATCGAATGGCTACCCGTGGTCAGCAATGAGGTCGTGAAAGTCGCTGTGCCGCCCGAAAGCGTCGCCGTGCCAATTTGCGTACCGCCATCGAAAAATGTCACCGTTCCGGTCGGCGACGCTCCGGTCACCGTCGCGGTGAATCGCACGGCTTGCCCGGTACTCGAGGGATTTGGCGAAGACGTCAGCGATGTCGTGCTGCCCACCGCTGCGTAGGTGAACGCATTGGCGTCAGTGGCCGAGCCGTTGAGCGTAGTTATCACCGTTACGCTGACGGTCCCGGTCCCAACCGGGGAGATCGCGGTAATTTGGCCTGGTGTGTCGCTGACGATGGTGCCGGGGTTGGCGCCAAAGTCGACCACAGTCGCAGTATCAAGACTGCGGCCGTTGATGATGACGGTGGTCCCCCCTCCCGGCACACCGGTATTCGGACTGACGCTGAAGATGAAGGCGCCTTGAGCCTGAGCATTGCCCGTGACGCCCAGCGTACAGAGGAGCGCGACAGAAATAGCGGCTGCTACCTGCACAAAGGCGCGGGCCTGCACGCCGCCTTTGAGAAGCGCAACAGCCGCTAATCCGCGCCGCCGCGCGGAGAAAAAACGACCGACCACCGCCGATTGAAAACCAACAAAGTCCACTGCGCCCCCCGCACGTGCCTTTGATGTCGCGCGTACGCCGACGCCCGAATATTTCGCAGGGGCAATTCCCCGCCGCTATCGCCGTGAGCCTCACCCGTTCGAGGTCCGTTCAAGACGAACCCGCCTCGGCTCTAACAACACTTGGAAATTGCTGTATTGGCAAGCGCCTAAGGCGCGAGATGGCGGTTACCTGCGGGGGTCTGAAAGTGCTTTGTAGGCGTGCGTGACAATTTCGCCACGGCATCAAACGCATTAAATGGATTTTGGGCGTCTTTTTCCCGCAATGCCGCCATATTCTCGTTTCGCCGAGGCAGGGCAGTAAAGTTTTGCGGCGTTGATTCTCGCGATGGCCGCAGGCCAATTCGCAATTGTCAGCGCGGCCGGTCCTAAACCTTCTCGACCGGGCCGCCGCTGTCGGCCCAGTCCTTGAAGCCGCCGAGATTGAAGACTGTCTCGTAGCCGAGGTCCTTGAGCATCTTGCCGGCCAGCGCCGCGCGGCCGCCCGATCCGCAATAAAGAATGACGGTCTTGTCCTTGGCAAAATTCTTATCGTGCGACGGCAACTCAGGATCGGCGCGAAACTCCAGGAGGCCGCGCGAGACGTGAATGGCTCCGGCGATCTTGCCGCTCGCCGCCAATTCCGGCCCGTCGCGCACGTCGACCACGAGCGCATTGCCGTCGGCAATCATCTCCTTGGCCTGCGCCGGCGTAATCCTCGGCACTACGGCATTGGCGGCTTCGAGCATTTGTTTGACAGTCGTCGCCACAGCACACCCTCCCCTTTGGCCCGTGCTGTGACGAGCTTAATCCATACGATGGGAGGACGCGACAAGCCTCTGGGCGGCCGCTGCTCCGTTACGCCGACGATAAATTGATGCGTATCAATATACCGTCGAGGGGCACGGCGTAGGTTTCGCACCAATTGGGTGCCGATGACATGTGGGATCGGCCAATTGATTGTTGAGTTCAGCCCCAAACCATCGGGAAACAGATGACATCCCAGGCGCAATCGATCTCCCCGGCCGGGCCAGCCGCGGCCGAGAATGGGGCCGGGGTCGCCTCGCCGACCTCAGTAAAGCCGTTAGCCGCCAAGCAACTCTATCGGGCCGCGGATCTCTCGGCGCTTGGATTTGAATCGACAGCCGACCTGGAGCCGGAGATCGGGCCGACCGGCCAACAGAGGGCGCTCGACGCGATCGACTTTGGCGCGCGTATCGACGCGGAAGGCTTTAATCTGTTTGTCATCGCGCCGAACGCCATGCGAACCCAGCCTACCGTGGAGCAGGTTCTCAGCCGGATCGACAGCTCGCGACGCCTTCCCTTCGATTGGGTTTACGTCAACAACTTCAAGGATTCCCGACGGCCGGTGGCCATCGAATTGCCCACCGGCCGCGCAGGCGTATTTGCCGGGGTTATGCATGATCTAATCGACGATTTGAAAACCGCGCTTCCGGCCGTGTTCGAAAGCGAGGACTATCAGACCAGACGGGGCGCCATCGATCAGACGTTCCAGACCAAACAAGCCGAAGCCTTCACGGCGATGCGCGACAAGGCTGCGACCAAGCACATCGCCATCTTGCGCACCCCGATGGGCTTCGCGCTGGCGCCGATGCGTGACGGCCAGCCGGTTCCGCCGGACGAGTTTCGCACCTGGCCGGACGCGGCACGACAGGAAACCGAGGCCACGATCGAAGCACTTGAAAAGGATCTGGAACACGTCATGCGGCAGTTGCCGCAATGGGAGACCGAACACCGCGACGCGCTGCGGAAGCTTAATCGCGAAACGGCGGGATTCGCCATTGGCCATCTTATCGATGCCGCCAAGCAACGCTTCGCCGATATTCCGAAGATCGTCGGGCACTTGGAGGCCATTCGCTCCGACCTGATCGAAAATGTCGCGATGTTCATCGTCAAAGGGGAAAACGAAGACGGGCCGCATGCCGAGGAACAACTTGGCGGTCCGTTCGACCGCTACTCGGTCAACGTCCTCGTCGGTCATAACGTCGGCGAAACCGAGCTTCCGATCGTCGAGGAATTGCATCCGACGCTCGGCAATCTCCTGGGAAGCATCGAATATGTTTCGCAGCACGGCGTGCTGGTCACCAATTTTCGCTTGATCAAGGCAGGCGCGATCCATCGCGCCAATGGCGGGTTCTTGCTGCTCGACGCACGCAGCCTCTTGACGGAGCCTTTCAGTTGGATGGCGCTCAAGCGCACGCTTCGCCAGCGCGAGATCAAAATAGAGGATTTGGGCCGCTTTATTGGATTCACCAGCACCGTTTCGCTGGAGCCCGACCCAATCCCACTCGATATCAAGGTCGTGCTGTTTGGCGACCGCGTGCTTTATTATCTTTTGGCCGCGGTCGACCCCGATGTCGCCGAGCATTTCAAGGTGCTTGCCGACTTCGACGATGACGTCGCCCGTACCTCCGAGAGCGAAGTCGCGCACGCCAGGCTGATTGCGGCACTCGTACGACGGCAAAACGTCAAGCCGGTCGATCGAGGCGGCACCGCGCTGTTAATCGAGCACGCCGCGCGGCTCGCCGATCATGCCAACAAGCTTACACTCGTTGCCGACCGATTGGGCGATGTGCTCGCCGAGGCTGATTACTGGGCCGGCAAGGCCGGTCGGACCATCATCGGACGCGCCGATATGGAAACCGCGATCGAGCAGAAGATTCGCCGCTCCTCGCGGCTGCGCGACCGGTCGCAGGAAAGCATTTTGGAGCGGGTGGCGCTGATCGACACGAGCGGAGCACGCGTGGGCCAGATCAATGGCTTGAGCGTTGCGGAGCTTGCCGGCTTCCGCTTTGGTCATCCAACACGAATTACCTGTCGGGTGCGGCCGGGCGCCGGCAAGCTTGTCGATATCGAAAGGGAGGTCGAGCTTGGCGGACCGATCCACTCCAAGGGCGTGCTGATCCTGTCCGGCTTTCTGGCGGGGCGCTATGCGCTCGATACACCAATGTCGCTGTTTGCCAGCCTCGTCTTCGAGCAGTCCTATGGCGGAGTCGAAGGCGACAGTGCGTCGTCTGCCGAGCTGTACACACTTCTGTCCGCACTCTCCGAGTTGCCGCTGCGGCAGGACCTTGCTGTGACCGGCTCGATCAATCAGCAGGGACAGATCCAGGCCATTGGCGGCGTGAACGAAAAGATCGAAGGGTTTTTCGACATCTGCCACAGGCGTGGCCTCACCGGCACTCAGGGTGTGCTTATTCCGAGCGCCAACGTGCAGCATCTCATGCTGCGTCGCGACGTGATCGAGGCCTGCTCGGCCGAAAAATTCTTCATCTTCCCCATTGAGACGGCCGATCAGGGGATAGAGCTTCTCACGGGCCACGAGGCTGGCGAGCGCGGCGCGGACACGCTTTACCCGCCGCACAGCGTCAATCGCCGAGTAGAGGATAGGCTCCATGCCTTTGCCCGCATCCGGCAGAGTTTCGGCCGCGACGATTGCCCGGCCGTCGAGCCCCAGCCGTGAGCCGCCGGCCGTTCAAGCGCATGGTGGTCGGCTTGCCGCATGGCATGGCCAATCAGGCGGCGGTGCAAACGGCTATTGATCTGGCCGAGCGGCTCCAGATCGAGCTGCTTGGCGCCTTTATCGGGGATGCGACGCTGCTGGCGCTGGCCGGTTTTCCGGCCATGCGTGAACTGCGCGTGCCCGATCAGCAATGGCAGCCATTCGATGTCGAGCGGATTGCGCGCGAACTTGAAAGCGCCGCCGCGATAGCGCGCAGGCGATTTGACGAAAGCGTCCGCCCAGGCACCATCAAAACAGCGTTCGACGTGCTGCATGGTGTCGACGCGATAATGTCTTTGATTGAAGCCGGCGATATTCTCGCAGTCATCGAGCCGAGCCACCCGGGCGAGACCATGACGCGCCAGTTCGCGGGCCTGCTCGACGCCGTATTCGCCACGACTGGTTCTATTCTTGCCGTCCCGCGCCGTATTGCTCGCCATCAAGGTCCGGTCATGGCGCAAGCCATTGGGCCGTCGGACCCGAGTATTCATATCGGGCTGGATTTGGCGGCCGCGCTCAAGGAGCGATTGATCGTCGTTATGCCCGCCGGTGTGCAGCTTTCCCCTGCAACCATCGCCGAAGCGAAGAGACTCGGCGTGGCAATCGAACAACTGGCCCCTGATCCCCGCGACCCCAACCCGCTGGCGATCGCATCCCGATCGAATGAACGGCTACGGGTCGTTACCCGCGATCAACTGCGCTGCAATCCATCCCAATTATTTGCGATTTTGCGCGGGGTACCGCTGCTCCTGATCGACTCCCGTGAAACATCCGCCGTGGAGGGCGCGGCCGAGGGTGCCGTTTCGTTGCCATGACCGAGCAGCCCTCTGCCGAGCCGTCGTTCACGGAAGCTAAGATTGAACTGAGCCTCAATCGTCTGGCTCAGCTGTTCAATTCGCTCGATCCAGCCCCTTTTCACGAGCGCGACCTCGACGCCGACGCTGAAGACTACATTATCAGTTCCGCGGAGGAGATTTCACGGCAGCAGCCGCTGAAGCTTGTGATCCATTTGCCATCAGATCAGGTGCCGCAAAGCGGTTCGCATGATCTCAGCGAAGCCATACACAACTATTTCGCTTACCGCGCCGCGCACGAGCAACGGCGTCTGCGTATGCTATTTCGCGACGGGCGTGTCGCGCTCGCGACCGGACTGGTGTTTTTGTTGTGCTGCACGCTGCTGCGCGAGCTCGTCCGTTCGTTCGGACACGAGACGCTCACCGACATTGTCGGCGAAGGCATGCTGATTATCGGTTGGGTCGCGATGTGGCGCCCGATTGAAGTGTTTCTCTACGAATGGGTCCCGATCCGCCGCCGTTGTCACACGCTCGCGAAGCTGTCGAAAATACCGGTAGCGGTGGAAAGTCCGCCGCCGCGAGCTTGATCCCGATCTGTGTTTCCGGAGGCCAAGCCGTGCGGCGGACCAATTTTCGCAATGACGAATCTCGGACTTATCAGAGCGGACGATGCATCCGGCCGAGAAGCCAGCCGACGCCGAGCGCGACAATTGCGGTCGTGTAAGGCTGAGTCTCAATCGTCCGCCGCAGCCACTGGTCGAGCGAACCGGCGGTGTCCCGGGTTGCATCCGCGGCTTGGCCGAGCAAATCCTGACCGGCGCCGATCGCCTGGTTCAGCTTGCCCTTGGCTTGGGTCGCGGCATCGCCCGTGACGCGGCCGACTTGTTCTTGCGCTTTGCCGCCGATGTTGCGGAACGTTCCTTCGACTCGATTCTCGTCCATATCGTTTTTCCTCGGATGGGACCATTCAAGCGATCCTCCGCGAGCTAACCAGGAGGATCGGCGTTGGTTCCTTGCGGACCGCAGCGACAATGCGCGATGTTGGATCGGTTATGGGGCTGCAATGCCGTCAGGCGCGCGTCATTGACCCGGTCCGGCATCGCAAACCACCGGTCAAATCAGCAGCGCGCCGACTGACCGGCGGCTTTGCGCTGGGGATCGCCGGCGAGAACAAGTCAGTGCCGTCACAGCTTTTTGGAGAAACGAATTGCTCCATTATAGTCTATTAAAGCGATAGACAAAATCTGGAAAGACGCCATCTTTGCTCGACCGTAATCCTGACGGAGATGCACGATGCCTCGCATCAGCTTTGTCGGCCGCGTCGGAGCGGCGCTCGTCGTTTTGCTGGCGGCCGCGCCGTGCGCGGTTCGCGTTTCGGCTCAGGAAGCCCTGCCGAAGATCATCCGGCTGGCCGGCCCCGGCAACGCCGAGGGCAAGCCGTTCGGCACCGGAACGCTCGGCGTCCTCAAGGTCAAAGGCTATCTCGAGGATGAGTTCCGCAAGGACGGCATCCATGTCGACTGGCAGTTTCCCCGCGGCACGGGGCCGGCGATCAACGAGGCTTTCGCCAACGGCCAGCTCGATTTCGCAAGTTATGGCGGCCTTCCGAATATTGTCGGCCGCGGTGCCGGTCTTCGCACCAAAGTGCTGGCGGCTTACGGCACGTCCCCGACTTATCTCGTGGCGCGGAATGGATCCGGTATCAAGACCATTGCCGATCTCAAGGGCCGCAAAATTGCGCTGTCGCTGGGAACCGTCCTGCAGCTTTCGCTCGGCGCCATTCTCGACCGCGTCGGCCTGAGCGAAAAGGATATCCAGATATTCGACCTGATCACCGCCGATCAAATCTCCGCCATTCAGTCGGGCGACGTCGATGCCGTGGTCGGGACATCGAGCGTGCTGTCGATCGTCGAACGCGGCTACGGCAAGGTTGTTTTTACGACCAAGGCACGGGTCGATCCCGCGAGCAACTTCGGCTCCTTCATCGTCGCCAATGATTTTGCCGCCAAATATCCGCAGGTGACTCAACGCGTGTTAAGGGCGTTCCTGCAGGCGGCCCATTTTTCCTCGCAGGAACAGAATCGCCAAGAACTCTACGACATCTGGGCGAAGGCGGGGCAAACGCGCGCTTCCGTGGCGCTCGATTATGACGGTGACTTACTACGCGACCGTGCCGATCCGCTGTTGGACGACTTCTACGTCGCCAACGCCACGCATGCCGTGCGCTTTGCCATTGATAACAAGCTGATCAAGACCGGATTCGACGTCGAGTCCTGGATCGACCGAGCAGGACTTGCAACCGCGCTCAAGGCGCTCGGCTACGACAGGTATTGGCAGGCCCATGACGCCAAAGGTCAGCCGCAGGGCTGAAGGGAGCCGAGCATGACGATCTCGCCTCTCGAATATCGACTACGTTCGAGCCGTGCGACTCGGCCACATCCGACGCCGCCGAGCATTACGGATATGGCGTCCGTTGCGCTCCGCCGTGCCGGTCCGACGACGATAGCGCTGGCGCTTCCGGTCGCCCTTTTCGCCGCATGGTCGTTTGCGGCGCGCTACCAGCTCGTTGCGCCGCAAATCCTGCCCGCACCGTCGATCGTGGCAACCACGGCGGTCGATCTCGTTAAATCCGGTCAGCTCCAATCCGCGCTTGCGATCAGCCTGTTCCGTCTCGCCATCGGCCTTGTGATCGGCGCTTCAGGCGGTCTGGCCGTCGGCCTCGCTATGGGCCTTTCAACCACCACTGAAGATTATCTGGCGCCCACAATCCGCGCGATCTGGTTCGTCCCGTCCCTAGGTTGGCTGCCGTTCTTCATGCTGATGTTCGGCATCGGCGAGACACTCAAGATCGTGCTGATCGCCAAGGCCTGCTTCCTGCCGATGATGATCAACAGCTTCGACGGCGTGCGCGGCATTTCGTCGAAGCACCGCGATGTGGCACGCACGCTCGAACTCGGGCGGTATGACACCCTGCGCTTCGTGGTCCTGCCGTCGCTGCTGCCCCACCTTCTAACCGGGCTGAGGCTGTCGTTGAGCAAGGGCTGGCAGGTTCTGGTGCTGGTGGAGATGATCGCTTCCGCCGCCGGCATTGGTTATCTGATGACCTGGGGTCGCAAATCGTTTCAGCTCGACATCGTGCTGGTGACGATGCTGTTGATCGGCCTCGTCGGCTGGCTGCTCGACCGGTCCGCGCTGCTCGTGCAGACGCGCGCCACCGGATGGGCGTCCCGGAGCGCCCGCTGATGGGCGCGGGCACAACGATAGCGGTGCCCCGGCGCTGGCGCGGCTTTGTGCCGCCGGCGACTATGATCGGGCTTTGGGCCATCGCCGGCTCGTTCGTCACGGGTAAATCCGCACTTTTCATCCCGCTTGGCGCAGTCCTCGCGGCGCTCGTCGAATCGGTTCGTAGCGGCGATCTGCCGGGCGCGATCGGCGCCACGATCTTGCGCGCCTTGGTCGGCTTTAGCCTCGGCTCGCTGCTCGGGTTTGCTGTCGGACTCGCGACCGGACTGTCGGCGTGGGGCCGGCGCGCCCTCGCGCCCACCCTGCACGGCGCGCGGCAAATCGCGTTGTTTGCCTGGATTCCGTTGCTCAGCGCCTGGCTCGGCAACGGCGAGGCGATGAAAATCGCGCTCATCGCGCTCAGCGCTTTCTTCCCCGTGCTGCTGCACGTCGAGGCCGGCTGTTGCGGTGTGCCGATGCCGTATCGCGAAGTCGGCCGCTTGTACGGCTTTGACCGTCTCGCCGAAATTCGCCTCGTCATTTTGCCCGCTGCGGCACCAACGATCATTTCCGGATTGGAGCTCGGCTTCGCCATCGCATGGATCGGCACGATCGGCGCCGAATACCTGATCGGCACCGGCTACATGAACGCCAGCCCGGACGGGATCGGCGCGTTCCTCGCGGGCGCGCGCGAAGACGCGCGCATGGACCTGGTCGTGGTCGGGATCGTTGCGCTGGCGTCAATCGGCTTCCTGCTCGACCGCGTGGTCGTCTTTGCATCAAGAAGGGCCGCCGAATGGCACAAGCGCTCCCGATAATCGCGACACCGCCGGCCATCGATATCGCGCACGTCTCGAAATCCTTTGTGGTCAATGGCGCGGCGTTCGAGGCGCTGCGGGATGTCAGCCTCAGCATCGAGCCCGGCACATTCACTTCACTTGTGGGTCCGAGCGGCTGCGGAAAATCGACGCTGTTGCGCCTGATCTCCGGCCTCGACATTGCGGACAACGGCCATATCCGGGTACGCGGGCGCCCGGTGTCCGGGCCGGGCCTCGATCGCGGCATGGTCTTTCAGGATCATCGGCTGTTTCCGTGGCTGACAGTCGAGCGCAATATTCTGCTGAGCCTGCGCCGGACCAAATATTCCGAGCCGCACAAGCGGCAGATTGTGCGTGACCTGATCGGCCTGGTCGGGCTGACCGGCTTCGAAGCGGCGCAGCCCCATCAACTCTCCGGCGGCATGGCCCAGCGCGCGGCGATCGCACGAGCCTTGGCGCCGCGTCCCGACATCCTGTTGCTCGATGAGCCATTTGGCGCGCTCGATTCGCTCACGCGCACGCGGCTGCAAAACGAGTTCCTGCGCATCTGGGAGCACGAAGGCATTACCATGCTGATGGTAACCCACGACGTCGAGGAAGCCGTCTTTCTATCGGACCGTGTCGTCGTGATCGAACCGCGCCCCGGCCGGATCCGGCGCGCGATTGATATCCCGCTGGCGCGGCCGCGACGGCGCGCCGATCGGTCCTTCGTTACCTTGAAGCAAGAGATTCTCGGCGAGCTGAATGTCGCCGAGGCTTGAGGATCTGTCTCTGTATGACGCTGGAGAAATGAAACATGTCGATTGCTATTGATCTCGCTGCCGCAGGCTTTTCACGCGAGGCCGATGTCCTCGTCATTGGCGGGGGACCCGCCGGAGCGTGGGCCGCATGCTCGGCCGCGGCAACAGGCGCCAAGGTCGTTCTGGTCGACAAGGGGTACTGCGGCACATCCGGCGCGACCGCGTCCGCGGGCACCGGCGTCTGGTACGTGCCACCCGAAGCGGCGAAGCGCGTGGCTGCGATGGAAAGCCGGGAAAAGCTCGGCGGCTATCTGCAAGACCGTGGCTGGATGACGCGCGTGCTCGACCGCACGTACGAAAACGTCGAATCTTCTGGCGGAATGGGGCTATCCGTTTCCGCAGCGATGACGACGGTCAGATCCGGCGCAACAACCTGCACGGCCCCGACTATATGCGGCTCATGCGGCGCCAGCGTCCGCAAAGCCGGCGTAACGATTCTCGACCACAGCCCGGCGCTCGAACTCCTTGTCGACGAGGATGGCGCCGTCGGCGGCGCCCGCGGGTTGCGCCGCCAGCAGGCGGACACCTGGGTGGTGCGCGCGAAAGCAGTCGTGATCGCGACGGGCGGCTGCGCGTTCCTCAGCGGCGGTCTCGGCTGCAACGTTCTCGACCGGCGACGGCTATCTGATGGCGGCGGAGCTCGGCGCCGAGCTGTCCGGCATGGAGTTCTCCAACGCCTATGCAATCTCGCCGGCGTTTCGCATCGGTGACCAAGACGCTGTTCTACAGCTGGGCGACATTCACTCATGAGGATGGCTCGCCGGTCCCGGGCGCCGGCTCGCATGGCGGCCGCTCGGTCGATCGCGCGAACGCTGCTGACGCAGCCGGTCTATCGTCAGATCGACAAGCGCCGACGCGGCGACGCAGGCGCTGATGCGGGTCGCGCAGCCGAACTTCTTCGTGCCGTTCGACCGTGCGGGCATTGACCCCTTCCGCCAGCGATTTCCCGTGACGCTGCGCCTCGAGGGAACGGTGCGCGGCACCGGCGGCTTGCGGCTTATCGACGAGACCTGCGCAACGACGGTTCCGGGCCTGTACGCCGCGGGCGATGCGGCCACGCGCGAGCTGATCTGCGGCGGCTTCACCGGCGGCGGCAGCCACAACGCCGCCTGGGCGATGTCCTCCGGATTCTGGGCCGGCGCCGGCGCGGCCGATTACGCGCGGCAATCCTCGCGTACATCGCGACCCCCTTTACAGACACGCCGGAGGCGTGGCGCTCAACGACAACGGCGCGATCGAGTTCGATCCAGCCGAAATCACGCGCGCTGTGCAGGCTGAGGTGCTACCCTACGACAAGAACTATTTCCGAACCGGAGACGGACTGACAGCATCGTTGGCCGGGCTCGATGCCCTTTGGACGGCCGTACGTCGCGCTGGACCTAGCGCGTGCGGGCGCGTGGTGAAGGCCCGCGAAGCCGCCGCGATGCTGGCGACAGCGCGCTGGATGTATCGCAGCGCACTCGCGCGCACCGAAAGCCGCGGCATGCACAAGCGCGACGACTTCCCCGATCTCGATCGGCGTCAGCGATTTTATCTGGTCACTGGCCACCTCGATGACGTGCAGGTATGGGCGCGTCCGGCATCTCGCCACCCGGCGCTGGAGATTGCCGCATGATCGAAGCTCGTGAGCGAAGAGCGCTGTGTCCTGTGCAACATGTGCGTGCAGGTTTGTCCGATGAATGTGTTTTCGGCGGTCAAGGATGCGCCGCCGATGATCGCCCGCCAGGAGGACTGCCAGACCTGCTTCATGTGCGAACTGTATTGTCCGACCGACGCGCTTTATGTCGCGCCGGACGTGGATCGGGTCACTCATGCCAAGGCGCACGAGGTCGAAGCCGGCGGCTTCTCGGCAGTTTCCGGGCAACCGGATGGGCGATGGCCGATGGAGCCGACAGCCCAATGGATCAATCCTTCAAGCTGACGGCCCGCGGCTAAGGCGCGGAATAGCCCTGATCTTTCGGTTGCAATCGCTGGTCGACGCGAAAGTCGGCCGCCACAGCGCGGAAGAGCCGACTGATCAGCTTCGCTGGACCGCTCTGCGCGGCCGCCGGATTTTCTTGCTGCCGATGTTGCCGCCGTCGCCGCCCGCCACCATGTCGGCGACCGTCAGGCGATCGAGGACTTCAGACATGGCGTCGCGAACTTTGGTCATCATCAGCCGGACAGTGCAGGACTTCACGCTCTTGCAATCCGCGCACGGCCGATAGGCGGTACGGCTCGCGCAGGCAATCGGCGCCAGCGGTCCGTCGATCGTGCGGATCACCTGGCCGATCTCGATATCGCCCGGCGATCGGGCGAGCATATAGCCGCCGCCGGGCCCCTTCTTGCTGAAAACGATACCGGCGTTGCGCAGGTCGCCGAGAATGGCATCAAGGAATTTCTTGGGAATGTTGTGGGCTTCCGCAATCTCGATTGCCTGCGTGGTCTCTCCCGGTCGAAGCGTCGCGAGGTGCGCCAACGCCTTGAGTCCGTACTTTCCTTTGGCGGTAAGCATTGTTTCCTGATCGTCCAATCAATCGATTCTCTATAAGTGCCATCGATTATGGAATGTTTCTAGTGCCCTCAGGCGTAGAGAGCTTACAACTATTGCTTTTTGATGCTTCATCCTTTTAAATACTTGACGTTTTTAATGGAGTATTACTTACTGGAAGTGCGTGATCGTCTTCCCTCACGCCGCGGATTTGATGGAGCAGCTTGCGCCGCGTCACCAATGCTAAAGCGCCACGAAGCGTCTTCGTGGGCTCCCCGGACTGGAGACTTTGCGATGGCGTTTCATCTCCTGAAAAGTCGAACCTCCTCCCAGGAGCACTTCTCCTGCCGCTGCGCATCGGCGGCGACCGGCGCATGTCGGTGCTGGCATGCCTGATCGCGTCGTCTCTCGTTCTCCCGATGTTCGAGCAAGAGGCCGGCTGATGCCGGCGGCAGGAGCCTTGTCATGTCCGATACCTACATCATTGAGATCCGTCCCCAATCCGGTGGCGTCACGGTGCAAGCCGGCATTATCGTGCGCGATGGGCGGCGCTTTTGCTTCTACGCTGCGACCCATGCCTTCGATCCGCTCAACGGACGGCTGTTTCGGAGCCCGAAGGCGGCGGAATCCGCGGCGCTGCGTCAAATCTCCGGCCGAAAAGCGCGGAGTTGATCCGGCTCCGGCAACGAGCGCCGGCTGGCCGACAGCTTTCCTCTTCGTCACCTCACAGGGAGAATGGAATGCCATACCATATGCATCTATTCGGAGTGAGCGCGGCCCACGACAAAGCTCCACCGGCCCGGCCATGGCTTTCGCGGCGGCTGGTCCACAATGTGCTGCGTTTTTTTGATCGTCAGAGATTCGCCGCATGGCGGCGTCGGCGACAGTCGATCCGCGCGCAGGAGCGGCGATACGACGACATGCTCGCGCTTTATCCGCCGTCGCTTGCCGAGCTCAAGCGAGCGAGGCGGTGCAGGAAATCACTCGCTCGACAAAATCACGTTTTTCACGATCGGATAAACCTGCGTCTCCCAGCGCCTGCCGGAGAACACGCCGTAGTGGCCGACGCCGGCCTGCATGTGGTGGCGTTTCAGATAGGGCCGCAGCTTTCCGCACAGGTCGTGCGCCGCCACGGTCTGGCCGACCGAACAGATATCGTCGCGCTCGCCCTCGACGGTGAGCAGCATGGTGCGGCGGATGGCGTTCGGATCGACGGCGTTGCCGTGCCAGGTGAGCTTGCCGCGCGGCAGCGCGTGCTCCTGAAAGATGATGCGCACCGTTTCGAGATAGAACTCGGCGGTCAGATCCAGCACGGCGAAATACTCGTCGTAGAACGCCTTGATGACGGCGGCCTTCTCCAGCTCTCCGTTCCTGATGTTGTCGTAAAGGTCGCGATGCGCCTTCAGGTGCCGCTCGATGTTCATGCTCATGAAGGCTGCAAGCTGCACAAAGCCCGGATAGACGCGGCGGAAAGCGCCGGGATAGCGCAGCGGCACCATGGCGGTGAGCGTACGCTCGAACCACTCGATGGTGCGTTTCTTGGCGAGTTCATTGACCTTCGATGGGTTGATGCGGGTGTCGATCGGCCCCGCCATCAAGGTCATCGAGGCCGGCTGCGCCGGATTCTTCGCCTCCGCCATCACCGCCACCGCGGCCAGCACCGCGACGCACGGCTGGCACACCGCGACCACATGCGCGCCTGGCCCCATCACCTCCAGAAACTTGATCAGGTGATCGATGTATTCGTCACAGCCGAAGCGGCCCGCGGTGAGCGGCACGTCACGCGCGTTATGCCAGTCGGTGATGTAGACGTCGTGGTCCGGCAGCATGGTCTGCACGGTCGCACGCAGCAGCGTCGCGAAATGTCCCGACAACGGCGCCACCATGAGGACGCGCGGCTGCGCGGCCGCGATGTCCTTCTTGAAATGCAGGAGCGTGCCGAATGGCGTCGTGTGCGCGGCTTCCTCGCGCACCTCGACCTCGCGGTTACCGACCATGACCGACTGGATGCCGAATGGCGGACGCGTGTGCGTCAGCCCGGCGCGCGCGATCAGTTCGTAGGCGGCGGTCAGATTGCGGATGCTGGGACTGTCCACAAATGACGGTCCGCCAGCCGCGGCCAGAGCCATATTGGCCCACGCCCGCACCGGCGCCATGACATCGGACGAAGCCTGATAGGCGAAATACAGCATCCACAGCCCGCGGGCACGGCGGACCGCCCGGCAACGGGCCGCCCCACCCCTTGGCTGTGCAGGCTAGTGCATTTCCTGTTGCACTGCGACAAGAATATGCACATTCTTCATTGCAGTGCACATCCGGGCCGCGGCCGGAGCCAAGGGATTAGCGTCACGTCGAAAGAAACCGGAATAACCGCTTGGCAAAGCCTTGATTAGCTCGTGAGGGGGTGCGCCGGATGGCCAACGCCAAACTGACGATCGCCAGCAAGAATTACGGGTCGTGGTCGCTGCGCGGCTGGTTGCTCTGCAAAATGGCCGGGCTCGATTTCGACGAACAGCCGGTCACGACCGAGGACCCCTCGATCCGCGCCGAATTGCTGCTGCTGTCGCCCTCATTCCTGGTGCCGTGCCTCTATCACGACGGCCTGAAGATCTGGGATACGCTGGCGATCGCCGAGTATCTGCACGAAATCAAGCCCGAATCCGGCCTGCTGCCATCCGACCAGAGTCAGCGCGCGCATTGCCGGGCGATCTGCGGCGAGATGCATTCCGGCTTCTCCAATCTGCGCTCGGCGCTGCCGATGAATCTCAAGGCGCATTTTCCGGGCTTCAAATCCTGGGCCGGCGCCCGCGGCGACATCGATCGCATCACCGCGATCTGGAAGGAGTGCCTGGCCCAATATGGCGGGCCTTATCTATTCGGTGAAAAGCCGTGCGCGGCCGACGCCATGTACGCCCCGGTGTGCACGCGCTTCCTCACCTATGACGTCGCACTCGATCCGGTGTGCGCCGGCTATTGCCGCACCATCATGGCAATGCCGCAGATGCAGGAATGGATCGCCGCCGCGAAGGTCGAGCCCGACGAACTGGAAGAGCTGGACGTGGAGTTTTGAAGGCCCGTCATTCCGGGGCGAGCGAAGCGAGGAGCTCGGAATCCATAACCACAGGTCAGCGAATATGGATTCCAGGCTCGCGGGCTAGAGCCCGCGCCCCGGAATGATGCTTAATCCCACTTCATCCTTCCCGAATAGGCCCAATCCACCGTGCGGCCGTCGGGGCTCGCGAGCGTCGCGATCTCCGCCATCTCGGCTTCGCTCAGCGAGAAATCAAACAACGTGGCGTTCTCCGTCAGCCGTTCGAGCTTGCTGGAGCGCGGGATGACGACGATGTTCTGCTGCACCAGATAGCGCAGGCAGATTTGCGCTGCGGTTTTCTCATGCGCCGCGCCGATGCGGTTGAGCACCTCATTGCGGCGAAACTGCCCGCGCGCCAGCGGGCTGTAGGCGACCAGCGCCATGCCGTGATTGCGGCACGCCATAAGCACTTTGGTCTGATCGAGGAACGGATGGCACTCGACCTGATCGCACACCAGCGGCTCGGTCGCGACCGTCAGCGCATCCCCGATCAGCGTCACGGTGAAATTCGACACGCCGATGTTTCGCGCCAGCCCCTCGCGCCTGACCTTGCACAGTGCGCCGATCGTCTCCGCGAGCGGCACATTGGGGTTCGGCCAGTGCAGCAGCAACAGATCGACCTCGCCGAGGCGCAGCCGCGCCAGGCAGTCGCGCGCGGCGCGTTCGAGCTCGCGCGGCGTGAAATGGTCGGGCCAGATCTTGGTGGTGACGAAGACCTCATCACGCTTGACGCCGGACGCGCGCAAGCCCTCGCCGACTTCGCGCTCGTTGTCATACATCTCGGCGGTGTCGATATGCCGGTAGCCGAGCCGCAGCGCCTGCTCGACGATGCGGGCGCAGGCACGGCCGCGCAATTCCCAGGTGCCGAGCCCCATCAGCGGGATTTTTGCGCCGTTCGCCTCGATGCTGGGGATGGGTCCGAGTTCGCTCATCGCTTGCACCGCCGCCGTTCGCAATGCACGATAACGCCGTAGACGCCACGAGGATCGGGCAAAACGGGGACATTTTCCAGTAGGCGGGTTAGGGCGAAGCCCGTAACCCGCCGCGCCGATGGCGGATTACGCCTTCGGCTAATCCGCCCTACCGCTTCCCGCCCAGCACCTTGAAGGCGGCTTCGGGCGCTTCCTCAATCACCTTGAGCAACGCACGCGCCGGGCCGCGCGGCGAGCGCTTGCCCTGCTCCCAGTTGCGGACCGTCTCGACCGGTACGCCGATGCGCGCCGCGAATGCGGCCTGCGTCAGCCCGGTACGGCCGCGCACATTTTTCGCATAGCTCGCGTCCTCGGCGCGCGAATGATCGGCGGCCCGCGCCGCTTCATGCGCCGCCGTCACGATCGACCGCGGATCGGGGGAAATGTCCCGCTCGCCACCGCCCGACAACACCTCGACCAGTCGCCCATCCGCCTTCAACCGCACCCGCAGCATGCGCTTAAGCTCCACCTGCCGACCTGTGGATATCATAGCTGATTCGTCGTTGATTCAATGAGTTAGTTGAGGGCCAGTGAAACAGCGCCAACGGCCGAGTTGGCTGGGCGGCCGTTCGGTTGCGCCGCTTCGCATGTTCCTCCTGCCCCGCTAGTCTGGCCCGCGAACGAGGATCGGCCGATGCAAAACCTCACCGTTGACGGCAAGCGGCTGTGGGACACGCTGATGGACACCGCCCGCTTCGGCGCCACGCCCAAGGGCGGCCTGTGCCGGCTGACGCTGTCGGACTCCGACCGGGCTGTGCGCGACTGGTTCAGGGCGCAATGCGAGGCGCTCGGGCTTACAGTGACCATCGACGACCTCGGCAACATGTTCGCGCGCCGACCCGGCACCGGCCGCAAGGACCTCGCGCCGATCGCCATGGGCTCGCATCTCGACACGCAGCCGACCGGCGGCAAGTTCGACGGCGTGCTCGGTGTGCTGGCCGCGCTCGAAGCCATGCGCACTCTCGTCGCCGCCGGCTACGACACCAACGCGCCGATCGAGATCGTCAACTGGACCAACGAGGAAGGTGCGCGCTTTGCGCCGCCGATGCTCGCCTCCGGCGTATTCGCCGGCGTGTTCTCCCGCGACTACGCCTACGCGCGCGCCGATCGTGACGGCAAAACATTCGGCGCCGAGCTCGAGCGCATCGGCTATCGGGGCGACAGGCCAACCGGCGCGCACAAATTCTCGGCGATGTTCGAGTTGCATATCGAGCAGGGCCCGATCCTCGAAGCCGAGGGCCGCCGCATCGGCGTGGTGCAGGGCGCGCAGGGCGTGCGCTGGTACGAGATCACGGTAACGGGCCAGGAAGCCCACACCGGCGCCACGCCGATGACGATGCGCAAGAACGCACTCCTGGGCGCCGCACGCATGATCGAGCGCATCGACGCCATCGCGCGTGCGCACCCGCCCGACGCCGTCGGCACCGTCGGCCTGATCGAGAGCCGGCCCAACAGCCGCAATGTCATACCGGGCGAAGTGTTCTTCACCGTCGACTTCCGCCACCCCGACGAAAGCGTGCTCGACCTCATGGAGGCGGAGCTGCGCGCGGCGTTCGGTGAGGTGCTCGCGCCGCTCGGCCTCGACTTTACCGCGACGTGCATCTGGTCTGCGCCGCCGGTGAAATTTTCTCCTGAGCTTATCGACTGCGTGCGTGCCGGTGCGGCGGCCGCGGGCTTTCCAACCCGCGACATGATCTCCGGCGCCGGCCACGACGCCTGCTATGTGTCGCGCGTGGCTCCCACCACGATGATCTTCGTGCCCTGCGCCGGCGGCATCTCCCACAACGAAGCCGAATCCACCGAGCCCGACGAATGCGCCACCGGCGCTCAGGTGCTCCTCAACGCCGTGCTGGAGTTTGACCGGAGGCTAGGGTAGAAAATAATATTAAAACGGGACCCGGCTCTGCGTGAGTTTCCGTCATCCTGACTGCTCGTTGCCATCAGCGGGTTAACGCGCGTCTTCGACGCCCGGAGCGCCGAGGAGCGAAGACGACCCCCGGCGCTGAAGCTGCAGCCATCCGCAGTTCCGTCGCCGTCTGCGCTGGCGGCGAGTTAGAGAGCATTTTCGCTCGGAAAAGTGGACGCCAGTTCCGAAGAAAATGCGACCAGATGTGATGAAAGTGACGCTCAGCCAGACCGAGGCCGCCCGCCGCCTGGGGCTGACCCAGCCGCGGCTGAACGACCTGATGCGTGGCCGCATCGACAAGTTCAGCCTCGATGCGCTAATCAATCTCGCGAGGCCCGCGGGCCTCGCCGTCCAGCTGAAGATCAGAAGCGCCGCGTGATGTGCTGCCAGCTCTCTAGATTCGCCGCCCGCGCTCGGCGGCGCGCTAGAGCCAGTTGACCGGCCCGAGGAAGTCGCGCTTTCCGATCGGTACGCCGCGATGACGCAGGATGTCGTACGCCGTCGTGACAAAGAAAAAGAAATTCGGCAACGCGAACTGTTGCAGATAGTCGCCGCCCTTCATTTTCCGGTTGTTGGTGCCGGCGGTCCAGGCAATGATCTTGTCCTCCGCGCCATCCACCTGGGCACGATTGAGCGACTTCACGAAAGCGAGCGCGGTTTCGACGCGGCTCTTGGCGGCGGCGAAGCTGGTGTCGTCCACAGCCGGCAAGGCCGGGGGCGTAACGCCGGCCAGGCGGCCGCCGGTATTCATGCCGAAATCCGCCGACTGGCGAATCTGGCGCGCCAGCGAGAACATGTCGGGATACAGGCGGTCCTGCAGGAGCGCCTATTCCTCGATCTTGTTGGCGGCACAATGCGCGGCGGCCTTGTCGATGATGCCCGCCAGAGCGCCAAGCTGCTGGGCGCAGGGGGTCACAGCCGCGTCGTATAACGAATATGCCATTTGAAGTTCTCCTTGGGGGCGGGATTTTTTATGGGAGGAACCATAGGGGAAGAGTAATCTACCTGACAACAGGTCGCGTCGCGAAGCCCCATAGAGGCGAATGGCGCAATAACCTTCGCTATTCCGCCCTACCCGTTCATCGGCGACGCGCGCGATCGGACAATTACAAGGAAATTGCACCGATCCGGTTCAGTGCGCGGCAACCGAACCGCAGGTATCCGATTGCGCTGCAGATTGAACGCGCGACAATTCACCTATGCGAAAGCGCTTATTCCTTGACGTCCCGTTCTTCCTCGCCGTCGTCGCGCTTGCGGGCATCCAGCCGGGCGTTGCCGTGTCGCCCGCCGCAGCGCAGCCGGTCATCTATTGCGGCGTACCGCCCGTTCCGCCGGTCGGATGTGCCACGGAGAACGCGCACTGCATCTGCAACTCAAAAAGCCGCTGCCAGTGGTTCTACGATTGCACGCAGAACAAGACCGCAGCCGCCGGCATCGCGTATTTCTATCCGTACATGATGCGCATGGAGCACGAGAACGCGACGCCGCGGCCCGCGCCCGGCTCCAGATACTGAACAACCGCTGTGACACCCGGTTGCGTTCGCCGCAATCGCGAATCACGACGTCGACTTTCAGGTCGCCAGATTTCCTGTTCTGCGAAGCTCTCAAAAAAATACTGAAAGACCTGAGACTTAGTCTCTATCAACGAGACTTTTATTGACATTTTCGGAGACATTGAGTACAAACCACCGTCCTGCTCGTCCAAGGGACGTCAACCGGTGACGGCCGATTGATGCGAGCAGGAGCGGTGCCCGGGATGGGGCTCGTAACTTCATTCGCGGGCGGTTCGGAAACTCGCCCGGCCTGCCACGACGCAGGTCTGCCAGGAGCTGGCTGCCCGGGTAGCGCATGTCGTCGCTACCATGAAGCGCGGGACCGGACTGAGCCAAAGCCGAAAGGCTTTCGGTAAGAGCCGCGGTAGAGCGCCGGAAGGCGAGCGCGTCCGCCAAAAGCGGCGCGCGCCGCATTGCGCAAACCAAGCGGCGCTCCGCTTGTGCGCAACGCGGCAGGGACTACGCGCCTTTCGGCGCTCCGCCTCCCCTTATGTTGTTTGGAGGCTCTTTTCCGTGCCGTGCCAAAAGCTCGGGCGCAAAAAAACGCGCCGCGAGAACGGGAGAGTTCGTCATTGCGACGGCGGCGAAGCAATCCAGGACGGCTTGCGATAACCGAGAGCGGTTTCGCCTGCCCCGCCCCGCGCTATCGCGTCTTCTCGAAAATCTCGCGGCCGATCAGCATGCGGCGGATTTCGGAGGTACCGGCGCCGATCTCGTAGAGCTTGGCGTCGCGCAGGAGGCGCCCGGCCGGGAATTCGTTGATGTAGCCGTTGCCGCCGAGGCACTGGATGGTTTCGAGCGCCATCCAGGTGGCGCGTTCGGCGGCGTAGAGGATGGCGCCGGCGGCGTCTTCGCGCGTGGTTTCGCCGCGGTCGCACGCACGCGCCACCGCGTAGACGTAGGCCTTGGCGGCGTTGAGCGTCACGTACATGTCGGCAAGCTTCGCCTGCATGAGCTGAAAACGGCCGATCGGCTGGCCGAACTGGGAGCGCGCATGCACGTAAGGAATGACGACGTCGAGACACGACTGCATCAGTCCGATCGGGCCCGCCGCCAGCACGGCGCGCTCGTAGTCCAGCCCGCTCATCAGCACGTTGACGCCGTTGCCGACGGCGCCGAGCACGTTCTCGGCCGGCACCTCGCAATCGGCGAACACGATCTCGGAGGTGTCGGAGCCGCGCATGCCGAGCTTGTCGAGTTTTTTCCCGGTGGAGAAACCCTTGTGGCTCTTCTCGACGATGAAGGCGGTGATGCCGCGGGCGCCGGCGGTGCGGTCGGTCTTGGCATAGACCACAAGCGTGTCGGCGACCGGGCCGTTGGTGATCCACATCTTGGCGCCGTTGAGCAGGAAGCGGTCGCCCTTGCGATCGGCGCGCGTCTTCATCGACACCACGTCGGAGCCCGCATTGGGCTCCGACATGGCGAGCGCGCCGACATGCTCGCCGGAAATCAGCTTGGGCAGGTAGCGCTTCTTTTGCTCGGCGCTGCCGTTGCGCCTGATCTGATTGACGCAGAGATTGGAATGCGCGCCGTAGGACAGGCCGATGGCGGCGCTGCCACGGGAGATTTCCTCCATGGCAACGCAGTGAGCCAGATAGCCGAGCCCCGCACCCCCAAGCTCCTCCTCGACGGTGATGCCGAGAAGGCCGAGCTTGCCGAGCTCCGGCCACAGCGCGCGCGGAAATGTGTTGGCGCGGTCGATCTCGTCGGCGAGCGGCGCGATCTTGTCGGCCACGAAAGCGCGCACACTGTCGCGCAGCATGTCGATATCGCCGCCAAGGCCGAAATCGAGGCCGGGCAGCCTGTTGGCAATCATCGGACATCTCCCGTTTCCCGGATGCGGTGCAGCGCGAAGCGGTGCATCGCTGATCCGGGATCGTCCCAAGCTCGGAGTCTGCAACGGTCCCGGTACTGCAGTGCATCACTCCGTTGCACTGCGTGCTGCACTGCGCCCGGGACACACAAAATAATAATGATTACCGGGAACGCTGTCAGGATGCGGCGGCGACTGGTGTCGCTGTGGCCGGCGCGTCGCGGCCACGACCGGAGCGCAACACGATCTTGTCGATCGCTTCGGCCGGACGCGGCTCGGCGAACAGATAGCCCTGCATCTCGTCGCAACCGGCGAGCCGCAACAGCACGCGCTGCTGTTCGGTCTCGATGCCTTCGGCGAGCACCACCATGCCGAGCGCATGGCCGAGCCCGACAATCGAATGAACGATGGCGCCGGCATTGCCGACCGCGCCAAGCGAGGCGACGAAGGCGCGATCGATCTTAAGCCGCTGGAACGGAAATCTCTGCAGATAGCTCAGAGAGGAGTAGCCCGTGCCGAAATCGTCGAGCGCCAGGCTGACGCCGAGACTGCGCAACGCTTCGAGCGTCTTCTGTACCGCGTCGGGGTCGTCGATCAGGACGCCTTCGGTGACTTCGAGGTCGACGCGCGCCGGGTCGGCGCCAGTCTCCGACAGAATGCGGCGCACCAGATCGACGAAATGCGGCTCGCGGATCTGCACCGGCGACAGATTGATCGCGACGAACAGGCCGGGCCAGCGCGCGGCGTCGGTGAGCGCGCGGCGCAGCACGAATTCGCCGAGCTCATTCATCAGGCCGTGGCGTTCGGCAAGCGGGATGAAGGTCGACGGCGGAATGTCGCCGCGCTCGGGATGCCTCCAGCGGACCAGGGCCTCGACGCCGAGCACGGTGCCGCGCGCCGCCGCGACGATAGGCTGGTAGTGCAGTTCGAATGCCTGCGCGGCGATCGCGGCTTTGAGTTCGCGAAGGACAAAGCGATGCTCGACCTGGTCGTTTTCGATCTGCGGCACGAAGCGGCGCGACACGCCGCGACCTTCGCGCTTGGCGGCGTCGACGGTCAACGCCGCGCGGCGGAGCAGATCCTCGGCCGTCGTGCCATCCTCCGGCGCCTGAACGACGCCGATGGCGGCACTGACGTGCAGCGCGTTTTCACCGTCGATCGGACCGGCAAAGGCCGCGCGCAGCGTCGCGGCGAGCGCCGCGGCGAGACCGGCATCGTTGCCGCCGGCGACGACGGCAAATTCATCGTCCTCGAAGCGGCCAACCAGCGCCGTTTGCGGCAGCGCCGCCTTGAGCCGCGCGGCGATGGCGCGCATCACCTCATCGCCCCCGGTTCGGCCGAGCGTATCGTTGACTTCCCGGAAGCTGTCGGGGTCAACCAGTGCAAAGGCGACGTGGCTGCAGTCGCCCCTGCCCTGTTCGGCGAGCGCGCGGTCGAGCCTTGCCGCAACGACCCGCTGGTTCGGCAGAGCGGTCAGGGCGTCCTCGCTGGTCAGCCGGCGAACCTTTTCGACGCTTTTTGCGAATGCGCGCGCGAGCCGCAGCGACGCCCGCGCGGTCATCATCGCGAAGAAGAGGAGCGCGATACCAACCGCGCCGGCGAAACTCCACAGCCAGTCCATGGCGCGGATCAGCCTCCGATCAGGCGTCCAGGAAAACCAGCCAACGATGCGGCCACGGGTGTCCTGCACCGACTGCACCTCGCGACCGCTGTCCGGCACGGGATCCATGCCGAAGCGCAAGCCGACAAGCCCGCTGCGCTGTTCGATCAGCCGCAGCGCGGCTTCATCGAAACGGGTGGCGCCGCCGAAGATTGGGCGAAACTCATCGAGCGCCTCGTGCAGCGCGACCTGCCGTTCGGCCGACAGGCGCTGGTCATTGGACTGCGTTACCAGAAGCCCGATCACCGCACAGGCGATCGCGGCGGCGGCGAGGAGCAGGAGCGACAACGATGAGATGCGGACGGCGTGCAAGCTTTCTGACAATGGCGCAGTGGCATCGGCAATGTGCCGTTCGGCGAAAATGCTGTCGGCCCGGACGCGGTTCGACCGGCGCGCCGCCCACCATTGCCGGGCTGCCGCAACGGCCCTCATCCCACGCCCCTTCCTGCAAATGCCGCCAGGAAGGTAAAGGCGCAGCATTAACGGGAAGGAAAAATCCGCCGCGTGCGGCGCATTGCCCTACGACACTTATCAACAACGCGATTTCGCCAAAAAGTTATTGTTAACATGACATTAGAGGCACAGGCGGGTAGTTTGCGCTAAGGACTTACCGGCACGCCAAGCGACGCGAAACCGCCACGCTGACCCGACAAAAGGCGTAAGACGAATACGCGACAAGAACCGGGGCATTGAGGGAAGCTGATGCGTAAAGTTCGGGCCGTTTTTGCAGCCGCGGCAGTCATCGCGGCCGCCGGATTCGTTTCCGCGCTATCCGGCGCCGATCCGGCGCGCGCGGAAAGCTGCCCGGGAAATCCCGACGCACTTGGCACCAGCCGCACCATCGTCATCAGTCCGCAGGAGTATCAGCGGATCGGTTCGATGCAGTACAAACAGGATCTGCCGCTCAACGACCACGAAGTCGTCCTCACCTTCGACGACGGACCACTGCCGCCGTGGTCAGACAGGGCGCTGGAAATCCTCAAGTCGCAGTGCGTGAAAGTCGCGTATTTCATCGTCGGCGAGATGGCGCACGTCTATCCCGACGTGGTGCGGCGCGAGTATGAGGCCGGCGACACGATCGGCACGCACAGCATGACCCATCCGATCTTTCAGAGGCTGACGGGTGACAAGCTCGCCTACCAGATCGACGCCGGGATCGCGTCGGTCCAGGCCGCGCTCGGCGATCCGAACGAACTCGCGCCATTCTTTCGTATTCCCGGCTTCGGCCGTTCCGATGTTATCGAAAAAGCGCTCGCTGATCGCGGGCTCGTGGTCTTTTCCACCGATGTCGTCGCCGATGACTGGTTCCGGCACATTTCGCCGGCGCAGATCGTGCAGCGCGCGATGAGCCGCCTCGACAAGCGCGGACGCGGTATCCTGCTGCTGCACGACATTCATCCGTGGACGGTCGCCGCGCTGCCGGTGCTGCTGAAGGAATTAAAGGACCACGGCTATCACGTGGTGCAGGTGGTGCCGCCGGCGCCGCGCGGCCCGTTGATCGCCGGCGGCCCCGGCGCCTGGGCGCGCGCAGCGGCCATGCCGACGCCCGGTCTCATCGACCAAGGCGCAATATCGCCGACCTGGCCGCAGGCCAATGGTGAGCTCGCGTCGGCCGACGATATTTTGCCAGCGCCCGATGCCGCGGCGTTCGACATTGCGCAAACGCTTCAGGACGAGGACGGCATCGACGGGGCTAGCACGACATGGCCGCAACTCGCCGACGTGACGCCGCCAAACGTCGAGACCGACCTTGCGGTCCCCGGCCTGGCCGAACTCGGCGTGACCCTGCGCGACCACACGCTGGTGGGCACCGAAATCAAAGAGCTGCCGCACGTCGCCGCGCATGGGCGATTCGAACCGCGGCGGTTCCGCAGCGTCCATGTCCGTGTCCGCACGCGTGAGCCTCGGCCGGTGCGTCGGGCGGCCACTCCGCGGCGACATCGCGCCGAAGTGAAAACGGGCGGTTCTCCCGCATGATGGAGACGGCGACCATATCGTCCGCTCAGGTTCTGGAGTTCATACGGTCAAATCTTCCGCTCGTCGCAGCCCCGTCGCTGCCCGAGATTCTGCTCCACACCGCCGACCCGGAGAGCGGATTGTGGCGCCTCGCCGAGGATGACGAGAATTTCGACGCGCCGTACTGGGCCTATGCCTGGGGCGGCGGCCTCGCTCTCGCCCGCCATGTGCTCGATCATCCGCAGACCGTTGCCGGACACAGTGTCCTCGATCTCGGCGCCGGCACGGGGATCGTCGCTATCGCGGCGGCCAAATCAGGCGCCAGGTCTGTGATCGCCGCCGATATCGATCGCTACGCGATCATGGCGTCCGGTTTGAACGCCGAAGCAAATGGCGTGACGATGACGACACATCTGGGCGATCTGACCGCTGGTTCGCCGCCCGATGTCGATGTCATGCTGGTCGGCGATCTTTTCTACGAAGCGGGCCTTGCCGAGCGGGTGACGAGCTTTCTTGATCGCTGCGTCGGATCCGGCATCCAGGTCCTGGTCGGCGACCCATGGCGCAGCTTCCTGCCCCAAACGCGCCTTCGGCTGCTGGCGCAGTATCCCGGGCCAGACTTTGGCTCAGGCGTCCGTGAGCCGCAAAGTCAGAACGCCGTATTCTCGTTCGAAATGGTGCGGTCGAGAGGACTCGAACCTCCACGGGTTGCCCCGCTAGCACCTCAAGCTAGTGCGTCTACCAATTCCGCCACGACCGCATGTGGGGTGGACGCGCGCCCGTCCGGCCGCGCGACCGCGGATGTAACAGTTCGGCTACTGGCGGACAAGATCCCGGCCGCTAGGCGGCGTCGGGCGAGCGCGGCAGGAGCTGCTTGACCTCGACCGCGATGCGGTTGCCGCTGACCACCACTGTGCCGCGGGCAACCGGCAGGTTATTGGCAAGGATGTGGACTTCGTCATCCTCGGAGGCATCGAGTTCGATGATGGCGCCGCGCCCGAGTCGCAGCACCTGATGGATCGGCATGGCCGTGGTCCCCAGAACCACCGAAATGTCGACAGCAACGTCGTCGAGTTTCGCCACGAGCCCTCCGTATCTATCTTTCCGTGTATATGTTGGCGGCAAAGCCGCATGGGCGAGCGCACCCGCTCGGGTTCCGTTTCACCACGGTATGGTTACGAGGTGGTTAACACGCGCAATATGCTGCGGATCGGGCTACCTGCTCCGGCCGGTTCACCGCCGGTTGAGTGGCGTGTCAGCAACTCGGTTGTCGATTACCGGGAAGCGCTTGCCGCCATGGAGGCGCGCGCCGCGGCGATCGCGCGCGGCGAAGCGGCCGAACTGGTCTGGCTGTTGGAGCACCCTCCTCTCTACACCGCCGGCACCTCGGCCCGGCCGAACGAACTGCTTGACGCCCAATTCCCGGTCCATGATGCCGGCCGCGGCGGCCAATTCACTTATCACGGGCCGGGACAACGCGTGGGCTATGCGATGCTCGATCTCAAGCGCCGTGCACCCGACGTTCGCCGCTTCGTCGCCACGATCGAGGCCTGGATCATAGAGACGCTCGCCACCTTCAACGTGCGCGGCGAGCGCCGGGATGATCGCGTCGGCGTTTGGGTGCGGCGGCCCGACAAGGGGGCGGACTTCGAGGACAAGATCGCCGCCATCGGCATTCGCGTCCGGCAGTGGGTGACGCTGCACGGCTTCGCCCTCAACGTCGAGCCTGACCTGTCGCACTTTTCCGGCATCGTGCCTTGCGGGGTCGTCGAGTCGCGCTATGGCGTCACGTCGCTGGCCGATCTCGGCATTCCGGTCACGCTGCCGGAGGTCGATATGGCACTGCGGGCCGCGTTCGAACCGCTGTTCGGCACCGCCGACGACGTTCAAGCTGTTGCGAGCACCGAAAACAGTTCGCCTACCGGGCGCAGCGCCAAATCTGTGGAGCTGCCGTCGCACTGATCGATCGCATCGACGCGGGCGCCGCGCGGACCTTGGCGGCACAGTTCGATCATGGCGAGCACGATGTCTTGCGTTCCGGCGAACACGGCCTCGACGGAACCGTCACGGCGGTTGCGCACCCAGCCTTCCAGATCGCGCTCGATCGCCTCGACCTCGGTCCAGGCACGGTAACCGACGCCTTGCACGCGGCCGCTGATGACGACCCGAAAGATTACATTCATCCGAATTCCTTCAGCTTGCGCGAACCAGCGCCGCGCGGCTGCGCCGGCAGCCAGTGTTGCAGCGACCCAATGTACGCCGGCGGCAATTGCCGCGCCTGCGCCGCCGCCAGAACAAGCTCCATATAGCCGGCCTTCGGCCGGCCGGCAGCGCGCGGTCGCGCCACATAGACCAGCGACAGCGCGCAGTTCCCGTCGGGTGATTTCACCAGCAGCGTCTCGGCTGAATACTGCCCGCTCGAAACGCTCTCCCAAAGATCGAGCGTAACCCGATCGCGCGGCGTCAATCGCCACAACACGCCGTGCACCGTCTCTGCGCGCTCCGGCACGACCGAGGCGTAACCGTCTGCGGTAATGACGAAGCGATGGTTCGGCAGCGATGCGACGCCGACCGCAACAGCCCCAGGCGCATGCCTGCGCATGATGGCGCGGTCCATGTTCGATCCGTAGGCAAAATGCAGCATAGGCCGAGCCCGCGGGCGCTCTTTAAGCAAACTCCATGATCACCGCGTCGACCGCAACGCTGTCGCCCGGCTTGACGTGCACCTTTTTGACGATGCCGTCGCGTTCGGCGCGCAGAATATTTTCCATCTTCATCGCTTCGACCACGACCAGCGTCTCGCCGGACTTGACCTCCTGCCCTTCGGCAACGGCGATCGAGACCACCAGACCCGGCATCGGACAGCGGATCGACTTTTCGCTCCCCGAGAGTTTTTTCGCCGGCATCAGACGGGCATACGTCGCCTCGCGCTCGGTGTAGACGAACGCCTTCACCTCGGCGCCGCGATACGCGAGTTCAAAGCCGTTTGGTACCGTGCGCACGTGCATCGCAACGGGCGTGCCGTCGACGAAACCCTGCCAAAGCGGCATGCCGGGCGCAAAATCGGAATGCAGCACATGGGTGGCGCCATCTTCGAAGGCCACCGCAATAGCATTGCCGTCGTGGGCGACGTCAGCCTGATATTCTTCCGTGCCGAGCCAGATCGAGCGCCGCCGCTCGCGCGTCAGCGCCGTGTTTAATTGGCCGGAGATCTTCCGCTTGCGTTCGCCAAGAACGTGATCGATGGCGGCAGCGACTGCCGCAATTCTGCGCGCGGCTGCGCCAGACGGCGCCTTACGCTCGAAGCCGCCGGGAAATTCTTCGGCGAGGAATCCCGTGCTCAATTCACCGCGGCGCCAGCGCACATTCGCCATGACGGCGGCGAGGAGCGGAATATTGTGACGAATGCCCTCGATCACGAAGGCGTCGAGCGCATCGGCCTGCGCGTCGATCGCCTGTGTGCGGGTTTTGGCATGGGTGACGAGTTTGGCGATCATCGGGTCGTAGTAAAGCGAGATCTCGCCGCCCTCTGTGACGCCGGTATCGTTGCGCACGGTTACGCCGTCGTGCGCGCCTTCCGCCGGCGGCCGATAGCGAATGAGCCTTCCGATGGACGGCGCAAAATTACGGTACGGATCTTCCGCATAGACGCGGCTCTCTACCGCCCAACCGTTGAGCTTGATATCGCTTTGCTTCAGCGCGAGCCGCTCGCCGGCGGCAACGCGGATCATCTGCTCGACGAGATCGATGCCGGTGACGAGCTCGGTGACCGGATGCTCGACCTGAAGCCGCGTGTTCATTTCGAGGAAAGTAGAAACTCTTGTCCTGACCGGCGACGAACTCCACGGTGCCGGCGCTGTCGTAGCCCACGGCCTTGGCGAGCGCGACCGCCTGTTCACCCATCTGGCGGCGCGTCTTTTCATCGAGCAAGCGGGCTCGGCGATTCCTCGATGACCTTCTGATTGCGGCGCTGGATCGAGCATTCACGCTCGCCGAGATAAATGACGTTGCCGTGCTTGTCGCCCAACACCTGGATTTCGACGTGACGCGGATCGGTGATGAATTTCTCGATAAAGACCCGATCGTCACCGAAGCTCGATTGCGCTTCCGAGCGGGCGCGCACAAAGCCCTCCTCGACTTCGGCCTTGGAAAAGGCGATGCGCATGCCCTTGCCGCCGCCGCCTGCCGACGCTTTGATCATGACTGGGTAGCCGATCTGCTCAGCGATGGTGATCGCCTGCGCGGGGTCCTCGATCACGCCCAGATGACCCGGCACCGTCGAGACGTTGGCGCGCGCCGCCGCCTTCTTTGATTCGATCTTATCGCCCATTGCGGCGATAGCGTTTGGATTGGGCCCGATGAAGACAATACCGGCCTTGGCGAGTGCCTCGGCAAACGCCGCGCGCTCAGAGAGAAACCCATAGCCGGGATGCACGGCCTCGGCGCCGCTCGCCTTGCATGCGGCGACGATCTTGTCGATGACCAGATAACTCTGCGCCGCGGGAGGCGGTCCTATCGGCACCGCCGTGTCGGCCATCTCAACATGCAGCGCGTCGCGATCCGCTTCGGAGAACACCGCTACGGTCGCGATGCCCATCCGGCGCGCGGTCTTGATGATCCGGCAGGCGATCTCGCCGCGATTGGCAATCAGGATGCGCTTGAACATTCTGGGCACGAACCGCGCGGGCCAACAAGCCGAGTGAAGTCAAATCCGCCCGCTAATCCGCTTTGCGGCGCTGCAGCACAAAAGTCAACGCTCGTCCGCTGCATTGACACCATCAAGCGCCGGTGAAACGTTGCCGCCGCAATTCAATCGGGGGGAACCAATGCGCACGCCGGTCGCTATCGTCGCCTTCGTGGTTGCCGCACTATCGGTAGCGGGCTGCTCGCAGGGCTCACCCGGGGCCGCAGGTCCGCAAGGCGATCCAGGACCGCAAGGGCCCCCAGGCAAAACTGGCGCGACCGGTCCCGCAGGACCACAGGGACCGCCCGGACCGGTTGGCGCGACGGGACTGCATTTTGTGCATCACGAAAGCTGCGCTCCCAGCAACAATTGCGACTTGAGCTGCAGCCCGGGCGAGCGGCTGGTTTCAGTGACCTGTCCGGGCGCAACGATCGTGATTTCAAGACACGGCGGCGTGGACTCCGCCGCATGCAGCAATACGCCCGGACCGGCATTGGCGCTGTGCATGAACGTGCCGAAGTAAGTCTGATCGGCTGTGGCCGGAAATTCGGCTTAGTGCCGGAACCACAGCGAGGCCGCCAACGCAATTGCGAGCAGCGCCGAGACACCCTGCCAAAATCGAACCGGCGAGCGCTCGTAGAACGTCCGCGGACGATGCACGCCAAGCGGGGCGCGCGCCGGTCCGGTTTCCATCTCGACGGCAAAGTCGAGCACGTCGCGATAGCGTTCCGCCGGATCGACCGCGATAGCCCGAGCCAATGCGGCCTGCAGCCAGGCGGGCAGATCGGGGCGAAGCGCGCCAAGGGCGATAGGCCGATTTCGCTTTGCGGGCGTAATCGCATCTGGATTGCCGTAGGGATACTCGCCCGTAAAGGCGCGAAACATGGTGACACCGAGTGCATAGATGTCGGTCGACTCGTTGCCCGCCTCGCCGGCGAACATTTCGGGTGCCATGTAGGCGGCCGTGCCGGGAATGTCGGTCGGCGGAAAGTCTTCGAGGCCCGGCACACGCACCACGCCGAGATCAATCAATTTGAGTGAGCCTTCGCTCTCGAGGATCACATTGTCGGGCTTGATGTCGCGATGAATGATGCCGGCGTGATGCAACGCCGCCACGGCGCGTGCCAGCTTGATGGCAATGTTGCGGCCCTCCTCCAAGCCCAATCCGGGACGACGCGCCAGCCGCAACTCCAAGAGTTCGCCCTGGTAGAGCGGCATCACCGTATAAAGGCAGGTCTGCCGGCCGGGCGGCAGCTCAACGGTGCGGCCGACCCACGGGCTGTGCACGCGTGCACCAACCCAAGCCTCGCGTACGAAGGCCGCGCGATATGTATCCACGGCGGCGATCTGGGGTTTGGGAAACTTGAGCGCGACTTCGCCGCCTTCGATCTCGTCCATGGCGCCGAACAAACGCGTGTAGCGTCCGTCGGACATCAGCACTTTGAGAACAAAACCGTCGACCGTCTCGCCATCGATCGGCACCGGAATAAGCGGCAACTGCATAATCGCCGCGCCGATATCGGCCGATTCCGCGGTGGGCAGTTCAACAACGTCAACCACCAGCGCGGTGCAATTGTCGGTACTGCCCGATTCCAGCGCAGCGGCGACGAGGGCGCGTGCTGAATCCTCGGACGCGGACCGCTCCCGCAATATCTCGGCGATCGCCTCGGCGGACAGGACGCCGTGGACGCCGTCGCTGCACAGGAGAAAACGATCATGCCGGGCGAGCGGCTGGGTCGAATAGTCGAGTGGCACTTCTGTTTCGACGCCAAGCGCACGGACCAGGGTATTCGAGCGAGCGCCGGTTCCCGTATCGCGTACGTGATCACGAGTGAGGCAGGCCAAACGATCGCCGCGCAGCCGATAGACGCGGGTGTCGCCGACATGCAGCACGTGTGCGACGCGCCCGCGCAGGACCAGCGCCGTGAACGTACATCCCATGCCGGCCAGCTTGGCGTCGCGCCTGCCCTGCGAATGTATCCAGCTGTTGAGCGAATTCAGGATTTGAGCGCCGGCGCGCCGAACCTCCATGGTTTCGGGCAGGTCACAGAAACCGTCGAGAAAGCCGCGCACCGCCATTTCGGCAGCGACGCGGCCGCCTTTGGCGCCGCCAATACCATCGGCGATGGCGGCAACCACGTCACGGCGTGGCCGCGGCAACTCTGAACCGAACACCGAGCCGGCGAAATCCTCGTTACGCTCCCGCGGTCCGGTTTCCGAGGCGAACCCAACGGTCGCCTTCACACCCGCCAAACGCTCAGACATCACCGAGGCTCCCGATCGGGCAGCGCGGCGGAAGCCTGCTTATTTGTCCAGCTTGCACTGATCATAAAGAAAATTGCCGCCGGTCGACGAAGCGACAACCACCGTAAGCTTTCCAAATTTACGATCAAGCGAGTATTTCCAGCCGTTATTCTCCTGCCACTCGATGATCGCGTCGCTGATCACAGCGGGATTGGAGTCCACGGTACGGTGGTCGTAATCCACATGAATTTGCCAGGTCGCGCCACTGGACGGATTGGTGCACGTGATGACTGCTGCTCCGCCTTGAGCGTCAGCCCCGCTCACACCGGCGGCAGTCGCGAACCACAGAGCACAGGCGGCGCTCGCCAGGACATGCCTTAGTACAGTCCTGTCGCCGGAGGACTTGCCGCTTTTGTGGGCACTTGTAGAAATTTTCATCACCTGCACTCCCTGGGGCGGCGATAAAGCCGAAGAATGACGCCCGGCGAGGACTGATTAACTGGCATAAGTTTTGCGATCCACCAAACGCTCACCGGTGTGCGGCGTGCATACAGGGAGAACTCGCTTGCCCACGCGCCGTTGGCGCGCAACGGGCATATTTGGGGGAAGGGCAGATGGCAGTCGAACTAGCTCTCATAGCCGCACCAAAGTGGCTAGATACAGGAAATAACGCATGGCAGCTTGCAGCCGCAACCTTCGTCGGTCTGCAAAGCATACCCGGACTGACGGTTCTCTACGGCGGCATCGTCAAGAAGAAGTGGGCGATCAACTCCGCCTTCATGTCGATGTACGCCTTTGCGTCAGTGCTCGTTGTCTGGGTGCTGTTTGACTACAATATGGCGTTCGGACCGCAGTGGTTTCCGTTCCTCGGCAAACCCATGTTGGCGACGTCCGCTTCGTTCAGCCTCGGTCAAGCATTGATCCCGGCGGCAGCGGCGGGCATGCCGCCTCTGACATTCCCGATGGCGACGTTGGTGTTCTTCCAGTTCGTGTTCGCCGCGATCACCGTCATCATTCTTGCCGGCTCGCTGCTCGGGCGAATGAATTTCACCGCCTGGATGATCTTCTGCCCGGTGTGGATGACGCTGGTCTATACGGTCGGGGCCTTCAGCCTATGGGGCGGCGGCTGGCTCGCCGGCATGGGTGTAGCGGACTTCTCGGGCGGCTACGTCATCCATCTGGCGGCAGGAACGTCAGGCTTCGTCGCGGCAGCAGTGATAGGTCCGCGGCTACAAGCCGATCGTGATCATTTCCCGCCAAACAGCTTGCTGGTGACATTGATCGGAGCCGGCATCCTGTGGCTCGGCTGGAACGGCTTCAACGGTGGCGACCCCTACTTTGCCAACGCTGACGCCGGCGCGGCGGTGATGAACACCAACACCGCAACTGCGGTGGCGCTGCTTGTCTGGACGATCATGGACAAGATGGCCTACGGCAAGCCGTCGGTGCTCGGCGCGGTCAACGGCATGATTGCTGGTCTGGTCGCTATCACTCCCGGGGCCGGTTATGTCGACGGGATTGGCGCGATCATCATCGGCGTCGTCGCCGGCATCATTCCCTGGCTCGCCATGAACAAGTTCCAGAAACTCGGGTTCATGCAGAAGGTTGACGACACGCTCAGCGTCTTCTCAACGCACGGCGTTGCCGGTCTGACCGGCGGCCTGATGGTCGGCCTCGTCTCGAACCCGGCCATGCTGCAGTACATCGGCACCGACAAGGAAGCGCCCGGCATCTCCGTGACCGGCATGCTCTACGGCGACAACGGGCACCAGCTGCTGATGCAGTTCTATGGTGCGGCGTTCATCATCGTGTTCAACGCGATCATGACTTTCATCATCCTCAAGGTCATCGGCCTGATCGTGCCGTTGCGCATGGATGATGCCACGTTGAAAGTCGGCGACGACGCGGTGCACGGCGAAACCGCCTACGCAATCGGAACGGAGGGCGAGTAATCGCCATCCAGCAATGCTGACTTGCGTGCGGCTCCGACCGCTCGCAAGTCCCAGTTCGCGCCACCTCCTCTAGCGCGAACGTTTGGCGGCCCCCAACCTCCGGGGCCGCCATTTTTTTATGCTCATTATGACGTAAAAAATTGCGCGCCGGATTGCGACAACCCTTCGGGAAATTCGTCATACCGCCGTCATAGGATCGGCCAACAACATAGCCGCTCATTCCCGCATTTCATCACCGCATTACGGGAGTTTCGACGTGCGCGCTATTTCAGTACTGGGTCCGGCAATCCTGTCTCTCATTCTTGCTTCCCCGGGCTATGCGCAAACCGCGCCGACGCGGCCACACAATGTCGTGCTGTTCGTTGCCGATGGTCTGCGATCCCGGATTGTGGACGACAGCACCGCGCCCACCATGGCCGCGATTGCCCGCAACGGCGTGAGCCTGCGCAACAGCCACGCACTGTTTCCGACGTTCACCACGGCAAACGCGTCGGCGATGGCAACCGGTCATATGATCGGCGACACGGGCGATTTCGCCAATACCATTGACGCGGGCTTTGAAGTGCCCGGCGCCGGCAACAGCCTGACGCCATTTCTTGAAAGCGATGCGGTGCTGGGCGACGTCGACGAGCATTTTGCCGGCAATTATCTCGACAAGGCGACAATCCTGAAATTGGCGCGCGACAAGGGCTACAGCACGGCCTCCGTTGGCAAGATCGGACCGTCGCTGATTTTCGACCCGACCGAACGGACAGGCGCGCAAACAATCCTGGTCGATGACGCGACCGGCTCACCCAAAGGGATTCCTCTGTCACCCGAAATGGCCGATCGGCTGAAGGCGGTGAGCCTGCCGCTCGCCGCGCCGTCGCGCGGGGCCAACGACTTAGCCGGGACGGTCAATACACCCGGCACCCATACGGCCAACGTGGTGCAGCAGGACTATTTCGCCGCCGTTACCACCCGAGCCGTGTTGCCCCTGTTCAAGGAACGCAACAAACCGTTCGTTCTGGTGTTCTGGTCACGCGACCCCGATGGCAGCCAGCATAATCAGGGCGACAGCCTGAACAACCTTGTTCCTGGCATCAACGGCCCCACTTCGCTCGCCGCCATTCGCAACGCGGACGACGACTTGACGCGCATTCGCGCAGCCCTCGACGAGTTGGGTTTGCTCGACACGACAGATATTATCGTCACCGCCGATCACGGCTTCTCGACGATCTCGAAAGAGAGCCGCACCAGCCCCACCGCGAAGATCAGCTACGCCAACACGCTGCCCGGTCACCTGCCGGTCGGTTTTGTCGCGCTCGACATTGCTGGCGCGCTGCAGATGCCGCTGCTCGACCCGGACAGCGACTACAAATCGATCGGCTCCGGCGAGCATCCGCGGTTCGGCAACGGCCTCATCGGTGGAGACCGTAACAATCCCAAAGTGGTGGTGGCAGCCAACGGCGGCTCGGATTTGATTTATCTGCCGGATGGCGACAAGGCGATGGCCAAGCGCGTGATCGATTTTCTGCTGACGCAGGACTACGTCAGCGGACTATTCGTCGATCCGAAGCTTGGAAAATACCCCGGAACGTTGACGCTCAATGACGTCGCGCTCGAAGGCACGGCCGTTACCCCACACCCCGCGATCGCGGTCAGTTTCCGTTCCTTCGACACTGTGTGCGGCGAGCCGGTGCGCTGCGCGGTCGAGGTCGCCGATACCGGCTTGCAGCAAGGCCAGGGCATGCACGGCTCGTTCAGCCGCGCCGACACCTGGAATTTCATGGCGATGCAGGGGCCGGACTTCAGATCGCAATTCGTCGACCCCGCCCCCGCCAGCAACGCCGATCTCGGCCGCACCATCGCGCAGCTTATGCAGCTCGATCCGCACGACAAAGGCACGCTGCTGGGCCGCGTGCTCAGCGAGACGCTGCCGGGTGGCACCGTGCCAGCCGTGAGCAGCCGGGTCTTGAAGTCGGTCCCGGCCGCCAACGGGTTGATGACCGTCGTCGATATGCAAACGGTGGGACAAACGCACTATTTCGATGCGGCGGGATTTCCGGGCCGGACCGTAGGCCTGACGACCACGGGACAGCCGAGCCCGACCCAGTAACGTCGCGATATCTGGCGGGAAAAGTACGGCGGCGCGGACTGGCTAAAGGCGGGCGATTGCGCGGCCGAAATGGCGGCCTTCCGCGGCGATCCACTCAAGCACTGCCGCGTCCACATCGCCGAACCCTGCCGGAAGCGGCGGGCGATTGGCGGCCCGAGGGCAGTCGGCGGCGGGCGTCTCGACGACGATCTGCGAATGCGCGATCACGGCGACCAGCGTATCAAGATCGGAGAATAATTGCGTGCCGATGTTCACTTCCGTGCCTCCAAGCCGCTTAGCGAACGGGCATCCCTGCCGCCGCGGCCCGTATTATTGAGATTAGTCGCGCGACTCGGCCTTCTGGTTCGAAGGCTCCAATGCGAGGGTGGCTCGGCAAAGGCGCTCGTGGGGCAAAGTCGCGACCGAAGCCTGCTGTTCCCTCAAGCGTCGGTGATGGAGAAGCCTGCCCGAAAATTCTTTCCTAATCGGAAAATCGGGTGAGCGAATTCTTCCAAAGTATTCGACTTGCTGAATAAATCGTTCCCGGCTGCGACTGAATAGTGCACCGAAACAGGGTGGCGCCGGCGTCGGTTCGACCGTACATACACAACGGGAAGGCATTTACAGACAATCGTAGCAATCACGGAGGTTTTCCATGACGCTGGCAATCGGCGATACCGCACCGGATTTCGAAGCCGAGACGACGGAAGGCAAAATCCATTTTCACGACTGGATCGGCAACAATTGGGTGGTCCTGTTTTCCCACCCCAAGGACTTTACGCCGGTCTGCACCACCGAACTCGGCACCATGGCGCGGCTGAAGCCGGAATTTGACAAGCGCGGCGTCAAGATCATCGGGCTGTCGGTCGACCCGGTCGACAACCACAAGAAATGGGCCGCTGACATCAAGGACGTCACCGGCATGGCGCCGAATTATCCGATGATCGGGGATACCGACCTGAAGGTTTCCAAGGCTTACGGCATGCTGCCCGCGAGCACGGGCGGCACTTCGGAAGGCCGCACACCCAACGATAACCAGACGGTCCGCAACGTGTTCGTCATCGGCCCGGACAAGAAGATCAAGCTCGTTCTGGTTTACCCGATGAGCACCGGGCGCAACTTCGACGAAGTGCTGCGCGTGGTCGACTTGCTGCAGCTCACCGCCAAGCACCGCGTATCGACGCCGGCGAACTGGAAACAGGGCGAAGACGTGATCCTCGGCGGCGCCATTACGGATGAGGAAGCCAAGAAGCTTTATCCGCAAGGCTGGAAGACGCCGAAGCCCTACATCCGCGTCGTGCCGCAACCGCGGTGACTTTTCCGCCGGAGTGGTCTTTAAGTCTGAGAGCGCGGCCTCGGCCGCGCTCTTCGTTTGTTGCCGACGGGGATACATGATGAACGACCGACCGGACCGCAACCCGGACCTGCAGCCGCCATTCGCCAAATTGATGGGAATGAACATCACCCATCTGTCGCGCGACAAGGTCGTCGCCGAATTGTTCGTACGCGACGATCTGGAGAACCGGATGGGTGTACTGCATGGCGGCGCCATCATGGCGTTTGCCGACAATCTCGGCGGCACAGCGACGACCGCCAATCTGCCGCCCGGCGCGCGTACTTCCACGATCGAAAGCAAGACCAATTTTTTCGCGCCGATCCCGATCGGCGACACGGCACACGCCGAATGCACCCCGCTGCATCGCGGCCGTAGCACCATGGTGTGGCAGACACGCATTACCCGCAACGATGGGCGGCTTTGTGCGATCGTCACACAGACGCAGATCGTCATTCCTGCCGGCAAAGAGTAAGGCGCTCGCGGTCGCCCACGTTCAGCTGCGTGGCTTGATTTGTTGTGCGACGTAGTCAGCAATTTCCAAGTCGTCGGCCTCTTGACGCTGCCGCAGTCCTTGCACGACGCCCTCGCGATCGGCCATCTCGCGGTTCTGGCTCATCTTCCACTTGCCTTCGAGCCGCGAGATGACAAAGCGAAACCCGACAATCGCGCGGACCATGCCGCTGACATAACTGTCCGGCGCATCCGATACGTGCCACGGTCGCGGCGCGCCGCTTTCCTGCTGACCCGTGAGTTCACCGACATGACGGCGCAGCCACGCCGCATCGTCCATCACTTCGGGACGCCCATAGGCGTGCACCACCGCATAGTTCCAGGTCGGCACGACTTTGCCGTGCTGAGCTTTCGACGGATACCAGTTGGGCGTGATGTAACCTTCAGGCCCCTGAAAAATCATCAGCGCTTCTTTGACCGTCGCAAGTTCCTTGCAGTGTGGATTGGCCCGGGCGAGGTGGCATTCAATGATCCCGAATTCGCCTTCGCTCTTCAGCACGGTCGGCAGATGACTGGCGTAAAGCCCAAGCGCGCCGTCGGAGATCAGCGCCGCGAATGGCCGCGACCGCATCAGCGCATGCATCTGCGCCACGTCGTCAACGCGAAACAGATCGGGTTGGTACATGACCGTCACCTAGCGGGCGCGAGGCCCCTTCATGTCAGCGTGTAGAAGCGCACCAGCACCCTCGCCTGCTCGCGGGCGCCGGTGCACACAAAGACGTGCCGCGTGATCCACGCATATGCCGCATTGCCCGTTTCAAAGAAAGTCGCGCCACGGAAATAGTAGCTTCCCGGCTCAACCGCATGGCCGGCCGCCAGCCGCGCCATCACCTCCGGCGGACCATGCCGCAGCGCGTGATTGCGCACATAGATCAGCGCGCCATCGGCGGTGCGCAGCGTGTAACGCGCCTCCAGTTCGGCAACGCCGTCGCTGCGCAGCACCTGCCAATCGGCGCCGCCGGGCAGCACCTCACCGCGCATTTGCGGCCCCGAAAACTCGCCGCCGGTGATCGGCACGATGCGCCGGCCGCCTTTGCCGACGTCGCCCAGATCCTGCGGCGGGCCGACCGCCACCCGGGCTTCGAAGACGAAGTCCAGGTCCGGCGTGGCCAATTCATTGCTTGGCATTCCAACCTCCCGGCGCCGCCATGCGGCAGCAACCGGGCAAGGATAGCGCAGTCACGCGGCTGTGGCGCGTCCGGCGACTAATGGGCGCGGAGCCCCATGCGTTGCAGGCGCGGCAGGACCTCGGCGCAGAAATACGGCACTTCCCTGAGATAATTTACGAACGACACCGCAATGCCGCGCACGCCGGCGCGGCCGATATCGGCGAATTCCTGGGCGACCTTGTCGGGCGTGCCGACGAACGGGAAACCGCCGACGCCGCTGATCGCCTGCATCGAGCGCTTAGCGGCAAACTCCGCGGCGGGCGTGTTCTGCGGCGTGACGTCCTTGAGCGCGAGCATTCGCTCCAGCGCCGGCCAGTCGGCGTTCTCGACATTGGCGTAATGATGATACTCCTCGGCCTCCTTCTGCGTCGGCCGGCAGATCACCTGCCCTTGCGTGAAAACTTCGATCTCGCGGCCAAGGGTGCGCGCCTCGGCCTTGATGCGATTGACCTGCTCGACGATGCGATCGAACACCGGCACGTTCGCGTCCTTTGCGGTACCGGCGACTGCCAGACGCAGCGCGTGCGTCGAGGTGAAAAATGCATCGCAATTGCGCATGGCGAAGGCCTGCCCTGTCTGCGACGCGCCGGCATTCATGATGACCGGCTGCGTGCCGCCATATGGACCGGGCAGGCAGTGCACGCCTTCGAGCTTGAAGAACTTACCCGTCGAAATCGAACTCATCCTGCTCGGACCAGGCGCGCTTGATCACGTCGATCCATTCCTGCGCGAATTCATACCGGTCGCCGTGACCGCGCTGTTCGACGCCGAACATCTCGAATTCGCCTTCGTTCCAGCCGGCCACGATATTGAGCCCAAAGCGGCCCTGCCCGATGTGATCGGCGGTGACCATTTCCTTGGCGGCAATCAGCGGATGGAACAGCGGCGCATGCACGGTGCCAAAGACCGTGATGCGCTTGGTCGCGGCAAGCAGTCCACATGCCCAGGTGACCGTCTCGAAGGTCGTGCCGTGAAAGTTGCTCTCGCCGCCGTAACCCTTCCAGCGGCCGATCGGCAGCAGAAAATCGATGCCGCCATCGTCGGCGATGCGCGCCATCTCGAGGCAGTCCGGCCAGGTCGCCAGCCAGCGCTCCGGCACCAGGGTCGCGGTGCGGGCGGACGAGCAATTGGCGCCGAACAAGCCGATCTTCAGCGCATTCGTGTTGTGCATTTCGACGCGTTCGCGCCGCGATCCGTTTCCCGTGGGCACTTTCAAGTCCTGGCTGCTGATCCGGTTTTCATTCTTGCGGAAGGCCTGTCTGCGCCATTATTCCAGCGACATTCCGGTTGAGATAATGACCTTGCGCCATTTTGCGACTTCGCTGCGGTAGAAAAGCGCAAAGTCGTCAGGGCCGCCGGGCAACGGATTAAGGCCTTGCTTTGCGTAGGCGGCTTTCAAATCCGGTGCCGATAAGGCCTGCGCGGTCGCGCCTGCGATCCGCTCGACGATGGGCCGGGGCGTGGCCTTGGGCGCCAGGATGCCGACCCATAGCCGCACATCGAAACCAGGCACACCTGACTCGGCCACGGTAGGAACATCGGGCAGCATAGGGTCGCGTTTGAGCCCGGTGGTCGCGATAGCCACCAGCGACCCGTTTTGCAGGAACGACAACACCGTCGGGATCGGCGCGATGTCCACCTTGATCTGTCCGGACACTAGATCCTTCATCACGTCGCCACCGCCGCGATACTGCACTGACGTGAGTTTGATCCCGGCCATCTGATTGAAAAGCTCGTTGGCAAGATGCGAGGCGGTACCGACGCCGGGCGACCCGGCCAGAATGGCGCCCGGCGGCCGCGATTTTGCGAGCGCAATCAGTTCCCCAATGGTCTTTACGTGCAACGACGGATGGACCGCCACCACGTTGTTGGTATCCGCCACCGGCGCGACAGCGGTGAAATAGTCGTCGTAGGTGTAGCGGAAATTCTTGAACAGCGTTTCGTTGGCGGCATTGGCGAGTGGCGTCGCCAGCAGCGTCAACCCGTCCGGCGCCGACAGCGCCACTTGCTCGGTCGCTATTGTGCCACCCGCGCCGGTGCGATTGTCGACATAGACCTGCTGGCCGAGAGTTTTGCTGAGTTTGCCGGACAGTACGCGCGCGGCGATATCGGTTGCACCGGCAGCGCCAAATCCAACCACCATGCGGATCGGCTTTCCGCCGCCCACGGTTTCCGCGCGGGCCGAGAGCGGCCAGCCAAGCGCCGTAGCGCCGATGCCGGCCATCAACGCGCGTCGATCGATATGAGTGGTCATCCGTCCCCGCCCTGCATAACCTTTTCGCTAGCCACCGATATTACGCGCGAATGCCCAGTTGTGCGAATGGGGCCACGCCGTACCGGAGGTCGTAGTTCGGCGCGCAGAGCAAAGCTTGCGGACGCGAAGCCCCATGAGCCGAGGTTCTTGAGGGTGCGGAGCATTATCCGTATGAGGTAACGGTCCGGTCACCCGGAAGCACGACAGAGGAAGCTGCCATGGATGTCCGCGCCGCAGTGGCTTACGCGCCCGGCAAACCGCTCGAAGTCACGACCGTCCAGCTCGAAGGCCCACGCGCCGGCGAAGTCCTGGTCGAGATCAAGGCAACCGGCATCTGCCACACGGATGAGTTCACGCGGTCGGGCGCCGATCCGGAGGGGCTGTTTCCCGCCATCCTTGGCCATGAGGGCGCAGGCATCGTCGTCGACATCGGCGCCGGCGTGACCTCGGTGAAGAAGGGTGACCATGTCATTCCGCTCTACACGCCGGAATGCCGGCAGTGTCCATCGTGCTTGTCGCGCAAGACCAATCTCTGCACCGCCATCCGCGCGACCCAGGGCCAGGGTGTGATGCCCGACGGCACCTCGCGGTTTTCCGTCGAAGCGCAAGAAGCTGCACCATTATATGGGCTGCTCGACCTTCGCCAATTTCACCGTGCTGCCGGAAATCGCCGTGGCAAAAATTCGCGAGGACGCACCCTTCGACAAGGTCTGTTACATCGGCTGCGGCGTCACGACCGGCATCGGCGCCGTGATCAACACGGCCAAGGTCGAGCCTGGCGCCAAGGCCGTCGTGTTCGGTCTCGGCGGCATTGGGCTCAACGTCATCCAAGGCCTTCGGCTTGCCGGCGCCGACATGATCATCGGTGTCGACCTCAATCCGGACAAGAAAGCCTGGGGCGAGCGTTTCGGCATGACGCACTTTGTCAATCCGAAGGAGGTTGGCGGCGGCATGGCCGAACTGGTGACGCATCTCGTCAATATGACCAAAAGTGGCGCCGATCAGATCGGCGGCGCCGATTACACCTTCGAATGTGTCGGCAACGTTCAACTGATGCGCGCGGCGCTTGAATGCAGTCATCGCGGCTGGGGCCAGAGCATCATCATCGGCGTTGCCGGTTCGGGCCAGGAGATCGCCACACGGCCGTTCCAGCTCGTGACCGGCCGGTCATGGCGCGGAACGGCCTTCGGCGGAGCGCGTGGCCGCACCGACGTGCCGAAGATCGTCGACTGGTATATGCAGAAGAAGATCGAGATCGATCCGATGATCACCCACACCATGCCGCTCGCCGACATCAACAAGGGCTTTGATCTGATGCACGACGGCAAAAGCATCCGCAGCGTCGTGATCTATTAGTCGACCCAACGACGCTTTACAGAACGAACCGCAACTAAATCCATTCAGGGAGAGACACATGCCTCGTATCAAAGTTCTCGAGCGCGCCGACATGAATGCCGAACAGGGCCGCGTCTACGACGCCGCCAAGCAGGGCAGCGGCATCGTTGGCGGGCCTTACACCGCGTATATCCGTTTGCCGAAGCTGTTCGAAGCCGCACAGAACATGCGCGAGTCGCTGTCCGGTGGGCCGCTGTCGGCGCGCGAGCAGCAGATTGTCAACATGACCGTCGCCCGGCACTGGGGCGCACGCTATCCGTGGTTCGCGCAAGCGCGGCGCTCGCTGTCGGTCGGCATTCCGCAGGCCGTGATCGACGCCATCAATGCGCGGCAGACGCCGAACCTGCCCGACGCGCGCGAAAAGACTTGCTTCACGGTGGCGCATGAACTCCTCGCCAACAAGAGCCTGAGCGATGGAACCTACGCGGCGGCGGAAAAGGCGATGGGGCTGGAAAGCCTAGTGGCGCTTGTTGCCACCACCGGCAGCTTTTCCATGACCTGCATGACGGCCAATAGCTTCGGCGTCGAGCCGCCGGCCGACAATCCGACGCCGCTGGCACAGTAACGTCATCGCCCGGCGGTCGCGGCCATGAAAATCACCGGCGTCGAACCGATTTTGATCGGCGTGCCCTACGAACACGGCGGTCCGAAACAGATGCGGCCACTGGGACCGTGGACGCATATGGAGACGCTGTTCGTGCGTCTCGACACCGACGCCGGGATTACCGGCTGGGGCGAGGCGTTCGGCTTTGCCGCTTCGCCCCTGACGCGAGAAGCAATCGTCCGCGCCGTAGCACCGCTCTGCGTCGGGCGCGAGTTCAACGGCGATGTCGCGGCGTTCATGACGGACCTCCAGCGCAAGCTGCACGCCATGGGCCGGCACGGACCGGTCAGCTTCGCACTCGCGGGAATCGATATCGCGCTGTGGGATCTCGCCGGCAAAGCGCAGGGCGTGCCGGTTCACCGTTTGCTCGGCGGGGCGACGCGGGATCGCATCCCGACTTACGCAAGTCTCCTGCGCTACGGCAAAGCCGACCTCGTCGCGCGCTATACGAAGGAGGCCATCGCGCGCGGCTACACGTCGGTGAAGCTGCACGAGCATCTGGTCGAGACCGTCGCGCCCGGGCGCGAGGCTGCCGGGCCGAACGTCGCCATCATGGTCGATACCAACTGCGCGTGGCGACCCGACGAAGCGATCGAGATGGCGCGCAAGCTCAAAGCCTACGATCTTTATTGGCTCGAAGAGCCGGTCGATCCGGTCGACGACTACGACACGATGGCCCGCATCCGCCATGACACCGGCATGACGATCGCGGCCGGCGAAAATATCGGGCATGCCGGCGAAGCGCGCTACGCCATCGAACGCGGCGCACTCGACATCTTTCAGCCGAGCGTGACCAAGATCGGCGGCATCCTCGCCATGCGCAAGGCGATTGCGGTCGCCAAAGAGCACGGCGTACGCGTCATGCCGCACTCGCCCTATTTCGGGCCGGGCCTGATCGCGACGTTACACGTCATCGCGGCGGACCTGCCCGATTCGATGTGCGAGCGGTTCTATTGCGAGCTGGAAGCGACGCCGCTCGGCGATGACACTATCGCGGCGCGCGATGGCCATATGCAAGTGCCGCAGGGGCCGGGACTAGGCATCAAGGTCGACGAAGACGTCATCGCCCGCTACCGCGTTTCCTGAGGCAAGACGCGGATCGCGAGATATGATCTTGCGACACTTAAGGGTGTGACCGCTTTCACTCGCGATCTTATTCGACCCTGATGTTGGCTTCCTTGATGATCGGCCCCCACAGCGCGGCATCGCCTCGGTTCTTGGCCGCAAGCTCAGCCGGCGACGAACCGCGCGCTTCGACTCCCAGCGGCTTGAATTTTTCCTTCACTGCCGGTGTCGCCAGCATCGCAACCATGTCAGCGTTGATCTTCTTGATAAGATCCGCTGGAGTTTTTGCCGGCGCGTAAATGCCGTACCATGACGTCACGTCGTAACCGGGTAGACCGGACTCGGCGACCGTCGGCAACTCCGGCTCGTCGGCAAAACGTTGTGCGCTGGTCACGGCCAACCCGCGCACCTGCTTCGAGCGCACCGGCTGCAACAGCGACCCCGTCGTGTTGAACATCATGTCGAGCCGGCCTGCGATGAAGTCGCTCATCAGGCCCTGGGTCACGCCACGATACGGCACATGCGTTGCCTGGATGCCGGCCATATGCATGAACAATTCGCCGGAGAGGTGCGGCACCGTGCCGATGCCCGGCGACGCCCAGCTCACCTTCCCGGGATTGGCTTTGGCATGGGCGATGAACTGCTGCAGCGTCTGAAATGGCGACGAGTTCGGTACCACGATGATATTCGGGTAAGTGCCGACCAGCGACACCGGCGCCAAATCCGCGGCCGGGTCGAATGTCAGATGCGAGAACAGTAGTCCCTGAACCTGCGGCGAGCCGGGCGCCAGCAGCAACGTGTAGCCGTCAGGCGCCGCGTGGGCCGTGGCATCGAGCGCGAGCCGGGCGCCGGCACCGGGGCGATTTTCGACGATCGCCTGCTGATGCCAGCTTTCCGACAGGCCTTGAACGACGATACGCGTCGCCAGATCGGCGCCGCCGCCGGGCGGAAATCCCACCAGAACTTTTACTACGTGCGACGGATAGGTATCCGCCCAAGCCGGACGCACCAGGGCGCTCAGTCCTGCTGCCCCGGCCAGCTGCAAAAAACGGCGACGCGCGAATATCATGAGGCCCCCTGCCCGTTTCGCTATCAACAATACCGTAGCTCGATTTCAATCGACTTTGATCTTAGCGAATTTCACCACTTTGACCCATTTGGCGGTGTCGGAGACGATGAATTTCTCTACATCAGCCGGCGAACTCGGCGGCATGACCTGCGCGCCGAGATCGAGCAGACGCTGCTTGACCTGAGATTCGGCGACGGCGGCGTTAATTTGTTTGTTCAACTCGTCGATAACTGGAGCCGGCGTGCCTTTGGGAGCGCCAAAGCCGATCCAACCGAAGGCCTCATAGCCGGGCAGGAACTCGGCCATGGCCGGCACGTTTGGCAGCACGTCCATGCGCTCCGGCGTCGTGACCGCGAGCGGCCGCAGCTTGCCCGCCTTGATGTGTGGCAGCGACGACGGCGTCACGTCGAACATCACCTGCACCTGTCCGCCCATCAGGTCGACCAGGGCGGGCGTCGAACCGCGGTACGGCACGTGCACCAGGTCGACGCCGGCCATGTATTTGAACAGTTCACCGGCGACATGTTGCGGGCCACCGATGCCGCCCGACGCCATGTTGATCTTGCCCGGATGCGCTTTCGCGTAGGCGATAAACTCCGGCACGGTCTTCGCCGGGAAAGACGGATTGACCTCCATCACCAGCGGCACGCGATCGACCAGCGCGATTGGCGCGATGTCACGCACAAAATCGAAATTGAGCTTGGTGTAAAGCGCAGCGTTGATCGTGTTCTGCGAGTTCATGACCAGAAGTGTGTAGCCATCCGGGGCTGAACGAACCACCGCCTCGGTGGCAATGTTGCCGGTCGCGCCCGGGCGGATGTCGGTAATAAACTGCTGACCGAAATGCGCCGAGAGCGGCTGCGCGACCAGACGCGCGGCAATGTCGGTCGAACTGCCGGCCGCCTGGCCGACCAGCAAGTGCACCGGGCGTGACGGATAGGTCTGCGCCTGCGCCAACTGCGCACCGAGAGGCAACGCGGCCGCGCCGGCAGCAAGGCGTAAAAACTCACGACGAGGAATATTCACGACGTTCGCTCCCTCTCAATGCCCGATGCGGCTATTTGGCCGCCTTCCCCGCTGAAACTCTTCAGGCTACGGTTTATGGCAGCGCCGCTCTGGTAGCAGATACGGACAACGCGCACACGCCTTTTAGGGGGATGACGATGCCCGGACCTCGCGACCAAGCGCCGCAAACAGTTTGTAAGGCCGGAATTCTATCCGCCTGCCTGTTCGCAATGGCTTTCGCCAGTTCGGCTGCGGCACAGGCACCCCGTCCGGTCGGCGGCAAGTCAGTGACGATGATCATCGGGTTCGGTCCCGGCGGCGGCTACGACACCTGGGGTCGGCTGGTCGCCGGGCATCTCGGCGCTCATCTGCCCGGCAATCCGTCGGTCGTGGCCCAGAACCTTCCCGGCGGCGGCAGCTACCGTGCCGCCAGCTTCATCTATCATCAGGCGCCCAAGGACGGCTCGACGCTGGCGCTGATCGCCCGCGACGCCGCGCTCGGCCCGCTCACCGGCCAGCCGGGCGCTTTGTTCGACGCCACCAAATTTTCCTGGATCGGCACGCCGGCGACCGAAACCAACATCTGCATCGCCTACCACACGGCGCCCGTAAGAAACGTCCAGGAGCTTACCCAGAAGGAACTCATTTTCGGCGATACTGGACCGGGGACCGGCACGCATTCCTACCCGAAGGCGCTCAACGCCATTCTCGGTTTCAAGTTCAAGCTCGTCGGCGGCTATCCCTCTTCAGCCGACGTATTCCTGGCGATGGAGCGCGGCGAGGTGCACGGCATTTGCGAAAGCCTCGACAGCGTCGACGCTCGCCGGCCCGACTGGATTTCGTCAGGGGCGGTCAACGTGCTGTTTCAGGGCGGCGTGCGGCCCAATCCCGCATTGAAAGGCGTGCCGTTCGTGGTCGATCTGGCAAAGACGCCGGAAGACAAACAGGCGATCGAGTTTCTCTACATCGGCCAGGGCATCGGTCGGCCATTCATCGCGCCGCCCGGTCTTGCACCCGCAACACTGAAGACGCTGCGCGATGCGTTCGATGCGACCATGAAAGATCCCGCCTTCATCGCCGAAGCCGAAAAGCGCAAATATGCCCTCGATCCCGAAGACGGCGCGACGCTTGCAGGCTTGATCAACAAGGCCTATGCCACGCCGAAGCCGATCATCGATCGCATCGCGGAGCTGATCAAGTAACCCGTTTCGGCTGCGACGTAACCGCGATCGCGCGCTGCAACCGCGCTTCGCGCCAGAACAGAAAGAATCCCGACCCGACCACGATGGCAGAGCCGACCAGCAAGCCCGCCGACGGCACGTCGCCCCAGACGAAATAGCCGAAGACCAGCGCCCACACCAACATCAGATAATAGAACGGCCCCACCGCGGTCGCAGGCGCAAGGCGCAAAGACTGCGTCCAGAAATATTGCCCGATGGCATTGGCGAAGCCGCTGCTGAACAGCATGAACGCATCGAGCGGCGTCGGCCAGCGCCAACCAAACAGCAGCAGGAAGGCGTGCAGAAACGCGATGACCGTCAGTTGCCAGATGATCAGCGTGTTGGCCGATTCAGTCTTGGTCATGCCGCGCACCGCGACCGTCACCGTGCCGTACATCACCGCGTTGCCGAGCGCGAACAAGGCACCCAGCGTGAATGAGTTTCGCCCCGGATCAGTAACGATGAGCACGCCCGCAAAGCCGATCAGGAGCGCCGCCCAGCGCGAAAACGTGGCGCGTTCCTTGAGCCACAGGATCGAGACCAGAGCGGCAAACAGCGGGGCCGAGAAATTGATGGACACCGCGCCCGCGAGCGGCATCAGCGTGAACGCAAGAGCAAACAGGGTTTGCGAAGTCGCTTGCGAAAGGCCGCGGGCGAAATGGTCCCACGGCCGCCGCGTGATATAGACCGAAAACCCGGTCATCGGCAGCATGACGGCGGCGCAGACCACGAGCGACGAGATCGAGCGCGAAAACACCACCTCGCCGACCGGATAAATGCCGACCTGCCATTTGGTCAACGCCGAGGCGGTGGCGAACAGAATAGTGGCGAGTACCATGCAGCCGATACCGCGCGGCACATGATCCGTGTGACGCATCGGCTGGGAACTTGCGGTCTCCGTACGCCCGGTACTCCCTGCCTCGCGAGCATCGGCCCGGGCGGAGTTGGCCAGAACATCGGCGCGTTCATTCATGTGCTTCCCCCGCCATCACCGAAGCATCGCCGGCGCACGCGATCAAGCGGTTCGGCCCCGGCAAGCGGCAGGGTCCGGGCGGAACATTCGGCCAACGGTGGTGTTCACTGAACGAGGAGGCCGTTACGGCTCCTCACGCAGAGGAGTGTCCCGAAAATGTGCGACTATAGTCTGCATCTCGTCGCGTCCCGACCCGCCGAGATCGGCGACAAGCTCGTGACGACGGATTTCGCCCGCTCGATCACCCGTGGCTTTTCGGCTGTCGGTGAACCGGACGTGGCGGTTTGCCTTCTGCCAGGCACAGAAATCGCGTTCCAAGACGACGTGCGCTACGACCGTGCATTCAGCCTGTTTGGCAAAGCCCGAGTTCGAACACAAGGTCGCCCGCTTCCGTCAGGTGAACATGGCCGATCCCCACGTCCATCACGACGCGCTCGAGTTTCCGGGCGGCCAAGTCGTTCTGCTCACCCGGCTCGTTCCGGGGCAGAGTGCGGTGGTGTTGCAGTTGCCGGCATCGGGCCAAGAGAACCGCGCCAAGGACGAGGCACCTGCGCAGGCCTCAACGATCGAAACGGTTACGTTGTAACGCGGACCTGTTGTCGCGCGCCGGCCCATGAACGCAGCGCGAAGCCGCGTTACCGGAGAACATCTAGGGGCCCTGGATCACACGTCCACGGCCGCGTTGAAGAATTGTCTCAAAATCAGAAAAACCGGCCTAAAATCAAGAAACGAGTGTGTGCCGTGGTTATGGGTCGCGTAGTCATGGCTATCACCGGTGATCGCGCTCTCCATGATCTTCCAAGATGGGCCTTCGCCGCCGCACAGGACGGGATCGCACGCGATATTTCAAGGTAAATGCGGTGTAAAACCCGTGTTTGTCCCTATCGCGCAGGCTCGTAGAAAATTGATGGTCATCGCGGCGACGCGATATTTCGGCGCCAGCGATTAAGTTGTATCGTCGCGCCGACGCACAACGCGAGGCGCATCATGCAGTTCACGCTTGAAGTCAATGGCAGCAGTCACACGGTCGATGTCGATGCCGACACGCCGCTGCTGTGGGTCTTACGCGACGCGATAGACCTGAAAGGCACCAAGTTCGGCTGCGGCGTCGGATTGTGCGGCGCGTGCACGGTGCACGTGGACGGCGCGCCCATGCGCTCCTGCAGTCTGCCGATCTCCGCTGTCGGCAAGGCGGCGGTGACCACAATCGAAGGCGTCGGCGACACCCCCATCGGCCAGCATTTGCAGAAGGCCTGGCTCGACGTTGACGTCATTCAGTGCGGCTATTGCCAGGCGGGGCAGATCATGACCGCCGCGGCGCTGCTGGCGCACACGCCGACGCCAAGCGACAACGACATCCTCTCCGCGATGAACGGCAACATCTGCCGCTGCGGCACCTATCTGCGCATACAGGAAGCCATCAAACAGGCTGCCGATCTCGGCTCGGCGGCGAGCGGAAAGAGGAGCTGACATCATGTTGCACGAGCACCTCTTGGCGAACACGCCGGACGAACCGGCCCAGTCGGATCAAAACCAGGCCGGCGCCTCACGGCGCGCCTTCCTCAAGGCAACGGCCGCTGCCGGCGGCGGCATGCTGCTGTCATTGCATCTTCCAGGCTTTGCCGACGCTGCCGTAGCCGATGAAGCCCAAGGCGCACCTGTCAGAGTGACGGCCTATGTGAGCATCGCGCCCGACAATGTCGTGACCATCATGGCGAAGAATCCCGAGATCGGTCAGGGCGTCAAAACCATGCTGCCGATGCTGGTCGCCGAAGAACTCGACGTCGATTGGAGCCAGGTGCGCACCCAACAGGCCGATCTCAATCCGGCGCTCTACGGCAACCAGCACGCCGGCGGCAGCACATCGACGCCGCAGAACTGGGATCCGCTGCGCCGCGCCGGCGCGGCGGCCCGGCAGATGCTGGTGACGGCCGCAGCCAAGCGCTGGAACGTTCCCGAAGCCGAATGCCAAACCGGCTCCGGTCAGGTGCGGCACACACAAAGCGGACGCACCCTGCCCTACGGCGCCGTTGCTGCTGACGCCGCGGCCGTGCCAGTTCCCGATTTGCACCACGTCAAACTCAAAGATCCAAAGACCTACAAAATCATCGGCCATTCGATACCCGGCGTCGACAGTCCGCTCGTGGTGAAAGGCGAACCGCTGTTCGGCATCGACACGGTCGTACCCGACATGCAGTACGCCGTGTTTCAGAAATGTCCGGTGTTTGCCGGCAAGGTCGTTCGGGCCAACCTGGACGAAGTCAAGGCGATGCCCGGCGTGCGCCAAGTGCATCGTGGTCAAGGGCGGCAGCAATCTTGCCGGTCTCATGCCCGGCGTCGCCGTCGTTGCCGATAGCTGGTGGCACGCCGATAAAGCGCGCCGCAAGCTCGACATCCAATGGGATGAAGGGACGACCAGCCGGCAGAGCAGCGCCGGTTTCGCCCAACAGGCCGCCGCGTTCGGCGCCAAGGCGCCCGAGCACAGTCTGCGCAATGACGGCGACGTCGCCACTGCACTTGGCAGCGCCGCGAAAGTAGTCGAGGCCGATTACTCCTACCCATTCATCGCCCATGCGCCGCTTGAGCCGATGAACTGCACGGCGCGCGTCCAGGACGGCAAGGTCGAGCTTTGGGCGCCGACACAAAATCCCGAGCCGGGACGCAAACTCGTCGCGCAGACGCTCGACGTCGATGAGGCAAATATCGTCGTTCACATGACGCGGTGCGGTGGCGGTTTCGGCCGGCGGCTGATGACCGATTACATGGCCGAAGCGGCGTGGATCGCCAAGGAAGCCGGCGTTCCGATCAAACTGCTTTGGACCCGTGCTGATGACATGCAGCACGATTTCTACCGGCCTGGCGGCTTTCATTTCCTGAAGGCCGGCTTGGATGCGGACGGCAAGGTTGTCGCCTGGCAGCAGCATTTCGTCAGCTACGGACGCAACGGCAAGTTCGCCCCGTCCGCCGACCTGTCGCCGGACACTTTTCCGGCCAAGCGGGTGCCTAACCTGTCCTACGGCGCTTCGCTCATCCCGTTCGGAATTCCGACCGGCCCGCTGCGGGCGCCGGGCGACAATGCGCTTGCCTTCGTGTTCCAGTCCTTCATCGACGAACTGGCGCATGCCGCCGGCAAGGACCCGCTGCAATTCCAGATCGATTTGCTCGGCAAGGACGAACTGTTGCCGGGCAAAGGCGCGGGCTTCAACACGGCGCGCGCGCGCGGCTGTCTGGAAAAAGTGCGTGACGTTTCAGGGTGGGGCAAGCGCACCCTGCCCGAGCGAACCGGTCTTGGCGTTGCGGTCTATTACAGCCATCTCGGCTATTTCGCCGAAGTGGTCGAGGCCGCAGTAGCGGATAGCGGCGCGGTCAAGATCAACAAGGTCTGGGCGGTCGGCGACATCGGCAGCCACGTGATCAATCCGACCGCGGCCATCAACATGTCGCAAGGCGCAATTTTCGATGGCTTCTCGGAGGCACTGCACCAGCAGATCACCATCGAAGGCGGCCGGGTGATCCAGAGCAATTTCGACACGTTCCCGCTGCTGCGGATGGCGCAGGCCGCGCCCATCGAGGTGCATTTCATCCAGAGTGACAATTCGCCAACTGGCCTCGGCGAACCGCCGTTGCCGGCCGCGATCCCGGCATTATGCAACGCGATTTTCGCCGCAACCGGAAAGCGTATTCGCTCGCTGCCGATCGACGCCGCGCTGTTGAAGGTCTAGGGCGTCACGTCGCATCGGGTGCGCGCCCAGCCGCACGACTGCGCCGATTCCCGTGCTATAGTGGGCACGGGAGAGCGCGATATGGCGGAGGCCATTTCGCGCGGTGACAGCGGATGGCACTATCCAGCGCACCCTCATCGGCCGGGGAAGTGAAGGTCGTTCCCACGACCTGCACCGAATGCTCGGTGCATTGCGGCTCCCTCGTCACGGTCCGCGACGGCGTGATCGAGAATATCAAGCCGAACCCCGCCCATCCCCTCTCGAAAGGTGCGTTCTGCATCAAGGGCCTCAAAGGCTCGACCGGCATTACCTACTCGGAACGTCGGCTCCTGCATCCGTTGCGCCGCATCGGCGAACGCGGCGAAGGCAAATGGCAGCAGATCTCCTGGGACGAAGCGTTGGAGTACGCCGCGGATCATTACGCTGCGGTGCGTGAGAAACACGGGCCATTCGCGCTGGTCGGCGTCTGCAACAACGTCTTTTTCGGCCGTGGGCCTCGCCGTAGTGCTGTTGCTGCGTTCGCTCGGCTCGCCGAACTGGATGATCAATCAGGACCTCTGCGGCGGCTGCCGCGCGGTCAGCCTGCGCTCGACCGGCCTCGACATCACCCGCGGCGAGGATATCGAAAACGCGCGCTGCGCGCTGGTCGTCGGCCGCAATTCCTACGATGCCGATCCAATCGAATGGATCGAACTGAAGAAGCTCAAGAAGCGCGGCGGCCAGATCGTCGTCATCGACCCGAAGCGAATTCCGACCGTCGGCATCGCCGACCTGTGGCTGCGGCCAAAGCCCGGCACGGACGCCGCCATCGGGATTGCCATGATCAACGTGATGATCGAGGAGGAGCCTTTACGACAAGGATTTTGTAGCGCGCGCCACGCACGGCTTCGACAAGCTTGCCGAGCGCGCGCGCGAATTTCCGCCGGAGCGAGCGGCGATACTGAGCGGCGTACCCGCCGCCGACATCGTCGCGGCGGCGCGCATGTACGCGCACGGCCCCTCCACGTTTGTCAGCGGCCACGGCATCGACGCATTTTCAGCCGGTGTGCAGACTTTCCGCTCCTTCCATTGCCTCGTCGGCATCAGCGGCAACGTCGACCGGCTTGGCGGCAATCGGCGCTCCAAGAAGCCAAAAGGCTTTTTGGACAATCTCAATCTCGTCCACGATCCGAGATTCCGCCTGCCCAGGGACATCGAGGAGCAGACGATCGGCGCCGACAAATATCCCTTATGGGCCGGCCCGCGCGGCTGGCAGACCGCGTGTCACAATCCGACGGCGATCGATGCCATGCTTACCAGCAAGCCCTACCCGCTGCGCGCCATGTATCTGAGCGGCGCGAACATCGTCGTGACCTATCCGAACACGCCCAAAACCGTCGAAGCCTTGCGCGCGCTCGATTTCCTGATGGTGGCGACCGATGCGATGACGCCGACGGCGGAGCTTGCCGATATCGTGGTGCCGAAGACCACCGGCCTCGAGGAGGACGAAATCCGTCTGCAGCCCGGCGGGCCGCTCGTCGCCATGACGCAGGCGGTCGTGCCGCCGCAGGGCGAAGCGCGCAATGATTTCGCCATCGCGCGCGGGCTTCTGGAAAAAATGCGGGCGCGCGGCGCCGCCACTGCCAATTTCTTGCCGTGGCAGTCCCAGGACGAATTCATCGAATTTCTGCTCGGCGACAGCGGCGTGACCTTGGAGACGTTGCGCCGCGACGGTTACGCCACATACCCCTATACACTGGAACACTTCGAGAAATTCCCCTCGTCAACCGGCAAGATCGAGCTTTATTCCGAAGCGATTGCGTCGGTCGGCATCGATCCACTGCCGAATTTCGTTGAGCCGGCGCGCGAGAGCGCCGCGCCGCAGCTGAAATCAGAATATCCCCTGACGCTGCTCACCGGCGACCGGGAAAAGACCTATCACCATTCGCGCTTTCGCGATCAGCCATGGGCGAAGAAGATTTCGCCCGACCCGCGGCTGCTTATCCATCCAAAAACCGCGAACGCCATGGCAGTTGCCGATGAACAATGGGTGCGCATCGAGACGCCTGACGCGCGCGGCTCCTGCAAGGCCAAGATCAAGATCACCGAGAACACGCCCGAAGGCGTGGTTTCGACCGGGATGGGCTGGTGGCGGCCCGGCAGCATGGTGCCTGGCAGCGGCGCCTTCGACGTCAACATCAACGCCGCCATGACATACGACGGACCGTGGGATCCAATCTCAGGCTCAGTCAACTCGCGCGGCATGCTCTGCCGCATCATCGCCGTCTGATCGAAGCTGGGATCAAGCCATGACCTGCATTGAAGACAAACTGAAAGCCATGGGATTGACGCTGCCCGCGCCGCGTCAATTCCCGAGTCCGAACCGCCGCGGCTGCGTGCGCGTCGGCAACATCATCTTTGTGTCCGGGCATACTGCACATCATCCTGGAATGACATATCGCGAGACCGGCAAGCTCGGCGCAGATATGAGTCTCGAAGAAGGTAAACTCGTCGCGCGCGTTGCCGCTCTGTCGATTCTTGCCTCCGTCAAACAGGAAGTTGGCGACCTCGACCGCATACGCCGCGTCATCCGCTTGTTCGGCATGGTCAACTGCACGCCGGACTTTCCCAACATGCCGGCGGTCATCGATGGCGCGTCGGACTTGTTCTTCGAGCTGTTCGGGCCGGAATACGGCTGTCACGCCCGCTCGGCGGTCGGAATGGTGAATTTGCCGCACGGCACTCCGGTTGAGATCAACGGCGAGTTCGAAGTGAAATCCTGACAGCAAAGCGGCCAGCACAAGACCGCTCGTTCGGGCCAAAGGGGGCGGTGTGATGCAAGTTTCCCGGCGAGCGTTGTTGCCTCTTGCTGCCGGTGCAGCGCTGGTTTCCTCGCCGCGCGTTGCGCGCGCGGAAACGTATCCATCGCGCCCCGTGCACGTCATTGTCGCCCTGCCGGCTGGCAGCGGCACGGACGTTCTCGCGCGCATCATGGCGCAATGGCTTTCGGAACGGCTCGGCCAATCCATCGTGGTGGACAATCGGCCCGGCGCGGGCGCCAATATTGGCACCGAAGTCGTCGCAAAAGCGGCTCCAGACGGCTACACACTCTTGTTCACGTTGCTCGCAAACGCGATCAACCAGACGCTCTACACTGGTCTTCCGTTCGATTTCATTCGCGACATTGTGCCCGTCGCGAGCGTCTGCACCACCAATTTCGCGATGTCGGTCAATCCATCGCTGCCGGTGAAGACCGTGCCCGAACTGATCGCCTACGCCAAAGCCAATCCAAACAGGATTGCGATGGCCTCATTCGGCAACGGCACCCTGCCCCACGTGTTCGGCGAATTGTTCATGATGATGAGCGGCGTCAGCATGTTGCACGTACCTTACCGCGGCAACTTCATGCCTGACCTGCTCGGCGGGCAGGTGCAGCTGGCGTTCACGTCGCTGCCATCGTCAATTGCCTTTATCAAGGCCGGCAAGCTACGGGCGCTCGCAGTGACTACAGCAAAGCGATCGGACCTGCTGCCTGATATTCCGGCGATTGGCGAATTCATCCCGGGTTATGACGCCAGCGCCTGGAACGGCTTCGGTGCTCCCAAAGGAACGCCTGCCGAAATCGTCGACAAGCTCAGTGCGGTGATCACGGCGGGCGTGAACGATCCGCAGATCAAAACGCGGCTCGCGAGCGTGGGCGCCGAGCCGATGCCAATGACGCCGGCTCAAGCGCGCAAATTCACAGGCGAAGAAGTCGCAAAATGGGCCAAGGTGATCAAGTTCGCCCATATCACCGCGCAGTAGGCCGCTTATTGCGGTGGTCCGCACGTTTTTTATCCGCGCAAGCGCGCCGTTTCCGTGAGATCGAGCTGTCCGTGCGCATCGATGGCGACGCCGTAATCGCGGCGGGCGTCCTCGGCGGTGATCAACCCATCCAGCACATCGTCACGCACACGCTCCGGATCGCGCGCACGCGGATCGCCGAAGCCGCCGCCGCCCGGCAGATTCAATTGCAGCGCGTCGCGCGGCGGCACGGTTTGCCGGCCCTTCGGCCGGATCGGACGGCCGGAACGCAGCGCCACCTCCCCCGCGCCTCCAGCACCGCCGCCATCGCGCCCGCGCGCCGGATTTTTGACCCGCTCGAAATTGCACAACAGCGCAACGGGGTTGGCGCCCGCGCCGCCAATCTCGATGGCCTGGCCGAGGCCGCCGCGGAATTTTCCCGGACCGCCGGAGCCTTCTCGAAATTCACGGCGATAGAAGACCACGGGTGCGATGCTTTCCGTCGCCTCCACCGGGATCGTGCGCACGCCCGAAGGGAACGACGTTGCCGACAATCCGTCCTTGCCGGGCCGCGCGCCGGTGCCGCCGCAATGGAAGATCACGGTCGAGAACAGCGGAAGCTCGTTGGCGTCTGTGCCCTCCTCGACTTCGTCGACAAGCGAACCACCGCCGAAGATCTGCGGATTCCAGAGCGACGAGGCGCCCTCAGCCGGCACGCCGCCGGCGATGGCCTGATGCAGGCAGCCCGACACCACGTCCGGCAGCATCTGGCCGACGGTATGGCGCGCCGCGACCGGCCACGGCCGGTTGGCGTTGAGCACGGAGCCCTCCGGCGCGCTCACCGTGATCGGCTCGAGCGAGCCCGCGTTGTTGGGTACGTCGGGCGCCACCAGACACTTCACCCCGAAGGCCGTGTAGGCGAGGCAGTAATTCATCACCACGTTGATGCCGTAGCTCGACGCCGGCGACGTTCCGGCGAAATCGACGTGAATGCCATCGGCCGAAATCGTCAGCGCGGCGTTGAGTACGAGCGGCTTGTCGTAGCCGTCCATGGTCAGCGTGTTGCAATAGGTACCGCGCGGCAGGTTGCGAATACGCTCGAGCGTCGCCTCGCGCGAGGCATCGACGATCTGATCGCCCAGCCGGTCGAGATTGGCGATCTCGAACTCATCCATCATCTCGACCAGGCGGCGGCTGCCTTCGTCGTTGCAAGCCGCGCAGGCGTAGATGTCGCCCTCGACCTGCAGCGGTTCGCGCACATTGGCACGCACCAGCCGCAGCAGATCCTCGTTCATGCGGCCCTCGCGCGCGAGCGGCATGATCGGGATCGCCAGTCCCTCCTCGAATACCTGCCGGCCGTCCGGGCCCATGCCGAGCCCGCCGATATCGACGACGTGGATGGTGTTGGCGAACAACCCGACCGCCTGCCCGCGATAAAAGCTCGGCGTTACCACCGTGATGTCGTGGAGATGACCGGACGTCAGCCATGGATCGTTGGTGATGTAGTGGTCACCTGGCTTCATGCCGGCAAGCGGAAAAACATCGAGGAAATATTTGACGCCATTGGCCATGGAATTGACGTGGCCGGGCGTGCCGGTGACGGCCTGCGCCAGCATGCGGCCATGGCGATCGAACACGCCGGCGGACAGATCGCCGGCCTCGCGCACCGAGGTCGAGAACGCGGTGCGGATCATGGTCTGCGCCTGCTCCTCGACCACCGCGATCAGGCGGCTCCACATGATCTGCTGATGAATCTGCGCCAGCGCGGCATTGGAACGGGCAACCATGGTCAATTCTCGCGACGGGTGAGCTCAATATAACCAAAGCGATCGATGCAGGCGTCAAAATCGGCGCTGACGACGGTCGACGTTTCGTCTTCCGCGATCACCGCCGGGCCCCTGATATGTGCGCCCGGTGCAAGGTCGGGTCGCCAATAGATCGGCGTGTCGACGAACTCGCCACGATCCGGATCGAACACGGGCCGCCGCGAGGCAGCCTTCGGCTCGCCGGGCTGCTCCGCACTCTCGCCGGCGAGACGGCCTTCCGCGGGCGCGCGGAGCGAAACGACCCAGCTCAGTATTTCGATATCGACGCCCGGGATCGAGCGACTGTAGAGCCGGCGATAGGCCGCCTCGAACAATTCGGTCAGCGTCGCGCGGTCGGCGACGGTGAATGCGCGCACGGGAAGCTCCACGGCGATCTCATGTCCCTGCCCGCGATAACGCATGAATGACGAGCGCTGCTCGGTCAGTTCGGCGGTGGGCGCGCCCTGGCGCACAACTGTTTCGGCCTCGGCGCGCATCTCCGACAGAAGCCGATTGACGCCGGCGGGATCGAACTCGGACAGGCGCACCAGCCGCCCGCGCACGATCTCATAGGCGACTGGCGCGCGGAGAAGCCCTACCGCCGAGCCGACCCCGGCGTTGGCCGGGATGAGCACACGGCCGACGCCGATCTTCTCGGCAACGCGCGCAGCGTGGAGCGGCGCGGCGCCGCCGAACGCGATCAGCGTCCGCGCGCGGACGTCCTTTCCGCTCTCGATGGCATGCACGCGCGCGGCGTTGGCCATGTTTTCATCGACCATTTCGCTGATGCCGAGCGCGGCGTGATCGGCGGAAAGTCCAAGAGGCGCACCGATCCGTTCGGCAACCACGCGCCCGGCGCCGGCGGCATCCAGTGCAATCTTGCCGCCTGAGAATTTTTGCGGATCGATGCGGCCGAGCACGACGTCGGCATCGGTCACCGTCGGCTCGCTGCCACCCTGGCCGTAGCAGACAGGCCCCGGCTGCGAGCCGGCGCTGTCCGGTCCCACCGCGATACGCTTGAGCGCGTCGAGCCGCGCGATCGAACCGCCGCCCGCGCCGATCTCGACCATCTCGATCACCGGAATGCGCAAAGGCAGCCCGCTGCCCTTGAGGAAACGATAGACGCGCGCGACTTCCATCAGGCGCGCGGTCTGCGGCTGGGCCTTGTCGATCAGACAAACCTTGGCGGTCGTGCCGCCCATATCGAACGACAGGACCTGATCGAGTCCGTGTTGGCGGGCAATGCAGCCGGCAAAGATCGCACCGGCCGCCGGGCCGGACTCGATCAGCCGGACCGGATAGCGGATCGCAGTCTCGACAGTGGTGATGCCGCCGCCGGAAGTCATCAGAAGAAGCGGACAAGCGAAGCCAGCCTGCCGCAGCTCACGTTCGAGGCCCTTCAGATAGCGCCCCATCAGCGGCTGGATGTAGGCGTTGGCGCAGGCGGTGGAGAAACGCTCATATTCGCGCATCTCCGGCGATACGTCGGAGGACAGCGTCACCGTCACACCGGGCAAGCGGCGCGCGAGTGCCTCGCCGGTGCGGCGCTCATGATCCGAATTGGTGAAGCTATGCAGGAAGCCGACCGCCACCGCTTCGATACCGCGGGCGGCGAACTCATCGATCGTGCGCTTAAGCCGGGTTTCATCGAGCGGGACCAGCACCTTGCCCTGTGCATCGATCCGCTCGCGCACCGGAAAACGCAGTCGCCGCGGCACCAGCGGCGGCGGCAGATCGATATTGACGTCGTATTGCTCGAAGCGGTTCTCGTGCCGGATTTCGACCACGTCGCGGAAACCTTCGGTGGTCAGGAGCGCGGTCCTGGCGCCCTTGCGTTCGATCACCGCATTGGTGGCAAGCGTGGTACCGTGAATGATCAGGCCGACCTGGCGCGGCACAATGCCAGCCGCCTGGGTCACCAGATTGAGCGCCGCGATCACGCCTTGCTCCGGCGCTCCTGGGGTGGTCAGCGTCTTGGCGGTGAAGCGGCGCTCGTCGATCTCCAGCGCCACGTCCGTAAAGGTGCCGCCAATATCGAGGCCGAGCCGGATTGTCGGGGAGGATGTCACCTGCAGTCGTCGGGATGAGAGGGCACTGAACAATAACGCCGAGGGATTTGGGGGGCGCCTTAACAGCTCGTCAAGCTAACACCCTAACACGCCGTTAGATGTTTGCGGCCAGCATATAGGTGGAATTCGCATTTGAGGCGACCGGCGGATCGCGCCGCGCGAAGCCTGATCGAGCCCCGCTTGGAGATAGCCAAGCGCCCGGTGATCGGCCCAACGGAGGAATATCGTCATGTGCATCGCATGTCAGAATTTTGCCTTGCCGCGCCGCGGCTTTCTTGCCCTGGCGGCGTCCGGAGCGGCCGCGGCCGCAGCCACGGCTTTCACCGGTCAGGCCATCGCGGCCGGCGCGGCCACGAGCGTCACCGCCGACGAGGCGCTTGCCCGGCTCAAGTCCGGCAACGAGAAATTCCTCAGCGCCCCGCAGCTTTGCGCCGCTGATCTGGCGAAGCAACGCGACGCCATTGCCAAAGCCCAGACGCCCTGGGCGTCAATCGTCGGTTGCGCCGACAGCCGTACCCCGCCCGAGCTGGTGTTTGGCGGCACCGGGCTTGGCGAGCTGTTCGTCGCCCGCAACGCCGGCAACATGGCCGATACGGCCACCATGGGAACGATCGAGTACGGCGCGGCGGAGCTCGGGATTCCGCTTATCGTCGTTCTCGGCCATCAGCGTTGCGGCGCGGTTGCCGCCGCCTGTTCGGTGGTCGAAAAGCACGCGAAGTTTCCTGGCTCCATCGGCCCGATGGTCGCGGCGATCGTGCCGGCGGCGCGCGCGGTCCACGGCAAGCCGGGCGACTTCGTCGAAAACGCCGTGCGCGAAAGCGCCAAGCGCACCGCCGCCAAGATCGCGACCGACAGCAAGATCGTCGCCGGTCTGGTGAAGGCCAAGAAGGTCAAGGTCCTGGCCGCGTACTACGATCTCAATAGCGGCAAGGTCGAGTATCTGAGCTGATCCGGAGCGACGGGCCGCTGGCGCGCCACAGTTGTTAAAGATGGGCAATACTCGTACGTCGTGACGCTATGATCCAGCAGCCTTCGTCGCTATACAATCGGTGAATTTGCGATCGCCCATTTCACTCTATGCCTTGCCGGAATTACAAGATTGGCCAACAGAAAGGCCGCGCCAGGCCGGGTGACTTTTAGTGGCCCCTGCAGTTGACGCCCCTCACTCTCAAGATAAAATCTTACCGTTATGCTTGTCTGATCGCGCGGAGCGAGCAATGTGCCGTTTTGGCGAAGCAATAAGCGTTGCGGCCCTGTCGCTTGTTATCGGCGCCTTGCCGACGCAAGGAAACGCGGACGTTTCGGCTCGATCGGCGGAGCTCTATGTTTCGGCCCGTTATGGCAGTGATGCCTGGACCGGCCGACTGCCCGAGCCAAACGCTGAGCACACGGACGGGCCGCTCGCCTCGTTCGAAGGCGCGCGCCGCGCCGTGCGTGCGATAGATAAAACCAATTTGAGCAAAGTGACGGTGCTGTTCCGCAACGAAAGCGTGGGCGCGGAGGCCGCGTTTGCCGATGCGCCGGATGACGTGAAGCCGAAGCTCGCCACCTATGCGGGACGCGCCCTCCCCGGCCACCTCGTCGCACCGGTCGCCTTCAACGCGCCGCAACGCGGCGAAGATGGCGTCTATCGGCTGCCCGCGACCATCGTGCTCGGCCCGGAGGACTCCGGCTCGCAGATCACTGAGATCACGTACCAGAATTTCCCCGGCGAATTTCCGGTGTTCAGCGGCGGCGTGCGCGTGCGCAACTGGGTCAATCTCGGCGGCAATCGCTGGCAGGCGTCGCTGCCGCCGGAAACACAGAATTTCGAGAATTTGTTCTACAATGGCGAGCGGCGCCTGCGTCCGCGCCTCGGCGGCTATCTCGGTCCCTATCGCCGCATCTGGCACACCGTCTTCGATTCCTCCGGCGATGAGAGCGTGTGCCCGCAGGAGGATGGCTACAAGTGCTTCGATCGCTTCCTCTACAACGAGAAAGTCGATCCGCAATACCTCACCGACCTCGAGCCGGAGACCTGGGGCAACCTCGTCGCATCGCCGGGCAGCCCATGCGATCCGCAGGCGGCCAATTCACCTCTCGCCGGCGACATCGAAGTGCTGGTGTTCGAGCAGTTCTCCACGTCGAAGCTACGCGTGAGCTGTGTCGATACCGTCAAGCACATCGTCTACATGACCGGCGCGACCGCGGTGCCGATCGGCGCTAATGCGGGCGAAAGCGGTTTCATCACCGGCAATCGCTACATCGTGGAGAACGTCAAGAACGCGCTGAGCGAGCCCGGGCAATGGTTCTTCGATCGCAGCGACTCAAAGCACCTGACGCTCACCTACCTCGCGCAACCGGGCGAGGATCCGAACCGCGACGAGGTGATCATCCCGCAGGTTGGCCAGCTCATTGTCGCGCATGATGTGCAGTATCTGACCTTGCGCGGGCTCCTGTTCGAGCACGACAACTTCGTGGTGCCCCCAACCGGGCATGTCTCGACCGAGCTGGAGCCCGATATCACCTCGGCGATCTCGTTCCAGAACGCGCAGCACATCACGGTGCAGGGCATCGTGGTGCGTCACACCGCGGGCGGCGGGCTCGACTTCATCTCCTGCCTGCAGCCGTCGACGCCGCAGGTGAAGGCTTCGCCGACGTGGTGCCAGAGTTTCCCGGCGCAGCCGATGGTGGGCTACAGCACGATCAGCGACAGCTTCTTCTACGACCTCGGCGTCCACGGGATCCGCATCGGGCTGAACAACAACGCCGCGCTCGACGGGGTCACCACGGACGCGAATGTGCCTCAACATTTCCTGGTGCAGAACAATGTCGTGTCGGGCTATGGGCGCGTGATCCCGGCTTCCTTCGGCATCGGCCAAGGCGTCGGTCACGACAATTTCTATGCGCACAATGACGTCTATGACGGCTATCACTGCGCCATCTCGATCTCGCATGGCGGCCTCGACACCAGCAAGTCTGCCGGCAATTCCGGCAACACGATTGCGTTCAACCATGTGCACGACCTGCTACAGGGCATCATGAACGACGGCGGCTCGATCCGCATCGAGTCCGGCAATGGCACCGGCACCGCGCCGGGAAACAAGATCCTGAACAACAAAATCCACGATACCAGCGACGCGTCGGCCCTCGACCCGCCCGGCCTCGTGATCAACAATTCGAACGTCCCGCCCGGCTATGGCGGCGACGGCATCTACCTCGACAACGCGACCGGATTGGTCGATGTCGAGAACAACCTCGTCTATCGGGTGTCCGGCAATGCCGTCTACACGCCGCACGGTCCGCAACAGGACAGTCCTGCGGCGCCGTGGCAACACGGCCAGTCGAACCTGATCAAAAATAACATCTTGTCCTTTGCCCGCAGGGCCATGATCTCGATCAACGATCCCTACTACGATCAGAGCGGCCCGCCATCTGGCCCGCCCTTTGCCGCCTATCCGGTGTTCTACATCACCTCGAACCTGATGTATTTCGACCGGGACGATAAAGCGACCGCACCGTTCTACGTACAGAGCGACTGCACCTTCAGCGCCAATCTCAGCTTCCCGCAATTCATGGCTTTCGAGCACAATCTCTATTGGCGTACCGACGGCGCGTTCGACACGTATGACAAGGCATTCCACGTGCAGAAGACCGCGGTCGCGTCCGGCCCGTGCAGCAAGCAGGTGAGCAACTTGCACTTCTACTATTTCGACCATCCGCCGCCCAACACGCAAGACATGAGCTGGCAGGCCGACGTGCACGAGGATGCGGGCTCGACCGCCAACGTCAACCCGCGCTTTGCCAATCCGAACTATCCGTTCGACGACTACGCGCTGCCGCACGGCTCTCCCAACGCTTACTTCGTGCCGTTTGACACGCGCGCGCCGGGCCGCCCGTTCCCGCTCGCCTTGCTCGTTCCTCCGGCTGTGAAGCCCACTTTCGTCATTGCACCGTTCGACCCGCGCAAGGATTTTTGAATTTCCGACTGCGTTATTGTGATCCCATGGGTCGTAGTGCTCTCGCTTGCCCGAAAATAAACGGGGGACACAATCTGCCCCCTGTTTTCTTCGTGCCAAACACTGCCAGAGCCCTTGGCGGTACAGACTAAGCTATTGATATGTCTGGCGCGCTCGGAGAGATTCGAACTCCCGACCCTCAGATTCGAAGTCTGATGCTCTATCCAGCTGAGCTACGAGCGCGTGCGGGCGCACAATAGCGGCTTGGCCGCAAATGTCACGACATCCGGGCCGCGTCACGGCAGATGGAACATGATCAACTGGTCGGTCGTGTCGCCACCGCCGGGGCCGAGATTGCCGCCGGCGAAATAGGCGTTGCCGCCGATTGCGGCGCCACCAAAGCCGTGCCGGCCGTGCGGCATGGGCGCAAGAGTGACCCAGCTGTTGGTCTTTGGATCGTAGCCCTCATTCTCCGGAAAGGTATGGTCGGGCGGCAGTTCGCCGCCGAGCACCAATATCAGTCCGTGATAGGCCGCACCGGCCACGCCGCTGCGCGGCGTCGGCAGCGGCGGCGCGGAGCTCCATGTGTTGGTCTGCGGATCGTACACGTCATGCAGTCCGGTGCGCTGGACCGGGCCTTTGAAGCGCCCGCCGATCACATGAATTTTTCCGTCAAGCGCGACGACGGCCATGTGATCGCGCGCCGTCGGCAACGGCGCCGCTTCGCTCCACGTGTCGGTCTTCGGATCGAACACTTCGTGCGCCGCGACGACGATCACATCCGGGCCACGGCCGCCGATCACGTGGATCTTGCCATCGACCGTGACGGCACCCGCAGAACCGCGCGCGACTTTCATCGGCGGCAACGTGCGCCAGCGATCCGAGGCCGGATCGTATTCGAAGGCGTCGGTGCCGGCGCCTTTGTGGACCGCCGCGGTGAAGCCACCGAATGCAAATATCTTGCCGCCGGCAACCGCAAGGGCGAGGTGGTCGCGCGCTTCCGGAAGCGGGGCCCGCGCTCGCCAGGTATTTGTCGCCGGGTCGTACTCGTCGTGGAATGGACGGGCTTTGCCGTCGACCGATCCGCCGATCGCGTGCAACTTGCCATCAAGCGCGACAGCGGCCACTTCTCCGCGCGCGCTTGGCAGCGGCGCCTTCATCGTCCAAACACCCGGCGCGCCATTTGGCGTTTGCGCTAGCAGCGACGCGCCGCTCGATAAGGCAACAAGCATCGCCAAGGTTGCAGCGCAGAACACGATGCTGCGTCGCGCCATTGCAGAGGTTTTGTTCGCGCTCAGGTGCATGTTCCTCCCTCCCATATTCAGCGTTGCAGCAATGCAAGAACAATTGGGCTGCTTCAACGCGAAGTTATGCCGCTGATTTGCAACAAGCAATCGCCGGAACTTTTCTCGTCATGCGGATCCGTCGGAGCCGATCTGTGCCGAACCCGGAACAGCGGCACCGTGCTCCCCGTTGTCGTTTGTATACCTAAAAGCGACGGAGGTATCGGATGTCTGGGTATTACGACACGAACGATCCGAACGGACGCAATTCACCGTACGATCTCAATGCGGGACACGACAATGGAGCGTGGGCCTGGATCGCCGGCGCTGCGCTGGTCGTCATCCTGCTCGCATTGGCATTTGGCATGAACCACGGGAAACAAAACGGAACGAACGTGGCTTCAAATAATCCGCCGGCGATGAGCAGGCCTGCGGCACCACCCGCCGGCCCGGCCAGTCCGGCCTTTACTCCCGCGCCGATGAATCCGGCGCCCGCCAAGCCCTAGTTTTTCAGATCGCGTTGACGAAGTGGCCGCGCGGCGCCGCGGCCGCTTCGTCAGTCCACCGGCTCGCGCGCGATGTCGAGCGTAACGCGCGAGACCGTCACGCCTGTTTCTTCGCTCATGGTCACGACGTTCATCGTGCCGGCATACTCGGGTGAGCCTGAATAGTAAGCCGGAACCGAGCCATTGCCGACGCGGATCGCGCGGTTCCAATGGCCGAGCGCGACGTAATCGGCGCCGGTCGCCGCGATCTCGGCGTCGCCAATGAGCCATGATGGCCGCGGACCGATACTGCGGTCGGGCGCCGGCTCGTAATGCCCGTGCGCCATTGCGATCTGCCAGCGCGTGCGGCGCTGCGGCCGGACTCGCGTGATCTCGAACGGGACCATGTCGTCATAATCGCGATGCGGCCGGCCCCAGATTTCGAGCGACAGCCCGTCAAAGACAATCGCCTCGTCCTGAGTGACGCCGATGATATGCAGATTTTGCACTGCCCCAAGCGCGCTTGCCGAAATAAATCCCCTCGCTTACCGCCGGGTCGTGATTGCCGGGAAGCAGCACGATCGGCAATTGCGCGTCGGCCATCACGGCCGCCGCCCGTTCGATCAGACTTTCCGGCACGCGATGACTGTCAAACGTATCGCCTGCCAGGATCACCACGTCCGCCGCGATGGCGCGCGCCGCGTTGAGCACGCACGCGAGACCGGCGGCGCCATCGCCGCCGTAAATCCGCGCGGTGTAGTCGTGATCGACGTGCAGATCCGAACTGTGAACGACGGTGAGAACGCGCTGGGACGCCGGCATGAGGGCTGCAGGATGAATAACGTGCCCTCTGGCTTAGCGCAGCTTCGCGCCAAAGCCAATGTTGCCTGTCGTGGCTGCTTGGCTAACGGCGTGCCGGATCCATCATCTGCCGATCGAGCGCGGCGTTGAGCGCCTGCTCGTCGAGCGGCCGTTTCAGGAGCCTGAAGCGGTTCGGATCAATCGGCGCCGCAGGCTGGGGCGTCGCCGCAGGCTGGATGCTCGGAGCCGTCGTTGCGGCGCGCAATTCTTCGGCCGGGTTGGCGCGCGGACGGCTGATGCGTCCGCGCCAGCGTTCGATAACGGCCGCAAGCGAGCGGCTGTCGAGCGGCCCCTGGAAGCCCGGCTGATCCTCGCTCATCGTATCGCTTCGCGGCAGCATCTGTGCCGGCAACTGCTTGAACTTGAGGCGGGTCGGCAGCAGGACGCCTTCGCCGAAACGCGAACGCCTCGCCGGTGCCAAGCGAAGGCAGGAACGCCAGCAGATTGGCGGCCGTATCGGCGACGGCGGAGCGCAACAGCTCCTGATCCCGATCGTTGGTCATGCGCATTGCAAAAAGCGTGCTGCATTGCGACAGAATGGTCGGATCGAGTTCGGCGGGCCGTTGCGTGACCAGCCCGAGGAACACGCCGTACTTGCGGCCTTCCTTGGCAATGCGCGAGATCGACCGCCGGGTCGGCGCGAACCCGACCGAATGGTCGGCCGCCATGTAGCGGTGCGCTTCTTCGCAGACCACGAGCAGCGGCGCGCTGCCGTCACTCCACAGCCCGAGATCAAACGCCATGCGGCAGGTTACGGAGACGAGCGCGTCGACCACTTCGGATGGAAAACCGGCAAGCTGCATGATGGTCATCGGCTTGCCGTTTGGCGGCAACCGAAACAGCGTCGCCAGAATTTCCGCCATGGTATCGCCGCCGACATTGGCGTTCTCGAACATGAACGCGTAACGCGGGTCGTTACACACCGTCTCGATGCGCGTCATCAGCTTGTGATAGACCATGCGCGAGGCACGGTTTTCGAGCTTGCCCATGCGCGTGTCGAGCAGCGAGAGCAGATCGGCAATGCGATACGGCACCGGCACATCGACCGTGTAGCGCACCCCGCCGGCTTCGCCCGGCTTGGCCAAGCCGGCTGGTAAGGCCGATCTGCTGCGCGTATGACGCCTTAGCCAGCGGAATGACCTCGGAGAGAAAGTCGACTTCCTCTTCGAGACCGGGCCGGCCACCGAAAAACACGTCGACGATTTCCTCGAAATTGAACAGCCAGAACGGCAACTTGATATTGTTGGGGTTGAGCACCTGCGCGCGTTCGCCGAAGCAGCGGCCGTATTCATTGTGAACGTCGAGCATGAGAACGCGCAGATCGGGGCGCGCCTGCAATATCTGCTGGATTAGCAGCGCGATGGCGCTGGACTTGCCGACGCCCGTTGTGCCGAGAACGGCGAAATGCTTGCTCAGCATCTCGTCGACCTCAATACCGGCAGCAATCTCGCTGTCCTGATGCAGATGACCGACTTCGATCATGCGCGCGCTGGAATTCTGGAAAATCAGCCGCAACTCGCGCGAGCCGACGAACACGACCGGATCGCCCATGCCCGGATAAGAGCTCACACCGCGCTGAAAATACGCCACGCCGCCCTCGCCTGATCGGATCTCTCCGATCAGATCGAGCTTCGCAACGCCGGCATCATCATTGCCCTTGCCCGCTTCCGGCCGCATCGACACGTCGGTGATAAGGCCGACGAGCATCGACTTGCCAACGACGACGCCGAGAAACTTGCCGACTGTGATGCGCTTTTCCTCAGGTCCAGGCGGCGACATTGCGGGAATGCCGACGCTCGCCTGCGAGCCATGGACGGAAACAATGCGGCCGAGAAGCTCGGCCTGCGGCGCTGCTGCGCCGGCAGGCTGGGAGTCGCTGTGCGCCAATTCCATCTCCATACGCCGATCCCCGCCCCAAGATTGCTACCCGTAACGTCTAGCCTGCCCGGCTGGAGATTCAGTTAATGGACGGCGTCAAATCGAGCGCCGTTATACCACCGCCGAATGTCGCAAAAGACCGCAATTCATGGGGATATCCGACACCGCCTCCAAGCATCCGCCGACCGGCTCCTCGCCCAAAATTAGTAAACCGTTAGGCGTCAGCGACGCGCCGGGGTGTGGTAGCGCGCGCTGGCGCCGCTGCGCGCCTCCCCGACCACGCGACGCGCCGGCGCCAGTTCTTCGAGAAAAATCGGTTTGGCGAAATAGTAGCCTTGGGCAAACCGGATGCGGCTCGCCGCCTGCAGATAGGCAACCTCCTCGAACGTCTCGACCCCTTCGGCGATGACAGTCATGCCCAGCGCGTCGCTGAGCGCCTCGATCGCCTTGAGCACGCTCTGGCTGCGCGGCCGCTCGTGAATGGCGGTGATAAACGACCGGTCGATCTTGATCTCGTCGGCGGTCACATCGGCGAGCGTCGCGAGCGATGAGTAGCCGGTGCCGAAATCGTCGACGGAAACACGCGTACCGATCGCGCGCAGCATTGGAATGAAACGCTGCTGGAATTTGCTGCCGGCGAAGAACGCGTCCTCGGTCACTTCGACCATGAAACGGTTGGCGTAGCCGGTGGCTTGCAATTCCTCGCAGAAGCCATCCATGAATTTCGCGTCGCCGGCGCGCTTCGCCGCAATATTGATGCTGATCGTCGCCTGCGGGCCGAACGCGTCGTCGAGCATATCCATCGACCGGACAATTTCGGCCAGCGCCAGATAGGTGATGTCGTCGATCAGCCCGAGTTCGATCGCAAGCGCGATGAACTGCCCAGGCGACTGGATCACGCCGTCCTCGTCGCGCAGCCGGATCAGCGCCTCGACGCCGACGACCTCCTCGGTCCGGATGTCGACTTTGGGCTGGAATGCACAGCAAAAACGCCCGTCGCGCACCGCGAGCCGCAGCCGCTGCTCCTGCGCCATACGCGCCGCCATGGCGCGGCCCATGTCGGAATCGAACAATGCGGCATCGCCCTTGGCCACCTCTTTGGCCCGATACATCGCGGTATCGGCGGCCCGGCGCAGCTCTTCGTAACTGACGCCGTGGTCGGGATGCATGCTGACGCCGATCGATGCGGAAGTCAGGATCTCATACCCATCGATCAGAAACGGCTCCTTGAGTTCCTTGAGCAGATTGTTGATCAAGCCTTCCAGTTCTTCGTCGCTGTCGAGCGGATGAAAGACCAGGAGAAACTCATCGCCACTGATGCGTCCGACGAAGTCGTTTGGCCGGATATGAGCGGAAATCCGCTGCGCCACCTTAAGCAGGAGGGCGTCCCCGATCGCGTGCGTGTAATAGTCATTGATGTGCTTGAAATTATCGATGTCGAGAAATGCCAGCGCCAAACGGCAGCGCCCTCCACTGCTGACCAGCACTTGCCGAACCTGCTCCGCAAGCAAAGCGCCATTGGGCAGCCCGGTCAGTTCGTCGATATAGGCGCGCTTCGACAGTTCCAGCTCGGCCTGTTTGCGGTCGGTGAAATCAAATGCGGTCGATACCAGAAGCCGCCGGTCGAGGATTTGAACCGGCCGGTGCGCAATCAAATACGTGCGCTGGTCTGAGTCCAGCCAGGAAAAAACGCGCTCCTCTGTCGTGATCGCGCCTGCCGAGTTGCGGTGCGCTCTCGGTGCTCAGAGGCCGCGGGTAGCGCGACGTCGGCGGCCGCCGGTTTGCTTAATGCGGCTGCGATGCTGCTCTCCAGCAAGACCGCGCCATCCTCCGCCTGAACGGTGACGCCGACCGGCAGTGCTTCGATGATGGCGTTCAGCAAGCCGACAGCGCGGCGCGCCTCGGCTTCGCGCTCCCTTGCCGCATCGAGCTGCCGCCGCAAGAGCGCATTATCCGCAGCCTGTTCGGAGTCAGTCATGCGGCACGCTCGTCAGAGTCCCGTTGCAAGGGTGATCCCGGCAGGCGTCACCGCCATGCGCGAGGAGGTTCGTGAATCGGACTCAGTCTAAGTCGGCGAAACCAATGAAGATTTAAGAAACGCGAACCGACCCAGCCAGGTCACGGTCGACTTGCTAACCCTCTCTTAACGGATATCGCGCTGTGCGTGCAGTGGCCCGCGCGACAACTCAGCGCTCGAAAGCCGCGTCTATCGGCACCCGATATCCGTTGGCAAGCCGATTGGTCTCATTCGCCATGCCGACGACCGCCATCAGCTCGCCGAACATCTCGTCGCTCATGCCGGCCTTGCGGGCGGCTGCGCCGTGACTGGCGGTGCAATAGCCGCAGCCGTTGGTTACGCTGACCGCAAGATAGACCATCTCCTTGGTAAGCGGATCGATCGCGCCCGGCGCCATGACCTCCTTGATGCTCTCCCAGGTGCGCTTGAGCGTGGCCGGATCCCGCGCCAGGTATTTCCAGAAATTATTCACGTCGTCGACTTGCCGGGTACGCTTGATGTCATCGAATACCGCCCGGACGGCCGGCGATGCGTCGCGATATTCGATCGGTCCTTGCGCGCTCATGAGCGTCTTCCTCCTGCTCTGCTGTAAGTCTAAGTTGTCGCGCCTGCAGGCCGCCAGTTGACCAGAAATACGCCGGCGACGCAGATCGCCATGCCCAGAAGCGACAACGGCGGCAGCCGCTCGTCGAACAATAGCCAGGCCATCAGCGCAGTCACCGGCGGGGTGAGATAGAACAGGCTCACCACGCGCGTCGCGGCCGAACGGCGGATGAGAAAGTACAACAGCCAGATGGCGCCGAACGACAGGACAAAAACCAGCCAGGACAGCGCGAAGATGAATTGCGGCGTCCATTGCACGGCGCGATGTTCGAACGCAAAGGCGCCGAGCGCGAATAGCGTCCCGGCCGCCGTGTATTGCAACAGCAGGCCGGTGCGCATGTCGATGCCGCCGCCGAACCGCTTCTGATAGAGCGTGCCGACACTGATACCGATCAGCGCAACGGCCGCCGCCGGCCACGCCAGCGGATGCGTTTCGCCGACAGCGACGTTTTCGCGGACGATCAGATAGACGCCGGCCAGTCCGAGTACGAGTCCCAGCCACTGCCGCGGCAGTACGCGTTCGCCGAGCCACCGATTGGCAATCGTCGAGGTCAGTACCGGCTGGAGGCTGACGATCAGAGCGATAAGGCCTGCGGACAGGCCATTCTCGATCGAAACGAAAACGCCGCCGAGATAGAGCCCGTGCACCATCAGCCCGGTGAGCGCGCTGTGCATGACGCCGACGCGATCCGGCCATTTCGGACGCGTCACAGCAATGATGGCGCCAAGCAGCACGATAATCGAGACCATGCGCAAAGTCAGAAACGTCAGGGGTTCGGCGTAAGCGAGCCCGAATTTTGCGCCAATGAAACCGGACGCCCACAGCACGACAAATATGGCGGGTGCGGCAAAGACCGCAAAATCGGCGAACGAACGCGGCATGTGCCCGGACTGCTGTGGTGAGCGCAACGGCGGATGACCGGGTTCACATAATGGCGCGGACACCGCAATGGTTTTGTCGCCCAGCACTGCCCCAACGATTGTCCTGTTCCTTGGCAATTCGTTCATCCTCTGTTCTTATGGTCGTTCGATTCGCGCGGGGACTGCCTGGCGGGGCGCGCGCGCGCCGCCTCAGGCCAAAGGGGGCCATGAGCGCCTATCTCGACAAACTGAACGTGCAGCAGCGCCGCGCGGTCGTGCATGGCGGATCGGAGCCAGCCGAAGCCGGCCCGCTTCTGATCATCGCCGGCGCGGGCTCCGGCAAGACCAACACGCTGGCGCATCGCGTCGCCCATCTCATCGTCAACGGCGCCGATCCGCGGCGCATGCTGCTCCTGACTTTCTCGCGCCGCGCCGCGGCCGAGATGACCCGGCGCGCCGCTAACATCACTGCCGAAGCGTTGCGCGAGCGCGGCGGCGCGGCGGCGGCGGCAATGTCATGGTCCGGCACCTTCCACGCGATCGGCGCGCGGCTGTTGCGCGAATACGCCGAGCGCATCGGCCTCGATCGCGCCTTCACGATCCATGATCGCGAGGATTCCGCCGATCTGATGAACCTTCTTCGCCACGACCTCGGCTATTCGCAAACCGAGCGGCGCTTTCCGGCGAAAAACACCTGCATCGCGATCTATTCGCGCGCGGTCAATGCCGAGATGCCGCTCGACGACGTGCTCGGCAGCTACTTTCCGTGGTGTGGCGAGTGGGAAGAGCAACTCCGCGCGCTCTACGGCGCCTATGTCGAGGCCAAACAGCGCCAGCGCGTGCTCGATTACGACGATCTGTTGCTCTACTGGGCGCAGATGATGGCCGAACCAACGATCGCCGCGGATGTCTCGGAGCGTTTCGATCACGTCCTGGTCGACGAATATCAGGACACCAACCGTCTGCAGGCCGCCATTCTGCTGGCGCTCAAGCCGAACGGCAAAGGCGTCACCGTGGTCGGCGACGATGCGCAGTCGATCTATTCGTTTCGCGCCGCGACCGTGCGCAATATTCTCGACTTTCCCGCCCAGTTCAGCCCGCGCGCCGAAGTCATCACGCTCGAACATAACTACCGCTCGACGCGACCGATCCTCGCCGCCGCCAATGCGGTGATCGAGCTCGCCGCCGAACGGTTCACCAAAAATCTGCGTTCGGACCGCGCCTCGGCCGAGCGGCCGTATCTGGTCAGCGTGCCCGACGAAGCCGAGCAGGCGCGCTTCATCGTCGAACGCATCCTGCATTATCGGGAGTGTGGACTGCCTCTCAAGACGCAGGCCGTGCTGTTTCGCACCTCGCATCACTCGGGACCGCTCGAAGTCGAACTGACACGGCGCAATATTCCGTTCATCAAGTTCGGTGGCCTGCGCTTTCTCGAAGCCTCCCACATCAAGGATGTGCTCTCGTTCCTGCGCTTTTGCGAAAACAGCCGCGATCGCGTGGCGGGCTTCCGCGCCTTGCAGCTTCTGCCCGGCGTTGGACCGGCAACGGCGGCCCGCGCGCTCGATGCACTCGCCGACTGTGCCGACCCGGCCCCGGCGCTTGCCGCGCTGACGCCGCCCGCTGCCGCGAGAGCCGACTGGCCGGACTTCATCGAAGCGTTCCGGCATGTGCGCGGCCGCGCCGCGGGATGGCCGCAGGAGTTCGATCTCGTCTGCCGCTGGTACGAGCCGCACCTGCAGCGCATCCACGAGGACGCCGCTGTGCGTCAAGCCGATCTGGTGCAGCTTGCCCAGATCGCCCAGGGCTTTCCGAGCCGCGAACGCTTTCTCACCGAGCTTACGCTCGATCCGCCTGGCGCCACGAGCGATGAGTCCGGTCCGCCTCTGCTCGATGAGGATTATCTCATTCTCTCGACGATCCATTCGGCCAAGGGCCAGGAATGGAAGGCGGTGTTCGTGCTCAATTGCGTCGATGGCTGCATTCCGGCTGATCTTGCCACCGGAACCAGCGCCGAGATCGAGGAAGAGCGCCGCCTGCTCTATGTCGCCATGACCCGCGCCAGGGATCATCTGCATCTGATCCTGCCGCAGCGCTTTTACGTCCAGTCGCAGCGCGGCAATGGCGACCGTCACCTGTACGCGTCGCGCACGCGATTTATTCCTTCCGACATTCTGCGGCAGTTCGAGACTTGCGCCTGGCCGCAGGCCGCATCGGGAGCAGCGTCCACCGCGACAAGTTCCCGCGCGCCGGTCGATATCGGGGCACGCCTGCGACGCATGTGGCGCTGATCTAAGCAGCGATGCCCACCGCGAAGGCGCAAGTCCATCTTTAGATCGACGCCGTTTCATTTTGTTCACCACACGGCCATTTCGACCGGTGCTGCGGCGAAACGAACAATCGTCAGCCGGTTTGAAACCGTGTGGGAAACCACGGCTGCGCCTTGCAGGAGGCGGAACCGAAAATTTTCCAGGAATGCCAAAGTTTCGAGGAATGCCATGGAGCGCACTATCACGATGCTGATCGCGGACAACTCTCCGCTCAGCCAGGAAATCCTGACTGAAGCCGCGCGATCGACGAAGCTGCCGCTGCGGTTCACCACCACCGACAACGGCCGCGAGTGCCTGACGCTGCTCAACGGCGCCAATATCGATCTCGCCTTTATCGACGTGCAGATGCCGGAACTCACCGGAACCCAGGCATTCTGGTCGGCTCGCAAACAAGGCATCCAAACCTTCGTGACGCTGATGTCGAGCCCGCCTGCGGCCGAAGCGGTCGAAATGGCGATCAAGCTGCGGGCCTACGAATTCCTGTTCAAGCCGTTCACGGCAGGCGACGCCATCGGCATCATCAAGACCTATGCGCGCATTTCCTCGCCGACGAAGATTCTCATCGTCGACAACTCCTCCGCCGTGCGCCAGATCGTGCAAAAGGTTCTGCATGGCTCCGTCTTCAACTGCGAGGTCACCGAAGCCGCCAATGGCGAGACCGCGGCCAACCTGTGCCGGACTACCGACTTCGACGTCGTTTTCCTCGACCGCAATATGCCGGGCATGGACGGAATTGCGACCATGCGGCGGCTTCACGTCATTCAGTCTTCGCTGAAGATCGTGATGATGTCGGCCGAACACAATCTGGACAAGGAACATCAGGCGCTTGATGCGGGCGCCCGCGCGTTTCTACAGAAGCCGTTCCGTTCCGAGGAGGTCGACAAGGTCTTGCACGCGGCTTTCGGGCTGCGTTCGCCCAATCTCAAGCTCAAGAGCAGCGAGCCGAATTTCGATGTCGCCATCGAGGGCTCCACGATACGCGTTGCGCACAAGGCAAGCGGCCACATCTTCGAGTATCTGTGGTCGCACACGCCGCCGTACCTGCGTAACGCCGTGGTGCGATGCGCTCCAGGGGGTGCGATCGCGCCCGGTCGCGTCGCGCCGGTGGCGCAGGAGACCGCACTGATGAAGCTGCGACACGCGCATCTGCTCGCGGCATGACCCGCGTTCCTACGCGACAGAGGCCACCGCAAGCCGGTCCGACGGCATGAACTCGCCCAGTTCAGCGGCAGGCCGCGGCGCGCTGAACAGATAGCCCTGCACCTCGGTGCAACCCTCAGCGCGCACCTGCGCGAGCTGCTCCGGCGTTTCGATGCCTTCCGCCGTGGTGGCGATGCCGAGACTCGTGCCCAAACCGGCAACGGCGCGGATAATTGCCAGACAGTCCGGCCGCTCGGTCAATTCGCTGACAAACGACCGGTCGATCTTGATCTTGTCGAACGGGAAACTGCGCAAATAACTCAAGCTCGAATAGCCGGTGCCGAAGTCGTCCATGGAGATGTGAACGCCGATCTCGCGCAGCTGATGCAGCGTCGCCAGATTGGCCTCGGATTCGCCGAGCAGAACCAACTCGGTGATTTCAAGCTCGAGCCGGTTCGCCGGCAGACCGGAGTGAGCGAGCGCCGCGAGCACCGCCTTGACGACGCCCCGGTTGCGAAACTGCGCCGGCGACAGATTGACCGCGATCTTGAGCGGTTCCGGCCACTTGGCCGCCTGCGCACACGCCTCGCGGAGCACCCACTCGCCGAGCGGGACGATCAGGCCGATTTCCTCGGTGAGCGGGATAAATTCGCCAGGCGCCACAAGTCCGCGCTCCGGATGCCGCCAGCGCAGCAGCGCCTCGAAGCCGCTCACCGCATCGGTCTTCAGATTGACCAGCGGCTGGTAGTACAGCTCGAACTCGCCGTTGGTGAAGGCCTTTCGCAGATCAAGCTCCAGCATGCGCCGCGCCTGAATGCGGCGGTCCATCTCGGCTTCGAAGAAATGCGCGGTGCCGCGGCCTTCGGCCTTGGCGCGGTAGAGCGCCATGTCGGCGTTGCGCAGCAGCGCGTCGGGCGCCTCGCCGTCGCCCGGGGCGAGCGCGATGCCGATGCTGGCGCCCACGACAAATTCGTGACCGTGCACTTCGTACGGCTTGCTGACGACGTCGATCAGCCGGTTGGCGAGATTGCTGGCCTCGTTGGGATCGCCGAGCGGATACTGCACGATGGCGAATTCGTCGCCGCCAAGCCGCGCCACCATGTCGCTGTCGCGCAGGCAGTTCGAAAGACGCTTGGCCACGGCCTTCAGCAGTTCGTCGCCGATCGGATGGCCGAGCGTATCGTTGACGTCCTTGAAATGATCGAGATCGAGACAATGCACCGCCAGCGCGTGACCATGACGCTGCACGCGCGCCAGACCTTCCGTCAGCCGCTGGTGGAACATGACGCGGTTCGGCAGGTCGGTCAGGGCATCGTGATGCGCCATATAGGCGATGCGCGCTTCGGCCTGCCGCTGCTCGGTGACGTCGACGACAGCGACCAGGATGGCGTTCTTATGCACGAACGGCAGCCGGCGCGCATAGGTCAGCACCTCGATCTCCCTGCCGTCAGCCTTGACGTGACGCCAGATCCGGTCGGACTGGAAATTGTCGTCCACCGATTTCGCGACCGCGCGGTGCATCTCGCGCTCATCGGCCGGCCACAGCTCGAGCAGCGTCATGGACTGGAACTGCGCGCGGCCATAGCCGTAATGCGCAAGCGCGGCCTCGTTGACGCTCAGAATGCGCAGATCGGCCGGATCGTAGAGCCACATCGGCACCGGATTGCCGTCGAACAGCAGGCGAAACGATGCCTCGCGCTGCTTGATGTCGCCGATATCGGTCATCGTCATCGACAGCAGATCGCCGACGGACGCGATGCCGATGTTGAGATAGATCTCCCGGTTGTCGCGTTCGAAGGCGAATTCAAACTGGGCGAATTGCCTCATGCCGGCGTCCACGATCAGCCGATCGAGCAGGCGCCGGGCGCTCAGATTGCGCGGCAATTCGGAAAGCCGGCACCACAGCAGATTTTCGACAGTTAGTCCCAGCAGTTCCGCGGCGCTCTGGTTGAGTGCCACGATCTGAAAGTCGATCGCGCGGCCGGCGGCATTGCGGATCGCCGCCAGCGCGATGATGCCTTCCTCGGTCGAGCGGAAGATGGTGTCGACCAGATTGTAGCGGCTGCCGGCTTCGCCGATATAGACGCCGATGAGCGATCGTTCCCAGCGGCAAGCCATCGGGAACGCCAGCAGCTCGTAGGTTTCGACCAGGCCGTTTGCGACCCGATGCATCCGATACGATATCGGCTCGCTCGCCTGGATCGACTGCGCAAGCGCCTCGCCGAGCGCGATAGCGCAATTGCGCGGCAGTTCGTCGAGCCGCCGGTCGCGCGCGTCGCAGCCGATCCAATCGCGGATCGCGCGGCCGACACGCAGCACTTTGAATTCCTCGATCGTGCTGCCTTCGACCAGGAGCAGATGATCGGCGAGCCGCCCGAGGCTGCCCAGCACGACATCTTCGTAATGCGGCAGCTTGCGTCCCGGTGCGAGCGAGCCGCGCCACACTCTTTCAATGACGGTTTTGTCCGACAATAAAGGCGGACACTCAACATCGAGTTTGCGAACGGACGCGATCATATTGTGATTTTTGTTTTGACGATCGATGAGATCGACCGCGCCTGTATTCGTTGCATGGGATTCCATAAAATGGCGTTAAGCACGGACTATTTGCTCGCGTGACAGGTTTGTGACAAATTCTTGAAAACACGCTCGCGCAATTCACATTTGTCATGACGAGGAGGACACTATGCCCAAGACGCCAGATTATTTCGCCGGCAAGACCATCATCATCACCGGCGCTGCGAGCGGCATCGGCCGCGCCGCAGCCCTGATCTTTGCGCGCGAGCGCGCCAACGTGGTGTGCGCCGATGTCAACGAAGCGGGCGCCCGCAAAACCGCCGACGAGGTCAACGGCGCGGGCAGTCAGGCGCTGGCGCTGAAAGTTGACGTCACCTCGCGCGCGCAGGTCAACGACATGGTGACGCGATCGCTTGCCGCGTTCGGCAACGTGCAGTTTCTGTTCAACTCCGCCGGCGCCGCACTGCGCCGCTCCAAGTTCCTCGACATCGACGACGCGCTGATGGAGAAGACCTTCGCGCTCAACGTCAACGGCACGTTCTACGCCATGCAGGCGGTGCTCCCGCACATGGTTGCCAACAAGCTTGGCGTCATCGTCAACATGGCGAGCATGGCGCATCGCCGCGGCGGACCCGGCTCCTCGGTGCATTACGCCGCCGCCAAGGGAGCGGTGGTGTCGATGACCATGGGCGTGGCGCGCGAATACGCCACGGCGGGCATCCGCGCGCTGTCGATCTCGCCGGGCCCGATCGCGACGCCGTTCCAGGACGCCGCCGGCTCCTCGCCCGAACTGGTGAAGCGATTTCTCGACGACATTCCGATGGGCCGCTTCGGCACGCCCGAGGAGATCGGCGAACTGGTGCTGTTCATGTGCTCGGACGCCTGCCCGTTCATGACCGCCGACACGGTTTACGTCAACGGCGGTGGCGGCTGGCGGTAGAAACGAGCAGATACGGTTTTGTTGTTGCGGGCGAGCGCGCGCGGCCGTCAACCGATCAGCCGTGGTATTACGGTCAGCGCCGCAGCGTTGAGCACAACGGCCGCGACGACGACCGCGAGCGAGCGGCGCTGGATCAGCGGATCGGCAAGATACGCCATCAAGAACTGCGCCGGGTGCCGCGGCACGAAGAACGGCGTGGTCGCGCGGTAATCGGCGTATTCCGGGAAAGCACGTGCCAGAACCTGTTCCTCCCAGCGGCCGCGCAGCGCCTGCAACGCGATCATGGCGAAGAAGATCACCAGCACGGTGATGCTCCGGTAGATCAGCACGCCGGCAACACCGCCCAAAATCTCGCAGACATAAAGCGGGTGGCGCACCAGCGCGTAAGGACCGCACGTCACAAGGCGCCGCGCTTCCGGCATGATGCTGAGCGAGCGGCCGAGAAAGCTCACTGTCACCACCGACATGATGGTGGCAACAAGACCGATCAGCACCGAGGCGAGATTGAAAGCGAGACTTGGCGGCGCGCGATGCAGCAGCAGAAAGAATGGCGGCATGCAGGACGCGATCAGCGCAACAATGCGCGGCAGGATATCGGCCGATTTGGCCACCGGGCGCAGCCGGACCACCTGGAGTGCCGCCAGCACGGCGACGAACATCCACTGGCATACCCGCGCCAAGGTCGCGACGATGACGCCATTGTCGGGATGGGCGAACACCGCCGGCTGCGCCGCCACCTGCTGGCAGAACATCGAGATATCCCAGCCGAGAACGGCCAGATTGTAGCAGACGATCGGCGCCCGCATCGCCAAATCGAACAGGCGGTAGCGGTCGAGCCTGTCGTGAAAATCGCATGAGCGCCATGCGCCCAGCCATAAGCATCGCTCTCGCCATCAACAATCCGGCAGCGCTCCGAGCGCCTCTTGCCGACTTCTATCGGCTCAGCGTTAAGCCGGATGAAACTCGCCTTGCATTCGCGCATGGCATAGTGCCGCCGGCGCGGGCGTGAGCTCCGATCAGGAGCTTTTTTCTTCAACCAGATTTACCATATCGCGCGTGCGGGTGACGCCGGAGGGCCACGCCTCGTCGAAATCCTTAACCAGTCCCTTGAACGCATCCGATTTCAACGCCGCATCGAGCCGCGCCATGTCGGCGAACTGATAGACCGCGTAGTGCACGCCGGCGTCGGCCGTGCTCCAGAACCGCCAGCATTTCTCCGCCTTGAAGTCGGCGAGCGCCATCGGCAGGTGATGACTTGAATACCACTGGTCGAATTTCTGCCGCAGCGGCGCCTCGACCACCGAGCGCACCATGAAATAGGCTTTGGGCGGACTGGACTCCGGCATGGTCTGCTCCCTCATTTTCCGACTTGTGGGCAAGCACGCGCGGCAATGCGCGTGTCGCACACCGCGACGGATTTCAGATAGGCCATCCAGCGGTCGAGCTGCGCTTTGTCCGGTGTGAACTTGAATGCCTTCTGCACCAGATAAAAACTGTCGTTGCCGGCGATCGCCTTGAACCAGGTCATTTCCGGCTGGCCGCTTTGCGGATTCTTCGGGCAGTCGAGCAGCCAGATCAGCACCGGGTAGCCGTTTTCGGTGCCGCTGGTGACGTCGGCCCCGCTGCCGCCCGGACATGCGGCGACCCAGTTCTGCCGCAGCGTGTCGCGCAATTTCTCCGGCGGCGTTTTGAGACCATGAAAAATCTGCACCGTGACCATTTCGGTCCAGTTTTCGACCGTCTGGCCCGTGGGCACCATCTCGTCCATCACCATGGTGCCCCGCTCCACCCGGTAGCCAACCTTGTAACCGGGCGGCACCGTGACCAGCAGATTCTCGTTGGCGAGTTGCGCACTCGCTGTGGTCGCCGCCGTCATCATGACCAGGGCAATCAGCGCGGCGGATCTCATCGCATCCTTCCTCATTGTCCCCTGATGCCGGCGGCCTTGATGATCGGCCACCATTTGTCGATCTCGGCCTGGTTGAACGCGGCAAGTCCCTGCGGGGTCTGCTGCTCGCGTGACGCGACGTCGAGGCCGAGATCGGCGAAACGCTTGCGCACCTTGGCATCGGCCAGCGCCGTCACCATGGCGACGTTGAGCTTGCCGATCACGTCCGGTGGCGTGCCCTTGGGCGCGAACAGGCCGAACCAGCCGGCGATGTAAAGGCCGGGCACGCCGGATTCGTCGGCGGACGGAATCTCCGGCATCGACGGCGAGCGCTTCGGCGACAATTCGGCCAGCGCCTTGATGGTGCCGGCGCGCACCTGCGGCAGCGCCACCGCACCCTGCACCAGCAGGAGATCGACCTGGCCCGAGATCAGATCGGTCATCGCCGGGCCGGCGCCCCGATAGGGCACGAACAGCACCTTCGTGCCGGTCAGGTTTTGCAGCAGGATGCCACCGACCTGCGCCGAGGCGTTCTGGTTGACGAACTTGGCGTCGCCCGGATGCGCTTTCATCCAGGCGGCGAGCGTTTTCAGATCGTCGGCCGGCAGCGTCTTTTTGGCGACCAGCAGCATCGGATTGAGCGAGGCGAGCCCGATCGGCGCAAAATCCTTCTGCAGATCGAAACTCGGATCGTAGATGATGGTGCCGACGTGGGTGTCCCACTGGCCGATATCGATGGTGTAGCCGTCCGGCGCAGCGCGCGCGAGCCGGCCGACCGCGATGGTGCCGCCCGCCCCGCCGATATTCTCGACGATGACCGTTTGCCCGAGCGCTTCGCCCATGCGCTGCGCCAGGATGCGCCCGGCCACATCGGTCGAGCCGCCGGGCGGGAATGGCACGATCAGCGTGATGGTGCGCGAGGGAAAATTATCGGCGCGCGCGGGCGCGGCGACAATCGCCGCGACCAGGGCCAGCATGATGGCTGCAATCAGTAATCGCATGATCCCTCCCCCGGGACAGTGTTGGCCGGTTTTTTGTTGCATCCTACCGGCTTGCCGCCGCCTCGCGATAGCCGAAAAACGCCCGCGCAATCCGCTTTCCTCTCCGCCGACTTGAGAGATTTCATCATGGCGGCGTTGGCCGCTTTTGTTCGAAACGCGCCAAATAGTCCGTGACCGCCTGCGTGTTGCGGTCAACATAAAGATCGACCGGCATGCATTGCCGCGCCGCGCGCTCCGGCGCGCCGATATTCTTGGCGGTCGCGGCGAGTATTTTTTCCCGCGCCTGCCATTGCGCGCCGTGCGGCACCGCAGGAAGCGCGCGCTTGAGGCAGGCGGCGTGATCTCCCGCGCAGGCGCGCTGGCGGCGGCAGCGCCGGCTTGCGCATCGCCGCCACAGTTCGAAAACCTCGCAGTAGCGCCCGCGTTGCAGACTCTTCTCGGCCTTGTAGCGCGCGATGAATTGCTCGGCGGTGAGTTGGCGGCAGCGGATGGGTTTCTTTGGTTGGCGGGGCATGGCGTTCCGATTTCTCTTCGTCATTGCGAGGAGCGAAGCGACGCAATCCAGAACAGCCTCGCGGCAATCGCAAGCCGCCCTGGATTGCTTCGCTTCGCTCGCAATGACGAGCGACTCCATTCTCACACCGCGCTTTTTGGAATCGCGGAGCAAGTTGCAAAGCCGAAGTCCCGTTTTTCACCATTCAGGACTTTGTTTGTTCCCTTCGCCCACTGCCAGCAAAGAGCAGAAAGAAAGGATGCAGAACGCCGACAGACGCGTATTCAGTTGCTGCACCTGCCGGTGCAGCGCGCACCCTGCCGGGCGCGCTCGCCTGTCGGCGTCCTGCGGCGGCTCTGGCCAGGGAGACGGTTGGTCTCCAGGGCTCGGCATCAGGCCATGCTTCGGGGGAGCAGTCCGGGCGTTCGATCCTGTACGGCCGCCCCAATCGGGAGGCGGAGACCTCGCGCTTCTCCACGGGTGTTACCCGCGCCGGAAAAACGAACGGAACAACTGTCCCCGTACAGTGAGCACCTCACACGCCGGTCATAGTGCCGGCGGGATGATGCCCGATGCCGCCCGAGAGCGAGTGGTAAGCCTGCCCGCAGGTACCGCACTCGCTCCGCTTTCGGTTTTACCTTCGGCCGAAGGCGTCCTTTCACCGAGCGAGATGGCAGCATTTTACCAGAATTGCGACAATAATTCAATTGTTGTCGCTATTAAAATGACAACGTCTTGATTTGTCGGGAGTTTTTCTAGTTGGCCTTTTTGACGCTCAGGACGTTCGCGGCGGTGCCAGCCCATCATGATTCGCAAGGCGCCGTCGCTATCAGCGCGACAACATTGACCATTTTCACGGCGGCGCCAGCCGACGCCCGGCGATGGCGGCTATGATGTCGTGCCTGGCGCTCGCGTGCTTTGCGGCATCGCTGGACATCACCCGGATATTCGCCGCGTCGGGGGTCATCGGCTCGGGCGGTAGGCCGTAGGTTGCGAGCAGCGCGCGGGCGGCGGACGAGCGCACCAGCGGCTCGTCATCGTCGAGCGCCTTGATTAACGCATCGATCGACGCGGGGTCGCGCACGCCGGACAGCGCGTCCGCCGCCTCCTGCCGCGCCGTCCATAACTTGGAGAGCCGCAGCACGTCAATGGCGCCCGCCGGCCATTGCGGATCGGGATCGATCAACCACAGCGCCCGCGCCAGATAACCAAGCCGAGCGGATTCCAGTCCTTGTCGAACCCGGCCACGGCCACCGCCTGCCGCGCCCTCTCCTTCACGAACAGCGCGATCAGGCGCAGCTCGGCGCGCTGCGAGCGCAGCACGCCGAGCCCGATCACGGCGCGCGAGTCCGGCAGGAACGCGATCAGCATGTCTTCGGCCCGTTTGCGCTCCTCGCCCGTAAGCTGCTCCAGCGCCGCGGTGTCGAGCGCGTCTTGCGCAGACTTGGGGTCTTCGAAGAAGCTGAATTTGAAACGCTGGAAGGCGGCGGACGGTGCGGGTGACTCGTCGGCACGCGCGAAGCGCGGCGCAACAGCGTGACCAGCGAGCCAAGTCAGACTTACCAGCGCAGCGGTCAACAGAATGCGGCGGCGCAAGACATCCATCGTTGCCTTTGTAAAGACAGAGTGGTGCGCGCTTCGAGCCGCGCCTCGGCCGTCGAGGTCAATCGACGGATTTCGGGTCGCTCCACCCATCCTACGCGTTACCGATGGTCGACAATCAACCGAGGGCTTGTACGAAAAAGCTCGGGCGCAATTTTATGCTCGGCTGAGAAATACCGAGGATTCAAATCGCAGAAATAATTATGATAGCCGGCAACCCATGCATACTTTGCAAAGATTGGTGGCACGCTTCTAAATTCCATTAACTTAGCCTCGACTGCCTGTTTGTGCCGGGAAAACTCATCGTAAAACGGGCCATAATCTTCGGCGACATATAGCACGCATTGCAAATAATTGACGAACCACTGCCCATCTGCATCACAAAGTAGCTCCTTTGTTTGGGGCGCATGCAGCGGATTGCCATAATATTCCAGATGCTGTTTCACAGCATCCGCGGCCGATTTCGCCAATACAATTCTAGGGTCTCGAGCCAGCCGCGATTCGGCGTTATAGGCCTGCGACAGCGCGCTCCCAAAAACTGTCACATCATCAATATACGCATCACCGATTGCGATTCCTCCTCGCACAAAAAAACCTTCCAAGCTCATAGTAAACTGAAAATCCGCCAACTTCATAATAGCTGACCCAAGCTCAACTTCTCCGTCGCGGCGTATAGGCCAACCCATAACAATATTGTCGGTGAATGCTTTTAGGACATAAATGTCCTTCGGAATAATCTTCTTAAGTTGCGCTACTCCCTCAACGTTGTCCTCAAGCCAGCCTCGGCTCGTTGAGAGCGCATGATGTATTTTTTGTAACAATTGATTCTGAGTATTATTTTTTTCCGATATCGCAATCAGATCTACGAATCCGAGGATGTCGACAAATGCAATCACGGATGCTCTAACGGTCGGCGGTTCTCCAATCTTCCGATAAGGATTTCGTGAGCTAAGGTCGCCACACTCGGTTTCGGGCAAAGTCATAAGACCTGCTCGATTTCGTCCGCATCTCCCACGTAATGCCCGTTACGCAAATTGTACGCATCCTTTAGCCGGGCTAATGTTAGCGAAAACTCTTTGTGGGATAAGAGTTCAATTTTCCCCTCCATATAATCTTGTAACTTACGCCCAATCTCGAATTTTCCAACTTCTCCCATCATGTCCCAAAACGGGAAAGGCGCCTGCTGATCTCTAAACTTGCAACGCACGCACAGGACACCGGTTTCAGTTTTCAAGTATTCGAGCCAAACAATATCCCCTTTTTCATTCTTACCGTGGACACCAACCCATGTTCTCTTTCGGAAGTCTTCCCTAAGAAAATCATTTACTCGGATCGTTTCACGCGCCGAAAGCCAATATGGCCACGAACGGCTGGAGCCATCCGATGCGATGGACAATGGGTCAAACGGCTCGTCCCAAGGAATCCTGCCGCTCTGCTGCTGACCTGCTCCCCTTAAACGCCCCCGTTTTTGGGTAGAGTCCGTTTCGATAGGGAGACGGACATGCGTAAGAGCAGATTCACGGAAGAGCAGATCATAAAGGTGCTGAAGGAGCACGCTGCTGGATTGTCGGCAAGCGAGCTGTGCCGCAAATACGGTGTCAGCGATGCAACCTTCTACAAGTGGCGATCGCGGTACGGCGGGATGGAGATCTCCGACGCCCGCAAGCTCAGGGCGCTGGAGGACGAGAACCGCAAGCTGAAGAAGCTTTTGGCCGAGACGATGCTCGACGCATCGACGCTCAAGGAGATGCTCGGAAAAAACTTCTGACGCCCAGCTTGCGGAGACGTGCTGTGACCTGGGCTGTCCGAGAGAAGAGCTATTCGCAGCGGCGCGCTTGTCGCCTGGTCGGCCTGCATCCCAAGACCTATCGCTATGCGCCAAAGAGGTCTGGCGATGAAGAGCTGCGCCGGCGTCTGCGCGAGCTGGCATCGCAGCGGCGGCGGTTCGGCTATCGGCGCCTCGGCCTGATGCTCAAGCGCCAGGGCATCAAGCTCAATCATAAGAAGCTCTACCGGCTCTACAAGGAGGAACGGCTCACCGTACGCAAGCGCGGCGGTCGCAAGCGGGCTCTCGGCACACGGGCACCCATGGCCGTACCGCAGGGTCGTAATCTGCGCTGGTCGCTCGACTTCGTGTCCGACACACTGGTGAGCGGCCGGCGCTTCCGCATCCTCACCCTGGTCGATGACTTCACCAGGGAATGCCTCGGCCTGGTGGTGGACACATCGCTCACCGGCCTGCGTGTCGCCCGCGAGCTCGACCGCATCGCTGAACGGCGTGGCTATCCTTGCATGATCGTCAGTGACAACGGCACCGAGCTGACCTCAAACGCCATCCTGGCCTGGCAGCAGGAACGCGGTGTTGAATGGCACTACATCGCACCGGGCAAACCGATGCAGAATGGCTTCGTGGAGAGCTTCAACGGTCGCCTGCGCGACGAGTGCCTCAATGAGCACCTGTTCACCAACCTCAAAGAGGCGCGTGAGATCATCGAAGAATGGAGGACCGACTACAACACCAACCGACCGCACACGAGCCTCAACGGGCTCACACCCACCGAGTTCGCAGCACGCCCCAAGGAGGGGCAAAACTGGAACAGACTCTCCTTATGAACGAGGGCAAATTGGGGAGCAGGTCACTGCGCCTGCTCAAATGCTTTTTCTAGTTCGATTACTTCCAATATCCAGCGGAGCAACGTTATGCCCCTGTATAAACGAGTTACATAACTGGCGCCGATCCGGATTAAGGGCAGCCCTGCATCCAGGCAAAAAGCGTTCTTTATTTCATCGCGAGCTATTTGCTTGGCCGCCGAGTGGGTGGGTCCATCGTATTCAACGGCTAAGACTGGGCGATGAGATTGATCGGTCAGCAAAAAATCGAAATGAGCGGAGCTGAACATCGAAAATTCGGAGGGCGTTAAATAACGCCCTTTTTCAAGTACGTCAGAAACGCGAATTTTTGCAAACGCATGTAGAGCGTTGCCATCCGCGATTTTCGTCATTTCGCGGAAAACTAGCTCCTCGGAACGATTGAGAAATTGCTCACGCAACTTCATACTCTCACCGGCAAATTATCGTGCTTGCGCCTCGGCATTCAGCGGAGGATGGCGGGTCCCCCGCAATTCGCAAAATCTTAGTTGCATTTTAGCCTCCCTTCTCCGGTTGCGGGAGAGGGAAAGAGCATCAAGTACGACGCGATGCGACCTAGGTGAGGTGTAAAAATCGCGCCCCTCAAAGACCGGCACCGCTTGCCGACCGCGGGCGCCGGAATCTTGTCGCCGAAGGCGTTCGCGAACCCGGTCATCGCGGGCCATCCTGTGCAATGGTTGGCGACGATTACCGACAGAAGCGGAGCAGCGCCTCAACGATCTGCGAGATGACCGCCTTATTTCCCTTCGACAAGTGCAGTTATTAGTAGGATGGACGTCGGCGTTTGCCGATGCCCATGCGGACTTATCGAAAAGCGTGGCCACGGGGCTTTGCCCACCCTACCCGCGCCGTTCGCGCGCAGCCTCACTTCTCAATCTTAATATTCCCCGCCTTCGCCACCGCGCGCCATTTTTCCAGGTCCGCCGCGATGAAGTCGCGGTACGCGTCGCCGATCAGCGGGCGGAGTTCGAAGCCCATGGCGTAGAGGCGATCGGTAAAGGCCTTGTCGTTCATCATGTCGCTCAAGGTCTGCCGCAAGCGATCGACGATCGCGTCGTCGGTCTTTGCCGGCGCCAGCAGGCCATAGGCGATGACGGCGGTGCCGTTGACGCCGACTTCGGCCAGCGTCGGCACGTCGGGCAGGATGCGCGAGCGTTTTTCGCCGGTGGTCGCAAGCGCCCGGATGCTGCCGGCGTCGATGAGCTGCCTGGCCTGCACCGGAATGACAAGGCCGACATCGACCGTGCCGGCGACCAGCGCGTTGGTGGCGGGGCCGAGGCCCGGGAACGGCACGTGGGTCATCTGGATGCCGGCGCCGGCGGCGATCATCGCCATGGTCAGATGCGGCGCGCTGCCGAGCCCGGCGCTGCCGTAATTCAAGCGTCCCGGATAGCTTTTCGCGGCGGTGACAAGATCGGCGAAGGTCTTGAACGCCGACTGGCTCGACACCGAAACCGTATAGGGCTGCTGCGCGATGCTGCCGATGAAGGCGAAATCGTCCGGCACCCTGTAGGGCAGCGCTTTGACGGCCGGCAGCACCGAGAGGCCGTCCGACACGGTCCACAGCAGCGTGTAGCCGTCCGGCGCCGACTTGGCGACCAGATCAGTGCCAAGCAGCGCCGCCGCGCCCGGCTTGTTTTCGACGACGAATTGCTGGTGCAGCCGCTTGCCGAGCTCCTGCGCGACGATGCGGCCGGTCAGGTCGGTGCCGGCGCCGGCGGCGAACGGGATGATGAGTTTTACGGGGCGCGCGGGGTATTCGTCCGCGGCGACCGGCCGCGTCCAGATACTGAGCAAAGCAAGCAGACAGATAATGAAGGTACGCATGCGATCCCCCCGGATCATTTTTTGTTCGTCATTGCGAGCGCAGCGAAGCAATCCAGTTCTGCGCCGCCGTTCTGGATTGCTTCGTCGCTTCGCTCCTCGCAATGACGATTGGACTTAATGCCAATACGCGAAGCACAGCCCTACCCCCGTAAGCGCCTGCGACCGGTAGCCGGGCACGTAACTGATCCAGTCGAGGTTGAGGTGCTGCACGGCGCCGGCGGTGGCGATCCAGTTTCTGATCTCGGATGAGCCGGACACGAGCTTGTTGAGCGGCAGGCTTTTCAGCGCCGCGTAGTCTTTCTGCTGCAGGGCTTTCATCACGGCGTGGTCGAGCGCCTCGTTGACGAGGAAATGGCTCAGGCCGCCCGAGGCCAGGATACCGACGCGAAGGTTTTGCGGGAACGCTTCGATCAGCTCGCGGATGGCGACGCCGAGATCAAAGCAGCGGCGCGGGCTCGGCTGATTGGGCGGATAATAGGTGTTGAGGATCACCGGCACGATCGGGATCGGGCCGTTCGGCATGAAGCGCCGATGGATGAACGAATAAGCATGGCCCTCGAACTGGTCGCCGGTGAACGCTTGCATCGCCGTGATGTCGAAATCGCGCGTCACCAGGCCTTCGATCAGACGCCGCGCGAGGGCCGGATGGCACGGATAGTGCCGATCCTTGCCCTCCTCCATGCGCTTGCGCTGGTCCTGCAGATACCAGTCGGTGGCAGGCTCGGCCGGCGCGGCGGCGTTGCGAATGGTGTCGCCGTAATAGATGGCGATGGCCGGCCGAAACGCGTCCTTGAACAGTTCGCGCTGGTCGTCGCCGATGATCACCAGCACATCGATGTTCGATGCGACGATATCGCGCTCGAGCCGGTCCATCGCCTCCATGGTGGCGCGGTGGCGCTTGGCCTGCGCATCGGCCGTGACTTTGGCGGCGGCATCGGCCGGCAGCGTCTCGAGCAAGTCGTCGAACTTGCGCGGCACGCCGTCGAAATCGTTGATGGGCGCCCGCCGGTCGACGCGGTCGAACATCTCCTGCCAGTGCTCGACCGAAGACACCAGCATTGTAGAATGCGACGAGCCGAAAGCGGCCACCACCTGCGCCATTGGGTGTTTCACTCCGTGTTTTGCGGGGATGGTATGGGGGTGGCGAGGAGAGCGTCAACAGTTACGAGCGTCCCTCATCCTGAGGTGGTCGCGCCATAAGCGCGGCCCTCGAAGGATGTAGCCGAGGACGCGACACCGCACGGGCCGTCGCCCTTCGAGGCTCGCCTTGCTCGCACCTCAGGGTGACGGAAATTAAACCGGCAAATTATCGTGCTTCCTTCCCGGCATCTCGACGGTCTTGCCGCGCAGCATCGCCAAGCGCGCGCGCGATGCGCGGGCGCGTGGCGGACGGCATGATGACGTCGTCGATATAGCCGCGCTCGGCGGCGATGAAGGGTGACAGGAAGCGCTCCTCGTATTCCTTGGTGCGCGCCGCGATCTTGTCGGGGTCGCCGATGTCGGCGCGGAAGATGATCTCGACCGCGCCCTTGGCGCCCATCACGGCGATCTGCGCGGTCGGCCAGGCGTAGTTGACGTCGCCGCCGATGTGCTTCGAGGCCATCACGTCATAGGCCCCGCCGAACGCCTTGCGTGTGATCACGGTGACGAGCGGCACCGTGGCCTGCGAATAGGCGAAGAGAAGCTTGGCGCCGTGCTTGATCAGGCCGCCGTACTCCTGCGCGGTGCCGGGCAGGAAGCCAGGCACGTCGACGAAGGTGACGATCGGGATGTTGAAGGCGTCGCAGAAGCGCACAAAGCGCGCGGCCTTGCGGCTGGCGTCACTGTCGAGCACGCCCGCCAGCACCATCGGCTGGTTGGCGACGAAGCCGACGGTGCGTCCGGCGATGCGGCCGAAGCCGGTGACGATGTTGCGGGCGTAGGTTTCCGACAGCTCGAAGAAATCGCCCTCGTCGGCGACTTTGAGGATCAGTTCCTTGATGTCGTAGGGCTTGTTGGGGTTGTCGGGCACCAGCGTATCGAGCGAGGCCTCCTCGCGCTCGACCTTGTCGAGCGATGGCCATTCGGGCACGCCCGCCGAAAAACTCGCCGGCAGGAAGTCCAGCAGCCGGCGCATCTGCAACAGACACTCGACGTCGTTGTCGTAGGCGCCATCGGCGATCGAGCTTTTGGTGGCATGCACCGAGGCGCCGCCGAGTTCTTCGGCGGTGACGATCTCGTTGGTGACGGTCTTGACCACGTCGGGCCCGGTGACGAACATGTAGCTGGTGTCGCGCACCATGAAGATGAAATCGGTCATGGCGGGCGAATAGACGTCGCCACCGGCGCACGGGCCCATGATCACCGAAATCTGCGGGATGACGCCCGAGGCCAGCACGTTCCTTTTGAACACCTCGCCGTAGCCGCCGAGCGAAGCGACGCCCTCCTGGATGCGGGCGCCGCCGGCGTCGAACAGGCCGATGATCGGCGCGCGGGCGCGCATCGCCATGTCCTGGATCTTGATGATCTTCTGCGCGTGCGTCTCGCTGAGCGAGCCGCCGAACACGGTGAAGTCCTTGGCGAACACGAACACGGTGCGGCCGTTCACCGTGCCGTGGCCGGTGACGACGCCGTCGCCGGCGATCTTCTGTTTCTCCATGCCGAAGTCGTTCGAGCGGTGCTCGACGAACATGTCGAGCTCCTCGAACGAGTTCTTGTCCATGAGCAGTTCGACGCGCTCGCGCGCGGTGAGCTTGCCGCGCTTGTGCTGCGCCTCGATGCGCGCCTTGCCGCCGCCGGCCCGCGCCGCCTCGCGCCGCGCTTCAAGCTTGTCGATGATGTCTTTCATGGCCGGGCCCGCAGTCTCGATGATCTCACCCCAGCAATAGCAAGAGGCGGGCCAAGCGTCATCTCCCGGGCATCCCTTCCGCCGCTTCCTTGATCGCCTTGAGGATGTTGGCGTAGCCGGTGCAGCGGCACAGGTGGCCGGACAGGACGTCGCGGATTTCACCTTCGGTCGGGTGCGGGTTGCGGGCCAGGAAATCGGTGAAGGACATTAATATGCCAGGCGTACAGAAGCCGCATTGCAGCGCATGATTGTTGCGGAACGCGGCTTGCAGTGCGTTGAGGGTGCCGTCGGCGGCGGCAAGCGATTCCACGGTGCGCACGTCGCGGCCTTCAGCCTGGACGGCAAGCGTCAGGCAGGCGCGCTGCGCCACGCCGTCGATCATCACGGTGCAGGAGCCGCAGACGCCATGCTCGCAGCCGACATGGGTGCCGGTAGCACCGAGCGCGTGGCGGATGAAATCAGTCAGCAGCATGCGCGGCTCGGCCTCGGCCGAGAGCTTGCGGCCGTTGAGCGTCAGCGCGACGCGCACCTTCTGGTCGCGTTTCAGCCGGCGCATCGGATGGCCTCCTCGATGACGCGCGGCGCGAGCTTTCTAAAAATGTCGCGCCGCATCGCCGCGCTGGCGTGCAGATCCTCGTAGCCTTCGAGTTCTTCCGCCCACGCGGCGATCTCTGCCTCAGCACTCTCCACTACAATCCGTCGGACCATCGGCCGCCCGACCATGCCGCCGACGCCGAGCCGCACGACGCCGTTTTCGAGAACTGAGGCCGCGACCGCTACGATTGCAAAATCCCCATGCCGCCGCGCCATCTCGCGAAATGCCACGCCGCGGCCGACAATCGGAAACTTCACCGCGGCGATCAGTTCATCCGGCGCCCGTGCCGTGGTGAACATGTCTTTCTGGAAAACGCCCGCCGTGAGAACCCGCTCGCCGCGTTCTCTTGAGCGTAGAACGACTTCGCCGTCGAGCACCGCGAGCGTCAGCGGCAATTCCGCGCTCGGATCGGCATGCGCGATCGAGCCGCACACCGTGCCCCGGTTGCGGGTCTGAAAATGGCCGACGAAAGATAACGCAGCGGCAAGAAGCGGGAGTTCTTGCGCCAGCATCCGGTGGGCCATCAGGTTGTTCTGAGTCACCGCGGCGCCCACTTCGAACCTATTGCCGAAGAAATCGATCGCGTTCAGTTCACCGATCCGCGAAATATCGATCAGCACACTCGCCTCGATCAGCCGCAGATTGAGCATCGGAATGAGCGACTGGCCGCCGGCCAGAATGCGGGCGTCGTCGCCGTATTCGGCGAGCAGCTCCAGCACTTCGTCGACCGTATCGGGCCGGACGTAGTCGAACGGACGCGGCTTCATGATGCCTTGCCGCCTTCCATCAGCGCGTGAATGCGGCGCGGCGTGGCCGGCAGCGTCACGTCGGACACGCCGAGCGCATCCGCGATGGCGTTGGCAATGCAGACCGGCGTACTCATGCAATTGCCTTCGGCCAGCCCCTTGGCGCCGAGCGGGGTGAACGGTGACGGCGATTCATAATGCAGGATTTCGACCTCGGGGATTTCGCTCACCGTCGGCACCAGATAATCGGCGAACGTGCCGGACAGAAACGCGCCTTCCTCGTTGTAGGAAAATTCCTCGTAGAGCGCGGCGGCGATGCCCTGCGCGAACGCGCCGCGGATCTGGCCGTCGGCGATCGTCTCGTTGAGGATGCGGCCGGCGTCGTGCATCGACACATAGCGGTCGACGCGGACCTGATAGGTCACCGGATCGATTTCGACGCCGCACATGTCGAACACGAAGCCGTAGGTGAAGGACGTATTGATGCGGTCGTCGTGGGTTGGCGGCTCAAGTTCGGGCGGCGACCACACGCCGGTTTCGGACAAAGCCGGCGCCATCGCCTCCGGCAGCAGCACCGGCGACCAGTGCGAAGTGCCGGCGACACGGCCGAACGGCAGCGCGTTGTCGGGATTCGAGCGGCTGCGGATTTTGCCCTCGGCAAGTTCGACATCGTCGGGCAGCACGTTGAGCTGCTTGGCGCCGATGCCCTTGAGCTTTTCCCGCATCTGCGCCGCGGCCATGTGGGCTGCAACCGCGGTCCCCGAGGCGAAGCGGCTCGAATAGGTGCCGGCCGCGATCGACCATTTGTCCTTGGCGGTGTCGAGCTCCAGAAATACCTCGACATCGTCGGGCGTCAGCCCAAGTTCGGACGAAACGATCTGCGCCAGCACGGTCTCGTGGCTCTGGCCCTGCACGGTGACATCGGCCGTGACGGTGACGGCGCCGAGCGGATCGATGTTCACGGTCGCCATCGATACGGCGCCGTTCTTCGGTCCGGAGCGGTCGCGCGCGGACGCCGTCATCACGGTGGAGAGGTAGCCCATGTTCGACATCGCAGGCTCGACGATGGCGGAAAAGCCGATGCCGTAGATGCGGCCCGCGGCATGCGCCGCCTCGCGGCGGCGTTTCAGTTCGTCGAGGCGGCCGTCACCCGCGGCGATTTCCACCGCGCGTAAATAGTCGCCGGAATCGTAGAGCGCGCCAGCCGCGGTACGGTACGGGAATTTCTGCGCCGGAATGAGATTGCGCTTGATCACCTCGAGCGGGTCGAGTTTCAGCTCCACGGCGATGTGCTGCATGAGGCGCTCCAGCGCCAGGTAAAGCTGCGGCCCGCCGAAGCCGCGAATGAGGCTCGACGGCATCTTGTTGGTCAGCACGACGCGGTTCTTCACGTCGACATTGGCAATATCGTAGGCGCCGGTCACCGAGCCGTGCATGCGGTAGAGCGGTCCCGGCATCGGCGCGCGCAGGAACGCGCCATAGTCCTCAAGCTGATCGAGGCGCAAGCCCAGGATGCGGCCGTCCTTCGCCACCGCCGCTTCGAGTTTGGTGACGCGGTTCGGCCCGGAGCTGGCGGCCACCAGATGCTCGATGCGGTCCTCGACCCATTTCACCGGCCGGCCGGTTATTTTCGCCGCCAGCGCGGTCAGCACGACGTAGGGAAAGACAGAGAGCTTGATGCCGAAGCTGCCGCCGGAATCCGGCGGAATGCGCAGCCGCAGTCTCGGTCCGGGCACGCGCAGCGAGCGCGCCATCACCGGGTGGATCGAGAACGGCCCCTGAAAATTCGCCAGCACGTCGTAGCTGTCTCGCGCGGCATTGTGCTGGGCGACGACGACGTAACATTCGATCGGCGTGAACGACAGCCGCGGAAAAGTCGTCGTCATGGCGATGACGCGGTCGGCCGCAGCAAACGCCGCCTTGGTGTCGCCGTAGGAAAATTCGCGCACCGAGACTTCGTTGGTCTTGGCCTCGGCGTGCACCAGCGGCGCCGATCTCTCGCAACTCTCTTCCGGGTCGATTGCGGCGGGAAGCGGCGCGTACTCGATCTCGACGAGTTCGCCGGCGTCCTCGGCGATGTAGCGGGTTTCCGCCACCACCAACGCGACCGGCTCGCCGACATAGCGCACACGCTCGATCGCGAGCGCCCATTGGGGCGCCGCGACCTTCACGGCGGTCAGGAACGGATCGGACAGCTTTCGCACGTCCTCACCGGTGATGACCGCCCAGACGCCGTCATGGGCGAGCGCCGCCTCGACGTCGATGCGCACGATATCGGCATGCGGGTGTGGCGAGCGGATGACGTGCGCGTGCAAGGTGCCGACCGGCACCGGCAGATCGTCGGCGTAACGCCCGCGGCCGGACAGCAGCGAAGCGTCCTCCTTGCGCAGCATGACAGGAGACTTCTTGGTCATTGCAGTTCGATATCAATCGCGCTGGCGCGCGTACTCGGCCGGAGCCGGATGTCCCCAGATATCGGTCGGGAAATCCCTCCACACCTTGGGCACCTGGGGATGATCGCGATGCCACGGCCGCGGCTCGAAATAGCCGAGGTCTTCATCGAGCATCTTGTCCAGCTCGGTGAACATCTCGATGATCTGGTCGTCGGGATTGCGGTGGTAAGTATAGATGTTGTGACCGGGGCCGTGCCGGCCCGGGCCCCAGATGATCGGGATCTTTTTGTTGCCGAGAAAATCGCACGCCACCTGCACCTGCGCCCAGTCTTTGAGCTCGAAGGCGACGTGGTGCATCTGTGTGCGCTTGCCCTTCACGAAATTGATGGTGTGATGGTCGGGCCCGCAGCGCATGAACACGAACCAGTCCTGAATCCAGTCCGACACGCGAAAGCCGAGCACCCGGCCGTAGAAATCCGCCAAGGGCTTCGGTTCGGGGACCACAAAGGCCAGATGCCCGAGCTTGATCGGTCCGATGCCGGCGACGGCGCGCGGCTCGGCGATCGGCGTTTGCGCGGCGAACACCTCGCACACCGTGCCTTTGGGGTCTTCGAACGACAGCATTTGCGCGACGCCGGGCACGGAATCGTTTCGCGTCTCGGCGCGCAAACCTTCCGCCTCGATGCCCTTGCGGATGTCGTCAAACTCGGTTTCGGGCGCCACCTGAAAGGCAAGCCGTGCGCAGCGCGCCTGGGCGCCGGCTTCGAGCGTCACCGCGAGATCGCCGTGCTTGGTCGCCAGATAGGCGCGCCCGTTCACCCGATCCGCGAGCGCAAGACCATTGATCTCGGTGAAATAGGCGATCTGCCGATCGATATCCGGCGTCTCGAAAGTAACGTGGCTGAAGCGTCTGGCTTTGATCATGGCATTTTCCGTCTTGTGGATCCTCGCTGCCCGCCGGCCGAGAGGTTGATCGCGGGTCCATGCAAACTCATTCGATGACCGGGACCACCGGCACCTTATCCCAGGATGCGACGGGATCGTATTCCCAAATCCAGCCAAAGCCGATGTTTCCGCCAGCCTTGGCGAGCCGGTCCTTCTGCACGTCGCGGTCGCGCATGTGCTTCATCCGGGCGGCCGCGAGTGACGTGCGCTGGACGCCGTGAACCCGCGGTATGCGGATACGTCGAAACTGGCGCAACGCCTCGGCCGGATCATCGCGCTCGGCGTCGAGCCAGCGCGCCAGCGTATAGGCATCCTCGAACGACTGTGCCGCGCCCTGCCCGGCATTCGGCAGCATTGCGTGTGCCGCGTCACCGATGAGCTGGATGCGGTCCCGTCCCCAATCGTCGGTCAGGGGCCGTGTGAACAGTCCCCATTTCGAGCATTGGGTCACCAGCCCCAGCAGCGTCTTGAGGCGCGGTTCGGGATTGGGAAAACTTGCCCTCATCTCGTCCGGATCGCCGGCGATCGACCAGCCCTCCTCGACCCATTTGTCGGTATCTTCCTGGGTCACGACATTGACGACCTCGCGGCCGCGCAAATAATAGCTCACCAGATGGCAGCCCGGTCCCCACCATTGCGTGCTGCCGGTCGGCTCCATCACTTCGGGCGGCACGTCGCTGCCCTTGACCAGCGCCCGCCAGACCGACTGGCCCGTATAGGTCGGATTGTCATCACCATAGAGCGCACGGCGGACGACGGAATGAACGCCGTCGGCCCCGATCACGATATCGGCCTGCCGCGTTGCCCCGTTGGCGAAAGCAAGCGTGACGCCTGATGGGCGCTCTTCGATCGCGGTCAACCGATGGTCGAGATGCAGGGTCGCTGGATCGAGGCCGCCGGCGAGCGCGTTCAACAGGTCGGCGCGATGCACGAAATAGTGCGGCGCGCCGTAACGGGCTGCCGGCGACGGCCGGAATTCCAGCGGCTCGCCGGTCTGCATGTTGCGGGTTTGAATACCTTCCGAAGCATTGCCCACGGCGGCGAGTTTCTCGCCGACCCCGATCGCGCGCAGCGCCTTCACGGCCTGACTGCTGATGCTGATGCCGGCCCCGATCTCGCCGAGCGCCGGCGACTGCTCGAACACCTCCGTCTCGAAATCCCACAGGGCGAGTGCGTTCGCCGCCGCGAGCCCGGCAAGGCCGCCGCCGACAATTGTGACCTTGCGCTGTTGCGTCATTCGTCTGTCCAGCGAAGCCTTGCTCTATTGGAGCTTGATGCCGGCGGCGCCGATCACCTTGCCCCAGCGCGCCGTTTCGTCGGCGACGTGCTTGCCGAATTCGGCAGCCGTCATCGGCATCGGAGCCGCGCCGAGGTCGGCGAAGCGGCCTTTCACTTTCGGATCGGCGAGGACTGCGCGAATCGCATTGTTGAGCGTGTCGACGACTTGATCGGGCGTGCCTTTGGGGGCGCCGATCCCGTCCCAAAGATTAGACTCGTAGCCGGGAATGAATTCGCGCATAGCCGGAATGTCCGGCAATATAACCGAGCGTGCCGGGCTGGTGACGGCCAGCCCCCGCACTGCATTGCTTTTGATGTAGCCGATTGTCCCGCCGAGCGGGCTGAAGGCGACCTGCACCTTGCCGCTAAGCAGATCGGTGAAAAAGTTGCCGCTGTAAGGCACATGAATCAATTCCACACCGCTCATCGACTGGAACAGCGCGCCGGCCAAGTGCGTGACCGTACCGATGCCATTCGACGCCATGTCGATCTTGCCCGGATTAGCCTTGGCGTAGGCGATGAACTCGGGAACGGTTTTCGCCGGAAAAGCCGGATTGACCACCATCACAAAGGCGCTGCGGTCAACGCCGGCGACCGGCGCGATATCGCGGATAAAATTGAAATGGAGATTTTTGTACAGCGTCGCATTGATCGCATTCGGCACGGTCACGAACAGCAGCGTGTAGCCATCCGGCGGCGACTTCACGACGACTTCGGTGGCGATATTGGTGCTGGCGCCCGGGCGGTTCTCGACGATGAATTGCTGGCCGAGACGCTCCGACAGCGATTGAGCGACGACGCGGGCGACGATGTCCGCTGCCAATCCGGGCGGGAAGCCGACAATCAGGCGCACCGGGCGCGACGGATAGGTTTCAGCCAGAGCGATCCGCGACACGGCCGGTGCGGCGACAGCGCCCGCCGCACAATGGAGAAACCGCCTGCGCGGAAGATTCATAGTGCCGGCTCCTAAAGCCGCTGCATCGGCTCGATGCCGAACAGCGCCTGGCCGGCGGATTCGAAATTCGACATGTGCGCCTGGCCCTGGGCGGTCACCGTGTGCATGTCGCGGAAGCGGCGCTCGAACGGGCTGCCGGTGAAGATCGCGCTGGTAGCGGCCGCCGTATAGGCAAAATCGACGACGCGCACCGACTGGTCGAGCGCGCCGGTGATGGCGAGCCGCAGCCGCGCGCGCTGATCGAGCGTCGCGCCGCCGTTGTTCACCGCCGCCCAGATTTCCTCCAGCATGTCGCGCAGGAACGCGCGCGCCGCATGCAGGCCGCCCGCGACCTTGGCGACATCGGACTGGATCACCGGATTGTCGCGCATGACGCCACGGCCCGCACGACCGGTCTTGCTGTTGGCGAGCGCCATGAAGGCGTCGAGGCTGCCGCGGGCGAGACCGAGGCCGACGCCGGAAAAGCCGATGCCGTAGAGCGTCAGCAGCGGAATGTCGTAGAGCGGGCCGTCATTGGTGCGGTCGGCCTGTTCGTCGCGCCATGTCGAGTAGGCGATTGGCACGAACAGGTCGTTGACTTCATATTGGTTGCTGCCTGTGCCGCGCAGCCCGACCGTGTGCCAGATATCGGTCCACTTGGCTGCATCCTTGCGGAACAGCATGGTGCGCATCACGGGGTGGCCCCTGTCGTCGAGCCGCGGCTTGCCGTCGCGCTCGATCACCGCCGAGTGGCCGCCGATCCACGGGCAATGACCACTGCCGCTGGCGAACCGCCAGCGCCCGGTGACCCGATAGCCGCCGTCGGTGACCACCGCCTTGGCGCCGGCCGGCGGGCCCCACGCCACCGCGCCGTGCGGCGGGCCGAAAATCTCACGCGCGATTTTCGGATCGAGATAGCCGGCGGCCTGGGTCGAGGCCACCTGCTGGCCGACGCACCAGCCGGTAGAGGCATCGGCCGCGGCGAGCGTCTGGATCACCTCGTTGAACGCCACGATGTCGGCGCCGCCGCCGCCGAGCGAAGGCGGCAACAGCATGTGAAAAATGCCGGCGTCCTGGATCGCGGCCACCACCTCCGGCACGATGCGCCGCTCGGCCTCGATGCGGTCCGCGGCGGCCTCGATTGCCGGTACCAGCGCGCGGGCGCGCGCCACATAGTCGGGCGAGGGTGTTGTCTCGATTGTCTCGTCGCGGGCGAGCACGCAAACTCCTCCACCGGGTTTTCGTCCTGTCTACATCCGCGACACGGACTTGTCAGCAGCGGCACAGTCGCGGCAGCGGGCATGCGCCGCGGCAGACTTCGGCCGCAGCAGCATCCGCTAGGCCGCCCGCTGCTCCTCCGGGATGGCTTCCTCCAGCGCCTTCTGCCGCGCATCGCCCCTGATGAGGATCACAATGACGATTGCGGCGAAAACCAACGGCAGCGTGAAATAGTAGATGATCTGGTGAATCATGGTTCCCAGGGTCAGGAAGAAACCAAGAATGAACGGACCGGTGATTGAACCGACCCGTGCGCAGGCGCTGACCAGACCGGTCGCGAGACAACGAACTCTGGTGGGAAACAGCTCGGCACTCAAGGTGGCGACGATTGGAACAACGCCACCCGAGAAGAATTGATAGCCGACATCGCAGCCCACGATGACGGCGACCGGATACTTGTATTCGAACGAGAGCCCGAACCCGAAGAAGCACAAGGCGCTGACGCCTGAAAGCAAAAGAATCGCCCATTTGCGCGGCATCCGGTCCTGCAGCCAGATCCCGAAAATCTGCCCCAACGGCGTGACCGCCAGCACGATCATCGTGAAGGTGAAGCTTCTGGTCAGCGTGAAGCCCTGCTTTACGAAGATCGAGGGCAGCCAGGTGCCGAAACCGACGACCTGAACGTTGTTCGCCAGCTGAAATAATCCGAGCGCCATGACAGCGACGGCGGATATGCGGAGCGCAGAATACTGCTCCAGAAGCGTCGGCTTGGCTTCACTCCGCACCAATTCAGGCGGCACCAGTTCCACGTCCGTGTATCCGGCACGGTCCGCAAGCTGTCTGGTGATCGCGCCGGCTTCCTCGATCCGGCCCTGCTGCAATAAGAAGCGTACGGATTCGGGTACGTAACGCCGGACGTAAATGATCATCAGCGCCGGCGTAACCCCGATCCAGAACAAAGCCCTCCAGCCAAATGTGGGAACCACCGCCGTAGCGACGACCGCACAGACAAACCAGCCGACCGAGTAACCGGCGACGCCGGAGCCAACGAAGATATGACGAAGCCGCGTCGGCGCGTACTCGGCCAACAGTGCGAACGCGACCGGAAATTCCGCGGAAATGCCCACGCCGGTGATGAACCGCGCCCCGAGCAGGAAGGCGTAATTCGGCGCAATTGCGCTCAGGAACGTGCCGAATGCGTAAGTCGCGAGCGCCCATTGGAACAGCGGCTTGCGTCCGAGCCGATCCGAAATCGGGGCGAAGATCAAAGCGCCAAGCAGCAGTCCGATGTTTGTAACCGAGCCGATGGCGCCGGCCTGGGTCGGCGTGATGTGGAATTCCTTGATGACGAGCGGCAGGGCGAAAGACGTGGCCTCGAAGTCGAACCCATCCAGGATCTGCGCGATGATACAGCCGAGCAGGATAAACCAGAGAAAACCGCTCATTGGCGCGGAATCGAGAAATTCCGTGTAGCTCATGCTCCGAGACAGTTTCGGAGCCGAAACAATCGCGTGCTGCGCCACTTGTCTCTCCTCCCAGCTCACAATGAAATGCCGCGGCCGTTTCAGATCGATCCGCCGCCAAGTGAGACGATTATGCCGGTTGGACCTCAGAAGCATAGACGGCCGGAACAGTGGGCTCTTTGTCCCATTCGTTGACGACCTCATACCGCCAGACCCAATCCACCTGCCCGCGCACGCTGGCCTTGCCGCTATCGATCGCGGCTTTCACTTTCGCGGTGTCCTGCATATGCCTGAAGCGGTTGTTGGCAAGCGACAGCCGCTGCACGCCGTGCACGCGCGGAATGCGGATCCGGCGGAAGTTGGCGAACGCCTCCACCGGATCGCCGCACTGCTTGAGCCATCGTCCGAGAATGTAGGAGTCCTCGAACGCCTGGCAGGCGCCTTGTCCGGCGCTCGGCACCATGGCGTGCGCCGCGTCGCCGATGAGCTGGATACGGTCCCGGCCCCAATTCCCGGTGATCGGCCGGGTGAACAGGCCCCATTTCGAGCACTGGTCGATGACGCCGAGAAGCCTTACGAGCCTGGGCTCGGGATTGGGAAAACTCCGGCGCATCTCCTCGGGATCGCCGCGCGTCGACCAGCCTTCCTCGACCCACTGGTCGGTGTCCTGCTGCGTGACGATGTTCACGAGGCTTCCGCCGCGGATGTAATAGCCGATGAAATGGCAACCCGGCCCGACCCACTGCGTGTGACCGTAGGGCTCAAGCACCTCCGGCGGCACCTTGCTGGCGTCGAGCAGCGCCCGCCACACCATCTGACCCGTATAGGTCGGGTTATCGGCGCCGTAGAGCACCTGCCGCACGACGGATTTCACGCCGTCGGCCCCGATCAGGTACTCGGCTTCGACGGACGCGCCATTGGCAAACGACAGGACAACGCGATCGGCGCGCTCCTCCAATCCGACAAGCGCATGTCCGAGATGAATGGCGCTGCGATCGAGCCTGCTCGCGAGCGCGTCCAGCAGATCGGCGCGGTGAAACGAGTAGTAGGGAGCGCCGTATTCCTGCGCATTTTTGAGCCGGTCGTTGAATTCCAGAAATTCGCCGGTCTGCAAGTTGCGCGAATAGACTCCCGGCGAACAATGTCCGACAGCCGCAATCTCCTCGCCAACGCCGACTGCCTGCAGCGCCTTGACGGCTTGGGGACTTGCGTTGACGGCGGCCCCGATTTCGCGGAGCTCAGAGGCGGCCTCAAACACTTCGGCCTTTATTCCGAAAGTATTGAGCGCGTTCGCGGCCGCAAGTCCGGCGAGGCCGCCGCCTACGATCGCTATTCTGCAACGCGACATTCGCTCCCCCCTCAAAGTGTCTGGTCAGGACTGCCCCAGGATATGCGCCCGGACAGGGACGTCCATTGTACCGATCAGCGGGCTTTCGACGGTGATGACGTCGCCCGGCTTGACCGGCCCCACGCCGCTCGTGGTGCCGCTGTAAAAGCAATCGCCAGGATAGAGCGTGTAGTAGGAGGACGCGTATTCGATCAATTTGCGAAAGCCGAACACAAGGTCCTTGGTATTGCACTGCTGCCGCAGATCGCCGTTCACTTTGAGCGACAGCGAAACATCGTCCACGTTCGGCACTTCGTCGGCGGTCACCATCCAGGGTCCGAGCACCGCGTAGCCGTCCATCGACTTTCGCAGGCTGCGGTCCTGTGGACCGCGGACCACCATGTCCAGACCCAGACAATATCCGGCGATGTGACCGAGTGCGTTGTCGAAACTGATGTCTGTTCCCTGCTTGCCGATGATGACGACGAGTTCAAGTTCGTGATCGGTGCGACGATCGGGAAAACGGACCGGCACGCCTTCCGACTGGCCGACGATCGCGGAATTCGCTTTCAGAAAGACGCCGTCTTCGGCGATGTTGCCGGTAAACTTGGAGCTTTTCTTCCCGGTCTCCATTTCGGCGATGTGAGATTTGTAGTTCGACGGCGCCGCCATGACCTTGGATGGGCGCGCGACCGGGGCCAGCAACTTTACCGAACTGAGCGGAACGCCCGGAACCTTGGCGGCTTCGGCCGCGAACCGGTCGCGCCACTCGGGCAGCGCCTTGATGACGGCGTCGCCCTTCATCGTGTACGGGGCGGCGGCCCGGATCTGCGTCTGAAGCGCGCTGATGTCGTGAACGAGACCATTGGTGACGACGCCCAGCCGGTCATCGTCGAAACGACAGATACGCATGATGTGGCTCCTCAGCAATTTTCTTCAGACGCCGAAGCTAACGGAATCGGTACGCGGTGCGTGAGCTTTGGCGAGTGTCAGCGCGGCGTCATAATACGAAAGATCGACATAATCTCGGGGATCGCGCAGCCGCGCAGATGCCTGCTGGCTCGCCCGCAGGGCGATTGTGTTGCGCAAGCCCGCCTCGTCAATCGCCGCCGTCGGTTCCAGGCCGAAGCCCGGACGGCGCAGCAGCGCAACGCTTTCGTTCGCGATGTCGGGCGCGGTTCCGATGTCCTCGACGAGAATCCCGACGCACGCCTGATGATTGCGCGGATCGAGGACGAAGCGCAGGCTTTCGAGATAGGCCGCGATATAGCGAGTGACCTGTTCGCGATGCGCTTCCGCCCAGGCCCGCATCGCGAAGGCCGACCCGGCCTGATACGGCCCGATGAATTCCGTCGTGTCGCCGAGACTGCGCAAGCCGAGGCGCCGGGCCTCCAGTGAATAGGGAGGGTTCAGGATGGCCGCCGTGTTGGCCTTGTCCGTTCTCATGGCTTCGATGCGCAGCTCTCCGCGTCCTACCGCGATCACCTGGTAATCTCGACCGCGGACCAGACCGTGATCTCCGAGGATCTTGTAAGCCTGAAGCGCGAAAGCGGTGTCGGGAGCATCGACCACAAGCCGGCCGCCGCGAATGTCCGCGATGCTCCGGATGTGGGATTGAACGAACAACTCGTTCATGCCGCTGTCGCCACCCATGAAGACGACGACGTCGAACTGATCGACCTCGCGCATGGCGATTGCGTTATCGACCGCGACGTGAACGACCTGGAAGTCGCCACGCGCAAGGCCAGACCTCTGTTCGCGCGAATTTTCGGTCGAAACCAAGCGGACATCGAGTCCGAAGCGGGCAAAGATAGCCTCCCGCAGGCCAACGCGAATTGGGAGCGATTTCGCCGTGGGACTGCAATTGACGACCAAAACATCAGCCACGGCTGCGGTCCCGGATCGCCGGTTGCATGAGCATCCCCCTAATCGGCCTTGTTGAGCCGCCACACCCGTGCCGGGCGCGGCGTCCACGTTTGACATTAGGTGGCACCGGCTCAGCCAGAAGGTCAATCGAAATGCGTTGACGGCTCATCCTCCTGAAAGAGGCTTGACCTGGCTTGACGATTACAGAAGTGCTCAATGCCACGATGAAACCGGATTTTTTTGGAGCGACGACGATGCGATCCGTCCAATCTGCCGTCACCGCGCTCGCGATGGCGTTGGCGATCACTGCCGCCGGTACGGAGAGCCGCGCCGAAACCATGTTCCCGACCCGCACCGTGAAGATGATCGTGCCCTACCCGCCCGGCGGCGGCACCGATCTGTTGGCGCGCGTCCTCGCCCAGCGGCTCGGCGAGAAGTGGAAGCGATCGGTGATCGTCGAGAATGTCGGCGGCGCCGGCGGCAATGTCGGCGCCGAGCAGGTGTATCGCGCCGCGCCGGACGGCTACACGCTGCTGTTCGCCTCGCCGGGCCCGCTCGCCACCAATGTCTTTATGTATAAGGCGATGCGTTACGACGTGGCGAAATGGACGCCGATCGCCGTGGTGGCGACCTCGCCTTACGTGCTGGTGGTCAGCCCGCATTTCTCCGCGTCGAACGTCGGCGAAGTGATCGCCGACGCCAAGGCCAAGCCGGGCGCGCTCACCTCGGCGACGCCGGGCATCGGCTCGCTCGGCCAGTTCGCCACCATCGAGTTCGAGATGCGCGCCAAGGTGAAGCTGTTGCAGGTGCCCTACAAGGGCCTGAGCCCAGCCGTTGCCGACGTGCTCGGCGGCAACGTCAACATGATGTTCGACATGCTGGCGACGTCGCTGCCGCTGCACCAGGCCGGCAAGGAACGGATCGTCGCCGTCGGCTCGACCAGGCGCGTTCCCGGCCTGCCCGATGTGCCGACCCTGGCGGAAGCTGGCGTCACCGGCTATCGCGCGGTGACGTTCTTCGGCCTGGTGGCGCCGCCGAATACGCCGGAGGCGCTCGCCGACCAGATCAACCGCGACGTGGTCGACTGCATGAAGGAGCCGGCGTTCATCGACAAGACCAAGGCGCTCGGCATGGACCTTTCGCCAACGAACCGTGCCGACGCCGCCAAATTCTTTGCCGACGAGCGTGCGCTGTGGGGCAAGGTGGCGAGCGAGGCCAAGCTTGCGCCGACGGAGTAGCGGCCACCGGCACCCGCAAAGGATGAAAGCATGAGTTCCCCGGAAAGAACCGCATTGCCCCGCCGCGCGCTGCGCTTCGGCATGTTCATGGGGCCGTTCCACGCCACCAATCTCGATCCCACTTACGCGATCGAGCGCGACCTTCAGCTCGTGACCCTGCTGGACCGGCTCGGCTTCGACGAGGCCTGGATCGGCGAACATCATTCCGGCGGCTTCGAGATCATCGCCGCGCCCGATGTCTTCATTGCGGCGGCGGCGGAGCGCACCAGGCACATCCGGCTCGGCACCGGCGTGAAGTCGCTGCCCTACCACCACCCTTTCGTGGTTGCCGAAACCATGGCGCAGCTCGATCACATGACCCGCGGCCGCGTCATGTTCGGCGCCGGACCGGGCGCGTTGCCATCGGACTCGACGATGTTCGGCATTGCGCCGGTTGATTTGCGCCCGCGCATGGATGAGGCGCTCGACTGCATCGTCGCGCTGCTGCGCGGCGAGACCGTGAGCAAAAAGACCGCATGGTTCGAACTGAACGAAGCGCGCCTGTCGGTCGGATGCTATTCCAAGCCGACCATGGAGCTTGCGGTCGCCGCGATCCGCTCGCCGGCAGGCGCGATTGCAGCCGGACGACACGGCGCAAGCCTTCTGGTGCTGTCCGGCGTCGACGACGCCTCGCTCAAGCATCACCTCGAGAACTGGAAAATCTACGAAGACACCTGCGCGCGGCATGGCCACACCGCCGACCGCTCGCGCTGGCAATTCGCACTACAAATTCATCTGGCGGAAAGCCGTGAGCAGGCGCGCAAGGATGTGGCTTACGGCATCGAGAAATGGATCGGTTACGCCAACGACATCGTGCCGGCGCCGAACCCGCCGCCCCGCGGCATGTCCGATCCGGCGCAATGGATGGTCGACAATGAGCGCGCCATCATCGGAACGCCGGACGACGCGGTCGAAAAAATCGAGCACATGCTGGAGATCACCGGCGGCTTCGGCGGCGTGCTGGTCTTCGCCCAGGATTGGGCGAACTGGCAGGCGACGCAACGGAGCCTGGAGCTGATCGCCGAGGAAGTCCGCCCAAAACTGAACCGCAGCAATCTTCTCCGCCAGGCGAGTTACGACCGCAACGCGCCGATCAAGGACGAAAACCGCGCGCTCAACCAGACCGCCATCGACGAGGCGCAGGCCCGCTACGCGGCGGCGAAGCAATAGCGGCGGCGACGCCAATTGAAGTTACACATAGGGTTCAGCGATTCAGCCGCCAAATTGCGGCGTTGAGTGTCGTCGCAAAAAGCACCCAGGCCGCGTAGGGTGCGAACAGCCATGCGGACAGGATATCGCGCGGCCAAGCGAGGATAATGAATGCGAGGATCGCCGCGAGCAGAGCGAGAACGACAACCAGTGCGGCTGGCGGGCTGTGCAATCGGAAGAAGATCGGCGACCAGGCAAAGTTCAACACCAGCGCGATGGCCCAGACGATGAGCGATACGCCATGTGGATCGCGCACGAACGTGCGCCACCCGGCAATCGCAATCAAAATGTAGAGCAGCGCCCACACCGGCCCAAAGACCTTGTTGGACGGCATGAACCAGGGTTTGGCAAGCGCTGCGTACCACTCACCCGGTCGAGTGAGAAAACCGATCAGCAGGCCCCCACCGATCGTAACAACCAAGAACAAGACCAGTGACATAGCGTCAGGCTCCCATGCCGACGAGGGGAGAGCAAGCGGCCATCGAAACTGGAGAATCCCGGCGGCGCTCGGTAGCAACGCGCGTCAGGCTTACCGCCCACGCAGCGCCCAGCCTAGCCGACCGCTTTGAGCAGGTTCGCCGGCGCCGGAAGTAATCCGGCAGCTTTGCGGACATCAGAGAGCCTGTTCGAGGCAAGGTCGGAGGCCGGCATCGGCTGGCCAAAGAAGAAGCCTTGCAGTTGGTCGGCGTCGACAGAATCCAGGAAGTCGGCCTGCGGGCGCGTCTCGACGCCCTCAACGGTGACGCGCATATGCAACTCGCGCCCGAGCGCGATGATGGTCTTGATCACGGTCTCGACTTCGCGGCTGCCCGAATTCGCCAGATGCTGGATGAAGCTGCGGTCGATCTTGATTTTGTCGAACGGGAATTTCCACAGATAGGCCAGGCTGGAATAACCCGTGCCGAAATCATCCATGACGATGGAGACACCGAGCTCCTTCAGGGCGTGCAACTGCCGCATCGTGGCCTCGCTGCTGTCGAGCAGGAGCTTTTCGACGATTTCCAGCTCGAGCCGGCTCGGCGTGAGGCCGGAGTTCTTTCAGCGCACCGGCGACGCTTTCGACGATGTCGCCCGCTTCGAACTGCGCGGGCGACAGATTGACCGCAACCGTCAGATCGGACGGCCAGGTCGCCGCCGTCCGGCAGGCCTGGTTGAGAACCCACGCGCCGATCCGGTCGATAAGCCGCATCTCCTCGGCCAAGGCGATGAACCGCTCCGGCAGGATCAGCGAGCCGTCCGGCGCCGGCAGGCGCATTAGCGTCTCGTAGCCGACGAGCCGGCTGCCGCCCTTTTCGAACACCGGCTGGTAGTACAGTTCAAAGCGGCCGCTTGCGGCCGCGTCGCGGAGCAGCCTTTCCAGCGACAGGCGCTCGCGCAGCGCATCGTCCATTTCCGGCGTGAAGAAATGCGCGCAGTGCCGCCCCGCGGACTTGCCGGTGTAGAGCGCGAGATCGGCGCTTTTGAGTACGCGCTCCGCCGTGTCGCCGTCCCGCGGCGCCATGGCGATCCCGATCGTCACCTCGACCCTCAGCTGATGCTGCCCGAAATGCAGCGGCTGACTGAGAGCCGCGATGATCCGATCGGCGAAATGCTGCGCCTGAACTTTTGATGTGACATGCGCCTGCAGGACGACAAATTCATCGCCGCCGAGGCGCGCCACCACGTCATCGACGCGGACGACACTGCGCAGCCTGCGCGGCGACGTTCCGCAGAAGAAAATCGCCGCAATCGTGGCCGAGCGAATCGTTGACGTCCTTGAAATGATCAAGATCGATAAAGTGCACCGCAAGCTGGGTTCCAAGCGGCGGCAACATCGCGAGGATGTTTTCCAGCCGCTCGATCAGCCGAGCGCGATTGGTCAGCCCGGTCAGCGCGTCGTGATGAGCGAGATAACGGATACGCCGATCGCTGTGCTGCTTCTCGCGGGTGCGGCGATACCACGCGATCGCCGGGATAGCGAACGCCAGTGCGGTCAGCCCTGACAGTGCCACCACCGCGATAAGAAATGTATTCTGGAACAGCGTCCGCTGATCGGTCTCGTCGACGAAAGCCGCCACCGCGCCGACAGCCTGGCCATCGACGATCACCGGCACGTAGGCGCGCGCAAAATATTCCGGGGTGTCTGGATCGTTACCCTCAGCGGTGTCAATCACGGTCTGGCGGGTATTGACGGCGCGCGCCGCCTCGGCACTCAGTTCCGACATGTCGACAGAGCCGATCTGGCGACGGTCGGCGATAAACTGCGAGTAACCCCGCCGATTATAGATGACGTAGCGGAACACCTGACGCGACTTGCGCGCCGCATCCAGGAATGCCGTGCTCGTCACCGAGGGCAGTTCGCCGGCGGCGATCTCCTTCAAATCGGTGACATTCGCGGCCAAAAACTCCGCCCAGTCGTGCGCATTGGCGCGCGCGTCTTCATGCACCAGCCGGATCGTCGTCCACTGCATCGTCACCCACGTCCCGGCCGTCAGCGCGGTCAGAACGATGATCAGCAACGTGAGGCCGCGGCGCCAGGTGATTTCCGACAGGTACGACATCGATGATGAGTGTTTGCGCGATCAATTTTCCGATCGGAGCTTCGCGATCTCCATCCGCACGGCGTCGATGAGTTTGGCCCGATACGGATCGGCCGCGGCAAAGCCGTCGACCAGAGACTCGAACACGGAATTTGCGGTCCGCATGTCGGCGGCCGGCGGGAAGATCACCTTGCGTTTCGGGTCGGACTGGAGCTGATTCATGATGAGGTCGGTCGAGCTCTGGTCGATCTGGATGGTCTGCATGGCGAGCCCGACGCCGCTGTATTTCTTGATCAGCGTCTGGACATCCGCAGGCAGCGCATCGAACCGTTTCCGGCTCATGACCAGCATCAGCGGCACCGACGAGGTCCCGAGCATGTAGTGATATGCGGTCACCCGGCCGATGCCGAATTCGACCATCGGCACCGGCGGCGCATAGGCGCCGTCGAGCTGTCCCGAACTGATGGCGTCGGCGGTCTGCGGCAGCGGCACGAACATCGGCATCATGCCGAGCCGCTTCATCACCGCAATTTCGGTGTCATTGTTGGCACGGATGCGCTTGCCTTTCAGATCGGCAAGCGACGACACGGCGGGGCGCAGGTGAATGCTTTCCGGCTGCGAACCCACCGCTCCGATGACGTAGAAGTCCTTGAAGTCCCGGATCGTGCCATTCTCAACCAGATGCGTGAAGGTAAGCGTTGCCTCCCGCGCGTCGGCGAACAGGCCGGGCAATTCGATCACCGCGGTGTCGGGAAAGCGCTTCTGCTCATACGGCACGACCACATAGGCAATGTCAGCCGTACCATCGACCACCAGACGCGACTGCGCCGCCAGATCGCCGCCGAGCTTGCCGCTGAGGTAGGGATCGATCTCGACCAGGCCCCTGCCTTCGGCATTGACCGCATCGATGAACGGCTTGACGATCGAGCGATAAAGATGCGTTCGATCCGAACTGAAAAACGCAAGTTTCAGCTTGATGGGTTCGGCCCGCACTGCAACGGGCGCCAACATCAGCGCTACGATAGCGACTCTAACAAACGGCCACATGACACTGCCCTGCAACGGCCGACTTTTTGCACGCGGCCTGGGCAACGTCCTTAAGCGCCAAAACTTGATTTTGTCCTATGCACTTTCATTTTCGAACTACGTCGTTGTCCTTACGAATTTTTACGTAAGCCACTTTACGCGCAGCGGCGATCCAGACGGCCGGTTATGCCGCGCTCTGCCGCGCGAGATTTGCGGCCTCCGCCTCGCTGTGCTGCCGCTGAAGCTGCGCGCGATAGCGCGGCACGATCAGCAGTGCCACCAGGAGGCCCACGACGAGGGGCGCAGCCGCTATCAAAAAAATCTGCTGCGCCGGCATCCGCGCGCCGAACGCCAGGCCGCCGAGCAGCGGACCGAGCGCGCCGCCGATGCGCGCGACAGCGAAATTCGAGGCGATGCCCCATGAGCGGATATAGGTCGGATAGATGTTGGCCTCGGTCGCGATATTGCCGAACTGCAAGCCGAGCAGGCAGAACCCGGCGCAGGCGACAAGCCCGATCAGAGCCAGCGGGGGCAGACCCGGAATGCCGATCGAGATGACGATCGGGATGGCGCAGGCGAACAGGATCGGCACCGGCAGGAAACCGTAGCGGTCCAGAATGCGCATCGACAGCAGGCCGCCGAGCGTCCCGCCGAACTGGAACAACGTCGTGGCGATCGCAGCCTGCTCGAGACTGACGCCGGAATGCGACAGCACCGTCGGCATCCACTGATTGATGAAATAGAACACCATCAGCGCCGCGAGGTTCGACATCCAATAGAGCGGCGTGAGCGCCGCGAGCGGGCCCGCCAGCAGCGCGCCGAAGGAAAAGCGCGCCTTGTTCTGCTCGGATGAGATGATAAAGCGCGTGTCGACCCCGATCGACAGCGACGGATCGAGACGTTTGAGCAGAGCGACCAATTCGGCGCGCCGCGCCGGATGCAGCGTCAGATACTTGATCAATTCCGGGAGCGCGATCAGCAGCACCGTCGCGATCAACAGCGGCGCGATGCCGCCGACCCAGAACAGGATGCGCCAGCCATGCGCGGCCATGTATTTCGCCGCGATCAGGCCCGGCAAACCGCCGCCGAAGGTGACGCCGGTGAACATGAGAACGACCATGGTGGCACGCGCCCGCTTCGGCGCGAATTCATTGATCAGCGCCACCATGATCGGCAGCGTGCCGGCAAGCGCGATCCCGGTCAGGATGCGGGTGAGGACGAGCTGGTTCAGCGACGAGGTCGCGACCGCGGCCAGCGTGAACAGGCCGAACGCATAGGCGCCGCAGACAATGACGCGCTTGCGCCCGAAACGGTCGGCGAGATAGCCGAGTAGCGGTGGACCGAAGAAGCCGGCGGCGAGCGAGCTCGAGAGCAGGATGCCAAGTTCGGGGCCGCGCAATCCCCATTCCTTGATCAGCCCCGGCCCCGCAAAGGCCGCGGCGCCGAGGTCGTAGCCATCGGTCATCATGACAAGAAAAGCCAGGATAACGAGGCCGATGTTGAAGCCCGTGATCTTCTGGCGGTCCAGCACCGCGCTGACGTCGACGACTGCCTCGCTCATCGTTTCCTCGCCTTGGCTTTTATGTTTGCGTTCGCCGCGGAAGCTAGCGCGGAAGGCACGCGCCGGTCCACCGATGGGCAGAGCCAGGAGTGGGCAACGGGTCGGCAGCTTCGCTTCGCGCTTCGCCAGGCCCGCCGCTACGGTACCTGGACACGGCTTTCGCGATCTGTTGCGATAGCGAACCGTCTTAAGCATCATCCTATCGGAAACCGGCATTCATCCCCGATCGGGTCGGGGACAGGCTTTGTCCGGATCAATGCCCGAGCAATGAGGAAGCTTCCCGATGACCATCATCAATTCCCAGGTTCACGCCTACGAGGCGAACACGCCGAAGCGGCCGTGGCACAACGTGCCGAACTGGCCGCCTCACGTCACCGGCGACGAGATGTGCGCCGCGATGGACAAGGTCGGCGTCGACGGCGCGATCTTCATCTCCGCCTTTTCGATGTACCGCTACGACGCGAGCTATGCGGTGGAAGTGCAGCGCGCCCATCCCGACCGCTTCGCCATCGTCAAGCCGATCGACCCGGACGACCCGGCAAACGCCGATGTCATCGCCGACTGGAAGAAATCGCCGGGCGCGGTGGGCGTTCGCATCATGCTGACCAAGGAGCCGGGTCGCGATCGCTCCCCGGCCGATCCCGGCCTCGATCGCATCGCGCGCGCGGCCGCGCAGCATGACCTTCCGGTCAACGTGCTGTTCTGGGGCAACCTGGATGCTGGCACGACGCTGATCGACCGTCATCCCAACACGCGATTCATCATCGACCATCTCGGTATCCTGCAGCCGCGCACGCCGCCAGCACCGAGCGAGCCATGGGCCGACCTGCCAAAGGTTCTGGAACTCGCCAAGCGAAATAATGCGGTCATCAAGGTGAGCGGCGCCTGCACGCTTTCGCAGAAGCCGTATCCGTTCCCGGACATCTGGGATCCGCTCGCGCGTATTTTCGATGCCTGGGGTTTCGACCGCTGCCTGTGGGGCACCGACTGGACCCGCGCTTTCGCCGTCGTCAACTACGAGCAGGCGGTCGAGCCGTTCCGTATCACCGACCGGCTGAGCGAGAGCGAACGCGCGACGCTGATGGGCGGCGCGACCGCCAAAGCGTACCGCTGGTCGCCGAAAAAGCGCTAAGCCATGGTCAGCCGCTATCGTAACGTCGCAGCGCTTTGCGCTGCGCTTGCCGTGGTCTTTGCTGCTTGCAGCATTCCAGCCGAGGCACAGAACTATCCGACGCAGCCGATCAGGATCGTCGTCGGATTTGGCCCAGGGTCGGCCGCCGACGTGCTGGCGCGTCTGGTCGGCAAGCAAATGGAGGCCAGGCTCGGGCAACCGATCATCGTTGAAAATCGCCCCGGCAACAGCAGCATGACGGCGGCCGAATTCGTCGCCCGCGCGCCGGCCGACGGGTATACGCTGTTCATGGCAACCGTCGCCAACACGCTCAACCCGGTGCAGATGCATGCGCCGTTCAATCTCGGCAGCGATCTTGCGCCGGTCGCGCTCCTTGGCATGGTGCCCAATGTGCTGGCGGCGCACCCTTCGGTGCCAGCGAACAATCTCAAGGAACTGATCGCGCTGGCCAAGAGCAAGCCGGACAGCCTGACGTTCGGGTCGTCCGGTGTTGGTACTGCGGGTCAGATGGCGGCCGAACTGTTCAATCAGAGCCATCGGCACCAATATCGTCATCGTCCCCTATCAGGGCGGCAGCAACCAGTCGGTGGTCGATCTGCTGGCCGGGCGCATCAAGCTGATGTTCGGGGTCGCGGTGACGATGGCGCCGTATGTCGCGGCGGGTCGCCTGAAGGCGCTCGCCGTGGCGCAGCAAAAGCGCGCCGCCATTCTGCCGGACGTGCCGACGCTCACCGAGGCAGGCATGCCTGGCTACGACGCCGGCATCTGGATCGGCCTCTTGGCGCCGAAGGGCACCCCGGCCGCGGTCGTGGACAAGCTCGCGGGCGCTGCCGACGACGGACTGAAGGTCCCGCAAGTCGAGGCGACGCTGAAGAAGCAGGGCACCGACCCGATCGGCGGCTCGCCCAAGGAGTTCGCCGACTACATCAAGGCGGACATCGCCAAATGGGCGAAGGCTTTCGCCGCTGAGGCCCACAAGAGATGACGGACGATGAGATGTGCCGGCCCGCTATCGCGCAGCGGGCTCATCCAGCCGTCGTCCGGAAAATCGACGCACTGCTTTCTGTTCGCCCTCCGATTAACGGTTGCTGTTGCGGTAGCAGGAGTACGGGTGCCAGTAACACCAGCCGCGACCGTAGCCCCATCCATACCTGTAGGCCGGGTGGACCTGATTGCCGCCGTGACCGAGCTGGCCCGTGCCGATCGACCCGTGGCCGCCGCCGCGCGCCGAAGCGGTGCCGGGGATAAGCGCGAGCGAGGTGAGAACCAGCGCCGCAACGATTGCGATTGACGATTTCATGATGTTGCTCCTTCGATTGGAACGAGCGCCCGATGCGCTCGTTTCGTGGGAGGAGCATGCGATGGAGCCGGCATGGCCGATGTGATCGCCGTCACAAAATGGCGGATTCCAGAACCTATTTCTTGCTTGGCGGCGCGGGCTTGGCCTGCAGTTTCGCCAATTCGCCCTGCAGCTTTTTCACTGTCGATTGCAGCGTCTCGATCTCGGCGCGGGCGGCGGCCAGCGCCCTGCCCTCACCGTCGATCTGAGCCTGCGTTTCGCGGCTCAGCTTGAGCATCGCCTGCTGCAGGAACTCGACATTCGCTTGCAGGCACGACGTCCGGCGTTCCATCTGCTTCTCGACGGTGCAGATTTGCATGCCGCGAACGTCCTGTGCCTGCGCCGGAGCGAGAACGCCTGCGAGCAGAAGCACCGCAACGCTCGCGTCTGGTATCGGCCAGCACCATGGCCGCCAAGTCGGTTGCCGCCCCTGCTTCATGTGTTAGAGCATACACGATAAAAATGCGGGCAACGCCTTGCGCATGAGGAAACGGGACCAATGGGCCAACTCGTCGACGGACAGTGGCGAACCGAGAACATCCTGTTCAACCACGACGATAAGGGGCTGTATTTCAAACGCGATTCCGTTTTTCGCGATCGCATCGCCAACGAAGCCGGCGCCAAATTTCCGGCCGAACCCGGCCGCTATCACCTGTATTGCTCGGTCGCCTGCCCGTGGGCGCATCGCACCACGCTGATGCGCACGCTGAAGAAACTCGAGCCGTTCGTCACTCTGACCAACACGTTTCAGGAGGCCGGCGGCCAGGGCTGGTCGTTCGGCGAAGCCGGCCACGTCGTGCCGGGCACCGACCGGCGGGTGCGTTTCCTGCACGAGCTTTATACGATCGCCGATCCGGCCTGCACCACGCGGGTGACCGTGCCGACCTTGTGGGACGCCAAGACCTGCCATGTCGTCAACAACGAGTTGTCCGAGATTCTTCGCATCTTCAACACCGCATTCGCCGGTCTGGCCGAGCCGACGCCGGACTACTATCCCGAGCCGCTGCGGCCGCAGATCGACGCCACCAACGCGCTGGTGCTCAAGGGCGTCAACAATGCCGTCAACGGCTGCGGCTACTCGATCTCGCAGGAAGCCTATGACGGGTCGGTCAAGCTATTGTTCGAGACGCTGGACGGCTTGGAAGCGACGCTGTCGCAACAGCGTTATCTGTGCGGCGACACCGAGACCGAGGCGGACTGGCGGCTGTTCCCGAGCCTCGTTCGCTTCGATCCCTGTTATTACGTCGGCTACAAATGCAACCTGCGCCGGCTCACCGAGTATTCGAACCTCTCGAACTATCTGCGCGAGCTGTACCAGACGCCCGGCATCGCCGCGGTCTGCGACATCGCCGGCATGAAGCGAGGCGTCTACAGCAAGACCGGCCCGGTCGGCGCCAACGGCATCATCCCGGCCGGCCCAAGCGTCGACTATTCGCAGCCGCACGACCGCGATCGTTTCGCACGACGCCATTAATCCAACAGCGACAAACCACGAATAACGAGACAGGATCATGCAGTTCTTTGGAAGACTTTTCGTTGCTGCGCTGCTGCTCGCGTGCGCCAGCCCCGCGCTCGCCGAATATCCCGATCATCCGATCCAGATCGTCGTCCCCTATACGCCTGGCGGAACGGTTGATCTGTTGGCGCGCGCGCTTGGGCAGAAGCTCACCGCCGCCTGGGGACAGCCGGTGGTGATCCTCAATCGCCCGGGCGCCGGCGGCAGCGTCGGCGCCGACGTCGTCGCCAAGGCGCCTGCCGACGGCTACACGCTGCTGCTGTCGACGAATTCGCCGCTCACCACCAATCTCGCACTCTATCCAAACCTCGGCTACGACCCCATTCGGGATTTCGAGCCGGTGATCCTGGCCGGCGAGAATTCACTGGTCCTGGCGGCAAACCCGAAGCTGCCAGTCAAGGACGTCAAGGAGTTGATCGCGCTCGCCAAGACCGAGCCCGGCAAGCTCAATGCAGGCACATCCGGAAACGGCTCGACCGCGCATCTGTCGCTTGCCACCTTCAACAAGCTCGCCGGCGTCTCGATCACGCATGTGCCGTATCGCGGCGGCGTGCCGAGCCTGATGGCCGCGATCTCGGGCGAAGTGCAGCTTGTCTTCAGCGACCCCGTACCGGCCATGCCGCAAGTCAAAGACCATCGGCTGAATCCGCTTGGCCAGACCGGCCTGCGCCGCGCTCACATCGCGCCCGACATTCCGACGCTAAACGAGGCGGGCTTGCCCGGCTTCAATATCACCGCCTGGATCGCCGCCGTCGCGCCCAAGGGCACGCCCAAGGCTGTCGTTGACAAGCTGAATGCCGAGATCGGGCGCACGCTGAAGGACCCGGAATTCGCGGCCAAGATTTCAGCGATCGGCATCGACCCGCTCGGGGACACGCCGGGCGAATTCGCCGTGTTCCTGCGCAAGGAGATTCCGCGCTGGAAACAGATCGTGGCGGACGCCGGCGTCAAGATCGAAGGCGACCACTGAGCTCGCGTTACGCCGCGTAGGCGGTCGGGACGGTCGGCTCCTTGTCCCAGGTGCCGATCGGATCGTAGCCATAGACCCAGTCGGCGTTGCCGTGGACGCTGGTCTTGCCGGAGGTGATCGATTCCTTCTGCACCGCGCTGTCGCGCATGTGCTTGAAGCGCGCGTTGGCGAGCGAGAGCCGCTGCACGCCGTGGACGCGCGGGATGCGGATGCGGCGGAAATTGGCGAACGCCTCGACCGGATCGGGGCAGGCCTCGAGCCAGCGGCCGAGAATGTAGGAGTCCTCGAACGCCTGGCCGGCGCCTTGCCCGGCATTGGGCAGCATGGCATGCGCGGCATCGCCGATCAGCTGAATGCGGCCGCGGCCCCAGTTGCGCGTCAGCGGCCGCGTGAACAGGCCCCATTTCGAGCACTCGGTCACCACGCTCAGCAACAGCTTCAGCCGCGGCTCGGGATTGGGGAAGCTCAGCCGCATCTCGTCCGGATCGCCGCGCGTCGACCAGCTTTCCTCGACCCATTTGTCGGTGTCTTCCTGGGTGACGATGTTCACCATCTTGGTGCCGCGGATGTAGTAGGCGAGCAGATGGCAGCCGGGCCCGACCCACTGGACGTGACCGGTCGGCTCGATGGCCTCGAACGGCACATCCTTGCTGTCGAGCAGCGCGCGCCACACCATCTGGCCCGTGTAGGTCGGATTGTCGGCGCCATACAAAGTCTGCCGGATCACCGAGCGCACGCCGTCGGCGCCGATCACGTATTCGGCCTCGACGTGCGTCGCCATTGTCGAAGGCGAGCGTGACCCGGTCGCTCTGCTCCTCAAGTCCTGTCAGGCGGTGTCCGAGGTGAATGTTGCTGCGATCAAGGCCGGTGGCGAGCGCATCGAGAAGGTCGGCGCGGTGAAAGGTGAAATACGGCGCACCGAAACGCGCGCCAGCCTTGTGGCGATCGTGGAATTCCAGGAACTCGCCGGTCTGCATGTTGCGGGTGTAGATGCCGGGCGACGCGGTGCCGACGGCGGCGATCTCGTCGGTAAGCCCGATCGCCTGCAGCGCCTTGACGGCCTGCGGGCTGATATTGACCGCGGCGCCGATCTCGCCGAGCGCCGGAGCCTGCTCGAACACCTCCGCCTTCAATCCGAAGGTTTTGAGCGATTGTGCCGCCGCCAGTCCGGCCAGGCCACCGCCGACAATCGCGATCCTGCAGCTTGACGCCATTTCTCTCCCCAAAAAAAGCGCGCGTCGGCAGCCTAACAGAGCCGTACGAACCTAGCCAAGCCTCGGGCGGCTACGGCGGCGCTTGCGCATTTGGCCCACGCACGCCGCGTGGCACGGGAATCGACCTTTTTGTGACGGCCAACACATCGGCCGCAACGGCGTCTCCCTACCCTCCTGATCATCACGCCCCGATAGACGGGACGACCAAACACAGGAGACGACCATGTTGACCAACCTCTCGCGCCCGCTCGCACTGACGCTCACGCTCGGCTTGACCTCAATCGCGATGCTCGCGCCCGCGCACGCAACCGATGGACGCACAGTGGCCCAGTCGTGCATCGATCGCGACGATTGCAGTCTCACTATTGGAAACAACGGCACGTTCACGATCGTATATGATGGCGGCGGCGTGATCTGGTGCCCGAGCTTGGATGGGCAATGCGTTGTGGTGTCGCCGGATATAGGCAAAGTCGGCAAGTCGCCCGTCGCGGCACCGATCAGCAAAACCCCTGTCGCTGCCGCCCCCGGCAATCCGGTGACCAAAAACCCGGCGCCGATCGGCAGACATCCCACGCCCAGGCCGATCAGCGCACCGCCCATCGTGTTTCATCCGCTGCCCCCGATCCACCACCAGCCGATCGTATTTCATCCGATCCTCCACAAGCCGATCGGCAAGCCCTCCGCTCCGGTCATCCTCGCGCGCGGCGGTCACAGGCGGTGACGCCCGCTCCTCGAGGCGCCGATGGGGCCCGCCGCTGACGGCGACCCTATCGGCGCCTCCCTGGCTTGATCGAAAGCGCCGTTCCGCTCATCGGCCGGCCAGCGTGGCAAGCCATTCCCCGAGTTCGTCGACGCGGCCAATCGACCCTCCCCATCGCCGCGCGCGATTGCTACAAATCTCGCTGTCCAACTGGCGTAATGAGGACGGCATGGACTTGCCTGCAAATGGTTCCGGCATCGGCCAGCCGGTGCGCCGCCGCGAAGACTTGCGGCTAGTGCGCGGCCGCGGCCGTTATGCCGCCGACGAAAATCTGCCCGGGCAGGTTTACGCGGTGATGCTGCGCTCGCCACACGCCCACGCCCGCATCCGATCGATCGCCAAGGACGCGGCGTTGAAGACGCCCGGTGTGCTCGCCGTGCTAACTGGCGCCGACTTCGTCGCCGACGGTCTGCAACCCATTCCGCACAAGGTGTGGTCGGCGCATCCCGCGGAAATCCAGCTGCACCCCCCGGAAACTTTCACGGCACCGCATTATCCGCTGCCGACCGACAAGGCGCGCTTCGTCGGCGAAACGGTAGCGATCGTGGTGGCCGAAACGGTCAACGCCGCGAAGGACGGCGCCGAGGCGGTCGAGATCGATTACGAGGCGCTGCCGGCCGTGGTCGAGACGCGCGCGGCGGCGCGGCAGGATGCGCCGCGCGTGCATGAGGCGGCGCGCTCTAATGTGTGCTTCGACGCCGGCCTCGGCGATGCCGCCGCGACCGACGCGGCATTCGCTCGCGCCGCGCACGTCACGCGGTTCGAAACCTGGGTGCGCCGTGTCACCGGCGTGCCGATGGAGCCGCGCGCCGCGCTCGCGGCTTTCGATCCGGCGAACGGCCGCTACACGCTCTACGCCGGCAACGGCGGCGCGGTGCGGCTCAAGGACGACCTCGCCACCATCCTCGGCGTGCCGTCCGACAAGGTGCATGTGCTGATGGGCGACGTCGGCGGCAATTTCGGCACGCGCGGCATGATCTATGCCGAATTCGCGCTGGTGGCGTGGGCGGCGAAGAAAGTCGGACGGCCGGTGAAATGGATCATCGAGCGCCACGAGTCGTTTCTGTCCGACTATCAGGCGCGCGATCTCGCGGTCGAAGCCGAGCTGGCGCTTGACGACAAGGGCAATTTCCTCGCCATGCGCGGCTCCAATCTCGGCAATCTCGGCGGTCACACCACCAACTACTCGATGGTGCAAAAAGGCGTGCAGATGATGTCGAGCATCTATCGCATGCCGGCGGCGCATTTCCGCGCCCGCGCCACCCTGAGCAACACCTCACCGACCCGCCCCTATCGCAGCGCCGGCCGCCCCGAAGTGATCTTCGTCGTCGAGCGGCTGATCGATCTCGCCGCGCACGAATGCGGCTACGATCGCGTGGCGCTGCGCCGGCGCAACCTCGTCAAGCGCAAGGAGCTGCCGTACAAAAATCCGTTCGGCATGGAATACGACAGCGGCGACTACGGCGCCGCCATGGAGATGGCGCTCAAGCTTGGCGACTGGGACTGGCTTCAAGAGACGCCGCGCCGAGGCCAAGCGGCGCGGCAAGTGCCGCGGCATTGGCGTCGCCAACTACGTGGACATCTCGACCGGAGTGCCGCGCGAGAAGGCTGAAATTCTCGTCAAGCCCGAAGGCGTTGTTGAACTGGTGATCGGCGTCACCTCGCAAGGCCAGGGCCATGAGACAAGCTTCGCCCAGCTCGTCACCGAATGGCTCGGCGTGCCGATCGAAGCCGTGCGCGTCATCGCCGGCGATACCGACCGCGTCACCGTCGGTGGCGGCGCCCATTCGGGCCGCGGCATGCGGCTCGGCTCGATCGTGATCAAAAAGTCCTCCGACGATGTGATCGAGAAGGCGACCAGGATTGCCGAGCATCTCTTGGAGACGAGCGCGGCCGACATCGAGTTCAAGGCGGCCGCTTCACGGTGAAAGGCACCAACCATTCGATCGGCCTGTTCGACGTGGCGCGCGCCGCGGCCGAGCGCCGCGATCTGCCGGCCGATCTGCAAGGCCCGCTCGCCGCCGAGTGCGACAAGACCGTTGCAGAAGCGAGTTTTCCGTACGGCTGCCAGGTCGTCGAGGTCGAAGTCGATCCGGAGACCGGCGCGGTCAAGCTCGTCAACTATTCCGCGGTCGACGACGTCGGCCGCGCGATCAATCCGCTGATCATCCACGGCCAGGTCCACGGCGGCATCGCCCAGGGCGTCGGCCAGGCGCTGATGGAGCATGCCTGCTACGACCCCGAGAGCGGCCAGATGCTCGCCGGCTCGTTCATGGATTACGCCATGCCGCGCGCCTCGGATCTGTTGCCCTACGCCACGGAACTCTCCGAAATCCCCTCCACCACCCATCCGCTCGGCATCCGCCCGGCCGGCGAAGGCGGCACCGTGCCGGCGCTCGCGGTCGTCATCAACGCGGTCGTCGACGCGGTGTGGGACCTGGGCGTGCGCCATATCGAGATGCCGGCAACGCCGCAGCGCGTGTGGCAGGCGATACAGGACGCGCGCGGCCAATAAAATTCCGGCCGAAGGCAAATTCAAAGCGGGGGATGACGATGCCAAGCGACAAACATTGGGTCGGAACCTGGACGGCGGCTCCGGCGCCGGCGGAAGGCTTCGCCGGCTTCAACAACCAGACGATCCGCCTGAATCCGCGCGTCAGCATGGGCGGCGAGCGGCTCCGCGTGCGAATTTCAAATGCGTACGGCAATCGCCCACTGGTCATCGGCGCGGCGACGATCGCGGTGCGCGACAAGGGGCCGGCGATCGTCGCGGGTAGCGGCCGCAAGCTCACCTTCGGCGGCCGCGACTTCGGCAGCGATCGCTGCCGGCGCGGTGCTGTACAGCGATGCGGTCGAGCTTGCCGTTGCGCCGCTCGCCGATCTCACCGTCAGTTTCCATCTGCCCGGCGAAGTGCTGGCGAATTTCGCAATCACCGGCCGCTATGCCAGGCAGACCAACTACATCTCGCCACCCGGCAATTACGCCGCTGCGACGGTGATGCCGGTCGGCAATCTGACCGACCAATGGTTCTTTCTTTGCGGTATCGACGTGCTCGCATCGGGCGACACGCTAGGCGTGGTCACACTCGGCGACTCGATCACCGACGGCAATATCTCGACCATCGACGCCTTCTGCCGCTGGCCGGATCAATTGGCGCGCCGGCTCATCGCCCGCGCCGGCAGACCGGCCGCCGTCATGAACAACGGGCTCGGCGGCAACCGCATCCTGCACGATATCCGCGGCGACAGCGGACTGCGGCGCTTCGACCGCGACGTGCTGGCGCAGCCGGGCGTCACGCATGTCATTGTCATGCTCGGCACCAACGATCTGCGTAACCGGTGGGCGAAGCCCGAGGAAGAAGTCACCGCCGAGCAGATGATCGCCGGCCTGCAGCAGATGGCGCTGCGCGCCCACGCCGCCGGCATCAAGATCATCGGCGCGACGCTGACGCCGTTCGGCAACGAGACCTACATGGCCAATGCCTGGAATCCGACGCGGGAAAAGCACCGGGTCGCGGTCAACACCTGGGTCCGGCAGAGCGGCGTGTTTGACGCTTTCGCCGATTTCGACGCCGCGTTGCGCGATCCCGAAATCCCGACCCAGATGCGCGCGGTGGACGACTGCGGCGACGGCCTGCACCCGAGCGACGCCGGTTACTGCAAGATGGGCGATGTCATCGACCTCGCGCTGTTCGCCTAGACGCCGCGATGAAAGACCCTTCTTCACCGCCACGCGGCGCGAAATTCGGACGTATTGGCGATTCAATCCCCCGCGTCGAGGATCAGCGTCTGCTGACTGGACAGGGACGCTACACCGATGACGCGGCCCCGTCCGACTGTCTCCATGTCGCGTTCGTCCGTTCGCCCCACGCGCATGCGAGAATCCGTGCGATCGATGCCGCCGGTGCGCTGAAGCTGCCGGGTGTCGTTGTGATGACCGGCGCCGATCTGGAGGCGGACGGCGTACGGCCGATCCTCAACCCGGTTGAATCGCTTGGCGCCGGTTTTCCGAGCTTCACCAACGATGTGGTCATTCCGCCGTGGCGCGCGCTTGCCGTCGGCAAAGTGCGCCACGTTGGAGAGGCGGTAGCGCTCGTGCTGGCGCCCACGGAACAGGTCGCGCGCGATGCCGCCGAGGCGGTTCAGGTCGACTACGAGCCGTTAAGCCCGGTAATCGAGATCGAGGATGCGGAAAAGCCGGATGCGCCGCTTGTTTGGGACCAGCTCCGCGGCAACCTGCTGTTCGCCATCGAAGCCGGGGACAAGAGCGCGACCGACGCCGCGTTTGCGCACGCCGCCCAGGTCGTTGAGATCGAGGTCATCAATAATCGGCTCATCATCAATTTCATGGAGCCGCGCAGCTGCATTGCGTTCTTACGATCCCGGAACTCAACGGCTTTCGGTCGAGCTCGGCTCGCAGGGCGTGCATCAACAGGCGATGCGCATTGCGCACGCGCTCAACCTGCCGCGAGAGCGCGTGCGAGTGACGACCGGCGACGTCGGCGGCGGCTTCGGCGCACGCTCGACCACTTATCCCGAATACATCGCGTGCGCCTACGCGGCCTTTAAGCTCGGCCGCGCCGTGCACTGGTGCGCCACGCGCACGGAGTGCTTCGTCAGTGACACTCAGGCGCGCGATCATGTGACGCAAGCCGCGATGGCGTTCGATCGCAACGGCAAGATCCTCGCGCTGCGTGTGGGTGGCCGCTGCAACATGGGCGCGCATGTCGTCCCGCGTCAGCCGAATTCGACGGTCGGCAATGTCATTCGGATGCTGGCGGGCGCGTATGCGGTTCCAGCGGCTTATCTCGACTTCAAGGGCTATGTGTCCAACACCGTGCCGATCAACGTCTATCGGGGCGTCGGCCGGTTTGAGGACGTCTATGCGGTCGAGCGGCTTCTGGACTTGGCAGCGTCGCGCTTCGGTCTCGACCGCGCGGAGATCCGTCGCCGCAATCTGGTAAAGCCGGCCGCGATGCCCTTCACCACACCGACCGGTGGCATCTGCGACTGCGGCGATTTTCCGCGTCTGCTGGAATCGGCGCTGCACTACGCCGACTGGGCCGGGTTCCGGGCGCGGAAGAAGGAAGCTGCAAAGCGCGGCCGGCTGCGCGGCATCGGACTCGTCTACACCATCGAAGGCGCGGGCGGCGTCGCGCAGGAATACGCCATCACCGAGGCGAAGCCGGATGGAACGATCGTGCTCGGCATCGGCTCGCAGTCGCAGGGTCAAGGTCACGAAACCACGTTCGCGCAGCTTGCCGCCGAGACGCTGGACGTGCCGTTCGATAAAGTCCGCATCATCGCCGGCGATACCGACAGGATCGCACAAGGCGTCGGTACGTTTGCTTCGCGTTCGATGATCAGGGCGGGGGCCGCGGCGTTCGAGGCGATGCAGCTTCTGATCGCCGAGGGGCGCATCCGTGCGTCGGTGCATCTCGAAGCCTCGACCGAGGACATTGTTTATTCGGGCGGGCGTTTCGTCGTCGCCGGCACCGACCGCGACGTCGGGCTCGAGGACCTCGCGGCGACGCAGCCGCTTTCGGCCGCGAAGCTGCATCGAAACGAGGCCGTCACTTGGCCGAACGGTTGCCATGTATGCGAGGTCGAGATCGACCCGGAGACGGGGCAATCGGTTCTGGTCCGCTATGTCGCGGTCGACGACGTCGGCCGCGCGGTCAATCCGATGATCGTGCACGGCCAGACCATGGGCGCGGTCGCGCAGGGACTCGGCCAGGCGCTGTTCGAACACTGCATTTACGAGCGTGGCTCAGGCCAACTCCTCAGCGGATCGTTGATGGACTACAGTCTGCCGCGAGCGGAAGATCTGCCTGACATCGAGACATGGCTCGACGATACGCCGACCCGCACCAACGCGCTTGGCGTCAAGGGCGCCGGCGAGGCGGGAACCGTTGCGGCGCCTTGCGCCGCGATCGGCGCGGTGCTCGATGCTCTCGCGCCACTTGGAGTAAAGCACATCGACATGCCGGCCACGCCGCAGCGCGTCTGGCAGGCGATCAGAGACGCGCGCGCTCGATGAAATTTCACCCGCGGGCAGCTGTATAGAGCAGTCGTCGCCGCCTGAAGTTGTGTCTCGGTTTTCAGTTTTCATGTTCGCGCTCGCCGCCCGCCATCGTCGCGCGCGACCTGGAGGCCATCAAGGAAGCGGTCGCGGCGATCAAGAAGTCGGCGCAGACACGCGTCATCGGGGGTGCGGCCGATGTCAGCAAGGCGGCCGACATCCAGCGCGCCTACGATGAAGCGATGCGGGCCTTCGATAAGGTCGACATCATCGTCAACAATGCGGGAACGTCACGAGCGACGCCGTTCCACAAGCTCACCGACGACATCCTGCATGACAACCTCGAACTGAAGCTGTTCGCGGCGGTGCGATTGATCCCGTTGGTCACCCCCAGATGAAGAAGCGGCGCTGGGGCCGCATCAATGTGCTCAACATTGGCGCCAAGGCGCCGCGGCCCAACAGCATGCCGACGTCGCTATCGCGTGCGGCAGGTATGGCGATGACCAAGGCACTGTCGCAGGAGCTGGCGCCGCACAACGTGCTGGTCAATGCCATGCTCGTCGGCATCATCCGCGCCGACCAGCATGTGCAGCGGGCGAAACGGACCAGCGTGGCGCTCGATGAATATTACAAGGCGCACGATTAAGGAGATTCCGCGCGGCCGAGTCGGCGAAGCTGAGGAATTCGCCAATCTGGCCTGTTTTCTGGCGTCGGAGCAGGGCGGCTACATCACCGGTACGGCGATCAATGTCGATGGCGGGCGTTCGCCCGTGGTGTGACGAACCCTGGGCGCGCCACGTTGGCAGTCATGACCGAGGCTGACGATTGATTTTACGGCACTGGCGCGTGGTGCTAGCATCCCACTTCGATCGCGTACCGGGCGAGGAATAATGACGGAATATCTGAGGCTTGACGCGTTGCGTGCGACTCCTTTGGCAACGGAGCCGTTCGCGCATATCGTGGTGCCCGGCTTCGTCAGCACCGCGGGCCTCGCCGCGATCAATGCGGACTATCCGAAAATCGCCTCTCCCGGCAGTTTTCCGACCGATCAGGTGACTTTCGGCCGGAACTTCCAGACCCTCCTGGACGAACTCGAAAGCGATGAGTTCCGTGAGGCTTTCGAGGAAAAGTTCAAGCTCGATCTCACCGGCCGGCCGACCATCACCACGGTGCGCGGCCGCTGCGACGCGGCCGACGGCAAGATCCATACCGATTCCAAGACCAAGATCATCACCGTTTTGATCTACATGAATCGAGAACTGGGAGAATGCGGGCGGCCGGCTGCGGCTGTTGCGCTCCGGCCGCGATCTCAACGACATCATCGTCGAGGTGCCGCCGATTGCCGGCACCCTGCTGGCGTTCAAACGCAGCGACAATTCCTGGCACGGCCATGAATCGTTTTCCGGCGAGCGCCGCGTCATCCAGTTCAATTGGCTGACATCGGCCGGCAACAAGCAGATCGCGATGCTGCGCCATCATACCTCGGCGTCATTCAAGCGCGTGCTGCAGATGATCCTGCCGGGCCGCGCCTGAGACTGATGAAGCTTCCCCTCGACGAACTGCGCCGCCGCGATTTCCAAAAAATCCTGCTGATCAAGCTGTCGGCGGTCGGCGACGTGGTGCACACGCTGCCGGTGCTCAACAAATTGCGCCGCCGCTACCCGAACGCGCAGATCGACTGGCTGGTGACGCCCGCGATCGGCGAATTGTTGCGCCACCACCCTGCCCTCAACAATGTCATCGATTTCGAGCGCGACACCAGCGCGCCGCCCTGGGCCTGGTCGGCGCTGACAAGCTACGCGCGGCTGGCCGCAAAACTCCGGCGGACCGGCTACGACCTCGCCATCGACCTGCATTGCCAGTCGCGGAGCGCGTTCCTGGCATTCGTCAGCGGTGCCCCGGTGCGTATCGGCTTCGACAAGGAGCGGCCCGAGGTTTGGGCGAACTCGCGGCCGGTGACCGACGAGTTCCGCAATCACGCCTGGCACGGCGCCCGCGAAGGCGCCTGGCTGTTCTACACCCACCACATCCCGCTGCCGACGCTCGACGTGCACGTCGTCGACCACTATCAGAGCGTCGGCAATCTGCTCGGCTTCGCACCCGGCCCGACCGATTTCACCTTCGGCATTCCGGATGCGGCGCACCAGCGCGTTGCGGCGCTGCTCCGCCAGCGCGGTGTCGCCGATGACCGGCTCGCCGTGATCGCGCCGCGCGGCAATTGGCAAACAAAACGCTGGCCGGACGAAAAATCCGCCGAAGTGGCGCGCTATTTCATGTCCCGCGGCTACGCGGCAGTACTGGTCGGCGCGCCGCGCGAGCGCGATGTCGGCGCAGCGATCGCGCGCCTCGCGCCCGGCGCGATCGATCTGAGCGGCGAAACCACGCTCAGCGAGCTTGCCGCGCTGATCAACCGCGCCGCGATCTGCATCGCGCACGATTCCGGGCCGATGCATCTCGCGGTCGCGCTTGGCCGCCCGGTGGTGGCCCTGTTCGGCCCGAGCGACGAGGTGTGGGCCGGGCCCTATCACCGTGACAATGCGGTGGCGCGGCGCAAGCTCCCCTGCTCGCCGTGCTATCTGCGGCGGCTCAAAAACTGCACGCACGGCCACATCTGCATGGAAGAGTTGCCGGCCGAGGCCGTCATCGAGCGGGCGGAAAGCGTTCTCGCCACGACGCTCGCGCCAGCGTAACGCACGTCCTGCGCGCCTAATGCCAATACGGCGGATAGCCGGAGTTTTTCTGCTCGGCGGCGAGCAGCCTCAGCATCGCCGGCCATTCGAGTACGCCGTAGGGCCGGCGCGCTCCGGGCTGATAGAGATGCGCGGTGTGGGCGAGCACGTTCTCGCCCGGCATCGTCAGGTCGGTGCGCGCCGCCATGGCGTCGACCTGCGAGCGGCATGACAGTTCGAGCTGATACATGGTGTTGAACGCCTGCTGGATCGTGGCGCCGCAGGTGAGCAGGCCGTGGTTGCGCATCACCATCGCATCATGCGGCCCGAGATCGCGCACCAGCCGCTCACGCTCCTCAAGATCGATCGCCGGACCTTCATAGTCGTGATAGCCGATGTGGCCGACAAAGCGGATCGAGGTCTGCGACAGCGGTAGCAGCCCGCACTTCATCGCCGAGACCGCCATGCCGGCGCGGGTGTGGGTGTGCAACACGCAGGCGACGTCCGGCCGCGCTTTGTGGATGGCGCCGTGGATCACATAGCCCGAAACGTTAAGGCCGTAGTCGGTATCGGGCTTCCAGACGACATTGCCTTCGACGTCGATCTTGACCAGGCTCGACGCGGTGATCTCCTTGTAGAGCAGACCGTAGAGATTGATCAGAAGATGCTCGGTGCCGGGAATCCGCGCAGTGACGTGATTGTAGATCAGATCGGTCATGTCGTAGGCATCGATCAGCCGGTAGCACGCGGCGAGATCGAGTCGCGCCTGCCATTCCTGGTCGGACACCTGGTTGCGGATTGACTCGAACTCGGTCGAATAATTCACGGCGGCGTCTCCCTTTTGGTTGGTAGAATATCGCCTCGCGCGGCTACTGTCAGCCAAGAAGGTCACGGCAATCGGGAGGGCACAAGAATGACAAAAGAAACCGGCGTTGTGCGCAATCACGTCAAGGAAAAGCTTGCCCGCGGCGAGGTCGTCTCGTCGATGACCGTGCGGCTGGTTCGCGGCATCGAGATTGCGCGCATCGCCAAGACCGCGGGCTTCGACAGCCTCTATGTCGACATGGAGCATTCGAGCTTTTCGCTGGAAACGACGAGCCAGATCTGCATGGCGGCACTGGAAGCCGGGATCACGCCGTTCGTGCGCGTGCCCGGGCCGGGCGACGTGCAGCGCATTCTCGATGCTGGCGCGCTCGGCATCATCGCCCCGCATGTGGAGTCCGCCGCCGATGCGCGGGCCTACGTGCGTGCCGCCAAATATCCGCCGCTTGGCGACCGCTCCAACGCCGGACCCCTGCCCCATCTGCAATACCGCTCGCTGCCGGCCGCGCAGGCCTACGCGGCGATCGACGCCGCCACCATGGTGATCGTGCAGTTCGAGAGCGGCGCTGCGATCGAACACGCCAACGAAATTCTCGCCGTCGACGGTGTCGACATGGTGCTGATCGGAACCAACGACCTGCTGGCCGATTGGGGCCTATCCGGCCAGTACGATCACCCGCGGGTGCGCGAGGCCTATGCGACCACCATCGCGGCCTGCCGCCACCACGGCAAATACGCCGCGGTCGGGGGCTTCGCCACACGGCCCGACCTTGCCGCCGAATACGTCCGCATGGGCGCCCGTTACGTCTCGACCGGCACCGATCTCGGCTTCCTGCTCGCCGCCTGCACCGCCAAGGCCAAGGAAGTCGCCAACATGGCCGCGGGACGGAACTGACAGGATTACTATCCCCAGTTGCCTTGATTCAGCCAAAGCTCTGGCGCTACTCATAAACTACGGCTCAGATGGGGAACGAGGGCCTTCACGTGATTTCGCGACGAAGATTTTCCACCGCCGCGGCGGCGCTGCTGCTGGCCACTGGCGGCATCTTGACCGCTGTTTGCTCGCCGGCCGCCCAGCGCCCAGACGGCGCAGCCCCAAAGCACCGCTGCAAAATGCGAAGACGCATTGCAGATTGCGGTCCTGCCGGCGCCGCTTGAGCCGTGGAAGGGCGAGCCGCTGCGGGTCCTGCTCGCCGCCGAGAAACCGCTCGATGCCCAATTGTCGCTGATCGGGCCCGATGGAACCGTGGCGGCGAAATCGCACCGATCGCGAGGGCGGCCCGCCGTACTATTGGTATGCCGAAGTCGCCAGCCCGGCCGCGGGCACCTGGCACGCGACGCTGGCGCTCGACCACGAAACCGACGGCTGCGGCAGCGTCACCCACGACATCACGGTCGCCGCGCGCAAGCCCGCGGGACTTCGCGCCACCTCGGCGAGCGTCTGGCCGCTGCGCAACAATTGGAACCGCGCCAACGAAGACCTGTTCTCGGCCTGGATCGCGAAGCTGTTCGATGCACCGCTGAGCGCCGAGCCGTCGTGGAAGGTGTGGTTCGAGGTGCTGCGCGATCCGTCGCGCAACATGCTGTTCGACTATCTCGGTCTCGACGAAGAAAAATCGATCAAGTCGCTGAAGCCGGACTGCGCCGACTTCGTCTATTTCCTGCGCGCGTATTTCTCGTTCAAGATGGGACTGCCGTTCGCCTATTCGAACTGCTCGCGCGGCATGGCCGGTTCACCGCCGAAATGCTATCAGTGGTTCGACATCCTGCATCCCGAAATCACCCGTCCGGCACCGCCGCCGGAGCGGGTCGCGTCTGCCGGGCCGCCACCGGCGCCGGCGCCTGAACCCACCGAATCGAGCACGCCCGGCCTATTGCGGATCTTCTCGTCAAACCCGCCGCCGCCGTCGTCCTCACCCGAGCCCGAGAAGCCCGCATCGCGCAGCAAGTCGGCGCCGTCGCTCACCCGGCTGCCGCTCGCGCCGCGCTTTGGCGAATATCTGCGCATCGTCGGCGACGTGGTGCACACCGGTTCGGTGCGCGTGTCGGGCACCGATGACAACACCGACTTCTACATGGTGCCGCTGACCCAGGACGCGCTGCGGCCCGGCACCGTCTATGCCGACCCTTACGGCCATGTGCTGATGCTGGTGAAACGCGTGCCGCAGACCAGCGAGCGGGCCGGCGTGTTCCTCGCCGTCGACGCCGAGCCCGATGGTACCGTCACCCGCAAGCGGTTCTGGCGCGGCAATTTCCTGTTCGTGCACCAGCCTTCGCTCGGCAGCCCGGGCTTCAAGCATTTTCGTCCGATCGTGCGCGAGAAGAATGGCGCGCTGCGGCGACTGACTAATGCCGAGATTGCCAAGAATCCGGACTACGGAAACTTCTCGCTCGATCAGACCAAGATCGGCGAACAGGATTTCTACGACAAGATGGACGAGGTGATGTCGCCCTCGCCGCTCAATCCCGATGAGGCGATGGATGAGGCGATCGCGGCACTCGACGAGCAGGTGAAAACTCGCGTGATCGCGGTCGAGAACGGCCGCAAATACCAAGCGAGCGCGCACGGCGAGGTGACCATGCCGTCGTCGGGCCCATCGATCTTCGAGACCACCGGCGCCTGGGAGGACTATTCGACGCCGGCGCGCGATTTCCGCCTGCTGGTCGCACTCGACGTCGTGACCGGTTATCCGGAACGCGTCGAGCGTCACCCCGAGCGCTTCGCCATTCCGGCCGGAAAGAGCCCGGCCGACGTCAAGGCCGAGCTGCAAGACAAGCTCGTGACCGAACTCGCCGCGCACAAGTTCACCTATACGCGCAGCGACGGCTCGACCTGGACGCTGACGCTCAAGGACGTGGTCGATCGCGAAGCCCTGCTGGAAATGGCGTATAATCCCAATGACTGCGTCGAAATGCGCTGGGGCGCCGCGCCGGGCAGCGACGAGGCCTCGACCTGCAAGCGCCACGCACCGACGGCGCAGCGTGCCAAGATGGGCGATTATCGCGCCTGGTTCCACGACCGGCACTGGCCGCACGCTTAAGCGAACTACGGGCTCTGGCGCGCGCGGCGCTTGCCGCACCCGCCGATCGGCACTCGCTTCCTTTCGGCAAAGGGCATAATGAAGGCGCACCCTTCATGCCTCACCGCGGCGGCGCGTCCGCCGCCCTTCATTGCCGAACCCTCTCCCGATGAAGTCGCAATTCACCTATCAGTCCGACCCGATCCGCATCGTGTTTGGCGCCGGCTCCGTTGCCGCGCTGCGCGCCGAGGCGGACCACCACAAGATCACGCGTCTCGTCGTGCTGTGCTCGCCGTCGCGCGCCGGAATGGCACGCCGCGCCACCGCCTCGGTCGCAGACCGCTGCGCCGGCCTGTGCGATGCCTCGGCGCCGAACATGCCGCGCGAGGCCTTCGATCGCGTCCTCGCCGATATCGAGCGGCATAAGGCCGACGGCTTCGTGGTGATCGGCGGCGGCTCGCCGATCGGACTCGCCAAGGCCGCAGCGGTGGCGACCAAACTTCCCTATATCGCGATGGTCACCACCTATTCGGGCTCGGAAATGGCGCCGCGCTGGCGCATCGGCATCGCCGACAAGCAGGAAAGCGGTGAGAGCCGCGCCGCGCTGCCGGCGACCGCGATCTATGATCCCGAACTCGCGCTCGATCTGCCGGTGCGGATGACGGCGGCGAGCGGCATGAACGCAATGGCGCACGCCGTCGAAAGCCTCTACGGGCCCGACACCAATCCCGTCGTGCAGACCATGGCGGAGGAAGCCGCGCGCCGCATCGGCGCCAGCCTGCCGCGCGTCGTCGACAGTCCGCGCGATCTCGAAGCCCGCACCGACCTCGCCTACGGCGCTTGGCTCGCGGCCAATTTCCGCGCCGAGGTCGGGCTCGAACACGCCATCGCCCAGCGCGTGCGGCAGTGGTTCGATCTCGACCATGCCCACGCCCACGCAGTCGCTACGCCCTACGCCATCGGCTTCAATGCCGCGGCGGCACCCGAGGCGATGACGCGCATCAAACGCGCGCTTGGCGTGCCCGACGCGGCGCGCGGGCTTTACGATCTCAACGTACGCATCGGCCTGCCGACAGGGCTGAAGGGGCTCGGGCTGCGCGAGGACGATATCGCCAAGGCCGTCGAGGTGGTGAGCAAGATCAAGATCGAGCATCCGCGGCCCGTTGATAAAGCCGACCTTGCCGAGGTCATCCGCCAAGCGTATTTCGGCGAACCGCCGCGATTTTAAGGAGGCCGCATAATGCCGGCTGCTGCGAACCTGCCGAATAAATTCCGCGGCGTCATGCAAAGCCCGGTCACGCCGCTCAAGGAAGATTTCTCGCTCGACCTGCCGACCTTCGAGAAGGTGCTCGATTTCCATGTCCGCTCCGGCGCGCCGGCGATTTCGTGGCCGCACCACAAGGGTGAGTCACTCAGCCTGACCATCCCCGAGCGCAAGCTGTTCGCCGAGGCGGCCGTCAGGGTCGTGGCCGGGCGCGTGCCGGTGACGATCCACGTCAGCGCGCTCGCGGTCGAGGATACGATGGCGCTGGCGCGGCACGCGCAGGACATCGGCGCCGACGGCATTCTGGCGATCACACCGTATTTCTGGGCGCCGACACTGGAGGCGATCGAGGCCTACTTTGTGCGACTATGCGGTTCGATCGATCTGCCGGTGCTGTCCTACAATTCGCCGAGCTATCTCAACGGCGTCGAGATTACCGGCGAGCTGATGGCGCGGCTGATCGAGAAGCTGCCGAACTTCGCCGGCGTCAAGGAAGCAAGTTTCAACAGCGAGAAGTTTCTGGAAATCTCGCGCGCGGTGCTGGCGCTGCGGCCGAATTTCGCCATGGTGACCGGCGTCGAGTTTCTGCTGCCGTCGGTGCCGCTTGGCGGCGTCGGCTCGTATTCGGCAGCGGGATCGATCTGTCCGAATTTGTGCAACGAGCTGTTCGACAGCTGCGTGGCCGGCGAATGGGGCAAGGCGCGCGAGCTGCAATTCAAGATGACGCGGCTGTGGCACCTGTTCAAGGATCAGTACCCGTCCTCCCTCAAGGGTGGCATGGTGATCATGGGCCGCCCGGTCGGCCCGACGCGCGCGCCGCTGCCGACCGCCACGCCCGAGCGTCAGGCCTATATCCGCGCCCAGCTCGAAGAGCTCGGCATCATCGACACCGAGCCGCACGGCTGGTGACCACAACGTTCGTCATTGCGAGCGACAGCGAAGCAATCCAGCTCGGCTCGCTCAGAGAAAACCGCCCTGGATTGCTTCGTCGGCCCTTCGGGCCTCCTCGCAATGACGATTAGGATCAGGATTGCGCAATGCCGTTCGAGCCGGGCCTCGTTCACACACCGCTGACGCCGTTCTCCGACGATCGCCAGATCGATTTCGAGCAGTACGGATGGATGATCGAATTCCATCTGCGCCACGGCGCTCAGGCGCTGGCCGTGCCGATGCACGTCGGCGAATCCGTGAAGTCTCACCGACGAGGAACGCCGCGCGCTGATTCAGTTTGCGGTCGACTGCACGGCCAAGCGCGCTCCGGTGATCGCCCATGTGAGCGATGCCGGCACCGGCATCGCCGCATCGCTGGCGAGCGCCGCCCAGGACGCCGGCGCGGCCGCGGTCATTGCCACCACGCCGTATTACTGGACGCCGCCGCCGGCGATGATCTTGGAGCACTTCACCCAGATCGGCGCGGCGGTCGATATTCCGTTCTTCGTCTTCAATGCGCCCGACGACATGGCGGGCGCCCGGATCAATGCCGCTCTCGCCGTCAAACTGATCGAGCGGCGGCCGAATTTCTGCGGGGTCGTCGATTCGAGCCTCGACTGGCAATTCATGATCGAGCTTCTGACCGACGCTGCGCCTGTGCGGCAGAATTTCATGCTGCTCGCGGGCAACGAGCTTTTAGTCTCCGCAGCCGCGATCGGCGCACGCGGAATGTTCGCACCGCTCGCGGTGATTGCGCCCACTCTCATTCGCCGGCTGTTTGATCTGTGCCGGTCCCAGGAATTGTCCGAGGCGCGCGCGGTCCAGGAAGAGGTCGCCGCACTGCGCCAGATGCTCAAAGCCGGCGGCGTTGCCGCGCTCAAAACCGCGGCACGCGTCATGGGCCGCGATTGCGGTACGCCGCGCCCGCCGCTGCTGCCGCTTTCCGCCAGCGAGGAAAAGAAGCTGATGACGGCGCTCGAAGCGCTGCCTGCGCTGGCGGCCGAACCGCGGGGCTGGTGAATTCGATCTGGATTTGGCTGTGTGCGGGCTTGCTCCGCCGCTTCGCCACGCCACCGTTATACTAGGTTATGCGATTTCAGCCGCTTCGCGCCGGCCCGCTTAAGCACTTTGCAATGCGGGACCCGGCAAATTCCAGCAAACAAGGCAGCGCGCATCGCACCTGAATTAGGCCGTCGCGCGCCGCTCAAAGCTGGGTTGAAGGGCCATCGGCGCGTCATGACCACGGTGATTACACCGACCGACACAGAACGATTCTTCGACGACAACGAGATCATCGTCTCCAAGACCGATCTGAAGGGACGCATGACCTACGTCAACGAGACGTTCTGCAAGATCGCGGATTACACCGAAGAAGAGTTGATCGGCAAGCCGCACAGCCTCATTCGCCACCCCGACATGCCGCGCGCCGTTTTCAAGCTCCTTTGGGACACGGTCCAGGAAGGCCGCGAGATCTTCGCTTACGTGAAAAACATGTCGAAGAACGGCGACTACTACTGGGTACTGGCGCACGTGACGCCGTCCTACGACGGCAACCACAAAGTGATCGGCTACCACTCCAACCGCCGCGTGCCGGATCGCAACATCGTGCGAAACACGATCGTCCCGCTCTACGCCAGCGTGCTCCGCGAGGAAAAGCAGCATCGCAACGGACAAGAGGCCCTGGCGTCGAGTTTCGAATTCCTCGTCAATTTCGTGAAATCGAAGAACACCACCTATGACGCGCTTGTCTTCTCTCTTTAGCTTCGGCCGCAGCGCGATTGCGGTTTGCGCTGTTGCGCTCGCCGCATCGGCATGTGCCGTGATCGGCGAGTATTTGCACCGTTTGCCCCTCGCCTCGGCTGCAGTCGCGACCGCGTTCGTCGCCTGCGCCGTGTTGCTGCTCCTGCTGATGAAAGCCGGCGCAGCGAGCACGCGCAAGGCCGCAAACGCAGACGCCGACATCGACGTGATCGACAAGATCGCGACGGTATGCAGCGAAATCAGCCACGGCAATTTCGAGGCGCGCATCGCGCGCATCACCGAGCCCGGCAAGCTCGGCGAGGTGCAGCACAAGGTCAACGACATGATCGATCGCTGCGACGCCTTCGTGCGCGAAGCGACCGCCTGCATGGAGGCGGTGTGCCGCAACATCTATTACCGCACCATCATGTATGGCGGCCTGCAAGGCTCATTCCGTGTCGCTGCAAAAATCATCAACGATTCGGTGGCGGCGCAAGGCAAGGCAGTCGAGAAGGCGCGGCAGGACGCGGCAGCCGAACAGGCGCAAATCGTCGATACGCTCGCCAGCAGCCTCAAGAAGCTGGCCGATGGCGACCTCACGTTCCGGTTGATTGATTTCCCCGAGAAATACGGACAGGTGCGCGACGACTTCAACAGCGCGATGACGCGGCTGCACGAGACCACAACGACAATCTCGACCGCAACGACTGAAGTCTCCAACGCAACCGCCGAACTTTCAGCCAGCACGACCGACCTGTCGCAGCGTACCGAGGAGCAGGCCGCGAGCCTCGAACAGACATCGGCGTCGATGGAAGAGATCTCCGCGACCGTCAAAAAGAACGCCGAGAATGCGCAGCAGGCCAACCAGTCGGCCGGCAGCGCGCGGCAAGCCGCGGAACACGGCGGCCAGGTCGTCGCCCAAGTGGTCGATGCCATGGCCCGCATCGAGCAGGCCTCCCGCAAGATTTCCGACATCATCGGCGTGATCGACGAGATCGCACGGCAAACCAATCTGCTCGCGCTCAACGCCGCGGTCGAGGCGGCGCGCGCCGGTGATGCAGGGCGCGGCTTTGCGGTGGTCGCCTCCGAGGTGCGCAGCCTCGCGCAGCGTTCGTCGCAGGCCGCAAAAGACGTCAAGGATCTCATCGGCAACAGCAACACGCAGGTCAAAGGCGGCGTCGAACTCGTCAACAAGGCAGGCTCCGCGCTCAACGAAATTGTCGAGTTCGATCAAGAGCGTCGCCGCCATCGTTGCCGACATCGCCACCGCCAGCAGCGAACAGTCGAGCGGGATCGATCAGATCAATATCGCGTTGACGCAAATGGACGAGGCGACGCAGCAGAATTCGGCACTGGTCGAGGAGAATGCCGCGACCGCCAAGATGCTGGAGCAGCAGGCGCGCACCATGGACGAGTGCGTCGGGTTCTTCAAACTCGACCCAAGCCTCGCGCATGGTTCCGCGCCAGGACGCGGACGACGAAGAGGACGCCGCGGAGCTGCAGGCGCGCCGCCGGGCGTAGGCCGAAGGGATAGCGCTTCGTCCGACTACGCCGCGGTCAGACCCGCCATCGAGCACGAGGAGCTGACCGGTCATCGAGGCCGCGGCGTCACTTGCGAGATACGCGACCGTTGCGGCGACTTCCTCGACGCTTGCCTGCCGGCGCAGCGGGATGCGCTTGAGCATCGCCTCCATATAGGCCGGGTCGGCGCCCTTGCCGGCGCGCGATGGCGATGGCGTGACCAGCCGGCCCGGCGCGATGGCGTTGACGCGGATGCTGTGCGGCGCCCATTCCACTGCCAGCATGCGGTTCATGCCGACGAGCGCCGCCTTAGAGATGCCGTAGACAGAGCGCTCCGGCGCGCCGACAAGCGCATAGGTCGAGGCGATGTTGACGATGCAGCCTCCCCGGCCGGCGGCGATCATGGCGCGCGCGACGTGCTGCGTGAGAAAGTACGTGCCGCGCAGATTGACATCCATCAGCGCGTCCCACTCGGCCGCCGTGACATCGACAGCGTCCTTGCGCAGATTGGCGCCGGCGTTGTTGACCAGGAGATCGATCCCGCCGAGCGCGGCGACGATTTCGCCGGTCTTCGCCGCCAGGCTCGGCTCGTCGCGCAGATCGAGCGCGACCGGCATTACCTGCGCGGCCGTTTCGGCGAGCGCCTCCATCGTCGCGGCCAGGTTCTCCCGTTTCGTCGCCGTGATGGCGAGATCGAAGCCGTCGCGCGCCAGCGCCAGCGCGGTCGCCGCGCCCACCCCGTAGGTCGCTCCGGTTACAAGCGCCACACGCCGCGCCGCCATGTATTCCTCTCCGTCCCGCGAATGGTGCGACCTTAGCACAGCGTATTGCGCGCTTTTCCCATCCTCACGGCCGGCGTTATGATCCCCCGACAACGGAGGGGGCGATGCCGCGTTTAGCCGCCATATTCCTTTGCCCGCTGAGCGCGGGCCTGCTGCTGGCCGTCGCACTGGCCGCGCCCGCCAGCGCCGGCAAGCTCGACGCCATCAAGGCACGCGGCAAGCTCCTCGTCGGCGTGACCGAAAATTCGGCGCCGTTTTCCTATCGCGACGGCGCCAAAGGCATCGTGGGCTACGACGTCGACCTCGCCGGGCAGATCGCCAAGCGTCTCGGTGTCGCGATGGCAAAAGTCTCCATCATCAACGCCGACCGCATTCCGGCGCTACAACAGGACCGCGTCGATCTGGTTGCGGTCGGCATGACGCGCTCGAAGAACCGCGCCGGCGACGTCGATTTCAGCTACGCGTATCTGAATTCGCCCCACATGATCCTGGTGCGCAAGGCAAGCGGCGTCGAACACATCACGCAGCTTGCCGGCAAGAAGCTCGCGCTGGTGCGCTCCGCGAGCGTCGACGGCAAGCTCAAGGCCGCGGTGCCGACCATGCAGATCGTGTTTTTCGACACCTATGACGCCGCATTCGCCGCACTTGCCGACGGCCGCGTCGATGCGTTTCTCGCCGACAAGATGCTGGTGCTGTGGTTCGCGCAAAAGAGCGGCCACGCGGCGGATTTTGCGCTGATCGCCGACTACCAGCTGCCGCGCACGTCGGGCTTCGCCTTGAAAAAAGACGAGCCACAGTTTCGCGGCTTTGTCGATCGGACGCTGGTCGATCTTGAAACATCCGGCGAGGCCAGGAAGATATTCGACGCTTGGTTCGCGCCGCTGCCGCGCGACTTTCGCATTCAGCCGGACTGAGCCGATATCCTCCATGGCAGCCGTCACCAAGGGCTCAGGGTCAAAATGGGTCGGCCGCGCCATCCGGCGGCTTGAAGACCCCGCGCTGGTGACCGGCCGCGGCCGGTTCACGGCCGATCTGCCGGCGACACATTGGGTGCGCTTTGTCCGCAGCCCGGTCGCCTCGGGCCGCATCGTCAGTGTCAAGGCGCCACGCGACGTGCAGATGTTTTGCGCGGCCGATCTGCTCGGGGTACGGCCGATCCGGCCGATGCTGCACAAGTTCAATTATCAGCCGATCGAACAGCCGCTCCTCGCCAAAGACGTGGTGCGCTTCGTTGGTGAGCCTATCGCGGCCGTGGTGGCATCGTCAGCGGCGGCGGCGGAAGACTTCGCCGACGCGGTGAACGTCGAGATCGATACCCTGCCCGCCGTGATTGATGCCCGGGATGCGATGCAGCCAGATGCGCCGCGCGTGCATGAAGGAGTTGCTAGCAACGTCGTGGTCGAGAGCCGTTTCGCTACCGCTGATTTTGATGCGGCTATGGCGGGCGCGCATCGCCGCATCGATGTCACGCTACGCTCACGGCGGCAGAATGCGACGCCGCTCGAAGCGCGCGGCGCGCACGCCACTTTCGATCCAGGCACCGGTCGCGTCACGCTGACCTGCGCGACGCAGATGCCGCATCTGTTACGCACCGCTATTGCCGACGTGCTCGATCTGCCCGAGTCCGATCTACGCGTGGTGGCGCCCGATGTCGGCGGCGGCTTCGGCCAGAAAATGTCGCTGCCCGCCGAATACGCCGTGCTGGCGTGGCTGGCGCGCAAACTTTCCGGCAGTGTCGGCTGGAGCGAAGACCGGCGCGAAAACCTGATCGCTGCTTTTCATAGTCGCGATCAGAACATTCGTCTCGAAGGCGCGTTCGATGCGCAGGGCAAGCTCGTCGCCCTGTCGGGGGATATCCTGGCCAATATCGGCGCCTATTCTTGCTTTCCGACGACCTGCGGCGTCGAACCCCTGATGGCCGCTGCCGAGCTGCCGGGCCCCTACGACGTTCGCGCTTATGCATGTGTCGCGCGGGGTGTTGCTACCCATACCTGCACGATGGCGCCATACCGCGGCGTATCGCGTCCGGTCATTACCACTGCGATCGAGCGGCTGATGGACAAGGCCGCGGCCGGATTCGGCCTTAGCCCAGTCGAAATCCGCAGACGCAACCTGATCGAGCGATTCCCTTACACCTCCGCCACCGGTCTCGTTTTTGACGAAGGCAGCTACCTGCAAACGCTGGAACAGGCCGCCGCCATCGCCGACTTGCCGGCGTTCCGCGCGCAACAGAGCGAGGCACGCAGCCGCGGCATCTATCGCGGCATCGGCTTTGCGGCATTCTCCGAACGCACCGGCTACGGCAGTCCGGCCTTCGCGGCGCGCGGCATGGAGATCACGCCGGGATGGGAGCGTGTCGAGATCGAGATGGACCCGTCGGGCCGCATCGAAGCCCGCATCGGCGCCAGCCCTCACGGCCAGGGATTGCGCACGACCTTGGCGCAGATCATCGCTGACGAGATCGGCGTGACGCCGCAGGAGGTGCGGGTCGTGCACGGCGACACCGACCGCACGCCCTATGGCTGGGGCACGTTCGCCAGCCGCTCGCTGGTCATTGCCGGCGGCGCCTCGCTGTTGGCGGCGCGAAAGATCCGAGCACAAGATTTTGATCGCCGCGAGCCACGTGCTGGAAGCGGCGGCTGATGACATCGTGATAGACGCCGGCTGCGCCAAAGTGTCCGGCACCGACCGCGCCGTGCCGATCGCGGCGCTTGGCGCGCGCCGTCTATCATCAGACGCACATTTTCAAGGGCGAGATCAGTCCCGGACTACGCGAAGCTGCCGACTACGATCCGTCCGGTACCTTTTCCAACGCCTGCCATGTGGCGTTCGTCGAACTCGATCCGGAAACCGGCCGCGTGGCCGTGCAAAAATATCTGGTGGTCGAAGATGCCGGACGCATCATCAATCCGCTGATCGCCGACGGCCAGGTTCACGGCGGCGTCGCCCAGGGCATCGGCAATGCGCTGTTCGAGGAGATCGCCTACGACGCCGACGGCAATATCGCGACCGCCACGCTCGCGGACTATCTGCCCCCGACCGCGCGCGAGATCCCGCCATTCGAATTGCATCACATCGAGACGCCGACCGACGCTTCGATCACCGGCGCCAAGGGCCTGGGCGAAGGCGGCGCCATCGGCGCACCGGCCGCCGTTCTCAATGCGGTCAACGACGCGCTGTCGCCGTTCGGCGTCGCCATCGACGAAATCCCGGCAACGCCACAGCGCATCCGCACTGCGCTGCGGGCGGCAAAGATCTGAAATCTGATGTCTGCGGAGGCCTAGACAGGCCGCTCGCGCGCCGACAGAACCGCGAGCACCAAATAGGCTGCGAGCAATCCCATTTCGGTCAGTACGATGACCATGTTGGTGCCGTAGACTTTGGGAAAAAACAGCTCGACCACCGCCATCGATACGGTCGAGGTGAGCCACACCACCGCACCCCACGCCGCCGCCAGCCACAGCCCCACCGCCGCCACCAGATCGATTACGGCGAAGAAGGCAGTCGCCGACTGCCAGGCGAGCGGGCGCATCTCGAAGGTCTGATCGGGCGGCGGTGCCGATGCCGCAGACCTGACCCCAGTGGTAGAGGCCCTTGGCGAGCGACACGACCGCCATGATGCGCAGGAACAGCACCAGATACTCGGTCCACGTCCCCTTGGCGGCGCTGGCCTGCACCGGCTCGATCAGGTCGCTCGGCCGGGCCGGATGCCGCCCGGGTTGGTCGCTCATAGTGAATTCCGTAGCCGATGCGGTCTAGCCGCGACGCGAGCGAGGGATAAGGGGCCCCCCCGATCCGGTCAACTTTCCCTTCGAAATCCCAGTGAGGATCGGCATATGGCCATTCAATGACCAGCCTTAGGGACCAGTGGCGGCCGAGGTCTCGAACGGCTAAAAGGAGGCGGCACAAGGGAGCGCCCTATGGCGATTAAATTCGGCCGGCCAATTGAAAGCGGCCGCTCCACGCCGGCGGCCGGCTTCCCCGGCCCACAACGGTTTGAAATCAGACAAGCCAAGGCGAACGAGCGGCTCGACCTGGCGGTGCGTCCTCGCCGCAATCGCCGCGCTGAGTGGGCGCGCCGCATGGTCCGTGAGCATGTGCTCACCACCAACGACCTGATCTGGCCGCTGTTCGTGACCGACGGCACGCGGCTGCGCACTCCGGTGCCCTCGATGCCGGGCGTCGAACGGCTCTCCATCGACGAAGCGGTGCGGGCAGTGGAACGCGCCGCGGCGCTGACGATCCCGTGCGTGGCGCTGTTTCCCTACACCGATCCGGCGCTGCGTGACGACGACGGGACCGAGGCGGTTAATCCCGACAACCTCGTGTGCCGCGCCATCCGCGCCATCAAGAAAGAAGTGCCCGAAATCGGCGTGCTGTGCGACGTCGCGCTCGATCCTTATACGAGCCACGGTCACGACGGCCTCTTGAGCGATGGCGTCATCCTCAATGATGAGACCGTCGCCGTGCTGGTGCGCCAGGCGCTGGTTCAGGCCGATGCCGGCTGCGACGTGATCGCGCCATCAGACATGATGGACGGCCGCGTCGGCGCCATCCGCTCCGGACTCGACGAAGCGGGCTTCGGCGATGTGCAGATCATGGCTTATGCGGCCAAATACGCGTCAGTCTTTTATGGACCGTTCCGCGATGCCGTCGGTTCGAAAACCACACTCACCGGCGACAAGCGGACCTATCAGATGGATCCGGCAAATTCCGACGAGGCGTTGCGCGAGGTGGAACTCGACATCGCCGAAGGCGCCGACATGGTGATGGTCAAACCCGGCCTGCCCTATCTCGACATTTTGCACCGCGTCAAAGCGACTTTCGGCATGCCGACATTCGCCTATCAAGTCTCCGGTGAATATGCGATGATTGCCGCTGCCGCGGCGAACGGCTGGCTCGACGGCGACAAGGCCATGATGGAAAGCCTATTGGCCTTCAAGCGCGCCGGCGCCGATGGTGTGCTGACTTACTTTGCGCAGCAGGTCGCGGAGAAGCTGAAGACGGGTGGCGCATAAGGCGCTGTTGCAGACGTGTTTGCCCACGGTTTCGGGCGAAAGTTCTTCTCGGGGAAAGTATCGTGTACCGAGGATGCCGACCATTCCGGCCTGCGATGCGATGACAGGGCGGGCGTACAATGCGCGACGATGAGGACAATATCCGGCAGTACTTGCCGGTTTTGCGGCGGATCATCATTCTGGTGGCGGTGCTGACCGCCATCCCGGTGGTGATGTGGACCATCACCGTCTTTGTGCGCAATCACGTGAGCCCGCCGCACGCGCCGGCCTTGCAGCCGATGGCGAGCGTGCCCTCCGGCACACCGGCAAACACCACGGTAGCGGCCGCCTCCGATCAGCCACCGCAGTCGCCAACGCAATCCGTCAACACCGCCGAAATTGCGCCGTCCGGTGCACCTGCCAACGCCGGCACGAACGACGCCGCCACTGCGGCGCCGGCATTCGCCGATGCGACCCCGACCGGCGCCACGCCAGCCTTCAGGCCCGCTTCGGTTGGGGCACCGTCAAGTGCGGCACCGGATGACGCGACACCTGCAGCCCCCGGTTCGCCGGCTGCCGCCGCTCCCACTGACAGCGGGGCGCCGAACCAGTCGCCCGACAATGACACGCAGGCTTCGGCCCACCCGCAGGATTCAGCCTGGCCTGCGCCGACGTCAGCGGACGCGTTGCCGCCGGGCGAGCCGCTCTCCGGGCCGGTGCCGTTGCCGCGCAAACGGCCTGCGAGTTTTGCGATGGCGGGAAACGTACCTTTGCCCGAGCCTCGCCCCGATGCGGCTGGCGGCGCCGCGCCCAAATCGACGCCGACGCCGATCGACTGGCTCAAGAAAGTTTTCCATCATCGGCACCTGCTCAGCCGACCGACACTGCCGGCGATACTGCCCACGAGTGAACGTTGGCGCGCTGCCTGTTGCAGCGAGACCTCCGAAGTCATCATTCCAACGCCGCACCGCTCTCGATCGGCACCGGGTGGTAGCCCTCCTCACGCAACACGCGGAGGATCTCCTCGGCATGGGCGCGGCCGCGCGTTTCGACCGTAACGTCGAGCTTGGCGCCCTTGGCGGGCACGTCGAGGAACAGGCGATGGTGATCGACGCTAAGAATATTGGCGCCGAGTTCGCCGAGCCGGCTCGCGATCCGGCCCAGGATGCCGGGGCTGTCGGAGATGGTCAGACGAAACGACACGATGCGGTCGGCGCGTTCCAGTTCGCGCACCATGATGGAAGCGAGAATACGCGGATCGATATTGCCGCCACACAGGATCAGCCCGACCTTGCGGCCACGGAACCGCTCCGGCTCCGCCAGCATGGCGGCAAGGCCGGCCGCGCCTGCCCCTTCGGCCATCGCTTTCTGCAAGGTCAGGAACGCATTGACGGCACGCTCAAGCAGCGGCTCGTCGACGAGAATGATGTCGCTCACCAATTCGCGAACCACCGGCAGCGTGAGTTTGCCGGTATTGGCGACGGCGATGCCTTCAGCGAGCGTGGCGCCGCCGCATGGTTTTTGTTCGCCGCGATGCAGCGCGTTCCACATCGACGGATAGTGCGTGCATTCGACGCCGACGATTTCGATGCCTGGCTTCTTGGCGCGCGCCGCAATGGCGCAGCCGGCAATCAATCCGCCGCCGCCGATCGGCACGACCAGCACATCAAGGTCCGGCGCCTCTTCGAGCATTTCGAGCGCAATCGTTCCCTGTCCGGCAATGATGAGCGGATCGTCGTAAGGATGGACCCAGACGAGATTGCCTTCGTGCGCGATCGCTTCGGCGCGCGCCTGGGCTTGCGCGAGCGTCTCGCCATGCAGCACCACCGTGGCGCCGTATGCCTCGGTCGCTTTCACTTTCACGAACGGCGTCGTCACCGGCATGACGATAGTAGCGGGGATCGCCAGCCGGCGCGCATGATAGGCGACCGCCTGGGCATGGTTGCCGGCCGACATGGCAATGACGCCGCGGCGGCGCTCGTCGGACGACAATGCCGCAAGCTTGACGCAGGCGCCGCGCTCCTTGAACGAGTTGATAACCTGCAAATTCTCGTATTTGACGAAAACTTCAGCGCCGGTGAGCGCCGATAGCGGCGGCGCCGGCAACAGCGGCGTGCGCAGCACATGGCCGGCAATCGTTCGTCTGGCCGCTTCGATGTCGGCGAGCGTCACCATGAGACTTGTCTCTCGATCGTCGCCCCACCCTATTCCACCAACTTTACAGGAAGGGAACTGGTTTGCCTGTGGCCGCTCTCCCCGAGGGGGCCGAGAGCGGTTTCGGCACAGATTTGGCTTTGACGCCGCCCCCTTGCCGGGCGATGCTATACTCTGCGTCGGACGAATCTCCGGCATTAACAGCCAAACCGCCCAGTGACCCAGCACTCGCGCGATACGCCGCAATTCTATCTGACCGCGCCATCGCCCTGCCCGTACCTCGCCGGCAAGGAGGAGCGAAAGGTGTTCACGCACCTGGTCGGCGAACGCGCGGGCGAGCTGAACAACATCCTGACCCACGGCGGCTTTCGGCGGAGCCAGTCGATCGCCTACCGACCAGCGTGTGAGGGCTGCCGTTCGTGTGTCTCGGTGCGCGTGCTGACACGCGACTTCGTGCCGACCCGCAGCATGCGCCGCATCGTGCGGCGCAACGACGACATCACCAGCGAAATGCGGACGGCCGTGCCGACGTCCGAGCAATACTCGATCTTCCGCGCTTATCTGGACTCGCGGCATCGCGACGGCGGCATGGCCGACATGACGGTGCTCGACTACGCGATGATGGTCGAGGACAGCCATGTTGAGACGCGCATTGTCGAATATCGCAGCGCCGCGCACGGCAGATCCCATCAGGGCGACCTGATCGCGGTGGCGCTGACCGACGTCCTCGGCGACGGGTTGTCGATGGTCTATTCGTTTTTCGAGCCGGACGAGTCAGCGCGCTCCCTCGGCACCTTCATGGTGCTCGACCATATCGCCCGCGCGAAAGAACTCGGCCTCGCCTACGTCTATCTCGGCTATTGGGTCCGCGGCTCCGGCAAGATGGACTACAAGAGCCGGTTCCTGCCGCAGGAGCGGCTGCTGCCCGAAGGCTGGGCGCGCTCTGGATAATCGCCGATGAATCTCCACGCCATGCTCGCCGCGCGCGCCGAAGCCGGCAAGCCAGTGCGCGTCGGGCTGATCGGCGCCGGGAAATTCGGCTCGATGTTTCTGGCGCAGGCGCCGTTCATCAGCGGACTTGAGGTTGCCGTCATCGCCGATCTCGATCCGGATCGTGCGAGGGCGGCGTGCCGCACCGTGGGCTGGGACTCTTCGCGTATCGCCCGCACGCGCTTCGTGGCGCGCGGCGGCGATGCGTGCCGCGCCGATGACGTCGATGTCGTCGTCGAAGCGACCGGAAATCCGGCGGCGGGGATTGCGCACGCGCTCGAAGCGATCGACGCCAAGAAGCCAATCGTGATGGTCAACGTCGAAGCCGACGCGCTCGCCGGCGCGTGGCTCGCCAGCCAAGGCGCGCGAACGCAGGCCTCGTCTATTCGATGGCGTATGGCGACCAGCCTGCGCTGATCGCCGAAATGGTCGACTGGGCCCGCGCCGCCGGCTTCGCCGTCGCCGCGGCCGGCAAGGGCACCAAATACCTGCCGGCCTATCACGCCGTGACACCCGATCACGTCTGGGAGCATTACGGCCTCACTGCCGGCGAGGCGCGCGCGGCTGGCATGAACTCGCAGATGTTCAACTCGTTTCTCGACGGCACCAAATCGGCGATCGAAATGGCGGCCGTTGCCAATGCGTGCAGCCTCGACGTGCCGCATGACGGGCTGGTGTTCCCGCCGTGCGGGGCAGACGAACTCGCAAACATGCTGCGGCCGAAGTCTCTCGGCGGTGTGCTCTCCGGTGACGGCATGGTCGAGGTGGTGTCGTCGCTCAAGCGCGACGGTGAGCCCGTGCCGCGCGATCTGCGCTGGGGCGTCTACACCGTGCTCAAGGCGCAGAACGACTACGCTGCGGCGTGTTTCAAGCAATACGGGCTGCCGACTGATGCAAGCGGTCGCTATGCGGCGATGTACAAGCCGTTTCATCTGATCGGCCTCGAACTGTCGATCTCGATCGCCAGCGCCGCACTGCGCGGCGAACCGACCGGATGTTGCCGCGGCTGGCGCGGTGACGCCGTCGCGGTCGCCAAGCGCGACCTGAAATCGGGCGAGATGCTCGACGGCGAAGGCGGCTATACGGTCTACGCCAAGCTCATCCCCGCGGCGCGCAGCCTTGCGCTTGGCGCACTGCCGATCGGATTGGCAAGCCATGTCAAACTGACGTGCGATGTCGCCGCGGGCCAGTTCGTCAAGGCCGCCGACGTGGCGCTCGACGAAGCGGCCCAAGCCGTCCAGGTGCGGCGCCAGATGGAGCGGCAGGCGCGGGCCTCAGCCAAGGTGATGGCGGCAGAATAGATTTCGTTTTGGCCCTGCTCGCGTCTTCTGGTCGATTGCGCCGTCTTCTTTCAGCCGTTAAGGCCGCGACAGGATCATCGGCAAAAACAGGGATTGGAAAACACATGATCATCGAGTGGCACACCCACGTCTATCCGCCGGAAGAAGCGGCGGCGGAGGCGCTTGCCTGGGACGGCAAGAGCGGACCCACATGGGACGGCAAATGCCCCATGACGATCGAAAACGTCATGGACGCCCACTACCGGGCGGGCGTCGCCATCAGCGTCATCACCAATGCCGCCCACTACATGCGCGGCAAATCGGAAGCCGAGGAACTCAAGGCCATACAGCGCTGGTCGGATTACGCCGCCGAGATCCAGCAAAAATACAAGGGCACGGTTTATGGCTTCGCCACCATCCTGCCCTGCGGCGGACCGGCGCAAATTAAGGAAGTCGAGCGCGCCGTCCGCCAGCTTGGACTAAAGGGCATTCTTATCCAGTCCAACCACAAGAGCCACTATCCGGACGATGATGAGGCGCGCCCATTCTGGGAAATAGTCCAGGATCTCGACGTTCCGGTTTTCATCCATCCGCCGCATGTCGGCTTCGGCGAAGAGCGCCTGCGCGAATATCGGCTCGCCTCCAGCGTCGGACGCCCGGGCGATCTTTGCCTTGCGCTGTCACGCATCATCGTGCGCGGCATCCTCGAGGACTTCCCCCGCGTCACGCTGGTCGGCTCGCATGGCGGCGGTGGCATATGCGAGGTCATCGGCCGGATGAACTACGCCTACGAGTTGCAGGACGAGTGCTATTTCCTCGGCTCGTACAGCCCGATGAAGATCAAGCATGAGCCCGGCTATTATCTGAAGAAGATGTATTTCGATTCCGTGACCTACCATGCGCCGGCAGCGCGCATGGTCATCGATACCGTCGGCGTCGACCATGTGCTGTACGGCAGCGATGCGCCGCCGCTGACCACGCTGAAACCGCGCGCCATCAAGCTGGTCGAGGATTTGCCGCTGCCTGCGGCCGACAAGGAGAAGATTTTCTGGAAGAACGCGGCGAAGCTTCTCAAGCTCTCCGAGGCGGACGTGAAGGCTGCGCAATGATGGCAACCCACATCACGCGCATACGGGCTCTTTTTCCGGTCCTTGGCCTGTCGCTCCTGATATCTGGAGCCGCATCCGCGGCCGACTATCCGGACCGTCCTGTCCATGTGATTGTTGCCACCAGCGCCGGCGGAACCAGCGACATCTTCGTTCGTGCCCTGGGCAACGAGTTCCAGAAGCGAACCGGTCAGGCATTTGTGGTCGAGAACCGCCCCGGCGGCGGCATGAATATCGGCGGCAGGGCCTGCGCGGACGCGCGCAACGATGGCTATACCATCTGCATCTTGCCGAACGAGACGCTGACGCTGAACGAGTTTCTCTACAAGAAACTGAGTTACGATCCGACGAAGGATTTCACGCCGATCACCAACCCGTTCTTTAACACCCAGGTCATTGTCGCGAGCGCGGCGCTGAATGTGCACTCACTGGATGACCTGGCGAAGGTCTCGAAGCAGAAACCGGGAACGTTGAGCTTCTCGGCGCTGTCGTTGCCGCTGGTGATGTTCATGGAGGAATGGAAGAAGAAGACCGGCGCCGATATCGTCTATGTCCCGGCGAAGGGCGGCAATGAAGCGGTGACGGGTGTGTTGAGCGGAACGACACCGGTCTCCATCGTGGGCATCCCGAACTGGCTTCCCTACATCAGAAGCGGCGCGGTTCGCGCGCTCGCCGTAAATTCGCAGGAGCGATCGCCGCTGCTTCCGGACGTGCCAACCCTCGCCGAACTTGGGCACCCTGGCACCCCACAAATGTATTTTGGCTTGGTCGCGCCGGCGGGCACGCCGGGCCCCATCGTCGACAAGCTCTACCGGGAGTTCAAAGCGATCAGTACAGACCCGGAATTCCGCCAGCACCGGCTGCTCGATCAGGGGCTCGTTCCGGTATTCAACACACCGCAGGAGTTCGCTTCATATCTGTCGGCCGAACGGGTCTCGGCGAAGCGCCTGTTCCAAGAATCAGGGCTTGAACAACGCTAGTTTTCCGCGGTGAGGGTAGCGGGCGCGTCAGTCCTCTGCGAGCAGCCGCAGCGCCGACGGAAAAGCAAAGACGGTTGCCAGCACCAGGACCGAGATCAGACCGCTGACGAGATAAATGCTGTGCAGCGTATGGGCCAGCGCCCCGAGAACGCTGCCCGGGATATTGCCGATCTGCTGGCTGCCTTCCTGAAGCAAATGGACGAAGTCGCTGCCGGTGGCCGCAGTTCCGCCTGCCAGCCCTGCATTGAATATGCCGCCGAACACGGCGCTGCCGAATGACTGCCCGATGATGCGGGAGAAGAACACACTCGACATCGCGGCGCCGCGCTGGGTCCAGTCGAAATTGGCCTGGATGGCGACCACGAAGGAAATGTTGGTAATACCCATGCCCAGCCCCATGATGCCCACCGCGATGATCGGCTGCAGTGGACTGGCGCCGGGATGGAGCGTGATGAGCAACGAGATTCCGATGACGAGAATGATGCCGCCAATCGTGGAGGAATAGCGGTAGGGCATGCGCAGCACGAGGCGGCTGCCGACGAAACCGCCGAACGGCCAGAACACCGACAAGGTTCCGAGCGCCACCCCCGAGAGCAAGGTGCTCGATCCCATCAGCGCGCGCATATACACGGGCAGAAAGCCGATCACCGCCATCGAGATCGCACCATTGGCCGCGCCCACCCAGTTGCCGCCGGCAACCAGGCGGTCGCGGTATAAGCGCACCGGGATCATCGGTTCCGCCGTCCGGCTCTCGTAGAAAATCAGTGCGGCGAGCAGCAGCGCGGAGACGCAGAACACCCCGGTGAGCGTTGCTACGCTAAATGTATCGGCGTGGATCAAGGCAACCATGATCAGCGTGGTGGCAGATCGCCATCAGCACAGCACCGATATAATCGATCTGGTGGCGCCGCTTCCTCGCTTGTTCCTTGAGCGCGATGGTCAACAGTGTAGCGGCGATGATGCCGAACGGGACATTGATCCAGAAGATCGCCTTCCAGCTTACATGCGTGGCGAGCACGCCGCCGATCATCGGTCCGATCACGGCGGCGCTGCCGAACGTGCTGGAAATGTAGCCCTGCATTCTGGCACGCGCTTCGCCGGTGTAGATATCGGCGACGACGGTCTGCGAGACGGGAATCAGCGCACCGGCGCCGATGCCCTGCACGACGCGAAACACGATCAGGGAGGGCATGTTCCACGCGAATCCGCACAACGTGCAGCCCACGAGAAAGACGCCGATGCCGAACAACAGGACCGGCTTGCGGCCGTAGATGTCGGACAGTCGGCCGTAGATCGGGATGAGGACCGCCTGCGTCAGCAGGTAGGCGCCGAAGATCCAGGTGAAGAGATCGAGGCCGCCGAGTGCACCGACGATGGTCGGCATGGCGGTGGCGACGATCGTTCCTTCCATGGCGACCATGAAGATCGTCGACAGCGCCGCCACAAACACCAAAGGGCGATGCGGCGCTGGCCCGGTATTGCCGCCGCGATCATCCGAAGGCGAAGCGGAAGTCGATCGGGAAAAGGTTTCGGCGTCTGTCGCAATATCCATCGCTGAGCCGGGTCGGGGCTGGCTGTGTCGCGCTCCAATTGGTCAGGAACGGCCAGGGCTTGCGCGAAATAATTCAAGCCAAACGGGAGATTTGGGACGCCTTACTGGCAGCCTCATGATGGCTTGTCCAGCGCCGGCGCTGCCGTTACCCGCTTACCTGCCCTGTGCCGGGAACTCCGCACGAAGGAGGAGCGATTTTTATTTTCTGGTTACATACGCGCGATGATTTGCGTCCCCGGACTGGATCGGCAATTTCGCGGGGATGTGGCCGCGCCGCTACAGCCCGGGAGCGCCACGCCCGATATAATCATTTGATATTCAGGATTCACGGCCGGAATGGGGCTCGGCCATTGAAATATAGGCACATTATTATCGCAATCTCGCTGTTCGCGACCGGTAATCCGGCCGCCGCACAGTCGTTCAGTCAATTCATTGGTTTCGGCGACAGCACCATCGATAGCGGATCTTATCGCATTCTCAACTCACCCGGCGGCGGGGCGACATTCAATTCGCTGTGGCCAAGCGCAGTCGCCGCGGGCGCGGGAAAGCCGACGACCAGCCCCGGCCTGGTCAGTTCCGAGGCGCTGGCGGCCATGTTCGGATTGTCAGCGATCCCCGCCGATCAGGGCGGCAGCAACTACGCCACGTCTGGCGCGAAGAACGTCACCATCAACACGGCGGCGACCGGAGGCTTCACGGCGGCAACGCCGACCGTGACCCAGATCGCAGACTATCTGGCTGCCAATGGCGGCCGTGCCAACAGCGGCGCGATCTATCTGATCAGCTCGGGCGGCAACGACGTTTCCTACGCTCTTGGCGGCACCGGGACAGGGCCGTTTCCCGCCAACCCCACCGCGTATCTGCAATCGGCGGCCGCAAGCTTGGCCGCAGGCGTAGCCAGCCTGCAAGCTGCCGGCGCGCGCTATTTCGTGGTCCCGGATCTGCCGTTCTCCTTTCCGACCGGCAACGGTCCCGGCATCCCGGCCACCCGACAGGCGCGGCTGACCTACAGCCAGTCGCTGTGGTCGGATCTGGCGGCAAGCGGCGTCAATTTCATTCCTGCCGATTACAACGCCGTGCGGCTTGCGATCGCTGCCACGCCGGGCGCCTTCGGCTTTCAGTTCATCGACACGACCAACGTCGCCTGCACGCAACCGCCCGGTGTCACGAGCGCCTGGGCGCTGCTGTGTTCATCGAACCCTGCGGCGCCCTCGCATCTGGTGTCGCCGAATGCCGAGAGCATTTACCTGTTTGCCGACGACCAGCACCTGACGACAGCGGGCCAGACGATCCTGGCCGATTATGAGTACAGCCTGATCGTCGCGCCGAGCGAAATCTCCTATCTGGCCGAGGCCCCGATTGAAACGCGCAGGACGGTCATCGATTCGATTTTCGAACAGATACCTATTTCGCAGCGCGGCCGCGCTCCGGGGAGTTTCAACGCCTGGGTCACCGGCAACCTTTCATCGTTGCGCATGGGCAACAACTATCCCGGCTTTCCGACCGACCCCGGCACGCCCGGCATCGTCACCATCGGCGCCGATTATCTGGTGACGACCCACTGGCTGATCGGCGCGGCTGTCTCGGTCGGGACGACGACCCAAAGTTTCAGCCTCGGCGGCAATTTCCGCCAGAACGAATACGCGTTGAGCGGCTATGCGGCGTATACCGGCGGCCCGCTCTGGTTCGATGCCATCGCCGGCTACGGCGGACTGCACTACGATGAAAATCGCATCGTGCCGATCGGCATCACGATGCAATCGAATATCGGCGCCACCAACGGCAGCCAACGCTTCGTTCGCCGCCGAGCTTGGCTACAACTTTCAGCTTCCGGTCGGTAGCCAAACCGTTGCATCTCCCCTGCCCACCAAGGCACCGCCTGTTGATGTCGAGACGTATCTCAAACACGGCCCGCTCGTGGGCATCATTCTACAGCGGGTGCAGGTCGACGGCTTTACCGAGACCGATGGCTTCGCCGCGATCGGCGGCCTGACGGCGTTGTCGTTTGGTGCACAGTCGCGAGATTCCGCGGTCAGCGAACTCGGCTATCAGGCGCGTCTCGATCTCGGCGCATGGCAGCCGTTTGCCAAGCTCGCCTGGAACCACGAACTCGCGCCGCTCGACCGCTCGGTCGTCGCGACACTGACCACGACCGTGGCGCCGAGCTTTTCCATGCCCGCGGTCATCTTCGGCCGCGACTGGGCCAGCGGCACGGTCGGTACCTCGGTGGAAATCCGCCGCGGAGTCACCGCCTATGCGAGCTTCAACGGCGAGATCGGCCAGAACAACGTGACATTCTATGGCGGACAGTTGGGTCTCAACGTCGCGCTCAATGCGCCCCCGCCCGAAGCGGTCAAGACGCGCTACTGAAACTCTGGCCGGCCGCAATGCCATCGCCCGGCGCAGCCTGTCCACGACGAAACAGCCAACGCGGGAATACGATCTGAGGTAGACTGGATTTGCTCACATCGTCGAGCACGCGCCGGTCGGGAGGACGTTGCAGACTCCACGGAGGAAACCGATGAAGGCGCACATCGTCGGCGGCGGCTTTGGCGGACTGGCTGCCGCCGCGCTTCTCATCCGCAACGCCGAAGTGTCCGGAACGGACATCACGATTTACGAGGCGGACGACCTGATCGGCGGCGGGTTCTTTCTCGGCGGCAGCGCGGCGAGCGGCTACAACTTGCCAGGCTCGGTGTTCGACAAGGAATTCCGCTGCACCTTCGACCTGCTCAAGTCGATCCCCTCCGCGCGCAATCCTGCCATTTCCGTCACGGAGGATTTTTTTGCCTTCAATACCAGCGAACCGTACCAGGACAGAGCGCACATCTTCGATCGCAACGGCCGCGTCGTGCACGGTCCGCGCTACGGGCTGAGCCTCAGCGACGGCCTTAGCCTCGCGCGGGTCGTGCTGACGCCCGAAACAATGCTGTACGGGCGGCACATCGAGGAGTTCTTTTCCAAGGAATTTTTCTCGACCGAGTTCTGGTGTCTCTGGTCGACGATCATGGGATCGCTGCCCCAGCATAGCGTGATCGAGTTTCGGCGCTACTTGGACCGCTTCCTGTACTTGTTCGGAGACCTCTCGGACATGACGGGAGTGATGCGCACGCCACTGAACCAGCACCAGAACTTCATCGACCCGCTGGTCAGGTGGTTGACCCCGCGCGGGGTCAACTTTGTCACCGGTGCGTTCGTCAAGGACATCGGCTTCGCGCCCGCGGCCCGCCGCATCACCGTCGATCGGCTCGATTATGTACGGGGCGGCATCGCGACTTCGGTTGCGGTCGCGCCGGAGGATATCGTGCTCGTGACCACCGGCTCGCAAGCGGCCGACATGTCCGCGGGATCGATGACCGCCGCGCCTCATCCGCAGCCGACCGGACGGTCCTGGGCGCTGTGGCAGCGCCTCGCACGGGGGCGCACCGATTTCGGCAATCCCGACGTTTTCTTCGGCGCGCCTCGGATAGCCGACTCGCTCTGGGTAACCTTCACGGTGACCGATACGGGAAGCGAATTCGTCAACCAGATGGCCGCGCTGACCGGCAGCGAGGCCGGCCGCGGCGGGCTCGTGACACTCAAGGATTTAGGTTGGGTGCTGTCGCTGTCGGTCTTCCATCAACCAGAAATCATCGAACAGCCGAAAGGCACGAGTGTCTGGTGGGGCTACGGTCTTTATCCCGGCCGCAACGGCGATTTTGTGAGAAAAAGCATGGATCAATGCACCGGGGCGGAAATCCTCGAGGAGACGCTAAGGCAACTGCGATTCGATAAGCAGCAGTTGGACACGATCATAGCGTCGTCGATTTGCGTGCCGTGCTACCTGCCCTACGTCAACAACGTCTGGCTTCCCTGGAACCAGGGCGACATGCCACCTCCTGTCCCAGAGGGCTCAACGAACCTCGGGCTCATCGGCCAATACGTCGACATGCCGAAGGAAATAGCCTTCACCATCGAATGCTCGGTGCGCTCGGCGTGGGAAGCAATTCGCACGCTGCTCAAGCGTGGTCCCGCACCGCCGCCGGTTTATCAGGGCCAATACGATCTGAAGGCGCTGTTTGGCGCCTTGAAAGTGTTCTTAGGCCAGTAAACAGTAATCGCGACCGGCAAGCTCGCTCCATTTACCACCGACTTAGGGCTCGTCTGAAATTTTTGCATCGGGAGAAAGGCGTCCTGACGGGCCACCGAACTTGTTGGACTTCGGGAACCCTTTGGGCGCCAGCCGTCCTGCATCGGCGCGGTTCCCGCGCCAGTCGGAAAGCTCCTTCAGCGACAGCGTGAAGACCCGGCCGGCGGTGTCGGTCCAGGTCAGGCCCTTCTCCACCTCGAAGGTCTTGATGTCGGACAGCCCGCCATCCTTGTGCCGCTGCAGCCGCACGCCGCGGCCTCGCGTCATTTCCGGCACCTGCTCGATCGGGAACACGACCATCTTGCGGTTATCGCCGATGGCGGCGACCAGTTCGCCTTCGACCGGCGCCAGCGCGCGAGCCGCGTCCGGCGGCTTGACGTTGAGCACCTGCTTGCCCTTGCGGGTGTTGGCGAGGCATTCGTCCTCGGCGACGACGAAGCCCCTGCCCTGTTTGCTCGCCACGAGAAGCTTACGGCCACCCTGATAGCGGAACACATCGACGATCTCGGACTGCTGCTCAAGCTCGATAAACAGCCGGATCGGCTCGCCATGACCGCGGCCGCCGGGCAGCTTCGCGGCGTCGATGGTGTAGAGGCGTCCGTTGGTGGCGAACACCATGATCTTCGACGTGGTCTCGGCGAAGAACGCGTGATCGAGCGAGTCGTCGGTCTTGAAAGTGAGGCTGGACAGATCGGCGACCTGGCCGCGCAGCGCGCGGATCCAGCCCTTTTCCGACACCACGACGGTGATCGGCTCGCGCTCGACCAGGGCCTCCTCGATCGCCGCCTCGTCGTGTGCCGGCGCCTGCGCAAAGCCGGTGCGGCGCTTGCCGAGCGGCGTCTTCGGCCCGTATTTTTCGCGGACCTCGCGGATCTGGCCGGCAATCGTCTTCCATTGTTCTTTTTCGGAGCGCAGCAGGTCTCTCGATCGATTTCTTCTCGGCGCGGAGCGTTTTGTCCTCCTCGCGGATTTCCATCTCTTCAAGCTTGCGCAGATTGCGCAGCCGCATGTTCAGGATCGCCTCGGCCTGCACGTCCGTGAGCTTGAAGGTCTTGATCAAAACCGGCTTCGGCTCATCCTCGGTACGGATGATCTTGATCACCTTGTCGAGGTTGAGGTAGGCGATCAGATAACCGCCCAGCACTTCGAGCCGGTGCTCGATCTGGGCGAGCCGGTAGCGCGAGCGGCGCAGCAGCACTTCGCGGCGGTGCGTGAGCCATTCGGTCAGCGCTTCGGCAAGGCCGACGACGCGCGGAATGCGGCCGCGCACCAGTACGTTCATGTTGAGCTGAACGCGGCTTTCCAGTTCGCTGAGCTTGAACAGGCTTTCCATCATCAGCGCCGGATCGACGCTGCGGGAGCGCGGCTCGAACACCAGCCGGACGTCTTCGGCGGACTCGTCGCGCATGTCGGCAACCAGCGGCAGCTTGCGCTCGTTGATCAGCGCGGCGATCTGCTCGACCAGGCGCATTTTCTGCACCTGCCATGGAATTTCGGTGACGACGATCTGATAGGTGCCACGCCCAGTGTCCTCGGTCTTCCAACGCGCGCGCAGTCGGAACGAGCCGCGCCCGGTCGTGTACGCCTCGGCGATTGCCTCCGGTGGATCGACGATCAGGCCGCCGGTCGGAAAATCCGGACCCGGCACGTATTTGAGCAAGCGTACGGGTGCGCGCGTTGGGCTGCTCGATCAGATAAAGCGCGGCATCCAACAGCTCGGCGATGTTGTGCGGCGGGATTGCGGTCGCCATGCCGACCGCGATGCCCTGCGCGCCATTCGCGAGCAGGTTGGGGAACGCCGCCGGCAGCACCGCCGGCTCCTGCGTCACCCCGTCGTAGCTCGGACGAAAATCGACGGCGTCTTCGTCGATGCCGTCGAGCAGCAGGCGTGCCGCCTCCGTGAGCCTCGCTTCGGTGTAGCGGTAGGCCGCGGCGTTATCGCCGTCGATGTTGCCGAAGTTCCCTTGGCCGTCGACCAGCGGATAGCGCGAGGCAAAATCCTGCGCCAGCCGCACCAGCGCGTCGTAGATCGCCTGGTCGCCATGCGGATGAAAATTGCCCATCACGTCGCCGACGATCTTGGCGGATTTCTTGAAGGCCGCGCCGGGATCGAGCCGCAGAAGCCGCATGCCGTAAAGGATGCGCCGGTGCACGGGTTTGAGCCCGTCGCGCGCGTCCGGCAGCGCCCGGTGCATGATGGTGGAGAGCGCGTAGGCGAGATAGCGCTCCTCGAGCGCCTCGCGCAGCGCGATGTCCTGCACGTCGCCGGAGTCCTTCGGGGGAATCACTTTTGTTGCCATGGTGTGCCCGAGCTAGCGCGGTTGCGGACCCCGAACAAGGGACGAAGATGGCCTGATTCGGCCGGGAAAACGCGCGAAAATGCGCGCCTTCAGGCCGCTTAGATCGTGACGTGAATACGGCGGCGCAATGCGCTAAAATTTAAGGGCATTCGGGCACATGAGCCTGAGAGTCTGGGGGTTTGCATGCCGAAGGTCGCGTTTGCCACCATTGCTTTCACAGCCGCACTTTTGGCCGGCGCATGGTCGGCTCCCGCCACCGCCATGGGACCCGTGGCGCCCGGTGCGCTCGCCGCAGGCGGCGGTTACGGTGCGCCAGTGCGAATGATCCATGACGTCAGGCGATGGCGGCAGCGCCATTATTGGCGCTGGGACCATCGGCCGGTCTGGGACGATCCCTGGGAGGTGCTGCAGCCGACGATCTGGGGCAGCGCGGAACCGCACTATGTGCCGGCCGATGTCTGGGCGCGGAAGTGGCGTCCGGCACATTGGCATCATTGGGCGCGGCACAACTATCGCTGACGCTCTTGGGACGGAGGTTGGAGAAACTTGATGCGCAAATCTGTCGTTATGGCCGCGGCTGGTGCCGCCATGCTTCTGGCATCGCTGCCGGCGATGACCGCCGCCGCGATGCCTGCGGCACCATCACCCGCGCCCGCGAGTCTCGTCCAAAAGGCGCAAGTGGTCTGCGGCCTGTATGGCTGCGGACACATTCACTATGGTCCGCGGCGACACCGATGGGGACGATGGGGCTACAATTATCGGCCCGCCTGCCCCACTGGCTATTACTACGCGTGCCGCCCGGGGCCCCTCGGCTACGGCCAATGCGCCTGCTGGCCGTACCGGCCGTACTGACTACCGCGCCCCGCTTGGAGCAGCCTCCTCGGCGCTGTTCGCTAACTGCCGCATCACTGCGGTGATAAAACGCGCGCGCTCCGACGGCATCGGCTGCCCGCGCGGCGCGAAGGCGTGGCGATCGAGAAAAAATCCCGTGAGTGCGAACGCGTCGGCAACGTCGGCCGCGTTCGCCTGAGCCATGTCGTCGTGCAGAAATGCCGGAAGCCGCAACAGCCGGTCACGATACTCTTCGCCGGCAGCGCGCGACACCGCGCGCGCGGAGCGCGGCGAAACGTAGATCAGATCGGCAGTCACGCCGCTTGCGGCGCACGACGACAGATCGAGGCCGAAGCCAAGCTCGGCAAGGAGATCAACCTCAAAACGCGCGATTGCGACCGCGGCGTCAAACGGCATCTCGATCGCGCCGAGAATGTCTCCAAGCGCGGCGAATACCTGCGGATGCGGCTCGCGCTCGGCAAGGAGCCGGCACAAGGCCGCCAGATGCGTGACGCCATACACGGCATGCGCCGCCGAAAGAAAACCTGCGGCGCGCAAATTCAGGCCTTCGACCGCGTAGTTGCCGAGATGATCGTCGAGCCGCGCCCGCCATGTAGCGCGCAGCGAATTGCCGGGCTGCAGCACACCGCGCAGCCGGGTGCCGGCGCCGCCCCGCACCATGCCGAGATGACGGCCGCGCTCCGCCGTCATCAATTCGAGAATGACGCTGGTCTCGCCGTGCCGTTTGACGCCGAGCACAATGCCTTCGTCGGTCCACTGCATGGGACCAATATAAGCCAATTCAGCCGCGAGCGCGGCTGCCGCGCACTACGAGAACTTCAGCGCGCCGTTGTGGCGGATCACGACCGAGCGCGATTCCTCGGGCGTATGCGCGCCGAGCTGGCCGAAAGCGGCTTGTGTCTCGTCGATCAGCAGATCGATGACATGGCCCGGGCCTTCCTCGCCGAGCGCGCCGAGTCCCCACAGGAACGCCTTGCCGGCAAACGCCGCGGCGGCGCCGAGCGCATAGGCGCGCACCACGTCGGTGCCGCTGCGAATGCCGGAATCCAGCATCACGGTGGCGCGCTTGCCGACCTGCCGCACGATCGCGGGCAGCGCGTCGATCGGCGCTGGCAATGCGTCGATCTGGCGGCCGCCGTGGTTTGAGACGAAGATGCCGTCGACGCCGAGCGCCACCGCCTTCTCGGCATCCTGCGGATGCAGGATGCCTTTGACGACCAGCGGGCCTTTCCAGCGGTCGCGGTACTGGGCGACTTCTTCCCACGTGAAGGCGCCGCCCATTTCGCGGCGCGCGAACGCCACCATCTCGTTGATCGAGACGTCGCCCGCATAGGCGCGCAGATTGGAGAAACGCGGAATGCCGTTCTTGCGCAGCGCCATCGTCCAGGCCGGCGCCATCGCCATCTGGACCATCTTGCTCAAGTCGACATTAAAGGCGCCGCCGAGACCGACCACCACTTCACGCGCGCGCGTGGTGCGCACCGGCACGTCGAGTGTCAGGACCAGCGCCTGGCAGCCGGCGGCCTGCGCGCGGCGCACCAGATCGAAACCGATCTTGTGATCGTTGCGGGCGGCGCGATAGAGCTGGAACCAGAACACGTCGGGCGCGACCTCGGCGATTTTCTCGATCGTGGCGCAGCCGACCGTGCCGAGCGTGTAGGGCACGCGTGCGCGCTGCGCGGCGCGGGCGAGATAGATGTCGGCGCCAGGCCACACCACGGCCGGGCCGCCCATCGGCGCGATGCCGATCGGCGCCGCATAACGGCGGCCGAACAGTTCGACCTCGCAAGGTGGCAGCGACGGCATCACGCCGTAACGCGGCACCAGTTCCACCGCATCGAGCGCCGCCCAGTTGCGCTTGATCCCGGCATCGTCCTTGCCCGAGCCGCCGTCGCAATACTCGAAAGCGAAATGCGGCAGCCGCGTGCGCGCGCGCCGGCGCAGATAGTCGATGGTCGGAAACTGCTTGTACAGTTCCGCATAGCGCGGACTGGCGTTCCGGGCAGCGCGCGGCTGCGGTTCGGGCGTGGGCGGCAGCGGCTTGGCGATGGCCGTCGTATCGTGCATGGCGTCCCTCCAGATCGGCCATTATAGCCACGCGGCGCGAAGCGGCCAGACAGCGGCCGGCTCGAAGCCATGCTTCACTTGCCGGTCGGGCAAACTAGAAATGGCTGTAAGACGTCCGCGCGAAATCAAGCATCTTGCCGCTCGCGCATGAAACGGGCGCCCTGCCCGGCAGTGATAGCGCCGATCTCCGTCACGGCGACACCCGCTTCCGTTGCCGCTGCGCGGAATCCGTTCAGTCGTTCAGCCGGCAGCGTCAGCAGGATCTCATAGTCATCGCCGCCGCTGAGCGCTGTTTCGAGCAGCGCCGGATCGGCGGCGAGCGCCGCGCGTGCGGCGTCCGACAGCGGCACCCGGGCGACATCAATCTCCGCGGCGACGCCCGAGGTCCGGCACAGCTTGGCGAGATCGCCGGCGAGGCCGTCGGACACATCCATTGCGGCCGAGGCATGTTGCAGCACCGCCGCGGCGAGCGCATTGCGCGGCTGCGGCTTGAGATAGCGGTCCTGCAGCTGCGCGCTGGCCGCTTCAGACAAGCGCAGTCGCTGCGCCAATCCGGCATCGCGCCGCAGCAGAACGCCGAGCGCAGCATCGCCGATCGTGCCGGTGACGACAATGCGATCGCCCGCCTTCGCGGTCGAACGCCGCACCATCTTTCCGTGCGGCACGGTGCCGAAGGCTGCGATCGAGACCGAGATCGGGCCCGGCGTATGATCCGTGTCGCCGCCGAGCAGCGGACAGCGGTAGTGCCGCGCGTCGTCGCCTAGTCCCGCCGTGAACGCCGCGAGCCATGACTCCTCGATGCCGGGCGGCAGCGCGATCGAGAGCAGAAACCCGGCAGGCTCCGCGCCCTTGGCGGCGAGATCGGAGAGATTCATCCGCAGCGCCTTGCGGGCGACCAACTCCGGCGGATCGCCGGGAAAGAAATGCACGCCGGCGATGACGCCGTCGGTGGTCAGCACGAGATCGCAGCCCGGCGGCGGCGTCAGCACCGCGGCGTCGTCGGCCAGGCCAAGCGCGCCGGGATGCGTCGCCAGCGGGCCAAAGCAGCGGGCGATCAGGCGCTCTTCGGCCGACATGTCGTCCCGTGCGGCCATGTCGCGCTCCCGCTCAGCCGCCGCCGGAAAATTCAGCGGCGCGCAGTTGCCGCGCGAGCTGATCGAGCACGGCATTGACCATGCCGGTTTCCTCGGCATCCACAAAGGCCGCGGCGACGTCGACATACTCCGCCGTGACGACGCGGGCCGGAACGTCGGGCCGATGGGCCAGTTCGTAGGCGCCGGCGCGCATCACCGCGCGCAGGATCGTCTCGATGCGCTTGAGCGGCCAGCCGCGGCTGAGCGCCGCGTCGATCATAGGGTCGAGGATCCGCTGCTCGCGCACGACGCCGCCGACGATATCGCGAAAATATTCCGCCTCGGCTGGCATGTATTGCGCGCCCTCGACCTCGCCGCCGAGCCAGTGGCTTTCAAATTCGGCCACGATCTCGTTCAAGCCGGTGCCGGCCAGATCCATCTGATACAACGCCTGGACGGCCGCAAGCCGCGCGGCGCCTCGCTTATTGGCCTTGCGCGCCTCTGCGGCCTCGGCGCCAGGCATCGTCAGCGCGTCCCGAGGCGGCGCTTGAGTTCGATCAGCGCAAGCGCGGCACGCGCCGCATCGCCGCCCTTGTCCTGCTCTTCCATGCGGGCGCGGGCGAAGGCCTGCGCCTCGTTCTCCACGGTGATGATGCCGTTGCCGATCGGCAGGCCGCGCGCCACCGAAAGCTCCATCAGGCCGCGCGCCGACAGATGCGAGACGATCTCGAAATGGATGGTCTCGCCGCGGATCACGCAGCCGAGCGCGACAGCGCCGTCATACGGCCGCCGCTTGCGCCGCGCCGCCTCGGCCGCAATCGCGATCGCGGGCGGAATCTCAAGCGAACCCGGCACGCTGATACGCTCGACGGTCGCGTGCGCTTCGTCCAGCGCCCGCATCGCGCCGGCCAAGAAGCGCATCGGCGATCTTGTCGTAGAAGCGCGCTTCGACGATCAAGATGCGCGCGCCCTTGCCCTCGCCTTTCGCACGCTTTGCCTGCCGCGGCCCGGCCATTGTCTATGCTCCGTGATGCGCGCGAGGTCGTACCAAGCGAGGGCGAGCTTAACAAGCGTGCCTACCGCGCCTGCACGGCTTCAAGGAGCCGCGCCGCGTAGCGCGCCATCTGGTCGACTTCGAGATTCACCCGCGCGCCGGGGGTCAGCGCGCCCAGGGTCGTCACCCTTAATGTGTGCGGGATGATCAGCACCGAGAATGTGTCGGCCTTCACCTCGTTGACCGTCAGCGAAACGCCATCGAGCGCCACCGAGCCTTTGGCGGCGATGAAGCGCGATAGCGCGGCCGGCGCGCGGAGCGTCAGCCCTGCCATGTCGACGAAATCGTCACGCGCGATCAATTCGGCGATGCCGTCGACATGGCCGCTGACCAGGTGGCCGCCGAGTTCGTCGCCCATTCGCAGCGCTCGTTCGAGATTAAGGTGCGTGCCGCGCCGCCAGCTTTCCGCCGTGGTCATGCGCAGGGTCTCGGCCGCGGCGTCGACGGCGAAGAATTGGCGATTTCCCGACCGACCGCGCTCGACCACGGTCAGGCAGACGCCTGAGCATGCGATCGAAGCCCCGATATCGATGCTGTCAGGGTCGTAGCTGCAGGCGATGTTCAGCCGGCGCAGGCCTTCGGCTTTCTCCTCCACGTCAAGCAGTTCGCCTAAGTCGCTGACAATGCCGGTAAACATCGCTTATCCGCGTTGGTATGAGTTCGAGCCGGTCCGGCCCTACGGGCTCGCTGCCGGTCGGTTTGAGCTGACGCCCAAGCGCCGCAGCGGCGTTGGCATCGAGCGCATCGATCCCGTTGGGCCCGACGATCTGCTGCGAATGAAACAATTGCGCCTCGTCGACAAGATCGGCCGCGAGCAGCGCCGATGCAAGCGTCGGCCCGCCCTCCACCATCATACGCGTCACGCCGCGGCCGGCGAGCAGTCTGAGCACGGCGGAGAGGTCAAGGCGTCCGCCCTTGCCGGCGCTACGGAAGACCTCAACTGCCTCCGCGCGCAACGCATCTTCACGCGCTTTCGATGCGTCGGCGGCGGCGATCACCCAGACCGGCACCTCGCGGGCGCTTTTCGCAAGGCGGCTGCCAGGCGGTAGCCGTAGAGCGCTGTCGAGCACGACCCGTACCGGCGAAATCTTGCCCATCCCCGGGAGGCGGCACGTCAGCAGCGGATCGTCGGCGAGCGCGGTGCCCACACCGATCATGATGGCGTCGCTCTGCGCCCGCAGCAGATGCACCCGTTCGCGCGCGGCCTCACCGGTGATCGCGATCGGCTTGCGTCCCGCGGCGCCGGCCTTGCCGTCAGCCGAGACGGCGAGCTTGAGCATGACATGCGGGCGGCCGTCACGCATCCGCCGGATGTGTCCGGCGTGATCGCGCCGCGCCCCGTCGGCACCGACTCCGACGTCAACCACGATGCCCGCGGCGCGCAGCCGCGCATGGCCTTTGCCTGCCACTTCGGGATTTGGATCCTCGATCGCCGAGACGACGCGCGCCACGCCGGCCGCGACAATGGCGTCGGCGCAGGGCGGCGTCTTGCCGTGATGCGAGCATGGCTCGAGCGTGACATACATGGTCGCGCCGCGCGCGGCGTCACCGGCGCGCCGCAATGCCTCGGTCTCGGCGTGCGGCCGGCCGCCAGGCTGGGTCCAGCCGCGGCCGACGATGGCGCCGTCCTTGACGAGCACGGCGCCGACTGCCGGATTTGGCCACGTTTGGCCCAGTCCACGCCGCCCGAGCGCCAGCGCCAGCGCCATGAAGCGGTTATCCTCATCGGAATGACTGGCCGCGCCACTCACCGCCGCACGCTCACTTGCGCGCGATCTCGGCGGCCTCTTCGCCCGTCAGCTCCGCGAGCGCCGTCTCGAAATCCTTGGCTTCGCGGAAATTGCGATAGACCGAGGCGAAGCGCACATAGGCGACGTCATCGAGTTCGCGCAGGTAAGCCATGACGGTCTCGCCGATGGACTCGGAGGAGACTTCGCTTTCGCCCAGGCTTTCCAGCTCGCGGACGATCTTCGATACCATCTGATCGATGCGTTCGGGATCGACCGAGCGCTTGCGCAGCGCGATCTGCACCGAACGCAACAGCTTGTCGCGGTCGAACGGCGCGCGCCGGCCGTTGCGCTTGATCACCGTCAGTTCGCGCAACTGCACCCGCTCAAAGGTGGTGAAGCGGAAATTACAGGCGAGGCAGAAACGCCGGCGCCGGATGACGGAAGAATCTTCCGCCGGCCGCGAGTCCTTCACCTGGGTATCGAGGCTTGCACAGCTCGGACAACGCATCCGCTCACCCTTCTGCCTGACCCGCTACCCTTCGTAGATCGGGAAGCGGCGCACCAGGCGCTCCACCTTGTCGCGCACGCTCGCCTCCGCAGCGGCGTCCTGCTCAACGCCTTTTTGCGAAAGCACATCAAGCAGTTCGGAGATCAAATCGCCAACCTGCCTGAACTCGGCGATGCCGAAGCCGCGCGTCGTGCCGGCGGGCGTGCCAAGCCGCACGCCCGACGTGACCGTCGGCTTTTCAGGATCGAACGGAATGCCGTTCTTGTTGCAGGTGATGCGAGCGCGGCCGAGCGCCACCTCGGCGACTTTGCCGGTGAGCCGCTTCTTGCGCAGGTCGACCAGCATCAAGTGCGTATCGGTGCCGCCGGAAACGATATCCAGACCGCGGGCCTTGAGCGTTTCGGCAAGTGCCTTGGCATTTTCGACCACGCTCTTCGCGTAATGCTTGAACGATGGACGGAGCGCCTCGCCGAACGCCACCGCCTTCGCCGCGATGACATGCATCAGCGGACCACCCTGCATACCCGGGAACACCGCCGAATTGAGCTTCTTGGCCAGTTCCTCGTCGTTGGTCAGGATGGCGCCGCCGCGTGGGCCCCGCAGTGTCTTATGGGTGGTCGTGGTCACGACGTGGGCGTGAGGAAACGGGCTCGGATGGGCGCCGCCTGCGACCAGGCCGGCGAAATGCGCCATGTCGACCATGAGGTAAGCGCCGACCGCATCGGCGATCTCGCGAAAACGGCGGAAATCGATGACGCGCGGATAAGCCGAGCCGCCCGCAATGATGATCTTGGGCCGATGCTCCTTGGCGAGCCGCTCGACCTCCTCCATGTCAATCAGGTGATCGTCGCGGCGCACGCCGTAGGGCACGACCTTGAACCAGCGGCCGGAGAGGTTCACCGGCGAGCCGTGGGTCAAATGCCCACCGGCGGCCAGATTGAGCCCCATGAAGGTATCGCCGGGCTGCATCAGAGCCATGAAAACCTCGGCGTTGGCCGAGGCCCCGGAATGCGGCTGCACATTGGCGAAGGTGCAGCCGAACAGCTTCGTCACCCGGTCGATCGCCAGTCGCTCGGCGACATCGACGAACTGGCAGCCGCCGTAATAGCGCCGCCCGGGCAGGCCTTCGGCATACTTGTTGGTCAGCACCGAGCCCTGCGCCTCAAGAACGGCGCGGCTGACGATATTCTCCGAGGCGATCAGCTCGATGTCGTCGCGCTGGCGGCCAAGTTCCAGGCGGATCGCATCGGCGATTTCGGGATCGCTCTCGCCCAGCGCGGCACTGAAAAAGCCTTCGTCCGCGACCTTCGCGCTTTGGGAAACCGGCATACCTCGCTCCTGACGCCTGTAAAGCCACGCCCGCGTGATACACCCCTGCCCGCCTAGGCGCCAGCCGGCCGGCCCAAGGACTGGGGAATATCCGCAAGTGTTGCCGCTACATTTAGCGTCTGGAGATGGGACTACGCCAGTCTCAGGCGAAGCCGTAAAGCGCCCGTGCGTTGCCGGAATAAATCTGCCGGCGCCGCTCCTCGCCGAGGCTTTGCGGGATGGCAATGAACGGGTCGTCAAAGTCCCAATGGGGATAGTCCGAGGAGAACAGGATGCGGTCGTAGCCGATCGCCGCCATGATCTGGGCGAGGTGCTCGGGATTTTCGGGCTCCTCCATCGGCTGGGTCGTGACCCAGAAATGTTCGCGCAGATATTCGGACGGCGGCCGTTTGACGTGCGGCAGCCCGCTCTTGTCGCGCTGCCAGCCGCGGTCGAGCCTGTAGCCGAGGCTCGGCACCCAGCCGAAACCGCCCTCGATGAAGACGAATTTCAGCTGCGGGAAATGCTCGAACACCCCCTCCATGATCAGGCTCGCCACCTGCGCCTGGCAGGCGGACGCATGCTCGGTCATCTCCTCGATGTAGAATGACGGCCAGCCGGTGTTGCTCACAGCGCGGCCGCTATAGCCGAACACATGCACGCCGATCGGCAGGCCCGCCTCGCACGCCGCTTCGTAGATCGGCCAGTAGCGCCGGCGGCCCATCAGATCCGCGGTGCGGGTCAACATGAGGATGTGAGCGAAACGGCGATCGCCCTCGCGCTTGCGGATTTCGATGCGCGACGCGTCGGGATCCTCGTAAGGCACGATCAGCGAGGCCTTCAGCCGCGCGTCAAGCGCGTTCCAGTGATTGAGCTGGAACTCGTTGGCAGCGAACGCCAGCGCCGCGGAAAACTCGTCGTTCTGCTCGCCCTGCCCCGACGGCGACAGCGGATTCATCACGCCGTATTCGATGCCATAGAGATCGAGATGCTGCTCGCGCATGAACTCGTAGTTGCTGGCCGGCAGCCCGCCATCCGGCGGCCACGAGTCGCGGCGCGAAGCGAGCGGCTGGCCTTTCGGATAGGGAAAGCCCTTGACGTAGCCGTGGTGCGAACGCGCCCCATAGGTCTGCGCGTAGTCCCACCAGCGATTGCTGAGATAGGGCCGCAAATCCTCAAGCGAGCTTTTCGGATGAATGTCGCAGTCGATGATCTGCAGCTTGGTTTTAGCGCTGCGGTCGATCTGCCGGGCTTCGATGTTCACGGCGCTTCCTCCTTGAGTTCTGGAAGCAACTCGGTTGTTGCCCCATACGTAAAGGACATGGCCGAAACGCGCAAGCTAACCCTCTTTTAAGCATGTCGGCGGTATCGTTCGGCACGATTGTACCCATTGAATTCCCGACGAAAATCGCATTATGGCACGTCGCAAAGAAGCCCACGGTGGCGGGCACGGCTGGTTCGTCACCTTTGCGGATCTGATGGGGCTGCTGGTCAGCTTCTTTGTCATGCTGGTCGCCTTCTCCAACCAGGATTCAAAGCAGATGCGGGCCGTGGCCGGCTCGATGCGCGAGGCGTTCGGCGTTCAGTTCAAGGACCATTATTCCGGCCTTACCGAAATGGACGGGCTGTCCACCCGCGACAAGCTCAAATACTGGGGGCACGTCCAGCCCGATGATTCCTCAAACAAGCCGGCGCCCGACGAGCACGGCTTCGATGTTCCGGCCGAACAGGCCTTCAAACTCGCCATGGCCTCGCTGCGCCAGGCGCTTGGGGCGCTGCCCGACCTCACCGAGGCGTCGCACCACGTCAGCATTGAAGAAAGCCGCGACGGCCTCAATGTCGAGCTTATCGATCAGGACGGCGAATCGATGTTTCGAGAGGGCTCAACCGAGCCCAACGAGCGCATGCGGCGTATTCTTGAAAAGCTCGCCGACCCGCTGCGGGTCGCGCCATTCCGGATTTCCATTACCGGCCACACCGCGGCGCGGGGCACGTCGGCCGACGGCGCCGCGAACTGGCAACTGTCGATCGACCGCGCCAACGCCGTCCGGCAAATTCTCGAACAGTCGGGTTATCCCTCCGCCAACATCCACCATGTCGCCGGCAAAGCGGACACCGATCCGCTGATCAAGGAAGACCCGTCTTCGGCTCCCAACCGCCGGGTGACCATTACGCTCGTCTACGAGCCACCGCCCGTACCGCCCGATCTGGAGCCGTAGACTGACGGCGGGTACCCACTCTGGTCACTGCTGCGGTTTACACCTCTCCCCGCGCGCGGAGGGTCTTGTTGCGCGCAAACTTTGTTAGGCCGCACGAAGCAAGACTTCGCGAACATAGGCCGCCTATTCCTTTCCAATCGAAATGCCGCTCAGGATTTTGTGCCAGGATTTGGTTTCATCGGTGATGAACCGGCCGAATTCGGCCGGCGATGTCACGACGATTTCGGTCCCGGATTGATCGAGAACGCTGACAACCTTGGGCTCGGCCATCGCCGTTTTAACCGCCCCGTGGAGCTTGTCGATGATCGGTTGCGGTGTGCCGGCCGGAGCAAGCAGGCCAAACCAGCCACCATTGACGAAATCGAGGCCGGCCTCGGTCATGGTCGGCACGTCTGGAAGAAACGGAAGACGTTTCTTCGACGCGACCGCCAGCGGCTTGAGCTTGCCGGCGTCGATACCGGCCTTGACCGAGAGCGGCGTGCCAAACTCGAATTGAATTTCGCCGCTCATGACCGCGACCGCCGCCGGCGCGCCGCCGTGGTAGTGCACCGCGACGAGCTCTTGTCCGATCTTCGCTGCGAACAGCAGCGCCGCAAGGTGAGCGGAACTGCCGACACCAAATGTACCGTAGTTGATGTGGCCAGGGTGGGCTTTGATGTAAGCGATGAACTCCGAGAGCGAATTCACGGGCAATGAAGGATTGACCACCAGAACATTGGGCGTATTCGTCACTTCGGCGATCGGCGCAAAGTCGCTTTGCGAGTACGGCATGTGCCGGAATAGCGTGAAGTTGGCGACGTGAGGCAAGCTCACCATCGCGATGGTGTAGCCGTCGGCATTGGCGTGAGCGACGTACTCCGTTCCGACAATGGTGTTGCCGCCGGGCCGGTTCACTACCAGAACAGGCTCGCCTAGCTGTCGCTGCATCCCAACCTGCAATAGCCGCGCGACGGCATCGACTGCGCCGCCGGCCGGATATGGCACCAGGAGCTGGATCGGCCGATCGGGATAATTTGCCGCGGCTGCGGCCGGCAGAGCACCGGCCATCGCGGCGAGCAACAAAACAATCGCAGCCCACCACGCATGCGCTGTAGGGCCGCCCTGTCTGCCGACATTGCGATTCAAGACAATGGGCGCAAATCGCACCATGAGCCCGATCCCTCATGTCCGCGACTTCTGCATACGGTCGTGTGACGCCGTGACAGTGCCGCAGAACGATTGACGCCGCAATCGCGTTTCACACGTGCCCACGACATACCGTCTCGGCATAACGCCACAGCCGGCGTCACACTGAATTTGGAAATCCGCGACCAGGCGTTAGACTTGCGGCTCATCGATCCCGACGGCCTATAATCAGACAAGCGCTGGGCACGGAGCTCAATCTCGTTATCGAAGCGTCCGTATGAATGCGCGGGGAGAGAGGGAATGCGCCTCCTGCAATTCTGTGCAGCCGCATTGTGCGCGGTTGCCGCGTCAGGCTTCGCACTCCCCGCCGCCGCAGCAGACAATGTCGCCGGCTTTTATCATGGCAACACCGTGCGGGTGATCATCCCGGCCTCGATGGGCGGCTCAGTGGCGGTCTACGGGCGCTTGATGGCGGATTTCATCGGCCGCCATATCCCTGGCCGTCCCACCATCGTCGCCACCGCGATGCCTGGCGCCGGCGGCGTGCAGTCGGTGGACTACATTTTCAACGCGGCACCCAAGGACGGCACAGTCATCGGCGAAATCCTGAGCCCCTCGGTTTTGGTGCCGATGCTGAACGGCGCGAAATTCGATGCCCGCAAAATTCAGTGGCTCGGCTCGCTTGCGGCAAGACCGGGCGTCGTCGCCGTCTGGCACACCGCGCGCGCCACGACCCTTGAACAAGCGAAAAAGATACCGCTTAATTTCGGCTCGAGCGGCGTCGGCGCCGGCAACTTTCAGATTCCGACGCTGGCCGATGCGGTGCTGGGCACACGCTTCAAAGTGGTCATGGGCTATCCGGGCGGCGCCGAGATCAACCTTGCGATCGAGAAGGGCGAACTCGACGGCCGCTTCAATTACTGGTCCGGTTGGACCTCGGCCAAGCCGGACTGGATCCGCGACCGCAAGCTTGTGTTTCTGTTCCGCACCGGCCCCCCTGCTCCCGACATGCCGGCCGGATTGCCCGCGTTCACCGATCTGGTGAGCGGCGAGGCACGGCAGATGGTGCAGCTGGCGGAGGGGCCCGATAATATCGGCGTCGGCTTCTGGACCGCGCCGGGGCTTCCAGCCGATCGTTTTGCCGTCCTGCAGAAAGCATTTGAGGACATGACCCGCGATCCTGACTTCCTTGCGGAGGCGCAAAAGCTGCGCACGCCCATCGCGCCCGTACCCGCCACCGACCTGACCAAGGTCGTTGCCGCGCTCTACGCAACGCCGGCTCCGGTGGTCGAACGATTCAAAGAGCTGACGACGCCTAAACACTGACCCCCTTCATACATTGGCAAGCCGCGCGGCCGCGATCGCGTCACAACGCCTTCGCGGTCCGAAAAGGAGACAGCGATGAACGACACCTCAGCGTCCCACCCGTCCTTCAAGACCGAGGTGCCGGTCAATCTGCCCGGCAATCAGAGCGAACCTGAATTCTATTCCGACGCCATGGTGGAGCTGCTGCGCCGGCTGGATGTCGATTATGTGTTTCTGCTGCCGGGATCGAGCTATCGCGGACTCCATGACTCGCTGGTCAATTTCGGCCGCAACCACAAGCCGACGATCATTCTTGCAACCCATGAGCAGATCGCCGTTTCGATGGCGCACGGCTACGCCAAGGCGACCGGACGCGTCGGCGTCTGCATCGTGCACAACCTGGTCGGCCTGATGAACGGCTCGATGGCCGTCTACAACGCCTACGGCGACCATTCGCCGGTTCTGGTGCTTGGCGGCAGCGGCCCGCTCGATATCAGCGAGCGGCGCTGGATCGATTGGCTGCATTGCGCCAATACGCAAAGCGACATCGTAAAGTCTTATGTCAAATGGGCGGATGAACCGACCACCGGACAGGCAATCCTCGATGCGATCGGACGCGGCCACAAGACCGCGCTGACCGAACCGCGCGGTCCCGTCTATGTCACGCTCGATTGCGGCATACAGGAGCAGCGGATCACGGATGGCTTGCGCATTCCCGATGCAAAGCAGTTCGCCGCGCCGCCGCCGCTCGCGGCCAATCCCGACGCGCTCGACGCGGCCGCGGCGTGCCTGATCGCCGCTGAGTTTCCATTGATCGTCGGCGGTCGCTTCGGCATCGATCCCGCCGCGACCGCCCCGCTGGTCGAACTGGTCGAGCTGGTCGGCGCCGCCTATCGCGACGATCTGGCAATGGTCGCGTTTCCGACGGGTCATCCGCAGAACCTGAGCGGCGACCGCAACCTCGTAAAGGAAGCCGACGCCGTTCTGGCGATCGACTGCCGCGATGTATCGAAGTCTTCTTGACGGCTATCCGGGCGACAAGGAGCACGTTGGCTCCGGGCGGGAAAAACCGGGCCGCAAGGTCATCGACATGTCGCTCAACGACATGGCGATGAGTCCGTGGTCGTATCTCAAGGGGCCGCTGCCGGTCATCGACGTGCAATTGACGTGCGAGCCGCTTCTAGGCATGCGCCAGCTTGCCGATGCGATACGCAAGCGCCTCGCCGCTGATGCTGACGGGCGCGCCCGCATCGAGCGGCGCAAGGCTGCGCTCGCCGAACGTCACCGGCGGCTGCGAACCGGGCAGCGCGAAGCCGCGCGCAAGGGCTGGGATGACAAGCCGATCGCGCCGGCGCGACTGGTGTCCGAGCTCTGGGACGCCGTCAAAAACAAGAACTGGCTTCTGGCGGTGCGCAATCAGTCGAGCTTTCCGGACGGCATTTGGGAATTCACCGGCGCCGGTCAGTATCTCGGTCACAACGGCGGCGGCGGAGTGGGTTACGGCCCGGGCGCGGCGGTCGGCGCGGCGATCGCGAACCGGGATTCCGGTCGGCTGTGTGTGGCGCTGTTCGGTGACGGCGACTTTGTCATGTCGGCAAGTGCGATCTGGACCGCCGTCCATTACCGCGCGCCGATGCTCGCCATCATCAACAACAATACGACGTGGGGCAACGACGAGAAGCACCAGCTCGAAGTCGCCGCGGATCGCGGCCGGCCGCGCGAAAATGCCTGGATCGGCCAGCGCATGGTCAATCCGGGAATTGATTACGCCACGACGGCCAAAAGCTTTGGTGCGTGGAGCGCCGGGCCGATTACCGATCCCGGCGAGTTGCCGGGCGTCCTGCGCCAAGCCATTGCCGAGGTCGAGAAAGGCGGCGTCGCCGTCATCGACGTGCACACCAAGCTGACGTGAGACCATGACGCCGTAGCAGCCAGCGGGGGACTCGCGCCATTTTCTTTACAGCGTCGCGCCTCAACCTTCTCGGTCGCGTATTTAAATCTCTGGGGGGTGCCGTGAGCTTGACCGCTATTATCGTTACGATCGCCGTTTTGGTCGTGGGCTATTTCACGGGCTTGTTGCGCCCGACCGGGCTTTTGAGTCCGAAAGTGCGGTCCGGCGCGCCCTTCGTCCAGAGCTTCGCGCTATAGCGCCGCTTCTTCTCATCCTTATCGCGGTAGGAACATTCTGGACATCCGGCTATCTCGGCGTGTGGTACCGGCTGCAGATCGCCGCCGAAGGCACGGTCATTGTCCGCCAGGATTTCCCGCGGCCGATGCAAACGCACGGGCCGAGCACCCTCTACAGATTGCGTCGGGACGACGGGACGATCAGCGGATATGTAGCGACGGACAGCGATGGATCGTTGCCCCGGACAATTCCGGTCGGCTCATCCCTTTCGAAGCATAAATGGGACTTGTTCTACGTCGTCGACGGCAAACGGGTGGATGACTTCCCGCTCACCGTCTGCCTCGTGGCACTGGCAGTAGGGCTCGCGTGTCTTGTCGGCGCAGTCGTATTGCTGACACGCGATCGCATGCCACAGGCGAGCGACGCATAGCCGCGAGCGAAGACAACAGTCGGATTTCGACTTATACTCGGTTGTGCGTTCAGGCGCGCGGGGGCAGACGACCTTGACCAGTTTCAGGAAGCTATGGGCGGGATCGCTCCCGCTCTCCACCGCGTTCTGGGTATATCTCATCGGCGGCGGACTCATCGTCCTCGCAGCGCTCGGCGTGATCGGCGGGGTGGTAGTTATCGCCCATCCATCGGCGCGCGTGCCTGTCTATGTCGCGGTCTTTGTCATCACCTGGGCGTATCTGGCCGTCGCGTGCGTTGGCACATGGCGAAGCGCGAACACGGCTAAAGCAGGATCGTTGCGAATCGTCGCGAAGGTTGTTGTCGCTCTGTTGGCCGTCTGGTTTCTGTTTATTCTCACCAACAAGAACGGGATCGTCGCCATGTTGCGAGGGACCTGGCAGCCTGGCTCTTATCTGCAAAATAATGCCAGATAGAGCAAAGCGCGTATGATGGGTTTCGCTGACGCTCAACCCATCCTGCAACCCACAAGTCACCCCGGGCTGTGCGCCGGTTTCTTCCAGATGCCGCGCTTCTGCATCAAGGTGACCTGCTTGTCGATCACCTCTTTCTTGTAGTCGGCGTGCTTGCCGGGAATCTTTTCCAGATACTTGTTTTTCGGATAGATCGGCTTCTCGTAGATGATCTGCGCGAGCTCGGAGCGCACGTCCTTGAGCCAGTTGGTCACTTGCGCCGATTCGCGGTGGTGGCGCAGCGCCTCGATGTTGATGACGCCGGCGACGAAGGTCGAGCCGTTGGTGTCGCGCTGCTTGCCGACGATCGCGCCCTTGTAATCGACGATCATCGACTGGCCGCCGCCGGCGTCGATGCCGAAATGGCGGCCTTCCGGGTAAAGGTGATAGCTGCCGATATTCGGTGCCACGATGTACATGTTGTTTTCGAGCGCGCGGGCGCGATTGGAAATCTCGAATACGTCGTTCTCGGTGAACGGGCACGGCATCGAGGCGCGATAGACGACCTCTGCGCCGTTCATGGCAAGCCCGCGGCCGTTCTCCGGATAGTTGCCCTCCATCGCCATCATGATGCCGAGGCGCCCGATCTTGGTGTCGGCGACCGGCCAGAACGCGTCGAGCGTACGGCCGTATTTCTCGATCCACCAGTCGTAGACGTCGTGCGGCGACACCGAACGCTCGACCGGCAGCAGCGCCGAAATCTTGTGGTGCTGGAGGATGACCTCACCGTCCGGATCGACAATGAAGCCGACGTTGAAGAAGCGGTCCGGCCAGTCCTTATGGCGCGCCTTGGCCTGCGCCATGATGAAGACATTCCATTGCTTGGCGAGCTTGCCGATCTCGTCGGTTTCGGGGCCGGGAATGTCGATGCAGCAGGTGCGCGCGTAATCGGCGTGATCGACGTCGAGCACCTCGTCGTTGAAGCCCATCAGCGCGCCTTCCGGGATGGCGAGGAGCTTCACCGGAATGTCGAGATTGGACAGCCAGAACGCCGCCTTGGTCAGGCTCTTGATGTGCTCGATATTGTGTTCGATGTCGTCGCGGCGGCGGATGCCGTAGAAGGTCGGAATGAGGCCGACGGCATTATAGGGTTCGATCACCGGGTTACTCCTTTACTCGTACGCATCAGTCAATGCCGCCGCATCTTCTCGTCATTCCGGGGCCGTGCGAAGCGCGGAGCCCGGAATCCATAACCACGGTTCGTGCAGGTTCTGTCCGGACTCGCCGCTTCGCGGCGATCCGGAATGACACTACGCCGCGACGCTCGGCAGACCCGCCAGCGCCATGGCGAGTTCGCCCTCGTCGTATTTCTGATCGACCAGCTTGCCTTCGAAATAGTTGATGTAAGCACCCATATCGAAATGGCCGTGGCCCGAGAGATTGAACAGGATGGTCTCGGACTTGCCCATCTGCTTGCAGCGCAGCGCCTCGTCGATGGCACAGCGCACCGCGTGGGTGGCTTCCGGCGCCGGCACTATGCCTTCGCAGCGCGCGAACTGCACGCCGGCATCGAAGCAGGCTTTCTGGTGATAAGCGACAGCCTCGATAAGCCCGAGCTCATAGATGTGCGAAATGATCGGCGCCATGCCGTGATAGCGCAACCCGCCGGCGTGGAAGCCCGGCGGAATGAACGTCGAGCCGAGCGTGTGCATCTTCACCAGCGGGGTGAGATGCGCGGTATCGCCGAAATCGTAGGCGTACTTGCCGCGGGTCAATGTCGGACACGCCGCCGGTTCGACCGCGACGATGCGGCGGCGACGACCGCCGCGCAGTTGCAGGCCAAGGAACGGAAACACCAGACCGGCGAAATTCGAGCCGCCGCCGGTGCAGCCGATGATGACGTCCGGGTCGTCGCCGGCCATTTCCATCTGCTTGATGGTTTCCTGGCCGTTGACGGTCTGGTGCAGCAGCACGTGGTTGAGCACCGAGCCGAGCGAATATTTCACGTCCGGGATTCTTCGCCGCCATCTCCACCGCTTCGGAAATGGCAATGCCGAGCGACCCGGGATTTTCGGATCCTTGGCGAAAATGGCGCGGCCGGAATCGGTCTCGGTCGACGGCGAAGGAATACAGCGCGCGCCATAAGTTTCCATCAGCGCGCGGCGATAGGGCTTCTGGTCGTAAGAGACGCGGACCTGAAATACGGTGACGTCGATGCCGAACAGCGCGCCCGCGAAGGCCAGCGAAGAGCCCCACTGGCCGGCGCCGGTCTCGGTCGAGAGTTTCTTGATGCCCTGTTCTTTGTTGTACCAGGCCTGCGGCACGGCGGTGTTGGGCTTGTGCGAGCCCGCCGGCGAGACGCCTTCGTTCTTGTAATAAATCTTGGCCGGCGTGCCGAGCGCCTGCTCCAGCCGCCGCGCGCGATAGAGCGGCGACGGCCGCCACATGCGATAGACGTCACGGATCGGCTCAGGGATGTCGATGTAGCGTTCCTGCGAGACCTCCTGCAGGATCAACGCCATCGGAAACAACGGCTCGAGATCGGCGGGGCCGATCGGTTGTTTGGTGCCGGGATGCAGCACCGGCGGCAGCGGCTGCGGCAGATCGGCCGCAAGGTTGTACCAGGATTTCGGAATTTGCGTTTCGTCGAGGACGAATTTGATCTGATCGCTCACGCCATTCTCCCCGCAACTGATGTGACTTGCGGTACCATACACTAGCGGGTGAGACGGGGAAACGCGGCCACTGCCTGGCATAACTCGGGCGTCAAGGTTAATGGCGCGGCGAGTTGCAAGTCAGAGCGCGATCACGCGATCGATGTAGAGCTTCCAATTGCCCGGCGGCGGCTGACGGCCCGAGAGCCAGTCGCCCGTGACTTTGCCTTCCCACTCGACAGGCAGCACCATGCCGCGCAGGAATTTTGCTCCCATCTGCGGCGAAGACCAGGCGATCACGGTGTCCGATCCGGTCTCCCACCAGGGTTCGCCCGGGCGAAGATCGCGCGCCGACTCGGCGTCCTGCTGCACGTTGAAGGTGCCTTCCAGCAGGCAACGAATTCCGGGGCCGGGATGCTGATGACGATCGGCGATGCGGCCCGCGGGCGTGAAAATGCGGTCGAGCCGCAGGAGCCAGCGCGTGCCCTCCCGCGATGGCGAGGCTGGTGATGACTCGCGACATGCGCAGATGAGACAGCACTCCCTCGCCCTGCTGCAGGAGCGGCGCGGCGTTGGGCAGTGCCAGCTCCCAGCGCCAGACTTCGCTCCACGCGCCCGCCGATGCGAACTCGAGCGGTTCGTCGCAATAGAGCGCCTCGTCTGCGTTCACGGCCTTGCCGTTGATGAAGACCGAGCCGTGGCGCACGTAAAGCAGGCGATGCGCCACCGGCAGCGGCGGCGCAGTGACGCCATCGGCAGCGATCTGATCGTGGTAGAAATTCAACGCGTAAGGCATGCCGCCATCGTAACGCGGTCGCGGTCAGATTGCATCCGCCGGAATCATGCGCCGTCGATCTTGTCGTCCGGCAGATACTGCTCGTGCCACAGCGCGTTGAGGATGCCGAAGCCAGTGGCGAAGCCGATGCCGAGTATCCAGGTAAAATACCACATGGTGTGCCCTCAATAGAGACTGGAAGAATTCTTCTCGACCAGGCTTGCGGTCACCACCCCGCGCAAGACGCGAAAGACGATCGCGGTGTAGATGAGCACGATCGGCAAAAAGATCACCGTAGCCATCAGCATGACGAACAACGTCAGCCGGCTCGACGAAGCGTCCCACACGGTCAGGCTTGCCGCTGGTGCAATATCGGACGGCATCAGGAACGGAAACATGCTGACGCCGGCTGTCGCGATAATGCCAAAAATGCCGATGACGCTGGTGACGAATGCCAAGCCGCTCCACTGGATTCGCGTGAACAGAAGAGCGAGCAGCGGACCAAGCAGGCCAAGCACCGGCGCGGCGATCGTCCAGGAATGGGCCGCATAGTTGGCGAACCATTGGCCGGGCTGCGCGAGCCACAGTCTTCAGCAGCGGATTGGATGGGCCGTCCGCCATAACGGCGCTGGTGATGGCGTAGCCGTCGATACCGCGCCACACCCAAAGTCCGGCAATCGCAAAGAGAACGACCGTTACCGGCGCGCCGATCGTCACAAAAGAGCGCGCGCGTGCCTGCACCGCGCCGTCGGTCTTCAACGTCAGGTAGATCGCACCATGGGTGGCGAGCATCGCGGCCGATACCAGGCCGCAAAGCAGACCGAACGGGTTGAGCAATTCCCACAAGCCGCTGCCCTGGTAGAAAACGCGCAGGTCGTTGTCGATACGGAATGGAACGCCTTGCAGCAGATTGCCGAACGCCACGCCGAATACGACGCTCGGAACGAGGCCGCCGGCGAACAGCGCGTAATCCCAGAACGTGCGCCACCGCGGATCGGCGATCTTGTTGCGGAAATCGAAGCCCACCGGCCGCAGGATCAACGTGGCGAGCACCAGAAACATGGCGATATAGAAACCGGAGAAAGACGTCGCGTAGACCGGGGGCCACGCCGCAAATATCGCGCCGCCGCCGAGAATGAGCCACACCTGATTGCCTTCCCAGAACGGTCCGACGGCGTTGATCGTCACCCGCCGCTCGGTGTCGGTGCGCGCCACGAACGGCAGCAGCATCGCTGTCCCGAGATCGAAGCCGTCCATGACGGCAAAGCCGATCAGCAGCACCCCGAGGAGGAGCCACCAGATGATCCGCAACGTTTCGTAATCGAGCGGAATTGACATGGGCGCCCCCCTACTCCGCCGGCACGGCCGCGGGCCGCGACATAATTTCGAGACCGAGCGCCTTGACCGGACCCATGACGATGTATTTGCGCATCAGAATGATATCGACGATGAGCAGCGCCGAATAGAACAGGACGAAGCCGCAAAGTGTGAACAGCACCTGCGCGCCCGATATCGACGACGCGCCCAGAAATGTCGGCAGCACGCCGTCGATCGCCCACGGCTGACGGCCGTACTCAGCGACGACCCAGCCCAATTCGGTGGAAATCCACGGCAGCGGCAGCGACCACACCGCGAGACGCAACAGCCACGTACGCGAAAAATTGCGATGCGAGGCGTCCCAGAACAACACCGCAAAGAACGCGATGAAGTAGAAGCCGAGGCCCACCATGACGCGGAAGCTCCAGAACAGTGTACCGATATCAGGGACCGTGCTGGCCGCGGCCTTCGCGATAGTCGCGTCGTCGGCCTTGCGCGGATCGTCGACATAGCGCTTGAGAAGGAAGGCGTAACCGAGATCGGCGGCGTGATCGCGCAACTGTGCCCGGGCCTGCGCGTCGTTGCGGTTCGCCTGCATCGCCTGGAGCGCGTTGTAGGCGACAAGCCCGGTGCGAATCCGCGCCGCATTGTTCGCAACCAGTTCGTCAATTCCAGGAACCTGCCGGGTGAAGGAGCGCGTGGCGATGATGCCGAGCACCCAGGGAATCCTGATGCTGTAGTCGACGGTGCGCCTTGCGGGATCGGGTATTCCGACGAGATTGAAGCTCGCCGGCGCAGGCTCGGTCCGCCACATGCCTTCGATCGCGGCGAGTTTCATCTTCTGGTTTTCGGAATCCAGATAACCGCTCTCATCGCCAAGAATGACCACGCAGAAAGCGGCTGCCAGACCGAACGCGGAGGCGACGATGATCGAGCGCTTGGCAAAAGGCACGAAACGTCCCGCGAGCAGATAATAAGACGAGATCGCCGCAACAAACATCGAGCCCACGACGTAACCGGCGCCGACCGTATGGACGAATTTTGCCTGCGCCACCGGATTGAAGATCAAATCCCAGAACGAGGTCAGCTCCATGCGCATGGTGTCGGGATTGAACGCGGCGCCGACCGGATGCTGCATCCAGCCGTTGGCGATCAGAATCCACAGCGCGGAAAAATTCGAACCGAAGGCGACAAGCCAGGTCACAGTGAGATGGCCGAGCTTGGGCAGGCGATCCCAGCCGAAGAAGAACAGGCCGACGAAGGTCAATTCCAGAAAGAACGCCATCAGGCCTTCGATGGCGAGCGGCGCACCGAAAATATCGCCGACATAATGCGAATAATAGGCCCAGTTGGTGCCGAACTGGAACTCCATGGTGATGCCGGTGGCGACCCCCATGGCGAAGTTGATACCGAACAGCTTGCCCCAGAACCGCGCCGTGTCGCGCCAGATCTCCCGGCCGGTCATCACGTAAGCGCTCTCCATGATGGCGAGCAGAAACGACAGGCCAAGCGTGAGCGGCACAAAGAGAAAATGGTAAAGCGCGGTGACCGCGAATTGCAGCCGCGACAGGATGACGGGATCGAGATGGGACATGAGCCGTGTCCGTGCTTGCTGTTTCGCGTTTAAGGCTTCGCGCCGAGCACGCGCGCCATCGCGCTCGCATCGACGCGGGGCTGCGCGCTGTCGGGGAAGCCAAACACCTTTATGCCCGCAATACCGATCAGCTTGATGACGAGCACAAAGACGATCGCCTTGGCCAGCGGCGAACGCGGCCACAGTCCGGCGGCGAGAAATGCGCCCATCGAGGAGAGAAGCCCGCGCAATTGCTCCTCCGGCGTCGGATCAGGTCAGCGCCGACGATCACCGACCACCATCGCCAACTCGCCCCCAAAAATGCTGCGCCTTTAGATTTAAGCTGACAACTACGAATTTGTCCGGAGTTAACCCGCGACCGCCGGCGGCCGAGCGCGCGCGGACTTCCTGCTAGAGCTTGGTCGTCTGCGGCGGCACCGGCTCGCCCAGGCCGTCGCGGCCGTAAATGTCGTCGCGGAACTGCACGATGCCGTCGGAGGCCGACCAAGCGGTGACATAGACCCAGTGCAACGGCACGGGCTTCGCCAGCCGCACATTGTCCTGCTGACCCGATGCAATCGCTTGATCGATCGCCTCCGGCGGCCAACCCTTGGTCTCGTCGAGCAGCCAATAGACCAGCTGACGCACGTTCTGCACGCGGCAGCAACCGGACGAATCCCAGCGGTAATCCCCGCCGAACAGCTCCCTCTCATCGGTATCGTGCATGTACACGCCATAGGGGCTGGGAAAATTGATGCGGAGGCGCCCGAGAGAATTGAAATCGCCCGGATCCTGCCGGAACGTGTAATGAACCGCGTCTTCCGAATACCAGTCGATCTGCGACGGTGGCAGCTCGTTATGATGCACGTCGTAGATGCGGATGTGATTTTTGCTCAGATACTCTGGGTCTTTCTCCATGATCGGAATCAAATCTTTCCGAACGATCGAGACCGGCACCGTCCAGTACGGATTGAAATTAACCTCGACGATCTTGCTGTTGATATCGGGCGACGGGCGCGACGGCCGGCCCACCACGGCCGTGTATCGCGCCACCGCGACATCGTGCTCGATCGCTTCGACACGCGCCGCCGGGAGATTGACGACGACATAACGCGGACCGAGGTTGGTGGTCAGCGTCTTGAGCCGCGAAATGTTGACCTTGAGCTGATCGCGCCGCATCTCGGCCGGGATGTTCATCGCCATCAGCGTCAGCTCGCGGACGACCCCGTCGATACTCAACCCATGACGGGCCTGGAACCGCCGCACCGCCGCCTCGACATAGGAATCGTAGATGTCGTTGCCGATCGCGTTGGGATCGAGATCACCCGACACGGCGAGCCGCCGGCGCAGATCGACGACGCTGGGGTGGCGCATGCCGAGGTGCAGTTCGTCGACCTTCGGCACTTGCGGCCAGCCGCCGCGCGCCACGATGCCATCATAGGTCTTCACCGCCTGTTCGGTGAAATCGGCGGTCTGCGGCGACAGCGTCGGCGCCGTGGCCTTGGGCATGTGGATGGTGCGCGAGGACTGATCGAAGGTCTGCCCGAACTCGCCATGCTGTCCTTCGCCCATCAGGGCATCGAGCGCCGGGTCGGCGGCCGCTCGCCGCGCCGTTGCGCCCGCCACCGCAAAAGCCGCCACGCCGGCCGCACGGCGCAGGAACCGGCGCCGATCCGGATTTCGCCCGAACGCTTCGCTCTCGTCATTCATTGAAACGTCATCCGCAGCTTCCGACCGCCGTAACCGGCAGTTTTCGCAGCCGCCCCCAATCCCAAAAATTTATCACGGCCGCGCGGTGGAACCCAAGGTGCTGGGTCCCCCACCCGGCCGGAGACATTTCGACCATGGGGCGGAGGCTGGGCGGTTTTATGACGGCCGTCGTCACCAACTGCACTCACGATCATCAAGCACATAACCATTGGGTAAAGTCTCTCTGGTCGTGCCATCAAAGCCGTCTCTATCGACCGCGCGCTCCCCTCACCGCTGCTCCATCGTCACTGTCAGCCTGCCTCTGTTGTCGGTTAATCCCTTGCCGGCGGCGCCCTCCAGGTCATCATTGATGACCAGATAAACTTCGCCGTTTTCACCGCTCTCGACCTCATGGCTGCTGCTTGCACCGACGACGAAAGGCCTGCCCTCGCCGATGCGCCCGATCAATTGACCCTCGCACCCGTTTGGCCCGCTGTAAGCATACATTGTCCGCCCTCGCGTCGAAAAACGGCAATCGCCGTCGCCGCCAACGGCCGGCAAGCCGGGATTGAAAACCCACCTTCCGGCTGCGCGAAATTCGATTTGTCCCGTCCCGTGCACGACGACGCCCGACGCCTGCCAGCCGTCGCGTGCCCGGACAGTCACCCGAACCGGCTCCGCGGCGTGGCCCGGCGCCGAAGGTTGCGCGGGACTCGGAGACTGCGCTGGCGGAGAAGGCGATCCGGCCGCGGACTGCGGCGATGCCGGAGAACTCTGCGGGCCGGCAAGCGCGCCAAGCGCCTTGAGTTCGCTGTTGGCGGCCGCCATTTCCGCGAGCTTTGCCGCGTCAATCTCGTCAGCCTTCCGATAATCGGCAACCGCGCGCTCACGATCCCTTATGCGCGAATAAGCGATCGCACGCGCGGCGTATTCCAGCACATTGTTCTGGTCGAGCTGAATCGCTGCGCTGTAATCGGCAATGGCATCGTCGAGCCTGTTCGCTGTCATATACGCATTGCCGCGTTGCAGATAGGCGCCGGCGCGGTCAGCAGCCGATTGACTCTGGTCGCCGATGACACGCGTGCAGGCAGCTATGCTGCGCGTGACGTCGGCAGTCTGGCTGCAATCGTCATAGTCCTGCTGGGTGGCGGCGAAAGCCCGTCCATCAGACACAACCAGCATGCCGACGAACGCGGCCAGGACTAAATTTCGCGTAATCGGACCTGGCGTTGTCATTTTTTCAATTGCTCAATGCGGTCATAAGACACCTCGACGGGCGATAAGCCCTCGAAGTTGCCTTTCAGGTGAATGGGCGTTCTGAGTGCTGGGCTGAAGGAAGTATGCCAGATACCCTTCGGTATGCCCGCACCGGTCGTTGCGCTTTCGATAACGAAAGTATCGAGGGCGCAACCTCCGAGAACCACCCTTTCCTGACCCACCACTCGAACGTCAACGGTCAGGGTATTTTTTGTCACGGTCCCACTCGAGCCGTGAACAACGGTAGCTGTGGGATGGTAACGTTTGTCGTCGCCCACCTTGATGTCAGGCACTTTTGTATAGTCGAAATCGTAGGTAAACACGGTAGTGTCGGCTTAAGTCACCCGGCTGAGAATGAATCGGCCACGGTAGTAGGTTTCCGTTTGTCCAGGCTTATCGTCGAATACGTAATTCTTTGTCACAATCTCGCCGGTTGACGGCATCACATTGATGCGGACCGACCCTTTGACCAGTACAAATCCGTTGCGTGCAGTGTCTGCCGTTGGGCAAAAGGCACCGTTTGTTGGTGGGGCTTGCACCACTGAATCTGGAGCCGCCGGTGGAAAAGCAATCACACCGATCGTCGCGATCTCCGGATTTTCAGCCGTTATCCCGGCTACGCTTTTAGGGTCCAAAGCGTTGGCAATGGCGTAGTCGATGACCGCATGGTCGCGCTCGCCTTTGCGCCAATACGCAACGGCGCGAGCCGCATAGGCGGTGACATTCCGCGGGTCGAGCTTGATCGCTTCGCCGTAGTCGGCGATCGCTTCGACGAGTTTTCCTGAAGCCACGTAATCACTGCCCCGCTGCACATATGCACCGGCACGATCGGCGGCGGATTCGCTTTGGTTTTCAATAATGCGCGTGCAGGCCACCATGCCGCGAATGACATCGCCCATCTGGCTGCAATCGTCATAGTCCTGCTGACCGGCAGCCAACGCCTGACCGCTGACCCCAATCAACAAGTTGACGGCCACCGCCAGCACGACCCTTCGCCACATTGCACCCAGCACTGTCATTCCAGTCTACCTGTCCAGTGGCTCGATGCGCGTTTTACCGGGATCGGCTATGAACCGCATTCCCAGTGCGGGAATAAAGTATTGCCGTTCGTTAGGTTGCTGCACACCCTGTCGGGTTTGAACCTCCTCGATGACGAACGCATCATACGCGCAGTCACCGATCCGCAGGTTTTCCCGGGTCGTTACACGATCCTCGACAGTCGTCGTTTCGTCCTTTCCGTCATGGTGTACTGTCATATGCATGATCGCGTGGTAACCCAGTCGCGGGTCCGGCTCTTTGGTAAGATCGGGGTCGAAGGTAAAGACGGCGTCGTCACCATCCTTGCCAAACAGGGCAATTGGGATTCCCTTGTAGGTGGCTATTTTACCGGTGGGCTTACCGCTCTCGGTAATCGTTATCCATACAATGCCACCGCTCGACGGCCTGAATTCAGCACGATCATTCTTCGCCTCGTCGACGAGGACAAATCCGTGAAGCGCTGTATCGTGTGTGGGACAAAACGGGCCGGCTGTCGGCGCAGCGTTTATCCCGGCAAGCAGCGGCGCGGGCGGCGACGCAATCGCGCGTATCGCCGCGATCTCCGGATTTCCAGCCGTCATCTCAGCTACGACCTTGGGGCTCAATCCGTCGGCGACGGTGTAGTCGATGACCGCATGGTCGCGCTCGCCTTTGCGCCAATACGCAATGGCGCGAGCCGCATAGGCCGTGACATTCCGCGGGTCGAGCTTGATCGCTTCGCCGTAGTCGGCGATCGCTTCATCGAATTTTCCTGAAGCCACGTAATCGTTGCCCCGCTGCACGTACGCACCGGCACGATCGGGGGCGGATTCGCCCTGTCTTTCGATAATGCGCGTGCAGGCTACCATGCTGCGAATGAGGTCGCCGGTCTGGCTGCAATCGTCGTAATCCTGCTGCGTGGCGGCGACCGCCGTGCTGGTTCGATCCACAGCCAGAACCAGAGCGGAAATGACCATTCCGGCTATTACACATCGCAAGATTGGCTTTGGCATTGTGGGTCAACCCTTGTCTTTGTTCGCTGCGATGCGAAGGCCGGTCGGGTCATCTCGTTGCCGCGGTGGTTTTGAGGACGCCGGCAAGGCTGTCGCGGCGGTTGGCGACAAGTTCGCCGAAGGGAAGCTCTTTGCCGCCTGTTCGAACTTGAGCACGGCGTCAGGCTCGGCGTCGGTGACAAACAATCCATCGGGCGTGTAGGCAACACCGTGACCGCCGGACACGGCGAATGAGGCCAGGAGAGTACCCGTTCGTGCATCCCACAGCTTGATGATGCCATCCGAACTGCCGGAGGCGATGCGGGACCCATCGGCGGAAAACCGTACCGACGCGACACCTTTCTCGTGTCCATGCAACGACATCAGGAGACTGCCGCTCGCTGCGTCCCAAATCTTGTCTGTAGTCGCCGCCCCAATCGTGTGCACCGCTGGCGAAGCGGGCACCGACCGGCGAGAATACCACGGTCGTGACTTAATTCGGATGCGCCACAAAAGATGACAGCATTCGACCCGTCGCCGCGTCCCAAATTTGACGCTATTATCTTCGTGTCCGGATACGATCCGAGCCCCGTCCGGCGAAAACGCGGCGTGATCGACCGGCGATATGGCCTTGAACTGTCTGAGCAAACGTCCGGAGGCAGGGTCCCAGATTTTTATCGACTTGTCGGAATAACCGGAGACAAGGCGTTTGCCGTCTGAGGAAAATGCGACGGAAGGATAGCAATAACAACCGGGGTGTCCGCCAAGATTCGTACGCGATTGCCGTTCGTCGTGTCCCAGAGTTCAACTTTATCGTCATTATCAGCGGCGGCGAGCATCGTCCGTCAGGCGAGAAGGCAACGTCCTCTATGTTCGTATCCATCGGTTCGATGGTGATCAGCGTTGCGCCGCTTGCAGCGTCGCGAATATGGATTTGGTCGTCGTGGCCGCCCGAAGCCACGCGCCTGCCGTCCGGGGAGAACGCGACGAATCCGACACCTCCGTTTTCGTCGTCGGAAGTCCAAAGCAGCTTGCCAGTGACGATGTCCCACATGACCACTTCGTCGGGTGTTCCGCTCCAGCCGACAATGCGGTCGGCCTGGGGAGAAAATCTATGGAATACAGGTGAAGCGCGGATTCTTTCGGAACGAGCTCCGCTCCCGCCGGCAAAGCGAGGCGACGATCGCCGGAGGCCGGCGTCTTCGCGCTGGCGGCGGTGGCGATTTGCTGAAGCTCTGCGCTACCGGATGTCCACGTTCGAGCTGAGCGCCATCGATGGAGTTAGCCTGGTTATAATCCGCGACAGCATGTTCACGATCATCTTTGTGCAAATACGCAATGGCTCGGGCCGCATAGGCGAAGAGATTCCTTGGATCAAGCTGAGTGCCGCCCCGTAATCGGCAATCGCCTCATCGAGTTTATCCGAACCGACATAATCGTTGGCGCGCTGTACGTAGGCGTTTGCGCGATCGGCGGCGGATTGGGTCTGGTCATCAATCACGCGGGTGCAAGCGGCGATGCTGCGACTGACGTCAACGGTCTGGCTGCAATCGTCGTAGTCCTGCTGGGCGGCGGCGCAGACCGAAACAGTGAATCCGATCAGCAGTGCCAAAACCAAAATCGGCATTTGATGCAAACTCTTATCAAGGCGCATTGAAACCCAGCTCCTTGGCCTTCGCCAAATCGGCCGTCGCGTCCGCCTGGTTCCCTTTGCGTTGCTTCGCCATGCCGCGCCAATAGAAAGTGTAGGCCAGGTGCGGATCACGTTGAATGGCCTCGTCATAATTCGCGATGGCGCGATCGAAGTCGCCCGTAGCGAAATAGGCATTGCCAAGGTCGTCGTAGGCCGGAAAGCCCTTATCGACAGCATCAGAAAGGTCCGAAATGGCGTGGCTGAAATCCTTTTTGCCGTAGTAAGCTTGGCCGCGCATCTCCAAGGCATATGCATATTTTGGATCGATCGTGAGTGCCTTGCTGTAATCAGCAATGGCGTCATCGAAGTCCTGCTTGGCGGCCAACGCCTTGCCGCGCGTCAAATACGCTATGGCGGCATCCGGCGGCATGCGCTGGCTCCCAAGAATCACGCTGATTGTTTTTTCAATACCGGGGCGGATCAAGGTCAGCTTGACCGAGGTCCCGGGCTTCATGCCCCCGACCATAGCCGCGAGATCGGAAGCATGGTCGACCTCATCGTCGTCGACCGCAACCACGACGTCATCTTTCTGAAGGCCCGCTCGCGACGCCGGACTCGACGCTTCTACTTGAACGACGAGCACGCCCGACGTTATCTTGATGGCAATTTTTGCCGCGGTCTCAGGTGTAAGATTCGTTATCTGTATACCGAGGTGGCCACGGTCTACCTCGCTAATAATTGAGAGGCTACCCGACTGCGTCAGGGCGGCAATTCTCTGTTGCGCAATTGCGGCGTACGCACACACGGCGAATCGCGCGAGGTGATCCTCATAAGCCGCCACGGTCGCGACCGACTCAGTGGTCGTCCAATCCGCACCTGCAAGCCCGCAAAGCCCTTCATGTGCGGCGTGACGGATCGCCTTTAGCTCCGGATTGGGCGCCGTCATTTCGCGGATACTTGCCGCATCGAGGCCGGCCGCCTGCTTATAATCGGCAACCGCTTTATCCTGCTCGTTTTTCCGCCAATAAGCGATGGCGCGAGCGGCATTGGCCAGGATATTCTTTGGATCGAGTTGGATCGCTGCATTGTAGTCGGCGATCGCCTCATCGAGCTTTCCCGAAGCAATGTAGTCATTGCCGCGCTGAACGTATGCGCTTGCGCGATCGGCGGTGGACTGCGTCTCGTCACCAATCACGCGCGTGCAAGCGGCGATGCTGCGGGCGGAGTCTTCGCTCTGGCCGCAGTCGGCGTAGTCTTGCTGCGAGGCGCCCAGGGCGGGAGCGATCAAGCCAGGCATGAAAAGCAGCCCGGCGACAACAATCCCGCGCGCAAGCATGCCCCTCCTCCCTTGCGTCGGCACTATTGGGCCGGCGGCGCTGAAATCGGAATCCACAACCTTGGCGCATGTTTCCAGCGTGCCACCGTTGGCGACGCACTTGCCGATGGCGTCGGCTCTGCGCTGTGCGTCGCTCACCTGTTGGTTCAGTCGCTTGATCTCTGCGTCAGCTTCAGAATCGTTCCAGCCTGGCAGCGGTGCACCGAGATTGCCGTTGTTCTGTCCGCCGCTGTTGCGATTGAGACTGTTCATATAGTTCGTGTAGGCGTCGTCGGTCTGGGCCGGCGTCCCCGGCTGTGGCGGTGCATCAGATGCGTTGGGCGGCGGCGTGGCGGATGCCGTTCCGCTCGGAGCCGGCGCAGCGTCGGCGCCCGGATCGCCGTGGGCCCCAAGACTGTCGCGAAGACGGTCCCTGAGGCTTCGCTTTGGTCCGCCGCGCCCTTTAGGGAAGCAATACTCGCCGTAGCTCTCCCACGTCGACGGCGGCGGGGCCTGGACGATTCCCGTCATCGGATCGTTCATCTGCCGGGTCCACGCGGTGACGAATTTGCGCCGCGCGCATTCCGCCACGTCGTCCTCGGACATATTGGCCCCACGGCACATGCCGCCAAGATCGGGTTCGGCCCAGATGACCGCCTTGCCGTAATTCTGTTCGACGCACGCATCAAGCGCATCGCCCTTGGGCTGATCCGGGCAGAGGCCGGCGCGGATCGCGGCCTCGGGGATGTCCTCCATGTGCCAGCGCAGCGGCAAGTCGATCAACTTCGGGTCCGCGCCGGTGTCTGGCTGGAGGCACATCAACTCTTTGTTGCTGTATGGAGCTCCACTGTCCGCCAGCCGCCGCTCGGCCGCCGCCACCAATGGTCCGCGGTTCGGTGTGGACGCTGGCAGATTCCCGGCCCCGTCGGCCAACTGATAAGACGCATCCATTCTCGCGGCCGGCACAGGCCGCATGCTGCGCGTTGGCTGTGGCCCGGCCGGGGTCCGGCGCACCACCGGCATCGACGTCGATGCACCGCCAGTAGGACGGCAGCCGTAGGGTCCGGTCAAATCCTGGCAGGGTGTCGGCACGTTGCGATTGCCGCCGCTCGAATTGTTGTAGCCGACTGTCGGCTGCGGCGACGCGGTGGGCTTACCGCCAATGGTGACGTTGATGGGCGGCGGCGGCGCAGGTGCCGGTGCCGGCTGGCAGCCGTTCGAGGTGATGGTGCCATTACAGGGTGCTGCAGCCTTACTTGAGCGAACCGTGGGTGGCGGCAGCGATGGCTTGATATGCGATGGTTGCGCGGTGGCTGGCGGCGCCGGTGGGACACTGCCGACCTTGGTTTGAGTCGGCTGCGGCTGCACACTTGCGACATTACCGCCGTGAGACGATGCAGGCGGCGGCGGCAGCGAAGTCTTGATGTGAGATGGCGTGGCCTGAACCGGGCTGCCTTGCAGGCTCGCGGCCCGATTGCCCGGCGGCGGTGGCAATGTGGTCCGGATGTGGGACGGAGCCTCGGCCCGCGGGATTCCTGCCTGGCCCGCTGCCGGCGCGGGAGGCCGCGCCGCTTCCTCGGCACGGCGCCGCGCTGCCTCCGCGGCCGCTTCCGCCTCGCGGCGATTTCGTTCGATCGCGTCGTTCAGCGCCTTCATTCGCTGCTCGATCTCGCGGCGCATGGCCGGGCCCGGGCCGCATTTGCCTCCGGAGAGACATTCATAGCCGTCATTGCAAAAATGCGTTGTTATCACATTACCATGTCGTTCTCGCGAGCAGACCACGCGCACGCGTGATAGCAGCGAGAAAGAGCCAGGCTGTGGCCGCCACATGCCCGACAACGCTGCTGCCGGCACGGGCAATGACAGGCATAAGATTGCGACAACGGAGGGCAGTATCGAATGAGAAAAGATAACGGAACAGGAAATTGGCCAACGACTTGTTGAAACGTGCATCGCGTCCCCCAAGAAACAATGCGCAGTGAACTAATGAACGCAGCACAAAATCTTCGCCCCCTGTGAAAAATAGCGCAAACAGCAATACCCTACAAGCATATCGGCGGCAGCCGTCAATAACCCCGCGCAGGAGAGAATTGTAGACAGTCAAGCCCCCTTTCGAGGAAAGCATAGTGTAAGGGAGCCAACGGCGCTTGCAGGAGAAATCATGAATGCGATCAGATTGCTGGCGGCGCCGATCAGGCGCATTGCGAATTCGCGGTTAGTCCAATTCGCCGCTGTGGTCGTGATTACTCTGCTGCTCGATCACTACGCATACGATTACGCGGTGCTTCACGGCGTCGTCGACGGCCTGAAAAGACTGGTCGCCGCGACGGTGCAACTGTGTTCCGATTTCTTCCGCGTCGGCATCCTGACCGATCCGATGCTGCAGGCGGCGCTGACGATCGCGTATGTCTACGTGTTCTGCCTCGTGGTCTTCTTTTTGCTACGACACGCCACGCGGAAGACCATCGATGTCGCCGGCCGGCATAATTTTCTCTGGCTGCGCAACAGTATCGCCCGCGAGCGCGGCATCGCCGCCTATCAGGCCTGGGTGCCGCTCGAGACCATCAGGCCGCCCGATTACCCGCAGGAGAAATGGGAGCAGGAGTATGCGTGGCCGGCGGACAACAAGCCGCCCTACCCGCCGTTAGGTCAGCGCGTCCTGCGCGAGGGCATCAGCGCCGTCGTGGTTCTCGCAGTGATCGCGGTCCTGCTGCAATACCTTACGCCGTTTCCGGTGCTCAGCTGGTTGCGCGAACTTGTTTGATGATCGTTGCTCAACGCAAAAAGACCCCGGCATTGCTGCCGGGGTCAAGGCACGCCAGTACGACGATGAATCCTGGCGAAGAGACGCCGCTCTTCAACACGTTGATCCCGAGTGCGGACCGGGTCTCGAAAAACTTTGCGCCGTCTTAGAGCCGATAGAGGATCTGATCGGTCCAGAACCGCTCGAGCCGGTGCAGCGCCTTGTTGAGGACGCCGAACTCGTCGGCATTGATGCCGCCGACCTGCTCCACCGTGCGGACGTGCTTATGATACAGCGCGTCGACGATGTCGCGCACCTCGCGCCCGCGATCGGTGAGCTTGATACGGACCGACCGGCGATCGACGCGCGAGCGCTGGTGATCCAGAAAGCCCATCTCGACCAGCTTCTTGAGGTTGTAGGAGACGTTGGAGCCGAGGTAATAGCCGCGCGTACGCAGCTCACCCGCGGTCAGCTCCTTGTCGCCGATATTATAGAGCAGCAGCGCCTGCACCGAATTGATGTCGGCGCGGCCGCGGCGGTCGAATTCGTCCTTGATCACGTCAAGGAGACGACGGTGGAGCCGCTCGACCAAGGTCAACGCCTCCAGATAGTGCGGCCGGATATGGTCGAAACGCGCCTCACGTTCGGCGGGCTCGACCGTCTTTACGACGGCTTTCATGAGTAGACGCCCTTCTTGATCAAATTTGTTATCGCCGGCAGGCCCTGTTTTCCCGCCGTATTGCGCAAACATAGTCGGATCGCTCTAAGATCAGTTTAAATAACACGCTAAAAATACGGTTTATTCGCCACGCTGCCGACGCGAATACGCCGCAATTTGCCGCCGAAAACTTGACGTTTTGTTCACCGCACGGAACTCTCCACGCGGCGCTCACTGCATCTTCAGATGCGCGTCGGCGATGATGCGTCGGTAATCGTCATAATCTTTGCGCAAAGTGGCGGCGAATGCGCTCCCGCAGGCGCCGCCGGGGAAAAAACCCAGCGCCTTGAATTTTGCGTCGACCTTGGGGTCCTTGATGGCGGCGCTAAACCATCCGGTAAGCTTGTCGATCATCGCCTTCGGCGTTTTTGCCGGAGCGATGACGGCACCGAAAAAATCGGCCGAGACATCCTTGTAGCCGGACTCGATCGCGGTCGGCACGTTCGGCAACAGTGAAATCCGCTCGGGCGATGTGGTGACAAGAGCACGCACCTTGCCGGTCTGCAATTGCCCCTGCAGGGTCGAAAGATCAGCCAGCGCCGCCGTGACCGTGTTGCTTAACAGCGCCTGAATGGCCGGCGTATATCCCGGGAACGGCACAAAGGTAATGTCGGCCTTGGCACTGAGCTTGAGCATCTCGAACGCCAGCTGCGAAGACGTGGCCGGACCGATGGTGGCGAGCGTCAGCGTTCCGGGCCGGGCGTGCGCCGCGGCGATGAAATCAGCCAACGTGCGATACGGCGCCCCGCTGTTGACGACGATCAGCGGCGGGAAACTTGCCAACTCGCAGATCGGCACAAAGTCCGTCAGCGGATCATATTTGAGCGTGCGCACGTTGGGCAGCACGACGAAGGAATTGGAGATGATGCCGAGCGTGTAACCGTCGGGCGGCGCATGCGCGACGTATTCGGTGCCGATTTCGGTCGCCGCGCCCGGATGGCTCTCCACCACCATCGATGGACCGCCGCCTTCACTGACATGCTGCGCCACGATGCGCGCCATTGCGTCGGCCGGACCACCCGGTGGAAACGGCAGGATCAGCCGGATCGGCCTGTTGTCTTGCGCCAACGCATTCGAGGCGAATGCCCCTGCGACGGACAAGACGCACAGAGCGACGACGAAGTGAATTCGCGTCTGCCATTGCATGCGGTTGCTCCCCAAAGCTCCGATGCAGATGATTTCGCAGATAGGAGCTTACACCCGCCCGCCTTGACCGGGAATGGCGCCTTGCGCCGCGGCGGCTCCTTGCTCACGGCAGCATCTGGCGCCGGGCTCAGCAACCTGGCCGGTTTTCGGGCCGGTTTTCGATTGACTAGTCTTTATGACCCAACCATATAGCCCCCTCGGGCCGGGCCGCCGACACTGGCGCCCGCAACCGGTGCGGGAGAGTGTCCCGAGTGGCAAAGGGGGCGGACTGTAAATCCGCTGGCTTACGCCTTCGTAGGTTCGAGTCCTACCTCTCCCACCACGCTTCGCCCTGGCGGGCACCGCGTGACGCTCCGCACGGAGATCGTCTGGGCGGCGAGCGAGAGACGCCAAAAAAGTAAATACTGCCAGGAACCAATCGGCGGTCATTGCGTTGGCGTCGGACCGCGCAGCGGAGGAGGCCGTCGATGCATGATTACCAGGCCCAAAGGCTGCTCCACTATGGGCTCGACTGGCGCGCGCTCGCGATCTGGACGTTCATTGTCGCGGCGTTTTCCCTACTGACGCTGGCAAGTGTCGTGCTCTTTCGCTAGCGCGCCAACTCCAACGGTCTCGTAGATCGAGCCAGCGGCCCGCATCAACAGCCGGCCAAGTTCACGAATTGCCTTGATGGCGCGCGCGTGACAGAGAAGCGCCATGCGCGAACGCGACTGGCGAAACAAACCACGCTCCCGGGGCGCTCGCGGCTACCGGGACAGTGCGCCGCGCGAACGGCAGACCGACGTGGTGCTGTACGGCTGGCATACCGTCACGGCGGCGCTCGCCAACCCAGCGCGCCGCATTCGGCGGTTGCTGGTGACGGAAAATGCGCTGCGGCGTCTCAACGAGGACGGCATTGCGCTGCCAACGGCGCTCGAAATCGTACGGCCGGACGCTATTGCGGCGCGCCTCACACCTGACGCCGTGCACCAGGGCCTTCTCGCTGAAACCGACCCCCTGCCCTCGCCCGACATCGAGACCCTGCCCGCTGCCGGAATCGTGCTGGTGCTCGACCAGATCACGGACCCACACAATGTCGGCGCCATCCTGCGCACCGCGGCCGCCTTCGCGGTCGCCGCCATTGTCACCACCGCACGGCACAGTCCGGAGGCGACCGGCGTATTGGCCAAATCAGCGTCCGGCGCGCTCGAACTGGTGCCACTCGTCACGGTGCAGAACCTGGCGCGCGGCATTGAGGCGCTGAAGGAACGCGGCTTCACGGTGGTGGGCCTCGATAGCGAGGCTGGCGATGAACTCGCCGCGCTCCCGCTCAAGGCGCCCGTCGCGCTTGCTCTTGGGGCGGAGGGTAAGGGGCTGCGTCAGGGCACGCGTACGGTGTGCGATCAGTTGGCGCGGCTCGATCTGCCCGGCGCCATCAAGAGTCTCAATGTCTCGAATGCGGCGGCGCTGGCGCTCTACATCGCGAGTAAAGCCACGGCATAAAACAAAAGGCCCGCACGAGTGCGGGCCCTTCGCAGTCTTCTTTGCGCAGCGCCGTACGGCTTAGCGATAGACCCGGTGCATCATGGGCCGGCCATAAACTCCGCCGCGATAGACGACGTGGCGCGGTCCGATGTAGCCCCGGCGCACGCCATAGCCGTAGCGAACGCCAAAGCGCGCACCGTAGCCGTAGCGAACGCCGTAGCCGTAGCGGCGATAGCCGTAGCCGTATCCGCCACGGTAGGGGTATGAGCCCGGGACGACGTACGACGCCGACGGCGTCCACGTATGGAACGGCGTCATGATGCCGGGACCGGTATAGTCAGGTCCCTGGTTGACCACGTAGATCGGCGCCGGCGCGATGGCGATCGCCTCGACGGCCGGGGCGTAGCTGACAAAGCCGCCGCCGCAATGGCCGCAGCCGTTGCCCCATCCGCCGTAAGCGACAGGCGCAGGCGCGGGCGCAACCGGCTGCGCATAGACGACAGCCGCAGTGGGCGTTCCACAGCCGCCGCAGCCGACGGTCGCGTAGGTGACGGGCGCATAGACGACAGGAGCCGCAGTCACTCCCCAGCCGCAGCATCCTGCGGATGCCGCCGAGCTGATCCCGGCGGTAAATAGCGTAGCAAGTACTGCAAGCACGACGCGGTTATGAGACATTGATACTCCCTTACGAACGAGCCTCCGTGAGGGAGGCGGATGAAGACAGGCCGCCGTAGCGGACCGCCGGACAAAAGCTGACGACGTTTCCGATCGTCACCTCAACGATTGCCGCCGCCGCGCTGCGTGCCGAAATTCACGTTCGGCTCGACGATCATCGGCATCGGCTGAATAGAGTTGCGATCCGTCGCCGGGGTCGGCGCCGATTCACTTGACCAGTAGCGATAGAAAGTCGGCGCCGGCGGCGGCAGCCGGCGATTGGCCGGCGGCGTTACTTCGAGCCGCCCGTAGCCGGGGCGGCGGCCGTCTGCCGGGTAATAGCCGGGACCGCCGTCGGGCGCAGGATTCACATAAGGTCGCCAGATCACCGTCGGCGCGACCTGGTTCGGCCGATCAAGCCCAAATTCGCCCTCGACGATCCCCCACGAAGCGTCAATGCCGTTGATGTAAACCGGTATGCCAGGCTTTCCCGGCACGACGATTTGCGGCTCGCGCTGAGCGAACGCAGCGGTAGTGGTTATGGCCAACAGCAACGCCGCAAGGGGCAAACGCATACGCAACCCGTACAAACAACAGTCGACGGCATTGTACGGAAGTCGCGGGCCGAATTCGTTTATAGCGGCGTCATCGGCGCGAGGAATTATTTGGTAACATTAACTGCCCCCTACCCGTTCGCGACGAGCAAACTACCGATCGTCGTGCCAGATAAGTCGCCGGGCAATGAAATTGCGTAAAGCGGCTGCCGCAGCGCACAACAGCGCGAAGCCTAGTGCCGCGACGGCAATGTCGGCCAAGTGATTTGTTAAGCTTTCAGGCGGTGCCGGACGAAACGGATTGAAGGTCTTTAACAGACCGGCGACGGCGCCGAGACCGCCGCCGCAAAGCGCCGCGTAGGCAAGATTCCATGGGTGAGCCGCGTTTTCCGATCGGTAGAATGACGGCAGCGGCATCGCTACAAACAACCAGTCGCGCGGACGGCAATGTGCCGAATTCGGCAGCGACGCGCCGCTATTCGGCGGCCACGGCGTGTGCCGCGCGTCGCTCCTTGATCCCGGTCAGATCGGGCAATACCAGGCGAAGGAGTTCGGTATCGTCGCGCGCCACGATGTCGGCATGTTCGCCGTCTTCAAGATGCAGCGCCGTCAGCGGCCGGTAGCCGTCGTGCTGGGCGATGCCCGAACCCGACAGCACGAGATAGACGCTGCTGCCCTCGGCACGATAGATCGTGCCGCGTTTGAAGCTGATGATCTCCGCTCCGCACTGGCGCTCAGTAAAGATGCCCAGCGGCTTGTGCATCACACCCGGCATGCCGGTGACAGGCAGCCATTCGTAATGCGACGGATCGACCATGATCGGATCGCGATAACGCGGCTTCGGATATTCCATGCGCTCGCCGTGCACGTGCTCCCAGATCGCCTGGTAGCCATCGCTGTTGCGGCGTCCTTCGACATCGTCATTGCGGCGGAAAACGCCGCCCTCGAAGGTGCCGTATTTCTTCAACTCCTCGGTACCCGCATAGACCTCCTCGCGCGACAAATATCCGCTGCCGCTGGCGCCGCCGAATTGCAGCACTGCCGTCGTCGAGCGGCCATCCGAGCTTTGCGGGCCGTAGGCTGCGCCTTCGGGAAAATAACCGAAGCTGCCAGCGCCCATCTTGCCATTGCGATCGAAATTCATCGTGCCTTCGAGCTGAAAGCGGAACTGATCGAAATTGTGCCGATGGCGCGGCGAGGAAAAATCGCCTTCAAGTTGTCCGATGTTGAACTGGAAATTTCCGGGCGTGCCGGGTTCGCCGTTCAGCAGGTGCCGGTAGTGGAACGTTCCGCCGCGATGCTGCAGGCCGCGCTTCCATTCCACCGTATCGGCGTGAACGATCTTCATGGCGTTGTCCCCTGACTTGGAATTTATGCCCGCAATGAGCCGAACGCGGTGATTTTAGTGCCTCTTGCCAGCCAATGTCAGCCCGGTCGCAAAAGCCGTTGGGGATGGCGCCGGTTCCCCAAACCTCGACGCACGCAACGCGGGCATGGCGATATGTCGCAACACGCTTCCATTTCCCGATATATCCTGGATGACCGGGTGGCGCTTCGCCCCCCGCTCAAAAGGCTTGTATCGGTCGAGCTTTGCACGCCGCCGCCGCGCTGGCCGGCAGGCAAATTGTCCTCTAACATCGGTCCGGGTCGTGTGGGGAGATCGTGAGTTCTGCAAGCTGATCACCGCCGCTCGGGATCGCGGAGCGAAACCGGCGGCGCGTGCAGTTTTGCGCGTACGAGAATAATCAATGGATCCGAGCCTGCTACATTCGGTCGGTGGCGCGTTTCACACCTACCTGCACGATTTCACCAACGGCGCGGGGCTGGCGCTGCAATCGGCGCACAACGCGCTGTTCATCATCCTCAATCCAACGCGCATGCTCTATCTGTTCGCGGGCGTGTGCATGGGACTTGCGCTTGGCATCCTGCCCGGCATCGGCGGCATCGCCGGTACGGCGCTGCTCCTGCCCTTCACCTATGATCTCGATGCACCGACCGCATTCGCGCTGCTGCTCGGACTTGGCGCGACGACCACAACGGCCGACCCGATAGCGGCGATTCTGTTCGGCGCTCCGGGCCACGCCGCCTCGGCGGCGACAACCCTCGACGGCTATCCGATGACGCGGCGCGGCGAAGCCGGGCGCGCGCTCGGCGCCTCCTACATGGCCGCCCTGGTCGGCGGCCTGTTCGGTGCCCTGCTGATGGCTGTCGCGCTGCCGATCATGCGGCCCATCATCCTCTACATCGGCTCGCCCGAACTTCTTGCCATCGCGGTGTTCGGCATTTCCATGGTCGCGGTGTTGTCCGGCAATGCGCCGTTGCGCGGCCTGACGTTTGCCTGCTTCGGCATGATGCTGCGCATGATCGGCACCGATCCGCAATCGGGCACGCTGCGCTGGACGATGGGCTCGTTGTATCTGTGGGACGGTCTGCCGCTGGTGCCGCTGACGCTCGGCATCTTTGCCTTGCCGGAGCTGTGCGATCTCGCGATCGGCCGGCTGGCCGTGGTCCAGGCAGGACAGACACTCGACACCAAGACCGGCATGCTGCTCGGCATCAAGGATTGCATCGATAACTGGTTTTTGATTCTGCGCTGCTCCTGGATAGGCTCGGCAATGGGTGCCATTCCGGGCATCGGCGCCTCGGTGATCGATTGGATCTCCTACGGGCACGCCTTGAAGACCGAAAAGGACGCGGCCAAGACATTCGGCACCGGCGACGTTCGCGGCGTCATCGCCGCTGAAAGCGCCACCAACGCCCGCGAAGGCGGCGCACTCGTGCCGACCGTCGCGTTCGGCGTGCCGGCCAGCGCCGGCATGGCGATCCTGCTCGGCGCGTTCCTCATCCACGGCCTGGTGCCCGGGCCGGACATGCTCACCAAGCACCTCGACCTCACCTATTCGATGGTGTGGAGCATCGCCATCGCCAACATACTAGGCTCGGGCCTGTGCTTTGCCTTCAGCGGCCAACTCGCGAAGATCGCGACGCTGCGCTACACGCTGTTCATGCCGGCCGTTCTCAGCCTCGTCTATATCGGGGCATTCGAGGCGACGCGGAACTGGGGCGATCTGTTCTCCCTGCTATTCTTCGGCATGCTCGGCTGGGCGATGAAGCACTTCAGGTGGCCGCGACCGCCGTTCGTGCTTGGCTTCATCCTCGGCGAACCGATCGAGCGCTACATGTTCATCTCGATCGAGCGCTACGGCGTCAGCTGGATGATCAAGCCGTTCGTGCTCGTGATGTTCGCGCTGGCGGCATTTTCGCTGTTGGGCCCCCTCATTCAGGATATTCGCGCCCACGGGGGCCCGCGAAAGATGCTGTCGCAGTGGGGGCATCCGGTGTTCTCCAGCGACAATCTGTTCCCGGCGGCGCTGCTCATCCTGTTCTTCGTGATGCTGTCGCAGTCATTCGACTGGGCATTTGCGGCCCGCATCGTGCCGACGATCGTCGGCATCGGCGCCATCATCTTCTGCGGCCTGGGCCTCGCCAACGACATCCTGGGGGTCCATGCGCGCAACGCCGCAGCGGCAGCCGCCGCAGACGGCAGCGGCGGCGAAAGCAAGGGTCCGCAGCGGATCCACATGGACATCGCCTCCAAGACCTCGCATCTGCCGGGCATTGTCGTGCTGCTTCGCGGCTTTGCCTTCTTCGCCTGGATGATGAGTTTCATGGCGGTGATGGCGGTGATCGGGCTGATCCCAACCGTGCCGATCTTCATCGTCCTCTTCATGCGGACCGAAGCGCGTGAATGGATGGCGAGAACGATCGCTGTCTGCTTCAGCGCCTGCCTGCGGCTGTTGGGGTTGGGGGCGCTTTCGCGCAGACTTAATGAGCAATCGATCGGCCCCGTCATCCGTGCGGAGTCGCGCACGCGGGCAATGTCGCCCGAACCATGGAAGATCGTCATTCCGATGGCCGGCGTGATAGTGCTGCTGATCTACGTGGTGTTCGACCAGTTGCTGGCGATTCCGTGGCCGCCGACGCTGCTCGGGTCGCTCTTCCCCATACTTAAGGTGATCCCAAGCGTGTGATCGACGCCGGTCGGCGCCAGCCACCGGTTTACGCGGACCTGCCGCTGTGGCTTAAGCGTTACGCCAGGATAGCGATCACCGCGAGCGGCGATGAATCCCATAGAGGCGCGAAGGCAAGCCGCAACCGCCCGTCCGACACCTCTGCACGGGCTGTCTGAGCGTCACAGCGCCGAGGCCGACCGGCACCTGGTCAGCCGACTGCTGCTATTCTTCGGGCTCGTCTATGTGGTCGAGGGGCTCGGCCAGGTCGTCGGACTGATCTCACAGCCGCTGACATATTATCTCAAAGAAGTGCACGGCTGGACGGCGCTCCAGGTCACCGCTTTCGTCACGGTTTTCAATCTGCCTTGGGTGATCAAGCCCGTTTACGGACTTGTTTCCGATTTCCTGCCGTTGTTCGGCTACCGGCGCAAAAGCTATCTGCTGATCGCCAACGTGGGGGCGATCGTCGGCTATTTCTGGGTCACGCAGATCAACGAACCGCACCTGCTCCTGATCGCCCTGCTGCTGACTGCCTACGCGATGGCGATCTCGAGCACGCTGTGCGGCGCGGTGCTCGTCGAAAACGGCCAGCGGCTGCACGAGAGCGGAACCTTCGTCAATCAGCAATGGCTGTGGTTCAACGCCGCCGCCATGGCGGCCGCCGTCACCGGCGGCGCGCTGGTGCAGTACCTGCCGCCGGCGTCGGCCCTGCACATTGCCGCGGCCATCGTCGCCGTCGCGCCGCTGGCCGTCATTTTCGGCACGCTGTGGCTCATTCCGGAACAAAAAACATCGATCAATATCCAGGGCATGAAAGACACGCTCGCCGGACTCTCGGCCTCGTTCAAACGGCGCGAGCTGTGGGTGATCGCGATCTTCATCTTTCTCTATTATTTCAGTCCGGGCTTTGCCACGCCGCTGTACTTTCACATGACCGATAATCTGAAATTCTCCCAGGGCTATATCGGCATTCTGGGCTCGATCGCGTCGGCCGGCTGGGTGGTCGGCGCCCTGCTCTATCGGCGCTTCTTCGGCGACTTGACGCTCAAAAGCCTGCTCAATGTCAGCATCGCGTTCGGCACCGTGACGACGGTAGCCTATCTGCTGCTCGGCAGCGCGACCTCCGCTGCCATTCTGAATTTTTGCAGCGGCTTTGCCGCGATGCTCGCGACGGTGGCGACGCTGACGCTCGCGGCCGATTATTGCCCGCCGCGCGCGGAAGGATTTGCATTCGCGGTCCTGATGTCGATCATCAATCTGGCGACGGCGAGCGCCGATAATGTCGGCTCTTTCCTTTATACACACGTCTTCAACAAGAACCTGACGCCGCTCGTCATCGTTTCCGCGGCATTTACGGCGTTTGCGTTCGTGCTGGTGCCGCTGTTGCGGCTTGGCGACAAGCGGCAGGGCGAGCCGGCGACCACGGCGCGAGCGCGGCCATGGATCAGAGAATGGAACCGGAGGGTCCGGCATCGCGTTGATATGGGCCGCATCGGCGGGCTTGCCGTCTGGAGTGCCAGATCATGCGAAAGATCGGCGCTTGTTTTGCGATCGCCGCGCTTGCCGCGACCACCTTGTCCCCCACGCCTGAGCGCTGCATTCGGCCTCAATCTGGGACCGATTCCATCTCGGCCTGCCATTTTTCGGCTTTCGGCATCGCCGGCATGTGCCGCGGCGTCGTTTGGCGCTGCATCATCCGCCGAGCGGCGCCGGGATCTACGACAACGCAAATCTGAACGCGCTCTGCGCCCGCCACCAGTGCCGAGCCGGCTGCGCTGCATCCAGCTGCCACGCTGCCGGGATTGCTCGATGCAGATTTTCTGGCCGGGCGGAACCGCGCAATGGCCGTTCAGCTATGATGCGCTGTTCCGCAGCGCCTTCGCAAAGACAGCGCAAGGCGATGCAGCGCCTGTCTGTCAACAGCCCGATCGGACGGCAGCACTCGTCGGCCGCATCGGCGCCGAGGTGCGGCCAACCGCGGCGCAGCAGCCGCTACTGCAAAAGCTCGGCCGAGCGCTGGGCATGGCATCGGGCTATATGGCCAAGGCATGCGCACAAGCGCTTCCACCGCAGCCGGTCGCCCGCCTCAAGTTCATACAGGCGCAGCTCCAGTTATTGACCATGGCGATCGATGTCGTTCGGCCGCCGCTGCAGCAATTCGAACAATCGTTGGACGCCAATCAGAAAAAGCAATTCGCGGCTCTCAATCCGGCTGACGGCAACTCGTCATGTGGCACCGCGCCGATCCCGACCGAATGGACGGTCGACGAGATCGATCACTCTGTTCAACCGGATGAGGCGCAGCGTCAGGCGCTTGCCGGCCTTAAGCTGACTTTCGCCAGTATCGCGAACGATCTCCATGCGCATTGTCCGAACCCCGTACCGACGACGCCGCTCGCGCGTCTTGAAGGGATTGAAGCCCGTCTCGACGCCAGCTGGCGCGCCGCGCTCGCCATGCAGGTTGCGCTTGGGCAATTCGAGGCCCAACTCAACGACCAACAACGAACGCGTCTGGAGGCAATGAACGTGCCACAGGCGTATTGAGGAGCAGTGCCTTGGCCCGCCAAAATCCTGATGAAAATGACCGACCGACCGAAGACGACATCGCCCGACAGAAACTCGGGCCCCGCGGTGTGCCGGGCGGAAAGGACACGGCGAAAATGACGCCGCAGAACGAGAAGAACACGCCGAAGCCCGGCAAGTTCGACGGCCACACCGCGTAGTTCGGCTCGTCAGTTCTGGAAAAAGCGGTTCTTCGGGCGCGGCAGGCCGAGATTCTCGCGCAACGTTGTGCCTTCATATTCGGTGCGGAACAGTCCGCGCCGCTGTAACTCGGGCACGACGCGGTTGCAGAAATCATCCAGGCCGCCAGGCAGGTACGGGAACATCACGGTGAAACCGTCGGAGCCTTCGGTTTCCAGCCACTCTTCCATCTCGTCGGCGATGCTTTGCGGGGTCCCGAGCATGGCAAGTCCCGAGTAGCCGCCGAGCCGCTGCGCCAATTGCCGGACGGTCAAATTTTCACGGCGGCCGAGATTAATCGCGCGCTCCCGGCCGCTCTTCGAGGCATTGCTCTCGGGGATGTTATCGGGCAGCGGCTTGTCCGGATCGAATTTCGCAGCATCATGACCGAGTGCGATCGAAAGCGAGGCGATCGCGTTGGCGTAATTGACCAGGCTGTCGAGTTTCGCGCGCTTGGCCTTGGCTTCCTCGATCGTGTCGCCAACGACAACGAAGCATGCCGGCAAGATCTTCATGTGGTCCCGGCTGCGCCCGATTTGTTCCATCCGCCCTTTGACGTCCGCATAAAATTTCTGGCCGACCGCAAGATCGCTCTGCGCCGTGAACACCGCCTCCGCGGTTTCGGCGGCAAGCTGGCGGCCTGAAGTCCGACGCGCCGGCCTGCACGATCACCGGCCAGCCCTGTACCGGCCGGGCGATGTTGACTGGGCCCTTTACAGAAAAATACTTTCCCTTGTGGTTGAGCACGTGCATCTTCGCCGGGTCGAAAAACACGCCCTCCTCCACATTTCGCTCCCAGGCATCGTCGGCCCAGCTGTCCCACAATCCGGTGACCACATCGTAGAACTCGCGCGCGCGGCGATAGCGTTCGCCGTGCTCCATGTGTTCTTCCAGGCCGAAATTAAGCGCGGCGTCGGGATTGGAGGTGGTGACGATGTTCCAGCCGGCGCGGCCGTTGCTCAGCCAGTCGAGCGAGGCAAAGCGGCGGGCGATGTGGTAAGGCGCGTCGAACGTGGTCGAGCCCGTCGCGACCAGACCGATGCGGTCGGTCGCCTGCGAAAGCGCCGACAGCAGCGTGAACGGCTCAAACGAGGTGGACGTATGGCTGCGCTTGAGCGCGTCCATCGGCATGTTGAGCACGGCCATGTGATCGGCCATGAAGAAAGCATCGAATTTGGCGCGCTCCAGCGCCTGAATCGATTGCTTAATGTGAGCAAAATTGAAATTCATGTCCGGCCACGCGCCAGGATAGCGCCAGGCGCCGGTATGAATGCTGGCCGGGCGCATGAACGCACCGAGATGCAATTGCCGTCGCGAAGACATCCGTTAATCCTCTGCTGTCGCAGCTAATGTAGGGCGAGTATTGCCTCGGTGAAAGCTCGTTCCATTCTCTAGTGACCGCCGACACTGCCAAGGGTCCGAGCCGCCGCAGGCGTCCAGTGGAACATCATTCTTCCGGCTTGCCGCAGCGTAATGGCAATTGAATGAATCGTCACTGCGGAGCGCCAACCCGTTGCGCTCTTGCAAATCCCGCCGGTAAGCGCCAGCTTGCGTGACACAGCAAAAGACCGTCATAAACGTTTGGAGCGTTTCTAAAATGTCCAGCTTTGCCCCGACAATTGATGCCGCGCCACCGGCCGCCGATTCCCGCGCGCCCCGTCGTGTCCGACATCAGCCGCGCCGCCGTGCGCTGACGGTCAAGCAAATCGACAAGATTGCGGCTCACATGATCCGCGTCACGCTGACCGGCGACCTCGAGGGCTTTGTCAGCCTCGGCTTCGACGATCACATCAAGCTGTTCTTTCCCGACGGCACGCTTGACGCCGCGGGCGCTCCCAACACCATCAATCGCGATTTCACGCCGCGCCGTCACGACGCCGCCGCGAACATTCTGGAAATCGATTTTGCCCTGCACGACGCCGGACCGGCGACGCGCTGGGCCGAACAGGCAAAGCCCGGTGACACGCTGAACGTCGGCGGACCGCGCGGCTCCTTTATCATTCCAACGGATTTCGACTGGCATCTCCTGGTCGGCGACGAAACCGGCCTGCCGGCGATCTCGCGTCGCCTCGCTGAACTGCCGTCCGGCGCGCGCGTCCTCGTCGTCGGCGAGGTCGACGGTCCCGCCGATGAAATTTCGTTCGCGACGAAAGCCAATGCGACCGTGGTGTGGGCGCACCGTAATGGCGCCACGGCGGGCGAAAGCGACGCGCTTGTCCAAAAACTCGCGAGCTTGAAATTCCCCGCGGGCGACTACTATGCGTGGGTCGCCTGCGAGTCGCTCACCGCCAAGGCGCTGCGGGCGCAATTGATCGCCGATCACGGCGCCAACCCGAAATGGATGCGCGCGGCCGGCTATTGGCGCCGCGGCGCCGTCGCCATCCACGACGTGTTCGAAAACTGACCACGTCAGCCGCGCCGGCTCCGCTAAAGGGTGGCCAGCACGATTTGCGTCGCGGATCGAACCCAGTCCACGGCGACTCCGAGCTGGTCCGGGAACACCAGGAAGTAGATCACGAACGCCAGCGGAGTTACGACCAAGAGCCATTCTCGCATGGGACAACCCCCAGCGTGTTTAGCCCTTCCCCGACATCAGGGATTGTGCTTACGAGCTTCCTGACAATTCGTGACCAAAATTGTTCGCATTTTCCGGATCGCATGGCCGAGCCATTATCTCAGTCATCGTCTCAGCCGGTGACCTTCCCGTCGGACGGGCTGCGCCTGTCCGGCGCGATTCATGTCCCGCGGGATCTGCGCCCCGGCGAGCGGCGCCCCGCCGTCGTCATGATGCATGGCTTCGGCGCCAACAAGAGCGGCGGCCCGGAATGGGTCTGCACGCAGCTCGCCGCGTGGGGCTATGTGGCGCTGCGCTTTGACTTTCGCGGCTGCGGCGAGAGCGAAGGGGTACGCGGCCGCGTCATTCCATCCGAAGAAGTCGCCGATGCGATCAGCGCTGTCGCCTATATGGCGGCGCGCGCCGACGTCGACCCCGGCGCGATCGCGCTGTGCGGCTCAAGCCTTGGCGGCGGCGTTGCCGTGCAGGCGGCCGGGATCGACCCACGCGTCGCGGCCGTCATCGTCGAGAACGGGGTCGCCAACGGCGAGCGCATGATGCGGGGCATGCACACCGAGCAATCGTGGCGGAAATTTCGTGCGCTGCTTGATGACATCACGCGCGAACCGGCGACCGCCAGCACAAGGATGATTCACCGTTTCGATATGTTCGAGATGCCGAAGGAGCTTCAGGTCAATCTTCGCTCCAACGATTCGCTGATGCATTTCACCGCCGACACCGCGCTCGGCTTCTTCGCGTTCCGGCCCGAAGAATTCGCCGCCGCGATCACGCCGCGGCCGATGCTCATCCTGCATAGCGCGCGCGACAGCGTCACCCAGTACGAGGAAGCATTCAGTCTGGTCCGCAACGCCAAGCCGCCCATCGAGCTGCATCTGCTCGACGGCACCGATCATTTCATGTTCGTCAACGCCGATCCGCGCGTGGCGATAACGCTGCGGACCTGGCTCGATCGCTATTTTCCAGCGCACCGGAAGGCATCGTCATGCTGACCGCAGCATTCGCAGTGCTCGCCGTCGCAGTGCTGTTCGGCGCGGTCCTTGCGGTGCAGTTCCTGCGCGGCGGCGCCACTGCGGCACCGTGGCCGGTCGCGGCACTGCACGGGATTGTCGGCATCGCCGGACTGGGCTGCCTGGTCGTTGCGCTGCGCGGTCCGCCGCGCGGCCTCGACCAGGGCACCGCTTCGTTCGGCGTCATTGCGGCCGCGCTGCTCGACGCTGGCCGCGCTCGCCGGCCTCGGCGTCCTTCTCATGCAGCGCGGCAAGGGACGGCGCGCCGGGACGCTAATCGGGTTGCACGCCACGCTCGCCATCAGCGGCTTCGTCGTGCTCGCCGCCTATCTGATGGCCTGACGCAACCGAAATGGGTTCCACAACTGCGCGCGGATGTACTATATGACGCGCAAGCCGGGTTAGCTCAGCGGTAGAGCAGCGGTTTTGTAAACCGTTGGTCGGGAGTTCAATCCTCTCACCCGGCACCAATTATATCAAAGACTTATGGGCAGTATCGGGGCGGCGCATCTTCCCTGAGACCTCTCTGGGAAGTCGAGCAAGCAATTGACGGCGGTGGGATGAAATAGCCACAGCACCAAAGCGCACGAGCTCAAACGGAGTTCAGACCAAATGTCCGCTGTCCCTTTCGTTGACACGAATAGCCGCCGTCGGCCCATTGTACGGATCGGTAAACTGCTCATCGTGTCTGGAGCGTTAGCAGCCACGTTGGCGCTTGCTTGGCCTCTACTTGGCCGTTTCACGTCGCACGCTCAATCGAGTGACGAGTGCGGTGCATTTACAATCGGTCGTTCGGCGATTGGTGGTTGCGACGCTATACGGTAAGCCGCGCGCCACCACACCGGCGCGCGCTCCTACGCGACATCTCGCCCTAGGGAGGGAAAAACACCTGCAATTCCTGCTAGAATGACAATCGCAATGGCACCTAGCCGATGTCGAAATGACAAGATTTGTTGGATGGCTGCCCAAAAGCATTGCTGCAGGCGCTCAATCGGCAGACTGAGTCCGGAACAAGGCAGGCACACCGGATTTTTGAAGCCGGCTCCTCCGAGAGATTCTTTCTGCCCACCGACCTCACTGACCTAAAAAATCCAACTCCGAAAACAATTTTTGCAAAAAATACGGTAGTAAGGTGAAGCCGGTTAGGGCCCGAGCAGACTTCATCTGCGTGATGCTGGCGATTGTCGACTTTGAAGTTCCAATGCCTGCTCGTAAACTTGGAGAGCTAGCTCAGACTGAAGCTGGTTCTCACACTGAACTTTCTGTGCGTACTTTTCAAAAAGCGTCGTCACTATCGTCCTCTCTGCGGGCGGTAGTTCAGCAACAGCCTTACCTCGCATCATCTGTTCCCAAACATATTTTTCATCATCCGAACGGGCGTCGCATCTCGCGTTAGCCCAATCCCGCAATTCTGGAATGAAGCCATCAAAGTCGGTTCTGACTTCACTGTCTGAAATCCAACGAATGTCGTTCTTTGATATGCTGAACATTTTGTTCGCATACTTTGCGGGAATCTCCATTTCCTTAAGATAGCTCTCCACGACCGCTCTAGTACGATCCGCAGCGGCGATGGCTTGGTCGCTGGTCTCCGCTTTCAGATCAGCGTCTGACAAGTACGGCCTGTGAATCCCAAGTATGGCAGAACCGAGCGGGCTATCCGCAAAACGTTTAATCCCAGCAACAAACACGAAGAAACAGGCGCTAGCGCACATGTAATCAGCCTTGGGGTGATGTAAACGCGCCCGAACGAGGTCTGCTACATGGCCCCTCGGGTACTTTCCAGGGACCGCCGTCTCCAGTTTTAGGGACCGAACAAGTCGTCCGATTTTTATCGCTTCCGCCAAGTCGCCTCCCGGCGATGCAAGATATATCCGCTGAGAGAAGTTGCCATCAAAAAGAAACCCGCGCACTTTTTCGAAATCGCCGGTCTCAATCTTTCCTTCTAAGACCGCACCGCCGTTCGGATAAGCTCTGATATCAGCTGCCGCCGCCGGCAACGAACCGATGGCTGTCGATGCAATGATAGCTACCTGCAACCACTTCATCGGCGTTTTGCCTCTCGCTTCGTCGAAAGCTACGGTAACGCTCGTTCTCAGTTACATCTAGTAACTACAGCTACGTAACCGGCGGCACGGCCCTGCGACTTGCGCGAGCCATCCTCACTTCGTTGTCGCGAGCGGGCCACACCGCGCTACATTATAAGCGGGCATCGAACTAGAAGCAGAAATGTCAGAAAATCTGCGCCAAGGCGGACCAAATAAGGCCCTAAAAGACAGAATCTCGCCGCACAAAAGGGAGATGGACACCGCAGACTGAAACCCGGCCCTTCGCTGCCATTTTCATCGCCATGTAATCCGGTAAGCGACGGCTAGCAGGAGCAGCGCAACTGCGACCCCCACCACAAACGTCACCGGGCCGCTCGCCGACAGCTGAATGGGCAAGCACTCAAAGAACAGGCTGCTGGGCTGCACGAACATGGAATCCTCCCTTAAAAAATCAGTGGAGGACCCGTTCCGGGTATGGGGCGGCCATTTCCCGAGCGCAACACTTTTCTTAGTAAGGTGCAGCTTAGTATCGACTATCTGTTTGATTCAATGCGCGTTTTAGAAATCAAATCACCTGTTGGCGCGGTCGAAGCGTTGTCGGGAATTTAACGCTAACCACTTCTTGATAATTTCATACCACTGATCGTATTGATGAATCTTTGTGCGAGTCCGTCGTTCCTACTCATTCCAATTCCACGTCGCCTAGTTCGCACCTTTGCGGCGGCTTTCGGAGTCGAATTTCTCACCACCAAGCCGCTGTATGAACCGCTCAGCATGCTCAGCTTCAGCGGAGCAGTAGACGTTGAACCATTTGCGATCGAACACCGAGTGTCCGCGGCTGCGCGGGTTCAGATCTCTGCAGAAGTCATGAATCTCCTGGCAGCCGCCGCGCTCGCAGAACCGCGCCGGCAGCGCGACCTGGTGCGGCCAGCCGCGGTCAGGTGGTTGCCGGGACAACTCGCTTTTCCTTATCGTCGAGAACATATAAGGAACACAAGTCAAGCCCTTGCAACTTGCATCGGGCTCTGCAACTCTGGGGTGAACAGCTCGTCAACCGGAGGATGTGATGGCTGGGGTAAAGGTCTCGGGCAAGAGGGTTTCGACACTGGCCGCCAAGATTCTGGACGGTTCGAAGAAAGCTACGCAGGCCGATGCAAAATCTCTTGCCGCATCGGTTCTGAGCCAGGACGAGCACAAGCGAGCCAAACCTAAAAAGAAGAAGTGACGCTACGACCGGCTCCGCGCCAACCTTCTGACCAGGTCGGCAGGATCGAACTCAAGGATTTTTCCCAGCTCGATCAGCTCGACTACATCAATGCGTCGCTGGCCGGATTCCAGATGTTGCACCCATGACTGGTACTCGCCAAGCTTTTCCGCCAGGTCGACCTGCCGTAGCCCGGCCGCCTTCCGGCGCTCCACAAGCATCCAGGCAAGCTTCTTTTGGAGCGGCGAGGCAGCAGTCTTGGGCATCAAACCTCCACGGGAGGTCCCTCACTTAAACCGATATTATCAATACCGAAAGAATCGGTATTCAAACTCAGCGTCATCTTGGGGAGAAAAATCGTGAGAGTCTTAGCCGTCGCGGCAGCCCTATTGCTGCTCGCCTCACCTGCCCTCGCCGCGAACAATTCTGCGCCAGCAAAATCCACCCCTAAAGCTCGGGCTCCGATGCAGGCCCGCGGCGCCCCAGGCCGGTCGATGGGCCGTGCAGCACCGGTGGCCCGCGGTTTCCACGGACACTCATTCCACGGCCGCGTCGCTTGGGAGCGGGGCCATTGGCATCATGAAAAGCGCGGGGGCAGGTACGGATGGTGGTGGGACGTGGATGGAGCCGCGTATTTCTACGATCAGCCGCAGTACCCTTATCCACAGGACGTATCCTCGGTTGAAGACGTTGAAAAGGGCGGCGGTGGCGCACCCATGTCCTGTGAAAAGGCCGCCTCCGTCCTGCAGGAGGCGCACGCGGACGCAGACGCACTCATGGCCGATATCAAGGCAAGACACAAACCAGAATCGCCTCTCTCCTTTTTTCAACAAAGCCTAGCAACCGCTGCTGGTCTGCCGTCTTCGGCCACTGCGTGCGAATACCGTTCACGATGGCAGGCCATTTATTTGGCTGAGCGAGACGCGCTGCTCGCTTGCCCCAAGCTCGACGTTAATGGAAGGCTCGAAGAAATCACGCCGTCCATAGAGGATAATGAATCTTACCTTGGGGAACGTTGTTAGTAGTGCACAGCAACCCGGCTCGCTTACGCTGCCCTCCCTTGATGAGCCATTCCTCTAATCTCGCAATCTGACTTCCTCGGGTGAAGTCGAGTGAGCTGCTTGAACTCCTCGAATGAATCGGCTCGTGCCTTCGCATCAGCCTCTTGTTCAGGCGTCATTTGCCGGACGAGTATTTCACCCTTATGGCGCTCACGGGCCGGCGGGATGGACTTCCAGCGTTCCTGTTGAGGAACGTCGAGAAGTTGGTGATGAAGCCGCGGCGCCAGCGATTGGATGCCTGCCACTGCTTCACATCGGCAATCACCTCATCAGCACAAGTATCCGGCTTCTGGGTGTTCAAAGGAGTTTAGGTGAGTAGCACAAGAATGGCGCGTTTATCGGCACCACAGGGCGAAAATCTCCTGCACTTTCGTGCCAACGCGTAGCTATGTGCGCCACTCGATAAGCCAGTAAAATTAAGGGCGCCGTCGCTACTCAGAGGTTCTTTAACCCGTTAGTCAGCAGTTCCCCGCGTCCGCAGAATCCGTCGCGTTTTGCGGCCCACGTGCCGGCAGATAGCTTAAGTCTTCGGCCCCGCGCTCAGCGCGCGCACCTTGCTGGCCGAAATCTGTTCGGTCGCCTCGTCGAGCACGATGCGCTCGACCGTGTAGCCGACGTCACGGCCATAAAACACGTTGGTGATATTGGGCAGCGGCACGACGACAAAGCGCCCGGCATAAGCCGAGAGCGCCGCTTCGATGCGCTGCTTCACGGCGAAGAACGGCAGCGGATTTTTCGCATCGATGCCGTGCGTGTCGCGCACCGCGATGCAGACCTGGCCGACGCGGCGCAGGCCTTCCTCGATCAGCCGCTGATGACCGGCGTGAAACGGCTGGTAGCGGCCAACAAACAACGCGGTGGGCTTCTGCGGGTCGAATGCCGGCCGCAGCCGCTCAAGCGCCTGCTCCGCCCAGAATTGCGGGCTGCCGTCAGCCGGAATCCGAAGATCAAAATGATCCGGATGGACGAACATGCGGTTCGTGTCCTCGAACCGGCCGGTGTCGATGCGGTCGAGCCAGATGGTGAAGGCGTCGCCAAAGGCCGTGCGCGTGTCCGGCGTCGGGCAAATGAAATCGGCGATCGCCGTGCCACCCGCCTCGACAATGCGGTCGCACATCCAGCCCATTCGGCGGGCATGCTCGACCCGATCCGCATGGCTGAAGCCGAGATCGCGCGACAGGTTGGCGCGCACGGCGTCGGCATTGAACACCACGGCGTTGAGCAGCGGCGCGAGCGCATTCGCCAGCGTGGTCTTGCCCGCACCCGGCAGGCCCATGATGAGAATTTTACGATGCACTGTGTCTCGCGTTTCCGCGGCCCGCAGCCATATGCCGATATCGCGGGTGAGGCAATCGCGGGCGGGGCCATTGCGCGACCTCCGGCATGACGTCTACCGGCTATGAACGTCGCCTGCCGCCGTGTTATTCCGCACAGTTAAGCCAGGGAGGTAGCGATGACGGAAAGGAAAGTGCCGTATCAGGTCGGCGGCCGACAGTTCGAGGGCATGATCGTCTATGACGATAGCGTTACCGCCAAGCGCCCGGCGATCTTCATGCAGCCCGACTGGAAGGGCGTATGCAGCGACACCATCGGCCAGGCGCGCACGGTCGCCGGCAAGGATTACGTCGTGCTGATGGGTGACATGTTCGGCGTGGGCTACGGCGCCAAGCAGAAGACCCCCGATGACCTGCGCGCCGGCATGCTCGCCGTGCACAACGATTTGCCGTTCACCCTCAATTGCGGCGGCGCCGCCTATGATGCGCTGATGTCCGAGGCCGGTAAGCTTGGCATCGTCGATACCGCCAGGAAGGCGGCGATCGGCTATTGCGCGGGCGGCGGCTATGCGCTCGAGCAGGCCCGTGGCGGCGCCGACTTCAAGGCCACGGTGGTGTTTCACGTCACCAATCCGAACCCTGTCGTCGCCGGCACGCCCTGCAACATCAAAGGCCGCGTGCTCGCCATTCACGGCCGCGCCGATCCCGTAACGCCGAAGCCGATGATGGACGCGCTCGAAGACGAACTGACCAAGGCCAAGGTCGACTGGCAGATCATGATGTTCGGGCCGCCGGCCGTACACTCGTTCTGCGATCCGACCGCGAAGGGGCCCGCGACGCAATACGACGAAAAGCTTTGCCGCAAGGCTTACATGCTGATGCGCGACTTTTTCGCCGAGACGCTGTGACTGCTCACTGAATCGCGTTCGCTCAGATAAAGAGAGGCCGGCCTTTCGGGCCGGCCTCTTGTTCCCAACTGTACTCGTTCTTCTGATGCCGGGAACGGCTTTCGTCAGCTCTTCTTCATGTGGTGGTGCATCCAGTGGTGGTGGTGATGCCACCGCCAATGACCGTGCCACCAGCCGTGACGGTGCCAGCCCCAATGATGGTGCCAGCCCCAATGGCGATGCCACGTCCAATCCTGGTGCCAATTCCAGTCGTTGTGCCACCACCAGTCGTGGTGCTGCCAGCCCCAATTGCCATGCCAAGCCCAATGACGATGCCAGCGGTGATGCCACGCCCACCAGCGATGATGCCGCATGTGGCGGTGCATGGCGTGGTGCTTGTGCATCGGCTTGGCCACCATCGGCTTCGCCTTCGGGGCCGTCTTGGCCATCGGAGCCGGCTTGGGAGCCGGCGTCGAGGCGCCGCCGCCCATTCCGCCGGACTGCTGTGCAGCTGCCGGAGCGGCGATGAGTGCCGTCGCAAACAAAGCGGCGGCCAGAATTCTCAGCATGCATTTCTCCTTATTGGCGTTGCCTAAAGCGCTGTTCTTTACAGACGCGCTTTCACAGCATGCTGGTACTGCACCGGCGGTGAACGGCAGATGAAGCGCGCCGGCGCGCGCCGTTCATCTTTCTGAATGGACGTCAGTCGCGCAGGCGTTTTGTTGTTGCACTGCACCATGCTCTAATCCAGATGCACGCCCGCTTCGGTGATGACGGCCTTCCATAACTGGACCTGATCGCTGAGCTCATTGATGAAATCCTGCGGGGCTCAGCGGGTGCATCTGCATGCCGAGCTTGGCGACCGCTGCCGCGATCTCCGGGGATCGCAGCCGCGCATTTTCGGCGGCGTCGAGTTTGAGGATCACGTCCGCCGGCGTGCCCGCAGGCGCCATGAGACCGAACAGCACTTCGCCCGGAAAGCCGCCGAGCCCCGCCTCACGGAAAGTCTGGACGTCCGGAAGCTCAGGCCAGCGCGCGCGTGCTGGACACCGCCAGCGCCCGCAACTTGCCGGCCTTGATGAGCGGCAACAGCACCGATTTGGCGCTCGCGGTCACCTGGATCTGGTTGGCGATTGCATCGGTCAGCGCCGGCGCCGCACCCTTGTAGGGAACAAACAGCATGTCGGCGCCCATATGCGCGCGAAAATACATGAGCGCGAGATGGGTCACGATCCCGACCGTTGCGCCGGATGTCAGTTTGCCAGGGTGTTCTTTGGCATAGGCCACGAGCTCCTTGAGCGAATGCACGGGCAGCGACGGGTTGATCACAATGGCGATCGAGTCGGACACGAGCGACGCCACGGGCGTGAGCTCTTTGACCGGATCGTAGTCGAGCTTATAGAGCGCCGGCCTGATGGCATACTCGTTGGAGCTGCCGAGAAGCAGCGTGTATCCATCCGGCTCGGCACGCGTGACGTCCTTGGTCGCAAGCCTGCCGCCGGCGCCAGGAAGATTTTCAATGATCACGTTGGTGCCAAGTTCGGCGCCGAGGCCCTGGGTCGTGACGCGCGCCACAGTGTCGGCCGGACCGCCAGGGGGATATGGAACGAGGATGCGGATCGGGTGAACAGGATAGTCCTGCGCGCAGGCCGGCGCATGCAGCAGCGCGGCCAGCGCTGCAGCGGCGAGCACGACCGCAAGACGTCGTATCATGTCGTGCCCTCCCCGCTTGCTTCGCCGACGATCCAGGCGTGATAGTCAGGATCGACGGCCTCGACCGGCAGCACCAGTATGGCAGGTGTGGCGTAGGAGTGCATTTGCTTTACGGCGGCCCGCACCGGCTCGGCCAGGCCGGCGCGCGTCTTTACGATCATCACCACCTCATCGGCGCGGTCGATTTTGCCCTGCCACCAGTAAAATGAGATCATGCCGGGCAGAATGTTGACGCACGCGCACAACCGGCGCTCGACCAGCGTCCGGCCGGCTTGCTCCGCCTCGACAACGGATGGATACGTCGTATAGACCAAAACCGCCCGTTCCATACTTACCTCCCCGCGCCGTCCCGGCGCCGCTCGCATCCGCGAAGACCGAGCCGACGACTTATGCCCAAGCGCCCTGCCGCAGCACGCTTCAAGCGCATCGCCTTCGTCGCCAGCGCAGTCGCGGAAGCGCAAAGGGCGCGCCGTCGGCTGGCGCAACGCTACGGCGACGCCAGACCCGAGACCGCCGACGTGATCGTTGCGCTTGGCGGCGACGGCCTCATGCTCACGACCCTGCAACGCTTCATGAATTCCGGCAAGCCGATCTACGGCATGCACCGCGGCACCGTCGGCTTTCTGATGAATGAGTTTTCGGAATCGAATCTGCATGAACGGCTCGCCGCCGCCCAGGTCACGGTCATCCATCCGCTGTTGATGCGCGCGCGCGACGCCGCAGGGCGGATACACCGCCATCATGCCATCAACGAAGTCTCGGTTTTCCGGCAGACCTATCAGGCGGCGCGGCTGCGCGTGTTGATCGACGGCAAGGAGCGGCTGGCGCAACTCATCGCCGACGGCATCCTGCTGTCGACGCCCGCCGGATCGACCGCCTATAATTTCTCGGTACAGGGTCCGATCATCCCGATCGATGCGCCATTGCTGGCGCTGACCCCGATCAGTCCGTTCCGCCCCCGCCGCTTTCGCGGCGCCCTGTTGCCGGATCGGGCGCGAGTGACCATCGAGGTGCTCGAGATCGAAAAGCGCCCAGTTGCCGCGGTTGCCGACCATAACGAAGTGCGCTCGGTCCGCATGGTGGAGATCAACATGGATCACTCCATCGCGATGGACCTGTTGTTCGACCCGGGTCACAGCCTCGACGAGCGCATCATCAGCGAGCAGTTCGGAGTCTGAAGGTGGCCTCCGGGCCGGCGGCAAATCGGCCCCCGACGGGGGCTCATTTCATAATATTTAACACCACATTAACGACGTTTGCTTAGCTTCTACGTATGGTCCGTATCGATTTTAACCGGCTCCGATTTCTCGTCATCGACGACAACGCGCATATGCGGCGCATTCTGCGCACGCTGTTGCATGGCTTCGGGACCCGCGAAGTCTACGAGGCCGAAGACGGCGCCACCGGCCTCGAAGCTTTCACCCACTACATGCCCGACATCATCCTGGTCGATTGGGTGATGCCGATCTTCGACGGCCTCGAGCTGACGCAGATGATCCGTCAGCCGGGCGCCAACGCCAACCCGTACGTCCCGATCATCATGCTGTCCGGCCATTCCGAGAAGAAACGCATCGTCACCGCGCGTGACGCCGGCGTCACCGAGTTTCTCGCCAAGCCGATTTCCGCCAAGTCGCTGTACGAACGAATTCTCAATGTAGTCGCCAATCCACGGCCTTTCATCAAAACGCGGACCTATTTCGGGCCCGATCGGCGCCGTAACGTCAATCCGAACTACGTCGGTCCGGAGCGCCGCAAGGAAGGCAAGGCCGAAGTCATTCGGCAGCATCCGCTGCTCGACAAGGCAAAGGTTTTGGGCGGAGCTCAAGGAACGACTAGCAAATGACTAACCGCAAGGATCCGACCAAGGATATGACTGCGTCGGTCGCGACTTACGCCGACTACGAAGTGATCACGCCGCCGCACCGGCTACGCGAGGCGGTCAAGGTGGTGACCGATACCGACGATGATCCGATCGCGCGCGCCGATGCAGCGCTCAAGCAATTGTCGAGCGAATTCGGCACCTGGATGCAGGCCGAATGCGATCGGCTCGAAGCTGCGCGCCAGACGGTTGCCGCGCAGGGATTAGACGAAAAGACGCACGACGAGCTGTTTCGCGCCGCCCACGACATCAGAGGCGAAGCCGTCACGTTCGGCTATCCGCTCTTGGCCGGTCCGGCCGACAGCCTGTGCCGCCTGCTCGAACACACGCCCGAGCATGACCGAATTCCGCTTGGCCTCGTCGACCAGCATGTCGACGCGGTGCGCGCCATCGCGCGCGAATATAGCCGCCCAGATCTCGTTGACATGGCAAAGGCGCTGACCGTGCGGCTACGCGATGTCACCAACGACTTTCTGCGGCGCGAAAACAGCTTCAGGCCCGATTACCTTGAAAGCATTTTTGCACCGCCCATAGTGCCAGGCATGACGGGAAAATAGACGGACTACGCCGCTGCGCCGCTGAAAATCGGACGAGCCGCCTGCCTCGAGCATCGGCTCGTTATTATGCGGCGAGTGATTGCGGATCGGCGTCCAAGTCGTCGGCGACGACATCTTCGCAGAACAAACGCGCCTCTTCGCGTGCGGCTTCGGTGGCGAAGCGGTGCAGGAGCGTGACCAGCGGCGCCGTGTCGCCGAACTCGTCTTGCTCGCAACTGGTGAGGACGCGCTCGATCATGCGGCGCTTGAGATGCGCGGCCCCCGCAACGTCGCCGATGAATCCACCCTCGCGCATGGCCTCGACCGCCGCCTTGAAGGCCGGATAGGTCGAGGCAGGCAGGCCAGCCTTATCGAACAGTGCGCGCAAGCCGGCGGAGCCGCCGCCATAGATCAGGCCGGAAACGCGCGTGATCGGCATATCCGCGAGCTCGGCCAAGGCCTCTTCGAACATTGTGACGTTGCCTGAGAGGAGCGCCCGCAGGATCAATCCGGCGGTCAACTGGCCGCTCTCGCACAGATGACGGATGAGCGGCCGCACTTCGCCGTCCGGCGCCTCCGCCGCCAATGAGATCGTCGCCTTCTCGCAAGCCTCGCGGGTGACGCGCTGGGCCTGGTCGGCACCAAGCCAATTGCGTCCGATGACAAATCCAGCGAGCGTTTCGGACAGCTTGGTGACAAGCATCAGCCGCGCCGCCGCCGCGAGATCATCGCGCTGCAAGAGCGGCTCACGAATCGCCGCAAGATGACCGAAGCGATCCACGATGCGGTCAATCGACAATGGGGCAATATCCGCACCGGGATTTTCGATGAGAATGAGACAGGCCTCGCCGGTCCCGACCTCGGCTATCGCGGCGGACACGGCGCGCGGCAATGCGGCGCGGCTCGCGATCGCAGCCTGTACGCTGGGACAACCGGTTGCAACCGCATCGACCAGATCGGCATCAACGAGCAGCGGCGACAATGCGAGTACCGGCGCTGCGATCTGCGACTGGTCGCACGCCAACGCGTGCACGACAGCCGCCGGCGCCCCCGGACTCGCCGCCAGGACATCGGCGAGCGCGCGGCGCACCAGAGGACTAGGATCGTCGAGCAGCATCAGCATGGCGCCTTCGGCTGCGGCGGCATCGTCGGCCGAAAGCTCGGAGTAAAGATAGGCGCGGGCTAGCGCGCCGGTCGCCTCTGCCCGCTCACAAGCGGGAGCGTTGCGTACCCATTGCAGAAATTGGCGGACAATCATTCTACGCACAGCATCGCTAATTCAGACTACGATTGAGTTTAGCGGTGCGGACTTAATAAACAGTTCACCATAAATCTTTGCGAAAGTTGCCGACTTGTTAAAGGCGACAGCCGCCGCTTTCGCGGCGACGAATGACCGGCCGCCGCACTGTCGTTACGATCCGTCCCTGGTGTCCTTGAAGAGATCGAGGAAATTCGCCGCAATGGCTGTCGGCGGAGGCGCCGCGGCGCCGGCCGCGGACGATCCGGGCACGCTCCAGAGAGGGCCCGTGACTTGCGCGGTGCCCCGATACGCCGGCTGCGACGGAGCGCTCGGCGTGTCGCCACTCGTGTCGGCGAATAAGCCGTGGAAAATCTGGGTGTCAGCCCTATTCCGAATCGGCACCGCGGCCGCATAGGCGCTGGTAATGCCAGCCGTGTCCGGCACAGCGGTCACAGTTCGAGGCTGGGCCGCAGCCAACGGCGCGATCGCTATCGGGGCCGACGGAACTGGCGCCAACGACAGCGTCGAGATGGCCGGAGCAGTATTGTTCGCGGCCTGCATCACCGCAGACACCGCCGGCTGCGACCGCGCGACGTCATAGCGCGCCGTCAGGATGTCGCGCACCTGGCCGACAGTCCGCGCCGCACCGGTCCTGCGATCGTAGAAGATCGACGGATTGGCGGCCGCCGCATTGCCGAACCCCGTGGCCGCTGTGGCGTTGGGATTGCTGGCAGCCTGTGAAATCAACCGCGCCGCACCGCCGGCGCCGAGAAAATGCGCGATGTAGAGTTCGCCTTCGCTCGGCTCGCGGCCGAGTTTTTCGGCCAAATATGTCGCATTGGCCTTGGTGAAGGCGCCGGCCATCACGGCGTTCGCTTCCGGATCATTGCGCAGCTTGAGAATCTGGCTGCGCAGGGTCGGATCCGTGACCTGGTAGTGCCCGGATGCGGTTCGGCTGATCGCATCCGCATAGCGGCCGTAGCCAAGCGCGGCGCCGGACTGCTTGAGCGTTCCGAGCCAAGTCTGCTCGACGAACTGGAACAAGCCGCGCGCCGACGATGTCGACGCACCCGCATGCGGATTGAGACCCGACTCAACCTGGGCGGTGGCCAGAAGATAAGAAAAGCTCGTGCCGGTGGCCTGCGACGCCTGGCGAATGGCGCCGGTCACCGTCGAGCCCGCGGCAAGACTGCCGGGATCGACAAGCATCAAACAATCTCCCCTCCCGACAGCAGCAGGCTCCCACCAGCGCTGTCGAGGCACTGCCAATCATTAACGGGTATGGTAAACGGAGCCTTAACAGAGCGGAGGCGGATATGACGCAGCAGGCACCCGTGCGGCACAAGCGCGGCGGACTTTACTTCGAGGATATCGTTCCAGGCGAACTGGTCGAGCACCGCTATACCCGCACCGTCACGCAAATGGACAACATGCTGTTTTCCAATATGACGCTGAACCCTCAGCCTCTTCATATCGACCGGCATTTCTGCGAGGAGGAGACCGAATGGGGGCAGCCGCTGATGAACTCGCTGTTCACGCTCGGCCTGATGATCGGCATCCAAGTGTCTGACATGACGGTCGGAACGACCATCGCCAATCTGGGCATGACCGACGTCAAATTCCCCCATCCGCTGTTTGAGGGCGACACCGTCCATTGCAGCACGGAAACGATCGGCAAGCGCGAATCGAAATCGCGGCCCGGCGCCGGCATCGTCGAGTTTCACCACCGCGCCTACAATCAGGACAACAAGCTGGTGGCCGAATGCCGTCGGCAGGTGTTCATGAAGATGCGGCCAAAGTGAATGCGATCTTTCCTGTTCGTCCCCGCCGACAGCGCCAAGAAACTCGACAAGGCGATGACGAGCGGCGCCGATACGCTGCTCATCGATCTGGAAGATTCGGTCGCCCTCGACGGCAAGGCGCGGGCGCGGGAGAGCGCGGCCGCTTTCGTAGCGAATGCCCTCACCGCGACGCCACGGCCGTTTCTCTGCGTGCGCGTCAACGGTCTGCAGACCGGCCTCACCGATGCCGATCTTGACGCCGTGGCACCGGCGAACCCTGATGCGATCATGCTGCCGAAGGCCGAAGGTGGCGCGTCGGTCATTCATGCCGCCGCGAAGCTTGCGGTGCGCGAGGCGCAGAATGATCTTCCCGACGGCCACATCAAGATCCTGCCGATCGCCACCGAGACCGCGGCATCGCTGTTCGTCACGGGCACGTTTGCAACCGCGCGCGAGCGACTGATCGGACTGACCTGGGGCGCCGAGGACCTTTCCGCCGAGCTTGGCGCCCACGCCAACCGCGACGCGGAGGGCCGCTTTCTCGATGCATACCGATTGGCGCGCGCGCTGTGTCTCGCTGGTGCCGCCGCCGCGCAGGTGCCGGCGATCGATACCGTCTATGTCGATTTCCGCAATGAACAAGGCTTTCGCCGCGAATGCGAAGAGGCCGCGCGCGACGGCTTTGTGGGCAAGATGGCTATTCATCCGGCGCAGGTGCCGATCATCAATGCGGTGTTCACGCCGAGCCTGGACTCGCTCGCTCAAGCCCAAGCCATCGTCGATGCGTTTGCGCAAAATCCGGGGGCCGGCGTGGTCGGCTATCCGCGGCATCATGTACGACCGGCCGCATCTGGCGCGCGCCAAGAGACTTCTGGCGAACGCAGTTCCGACCGCGCCCTAGATCAACCCTCAGGCATCTGGCTCAGAAGCCCGAGTGACGCACCAATCGCCTCATCGAGAAACCTTTCGGTTTCAGTCTCAGCGTCCTTTGCAGCAAGGATTTTTTGCGCCGGCGCTACAGCGGCCGTGAAATCGTGAGTGTGCCAGCCGCCAATGGCTGGCAATGGCGGAAGCGCCTTCGCCCTGGGCTCGGGGTAGACCGACACGTAAAAATACGGCTCGTCGTAATATTCGTCGCCCGGCGACAAGCCAACGCCGATCAGGCCGGGTTCGGCGGAGTGGCCGACTGACAGCATCGCCAAGATCGCAATGTCGAAATGATGCGGCCAACAGCACAGCGCCGAAACCGCGAGACGCTCTCCCGCAATCCGCCGCCGGATGCCTTCGATGAGAGTCGCTCCATTGGCGTACCATGCGGCAAGCAGGGCGAGCCCGTTGGCCTCTGCGCGCGCTTCATAAGCGGCACCGCGTGCAACTGGATGTGCCGGAATTTCGTACGGCGCAGGCTCATCGAGAGCCGCCGGTGCGAGACGCCGCGCTTCGAGCTGCTTGCCGAGCCACTGGCGCACCTGCACGTCCGTTTGGCCGTTCAACACGAGGGATTGTGAGGCGTTCGCTCCCTCATCGCCCTGCACTGCGAGCGTCAACGTCGGAACCTGCAGCAGAAGCCGCGTGCTGTTTGCAAAGCTCTGGGTCATGAAGGCATCAAGCGCAGTGTCCCAGTGCAGGCAGGTGTGGCTATCGTCAGGCTCAGGCGGGATGTAGGCCCGCGCCGCGCGGGCGAGCCATTGCAGCCCATAGTGTGCCTGCAGACGCGCCTCTTTCAGCCGCAACTGGTCGATCGGCGCCGATCGGGCGCCATCGACGCTCCTCAATTGGTCCAGCCATATTCACCGCCCCCACACCACGAATTGATGCCTATTGAGCCGACACGGCGATATTGTCGCCCATACAAGCAGTGCGCGCACGACAGGCAAGGGGGAATAGGTCGTTATGGCGGATGATGAAAACTGGGTCGACGTCGGCCATACCGATGACTTTTCCACGACGCCTGTCAGGCGCGTCACGGCCATGAATGTCGAACTCGCGATTTCCTGCAAAGACGGAAAATTCGGCGCGATCTCGAATGTCTGCAACCACGTCGGCGGTCCGCTTGGAGAAGGCCGGCTGGACGGCGATTACATCGTCTGTCCTTGGCACAATTGGAAATTCCACCGCTGCAGCGGCCTCGGCGAGCCTGGTTTCGAGGAAGATCGAATTCCCGCTTTCCCGATCAAAGTAGAAGGTGGCCGCGTCTTCGTCGACCTCGAGGCCGGGACGAAGCGTCAGAAAAAACCGCACCCGCCGCATCCTCTCGCGCGCGAGGTCAAGCGCGTGCCCGGCCCGTTGCGCATCGCCGGCATTTCAACGACGGCAATGGACGGCGCCAATCCGCGCTTCTCTGGGTCGGATCATCTGCTCGATCATGCCCTAAGCGCCGCACGCGATCTCCAAGCCGATACGCGGCTGATCACGCTGAACGCACTGAAATTCCGCAATTGCGAAGGCTATTATTCGAAATCCGCACAGGCCTGCACGTGGCCATGCTCCATCACCCAGATGGATGAAGGCGATCAAATGGACCAGGTCTACGAGGCGCTGGTGCATTGGGCCGACGCTGTCATTATCGCGACTCCGATCCGCTGGGGTGCCGCGTCTTCGCTCTACTTCAAGATGGCCGAGCGGCTCAACTGCGTGCAAAACGCCGTCACGATCCGAAACAGGGTCCTTATCCGCAATAAGGTGGCCGGCTTCATTGTTGTCGGCGGTCAGGACAATATCCAGTCAGTCGCCGGCCAAATGCTCGGCTTCTTCGCCGAACTGGGATTCATCTTTCCGCAGTTCCCTTACATCGCTCATTCGCGGGGCTGGTCGCACGAGGACATGGAATGCAACGTCGAGATCGTGCGCTCGTCAAAGGAACTAGCCGAAGGCGCGGCGATGCTCGCCAAGCGTTGCCTCGATCTGGCAGCGCACCTCATCGCTCGTGACGAAGCCCCGTCCGCGATCGAACGCGGCGGCCGCAAAGCGCACGCGATGGCAACGTGAAGCTACGGCTTTTTGTAAACCGTCTTCGGATCGAACACGCGCTCGTCGCGGAATTCGAGCTTCAGCGTGCCGCCTGCCTGTCCGAGCGGTATGGCCCGGTAGAAGCAGGAATGCCGACCGGTATGGCAGGCGCCCGCCACCTGCTCGACCTTGAGCCAGACCGCGTCCTGATCGCAGTCCACGCGCATCTCAACCACGCGCTGGGTGTGGCCCGAACTTTCGCCCTTGCGCCAAAGCGCCCGCCGCGATCGGCTGTAGTACCAGGCCTCACCGGTTGCCGCCGTCTTCGCCAGCGCCTCGGCATTCATATGGGCGACCATCAGAACGTCGCCCGAAGCCGCGTCGGTCGTCACGCAGGTGACAAGCCCGCTGGCATCGAATTTCGGCGTCAGCCGCCCCCCCTCCTCAAGCTCGGCGGCCGGACCGGGGGGCGGGAAATTGGCGTCGTGCGAGGGGCTTTGCGACATGGAAGGTGCGCCGGAATCGCCTACACTTGCCCATACAATGGTTGCATGGCTCGATGGCGCTCCCGCGGACTCTCCCGCAGGCGCGTCAATGCCTATATAGTCTGCACAATGCTCAACGAAGTCTACAACAAGCGGATCATCGAGCTTGCCGGCACGATTCCGCGGATCGGGCGGCTCTCCGATCCTGGCGCGAGCGCGACCGCGCATTCGCGGCTATGCGGCTCGACCGTGACCGTCGACCTGAAGATGGACGGCGACACCGTCACCGATTTCGCTCACGAGGTGAAGGCCTGCGCGCTCGGCCAGGCGTCCTCGTCGATCATGGCCCGCCACGTCATTGGCTCGAAGGCGGCCGAACTGCGGCAGCTCCGCGAAACGGTTCGCAAGATGCTCAAGGAGCACGGCGAGCCGCCGCGCGAGGGTAAGTGGGCCGATATCGCTGTGCTGGAGCCGGTGCGCGATTACAAGGCCCGCCACGCCTCTACGATGCTCACGTTTGACGCCGTGGTGGACGCCATCGGCCAGATCGAGGCGAAACGCGCCGCGGACCCGGCCAAGGCCGCGGCGGAGTAGTTTGCCCGGGCTCCTCCAAACATGCGCCAAGGCCCCTCGCCTGCTTGGGCGCGGCCTCGTCAAGCTCTACCGCTATACGCTGTCCGGCTTTGTCGGCTTTGAATGCCGGCATCTGCCGACCTGCTCCGAATATGCCGACCAGGCGATCGACCGCTTCGGTCTTTGGGCGGGCGGCTGGATGACGGTGGCACGGCTGCTGCGCTGTCATCCCTGGGGCACGTCGGGACTTGATGTCGTGCCTGAGGCGTTGCCGGCAGGGGCCCACTGGTACCTGCCCTGGCGCTATGGTCGATGGCGGGGCGCTAATGACCGCCCCGCCACCGCCTGATCCGGCCGCAGCCGCCTGTTTACGCGCACTCGGCTGGGCCAGTCAGCCGATTATCTGCCCGCCTCGGCGAGATGCGCGATTTGCTGCGACGCTGTGTTCGACCCGAGCGCCGCGGCTTTCTCGTACCATTCGCGTGCACTGGCGGCGTCAGCCTTGACGCCGATGGCACCCAGCCGCGCGATGACCGCCGGATCGAAAGTCGAGCCGAGCGCCAGTGCGGCCTCGGCATTGCCGGCCTCGGCGGCACGCCGTAGCAGGAGCCGAGCCGCCGAAATATCGCCAGACGTCAGTAAATCCTTTCCCCGCTTGATGAGCATCGCAATTTCGTCCGGCGCGAGCGTCACAGCTTGCGGCGCCGGCTGGGGCGGGGCGGCTGCAGGCGCTGGTTCGGACAAAGCCGGTGCCGCTTTGGGCGTTGCCTCCGGAATGGCGACGGGGGCAATTACGGGCGCCACCGGCGTTTCAGTCGCAACAGGCAACGGCACCATCGCGGCATGGATGTGCTCAACCTTGACCGGCGTGGCTGGCAGTGCCGATTTTGATTCTGGCGCTGGAGTTGCTGATGCGGTTGCTGGTGCTGCCGCAGGTGCCAGCGTTGGGACCAGCATGGCGTGCACCATCTCATCGATATTCGGCTTGAAGGGCAGCGGAATTGTCAGCGTCGGTAGCGAGATCGACGCCCAGGCGACGAGCGCTGCAACGCCAGCCACCGCACACAGCCGCAGCACGATCCGGCCCAATGTCGGCCGGTCGTCGATCCGCACCGGCGGCTCCGGCACCTGATCGGGGTCGAGCGAGAGCCGGTACTGCAAATCGAGCATGGCCCGATCGCCATCGAATGGCAGTTCGCCATCATAGTCGCTTTGGTCAAGCCCCGGATCGCCGGGCGATGCCGCGCCCGGCGATTTAGCATTGCGCGCCCATGGTGGCGCGTATCTCAAAGCCGCATCGAGATCTTCTGGATGGTGAACCGGAGAACTCATTTACGCCTCCCCTACTAACCGGCACACGCTGACGAGCTGAAAAGTGCACTCCCTGCCTACGGGCGCTCGCGCGCCTGCCAATTGAGAAATTGCTGGAACAGATGATCGCGGTCCGCATCGCTCGCACCGCTGCCGCCACGCTGCGCCACGAACTGATCGGAGCTTTGGCGCGCAGCGGCAGGCGCCGGAGCACCTGCTGATGCGCATTGAGCCATTCCGTGGCGGCCGGAAACCTGTTCCAGCCGGGCAGCACGGCCGCAAGATTGGTCTCACGCCATTTCGGATGATGCGGCGGCTTTTGCAGCTCGGCCAATTTCGGAAAGAACCGGCCGATGAAATCGGCGATGCGCCGATACCGGTCTGAATCGCGCGGCCAATTGTAACAAATCAGCACCGCACTGACCGCGATGGTGTTGATGTCACCCCCTTCCTCAATCATGCCGGGATAATCGGTGTGACTGAGAACGGCGGGCAGATAGTCGGCCTGCAGCGGCTTGGCGAACGCTACCGGCAAAAGGCGCAAACCCTGCGTGGCGCGCAGCTTGCTCACCAGGCCGGTCGGCTTGCCGGCGATCAAGATCGTCGCCGCCAGTTCGCCGGTTTTGAGTTTTTGGATGGCGTCGCCTTGCCCCATATTGACTTCGATCGGATGAACGCCGAGCCGGGCAAAAATATCGCGGCTGGATAACTGGCTGCCGCTGCCGACATCGCTGAAATTGACCTTCTTGCCGTCGAGCTGTTCGAGCGAATTGATGCCGGAATCCGCTCGCACCACCACATGCATCTCTTCATTGAACAGTTTGGTGATGTAGTCGATCTGATCGTCGATCTTGCCGATCTCGTTGCTGGCGCGATACTGGTTGAGAATGATCGACTGCGTGATGCCGAGATCGATGCCCTTGAGAAAGCGCACATCCCGGATGTTCTGCCCGCCGCCTTTGCCAACCACCGGCAAGACACGGAAATTGTCGCCGTCGTCGAGTACGTCGGCCAGGTCGTAGGCAATCGTCAGATACGTGGCGTTTGGGTTGCCGGAAATGAGCGCGATGGTATTGGCGTTGAGTCGCTCGCCAAGGCTGCCCAAATTCGGCTTGTCGGGAATTGGCGCGTTTGCGCCGGGGTGCCCGGCGAAAGTTGCGTTAAGGGAAAAGGCTGCGGTCAGCAAAACCGCTACCAATACGCATAGCACCTGGAATGGCCGGTAAAGCCACCGCAAGCCCCCCCTCATGAACTTCCCCGTGCGGCGGACCCACGCAGTTACGCAACACACACACTGGCGCGGCGGACCCGCAACGTTAGACACCCACCCCTCCACGCCGTCCAAGAGATGCACACGTTTGATTGCCGTACGTGTGCCCAGCGTGGAGCCGCCCTAACGGTCGTTAGATATTGGGGCGGCCGTATGATCACGATTGGGTGATTCGGCGGCGCGCTTGCCGCAATCTCGAACGTGCGTTCGAAAAATGCTGGCCGTTCTGTGAGATTGTGGCGCCATCACCGGCAGGTAGGTTGTGATGCGTATGCGGAATGAGCTTTTCGGCGCCCTTGGCGGCCGTCGGTGAGCAGAGCCGGCTTGAACAGCGAAGCCGATCTGCACCGTCAGCCCGTCACGTGGCAGCATTCGCAGGCATGCCGCCACGCGATATCGCCCGGCCCACGCCACGGGTTGCAGATCGTTTGGAGATTGAGCTGGCGCCGCCGGGGTTCCCGCCGGGCGAAAGCGCCGCTGACTCAGGGGTGACCGACTATCCCGCCAGCTTTGTCATCCAGCAGCCAAACCCGACAAAGACAACTGACAGACCTGCGATAACCCAAAGCACCGTGTCGACCATGGTTATGAGATTCTTCTTCCAATGGTCGCCCCTCCGACACGGGAAAGCATGCGCCAGTTCGGAAATCAATTACGCCTATTGCAATGCAGCAATGAGCCGGACGAACGCGCCTCGGCGAGTGCTCCAGGCGTTAGGAACGCACGGTCCCACTGGTGCTCCAGGGCGATTGACTACGCTGAGATATTGCGAGTAATAGCGGGTTTTCGCTTACGCCGCACCGTAGGCAGCGAGTGAGCAACAGGAGTGAATAATGGTCGCCTTGACCTTTCCCGATGGCGCGCGCCGAGACTATCCACCGCACACAACCGGTCTTGATATCGCCAAGGGCATCTCGCCGTCGCTGGCCAAGCGGACCGTCGCCATGGCGCTCGACGGCAAAGTGTCCGACCTGTCCGATCCGATCGAGGGCGACGCCAAGATCGAGTTTCTGACCCGCGACGACCCGCGCGCCCTTGAGCTGATCCGCCACGATGCCGCGCATGTGCTCGCCGAAGCGGTGCAGACGCTGTGGCCCGGCACTCAGGTCACCATCGGCCCGGTGATCGACAACGGCTTCTATTACGATTTCTTCCGCAATCAGCCGTTCACACCGGAAGATTTCGACGCCATCGAAAAGAAGATGCGCGAGATCATCGCGCGCGACCAGCCTTTCACCAAGGAGGCGTGGTCGCGCGAACAGGCCAAGAAGGTGTTTCGCGACAAGGGCGAGCTGTTCAAGGTCGAGCTGGTCGACGCCATTCCGGAAGACCAGCAGATCAAGATCTACAAACAGGGCGACTGGTTCGATCTGTGCCGCGGCCCGCACATGACTTCGACCGGCAAGGTCGGCAATGCGTTCAAGTTATTGAAGACTGCCGGCGCCTATTGGCGCGGCGATTCCAAGCGCGAAATGCTGTCTCGCATCTACGGCACCGCGTTCGCCAAGCAGGAAGAGCTCGACGCCTATCTGAAACAGATCGAGGAAGCGGAGAAGCGCGATCATCGCCGGCTCGGCCGCGAGATGGATTTGTTTCACTTCCAGGAGGAAGCGCCCGGCTCGGTATTCTGGCACCCGAAAGGCTGGACGCTGTTCCAGGCGCTGGAGAACTACATCCGGCGGCGGCAGCAAGAGACGGGTTATGCCGAGGTCAACGCGCCGCAGCTGATCGATTCATCGTTGTGGGTCGCGTCCGGCCACATGGCGACGTTCCGCGACGCCATGTTTCTGATACAGCCCCGCGAGGAGGATGACCGCACCTTCGTGCTCAAGCCGATGAACTGTCCGGGCCACGTCCAGATCTTCAAGAACGGTCTGAAGTCCTACCGCGATCTCCCTTACAAGATTGCGGAATTCGGTAAGGTGCATCGCTTCGAACCGTCCGGCGCGCTGCACGGGCTGATGCGCGTACGCGCCTTCACCCAGGACGACGCCCACATCTTCATCACCGAGGAACAGATTGCCGACGAGGTGCTGAAGGTCAACGACCTGATCCTGTCAATCTATGCCGATTTCGGCTTTGACGACGTGCGCATCAAATTCTCCGATCGGCCGGAAAAACGCATCGGCGACGACGCGGTCTGGGACAAGGCGGAAGCCGCATTGAAGAAAGCGCTCGAGGCATCGGGCCGGCCGTGGACTCTCAACAAGGGTGAAGGAGCCTTTTACGGTCCCAAGCTTGAATACGTGCTACGCGACGCCATCGGCCGCGACTGGCAATGCGGTACCATCCAGGTCGACCTCAACATGCCGGGCCGGCTCGGGGCATTCTATATCGACGAACATTCGGACAAGGTGACGCCCGTAATGCTGCATCGCGCCATGTTCGGCTCGCTGGAACGCTTCACCGGCATCATGATCGAGCATTACGCCGGCCATTTGCCGCTGTGGCTGTCGCCGCTGCAGGCGGTGGTCGCGACCATCACCTCGGACGCCGACGATTACGCACGCGAAGCGATCGCCGCGGCTCAGCGCCTGGGGCTTCGCGCCGAAGGCGATCTGCGCAACGAAAAGATCAACTACAAGGTTCGCGAGCATTCCTTGGCGAAGGTGCCGGTGCTGCTCGTGGTCGGCAAGAAGGAAGCCACGGAGCGGACCGTCTCGATCCGCCGCCTCGGCAGCGACAAGCAACAGACGATGCCGCTCGATTCGGCGCTTGCGGCGCTGGCGCAGGAAGCAGTACCGCCGGATGTGCGGCGGCTGTCAAAAGCCGCCTGAACACGGCGGCGCAGTCAGCTTACTGCGCCGACAACTCGATCTCGCCGTCCACGCCGTTGATGACCTTGAAGTCGCGTGTGTAGGTGTGGCCTTCATTGCGCGCGATCAGATGGTAATCACCCTCGGCCAGCACGAGGCGCGGAAACGCGCCAATGGATTCCTTGATGACGTCGCCGTCGGGCGTCGACACGGTCCACTGCGTATTGGCCAGCGCCTCGCCGCCATGCTGGTTGACCAGCTTGAGCGTGATCACCGCAGCCCGATGAGTCACCGTGACATCGATGAGCTTGCCTGGCTGCACCTGGATGTCGGAGCGCACCACCGAGTTCACATCGCCATAGGTCGAAACAATGTAGTAGGTGCCCTCTGGCAACAGCACGACATCGCCCGTCACCACATTCTGCGCGATCGGCCGGCGCTGCGCGGTGTCGAACTGACTGCCCGGGTAGACGTCGAAACTGAGCTGGCTTCCCGGAATTCGCACATCGTTGACCCGGCCTTGCAGGCGTACGCCACCAGCCGGAATGTCGAGCACGTCGCGCACCGTCTCTGTGCGTAACCGAACCGCTTTAGCCGCACTGGCAAGCCCAAAACTGGCATCAACCACATAGTCGCCCGGCGGCAACACGAAGGTCGCGGTTGCCGTCCGGTCTTCCTTCACGAGGTGGTACATGCCGTTAGCATCAGGATTGGCGGCATAAACCCGCCAAATTAGCCCCCCGTTTATCTGCGGCGCATCTGGCCCGTAGCGCGCGGCAACCATCAGCGCGACACGGCCAGCCGGCACCACCGGATTGGACTGAGCCAAGGGCGACGGGGAATGCGCCGATGGCGCCGGGAACTCAATGCTGGTGCCGGGCGTACCCGGCCCCGGCGTAAGCTGAGCCGGCGCGGTCGATTGGGGCGCCAACAGACCCTGCGCGTCGGCCCGGAGCGGCACCGCGCAAGCCATAAGCGCCGCCGCGACAATGGCGCAGCGCAAAAATAGACCTAAACCCCGTCCCGACATGCGGCTTTTTTCGATGCCAATCGCGGCATTTTCAAGCCGGCCGACGTTGCGTGGGCTTCACCATAGGGCCGTTTGTGGCTTGTTAGAGCGTGTTGAGCGGCCGATCATCAGTCGACGAAAAGACCAAGGGAGCCATTTCGGCTGCGTCGCGTTATGTAATCGTGTTCAAGAGAGACAGGTGAGTACGGTAGATCTCGCGACAGCACCCGTCGATGCCGCACGCGGACGTTCCCCGATAGGGCTGGTGCTCGGCAGCGGCGCGGCGCGCGGTTTCGCTCATATCGGCGTGCTCCAGGTGTTGATGGCGCAAGGCATTGTGCCCGACATCGTGGTCGGCACTTCGATGGGCGCGCTGGTTGGCGGCTGCTATGTCACTAACCGCCTCGACGAACTTGAAGGCTGGGCGCGCTCGCTGACGATGCGGCGCATCCTCACCTATTTGGACGTGCGGTTCGGCGGCTCGGGCCTGATCAGCGGCGGCCGTCTGGCCAGTCACCTGCACGGCTCTATCGGCAGCAACACCTTGATCGAGGACCTGCCGGTACGGTTTGCAGCGATTGCGACCGAGGTCGGCACCGGTCACGAAATCTGGCTGACGCGCGGCTCATTGTCGCTGGCGATGCGCGCCTCTTACGCGCTGCCCGGCGTTTTTCCGCCGGTTCAGATCGGCCAGCGCTGGCTGGTTGATGGTGCGCTGGTCAACCCCGTCGCGGTCTCGACCGCCCGCGCGTTCGGTGCGCGCGTGGTGATCGCCGTCAACCTCGACGCGGATCGTTTCGGCCGCGGCGCTACGATCGCCAGCCATGGTACCGATCCCGGAGATGGCGAAGTCCCCGACGCGACCGGCAAGACTCTCAATGGCTTCTCTCGCCTGCGCAGCATGTTCGGCGCCGAACGCGCCCTCAAGCGCAAGATGATAGGCGATACCGCCCGGCCAAGCTTTTCGACCGTGATGATTGAATCCTTCAACATCATGCAGGATCGCCTCACCCGCATGCGGCTCGCCGGCGATCCGCCCGATGTTCACATCACGCCGCGTATCGGCCACATCGGCTGGCTCGACTTCCATCGCGCGGCCGAGGCGATCGAGGTCGGTCGGTCGGCCGCCGAGAAAGCGATGGACTCGATCACCGAAATGATCGCCGCGCTGCGCTGAACGCCGGCGCGGCTCGTCACCCGATCCCGAAATTTGCGTGAATGCGCGAACGCCTTCGCCGGCTCACTGGGATGGCGAAATGCGCGCGCAGGTCGTCTGACAGGCCAGCTGTTGGGTTGAACAACTGCTCAGACACGATCCGCTGGCCGTAGTGTTGGCGCCGGATGACGTGCCGCTTGATGTGCCGGATGACGTGCCGCTCGATGAGGAAGGTACTACGCAAGAGGCCTGGCAGGTGGCCGCCTGAGAATTGCAGACCATCATGCAGTTGGTCGTGGTCGAGCTTTGCGCCAGCCGCATCGGTTTATTGGGCGCGGCGAGCCCGTTCGTGGCAGACGCACAAATCATAGATGCGGTCAGAATGATAAGCAGGCCCCGCACATTTCCCTCCTCGGTTACGCGCGTGCGGGGCAGCATAACGCACTCGCCGGCGCGGCGAAATGCGCCAGCCGCGCTTGCGTCGCGGTTCGTGAAAATCAGACAGCGACGACCGAAAGTCGGGCGCCGCTATTGCCTGCCCTCAGGGAATTTGCGCTATGCCGTGAGGATGTAGTCACGCATCGCCGCGGATTCGTGCTCCATTTCCTGGAGGCGATGCTTGACGACGTCGCCGATCGAAACGATCCCGACCAGACGGCCCTGCTCGACGACCGGCACATGGCGAAATTTACCCTTGGTCATGCGCTCCATGATGCTGCCGATAGTCTCGCTCTCATTGCACGTCTCGACCCTGCGGGTCATCGTTTGACTGACCGGCTCGTCGAGCGCAGCCGCACCACGCGCCGCAAGCGCCTGCACAATATCGCGTTCCGATATGATGCCGACGAGACGGCGATCGGCGCCGAGGATGAGCACGGTGCCGATGCGCTTTTCGGCCAGCAGCTTTGCCACGGCAGCCAAGTTGGCGCCGGGCTCAATGGTAACGACCTCGCGGCCTTTCTCACTAAGAATAGTGCTGACAGTCATGATCGCCTCCCTGTCTTTCACTGTTTGTTCCACGGGCACACGCCCAGTGGCAGTGAAAGCAACATTGCCAATGTTCGGGTCGGCGCCGAGTTCCGTCCGGCGGGGCTGCATTGCATCTCGCGGTGCAGCATCGAGCCTGGCGGCGGGGATGAGCCACGATCGACGCCTACTCTTGTTTGAAATTATCAGAGCGGAATGCGGCGTTTGCGTGGTCCAACTTGACGCTGCGTCAGCTCAGCCAGCGGCCTCGGTATCCAGGTGTTCGGGCCGGGAAACGACAGGATCGAACGCCGTGAACAGCAACAAGCCGGCAAAGAACCCGCCGATATGGGCCTGCCACGCGATCTGCTGTCCCGGCTCGACCCCGAAAGACACGGCTCCCAACCCGAACAGAGCGTTCAGTCCCATCCACACCCCGAGGAACAGCAGAAACCGCATGTCTCGCAACACACCGGTGAGCGGCGCGGCCGGGACCCGATAGGCTTCATCGTTGCCGGCGGCGTCACGCCAACTTTCGAGCGGACCGTGCTGCTGGAAGATGAAGCGCATGGCGCCCGCCATGGCTCCGGACACCGCTGCCGAAGCGCCGATCATTGGCGCTACCGCTCCCGGTGAACTGACAAGCTGCGCCAACGCACCCGCCGCAGCCGTCACCAGCATGAACAGGACATAGCGCAAGGCTCCGAAACGCCGGGCGAGCGCAGTACCAAACGGAATGAGCCAAGCGAGATTCAAGCCGATGTGGAGAAAGTCAGCGTGCAGAAACGCATAAGTAAAGAACGTCCACAGATCAGCGCCGAAGCCGCCGGGAAACTGCCCGCTCACAGCGGGATTCGTGCTGTAACGCGCGGGAATGAACGCAAAGGAGAGAACGAACTTGGTATCCTCGGCAGCACTCAAGGCAAGCATTCTGAACAGATGCACGCCGACCAGGACGATCACAGTCGCGAGCACAATGCGGGGAATGTTGAGGATCGGCTCTGACGGCTTTGGTGCTGCAGGTTCAGTCACGCGTGATCCGATTTTGATTTCACGTTCCCGTTCGGCGGACGCTCGTGCAAATGTTAAGATCAAGGTAGCACCGGCAGCCATAAGTCCCAGTGCGGCTTTCGATTTGACCTTCACCTTGAGGAGTTCGCTGCCGAGGGGATTGGCAGCGATCCGCGCTCTACGGCGCGCCGTCTATCGGCGCAGATAGATTGCCCCAATCGCGGCGACAAGCAGGCGCAATGGCGCAGCCGCCAAAAAAACGAAAGGCAGAAAACAAAAGGGAGGGTCTGACCCCTCCCTTTTGCACCCTGTGCGGGGGTTATGCGTCCGCAATTCACGATCCTCGGATCGCTACGGCGGCCGAAATCCCCTCGCCTCCCATTATGCCGAAGCCGACGGTCGCTGCACGCGACCGCATGACGTGGCGGCAGCCTATGAGCGGCGGCGCGCCGAGCCAACGTCAAGATTCCGTTAAGGCTAATTTGCGGGCGCTGGCGCGCCGCCTACTGCGACCCCGTGCCCGGCACGCGACCTGCTCGAACCACGTGCAAACGAGCCGAACGGCCATTGGTCTGTCTCGAATGGGGACAGTTTCGATGATCCGGCCGTGGGAGCGGCGCCTTATGAAACACCCAGCAAGTCGCAGACTATATGCATACTGGGACGAACTACGCGGCAAGCGGCCCGCGCCGGAGCGGGCCGAGATCGAGCCAGGCGCGATCCGGCAGATTCTGAGCGAAGCCTTTATCCTGGCGCTCGACCAGACCGCCGGCTACCCCTTCCGCCTCGCCGGAACCCGGGTCTGTGCGCTGTTCTGCCGCGAGCTCAAAGGTGAATCGTTTCTGCCGATGTGGGACGACGCCAGCCGAACCGTCATCCGCGACCTCTTCAGTATTCTCAACGACGAGTCGGTAGGCACCATCGGAGGCGTTAGCGCTTCGACTGCCCGGGGCGAGGCCATGGAACTAGAGCTTCTGCTCCTGCCGCTCTCCGCCAATCGCCCCAGCCTCGCCCGGACTATCGGCGTGCTGGCGCCACTCTCGGTCCCACCGTGGATCGGCGTCAGCCCGGTCGGTCCCCTCACTCTGCGAAGCCACCGCCACATTGGCGCCGCCGTGGAAAAACGGCTGTTGCCGCGATTCTTGGCGGCTCGCAGCCGCCGAGGCTTCGTCGTCTATGACGGCGGGCGGTCCTAAGCTGCAACCGGCCGCAATTCACGCGCGCGTGCATGGCCAACGCCGACTAACGAGACATTAAGACGGCGCACCTAGGCTTGCGATCGACATCGCGGGCAAATCAACCACATGGCACTCGCCGAACGAATCCCAAGTCTGCGCACGCTGAGCGAGGAACGCCGCCGTTTCCAGCGCGTCAAGGTCAACCTGCTTGGCCGCTACATGCTGGCGGACCGCCGGGAGTTTCCCTGCCAGGTCGTGAACATGTCACCGGGTGGCATGGCCGTCATCGCTCCCGTGAGCGGTGCTCCGGGTGAGCGCATTATTGCCTATGTGGATCATCTCGGCCGGCTCGAGGGACATGTCGCACGCGTGTTCCAGAACGGCTTTGCCATGACGATTTCGTCGACGCCACGCAAGCGCGACAAGCTCGCCGCGCAGCTCACCTGGCTCGCCAACCGGCAAATTCTCAGTTTGCCGGAAGACCGCCGCCATGGCCGTATCGTGCCGCGAAATCCGATTGGCCGGCTCATCATGCCCAATGGCCTCAACGTCAGCTGCCGCATCATCGACGTATCGCAGTCAGGGCGCCGGCATCGGTAGCGACCAGCGGCCGCCCATCGGCGCCCTGGTCACGCTTGGCAAGGTGCAGGGTCGCGTCGTCCGGCATCTCGAGGAAGGCTTCGCCATCGAGTTTACCCGCCTGCAGCATCCGGATTTCCTCGAAGAAAACGTGACCGGCGGCTAGCGACAATTGCGGCTCTGAGCGGGAACCAAGAGCCCCGTCGCCGCTTTGCAGAATTAAATATTCTTAATTGGACTGGCGCAGCGCTGTGTGCGGCAATGCGCCTGCATATCTTTGTCGAGTGCGTAGTACGCTTACAGTTCCCTCTGCACTGCAGGCTGGCGCGGAATATTATCTGGTCTTCGATTGATGGCATCGTTGAAACGGTTTCGATCGCACCGCAGCATAGTCATCATTGCCGGTCTAGCTCTCATATTTGCCATCGGCATCGGCGTGCGCGAGTTCGGCAATCTTACGCCCCAATCTGCCACCGCACATCCGTCGCCGGCCGTCCCGGTAACCGCCGCCATCGCGACACTCAAAGACGTTCCGGAAATCGTCAATGCCATCGGCAACGTGCAGTCGATCGATAGCGTTTCGGTGCTTCCCAGAGTCACCGGGGCGATTGAAAAGATCGAGTTCAGCCCGGGCCAGGACGTCAAACAGGGACAGGAGCTGTTTCTGATCGATCCCCGCCCCTATCAGGCGGCGCTTGATCAAGCGAAAGGGCAACTCGCACACGACGAAGGCCTTCTCGCTGAAGCGAAGATGGATCTCACGCGCTACCAGACTCTCCAACAGCAAAAGTCAATCGCCGGCCAGACCGCGCAGGATCAAGTCTTCGTCGTTCAACAGGATGAAGGCACGGTCAAACTCGATCAAGCTAATGTCGAGACCGCGCAGCTCAATCTCGATTTTTGCCATATCACGGCGCCGATCGCCGGCCGCGCGGGGGTATTGCAGGTCGACCTCGGCAATCTGGTGAGCCCTGCCGGTGGCCAATCGGGCGGGACCACAGGCGCGACGTCGGGCACGGCAACCGCGGCAGCCTCCGGTTCGGCGGCTTCGACCGGTGCGCTGGTGTCGATCACGCAGCTGCAGCCCATCTACGTGACCTTCACCGTGCCGCAGACCGCACTCAATCAAATCGCCCAGAACCAGGCGAAATCCGCGCTCGAGGTGGACGCGTTTTCTCAGGGCGGCGAGCTCCTGGAAAAAGGCAAACTCACCGTCATCAACAATCAAGTCAGCTCCTCGACCGGAACGGTCATGCTGCAAGCGACGTTTGCCAATTCCAACAATCTGCTTTGGCCAGGCGAATACGTCTCGGTACGGCTGACCGTCGCGACGCGCAGCAATGTCGTGACCGTACCGGCCTCCGCCGTGATGGTCGGTCCAAACGGCGACTATATTTACGTCATCGGCGCCGACAACAAGGTCAGCCGGGTCGACATCGAACAAGCGGCGCGCCAGGGCGGGGTTTCGGTCATCAGCAAGGGCATTTCCGCAGGTCAGCAGGTGGTCTCCACTGGACAATACCGGCTCGACAACGGAACCCAGGTCGCGATCCAAAAAACTGCAGCACCGGAGCCGGCTGGGCAAACCGCCGCCAATCCGGCTCCGGCGACGGCCGATCCGCCATGAACGTCTCGGAAGTCTTTATCCGGCGTCCGATCGCCACCGCGCTGTTGATGACCGGTATCCTGCTGGTCGGCCTGGTGAGCTACGAATTCCTGCCGGTAGCGGCTCTGCCGAACGTCGACTTTCCAACCATCGTGGTCACGGCCCAATTGCCCGGTGCCAGTCCCACCATCATGGCGAACACGGTTGCGACGCCGCTGGAGGACGAGTTCACGCAAATTCCCGGCCTGGCGCAGATGACATCGACCAGCGGGCTCGGCACGACCTCGATCACCCTGCAATTCGATCTCAGCATCGACATCAATGCCGCGGCCGGCCAGGTACAGCAGGAAATCAACGCCGCCAGCGGTCTCCTGCCCAAGACCCTGCCGACTCCGCCGACCTATCGCGAGACAAACCCGGCGGATCGGCCGGTTCTGATCTACGCCGTCCATTCCGACGCGATGCCGGAATACCAGCTCGACAGTTACGCCAACACCGTGCTCGCGGAATCGTTGTCGTCCGTGCCGGGCGTCGGGCAGGTGCTGATCGCCGGGCAGCAGTTGCCGGCCGTGACCGTGCAGATCAATCCGGGCGCGCTGGCATCGCGCGGACTGAGCATGTCGCAAATTCAGACCGCGCTATCCAACGCCACGCTCGATTCGGCCAAAGGCAATCTCGAGGGTCCGCAGCAGGAATTCACGCTCGACACTAACGACCAGCTCTCCGACGCCAGCCAGTTCGACAATGTCGTGGTCGCCTACCAGAACGGCGCGCCAGTGACACTTGGTGATATCGGCGACGTCATCAATTCATCGGTCAATCCGCGCACCGGAGCCTGGTTCGACGGCAAGCGGTCCGAACTTCTGATGGTCTTTCGCACGCCGAATGCCAATACCGTGCAGGTCGTGGATCAAGTCAAATCGATGCTGCCGCAACTTGAAAAATCCATTCCGCCCTCGGTCCACGTCGATCTGCTCAGCGACCGGTCGCAGGATATCCGGGCTTCGGTGTCGGATGTCCGCAATACCTTGATGATCACAATTGTCCTGGTTGTTCTGATCATCTTTGCGTTCCTCCGCAAACCATGGGCGACGGCTATCCCGAGCGTCACCGTGCCGCTCTCCATCGTCGCGACTTTCGCCGCGATGTATCTGTTCGGCTACAGCCTCGACAACCTGTCACTGATGGGGCTGAGCATCGCGGTCGGTTTCGTCGTCGACGACGCGATCGTCATGATCGAAAACATCGTGCGTTATCTTGAGGCGGGCCGCTCCGCTTTCGAGGCGGCGTTGGAGGGCGCGAGCCAGATCGGCTTCACCATCGTCTCGATCACGTTTTCACTGATTGCGGTCTTCATTCCGCTGCTGTTCATGTCCGGCATCATCGGACGGCTGTTCCACGAATTTGCGATGACTGTCAGCATCGCGGTCGTTGCGTCCGCGTTCATCGCGCTTACGCTCACGCCAATGATGTGTTCGTTGTTTCTGACGCGCGAGCACGACCGTCCGCCCGGACGGATCAGCCGCGCTTTCGAGCGATTTTTCGACTGGATGGTCGCAGGGTACGATCGCGGACTGAATTTCGTATTCCGCCATCAGTTCATAACACTGATGTCCACCATCGCGCTCGTGTTTGTCACGGGCTATCTGTACGTCGTCATACCCAAGGGATTTCTGCCGCAGGAGGATACCGGCTTTCTGTTCGGGGAAATAGAAACGCGGCAGGACGCCTCGTTCGCCGAGATATCCGGGCTACAGGAGCAGATTTCCAAGATCATATTGCAGAATCCGGCCGTCTCCGGCCTCGTGAGTTTTGCCGGCGCGACCGGAGGGAACGCCAGCGAGAATACTGCCCGCATCTTCGTTCAGCTCAAGCCACTCGGGACTCGCGAGGGCGTCGCTCAGGTGATGCAGGAGCTGCGGCCGAAGATCGCCAAGGTGATCGGTCCGAAATTCTTCATGCAGGTCCCGCAGGACATCACGATCGGAGGACGTCTCGAACAGGCGCAATATCAATATACGCTGACCGACACGAACTCCGACGAACTCAACCATTGGGCGCCGCTGCTGCTGTCGAAAATGCAGTCGATGAACGTTCTGACGGATGTGGCGTCCGATCAGCAGATCGCCTCGCCGGAGCTGGTCGCTCAGGTCGACCGCAACGCCGCGTCCACTTATGGCGTCACAGTCTCCGCGGTCGACGCGGCACTCTACTCTGCGTTCGGGCAGCAACAGGTCACGACCATCTACCAGCCGTCGCAGCAGACCAAAGTAATTCTCGAGGTCCAGCCAAAATACCAGATCGGACCCACCGCCCTGTCCCGCGTCTATGTCCCCGGCACCAATGGGGCGCAGGTGCCGCTTTCGGCCGTGGCGCATTTTGTCAGTGCCGTACAGCCCCTCACGGTCAACCACCAAGGGGTATTTCCGGCGGTGACGCTGTCATTCAACCTCGCGCCGGGCGTTTCCTTGAGTCAGGCGGTCGACGCGATTACCTCGCTCGAAAACCAGCTCGGCGCGCCCGCATCCCTGCATGGTTCGTTCCAGGGCACGGCGCAGGCCTTCCAGGCCTCGCTCAGCTCGACGCCATTGCTGGCTCTCGCGGCCATCATTGTGATCTACGTCGTACTGGGGATGCTTTACGAAAGCTTCATTCATCCCATCACCATTCTGTCTTCGCTTCCGTCCGCCGGGGTCGGAGCGCTCTTGATGCTGATGCTGTTCGGCTACGAGCTTTCCCTTATCGCCTTCATCGGCATCATCCTGCTGATCGGCATCGTCAAGAAGAACGCGATCATGATGATCGACTTCGCGCTGGAAGCCGAGCGCAACGAGGGCAAGAGCTCCGCTCGAAGCGATCCACCAGGCCTGCCTGTTGCGGTTTCGGCCGATCATGATGACGACGATGTGCGCGCTCGTTGCAGGCTTGCCGCTGGCTTTGGGCCAAGGCGCCGGTTCGGATCTGAGGCGGCCCCTCGGCATCGCCATCGTCGGCGGCCTGTTGGTGTCGCAGTCGCTGACGCTTTACACGACGCCGATCATTTATCTTTATCTCGACCGCCTGAGCCACTGGTTGACCGGCCGGCGCCGCAATTCGCATCAAGGCGAGGCCGCCGCTTCGTCGTCATCCGCGGCTTAATGCGCGGCAGGTCGAAGCAGACCGCCGAGCGGTTTTTGCACGCTCCCACATGCGAGGCCGCCTGAAGGTCACTGGCCGGTAAACGCCCCGCAGTCAATTTCGCTTTTCCCGTTTGCACGGATTGAACTGTGGCGCCCTGCGGCCACTTCACGATCGGCGGATGACAGCCAGCGCGACCCAAGTGAAAAGCGCCAAAATCAGCGGCAAACAGCGCGTAACGGACGATTGCATACAATTTTACTCAATTTAGAATAGATCGAATTTTATCCAATATTCGCGCAAATGTTCTCCAGTATTTCTCCGCTCTTGACTTGGTTTTACTTCAAATTGAACCGACCAACTTAGCGGCCGCGCAAAAGCTTTGTGCGAAAAGTGACCCCATCGAGACGGGAAGGGGTCAAGATGAGTGCGGGTGCCAAAGCGATCCTCAAGCGCTGTGCGGCTGCGAGCGTGATTGCGCTTGCGGTGCTCGGCTCTCCGAGTGCCGGCACCGCGCAGAGCCGCTCGCTCTTCATTGGCGTCGGCGCGAAGACATCGTCCCCGATCGGGTGGATTCAGTTCTGCGTCGAATACGATCCTGAATGCAAGACCAAGCCGTCAATGCCGCGCGACGTCGTGCTGGCCGGCCAGGCGTGGAGGGATCTGGTGCGGGTCAACCGCTGGGTCAACGCCAACGTGCGGCCGATCACCGATCTTGAACATTGGGGCGTGGTCGAACGCTGGAATTATCCCGACGACGGCTACGGTGACTGCGAAGACTACGCGCTGGAAAAGCGCCGCATGCTGCTCGACGCCGGCTGGCCGCGCGAAGCGCTGCTGATCACCGTCGTGCGCGATCAGAACGGCGATGGCCACGCGGTGCTGACCGTCAAAACCGACAAGGGCGAATACATCCTCGACAACCAGCGCGACGAAATTCTGCTCTGGTCCGACACCGGCTACCGCTTCGTGAAGCGGCAGTCGCAATCAGATCCCAACGTTTGGGTCTCGCTCGGCGAACCGCGGCCTGCGCCGCTCACCTCGTCGTCGCGCTGAGATCCAGCAAGCAAAAGGAGCTACGCGAGCTCGGTCACGTCCCCACCCCTCCCCGTCCCCAGACCGGGTTCGCGCGCGGCCGGCCCTCCCCCAAGGGCCGGCCGCACCCTTTTAAGGTGACTGCGATGTTGTCGGCGGGTCCGCCCCACCGCCTCCCCAGCAACCTTCTCACATCGCGCAACCGCCACCTTTGGCGTGCATGATCGCGCTGCTGCCAGCCGCGTCGATCAAAAGTTCCAAAAGCCTGCGCGCCGGTGCGACACTAAAACTCACCAGCGTTTCGCGCCCTCCCAATTGCGAATTCGACGCGTAAACAGCGCATAAACGCGATTATTTGTTGTTCGGGGCAATCGCCAGACCTATCCTGCCACAGGAGGTGGCGGAACGCGTCCGTGCCGTGCGCGATTTACGACGCACTCGCCCGGACTGCCGCCGGTGGGGGACACTGTCATCACATGATCGCGCTCGTTCGCATCGCATTGCGGCGGCCGTATACGTTCGTCGTCCTCGCCCTCGTCATTCTCATCATCGGCCCGCTTGCCGCGTTGCGGACGCCCGTCGACATCTTTCCTGACATCCGCATCCCGGTGGTCGCGATCGTCTGGCAGTACACCGGACTTCAGCCAGAGCAGATGGCCGGACGCATCACCTCGCAGTCGCAGCGCGCGCTGACCACGACGGTCAACGACATCGAGCACATCGAGGCGACGTCCTACAACGGCCTCGGCATCATCAAGGTGTTCTTTCAGCCCGGCGCCGACATCCGGCTTGCGAACGCGCAGATCACGGCGATTTCGCAAACGCAGCTCAAGCAGATGCCGCCGAACACGACGCCGCCGCTCATCCTCAACTACAATGCCTCGACGGTTCCGATCATTCAGCTCGGTCTTTCCGGTTCGGGCCTGTCCGAACAGGCGCTGGCGGACATCGGGCTCAATACGCTGCGTACTCCCCTCGTGACCGTGCCGGGCGCCGGCATTCCCCTGCCCTATGGCGGCAAACTGCGCCAAGTGGAGATCGACCTCGACTTACGCGCGATGCAGGCGCGCGGGCTCTCCGGGCAGGACGTCGCCAATGCACTCGCCGCGCAGAATCTCATCACGCCGGCGGGAACCGAGAAAATCGGCTCGTTCGAATATGCGATACAGCTCAACAATGCGCCGTCCGCGATCGCCGATCTCGCCGATCTGCCGATCAAGACCGTGAACGGCGCGATGGTCTACATCCGCGACGTCGCACACGTGCGCGACGGCAATCCGCCGCAGACCAACATCGTCCATGTCGACGGCAGCCGCTCGGTGCTGATGCAGATCCTGAAAAACGGCTCGGTGTCGACGCTCGCCATCATCGACGGCATCAAGCAGAAGCTCGGCGAGATCAAGGATATACTGCCACCGAATTTGAAAATCGCGCAGATCGGCGATCAATCGATCTTCATCAAGGCCGCAGTGAACGGCGTCATCCGCGAAGGGGTCATCGCCGCGTCGCTGACCGCGGTAATGATCCTGATCTTTCTTGGCAGCTGGCGCTCGACGCTGATCATCGCCACCTCCATTCCGCTGTCGGTGCTCGGCTCGATCGCGACGCTGTCGGCGCTCGGCGAAACTCTCAACATCATGACGCTGGGCGGGCTCGCGCTCGCCGTCGGTATTCTCGTCGACGACGCCACGGTGACCATCGAAAACATCAATTATCATCTCGAACAGGGCAAGCCGGTCGAGACCGCGATCATGGACGGCGCCGCGCAGATCGTGACGCCGGCCTTCGTTTCGCTGCTGTGCATCTGCATCGTGTTCGTGCCGATGTTCTTCCTGCCCGGCGTGGCCCGCTTCCTGTTCGTGCCGATGGCCGAAGCCGTGATGTCGGCCATGGCCTGTTCCTTCATTCTGTCACGCACGCTGGTACCAACGCTGGCGAATTATCTCTTGCATCCGCACGCGCCGCACACCGACATGCATGGCCTCGATGGACCGTTGCCACCATCGCGCAATCCGCTGGTGCGCCTGCAACGCGGTTTCGAACGCGGCTTCGAGCGGTTGCGCGTCGTTTACCGCGAACTCCTCACCATGGCGCTCGCCCACCGCGCCGTTTTCGTCATCGGCTTCCTCGCCTTTATCTTCGGGTCCTTCGCGCTCACGCCGTATCTCGGCCGCGACTTCTTCCCGTCAGTCGATGCCGGGCAAATCCTGATGCATGCGCGCACGCATGTCGGTATGCGCGTCGAGGAAACCGCGCAGCAATTTGCCGAAATCGAGAAGGCGATCCGCCGCATTATTCCGCCGCAGGATCTGGGAACCGTGGTCGACAATATCGGCCTGCCCAGCAGCGGCATCAACATGACCTACAACACCAGCGGCACGTTCGGCGCTCAGGACGGCGATATCCAGATCAAGCTGAACGAGGATCACCGGCCGACCGCGGATTACGTGCGCCTGCTGCGTGAGCAGTTGCCGCTGCGCTTTCCCGGCGTGACCTTCTCGTTCCTGCCAGCGGACATCATCAGCCAGATTCTTAATTTCGGCGCGCCCGCTCCGATCGACCTCCAGATCAGGGGACCGTCGCTGCCCGACGACTTCGCCTATGCGGAGAAGCTGCTGCGCGCGGTCCGTCACGTTCCAGGCCTGGTGGACGCGCGCATCCAGCAGGCGCTCAACTATCCTGCTTTCGATGTCGATGTCGATCGCACGCGCGCCCAGTATGTCGGCCTCACCGAGCGCGACGTGACCAACAGCCTCGTGGTCAATCTGGCGGGCAGCGGCCAGGTCGCACCGACCTATTGGCTCAACCCGGCTAACGGCGTGAGCTACGCGATCGTGATGCAGACGCCGCAATATCAGATCAACTCGCTCAACGCGCTGCAGAACCTTTCCATCACGGCCGCCGGCGCGCCGTCACAAACACTCGGCGCCATCGCCGATATCAAGCGCGTGGCGACCCCTGCGATCTATTCCCAGTACAACATCTTGCCCATGGTCCAGATCTACGGCACCACACAGGGCCGCGATCTTGGCGCCGTCGCTACCGACATTCGGCGCGCCATGGCCGCGAACGCAAAGGACATGCCGAAGGGCGTGCAAACCGTGCTGCTTGGCCAGGTCGTGACCATGAACAGCGCTTTCACCGGGCTGCTGTTCGGCCTGCTGGGCGCGATCGTCCTGATCTACCTGCTGATCGTCGTCAACTTCCAATCGTGGAGCGATCCATTCGTGATCGTCACCGCGCTTCCCGCGGCTCTGGCCGGCATCGTGTGGACGCTGTTTGCGACCCATACGACGCTGTCGGTTCCAGCGCTTACCGGCGCCATCATGTGCATGGGTGTCGCCACGGCGAACAGCGTTCTCGTGATCAGCTTTGCCCGCGAGCAACTCGAAAAGCAGGGCGACGCGGCTGCCGCCGCGCTTGAGGCCGGCTTCGTGCGTTTCCGTCCCGTGTTGATGACGGCGCTCGCCATGATCATCGGCATGGCACCGATGGCGCTGGGGCTCGGCGAAGGCGGCGAGCAGAACGCGCCGCTTGGCCGCGCCGTTGTCGGCGGCCTGGTTTTCGCTACAGTGGCAACGCTGATATTCGTTCCGGTCGTTTTCAGCATCTTTCACGGCCACGGCGGGAGAGGCCAAGCCTCTGGGAATGCCGCGGGGAATGGGGAACCGCATGCAGCCTGACTCGGCTCCGCCCGTCCTGTCGCGGCGCAAACTGGCCTTTACCGGCTTTGTTGCGGCCGCGGTCGCCGCCACCATCGTCGTCATGGGTATTACGTCGCGCCACGCGGCTGACGCGAAGCTCGGCGATTGGACTGAGACGCAGGCGGTGCCCGTCGTTGCCGCGGCGCTGCCTGATACGCGCGGCAAGCGCGCTACGCTGGATCTTCCCGGGCGGCTGGAGGCCTATACGCAGGCGCAAATCTACGCGCGCGTCAGTGGCTACCTGAAGGACTGGAAGGCCGACATCGGCACGCCGGTCAAAGCCGGACAACTGCTGGCCGACATCGATGCGCCCGATCTTGACCAGCAGATCATGGAGGCGGTGGCGGCATTGGCCAGCGCACAGGCCAACCTGACGCTGGCGCAGGCAACGCTGCAACGTGGCCAGACTCTCATCCACTCCGGCGCCATCTCGAAGGCCGATCTCGACCAGCGCGCGGCCGACGCGGCAAACAAAGATGGGCTGGCAAAGGCGGCGCAGGCCAATCTCGACCGCCTGCGCGTGCTCGAACAATACAAGCGGATTACAGCGCCGTTCGACGGGCTTGTCACCGCGCGCAGCACCGACATCGGCGCGCTGATCAATGCCGGCGCGGCCGGCGCGCCACTGTTCGTTGTTTCGGATACGAAGAAGCTGCGCGTCTACGTCAACGTCCCGCAGAACAACGTTCCGAGCATACAAATCGGAACGAAGGCAAAAATCTCAGTTCCGGAATATCCAGGCAAAACCTTTCCGGCGACCGTGCAAGCGTCAGCGCAAGCGGTCGATATCGCGTCCGGAACGACGCGGATGCTGCTCATCGTCGACAACGCCGGCGGCCAGTTGATGACCGGCGACTTCACCAATGTCAGTTTTGAACTGCCGCATCCCGAAATGGCCATCAACGTACCGTCGAGCGCGCTGATCTTCAATCAAAGCGGCCTGTTCGTCGCCACCGTGTCCGGCAACAGCCGCGTCCGTCTTAAACCGGTCACGATCTCACGCGACCTGGGCCAGCAAGTCGAAATCGGCTCAGGCCTCAGTATTGAGGACCGCGTGATCGAGAGCCCACCCGACGGCATCGCCTCGGGCGATCTTGTGCGCATTGCTCGTTCCAAGGACGGCACACGCGCCTCGAAGGATACCGCCGCAGCCGAGAGTCGCTGAGCGCGATAGCGTCCTCAGGCGCTAATCAGCATTTGTAGTGCCATCACCACAACCGTACCCGACATCAGGCTCCACAGGCCCGCGATCACGGTCGCGACCATGACGAACTCGGCGCGGCGGCCTTCGATGCGGCGGCCACGCAATGTGTTGCGCATGATGATGAAAGGCGCGGAGAACATCAGCAGCGGAATGGAAGCAAAGCGCGACAGGGTCGGCCCGATCTCGAGCAGCCGAAAGCTCGGAAAATGTTCGGAGAACAGACGGTAGCCGGTGGCGCATACGCCGGCGACGGCAAATCCGATCGCCAGCGAGAAGAAGGACTCAATGGTCTCCGGCGTAATTGCCGGCCATGCGAAATCGAACATGTCGGGCGTCTCCTCGCCCGAAGCCATCGCAGAGGATCGGGCGCCGCGCCACGAAATGCTTAAGGAAAGGTTAACAGCAGAGACCTTGCCCGTCCCACTTCGCGCCATGGAGCGTGCGATACTGGCTTTTGATTCGCGGGCAATCGGCACTGACGGCATGACAGCGCAGGCGACTTTTTCAACCAGGCTGCGCCGCAAGGCGCGCGGCTTTACCTTGTTGCCGTTGTCTTTCCTGATTGCGCCGCTGATCGGCGCAGTGTGCTTCGTTGCCTATGTGCTGTGGCCGAGTTGGCCAAACGCACCGGTCGCGCCCGATGCGCCGGCACTTCCCATTACTGTTGCCGGTGTGTTGTTCGAAATCCCGCCGGCGGCGATCCGCACGGCGGTGCAGCGCCACCCCGGCCCGCACGACCGCATTGACCTTGCCTTTGAATGGCCCGCTCTCACGCCGCCGCAGCCCAACGGCGAGGTTGATGATCCGCCGCTCGCTCAGTCAGATGGCCCCGCCGCGCCAAGCCCGAAGATGGAGACGGCTGATACCGCCGGGCGGTTATTCGTCACTATCGCGGGGCTTGGCTCGCTGTTGCCGCCTCTTGAGCGGCTGCGCAACATCTATCCGCATTACGTCGACGCCCAGCCGAAGGCGGCCAACGAGGGTCTTGCCATTCTGCCGTTCCGCAGCAGTACACCCTACGAAGATGAGGATCTGATCTACTTCGCCGACCAGCCGGACCGTTTTTATGCGCGCTGCTCGCGCCAGAGCGACGTCATGCCCGGCACCTGCATCCAGGAGCGGCTCGTTGGCGCGGCCGATGTCACGCTGCGTTTTCCGCGGGACTGGGCGGAGAAGGATTGGCGCAGCGTCGCCGGCGGCTTCGACCGCCTGCTTGCGCAACTGCATCCGGCGGGACAGTAAGAATTTACCCGAGAACGGCCGCGGAACGGCGCCTCAGGCCAGGTCCATATCAAGGATCGGCATTTCGAGGATATAGGACCCGCGCCGCTTCTCCTCGTCGACAAAGAGGACGCCGATGAACTCATTGCCGAGATAGGCTTCGAGCGAATCCCGCTTTTTGGCGCGTGGCACGACGTGGATCTGCTCGTTGTCGAACTTTTTCTTCAGATACGCATCCAAGCGCTTGAGCTGATCGACCTCGCTCACTTCGCCGAGGCTGATTTCCATGCGGAAATTATACGACAGATCGTCGTCTTCATCGTCGACGTTCAGCTCGCCCAAGCGCTCCTCGCCGATAAAGACATCGGCGACTTTAGGCTTGCTCGGCACCACCCGGATGCGCGCGTTGCCGAACAACTTTTTGAGATAGCCGTCGAGTTTCCTGACTTCCTGTACGTCCACCGAGCAACTCCCGCGCCGCCCCTCAGCAGCAATTTCAATAACAATGATTCGCGGCGAATGCCGCGCCTTACCTATGCCTCGTCGTGAAACATCTGATCCATGCTGCGCGCGGGCTCCGGGCATCCGGCCACGCCAATGACTTTGGCGGGCACGCCCGCCACCGTGACGTTATTCGGCACCGGCTTAATCACGACCGAACCCGCGGCGATGCGCGCGCAATGACCGACTTCGATGTTGCCGAGAATTTTGGCCCCGGCCCCGATCATGACTCCATAGCGAATCTTGGGATGCCGATCACCGGCCTCCTTACCGGTACCGCCGAGGGTGACGTCGTGCAGCATCGAAACGTCATCTTCGATCACGGCAGTCTCGCCGACAACGAGTCCGGTGGCGTGATCGAGGAAAATGCCGCGGCCGACCGTGGCAGCCGGATGTATATCACATTGAAACGCCGCCGACGCGCGGCTTTGCAAATAGAGCGCGAAATCGCGCCGCCCCTTGATCCACAGCCAACGCGCCAGGCGATGTGTCTGAATGGCGTGAAAGCCTTTGTAATAGAGCACCGGCTCTATCACACGCCGCGTGGCCGGATCCCGGTCGCAGGTCGCCATGATGTCGGCGCGAAAGCTCTCGCCAATCGAGGGATCGTCCCTGAGCGCATCCATGTACGCTTGGCGGATGAGGCCGGCCGATACCGCGCCGTGGTTGAGGCGCTCGGCCAGCCGATAAACCACCGCAGCCTCAAGGCTGTCGTGGTGCAGGATGGTCGAGTAGATGAAAGTCGCAAGCTCTGGCTCGCGACGCGCCGCCTCCTCGGCCTCGCGTCGCAGCCGCGCCCACACCGGATCGACGGTGTCGAGGGCCGACTTTGCCTGATACTGCGCCATACGGCTCACTCCCGCAAAAATGGCAAACGCTACGACCGAATTCTAGCATAAGATCGGCATCAAGGTGGGCAAAACCAAGGGCTATCAAGGCCCCGCCAACGACCTAGGCCATTGGCGGATTATAATGGGTCAATGGCCTATTAGGGCCGTTTGTTGAAAAACTCCAAGACCCCGGTCTTATAGGTCTTATCGCCGACCGCCATCATGTGATCGCGGTTCGGGATCACCAGAGCTTGCGCATTCGGCACGAGGGCAGCGAGTTCTTCAGGCGCCCCGGCAATCGCATCCTTGCTGCCGACCGCGACCAGAAGCGGTACGGCGATGCGGCCAACCTCCTGACGGCTCAGCGTCTGCCGCGATCCTCTCATGCACGCCGCCAGCGCGCGCAGGTCGGATCGGGTTTGCTCGGCAAAGCTGCGAAACTGCCGGGCGCCAGGATCGGCTACGTCGGCCATGCTTGGCGCTTCAAGCCCACGCGCGATGCGTTCCGGGTCCCCCACTCCGTCGATCAATCCCATGCCAAGACCGCCGAGGACCACCGAGCGCACCCGGTCCGGATGGGCCAGCGCCAGGAACGCCGAAATTCGCGCACCCATCGAGTAGCCCATGACGTCGGCGCGGGACAGGCCGAGATGGTCGATCAACGCGCGCACATCCTCCGCCATGATGGCCGAGTGATACGCCGCCGGATCGTAAAGCTTGGCGGAGGCACCATGGCCGCGGTTGTCGAGCGCGATGACGCGCCGCCCCGCGCCGGTCAGCGTCGGCACCCAGCCCGGCATGATCCAGTTGACCTCCTTGGTCGAGGCAAAGCCGTGTACCAGCACGATCGGCTCACCCTCGCCCTGATCGAAAAAAGCGATCTCTACTCCCTCATGAGTAAATTGCGGCATTCGACCTCCGTCAGGCGACGATACATTCTAATACCAGAGCAAACGGCCCTGTTTCGAGCCGCCCTAGGAATCGCCCGTTTACGCCGCTATGGTGCCGGCCGCACCGGACGGCATGGCCGGTTCGCACAATGAGTTCCGAAGGGCAAGATAGGCATGTCGGACGAAATCGTTCCCCATTTTCATAACGATCCAGGCGTCGCCGCGATCGACATCGGCGCCAAGAAATTCATGTGCATGGGCGCGCTGCCGCCGTTCGATCATCCGCACGTCTATTGCGACATGGGCGACGACGCCGACTACGTGTGTCCGTACTGCTCGACCCTTTATCGGCACGATCCGGCGCTGGCGCAGAACGAGGCGCGGCCGGCGCAATGCGCCTGGCGCAACGCCGCCTGAGCCCACGACGGAGCCAACATCCCTACGCCGTCGCGCAACATCATTATCGCTGGCGCCGGGATCGGCGGATTGACTGCCGCACTGGCCCTGGCGCGCCGCGGCTTTCGAGTCGTCGTGCTGGAGCAGGCCGAACGCCTTGAGGAAACCGGCGCCGGCATTCAGCTGTCGCCGAACGCGTCCCGCATTCTGCTCGATCTCGGACTCGAAGAGCGACTGCGCCCGCAGGTGACCGAGCCGATGGGCCTGCGCGTACTCAATGGCGAAAACGGCCGCGAAATTGTGCGCATGCCGCTGGGGAAGACGGCAGCGGCGCGGTACGGCGCGCCCTACTGGGTCATTCATCGCGGGGACCTGCAGGCCACGCTTGTCGGCGCGGCCGCCCAGCAACTCGATATCTCTTTGAAGCTCGGCCTGCATGTCGACGACGTTGCCGTTCATCCTAACGGCATCACCGTCATGTCCCACGGAAAAAGCGGCGTCGCCGACGAACACGGCAATGCGCTGATTGCCGCCGACGGCCTGTGGTCGACAGCGCGCACGCGCTTCGGCTACGGCGGCCCGCCGCGTTTTGCCGGCCGCGTCGCCTGGCGTGCGCTCGTGCGCGCGAACGATGTGTCGCCGCAACTTTCGGAGCCGTTCGTCCAGCTTTGGCTCGGCCGCGATGCCCACATCGTGCATTACCCGGTCAAGGGCGGCCGCGTCATCAATGTCGTCGTCATTATGGACGACACCTGGAATGCGCCGGGCTGGAGCGAGCCGGCGACACGAACTGATCTCTTGCCGAGACTGTCGACGCGCGATTGGACGCCGCAGGCTTTATCCTTGCTGAGCGCGCCGGACGCCTGGCTGAAATGGGCGCTGTTCGACAGGCGGCCGATTTTGCGCGCTGCCGCTGGTCCGATGGCACTCCTTGGGGATGCCGCCCACCCGATGCTGCCTTATCTGGCGCAAGGCGCCGCGATGGCGATCGAAGACGCCGCAATGGCCGCGCACTACTTGGCGCAGACGCCGAACGACGCCGCAATGGCATTCCGCAGCTACTGGCGGGCGCGGCGGCGGCGCGCCTGGAAGGTGCAGCGCCTCGCCGCCCGTAACGGCGCGCGCTATCACCTGAGCGGCGTCCGGGCTATGCTGCGCAACGCGGCAATGCGCGCCCTTGGCGGCCCGCGACTGCTGCATCATTATGACTGGCTGTATCGCTGGCAGCCACCCACGCCGCCGCCAGCCTGACCGATTCTCAGACAGGCAGATAACCGCCATGCCGAACAAAGCTGGAAGTCATTCGCTGTTTCCGGCAACAACCGCCGGCAGCCTGCCGAAGCCGGCATGGCTCGCCGAACCAAACAAGCTGTGGCCGCAGTGGCGGCTCAAGGGTGACGAGCTCGCCGCCGCCATCGATGACGCCACACTTGTCGCGATCAAACTTCAGGAAGACGCCGGGCTCGACATCGTCAGCGACGGCGAGCAGTCGCGCCAGCATTTCGTTCATGGCTTTCTGGAAGCGGTCGAAGGCATCGATTTCGAAAACAAAGTCGAAATGGGCATCCGCAACGATCGCTATAAGGCGATGTGCCCGACCGTCACCGGCGAGTTGCGGCTGCGCCGCCGAGTGCACGCACGCGAGGCGCGGCTCGCGCGCGCCCATACCGGCAAGAAGCTTAAATTCACTCTGCCCGGCCCGATGACGATCGTCGACACCATCGCCGATGCGCATTACGGCGACCGCATAAAGATGGCGCTCGCTTTCGCCAAGCTGCTCAACGAAGAAGCGCTCGGGCTCGCCGCCGACGGTGTCGACGTCATCCAGTTCGACGAGCCGGCCTTCAATGTCTACATGGAGCAGGCCGCCGGCTGGGGCATTGAGGCGCTGCATCGCGCTATCGACGGCGTCTCGTCCAAAAGCGCCGTGCACATCTGCTACGGCTACGGCATTCCAGCCAACATTGCCTGGAAGGCCGGCCTCGGCGACGAGTGGCGTCAATATGAGAAATTCTTTCCCGCGCTCGCCAGAAGCCGCATCGATCAAATCTCGATCGAATGCATCCATTCGCGCGTGCCGATGAGCATCCTGCAATTGCTCGACGGCAAGGAGGTCCAGATCGGGGTGATTGACGTTGCCACCGATACGATCGAGACTCCTGAAGAGGTCGCAGGCTTGATCGCCGAGATCACCAAGCACGTGGCCAAGGACAAGATCATTCCTTCGACCAATTGCGGCATGGCGCCGATGCACCGTGACATCGCGGAGAAGAAGCTTGTGGCGCTGGGCAAAGGCACGGCGCTGGCGCGGGAGAAATTGGCCTAAGGCTTGTTCAGAAGGTCGCGCAGCACGGTGGCGTGACTCAAGTCGATTTCACGGGTCGCGGTGAGAAGCGTCGCCTTTCGCCCCTCGATCATGGCGCGCAACGCCGCGAGCGCGTCCTTGTGCGCGGCGAGTTCGCTGCGGTAGCGGCGGCCAAACTCGGCATAAAGCTTCGGGTCGTGCCCGTACCATTTTCGCAATTCGTTTGATGGCGTGAGTTCCTTCGGCCAGGCGTCGAACTTGAGCGCGGCTTTCGACATCCCGCGCGGCCATAGCCGGTCGATAAGGATGCGCACGCCATCGCTCGCCTCGGGCGGATCGTAGACGCGTTTGATTTGAATTTGCGGCTCGAGTTTCCGGCGGCGCACCACCGCTTTGTTCTTTGTGGACTTTCTGGGCGTTACCCGTTTCATCGATCGCTACGCGACAAAACATCCATCAGCTCGCCTACCTTGCGACGCTGCTCGGCCTTGTTGCCTGACGCGATAGCATGCTCGACGCAATGCGACACGTGGTCGGCAAGGATCTCCTCCTCGGCCCGGCGCAGGGCGGCACGTACCGCCGAGAGCTGCGTGACGACGTCGATGCAATAGCGGTCATCCTCGACCATGCGGGCGAGACCGCGCACCTGGCCTTCGATCCGATTGAGGCGTTTGAGCACCGACGACTTGGCAACTGGCTGCATGACCGCTATATACCCCTACCGGGTACCCGTTTCAAGAGGATTTATCGTGCAGCATTCGGCGTGTTCGCACCACTCTCCTGCCGCAGGCGCGCCTGTCACCGATCAGGTTTGCGGCATGCGCGTCGATCCGGCCACCGCCAAACATCGGCACCTTTATCGCGATCACGAGTATTTCTTCTGCGGCGCCGGCTGCCGCGAGAAATTTGCCGCCGATCCGGAACGCTACCTGCACCCCGCCACGGCCCCACGGCCGGCGTCGGCGGCGTCAGGGGACGCGATCTACACCTGCCCGATGCATCCGGAAATCCGCCAGCTCGGGCCCGGCCATTGTCCGATCTGCGGTATGGCGCTGGAGCCCGAAGCCGGTGGCGAGGCCGACGACAGCGAGCGCATTGCCATGACGCGGCGTTTGTGGATCTCGGCGGCGCTTGCGCTCCCGATCCTGGTGCTGGATATGGGCCCGCATTTCGGCGCCTGGCATTACGCCGGCCGATGGCCGGACTACGTGCAGTTTGCTCTCGCCACGCCGGTCGTGCTGTGGGGCGGCTGGCCATTCTTCGTACGCGGCGCGCAGTCGGTCGTGACGCGCAATCTCAACATGTTCACACTGATCGCCATGGGAACCGGCGTCGCCTATCTCTACAGCGTCGTCGCCGTGTTGGCGCCTGGGCTGTTTCCTGCAAGCTTCCGCGATGCGCATGACGGCCTTGCGCTGTATTTCGAGGCCGCCGCTGTCATCACCGTCCTGGTATTGCTCGGCCAGGTACTCGAACTTTCCGCCCGGGCCTCAACCTCCGGCGCCATTCGCGCGCTGATGAATCTGGCGCCAACCAGTGCACGGCGTCTGCGCGCCGACGGCAGCGACGAAGATGTGCCACTCGATGCCGTTGCGGCCGGCGATCAACTCCGCGTTCGCCCCGGCGAAAAAATCCCGGTCGATGGAATTGTGCTCGAAGGCCGTTCCTCGGTCGATGAGTCGATGGTGACCGGAGAATCGATGCCCGTCGCCAAAGGAGTGAGCGACCGCGTGATCGGCGGCACGCTCAACGGCAGCGGCAGTTTCATCATGCGCGCCGAGAAAGTCGGCCGCGATACCATGCTGTCGCGCATCGTCGACATGGTGGCCGTCGCACAGCGTTCACGTGCACCGATTGCCCGGCTCGCCGACCAGGTCGCCTCCTGGTTTGTGCCGGCGGTGATCGCGGTCGCGCTCATTGCATTCGCCTCGTGGGCCGCGTTCGGGCCGCAGCCGCGCTTCGCCTACGCACTTGTCGCCGCCGTGAGCGTCCTGATCATCGCCTGCCCGTGCGCGCTCGGTCTGGCGACACCGATGTCGATCATGGTCGGCGTCGGCCGCGCCGCCTCGTTCGGCATATTGATCAAAGATGCCGAAGTCCTGGAGCGCATGGAGAAGGTCGATACGCTTGTCGTCGACAAGACCGGCACGCTGACCGAAGGCAAGCCGAAAGTTATCGCGATCACGCCGGCGCAGGGCTTCGAAGAGGGGATGGTCCTTCAGTATGCCGCCAGCGTTGAGCGCGCCAGTGAGCATCCGTTGGCGGCAGCGATCGTAGCTGCAGCGGCAGCGCACAACATCAACGTCCTGCCAGCGACAGATTTTGATGCGCCGGCCGGTAAGGGCGTTCTCGGCACGGTGGCCGACAAGCGCGTGGCTCTCGGCAGCGACAAATTCTTGGCCGAACGTGGCATCGCGACCGATGCGCTGCAAAGCGAGGCTGCACGATTGCGCGCTGACGGCGCTACCGTGGTGGTTGTCGCGGTCGACCAAATGCTCGCCGGCCTTCTCGCCATCGCCGATCCCGTGAAGTCGACGACGCCTGCGGCGCTGAGGGCTCTGGAAGCGCAGGGCATCGCGATCGTGATGCTTACCGGCGATAATCAGGTTACCGCGCGCGCGGTCGCCAAGAAACTTGGCATCGACGCGGTCGAAGCCGAAGTATTGCCCGAACACAAAAGCGACGTCGTCCGAAAGCTGCAAAGCCAGCGCCACATCGTCGCCATGGCGGGCGATGGCGTCAACGATGCGCCGGCGCTGGCCGCCGCCGATGTCGGGATCGCCATGGGCAATGGCACCGATGTCGCGATGGAGAGCGCGGGCATGACGCTGGTCAAAGGCGACCTTGCCGGGATCGTGCGGGCGCGGAAGCTGTCAGCCGCGACGATGCACAATATCCGGCAAAATCTATTTTTCGCTTTCCTTTACAACGCCGCAGGCGTTCCGATCGCTGCCGGCGTGCTTTATCCGGTCTTTGGCCTGCTGCTGACGCCAGCGATCGGGGCCGCCGCCATGGCGCTATCCTCGGTCAGCGTCGTAGGCAACGCGCTGCGGCTGCGGCGCGCTGCGGTCGGCTGACAGCTACGCCGCCTTTGCCCGTTCCGCCGTCAGCATCGATTGCATGATCTGATCGGAAATGTCGCGGACGGCGCCGGGCGAATGCGACAGAAACAGCGTGTTGGTCTTGTCCAGCTCGCCGATCGATTTGATCGTATCGAAATACTGCGTGACCATGACGAGTTGCATGACTTCGGCGGTGGTCGCGTCGGTGACGGAACTGCGGAATGTTTCGATCGAACCGCGCAACCCCTCGATGATGGCCTTGCGCTGATTGGCAATGCCCTGCCCTTGCAGCGCCTTGCTCTCGGCTTCGGCCTCGGCCTTCTTCACCACCAGGATCTTTTCAGCCTCGCCTCTGGCGTTGGCGGCGACCTGCTCGCGCTGCGCCGCGTTGATGTCGTTCATGGCCGACTTTACTTTCGCGTCAGGCACGATATCGGTCACCAGCACATTGACGATTTCGAAGCCAAACGTCGCCATGTCGGCATCAAGCTCCTGCTTCACCGCGGCGGCGATACCGGACTGGCTGGCGAACACTTCGTCGAGCGTCATACCGGGCACATGGCCGAGAATGACCTGCTCGACATAGGACTGAATTTGCGCCGCCGGATTGGCGAGCTTGTAGAAGGCGTCGTACACCTTTTCGGGGCGCACGCGGTTCTGCACCGAAATCGGAATGGTAACGAAAACGTTGTCCTTGGTCTTCGTTTCCATCGTCAAACTGTTCTGATTGACCCGCAGGCTGACCCGGCCGGCGACGGTATCGATGAACGGCACTTTCCAGTTTAGGCCCGGGTTGGCGACGCGCAGAAAGCGGCCGAACCTGGTGATCACCGCAACTTCGGCGGTCTTGACGGTAAAGAAGCTGCCGAGGCAGGCGAAAACAACGATAAAGAACAAAACGAAGAAAAACGCCGAGCCAATGACGTCCATGTCGATCTCCTCATGCCCGGGTCGGGCGCCCCGATGGGGTCGTATACACGCAATACAGCAGGCGGCGCTCCGGCCATTCCGAGCGCCCCTCGTTTAGTATCAGCCGCAAAGCTTAAGGTTCAGCAGCGACGGAGGCATCGATGTTGTGCCGAGCGGCGGTCCAAGCATCATCACTTCCAGTCCCCTGGCTCACTCGAAGACGCATTTTTGGCCATCCCAAGTGGGGTTGTCCGCAGCAGAAGGGCGAGCGGCAATTGTCCCGCCCTGCAATCACCGCTAGATTTGCCGCCGTTCGGCATCCGCCGCTTCGATTCCACGACCTCGGTTCGCACTGATGATATCAGCACCCTCGCCGGCGAGCCTTGCGCTGCTTCTGGGCTTGAGTTTCTTTCTTGGTCTAGCGTACGAGGATTTTTTCAGCCGCGACAATAGCAGGCGGCCCGGCGGGATTCGCACCTTCCCGCTGCTGGCCCTGGGCGGTGGCGCGCTCTATCTGTTCGATCCGGTTCACCTGATCCCGTTCACCGGCGGGCTGTTGGTGCTGGGCGCGTGGCTCCTGGTCTATTATCAGCGGCATGTCACCGAAAAGGACGAAGAGGGTGAGCCGAATGTCGGGCTTGTTGTCCCGGTGCTCAACGTCAAGGCTTATGTGTTGGGCCCTATCGCGCTTGCCCTGCCCCATTGGGTCGCTGTGGCGACAACAGTGACCGCCGTTTTGCTGCTCACTGGCCGCACGCAATTGCATGCACTGGCGCGGCGGATCGACCTTAAGGAGATCATCACCGCCGGCGAATTTCTGATTCTGACCGGCATCATTCTGCCGTTGCTGCCCAACACCCCGGTGACCACGCTCACCAAGATCACGCCGCGCCAGGTCTGGCTCGCCCTCGTCGTCGTTTGTACATTTTCCTATGTGAGCTACCTGGCGCAGCGCTACTGGGCGCCCGCCGCGCGCGGACTTTGGATGGCAGCGCTGGGCGGCCTCTATTCATCGACGGCAGCTACTGTTGTGCTGGCACGGCAGGCCAAAGCCGATCCGGCGCTCGTGCGTCAAGCCAGGGCCGGCATCACGCTCGCCACGGGCATCATGTATTTGCGGATCGCAGCGGTGATCGCGATCTTCAATCTCGCGCTGGTGCGCCTTTTGGCGCCGTTCCTCGGCGGGCTGGCACTGGCCGCCTTCGCCATCTGCGCATTGCAATATTGGGGATTTGGGCGCAGCTCACCCGAACATGCCGAGCCACAAACAGCCTTGCAGCCGTCAACCGGCAGAAATCCGCTTGAACTCGGGCCGGCCGCGATCTTTGCACTTCTGTTCATTGCCGTGTCGGTCGCATCGAGCTTCGCGACGGCGCAATTTGGTACGTCCGGCATCTATGCGCTCGCCGCGATCATCGGCGTCTCCGACATTGATCCGTTCGTGCTCAACTTGGCCCAGGGCGGAGCGGCCAACGTCCCCAGCATTGCGATCGCCGCAGCGATCCTGATCGCCGCTTCGTCGAACAATGTGCTCAAGGCGTTCTATGCCATTTCTTTTGCGGGCGGCCGGGCAACAGCGACGAGCGCCGTGGCTCTCATCGTACTGGCCGTTGCCGGTGTCGCTCTTGCGGTTCTGCTGGCGATGGGCTCGGTGAGCTAGCACCGGCCCGGCTTGCACCTTCAACGAATGATTTGATCGCTCGTCAAAGACGGCGTGAGCTGGCACTTTTTCTCCGCCATCGTTCCCCGCAGGACCTTCTTGTCCGCAATCACCGTCTCGTAGTCGGTGCGATATGCCATCGCGCCGATGACGACGCCGGCGGCGCTCTCGTCCGCGCGATCGATCAGATTACGCAAATCCTTTTCACGCTTGTCCAGGGCCTGCAATTGGTTGCCAAGGTCCTTGCAGTTGTAGCCTTCGTAGCGCGACGGATCGACCAGCATGCTGTCGAGACCGCCCGTTGTGCCGCAGCCGGCCAACGTGCTCGCGGCCAGCGCGAGCATTGCGGCGCGTCGAATGCCGGGCATCCGGCCCATGAAAGCGGCTCCTACCCTGTTCGCGACCGGCCTTGCACTGAAAATGTGGCACGCGTGCAGCCGAACGCACCCCATTCTAACACGCAATGCGGCCGCGCCGGTGGCTACGAACGGTCGCTGTTGAGGAACTCAACACCAACGGTCAGGTGCTCGCGCCAAACTTCGCGACAAAGCCGCGCCGCGCTGCGAGGCGACAGCAGCAGCAGAAAGCGCTGGGGCAGTTCTTCGTCCTTCTGCAAAACGATGCGCGCACCGCTTTCCGAGATATCCTCGATGTTGCAGGAACGCGGTTGTCCCTTCTTACTGAGCAAGATTCGCGCGCGATAGTGCAGCGGGCGGCGCGGCTTCCTGCGCAGCTCAGCCTGTCCCTGATGGCTACCCATTCGCGCCCCCGGTCCCCGCCAGCCCGGCGGCAGAATTCGACCACAATCGCGATTAAGGAGCCGTAAATTTTGCACTGCGTCGGAACGTGCAGCGGGACATAGACTGGCTGCCCAGAGCCCGCAGGGCGCGATGCCCGATCGGTGTCAGCGCTTGACTTGCTCGCGGGCCGCCGCGCCACTCACCACGATGGTTTCCGCCGATTTCACTGCCGAGTAGGCATTCACCAGGCGGGGCTCAAAGCCTGAATTTTCGCCCATCACAATCGGCTTTGCCGTCTGGATCAAGATCGCGCGGACATCACGAGGCTTCAGCGACGGCTGCACTTGCAGGATGAGCGCCACGATCCCGCTGACATGCGCCGCCGCAATCGAACTGCCGGTGGACTCCTGGTAGGCATCATCAGGCGCCAGCGAGAGGATGTCCACGCCCGGCGCCGCCAGTGCGATATACGGATTGCGATTATCGAGAGGAAACAGACCGTCCTTACCGTCGGTTGCCGCGACCGCGATGACGTTGGCATCCGATGCCGGATATTGCGGACCCGAATCCGGTCCGCCGTTGCCGCCCGCCGCGACCAGCACGATGCCCTTGTCGCCAGCGGACGCCAGCATCCGGCTCAGATCTGGATCGAATGGGCCCACGAAGCTCATGTTCACGACACGCGCACCGCTGTCGGCTGCCCATTGCAGGCCCTTGTAGATGGCAAAAGATGTGCCCTTGGCCTCGCCTCGCGCGTCATCGAAGGCGCGTGCCGCCAGAACGATCGTGCCGGGCGCGACACCGAGAAGCTTGCCATGCGCTGCGATCGCGCCCGCCATGGCGGTGCCGTGCGATTGCGCGCTACCAACCCCACCCAACGCGTCGAATTTTTTTTTGACTGACCCGGCGAGATCCGGATGCGACGCCTCAACTTCCAAATCAATCACCGCGACGGCCACGTCCTTGCCGGTCGCGACTTGCTGCGCCTGTTCGATCTGGAGACTGCGGAGTGCGTATTGCGCCTCATCGCCTGCGGCGGAGGGCCGAGGCTGGCTCACCTCGTCCTGCACGGTGAACAGATAATTGGGTTGCGCGTTGGCGACGATGACCTGGTTCTGCAGCCTCGCCACCAGGCCTGGCACCGAACTGCCCGCAGCGATGCGCCAGCGATAGAAGCTCGCGCCACCAAGCAGAGCAAAGCGCTGCTCTTCAAGTTGCGTGAGATTGAATATGCGGGCGAATCTCGCGATCGTTCGCGGCGAGACGCGTGGCTGGAATTCAACCAGCACTTCATCGGGCACGAACCGCCGCTCGCCTGCCGGCGGTACGCCACCGACGCGGCCGCCGTTGATGCCGCCTCCGCCACCGCCCGGCCCCGTCGAACCGGGACCGAGACCGCCGCCGACGCCGATACCTGCGATTCCGTGATGCGGGCGGCCGGCAATCCAACGACGCGGAAAAAACCTGGTACCCCTGCTACCGCGGCCGTCGCGGCCGCGACTGGGTACGTCAACATGGCGCGAACCACGCGAAATGCGGCCCGATCCATGCTCGCGCACGCCATTGCGCCCGCCAAACGAATGCGATGTGATGCGCGCACCGCCAAAATGGCCGCCGCCCATCCTGAAGAACGCGGCAGCCGGCTGGCCACTGACGGCCCAGCCCAAGCCCGCCAGCGCGACCGTCAGCGTCAGGACGAAAACTGCTCGCAGCATGGTCGTCTTGCGCCGCATCACGGATGCCTCTTCGTCATGACAAGCCGCGTCACGGCTGCGCCAGAGCGCAGCCAATGAAATTGGCCGAGGTTAGAATTCGTCCAGCACGGCGATCTTCAACCGATCGCCACGGCAAAGGCGCCTTACTGCGTCGCCGCAACGAAGCCGACGATCATCTTATCCGATTGCAGCTTCTTCACGATGCCGGCGAGATCTGCTGTCGGCAGTTTGGTCGGCGCGACCTGTACACGGAACAGCGCTCCCGTGATCGGACCACCCGTCACGCTGAGATTGTTGGCTTCCAGGAATTTAGCGATATCGGCAGCATTGGCCTGCGGCTGGAAGCGGATCAGCGCATACGAGCCATCGCCGGCAAACGCGCTTGGCACCGAAGCTGTCTGATAGTCGCCGCCGCCGGTCGTGGCTGCCCGCGCCGTTTTCCTTGATCATGATGCCGGCGATCAGTCCGGCCTGCAGCAGGATGGCAACCGCCGCGGCGCTCGCCGACCACGCCAAGGTACGCGGCGTCAGGCTGGCGAAGAAGTCGCGAAGGCGCGCGCCGAGATTGAACGTCACCGGAGGGGTACGCACCGGCTCGGCGTCGATCTTGGCAAACAGCGCTTCCATGGCGCGGGCCGAAGGGGCGCCCAGCGTTTCGTTGAGATGGATGTCTTCATTGAGCTCTTCACGCACCAGTTCGAACCGGCGGGCGAGCTCGGGATCGTTGGCGAGCGCAGTCTCGACACGCTGCGAGTCGCGGTGGCTAAGCGTTCCGGCGGCATGCCAGGGCAGCAGCAGCTCGACATCGCTTGCAGGGGTTTCGTTTACCGCATTCATGGCCAACCTCGATCAATTCCCCGCTCCTTTAGGAGCTCTGACAATTTTTTCCGCGCATAGAACATACGCGTTTTTACTGTTGCTTCCGGGATGCCGACAATGCCTGCCACCTCCGCCACCGACTTCTCGTGGTAGTACACGAGGTCGATAATCTCCCGGTGTTCCGCCGAGAGCCCGGCTAAGCACTGCCGTAACACGGCACCCTTGTCTTTCTTTGCCAGCACCACCTCCGGATCGTCGCTTTGATCCTCGATCGCACTGGCGGTCTCATCATCCAGTTCCGCTTCACTCCTCTTACGCAACGCCGAGAGCGCTTTGAACCTGGCAATGCTCAGCAGCCACGTCGAGACTGCCGACCGTCCTTCGAACTTTCCGGCTTGGCGCCAAACGTCGAAGAACACTTCACTGATCAGGTCCTCGGCCGACGATTCGTTACGAACCAAACGAAGCACAAACCGGTAGACCTTCACATGATGCCGGGCGAACAGAACCTGCATCGCGAGTCGATCGCCCCCGGCAATTCTTCCGATCAGAACCTCGTCGGAAGTGGTTTGCATCGTCAGGACCGTCGGCTCGTAGGTAAGTCGCGGGTGGCGGGGTCTAGGTTCAAGCGGGAATGCAGAAAGTTTGGCAAAACACTGGCCTATCCCCTTGGAGGAGGCCAGTTTCCCCCGTTTTGGGGCGTTTCGGCAAGCGACTGACCGCTCGATAGCCCATTTTGGTAGCCTTTATCGACATTCCGGCCATTTTTCGAGATTTGTCAGTCGCCTAGCTGTGGAACAAAGCTTTCGCTGCGTTAATAAAAGGTAAGCACCCAGGCAATGACGGGACCCAGGCATGCCGCTTTCTTGGCCTGGCGCAATGGGACGCTTGGGATTGCGGCCCTGCGCCCGGCCGGCATACCGCCAAACCGGGGTCGCCCTCAGCGCGACGCAACGCAAGGTTCATCGGGATCCTTGCGTGCCGGAGGGTATGGCCGCGAAGACATATTGACGGATTTCTAGCCCCAGCCTCCCCGGAACTTAGCAGCCGATTTCCCGTTGTGATCCGCACCGATCACGCCAACCAGGGGAGGCACGCATTAGCAACGCCGCGCCGGAGCTAATGCGGAAAGCCCGCCTGCGCGAGGGGATGCCATTCCCGTGTGGCGCGACGTGGACCGGGTTAGGGGCCAACTTCGCGCTGTTCTCCGCCAACGCCACGAAGGTCGAGCTCTGCATTTTCGACGAACGCGGCGAGCGCGAAATCGAACGCGTCGAGCTGCCCGAATTCACCGACGAAATCTGGCACGGTTTTCTTCCTGATGCGCGCCCCGGCACGGTCTACGGCTACCGCGTCCACGGACCGTACGAGCCGGCGCATGGTCATCGCTTCAATCCGAACAAGCTGCTGCTCGATCCATACGCCAAAGCCGTGGTCGGCAATCTCGATTGGAATCCGGCGCTATTCGGCTACAACATGGAAAGCGGCGACGATCTATCGTTCGACGGTCGCGACAGCGCGCCATTCATGCCGCGTTGCCGCGTCATCGACCCTGCATTCACCTGGGGGGACGACCGGGCGCCGCGCACACCGTGGGCGCGGACCGTCGTCTACGAATTGCACGTTCGGGGCTACACCAAGCTGCATCCGCTGGTGAGCGAGAGGTTACAGGGGACCTTTCGCGGACTGACCGAACCGGCCGTACTGAACCATCTGCGCGATATCGGCATAACGGCGGTCGAGCTGATGCCGGTGCATGCCTTCGTCAATGACAGCTATCTGCTCGACAAAGGCCTCACGAACTACTGGGGTTACAACACCATCGCGTTCTTTGCGCCGGATCGCCGCTACGCGCACGTGCCGGATTTTGCGTTCTCCGAGTTCAAGGAGATGGTGGCGCGCTTTCACGATGCCGGAATCGAGGTGATCCTCGACGTGGTGTATAACCATACCGCGGAGGGCAATCACCTCGGCCCGACACTGTCCTTCAAGGGCATCGACAACGCGTCTTATTACCGCTTGCTGCCAAACGAGCCGCGCTACTACATCAACGACACCGGCACCGGCAACACATTCAATCTTTCGCACCAGCGCGTCCTGCAGATGGTCACGGACTTCTCTGCGCTATTGGGTGCAGGAGATGCACGTCGACGGTTTCCGGTTCGATCTCGGCACCGTGCTTGCCCGGGAGACGCATGGCTTTGATGCCGGCGGCGGCTTTCTGGATTCGTGTCAGCAGGACCCCATTCTGTCGTCGGTCAAACTGATCGCCGAGCCGTGGGATATCGGCCCGGGCGGCTATCAGGTCGGCGCTTTTTCCCCGGGCTGGGCGGAGTGGAATGACCGCTATCGCGACACCGTGAGATCGTATTGGAAAGGCGACGACGGCAAGCTTGCCGACCTCGCGGCGCGAATCAGCGCATCGGGCGATTTGTTCAACCGGCGCGGCCGCAAGCCCTGGGCCAGCGTGAATTTCGTTACCGCGCACGATGGATTTACGTTGAACGATCTCGTCTCCTACGACCAGAAGCATAATGAAGCCAACGGCGAGGACAATCGCGACGGCCACTCCGATAACAAGTCGTGGAACCACGGCGCGGAAGGGCCGACGGACGACCAGAATATCTTAGAGTTGCGCGAACGGCAGAAGCGAAACTTCCTTGCGATGCTGCTGTTCTCGCAGGGCACTCCCATGATTCTCGCAGGCGATGAATTCGGCCGCACGCAACGCGGCAACAACAACGCCTATTGTCAGGACAATGAGATTTCCTGGGTCAGCTGGGATCACGATGAGCCCGGCGAAGACCTGATCGCTTTCGTGCGGCGGCTGACGAGCCTGCGGAGCCGGTTTCCGGTACTGCGCCAGAGCCGGTTCCTGGCCGGCGCCTGGAATGACGAACTCGGGGTAAAGGATTGCACGTGGCTCACGCCGGCCGGAGTTGAGATGACTCCCGAACAATGGCAGGATCCCGCCGCGAAATGCCTCGGTCTTCTGCTCGACGGCCGTGCCCAGACCAGCGGCATCCGGCGACGCGGCGGCGAAGCGACGCTGCTCCTCGTCAGCAACGCTCACCACGACGTCGTGGAGTTCACGCTGCCCAAAGCGCAAGGCGGCCGCGACTGGGTGCGCCTCGTCGATACCAACTTACCCCACGAAGACGAGGACTATGACGCAAGCGCCGCATTCAAGTTCGGCAGCCGCTATCAGGTGACAGGCCGCTCGCTGCTGCTGTTCCTGCTGCGTCGCCCGCGAAGAGGTCGAGGGCCATCACGCAACGGTGGTCAACCGTCGATAAGGCGAAATGCCCACGCGACGGACGCGTGAAGGGCTAGCCATCGCGGAACTTTTTTCCTGCGGCCGTTTTGACAGAGAGAACTCATGAAACCGCCGGGACCACCGAGGGGGCGATCTGATTTATGGCGATGGGCCAGCGTGCAAACGTGGGCGAAAGTGGCCGCGATCTGTTTGCACCCCGAATCTATTACTTTCACCCGCTTTTAGCCGGATCACGCACATCCTGGCCCCTGCACCTGCGGCGCTGCCGTGCGATGGGCTTCGAATATGTGCTGACGGCGCCGCTGTTCGCGCCGGGCGCGGCCGGCGATCTTTTTCTTACCGGCGACCATGAAAAGCCTCATCCGGCCATCGAGCAGTCGCTCAATGCCGATCAACTGATCGCCGCATTGGCGCAGCACTGCCGCGATTCCGGACTGAAGCTTCTCCTCGACCTCGTCCTCGGCCGTGTCGCGGACGATGCGAGCGTGACACAGTTGCACCCTGAATGGTTCATCGCAGGCAATGCGACCGGTCACGCCCTCGATCCGCGGAGTACACTTCCGACGCCTGCGGCGGCCTATATGCGCTTCGCCCAAGACGGGGCCGACGGCGCGACCCATTGGTGGATCGAACGTCTCCTTCGTCTAGCGAATGCCGGCGCGTCGGGATTTTGCTTCTCGCAGCCACAGCTGGTGCCGCGCGACGCCTGGCGCGCAATCATCGCTGCCGTTGGGCAAAGCTTTCCCGATATCCGCTTTGTCGCCTGGACCCCGGGCCTGAGCTGGCCAGAGATCGCAAAGCTGCGCGGGGTTGGTTTCGACGGCGCATTCTCGTCCGCGCCATGGTGGGACGGCCGAGCCAGCTGGTTTGTCGAAGAGCACGAAGTGTTGCGCGAGCTTGGAGCGGTGATTGCGTCGCCGGAAGCGCCGTTCGGGCCGCGGCTGGCGCGCCAAATGAATCAGACCGACGACCCGATCCCGCTCTACCGGCACATGCTGCAGCGTGCAGCCGCCATCGGCGACGGCCTCATCGTGCCCATGGGATTCGAATATGCGGCCGCCGATGACTTGGATATGCGTCAAACACACGTGTCGGACGCGCCCTTCCCGGAGCCAAACAGCAATGTCGATCTGTCGTCTGAAATTCGCGAAGCCAACACGCTAAGCGAGCAATTGAGCAGGCGCAAGATCAATGGAGAAATGCGGAAGCTGACAGATCCGGGAGAATCCGTGAGCGCTCTCATACGGTCCGATAGCCCGAGCGCTCGCGAAGCGTCGGCACCGATCGTGGTGCTGATCAATACCGATCTCCGGCTTGAGAGGTCGCTGCCAATTGCTCTAGATCCGCTGCCGCCGGCGGCGGGCGCTAGTCTTGTGGCCCGCACAACAATCACAGCGGAACGCGACGCACATACGGCTCTCGCGGCAGGCGAAGTCCGTGTCCTGCAGGCGCAACGCAGCGCTCTCATCGAAATCGCGCCAACGGAGACGGCCTCCAAAAAGCTTGCCGCGGCCCCTCGCATCGTCATCGACAATGTCATGCCAAGCGTCGATAGCGGACGCTTCCCGGCGAAACGCGTCGTCGGCGAGCCGATCGTCGTCCACGCCGACGTGTTTACCGATGGGCATGAAATGCTCGGCGTGGAACTGCTGTGGCGGAGTGCCGATCGCAGAGACTGGTCGCGCTCGCCCATGCAGATCGTGAACAACGATCTGTGGCGCGCAACAATTCATCCGGAACGAGTCGGACGTTACGAATTTACCATCGAAGCCTGGATCGACAGGTACGCTACGCTCGCACGCGACATCGAACTCAAGCGCAAAGCCGGCGCCAAATTCACTTATGAAATCGCCGAAGCACGGACGGTCCTTGATAGTGCCGGCAAACTCGTCAGCGGCAGCGCAAACAAGGTCATCGCCAGCGCCTTGAAATGGCTCGCCGACGCCTCGCCCGATGAAAGCGCCGACATCCTTCTCACGCCAGACCTGCGCGAAGTCATGTATGAAGCAGGAGAGCGCGAGTTTGCAGTTCGCCGCAAGCCGTCCCTTTTCTTGGACATCGAGCGCCCGCAGGCACTCTGTGCCGCCTGGTACGAGCTGTTCCCGCGTTCGGCCACGGATACCGACGATCGCCACGGTTCACTGATCGATGTGATCGGCAAGCTTCCTGCGCTCCAGGCGATGGGTTTTGATGTTCTTTATCTTCCACCAATCCATCCGATCGGAACGACCAACCGCAAAGGCAAGAATAATGCTTTGGGCGCGACGCCCGAAGACGTTGGCAGCCCATACGCGATCGGCGGCCGCGAAGGCGGGCATGACGCGATCCATCCCGCACTTGGCACGATCGAAGATTTCCGCCGGCTTCGCGAAGCGACCGCGGCGCACGGCATGGAATTGGCGCTCGATTTCGCCATCCAGTGCTCGCCGGACCATCCCTGGCTGAAAGAGCATCCGGAATGGTTCAAGTGGCGCCCGGATGGATCGATACGTTTCGCCGAAAACCCGCCGAAGAAATACGAAGACATCGTCAACGTCGATTTCTACGCCAAGGAGGCGATCCCCGATCTGTGGATCGCCCTGCGCGATATCGTGCTGTTCTGGGCCGATGAAGGCGTGGGGACCTTTCGCGTCGACAATCCGCATACGAAGCCCCTGCCCTTCTGGGAATGGCTCATCAGCGAGGTGCGGTCGCAGAATCCGGACGTGATCTTCCTGTCCGAGGCGTTCACGCGGCCGAAGATGATGTATCGTCTCGCGAAGGTCGGATTTTCGCAGTCTTACACCTACTTTACGTGGCGCAACACCAAACAAGAACTCACCGACTATTTCACCGAACTCACGACGCCCGAGATCAGCGAGTTCTTTCGGCCGCATTTGTTCGTCAATACCCCGGATATCAATCCGTTCTTCCTTCAGACCTCGGGCCGCCCGGGCTTTCTGATTCGCGCCGCGCTGGCGGCGACCCTTTCCGGCTTATGGGGCATGTATTCCGGCTTCGAACTATGTGAGGCGGCGCCGTTGCCGGGCCGCGAGGAATATCTCGATTCCGAGAAATATCAGATCCGTTCGCGTCAGTTCGATATGCCCGGAAACATTGTTGCCGAAATCGGCAAACTGAACCGCATCCGCAAGGCTCATCCTGCGCTGCAAACCCATTTGGGGCTGCGATTCTATCCGGCTCACAACGATCAAGTGATCTTTTACGGAAAAGGACTGCCGGTTGGCCGCAGCCTCATCCTGTGCGCCGTCAACCTCGATCCTTTCCACGTCCAGGAAGCGACCGTCGAAATTCCTCTGTGGGAATGGGGATTGCCCGACACGGCGGCTTTCACCGTCTCCGACTTGATGCACGACAGCGAAACCGTGCGCTCCGGCAAACTGCAGCGTCTGCGTCTCGACCCGGCTGAGCTTCCATTCGTGATCTGGCGCATCGCGCCACTGGAGGCCTGATCGTGGACGCGCAGGTTCCAAAACACGGGCGGCTTATCGATCAGCTCTGGTACAAAGACGCGTGCATCTATCAGTTACACGTCAAGTCTTTCCACGACAGCAATGGCGATGGCATCGGCGATTTCCCGGGCCTCATTTCGAAAATCGACTATATCGCCGACCTGGGCGCCAACGCGATCTGGCTTCTGCCGTTCTATCCGTCGCCGCTGTTGGATGACGGCTATGACATCAGCGGATATCGCGATGTTCACCCCGATTACGGTACGCTGGCCGACTTCCGCCAGTTCGTACGCGCGGCGCACGCGCGCGGCATTCGTGTGATCACCGAGCTGGTGGTCAACCACACATCAGATCAGCACCCGTGGTTCCAGCGCGCCCGGCAGGCCAAGCCCGGATCGTCCCATCGGAACTTCTACGTCTGGTCCGATACCGATCAGAAATACGCCGACACCCGAATCATCTTCGTCGATACCGAGCGTTCCAACTGGACGTGGGATCCGGTCGCCGGCGCCTATTACTGGCACCGCTTCTACTCGCACCAGCCCGATCTGAATTTCGACAATCCGCAGGTGATGCGCGCCGTCTTGAGCGTGATGCGCTTCTGGCTGGACATGGGGGTCGATGGCCTGCGGCTCGACGCGGTGCCGTATCTGGTCGAGCGCGAGGGGACCTTGAACGAAAACCTTCCCGAGACCCACGCTGTGCTCAAGCGGTTCCGCGCCGAGGTCGACGCTGCGTTTCCGGGACGGATGCTGCTGGCCGAAGTGAACCAGTGGCCCGAAGATACCAAGGATTATTTCGGCGATGGCGACGAATGCCACATGGCGTTCCATTTCCCGCTGATGCCGCGCATGTACATGGCGATCGCGCGCGAGGACCGCTTTCCGATTAGCGATATCATGCGGCAGACGCCGCCGATTCCCAACAACTGCCAGTGGGCGATTTTTCTGCGCAACCACGACGAGCTGACGCTCGAAATGGTGACCGACGATGAGCGCGATTATCTCTGGCAGACCTACGCGTCCGATCGCCGCGCGCGGATCAATCTGGGCATTCGGCGGCGGCTATCGCCGCTGCTTGAACGCGACCGGCGCCGCATCGAACTGATGAACTGCCTGCTGCTGTCGCTGCCGGGCACCCCCGTCATTTATTACGGGGACGAAATCGGCATGGGCGACAATATCCACTTGGGCGATCGCAACGGCGTACGAACGCCGATGCAATGGTCGCCGGACCGCAATGGCGGATTTTCGCGCGCGGACCCGGCGGCGCTGGTTTCGCCCCCGATCATGGACCCGCTCTATGGCTATGGCGCGGTGAACGTCGAGGCGCAAACGCGCGACCCGCACTCGCTCTTGAACTGGATGCGGCGAATGCTTGCGGTGCGCCGTCGCCATCCGGCTTTCGGCCGTGGCACGCTCACGTTTCTGTACCCGAAGAACCGAAAAATTCTCGCGTTTTTGCGAGAGTTCGAGGACGAGACCCTGCTGTGTGTGGCCAACGTCGCGCACAGCCACCAGGCGGTGGAACTCGATCTTTCCAAGTTCAACAGCCGCGTTCCGGTGGAACTAAGCGCCGGGACTCCGTTTCCCCCCATTGGAGAACTTACGTATCTGCTGACTCTGCCGCCTTACGGATTTTATTGGTTTGCGTTGGGAACCATGAGCGACGGACCTGCATGGCATACTCCGGCACCCGAACCGTTGCCGGAATTCATCACCCTCGTCGTACGCGGGCAGCTCGAGGATGCGCTTGTGCGCACCGCGCGAGACGCGATCGAGGCCGATGTCCTGCCGCAATACATCGCCAAGCGGCGCTGGTTTGGACTCAAAGACGAACGGATCGAGTCGGCGCGGATCGCTCGTCTTACCGATATCGGCGATAGCGCCGAAGATATTTTACTTGCCGAGATCGAGGTCAAAACAAAAAGCGGCACGACCTGCTGGCTGCTGCCGCTAGGCGTACTTTGGGGCGATGGACAGACCGCGGCGCTGCCTAGCCGCCTGGCTCTCGCGCGGGTTCGTCAGCATCGACGCTTAGGCCTCCTTACCGACGCCTTCACTCTTACTGGCTTCGCCCGCCGGTTTCTTCAGGCGTTGGCATCGGACACCGAAATTAAGCAGCCCGACGGTGCGCTGTGCTTCCGCAGCACCCCGACCGGTCAGGACAAGTTTCAAATTTCGCCGGACGCGGACGTGAATTGGCTCGCCGCGGAGCAATCGAACAGTTCGCTGACGATCGGCGACCAACTCATGCTGAAGATTTATCGGCGCATTCTGCCCGGGGCGCATCCGGAGGCAGAAATGGGCCGCTATTTGACCACCCAGGGCTTTGCAAACGTGCCGCCGCTGCTTGGCGATGTCGTTCGACTTGGCCCGGACGGGACGCCTCATACGCTCGCCATCGCGGTCGGCTTCATTCGCAATCAGGGCGATGCATGGTCGTGGACACTCGATCAGCTCAAGCACGCGCTCGACCAGATCACCGCTCCCGAAGCGAGCCCCGAAATTGAGCTGATCGATTTGGAGGCCGTGATGGCCGCCATCGGCCAGCGCCTCGGCGAAATGCATGCCGTTCTCGCCCGCGAGACATCCGACCGCGCATTTGCGCCGGAGACCGCGAGCGCCAAGGAAGCGGCGCGATGGGCACAACGGGTTGAGGAACGTCTCGTCAAGGCGTTCAGCCTGATTGAGAGCCAAACCACATGGCAGCGCGAGCAAGACCGCGAGCGGGCGAACGCGCTGCTCGAACGGCGCGAGGCATTGCTCGCCGCCGTCCAAAACCTCGCCAAGGAAGGCGAAGGGATGCCAATGACACGCATTCACGGCGATTTCCATTTGGGTCAGGTGCTGGTCGCCAGCGGCGATGCCTACATCATCGACTTTGAAGGTGAGCCGGCCGCCTCCATTTCCGAGCGGCGCAGCAAATCCAGCCCGTTGCGCGACGTGGCGGGACTGCTGCGTTCCATCGATTACGCCGGCGCCACGCTGATGGATCGCATCGACGAAAGCGTCGTTCCCATCGACGAGGCACGGCGCGATGAGTTCATTGCGCGTTACCGAACACAGGCGTCGCAAGCCTTCCTTCAGGCGTACTGGGACGCAAGTCCGCTGCGCGATACGCCTGCGGCGCGCGCGCTCCTTGGTCTCTTCCTGATCGAAAAAGCCGCCTACGAGATCGCCTACGAGGCGGCGAACCGACCGAATTGGCTCGCGGTGCCGCTTGCGGGCCTCACGCGGCTGGTGACGCGGATTCTTGGCAGGGAGACAGTAGCAAGTCATGGCTGAGCCGCGGCTCAAGACATCCTGGCAGCTCGACGCAGATTCAGCGCGCGCGCTCGCGCAGGCCAATCACGGCGACCCGTTTGTCGCGCTTGGCCCGCACGACATGGAGAACGGTCGGGTCATTCGCGCGTTTCTGCCGGGCGCCACCAAAGTCGAAGTGTTGCGTCACGATGGCCGCACGCTGGGACAGCTTGAACCCACCAAACAAGACGGGCTGTTCGAGAACTTTTTTACCGAAAAAACGCCTTATCGCCTGCGGATCACCTGGCCCAATGCAGTGCAGGAAACCGAAGACCCCTATTCATTCGGCGTGCTGCTCGGCGACACCGATCTGCATCTGTTCAACGAAGGTCGCCACTTCGGTCTGGCGCATTGCCTTGGCGCGCAAACCGTAACGGTCGATGGCGTCAACGGTGTCCGATTTGCCGTATGGGCGCCGAACGCCACGCGCGTGAGCGTGGTCGGCGATTTCAATTCCTGGGACCGCAGACGCCATCCGATGCGAGTCCGGTATGGTGCCGGCATCTGGGAACTGTTTATTCCGCGCGTCGCGCCGGGCTCCCACTACAAATATGACATTCGCGGGCCGGACGGCGCCGAGTTGCCATGGAAGGCCGATCCGCTCGCGCGCCAGACCGAAACTCCGCCGAACACGGCTTCGATCGTTCCGCATCCGGATCGCCATCACTGGCATGATCAGCAATGGATGGCCGAGCGCGGCCGGAGGCAGGCGCCCGATGCGCCGATTGCCATCTACGAAATGCATCTCGGGTCCTGGCTCAACCCGGATCAGCACGGCGACGGCGCCTCGCTTTGGGATTTCGCGTCGCGCCGCCTTGTGCCCTATCTGGTCGAGATGGGCTTTACCCACGTCGAGCTTCTGCCCATCACCGAACATCCGTTCGGCGGCTCCTGGGGATACCAGCCACTGTCGATGTTTGCGCCGACCGCGCGTTACGGACCGCCGGAGGACTTTTCACGCTTCGTCGATGCGCTCCATGCCGCGAATATCGGCATCATCCTTGACTGGGTGCCGGCGCACTTTCCGACCGATCCGCACGGTCTCGCCCGGTTTGACGGCACTGCGCTCTACGAGCATCTCGATCCGCGCGAGGGATTTCATCACGATTGGAATACCTACATCTACAATTTCGGCCGGCGCGAGGTTCAGGGTTTTCTGATTGCCAGCGCGCTTTATTGGCTGGAGCATTTTCATGTCGACGGGCTACGCGTTGATGCCGTGGCGTCCATGCTTTATCGCGACTATAGCCGCCGTGAAGGCGAATGGATTCCGAACGTCCATGGCGGTCGCGAGAATCTGGAAGCGATCGGCTTTATCCGTCATCTCAACGCGGTTGTTAGTGAGCGTTGCCCCGGCGCGATCATGATCGCCGAAGAATCGACCGCGTGGCCGGGCGTGAGCCGGCCGATTTCAAGCGGCGGCTTGGGGTTTGCCTTCAAGTGGAACATGGGGTGGATGCACGACACGCTCGAATACATGGAAAAGGAGCCGGTCCATCGCCAATACCATCATCACGACATGACGTTCGGATTGCTCTACGCGTTTTCCGAGAACTTCATTCTGCCGTTGTCGCACGACGAGGTGGTCTATGGAAAACACTCGCTGATCGGCAAAATGCCGGGCGATCGCTGGCAGCGCTTCGCCAATCTGCGCGCCTATTTCGGCTTCATGTGGGGACATCCCGGCAAGAAGCTCTTGTTCATGGGCGGCGAATTTGGCCAGGAGCGCGAGTGGAACCATGACCACGAGTTGGACTGGGGATCGATCGGCGATGCGGCGCATGCCGGAATTCAGCGCCTGGTCGCCGATCTCAATCGCCTCTATGTGCGCGAACCCGCGCTGCACCGTCGCGATTCCGAAGGCAGCGGCTTCTCCTGGACGGTCGGCGACGATCGCTCGAATTCCGTATTCGCGTTTCTGCGTTTTGCCGCAGAGCAGCGGCCGGTTCTCGTCGTCAGCAACATGACGCCGGTGCCGCGGCACGGCTACCGGATCGGGGTGCCGCACGGCGGCCCGTGGCGCGAAATCCTCAACACCGATTCCGCCTATTACGGAGGGTCAAACGTCGGCAACGACGGCAGCGTCAATGCGTCGGATATTCCCATGCACGGTCAGCCCTGTTCGCTGGAGCTCCTGTTGCCGCCGCTGGCCACGATCTTCCTCCGCTACGAGGGATAACCATGGCCGCCTTCCCCGACCGGCTGGAGCCGGGCGCGCCCTATCCGCTTGGCGCCACATGGGACGGCCTGGGCATAAACTTTGCGGTCTTCTCGGCCCATGCCGAGCAAATCGAATTGTGCATCTTCGATCCGACGGCGCGGCGCGAGACGGCGCGATTCCGGTTGCCCGAATGCACCGACGAAATCTGGCACGGCTATCTGCCGGGAGCCCGCATTGGCTTGATCTACGGCTACCGCGCGTACGGACCTTACAATCCGCAGGACGGACATCGCTTCAACGACCGCAAGCTCCTGCTCGATCCTTACGCCCGACAATGCGTCGGCGTTTTTCGCTGGTCCGACGCGCTGTTCGGCTACCGGATTCATTCGCCGAGAGGCGACCTTTCTTGCGACGGCCGTGACAGCGCCCAGGGCATGCTGAAGGCGGTGGTGTGCGACGACACCTTCGATTGGGGCAACGACCGGCCGCCCCATGTGCCCTGGTCGGACACCGTGATCTACGAGGCGCACGTTCGCGGCATGACGATGCTGCATGACGAAACCCGCGTCGAGGAACGCGGCACGTTTGCGGCGCTGGCGAATCCGAGAATTGTCCGTCACCTGCAAGATCTCGGCATCACCGCGATAGAGCTGCTGCCGATCCAGGCGTTCCTGCAAGACCGCACGCTGGTCGATCGCGGGCTGACGAACTACTGGGGCTACAACACGCTCGGGTTTTTCGCGATCGAGCCGCGCTATCTTGCGGAGAAATTGCGTAACGAAATGCGCATCGCGGTGCGGCGGCTGCACGCCGCGGGCATCGAAGTCATTCTCGATGTCGTTTACAACCACACCGCCGAGGGAAGCGAGATGGGGCCCACCCTTTCGTTTCGCGGGCTCGACAACGCCAGCTACTATCGGCTCGTTCCCGACAACAAGCGGCAATGCATCAACGATACCGGCACCGGCAACACGCTGAACCTGTCGCATCCGCGCGTGCTGCAGATGGTGATGGACTCGCTGCGCTACTGGGTTAACTCCTTCCACGTCGATGGGTTTCGCTTCGACCTCGGCGTCACTCTGGGCCGCGAAGCCGCGGGCTTCGATCCGCGATCAGGTTTCTTCGACATCTTGCGGCAGGATCCGGTTCTGAGCCGGGTCAAGCTGATCTCCGAGCCATGGGATCTCGGACCGGGCGGGTACCAGCTCGGCAATCATCCGCCGGGCTTCGCCGAGTGGAACGATCGCTTCAGGGACAGCACACGACGGTTCTGGCGAGGCGACGCCGGAGAGCGTCCCGAATTCGCCGGACGCCTGGCCGGCTCGGGCGACCTGTTCGACAAGCACGCGCGGCGTCCCTGGGCATCGATCAATTACGCGACCTGTCACGACGGCTTCACGCTTGCCGACCTGGTCAGCTTCGCCGGCAAGCACAACGAAGCGCAACGGGGAAGACAACAAAGACGGCGCGGCGGAGAACTATTCGGCCAATTACGGCGTTGAAGGTGCAACGAACGACACATCAATTCTGGAAACCCGCATGCGCATTCAGCGCGCGATGCTGGCGACTGTAATCTTTGCGCAAGGCAGCCCCATGATCCTCGGCGGCGACGAGTTTGGACGGTCGCAGCAGGGCAATAACAATGCCTATTGCCAGGACAACGCGGTGTCCTGGTGGGACTGGTCGCTTGCGGCGTCGCCGCAGGGCCTTCAACTGACGCGATTTCTCGCCAAGCTGATCGCCGTGCGCCGGCGCCATCCGGCGTTGCGCTCGTCGCACTTTCTGCACGGCAAGACTGAAATCGCTCCGCATGTGCGCGACATTGCGTGGTTCGACAATGACGGGACGGAAATGGCCGATCAGTCCTGGAAGGACGGAAATCGCCGCTTGCTCTGCCTGCGCCGCGCCTCGGCTGACGAAAAGAACGGATTGGAATTATTGAGTTTTCTGCTCAATCCGACGGCGGTGGACGAATATTTCATTTTGGCCGACCCCGCGCTTCCCGGCCGCATTCTGGTCGACTCAGCGCAACCCGACGCGGATGAAATCGCCCTGACCGACGCCAAAGTGGGCGTCCGTTCGCACAGCGCCGTGTTGGTTTATTCCAAACCCGAAAGACCATTGCAGTGAACAGCGTGACTTGGCGCCCGTCGTTTGGCGCCAACTTGATTGGACCGAAGCGAACGCGATTTCGCATCTGGGCGCCCGCACAAAAGAGCATGTCGGTTGCCATCGATGGCGGAGATCCCATTGCCATGGAGCCGGCCGGTGATGGATGGTTCGAAGCCGAGGCCGGATGCGGCGCCGGAACGCGCTATCGCTACCTGCTGCCGGACGGCACGGCGATACCCGACCCAGCTTCGCGAGGACAGGACAGCGATGTCCACAGCGCCAGCGTCGTGGTGGATCCCGCGTCCTACCAATGGCGCAATCCGCAATGGACCGGACGCCCCTGGCACGAGACCGTGTTGTACGAGCTCCACGCAGGGCTTCTCGGCGGCTACGCCGGCGTCGCGCGGGAATTGCAGCGGCTCGCCGAACTTGGCGTTACAGCGATCGAACTCATGCCGATCGCGGAATTCCCGGGTGCACGCAACTGGGGCTACGACGGCACCCTGCCCTACGCGCCGGAGCGCAGCTACGGCACGCCGGACGAATTGCGTGCGTTGATCGACGCAGCACATGGGCACGGGCTCATGGTCTTCCTTGACGTCGTTTACAATCACTTCGGACCGGACGGAAACTATCTGCCGATGCTGGCGCCGGAAATGTTTCGCAACGACATCTCCACGCCGTGGGGCCCGGCCATCGATTTTCGGCGTCCGCAGGTCCGCCGGTTCTTTACCGAGAACGCGCTCTACTGGCTGCTCGACTACCGGTTCGACGGGCTTCGATTTGACGCCGTGCATGCCATTCCCGAAAGCGATTGGCTCGACGAAATGGCGACCGAAATTCGCAAGACTATCGAGCCTGAACGGCACGTGCATCTTGTTCTCGAGAATGACAGAAACGACGCCGCTCTATTTGACGCACGACTTCGATGCGCAGTGGAACGACGATGCGCATCATGTTTTGCATGTGCTTTTGACCGGCGAGCGCGAAGGCTATTACGAGGATTATATCGACAAGCCCGCCGAACGGCTGGCGCGCTGCCTGCAGGACGGTTTCATCTACCAGGGCGAACCCTCGCCGCATCGTGGCGGCAAACCGCGCGGTTCCCCGAGTGCGGCTTTGCCGCCGACGGCTTTCGTTCTCTTCCTGCAAAATCACGATCAGATCGGCAATCGCGCCTTCGGCGATCGGCTGACGACGCTCGCGGACCCACGCGCGCTCGAGGCCGCGACAGCGCTGCAATTGCTGGCGCCGCAAATTCCGCTCATCTTCATGGGCGAGGAGACGGCGAGCGAAGCACCGTTTTTGTTTTTCACCGATCATAATCCGGAGCTGGCGAAAGCGGTTCGCGAGGGGCGAAAAGCGGAATTCTCGACCTTCTCGCAGTTCTCCGATCCGGCCCTGATCGCTCGCCTGCCCGATCCGAACGCGCGCGAGACATTTCGAGCGCTCAAAACCAACCCCGCAGCATGAGCGCTCGGACGGAACGAACGCAGCTTTATCATCGGCTTCTCGGGATTCGGGCAGCAATGAGATCGTGCCGCGCCTGAAGAACAGCCACGCGCTCGACGCGCGGGCACTTGGCTCTGCCGCCGTGCTGGCGCGGTGGCAAATGGGCGATACGTCGACGCTGACAATTGCCTGCAATCTCGCGCAGGCCGATGTCGACCTGCCGCCGCTCGCCGGGCGGCTCCTGTTTGCGATGTCTGAAACCGTCAAAAAAAGCGCCGCCGCCGGAACGCTTTCCGGTTACTCGACCGTCGCCGCGTTAGAGTCAAAATGAGCGACGAGGCATTAAAAGCACTCGCGCGGCGCGCCGGCATCGCTCTTGAGTGGCGGGACTATGCCAACAAGCGCCATGCTGTCTCGATCGAAGCGGTTCGCCGCATCCTTACTGCACTGGGCTTTGCGGTCGGCACGGCCGCCGAAATTGCCGATAGCCGCAGGCAACTTTACTCCAGCGCGCTGCCTCCTCTGATCACCGCGACGGCCGGAACTTCCTTCGATTTGCCGATCGCCGCAGACAAGCTGCACTCGATCCAGTCGTATTATCGCGGAAGACGGCGCGATTATTCCGGCAGAGCTTGAGGCAGCACCGCGGGGAGCAAAGCTCCGCGGGATTGGAATGCCCGGCTACTACGTCCTCGAGTTTGGGGACGAGCACGTCACCCTGGCGATCGCACCTCCCCGTTGTTTTACGATCCCAGACACCGCCGGCAGCAACCGCCTCTGGGGACTTGCAGTACAGACTTACGGCCTGCGCAGCCCGCACGACTGCGGCATCGGCAACATGGCCGGGGTTATAGGGCTTGCCCGCGACGCGGCGAAACTGAAAGCCGACGCAGTGGCGCTCAGTCCCATGCATGCGTTGTTTTCAGCTAACCCAACTGCCTTCAGTCCATATTCGCCGTCGAACCGGCTCTTTTACAATCCACTCCTAGCCGACCCGTCATCGCTGTTCGGCAATGATCGCGTCAGAAGAGCGCTGAGCCGTGCCGAGGCGCTCGCGGAAAGCGATACGCATACCGAGTGCCCCTTGATCGATTGGCCCAGGGCATCGGCGGCAAAATTGCGGATGTTCAGGTGCCTGTTTGACGACCTTTTGTCAGTCGATCTATCGGCCGGTACAACAACCGCGCTCGGCACGGAATTCCTCAAGTTCTGTGATGCGGGTGGTGAGCTGCTGCGAGGGCATGCGGTTTTTGAGGCGCTGCACGCCGCGCGGGTTCGCGCGGACGGCCCGGGCTCGCACTGGCGCGCGTGGCCCGCCTCGCTGCGCTCGCCCCACAGCGAAGAGGTGGCGCGCTTCGCACGCGAAAACACTAAGGACGTACAATTTCATTGCTTTCTGCAGTGGATCGCCGACCGGTCGCTCGCGGCCGCACAGCAGACGACAAAAGACGCCGGGATGCGCATCGGCCTGATTTCCGATCTGGCGGTCGGCATGAGTAACGACGGCAGCCATGCGTGGAGCAACCAGCACGACGTGCTGGGCGGCCTTCAGATCGGAGCACCACCCGATCTTTACAATCGACAATGGCCAGAACTGGGGCCTGACAACGTTCTCGCCCTGGGCGCTCCGCACCGGCGGTTTCGCTCCCTACCTGGCGACGCTGCGCGCGGCGCTGCGCCACGCCGGGGGCGTGCGCATCGATCATGTCATGGGACTGCTGCGGCTGTGGGTCATCCCCAATGGCGCCGGCCCGCAGGACGGCGCCTACCTCGCCTACCCGATCGACGATCTGCTGCGTTTGACGGCGCTTGAATCGCTGCGTCATCAGGCCATCGTTATCGGCGAGGATCTCGGGACCGTGCCGGCCGGGTTTCGCGAAACGCTGTCGCAAGTCGGCATCTACGGCATGCAGGTGCTGTGGTTTGAACGCAAGCGAAGCCGCTTCCTCCCACCGCAAGCCTGGTCGGCGACTTCAGCCGCGATGACGTCGACGCACGACCTGCCGACAGTCGCCGGCTGGTGGCGCGGGCATGACATTGAAACGCGGCGCGCGCTTGATCTTGTCCCTGACTACGACGCAGAAACAAAGGCCAGACAGGACGATCGAAAAACATTGTGGCATGCATTCGTGCGGGCCAAGGCCGCCTCCGGAGACATGCCGGCGCCGGGCGAGCCGGAACGCGCCGTCAATGCCGCGCTGGAATTCATTGCGCAAACGCCTTCCCAACTTGCGCTCGTGCCACTCGAAGACGCGCTCGGTCTTGAGGAGCAGCCCAACCTTCCCGGCACGATCGACGAGCATCCCAATTGGCGCCGCCGTTATCCCGGTGAGGCGAAAGAGCTGCTCGAACCGCCGGAGGTTCAGGAGCGGCTTGCGCCTCTGGCACGGCGGAGCGGCCGATGAGCGCGCCCCGCGCCACCATGCGGCTGCAATTCCATCGCGGCTTCACCTTCGCGCAGGCGGCCGATCTCGCGCCGTACTTGGCATCGCTTGGCGTCAGTCATGTCTATTCGTCGCCAATCATGACGGCACGTCCCGGCTCGTTGCACGGCTATGACACCATCGATGCCACGCGGGTTAATCCCGAACTCGGCGGAGAAGACGGCCTGAGAGCGCTGGTGCGCGAATTGCGCCGTCACGATTTGGGACTGATCGTCGACATCGTGCCCAATCACATGGCGATCGGCCGCGGCAACGTCTGGTGGATGGATGTTTTGGCGCGCGGCCGAGAGAGCCGCTACGCCAAATATTTCGACATCGACTGGGAGCCGGACAATCCGCAGCTGCGCGGCAAGGTGCTGTTGCCGATCCTTGGCCGGCCATACGGTGAGGCCTTGTCGGCGGGCGAGATTAAGCTGCACATGGACGAGAGGCGCGAGCCCGTCGTCCGCTATTTCGATCACGAATTTCCGGTGGCGGTCGACAGCATCGATGCGGGTTCGCTCGCGCGGTTTGCGGCAGATTCGGCAGCGGGCCGCGAACAATTACATGACCTTCTGGAGCGCCAGCACTACCGACTGGCGTGGTGGCGGTGCGCCAACGATGAGATCAATTGGCGGCGCTTCTTCGATATCAACGAACTCGCGGCCATGCGCGTCGAAGACAGCGAAGTCTTCGAGGCGATGCACGCAACGCTGTTTCGCCTCTACGTGGAAGGCCTGGTTGACGGCGTTCGCGTGGACCATATCGACGGCCTGTCCCTGCCCGGACATTATTGCCGTCAGTTGCGCGAGCGTTTGCGCGCGTTGGAGAAGCAGCGTCCGCCGGGCTCCCCTGCCGGCCCGGCTTATTTCGTTGTCGAGAAAATCCTCGCCCACGACGAACACCTGCCGGCCGAGTGGCAGACCGACGGCACGACCGGCTACGATTTCATGGACGAGATCAGCGCGCTGCAGCACGATAGCGCGGGTGCAAAGCCGCTGAGCGCATTGTGGGAACGCATCAGCGGCCGCCCGGGAGATTTCGCCAGCGAAGAACAACAGGCGCGCCGAGACATTTTGCAGCGCAGTTTTGCGGCGCAGCTCGAGGCGACCCTCGATACGTTGACAGCCATTGCCCAGGGCAGCCCCAATACCAGAGACATTTCGCGATCCGCGCTCCGCCGCAGCCTGAGTGAAATCCTGATTCATTTTCCGGTCTATCGAATCTACGCCGCGGTAGATCATCACTCGCAGTCCGACGCCGATATGCTCGTGAAGGCGATATCGGCGGCGCTAAGGTCGTGCTTGCCAAACGACCGATGGCTCGTCGAACTGCTCGGACAGTGGCTCCTCGGCAAGCGCATTCGCGCCGATGCTGTGGCGTTGCAGGCCGTCGCCCTCACCCGTTTCCAGCAGCTGAGCGCCCCGCTCTCGGCAAAATCTGTCGAGGATACAGCGTTCTACCGCTACGGCCGGCTGCTGTCGCGCAACGATGTCGGCTTCGACCCCGGCCGTCTCGCATGCACGACTGAGGATTTTCATCGCCGGATGCAATCGCGGCGCGCGAGCTTCCCCCACGCCATGCTCGCGACCGCGACCCACGATCATAAGCGCGGCGAGGACGTACGCGCCCGCCTCGCCGTGTTGAGCGAGATTGCGGATGAATGGAGCGCCACGCTGGAGCGATGGCTCGCGCTCAGCGCCAAGCAATTCTCTTCCGGCCAAGGTGGATCGGCGCCGGTCCCGGCCGATCTCGGCATGTTGTTCCAAACGCTGGTCGGTGCGTGGCCCGTAGAACTGTCCTTGACGGAAAAAACGGAACGGGACCGGTTCGCCAAACGCGTCGCGGCTTGGCAATGCAAAGCGCTTAGAGAGGCGAAGCTACGCAGCGACTGGACGGCGCCCAACGAACCTTACGAGCACGCGGCGGAAGAGTTTGTGGCGTGGCTATTCGCCTCGCCCTCCTTGTTGAAAGAGATCGCCGCTTTCGCCCGCCGCATCGCTCCCGCCGGAGCGATCAACAGCCTCGGACAGGTTCTGGCCAAGCTTACCGCCCCCGGCGTGCCCGACATCTATCAGGGCACGGAGTATTGGGACCTGAGCTTGGTCGATCCCGACAACCGCGCGCCGGTTGACTTTGCCGCGCGCCAGCAATCCCTCGCCTCCTTCGACAAACCACAAACAACAACAGACATCGGAAACGGTCAGATCAAGCAGCGCGTCATCGCTCGCGTGCTCGCGGCGCGAGAGCAATCACCCGCGCTGTTCGCGGATGGAGATTACGCGCCGCTGCACGCCGAAGGCCCGCTCGCGCACCATCTTGTTGCGTTCGCGCGCGTCTTGCCGGAGGCGGCGGCCATCACGGTGTTTTGCCGACACCCGGCACGGCTATTGGACGGTGAGCCCACCATCACCATTGCGCCGGAGCGCTGGCAGCGCACCCGAATCGTTCTACCGCCAGAGATTTGCGCGCTGAAATTTCGCGACGTGCTGACGGACAAACCGACGTCCTCTTTTGATGCAGCGCACATTCTCTCCGCTATGCCCGTAGCCTTGCTGCTCAGTAATGGCGAGTGACTGCTCGATTTTTCCGAATCAAATTTCGTTGTGCTGCGCAACATGATGACCTTTGTCCACGGCGGATTTGCACGAGCCGATGTCGATTGCTAACAATCGAGTTGCATACTCGCGGCGGCGTGGAAATCGCAGACACGCAGCACGGAACGCACGGGAGCCGGGGGGCCTTTTGTAGGGTGAGGGGCGCCCAAGAGCGGATATCCGAGACGCAGCGGCCACTACCTCACGGTGCGTAGGTAGCGACAAAAGTGGCTAGCCGGAGTGGCGACCGGCCCGCGATGCATGCACTTTCCCATCATTGTCGGAAGCAACCGTGGCGTGAGGTTTCGACGGTGCCTGCCGGCTAATCCGGCCGCCGCGCCCCGAAAACGCAACATCCTGCGGGCCGCCAACGGGTAGTCACTGATCGTCAGTGCACAGATTCTCGGCAATCTGCCCAAATTTGCTGGCGAAACGAACGGTGCCGTGCCCCTGCCCGCGCCACATCGCGGTTTTGCTGGCCGCGAAAACCCACTAAATTCGAGCGTCGCCAACGAAGGAACATCCCATGGCCGAGCAGCCCAAATACGACCTCCTCCTGCGCGGCGGGCACGTCATCTGCCCGGCATCCGGCATCGATGGCGTGCGCGATGTTGCGGTCCGCGATGGCCGCATTGCCGCGATCGAACAGACGATTTTGCCGTCAAGCGCGAGAGAGACGATCGATGTTTCAGGCAAGCTGGTGCTGCCGGGAATGATCGACACCCACGCCCACGTCTATCAGTACGTGACCGGCCGCTTCGGCCTGAACCCCGACATGGTCGGCGTACATTCGGGCGTCACCACCGTGATCGACCAGGGCGGCCCTTCCTGCATGACGCTGCCGGGCTTCCGCCACTTCATCGCCGAGCCGGCCGCGACGCAGGTTTATGCCTTTCTGTCGGCGTACCTCGTCGGCGGCATGGAAGGACACTATTACCCCAACCTGTACAGTCCGGATTGCCTCGACATTGATGCGACCGTGACCTCCGCCAACGCCAACAAGGACATCGTGCGCGGCATCAAGGGCCACGCTGAGATTGGCGGCTTCGCGCGCTGGGGCATCAAGGTTCTGGAAATGTCGGCGGAGATCGGCCGTCGCGCCGACCTGCCGCTCTACGTGCATTTCGGCACGCTGTGGGGGCTGCCGGAGAGCGGTGCCAACGGCGAAGATGCCGACACGATTTTGGAACGCGTCATTCCGAAGCTGCGGCCGGGCGACATTCTCGCGCATCCGTTCACGCGGCATCCCGGCGGCTTCGTCAACCGGCAGGGCGAAGTGCACACCGTTATTCGCGCCGCGATCGACCAGGGGCTCAAGATCGACGTCGGTCATGGCAGTCACTTTTCCTATCGCATCGCCCGCAAGGCGCTCGATGCCGGCATCATGCCGGACACGCTTGGCGCCGATATGCACGGCTACAACACCGAAGTGCCGCCGCCTGCCGGCACGCCGGCGCAGCATTACGATGACGAGAACCATCCGTTCCGCGGACAGGCCCGCTTTTCGCTGACGCAGGCGATGAGTTCGATGCTGGCGCTTGGACTTTCACTCAATGACGTGGTGCCGATGGTCACTTCAAACCCGGCGAAGATGATCGGCCTGTCTGATCGCGTCGGCGCGCTGAAAACCGGATACGCGGCGGACATCTCCGTCCTTCATGACGACCGCGGCCGCTTCATCCTGCGCGACAACGAGGATAATCGCGTGGTCGCCGAGCGGCTGCTGCGCCCGGCCTTCTGCCTGCGCGCCGGCAAGCGGTTTGACGCGGATGCGCCAATCCTGCCGCAGGCAGTTGCGGCCTGAAGCCGCCGATCGATGCCTGCACCCGACACCGATCTCGGCGCCGCGCTGCCGCCGGACCCGCGCCACAACTGGGCCGGGCTCGATCAGGCCCAGCGCGACGCCGCGTATAACAACAACGCCGCAGCCGTCGATAGCGCAGCATGGATCGAAAAGCGCAATCGCGACTCGGCTGCCTATCGCACCGCGCATCCAAACAAAGTTGACCTCGCCTACGGGACGGCCGAACGAACGGCCTTCGATCTCTATCCTGCCGCCGATGCTCACGCACCATGCCTTGTCTTTATTCACGGCGGCTATTGGCAGCGCAATTCGCGCGAGCTGTTTGCCTGCCTTGCCGAAGGTCCCGCCGCCGTCGGATGGTCGGTCGCCATCCCCGGCTATACGCTCGCTCCGGAAGCAAATATGCGCGGCATCGTTGCGGAAATTGGACAGGCGCTGGATTGGCTGGCGGATCGCGGTCCGGAGCACGGCATCGCCGGGCCGCTAGTTATTGCCGGATGGTCGGCCGGCGCCCAGCTTGCGGCGCTTCATCTTTCGCACCCGCGCGTTGCGGCCGGGCTCGCCATATCGGGGATCTACGAGCTCGCGCCCCTGCGCGATACCAATCTCAACCAGGCTCTGAATCTTACCGATGACGACATCGCCGAATTCTCACCATTGCGGCGCGACGTCGTGCACAAACCACTGATCATCGCTGTCGGCAGCGCCGAGCTGCCGACGCTGGTCCACGATGCATGGCAATTCTACGAACTGCGCAGCGGTCACGGCGCACCAGGCCGGCTGCTGTCGGTCGCGGGAGCAGATCACTTCTCGATCTTGCAAGAATTGCAGAAGCCAAGCGGCGCTCTCGTTCACGCGGCGCTCGAGCTTGCTGCCGCTCATTGAAACCACGAGGCGTTCTCCACTAAACTTTTTTGGAAGGCCCTGCCTGCTGGGTTATTGTTTTGTGGTGCGGACGGCCGGACTCGAACCGGCACAGGGATTTCTCCCCGAGGGATTTTAAGTCCCTTGCGTCTACCATTTCGCCACGTCCGCGGAACGGACCCGCACAGAGTCCGGGGGCAGCATCAGCAAGGCTGCGGACAAAACACCGAGCGAGCCGACGCCACGAGACTTCTACCACGAGGCGCCGCGCCGGCGAATATTCCATTTCGCCGTGGCGCCGTAACACCACGCAGTACCGCGTCAATTGCCTCGCTGCGGCGAAGATGGATCGGGCCGTACGCCGGCCCATGGGTCTGCGGGACCTTTCTTCTCCTTAATCTTCGGCAGCGCGGCCTGGTAGGCGTCATCGATCGCCTTCTGCCTCGCCCGCTCCTCCGGGGTCATCGTCTTCGGCCCCTTGTTGAGTGGAAAGCTTGGCGCCGGCATCTGCGCGGCCGCGGGCGCCGTCACCAGCGCGACCATGACGCCCGCCAACAGTAATCTCCACACCATGCTCATTCCTTGAAGATGTGGCCCCACAGCTCGTCCCATTCCGTGCCCGAGAGATCGGTAACGCGGCCGTCCTTCTCGAAGAACTTGTTGGGAATCTGGAACATCGCGAGCATCAGGCCGCCCTCGGGCGTCCACGCGACGTGGCGGCTGCCAGCCTCGCGCCAGACGAACTCGCCCGGACCGACGCTGAGCCCTTGCGCCGGACCTTCCTTGTCGCACAGCTTGCCTTCCAGCACGTAGGTCTGCTCGATCTTGACGTGCTCGTGGTCGGGTAGCACCGCGCCCGGCGCAAACCGCATCAGCGCGGTCACAAGCCCGCTGTCCTTGTCGAACAGGAGACCTTTGACTTCGCAGCCGGGAAACCGCGTCTTCTTCCATTCCATCGTGGCCGGGCGCACGACATGCGAATGCGTGTCGAGCGTGTCGTGCCGGGCTTTATCGGTAATGGCGTCCATGACGGCCCTCCTTGGCTCTCAGGGGTGCGATTTGTTGCCACATCATAACCGATCGCACGCAAATCCGGATCAGGAAAAAAGCCACGGAAAAGCGGCAAAATGGCAGCGCAGCCACACGGCCGCGGCTACAGCCCGGCGTCCCGGATCGGCGGCTGGAAGGCGAGTCCGGTGTCCCAGGGAAAATAGATCCAGGTGTCCTGCGACACTTCGGTAATGAAGGTATCGACCATAGGCAGCCCCATGGGCTTGGCATAGACGGTGGCCAAATGAGCGCGCGGCAATAGCGCGCGCACGATCTTTGCGGTCTGCCCGGTGTCGACGAGATCGTCGACGATGAGCACTCCCGCCCCTTCCCCGCCCCCCAATGCGACAACCTCGCTCGCAATGTTTTTGAGTACGCGCAGCTCACCCTGTTGGGTGTGCAAATAGCTCGCCACGCAGACCGTCTCGATCACCCTGATGCCGAGCTCGCGCGCGACGATCGCCGCCGGGACGAGACCGCCGCGGGTGATGCAGACCACCGCTTCGAACGGGCCGACGCCGTTAAGCCGCCAGGCGAGCGCGCGGGAATCGCGGTGAAACTGGTCCCACGAAACCGGAAAGATCTTTTGTGGCGCAGCCGGCGCCGCTTTCTCCGGCGCGCCGCTCACCTGCGCCTCGCTGGTTCGATCTGGCTCCGGCATTGCCATCTGCGTCCTTCTCGCGGCCGGTGAGCGGCCGCTATCTCTTGCCGGCCGCGATCTCGGCCTTGACCCGGACTAGCATGGCCTCGACGTCCGCCTTCGCGGCGGCAAGCTTTGCGGCATCCCGCGAACGCACCACCACATGGGTGTTGCCGCCGATCTTCTCATCCATGAACGGATAGGAACCGATCACGACATCGGGATGCTGCTTGGCGATGGCGCCGAGCTCGGTGCCGATATCGCCTTCCCGGCAATCGGCGCGCACCGATTCCGACAACATCTTGACACCGGTCTTGAGCTTCGGCGTCACGAATTCGAGCATCACCTGCATGATGTGCGGGACGCCGGCCATGACAATGACATTGCCGATCCAGAAGCCCGGCGCCGCGGAAACCTTGTTGAGCACCAGCTCGGCGCCCGCGGGGATGCGCGTCATGCGCATGCGCGCCTCGTTCATCACGCCGCCGGTTTCCCGGACCCGCGCCGTCATGATCTCGACCGCGCGCGGATCGTAGTCGATGGCCACGCCGAACGCCTTGGCGACGCATTCGGCGGTGATGTCGTCATGGGTCGGGCCGATGCCGCCGGTGGTGAAGACGTAGGTGTAGCGCGCCCGCAATACGTTGAGCGCCGCCACGATCTCCAGTTCTTCGTCGGGGACGACGCGAACTTCCTTAAGGTCGATACCGATGTTGGTGAGGTACTCGGCGATGTAGCCGATATTCTTGTCCTTGGTGCGCCCGGACAAAATCTCGTCGCCGATCACGAGCAGCGCAGCGGTCACGACGCCGCCGGTGCTCCCGGCCACTGTGTCGGCCATTGGTAAAGCCTCCATCCTCATCGTTTCCTAGCGCGGCGGCGTTGGCGGCTCAAGCATCGGCAGCGTGTGCTCGGGACACGCCGTCGCAAGCCGCCGCCCATCAGCCGATCGCAGCCCTTGACTGGTTCGGCAAGATATCTATCATCTGATAGACATTTGATATTCGGAGCCCGGCCATGCCCAGGGCGAGAGCGATCGCCGAAGACGGCCGCCGCCGCCGTCCGGCTGAAGGAGGTTACGCCCGCGGCGACGAAACACGGGCGCGGATCATTTCGGCGGCGCTCGATGTGTTCGGGACGCACGGCTTTGGCGGTGCGTCGACGCGCATGCTTGCCGAGCGCGCCGGTGTCACACTGCCGGCACTGCACTATTATTTCGACAGCAAGGAGGGTGTTTATCTCGCCTGCGCCGAGCACATCGCCGAACGGCTCGACGAACGCTTCCGTGCGCTGACCAGCGGCGTGGCCGACGCGCTCTCCGGTCCACCGCTGCCCCGCGTCCGCGTGCTCGAGATGCTGCTCACTTTTGTCGACAGCTTCACCGACTTCTTTCTCGGCGCGCACGAGCTTGAGAAGTGGGTGATGTTCATCATCCGCGAGCAGGCGCAGCCGACCAAAGCCTTCGACATCATTTTCGAGCGGGTGATGCAGCGGACCTTCAACGCGCTGGCGGCGCTCGTCAGCCGGCTATTGGAGCGTCCGGTTTCCGACATGGAGGTCCGCATCCGGACTTTCACGCTGGTCGGCCAACTCGTGTTCTTTCGCACCGCGCGCGAGGCGGCGCTGCGAATAACGGGCTGGCAGGATTTCGACGGCGAACGGCTTAAGCTCGTCAAGCGCGTCCTTCGTGCGCAAATCACGGCCGCTTTCGCGCCGAACCTCAAGGCAACGCGACGGAGGAAATCGTGACGCGCCGGATCGCATTTATCATCGCAGCACTGCTTATTGTCGCCGCCGCGGCGGGCGCTGCCTACTGGTACATGCGCCCGACCCAGCAGGCGCAGCAGCTCACACTTTACGGCAATGTCGATCTTCGTCAGGTCGACTTGGCCTTCAACGGCAGCGAGCGGATCGCCGCGGTACTGGTGCAGGAAGGCGACATCGTGCACAAAGGCGAAGTGCTGGCGCGGCTCGACACCAGTCGGCTGGAGCCGCAATTCGAAGCCGCCAAGGCCCAGGCCGCGGCGCAAAAAGCGGCCGTGCGGCGGATGCACAACGGCAGCCGGCCCGAAGAAATCGCGCAGGCCCGCGCCAATCTCGCCTCCGCTAAAGCGGATGCCGAAAACGCCCACGTCATCTACACACGCGCAAAAGGCCTGTTCGAGAAGGCAAGCGGGACCAAACAGGACGTCGACAACGCGAAAGCCGCGATGGACGTGGCGGACGCCAAGGTCGAGGTCAATCAAAAGGCGCTCGATCTCGCCATCGCGGGTCCGCGCGTTGAGGATGTCGCCCAGGCCGAGGCCCAGCTCCGCGGCAACGAAGCGCAATTGGCGTTGGTGCGGCAGCAACTGGCCGATGCGGAGCTGAAAGCGCCGGTCGACGCCATTGTCCGCTCGCGGCTGATGGAGCCGGGCGACATGGCCTCGCCGCAGCGCCCGGTATTCTCGCTTGCCGTCATGGATCCGAAATGGGTCCGCGCCTACGTTTCGGAGCCCGATCTCGGCCACGTCCGTCCCGGCATGGCCGCATCCGTCACCGTTGACGCCTTCCCCAAGCGAAGTTTTGCGGGCTGGGTCGGCTTCATCTCGCCAGTCGCCGAGTTCACGCCGAAGACCGTGCAGACCGAGGAGTTGCGATCGAGCCTCGTCTATGAAGTCCGCGTTTTCGTCAAAGATCCGAACGACGATCTGCGCCTCGGCATGCCGGCGACAGTCACGCTGGCACTGACGCAAGCTGCGGCGCCGCCAGTGGGCGCCGCTGCGGGTGGGCCGCCGTGACCCCGCAGCGGCGCAGCGATCAGGCAGTCCTCGGGCGCGATCTGCGCAAGCAGTTTCGCCGCGAGACCGGCGAGATCGTCGTAGCGCTCGACGGCGTTTCGATCGAAGTGCCGCACGGCGCGCTTGCCGCGCTGGTCGGCCCCGACGGCGCCGGCAAGACCACATTGATCCGGCTTATCGCCGGCTTGATGCCGCCTGAGGCCGGGACCCTGATCGTCGACGGCATCGACGTGACGCACGAACCGCAGGAGGTTCAGGATCGCATCGCCTATATGCCGCAGCGGTTCGGGCTCTACGAAGACCTCAGCGTCCAGGAGAATCTCGACCTCTATGCCGAGTCTGCACGGCATTACCCACGAGGAGCGCACACGGCGTTATCCCGAGCTGCTGCAGATGACGGACCTCGGCGCGGTTTACCGAGCGCCTTGCCGGCAATCTGTCCGGCGGCATGAAACAGAAACTCGGGCTTGCCTGCACGCTGATCGGCTCGCCCGAAGTGCTGCTGCTTGACGAGCCGACCGTCGGCGTCGATCCGCTGTCGCGGCGCGAATTGTGGGAGATCATCGCGCGCCTGGTGCGCGAGCAAGGCCTCACCGTATTAATGAGCACGTCCTATCTCGACGAAGCCGAGCGCTGCGACCGCGTCTTTGTGCTGCGCGAAGGCAAGCTGCTTGCGAGCGGACGGCCGCAAGAAGTCACCGCCATCGCCGAAGGGCACAGCTTCGAGGCCGATCCGCCCGCCGGCGAGCCGGCGCGAAACCTGCAGTCGCGGCTGCTCGACGATCCCGCGATCATCGACGCGGTCCCCGAAGCCGGCCGTGTGCATTTCGTCGGCGGCGGTGCCGATCCGGATCGATTGCTGAACGGACTGCACGTCGTTGCCGTGCCGGCGCGCTTCGAAGACGGCTTCATGTCACTGCTGCGCCAGCAAAGCGGTGCGACGCCGCGACCGTCCGTGTTGCCGTCGGCCGATCCCGGCGCGGCGACCGGTGCCGGCGAGACCGTGATCGAGGTACGCGACCTGGTCCGCAAGTTCGGCGATTTCATCGCCGTCAATCACATCAACTTCGAAGTCCATCGTGGCGAAATCTACGGCCTGCTTGGGCCGAATGGCGCCGGCAAGACCACGACCTTTCGCATGCTGTGCGGACTGCTGTCGGCCACGTCCGGGACGCTGCGCGTTGCCGGTTTCGACCTGCGGCGGGCGCGGGCGTCGGCGCGCCAGCGGATCGGCTATGTGGCGCAGAAATTCTCGCTGTATGGGCAGCTCTCCGTGGCTGAAAATCTGGATTTCTTCGCCAGCGCCTACGGACTGCGCGGCAGCGCGCAAACGCGAGCGCATCTCCTGGGCACTTGCCCAGTTCGAACTTGAGCCGCTGATGCAGCTGCCGAGCGGCCAGTTGCCCGGCGGCTACAAGCAGCGCCTGGCGATGGCGACCGCGCTGTTGCATGCGCCGCAGATCCTGTTTCTCGACGAACCGACGAGCGGCGCCGACCCATTGGCGCGGCGCGAGTTCTGGCAGCGCATCACCCATCTGGCGCAGCAGCAGGTCACCGTCATCGTCACCACGCATTTCATGGAAGAGGCCGAGTATTGCGATCGGATCGCGATCCTCGACGGCGGCCGCATGCTTGCGGAAGGCACGCCGGCGAGCGTGCGGCAGCAGGCATCGCGCGACGCGCATCGGACAACGATGGAGGATGCCTTTATCGGCATCGTCGAGCAGGCGCGCGAGCACAGACCGCAGGCCGCGTCATGACCGAGTTCATCGCAAGAAAAAACTCGTATCACGCCACCGCGCCGGCACGGCTGCGCCGGCTTGGCGCACTGGTGCGCAAGGAGACCTATCAGCTGTTTCGCGACCCGAGCGCGATCGCGATCGGCGTCGTCATGCCGGCGCTGCTGATCTTCCTGTTCGGCTTCGGGCTGTCACTCGATGTGAAGAACGTCCCGGTCGCCATCGTTCTCGAGGCGCCCTCCCCGACCGCGACTGAGCTCGCCGCGGGCTTTGCGCTTTCGCCCTATTTCGAAACTCATGAGACGACGTCGCTGCCGCGCGCCCAAGAGCTCCTGCTGCAGCAAAAAGTCGACGGCATCATCCGTATCCGTTCCGATTTCGCCCGCCAGCTCAACAGCGGTACCGGGCAAGTCCAGCTGCTTGTCTACGGAACGGATGCCAATCGCGCCCGCATCATCGAGGGCTATGCCCAGGGCGCTATCGCCCAGTATCTCGCGCGCCGCGCCGCCGAAGGCCATCCGGCATCGGGCGGCGGCTCGGTGGTGGTGCAAAGCAGGCTGTGGTTCAACGAGGCCAACGACAGCCATTATTTTCTCGTGCCGGGCCTCGTCGTCCTGATCATGACCCTGATCGGCGCGTTCCTGACAACGCTGGTCATGGCGCGCGAGTGGGAGCGCGGCACCTTGGAGGCGCTGTTCGTCACGCCGGTGCGCTCGGGTGAAATCGTTCTGTCCAAGATGATCCCCTATTTCGTGCTCGGCATGATCGGGCTCGCGCTGTGCATCTTCTCGGCCAAATTCCTGTTCGACGTGCCGTTTCGCGGCTCGGTGCTGATCCTGACCGGCGTTTCCACGCTCTATCTCCTGGTCTCGCTGGCGATCGGCCTGTCGATCTCCTCGATCACCAAAAGTCAGTTCGTTGCCAGCATGGCGACCATGGTCATCACCTTCCTGCCGGCACTGTTTCTGTCCGGGTTCCTGTTCGATCTGCGCAGCATGCCGACTGTGATTCGCATCATCAGCTACGCGCTGCCGGCGCGGTACTATGTGAACCTGCTGCAAACGCTGTTTTTGGCCGGCAATATCTGGGGGGTGGTGCTGCCTAACGCCGCGGTGCTCGCCGCCATGGCCGTTGTGCTGCTGGCGGTGACGCGGGCTGTCACAACCAAACGGCTGGTGTGAGCGCCATGGCGGAAGCGATCCTGCGCGTTCTCGCGCTCATCCATAAGGAACTGCTGGCGATCCTCAAAGACCCGCGCAGCCGGGTCAGCTTGTTTTTGCCACCCGTCCTGCAATGTCTGATCTTCGGCTACGCGGCGACCTACGATCTGAGCAACGTGCCCTACGCCGTACTGGACCAGGACCGCAGCGCTGCATCCTACGAGCTTTTGGCATCGCTCGACGGGTCGGGCGTATTTCATCGCGTTGCGCAGCTTCACAACCAGACGGACATCAAGCCGGCCATCGACCAGGAGACCGCGCTGCTCGTGATTGTCATCGGACAGGACTTTCAGCGCCGCTTGGAGGCCGGCCTGTCGGCGAACGTGCAGGTCATCGCCGATGGCCGCAACTCCAACACCGCCGGAACGGCGCTCGGCTACGTCGGCGCCATCGTCGACAACTTCAATGCCAACTGGGCGGCGAGCCACGGCACGCCACCGCCGCCGCTGCAGGTCACGATGCGCGCCTGGTACAACGCCAATCTGGAAACGCGCTGGTACATGATACCGGCGCTGATCGGCACGCTGACATTCCTGCAGACGCTGCTGCTGACCGCAATGTCGGTTGCACGTGAACGCGAGCAAGGCACGTTCGATCAGCTCCTGGTGACACCGTTCCGCCCGTTCGAAATCATGGTCGGCAAAGCGATACCATCGGTGTTGATCGGCCTCATCCAGGCAACGCTGATCCTCCTGGTGGCGCAGCTCTGGTTCCGCATACCGTTCGTCGGCTCTTATCTGACGCTCTATGCGGGCTTGCTGCTGTTCCTGATGGCCGCCGTGGGCATGGGGCTGATGCTGTCGGCGGTCGTCGCCACCATGCAGCAGGCGATGCTCTACGCCTTCGTCATCATGATGCCGTTTGCGCTGCTCTCCGGACTGACGACGCCGCTGAGCAACATGCCGGAGGTATTCCAGGACTTCACGCTCCTTAATCCGTTGCGCTATGCGATCGATATCGCCCACCGGGTTTATCTTGAGGGCGCTAGCCTGCATGACCTCATGCCCGATCTGTGGCCCATGGCGGTCATCGCCACGGTGACGTTGTCGTCCGCCGCTTGGCTGTTCCGCGGCGGCCTGGAGTAAGAGGAGTGGATTGGCGATGGCGGGCGCCGCGAGGATAGTCACACCGCCTAAAACTTGAGCATAATGGCGGCCGGCGAGCGCCGCCCGGCCCTCCCCATTCCCGCCCGATCTGGCGCGAAGCTTGCTACGGTACTGGGTGGGCGGCGGCGCAAGTCGTCCGCACGCCGGGGCAGAGTATGTTCGACGAAATGCGGGGTATTGGGGACGGCGGCGGCGCGGTGCGTCCGGCCTACGCCGCACTGTCCGACTGGCTCGGGCAGATCAAACCAGACGTGCTCGACTTCCGCCGCCGCGAAGCCGAACTGCTGTTCCGCCGCATCGGCATCACCTTTGCGGTCTACGGCGACCCGGAGGCGCAGGAACGCCTCATTCCGTTCGATGTCATTCCGCGCATTCTGTCGGCGGCGGAATGGGAGACGTTGCGCCGCGGCCTCGAGCAACGCGTCAAGGCGATCAACGCCTACATCAAGGACGTCTACCATCGCCGCGAAATTCTCCGCGCCGGCATCGTTCCCGAGGAATTGGTCTTTCAGAACCCGGTATTTCGCCCGGAGATGAACGGCCAGAAGGTGCCGCACGACATTTACGTGCACATCGCCGGGATCGATGTCGTGCGCGTCGACGCCGAAAGTTTCTACGTGCTCGAAGACAATGCGCGCACGCCGTCCGGCGTCTCCTACATGCTCGAAAACCGCGAGATCATGCTGCGGTTCTTTCCCGAGCTGTTCTCGCGCTATCGCATCGCGCCGGTCGAGAATTACCCCGAAGAGCTCTTGCAGACGCTGAAATCGGTGGCGCCGCCGACCGCGTCGTCCGACCCGACAGTCGTCCTGCTCACACCGGGCGTGCACAATTCCGCCTATTACGAGCACTCATTTCTGGCCGACAAACTCGGCGTCGAACTCGTCGAGGGGCGCGACCTCGTCACCCGAGACGACGTTGTCTATATGCGCACGACCGAGGGCCTCAAACGCGTCGACGTCATCTATCGCCGTCTCGACGACGATTTCCTCGATCCACTCGTGTTCCGGCCGGACAGCGCGCTCGGCGCGCCCGGGCTGATGTCGGCCTACCAGGCCGGCAATGTCACGCTCGCCAACGCGGTCGGCACCGGCATCGCCGATGACAAGGCGGTCTACAGCTACATGCCCGAGATCGTAAAATTCTATCTCGGCGAAGAACCGCTGTTGAAAAACGTGCCGACGTGGCGCTGCCGCGAAGCCGAGCACCTGACCTATGTGCTCGACCACCTCGAGGACCTTGTGGTGAAGGAAGTGCACGGCTCCGGCGGTTACGGCATGCTGGTCGGCCCCAAGGCCGATAAAGCGACAATCGCTGGCTTCCGCGCCAAGCTCAAATCCAACCCGAAGAACTTCATCGCACAGCCGACCTTGGCGCTGTCGACCTGTCCGACCTGCGTCGACGAGGGCATCGCGCCGCGCCATGTGGATTTGCGGCCGTTCGTACTGACCGGCCGCGACCGCATCCGCATCGTGCCCGGCGGCCTGACGCGCGTCGCTCTGAAAAAAGGCTCGCTCGTCGTCAACTCCAGCCAGGGCGGCGGCACCAAGGACACGTGGGTCCTCGATAGATAATGGGTTCTGGATAGATGATGGGTCCCGGATAGGTGGTTGGGTTCTGGAAGGTGATTTGGTTCTGGATCGCTGATGCTGTCGCGCACTGCCGATAATCTCTACTGGCTCGCCCGCTACGTCGAGCGCGCCGAATATCTGGCCCGCATCCTGGACACGACGCTGCGGCTGAGTGCGCTACCGCTCGATTATGTGGGCGCGAGCAACGAATGGGAATCCGCAGTCGCCACGGCCGGATGCGCCGGCGCGTTCTTTGCCGCCCACGCCGAGGCCAGCGAGGAGACCGTCACCGAGTTTCTGGCGTTTTCGTCCAGCAACCCATCTTCGATCCGCAACTGCTTCGAAAACGCGCGCAATAACGCCCGCGCGGTGCGGACCGCGCTGACCATCGAAATGTGGGACACCATCAACGGGGCGTGGCTCGAACTGAAGAAGTGGGGCAACGGGCCGCCGTCGCGTGAGGAATTCGCGCGTTTCCTGCGTTGGGTGCAGGAATCCTCGCTGCGCTTCGACGGCAGCGCCTATCGCACCATGCTGCGCAACGACGCTTACTGGTTTTCCCGGCTCGGCGTCCATATTGAGCGCGCCGACAACACCGCGCGCATTCTCGACGTCAAATATCATCTGCTGCTGCCAGCCGAGGAACACGTCGGCGGTCCGCTCGATTATTTCCAATGGTCGGCGATCCTGCGCTCGGTCTCGGCGCTGACCGCCTACCACTGGGTCTACCGCGAGAACGTCAAGCCGTGGCTCGTTGCCGATCTGCTCATCCTCAAGGACGAGATGCCGCGGTCGCTGGCGAGCTGTTACGAAAATCTCGTACAGAACCTCGACCGCATCGCCGGCGCCTACGGCCGTCAGGGGCCGGCGCAGCGCCAGGCCCGCGCGGTCCGGGCTCGGCTCGAAAACAGCAAGATCGAAGACGTCTTCCAGCAAGGCCTGCATGAGTTCATCGGCGGCTTCATCGAGGACAATAACCGTCTGGGCACTGCCGTCGCGCAGCAATATTTGATGTGACAAAGAACAGTCGGATCGCGACGAACGATGCGAGACAGCGCCGTCCGCATGGCCTATTCTTCGTCCGCCGCTGATAATCGGTCACCCCGTATCTGAATGCGCCTGCACATCGCCCACTCGACCGTTTACAATTACGATCCGCCGGCATCGGGTGCGATCCAGCTCCTTCGCCTCACGCCGCGCAATCACGATGGCCAGTATGTAGTGCGCTGGCGCATCGACGTGTCTCCGGACGCCCGGCTGTCGGCGCGCGAGGACGCGTTCGGCAACATGACGCACGTATTCACCGCCACCGGACCGTTTAGCCAATTGAGCGTCGCGGTCGACGGCGAGGTCGAAACGCACGGCACCGACGGCGTGGTCCGCGGCACGGTCGAGCGGTTTCCGCCGGGCCTGTTCCTGCGTGAGACGCCACTGACGCAGGCAGACGCCGCGATCGCGAATCTGGCCGAGGAGGTCCGCGGCGGAGGCGGCGCAACGCTTGCCACCTTGCACGCGTTGCTGGAACGGCTTCACGGCGAAATAGCCTACGACCTCGCCCTGACCGATACGCCGATGAATGCCGCAGAGGCGTTTGCAGGCAAGCGCGGCGTCTGCCGCGACCTGACGCATATCTTCATCGCCGCGGCGCATTGCCTTGGCATCCCGGCGCGCTACGTCGCGGGATACCTGCAACTCGCGGACGGCACCATCGATCAGGAGGCGGGCCATGCCTGGGCGGAAGCCTTTGTGGCCGACCTCGGCTGGGTCGGTTTCGATCCTGCCAACGCGATCTGCCCGACAGAGGCTTATGTTCGCGTCGCCATCGGGCTCGATTCGCTTGGCGCCGCCCCGGTACGCGGCACCCGTTTCGGCATCGGCTCAGAGAGCCTCGAAGTGGCGATCCGGGTTGGCCAATAGGCGGCGTTGCCGCAACTCGCGCGCTGCCGTTATAAGAAGTCCTGCAAGGTTGGCGGAGCAGACGGTGCGATGACCTATTGCGGCGGAATTCTCGTGCGCGAAGGCCTTGTGATGTTCGCGGATACCCGCACCAACGCGGGCGTCGACAACATTTCGACGTTCCGCAAACTGCACGTCTTCTCCGACCCAAAGAAGCGCATCATGGCGATCGCGTCATCGGGTAACCTGTCGATCAGCCAGTCGGTGCTCAGCATCCTGACCGAAGGCTACGATAATCCCGTAACCGGCGAGCGCGAGACCTTGATGAACGCGCCGACCATGTTTCAGGCCGCGCAACGGGTCGGCAACATCATCCGCAGTATTCATGCGACCGAAGGCAAGGCGCTCGAAGCCGCCGACGTTACGTTCGATGTCTCGTTTCTGTTCGGCGGCCAGATCATGGGCGAGCGGATGCGGCTGTTCATGATCTATTCGGCCGGCAACTTCATCGAGTGCACGACCGATACCCCCTATCTGCAGATCGGCGAGCTCAAATACGGCAAGCCGGTGCTCGACCGCGCGATCAGTTTCGACATGGATCTGTACGACGCCCTGAAGGTCGGACTGGTCTCCATCGACTCGACCATGCGCTCGAATTTGAGCGTCGGCATGCCGATCGACCTCTTGATCGTGCGGCGCGATACCTGCGAGGCCGAGTTGATCTACCGGATCGAGCCGGGGGAGCCCTATTTCACCGATCTGCGGGAGCGCTGGTCGGCGGCGCTGCGCGCCGCCCATATCGGCATCCCGCGGCCGCCCTATGGCCGACGTGCCTGAACTCGGGTCCGCACCGCGCCGCCGGCCTTAACCTAAAATTAAGCCTGCAACCGAATTGAGCGACATTGGCCTAGGCGCGCGTCTACTCGTTCCCGTTGCAAGCAAGCTCACGGCTAATTTGCAAGCGATTTGCAACGTTTTCTCCCTATCTACGTAATAGCCACAATAAAACAGGGATCGGAGCGTGCCGTCTGCTCTGCAGCAGCGTATTGCCGGGGAGAGCAAAGGCTCGCATCAGTCGCGGTGGGACCGCGCCCGCGTCAGCCTTGTTCTGCCGATCGGCGTGATCGTTGCCGTCGCGATCGTCTGCGTGGTCGTTGCGGTTTTGACCTCGGCGCAACGCGCCGACGAGGTCTCATTCAGTCGCGAGCAGCAGCTGATCCGGCAGGCCATCTCCGACAACGGCGTCCGCGTCCTTCGGCAGCTCGACAGCGTCGCCGGCACACCGCACGGCGCAGCCGCCATCCGTGCCAACTACGATCCGCAATGGGTCAAACATATCGGCAATTGGCTGCAGACCTATTTCAACATTGACGCCGTGGCGGTTGTCGACGGCACGGATCAGATCAAATTCCTCCAATCGCGCGCTGCGCCCGAGCCGACCGCGGCTGACGTGCGCCTCGACATCGCGACCAGCCTCGACCTGTTGCGCGGCCGTCTGGCCGCCCTGCCGGCCGGAACGCTTGACGTACTCGCGACGCAAAACCCGCGGCAGCCCGGCCCGACAACGTCGCTGATCCAGCACTTTCTCGGCCGCCCGGCGATCGTCGCGGCGGTTGCGGTCGGCAACGACGACGAGTTGCGATCCGGCAACGCCCAGGCGCCGATCGTCGTCGGGGTAAAATATATCGACGAAACCATGATGCGCGAGATCGGCAACGATCTGCAGCTCTCGGACCTGCACCGGATGGGTGCACCGCCTTCTCCCGGTGACTATATCACCGAAATCGCCGACACCCGCGGCGACCCGATTGCGCGTTTCACCTGGAAGCCGTCGACGCCGGGCCGCGAGGTGGTCATGAGCGTGGCGCCGTTCATCGCCATCGCACTCGCAGGCTTCGCGCTGCTGGTCGGCTTGGTGATGCGCTACATGCGCCGCACCGCCGAAGCGCTGGCCGAAGGCGAAGCGCAATTGCGCCATCTGGCCATGCATGACCCGGTCTGCGGCCTGCCCAACCGCATCTATTTCGGCGAGCGGCTGGAAACCGTGATCAGCGAAGTGCGCGCCGGCGGTCCGTCGGCCGCGGTGTTCTACATCGATCTCGACCACTTCAAGGACGTCAACGATACGCTCGGCCATCCGATCGGCGACGAGCTCATCCTCAACGTCACACAACGGCTGAGCCGCATCCTACGTGGCAGCGATCTCGTGGCTCGCCTCGGCGGCGACGAGTTCGCGATCATCACCACCTGCGCCTCGGACTCCTATTCGCTGCAGGCGATAGCCGGCCGCATCATCACCGCGGTCTGCGCGCCCTATCTGATCAACGGCCACAACATCATCATCGGCGCGTCGATCGGCATCGCGGTGATCGACCGCCGTTCGCGCGACGCCGCCGACATTCTCCGCTACGCCGACATGGCGCTGTACCGCGCCAAGAACGAGGGCCGCAACCGCGCCTGCATCTATGACGCGGCGATGGACGCCGACCTGTCCAATCGCAAGCTGCTCGAGGGCGATCTTCACCAGGCGATCCAGAACGACGGCCTGCGATCGGCCTACCAGCCGATTGTCAACGCCGCTGGCGACAAGGTGATCGGCATCGAGGCGCTGGCGCGCTGGACCCATCCGAAGCTTGGCGAGATTCCGCCGTCGGAATTCATTCCGATCGCCGAGCATTCCGGGCTTATCATCGAGCTTGGCGAGTGGATGCTGCGCCGCGCATGCCTCGATGGCCGCGACTGGCCCAATCTGACGGTTGCGGTCAACGTCTCTCCGCTGCAATTCCGCCGCTCCGACTTCGTCGACGTGGTCGAACGCATCCTCAAGGAGACCAATTTCGACGCCGGCCGTCTCGAGCTGGAGCTGACCGAGAGCACGCTGCTCGGCAATCTGGAAACGGCCGAACTGTCGATGCTCCGGCTCAAAGCGATCGGCGTGCGCTTTGCGCTCGACGATTTCGGCACCGGCTATTCGAGCCTGCTCTATCTGCGGCGCTTCCCGTTCGACAAACTCAAGATCAACTCCAGCTTCGTGCGCGCCATCGAGAAGGCACCCGATGCCGCCGCCATCGTGCACGCCGTGGTCAGCCTCGGCCGCGGTCTCGGCATGAAGGTCACTGCCGAAGGCGTCGAGACACCCGAACAGCATCTGTTCCTGCGCGCCGCGGGCGTGCATTCGATGCAGGGTTATCGCTTCGGCCGCCCGGGCCCTGCAAGCGACATCGACGCCCGCCTCGCCACCCCGGAAAAGTACCGCGTCGGCAGCCCCGACGAGGAAATCGCGCTGGCGAGCTGAGCCCACAGCGTCATTCCGGGGCGCGCCGAGCGCGAGCCCGGAATCCATAATCACCACCGTCAAAAACTCGTCTCGGCTCTTCCGCAACGTCACGATCCGTGGTTATGGATTCCGGACAGCCGCTGTCGCGGCTTGCGGAATGACGGTTGTGGGAGGACGCAATGGCGGCGCAAAAAATCGCAATGGTGACCGGAGCAGGCACGGGCGTCGGCCGTGCGGCGTCGCTGGCGCTGCTGCGCGAAGGTTATGCGGTCGTGCTGGCCGGACGGCGCAAGGACAAGCTCGAAGAGGTGGCGCGTGAGGCCAACGGGGAGACGCTCGTGGTATCCGCGGACGTGGCCGATCCCGCCTCGATCAAGGCGCTGTTCGCCAAGACCAAGGAAACTTACGGCCGGCTCGACGTCCTGTTCAACAATGCCGGCATCGGCGCACCGGCGATGCCAATCGACGAAATTCCGTTTGACCGCTGGCAGGCCGTGGTCGCCACCAACATGACCGGGCTGTTCCTGTGCACGCAGGAAGCCATCAAGATCATGAAGGCGCAGGACCCGCGCGGCGGCCGCATCATCAACAACGGCTCGATCTCCGCGCACACGCCACGCCCGGGCTCGGCGCCCTACACCGCGACCAAACACGCCGTCACCGGTCTCACCAAACAGACCGCGCTCGACTGCCGGCCGTACGATATCTGCTGCGGCCAGATCGACATCGGCAACGCCGCGACGCCACTGACCGAGCGCATGGTGCAGGGCGAAGGCGTGCTGCAACCCGACGGCCGCAAGATGATCGAGCCGCGCATGGCGGCCGACGACGTCGGCCGCGCCGTGGTCTACATGGCGAGCCTGCCGCTCGACACCAACGTGCTGTTCATGACGGTGATGGCGAACCTGATGCCATATGTCGGACGGGGATGATATTTGTTCATGTTCGCGGGCTGGCACGAATTTTACGGGCTGCTCGGCACAGCGGCGGCCACTCTCGTCGCGCTGCTGTTCGTCGCCGCCTCCGTGGGCGTTGGCCTTCTGACCAGCGAACGGGCGACCGGAACGCGTCTCTATCTCAGCCCGATCATCCTGCATTATGGCAGCGTCCTGTTCATCAGCCTGGTGATACTGATTCCGGCGCTCGGCAGCGCCACGCTCGGTGCGATCATCGGGCTTTGCGGCGCCGTCGGGCTCGCCGGTTCGGTCGTGATCACCATGCGGCTGTTTCGCGACAGCAAATCGGAACTTGTCGATCGCTTTGCGTATGGGGCCTGGCCGTTTGTCGCTTACGCCGGGATTGCGGGCGCCGCTTTCCTCGTCATGATGTCGTCGCCGCGGGCACCGATCGTTCTCGCGGCATCGCTGCTGCTCCTTTTGCTGGTGAACATTCGCAACGCCTGGGACCTCACCATCACCTTCGCGCGGCGGCACGGCGACAACGCGCAGCCGCCGAACCATTAGAGCTTTCCAAAGCTACTCGACGACATGGACTTTGATCTTCGCCCCTCCCCTGACCGCCTTGAGCGCTTTCACGTCGGCTAGCGCCTTCGCCCAGATGTTGCAGGGGCTGGCGAGCCGCGTCTCATCGCCCTTGGAGATCGGCGTACGGCCGAAGCCGATAGCGATGGCATGACCATCGGGCCAGTAGGCGATCTCTCCGGGCGTCACCACCGCGCGCGCATCCTTCTCACGCGCCACCTGGACTGGAATTTCGAAATACACCTCCTCGCCCCAGGTGAGAGCCGACGCCTCGAACGGCAGCGCCGCGGCGATCGCCTTCGCAGTCGGTGTGTCGGCAAGTTCGGCGTCGAGCGTCAGCGAACCGAAGTCGAAGCGAACGCGCATCTGGGCCTCCTTGGATGGGCGACCAATTCTCGCATGCGCGCGCCCGTTCGCCCATTCCCGGTGCATCGATGTCCACCATTGGGCAGGACGCGCTCGCTTCGGAGCTGCTATAAGTGAGAATGCAATTGCCGCACTTAGCGTATGCGGCGAAGGATTTTCTAGTAAGGGGCTGGAACGTTGGGTGCTTATCTGCAGCGACTAGCGCCGGGCATGCTGCTCTGCATCGCGATCACGCTCGTCGCCTATGCCCTCCAGCACGTCGAGACCGCCGTCGCGGGCGAGCCCTATATCGAAGCGCTGGTGCTGGCGATCCTCATCGGCGTGGCCGTCCGCACCGCGTGGAAACCCGGCCCGCGCTGGAACCCCGGCATCAATGTCTCCGCCAAGTTCGTGCTCGAATGCGCGATCGTGATGCTCGGCGCTTCCGTGAGCGCGACCACGATCATGGCGCTCGGCCTGCACCTCATCGTCGGCATCGCCGTCATTGTCGCGGTCGGGATCGGCGGGAGTTATCTGATCTGCCGCACGCTCGGTCTGCCGCAGCGGCTGTCGATCCTGATCGCAGCGGGCAACTCAATCTGCGGCAACTCGGCGATCGCGGCTGTGGCGCCGGTGATCGGGGCCGACGGCGACGATATCGCGTCGTCGATTTCCTTCACCGCGGTGCTCGGCGTCATCGTCGTACTGACGCTGCCGTTGCTTGTGCCGCTCCTGCAATTGAGCCTGACACAATACGGCGTTCTCGCGGGCCTTACGGTTTACGCCGTGCCGCAGGTGCTGGCCGCAACGCTGCCGATCGGGGCGCTGAGCAACCAGGTCGGAACGGTCGTGAAGCTCGTCCGCGTGCTGATGCTTGGCCCGGTGGTCTTGGGCTTTTCGTTGCTCGCCGGCGGCCTGCGCGATCCAGAAAGCCGTTCCAACCGGCGCGGCCTGCGGCTCAGCGAACTGGTGCCATGGTTCATCACCGGATTTCTGGCGGCACTGCTGCTGCGCTCGGCCGGCCTCATTCCAATGGTTTTGCTGCGGCCTATCACTGGCACGGCGGCGTTCCTCACCACCATCGCCATGGCCGGGCTCGGGCTCGGCGTCGATGTGCGCGCCGTGGCGCGCACCGGCGTGCGGGTGACGCTCGCCGTGACAGCATCACTGATCGTGCTTGGCTTGATGAGCTATGCGCTGATCCGGGGCGTTGGCATCGGGTAGGCGTCCCCCAGCAAGACCATCAACATCAGATGCTCCGGCGGAGCATGACACTGAGCATTTGCCTTTGGCGTCGTACGGCAGATGATGCAAACTGCACGACAAGAAAAATCCGGGAGGTTTCATGCTCAACCGTCGTCAAACGCTCGGCGCTGCGATCGGCGTCATTGCGGCCGGTGGCGCGGCAGGCGCACGCGCGGCAACGCTCGACAAGGTGGTGCACATCATCGTCGGCTTTCCGGCCGGCGGCGGCACCGACATCGTCGCACGCGTGCTCGCTCAATCGCTGCAGGGCGATTACGCCTCGAGCATCATCGTCGAGGACCGGCCGGGCGCCAGCGCACGGCTTGCGGTCGAGTATGTCAAGAACGCGCCGGCGGACGGCAGTGTGATGCTGTTCACACCCGATTTTCCCATGACGCTCTACCCGTCGAGCTTCAAATCGCTGAAATACGATCCGGTCACGGACTTCGTCGCGGTCGGGCCGGCGGCGAAGGGCGCGCTGGTTCTGGTCGTCGGGCCCGGCGTGCCGGCCGACGTGAAAACGCTCAAAGATTTCATCGCTTGGTGCAAGGCTAATCCGACCAAAGCCGACGTCGCCGATACGTCGCCGGGCGCGACGCCGCATTTCACCACCGTCATGCTGGCACAAGAGGCCAAAGTCGCGCTGACGCCGGTGCACTACCGGGGCGGCGCGCCGGCGATGGAAGATCTGATCGGCGGGCACGTGCCGGCGAGCGTCAATCCGGTGAGCGAAGTCATGGCGTTCGCCAGCGCCGGCAAAATCCGGGCGCTGGCGGTCACGGGCGAGACACGCACGCCGTTTCTGCCAGACGTGCCGACCATGAAGGAGCAAGGTTTCAACGTCGTGGTCGAACTCGTTGTCTGGCGTCTACGTGCCGGCCAAGACGCCGGACACGACCATCGCCGCGCTCAACGCCGCGATACGCAAGGCTGCGGCATCCAAGCAAATGATCGACAGCCTGGCGAAGTTCGGCACCGAACCGGCATCCATGACCAGCGCCGAATTCACCGCCTGGATCAAGGAAGAAATCGCGCGTTGGCGCCCGGTGGTGAAGGCCTCGGGCTTCAAGGCGCTGGAGTAGTGTTTCAAGGAAAGCCCTCACCTGGCCGCTTCGCGGCCGGGCGAGGGAATTTCTGCTCAGCGACGCCAGCCATGGCCCCAGTGGCCGCGGCCGTAGCCATAAGCGAAATGCGGTCCGTAGCCGTACGCGAAACGCGGGCCGTAGCCGCGCCAGTAGCCCGCGCGCGCATAGTAAGGCGCCGCATAAACCGGATAGGCCGGCGCGTAATAGGCGACGGGGGGCGGTGCATAATACGCCACCGGCGGCGGGGGCGGCGGATAGGCATAAGCCTGCACCGGCGGCGGATAATAGGCCGGCGCCTGAGCCTGCGGCATCGGCATATCGGCGGCGTGCGCCGCCGGAATGGTGGCGGCGCCGAGCGCGAGTGCAGCCGCCCCCACCATCAGTCTCGTGATGATTTTCATCCTGTTTCTCCCTCAAACGGGTGTTTGAAAAACAGATGCATCAGAATAGGCCGCGGCGGCGAAATTAGAGCCGCGCGGCGGCGGATTTGGGCAATTGCGGCAACAGCCGTTCAGGTTCCACATGGTCCCGGCCGCGCGAAAACATTGTGAGCGAATAGAGAATATTGTGAGCGAGGCCGCTCGGCGACCCCGCCCGCAAGGGATGGAGAATAAAAAAACGGCCCGGCGGTGCCGGACCGTTTTTGTTCATACTCGGCTTGGCCGTGTGGCCAGTGAGCGGGGAAGCGCGCCCCGATCAGTGACCGAAGTGATAGTCGACACCGACCCGGAAAATGTTGTCGGTAACGTGCGAGCTAATTGACGCAGTGGCAAAACCACCAGCGCCCAGCCCGGTGAAGGTGAAGGTGTTGTTGACGTGGCCAAGATCCACGTAGAGGTACTCAGCCTTCGCGCTCCACCGATCCCACAGCCACCATTCGGACCCCGCGCCGACCGTCCAGCCGAGCCTCGTATTGTTGACGGACGACGACGAGGCCAGAGTTATTGGCCCCGCTGTGGTGGTGGCGGTGGCGGTCGAATCGACCTCGCCATAGGCGAGACCGCCGGTCGCGTAGAGCAGCCAGTGATCGCTGGGCTCAAATCCAAGCCGCCCGCGCACGGTGCCAAACCAGGGCAGTTTCTGCATCAATGAGCCGGTGCCAAAAACAGTAGGCGAGACTGCTATGCCGGGCGGAGGCGTGAATGCAAAGGTCGGCGCGTAGGCTGTGCCGCGCTGGCCGGTGCCTTGAATATCGGCCTCAAGCCCGAACAGCCAGTTCCTGTTGAATTGCCAGTTGTAACCGATTTGACCGCCGCCCAGCCAACCGTCCATGTTCGACGTTGTCGTGAACGCGAAGGTCGAAGGTATATTGGTCGTGCCGTTCACATCGCTCCAGGACCGTCCCCAGCTATAACCAAGGTTGGCGCCGACGTACCAGCCGCCCCAATCGAATACGGGCGCAGGCGGTGGCGCCTTCAGCGGCATGTCCGCCGCGTGGGCCGCCGTCGCAACGGTCGCGAGCAAAGCTGCTGTCGCCAGGATTTTTTTCATCTGTCGCCCCCTAAACCCAACGGGTTACTTCTAGCAGATATCGGCCGCCAATCCTGTGATAGTTCTGCAACAAGAGGGCAAAAACGTCTAAGTGTCCGTGCCCAATTGATTTTCTGATATTTGCCGATGGGGATTTTCGATCGCCGGAGCCCGATGCCGATTCCCGTTACCGATGACGACGCGGACAGGCGTGGGCTAAGCTCTGTCCGCTGGGGAATCGGGGCTCCATTCGTGCTGCAAAATCTGCAATCGCTGGTTGGCGTTATCGCCATTCTGGGCTTCGCTTTCCTGATCAGCGAGAACCGCCGCGCGGTGCCGTGGCGGCCGGTACTCGTTGGGCTCGCGGTCACCTTTGTGCTCGCGTTGCTGATGCTCAAGGTGCCGCAGACCGAAATCGCCTTCGGCTGGATCAATCGTGCAGTCGAAGCGGTGGCCGCGGCGACCAGGGCCGGGACTTCGTTTGTGTTCGGCTATATCGGCGGCGGCCCCCTGCCCTTCGACGCCAAGACGCCGGGTTCGGATTTCATCCTCGCGTTCCAGGCGCTGCCGGTCGTGCTGGTGATGAGCGTGCTGTCGTCATTGTTGTTCTACTGGCGCATCATGCCGCCGATCGTGCGCGTATTTTCCTGGGCGCTCGAAAAGACGCTCGATGTCGGCGGCGCCGCAGGATTGTCGACGGCGGCCAACATCTTCGTCGGCCAGGTCGAGGCGCCGCTGTTTATCCGGCCGTATCTGCCGCTGCTGTCGCGCAGCGAAATGTTCATCGTCATGACCGGCGGCATGGCCGGGATCGCCGGCACCGTGTTCGTGCTCTATGCGACGATCCTGGCCAACGCCATTCCCGATGCTGCGGGCCACATCGCGGTTGCCTCCGTGCTCGGCGCCCCAGCCGCGATCCTGATCAGCCTCATCATGGTGCCCGACGCCAAGGCGCAGCACACCGGGGGCAAGCTCGACGACATCGGCGTGCCGTTCGACTCCACGATGGACGCCATCGTCAAAGGCACCGGCGCGGGCCTCGAGCTCCTGCTCAACATCGTCGCCATGCTGATCGTGTTCGTGGCGCTGGTCTATCTCGCCAACGCCATCCTCAGTCTGTTGCCGGATTTTCTCGGCGCGCCCCTGACGATGCAGCGTGCGCTGGGCTGGATCATGGCGCCGGTGTGCTGGCTCCTCGGCATCCCCTGGTCGCAGGCGGTGACGGCCGGCGGCCTGATGGGGATCAAGACCATTTTGAACGAGCTTGTCGCTTATCTACAGCTCGCCGCGCTGCCACAGGACGCGCTCGATCCGCGTTCGCGACTGATCATGCTGTACGCCATGTGCGGCTTCGCCAATTTCGGCTCGCTCGGCATCATGATCGCTGGGCTGTCGACCATGTGCCCGGCAAAGCGCGGCGAAGTGATCTCGCTGGGCTTGAAGTCGATCGTCTCCGGCACGCTTACGACGTGTCTGCTCGGGGCGATCGTGGGAGTGATCACGCCCTAGCCAGTCATTGCGAGCGCAGCGAAGCAATCCAGTCTTCGGCTCAATGTCTGGATTGCTTCGTCGCTTCGCTCCTCGCAATGACGAGGAGTCAGTGCAACCTGAACTCGCCGTCGACGGCGCGGATTTCCGCCGGCTTGATCAGCTTGGCGTGCGCAACCGTCACCGAATGCAGCGGGCCCTCAATCTTCTCCAGCCAGAAATTGAGGAATTTATTGAGCACCGGAAAATTCGGGCACAGATCATAGTCCTGCCAGACGTAGGTCTGTAGCAGCCAAGGGTGATCCGGCCGCCGGTAGAGAATGTTGGCGGTCGTCAGCCCATAGCCTTCGAGCTGCCGGCGAAAGTCCTGTGACACGCGACCAAGTTTCGAAACCGTTGTCTCCTTCGACACCATCGTACCCTCCATCCCCTTCAGCGGGAATGCTCCGAGAGTCGCCATGCCATTACAAGCCTCAAATTTGAATAAGTTGTTTAAGTTCAAGGCATTAGCAGCATAGACGCGGCCCTGCTAACAATGCCGGTCTGGCTCCATCGAGTTCCGGCTGTTCCCATGCGACAACCCGAACTGCCGTGGGCAGTTGCGAGCCCGGAGGCGCTTTATTTTTGATTTTGCAAGGAACCGCAGGCAGTTAGCCAACGCGCAAAATTGTTGGCAATCCGCCGGCAGGAGTGCTAATAAATTTTCAGCGTCCCCTTGCGGGCAAAAAGCGATGTCCTTATGTGGCCGCCAAGCGGTCAGCCGAGGGACTCCAGGGAGGCCGCGCAACCCGGCAACTTTACACGTTCATTCAGTAGCTTAGGAGGACACCATGAAATTTCGTCCGCTTCACGACCGCGTCGTCGTCAAGCGCATCGATGCCGATGAGAAAACCTCAGGCGGCATCATCATTCCGGACACCGCCAAGGAAAAGCCCTCGCAGGGCGAGGTCACCGCTGTCGGCCCAGGCGGCCGCGACGAGGCGGGCAAGCTGATCCCGATCGACATCAAGGTCGGCGACCGCGTGCTGTTCGGCAAATGGTCCGGCACCGAGGTCAAGATCGACGGCCAGGATCTCCTGATCATGAAGGAGTCCGACATCATGGGCATCATCGACGAGCCCGTGGCGAAGAAGAAGGCCGCGTAACACCAAACCCCTCATCCTGAGGTGCTCGACCGAAGGTCGAGCCTCGAAGGATGCAGCTCAGCACCACGTCGCTCTTCGAGGCTCGCGGCATAGCCGCTCGCACCTCAGGGTGACGACTGGACAACAGGAGTGAAGCTCTAATGGCTGCCAAAGAAGTAAAATTCTCGGTCGATGCGCGCGACAAGATGTTGCGCGGCGTCGACATTCTCGCCAACACCGTCAAGGTGACGCTCGGCCCCAAGGGCCGCAACGTCGTGCTCGACAAGTCGTTCGGCGCTCCCCGCATCACCAAGGACGGCGTCACCGTCGCCAAGGAAATCGAGCTCGAGGACAAGTTCGAGAACATGGGCGCGCAGATGGTGCGCGAGGTCGCCTCGAAGACCTCCGACATCGCCGGTGACGGCACCACGACCGCGACGGTGCTCGCCGCTGCGATCGTCAAGGAAGGCGCCAAGGCGGTTGCCGCCGGCATGAACCCGATGGATCTCAAGCGCGGCATCGATATCGCGGTCGAGACCGTGGTCGAAGAGCTGAAGAAGAACTCGAAGAAGATCACCTCGAACGACGAAATCGCCCAGGTCGGCACCATCTCGGCCAACGGCGACAAGGAGATCGGGCAATTCCTCGCCGACGCGATGAAGCGGGTCGGCAACGAAGGCGTGATCACGGTCGAAGAGGCCAAGAGCCTCGAGACCGAACTCGACGTGGTCGAGGGCATGCAGTTCGACCGCGGCTACATCTCGCCGTATTTCATCACCAACGCCGACAAGATGCGCGTTGAGATGGAAGACCCCTACATCCTCATCAACGAGAAGAAGCTCTCCGCGCTGAACGAACTGCTGCCTCTGCTTGAGGCCGTGGTGCAGACCGGCAAGCCGCTCCTGATCGTTGCCGAGGACGTGGAAGGCGAAGCGCTCGCCACCCTCGTGGTCAACAAGCTGCGCGGCGGCCTGAAGGTCGCGGCCGTGAAGGCGCCGGGCTTCGGCGATCGCCGCAAGGCCATGCTGCAGGACATCGCCGTCCTGACCGCCGGCCAGGCGATCTCGGAAGATCTCGGCATCAAGCTCGAGAACGTGACGCTCGCCATGCTCGGCCGCGCCAAGAAGGTGACGATCGACAAGGAGAACACCACGATCGTCAACGGCGCCGGCAAGAAGAAGGACATCGAGGAGCGCATCGCGCAGATCAAGGCGCAGATCGAGGAGACCACCTCGGACTACGACCGCGAGAAGCTCCAGGAGCGTCTGGCCAAGCTCGCCGGCGGCGTCGCGGTGATCCGCGTCGGCGGCGCCACCGAGGTCGAGGTGAAGGAGCGCAAGGATCGCGTCGACGACGCGATGCACGCGACCCGCGCCGCGGTCGAGGAAGGCGTACTGCCCGGCGGCGGCGTGGCGCTGTTGCGCGCCACCGAGTCGCTCAAGAAGGTCCGCACCTCGAACGAGGACCAGAAGCACGGCGTCGATATCGTCCGTAAGGCGCTGCAGGCTCCGGCCCGGCAGATCGCCACCAATGCGGGCGAGGACGGCTCCGTCATCGTCGGCAAGATTCTGGAGAACCACACCTACGGCTTCGGCTTCGACGCCCAGGGCGGCGAATACGTCGACATGGTGAAGAAGGGCATCATCGACCCGACCAAGGTCGTGCGCCAGGCGCTGCAGGGCGCTTCCTCGGTCGCGGGGCTGCTCATCACCACCGAGGCGATGATCGCCGAACTGCCGAAGAAGAAAGAGCCGATGCCCCCGATGCCGCGGCGGCGGCGGAATGGACTTCTAAGTTCACGTTTCAGGCGACGTGAATGCGAAGGCCCGGGAGAAATCCCGGGCCTTTTGCTTGCGTGAAAAATCCAGGAGGCGTCGCTTACTGCTTCCAGTTCTTCGCCTGTGCGACGATGGCAGCGCGGTCGAAGTCGTTGCAGGCCGACAAGAATTTTGTCGAATACGCCGCGCTCGCCGGCTCGGTGCCCTTGAGCGTGCCCATCGTCTTGAAGGCCTTGACGGTATTGTCCCAATTCGCCGGGATGAAGGCGCCGAGCGGCGCATTTGCGGGCTGCCCCTGCAACGCCATGTCAAGGAAACGATCCATGACGTGGACGCCATGCGCGAGCGCGGTTGTGTCATCGACGCCCGCCGGTTTGATGTTTGGAAACTCGTCCCACAGGATGCGGACCGCAGCGGCCTTGTTGGTCATCGTGAAGACGAGGCCCTTGGTCATGGCGCGGCAATAGCCGGCGACTTCCTTGGGGTGCGCGTCTGCGAATGCCGCCGATGTCGCCAGCGTCGTGCCGACCACGCCATCCTGCAGCGGAATATCGATCATGCGCAATGTCAGTCCGGTGTTTTCAGCATTCGCCAGCATCGCGTCCCACACCACGAGCGCGTCGATCTTCCCGCTTCTGAGCGCCGCGATCGCTGAAGGGCCGGCCCCGGTCGCAATCGCAGTGTACTGATCGGGCTTGATGCCCATCTCGGCCAGATTCTCCTTCAGCTCCAGTCCGCCGCCGGCGCCAAACGACGGTGCGCCGATGGTCTTGCCCTTGAGGTCCGCAATTTTCTTGATTGGCGAGTTGGGCAACACGATCAGAAACGTTCCGGGATTGCGCTTGAGATTGAAGATCGAGATCAGATCGCCGCCGCGCTCGCGCACTGCGAGCACGGCATCACCAGCGGTCGTGCCGACCTGGGCGTTGCCGGACTGCAGCAGCTGCGCCGAAACCATTCCGGTCTGGGTATTCTGGATGCTGACGTCGAGCCCTTCGGCTGCGAAATAGCCGAGGTGCTTGGGAACCGCGTAGAGAAATATCTCCTCGCCCACGCCCATGATCGGGTGCATCTGCACCAGGGTCATTTTCTGCGGGCTTTGCGCATCGGCGCGAACGCTGCACATGGCGGCAACAGCAAATACGAGGGCGACGCGGCTCAATCGTGTCAGCATGGTGCGGTCTCCAGGCGAGAGCGGCGGGACAAGATCACGGGCGGTGCGATGCATTCATGCGCTGGGCCCAGAAGCAATAGCGCCGCTCGAACAGTTGCATGGCGTAGTTCATGAGATAGCCGATGACGGCCAACAGCAGAATGACCGCGAACATCGGCGCAAGCTCCATCTGCTGATCGTATTGCATCAACAGCATGCCCAGCCCGGCGCTGGCGCCGACGAACTCGCCGACCACCGCACCGAGGATCGCCAGCACCGATGCGACGCTCAATCCGGCGAACAGAAACGGCAGGCAGCTCGGCAGAATGATTTTCGACAACAGATGCCATTCGCTGGCGTTACAGGAGCGCGCCAGTTCGATCCGCTCGGGCTCGACCGACTGATAGCCCGCCATGGTGTTCACCAGGACCGGGAAGAAGGTGATCACCGCCGTGATGAAGACCTTGCCTTGCAGGCCGAAGCCGAACCACACCACCATCAGCGGCGCCAGCGCGACCTTGGGCAGCGATTGAAAGCCGACGATGTACGGATACCAGCTTCGCCCGAGGATCGGCCAATGGCAGATGGCAAAGCCCAGGATCGCCCCGAGCACCGAGCCGATCGCGAGCCCGAGCAGCGCTTCCCAGACCGTCACACCGGCGTGATACCAGTAGCCGCCCGTGTCCCATGGTGCGCGGCCGAGACCATTGATCAGCGCTCGCAGCACCTGCTCCGGCGCCGGCACGATATAGGCCGGAGCGCCGAACACGTCGGTCGCAAGCCACCAACAGATGACGAGCGCAACCAGGATCGCCGGCGAGATGGTGAATTGCGGATAGCGCCGCACAAAGCTGCGCAGCGATTCCGACGGTGAAGGAGCTGCCACCCTGGCACGCGCTCTCTCAGCGGCCTGTATTGTCATCAGAACATCCCTCCCTGCGCATCCAACAAGGAGTGCAAACGGGCCGCATAACGGCCGAAGCGCTCGGTATTGATGATCGACAGGTCGCGCGGCCGCGGCAGATCGATCGCGATGACGTCGGCGATGGTGCCGGGGCGCGTCGTCATGGCAAAGACGCGATCGGACAGAAAGATCGCCTCGGCGATCGAATGGGTGATGAAGAACACGGTTTTGCGGCTGGCACCCCAGATCCGCATCAGCTCCAGATTCATCTGCTCGCGGGTCATCGCGTCGAGCGCGCCGAAGGGTTCATCCATCAGCAGAAGACGCGGGTCCTGGATCAGCGCGCGGACGATCGCGGCACGCTGCTGCATGCCGCCTGAGAGTTCAAACGGATAGCGCCGCGCAAAATCCTGCAAGCCGACCAGCGCCAGCAGATCGACGGCCTTCTGCCGGTAGTTCACGACCGGCAGCCTGCGAAATTCAATCGGCAGCAGCACATTCTCGATGACCGTGCGCCACGGCAGGAGAACCGGTGACTGGAACACGACCGCCGCCTCCGGACTCGGGCCGCGCAACGGCTTGGCGTTAAGCTCGATCGATCCCGCTGAATACGGCAGCAGCCCGGCCAGCACCTTGAGCAGCGTCGACTTCCCGCAGCCGCTCTGTCCGACGACCGAGACGAACTCACCGTCGTAAATTTCGAAATCGAGATTCTTCAGCGCCGTCACCTGCGCATCAGCCGCCCCATAGGTCTTGGAAAGGCCGCGCGCAACGATGAGCGGCTGCGCGATGTCGGCGCTGGTGCGAGGCGAAACCGTGGCGGCACGTACCGGATTCATGGAGATCTGCGGACCACTTGCTATGCAGCATAAAGCAAGCCACGTGCCAGCGGTACTGCGGCAAGGCGCACCAGGTTTGCTCACACGCGCCAATGGCCGGTTGCGCGCCATGTCCCTTGCAACACACTTGCAACGCACTTGCCTTGACCGGCTTTGCGATTGCACCGCAGAGTGACGGTGGAACCCCTGCCTCATTGCGCGATCCAGTGAAATGATCTCCAACACCGTCGTCCGGGTGCACCAGCATGGTGGGCCCGATTGTCTGACAATCGATGAGCTGCCGCTGCCGCCGATTGAGCCCGATCAGCTCCTGATCGAAGTCGAAGCCGCCGGCGTGAACTTCTTTGACACGCAGCTGCGCAGCGGACTTTACAAGCAGCCGCTACCGCTTGCGCTCGGCACCGAAGGCGCGGGCGTCGTCCGCGAAGCCGGCGCGAACACCGGCGGATTTCATCCCGGCGACCGGGTCGCATGGGTGCACTCGCCCGGCTCCTACGCGCGCTGGAAAACGATCGCCGCAGCGCAGGTCTTCGCCGTACCGGACAATCTGAGCTGCGAGACGGCGGCCGCCGCACTGTTCCAGGGAATGACCGCGCATTACCTGGCGTGCTCCACCTATCCGCTCGAAGCCGGCAGCACGTGCGTGGTCCACTCGGCAGCCGGCGGCGTCGGCCTGCTGCTGACGCAGATCGCCAAGCTGCGCGGCGCCATGGTGATTGGCGCCGTCTCGACGCCCGCGAAAGCCGCGGTCGCGGCGGCGAATGGCGCGGACCATGTCGCGGTCTATGCCGATGGCAACCTCGCCGATCTTGCCAAGCGCGCGACCGGCGGCCGAGGCGTCGATGTGGTCTATGACGCGGTCGGAAAGGACACGTTCGAGCAGAGCCTCGCCTGTCTGCGCCTGCGCGGTCTGCTCGCGCTCTACGGCGAAGCAAGCGGACTGGTGCCGCCGATTGATGTTCGGCAATTGCTGACTGCCGGCGCCGTCTATCTGACGCGGACGGGTCTTTCCTATTACGCGGCGACCGAGGCGGAGCGCCGCCAGCGCGGCGACGACGTGCTGCGCTGGCTGTCGGAAGGCAAACTCAAGCCGCGGATCGACAGCACTTTCAGTCTGAAAGATGTCGCCCTTGCCCATCGCGCGATCGAAAGTCGCGGCACCATCGGCAAGATACTTCTGCTGCCGCGCTAGTGTTCGCTAGTGGTGCTCGCCGAGCGCTGAGCCGCTCCCGATTATCTCCAAGTCGCCGGCCGCAACTTGAGCGACGAAACTCCAAGGACAACGTTGATGGCGACTGAACCTTGCAGGGAAAGCGGCTGAAGAGCGAAAGTTCGCGCCGACCCGCCGAGCAGAACGTTGGCCCCGGCGCCGATGCCAAGGCCAACATCGCCGGTGACTCCGACATATTCGCCCGAGAGCGCGCCCCGGGCGACGCCGGAAGTCGGCGCAAACACGGCCCAGCCCAGAATACTGCCGGCGCTCACGCCAACGTCGAGGCCGACAGTGTTGATGGCGCCGTCGTAATAATGCGGTGCCGCGCCTGGGGCCGCCGGGCTGAAGGTACATTGCATCGGTTGATGGCCGACAAAAATAAAGCCGACGCTGGGGTCGACATTGCACATCAACTGGCCGACCTGCGTCCAGGAAGGCGGCCCCTGAGCGATTACGGCGGCTGGTGCTACAAACATCGCCGCGGCAAAGAGGATCGCCGCAGCCAGCAAGCTTTGAACCCGAACAATCATTTCACCCCCCTTGGTGCCCTGCTTAAAAGGTACCCTGCTTAAAATCCCTCACGCAAACGTACCACGCCGCTACGCCGGCACCAGCGTGAATGGTGCGATCTGCGGCGCAGTCTTGAAATACACCGCTTGCAACTCCGCGGAGTCCTTAAACTGAGTCTGCCGCAGCCGGCGGAAAATCACGCTGGCGGTGAGAGAGGCCTGATCGAACGGGTACGGATCGATTGCGATCGTAGCGCCATCGCGCGGCGTCAGCGTCATGCCGACACCGGCCTTGCCGGAATAGCCGACCGGGACGGGCTCGACGCGGTCGGGCTTCAGCACCTCGGTACTGCAAATATAGAGTGAAAGGATGTCCCAGACCTGCAGCAGGTTGTAGTTGGTCGCCAGTTCTGCCTGATCCAGCCTATCGGCCGTGACCTTCTGCTTGGCTTCGCTGCGCGCGATGAACGCCTCGATCGGCGGCGGCAGCTTGCCGCGCTGAATTGCCGGCGGTGACGTGATGACGCCGTAGCGGCCTTGCCACAGGCCGGTGCGGTGCTTGGCGATCATCAGTCCCGCATAAGCGTCGATGGCGCCGAGCCAGTCGCCAGCCCATTCAAACGCCTCAAGCTGCGTTTCGTCGTTCGGGACTTCCCGGTAGTTCGGCGTCTTGCCGGTTGCGGGGTTGATCTGCGGGCCGGTCTCGTAGCGAATCCAGCCGCGATCGTGAAACATCGCGGCGCGCACCAAGGAGCCATAGGGCCGCGGCTTCTCGAATTTTTCGTTGCCCCAATGCGCGGCAAACAGGCCCGAGAGCTGGGCATGATCGTTCTGGGTGATCATGACAATCGAGCCGTCGGATTCGTAGCGAACGATCATGGTTGTCTCTTGCGTCCAGCTGGAGTTGAAAATCCCAGAACAACTCTGCGCGATCGGAACCGGGAACGCGACCGCGATCTTCGCAGCGCCGGACCGCGTCATGCGCACGGCTGGCGCAACCGTCCGTTGCTGCGCCGACGGACGGCTCAGGCGTTGCTGGCGCTCAGTCCAAGTATCTTCCGTGCGTCATTCGGCGTTGCGACATGGTCGCCGAGCACGTCGATGATCTTTGCCGCCTTCTCGACCAGCGCCGCATTGCTCGGCGCGAGCTTGCCGCGTTCCAGATAGAGATTGTCCTCAAGCCCGACCCGCGGATGACCGCCGAGCAGTATGGTCTGCGCCACCATCGGAAACTGGTGCAGCGAAATGCCGAAGGCAAACCACGGCGCATCCGGCGGCAACAGGTTGCGCATGTAGGTCATCGCCTCGGGCGTTGCCGGCTGGCCCCACGAAATACCAAGGCAGATCTGAAACATGCCGGGCGGCTTGACGTAACCGTTTTCGATGAAGCGCTTGGCGAGCAGCAGGTGGCCGGTCTCGAACACTTCGAGCTCCGGCATCACGCCCGCGTCCTTGATGGTCAGCGCCATCTTCTGCAAATGCGCCGGCGTATTGACGAAGACGCGGTCGCCCATATTGAGGCTGCCCATGTCGAGACTGCAAATGTCGGGCTTTATCTCCACCACATGCTGCACGCGCTCTTCCGGCGAGCGCAGCACGCTTTCGGGGCCGGCCTTCGAAGCATCATGCGGATCGTGGTGAAAGCGCGCGCCCGGCCCGGTGGTGAGATTGATCAGCACATCGGTACCGCTCGCTCTGATGCGCTCCACCGCCTCGCGATAATACGCGGTCTCCATGCTTGGCTTGCCGGTACTCGGATCGCGCACATGGATGTGGACGATGGCGGCGCCCGCCTTGGCGGCGTCGATCGACGATTTGGCGATCTGCTCGGGAGTCACCGGCACCGCCGGGCTGCGGCCCGGCGTATCGGCAGCGCCGGTCACCGCGCAGGAAATAATCACCTTGCGTTGCATACACCCTCCCCGGGACTGTGTTCTCAGCGAGTGTTATCGTCGAGAGTTATAGCGGGCCGGAGCGGCCGTGTCGCCGGGGCCCCGCCGGGGACCTCACAAACGAAAACGACCACGAGTGGCAGGCGCGCGTTCATCCGGCGTCGCCTGTTCTCCCGTGGCCGTCAGGGCGATGGGGACTTACAATGGGCAGTCATCGCCACTTGCGGCGATGGTGTAGCATCGCTTGGTGACACCGACATGACTCAGCAATCGGGCCACATCCGCATCGGGATCGGCGGCTGGACGTTCGAGCCTTGGCGCGGAACGTTCTATCCGAAAGGCCTGCCCCATGCGCAGGAACTGAGTTACGCAAGCCAACGTCTGACCTCGATCGAGGTGAACGGCACGTTCTATCGTACCCAGACGCCCGCGACTTTCAGCAAATGGGCAAGCGAAGTGCCGGACGGTTTTGTCTTCGCGCTTAAGGGCCCGCGTTTTGCCGTCAACCGCCGTGTGCTGAAAGAAGCCGGCAATTCGATCAAACGTTTCGTCGATTCCGGCATCGCCGAGCTGGGCAGCCATTTGGGTCCCCTGCTCTGGCAATTCGCGCCGACCAAAAAATTCGATGCCGCCGACTTCGGCGGCTTTCTCGAGTCGCTGCCTGACAAGGTCGGCAAAACGCCGCTGCGCCATGTCATTGAGGTGCGGCACGACAGCTTCTGCACCGGCGAATTCATCGCCCTCCTGCGCCAGTTCAAGATGCCCGTCGTCTACACCGACCACGCCAAATACCCGAACATCGCCGACCTCACCGCGGATTTCGTCTATGCCCGCTTGCAGCGCGGCGAGGACACAGTCCCGACTGCCTATCCGCCGAAGGACATCGCGGCTTGGGCCAAGCGACTGCGCACCTGGGCAGACGGCAAGGCGCCCGCCGACCTTCCGCGCGTCGAAGCTTCGACGAAACCCGCCGCTGCGCCGCGCGACGTGTTTGCCCGCGACGTGTTTGCCTACGTGATCCACGAGGGCAAGATCAGGGCGCCCGCAGGCGCGATGGCACTGATCGAAGGGCTGAAAAGCTGAGCGAAGCCGTCTCGCGCCGTCACAAAAATGCTAACGGCCACGTTCAACTCGGCGCGCGTACATCCGGCGTCGCCTATCGTTAACCGTGGCCGTCCCACAGCGGAGCCTTTGGGCTCGACACCGCTAAGGCTCTAAATAGGAGCGCCCTGCCATTTATGCAAGGGCGGCTTTGTGCAAGACTGCGATTCCGGCGCTATTCCGCCGTCTCGCTTGTCGCACAATCGATACTGAACAAAGCTTTGTTCTTGGCCTAGGCGTCAGCCAACATCCGGGAGAGAAGAATGACACTGAACCAACCGAACGATGCCGCCGGCATCCAACGCGCGGTCCAAAGCGCGGTCCGCGACCATTGGGTGCTGTTCCTGATCGAGGGCATCGTGCTCCTCGTTCTCGGCATCGCCGCCATCCTGGTACCGATGGTGGCGACAATCGCCTTCACCATCCTGATCGGCTGGCTGTTCCTCATCTCCGGCGTCGTCGGGCTGGTGACGACGTTCTGGATGCGCCACGCCCCAGGCTTCTGGTGGTCGCTGGTCTCGGCGGTGGTCGGCATCGTCGCCGGCGCCCTGCTGCTGCGTTGGCCGATTACCGGTTCGCTGTCGCTCACCTTGCTGCTGGCCTCGTTCTTCATCGTCGAGGGCGTGGCCACGATCATGTATGCCGTCGAGCATCGCAATCAGCTCAGCGGACGCTGGGGCTGGATGCTGGTCAGCGGCATTGTCGACCTCATCCTCGCCGGCATTATCGTTGCGGGGTTGCCGGGCACGGCGCTGTGGGCGCTCGGCCTTCTGGTCGGCATCAACCTGATATTCGGCGGCGTCGCGATGATCGGCATGGCGACGGCGGCCAAGCCGCACGCCTAGCTCGCTCCTCGCCACTGCGTCGTCGCGGCGCAGGTGTCCGCCTGTCGCGCCAATCCCGGCTGGGATAGGCTGTTTGCAAGCGCGCGGCTTCAATAAGCGCCTGTGTAACTGGGAGGATACGATGCAAACGCCATTCAAGCTGGCGATAGCCGGTGTGCTGGCGTTTGCGGCCGCCATGGCCGCGAACGCGGCGGCGCGGGCGGACGATTATCCGAACAAGCCGATCCGGATCATTTCCGATTCCGCCCCCGGCAGCGCGGTCGACGTTACGTTCCGCGTGATCATGGATCGGGTCGGCAAGGAGTTGGGACAGCAGATCGTGCCGGTCGACCAGCCGGGCGCCAGCGGTGCGATTGCCGCACACTCCGCATCCGAGGCGGTCCCGGACGGCTACACGCTGTTTGCGCCGGCGCTGTCGCTTTTCATCTCGCTGCCCGGCAAGGCGACGAATCTTCCGGTGATCCTGCCGCGCGACTTTTTGCCGGTGGCGTCACTGGTCGATCAGCCAATGTTCATCTGCGCCAGCACCAAATCCGGCATCCAGACCTTGGCGGAATTGATCGCCGACGCCAAAAAGAAGCCCGGCCAAGTCGGCTTCGCCACAACCGGGATCGGACGCATCACGCACCTGACCGGCTTGTTGCTGCAAAGCCGCGCCGGCATCAAGCTGCAGGTCGTGCCATACACCGGCGGCCCCACGGCGGCGCTGACCGATGTGATCGGCGGACGTGTGCCGATGATCATCGAAGGCTATTCGGGTCTGGCCGGCGCCATCCAGGCGCACACGATCAAAGTGCTGGCGGTGGGCTCGCGCAAGCGCCTTCCTGATTTTCCCGATCTGCCGACGGTGGCGGAGACCTTTCCTGGCTTTGCCGCCGGCGGCTGGCAGGGCATCGTTGCGCCAAAGGGAACGCCGCAAGCGGCGATCCAGAAGTTCAACGCAGCGGTGAAGAAGGTCCTGGCCGAACCAGATCTTGCCAAACAGATGGCGGTGCGCGGCGCCTATGTGGATGCCATGACGCCGCCTGAAGTGAACGACTTCATCAACGCCCAGCAGGCGCAATGGAAACCCGTGCTCGAAGCGTTCGAGGCCAGCGTCGGCAAATAAGCGGCCGGGTTCAGGGCCGCCCTGGATAATATCGGAGCAGCGATGAACCCTCTTCGCAGGCAATTGCTGCGCGTGGCGGCAGGCGCGGCCGCGCTGCCGATGATGACACGGATCGCCGGCGCGCAAGCCTATCCGTCACGGCCGGTCCGGATCGTGGTCGGCCTGCCGCCGGGACTGACGCCCGACATCGGCGCCCGCCTGATCGCGCAGTCGCTGTCGCAGCGGCTCGGCCAGCAGTTCATCGTCGACAACAAGCCCGGCGGCGCCAGCAATCTCGCCACCGAAATCGTCGTCAGGGCGGCGCCGGACGGCTATACGCTGCTGCTGGCGGTGGCGGGAAACGCCATCGAGGCGCCGATCTATACCAATCTCAATTTCGATTTCCTGCGCGACATCGTTGCGGTCGCGAGCATTGGCCGCACGCCGTTCGTGATGGTGGTGCCGCCGTCCCTGCCCGCCCGCACCGTTCCCGAATTCATCGCCTATGCGAAAGCCAATCCGGGCAAGATCAATTTCGGTTCGCCCGGCAGTGGCAGTGCCAATCACGTCTTCGTCGAATTGTTTCGGATGATGACCGGGGTCGAACTGGTACACATACCCTACCGCAGCAGCATGCTGCCGGACCTTCTGGCGGGACGCATCCAGTTGCTGTTTGCCGCTATCCCCGGCGTGCTGGCCGACATTCGCGCCGGCAAACTGCGCGCGCTCGCGGTCACCACGACCGCCCGCGTGGCGGCGCTGCCGGATGTGCCGGCGATGCGCGAGTTCGTACCTGGCTACGAAGCAAGCGGCTGGCTCGGCCTCGGCGCCCCAAAGGCAACGCCCGATGGCATCATTAAAGCCTTGAATCAGGACATCGGCGCCACCCTCGCCGACCCCGCCGTCAAGGCCCGGCTTACCGGACTGGGCATCGAGCCGGTCGCCATGACGCCCGCCGAATTCGCACACTTCATGGCCGGCGAAGTCGAGAAGTGGGCGAAGGTGGTCAAGTTCGCCGGCATCAAGCCGGAGTGAAATACCATCACCAGTATCGTCAAAGCCGGGTTGCATGACCGAGCCAAATGCCGAGACCAGCACAACCCCGGCCCGAATACTGCAACTCAGAGTACGCCGACGCGCCCAAAACTACGGCGCATCGGCAGGTGGGTTCTTCCGCCAATCAACCATGGAACATTCGCGGACTGGTATCTGGTAGCCCGTTGTGAAACTATGACGCGCATGATACCCGCCACCCCAACGGTAGCCCCCGATGCCTTTTCGACAGATTAAGGACAACGTTCCGACCAGCGCCCTACGCGCCTTCGTCGCCATCAGCGAATACGGCAGCTTCACTAAGGCGGCCGAGCACCTGAACCTGACGCAGCCCGCAGTCAGCCTTCAGATTAAGCAAATGGAACGCATTCTCGGCGGCGAGCTCTTCATCAAGAAAAAAGGCGGCGTCGCACTGTCCGATCTGGGCACGACAGTCGACCGGCTCGCGCGTCGTATCCTCAGTCTCAACAGTCAGCTCATCGGCATCGCCGGCCGGGCCTCGCAGCGCGAGACGATCCACCTCGGAATCCAGTGTGCCTTCGCCCAAACGGTGTTGCCGAACGTCTTTCGAGAGTGCCTACATCTGGATAACGTGCTCTACAAGTTCGTCTGCGCGCACACGGTGGAATTGGCTGAAAAGCTGAAATCCGGCTTCGTCGATCTGTCGCTGATGATCGAGAACCAGGAGCCGCGCCGCAATCTTCTCGCTGAGTGGAATGAAAAGTTCGTGTGGATCCGCTCGCCGCTGCACAGCGCGCTGGCGGACGACGGCAGCATTCCCTTTGTCGGACGCCAGAACGGCGCGATTGACCGCGCGGCCCTGGAGGTCCTCGATGAACGCGAAATCCCCTACCGGGTCGTCTTCAGCGCCACCGACATTGTGTGCATGTACGCGGCGGTCGAAGCCGGCATCGGTATAATGTGCATGCCCGCCAGAACCGTCCCCAAGCCTCTGATTATCGCGAGGGAGCGCTATCTGCCGAAACTTCCGGACCTGCGTGTCGGAGTGTATTGCACGGAAGGGTTCGACCTGGTGCGCCATCAGACGCTGGTCGACGCATTCATAGCCGCCGTGCGGCCACAGAAGCCGGGCGATGAAAGCAGCGACCTGAGCGAGGCTCCGCGAGCCGAAACGGAAAAAGTCGCCTCGTGATCGTATCATCGATGACGATGCGATCGGAGGCGGGCCGCCACAATCGATCGCGGCGCGCAGCGTGGATCGGGGTCGCCGCACTCACGATCGCAGCTCTTGCCGTCGGGCTGACGCTGCTGCCGGCTGCCCAGGCTCAGGATCAGCCAAGTAGGCCAATTCGCATCATCGTCGGCTCCGGGGCCGGCGGAGGCCTTGATCTTCTAACGCGCATCACCGGACAGGCGCTTGGCACGCTGCTTAATCGGAGCGTTATCATTGAGAACCGGCCCGGGGGCGGCGGCGTCATCGCCGGACAAGCGGTGGCGAACGCTCCGCCCGACGGCAATACGTTGTTCTCCTATGGCGGCGACCTGTTCAGCGTCGGCTCGCTGCTGCCGCGCACGGGTTTCGACCCCAACAAACAGCTCATTCCGATCTCGCAGATCAGCGAAGCTGCACTCGTGGTCGTTACCGGCAGCCGTTCTACGTTCAGCGACGTGAAAGGCATGATCGCGGCGGCCAAGGCCAGTCCGCAAGGGCTCACCTACGCGACGTTCGGCGTTGCCTCGGTCAACAACGTGGTCGGACAGTGGATCGCCAGGGAAGCGCACATCAAGCTGCTCAATGTCACATTTCGTGCCGGCGCTGAAGGCGCGGTCGCCACCGCGGCGGGCAGCGTGTCGCTCGCGATCGTCGCTCCGGCGGCCGTATATCCCTCGATGGTCAATGCCGGCACAGTGAAGGTCATCGGCATCACCAGCGCGCAGCATCCATCGTATCTGCCGGCGTCGTGGCCGACATTCGCCGAGAAAGGAGTGCCCATCGACGCCAGTTCTTTTTTCGGCATTTTTGGTCCGGCCGGAATGTCCCAGGCCGCCATCGCGCGGCTGGATCACGCCTTAAACGACGTTCTGAACGATGACACGGTCCGCGATCGGCTGCGCCATGTCGGCATTTTTGCCCAGCATTTGGGACCGGCCGATTTCGCCAAACGCATTGAGACGGACAAGAATCGTTACGATAGAATCATCGAAGAAATGCATATGCTCGATGCGCAGCGTTAGCAGGCGCCTTACGCGGCCAGCGCCAGTGGACCGGATTTGATATTCCCAATCTACCGGGCCGCGAACGACGCTTGATGCTAGTGCGTGCCGATATAGGGCGACACCTCGCCACGCTGCCAGATTTCCATCGGACCAACGACGAGCGACAACGCGGAAAAGTGCACTTTTCGCAGTCCGGTCCGTCCCAGTATCCGGCCGATTTCATCGAGCATCGTTGAACTGGCGGCGCGGACCACAAAGTAGCGGGCGGACCTTTCCGCAAGGTCACGGATCAGACCTTCGATCACGTCGTCGGACGTCTGCTCCTTCAGCTTGTGATAGATGCCCAGGAAAAGAACGATATCGTAGTGCGGCAGATAATCGGCACCGAACGCCGTTTGGACCGCCTTGGGCCCCCCGGTCAGATCGACCGCTTCAAACCTGGACGAAATCTTGAACTCGTCAAAAATGGCGCGTGCCGCCAAGACGCCCGGCTCGTGATAGTCGCAACCGTGCACCAGCGATACGCCGCGGCGCGCCAGTTCCAGGCTCACGAGGCCATGATTCATCGCGATGTCGAGCACGCTCATTCCTCGCACGTACTGAAACAGATCGCGCAGCCCCGCGAGCCGATCGCCGTGAAATCCATAGACAGTGCGCGGCCCCTCCGGCGGTATCTGCTGCGGGCATCGGTACATGCCCGGTTTCTGCTCGTTCATTGAGCTTAACTCCCCCAGCGCCCCGTGAATTAGATGAACTAAACACCCACGTTGTCCAGGGCCCGTGCGCGCTTGAACACCGGTCAACGCAATTCATTCCTTGAAATCGGCACTCTCCTTGCAATTGTATCCGATCGACATTGGACGGCGCGGTCTCACTTTCCAGATGCGAATACGGCCCAGCCAAAAAAATGCGCTGCGACAATAAGCTCGAGCGAGATGACACGCTGAAGAAGGTGTCCCGCATTAAGCGCAGGCCAAAACCGCCACAACTCTGCGGCGGTGTTTTTCTACTGGACTCGACAACCCGGCTACAGTTACTGGTTGAGTGGGGATAGGCGAGCGGGGGATGCCGCCGTGGTTGCGTTGCGGAGTGTTGTGGCGGCGTTAGTGGCCGCGGCCGTTGTGACATGGGCGGCCGCAGGCCCGGCGACAGCCGGCGGACCAGACGATCCCTCGTTTCTGCTGTTCACGGGCACCGATATCTGGCGCTACGGCGATTTCCTCTACGGCGGATTCCTGTGGTCGCCAAAGGGCCTCGACGCCGACGGCTTCACCTTCAAGATGCTGCTCGACGGCGGTGCGTATAACTACGTCTCCGGCACGCAGCAGACCATCGATGGCACCAAGCTCTCCGCCGCGGCCCTACCCGGATGGCGCTTCACGCGCGGCGGACTCAACGTCACGGTATTCGCTGGGCCGGTGGTGCAGGACTATCGGCTCACGCCGAACGACCCGGGCAGCCATCTACACGGCCTTTACGCCGGCGGCGAGACCGGCGTCGATATCTGGTACCAGCCGAGCCCGATGACCATGGCGGCCTTCAACGGCGCTATCGCTTCGATCGGTCCCACCGGATACGTCCGTGCGGCGATCGGCGTTCGTGTTCTCAACGCGGGATTTGTCGGTCCCGAGATTGAGCAAATCTGGTGCGGAAATTTCGAGGAGCTTGAATTTGGCGCCCACCTCACTGGCTTGCGCTTCAACGCGGTCGAATGGTCGGTGGCAAGCGGATTCGCTCTGACGTCCGACCAGCGCTCGGGCCCCTATGTGCGACTTGGCGTCAACACCCGCTATTGAGTCCCCTCGCCCGCGGTGGATTTATTCGCCAGCGAACCCTATGAGTTTCGCGTGCCGCCGCATCGGCCGGCGTTCCATGTGGGGTGGTGTCATGGGCAAGGACCGTCTGGCCGCATTCAGTGACGGCGTGATCGCCATCCTGATCACCATCATGGTTTTGGAACTGAAAATCCCCCATGGCACCGATTGGCACGCGCTCGCCAGCGTGGCCCCGAGTATTCTGACCTATGTGATGAGCTTTGTTTATCTGGCGATCTACTGGAACAACCACCATCACTTGCTGCACACCGTGACGCGCGTCGACGGACTGATCCTGTGGGCCAATTCGCACTTGCTGTTCTGGCTGTCGCTGGTGCCGGCGGCGACGGCGTGGATGGGCGAAAACCTCGCCGCGCCGCTGCCGACGGCGCTCTATGGCGCCACGCTGTTGATGCCATCCATCGCCTATTACCTGCTGCAGATGGCGATCGTACATCGCCACGGGCGGCATTCGCTGCTGGCCGAAGCACTAGGCCGCGACCTCAAAGGCAAGGTCTCGCCGTTCCTCTACGCCGCCGGCATCGCGCTCGCCTTCGTCTATCCGTGGGCGTCGATCGCGATTTACATTTTGGTGGCGCTGATGTGGCTGATCCCCGACCGGCGCATCGAGAACGCGGTCGGCGAGAGCTGAGACCTCACCGATGAGACACGTCGCCCGGCGCTGGCTGCGGCTGCCGGCCGGCCTCAGCCCTTCTCGTCGCAGGCCCAGGCGCGCACCACGCATTGGTGACCGCCGAACTGGTTGCAGCGCTTCACGGCGGCGTTCTCGGCCCGGCCGAGATGCGAGTTGAGCGCCCAGCCGTACGGTCCGCACGGATGGGTGGCGTCGACCGACACCGCCGCACAGCCGCGGCGGATCACGCCGACCACATGGCAATCACGGCCGGTGCATTTTTTCATCGCCGCGATCCGGGCGTCGTCGACTTTGCGGAAATCGAAGCCGTAGCCGTAGGCGCCGCAGGCGCCGACCGCGAACGCACCTGCCGCATCGGCTACGCCGGTCACGGCGATCAGGAAGCACGCGGTCGCTGCCGCGAGCGCGGTTTTTCGCTTTAAGTTTCGCATGATGCCCCTCCCCAGGGAACGCGAAAGACGCTACCGGGGAAGGGTTTCCAGTTGGTGAATGCGCTTTAGGTCTTCTCGAGCTCGCGCTTCACCGCCGCGAGCGCTTCGGGGGTGTCGACGTCGGTCAGCGCCGCCGTCCCGGTGAGCGGTACCTCGCTCACCGCCTCGGCATACCGGGCGATGAGATGGCGCGCCCCGACATCGCCCTCGACCGCCATCAGGTCCGGGAAAAACCGGCGCGACCAGACCACCGGATTACCGCGCTTGCCCTCGATGGTCGGCACCACCACCAGCGCGCTTTTGTCCGGATCGAATGCGCCGAGCAGCCGATCGATCAGCGCGGCATCGACCTGCGGCATATCGCCGAGACAGACGATGGCGCCGTCGGCTTCGGCGGGCAGCGCTCCGATGCCGGTCCGAAGCGAGGTGCCAAGCCCATCGGCGAAATGCGGATTGTGCACGATCTTCACGGGAAGCCCGGCGAGCGCTGCTTCCACCCGCTCGTGCTGGTGGCCGGTGACGACGACGACCGGCCGCGCCCGAGAGCCGAGTACCGCCTCGGCGACGATGCGCACGAGCGGCCGTCCGGCGATCTGTTCGAGGAGTTTGTTGGGCCCGCCCATGCGGCTGGAACGGCCGGCCGCCAGCATCAGGCCGGCAAGGTTGCGGCCGGCTTTCGCCGGCTCATCGCGGGGCTGCGGCCGGGTCACGATCTCCATGAGCAGACCGCCGACGCCGAAGCCGGTGATGTCCTCGCGTTCGACCGGCAGGCCGGCGAGAAGCCGCATCAGCACCCAGTCAAAGCCGTTCTCCTTGGGGCTCCGCGCGCAGCCCGGCGCGCCGAGCACGGCGCGTCCGCCGGCATCGCCGATCATCAGAAGATTGCCGGGATCGACCGGCATGCCAAAATGCTCAATGCGGCCACCGATCGTCTCAAGCGCGGCGGGGATCACGTCGCGACGGTCGGCGATCGCGGACGCGCCGAACACGATGGCGAGCTCGGCGCCCGCTTTAAGCACCTCGTCAAGCGCGCGAGCGAGCGCGGCCTGTTCATGCGGCACGCGCCGTTCGGCGACAATCGTGGCGCCCGCCGGCGCCAGCCGCTCGGCGGTGATCTTCAGGGTTTTGTCGATCACCTTTGGCGACAGGCCCGGCAAGATCGTCGACACGATGCCGACCTTGCGAACGCGGTACGGCGCGATCCGCAACAGCGGCGCCTTGTATGTCCCGCGAGCGCCGCGTCGAACGGCGCTTTGCCGACGGCGAACGGAATGATCTTCACTGTTGCGATCATCTCGCCCTCGACCACCGGCTTGTAGGCAGCCAGCGTGGCGAAGGTGAGGGCTTCGTCGATGCGGTTGAGCGCGTTTACGGCGTCCTTGTCGACAACCAGAATGCCGGGAGACTTTGCGAACAGATTGGCGCGGCCGGTGAAAGCGCGATCGACGTGGGCCCCCTCGCCCGCGACCTTGTTGGCGATCGCGGCGGCCGCCACGTCCTCGGATACGTCACCCGGCTCTAGGCGCGCCACGACGAGATCAGGAATACCGGCGGCTTCCAGCGCCGCGACTTCGGCGGCGCCGATCAGCGTGCCCTTCTTCAGCACCATGCCGCCCTGGCGGATCGAATGCACGGACGTCGCGCCGAGTGCATCTTTGGGCGCGACCGGACCGAATTTCATGACGCAGCCTTTACGGCGGGCTCCGCCTCGACTTCCTCATGCAGCCGCTCGGTGATCTGCCCCATGATCGCGACCGCGATCTCGGCCGGAGACACAGCACCAATATCGAGCCCGATCGGCGCATGGATGCGCGTCAGATCGGCGTTGGTCTGCGATTTGAGCCGGTCGACGCGACGCGCGTGGGTTTTTCGCGAACCGAGCGCGCCGATGTAGAAACAGTCGCGCGACAGTGCATGGAGCAAAGCCGGATCGTCGATCTTCGGGTCATGGGTGAGTGCGACGAACGCGGTGTAACGATCGACGTTAAGCGGCGGCAGCGCCTCATCGGGCCATTCGGCGATGACTTTCACGTCGGGAAACCGCTCCGGCGTGGCAAAAGCAGTGCGCGGATCGACGATCGTCACATCATAGCCGAGCAGCTTTCCCATCGGCGCCAGCGCCTGGCTGATGTGCACGGCGCCGGTGATGACGAGTTGCGGCGCAGGCACGTGGACGGTGAGGAAGACGCGGCCTTCCTGTGTTTCTTCCATGCCGCTTTTGCCGGTGCGCAGGTGATCGGCCAATACGGCGCGCAGCGGATCCTTGGCGATGTCCGTGGCCTTGACCAGCCGCTCTTGGCCGCTCGCGACGTCAGTGACGACGATCACCGCCCGCCGCGCGGCGCGTTCGGTGTTGAGAGTCTTCAGGAGTTCAAGTTTCATGGTTTTTCTCTGCCGTCATTCCGGAAGCCGAGCGAAGCGAGGCTATCTCGAATGAGGCTACTCCACCTTCTCCACGAACACCCGGATTTTGCCGCCGCAGGACAGGCCGACCTTCCAGGCGGTCTCGTCGGCGACGCCGAATTCCAGCATCTTGGGCTGGCCGCTTTCGATCACATCGAGCGCTTCGGTGACCACCGCCCCCTCAACGCAGCCGCCCGACACCGAGCCGAGGAAATTGCCCTCGCCGTCGATCACCAGGTTGGAGCCGACCGGCCGCGGCGCTGAGCCCCAGGTCTCCACCACGGTGGCGAGCGCCACATCGCGGCCGTCCTTGCGCCAATCCTCCGCGGCTTTGAGGATGTCGTCGTTGGTCGAGAGCATGACCTGCCTCCGTTATTTCGCGGCAATTGAGAACTCACTGGAAAATAGGCGCTTTTGCCGCCCTTTGCCACCCGCGAATTCGGCATGCGCTATATACGGAAGAATATAGCGTGTCACGCCACCTGCGCCATCCAGGCCTTCGGATCGGCGGCGCCGCGGCCGCCACCATGCTCCAGCGCCGCCACAAGCCCGGCCATGGAGTCGAGATTATGGATCGGGCGGAATTCATCGACATTCGGCAGCATGGTCTTGATGCCGCGCGCCCGCGCCTCGAAACCTTCAAAGCGCAGCAGCGGGTTGAGCCAGATGAGCCGGCGGCACGAGCGGTGCAGACGGTCGATCTCAAAGGCAAGCGTATCGTCGGCGTCGCGCTCGAGCCCATCGGTGATCAGGAGCACAACAGCGCCCTGGGTCAGGACGCGGCGTGCCCACTGCTTGTTGAAGGCATGCAGCGACGAGGCAATACGCGTGCCGCCCGACCAGTCGGGTACGCTCGACGAACAGGCGGACAGCGCATCGTCCGGATCGCGCTCGCGCAGCGCGCGGCTCACGTTGGAAAGACGCGTGCCGAACAGAAACGTGCTGACGCGTTTGCGCGCGTCGGTCAGTGCATGGAGAAAATGCAAGAAGATGCGGCTGTATTGGCTCATCGAGCCGGAGATATCGAGCAAAGCCACGAGCGGCGGCGGCTTGGTCTTCGGCCCGATGTAGCGGAGATCGATGAAATCGCCGCCGCCCTTGAGGCTCGATCGCAGCGTGCGGCGCAGGTCGATGAGGTGGCCGTGCGGGTGCGGCTTAAGCCGCCGCGTCCGCACTTCGGCGAGCGGCAGGACGAGCTTCTTCATCGCCTCCTTGGCGGCCGCGATCTCGGCAGTCGTCATCTGCGCGAAATCCTTCTTCTGCAACACCTCGCGGTCGGACACCGTCAACCGTGCGTCGAGTTCGACCTCGCGCTCCTTGCGCAGCCTGTCGTCGAGGCCGGAGAACAGCGCCTCATGCACGCGCGTCGCACCAGCTTGCGGCGCCTGCGGCTCGGTCGGCGCCTGCGGCAGCATCATCGCCAGCATCTGGTCGATATAGCCGCGGCGGCGGAAGAAGATGCGAAACGCCTGGTCGAACAGCACCGAATGTTCGTGCCGCTTCACGAACACCGCGTGCAGCGTCCAGTAGAAATCCTCGCGGGTGCCGACGCCGGCGGTCTTTACGGCTTCAAGCGCATCGAGCACCGAACCCGGACCGACCGGAATACCGGCGGCGCGCAGCGCGCGGGCAAAATAGAGGATGTTTTCGGCGAGCCGGCCGGCATTGCCATCACCTCCCGCGTTGAGAGGCATGTCGGCGGCCGCAGGCTGTTGGGAGGGGGGTAATTGGTCGGACATATTTCGCTTTCGTATTCATCCTGCGCGGCGGGCGCCTTCACGTCCTCCCCACCACGCATTGAAGAGTTACCGCACGCGGCGCGAAGTTAAACAGGCACCACCGTCTCGCGACGCGACTTTCGGGCGCCCGAGCTATCTGGTACGGTACGAAAATGCGCCTCCAAACATATAAGAGGGAGGCGGAGCGCCGAAAGACGCGGGGGGTAGATACCGCGGGCCCCGCCAGCAGGCAGAACTGGCCTGTCTGAAGCGTTCCTCGCGGCGCGCGTTCCTTTTGGGAAACGCGCTCGCCTTTCGGCGCTCTACCGCGGCTCTTGCCGAGGTTTTAGCCTCGGCTCAGTCCGGTCCCGCGCTTCATGGTAGCGACGACATGCGCTACCCGGGCAGCCAGCTCCTGGCAGACCGGCGTCGTGGCCGGCCGGGCGAGTTTCCGAACCGCCCGCGGACGAGATTACGAGCCCCATCCCGGGCACCGCTCCCGCTCGCATCAATCGGCCGTCACCGGTTGACGTCCCTGAAGACGAGCAGGATGAAGTTTTGTACCCAAAAACAGGACAATTTGTCAAGTCAAAAGTGACAACCGTGGACTATAGTTTCGTCGGTTTATTCGTCTCAACCTTCTTCTCAGTCGACAACCTCGGCCGAAGGTTGAGCCCTTTGGCCATAAGCTTGGCCGCACCGCCAAGCTCGTCCGACAACCGCTTAGCCTCTTCACTTAAAAGGGCTATCAGGGCTTCATAATCGAGTTTCTTGCCAGTTTTGGGATGCTCCCACCTTCGATCCTTCGCGACCGTGACTAGAAGACAGCCGGCGCGGCATTCGTCAGCAGCCATATATTTCGTGAGAAGCTGATCCTTAATTGTGCTGAGAAGGTCCGCCGCCGAACGATTGTCCCCCAACTTGAGTTCGATTGCCGCCTGCTGTCCGGAGCCAGTCGACCTTAAGCGAATGTCGGTCTCTTTCTCATCTGCTGTTACGGATTCCTGATCGACAGTATAATTCCGATTTGCCGCATTTTTTAACTCACGCGCTAATTCGCGCCGCATGACGTGTTCGTCGGTGATATTCGCCCACGCCTCGCGGGGAGATACATCTTGCAGCAAGAGATCGTCGAGGTCGTCGAGCCGATCCTTCAAGAGTGCGAACATTGCTTCGTTTGTTGCGGGCGGCGCCTCTCCGCTCTTGTCCAAAATAGCGAATTCAGCCTCCGAGAGCGCCACGCTATCAGCTTCCTCCGCAGCCTTCTCCTGCGCGAGAGCGATGGCCCGATCCTTGAAGTGGGCAAATAATGGGTCGTTCGCCATTTCGAGCTTCACGGCCCAGCCTTCGGGGCCGGTCGTGGCCAGTAATGCGCTAAGGACGGCATTCCGTCCCCGTTCGGCGTTGTCACGCGTATCTGGTGTGTAATGCCCTTCGTCGTGGTGCGCGTCGTCTCCGATCCGCACCTGTCGATAGGCAAGACGGAGGAGTCGAAATAAAAGACGCGGCGTGAACCCTGGCCCACTTAGATCGAAACCCAGTCCACCGGGATCGAGACCGAAAAGCCGTGCAAACCATTCCACACCTCCGCCCGTCCCCGAGAGAGCGCTACCCTCAAGTCCCTGCTCAAGAACCCCAACACCAACGACGGGATTGAGGTGAAGAAGAACGGGAAGCCACACGCGCGCAAATGGCACAGCTAACCCATTGGTCAACCGCTGTCTCGCAGATGACTCTATAAACCGCCGATCGTCTTCATTCCCGCTTGTCAGCAAGACTTCGACAGCTTGCCGGAGATTCTGCTCGAATTGCTGGTTGTTAGTTTCGGCGCCAAGCTTAGCGACGTCCGTGACCCATGCTCGAATTCGGGGAACAAAAAGTGCCGCGACAATCGCGGGCGCGTGGCTGATGTTCTGAAGGAACAACGAATATCCACGCGCCTTCGTTGTCTCGCGCAAAGAAAGGGTCAATTCCTCGCCAAGAACGCGATCCACAGCCGTCGGATGCTCGATGGCAAGACTTTCAAGCCAGGACGGAAAGCCGTTGAGCTCCATAGGAGCATAACGGCAGGCGAGTTCGGCTTCCTCCTTGGTCAACCGTCCCGCCCAGTTCGGATCTTCTGCCTCCGCCGCAATCCCAGCAAGACCAAATTGCCACCTGACTAAGAACGAATTCTTTTCGGAGTCAGAACGTTCGCTGCGAAGAGTGGGCGTATCCTTGCGCCACGCCGCCATCATTGTTTCCCGAAGCCGGTCAGCGACGGATTTTCCGAACTGTTCTTCAATGAACCGCCTGTTCCAACCCGACGCGCGGCTCTCGTTTCCTGAACGTTCAACCGCCTGCCAGAGATTCCAAGCGGTATCCCAACCGCGCTCCAAGCTGAAAACCTTGTCAGGATATTGCACGATTTCGCGCCAGAACATCACCCAACTTGCGTGGGCTTTGGCTGTACGTCTTTCAATCTGCTTGACGTGCTTTTCATGTTGCGCCTCCATCCGACGCAATTCGGCTGCACCCGGCGGCGGCTTCAACCGACTCTCGATGATTGACAAAAGACTTGGTGCATCGGAGACGAGCGGCTTGAGATGATCTTCAAGCAGTTTTCGATAATCAGTCGCCGCCGAATTGAGAAATACCATTTCAGCCCAGAGCATCATCTCCCTATGGTCCAGCGGCTCGTTTTTATCGGACAACCGTCTCCGAACCCAACCGCTGTCTTTTTCGTCGTTTAGTTGAATTGCGCCATAATGGACGAGATCGTAGGCCCGGTCCCACGGGTTCTTGTACTGGTGCAATTGGGCCAGAAAGGCATCTTCTTTCCAGAATGCTGCTTCTCGCACCTCCGCAGGAAAATTCGAGAGCGTGCGTCGCAGCTCCGCGATCTCCTCCTTCTGATCGTGAGTCTCGTTCGAGAGACGAACCGCGAGCAGACTCGACGCGACCCAAGCATCAGTCCTTATTCCTTGAGCGCATTGCCGATGACAGGCCGCAACAAGTGCCGCGATGAGATCAGGCCGTTTGGTTCTAAGGTGTGGGAACTTGTCGCGTTCCCAGGTTGCCTCGTCGGCAAGCAGCACCGTTAATCCATCCCGCAACTGATCGAGATATTCCGGTGATAAATCAGCGGCCTCGATCTCGCGCGGAAGCGTGTAATTCAGTTCGCCGAATCTGCCCCTCTTCTCCTTGACTCGACGAAGGATGTTTAACAGACGGCGAACTGGTAGATGCCGGGGAAATAAGTCGAATAGCAAATGACACGTTACCGCCTCCGGCCATTGAGCAGTATCCGTCTCAAGCGAGACCGCGATTTTCCGGAGGCGCGGATCGTTCAACTGCAGCAGCGCGCCTAGAGCGAATCTGCGCTCGTTTAGGGTTCGCGAGCTGTCCGTCGTGGCCCCATAGGCGATATCTGCGCATCCACGCATTTTTCCGGCACCAATCATTTGTAACAGAAGGCTGCGGACCTCTGGATTTTCTATTCCTCTGCGCCATAGCCGATTCACGGCGTCGCCGAGTTCAGGCGAAGCAAACCGACGCACCTGAACGCTCGGGGCGCTCAAACCTCGCCATCCCCCTCCGCCATAGGAGCTCACATAGGCTTTGAGCGCTCTGATCCGTTGAGCCGGACGTAGACACTGCGGGTCCCCGTGATCCAAAACTACAGTTGGATCGACGGAGACTATGTCGTCAAAAACGGCATCGTGGGATAGCGCAAGCCATCCAGCGACTGGGCGCATCGATGGTCGGACCGTTCGTAATCCTTGCGCAGTCTCGGCAAATAACAGTCGTTTAATAGCTTTAATTGAGACGCCGCGGACGAGCAGCGCATCAAGGCGCTTAGCAGCGAGAAATTCTACGACGGATCGATGGTGGAATCGAACGCGGCCATAGCTCGCAAATCCGAAAAGGGGGCGCTCCAGCAGCGTCGCCCTGTCGGGGGCGCTCCAATCGGGCAAAATCTTGGAAACATCCAGCGCTGCTTCGCTTGCGTGAATGCTGTCGGATTCAGCGCTATGCCGCAACGTAAGTTTGCGGGTCAACATCGCAGCTAACGCCAGCCAACTCGCACCCTCGATAGCTTTGTCCTGTGAAAGCGCCGTTCTCTCTTTCCGTTCCGTGCTTGGCTTAAGCTTCGTTGCGATGTTTGTTTCGACTTGTTCGCGATGCGTACGAATTCGTTGATGCTCACGCCAGTCGGAGCATAGTTCGATCAAATCCTGAGGACGCTGGGCGAATTCTTCAGCATCTCGCTGAATGATGTCGGCTAGAAGGACCTCGGGATCGGAAACGCCCTGCGACACCGCGAATTCGCACATTTGCTCACGCGAGAGGGGCATGAGCCCGACATTACGCCACACCTTCGGCTCGGAATCGTTGACCGGCTCTTTCTTGCCGAGATCCATCACCCTGTCGGCAAATGCCTCGGCCGTAGGCTCAGCCTCCGCCGATGCGGGAATAGGCAGGTGCCTCATGATCAGTTCCCGATCAACGGGGACCGGCCGGGTCGTGATAATGATGCGCGCTCGCCCAAGTTGGCCCGCAAGCGCCTTGTTGAGCCGATTGAGCGCCTGGTCAAACTTGCCCAGGGTGAGTTTCAACTCGTCAATGGAGTCGAGGAAGAAGGTTGCGACTTCGGATTGGGACCGGAGCCAAGCGTCAAAACGCTCCTCCTCTTCCGGGTTGAGCATGTCGCGGACCGAGCTTCCGGCCAGGGTGGCAAGGTCAAGAAAGAAAGCCGGCTCGCCGGTCCTCCAAAGTCTGCCTTGTTGCGCCTGGCACTCGTAGGTCTTTCCGGCACCTGCCTCAGAAACAATTAAAACGCGGCTCGACCTCAACAGTTCGTCCCACCCGAAACTTCCTCGCCAGCCAAACCGCGCGAGGGCCGAAGCCTTCTCTATGTCGGCGACCTCTTGGTCCGACAGGACCTGAAAAGAGCGCTGAATAGGCGACGGCAGCACAGGGTTCTCGGTCATTGGCAATAACGCCACTAGAGCGCCTTATGATTCTCTGAACAAACACAGTGCGCTAGATAATATCCCTTTATGCCTGTCGCCACGGACGCGCGAACGACTGGGTACGCTTTTCCGCGAAGGTGGAGATCGATCGCGCGCGTCGATCTGTCGCGAATCCCCTTGCGGAATTGTGCGAGATCAGCCGGCAATCATCTGAATTTCAATTATCATATTTCCTCTGGGCGAAGCCGGCGACCTTGATCGCGGCGCTTGCGTCGCACCGCGGCTTGCCCTAAAGGCATCCCGCGCGCGGCTTCGTCCCGCGCCGTAAGCGTTCACGTCAGCCAACGCACCCAGCCGATCGTCGCCCGCATGGTGCGGGTGCAGACGGTGGGGTGCCTGGAGTTCCGACGTGAACCGCATCTTCAAATTTCTGACCGCCTCTTTCGTTGCCTTCCGCACCGCGCCGCCGGCGGCGCGCGTCGGCTCGTTCCTGTTCTTCGTCGCCAGCGTCGCCGACGGCACGTTGATGCCGTTCTTCCCGCTGTGGGCGCGCAACGATGCCGGCATCCCGGTGGCCTATATCGGTTTGCTGCTCGGGTGTTATGCGGGCGGCGAATTGCTGGCGACGCCGTTCGTCGGCGGCATTGCCGACCGGGTCGGCCGGCGGCCGGTGCTGCTGGCCTCAACCACCGGCATGGGCATCGGCTTTCTGCTGCTGTTTTTTGCTCCGGGCACCATCGCCACCGCGTTCTCGCTGCTGGTGATCGGGCTGTTCGAAAGCGTGCTGCATCCGACCGCGGCGACGGTCATCACCGATGTGGTGGCGCCCGACGAACGCCGCGGCCATTTCGCCATGACGCGGCTGATGTCGAATGCCGGCCGCATCCTCGGCCCGGCGCTCGGCGGCATCCTCGCATTGTGGTCGCTGCATCTGGTGTTCTTCGGCGCCGCCGTCACGATCCTGATCGGCGCTGCGGCTGTCGCGATGCTGCTGCCGGAGACATGGCAAGGCCGCGCCGGTGAGAGGGAGGACGACGACGAGAGCCTGACCGCGCTGGGCGCGGCGCTGCGCGACCGCCGTCTCGCGGCACTGCTGCTGTCGATCTCGGTGCTGGAAATCGCCGTGAGCTGGATCGAAGCCGTGACGCCACTCTACGCCACCGCGGCTGGCACAGTGACGCCGACCGGCATCGGCATGCTGTTCGCCTACGCGGGCGTGATCGGGGTGATTTTCCAGTTGCCCGTCACCCAAGCCTCGGAGCGCGTCAGCGGCTCTACGACGGTGCTGCTGAGCGGCGCTATCGAGGCGCTGGCGTTCGTGTTCTTGCTGCCGACGCCGGCGCTGCCGTTGCTGATCGCGGCAATTACGCTCGCCGCGTTCGCGCGCATGCTGTCGGGCCCGCTGGTCCAGGCGATCGTGTCCGAATTGGCGCCGCGCAATGCGCAGGCCACCTATCAGGCGGCGTTCTCGATCGTGTTCGATATGAAGGACGCTGTCGGTCCGGCGATTGGCACCTGGCTCTACGCGATATCGACCGCGTTGCCCTGGGGCACCGGCGTCATCGCCTCGATCATCGCCTCAGGCGCGCTCGCGGTCGCGACGCGGCGGCATGAGGCGGATCAGTCCGCAAAGCGCGAGAACAGCTGACCGCCCTACTCCGCCGCGCGGAGCTCCGACTTCACCTCGTCGAGCAGCTCCTTGACCTTGGAGCCTTCGAGCTTGGCGATGTCGTCCTGATATTTCAGCAGCACGCCGAGCGTATCGGAGACCGTCGCCGGATCGAGCGCGACGACGTCGAGTTCGGATAGCGCGCCGGCCCAGTCGAGCGTCTCGGCGACGCCGGGCGATTTGAACAGATCCTGCTTGCGCAGCGCCTGGACGAACGCCACCACCTGCTCGGACAGCTTCTTGCTGACGCCGGGCACCTTCTTGCGCACGATGGCAAGTTCGCGCTCGGCGTTCGGATAGCCTACCCAATGATAGAGGCAGCGCCGTTTGAGCGCGTCGTGCACCTCGCGGGTGCGATTCGAGGTGATGATCACGATTGGCGGATGGCTGGCTTTCACGGTCCCCAGTTCCGGGATCGTCACCTGGAAGTCGCCCAGGACTTCGAGCAGGAACGCCTCGAACGCTTCATCGGTGCGGTCGATCTCGTCGATCAACAGCACCGGCGCGCCACTGGTATCCGGCTCCAGCGCCTGCAACAGCGGCCGCTTGATCAGGAAGCGCTCGGAAAACACGTCGTGCTCGAGCCGTGAGCGGTCGCTTTCGCCTTCGGCCTCGGCGACGCGGATCGCGATCATCTGCGCGGCGTAATTCCACTCATAGACCGCGGCGGCGACGTCGAGGCCTTCGTAGCATTGCAGCCGGATCAGGCGGCGGCCGAGTGTGGCCGACAGCACCTTGGCGATCTCGGTCTTGCCGACGCCGGCCTCGCCTTCGAGAAAGATCGGCCGCCCCATCTTCAGCGCCAGAAACAGCACGGTGCCGAGCGAACGGTCGGCCAGGTAGTCGGCCTCGCCCAGCAGATCGACGGTGGCATCGATAGACGTCGGTATTGGTCGTGGGGACGTATTCATGATCCACTCAATGTAGACCGTCATGGCCGGGCTTGTCCCGGCCATCCACGCCTTGCTTGTATGCAGGTAAAGACGTGGATGCCCGGCACAAGGCCGGGCATGACGCATAATAAACCCACGTTGTTGCTTCCGATCAAGCCGCGGGCTTGCCGTTCGCGTCCGCAACCGCCCGGCGGGCCAGCACGCCGACGAGGTGAGCGCGGTACTCGGCGCTGCCGTGGATGTCCGAGTTCATGCCGTCGGCCGGGATGGTCATGCCTTCGAGCGATTTCGGCGCGAAGCGCTTCTTCAACGCCTCCTCGAACGATGTCACCCGGAATACGCCGTTCGATCCGGCGCCGGTAACGGCGACACGGTTTTCGCTGCCGCGCTTACTCACAAACACGCCGACCAGCGCGAAGCGCGACGCCTGGTTCTTGAATTTCTGGTAGGCCGCCTTCTTCGGGATCGGGAAGCTCACCTTGGTGATGATCTCGCCCGGCTCAAGCGCGGTCGAGAACATGCCGGTAAAGAAGTCGTCGGACTTGATGCGGCGCTTGTTGGTGATGATGGTGGCGCCGAGCCCGAGGCAGGCCGCTGGATAGTCGGCGTTCGGATCGTTGTTTGCGATCGAGCCGCCGATGGTGCCCATGTGGCGCACGGCCGGATCGCCGATCATGCCGGCGAGATGCGCCAGCGCCGGGATCGTCTTCTGCACGACCGGCGAATTGGCGACGTCGTTGTGCCGCGTCATGGCGCCGATCGTGATCGAGCGGCCGCTCTCCTCGATGCCGGACATGCCTTCGATCAACGACATGTCGATGATCTGCGGCGGACCTGCCAGCCGCAATTTCATCGTCGGCAGCAGCGAATGGCCACCGGCGAGCAATTTGGCTTCCTCGTTCTTGCCGAGCAGGCCCGCGGCCTGCCGCACCGTCTGCGGTCGATGGAAGGTAAAGGCGTACATTGCAGTCCTCCGTTTATCTCGATCTCAATCTCTAAGCCGCGCGCGGCAGCTTGTTGCTGGTCTTTTGCAGCGCCGCCCACACCGTGGCGGGCGTCGCCGGCATGTCGATCAACTCGGTGCCGAGCGCGTTGGTGATGGCGTTCATCACCGCGGCCGGCGCGGCGATGGCGCCGGCCTCGCCGCAGCCCTTGATGCCGAGCGGGTTCGACGGGCATCGGGTCGTGGTCATGCCGACCTGAAAGGACGGCAGGTTATCGGCGCGCGGCATGGCATAGTCCATATACGAGCCGGTCACCAGCTGGCCCTTGTCGTCATAGACGGTGTGTTCGAGCAGCGCCTGGCCGACGCCCTGCGCCACGCCGCCATGAACCTGGCCCTCGACGATCATCGGGTTGATGACCGTGCCGAAATCGTCGACCGCGGTCCAGCTGACGATCTGCGCGTCGCCGGTTTCGGGATCGATCTCCAGTTCGCAGATGTGACAGCCGGCCGGGAAAGTGAAATTCGTCGGGTCGTAGAACGCGCCCTCTTTCAGGCCGGGCTCGATCTCGCTCGTTGGAAACTTGTGCGCCACATAGGCGCCGAGCGCGACCTCGGCCCACGCCGCCGACTTGTCGGTGCCGGCGACGGTGAACTTGCCGTCCTTGAAGACGATATCGCCCTCGGCGGCTTCGAGCAGATGCGCGGCGATCTTCTTCGCCTTGGCCTCGACCTTGTCGAGCGCCTTGACGATCGCCGACATGCCGACGGCGCCGGAGCGCGAGCCGTAGGTGCCCATCCCGAACTGCACCGTGTCGGTGTCGCCGTGCAGCACGTTGACCTGATCGATCCCGAGGCCGAGCCGGTCCGCGACAAGCTGCGCGAATGTCGTCTCATGGCCCTGGCCGTGCTGGTGGCAGCCGGTGAGAACTTCGACCGAGCCGGTCGGATTGACCCGCACCTCGGCGGATTCCCACAAGCCGACACCGGCGCCGAGTTGGCCGACCAGGGACGATGGCGCGACGCCGCACGCCTCGATGTAGGTCGCAAAGCCGATGCCGCGCAGTTTGCCGTGACGCTCGGACTCGCGCTTGCGCTTGGCGAAGCCCTTGTAGTCGTGGATTTCCAGCGCCTTCTGCAGCGACGCGTTGTAGTCGCCGGCGTCGTAGAGCGAGGCGACCGATGTCTGATACGGGAATGTCTTGACGAAGTTCTTCTGCCGCAACGTGGCCGGATCGGTGTTGAGTTCGCGCGCCGCGGCTTCGACCAGGCGCTCCACCACGAAGGTCGCCTCGGGCCGTCCGGCGCCCCGATACGCATCGACCGGCACCGTGTTGGTGTAGACCGCGTCGACCTCGCAATAGATGTGCGGGATCTCGTACTGGCCCGACAACAGCGTCGCGTACAGGAAAGTCGGCACCGCCGACGAGAAGGTCGACATGTAGGCGCCGAGATTGGCGGTGGTGTGGACCTTCAGGCCGGTGATCTTGCCGTCGCCGTCGAACGCCATCTGCGCCTTGGTGACGTGGTCGCGGCCGTGCGCGTCGGTGATGAAGCTCTCCGACCGCTCGGCCGTCCATTTCACCGCGCGGCTGAGCTTGCGCGCCGCCCACAGGCAGACGACTTCCTCCGGATAGATGAAAATCTTCGAGCCGAAACCGCCGCCGACATCGGGCGCGATGACGCGCAGCTTGTTCTCCGGCGCCATGCCGACAAAGGCGGAGATGACGAGACGCGCGACGTGCGGATTCTGCGTCGCGTTCCACAACGTCAGGCTGCCGCTCGCCGCATCGTAATCGGCGAGCGCCGCGCGCGGCTCCATCGCATTCGGCACCAGCCGGTTATTGATGAAATCGAGCCTGGTGACATGCTTGGCGTCGCGAAATGCCGCACTGGTCGCGTCGGGATCGCCGATATGCCAGTTGTAGATGGTGTTGCCCGGCGCCGACTCGTGAATGAGCGGCGCGCCCTTCGCGGCCGCCTTGGCGGGATCGACGATGGCGGGCAATTCCTCGTAGTCGACCACCACCTTCTCGGCCGCATCCTTGGCCTGCGCCAGCGTGTCGGCCAACACCACCGCGACGGCATCGCCCACATAGTTGGCCTTGCCGGCGGCGAGCGCCGCATGCGGGGCCATCTTCATCGGCGAGCCGTCTTTTGACAGCACCGTCCAGCCGCAGATCAGATTGCCGAGCTTGCTTTCCGCAAACTGCGCGCCGGTGAAGACGCCAGCGACGCCAGGCATCTTCGCCGCCGCGTTGGCGTCGATGTTTTTGATTTTCGCGTGCGCATGCGGCGAACGCATGAAATAGGCGAAGACCTGGCCGGGCCGGCTGAAGTCGTCAGTGTAGTGGCCCGTGCCGGTGATGAAGCGGCGATCTTCCTTGCGGCGCACCGCGGCGCCGATACCGGTTCCGCTCATGGCTTGCCCTCCGGCAATTCACTCCCCGAATGGTGGAATTGCCCTCCGGCAATTCCTTTTTCGGCAGTGCTCTACTCGGCAGCGCTCTATTCGGCGGCCTTCGACGTCGCGCCGCTGCCGCGCATGGCGCGGGCGCCGGCGGCGATCGCCTTGACGATATTGTGGTAGCCGGTGCAACGGCAGATGTTGCCTTCCAGCTGCTCGCGAATGGTGCGGTCGTCGAGCTCGTTGCCGTTGCGGCGCACCATGTCGACCGCAGTCATGATCATGCCGGGCGTGCAATAGCCGCATTGCAGGCCGTGGTTCTCGCGAAACGCTTCCTGCATCGGGTGCAGCGGTCCATCCGGCGCCGCCAGGCCCTCAATGGTGAGCACGTCCGCGCCTTCGAGCGACAGCGCCAGCACGGTGCAGGATTTCACCGCCTTGCCGTTGACGTGCACGACGCACGCGCCGCACTGCGACGTGTCGCAGCCGACATGGGTGCCGGTCAGCCGCAAATTCTCACGCAGCAACTGCACCAACAGTGTTCGCGGATCGACTTCAACGGAGACGGGTTTCCCGTTCACCGTCAGCGAAACGGCTGCCGTATTGGCTGCCATTGGGCTCCTCCTCGACAAAAAATACCGGTCAAACGTCCTGATTTCGGGGCCGACTTGGGTCGCCGGCGTCATCCAAGGGCAAAATCGTGGCGTTTTCGCCGGATTCGGCCCTCGAAGGCTGGAATTACTCTGAACCGGCCGCTAGGCGGCGGTCAAGGGGAGTTCCTGCGTCAAAGGCGGCAATCACCGCTCAGTGGCGGTCTCGCAGGCCCGCGCCGAAAGCGTCCCAGAGATCGCGGGTCAGACTTGCAGGAACGTGGCGTGCGGGCTCATGACTATTGAGGACTGACCGCCTTGGCGAAATTGCCGAAGAAATCGTCGGCGACTTTCTTGGCTGCGCCGTTGATCAGCCGCTGGCCAAGCTGCGCCAGCTTGCCGCCGATCTGCGCTTCCACCGTGTAGGTCAACAGCGTACCGCCATCCTTCGGCGCGAGCTTGACGTTGGCGCCGCCCTTGGCAAAGCCGGCGACGCCGCCCTCACCCTGGCCGGAAATCTTGTAGCCGTTCGGCGGATCGATGTCGGACAAGGTAACGCTGCCTTTGAACTTCGCCTTGACCGGTCCGATCTTGATCGTGGCGACGGCCGAGAATCCGGTGTCGGACGTCTTGTCGAGCGACTCGCAGCCCGGAATGCAAGCCTTCAGCACCGCCGGATCGTTAAGCTTCTCCCAGACCGTCTGCTGCGGCGCCGGAAGCTGATATTCGCCGTTCATCGTCATAGCCATGTCGCGTCACTCCCTGAGCGTCCGCCAAAAAGGGTGCTAGAAGGCATCTAACTCAGGGAGGAAATAGCAATGCCCGGCATCAAAGTCGATGATGGCTGCATCATCCATGCAGAACTGGAGGGGCCGGAACGCGCGCCGATATTGATGCTGTCGAATTCGCTCGGCACCGATCTGCATATGTGGGACGAGCAGGTGGGCCCGCTCACGCGCCACTTTCGCCTGCTGCGCTACGACCGGCGCGGCCACGGCAAATCGGACGCGCCCAAGGGGCCCTACACGATGGAGCGGCTCGGCCGCGACGTGCTCGGCGTGCTCGACGGCCTCGGCATCCAAAAGATCAATTGGTGCGGGCTGTCCATGGGCGGCATGGTCGGGATGTGGCTCGGCGCCAACGCGGCAAACCGCATCGACAAGCTCATCCTCTCCAATACGTCGGCGCATTTCCCCGACCCGACCGTGTGGGATGGCCGCATCAAGATGGTGCGAGAGAAAGGGCTCGCGGGTATCGTCGACGCCAATATGGAGCGCTGGTTCACCAAGAGCTTTCGCGAACGCGCCCCGCAAACCATTGCAAAGATGTCGGAGATGTTCGTCGCCACTCCGGTCGAGGGCTATATCGGGTGCGGCTATGCGATCCGCGACATGGACCATCGTCCGCTGCTGCCGAAGATTACGGCGCCGACGCTCGTCATCGCCGGCCGCCACGATCCGGCGACGACGCTCGAAGCGGGAGAGTACGTGAAAGATCATGTGCCGGGCGCACGCATTGCCGTGCTCGAAGCCGCGCACATCTCCAATCTGGAGCAGCCGCAGGTCTACGCCGAAACGGTGCTCGGATTTTTGCTCAGCAACTCATGACAGCAGCACGGTGATCTGGCAGGCAAGCCCTTCCGGACGCCAGTCGATATTCGTCGTGCCTTTGAGCTGCGCGATCATCCGCTCGATGATCCGGGTGCCGAAACCTTTGCGCGTCGGCGCCGTCACGATCGGGCCTCCGGCCTCGGTCCAGCGCAGCTCCAATGGCCCATTTGCCTGATGTGTCCAGTGCAGCGCGACCCGGCCGTTCGGTACCGATAATGCGCCGTATTTGGCGGCGTTTGTCGCCAGTTCGTGCAAAGTCACCGCGATCGCCTGGGCGGTGTTGGGCTCAAGCAAAACCGGCGGACCCTCGAGGCGGACGCGTCCTTCGGCGCTTTCGGCATAAGGCGCAAGCTCACGCGAGGCGATCGTCGACAGCTCGGCGCCGGTCCATCGCGACTCGACAAACAGCGAATTCACGTTTGCCAGAGCCTGAATGCGTCCCTCGATAGCCTGCTTGAGACCTTGCAGCGTATCGGCCTGAGACAGGTTGACGGTTGCCTGCACGTTGGCGAGCAGATTTTTGCTGCGATGCTCCGCCTCGCGGGCCAGTGCCGCGATCATGTCCTGGGCGCGCTTCTGCTCGGTTATGTCGCGGGCGATCTTCGACGCGCCGACAATCTTGCCTTCCGCGTTTTTCACGGGAGAGACCGTCAGCGACACATTAATGCGGCTGCCGTGTTTACGCTGCCGCACCGTCTCGAAATGATCGATTCGCTCGCCCCGCCTGATGCGGGCCAGGATTTCTGTCTCTTCGCCGTGCCGTTCCTGCGGGATGACGATTGTAATGGGCCGACCAACGGCTTCTTCGGCCGTGTAGCCAAAGACGCGTTCGGCGCCGTTGTTCCAGCTGGTGATGATGCCGTCGAGATTCTTGCTGACGATTGCGTCATCGCTCGACTCGACGATGGATGCGAGGAAGCGCAGGCGCTGTTCGCTTTCGCTCAAAGCCTGCTGGATCCGCCTGTGTTCGGTCACGTCGCGGTTGACTTCGAGCACCGTGCCGTCGCCAAGGAGCTGCATCCTGCAGTCCACGGTGACTTCGCGGCCGTCCTTGCAGGTATGGCGCAACTCGCCGGACCATTGATGCCCGGCCCGCAGTTGTGCGATCAGCCCGCCCAATCCCGCGGGAAACTTGGTTTGCAAGAGAGCGTGGCTGTTTTGCCCGATCGCCTCGTTTGGCGAAAATCCGTAAAGCAACTCGGCACCGGCATTCCAGAACTCAATCGGCCCATCCAGACGCCACGCCAGCATCGGCTCATAGGACAAGGTCAGGAGACTGGCCAAACGCTCGGCACGTTCGGACGCTGCCTCGATGCTGGGAGAGGCGCGTTCTACTTTTAACCCGTCGTCGTGCTCCGCCACGATACCTCTGCCCCGAGAGGCGCTATCCGCCACCGCAAATCTACCTTCCCGCCGCCCCGTTTGCCATGCCGCGCTTTTGGCTACAGCGCAACATGGTTGCGCCGCGATCGAAGCCACGATTTTGACGGACCGATGGCAGTCCGTATGATGACAGTTCGGGCGGTAGTTCCGAATTCATGGGCCGGCGCGAGCAAGCTTCTGGCGCGCCGGAAAGTCTGGGGAACGACATTGATGGTACAGCGTTTGACGTCGTGTTTTGTTGCCGTTCTTGGCTCGCTCCTTGTTCTTGTCCCGCTATCCGCCCAAGCGCAGGACTGGCCCGCCAAGGGGCCGATCAAGATCATCGTACCATTCTCGGCCGGCAGCGCGACCGATATCATTGCGCGCACGGTGTTCAGCCAGGTCGGCGAGCAGATCAAACAGACTTTCGTGGTCGAGAACCGCGGCGGCGCGGGTACCACCCTCGGCGCCGGCATGGTGGCGCGGGCGGACGCGGATGGCTACACGCTCCTGGTCAATTCCACCTCGCATGTGGTGGTCGCGTCGACCTATGCGCACCTGCCCTACAGCGTCGCCAATGATTTTGCCGGCATATCGGAGCTGGCCGACATTCCGTTCGTGGTCGCGACCGCGACCAGATACAACACACTCGCCGACCTGATCGCGGCCGGGAAGAAACCCGGCAGCCATATCCTCTACGGCACGGCGGGCGCCGGCAGTTCCGGGCAATTGTTCATGGAGCGGCTGCGTCTCGCGGCCGGCTTTCCCGCGACGAATGTGCCGTTCCGTGGCACGCCCGAAGGCATGAACGAGGTGGTCGCCGGCCGCATCGATCTTTACCCGGCGCCGGTCTTGAACGCGCTGCCGTTGGCCAAAGCCGACAAGGTCCACGTGCTGGCGATCAGCTCGACCAAACGGCTGGCGCTGATACCGGACGTACCGACGCTTGCGGAAGCGGGTCTGCCCAACGCGCTCTACAATTTCTGGATCGGCGCGTTCGCCCCCGCCAAGACCCCGAAGGCAATCGTGGAGCGGCTCAACCACGAAGTCAGCATCGCACTCAAGCGCCCGGACATCGCTGCCAAAATCCGCAATCTCGGCGGCGAGCCGACACCGATGACGGCGGGCGAGTTCGACGCCTTCGTGACGAAAGAAATCGCCGTCAATGCCGAGATCGTCAAAGCGTCGGGCTACAAGCCGGAATAGCCCGGTTTCCTGTGAACCGTCATCCTGAGGTGCGAGCGGAAGCGAGCCTCGAACGATGCCGGCCTCAGCGCCCCGGCCGCCCTTCGAGGGCCGTTGCGCGGCCGCCTCAGGGTGACGGGAGACGTTGACCGCTCACCCTCCCCGCTGATCGCGAAATTCGTGCGGCGTCGTTCCCGCCTGCTTGCGGAAGAAGCGGGCAAAGTGCGACGCATCGGCGAACGCGAGTTCCTCGGCGATTTGCTGGATCGGCTGCTGGGTGAAGACGAGCTGGCGTTTGGCTTCGGTGAGCAGGCGCTGGCGCACGAGATGGCCCGCGGTCACGCCGGTCGCGCGCTTGACGTGATCGTTGAGCCGATCGACCGTCATGCCGAGCTTGTCCGCGTAAAAGCCTAGCACGCGTTCGGTGCGGAAAAACTCGTCGACCAGATTGCGCAGCTGCACCACCGTCGCGTCCGCCGGCCGCAGCGTCACGGCGCCGGTGCGCGCGCGGCTGGCGGCGAGCCGCGCCACGCCGACGGCGATGAGGATAAGGAGCCCGCGCATCGCCAGCCGATAGCCTTCGCGCGCCAGGCTGTGCTCCTCGTTGAGCTCCGCGCACAAGGCCGAGAGCCGCCCTTGCTCCGTATCATCGGCGATCGGAATAACGGGTTGCGTCGACAGTGCGCGCAGCCGGGCGATGGCCTCACCGGCATGGCCGGCAAGCGCGCCGGCCGCATCCTCGGTGAAACTCACCACCCAGCCGTCGGTGATATTCGGCTCGAAGCGGAAGCCGTGCGCGATCGTCGCCGGAACCAGGATCGCGGCCGGCGCGGCGAAGGATAGCGTCGCGGCGTCGAATGTCATCGTGCCGCCGCCGCGCTCGATCAACAGGATCTGAAACAGGTTGCGATGGCGGTGGCCGCGGATGGTCCAATCGTGGACCGATGAGCGCGACGCGATGGTCTCGATGTGGATGAAATCGAACGCCTGATCGTCCGGCGGATCGCCGTACAGATGGAACAGCGGCAGCGTTGCGGCTTGGGTCGTTGCCGAAGAAATTGCCATGGCCCAAGCATAAGCCGATCGGGCTATGGAAGACGATACCGCAGATCGGCGCGCCCTGGCTGTGCACAGAAATGACGGCAGCCCGCGGGCGACGCGGGCTGCCGGAACACAAATGAGGATGATCTGATCTCGACGCTACCAGTTGCTAATGGCCGCCACCGTGCTGGCCGCTTTGACCGCCGTGCTGCCCGCCTTGCTGGCCGCCACCCTGTTGACCACCCTGCCCCGGACGGTTCTGGCCGCCCTGCTGCTGCTGACCAGGCTTCTGCTGGCCGCCTTGCTGGCCGCCGCCCTGCTGCGGATTGCTCTGTGTGCTGCTGCTGATCGCGTTGCTGGTTGTTCTGCCGTTGGTCGTTCGACATGGGAAGTTCTCCGGTCTTTGAGGATTTGCCATTATCCCCGGCCCACAATGCCAATGCGCCATTGCCGGCCTTCGTTCCGGCCAACGCTGCCTTAATTTTCAGCAACATATTGAATAATAAAGGAAATTATCAACCGGACGGAACCCGCCAAGTGGCGGAGGGCATTCCGGTGGAACCTTTGCGCGCGTCAGACCGGCTTATAGGCACGGTCGTGGTAGACCAGCGCCGGACCGCCCGGACCCAGCCGGACGGCCTCGACGGCGCCGAAGATGACGTTGTGCGAGGCGACAGCCTTGATCTCGACGGTGCGGCAGTCGCAGGCGACGACTGCGCTGGCGAGCACCGGCGAACCGGTCTTCAACGTCGTCCATTCGCCGATATTGAAACGCTCTTCCAGATGGACACCGGTGCGCCCGGCAAACATGTCGGCCAGATTAGCCTCGGCCGCGCCCAGCGTGTTGACGCAGAACACGCCATTCTGCGCGAGCAGCGGCGCCGAGTTGCTGCGCCGATTCAGGCACACGAGCAGCATGGCGGGCGAATCCGTCACCGAGCAGACCGCCGTCGCGGTGAACCCGGTCTTGCCGGCCGGCCCCGCCGAGGTGACGATATGAACCGCCGCGCCGAGCCGGCTCATCGCCTCGCGAAAAATCGGCAAGTCCACGCTCATCAACGGCTCAGGCGCCACCGCCATGAAGGCGCCATCCATCGCGTCGTCGGGTCGTTGGTCGATCCAGCTCATCGGCATGCACTTTGTATCGTTCGCGGCAGTGGGCAGTATCCACCTGCCGCCACGACGTTAGCAAGCAGCGCCGTGCATACGCGGGTCCCTGCCGACGCGGGACGTCGCGCGGCGCCTATTCGGCCGCGCGCAGCGTTTCCGGCAAGCCCGGATAGGCCACGTCATCGGGGTTGAGCCACGCCGGATCGGTCCAGCCGTTCTCGTCGTATTCGGACATGCATTGCTCGGCGAGCGCCGCCATCTGGTCGAACGTGCCGGTGCTCTTCGCATTCCACAGCGCCTGGATGCGGATGTCCTCGTGGTTACCGGCGTAATTGCGCTCGTAGAGCTCATGGCGGCCGCCGAACTCGGTGCCGATCGCGTCCCACAACAGCTTCATGATCTTGATGCGTTCGCGGTAGCCGATGCCATGCGAGCCGCGCACGTACTGAGCGAGGTATTTGTCGATCGCCGGATTGGTGAAATCCTTGGCGGAGGACGGCAGGTAGATCAGCGATGAGGCGACGATCTTCTCCACGATCTCCTTGACGCGTCCATAGGCGTCGCCGGCGAACACACGGTAGCTCGATCCCGATTGCAGGTTGGGCAGCACCGCGCCGTTGACCCACGCGGTCGGGTTCATCGCCATGGCGTCGGTCAGCGCCCAGAACAGATGCCGCCAGGCGATGATCTCGCCGAGCATCGCCTGATTGCCGCGGAATTCGTCGGAGCCGGCGGCGCGCAAGCGCCTTGGCGATCACGCCGACGAGGAAATCGAGTTTGACGGCGAGCCGCGTGCAGCCCTGGAACTGATAGCCGGCCAGGAAGCCCGATTGCGGAAAGAAGACCTTCAGCTTTTCCAGGTCGCGATGCAGCAGCACGTCTTCCCAGGGGATGAAGACGTTGTCGAACACGAAGATGGCGTCGTTCTCGTCGAAACGCGACGACAGCGGATAGTCGAATGGCGTGCCCATCACGCTTGCGGTCATCTCGTAGGAGGTGCGGCAGAACAGCTTCACGCCGGGCGCGTTCATCGGCGCGATGAACATCACCGCGAGATCGGTGTCGTGCAGCGGCACCGCGGCGTTCTGGCCGAGGAAATTGTAGTGCGTCAGCGCCGACGAGGTCGCCACCACCTTGGCGCCGGACACGTAGATGCCGGCGTCGGTGTCCTTCTGGATGGTGATGTAGACGTCCTTGACTTGGTCCACCGGCTTCGAGCGGTCCACCGGCGGATTGACGATGGCGTGATTCATGAACAGCACGTTTTCCTGGGCGCGCCGGTACCAGGTCTTGGCGTTGTCGGCGAACTTTCCATAGAAATCGAAATTGGCGCCGAGTGTGTTCATCAGCGACGCCTTGTAGTCGGGCGAGCGGCCCATCCAGCCGTAGGACATGCGCGCCCATTGGGCGATGGCGTCGCGCTGGCCGACGAGATCCTCGCGCGAACGCGCGGCGCGGAAGAATTTATGAGTGAAGCCGCCGGACCCGGTGTCGGTCGGCGCGGTCAACAGCGGCTTGGTCTTGGCGTCGTGCAGCGCGTCGTAGAGCCGTGCGATCGAGCGCGCGGCATTGCGAAACGCCGGATGCGTGGTGACATCCTTGACGCGCTCGCCGTAGACATAGACCTCGCGGCCATCGCGCAGGCTTTCGAGGTATTCGGCGCCCGTAAAGGGCCGGCCCTTGGCGCCAATGGCGTCCTCGGATTTCGCGCGATCCATGGCTTTCTCCGTAATCCTGCTGGCTTGAGCCCAACACGCGGGCACCGAACGTTCTTCGGGCGGGGCGTTTTCCGACACGCCTTGAGACCCTTGCCACGGCGGTCGCGGTTCGGTAGGTAAGTTCAACATATTGAACTTATCCAGCATATGAAACTTGGCCAGACCGCAGCTGTCAAGTCGCTCGACCGCGGGCTCGATATTCTTGAATTCGTGGCCGGCTGTTCCGAGCCGCCGTCGTTCTCGCAATTGCTGACGAGCCTGCGCATCCCGCGCAGCAGCCTGTTTCATCTGCTCACGAACCTGCTGTCGCGGAACTTTCTGGAGCGCGATCCGCAGTCCGAGCGCTATCGGCTTGGCGCGGAGGTCGTCGCCATAGCGCGGAAGGTGAAACGGCCGTCGTTACGCGACCGGGTCACGCCGCTCCTGCACCAGCTCAGCGCGGACGTCAGCGAGACTTGCGGCTTCTATGTCCGGGTCGAGGATTCGGTTGAGGTGCTCGCCTCCGCGATCAGCACACAGGCGCTGTCCTACACCATGAAGGTCGGCATGAGCGCGCCGTTGTATGCCGTCTCGGCCGGCAAGATCGTGCTGTCGGAGCTGAATGCGCAAGAGCTGAACCGATATTTGGCGCGCGCGACATTCGCGGCCGTGACGCCGCACACGGTCCGGGCCAAGAGCCGGCTGAGAAAAGAGCTGCAACAGGTCAAAGCCACGGGCTTCGCTTATTCGCGCGAAGAGTTCACGCTGGGGATCACGGCGATTGCCACCGCGGTGCGCAGCGAAGGGAAGTTCTGCGGCGCCATCAATCTGGCGGTACCGACCGCGCGCTTTACGCCCGACCGCGATGCCCTCTTTCGCGAGGCGTTGCGGCGCGCGGCCCAGCTCATTGCCAAAGAAATAGATTCGGGACTGTGAGGCCGCGAGGGCAATGATCAAACCGTGGCTGTTTGAATTCCTGCCCGAACTGGGGGGACCGAACGTCGAACCGGATCCGCGTGACGTGGCGGCACTGATCGCGCGCTATCTCGATCTGTGGGTCCGTGACGAAGCGCTCGGCTTCGAGGGCATCTTTTTCAGCGAGCACCATTTCGGCCGCTCGTACTCGCCCTCCCCGAACCTCCTGATCGCGGCGCTGGCCTCGAGAACCACGACGCTGCGCTTCGGCGTCATGGGCGTCGTGCTGCCCTACTACCATCCGGCGCGCGTGGTCGAGGAGATCGGCATGCTGGATCACCTGACCGGCGGCCGGCTGGAAATCGGCACCGCGATCGGCATCCCGCAGGAACTGGCGCGTCTGAACATGACGATGGCGGAAGCACGCGAACGCAACGACGAGATTGTCGCGATCATCGATGCGGCGCTCGCCAACCGCGTTGTTACCCACCGCGGCAAGTATTTTTCGTTCTCCGACCTGCGCCTGTTGCCGCGGACATTGCAGCAGCCGTCTCCGCCGCGGTGGACCACCGTCGTCAGCGTCGAGTCGGCGCGGCGCGCCGCGCAGCGCCGGATCAAGATCAGCACCGGCTTCAATTCCGCCTCGACCATCAAGCGCATCTTCGACGCCTATCGCGAGGAAGCGGACGCCGCCGGATTTCAAGCAGGCCCCGACTGCTTCGCGCTGCGCCGGCGCGTGACCGTGGCGCCGACGATGGACGAGGCGCGTCGCTATGCGAAGGCCGTTGCCGAACGCCTCAAGAGCTATGTGGCCGAGGACGAACGCCTCACCGCGAATGTGCCCGATGCGCCCGCCCCCACCGGCGGCTTCACGCTCAGCGACGATGAGTTCATCACCGGCACACCGCAGGAGGCCGCAGACAATATCATCGATCAGTGCCGTACCGTCGGCGCCGGGCATTTCCTGGCGGTGCTCAACTGGAGCGCGCCGGTCGACGAAGTGGTCCAGGCGCACGAGCTGTTCGGCCGCGAGGCGATCCCCCTGCTGCGGGCCGCATAAAGGACGGCCGGCGGCGTCCGGCATGGCCCGGCCCTTGCAGCGCAGGGACGACAAGGCGCCGCAATTGCCGCTCCGGGAGGCGCCTGTTAAGACTTGACGGGGATTCGAAGGGCCGTGACCGCATGGATTATTTCGTCCAGCAGCTGATCAACGGCATTACGCTGGGTTCCATCTACGGCCTGATCGCCATCGGCTACACCATGGTGTTCGGCATTATCGGCATGGTGAACTTCGCCCATGGCGATGTATTCATGGTCTCGGCCTTCATCGCGCTGATCGCCTTCCTGATCCTCACCGCCTGGATCGGCATCGGCTCGATCGCGCTGGCGCTGTTCATCGTGCTGATCGTGTCGATGCTGTTCACCTCGCTCACCAACTGGGTGATCGAACGGGTCGCCTACCGGCCGTTGCGCGGCTCGTTCCGGCTGGCGCCGCTGATTTCGGCGATCGGCATGTCGATCACGCTATCGAATTTCGTGCAGGTGACGCAGGGACCGCGCAACAAGTCGATCCCGCCCATGATCCAGGGCCAGTTCGTGCTGCTCAACAACGACAATTTTCCGGTGACGCTGTCCTACAAGCAGCTCATCATCTGGGGCGTCACCGCGGTGCTGCTGCTGGCGTTCTGGTACGTGGTGAGCAAGACCCGGCTCGGCCGGGCGCAGCGCGCCTGCGAGCAGGATCAGAAGATGGCGGCGCTGCTCGGGGTCGACGTCGACCGCACCATTTCCATGACCTTCGTGATCGCGGCGGCGCTCGCCGCGGTCGCCGGCACCATGTATCTGATGTATTACGGCGTCGTCACCTTCTCGGACGGCTTCGTGCCGGGCGTAAAGGCTTTTACCGCGGCGGTGCTCGGCGGCATCGGCTCGCTGCCCGGCGCGGTGGTCGGCGGCCTCATCATCGGCCTGATCGAGACATTGTGGTCGGCGTATTTTTCCATCGACTACAAGGACGTCGCGGCGTTTTCCATTCTGGCGATCACGCTGATCTTCCTGCCGCAGGGCCTGTTCGGCCGGCCGGATGTCGAGAAGGTCTGAGATGACGGCCGGCGCGCGAGAGGGGCGCGTCGATATCGTGCGCGCGTTGCGCGACGCCGCCTTTACCGGGCTGGTCACCTTCGGCCTGCTGCTGCCGCTGATCGGCTTCGAGACCGTCACCAACATCCGCGATGAGCTGACCTTGACGACGCGCTGGCCGCTGCTAGCGACCGCCGTCGTCATCACCATCGCGGGGCGCTTCCTCTATTCGATCGCCGTCGATCCGTGGCTCGCGCGCCGCAAGCAGCGGCCGGCGCAGCCGATGCCGGCCTGGCGGTATTATTTCAAGAAGTGGTTCGTGCCCTTCGCCATCGGCTTTGTCATCGTCTATCCGGTGATCGTCATTCTCGCGGTCGGCTGGGGCGGCGCGCTGCGATGGGTCGACAATTTCGGCATCCAGATCCTGATCTACATGATGCTCGGCTGGGGCCTGAACATCGTGGTCGGGCTCGCCGGCCTGCTCGATCTCGGCTACGTCGCCTTCTATGCGGTCGGCGCCTATTCGTACGCGCTCCTCGCCAAGAATTTCGGGCTGTCGTTCTGGGTGCTGCTGCCGCTCGCCGGCATTCTGTCGTCGTTCTGGGGCATCCTGCTCGGCTTCCCGGTGCTGCGGCTGCGCGGCGACTACCTCGCCATCGTGACGCTGGCGTTCGGCGAGATCATCCGCCTCGTCATCATCAACTGGACGGCGCTGACCAACGGCTACGCGGGAATCACCGGCATCCCGCGGCCGACATTCTTCGGCATCCCGTTCAATTCCGACGACAACGGCTTCGCCGCCGTGTTCGGCCTGGAGTTCACCCCGCTCTATCGCGTGCTGTTCCTCTATTACATCATCCTCGCGCTCGGCCTGCTCACCTGTTTCGTCACCATGCGGCTGCGCCGGCTGCCGGTCGGCCGCGCCTGGGAGGCGTTGCGCGAGGACCAGATCGCCTGCCGCTCGCTCGGCATCAACACCACCAACACCAAGCTGACCGCGTTCGCCATGGGGGCGATGTTCGCCGGTTTCGCCGGTTCTTTCTTCGCCGCCCGCGAAGCATTCATCTCGCCGGAATCCTTCACCTTCATCGAGTCGGCGACCGTGCTGTCGATCGTGGTGCTGGGCGGCATGGGCAGCCAGATCGGCGTCGCCATCGCGGCCATCGTGATGATCGGCGGCACCGAGATTCTGCGCCAGCTGACATTCCTCAAGCAGATTTTCGGGCCGACCTTCGATCCGACCCAGTACCGCATGCTGCTGTTCGGGCTCGCCATGGTGCTGATCATGATCTGGCGGCCGCGCGGCCTGATCGCGACCCGTGAGCCGTCGATATTCCTCAAAGAGCGCAAGGCGATTTCCGTCGACCTGGTCAAGGAGGGTCACGGCTGATGGCGCAGGACGCCTCCCCCGTGCTTCGCGTCGAACACCTGACGATGCGCTTCGGCGGGCTCGTCGCTATCGACAACCTGTCGTTCGAAGTGAGCCGCGGCGCGATCGCCGCGCTGATCGGGCCGAACGGCGCCGGCAAGACCACCGTATTCAACTGCATCACCGGCTTTTACCGGCCGACCGAAGGCCGCCTGGCGCTCCATCGCGGCGATCCCGCGGTGTGGAGCGCGCTCGACGATCTCACCGCAAGCGGCAAGCGCGGCGTGGTGCGGACTGACGGCGCGCTGTTTCTGCTCGAACGCATGCCCGACTACCAGGTGGCGCAGCGGGCGCGCGTCGCCCGCACCTTCCAGAACATCCGCCTGTTTGCCGGCATGACGGTGCTGGAAAATCTGCTGGTCGCGCAGCACAACAGTCTGATGCTGGCGTCGGGTTACACGTTCCTTGGCGTACTCGGCTTTCCATCCTATGCGGCCGCCGAACGCGCGGCGCTCGACAAGGCGCGCTTCTGGCTCGACCGGTTCGCGCTGACCGAGCGCGCCGACGATCCGGCCGGCGAATTGCCTTACGGTGCGCAGCGGCAACTCGAAGTCGCGCGCGCCATGTGCACCGATCCGGTGCTGCTGTGCCTCGACGAGCCGGCGGCCGGGCTCAATCCGCGCGAAAGTGCCGAGCTCAATGAGCTGTTGCTCCGCATCCGCGACGACCACGGCGTGTCTATCCTCCTGATCGAGCACGACATGAGCGTGGTGATGAACATTTCCGACCACATCGTCGTGCTCGATTACGGCGTCAAGATCGCCGATGGCGCCCCGGAAGCGGTTCGCAACGACGAGAAGGTGATCGCGGCCTATCTGGGCGTGCCCGATGAGGACGTGGCGAAAGTCGAGGCGAGCGTCGGCCTATGAGCGCTCCCCTCCTCTCCGTTCGCGGCGTCACCGCCTTTTACGGCCGCGTGCAGGCGCTCCGGGGCGTCGACCTCGATGTCAATCCGGGCGAGATCGTCGCGCTGATCGGCGCCAACGGCGCCGGCAAATCCACGCTGATGATGACGGTGTGCGGCAACCCGCGGGCGCGCGAAGGCACGATCACGTTCGACGGCCGCGACATTACCCGCCTGCCGACCCACGAAATCGCCCGGCTCAAGCTCGCGCAGGCGCCGGAAGGCCGGCGCATATTTCCGCGCATGACGGTACTGGAAAATTTGCAGATGGGCGCCACCGTCGCCCCCGAAGGCGAGTTCCCTGACGACATTGAGCGGGTACTGACGCTGTTTCCGCGCCTGCGGCAGCGGCTCAGCCAGCGCGGCGGCACCTTGTCGGGCGGCGAGCAGCAGATGCTGGCGATCGCGCGCGCGCTGATGAGCCGGCCGCGACTGCTGCTGCTCGACGAACCGTCACTTGGGTTGGCGCCGCTGATCGTCCGGCAGATTTTTGACGCCATCAGGAAGCTCAATACCGACGACGGCCTGACCGTGTTTCTGGTCGAACAGAACGCCTATCACGCGCTCAAGCTCGCGCACCGCGGCTATGTGATGGTCAACGGGCTGATCACGCTCTCGGGCACCGGCCGCGAACTGCTCGACCGGCCGGAAATCAAATCCGCCTATCTTGAGGGCGGGCGGCAGCAAGCGTCATGACAATCGCCGGATTTTTTGCCGCGCTCGGCAGCCTCTTCTATGAGGAAGACTCCTTCGGCATTTTTATTCTCGTCACCATCGTGCTGGGCGGCGGCGCATCGTGGCTCGCCGGCCGCGCCGTGGCGGCGACGTGGCGGCCGTGGTGGCAAGTCGTGGTTTACATGCTCATTCTCGGCGCCGCCGTGCGCTTCATCCACTTTTCTCTGTTCGGCGGCACTCTGTTGTCGTTGCATTACTTCGCGGTCGACAGTGCGGTGTGCATGATCGCGGGATTCTTCGGCTTCCGCACCGCCCGCGCCGCCCAAATGGTCACGCAATATCGATGGATCAACGCGCCTGACGGAATGCTGGGCTGGCGCCGCAGAGAGCCTTGACGTAACATCGCAACAAGGTTGAACCAGCCGGTCTAACCTGAAGGGGAAACAGCATGAACAGGATCGCCACGCTCGGCCTCGCGCTGGGCTTTGCATGCGCATTGGCGGGCTCCGCGTCCGCGCAAGTCAAGTTCGGCGTCGCCGGCCCGATCACCGGTCCGAATGCCGCTACCGGCGCGCAGATGAAGAACGGCGTGCAGCAGGCGGCCGACGATATCAACGCCGCAGGCGGCATCCTCGGCAAGAAGATCAGCGTCGATTTCGGCGACGACGTCTCCGATCCGAAGCAGGGCGTGTCGGTCGCCAACAATTTCGTCGCCGACGGCGTGAAATTCGTGATCGGCCACTACAATTCCGGCGTCACCATTCCGGCTTCGGAGGTCTATCACGAGAACGGCATCCTCGAGATCACGCCGGCTTCGACCAATCCGACGGTGACCGAGCGCGGCCTGTGGAACATCTTCCGCACCTGCGGCCGCGACGATCAGCAGGGCAAGGTCGCCGGCGCCTACATCCTCAAGCATTTCAAGGGCAAGAAGATCGCCTTCGTCAACGACAAGACCACCTATGGCAAGGGACTGGCCGACGAGACGCTGAAGACGATCACCGCCGGCGGCATGCAGGCCGTGCTCAACGAGGGCATCAACACCGGCGAGAAGGACTACTCGGCGCTGATCTCCAAGATCAAACAGTCCGGAGCCGATCTCGTCTATTTCGGCGGCCTCTACACCGAGGCCGGCCTGATCGTACGGCAGATGCGTGACCAGGGCGTCAAGGCGCCGCTGATGGGCGGCGACGGCATCACCTCCGACGAATTCGCAACCGTCGGCGGCCCGGGCGTCGTCGGCTCGTTCATGACCTACGGTCCCGACCCGCGCAATCGCCCGGAGGCAAAGGCGGTGGTGGCGAAATTCCGCGCCAAGGGTTTCGAGCCGGAGTCCTATACGCTCTACAGCTACGCCGGCGTGCAGATCATCGCCCAGGCGGCCGCCGCGGCAAAGTCGCTCGATCCGAAGAAGGTTGCCGACAAGATGCATTCGGGCATGAACTTCAAGACCGTGATCGGCAACATTTCCTACGACAAGAAGGGCGACATCACGCGGCTCGATTATGTCGTCTACATCTGGAAGAAGGACGCGAGCGGCAAGATCACTTACGTGGAATGCCCGGCATCGGGCTGCACGATGTAGCTGGCGGCACGCTCAATCCACTTAAGTTGCGAAGCCCGCCTCACCGGCGGGCTTCTTTTTAGCCGATCTTGCTCAGGACCGGGAACGCATCCAGCAGCCAGTTGCTGAACCAGTTGATCCAGTTCAGCGACGGGAAAAGAAACGCGATGCCGGTCACCACCAGGAGCGCGCCCATGCCCTGCTCGACGCGGTGCAGGTGCTTTTTGAAACGGGCCAGAAATGCCGCGAATGTCTCGATGGCGAACGCCGCGATGATGAACGGCACGCCGAGCCCGAGCGAATAGACCGCGAGCATGCCGGCGCCCTTGGCAACTGTCTGCTCCGACGCCGCGATGGCGAGAATGGCCGCAAGAATTGGCCCGATGCACGGGGTCCAACCGAGCGCGAAGGCAAGCCCCATCAGGTAGGCGCCCCACAGCCCGACCGGCTTGCAGACGGACAGCCGCTTCTCGCGCATCAGCCAGGCGATCGGCGTCAGGCCGAGGAAGTGCAGCCCCATGGCGATGATGCCGATGCCGGCGACGATGGCGAGTTCGCTCGAATAGGCGCGCACCACGGTGCCGATGGCGCTGGCGCTGGCGCCAAGCGCTACGAACACGGTGGAAAAGCCGAGCACGAACAACAGCGCGGCAACCATCGTCTCGCGCCTCACCTGCCGTTCGCCCTCCGCTTCGGCGAACCGTTCCAGTGAAGTTCCGGTCAGATACACGAGATACGGCGGCACCAGCGGCAGCACGCAGGGCGACAGAAAGCTCAGCATGCCGGCGACGAGCGCGGCAATGATGCTGACATTGGCCATGACGCACTCAGATGCACCGACCGTGATGACGTTGCAAGACACGGGCGCGTCATTCCGGGGCTCAGGCGAAGGCCGAGAGCCCGGAATCCATAAGCCCTGCTTAGCGGGAAAAATTCCGCGATACATCTGCAGGACTTGTGGCTATGGATTCCGGGCTCGCGCCACGGCGCGCCCCGGAATGACGACATGGACTTGCGCAACCTCATCACCGACGTTCCTGGCATAAAGGTCGGCAATGCCGAGGACATGCGGCTCGGTTCCGGCGCCACCGCGCTGATCTTCGATCGGCCGGCAACTGGCTCGATCGATCTGCGCGGCGGCGGCCCTGGAACGCGTGAGACCGCGTTGCTCGATCCGGCGCAGACCGTCGAGGGCATCGACGCCATCACGCTCTCCGGCGGCTCGGCCTTCGGCCTCGATGCCGCCTCGGGCGTGCAGGCCTGGCTCAAGGAACAGGGCCGTGGTTTTGCCGTGGGACCGGCGCGCGTGCCGATCGTGCCGGCGGCAATTTTGTTCGATCTCAACAACGGCGGCGACAAGAACTGGGGGCGTTTTCCGCCCTATCGGGAGCTGGGTTACGCGGCCGCGGCCGCGGCCGCCGCCGATTTCGCCTTCGGCAGCGTGGGCGCCGGAGCCGGTGCGACAACAGTCAATTGCAAGGGCGGCCTCGGTTCGGCGTCGGCCCAGAGTCCCGATGGACCGATTGTCGGCGCGCTTGCCGTGGTCAATGCCGCCGGCAGCGTTCTGGTCGGCGCCGGTCCGTGGTTCTGGGCGGCGCCGTTTGAGCAGAACAGCGAATACGGCCGGCGCGGATGGCCCGACCCGTTTCCGGCGGATGCGCTTGAGGTCCAGACGAAAGGCAGCGTTCGCGCCAACACCACGCTCGTCGTCGTGGCGACCGACGCCAAGCTGACCAAGGCGCAAGCCAAACGGCTGGCGATCATGGCGCAGTCGGGATTGGCGCGCGCGATCTATCCGATTCACACGCCGCTCGACGGCGATGTCATGTTTGCCGTCTCCACCGGCGACAAACCGCTCGCTGATCCGATTTTTGCTTTGACTAAAATTGGCGTGCTTGCCGCCAATGTCGTGGCGCGCGCCATTGCGCGCGGCATTTTTGCAGCTTCCACGCTCCCCTTTCCCGCTGCACTGCGAAGCTGGAAGGATCAATTCGGCCGTTGAGCGCGCGCAAACCATAACCGCGCACGTTGCCGAAACCACAGTTCGAACTTTTTCTCCGTTGCTGACGGGCACTTACCTCGTCCGCATTGACTCAGTGACCGATTACGCCTTCACTTTAAAATCTGTAGTGCGTTGTGCTGTGGAGGGTACTGTGAGGGTGCTCGTCATTGTCGTTGCCGCGCTGGCGACGTTGGGTCTGGCGGCATTCGGCGTTATCGCAGCGCAGCGTGCGAGCCAGCACGGTGGAGTGCTGCTGGCCGCGAACAGCACGCGCGCCGCACCAGCGCCGGCCGCGGAGCCCGCACCAGCACCCGCTCCAAAGATAGCTCAGGTTTCAGTCGCCGCACCGCTGCAGGCGCCCATCGCCGCGCCGACCGTCGCACCGCCTGCACCGACTCCAGCCGCCGCCCCGACCCGCCTCGCCGAGGCGCAAAACGGTAACCCGGGACCGCCATCCGCCGCGCCCGCTCCACCGCCTCAGGCGCCATCCCAGGGAAGCGCCGCCAAAGCCGCCGCTCCGGCCTGTGACAAACCCGGCGGCATGGGAATCTCGCGGACCGTGCAGATCGACACCACCGGCGGCCCGGCTTTCGGCTTCGAACATTTCAAACAATATGATTTTTTGAACGATCACGAGGTCGTTCTGACCTTCGATGACGGGCCGTGGCCGGGCAACACGCCGGCCGTGATCAAGGCGCTGACCGATCAATGCGTCAAAGGCACTTTCTTCGAGATCGGCGAGCATGCCACCTGGCATCCGGAGATTTCCAAGATCGTGGCCGAGGCCGGCATGACGATCGGCAGCCACACCTGGTCGCACAAGGACCTCGCGCGTAATCCGTATGCCAGCAACATCGAACTCGCCAAAACCGAGATCGAGCTGGGCGTAAGCGCCGTGCACCACGCCGTCGGCGGCCCGATCGCGCCGTTCTTCCGCTTCCCCGATCTGCAGCAGCCGCCGGAATTGCTGACCTATCTCGGTACGCGCAATATCTCGACGTTCTCGACCGACATCGACTCCCGCGACTTCAAGTTACACCGCCCCGAGCAAGTGATTAAATCGGTGATGGGCCAGCTGGAAAAGCGCGGCAAGGGCATCGTGTTGATGCACGATTTCCAGCACGGGACCGCCGAGGCGATGCCGGAACTGCTGCGTCAGCTCAAGACGGCCGGCTTCAAGATCGTCCACATGGTGCCGAAGGCGCCGGTCACGACGGTACCCAAATACGACGACATGCTGCACGCACAGGACAAGATGGACACCACCAACACCCGTCCGCAGAATAGCGTGGTGAAGACCATCAGCGGCAACTGAGTTATTCCGGGGCGCGCCGAAGGCGTGAGCCCGGAATCCATACTCACCGTCGTTCAAGGGTGAGTGTCAGCGACCATCCTGCGATTGCAGCGAATATGGATTCCGGGCTCGCCGCATGCGGCGACCCGGAATGACGCTCAGTGCGTGAAGCGTTCCGCGCCGTATGGCGCGGGGTCGCAGAATGGCGTCGCGCCGGTGATCATTTCGGCGATCAGCCGGCCGGTCGCCGGCCCAAGCGTCAAACCCCAGTGGCCATGACCGTACGCGAGCCACAGCCCGCGCTGGCCGGGCGCGCGTCCGATCACCGGGCGTGAATCGGCAAAGCATGGACGCGAGCCGAGCCACGGCGCTGGCTCGACGGGATCGCCAAGCGGAAACAACTCGTGCGCGGCCGGCAGCAGCCGGTCGAACTGGTCCGGCGTCGGCGCAGCATCACGCGCCGCGAATTCGGCGCCGGTGGTCAGCCGGATGCCCTGCTTCATCGGCGTCAGGCAATAGCCGTTCTCGGCATCGAGGATCGGCCGGCTCAGCGCGGCGTTGCCCTGCGCGCGAAAATGCCGGTGATAGCCGCGCTTGACGGCGAGCGGCAGCTTGATGCCGAGCGGATCGAGCAGGTCCGGCGCCCACGGCCCGAGCGCGACAACGACATCGCTCGCATCGAGCGGTCCGCTCGCGGTGTCGACACGCCAATGCGGGTCAGCGCGATGCAGCGACCGCGCATCGCCCTGCAAGGAGATGCCACCGAGCGCTGCGAAGCGCGCCACGTAGGCGCGCGTCAGCGCCAGCGGATTGCTCACGCTCATCGCGCCGGTCCAATGCACCGCGTGTTTGAACACGGGCGCCAGCGACGGCTCGAGCGCACGCGCCGCCGCACCGTCGAGCGGCACATTGGCGATGCCGAATTGCGTCGCCATCTCGCGTTCGCGCGTTTGTGCGGCGAAGGATTTGTCGCCGCGATAGAGCTTGAGCCAGCCGTTGCGCCGCAGGTAACGCTCGGCGCCCGCTTCGGCGACCAGCAATTCATGCTCGGCCGCCGCGCGCCCAAATAAGGGCCGCATCAATTCCGCGGTTTCGATCAGGCGCTCGGGCCGTGATGCGGCATGAAAGGCGGCGAGCCACGGCGCCACCTTCGGCAGAAACGTCAGATGATAATTGGCCTCGGGCGCGCGCTTGAGCGCGATGCGAAGAAGCGCCAGCCAATCCGACGGAAAAGACTGCGGAAAGATCGTGTTGCCTTCGATGATGCCGGTATTGCCGTAAGAGGTGCCCTCACCCGGCCCGGCGCGATCGACCAACGCGACCGCAAGGCCGCGCTTGGCGAGATGCAGCGCAATCGAGGTGCCGACGATGCCGGCTCCCAGCACGATGATATCAGTGCGCGCCACAGCAAAAACCTCCGCTGCGGGCACGCGGTATCGCGGCGCGGCGGCCAAGTCCAGTCAGACAGGGATGGGCTGCGGATGCCGCTCTAGGCGGTGACGCTTTGCGTGGCTGCGGGCGCGAGCAATTGCGCCTGCATCTGAATCAGGCGTTCCAGCATATTGCCGCCGGTCACATTGGCGCCGCCGGCCGACGAGGTCGTCGCATCCGATCCTGACGTGCCGCTCGCCGCGCTCGTCATGCTCACCGTCGAGCCATCCGCATAAGTGATCGACGTCGTGGTCGTGCCATTGGTGTTGGTGGTGGTCTGCGACGTTCCGGCGCCGCTCGTCCCCGACAGCAGCGACAGCAGATTCTGACCGCCGCTTCCGCCGGCGCCGCCCATGTGATGATGGTGATGTCCGCCCTGGCCCTGGCTCGCGCTGCGCGACGTCGGGTCCGCATCATTCGCCGCGCTGGCAAACTGCGCGGCCAGCGTCTGCGGATTGGAACTGGATGACTGTAGCGCCAGCAAGGCTTGCAGCGTCTGCGGACCGAATTGGCCGTTGGTGCTGGTTGCACCGGTAGTACCGGCGCTGGACGAAGTTGCGGACGACGAATTCTTGCGCCGGATTCTGCTGGCCGAGTGCGGCCAACAGCGAGGAGAGCGGGTCGGTTTGGCCCTGCGTGCCACTCGCCGAACTGCTCTGCGGCCAGAGTGACTGAAACAGCGTGTATGGGTTGTTGGCGTTCGATCCGGTGACAGACGTCATGCCAGGCTCCTCGGAACGGCAAGCATGGGCAGCCGCATGCTTCCCCGACCGGGCGATGCAAAACCGGGGCCGCGGCGGAAATATCGGAAAATCAACGCGTTTCGTGTGGCGGCAGCGCGAAAGGGGGATCGAAAGCTGCCGCCCGCGGGTTGAACTGGGCAAAACTTGCCGTCCCGCCCGCCCGCGCGTTGCCGCTGCAGCACCGGCATGTTAGGCGAGCGGCACACGCAGGAGCGCGCCGTGACACGCCCGCTGATCATCGCACCGTCGATCCTTTCCGCCGACTTTGCCAAGCTCGGCGAGGAGGTCCGCGCGGTCGACGCCGCCGGCGCCGACTGGATCCATGTCGACGTCATGGACGGCCATTTCGTGCCGAATATTTCGATCGGGCCCGACGTGGTGAAAGCGATCCGCCCGCACACCAAAAAGCCGCTTGACGTGCATCTGATGATCGCGCCGTGCGATCCCTATCTCGAAGCCTTCGCCAAGGCCGGCGCCGACCACATTACGGTTCATGTCGAGGCCGGGCCACACATTCATCGCTCGCTGCAGGCGATCCGCGCGCTCGGCAAGAAGGCCGGCGTCACCTTGAATCCCGGCACGCCCGAGGACACCGTCGCCAACGTCATCGACATTGTCGATCTGATCCTCATCATGTCGGTCAATCCGGGCTTCGGCGGACAGAAATTCATCGCCGCCGCCGTCGACAAGGTGCGTAATCTGCGCGCCATGGCGGGCGGCCGGCCGATCGACATCGAAATCGACGGCGGTATTACGCCGGAGACCGCCCCGGCGGCCGCGCGCGCCGGCGCCAACGCCTTCGTGGCGGGTTCGGCGGTGTTCAAGGACCGGCATCCCGACAGCTATCGCACCAACATCGCGGCGATCCGCCATGCGGCGGCGCTGACACGCGGAGAGGCCGCCTGATGGGTATCGTGGTCGACGGCCAACGGCGCGACGAGGAGCTGCCGGCGGAAACCAGTAAGGCCGGCGCGTTTCAGCGGGCCGACAGCCAGTTCCGCGACCGGATCACTGCCGACGGCTCGTCGGGCTTCAAGGCCGAAGCCGGCCGCTACCACCTTTACGTCGCCCATGGCTGCCCGTGGGCGCATCGCACGCTGATTTACCGCGCGATCAAGAAACTCAGCGGCGCCATCACGGTCGCGTACGCTGTGCCGGGGCTGAAACAGCAGGGCTGGATGTACGAGGACAATCCGGCCTTTCCGGATTGCATCCCCGATCGCGTCAACGGCTTTCGCTATCTGCACGAGGCCTATACGGCGAGCGATCCGCATTACACCGGCAAGGTGACGGTGCCGACGCTGTGGGACACCAAGACCCGCCGCATCGTCAACAACGAATTGTCCGAAATTATCCGCATGCTCAATAGCGAGTTTGGCGGCGTCGGCGCGGACCCTACCGACTATTATCCGGCCGCGCTGCGCGGCGACATCGATCGCATCAACGAGCTTGTCTACGCCAACATCAATAACGGCGTTTACCGCTGCGGCTTCGCCCGCACGCAAGCCGCCTACGAGGCTTCCTACGACGCATTGTTTGCCGCGCTCGACGAGCTTGAAGCGAGACTCGGACGCCAGCGTTATCTGGTCGGCCGGCAGATCACCGAGGCGGACTGGCGGCTGTTTCCGACGCTGGTGCGGTTCGACGTCGCCTACTATTCACTGTTCAAATGCAATCGCAACCGCATCGCCGACTTCCCGAACCTGTCGAACTACATGCGCGAGCTTTATCAGGTGCCGGGCGTCGCCGAGACGGTGAAGCCGCGCTATTACGTGATCAACTATTATTCGATCGCGCGCGCTAATCCGAACGGCATAATCCCCAAGGGCACGCCGGTCGATTATCTGCACCCGCACGACCGCGCACGGTTTGCGGCGTAAGCGGCGGCGCTGGCGCTAATCCGGAGCCGTGGCCGATCCGGCCGGCAGCAAGAATTTTTGTCACCGGCTTGCCAGCGAGTGCTTTGCCGCCTTGAATGGCGCCTGCGGTGCTCTGCGGGGGCAGCATCATGGCACTCTACGACGGGTTCATCTCGTACAGCCACGCCAAGGACAAACCGATCGCAGCGGCACTGCAGTCGGCGGTCCAGAAACTCGGCAAGCCCTGGTACGCGCGCCGCGCGGTGCGCCTGTTTCGCGATGATACCAGCCTCTCGGCCACGCCCCATCTGTGGCCGACAATCGAGCAGGCGCTGGGGCAGTCCCGGTACTTTCTGTTGCTCGCCTCGCCAGAGGCAGCGGCCTCCAAATGGGTGAACAAAGAGGTCACCTATTGGCTGGAGCACAATTCGGTTGAAACGCTGCTGATCGGCCTGACTGACGGAGAGCTTTTCTGGGACGAAACCGCCGGCGATTTTGCCGTACGCGGCAGCAACCCACTGCCGCCGGCGCTGGCAAAGCGATTTCCAAGCGAGCCCAAATGGGTCGATCTGTGCCCGTACCGCGAGGGCGCGGACAAGCGCGATGCCAAATTCACCGAGCTTGCCGCCGATTTTGCCGCCGCCATGCGCGGCATGCCGAAGGAAGATTTGCTTTCGCAGGAGGTGCGCCAGCAGCGCCGCGCGTTGCGGCTCGCCATCGGCGCCGTGGCGGCGCTGTTCCTGTTGACCGTCGCGGCGGCGGCGGCGGGTTTTTTGGCCCGGCGGGCCCAGCAGGAGGCGCTACGCAATTTCACGCTCGCCAAGCAAACCGCCGACAGCCTCGTCGTCGACATCGCACAAGGCCTCCGCGAGGTCGAAGGCTTGCGGGCCGAAACGGTCCGCAAAATCCTCGGCACCGCCGAAGCGACGTTCAACCAGATGTCATCGTCGAACCCAAGCGACCTGACCCTGCAAGCGAGCCGCACGACGATGCTCGACACTTTCGGGGACACCTACCTGGCGCTCAACGATCTCGAAAGCGCGCTGAAAGCCTACCGCGAAAGTCTCGCCATTTCGGAGCGGCTGGCGAACGCCGATCCCCATAACCTCCTTTGGCAGCGCGGTCTTGCGACCGCGCAGGAGAAGGTTGGCAGCGCGTTGCAGGCGCAAGGCCATCTTGCGGAGGCCCTCCAGATCTACCGCCAAGACCTCGCCACCATGGCGCGCGTGGTGAAGGCTGACCCGGGCAATCCTCAATGGCAGCGCGACATCTCGATTTCGTACGAGAAGATCGCCGGTGTGCTGTTCGAGCAGGGCAGCCTGCCGGATGCCCAACAAGCCTACCGCGAAAGCCTGACGACCGCGGAACGTCTTGTCCAATCCGATCCCGGCAACGCCGATTGGCAACGCGACCTGGCGACGCTCAAGGCCGAAATCGCCAACGTGATCGAAGCACAAGGTCACTCGGGCGAAGCGCTGCAGTATTTGCGCGACAGCGCCGCCATCATGGAGCGCATCGCCAAAGCCCAGCCCGACAATACCGTCCTGCAGCGTCGACTCGCAGTCGTCTATAACGGGATCGGCGATATTCTGACAAAGCAGGGACACCTTGAGGACGCGCTCACAATCTATCGCAAAGGCCTCGGTGTCATTGACCACCTCGCCAAGGCAGACCCCGGCAACGTGACGTGGCAGGCCGATCTGCGCTTCGGACTCTCGAAGATCGGCACGGTGCTGAAAGCGCAAGGCAAGCTGACTGAGGCGCTGCAGACCTTTCGCGACACCCTGACCATTGCGGCGCGCCTTGCGAACGCCGACCCAGCAAATACCGGCCTGCAGCGTGACCTCTCGATCGCGTACGAGAATGTCGGCGACGTGCTGAAGGCGCAGGGAAATGCGGCGGAAGCGCTGCAATCCTATCGTGATGGCCATGGCATCCGGGAACGCCTTGCGGCCGCCGATCCGACCAACGGGAGCTGGCAGCGCGACCTTGCGATTTCAAGCAACAGGATCGCCGATGCCTTGCTGATGCAAGGCGACCTGCCCGGTGCACTGAAGGCCTATCAGACCGGGCTCGCCATTGTGCTGCATCTGGCACAAACCGATTCCAGCAATACGGGATGGCAATCGGACGTCGCGTTTTTTCACAACAGGGTTGGAAGCCTGCTGGCCACGCAAAAGAACTACACCGAAGCTCTGCAAAACTATCGCAATGGTCTTCTTATCGTCGAACGCTTGACCAAGGCCGACCCCGCCAACGCCGGCTGGCAACTTGATCTCGCCGTTACCAACAGCCTGATTGGCGACGCACTGCGGGCGCAGGATCAACTGACGGACGCGCTCAAATCCTATCGCGACAGTCTTGCGATCGCCGAACCACTGGCAAAGCTCGATCGCGCCAATACCGTTTGGCAACGCAATCTGGCGAACACCTATGAAAAGATCGGCGACGTTCTCGCCGCAATGCAAAGCCCTAAAGATGCGCTCGTTGCGTATCGCGCCGATGTCGCCGTCCTGGAGGGTCTCGCCAAGTCCGATCCGAACGATGCCGAATTGCAGCGCACGCTTTCGGTCATCTACAACAAGGCCGGCCGCGCGGCGCTGGCGCAAGGCGACGCGCCGGAGGCATTGCGCGACTTCCGCAACGGGCTTTCTCTCATCGAGGCTCTGGCCAAAACCAATCCCGCCAATACAGGCTGGCAGCGCGATGTCGCCGTCTCATACAATCTCGTCGGCAACGTCCTGCTGACACAGCACGCGCTGTCCGAAGCGATCAAATCCTACCGCGCGGCTCTCGACATCGTCCAACGCCTCACCAATAGCGATCGCAGCAATGCGCAGTGGCAGAGCGACCTGCAATTCTGCGTCGGCCGAATTGGGATCGCGGCCTGGAGTGCGGTGCTGGCGCGCGACTTCGACGTGGCCATGGATGCGGCCGACCAGGCGATCGCCCTCGCACCTCAGGCAAAATGGCTCTACGCCAGCCGGGCGCACGCACTGATGTTCCTCGGCCGCGTCGACGAGGCGCGGGCGCTCTATCTCAAGTATCGCGGCGAGAAGAATGTGATGGCTGGCAAATCCTGGGAGGCGATCATTGTCGAAGGATTCGCCGCGTTAAGGAAGCAAGGCCTCACCGCTCCGCTGATGGACGAAATTGAAAAGCAGTTTTCGTCAGCCGGATGAGGCAATCCGCATAATCCACGGCAGAATTGGGGTTTTCACCGGTGACCCGTGATCTGGCGTTCGATTGCTGGCCGGAATGGTGTCTGGTACAGCCGGGGCGCACGGCCAAGCGAGGTCACGGATGATTCCACGTTACACCAGGCCTGAAATGGCGGCGATCTGGTCGCCCGAGACGCGCTTTCGCATCTGGTTCGAGATCGAGGCGTACGCCGCCGACGCCATGGCCGAACTCGGCATGATCCCGAAGGCCGCGGCGAAGAAGATCTGGGCCAAGGGCAAGGCCGCCGAGTTCGATATCGCGCGGATCGATGAGATCGAGCGCGAAACCAAGCACGACGTCATCGCCTTTCTCACCCACCTCGCCGAGATCGTCGGGCCCGAGGCGCGCTTCGTGCACCAAGGCATGACGTCCTCGGACGTCCTCGACACCTGCCTCAACGTGCAGCTGGTGCGCGCCGCCGACCTCTTGATCGCCGACGTCGATAAGCTGCTCGCCGCGCTGAAGAAGCGCGCCGAGGAGCACAAATATACGCCGACGATCGGCCGCTCCCACGGCATCCACGCCGAGCCGACCACATTTGGTCTCAAGCTCGCGGTCGCCTACGCCGAATTTTCCCGCGCGCGGCACAGACTGGAGGCCGCGCGCAAAGAGGTCGCGACCTGCGCCATCTCGGGCGCCGTCGGCACATTCGCGCAGATCGATCCGCGGGTGGAAGCGCATGTGGCGAAAAAACTCGGGCTCACGGTGGAAACGATCTCCACGCAGGTGATCCCGCGCGACCGCCACGCGATGTATTTCGCCATGCTCGGCGTCGTCGCCTCCTCAGTCGAGCGGCTGGCGACCGAAATCCGTCATCTGCAGCGCACCGAAGTGCTCGAGGCCGAGGAGTTTTTCTCGCCGGGCCAAAAAGGCTCGTCGGCGATGCCGCACAAGCGCAACCCGGTACTGTCGGAAAATCTGGTCGGGCTCGCGCGCATGGTGCGCGCCTATGTGATGCCGGCGATGGAGGATGTCGCGCTGTGGCACGAACGCGACATCTCGCATTCCTCGGTCGAGCGCATGATCGGTCCTGATGCGACGGTGACGCTCGATTTCGCGCTCGGCCGGCTCGCCGGAGTCATCGAGCGGCTCGTCGTCTATCCGGACAACATGCGCAAGAATCTCGACCGGCTCGGCGGCCTCGTGCATTCGCAGCGCGTATTGCTGGCGCTGACGCAGAAAGGCGCGGCGCGCGAGGATGCCTATCGGCTGGTGCAGCGCAACGCCATGAAGTCGTGGGCCGGCGAAGGCGATTTTCTCACCCTGCTCATGGCGGACAAGGACGTCGGCAAGTATCTTTCCGCGGCGGAGCTGAAGGCGAATTTCGACCTCGACTACCACCTCGCTCACGTCGACACGATCTTCCGCCGGGTATTTGGCCGCGGCTAGCATCCGTCATTGCGAGGAGCGAAGGGACGAAGCAATCCAGCTTTTTGCACCGCCCCCTTCCTCCGCTCGCAATGACGTTAAGGATGCATGTCCTCGGTAAACCAGCCGGTGGGAAGCCGCTCGCCCATCTTTCTGCTTCTCTGCCGCGGCGAGGATGTGCTTGGCGACCGCGGCGAATTGCAAGCCGGTCCCGACCGGATTGAGAAACACCACACGCTCCTTGTCGTTCGTCCGACCTGGCACCCGGCCGCTGACGACATCGGCGAGGTCCGGCGTGTCTGCGGCCAGCGATTTCAGCAGATCGCGGACATCGCCGTCGCCACGCTTTTCGCCGAACAGCGTGTCGACGAAATCGGTATCGCGGAACGGCTCGTTGCCCTTACCCGCCATGTAATTGATCGGGTCGAGATCGTGGGTATGGAGAATGATACGATCGGCCTGCCTGAGAATGTCGCGTCCAAGCTCCTGCGCCTTGACGCAGGCAACGACGGCGCCGGGCTTGATCCAATCCGGCTCCACGACGCGGTCGAGCGCATTGGTGGCAGTGACAACGACATCGGCATCGGCCGCGGCCTGCTGCCGCGACTCCACGGCCTCGATATCGAGGCCCTCCCCGCGCAACCGTTGCGCCAGCGCATTTCGGTTATTGCGGTTCGGGCTCCATATCCGGATGTTGCAATCCGGCATCGCCGCCGCGATCGCGATCGCCGCTCCTTCGGCCTGTGAGCCGCTGCCGTAAATGCCGACGGTGCGTGCGCCGGGCCGCGCCAGGTGGCGAACGGCCACAGCCGTGGTGGCGCCGACCCGGCGGCGCTGGACTTCGCCGTCGGGCATGATGCCGCGCAGTTCGCCCGTCAGCGTATCGAAGATGAAGACCAGGCCGACCCAGCGTCCGCCCTCGGCGGCCGGTATCTTCTCCTTGCGCAGGTTGCCTTCCCGCCTGGTCCAAGAGATCACATCAGAATTGATGCGCAGCGCGACAACATGGTCCTTGGGCAGCATACCGACCATCGATTTGAAGACGCAGTATTGGTTCTCGCCGGGTGATTCGCCGTAGAGATCGATCCGCGTCTGATTCACGGCCCGGCCCAGGCCGTATTCGCGATACGCGGTCTCGATGGCATCGACATAGGCGGCGATCGGCATAAGCTCTCTGACCTGTTCGTTGGTGAGCACGATGACGGGCACTGGCATTCTCCTTTTTGATCGTTTTGGCTTTCATTGGCGCAGCAACACGCCAAGTTTGGCGATGATCGGCTTCGGCAGATTGGCGGTCTCGGTCACGATCGCATCCATGTCCTCGCCGGTGGCGGGATCGATCATGATATGACGCTGCTTGCAGGCTGCGATGAAGTCCGGGTCTTTGAGCATGTCGGCAAACGCCTTGCGCAGCGCCACAAGCCGCTCGTTCGGCACACCAGGCGTGGTGATGATCGAACGCCCGATCTCCGCCGTGCCGGCAAGCGCCCGCAGCACCGCGCGGCCGTCGTCGCTCAGGCCGAGTTCGGGCAGCGTCGGTACATTCGGCAAATAGGGACTGCGCTTGAGCGCGGCCTGATAAACAAACGTCGCCTTGCCCTGCAATATCCAGTCGGGATGACGCGCCAGGAGCAACGGAATGCCGACCGCGCCGGCGATCTGCACTTCGCCGCGCTCCAACGCGAGCATCACTTCGGCAGCGCCCTTGTAACCGCGCACCAGTTTAAATTTGGCGCCGCCAAATGCATCCAGCGATGCGGGCAGCAGCACCGCCGTCGATGCGCCGCCGGAAGAACCCACGGTAAATTCCTTTTTCCGCACATCGTCGAAGGATGTGATGCCGGCGCTGGGCAACGCGACGCCGAGGTCGATACTGCTGGTGAGGCGGCCGATGTAATGAAACTGCGTGACATCGAGGCCGCTGTCGGCGCCGGTGGCGGCGTCGAGCGCCAGCGTTTGGGCGAGGCTGCCGAGCGCCGTCCCGTCATGCGGCGCCACGTCGCTGAGGTACTTGGCGGCGACAAAGCTGCCGGCGCCCGTCATGTTTTCCGGCAGGAGCCGTGGATTACCGGGAATGTGCCGGCCCAGGAATTCCGCGGCAATCCGCGCGTAAAGATCATAGCCGCCGCCGACGCCGTAGCCAATGATCATGCGCACCGTCTTGCCGCGATAGAAATCGGCGATCGGATCGGCGTCTGGCGGCGTCGATCCGCGCAACGGTCAGCACGGCCAGCGCCATGACCGTGAAAAATGACTTGGCCAGGACAAGAGATTTCTTGCATCGCCCCTCCGAGGCTGTCTGGCCAAAGCCGAAAAGCCGGTTTCCGTTCAAAGGTAACGAGATGTGGCGCCTTCCTCAAACGCGTCTGCCGCAGACCCGATCGGTATCCGGCGGTGGATGCTCTCCATTCCTGGAGTCGTTGAGCATACCTGCAATCGGCCATTGGCCGATACAGCTCCCAGGCACCGCGGCAGGCCGCCGCATTGTTTGTTTGCCCGACTCACCGCGCCTGCCGTAAATATTGAAGAACGCTGAGGAGACAACCATGGGCAGACTGGTACGCAAGCCGCAGATTGCGGACGAGCAGATTTCCGATCTCGAGCGCGTGCTTCGTTCCGATCTCGATGGTATCGCGACCCCTAATGCCGAGCCGGGCGACGATTATCTGCTCCGGATGGTGAAATACATTCCAGGCGAGGTGCTCGCCTTCACCATGCTGGTCAATGCCATCCTCCAACAGGCGCTCCGGGCGGGCGGCGTTCACGCCTCGATGGCGGGCATTCCGGTCAACGTGGTCGCAGCGGGCACGCTCGTTGTCAGCTGTCTGATCCTGACGCCGCTGTTCTGCTGGTACGTTCGCCAGGAGGGCGACGCCTGGATCGTCAACGCCATCGTGTCGACGATCGCGTTTCCGTTCTGGGCCTACCTGATGGGCGCGGTCGCCTTCGCCAATTATCAGGACGGCAATCTGGCGGCGATCCTGGTGCTGACCTTCACGGCCGTGAGCGGCGTGATCTCACCGCCCGCGCGCAGAATGAGGCTGCGCGAAGAACTGGCCGCCATGCCGAAGGAAGGGCCGCGCCTGGTCGGCGCGCTGGCCGGCTGACGCTTCACCGCCCGGCGATTTGCTCTCGCCATATTCATCGTGCATCCGTCTCGCGCATGGTGGCGTCTCCGACCATTCTGGTGTTCGATTCCGGACTTGGCGGCCTGACCGTATTTCGCGAGATTGCGGCGGTGCGGCCCGACGCCGACTTTCTTTTCGTCGCCGACGACGCGGGCTTTCCCTATGGCGGTCTCGCCGAGGGGGCGCTGATTTCGCGCGTCCTCATGTTGATGGGCGAATTGATCGAGGCGCACGAGCCCGATCTCGTCGTCATTGCCTGCAACACCGCTTCGACGATCGTGCTGCCCGATTTGCGCAAGAAATTCGCGGTGCCGTTCGTTGGCACCGTGCCGGCGATCAAACCGGCCTGCGCGGGGTCGGTAACGCGGCGCGTGTCCGTGCTCGGCACCGAAGGGACGGTGGCGCGGGAATATACCCGCACGCTCATTCGCGATCATGCCGGCGATTGCCAAGTCACGCTAGTCGGATCAAAGAAGCTCGCGGCTTACGCGGAAGATGACATCGCCGGCCGGCCGGTCAGCGATGCCGCGCTGCGCGACGAGATCTCGCCTGCCTTCGTCGACAATGGCCTGCGCACCGACACCATCGTGCTCGCCTGCACCCATTACCCGCTGTTGCTCGATCGCCTGCATGGGTTGTCGCCCTGGCCGGTCAGCTTCATCGATCCAGCGCCGGCCATCGCGCGCCGGGTCGTGAACCTTCTTGGATCGGAGCAGGCGGCAGGACCAAGCGGTACAGCCAGAGCGATTTTCACATCCGGCCGCGCGCCTGCCGCTGTGCTGGCACGGTTCGGAATTGGCGCACCCACCCCCGAGGCCACGGAGCCGCGCTAGCCCGGCCTCATCAGCAGTCATTTGGTGCAGAAAGTTTCAGCCGGTTCCGCCTTGTTCCCCCGGTCGCCTGGCATTACGCTTCGTTAGTGTCGGGCGTTCTGCTTTGGGGGAAGATGAGATGTCTACCGTCGTCGCGGCTGAGCAGACAAGGCCCTGGTATCTCAATCGCTGGAATCAGCTCATTCTTGGGCTGATTGCCATGATGGCGATCTCCAGCCCGCAATATGTCTGGACGCTGTTCACCGGCCCGCTCAATAAGCAACTCGGCACCACGCTTGCCGAACTGCAATGGGCATTTTCGCTGCTCATCATCCTGCAGACGTGGTGTTCGCCGCTGCAGGCTTATCTGGTCGACCGCTTCGGACCGCGGCTTTTGATTTCGGTCGGCGCGCTGATGTCGGGCGGCGGCTGGGTGCTGTCGGCCTATGTGGGCAATGTCTGGGCGCTGTATTTGACCTACGGCGTGATCTGCGGCTTCGGCACCGGCATCATCTACGTCGGCATCATCGGTCTGATGGTGCGCTGGTTTCCGGATCGGCGCGGGCTTGCTACCGGACTTGCCGCCGCCGGCTACGGCTTCGGCGCGATCTTCACCAGTTTCCCGATCGACAGCATGATCAAGAGTTCGGGCTACGCGCACACGCTCGTGGTCTGGGGCATCATCCAGGGCATCATCGGGCTTATTGCGGCGCAATGGCTGCGCGTCCCGCCGGAGGGTTGGTTGCCCGCCGGCTATTCGCCGGCCAGCGCCACGACCACGCAGAGCAAGCGCAGCTATACGCCGCGCGAGATGCTGCGAAGCCCGGTGTTCTGGCTGCTGTTCATCATGATGAGCATGATGTCGACGTCAGGCCTGATGGTCGTCTCGAATGTCGGGCCGTTCGCCAACGAGTACAAAGTCGCGCAGGTGCTGGTTTTGGGCATGGCGGCGTTGCCGCTGTCGCTGACGCTGTCGCGCCTGACCAACGGTTTGACGCGGCCGTTCTTCGGCTGGGTGTCGGACCATATCGGCCGCGAGGCCACGATGGGGCTCGCCTTCTCGCTCGAATGCGCGGCAATCCTGGTGCTGTTCGCCTTCATCGATCAGCCGGCGCTGTTCGTCGTGCTGACCGGCCTGGTGTTCTTCGGCTGGGGCGAGATCTTCTCGCTGTTTCCCTCGACCCTGACCGACACCTTCGGCCCGAAATTCGCCGCCACCAATTACGGCTTTCTCTATATCGCGCAGGGCGTCGGCTCGATCCTGGGCGGGCCGGCGGCGGCCTATCTGCATCAGCGCACCGGGAGCTGGACCGCCGTTTTCATCGTCGTGGCGGTCCTGGACGCCGTGACGGCGTTCCTTGCCATCACGGCACTTCGCGGTATGCGGGAGCGGCACTTCGCCAAAGGCTGAAGGGCTTTCCGCTGACCGTTTGACACGCCGGGACTTTTTCCCTAGAAACCGCGCACTCTGCGGGCCTGCATGGGCCCGCAAAGTGTTTCGCGACCCGTGGTTTTGCTTAGCCGGCGCTTCGGCGCAAAACCTGTCGGTCCGACCTCTCCGAACGAGACGGTCCGTGACAGAGGAGGGCGCGATCCTCAACCTGCATTTTTAAGAGGACGCGAATGACCAAGCGCCATGAGGCGAAGTACAAGATCGACCGGCGAATGGGCCAGAACATCTGGGGCCGGCCGAAATCACCGATCAACAAACGCGAATACGGCCCCGGCCAGCACGGCCAGCGCCGCAAGGGCAAGCTGTCGGACTACGGCGTGCAGTTGCGCGCCAAGCAGAAGCTCAAAGGCTATTACGCCAACATGTCGGAGCGCCACTTCCGCGGCATCTACGACGAAGCGCGACGGCTGAAGGGCGATACCGGCGCCCACATGATCGGGCTGCTCGAACGGCGTCTCGATACCATCGTCTACCGGGCCAAATTCGTGCCGACCGTGTTCGCGGCGCGGCAGTTCGTCAGCCACGGTCACGTCAAGGTCAACGGCCGCCGCGTGACGGTTTCGAGCTACCGGGTCAAGGTCGACGATCTGGTCGAGGTCAAGGACAAGTCGAAGCAGCTGGCGCTGGTGCTGGAAGCGACCGGACTTGGCGAGCGCGACGTGCCCGACTACATCGACGTCGATCACACCAAAATGACCGCCAAGCTGAGCCGCATCCCGACGATTGGCGACGTCCCCTACCCGGTCGTGATGGAACCGCACCTCGTCGTCGAATACTACTCGCGCTGACGCGCGGGCGCCGGCAACTTTACAGCAGACTTATTTGTACGCGCCGGGGTCGGGAGGCCCCGACGTGGTCTGCTGCGTCCCACTCGAGGTGGCGCTGATTGCTGGCTATGCGCCGATCTTGAATGTTTGTGCTTCTTCGCCGCGTAGGCGGCAATCGAGGCCCGTCCCCATCATGGCTAGCGCGACTGCGAGAACAGCAGCGGAGCCTAATAATCGCTTGCCGGATCGTCGCGTACCAAGGCTTCGCGGAATGCGCATCAGAGCCTCCGGTGTAACCCTCGCGGACTTACACCGAAGACGAACGCTTATTCCAAGTTCCGTTGGCGCGATGGCTTGATGTCTAGGAGGCCGCCGCGGCTTCCTTTACGGCGATGCCCTTGTCCTTGAAGAAGGATTGCAGTTCACCGGCCTGGAACATCTCACGGATAATGTCGCAGCCGCCGACGAACTCGCCCTTCACGTAGAGCTGGGGGATGGTCGGCCAGTTGGAAAACGACTTGACGCCCTGACGCAGGTCGTCGTTCTCCAGAACGTTGAGGCCCTTATAGGCCACGCCAAGGTAATCGAGGATCTGGACCACCTGGCCGGAAAAGCCGCACATCGGAAACTGCGGCGTGCCCTTCATGAACAGCACCACCGGGTTCGCCTTGACCTCATTATCGATGAATTGATCGATGGACATTGTCGTCTTCCTTGCTGGGCGGCGGGAACGGCGCTTGCACCGAATCCCGTCCAGTCGCCATAGGCTATATGTAGCGCAAAACCCCCGTAACGCCATGCGCTGATTTCAGGCCCCAAACGGCAAAAAACCGGGCAGAACAGGTCCCTATCCGGCGGCCGGTGCGGAGAATGGAATTTCAGCGTCTCAAAGCCGCGAGAAATGGGCGATCTGATGGGCCGATCGCGCGTTATCGCTCAGGCGTTCCGGTCTGTAGCGCCAGCGCGTGCAGTTTCCCGCCCATCTCGGCCTTGAGCGCGTCGTAGACGATCTTGTGCTGCTGGACGCGCGATTTGCCGCGAAACGATTCGGCGATCACGGTGGCGGCGTAATGGTCGCCGTCGCCCGCAAGATCGCGGATCGTCACGTCGGCGTCGGGAATACGGGCCCTGATGAGCCGTTCGATATCGTTCGCAGCCATCGCCATGGCGGGCCTCGCACGGTGTGATTCCGGCTCCCTGAATAGAGCCGCGCGGGCGAAAGCGTCAATGCGTCATGGCATTACGCCGGCCGGGTCATGTAAGCCGGCAGCCAAGCTTCGAATTGCGCGGCGAGATCAGCGACGCGCAGCGGTCGTTCGCCGTCGATCGCAAGCGCCGGGCCGCCGGTCGCTCCCAGGCGCGTCACCGGTACGCCCGCGGCGCGCGCACGCTCAATGACCGCCTCGGCGTTCTTGGCGGTGACGACGTAGCGTCCCTGATCCTCGCCGAACCAGAAGGCATGGGCCAAGCTGCGCGCCGGCGTTTCGAGGACCGCCCCGATGCGCGACGCCATGGCCATTTCGGCAAGCGCGACCGCAAGCCCACCGTCGGAGACGTCATGCACCGCCGTCGCCAAACCGTCGCCGATCAGGCCGCGGACAAAATCGCCGTGGCGGCGCTCGGCGGCGAGATCGACCGGCGGTGGCGCCCCCTCCTCGCGGCCGCAAACTTCTCGCAGATAAAGCGATTGGCCGAGCCAACCGCGCGTCTCGCCGATCAGCAGGATCGCCTCGCCCTCGCCCTTGAAGCGCGAGCGTCATCGACCTGGTAAATTCATCAAGCAGACCGACACCGCCGATCGTCGGCGTCGGCAAAATCGCCCGGCCGTTGGTTTCGTTGTAGAGCGAGACGTTGCCGGACACGACCGGGAAGTCGAGCGCGCGGCAGGCCTCGCCGATGCCGCGGATGCAGCCGACCAGTTGGCCCATGATCTCGGGCCGCTCCGGGTTGCCGAAATTCAGATTGTCGGTGACCGCCAGCGGCCGCGCGCCGACCGCGGTTAGATTGCGCCAAGCCTCCGCGACCGCCTGCTTGCCGCCCTCAAATGGATCGGCCTCGCAATAGCGCGGCGTGACGTCCGAGGTCATGGCCAGCGCCTTCGGACCGTCATTGATGCGTACCACCGCCGCATCGCCCCCGGGCGCTGCACCGTATTGCCGAGGATGACGTGGTCGTATTGCTCCCAGACCCAGCGCTTGGAGCAGAGATCGGGCGAGCCGATCAGCTTGAGCAGCGCCTCACCGGTGCCAAGCGGCGGCTTGATCGCACCGGCATCGATCGGCGGCAGCTTCGGACTTGGCTCGAACTTCCGATCATAAACGGGTGCTTCATCACCCAATTCCTTGATCGGCAGGTCGGCCATGACGCTGCCGCCATGCCTGACAAGGAAGCGCTTCGTCGGCGTGGTCTCGCCGACAATCGCGAAATCGAGCCCCCACTTGCGGAAGATCGCCTCCGCTTCCTTCTCCTTCTCGGGCTTGAGCACCATGAGCATGCGCTCCTGGCTCTCCGACAGCATCATCTCGTAGGCGCTCATGCCGGTCTCGCGGCACGGCACGCGATCGAGATCGAGCGTGACGCCGAGATCGCCCTTGGCGCCCATCTCGACGGCCGAGCAGGTGAGCCCCGCCGCGCCCATGTCCTGAATGGCGATGACGCAGCCCTTGGCCATGATCTCGAGGCAGGCTTCGAGCAGGAGCTTTTCCGAAAACGGATCGCCGACCTGCACGGTCGGCCGCTTCTCTTCGGCGTCGGCGCCGAACTCGGCCGACGCCATGGTGGCGCCGTGGATGCCGTCGCGGCCCGTCTTGGAGCCGAGATAGACGATCGGCATGCCGACCCCCGACGCCGCCGAATAGAAAATCTTGTCGGTTTCGGCGAGCCCGACCGCCATGGCGTTGACCAGGATGTTGCCGTCATAGCGGCGGTGGAAACGCACCTCGCCGCCGACCGTCGGCACGCCGAAGGAATTGCCGTAGCCGCCGATACCGGCGACCACGCCGGCGACCAGGTGGCGGGTCTTGGGGCTGCCGGGATCGCCGAACGACAGCGCGTTGAGGCAGGCGATCGGCCGCGCGCCCATCGTGAACACGTCGCGCAGGATGCCGCCGACGCCGGTCGTGGCGCCCTGATAGGGCTCGATGTAGCTCGGGTGGTTGTGGCTCTCCATCTTGAACACGACGGCGAGCCCGTCGCCGATGTCGATCACGCCCGCATTCTCGCCAGGTCCCTGGATCACCCAGGGCGCCTTGGTGGGCAGCGTGCGCAGATGGATTTTCGACGATTTGTACGAGCAGTGCTCGTTCCACATCGCCGAGAAAATGCCGAGTTCGGTGAAGCTCGGCGCCCGGCCGATGAGCTTTTCAAGGCGCGCGTATTCGTCCGGCTTGAGACCGTGCTGGGCAATCAGTTCGGGGGTGATGGCGGGTTCGTTGGAGGACACGGCCTTGATGCGGTTCGATGTCACGTCATGGCCGGGTTTGTCCCGGCCATCCACGTCTCATATCCGGCATGTAAAGTCGTGGATGGCCGGAACAAGGCCGGGGATGACGCCACCCGTCAAGCGGCTTGCTTGAAATGATCCACAAGCCCGGCGAACAGGCCGCGGCCATCGGTGCAGCCCATCAGCGCTTCGACGTGATTTTCCGGATGCGGCATCATGCCGAGCACGTTGCCGCGCTCATTGATGATGCCGGCGATGGCGTTTATCGCGCCGTTGTGGTTCCAGTTCGGATCGACGATGCCGTCCGGCGAGGCATAGCGGAACACCACCCTGCCCTCGCCTTCGAGCCGCGCGATGGTCTCGCCATCGGCGATGTAATTTCCCTCGCCATGCGCCACCGGCACCCGGATCACCTGGCCGGCATTGTAGCCGCGGGTGAACGGCGTATCGGAGCGTTCGACCCGCAGATAGACGTCGCGGCAAATGAACCGCAGCTGCGCATTGCGCATCAACACACCGGGCAGCAGTCCGGCCTCGCAAGCGATCTGAAAACCATTGCAGATCGCGAGCACGAGGCCGCCCTTTTGGGCAAACGCGCGGACCGCGTCCATGATCGGCGCGCGCGCCGCAATGGCGCCGCAGCGCAGATAATCGCCGTAGGAAAAACCGCCCGGGATGACCACGACATCGGTACCGGGCGGCAATTCGGTCTCGGCGTGCCACACCATCGCCGGCGCGCGCCCGGAAACGAGCGACAGGGCACGCGCCATGTCGCGTTCGCGATTGATGCCGGGAAAGACGAGAACGGCCGATTTCATCCGATCATCTCGATCCGGTAATTCTCGATCACGGTATTGGCGAGCAGCTTTTCGGCGGCGTTCTTCAGGGCGACTTCGGCGCCGGCACGATCGGCGCCCTCGATCTCAATGTCGAAAACCTTGCCCTGGCGTACGCTCGCCACGCCGCTCACGCCGAGCGATTTCAGGGCGCCTTCGATGGCTTTGCCCTGAGGGTCCAAAATGCCTGATTTCAGCGTAACCGTGACGCGCGCCTTCATCGCCCATTCAATAGGAACGAATCAGGGAAACCGCAACCTTCCGGCTGCAAAGCCTCAGTGGACTGGCGCGTGAGCGTCCTCGAACAGCCGGCCGTAGCCGCTGATCCGTCCGCTCTCGCCGACAAGCCGCATCGCGGCCCAGAACGCCGCGGTCGCCGATGACACGACCGGAATGCCGTGACGCTCTTCAAGCGGTTTGGCCACGCCGAGCGTGCGCAAACCACCACAGGAGATCAGGATGCCCTCGGCTGCCTTGGCGTGTTCGACCGCGCTTCCGCTGAGCGCGATGATGTCGGCCTCGCTCTTCTTGCTCGGTCCGCCGAATTCGAGCAGGTCGAAGCATTCGAGCGCCAATGTCTCGATCCCTGAAAAGGCAAGGAGTTCCTTCAGCCGCTGGTTGACGACATCGCTATACGCAGTGGCGACGGCAACGCGCTTCGCGCCCATTTCGCGCAATCCATCGATGATGGCTTGGCTCATGGTGCTGACCGGCAGGCCTGTTCTTTGCCGCAGTTCGTGCAGAAGCCACTCGTGCTGCTCCGGCCCGCGATAGAAGGTCAGCGATGTGCCGATCACCATGATGGCATCGACGCCCTGCCCGGCGAGATGTTCGGCTGCCGGCAGAATGGCATTCCACGCCGGCTCATAGCCTTCCGGCGTAAGCGCGCGCACACCGACACCGCGCGGAATGAACCGCGCGCCCGGATACATGATCGGGCCTTCGAACGGCACCTCGTCCTGCGCGAACGGAACGACGAGGCCGATGGTATATTCTTTGGTCATTCCGTCCGGCCGCGCGGATGCGACTCTGTTTCAGCCCTTGACCAGAACGGGTCCGGTGCCCTGCGGCCGCTCGCCTTCGCTCATGATGCCGAGCCGCTTGGCCACTTCCGTATAGGCTTCCAGGAGGCCGCCGAGGTCGCGGCGGAAACGATCCTTGTCGAGCTTCTCGTTCGACTTGATGTCCCACAGCCGGCAAGAATCGGGGGAGATCTCGTCGGCGACGACGATGCGCATCAGGTCGTTCTCCCACAGCCGGCCGGTCTCCATCTTGAAATCGACCAGACGGATGCCGACGCCGAGAAACAGCCCGGAAAGGAAGTCATTGACGCGGATCGCGAGCGACATGATGTCGTCGATCTCCTGCGGCGTCGCCCAGCCGAACGCGGTGATGTGCTCCTCCGACACCATCGGATCGTTGAGCTGCTCGTTCTTGTAATAGAACTCGATGATCGAGCGCGGCAGCTGCGTGCCTTCCTCGATGCCAAGCCGCGTCGACAGCGAACCCGCCGCAACGTTGCGCACGCAGATCGCGAGCGGAATAATCTCCACTTCGCGGATCAACTGCTCGCGCATGTTGAGCCGACGGATGAAATGCGTCGGCACGCCGATATCGTTCAAGTGCTGGAAGACGTATTCGGAAATACGGTTGTTGAGAACGCCCTTGCCCTCGATCACCTGATGCTTCTTCGCATTGAAGGCGGTGGCGTCGTCCTTGAAATGTTGAATCAAAGTTCCCGGTTCAGGTCCCTCATAGAGGATCTTCGCCTTGCCTTCATAGATGCGGCGACGCCGGCTCATCGGAGTATACCGTTGCTTGTTGAAATCCATTGATTGGCCGTGGCTCCAGTTTTTGCGTTCAAGGTCCGCGGCGGCGGAAGCGGGCGCGCAACTCGACGCAGCGGCCCCTCCGCGAGTCAAAGCTAGCCGATGGCAGCGCGGAGCACAATCGACATAGCCCCGCACGGCCGCCGCCGCAAGGCGATGTTGACGCACGATCCCCGTTGCCTTGACGGGGCACCCTCGATATGCATGGCGCCAATGAATGACATGGTTCCACACTCACCGGGGCGAAGGTCATGACGACATTCGATAAGCGCGAAGAAGCCTTCGAGCAGCAATTCGCGCACGATGAAGAACTGCGCTTCAAGGCGACCGCGCGGCGCAACAAGCTGCTCGGTCTCTGGGCCGCGGAAAAACTCGGTCTCGCCGGCGCCGACGCGGACAGCTATGCACTCTCCGTGGTGATGTCGGCGTTCGAAGACAAAACCCACGACGTGCTGGCGAAGATTCGCAAGGATTTCGACGCCAAGGGCGTCGATCAATCGGATCACCAGATCAGCCGACACGCCACCGAGTTGATGGCGCAGGCGATCCAGGCGATCAAAACCGGTAAATAAGCAACACCACACACAATCGACGACGGAGCGCGATCGCCATGGCCATTCCCGCTTTCACTCTTGCGCGACGTCTGCACGCCGGTGAAACGGTATTCTCGGGCTGGTGTGGACTGCCCTATCCGCTCGTCGCCGAAACGCTGGCCCGCGACGGATTTTCGGCGGTAGCGATCGAGAGCCAACACGGCCTGTGGGACGTTGCCAGCATCCTTGCCGGGATTTCGGCTGTCCGTCTCGGCGGCGCTGCGCCCATCGTGCGCGTACCCCTCAACGATTTTGCCATGGTGAGCCGCGCACTGGACTTCGGTGCGGAAGGCATCATCGCGCCGATGATCAATACGCCGGCCGATGCCAAGGCCTTCGCTGCGGCTGCAAAATTTCCGCCGATGGGCGAGCGGAGCTGGGGCCCGCATCGCGCGATGGCGCTTGGCGGCGTCTCCGACATGGCACTGTTCCTGCGCGAGGCGAACGATCACGTCATTACGCTTGCGATGATCGAAACCCGAACCGCGTTGCAAAATTTCGAGTCCATCATCAATACGCCCGGCATCGACGGCTTCTTTCTCGGCCCGTCCGATCTCTCAATCGCGCTGTCGAATGGCAAAACGGTGGATCCGGGGGCGAAAGAGGTCGATGAGGCCCTCGACATGATGATCGCCGGCGCGCAGAAGGCCAAAAAGATTCCCGGCGCTTTCTGCCCCACAGCCGAACGGGCGCTCGCGCTCGAAAAGCGCGGCGTCAAATTCCTGACGGTGTCGAGCGATCTGAGCATGCTGCGCGCCGGCGTCGCGGCCGCGCTCAAGACCATCAAGGGCTGAGCACCGGCTTGCTGTTTGGCGTCTGCCACGCCTTGCGCGCACCCTGGCGCGGCAGCATTCGCACCAGCGTCCGGTCGCCCAGCACCCAATGGTGCATCAGCGCCGCGGCGGCGTGAAGTGCCGCGAGCGCCACGAGTGTGTTGGCAAGATACTCATGGACTTTCAGGACACTCCGCGCCAGGGCGCGATTGGCGTGCCAGGGTGACAGGATATCCCAGACGCCGAATATCGGCAGCGCGTTGCCGCGCGTGAGCTGAACAATGATGCCGAGACATGGCACCGCCAGAAGGAGCGCATAGAGGACATAATGGATCAGCGTCGCAGCCAGCTGCTGCAACCGGCCAAATCGCGTCTGCTCCGGCGGCGGCGGCGGATCGACAAAGCGCCATGCGAGGCGAATGACCAGCAAGGCGATGACGCATTGTCCGAGCGCCATGTGGACAACGAGCATGGCGGCGTGAACCGGGCGCGAAAAATCGTCGATGAAGGTGCCGAGGAGCCAGCCGGCGGCGACGAAAATTGCAGTGAGCCAGTGAATAATCTGCGGAAGCGCACCGTAGTGCGTCTTGCTGTTGACCAGTTGCATGTTCGGCCCCGCGGGTTGACGAGCTTCGTCTGCGGGACTTATCGGCCGATGGCGTGATTTATTCCCTCAAGCGCCGCCGCGAGATCCGTCTCGATGTCGCCTGAACACAGCGACAGTACTTTGTAACCGCGCTCCGAAAGCCAGGCATGCTTGTCGGCCCGCGCCTTGATGGCCTGCTCGCTCTCCTTCGTCGGCAGCACATCGATGACGAGGCGCAGCGGAAACGACACGAAATCACAGATGTGTTGGCCGACCGGCGTCTGCCGTTTGAAGCCGCGGCCGGCAAAGCGGCGGTCGTTGACCAGTGCCTGCCACAACGCCCGCTCGGTGTCGGTCGGATTACGGCGGAGTAGCCGCGCCAGCCCGCGCACCGGGCCGCGCTCCTTGGGCACCCGGCCACCGCCATGCTCGGCCAACAGCGAGCGCAGCATCTCGGCCTCTTCGCCGTCGAGCACGCCGCCACGCGCCGGCCCCTTGCGCCCCTCCGCAATCGCCATGATCACGCCGTGCAGCGTCTGAACGTCCTGCTGCGTCGGCTGCATGCGGGTGAAAATGTTGCGCAGGTTTATCTGCATGGTCTCGCGCTTGTCGGGCGGACGAAAGAATTCGACCTTCTCCAATTCGCGCTCGAGCGAGGCAAAAAAGGCCAGCAACTGCTGCTTCGGCGCCAGCACGGATTTCTGCGGCATGCCGAACGGCAGCTTTTCGGCGCTGTCGCGCTTGAACCACTCGTAAGCCACGATCACCACCGCTTGCGCCAGGTTTAGCGAGGCGAAGGCCGGATTGACCGGCAAGGTGAGGATCCGGTCGGCCAACGCGACCTCATCGTTCTCGAGCCCGTTGCGCTCGCGGCCGAACACAATGGCCACGGTTTCACCGGCCGCCACATGGTCCGCCATCTCGGCGGCGGCCTCTGCGGCGCCGACAACGGGTTTGGCCTGGTCATGAGCGCGCGCGGTCGTCGCCAGAACGAAGGCGCAATCGGCGACGGCGGCTTCCAGGCTGTCATAGAGCGCCGCGCCGTCGAGGATGCGGTCGGCGCCGGCTGCCATCATGACCGCCTTGTCGTTCGGCCAGCGCTGCCGCGGCTTGACCAGGCGCAGCCGCGACAGGCCGAAATTCGCCATGGCGCGCGCCGCCGCCCCGATATTCTCACCGAGCTGCGGCTCGACCAGCACAACAACGGGCGCCGGCCCTGCGCGCCATCTCCTGGTCTTGTCGGTGCCGGCGCCTGGCATGGCGTGCCTCCTCCGCAGGCAAATGCCCGCACGCGCAGCCCCTGCCCAAGCGGCCCGCTTGCGTCAAGCGCTGGCAGCGTATCCCGCGCAAACACCCCGCGGCTCCGGTCCGCCGACGGTTCTTTCGTACCTCTACTTACGAGGCTTTTACCGAGGGAGTGCGGGTGCTATAGGGCGCGCGCCGAATTCCCGCCAGTCGGATTCCCGGTTGGCGACGTCCGCGCCGAGAACAATTCATTTGAGGGCCCGGAGGACAAGCCTCCACCGCGGCCATCGATGTGCAGTTTTGGGGCGGCCCGAACAAGCACGGCGATCAGAGGTGCAAGAATGTCGAAACTCGAAATCATGTGGACCAAGGTCGACGAAGCCCCGGCGCTCGCGACCTATTCGCTGCTGCCGATCGTCCAGGCCTTCGTTGGCGCAGCGGGCGTATCCGTGACGCTGAAGGACATTTCGCTCGCCGGCCGCGTTCTCGCCGCTTTCCCCGAGAAGCTCACGCCTGCGCAGCGGATCAACGACGAACTCGCCGAACTCGGCCAGCTCACGTTGAAGCCCGAAGCCAACATCATGAAGCTGCCCAATATCTCCGCCTCGATCCCGCAGCTCAAGGCCGCGATCAAGGAACTGCAAGGCAAGGGCTACGCCGTTCCGGACTATCCGGACAATCCGACGACGGACGTCGAGAAGGACATCAAGGCCCGCTACGCCAAAATATTCGGCAGCGTCGTCAACCCGGTGTTGCGCGAGGGCAATTCAGATCGCCGCGCCGCCGGCGCCGTCAAGCAATTCGCCCGCAACAATCCGCACAAGATGGGCGCGTGGAATTCCAACTCCAAAACGCATGTCGCCTACATGTCGAGCGGCGACTATTACGGCTCGGAAATCTCGACCACTGTCGCGGCGGCGACCAACGCCCGCATCGAACTGGTCGGCGCCGACGGCGCCGTCACGGTGCTGAAGGCAAAGACGCCGATTGCGGCCGGCGAGATCATCGACGCGGCGGTGATGAGCCGCAAGGCGTTACGCACCTTCTTTGCCGAGCAGATCGACGAGGCAAAGAAGGAAGACGTGCTGTTCTCCTTGCAGGTGAAGGCGACCATGATGAAGATCGCCGATCCGATCGTGTTCGGCCATGCCGCGTCCGTCTATTTCGCCGACGTCATCGAGAAGCACGCCGCCACGCTCAAGCGTCTCGGCGTCAATCTCAACAACGGCTTCGGCGATCTGTTGACGAAGATCGAGACGCTGCCTGACGCCGAGAAGGAAGCCATCAAGGCTGACATCAAGGCCGAGTACGCGAAGCGGCCGGGCCTCGCCATGGTCAATTCCGACAAGGGGATCACCGGCCTGCATGTCCCGAGCGACGTGATCATCGACGCCTCGATGCCGGCGATGATCCGTGAATCCGGCAAGATGTGGGGCCCCGACGGCAAGCTGCACGACGTCATCGCCGCGATCCCGGACCGCAGTTACGCGCGGATGTATCAGGCGGCCGTCGACGACTGTAAGGCCCACGGCGCGTTCGATCCCAAGACCATGGGCTCGGTGCCCAACGTCGGGCTGATGGCGCAGCAGGCCGAGGAATACGGCTCGCACGACAAGACCTTCGAAGTGCCCGCGGGCGGCACGGTTCGCGTCGTCGCCGATGACGGCAAGGTGCTGCTGGAGCGTCCGGTCGAGACCGGCGACGTCTTCCGCATGTGCGAACTCAGCGACCCGGCAGTCCGGGACTGGGTCAAGCTCGGCGTGCGCCGCGCGCGCCTCACCAATACGCCGGCGGTGTTCTGGCTGGACGCCAAGCGTGCTCACGACGCGCAGGTCATCGCCAAGGTCGAGAAATACCTCAAGGATGAAGACACCGCGGGCCTCGACATCCGTATTCTGGCGCCGGTCGAGGCGATCAAGTTTTCGCTCGATCGCATCCGCAAGGGGCAGGACACGATCTCCGTCACCGGCAACGTGCTGCGCGATTATCTGACCGACCTGTTTCCGATCATGGAGCTCGGCACCTCGGCCAAGATGCTGTCGATCGTTCCGCTGCTGGCCGGCGGCGGGATGTTCGAGACCGGCGCCGGCGGCTCGGCGCCCAAGCACGTCGAGCAGTTCCAGCAGGAGGACTACCTGCGCTGGGATTCGCTTGGCGAGTTTCTCGCGCTGGGCGCCTCGCTCGAACACTTGGCGCAGACCTACAAGAACGCCAAGGCGCAGGTTCTGGCCGACACGCTCGACACCGCCATCGGCAAGATCCTCGAGTTCAACCGCTCTCCCGCGCGCAAGGTCGGCGAGATCGACAATCGCGGCAGCCATTTCTACCTCGCCCTCTACTGGGCGCAGGCGCTGGCCGCGCAGACCAAGGACAAGGAGCTGCAGGCCCGCTTCAAGCCGCTGGCCGAGACGCTCGCCAAGAACGAAGCCAAGATCAACGCCGAGCTGATCGGCGCACAGGGCAAGCCGGTCGACATCGGCGGCTACTACCTGCCCGATAATGCCAAGGCGTCGGCCGCGATGCGGCCGAGCGCCACGCTGAACGCCGCGATCGCCGCGCTCTGACGCGGCGGCTCGGCGCCGACGGGCGAGGTCCGCTGTCGCGAAAAGCGGACTTCGGGCAAGCTCGCCTGTAGCGATGCGGATGATCCAACGCTGCCTCCTCGGTCGCGCAACGCTAACATCCTCATGCGCTACAAATCGCGCGCGAGTTGCAACACGCTACGCTCCCGGTTTGTCCGCGGTGCCTCGCCGGGGCCGGCGTACGGCTCGAAGTTTACCGCTGTTCCCTCCGCCACAGAAGAACGTGTCACTGCCGTTCGACTCCAGCCCGGATACGGCCATGCCGGGCGGCATGTCGAGCTGCTCCAGAACCTCGCCGCTCTGCGGATCGATGCGGCGCAATTCGCTTTGCTCGTCTTCCCATGTGCCGTGCCATAGTTCGCCGTCGACCCAGGTCACGCCGGTGACGAAGCGGTTCGAGTCGATGGTTCGCAGAATCTTGCCGGTGTCGGGATCGACTTGGTGGATCTTGCGCTGGCGATGTTGCGCGACCCACAGAGTGCCCTCAGCCCAGGCCATGCCGGAGGCGCCGCCTTGGGGCGCCGGGATGGTCGCAACTACGCGACCGGTGTCGGGATCGACTTTCTGGATGCGCTCGCCGGAGATCTGATACAGCTGCCGTCCATCGAAAGCGGTGCCCGCATGCGCGGGCACGTCGAGCGAGCGCACCATTTTCCCGCTCGCCGGCTCTATCGCGTTCAATCTGTCGCCAGTCGCAACCCAGACATTGGTGCCGTCATAGCTGACCCCGGCGACGTTGGTCACGTCGGGAATGATGTATTCACGTACGATCATTGCTGCTGCTCGTTGCATGATCTCTCTTCCTCGGTTCCGCGTGCCTGATGAGCTCACCCTAGCTACCGGGCAGCGCAGCCGGGAGTAACAAGGTTGTCGGGAAACCCGGTACCGGCGGCGCCATCCAGCGGCGCGCCCGGCCAAGACCGACTGCCTGCACTTTGCCATCCACGCTCAGTTCCTCGAGCGCGCGCTGAACCGTTCGCTGACTGGCCCCGAGTGCCAGCGCCAGCGCCGACGTCGACCAGGTTTCGCCATCGGCGAGCAGCGCGAGCACGGTCGCATGCGCTTCGTCGGTTGGCGGTGCGAGCACGGTGACCTCGCGGATGCGGCGCGTTGCGAGGGCAAATCCCCCCTCAGTTGCATCGATGCCCGCAACCGTTTTGATCGCCTTGCGAAGGCGGCCGATCTCGACGCGCAACCGCGCGCGATGGGAATCATCGACGTGCTTGGCGCGGAACGCACATGAAAGAAGCGTGGCCCGCGGTACGTCGCCGGGCCACGCTTCGGCCAGCGCGCGGGCGAGAGCGAACAGGACCGAGCGCGTCTCCAGTGAAATCACCTTGCCGGCGTGTGAAACGACGTGGCGGCAGGCGTCGACGACGAGGGCCTTAGACGCCAGCAATAATTCCATCTCATCAAGCGCTATAAGTCGCTCCGTGCCGCCCGCGATCAGGCGCGCCGCCGGCGCATCAAGAACCTTGGCCGCGCTTTCGACCTCCACGAGAAGCGGTGCGATGCGGGCCTTCCGCGCGGTGCGTTCGGCCTTCGCCAGCGCAGCTCGCGCCGCCTTGATCCGCAGCCGCCGCATGGCGATGCCGACCACGACCAGTTCGTAGGCCGCCCGCGATCCGGGCGGCAATGGCGACGGATCGAAGCTCGCAAGCAGCTGCTCGGCCTCGTCGAGCCGGCCGACCAGCAGCAGGTATCGGGCCTTGAGGTAGCGCGCATGCGCGGCGTTGGCGCGGTCGCCGTGCCGCTCGAGCGCGTCACCGGCGGCATCGAGCGCCTTAGCTGGCCAGTTGAGGTCACGTGAGACAAGCGCGATCTCGGCCGCGGCGACGGCGCAGCGGGCGCGGGCGACCGCTTCGAGCGGGCCGAAGGCGCGGGCCGCGTGATGCAGCAGCAGCTTGGCGCGGGGAAGATCGCCGAGCTGCGCCATGGCAATGCCGCGCAGAGCCAGCGCTGGCGGGTCGTCTCGCAAGGCGATGTAATTCAGCGCGTTGAGCGGGTCCCCCGAGGAAAGCGCCCGCGCCGCGGCGGTGATCAGAGAGTCCATTCAAATCCCGACACACTTGTCACTCCCAGCCCTCCTCCGGCCGACGCTAAATCTAACTCACGGTCAACGCCCGGCAAGCCGCCGGGCCACAACGGAGAAGGACAATGACGACGCACATGACGGTGACACATGACCAGTGGCTGGAAGCGCGGCTCGATCTGCTCGCCGCCGAGAAGGACCTGACACGGCGCAGCGACGAGGTCGCCCGGCTGCGCCGGCGGCTGCCCTGGGTCCGGATCGAGAAGAATTACCTTTTCGAAGGTCCCAACGGACACGAGACCCTCGCCGACCTATTCGACGGACGCTCGCAACTCATCGTGCAGCACTTCATGCTGGCCCCCGGCTGGGAGCAAGGTTGCAAGAGCTGTTCCTACATGGCCGACCATACCGACGGCATGACCATTCACTTGGCGCATCGCGACGCCACGATGGTGGCCATCTCGCGCGCTCCGCTCTCAGAGATCGAACGCTTCCGCAGGCGCATGGGCTGGCAGTTCAAGTGGGTGTCGTCGCACAGTACCGACTTCAACTACGACTTCGGCGTCAGCTTCACACCGGAAGAAAGGGCCAAGGGCAAGGTCGATTACAACTTCGGCAGTTTTCCACGTGGTGCGGAAGAATTGCCCGGCGTCAGCGTGTTCGCCAAGAACGACGCGAGCGAAGTCTTCCACACCTACTCGACCTACGGCCGCGGTGTCGAATTGATGATGGGCACCTACCGGATGCTCGATCTCACGCCCAAGGGCCGTGACGAGCACGGCGGGAATATGGCCTGGGTGCGGCACCACGACAGCTATGAACCGCAGACGCCCGCGAAAGCCGTGCCGGCAACCCGCTCCTGCTGCTCGGCGCGCGCGTGAGTAAGGGGGACTCCATGACCGACGTATCGATGCCCCCTGTCGTGCGTCACGACGCCGACACTTCCATCGGGGGCGGCATTGGCGCCCCCGGACCAGGCTTCTGGCTCGGCCTTGCCGCCGCGCCAACCTTCGCCCTTATGGCGCTGTGGAGCGCCTTGTTCGGCAGCGAGCCGGACATGCTGTGCATGGCGCCGCTAAACTCGTCGCCAATGAGCGGAATGACCGTGATGTATCTTCTCATGAGTGCCTTTCATTCGGCGCCCTGGCTGAAACTGATTTCTTGCCAAAGAAAAGGTGCTCGTCGCAAAGCTCGCGTCAGGTTCGGAAAACCAAGCCGATCGATGCCCTTCCGGCGATTGCAGCCTGGCTCGCATCCGAGCTTGGGCTGCTCCACCCGAGCCTAATGCGATCTTCCGTGCGCCTTACGGGCTACAGTCCTTTCGAGATTTGTCGGGTACTGGCACAAAAGCGCATGTTAGTCGCACCGCTGAAGTCCGCCTTAGCGCATAATTCGGCACCAGTCGTTGCCGAGGTTTATCAGTACACGTCCTAGCGTGACTTTTGCGGCGAGGAAGTCGATGCTATAGAGCGTTTCGCCGGATGGCGTTGCCCGAGCGCGCCGCTGATCACTGCCAATCCGAACTTACAAACGGCCGCGCTGCAACGGAATCAAATCGCCATGGCAAAGATCAAAGTCACCAACCCCGTCGTCGAAATGGACGGCGATGAGATGACTCGGATCATCTGGCGGCTCATCAAGGACAAGCTGATCCACCCGTATCTCGACATCAACCTGATGTATTTCGACCTCGGGATCCAGAAGCGCGACGAGACCCGCGACCAGATCACCATCGACGCCGCCGAAGCGACCAAGAAGGTCGGCGTCGCCGTCAAGTGCGCCACCATCACACCCGACGAAGCGCGCGTGAAGGAATTCAACCTGCACGACATGTACCGCTCGCCGAACGGCACCATCCGCAACATTCTGGGCGGCGTGATTTTTCGTGAGCCGATCATCTGCAAGAACGTGCCGCGGCTCGTTCCCGGCTGGACCCAGCCGATCATCATCGGCCGCCACGCCTATGGCGACCAGTACCGCGCCACCGACTTCAAGGTACCGGGCAAGGGCAAGCTCTATCTGACCTTCGTGGGCGACGATGGCAACGAGATAAAGCGCGAGGTGTTTCAGTTCCCGGCCTCGGGCATCGCCATGGCGATGTTCAACCTCGACGCCTCGATCGGCGACTTCGCCCGCGCCTCGATGAACTTCGCGCTCGACCGCGGCTATCCGCTCTACCTCTCGACCAAGAACACCATCATCAAGGTCTATGACGGCCGCTTCAAGGACATCTTCCAGGACATTTTCGATCGTGAATTCAAGGACCAATTCGCGGCGAAGAAGATCACCTACGAGCACCGCCTGATCGACGACATGGTGGCGTCGTCGCTCAAATGGTCGGGCGGCTATGTGTGGGCCTGCAAGAACTATGACGGCGATGTGCAGTCCGACACCGTGGCGCAGGGCTACGGCTCGCTCGGTCTGATGACGTCGGTGCTGACAACCCCGGACGGCAAGGTGATCGAAGCCGAGGCCGCCCACGGCACGGTGACCCGGCACTACCGCGAGCACCAGAAGGGCCGCGAGACATCGACCAACTCGATCGCCTCGATCTTCGCCTGGACGCGCGGCCTCGCGCATCGCGCCAAGCTCGACAACAATGCCGACCTGAAGACATTCGCCGACACGCTGGAAAAGGTCACGGTCGGCACCGTCGAATCAGGCTTCATGACCAAGGACCTGGCGCTGCTCATCGGGCCGGACCAGAACTGGCTCACCACGACCGGCTTTCTCGACAAGATCGACGACAACCTGAAAAAGGCGATGGCCTAGGCCCGGTCGGGCGGCAGCGCCGCTGGCGGGCGCCGCCACGGACCGGCGCTGCCACGATGCGCTGCTGACATTTGGCGCGGTAGCGCCTATCTCCAGGCCATGGCCGGATCCCCCTCCACGCGCGCGACGATCGTCAAGACGGCGCTGGTCGCAGTGCCGCTCCTGGGGATCCTGTTCGTGGCTGGCTGGTTTGCGGTGCAGGCGTGGATCTCGATCACCGGCCCCGCGGTGCCCGCGTCGGGCTATGCGGCCATGGGGCTCGGCATCGGCTTCTCGCTCGTGGTGGGCTGCGGCCTGATGGCGCTGCTGTTCTATTCGAACCGCCACGGCTACGACGAGCCCTATCGGGTGGACAACGACGATACGGATGGATGACGCCGCGGGCGGCCGTGGTCCGAAGTGGCCCTTCCCTATCCGGGTACCGCCAAGGGGCGCGGCTCAAAACAAAGCCCCCGGCGGGGACGCGCCGGGGGCCAAAAGCCGCCAGGGGAAAGCTGAAGATGGTGACGAAGCCTTTCCGCCGGAGCCAAGCCGCAAAGAGCCAGACAATTGCGGCGGGAAACAGCGTCTCGCGCAATCAGACAAAATGATAGTAAATTTTGTTTGTACGTCCTGCCTTGCCGCATAAATTCCAAATAAACAGCGGAACCTCGCCCGCTTGCGGGACGGGGTTATGCCCACTGACAAGGCCGATCACAATAATTCGTCCAGCGCTGCATTGCGCTTGCCCCGGCGCGGCGGCAAAACAATACCTCGGACGTTGAATCGATACTTCGTTGAATCGAGACTGGTTGAGTAGAGACTGGTTGGATCGAGACTGGACGGCGGTTTTTTGGAGCACTCCCAGCTCAAGCTTTCGATCATGCAGCGCGAATTGCGCGGCATCTTCGTTGCGTTCTTGATGATCGTCGCCACGACCATCATCGCGGTGCTGCTGCGCCAGTATGCGGGCATCCTGCGCGGCTCGGTGCTCTACCTCATCCCGGTGATGCTGCTCGGCTACAATTACGGCGTGATCCCGGCGCTGATCACCGCCGTCGCCGGTGTGGTGCTGTCCGGCTATTTGTATTTCGCCCAGCTCTACAGTTTCCGGGTGGCGTCGCCGCAGGAGATCTTGAATTTTGTGCTGTTCATGGTCGTCGCCGTGGTGGTGTCGCACCTGTCCAGTTCGGCCAAGCGGCACATCACGATCGCGCGCAAGCGCGAGCGCGAAATGAGCGACCTTTATGCCTTCTCGCGCCGGCTGGCCGCGGCGCCGAGCGCCGCCGAGATCTTCGTCGCCATCCAGAATCACCTGGCCAATCTGGTCCAGCGCAAGGTCGTGCTGCTTGGCGCGGCGGAGGCCGACGATGCCGACGACGTGCCGGAGCGCGTCCGCGCCCAGGTCAACCGCGTGGTGCAGGATGAAGGCACCGAGCGCACCGTGGACGACGGCAGCGGCAACGTCTGGCTGATCCGCCGCGTGTCGCCGAAGACGCCGGATTTCGGCATGGTCGCGGTCGACCTCGGCAAGGTCTCTGGCGAAGCGCTGGCCGACGTCCGCGGCCGCATCGACGATGCGCTGGCGGATGCCGCGGCAACGCTCGAGCGGCTCGACGTCGGGCGCGCGCTCGACGAGGCCAAGATGCGCTCGGAAACAGAGCTCCTTCGCGAGGCGCTGATCGGTTCGGTGTCGCACGAATTGCGCACGCCACTTGCCTCCATTCTGGGCGCCGCCACCATCCTGTCGAACGCGCCGGCGCTTGCCGCCGACAGCCGCCTGCAGGAGCTCGCGGGCGTGGTCCGCGATGAAGCCGAGCGGCTTAACGCCGACATCCAGAACCTGCTCGACGCCACCACCATCAGCCGCCAGCAGGTGCGGCCGAAGCCGCAGTGGATCGAGCCGGTCGACATCGTCAACGCCGCCATCGAGCATCGCCGGCGGCGGCTCGCCGGGCATCCGGTGACGCTCGATCTGGATTCCAACCTGCCGATCGTCCGCGCCGATCCCGCCCAGGTCGAGCAGGCGCTGGTGCAGATTCTCGACAACGCCGCCAAATATTCGCCCGAAGCTGCGCCGATACGCGTTACCGCCCACGCCAATTCCAACACCGTGGTGCTGGCGGTGCACGACTGCGGCAGCGGGCTGACCGCGGAGGAAAAGCCACAGATCGTCGAACGGTTCTTCCGCGGCTCGCGCCACGCCGCCACGACCTCGGGCTCCGGCCTCGGGCTGTGGATTGCCAATGCCTTCGTCACCGCCAACGGCGGCGACCTCGAAGTCGAAAGCGAGGGAGCCGATCGCGGAACCACCGTCTCGATCCGGCTGCCCGGTCTGCCGGAGCCCAAGTCAGGCGAACCATCCCCGATTGAATCGGGGCCGGCCGAGCCTATATCGGCTGCGCCGCCGCGGCCCAACCCCTAACCGGCGAACCAGCGCCGCTCGAGGTCAGCGTCGATGAATGAAATTCCCCCTACCGTGCTCGTCGTCGACGACGAAATCCAGATTCGCCGCTTCTTGCGCACCGGCTTCGAGCTCGACGGCTTCTCCGTCACCGAGGCGGAAACCGGCGCCGAGGCGTTGCGCGCCACCACGCTGAAGCCTTCGGACCTTGTCATTCTCGATCTCGGCCTGCCCGACATGGATGGGGCCGAGGTGCTGGAACGGCTGCGCTCATGGTCGAGCGTGCCGCTGATCGTGCTCTCGGTGCGCGCCAGCGAGGCCGAAAAGGTCCGCCTGCTCGAGCTTGGCGCCGACGACTACGTGGTCAAGCCGTTCGGCATGGCGGAACTGCTGGCGCGCGCCCATTCGGCGATGCGGCGGCAGCTGCGCTCGGCGCGCGGCGAGCCGGTGGTCAAGTTCGGCGCGCTGTCGATCGACTTCACGGCGCGCGCGGTGTTCGTCAACGACCGGCGGCTGACGCTGACGCCGAAGGAATACCGGCTGTTGCAAACACTCGCCCAGCACTCCGGCAACGTCGTCACCCATCAATTCCTGCTGCGCGAGGTCTGGGGCGACGAGCATGTCGACGACACCCATTATCTGCGCATTTTCGTCCGCAAGCTGCGGCGCAAGATCGAAACCGACCCGACGCAGCCGCATATCCTTTTGACCGAGCTTGGGGTTGGCTATCGGCTGGTCTCCGCGGACGCCCCGGCGAACGCCGAGCCGCGGTCCGCCGCCACGGAAACCGCCCAGCCGGCCTGAATAAATTATTTGGCGAATAGCTCGTCTGCCCCGGGTTGGCCCGAATGGGCCGCGCGCCGCTACCGCGGCGCCGCAGCTATTGCCCCTATCCGTTTGAATGAATTGATTTTTACCATCTTTTTAGAAACCAGGCGAAATCGCGGCGGTTTTGCGGCATAGAATTTTTTCGAATTGAACAATTTTCCTTCAAACCAGTTTTCATTTCACCGCGACCAAAGGGCAGCGGGAGGGAAGACCCGCCCAGAACACACCCATCGGACGGCGCCCGCCGTCACTGAAATGCAGGGATGACAGTCATGACCGCCTTCTCCGGAAACCGCCTCGCCCGCAGCTTCGCGTTCGCGCTAGTCGCCGCTTCCGCCACAATCGCTGCCTCGACATCGCAAGCGGCAGCGCCTCGCTTTGACGGCCTGTGGAGCGTGTCGATCGTCACCGAAAAGGGCGACTGCGATCGCGGCTACCGTTATCCGATCCGCATCGAGCACGGCACGCTGGCCAATGGCGGCTCCGATCCCTTCACCATCTCCGGCCGCGTCGCCCCGTCGGGCGCCATCACCGTCATCGTCAGCCACGGCGATAAGAGCGCCACCGGCTCCGGCCGGCTCGCTGGCAATGAAGGCGAAGGCCACTGGTCCGGCGGCTCCTGCTCCGGCACCTGGAGCGCCGAAAAGCGCAGCTCGTAACCGATTTCTCAGCCCTCTCCGCACCTCCGGGAGAGGGTCTGGCCAAAGGAGCGTTCCTCCGTTTTGCTCCGCAAGTCAGCGATCAGGCCGTCCCGCTCGATCGCTCGAAACAAAAAAGCCTCTCCTCCGTCCCGGGGAGAGGCCTTTTTGTTTTCGCCCTCGTCATGCGCGGGCTTGACCCACGCATCCATGCCGACGTGCCGTACGCGAAAACAGTCCGGCCCCTTCGTCGAAGCGTCTGGGCTGCATGGATTTGCCGGGTCGAGCCCGGCAACGACGATGACGGGATGCGATGTAGTTCGCCGCCGGACGCCTCGGTGAGGCTTATCCCCAACGAGGTTTATCCCTCGGCGGCTTCGTCATCATCGCCGCTGTTGGCTTCCTCGCCGGCGAGGATCTTCTCGGCGATCAGGCCGGCATTCTGCCGGATCGCGACCTCGATCTTGCCGGCGATGTCCGGATTGGCCTTGAGAAACGATTTGGAGTTCTCGCGGCCCTGGCCGATGCGCTGGCTGTCATAGGAGAACCAGGCGCCGGATTTCTCCACCACGCCGGCCTTGACGCCGAGATCGATCAATTCGCCCATCTTGGACACGCCCTCGCCGTACATGATGTCGAATTCGACCTGCTTGAACGGCGGCGCCAGCTTGTTCTTGACCACTTTGACGCGCGTTTGATTGCCCACCACCTCGTCGCGCTCCTTGATGGCGCCGATGCGCCGGATGTCGAGCCGCACCGAGGCATAGAATTTCAGCGCATGCCCGCCGGTCGTGGTCTCGGGCGAGCCGTACATGACGCCGATCTTCATGCGGATCTGGTTGATGAAGATCACCATCGTATTGGAGCGGTTGATCGAGGCGGTGAGCTTGCGCAGCGCCTGGCTCATCAGGCGGGCCTGCAGGCCGGGCTGGCTGTCGCCCATCTCTCCTTCGAGCTCGGCGCGCGGCACCAGCGCCGCGACCGAATCGATCACCAGCACATCGACCGCGCCTGAGCGCACCAGCGTGTCGGCGATTTCCAGCGCCTGCTCGCCGGCGTCGGGCTGCGAGATCAGCAGATCGTCGACATTGACGCCGAGCTTGCGCGCATAGATCGGATCGAGCGCGTGTTCGGCATCGACGAAGGCGCAGATGCCGCCCTTCTTCTGCGCCTCGGCGAGGCAATGCAAAGCGAGCGTGGTCTTGCCCGACGATTCCGGGCCGTAAATCTCGACCACGCGGCCGCGCGGCAGGCCGCCAATGCCGAGCGCGATGTCGAGCCCGAGCGAGCCCGTGGACACCACGTCGATGTCCATCGAGGCCATGTTCTTGCCGAGCCGCATGATCGAGCCCTTGCCGAAATTGCGCTCGATCTGCGACAGCGCGGCATCAAGGGCCTTCGATTTATCCATGGACGATCCTTCGACGAGACGAAGTGCTGCACTCATTGGTCGTGCTCCTTATGGCGGGGATTCGACAGGCCCACAACGGACTACCCACAACGGATGTTGCCCCTGCTGCCGATCCCCCTGCCGGTTCCGTGTTGCGGTTCGGGTTCTGATTCCTGCAATGGCGAAGGCAGCAATGTACACGATCTGTTCTATGTTCGCAATATGTTCTTTTGCGGGGCCTTCCGACATTTTAGGTCTAGTCCCTTTGATTAGACGGCTCGAACACCACCTGTGAAAGCGTTCGGGACAACTCTCAATGGTGGAGGCGGCAATGCCGGAATTATATGGGAATAAATTCAAGTGGCAGTTGCGTCAGGAAATTCGTGAATTAAAGACGGAAGCCAGCGGACTGAGGAGTGAATTGTGGCAAGAGCAGCTATCGCACCGGCGTACCAACAACGCTCTAAGGTATGCTCAATGTGAAATCGAAGAGTTAAAAACCAGACTCCAAAATCTCGGACAGAAGGCGCAGGTGCTGGCTAACGAGGCAAATCGGGACACAAAGGACGCCGTTGAGGAGCGCTTCATCAATACTATAAAACGGCGTCGCGTTACGTAGCGACGACTAGAGGCCGCCTCAGTCGGCGGCCTCTTTCATTTTTCATATGGCCATATCCCACATAATATCTCTTGGGCAAACGCATCTAAAAACCCGCTATGTTCCGCATGTGCCACTAGGTCCTAGGATTGGAGGCGCCATGCATGGTCAGTTTTCTCGAAGGTATTTTCGCGAACTTCGTCGCGTCGTTCCTGCCCGGGGGGAACAACGTGTTAGGTGCGGCCATCACTCTATGGCTATTTGCTGTATTCTTCATTTCGCGATGGTGCTGGCGTCGCATTCGTGAGCGAAAAATTGAGATCAGAACTGTGGTATCGCCGTTAGCGCTGATAGCTTTGAGCCTAATTGGTGTGGGTGGCGGGCTTTTATGGCTGATGCAGGCGACTCCGTCTGCATCGCAAGTGTCCACGCCACTATCTATTCGCGGTGAATGTGAGTTTGACGCTCTTCCGCAAACAATGCCAAGTGATGGACGGACGTCATTTCTTCCTATTGATATTCCGTATGATCAAAGAAATATCCCAGAAGGACCGCTACCGCGACCATTTTTAGTTTACTCTGGAGTGCCAGGCAGTCCAACGGCATGGAAAAAAACAGACGGCTCTCCACGGACTGGCTATGTTTGCACGATCACCAATTATGCCAAGGTGCCCATCTTCAACATTTATCTCGGATTCCAGTTGCGATTTGTAGAAGTAAAGGACAATGCGGCAAAACCTGAAAATACCGTCGCGGTAAAGTCAATAACCGCAGAAATCCCTCGTCTAGACTATCCTGGCAATTTTGTTTTTTATGTCAAAAATGACGGAATGTATTTTGTTGAAGCAACAATCAACCGTCAGGCAACCGCGCAAATCGCTGATGGCACTCGCCACGACGTTATTGTAATTCTGCCCACCTCTGGCATCACCATGGGCCTCTTCTCAGGGAAATGACCAAGAAACAAACATACGAGGCCATCCGATTTGAGTATCGTCTCAAGACGATGGCGACTCAACGCGAAACTCTCGGAAAGGCAGCCGGGCTAGGAATACCCTCGCCCGTGAACAGCAAATCGCCGTCGTCTCCGCTCTGAGGGAGGCTTGGGCATTTGCACCACCGCGCGCATTACCGGCGTCAACCGCGAGACGGTCGGCAAGCTGGCGCTTCAAGTCGGTCGCGGCTGCGCCGAACTGCACGACCGCATGATGGTTAGCATCCGCGTGAACCGGATCGAACGCGACGAGTTATGGGCGCATGTCGGCCACAAGCGAAACCCGCAAAGCGGCAAGCCATCATTCAATCCCGAGAAAGGCGACCAATACACATACATCGCTCTTGGCGCTTCGAGCCGCGCGATCATTGCCTACCGCACGGGCAAGCGCGACAGCGAAATGACGGACCAGTTCATCCAAGACCTGCGCGGGCGCGTCATTGGTTCACCTGAAATTACGACGGACGGTTATCATCCCTACAAATCGTCAATCCGCGATGCGTTCGGCGGCAACGCGTCGCACGGTGTTATCAACAAGACCTACAGCGTAGTTCACCTGAACGTAAACGAGGCGGCGCGGCGGTACTCGCCGGCCCAGGTAGTAGCAGTAGACTATGAGGCGGTAAGCGGCGTGCCCACGCAAATCTCGACCAGCTACGCTGAACGCCAGAACCTCACGCTGCGGATGGGGTCGAAGCGGTTTGCCCGGCTGAGCAACGGCTTTAGCAAAAAGATCGATTGCCACCTTGCGGCCGTGTCGCTGTATGTCGGTTTCTACAATCTATGCCGCACGCATGAGGCGTTGAAGGCGACGCCGGCAATGGCGCTCGGGATCACGGATCACGTCTGGACCGTGGGCGAGATGATCGAGGCGGCGCTTAAGGCGGTTCCGACCAAGCCGACGCCGAGCCCGGCGCAACGCCGCAAGAGCTTCCGGGTAATCCAGGGCGACCTATTCGACTGAGGGGCAGGCGCTGGAAATGGCAGAAATCCTGACGACATGGAATTTCCGCGCCAATATAATTGCCTTTGGGGCCAAAGTTTCTGAAGGAGGGGATCGTGATGAAACGATTTGTCTTAGCCGGCATATTTGCAGCTGCGCTGAGTATCTCTGGTGTCAATTTCGTAGTTGCTCAGACGACTACGTATGTCGGCGAAATCCGACCATACGGCTTTGGCGGCAAGTGCCCGGCCGGTTGGCAACAAGCCAACGGGGCTGTTCTGCAAATTGCCAAAAATCCGGCGCTGTTCTCGCTTTACGGCACGGCTTTCGGCGGGGATGGAATCGAGACCTTTGGCCTGCCGAATTTCGGTAATGTGCAGGTGGCTTGGTGCGTGGCCCTCGGGGGGCTTACCCAGGCACGGCCAGATAGGTAAGCGGGCGTGGTCCCTTTTCAAATCCGGGCTGGTCCCTTTCGGGTCAAAAGGGGCCAGTACCATTATTGCGGTACGGCCAGTACCATTATTGCGGTACTGGCCTGTTCGGTCAGTACCATTATTGCGGTGCTGTCCTAACTCCATGCCACTTAGGACACCCGCCCCCCTCTTGGGAGGAGCGGGCGAAGCGTTTCCTAAAGGCCGAACTGGCGCGGGCCGATGTGGGATACCGAGAACTAGCGGAAAGGCTGGAAAAGCACGGGTTGAAAGAGACAGAGGCTTCAATCGCGAATAAGATCAGACGGGGCACGTTCTCAGCGACGTTTTTGCTGGCGTCGCTTAAGGCGATAGAGCGGGAGCAGAGGACATTTGAACGGCGTGGGGTTGGGGATTGCGTCGCGTTCCGGAATTTACGCTTGGCTTCCTGTTCGCGACCGCGATTGGTGTTGTCATTCTTTTGTTTGTTGCTGACCCCCAAACGTATCATCAGATATGCGACACCAATCAATATAGCGGCAAAGAAAATTGCACCGCTCACAACATTCTTTACGTCGTTTTTTATTATGTTGGATTTTGGTTCAACGCTGCTGCGGCGATAATAACAGCCATCGCCACAGCCTTTATTGGAGCCTTCACCTACACGCTCTGGCAATCGAATGAAAAGGCTACTCGATTGGCGCAGAGAATGAGCATCATCAGCCGTCGCCAAATGCTTATAAGTGGTCAGCAGACCGACATTCAGCGGCGCCAGCACGCGATCGGACGATTGCAATTCTTGGCTGACAAGAGGCCAAGATTGCATGTCCGCCACGTCACTTTGCATTCCAATGTGCAAACGAGACTGGACCGAGCGGAGACGATAGTTACGGGTACTTTCGTCATCGTGAATAGTGGCGGAACAAATGCGGACATCGTTCGCGGCAGATACCGCGTCTTTTGGAGCGAGTTTGGCCTTCCCATTGATCTTGATCTGGAGGAACAGGGGAGCAGTTTTACATTTGCCACAACAGAGGACGGTCCCATCAGAGGCGGCGAGTCTCGTACCTATCAATTCAGCGCCGGGACGCCCCTCGGTGCTTCTGCCAAGGACGTGGCGAGCGGAGCCTGTCAACTCTTCGTAGTAGGGTTTGCGCGTTACGCGGATGACGCAGAGATCGAGCGGTTCATGGGATTTTGCCGCAGATATTCCCTCGCAGACGGAACGCGCGGCGACCGCTTTATTGCCATTAAGGACCCCGATTACGAATACGAGGATTAGCCCCGCGAGGACGCGGCGCGGCCACTTAGGACACCTACGGTCCGCGACGCTAGGACACTCCTGCGCATTTAGGACAGCACCATTATTGCGGGTGCTGGCCCCTTTCCGACACTGCTGGTCCTTTTTGAAATAGAGAGGTGGCCCTGTTTGAAAAATCCCGTGACCTGACCGCTTACGACGATCAAGAATGAGCGCAGCCGAAATGTAGGAATCGCACATGACCATTTATCAGGCGCGCTGGCTCGTCTACGGGGCCTTTGCCGCGGTCGGGATTTGGCTTGCGTTCTGGCACCACAATGATCCGCCGACACGACCAATTGTCCTCTTCGGATGGCTGGTCTTGGGTATCCTCGCAGCCGTCGGAGCCTGGCTCAGGTCGATAATCCGAGACCGGCAATTCAAGTAGGCCGCCTCAGTTGGCGGCCTCTTTCATTAAGGGCAACGCTTCCAACTAGCGCGATGCAGGCAATTCGCCACTTAGGACATTTGCCCGACGCACTTAGGACAGTCGCCAACCACTGCGGCCAGCACCATTATTGTGGGTACTCGCCCCTTTCCATGTCGGGTGGCCCTTTTTACAACTCTGGACTGGTTCCCTTTTGCGTCGGAACAATGCTTGAGGCTGCACGTTCGAGAGCATTCGGAATGCGCATGGGGAAACGGGGGAATGCCGAAATTCACTTGCCCGCGATGCGGGCTTGCTTACGTCGTCAGCGTGCACACAGAACCAGCCAGGTTCGAGTCAAAATGTGAGGAATGCGACACGCCATTTCCCGACAAGACCCAACTGGGCTGGATGCATTACAAGCGTCAACAGCCTGATACGAAAAAGGGAGAATAGGCCGCCTCAGCTGGCGGCCTCTTTCATTTAGGCCACCAGCGGCTCACCTGTGATTGCCCGGACCGGCAATCCTACATGGGCTAGCTTTTGATCGGGGCGGATGATTCTCTCTCGCCGCCAAAGAGGCAGAAAAGCTCAAGACCGAGCCGCCGCCAGCGAAGAACCCGCGCACCCACAAGGAGGGCCTTCAGACTCGCTTGGGATCGATTATGCGGAACGAAAGTCGTCCGGGAGACTTGGCTACGTGGACGGCTTCCATCCGGCCCCCAGCCCCTCACCCCCAAAGTGATGGAACCGTCTAGAGCCCCGCGCGTGCGGGGCTTTGGTTTTTCGGGCACTCTGGCTCCGGCCGTTGGCCGCTGAGGCTGATAATGGCTCCGTCGTCAGCGGGCCAACGCGTCGCGAAGAGATATATTTTTCAACCTGTGATAAGTAGAATTTTACGCACAATTTATGCAGCATCGCAGGATGCTGTCGTCAGCGGTGGGCGTCCTCATTCTCATGTTGCTATCGGCCAGCGTCGTGACCGGCGTCGTCTGGCACGGTCGCGGGCGATGGTACTAGGCCGCCTCGGTTCGCGGCCTCATCGACCCGGTTTCGAGGCGCGGCATACTCCAGCAACGCCTTGGCGCGGACTTCAAACAAGTTCGCCCCGGCTCCGGGGGCGACGGTTGGAGCCGGGGCGAGTGTATCGGGGGCAGAGCCCCACGACGCTAGTGCTGGTACGCGCTCGGCCCATTGCCCGCACTGTGACAAATCACAGTAAGCGCTTCGGGCGCTACTCGGAGCCCGTAGCAATGAGGAATTGGCCCAAATACCCCATTCGGCCGGCGGCCGTGCGCCCGACAACAATTTCCGCAGAAGACAGAGCGCTCGCTTTGCCAGGTCGCGAACTCGATGCCGTCGCGTCGGTAGCGGGATAAAAGCGATAGGGGTCGCCGGGCCCACCCTGCCCGGTTCGCTCAATTCGGCCGGCATGATGGAGCATCTGGCACGCCGCCCGCACCCGCTCGCCATAGCCGTTGATGCCGTAACGCTCGCGCGCGATCTGCGTCGCCGTGAGCCCGGGTGTCGTTTGGATAATTCGTTCGATGTCGTCGATCAGCATGAATCTGCTTATGCGGCCAGCGGCGCATGCCCGTCATGATTTAGATCAACCGATTGGAACAATTTGTCCGGGTCCGGCGTTTTGCCTTTCTGCTCTCCAAGGGGGTGAGGCAATGGACCGCTTTGTTTGTCCGCAATGCCAGGCCAAATACGCCGTCACGCGACGTGGGGCGCCGGCCGATCGTGAGCCGACGTGCGAGCGATGCGATCGTCGCTTTCCCGATGAAAAGGAAGGCGGCTGGCTGCATTACGAGCGCATCGACACGGCACGCAAAGGGATGCAAGGCGCGGCGACAGCGTAGCGCCAAACTTCGGCGTAACGCCTCGCTTCACCCGAAACGCAGCTTGCAGGCGAGAATCGCCGCGGCGAGTGCGAGCGTCACCCCATTCGCCAGCACAAGCGGCAGATCGCCGAGCATGGCGCCATAGATCAGCCAGAGCAGGATACCGCTGACCATCAGCACGAACATCGACAGCGACACGTCCTTGGTCGAGCGGGTGCGCCAGGCCTTCAACGCCTGCGGTACGAAGGCGATCGTCGTGCAGGTCGCGGCGGCAAGCCCGATCAGCGTGGTGGTTGTCACTGGGCGACCCTCAAGCGCAACAGCGTTTTGCGCGAATCGTGCGGCGCGACTCTAACGCCGCATTCGCGGCCTGAAAGAGCCATCACTTATCAGGCCGTGCTAGTCTGCACGGCATGCACGACATCCTGATCCGCGGCGGCATTTTGTATGACGGCGCCGGCAATCCCGGCGTCGCGGGCGACATCGCGATCGCGGGCGGGCGGATTGCCGCGATCGGCCGCGGCATCGGCCCGGCGCAGCGCGTGATCGATGCGGGCGGGCTCGCGGTCGCGCCGGGCTTCATCGACATCAAGACACATTCCGATTTCACGCTGCCGATCAATCCGAAGGCCGAGAGCAAGGTGCGCCAGGGCGTGACCACCGAGATTGTCGGCCATTGTGGCTTCTCGGTCGCGCCGGCGCTGCCCGGCAAGGTCGAATTGCTGAAAGATTATCTGAGCCCCAGCGCGCCGTGGCTGCCGTTTCGCGAAACGAGCTTCCCGGATTACCTCGCTGGCTTTCCGGCGACCGCGGTGAATGCCGGCATGCTGGTCGGCCACAACACGCTGCGCCTGATGGTCATGGGCATGGCAGAGCGGGCGCCGAGCGCGGCCGAGCTCGCGCAGATGATCGCGCTCCTGGAAGACGCGCTCAAGGCCGGCGCGCTTGGCCTGTCGTCGGGCCTGTTCACGCCGCCGGGCTCATACGCGCAGCCCGCCGAGATGATCGCACTTGGCCATGTGCTCAAGCGCCATAACGCCGGGTATTTCACCCACTTGCGCGACGAATCGAACAAAGTGATCGAGGCGGTCGAAGAGGCGCTCGCGGTCGCCGAGAGCTGCGGCGTGCATGTCGAGATCGTGCATTTCAAGTGTTCGGGCACCGACAACTGGGGCAAGGCCGCGGTGGCGCTCGGCATGATCGAACAGGCCAAGGCGCGCGGCCTCGATGTCGATTGCGATGCGTATCCCTACGACGCCGGCTCCAACCCGCTGAAGAACCTGTTGCCGCCATGGGTTCAGGCCGGCGGCGTCGACACCATGCTTGCGCGGCTTGGCGAGCGTGATACGCGCGCAAAAATCCGCGCCGACATCGTTCGCGACGGGCTCAACAACTGGGGCCGCATTCCGTCGTGGGCGTGCGTGACCATTTCGATCTCGCCGCACCTGCCGCAGCATGCCGGCAAGACGATCGCCAATCTGGCGGCCGAGCGCGGCGCCGATCCGATCGATACGCTATGCGATTATCTGATCGAAGACCGCGGCGCGACGCGCGTGCTGGTGGCCTCGATCTCGCCGGACGACATCCGCACGCTCGTCGCCTCGCCGCACGCGCTGGTCGGCTCCGATGGTAATTGCGTGGCGCCTTACGGCACCGTCGGCCAGGGGCTGCCGCACCCGCGCTTCTACGGCACGTTCCCGCGCGTGCTCACCCGCTACGTTCGCGAGCAGAAGGCATTGCCGCTCCAGCAAGCCATCCACAAGATGACCGGCGCCACCGCACGCGCGCTCAAATTCAAGGACCGCGGGCTGCTGCGCGAAGGCTTTTGCGCCGACATCGTGCTGTTCGATCCGGACGATTTCGCCGACCGCGCCACCTACGCAAAGCCGCACCAGTTTCCGTCCGGGGCGCGTACGACCGTGCTGGTCAACGGGTGCGTGGTGGTCGACAACGCACGCCACACCGGCGCGCTGCCCGGCAGGGTGCTGCGGCGCGATGCAGCCGGGACGGTGAGCTGAACGGAATTTACCAAGACGGACCGAAAACTCCGCTGCGGCTGATCCAGATCAATGCGCGGGTGCTGATTTCCGGTCAAACAAACGGCATGGAAAGCGATTTTGCCATTCTGAATGACGCTGATACGCCGCTCTGTCCGAGCTGCGGCCAGCCAATGCGGTTCGTACGCGCCGTTCCGCGCTTTGCCGCATTGCCGGAGCTGCGCACCTACGAGTGCAAGCCCTGCGGCGTCAGCTATACGGCCGCGGTCGAACCGCAGGTGGCAGCGGATCTGGCCTGGATCGAGCGCTCGCGCAGTTGCGGCACGGCCTAGCTGAGGCTTGGCCTGCCTGCCCTGAGCAATCAGTTCGTCCCTTGATCGCGGCGTTCGGCTTCCCAGTGACCTGAACAGGCTGCCGACGGTGACCGGCCGCTCCACGAACCTTCGCCGTCGCCGTCGCGCGACAGCCGGCCGGTGCCGACGGCTTCCCGCTGGCCGGAGCGCACCACGACCCGGACCTGGCCGTTGGGGCCGACGTTGCCCGACACATCGAAGGCCGGATCGTCGTAGGTGATCCGCCCGTCGGTGATGCGCAACGCATAGCGGTAGGCGCGGTCGCAGGTCTCGCCGGAATCGGTGATGATCGACACGCTCCACTGGCCATCAAACGGCGTACGCGCCTGCGCGGCCGGCGCCGCCGCAAGCCACAGCGGGGCCTGCAAGGCTGCCGCCGCGAACAGCAATGTGAGTTTACGCATGAGACCGGCCCCCTGTTTCACCATCAGTGGAAATAGGGAGCCCGAGCCTGGCGCCGGAAGACTGCCGCCCTACCCCTCGATAACGAACTTCGGCGCCGGGCGGCTTGCGCCGGCGAGCCCATCGCGCACGCGCGCGGCGATCTCGCGGTAGATTTGCGCGTTCGGGCCGTCCGGACGGGTGGCCACGACCGGCAGTCCTAAATCCGACTTTTCGCGGATTTCCATATCGAGCGGCACTTCGCCGAGAAACGGCACGCCGAGCCGCTCGGCCTCGGCCCGGGCGCCCCCGTGACCAAAAATATCCGAGCGCCCGCCGCAATGCGGGCAGATGAAAGTACTCATGTTCTCGACGATACCGAGCACCGGCACGTTGACCCGCTGGAACATGGCGATGCCGCGCCGCGCGTCGATCAGCGCCAGATCCTGCGGCGTCGAGACGATGACCGCGCCTTTCAATGGCACCTGCTGCGCCATGGTGAGTTGCGCGTCGCCGGTGCCGGGCGGCATGTCCACCACCATCACGTCGAGATGTCCCCCACTCGACTTCGCGCAGCATCTGGGTGAGCGCCGACATCACCATCGGGCCGCGCCAGATCATCGGCGTCTCTTCCTCGATGAGGAAGCCGATCGACATCACCGGCATGCCGTGCCGCTCGATCGGTTTGAGCCGGGTGCCGCCGATGGTCTGCGGACGCTCACGGATCGCGAGCAGCTTGGGCAGCGACGGGCCGTAGATATCGGCGTCGAGGATGCCGACCTTGAGTCCGAGATCGCGCAGGCCAAGCGCGAGATTGACCGCGGTTGTCGATTTGCCGACGCCGCCCTTGCCCGAGGCGACCGCGATGATGGCGCCGACACCGGGAATGCCGGTCGGCGCCTGCGGCGCGCGGGCGCCGGGTTGCGGCCGCGCCGGCGCGGGTTGCGCATGGGTATGGGATTGGGTTTGCGGACGGCTTGGCGGTGCGGCGCGCACCTGCGCCAGGCGCACGTTCGCCGGTCAAAGCGACCAGTGCCGACGACACGCCGGGAATCGCGCGTACGGCTTGCTCGGCGCGGGCGCGGACCGGCTCCCATTGCGGCACGGCGGCGGCGTCGACAGTGATCGAGAAGAACACCTTGCCGTCGGTGACGAGGATGTCGGACAGCGTGCCGGTTTCGGGCAACGGCTTGCCGTGGGGCCCCGAAACCTTACCGAGTGCCGAGCGGACATCTTCCTTGGAGACTGCCATGGCGATCTACATACGCTGGTTGCACCGATGGTCAAACTGACTGACCCGCGCGCTTCGGCCGGGATCGAACCGTCGGGGCCCGGATTTGACGTATAGTCAGATGCTCAACCGGGATTGCAACAATGCTGGCTTACATATTCTGGCACCGGCCATTCTCCCACGTTGATCGCGAGCGCTACGAGGCGTCGATGCTGCGCTTCCAAGCCGCGCTGGCGGCCGCGAAGCCACCCGGCTTCATCGCCGCCGTATCGTTCCGGATCGAAGCGGTGCCGTGGCTTGGCGATCAGCCGGGTTATGAGGACTGGTGCGTGCTGGAAGGATCGTGGGCCTTGGACCCGCTCAACGCCTTTGCGGTGGCGGGCGCGGTGCAGGCGCCGCACGACCACGTTGCCGCGCAAATGGAGCAAGGCCAAGGTGGCATCTATGCCCATGCGGGCGGTGAAACGCGGCCGCCCGCGCAGTCGAGCGTGTACTGGCTGACGCGCCCGCGCGGGATCGATTGGCGCGCCGCGCTCGATGCGGTTCGCGCCCAGTGTCCAAGCGCCAATGTCTGGCGGCGGCAAATGGTCTTGGGTCCGGCTGCGGAGTTTGGCGATTTCGGTGCCGGACAACACCGAGATCGCGTTCCCATCCGGCTGGCAGACGCGGCGGGTGCGACGCGAGCGCCTGTCGGGATAGCCCCGGAACGGTTGACGTGCCGCTGCGCCCCGGGCCATGACGGATGCCATTTCGCATTCCGATCCGGGAGGAAACCATGGCGAAGGTGGCGTTTGTCGGCTTGGGCGTGATGGGCTACCCGATGGCCGGACATCTGAAAAACAAGGGCGGCCACGACGTCACGGTCTACAACCGCACCGGCGCCAAGGCTGACAAGTGGGTCGCCCAATACGGCGGCAGGAGCGCGCCGACACCGAAGGCCGCCGCCGAGGGCCAGGATTTCGTCATGGCCTGCGTCGGCAACGATCACGATCTGCGCGAAGTGATGCTCGGCGATAACGGCATTTTTGCCGGCACCCGCAAGGGCGCGATCGTTGTCGATCACACCACGGCCTCGGCGGCGATCGCGCGCGAACTGCATGCCGAAGCCAAGAAGCGCGGCTTCGATTTTGTCGATGCGCCGGTGTCGGGCGGCCAGGCCGGCGCCGAAAACGGCGTGCTCACCGTGATGTGTGGCGGCGACGAGGCGCCGTTCGCCAAGGCCGAAAAGGTGATCGTCGCCTATGCGCGCGCCTGCAATCTTCTCGGCAGCCCCGGCTCCGGCCAGCTTGCCAAGATGGTCAACCAGATCTGCATCGCCGGCATCGTGCAGGGTCTGGCCGAAGCGCTGCATTTCGCCCAGAAGGCCAACCTCGACATCGAGAAGCTGATCGCGACCATCTCCAAGGGTGCGGCGCAGTCCTGGCAGATGGAGAACCGCTACAAGACCATGGCGGCGGGCAAATTCGATTTCGGCTTTGCGGTCGACTGGATGCGCAAGGATCTCAACATTTGCCTTGATGAGGCGCGCAGGAACGGCGCGCATCTGCCGGTGTCGGCGCTGGTCGATCAGTTCTATTCCGAAGTGCAAAAGATGGGCGGCAAGCGCTGGGACACGTCGAGCCTGATCGCGCTGCTGCAGCGGTAGTCGTCATTCCGGGGCGCGGGCTTTGGCCCGCGAGCCCGGAATCCATAATCACAGGTCAGCGAATATGGATTCCGGACTCGCCGCTACGCGGCGATCCGGAATGACGAGCCTCACGCTCGCCCGCTTGGCAGCGGCGAGCGGTCGGCGAGCTCCATTTCGCGATAGGCGAGTCGCTCGAACAACTCGCCGCGCAGCGCACGATGCGCGGGGTCGTCGAACAGATTGTCCAGTTCGTCCGGGTCGTTTTGCCGGTCGTAAAGCTCGCCGTACGGATCGCCGTCGGCGATGGTCAGGCGATAGCGCGCGGTGATCAAGGAACGCAGCCGTGGCGGCGCGGTGAAGCCCATGATGGCGCGCTGCTGGTCGTCCTCGATCACCATGGAGTCGCGCGCGAGCGTTTCGCCGCCGATCGCCGGCAGCAGGCTCAGGCCCTGGATACCGTTGTACGGCTGGATATGGGCGCGATCGAGAATCGTCGGCGCGATGTCGAGCGTGCCGCCCATGACGGCGCTGCGCCGCGCTGGCCGCGCGACGGGCTCGGCCCAGATGAATGGCACATGCGTGATACCCTCGTAATGCGCCGGACCTTTGAGCAGCAGCCGGTGATCGCCAAGATAATCGCCATGGTCGGTGGTGAAGATCACCACCGTATCGTTCGCCGCGTCAGACGCGGCGAGCGCGCCAAGCACGCGGCCGATAGCGTCGTCGATCATCGCAATCATGCCGCATGACAGCGCCATGGCCTCGCGCGCCTCACGCTCATTGACGGCGAACGGCGCCTGCCCTGCCGTGTCGGCCTTGCCGCTCTCGCGCTGCGCCAGCGCCCAGGCGACCGCGCGCGCCAGTGGCCGGTTGCCGTGCTCGAAACTCCGCGGCGTCGCCATGTCATCAGGCCGGTACATCGACCAATAGCGGCCGGGCGGCGTGAACGGATGATGCGGGTCGGGAAACGACACCATCAGAAAGAACGGATCGCTGCGTTTTGCGCGCGTGTAGCCGCCAAGCCATTCGCAGGCTTTGTCGGCGATGTAGCTCGTCGGATAAAGCTCTTCCGGGATCGGCGTGCGGATCGCTTGCGGACAGACGTAATCGTGCGCGAGCTGATTCTTCGCGTCGCGCAACGCGTCGGCATCGGGGCGCTTCGACTTCAGCCACACATAGTAGTGGCCGCCGACCTGGTCGCCGTGGCCGGTGCACAGATCGACATGCTCGAAGCCGTAGAACGGCAGCTGCATGTTGAAGTCATGGCCGGACGACCAGCGCGCCGGAAATTCCTGATCGTAGGGCCCATCACCGGGGATCGGTTTCCTCGCTTCGGCAAACTCCGCATCAAGCGCGCGATCGCCGTCGCGAGCCGGCGCGCGCTTCTGGATCGGCGGAAACCCGGTGAAATTCTGCAGATGACTCTTGCCGACCAGCGCCGTGGCGTAACCGCCGGCGCGCAGCGTGTCGACGAAGGTGTTGGAATTGAGCGGCAGCGGCAGGCCGTTGCCGCGCCCATCGTGCACCGACGGCATGCGCCCGGTCATCAAGGTCCCGCGGTTCGGCATGCAGACCGGCGTGGCGACATAAAAGTTATCGAACCGCGTGCCGCGCGCCGCGATGGAATCGATATGCGGTGTTCTCAGCACTGGATGGCCGGTGCAGGATAGATAATCCACCCGGTGCTGGTCGGTGATGAACAGAAGGAAGTTGGGCCGCGTCATGCGGTGACGATCCTCTGAATTACTGGGCGTGAATGTGCGCTGCGACCATGAAATCGTGAATCTTCACCGTGTCGGTGGCAATCCTCTGGGCGAGCTCGGGCCCCCCGAGCCAATGCGGTTGCAGTCCTATTGCGGTCAGTTTGGCTTGGATATCAGGTTCAGCGGAGATTTTCTTGAACTCATCGCGCAGCGCGCCGGTAACCCCGGCTGGCGTACCCTTCGGCGCCAACAAGCCGAACCACTGCGACAGGACGAGGCCCGGATAGCTTTTGGACAGTGGAGCCACGCCGGGCAACAGCGGCGACTCGGTTTCCGCTGCCACGCCGAGTGGCACCAGCGTCCCAGCCTTGATTTGCGGCAGCGCTTGCTGGACCGGGCTGCAGAACATGGTGACGTTGCCCGCCAACAGCGCATTCATCGCCGGCCCGGCGCCCGTATAAGGCACATGGATCATATCGATGCCGGCCTGTTGCTTGATCATCTCTCCGCACAGGTGAGCCGGCGATCCGATCCCGGCCGATGCAAAGGTAAGCACGCCGGGCTTGGCCTTGGCCTCGGCGACCAGTTCGGCGAGCGAGCGTATCTTGGAGACGCGATTGACGACGAGGACGTTGGTGCTTTCGACCACCGCGGCGATTGGGATCAGATCGCGCTGGGCGTCGTAGGGCACCTTGAGCAGATTTGGCGCCATGGTGATCGGCAGGTCCACGGTGAACAGCAGCGTGTAGCCGTCGGGCGCAGCTTTCACCACCATCTCGGTGCCGACCGTCCCGGTCGCGCCGACCCGGGTCTCGACAACGGCCGGCTGTTTCCAGTCCTGCGACAATTTTTGCGCAAACAGACGTAACGTGACGTCGGCCGGTCCAGGCGGGAACGGCATGATGAAATGGATTGCGCGCGACGGATAGGTCTGCGCAACGGCCGGCGCCGATGCCGCAACGACCGTGACGACCGTTGCAACAATACACAGCGGCGCCGGCAACCCGATCATGGTTTTCCTCCGCGCCAACAATCGAACACACACCACGGCGAACGCGAGAATGCTGCGCCGTCAGTCCGCCGGCTCAACATGCGCGTCCTTGGCGAGCTGCATGGTGGCGGCGTAGTCGTCGTTGAAGAACTTGGTGAACTGTTCGACGCTCATCAGCACCGGCTCGACACCGAGCGTCGCGAGGTGCTCCTTCACCGACGGCGCCTGCAGCGCTTTTTCGGTGGCGTCATGGATCTTGCTGATGACATCTTTCGGCGTTTTCGCCGGCGCCGACAGGCCAACCCAGAAACTTGAACTCGGCGCCCGGGTAGCCGGCCTCCGCCACCGTCGGCACGTCCGGCAACAGCGGCGAGCGCTTCGGCGTGCTGACCGCAAGCGCCGTGAGCTTACCGCTGTGCAGCACCGAGGCGGCGGCGGCGAGCGGGATGAAATAGTAATCGATGCGGCCGGCCATGACTTCTGTCAGGCCATTCTCGCGGAACGGGATATGGCGGACATCGATCTTGGTGGCGAGACGGAAACGTTCGCCGGCCATGTGCGAGGTCGAGCCGACACCGGCGGAGGCGAATGTCAGTGTGCCGGGTTTTGCCTTGGCGGCCGCCACCAGATCGGCGACAGTCTTGAAGCCGCTCTCCTTGGAGGCGACCAGCACGTTCGGCTGCTCGCCGAACATCGCCACCGGCGCGAAATCGCGCAGTACGTCGTAGGGCAAATGACTGTGCAGCACCTTGCCGTTGGCCATCGACGACGAGCTTGTCACCAGCGTGTAGCCATCGGGATTGGCCTTGGCGACCATCTGGAAGCCGATAATGCCGCCGGCGCCGGCCTGCGGTTCGACAATAATCGACTGCCCGAGAACCTGCGAAATCTGGTCGACCACAACGCGGGCGGTGGTGTCGGACGCGCTGCCCGCCGGGAACGGGCTGATCAGCCGGATCGGCCGTGTCGGCCATGACTGCGCATGGGCCGCAGCCGCCGTTGCAACAAAAAACGCCGCTGCAATGACGGCGTCACGAACGCGAATACACCTCATCAATCCCTCCCGGCAGCGCCGTGTCTTGGTGGCGGCGCTCGCTGGAACCCCGCCACTAAGCCGGCATCTGAGCCAGAATCGGCGCTTTTTGCCAATAGGCGAAAGCGCGCAGCTTTTTGCCGCAACGGCGGTATCAATGGTGTGCCTTCTTGCCGGAATCGGGCATCGCGCCATCTGTTTGATACAACCGTCAGTCAAGGTAAGATCGCCATGTCCATCAGGCCCGTCAAACGCATCATCACGTCGCAACCGACGACCGAGGGCGCCGGCGTCAAATTGCGCCGCGCCTTCGGCTTCGGTGAAACCGGGGAGTACGACCCGTTTCTGCTACTGGACGATTTTCGCAACGATCGCCCGGACGACTATCGGGCCGGCTTTCCCTGGCATCCGCATCGCGGCATCGAGACCATCACCTATGTGCTCGCCGGCAGCGTCGAGCACGGCGACAGCCTGGGTAACAGTGGCAATCTGCAAGCCGGCGACGTGCAATGGATGACGGCCGGACGCGGCATCATGCATCAGGAAATGCCCAAGGGGGACGCCGCGGGCCGTATGCATGGCTTTCAGCTGTGGGCAAATCTGCCGTCGTCGCTGAAGATGACGGCGCCGCGTTATCAGGACGTCAAGGCGACCGAGATACCAGAGGTGACAGACGATGACGGCACGCGCGTGCGTGTGGTGTGTGGCGAATTTTTCGGCCGGCGCGGCCCGATCGAAGGCGTGGCCGCGGACCCGCGCTATCTCGATGTCTCCGTGCCTCCGGGCAAGCGCAAGACGCTCCGCGTCGAACTGGAGCGCCACGCCTTCGCGTATGTGTTCGAGGGCTCGGGCGATTTTCGCGCCGGGTCAAAGCCGTTCGGCGTGTTGACAGAAAAAACCAATGGCGCCGGAGAAACGCTGGTTCGCGAGCAGACCGGAAATCGCTCGCTGGTGCTGTTCGACTCCGGCGATGAGATCACCGTCCAGGCCGGCGATCAGGGCGTCCGCTTCCTTCTGGTATCCGGCAAGCCGATCAAGGAGCCGGTCGCCTGGTACGGGCCGATCGTGATGAACGACAAGGCCGAGCTGCAGCAAGCCTTCGACGAGCTGCGCGCGGGCACATTCATCCGCTGATTGCGCCATCCCGCAATGCGAAGGCCGGGCATTCCGCCCGGCCTGATGGAACTCTTTGACCGGCTGTGACTTTCCTGCACGGGCGGAACCCGTTACGGGTCAACTCCGTCTTGGCGCACGGGGAAATCCATAATGCACGAAGTCAAATTCCGGCTGGTCAATCCGGCCTTGGCGCCGCGGCGGACCAAGATCGAGATGCCCGGTTGGGCGGGCCAGCCAAAGCCGCGCGCCGACGGCTCACATGAATATGCCTGGCACTGCGCGCCGTTCACCGAAGGCGCGCAGTACGGCATCGAGATTTTCTATCCCTACCAAAACGAGCTGCGCGTCTCGAAAAAGGACGGGCAATGGATTTTCGACAGCGATTTCGGATCAGAGCCCGAGAGCGACTTGCAATGGCCGCCATTCCGGGGCTTCGGCAGTGAATACTACACCTATCAGCTTCTGCTTGACCTGAAAGTCGGCAAGGAATGGGCGGTACGCACCGAGCCGCACCCGCGCTTTTATACCGATACGACCGGCACGGTCCCCATCGCGGTCCCCGCGCTGTTGCGCACCGAGTGGTGGCCGATGATCTCTTTCGTCGTGTTCAAGGCGCCGATGGAGGGACAGACGCACATATTCCGAGCGGGTGAGCCGATGCTGCAGTTGCTCGTGCTGCCGGTAACCGCCGATTTCACGCTGGCGCCGATGAACGAAGAAGAAGCCGCCGAACGCGAGATGCGCGGCCGGCGCATTCACGCCAGCCGGCCGGAGCTCGCCAAGGATTCAACCTGGACGTCCGATACCGACACAGTGTTCGACGGCACATACCGCCACCTGCTCCGCGCCGCCAAGGCGCGCGAGCGGGAGTCATAAGAGCAAAGACGGGGACCGTCTCCGGTCCCCGCCTCTATCGCAACACCATGCCGCTCAGTGGTGGTGATGGTGATGATGATGGTGGTGCGCGATGCAGCAGCCGGCGCAACGGACGCGGCACGACGTGATGGTGGTGATGATGATGATGGTGGTGATGATAGTATTGCGCCACCTGAAGGCCATCGTCCTTTGTGGATGAGGGCGTGCCAGCCAAACGGGCGTCGTCAGCTTGCAGGGCCGCCACAGGGTTCGGAACCGGGTTGAGAAGGTCGCGGTAACTTGCCGGGGGAGCATTGCCCTCGGTTGGAGCGGGCACTGCCGCATTGGCGGCAGTTACGGTCGTCAGCGCCGCGGCGGCGCCGAGCAGACCGGCGATCTTCTTGTCCATGATTCCTCCTGGTCGCCCCTCGGGGCGATAATCCCTCGGGCGCCAGGAAGTTCCTTTTTCATAAAAAACGCCAAGAACTGGAAATATCTCTAAGCCGCCGCACTGGGCCGCGCCGATACCGCTTCGTGCCAGCGCTTGACGTGAACGAGCTCGTCGGGAAGCGCGAGTTTGGAAACGCGCATGAAATCGACCGCGATCTGCGCGGTGATATCGGCGACACTGTAAGCCGCACCAGCCAGATAAGGCCGACTCTTCAGTTCGCCGTCGAGGAAGCGCAGAAATTCGAATACGCGCGGCTTGTTGGCCTCGCCCCACGCGGCGATCTGCGGATCGACCATCAGCTTCATGGCCGGGTGCAGATGCTGAAACACGCTCGCCACCGGGAACAGTAGATGCAGCTCCGCGCGTCTGTTCCACATCTCGACCAGCGCGCTTTCCAGAGCGCCACGGCCGAACAGCGGCGGGTCAGGGTGCAAGGCTTCGAAATAGCGGCAGATTGCAATCAACTCGGCGATCACCGTCCCATCATCAAGGACCAGCGCCGGGACCCGCTGCATCGGATTTACGGCACTGTAGGCCTCTGACCGCTGCTCCAATTTGCCGAGGTCGACCTGTTCGGTCGGAACCGTGATGCCCTTTTCAGCCAGAAAAATCCGCACACGCCGCGGATTTGGGGCCCGGCCGCCATCATAAAGCTTCATCGCATGGTCCCCCTTTATCGCATTGAGCCGTAAAGCCTATCTCGCCGAAGCGTGATCGGCCAGCAGTGGCCGAGCGGCCATAGAGCACGTCCGGACAGGGTGAATAAATCATTGATGCGCCAAAAGCGCGCATTCCGTTAAGCCTGGTCTTAAGGAATTTGCGCGACTTTTGTCGCGAATTTTCGGAACCCCGGACCGCAATGCCCCCGACGACCAGCGAACCGCGCGATGCCGCTATTCCGGCCGCATCCACCGCCCCTTCGCCGGCCCAGCGGCGGCTCGCATTCCAGCACGTGCGCGAGGCGCGGGACCGGCTGACCTCGACCAGCGGCACGCGGCCGGTATTCGACTACGAACTGTTACGCCAATTCGCGCAGAACCGGGTGTCGGCCTCGCCGGTGATGCTGCTGCTGATTGTCAGCATCGGCCTGTTCTCGATCCTGTGGACCGGCGCACTGATCTCCGGTGTGTGGACCGGCGGCGCGCTCCTGATCCACCTGATCATCGTCGGCGCCTGTCGGCAATTTCTTGCCGAGCCGCCGAACACCGCGAACACGCGAGCCTGGCGGATGCGCTTCCTGCTGCTCGACCTGTTCTTCGGTGTGGCCTGGACCTTCATCCTGATCAATCCGATCGGCATCGACGAGCAGGCCGGCATGTTCATGCTGTTCGTCATGCTGTTGGTTGTGGCGATCTCCAGCATGTTGGCCTCGAGCCTGCCGATCGCGGTGCTGGCGCTGACCCTGCCGGTCACCATCGCGATCGCCGTCGATTTCCTGCTCAAGGGCACGCTGCACAATTACATCCTGGCCGCCATGGCGCTTGCTGCTGAGGGCTATTTCTCGCTGCTCGCCTATCGGCTGTATTCGACGACACTGGCGACGCTCGAAATGCGGGCCGAGAAGGAGTTGCTGATCGGCGAGCTCGAACAGTCAAAATCGATCTCAGACGAGGCGCGTCGGCGCGCCGAGGCCGCCAATATCGCCAAATCGCAATTCTTGGCGCAGATGAGTCACGAGCTGCGCACACCGCTCAACGCCATTCTCGGCTTCTCCGAAGTGATGAAGGCCGAGATTTTCGGGCCGCACGCGGTGCCGGTCTACAAGGACTATGCCGGTGACATCCATAGTTCCGGCGTGCACCTGCTCAACCTGATCAACGAAATCCTCGATTTGTCGCGGATCGAAGCCGGGCGCTACGAGCTCAACGAGGAAGCGGTGTCGCTCGCACGCGTGGTCGAGGATTGCCACCATCTCTTGAAACTGCGCGCCGGCAATCGCGGCATCACCATTCACGAGATGTTCGAGCCCGACATGCCACGGCTATGGGCCGATGAGCGCGCAGTCCGGCAGATCTGCCTCAATCTCCTCTCCAATGCGATCAAGTTCACGCCGCAAGGCGGAGAAATCTGGCTCAAAGTGGGCTGGACCGCCTCCGGCGGCCAGTACATGAGCGTCAAGGACACGGGTCCTGGCATCCCCGAAGAGGAAATCCCGATCGTGCTCGCCTCCTTCGGCCAGGGCTCGAATTCGATCAAATCGGCCGAACAAGGCGCGGGCCTCGGCCTGCCGATCGCCAAGAACCTGATCGACCTTCACGGCGGCACATTCGCGCTCAAGTCCAAGCTACGCATCGGCACCGAGGTGATCGTCACCTTCCCGCCCGAACGCGTCATGGCGGCACTGGCGCCGATCACGGATGGCGCTCCGCCGTTGCAACCGCGGTCTTCCGAGATGTCATCGCCTGACGACGGTCTCGGGCGCCCACGGCGGACGGCAACTGGCTAGCGTCAGAGGGCATGGAAGGCTATTGCTTCGGCCGCGCCGCTAAGCTCCATGATTCGCCCCGAGCTTTGTGAGCGGCAATGGCACAGCTGCGGCGGATGGGGCCGCCAGGGGATAAATCGAACGTGCGTCAGCGCTTGTTGCTACTTCTGCTGCTTGGCGTCTTCATCGCGATCCTGATCGTCATCGCGAACCAGGGCACCGCGCCCGGACGGCTTTCGGCCGATGATTTTTCTTCGCTCGCCTACAAGATCGGCATCCTGGTGTTCGTCGCCGGCACCGTGCTGACGCTGTTCCGTGAGCGGTTCGCCCAGGCGGTGACCATGGCGATGATGTGGGTCATCGTCGGCATGCTGCTCGTGGTGGGTTACTCCTACCGGTTCGAGCTGCACCAGGTTGCCGATCGCGTGCTCGCCGATCTCATTCCCGGCCGCGTCATTTCGCAAGGCCGCACCGTGGCAGTGGCGCGCACCAATGGTGGCGACTTTGCCATCAACGCGCAGATCAATGGCGCGCGGATCGCCATGGTGCTGGACACCGGCGCAAGTTCCGTTGTCCTGACCCGCGAGGACGCCAAGGCCGCCGGCCTGCCGATCGAGGTGCTCGATTATTCGGTCAACATCGACACCGCCAATGGCCGCGCCCGCGCTGCGCCGGTAACGCTCGATCGCGTCGCGGTCGGCACCCTGGTCGAGCATTCCGTTGATGCCCTGATCGCACCCCCAGGTCAGCTGAAGACCAGCCTGCTCGGCATGAGCTTTTTGAACCGGCTGCAGAGCTGGGAAGTCCGCGGCGATCGCCTGCTGCTGCACGGCTATCCGTGAGCGGGCCGTTTAAAGCAGGCTGATCAGAAAGCGCAGCGATACCGCCAGAATAAACAGCGCAAACGCGATCTCGAGCGTTCGCCGCGACAGCCGATGTGCAAGCCGCGCGCCGTAAGGCGCGACGAGGCTCGCAACCGGAGCCATCACCGCGACGCCGATCAGCGACACGAAGCCGAGCGAGAACGGCGGCAGTTCCGCCTGATGCGGCAGCCCAGCGACGATATAGCCGATCGTGCCCGCGATGGTGATCGGCACGCCGAGTCCGGCCGACGTCGCGACCGCCTGATGGATCGTCTTGCCGTAAAGCGTCAGCACGATGTTTGAAAGCGATCCGCCGCTGATGCCCATCAGCGATCCGGCGAGCCCGATGCCGAAACCATATCCGGTCATCGGCAGCGGACCCGGCAGCTCGGTACCGATATTCCAGCGGTCGCCGGCGAACATGAACTTGGCGCCGATGAACAGCGCGATCACCACGAACGCGATTTTGAACACCGCCTCCGGCGCGAAAGCCGCGATGGCCGAACCGCAGGCGACGCCGACTACCGCCGGTACGGCCCACAGCCGGATGACTCCCGGGACGATCAGACCTTTGGCGCGATGCGTGAGATAGGAGCGGATCGCCGTCGGCACGATGATGGCGATCGAGGTGCCGATGCAAAGCTGCATGTGCACATCCTCGGGCACGCCAAGGATACGAAAGACTTCATAGAGCACCGGCACGATGACCGCGCCGCCACCGATACCAAACAGTCCGGCAAGCAGACCGGTGACCACGCCACCGATCACGACGGCGACGGCGAGCCAGACAAGTTCGTGGAGACCGACGCCGAACAGCATGCCGCCAGCTTACTCCCTCGCGCGGGCGCCACGGCAAGCGCCTGTCACGTCACGATCAGGCCGCGATATGCGCCAAGTCGGCCGCGCCGTCGGCTGCACTTTCGCGAACCAGCGCCAGCGCCGCGGTGAGCACCTCGACGCCTGACTGCGAGTTCCCGGCGGCGCCCGCAAGCTGGCGGCGGAATGCGCGCGCGCCGGGCACGGCACGGAACAAGCCGTGCAGATGCCGGGTGATGGCATGCAACTGCGTTCCCGCCGCAAGCTCGCGCGCGACGTAGGGCACGAGCGCGGCGGCTGCTTGGTGGGCGGAAGCGAAACGGGCCTCATCACCGAACACCTGCGGATCGACGGCAAGTAGTCGCCACGGTTCCTGGTACGCGGCACGGCCCAGCATCACGCCATCGACATGCGCGAGGTGAACGAGCGCATCCTCGATGCCGGCGATGCCACCATTGATCACGACCGGCAGGCGCGGATGCACGGCCTTGAGCCGATAAACGCGCGCATAGTCGAGCGGCGGGATTTCGCGGTTTTCCTTCGGCGACAGCCCTTTGAGCCAGGCCTTGCGGGCGTGCACGATGAGCGCGTCGGCCCCTGCCCGCTCGGCCGCACTGGCCAGCGTCTCCAGCGCCTCCTCCGGATCCTGGTCATCGACGCCAATGCGGCATTTGACCGTGACGGGAATCGCGACCGCGGCCTTCATCGCCGCGACGCATTCACCGACCAAGACCGGCTCGGCCATGAGGCAGGCGCCGAAACGCCCGTCCTGCACGCGGTCTGAGGGACATCCTACATTCAGATTAATCTCATCGAAGCCGAGGTCGGCGCCGATGACGGCACACGTGGCGAGCGCGCGCGGATCGGAGCCGCCGAGCTGCAGGGCCAAGGGATGTTCGGCCGGGTCGTAGCGCAGCAGCCGCGACCGATCGCCATGCAGCACGGCGCCGGTCGTCAGCATCTCGGTATAAAGCCGCGCCCGTCGTGTCAGCAGGCGATGGAAATGGCGGCAATGGCGATCGGTCCACTCCATCATAGGAGCGACACAGAAGCGCCAAGGGCTCATCGTTGTGGCGTCCATCATCGTAAAGTTCATCGTCCTAACCGACGCCGACGGCATGGTGGCACCGAGCTTCTATACCGCCGCGATTGCAGGTGTGAGCACCCTCGCACTTTTTCGGTCTGCGTGAGCGCGCCCGTTTTTACGCATCCCAGGCGTAAGTGCAAAATGGAACAAGTATGGCTGTTATAAATCCTCCATAAATCGATCCGCTTTGTATAGATCAGCCGCGTATGCGTATCTATCGTGTATATTTTATCGGGATTTAATGTATTCAGAGTCATGTTTTACGGCACGATCTCTAGGCTACCCGAATTTCCTCCCGTTATTACTGCAAAATCTTGCGTGGGGCGTAACGATATTCGCTATCGCTGGCTGCGCAGCCTGAACGGAGGAAGAAACATGAATAACCGCACCATCTTCAACTTCGGCGCGCTGGTCAGCGCTCTGGCCCTCGCCACGGCTGTCGTCGCCGCTCCCGCGTTCGCGGAAGAAACCGCTGTGCACCATCATCATCACCACCTGCGCCATACTGTCAGCGCACCGCAGATGCCGGCCCAGCCGCAGCCCTGCATCCACATGCAGACGTCCTGCCTCTAAGTCCTCAGCAAGCTCCCTCGTTGAATGCAAACCTGCCGGCGGCAAGCGCCGCCGGCGGGTTTGTTCGTTTTTTCAGCGGCGCTCAGGCAATCGTAGATAGCGATTTGCGCTGAAATCGGCTCGCCGGCACACCCGCGGATGCCGCTCCGCGCTGATGCGCGAGCGTTGAAACGAGGACGACACCACGGTTCGAAGCAGGTTCCTCGGCTGCCATCTCGCCTCACACGCGTGGGGCGAACGCGCGTCTATATCTCCCGTGAAATGTATGCGCTTCCAGCGCGTCGCCCCCGCGGCTAAAGTCGACGGGAACGGCTGAAGCGCTAAAAGCAAAACCATGGGGGAGGACTGCAGATGAAACGAGGAGTGTTGTTCTGCGTGCTGGCCGCGGCATTGATCGCGACTGGCGCGGCTCACAGCCAGCAAGCTGCCGGCGGCTACCCGCAGCGGCAGGTGCGCATTGTCGTGCCCTACCCGCCTGGCGGCCCGACTGACCTGATTGGCCGCATCCTGGCGCAAAAGCTCAGCGCGCGGCTCGGACAATCGTTCTTCATCGAGAACGTCAATGGCGCGAGCGGCGCGGTCGGCGCTGGCCAAGTCGGCCACGCGGCGCCGGACGGATACAATCTGCTGATCGTCACCAACGACTTCGCAGTCGCCTCAGTGACGAACAGAAGCCTGCCCTATGATCCCGTCAAAGACTTCTCGCCAGTCACAATCATCTCCTCGTCTCCTTCGGTGGTAGTCGTCAATCCTTCAGTGCCGGCGAAAACGATGAAAGAGCTGGTGGCGCTCGTCAAAGCGGCACCGCAAAAATACAACTACGCCGCCATGGGCATCGGCTACGGCCAGCTTTCCTCCGAGCGGCTGTTCAAGCTTGGCTTGAAACTGGACACGCTGCCGCGCGTCCCCTTCAACGGCGCCGCGCCGGCGATCAACGCCACGCTCGCCGGCGACACCCCGATTCTTATTATGGGACTACCGCCGGTCGCGCCCTATCTGACCTCCGGCAAACTGCGGGCGCTGGCGGTCACCAGTGCCAAGCGCAGCCCGGCCTTTCCGGACATTCCGACGCTCGACGAAGCCGGAATACCGGGAATGGCCACGGATCTTGTAATCGGCATGGTGGCGCCGGCCAAGACGCCAGCGCCCGTCGTTGCGCTCCTGCAAAAAGAGATCGCGGCGATCCTGACGCTGCCCGACGTCAAGGCGACACTCGCCAAGTTCAGTTTCCAGCCGGTCGGCAGTACCCCGGAGGAGTTCGCTAGTCAGATCAAAAACGATATTGTGACCTGGAGAAAGGTCATGAAGGACGCGAACATCCCGGTCAATTGAGGCAAGAAGCCTTGCTTCGACCCGGGACCGCGTTGCGCACCGGGAATGAATGACAAGGAAAGAGTGGCCCTCGGATCGATCGCCGCATCCGCGGCGCTGACGGCGGCGAAGGCAATCATCGGCCTGATGACGGGATCGCTCGCGATCCTGTCGGAGGCTGGCCATTCGCTGCTTGATCTCGCCGCAACGGTGCTGACCTATTTCGCCGTCCGCATCTCGGGCAAACCGGCCGACGCCGAGCACCAGTTCGGTCACGGCAAGGTGGAGAGCGTCACCGCACTGGCGGAGACGGCGTTGCTGTTTCTCCTGACCGTCGTGGTCATCTGGGAGGCGGTGCGGCGGCTCGCCGGGGCGGAAGGACCGCCAGTCAAAGCGACAGCCGCGGCCTTCGCCGTCATCGTCGGGTCGATCGTGGTCGATTTTTTTCGCGCCCGAACGCTGCGCCGCGTCGCGCGACAAACCTCGAGCGAGGCGCTCGATGCCGATGCGCTGCATTTCTCCTCCGATATGTGGTCGTCGGTCGCGGTGCTGATCGGGCTTGGCGGCGTCGCGCTCGGCTACCCGTTGTCGGATGCCATCGCGGCAATCGTGGTGGCGGTTTTCATCTGCGTCGCCGGGTGGCGGCTCGGGCGGCGCACCATCGATACGCTGACCGATACGGCGCCGGCCGGCGTCAGCGAGCGCGTCGCCGCAATCGCGCGGAAAATGCCCGGCGTGGTGGCTGTCGAGCGGGTGCGCGTGCGGCCAGCGGGCGCGGTGCTGTTCGCTGACCTCGGCGTCGGCGTCAGCCGCACGCTGCCGCTTGATCGCGTCTCCGCCATAAAGGACCAGCTCACCGGCGCCATCCGCGCCGCGCTCCCGCAGGCCGAAGTCACGATCACCACTGAGCCGCGCGCGCTCGATGACGAAACCGTGCGCGAGCGCGTGATGACGATTGCCCGCAATCGTGGACTCGCCATTCATCACGTTGCGGTGCAGACGATTTCCGGCCAGCTCTCCGTATCCCTCGATCTCGAAGTCGAAGGCACGATGCCACTCGCCGCGGCACACGAAGTGGCGAGCGGTCTCGAACAGGCACTGCGCGACGAACTCGGCCCCGATGCGGAGGTCGAGACGCACATTGAGCCGTTGCCGGCCGATGTGCTCGCCGGACGCGACGCTCCGGCGGAGCGCATCGCCGAAGTTCGCGCCGTGCTCAACGCGCAAGCCGCCAGTATTGCGGGCCTTCACGAGATCCACGATGTGCGGGTGCGGGAAACCGCAGACGGCGAGCTCGTCAATTTTCATTGCCAGGTCGACCCGGCGCTCTCGGTGCGCGCGGTGCACGATCTGGTCGATGCCGTCGAAGGCGGCTTGCGCCGGCATTTCCCCGCCATCGCCCGCGTCATCGGCCACGCTGAGCCGCGGCGCTAGAGTTCAGGGGATCAAGCACCGCAGCGCCCTCAAAGCGCCCGGCGCGCAGATCGGCGAGCGCTTCATTTGACTGCGCCAGCGGATAGCGCGTCACCTGCATCTTGATGCCGGCCTGTGGCGCGATGGCCAAGAACTCGCGTGCGTCGGCGCGCGTCAGATTCGCAACAGAAACAAGCTGCCGCTCTTCCCACAGGATCGCATAGGGAAAGCTCGGAATATCCGACATGTGAATGCCGCCGCAGACGACGCGGCCGCCTTTCTTTACCGCGCGCAACGCGGCAGGCACCAGCGCACCAACCGGCGCGAAGATGATGGCCGCATCGAGCGGCTCGGGTGGCATCTCGCTCGAACCGCCAGCCCAGACCGCGCCGAGTGTGCGGGCAAAACTCTGTGACGCCACATCGCCGTCACGGGTGAACGCAAAAATCCTCCGGCCCTGCCAAGCCGCGACCTGCGCCAGGATGTGCGCCGCAGCGCCGAAGCCATAAAGGCCCAACGCCTGCCCTTCGCCGGCCATGCGGTAGCTGCGCCAGCCAATCAGCCCGGCGCAAAGCAGCGGCGCCGCTTCGGCGGCCTCGACCTTCTCATCGAGCGGAAAACAGAAGCGCGCGTCGGCGATCGTGTGCGTGGCATAGCCGCCGTCGCGCGTATAGCCGGTGAATAAAGGCCGGTCGCAAAGATTTTCGTGGTCCGACCGGCAGTATGGACACACCCCACAGGTCGCGCCGAGCCAGGGCACGCCGACCCGCTCGCCGAGAGTGAAGCCGCTGACGCCCTGCCCGATCGCAGCGACGCGGCCGACGATCTCGTGGCCTGGGACGATCGGCAATTTCGGCTGCGGCAGTTCGCCATCCACCACATGCAGGTCGGTACGGCACACTCCGCAGGCCGCGATCTCGATCAGGATTTCGCCGGCCGCTGGCTGCGGGAGTGGCCGCTCGCGCATGACAAGCGGCATTCCCGGCCGGTCGAGCACCATGGCGCGCATCATCGGCATGACTGAATCGTACCCCGGGTTGAGCGGCAGCGAAACCCGGGGAACTTTGCCTCGTGCGTCTTAACTGGCCCCCGGATTGCACGGCGTGCAATCCGGGCTACAACAGCACCATGCGCACCGAAGAACCCCACGCCGTCCGCCTCCAGGATTATCGCCCGCCAGACTGGCTGATCGAAACTGTCGATCTCGACGTATCGCTCCACCCAAGCGCCGCGCGCGTGCGGGCCAAGCTGAAGCTCAAGCCTAATGCCACGAGCGCGCCGGCGCCGTTGGTGCTCGACGGCGATGAGCTGCGGCTCACGTCGCTTGCGCTCGACGGCAAGCCGCTGCCGGCGGAAAACTATGTCGCCACGGCGGACCGGCTCACCATCGCCCAGCCGCCGAACCGGCCGTTCGAACTCGAGATCGAGACCGTGATCGATCCCGCGGGCAACACCCAGCTCATGGGGCTCTACCGCGCCGGTGACGTCTACTGCACGCAGTGCGAGGCGGAAGGATTTCGCCGTATCACCTATTTCCTCGACCGGCCGGACGTGATGGCGGTCTACACCACGCGCATCGAGGCCGATAAAGACGAAGCGCCGGTGCTGCTTGCCAACGGCAATCTGGTGTCGAAAGGCGATATCGCCGGCACCAACCGGCATTTCGCGGTCTGGCACGACCCATTCAAGAAGCCGAGTTATCTGTTCGCGCTGGTTGGCGGCAAGCTCGCCTGCGTCGCTGACAGCTTCACCACCATGTCGGGCCGCAAGGTGGCGCTCGCCATCTACGTCGAGCCCGGCAAGGAGGATCGCTGCGATTACGCCATGGACAGCCTCAAGCGCGCCATGCGCTGGGACGAACAGGCGTTCGGCCGCGAATACGATCTCGATATTTTCATGATCGTCGCCGTCTCCGCCTTCAACATGGGCGCGATGGAGAACAAGGGGCTCAACGTCTTCAACGACAAATACGTGCTGGCGTCGTCCGCGACCGCGACCGACACCGATTTCGCCGGCATCGAGGCGGTGATCGCGCACGAATATTTCCACAATTGGACCGGCGACCGCATAACCTGCCGGGACTGGTTCCAGCTCTGCCTCAAGGAAGGGCTGACGGTGTTCCGCGACCAGGAATTCACGTCGGATCAGCGATCGCGTCCGGTCGAGCGGATCGGCGACGTGCGCTCGCTGCGCTCGCATCAGTTCGTCGAGGACGCCGGCCCCCTCGCCCATCCGGTGCGGCCGGAGCTCTATCACGAGATCAACAACTTCTACACGTCGACCGTCTATGACAAAGGCGCCGAAGTCGTGCGCATGATCAAGACGCTGCTCGGTGCCGACGTCTTCCGCAAGGGCATGGACCTTTACTTCACGCGCCATGACGGCGAGGCCGCCACCGTCGAACAGTTCGTGCAGTGTTTCGCCGATGCGAGCGGGCGCGATTTCACCCAGTTCATGCGCTGGTATTCGCAGGCCGGCACGCCCGACGTCATGGTCACGCCGCATTACGATGCACGCGCCAAGACCTACCGGCTCGACGTCGCCCAGACCGTTCCATCGACGCCCGGCCAAGCGCACAAAGATCCGATGGTCATTCCGCTGTCGGTCGGTCTGGTCGGCAAAAACGGGGCCGACCTGCCGCTGGCACTCGATGGCCGGGCGCAAGATCGCGGCGTGATCGAGCTGACGCGCCCGAGCCAGACATTTGTCTTTACCGGCGTCGCCGAACGGCCGATCCCGTCGCTCAATCGCGGCTTTTCGGCGCCGATCAAACTGTCGCTGCCGATGGAGCCGGACGATCTGCGCTTTCTCGCCGCCCACGACCGCGATCCGTTCAACCGGTGGCAGGCGCTGCAGACGCTCGCGATGTCGCTACTCACCGCCAACGTCGCGGCGCTGCGCGCCGGCACGCCGGTGCGCGATGACGACGGCCTGATGGCGGCGCTCGGCATGATTCTCGCGGACGACAAGCTCGAACCCGCCTTCATCGCACTGACCCTGACGCCACCGAGCGAAGCCGACATTGCGCGCGAAATCGGCCGCGACGTCGACCCCGATGCGGTGTTCGCGGCGCGGCAAAAGCTTCGCGCCGCCATCGGCGAACGCCATGGCCCGGCGCTCATCGACACCTATGCGCGGATGACTTCGAGCGGACCATACCGGCCCGACGCGCAAAGCGTCGGCCGCCGGGCGCTTAAGAACGTCTGTCTCGACTTTCTGGCCGTCACAGGACGGGACGACGCCATCGCGCGCGCCGAGGCCCAGTACCGCAATGCCGACAACATGACCGACCGCATGGCGGCGCTCGACACGCTGTCGCGGCACGACCGGCCGGAACGGGCGGCGGCGCTCGACGACTTCTATAATCGCTATGCCGACGATCCCCTGATCATCGACAAGTGGCTGGCGCTGCTGGCGGCGATCCCAGAAGGCGGCACGCTCGATCGCGTACGCGCGCTGACCAACCACCAGGCGTTCTCGATGGCGAACCCGAATCGCGTGCGCGCGCTGATCGGCGCGTTCGCGCAAGCCAACCACACCCAGTTCAACCGCGTCGACGGCGCGGGCTACGATTTCGTGGCCGATATCCTGATCGCGCTCGATGCGAAGAACCCGCAGGTCGCCGCGCGGCTTATGGGTGCGTTCCGGTCCTGGCGGGCGCTTGAAACACAACGCCGCGGCAGGGCCGAGGCAACCCTGCGCCGCGTCGCCGCCAAAGGTTCGCTGTCGCGCGATGTCAGCGACATCGTGGCGCGAACTTTGGCCGAAAACTGATTGAAAAACTGATCGAACGGCGTCGTTTGTCTGATCCTGCAGCGACGCTCGGGCTATTTCTTAAAAAATATTGACTGAGACTCTCGACAAATCAGCGCGCATGGATTCTTATCACCACGATTCGGAAGAGATGCGGCACAATCTTCCGAGTGTGGGTATGGGGATCGTCCGAAGCGGAGGCAGGCGATGGCGCGCGCCGATGCGGCGAGTGCGTCTCTACGTTCGGATTCAATCAAGGCGCTGGCACAATCGATTGCCAACCCTGCCTACCGCCGCCTTTTGAGCGCCGAGCCGCTGCTGCGGCGCGCGGTTCCGGTTCTCATCGTCGCCTTCATGCTCACGATCTGTGTCGGCGCCGCCGTGCAGGTGCTCGATCAGCGTCGGCAGGTCATCGCCGGATCGACGCGCGACATCGAGGCGCTTGCCGACCAATTGGCGAGCCAGCTCGATCGCGGAGCTGGCGCCGGAACGCCGGCTCTTGCCCGCAGTTCGAGCCTCCTGCCGCGGCTGCTCCCAGAGTGGGCGAAAGGTGCCGGCCGGCGCGCCCTGATCGCCGACGCCGATGGAATGATCATCGCCAGCATCCCCGACGAGCCCTCGCTCAAAGGACGCTCGATCCTCGACGTCCTTGGCGAGTGGCAGCCGATCACCACGCTCGGCGCCGATGCGCACACCATCCCAATCACCCTGCCCGACGGCGCCACCGCGCTCGCCACCGTGCGGGCCCTGCACACACCGCTTGGCACGCTCGCCGTCCTGCAGCAGCTCGACGACGCACTCGCGGACTGGCGCTCGACCATGGCGCTCACCGTGACGCTGTCGGCGACCACGGGCTTCGTCGTGCTTATCCTGGGCTTCGCCTTCCATTGGCAGGCGACCCGCGCGCGCGAGGCCGATCTGATCCACGACACCGTGCGCAGCCGGATCGACACCGCCCTTAACCGCGGCCGCTGCGGGCTGTGGGACTGGGATCTGGCGCGCGGCCGGGTGTTCTGGTCGCACTCGATGTTCGACATTCTCGGACTGCCGCAGAAGGACGACCTGCTCACCTTTGGCGAGGTCAACGCGCTGGTGCACACCGACGACATCAATCTCTACGACTTGGCGACGCAGCTTGCGGATGCCCGCGTGCAATCGTTCGACCACGCTTTCCGCATGCGCCACGCCGACGGCCGCTGGCTGTGGCTGCGGGCGCGTTGCGAGCTGGCGCGGCAGGACGGCGAAAGCGGGCTGCATCTCATCGGCATTGCGGTCGATGTCACCGAGCAGAAGAGCCTGGTCGAGAAAACCGTGGAGGCCGACCTGCGGCTGCGCGACGCGATCGAGACCATTCCGGAAGCCTTCGTGCTTGTGGGACGCCGATAACCGCCTGGTGCTGTGCAATTCCAATTTTCAGGCGCTGCATCATCTGGCCGATGAAACCATGGTCGCCGGCACGCCGTATGAAACCATCGTCGCCGCCGGCACCAAGCCGATAATCCGCAGCACGGTGGTCAACGACGACACCGCGCCGCCGCAGCCCCCCGGCGCGCGCACATTCGAGGCGCAACTCGAGGACGGCCGCTGGATGCATATCAGCGAGCGGCGCACCAAGGATGGCGGGTACGTTTCGGTCGGCACTGACATCACGCAGATCAAGCTGCACGAGCAAAAACTGGTCGAGGGCGAAAAGCGCCGCATCGCCACCATCGACGATCTGCGCCGGTCGCAGCAGGCGCTGGAACTGCAAGCCGACCAACTCGCCGATCTCGCCGAGAAATACGCCGAGGAAAAAACCCGCGCCGAAGAAGCCAATGCGGCCAAATCGAAATTCCTGGCCAACATGAGCCATGAACTGCGCACGCCGCTTAATGCCATCATCGGCTTTTCCGAAGTGATGGAAGCGGCGATGTTCGGTCCGCTCGGCGCCGACAAATACCGCGAATATTCGCGCGATATCCGCGAAAGCGGCCAGTATCTGCTCGACGTCATCAACGACATTCTCGACATGTCGAAGATCGAGGCCGGCGGCATCCACCTCACCGCCGAGGATGTCGAACTTGAGCCAATTCTCGCCGACAGTCTGCGCGTGGTTTCCGGCCGCGCCGGCGACAAGCAGCTCGCACTCACATCCCAGATCACGCCCGGCATCCGGCTCAAGGCCGACCGCCGCGCGCTTAAGCAGATTACGCTCAACCTGCTCTCCAACGCCGTGAAATTCACTCCAGACGGTGGCACGGTGACGCTGCAGGGCCGCGTGCGCGGCGGCAGGGTGACGATCGCCATCAAGGACAGCGGCATCGGCATTCCGAAATATGCATTGCCCAAGCTCGGCCGGCCGTTTGAGCAAGTCGAAAGCCAATTGACCAAGCGCCATCAGGGCTCGGGACTGGGGCTCGCCATCGCCAAGTCGCTGATCGAAATGCACGGGGGTCGCATGCGCATCCGCTCGACGCTTGGCCGCGGCACCATGGTGACGGTGCGGCTGCCGCTGGAGGTAAAGATGCCGGGGCGTGAACAGATAAACGCCGCTGCTTAGGCCCCTAAGGGCTCCGCGTTACGGGGCAACAGTTCCCTCAGGCTCGACAAAGATGTGGTCGGTGGGCAGCCCCGCTTGGTGTCGCTGGTAGATCGCCAAGTAAGCCGCTTCCAGATGGCGGGTGAAGCGACCGGTATCGAACAGCGAATGGTTCCGCCGATTTTCTGCGAGCCTTTGCCGCGCCGACCGCGACAAGCCGCGATCACGCACAAACTGGCAAGCGAGCGCCTCGTACGCCGGCAGCGAGCCCGCAATCATGTCGGACATGCCAACGGCATGCAGCAGGCTGCCGGCCATCCGCGACGCGAAGGCTTCCCCGGGACACGTCAGCAGCGGCAATCCGGCCCAGAGGGCATCGCTCGCCGTCGTCCCGGCATTGAACGGCAGCGTGTCCAGAAATAGATCAGCCAACTGGTATCGCGCGAGATAGGCGCCATAAGACACCCTCGGTGCGAAAATCAGCCGTGCAGATTCGACTCCTCTCTTGTCGGCTTCCTGCCGCAGGTTGCGTTCGACCTCGGCGCTTTCGGCCAAAAGCCACAGGACGCTGCCGTCCGTTTGCTGGAGAATGCGCATCCAGACTTCGAATATTGCCGGCGTGATCTTGTAGGTGTTGTTAAAGGCGCAAAACACGAAAGCGTCCTCAGGCAGACCCGCGTCGTTGCGTGACGGGATACCTCGCCGATCGTACGCTCAGTATCGTTGGCTTGAAACATATCCGGCATGTAGATGATCTTTTCGCTGTAAAAGCGCCTGCTTTCTTCAGGGACAACGAAGCGATCGCCGATGATGTAATCGATGAAGCCCGCGCCCATCGTGCCGGGATAGCCCAGGTAGTTGATCTGGAGCGGCACCGCGCGGTGCGCCAAAATCGCGGGGCGCGAGCCGGTGGTGTAACCCATCAAATCGATCGCGATATCGATTTTGTGTTCTCGCAACAGGTTCGCGATTTCGTTGTCGCTCCGGTCTTTCACGTCCAGGAATAGGTCGAAAGAGCCCGTCAGCCTGGCAGAGAGTTGATCCGGAGTGGCTGCGCCAAACGAAACCGCAATCGTTTCGAACCGATCACGGTCGTGCGCCGCGAGGACCCCTCCAAGCAAGAGGAAGGTTGGCTGATCTCCATAATCGGCCGAAAGATACGCAATGCGTATCCGCCGATGCTTATGGAGCTTTCCCTGCGAGCACGCAGCTCCGGCCGTCGAGCACTCGGCTGCGGCAAACGCTGTCGCACATTCGAGTTGGCTTTGCGCGCTTTTAGAAATCGCCAGTAGCGGAAACGGTGATTCCAGCACGCCGTTGCCAATCGCCGCCTCGATGCCGGCGACCTCTAGGTCAAAATTACTCCACTCACACAGGCGCATTTTGGCGTGCAGCCGCGCCACCGCGGCGTAGGCAGCGTCCGGCTTCAACGCGAGCGCCTTGTCGAAGGCCGCCACGGCCTCGGCGTAGTGCTTGATTTCGTTAAATGCATTGCCGCGACCAAGCCATGCGCCTGCCGAGTCTGACTGTAGCGTCAGCGCCTTGTCGAACGCCGCGAGTGCCCGATCGGGTTGCTTGAGCCTGAGAAAAACGTTGCCGAGGCCGAGCCATGCATCGGGCAACGCGGCGTTGAGCTTGAGCGCGCTCTCATAAGCCGCGATGGCCTCGCGGTACCGCCTGAGCCTGGCCAGGAGATTGCCCAGATTGAGGCGCGCCCCGGCATATTGGGGCTGCAGGTTCAGCGCTTCCTGAATGCTGGCCAGCGCGGCATCGTATCGACTTAATTCAGCAAGTGCCGTGCCGCGCTCATTGAGCGCGACGACATGATTGGGTACGAGCGCCAGCAGCCGATCGAATTGCGCGACCGACTCCTCAAAGCGGCGCAGCTTGCAGAGCGCGACGGCCGCCGTGTACGAGAGGGCGACGTTGTTGTGGTCGGCCTGCAGCCCACGGCGGGAGGCATCGAGGGCCGCCTCGTAGTCACCGGATTGCCAGAGCACGGCTGCATAGTTCTCGACGAATTGCACATTAGGGTGCCGAATATTCAACGAGCGGGCAATGAGCGCTTTTGCTTCTTTGAAGTTTCCGCCTCCGGCCTCGATTAATCCGAGATAATGCAGCGCCTGGTGGTTGTCGGGATTGCGCTGCAAGATTTTCCGATAGACCGCCGAGGCTTCGCCAAGCCTCCCTACCCGATGAAGCGAAACGGCCGTCTGTAGATTACGTTGGTCCTCCACTGTCTCCATGTTGTTCTCGGCAAAACTCAGAGGCGGGTTGTGAGATTCCACATCCTAACTGGTCGCGGCGCGCTGCTGTCAAGGCGAATACACTATCGCGGAGCGCGGATAGGACGTGTTGTCCCCGCGTTCAGGGGGTTAGGGTGCCCGGCCCACAATGCGAACGAAGCTTTCGCGCACCTGCCGCTGCGTTTCCGCAACGTAGGCTTGGAGCGCCGGAAAATCCGGCAGATCGGCGGCACGCGCGAGCAGACTCAGAACGCCGGCGCTGGCTGAAGCCGGATCGAACTTGTCCGGCAGGCAGAGCCGCAGAATTTGCGTCAAATCGTGGAACAATGCGACGGCGGGCCGCAACACCGCCGCATCCTCGGGCTTCAGCACACCGAGCCGCTCGGCCTTCTCCAGCGTCCGCGCTGTCGAGGGATCGAGAATCTCCGGCTTCTCGCCAGCATGGACGAGTTCAAGATACTGAGCGATGAACTCAATATCGACCAGCGCGCCGGCGGCGTATTTCAGCTCCCACTGATCGGCGTCGCCCTTCTCCTTGGCGATGGCGCCCCGCATGTCGGCGACATCGACGGCGATCGCGGCAGGATCCCGGCCGCGGCAGAGCACATCGCGAATAATGTTCTCGACACGCGCGGCAAACGCCGGCGGTCCGCAGATGACCCGCGCCCGGGTCAGTGCCATGTGCTCCCAGGTCCAGGCCTCGCTTTCCTGATAGCTCAGGAAACCGTCGACCTGGGTCGCCAGCGGACCGGAGCGGCCCGATGGCCGCAGCCGCATATCGACCGGATAAAGCACACCATAATTGGTCTGCACGGTGAGCGCGCTGATCAATCGTTGCGTCAGGCGCGCGAAATATTGCGCGCCGTAGAGCGGCCGGGGACCGTCGGACTGCGGGTTATCCTGATCGAAATCGTAAATCACGATGAGATCGAGGTCGGAACTCGCCGTCATTTCGCGGGAGCCGAGCCGGCCGAGCGCGACGATCGCGGTCTGCGCGCCACGAATTTGGCCATGCGCCGCGATGAAATCGTCCTGGACCCTGGCGAACAGCGCGCGGACCAGAACTTCGGCAAGACCCGCATAGACCTCACCCGCCTGTTCGGCGGAAATCGAGCCCGACAGAATTCGCGCCCCGATCAGGAACGCTCGCTCCTGCCCGAACATGCGGATGGCATCGAGAAACTCTTCATAGCGGGGTGCTTCGCCGAGCGTCCGCGCAAGCTCGGCCGCCAGCCGAGCCTCATCCGGCAGCGCGCCAAAAAACGTCGGGTCGATCAGAGGATCGATCAGCTGCGGATTTTGTGCGAGCGTGTCGGCAAGCCTTGGCGCGACGCCGAGAATGAGCGCAACGAATTCGATGATCTGCGGGTTTTGCCGCAACAGCGATAGAAACCGTCCGCCGGCGCGCAGCCCGCTCAGAAAACGATCGAGCGCGGCAAAGGTGGCGTCCGGATTCTCCACGCGCGCGATCTGGTCGACGATGAGCGGCACGAGTTCGCTCAGATTCGATCGCGCCTGCTCGCCGCGCAGCGCAGGGTAGAGTGGCTCGCTCCAGCGGCGCACAGCATCGACCACCTGCTGCGGCTGCCGAAAGCCGAGTTCGACGAGCCGATCAAGCGTCTCTCCCTCACGTTCGGTGGAGAACGACAGATTCTGCTGGCTGGCGAGAAACGCCGGCTCGCGTTCGAACAGGTGCACATAGTGGCGCTCGACCGTGCGCAAATGCGCCAACAGGTGCTCGGCGAACTCGTCACGTCCGGCGAAACCGAGAAAACGCGCGAATGCAGCGAGCGCCTCTGGATCCGACGGCAGCGTATGGGTCTGCTCGTCGGCCAGCATCTGCAGCCGATGTTCGACACGGCGCAAGAACTCATAGGCCGCGATCAGCGCGTCGCACGCCGCCGCATCGATCCAACGGCCCGCGGCGAGCGCTTTCAACGTCTCAATGGTACCGCGGCCGCGCAATTCATCGTGACGGCCGCCGGCAATGAGTTGCTGAGTCTGGGCAAAGAACTCGATTTCCCGAATGCCGCCGCGACCAAGCTTGATGTTGTGGCCTTCGACCGCGATTTCACCGTGCCCGCGATAAGCATGAATCTGCCGCTTCATTTCGTGCACGTCGGCAATGGTCGCGAAGTCGAGATACTTTCGCCAGACGAAGGGCGACAGATCGTGCAACAGCCGTGCGCCGGCCGCGAGATCGCCGGCGCAGGCGCGCGCCTTGATCAGCGCAGCGCGCTCCCAGTTCTGTCCGCGGCTTTCGTAATAATCGAGCGCCGCCGGCGTCGATATCGCAATCTGGGTCGAGGCCGGATCGGGCCGCAGACGCAGATCGACGCGGAACACGTAACCGTCTGCGGTGCGCTCCTGGATCAGCTTCACCAGGTCGCGCGTCAAACGAACGTAGAACGGGGCCGGTTCGACTTCCGGCGCGAGCGCCGGCGCCTGTGGATCGAAGAACACCATCAGATCGATGTCGCTCGAGTAGTTGAGCTCAAATGCCCCCATTTTGCCCATTGCGAGCACGATGTAGCCCGACCCCGTTTCGGGATGGCGTGCGTCGGTCGGCTTGAGCTTGCCCCTCCTAGCGGCTTCGCGGAGCAGATAACGGACGGCTGGTCTCGAGCGCCGCATCGGCAAGCTCGGTGAGCGCACGCGTCACGCGCTCGACCGGCCAGACGCCGCCGATGTCTGCAAGCGCAATCAACATCGCCGCCTCGGATTTGGCTTGGCGTAACGTGCGCATCAGCGCGGCGGCAGTGCGCGCGCTGGCGCCGCCGCGGCGCGCCTTCGCCAACAGGCCCGCCATCTGTCCATCGGGATCGTGCCGCAACAAGCGCAGCAAACGTCCGGCGTCGGCGCAAACCAGTTCCCAGAGATAAGGCGAGCTTTCCGCGATACCGCCCAGGAGCCGCGACAGCGCCGTGTTTTCCTCGACCAGAGCGCCAAGCGTCTTTCCGGCCGCGGTCGCCGCGATGCTGACGAGCCATGCCGACACGCGCACCGATGGCTGCGACGCGACGTTCGGCAGTCCTATTCCGCGGTTTGGGACATGGCCGGTATTAAGCCGGCCTATCAGCGCCGCCTCGTCGAGGGTGAGTTTCGGCGACTTTCGGCCCTTTCTGCCGGACGCCGGACGCTTCATCCCGACACCGCCGGTCCCGCGCGCGGCAGCGCGATGATGCTGCGCAATCCGGGCTCGTTGTCCTCGAGCTTCAGCTCGCCGCCGTGCAGACGGGCCACCGCAGAAGCGAGGCTAAGGCCGAGACCGGAACCGGGTTCAGACCGGCTCTTCTCCAGCCGCACGAAGCGCTCGACGACGCGGCCCCGATCGGCTTCCGGAATGCCCGGCCCATGATCTTCCACGGTCAGAAGGATGCGCTCACCTTCGTTGCCGGCCTTGACCAGAATCTCCGCCGGTTTGCCGTTGAGCTTACCGTCCGCAGCGGCATATTTGATGGCATTGTCGATCAGATTGGCGAGTGCCTGGCTGACCAGTTCGCGGTTGCCTCGCACCGGCGCCGCCGCCGCGGCATCGACCTTGAGTTCCAAGCCCTTCTCCTCGGCCAATGGCTCGTACAGTTCGCCGACATCGCGGGCGATTTCGGCGGCATCAAAATCGCTCATATTGTCACGCGAATGGCCGGATTCGGCGCGGGCGATCATCAAGAGCGCGTCGAACGTGCGGATGAGTTCGTCGGATTCATCGATCGTGGATTCCAGCGCCGCCCTGTATTCGGCCTCACTGTTTGAGCTGCGCAGCGCCTCCTCGCAACGATTGCGCAGCCGCGTTAGCGGCGTTTTCAAATCGTGCGCGATGTTGTCGGAAACCTCTGAGAGACCGCGCATCAACGCAACGATGCGGTCAAGCATCGCATTGACGTTGAGGGCCAGCCGGTCGATCTCGTCCCCTGTCCCGGCTACCGGCAGTCTGCCGGCAAAATCCCCGGCCATGATTGTTTGCGCGGTGCCCGTCATGGCGTCGATACGGCTGAGTACGCGGCGGCTGACGAAAAATCCGCCGGCCAGTCCAAGAACCACTACCAGTGCGAACGACCAGCGGCCGGCGTTCGAAATAATGGCATAGAGCCGCTCGCGTTCTTCCAGGTCGCGCCCGACGAGAAGGTGAAAGCCGCCAAGCTGCACCACCTCGACCAGGGCGCTGCGGTCGGAGCCTTCGGGCAAATCGAGACGGCGATAGGACGTTTCGAGCCAGCCCGGATGGCCAAGCACGCCCGGCTGCAGCGCACCCACGTTACCGGCGAGCCCTTCCCCGTTCGGCGTGGTCACGAGATAGAGGCTCGATCCCGGACGCCGCGAGCGCAGTTCGACGGCGATCACCAGACGCCGCAGCCCACCCTCGTTATAGAGCTCGGTGAGCGCTCTGATTTCGCCCTGCACGGTGGTGGTGATCTGCTCGGTGATAAGGCGGCGCGTATTGAGAGCGAAATAGCCAAGCAGCGACGCCGCGAACAGAATGAAGACAAACAGATACACCAGCGTCAGCTTGAACGCCGTTGTCCGCAGCAGTTTGCCGAGCGCCGTCACCGATGCCTCACGCCTGTACGCCCAATTCGCCGTCGGAAAAATCGTCTTCGCGGAATTCGAGTGACGACCGTTGGCCGTTTTGCCGGCCCAATTCGGCACGTCGCAACTCGACACGGCGAATTTTGCCGGAGATCGTCTTGGGCAAGTCGGCGAATTCAAGCCGTCGCACGCGCTTGAACGGAGCGAGCGTCGCCCGGCAGTGCCGGAAGATCGACAACGCCGTTGCGCGGTCCGGCGCATGGCCGGCGGCGAGCACCAAAAACGCCTTCGGCACAGCCAGCCGGATCGGATCGGGCGACGGCACGACCGCCGCCTCGGCGACGGCCGGATGCTCGATCAGCACGCTCTCCAGTTCGAACGGGCTGATGCGGTAATCGGATGATTTGAAGACATCATCGGCCCGGCCCACATAGGTGAGATAACCGTCGTCATCGACCATGGCGACATCGCCGGTGCGATACTCTGCCTTATCGATGGGCGCGACGTTGCCGCCGTCAGACTGGTAGCCCTGCATCAACCCGACTGGTCGCGGCTCAAGCGTCAGGCAAATCTCTCCTTCCTTCTGTGCCACACCGTCCAAATCGAGCAACGCCACGCGATATCCCGGCAGCGGGCGGCCCATTGAACCGTATTTGACTTTCTGCCCCGGCGTGTTGCCGGCCAGCGCCGTCGTTTCAGTCTGGCCGTAACCATCGCGAATGGTCAGGCCCCAGGCTTTCTGCACCTGCTCGATGACCTCGGGATTGAGCGGCTCGCCGGCGCCGACCAATTCCTTGAACGACATTTTCCAGGCGGCAAGATCCTCCTGGATCAGCATCCGCCATACTGTCGGTGGCGCGCAGAACGTGGTGACGCGGCAGCGCGCAATAGTATCGAGCAGGCTGCGCGCGTTGAAGCGGCGCTGATTGACGATGAAGATCGTGGCTTGCGCAGTCCACGGCGAGAAGAAACAGCTCCAGGCATGCTTGGCCCAGCCCGGCGACGAAATGTTCAGATGCACATCGCCCGGCCGCAGGCCTATCCAGTACATCGTCGACAGATGGCCGACCGGATAGCTCTGGTGACTGTGCAGGACGAGCTTCGGCGTCGCAGTTGTTCCGGACGTAAAATAGAGCAGCATTGGATCGTCCGCGCGTGTTTCGCCGTCTGGCGTGAACGCCGCGGACGCCGCGTAACACTCCTCGTACGCCATCCAGCCCGCCGGCGGCGCACCGACAGCGATGCGCGTGTAGTCGCCGGGAAGATCGGCGAATTTTGCGCCGGCATCGGCGCCGGCGATGACGTGCTTGACGCGGCCGCGAGCGAACCGATCGGCGAGATCGTTACGCGTCAGGAGCGTCGTTGCCGGGACGATAACCGCGCCGAGCTTCATCGCCGCCAGCATCGTCTCCCACAGCGGCACAACATTGCCAAGCATCAGGAGAATGCGATCGCCGCGCCTGACGCCGCGCTGGCGCAGCGCGTTGGCGACACGGTCGGAGCGTTCGCTCAGTTCAGCAAATGACAGCTTGGTCTCGCCTGAATCTTCATCGACCAACCACAGCGCCGGTTGCGCGTTGCCGCGCGCCATCACGTCGAAATAGTCGAGGGCCCAGTTGAAGCGGTCGAGCTTGGGCCACTGAAACTCGGCATAGGCTTTGGCGTAGTCTTCGCGATGGCGCAGCAAAAAATCACGAGCCGCGATAAACGGCGCCGCGTCGCCTGACGTCATGGCTGTCTCCAGTCCTGCCCGGCCGCCGGGGCCAGCAAAGGCATTTTATCCTCAAATCTGAAAAATCTAAATGCGCCGTCCAATCAACGCGCGCCGTCGCGGATCATGTAACCCGCGCCGCGTACAGTATGCAAAAGCGGCGGCGTAAAGCCCTTGTCGATCTTGGAGCGCAGCCGCGAAATGTGCACGTCAATAACATTGGTCTGTGGGTCGAAATGGTAGTCCCAGACGTTCTCTAAGAGCATCGTGCGGGTCACGACCTGACCGGCGTGCCGCATCAGATATTCGAGCAGGCGGAATTCGCGCGGCTGCAACTGCAATTCCTGCCCGGCGCGGTTCACCTCATGCGACAGGCGGTTGAGCTCCAGATCGGCGACACGGTAGACCGTCTCCTCGCCGCGGCTGCCGCGCCGCCGCGCCAGCGCCTCGACCCGCGCCAGCAGTTCGGAAAACGCATAGGGCTTGGCCAGGTAGTCGTCGCCACCGCTGCGCAAGCCTTTGACACGATCGTCGACCTGGCCGAGTGCAGACAGGATCAGCACCGGCGTTTCGAGGCCATTTTCGCGCAGCGCCGAGATGACCGAGAGCCCGTCGCGCTTGGGGAGCATACGATCGACGATCAGGACGTCGTACTGACCATCGAGCGCAAGCGCCTGGCCCTCCTCACCTTCGGCGGCATGGTCAGCGATATGTCCGACTTCGCGGAATGCCTTGACAAGGTAGTCGGTGGCGTCGCGATCGTCCTCGATAATCAGAAGGCGCATGGTCCGGTGCCGCGTTCAATGCAGACAAATTAACCAACCCGAGCCGCTCGGCAAACAGGTCAGCCCGGCTCCTTCGTCTTATCATATCGTTGCGGAAGGCTTTTTCGACAATACGGCTTGCAAATATACGCAGCGAAAATGGCAAGGGGAGCTGATGATACGATGAGGGGGCGGCGAGCCGTTGGCCGCCACCCCCTCTACCGACTCTGCCCCGACGGGGGCGACGGATGCCGGGAGGCAGAGTTGGTATTCAGCGGGGACGGACCTTGCGGTCCGTCCCCCAGGAACGCCCGCCAGCGGGGGCGACAAATGCCAGCGGATCGCTCCATTCCTCAGGCGCTGCCGAGCGGCAGAGCCACAAATTTCGTGTCCGCGCCCGACTTCACCCGAAATAGCACGATGTGCTTCCCGTCCTTACGCGCATCGGAAAGTGTCTGGTTGAACTCGTCAGGCGTCGTGACCGCCTTGCCGCCAACATCGAGAATGACGTCACCGACTTGCAGACCATGATCGGCCGCGACGCCGCCCTGAGAAATCGAGGACACCACCACGCCTTTGCTGTTCACCCCGGAGACCGAGTTCGCGGGTGCGAGCTTAAAGCCAAGCTTCGGCACGTCGATGTCAGCGCTCTTGCTCGGCTTTGCAGGCTCGGCTTTCGCCTCTTTCTCGTTCGGCAAAGTGCCAAGCGTCAAGGTGACGGTCTTCTGCTGACCGTCGCGGATCAGATCGAGCGTGACGCTGGTGCCCGGCGCCAGGGTTCCAATGCGGCGCGCAAGCTCGCGCGCGTCGCGAACCGGCGATCCATTAACAGTGGTGATCACGTCACCGCTCTTGATCCCGGCCTTGACGGCAGGGCTGTCCGCCTGCGGCTCGGCGACGAGCGCGCCAGCGGCCTTCTTCAGGCCCATGCTTTCGGCAATCTCAGGCGTCACTGGCTGGATCTGCACGCCAATCCAGCCGCGGGTCACGACGCCTTTGTCGCGCAACTGGCCGATGACGTTCTTGACGGTAGTGGCAGGAATAGCGAACGCGATCCCCACAGAACCGCCCGACGGCGAGTAGATCGCCGTGTTGACGCCAATGACGTTGCCGTCGACGTCGAAGGTCGGCCCACCGGAATTGCCCTTGTTCACGGGCGCGTCGATCTGGATAAAATCGTCGTAAGGGCCGGCGCCGATATCGCGGCCGCGCGCCGAGACAATACCCGCAGTCACCGTGCCGCCGAGCCCGAACGGATTTCCGACCGCGAGCACCCAGTCTCCGACGCGCGGGGTCGAATCGGCGAGCTTCACATAAGGAAAGCTGCCGCCGCCTTCGATTTTGATCAACGCCAAGTCCGTACGCGGATCGGTGCCGATGACCTTGGCCGTATAGCTCTTGCCATCATCGGTGGTGACCTTCACGCTTTCGGCGTGCTCGACCACGTGATTGTTAGTGACCGCGTAGCCGTCGGCGGAAATGAAGAAGCCAGACCCCTGGCCGGTAATCACCTCGGGTCCGCTCGGCGCGTTCGGCGTACCGAAACGTTTGAAGAACCGCTCAAACGGCGAACCGGGCGGGAAGGAGAATTCCTGTTCATTATCGTCGGAATGAGATGCGGCCGGACGCTCCATCTTGACCCGCACCGAAATCACCGCCGGTTTCACTTTCTCGACGATGTCGGCGAAGCCAACGGGCTTTTGGGTAATCTGCTGCGCCTTCTCGCTGAGATTCTGCGCATGTGCAGTCGCGCCGAAGGAATCCCAATGGGGCGCGACGACGATCGCCGCAGCCCCAAGACCGGCGATTGTGGTCGCCAGTAACGCGAGACGCCGCGCCGACAGGCTGCGGCGGACTGAACCGTTACCGTCCATTACGTGTGTTCCTTGATCTTTAGCTAAGGCGCACCGTCCACGAGGTGCCGCCACGGCGTTTCGGGCTTGGACGGCAGCATGATCCAGCCAGCATTACCGGCTTCTGTCGGCGACATTAAAATTTTGTAATCTTAGCCCCGGAACAATTCTCAAGCGCAATCAGTGGGATTGCAGGCATGCGGCGCGCGCTTCTGCCGCACGGACCGGAGTGGGGGGAAGCGTCAGGCGGCGGGATCGCCGTGCAGGATTTCGGCCAGTCTGGTTTCCTCCGCAGCGCTGAGCTGGGTCGGGCCCTGGATCGCCAGCCGCGCCGAAGACCGTCGCCGCTCGACCACGACGATCATCAGGATGCCGAGGATGAGCAGTGCCGGGGGGGCGCCCCACAAAGCGAGCGTATTCCACGACAGCGGCGGCTTGAGCAGAACGAATTCGCCATACCGCGAGACGAGGAAATTGATGATTTGGGAGTCGCTGTCGCCCGCCATGATGCGTTGGCGGACGAGCAAGCGCAGATCGCGCGCCAGCGGCGCCTCCGACTCGTCGATCGATTCGTTCTGGCACACCATGCAGCGCAGCTGCTTGGAGATGGCACGAGCGCGGGCCTCCAAGGCAGGATCCGACAGCACCTCGTCGGGTTCGACCGCCCAGGCGTGGGACGAAATCACAAGCGCCACGAGCAGCAAGAGCGCGTGCAGGTATTTCATCGTGGTCACTCAGCCGGCTGCAGTACGGGCTTCGCCGATCTGGCCTTCGCGGGACGCGGCGCGCCGATGCGCAATCTCCGATCGGACAAGGACAGCGCTCCGCCGAAAAACATGAACAGCGCGCCAAGCCAGATCAAGAGGACATACGGCTTGTAATACAGCCGTACCGGCAAACTGCCGTCCTTGTTCGGATCGCCGATCGACAGATACAGCTGGCTGACACCGCGCGACAACAGCGCCGCTTCGGTCGTCGCCATGCCACGGTCCGGGAAGGTGCGGCGACTCGGCTCCATGACGCCAATCATTTCGGTGCCGCGATGCACGGTGAAATGGCCGATCAGATCCTGGTAGTTCGAGCCATTCCGATTGAGCATGCCATCGAACGTCAGTCGGTACTGCGCGATGTCGATGCTGCCGCCCCGTTTGACTTCGGCAAGGTGCTCGCTGCCCCAGGCGGTGACGCTGACGATGCCCAGGAGCGTCACGCCAATGCCGAAATGGGCGAATGCGGTACCCCAGGCTGAGCGCGGCAGCCCGATCGCGCGTGAGAACGAGGCGCGGGGTGGCAGACGAAAAACCATCGTGCGCTCGACGATGTCCGTCACAGCGCCCGCCATGACAAAGACAGCGACGCCGACGCCGAACGGCGCCAGCACCGGGCCGCCCCGGACGACGGCAAACGCCGCGGCCATAGCGATGGCAGCAAGCACCGCTGCCGCAAGCAGACGCTGCGCGGCACCAACGAGGTCGCCGCGTTTCCAGCCCATCAGCGGCCCGAACGGCATCGCGATCATCAGCGGAATGAACAGCGGGCCGAAAGTCGCGTCAAAGAAAGGAGGACCGACTGAAATCTTTTCCTTGGTCAGTGCTTCCAGCGCCAGCGGATAGAGCGTGCCAATCAGCACGGTAGCGCACGCGGTGACCAGGAACAGATTGTTGAATACGAGCGCGCCTTCCCGCGAAATCGGCGCGAACAGCCCGCCTTGCTTCAGCAGTGGCGCGCGCCAAGCAAAAATCGACAGCGCTCCACCAATGAAAACGATCAGGATCCCGAGGATGAAGACGCCGCGCGACGGATCGGTCGCAAAGGCGTGCACCGAGGTAAGCACGCCCGAGCGCACCAGAAAGGTCCCCATCAGCGACAGCGAGAACGCGAGTATGGCAAGAAGGACGGTCCAGACCTTGAGAGCCTCGCGCTTTTCCATCACGACCGCGGAATGCAGCAAGGCAGTACCGGCGAGCCACGGCATCAGCGACGCGTTCTCGACCGGATCCCAGAACCAGAAACCGCCCCAGCCCAGTTCGTAGTAGGACCAATACGACCCGCCGGCGATGCCGAGCGTCAGGCACATCCAGGCGACAAGCACCCAGGGGCGCACCCAACGCGCCCAGGCCGCGTCGATCCGGCCCTCCAGCAGGGCAGCAATCGCAAAGGAAAACGTGATCGAGAAGCCGACATAGCCGAGGTAGAGCATCGGTGGATGGAACGCGAGACCGGGGTCCTGCAGAATTGGATTGAGGTCCTGCCCCTCGAACGGCGCATTGGGAATGCGCAGGAACGGATTCGAGGTGGTGAGAATAAAGAGCTCAAAGGCGGCGGCGATCCAGGCCTGCACACCGAGCGCATTGGCCTTCAGCGCCGTCGGCAGGTTGGTACCAAACACCGCCACCAGCGCCCCGAAGAACACCAGGATGGAAACCCACAGCATCATGGAGCCTTCGTGGTTTCCCCAAACGCTGGTGAGCCGGTAAATCAACGGCATCGTGGTGTTCGAGTTCTGATAGACATTGAGCACCGAGAAGTCGGACGTGACGTAGCACTCGGCCAGCGCCAGGAAAGAGATTGCCACGAATATGAACTGGGCAAGCGCGGCCGGGACCGCCATGCTCATGAGCAGCGGATCGTTGCTGCGTGCGCCGACGATCGGCATCGTGCCCTGGATCAGGGCAACGCCCAGCGCCAGTATCAAGGCGTAATGACCAAGCTCTGGGATCATTTGCTGGCTCCCGGGTTCGGCAACGAGGCGCGCTCCTCGTACTCGTCTTTCCAATGCCCCGATTTCTTCAAGGCGTCGACGACCTCTTTGGGCATGTAGGTCGCGTCGTGCTTGGCGAGAATCGTATCGGCCTCGAAAGTACCGGACGGGTCGATCGTGCCTTCGGCGACCACCCCCTGCCCTTCGCGGAACAAATCGGGCAACACGCCATCATATTTTACCGGAATCTCGCTCTTGCCGTCGGTCACTTCGAAGCTGACGCGCAGACCGTCTGTCCGCACCAGGCTACCCGTCTTGACCAAGCCGCCAAGGCGCACGCGCGTCCCCGGACCGATGTGCTTCGCCAGCACATCGCTCGGCGAAGCGAAAAAGGCGATCGAGCCGCGAAACGCGTTGAGCATGAGCGCAACGGCAACAGCGAGCACGCCGAGGGCGCTGCCGATCAGAATCAGGCGTCGCTGCTTGCGGGTCATTCACATGATCTCCAGCGTATCATGGCTTCAGCCTTCGAGTCCGAGAACTCTTGGCCAGGTCGTCGACGCGCTTGACCTGCTCGGGATGTTGGCCGAGCGCGCGTCTGGCATCCGCGAGCGCGCCTTTGGCTTTCTGTTGATCGCCGAGTACCACATAGGCACGAACAAGCCGCAGCCAGCCTTCGACATCGCCGCCGTCAGTGTGCAGGCGGTCGGCAAGCTTCGTCACCATGCCGCGCACCATTTGCTCACGTTGCGCGGCCGGCATGTCTTCAGCGGCCGCCATTTGGTCCGCTGTCGGCCCATTTTCCGCTGCGGGAGCCGGCTGCCCGGTGACCCGTGCCAGAGCCTGACGGACGAAAGCAGCCCAGGGCGCGTTCGGCGGTGCATCCTTCAACAGGGCGCGCCATTTCTCCGCCGCCGCCTCCCGATTGCCGTCCTGCTCATCGGCGAGGCCGAGGAAATAACGGGCCTTCGAGTCCTTGGCATCGAGCGCGACGGCGCGGACGAAGAGCTTCTTGGCCTCGTCCGTCACAACTCCGTTCGCAGCTGCAGCGAGAGCCTCGCCAAGATCGGAATCGCGCGTCGCGCTTTCGCCGTTGAGCGCCAGCGATTTGCGCAGCGCCATCACCGCGTCGTCGTAACGGCCGAGCCGCATATAGACCGGCGCGATGACCTGCCAACCGGCGCCGTCGTTCGGGTTCTTCGCGAGATGCTCCTCGACCTGGCTTATGAGGCCAGCGATCGATTGGTGGTCCGGCGGCACGTCGGTGCGTGCGAAAGCCGGCTCGCCCGGGACGCTCGGTGATCCAAGCGCGGCGTAGATGGCGACCGGGAGGAGCAAGAGGACGGCCAGAGCGGTGACCGCCGCCACGCGCCGGTGCCACAACGGCTGGGGCGGAGGCGGCGCTGGCTGCGCGTCAGCGGCGGCCAGGAGCCGGCGCGAAACCTCGATTCGCGCCGCCTCGGCTTCGGACTCCCCGATCAGCCCAGCACCTCGGTCACGGGCAATTTCGGCTAACTGATCCTGATAGACCAGGACGTCGCTGCCGGCCCCCTCCCGACCACGCGGCTTGCGTGTCAGAGGCCATAAGACGGCAACGACCGCCGCAGCGCTCATCAATGCGAAAATAATCCAGAGCATCTGGGACTATGTCATCATCCGTTTGGGGCTCGCCAAGGTCCCTTATCCCCGCAGAGCAGCAGCGGCTGCCCCAACCGCGGGTCGCGGCGGCGTCGCGTGGTTACATCACGGCCCGAATACGGCCGCAATGGGAACGTCGGCGCGGCAATTACGCACTGCACCAGCCCGCCGGCCGCGGGACGCGGCCGCCTGAACTCACGCCCGGGCTGACCGACGGTCGGGCGGACCACCCATCAGCGCCACATCGACAGCTTTGGCCAATAACGCCGCGTAGTCAGCACCGAATACCGTCCGGCAGAAGCGCACGGCAGCATCGAGTTGCGAATGCCGGAATGGCCGTTCGGCCTCATCGGCGTGACGCAGCGAATCGAGCAGAATTCGAGTGCCGGTTTCCAGGTACTGCGTAATCTCGGAATAGGTGCGCAATGTCACTTCGCTTAACGCGAGTTCGCTGGCATAGTGCCGACACGCGGAGATCAGCTCGACCCGGGTCTCAACTTCCTGGACGTCGATGGCATCGACCAGCGAGCCTGCCACGATCTCTTTGGCGGGACGGGGGCGCAGCAAGCGGCGGACCCGGCCCGGGGTCGTCTCGATCTCGGCCGTCAGCATGTTTGCAACCGCGCTGCGGATCGATGCCAGTCGCCGGCTCCACGGTGAATCGACGGACAAATCTATCTCGGTGCGCATGCCGCGGGCACCGTCATGGATGGTTTTGAGCAATCCCCCAATCGGCCGGCCAAGCTTGATCTCCGACCGCAATTGGCTCACCGCGAACTCCATGTCGCTGAGCACGATCTTGACGGCCACCGCATAGGGCGTCGCCGCGACCTTGGCGGTTTCATCCGATTCGGCCGCGTAGGTGGCAAGGCGTAACAGTTGCCAGGGCGCGGCCATGCGGTTGGAGGCGAGGATCAGGCCGTAAAGCAGGATGTCCGAGCGTTGCGACGGCACCGATGTCGAGGATTTCTCAGCCGACAAGCTGTCGAACAGGGCTTTCACCTGATGGGCGTGCTCGATTTCGAACAGCCGGAACTGGTCGGGCAGCCGTCGCGCGGCATCGCCGAGCACGTCGCGGATGGCAAGGATCCGTGTAACCGTCGTCACATCCTCGATGGCCCGCGGCGTGCCCACCTGGACGAAGAAACGCCGCCTCGCTTTTTCATCGGTCTCCAAGGCCGCAAGCGCTGCGTTCATGTGCTGGATCGAACGGTCGTGCAGCGCACGCGTCATTTGCTCGACCTTGACGCCATCCCCCGCAAGCAACGCGCGATTGATGTCGTCGCTGAAGGCGTTCGCCTCCGCGGGCATGAGATCGCGGCCGATCCACTGCCAGATTGGCTCAAGTGAGATGCGGGCGATCCGTCCCAGGCGCTTATGATCCGCGCGACCGTCGGTCAGAAACGGCTCAAGCGGCATGAAGAAGCGGCGGGCGGCATCGCCGATCCGCGGCACCGGCTGCGCGGCGGCGCGGACCAGATGACGCAGTTCCTGAAGCACCAGCTCGCTGCCAGCGATGTCATCGCCGCGCAACAGGGCAAGTTCGAGCTCCGCGACCAGCATCGCTCGTGCTTCCGGCGACAGGGAGTGAAGGTACTCCCGCAGCCGTGCGATGGATGACCCATCTATCGCCATCAGGACAACGTTTGCTGGACCGCACCACGCGCCTTGTAGCTGGCCGCCGCTTAAAAAGCCGTTACGTAAACCGCCGCTAATTCAACGAGGTAGGGCTATTTTCCGGCATCCGGGAGCGCGCTTGCCAGGAGCGCAACGCCGGATCCGGCCCATAGCTCCCACGGCTCAAATTCTCCTACTCCATTGCCCAATCACCGGATTTGCCGCGGCTCGTTATCGCACCTTGGTGGTGGTTCCATTGCCGGGGCACGGCGCACTGGCTAAGCTTGCCACGATCCAGCCTTAAGAGTTTCGCGAGCGATCAAGCCGCGCGCCACGCGTTGCACGCGATCACGATACAACGAGGACCCATGCGCTTGCCCTTGCTTCGACACACCGTTCAATCGATCCTGACTCTGGCGTTCACTTGCGCCCTGGCGCTCGCGGCGCCGGCGGCACGCGCACAGAATTATCCCAATCACGTCGTCAAGATCGTGGTGCCCTACCCCGCCGGCGGCACGGCCGATGTCATGCCGCGCATCCTCGCCGACTGGCTGTCGCGCAAGTGGGGTCAGTCGGTCATTATCGAAAACCGGACCGGCGCCGGCGGCAATATCGGCGCCGAAGTCGTCGCCAAGGCCGATCCTGACGGCTACACACTGTTGGCGACGCCGCCTGGGCCTCTGGTCGTCAATCAAAACCTCTACAAGCACCTCGATTTCGATCCGTTGCAATTCGTGCCGATCGTGGTGATGGGCCGCGTATCGAACGCGCTCGTAGTCAACCCGGACAAGATCAAAGCCAACACCGTCAAGGATTTCATTGCCTATGCAAAGGCCAATCCCGGCAAAATTACCAGCGCCACCCAGGGCAATGGGACGACTTCGCACCTGACGTCCGAGCTGTTTCAGTTGATGGCGAACGTCAAGCTGCAGAACGTGCCATATCGAGGCTCGGCGCCGGCGCTAAACGATCTAGTTGCCGGCAGTGTCGATACGATGTTCGACAATCTCGGCGTGTCGATGCAGTTCGTGAAGGCAGGAAAGCTGAAGCTCATCGCGGTCGCCGCGCCGGAGCGTCTTAAATCGCTGCCGAATGTACCGACTATTGCCGAGACCTTGCCGGGCTTTGCCTCCGTGACGTGGTTCGCGCTGGCCGCACCCCCGAAAACGCCGGCAGCGATCATCGAAAAAATCAACGCCAGCGTCAATGAAGCACTGCACGATCCAGGCGTTCAGGCGCGTTTCGCTACGCTGTCGGCGGAGCCGGCCGGCGGCACACCGCAAGCAACGACGGCCTATTTCCGTGACGAAGTCGAACGCTGGAAGAAGGTCATCGTTTCCGCCCACGTAACGCTCGAGTAGCGGCGTCATGCCTGCGAATGCGTGGCCGGCGCCTGTGTCTCGGAAAGTGTCCTTACTCGTCGGTGGCATTGCTGCCGCTGCCGCAATTTTCCTCGACGGTTTCGGCGCTCCCGCGACCGCCCAAACATATCCGACGCGGCCCGTGAAGCTGGTCGTCGGCTTCCTTGCCGGCGGACCAACTGACATCCCGGCGCGCTTCATCGCCGACCGTCTGAGCGCGCAGCTCGGCCAGAAAGTCTATGTCGAGAACAAGCCCGGCGCCGGCGGCATGATCGCGCTCAACGATGTGCTGGCTCCGCCGGCGGATGGCTACATCTCTGTCGTTCTGCACCTATTTCGACGCGATCAATACGCTGCTGTACAAAAACGTGTCTTACAAACTCGCCGACGTTGCACCGATCACGCTGGTGTCGAAATATTACTACCTGATGGGGCTCGCAAAATCGGTCCCGGTCGATACGTTCAAGGCGTTTGTGGATTACGCCAAGGCGCATCCCGGCGACATTCTCTATGGCACCGTCGGTGCGGGCTCGACGCAGGAACTCGTCGCGCACGAACTGGAAAAGACCGTCGGCATCCGGATGACGAAGGTGCCGTTCAAGGGGGCCAACGAGATAACGCAGGAGATGCTGGCTGGGCGAGTGCATTTCCAGGTCGGGCCGCCGATCGCCATCGGGCCGTTCTATCAAGGCGGCAAAATGAAAGTGCTGGCGACCACAAGCCCGCAACGGCTCAAAAGCTTTCCCGATGTCCCGACGCTGACCGAACTCGGCTATCCGCTCACGCCTTACGCCTGGCTCGGTGTCTGCGCCAAGGCTGGCACGCCGAAGTCTATTGTGGATTTGCTCAATCGGCACATCGTCTCGATCGTGCAGTCAGACGAATACCGGCAATTCCTCGAGAAGGCCGGCAATATTCCGGCGTCGGACTCGCCCGACGAGTTTGGCCAGGTGATCGCCGGCACCGTCAAGGATGCCGCGCCGTATGTCCATGAATTCCACATGCAGATCCAGTAAATGAAACACAGCACCGATCGGATTCTCACCACCCACGCCGGCAGCCTGCCGCGCCCGGCCGACCTGCTTGCGCTCGTCGAGCGCGACGGCGCGAAGGCACTCGATGCGCCGGAAACCGCGGCGCAGTTGCGCAGCGCCGTCGCCGACATCGTGCAAAAACAGGTCGAGCTCGGCATCGACGTGGTCGACGACGGCGAATACGGCAAGCCGAGCTTCGTCAGCTACATCAACGAGCGGCTCGGCGGCTATGAGCTCGACACCGCCGCGAGACCGCGCAATCAATGGGCGACCTCGCGCGAGGGCCTGTCGTTCCCGGAATTCTACGCGCAGACGCACGCCGCCTCGCGGCACCAGCACATGGTCTGCACCGGGCCGATCACCTACAAGGGCCACGCCCGGCTCAAGCGCGACATCGATAATTTCAAGGCGGCGCTCGGCAACGTCAAAGTCGAAGAAGCATTCATGCCGGCGATCTCGCCGTCGAATATCGAGGACTGGCAGCGCAACGCCTTCTACAAGACGCAGGAGGAGTACGTCTTCGCCATCGCCGATGCGATGCGCGAGGAATACCGCGCCATCGTCGACGCCGGACTGCTGCTGCAAATCGACGACCCGCGGCTCGTCACCTATTACATCATCCATCCCGAAGCGAGCCTCGCCGACTGCCGCCGCTGGGCGGAAGTCCGGGTCGAGGCGCTCAATCACGCGCTGCGCGACATCCCGCCGGAAAAAGTGCGCTTCCATACCTGCTACGGCATCAACATGGGACCGCGCATCCACGATATGGAACTGAAGGACATCGTCGATATTCTTCTGAAAATTCGCGCCGGCGCCTATTCGCTCGAGGCCGCGAACCCGCGCCACGAGCATGAATGGAAAGTCTGGAAAACCGCGAAGCTTCCCGACGGCAAGATTCTGATCCCCGGCGTGATCTCGCACTCGACGGTGCTGGTCGAGCATCCCGAACTCGTCGCCGAACGTATCGTGCGTTACGCCAACGTGGTCGGCCGCGAGAACGTCATCGCCGGCACCGACTGCGGCTTTGCCACCTTCGCCGGCTCCAAGGAAGTGCATCCCTCGATCGTCTGGGCGAAGTTCAAGGCGATGTCCGATGGCGCGCGCATCGCGTCGAAGGAATTGTGGGGCTGAAGCTTCAGCGCAGAAAGCCGGTCGATATCCACGGCACTGCCGCGACGACGACGGTGCCGATCACCAGCGCCAGCATATAGCCCCAGATCGGCCGCATGCCGGCGGCGGGATCGACGCGGCCGATCGCACAAGCCGCGTAGTAGCCGACGCCAAAGGGCGGCGCGAACAGGCCGATGCCCATGGCGAGGATGACGACCATCGCGTAGTGGACTTCATGGATGCCGACGGCCCTGGCGATCGGAAACAGCAGCGGACCGAACAGGACGATCGCCGGAATCCCTTCGAGCACCGAGCCGAGCACGACAAAGGCCGCGATCGAGGCCACCATGAAGGTGGCAGAGCCGCCCGGCAGCCCAGTCATGGCCGCGGCGAGCGAGCGCGAGAATCCCGACTGGGTCAGCCCCCACGCCATTCCGGTCGCCGTGCCGATGATGAGCAGGATCGCGCCTGACAGGCACGCGGTCGAAACCAGCATCGGCCACAGCGCCGCCCAGTCAAAGCGGCGATAGATCAGAAGCCCAACAATGGCCGAATAGGCGATGCCAATCGTTGAGACTTCGGTCGCGGTGGCAACGCCTTCGACGACTGCGGCGCGGATCAGAAACGGTAGCGCCAGGGCCGGCAGCGCAATCAGGAACGTGCGGCCGATCTCGCGCTTCGTTGCTTTCTGAACATGCCCGAGGTCTTCACTCCGATAGCGCCAGCGGACGACAAAACATAACAGCACCGCCAACACGATTCCGGGCAAAAGACCACCGGTAAACAGGGCAGCAATGGACACGCCCGTGACCGAGCCGATGGTGATGAGCACGAGGCTCGGCGGAATGGTTTCGGTCTGCGCGCCGGTTGCCGCCAGCAACGCCACGAGGTCGCCGGGTTTAGCGCCGCGCGCGGTCATTTCCGGAAACAGCACCGGCGCCACGGCCGCCATGTCGGCGGCCTTGGCGCCCGAAATGCCGGAGACCAGATACATCGCCGCAACCAGCACATAGTGCAGACCGCCGCGGACATGGCCGAGCAGGCTTGCGAGAAACGCCACCATGGCGCGCGCCATCCCGGTCATCTCGATGAGCAGGCCCAAAAAGACGAACAGCGGCACTGCGAGCAGAATGAGATGGCTCATGCCTTCGTCCATGCGCCCGACCAGGACCGAGAGCGGCGTATGGGTCGTAAGCGCCAAATAGCCGAACACCGCGAGGCCGAACGCGAAGGCGATCGGCACACCCGCGAAAACCGCGGCGGCAACGACGCCGACGAAAAAAATAAGCAAGTTGAGATTGCCGAGCGGCCGCAACGCCGGGCCGGCAAACCAAAATAGCGCCACAAGCGCAGCGACGGCGCCGAGCGCAATCGCAGCGGACCGATGCGCGTTAGCCCTGACAAGTCGCAGCAGCGCAAAAACCGCCATCAGCGCGATCCCGCTCGGCAAAGCAGCGACGCGCCAGGCATCCGGTATCTGCAACGCGGGCGTCGTGATCGGCACCTGATCGAGCGCATATTCGCAAGCCGGCCACAGGATGAGGACGAGGAACGCCAATACCGCGCACGATGCAAACATCTCGAACGCTGCCCGCGGCACCGCCGGCAGCACCGCAACCGCCGCCGTCATTCGCATGTGCTCATCGCGACGCAAGGCGATCACCGCGCCGAACATGGCGAGCCACAAGAACAAAATTGATGCCAACTCGTCCGACCACACCAGTGGATGGCCGAACACGTAACGGGTAACGACGCCGCTGAAGAGGATGACAATTTCGGCGGCAACCAGGAGCGCGACGGCAAGTTCGACAAACCAGCCGAGCCATGCCTCAAGCGTACCGATGACGCCTGCCGGAAGCGGCCACGATCCCTTCCCGCCGTTCACGCAAGCTTACCTACGGCTCTTTCAAGGATCGCCCAGGCCTCGTCGCCGTACTTCTTTTTCCACTGGGTGTAGAAGCCCGCGGCCCGAAGCGCATCGCGGAACGGCGCCGGTTCGGGTTGGTTGAATTTCAAGCCCTTGGCTGCGAGATCCTGCGCCAGCGTGGCATTGAGCTTGGCGACGTCATCGCGCTTCTTCAGGCCGGCAGCATTGACGTTCTTGGCGACCATCGCGCGCACGTCTTCCGGCAGCGCCTCCCAGGCGCGTTTGTTGGCCAGGAACCAGAAGCCGTCCCACATGTGGTTGGTCAGCGAACAGTATTTCTGCACCTCGTAGAGCTTGGCGGTCGAGATGATGGCCAGCGGATTTTCCTGGCCGTCGACGATCTTGGTCTGCAGCGCGGAATAGACTTCGTTGAAATTGATCGAGGCTGGCGCAGCGCCGAACGCCTCAAACATCGAGGTCCACAGCGGCGACGGCGGGACCCGAAGCTTCATGCCGTGGAAATCCGCCGGCGTCACAATCGGCTTGGTCGACGTTGTGGTCTGGCGGAAACCGTTGTCCCAGATCTTCTCCATGACAACGAGGTTGGCCTTCGCGATCTGCGCGCGAATGTAGGCGCCGAGCTCGCCGTCCATCGCTTTCCAGACGGAATCGTAGTTCGGGAATGCGAAGCCCATGCCGTTGATCGAGGCCGCCGGGACCAGCGTCGAGAGGATCAGCCCCGACAGCGTGAAGAATTCTACCCCGCCGGAGCGGAGCTGGCTCAGCGTATCGGTATCGGAGCCCAGTTGGCTCGACGGAAAAATCTGCAGGTCGAAGCGACCCTTCGTCTCTTGTTTGATTGCGGCCGCCATCTCGCGCGCCCGCACATTCATCGGATGGGTCGCCGGAAGATTGTTGGCGTATTTATAGGTCCATTCCGCCTGCTGGGCGCGTACGACAACCGGCGCGCCAACGGCGCCTGCAAGAACTGTCGAGCCAGCAGCGGCGAACAGACGACGACGAGACAGCGACATGGGCAACCCTCCCCTCCAAGCCTTATTAGGCAACATGCTGGCCTGTTGCGCGAGCCGGTACAAGGACCGCTCTGGACGCAGACATGGAGCCGCGAGCGTCGCCTCGGAACCTGTCTCAGCCGGCTGGCAGCGCCAGCTCTGCGCGCAGGCCGCCAATCGGCGCCGTGCCGAGCGTCAGGGCGCCGCTGTAGAGGTTAGCCAGTTCGACCACGATGGAGAGACCGAGGCCCGAGCCTGGCTTGGTTTCGTCGAGTCGCCGGCCGCGCAACGCCGCCTGCTCGCGCTCGCCAGGTGAAAGTCCGGGCCCGTCATCGTCGACAATGATGCGCACACGCGGTTTGTCGCTGTCCCCCGCGCCGTTGCTTCCTGGCAGGTGCTGACCCTTATCGGCTGAGTCCGGCGCCGCGATCGGCGATCACCTCGATGGCAACGCGCGATTGCGCCCATTTGCAGCTGTTGTCGACCAGATTCCCGATCATTTCTTCGAGGTCCTGCTGCTCGCCGCGGAAGAAGGCGTGCTCGGGAACGTCGACCGCGATGGCGATGTCGCGGTCGCGATAAAGCTTCTCCATGGTGCGGGCGAGCGCGGTGACCACCGGCGACACGTCGGTGAGCGTGCCGACGACGGTCAGGCGAGCTGCCAGCCGGGCGCGTTCGAGTTGCCGCGAGACCTGATCGCGCATGATCTCGGCCTGCTCGCGCACTTTCTGCGCCAGCGGGTCCTCGCCACGCGCCGCCGCTTCGTTGACGATCACCGAAAGCGGCGTCTTGAGCGCGTGCGCCAGATTGCCGACATGCATGCGCGCACGCTCGACAATCTCCCGGTTGGCATCGATTAGCGCGTTGGTCTCCCGCGCCAGCGGTGCGATCTCGACCGGGAAACCGTCCCTCCAATCGCTCGGCACGTCCGGAACGGATCGCCGCGAGGCGCTGCGAGATGCGGGTGAGCGGCGCAAGGCCGAAGCGTACCTGCAGTGCCGTCGTCAGCAACAGCGCCAAGGTCAGCGCCGCGAACGTGGCGCCGATAACGTGATTGAAGCTCCGGGTTTCGTCGTCGATCTCGGAGGCGTCGCCCGCCACTTCGATCAGGTATTTGCCCTCGTCGCCCAGATCGATGTTGCGCTCGACAAGGCGCAGGTTCTGGCCCTCGGGCCCCGGCGCGTAACCCTGGCGGTACTCGGTGTCAGCGGACGATGAACCGCTGTCGAGATGCGGCAGCGCCGAATCCCAGAGCGATCGCGAGGAGCGCACTTGCGGCGTCTTGGTATCGAGCCGCGTCACCTGCCAATACCAGCCTGACAGCGGCAGCTCGAACAACGGCTCGCCGATCGACTGCGGAAACTTGTCGCCGCCACCGGCCTCCTCGGGCGACGCCACGTCGGCCACCAATGTGCGCAGATAGACATCGAGGCGCCGGTCGAATGCGCGCTCGACGGCGTGGCGATAGAGCGTGGACAGCGCGATGCCGGTGACGATGAGGATGATCAGCGTCCAGACGGCCGCCCAGATGAACAGGCGCAGCGCGAGTGAGTTAGCGCGCATCGGGCGGCGTGAGCAGGTAGCCGAGACCCCGCACCGTCTGGATCACGTCAACGCCGAGCTTCCTGCGGATGCGGCCGACGAAGACCTCGATGGTGTTGGAATCCCGGTCGAAATCCTGGTCGTACAGATGTTCGACGAGTTCGGTGCGCGACACCACGCGTCCGGTATGGTGCATCAGATAGGACAACAGCCGGTATTCGTGCGACGTCAGTTTGACGGGGTTGCCGTCCACCGCAACGCGTCCCGTTCTGGTATCGAGCCGCACGGAGCCGCAGGTGAACTCGCTCTTGGCGTGTCCGGCAGAGCGCCGCAGCAACGCGCGCACGCGCGCCAGCACCTCTTCAAGATGAAACGGCTTGGCGACGTAATCGTCGGCGCCAGCGTCAAAACCCTGGACCTTGTCGCTCCAACGGTCGCGGGCGGTCAGAATAAGCACCGGCATGGTGCGTCCGGCGCGACGCCAGCCTTCCAGCACGGAGATACCGTCCATCTTCGGCAGCCCGATATCGAGGATAATGGCGTCATACGGCTCGCTATCGCCGAGATAATGCCCCTCCTCGCCGTCAAACGCGCGATCGACGACATAGCCGGCATCGGTCAGCGCGGTCGAAAGCTGCCGATTGAGGTCGGGATCGTCCTCGATCACAAGCAGGCGCAAAGAAAAAAGCTCCCTCAGCGGTTGCCGACAACGGTGCCTTTGACGGCGTCGATGGTCAACCGCGCCACTTTGCCATCGTGCGCCAGCACTGTCAGCACGTAGACCAGCCCGTTTTTGTCGCGGCACAACCGCGCGCGCACCACGGCGCCGGGCATCCGTTTTCTGGCCGAGTGGATCGCAGCGGCGAGATGGATAACCTTGCCACTCTCGTTGGCGGCCCGGCGCTCTTGATGATTGAGGCACACGTAGCCGGCCACTGGTATCGGATGCGGTGGGCGCACAGGTGCGCCCGCGTGCGCCGGTACCAACAGAGGCACAATCAGCGCCACAAAGGCAATTCGCCCGATGCCATGCATGATTCGACCTGACGTCGTGTATTGAACAGTGCCCGAACGGCTGTTTTGGGGCAAGTTGGCGAGCTTCAACATACGTAGTCTCGCCGCGAAAAGATGTAAGGGGAGTGTCGATGGTCGTTAACGGCGGTGCGGCGCGGGTTGCGGCGCTTTGTCTATTCTGGGCGCTGGCCGCCGCGGCGCGACCTGCGCCGGCAATCGCGATGGTTGGCGGTGCCCCGCCTGCCGCCGGCGGGGCCGGCCGCTCGGTGGTCATGGTCCTCGGCTCTCACGGGACCGCCTGCACCGCAACAGCAATCGCACACGATCTGCTGCTCACCGCCGCGCACTGCGTTCAGCCGGGTTCCGATTACAAACTTGCCGACCTGTGGAGCGCCAGCACACCGCAGCTCAAGGACATCACCCGCATCGAACGCGATCCGCAATTCGACCTCAGACTGTTGCTGAGCCACCTCGCCACCGCCGATGTCGCGCTGGTTAAACTCGCGGAGCCCTTGCCGGCCAAAATCCCGCCGGCGCCGCTCGACGATGCGACCTCGCCTGCGGCGGCTGGCGACAGCTTCGTGGTGGCCGGTTATGGCGTCACCGTGCGCGGCGACGGCCGCACCGGCGGCACGGTGCGCGCCGCAATACTGATGGCGACCGGCACGCCCAACACGCTGCAACTGCGGCTGTTCGATCCGCGCACCAAAGGCGAAACCGCAGGCCTCGGCGCCTGTGCCGGCAATTCCGGCGCGCCGGCGTTTCGCGACCGTGACGGCACGTTCGCAATCGTCGGCGTAGTGAGCTGGTCGACCGGGCCGAAACTCACCGGCGGATGCGGGGGCCTCACCGGCATCACGCCGCTCATTCGCTACCGCTCCTGGATCATCTCAGCGGCGCGGGCGTTGGGCTCGCCTCTCCCCGCCCAATAGCCGAAGAAAAAAATGCGATCGCGCCGCTTGGACAGTCGTGTCGCACGAATGTTATGGCAATCCGCATGAAGCGAAGCGACAGCAGAATCCTCACCACCCATACCGGCAGCCTGCCGCGGCCAGCCGATCTGGTCGAGGCACTCAACGCCAAGGAGCTCGGCAAGAGCTACGACGCCCGTGCTCTCTCCGAACGCGTGCAGCGCGCCATTGCCGAAATCGTCGCGCGGCAAACCGCAACCGGCCTCGACATCATCAACGACGGCGAGCACAGCAAAGTAAGCTGGATGGCGTATGCGCGTGAGCGGCTCTCAGGGCTCGAGGAAATCGACAGCCCGGTCCGCTTCCGCGGGTGCCACCCGCGACTCGCTGGCCTTCCCGGCCGCCTACGAAGACATGCGCGTGATGTTCGCGGCGCGGTCGTCCGCGATCGTGGCCAAACGCACGGTGCGGCCGAAGGCATGGGTGTGCAGCGGGCCGGTCGCATATGTAGGCCAGGAAGCATTGCACGCCGACATCGAGAACATGAAAACGGCGCTCAAGGGCGCGAAAGCCGAGGAAGGCTTCCTCACCGCGATCTCGCCGTCGAATTTGGAGCTGTATTACGAAAATCAGTACTACCGCACAGGCGAGGAGTACCTGACCGCGCTGGCCGAGGCGATGCGCGTCGAATATCGAGCCATCGTCGACGCCGGTTTTGTGCTGCAGATCGACGATCCTCGAATGGCGACGCACTATAACCGTACGCCCGATGCCTCAATTGAGGACTGCCGCAAGTTCATGGCGCTGCGCGTCGAGGCGCTCAATCATGCGCTGCGCGGCATCCCGCCCGAGCGGGTCCGCTTTCACACCTGCTACAGCGTCAACATCGCGCCGCGCGTGTTTGATTTCGAGTTGAAGCATTACATCGATCTGCTGCTGCAAGTGCGCGCGGGCGCGTACGTATTCGAGGCCGCCAACCCGCGCCATGAGCACGAGTGGGAACTATGGGGCGACGTGAAGCTGCCTGACGACAAGATTTTGATACCGGGCGTGGTTTCGCACTGCATCCATCTGGTCGAGCACTCGGAGCTTGTGGCACAGCGACTGATCCGCTTTGCCAGTGTGGTCGGACGCGAGCGCGTGATCGCCGGCACCGATTGCGGGTTCGGCACGTCAGGCGCCGGCGACGAAGTGCATCCCGACGTCGCCTGGGCGAAGCTGCGGGCGCTGGTCGAGGGCGCCGCGATCGCGAGCAAGAAATTGTGGGCGTAGGTCAGGAGCGTCCCCACAGCCGGGCGCTGGCCTCCTTCGCCCCGGCGACGAGTGCGCCGAGTTTGAGGAAAGCAATTTCCGGATCGAGTTTGCCGGAGCCGGCCGCGGTGCCGAAGCCGCAATCCGTGCCGGCAATCACGCGCTCGCGCCCGACCACGTCGGCGAAGCGGATAATGCGCTCGGCGACCAGCGACGGATGCTCGACGTAATTGGTCGAGGTGTCGATCACTCCCGGTATCAACACTTGGTCCTCTGGAAGCTTGATGTCCTGCCAAACCGCCCACTCGTGGGCATGGCGCGGATTTGCGGCCTCGAGCACAAGGCCTTGCACCTTTGCGCCCAGCACGATCTCGACGATCTTGCGAAAATCGATGTCGTGGGTGTGCGGCCCCTCATAATTGCCCCAACAGACGTGCATGCGCACCATATTGGCCGGCACCTTGGCGAGCGCGTGATTAAGCACATCGATATGGAACGCGGCGCGCTTGAGAAACTCGGCCTCGGACAGATCCTGGAAGCCGGTGTGCCGTGACATCGCGAGGTCCGGACAATCGATCTGGAGGAGAAAACCGGCGCCCGTGATCGCCGCATATTCCTCCTGCATCGCTTCGCCGATGGCCTCGATATAGGCCTCGTGCGACGGGTAATACCGATTGGGCAAAAAGCTCGCGACCACACCGGGCGACGCTGCATTGAGAAACGCCTCAACCGGCTTTGCCACGTCGACGGCCGCACGCATGTTGTCGAGGTCCCGTTTCAGCGCCTCGCGGTTCTGTACCTTGATCGGCCCGACGCAGACGACGCGTTTGAACCGCTGCGCGCCGGTGAATTGCGCCATCTTTTTGCGGAATTCGGGAAACGGCGCGACATCGAGGTGCGGCTTCGGCGGGCCGGGCATCCCCTCCTCGGAGAAGCCACTGAGCCGGTCGTGCACATAGGTCGCGTAACTGATCTTGCTGGTTTCGCCGTCGCTGACGACGTCGATGCCGATCTCGGTCTGCCGCTTGACGACGTCGAGCACGGCCTGCCGGACGGTCCGGTCGAACTCCGCGGCGTCGTAGCCGGCACGGACCTCACGTGCATCGAGGAGCCGAACCACCGCCTCGGTACGTGGCAGGCTGCCGACATGGGTGGTCAGAATCCGCTGCTCGCTGGTTTTCATGATTGCTCGCTGTTGCGTTCAAGCCTGATGACTGACCCGCCGCTCGCCCGCATGCAGCAGCGCATTGATGGCGACTGCAAACAGGAACAACAGCAGCGTCAGCGCGAAAATATCAACCACGTTGTGGCGTTCTGTCGCCCGGATCAGAGCGTAGCCGATGCCCGACGACGAGGCGAACAGTTCGCCAATCAGGATGCCGAGCAGCGTCACGGCGATGCCGATGCGGACTCCGGAGAGAATTTCCGGAATGGCTGCCGGCGCCAAAACGGTCGCGATCGTTGCCCACCCCGACAGCCGCAGCGCCTTCGCGGTCCGGCGATGCACCGGCGCAACGTTGCGAACCGCGTTCATGGTGAAAATGGCCACCGGAAAGATACCGTGGATCACGCCGAATGCGATCTGCGCGGCTGGGCTCAGGCCGAAAATCAACAGAATGATCGGATACAGCGTGATTTTCGGTATCGAATACACCGTGCCGAGGATCGGATCGGCAACCTCGGCGGCGAACCGGCTCAGGCCGACGACAAGTCCAAACACCAGTCCGCCCACGATGCCGATAGCGCACGCATAGGCAAAGGCCGCGCCCGTACTGGCCGCGTCGTGCCAAAAATCTTCCGTGCGCAACAATGCGGCGGCACGCGTCAGCGTCGCGATCGGAGCCGAAACCACGTCCGGCCCGACCAGCATGTAGAGCAGCTGCCAGCAGATGAGGAAACCCGCCACCAGCAGAACCGCATCGTAGTGCTGCGCCTTCATTGCCGGCCAAAGCGATGATGCAGACGCTTCTCCCATCGCGACAGCGCGCCGTTGACGGCCGTCACCAGCAGCAGCAACAGCAACAGCATGCCGTACATCGTTTTGTTGTCGAAATCCTGATAGCCGAACGCAATTCGCTTGCCGATGCCCGCCGTCGCCAGGATGAATTCACCGGCAACGATCCCGATCACCGAATAGGCAACCGCAAGCTTGATGCCGGTGACAAGGTGCGGCGCGGCCGCCGGCAGGCGCATCAAGAGCAGCCGGCGGATCGGGTCGAGCCGCATGACGCTCGCGGTGCGGCCGATGACGCGCGGCACGCGATCGAGCCCGATCATCGTATTCACGATCATCGCCACGATGCCGAACATCGCCCCCATTGCGATCAGCGCGGTCCGGCCGACGCCGAACGCGACGATAAGCAGCGGGTAAAAGATAAAGACCGGCACGGCGTAGTAGGCCGACAGCAGCGGCTCGAACACCCTGCGCACACGGGGCAGCGCGTGCAGCGCCGCGCCGAGCCAGAAGCCCAGCACCACCGACACCGCGATAGCCGCGAGCGTATTGACGATGGTGAAGGCGATATCGGCATTGGCGCGGCCGCTCTCGAGGATCTGCCACAAGGCGGCGAGCATTTCGCTCGGCGGTATCATCGTCGCGCGCGGAATCGTTCCGAGCCGGCACAGGATTTCCAGCGCCACAAACGCGCCGGCGACCAGCGCCGCGCGCGTCGCTCCCACCTTGGTCATGCGCAGCGGGATGCTCCGGCTCCTATGCTCGGTGGTGCAGCCGCATCTTCGAGCCGCGTCACAGCGGCTTCTGCAAATCCTTGGGCAGGAACTCCTGATCGATCATGGCCTTCCAATCGACCGGCTTGTCGACGTCGCCGACGAGCTGCAAGCCCTCCGACATCTTGGCGAGGCCTGCTTGCTCGAAATCGCCGTGGGTCCATTCGCCGTCATAACCGAAATACTTGGGAAAATACGTCGCCACTTTCTGCGGGTCCTCGCGCCAGACCTTGGCATAAATGCGCATCGCCTCGTCGCGGTTCTGATAGATGAAATTCACTGCCCGCAGCCGCACAGCGATCAGCTTGCGCAGCAACTCGGGATTCTTGTTGGCAAAGTCGCGCGTCGTGATGCCGACAAGCCAGGTCATGCGCGGGATCAGGTCGGCAAAGTGCATGACGACGCGGAATTTTTCCGGTTGCAGGGTCAGGATCGGGTCGATCAGCGGCGCGGCCTGGACCGCGCCGGTCTCAAGCGCGGTCAGACCGGGGCCGAAGCCGCCCGTCGCGACTGTCTCGACCTTGCCGGTGAGGTTCAATTCCTTGAGCGCCAGATGCAGCAGCACGTCGCTCGTCGATTTTGGCGCCGTATAGGCGGCCTTCTTGCCGGCGAGGTCGGCCATCGTCTGGATCGATGATTTCGGATCGGTCACCAAGGCGATCTCGCCAATATGGCTGCTCGCCGAATTGACGATGACGACATCAAGTCCGGCGCGCTTGGCGGCGATGGCCGCGGACGTCGCGACTTCGCCGTAGGGAAGATCGCTGGCCAGCACATTGCGCAACGTGGTGCCGCCGCCCGCGCCGGCAATCACCTGATCGATCTTGATGCCGGCGTCGGTGAAATAGCCCTTCTCGATGGCGACGGCCCAGGGAAGCGTCGCCGTCACGCGTCCATATTGGCTGATCGCAAGCTGGTAGGCCTGAGAAGCGGACGAATACACCATCGCCGGCGCCACGATCGCCGCGAGCATCAGCCATTTTTTGATCACCGAATCCTCCCCAGGCCCCGCGGTCCGAGCAGCCAGACGCGCCCGGCGCTTGCGAACCGGCGCAAGGCCGGCGGCGAGTATCCTGAATGAAATTATCGGTGCAAGTGGAAGGAGTTCGACACAACGTCGCGCGTGGGCAGCGGCCCTTCTCGGTGAGCCGCGGCAAGCAGAGCGTTTCTTCAGACGTTGCGCACCAGGACCCGGAATTCATACATGTCACCGCAGTCTGCGCTGCACAGTTCCGGCGACCACGACATGCACTTTCCGCAGTGCGGTTCGTCGCGCAGCCGCGCTTCCTTTCTGCCCAACCGCGGCGTAGCCTGACAAAAAAAGAGCCTCAAGCTCAGGGAGGATGCCGGAACATGCGCAGCGCAACGCTGTTCGCACTTCTGTTCCTCGTCGCCGCCGGTGCGCCGGCCGCATTGGCCCAACCGTTTCCCGCCGGCGATACCCGGCAAATGGACGCTGTTCGACCTGCCGACGCGCGGCACCGAGGTGCGGGTCATTTCACTTCTGGAAAAGCCCGGACCTCAAAGAGCTGGTGTTCGCCTATGCGCGTTCGAGCAAGGTCGCGGTGATGACGTTCCGCAGCGAAGCTGACGTGAAGGCTGCGGAGCAGGCGGCGACGAAGCAATGAAAATCGCTCCCCAGCCGGGACAGATCAGAGCGACGGGAGGAAAAGGCATGAGGCGTTGGGCGGGAGCGCTCGCTGTGTTCTGCGCGCTTGTAAATGTGCCGTCAGGTGTCATGGCCCAGCCGGCTGGACGCAGATCAGAGGCTGCTGGGCTTGCGTCTGTTCAACCAATCCTGCCGCGTCTGCCACACCAAACCGACGCTGCTGAGCGGGATGTATGGGCCGGCGCTGTCGATGAATACGCTTGGCGGCAACGCCGACGCGATCCGCACTTTCATCGCGAACGGCACCGCCCGTATGCCGGGCTTCAAATACGATTTCACGCCGGCGCAGATCGACGCCATCGTCGCCTACATCAAAACCCGTCCGGTAGCCGCGCCGGCCGCGCCGGCTGCCGCCAAACCCGTCAACTCTCCCGGTGCCGACTAGCAAAGTGGAGACATCGATGCGCACGACACGCGGTCTCATCCTCGCCAACCTCACGGCGCTCGCCACAATCCTCGCGATCGCCCCGGCCTTCGCCGACGCACTGCTCAGCGGCACGATCAAATCGGACGACGGCAAGCCGATGGGCGGCGTCACCGTCTCGGCAAAGCCCGACGGCGGCACCATCACCACTACCGTGTTCACCGATGAAGCCGGGCAATATTTCTTTCCCGGCTTTGCCGTCCGGGCATTACCGGGTGTGGGCGCAGGCACTGAGCTTTAAGACCGCCAAAGGCGACGTCGATCTGTCAGCCAACCGCAAGCAGGATTTCTCGCTCAACCCGATGAACGATGCCGAGGCAACGTTCAAGCAATTGCCCGGCAACCTCGTGCTCGATGCGCTGCCCGACGGCACGCCGGAGCAGCAGCGGATGAAGCGCATCGTCCGCAACGTCTGCACCGGCTGCCACACACCAAGCTTCCCGCTGCAAAACCGTTTCGACGAAACCGGCTGGAACGCCATCATCGGCCTGATGAAGAACGTCAACGTCTACGGCACCTATCTCGGGCCCCGATCACAAGCCGTCCGGCATTCTCGACTTCCATCAGAAAGAGCTCGCCGCTTACCTCGCCGCCGCGCGCGGCCCGGGCAAGAGCGACATGAACGTGAAACTCGAACCGCGGCCATCGGGCGAGTCCGCCCGCGTGGTGTTCAAGGAATACGATCTGCCGCTCGATCCTGACACCAATCTGCCGTCGGATTTTGTGCAGAACGATGGGAGCGACTGGTCGAAGGGCACGCCGTCGGTGCTGATCCCCGGCTGGGGCGTGCACGATGCGTGGCTCGATCTGACGGGAAACCTCTGGTTCACCTGCAATATTCCGAACAAGCGCACCACGATCGGCCATATCGACACCGCGACCGGCGCGGTGAAACTGTTCCGGATTGCCGGGCCGGGCGGACTTGCTGCGGCGACGCACGGCATGACGCGCGACCCGCACGGCATTCTCTGGTTCAACATCAACAATGGCCGCGGCGGCCTTGGCCGGCTCGATCCGGCGACGCAGAAGATCACCGTCTATCTGCCGCCGGTTGGCATGATTCAGACCGGCGGCGCCGCGACGGTCGACTACGATGGCAAGGGCGACATCTGGTCGTCGGCGCCGAACGGCGCGCTGCGTTTCGATCCGGCCGCGGATAAGTTCACCGAGTTCAAATCGAAGACGTTCAAGACGCCCAACGGCACCGGCATCACCTACGGCACCGCGTCCGACCGCGATGGCAACGGCTATTGGGCGGAAATGATCCTCGACACGATCGGCGTCGGCGACGGCAAAACCGGAACTGTCTCCGAGATCAAGCTCGCCCCGGTGAAGGCGCAGGAGGCCTTGCTGACGCCTGAGGAACAGAAATTCTACACGACCTATGACCAGCCCGATTTCAACAATCCGATGCCGTGGGCCGAAGGCCCGCGGCGCATGGGTACCGACAAGAACGCCGACGTCCTCTGGATCGGCGATTCATGGGGCGCCAATCTCGCCCGCATCGATACTCACACCAGGACGGTCACTTTCGTGCCGCTGCCCGGCGAGCAGCAGCCCTACCATGTGACGGTCGACAAGAACCACGACGCCTGGACCAATCTGTGGGCCGCCGATCGCATCATGCGCTACGACCCCGGCACCGGAAACTGGACAGCGTTCGATCTACCGACCCGCGGCGCCGAGCCGCGCTACATCTCGCTGCTCGAACGCCCCGGCCAGGATACCGAGGTCGCGCTTCCCTATTTCCGCGCCCGCAAGGTCGCGGTGATGACGCTGCGCAGTCAGGCCGAGATCGACGCGTTGAAGAAGCAAGCGGCGCAGTAAGTTTCGACGCGGCTGAACACAGACGATGCAATGTAGCGGCAACCGATCGCCGCACGGGAGGATACGCCACATGGTGCGCCATGCGTTGATCGCAGTTGCTCTGCCGATGCTTGTCACCGCAACGGCCACGGCAGCGCAGGACGGGACTGCGCCCGATCAGGTCAAGCTCGGCGAACGGCTCGTCAATCAATCCTGCGTCGTCTGCCATTACGCGCCGCAGATCACGAGCGGCAGCTACGCCCCTGCCCTGTCGAAGGACTCGCTCGGCGGCAAGGCCGATGTCATGCACGAGGTGATTGCCAACGGCACGCCGCGCATGCCGGGCTTCAAGTATCAGTTCAAGCCGCCGCAGATCGACGCCATCGTCGCCTACATCAAGACCATTTCGCCGGCGCCAGCAGCGCCGCCGCCGCGCAAAACTCGCGGCGACGCGGGCGCTGACTGACGTGGTTGCACACGAACGAAGGACATTGCCATGATGCATTCAAGGACAATTCAGGCTGCTGCCTTCGGCGTAGCGATCGCTCTCGGTGCAGCCTTCTCTTCGTACGCGGCGAACGCGGATGCGCTTCTCAGCGGCGCGGTGAATTCAGGGGACGGCAAGCCCCTGAGCGGCGTGACGGTGTCGGCCAAGGCCGACGGCGGTACCATCACCACGACGGTGTTCTCCGACACCAGCGGTCACTATTATTTTCCGCCGCTGCCGAACGGACATTACCGCGTCTGGGCGCAGGCGTTGTCATTTGCGACCGCGAAGGGCTCGGTCGACCTCGCCGCCAACAGCCGGCAGAATTTTACGCTGACGCCGCTCGCCGGCGATTATTTCCAGCAACTGCCCGGCGATCTCGCCATGGCGTCGCTGCCCGAAGCAACGCCGCAAGATGCGCTGCTCAAGAAGATTGTCGAAAACAACTGCACCGGCTGCCATCAGCCGAATTATCCGTTGCAGCACCGTTTCGATGCGGCCGGCTGGAGCGCCGTCCTCGACCTGATGAAGAACGTCAATGTGTCGGGCGTCTATCTCGGCGCCGACCATAAGCCGCAGGGCGTCATCGATCATAACCAGAAGGAACTCGCCGCCTATCTGGCGCGCGTGCGCGGCCCGGGCGACAGCGCCGCGAAGATCGTGCTGCGGCCGCGGCCGTCCGGCGAAACGGCGCGCGTCGTATTCAAGGAATACGACGTCCCGCTCGAAGCCGACATGACCGTGCCGCCAAAGACGCCGATGACTGACGGCAGCGACTGGCTCAACGGCACGCCGTCGCGGCGCGGCTCCCTGGTGCACGATGCCTGGGCCGATCTCGACGGCAATCTGTGGTTCACCTCGAACGTGCCCAACCACGACACCTCAATCGGCCGCATCGATGCCAAGAGCGGCAAGGTGAAAATGTTCAAAGTGTTTTCGTCGGGCGGGCTCGCCGCCAATACCCATGGCATGACGCGCGATCCGAGCGGAATCATCTGGTTCAATTGCAATGTCGGGCGCGGCGCGCTGTGCCGGCTCGACCCGAAGACCGAGAAGATCGAAACTTTCCTGCCGCCGGAAGGAATGTCGCCGACCGGCGGCGCCACCACGGTCGATTGGGACGGCAAAGGCAAGATCTGGGTTTCGTCGCCAAACGGCGCGCTGCGCTTCGATCCCGTGACGGAAAAATTCACCGAGTTCAAATCGCCGGTCTTCAATACGCCAAACGGCAAGGGCATCACCTACGGCGCCGCCGGCGACCGCGACGGCAACGGCTGGTGGGCCGAGATGATCATCGACACCGTCAATCAGGGCGTCAGCGCCACGGGAAAATCAGTCGCGCTGAAGCTGCCGCCAGTCGACCTGCCGGAGGACGCGATGTCGGACGCCGACCGCAAGTTCTATGCGTCATTCAACGAGCCCGACTTCAACGCGCCGGTGCCGTGGAACCAGGGTCCGCGCCGCATGGGCACCGACAAGAACGGCGACGTACTGTGGGTCGGCAACTCGTGGGGCCGCAATCTCGCGAAGATCGACATTCACAGCCTCAAGACCAGCTTCGTGCCGCTGCCCGGTCCGGGCGTCATGCAGCCCTATCACATCGCCGTCGACAGCCATCACGATGCCTGGCTGAACATTTGGACGTCAGACGTGATCATGCGCTACGACCCGGCGGCAAAGACCTGGGCGACATTCGACCTGCCGACCCGCGGCACCGAGGCGCGTTACATCTCCCTCCTGGAAAAGGACGGCAAGATGGAAGTGGTCGTCCCCTATTCGCGCACCAGCAAGGTTGCTGTCATGACGTTCCGCAGCGAGGCCGACCTGGCGGCACTCAAACAGCACGCGGGGCAATAGACCAACGCTCTCCTAGAACCCGATCATATCGAGCCTGGTCAGCGTCACCTCGTTGCTGATGCGTGCCGCATTGGCGAGATGCCAGGCCGTGTAAAGCTCTGGGAACAGATCATCCGCCGACATGGCGTCGACCGGAACGACCACCTTGAAGCCGCGCAATGCCGCTTCGCCGCCGGTATGCAGTACCGAAGTCTGCGCCTGCGTACCCATCGGCACCACGGTCTTGATGCCTTTGTCGTGCAGCGTCTTTTCCAGATTGCTGTTGATGAACTTGTCGGGGCCGAGCGGCGGCAGCACTTCTTCGCCCGACGCCGGCGTCAGGTCCTTGAGGATATCGCCCGGGCACCGACTTCGGCACGGCCACGCTGTAGATGATCAGCGCGCCCTTGGCGCGCGCCGCTTCGACGAATTTTTTCACTTTCGGCACCGAAGCCGCGCAGCGCGGCCGGCGCGCCTGCGTGCAGGTCTGCACCGTGAAATCCATGACCAGAAGCGCCGTGGTCTTGGCATCGAGCGTGACCGGCTTGAGCTGCGGCGGCGCCGGCAGCTTCGCCTTGTACCAGTCGTCGATGATCGTCGTATCGGCCTGCGCCGGGAGCGCTGCCGCGCCCGCGAACGCGGCGGCAACCGCAACGACAGCAGCGAGCAAAATCGATTTGCGCAACAAGTGTCCCTCCCCTGATTTTCCACCAGCTTACGTCGCCAAGGTGCGGGCGAAAAGCGGCTTGAGCAACCGGCTTGGCCAGTCCTTTCGTCGCAGCGGCCGAGCCGATACGCTTGCGGACAAAACATACCGCCCCGCGCACCAGCGCTTACCTAGACCCGGGAGCAACGCCATGGCCACGGACCGCGACTTTAATATCGTCGATCGCCGCGCTTTTCTCGGCACCGCCGCGGCAAGCGTTGTCGGGCTCCCCACCGTGGCGGCTGCGCAACAGCAACCGTCTGCTCCCGGCACATCTGTCGCGCCAGGGAAGCCGGTGAGCGAAATCATCGCCGATTTTGTCGTCGGCTTCGATCTGAAGACCGCGCCTGCCATTGCGATCGAGCGCAGCCGCACGGCCTTTGTCGATGCGGTTGGTGTCATGCTGGCCGGAAGTCAGTTGCCGCCGGCCGCCATCGTCGGCGATGTGATCAAGCTTACCGCGAGCACGCCGGCAGCGACGATTGTTGGCCATCCATTGCGCGCCGCACCGCAGCTTGCGGCTCTCGCCAACGGCGTTGCCGGGCACGACATGGATTTCGATCTCACCTACTTTGCCGGCCAGACCATCGCCGGCGTCATCCCGGCTATCTTGCCGGTCGCAGAGACCAGCGGCGCCACCTCGGCGGACATGCTGGCCGCGTTCATCATCGCCGCCGAAGTCGCGGGACGCGTCACCCGTGCAGCGCCACTGGCGTTGCGCGCTTCCGGCTGGCATTCGACCGGCACCATCGGCGTCATCGCTGCCGCAGCTGCCTGCGCGCGGCTTATGAAGATCGACCCAAAGCGAATTCCCCACATTCTCGGCATCACCACCTCGCTGGCGAGCGGCCTGTCAGTCAATTTCGGCACCATGACCAAGCCGCTGCATGCGGGTCATGCGGCTCATGACGGCGTGCTGGCCGCCATGCTGGGCGGGCGCGGATTTACCGCAAACGACAAAGCATTCGAGGGCAAGAACGGCTACTACGCCAGCTTTGCACGCGGGTTGCCGGTATCGCTTGAGCCCTTCACCAGTCTGGGTAAGAGCTTCGACCTTGTGGATTACGGCTACAGCATAAAACCCTATCCCTGCGGCGGACTTGGTCACACCGCGATCGATGCCGCGCTGGAACTGCGCGACACCGTGAAAATCGCCGACATCGCGCATGTCGATGTCGCGATCACGAAGTGGGCGGCCGGGCATATCACCGACCGCTATCCAAATACAGTTGAGGCCGCCAAGTTCAGCGCGCCCTATCTTGCCGCCTACAGCCTGGTGCATGGCGCTCCGCTTCTGGCCGCGTTCACCGAACAGGCGCTGCAGGACGAGTCCGTCCGCGCGGCGGCGCAAAAAGTTTCGGTCACGACTTATCAGGAATACGCCGAGTTGCTCGACGACGCGCCCGCCAAGGTGACGATCACGCTCAAAACCGGTCGCAAGATCGAGCGGGCAAAATACTATCCGAGCGGATCGGTGAAAGCGCCGATGACCACGGCGCAGATCAAAGCCAAATTCGATGTCTGTGCCGCGCAGGCCATCGACAAGGCCGCCGCCGAAAACCTCTATGCAATGTTGAGCACGCTCGGCAATCAGCGCGTCGCTCGACGGCTTGTGGCCGCTGTTGCGCAGGGCGTGACGATTACGGCTTCGGTCGGCGGAAAAGGAGTCAATCTCGTACCCTCATTCGGCGGGATCGGCGGCGGGCTCACGCGCTGCCGAGGTCGACAGGACGGTGGTGCGCAGCGGCCGCTCTTCCATGACGATCAGCGAAATGATGGCGATGATCAGGAAGAAGACGGCGACCGCAAAGATATGGCTGAACGTGCGCGCGAGATGATCGACTGTCACGCTCTGGGCCACGCTGATCACCGGTGAGGATACGCTGCCGCGTTGCGGCGCGGTGCCGAGATGCGTGAGCATGATGGCGCCCATCACCGCCACCACGAATGCGCTTGCCAGTGCGCGAAAGAAATTCATCGCCCCCATGGCGATGCCGATCTCGCGGTGAGCGACCGCGTTCTGAATTGAGACGGTCACCACCGGGTATGAACTGCCGGTCCCCATGCCGATCAGACCGGTGACCGTCGCCACGACCCAGACCGGCGCCAACGGATCGAACACCAGAAACGCCACCGCCACGGTGGCGATGCTGAGCATGATAAGCGGCGCCCACTTGTATCGATCGAGGTAGAGCATGCAGCGCCCCGACAAAAACGAACCGGGCGTCGTCATGATCACAATCGGGATGAGGGCGATGCCGGAGTCACTTGCCGACAGCCCATGCACCAGCTCGTAGTAGATCGGCACATAGATCGTCAGCCCGATGGCGACGCCCTGCGCGCAGGCCGAGGTCAGGCTGCCGGCGCGCATGACGGGATTTTTCATGATCGCGAGCGGCAGGAACGGCTCGCGGGCGCTCAGCACCCACCAGATAAACACGCCCGTCAGCAGCACCGATCCGCCCAGCAACAGACCGATCTGCTGGGAGAACCAGGGAAACCGGGTCCCGCCCCAGGTCAGCGCGAGCAGCAGTGCGACTGCGGCCGCCATCATCAGCAGTGCGCCGACGACGTCGATCTTGTGCGAACGCTCGTGCACCGGGACCAGCCGCAATTGCCGATGCGAGAGAAAGGCCGCTGCCAGCGCCAGCGGCACGTTGAGCCAGAAAATCATCGACCAGTGCAGATGCTCGGCGATGACGCCGCCCAGCACCGGCCCGACGCCACCGGCAATGATCCAGACCGAGCCGGTATAGGCCTGGTAGTAGCCGCGCTCGCGCGGCGGCACGGCGTCGGCGATGATCGATTGCGCCAAAGGCACGATGCCGCCGCCGCCAATGCCTTGCAGGCCGCGGCCGAGGATCAGCATCAGCATGCTCGGCGCCGCGGCGCTTGCCGCCGAACCGGCCATGAACACACCGAGCGCCACCAGCATCATGCCACGGCGGCCGTAGATGTCGCTGAGTTTGCCGTAGAGCGGCGCCACTACGGTCGACGTCAGCAGATAGGCAATCATCACCCAGGACAGATTCTCGAAATCGTCGAAGGCGCGGCCAATCGTGGGCAGTGCTGTCGCCACAATGGTCTGGTTGAGCGCGCTGAGAAACATCGCCAGCGCCAAGCCGCCGATAATGGCGACCACTTCGCGCCGGCCGAGCTTGCGCTCAGCGGGTGGTGCTGAGGTACTCTCGCCTACAGCCTGCTGCGGCGATTCCGGCGCGGTTGCGGCCGTCCGATTCGGTGCTGTGATCGACACTCGCCGCGCCCCCGGGAGGAAAATCTACCCAGCTTTGCGCCGCGCTTGCGGTTGCGCAAGGGAATCATTGCCGGTCAGCCATGCGGGACGGCTATTCGGCCGTGTGTTGCGCCGCTGCGCGCAGCGGCCCGTGCAGGGGCTGTTCCTCGACAAAGAGGACGCAGGCGCACGAAATGCCGAGGCAGATCGCCGCCGCGATGAATACCCAATGAAAGGCGGTTGCGAGATCGCCATGACCCGCAGCCAGGGTTTCGAGCGTCGCCGCCGACGTTCCCTCCCCCATCCCGCTCAGCACGATGGCGCCGAAGATCGCGACCACGATGGCGCCGCCGAGCGTCCGAAAGAAATTAAGCGTGCCGGTTGCAGTGCCAAGCTGATGCGGCTTGACGGTGTTCTGCATGACGATCGTGCTGACCGGATACATCGGGCCCAGTCCAAGGCCGAGAACAAACAGGAGCGACACCACCTCGGTGAGGCTGTGCTGCCCCGGGTTGGTGGCGAGCACCACGAGCACCACTATGCCGACGATCAGGCCGCCGATCGGCACCCGCATGTAGTGTTTGATGCGCACGACAAAGCGCGTCGAGATCAGCGAGCCGAGCGTTGCGCCGCCCATATAGGCGATCAGCGCCAGGCCGGATACGCTGGCGGAGGCGCCAAGCACGGTCTGGCAGTAGAGCGGCATATAGATCGTCACGCCAATCACGGTGCCGATTGAAAAGAATGCCGCAACGGTAATCGTGCTGGTCACGCGGCCGTGCAAAATTGCCAGCGGGATGAACGGCTCACGCGCCGTGAGAAGACGCAGCGCGAATAAAACCCACAGCGCCACCGACCCCGCCAACAGCCCCGCGATTTGCAAAGATGCCCACGGGAAATGCGTGCCGCCGAGGCTGAGCGCGAGCATGAGCACCAGCGCGGCGCCGACCATCAGCGCAGCCCCGACCACGTCAAGCCGGTGCGGCCGGTCATTGCGCGGCAAACGGCGCAACGCGCGTTCGGTCATCACCAGCGCCACGACGCCAAGCGGCACATTGATCCAGAAAATGAGCGACCAGTGCAGGTGGTCGGTGAGGAAACCGCCGAGCACCGGGCCGAGAATGCTGGCGCTCATGAACATGATCGAGGTGCGCCCTTGAATCACCGGGCGTTCGCGCGGCGACAGCAGATCCGCGATGATGGTTTGTGCGATCGGAAGCAAGCCGCCCCCGCCGATGCCCTGCAGTCCACGCGCGAGCACCAGCATCCAGATCGTCGGCGCCAGCGCGCACGCGATGGACCCGAGAATGAATATGCCGATTGCAAGCATGAGCACGGTGCGCCGTCCGTAAATATCGGACAGCTTGCCGAACAACGGTGTCGTCGCGGTCAGCGCCAGGAGATACGACGTGATGATCCAGGACAGGTTGTCGACGTTGCCGAGACTCCTGCCGATCGCAGGCAATGCCGGTGCGACGATGGTCTGCTCCAGCGCCGACAGAAACATCGCCAGCATGATGCCGGCGACGATGGTATGAACGGTGGCGTGGTCGAGCACGGGCGCAACCGCCTGCTCGGCCGCCGACGAAGCCGACGCAGGCGCCCGCGCCGCCGATGAGGCAACAGCCGCGGCGGCCGCCCGAACGTCCTGGGTGGTCGATTCGCTCGTCATCGCGGGAAAGAAGGCACCCTGCCGGACAATAAAGCCCTCGAAGCGCGCTCGCGGGCAACTTGCACCACTTGGCGTGCGCCGCTGCGCAAGGCAACCGCTCCGCCCGCAGAGCAGGCGTGCGGAAGACGGGTCCAGGCTGCGAAAGCGGATATGAACGGCGCGACGGCTAGGGTCACGAGAGTCTCCATGCCTGCGTGCGTGGCGGATGCGGGGAACTGACGCTTGAGAGTATCGACCGGAATCAAAAACTTTTGAATCTTTTCGTCTCCCGGAGACTGGTGCCGGCGCCGATCACGGTACGGCGTTGGGTCGAACGGACTTGGCAATATCGTGCAATATTGTCCCGCGGCTGGCCGCATCGAGCCCTTGTATCTGCTGAGCTTTGCGAACCGGGACATTCATCTCGGTCGTCGCGCCCGCTTGGGCAGTTTAAGCGGCCAGCTGACAATGTAGTCCTCAAGCATGTCGTCGGGAACCTGCGCCTCACTGGCTTGCACGCGCCCACGCACCGAAACGCCCGCCGCATGCACTGTCTCGGGGTCGCCCGACACCAGCGGATGCCACCAGTAGAGGTCCTTGCCCTTGGCGACGAGAACATAGGCACAGGACGGCGGCAGCCAGGTGATGGTCTTGAGCGCCTCCGGTGTGAGCCGGACGCAATCGTCGACCGTATCGAGCCGGTGGGCATAGTCGCGGCATCGACAGGTTTGTCCATCGAGCAGCCGACAGCCGACATCGGTATAGTATGTCCGGTCGGTGCCCTCCTCCTCGAGCTTGTTGAGGCAGCACTTGCCGCAGCCGTCGCAGAGGCTCTCCCACTCCGAATCCGTCATTTCTTCCAGCGACTTGCGCCGCCAGAACGGCGTCTCCTCGGGAGCGGCGGGACGGCCAGGATCGGTTGCCATAATGTTCTCCAAGAACGACGGTATCAAGCCCGCGTTGGTTCGGGTTGAACACATTTCATTTATTGCGCGGCCGCGGATGTCTAAGCCAAATTTGCCCCCAATTTCCATTCACCCTGTAAAGGGCGCGGCATTGGCCGCCGACACCGGGTCGGCTAAACGTTGTCGCGCCTGTGTTTTCCCGGCAATGCTGCCGCGAGCCGAATCGTGGCCGGCGCAACAGGCTAATCGAGCGGGCCAAGCCCTTTCCCGGAGCGTGCAATCGTGACGGACATGTTCCCCGATCCGGGCGATAGGTGGCGGCCGAAGCTTAAACGCCTTCTGCTCGACATCGATGCGCGGATCGATTTTGCGGTATTCGCCAGCGGCAAGTGGGCGCGCGAGGTCTACGAGCGCTTCACCGCCGCGATGGACCGGTTCCATGTCTCGGGATGGCGGCGCTGGCTGCTCGTCGAACCGCTGGACGAGATGGCCACACTCGGCGCCGGCGCCCTCCTCCTCATGCTGTCGCTCTCGGTGCCCGCCTACCGGCAGACATCCGAGGGGGACTGGCTCAAGAAGTCGGATCTCGCGGTCACCTTCCTCGACCGCTACGGCAACAAGATCGGCAGCCGCGGCATCAAGCATAACGATTCGGTGCCGCTTAGCGAAATGCCCGACATCCTGATCAAGGCTGTGCTGGCGACGGAAGACCGCCGCTTCTATGAACATTTCGGCATCGATTTTCTCGGCACATTCCGCGCCATGGTCACCAACGCGCAGGCCGGCGGCGTGGTGCAGGGCGGCTCGACCCTGACCCAGCAGCTCGCCAAGAATTTGTTTCTGTCAAACGAGCGCACCTACACCCGCAAGATCAACGAAGCGTTCCTCGCCAGTTGGCTCGAGGCGCATCTGACCAAAAACCAGATTCTCGCTCTTTACCTTGACCGCGCCTATCTGGGCGGCGGCGCCTTCGGCGTCGATGCGGCGACCGAGTATTATTTCGGCAAATCGGTACGCGACATCACGCTCCCGGAAGCCGCGATGATCGCCGGCATGTTCAAGGCGCCGGTCAAATTTTCTCCGCTCGTCAACCTGCCGGCGGCGCGCGCACGCGCCAACGTCGTGCTCGACAATCTCGTCAACGCCGGCTTCATGACCGAAGGACAGGTCTATGGCGCGCGGCGCCATCCTGCCACGCCAATCTATCACCACGAAGATGACGCACCGAACTACTATCTTGACTGGGCGTTCGACGAGATGCGTCAGCTCGTCGAAACGTTCCCGAAATCCGTGACCGACCGTTACTTCGTGGTGCGCACCGCGCTCGACGCAAATCTCCAGCGCTATGCGGAGCATGTCGTCGACGCCAACCTTCGCGACCACGGCAAGGAATACGGCGCGAGCCAAGCCGCGGTCGTGATTGCCGACCTCGACGGCGCCGTACACGCCATGGTCGGGGGCCGCGACTACGACGAAAGCCAGTTCAATCGTGCTGCCGACGCGATGCGGCAACCGGGCTCCTCGTTCAAACCCTATGTGTACGCGACCGCGCTGGCCAACGGCTTTACGCCAAACTCGGTCGTCGTCGATTCTCCGGTATGCATCGGCAACTGGTGCCCGCACAATTATGAAAACAGCTTCGCCGGCTCGGTCACGTTGATCGAGGCGCTGACCCGCTCCATCAACGTCATCCCGGTCAAGCTTTCGATCGCGCTCGGCGGCGGCAACGCCAAGATCGGCCGCGCCAAGATCGTTCAGACGGCGCGCAACATGGGCATCGTCACGCCGCTGCCCGATACGCCATCGCTGCCAATCGGCGCCGACGCCGTGGAACCGCTCGAACACGCCGTCGCTTATGCGACCTTCCCCAATCTCGGCAAAGCCGTCACGCCGCACGCCGCGCTGGAAGTGCGTACCGGAACCGGCAAGCTGGTGTGGCGCTTCGACCGCGACGGCCCGCAGCCGCGACAGGTGCTCAGTCCGCAAGTCGCCATGGACATGATGAAGATGATGAATTCGGTGGTCGAAAACGGCACCGGCAAGCGCGCCCAGCTCGACGGTATTCCGACTTGCGGGAAAACCGGAACCACCAACGATTGGCGCGATGGCTGGTTCGTCGGCTATACCGGCAACTTCGTCGGCGCCGTATGGATGGGCAACGACGACTTTACCGCGACCAAGCACATGACTGGCGGAACGCTGCCCGCCATGACGTGGCATGACATCATGGCCTATGCACACCAGGGCGTGGAATTGCGGCAACTGCCCGGACTGCCGCCGCCGCAGCACGCTCCCGCCGTGACCGAGGGATCGTTCAAGGGTGCTGACGAGCCGCATCCGGCCCTTCTCACCCGCAAGGCCACCGAAGCGCTCGTCCATCTTGAGGAAATCCTCGATGAGGCCGACCATGCGCTCGCCGCTCAGGCTTCGCCGCCCGCACGGCTCGGCGTGATCGACACCGACAGCAACCGTGACAGCAATGGCGGCCCCGATCGATCCGACACGATCACCGCAGTCGCTGACCAGAAGGCACCCGCGGTGTCGCGCGGCGACTGAGCGCGATCGGCCATGCGTCTGCTGTTCGGATCATTCTTCACGCTCCTGTTGGCAGCAGCCATCGGCTTGGGAGCGACTTGGCTGACGCTCACGCGCGGAATTGCCTTTGGCTCGCTGACCATCGGCGCCTGGACTGCCTGGCCGAAAACCGGATCGCAGGACATCGATCCCTATGCGCACGCCAGCATTGCGCGCGACGGCGAACTGCCGATCGGCATCGGTGATGGCGTGGCATTCTTTGCTCGAGCCGACGACAAGGGGCAACAACTCGACGGCCGCTGCACCTTCGCGTTAAGCGGCATAACCCCGCCGGCGCGCTACTGGACCGTCACGCTCTACAATGGCCGCGGCGGTCTCGTTGCCAATGCGATCGATCGGCATGGCTTCACCAGCCAGGAAATTGTCCGCGATGTGGACGGCCACTTTACCATCATGGTGGCGCCGCAGGCGCGGCCGGGCAATTGGCTCCCGACAGGCGGGATCGAGCGGTTCGTTCTGGTGTGGCGCCTCTACGACACACCGATCGGGGTTGCGACCGCGACGATGAAAGAAGGACCGATGCCGGCGGTGGAGCGAAAGAGCTGCTCATGATCCGTTGGCTGTTATGGATTTTCGGCGGCATTCTGCTGGGCGGCATCGTCCATCTGGCGACGGTGCTGGCCATGCCGCGAGCGGCGACGCAGGATGCCTATTCCCGGCTGATGCCAATAACCCCGGTCAACACAATGGTGGCGCTCGCCGCGCCGACGCCAAAGAGCTCGATCATGCCGTTCATGGATCCGGCCTTTGCCGAGGCGGTCTGCCGCTACGATCTGACCGGAGGAACGATCAAGCTCAACGCGCCGGTCAGCGACGCCTATACGTCGGTCACGTTCTATACACGCAACAGCGTTGCCTATTACGCCATCAACGATCGCGCCGCAGGCAAGCGGGCGATCGAACTGGACCTGATGACGCCGGCGCAACACGCACAAGTGCCCGAAGAAGAGGACGTGACCGCCGCCGACCGGCTGATTATCGATTCACCGACGACCACCGGTCTGATCGTGCTGCGCGCGCTGGCGCCGGTGCCAAGTCTCCTGCCGATGGCGCGACAGGCGCTCGCAGCCGCACAGTGCCGCAATGAACCAGTGCAGTAGATTTATCGCGGAAGCACTACTGGAGTTACGGCAACCGCGACCGGCGCGGCCGCAAAACGCGGTACTGGTGCAACCAGATTGTAGTTTGCGATCCGCTGCTGCAGCTGGGTGAGATTTAGGTCGACATCGCCGGCTTCCTGTTCCGGCTCGGCGATGGCCAAATGCTCAAGCGCAAACCGGTAGCTGGCGCACCGCTCGCTCAGAGAGTGCTGTACCCAGGCGATGACCAGACCGTTTTCGGCGATCCGCGCCTTTGCGTTGAGACTTTCCGCCGGGCTGAGATCGGCGACAGCTTTCATGCTCGCCAGACGCCGGCGATCGATATCGGCGACGCGGCGCGCCACAACGAAGAACGGCTCGATCCGCACGGTATCGTTGCGGATGTCGTCTGAAAGCTGATTGTAGCGCGCCGACGGTGAACGATCCCATCTCGCCAGCAAATGCTTGTAATAAGCGGTCCGGTCGAAGACCCAGACGTCGCGCCGCATCAGACGATCGATGCCGTATTCGTAGATCACGGCGTCCCAGCGCTGCCGCTCATAAGGCGGCTCGATCAGGGGGAACGCGAGATCGCGCAACTCCCGTTCGTCTTCAGTCAATCTGTCCTTTGACGCCGGCCATCCGGCGTGCTTTGCCGCGTCCCGTCCCACCCAGTCGTGAATGCCGTCGGTAACCACCAGCTCCGGATCGATCCGGCCGTAGTCGCCAATGCTCGTGCAGCCCGCAAGCGCCACGAGCCCGATCAGCGTCAGAAGCGGAGGTGCAATCTTGCGGCGATATCGGGAATGGGGCGCCATCGCTGGCTGACGCCTAGCGGCGTCTCACCCGCCGCCGGCCGCCATTGTTCGCGGGCGGGTGCGGTTCGGCCTCGTCGACCGCGGCGTCGGCATATCGCTCGATGCGCACGACGGGCAAAATAATGATGGTCGCGGATTCCGCTCCGTCGGCCCGCCCGAAGCGCACGATACGCCCCTCGTCCGGAAATTTGATGACGTTGCCCACCAGTCAGTTTCCCCTGACGGTCGGCTCGTCACTCAATCCAGCCTGCTGATGCCGCCGTCATCGCGATTAAGCGGCATGCAAGGTTAACGCTCCGCTAACGTGGAGACCTTAGGGTAGGCGGCGGATCATCTCTTCGTAGCTGTTGCAATCGAGCCACGCCCGATGGAAGCGCCGCGTTTGTCAAGCCTTCAAGCCTTCACCGAGATCGGGTTGGGCGGCGGGGTCGACATGCGCCCGACATTGTTGCGGGTTCTCACCGATCTCTATGTACAGAAACTGGCACACACGCCCGACGAGGACCGGCATTACACGGAACTGGCGCTCCGGCTCCTTGAGTCCGTCGATGTGCCGACGCGGGTGGCCGTCGCGACCCGCCTGGCGCACCATCTTTCGCCCCCGGCGCCGGTCATACAAAAACTGGCCGCCGACCTGCCGGAAGTCGCGGCGCCGCTGCGCGCGCTAGCCCCTTCACAGCCGCGCATTGCCAATACCAAAACGAAGACCACGCTCATCACCGTCAGCGATTGGGCTCCGGATCGCTCAAAGCCCGCCAAGCCGCACGGCAAGATGGACATCGATCTGGCTGGCGAACTCAACGAACTGTTTTTTGGAGCCGGCGCGCAGGAACGGCGGCTCATCCTGCTCAATCTTCATGTTGTCGCGCCGGCTTCAGCCGTCCATTCTGGCGTCATCCATGATCCAGCAGTCGGCCGCAGGCTCGAAGCATCCGTGCTTGCCCGCAAGCGCGAAGATTTTGCCCGCGAACTCGCGCGCGCGCTTGGCATAGCGCGCGAGCAGGCGCGCCGCATTGCGGGCGATGAACTCGGCGAACCAGTCGTCGTCGCCGCCAAGGCGCTTGGCGTGTCCCGCGATCAACTCCACCGCATCCTGCTGTTCATTAATACCGCAATCGGCCATTCGGTAGAACGCGTCCTCGCCCTCGCAACGCTTTATGATGAGATGCACGTCCAGGCAGCGCTCGATCTGGTTGAAGTCTGGCAGGCGCTTGCCATTGGCGCGAGCGAGAGTGCTGCGGCGGCGCATCAGGCGCCGCAATCCCAAGACAGGCTGCGCGCGCAGCTTACCCCTGCGGCCCGCCGAGTTTCCCCGCCCTCACGCGACCTCGAGCGGCGCGACGCGTCCTAGACCGGCGAGCGCGTTAGGCCGCGACGACCTCGAGGAAATTTCGCCCCGAGCGATCCTCGACTTCGACAATCCAAACATCCGGATCGAATTTGAGCTGGCGCGCCAGATAGGCGTCGACCGTGTCATCGGGCGCCGGCTGCTTGTCGAAGCTGGGACTGAACGCACGCGGTGCGGATGACGCGGCGTCGAACGCGCTTTGTGGCGCCGGCTCGAACAAGTCCGATGTACCGTCGAGCCTGCTGATGCGCACGAACACAGCGCCCGCCTCCTCGGCGCCGCGTCTGCGGAGCACGGCAAAGACACCCTCGACCTGACAGCGGCGCATATAGGCCGCAACCCAGAGCGCGGATTTGAGGCGCATTTTCCAACTCACAGCAAACAGGAGAGAGGTATGACTCGCCTCGGCGCCGGCCGCAAATCGGACTGTCAGTCGAGCGGGTGTCCCACCAGGCCCGAAAGGTCGCTGACCAACCGGTCCGACAGCCGTCCAGTCACCGGCAAATCATGCTCGCGCTCAAAGCGGGCGATGGCCGCGCTTGTCGGCCGGTCGAGCACTCCTGTTGCCTTGATCTGGCCATAGCCGTAATTGGCGAGCGCCCGTTGCACGGCAATGATCCGCGACGACATGCCAATAAGCTGGCCTATCGGATCGTTCCGCCGTGCCGCTGCACCTGGCGGCGAACGCAACACCTCGACCGTGTGACTGACCGGCTGGGGCTTCAACGCGTCGGAGCGGCCCGCGGCGGTATCCGGGGGGCCTGGTGCTGGCTCCGGCATCGGCACATTCACGCTGAACGGAGTCGGCAACGAACCGGACTGCAAAAACAGCGCGTTGACGGCAATGATCCCGGATGCCGCAACCGCGGCGAGGACAGCACACGTGTCGACGGGCCGCCGCGTCGCCTTTGCCCATACCGAAAACATCAGCGCACCGGCGACACTTGCGGCGCCAGCGGCTGCTCCACGATTTTCACGGCGGCGCTTAGGCACTTTTCTTCACCACTATTTCGTTTTCTGACGGCGTAATCTCATTGCCGGCCGGCGAGGCTGCAACGGATGCGGCCGGAACTGGTCGTTTGAAATGTCCGATACGATTGGCGGCATCATGTCCGCCGAACGAAGCTAACTCGTTAGCCGTGTGTGTCCGCTCGCAATCGAGCGGCATTCGCACCGTCACGCGGGTACCCTCTCCGACGCGGCTTCGAATGGACAACTCGCCGCCGTGCAGACGCACGAGTCCTTTGACGATGGAAAGGCCGAGACCAGTTCCGCCATGGCGGCGGTCGTACGATGCGCGCGCCTGGAAATATGGCTCGCCGATGCGCTGCAGATCGCCCTCGCTGATGCCGACGCCGTTATCCTCGACGGTGATGACAATCGATCCCGCCTCCGCTCGCGCGCCAAGCATCACCTTGCCGCTGCGGTCGCTGAACCGAATGGCGTTCGACAAAAGATTGAGCAGGATCTGATTGAGAGCACGCTTATCGGCGTTCATCTCCGGAAGGTCTTCGCCGATTGATTTCTCAACGGTAACGCCGGTCTCGCGGGCGCGCACCGCAACCATCTCACAGCACGCCGTCGAGAACCTGTGCCGGGGCGAACGGCTCAGGCGTAATCTCGAAATTGTCCGTCTCGATTTTCGACACATCGAGAACGCCGTTGACGACCGACAGCAGGTGGTGACCCAACTCATTGATAAGGCCCGCGTATTCGGCGCGGCGCTTCTGATCGAGCATCAACACCAATTCGTTGGTCAGCATTTCCGAAAAGCCGATGATTGCATTGAGCGGCGTCCGCAACTCATGGCTCATCGTCGCCAGGAAGCGGCTCTTGCGCGCGTTGGCGCGTTCAGCTTCGGCGCGCGCGTGTTCAATTGCTTCTTCATGCTGCTTGCGGGCGCTCACGTCTCGCAGCACGGCGACGACCTCGCGCGTTGCTTCGCCACCGGAACATCTTGTTGGGCTGTTCAAGTGGCCGGCACAGCATCTCGACCCACAAGAATTGCGTGGCGCGGCGGCCTGACGCGTCGACGACATTGCGGCGGACGCGAAACTCGACGGACCGGCTCTCGGCGAGAACCGCAGCGTCGCCAATCGCGGTCAGATAGGCCGGCCGATCGGCGACGTGGACACGCTCGAACAGACCGTGCCCGAGCAAGGTCGCGGCCGACGAGCCAAACATCGCATCGGCGGCCGGCGAAACGAACAGAACGGCGCCATCGCGCCCATGCCGCATAATCACGTCGGTCATGTTGTGCGCCAGCAGACGATAGCGCGCTTCCTCGGCATCGAGCAGCCGGAAACTGGTGCGCGCCAACCCTTCAGCGCCTAGCGCCAAGCCTGTCGCATAAAGGGTGGCCGAGACAATGCCGAGTGCGACGAGCGGTGCCTGCTCGATAGCAGGTACAGGCGGCAGCAGATGGATCGCGCCAAGCAGCGCCAGCAGGCCCGCTGCGCCGAGCGCCAGCGTCGAGGCGACGGCAACGACGCGGCGTGACGCCGAAAGCGCAGCTTCGAGCGGCACGACCACGAGCCAGATCGCGGCAAACAACTCGATGCCGCCCGACAGCGCCGATACCATCGTGACCAGTCCGGTCAGCGCGAGAGCCGAAAGCGTGTGTGCACTCTCGTAGCGGCCGGTGCGTGAAAGGAAATAAGCGATCAGGATCGGCGCGACGAGCCAGCCGAGCACGAGCAGTTCGAGCATGCTCGGTGCGCCACGCGCAAGGAGATAGAGCGGAAACAGCGCCAGCGCGGCGAAACTGCCGAGCAACCGAGGCATGATGAAAGCGCGATGACGCGCGGTCATCAATGGATCGTGCAACGCCGAGGGATGCACCAGCGTCTCCACATAGTCTCGGATTGGTGCAAAGACACCCACTTGCCCATCGCACGCCCGTCCGTGCAGACGCGCTCCCCTTTTTATGTGGGTTAATCGTGTCAGAGCACGCTTAAGCGAACACTAAGGCCATGCCCGCAGGCCGGGGCGAGATGCCGCTCCCGGCCTTTGTATCTGCCTGTGGCGGTGGTTTCATCCGACATGGTAAATCGCTCGTTGCCACTCGGCGTGCACGTTCGGGCTCTCCGTCAATGCGTACCGCAAGTCGGGGTGACGAGCGCCATACAGCCGGAGTGGAAGCGGGGCCGCATTCGCTGTTCGCTCAAATTTTACGTAAATAATTTTTCGTTTCGGATGTTTATCAAATTGATCGAAAATTTGCGGCTTATTCTCGTCAATTATGCGCCAAAACAATCCGATCCAGCGAACGCGGTTTTCAATGCTGACTGCTAGCGTACGTCCCGTGGCGGCAACGCGTGCCGGGGGGGATGTGCGTCTCATGATGTTCCTGTTGCGAATGGCGTTCTGGCTCGGCGTCGTGCTGGTTCTGCTGCCAACCGGCGGTGCGCAGCACAACACGGCGAGCAACGAGGTTCACGCCACTGACGCTATTTCGGCAGCGTCGGCGACGGTCCACGATTTGAAGGGATTCTGCGGCCGCGAGCCCGACGCTTGCGCCGTGGGTTCGCAGCTCGTCACGACGATTGGCTATCGGGCACAGGCCGGCGCCAAGATGCTTTACGAACTGTTGACCGAAGCTCTCGCGTCGCACGACGCGGCTTCACCGGCAACGAGCGATACCAAGGCAGAACCGGCGGCAGCGCCCCTGCAACGCGCTTCGTCGGAGAACACCCTTACGCCCTCCGACCTTGCCCCGGCCTGGCGCGGACCGCCGCTCAGAAAGTCGATCTAGCCGCCACCGTCCGATTTTACCGGTTCAGATCGCCGACAATTCACTCACCGCAACATCGACCGCAGCCGCCCGCCATCCTATATAGACGATAGGACGTGGACGCTTGGACAATGGCCGATATCGCAGAAATCATCGACAATTTTGAAGTCCTCGACGATTGGGACGATCGCTACCGCTACCTGATCGAACTCGGGCGGGAACTGCCGCCGCTTGCTCCGGCGGCGCATAATGACGCCAACAAGGTGCAAGGCTGCGCCAGCCAAGTCTGGCTTGAAACCGAAGTGCGTCGGAACGGCGCGGACGGTCCGGTGCTGATTTTCGTTGGTGACAGCGATGCCCATCTGGTGCGCGGGCTGATCGCGGTGTTATTCGCAATGTTTTCCGGCAAGGCCGCGAAGGACATTCTTGAGATCGACGCCGTCACGCTGTTTGAGCGTATGGGCTTGCGCGAGCATCTCACGCCGCAGCGCTCCAACGGTTTCCGTTCGATGGTCGAGCGCATCCACCGTGATGCGAACGCCGCCTTGGCGAGCGCTTCGGTCTGAAACTCCGATAGGGGAACGGCCGGCCGCTATTTGCGACGCCGACGCTGCTGACCAAGCCCCATCTGCTTGGCAAGCTGCGAGCGTGCAATAGCATAATTGGGCGCAACCATCGGATAGTCGGCGGGCAGCCCCCACTTTTCCCGATATTGCTCCGGCGTCATGTTGTACTGCGTACGCAAGTGGCGCTTGAGCGATTTGAATTTTTTGCCGTCTTCCAGACAGACAAGAAAGTCCGAATTGATCGAGCGCTTGACCGACACCGCCGGTTTGGCCGGTTCGGCGAGTACGCTCACCTGTCCGCCGGAGACACGCTTGAGCGCGGCGTGCACCTGCCCGATCAGACTGGCGATTTCTGCACTGGGAACGGGATTGTTGCCCACGTAAGCGGATACGATCTGTGCGGTCAGCTCGATGTAGCTGCCCTCACCGGAATTGTCGGCCATACACGTGATCCTCCTGCTGCGGATCGATCGCGAAGGCATACGCTGTCTAAACTTGGGCCGCCCCGCGCCGCAAAAGCTTGACTGCGAAAACTATACGTTGTGGGGAAGTCTATATTACATAAACTCAATAAAAGCAATAAACCGGCAAGAATTTCGCGCCGATATTGCAGTTCAACGCTGTGCTCTACTATTGCACCAAACTACGCCCGCCGCGTGACCCTGCGTCAGGCAGGATCCAACGCCGCAGAAATAGTCAGCTGTTCTGCTCGATATGATTGCGCAATTCGGTGATCGATCCGAAGCGGAGGGTTCCGCCGCGGCAACTGGGCCTCGATCGATCCGTCCGAATACAACGTGTAGGCCATGCCTTCGACGACCCCTGACTTCAGGATCGACACCGCCGCCGCCGCCGCCTCTTGGGTAGCGGCAACTGGCTGCGGGGGTATCACTTGCGGGACCGTTTCAAGCGCGGGCGGCGTAGCGAGCGGAGGCGGCGGAACGATCTGCACAGCCTGGGCTGGCGGTGCCTCTGGAGCACCGCGTTGCGCTTTCGGCCAGAGTGAATCAAACAGCGAGCCCTTCGGCTGCTGTTGCGGCCGGCGCTGCGCATTTCCTGCAACCCGTTGGGCCGTTTTGGCATGTCCGGCGCCGTTCAACCGCGGCGGCGGCGCATAGTTCATCTGGACGATCTCGTCCTCGGCTCGAAGTGGTCCGTTCGGCAGCAAGGACACGCTGCTGTCTTCGACAATCGGCGCACTCTCCAAAGCTGGAATGCGGACGGCCGGAGGCGTTGTCTGCTCGAGTGCCGGCGCCACATCCGCCGGAATCGGCATTGGCGGTGGCGCCACCTTCGCCTTGGCCGACGTGGTCACCTGTGCGGCGGAGGTGGCCAAGCCAACCACTTCGCCGAGCGACGTCGGCCGCGCCATCGGGCGCAACGTCAATGCGTACTCAACGCGCAAAAGCGCGCGCACCACGAATGCAAGACCGATGAGAATGCAGCCACCGGTAATCGCAACGATCCCCGGCGTGACGTTGGTCGGATCGAAGGCATGCTGGCTGAACGAGAAGCCCGATGCGATCAGGCCCAAGCCGGCCGCAATCATGACGGCACCGAGCGTCAACAAAAACGCATACATAAACGCGTCCCCTGGTCATCGAACTAACGCGCGACGACCACTTTTTCGCGCCATTTTGGCCGCCATCCTGGGACCACGCAAGCTTTAATTCCCAAGACCAGATAAAACGGCCCTTTTCCGGTTACTGGAACGGGGCGCCGACGACGCCGGCCAAGCTGCCTCGCCTCTCCTCGCGCATATCCTAATGCATTGTAACTGCGTCGGTATCGGCGTCGGACCATGGTGAATACTGGGTCTTCGGACTCCCCGTTAACCCTGCAACAGGCCCGGTCGCCTCACACGGCTTCAGCAGGCGTTGCCCAAACCCCATGATTGGGCCTATCTAGAGGAACCTTTCTCTCGTCCGGGCGGTTTCCCAGCGGGAAAGCCCCGCCCGGCTAGGCCTCACATTCAGGAATCGCCCTCACATTAAGGAGTAGACCAATGGCATTCACCCTGCCCGAACTGCCCTATCCGTATGACGCGCTGGCCCCGCATATGTCGCGCGAGACGCTCGAATTTCATCACGACAAGCACCATCAGGCCTACGTGACCAACGGCAACAATCTCGCCAAGGGCACGGAGTGGGAAAACAAATCGGTCGAAGAGGTCCTCAAGGGGACGTTCGGCAAGAATCCGGGGCTGTTTAACAACGCCGCCCAGCACTACAACCACATCCACTTCTGGAAATGGATGAAGAAGGGTGGCGGCGGCGACAAGCTGCCCGGCAAACTGGAAAAGCAACTCACCGCCGATATTGGCCCGCTCGCCAAGGTGAAAGAAGAACTTGCCCAGGCCGGCGCCACCCAGTTTGGCTCCGGATGGTGCTGGCTCGCAGTCAAGGATGGCAAGATCATCGTCACCAAGACGGCGAATGGCGAGAATCCGCTGGTCCACGGCGCCAAGCCGATCCTCGGCTGCGATGTCTGGGAACACTCCTACTACATCGATTATCGCAACCGCCGGCCCGATTACCTCAAGGCGTTCATCGACCACCTGATCAATTGGGACTACGTCGCCGAGATGTACGAAGCGGCAATGAAATAGGCTGCGGTAAACGCGATTGATGGAAAGGCGGGGTCTCGGACCCCGCCTTTTTGCTTTTCGCGCCGACGTCCGGCCGATTGCGACAGCCTGTCAAAGATGCTCCCGCTGCTGCGGCAGTCTATAAGGCTGCCGTGGGCGCATGGGATTGGAACGAGCCAATCGTGCAGACTTCGGCAACAATGGTCATGCCGCTACGTGCCGACATCGCTCAAGCCGAGCGATGGCCGGATGCGTGCGCAATTGCGATTCTGGCAGCGGTCGCGGTGATCGCCGCGGCGACGTTTCAGGATTACGGGCTCGGCTGGGACGACTGGATCCAATCGCATTACGGCCACTTGTTGGTGTCGCTGTACTCGTCGGGCTTCACCGACAAGCGCGCGTTCTCGCTCGACAATCTCTACATGTACGGCGGCGGCTTTGATCTCCTCGCCGCGCTGACGTCGAAAATCCTGCCATTCGATCCATTCGCGACGCGGCGGCTCCTTGGCGCGGTCATCGGCATTGTCGGGCTGTTCGTGGTCTGGCGACTGACGCGGCGGCTCGGTGGCCCGCTCGCCGGCCTGATCGCCCTGATCCTTCTCGCCACCTGTCCGCTGTTCTACGGACACATGTTCATCAACTGCAAGGATGCGCCATTTGCAGTGGTGATGATGCTTGCCTTGCTCGGCATCGTGCACGCGATCGAGCAATACCCGCGCCCGCATCCCGCTACCACAGCGCTCCTGAGCGTTACGTTCGGCCTTGCCATCGGCACGCGCGTCCTGGGAGGCTTCGCGATCATCGAGGCATTTCTGTCGTTGTTGCTCATCGTCGGGATCGGATGGCGCTTGTCTGGCTTGAAACGGGCGTCCGCAGACTGCGCAACGTTCTTGCTCCCGTTTATCCCCGGCGCGTTGCTCGCTTACCTGGTCATGGGCCTGGTTTGGCCGTGGGGCGTCGCAGAGCCGCTCAATCCGTTTCGGGCGTTGCATTATTTCTCGCACGACTTCGTTACGCCGTGGAATGACCTGTTCGACGGCCGGCTGGTTTCGATCGTGCACATGCCGCGCAGCTACGTGCCAACGCTGCTGGCGGTACAGCTCCCGGAACTGATGCTTGCGCTGGGTCTGTGCGGCTTTGTCGGGGCGCTCGTCGCGATCTGCCGTCCCGCAAACGGCGCCGACGCGAAGCGGCCAGCCTCGCTGCTGGCCGTTGTTCTCGCCGTGTCGCTCCCCATCCTGATGACAATCATCACCCTGCCCTACATCTTCAACGGCATCCGGCATCTTTTGTTCGTCGTGCCGCCGATCGCCATGCTCGGCGGACTGGCCGGAGACTGGATCGGGCGCCGGCTTGCGGACTACGGCCGTGTTGCGATTGCGGCAGGCGCCGTCGCGCTCGCCGCGGGCACGATTTCGCCGGTTATCGATATGGTCCGGCTGCACCCGTACGAGTACACCGACTTCAACCATTTCGTCGGCGGCGCGAAAGGCGCGCGGCAACTGTTCATGCTCGACTACTGGGGTCTCTCGCTGACCCAGGCGTCACGCGGGCTGATCGCATACTTGGCGCAACACCACGAGGCGCCGCCGAACGGGCCATGGAAAGTGGCGGTGTGTGGACCGGAGCCGCCGGTCTGGGTGACGCTCGGACCGGCGTTCAAACTCGCAGCTCCCGAGCAGGCGGATTTCGCTCTGTCGGTTGGCGAGTTCTATTGCGCCAAGCTCGATGCACCCGTGCTGCTGCAGGTCGTTCGCGATGGCATCGTCTTCGCGCGCGTCTACGACATCCGCGGCCGCTCGATTACAAAGCTGACCGTAGAGTGAGGCAGCCGTGACGATCAGGCGGCCGCAGCGATGGCCGCGTGCGCGTAATCCCAATAAAGCGCGCGCGCCTTGCGGTAGAACGACCCCAGTGGAAGCTCGCGGTCATCGATGCGCGTGACCGGGGTAACCTTGCTGTAATTGCCGGTACAGAAAATTTCGTCCGCCGACTGAAGATCGCAATAACGCAGCGTTGCGTCGATCACCGTCGTGCCGGCGTCCCGCAGCAGAGCAATGACGCGCCGGCGCGTTATGCCGGCGAGAAAAGTGCCGTTCGCCACCGGCGTAAAGACGACCCCGTCCTTCGCCATGAAGAGATTGGCGGTACCGAGTTCGGCGACGTTGCCCAGTGCGTCGCACATGACGCAATTGTCGAAACCACGCGCGCGCGCCTCGATCATGGCGCGAGCATTTTGCGGATAAAGGCAGCCGGCCTTGGCCTCGACCGGTGCACTGTCACGCGTCGGGCGGCGAAACGGCGACAGCGTTATGGCGGTGCCGGTGGGCTTTGGCAGCGGGGCCACGTACATCGTCAGGCACCAGCGCGTCGTCTCGGGGTCCGGCCGCACCGCGCCGCCGGCCGCGTCCTCGGCCCAATACATCGGCCGGATGTATAGTTCGGCATCCCGGTCGAAGCGCTTGAGGCCTTCGCGTACCAGCGCGATCCATGTCTCGGTCGGCACAACCGGTTTGAGGTACATCGCCTTGACGGATTCGTTGACGCGCGCGCAATGCAGGTCGAGATCGGGCGTCACGCCTTCAAACGCGCGCGCGCCGTCGAACACCGAAGTACAAAGCCACGCTGCGTGCGTGCGCGGCCCCATGATCGGCACATTGCCATCGTGCCAATCGTTCTCGAAAAAAGTCGCTGTCTTCGACCAGGTGACGGTTTTGCTCATGGAACGATCCGAGAATGACTCCGCCCTTAAATTCCGCGCCTTCCTTTGACACGATCTTTGTCACTAAACTTACCGCGCCGGAGTTCGCAAAATGATTAACGTTAAGGCTCACGCCTTTGTGTTCGATGCTTACGGCACGCTGTTCGACGTCCATGCGGCGATCGGGCGCCATCGGGCGGCGGCCGGCCCGGACGCCGATCGCTTCTCCGAGATCTGGCGGACGAAGCAGCTCGAATACAGCTGGACGCTGACGCTGGCCGGCCAATACGCCGATTTCTGGACCCTGACCGAACGCGCGCTGGATTACGCCTTCGATCGGTTCACATCGATCGATCGCGCGCTCCGGCCACACTTGCTCAATGCCTATCGCCGCCTCGACGCCTTTCCCGACGCACGGGAAGCGCTCACCGCCCTGAAAGCGCGAGGCGTACACCTTGCCATTCTCTCCAATGGTTCGCCGCACCATGCTCGATGCGGCAGTCGAGGCGTCGGGGATCGGCCCGTTGCTCGATGCGGTGCTCTCGGTCGACGCCGTGCGCCTCTACAAACCGAGGCCCGAAGTTTACGCGCTCGTGACCTCCCGTTTCGGCGTTGCGGCAGAGCGCGTCGTGTTCGTCTCCTCCAACCGGTGGGACGTTATGGGAGCCGCCGCCTTCGGCTTTCGCCCCATCTGGATCAATCGCGCGGGCGTCCCCAAGGAGTATCCCGAGCATTCCCCGGTGCAGGTTGTGACCGATCTGGCGGCGCTGCCATCGCTCGCTTTGTGAGCCGTGCCTCCGCCAACCTGCGTGGTAATCCGAACGCTCTGCGCGCCATGACCAAAACGGCTACCGCCCGCTAGGCTGTCGCGGGCGGCAAGAGTGCTCGGCAACGTCGCGCGATCAATATCGGCCAAACGCGGATCAAGCAGCGCGGCCGTCCTCCAGTTCAGGGGACTTCAACGCGGTCACGATTTGCTGCCGGGTGATCCGGGTACCATCGTCGCCTTCGATCAACAGCGTCACGCGGCCGCTCTCGTTGACGTGATGAGCCCAGCTCATTGCCTCGTCGAGCAGAGTGAATTCCTTGTAGAGCTGGCGATCCTTGTCGAGCGGCGAAATCAACTCCGAGCCACGCGGGCCCGAATAAACACGATAAGCCATCGGTAGAGCCTCCTGTCTGGCCCATCCCCGTCAACGCAATGTGGGATTTGAATGTGCCGAACGAGCGGCATGATGCGTTGACGCAACTCACGTTGTCGTTACGATCACAGGTGAGAAAGCAGGCAAATCAAGCCACGCAGACAAATGGGAGGCGATTGTGCGCGCATTCGGCACATTTATTGGACTCGCATCCGCCGTGACCATTTCTGACGGCAGCGTTTGCCGGAACCGCGCACGCGCAGAGCGAGCCTGTCTATCTCGTCACTTACGTCGAACTGATGCCGAATGCCGCCGGGTCCGGTGCCACGCTCCTCAAGCAGTATCGGGACGAAAGCCGCAAACAGGCGGGCAATTTGCGTTTCGACGTGCTCACCGAAATCGAGCGACCTAACCGTTTTGCCATTGTCGAGGTGTGGAACAGCAAGACGTCGCTCGATGCGCATGACCATTCGGCGGCCACCGCGCAGTTTTCCGAACAGCTCAAGCCGATACAAGATGCTCCCAATGACGTGCGCAACGACCACGCGCTATATCTCGGCCGGGCCAAAGGCGAGAATCGAGCCGGCGCGATTTATGTCGTGACCCATATCGACGTCATTCCCCCCGGCAAGGAGGCCTGCATGGCGGCGCTCAAAGACATGAGCACCGATACCGCCAACGATCCGGGAAACATCGCCTATGACGTCCTGCAGCAGGACGACCACACAAACCATTTCACTGTTGTCGAGGAATGGAGCGACATGAAAGCCGCCGACGCGCATGCCGTGGCGGCGCACACGCGAGCATTTCGCGCAAAACTGATACCGATCAAGGGCGCGCTTTACGACGAACGTTTCTACATGGCGCTAAATTGAATATGTCGAGCGCGCGCCAACCGAACGGACAATGGCTGCTTCGGTGATCTTATTTCTGCGGCGCGAACGTCTGGTCGCTATACGGCAGCGATGTCGGACGCTGGATCGCAATGAAGGCATGGTCGAGTGCATGGTGGCAGCTGTTGCAGCCCGCGCTGAGCCTATCATAGGCGGCCGCAAATGCCGTGCTGCTCTTGCCGTCAACCGCCTTCTGCAATTCCTTGAGCGGCGCGCCGACCATCTTGTCCACCGTGCCGCCGCCCAACAATTTGTCGACGTCTTCGAAGCCTTCGTTCAATTCGCCGATCTCGTAATCGGCAAGCGTCCAATTGCCGGCGTGACCGGCAAACCACAGCTTGATATGGCGCAGCTGCTGCAAAGTCATGATTTCGCCAAGACCCGGAATGTTGGCAGCCGGCGTCTCCGGCGGCGACGCAGCCGGCGCGGGCCCGTTTTGCGCATTCGCGGAGAGCGCGACGAGGCAGAGAGACGCTGCGGCGGCCGCAAGCAATGGCTTCATGAGTTCATCTCCTCGGCCCCTCGCCTATCGTAGCGCCTTTCCGACGGCCTTCAACTCAACGGCGCGAGGGTTTCACTACAGATCTTCGGATGCCCGATCCGGCATGCTTCATAAAGCGCCGGGCACGCTCTGACAGCCGCGAGACCGGCCTCGATAGCCTGTATGCGATCGCCTGCCGCGCGCGACTGGCCGTCGTAGGTAAGGACAGCGTTATCGCGATCGAGCTGACGATCGGTGCGCAGGAAGTTCTCGGCACCGTCGAAATATGTCGTTGCGGTGCGGATGGCTTCGTTGAGCTTGCGGGTAAACTCGGCGTTGGCGTGAGGGTCAGGCTTGATCACACGGGCACGCACGGCGGCATCCGTGAAAAGCACATTGAGCTTGAAATACATGCCGCCGCATTGGGCAAGCGACAGCCAATATGGATGGCCCTGGAAGGGACCAGGCGCCGTTACCACAGTGTCGCGCTTGTCAAGGGAGACGGCAGGCGCGGCGCGTTCCAACTCGCGCGGCACGCGGCGGTGGCGATAACGCTGTTGCGCATCGGCACTGGTCGCGACGGCGACGAGCGCGATAGCAACAAGGGCGCACTTTCCGAAAAATCCCGGCATGGCGTGACTATAAACGGCTGGAGACGACGGCGGGTTCAAAACCTCTCGACCCACGGGCGCACCTCTATTTCCCACGCCCAGGCGCTGCGGTGCTGCTGCAGCAGATTGAGATAAGTCTGCGCGATGGCGTCGGGATCGAGCGTGCTGTCCGGCCGGTCGGGCGGATCGGCGCGCCGTGCGCTGCGAATGCCGCCGTCGATCACGACATGGGCAACGTGGATGCCTTGCGGCGAAAGCTCGCGAGCCAGGCTTTGCGCCAAGCCGCGCAGCGCGAACTTGCCCATCGCAAACGGCGCCGACTGCGCATAACCCTTGACGCTGGCGGACGCGCCGGTGAACAGGATCGCGCCGCGACCTCGTGGCAGCATGCGCTTGGCCGCCTCCTGGGCTACGAGGAAGCCGCCGAACGCACTCACCGTGATCGACTTCGCCACTTCGTCGGGATCAAGCTCGATGAACGGACCGCGCGTCCGGTAGCTCGGATTGTAGACGATCACATCGAGGCCGCCGAACCCGGCTTCGACATCGGCCATCAGCTTGGCGACGTCGGCGCGATTGGTCGCATCGCAGGTGAACGCCTTGCCACCGGTTTCCTTGGCAAGCGCCGCAAGATCGCCGGCCCGGCGGGCGGCCAGCGCAACCGACAGACCGGCCTTGGTGAAAGTCCGCGCCAGCGAGGCCGACAGACCAGCTCCGACCCCGACAATGAGCGCTGTTCGATAGGCGGTCTCGGTCATACGGGCCTCCTCATGGTGCGGCCGCGCATAAGAGCAGTCGAATGCCGGCTGGCGTCAAGCACCGTCTTATCAAACGTCCGGGGCGGCAGTGCCGTTTAGTCGATCACAGCGATCGCGTTGATTTCGACGAGACAGCGCGGATCGGTGGCGAGCCTGACCACCTGAACCGTCGTGGTCGCCGGCTTGGCGGCGCCGAAGTATTCGCCCCACACCCGATTGAGCGCGTCCTGGTCGGTAAGATCGGTGACGAAGCGATCAGCAGTGACCACGTCGGCGAAGGTCGCGCCTACCGCCTGAAGGCCGCGCTTGAGATTTTCCAGCGCCGCCCGCGCCTGCCCCGCCATGTCGCGCGGCATGGCGTCGAATTCCTCCGGCCGATGCGGATGGTGATGATAGACCGGCGCCGCTGTGACGCCGGCCAGATAGACGGTGGTGCCACCCTTGACCTTGATCGCCGGAGCATAGGGCATCCACAGATCGGGCGCGTCGGGCCAATGGATGTGCTCGATGGTTTTCGACATGGCAAATCTCCTGTTTGGCCGGGGAAAAAGCACGGCACCGACGCCGGACACCTAAGACTTAACATCGACGAGCATGGCACTATAGAGCGATGCGCCGCATTCCACAGGCCGCCGGCGTCTATCTCGCCGTGCTCCAGTTCGTCTTTGCTCTGGGCTGGACGAGCTATGCGTTCTACCTGCCAAAGCTCGCCGGCGCGGTGGGCCTCTCGTCCGCCGCGGTCGGCGTCATCCTCATGCTCGACCAGATCATCTTTACGGTCACGGATTTTTCCATGGGGATCGCCGCCGACAAGGTGTCGCGCGTGCTCGGCCGTCTCGGCCATTGGGTCGCGGGAGTTACGTTCGTCAGCTGCCTCGCATTTGTCGGCCTGCCGTTCATTGCCGCCGGTCACCTTGGCGCCGTGCCGTTTCTTGCCCTGACCGTGATCATGGGCGATTACCTCTTCGGCGCTGCGGGCACCGCCGCTGATGCTGCTTGGCAAATATGCGGCGCGGCCGGCCATCCCCTATCTGGGCAGCCTTGCCATGCTCGGGCCTTGGCATCGCCAGCGCAGTGTCGCCCTATCTCGCCATAACGCTGGCCAAACAGGACCCGCGGCTGCCGTTCGTCATTGCCAGCATCACACTGCTTGTTGTCAGCCTGGCGCTCGCCAAGGTCGAGCGGTCGCTGGCGAAGCAGGCACCCGGCCGCTCCCGAAGTCGCCCCAAACCGTCGATCGAGCCGTGCCGGCGCCAGTCCTGGTGTTCGGGCTGGCGGTCGTCATTTTCGCGCTTGGCTTCCAGCTCCATGTCTTCTTCAATACCGCCCCGTTGTTCAAAAAATTCACCGGCAATATCGGCATGCTGCTGCCGGTCTTCTGGGTCGGCTTTTCGGTCGGCATGTTCCCGGCGAGCCGCATCACTAAACGCTGGGGCGGGTCTACCCGTGATGGGCGCGGCCGGACTCCTCGGCGCCATCTCCATCGTATTGATGGAATTCTCGACCGCGCTCGGGTTGACGGTGGCTGCCCAGATCATCGCCGGTGCGGCGTGGGGCGCGATCCTGATGAGCGCGTTTGCAGCCGCCGCGGCGCTCGGCGCGACCGGCCATGAGGGCAAGACCACCGGCCTGATGTATTCGGGGCTTGCGCTCGCGACTTTCGTCCGCATGGCGACCAGCGCCAGCGGCGCCCTCGCCGATCCGGCATTCGCGCCGCTGGTGCACTGGCTGCCAATCGCTTGCTGGGGGATCGGGGGCGCACTGCTTCTTGGTCTGACCCTTACCTACGCAAGTCGCTCGATACGTGGAGCTGCCCGTACATAGACCCAGCCCTCCCAGCCTGTGCATGAGCACTCACTACATTCGGAACACACCAAATTTCGTCTCCGGGATAGGCGCGTTGAGCGCTGCGGAGAAGCACAGCGCCAGCACGCGGCGCGTTTCAGCCGGCGCGATGATGCCGTCGTCCCATAACCGCGCGGTAGCGTAATACGGATTGCCCTCGGTTTCGTATTGCTCGCGGATCGGCTGCTTGAATTCCTCTTCCTCGACCTCGGACCAGGTTTTGCCTTCGGCTTCGATGTTGTCGCGGCGCACGGTGGCGAGCACGCTCGCCGCCTGCTCGCCGCCCATCACCGAGATGCGTGCGTTCGGCCAGGTGAACAGGAAGCGCGGGCTGTAGGCGCGGCCGCACATGCCGTAGTTGCCGGCGCCGTACGAGCCGCCGACGATGACGGTGATCTTCGGCACCTGTGCGCAGGCGACAGCGGCGACCATCTTGGCGCCATCCTTGGCGATGCCGCCAGCCTCGTAGTCGCGCCCGACCATGAAGCCGACGATATTCTGCAAAAACAGCAGCGGCATCGCGCCGCTGGCAGCACAATTCAATGAAATGCGCAGCCTTGAGCGCACTCTCGGAAAACAGAATGCCGTTGTTGCCCAGGATGCCGACCGGAATGCCGTGGATGTGGGCGAAGCCGGTCACCAGCGTCGGCCCGTAAAGCGCCTTGAACTCGTCGAACGCGGAGCCGTCGACAAGCCGCGCAATCACTTCGCGGACGTCGTATTGCTTTTTCAGATCGGCGGGCACGACACCATCGAGCTCGGCGGAATCGTATTTCGGCTCGGCGGCCTTGGCGACAACAATATCATCTGGCTTTTTCGTATTAAGGTTGGCGACGATGCGGCGGCACAGCGCCAACGCATGGCGGTCGTTCTCGGCCAGATAGTCCGCAACGCCGGATTTTTTGGTGTGCACCTCGGCGCCGCCGAGTTCTTCGGCGCTGACAACCTCGCCGGTCGCGGCCTTCACCAGCGGCGGACCGCCGAGAAAGATCGTGCCCTGGTTCTTTACGATGATGGTTTCGTCCGACATCGCCGGCACGTAGGCGCCGCCGGCCGTGCATGAGCCCATGACCACCGCGATCTGCGCGATGCCGGCAGCCGACAGCGTCGCCTGATTGTAGAAGATGCGCCCGAAATGCTCGCGGTCGGGAAACACTTCGGTCTGGTGCGGCAGGTTGGCGCCGCCGGAATCGACCAGATAGATGCAGGGCAGCCGGTTGTCGCGCGCGATCTCCTGGGCGCGCAGATGCTTCTTCACCGTCAGCGGATAATAGGTGCCGCCCTTGATGGTCGAGTCGTTGCAGACGATGACGCACTCGCGGCCGGCAACGCGGCCGATGCCGGTGATGAGACCCGGCGCCGTGAATGGCGTCCTCGTACAGGCCGTGCACGCGGCCAGTGGCGACAGTTCGAGAAACGGCGCGCCCGGATCGAGGAGCGTCATCACGCGCTCACGCGGCAGCAATTTCCCGCGTGCGAGATGACGTTCTCGCGCGCGTTTCGGGCCGCCTTCGGCTGCCGTCGCGCGCGTCTGCCGTAGCTCCTCCACCAGCGCGCGCATCGCTGCCTGGTTGGCGCGAAACTCATTCGAATTCGTGTCGATGCTCGACGTGATAACCGCCACGATAAATCCTCACATCGAAAATGAACGCAATGTCAGAAACTGTTCGCAGCGCTCGCACTGCACAAATTTGAGTGCGCAGAGCCGTTACGAATAGCACAAGGAACTAAAACTTTCTTCCCCTCATCATAAGGAACCCGAAACTTTCCGCTCCGCGCCGCGTTCGTTTGAGAGCAAGCGGCATGCGCGAGCACCGCCGTCAGAGCGAAGTCGCGCAAAGGCGCACCAGAGAGGAGAAATCTGAATGACGAAATATCAACAGGCACTGTTGGCCGGAGTCGCGGCTCTCGCGATCGCGGCAGGTGGCGGAATGGCTTCGGCGCAAACACACGGCGGCGGTTCGATGGGCGGCGCCGCGCAAGGCGGCGCGGCGGGGGCGGAGCGGGCGGGAGCAGGCGCAGCGGCAGGCGGCTCAGGGGCGGCGAACGAGAGTTCGAGTCCGAGTGGCGCGCAGAACGGTGGAATGGCCGAGCACGAAGGTGCCGGGCATAAGGGCAGCGGCTCGGCCATGAAGCCCCAAGCCGAGAAACAGCCCGGTAGCGCAGGCGAAGGCGGCAAGGGCGAAATGCAGCGGCACGCACAAGGCGCCAGCAACGGCGCCGGCGAGTCGGAACGAAATGCGGAGGGCAAGGAAAGTGGCAAACCGTCCGCTGCCGAACTCAAAGCCCGGCGCTGGCGATCACCGGGCCGCTCAGGGCCAAGGCGCCACTCCGGCAAATGGCACGCGTGAAGGCGCGAGCACGCATGAAGGCGCCAACGTCACACCGAGCGGCAGCGTGAAGTTTTCGGAACGACAGCGCACGACGATCAAACGCACCATTATAGACGCGCACGGTGCGCCGCGGGCGGATCACGTCGACTTTGACGTACGGGTCGGCACAGTCGTTCCACGCGACAGCATCCATATCGTTGCGGTCCCGGAAACGCTGGTACGGATCGAGCCGAGTTGGCGTGGACTATTGTATTTCGTCTACGAAGACGAGATCGTGGTCGTCAATCCGGGTGACATGCACATCGTCGCCGTTGTTGCGGTCTGACGGATTTAACGAGCAAACCCGACGATCAGGTTCAAGGCGCGGGCAGTTTAATTCTGCCCGCGCCAGACTATGCGCGCACTTCCTGTCGCTGGAAAACCACATAACCGATGACAAACAGGATGATCGTCGTCGCGATCAAGCCGACGATCTGCGGCCAGGCGATCAGGACACTGGCGGCGAGCGGCAGCGGGGAACCCAGCACTGCGCCTTGCAGCTGGCTCAAATAGATCGGTCCGAGCGCACGCGTTGTGGGGTCTAGCAAGGCGAGCACGATCTCGCCGAAAAGCGTGGACGGCGACAGCCTCGCAAGGAATTGCTGCAGCACCATTGTGCCCGGCGTATCCAGGCCCAGCGCAGTGTAACGCGGATCGGGCGGCACGACGATTACGGCGAGTACGCTGCTCAGTATCGGCCAGACGAATGCGAGAAATAGCCACAAGCCGAGCGTCACCAGGGCCGCCGTCGCGGCCGAGCGAAACAGAATTGAGAACAACATCGCGAGCGCTAGCCAAACGCCCGCGTAAGCGATCGTCACCAGCAGAAACACAAAGGCGCGCGCAATTTCGTCGCTGCCGGGCGGAATACCGATGAAGAGGAGCCCGAGGCCGACGACCAAGAGCCAGAGCACGACCAGCGCAATCGCCAGCGTCATCAGCGCGCCGAGAAATTTGCCGAACAGCAGAGCGTCACGGTAGATCGGCTGCGACAAGATACGCGACAGCGTATGTCTATTGTGCTCGCTGTTGACGGCATCGAAGCCGAGCCCAATCGCCATGAGCGGGACCAGCAATGTCAACCAGGTGATGAATGACAATAGCTGCTGCTGTCCCGATCCCGCAAAGAACTTCAGGAACAGAAACGGGTCTTCAGCGACCGTGTCCTTGATCTGCTGAGCCGCGACCCAGACGGTGCCGACCGCGATCACCATCACGATCAGCTCCAGGATGATGAAGCGAATGCTGGTGAGATGGTCAGCAAGCTCCTTGAGCATGACCACGCCGAGCCCATTGAATGCCGAGCCTTCACGCCGCATGGCGCGCTCCTTCCTTGGGTGCCGCTGCGGCCATGCGCTCGAAATAATTGTTGTAGATCGCCTCGAGGCTCGGCTCCTGAACGCCGAGGAATTTGAGGCGGCCGTGCATCGCCACGACCTCGGCCGCGGCCTCCGGGCGCACGTCGCGATCGGCGTGCAGGCGCAATTTGCCGATTCCGGTCTGCTCTACGCCGCTGACGCCTGGAATCAGAGCCAATCGGTCGGCAAGCCCGGCGCCGTCCGCCTCGATATCGACTACGTAACCGGCGCCAAGGACCTCGCGGCCGAGTTCGGATACCGTGCCCATCAGCGCGATACGCCCCGCGCTGAACAGGGCGACGCGGTCACAGACGCTCTGCACACGCTCAAGCAGATGGGAGGACAACAGCACCGACACGCCCTCCGCCTTAAAGCGGCGGATGATACCGAGAAGTTCACTGGTCGCGTGCGGATCGAGACCGGACGTCGGTTCGTCGAGAATGGCGATCTGCGCGCCTTTCATCAGGATTTCGGCGAGTCCCAGCCGCTGGCGCATGCCGCGCGAAAACGTGCCGACATAGGCGTTGGCGGAGTTGGGGAGGCCGACCCGTTCGAGCGCCTCGGCGATGCGCTTTTCGCGTTCCTTAAGCCGGAAACCGATCAGGCGCGCGGTATAGCGCAGGTTATCGGCGGCGGTGAGCTGGTCGTAGAAACCGACGGTGTCGGGCAGATAGCCGACCCGGCGTTTGACCGAGAGCGGCTCGCGCGCCGGGTTGAACCCAAGCACGCTGACCTCGCCGCCCGAGATGTCAGTCAGCCCGAGCAGCATGAGAATCGTCGTCGTCTTCCCTGCGCCGTTCGGGCCAAGGAGACCGAAGATCTCCCCGCGCCCGACCGAAAACGAAATATGGTCGACGGCAACCGCCTGACCGTAAGTCTTGGTCAGGCCCTTGGCCTCGATGACGCTATCGCCGCTCATCGCCGACCGAACCTTGCCACGGCGCCGACCATGACGAGGAGCGCAATGCCGATAATGCCGACACCGGCGATGCCCCACATGGTCGATGTCGTCACTGTGACGCGGAAGTCGGTGGAAGCGGATTCGCCGCGCGCGGACGCCGAGATCGTTGTCACGTAATCGCCGGCGATGGCTTTGTCAGTCGGCGTGATCAGCGCCTGCACTTCCTTGCTCGCATTCGGCGCGATCCGGTCCATCGATTTCGGGTTGAAGTCGACCTTCCAGCCGCTTGGCGCCGAGCCGCTCAGTTCGACATCATCGGCGGGCGCGGTGCCGGTGTTGGTGATGACGATCGGTACCGGCGTCTGCTTGCCGGCCGAGGCGCGCGTCGAGACCAAGCCCTCGCGGCCGCTAATCGAGAGCTTCGGCTGCCCCGTGATATTCAGGCCCAGGTCGGCCGTGGCCGACGTGTCCTCGGCGTTGACCCGCGCGGTGACCTTATAGTCGCCAGCGGCGGCCGTGTTCGGCGGCGTCACCTTGAGCTTGATGTTTTTGCTCTGTCCGGCGTCGATCGGCACAGCGTTGACTTCCTGGGTGCCGTATTCCTCGGTGAACGAGGCGTCGAAATTCTTCGGCGCCTGCACGCCCAAGCTCACAGTCAGCTTCTTGCCGCTGTCGTTCTTGATGGCGAGCGTATACTCGAAGCTCGATTTGGACGTGCCGCGCAGTTCGGGCAGCTGTGGCGTCAGGCTCAGCTTGGCCGGCAGATCCTTGGCAAGCGTCACCGCGATCGGCAGATCGAGCTTGGTCGTGCCACTGGCGGCCGAGACTGTCAGCGTCTGTGTGCCGATGGCGGCGCTCTTGGGCACATCGAGCCGCAGCTCGAGGCTGACGCTGGAATTGGTCGCCGGCATCGCCGCAGCGATCGGCTGCCCGCCGCCCATCAGTGTCGCGGTCCACCCTGAAGGCACGCCGCTAACCGATAGACTGAGGCGCTCGGGAGCCGTGTCGTAATTCTGCAGCTTCAGACTGATGTTGGAGGTCTCACCCGGACGTACCGTGACGGCCGGATAGTCGCTCATCAGATAAAGACCCTTGACGTCCTTGGGTGCGTCTTCGGCCTTGGCTGCCACTGCAAAAACGGCGGCCAGGGCCGCAGCCGCGGCGATAAATCCAAATCGCATCGACGTTAGCTCCCGTGCAAAAAAAACGTTCTGTGCGCCCCTCTACCGCAGCGCTCCGCAGAGCGCCAGCATGCAAGCGCCATTGTCGGTGCAATCGTGACAAAATGATGCAGACTAGGCCCCCTAAGGCGGGCCTGCGGTAGAGAGCCGCAGCGCGGTTGTAGGCCTCCTCCGATGCACCATTCCACTTGCCGGCACGCCTTAACCGGCGAAATTGCAACAGCAATTGCCGGTCGTCCGGCTCCGAGGTGTCGCAACGTTAAAATGAGTTAATATTTCTGCGCCCATGAGCCGCAGCAGTCCGAGCCCCAGCAGCGCGAAGCGTACCCGCACGATAAGCGCGGGTCTTCTGGCCTTTCGCCGCAGACATGGCCTCGAAGTCCTGCTGGCACATCCGGGCGGGCCTTTTTGGAGCAAGAAGGACGACGGCGTCTGGACCATCCCCAAAGGCCTCGCCGCCCCCGGCGAGAATTTGCTGGCCGCTGCGGAACGCGAGTTTACCGAGGAAACAAATCTTTCAGCCGGCGGACCTTTCATCGCGCTCGCCCCGGTCAAACAAAAGGGCGGCAAAATCGTCCATGCTTGGGCTTTCGAGGCCGATTTCGATCTCGCAGGCTTTGCCAGCAACACATTCGACATCGAGTGGCCGCCAAAATCAGGACGCCGGCAAAGTTTTCCAGAGATCGATCGCGTCGCCTATTTGGCGCTGTCGATCGCTGCGACCAAGATTCTCTCCTACCAGCTGCCGCTGTTGCGCGAATTGGAGCAGCACTTGAAGTGAGCGCGTCTACTCCCGCGGCGCATCCGGCCAGTCGACTTCATCGTGCTCCAGCACCCACTGCTCGCGCCGCGCCGCCTCGCGCCATTCTACCGAGGCCGGCAGCGCGATGACGGCCGCCATGTAATCGCGCGCTGCGGCGCTTACCTCGACCGCGTAGGTGTGAAAGCGCCAGATCACCGGCGCATACATGGCGTCGGCTGCGCCGAAGCCGCCGAACAAGAATGCGCCGCCTTTTCCAAATCGGGCACGGCATTCGCTCCAGATCGCATCGATGCGCGCCACGTCGGCCACCACCGCGTCGTCGAGCACGCGCCGCTTCACCGGCCGGCGCACATTCATCGGCAAGTGACGGCGCAGCGGCTGAAAGCCGGAATGCATCTCGGCCGAGATCGCGCGCGCATACGCCCGAGCAGCGGCCGCCTGAGGCCACAGGCGGGCTTCCGGAAACTTTTCCGCCAGGTATTCAAGGATCGCCAGCGTTTCCCAGACACGAACCTCGCCGTCGATCAGAACCGGCACGCTGCCTCTGACCTCGCCGCCGCTCAGGGTGGACACTTTCGCCCTGAAGTCCGCAGAACCGAGCGGGATAACTGTTTCCTCGAACGCGATGCCGGCGGCCTTCATCGCCAGCCATGGCCGCAATGACCACGACGAGTAGTTCTTGTTGCCGATTAGCAAACGAAGCGGCATGCACGCTCCCTTTCGATTCAAGTTCCCCCCGATTCAAGGTCCCGGCAGCTCACCCCGGCATCAGGGCGCCGGAAACAATTCATTCGTCTTGCCGGTCAGCCGATAGCCCAGGAGGCCGATCCACTCGTGGACGGCCTCATCGGTCCGCCGCAAACCCTCGCTCAAGGAATCGAACGGGCGCGAGGCGTCAATCCACCCCCGCGTGCGCCAGTCGACCGGATACGCTTCCACCGCAAAGCCGGCAGCGCGAAACGCCGCGATGGCACGCGGCATGTGGTAGGCCGACGTGATCAGCAGCCAGCGTTCGCCGGGCTTCGGCTGCGCGATCAGGTGCGAAAACACCGCATTCTCTATGGTATCACGCGACTGCTCTTCCGCCGTGATGCGATCATGCGCAACGCCGAGCGCTTCCAATTCCTGAACCGCGAACGGTGCCTCCGCGATCGGTTCGGCCAGCACCGCATTGCTGCCGCCGCTATAGACGATGCGAGCATCCGGATAACGGTGGGCAAGCTCTGCCGCCACCGTGAGGCGTTCAGCCGCTTCGTTGAGCGCCACCGCGCCTCGCGCTGCTGAAACGTCGGGCGTGATCGCGCCGCCCAGCACGACAACCCCGGTCGGCGGCCCGCGCGAGGCGTCCCAGGGCGGAAAACGCTGCTCCAGCGGCAGGATCAAAATATTGCCCAGCGGCGACCAGCCGACCACTGCGGTGAGCATAATGCTGGTTACGACCAGCCAACTGGCAAGCCGCCGGTGCGACGTGAACAGCAGCAAAACACCGACGATGCCGACCTCGATCAGCAGGTTGGACGGCAACGTGACAAAGCCGAGAAATTTGGAAAGGATGAAGAACATTCCCCTCTCCGGCACCTTTCATCTGGCAACGACGTTAATCGGCGAAGCGGCGAGCTTCACGATTTCGTTTTACGCCACGCCGCGTAGCGCGCCTTGGCCTCTTCGTTCGGCGGATAAAGGCCGGGCAGCTGGACGCCCTTTTCGACTTCGCTGAACACCCAGCTTTCATAGAGCTCGTGTTCGGCGCCTTCATGGGCGACGAAATCCACGAGGTTCTGCGGAATGACTACGGCGCCGTCGTCATCGACCACGATGATGTCGCCGGGAAAGATGGCGCAGCCGCCGCAGCCGATCGGCTGCTGCCAGCCCACAAAGGTCAAACCGTTGACCGAAGCCGGCGCGGCGACCCCGGCGCACCAGACCGGCAATCCGCTCATGACGACGCCGGCGCGGTCACGCAGCACGCCATCAGTGACCAGCGCCGCTACGTTGCGCTTTTTCATGCGCGCACAAAGGATGTCGCCAAAGATACCCGCGCTGGCGACCCCCATGGCGTCGCCCACCGCAATGACTCCCTCCGGCATGTCTTCGATAGCGGCGCGTGTCGAAATCGGATGCGCCCAGCTCTCCGGCGTCGCCAAATCCTCGCGAACCGGCACAAACCGCAGCGTGAAGGCTGGCCCAATAATGCGCTCGCCCTTGGGAACCAGCGGCTTTGGACCGTTCATCCAGCAGCGGCGAATGCCTTTCTTGAGCAGCATCGTGGTGATCGTTGCGGTCGTCACCTTGCGCAGAACGTCGAAGACAGCGTTGCTCATGGTCCACCCGTCCAAGGAAGTTGCAGATATCACGCCGGCCGCATGCCGAGCCGTTCATCACGCCGCCGCAGCCAGGCGACGAACGGGATCGACAGCAGCACCATCCAGCCCTTGCCGACGATTTGCCCGAACAGAAAGTCCAGCGAACCGAAAGCCAGCCATAGGAAAACAATCGAGTCGATGACGAGCCCGGCACAGCTCGACGCGATCACCGCGGCGACGAGACGGCGCCGCGCCAGTGGTGTGTAGACGGCGAGGTCGGCGAACTCCGAAAGCAGGAATGCGACCGCTGACGCCAGGATCAGCGCCGGGGGAGCGACCAATGCCGAAATGCCGGCGCCGATCAGGATCGCCAAAGCCGACATCGCGGCGCCGAGCCGCCGTTGCACGAGATCGCGCAGCACCAGCGCGACCCCGACCATCATAACGCCAGAGGGCGCGGTTACGCCGGGCGCTACCGGCACAACGCATGGTCCCTGCGGCGCGAGGCACGCGGTCCCGACATGCCCGATCAGCCAATTGGCCGCCGGAATGGTGAGCGCGAACAGCACGAGGAACACCGCGCCCTCGCGCGTGCGCTGGTGGTCCGCTGCAGAGCTCATGAGGCCGTCTTCCACTTGGCAAAACCCTCCGCCCGCAGCCGGCAGGCCGGGCATTCTCCGCAGCCGTAGCCCCACTCATGCCGATGCTGCCGATCGCCGAGATAGCAGGTGTGGGTTTCGGCGAGAAGCAGATCGATCAGCCGTTTGCCGCCGATCGTCTCGGCAAGCGCGAACGTCGCGGCTTTATCGATCCACATCAGTGGCGTGTGAATGACGAAGCGCCGGTCCATGCCCAGCGTGAGCGCGACCTGCATGGCTTTGATCGTGTCGTCGCGACAATCCGGGTAGCCGGAAAAATCGGTTTCACACATGCCGGCGACCAAGTGCTTGATGCCGCGCCGGTAGGCGAGCGCGGCGGCGAAGGAAAAAAACACGAGGTTGCGTCCCGGCACGAACGTCGTCGGCAATCCGGATTCTGAAACCTCGATTGCAACGTCGCGCGTCAGTGCGGTTTCGGAAATCTCCGCGAGCGCATCAACCCGCACCACATGATCGCCGCCAAGCCGTTCACGCCACTGCGGCGACATTGCTGACAGCGCCTCGCGGATTCGCGGCCGCACCTCAAGCTCGACGGCATGGCGCTGCCCGTAAGCGAAGCCGACCGTCTCTACTCGCGTGAAGCGTTCCAGCGCCCAGGCGAGGCACACGGTGGAATCCTGTCCGCCGGAGAAAAGCACCAGCGCGCCGTCCGACATGCTCACGGCGACTGTTCCTTCAGCCACGCGCCGATCCGCGCCACAGCCTCGACCATGTCGGCCTGCGAGCCCGCGTAGCACAGGCGAATGAAATTCTTGCCGTGGATCGGGTCAAAGTCGACGCCCGGCGTGACGGCAACACCGGCCTGTTCCAGCATGCGGGAGGCGAATGCGAAGCTGTCTGACGAGAACCGCGAAACATCGGCATAGAGATAAAAGCCGCCGTCGACCGGCAAAAATGAATCGAGCCCGGCCGTTGGCAAACCGTCGAGCAGGATGCGCCGATTTTCCTCGTAGCCGTGCTTGATGTCCTCCAATTCGGCTTGCCCGTCGAATGCGGCCTCGGCGGCGATCTGCGACAGCGTCGGCACCGAAATGGCGAGATTCTGCTGCAGCCGTTCGACTGCCCGCACCAAGTCTGGCGGCACCACCAGCCAGCCAATACGCCAGCCCTGTCATGCAAAAATACTTTGAAAACGAATTGACGATGATGGCGTCCGGTGAGATGCACGCCGCGCTCGTCGCCGGATATGCATAATCGAGCCCGTGATAGATCTCATCGGAGATCACGGCGATGCCGGCGTCTTCGGCACAGCGAATCAGGTTGGCGAGCGATTTCTCGGGCATCATCGTGCCGGTGGGATTTGCCGGCGAAGCGACGATAACTCCTTTAAGCGGCCGGGCACGGTGCTCGCGCAACAGCGTTTCGCCGACCAAGGACCAGCGGGTTTCCGGTGTGCATTCGATGCCCACCGGCTCACAGCCGAGCGCCGTGAGAATATGCCGATACGGCGGATAGCCCGGCAGCGCGACGGCAACGCGGTCCCCGGGCTCGAATGCAGCCAGAAAGGCCAGGATGAAACCGCCCGACGAACCTGTCGTCACCACGATGCGCTGCGGATCGATGTCGAGACCATGCCGATCGCGATAGGACAGCGCGATACGGCGGCGGAGCGATGGAATGCCCAACGTCTCGGTATAGCCAAGCGGCCCACTCGACAGCGCAACGCGCGCCGCGGCGATCGCCGTTGAGGGGGCGGAGGCGGCAGGCTGGCCGACCTCCATGTGGACGATTCGGCGCCCCTGCGCCTCAAGGCGGGCGGCGGCGGCCATCACGTCCATAACCATGAACGGCGGCACAGCGCTGCGCCGGGAGGGCCGCAACTGGGCCTTGGCTTTATCGAGCATCAATCTGCCTTCGAAATTCCGCGCAACGAGCCCGCCAAGCCGGAGTCCCGTGCCGCCCCCGTGCTGCCGTATTCGCCCGGTTTCGTGCCCCGCTTCGCTGCAGCAAAGACGCCGGCCTTGTGTTGACCGCGACCGGCTCCCTTCATAGCGTGGGTGGCGGACCGAAGGATCTGACGTTGCCCGAAATGACCGTGCCGAGACCTCCTAGCAAGCCGCGGCTGGCGAGGCCAGCGTCGCGCGTCGTCGCCTTCGCGACCGCCGCCGCATTTGCGCTGGGACAGGCGCCGGCACGCGCGCAGACCCCAGCCAACGGCGGCCTGCCGGTCATTCGCGACGCCGAGATCGAGCAGCTTTTGCGTGACTATACCAAGCCCATCCTCAAGGTGGCGGGGCTGAGCGACCAGAACATCCATGTCGTCATCATCAACGACAGGTCGTTCAACGCGTTTGTGATGGACGCGCATCACATTTTCGTCAACGCCGGCGCACTGATGGAAGCGAAAACGCCAAACCAAATCATTGGCGTGTTCTCCCACGAGACCGGCCACATCGTCGGTGGCCATCTTTCCAAGATGCGCCAGGAACTTGCCAACGCCCAGACCGCCGCGATAGTCGCGATGCTGCTGGGCGTTGGCGCAATGGTGGCGGGTGCACGCTCCGGCAATACCGGCCTGGGCAATGCCGGGGGCGCGCTGTTCGACGCGCCGCAGTCCTACCTCATGCACTCGCTGCTCGCCTATCAGCGTGCCCAGGAGGAATATGCCGATCGTGCCGGCGTGCGATTCCTGACGATGAGCGGCCAGTCAGCCAAGGGCATGTACGACACCTTCAAACGTTTCGCCGACGAAGTCAATGTTCGAGGCGCGCAACGCCGATCCCTACGCGCAGAACCATCCGATGCCCGCCGAGCGCATGGCGGAGTTGGCGAACCTCGTGCACACCCAATACTGGGACAAGAAGGATCCGCCCGACCTGCAATTCCGTCACGACATGATGCGCGCCAAGCTCTACGGCTTCATGGACCGTCCGCTCGAGGTGATGCGACGCTATCCGCCGAGCGACACCAGCATGCCGGCGCGGTATGCGCGCGCCATCTCGGCCTACCGCTTCGGCGATCTGCGCGACGCCTTGGCGCAGATCGACAGCCTCATTCGGTCCATGCCCAACGACCCTTATTTCTATGAGCTTTACGGCCAAGCGCTGCTCGAGGCCGGACATGCGGCGGCGGCAATCCCACCGCTGCAGCGGGCGGCCAAGCTTGCGCCCGATCCGGCCCTGATCCAGATCGAGCTGGCTCAGGCCATGGTCGCCAGCAACAGCGGTCAAATGGTCGATGCCGCCATCCCGCTGTTACATGCGGCGCTGATTAAGGAACCGGAATCCGCCGACGCCTATACTCAGCTCGCGATGGCCTATGGCCGCAAGAATAACCTCGCTGACGCAGATCTCGCCTCCGCGCAAGCGGCCTTCGCCCGCGGCGACAACAAGACCGCGCGGGAACTTGCGGCGCGGGCCAAACAGCGATTTCCTATCGGCTCGCCCGGATGGGTTCGTGCCGACGATATCGTTGCGTTCAATAAATTCGCCAAGAAAAATCCACTCTCACTCGGTCACTGAAAGCAAAAAAGGACTCTGCAGATGACATTCATCAAGCGCATGGCGCTCCCGATCGCTGCGGCTTTGCTGTTTGCATTGCCGGCCGCGGCACCGGCGCAAACGTTTTCACCTGACCAGCGCCATCAGATCGAAGGCATTATCAAGGAGTATCTGGTCGCACACCCCGAGGTCATGCAGGACATTCTCGCTGCCGTCGACACTCAGCAAAAGCAGGCCGCCGCGGCGAAGTCGGCCGCCACCATAAAGGCCAATCAGGTCACTCTGTTCAATTCGCCCCACGAGGTGGTGCTCGGCAACCCGCACGGCACCGTGACGGCAGTCGAATTCTTCGATTACAACTGCGCCTACTGCAAACACGCCCTTCCCGACATGATGACTTTGTTGAAGACCGAGCCGAACCTCAAATTCGTCCTCAAAGAATTTCCGGTGCTCGGCCCGGGCTCGGTTGACGCCGCGCATGTCGCAGTTGCTGCACGCATGCAGGACCCGACCGGCACGAAATACATCGAATTCCACCAGAAGCTTCTTGGCGGTCGCGGCGTGGCCGATTTGACCCGGGCGCTCGCTGTCGCCAAGGAAGTCGGATTCGACATGACGCGGCTGCAGAAGGACATGAACAGCCCCGAAGTGAAGACCACCATCGACGAAGACATGAAGCTTGCCGACGCGATCGGCGTCGACGGCACACCGAGCTATGTCATTGGCGATCAGCTTGTGGTCGGAGCGGTCGGCCTCGACGAGCTGAAGCAAAAGCTTGCCGCCACGCGGAAATAGCGACGGGGCCGGCGTCCACGATCGGCGCTGCAAGGTTTGCCCTCCTCCGATCCATCGGGGGAGGGTTTTGCTTTGACGAATACGCACGGCGCCTGTCTGCAAGCGGCCTCGCGCTCGGCGCTTCTGCTATTGCGGCTTCCCCTTTTGGGGACCGTTGCCTATAACGGGCCAACCGGCAGCCATCAGGGCTGCCGTTCACCGTCACAGTCGGCGCAGTCACGCAGAGATGCCCAATACCGTTTACGTTCTCAATGGACCGAACCTCAATCTGCTCGGCATGCGCGAGCCGTCGCTTTATGGCCACGCCACACTGGCAGATGTCGAAAAACTGTGCCGTGCAACCGCGCAACGGTTTGGGCTCGGCGTTGAGTTCCGCCAGTCCAACCACGAAGGACAGATCATCGACTGGATTCAGCAGGCCCGTACCGAGAAGGCCGTTGGACTGGTGATCAACCCGGCGGGCTTTACGACGACATCAATCTCGATCCTCGATGCACTTTACACCCTGGAGGTGCCCGTGATCGAAATTCACATCACCAATATCCATGCGCGCGAGTTGTTTCGGCACGATTCCTACGTGTCAAAGGTTGCGCGCGCCGTGATCTGCGGCTTTGGTGTCGAAGGCTACGCACTCGCCATCTCCGGTCTTGCCGCCCTGATCGGCGCCAAGGCCGGAGCGTGACGTGCAAGTCGGAAAGCCGCCGATGCCCAAAGCTCCAAAGACTCCAGCGCAAGGCCCATCCGTCGACCATGACGCGATCCGCGCGCTGGCGAAGCTGCTGGACGAGACCGGCCTTACCGAGATCGCTATCGAACAGGACGGCACGTCAATTCGTGTCGCCCGCCACGCCGCTCCCGTTGCCTGGACGCACGCCGCCGAACTGCCAATAGCGGTGCCAACTGCTATGCCCGTGGCAGCAACGATTGCCCCCGCGCAGCATCCCGGGCTCGTCGCCTCGCCGATGGTCGGAACAGCGTATCGCGCATCGGAACCGGGGGCGCGGCCGTTTGTCGAAGTCGGCGCCCAGGTCAAGACCGGCGAGACGCTTCTCATTATCGAGGCGATGAAAACAATGAACCAGATCCCATCGCCGCGCTCTGGCACGGTCATCCAGATTCTGGTCGAAGACGGTCAGCCGGTCGAGTACGGCGAACCGCTGATGATTATCGAGTAACGGCGAATGGCGAGTGGCGATTAGGGAATGACCTGCGCACCGATGCCGAGGATTTCTATCTTTCCGTATTCAGCAGCCGCCAGTCGCTGTTCGCGGTCTCGGGCCGATCGATGTTCGACAAGATCCTGATCGCCAACCGCGGAGAGATAGCGCTGCGGGTGCTGCGCGCCTGCAAGGAGCTTGGCGTCGCGACCGTCGCGGTGCATTCGACCGCGGATGAGGACGCGATGCATGTGCGCCTCGCCGACGAAAGCGTTTGCATCGGGCCGCCGCCGGCAAAAGACAGCTATCTGAATATTCCGGCAATCCTGGCCGCCTGCGAAATCACCGGCGCCGACGCCGTTCATCCCGGCTACGGCTTCCTCTCGGAGAATGCGCGCTTTGCCGAGATTCTCGCCGACCACAATGTGCATTTCATCGGTCCGCGCCCCGAACACATCCGCCTAATGGGCGACAAGATCGCAGCCAAGCGCGCCGCCATCGACTTGGGCATCCCGGTCGTCCCGGGTTCCGACAGCGGTGTCGGTGACGACGAGGCATTGCGGCTTGCCCGCGACATTGGCTTCCCGGTCATGGTCAAGGCGGCCGCCGGCGGCGGCGGGCGCGGCATGAAGGTGGTGCGCAGCGAGGCCGATCTCGGCTCGGCGCTGGCGCTGGCGCGCGCCGAATCAAAAGCCGCGTTCGGCGACGACACGCTTTATCTGGAAAAATACCTCGAACGGCCGCGCCACATCGAAATCCAGGTTCTCGGCGATGGCAAAGGCCGCGTCATTCACCTCGGTGAACGTGACTGCTCGCTGCAACGCCGTCACCAGAAAGTCTGGGAAGAAGGCCCCTCGCCCGCTCTGAACACGGCGGCACGCGACAAGATCGGTGAGACCGTCGCCCGCGCCATGCGCGAGATCAAATATCTCGGTGTCGGTACGGTCGAATTTCTTTACGACGACGGCACGTTCAACTTCATCGAGATGAACACGCGCATTCAGGTCGAGCACCCGGTGACTGAAATGATCACCGATATCGACCTGGTTCTCGAACAGATCCGCGTCGCCGACGGCAGCGATCTCGAACTCACGCAGGATGAGGTGAAGTTCCACGGTCACGCCATCGAATGCCGCATCAATGCCGAGAATGCCGTCTCCTTCCGGCCTTCGCCCGGCAAGATCGTTCACTACCATCCGCCTGGCGGACTTGGCGTACGGGTCGATTCCGCCGTCTACCACGGCTACGCGATTCCGCCGTTCTACGATTTGCTGGTTGGTAAGCTCATCGTCCACGGCAAGACGCGCAGCGAGTGCCTGATGCGCCTGCGGCGCGCGCTAGACGAATTCGTCGTCGATGGGATCGAAACGACGCTGCCCCTGTTTCGCGCCCTGGCGCAGGAAAAGGACATCATCGACGGCGACTATCACATCCACTGGCTGGAAGAATTTCTGGCCCGTGGCGGAATGAACGAATAGCCGCGAAAACTGCGGATTCAGGCGAAAGCGGGTTCCCTGGAGGTCTTACAGGCGCCGGCGATCACTCGTCCAAGCGCTTCCGCACGGTAGGGCTTTGGCAGAAATATCCCACCGGGAACGCACACGTCCGGCGCCAGAGCGGCAACCCGGGCCGACGCGTAGATGACCGGCAGCCGCGGCAACAATTCGCGGGCGCAACGCGCCAGCGCGGTACCGTCCATGGTGCCTGGCAAGTTGATATCCGTGAACAGGACGTCGATGGCCGAGGACACCAGATGGCACAACGCATCCACGGCATTGCTTGCGGTCTCAACCTCAAACCCCTGCTCGCCAAGTGCTTCGGCAACCCATTCGGCGATCAGGAATTCGTCCTCGACCACCAGAATGCGTATCTTATCGTTGCTAGTGCTCGGTTCCATGGCGCGATCTGCTTTGCTTGCCATTTGTGTAGCGTTCAACGCGGCTCGGACAAATCTGTTCAAGCTGATTAAAATGGTATCAATCGAATGGTTTGCAGATCCTAAAGATCCACCGCGGCGGAGGACTTTTCCGTCGCGCGTATCGCGAGCCGGTGGTTCTTGAAACGCGCACGTCAAGCCGGGTAAACGGGAACATGGCCAGCCGCGAGTCAGCCCTGATCGACATCACGCCCGAAGTGCTGCTGAAAGCCTATGCGTGCGGCATCTTTCCGATGGCCGAGAGCGCCGACGATCCGGCGCTGTATTGGATTGAGCCGGAAAAGCGCGGCATCATTCCGCTCGACAAGTTCCATGTTCCAAGCCGCCTTGCCCGCACGGTGCGCTCCGACAGTTTCGTCGTGGCGGTGGATCGCGATTTCGATGCCGTGATTGCGGGTTGCGCCCAACCCGCACCGGGGCGCGCGCGCACCTGGATCAACGGACGCATTCATCATCTCTACAAGAAGCTTTACGAGCGCGGCGATTGCCACACTGTGGAAGTCTACGAGGGCGACCAGCTGGTGGGCGGCCTTTACGGCGTCAGCCTCGGACGGGCGTTCTTCGGCGAGAGCATGTTCCATCGCGCGCGCGATGCTTCAAAGGTCGCGCTTGTTCACCTGGTTGCGCGGTTGAAGGCCGGGCATTTCCGCCTGCTCGATACGCAATTTGTCACCGACCACCTGCGAACGTTCGGCGCCACGGAGGTGTCGCGGCCGGCCTATCACAAACTGCTCGACGCCGCGTTGGTCGGCGAAGGAGATTTTGCGACGCTGCCGCTCGACCGCCCGGTCCCTGGCAAGACGGTGCTTTCAAGCCTCGGCCTGGATTGAACCTAACCTAGTCCGCCGGGTCGCGCTCGACGGCCGGCGCCGTGCGCGCTGCAGGGCGTTGCTGGCGTACCGGCGCGCGACGGGTCGGTGCTGGAGCATGCGCGGCCACAGGCTCGGTGGGCGGCTCAATCTGCGATGTCTGCACTGGCGCCGAGCAATCGGTGAGCCACACGTCGTAAATCGGATGTTCGACGGCGTGCAGGCCGGGGCTCGAGGCAAACATCCAGCCGGTAAAAATCCGTTTGATCGCGCCCTGCAACGTCACCTCGTCGACCTCGACAAAGGCGTCAGTATTGGTCGCCTCCGTGGCGGGGCGCGTATAGCAGGCGCGCGGCGTCACCTGGAGAGCGCCGAATTGCACGGTCTCGCCGATGGCGGCGTCAAAAGTCGTGGTCCGGCCGGTGATCTTGTCGAGACCGGCGAACACCGCACGGCCATTGTCGATGTGGGGCGTCGGCGCCTCGACCACGGTGTCGTCCTCGGGCGGGGCAGCCGCCGCGGGCGCAGATGGCGGCGAATTCGCCGGTGGCGGCGTGCCTGCGCCCCGCTGTGCCGGTGGGGCCGTCAGTGGCCGTTGTGGATAGGCCTGCCCCGGCGCGGCCGGCGGGGCTACCGCAGTTCCAGGCGGCGGAGGCAGCGGCTGCGCTTCAACCGGCCTTGAGACCGCCGGATACGAGGGCTGGCTCGGATAGGCCGGAGCTCCCTGGTTAGGATAGGCAGGATAAGGCTGCGCTTGCTGCGGATAGGGCTGTGACTGCGGGTAGGGTTGCTGCTGAGGATAGGGTTGCCCCTGCCCCGGATAAGCCTGAGGCGATTGCGTCGGATATTGCGGCGCTTGCCCGCTCGGATAGCCTGGAGGCGGCGGCTGAGCCGGAAATCCACCGTTCGGGACATCCGCCGGTGGCCGCGGCGGGCCACCATCGCCGAAAATGCTGCCGAACTGCGCCATGGCCGGTCCGGCAGCAATGATTCCGCCGATAACCAGTAAACAGGCAGCGATGCGGGCCATAAAAGGTGCCAATTTCGATTGCGCCGGAACGGGCCGTGCGGAGAATGGGCGCAAGGGGCTCAACGGCGTCACTCGGCTCCGTCCGGTTAACAGTTCGATTGCGGCATTTCCGGGGATCGGTCCCGCCCGCCGGCGCCTTATCGTCAGTTACCGGGAACCCACGGCTTGTAATCGCCGGTCGCCTTGGGACGACGCCCTTGCGCCAATGTCGATCCGCTCGGGCGGTACGCGCCGGCTGTACCCGTGAGGTTGGGCCGGTGAGGCTTTTCCCAGGGGTGCGGCCGTGGCTTGTCCTGAGTGGGCGGCACATCGACCGTATGATGCAGCCAGCCGAACCAGCTCGGCGGCACGGTGGAGGGTTCGGTGACACCGGGATAGATCACCCAGCGCCTTTCCATGTGCAGCGTCGGATCGATCTTGCCGCCTTTGGTTCGATAATACCGGTTGCCGAATTCGTCCTCGCCGACCAGTTCGCCGTAAAGCGCGGTCCACAATTGGGTACCGAAGGTCTGGCTGTTCCACCAAGTGAACAGCCGCAGCAGGAAGCTTTTCATCGTCCGCCGTTCGATCCGACATTGTGCGCGAGTTGGCCGCTAAATGCCATCGCGGCGCGGCGCTGTCCAGCGCGCCCTTACCGAACCCGCGCGCAATTGGTGCGTTTTCTCGGGCAATTGATATAGTTTGACAGTTTGCGCATGTGGAACGATCTGATGCAGGGCATCCAGTCATTCGTGGACGCCGTGGGCGATACGCTGTCGCGCGCGCCGCCCTGGGCAACATCGCTGGTGATTCTCGCCACCTTGGTGGCGGCTGCCTGGATCGTGCGTGCGGTGGCGGTTGCGGTCCTGCGGCGGCTGTCGCGTGAAAATCACCCCTATGTCCGGTCGGTCGTCGAGCAGACCAAAAATCCGGCACTGTTCGCGCTCCTGCTCGTCGCGCTGGCGATCGCACTCCAGACCGCGCCGCTGGCGCAAGACGTAAGGACCCTGATCGTCCGGTTGCTGGTGCTCGGAACGATCTGCCTCATCGGCTGGATCGCGCTGACGGCCGTCAACATCGGCGCCGGCCTGTATCTGCTGCGCTTTCGCATTGATATCGAAGACAATCTTATGGCGCGCAAGCACGTGACGCAGGTCCGCGTGCTGGTGCGCGTGCTCGACACCATCATCGTGCTCGTCACCGTCGGCTTCGCGCTCATGACGTTTGACGCGGTTCGCCAATACGGCGTGAGCCTGTTTGCCTCCGCGGGCGTCGCCGGTGTGATTTTCGGACTAGCCGCCCAGCCCGTTCTGAGCAACCTCATTGCCGGCGTACAGATCGCGGTAACGCAGCCGATCCGGCTGGAAGACGCCGTCACCGTCCAGAACGAATACGGTTGGATCGAGGAAATCAACGCGACCTACGTGGTGATCCGCCTTTGGGATCTGCGCCGGCTGATCGTGCCGCTGAATTATTTTATTCAGCAGCCGTTCTACAACTGGACGCGGGAGGCGGCGAACACGATCGGCAGCGCCCTGATCTATCTGGATTACACCGCGCCGATCGACTTGATACGCCAGAAGGCGATCGAACTGGTTGGCAAATCGGGCCGAGCCAATACCGAGGTGGCAAGTGTTCAGATCACCAATCTGCGCCCCGACTGTATCGAGTTGCGTGTGCTGATCAGGTCAGACTCTCCCGGCAAGGCGTCTGACGCATCGGCTGAACTGCGTGAAAAGCTGATTGCTTTCCTGCAGCGCGAATATCTCGACGCGCTGCCTCGGCAGCGCAGCCAGACGATCGCGGCAGTCAGCCTCAGTCATGCGGCGCCGACCGGGACAACGCCCACCACTCCGGCCGACCGCACGTAGTATTAATCGACGCTGGAACACAGCAGCGCGATGGGCGCGAGTGCCTTACCACCATTGCTCCGGAACAAACGAACCGGCGGATTTTTCGATCGCGGCGCCAAGCGCGAACAGCGTCTCTTCCTCGAACGGCCGGCCGATGAGTTGCAAGCCGAGCGGCAGACCTTGAGCGTCGAGCCCACCGGGCACTGAAATTCCTGGCAAGCCCGCCATGTTCACGGTCACCGTGAACACGTCGTTGAGGTACATCTCGGTCGGATCGGCGCGGCCGATCTCGCCAATGCCGAACGCCGCCGAGGGCGTGGTCGGCGTCAGGATCGCGTCGATCCCGTCGGCAAAGCAGCGTTCAAAATCGCGCTTGATCAGGGTTCGGACTTTCTGCGCGCGCACATAGTAAGCGTCGTAATAGCCGGCCGAAAGCACATAGGTGCCGATCATGATGCGCCGACGCACCTCCTTGCCGAAGCCGGCCGCGCGGGTTTGCTCATACATATCGACAATGTCTTTGCCGGCGACGCGCAGCCCGTAGCGCACGCCGTCATAGCGCGCGAGATTGGATGACGCCTCGGCGGGCGCCACGACGTAGTAGGCCGGCAGCGCGTATTTGGTCATCGGCAGCGACACTTCGACCGTCTCGGCGCCGGCGTCTTTCAGCCATTGGGCGCCCCGCGCCCACAACGCTTCGATCTCCGCGGACATTTCCGGCGCGCGGTATTCCTTCGGGATGCCGATGCGCTTGCCTTTGACCGAAGCGCCGACGGCCTTTTCGTAATCAGGCACCGGAAGATCGACGCATGTCGTATCCTTGGCGTCTGGACCGGCCATAGAGCGCAGCAGGATGGCGCAGTCGCGCACCGTGCGCGCAAACGGACCGGCCTGATCGAGCGAGGACGCGAACGCAACGATGCCCCAGCGCGAGCAGCGGCCATAGGTCGGCTTGAGACCGACAATGCCGGAGAACGCCGCCGGCTGGCGGATCGACCCGCCGGTATCGGTGCCGGCGGCGCCAACGCACAGCTGCGCCGCCACCGCTGCCGCCGAACCACCGGATGAGCCGCCGGGCACGAGTTTTTGCTCCGAGCCGCGCCGCCGCCACGGCGACACCACTGGGCCGAAATGCGAGCTCTCGTTGGACGAACCCATGGCGAATTCATCGTTGCTGGTCTTGCCGAGCAGCACGGCGCCGTCGCGCCACAGGTTCGCCGTGACGGTCAACTCGTAGGCCGGAACGAAATTTTCCAGAATCCGCGAGCAGGCCGTGGTGCGGATACCCGTGGTGCAAAACAAATCCTTCACAGCGAGCGGCAGGCCTTCGAGCGGACCACCCTCGCCTTTCGTCAGCCGCGCATCGGCGGCACGCGCCGCCTCGCGGGCGCGGTCGGGCGTTTCGAGCACAAATGCATTGAGTGCCCGCGCGCTCTCGATGGCGGCAAGATGCGCGTCGGTCAGTTCGGTGGCGGAAAATTCACGCTTGCGCAGCGCGTCACGTGCCTGCGCCAGCGTCAGCGAGGTCAGATCCGTCATTGAGCCGTCGGATCGTCGCAGGAAAATGGATTGTTTGAAGCGCCGGCCTTTTTGGCCGCAGATTCTTCAGGCGCAGCCTTTTGGGGTTCGCCTTCACCGCCCTGAAACGGCAGCGGCTGCACCGGAAAGGCGCCAAACAGCGCGTCGACCGCAGCCGGGTCGTCATCCTTCAACAACCCTTGGCTTTCAAGGTAGGCGATCCACATCGCATCCTGTTCGCAGGCGAGACACATGGCTGGCTATTCCACGACCTTGGGAACTTGAAAAAAGTGGTCCTCGCGCGCCGGCGCATTGCCCATAATGGCGTCCGCAATGTCACCGTCGGTCACTTCGTCCCGGCGCATCTTCATGGTCATCGGCGTCACCGACGTCATCGGCTCAACGCCGTCCACGTTGACCGCGCCGAGTTCTTCGAACAGCGCCAGGATGGCGTTGAGCTCGCCCCGCAGAGACTTCGACCTCATCATCGGCAACGGAGATCCGCGCCAGATGCGCCACGCGGCGGACGGTTTCGGCATCAACGGGCATTCACGACTGTCCTGGCGTTTGAACCTGCGAGCCCTATAGCAGAGCCGGCAATTCGCGCCAACAGCGCGCTCGGGCCGCCGTAAGTCTCAATTCCGTGACCGTCCGAGCGCCCCAAGCGCGGCGTTCTCGGCCGGGATGCGAATAGCCAGCACCGCGGCATTGAGGATGGAAAACACCAGCGCATAGACAGGAAGCCCGAGCGCCAAGGGCACCACGGCAATCTCCCCGATAACGACCGCATAGTTCGGATGGCGCAGCCATCGGTACGGGCCACCCTGCTGGAGCTGTTCGCCCGGAACAGCGATGATGCGAACGGTCCAGCGCCGCCCGAGCGTCGCCAGCACCCAAAAACGCGCAATTTGCAGGAGGACGAACAGGACAACGAAAGCCGGCACGAGCCGACGATCAATAGCAAGCACCCATAGGCCCACCAGCCACGCCACGTGGAGCAGGACCATGAGCGGAAAGTGCGAGCGTCCGTACTCAATCCCACCGGCCGCAAGCAGCCGTGCCTCGTTGCGTCTTGCCCACCATAGCTCCGCCAATCGCTGCACGGTGAGATAGCCGAGCAGACTGGCGGCGCCCCATGAGACCATTAGAGTTCGACCACCGCAAAGTAGGCGGAAAAACCGGGCCCGAAAGCCGCCAGAAGGTGCAGGCCGTGCGCACCGGCCGCCAGCGCCCGCTCCAGCACAAACAGCACGGTGGCCGACGACATGTTGCCGTAGCGCCGCAACACCTCCCAGGAGTGATCGAGTTGGCTGCGATCGAGCCCCAAAACCTCCTGCATCGTCTCGATCAGTCTGCGCCCGCCCGGATGAAACAGAAATCCGTTGAAATCCGACAGGCGGTAGTCGTGACGGTCGAGAAAATCGTCGAGAGCCGGCGCCAGCGCGCTCCTCATCAGCTCAGGCAATTGCGGGCTGAGGACGACGCCGAAGCCGTCGTTTTCGATATTCCATCCCATGATGTGCTCGGTGTCGGGCCAGCACCATTCGCCAATCGCCAGGACACGCGGTCCACGCCCCCAGCCACCGCCCGCGGTATTGCGCAACAGCACGGCGGCGGCGCCGTCACCAAACAGAGCGCCGGAGACGAACATCGCGGGGCTCGGGTCGTTGATCCGCAGGCACAGGCTGCACAGATCAACCGTGAGAAACAGCACATGCGCGTTCCTGGTGGCCTGGGCCAGTCGCGTCGCGCGCGCGAGCCCGCCGATGCCGCCGCCGCAACCAAGGCCGAATATCGGCAGTCGCTCGACACTCGGCTTGAGCTTCAGACGATTGAGCAGCTTGGCGTCAAGGCTCGGAATGGCGAGCCCGGTCACGGTGTTGGTCACGAGAATGTCGATTGCCGACAAAGCAATACCTGCCGCGTCGACAGCTTTGACGGTGACCTCCTCCAACAGATCCAACGCGTGTTTTTGGAATGAGGCGGTGCGCTCTTGCCAGCTGCGCGGCTGGAGATACCAATCAAGCGGTTCGCAATTGAATCGCCGCTCGATGCCGGCGTTGTCATAGACCGGCCACATCGCATTAAGCCGCGGAAACACCTCCCTGGCGCGCTTCGTGGCTTCGGCTTGGCTCAGCACGAAGGGGGGATTCGCCGTCGCGACAGACAGGATTTCGACGTCGAAGCCCGACGTCGCGGCGGCCCTGCTCGCCGCCGAACTCATCACCTCCTGCATGGAACATCCCCTCGCAGCCCCGCGTCGGCTTCATAAACACCGGATAAGGCCGCATTCGTCCAGAATTGCGGGGGGGCGATTGATAAGGCTGCGCCAGCCGGTCAAGTCACGTGGAGGTTTTCGTCATCTCGGCAAGCCTGCGCTTGAGCGCCCGCGTCTCTTCGAACCGCTGCGTCACATCGCGCATGATCGCGGCCATGCCGATCATCCGGCTGTCGCTGCGTAGCGGCACGACCGTGAATTCCACCGAGATCGTCGCGCCATCCTTGCGCAACGCCGGCACCGAGAGCAGATCCGCCTCGCCATAGCGGCTTTCGCCCGTCGCCATGACGCGCCGAAAGCCCTCCCAATGGCGCCCGCGCAGCCGCTCGGGAATGATCAGGTCGAGCGAGCGGCCGACGGTTTCATCGGCCGAATAGCCGAACAGACGCTCCGCCCCCGGATTCCAGAAGCGCACGACACCGTCTTGATCGGCAGCGACGATCGCATCCGACCGTGCGGAAAGAATGGCTTCGCCGAGGAGATTTTGAAGGCTCATGGCAGCGCCGTCGCTCCATCAATGATACGTCATCAGGAACCGCCAGCAGGCGCGCCAAGTTGCGGCTCGGCCTGGCAAGATCGGCGATGGTGTACTGATCGAGCACGCTGAAGAACGCCTCCAGCGCGACGCGCAGCGCGTTCTTGAGCACGCAGGCCGGCTCGATGACGCAGAGACAGTCGCGGCCGGGGAAGCACTCGACCAGGGCAAAATCCTGTTCGGTTTCTCGCACCAGCTTGCCGAGGCTGAGCTTGTCAGCGTCCGGCGCCAAGCGGATGCCGCCGCCCTTGCCGCGCGAAGTTTGCAGGTAGCCAAGCTGACTGAGGCGAAACACGACTTTGACGAGGTGATTGCGATTGATTTTGTGATGCTCCGCAATCTCATCGATCGTGGTCAATTCGTCACCCTTGAGCGCAACGAAGATCAGGGCGCGCAGGCAGTAATCGGTGAAAGCGGTCAGACGCATCGTCCATCCGGCATTGATCAGGGTACAAGCAGCATGCCGTGGCTGCCGGCAACTGCCGCCATCACGGTGATAACGCTCAACACGAGCAGCAGCCAATGCAGCCGCTGCATGCGGGTCACATTCACGTCCGGCGCGCTGACAATCCCGCGGCGTTTGCGGGCCCACATGACGAGCGGCTCGCCGACAAACAGAATGATGGTGAAGACGAGCCACACCAGCACCATGGCGTGCATCCACCAGAATTGGACCATCCGGAAACGCACCCACACGTCGAGACGATCCGCCATATAGAAGCCGCTGGCCCCTACCAACAGCGTCGCGATCCGCGCCTGCCAAACGAAGCGTCCTTCGATGGCTTCGAACAGCCCAACGCGCTTTGCCGCCGTATCGAGTCTCCGGACCGCGGGAAGCACAATCGTCGTCACCATCGACACGCCGCCGATCCATATGACGACGCAGATGACGTGAACCGCCCTGGCGATTGCGATGTCATCCATGGGGACCGGCGCCCTGGAGCTGATCCGGCGGCCCACCTGAGGCGCGTTCATTCGCGCTGTGGAACTCGATGAAAAACTTCACACGGCCGAGCGGTTCGACTTCGTGCAATTGTTCAGGCAACGCGACGCCCGGATGATCGGGGTCGAGAATGCTTTCGGCCCCGGTGTCGAGGACGCGATAGCGCAGTCGCCCGTCGACCACCCGGATCACGCCCCAGACGCCGGGCTTGGTGCAATGTCGCCGACGCAGGCCCACCGGCATCGTGATCTCGTCGAAGACGGCGCTCCGTTTGTAGGGGCGGACGTGCGCGGGCAATCTCAGATCGGGCTCGTTCACCGCACGCGGCTCCGGGCCGGTGGCAATGTGCTTGCCGGCCGTGCCCGACGCGGCCGGATTTCGCCCTTTTGCCCGGCAATGCCGAGTTCGAGGCTGTCGGCGATGCGGTGGGCGCGATCGATGAACAGCGCGGCGGCAGCAGGCGGACAGACCTCCCGCGCGGTTTCGGCAAACAGTTCGAGCCAGCGGTCGAAATGCGGCGTGTCGATGGGAAGCGGCAGATGCGCGACCATAGGCTGGCCGTGGTACCGGCCGCTCATCAACGCGACCGAGGACCAGAAATCGCACATCCGCGGAATATGGGCTTCCCAGTCAGCGACGTGGCGCTCGAAAACCGGCCCGATCAGCGGATCGTGACGAGCGCGGCCATAGAACGCGCGCACCAGCCGCTCGATCATCGCCGCGTCGATACCGGTGCGCTCGACGATGTCGGCGACGATCAAATTGCGCCGTTCCGCGCCCTCGTGGCTATCCGCACTCATAATCCGCCTTCTTTGTCGCCGTTCCCATAAGATGTATATATAATATATCTTTATCGTCAAGTCCGGCGTTGCCGGCCGAGTTTGGTGCGCATAGCTTGCAGAGCGATGCCTCACTTGCGACCGGTCCATGTCATTGGCGGCGGCCTTTCGGGTTCCGAGGCTGCCTGGCAGCTCGCGCGCCGCGGCGTGCCGGTGGTGCTGCACGAGATGCGACCGGTTCGCACCACGGACGCGCACAGGACAGGGCAATGTGCCGAACTGGTGTGCTCGAACTCGTTCCGATCGGACGATGCCGAGGCAAGCGCGATCGGGCTGTTGCACGCCGAGATGCGCCATCTCGGCTCGCTGGTGCTGCGGGCCGCCGACGCCAACAAACTGCCGGCCGGCGGCGCGCTCGCCGTTGACCGCGATGGTTTCGCCGGCGCGATCACTGCGGCGCTCGAAGCCGAGCCGCTGATCGAAATCCGCCGCGAGGAAATATCGGAGCCGCCGCCCGACTGGGACAGCGTGATCGTCGCCACTGGCCCCCTCACCTCGCCGGCGCTCGCCGCAACGATACGCGGGCTGAGCACGGAAGATTCGCTTGCCTTCTTCGACGCCATCGCGCCGATCGTGCATCGCGACACCATCGATATGGATATCGCCTGGTTCCAGTCGCGCTATGACAAGGCAGGACCCGGCGGCGGAGGCGCCGACTACATCAACTGTCCACTCGGCCGCGAGCAATACGAAAGCTTCATCGATGCGCTGCTCGCCGGCGAAAAGACCGTGTTCCGCGAGTTCGAGGCGGCAACACCGTATTTCGAAGGCTGCCTGCCGATCGAGGTGATGGCCGAGCGCGGGCGCGAAACGCTACGGCATGGGCCGATGAAGCCGTTCGGGCTGCGCAATCCGCGTACGTCAGGCGAGAAGCCCTACGCCGTGGTGCAGCTTCGCCAGGATAACAAGCTCGGCACGCTGTTCAACATGGTGGGCTTCCAGACCAAGCTGAAACACGGCGAGCAGGTCCGCATCTTCCGCACCATTCCGGGCCTCGCCAATGCCGAGTTCGCTCGGCTCGGCGGACTGCATCGCAACACCTTCCTCAATTCGCCCAAACTGCTCGACGGAACGCTGCGGCTCAAAGCCGATCCGCGGCTGCGCTTCGCCGGACAGATCACGGGCTGCGAGGGATACGTCGAGTTGGCCGCAATCGGGCTTCTTGCGGGCCGCTTCGCCGCGGCGGAACGGCTTGGCGACTCGCCGAGCCTGCCGCCGCCAACCACGGCTCACGGCGCGCTCCTTGGCCACATTACCGGCGGCCATATCGAGACCACCGACGCCGGCGCGCGCTCCTTTCAGCCGATGAACGTCAATTTCGGGCTGTTTCCGCCGCTTGCCGGCGCCTCCTACCGTGGCAAGAAAAAGCCGATGCAGAAGCCGGCCTTGTGCGCGCGGGCGCGGGCCGATCTGGAGGCCTGGGCCGCAGCCGCCGTGGCGCGCGCCGCCGAGTGATTGCCGGCATTTTTGTGCTAGACGCGTGCCCATGACCGGACAGGAAGTCCCAAGCGAACTCGCCGGCCGCTGGAATTCGGGCGTCGTGCTCAAGCGCGACGTCTTTTCCACCATCGAGCGCGGCCGCTTCCGCACCGAGACCGGCGACGTCGACGCGGTGCTGCGGCGCCTCGACGGCGTGCCATGGTGGAGCCGCCCCCTCGCCTATGTGCTGTTCTGGCGGGAGCGGCGGGCGCTGGCGGTTGCCGGCACACTGGGCATTGCGCCGCAGCTTTTGTTTGCCGGCCGGCACGCGCTGGTACGCGGCTGGATCGACGGCGTGCCGCTGCATATCGCCAAGCCGCACGGCGATACCGGCTATTTCCGCTCCGCCAAAGCGGCGCTGCGCGCACTGCACCGCGCCGGCATCACTCACAACGATCTCGCCAAGGAACAGAACTGGCTCTACACCGACGGGCGCGCTCATCTCACCGACTTTCAGCTCGCGTCATGCTTTTCGCCGCGCGGACGCGGCACCACGCTGTTCCGCGTCGCGCGATACGAGGATCTGCGGCATCTTCTCAAGCACAAGCGCCGCTACGCACCCGCCGCGCTGACCTCCGCGGAACGCCGCGTTCTGGCGCGCAAAAGCGTAGTGACACGCGTATGGATGGCGACCGGCAAGAAAGTTTATTACGCCATCACCCGGGGCCTGAATTTTTCCGATCGCGAAGGCCGCGGCCAGCGCTTCGTCAAGGAAGCGCCCGAGATTGCGGCGCGGTTGCGCGCCCACCCCAAAGTGAGCGACGTCGCGATTGTCGCCTACCCCGACCGGCGCGCCGGCACCGGACTCTATGCCTTCGTCGAGGGCAGCGCCGGCGACAGCGAACTGCGTGACTATCTCGGGCGCGGCGGCCCGGAATATCTGCAGATCGTCGACGCCTTGCCGCGCAACGGCTCGGGCGAGGTGCGCAGCGAGATTCTTGAACTTGTCGCCATGAACCAGCTCGATCTGATCGGACCGCTGGTCAAAACCGAGGACGAGCGCGCGCTGGTCGGCCGTATCGTGTCGCAGCGGCAGAATCTGCGTGACCGCTTCGCATTTTGATTTGACCTGATTTCATCGCGCGATCCGTGCCGGGTTGCGCGCCGCCCGCCAGATCAGCCATTGCCGCCGCCACGGCGAAATGTCCGCCGGCGAAAACGCATCGCACCGGCCCGAGCGCCGGAGCAAAGAACCAACGGGAGCCACAGGAAGGAACGCCGGCAACGACTCTGGTGGAAGTTCAAGGATCCGTTGCCGCGCCGCAGCCAGATGATTGCGCGCGACGTTGCGCAGTTCGGCGAACGCAACATTCAAACCAGGCGAAGATCGGCCGGCCAACACATCGCTTGTTGACACGTTGTGCCGCGTCAGCAACTCGGCCGGAACGTAGAGTTGGCCCCGAGAGGCGTGCAGCGGGAAGGCGCTTAGCAGCGCCGCAATTCCGTAAGCCGTTCCAACCGGCTCGGCTACTTCCTTCACCTCGGTTCCTGAGACGATATTCGCCGCAAACGCGAATAACGCCGAGGAAGTTCTTCTCGCGTAGCCTTCAAGGTCGCAGAGCATCTGCATCGGCTCGTCATAGAGATCGAAGCAGTGCGCTTCGACGACGTCGCTCAGCGCAGCCGCATCGAGCTTGTGGCGCGCAATCGTCTGGAGCAGTGCGGAGGCTACCGGATTGGCGCCGGCCTCGCCGTCGCGCTCGCCGGCCAAAACCTCGCTCCACCATTGCAGGCGGATTTCCCCGGGAAGCGCCTCGCGCGCCGCTTCGCGCACCCGCCTCAGTTCGCTGTCGAACGCGTACAGTGCGAAAAGTGCACCGCGATGTTCGGCCGGCGCAAACAAGGCCGCGAGATAGCGATCGCGGTCGGCAGCACGCACCAGCTCGGCGCAATAGGAGAAAACATCCTGCATGCCGCAAGCTTAGCAGGATCAGTCGATGGCGATCAGGCCGGCGCCGACACGGCGGCCTTCCATCAACATGACATTATATGTGCGCACGGCCGCGCCCGTGGTCATGGTGTCGGCGGAGACATGCATCTCCCGGAACCTTTGCCGTAACGGTTCCGGCATAATCCAGGGCACAGTACCGGTGCCGACGATGAAGAAATCGAGGTCGCGACCGCGGTCGAACACAGAGGCAAAAGCCTCTTCGGTCAGCGCCGGAATGGCGTCGACCGGCCACGCCCAGATGCCGTCCGGCAGGCACAAGAGCGAGCCGCGATGCGATAGTCCGGCGAAACGGAAGCCGCCCGCGCCATGGGCGTCGATCAGGGCCTGCCGCGGCAGATGCGGCGATTCCACTACCGCCTGGCCCGCGCCCGCCGGGCCGGCGCCGGACGCGCCGGCGCGGGTGTCTGAGCCGACGGCGATCCTGCCTCCGCGGCCGGTGGCGTTTCCGGCTCCTCGGCACCGCCCATGCGTCCGGTACCGACACCAAGGTAGATCAGGATTGGCGACGCGATGAACACCGAGGTGTAGGTGCCGACCAGCACCACGCCGAACATCATGGTCGCGGTGAAACTGCGGATCGCCTGGCCGCCGAACAACAGCAGCGCGAGCAGCGACATCGCCACCGTGACGTGGGTGACGATCGAACGCGACAGCGTGGCGTTGACCGAGACGTTGAGCAGCTCGGGCATCGGCATGCGCTTGTAGCGTCGCAGCATTTCGCGAATGCGGTCGTAGATCACCACCGTGTCGTTGAGCGAATAGCCGACGATGGTCAAAAGCGCGGCGATACTGGTGAGATCGAAATCGACGCGGGTGAGCGACATGAAGCCGACGGTGAGCACGACGTCGTGGACGTTGGCGATCATGGCGCCGAGCGCGAACTGCCATTCAAACCGGAACCACAAGTAAAACAGAATTGCGATGATGGCCGACAGCAGCCCGATCGTGCCGTAGGACAACAACTCGGTGGAAACACTCGGCCCCACCACCTCGACACGGCGATAGGTCACGGAATCGCCGAGCGCACCGCGCACTTTCTGCACCGCCGCTTCCTGCGCCTGGTCGCCGCCGGGCTGTTCGGGAATGCGGATCAGCACGTCATTGGCTGCGCCGAATTCCTGGAGCTGGAAGTCGCCGAGTTTGAGCGAAGTGATCGTCGCGCGCATTTTGGCGAGGTCGGCGGGCCCGGCCTTGGTTTGCACTTCAACCAACGTGCCGCCGACAAAGTCGATGCCGAAATTCAGCCCGTGAAAGAAGTAGAGCGAAATCGCCACGATCGACAGAATTGCCGAAATAGGAAAGCTGATGCGCCGGAAGCGCATGAAGTCGAAGCGCGTATTATCGGGAACGATACGAAGGAGGCGCACTGGCTTGCTTTCAGCGGAGAGTTTCTGGTTTTGACATGATCGGCGGGCGACGGCGGCTCTAGATCGGCACAGTGCGCGGCCGCCACAGGCGCACCCAGTAGGCCATGATCAGACGGGTCAGCGTGAATGCGGTGAACAAGCTTGTCAGAATGCCGACACCGAGCGTCACGGCAAAGCCGCGCACCGGGCCGGAGCCGGCATAGAACAACACCGCCGCGGCGATGAACGTCGTGATGTTGGAGTTGAGGATGGTCGCCAGCGCGCGGGTAAAGCCGGCATCGATGGCATTGATCGCGCTGCGCCCTGCCCGGACCTCTTCGCGGATGCGCTCGTAAATCAGCACGTTGGAATCCACCGCGATACCGACAGTGAGCACGATGCCGGCGATGCCGGGCAGCGTCAGCGTCGCGCCGAGCATCGACAGCACGCCGAAGATCATCGCCACGTTGACGGCGACCGCCACATTGGCGAACAGGCCGAACAGGCCGTAGGTCACCAGCATGAAGAAGATGACGAGGCCGGCGCCCACATAGGCGGCGCGCTCGCCGGCGAGAATCGAATCCTGGCCGAGACCGGGGCCGACCGTATTCTCCTGCACGATCGTCAACGGCGCCGGCAGCGCCCCGGCGCGCAGCAGGATCGCCAGATCGTTGGCTTCCTGAACGGTGAAACTGCCGGAAATCTGGCCCTGCCCGCCAAGGATCGGCTCGCGGATCACCGGCGCCGAAACCACCTGGTTGTCGAGCACGATCGCGAACGGCTTGCCGACATTCGCCTGCGTTGCTTCCGCGAATTTGCGGGCGCCGCTCGAATTGAAGCGGAAATTGACGATCGGCTCGTTGGTGCGCTGATCGAACCCCGGCGAGGCATCGACCAGATCGCCGCCGGACACCAGCACGCGCTTCTCGACCAAATACTTTTCGCCGGCCTTTTGACCATTGAGAACTTCCGAATCGGCCGGCGGGTGCGTCTGGATCGCCTGTTCGGGCGTCATCGACAGATCGACCATGCGGAAATCGAGCTTGGCGGTCTTGCCGAGAATTTGCTTGAGCCGCGTCGGATCTTGCAGGCCCGGCACCTGCACCAGAATACGGTCGACACCTTCGCGCTGGATGCTGGGCTCGACGAGGCCAAGCTCGTTGACGCGGCGTTGAATGATTTCGATCGACTGGTCGACAGCCTGACGGATGCGCTCGGTGAACGCGCCGTCAGAAGGCGTCAGGGTGATCTGGCCATTCTTTTCGACGATAACGAGACTTACCTGCCCGGTCGTGCCGAGCACGCCGGTCAGCGGCTGCGACAGCGTTCCGAGCTTGTCGAGCGCGGTCTTCACATCGGTGGGACGCGTGATGTGGACTTGCACGCTGCTGCCGACGATGGCGCGCCCGGTAAACGGAATGCGGGCCTGACGCAGGAGGCGAAGCACGTCGTCGTCGACCGCCTGCAGGCGCTCTTTTTTCACGGCGTTGCTGTCGACCTGCAGCAACAGGCTGGAACCGCCTTGCAGGTCCAGCCCCAGGACGATGTGACGCTGCGCCCAATCCGGCCAGCGCGCGATCGTCTTCTCGGAAAAGAAATTCGGGACCGCAAACAGACACACGACGAGCGCCGTGAGCAGAATTGCCGCCGCTTTCCAGCGCGAAAAAAACAGCATGGAGCCTGCTAGTCCTCGTTAGTGACACAACTGGCGTGCCATCAGCCGCCCCGCAAGGTGGCCACGGGCCGCCGGCGCGGTCAGCTCGCGCTGTCTTCCTTCACCGGCTCGCCCTTGGCACGCACCTCACTGATGCTGGCGCGCACCTGGCGGACGCGGACGCCCTCCGCGATCTCGATCTCGATCTGGTTGTCGTCCACCACCTTGGTGACCTTGCCGACCAGGCCACCGTTCGTCACCACGGTATCGCCCCGCCGCAATGCTTTGACCATTTCCTGGTGCAGCTTCACCTTGCGCTGCTGCGGCCGCAGGATCAGGAAATACATGATCACAATGATCAAAATCAGCGGCATGAACTGGACGATCATGCTGTTGGCGCCGCCGGCCCCAAACGAGCCAAACTGCGCATAGGCAGGGGTAATCAGCATTGGTCCTCCAAGGCCGCGTTAAAGATGCGCCGGCCTGGTCAATTAGGGCCGATTTTGCGCGGAAATCGGCGCGGACTATAGCCACCGTTGGCCCAATTGCAATGTTGCAGCCCGCGCCTTCTCGCCGCCGGACACGGCTCAAAGGCGGCATCCTTGCGGGTATTTCGAGGCCCCGCTAAGGGAAAGCGTCAACGGATCAAGCTATGACCCAATCCCCTCAACGTTTCAGGCAAAAAACGGCAAGCGCGGCGGCGTCCGCGAGCAGCGAGACATCAGCCGCCGAGGGCGCGGAAGCCGTACTGGCGCGGATCGCCGACGCTTTGGAACGGCTGGCACCGCCCCCACCGCCGCAACCGGACTTTGGCGCCGCGGAAGCGTTTGTCTGGCAGCCGGAGGGGACGAGGCTCGCACCGGTGCGCCGTGTCAATCGGGTCGAAATGACGCTGCTCAAGGGCATCGATCGGGTCCGCGATCTCCTGGTCGAGAACACCGAGCGCTTCGCGCAAGGCCTGCCGGCCAATAACGCGCTGCTTTGGGGCGCTCGCGGCATGGGCAAGTCCTCGCTGGTCAAGGCCGCGCACGCCGCGATCGGCGCGGCGCATCCCTCCCCCGGGCTGAAGCTTGTCGAAATTCACCGCGAAGATATCGAGTCGCTGCCGGACCTGATGGCGATGCTGCGCGCTGTGCCGCAGCGTTTCATCGTCTTCTGCGACGATCTGTCATTCGACGCCGAGGACACATCCTACAAGTCGCTCAAGACCATGCTGGAGGGCGGCATCGAGGGCCGGCCTGACAACGTCATCTTCTACGCCACGTCGAACCGCCGCCATCTTCTGGCGCGCGACATGGTGGAGAACGAGCGCTCGACCGCGATCAATCCCGGCGAAGCGGTGGAGGAGAAAGTGTCGCTGTCAGACCGCTTCGGCCTCTGGCTCGGCTTCCACCGCTGCAGCCAGGATGAATATCTGGCCATGGTCGACGGCTACGTCGCCCATTTCCACATCAAGCACGATGCCGCGGAGTTGCGCCGCGAAGCGCTCGAATGGGCGACGACGCGCGGTGCGCGTTCGGGCCGGGTGGCATGGCAATACGTGCAGGATCTGGCCGGCCGGCTCGGCGTGCGGATGGACGCCGCACGCCGCAAGTGAATTAGTCAGCGATCGATCAGGCGCCGCTGCCGTCGAGGAGATGCGTCGGGTCGACCGGCGTCGCGCCCTTGCGGATCTCGAAGTGCAGTTCGGGCGCTTTGACGTTGCCGGTTTCGCCGGACTTGGCGATCACCTGGCCGCGTTTGACCGTTTCGCCGCGCTTGACGAGAATCTCGCTGGCGTGGGCGTAGGCGGTCACATAGCCGTTGCTGTGACGGACCAGCACCAGGTTGCCGTAACCCTTCAGCTCGTTGCCCGCGTAGGCGACGACGCCATCGTCGGCGGCCTTGACCGGCGTGCCCTGGGGCACGGCGACGTCGATGCCGTCATTCTGTCCATTCGGCGACTGGCCGAAATGAGCGATGACCCTGCCATGCACGGGCCAACGGAAGCCCGGCAGCGAGCCAACCGGCTCGGCGTTCTTGACCGGAGTCTTCTCCGCCGGCGGCGGCTCCACTGGCGTCGCTTTCCAGGCGCTATGCGGTGATTCTTCGCTGGCGATCTCGCGGCGCGGCTGCTCGGGCGGTGGCGCCGGGGTGCGCGGTTCAACGCGGGCTTCGGTGTGCGGTTTTAATCGCACATCGGGAATAACGATGCGCTGGCCGACCCGGACCATGGTGTCGGGCGCGAGATTGTTGACCTTGGCCAGCACCATGACGGACTTGCCGTAAAGCCGCGCGATGCTGTTGAGCGTCTCGCCTGGCGCCACGACGTGAACGCCGGAATTTGGCGCCAGCGCGGTGCGCGGCGGGCCGACCGGCGCGGCGCTCGGTACGGTGGCAACGTGAGAGGCCGGCGGAACGTAGGCAACCGGCGCCGAGCGCAGGCGCGGGATCACAAGATGCTCGCCCGGATGCACCGCTCTGGGGCTCGGGATGTTGTTCGCCTGCATGATGGCCGACACCGGCACATGATGCCGATGGGCGATCGTCTCCAGCGTTTCCCCGGCTCCGACGATGATCGGCGTGCCGCCTTCCCAGGTCCATTGCGGAGGCGGTGGAGGTGGCGGCGCGAGCGAACCGGTCACGTCGTTCGGCTGATACGAACCCATGCCACGGCCGCCGCCTGAGACGCCTGAGTTGGCGCTGGCGACCGGCGGCAACGGCCGGCTGACGATCGGGCTCGGCGCCGGACGCGGCGGGATCGAACCCGTCACTCCCGAATGCGTCCCCGGATCAGGACCGAAGCCCTCGGAGAAGCGGCCTGAATCGCTACAGCTCGCCGCGCCAATTCCAATTAATGAAATGGCAACCAATTGCGGCCAAAGGGCCGACCGACGCCACGCGCACATGGTTACTCGCTCGTACGCAACAAAAACTATGCGTGACTAAACAACAGTGAGGTAAACAGGCCTTTAAGTGATCAAACAGTGCTTTAATAAAAACTGGACTGTGGCCGAATGGCTACAGCTCCCGCGCCTGGCCCGGCAGCAGCGGGACGAAGCGCACCGGGATCAACTGCTCCCGCGTAATCTCACCGTCCGGCCGCTTTGACAATTTGACAATGAATTGCGGTCCGTGACGCGGACCGAGCGGCAGCACCATTTTGCCGTCGTCGGCGAGTTGGGCGACCAGCGCCGCCGGGATTTCCTCCGCGGCGGCCGTTACGATGATGCGGTCGTACGGTGCCAGGTCCGGCTCGCCCGCGAAGCCGTCGCCGGCGATGACGGTGACATTGTCGTAGCCGAGTGTTTTCAGTCGGGCGCGCGCGGTGTCGGCGAGCGTGCGATAGCGCTCGACACTCACGACTTCGCGCACGATGCGCGACAGGACCGCGGCCTGGTAGCCGGAGCCGGTACCGATTTCGAGCACACGATGCTTCGGCGCCAGATCAAGTTGCTCGGTCATGTAGGCGACAACGTAGGGCTGGCTGATGGTTTGGCCGCAGGCGATCGGCAGCGCCTGATCCGCATAGGCGAGTTCAGCCTCAGTGGCGCTGACGAAATGCTCGCGCGGTACCTCGTCCATCGCGCGCAACACCGCCTTGTCGCTGATGCCGCGGCGGCGCAGCGACAACTGAAACTCCATGCGCCCAACATCGTCGGCGGCTTCGGCGCCCACGTCATCCTCGCGTCCGTTAGTCCCGCGGCTATTATGGCCCAGCGCCAGTTCCAACCCAAGCCGGCCCTGGCCACGGGGCCGACGGACAAAAAATCTGGCATAGCCGGGGAACAATTCCCCGCCGTCTGCGTTTCTCCGACCTACGGCGGAGATGGGATGCCGCGACAGCGGCTTGGAGTTACGATGAGCCGGCCCTAGGCCGCCTCATTTTTCTCCAAGTGTCGCGGCAACACGGGTGGAAATGGCGATCAGCGGCAAACCCGACGCAGGCCGGCGCGTTCTCGTGGTCGAGGACGAACCGATGATCCGTCTGCTGCTCGACGATATGCTCACCGACATCGGCTACACCATGGCGGCCGAGGCTGGCGGGCTCGACGAAGCCATCAGCGTCGCGAAACAAGCCGAGTTCGACGTCGCCATTCTGGACGTCAATCTGAACGGCCAGCCGATCACGCCGGTGGTCGACGTGCTGGTCAAACGCGGCGTGCCGTTCGTGTTCGTCAGCGGCTACGCGCGGCGCGGCATTCCGGAAGAACACTGCAACGCGCCGCTGCTGCAGAAGCCGTTCCAGGCTGACGGCCTCGCCCGCGCGCTGGCCATTATCGCGCCAAAGACCGCCGCTTAGTCTGCCTTCGCGGCAGCGCCAAATAGCGTGGCGAGCCGCTTCATATACGGATCGTCGGTCATATCGAGCTTGAGCGGCGTGATCGCGACGCGCTTTTCGTCGAGCGCCGCCAGATCGGTGCCGTGGGCGGCCCGCATGAACGGCTGCGGCGCGTAGGCGATCCAGTAATACGGATTACCGCGGCCATCGCGGCGTTCGTCGATATGCAGCCGCTCCTGGCGGCGACGGCCTTGCGCCGTCACCACGACGCCTTTGACCTCATCGGGCCGGCAATCGGGAAAATTGACGTTGACCAGAATGTCGTGGGGCATGCCTTCGGCCAATACGCGGCGGATGATGTCCGGGCCGAACTTCAGGCTGGTCTGCCAGTACGGCGCGTGGCCGTTGCGCGACTTGTAGGACTGCGACAGCGCCAGCGACGGAATGCCGAGCACCGCCGCTTCCATCGCGCCCGCGATGGTGCCCGAATAGATGACGTCCTCGCCGGCATTGCGGCCGCGATTGACTCCGGACAGCACCAGATTGGGCACCTTGTCCTTGAGCAGATGCCGCACGCCCATGATGACGCAGTCGGTCGGCGTGCCGCGCACCGCGTAGCGGCGCTCCTCCACCTGGCGCAGCCGCAGCGGATCGTTGAGCGTGAGCGAGTGCGCGACGCCCGACTGATCGAATTCCGGCGCGACGATCCAGACATCATCGGACAGTTCGCGTGCGATCTTTTGGCAGACGTCGAGGCCCTCGGCGTGAATGCCGTCGTCGTTGGTGACAAGAATGCGCAAGGTTATTTCTCGATCTTTTTCATGCCGCCCATGTATGGCAGAAGCGCATCGGGCACCGCAATCGAGCCGTCCTCCTGCTGATAGGTCTCCATCACCGCGATCAGCGCGCGGCCGACGGCGACGCCGGAGCCGTTGAGCGTATGAACGTGGCGCACCTGGCGGCCTTCCTTGGTGCGGTAACGCGCGTTCATGCGCCGCGCCTGGAAATCGCCGCAGACCGAGCAGGAGGAAATCTCCCGGTAGGCGTTCTGGCCGGGCAGCCAGACCTCGATGTCGTAGGTCTTCTGCGACGCAAAGCCCATGTCGCCGGTGCACAGCGTGATGACCCGGTAATGCAGATCGAGTTTTTTCAGCACTTCCTCGGCGCACGACAGCATGCGCTCGTGCTCATCCTTCGATTGTTCGGGCGTGGTGATAGAGACGAGTTCGACCTTGGTGAACTGGTGCTGCCGGATCATGCCGCGCGTATCCTTGCCGGCTGCGCCTGCCTCGGCGCGGAAGCACGGCGTGCAGGCCGTGAGCCGCATCGGCAATTGCGCTTCGTCGACGATGGATTCGCGGACGAGGTTTGTCAGCGGGACCTCGGCAGTGGGAATGAGCCAAAAGGATCTGAGGCGGACAGAACGATAGAGCTCTTTCACCTGCCTCTATCAAACAATCGATGTCTGCCGTTCCCTCGGTTCCAATGATCAGCCGGAAGTTATGAGCTCTTACCGCGAACCTCTTCGCAGTCGCCCTGTCAAATCACGCATGATCGTCGCGTCGCAAAATTGATCGATTCCCTGAACTTTGGCAATTGCGCTGTGCCGAACATGACATCGTCACGCACGAGCAGCGGCGGCGCGACTTCGGTATAGTTGTGCGGCTCACTTGTATGGACATCGAGAAAAAATTGCCCAAGCGCCCGTTCGAGCCGCGCCAAGAGCTTTTTTCAAGACAACAAAGCGCGCGCCGGATAGTTTAGCCGCGGCGTCGAAATCCATCTGGCCGAGCGCTTCGCCGAGTTCGAAATGCTGCTTCGGCGCAAACGAATATTCTCGCTTCGCCCCGTAGCGATGGTGCTCGACATTGTCTTTTTCATCCTTGCCGTCGGGCACGTCGGGAAGCGGCGAATTCGGGATTTCAGCAAGCGCGCCATCCAGCGCGCTGGATGCGGTCTTCTCTCCCGCCTCCATCTGCGGAATCAACTCTTTCAGCGTGGCGACCTCGGCCATCAGCTCTTTGGCCTTCGCTTCATCCTTGTTTTTCTTCGCTTCGCCGATTTCCTTCGAGGCCGCGTTGCGGCGCGCCTGCGCGGCTTCGGCCTTCTGAATCGCCGCGCGCCGCGTCTCGTCGAGCGCGATCAGCCGTTGCGCCTGCGGCGGAAGCCCGCGCCGGGCGAGTGCCTTGTCGAAGGCGTCAGGGTTTTCGCGGATAAAACGAATGTCGTGCATTTTCAAATGCCCAAAGGAATCGCGACGCTCTTATAGCAAACTCGTCATGCGCGGGCTTGACCCGCGCATCTATACGGCCTCACGGCCCAATGGATTGCCGGATCAAGTCCGGCAATGACGAAAGGGTCACTCCGCCGGCTTACTGGCCGAGGCCGCCGCAGCAGCAGCCGCGGCGGCGCGTTCGGCGGCGAGCCGCTTCTCCACCATGCGCACCGACCAGATCGAGCCCTCGAACAGCGCCACCAGCGGCAGCGCGAGCGACATCTGGCTGAGCACGTCCGGCGGGGTCAACACCGCGGCGATGACGAAGGCGCCGACGATGAAATAACGGCGCTTCGCCTTGAGCTGGTCGGAGGTGATGATGCCGACCCGGCCAAGCAGCGTCAGGATGACGGGAAGCTGAAAGGCGATACCGAACGCCAGGATCAGCTTCATCATCAGCGCCAGGTAATCGGAAACCTTCGGCAACAGTTCGATGGTCGCCTCGCCCGGCCCGCCGAGTTGCTGCATGCCAAGCGAAAACCGCGTGATCAACGGCCACACCACGAAATAGACCACCATGGATCCGAGCACGAAGAACACCGGTGTCGCGAACAGGTAAGGCAGAAACGCCTTGCGCTCGTTGCGATACAGGCCCGGTGCCACGAACATGTAGATCTGCGTGGCGATCACCGGGAACGAGATGAAGATGCCGCCGAACACCGCGAGCTTGAGCTGAACGATGAAATATTCGAGCAGCCCCGTGTAGATGAATTTCGAATTGGCCGCGCCCGCTACCCAGACGTAAGGCCAGGTCAGCACGTTGTAGATCTGCTTGGCGAAGAAGAAGCAGACGATCATGGCAACCACGAAGGCCGCGACCGCCTTGATCAGCCGCGAACGCAGCTCGATCAGGTGATCCATCAGCGGCGCCTTGGTCGCCTCGATCTCCTTCTCTTCGTCGTCGTGGGTCGTCATCCGGTGCGCCCCGGACCGCCATCGCTAGCCTTGTCGGCGCCATCGGCCGGCTTGGCTACATCAGCCGCCTCCATCTCGCGCGCCGGCTCGGCGTGTACTCGGGCGCAGGCAGAGCCTGCGGCTCGGCGGGAGGCTCGATCGCGGCGTGCGCCTCGGGCGGAGCAAGAGCCTGCGGCTCGTGTGGAGGCTCGATGGCGACCGGCGGCGTCTCGGGCTCCGGCTCGGCCAGCGCCATCTCGGCGCGGCTGTCGGACAGCGTTGCGGAGGTTTCGGGCGTGGACGAGAGCGAGCGTTTGACGTCCTCGCCTGTGCTCTCAAGGTCCGCGCGCACCTCCTTGAGCGGGTCGAAATTCTTCACGCCCTGCGCCAGATCGTCGACCTCTTTCTTCAGGTCGGCCATTTCGGCTTCGCGGATCGCTTCCTGGAATTGATTCTGGAATTCCGTGGCCATGCCGCGAATTTTGCGCGTCCACTGGCCAAGCGTGCGCATGACCGCGGGCAGCTCTTTCGGCCCGATCACGATCAGCGCCACGACGCCGATGAGCAGGAACTCGGTCCAGCTGATGTCGAACATAAAATATTCCCCGGCCTGTTATCCGCACCTCGCCCCGGCGAATGCGGACCGCATGGGGCCGGCGTCAGGACATCGAGCGCTCGACTTTGCCAGTCTCCGCGCGCCGCGCCGCGTCGCCGGCCGATGCCTGATGGTCGATGCTCTTGATCGGCGCATCGGCTTTCGCGGTGTCGTCGGGATCGTCCTCGGACAAGCCCTTCTTGAAGGACTTAATGCCTTTGGCGACATCGCCCATCATGTCCGAGATCTTGCCACGACCGCCGAAAACCAGCAGGCCGACGACAAGCACGATCAGCCAATGCCAGATGCTCAAACCACCCATGAAATCCTCCGTCCGCAACCGCGTACGCGCCCGCGGCAGGTGTCGATTTAGGCCTGAAACTAGGCGTCGCGGAGGGCAAAAACAAGCGCAACCGGAATGCCGCCACGCCGCAGGGTGAATGCGGCGCGCTTGCGCCGCATTCATGCGTAACGGGGCGGTAAGATGATCGCCGAAAAAGGCTTTTTATTCCTCGATGCGTTCGGCAGGCGGCACAAGACCGAGGTCGAGATCGCCCGGTTCGAGCGGATCCTCGTCCTCGCGCAAGGCGGGATCGTCGGACGGTATCGGCACATTGAATTCGGCCGGCAGCGTGCCCTCGAGCAGGCCCGCCCCCTTGAGTTCGTCGAGGCCGGGCAGATCGGTCAGCGCCTCGAGCCCGAAATGTGACAGGAAGCCCTCGGTGGTTCCGTAGGTCACCGGCCGGCCCGGCGCCTTGCGGCGGCCGCGCAACCGCACCCAGCCGGTCTCCAGCAGCACATCAAGAGTGCCTTTCGAGGTCGTGACGCCCCTGATCTCCTCGATTTCGGCGCGGGTCACGGGCTGGTGATACGCCACAATGGCCAGTGTCTCGATTGCGGCGCGCGAAAGCTTGCGCGGCACCACCGATTCACGGGTCAACAGCCAGGCAAGATCGCCCGCCGTGCGCAGCGTCCACTTGCCCGCAACGCGCACGAGATTCACCCCGCGCGGCGCATAATCCTGCTGCAATTGCGTCAGCAGCGCATGCACATCGGTTCCTTCCGGCAGCCGGGTGGCCAAGGTCTTCTCGTCGAGCGGTTCCTCGGCGGCAAACAGCAGCGCTTCGAGGATGCGCAATTCTTCCGCGCGCTGAGTTTCCTCGCGATCGCTTTCTTCTCTATCGCCGACAATCACTCGCATCTCCGCAACATTCACTCGCATCTCCGCAACGTTTCCCATCGCGACCCCCTCCATCACCCGTTCACCGCATCGGGCGTACCGCCTTGCGGCGCCTCGGACCGGGCGCGCACGAACAGCGGCGCAAACGCCGTATGCTGGTGGACTTCGAGCCTGCCTTCGCGCACCAGTTCCAGGGTCGCCGCAAAGCTTGAGGCGAGCACCGTGGGCCGCTGCGACGGCTCGACCAGATATTCGATCAGGTACTGGTCGAGCGGGCTCCAGTCAAAAGATGTCCCGACCAGCCGCTCGATCGCCTCGCGCGCCTCGGCCAGCGACCACACCGTGCGCTTGCGCATGCGCACGTGCGACCGGGCTTCGTTCTGCCGCCGTGTGGAATAGGCGGACAGCAAATCGTACAGCGTCGCCGTCCATTGCGGCCGCTTGATTTCGGCGATCGGCTCCGGCTGGCCGCGTTGAAAGACTTCACGGCCAAGCTGCGGCCGGTTGAGCAATTGTTCCGCGACCTGGCGGATCCCCTCGAGCCGGCGCAGACGTTGCGCCAGAGCATTGGCCATGTCCTCGGCGCTGAGCCCCTCGGGCGCCGGCGGCTCGGGCAACAGCAGCCGCGACTTGAGGTAGGCGAGCCATGCCGCCATCACGAGATAGTCGGCGGCAAGTTCCAGGCGCAGCGCGCGCGCCGCCTCGATAAAGGCGAGATACTGGTCGGCGAGCGCCAGAATGGAAATCTTGGCGAGATCGACCTTCTGCTGCCGTGCCAGCGTGAGCAGGAGATCAAGCGGACCTTCGAACCCCTCGACATCGACCACGAGCGCCGGCTCGCCCTCGGCGGCCTGCCCCAGTTCGGTTTCGAAGCTGATTTCTTCCGCGTTCATACCATCCCTCGCGCAGGGTCCCAGACCGCGCTCAGACGTCGCGCAAATTCGGTCCGGCAGGCGGCGAGGTCGATCGCGCCGGCCGGTTTCCGCCGCGCCAACGCTGCTTCCGCGCGCCGCGCCGCCTGGCCCGCCAGCACCGGGGCGGCGTCGGCAACAGCGCGCATCTCGTCCATGCGGCCATTGCAGTGGAGCGCCATATCGCAGCCCGCCGCCAGCGCCGCAATCGTGCGCTCGCGAAGCGAACCGCTCAGCGCCCCCATGGAGAGGTCATCGCTCATTAACAGACCCTGATACCCGATCGAACCGCGAATCACCTCACGCACTATAACGGCCGAAGTGGTGGCGGGGGCCATTTGGTCCAAGGCTGTGAACACCACATGGGCGGTCATCGCCAGGGGCAGCCCGACGAGCGGACGGAACGCGGCAAAATCCGTGGTTTCCAGCGCGGTTTTGGTGGCAGTCACAACGGGCAACTTGTGGTGGCTGTCGGCAGTGGCGCGGCCATGTCCCGGCAGGTGTTTGACCACGGGCAGCACGCCGCCGTCCTCCAAGCCCTCGGCAAATGCGGCGGCAAGTGCCGCGACTTTATCGGGCCGGTCCCCAAAGGCACGGTCGCCGATGACCGCGTCGGCTTGCGGAACCGGCACGTCAGCAAGCGGCATGCAGTCGACATCGATCCCTACGGCCGCAAGGTCGGCAGCGATCAGGCGGGCGCCGAGCCGCGCCGCGGCAAGTCCCTCCGCACGATTTTCGTCGTAGAGCCGGCCGTAGGCCGCTCCTGGCGGATATTTCGGCCAATGCGGCGGGCCCAGCCGCTGCACGCGGCCACCCTCCTGATCGACCAGAACGGGTGCCTGCCGGCCGAGTATCGAGCGAGCCTCGCCGAGGAGCGCGCGCAGCGCATCGGGTTCCGTGACGTTGCGCTTGAAGACAATTAGCCCCCAGGGCTGCGCGTCTCGCAAAAATTCGCGTTCCGCATCGGTCAGTGCGGGTCCGGAAACACCCGTGATGAAGGCGCGCATATCGGCCGCCCAGCTAGCGCGTGACGAAGATCGCGGATGGAGCGCGCGAGAGCTTCAATTTCGCTGCACGATGCAGCTGCCGCCCGCCGCCTTCAGGCTGCGGCACAGGCTCGATGCCTGTTCGGCCGACGCAAACGGACCGACGAGCGCGCGGTAGTAGACGCCTTTGGCGCCGAGGTCAGCGCGGCGGAATTCGGCGTGCCGGCCGCCGAGTTCCTGCGGGAATTTCGCCTGTAGCGAACGGAACGCGGCCTGCGCTTCATTCTCGCTGCGCTGTGACGACACCTGCACGGCGTAGCCGCCGCCCCTCGCCGGCGCCGCTTCGGCGGCTGGCGATGAACTCAACGGCATCGGGCCGCCCGAATGTGTCATGGCGGTCCGGGTGCGCGGTGGAGCTTGGGGCGCCGACTCGCCGCCGGGCACGATCGACAATGGACCGCCGGCGGCTGCCGTTCGCGGCTCGTGCACCGGCCTCGTTGCCGGCTGCCGCGGCTTGATTGTGTGCGCATCGGATGCCGTGCCTGTCGGGGCGACGCTGGCGCCTTGCGGCGACGGCGGCTGCGGTTTGATGATGACGGTGTGCACCGGCCTGCTGCCCGATGCCGGCGCCGGCCCGCTCAGTTGAGAGGGCGGCATGACCGGCTGTGCCGCGCCACTCGGCGCGGCCGGCAACGCCGGAACAGTCGCGGGTGGCGCTCCGGTGACCGGTCCATCCTGCACCGGCGCGACCGGAGCATTGGAAATGACCGGGATCGTTGTAACCACGCGCGGCGGGGGATTGGCGGCCTGCACTTCGACCGGCTGCTCCTGATGCGGAACGAGTTGCTCGCCGGTACCCTTCGGCACCGTTGTTTGATTGCCGGGAGCCGCCTGGGCGTCCTTCTGCGGCACGATTTTGATCGGCGTATTGCCGGGCTTGATGATCGGCGGCAGCGACGGAATGAACGAACCGCCGAACATGGCGTGGTAGCCGAACGCCCCCGCGGTGCCGAGCACTACCACGCCCAAAATGCCAAGCCCGATGATGGTGCCGCGCCGCCGCGCCGCGGACCCGGCATGATCGTCGTAATCGTCGCGCTCGTTCTCGCCCGCATAAGCCGGCGTCAGCCGGCCGTGCGAGCGGTCGGCGTCTTGTTCTTCGCCGGCATGAAGCGGCGAGATGTATGGCAATGTCGGCGGTCCAGCCGGTGGCCTGGTCTGCTCATAGTAGTCGTCGTAATCGGCGTATTCGGATTGCGGCTCGGCAAAGCCGTCCGGCGGCGTGTATCGCGGCGGCCCACGATCATCGCGATAGTGCTCGGCCGGCGGCGGCGCGTAACCGACCGGAGCTGCGGGCTCAGCGTAATGCTGATCGCCCGCGGCCCAATCGAGTTCCGGCAACGGCGTCGCTTCGTCCTCGTATGCGGGAGCCGCATCACGGCTGCTGCCGCGGTAGGATTCACTCTGGCCGATCAAGCGCGCGAGTTCGGCAAGCGGATCGCTCGCGCCTTGCTGGGCGTCGCCGTCGTTGGAATACGCATCGCGGCCAAAGCCACGAGAACTGTTATCGGCCATGAAATCTGCCCCGTTCAGCCTTTCCCCTCGACCGCATTCGCGATGTCGCGACCCGTCGAAAGCTACGGGAATTCACCGCATCTCGCTCGGCGCCTCTACCCCCAACAGCGCCAGCCCAGAAGCGAGAACGGTGACCACACCTTGTACTAGGACGAGCCGAGCTAGCGTCGTTTGTGGATCATCTTGGATAATGAAGCGTAAATGTGGCGATGCGTTGCCCAGCGTCCAAAGCGCATGAAATTCGCTGGCTAAGTCATAGAGATAAAACGCAATCCGGTGCGGTTCGTGCGCCAAGGCCGCGGCTTCGACCGTTCGGGGATAAAGCGCTATTTGACGCAGTAATGAAATTTCCGCCGGGTCGGACAAGACGACCCAAGTTCGGCAACTTCCATCAGCGCTGAAATATCTAGGGGCAATTCAGGAAATGCTTCACGGGCGTTTCGGAAAACAGACTTACCGCGGGCGTGAGCATACTGGACATAGAATACCGGGTTATCCTTTGAGAGCTCGACAACCTTAGCAAGATCGAAGTCAAGCGGAGCATCATTCTTTCGGAATAGCATCATAAACCGAACGGGATCAGGACCTACCTCATCGACCACGTCGCGAAGTTTGATGAAATCGCCGGCGCGCTTTGACATCTTGACCGGCTCACCGGCGCGCAGCAGCTTCACGAGCTGAACAACCTTAACGTCCTGGATCACTTTGGGATAGAAACCAGGTTGGGGAGCATTACTAAGGCGGGATAGAGCTTCGACTGCAGCTTTCATCCGTTTTACATAGCCAGCATGGTCCGCCCCCCAGACGTCAATGAGGACATCAAAGCCGCGTCGCATCTTATCTCTGTGATACGCCATATCAGCGAAGCGAAATAAGTGTAGCTTCCATCGGACTTCTTCAGAGGACGATCAATGTCGTCGCCAAATTTGGTTGAAAGAAAAAGCGTTTGCTCGCGATCCTCCCAGTCTTCCGTTGGAGTGCCCTTTGGCGGAGGCAACCTGCCTTCCGCAACCAAACCGACCCGCGCGCAGCCAATCGATCGTGTCGGCAACTGTCGTCGTGATCTTTGACTAGATCACTTTCATAGAAGAAGATCTCGTGATGAATATTAAGCGCTCGAAGATCTGAGCGCGCATTGCCAGCCAACATCATATTGACTGCTCGTTGCTTCGACAATTCGCAATCGCTCAGTTTCAGGCTTGTTCTTCAGTGCGCGTCGCCAAACTCCTGCACGAGCTCTTCCCACCGGCTTAAGGTAGTCACCAGGATAAAGTCCTTCGGGAATGACGCCGATATTCTCTCCCAGCGCCTCAAGGTAGCGAAGGTAAGCTGACCGCGCCAATACCTCGACCTGGGCGCCAGCATCATTCACATAGTATTCTGCGCGTAACCACGAACCCAGTGAAGCGGAGCAATTTAGTTAACGCGTCGCCATAGACCGCACCGCGCCCATGGCCAACATGCAGCGGACCTGTTGGATTTGCTGAAACAAATTCGACATTAACCGACTTGCCGCTGCCGACATTACTTCTTCCGTAGTTCTCCCGATCGCGAACAGCTAAAGATAGAGAACTCGCTAGCACGGGCTGACTTATCTTGACGTTCTCAAATCCTGGGCCGGCAACTTCAACTCGTGAGAAAAATGGGTCTGCACTCAAAACCGCCGCGTTTGCTTGCGCTATTTCCCTCGGATTCCTATTGCTTTCTCTCGCCAATATAATTGCATTGTTAGAGGCTAAGTCACCGTGGGCAAGGTCTTTCGGCAATTCAACACTGACGCGAGACTGGTCAATATTGGCAGGCAGCAACCCGGTTGCAATTAAATCGATTGTTGGCTGCCAAAATCTTATTCCGCACAATCGTGAATAGGTTGGTTGAACCTAGTTCAGCGATTAACTTGTCGGCGATTTTGTCGTGTTTTTCCATGGCCTCTACTTAGTATAAGTTCGCTTGATTTTACAGCCGCGCCGCTAACGCAATTCCGGGGTGGAGTCAAAGAGGCGTGCATGCTCGGCGAGCGCGTAGCGGTCGGTCATGCCGGCGATGAAATCGGCGATGCGGCGGGCGCGCGCCGGCGCATCGGCCTCGGCCAGCCCTTCCTGCCACTCCGGCGGCAGGTTGCTGACGTCGCCGCTGTAGCGCGCGAACAGGCTGCGGACGACACCGGCGGCCTGGTCCATGACGTGCATGACGCGCCCGTGGCGGTACATCCGCGTCCGCAGAAACGCCTTGATGGCCCGATCCGCCTCCGCGATCGGTCGGCGAGAACCCTGCAATGGCGCGAGGCTGCCTGCCGTACGTCGTCGGCCGCGCAAGGCGCGAGCGCCGCGAGCCTGCGGCCGGTTTCGGCGACAACGTCCTCGATCAGAAGCCCGATCAGCCGACGGATGAATTCGGGGACCAGTCGGCTCGGCTTCGAGCGCCGGATAGGCCGCACTGATCCCGTCTATGATTTTACTGGGCAGCGCGACGGAGGCGATGTCATCGATGCCGAACAAGCCGGCGCGAATGCCATCGTCGATATCGTGGGCGTCATAGGCAATGTCGTCGGCAACCGCGGCCACCTGTGCTTCCAGGCCCGGGAAACTCCACAGGTGCAAATCCTGCTGCTGCGAATACGCGAGGATGGTCTCGGGCACGCCGCGCTCGCAATAGCGGCCGAGCGGTTTGCCGGAGCGGTCGGTCAGCGGGCCGTTATGTTTGACCAGTCCCTCCAGGGTCTCCCAGGTGAGATTGAGCCCGTCGAATGTCGGATAACGACGTTCCAGCGTCGTAACCACGCGCAAGGTCTGCGCATTGTGGTCGAAGCCGCCGAATGCCGCGAGGCACTCGTCCAGCGCCCGCTCGCCGGCATGACCGAACGGCGGGTGACCGATGTCGTGCGCCAGCGCCAGCGCCTCGGCCAGATCCTCGTCAAGGCCGAGGGCGCGGGCGAGCGCGCGGGCGATCTGCGCCACTTCCAGGGTGTGCGTGAGCCGGGTGCGAAAATGATCGCCCTCATCGGAGACGAACACCTGGGTCTTGTGCTTGAGCCGGCGGAACGCCGTGGAGTGGATGACGCGGTCGCAGTCGCGGCGGAAGGCCGAGCGGCTTTTGCTCTCCGGCTCCGCGTGGAGCCGGCCGCGGCTCGACGCCGGATCGCAGGCATAGCGCGCGCGCGGCATTGCGGCATCGATCGCCATCGGTTCGGGCGCCATGGTTTCGGTCGTCTTCGGGCGGTCCGGCGTGTGCAATTGACCTTGGCCTGCCCCGCACATAACTATCTTGCAATGCCGTGGCAATCGGCGCCTGAGAATTGGCGACGTTTTCCCGGCTGGAGATGGCCATGACCACCAACGTCATCGTGACCGAGCGGGCGGCGCAGAAGATCGGCGAAATCCTGGGCAAGGAGCCGGCCGGCACCATGCTGCGCGTGTCCGTCGAAGGCGGCGGCTGCTCCGGCTTCCAGTACAAATTCGATACCGACCGCGAGCGCGCCGACGACGACATCGTCATCGAGCGCAGCGGCGCGACTGTACTCATCGACCCAGTGTCGCTCAACTACATGGCCGGCAGCGAGATCGATTATGTCGACGACCTGATCGGCTCGTCGTTCAAGATCAACAATCCGAAGGCGACCGCGTCCTGCGGCTGCGGCACGAGCTTCGCGCTTTAACGCCGTCATGGCCGGGCTTGACCCGGCCATCCACGTCTTTGAAGTCGGTATCGTCCATGCGCATCGCCACCTGGAACGTCAATTCGATCAAGCAGCGCATCAATTCGGCGCGCACCTGGCTCTCCGAGCGACAGCCCGACATCGTCTGTTTGCAGGAAACCAAATGCGTCGATGACGCCTTTCCGCGGATGGAATTCGAGAGCCTCGGCTATAACGTCGCGGTCCACGGCCAGAAGACGTTCAACGGCGTCGCACTGCTGTCCAAATTTCCGTTCGACGAGGTCAAGAACGGGCTGGCTGGTGACGATCAGGACGATCATGCGCGCTTCATCGAAGGCGTGGTATCCACGGCGAACGGCGTCGTACGGGTCGCCAGCATCTATCTGCCCAACGGCAATCCACCGGATACCGAGAAATACACCTACAAAATCGGCTGGATGAAGCGGCTCGCCGCCTACGCGCGGAGCCGGCTGTCACTGGAAGAACCGCTGATCATGGCGGGCGACTACAACGTCATCCCGACCGTGGCGGATGCCAAGAATCCGCAAACCTGGACCGGCGATGCGCTGTTCCTGCCGAAGACCCGCGACGAATTCCGCTCTCTGATCAATCTCGGCCTGACCGACGCGTTGCGCGCCACCAGCGACGATCCCGGCCTCTATACATTCTGGGATTACCAGGCCGGCGCCTGGCAGAAGAACAACGGCATCCGCATCGACCACGTGCTGCTGTCGCCGCTCGCCGCCGACCGGCTCAGCGGCGTCGGCATCGACCGCCATGTGCGAACATGGGAGAAGCCATCCGATCACGTGCCGGTCTGGATCGATCTGGATATTGCGGTGAAGTAGACACCGCTTCGCGTCATTGCGAGCGAAGCGAAGCAATCCAGGGCAACTTGCGAAAGCTGAGAGGTCGTCCTGGATTGCTTCGTCGCTATCGCTCCTCGCAATGGCGGCGCAGCTTAATCCCGCCGGCGCCTGATCCAGTCTTTCAGATAGACCAGCGCCATGGCGCGCTCGTCATCGCTGGCGGTGCGGAAGGCGTCGTCGTAGAGCGAATTGACCCAGGTCTGGTCGGGTCCGGCGCAGTCGCGGCCGAGCGTCAGCCACATCAAACCCCGCGCAGCCTGTCGCGGCACATATTGACCGCGAAACAGGATATCGCCGAGCGCCGCTTCGGCGTGGCATTGGCCTTTGGTGGCCGCGAGCAGAAACCACCGCGCCGCTTCGTGCACATCGGCCGGATTGCCGTCGAGATAAAGACGGCCGAGTTCGAATTGCGCGTCGGCATCGCCGAAATAGGATGCCGCATACGCGAACATCTGCCGCGCACGGTTCGAATCCGGCTTGATGTCCGAATTGGGGATGCCGGTGAGATAGTAGCGGCCCAGCGCCACAAAGGCGTTGGCGACGATATGCGCCTCCGGGCTGCCCGGCGGCTCTTCGGCATGGGTGTTGGCGATCCCGCTGAAATACTTGAACGCCCGCACGTCATCCTGCGGCACGCCCTTGCCGTCGGCATACATGCGCCCGAGCTTCCACTGGGCAGCGGTGCGGCCCTGCTCGGCCGCATATTCCAGCGCGGAAAATTCCTTGGCCTTCGCGGCATCCTCAGGTGTTTGCGGCGTCGTGCCCTCGCGCAATCCCTGGCCGGGAGTGAGCGATGCATTTGAAGGTGTCGCCGTACCATCGAACGCCATCGCGCCGGGCGGACCAAAGCTTAAGCCCAAGGCGATACACAGGCCGCCGACAAGTGCGGCGACCGTCCCGCCTGTTGCGATACGCGCCCTGCCGTTAGACGTCCGCATAACACGCCTTCTCGGCCGCGCCGCCCGGGTGGGTCACGGCGCCATCGCGCGCGGGGCCAACCTGCTGGGCGTATTTCCACAAATAGCCGGAGGTGTACTCCTCGCCCCGCGGCTTCCACTCCTTGGCTCGGCGCTCAAGCTCGGCCGCCGACAGATTGACGTCGAGCGTGCCGTTCTCAGCATCGAGCGTGATGATGTCGCCGTCGCGAACAAGAGCGATCGGCCCGCCGATCGCGGCTTCGGGACCGATATGGCCAACACAGAAACCGCGGGTAGCGCCGGAGAAGCGGCCGTCAGTGATCAGCGCGACCTTGCCGCCCATGCCCTGCCCATAGAGCGCGGCCGTCGTCGCCAGCATTTCGCGCATGCCCGGACCACCCTTCGGTCCTTCGTAGCGGATGACAAGCACGTCGCCTTCCCGATACTTTTTGTTCTTCACGGCGTCGAAGCACGCTTCTTCACCGTCGAAACAACGCGCCGGTCCGGAGAAATGCAAGCGCTCCATCCCGGCAACCTTAACGATGGCGCCTTCCGGCGCGAGATTGCCTTTCAGACCGACCACACCGCCCGTCGCCAGGATCGGCTTATCAGCCGGACGCACGACGTCCTGATCGGGATTCCAGACAACTGACTTGAGGTTCTCGGCAATGGTACGGCCGGTGACGGTGATGCAGTCGCCGTGCAAGATAGCCATGGTCGAGCATCGTCTTCATCAGCAGCGGAACGCCACCTGCTTCAAACATATCTTTGGCGACATAACGGCCGCCCGGTTTCAAATCCGCGATATACGGTGTCCTTTTGAAGACCTCGGCGACGTCGAACAGATCGAATTTGATCCCGCATTCGTGGGCGATGGCCGGCAGGTGCAACGCCGCGTTGGTAGAGCCCCCGGTCGCCGCCACCACGGCTGCGGCATTCTCCAGCGCCTTGCGGGTGACGATGTCGCGCGGGCGCAGGTTTTTTCTGATCAAATCCATGATCATCTCGCCCGCCAGCATGCAGAACTTGTCACGGATCTCGTACGGCGCCGGTGCGCCCGCGGAATACGGCAGCGCAAGGCCAATGGCTTCCGACACGGTCGCCATGGTGTTGGCGGTGAACTGCGCGCCGCAGGCGCCGGCCGACGGACAGGCATTCTGCTCGAGCGTATCGAGATCGGCATCCGACATGCCGCCGACCGAATGCTTGCCAACCGCCTCGTAGACGTCCTGGATGGTGACCGGCTTGCCCTTGAAGGTGCCGGGCAGGATCGAGCCGCCGTAGATGTAGATCGCCGGCACGTTGAGCCGGCACATCGCCATCATCATGCCCGGTTGCGACTTGTCGCAGCCGGCAATACCGATGAGTGCGTCATACGCATGGCCGCGGACCGTCAATTCCACCGAGTTGGCAATGACTTCGCGCGACGGCAGCGAGGCCTTCATGCCGCCGTGCCCCATGGCGATGCCGTCGGTGACGGTGATGGTGCAGAATTCACGCGGGGTGGCGCCACCGGCCGCTACGCCCTTCTTGGCGGCCTGGGCCTGGCGCATGAGCGCAATATTGCAGGGGGCGGCTTCGTTCCAGCAGGTGGCGACGCCGACAAATGGCTGGTGGATCTGCTCCGAAGTCAGACCCATCGCGTAGTAGAACGCACGGTGTGGTGCCCGCTCCGGACCTTCCGTGGCGTGGCGGCTGGGCAACCGTGTCTTCAGATCACTCCTGGCATCCATCGTACTTTACCGGGCCAACTAGGCCCCCTCGCCCCAACCCCATCGGCCGCAAAGCCCATGCTTTGACTGTCCGGGGAACGCCGCGACGGCTCGCACCTGCGCACCAGCGCGGCAGGCCATTCCTGTCGAAAAATCCTATGGCCAAAAAGCGGCGTTTACGCATGATGCAGTGCGAAATACCCAAATGTTCTCGTGCTGTGTCTCGGCGGCCACAGATATATCGGTACCAAGCGGGTTTCTGTTAACTGGCGGTTCACCAACAAACGCGTGATCGCGACGATGTGTGCATGCGCAAACCTCTAGGCCGCGCCTTTTTTAACCGCAGCGTCCACGACGTCGCGCCGGACCTGATCGGCGCCGTCCTGCTGTTCAACGGGGTCGGCGGCCGGCTGGTCGAGGTCGAGGCGTATCACCAGTCCGAACCGGCAGCCCACAGCTTCAACGGCCCAACACCGCGTAATTCCGTGATGTTCGGCCCACCCGGCTACGCCTACGTCTACCGGTCCTACGGCATCCACTGGTGCCTGAATTTCGTCTGCGAGCCCACCGGCTCGGCGGGCGCCGTGCTGATCCGGGCGATCGAGCCGACGACCGGCCTTGGCTGCAATGCGGCGAAGACGCGGCATGGCGGACCTACGCCTGCTCTGCTCCGGGCCCGGGCGGCTGTGCGAGGCGTTGGGGATTTCGCACAAGCAAAACGGCTCGTCGCTGACCGCCCCGCCGTTTGAGATTTTTGCGGCAGACGGCGACGCCAAGGTCGTGGCCGGTCCCCGGATCGGCATCACCAAGGCGGTCGACCTCCCCTGGCGCTACGGCGAGAAAGGCTCGCGGTTTCTCAGCAAGCCGTTTGCAGCCGAAGCTACACCCTTCAGCCTGAAGGCTGGATCGAAGCCGAGTTCTCTGCGCGCCTTGTCAATCGACACGATGCCATCGTCATCGGCGATGTTGTAAATGCCATGGCCCCGGGTCACCGCCAGGAAGGCGGCTTGCGCCGCGGCGTCGATGTGGAGCGACGGCTTGCGCGCTGGCCCCTCGCTCCAGGTGCCCGGGCCATAGAACAAGCCGTAGCGCAGCACGAGCGGCTCCATGCCGGAATTGAGCACCTGCTGCTCCATGTCGGCGGCGGCGCGCACCGTAGGCAGGCGCGGCCCATCGGCCAGATTGAGCGGATCGGTTTCGGTATACGGCTCCTTGCCCGGCAGATAGGCAAACGCAACGCTCTGCACGATAAAGCGGCGGGCGCCTGCGGCCTTCGCTGCGGCGACAAGATTCCGCGTGCCTTCGGTGCGGATGCGGGCGTTGCGCTGATAGGCGGTGGCCAACTCTTTCTCGTCGTTCAGAACGCGCGGCAGATCGGTCAATTGGTGAATGACGACATCCGGCCGCGCCGCCTCGGCTTCGCGCTTGATCGCGTCTGCGTCATAGACGTCGGCCACCGCCGCGTGGATACCCGCCGCCTCAAGAGCACGCGCCGCGTCTGCCGATCGTGTGAGGCCGGTGACGTCGTGATAGGCGGCAAGCAGCATCGGGTTCAGCCGCCGCCCGAGCGCGCCGCTTGCTCCTGCAAAGAAAATTCTCATGGCTCACACCGTCACTGCACTCAAATAAATGCGTCGAACAGGTTAGTTTGAACCTTTCAGCCGTTCCAGCGCCTCGGCGATCTTGGCCTTGCGCGCCAGTGCCTCCTCGCGCTTTTCTTTTTCCTCCTCGACGACCTCTTCCGGCGCGCGCGCGACGAAATTGGGGTTGCCGAGTTTGGCGTCGACGCGTGCGATATCAGCATCGGCCTTTGCCATTTCCTTGGCGAGGCGGGCGCGTTCAGCCGCGATGTCGATGACGCCGGCAAGCGGCAGCGCCGCGATATCGCCGCGCACCAGAAGCTGCAGCGCGCCTTTCGGCGCCGCATCGGCGAAGGAAATTTCTGACACGCGCGCCAGCCGCTGCACGAATTCCGACCATTGGCGGGCGCGCGCCGACGTCTGCGGAGAAACACCGACCAGCACCAACGGCAGCTGCGTCGCCGCCGGAATATTCATTTCGACGCGCACCGAGCGGATGACGTTGATCAGATCGATGACCCAGCCGATCTCGCCCTCCGCCGCCGGATCGTCGAGGCCGTCATGTTCCGGCCAGGCATCGAGCGCCAGCATATGGTGCCGTTTGACTTTGCCGTGCTCGGCGGTGACGCGCCACAGCTCTTCGGTCACGAACGGCATGAATGGATGCAGCAGTTTGAGGATTTCATCGAGCACCCAGGCCGCCGCGGCGCGCGTCTCGGTTTTCGCCGCGCCATCGGGGCCGGTCAGTACCGGCTTGATCAGCTCCAGATACCAGTCGCAGAACACATTCCAGACAAAGCGATAGAGTTCGCCGGCGGCGTCGTTGAACTTGTAGGCTTCGATCGCCGCCGTGACCTCCCTGCCCGTCTTGGCGCACTCGTGGATGATCCAGCGATTGAGCGTCTCGTTGGCGCGGTGCGCGCTGAACTCGGGATCGTGCGCGCAGCCGTTGATCTCGGCAAAGCGCGCCGCGTTCCACAGCTTGGTCGCGAAATTGCGGTAGCCTTCGACGCGCTGCTCGGACAGCTTGATGTCGCGCCCTTGCGCCGCCATCGCGGCGAGCGTAAAGCGCAGCGCGTCGGCGCCGAACTTGTCGACCAGTTCGAGCGGATCGATGACGTTGCCCTTCGACTTCGACATCTTGGCGCCGGTAGCGTCGCGCACCAGCGCGTGGATGTAGACGTCGTGGAACGGCACTTGTTTCATAAAGTGCAGTCCCATCATCATCATGCGGGCCACCCAGAAGAAGATGATGTCGAAGCCGGTGACGAGCGTCGATGTCGGATAGAAGCGCTTCAGCTCCGGCGTCTGATCGGGCCAGCCCAGCGTCGAAAACGGCCACAGCGCCGAGGAAAACCAGGTGTCGAGCACATCCTCATCGCGATGCAGATATTCGTTGGCGAACCGCGCGCGGCGCTCCGGATCGGCCGCGATATCGTGCCCTTCCTCCGCGGTGATTTCCTCGATGTCGGTGTAGTGCGCGAGCGCGTCGGCCACGAGGTCATCTTCGTTCTCGGCGACGAAAACCTTGCCGTCCGGCCCGTACCACGCCGGGATCTGATGGCCCCACCAGATCTGCCGGGAGATGCACCACGGCTGGATGTTGTCCAGCCAATTGAAGAACGTCGCTTCCCATTGCTGCGGAATGAATTTGGTCCGCCCCTCGCGCACCGCCGCGATGGCCGGCTGCGCCAGCGTCTTGGCGTCGACGTACCATTGATCGGTGAGAAACGGCTCGAGCACCGCGCCGGAGCGGTCGCCGTGCGGCACGACGTGCTGCGTCGGCTCGATCTTCTCGATCAACCCATCGGCCTCAAGCCGCTCGACGATCAGCTTGCGCGCCACCTCGCGCGGCTTTCCCTCCAGCGCATCGAGCAAGGCGGCATCAGGCTGCGCGCCCTCCAGAAATGCCGCGTTGTCCTTCAGCGTCAGGTGCGCTTCGTCGTCGAACACGCTGATCAGCGGCAGATTGTGCCGCTTGCCGACCTCGAAATCGTTGAAGTCGTGCGCCGGCGTGATCTTCACCGCGCCGGAACCTTTTTCCGGATCGGCGTAGTCGTCGGCGATGATCGGGATGCGGCGGCCGACCAGCGGCAGAATGGCGTGCCTGCCGACCAGATGCTTGAGCCGCTCATTCTCCGGATGCACCGCGACCGCGACGTCGCCGAGCATGGTTTCCGGCCGCGTCGTCGCCACGACGATGAATTCGCCGGGATGATGCTCGATCGGATATTTGATGTGCCAGAGATTGCCCCTGGTCTCGACCTGCTGCACTTCAAGATCGGAGATCGCGGTTTTCAGCTTCGGGTCCCAATTGACCAGCCGCTTGTCCTTGTAGATCAGGCCTTCGCGATAAAGCGCGACGAAGACTTTCAGCACCGCGCGCGACAGCCCCTCGTCCATGGTGAAGCGCTCGCGCGACCAGTCGCACGACGCGCCGAGCCGCTTGAGCTGGCCGATGATGGTGCCGCCGGATTCAGCCTTCCATTCCCACACGCGCTTGATGAACGCCTCGCGGCCGAGCGAACGGCTCGATTCCTGGCGCTCCATCAATTGCCGCTCGACCACGGCCTGCGTGGCGATGCCGGCGTGATCGGTTCCCGGCTGCCACAGCACGTCCTTGCCGCGCATGCGCTCGAACCGGCACAGGATGTCCTGGAGCGTGTTGTTGAGCGCGTGGCCCATGTGCAGCGAGCCGGTCACGTTCGGCGGCGGAATGACAATGCAATAGGGTGGCGCGGCGGCGCGCTCCGGGCGGCCGGCGCGGAAGGCGCCTGCCTGCTCCCATTCCTGGTAAATGCGGCCTTCGACCGCGGCGGGCTGGTATCTGTTTTCGATCATTGTGGTTTCGCTCGGCTGCGGGGTAGAAACCCCGGCTTATCTAGTGTGTCAACGTGCCGGCTTCATTAACCTCCGCAACATCCGCCACCGTGCTGCCGCGCAAAACGCCGACGCGCGCCATCATGCTGCTCGCCGTTGCCGGCTTCGCCAGCCAGGCGCAGGTGCGGGTGACCGATTCGCTGCTGCCGCAGATCGCATCGGAATTCCACACCGCCGTCGGCGCCGCGGCGGTCGTCGTCACCGCCTACGCGGTCGCCCATGGCACCGTCCAGCTCATCATCGGCCCATTCGGCGACCGCCTCGGCAAGTATCGTACCGTGGCGCTGACCTGCGCCATCGGAACCGTCATGGTGGCTTTGTGCGGGCTTGCCACCACCTTGCCGCAACTCGCGCTGGCGCGGTTTGCCACCGGCGCCATGGCGGGCGGCTGGGTCATTCCGATTTCGATGGCCTATCGTCGGCGACGTGACGCCCTACGAGCAGCGGCAGACCATTTTGGGCCGCTACCTCACCGGGCAGATTCTCGGCCAGCTGTTCGGCCAGGCCATGGGGGGCGTGCTCGGCGATTTGGTCGGCTGGCGCAACGTGTTCTTCGTGCTGTCCGGGATTTTCGCGGTCGCCACGATCGGACTGGTGTTTGAACTCGTCACCAATCCGCTGACGCACGACGCTGGCCGTTCTCCAAAGCTGACCTCCGCCGCATCGGGCTGGGGCGCGCGTTTCGCCGCCGACTATGGCGCCGTCCTGTCGAACCCATTCGCCCGCATGGTGATCGTCGTCGCCTTTATCGAGAACGCATTCGTGTGGGGCGCCTTCGCCTATATCGGCGCGCATCTGCGGCTGCGCTTTGGCTTGAGCTTCACGCTGATCGGATTGAGCGTCGGCTGCTTCGGCATCGGCGGCCTGATTTATGCGGGGCTCGTCAAGCTGTTCGTCTATCGGCTCGGCCAGGTGCGGCTGGCGACGGCCGGCGGGTTCGTGCTTGCCGGCGGCTATATTTTGCTCGCCGCGGCTCCCGTGTGGTGGCTCGCGCCGGCGGCGACGGTCGCGATCGGCCTCGGCTTCTACATGCTGCACAACACGTTGCAGACCAACGCCACGCAGATGACGCCGCATGCGCGCGGCACGGCCGTGGCCATTTTCTCGTCGGCGATTTTTATCGGCCAGACCGTTGGCGTGTTCGCAGGCTCACTGGCGATCGATCGCCTCGGCGCGGCGCCCCTGTTCATCACCAGCGCGATGGCTCTGCCGATTCTCGCCCTGTATTTCGCGCGCGAATTGCGGCGACACGCTTCACCAAAATAAAACGGCGGGCTTGTCGCCCGCCGCCGTATTCGTCGCATCCAGCTCAGCGCTGGCGACTGGCCTGTTTAAACCTTGACCAGCGGCACTTTCGGCACCGAGCCACGCCCGCCCGGCGGGTTGCCACCGCCCGGTCCGCCCGGCGGTTTGCGCCGCGGCGAAGCGCGACGCTTCTTGGCGCGCCGCGGCTCCGGCAGTTTTTCCGGACGCGGACTGACCGGTCCATCCAGGAACTCGAAGCCGAGCTTGCTGTTGCCGTTTTCGTCCTTGACGACGATGACGCGCACATGGCCGCCATTCTTCAACTTGCCGAACAGCACCTCGTCGGCCAGCGGCTTCTTGATGTACTCCTGGATGACACGCGCCATCGGGCGCGCGCCCATCAGCTCATCGTAGCCGTTGGCGATCAGCCACTTGGTGGCTTCTTCACTCAGCTCGATGGTGACATCGCGATCCTCGAGCTGGGCTTCGAGCTGCAGCACGAATTTCTCCACCACCTGCGCAATGATGTCCTGCGACAGGTGAGCGAAGGTGATGATCGCGTCGAGCCGGTTGCGGAATTCCGGCGCAAACATGCGGTTGATCGCCTCCATGTCGTCGCCTTCGCGCTTGCTGCGGGTGAAGCCGAACGCCGCTCGCGCCATGTCGGCAGCGCCCGCGTTCGTCGTCATGATCAGGATGACGTTGCGGAAGTCGACCTGCTTGCCGTTGTGATCGGTCAGCTTGCCGTGATCCATGATCTGCAAGAGCACGTTGTACAGATCCGGATGCGCCTTCTCTATCTCGTCGAGCAGCAGCACGCAATGCGGATGCTGATCGACGCCATCGGTCAAGCAATCCGCCCTGGTCGAAGCCGACATAGCCGGGCGGCGCGCCAATCAACCGCGAAACGGTATGGCGCTCCATGTATTCCGACATGTCGAAGCGGATGATCTCGACACCGAGCGAAGCGGCGAGCTGCCGCGCCACTTCGGTCTTGCCGACGCCGGTCGGACCGGAGAACAGATAGCAGCCAATCGGCTTTTCCGGCTCGCGCAGGCCGGCGCGGGCGAGCTTGATGGAGGCGGACAGCGCCTCGATGGCGTTGTTCTGGCCGTAGACCACGCGCTTGAGCGTATCTTCGAGATGCTGGAGCACCTCGGCGTCATCCTTCGACACCGACTTCGGCGGGATGCGCGCCATGGTGGCGATCGTGGTCTCGATTTCCTTGATGCCGATGGTCCGCTTGCGGCGATTCTCGGGCAACAGCATCTGCGCGGCGCCCAACTCGTCGATCACGTCGATCGCCTTGTCGGGCAGCTTGCGATCGTGGATGTAGCGAGACGACAGCTCCACCGCGGCCTTGATGGCCTCGTTGGTGTATTTGAGCTTGTGATAGTCCTCGAAATAGGGCTTGAGCCCTTTGAGGATTTCGATCGCGTCGGGAATGGTCGGCTCATTGACGTCGATCTTCTGGAAACGCCGCACCAGCGCGCGGTCCTTTTCGAAATACTGCCGATATTCCTTGTAGGTGGTCGAGCCGACGCAGCGCACCGTGCCCGATGCCAGCGCGGGCTTCAGCAGATTGGAAGCATCCATCGCGCCGCCGGAGGTGGCGCCGGCGCCGATCACGGTATGGATTTCGTCGATGAACAGGATGGCGCCCGGATAACCTTCCAGCTCCTTGATGACCTGCTTGAGCCGCTCCTCGAAGTCGCCGCGGTAGCGCGTACCGGCGAGCAGCGTGCCCATGTCGAGTGCGAACACCGTAGCGTTGCGCAGCACATCCGGCACTTCGCCGTGCACGATACGGCGCGCCAGGCCCTCGGCGATCGCGGTCTTGCCGACGCCGGCTTCGCCGACGAACAGCGGATTGTTCTTCTGGCGCCGGCACAGCACCTGGATGGTGCGGTTGATCTCGGCCTCGCGGCCGATCAGCGGATCGATCTTGCCTTCACGCGCCTTCTTGTTGAGGTTGACGCAGTAGGCGTCGAGCGCATCGACTTTCTTCTTCTGCTCGTCGCCGGACTTGCCTTCGTTCTCCTCGTCCGATCCGCGCACTGGCCGCGCCTCCGACATGCCCGGCCGCTTGGCGATGCCGTGGCTGATGTAGTTTACCGCGTCGTAGCGCGTCATGTCCTGCTCCTGCAGGAAATACGCGGCATGACTCTCGCGCTCGGCGAAGATCGCGACCAGCACATTGGCGCCCGTCACTTCTTCGCGGCCCGACGACTGCACGTGGATGACGGCACGCTGGATGACGCGCTGGAATCCGGCGGTGGGCTTGGAATCCTCGGCGCCGTCGGTGACGAGGTTGTCGAGTTCGGATTCGAGATAAGCCACCAGACTCCGGCGCAGCTTCTCCAGATCGACATTGCACGCCCGCATCACCGCGGCGGCATCCTGATCTTCGATCAGCGCCAGCAGAAGATGCTCAAGCGTGGCGTATTCGTGATGCCGCTCGTTCGCGAGCGCGAGCGCCCGGTGGAGCGACTGTTCGAGGCTGCGTGAGAACGTTGGCATTTCAGATTCTCTTCATTTGTATTGGAAGCTTCTCCCCCACACTCACTTTTTTTCCATGATGCATTGCAAAGGATGCTGGTGTTTGCGGGCAAAGTCCATGACCTGCGTCACTTTGGTTTCCGCCACCTCGTAGGTGAAAACCCCGCATTCGCCGATCCCATGCTGATGCACATGCATCATGATGCGTTGCGCCGCCTCGTGATCCTTGTTGAAGAAACGCTCGAGCACATGAACCACGAACTCCATCGGCGTGTAGTCGTCATTGAGCAGCAGCACCCGATAAAGGTTCGGCCGCTTGGTTTGCGGCCGCGTCTTGGTAATGACCGACGTCCCCGGACCGTTCTGGTCGCCTTTTCGCTTGCGATCGTCGTCGGCCATGCGCAGCGGGTATCTCGCGGTATCGTCATTCGGCGGCATTTTCGCGTCTATCGTCCAGGCTTGCTCGTCGGGAGGATTCCCACCGGGCGCCGGAAGGCCTAACCCTTCCACGCTGCCAGAACGCTATCATAGTTATAGAGTGGCGGGCGTGCCAGATCGGGCAGGCTGCACCCACCGCAGAACTGTCTGGCATCGCACCTCCTTGTGCCCGGCGCGTCGGCTCTTTAACCGAGACGATAAGACGCCATCCGGCCAACGCCGAAATTATGGCAATCGATCCATTTGTGCAGATCATTTTCGGAGCACTGTGGGCATCCGGTTTGCACCGGATTGGTATCAACCGGCAACTCGGATACTAGTTGCGCGCATTGGGGCGGAACTGCTTGAGGAGCCGGACATGGTCGACCCCGCACGCCGTGCCAAGGTGCTGCGCGAGCTCGAACAGGAGTTCGTACCGGATTACGACGCGCTGCACATGCCGTCCGCCGACAAGCGGTCAGCCTATGCGCTCGAGCACATAGCTTTTCGCGTAGCGCGCATAGAACAAAGTCTCTCGCGCATCGCGGCCGCAATCGAGGCGCTTGTCCCCAAGGCCTGAGGCTCGGGTCTCGTGGTGCCAGAGACGTCCCGAGCGATGCCGCTCGGGGCCGGTCTGCCGCCCTGCCCGCCCATCGCTGAGCGCCAGATCCGTCGCCGCCGATTACTTGAGCAGTGCGCCTTCGAACGGCCGATAGGCGTGGCGGGCTAGATCGCTATACAAGCCGCCGAGCTTAGCGGCCTCAGCGACAAAATCCTCGTAGGAGGAGCGCAAGAACTCGGTCTGCACTTCGAGCGCTTTTTCCAGGCTCTTGGCACCGAGGAGCTTTTCCCAGGCTGCGGCGGACAATTCCGCCGATCTCTTCGTGTAGTCCACAAACTCCACCGCAAGGGCTTGTGCCGCGTTGCTCCAGGCGCCAGCTGCCGTCATCGCCGCGTCCATGCCGTTCTTGCCAAGCTTCTGCATATCGTCGGTGGTCATTGCCAACCTTCCCAGCAGATCGCTGCTGATCATTGAAATGGTTAACGTTTCTGCCCCGCTGCCTCAAAAAGGCCGTTTCGAGGAGCAAAAATGAAAATAGTGCAGCGCACAAAAAAGTACAATGGTGCTGGTGCGGCTGCGCAAAAGGGTGTGGGTGACGGGACTTAACGCTTTCGCAAGGGCGTTCGCCTAGCGTGCTTGACCGTGTCGTTTGAGTGACGGCCGGTCCTCGAATTGGGGGGCAATCTCTCCTCTGCGGCCAGTTTTGCCCGCGGCGGAATAACCTTCCCGATGGAGCAAAAAGGGGTGGCCCCGAAGGGGGCTGTGTGCGCGTTCAGGGACGGGGTGCTTGATGGGATGGGCAGGAACAGAAGCCCGCTGCGGGCTTCGCCAATGCGTCTTGGCGCTCGCCGCGATCGCGGCGGCTCTTACGATCACCACCAACGCGGCCGACGCCCGGCATCATCGCCATTGGCATCATGTCGCGAGCAGCCATTCTCGCCACCATGAGGCCGCTGGCGGCGGCTATTCGCCGCCCACCGCCTCGATCGTCGTCGACGGCAATAGCGGCGCTGTGCTCGAAGAATCCAATCCTGACGCGCTGCGGCATCCGGCCTCGCTGACCAAGGTGATGACGCTCTACCTGCTGTTCGAGCGTCTCGACGCCGGCAAGATCAGGCTCGATTCACAGCTTTCGGTTTCCGAGCACGCCGCGGCGCAGTCGCCGACCAAGCTCGGGCTCAAGCCCGGCCAGACGATTTCGGTCGAGGACGCCATCAAAGGTATTGTCACGCGCTCGGCCAACGATGCGGCCGTCGTGATCGCCGAAAATCTCGGTGGCAGCGAAGAAGGCTTCTCCCGGCTGATGACGCAAAAGGCTCATGCGCTCGGCATGAGCCGCACCACCTATGTCAACGCTTCCGGACTTCCCGCCGACGAACAGATCACCACGGCGCGCGATCAGGCGCTGCTCGGCCGCGCCATCCAGGATCGCTTCCCGCGCTACTACCGCTACTTCTCCACCACCGCATTCGTGTTCCGCGGCCAGACTATCCGCGGCCATAATCACCTGCTTGGATCGGTGAGCGGCGTTGACGGCATCAAGACCGGCTTCACCAATGCATCCGGCTTCAATCTTCTGACCTCGGTGCATCGCGACGGCCGCTATCTCATCGGCGTGGTACTCGGCGGCCGTTCAGCCGGCGAGCGTGACGCCCACATGCGCGCTCTGGTCGAATCCAACATCATGCTGGCCTCAGCGCGCCGCACTGCCCCGGTCATCGCCGATCGGGGGCCCATGATGGTCGCCATGGCGGCGCCGATCGTTGCGACGCCGCAGGTCAACCTCGTGAGGCCGCAGACAAGGCCGGCGGCGCCGGGACGCGGGGCACCGGCGGTTACCGCCGGCACTGGCGGTCATGGCGTTGTCGGCTCGAACGATCCGATCCGTCCGCTGATCGTCAAGACCGTGACCTACCATGCCGTGACCGTGCACTCCCCGACGATGCGGCCGATGCCGGTGCTGGTGCCATCGACTGGGGCGACGGTCGTCGCCGCCCAGGAGCCCCCCGCGCCAGTTTCAGTTCGCGCGCCGCAAGTTGAAACCGCGCCGCCCGTCGTTGCGTCGGTCACGCCCGTGCAAGTGATTGCGCCTGTCAAGCCGGAGCCCGGACCGCCGGTCGCCTCCGCGGTTGGTTACCAGCTCGCGTCGGCCAGCTCGGTCGTAATGCCGGCATCGCACGCACATAATGGCTGGGTGATCCAGATTGGCGCCTACGGCGCCGAGGACGAAGCGCGCCAGCACCTGGCTGAGGCCAAGCTCAAGCTGCACGCGGCGCTCGCCTCTGCCGATCCGTTCACCGAGCGGGTGCAAAAGGGCGAGTCGACATTCTATCGCGCTCGTTTCGCGGGCTTCGACAAGGCGACGGCTGAAGCCACCTGCCGGCAACTCAAACGAAACGATTTCGCCTGTATTACGGTTAGGGACTAAGAACACTTTCCGCCCTTCCCGCCGATGTATGCGGCGGGACTAAGTAGCGTGCGGTTCGACGGGTACGGCGTAAATGGAACGGGCGGATAGCCACGCGAGGACCTTATTGGAAACCTCAGCGATGGCGGCGAAGCAGCACTTCTTTGGCCTCATTGACGCGGGCCGCAAGATACGTCGACCCCCCTTGGTCGGGATGCAGTTTCTTCATGAGCGACCGGTGAGCGCGCGAGATGGCCTCAGCGCCGGCGCCGGGCTCAATGCCAAGGATCTGATAAGCTTCCTGTTCGGTCATTTTGCTGCCGCGCGCCGCGCGCGCGCCGTTCCCCGCAGCCGCATCGTGCTGCGCGTGCTCACGCCAACTGGGTTGCCGGCGGTCAAGATACGCTGCGAGTAGATCGCGGCTGTCGCTGTCCATGGCGCCGAGCAGGCCGATCAAGGTCTGCGGGTCGAGCGCATCGAGCGAAGCTCCCTTCTGCGCACCGGCCAGAATGCGGCCACGCATCGTACCGCTATCGTGATCGAGCTCCATCTCGATAAACGCGGTGTGCACCCGCGACACCTGGCCGGAACTTTTCTGCGTGCGGGAGCCGAAGCTCGCCGGCCACAGCGAGACCCAGCCGAGCGCACCGAGACCGATGGCGCCGAGGGTGATGGCGGGCCCGATCTCGCCGCGCGACAGCAAGAATACGGCAAACAGCAACGCGGCGCCGCCGCCGATACGACGCAACAATTTCGCCGCCTGTTTCGGATCGGCCTTCGAGAACGAATTGCCGGCCCACAGCAGCAGCACCAGAACGACGACGCCGAGAAGAAATGGCATGGGTGGATGCTACTTGAGCTGCTCGAGCAGACGTGTCGCGCCGCCGCTCTTCGCCTCGAGCGCGGCAAGCGCCTTCATACCGCCGGCCGCATAGGCGGCAACAGCCCGCAACAGCTCGGCCAGTTCGTGGGCGGCGCCAGGAGCGAAGCGGCAATAGGCGCCGCGCGTCAGCCGCGCAATTTCGCGGAACGCCTGCTCGCAGACCGGATCGTAGCCTTCCTGAAACATGAAGGCAGGAACGCTGCGCAACCCGAGCTCTCCCGCCCTGGCGCACAGCGCGTCGAGCTCCTCCTCCATCGCATCGCCAACAAACACCAAAGCCGCGACCTTGTTGCTGTCGTTTTCGCGCCGCGCGTGCGCCAGCACCTTGCCGATCTGGGTATGGCCACCGCGACAATCGATCCGCGACATCAGGTTGCCAAGCCGTTCCGGCTCGGCGACCCACGACGACGCCCGGCATTCGGCAAGGCCGCGGTAATAGATGAGCTGGATGGCGAGGCCGCCGACGGCGGCCGCCTCGCGAAACATGTCGGCTTGCAGGCGGCAGGCCTGATCCCACGTCGGCTGGCGGCTCATCGTCGCGTCGAGCCCGAAAATCAGGCGGCCGCGGCCCGCCGCGGGCGCGAGCGTGCTGACGCGGTTGAGGAACGCGTCGATTTCCGCCCGCGATGCCGCCGCCGGCGCTCCACTTTTCGCCTGTTCGGTCGGAGCCGGCGCTCGATTGTTGCGATCGCTGCTCATCGGGATATTCGCCGCCCGGGTTTAAGCTTCGCCCTAAGGTGGCCCCGCGCGGGCAGCGGCGCAATGCCGTCCAATGACGGCAAGGGGACAGCGGAAACACGGCGGCAAATGCGTGACTAGGCCTCGTCGGCGAGCAGGCCGTAGGTCTCAAGCGGCCGGCCGGCCGATGCCATCCATTCGGCGCGCGCCGCGGCGCGCCGCCTGCCGCGCGGATCGAGCGGCAGCTTCAAGGCCTCCATCAGCGCTTTGACCTCATCGCGCGCCGGGGCGCGTGAAAAGCTGGGGCGGAGGCCAACGGCATCTTCGCCGAGTTCGTCGAGCGCAGTCAGTCCGCGCGGAAAGAATTCACGATAGATCAGACGTTCGGTAAATCCGTCGACCGAGCGAAATCCAAGCTGCCCCCCTAGCCTCTCGACCCCCTCCCCGACCAGCCGCTTATTGCGAGAACCGAGCGCCGACAGCCGGTTACGCAGCACCACCCAATCGATCAGCCCGCCGTCGACCAGCCGGCGCTGGCGGCGGGCGCCGCGCACCATCTCGGCGTAATGGCTGACACGGACGACTTCGAAAGTCGTCGGATCGACGCTGCCGAGCACATCGAAATCCACGAAGCTGTCGTTGAATGGCGTAATCAGCGTATCGGCCATCGAATGAGCGAGCCGCATCAGGTAGGAATCGGTACCCGGCGTATCGATGACGAGGAAATCATGAGTGTTTTCGGCTTCGCTGACCGCGTCCGCAAAGGCGGCAAATTCCTGCGTTTCGACTTCGTCGATGCGCGCGCCGTTGCCGCGCGCAACGCAGTAATGCTTGGGCAGGTCGAGCTTGACGCGGGCGCGCTCGGCCCAATCGCGCCGGTTCTCGACGTAACGGGTAAAGCTTCGCTGCCGCGAATCCAGATCGATGGTGGCGACGCGCTGTCCGGCCTGCATCAGCGCGATAGCAACATGCATGGCCGTGGTCGACTTGCCGGAGCCGCCTTTCTCGTTGCCGAGGACGATGACGTGGGCCGTATCCGGCTTCCCGACATCCACCTGCATCAACATGAAAACGCGACCTCAGGCGTACGACGCACGTTCTCAGGCTTGCAACACGCGCAATGAAGATACAGCATCGCGGCGCATAAGTTAATCGCAAACCGCGCAACGCATTCAACAAAATGCGCAGTGTGCCCGCGCCGCAACGCTCGACATGCAAACACGATGAAAAAAACTAAATCCCGATCGCGCAATCGCACACGTGTCATCAAAAACTTGCCGCAGTTGCGGCGCGCCGTCGCCGATCTTCGCAAGGCGCGGCGCGCAGCGCGCGGATCGCAGCAAACGATTGCGCTGGTGCCGACCATGGGCGCGCTGCATGAGGGACACTTATCGCTTATACGCCGCGCGCAAAGTCGCGCCGACCGCGTCATCGTCTCGATCTTCGTCAATCCGACGCAGTTTGGGCCGACTGAAGACTTCGGTAGCTATCCACGCACGTTCGCCGCCGACCTCGCCGCGCTGCGCGCGCTTGGTGTCGATCTGGTCTGGGCGCCAACGGCGGAAACGATGTATCCGCAAGGCTTTGCCACCAGGATCGCGCCGGAAGGTCCGGCGCTGGCGGGGCTCGAAGATGCATTCCGGCCGCAGTTTTTCACCGGCGTCGCGACCGTCGTGGCGAAGCTTTTGACGCAATGCGAACCTGACATCGCCATCTTCGGCGACAAGGATTACCAGCAGCTCAAGGTCATCACCCGGCTGGCGCGCGATCTCGATCTCAAGACGCGCATCCTCGGCGCGCCGATCGTGCGCGAGCCCGACGGATTGGCGCGGTCTTCGCGCAACGTTTACCTCGCGCCGCACGAACGCGAGGCGGCGCCCACGCTTTATCGTGTGCTCAAGGCGTGCTCGACCGCTATTGCGGCCGGCAAGCCGATGACAGCGGTATTGGAGGAAGGCCGCACGGCGATCAGGCAGGCGGGCTTCGCACTCGACTACCTCGAAGCACGCCACGCCGACACGCTGGCGCCTGTTGGCTCGATTGAAGATGGCCCCGTCCGGCTCCTGGTCGCGGCGCGGATCGGCAAGACGCGGCTGATCGATAACGTGGGGGTATAGGCCGCTACTTCGCCACCATCTTCATCGGGTCCTTCACGTTCGGATAAGTCTGGAATTCCGTGCTCCAGAGCTGCCCGTTCAGCTTCTCGACTTTGCGGATATAGATGTTGCTGACGATGTCGCGCGTCACCGGGTCGATCGAGATCGGGCCGCGCGGGCTCTCCCACGCCATGCCTTTCATCGCTGCGATCAGCGCGTCGCCGTCGGAATTGCCGTTCGTCTTCTTCAGCGCCTCGTAGATCAGGTGCATGCCGTCATAGCCGCCCAGCGAGACGAAGTCGGGGCGGAAATGGCCGGCCTGCTCCATGGCGGCGACATAGGCCTTGTTGAGGGCGGTATCGTGCGAAGCGGAATACGGCCCGGCGGTTATCATGCCGAGCATCTGGTCGCCCATATTGTTGAGATCGTCGTCGTCGGTAAGGTCGCCTGGACCGATGATCTTGATGCCGGATTTGGCCAGACCGCGTTCGGCAAACTGCTTGGCGAAAATCGGCGCCTGGGTGCCAGGGAAATAGATGAACGCCGTGTCGGGCTTGAGATCGCCGACCCGCTGCAGAAACGGTGCGAAGTCCGGATTGGCGAGCGGAATGCGGATCGACTGCATGATCTCGCCGCCGACCTGCTTGAAACGGGTGGTGAACGCAGTTTCCGCCTCGATCCCCGGCGCCCACTCGTTGACCAGCGTGACGACGCGCTTGGAGCCGTTTTTGGCGCCCATTCGGCCAGGATCCACGATTGCGGGCTGAGGATGAAGCCGGCGCGGACGAAATACGGCGACTTCGTCGTCGTGATCGACGCCCCCGAACTGATGACGAGGGTAGCCTTCTTGGCCTGCGTAACCATTGGCGCGACCGCAAGCGAGGTAGGCGTGATGCCGATGCCGATGATGTCGACCTTGTCGTTGACGATCATGTCCTGGACGATGCGGTGCGCGACGTCGGCGACGCCGCCATCATCCCGAATGGTGATCTGGATCTTGCGCCCGGCGACCGTATCGCCGTGCTGCGCCATGTAGAGCTTGATCGCAGTCGTCGCCTGCCGGCCGACAGCGGCAAAGCCGGCGCCGGTGAGCGGAATGCAGATGCCCATCTTCAGCGGCGTATCGGCGGCTGCGCGGCGGACGAACAGGCCCGCCGCAGCCGTTGCGGCGGCGCCCTTGAGCAGCGTTCTGCGACGCATGATAGTCCTCCCCTTGTCGCACTCGACCCGCGGCGCTTTTGCGCTCACGGGCAGAATAGAGCTTACACCGCTTCCAGATGCGGGATTTGCGGCCGTTCGCCCTGCGCCTTGCCGCGGATCGGCGGCCTCGGCAGGCTCGCCGTGCCGGGCTCCATGATGAAATCGTGGATCAACGAATACCATGGTGCGCCGGTTTCGCCCGCCGGCGTCGGATCGGCAGCGCCGTGCTTGACGTATTTGCCGATCAGATGGCGCGTGACGCCGAATTGCGCGTCGGTTTCGAGATTCGGGTCTTCCGGGTCGTAAAGCTGTGAAATCAATGTCTTAAATCCCGGTTTGTAAACCAGGAAATGAAGATGCGATGGCCGCATGTTGTGCCTGCCGGCGGCGCGCAACAATGCACCGACCGGGCCATCGATCGGGACCGGATAACCGGCTGGCTTCACGCTGCGGAAACTGATGCGGCCATCCTTATCGGTCGTGAACTTGCCGCGCAAATTCATGTCGGCCTGGACCGGATCCTGGTTCTCGTAAAAACCCTCGGGCGAGGACTGCCAGATATCGACCTCGGCGCCCGCGACCGGCTTGCCGCTGGTGTCCCGGAACGTGGCATCGACGAACAGTGCTGGACCCGGCGTCGGCGACCGCACGATCGAGCCGCCGTTCGGCGTTGCGGGTAAATCCATCCGCCAGAACGGGCCGAGCGTATTGGCGTCGGTCTCGGTCTGACCGTTGTCGCCGTTGTTGAGTAGGCAGATCAGCGGCGACAGGCCGAGCGAGCCCGCCATCAGCACGGCTTCGTTATGGTTCTCGTTCGAACTCTGGCCGATCGCCACGAGGTAACCCATGGCGGTGTGAAATTCCTGCTCGGTCAGCCTGACCTCGCGGGCGAACTCGTGCAGGTGGCGGATCAGCGCCAACAGGATTTCCCGCGCCCGCGGATTCTTGGTGCGCGAATAGGCGTCAAGCACCGCTTTGGTGACGTCCTTTTCGTTTTCGATAATCATGCTCTCGCTCCGCAAATCCGCTGAATTCTGCTGGTCCAAGTTTACGTGATCGCGCGGGGTGGCGCCATGCAGCCGCAGCAGTCCCCACGCGTTGACCTTTACATCAGGCCGAGTTCGCGCAACTCCCGTCGCATCTTTTCCGGCATCGCCGCCGCACCGGGCGCGGCGCTGTCGAGGTCGCGCGGCGCGTCGGCCGGTTGCAGATACCGCCAGCCCTGGAAGGCGCGATACGGGCGCGGCGACACCAGGACCACTTTGGGTTCGAGCACCAAGCCGCAGCGCCCGACGCCGTCCTTGTCGCGGAACGGCCGCACGGCGCGGATGCGCTGCCGGCACATGATCTCGCCGCGGATGACCCAGTACAGCGAACCGCCGTCGGTCAATTCGTCGGCGCGCTTCGGCACCATGCGGGTGCGATGAATGTGTTCGGGCTTTTCGCCGCGTTTGCGCTTGTCTTTGAGCCTTTGCTTGATCCAGCCCTCGAGATCACGGACGGAATCGCAGCCGACGCACAGCTTGATGAGATGCAGGGACATGTCGCTACACTAACGCGTCTCCGCGGGGTCGATCACCATGATCTCGCCGCCTTCCACAACCTGCGCCCCGGGCGCCACAGTCACCTGTTGCACAATGCCGGCAAACGGCGCGTGCAGCGTGTGTTCCATCTTCATCGCCTCAATCACGGCGAGCGGCTGACCGCGGGTCACCTGCTCGCCCGCACTGGCGAAGAGTTGCAGGACGCGGCCATGCATCGGCGCTCTGACGGTACCGTCGCCGCCCGATGCGCCGGCCGATGCCGCGGAAAAGTCACGCAGCCGCACGCGCGTCTGGCGACCCTCACGCACCACATATGCGTCACTGTCCGCAACGAACAGTGTGGCATCTACAGCGGGTTCCACACCACCGATCGCAATATGCGCACCGTCCTTCGCATAGGTGACGGTCGCCTCGACATCGCGGCCGTCGATCACGACCGGCAGCGAAAGCGTGCGCGTGCCGCCGAGTTGAAAGCCGTCGGTCGCCGCCCAGGGCGAATTCGCTTCGTGACCAGGGGCATCGATCGCGCGTCCGTAGTTTCGGAAGCCTCCGCAGGTCCGACAAAGAGACGCCCGACACCGAGCGCGGCTGCGGCAAGGTCGGGCTCCCGCGGCACGGCGCCGAGCGCGGCGAGATTGCGGTCGATAAACCCGGTATCGACTGTGCCGCGCCGGAATTCGGCCGAGCGACATAACGCGGCCAGAAAAGCCACATTGGTGCGCGGACCGGCAATCACCGTGCGATTAAGCGCCTCCGTGAGACGGTCGATCGCGGCCTCGCGCGTCACTCCGTGCGCAATAAGCTTAGCGATCATCGCGTCGTAGAAAGGCGTGACGACGCCACCCGCCTCGACGCCGGCATCGACACGGACATTTGCCGGCCATTGCGCAGCGACAATGACGCCTGTCGAGGGCAGAAAGCCGTTCTCCGGGTCTTCGGCATAGATGCGCGCCTCGACGGCGTGACCCATCGAGCCGGACTTCGCCCTGCGCGAGCGGCAGCCGCACTCCGGCGGCAACGCGAAACTGCCACTCCACCAGATCGAGCCCGGTGATGGCTTCGGTCACCGGATGCTCCACCTGCAGCCGGGTATTCATCTCGATGAACCAGAACGCGCCGGAGCGCAGACCCTGCGTGCCGTCGGCGATGAATTCGACCGTGCCCGCCCCCTCGTAGCCGACCGCACGGGCGGCCTCGATCGCGGCACCGCCCATGTGAGCGCGCAGTTCCGCGGTCATGCCCGGCGCCGGCGCTTCCTCGATGACCTTCTGATGCCGGCGCTGCAGCGAGCAGTCACGCTCGCCGAGGTGGACGATGTTGCCGTGGCGATCGGCAAACACCTGGATTTCGATGTGGCGCGGTGCGGCAATGTATTTTTCGACCAGCACGCGGCCGGAGCCGAACGCCGCCTCGCTTTCGCGGCTCGCCAATTCCAGCGCAGCCTCGAAATCGGCATGCCGTTCGACCCGGCGCAGCCCACGGCCGCCGCCGCCCGCCGCCGGCTTGATCAATACCGGATAGCCGATCTCGTAGGCCTTCTCCTTGAGGAATTTCGCATCCTGGCGCTCGCCGTGGTAGCCCGGCACGATCGGTACGCCGGCCTTCTGCATCAGCGCCTTGGCGCGATCCTTGAGCCCCATGGCACGGATCGCGCTCGCCGGCGGCCCGACAAACGGGATGCCCGCTTGCGCACAGGCATCGGCGAAATCGGCGTTCTCGGATAGGAATCCGTAGCCGGGGTGGATGCATTCGGCCCGCGCATGCCGGGCGACCTCGATCAGCCGCGGAATGGAGAGATAGCTGTCGCGCGCATCGGCGGCGCCGAGCAGATGGGCTTCATCGCAAACGCGGCGATGCAGCGCGCCCGCGTCGGCGGCCGAGTACACGCCGACGGTTCGCATGCCCAGCCGCTTGGCGGTGCGCGCGATGCGGCAGGCAATCTCGCCTCGATTGGCGATGAGCACGGAGCCGAACATAGCTGCATCAGAGCCGGGCTGCGCGTCGCGAGCAATGGGGTGAAAAGAATAGCCGACCGAACGCGGCGGCCCGCGTCATTGGGCCGCCTGAGCCGGAGCTGTGGCGGCAGGCCGCCAAACCGGCTCGCCATTGTCTTTTGGCTTTTCCGCGCGCTTCCGCGCCGCCTCTGCTGCGGCAGGCGACGTCTTCGGCTCCGGATTCATAATGCTGATCGGAGGGATCGAGTTTGCGCTCGGAAAGTCGATATTGACCGACACCTTGCGCTTGCTCGGATCGGCCGCACCGGTCGGGGTGAAATCGGCCATGCCAGCGGCAGGCATGTCGGCCGATCGGGCCCAGACTTCGCGGTAGTGATCGACATAGTGCTCCAGCGTCTGGGCAATGATGTTGGTGCGCACGTGGCTAGGGTCGTGGAGCAATGCGAAACCTTGGCAGTGTTCGGTGGTGCAACCGTCGCGCCTGACCAAAACGTGGGCGAGGAAGCCGAATGGATCGGCTTCCAGCGCCCGCTGTAGCGGCACCAAGTCATCGCCGATGCCGGTGCCGCCCCGTTTGCTGAATGCCGCCATATCGGACAGGAGCTCGTACTGCGCCGCCACGTAGGCAACAGCGCTCGCCACATTAGCAGGTGTGGCAAAAACCGAACGCTCACAAGCCGCCTGCACGGTGTCGACGGCGAGCGCGTCGAGACAAGCGAGCGGCGATCCCGGCGAAAGCGCTTGGGCGGTGAGTTGGCCTTCGCGCAGCTTCAGCGCGCTGCGTTGGGCATCGCGATCGCGCACCGCGGTGCTGTCGAGCAAGCCCCAGATCAGCGACGCGCTGAGCCCGGCCGTCAGCATGACCAGGAAAAACCGCCCTGCGCCGGCGAAAAATCCCTTGCGCGAACGACGAAGCACGAGGGCCCAAGCCGTCAGCACCAGGAGAGCCGCAGATAGAGCGGCGATCCACAACGGGGAGAGCATCCCCAGTATTTGCGGGTCGACGCGGCCCATCACCCTACCCCACCGACACGTGGAAACGTCCGTCGCGCGGCCCGACTATGGCTTGGCGTCGACGCAGACGCCAGCGCCGATCCATCGAAGGATGGCGGACGACCCCGAGACGATTCATGGCAAAAGTGGCGCAATGACGATTGCGCAGAGGAGTTCAGCCTTCGACTTCGAGCTGACTTTCCTTGGCAACCCGTTCGAATGCTTCGCCGGCGTGCTTGATCCGATACTGATAATCCTCACCATCGGATGGCAGCAGCCGCACGACCTTATAGCTTCCACTCGCTCCCGGCCGGCTGATCGGGCTCGACGTATAGAAGACCGTCTGGCCGACTTGGAACTTATGGGATCGCAACGCCTGGCCGATGGTGGCGACGGCGCTGACGTTCACGGTCCCGATGCTGAGCTGGCTCGCTCTCGCCTCACTGAGGCGCACCTCGGTGACGCTGATACCCGCGATGACGCTTGGGCTGACTCTAGGGGCGTTCGCCTGGGGGACGCTCCGAACCGCCGCTTTGCGGCCGTTCCGCGACTCCTGCTTCTTCGCCGTGACGCGCGCGTGCGTCTTGCGGGGAGAGGCCTTACGTGTCCCTGCACTGCGGCCCGGCTTCGCAGGCCGTTTTTTTGCCCCTAAATGTTTGTTCATGATGCAACTATAGCACCCAAACTAATAACCGAGCAAAAAATATAATGCGTATAGGAGGGCATCGCGCGACGCCCTTAATGCGTCACTTTGGAACTACTAAAACTGTTATTATTCAATAATTTACGTGCCAGACCTCCGACAGAACTGAAACGCTGAGCAGTTATGCTTGGCGCTGCCACCGGCCATTCTCGTCGGTGCGCCAATAAGTCACCTCAAAGCCGTCCTTTTTGGCGCTTGTCCAGCGGCCCCGCGCTGTTTCCAGGGCCTCCGGATCGTCGCCATCGAACAGCAGAACAAGGCGCTCATAGGTCGTGGCGTCCGCCGGCACGGCGGCACCGTCGACCAGGAAACGTACGGCCGCCCTATTGGGGTTATCGGCATTGACCGTGAGCAGGACTGGTTGTTCCCCGGCCTCAGCCTCCCGCCAGGTGCCGTGCGGCAGGAACGAGTCATCGCGCCACGTCCACAAGTGGGCGTCGAGCGCCTCAACCCGCTCTTCCGAGGACGCCTGTACGGCAACCCGCCAGCCGCGCTCCAGCGAGCGTGCGATCAACGGCGGCAAGATCTGTTCGAGCGTCTGTCCGTTGAGCTGGTAGAATAGGATTTCGGTCATCGCATGCGCGCCGATCAGCGCTCGTAGTATTCCTCGACCAGCCGATCGAGCAGCCGGACGCCCCAGCCGGAACTCCAGCTTTTGTTGATGTCGGTCTGCGGCGAGCCAAGCGCAGTGCCGGCGATATCGAGATGCGCCCACGGCGTCTTGTCGACAAAGCGCTGCAGCAATTGCGCCGCGGTGATCGAGCCCGCCCAGCGCCCCCCGGTATTCTTCATGTCGGCGAATTTCGAGTCGATCAGCTTGTCGTATTCGGGCCCGAGCGGCATGCGCCACACGCGCTCGCCAGTCTCCTCGCCGGCCTTTGTTAATCGCTCGACGAGTTTGTCGTTGTTGGAGAACATGCCGGCGTATTCCTGGCCGAGCGCGACGATGATAGCGCCGGTCAGCGTCGCCAGATTGATCATGAATTTCGGCTTGAACCGCTTGTTGACGTAATGCAGCACGTCGGCGAGCACAAGGCGGCCCTCGGCATCGGTATTGATGATCTCGATCGTCTGCCCTGACATGGTCTTGAGGATATCGCCCGGCCGATATGCCTTGCCGTCCGGCATGTTTTCGACCAGCCCGATGGCGCCGACCGCGTTGACCTTGGCCTTGCGCGCGGCGAGCGCATGCATGAGCCCGACCACGCAGGCGGCACCCGCCATGTCGCCTTTCATGTCCTCCATGCCCTGCGCCGGCTTGATCGAGATGCCGCCGGTATCGAAGCAGACGCCCTTGCCGATGAAGGCGACCGGCTCCGCGCCGCGTTTACCGCCATTCCAGCGCATCACGACCAGCCGGGAATCATGCACCGAGCCCTGGCCGACGCCGAGCAAAGCCCCCATGCCGAGCTTGCGCATCGCGGGCACGTCCAGCACGTCAACACCGACACCAAGCTTGGTCAGGGCCGACGCGCGACGGGCAAACTCCACCGGATAGAGCACATTCGCCGGCTCATTGATGAGATCACGGGCCAGCACCACGCCGTCGGCTGTTCCGGCGACACGGCCCCAGGCCTTTTCGGCCGCTGCGGGGCTGGCGCAGGCGAAATCGACCCGAACCTTCTCGGCACGCTCGTCACCCTCTTTGCGCTTGGTCTTGTAGCGGTCGAATGCATAGGCTCGCAGCCTGACCCCGAGCGCCAGATCGGCGATCTGGTCGGGCTTGAGCGGGCCCGAACCGAACTCCGCCAGGATCGTCGCCTCGGTCGCGGCGGACGGCACCTTGCCCATGGCGATGCCGCCAAGCTTGATGATGTCGCGCTGCTTGAGTTCGCCGTCCTTGCCGGTCCCGATCAGCACCAGGCGGGGCGTATTGAGCCCCTGCGGTGCGACAATATCAAGGGTCGCACTATTCTTGCCGGTAAAGCGGTCCGCCGCGGCGGCACGCCGGACCTGTTCCTCGGCGGGGCCCAGCGCCTTCCTGGTCGCGGCGCCGAGCTTGAGGTTTTCCCCGCAGAACGCAACAAGAACTCCGCGGACACGGGCGGACGGAACAAAGCCGAGGGTGAGGACAGCGGGCATATGTAGTCCTATGGGCCGTTGCGGCCGGATCGGAGGGTTGCTGCACCGTTATGTAACCGGGCCGCGGATCGTGCGCAAAGCGCGTTGATTACTGCGGACGAGCTTTTCCTTTCACCCTCGAAGGTGGTCCCTGACGATTTGTGGCGATGGCATTGCCTTGGCGAGGCCATTTTGCGAAAGCATCACCCCTCCGTCGAGGTGTGAGCCGTCGAGCGCGGCAATTCGGCAGGGTCGCTGGGACCTGTGAGGCGCCGGCCCGTCGGCGCAGGGAGAACCCCTTGGGGTCGATCACCCGCTACATATTCCGTACCACGATGGTCGCGTTCCTGATCACGCTCATCACGTTGACGGTCGTGATCTGGTTCACCCAGGCGATGCGCGATTTCGACCTGATCACCAGTGAACGCCAGACTCTGTTCGTCTTTATCGGCATAACCGGGATGATCGTACCGCTGCTGGTCATGATCATCGCGCCGATCGCCTTGATGGTTTCGGCGGGTCATGTGCTGAGCCGGCTCGGCTCGGATTCGGAAATCATCGTGATGAACGCCGCCGGCGTTTCGCCATGGCGGCTGCTATGGCCGTTTCTCGCGGCCGGGATTTTGGTTTCGCTACTGGTCGCGGCCATCGCCGTTTACGTCTCGCCACGGGCGCTGCGCGAACTTAGCGATTGGTCGTCGCAGGTCCGCGCTGACATCCTCACCAACATCGTTCAGCCGGGGAGATTTACCAGCGTCGGCGGCAACCTGACCTTCGACATCGCCGACCGGCGGCAGAACGGACTGCTCCTCGGCATCTTTGTCGACGATCGGCGCGACCCGCACGAAGAAGCCACTTATCTCGCCGAGCAGGGCGAGATCGTCAAGAATGCGAACGGCTCGTTCCTCGTTCTTGAGCACGGCAGCATCCAGCGGCTTGAAGCCGGCCGCCCCGACCCGCGCATCGTGACATTCGACCGCTACGCGTTCGATCTGTCTAAATTCACCGCGGGTCCACAGAATGTCACATACAATGTGCGCGAAAAATATCTCTGGGAATTGATGTGGCCGGCGCCGAACGATCAGCTTTACGCCACGCAAGCGGACCAGTACCGCTCGGAAACTTACGACCGCCTGGCGACGCCACTCTATCCGGTGGCGTTCGCGATCTTGACGTATATGTTTCTTGGGCCACCTCAAACCACCCGGCAGAGCCGCACCCTCGCACTGCTCGGTTTAATCGTGACGTCCACCACACTGCGCCTCGTCGGCTTCGTCAGCGTGATCGTTGGCGTCCGCATTCCGGCGATGCTTTCCCTGCAATTCATTGCACTCGGCGTTGTGATCGTCGGCGGCCTGATTCAGATCGGGCGCGGCAAGACGATCGAACACGCCGCCGCGACGACGCGTATCGCGACCGCCATCACCGACCGGATCGTGCGGGCCACGGCGTGAGGATCTGATCGATGATCGGCACCCTGTCCCGCTATTTCGGCATGCGCTTTCTCAGCTCGGTGATGGCCACCTTCGTGGGCATCATCGTCCTCGCCGGCATGATCGACTATTTCGAATTGATGCGCCGCGGCGCCGACTGGCCGAAGGCGACGGCCTGGATACTGGCGCAGATTTCGATCTTCCGCATTCCCCAGCTAACCGAACACATCATGCCGTTCGCGATCCTGGTCGGGGCGATGTCCTGCTATTTGACGCTGTCGCGCCGGCTCGAACTGGTGATCGCGCGGTCGGCCGGCATATCAGCCTGGCAATTCGTGGCGCCGGCACTCCTCGTCGCGTTCTTGTTCGGCACGATCGCCACCACGGCCTACAATCCGATTGCCGCCTTGATGCACGAGCGCTCGAAGCGCCTCGAGGAACAGATGCTCGGCGAGTCGCCTTCGGCATTGCAGGCAAGCAGCAGCGGCTTCTGGGTCCGCCAGAAAAGCCCCGATGGCGCGGCCATCATCAATGCGCAGACCAGCCGTGAGCAGGGCTCCAGCCTCGGCACCGTCACCGTCTACACCTTCGATAAGGACGGCTTATTCCAGGAGCGGATTGAGGCCCGCACCGCCGAACTCAAGAACGGCTATTGGCAGCTCGACGACACCCACATCTACTCGTCGACCAAACCGCCACAAGCCATGGAGACCTATCGGCTCAATACCAGTCTGACGCTCGCACAGGTACGGGAGAGTTTTGCTACGCCGGAAACCGTGCCGTTTTGGGATTTGCCGAGCTATATCCAGATGGCAGACCGGGCGGGTCTCGCGGCCGCCGGCTACCGCCTGCAATACAATGAACTCCTGGCGCGGCCGTTTCTGCTCTGCGCCATGGTGCTTCTGGCCGCGGCCGTGAGTCTGCGGTTCTTCCGCTTCGGTGGCGTGCAAAAGATGGTGCTAAGCGGCATCTCGGCCGGCTTTGCGCTCTTCGTCCTGCAAAAAATCACCGAGGACATGAGCAAGGCGGAACTGATGACACCCATGGTCGCCGCCTGGGTGCCGGTCCTGATCGGGGGCCTTACGGGTTTCGTCGCATTGCTGTACCAGGAGGACGGCTGACGGCGCGCCCCGATGCGGCCGCCGCGCCGCGACCGGCAACCCGGGGTTAGGGCGCGATGGCACCTTCGACCGGGCAATCGGCCGCACCCGATGTGCTTTTTTTCCAAAATTTTGCCGCGAGTATGCAGCATTGACGGACCCGGCGGGATGGACATGCGGTGGCCATTCCCTCGACGAGGAGAGCGACAAGTGATGTTGCACAGTGGCTTTGGCAATCACAGGCTTCGTGCCCGCTTGGCGGGAGCGGCGCTGGCGGCGGCGATGACGTTTGCCGGCGGCGCGGTCGCCCGCGCCCAGGAAGTCGCCGCACTCGTCAACGGCGTACCGATCACGCAGCTCGACATCACACAGCGCCAGAAACTTGAACAACTGAGCACCCAGAAGCTGCCGCCGCGCCAGGACATACTCAGCACGCTGGTCGACGAGACCCTCGAAATCCAGGAGGCCAAGAATTTCAGCATCGACGTTCCCAAATCCGAGGTCGAGCAGTCCTTCGGCAGCGTCGCCCAGCATATGGGTATCAACTCCGAGAAGCTGACCGCCATCCTGGTGCATGCCGGATCGAGCGCCCAGGCACTCAAGCACCGGATCGAGGCGCAGATGGCGTGGAATGCGCTGGTCCGCGGCCGCTACAAAGCGAGCCTCGAAATCGCCGACACGGACGTCGAGGCGCAACTGAACCTGCACCCCGCCGACGATAAGACTGCAAATGTCGGATACGAGTATACGCTTCGTCCGGTCGTGTTCGTCGTGGCGTCGGGAGCGCCCGATACATTCTACGAATCGCGCAAGCGCGAAGCCGAAGCGCTTCGGGCGCGTTTCGCCGACTGCACCAGCGGTATAGCCTTCGCCCGCGCGCTGAACGAAGTGGCGGTGCGCGACCAGGTTCTCAAATTTTCCGCCGATCTGCCTAAGCAATCTCGCGATATTCTCGACAGCACGGATGTCGGTCACCTGACGCCACCTGAGCGCACGGCGGAGGGTTTCCAGATGTTCGCTGTCTGCGGCAAGCGGCAGACCAAGAACGATACGCCGGAAGAAAAGAAGGTCCGCGACGAACTTTTTCAAAAGAAATTCGGCGCCAAGGCAGCCGCCTATCTCAAGAAGTTGCGGCGCGAGGCCATGATCGAATACAAATAAGCGCGACACCGCGAACCGGATCAAAGCAAGACCGTGCAACCGCTGGCATTGACGCTCGGCGAGCCGGCCGGGATCGGCCCCGACCTTGCGCTTGCCGTGTGGCATAGGCGGGCCGAACTCAATGTGCCGCCGTTCTACGTCGCCGCCGATCCGCAATTCCTCGGCGGGCGGGCGGTTCGGCTCGGCCTGAAGGTCCCGCTCACACTGGTAAAGCCCGAGGCGGCTGTTACGGCGTTTCGCACAGCGCTGCCGGTAGTTGCCCTCGATGTCCAGGCGAGCGCAGAGCCCGGCCGGCCAGACCAGTCGAGCGCGCCAGCCGCGATCGCGTCGATCCGGCGCGCGGTTGCTGACGTGATGCGCGGCGCGGCCGCGGCCGTCGTGACCAATCCGGTAGCGAAGAACGTACTCTACAGATACGGCTTCGCCGAGCCCGGCCACACCGAGTTCCTGGCCAAGCTGGTCCAGGAAGCGACCGGCCAGGTGCTGCGCCCAGTGATGCTGCTGTGGTCGCCGGAGCTCGCCGTCGTGCCGGTGACGATTCATCTTCCGCTGAGGGAAATCTTCAAAGAGCTCACGACCGAGCTGATCGTCGAGACCGGCCGCATCGTCGCGCATGATTTGCGGACGCGGTTTCAACTGGCGTGTCCTCGGCTCGCAATCGCCGGGCTCAATCCGCATGCCGGCGAAGACGGTGCGCTGGGCGAGGAAGATCGCGCCATTGTGGCTCCGGCGGTCGCCCAGCTCGCCGCCGAGGGAATTGAGGCGCACGGTCCGCTACCCGCCGACTCGATGTTTCATGAAGCCGCGCGCGCCACCTACGACGTGGCGCTGTGCATGTATCACGACCAGGCGCTGATCCCGATCAAGACTCTCGCCTTCGATCACGCGGTCAACGCCACGCTCGGTCTGCCGTTCGTGCGCACGTCGCCGGACCACGGCACGGCCTTCGACATCGCCGGCACCGGCAGAGCCGATCCCGCGAGCCTGGTCGCGGCGTTGCGGCTGGCGTCACGGCTGGCGGGCGCGGAAAGTCCGGCCCTCGCGCCGACAACGTGACCGCACCGACCGCCACGCCCGACGGCCTGCCGCCGCTGCGCGAGGTCATTCGCCGCCACGGCCTCGCTGCCAGAAAATCGCTCGGACAGAATTTCTTGCTGGACTTTAATCTGGCCGCGCGCATCGCGCGCGCGGGTGGGCCGCTCGACGGCGCTACCGTGTTCGAAGTAGGCCCGGGACCGGGCGGCCTCACCCGGGCCTTGCTGGCGCTGGGTGCGGCGCGTGTCATCGCGGTCGAGCGCGACGATCGCGCCATCGCGGCGCTCAACGAGATCGCCGAGCATTATCCTGGCCGTCTCGACATCGTAGCGACGGATGCACTGACATTCGACCCACGGCCAAAACTACTGACGGGCCCGGTGCGCATCGTGGCCAACCTGCCCTACAACATCGCCACGGCGCTGCTCGTATCGTGGCTTGGCGCCGAACCGTGGCCGCCGTGGTTCGACAGCGCCACTCTGATGTTTCAGCGCGAAGTCGCCGAACGCATCGTGGCGACGCCGCATTCTAAAACCTACGGGCGCTTGTCGGTGCTGGCGCAGTGGCGCTGCGAGGCGCGTATTCTGTTCGACATCAATGCCTCGGCGTTCGTGCCACCGCCCAAGGTGAAATCCTCGCTCGTGCGCCTGGTGCCGCGGCCTGCCCCGCTACCGTGTGAGCGCACGCTCCTGGAGCGCGTAACCCAGGCGGCATTTGGCCAGCGGCGCAAAATGCTGCGCCAAAGCCTGCGCTCGCTCGGCGTCGACGTCGCGGCCCTGCTCGCGGCGACCGGGCTTGATGCAACCGCCCGCGCCGAGAACCTGGCCGTCGAAGACTTTGTCGCCCTCGCACGTGCTCTCGCGGCCGCGCCGGCGATGAGGCATGATGCCGCCGACAACGCCAAGGAATAAGGGTGGGCGCATCATGAGCCGCATGCATCGCCAATCGCTCGTCGCCTATGGGCAGCCGCTGTGCGAAACCGTGGTCGATTGCCCGGCACCGCAAGGCACCGAAGTGCTGGTGCGGGTGGAACGCTGCGGCGTTTGCCACTCCGATCTGCATTTGCAGGACGGCTATTTCGAACTCGGCGGCGATCGCAAACTCGACATCACCAAGGATCGCGCCCTGCCCTTCACCCTCGGGCACGAAATTGCCGGCGTCATCGAGAGCGCCGGCGAAGGGGCGGAAGGCGCGCAGCCCGGAAAACGCGTCGCGGTCTATCCCTGGATCGGTTGCGGAAAATGCGCCGCATGCCAGGCGGGCGACGAGAATCTGTGCTCGGCGCACCGTCATCTCGGCATCAGCGTCGACGGTGGCTATGGCACGCACGTTCTCGTTCCCCATCCGCGTTATCTGCTCGATTACGCACCGCTGTCGCCTGGCTTTGCCGGCCCGTTGATGTGCTCGGGGTTGACCGCCTATGCGGCGCTCAAGCGGCTGGCAGATCGCGCCGGCCGCGGTGCCGTGCTGCTCGTCGGCCTCGGCGGCGTCGGCATGATGGGGCTGTCGATCGCACGCGCCCTGTTTCCCGCCTCGCCGCTCGTGGCCGACATCGATGCCGAGAAGCGCAAGGCGGCGCTCGCGGCCGGCGCGGCGTCAGCCTACGATCCAGCCGATCCACAGGCGCGCCGGGCCATCACGTCGGCAACTGGCGGCGTGCTGGGGGTCTGCGACTTCGTCGGCTCCGACAAGTCGCTGCAATTTGCTGCCGGCGTGCTGGCGCGCGGCGGCAAGGTTGTGGTCACCGGACTCCTTGGCGGGACATTCTCGATCGCGACGGCGATGTTCGCCATCAAGGCGATGACCATCGAAGGCACGCTCACCGGCACGCTCGCCGAGGCGCGCGAACTACTGGCGCTGGCGCGCGAGGGCAAAGTCACCCCGATCCCGACCCGCGATCGTCCGCTCGGAGAAGCCCAAGCCGCGCTCGACGATCTGCGCGCCGGGCGCGTGGTGGGACGAACGGTGCTGACGGCATAATGCACGCCACGGCGGACAGCGCCGTGGTTAGAGCTTCTCCTGCAGTCCCCGCACGAATTCGGACAGCCCAATCTGGCGCTCGCGCTTGAGCCGCTCGGCGGCAAGGATGGCGCGCACTTCGATGAATGCCCGCGCCTTGTCGCTGTTGACGATGACGTAATCGTATTCCGGCCAATGGCTCATTTCGCCCGCAGCTTTTGCCATCCGCCCATGGATGATCTCGTGAGTGTCCTGGGCCCGGGTGTGCAGCCGCCGCTCCAGTTCATTGACGCTTGGCGGCAGGATGAAGACGCTGACCAGATCGTCACGCGCCTTTTCCCGCAGTTGCTGAGTGCCTTGCCAGTCGATGTCGAACAACACGTCGCGGCCTGCCCGCAACGCCTGCTCCACCGGGCGGCGCGGCGTGCCGTAGCGATGATCGAACACCTCCGCCCATTCCAGAAGGTCGCCGGATTTCACCATCGCGTTGAAGCGAGCGAGATCGATGAAATGATAATCGCGGCCGTTGACCTCGCCGCGCCGCTTCGGCCGCGTCGTCACCGACACCGACAGCGCGATGTTGCGATCTGATTTGAGCAACATGCGCGACAGCGTGGTCTTGCCTGCGCCCGAAGGCGACGACAGCACGAACATCAGGCCGCGGCGCGCGATCTTCCTGGGATTCGCCCGCCTGCTTTGCTTTCGAACCGCGCGCGCCATTGCTTGTTCCAGGTTCCGGCCTATTCCACGTTCTGCACCTGCTCGCGGAACTGCTCGACCGCGGCTTTCAGCTCCATGCCGATATTAGTGAGCTCCAGATCGTTGGCCTTGGCGCACAACGTATTGGCTTCGCGATTGAACTCCTGCGCGAGGAAATCAAGCCGGCGGCCGATCGGTCCGCCCTGCTCTATCAGAGCCTTGGACTGGGCGACGTGCGCCGCCAGCCGATCGATTTCCTCGCGTACGTCCGCCTTGGTGGCGATCAGGATCGCCTCCTGATGCAGCCGGTCGGGATCGAAACGCTCTGACTGCGCCAAGAGCGCCGCAACCTGTTCCGCAAGCCGCGCCTGGATGGCTTCCGGGCGGCGGCCCGGGACCAGTTCGGCGCGCTGAGTGAGCGCCGCGATTTCGTCGAGCCGCGATCCGAGCACCCGCCCCAGCGCCGCGCCTTCGTGGCGGCGCATGTCGGCAAGCGCTGCGATGGCTTCGGCGAAACCAGCCTTCACCGCGTCTTCGGCGCTGCGGTGCTCCTCCTCATTCTCGGTGGCTTCACCGATGTCGATCACGCCTTTGAGGCCGAGCAATCCATCAAGCGTCGGCGGCGACGCCTCGATCCGGCGCGCCAGCTGGCGGGCCGCCGTCACCAGGGCGTCGACCACGGCCGTATTAACCTGCACCGCTGGGGCGACGCCGCTGCGCTCGACCGTGAGGCTTGCCTGGATCGAACCACGCGCCAGCGTTTCGGCGGCGCACGACCGCAGGCCGGCTTCGATCGCGTCCCAGCCTAGCGGCAGCCGCAGCCGCAGATCCAGGCCCTTGCCGTTGACTGATTTGATTTCCCACGCCCAAGCATAAGATCCGCACACGCCATGGCGGCGAGCAAATCCCGTCATGCTCGACAGCGCCATGAATGAGAATCCTCCCGGCGGAGCAAAAAAATCGCGTCGACCTTAGCGACGGCGAATTGCCGTCACAAGAGCCCTCACCGCGCGGACTGTCACTGCGCGGGTTTGGTGCGACGCTTGCGCTGGGGATGGTGCGCCGACGGCGGTGGCGCCGCCGGCGTATCCGGATCGGCCGCGGGGGTCTCCGCCGCGGGCTTGTAAATGGTCGGATCTTTGGCGTTCTCTACTTGCCGCAGGTGTGCGACGTTTTTCTGATGCTGCTCGTAGGTCTCGGCGAAGACATGACCGCCGGTACCGTCGGCAACGAAATACAGGTCGCGCGTGCGAGCCGGATTGGCCGCCGCTTCAAGCGCGGCGCGACCCGGATTGGTAATCGGTCCGGGCGGCAATCCGTCGATCTGGTAGGTGTTGTACGGCGTCGGCTGATCGATCTCGCTTTTCATGATCGGACGGCCGAGCGTGCCCTTGCCGCCGACCAGGCCGTAGATGATGGTCGGGTCAGACTGCAGTCGCATCCTTTGCTTGAGCCGGTTGACGAACACGGCAGCGATGCGCGTGCGCTCGTCCGGCTTGCCGGTTTCCTTCTCGATCAGCGAAGCCAAGATGACAAGTTGTTCGGGCGTTTTGATCGGCAGGTCCGCGGCACGCCGGGCCCAGACTTCTTTCACCAGACGCTGCTGCGCCTGCTGCATGTGCTGGATCAACTGCGCGCGGGTCATGCCGCGGGTGAAATTGTAGGTATCGGGCAGCATGCTGCCCTCGGCCGGCACTTCGTCGATATTCCCGGTCAGCACATCATTGTCCATCAGGCGGGCGACGATCTGCTCGGAGGTCAATCCCTCGGGGATGCTGACCTGGTGGATGACGACCTTGCCGTCGCTCAGCGTGGTGACGACGTCGTTCAGGCTGGAATGAGCCTTGAACTGGTATTCGCCGGCTTTCAGTCCCTCGTGGGCCTTGAGAACAAGCACACCGCCGATGAAGACCCAAGGCTGGTCAATGACACCATCCTTCGTCAGCAGATCAGCGATGTCGCGGATGCCCGACCCGCGCGGAATGTTGACGACCGTGTCCTGGGGCAGCGGCCCCGGTGCATCGAAACGCTGCTTGCCGATATAGAGCAGATAACCGGCGGCGACCGCGACAATCAGGAACAGCGTGATGATCGCATTGCCGGCGACCACCAGCGGATGCCGCGCGCGCTTGGAACGGCGCCGCTCCGGCGGCAATTCGACCCGGTCTGGTTCGAGCGCGTCGCGTGCGCTGCGCGGCGCTGCCCGCCTGGGTTCCGGCCGTTGCGGTGGAGCCTGCACGGCGGCAACGCCATTGACCACGCGTTCCGACAACGGCGGGTACGGCTCTCCTCCCGCCGGAACGATTTTCGGCGGCGGCACGGCGCGCACCTGGCCTGCTTGCGGGGGTACGACGCGCGCTTGGCCCGCTTGCGGCGGCACGGCGCGCACCTGTCCGGCCTGGAGCGGCTGGGCTGGCGCCCGCGGGGGCACTGCGCTGTTGGCGGCGACGGCACGCGGGACTGAGTTGGTGGCGGCGGGCGGTCTTGCCGCGCTCGGCGCTCTGCTGTGAGTTCGCAGCGGGCTGCTTCGGACGCTCGCGCAGCGCCGAGTCCGGGTGGCCGGCGGTACGGGGCAGCGTCGGACGCAAACGCGGCGCCGCGCGGTCGCCGCCGTCCGGCGGGGTGCTGGAATCCGTCACCGCCGATTACCCTCTCCGGTCAAATGCATCGACAATGCAGATGAGCCCTTTCCCGCACCGGATGGTCGCACATTCCTGTGCGCCTGCCCAGTGAAACACCAAACGCGTCCGAAGCCGTGAATTGCAGGCCAGTGCGGAGCAAATATGGCGAAAGGGTGATTTGGCTATCCGGCGTGCCGATTGAATACCAAGCTCGCATTGGTACCGCCGAAACCGAACGAATTCGACAGCGCCACATTGACCGGCCGTTTGCGCGCCTTGTGCGGCACGAGATCAATCGCGGTGGCGACCGAAGGATTGTCGAGATTAATCGTCGGCGGCACAACCTGGTCGCGCATGGCGAGGATACAGAAGATGGCTTCGACGGCGCCCGCGGCGCCTAGCAAGATGCCCGATCGAGGATTTGGTCGACGACATGGAAATGTGCCCGGCCGCATTGCCCACCAGCCCTTCGACGGCCTTCAGCTCGATCTCGTCGCCGAGCGGCGTCGAGGTGCCATGGGCGTTGATGTAGTCGATCTGCTCCGGCGAAATGCCGGCGCGGCGGATTGCCGCCCGCATGCAGCGCAATGCTCCGTCACCGTCTTCCGCCGGCGCGGTGATGTGATGAGCGTCGCCGGAGAGCCCGTACCCCACAAGCTCGGCGTAAATGCGCGCGCCGCGGCGCCGCGCATGCTCGTACTCTTCGAGCACGACAATTCCCGAGCCTTCGCCAAGGACAAAACCGTCGCGGTCACGATCGTAAGGCCGCGACGCGCGTTCCGGCGTATCGTTGAACCCGGTCGAGAGCGCCCGACATGCAGCGAAACCGGCAACTGAAATGCGGTTGACCGGCGACTCTGTACCGCCCGCCACCATGACGTCGGCATCGCCGAGCGCAATCAGCCGGCCGGCATCGCCGATGGCATGCGCCCCCGTGGAACACGCGGTGACCACCGCGTGATTGGGGCCCTTCAGCCCGTGCGCGATCGAGACGTATCCGGAGGCGAGGTTGATGATCCTGCCCGGGATGAAGAATGGCGACACGCGGCGCGGGCCGCGGTCACGCAACAGGAGCGCTGTCTCGGCGATGCCCTCGACACCGCCGATGCCGGAGCCGATCAGGACGCCGCTGACGATCTGATCGTCATATGCGCTCGGATGCCAGTCGGCGTCGTCGAGCGCGAGCTTCGCTGCGCACATCGCGTAGAGAATAAAATCGTCGACCTTGCGCTGCTCCTTCGGCTCCATCCACTGGTCGGGATTGAACGTGCCGTTGCTGCCGTCGCCACGCGGAATCTGACCGGCGATCCGGCTCGTGATATCGGCAACCTCGAACCTGTCGATTGCCTTGACGCCGCTTTCGCCCGCGAGCAGGCGCCGCCATGTCGGCTCGACGCCGCAACCAAGCGGCGTCACCATGCCAAGTCCAGTGACGACGACGCGTCTCATGATCGGCGCTCCCGACTGCCGCTGCGGCTAATTCTATCGCCTCGGCTCACGCGCGCACCATAGGCGTGCGCACACTCGCGCCTGCCGTACATGTGCGGCCGTTGCGACCGTGGCTCATTGCAGCAAAGGACAGGCAGCGCGCGGTCAGCCCTTGGCGTTCTTCTCAAGGAACTTGATGGCGTCACCGACCGTCAGAATCGTTTCGGCCGTGTCGTCGGGAATCTCGCAGTTGAATTCCTCTTCGAACGCCATCACGAGTTCGACCGTGTCGAGGCTGTCAGCGCCGAGATCTTCGATGAAGCTCGCGTTTTCGGTGACTTTGTCGGGATCGACGCCCAAATTATCGACGACGATTTTCTTCACCCGGTCCGCAATGTCGCTCATCGTTCCAACCTCATCTTGCAACGTGACCCAATTTACTGAGTCTTGTGGTCTCGTCGTCGGTGGCGGCCGCCGGTCGGCACCGATCAGAGGCGGATATTTGTTGCCCCGCGCTCTCCAGGTTCCCCCAGCCCGATCGCGGTTCGGTTAGCATACTTCCCCCGCGTTGACTAGCGCAGCCGCACACTGTCCGCCTCTATCATTTTGCCCTTAAAGCATGGCCATTCCGCCGTTGACGTGGAGTGTCTGCCCCGTGATGTAAGCCGCTTCGTTGGAAGCCAGAAACGCGACCGCCGCGGCGACTTCGTCGGTCGTGCCCGCACGACTCGCGGGAATCTTCGACACGATCGCTTCGCGCTGCTTGTCGTTGAGTTTCTCGGTCATCGGCGTGACGATGAAACCCGGCGCGACGCAATTCGCGGTGACCCCCCGCTTGGCGTATTCCTGGGCGATCGCCTTGATCATGCCGGCGATACCGGCTTTGGCGGCGACATAATTGGCCTGGCCCGGATTGCCGGTCGCCCCAACCACCGAGGTGATGGCGATGATGCGGCCGAAACGCCGGCGCATCATGCCGCGCACCGCGGCGCGCGACAGCCGGAACGTTGCGGTGAGATTGATCGCGATCACCTGCTCCCAGTCTTCATCGCGCAACTGAACCAGCAGATTGTCGCGCGTCACCCCCGCATTGGCGACCAGGACATCGAGCTGGCCCATGGCTTCCTCGGCGCGCGGCACCAATTGGTCGGTCGCCGCCGCATCGGCGAGATCGCAGGGCAGCATGTGAACGCGTTCGCCGAGATCGGCGGCAAGTTTCTGCAAAGCCTCCTGCCGCGTGCCGGAAATACCGACGGTCGCCCCCTGCGCGTGGAGCACGCGCGCGATGCTGCCGCCAATCGGACCGGTCGCCCCAGTGACCAGGGCGGTTTTGCCCGTGAGTTCAAACATTGTTTTCCTCGTTACCGCGCAAGAGACTTGAAGATCAGCCGCGAGCCGACTTGAATTTCGCGATGTCGTCGGGTGCACCGATCGAAGACGTCTCGGCCGCCTCGGCGATTCGCTTGATCAAACCCGCCAGCACGCGCCCGGAGCCGATTTCGTAGAACGTGCTGACGCCGTGTTGCGCCATGAATTGAACAGACTCGCGCCAGCGCACGGTGCCGGTCACCTGCTCGATCAGGCTCTGGACAATGTCGGCAGGTTCGCTGATCGCCGCCGCGCGCACGTTGGCGACAAGCGGCACACGCGGCTTCTTGACCGCCACTTTCGCCAGCGCTTCCGCCATGGCGTCCGCCGCCGGCCGCATCATCGCACAATGGAAGGGAGCGGATACAGGCAGCATCATCGCACGCCGTACCCCCTGCGCCTTGGCGATCTCGACCGCGTGTTCCACAGCCGCCTTCTCGCCGGACAACACAACCTGGCCGCCTCCATTGTCGTTGGCGGCGGCGCAGACGCCCGTGATCGAGGCTTCGCTGGCGACAGTCTCGGCCTGAGCGAACTCGACCCCGACCAGGGCCGCCATCGCACCGACCCCGACCGGTACCGCCTTCTGCATGGCGCGGCCACGTATGCGCAGCAGCCGCGCGGCGTCGGCGATCGAAAATGCTCCGGCTGCGGCCAACGCCGAGTATTCGCCGAGCGAATGGCCGGCCACGTAAGCGGCATCGCGGGCAAGGTCGACCCCGGCCTCGGCTTCGAGCACCCTCATGACCGCGAGTGAGACCGCCATCAGCGCCGGCTGGGCATTCTCGGTCAGCGTGAGCACATCAGCCGGACCGTTCCAGATGGTGTCGCTGAGCCGCTCGCCGAGCGCCGCGTCAACCTCGTCGAACACCTGGCGCGCAGGCGCAAAGGTATCGGCAAGGGGTTTGCCCATGCCGACGGTCTGACTGCCCTGCCCTGGGAAAACGAACGCAACTGCCATTGCCTGCACCGTGAAAGCGGCGAAAGATACCGTGATCCCGGCCCTGTCAAGTTCGGCCGGGGACAGCGCCGCGCAACTGCCGGGCAAGAAATCGCTAATCGCCCTCTGATAACGAATGCCTGATCGCAGCGGGGCTGGTCACTTGGCCGTCACCAACCGAGAGCTCAGGGGAACCGCGCCATGAGCGCCTATCCGCCGGTGACTGACATCGAATTGGCGCGCGCGCGCAGCGATCCCGCATTCCGGCAGAAGCTTCTGGAGCAGAGCCTCGAAACCCTGCTGGCCGGTCTACAGAAGCTGCGCCAGACCGCGGCGCCCAAGAACAACGCCGCGGCCGCGCAAATGCGCGAAGCTGTTGAACTTGCTGTCCGGCTTGCCGAACTCATCCAAGGACCGGCGCCGGGGCCTGCGGGCCGCTCACGCGGGCGATTTTGAGCGTCCGATTTCGCCGATTCGCTTGCCTTTCGCCGCCGGCTGCGTATATCTGCGCCTTCCGCTCGTCCCCGGCCGGGGGCTGAACGGACGGCCGTGTCTGCGAAAATGCAGCGCGGTAGGGCCTTCGGGCCCGGCGTCCGGTGTTCCCGCCTTCAGAGCATTCGAGCCTTTCCCGAAGGGTTCGAGGGGCTTAGCGCCGACGGCGAGCATGGCAGTTGAGGAAAGGGCAATCATGCCGCTTTACGAACACGTCTATCTTGCGCGCCAAGACGCGAGCGCTCAGCAGGTCGAAGAGTTGACCACCCAGCTTAAGGGTGTGGTCGAAGGCCTCGGCGGAACCATCGCCAAGACCGAAGTCTTGGGGCGTCAAGACGCTCTCCTACCGGCTCCGCAAGAACCGCAAGGCGCATTTCACGCTGATGAATATCGAGGCGCCGCCAGCCGCCATCAACGAAATCGAGCGCTTGGAGCGTCTCAATGAAGACGTGTTGCGCTACCTGACCGTCCGGGTCGAGGAACACGAGGCCGGGCCATCCGCCATGATGCGCCGGGCCGACCGCGACCGTGACCGCGACGAGCGCCGCGGCGACCGCTTTGACCGGGGTGATCGCGGCGATCGTTTCGACCGCGGCGACCGCCCGCCGCGTGATCGCGATCGCGATCGGCGGCCGCGCGATGAAGCCGTTGCAACCGATACGCCGACGGAGGAATAGACATGGCCATGTCACCGCAGGGCTCAGGCGGACGCCGGCCATTCTTCCGCCGCCGCAAGAGCTGCCCGTTCTCCGGCGCCAACGCACCGAAGATCGACTACAAGGACGTCAAGCTGTTGCAGCGCTTCGTTTCGGAGCGCGGCAAGATCGTCCCAAGCCGTATTACGGCGGTTTCGGCCAGGAAGCAGCGCGAGCTCGCCCAGGCGATCAAGCGCGCACGCTTTCTCGGCCTGCTGCCATACGTCATTCGCTGACCAGATCCTGGAGAAGCCGAGATGGAAGTCATCCTGCTCGAACGCGTCACCAGACTGGGACAGATGGGCGACGTCGTGCGCGTCAAGGACGGGTTTGCCCGCAATTTCCTGCTGCCGCGCGGCAAGGCGCTGCGTGCCACGACGGAAAATCGCACGCGCTTTGAATCGATGAAGAGCGACCTTCAGGCGAAGTCGCAGGCGCTCAAGACCGAGGCCTCAGGTGTCGCCGACAAGATCAACGGCAAGAGCTTTACGGTGGTGCGGCAGGCCTCGGAGGCCGGCCACCTGTTTGGCTCGGTGTCGCCGCGCGACCTCGTGCATTTGATCAGCGAGGCCGGCTACACGATCAACCGGAACCAGATCGCGCTGAACACGCCGATCAAGACGATCGGCCAGCACAATGTGCCGCTTGCGCTGCATCCCGAAATCGAAACTACGATTAAAGTGATCGTAGCCCGCAACGCCGACGAGGCGGAGCGCATTGCGCGTGGCGAAGACGTGACGCAGCGGCGCGAAGAGCAGACCGAAGCCGAGGCGGCCGTCGAGGCAGCCGAGGCGTTCTTCGAGCCGGAAGCGGCCGAATCGCTTCGCGCCCGCGAGGCTGAAGGCGAAGAAGCCGAAAGCGAGCCGGCGCCAAGCGCGACCTGATCCGGCAAAAACTCAGTCGGGAATGTTATCAGTCGGCGCGGGTGAAACCGCGGCCGGCTGCGGCTGCGCCGGGGCGCTCGCCGCCGGGGAAACCGGCGTAGCCTCCGGCTTTGCCGGCTCCGCGGGATGCGCCGCTGCCGTTACCGCTGCGGGCGCCGGCTTGGGCGGAGTAGCCTCCTCCACAGGCTTTGGCTCGTTATGAGCGTGCGTCGCCGCAGGGCCATGGCGATCCACCTGCTTTTTTTCCGCCGCAGACGCGCCCGGCTCCGCTGAGGCGCTACGTTCTTCCTTTGGCTTGCCACGTTCACGCGCCGCCCTTCGCGGCTTCGCGCCAGCAGCCGGCTCCTCCTCAGGCTTGCCTGCCCGGCGCGTTTTGGGGTCGGGCTTGGACTTAGGCTTGGCGTCCGCCGTTGCCGCCCGGCCGTGCGCCGAATCCGGTTTTTGTTCACGCACGGGCGCGGCCGAGCCAACCCCTCCTCCCGCCGACAGCACGTAGGCGGCCACCGACGCGGCCTCCTCCTTGCTCGACGTGTAGTGTTCGGTGAGGAAGCCAGTCAGGTCCGAACTGCCGCGGCCGTTGGCAAGGCCACGCGTGGATTTGTGGCAAACCGAACAATCGCTGGCAAAAATGTGCGCCGGTGACTTGTCCTGGTCGATATTGACCTGTGCGCGGGCCGCGATCGGCGCGCATGCTGCAGCCAGAATGAATACCGGGGCGAGATGCCGGAACACCCTCATCTCCTTCAATAATTTCGGGCTGCCGGCAATTCCCAACCCAGAACCCCAAAGCCAAGACCGGCCGATGCCACACCGGGCCGCGACGCTGCTGCGGCCTCATACGCATCGCTTATCACATTGCTGGTCTAGGAAGATTTTGTTTTAATAACGGCAGGGATAAGACCCCGTAGGTGAAACGACCCGGAGGAGGCAGCCGGAAGCGGCTGCAAACGGGCGGTCAGGCGTTGTCCGCTTATCACCTGTGCAAGGGGCCAAGGTGAGGGGTGTTGGAGGCAGCGTTGGAACGGTTGCTGGTCGCTTTTCTGCGTCGTTACATCCGCCGAGGATCGCTTCGGGTCACGACAGCGAGCGGCAACGTTTACACGTTCGGCGACGGCCAAGCACCCTCGGCGGCGGTGCGGTTTACAACCGCAAGTGCCCAGCGCGGTATCCTGTTCGAACTCGGAACTCAAACTGGGCGAAGCCTATATGGACGGCACCCTGGTGGTCGAGCGCGGATCGATCGTCGACGTGCTGGCGATCGCCTTCCGCCAGGATTCGATCTGGGCGCCACGCTGGGCATGGCCGCCGCGGCTCGCCCGCTATCTGCTCCGGCGGTTGCAGCAGTTCAATCCGCGGTTTCGCGCCCGCCGCAACGTCGCGCACCATTACGATCTCGACGCCCGGCTCTATTCGCTCTTTCTCGACGCCGACCAGCAATATAGCTGCGCCTATTTCGAGACGCCGGACGTCTCGCTCGACGATGCTCAACTCGCCAAGAAGCGCCATCTCGCCGCCAAGCTCCTCGTCGGCCCTGGCGCAAGCGTCCTCGATATCGGCTGCGGTTGGGGCGGTCTTGCCCTCTACCTGGCAGACATTTGTGGCGCGAACGTCACCGGCATCACGCTCTCGGAGGAGCAATTCCGGCACGCACAGAACCGGGCGCTTGAAAGCGGGCACGCCCAGAACGCGAGGTTTCGGCTGATCGACTACCGCGACGTCGGCGGCCATTTCGACCGCATCGTCTCGGTCGGCATGTTCGAACATGTCGGCGTCGGCTTCTATGAAGCATTCTTCCGCAAGTGCGCAGATCTGCTTAGCGACGATGGCGTCGCGCTATTGCATTTCATCGGCCGCGAAAACCGGCCCGGCATCGCCAATCCGTGGATTGCCAAATACATCTTCCCGGGCGGTTACATTCCCGCGCTGTCCGAAGTGGTGCCCGCAGTCGAACGGGCGCGACTCCTCGTCACCGATATCGAAGTGCTGCAATTGCACTATGCGGAAACACTCAAGGCTTGGCGTCAGCGTTTTCTCGCCCATCGCGACGAGGTGGTGAAGCTCTACGATCAGCGCTTCGTGCGAATGTGGGAATTCTACCTCGCGTCCTCCGAAATCGCGTTCCGCGAAGGCGATATGGTGGTATTCCAAATCCAGATGACCAAACGCAAGGGCATAACGCCGGCAACGCGGGATTACATCGGGCGCGAAGAGGCGCGGCTGCGCGGACTGGAAGCTCGCCACGCGCCGCCGCTGCGGCTTGCGGGCGAATAAGCAGCGCCGCGCGCGACGGCCAAGCGTCAAGCGAAAATTTTTGCGTGGCGTTGTGTAACCGTGTGTCCGGTGGGTAATGGGGAAAGCCGGAAACGGCGATTGCCCTGACCCCGCGGGGCGGACTATCGACAACATATGCGCGGCTCCGCTCCTTGGACGGCGTGAAGAAGCGATAAGGAACCGGACCCTCGCATCGTTGAGTGATCCGCGATGTTGAGTGCCAACAGAACGAACCAAACGACTGGCGCCGACCGCAAATCGGCCACACGCGAATCCCTTGATCGGACCCATGGCGCAAATCGATTCGATTGCACGCAAGCAGCCTCCCGCGGAACCGTCGTACCGCGCACCGCCGCACAATATCGAGGCCGAACAGGCGCTGCTCGGCGCTATTCTGGTCAATAACGAGGCGTTCTACCGCGTCTCCGACTTTCTCGAACCGAAGCATTTCTTCGAGCCGATCCATCAGCGGATCTACGAACTGGCGGGTGGCTTGGTCCGGGCCGGCAAAATCGCCACGCCGGTCACGTTGAAGACTTTCTTGCCGACGGATTTCGACGTCGCCGGACTGTCGGTCAATCAATATCTGGCGCGGCTTGCCGCCGAAGCCACGACGATCATCAACGCTGAAGATTACGGACGCACCGTTTACGACCTCTCCATTCGCCGCAACTTGATCACCATCGGCGAAGAAATGGTCAATCTGGCCTATGACGCCCCCGTCGATGCGACACCGACAAGCCACATCGAAGACGCCGAACGCAAACTCTTCGAGATCGCCGAGACGGGGCGTTACAATTCCGGGTTCAAGCAATTCGCCCAGGCGCTGACCAGCGCGGTCGACATGGCGGCGCACGCCTACCAGCGCGACGGCGGGCTGTCGGGAATGGCGACCGGACTGACGGACCTGGATTCACGGATGGGTGGCTTGCAGCCGTCCGATCTGATCATCCTCGCCGGCCGCCCCGGCATGGGTAAGACCGCGCTCGCCACCAACATCGCCTATAACGTCGCCCGATCCTGGGCCGGCGAGGTTCGACCCGACGGCCACACAGCGAGCGTCAACGGCGGCATCGTCGGCTTCTTCTCGCTCGAAATGTCGGCCGAGCAGTTGGCCACGCGCATTATCGCCGAGCAGACCGGCATTCCGTCGAACAAGATCCGGCGTGGCGCGATCGACGAAGGCGACTTCGAGAAGATCAAGGACATTTCCATCGAACTGCAGAATCTGCCGTTCTATGTCGACGAAACCGGTGGCCTCTCGATCGCCCAGTTGGTGGCGCGGGCGCGGCGGCTGAAGCGGCAGCGCGGACTCGATCTCCTGGTCATCGACTACGTCCAGCTGCTGACGGGCAGCAGCCGCCGTTCAAGCGAAAACCGCGTGCAGGAAATCACTGAAATCACCACGCGCCTGAAGGCTCTCGCTAAGGAACTTAACATTCCGATCCTGGCGCTGTCGCAGTTGTCCCGCCAGGTCGAAAGTCGCGACGACAAGCGCCCGCAGCTTTCCGATCTGCGTGAATCCGGCTCGATCGAACAGGACGCCGACGTGGTGATGTTCGTGTTCCGCGAGGAATATTACCATCAGATGCGCAAACCCACGGAAGGGCAACGCGAGAAATTCGCCGAATGGCTCGCCGAGGGCGAGCGCGTCGAGGGCAAGGCCGAAGTCATCATCGGCAAGCAGCGCCACGGGCCGACGGGCACGGTCGAGTTGCAGTTCGACGCGGCGGTGACCCGCTTTGCCAATCTCGACACCGCGCACTTGGGTCAGCTATCGGGGCCTGATACGACCTATTTGTCGTCCTCACGCACTGGCCAGCTGCCACCAGCACGCGGCGGTGGCTTACCACCTCCCCGAAACTCGTAACAGCCTTCAAACAGCAAACTGCAGTTGGCTCAAGCCGCTCGCGGCCGCACGTCTCGCTCGATTGCGACGCCGCTCTGCATCCGTGCCTTTGTCAAATCATGCATGGCTTGCATATTGACCCAAAATTCGGCGCTGGTGCCGAAGAAACGCGCGAGCCGCAATGCCGTGTCCGCGGTGACAGAGCGGTCGCCCTTGACGATGGCGCCAATGCGCGTTGCAGGTACTCGCAAGGCGAGGGCCAAGCCATTGACCGACATTCCGAGCGGCTTGAGAAATTCCTCACTCAAGACTTCGCCCGGATGAGTGGTTACCCGATTCGGGGTCGCTACCCCCCTAGTGGTGGCAATCGACGACTTCGACATTCGTCGGCCCCTCCTTGGTCCACGTGAAGCAAATGCGCCATTGGTCGTTGACGCGTATCGAGTGCTGTCCTCGCCGATCTCCCGCGAGGGCTTCCAGCCGATTCGCGGGAGGCGAACGCAAGTCGTTTAAGTCCCGCGCCTGATGGAGCATATCGAGCTTGCGCAGCGCCGGTCTTTCAATCCCGCTGAATCGCTTTACGAACTCGCCCATCCATAGCGATTGAGTGGCACGATCGCGGAACGATCGGATCATTAAAGACCGAAATAAGCTGCATCAAATTATACGTCAAGCGTATAACGCACCTCGGAAAAGGCGAGGCTCCATTTCGTCTGTGCTTGGACTTTCACTCCCCGCTTTACCGCCGCCCCACGGGGGGTCATAACCGCGCCATGGCGCTCGCGGAAGTCTTGCCGGAACCGAACGGCGCGACCCTGGTCCCCGAGACCGGCGGCACGCTCACGGTCGATCTTGCTGCTATCGAAGCGAACTGGCGCACGCTGTCCCGACAGCTGCGTACGGCCGAATGCGCGGCCGTGGTCAAGGCCAACGCCTACGGGCTCGGTCTCGAAGCAGTCACCGCCAAGCTCGCAGCCGCCGGCTGCAAAACGTTCTTTGTCGCCGATATCGCCGAGGCGCGGCGGGTGCGATCGCGCGCCCACGATGCGGCGATCTACGTGCTCAATGGATTTGCGCCGGACGCCGGCTCCGCTTTCATCGATATCGGCGCGCAGCCAGTGATCAATTCAACTACCGAACTTGCCGAGTGGGATGCCTTCGTCGCCGAACGCAATTGGCGCGGCGGTGCGGCGCTGCATGTCGACACCGGCATGAACCGGCTCGGTATCCCGGCCGAAGAGGCGATCGCGCTGGCGCCACGCGTGCAGACCGAGAATCACGGCATCACGCTGTTGATGAGCCATCTTGCCTGTGCCGAGATCGCCGATCATCCGCTCAATGCGGCGCAGATCGAGATGTTCAAAGAGATCAAACTGATGTTTCGCGGCGTTCCCGCCTCGCTCGCCAATTCGTCGGGAATTTTTCTCGGCGATACAGCGCATTGCGACCTGGCGCGACCCGGGCGCGGCGCTTTACGGCGTCAATCCGACACCCGGTTTGCCCAACCCCATGCAGAGCGTTGTCGAGCTTGCCGGACGCATCCTGCAAGTCCGCAAACTCGAACGCGGCGACACCGTGGGCTACGGCGCGACGTGGACCGCCAGGCGCCCGTCGCGCCTTGCAGTCGCCGCGATCGGCTATGCGGATGGAATCCCACGCGCGCGCATCAAACAGCCTGGCCAGCATCGCCGGCACGCTATGTCCACTGGTGGGGCGCATTTCGATGGATCTGATTTGCATCGACGTGACCGATCTGCCTGAGGGCACGGCGCGGCGCGGCGATGAAGCGCTCTTTATCGGCGGCGGCATCTCGATCGATGCTGTCGCCGCTTCGGCCGGGACCATCGGCTACGAGATCCTTACGCATCTCGGCCCGCGTTGCCATCTTGTGTACCGGGGTGCCTGAAGCACCACACGAACGAGACCGTCAAAATGGCCGCGCGCGCACAGAATTTCGTCTGCCAAAGCTGCGGCGCGGCCGCCGCCCGCTGGGCCGGCCGCTGCGAGGCCTGCGGCGCCTGGAATACGATCACCGAGGAAGGCGCCGCCTCCACTGCGCGGCCGTCGCGCAAAGGCCGGCAGTTCGCCATCGAAACGCTCAAGGGCGAGACCCATGAGGCGCCGCGCGTGGCTTCCGGCATCGCCGAATTCGACCGCGTCACCGGCGGCGGCCTGGTGCGCGGCTCGGTGCTGCTCTTGGGCGGCGACCCCGGCATCGGCAAATCGACGCTGTTGATCGAAGTCGCGGCCGCTTTCGCCCGCAACCGTCACCGCTCCGTCTACATCTCAGGCGAGGAAGCGGTGGCGCAGGTACGGCTGCGCGCCGAACGGCTCGGGCTCGCCGAGGCGGCGGTCGAAGTCGCCGCCGAGACATCGGTCGAGGACATCGTCGCAACGCTCTCGCAGGGCGCGATCCCTCGCCTCCTCGTCATCGATTCGATCCAGACCATGTGGACGCAGACTGTGGAGGCCGCGCCCGGCACGGTCACGCAGGTGCGTGGCTCGGCCGGCGAACTCATTCGTTTCGCCAAGCGCAGCGGCGCTGCCGTCATTCTGGTCGGCCACGTCACCAAGGATGGCCAGATCGCCGGTCCGCGCGTCGTCGAGCACATGGTCGACGCGGTGATGTCATTCGAAGGCGAAGGCTCGCAGCAGTTCCGCATCCTGCGTGCGATCAAGAATCGTTTCGGCCCTACCGACGAGATCGGCGTGTTCGAGATGACCGGAACCGGATTGCGCGAAGTGGCGAACCCGTCCGAGTTGTTCCTGTCCGAGCGCGAACTCGGCAGCCCCGGCACGGCGGTGTTCGCCGGCATCGAGGGGACGCGTCCAGTGTTGGTGGAAATACAGGCGCTGGTCGCGCCGACGACATTAGGCACGCCGCGGCGCGCGGTTGTCGGCTGGGATCAGAGCCGGCTGTCGATGGTGCTTGCCGTGCTCGAAGCGCATTGCGGCGTGCGACTGTCGGGCCACGATGTCTATCTCAATGTCGCGGGCGGCCTGCGCATCCAGGAACCGGCCGCCGATGTCGCAGCGGCTGCAGCGCTCGTCTCGTCGCTCGCGCGCGCGCCATTGCCGGCGGATGCTGTCTATTTCGGCGAAGTGTCGCTGTCCGGCGCGGTGCGGCCGGTGGCGCAGACCGCTGCGCGATTGAAGGAAGCGCAGAAACTCGGTTTTGCCCGGGCCATCCTGCCGGAAGGTGCGCGCGACAGCGACGCCGGGCTCGCGCTCATGCCAGTCGGAACGCTCGTCAATCTTGTGTCCGAGATTGCGGCACGTGGCGATACGTCACGCCGTGACGCGCGGGACCGGGATGTCGCCGCCGAATAGCCGCGGGCGCGCTTGGCCAAATAGGGCCGAATGGTTAATGCCGGGGCAAGTTCACGCTCGTTTGCAAACCTCGCCAATCACGGTTCCCGAGACCTGCAACAAGGCGGGTGACGGGGCCGCGACGCCCCGCTATACACGGCTGAACTTGAGGGAAATTACCGAAGGGGCGGACCCGTCGATCATGCCGATTACGCTGCTCGACATCGGACTCATCGCCGTGATGCTGATTTCCGGCCTGTTGGCGATGATTCGCGGCTTCATGCGCGAGGTGCTGTCGATCGTTGCCTGGGTATTGGCGGCGGTCGCGACGCTGTACGCCTACAGCAAGCTTCTTCCCGCGGCGACCGCCTATTTCAACAGCGACCTGATCGCCAAGGGGGTCGTGATCGGAGGCGTGTTCCTCGTCACGCTGCTGGTTGTATCCATCATCACTGTGCGAATCTCCGACATGGTGCTTGACAGTCGGGTCGGCGCGCTTGATCGCACTCTCGGTTTCCTGTTCGGCCTCGGCCGGGGGCTGATCATCGTGGTGGTCGCGTTCGGCTTTTTCGACTGGCTGGTGCCCGCCAAGGCGCAGCCGGGCTGGGTCACGGATGCTAAATCAAAAGTTTTCCTTGCCAACACTGCGGACTGGCTCAGGTCTATGTCTCCGGACCTCGAAGCCCTATATCAGAAGTACAAGACCAATAAGGGCGGCGAACCTGATGCCGCGCCGCCGCAGCATGGCGCACTGGACCAACCTGCCGGCAAGGCCGGCGGCTAACATCCCGGAGGGCCGATGAGCATGACCGAAACCGCCCTCCCCGATCTTGACGGTGACCGGTTACGCGAAGAGTGCGGGGTATTCGGCATTTTCGGCCACCCCGATGCGGCCGCCATCACGGCGCTCGGCCTGCACGCGTTGCAGCACCGCGGCCAGGAGGCGGCCGGTATTGTTTCCTTCGATGGCAAGCGCTTCCATTCCGAGCGGCGCCTCGGCCTGGTCGGCGACGCGTTTTCGCGCCGCGAAGTGATCGACCGCCTGCCCGGCAACGCCGCGACCGGCCATGTGCGCTATTCGACCACTGGCGAGACCATTCTGCGCAACGTGCAACCGTTGTTCGCCGAGCTCAACGCCGGCGGCTTCGCCATCGGCCATAATGGCAATCTCACCAACGGACTGACGCTGCGCCGCCAGTTGGTGAGCGAAGGCGCGATGATGCAGTCGACCACCGACACCGAGGTGATCCTGCATCTGGTGGCGCGTTCGCATCGCAACCGCTTCGTTGACCGCTTCGTCGAGGGCTTGCGCATGCTCGAAGGCTCCTATGCCTTCGTTGGCCTGACCAACAAGAAGCTGATCGGCGCGCGCGATCCGCTCGGCATCCGTCCGCTTGTGCTTGGCAAGCTCGACGGCTGCCCGATCCTCGCTTCGGAAACGTGCGCGCTCGATATCATCGGCGCCCAATACGTGCGCGATGTGGAAAACGGCGAGGTTTTGATTTTCGACGAGGATGGTGCGCATTCGCACAAGCCGTTCGGGCAGTTGCCGGCGCGTCCCTGCATCTTCGAGTATATCTATTTCGCGCGGCCGGATTCGATCATCGGCGGCCGCAGCGTCTACGGCGTACGCAAGGCCAGCGGCATCGAACTTGCGCGCGAAGCGCCCGCCGCAGCCGACGTTGTGATCCCGGTGCCGGATTCCGGCGTGCCGGCGTCAATCGGCTATGCCCAGGAGTCGGGTATCCCCTACGAGCTCGGCATCGTCCGCAACCACTATGTGGGACGCACCTTCATCGAGCCGACCCAGCACATCCGTCAGCTCGGCGTGCGGCTCAAGCACAGCGCCAACCGCGCCGTGGTCAACGGCAAGCGCATCGTGCTGATCGACAATTCGATCGTGCGCGGCACCACCTCGGTCAAGATCGTGCAGATGATGCGCGACGCGGGCGCCCGCGAGGTGCATTTCCGCATCGCCTCACCGCCGATCACCCATCCGGATTATTACGGCATCGACACGCCCGAAAAGGACAAGCTCCTTGCCGCCACGCACGATCTCGAAGGCATGCGGCAATTCATCGGCGCCGATTCGCTCGCGTTCCTCTCGGTCGAGGGTATCTATCGCGCCATGGGCGAGAAGGGTCGCAACGCCGCGCGCCCGCAATTCACCGACCATTGTTTCACCGGCGAATATCCGACGCCGCTCACCGACCGCATGGCGCAGGACTCTCCGCCGCGGCAACTGTCGCTGCTCGCCGAGGCGAGCTGACGCTGGCCGAACGGCCGATCTCGCGGCTTTTATCGTTCTGAACCCGGCTTGAACCACAATTCATTGTGTGTTGGCTTGCGCCGGCCATGACAAAGACACTTGCCAATAACATCGCTCTCATCACCGGCGCCACGCGTGGCATCGGCCGCGCCCTCGCTGTCGCGCTGGCGCAGGCCGGCGCACACATTATCGCCACCGGACGAACCCAGGGCGCGCTCGAGGAACTTGACGATGCCGTGGGCGCTGCGGGTTCGACAGCGACGCTCGTGCCGCTCGATATGCGCGACTTTTCCGGCATCTATCGGCTCGCCCAGGCGCTCGATGAGCGCCATCAGCGTCTCGACGTGCTCGTCGGCAATGCCGCCATCGCCGGCCAGCGCTCACCGCTTGGTCACGTCGAGCCCGCCGCCTGGGACGAGGCGATGGCGGTCAATGTCACCGCCAACTACCACCTGATCCGCGCCATGGATCCGCTGCTGCGCCGCGCACCGGCCGGTCGCGCGGTGTTCATGACTTCGGGTTCAGCTACCAATGCGCGCGCCTATAGCAGCACCTACGCGGCCTCCAAGGCCGCGCTCAATGTGCTGGCGCGGGTCTATGCGGCGGAAACCAACTCCACGCCGGTGCGCGTCAACCTGTTCAATCCCGGCCCGACGCGCACGAAGATGCGCGCGCAATTCATGCCGGGCGAAGATCCGATGACGTTGCCGACCCCCGAAGCGGTTGCGGAGACGATTGTGCCGCTGTGCCTGCCGGACTGCAATGAAACCGGAAAGCTCTACGACTACCGCGCAGGCAAATTTCTGGAATTTTCCGAGCCCGCCTGACTAAGCCCAAAGCTCATCGCCGTTTCTTGCGGCCGGCATACGGATTAGCCTTGGTGCGCAACGTCAGCCGGATCGGGGTGCCCGGCAACGAAAACTGTTCGCGCAAGCCGTTGACCAGGTACCGGCGATAAGTCTCGGGAAGCGCCCAGGCGCGCGATGAAAACAGCACAAAAGTCGGCGGCCGCGCCTTCGGCTGGGTGATGTAGTCAAGCCGCGGCCGGCGGCCACTCACCGCAGGCGGTGGATTGGCGGTAACCGCCTGTTGGAGAAAACGGTTGAGCGCCGCTGTCGGCGCGCGCTTATTCCAAACCGCATAGCTCTCGAACACCGCGCTCATCAATCGATCAAGCCCCGTCCCGGTGCGCGCCGACAGCACGACGACCGGAACACCCTTGACCTGCGGCAGCATGCGATCGGTGGTCTCGCGCAGGCGCGTCAACGCCCCGGGCGGCGGCTTGATCAGATCCCATTTGTTGATGCCGATGACAACGGCGCGGCCTTCCCGCTCAACCAGATCGACGATGCGGGTGTCCTGCTCCTCGAACGGCGTCTGCGCGTCGACCAGCACGATGGCGACGTCAGCAAAGCGAATGGCCCCGATCGTGTCGGCGACGGAAAGCTTCTCGAGCTTTTCGGTCACGCGCGCGCGACGGCGCAGGCCAGCGGTGTCGTGAATGCGGATGCGGCGCCCGTTCCACTCCAGATCGACCGCAATGGCATCGCGCGTGATGCCGGGTTCCGGGCCGGTCAGTAACCGCTCCTCGCCGAGCAGGCGATTGATCAACGTCGATTTCCCGCTGTTGGGGCGGCCGACCACAGCAATGCGGATCGGCTTCTCGGCATCGTCAGGCTCTACCGCGGATTTTTCCTCGGCGGTGGCCGCAGGCAACGCCGCAAGCATTGCGTCGTACAGGCTCGCGAGGCCTTCGCCATGTTCGGCGCTGATCGCTATGGGTTCGCCCAGCCCGAGCGAATAGGCGTCCAGCACGCCTGCTTCGGCGGCGCGCCCCTCGCTCTTGTTGGCAACCAGGATCGTTGGCTTGCCCGATTTCCGCGCCAGATCGGCGAAACCGCGATCGGCCGGCGTCGCCCCGGACCGCGCATCGACGAGAAACAGCACCACGTCGGCCTGCGCCATCGCCGCTGCGGTCTGCGCCTGCATGCGCGCCGAGAGGCTTTCCTCGCTGGCGCGTTCCAGGCCCGCGGTGTCGATCAGCTTGAACGACAGATCGCCGAGCTTGCCCTGGCCCTCACGCCGGTCGCGGGTTACGCCCGGTTCGTCATCCACCAGCGCGAGACGGCGTCCAACCAGGCGGTTGAACAGGGTCGATTTGCCCACATTGGGCCGCCCGATGATGGCGACGGTGAAAGACATGATCGATGCAATCCGGCGCCGCCGCGCCAGCGCGGGCAACGTTTCTTTATTCTACAATTTATCGGCTGTCGTCAGCCCGTTGCACAAAATGCCTCTTGCGATCCGCAATCGGAGAGTGCGCTTGCCCAATTCGGATTGAAATTTTCCTGCGGCCGCCGTCCGGCGACACGATCACTGCCCGCCCGTCGGCGGCGGGTTGGGCCAGACCGACTGCGAGGGCTGGGCCGCCTGCTGGGTGGGCGGCGGTGCGGGCCACGCCGTCTGCGCTGGCTGACCCTGCGTCGGTGGCGGTGCCGGCCAGTCGGTCTGCGCCGGTCCGGCTTGCTGCTCGGCCGCAGGCTTGGGCTTCCTGCTCAGCCCGACGCTGATCTTGGTTCGCGGCTCAGGCGCCCGCGCAACCTTCGGTCTCGGCTTTGCTTTCGGTTTGGGTTTTTCGGCGGTTCTTTCAGCAGGCTTTTCGGCCTCCGCGACTGGCGGCGTGAGCGGCGTTGCGGTGTCAGTGGCGGCCTCGTCGGGCGGCGGCTGATAGCCCTTATAGAGGTCAGCCGGAACCCCGGTCTGGGCGCCGGGCACGCCGGCCGGGAACACCGGCTCACGCTGGCCCTGCAACGGCTTCTTGGTGTCGAACATGTCGCTGTCGAGCAACGTGGTCGGATCGAACTGGCCGCCCTTGGTGCAGGCAGTAAGCAATGACGCGGCGGCCAGCATCATGCCGAGCCGGAACAGCGAGAGTTTGTGATGCCGGCGCATCGCTCTCAGCCCTTACTGCCGCTGGCGGCGATGAGCTCACCCAAAATCTGCGCACGGCTGCGCGTTCCCCCCGGTGTTTCGGGGTCGCTCATCATCATGTCCGTCCACTTCCGGGCGGTTGCGAGATCACCCGTTTTCCACGCCGATAACGCCAAAAGTTCGCGCGCAGTGTGGCGGAAGCTGCGATTCGAGCCTGCCAGCGGCTCAAGCCGTTTCTGCATTTCGGAATAGGGAGCGCCGTCGACGAGCAGGAGGCCGGCGCGCACGGCGGCCAGGTCCTCGATGATCTGACCGGCATTCTTATCTGCCGCCAGCGCATCATAGGCGCCCACCGCGGCCTTCTGGTCAGTTTGCGCCAGTTCGGTGGCTTCGCGCAGCCGCGCCAGCACCCGATAGCCCGCGGTGCCGCCCGCGGCGATCCGGGCAAAGGCGGCGTCAGCCTCCTTGTGTTTGCCGGCTTGCGCAAGTTGCATCGCCTGCTCGTAGGCGACCCCGCTCTCGCCAGCCTTTTTGGCCTGCCAATATTCGTAGCCCCGCCAGCCGCCGACACCGGCGATAATCAGAACGCAGAGCGCAACGAAGACGTAGCCGTACTGATCCCACAGCTTTTTGAGCCGTTCGCGACGGACTTCCTCGTCAACTTCCTGAAAGATATCGGCCACGAAACCCGACCCCCGCGTCACCTAGCGACACACGATGCCCGGACGATCCATCCTGCCGGGGATGGGTCCAGGCGCGGACAATAGCAAGGAAATCCCTGCGGTTAGCCGTAGAAGCCCCTGTATTGATTAGATTAATACCGCTCCGGTTAAAATAACGATGTGGCGTGAGCAAGGCAAAGGGCCGGCCCGCCCCTGCGACGATTGAGTAACCCGTCGCCCGGCCGCCGGGACTTACGCCTTGGGCTTGCGCATCGGGTAGACGTGCTCGGGCCCCGGAAAGGTGCGCGCGCGCACCTCTTCGGCATAGCCTTTGACCGCCCGCTCGATTGAAGGCCCGAGCTCGCCGAAGCGCTTGACGAATTTTGGCACCCGCGGCGACAGGCCGAGCATGTCCTCCAGCACCAGAATCTGGCCGTCGCAGGCGGCGCTGGCGCCGATCCCGATCGTCGGGATGGCGATATCGCCGCTGATGCGGCGGCCCAGCGGCTCGGCGACGGCCTCGATCACGATCGAGAACGCGCCGGCATTCGCCACCGCACGGGCATCGGCCTCGATCGGCGCCCAGTCGCTCTCGTCGCGGCCCTGGGCCCGGAACGATCCAATCGTGTTGATCGCCTGCGGCGTCAGCCCGACATGGCCCATCACCGGCACACCGCGCTCCACCAGAAACGCGATGGTCTCGGCCATGCGTTTGCCGCCTTCGACCTTGATGGCGCCGCAGCCGGTTTCCTTCATGATCCGCGCGGCCGAGGCGAATGCCTGTTCCTTGGACGCCTCATAGGAGCCGAACGGCATATCGATCACCACGAGCGCGCGCCGCGAGCCGCGCATCACCGCGAGCCCCTGCAGGATCATCATGTCGAGCGTCACCGGCACGGTGGTCTCCAGCCCATGCATCACCATGCCGAGCGAGTCCCCGACCAGGATCACGTCGCAATACATGTCGGCGATGCGCGCGGTGTGCGCGTGATAGGACGTGAGACAGACAAGCGGCTCGCCGCCCTTGCGGGCACGGATATCGGGCGCGGTGAGCCGCCGGATTTCATTCTGCACTGACATTTTGATAGTCCGATCGGTTAGCGTCCCAGCGCCGGCGTGCCAAACGCCGGCAGGCCGATGACGAGCGGGTGGAAGACAAAGCCGAGCGCCAGATAAAGCAGCGTGCCGACCACGATGGCCACGATGTCGTTGGTCACCCCACCCGCCGGAATCGGCGGCGCACCTGGATCGCTGCGGCGCTTGAGCGTCATCCGGTCAAACCCGGCCCACAACAGCACCGAAGCAAACAGAATAATGCCGCCGAGATCGCCGTTGGCGCACAGATGCGCCAACGCCCAGGTTTTGACGCCGACCAGCATCGGGTGCTTGAGCACGCGCTTGATGTTGCCGGGAATGTAGGCGGCGACGACCAGGATGCTCGCCGGCCACATCAGCACCACCACGATTTGCTGCGTCCAGGCCGGCGGCGACCAAATCATGATCGGGCCGGTGTCGCGATACCGCGCGAACCCGTAACCGATCAGCACAATACCGACGATGACGACGAGCGAGAACAGCCCTTTATATGGCCACTCGCCGAGTTTCCCGACCAGCACGGCGCGCCGGTCGCGCATCGTGACAAACACATGCCCGCCGAGGAAAAGAACCAGGCCGAGAATTTCGAGGATGAGGCCCATGGTGAATCCAATTCAACGAGGATCGAATTTCTCTCATCGCCATCGTATTTTAAGCGATGCACGGTGCGATGATCATGAGCAGACGCCCGTTGTCAATATTAGGTTATTCTCAGCTCGCGTAGCGCTTGTCGCGCTCGATATAAGCCGGTGTGTCGATAACAACCTCACGTTCCTTGAACGAGACCATGTCGTCGGCCATCGACGCCGCACTGCCGTCGCGGGCGATCGCGGCCAGCACCCGCTGCATGGCCTTGATTGCGGCGCGCTGCGTATCGCTCGGAATGATCACGGCGTGATAGCCGAACGCTTCGAGCTTTGACACGGGCAGAAGCGGCGTCTTGCCGCCGGCAAACATGTTGATCAGTTTGAGGCCCGGCAGGCGCCTGGCAATTTCGGCAATTTCGGTTTCCGATGTGGGCGCTTCGACAAAGATCATGTCGGCACCGGCCTCGAGATAGGCGGCGGCACGACCCAGCGCGGCCTCAAACCCCTCGACCGCGATCGCGTCGGTGCGGGCGATAACGACGAAATCGGAATCGTGCAACGCATCGCGCACGGCCTTGAGCTTCTGCACCATCTCGGCTGTCGACACGATGCTTTTGTCGTCGTAATGGCCGCACTTCTTCGGGAAAGTCTGATCTTCGAGATGGAATGCGGCGACACCGGCGCGCTCGAAGGCGCGCGCGGCAGCCTGTGCGTTGAGCGCATTGCCGTAGCCGGTATCGGCATCGGCGATCACTGGCACATCGATGACATCGACCATCGCTGCCAGTCTCTCGACAATTTCGCTCACCGAAAGCAGGCCGAGGTCCGGTACGCCCGCGGATCGTGCGATGGCTCCGCCACTGGCATAAACCGCCGGAAACCCGGCCTGCGCCACGAGCCGCGCTGAAAGCCCGTCAAAGGCGCCAGGCGCTACGGCGATGCGTCCGGAGGCAAAGAGTTTTCGTAGTTTCGCGGTCGCACGCACCTTGGCGTCTCCCCTTCTGCACTGGTCCCGGTCATGATACGTCCGGCGTGGGCTTCCGGGAAAGCAGGCTTGGGGGAAACCGGCCCCGGGGGAAGCGGAGGCAGTCCATGAAACGATTGATCGCAGCGGCATTCGCACTCGTGCTCGGCACGGCCGGCGCAGTCGCTCAAGTCTGGCCGGCGAAACCGGTGCGCATCATCGTTCCGTTCGGCGCCGGTTCGACGCCCGACCTCGTGGCGCGCCTCATTGCCGATCAGCTCAAGCAGGAAACCAGGCAGACCTTCATTGTCGAGAACAAGCCAGGGGCCAGCGGCAATACCGGCACCGATGCGGTGGCGAAGGCCGCACCCGACGGAACAACGATCGGCATCAGCATCGGCGGCCCGCTTGCCATCAACACGCTCTTGTTCGCCCACCTGCCCTATAATCCGAGCAAAGATCTGTCGCTGATCACCTTGCTGGTGACGCAGCCCAGCGCGCTCGCCGTTAATGCAAGCCTCGGCGTCGACAGCGTGCCGGCGTTGATCGATCTGATCCGCAAGAATCCCGGCAAGTACAATTACGGTTCGATCGGCACCGGCTCGCTATCGCAGCTCGCGATGGAGGCGATCGCGCTCAAGAGCGGCACGAAACTCGTGCATGTCCCGTTCGCGTCGTCACCGCAGGCGGTCGAAGCACTGATCCGCAACGACGTGCAGATGGTTTGCCTGCCGGCCATTTCGGTCACGCCGCAGCTCGGCGGCGGCAAGATCAAAATGCTCGCCATCTCGACCGCCAAGCGTTCGGAGCTGCTGCCGGGCGTGCCGACCCTCAAGGAAGCCGGCGTTGACGTGGAGGCCGACGCCTGGTCCGGACTGATCGGACCGGCCGGGCTCTCCGCCGCCACGGTCGAGCGCATCAATCATCTGGTGAGCGCGGCCATCACCTCACCCACCATCCGCACCAAGCTGTCCGCACAGCTGATGGAGCCCATTCCCGATACGCCGGCCGAATTCCGCGCGCGCATCGACGCCGATATCGCGCGCTGGAAGCCGGTCATCGAGGCGGCGAAGATCAAGATCAATTAGATCGTCGTTGCGAGGAACGAAGCGACGAAGCAATCCAGAGCCGTATCTCAGCGCTGGATTGCTTCGCTACGCTCGCAATGACGAAGCACGGTCACTGTCCGCCGCCAAAGCGGAAGTTCAACCCGGCCTTGATCTCCTGCACATCGAGACTGGTGTTCGAGGTGACGGTGCCGAGCGCAGGCGTGGTGAAATTCATCGCCTGCGAACCGAAGCCCAGATAGTCGTATTCGACCTTGGCCGACCAGTTCTGGTCGATGGCATATTCGAGACCGGCGCCAGCGGTCCAGCCGGTACGCATCAGGCTGTTGGTCGCCGTCGTACCGGTGAAATCAGTCAGCGTGCTCTGATCCTGCGCCAGCGCGAGACCGCCCTTGCCATAGACCAGGAGCCGGTCGAACGCGGCGCCTACCCTACCGGTGACCGTCGAGGTCCACTCCACGTTGGTGTTAAGCCCGTCGCCGACCGAGTCGGTGCCTTTGTTCTTAATGTTGGTCCAGCTGAAGTCGCCTTCAAGGCCGAGCACCAGCCGGTTGAACTGCGCGTTGGCGCCGACCTGGGCGCCGCCGAGGAAGCCCCAGTCGTTGAAATTGTTGTTGCCGCCCGCGAACGGATCGCTCCAGGTCGAATTCCCCATAGCCGCCGCCGATGTGACCGCCGAGGTAAAAGCCACTCCAGTTGTAGACTTGCGGTGCATAAGCGACTGGCGCCGCTGCCGGCATGACCGACGGTGGTGCCTGAAGGTCGGCGGCCTGCGCGGAAGACGCGAATGCGGCAGCGCCTGCCAGCGCAAGCGCAGCAAACAAAACACGCGATGTCATATCAATCTCCAAGCCCGCCCCCGACTGTTTCGGCCCGGAACAGCAAAAAGTTCCCTGCCCGGTAACCCATCCGGCGGCCAGAGGCCCGAAGGGTTCGGAAAAAGCGTGGTGGCCCGATGGCGGGCCATGGTCATTTGGTGGCGAGAAAATGACTTCAACAAAAGGGGTTAACGAACCTTCTGCTGGAACCGACCCGTTGACCGGGTTCCAGTGCAAATCCCAGGCGTTTTACGCTACCCGACCGCTTCACCGTAAAGTTCCGGCGTAAAGCCCACCACAAGCTTGCCGCCGCCAAGATCGAGCACCGGCCGCTTGATCATCGAGGGTTGCTTCAACATCAGCGCCAGCGCTTTCTTGCCGTCGATGCCGGCCTTGTCCTTGTCGGACAGCTTGCGGAACGTCATGCCGGCGCGGTTGAGCAGTTTTTCCCAGCCGACCTTCTTTTCCCATTTCTCAAGCCGCTCGCGCTCGATACCGGCGGTCTTGTAGTCATGGAAGGCGTAATCGACGCCGTTTTTGTCGAGCCAGGCGCGCGCTTTCTTCATCGTGTCGCAGTTTTTGATGCCGTAGATGGTGGTGGACATCAGCCCCTCCAATCAAAATCTATTTGCCCGTCCGCTGTTCGATCATTTTGCCGATCTGCGAGACACTGTTCCAGTTGCGGCCGGTCGTCGGCGAACCGCACGCCTGATCGATGACAAGCGGGCTGAGTTTCGATCTGGCGACACCGTTCGCGCCGTAGTCGATCCACAGCGCTCCCCCGGCCACGTCAACCCGCTCTCCCGATTGTGCCCACTCGGCCAGCGCCTTCGCGGCGCCAGATTTAAGCGGATCGCGCGGCAAGTAAAGATGCAGCATTTTCGGCAACGCCTTGGTGTCGTCCGCGAAGGGATTGGCGGCCACGTAGCCGTCCCATTCCGCCGCCGTGCGTACGATGACATCGACAGCGAAACCGAAGCGATCAGCCAATTCCTTTTCCAACAGCCGGCGCAGAGCTGGCTCGCCGCCCTTGGCATCGACGAGGAGGTTACCGCTTTGGATATAGGTCTGTGGATTCTTCAGCCCGAGGCTTCCGCACAGCGCCCGCAAATCCGCCATCGGCGGCTTGCGCGCCGAGCCCACATTGATGCCGCGCATCAGCGCCACGAAAGTCCGCATCGAAGGAATCCAGTCTCCCTCTTCGAGTTGACGAATAGCAGCTAACACGAGACGGACGGATACCGACATTTAGCCGCCACCGTCCGGATGTGGTAAGCGGCATTACGCCTTGGGGATCATGCAGCAGGGGGAAAGCGTGGAAAAGCGCCTCTCGGGTGGAATGACGGCGACAGCCGTCGTCAACATCGCCTTGGGCCTTCTCGAGATCCTCAATGGTCTGTTTCAGCTTCTCGGCTCCCTCATCCTGATCCGCGAATTAATGCGGTTGGGCGTTTTTGAGAAGCCACCCGCGCGCTTGATATTCTCTCTTATCCTTGTCGCAACGGGGATCGTCGGATTAATCGCGGGCAACAGAATGATTGCGTTGCGTCCGTCGGCGCGCACCTTGAGCCTGGTGTTTGGAGGCTTGTTGATTGTTTCGGCCGTCTGCTCGTTCTTCGTCGTCCCCATCATCGCTTCGATAGGCACCTACGACATACGTTCGCTCAGTGCGGCCAGCCTCGCACGATTGATCCTGTTCGGCGTGATCTATGTCGCATTGCCTGTGGTTTATTCCATTTTTTTGTTTGTAGTTTTCTCCAGCTCCGGCTGGAAGGCTGCCTTTTCCAAAGACCGGGGCGCGTAACGCGGCTTATCGTGCTCACGCCGCGGCCTTGGCCACCCAGCCCACATAGGTGAGATAGAGCCCGATGACGACGAGAACGCCGAACATGAACCGCACCAGCCACGTCACGTCGGCGATCACGACGGCGCGTTCATAGAGTCCAGGCGCGGCCAACAGAACCAGGCCGCGGATCGCCAAAATCCAGCCGAACAGCGAGATCAGCACCGCCGCCGCACTCGACCAATACTGGTGAAAGGCGATGATCAGAAGCCCCGCGAACAGCAGCAACGCGCCGAAGAACCAGACGAAGAGCGGGCTATCGAAAAATTCCGATGCCAGCGCGCCCATATCCGGCGCGCGCACTGCGATGATGCCGGGCACGATGACCAGCCAGGGTCCGATGACGCGCGCGAAGGCGCGGGTCCGGGCTTGCGATTCCGGTGTGGCGGGCACACCCTACTCCCACTCAATCGTCCCCGGCGGCTTACTGGTCACGTCATACACCACGCGATTGACGCCCTTGACCTCGTTGATGATGCGGGTCGCGACGGTGCCGATGAACATCCCGTCGAACGGATAGAAATCCGCCGTCATACCGTCGATCGAGGTGACGGCGCGCAGCGCCACGACATAGTCGTAGGTCCGGTAGTCGCCCATCACGCCGACGGTACGCACCGGCAGCAGCACCGCGAAGGCCTGCCAGATGTCGTCGTAGAGGCCCGCGCGACGAATTTCCTCGATGAAAATGTCATCGGCGAGCCGGAGAATCTCGAGCCGGTCGCGGGTGATCTCGCCCGGGCAGCGGATGGCAAGCCCCGGGCCGGGAAACGGATGACGGCCGACGAACACATCCGGCAACCCAAGCTCGCGGCCGAGCGCGCGCACCTCGTCCTTGAACAATTCGCGCAGCGGCTCGACGAGTTTCAGATTCATCCGATCCGGCAGGCCACCGACATTGTGGTGCGATTTGATCGTCACCGACGGTCCGCCGGTAAACGACACGCTCTCGATCACGTCGGGGTAGAGCGTACCCTGCGCCAGGAATTTGGCGCCGCCGATCTTTTTGGCCTCCGCATCGAACACGTCGATGAACAATTTTCCGATGATCTTGCGTTTCTGCTCCGGGTCGGTGACGCCGGACAGCTCTTTGAGGAAAATGTCGCCGGCTTCGACGTGAATCAGCGGAATGTTGTAGTGATCGCGAAACAGCGCCACCACGCGCTCGGCCTCGCCGAGCCGCAGGAGCCCATGATCGACGAACACGCAGGTGAGCTGCTCGCCGATCGCCTCGTGGATCAATACCGCGGCGACTGCGGAATTGACGCCGCCGGACAGGCCGCAGATCACCTTGGCGTTGCCGACCTGTTTGCGGATTTTCTCGACCGCCTCGTCCTTGAAGGCGCGCATGGTCCAGTCGCCGGCGCAGCCCGCGATCTTGCGGACAAAATTGCGCAGGATCGCCGCGCCGTGCGGCGTATGCACGACTTCCAGATGGAACTGCACGGCGTAAAACTTGCGCTTGTCGTCGGCGATCATGGCGATCGGCGCGTTCGACGACGTGCCGGTCACGGTAAAGCCGTCCGGCAATTTGGTGACGCGATCGCCGTGGCTCATCCACACCGGATAGCGCTGGCCGACTTCCCAGACGCCATCAGTGAGCGCGGAGGCTTGCGTCAATTCAACCTCGGCGCGGCCGAATTCGCGGTGATGACCGGCTTCGACCGTGCCGCCGAGCTGCGCCGCCATGGCCTGCTCGCCGTAGCAGATGCCGAGCACCGGCACGCCCGCCTGGTAGATCGCGGCCGGCGCCAGCGGCGCTTCCTTGTCGAGCACAGAGGCCGGGCCGCCGGAGAGAATGACGCCCTTCGGCGCCATGTCGCGGAACGCCGCCTCGGCCTTCTGGTACGGCACGATCTCGCAATACACGCGTTCTTCGCGCACGCGCCGCGCGATCAGCTGCGTCACCTGCGAGCCGAAATCAACGATGAGAATCTTGTCGTGGCTAGCCATGGCGGGTTCTATAGCGGCGGTCGCTCTCTGTCGAGATTTTGCCATCAGGTTCATGAGTTGCGCCGGAGGAGGCTGACGAAAAAACCGTCGGTGTCGGTCCGGCGCGGCGTCATCAACAAGCCTTCGCCGGAGATAAGCACCGACTGGAGGAATAGATAGGCGCGCTCGCCGAGCGTTTGCGCGACGTCGGCGGGTTTTTCCACCGAAAACCCGGGCGTCCGGCCGACGAAATCCCGCACCTGCGCACCGTTTTCGTCGTCGAGCACCGAACAGGTGACATAAGCGATACGGCCGCCCGTCTTGACCAGTGCGGCGGCGCGGTCGAGCAGCGCCGCCTGCTCTTTCACGCGCTCTTCGAGCGCGCCGGGCCGGACCCGCCATTTGGCGTCAGGATTGCGCCGCCACGTCCCGGTCCCGGTGCACGGCGCGTCGATCAGCACCAGGTCGGCCCGGCCGTTGAGATCACCGAGCATGTCTGACTCGCCGCGCGGGGTGCGCACCTGGATGTTGCGCGCGCCGGCACGCGCGATGCGCTCGTGGATGGGCAACAACTGGCGCTTGTCGATGTCGGTGGCGTAGATCTGGCCGCGATTGTCCATTGCGGCGGCAAGCGCCAACGTCTTGCCGCCGGCGCCGGCTGCAAGATCGATGACCTGCTGGCCTGGCTTGGCGCCGGCAAACAAAGCCGCGAGCTGAGAGCCTTCATCCTGGACTTCGATTTCGCCCTTGCGGAATGGCGGTTCGGCGTGGATCGCCGGGCTCTTGGCGTCTGCCCCAAGGCGGATGCGCAGGCCGATCGGCGACCATTGCGACGCTTCGGCGTGCAGGTGCGCGAGCTTGGGCAGAATTTCCTCGCGCTCGGCCTTCAGGGTGTTGACCCGCAGGTCGAGTGGCGCGCGGGTGGCAAGAGCCGCACCCTCGGCGGCGCGGTTGTCGCCGAACACCTTGTTGAAATGCGGGTCGAGCCATTCCGGATAGTCACCCGCGACCGGGGCCGACGCGCCCGCCAGCGAGTCACCACCGAGGCGCGCTTTCTCTGCTTCGCTCAGTGGCGGCGGCGCAAATCGGGCGCCGCTGCATAACTCCTCGATCGAGGCGAGATCGACCCCACGCTCGCGCCGCAGCATGCCGAGCAGAGCCGAGCGCGGCGTCCCCTCGCCCATCAGCCAGCACGACGAGGCCTTGCGGCGCAACGCGTCGTAGACCAGGCCTGCGATGGCGGCGCGATCGGACGAGCCGGCGAAGCGGTGCGACAGACCCCAGTCCCGGAGCACATCTGCCGACGGCCGACGCCGTGATTCGATCTCGGCGAAAACCTCGATGGCTGCTGACAGACGAGCTGCGGGCGTCATGCGTGCGCCACTTGCGAGGCCGCTATCATGTTTTCACGGCTCTTATTTTTTGTTGCGCCGCTTGAGCGCAACGCCCCGTTCGGCTCCCGGCGTGTCATGCTGCCGCACATGTTTGCGCAACTCGGCAATCGCTTCGGCGAGATCATGCACATGAATACCCTTTGGCGCCTTGCCGGCACGCACGCTCCTGAGCATGCGGCGCAGCAGGTCGTCGTCATGCTCATCGCGATAGGGCTTCAGATCAAGATCCTTCGGCACGTTTTTCAAACGCTCGTCGCCGATGCGTTTGACGTATTTCTGCATGAAGCGATCGTAGGCATGCCACTCGATGTCGGCGGCGCGCACCGCAGCCTCCTCGGCACGCGTCGCGATCTGGTGCGCATGCAGATAATGCAGGCCAAGCTGATCGATCAGCGTCTTCTCGACTTCTTCGTGCAGGATCAGAAAGCGGTCGGTCTCCACGGTACGGCCGCGGAACTTGAACGATTTCGGCATATGCCGATCGATGTAGATGATCTTGCCATCGAGGCTGTAGCCGGCGAGGTAGGGAATGTCGTGCCTGCGATCGAGTTTTTTGACGCGGCGCACGACGGCGTCGAGCGCGCGGTCCATCATCAGGCTGGAAACATACCATTCGGGCAGCCGCAGCCGTTCGTGCGGCGCGGTCGGATGACAGAATTCAAGCGGCATGGCTTCACACCCAGGGGCTGGTCAGCACAACGAACAATATAGATCACCCAGTTGAGGATCAGAGCGAAGGTCGCAATGCCGTAGAGCGAACCGCGAAATCGCACGACATTGCTGGTGGTGTGCACATAGGCGTGCAGCAGACGAAAGATCACGAATACCCACGCCAGAAAAACGAAAACGATGCCGGCTTTGTGCGTGACGTAGGCGAGAATGGTCAGAACGTAAAACAGCACAGGCAGCTCGAACTGATTGGAGAACGAGTACATCACCTGCAAGGTGGACTTCGACCAGTTCGGTTCGCGCAGCGCGATGTCGTCCGCTCGCACGCCACCCGATGTAAAATCGCGGGTACGCAGGGCGGCCATCCATCCCCACAACACGAAGGTCAGGATGACTTCAACGAACAACGGCAACAGGATGGCTTGAAGCGACATCTCATTCACCCCCGCGCAATTATATTCGTATCACTTTGCCGATCGTGCCGCCACGGCGCGTCAAAGCTTGACGCTGATGGCGGTCTCGCCGTCCTCCGTGACCAGCGCGCTGCGCCACGATTTGCCGTCGAACAACGCCTTGCGCACAGCTTCGGGTGTCGAGCTATGATTTAGATTGGCGGTGATGAGCGTCCCGCCGGTGCGCAGGAGCCCGCGCAGCGCCTTGTGCAACGCCGGTGTCGGCGACTGGCCGTCGAAGAAGGCGACGTCGTAGCCGGGATCGAGCGTCGGCAGTACACTGGCGAAGTCGCCCTCGTGCACCGTGATGCGGTGATCCATCGCGGCCGCCGCAATGTTGTCGCGGGCAAGCTGCACATGGTCCGCATCGCGCTCGATGGTATCGACCGTGGCGTCGGGCGCGCCCGCGGCAAATGACAGCGCGGTGTAGCCGAGCGCGGTGCCCAGTTCGAGGATGCGGCGTGCATCGGCCGCCGCCGCCAGCGCTCCGAGCAGCGGACCGTTGTCGTAGGGATAAGCGCCGCAGCCGTGCTGCGCGCGATGCGCATCGGTCGCCGTGCGTATCTTGGCAAATCGATCGATCGGGCCCGCAGCCATTATATCGCCTGGGTTCTAATCAAATCAGGTTCGACCTAATCACGTTGGCCTGGATAATTCGGACTCTCGCGCGTGATGGTCACGTCGTGAACATGGCTTTCGCGCAATCCTGCTCCAGAGATACGCACGAAATCCGCCTTGGCGTGGAACTCGGCAAGGTTTTTGCCGCCCACATATCCCATCGCGGCGCGCAAGCCGCCGGCCAGCTGGTGCAACACGTTGGCGACTGGCCCCTTATAGGCCACCTGGCCTTCGATGCCTTCGGGCACCAGCTTGAGCGCGTCCTTGATCTCCTGCTGAAAATAGCGGTCGGCCGAGCCGCGCGCCATGGCGCTCACCGAGCCCATGCCGCGATAGCTCTTGTAGGAGCGGCCCTGATAGAGAAACACCTCGCCCGGCGTCTCGTCGGTTCCCGCCAGGAGCGAGCCGATCATGACGCAGTCGGCGCCCGCGGCGATCGCCTTGGCGAGATCGCCGGAATATTTGATGCCGCCGTCGGCGATGACCGGCGTGTCGTACTGTTTCGCCGCCTCGACCGCATCCATGATCGCAGTGAGCTGCGGCACGCCGACGCCGGCGACGATGCGCGTCGTGCAGATCGAGCCCGGCCCGATGCCGACCTTGATGGCGTCGGCGCCGGCGTCGATCAGCGCCCTGGCGCCGTCAGCGGTGGCGATGTTGCCGGCTACGACCTGCACGGCGTTGGATTGCCGCTTGATGCGCGTCACCGCTTCGAGCACGCGCGACGAATGGCCGTGGGCGGTGTCGACCACGACGAGGTCGACGCCGGCGTCGATCAAGGCTTCGCTGCGCGCAAAGCCCGCTTCGCCGACGCTGGTGGCGGCGGCGACCCGAAGCCGGCCCTGCTCATCCTTGCAGGCGATCGGGTAAGCCACCGCCTTCTCGATATCCTTCACCGTGATCAGGCCGACGCAGCGATAATCGGCATCGACCACCAGAAGCTTCTCGATCCGGTTCTGATGCAGGAGCCGCTTGGCTTCGTCCTGGCCGACGCCTTCGCGCACCGTCACCAGGCGCTCCTTGGTCATCAGCTCCGAAATCTTTTGCCGCTTGTCGGTGGCAAACCGCACGTCGCGGTTGGTAAGGATGCCGACGAGCTTCCCGGCGCGGCCGCCGCCACCACCCTCGACCACGGGAATCCCGGAAATGCGATGCTCCTGCATCAGGTCGAGCGCGTCGGCCAGCGAGGCATCCGGCTGAATGGTGACCGGGTTGACCACCATGCCGGACTCGAACTTCTTCACCTGGCGCACCTGCGCGGCTTGCAGCGCCGGTTCGAGGTTGCGGTGGATTACGCCGATGCCGCCGGCCTGCGCCATGGCGATCGCCATGTGGGCCTCGGTCACCGTGTCCATCGCCGAGGCGACGATCGGGATATTCAGCGCAACGGTCTTGGTGATACGCGACCGGATATCGACGTCGGACGGCAAAACGTCCGACAGGCCGGGCTTCAACAGCACATCGTCAAAGGTATATGCTTCGGGCGGTACGTCTCTCGCAGTCAATGCCATTGCCAACTCCGCATGGCCCTGAAATAGCGGGTGGGCGCGTAAGGTGACGCCCAATTGACGCTGAAGCGACGAGCGGACATCGCGTCCCTCGCCGACTCGGTGGCCCGCTTTTGGGTTGGCGGCGGTCGATAGCACGCCTTTGCCGTAATGGATAGGCCTAACGGACAGAAAGTGGAGGAAACGTCTTGAAAACCGGGATGGATCGCCGTCAATTTGGCCTTGGCGCCCTTGCCACGGGCACGGCTTTGGCGGGCGCAGCCCTGCCGCGTCCGGCGCACGCGGAACCGGTACGGATTCGGGTCGGCTGGGTGGTGGTGCCGGCCTCACTCGCTCCGCTAGTGCTGCAGCAGAAGGAACTGCTGACCCATTTCGGCAAATCGTATACGGCCGAGGCGATCCATTTCGAGGGCACGCCGCCGGTGATCACCGCGCTCGCGGCGGGCGAACTCGACATCGGGCCGCTGGCCTTTTCCTCGTTCGCGCTTGCCATCCAGAATGCGCACATGGACGACCTGCGTGTGATTTCCGATGAGATCCAGGATGGCGTGCCCGGACACGGCAGCAACGAGTTCATGGTGCTCAAAGACGGCCCGATCAAGAAGGTCGCCGATCTCAAGGGCAAGGTGCTCGCCACCAACGCCATGGGCAGCGCGGTCGATATCTCGATGCGCGCCATGTGCAAGCGCAGCGGGCTGGAGCCGAACAAGGATTACACCATCATCGAGGCGCCCTTCCCGGCCATGCGCGCGATGCTGGCCGAGAAGAAGGCGGACCTGATCAGCGCCGTGCCACCGTTCTCGCTCGATCCGAATTTGCGCGGCATCGCCAACACGCTATTCACGGAGAAGGATGCGTTCGGCATCACCCAGCTCACGATGTGGACGGCGCGTACCGGCTTTATCGAGAAGAACCGCGCCGCTGTCGTCGACTTCCTCGAAGACGTGGTGCGCGCGGTGCGCTGGTACACCGATCCGAAGAATCACGAAGCGGCAGTCGCCGCCGTTGCCCGCATCAACAAGGCGCCGCCGGCACGCATGGAGTGGGCCTTCGGGCCGCGCGACCAGTATCGCGATCCGAACGGCACGCCCAATCTCACGGCGCTGCAGAGCAATCTGCAGCTGCAGAAGCAGGTCGGCCTGCTCAACACCGATATCGATGTCAAAAAATACTCGGACCTCAGCATGGTCGAGGAAGCGGCGAAACGCCTGGGTTGAGAATCACTGCATGGGCGCACACAAACGGCCGGCCATGCGCAATTTTGCCTCGCCGCGTCATCGCCCGCGCTACGCGCTGGCGCTCGCCGGCCTCGCCTTGATGCTCGTCCAAGCGGCGCATGGGCAGGCGCCATCTCTACAAGATACGAGCGACCAGAAACGTTGCACCGGAGAATGGCGCGCGACCGCCGACGAGCGCATTGCCGCGTGCACCACACTGATCAATTCCGGCCATTATCAGACGGTCAATCTCGCGATTCTGCACGACGACCGCGGCATGGCGCTGCGTGCAAAGGGCGATGTCGACGGCGCGCTGAACGATTTCAGCGATGCGATCGGCATCGACCCCAAATCGGCGCGCGCCTACGCCAATCGCGGCGAGGCGCGCCTCGCCAAGCACGATTTCGACGGCGCCATTGCGGACCTCAATCAAGCCGTCACGCTCAACCCGAGCGACGTCGCTTCGCATATGACGCTCGGAGCTGCCTATGACCAGAAAGGCGACCTCGACCAGGCGATCGACAGTTATGGCAACGCCATCCGGCTGGCGCCGAATTTTGCGCCCGCGCTTTTCACCCGCGCACTGGCGTTGCGTCGCAAGGGCGAACTCGATCTCGCGCTCGCCGATTACGACCGCGTCATCCGGCTCGATCCGAGAGATGCGTCCGCCTACAACGATCGCGGCGTCGCCTGGTTCGTCAAACGCGACTTCGACCACGCCATCGCCGATTACAGCCAAGCGATCCGCTTCGATCCGGATTTCGTCGTTGCCTACAACAATCGCGGTGACGCCTGGCGCAGCAAGGGCGATCTCGACCGTGCCGCTGCCGATTTCAATCGCGCTATCGAGTTGTCGCCGCAATTCGCGCTGGCCTACAGCAATCGCGGCCTGGTGGCGTATCAGAAGCGCGATTACAAGAACGCCATTGCCGAGTTCACCAAGGCCATCCGTCTCGATCCGAAGAACGCGCAAGCCTATCATCGCCGCGCCAATGCCTATGACGACAGCGGCGATCACGATGCCGCGCTTGCGGATTACGGCATGGCCGTGCAATTCGATCCCAACAGCGGCGGAATTCTTTACGATCGTGGCGTCGCCAATGCACGCGGCGGCAATGACGATCGCGCCATCGCTGATTTCGGCGAAGCCATCCGGCTGTTTCCGCAGTTCGCTTACGCCTACAACGCGCGCGGCGCCGCCTATTATCGTCGACGCGATTTCGACCGCGCCATGGCCGACTTTGACACGGCGATCAAGCTCGATCCGAACTTTGCCGATGCCTACGTCAATCGCGGCAATGTCTTAAGCGCCAAAGGCGACGCCGGCCGTGCCGTCGCGGACTATACCGCGGCGCTTGGCATCGATCAGAATGACGGCGCCGCCTACTACAATCGCGCGCTCGCGCGGCAGCGTCAGGGCGACATCGACAGCGCCATTGCCGACGGCGACCACGCGATCGCGCTTGATCCCACGCCGGCCGCCTACAACAACCGCGGCAGCGCGCTGCAGGCCAAAGGCGACTACGCCAAGGCCATCGCCGACTTCGACCACGCCATCGCGCTCGACCCGCAGGCGGCAGACCCCTACATCAATCGCGGCGATGCCAAGCGGGCCACGCTCGACTTCGTCGGTGCCGTCGCCGACTATTCGAAAGCCATTGCGCTTTCGCCCGATTCGCCGCCGGCCTATTACGACCGCGCGTGGGCGCATTTTCTGGCCGGTGACAATGCCGCAGCCCTTGCCGACGCTGACCGCGCCATTGCTCTTGACGCGAACGCCCCGAGCGCGTTTTTCACCCGTGGGCTCGTGCGCGAACGCCTCGCCGACAAGGACGGCGCCGCCGCGGACTTCCATCAAGCGCTGGCGCTCGCGCCCGCGTTCAAACAACCGGCCGAGGCCTTGCAGCGGCTGCAGGCCGGACCCACCCAAACCGGACCTGCCACAGACCGCATAAACGGCAAATAAACACAAGAAACCGGATAGACCGCTAAAAATGCCCTTGGACCAGAACGGCCGCACCGCACCTTTGATCGTTGCTGTGTCGCTGTTCATGGAGCAGATGGATTCTACCGTGATCGCGACGTCGTTGCCGGCGATCGCGCGCGATATCGGCACCAATCCGCTGGCGCTCAAACTCGCTGTAACCTCATACCTGTTGTCACTCGCCATCTTCATTCCGGCGAGCGGCTGGACTGCCGACCGTTTCGGCGCCCGCAATGTATTTCGCATCGCGATCGCGGTGTTCATCCTCGGCTCGATCGGCTGCGCGCTGTCGCATTCGCTGATGGATTTCGTCGCCGCGCGCATTTTTCAGGGCGTCGGCGGGGCGATGATGACGCCGGTCGGCCGCCTGATCGTGGTGCGTTCCCTCGACAAGCGGCTGCTGCTCAACGCCATGTCGCTCCTGACCATCCCGGCGCTGATCGGCCCGATCTGCGGACCGCCGCTCGGCGGCTTCATCACCACCTACGCCACCTGGCACTGGATCTTCCTCATCAATGTGCCGATCGGCCTTATTGGAATTGTGCTCGCGACCCGTTTCATCCCCGACATCCGCGCCGAATATCCTTACCCGTTCGATCTCGTGGGCTTCATTCTGTCCGGACTTGCGATCGGCGGGCTGTCATTCGGCCTTTCGGTGATGGGGCTAGCGTTTCTGCCGGATGGCGTTGTCGCCGCTCTGATAGGTGTCGGCGCCGTCTCGGCGGTCACCTACGTGTACTATGCGCTGCACGCCGACGCGCCGATCCTCGATCTGCGGCTCCTGAAGCGGCCAACATTTCGCTCCAGTATCTACGGCGGCTTCATGTTCCGGCTCGGCGTCGGCGCCTTGCCGTTTCTCCTGCCGCTTTTGCTCCAGCTCGGCTTTGGCCTATCGCCGTTCCAGTCCGGTCTGATCACCTTCACCAGCGCGCTCGGCTCGATGTTCATGAAGGCCGCCGCGACAATGATTCTCAAGCGTTTCGGCTACCGCAACGTGCTGCTCTGGAACAGCCTGATCAGTGCGGTTTTCATCGGCGCCTGCGCCACCTTCGTTCACGGCATGCCGTTCGCGGCGATGATTGCCATCCTTCTGGTCGGCGGCTTCTTCCGCTCGCTGCAATTCACCAGCGTCAACACGATTGCCTATGCGGAGATCGACGCCCCGGTGATGAGTCGCGCCACCTCAATGGTCGCTGCCTTCCAGCAATTGTCGATCTCGAGCGGCGTCGCCATCGGCGCGCTGGTGGTCGAGCTGACGCTGCGGCTGCGGCAGTCAAGCGTGATCGGCGTCACCGATTTTCCGCCGGCCTTTATCGCGATCAGCCTGCTCTCGGCCGCCGCCGCGCTGATTTTCATGCAGCTGCCGGTCGATGCCGGAGAAGAGTTGTCGGGGCGGAAGCTTGTGCGGCCGGCCCAGACCGATAAACTTGCCTAGTTTTTGGACCCTTATTCGGCCGCTGCGCCGCGGGTCGACAGGATGAACGACGTCGCTGAACGAGGACGTCGGCGCCTGCCCTCGCGTTCAGGTCGACGAGCATGGCGAACCAGGATTTCGAGACCGCACGTTCGCTTCACCGCCTGACTGACCGGCTCAAGGTCTTCATTTCCTATTCACGTCACGATGCCCACCTGGCCGCCGAGATCGTTGGCGGACTCGAGTTCGACGGCGGTTTCGAGACGCTCATCGATAGCCACTCCATTGAAGAGGGCGAGGAGTGGAAGGCGCGCATCTCAGCCCTTATCGCCGAATGCGGCACCTTCATCGTCATCCTGTCGGCGAATTGGGCAAATTCGCAGATCTGCCAGTGGGAGCTTGATGAGGCGTGGCGCCACAGCAAGCGCGTCGTGCCGGTGCAGGCCACGGCACTGACCGGCATCTCGATCCCGCCGCGCCTCGCGGCCATCAACTACGTGCGTTTCGATGGAAACAGCGACGGCAGCCCGCGCCTTTTCATGGACGGCATGTCGGCGCTACGCCGTGCGTTGGTCACTGATCTCGGTTGGGTGCGCGAGCATGCCCGCCTGCTGTCGAAAGCAGCCGAGTGGGACGCCGCCAACCGGGTCTCTAATCGCATGCTGTCAGGGCCGGACATCGCAGAGGCGAAGCATTGGCTCAATTCCTGTCCCTCCGGCGCGCCGCTGCCAACCGAATTGCATCGAGACTACATCGCCGCCAGCGAGCAGGCCGAGGCCCAACGCCTGAGCGTCGAGCGCCAGCGGGCCGAGACCTTGAAGCGCGCCTTTCACCGCACCCTCGCCGCGCTCGTGATCGCGAGCGTCGCAGGCCTCGCGGCCGCAGGCGCAGGATTGTTTGCGCACGTCAAGGAACTCGATGCCGAGCATGCCGAGGCGCGCGCCGCCGCCGAGCGAGACGCGGCGCTGTTGGTGCAATCCCGTCACCTGAACGATATCGCGGCGCAGCTTATCCAGGCGGGCGATCCCCACACCGCCATGCTTCTGTCGCTCGCAGGATTGCCCGGCACCGGTACGCCCGGCACGACCACCAGGCCCTATCTCCCGGAGCTCGAGGGCCGGCTGTACGAAAGCCTGTTCGCCGACAGAGAGCGCCTGCTGCTTGCAGGCAATGGATATCCGGTTCTCAGCGCCGTCTTCAGCAACAGCGGCGCACTGGTGGCGACCGGCTCGCAGGATCAGTCTGTACGTCTCTGGGATGCCCACGCCGGCAGCGAGCGATTACGCGTCAAGTGCGAGGCCGGCCCGGCCAACGACGTTGCGTTCACTCCCGATGGCGGACGCCTCATTTTTGCTTGCGGCAGCAAAGCCGAGGTGGTCGACGCGCAGACCGGTAAATCATTGTTTGAACTCGCTGGTCACGCCGATGAAGTCTCGAGTGTCGCCGTTAGCGCGGACGGCTCACGTATCGTCACGGGATCGGACGACCATACGGCCCGCGTTTGGAACGCCACGCGCGGTGCGCTTGTAACAACGCTCGCAGGGCATAGCGGACCCGTATCGGGGGTGGCCATCAATGCCGATGGCACGCTTGTCGTCACCGCATCCGCTGACGCGACGGCAATCATTTGGGATGTCAAGGCACCAACCTCGCCCCGCGCCGTCCTCAAAAATCACGCGCTCGCGCTGTCCGCTGTCGCACTCAGCGCCGATGGCAAGATGATCGTCACCGCATCCGCCGACAAGTCGATCCGCGTTTGGGATGCGGCATCAGCCGCGCCCTCGGACACCGTCATCACCGTCGATCAGGCCGTAACCGCCGTTGCGATCTCGGCTGACGGCAAGCGCATCGTTTCCGGTGAGCCGGACGGCTCGGTGCGCGTCTGGGACGCCGCGACAGGCGCTGCCGCCGGCATCTTCCGCGGTCACAACGACGCCGTCACGCATCTCGCTTTCAGCCCCGACGGCAGATCCGTGGTGTCGTGCTCAAGGGATGGCACTGTGCGTGTCTGGGATATGATCGGTACGACTGGCGAACAGAGACAAGGCGCCGCGGTGACGTCGGTTGGCATTTCGGCAGCTGGCACCCGATGGGTTACGACCGGCTCCGATAAACGGGCCCGCCTCTGGCGCGCCGAGCAGCACGTGGCACCGACCGTTCTCGGCGAGACGAATGAGGTAACGGTAGCGACGATTTCACCGGACGGTTCGAAGGTTTTGACCGGCGGGCCAGATGGCTTGGGACAGGTGTGGGACACAGCAAGTGGAAAAGTGCTCGTTCGGCTCGTGGGACACTCAGGCGCGATTTCGAGCGTGGCCATAAGTCCCGACGGGCGCCGCGTCGCGACAGGTTCGGAGGACACAACAGCGCGCATCTGGGACATCAACACGGGTCGTCAAATCGCGGAGCTCGGGCCGCATGCGACGCGCGTAACCAGCGTCGCGTTTAGCGCCGACGGCACGCGCGTTCTGACGGGCTCCGGCACCAGCGCCCGCCTGTGGAATATCGGCAATGGCGAGCAGATGGCGGCTTTTCTCCGCAATTCAGGCTCGGTGCTGGCTGTTGCGCTCAGCCATAACGGACAGCTCGCGGCGAGTGGCGGCCGGGACGGCAGCGTGCATCTGTGGAGCCCTTCGAGCAACGACGAAATTCATCGCCTGCAGGTCGACAGCGCAACGGCAACGAGTATCGCCTTTGGCAGCAATGATGCGCGGGTCCTTTCAGGTTGGAGCGACGGCCGCCTGCGGGTCTGGGACACGGCGACAGGCGCACTGATTGCCGCGATCAAAATGCACAAGGCGGCCATCGCGGGCCTTGCCGTTGCGGCCGAGACGGAGCAGGTCGTAACCGGTGCGGGCGACGGCACGGTGCGCATGGCCACCTTCTTCGCCGACACCGCGTCGCTGGTGCGGAAAGCCCGGGCGCAGGCCGTGGTTTGTTTGACGCCAAATGAGCGCGTCAAGTATCACTTGGCGGATGCACCGCCGCGCTGGTGCCTCACCGGCGCCGGCAACGAACGTCAAAGGGATCAGGAGAAGTGGCGGCCGCTGTGGCCCTATCGATCGGTGGAGTGGCGGCGCTGGCTGGCGGCTCGCGATCAAGGCCAGACCCAGCCCCTGCCTCGGAGCGAAGTGGTGGGGGAATGACGCGCCGCAGACGCACGCGGTTGGCGCGAGCTGAAGAGGACCCGAATGTCCGAGGGCTGGCGTAATCTGGGGCGCTTATTGCTCGATCATGAGAGCAAGCTGTTCGCCGTCGTCCTTGGGCTGTTGGCGGCCGATCAGTGGCGGACATTCGTGGCGCGCACGGGCGAATACTGGGTCTATCTCGCCAACGGCATATACGGCTCGCCGCTGCTCAGCCTGCTGGTGACCGCGCTTTCGGCCGTCTACATGACCATCATCGTCTTTATTCTCCTGGCAGCCGGCCGCCCGCTGGCGCGCTACGAAACGCTGATGCCCAATTTGTCGGCCGCGGTCGGCGGTTTCGGCATCTATCTGTTCGGCGCGCTCGATCCCGCGGCGATTCCGCTGCTCGGCGTCTACATCCCGCTTGTGCTTCTGGCGGGCGGAGTCGCTATCGTGCTGTGGTCGTTATGGTATCTTCGCCGCGCTTTCTCCGTCGTGCCGCAGGCGCGCACCGTCGTCGAAAACGGGCCGTATCGCTACGTCCGCCACCCCATGTATGTCGGCAATATGCTGACGATCGCCGGGCTCGGTCTCATCGTCAGTACGCCTCCGGCACTATTACTCTCCCTTGTCTGCCTCGCTTTTCAGATCGCACGCGCGCGCTATGAGGATCGCCTTCTGGCGTCCACGTTCAACGAATACGGAGCTTATATGTCCAGGGTCAATGCGTTCTTCCCGCGTCTTTGCTCACGGCGCATCCTCCGGGTCGCCGCCTTTGTTTGCGCGACCGTCATCGCCGCGAACGGCACCGGCCTACGGTCCGAGGCCGCTCCATCACGGTCGCAGATGGCCGCTAAATGCGTGGCCTGGCACAAGAAGGCGCTGGCTGGCGAATGGTTCACGCAGGACGAGGCGAAGGAATATGCCGACACCGACGGCAACCAGGAATTTCTGGAATCGATCCCGGCCTGCAAGGAATTCTTCAAGCTGGCGGACACCTGCCAGGCGGCCGCAATTGACGTCATCACGTCGGAGCCTGAGGACAAAAACCATCCATCCGCCGACTACATCAAAGCCAACGAACGGCTCGTCAAGATTGTCGAGCAGATGCCGGGCTGCAAGTCGATCGCCGGCTTCGACTACGTTTGTCCCGCGCTGCGCATGCAGGCGCGCGGCGGCAAGCCGTTGTCGCCGAAGCTGAGGTCGGCGCTTGGAGAGTGCGCCGACGCCAGCATCGGCAAAACGACGTCGGGGCTGATCCGCGGCGCGCTTTAGGCGAGTGCGGTTCAATTCAGCCGCCGCGAAATCCTTTCGCCAGCAGATAAAGCTCCGCCGAATCCGTGCGGCTTGCGGGCGGCTTGACGTGTTTGACGGTTGCGAAGTCGCGCTTGAGTTCGGCCAGCAGTGCTGTCTCGGTGCCGCCTTGCAGCACCTTGCAGAGAAAAGAGCCGTCCGGCGCCAGCACCTCGCGGGCGAAAAACGCGGCAGCTTCGGCCAGCGCCATGATGCGCAGGTGATCGGTCTGGCGATGGCCCGTGGCATTGGCCGCCATGTCGGAGAGCACCACGTCCGCCCTGCCCCCGAGCATCTCTTTCAGCCGATCCGGCGCGGTCGCATCGAGGAAATCAAGCTGGAGGAATTCAACGCCACCGACCGGCTTCATGTCGAGAATGTCGAGCGCAATGACGCGGCCGCTCGGCCCGGCGCGGCGCGCGGCGATCTCGCTCCAGCCGCCTGGCGCGGCGCCGAGATCGACCACGCGCGCACCGGGCTTGAGCAGATGAAATTTGTCGTCGATCTCGGCGAGCTTGAAGGCGGCGCGCGAGCGGAAGCCCTCGCGCTTGGCGCGCACCACATAAGGATCGCTGAGCTGACGCTCCAGCCAGGCGCGCGATGACACCGTGCGGCGTTTGCCGGGTGTGAGCTTCGCCACTCTTAGGCTCCCGAGACCTTGACGCGCACGGACAGTGTCAGGCCGCACCCCATACGCCATCCTCGCGCATCATTTCGACCAGCATGCCTTCGCGCAGGCCGCGGTCGGCGACGCGCAGCCGCGGACACGGGAACGCGCGGCGAATAGCATCGAGGATGGCGCAGCCGGCGAGCACCAGGTCGGCGCGGTCGGCACCGATGCACGGATTGGCCGCCCGCTCGTCGAAACTCATGTCCATCAGTTCACCGACCACGCTCGATATCTGCTCATCGGACAGCCAGCAGCCATCGACCCGGCGGCGGTCGTAGCGTTTGAGCCGCAGATGCACGCCGGCAATCGTCGTCACCGTGCCGGAAGTGCCGAGCATGTGAAAGCCGTTGAGGTCGCCGCGGTGCGTATCGGCAAATTTGGCGACGAAGGCCGCCACCTCGTCGATCATGGCATCGTAGGTCTCGCGCGATACGATGTTGCCGCCATAACGCTCGGCGAGCGTCACGACGCCCACCGGCAGCGAAATCCAACCGACGATCTCCGGCGCCGGTGGACCGCGCCGGCCGGGCCCCGAGCGGCCAAGCCGCACCAGTTCGGACGAGCCACCGCCGATGTCGAACAATATGACACCCGATGCCGCGGGATCGAACAGCTCGGTGCAGCCGGTCGCGGCCAGCCGCGCCTCGGTCGCCGAATCGACGATTTCCAGCTCGAGGCCCGCCTCCTCGGCGACGCGGGCGCAGAACGCCTGCGCGTTGTCGGCGGCGCGGCAGACTTCGGTCGCGATCAGCCGCGCCCGGACCACCTGCCGCGCGCGCATCTTGTCGCGGCACACCAGCAGCGCATCGACCGCGCGCGCAATCGCCGCATCGCCGATCCGGCAATTCGCGGCGAGCCCCTCGCCGAGGCGGATGATTCGGGAAAAAGCGTCGACAACACGAAAGCCATCCGACGTCGGCCGCGCGATCAGGAGTCGGCAATTGTTAGTGCCGAGATCGAGCGCCGCATAGGTCGCCTGCCGGCGCTCGTCATACGGGACGCGATCATGCTCACCGTGCGAACCGTCGCGGTAAAGGCCATACGGCGACCGCCGGCCCCAGCGGGGCCGCCGTCGCGTAGACCATTTCCCGTCCTGGCCGCCTTGCGGCGAGCCATCGTCGTCCATAAAAAATCCTTTCTGCCGCGCTGGAGCGCAAGCGCTCGAACGGCGCGGCCCATCTCATTGCAATTCGGGACAAAAATGTACCAACCGAGCCCGGCGGGCAAGCTACCGCACAACCTGCCTATGAGCCATGCCCCTGCGACGCCTTGCCCGGGTGTGCCAACTCTATTATGTCAGAACATCAAAGCCTTACGGGATTTCATGCCATGAATTTGCATCCGTCGGCCTCCAGCAGCGCTGAACGAGCAGAGGATCGCCTGGCGGTAGAAAAATTTGCCGTTGGTCAGTCGGTGCCGCGCAAGGAAGACCCGATGCTGCTGCGCGGCAAGGGCCATTACGCCGACGATTTCAGCCTGCCGGGCCAAGCCTATGCGGTGATGGTTCGCAGCCAGGCCGCGCACGGAATCATCCGCGGCATCGACACCTCGGCCGCGCGCAAAATGCCCGGCGTACTCGGCGTCTACACCGGCGCCGATCTGAAAGACTACGGTCCGCTTAAATGCGTGGTGCCGTTCAACAATCGCGACGGCTCGCCGATGAAAAAGCCGCTGCGCCCGGCGCTGCCGACCGACAAGGTTCGCTATGTCGGCGACCCGATCGCCTTCGTGGTCGCCGAGACGATGCTGGCGGCCAAGGATGCCGCCGAAGCGGTTACGGTCGACATCGAGGCGCTGCCCGCCGTCACCACGGCCGAGGAAGCCGCGGCCGCCGACGCGCCGCAGCTCTACGACGACGTGCCAAGCAACGTCGCGCTCGACTATCACTACGGCGATGCCGAAGCGGTCAAGGCCGCCTTCGCCAAGGCGGCGCACGTTACACGAAGCTGAGCCTCGTCAACAGCCGCCTCGTCGTCAACGCCATGGAGCCGCGCGCCGCACTGGCTGCCTACGATGGCGGCCGCTTTACGTTCTACGTCGGTTCGCAGGGCGTGTTCGGCATGCGCGCCAACCTCGCCGAAGCGCTCGGCGTGACGCCGAAGGACGTCCATGTGATCACCGGGCAAGTCGGCGGCTCGTTCGGCATGAAGGCCGCGGTGTTTCCCGAATACATCTGCCTGCTGCACGCGGCGCGCGCGCTCGGCCGGCCGGTAAAGTGGACCGAGGATCGGTCGGGCAGCTTCGTGTCCGACAGCCACGGCCGCAATCACGACCTGGTCGGCGAACTTGCGCTCGACGAGAACGGCGACTTTCTCGCCGTGCGGCTGACGGTCTTCGCCAATGTGGGCGCGTTCCTCTCGCCGGTCGCGCCGATGCCGGGCACGCTCAACGCGGTCAAGAACGTACAGGGCATGTACCGCACGCCGCTGATCGAAGTTTCGAGCAAGTGCGTGTTCACCAACACGTCGCATGTCTCCGCGTATCGCGGCGCCGGCCGCCCGGAGGGCAACTACTACATGGAGCGGCTGATCGACGCCGCCGCGGCCGAGACCGGCAGGGACCGCGTGGCGTTGCGCAAGCGCAATCAGATCAATCCGCGCGAGCTGCCCTACAAGACCGCGTCCGGCGGCACTTACGACAGCGGCGACTTCGTAGCGCTGACCAAAGAGGCGATCGAGCTTGCCGACAGCAAGGGCTTTGCCAAGCGCAAGCGCGAGAGCCGCAAGCGTGGCAAGCTGCGCGGCCTCGGCATCGGCAATTTTCTCGAAGTCACCGCGCCGCCGTCGAAGGAGCTCGCCGACGTCAAATTCAACGCCGACGGCACCGTGACTCTGGCGACCGGCACACAGGATTTCGGCATGGGCCACGCCACGCCGTTCGCCCAGGTGCTCAGCGCCCAGCTCGGCATCCCGTTCGACAAGATCATCATGCTGCAAGGCGACAGCGACAAGCTGATCGCAGGCGGTGGCTCGGGCGGCTCGAAATCGATCATGCATACCGGCACCGCCATCGTCGAAGCCGCGGCCAAGATCATCGAGAAGGGTAAGGAACTGGCAGGTTACGCGCTCGAAGCGGCGCCCTCCGATATCGCCTTCGCGAAAGGCAATTTCACCATCGTCGGCACCGACCGAACGATCTCGATCATGGAATTGGCGCAAAAGCTCCACAGCGGCTTCAAGCCGCCGGCGGACGCGCCGCAATCGCTCGACCTCGCCCATGTCAGTGACGGTCCGAGCGCCTCGACCTATCCCAACGGCTGTCACATCGCCGAAGTGGAAGTCGATCCGGAAACCGGCATCGTCGACCTTTGCAGCTACGTCTCCGTCAACGATTTCGGCACCGTGATCAATCCGATGATCGTCGAGGGCCAGCTCCACGGCGGCGTGGTGCAGGGTATCGGCCAGGCGCTGATGGAGCTTGCGGTCTACGACAAGGAAGGCCAGTTGCTCAGCGGCTCGTTCATGGACTACGCGATGCCGCGAGCCGCCGACGTGCCGCTGTTTTCGCTTGCCGATCATCCGGCGCCGGCCACCACCAATCCGCTGGGCGTCAAGGGTTGCGGCGAGGCGGGCTGTGCGGGGGCGCTGACCTCGGTGATGAACGCGGTGATCGACGCGCTCGGCGAACACGGCATCCGACATCTCGACATGCCGCTGACCCCGTTCCAGAGTCTGGCAGGCGTTGCACGCCACCGAGGCCGCCACGGCGCAATGACGCAAGCCATTTCCGTCCGCACGATGCGGCCAGCAGAGTCGCGGCTGATTGCGGCCGTGTGCGGCGCTCATTTCATGAGCCATTATTATATGCTGCTGCTGGCGCCGCTGTTCGTGTTCGTGCGCAACGATTTCAAGGTCAGCTATCTCGAACTGGCGCTGGCGCTCACCGTTTTTAACGTCGTCTCCGGACTGTTGCAGACGCCGGTCGGTTTTCTGGTGGATCGCATCGGCGCCCGCATCGTGCTGATCGTCGGGCTCGCCGTCAGCAGCATCGCCTATGCGATCGCCGGCCTTGCCGATTCCTACTGGGTGTTCATCGCCATGTACGGCCTCGGCGGCCTCGGCAACACCGTGTTTCATCCGGCCGACTATTCGCTGCTGTCACATCACGCACCGAAGGAACGGCTCGGTCAGGTGTTCGCCTTCCACACCTTCGCGGGCATCGTCGGCTCGGCGATAGCACCGGTGACGCTGTTGTTCATGCAGGCCTATTTCGGCTGGCGCGGCGCCTATGTGGGCGCCTCGATCATGGGCTTCATCGTGCTGCTCGTGCTGATCGCGCAGCCTGAGCCGACCGCGGAGACCGCGCACGCCGCCAACGCGCCCGCGAAGCCGAAGACCGATATGGCGCAGGCCTGGCGCGTGCTGCTCACGCTGCCGATCCTGCTCAATCTCGGCTATTTCATCCTGACGTCGATCATGGGCGGCGGGCTCAACACCTATCTGGTCGTTGCGCTCGGCGCCCTGCATAAGACGCCGGTCGACATCGCCAACATGGCGCTTACCAGCCTGCTCGCCATGAACGCCGTCGGCGTGCTCGCCGGCGGCATGCTGGCGGGACGCACGTCGCATCATGCGCTGGTGGCGGCGACGGGCCTCGGGGTTGGCGGCGTCGTCACCGCGCTGGTCGGGCTGTTCGACCTGCACGCCGCCGGCCTCATCGGGCTGATGGGGCTGAGCGGCTTCTGCGTCGGGGCGACCTACCCGTCGCGCGACATGCTGGTGCGCGCGGTGACGCCGATGGGCGCCTATGGCCTCGTGTTCGGCTTCGTCAGCGTCGGTTACAACATCGGCTCGAGCATCGCGCCGATTATCTACGGCGCCCTGATGGACAACGGCATGCCGCGTTCGGTCTTCCTGCTGTCGGCCGCCGTCAGCATCCTGTGCATCTCGACCGTGACGTTCGGCTTTTCCAAGCGCGAGGTGCGCTGAGGTTGCGTAACCCCATGCCGCCTTTACCCGCGTGCGGCGGGCTTGCTAACCTCCGCTCGGGCTGGGTGCATAATTGTTCGGAGCGCGTGAAATGCGGTTGAGGACGACGGCGGCGCTGACGATCGCAAGCCTCGCCGCAGCGTTCGTGCTCGCAATCGCGCAGGTCCCGGTCCGCGCCCAGAATCCCGCCCCGCCCTCCTGGATCGTCCCTGACCTCCTCGCCGCCGCCAAGACAGAAGGCAAACTGACGGTCTACGGCTCGATGAACGAGGCCGAGGCGTTGCCGTTCTGGAAAGTCTTCCAGGACACAACCGGCGTCGAGGTCAACTACGTGCGCTCGTCGGACACCCAGATCATGGCGCGCGTGGCGATCGAGAACCGCGTGCGGCAACGCACGTGGGATGTTGCGCTGACCACCACCGTGACCGCGTTCCCGCACGAATATCTGGCGCCATACGATCCGCCCGAGGCCAAGGGGCTGATGGAAGGCGCCCGCGCCGCCGACCAGCGCTGGTATGGCGTCTACGCCAACTACAATGCGCCGGCCTACAACGGCAAATTCATCAAACAGGCCGACCTGCCGAAAAGCTACGACGATTTTCCGGCGCACAAGGAGTGGGCCGGCAAGACCGCGATCGTCGGCACCGATGCCGAGTGGGTCGCGGCCATGTTCTCGTATTACGGCGAGGACCGCGCCCGGACGATCATCAAGAACATTGCCGGGACGCTCAACCCGGCGCTGACCGACGGCCACCTGGCGCTGGCGCGCTCGGTCGGCTCCGGCGAATATTGGCTCGCGCTCAACAACTTTCTCAATCTGACGATCAACGTGAAAATGTCCGGTGCGCCGACGGATTACTGGCTGCTCAATCCGGTCGTGCTGATCTTCGGCGCCGTCGGTATCAACGCGCTGGCGCCGCATCCGAACGCCGCGAAGCTTGCCGAGAATTTCGTGCTGAGCCACCAGGCCCAGATCCTGATCACGCAGAAGGGCCGCTTTCCGACGCGCCCCGAAGTGCCGACCAATCCGCGAGAAGTTGGCCAACACCTCAAGCCGATGAAGATCGTGCCTGTCGTCTTTGACGGCACCGAACACCGCAAATGGCAGAAGGTGTTCAACGAACTTTTCGGGCGCGGCTGAGCGTAAGTGGGCCGGGCTGATCGCGAATAAATCGAGGCTATACGTCTTCCGTCAATCTCGGATAACACCCGCGATGGCCGGGCGCTGTGTCCTCAATCGTACGCGGTCCCGGGCCGGGCGTTCTCATACGCGATATCTTGAAACTCGTTTGGAAAATACTGCCGCTGCAAACCGTCGACGATTTCGTGCGGGCGGATGTAAAGGCCCATGCTCGGCCAATCATCATAATGGCCCCGCACCGCAACTGTGATCTCAATCTCCCACCCGGGGAATTCCTTGATGAGCCGTTGCAGCTCAGCAATGACGGCAGGCCGCAACATATCGAGCTTGCCGACAAAGGCAACAACTTGCGGATGGCCGCTATAATCGCCGTGGACCGTGTAGTCACCTTTCCTGGAAAGGGAATCGGGCGCGCCGTATTTTTTCAGAATGTCATCGACTCGCCGCCCAAGCCGTTCAAAAACTTCAACCCGCTCGGCGTGTTCACGGTCTTCCTCTGCGGCTGTCATTCTAGTCCTCGTCGCCTCCCCGTGGCCCACGTAGGAGAAAATATCTCATCATCTGATGCATGACTTTCATTTTAAGACCGCGAATACGTGGATCGGCCGAGGCGAGCACTTCGTCGACAAACTCTTGCGCCTGTTCCGCGGTCATTTGCTGGGAATTAATTTTATTCCTTTCTAGAAAGGCATTAAAGTCCTCCTGGACCGCATCATTGTAGCTCCTGTGCTCGACGTTCCAGCAATTCACGCTGTTATCCGCAAGCGGGCCAGATTTGGCGTTCTCAAAGACCTTTCTGACTTCTGGCTTCAGGGACTCCTTTTCGTAAACACCCTTTGGCGCCCAATGGTGCCCGTCGGCAGCATATTGCGCGCCCGGTATCCATCCGCTATCGGGCGCCTCCGAGAGAACTCGCGAATTGTCGGCCGTACGGCCTCCGTCGTTCGTCCACTGCCCTCCGTCGGCATTTCCTGCCTGCACGCGAGGTTCATCGGGATTGAAACCGGCCTTGCGCAACTCCAATCGGACGAGAGACGGCCATTCGCGGCCAACCTTGCGCAGGTCTTGAGCAATATCTTCCAACTCGTCGCGCAGCGAAGCGATCTCCGCTCGCCGCTCGTTGTCGCACTGCTCCCTGAGCCGGCCGATGGCTCTTATAATCGCGAGCCATACGCCCGAGGCCTTGGGCACGGCGGTTGCAAGGCTCGACACGTAAGGTATCATTCGCTTTCAACCCTCGTGAAACGCAGCGAACAGTGCGGGGCGGACGACGCGGAGTTAGTCCGCCCCCGTGGAGGAGATTTCGATGAAACTTTGCCGTTATGACGATGACCGCCTGGGCGTGGTGCGCGGCGACATGGTGCACGACGTGACCGAGGCGCAGACCGAGATCCGCAAGGCAGCGCCCTACGCGATGAAAGGCGATGCCGTCGTCGCCGCGCTGCCGCAATGGCGGGAGCGGATCGACCGCATGGCCGACAAGGCGGCGGGAAAGCCGATTGCGTCCGTGAAGCTGTTGCCGCCGGTGGCGCGGCCGACCAAACTGACCTGCGCGCCAACCAACTATCAGGCCCACATCGAAGAGATGGCGAAGGCCGCGACCCAGACCGGCTCGCAGATCGTCAAGCATTTCTCCTCGAAGATCCTCGAGGCCGGAATGTTCCTGAAGGCGAATTCCGCGCTGGTCGGGCCGTCGGAGGGCATCCCGTTGCGCTTTCCCGATCGCCGCAACGACCACGAGGTCGAACTCGTCATGGTGATCGGCAAGACCGGCAGCGATATCCCGCAATCGAAGGCGCTCGACTACGTCGCCGGCTACTGCCTCGGCCTCGACATGACCGTGCGCGGCCGCGAGGACAGGAGCTTCCGCAAGTCGGTCGACGGCTACGCGGTGCTCGGCCCGTGGATGGTGACAGCCGACGAGATCGCCGACCCTGACAAATTGCCGATCAGCCTGACGGTCAACGGCGAAACCCGCCAGAGCAGCAACACCGACCAGCTGATCTACAATTGCCGCCGCCTGATCGAGTTCGCCTCGGAGTTCTATACGCTGTATCCGGGCGATCTGGTCTATACCGGCACGCCCGACGGCGTGAGCCCGGTAAAACCGGGCGACGTCATCATCTGCCGCTCGGCGCCGGTGCTCGGCGAACTGACGATCAAGGTTCGCGCCCATGAAGGCGCGCGCAGCGCACAGCCCGCTCACGCCCAGGCGTGAGCGGCGCCTTTCCGCGGAGACCACAAATGGTGGACATCAAGCGTGCCGGCCACTCGACGCTGACCACGCCCGATATCGAGCGCACGGTCGACTATTTCACTCGTATCGTGGGCTTGAGTCTCACGACGCGGGAGAAGAACCGCGCAATTCTGGCGACCAAATCGGGCATCGAGGCGATCGTCCTGGAACGCGGCAGCGCGGTCGAAGCGCCGCGGCTGTCGTTCCAGGTCGCACCGGGCAGCGATCTCGGCGAGATCGCGTCGCGGCTCAAGAAAGAAGGCATCAAGAGCGAAAAGCGAACCGACATCACGCCGGGCATCGGCGAAGCGATTACGTTCAGGGACCCCAAAGGCACGACGCTCGAAGTGTTCTCCGATTTCAACTTCACGGCCGAGGACAGGGATTTCAATGGCGTCATGCCACTCAAGTTCGGGCACATCGCCTATACCTGCCCCGATGTGCAGGGCGTGGTGAAATTCTATTGCGACGTTCTCGGCTTCCGCGTCTCGGACTGGCGCGGTGATTTCTTCGCCTTCCTGCGCTGCAGCCGCGACCACCACACGGTGAACTTCCTGCGCAACCCCGATACCGCGATCCATCACATCGCCTTCGAGGTGCGCGACTGGTCCGACATCAAGCGGGCCAGCGATCTGTTGGCGAAGAACGATATCCAGCTCACCTGGGGCCCGATCCGCCACATCATCGGCCACAACATCGCGATCTATCACAAGAATCCCGACGGCGTGACCATCGAGTTTTTCTGCGACATCGACCAGATGTTCGACGAGGAGCTCGGCTTCTTCGAGCCGCGGCCGTGGCATCAGGACCGGCCGCAACGGCCGAAGGTCTGGGGCGACGAGACACGGTCGAACTGGTGGGGGCCGATGTCGCGCGGTTCGCCTTCCCATGGCGACGCCGCGACGCCGAAGCCGGCGAGCAAGCCATCGCGCCAGGCGGCTCCCGGCAAGCGCGCTCCAGCGACGGCCCATGCGCGCAGGCGTCCGGTGCAGAAGAAGAGCGGTAAGGCGGCGAGACCGCGACGGCAGTAATGCTTTCGGTCGCCGCCATTACGCGGCGGCGACCGTCACTCCAGGCTGTTTCCCGTCAGCGCTAGTGCACCTTGCTATCCTGCCACTGCAGAAATTCGCGAAACAGCGCTTCACGATCCGCGGCGTTGACGGGTACGGCTGCCTGCTTGCTCAGGAACGTCTGGAATTCAGTCTTCTGCTTCTGCTGCTGCTGTGCTTCGACCTGTTGCAGCATGTCCTGGGCGGCGCTGAAACGGGTCCATCCGGGCACGGTCGCCGCCAGGTTTACGTCGCGCCATTTCGGATGGTACGGCGGATGTTGGAACGTGGCCCAGCGATCGAACAGATACTGCGTGAAACGCTGCACCCTGTTGTAGTGGTCGCTGTCTTTCGGCCAGTTGTAGACGGCGAGCACCGCCGGAACCGCGATGGTGTCGATGCTATCCTTGCCATCCAGCAAGGTAGGATAATCTTTCTTGGTGAACTCGCCGAGCGTGTAATAGTCCTCGAACATTTTGGTGAACGGGATGTTCACCAGATGCAGCCCGGAATTCGGCGGAATCTTCGAGAAGAAATCGACCGGCTTCGGTATCACCCGTGCGATGGCGTCGATCTCGCCGGATTTCAATTTTTCCAGCGCGCTCGACTGATCGATCATCACCTGCTGCACGTTAATTCCGAGCCGCTGAAACACGATGGTGCCGGTCAGGCTCGCGCCCGTTCCGGCTGGCCCGAAATTGACCTTCTTGCCGCGCAGATCCTCCAGGCTATGGACGTCATCGCGCGCCAGAATGTGAAGCTCCGAGATCGGCAGCCGGATGAGGTACTGGATGCGGCGCTCGAGATGCGGCGTCTTGCGCACCGTGCGGAAATACTCGAACACATCGGATTGAGTGATGGCCAGATCCACGCCGCGAAGGTACAGGAGGTCGTCCAGATTGGACCCCGCGCCGTAAGAGACGATGGGCAACACGCGGAGTTTGTCGCCGTCGTCCAGAGCGGACGCCATTTCGGCGGCGAGCCGCATGTAGGTGCCGGTGAAAAGGCCGCCGACAATGCCGACGGTCCAATCGTTCTTCTTTTCGCGCAGCGCGGTTTCGGTGCCGCCCTGGGACAAGGAGCTCGGCACCTGCTGAGCAGCGAGATGAGAACTGAACAAGCCGATCGCCATAGCGATCAGGCACGCACTGACAAAATAACGACGCATGACTCCCCCCGTTACGCTGGGCGCCAAGAAGCCTCTGGTCCGGATGTCGCAAATCAGCTCGGCATGGCGCAGTGCGAATTTCGGACGCAAAGCGTTACTGGCAACTGTGTGATCGCAGCGTGGCCTTTAATTTTGAGTTTCTTCTCGAAGCATGCCGCATTGATAGAATGTACTTCAGTCGGCCACGCCAGCCTCGATGCCTAACTCTGATCGTAGAATTGTGGCCTGTCTGCGACGCCCGTCACTGTGTCAATTGAGATATTCCGATCGGGTCAAATTTGATTCGTGCTTGAAGTATTTCATTCATGCCCCGTTTGGTGCGCGTCAGTAAATTTACGCATGGTACACGCAATGCAGACTGCAAGACGTGATCTTGCCATAAAGTGCGGTCACGGTTGTGGAACCACTGAGGTAAATTAACAGGCGCGGTTCGGCAGAAATCGGTGGTCGCGCCAATCTTGTGTGTCGGGGGAGTTGTGTCATGCGTTACCCGCCTGCCTGAATGATCTGCTCATAAAAAACTGAAAATCGCATACGGCACGTCCAGCGAGTCCGGCTGACTGTAAACGGCCGCGCGGCGGAGCAATGCGTTACGACTGGGCGATCGCGCGGATGCGCGCGGCTCGCGGCGGCAGGGTATTGCGCCGAATTTACGCAAGAGAATTCAGGAGGGATCATGTTGAAGAATTGGACAGTCGCGCTCGTGGTCGCGGTTTTGGCGGCCGTCGGCGTCGCGCGCGCAAGCAGCTGGCCGACGCGGCCGATCACCATGGTGGTGCCCTTCGCCGCCGGCGGCCCGACGGATGTCGTTGGCCGCATCCTGGCGGAACGTCTGGGCGATGTTCTCAAAAAGCAGATCGTCGTCGTCAACGTCGGCGGCGCGGGTGGAATGACCGGCGCCGACCGGGTCGCTCACGCCAGGCCTGACGGCTACGAAGTCCTGCTCGGGACCGTCGGCACGCAGGCCTACAGTCAAACGCTGTACAAAAAGCCGCTTTACAGCGCGACCAAGGATTTTGCGCCCGTCGTTCTGGTCGCTGAGCAGCCGCTTGTTCTCGTGGTGCGCAAAGATTTCCCGGCCGCCTCGCTCAAGGAATTCGCCACCTATGCGAAGGCGAATGCGGCAAAGCTGTCATTCGGCTCCGGAGGTCCCGGCTCGGCCACTCATCTCGGGTGCGTGCTGCTGAACACCAAGCTCGGCATCAAAGTCCAGCATGTGCCCTACCGTGGCTCGGCGCCGGCGCTTCAGGATCTCATGGCCGGCCGCATCGACTACCTGTGTGATGCCGTTTCGACCGAGTTGGCACCCATCAAGGCGGGAAGCGTGAAGCCGGTCGCGATGTTGACGACGCAGCGCTCCGCGGTGCTGCCCGCCGTCCCGACAGCGAAAGAACAAGGCTTCGCGGTCGATGCCAATAACTGGATCGGCCTGTTCTTTCCGCGGGGCACGCCTGAGACGATCATCCGTCACTTGCGGGATGCCACCGTCGCGGCGATGAACACGCCGGCACTGCGCGCACGGATGGAAACAATCGGCACGGACCTGGTCGCCGCTGACCGCACCAGTTCAAGCTATCTTCAGCATTACGTCGCCAGCGAAATCAAAAAATGGGCGACGCCGATCAAGGAGAGCGGCGTGACGGTCGATTGACGAGGTTCTGACACCAACGTAAGCGCGCCCGGCGCGATCCCCGCCCGGGCGCGAGCAAATGCCGTCCAGAGTGACGGTGCGAATGACCTGAGCAGGACAAGGGGAGATCCAGAACAGCGGCGGTTCGTGGGGTTCGACCGCGCGGCGAGGAGGCGAGTATGAGTACGCCGTTCCCACCAAAGAGCAGACTGAGGGGGCTCTCAGCATACGCGCCGCCGCGCGTACGAGGCCGCGCCCTGTCTGAAGATATTGCCGAGGATGCGGATACATCGGCGGACGCCGAGACCGCGCCCTTGGACGAAGAACAGCCGGCGGTAGAGGACGAGCGGCTTGCGAATGAAACCGGCACACCGAAGGACGCTTTGGCGTGGCTGGACGACGCGATCCGCGAAGTTGTCGAGCTTAACCACGCGACGCCGAGCATCGCGGAATCCGAACCGTCGGTCGTCGCATCGCAGGCGCCGTCCATAACGCCCGTGCACGATGAGAACGACGACAGGATGTCCGCGGCCGCACGGCGGCTGAACCGTATCGAAAGTCAGTATGGGCGACCGCGCCCGCCTCGTCTCGACACGGAGATCGTGCCGCCCCCGCCCCAGAGGCAGGAAAGCGGCCATCTCGGGCAGATCTTGCGATTGTCCCTTGCGATCGTCTTCGCCGCAATCGTGGCTTATGGGGTCACTCGATTTTATTCATCATGGTCGAGCACGCCGGTGCTGCAGGATTCGACCGAGCCGGTTGCCGAGGCTACGCCTCAGCAGACAGAAACCCCGCCCCCACCGCAAATCCCGTCGCGCCTGGTCGTTGAAGACCACCAGACCTTCGCGAACCAGCCTTTGTCGCTTGCGCTGACTGTCGAGCATGCCATCGACAATGAATCCCTGTTACTTGACGGCCTGGCTCAGGGTACGACCCTGTCGGCCGGGACGTCGACAGGTCCCTCCAGCTGGCAGCTGCAGCCCGACAAGCTTGCCGGGCTTTATCTGTATGCTCCAAAAGATTTCGTCGGCGTCATGAACACGACTGTGAAACTGTTGGATCCCGACAAGCGGGTCGTGGACAGTCGCGGCATGCAGCTGAAGTGGGTATCCAAGCCCGCACCGCGGGTACCGGAGCCAGCGATAGCCTCCGCAGGCAATGAGACACCCACGGGCGTTCGCATTACCGCCGTACCGCCCGCTCCTCCCCCGGTCAGGTCAATTGATCCCGGCGTAGCTACCATGCTCATGCAGCGGGGCCGCGACTCGCTCGCGACCGGAGATATTTCGGCGGCGCGGGTCGCCTTCCGCCGCTTGGCCGACGCCGGCATGCCTGATGCCGCGTTGGCGCTCGCCAATACCTACGATCCTTCCTATCTCGCCGCACATAATTTCGTCGGCATGCTCGGCGATCGCGCCATGGCGTATTCGCTGTACCAGCGCGCGAAAGATCTGGGATCGGCGGAAGCCGGACAAATCCTGGCACGCATGCGCGCGAATTGAATTTCCTGCTGGCGAGAGCGGCGGGCGGCGGGCGTGGGCTCCGCGTGCCCCGGCCGTACTTAGTTATTTGTACCTACACGAATTTCAGTTCGCGAGCGGCACGACTTAACACATATTTCCATTTGCAACGGCAGGATCGACGCGCGCGTCACATTGCGTGTGTTTGGATCGACCGTGGGACCGGCTGCCGGCGTAGTCACGATGAACCGCGATCGCCCGGCGAATGGCTTCGCCGAGGAACTGTTTCGTCTTGCCGTCGAGGCTTGTCCGGACGGCATGCTGATGACGGACAGTTCGGGCGCCATCGTGCTCGTCAACAGCGCGACCGAGCGGCTATTCGGTTACCGCCGCAGCGACCTGATCGGACAGTCAATTGAAATTCTTGTCCCGGAGCGAATGCGCAAGCACCACGCCGGGCATCGCGCGCGCTTCGCCGAACATCCAAGGGTCCGCCTTATCCACGCGAGCCACGACCTGTTTGGGCTGCGGCGGGATGGCAGTGAATTCCCGGCTGAGATCGGGCTCAATCCGATCCACACGGCCGAAGGCCGGTTTGTACTCAACGTCGTCATCGACATCAGCGATCGCCAGCGCGTCGACCGGCTGAAGGACGAGTTCGTCGCGACGGTCAGTCATGAACTGCGCACGCCGCTCACCTCCATCGCGGGCTCGCTCGGTCTCCTGCTCGGCGGCGCCGCCGGCAAACTGCCGGACGGGGTCACGCGATTCCTCGGCATCGCGCACAACAACTGCACGCGCCTGGTACGACTGATCAACGATATTCTCGATATCGAGAAGATCAAGTCCGGCAGTGTCGTCTTCAATTTCAAACCAGTGAAACTGCGGCAACTGGCCGAGCAGGTGATTGAAGCCAACCGAGGCTATGCGGACGGCTTTGGCGTGCGCGTTCGCCTCGATCCGGCTGCAGAAGACGGCAAGGTGCTGGCCGACCCCGACAGGCTAGCTCAGGTGATAACCAATCTGGTCTCGAATGCGGTCAAATTTTCCCCCCGCGACGGCGAGGTCGAGGTAACGATCGCACATCGCGACAGCCGCATGCGGATTGTCGTTCGCGACCACGGGCCCGGCATACCGCCCGAGTTCAAACCACGTGTGTTCGAGAAATTCGCGCAGGCCGACGCCACCGACGCACGGCAAAAGGGCGGCACCGGTCTTGGGCTGAGCATCGCCCGCAAAATTGTCACACGACTCGGGGGTAGCATCGGCTTTAGGGACGCCGATGGTGGCGGCACCGAGTTTTTTGTCGAACTGCCCGATTGGCTGCAAATTGCGGCCCGCGAAATCGACGCCGCACGGCGGCCCGACGATACCCACATTTTGCTTTGCGAGGACGATCCGGATGCGGCCGTGGCGGTGCGCGAAGCCCTGCGCCCATTCGGCTTCTCGACCGATTTCGCGCACGATCCGGAGGAAGCCATCAGGCGCGCGCGAGGCAACGGATACGCTGCGATCGTGGTCGATTTCGAACTGCCGGATGCCGGCGGCCTGGATTTGATCCGTCTGCTGCGTGAGCAGCCCGAAGTGTATCGCACACCGATCGTGGTTGCATCCGCCGAGCCAGCGCCGGTGAAGGAAGGCGCCGCCGAACTCAACGTGCTCAAGTGGACCGCCAAACCGATCGATGCCTTCGCGTTGACGCAAATCCTTGACGGCGCGGTCGTCCGTGGCGCGAACGGCCGGCCATGCATTCTGCATATCGAGGACGATCGCGACATCCTCGATCTTGTTGCACGTGCGCTGCACGCCACAGCGCGCGTCATTCCAGCCGTCTCCATCGAGGAAGCCCGCGCCGCGCTGCTCGCGCATAATTTCGACCTCGTCGTGCTCGACATCACGCTGGGAGAGGCGTCCGGTCTCGATCTGCTTCCGGACTTGCGCAACCGCGGCGGTGCGGCGATCCCGGTCGTCATTTTCTCGGGCCACTCCGCCGAAATTACCGCCGTTCCACAGGTCGAAGCGCGTCTGACCAAGATCGGCGCGTCGCTCGACGATCTGGTCGTCGCCGTCCACGACCGCCTGATGCTCCGATCCGCGTCGCCATGAAAGGAGACGGCATGAGCCAGATCCGCATTCTCCACGTCGACGACGAGCCCGACATTCGCGAGATCGTCGACGCGTCACTCAGTCTCAATCCGGATTTTCAGGTGCGGGCTTGCGCCTCTGGCGTCGATGCACTCGTCACCGCGGCAGATTGGTCGCCGGAGCTGATCCTGCTCGATGTGATGATGCCCAAGATGGACGGCCCGACCACGCTGGCCGAGCTGCGCAAAGACCCGCGCACTTCCGGGATCCCGGTGCTGTTCATGACCGCACGCGCCCAGAAGCGGGAAATCGAGCAATTCATTGCCATGGGGGCACAGGGCGTGATCTCCAAGCCGTTCGATCCCATGACACTGGCCCACGAAGTCGGCAGTCATCTGCACATGCGCAGACAAATCTGAGAGATGCGGCGTTCGCTCTGGCAGGCCGTTCCGGCGGCGTTTGTGCTTGGCGCTCTGTTCTGTGCGCCGAGCCGCGCAGAAAACCCGGAGCCAGCACGGCTCGCCGGCTTCAATGTCATTCAAACGCCTGGTCACCCGTTCGGCAGTCCGTCGGCACGACAATCGCTGGCGGCCGCCAAACGCGTCGGCGCCAATGCCATCGCTGTCGTCCCGTTCCTGTGGCAGGCCACCCCGGCAAGCCCCGACCCGGTTCGCGGCAAGGACATGACCGACGATGAACTGCGCGCGGCGATCCGCGATGCCCACGCGCTTGGCCTGTCCGTCATGGTCAAGCCGCAGGTGTGGGTGCCGCGAAGCTGGGCCGGCGCCGTCGCGATGAATTTCGAGGAGAACTGGAGCGAGTGGTTTGCCAATTACCGCCGGGAGATCGGCCGTCTCGCCCGCATCGCGGCGCAGGAACATGCCGAGGCGTTTGTCATCGGCACCGAGCTTGCGGAGACGTCGCAGCGGCTTGAATGGAGCGCACTGATCGACACCGTGCGCCAATCCTATTCGGGGCGCTTGCTCTACATGGCTCATAATGTGGAGGAAGCCGAGGCGGCTCCGTTCTGGGACCGTCTCGATGCGATCGGTGTGACGCTCTACCCGCCGCTCGGCGCCGACGATGACCGCATCGGCCGTCTCGCGCGCATGGTGGACACCGGGCAGCGACTCGACGCGCTCGCCGCACGCACGGGCAAGCCCATCATTGTCGGCGAGATCGGCCTTCGGTCCGCGCGCGGCGCCGCCGCCAAACCATGGGAAAGCGCCGAAGAACGCCCGAGCGCCGCCGATCCCGATCTGCAGGCCGAAGTGCTTGCCGACTGGCTGTTGATTCTCGACCGCCCGTCGATTCGCGGCGTGTTGATCTGGCGCTGGCTCACGGACCCGGACGGCGGCGGCCTCAACGACACCGATTTCACCGTGCAGGGCAAACCGGCGGAGCACATCCTGCGCTGCGCCTGGACCGCGCAGTGTGAATCGGCACCGATGCGCGGCGCGGTTGCCCTGACGATCAGAACTTCCGCCAGACGCCGAAGATCAAACCGTTCTCCTGCAGCGCATTCTGGCCCGCGTAAGTCACGTAACCGCCGCCCTGAACCGACCAGTCCGGCGTGAGCTGATAGACCGCGCTGAGCTGGAGCTTTTCGTAATCGTAGCTGCCGCCCGTATAGACGACGTTGCCGGCGCCCTCCGACACGACGTTGAAACTTTGCACCAGAACAAGCCAGCGCGGCTGGACCCATACGCCGAATGTCCCGTCGGCGCGAAACTCGCTCGGCAGACCGGCGGTCCGCACGCGCTCGGCGGCCTCAAGATCGAAGAAGGCCGACAGGCCCGCGATGGTGAAGGAATGGCCGAGCAGCACGCGCAGATCGGTCTCGACGTCGGTATAGCCGACAGCCGCCGGGTTCGAGGCATCGAAAGTGCCGGGAATGCGAACCGTCGCCTGGCCCGACAGCACCCAACTCTTGTCTTGAGTTTCGAACGCCGCGTAGCGTGCGCCGAATTCGGTATAGCCGAGCCCGGTGCGCTCGGCGTCAGTCGGCGCGGCGATGTCGATATGCTGCAAGCCAGGCTCGAAAATGGCGGTGAGACGGTCCGGTGACGCCATATTCGATCAGCGCCGACAATTCGTCCTTGTCGTAGCGCGGGGTCGATTGCAACGGCCCCGACCCTTCCAGATAGCTCGTCGATGAGGCGAGCGTCAGCGTCGTCAGCCATTGTCCGGTGCCATCCGGCAGCGTCCACGCCGCAGCCGACGCGAGCGATGGGATTGCGACCATTCCCACCAGAAACGCAACGCAACTCCTGAGCACGCTCTACCCCCACCCAACGCGCGAGCCCCCGCTCGCCTAGATCGTCAACGCCAGCACGCGATTTCCCCCCTCGCCCGAGACGTCCTGGGCGCGCGATATCGCCTGCGTGAGCAATTGCACGCGGTCGTTGGTGCGCTTCACCTGGCCGGTGATCGCGGCGACGCTCGCGGTGACGTAATCGGAGGCGACGGCCTCGGAATTCGGCAGCCGCAGCTTCGCCACCGTCGTGCGCACCGTTTCGCCGAAGTCGCGGGCGCAACTGGCCGCAAGCTCGGGCGCGACCAGAATGATGGTGCCATTGCGATACGCCGCGGCGACGATGCCGACAGTGGCGGCAAGCCGCCGGACGGCGCGTGCAACCTGTGCCAGCACGCTGCGTGCGGCGCCCTCGCCGTTGGCCGAGCGGAAGACCTCAAAGCGGTCGAGCATCACCGCCAGCACCGACATCGTGTCGGCGCTGGCGTTGTTGCAAGCGGCGGTCAGATAAGCTTCCGCGGCTTCGCCGGCGAACAGACCCGTCGCCTCGTCGATCAAGGCGCCGGTGCGCCGGTCACCCCAGTTCGACACGAAATTGAGCAGCTCGCGCTCGCGAGCGAGCCGCCGATCGAGCTCCTGCTTGAGACGCAGCGCCGCGCGCACCCGCGCGACAAGTTCGACGCGGTTGACCGGCTTGGTGATGTAGTCGGTGGCGCCGGCGACGAACGCGTTGCCAAGCGAGTCCATGTCGTCGAGGGCGGTCACCATGATGATCGGCAGGTCGCCGTAGCGCGGATCGTTGCGGATGCGCGCGCAGGCTTCGACGCCGTCCATCTCCGGCATCAAAATGTCGAGCAGCACCACGTCGAAATCCGGACGCGCATCGGTGTTGCGTCCGACATCGAGAATCTTGAGCGCTTCCCAGCCGGATCCGGCGAGCACGATGTCGTTGTAGCCGGCCGAGAGCAGCGCAGCCTCCGTCAGATCGCGGGAGTCCTCCGAGTCGTCGATCAGAAGTATTCGCATGTTTCAGGTCCGCATTTTTACTTATATCTACATGATTCTTTATGATACGATGCGGCTATTACTGCTTTGACACGGGCTGTTTCTTTTCACGACCAAACAAGCGCCAAGTATTGTTTTGGTATATGAGCCGATAACCGGGCAGCCCGTCGCGGAACAGCGACGGAAAAGCGGTATCGAGGCGATCGTTGGCGCCGGTCGTGCTTTGCGGATCGGGCACGGCGACGAACGGCGTTTCGACGCGACCAAACAACTGCGCGAGCACGAAGGCTTCGCTCTGCGGGCTGAGAATGCCGCTGGCGTTGCCGCGGCCGAGCACGAAGGCCGGCGCATTGTTGACGTCGGCCAAGACGCCGTCGCGGCCGCGGGCGGCGCCACCGGCGGCGAGCGCATCGAGCCGTTCGCTCTCGCCGGCCGATTGCAAAGCACTGATGGTGAGCGGATCGACCAGTGCGAGACTCAAAAACCCGCCAATCCATCCGATCAGCAACAAGCAGAGCGCAAGCGCGAGACGCTGGCGCGCCTCCGGCACGCGCGTCACCATGCCGGCCGAGAGCACGGGCGCGGCAACGATGAGCGCGGCGGGATTGCCAAAAAAGCCGCTCAGCACGCTGACCGCCGTCGCCAGGATCGCGGCGGCGATGAATACGGCGGCGGGGGCGACCAGCGGTCGCCGGCGGCGCACCAAAGCCAGCATCGCCACCGCAAGCGGCGCGCCGACGGCGAGCGCCAGCGCCATCGCGACGCTCGCCTCCAGCATCGGCGCACTGGATAAATAGCCGCCGAACAGCCGCGCCACCGCCGCTGTCCACATCGACAGGCTCTGCGCCGGCGCGGCGAAGAAACTCCAGCCATCGCCGGGAAAGATCCAGGCCACATAGGCGAATGCCGCGAGCGTAAACAGTGTCGGGAATACCAGCGCGATCAGCACGTTCAGCGCCGAATTCGCCACCAGCACCGGCCGCACCGCGAACGCCAGGAACGGCACTGCGGCGAAAGCGAACACCGCGCCCATCGGGTGCGAGAACGCCAACCCCATCAGCGCGAGACCGACATTCATCACTTCGGCGGTGCCGCTGCGCGCGCGGAGATCGTAGAGCGAAAGGCACAGCATCAGGAGAAAGGCCGCGAGGAACATGTCGCCCGGTCCCGCGAGCACTGCGCGCAACAGCGCCGGATGCAGGGCGATCAGCAGCGTCGCGGCAGCGGCGGCGACCGCCGGCACGCCGGCCTTGCGGCAGGAGGAAAAGCAGCACGCGGCGAACAGCGCGAGAACAAGCGCGGTCACAAGTTCCGGCGCGGGCGCGCCGGCAGGCAACAGCCAGGCGACGAGCGTCGTCGACATGAACGGCAGCGACGGATAAGCCGCGACCACCCGTCCGATCGGCACTTCGCCGTCGGCCGCGGTGCTGGCGCCGGCCCACAGCCGCAGCGCGTCATCGGCAATCAAGCCATGCCGCACTGCAATTGCGGCCAGCGCCAGGAGCGTCACGAAAGCGAGCGCGGCGATCGGCGCAGCGCCTATTGCGTGCGGCAAAACACGCGCGACGGCGGCAGCCCTGGTGGAAGCGGCGTCGCTCATGGGGCCGCCTCAGCGCTCGAGAGAACGGGCGCCGCAGAATGTTGCGACAAGCCGTGCTCGGTCTTTTCCCAGTGGAACGGATCGCGCAGCAACTGCCAGAGCGCCCGATAGGCCGCCGCCGAAATCATCACCCAGTAGGCAAACAGCGTGAAGCTATAGGGGATGAGCTCAAGCCAGCCGCGGCGGATCGGCGCCAGCATCAGCAGATAAGTAAAGGCGCCATTGCCGGCCAGCAGATTGAACAGACACAGATAAAGCAGCGAATTGGGAAAGATCACATCGAGGTTCGCGGCGCCGGCGGCGAGCCAGATCAGATAAAACAGCCAGAACAGCGGATTGAGCAGGCCGGCCAGCACCGTGCCGCCGATGAAGAAGACAAAGCCGAGCAGCCCAAGCGCCCCGGCGCTGCGGACGAATTGCAGCGGCCGGCGCGTATGCACCAGGAGCGTCTGCATGTAGCCCTTCATCCAGCGCGAGCGCTGGCGCAGCCATTGGCCGGCGCGGCAGCTTGCTTCCTCGAACGTCGTCGAATCGACGACGCCGACGCGATAACCTTTTTGTCCGATGCGGATGCCGAGATCGGCGTCTTCGGTGACGTTGAACGGATCCCAGGCGTGCAGCTCGCGCAGCACGTCGGTGCGGAAATGGTTGGAGGTGCCGCCGAGCGGGATCGGCATGCCGAGCCGCTCCAGGCCCGGCAGCACTTCGTCGAACCACAGCGCATAGTCGAGCGTGAACATGCGCGTGAGCCAGTTTTCCTCGGCGTTGAAATAATTGAGGCGGCATTGCAGGCAGGCGGTGTTCGCCGGCGCGCGGCGGAACGTCGCCACCACCTTGCGCAGCTGATCCGGCTCGGGCCGGTCCTCGGCGTCGTAGATCACCAGATATTCGCCGCGGGCGAAGCGCAGCGCGAAATTGCAGGCCTTCGGCTTGGTCTGCGGCTGCGAGCGCGGCACGATGATGATTTCGAATACGCCTTCGAGGCCCAGCTCGCGCGCCGCTTCGATGGTCTCGGTGTCGCCCGCCTCGAGCACGATCTTGATGTCGAGCTTGCCGAGCGGATAGTCGAGGTTGCGCAGGCCCTGCGCCAATGTCGGCAGCATCGCGGCCTCGCGAAACATCGGCACCAGCACGGTAAAGACCGGCAGGTCTTCCTCGCGCAGCGCCCGCGCTTCGATGGCGATACTCTCGTCGATCGTCGCGGAGCGGCCGCCGCCGACCGAAATCATCACGCCCTTGAAAATGAAATTGCCGAGATAGAACAGGCCGAACGCGACATTGAGCGTGATCAGCGTGGCGATCGGCGCGAACGCCAGGCCCGAGCAGAACGGCGCTGACCAGCACGTAAGCCGCGATCATCTGCGGGGCGGTGAACACGGTGCGCGCCGACATTTCCGGATCGAGGTCGGCGAGCTCGAATACGGCGCGGCGCGACAGCGCCTCGCCGAACGCCGTCTGCACCGTGAACACGACATCGAATTTCGACACCACGACGAATTCGATGTCGGCGCCCCAGCGTTCGCGCGCGAACAGCAAGCGTTTCGGGTCCGGGTTCGGCGGTCGCGATCAGGAGCCGGTCGTCGCGGCGGCGCCACGGCATGGTCAGGCGGCCGGCATAGAGGTCGGCGTCGGCCGCGTTCAGCAAGGTAAGGTCCGGCGGGTCGCGCATCAGATCGACAAACGGCAGGTCGAAATTCTGCGCGAACGTCTCGTAGTAGAGCCGCGGGTCCATCCAGTTGCGCGACAATAGCGCGTCGCCGAGCCGGACGTTCCAGCGCTCGGCGAGGCCAGTGGCCTCGTCGAGCTGCGGCAGGGTGATGACGCGCCGGCCTACCAGAAGATCGCCGAGCGCACGATCGGACGGCGACAGCGGCATGGTCTACTCGGACGGATGCGCGGGACGGCGACGGAACAGGCGCTGCAGCGCCAGCAGCAGCACGGCGGTGCCGAGCAGCCACAATCCGCCGATGATCCAGGAGCGGAAACGGTCGGCCACCGTCAGCCACGACACCTGGTCGGGATATGAAATCTTGACCAGCGTGTCGCGCACGGTCGACATCGCCAGCGCCACGCCCTTGTCATCGATGAAGGCGACATCGCCGTGATCGAGACGTAGTTCAGGCGGCGACGGCGCGCGCTGGTCGGACGACAGCGGTTTGATCCACAGACCGGGCGTTTCGCCGTCCTGGAGAACCTGCGCGACGGCGCCGCCGTTGAAGCCGCCGAGATCGAGCAGCGTGTGGCCTGACTGATCGATGACGGCGACACGGCCGCGATCGAACCGCACGCGCGGATTGGCGCCGGACGGCGGCAATTCGCTCACGGCGATGAACGGGCCTTCCGGCACCGGCGCGCTGCCGGATGCGACGTAAGAAACATTCAGCGGCGCGGTATCGGGTGACAGCTGATTGGCCGCCTGCGAGACGATGCCGAGCACGCGCGCCGGCTGATCCGCCGCAGTCGCCGGCAGCAGCACATCGACACCGTGGACGAAGCGCGCCGTGAGATCGGCGAAATCGTGCGCGGTGCCGGACGCCGGACCCAATGTCAACGACGACGAACCGAGAATCTGCGCCGGATAGCCTTGCGGACCGAACCGACAATCGCCCTGTGCGATATCGCGTTCGACGACGATGCGGAGGTTGGCGATCGTGCCGACAAGACCGCTGGGCAGCGGCACATCGAGATGCGTCGGCCCGTCGGTCGCCGCGACCGTCGAACCGATCAGGCGTTCATTGACGAAGGCGCTGACCACCGCCTTGGCGCCGGCGCCGTCCGGGCGCCACCATCACGTCGAGCGACAGCCGCGTCGGCCGCGTGCCTGCCGGCAGCCGGCGTGTATCGAGGATGGCGCCGAGATCGGCGCGGCCGAACACTTCGACCTCCGCGGGCGGCACGCCGAGCTGATCGAATGTCACCCGATCGGTCGGCAGATCGATCGGCGACACCTGGCCGACCGACGCGGCCGAAAGCCCGCGCGTTGCCGCAAGCAGCGGCGTGCCGAACAGGCGCGCGGCACGCACGCTCGCGGCGTCGGCAACCACCAGCGCCGGCTGGCCGTGGATCCGCACGGCGTCGATCATGCCGAAGCCGCGAAAGTCGCCGGCCACGGTCGCCATCGGCGAATCGACGACGCCGCCGGCGTCCGACAAAGTGCCGATCAGAATGATGCCGTGCGTCCAATGCCCGGCGTCGTCGCCCTTGGCGACATCCGCTACCGCATCGTAGCCGTCATAGAATGTCACGCGCCGGCCGCTGGAATAGAGCGCGCGCGCGACGGTGATCGCGGCCGCCATCTCGGTCTCCGCCAGATGCCGGCGCGGCAGCATCACCGCCACATCGCGCGGCATCAGCGCCGCGGTGGTGGCGACGTCGAGGTGGCCGGCCGCGCCGATCTCGATATCGACCGCGGTCTGCGGCCGCACCGTCACGCTGTCGCCGACATAGCGCACGTCGATACAGTGGTCGGGCGTCGCGGCGCCCGAATAGAGAAACGCGAGTTTCAGATAGCCGTCTTTCGGCCGCGCGCCGCCGAGCGGCACCTGCACGGTGCGCGCCCTGCCCTGGCCGTCGAGCGCGATGGCGGTAACGGTGCGATCGTTGATCTGTACGATGAGATTGCGCTTGGCCTCGTGCGCGGCGAAATCGTCGACCACAAGCGTCAGGCTACTCGCCGTGACGTCGGCGTCGTCCGGAATCGGCATGTAGAGTTCGCGGTGCCCGCCCAGATTGGCGAAATGCAGTCCGTTGACGAAGCCGATGTCGGCGAGCGTCACCGCCGCGATCAAACCAGTCGGCTTTGGCGGCGGTGCGGCTGCCGCTGCGGTCACGACCGGCGCGGGCTGTGGCGCCGGCACCGCGGCATGGCGCACGAGCTTCGGCCGCTTTGGCGTCGCAACCGGACGCAGCGCCGCAACCGTCGTCGGCTGATGCGCGATCGAGGTCGTGCGATGCAGCGCCGCTGCCGGATGCACGGCAGCAAGCGTAAGGGGCTTGCGTGGCGCGATCGGCATCGGATCTGGTGCCGGGATCTGATCCTGGGAATGAGCCTGCAACGGGACGATCAGCAGAGCCGAACCGAGCAGGAGACGAACGCGCAAGGACTGGGTCATGGCTACGCAATCACTGTGGGAGGGATTGGCACTGTGAGAGGGCTTGGAAGGATTGCAGTTCGCGCGCCGCGATGGTGCGTAACGCCTGCAACGAGTTTTTCAGGTGGGAGATTTCGTCGTCGCTGAGCGCGCGGCCCGCCTGATGGGGCGGCCGCAGCACGTCTTCGACCTCATGCGCCGCACGGCCGGTATCGGGAAAGCCGACGGTGCGGCCGATGCCGACGATGGCGTGCATGGCGCGATAGGCCTCGGCGACCGCCGCGGCGGCAGTGTCCGCCGGCGCAACCCCGCCAAGCTTCGGCAGCGAAGCAGAGGTCTCTTCGATCTTGGCTTCGAGCGTCGCCACGAAACGCTGGCGTACCTTGGCGACGCGGTCGGCAAAAATATCGTCAGTCATGGAGTGGTCCCCGTGACTGCACGCATAAGTCAAAAATGGCGCCGAGTAAACAATTTGTCTGAATAATGGTGAATCTATATTGTTTAGGTACTTTCACGTATCGGTTTTATACTACAAGTATTCAAATAATACTTCTGCATAGACAGCAGTACGTATCGTGAGGACCTCCCCACGCCGGCAAACCAGCGCCCGGCGGCCTCAACGATCATGGTTGCCGGCGCACCACACACCGACGCCGCGTCAGCGCCCGATTGCAACGCGCACTTGGAAAGCAAGCGAAGATGCCCTAGATGATTTCGCTTCGGACGCCTGCACGCCGGCGTCCGCTCCAGACGGGCCCGTCTCCCGCCTGACCACCGCACGGCGGCAAATCGGCACAAATGCCGGCCGCAGCGCGCGTTGGGGAATAGTTCAACGGTAGAACATCGGACTCTGACTCCGAGAATCTAGGTTCGAATCCTAGTTCCCCAGCCACTTCCGACTCAATGTACAAGCCATTGTTGAAATTCGCCGAGCCATTCCGCGCGCGGCGCAGGACAACGCATTCACGCATCGCATCGCGAGGGCTGCATGTCGGGGGACGCCACAGAGTCGCGCATCGCGAGACTCGACCTGCACGGCTATCGCCCCCGCGATTTTGTCGGCAAGCCGATGGCCTCCATCGTCGAACAGGCCTGGGAGATGGGAGCGGACAAGCTCCGCTTCATTCACGGCCACGGCCGCGCCCGCGGCAAATCGCCGGGATTCTACAACACCAAGACCGGCTGGTTGGGTCTGCGGATCAGACGCGAGTTGCGGCACAGCCGTTTGCTTCGGCAGTGGATCAAATACACCACGCTCGACTGTCGCGAGTGGGGTCAAACAACAGTCAAGCTCAAAGCCAATCCCAAGCCGACGCGGCGCGAGCTCGACCTTACGGTGCTGCCGGAGCGGAGCTATCCGAGATAGTGCCCGGCCCTATGTCGCCACACATCCGCCCCCTTCAACCCGCATGGCCTGCGCCCGAGAGGCTGAGGGTCCATGAACAGCACCAATATTCTGTACGCGCTTGACCGCGTCTGCGGCCAGTTTGCCGCCGCGTTGCAGCATGCGGGTCCGCAGCTTTACGCGATGGTTGGGATCGCCGTGCTGTTGGGCGCACTGCTGTTTCCGCCGCAGAGCGGCTCCGATCCCGATCAAATCTGATTCGGTTTCCTTGCTCCCTCCCCGGCTCGGAACCACGCGTCCATCCGCGATGGAACTCCGGCGGGGGCCATGAGTTGTCGCCCCGACAACCGTTTAGGGAGCGATCGAGATGCTGAGCCTTGTCGTAACGCTGTTGATCATCGCGCTGATTGCCGCAGTTCTCGGCTTCGGCGGCATTGCCGGCGCGGCCGTCGGCATTGCGAAGATCGTGTTTTTCGTCGCGCTGATTCTGTTCTTGATCTCGCTGGTCGCAGGCGGGATGCGCGGCGGCTTTGGACGGCGGCTGTAGCCGCGGCCTGACCGGCGATGGGCGCCTATAAAGCGCCTGAGCCAGCGAGTGACAGCGCCGAACGCGGAGCGTCGGCGCTGCGCTCGACCAATACCAGGGGCGCCGGGGCGACGCGATTGCGGCCCTCCGCCTTGGCGCGATAAAGTGCGCGGTCGGCCACTCCGAGCAAAGATGACAGATCGCGCGCGGCATCGCCCGCCATCGCGACACCGACGCTCACCGTCGTATCGGCCTGCAATCCGGCAAAACGCATCGCCTCGAATTTGCTGCGCACGCGTTCGGCAAGCCGCAGCGCCTCAGCCATCGGCGCGTCGATAAGCAGGCAGGCGAATTCCTCACCGCCAAGCCGCGCGAACAAATCGCCGGTCTGGATTGCATCGGCGACCAGTCGCGAAAATGCCTTCAGGACTTCGTCGCCGGCCTGATGCCCGGCGGTGTCGTTGACTTCCTTGAAGCGATCGAGATCGAACAGCAGCAGAGCCGCCGTGCGGCGATCGCCGAGCGTGCGCTTGAGCAGCGGCGAACCGACATCGAAGAATGCGCGCCGGTTGGCGATTTCAGTGAGCGGGTCGGTCAGCGCCGCGCGCCGGTAGGCAAGCTCGGCGCGCTCCTTCGCCATGCTCATGCGCAGGAACGCCTGACAGAAAGCCGCGAACAGCGTCTCGAAGGTCAGCACAAACAGGCCAATGTTCTGCGCAGGATGACCGGCGGACATGACCGCAAACGCGCCAACATAGTGGATGCGCGTCAGCAGAAAACCGGCGTGGATCACGGCGAGCGCCAGCGTCGGCCAGCGCGACATCAATTCACGGTCGCGCGGATAGCACATCTCGCGGGCGCACAGCAGCGAGTAAGCCGCAAAAATAATGCAGGCCAGCGTCACCCGCGCTTCCATTGATTGGTAGAAATCGGGGATCTGACAGGCAACGATCCAGATAGCCGCGCCGGCGACGACCAGGAGCAACCGCGGCCGGCGCCCCTCGAAACTGCGCGGATATGTCCCGCTTTTTGTTGAACATTGCGAAGCGGCCGCTGCTGAGATTGATGTTAAGCGGCGTTGGCTTGGCGAGCAAGAGCGCCGCTTGAGTTTTTGTTTTGGTGAGCTTGCAGAGCAGCACGCAGCACAGGAAGTTGCTCTATGAGCCTTCAGCCGCCGGAAGCCCTTGGCCGCTTCCTGCATGGCGGCGGCGGTCCATCGCATCGCCATCGAGGCGGAGCGCCATCGCTTCACGTTGCGGCAGACGCGCCGTACCGTGCCCATCACATTCTCGATCATGTTGGTGCAGGCCAGCGAGCGCCGCAGCTCCTTGGGCAGTCCAAGCCGCGTGACGGTGAGGATCTCGTCGATGCCTTCAAGGATCGAACCGGAGACCCCGGACCAGTCTCGTTCGAGACGTTGGGCAAGGTTGCAGAGCAGCTTTTCGGCCTTGTCGGCGTCGTCCAACTCCCAGGCTTGTCGCAACACGCGCCGGACTGACGCGTGCAGCGATTTGGGCAACCGCTCCATAACGTTACGGGCCTTGTGAATCTGACAGCGCTGGATCGCCGCGGCGGGTCCGAAGGTTCGGCGGATCGCCTTGGACAGCGCCTTCGCGCCGTCGATGATGAACAGCCGCGGCACCTCCGGGTCGAGGCCGCGCTCAATGAGATTGTCGATGAGCGCTTGAACGGTCGCGGCATTTTCCGTCGCACCCTCGGCGAGGCCGAGCGGATGCTTGTCGCCCTTGGCGTCAACACCGATCGCCGCCACGAGGATCAGATCCTCGTCCATGTGAATGCCGTCGATCTGGATCACCAGCAAATCGAGCCCCGCGAGATCGGACGCCATCCACTCCTTCATGCGTGCCGCCGACAGCGCCACAAAGCGCCGGGAGGCGGCCGATTTCGACAGACCAGCCCCGGCACACGCCGGAACGTCACCTGCGGGTAATCGAACCGATCGAGCAAACTTGCGGGTCGCGACGTTGATCAGCATCTGGTTCATCGCCCACTTACCGAGCCAGTCTTCCGCAACCGCCGCTTCCCAACTCGGAAGAGCCTGCTCCGTGCCCGCGAAGCTACGAAGCCTCGGTCGCTCGATCTCGACTTTGCCGCCGTGGAAACCGATCTTGCCCTTCGTCTTGCCCCAGCGGTGCGCCCGCCGGAACTGACCTCGCGCATGGCGCGGACCGCAGATCGTTTGCGCATCGGGATCCATCATCTCGCCAAGCGCTTCAATGCCAGACGCCAGGCAAAACATCTCGAAGCTCGCCGAGATGTTCGCCAGCGCTTTAAGCTTCAACGCTCTCGTGGGAATCGCAGTAGATGTGGTAAGTGTGTTCATGGCGTTGCTTTCCTTTGTGGAATCAGCACCCCGAGCCTAGAGGCTCAAGGCGAGCAACGCCGCTCCTTCTATTTCAACAATGATCGGGACAATTCCAACTGCGCGCCCCCGCCCACATCGTGCCGTAAGCGCAGCAGAGCACCGCGTTGCCCGCGCAAACCGACCATGCCGGCACATCCGATGAAGTGCGCACCAGGAACGCGCCGCCGACGGTGCCCAGGAGATAAGCAATACCCCACAGCGCCAGCGCGGGCTCACTGCGGTTTTGCAGCCAGGAGAACAGCATCAGCGCGCCACTGATGACGGTAATGAACGCCGTCACCGCACATAGCGTCGGCAGATTGATCAGGAAGTTGGGATTCGCGAAGATCGGCACTGCACGTCCCCCGCGCCCTTTGGCACGCGTACGTGTTTCTACCGGCACATTGTTGCGAAACCGTTTGCGGAATCGCTTAAAGTTTTAAGTATCCGGATGGCGGTAACGCGCGAAACGCCGTCATTTTCGATATGGAATTGCCGATGGTTGCAAAGTCTTAACCGCGCGGCGACGCACTCGACCCTAGTGAAGATGTGAAAGCAGGGTGGAGAACGCCCACTTGACGCCTGCTTCCACGATCCATCCCAAGACGAGCGCGGCGGCGAGCCCCACGGAGGCCAGCGTCGCCAGTCGCGACCGTGACAGGGCGAGCGCCGCGACCGTCGGTTGGATGACTTCGACCGCAGCAGCGTGTTTGTCGAGCTTTTGGCCGAGGTCGCGCAGGGCCGCCGTGTTGTCCTCATGCCGACGATCCTGCAATTTTCGGTTCTCTTCCATTCTTTTCTGGATGTCGCCCACGCTGGCGCGGAGTCGTCCTATGGCTTCCGAGATTTCATCCAGTTTTCCGGCCATGACCTGCCTCGGTTCTGATCTTGACGTGCGCAAACGTTACAGTGCGGGCAGCCCGAGAAACGCCGCGACGGCTGCTGGCAGGCCGCTGACTGCGGCCGCGGCGCCGGCCGGATTGGCGATAACGCCCACCGACACGCCGAGCGTCACCAGCGTGTTCTGCACATCGAGCACCAGAGGCGCGCAGGCGATATTCAGGCTCGCGAGCGGCCCGGTCGGCGACTGAATGTTAGCGAGATATGCTTTGGCGTCACGCGCCTTCTGTAACGCCTGAAACACACCGGCGCCGGCCGGCAGCGGATTCTGCGCCTGCGATTGCACAAACGGGATCAGCGCCGTGTAGCAATTCACCGCCACGGTGTCGGGCGGCGTCTGCGCCTGCGCGTCGGCAAGCGCGGTCTGCAGATCCGCGATGGTGAATTGGCGCACGATGATGAGCGGGTTTTGCTGGGCCTGCGTTACCGTCGGCTTGGTGCTCACGATTGCCGCGGGTCGCCGAACCAAGGGTTTGTTTGCAGCTTTCGCCGGCGCGGCGCAGGTGAGCGCGGCAACGGCAGCGGCAGCAGTGCAGAACACGAACAGGGCCAAAGCGCGGCCACTGGAAACGGTGCCGCCGCTGCGCGGCTGTTTCGCCTCGGGCAAAAGAATCGCAATGATCCCGCCGACTCCGGTGCCGATCGCGGTGATGGCCGAAACCCAGTCGCCGGCGTTGGCAAGATGAAACGCCGCGAGCAGAATGCCGAGCCCCGCATAGGTCGACGGTTCACGCAGCCGCGCCCCGAGCCAGGAAATGTCCTGCGCGGCCTCGGCCTTGTCGATGACAGGCTTGGGATTTTGGATCTGCGTCATGCTGACCTCTCGGTTGTGAAGAAATTGGGTGGAACGAACTGTTCAGAAAGAGCCAAAGCTGCCATGCCGCGGGCGATACACGCCAAGCGGCTCGACGGTGACGTGGGCCAAACCCGAGAAGCCCAGGGCGCGGGCCGCGACCGGAGTAAGATCGATGATGCGGCCGCTGACGTAGGGTCCGCGGTCATTGATGCGGACCGTGATGCAGCGCGGTGAATCCGCGCCCGTGCGGCACACTTTCACCAAGGTGCCGAACGGCAAGGAGCGGTGCGCCGCGGTCATGGCGCGAGGATTGAAGCGCTCGCCATTCGCGGTGCGGCGTCCGTAATCGTAAACCGACGCGATACCTTCCTGCTTGAGGCCGCCATCATGGTTCGGTGACGCCAGAGCGCTCTGGGCGTGTGCGGCAGCGCCTGCGGCGAACGCCAGCGCGAGCGAATCGTCGCCCTCATGCCGCGACCGTGGGCTGAGGCAGCGGTGCGACCGGTATGAAATCGCCGAAATCGCCGTTGGCTTCATCACCGTCGCAGTCCATGCCGCAGAACGTGGCCGGCACATGCTGATGCAGCGCCCAGCCGTTTGCGGCCAGATAGGTGCGAGAGCCACTCCATCCCATCGAACACGAAAGCCACGACAGATCGGCGAGGTCGGCCGCGAGCACCGCCTCGCATACGCTGCCGGAGCCGTAGACGCCGGTGCGGTATTTGATCTTCGCTGCGTCGTGCTGCGCCCTGATTGACCGGAAATATGGCAGCACCAGTTTTCTGATCTGATCGGAGCTCGCGTCGACGTCGACTGCGTAGTAGATGCACGCCCCGGCCGGCGCTCCGACCGTCGGCGCATATTCGGCGCACCACTCGCCATCGCGCTCGCCGGCGCCCGCGGAAATTCCGCCGTGGGCAAAATCGCCCCAGCCCTCGCACACCAGAGCAAGCCGCATCCCGGCGTCCCCGACGGCATGAGCCTCAATGGCTTTGATGCATTTCTCGCCGTGCGGATTGATCGGCGACAGATAACGGATGATCGTTTTGATCCCGGCCGCATTCAGCGCGGCGAGGTGAGACGTCGTATCGTGATTGGTATCGAGGATCGCGGTCATGTGGGCCTCTTTGTTGGTGGGGAAAAATAAAAGCCGTTACGCCGCGCCTGGTGGTGAGCCGCGGCACGAATGTGACCAGCGTCACGGCCCAAAGCCGCGCGCAAAGGGCCGTTGCGCGGGTCGGACGCGCGCGGTGGCGGCGCGCATCTGAGACCAAGGCGGATAGATGTCGGCGCCTATGGCGAGTTTTTGGTTTGGATTGTCGCGGCGGATCAGAGCTCAGCGCTAGCGACGAAATGCAGCACGATCTGGTCGCCGGCGTGCAGGCCGCTGCCATAGATGTCGATACTCTGTGTGGAGCCCGTGGCCTGCGAGGCAGGGTAATCGCCCGGGGTCGTGCCACCGACGCCGTTGTCAAAAAATTGTCCGCTGGCACCCGTGTGCGGCGAGTAGATCGTGACGGTAGGAGTCGCGCGCTTGCGCACTAAATATCTGATAATCACGTCGGGGGCGGTATTTACGCTGTCATAGATAAATTCGCCCGTCGTGGTGATCGTCCCAGGCGCAACACCGTCGTAGCTCGTCTCGAAATAGCGCTGACACAACGACAGCTCGGCCCATACAAATCGCAGCTCCGGCGCCGGTGGATTGGCGTTGAGCCCGATCGGAACGCCGTTCGTGACCCGGATATCGCACTCGGTGATCTGTACCGACTTGGTGTTGGCCGAGAAATTGTTGCCGAAGTCGAATGCGATCTCGAGCCCGTTGTATGACGCGGCATTGGCCTGAAAGGTGTAGGACACGAGCGTCCACGTCGCTGCCGCGCAAGCCTGCAGTGAGACTGCGTTCACGTCCGCCGTTACCGACGCGTAATTGTCTTGCGCAGCCGGTCGGTTGACCGTGAGCTTCGGCGCGATGCTGCCACCGGTATTGTTGTAAATCTGCGCTTGCACCGTCACGGTCTGACTGCAGAAGCCCGCCGCCATCAGACTCTCGATGCGCTGCTTGACGATGAGATCGGTGACCGAAGCCGCGCCCGTCACCTGCAGGCTCGCCTTGGTCAGCAGCCGACCGCCGGCCTGCGCGGCCGTGACGCTCGCGCCTGTCGGCAGCACGATCCAGCCGTCGGCCGTGTAAGCGCCGGACGTGGTGGCGGTGAGTCCGGACGTGCCGCGCTGCCACACGTCCATCGTGCCGTTGCGGAATCTGTTGAGAAAGCCGCCGCTGATCTCCGACAGGCGCGCCGCGGGCCAGCCGCCGGCGGTGGTGCCGTCCTGCACCACGACGCGATTGTTGGTGGTGTCAACGTCGATCTCGCCGGCAGCCCCCGTGAAGGCCGCCACCTGCGATTGGGTGCCGCGACGGAATTGGACCTGAACTGCTGTTGTCATTCCTTGCACGGCGCGTTCGCGCCGCCCTCCAAAGGGGCCGCCCATTGCGCTGGCGCAATGGGTGCCCCTACCCGTTCGCGCGACGCGTCAGAGCGCGCCGAGATCGATGTCGAATTCGATGGTGAGAACGAGAGAATTGCCGAAATCGTCGCTCACCGCGGGCGCGGCCGTTACCGACCCGAAATCGAGCGAACTCGCAGTCGTCATTGCGGCGGCAACCGGATGATCCACACCGCCGCCGGTCGGCGTGTAGGTATAGGCGGCGCATGACGACAACGTCTCCAGCCCACCGCCGAATACGTTGAACGACTGGAATTTCAGATAAAGCGTCTGCCCGATATATTGCGGCGGCAGATCGTATTCGAAGATTGCGCTATCGAGCCGCGCGAATGGCGCGCCCGAAGAGTGCGCGGCAATCGCCGAATTGTAGAGTCCGCGGTAGAGCGTCGTTAGCGCGTAATGGTTCGCGGACGTCAACGTCGCAGTCTCATAAGAAACGAGCTCCAAATCGACGATGCAGAGCGTGCTGCCGAGCGCAGCATCCGCCGCGCTGCCGCTTGACAACACGCCGTCGCTTTCGGCGAGGTTTATAGCCAGCGCGTCCGCCGTGTCGGGATTGGTTCCGCTAAACGACAGCAGCGGCGCGGTGATCGCGCCCATGCGCGCCGGCTGGCTGAGGGCACCTATCTGGCTGTACGAGGCGCCATCGAGCGAAAGCCAGACATTGCAGCCGCCCCAGTTCGGATCGGCAGTGCCGCCGGCACCCCCCGACACCGCAATCCAGACTTGAGGCGTGCCGCCGACAAGCGACGACGGCGGCTCAAAGATGATCGGCGCATTGACAGCGTCCGGCGTGATATTCCGGTTGATCGGGTTGTTGACGACCGACTGCGTCGGATAGAGCGTCGCAGTTGCCACCCCCAGCGGGAACTCCTCCGCAGTCACGCTCAGGAATCCGTTGTCGTCTTCCTCGATTTCAGTGATGCGGATCGGCGTATTGGAAAGCCCCAGGATGGTGTCGTTCACCGTCACGAGGTCCATCGGATCGAGCAGGCAATATTCCCAGGACAGGCGAAACTTGTAGGTGTTGCGGATGTAGACGGCCCGCTGCACCATGAGCTGGCCGGAGATCGCGGCAACAGCTATGTCGCAAATCTCATGCGCCGTAACCGTCGGGGCGATCCGCATGCCGTTCGATCCGGTCGCCTGTTCGACCAACTCGATCGCATTTTGATCGCGCGACTCGATCGTGGTCAGGTTGTAGGCGTTGTTGCGATCGGCACATTCGAGGCGCCACACGTTGTAAGCCTCGAACGGGTCGGTGCGCGACACCTGCAGCGGATCTTCATTGTCCTCCGCCTTGTAGTCGTCATCGCCCAGATCGTAGATCGGCGTCAGGTTCGGCGTGTAGGTGACACCGTTCGCGGCGATCGCCGTGTCGCCATAGGGGATGAATTTCAGCAGGCCACCGGACCACACCGCCGCCGTGTTGGTGAGTTGCAGCCACCGCCCGAGAATACTCGACGCCTGCTCCTGGTCGGTAAGGCACGGCGACAGCGCCAAACCGACCGCACGGCAATAGGTCTGGTAGGAGGCATCGCCGCTACCGCCCTGGGTGTACAGCGTGGTCGCATCGACTGAGGCACCTGGAAAGCCGACGCCGAACTGGGCATTGGTCAGAAAGTCCTCAATGCACAGCGCCGGATCGGCATCGAGAAAACCGGTCGAGGGAGTGACGCCATTCCAGTAGCCGGTGGCAATGTTCGAATAAACGTCGGCGACGTACGTTGAATAGGGAGTCTGCCCATAGCCGGTGCCGTAGCGCAGGCCTTGCATCTCGAAATTGTGGTTATCGAGCGTGGCATTATCGCCGAGGCTATAATTCTCGGCCGCCACGTAGGCCGTGCCGTCATAGCTCAACGCCTGCGACGGATAGGCCGTCGACACGTAGCTCCACAGCGATTGCGGATCGGTGCCGGTGAATAAGCTAAAGCCGAGTTCTGCCAGCGAATAAATCGACTGGCCTTTGTAGATACTGCTGATTCCCGTCACCGACCCTTCGCATAGGGCGAGGATGATCGAGGCGGTATATGTCGTCTCGCTTTGACTGCTGCTGAACAAACTCCCCTTGCCGCCGCTGCTGCCGTAATTGGTGCCGAAGTCGTTGTACCAGATGACATTGGGGGCCACCTTGGACATGCCCCAGACGATCGGAATCGGCAGCGTGTTGACTGCTGTCTGGATTTGCAGCCCGGTATAATCGGGCGTGGTGGCGGTCGCGTTGCCGCCGAACAGACTTTTGAGTGCACCACTCACGTCTTCGCCCAGTAGCTGAAGAAGCGCGGCTTGCGCGCGGGATCGGACAGCGGCCCGCTGCGCGCTATCTCGTCTTCAATGACGCGGCGAGCCGGGTGATAGGCATGCACGATCGTGAGAGGATCGGCAGACGCGACAACACCGCCATGCGCGTAGCAGCGTCCGAACCGGAATACCGCGACATCGCCCGGCCGCGGTGCTTTCACCTCGTTGCACCGGTCGAACACGAAGCCGAGATAGCGCTCCTCGCTCCGGTGCAGATGCCAGTCCGAAGGGTATGGCCTCGGATCGAACGGCACGCACAGGCCCACATCGACGAAAACGCGGACGATCAGCATGCCGCAATCGACCCCGACGCCCTTGATGTCGGCGCAATTGTGGTAAGGCGTTCCGATCCAGGAACGGGCTTCGGCAACCACCGCCGCGCGCTGCGTTGTCTCGATTTTGGCCATCTCATACCGCCATCTGCGGTGGCGGCACGTAGGGGAAGCCCTTGGCTTCGTTATAGAACTTGACCTTGCCTGTGACGGACACTTGGGCACCTTTGCTGTTTTGCTGCCGTCGCCGCGGCGACGGCACGCGCAATAGCGCGCCGCCTCTCCGCAGGGAGGCGCCGCCGGTTCGATTTATCGAATGATTTTGGAGTGGATCGCTGCGGGCGCAGTTCGCCAAAGCCACGCCTGCGCGTGAGTCAATGCCGCAAAATGCAAGGCGTTGTCAAGCAAACAAACCTGTAACACCATGGGCTTTTGACATCATGTTGTTGAAACAACTTGCAAAAAATTTTTGTTCGCATGGATTTCAAAATTCGCCGAAAGCGGCATCAAACACGACTTCCGCGGCGATGTTTCTTCCGATGATTCTCAGATTTGGCGCAGCGTCGCCGCGACTTGGCGGACAAGATCTTCGCGATAGCGCTGCATCCATGCATCGTAGCGCAGCGCGCGTTCGCCGCGCGCGGCCGCATCGAGTCGATAGCTGCGATACGCCTGGTTGATCGCTTTCAGTTGGCCCGATTGCTGCTGCCTGCGCATTTCCAGCGCGACGCGCTCCGCAACGGCCGTGGCTTCGGCGGCAATCTCGTCGTCACTCTGCACAACAACGCCGAGCTTTTTCGCCGCGGCCACAATAACCTCGCCGGCATCGTCATCCGGCTTGCGGCGCAAGACTTTCGCCGCTGCCGCGGCAACAAACGTTGCCTCAGCCTCGCGCCTGCACCAAAAGTGGACGACAGGTTCCCCAGCAGCAGACACGCGGTCATTGCCGGGCGCGAGCGCGATGATTCGTACGCCGTCAGCACCCCGCACCGCCACAATGGCCGCCAGACCCAGACCTTCGCAGTAGGCCACCGTCATTCGCCGGCCTTCATCGCCGCTGTCGTCTGGCATGACCTATCGGATCGGCACGCGGCGGCGCACGAGTTCGCGGGCGATGATGCGCAGACCTTGCAGCTTGCGGGCGTTGAACGTGCGGCGAGTCACCTTAATTCGCCGCAGGCCGCGATCGACGTCGGCATCGACCGCAGCCCACAGACAGCCAAGATTTACGGCGCGCGCAAGACGATCATATTCGGGGCCCGAGAGGAATTCTGCGGGCCAATGCAGCGCCTCTTCCATGCGACCGATCTCTGCCGGCGTTGGCGGAATGCGGACGCGATTGCGCAGCTTCGCCATGCGCTCCAGCTCGGAGGTTTCGAGCTGGGAGTTCAGATCACCGCGATCGTAGAGATAGATCGGCATCGAATTGACGTAACCGCGCGGGCGCGTCGCCATCGGCAGTCGGCCAAGAACCCGGAAGGCCTCCTCCATCCGCTCCAGGACGTGCAGGAAGCTCCAGGAATCCGGAACGCGGCGCGACCGCGCCAGCGGCAGCGGCGACGCCCCGCCGATCGCACCGAGAATTCCGGTGCGTTCGCCACGCAACTCCGCACGCGCCGCGATTGCGGCGCGTTCGCCGAGCGAAGCGTTGCTATCCGCAGCGTGACGCGGCGGATGTTCCGATTCAACACGTGCTTGTTTCGCCATCGGTACAGCCATCACCGCCAGCGCGGCGCCGGGTGCTTCACCGGCACACGCCATGCATCGCGGCGCTGCGAATCAAACGGCGCAATGGAGGGTGAACATCGAACCGCGATGACGCACGAATCGTCGTCATCAGAATCCGTCGCGCCGCTGTAGGCGAGCCGCGCGTGATGCGCACAGTATGGACAGCCCGATGCGAAATCGGCGTCGGGCTCCCCGCAAAAGAAAAAATCGGGCGCGCCCGGCTCGCCAAAGGGCCAGCGGCAACTGTCATTGGTAAGTTCCAACAAGGTCTTGCCGGATCGACGCGGCAGTTCTTCGGGACGCAATTCCGGTGATGGCGGCTTCGGTAGTGGCGGCTTGCCCGATGGTCGCTTCGGAGATGAAACCTTCGGCAAGGAGTGTCGCACCCGCTGCCCGCTGCGGGGGCGGTGCGCCAACTGCCCGGCCGGTTCTTTGTTCGGTGGCACCGCGCGCGCGGCGGCACCGCGCCGCAAACGATGGATTTTTCCCAGCACCGCGGATCGCGACAGCCCGCCGAGGCATTTGGCGATCGCGGCCGCGGTCGCCCCGTCGGCCCACATCTGCTTGAGGATTGCGATACGCTCGTCGGTCCAAATATCGCTCGCAGCATCGTTGGCGCGCATGATTCCTCCCCGCGCCGGGCATTCGATTCCGGCGCATCCGTCGTCACTGTATGAAGGACCACTTGAAAGTAGCACCCGCTATAGTCACATCGGAAAGGACTGTCAAGTCGCCATTTTTGAGGCTAGCGACGGTATTCCGAATCCGTGACAATGGGCCATGCCGAGAAAGATCAAGCTGAGCAAGAACTTCAGCGGCCTCTACTACGCGCGCGAAGCGCGTGGCATGAGCCGTACCGAACTGACGCGGCTGACGGGAATTTCCAAGCAGCAGCTGTCGCGCCTCGAAGGCGGCCACATCCGGTTGCGACTCGATCACCTAAGGCCATTTGCCAATGCGCTTGGCTACACGGCGGAGCAAATGCTGCTGTGGGGACGCTATCCCGGAACACCCGGCGCCCCCGCTGGTCACATCGAATCAAGCGACGTACTGCGCGAAGAATCACGCCATGACGAGCCGATCGGTCCGGCGCCCGGTCAGGTGCCGGAACTCGACACCCGCGCCGGGCTTGGCGGCGGCGGCCTGCCGGCGCGCGAAATGCGCAAGGAAGGACGTCACTCCGACCCAATAAAATCAGAGGGTTGGCTGTTTCCGGCGAGTTTCATCCGCGAGCAGTTGCACGCCGCTTCGTCGCGGCTCCTGGTGCTCGACACCAACGGCGACAGCATGAGCCCGACGATCGCGTCCGGCGAGCGCGTCATCGTCGATACCGGCCACAAGACGCCGACGCCGGACGGCCTCTACGCCATCCGCGACGCGTTCGGCTGCATCGTGGTCAAGCGGCTGCAATTGCTGCGCTCGTCGCGGCCGACGCGGGTGAAGATCATCTCCGATAACGCGACACATCCGAGCGAGGAAATCCTGCTCAACGAGCTGGAAGTGTTCGGCAAAGTGCTCTGCTGCCTCAAGCTGTTCTAGGCCACGGGCGGTCTGCCGGCGGCCCCCACACGTCCCCGCACTTTCATTTTCACGATGCGAATCATGGCGCGCACGGCGTGCCCGTAGTCCTTTTCGTCGTCGCAACGCAGTTCCGATTCGGTTACAATTATTGACAAAAGTCTCCGTTTAAGATACGTCGTTCGGTGACGATTCTTGCCGCACGCGCGCGGTCGACAAACGGAAATTCCCATGCCGCAATCGCCGCGCGACCGGTTCGATCTTGAACGTGCCCGCCGCGCCGGTGCGACGGCACGCGCGCAAGGCGGCAGCGCGATGGATGCGGCACTGGCGGAAATCGGCGCTGCCTTCGGTCAGGCCGCCGTCGCGAACGCGTTCAAGCTCCGGGTCGAGGAGACCTGGCGGCGCGGGCCGCAGCATCCGGCGGTGCGGGCGCGGTTTTGCGCACGCGCGGAGCTCTTGCGCGGCAAAGGCCTCGACGCGGCGATTGTTCTCACCGAGCGATGCTGGCGCGCTGAGCGCAAGGCCTTTCAGATCGCAAGCGTCTTCGGCCGCGGCAACAGCCTGTCGCTCGATGTGCTCGGGGAATTGCGCCTCACTCTGCGGCTGATGCGCTGGAAACGGATGCGCGGGCATTTCCCAGCGATCGTCGCCGCGCTCTGTGACGATCCAATCAGGATGGCGGCGGAATGAGGAAACGCGCGCGGCGGTCAACCCGGGCCGGGCGTGGCGAGCCGGATATGCAGTTCGCGCAACTGCTTCGCCGTCGCCTCCGACGGCGCGCCCATCATCAGATCCTCGGCGCGCTGGTTCATCGGGAACAGCACGACTTCGCGCAGGTTGTCCTCGCCGCACAGCAGCATGACGATGCGGTCGATGCCGGGCGCGATGCCGCCGTGCGGCGGCGCGCCAAGCGACAGCGCGTGCAGCATGCCGCCGAATTTCTGCTCCAGAACGGATTCGTCATAGCCAGCGATGGCGAACGCCTTCTTCATCACGTCGGGGCGATGATTGCGGATCGCGCCCGACGACAGCTCGACGCCGTTGCAGACGATGTCGTACTGGATCGCCTTGAGGCTGAGAATTTTGTCGTGGTCGGCGGCATCGAGCGCGATGAAGTCCTCAGCGGGCAGGTTCGGCATGGAAAACGGGTTGTGGGAGAAATCGATTTTCTTCTCCTCCTCGTTCCATTCGTACATCGGAAAGTCGACGATCCAGCACAGCGCGAACCGATCCTTGTCGATCAGCTTGAGTTCTTCGGCGACTTTGGTGCGCGCCGCGCCGGCAAACCTGAAAAAGGTCTGCGGCTCGCCGGCGACAAAGAATGCGGCGTCACCTTCCTTGAGGCCGAGTTGTCCGCGTAATGTCTCGGTGCGTTCGGCGCCGATATTGCTGGCGACAGTGGCCCATCGCGGCCGACGATCAGCGCCTTGCCATCGGCGGCAAAGACATGATGTAACCAAGCCCCGGCTGGCCTTCGCCCTGCGCCCAGGAATTCATGCGGTCGCAGAACGCGCGCGAGCCGCCGCCTGGCGCCGGGATCGCCCACACCGCAGCCTTGGCGCTGCCATCGAGAATGCGCGCAAACACCTTGAAGCCCGAGCCGCGAAAGATCTCCGACGCGTTCACCATCGTGATCGGGTTGCGCAGATCGGGCTTGTCGGTGCCGTATTTCTCGATCGCCTCGCGAAACGGAATGAGCGGAAATTTCGGCGTCACCGGCTTGCCGTTGGCAAACTCTTCGAACACGCCGCGGATGACCGGCTCGACGGCGGCGAACACGTCATCCTGGGTGACGAAGCTCATTTCAAGATCGAGCTGATAGAACTCGCCGGGCGAACGGTCGGCGCGCGCGTCCTCGTCGCGAAAGCACGGCGCGATCTGAAAATAGCGATCGAAGCCCGACACCATGATCAGCTGCTTGAACTGCTGCGGCGCCTGCGGCAGCGCGTAGAATTTTCCCGGATGCAACCGCGACGGCACCAGATAGTCGCGCGCGCCTTCGGGCGACGACGCGGTGAGAATCGGCGTCTGGAATTCGAAGAAGCCCTGCTCCTTCATGCGGCGCCGGATCGAGTCGATCACCCGGCCGCGCAGCATGATGTTGTTGTGCAGCCGCTCGCGGCGCAGATCGAGAAAGCGGTATTTGAGGCGGATGTCCTCGGGATATTCCTGGTCGCCGAATACCGGCATCGGCAGTTCGGCCGCCGGGCCCAGCACCTCGATCTCGCGGATGTAGACTTCGACCGCGCCGGTCGGCAATTCGGGATTCTCGGTGCCGTCCGGCCGCCGGCGCACCTTGCCGTCGACCCGCACCACCCATTCGGAGCGCAGCGTCTCGGCGACCTTGAAGGCCGGGCTGTCCGGATCGGCCACCACCTGCGTCAGCCCGTAATGGTCGCGCAGATCGATGAACAGCACCCCGCCGTGGTCGCGGATGCGATGGCACCAGCCCGAAAGACGCACTTCCGCGCCGATATCGGCCGCCCGGAGCGCGCCGCAGGTATGGGTGCGGTAGCGATGCATGCTCAATTCCGCCAAGGGGGTGAAAGGTGGCGCACAACCACAGGACCCCCGGCGATTTGTCAAGCGATTGCCGCATCTTGAGGGGGCGGCACAGCGGCCTTCGCCTCGACAGACGCGCGCCAATCTGCACAGTGATGCCGCAATGGGGAGAGCGAGGATGGCCAAAAAGGTGGTCCAGAAACCCAAGAAGCCAGCGGCGGCCCCGGCCACGACGATGACCTCGGCCGAAGCCGTGGTCGCGACGCTGATCGGGCACGGCCTCGATACGATTTACGCCCTGCCCGGCGTGCAGAACGACCTGCTGTTCGAGGCGCTGTTCAAGGCCTCCGACCGGCTCCGCACCGTGCACCCACGGCATGAACAGGGCGCGGCCTACATGGCGCTCGGCGCAGCTCTGGCCACCGGCAAGCCGCAGGCCTTTGCGGTTGTGCCGGGACCCGGCCTGCTCAATGCCGGGGCGGCGCTGCTCACCGCATTCGCCACCAACGCACCGGTGCTGGGCCTCATCGGGCAAATTCCCGATGCCGATATCGGCCGCGATCTCGGCCAGCTACACGAAATCCGCGACCAGGCCGGGATCGTTAAACGGCTCGCCGGTCATGCCGAGCTGATCCGCAAACCGGAACAGGCGTCGCCGGCAACCGCGCGTGCGCTGCGCGCCATGCGCAGCGGCCGTCCCGGGCCGGCCGTGCTCGAATGCGCCATGGATGTCTGGGGCAAACCCGGCCAAGTGACCGTGCAGGACCCCCTGCCCGTTCCGGCCGCCAAGATCGACCGCGACGCCATCCGCAAGGCCGCAAAACTCCTCGGCAACGCCAAGCGGCCGCTGATCATCTGCGGCGGCGGCGCGCAGGATTCGTCGGAAGAGATCACGGCGCTGTCGGCCATGCTGCAAGCGCCGGTGCTCGCGTTTCGCCGCGGCCGCGGCGTGCTCGACGGCCGCGATCCGTTCAGTGTCACGCTGCCGCTCGGCCGCGATCTGTGGGGCGAAGCCGACGCGGTGCTCGCCGTCGGCACCCGGCTTCTCATCCAGTTCCGGCAATGGGGCATGGACCGCGATCTGAAAATCGTGCGCATCGATGCCGATCCCAAGGAGCACAACCGCCTGCACAAGCCGGCGGTGGCGTTGACCGGCGACGCCAAGCCGATCCTGCAAAGCCTGCTCGCCGAACTGCCGGCGCAGAATCTCAAACGCGCGTCCGCGCAAGGCCGAGATGCAGGAACGCCAGGCGGCGTGGCGCAAACGCTTTGAGAAAATCGCGCCGCAGATCGCGTATCTGGAGGCGATCCGCGACGAGCTTCCGGAGGACGGCATCGTGGTCGAAGACATTACCCAGATGGTCTTTGCCGCGCGCATCGCCTACCCGGTCTACAAGCCGCGCACCTATATCTCGCCCGGCTTTCAGGACCCGCTCGGCCTCGGCTTCGCCACCGCGCTTGGCGTGCAGCATGCCCGGCCGGACACACCGGTCGTCGCCATCTGCGGCGACGGCGGCTTCATGTTCACCGCGACCGAAATGGCGACCGCGATGCGGCACCGCATTCCGCTGGTCACGATCGTGTTCAACGATGGCGCTTTCGGCAATGTGCGGCGCATCCAGAAGGAGCGCTACGGCAACCATCTGATCGGCAGCGATCTGCTCAATCCGGATTTCGTCGATTTCGGCAAGAGCTTCGGCGCCGAGGCGGTGCGCGTGCGGAGCCCGGAGGAGCTGCGCGCGGCGCTGCGGCGCGCCTTCGCGCATCGCGACGGGCCTACCCTGATCGAAGTCCCGGTCGGGGAACTGCCGAGCCCCTGGGAGTTCCTGAACATGGGCAAAATACGCGGTGCTTGACGCTTTGACCGCCAATTCTGGGCCTTGCCACGGCCGCCCGACCTGAACACACTCCGCTCATGACTGTGGCGCTCGATTCTAAAAGCACCTCGCCCGTGCACCCGATCACCACCACGGCGGAACTCGCCGCCGCGTGCGAGCGCATGGCCGCCTATCCGTTCGTCACGATCGACACTGAATTCCTGCGCGAGACCACCTATTATCCGCTGCTCTGCGTCGCGCAGATGGCTTGCGCCGACGAGGCGGTGGTCATCGACGCGCTGGCTCCCGGCATCGATCTCGCGCCGTTCTATGCGCTGATGGCGGACGAGAAGGTGATGAAGGTGTTCCATGCCGCGCGGCAGGACATCGAAATCATCTGGCATGCGGCGAAACTCATTCCGCATCCGATCTTCGACACCCAGGTCGCCGCCATGGTGCTCGGCTACGGCGATTCGATCTCCTACGATCAGCTGGTGCAACGCATCACCGGCGACGCGCTCGACAAGTCGCACCGTTTCACCGACTGGTCGCGCCGGCCGCTGTCCGAGGCGCAGCTGCGCTATGCGATTTCCGACGTGACACATCTGCGCGACGTCTATCTGGCGCTGGTCGAAGATCTCAAGCGGCGCGACCGTGCCGACTGGGTCGAGGACGAAATGGGCGTGCTCACGTCGCCCGACACGTATCGCATGGAGCCGGACAACGCCTGGCAGCGGCTCAAGACCCGCGTGCGCAAGCCGAAGGAGCTTGCCGTTCTGATCGAGGTCGCCGCATGGCGCGAGCGCGAAGCGCAGACCCGCGACGTGCCGCGATCACGCGTCATCAAGGACGAGGCCATCGGCGACATCGCCGTCCATGCGCCGACCAGCCCCGACAAGCTCGCGCACCTGCGCTCGCTGCCCAAGGGCTTCGAGCGTTCGCGCTGGGGCGAGGCGATCATCGCCGCGGTGGAGCGCGGCCTGGCGCGCGATCCGAAGACGCTGCCGGCAATGCAGCGGCCGCCGCAGGCGGCCAATGGCGGCGCCGTCGTCGAACTCCTGAAGGTGCTGCTGCGCATGATCTCGGAGCACCATCACGTCGCCGCCAAGGTGATCGCCACCGTCGACGATCTCGAGCGCATCGCCGCAAGTGACAAGGCCGACGTGCCCGCACTCAAGGGCTGGCGCCGCGAACTGTTCGGCGACAAGGCGCTGGCGCTCAAGCACGGCAAGCTCGCGCTCGCCATCGAGCGGAACAAGGTGGCGACGGTGGAGCGGGGATAGGACGGTCTGCTCTGAGCTCGCGGCATTCCCCGAGGCTTAGTAGATTTCCAGACATGCCGCAGTGCTTTGTTCAAAAGCCGCAACAGCGTCCCTATTCTCGCGAAGCAGTTTCTGAATGTATTCCGTCGACCGATTACCGCATCTAAGCCAGAGCACTTTCGGCGGCGGCCCAAGCAACGCCGCCCTTTCAGCAAAATCTGCGTCAAGTGATACGAGCGTGAAACCAGCCGCGCCGGCATAGTCCCAGATCGCGCGATCGTCGGCGCTTGCCAGACCGGCAAGCCCAACTTGGGTGGAATGGGGAAACACGTCGTCGAGCTGTTGGCAGAGTTCTGAAGCTCAGATTCTCATCGAACAGGAGCTTCATTTTGCGGAGGTCAGGAGCCGGCGCTCGCGGTCCGCAGCGTATGCCAGAGAGGCGCGTATATCGTCTTCGGTCAGTTCGGGGTAATCGGCAAGAAGCTGTTCGTGCGAAAGCCCAGTCGCGAGCCAGCCAAGCACGTCGGCAACCGCTATTCGCAGTCCCCGGATGCAGGGACGGCCACCACGCTTACCGTCCTCAATGGTTATGATCTCCTGGTAATTCATTTGCGCCCTCCAAGGGCTCAAGGTCGCCTTACAAAGTAGTCTCGAATATCGCGCTCCACCACCCGGGGGTCGAGGCTACGCGTTGGGAGCTTCTCACCCCAGCAGCATCACCGGCTCGCGGCCGATCAGGCGGGCCAGAGAGCGCAGCCGGGCAAGCACGCGTTCGCCGCCAAGCGGCACATTCTCGCCCTTGAGCCGGAGCGCCAGCCGGTGGCGCTCGACCGCAAGCGAGGTCTTCGGCAGCACCCCGGGCATCGCCGCGGAGATGACGTAGGCAAGCCGCAACGCCGCGCCGAGCACGCGGGCGCGATCGATCATGCGGGTCGAGGCGAGCTCACGCAGCCGTGGCGACAGATCGTCCTCCATAACCGAGCCGACGTGACGGTAGAACACCGACAGCGCCAGGTAGGCGCGGCCGGCGTGGTCGATGGAGGAAAAGCCGCCGTGCGCGATGATGTTGAGCGATTGCTCGCCGCGATAATCGGGATGCGCCCGCCAGCCGATGTCGGCGAGCAGACACGCCGCATGCCGCAGCCGGCGTTCCTCCGCGGTTTCGTCAAGGCCGGACGACGACATGAAGCGATCGGTCCAGCCGATCAACTCTTCGCCGTGCTGCGGCGAGCGCGAGCGCAACTGGTTGAGCCCGCGCGCCGCTTCGATCAGCGCGTCCTTCTCTTTTTCCCGCTGCTTGAGCAACGAATAAAGCAGCCCTTCGCGCACGCCGAGTGCGGAGAACACCACCTGCCGCGGCTTGCCGATACGCAGGATGTATTCCAGCACCAGCGCCGCGTAAGGCAGCAACGGACGCCGCGCGCTCGCCACCACTTCGATGTCGGACAGCGTTTCGACGTCAACGCGGTGCAACAGCTTGGCAAACTCCAGCGCCTCGGCGGCCGGAATCGCATAGCCGTGCATCACATGCAGCGGATAACCGGTCTGTCGCATGTGCAGCCTGCCGAGCGACCGCCATGTGCCGCCGACGGCGTAAAAGTTGCGATGGTCGCAGCCCTTGAGCACCGGCAGTGCCGAGAGCGTTTTCTTGACGAATTTTTCCGCCTTCTTGACGGACTTCGCCGAGATGTCGGCCAGCGCCAGACCGCCGAGCGGCCGGGTGAGGCCATGGCGTGCGCGCGTGCCATGGACGTCGACCAGTTCGAGCGAGCCACCGCCCAGATCGCCGACCACGCCATCGGCCCGATGCACGCCGGAAATGACGCCAAGCGCGGTCAGTTCGGCTTCGCGCCCGCCGGAAAGCACCTCGATCGGCGCGCCGATGGTCTTTTCGGCGAGGCTGACGAAAGCGCGTCCGTTACGGGCGTCGCGGCAGGCGGCGGTGGCGATGGCCAGCACCTTTTTGGCGCCCATGGTGGTGCACAGCGCGCTGTAACGCTTGAGGGTGGAGAGCGCGTGCTCGACCGCGTCGGCCGCAAGCAGCCCAGTCGACTGCACTTCCCGGCCCAGCCCGCACAGCGCCTTCTCGTTGAATAGCGGCGTCGGGCTGCGGGTCAGCCCCTCATAGACGACAAGCCGCACCGAGTTGGAGCCGATATCGACGACGGCGATCGGCGGGCCATCGTCGAGGCGTCCCTGCGCGTCGTTGGTATTGGGGCGGTTCATCGGTCGAGAATACCACTATCGGTCCGGCGGATTGTCGCCGGATTAGCCGATTCGGCAGGGTGGATCACTGCCGGATCGCTGCGAGATCACCGCACAATCACTTTCGCTCGGGGCGCCGCAACCGAGGCACCTGTTCCTTGGTTGATTTGCCGCGGCCGGACAAACTCGGATTGGTCATGAAATAGGAGGCTGCATTGAATATTTCTTCGCCCGGCGCGGGCTTGACGCGCGCAGTCGTTCCGTCCGGCAGGAAAACCCAACTCTGCTCGTTGTCCTTCAAATTCGCCACCATGATCTGATCGAGCACCTGCTCATGCACGGTGGGATTGAGGATCGGACAAAGCGCCTCGACCCGGCGATCGAGATTGCGCGGCATCATGTCCGCCGACGCGATGTAAACCGCCGCTTTCGGGTGCGGCAGGCCGTGACCGGCGCCGAAGCAATAGATGCGGCCGTGTTCCAGGAAGCGGCCGACGATCGATTTGGTACGGATGTTGTCCGACAAGCCGGGCACGCCGGGCCGCAGGCAGCAGATGCCGCGCACCACGAGTTCGATCGAAACACCGGCCGCGGAGGCGCGATAGAGCGCGTCAATGATGTCGGGATCGACCAGCGCGTTCATCTTCATCCAGATCGCAGCCGGGCGGCCGGCCTTGGCGTGGGCGATTTCTTCATCGATATGAGCGGCGATGCGCTTGCGCAGATTGAACGGCGACACCGCCATGCGTTCGAGCCCGGCCGGGTCGGCGTAGCCGGTGATGTAATTGAAGATATGCGCAACGTCGCGCCCGATCGCCGGGTCGCAGGTGAAGTACGACAGGTCGGTGTAAACGCGCGCCGTCACCGGATGGTAATTGCCGGTGCCGACATGAATATATGAGATGAGCGCCGCGTCCTCGCGGCGCACGACGAGCGAAAGCTTGGCGTGGGTTTTCAGCTCGATGAACCCATACACGACCTGCACGCCGGCGCGTTCGAGATCGCGCGCCCAGCGGATATTGGCTTCTTCGTCGAAACGCGCTTTGAGCTCGACCACCGCGGTGACGGATTTGCCGGCTTCCGCGGCCTCGGCGAGCGCCTTGACGATCGGGGAATTGGCCGAGGTGCGGTAAAGCGTCTGCTTGATGGCGACCACGTCCGGATCGCGCGCCGCCTGCTGCAGGAAATTCACCACCACATCGAACGACTCGTAGGGATGATGGACGACGAAGTCCTTCTGATGGATCGCGGCGAAGCAATCGCCGCCATGATCGCGCACACGTTCCGGATAGCGCGGCGTATAGGGCACGAATTCGAGATCGGGCCGATTGAGACTGGCAAGCTGCGACATTTCGTTGAGCGCCAGCACGCCGTCCACCTTGAACACGGTTTCATCGGTCGCGCCGAGTGCACGCTGCACGAAAGTCTGCAGTTCGGCCGGCATGGGCGCTTCGATATCGAGCCGGATGACGATGCCGCGACGTCGGCGTTTGAGCGCGGTCTCGAACAGCCGCACCAAGTCTTCGGCTTCTTCCAGGATCTCCACTTCCGAGTCGCGAATGACTCGGAAGGCGCCCACGCCCTTCACCGCATAGCCAGGGAACAGCTTGCCGATGAACAGACTGGTGGCGCCCTCGATCGAGATCAGCCGCACCGGACCGCCGTCGGTACCGTGCGGCAGGCGAACAAAGCGATCGGTCCGAGTTGGCATGCGGATCAGCGCGTTCATCGCCTTGCCGTCCTTGGCGCGCGCGAGTTGCAGCGCGATCGTCGATCCCAGATTGGGGATGAACGGGAACGGGTGCGCAGGGTCGACCGCGAGCGGCGTCAACAGCGGAAACACGTGCGCCAAAAAGTAATCCTCGAGCCACGCCTTCTCCGACTTGGTGACGTCGGTGCCGTCGACGAGGACGATACCGGCCTCGGCGAGCGCCGCACGTAGCTCGCGCCACTGCGCCTGCTGATCAGCCACCAGCACCGAGACGGCCTCGGCAATGCGGGCAAGCTGCTCCGCCGGCGTCAGGCCTTCCGGACTCTTTTCCGAAATCCCGGCGCGGACCTGGGCGCCCAGGCCGGCGACGCGGACCATGAAAAATTCATCGAGATTGTTGGCGGAAATCGAGAGGAATTTCAGTCGTTCCAGGAGCGGATGCCCGTTGTTGGCCGATTCCTCCAGCACGCGGCGATTAAAGTTCAGCCACGACAGTTCCCGGTTAATGAAGCGCTCGGGGCTTGCGGAGAGTGCGGGCTCGGCCGGGCGCGCAACATCCTCCAGCCGCCGCATGGCGCCAGATTCAATTGCGAGAACAGTAGCTTGGCCGCGATCGGCCATATCCGGTCCAGTCTCCTCAAGGTTGATGATCGCCTCCCTTAGTAACAATTCTATGACTTGGTGAGTTCAATGGCTTGGCGCGTTCAAAGACTTTCAGTCCTACAGATAACGAAACCCATCGCTACAGCGTCAAGCCTCCTCCCCGGTGTCGCGAAACAATTCGGCGGCGAGCGCGCGGGTGACGGGTCGGCCCTGCCGCAGCGCCTCGTTGTCGATCGCGATCACAGCCGCCCGCGCCGCCGCGAAAGAGCGCTCGATGTGGCTCACCAGATAGCGAACCATGCTCTCGTCGAGCACCAACTGGCGGTCGGCGGCGAGCTTGATGATCACGCCGCGCAACATCGCATCGTCCGGCGCCTGCAGCGTCACGACGGGCAGCGCGCGCAGCCGTGAGGCGAGGTCGGCGATGGCGACGGGCCAGGACGTGGGCGCCGTGCGCGCCGTGAATAAGAGAAACGATTCCTCTTCGCGGGCGAGATTGATCAGGTGAAACAGCGCACGCTCGTCCGCGGCCGCCGTCTCCTCGACCACCAGCGCGCCGGTCGCTAGCGAGGCCAGCAAATCGCTTTCGCCAAGCGCGCGGCCCGACATGGTCCGCGCGCCGCATGCCGTCGCCCAGATCGACGCGAGGTGGGATTTACCGGAGCCTTCCGGCCCAATGAGCGCGACCGCATTGGACGGCCAATCCGGCCAGCTGTCGATCAAGGTGAGCGCCGGCGCGTTGCCGGGGCCGGACAGGAAATCGTCGCGCGCGTAGCTCTCGGCATGATCGAGCGCGAGCGCAAGCTGGCGCGGGCGATGGGCCATGGTTATGTGTTCTGTCCGTTGCCGCTCAATGTCCCGCCGCAAACGAATTCATGTGCCGGAGCCATTCGGCGAGATAGAAGGCAATCGAAAGCACGGTCAAGATCGCAACCAGAGCGATGCCGGCCGTCTCCACCGGAGCAGCGCTAAAGCCAATGCCTTTCTCGGCAAGCACCAGCGTCGCTAACAGGATTTGAGCCACCGTATTCAATTTCGACACCGGATGCGGCCGCACCGGCATCGGCTTGTTCACCAGCCACGCCAGCATGAAGCCCGCTATGATCATGATGTCGCGCGACACGACGAGGATCACCAGCGAAATGGGCAATTCCCGGGCGATGCCGAGCGCCACATAGATCGACACGATCAGCGCCTTGTCGGCAAGTGGATCGAGGTAGGCGCCAAGCTCGCTCGCCATGTGGAAACGCTTGGCGAGGAAGCCGTCCACGGCGTCGCTGATGCCGGCAACGAGAAACAAGGCGAAGGCGACGAGCATTTCTCCCGAAATGATCGCCCAAATCACCGCCGGCACCAGGATGATGCGCCCCAGAGTAATCAGGTTGGGAATGCTAACCACGCCCCGGCTCCGCGCGCCCCCTGCTCTATTGGTCGGATACGGCGACGTCCGGTGACGGCCGCCCTGGATGATCCAACCCGGCTTTGGGGCGGCCCTCCTCCGTGATCAATTATATCGCGCGCCGCGCGCTTGCACACCCCGCGATTCCGCCGTACCGAGGCCTCGAACACGTCCTCCCCGCCGGGGAGTAACGATCCTCGTAGGCGAATTGGTGGCTCTCGTGGATGAGGCACGCTACGCGGCCGCCGGTGTTGATATCGACGCCGGCAACCGCATGGTTGAGTTGATCAAGCCGCTGGTGCGTGGCACCGCGCGGCCCGGCGCCGACGCCGAAATCGGCGGTTTTGGCGGCCTGTTCGATCTCGCGGCGGCGGGATTTAAGGACCCCATCCTGGTCGCGGCGACCGATGGCGTCGGCACCAAGGTCAAGATCGCCATCGAGACCGGGCGTCACGACACGATCGGTATCGATCTGGTCGCCATGTCGGTCAACGACCTCGTCGTTCAGGGCGCCGAGCCGCTGTTTTTTCTCGACTACTTCGCCTGCGGCAAGCTCGACCCGGCCGCGGGAGCGGCGGTGGTGGCCGGCGTCGCCAAAGCCTGCCGGGAGGTGCGTTGCGCGCTGATCGGCGGCGAGACAGCGGAAATGCCCAGCCTTTATCAGGGCAACGAGTACGACCTCGCCGGCTTTGCGGTGGGCGCCGTCGGACGCGCCGAACTCCTCCCTCGCACCGACATTGCGGTGGGCGATGTCGTTGTCGGGCTCGCCTCCTCGGGCGTGCATTCGAACGGCTTTTCGCTAGTGCGCAAGGTCGTGGCCGACGCCGGTGTCGCTTGGACGGCGCCGGCGCCGTTCGAACCGTCACGTTCGCTCGGCGAGGCGCTGCTGACGCCAACACGGCTCTATGTGCAGTCCTGTCTGGCCGCGATCCACAACACGAAAGCCGTCAAGGCGCTCGCTCACATCACCGGCGGCGGCTTTGTCGACAATATTCCGCGCGTACTGCCGCCGGGATTTTCCGTCACCATCGAACTTGACCGCGTTCCCGTGCTGCCGGTGTTCAAGTGGCTAGCCGGCACCGGCAAGATCGCCGAATACGAGATGCTGCGCACCTTTAATTGCGGCGTCGGCATGATCGCGATCCTCAATTCGCGCGAGGCCGACGCGGCGTGCGCGCAATTTGCCGCCAAGCGCGAGACCGTCGTACGGCTCGGCGAAGTCGTCGAACAGAGCGGCGATCACAAGGTCGAGTTTCGCGGACGGCTCGATCTTGGCGGGTGACGGGATGACCGAACAGCGCGCCCAGAAGCTGCGCGTCGCCATTCTGATTTCCGGGCGGGGCTCCAACATGGTGGCGCTGATCGAAGCCGCCAAGGCGGCCGATTACCCCGCAGCGATCGTTCTCGTCATCTCGAACAATCCCGATGCCGCGGGCCTTGCCTATGCGCACGACGCCGGCATCGCGACTGCCGTCGTCGATCACCGGCCGTTCAAGGAGAACCGTGGGGCGTTCGAGCAAGCGCTCGACGCGCAGCTCGAAGCGCATCGGGTCGATCTTGTGTGCCTCGCGGGCTTCATGCGGCTATTGACTGCAGACTTCGTGCGCCGCTGGAGCGGGCGAATGCTCAATATCCATCCGGCGCTGCTGCCACAGTTCAAGGGCCTGCATACCCATCGCCGCGCGCTCGAAGCCGGCGCCCAGGAACACGGCGCGACCGTGCATTTCGTGGTGCCGGAAATGGATTCCGGACCGATCGTGCTGCAGGGCTCGGTTCCGGTGCGCGACGGCGACACCGAAGAAAGCCTCGCGCAACGCGTGCTGGAAATCGAGCACCGCATCTATCCGCGGGCACTGCGCACGGTCGCGGAAGACCGCGCAAAACTCAACGCCGCTGCGAAGCGCTGAAATTTACCTGAAAGCGCGTTGCCGCCAAACAGCGAACGCAAAACAAACCCCCAGACGCGAATCCGGGGGTTACGAAATCCGGGGAAACCGGATCGCCTCACGCAACTTTCAGATTTTCCGCCGATGTCCTGCCGCGATTCGTGACCAGTTCGTATTCGATCGCCTGGCCTTCATTGAGCGAGCGGAGGCCCGCACGTTCCACGGCGGAAACGTGGACAAACACATCCTTGTCGCCGTCGGCCGGCTTGATGAACCCGTAGCCTTTGGTCGGGTTGAACCATTTGACGGTGCCCTTCTGCATCGTCTGCCTCCTAAGTCAGTCAGCATGCCAAAGAAGACACGAGCCGCGACGCCAAGATGGCCGCCGCGTTCCGCGCCACAAAACAGATTCTGGGGAAGCCCGAAGCGATCGTTGACAAGACAGCACCGGCCGAATGGCCAAAATCCGATTGCCATGACAGAAAAGCGGACGAATACGGCGCAAGGATGGCTACAATCAGCGTGCAATCAAATTCAGCGTCAGCTGTAAAATGCAAATCATTTGTATGTTGATGCAGTTCACTGAAAGCGAAACATCTGCACGGCTTCAACAAAACTTTTCATCAAACCTATTTGCTTCACGGCGATGCTCGGGAACCGGCCAGCCGCCAGTGGCGCCAGAGTCCACCAACTACAACGACGAGCACGGCACCCGCACCGCCGGCGAACCATTCGAGGCTTCCGGCCGTATTGCTGCTGCCTGAGATGAGACTGCCGAGTGCATCATCGCGGACAATTGTTTGTCCGGCGACCCAGCCGAGCAGAGCCGACCCGGCCCAAATCAGGATCGGCAGCCGATCGAGCAATCCCGTGACCAGCGCCGCGCCGGCGATCACGATCGGAATTGAAACGGCGAGACCGACGGCGAGCAGCACCAGATCGCCCCGTGCGACCTGTACGACCGCAAGGATATTATCGAAGCTCATCACCAGATCGGCGACGAACACGGTCCATACGGCGTGCCAGAGCTGGGTAGAGGCCTCGATTTCATTCTCTTCACGCTGTTCGGTAACGAGCAACCTGGCGGCGATAAAGATAAGCGCCAAGCCGCCGATCAGTCTGACATACGGCAGTTGCATGAGCCGTGTGAGCACGCCGGCAAAGACAACGAGCAACGTCACCGACACGCCGGCGCCGATAATGAGGCCCCACTTGCGCTGCTGCCTGGGCAATCCCCGGCATGCCATGGCGATGATCACAGCGTTGTCGCCGGAGAGCAGCAGGTCGACGAGCACAATCTCCAGCGCCGCGCCCCAGAACGGCGCGTGCGCCATCTCGCCGATACCCGCCTGCAGCATGTCGCCTCAGGAATCGCTTCGCATCCCTGCCCGCCATCCGGGACAGGTCACACGCCAACACTAGGCGAAAACGCGGCAACGATGCGAGAGAGATGCGCCCCGCTTCGGCGTCAGCCGACGATATCGTTGCCGGAAAAGAACTGAGCGATTTCCTTTTCCGCCGTGGCCGGAGCGTCGGAGCCGTGCACCGAGTTCTCCCCAATCGACTTGGCGTGGAGCTTGCGGATGGTGCCGGCCGCGGCTTTGGCGGGGTCGGTGGCGCCCATCAGATCGCGGTAGGCGGCAATCGCATTCTCACCCTCAAGCACCTGCACCACGACGGGCCCGGCGGTCATGGTCTCGACCAGTTCGCCGAAAAACGGGCGCTCGCGGTGGACCGCATAGAAGGTCTGGGCCTGCTCACGGGTCATGCGCACACGACGTTGCGCGACAATCCGCAACCCGGCTTTCTCGATCAGCGCGTTGATGGCGCCGGTGAGACTGCGCGCCGTGGCATCGGGCTTGATAATGGAAAAGGTACGCTCGATGGCCATCAAATCATCCTTGCATGGACCTGGAAAGGGAGGCGGAACCGCGCGGGGCTTATAACGTCAGCCCGTGCGGCCGACAAGCGAGCGCCTGCAATTCGATCATTGGTGATGCGACTATGCGGGGGGCCACCGCACTTTCCAAGAATTGGCTATCCCTGTATACCGAACCGGAAAAATCCAGAACGCGACCGGAGAAAAGTCATGGACGCAAAATCCGACAGCGCGGGCAAGTGCCCGTTCAGCCAAGCGCACACAAACCGCGACTGGTGGCCCGATACCCTCAACATCGACGTACTGCATCGGAATTCCAGCCTGTCCGATCCGATGGGCAAGGAGTTCGACTACGCCAAGGAGTTCAAGTCGCTCGACCTGAACGCGGTGATCAAGGACCTCACCGGCTTGATGACGATTTCGCAGGATTGGTGGCCGGCCGACTTCGGGCACTACGGCGGATTGATGATCCGCATGGCGTGGCACTCGGCGGGCACCTATCGCATCGCTGATGGCCGCGGCGGCGCCGGAGCCGGTCAGCAGCGTTTCGCGCCGTTGAACAGCTGGCCGGACAACGCCAACCTCGACAAGGCGCGCCGGCTGCTGTGGCCGATCAAGCAGAAATATGGCCGGAAGCTGTCCTGGGCCGACTTGATGGTTCTCGCCGGCAACGTCGCGTTGGAGTCGATGGGCTTCAAGACATTCGGATTTGCCGGCGGCCGCGCCGATGTCTGGGAGCCCGAGGAACTTTACTGGGGCCCGGAAGGAACGTGGCTGGGCGACGAGCGCTACAGTGGCGAACGGCAGCTGCAGAATCCGCTCGGCGCCGTGCAGATGGGCCTGATCTACGTCAATCCGGAAGGTCCGAACGGCAAGCCTGACCCGGTCGCGGCGGCAAAAGACATCCGAGAGACGTTTTTCCGCATGGCGATGAACGACGAGGAGACCGTCGCGCTAATCGCCGGCGGCCACACCTTCGGCAAGACCCATGGCGCCGGCGATGCGTCGCTGGTCGGTGCGGCGCCGGAAGGCGGCGCCATCGAAGATCAGGGCCTCGGCTGGAAGAGCAAGTTTGGCACCGGCATCGGCGCCGACAGCATCACCGGCGGGCCCGAAGTCACCTGGTCGCAGACGCCGACGAAATGGAGCAACCACTTCTTCGACAACCTGTTCAAGTACGAATGGGAGCTGACCAAGAGCCCGGCCGGCGCCTATCAATGGAAGGCGAAAGGCGCCGAAGCCAACATCCCGGACGCTCACGACAAGTCGAAGAAGCATGTTCCGACCATGCTGACGACCGACCTGTCGCTGCGGATGGATCCGGCCTACGAGAAGATTTCGCGCCGGTTCTATGAACATCCGGATCAGTTCGCCGACGCGTTTGCGCGCGCGTGGTTCAAGCTTACGCATCGTGACATGGGTCCGATCCAGCGCTATCTCGGCCCGCTCGTGCCGAAAGAAACGCTGATCTGGCAGGACCCGATCCCGGCGGCAAATCATCCGCTGATCGACGACAAGGACGCTGCCGCACTGAAGGCCAAGATCCTTGCGGCCGGCCTGTCGGTCTCCCAGCTCGTCTCCACCGCCTGGGCGTCAGCCTCGACGTTCCGCGGCTCCGATAAGCGCGGCGGCGCGAACGGCGCGCGTGTCCGTCTCAGCCCCCAGAAGGATTGGGAGATCAACCAGCCCAAGCAGCTCGCGACCGTGCTGCAGAAGCTCGAAGCGATCCAGAAAGAGTTCAACGGCGCAGGCGGCAAGAAGGTATCGTTGGCCGACCTGATCGTTCTCGCCGGCAACGCCGCGGTCGAGAAGGCCGCGAAGGACGCCGGGGTGGATGTGAAGGTGCCCTTCACGCCGGGCCGCATGGACGCGTCGCAAGAGCAGACCGATGTCGAGTCGTTCAAACCGCTCGAGCCTGTCGCCGACGGCTTCCGCAACTACTACCGCAGCGGCAATCTTATGGCGCCCGAAGAGGCGTTGATCGACAAGGCGCAGTTGCTCAGGCTGACCGGACCGGAAATGACGGCTCTGGTCGGCGGGCTCCGGGTTCTCGGCGCCAATGCGGGCGGGTCCAAGCACGGCGTCCTGACCAAGCAGCCTGAGAAGCTGACGAACGACTTCTTCGTCAACCTGCTCGACATGGCGACGGAGTGGCAGCCCTCCGGTGAGGGCACCTACGAAGGCCACGACCGCAAGACCAAGGCAGCCAAGTGGACCGCGACCCGCGTCGATCTAATCTTCGGCTCGCACTCGCAGCTCCGCGCGTTTGCGGAAGTCTATGCGTGCGCCGACTCCAAGGAGAAGTTCGCGAAGGACTTCGTGGCGGCGTGGGCCAAAGTGATGAACGCGGACCGTTACGACGTCGCCTACGCAAAGGCTGCGTAAGGCAGCGAAGAGACGCGTCCCCTCTCGGACGCGTTCGCTAAGTCATCAGGGCGGCGTTTCAGAACAACCTGAAACGCCGCCCTGACTTTGAATCCGCATAGGACGTCGATCGCAAGCCCGAACATCACCCGCGCGAAGACACAACTGTGCTCTTGACGATTACTGCGTTGAGACGCGTTCCGGCACAGCCGCGCTGCTGACGGCCGGTTTCTTCTTCACCACCCTCGGCTTTTTCTTCAGCACCTTCGGCTCGGGCGCGGCCACCGCAACCCGGTCCATGTCCATCAGACGGCCGCGCTCGAAATGGTAGATGCCGGGTCGCGGGCCGCTGTTGTAGCTGACCAGAGCGGTACGATCGCCGTTCGGATTGGTGCCGATCTGCACCGACGCCGGCGCGCCGGCGCGATCGACCACCTGGCATTCCGTCATGCCGAGCGCGATGGGCGCGCCGAGCTCCGACGGCGCGCCAGCGTCAGGAGGAGCGCCATTCGGCATCACGCCCGGACCGGCTGTCGCCGGTGCTGCCGGCGCCACCGCGGCCGGTGCTGGACAAGCGCCATTCGGACTTACCAATTCATTGGGATCGGCCGGCCGGTTCCGCTCACTGGTGTCCTTGAGCTCGGAGAACGTGTAGCCGCCGTTGCGGCCACTGATATCGAACGACCGCTGAAACCAGCGCTCGTTGGAATCAAGAACCTCGGGATTGGCGCAACCCGAGAGCGCAACGGTAAGCATCAGCGCCGCGAATGCGGCGGACTGCTTCGTTCGATGCAACACCCGACTGTCCCCTCTCGTCCCGCCCAGACCGTCAACTGCGACCGCACCATGCGCCATTTTGTGGTGCGATGATGGCACACCGGCTTGCTCCAGGCTGCCGAGTTCCGCGCATGGTTTAAGCCTACACCTCTCAGTGAATCCCGCAAAGGTAAAATAATAGTGTCAGCCCAGCCACTTACGCGATTTTCGACCGGAGGGATTTGCGGGCAATTTCTGGCATTTACCGGGGCCGCCACCGGGAGCGCGGCGTCCGGCTCTTGTCCTTTCCTCGCCTTCCCCTAGAAGATCGGGCGCGGCCAGTCGCGGCACCGCGAGGGGAATCCATGCACCTGCAGTTCGTCGGTTGCGGCGATGCGTTTGGATCGGGCGGACGATTCAACACCTGCTTTCACCTGGTCGGCAACGGGATCAATGTCCTCATCGATTGCGGGGCATCATCTCTCGTGGCGCTCAACAGGCTCGCGATCGACCGCAATGACGTCGACGTCATCTTCATCTCGCACTTTCACGCCGATCATGTCGGTGGCCTGCCGTTTTTTCTGCTCGAAGCCAATTATGTGCGCAAGCGCGAGCGGCCGCTCATCATCGCCGGCCCCCCCGGACTGAAGACGCGGCTTCCGCAGCTGGTCGAGCTGGCTTTCCCAGGCGCGAACGAATTGCAGCTGCGCTTCCCCTTGACGCTGCGCGAGCTGGAAATCGGCCGGCGTAGCCAAGTCGGCGCGATCAAGGTGACGCCCTATCACGTCGTCCACGACGATCGCGCGGGGCCCTGTCTCGGCTTCCGTTTCGAGGCGGAAGGCAAAGTCATCGGTTTTTCCGGCGATACCGAATGGACCGACGCCCTGATCGAGATCGGGCATCAGGCCGATCTGTTCATCTGCGAAGCTTACATGCGCGACAAACAGGTCAAGACGCACATGGTGCTGTCCGCGCTCGAACGCCGGCTCGGCCAGATCCGGCCGAAGCGGCTGATCCTCACCCACATGAGCACCGACATGCTGGCACGCCGCGGCGAACTTCCGTTCGAGACGGCCGAAGACGGCATGATCGTTGAAATTTGAGCGGCCGAACGCTCAGGCGCCTAGCGCCGCTTCGATCGCCTTGAGCGCGGCGTCAGCCTTCGAGCCGTCCGGACCGCCGGCCTGCGCCATGTCGGGCCGGCCGCCACCGCCTTTGCCGCCGAGCGCCTCGGCGCCCTTGCGCACCAGATCGACCGCGCTGAAACGCGCCACAAGATCGTTGGTGACGCCGACCACGATGCCGGCCTTGCCATCGCCGGTAACACCGACGATAGCGACCACACCCGAGCCGACCTGCTTCTTGCCTTCGTCGGCCAGGCTGCGCAGATCCTTCAAATCGATGCCGTCGACCGCGCGCGCCATCAGTTTCACGTCCCCGACGGTGCGCACGCCGTCAGCGCCATCACCCGCGGCGGCAGCGCCGCCACCCATTCCGCCGGACATGGCGAGTTTCTTCTTCGCCTCTGAGAGCTCGCGCTCCAGCCGCTTGCGCTCGTCGAGCAACGCGGTGACGCGGTTCGGAATCTCGTCCACCGGCACCCGCAATTCGGAGGCTGTCGTCTTGGCAAGCCGCGCAAAATTATTTGCGTTGTCGCGCGCGGCCTTCGCCGTCAGCGCTTCGATGCGGCGCACGCCGGACGCGACGCCGGATTCGCCGACGACGGAAATGATGCCGATATCGCCGGTGCGCCTGACATGCGTGCCGCCGCACAGCTCGACCGACCAGCCCATGGTATTGCCGCCAGCATCACCCATGGCGACGACACGGACCTCGTCGCCGTATTTCTCGCCGAACAGCGCGCGCGCGCCGGATTGCCGCGCGTCGTCAAGCGCCATCACCCGGGTCGTCACCGGCGAGTTCTGCAGCACGATGTCGTTGGCAATATCCTCGACGCGCGCAAGTTCGTCGCTCGAGATCGGCTTCGGATGCGAGAAATCGAAGCGCAACCGGTCGGGCGCGACCAGCGAGCCTTTTTGCGCGACGTGATCGCCGAGCACCTGGCGCAACGCTTCGTGCAACAGATGCGTGGCCGAATGGTTCTTGCGGATCGCGCCGCGGCGGGCGTGGTCGACTTCGAGCGCGAGCGCCGCGCCGGGCTTCAACGTCCCTTCTTCCACTACGCCGGTATGCGCGAAAACATCGCCGGCCTGCTTCTGCGTGTCGGTGACGCGGAAGCGCACGCCGTCGCCGGTCATCACGCCGATGTCGCCGATCTGGCCGCCGGATTCGCCATAGAACGGCGTCTGGTTGAGCACGACAATTCCGGTCTCGCCTTTTTGCAGTGGCGCAACTTCCTTGCCGTCACGCACGAGCGCCGCGACGACGCCCTCCGCGCGCTCGGTTTCGTAGCCGAGAAATTCGGTGCCGCCGAGCTTTTCGCGCAGCGCAAACCACACCGCCGCATCGGCCGCCTCGCCCGAACCGGCCCATGACGCGCGCGCCTTCTTGCGCTGTTCCTCCATGGCGTCGTCGAACGCCGCCAGGTCGACCCCAATGCCGCGCGGCCGCAGCGCGTCCTGCGTGAGATCGAGCGGAAAGCCGTAGGTGTCGTACAGCGTGAATGCGGTAACGCCATCGAACATGTCGCCCTGCTTGAGCGACTTCGAGGCATCGTCGAGGATCGCAAGACCGCGTTCCAGCGTGCGGCGGAAGCGCGTCTCTTCGAGCTTGAGCGTCTCGGTGATCAGCGCCTCGGCGCGGTGCAGCTCCGGATACGCCTGCCCCATCTCGCGCACCAGAATCGGCACCAGTTTCCACATCAGCGGCTCCTTGGCGCCAAGGAGCTCGGCATGGCGCATGCCGCGGCGCATGATGCGGCGGAGCACATAGCCGCGGCCTTCATTCGACGGCAGCACCCCGTCCGCGATCAGAAACGCCGACGCCCGCAGATGGTCGGCGATGACGCGATGCGAGGCCTTGCGCTCGCCTTCCGGATCGACGCCGGTGAGATCGGCCACGGCTTCGATCAGCGCGGCGAACAGATCGATCTTGTAGTTGTCGTAGGTGCCCTGCAGCACCGCCGCCATGCGCTCGAGCCCCATGCCGGTATCGATCGACGGCCGCGGCAGGTCGAGCCGCTTGCCACCGGCAAGCTGCTCGTATTGCATGAACACCAGATTCCAGATTTCGGTGAAGCGGTCGCCGTCGGCTTCCGGCGTTCCGGGCGGGCCGCCCCAGACCTGATCGCCATGATCGTAGAAGATCTCCGAGCACGGGCCGCACGGCCCGGTGTCGCCCATCGCCCAGAAATTGTCCGAGCCGGCGATGCGCAAAATCCGCCGCTCCGGCAGACCGGAAATCTTCTTCCACAGCCCGAAAGCTTCGTCGTCGTCGATATAGACGGTGGCGGTCAACCTCTCGGCCGGCACGCCGAACTCTTTGGTCACCAGATTCCAGGCAAGCTCGATGGCGCGCTCCTTGAAATAATCGCCGAACGAGAAATTGCCGAGCATCTCGAAAAACGTGTGGTGCCGCGCCGTATAGCCGACATTGTCGAGGTCGTTGTGCTTGCCGCCGGCGCGCACGCATTTCTGCGCCGTGGTGGCCCGCACATAGGGGCGCTTTTCCAGGCCAGTGAAGACGTTCTTGAACTGCACCATGCCCGCATTGGTGAACATCAGGGTCGGATCATTGCGCGGCACGAGCGGCGACGAGGGCACGATTTCGTGGCCCTCGCGCGCGAAATAGTTCAGAAAATGGGACCTGATGTCGTTGACGCCGCTCATCTTGGGTAACTCTCTAAAGGCACAGCGCTTTCCTGTCCAGGAAGGTCCGGTAAGGCGTTCGTTGCAGGCCTGAGGTAAACCATATAAGCGCTGCAGACCTGCCAACCAGTCGACGCCGGCCCCAGGGCCCAGTCATTTTCTTCCCGCCGAGATCACCATGAACGACAGCACACCCGGCCCAAGCACGTTCGAGGAGCGGCTGCGGGCCGGCCGTTTCGCCATCACCGCCGAAATCGCACCGCCGGCCTCATGCGACGCCGACGACCTGCGCCGCAAGGCGGAAAGGCTCGTGGGCGTCGCCGATGCGGTCAACGTCACCGACGGTGCCGGCGCCCGCGCCAGCATGAGCGCACTGGCCGCCGCCACGATCCTGCACGGGATGGGGATCGAGCCGATCCTGCAGCTCACCTGCCGCGACCGCAACCGCCTCGCGCTTCAGGGCGACCTGATGGGTGCTGCGGCACTCGGCATCCACAACCTGCTCCTGCTCACCGGCGACGACCCCAAGTCCGGCGATCAGCCCGACACCAAGCCGGTGTTCGACGTCAACTCCAGCACGCTGATCGAGACCGCGCGCCGCCTGCGCGACGATGGTACCTTGCCCACCGGGCGCAAGGTCGGCGGCAAGGCCGCGTTCTTCATCGGCGCCGCCGACATGCCGATCGACCCGCAGGCCGGCTGGGAGCCGAAGGCGCTCGCCGCCAAGATCAAATCCGGCGCGCAGTTCGCGCAGACTCAATTCTGCATGGATGCGGCCATCGTGCGCCGCTACGCCGGGGCGCTCGAACAGGCCGGACTGACGCAGAAGCTCGCGATCCTGATCGGCGTGACGCCGTTGCGTTCGGCCAAATCGGCGGCCTGGATGAAGAGCCATCTGTTCGGCACAATCATTTCCGACGCGATCATCAAGCGCATGGAGGACGCGGCGGAGCCGGAGCGCGAGGGCGTGCGCCTGTGCGCCGATCTGATCGCCGAGCTTTCAACCATCCCCGGCATCGCTGGCGCCCACATCATGGCGCCGGGGAATGACCCGGCGATTCCGGAAGTGATCAAGGCGGTGCGCGGCGAGGCTCAAATAGCGCCACGGACGCGATCAAGCAGCGCATCAGCATTCGCGGGCAGCGCATCGCCGCGCCAGGCGACGTGCCCATCGGGCCGCACCAGCACCAGATGCCGCCCATAAAGCGCCGCCGCCTCCTGCTCAAACAAGACGGCGACCGTAAGCGGCACGCCGGATGTTGCCGCCGCCTCCTCAAGCGCGGCCGTGTGCGCTTCGCCGAATTTCAGCAGCACAAACCCACGGCCAAACAAATCGAGGATCGAGCGGCCGTCGCTCAGCCAGACGTGCGGCGCACGGCACCCGGGGTGCGCTGACGGCGTAAAGGTTTCAGGATCATCGGCTGGCGGGGTGTCGTTCGGCGATGCAGATCGGTGACGCCTCGTAGCGATAGCCGAGCTGCAAGCCCGCGGTGCGGAACATGCGGCCGATCGTTTTGGTGAGACCCTCGCCTAATTTCCGGCGCACTGCGTCACCCGCTTCGGACTCATCTTCGATCGCCGCCATGTCGCCCACGAACGCGCCATGCGCCAGATGAAACTCGGTCGCCATGCGCACATTGCGGAGGCCAATCGGCCGCCGCTCGCTGTCATACGATGCCAGCAGATTGCCGCCGCCCCAGCCCTGCAGCACCGCGGCAAGCTTCCAGCCGAGGTCGACCGCATCGCCGATGCCGGTATTCATGCCGAGCGCGCCGGTCGGCGACAGCTGGTGCACCGCATCGCCGGCAAGAAACACGCGGCCTTTGGCGTAATGCTCGGCGACGACGCTCTTGCGCGTCCAGATGCTCAGGCCCTTCCACTCGACGTCGATCGGCCGGCCCGACGCCCGCTGCAGCAAGGCGGTGCGGTCGATGCTGTCCGGGGTCTGCCTGCCGTCGGTGTCGAGCACCATCAGCCGCCACAGCCCACTCGCGGGATCGATGACGCGAATGTTGGCCCACAGGCCATGGCGGTCGATGGCGAGAAAGAATACGCCCGGCTCGCGGCCGCACTGGGCCAACAAATCGGGCGCGCGGAAGTAAAGGTGCACCGGATGGCCCAGCGTGCCCTGCCCTTGCAGCGCAATGCCAAGCGTATCGCGGATCGTGCTGTTGGCGCCGTCGCAGCCGACGAGGTAATCCGCGCGCACAGTTTCGACGCTGCCCTGTTTTCAGATCGTGCAGCTCCGCCGTCACGCCGTCGTCGATCTGCTCGAACGCCTCAAGCCGGGTGCGATAGCGCAGCGTCACTCCCGGCTGCGCCTGCGCGAATGCCTGCAGGATCGGATCGAACCAGAGCTGCGAGCAGATTTGCAGGCGTTCGGGGCTGACGCTGTCGGCTTTCTGTTGCGCACGCGTCGGCCGACGCATCCGGGCCAACTCATGGCCGCTCAAGCTCGTCACGAACACCACATCCAGCGAATGGTCGCCGGGAAACGGGCAACTGCGCACCGTCTCGGCGATGCCCCAGCGCCGGCAAAACTCCATGGTGCGAGTGTTGACCTCGTTCATCTTCGGCGTCGAGATCGTGCCGTCGCCCTGCTCCACCAGTTCGCAGACGACGCCGCGCCAGCCAAGCTCGGCGGCGAGCGCGAGCCCGACCGGCCCACCGCCGACGATCAGCACCGGGACGTGACGCGCGGGACGCGTGATCTCGCTCACCAAGGCCTCCTGCGCACTTAATCGTAATTCGACATGCGCAGCGGCACGCCCTGCCCGCCATCCATGTCGAGCGACGCGCCGTGGATCAGTCTGCCGCGCGGCGACACAATGAACCGCACAAGTCCGGCGATGTCTTCCGGCGTACCAAAGCGGGTGATGTCGAGTTCGCGGCGATGGCGCTCGATCGCAGCCGCCTCGTCGAGCCCGGTCTTTTTCATGATGATGTCGAGGCGATGCCGGAAACGGTCGGTCGTTACCGATCCAGGATTGACGGCATTAACCTGCACGCCGTCGCGTTTGCCCACATCCGCCAGCGCGCGCATGAAGGCCAAGCCCGCGCCGACGGCGCAGGCGCCGATCATGTAATCGCCGACCGGTGCGCGGGCGCCGATGCCCTCGATAAAGACAACCGAACCCTCCGAAGCCTTCAACAGCGGCCACGCGAGGCGACACAGCCATACGTGAGCGAAGAATTTCAGCTCGAAGCCATCGCGCCAGTCCGCTTCGGGCTGGGTGAGAAAATTGCCGCGGCGCACGCTGCCGGCATTGTTGACCAGAATGTCGAGGCGGCCGAAGTCACGCGTCAGTGCGTCGATCAATCCTGCCGGTTCGGCGGTCGCCGTCAGGTCAGCCGGATAAATGGCCGCCTTGCGGCCAAGCCCGCGCACTTCGGTAGCAACACTCTCCAGCGCCTCGGCGTCACGCGCCGTCAGCATCATGTCACAGCCGGCCGACGCCAGTTCCAATGCAATGCCGCGTCCGATGCCGCGGCTCGCGCCTGTGACCAGCGCAACTCTGCCGGCAAGTTCAGTTTGTTCTTCACTCATTCAAGCTTCAATCGACTGTGATGTGCGCGGTACGGCCAACCTCGGCCCATTTCCGGTAGTTCTCGGCGATGAACTGCGCGAACTCGGCCGGCGTATTCGGTTTCGACGTGCTGCTGATGTTTGTGACCATGCGCTGCATGGCGGCAGCGCGCATACCCTCGTTCACCGCTGCGTTGACGCGCGTGATGATGGCCGCAGGCGTCGCAGCAGGTGCAACCAGACCGAAGAAGGTCTGCGCCAGGCAATTCGGCACGCCGGCCTCCGCCATGGTGGGCACGTCGGGAAACAGCAGCGAGCGCTCGTCGTTCTGCACCGCGAGCGCCCGCAGCTTGCCGGCACGGATCAGCGGCGCCAGCGACGCGCCCGTTTCGAACGTAAGGTCGATGACGCGGCCCAGGATGGCGGTCGCGGTCTGGTTGCCGCCGCGATATGACACGCCGGTCATTTTGGTTCCGGTGCGGATCATGAACAGTTGCGCGGCGAGATCGGGCAGCCCCCCGGTTCCGGTATTGCCGCAGTTGAGCTTGCCCGGATTGGCTTTCGCATAGGCAACGAGTTCCGCGACTGTCTTCCATGGCGATGCCGCATCGACGACCAGGATCTGGAAGCTGCGCATGATTTCCACGATCGGCGCAAAATCCTTGACCGGATCGTAGCCGGCATGCGCCGACACCGCGGGAATGGCCGCGAGCGTACTCGAATTACCGATGAACAGCGTATAGCCGTCGGGCAGCCGCTGCGGCGGCCGCGCGCGCTCCGATCGCGCCGGCCGCACCAGGCCGGTATTCGATCACGATCGGCTGGCCCAATCGCGGCGGCAGGATTTGCGAGGCAAGACGTGCCGGAAAGTCGCTTGGGCTGCCCGCTGCAGCCGGCACGATGATCGTGATCGGCCGTGCCGGGTAATCCTCCGCACGGCTGAATGTGCTCTGGACAACGCCGGATGCCACGATCGCGGCAGAGACAACGAACTTACGCCTGGTGACCACCGCGCCCCTGCCCGCCCTGCTCCGCACGCTATGCGCCCGCTCTATTTCGGCGCTATCCGGCGGACCTCGCTCTGTCCTCCACTGTGCGGATATTGATCTCGGATTCAAGGGTGCGGTGCACCGGGCATTTGTCGGCGATTTCCATCAGGCGAGCGCGCTGCTCGGCATCGAGTTCGCCGTCGAGCATGATGACGCGCTCGATGCGGTCGAGCATGCCCTCCTTGGTCTCGCACTCGGCACAATCGGCGGCGTGGATCTTGCTGTGGTGGAGCCGCACCGAGGCTTGCCGGAGCGGCAGTTGCTTGCGGTCGGCATAAAGCCGCAGCGTCATCGACGTGCAGGCGCCAAGGCCGGCGAGCAAATAATCGTAGGGACTGGGCCCCGAATCCATGCCGCCCGACGACACCGGCTCGTCGGCGAGCATGCGATGCCGGCCGACGATGACTTCCTGCTGGAATTTGCCGCGCCGCGTCTCGCGCACCAGCACGGTGCGATCCGCGGTATCATCGCTCGGCCGGGTGTCAGCGGCCATGTCGAGATAGCGTTCCGCCCAGGCGGCGATCACACTCGCCACATAGGCGGCATCGCTCGGACGGCTAACCAGATGGTCAGCGCCGGACAGCGAGATGAAGCTCTTCGGATGCTTGGCGGCCAGGAAAATATGACTCGCATTGTCGATGCCGACAGTGTCGTCGGTCGGCGAGTGAAATATCAGAAGCGCCTTTTGCAGGTTGGCGATGCGCAACGTCAGCATCTGCTCCGCAATGTCATCGAGGAAAGCGCGGCGCACTCGGAATTGTCGCCCGCCAAGCGTGACTTCCGCCTCGCCCTGCAACGCGATGTCGGCGACCTTCCCCTTGAGCAGGCCGGTGACATGCGCCGGATCGGCCGGCGCAGCGATCGTAACCACGGCCCGCGCCTCGGCGATGCGGTGTGCGGCTGCGAGCACCGCAGCGCCACCGAGACTGTGACCGATCAGGATCGCCGGCGCCGCAAGCTTCTGGCGCAGGTGATCCGCGGCGGCGACCAGATCGTCGACGTTCGACGAAAACGTAGTGTTGGCGAACTCGCCTTCGCTGGCGCCGAGCCCGGTGAAATCGAAACGCAGCACCGCGATGCCGTGCAGCTTCAGGCCTTCGGCGATGCGCCGCGCCGCCTTGTTGTCCTTGCCGCAGGTGAAGCAGTGCGCAAACAGCGCCACCGCGCGCACCGGCCCGTCCGGTCGGTCAAGCAAAGCAGCGAGCGTGTGACCCTGGGCGTTCGGGAAGTCGAACTTTTCGGCGGGCATGGAAGGCTCCTGTGTTTGCCAGGATACGCCCATTCCCTGATAGCTGTGAACCATCAGAGTAACAATGCGGACACAAAAACGTGCGCGACAGGCAAAGCGCAAAACAAAGAAGGGCCGCCTGTGCGGGCGAGCCCTTCCATTGTCAGGCCGTGGCCCGGTTGCGTAGGCGATGGTCTGCCTTACGCACGTGAGCCAGATGGCGGTTTAGGCCATCTAGGCGAGGACCTCGGCAGAGGCGAGGATCCAGTTCACGGATGCCGGCGACCGCGGCGATAGACAATGAGACACTGGATCACCTCCTTTCGGTTGTTAACAATGGGTCCAATATAGAGGCTCCGTGGCGATTCGGAAGGCGCGATTTGTCGCCGATTGACGCGGTCGCTGCACAGTATGAGGGCACGAGACGCTACCTGCCGAGTTCCCGCATCGCGCCGTCCAGCCCCTCAAGCGTCAGCGGGAACATCCGGTTGCCCATGATCTGCCGCATCAGGCGGATCGAGGCGGTCATGTCCCATTCGTGCTCGGCGACGGGATTGAGCCAGACGCAGGACGGATAGGTGCGGGCCACACGCTCCATCCAAACGCTGCCGGGCTCGTCATTGAAATGCTCGACCGAGCCGCCCGGCGCGACGATCTCGTAGGGCGACATCGATGCGTCGCCGACGAAGATCACCTTGTAGTCGTGCGGATAGGTATGCAGCACGTCCCAGGTCGGCGTCGTCTCCTGAAAACGGCGGCGGTTCTCCTTCCACACCCGCTCGTAAAGGCAATTGTGGAAGTAGAGATGCACCATGTGCTTGAATTCGCTCTTGGCGGCTGAGAACAATTCCTCCGTTGCCTTGATGTGCCAGTCCATCGAGCCGCCGATGTCGAAGAACAACAGTACCTTGATGGTGTTGTGGCGCTCCGGCCGCATCAGGATATCGAGATAGCCCTTGTGTGCGGTGCCCTTGATGGTGCCGTCGAGATCGAGTTCGTCGGGCGCGCCGGTGCGGGCGAATTTGCGCAGGCGCCGCAGCGCGACCTTGATGTTGCGGGTGCCGAGCTCGACATCGCCGTCCAGATCCTTGAACTCGCGCTTGTCCCAGACTTTGACGGCACGGAAATTGCGGTTCTTGTCCTGGCCGATCCGGATGCCCTCGGGGTTATAGCCGTACGCGCCGAATGGCGAGGTCCCGCCCGTGCCGATCCATTTGTTGCCGCCCTGGTGGCGGCCTTTTTGTTCGGCGAGCCGCTGGCGCAGCGTTTCCAGAAGCTTGTCGAGCCCGCCCATCGCCTCGATCTGCTTCTTCTCTTCCTCGGTGAGATATTTTTCCGTCAGCTTCTTGAGCCACTCGATCGGAATTTCGGCAGCCAAAGCCTGCTCGACCAGATCGAGGCCCTTGAACACATGGCCGAATACCCGGTCGAACTTGTCGAGATTGCGCTCGTCCTTCACCAGAGCCGCGCGCGACAGATAGTAGAACGACTCGACCCGGCGATCGGCCAAGTCCTTTTCCATCGCTTCCATCAGCGTCAAATATTCGCGCAGCGTCACCGGCACGCCAGCCGCGCGCAGCTCGTGGAAGAAAGAGACAAACATCAATTGAATTTAATGCAGTGAACCGCGGCCGTCGAGTGAAAACGGCCGCCGTTCGGCCTGTTATCGTTTCGGTGGAGATTATTTCTGCAGCGACAGCTCAAAGCCGATGGCTTCGAACTGCAGATCGCCGTTCCGGAATTGCGACTGCGACACCAGCTGCCTGATGCCGTCCTGGGTGTAGGCGCGCTTCTTCAGCATGGTATGGAAAGTGAGCTTGATCAGTGCCGCGTTGATCGCGCCCCTGCCCTTGACGTAGTCGTCTATCTCGTGGGGCGAAAAGTCCTTGCGCAGATCGATGATAAGCGCGCTGCCGCCGCGCTTGAGTACGCGGTACATCTCGTCGAGCGCCGCGAGCGGGCGCGAGAAGTTCTTGAACGCCGCCCGGCACACGATGAAGTCGAACACAGCGTCGGGATAGGGCAGCTCGGCCGCATCGCCCTCATCGAAGCAAACATTGACGCCGGCCTTCTCGGCATTGCCGGTCGCGATCTCAACGAAAGTTTTGCTGATATCGACCCCGATCATGCGGCAGCCGGTCAACCGCGCCAGTTCAATGGCGAGGTAGCCGGGCCCCGGCGCGATCTCCAGCACGCGTGCATCAGCCTTGATCTGCGGCGCAAGCCGCCGCGCCGTGCTTCGAAATTCGTCGATGTCCTTGGCGGTCTGGCGTGCGTACCAGGTGGCGATGAAGCCTTCCATGCCCAGGCCTTTGTAGCCTTTGGCGGGCGTGACGGCATCGTTCGTTGCTTTCATCATGATTTTGCTCCGTACAAAGAAACAATTGTCCGGTCGCGTGAGCGACGCGGCTGTTCTCGCGGAGCGTTGGCTGGTAGCGTGAGTGTGCGTGCCTGAGTCAGCGCGCTCCGCGCGTTCGTCTTGGGTTACCGGCCCCGGCGGTGTTCCAGCATCGTCGGGGTTCGGTTTTCAGGACTAGTCGGACGTCATCGGGGCGCCTCCGTATTCGCGATAAAGTTTTGCCAGCGTCGCCTGGCGGTCCTGGTGAAAACCTCGCCACAACTCGATCGGACCCCAGCCGTTCTCGATGCGGCCAATGAGGTCAGCGACGAAGGCCTCTTCGGCTTTCATCAATGCCAGGCGGTACTCGGTCTCGACGAGAAACAGCGGCGGAAAATTCTGTGTACTGATGCCGGCGATCTGCCCGGCGAGCCGGGCGATATCCTGTTCGAGCAGTTTCAGGCGCTGACGCAACAGCGCCAGCGCTTCATCCGGCGGCAAAATCGGCAGCAGGCACAGCGCCGCTTCGAACTGCGGATATTCCTTCACCGGGACGCCGACCAGATCGGCCATCCAGTCGTGCAGTTCTTCGGTACCGGCTGGCGTGATCTCATAGATGGTGCGCTCGGGCCGGCGGCCTTCACGCTCGGTCTCCTTCGCCGCGATCATTCCCCGTTTCAGCAGCAGTTCGATCACGGTGTAGAGCGAGCCGTAGCGCAGCTTGATGCTGTCCTCTTTGTGCCGCTGCCGCAGGACGACGCCCATCTCGTAGGGATGCATCGGGCGCTCGAACAGCAGCGCCAGCACCGCCAAGGCCAGTGGATTCGAGGGGTGAACACGAGAGGTCATATTCTGCACCGTATATTCGTATACGAATATACGAAAACCTGAGAGACGAGTCAAATTTTTTCCAAGATATATCTTGAAACATAACTTATAGTGATGTATCTAGAGATATATCTTAGTGCAAACCAAGGAGTTTAAATGCACGGACATCATCACTCTCACGAAGGAAAATGGGCCGCCGGCCGGCGCCACCAGTGGCGGTTTGGCGGGGGCGGCGGCGGACGTCACGGCGGCCGCTTTGGCGAAGGCGGCGAGGATCTCATGCGGGCCCGCCGCATGCTGGCGCAGGGCGATCTGCGGCTGGTCGCACTGGCGCTGATCGCCGAGGCGCCCCGCCACGGCTACGAGATCATCAAGCTGCTCGAGGAGAAGACGTCGGACTGGTACTCGCCGAGCCCCGGCATCGTCTATCCGACCCTCACCTATCTGGAGGAAGCCGGTTACGTCACCGCATCCACCGAAGGCTCGAAAAAGCTCTACACCATCACCGACGAAGGCCGCGCTTACCTCGAAAGCAACCGCGATCTGGTCGGCGTGGTGCTCGACCGGCTGACCGCGCTCGGCGAGCGCGTTAATCGCTGGCGCCGCGAGGCGCGAGGCGGCCGCGAGGACCGCCGCGAGTTGCCGCCGCTGATTGAAGCCGCGTTCGACAATCTGCGCGAGATCGTCCGCAAGCGGCTGGCGGCCAACGCCGATACTGAAGCAAGCATCGCCGAAGTTCTCACCGGTGCGGCCGCGGACCTGCAGCGATCGTGATAAGCTCAAGCCGGTGCGCAAGCCCGCGCCGGCGGCGATAACGATCCGGTCCTTAAGGGCGCACGGGAGGAAAACTCATGCGCCTGGACCACAAGGTGGCGCTCGTCACCGGTGCCGGCTCCGGCATCGGCGAAGGCATCGCTGAGACCTATGCCCGCGAGGGCGCGCGCGTGGCGCTTGCCGACATCGATTTCGATGCAGCCAAAGCCGCCGCGCGCGCCATCGGCAACAACGCCATCGCGCTGCGCTGCGATGTTGCCAACAAGGCCGAGTTCGAGGCTGCGGTCGCCGACACGGTGTCGGCGTTTGGCCGCCTCGATATTCTGGTCAACAATGCCGGCACCACCCACGTCAACAAGCCGATGCTCGACATCACCGAAGACGAGGTCGAGCGCATTTTTGCGGTCAACGTCAAAGGCGTGTTCTTCGGCTGCCAGGCCGTGGTGCCGGTTTTCCGCAAACAGGGCGGCGGCGTCATCATCAACATCGGCTCGACCGCGGGCTTGCGGCCGCGGCCCGGACTGTCGGCCTACAACGCCACCAAGGGCGCCGTGCACACGCTGACCAAGTCGCTGGCCGTCGAACTTGGAGGGCGATCACATCCGCGTCTGCGCCATCGCCCCGGTGGCAACGGACACGCCGCTGTTGCCGAGTTTCTTGGGCCCCTCCCCCGGCATGCGGGAGAAATTCATCGCCACCGTACCGCTCGGCCGGCTCGCCCAGGTTCAGGACATGGCCAGCACGGCGTTGTTCCTGGCCTCCGACGACGCGCAATTCCTCACCGGAAACGTCGTCGAGGTCGACGGCGGCCGTTGCGTCTAGACACGCCGCAATCATCCCCCGCGCGCGCCTGACGCCTGCGAAATGGGCGCATTGACGCCGAATCGGCCATAATTGCTGGCCTTTTGGCCTCTGCGCGGCTCCCGGTTCCTTTTTGTCGCCACAGGCGTTGGTGTATTCTTGCGACAGGGGAAGGCACTGAATGTGGGGCAGAAACCGTAAGTCCGAGCCGCCGGCAGGCGAGGCGCAACCGCCCTCGCCGCTTAAGGAGGCCATGCACGAGGCGCGCGTCGAAGCGGCCGAGCGGACCAGCGTCGTCGTCGATCTGCGCGATGCCGAACTGGCGCGGCTCGAACTCTTGGACGACGCGCTCGATCCGCTATTCGCCGAAATTCCACCCGACGTCGATTTGTTCGATCGCGGCGTCAGCCGTGGCGAAACTCCCCGGCTGTGGATCGACGCCGTGGCGCACGTCGCGATGGGCCGCGACAAGCGCGCCTACCGATTCCTGCATGACACCCGCATCGGGCGCCGCGTGCTCGCCGAGTTCGCACGAAATTCCCGATATCGTGAAAGCGGTGACGACTTATGCGGCGCGCCGCATGCGTCGAACGGCAGCGGGCGCTGGACGAGGATCCGGGCTTCATTCAACGCGTAGCGGTCAGCGTCGCCGACCGTGAACGCCGCCGCCGGCGCTGGCGCGCAGCTGGCGCGTTCCTGTTCGGCTTTGCGCTCGGCGTGGCGGCCCTGTTCGCCGCCGGTGTGCTGATCGCGACGCGCTACCACTAGAGCATCTGACTTCCAGTTTGGCGGACAACGCCGTCTTCGCCGCGTTGCCGCGCCACCATCTCGCAGCGCCACGCCGCCTTCTCGCCATCGATGCGGAAGATCGTGTAGCCGGCGCCATCTTCGCCGCCGTGCGGCACGCGTGCTGAAACCGACGGCACGCCAGCCGCGGGAATTTTTGAACCATCCGGCCCGTCGAGCCAGACAAGGGCGCGGCGATGGTCATGGCCGTGGATGAGCAGCTCGGCGCCATGCTCCGCCAGCACGCGGCGCAGTTCCTCCGAGTCGGTCAACCGCCGCATGAAGCGCTTGGGCGGGCTCAGCGGCGGATGGTGGATCAGCACGACGCGAAACGCGTCGCGCGTGGCGTCGAGTGCCCCGGCCAACCCCGCGAGCTGGTGCGCACCGAGACGGCCGGTCGCCATGAACGGCCCGGTCGGCACGCCAGTCGACAGCGCGATCAGCACCACGTTGCCGCGCCGGCGCACGAACGGAAAACCCTGACGCCCGTCATCGCCGCGCATGTAATCGCCCCAATAGGCCGCGGGCGACGACACCACGGCACGCACATAGACGTCGTGGTTGCCGGGAACGACGGTCACATCATGCGGCGAGCCGAGAGCGGCGAGCCAGGCCCGGGCGCGGCGATATTCGTCATCGAGCGACAGATTGACGAGGTCGCCGGTCACCGCGATGTGATCCGGCGACAAACCTTTCAGATCGCGCACGATGGCGTCGGCGATCTCCGGACGGTGAATGTGTTTGCGCTTGCGCTGCCAATTGACGAAGCCGAGACCACGCTTGCTCGCGAGTTCGGTGAGGCGCGGCCGCGACGCCAGGTGCAGGTCGGACAGGTGCGCGAGCACGAACATCGTCACATGATGCGCTGCGAATCAGGCGTCGAACAACAGCATCCGCGCGGCGCGGCGAACCCGCTCACGAGCTGCCGATCAGGATGCCGGCGGCAAACACCAGCACGCCGCCGACCACGACCTGAAAGGATGCTTGCAGGAACGGCGTATCCATGTAGCGCATCCGGATCCAGGAGATGACGCCCAGTTCGACTGCGACCACCGCAAAAGCGATGATAGTCGCCGTGTAGAAGTGCGGAATGAGATAGGGCAGCGCGTGCCCGAGTCCGCCAACCGCCGTCATGCCGCCGCAGACGAGGCCGCGCACCACCGGTGCACCACGTCCGGTGAGCGAACCGTCGTCGGACAGCGCTTCGGCAAACGCCATCGAGATGCCGGCGCCGATCGCCGCGGCAAGCCCCACCAGGAATGTCGACCAAGTGTTGTGGGTGGCGAATGCCGCCGCGAACAGCGGCGCCAGCGTCGACACCGAGCCATCCATCAGTCCCGCCAGTCCCGGCTGCACGTATTGCAGCACGAACATGCGCTGGGCGGTTTCGTCTTCGGCGGCGCGTTCGCCCGGCGTGATGTCCTTGCCGAGTTGGTGCGCGATCTGCTCATGCTTGTCTTCGGCCTCGGCAAGCGTGCGCAACAGATCGCGCGTGGCATCGTCATGTGCCTGATGCGCGGCGCGGCGATAAAAGCGTGCGGTTTCGTACTCCATTTCTTCGCCGAACTTGCGCGCCGCCTCCAGCGCCAGCGGCCGATTGAGCCAGATCGGGCGCCGCGCAACGAAGCCTTTGACGTCCTGGCGGCGAATGAGCGGCAGAAACTCGCCGAATCGCTTGCGGTGCAGCTCCAGCAGCATGTCGCGATGGCTGATCTCTTCCTCGGCCATCTTGTCGTACATTGCGGCCGTATCCGGATAGGCGCTGCGCAGCGCATCGGCGAAGGAGCGGTAGATCCGGTTGTCCTCGTCTTCGTTGGAAATCGCGAGCGCAAGCACTTCCTGCTCGCTGAGGTCGGCAAAACGCTTCACGGAGACGCCCCTGCGTATGATGATGGCAGAACGGAAAACTATCTTAGAACGCTTCTAAACAATATGGCTAGTGGGACTTCGCCATGGATTTCGACGCCATTCGCCGTCCGTTCGAGCCTGCCATCCGCCGGCTGCTGCACATCTATTGGCGCTATTCCCGCGGACTGACGGTTGGCGTTCGGGGACTCGTCTTCGATGCCCAGGGCCGCGTCTTCCTCATCAAGCACAGTTACGTGACGGGATGGCATTTGCCGGGCGGCGGCGTCGAGCCCGGTGAAGCGCTCGGCGAATCGCTCGAACGCGAACTGCGCGAGGAAGGCAATATCGAGCTGACCGGTGCACCGGAGCTATTCGGCATTTATTGGAACCGGCGCGCGACCAACCGCGATCACGTGGCAGTCTATGTGGTGCGATCGTTCCGCCAGAGCGCGCCGCCGCAACCGAACAGCGAAATCATCGCGCATGGATTTTTTGCGCCGGATGCTTTCCCCGAAGGGACAACTTCATCCACCCGCGCCCGTGTTGCCGAAGTGCTCGAAGGCCGCAGGCCTGCCACAATCTGGTGAGGCGTTCACACGCGCGGCATTGCGGTCTTCGACTTCGACTGACGCGTGAAAGTGATCGTGAGTTTTTCCAATTTGAACGTGACTTCTTCCATTTACCACGGGTTTTTCGGCAAGCGGCTTTACCGCGCCTGCAACCATCCAGCCGAACGCACGTTTTATTTGCTGAGGACGCGAATGTCGACGTCCAGAGGAGAAATTGAATGCGTAAGACAGTGTTCGCGGTTGCCGCAGCGGTAGCGCTTGGCGCCGCAACGATGACTGGCAGCGCCATGGCGGCAGGGCACGGTCCCGGTGGTGGCGGTGGAATGAGTTACGGTGGAATGGGCGGCGGCGGAATGGGTCATCCCGGTGGCATGGGCGGAGGCGGCATGGCCCGTGGCAACTTTGCGGCCGCTCCGCGCGGGAACTTTGCGGCCGGCCGCGGGGCACGCGCATTCGCTCCGAATGCCGGCGTGCGCGGGAACTTTGCACAAAACGGCTACCGCGGTGGCCGCTACGCCTACGGCCACGGCCGGCGCTTTGGACGCGGCGGTTTTGGCGGCTGGGGTATAGGCGGCCTGTACGCCTATGCCGGCCCGACCTGCGGGTACGGCTATTCTGACTATTATGATTACGACTCCTGCGATTACGGCTACGGATACGGCCCGGATTACGGCTCGGGCTGGTAAACCAAACTGCCGCGCCGTAGCCGGCGCGGCAGTTTTCACTACACGAAACGCCCGCGATCATGCGGTGCGGAAAAGTTGATCAGGGGCCCGATCGGCACGATGCCGGTCGGGTTCACTTGCCGTTGGCTCCCATAATAGTGGCGCTTGATCTGCTCGATGCTGACGGTCTCGGCGATCCGCGGCACCTGATAAAGCTCACGCAGATAATTCCACAGGTTGGGATAATCGGCGATGCGACGCAAATTACATTTGAAATGACTGAAATAGACAGAGTCGAACCGGATCAGCGTCGTGAACAACCGCCAGTCCGCTTCGGTGATCTGCCGCCCGGCAAGATAACGCTGTTCTGACAGCCGCTGCTCGAGCTGATCCAGCGTGTCGAAGACGCCGCGCGCCGCTTCCTCATAAGCTGCCTGGCTGGTAGCGAAGCCGGCGCGGTAGACACCGTTGTTGAGGTTCGGATAGACGAGATCGTTGACGCGGTCGATCTCTGCGCGCAGCGCCGCCGGATAATAGTCGGTCTTGACCTCCGTAAGAGCGTCGAACGCCGAATTGAGCATACGAATGATTTCGGCCGACTCGTTGTTGACGATAGTCCGGCGTTTCTTGTCCCACAGCACCGGCACGCTGACACGTCCACTATAGCGCGGGTCGGCTAACAGATAGACCTCGGCCATCGTCGCCTTGCCATTGGCGGTATCGGGCGTCGTTCCCGGTGTGTTGCCGAACTCCCAGCCGGTCTTGCCATAGAGCGGTTCGGTGATGGAGACCGAGATCACGTCGTCGAGCTTTTTCAGCGCGCGAAAAATCAGCGTGCGGTGCGCCCAGGGGCAGGCAAGCGAAATGTAGAGATGGTAGCGGCCGGCCTCCGCCGCAAACCCGCCCTCCCCGGCCGGTCCGGCACTGCCGTCGGCCGTAACAAAATTGCGAAAACGCGTGACCGGCCGGACGAAATGGCCATCCTTGGTGCGCGAAGCATCCTCTTGCCAGACGCCGTCAACCAATAGTCCCATCACAAATCTCCAAAACTGTCATTCCGGGGCCGGCCACAGGCCGGAGCCCGGAATCCATACTCACGGTCAATCGAGATTTCCAACTCCGAGAAGCAATAATCCGAGGATCGTGATTATGGATTCCGGGCTCGCCGCTTGCGGCGCCCCGGAATGACACGCGCTGGACCGCGGCAAGGCCAGATGCTACGCGGCGGCGCCATGAACGATCTTGCGCTGACCATTCTGCCGGAAAGCAAAGACGACGCCGAAGGGATCGAGCGCCTCCACGAGCGCACATTCGGTCCCGGCCGTTATGCCAAGACGGCGTACCGCCTGCGCGAGCAGGTGCCGCACAGCGTCGATCTATCGTTTACCGCACGCATCGGCACGTTGCTGGTCGGCTCGGTCTGGCTGTCGCCCATTCGCATCGGCGAGCACAAGGCGCTGCTGCTCGGCCCGCTCACCGTCGAGCCGGCATTTCGCGAGCGCGGCATCGGCCAGGCGCTGATTGCCCGCGCGCTCAAGGAGGCGGCGACGCACGGCCACCGACTGGTGCTGCTGGTGGGCGACGAGCCGTATTACGGCAAGACCGGATTCCGCCGCGTGCCCGCGGGCCGCATCGTCATGCCTGGCCCGGTCGACCCGGCACGCGTTCTGATCGCCGAACTGGCTGACGGGGCCTTCAATGGCGTCACGGGCCGCGTGCGGGCGGAGTGGGACCTCGCGACGGAATAAGTCTACCGTCCCTCGCGCGCCCACGTCCCGGCGAGGCCACCAAGCAGGAGCAACAGCCCAAGCAAGCCGACGAATACCGGCAGCACGCCGATGCCGCGCACGACGCTGGCGTCGGTCATCTTCAGCCCGAGCCAGCCATCGCCCTGATAGGTATCGCCGGAGCGTACGGCGACAACACGCGGCACCTGGAGCCCGTCGCCATCGTCGAGCCGGCGCGATGAGCCACCGGTCGCCTTGGCGATCGGCGCCAGCACGTCTGTAGTCGATGTCACTTCGGCAAATTCAAGCGGATTGGCCGGTCCCATATTGATGAGTGCATTGAGCTTCCCGTCAGTCGCGCGCCACAAGCCGAGTTCGCTGGCCGTGATCGTGCTCTGCCATAGCCCGGGCTGCACCGGATCGAGCTTGATGGTGCGCGCTGTGCCCGATGGCGACGTGACAGTCACATCGGCGACGTGGTCGGACATAGTCTGTCGCTGCACCACGAGATTATGTCCGTTGACCTTGAGGCGGAGTGCCTCCTCTTCGAGGTCGGGCTCCTTCATCAGCCAGTGCGATAACCGGCGCAGCAGATCGAGCTGCGGCCCGCCGCCCTGAAAGCCGCGCGCCCACAGCCACATCTGATCGGACAACAGCAGCGCGACACGCCCTTCGCCCTGACGGCCCAGCACGAGCAGCGGCTTGTCGTCGGGGCCTTTCATGATCGTCGTGCCGGTGGTGTTGACGCTGTCGACGACGCGGAACCACTGACTCCAGTGCGGCGGATCCGTGTTCGAGCCCGTGAGGCCGCGCGTCACCGGATGGCGCTTGCCGAGATCGGTCAGGCGCGGATGGAAGGCCTGGTCGGTCACCTGCCCGCTCGGCTCGGCCGGCAAGATGGCGTCGAGCGGCGTGTGCCAGATGCTGAACTGGCTCGCATAATCCGGTCCGGCATCCACCAGCACGGCACCGCCGTCGCGCACGTATTGGGCGATGTTGTCGAAATACAGCATCGGCAGCACGCCCTGCCGTGCGTAACGGTCGAAGATGATGAGCTGGAACTGATTGATCTTCTGCTGGAACAGTTCGCGCGTCGGAAACGCGATCAGCGACAATTCGTTGATCGGCGTACCATCCTGCTTTTCCGGCGGCCGCAGAATGGTGAAATGCACCAGATCGACCGACGGATCGGACTTGAGCAGATTGCGCCAAGTCCGCTCGCCAGGATTGGGCTCGCCGGAAACCAGCAGCACGCGAAGCTTGTCGCGCACGCCGTCGATCGAAACCACCGCCCGATTGTTCACCGTCGTCAGTTCGCCACCAGGCAGCGGCGCAGCTTCGATTTCGACGATATTCTGGCCTTCGTGCGGGATCGGAATTTCAACCTTCTGCGGCACGCCGACCGGAACGCGGTCGGTCTCCAGCACGGTGCCGTCGCGGCGGACGGTGACTTCGGCGCTGGTCTCGTTAGCGCCGTGATCCTCAACCCGATAGGTGATGGTCTGCGACTGGCCGACGATGCCGAACCGCGGCGCTGCGATCAGCGCGATACGACGGTCGCGTTCATCCTGGTGACCGGTGATCAGCGCATGGATCGGCGCCGCAAACCCCAGCGCGCCAGCCTGGGCAGGCACGTCGTGGACGCGGCCATCGGTAATCATGACGACGCCGGCGACGCGATCGGGCGGCACATCGGCGAGGGCCGAGTTGAGCGCGGTGAACAATCGCGTCCCATCGTTCTCGCCGTCCGCCTGCCCGGCTTCGATGACGCGCGTCTCAAGGCCCGGGATGCGGTGCAGCCGCTCGATGAGCGCCGCGCGCGCTTCGTCTGTCTGTTTGTTGCGGTCGCCGAAGTTTTGGCTCGGGCTCTTGTCGACAACCACGACCGCGACCGAAGACAAAGGTTGCCGGTCCTCGCGCGTCAGCGACGGATTGGCGAGCGCCAGCACGATGAGGCCGAGCGCCAGCGCACGCAAAGCCGCGCCGCGGCTGCGGGCGATGAACAGCGCCAGCACCAGGATCGCGACCGCAGCAATCGCCGCCCACAAAATGGGAGCGCCGATAAGCGGGGCAAACGCAACGCCGAAATTCAAAGGCCTCTCCTATTGCCCCAGCCGCTCAAGCAGCGCCGGAACATGGACCTGGTCCGCCTTGTAGTTGCCGGTGAGGGTGTACATGACGATGTTGACTCCGGCGCGGAACGCGAACTCGCGCTGGCGCGGTTCGCTGTCGACCATGGGCAGCATCGGCTGCCCGTCCGGCTGCATCGCCCACGCTCCGGCCAGGTCGTTCGATGTGATCAGAATGGAGGAGACGCCGTCGCCGCCGCGCGCCGGGCGGGTGTCCTGCTCCTGCTCGCTCTCGGGCGGCAGCGCTTCGACCCAAAGCTGGCCGGTATCGAACCGGCCGGGAAAGTCACGCAGCAGATAGAACGTCTTGGTCAGGACGTGATCGCGCGGCACCGGCTCAAGCTGTGGAATGTCGAGGGAGGACAAAATCTTGCGCAACTCGACCATGCCGGGGCTACGAGTTTCGCCGCCAACGCCGGGCGGCACGTCGATCGCATCGCGCGTGTCGAACAGCACTGTCCCGCCATTCTTCATGTAGGAATCGATGCGCTTGAGCGCCTCGTCCGACGGCCGCGGCGCACCCGGCACGATCGGCCAATAGATCAGCGGATAAAACGCGAGCTCGTCGTGAGCAATGTCGAGCCCGATCGGATCTCCGGCTTCGAGCGCCGTGCGCTGTGCCAGGAACAATGTGAGCCCGGCAAGCCCGGCCTTGCTGACCGAATCGACGTTAAAATCTCCGGTGACCACGTAGGCGAGCCGCGTCTGCAGCGCAGCCGGCGGCACCTGAGAGCCGGTGTCCTGAGCGCGGGCTTGTACAAAGGTGAGCGTCAGCAGCGCCAGGCCGGCCACTATCGCGGCCGCTGCGCGCGAGCGCCGCGGGATAAGTCGTTGAATACCACCCCCCAGGAAGAGAACGACCAAGCTATCCAGCAGGAACAGCGCAAGTGCGGCGAGGAATATCGGTCCGCGCAGGTCGAGCGGCGCGGTCGTGCGATAGATTTCGTGGCGCGCATTGGCCAGCGGGCTGAAATCGAGTGGCTTGAGCCGGTCGGCCGGCGCCAACGTGTTGACGGCCACATAGCTTTCCGGCGGGCCATAGAAGCCCGGCGGATGGTCGCTCGTGGCGCGCCCGGCAAAATCGGTCGGCACCGGCCGCGCGGTCGGTGGTGGAGAAACGAAAGCGCCGAAGCCATCAAGGATGCGGTTCGGCGCGACCGCTTCGTGTACCGCCCCGCTTTGCGCGCCTTCGGTCTGCGTCACCGTGCTTGTCCCGGCCAGGTCGACGATGCGCTTAAGCATGTCGACGAAACTGCCCGAAAGCGGCAGATTCGACCAGCGCGTATCGCCGGTGACGTGGAACAATACGATCAGGCCTTTGCCGCGTCGTGCCGCGGTGACAAGCGGCGTGCCGTCAGCGAGCGTCGCCCAGGTATTGTCGCTGAGCGTCGCGTCGGGTTCGGCAAGGACCTGCCGGGTGACGGTCACATCGGTCGGCACCGGCATGCCGGCAAACGGACCGTTGCGCGAGAATGCGGCAAGCGGCTGCGGCTGGTCCCAGCTCAAACTGCCGCCGAGGATACGACCGCCGCGTCGCAATTTGACGGGGACGAGGTCGTCGTCCGAGGCCGCCGCAAGGCGCGGCCCGGCAAAGCGCACCAGCACGCCGCCGTTCTCGACCCACTCCGCGAGCCGATCATGGGCGTCGCCGGCGACGGTGCCGACGTCAGCCAGGATCAGCATCGGCATTTTCTGATCGAGGAAATGCGTCACCGCATCGGCCGGCGCTTCCCCCTGCGCGAGGCGCACGTCGGCGAACGGAGTCAGCGCGCGCTGGATGTAATAGCTCGACGACAACAGCGGTTCGTCCGTATCGGCGGTCGCGGCGGACACGATGCCTACGGTGCGGCGGCGCCAGCGCTTATCGAGCAATTGCACCGCTCCCGCCGAGCGCTCGTTGGCGACTTCGAGCCGGGCGATATCGTTGCGGATTTCGACCGGAAGATTGAACCGCGCATCGGTTTCAACGCCGCCGGGCTTGAACGCAAACGACGCTTCACCGAGCGACAGACCCTTAAGATCGAGCGCCCGCACCATCCCGGAGTCCGGTGCGCCGGGATCGGCCCTCAAGACCTTTACCGAAAGGCTGCCGGCTGCATTATCGGCTGCGGCGAGCGCGCGTACGCCGGGCACGCCGCCGGAGACGATCGTCATTGGACGTTGACCGAGTGTCTGCGCCAAATCCTTGACGAACGTGCTGCCAGCGCCGAGATCGGTGCCGTCAGACAGCCAGACCAGTTCGACATTCTGCGTCGCCGCGAGGAAGCGCGAAATCGCGGGCAACGCATCGCCGCGGGCGATGGTCTGCGGTACCGGCTTCATCTGATGCAGCCGCACCCGTGCCGATTCAGCGGGCTCAAGCGAAATGTCGCGCGTTCCATCCGACAGCGGAATGAGCGCCACGGCGCGGCGATCGTCCGCCGCGCGAGCAATAATGTCGTCGGCGGTCCGCACGCGGGCTTCCCAGCTAGCGGCGGCGGCCCAGCTGTCGTCGATCAGGATAGCGAGCGGCGAGCGGCTTTGCGTCGCGGCGAGCGGCGGATGCCACAGCGGTCCGGCCGCCGCAACGATGATGATGCCCGCAAGCGTCAGGCGCAGCAGCGTCAGCCACCACGGCGTACGCGCCGGGGTCTCTTCCTTCGGAGCGATTTCAAGCAGGAGCCGCGTTGGCGGAAAGTCGATGCGGCGCGGCCGCGGCGGGATCATCCGCAACAGCCACCACAACACCGGCAGCGTCAGCAGGCCCATCAGCACCAGCGGTTCGGCGAAACCAAGCGGCAGGCCAGCGATCATGAAACCGCCCTCGCCCCTGCCGAAACGTGCGGACGCGGGTCGGCATCCGTTGCGGCACCGATGCGGGCTTGCAGCGCCAGCAGGAGTTCGCTCGCCGGCCGATCAGTGCGATGGATCGTAAAGCTCCAGCCGAGCCGGTCGGTTTCGGCGCGGATCTCATCGCGATGGCGTTTGACGCGCGCTGTGTAGTCAGCCTTCCAGGTTTCGGCGCGCCCCGCCGTGATGCGGCCGCCGCCTTCCGGCTCGACGAATTCGACGCGGCCCCAATACGGAAAAGTCTCCTCGGCGGGATCGACAATCTGCACGACATGGCCGCGGGCGCCGCTGCCCGAGAGCTGGGTCACCGTGCGCCGCACCTCGCCAATCTCGCTCCACAAGTCGGAGAGCAGCACAACCTCGGCAAGCGGCGAGGGCGAGAAACTTGGCGGCAAGCTCGCGCGCTCGCTGCGGTCATGCACGATGGCCTGCGCCAACAACTCGATAACGTTGCGGCTGCCTGTCGGACGCGTCAGTCCCGGGATGCCGACACGTTCGCCGCCTTCCACAAGCACCTCGGCGAGCGCCAGTGCGATCACCAGCGTGCGGTAGAGCTTGGATTCTGTAACAAGCTGCGATGCAAACGCCATCGATGGCGAGCGGTCGGGCCAGATCCAAACAGTGTGCGCGGCCTCCCACTCCAGCTCACGCACATAAAGATGGTCGTCGCGCGCCGAGCGCCGCCAATCAACCCGGCCTGCCGGCTCGCCTGATACGAAACGGCGGTATTGCCAGAAGTTCTCGCCAGGCCCAGCGCGGCGCCGGCCATGCAGGCCGTGGATGACCGTTGCGGCGACACGGCGCGCTTCCAGAATCAATCGAGGCATGCTGGCGGCGAGCGTCCGGCTGTCGCCGACCGCCCGTCCAACCGCCGCGCTTTCCTGGTTGTCGCGCTTCGGATCGACGGCCATTCGCCTATCCGATCCGCGCCTTCAAACGGCCGATCACCGCCTCGATGCTCTCGCCTTCGGCGCGCGCCGTGAAGGTCAGCGCCATGCGGTGTTTGAGTACCGGCACCGCGAGATCGAGCACATCATCGATCGACGGCGCAAGCCGTCCGTCGAGCAACGCGCGGGCGCGCACTGCGAGCATGAGCGCCTGGCTGGCGCGCGGACTCGGGCCCCAGGCAATCAGCTTGGCGTCGCTGCTTCCCGGCCCCGGCCGCGCCGAACGCACCAGATTGAGGATCGACTCGACGACGAACTCGCCGACCGGCAGCCGCCGCACGAGGCGTTGCGCCGCCATCAGGTCCTCGGCAGTCATCGCCGCCTTCGGGCGGGTTTCCTCTGCCCCGGTGGTTTCAAACAAAATCCGTCGCTCGGCATCACGGTCGGGAAAGTCGACGTCGATCTCCATCAGGAAGCGGTCGAGCTGGGCTTCCGGCAACGGATAGGTGCCCTCCTGCTCCAGCGGATTCTGCGTCGCGAGGACATGAAACGGCTTGGGCAGGTCGTGGCGCGCACCCGCGACCGTGACGTGCTGCTCCTGCATCGCCTGGAGTAATGCGGATTGCGTGCGCGGGCTGGCGCGGTTGATCTCGTCCGCCATCAGCAGCTGGGCAAACACCGGACCTGAGATGAAGCGGAAGCTGCGCTTGCCGGTCTGGCTTTCCTCCAAGACCTCGGTGCCGAGAATGTCGGATGGCATGAGGTCCGGGGTGAATTGGATGCGGCGGGCGTCGAGCCCGAGCACGATGCCCATCGCCTCGACCAGCTTGGTCTTGGCAAGACCCGGCACACCCACAAGGAGCGCATGGCCGCCGGACAGGATCGTCACCAGCGCCTGCTCAACCACCTTGTCCTGACCGAATATGACCGTTCCGATGGCCGCTTTGGCGTTTCGGACATGCGCAGCCGTCAATTCGGCGGTGCGCACGATCATGTCTTCCAGCTTCTCAAGGCCCTCACCGCCTGCAGCGGACATCCCTAACTCCTTGTCTTGAAGACATATTTTCCAGCCGCCCAGAGGCGCTCTAATCGCGTCGAATCCGCGGCAAACACGATTGCACGGCAATTAGGCAATGCAATATATGCGCCAGCTGCATAGAGAGCAGACCGAACGCCCAATTTTTCATCCACAAGAATCGCAACGTAAGTTCGGGGTTGCGCGGCTGTCACGGCGCCATCACGATCGCGCGAGCGCCCCAGTTTGATGGGCTATAGGACTCATTTCAGTTGGCAGGTTCAAGGCTAACCATGGCGAAGGCAGGGCAAGCGCAGTTCGACTCGATCACGGGTGCGGTATCGCGCGCCGCCGCCAAGGGGCCGCCGCCGGTCGAGCGCTGGAATCCGCCGTTTTGCGGCGATCTCGACATGCGCGTCGCCACCGACGGGACCTGGTTCTACCTCAAAACGCCAATCGGCCGTCCTGCCCTGGTGAAGCTGTTCGCGTCGGTGCTCAAGCGCGAGGGCGACAAGTATTTCCTGGTTACCCCGGTCGAGAAGTGCGGCATCCAGGTCGAGGACGCGCCGTTTCTCGCCGTCGAGATGAATGTCGAGGAAGGCGCGAACGGACGCATCTTGCATTTTCGCACCAATGTCGACGACTGGGTGGCGTGCGGGCCCGAGCACCCGTTGCGTTTCGAGCCTGAACCCGGCACCGGGGGACTCAAGCCATACCTTCATGTGCGCCGCGACTTGTGGGCAAAGGTGACACGCGCGCTGTTCTTCGATCTTGTCGAACTCGGTGAAGAGCGTGATGTGGGCGGCAAGCCGATGTTCGGCGTGCTATCGATGGGCAGCTTTTTCGCGATGGCAGACGCCGAACAAGCGAGGGATTTCGCGTGACTGATTTCGGCGCAGCAGCGCGGCGACAGCAGGAGCAGGACTTCTTCGCGCGTGCGCGGACGCGGCTTTCTCTCAATGTGCCGCCGGCGCTGGCCGATCCGGACGCACCAGGCGTGCGCCGCGGCGACCTCGATCTTGATCCGGCGCTGTGGGAGCGCGCCGGTGTGCGCGCCACTAAACCTGCGTCGGTCCTCGTTCCGATCGTCGACCGCGAAACGCCGACGGTGTTGCTCACCCATCGCACCGCGGACTTGTCGAGCCATGCCGCGCAAGTGGCGTTCCCGGGCGGCAAGATCGATCCCAGCGATGAAAGCCCGGTCGCCGCCGCGCTGCGCGAAGCCAAGGAAGAAGTCGGCCTGTCACCGATGCTGGTCGAGCCGATCGGCTATCTCGATCTGTACCTTACCTTTTCCGGTTTTCGCATCCTGCCGACGGTGGCACGGGTCAAGCCGGACTTCACGCTGACGCTCAATCCAAGCGAGGTCAGTGAGGCGTTCGAAGTGCCGCTTGATTTTTTAATGAATACCTCCAACCACGAGCGCAAGAGCCGCGACTGGAAAGGCATTACGCGCGAGTACTATGCAATGCCATTCGGCGAGCACTACATATGGGGAATCACCGCCGGCATTTTGCGCAATCTTTACGACCGGATTTATGATTCATGATCAGGCCGATCCTCACGGAAATCGGGCTGTTCCTGGCGCCGTTCGTGCTCTACGGGCTATTTCTCGCAGTCACAAATGCGGGCGTGCTGCAGCCGAAAGCGTGGCGGCTGTCACGACTCGGCGCGCTACTTACTGTCTCGCTGCTGTTAGTGTTCGGGAGTTTCCTGATCCTGGCGCAGTTTTCCGGTGCACCGCCAGGCTCTACCTACGTGCCGGCGCACATCGAGAACGGCAAATTCGTACCGGGGACGACGCGGTGACGACGCCCGTGCAACTTGCTGACGCAGCCTGGCTCAAACACGATGGGCTCGCCGGGCTGCTGACTTTGCTCAACAAAGATGGCGAAGAAGCCCGCATCGTCGGCGGCGCGGTGCGCAATGAACTGCTGGGCATGCCGGTCGCCGAGATCGACATTGCGACGACGGCAGCACCGGACGAAGTCGTGCGCCGCGTCGAGGCAGCTGGCTGGAAGGCGGTGCCGACCGGGATCGAGCATGGCACCGTCACCGTGGTCATCAATACGCATCCCTTCGAAGTCACGACGCTGCGCCAGGATGTGGAGACGTTCGGCCGCAAAGCGCGGGTGAAGTTCGGCCGCGATTGGCGCGCCGACGCCGAGCGCCGCGATTTCACCATCAACGCATTGTCGGCATCCGCCGATGGAAGAGTCTTCGACTATGTCGGCGGGCTCGACGACATCGCGAGCCGCCGCGTGCGCTTTATCGGCGAGCCGGCGCAACGGATCGCCGAGGATTATCTTCGCATCCTGCGCTTCTTTCGCTTTCACGCCCATTTTGCCGAGGGCGCGCCGGATGCAGCCGGCCTGCACGCCTGCATCATCGCCCGCGCCGGTCTCGACGCTTTATCGCGCGAGCGCGTGCGCATGGAACTGCTCAAGCTGTTTGTTGCGCCGCGGGCTCCGCCGACGCTCACTGTCATGGCCGAAAGCGGCCTGCTGGGTCCGGTGCTCGGCGGCGTGCCGTATGTCGCGAACTTTGCCGTGCTGGCCGCGATTGAAGCGGTAACCGGCTGCGCGCCCAACTCGGTGCGCCGGCTGGGCGCGCTTGGCGTCATGGTCCGCGAGGACGCCGAGCGGCTTTCGCAACGGCTGCGGCTATCCAATGCCGAATCGGAACGTCTTTCGGCACTCGACGGCTGGTGGTCCGTCACCCCGTCGCTGAGCGAACAAGCAACGCGCGCCCTGCTCTATCGCCTTGGTGCGCAATCCTTCACCGACCGCGTGCTGCATGCCTGGGCGCATGCCGATGCGGGATGCAGACGACACCGCGTGGCGCACACTCGCAGATCTGCCGCGGCGCTGGACCGCGCCGGAGTTTCCGCTCAAATCCGCCGACTTTACCCAACGCGGCGTGCCGGCAGGGCCGGCGCTCGGCGCGGCCATGCGCGCCGCGAAGCATGCCTGGATCGCGGCAGACTTTCCACAAGACCGCGCGGCCATAGAGGTTATCGCCGAGCAAGCCGCGCGCGCCGCTACGTCAGGCGGTTAGCCGCTGACAATGCCTTGGCGCGCAGCGTGCGCAGCCGACGCCGTCCACCTTGCGCGAACTCTTGCAGGCGAGGCCGCATCTCCGCGACGGCACGGCGCGGCCGCATACGCTCGACCTGCATTTCGTTGCCACGCCAGGTAAAGTCGTTGCCGTGCAGTGCGCTGATGAACAGCACCGGCAGCAACAGATCGCGCACCAGCGCGCAGACCAGCGACAGTCGGCTTACCGGCCAGCCTGCCGCGGCGGCAAGCAGCACCTCGCCGCCGTACCAGAGCGCGCCGAACAGCATCGCACTCAAAATTGCAGGCGCGCCCAGTCCCTGCGCGACGATGGCCACCGCGATCATCGGCAGCACGCCACCGGAAAGAATCTCCGGCAGGAAATACAGCAAGAAACTTGCACGGCGCAGCCGCGCCCAGCGCAATTGCCGATTCCAGACCTCGGCCGCGGTCCGCCGCCCCAGCGGCTGTACAAATGGTCGGTCAACGAGACGCACCTTGAGGCCCGCGCCGCGAACGAGTTTGGTGGACGCCGCATCTTCGGCGACTTCGCGCGCGAGCGCCGCAATGCCTCCGGCGCGATCGAGATCGGCCCGCCGCCACAGCATGGTCTTGCCCTGCGCAAACCCAAAACCAAGCGCATCCGCTGCGTACTGCCATCGCGCCTGGTAGGTGTTGAGGAACGCGCATTCGATCTCGGCCCAAAATCCGTCAGGGCGGCAGCCAACCGGCGGCGAAGCAACCAGGCCAGTGTCGTCACGCCAGTTGGCGAATAGCCGCTCGATATAATCCGGCGGCATCAGCACATTGCTGTCCGCCAGGATGATCCAGTCGTACGCCGCGGCGGCCCAGCCCTTGAGCACGTTGTTCAGCTTTGGATTGCTGCTGATTCGTTCGTCGCCGATCAGAAGCCTCGCGTGGACACCGGCATGGTCAGCGATCAAGCGCTCGACGAGCGGTACGACGGGGTCTTTTGCGGAAGCGACGCAGAATAGGATTTCGTAATGCGGATAATCGAGGGCGAATGTCGAAGACAACGTATCGGCGGCATAGTTGTCTATTCCGCATAGCGGGCGCACCAGGCTGACCGGAGGGAGTTTGCTGGACGGCGTCGCAAATCGCGGCGTTTGCCGAAACCGGCTGATCGCCACGACAATGCTTGCGACGTGGAATGCGGTAACCGAGAGGGTAAAAACCGCGGCGGCGAGAATCGGCGGGGTCATTGCCGCGCGATTTAACCGCTCGGCATGACATTAAAGTGACTCCGGTTCCACATCGGACCGGTTCCGCTGTTAACGATCTGATAAGACGGCCTCGGGCGATGTCATCGTGCTGCAATGGAAAACACATACCAGAAACCCGGATCAAACAGATACGAGATGATGATTCGTGACATTTGAGCGGGGCGCAATTTCCTTCCGTACGCTCTTTATCTCCGACGTTCATCTCGGCGCGCGCGGCTGCCAGGCGGACCGCCTCCTCGACTTCCTCAGATATCACGACGCCGATACGATCTACCTCGTGGGCGACATCGTCGACGGCTGGCAGCTGAAAACCGGCTGGTACTGGCCACAACAACACAACGACGTGGTGCAGAAGCTGCTGCGCAAGGCCCGCAAGGGCGCGCGCATCATCTACGTGCCGGGCAACCACGACGAGTTCCTGCGCAACTATTACGGCACTCATTTCGGCGGCATCGAAGTGACCGAGACGGCGATTCACGAGGCCGCCGACGGTCGCCGTTATCTGGTCGTGCACGGCGACGTGTTTGACATGGTGGTCAAGCATGCGCGCTGGCTGGCCTTGCTCGGTGACACAGCCTACGACCTCGCGATCCTGATCAACCGCTATTTCAACGCCATCCGGCGCCGCCTCGGTTTCTCGTACTGGTCGCTGTCGCAATGGGCCAAGCACAAGGTCAAGAACGCGGTCAATTACATCGGAGCATTCGAGCAGACGCTGGCCGCCGAGGCCCAGCGCCATCACGTTGACGGCGTGATCTGCGGTCACATTCACCACGCCGTCATTCATGACGATTTCGGCATCCGCTACGTCAATTGCGGCGATTGGGTCGAGAGCTGCACCGCGGTCGCCGAGCATCCCGACGGCCGCCTCGAAATCATCAGCTGGACCGGTGAGGAGGAACGCGCGAAGCTGCTTGCGGCCTCACCGCACCTCGCCATCGACGACGACGCCGAAATCGCCGCGTGAGGACGACCGGCAGCCGGCAAATCTAACCGCAAATCAGCCGTGGCGAATTTTCAACGCCAGGATCATCGCCGTTATTGCAAAAGTGACAGCACTCGACCCGATCAGCGGCGGGTCGGCAATCGCCACGCCATAAATGAGCCAAAGCAGAACCCCGAGAACGCAGAGCATCGTTCCCGGCAAGGAAATCGCTCGCGTTTCGCGGTCGCGCACGATCTTGAGCGCCTGCGGAACCCAGCACAACGTCGTCAGAATGGCGGCAAGCGCACCGATCGTTTCCACGAAGGCCGGCGCCATTGCTGCAGTCCCTTCAGCGTTCGAATCGCTGAAACTTTAGCGTCGCTTCGGTGTGGCGATGATGACAGCGCGCCTCGCCATGCGAGGCAGTACCTACCCGCTTTGTCATCGGATGGTCACGCGTAAAGCGTAGAATCATCAATGCGTTGCACGAATCGCGTTGGAATCGCAGCAGATCATGATTGTTTCCGATCACACCACCAAAGTGTTCGATGCCGACTTGATCAAGCTGACCCAGAAAGTCGCCGAAATGGGTGGCTTTGCGCAAAAGCAGATCACCGACGCCATGGACGCGCTGGCGCGGCGCGACCTCATTCTCGCTCATCAGGTCGTCGCCGCCGACGCGGTGGTCGACGACATGCAGCGGCAAATCGAAGAAAAGGCGGTTGAGACCATCGCGTTGCGCCAGCCGATGGCGATCGACCTGCGGGCCATTGTCGCCATGCTGCGCATCGCCAACGATCTCGAGCGCATCGGCGACTTGGCGAAAAACATCGGCAAGCGCGCCATGGCCATGGGCAACCAGCCTTCCCAGCGTACCTGGATGCGCGGATTGCGCCACATGACGACACTCGCGGTCGCGCAATTGGCCTCGGTGCTCGACAGTTTCGTGGGCCGCAGTCCAATCAAGGCGCTGCAAGTCTGGAAAAGCGACAAGGACATCGACGCGCTTTACGTGTCGCTGTTCCGCGAATTGCTCACCTACACGCTCGAGGATCCGGGTTCGATCTCGGTGTGCATCCATCTCTTGTTCTGCGCCAAGAACATCGAGCGGATCGGCGATCACACCACGAATATCGCCGAGGCGGTGCATTACATGGTCGAAGGCCACCCGATCGAAGGCGAACGGCCAAAAGGCGACACGTCGAGCTACGCCAGCGAACTGTTTGGCGGAGCCAGCAGAATTCCGGCCTAACGGCAATTGCGGTCACCGTAGCCGCATCAGCGGCTCGCCCACGCGAATTCTTGCGCCATCTTGGATGTTGTCGCACAGCGCGAAGCGCTCTGGCGCGAACACAACGATGGTCGAGCCATGCTCGAACCAGCCCATTTCGTTCCCTTTGCGGAATTCCGCGGCGCAGCCGAGGCCATTGCGGCCCGCCGGCTTGAGACAGCGCTCGACATCGACAAACTGCAACCTGATGCCGGCGACGAGAATTGCTCCGACGGGAACCAGGGAGATGGTTTCGCCGGTCGCCGCCAACCGCGTGCGCAGCACCGCACGTTCGTTCTTGCAGTAGAGTTTATCGACACGACGCAGCGCCGCCGGATTAACGTTCCAGGTGTCGCCCGGAATGTACGTTGACATGTTCGACCCGGCAATCGTACGGAGCATGGAAGCGGTGATACATGCTCGATGTCAGCCGCAGTGTCACGTACCGGCCGTTGCGATAGGTCTCGGCCAGCGCGTCGTCGCACAGGAGTTCCGGCAACTCATAATGCGCGCCCTTGATCTGATAGAGCGTGGTTCCGCGAATCGCGCCATGCGCACCGACGATCGCATCGCACGGGCTGACCAAGATATCGGGACTGGCGTCAATCGGCCGCGCGCCCGGCTTTAATCGCCGCGTGAAGCAATCGTGCATGCTGCGAAACTGCGAATCACGCGCCTCGCTCAGATCGAGGCCGGAGAAAAAGCGCCAGACACCGATTGAAACGTCGCGCACCAGCGGCTGCTCAATGTGGCTGAACCAGCCCGCAAACCGGTTCAAAGCGCGGCGCGGCAGCCGATTTGTGAGAACAAAGTTCACGTCCTCGCGGTCGAGCGTCCGCAGGATGCGGCTCTTCACCGTCATGTTCTCGTTAACTCCCTGTTCTATAGCCGATTCGATGAAATGGGCCGGCACCACACTGGCATTCTCCGGAATGGGCGCTGCCGCGGTCGCAGCGTCGGTGGCGAAGCTGAAAGAGCGGCTGCGGTTGTCGCACGGCAAACACCCGTCGCTTGCCGGCCACAGCCGTCTGGCGCGGCGGCTGGCATCGCTGGTGCGTTTCTACGAGTACGACGAGAGCCGCTTTTTCCGCGCCGACGATGCGCCCGACGACATCGCGGCGCGCCGCCGGGTTGCTTTCATGCATCTGTCGAGCCTGTATGCGCAGCGCTTCGCCAAAACCGCGGCTCTGACCGACACGACAATCGACAGCATTTCCGATCTGCAGTTCACCGCCGCCTACCGGGTGCCGTTTCAGTTCAGTCGCATGGTACGCACGCACCTGAAAGCGGGTTCGTTCCTTGAGTCCTCGGCGGGCGTCACCGTAACGGATCTGGACGGCAACGTTTTCTACGACCTTACCGGCTCCTACGGCGTCAACGTGCTGGGCTACGATTTCTACAAGGACGCCATGGCGCGCGGCTTCGATCGCGTGCGCGCCCTCGGCCCGGTACTCGGCCCCTACCACCCGATCGTCGCCGACAACGTCAAGCGGCTGAAGCGAATTTCCGGCCTCGACGAAGTATCGTTCCACATGTCCGGCACCGAAGCGGTCATGCAGGCGGTAAGGCTCGCCCGCTACCATACCGGCCGTAGCCACCTCGTGCGCTTCGCCGGCGCCTACCACGGCTGGTGGGGCGACGTGCAGCCGGGCATCGGCAATCCGTTGCCGGCGCACGAAACCTATACGCTCAAGGACATGTCGGAGGATTCGCTGCGCGTGCTGCAGACGCGGCGCGATATCGCCTGCGTCCTGGTCAACCCGTTGCAGGCGCTGCATCCCAACGCCAATGCGCCCGCAAATTCGTCGCTGGTCGACAGCGCGCGCGCCGCGCATTTCGACAGAGCGGCCTATGCCGAATGGCTGCGCCAGCTGCGGCGGGTTTGTACCGAGCGCGACATTCCGCTGATCTTCGACGAAGTATTCGTCGGCTTCCGGCTGGCGATGGGCGGCGCGCAGGAATATTTCGGCGTCCGCGCCGATCTGGTTACCTACGGCAAAACCCTGGGCGGCGGCCTGCCGATCGGCGCAGTGTGCGGGCGCCGGGAGTTGATGCGGCGATTCCGCGACGATCGCCCGGCTGACATCTGCTTTGCCCGCGGCACATTCAATTCGCATCCCTATGTCATGGGTGCGATGAACGAGTTTCTGCGGTTTCTCGACACGCCGGAGTGCCAGGCACTCTATGCCGGGCTTGACGAGACTTGGAACGCGCGCGCGCAGAACCTTAATGCGCGGCTGCGCGAGGCCGGTCTGCCGGTCCAGGTCGCCAATATTTCGTCGATCTGGACGGTCTGCTACACGGCGCCGTGCCGCTACAACTGGATGCTGCAATATTACCTGCGCGCCGAGGGGCTGGCTTTGAGCTGGGTCGGCACCGGGCGGCTGATCTTCAGCCTGAATTACACCGCCGCCGATTTCGCCGCCGTGGCCGACCGATTTGTCGCCGCAGCCACGGCCATGAAGCAGGACGGCTGGTTCTGGCACGATCCGGCTGCAACCAACAAGTCGATCAAGCGAGCGATCTTTAAGGAAATGCTCGCTCATCAATTCCTGCCCGCGCCCGACCGCAAATCCGCCGCGTAGGCCCGCCGCTCGAAGCGGCAGCGCTTCAGCTGATCCGCGGCAACTCCTCGGCGTCCTCGAGCTCGTCTTCTTCGTCCCACTCGGCGCCGATATGCGGATCGATCATTTCGCCGCGCAGCAGCGCGAGCGGGGCCTTGTGGTACAGCTTGATGTCGTGGAACGGGTCGGTCAGAATCTTGGTTGCCCACACCAGCCCGGTCTGCACGTCCTTGATGAAAAACAGGTGGACGGTGCGGAACAGAACGCCGCCGATCCCGAGCGCCAGCCAGATCGTTGCGACCTGGCGCACGAATTCGGTCTTGCTGCTTGCCGGCGTGAACAGACCGAAGAGGCTCGGGCTGACATAGAGCACGATCGGCGACAGCGCCCAGATCGACAGCAGCACGACCTTGCGCCGCAGGTTATAGCCGACCTTGATCTGCTCCTTGTACTCGTGGCTGGCGTGGTTGACCTCATCGTAATCCTTCGGCTCGAAGAAGAAGTGGCCGCTCTGGCGCGTCGTCATCGCCACCAGCCAGCCAGCCAGCGCCGATATGGCGGGATCCTTGAAGATCATGACGTAGGAAAACAGGAAACTCAGCGCGCTGACGAAGTGGAGCGACTGATTGATCCGGCTGTGGTGATAATAGCGGTGATCGTCCCATCGCTGAATTCTCAGCGTTTCAAGAAAGCCGGCCATGATACCCTCCGCCTCCATGTCGATTTATTGACGCTATGGCGATTCGATAAATCCGCCATGACAGAGATAATTCGTGACGTTTGCGTGAACGCCGGCGCTACTATTTGTTAGTTAGCCGGCAGCGCGTGCGGCCGTAGCCGGCGTTTCACGGCCGAGCATCGCCTCGCCGCCCTTGGCGAAACGAATAAGCGAGAAATGTCCGAACGGCGGCATGGCTCGGCGCTCGACGAGCCGGGCACCGCCCGTGCTCTGTGCCCATTGCGCGTAGCGTTCGAACGCAAACTCCGTGCGCCAGCCGAGTTTGCGCGCCGCCGGCGCGAACCACCGCTCCAGCGCGCGGCGCATGCCAGCCTCGGCGCCGACCCGGCTGACCAGGATGATCTCTCCGCCCGGCTTTAGAACGCGGGCGAACTCGTCGAGCGTTGCTTCGGGATGCGGCACTGTGGTGATGACATACTGGGCCACGATCGCGTCGAACGACGCATCGGGAAAATCGAGATGCTCCGCGTCCATGACGGCGAGTGCCTCGACGTTTTTGAGGCCCAGCTCGGTCACGCGCTGCTGCGCCTTGCGCAGCATCGGCTCGGAAATGTCGACGCCGGTGAGTTTTACACCAGCCGAATAGTATGGCAGCGATATTCCGGTACCAACGCCAACTTCGAGGATGCGGCCGCCGATGCGTTCAGCCGCCGCGATCGCGGCGTGGCGGCCTTGCTCGAACACGGCGCCGAACACCAAGTCATAGACCGGCGCCCATCGCGCATAGGCTTTTTCGATCGTGTCCTTGTCGAGTTCGGTGCGCGCAGTGTCAGTCATCGCCTGTCCTCTTGCTTGGTATGGCCGCCGCAAGAGGATTGCGGCGTGCCGGTGAAATGGACGGCCCTGTTCTCAACCGCGCGCAGCTGCAGCGGCCGGTTCGGCCGAATGCGCCGCCTCGGCGCTGCGATTTGCGACCTTGCGGACGTGGCCAATGAACTGGCGCGCGCTGTTCTCCCAGGAGTAGCGAAGTGCAAACTCGCGGCAGGCCTTACGCGAGACTTGCAGTGCGCCGAGACAGGCCGCGCGCAAGTCTTCGCTCAGGACGCCGATCGGATTATCGGCAACCACATCCTTCGGGCCGGTCACCGGGAATGCGGCGATCGGCACGCCGCTTGCCAGGGCTTCGAGCTGCACCACGCCGAACGTGTCGGTCAGGCTTGGGAACACGAACACATCGGCGGCGGCGAGATGCGCCGCCAGCGTGCCGTTTTCCAACTGACCGAGAAATTTCGCCTGCGGATAGCGGCGTTTCAGATCGTCCTCCATCGGCCCCTTGCCGATGACGACCTTGGTGCCCGGCAGGTCGAGTGACAGGAACGCATCGAGATTCTTCTCGACGGCAACGCGACCGAGACAGGCAAAGATCGGCCTAGGAAATCCGGGATCGATGGCGCGATCGGGCCGGAACTGTTCGGTATCGACGCCGCGCGTCCACATGCCGAGATTGGGAAAGCCACGCTCGCGCAGCTCGCTCATCAGCGACGGCGTTGCCACCATTGTGACGGTGGCCGCGCCGTGAAAGTGCCGCAACGCCGCGTAGATCAGCCTCTCGGGGATCGGTGCGCGCGCCGAAATATATTCCGGAAAGCGCGTCGTGTAGCTCGTCGTGAATGGCCGGCCGCGGCGAACACAATACCCGCGCACGGAGTAGCCGATGGGTCCCTCCGTTGCGATATGGATCGCGTCCGGGCGCGCCGCCTCGATACGCTCGGCGATCCGCTGCCGGCCCGGAATGGCAAGCCGCAGGCCCGGATAGGTCGGCACCGGAACAGTGCGGAATCCGTCCGGCGAAAGAAACTCGATCTCGACACCGAGGCCTCTCGCCGCCCGCTGCAGGGACAGAAGCGTACGAACCACGCCATTGACTTGAGGAGGCCACGCGTCAGTCGCGATGAGAACCCGCATGTTTTGTTCCCGAGGACGATCTGGGGGCGATCTGTCCGTGTCTGAAATACAAATCGAGTGCAACAAACATTGCTATTTCATGTCTCAGTTATGTGACGGACTGTTTGTTCCGCGCGGAACATCGACTCGCGACGTAACAATAGTGTCGCAGACCGATGGGACAATGAGGCTGCGAATCAGCAAGCTTTAAGACGCTCATCGCAATGGGCCGATGTCGAATGTGATGAGCGCCGCGCAGCGCGCGGTTTACGGGCGACAAGGTTGGCGTTGGCTTGCGGCGGCGATCAGCCTCGCGATCGTCGCCATCGCCGGCATCACGCTTTATCGCGTCTTTCGCGAAATCGAACTCCCGCACGTCGTTGGCGCGATCAAGGCGCAATCGCCACGGAGCGTTGCGCTGTCGTGTCTGTTTGTTGCTGCGGGTTATCTGACGCTGACCTTTTACGACGTCTTCGCCCTGCGAGCGATCGGTCGCGGTCACCTGCCCTATCGGGTCGCCGCGTTCGCAAGCTTCACGAGCTACACGATCGGCCACAATATCGGCGCCGCAATCCTCACCTCGGGCATGATCCGTTACCGCATCTACTCGGCCTGGGGCCTGTCGGTCGGCGAAATCGGCCGCATCGCATTCTTCACCGGACTGACATACTGGCTGGGCAATATGTTCGTGCTCGGCTGCGGCATTGCGTTGGCGCCGGGCGCGGCCAGCGCAATCAATCACCTGCCGGCGCCGATCAATCGCCTGATCGGCCTCGCAGCGCTCACCGCCATTAATTGCTACATGCTGTGGCTGTTGCCGCGGCCGCGCAGCATCGGCCGGTCACCGTGGCGGGTCGCCCTGCCGGATCCGGCCTCAACTCTTGTGCAAATCGCCATCGGGTCGCTCGATCTGATCTTCGTGACGCTGGCGATGTACGTCCTGTTGCCGGCGCACCCGGCGATCGATTTTTTCGACCTGCTCGTGGTGTTCGTGACCGCACTGCTGATCGGCGTCGTCAGCTATGTGCCGGGCAGCCTCGGCGTGATCGAAGCCGCGATGTTTCTCAGCCTGCCGCAATTCCCGAGGGAAGACTTGCTGGCGTCGCTGCTGACCTTTCGGCTGCTCTACTTCGTCGTGCCGCTCATCTTGGCGTCGCTGCTGTTCGGACTGCGCGAAGCCCGCGCAGCCGCAGCAGTGGTCATGGGGCGAAGCCGAAAACCCGCACGCTTGTTCAGCGCCCGAAAATCAGGCTGTTCGGGTGCTGGTTGATATTCTTAATGGTCTTCTGCAACTCGGCCAGCGTGTGACGGCCATCGACTGCAAAAGCCTCGAACTGCTTCAGTCCCTGATTGGAGAACTGGTTCAGGCCGGCGGAAATCTGCGTGCTCTGCTTGTCGAGGTCGTCAGCAAGCTTGCGGATCGAGTCGGCGGCCTTGCCGATCTGGCCGTTGCCGTCGGTCCCGCCGGTGAGATTTTGCAGCCCGGCCATGACTTGGTCGAGGCGCTGTGAATTTTCCGCCAGCGTACTCGTCACCTTCTGGATGTTCTGCAGCGACGCGCGCAACGCGGTTTCGTTGTCGGCGACCATGCTGTCGATCTTGGACAGCACGTCGCGAGCCTGCTGAGACACGTCGGCGGTCGCACTCGCATCGGCATAGAGCGTCGGCGGCTCACCGCCTTCCCCATTCAGCGGCCCCGCCTTCGCCGATCCACCGGCTAGTGCCACTTCGGCAATACCGGTCAAACCTTGAAAGGCGAGCCCCGCCTTGGTGTCAGCGCGCACTGGCGCACCGCTCTTCAGCGTCAGCAGCGCCACGACCTTGCGCGGATCTTGTGGATCGAGCGTCAGCGCGGACACTTGCCCGACCCGAATGCCGTTGAATGTCACGTCGGAACCGGTGTTCAACCCTGCGACGGACCCTGTAAAAACGATACGATAGGCGGTCTCCTGCCCGCGGTCGCCGGCGCGCTGGAACCAGTACAGAAAGCCGAAGGCTCCGACGATGACGGCGAGCGTGAACAGGCCAGTCACCACATAGTTCGCCTTGGTTTCCATCAGCGAAATTCCTTCTACGTCTCTCAGTGCCGGACCGGCCGGCCGCGCTTGCCGCGAAAATAAGACTTGAGCCAGGGATGCTCGGACGCGAGCAAGGTCTCGATCGGCCCGTCGGCAATCACATGGCCTTCGGACAGCACCGCGATGCGGCCACAGACCGCGTGCAGGCTGTCGAGATCGTGCGTCACCATGAAGACGCTCAGGCCGAGCGTGCGCTGCAAGGTGAGGATCAGTTCGTCGAAGTCGGCGGCACCGATCGGATCGAGGCCGGAGGTCGGCTCGTCGAGGAAAACGATGTCGGGATCGAGCGCTAGCGCACGGGCGAGCGCGACGCGCTTGATCATGCCGCCGGACAGCTCAGCGGGGTATTTTTTGCGCACGCCGTCGTTTAGTCCGACCATTTTCAGCTTGGCGAGCGCAATTTCCTCGATCAGTCCCGGCGACAAGCCATTGAGGTATTCGCGGATCGGAAATTCGATGTTCTGCTGCACGTTGAGCGATGAGAACAGCGCGCCCTGCTGAAACAGTACGCCCCAGCGCCGTTCAATCGAACGGCGCTCGCGTGCGTTCAACGCAGCGATATCCTGGCCGAAGACCTCGATGGTGCCGTTGCGCTTGGGCAAGAGCCCGATGATCGTGCGCATCAGCACCGACTTTCCGGCGCCGGAAGCACCGACGAAGCCGAGGATCTCGCCGTGCTGCACGTCAAGGCTCACATGGTCGAGCACGGTCGCGCCACCAAAACCGACGACCAGACCGCGCACGCTGATGACGGGTTCGCTAGTCGGCATGCGTCACATCCCGATCGCCGCAAAGAACATCGCAAAGAAACCGTCGAGAACGATGACAAGAAAGATCGACTTGACGACCGACGACGTGGTTCGCTGCCCGAGCGATGCCGTGCTGCCGTCGACTTCGAAGCCCTCCGTGCAGGCGACAAGCCCGATGACCAGCGCCATGAACGGCGCCTTGATCAGGCCAACCTCGAAGGTCGGGAGCCAGATCGCATCGCGCAGCCGTGCCAGAAAAACATCGGGAGACATCCCCCCATACAGCCAGCACACCAAGCCCGCGCCATAGAGCGCCGCCATCGAACCGAGAAACGCCAGCAGGGGAACCGCGATAACGAGGGCGATGACGCGCGGCAGCACCAGCACTTCGACCGGATCGAAGCCCATGGTGCGGAGCGCGTCGATCTCCTCGCGCATCTTCATCGCGCCGAGCTCGGCCGTGTAGGCGCTGCCGGAGCGGCCCGCCACCATGATGCTGACGATCAACACGCCGATTTCGCGCAGCACCAGCACGGCGACCATATCGACCACGTAGACGTCGGCTCCGAAGGGCCGGAAGCGAAAGATGCCCTGCTGCGCCAGGATGGCGCCGATCAGAAAGGTGCTCAGAAGAATGATCGGCACCGCCCGCAATCCGACGCGCTCCAGCTGATGCACGATCGACGTCACGCGCAGCCGCGACGGCCGCGCGATGGTGCCCAGCACCACCGTCGTCAACGCGCCCAGGAGATGGGCGATCAGCACCAGCGACCAGCCGATGTCGGCGGCGGCATGGCCAAGCGATTCCAGCCCGCCGAATGCGCGGCTCGGCGTGCGCTCGACCGGTACCGGCTCGCGATTGACGAGCCGCATTTCATCAATCAGGGCGCGATCGCCATCGGAGAGATTGACGATGCGGGTGGTGGCGCCGTGCGCTGACAGCGCACGCGTAAGGCGCTCGATCAGCCAGGCGCCGTAAGTATCGAGCCGTTCCAGCTTTTCCAGGTCGATGTCGACGCTCTGCGCAGTCTCGCAGCGGCGCGCACCATCGACGACGATCTGCTCAAGCTCGGCGGCGCGCTCAGCGGTCCAGGCGCCGCCGATCGCAAGCGAGACGTGCGTGTCTGTCGGGCCACCGCGCGCGATCGCGGCAGATTCGGCGAATCGCGCGGTGAGCGAAGCTACAGCCACGACGCAAGCTTTCGCCACATTGGGCGCACCCGGGACCGCCCTTGAGCGACAGTCATCGCCGCGGTCATATCTGTCCTTGGAATGGACCCTCGCATAGACCTCTCCGTACGAATCAAACGTTGGCCGCTGGCCAGCGCCTTCACCATCAGCCGCGGCAGCAAGACCGAGGCGGTCGTGGTCGTGGCCGAACTGCGCGACGGTACTCACTGCGGCCGCGGAGAATGCGTCCCCTACCCTCGATACGGCGAAACCCCGGACGGGATTGTGGCGGCCATCGAAGCCATACGCCCGGCGTTACACCAGGGTCTCGACCGCGCGGCGCTCCAGGTCGAAATGCCCCCCGGTGCTGCTCGTAATGCACTTGATTGTGCTTACTGGGACGTTAACGCCAAGCAAACCCGCCGAAGGGCCTACGAATTAGCCGGACTTGTGGCTCCGGAGCCACGGGTTACCGCCTACACGATCTCGCTCGCACCGCCGGACGCCATGGCGGAAGCAGCGGAACGTGCATCCGCCCGGCCGGTGCTCAAGATCAAGCTTGGCGGCCCCGATGGGGACGACGTCCGGCGCATTGTGGCGGTACGGCGTGCAGCGCCGCGGGCTGACCTCATCGTCGATGCCAACGAGGGCTGGACTGCGGATAGTCTAGCGCGGAACCTCGCAGCCTGTGCCGATTGCGACGTCACCCTGATCGAACAGCCCTTGCCTGAGGGGCAAGAGGATGCACTAAGGCGCGCCAAGCGGCCGATTCCGGTCTGCGCCGACGAAAGCGTGCACGATCGCGGTTCGCTCGATCGCCTGACCGGAAAATATGACGCTATCAACGTCAAGCTCGACAAAGCCGGCGGCCTGACCGAGGCGCTGGCTTTGGCGCAAGCGGCGGAGCAGCGCGGGCTCGCCGTCATGGTCGGCTGCATGGTGTCGACCTCATTGTCGATGGCACCGGCCATGCTGGTGGCGCAGCGTGCGCGGGTCGTCGACCTCGACGGCCCGCTGCTCCTGGCCAAGGATCGGCCGGGTGGCCTGCGCTATGACGGCAGCATGATCTATCCACCTGAATCCGCGCTTTGGGGCTGAGCGGCGGCGTGCAATGGCGTGCAATCATGTATGATCACTACCGGCTTTTGGACCGCGGCGCGATCAAGGCACGCCAGCAGCGTCGGGGCCATCGAGATTAGCAGCGCGTGAGAATGGTAGCGTCGGGGACACCTCTCATGACAACACGGCGCAGCGTACTGAAGGCCCTCGCGGGCGCCGGCAGCGCGTTGCCGCTGGCAACACTGCGCCCGGTGCAGGCGCAGCAAGGCTACTCCAATCGGCCGATCCGTATGATCGTACCGTTTCCTCCCGGTGGCCCGATCGACACCATGGCGCGGCTGGTCGGCGAGGAGTTGAGCGAGAGCATCGGCAAAGTGGTCGTCGAAAACCGGCCCGGCGGCGGCTCGACCATCGCCACCAAATATGTCGCCGGTACGCCGCCCGATGGCTACACGCTGATGTTCGGCTCGTCCGGATCGCTCGCCGTCGCGCCCGCGCTCTATTCCAGTCTCGGCCTCGACCCGCAAAAGGCGTTCACGCCGGTCGCCACGGTGGCGCTGCTGCCGCACGTTTTCGTCGTCAATCTTGATGTGCCGGCGAAGACCATCGCCGAATTCGTCGCCTATGCCAAAGCCAATCCCGGCAAGATCAATTTCGGTGCCGGGCTCGGCACGCCGCCGCACCTGCTCAGCACCCTATTCAAGACCGAAGCGCATATCGACGTCGTCTACATCCCATATAATGGCTCGGCCCAATCGGTCACCGATCTGCTCGGCGGCCGCACGCAGTTCACCATCGACGGGCTGGTGACGCTCTATCCGCTGATCAAGGCCGGCAAGGTGCGCCCGCTCGCCATCGCGCGCGGCGAGCGCTGGCCGGCGCTGCCGAACGTGCCGACGCTGGTCGAAAGCGGCTTTCCCGACTTCGTGCTCGATGCCTGGACCGGCGTGGTGGCGCCGGCTGGAACACCCGCGCCGATCGTCGACAAGCTTAATGCAGCCATCAACTCCGCTCTCAAGACACCGGCCGCGCAAGCAAGCCTTGCCAAATTTTCCGCCGTCGCCAAGACCGGCACACCGGACGACTTTCGGAAATTCCTCGCCGATCAGACCCAGAAATGGGGCGCGATCGTGAAGCTGGCCCATGCCAGAATCGATTAAGTTCGCCGCCGTAGCGTGATTTTGTTGGGTGTCTTTGTCGCGTTGGATGTTGCGTTTAGCCGTTGCGTGCGTTTGAGCCTTTAACGCCGGCTGTCCGCTGAGTCGCTGTCGAGTGGGCAACGGGCTTGCGCAAAACTGGTTGTCAAAGATGTCCACCAATACTATCGGCGCTGCATTGACGCACGATGATTTAGCCGTCACCGCGGACGCATCTCAGACCGCACCCGGGCAGTCCTTCGAACTCACCGGCATCGCAACGGCGATCGAACGCGTCGAGGCACTGCTGGCTGACGGCGGCCCGGAACCAGAAGGCTCGGAGGCGATCGAGCGCATCGCCGACATCGCCTTTGTGTTGCACGAACGGGACGTGGAAGCATCGCTGTGCGATTCACTCGACGCCGCGGTTCGCGAACTCGCCAACGCCAACACGGCCAAGCGATCGAATGTGCATCATGTTCGCCAGGCCGCCGAAATGCTGCGGGAATTGTCGCAGCGCGTCGCCGACATGGTCGCGCTGCTGCAGGTTTCCCCGCCCTCCGCCGCGAACCATGTGGCGGGAACCGAAGCGACGCCCAACGAAACGACGCCGGAGGAAGGCGAGCCCGCGACTGTTGATCAGTTCGCGGGCGAAGACGCCTCGGATGGTGAAATTCCGCGTGAGGGTCTGTTCCGCGCCGAGCTTTTGGAGGACGAGGAGTTTGCGCGCGCGGTCGCAGAGCTTGCGGCGTCGTTGCCGGCCCTCGCGGAGCCCGTCGAAACGGTTGTCGTCACACTGCGCGAGTCCGTCGATCTCGCGGCAGAAGAGCCACCTTCTGCACCGGAGCCAGATGAAGCGGTTGAAGCCGCGTTGCGCGAGCCGGCCGATTTCGCAGCAGAGGAACCGATCTCCGCCCCGGAGCCGGATCAAGCGGCTGTCGTTGCGATCTACGAGCCGGCCGATTTCGTAGCAGATGAACCAACGTCCGCGCCGGAGCAGGAAACGCAGAGCGAAGCCATCGCTCTTACGGCGACTGGACCCGATGCCACTTTTGAGCTGGAAGACGCGGTTGCCGAAACTCAACCTACGGCCGTCCCCCTCGCGGCGGACGAATTGGCACGTACGCTTGAGCCCGAAGGACCGGCTTCCGAACCGCAACATGAGCTTGCGAAACTGGCGACCGATGAGCCGGCGCTCGAGCAACACCCGTTCGCGACGGTCGACGCGCTGGCCACCGAACAGGCGCCGGTCGAAGAGTCCCCAATCATCGCATTGGCCAACGAGCCGCTTGCAAGCGAGGTGACGCCTGTTGCGCGGGATGTGGCTGTGGAAGCGCCAATGCATGATGCGGTCTCGGACGCGGCGCCGGCGGGCGAAGACACGTTGAGCGAAACGCTGTCGGCAGAAGAAACTCTTTTGTGGAGCGCTGACGCGCTGACGCAGCCGCCATCGGATCTGCCCGGCGCTTCATCCGATCACTCATTGATGAACGGACACGCCGTCATTTCGGCGGATTCTGTCGCGCCCCAATTGGTCGGTGACGTGCCGTCGTCGCCTGCACCGGAGGCAGTTCCCGAGAACGAAACCGGGCTCGCGGCCGACCGTCCACCGATTACTGTCCCCTATGCGGAGGCAGAACTGCCGCGCTCGAGCGAAGCGCCCGCTCCGGCCGATGCCGAAACATCTGCCCCTTCAGCCGAGCAGCTGTCCGATCAGACCGCCCTCCGGCACAATGGCGATGACGAGCCGGCTCAGATCGCCGACGAGGCGCCCCCGCATGAGGCCGATGAGGTGCTTGCGAAGAGCGCAGCCGAGGTCAAGAAAGAAGCGCCGCCGCGCTTTGCGGAGTCATCGCAAACACTGCTGCCCGAATTAGCGCTTGTCGATCCGCAAGATGACCCGGGCGATCTGTTTGAACCGCTCGCAGATACAGCGCCTTCGATTGCCGCGGACACTCTCGCCGAGACTCGATCCGCGAGCAAAATTTCAGCACACCCTGCGGAAAACCAGGCACGTTCTGCGGCCGCGGCAGCCGACCCGCTTGCCGCCATGCGCTCGCTCAGCGCCGAAGAACTCCTCGCCTTGTTCACGTAACAGTGAACGAATGGCGCTTCTCCGCGTTATCTCGGCGGTGCTCCCGAACCGCTGCAGAAAAACTGTCGCCGCGCGGTCACTAATACTTTATGAATGCGACTCCTCCTTCAATGCGTGATTCGTGTAAGCGGCACAGAAGTTGCTTTTACGGGAGACTGCGGATCGACAACGACGCGTAGGCAATGTGCAATTGCGTGCTCCAGGTCAGGAGGACCAGCCGTTGGTAGGTCCGCACAGATCAGCTACTGGAGGCCAGAATGCACAGACTTACCGTACCTGCTGTGGCGGCCGTGGCGTTATGCATCAACGCTTTCGTTCCCAGCCAGTTGTTTGCGCATGATGATGGGCAGTTTGCCAATTCGCCGCTGAAAACCTGGTTCGATCAGCTCGCCAGCGGCAAAGGCCTGTGCTGTTCGTTCGCGGATGGTGTCAGCGTACAGGATGTCGATTGGGACACCACGAACGACGGCCGCTACCGCGTTCGACTCAACGGACAGTGGGTCATCGTGCCGGATGCTGCGGTTGTCACCGAGCCCAATCGCTTTGGCCCGACCGTGGTATGGCCGTACCAGGACATGAATGGCGCAACGCAGATCCGTTGCTTCCTGCCGGGCGCCGGCGCCTGATTATTTGCTCCGCCTGTTTATTTGCTCCGCCTGTCGCGGGCGAGACGGGCCGAGGCGCAATCTTCTGCAAGCTGTGATCTCCGTGGCGGCGGAGGACCATTCAGCGCGGCAATAGGTCCGGTTCGTCGCGCTACGCAACAAGCCGTGAGAACAGTTCCGGATCGACATTGCCGCCGGACAGTACGGCGACCGCGACTTTGTTGCGGACGTCGATCTTGCCGGTCATCAACGCGGCAAGCGCGACGGCGCCACCCGGTTCGACCACAAGCTTCAACTCGGCGAACGCAAAAGCCACCGCGGCCGCGACTTCCTCGTCACTCGCCGAAACACCGGCGCCGACCAGCGAGCGGTTGATGGCGAAAGTGAGTTTGCCTGGCGTGCGCGCCATCAGCGCGTCACAGATGGTGCCGGTCAACGCCGCATTCTCTTCACGCTGGCCGCTTTTAAACGACCGCGCATGGTCATCGAAACCGGCCGGCTCCGCCGTGTAGAGCTTGGCAGAAGGCACCCGCGCCTTGACGGCAAGTGCGACGCCTGCGGTCAGCCCACCGCCGGACGCAGTCACCGCCACGACATCGGGCTTCAGGCCGAGCGCGTCCAAATCATCGACGATCTCGCGCCCGGCCGTGCCTTGCCCCGCGATGATCAGCACATCATCGTAGGGCGGCACCAGGGTGGCGCCACGCTTGGCGGCGATCGCTGCGGCGATGGCTTCACGGTCCTCGCGCGGCCGGTCGTACAGTACGACTTCGGCGCCGAACGCAACGGTGCGTTCGCGCTTGGCGCGCGGCGCATCGCTTGGCATCACGATCACGCACGGCATGCCGAGAAGCCGCGCCGCCGCCGCCACACCCTGCGCGTGATTGCCGGACGAGAACGCGACCACACCACCCGCGCGCCCCTCGGGCGGCAGAGAGGCGAGCTTGTTGTAGGCGCCGCGAAACTTGAAAGAGCCGGTGCGCTGCAAGGTTTCGGCCTTGAGAAAGACGCGCCCGCCGGTGATGGCGTCGAGTGCGGCCGAAGACAAAAGCGGCGTATGCAGCGCCACACCGGCGAGACGGCGCGCGGCCTCATCCACGTCGGCGACCGTCGGCAGATCTACCGGGATGTCCATCCCACAAGGGTAGCGCCGAGATTACGGCGACAGCAAGAGCCCGCCTAAAGCCGCGGCCCGAACCAACAGAGGCGCGGGTTCAGGCGCCTCCGCATCTTGCATAGCCTTGGCCCTAGTCGAACCGCCCGGCCGCATGCGCCAGCATGGTGTAGACCTTGCCGGTGTCCGACGTGAGGTAATTGCGCGCCACCGCAGGACCGCGATCGCCACGCGAAACCTCATCAAGCAGCCGCTCGAACTCGTGGATGTAATGTTCGACGGTTTGCCGGAATTCCGGATCGGTGCGGTATTTGTTGCGGATTTCCTCGAACGCCTTCTGGCCTTGGGCGGTATAGAGCCGTTGGCTGCTGAAGCCGCGTTCGCCACGCTGATAGCGTTCCCACAAATCGGCGGTCGCCTCATGGTCGATCATCCGCGCGATGTCGACCGACAGCGACTTCAGCGAGCTCGCGGCGTCGCGCGTCGGGCGTGACGCTTCACGCGGCGTGGACGGTGTCGCCGGCGTGATTGGCGGGCTGCTTTCATCGCGCGACGCGCGCGTCAACAGATCGCTCAGCCAGCCTCCTGCCTTGGCATTGCCCGCGTCCTTGCCACCCTGGATCGGGCTGAGCGAGGGGGCATCGGGCCGCCGGGCCGGCGCACCGGTGATGTCACGCCCGGCCGGGCGCGCAGGCGCGCCCGACTCGGAACGCACCGGCCGCGGCTGCGCGCGGGCGCCGCCGGCCGCGTAGGCCGGTTCCGCTTCGCGGCGCACCGGCTCGACCGCGTCAAGCGCACGGCCGTGACGGGCGACGATGCGATTGAGCTCGGCCAGCGCCTCGATCTGATCGACGATGACACGCCGCATCTGCGCCGCGCTCTCCGCGGTCTCCTGCGGCAGCTCAAACACTCCGCGCCGCAACTCGGCGCGCGTAGCCTCGAGCTCACGCTGCATGTCCGACGCCATCTGCTTCATGCCCTGCATGATGTCGGCAAAGCGTTCGGCGGTCTGCGTGAACATGGCTTGCAGTTCGCCGGCATTCTCCTCGTAAGCCGAACTCAACGCCTCGCTGGTGTGCTTGCGCTGTTCGTCGGCCTGGCGGCGCATCAGATCGAACTGTTGCTCGATCGTGTGCACGCTGTCATTGCTGCTTTCCGCGACGATGCTGGCGATCTCCCGCGCCCGCGACGTTGCGGAGTTCGAGCGACTCGTCGAGCAGTCCCGAGAACCGCCGCAGCCGCTGCTCGAAGTCGTCGGTGCGCGCATCGAGCGTCGACACCAGCGCCTCGATATTGGCATGCCGCGTGGCGATCGAGTTGTCGGTGCGCCGGTTGCTCTTTTCCAGCAATTCGACCGCTTCGGCGAGTTCACGGCCGTGCGTGGTAAACTGGGTGGCGAGTTCGCCGAGATCATGCAACACCTTGACGGTCGTGGTGTTGAACGCGCCCAGATGCTCTTCCACCTTGGCGGTCGCGGCCCCACTCCTGAAATTCAGGTCGTTCATCGCGGTGACAAACTCCGAAACGCGCGACACCATGGTGTGTTCGATCGCGTTCATGTTCTCGTGGGCGCCGCTGAGCACTTCCTGAAGCAGGATGTTGGCCTCGCGCAGACGCTCGAACAGTGCGGTCGAGTCGTTGCGCAGCATGTTGTGCGTTTCCAGCATGTCGGCGACCGTCGCCGCGGCTGTCTGCTTGGATTCGTCGATCGCGGTGCGTGTCGCCTCGTGCAGATCCGCAAGCGTGCGCGAGATGTTGGTCTTGGCCGCGTCGGCGACGCCCTGGGTGCCTTCCTGCAATTGACTGAGCGTACGCGTGACCGCAGCCGTGGCGTTGTGGCCGGCGTCGTTGATCAGGCGGGCGATTTCCTCGCTGTTGTCCATCATCGTCTGTGTGAAGACGAAACCCTTGGCCTCGATCGACTTCACGGCCTGGTCGGTGACACGACCGACTTCGTTGGCGAATTGCGCGCCTTTGTCGGTCAGCGCGCCGAGCAGTTCGTCCGATTTCTCTTCCAGCACCTGCCGCAGCTCGCCTACGCGCTGCGACACCGCGCTGTGAATATCCTCGGCCTTGCCGGAGATGTTCTTGGCGATGTCCGCACTCATGCTCACCAGCGTGCGCTCCGCCTCGCTCGCGGTACGGCCAATAGCCTCGGCGCTGGTGCGCGCCGTCTTGCTCATCAGGTCGGTCGTGGTTGCAGCGGTCTTGCCGATTGTCTCGCTCGCGGCAGCCGCGCTTTTGCCGAGCGAATTGCTCGCGGCCACCGCCGTGCGATTGACCAGCTCGGACGCGGCGGCGGCGTTCCGGTTCAGCGCCACGCTGCTGCCGGCAATCGATTTCTCGATGACGTCGCTCGCGGCCGACGCGCTCTGCGCCAGCGCCTGGCTGCTGCCGGCGGCCGATTTGTCGATGACTTCGGTAGCGGCGGCCGCGCTCTTGGCGATCGTATTGTTGAGGGCGACGGTGCTGCGATTGAGCACGGCGGCGGCCTCCGTGGCGCTCTTGCCCACGGTGCTGCTCAGCAATTCGGCGCTGCGGCCGAGCGCGGCGCTGGCTTCGGCTGAGGTCTTGCCGACGACCGTACCGAGCAATTCGGCGCTTCGATTGAGCGCCGCGGTGGCGTCCGAAGAGCTCTTGGCGACGACACTGCTCAACACATCGGCGCCGCGGTTGAGCGATGCGGTTGCTTCCGCCGTGCTCTTGCCGAGCGACGTCGTGAGCAGTTCGGCGCTGCGGTGAAGCGATGCCGTGACTTCAGCGGAACTTTTTCCGATCGAATTCGTGACCCGCTCGACGCTGTTATCGAGCGACGCGGCGGCTTCCGCAGTGCTCTTGCCGACGGCGGTGGTGAGCAGTTCGGCACTGTGACCGAGCATCGCGGCGGCCTCTGCGGTGCTCCTGCCGACGGAGGTGGTGAGCACCTCGGCGCTGCGATGAAGCGATGCCGTGGCCTCCGAAGTGCTTTTCCCGATCGAATTCGTCAGATTTTCGGCGCTGTGATTGAGCGTTGCCGTGGCCTCGAGAGCGCTGCGGTTGAGCGCCTCGGTCACCGCCGTAGTCGCGGCCGCACTCTTGCCAAGCGAATCGTTGGTGGTCGCAAGAAGCTGACTCAAAGTCCTGTCGGCGAATTCCGTGTTGGTTTTTACCGCCTCGGACAGCTCGGTGACGCGCGAGCTGAGCGTCTCGGCTGCCGAGCGCGAGCGGGTGTCGAGCTCGCGAACGACGGCTTCGGCGCGTCCGATGAGCAGCTGTTCCAACTGCTCGATCCGGGAATTGAGCGTGCCCGCAACCTGCATCGCGCCGACGCCGAGTGTCTTGTCGATCGTCGCGACGCGCTCACTGACCGCGTCGGCAAGCGTTTGGCCGCGGCTGTCGATCAGCGTGGCAACGTCGGTGACGCGCTTGTCGATCGCGGTAACGACGTCCTTGCCGCCCTCGGCAAGCGTCCTGGCGATATCCATGACCCGGGATGACAGGGCCTCGGTCAGCGACTGCGTGCGGCTGTCGAGCGTTTCCTGGAAGCGTGTGAGCCGCTGATCGAGCGTCGTGGTGACTTCGTTCGTCCGCGAGCTGACGCGGGTGTCGAAACTGTCGATATAGCCGCGCATCGACTCCGACACGTCCTGGGTCCGCGCGCCGAGCCGCTCGACGAGTTCGGAGCCATAAGTCTTCACCGTGCGGTCGAATTCGGTCAGATGCCGCGTGATCAGATTGCCCAGCGTGGCGGCGTCGCGCGAAATCCGCTCGCCGAGTTCGACGCCCGAGTGGCTGAACATCTCCTCATAGGCGGCAAGCCGCGTCGCCAGCAGTTCCTTCATTGCGTCACTGCGCGAAACGATGACCGAGACGAGCTGCTCGGCGCTCTCGCGCACCGATTCCGTCATCTTCGAACTGCGCGAAATCAGCGCGTCAGTGATCCGCGTGCCGGCCTGTTCGAGCTTCGCGGCGACTTCACCGCCGCGCAGGTTCAAGTCGAGGACGAGCGACTCGCTCGAGGTCTTCAGCGTGCTGTTGACCTCCTCGGCGCTGGTCGCGATACGGTCGGCGATCCGGCTCGAAGTCTCAATGATCGTGTCGGAAAGCTCCTGCGAGCGGCCAACCATCTGGTCGGTAAGCTCCTGGGAGCGGGACACCATCTGCTCCGTCAGCTCCTGCGATCGCGACACCATCAGATCGAGGACGGCAAGGGATTTTTCCGAAAAGCCCTCGGTGACCGCATCGAGCCGCGCCGTCATCATGTCTTCGAGACCCTGAGCGATGTCGGAAAATTCCTCGCCGATGTGATCGGTCTTGAATTTCAGGCTCGATGTCAGCCGGTCGCTGGCCGTGGCGATGGCCCGCGACGTCTCGCCGCTGGTGGTCTCCAGCCGCTCCAATAGATCGCCGCCGCGGTCGCTCAACTGCTGGATCATGTCGTCACCGATCTGGCCCAGCGACAGCGTGATGTGCTCGCCCTTCTCGGCGAGCGAATTGGTAATGCGTTGCGCGGCTTCGTTGACCTGCTGTCCGACCAGCTCGCTGATTGTCGACAGATCCTGCGTCAGATCGATATGCACGTTGTTGATGGCCGAACGTACCTGCTCGGCCTGGCTGACCAGCGTATCGCGTTGGCTGGCGAGATCCTGAATAAGATTGCGGATGCGCACTTCATTGTCGCCGTAGCTGCGGGCCAGCGTCGCGACCTCGTTGTGCACCATGGTTTCCAGTTCGCTCGCGCGCGCCAGCGCGCGCTCAACGCCGTCTCCCATGGCGGCCACTTCACGGCGGATCGCCTGGCCGACGCTGACGATGGAATCCCGCGCCACGCTCTCAGGCTCGGCGAGCCGCATGGCGACGCCGGCCATCGATTGGGCGATCAGCCGCAGTTCTTGCGCGCGCCACGCCATGTGGGCAACGCCGAAGAAGAAAATGATCGGCAACAGCGCCGCAGCGCCGAACCCGATGACAACCGCCGCCGTCGAATGGCCCGGTCCCATCGCGGCGGTGAGGTCAGAGAGAAAGGCCCACGACAAAGCGAGGCAGCCGACGATCCAGGCTGCGGAGAACACGGCGGCAACAAAATATGACGTGTGGGCGGGGCGCCGCTGCAGCGTCTGAAGGATATGTCCGATCGATTGGCGGTCATCATTGGCCGCCGGGGGAGCGCCCTCGGGGCGCAAATCGCGGCTGCCGATAGGCTCTGCGCGCAGATCATCATGGAAAACCGGCGGCGCGACCGGCGCGGGTCCATGGTCCATCATCGCGTCCGCCGGGACCTCCGCCAACGGCTCGGCCGCCGGATGGTGGTCCTCGTCCTCGTCACGGATATTGAGGGCTTCCTGGATCGCCGACAGCGCGGCCTCGGTCGGATCGATCGTCTTTTTCGGATAGTTGGCCATGTCGGTCGTCGCCTCGCGTGTTACGCTTGACTGAGGTCGGCCTGGAGTCGGGCTCCGGCCGCGCCACGAGCGCGTGATCGTCTAAGTCCTCAATGTGGAACAGAGGGCTCCCCCGCCCTCATGTTGCACTCCCATACCCCATCCTATCGGTCTGGCGCATCGAAGAAAACTAGACCGGTAACGATCTCTTAATCATCGTTAACGGTTTGCTTACCATAGCATCAGGCAGCGGCCGCGGGGAATGGAATTGCCATTTTGATGCCAACAATACGGCCGGCATTGGGCCTAACTGCCCCAAATCCGCAGGCGGACGGGCCGGTGGATAAGTTGGAACCTGAAGCGGTTGGGCGCGCCGGTTAACACACCCGCCGTCAGTTCGAACCCTGACAGCGCAGTTCGAAGAACCGGCCTAACGCGGCCGCTTCGTAGCAATTTGCTCACCACACCGCGGAAAGAAGCCAGGGCAACGTCCATTAAACGAGGCGTTTTTACCCGGCCTTGGCGGCTTTCCGGCATATTCCGACGTCAAATCCAACGAATGGCGGCGGAGAAAGCGCATGATCACGTCGGGCGCCAAACCGGCAGGCGAGATGCACGAGGCAGCTGCGATTTCCCCCCGAGTCATCGATGACGAGCACTTGGAACGCATCACGCTCGGGGACCGCCGCCTGGAGCGCGAAGTTTTGCAGATATTCGTGCGCCAGAGCGCCATGATGCTGGAGCGCATTTCGGGCGGGCAGCCCGGCGTCCTCGGCATGGCGGCTCATACTTTGATCGGCTCGGCGCGCGGCATCGGCGCCTGGCGGGTTGCCGACGCTGCCGAACGGCTCGAACGAGCCAGCCGCGAAAGCCGCAGCGAAGATATCAGCGACGCAATTGCTGATTTGAAGGCCGCAAGCCTCGAAGCCACCGCAGCCATCGGCGCTCGGCTGGCCGAACCGTCACACTAGACGTCCCAAGACTGCGGATTGCCAAGACTTCGGTGCGCACTGGCGCAGGACGATTTGAGCCTATAGAAGAGGCGTGCCGTCGGCACGGCGGCGTTCCCGCCACTCCGCAGCCGACAGGCCGCTCCACTTCAATCACCCATTTGATGCTTTGAGCCATGGCCAAAATTACCTTCATCGATAACGAGGGCACCGCGCGCACGGTCGATGGAGAAATCGGCGCGACAGTCATGGAGACGGCAATCAAGCACGCCATTCCGGGCATCGAAGCCGAATGCGGCGGCGCCTGCGCCTGCTCGACCTGCCACGTCTATATCGAGGAGGACTGGCGCGAAAAAGTCGGCGAACCCTCGCCGATGGAGGAGGACATGCTCGATTTCGCCTATGAGGTGAAACCGAATTCTCGCCTGTCCTGCCAGATCAAAGTCCGCGAAGATCTCGATGGCCTGACGGTTCGGACGCCGGAGCGGCAGGCTTAAGCGACCAAGGGCGCCTGGAGCGAATTCTGAGGCGGTCGGAACATTTTCGAGCCGCGTTAAGGCTTTTGCGGCTTCCCCTTTCCCTGCCGTTGCGAGCACGCTAGACACTCGCCACCTTTTGGACGTTCCCCTGCAACTTACAAAGTACGACGCGAGATGAGCGAACCTATTAAGACTGATGTCCTGATTATCGGCGCCGGCCCGATCGGCCTGTTTGCTGTATTCGAACTCGGGCTACTCGATATGAAGGCGCATCTTGTCGACATCCTCGACAAGATCGGCGGTCAGTGCGCCGAGCTCTATCCGGAGAAGCCAATCTACGACATTCCCGGAATTCCCATGACCAGCGCGCAGGGTCTGGTGGATTCGCTGCTAGCGCAGATCAAACCGTTCGGCGCGCAGTACCATCTCGGCGAAATGGTGGAGACGGTCGAGAAAATCGGCGATCCGCTGTTTCGCGTGAAGACAGATCAGGGCAAGGAATTCATCGCCAAGCTCGTGGTGATTGCGGCGGGCGGCGGCTCATTTCAGCCCAAACGCCCCCCGATCCAGGGCATCGAACCTTACGAAGGAACATCGGTGTTCTACGCGGTACGGAAAATGGAGGCGTTCCGCCACAAGCGCATCCTGATCGTCGGCGGCGGCGACAGCGCGCTCGACTGGACGCTCAATCTTGCGCCGCTCGCCAAACATCTCACGCTGCTGCATCGGCGCAGCGACTTCCGCGCCGCGCCCGACAGCGTCAACAAGATGATGGCGCTCGTCAGTGAAGGCAAAATCGATTTTGTGACCGGCCAAGTCACGTCGCTGGTAGGCGCTGACGGTCAGCTCAAGACGGTCAACGTCAAGAGCAACGACGGCTCGACCTTTGAACTCAACTGCGATGTCATGCTGCCGTTCTTCGGGTTGACGATGAAACTCGGTCCCGTCGCCAACTGGGGATTCGAACTGAAGAACAACGAGCTTATTCCGGTCGAGACTGCAAGCTTCGAGACCAGCGTGCCGGGGATCTTCGCCATCGGCGACATCAACTGGTATCCGGGCAAGCTGAAACTCATTCTCTCCGGCTTCCATGAGGCGGCGCTCATGGCGCAGAAGGCTCACCACTACATTTATCCGGAGAAGCGGCTGGTGTTCCAATACACCACGTCTTCGACCAGCTTGCAGAAGAAGCTCGGCGTCGCGCCGGCGCGTTAAAATAGCCGATCGCTCAAGGACTGCGCGACGGCGGCACGATGACGGGCGCAGGCGGTCCCGGTGGCGGTGGAGGCGGTGTTCCCGGTGATGGCGCGGGGATTGGATCGAGCGCCGGCGGCGGCAACGTCCCGACGCTGATCGCCGGCGGTTGCGGGACGCCGAGCACAACACGCACCGCCGGCATCGCCGCGTCGGCCATCGCCGCATAACCTTCGGCGGTCGGGTGGATGGCGCCGCCATAAACCGCACTGACAACGCCCCATAGCGCGTCGTGAATGTCGGTCGGCCGCAGCATCGCCGGGATGCCCACCGGATAAGTCATCGCGGTGAAAAAACTGTCGTCGGCGGTTCTGATCCAGCGCGCGCGCGACGCATAGGGGCGGTAATCGCTCGCCGGCAGCGAACAGGCCAGCGGATCATCGGCGGCGGCGACGAGGTCAGTCCGAAAACTCTTGCCGTCCGGCGAAAAGCATTGCCGGTCAAAAGCCGGATCGTCCGGCCCTTGCACGCACATGCCGTGGTTCTCGAACTCAGACTGATGCGCGTCGACGAATGTCATACGATCGGTCAGAGGATCGCGGCAGGCGTTCTTGGCATCACAGGTCGCCAACGCCTTGACGGCCGGCAAGAACCTGCTGTTGGTGAAATCGGCAGCCTCGCGCAGCCGGGTTGGGTCGGCGGAAAACGCCGGGTGAATATCGAGGCCGAAGCGGCCGCCCGGACAGGGCTTGTCCGGTGTCTGCATGGCCGGGTTGGCGTAGGACACGAAAACGACGCGCGCCAGATTTCCGCCGACATAAGGTTTGAGCGCCACCCGCAGCCGGGCAAACTGCTCCGGCAGGTTTTGTTCGAGCGCCTCTTCCGCATCCCGCACACTGACGATGCCACCGCCGCGGCCGAGCAGAATCCGCTCTGTCGCAGCATCAACGATGACGTTGCCGACCAGCGAGGCGAATTTCACGTCGTTGGCGCCGACCGTCAGCAGGATCATGTCGAGATTGCGCTGCGGGTCCTGCTTGTGCACCCGCCCCATCAGCACTTTCAGCTCCGTGAGCTGCGCCGGCGCAGTTCCCGCGCAGGCATCGAGACCGACATCGGTCGGGCAATCGTCGAAACTCTGCCCGTTGAACATCCCGGCTTCGATCGAAGCCCCGCTGCAGGCGAGCGGCAGAAAGGTGATCGCAACGTGCGGCTGCTCTATGGAAAGCGCCAGCGCGGTACGGATCTGATAGCTGTAGAGCGACCGATGGCAGGCGGGGCTCATCCAGCGTGCGCCGTGGTGGGCCCAGTCCTTTGCGGCAAGGTCGCTCGCCGGTCCGTTTTCGCAGGACCGGTCGCCGGTAAAGCCGGCGCGGCCCGGCCTATAATATTGTCCGCCGCCGAAGCGCCGGAAGCAGAAACCGCCGTCAAGCTGGACCGGCTGGTCGGGGTCGCCCTCGCCCGCCGCAATGGAATCGCCGAGCCCGGCGATGAGCAGATCGCGCACGTTAATCTCAGTCGCCACGCGTTGCGCGGTGCCGTCGCCGAGCGGGATGTCGACGGTCGCGACCGTCGTGTGCCCCGAACGCACTCGCACTCTGACTTCGGCATCGCAAGGTGCGCTCACCGGCCGAACTGGTCCGCTGCCGTCATCGAACGTCCATGCGCAGGTTTGGCCCTGCGGGACCGGCCCCGAGATGGCGACCCCGATCGAATGGTCGCGCGGATCCAGATAGTTCTCACTGGCGCCGTCGCGGTTGCAGGTCTGCAACAGGTTGCCGTAATCGTCGAGGCAGAGATTACCGACGACGTCCTGGGCCCAGCCGACGCCGCCATTGGCTGCCTCCAGCCGCCGTTCCTCGGCAAGCACGCCGTCGCCGCGACTGGCCGCCACCTGGTGGAGGAAATCGGCCTCCTTGCGGAACAGCCGGAAGCGATTCTTCACCTCCCAGACAATGTGGAAATTGCCGGTGTCGGCCAATTGCCCGCCAGTATCGGGGGCTTGGGCAGGCTGAGCAGGCTGGGCAGGACCAGAGTTCGCAGGTTGGCTTTTTGCCGAAACGAACGGCACGCTGGCGACGACGGCGACCAATAATGTCAGGATAACCGGATAGCGCATGAATCCAGGCTTGCAACGCGAATGGCGGGGACGACGAACCCTCTTCCTAGCACGCCGCTTGCGGCGGAAATGTGAGGGAAGCCGCCGCGGAAACTTGCCGGCTTTCTAGGCATTTTCGAACGCCCGTACGAAACCGCGGCGGCGGGTATTCATCCTGTGTTCACGTGATGTCTGACACATAGATCGGTGGGGGGTTATCCGCTTTCATTCCTTGCCGTCGTCCCGTCCCCGGGGGCGCGACGCATTTGTCCGCGCGACCGTCGCCATGCTCGTTCTGACGCATACCCCGGGCTTCGCTCCGAACTTCGCGCCGACTGAGGCCGCGGTCGGCGCACGCCGCGCGGCGCGTGCCGCCGGCTTCAGCAAGACCAAGATCGCCGTGCTTTTTGCGGTGCTGTTCGCGATCGCCGCCTTGCCGATCCTGCTCAATCCGCTGCCGCCGATTTCCGATTACATTAATCACCTGGCGCGGATGCACATCATCGCGGCCGGCAACAGCGATCCCTTTCTGCACCGCTATTACGAGATCAACTGGCAGGTCATTCCAAACCTGATGATGGACATGATCGTCCCGCTGTTCGAGCGGGTCATGAACGTCTATCTGGCGGGCGAAATCTACACGCTGCTGAGTTTTGCCCTGATCATCTCTGGCACGCTCGCGCTGCACCGATCGCTTTTCGGCCGTTGGTCGGCGTTGCCGCTGATCGCGTTCCCGCTGCTCTACAACGACATGTTCCTGGTCGGCACCATGAACTTCGTGTTCGGCATCGGTTTGATGCTGTGGGCGCTGGCAACCTGGGTGCACTTGCGCGAACGCAGCCGCGCTTTGCGGCTCGCCGTATCGGCGCTGTTCGTGATCGGCCTGTTTTTCTGCCACCTGTTCGTTCTCGGCGTCTACGCGATCGGACTGTTCGCGTTCGAATCCCAAAGACTGTGCGCCACCTACCTGCGCATACGCCGCTCTTCCGGCCCCATCGCCGCGCGTCGCGCCCTGCCCGGCCTCATTCTCGATTACGTGCTGACCGGCCTGCCGTTTCTTCCGGTGCCGCTCTTTCTGATGTTGAGCCCGACACGCGGCCTGTGGGATTTCGTCTGGTCGCTGCAAGGCAAAGGCGATGGCGCGTTGGCGGCGATCCGGGCCTATTCGAATGTGCTTGCCTATGTGATCGCAGGCATCTTTGTGGCGGGAGCTGCCGTGGCGCTGCGTTATCGCGCGCTTTCGTTCCACGGCTTCGGCTGGGTGCTGTTTCCGATCGGCGTGCTGACCTATCTGGCGCTGCCGCAAGTTATCTTCGAGACATATCTCGCTGATCAGCGGATGCCGATCTCGCTCGCCTTCATGGTCATCGCCTGCTTCGACGTCGATTTTCGCAACCGCTTTGTGCGCTGGGGTTTCGCGGCGGCGCTCATTCTGATCGTGACCGCGCGCGTCGCCGAAGTCGAATACGTCTGGGCTCCGCTTTCCGCAGGCGTCGAATCGTTCCGCCAGTCGGTCGAACTGCTCAATCGCGGCGCCAAGGTCGCGGTCGCCTATGCGGATCCGAATGGCGGCGACAATCTGCGCGATTACGGCCTGGTGCACGCCGATTGCATTGCCGTCATCGAGCGCTCGGCACTGGTGACGACGGAGTTCACCGTCGTCGGCAAACAGATCCTGCATGCGCGTTCCGCCTGGCGCGGCCGCGTCGACGCCGAGGACGGCACGCCGCCGACGATCGGCGACATGGTGCGGGTCGCAGATCGGCAAGATGCCAATCGCCCGCGTGCATACGGCGAATACTGGCAGCGATGGACGGCGGACTACGACTATCTCTACGTGCTTTTCACGCCGTCCAATTTTCAAAATCCCGATCCTTCTCATTTAAGCGAAATGTATGTCGGCGATCGCTTTGTGCTTTATCGCGTCGAGCGTTCGCAGGTCACGGCGGCATCCAAGCCAACCAGCCCGATAGGGCGTTAAGGCGGCCTATTCACTCGCCGCCGCCGGCGCGCATGATGGCCGAGGCCGCTTTGGCGATATCCGGCGGCATGGCGAAGGCATCCGTGACGACCTGCTCGACCTCGCTGCCCGTCACCTCCCCGATTTCGAGCTGCTGCTTTTCAGCCTGCGCGATGAAGCCGGGATCCGCCATCGCGGCATGAAATGCCGCGCGCAGCGCGGCGACACGGGCCTCCGGAACACCGGGCGGCGCCAGAATCGGGCGATCCATCTTCAGCGGCGACAGCACGAGCTTCAGGATATTCTTCGTGCGCGCATCCTTGGCGAATTCGCCGACCGCCGGGACATCGGGAAACAGCGGATTGCGCCGCTCGGCTGATCTGGATCGGCACATTGACCTTGTGCTGCGGAAACCAGTCCGGCCGCGTCGACTTGATCGAGGAAATCAGTCCGCCGCAGCGACCGGCAATCTCGCCGCGCTCCATCGCCAGATAAATGTCGTTGCCGCCCACATAGCCGGCCACGACCTTGATCTTGGTGCCGAACAGATTGTCGAGCATCATCGGCATGGTTTCCATCTGCGAACCGGCGCCGGTGGAGCCGACCGTGAACGGCTTTGTGAGCATGTCCTGCCAGGTGGCGATGCCCGACGTGTGCCAGGACACGCAGATGCCGGTCGAGGCATCGATGCTGCCGATCCAGTTCATCTTGCGCGGATCGAACCGCGCCGCGCCGATGCCGTAGAGCGGCGCGAACGGCACGCTCGAATGCACGAGCCCTAAAGTCGTGCCGTCCTTCGGCGCGACCGAGTTGAGATACAACATGGCGCGCAGGCCGCCGCCGCCCGGCATGTTCTGGATCACGATATTGGGCTTGCCGGGAATGTGCGCGCCAAAATAGGGCGCGAACGCCTCGGCATAACTGGCGTAGCCGCCGCCCGCCCCGGCGCTCAGAATCCAGGAAATCGAGCGGCCATGATAGAAATCGGCAATCGGATCGGCGCGCGCCGCGCCGCCGATGGCGAGCACTAGCGCAAGCGTGGCGACCAGACCTCGCATGCGTATCAGGCGGCGGCGACGTCGATCAGTATGCCGTCGCAATCGGTCATCTGGTGCTGGCCGAGCGGACATGAGCGCTTGAACAATTCCAGCAGCGCCTTGCCTTCGGCTCCAGTGCCGAGCGGCGACGGCGCCAGCAGCGGATTGTCGGCGGCGATGCGCTCGACATCTTCCTTGAGCTTCTCGACGCTCTCCACCTTGAAGCCGATGTGATCCATGCCGGCGGTGATGATGCCGGTGCCGTCATAGTCGCTGATGTCCCACGGCATGATCACCAGCGTCATGTGGCCATCGCTCAGATAATGATTGCGATCGCCTTCACGTTTGTTCGACGGCACAAGCTCGAATACGTGGCGATAGAACTCGGCCATCTCGTCGGGGTGCATGGTGCGCAAAGCCACATGATCGATGTGGCGCTCGTTGATCTCGGATTTGCCTTCCTGGTCGCGATACACCGAGGTGCGGTTCGCCATGTTCTTCTGGGAAATGTCGAACATGTTGCCGTCCGGATCGTGCGTCGAGATGCCGGCGAACGGCCGGTTCGATGGGCGCTTGAGCCATTTCACGGTCGGATATTTCGTGCGCATGCGCTCGAATGCGGTCTCGGAGTCCTCGACCTCGATGCCGAAATGGTTCAGCCCGGCCTGCCGCCCTGCCCGGCGCGGATTGATGTTGAGCCCGACATAGCCGTCGCCGACCGTCTGCGCGCGGGCCGGCCGGGCCTTGTCGGAGGCGCGCATGCCGAATACCGCCTGATAGAACAGCGTCGATTTGGCGTAATTGTCGCTGACGATGGCGACGTGGTTGATCTTGGAGAACATGAGCGCGCCTCCTTCCCTGATTTGACATTATTCACGGAACGCACCGATCCTGCCGCGCGTTTCCGCCAGAATTGCGAGTTGCGCAGAGATTGAACTTTCCCGCGCCAGGGCGCAAGGCGCGCCCAGCCGGAGCCATGCAACGATGAGCGAGCTGTCGATCGAAACGCGCTGCTGCGTCGCCGGCGGCGGACCGGCCGGGATGATGCTCGGCTTTCTGCTGGCGCGCGCCGGCGTCGATGTGGTGGTGCTGGAAAAGCACGCCGACTTCTTTCGCGATTTCCGCGGCGACACCGTCCATCTCTCGACGCTCGAAATCATGCAAGAGCTCGGCCTGCTCGACGAATTCCTCAAGCTGCCGCATCAGAAGCTGGAACGCCTGAGCATGCAGGTCGGCGACGAGACGCTGTCGATCATCGATCTCACGCACCTGCCGTCGCACTGCAAATTCGTCGCGCTGATGCCGCAGTGGGATTTTCTCAATTTCCTCGCCCAGCACGGCAAACGCTACAAAACATTCGACCTGCACATGAAGACCGAAGCGGTCGATCTGATCGAAGACAACGGCCGCGTCGTTGGCGTACGCGCCACCAGCCCGGAGGGCGCGCTGTCGATCCGCGCCGACCTCGTGGTCGGCTGCGACGGCCGGCATTCGACAGTGCGCGACAAGGCGGGTCTGCATCAGCGACGATTACGGCGCGCCGATGGACGTGCTGTGGTTTCGCGTCACGCGCAAACCTACCGACGACGTCGAGGAATTCGGCCATGTCGAGGCCGGCCACATGATGGTCATGCTCAACCGCGGCGACTATTGGCAATGCGCCTACGTGATCCCCAAGGGCGGCATCGACCGGATCAAGGCGGAAGGTCTCGATGCTTTCCGCCGCCGCGTGGTGGCGATGACGCCCGAGCTTGCCGACCGCGTCGACGAGTTGAAGAGCTTCGACGACGTCAAGCTTCTGACCGTGACGGTGGATCGCCTGCGTCAATGGTGGCGGCCGGGTCTGATCTGCATCGGCGACGCGGCGCACGCGATGTCGCCGATCGGCGGCGTCGGCGTCAATCTCGCGGTGCAGGACGCGGTCGCCGCCGCCAACCGGCTCGCCGCGCCGCTCAAGGCGCGCAGCGTGCGTGATGACGATCTCGCAGCCATCGAAAAGCGGCGCACGTTCCCGGTCCGCGCCACCCAGCGGTTGCAGCTCACCATGCAGAACCAGATCATCGCTCCTGCACTTGCCGCCACGGCGAAGCCGAAGCCGCCGCTGTTGTTCAAATTGTTCAATGCGTTCCCCCCGCTGCGCCGCATCCCGGCGCGCCTGCTCGGCCTCGGTTTCCGGCCCGAGCATGTGCAGACGCCGGATGCGGGGATGGGACGCGGTGATCGTTGACACTGTCATTCCGGGGCGCGGCCCCCGGCCGCGGGCCCGGAATCCATAGTCCCGGCGCAGGGGTTATGGATTCCGGGCCCGCCGCTTCGCGGCGTCCGGGAATGACAAGCTTCCTCGTTCTCGCGACACATCTTGGCGCCCGAGGTTTGTTGTTGCAGTTCCCTGCGGAGCGGTTTGCAACAGATAATCCGGCGGTGGGACCGGTCTCCGTCACGTCGCGCTCGGCGCAGCTACGAAACAAGAAACAGAAAACCGAAAAAGAAGGATGCGGAACGCCGGAAGACGCAGACTTATCCTCCGCAGCTTTCGCTGCGGCGCGCACCCTGCAGGGCGCGCTCGCCTTCCGGCGTTCCACCGCGGCTCTTCCCCTGGGACTCACGCATCCCAAGGTGCGACTTCGGACCAGGCTTCGCGGCGCAGGCGCCGCAAGGTGGCGGGGGTCTCCCGCCGGCGTCCGCTCCGGTTACAGCGAGCACCTCGCACGCCGGTCATAATGCCGGCAGACATGATGTCCGAAACCGCCCGGGAACGGCGTGCAAGGCCGTCCGCGGGCGCCGTCCTCGCCCGATGATCCGGCTTGCCTCCGGACCACCTCCTTCACGAAGGCGAGGATTACGCGTCTTATCACAAACAGAGACAAATGTCAAGGACATAAGTCACCGGAAGGATGAATTTCGCCGAGCGAGCGCTCGTCCGTGGATGTCAGCGCTTCACGCAAAGGGACACGGGGGAGAAACCTGCCGAAGATGACGATATTGACGCGCCGGGAGGCGCTAGATGCCCGGGTGGGAGACGTTGTTTTCTCAGTTCGGCAAAGAGGCGTTCGGATTCGGCGGGAACGCCGCATTGGTCGCCGTCCCGCGCAGGAGGTCGATGGCCGCGCGGAGCGCCTTGTCGTCCTTCTCATCGGGCGGCACATAGGACTGCGAGCCGGACTGTTCCTGACCGGCAGCCGCAAGGTGGCCCGGAAGCGACGCCTCGCTCCTGGAGCCGGTCTCGCCTTTGAGCTCGTTTGGCACGTCCTGCATGACCTGGATATCGGGAACGATGCCCTTGGCCTGGATGGTCCGGCCGGATGGCGTGTAGTAGCGCGCGGTTGTCAGCCGCAGTGCGCCGTTGCCGGCGCCAAGCGGAATGATGGCCTGCACCGATCCCTTGCCGAAGGAGCGGGTTCCGATCAGCGTCGCGCGCTTGTGATCCTGCAATGCGCCGGCAACGATTTCGGAGGCCGACGCCGAGCCGCCGTTGATCAGCACGATCAAAAACTTTTTGCCGATGAGCCCGCGGCCTGGCCGAGCGTCGAGGCGCCGCGTCTCGTCGTATTTACGGCCGCGTGTCGAGACGATTTCACCCTTGTCGAGGAAGGCGTTCGATACCGAGATTGCCTGGTCCAGCAGGCCGCCCGGATTGTTGCGCAGATCGAGAATGTAGCCCTTGATCCTGTCGCCGCCGAGCTTGTTCTTCAGGTCGGCAAGCGCCTGCTTCAGTCCGTCAGTGGTCTGTTCGTTGAATCGCGTGATGCGGATGTAGCCGACATCAGCGCCCTCGCAGCGCCAGTGTACCGATTTCACCCGGATGATCTCGCGCGTGACCGACAACACGACTGGCTTTGTCGATCCTTTGCGGATGATCGTCAGTTTGATTTTGGTATTGACCGGCCCGTGTGTCTTGTCGACGACCTGATCGAGGGTCATGCCCTTTACGGCCTCGTCGCCCAGCATGGTGATGATGTCGTTCGCCATCACACCGGCCTTGGCGGCCGGGGTGTCGTCGATCGGCGCCACCACTTTGACCTGCCCATCCTCCATGGTGGCCTCGATGCCGAGACCGCCAAACTCGCCGCGAGTCCAGACTTGCATGTCGCGGAATCTCTTCGGATCCATGTAGCTCGAATGCGGGTCGAGCCCGGTCAGCATGCCGTTGATCGCCGACTCGATGAGCTTGGTGTCGTCAGGCTTGTCGACGTAATCGGCGCGGACCCGCTCGAACACGTCGCCGAAGAGCGCGAGCTGCCGATGGGTGTAGGAGACCGCCGCCTGGGCGCTTGAGCCGAGCGGAAGCGAGTGCGGCTGGACGGCCAGCAACGTCACCGCGGCGCCGGCCAGTGCACTGAGGAGGACCAGAGGAATCTTGCGCATCATCCGCGACCCTTTTCGCGGTCATTTTTCGCCCATCGAGGGCTTGGGTCAACGTTGGAACACTCCAAAAGTGTCTCATTCCTTGCTTCTTCGAAGGCCCGGCGGAAATGAGATGATCTGCGGCGAAAAGCCAATTGATGGGTACGTTAAGAACAAGAACCATTCGGACGCCCGCGCTTCCGGCACCGAACGTCCGCTCACGATGCCCGTCGTGAAATCAGCCATGGGTGATCAACAAACTGGAAATATCGTACCCAACTGACGTGACTGTCCCAATGCCGGCGTCGCCAATTTCAGGCTGCGACACTAGCGTCGATGGCTCCTAAGGCTCGCCGAAGCGCATTGAAACAGTCGGCGTCGATCGCCGTGTCGACCATTTCCGCCATAACAGACAAGGCCTTTGTCACTGGCATAGCCGGCCGGTAGGGCCTGTCCGCCGTGAGGGCATCGAAAATGTCAGCCGTGGTGATGATCCGCGTTTCGAGGGTGATTTGATCGCCCTTCAGCCCACGTGGGTACCCCTTGCCATCGAGGCGCTCATGATGCGCGCCGGCAACGCGTGCAAGATCGCCGAAGGCGGCGATGCGTGACAAAATGGTTTCCGAATGGGCGGCATGCAGCTTCATCGCCTCCCACTCATCCGCATCGAGCTTGCCCGGCTTGTCCAGGATCGTGTTGCTGACCCCAAGTTTACCAATGTCGTGCAGCAATGCTGCACGCTTGATCCATCGTCGGCGCTGGTCCGAAAACCCAATCTGTTCCGATATCAGGTCAGTGAAAAGCGTGACGCGCTCGCTGTGGCCCTTGGTGTAGGGACTCTTGGAGTCGATGACCTGAGCAAAGGCCGCCGCAATGTCATCAAGATAGTCCTCATCAACAACCGAACTACGTTGCGCGGGCTCGAGCGCGAAAATCGCCATCTGCAGCTCCGTAGAGCGCAGGGTATCCCAGAAGTGGGGACTAATGGCGATTTGTTGGAACGCGTCTGCCAGGTGCGGGTCCAGCCAAGTTCCCGCTCTATTTTGAACCTCGCGTTTTGCAGCCTCTATTCCGTTGGCGACTTGGAATACGTCGATGACCTGCGACATGAGCGCGATGCGCGAGTAGATGGGAATCTCCTGGCCCGCCAAGCCGAGGGGCATCCCACCCCCATCCCAGTGTTCATCGAGATTCTGTATGCCTGTTGCAACGGCCTCGGAGAAACGCATCTTTCGCGCGATATCTGCGCCACGGTGGCAGCGGGTTTCCACCAGCTCCTGTGCAATTTGACCGCTGCTCAGGAAGACATTGATCAAAGCCCGAATGCGGTCCGCGAGACCCGCCTTCAATCCAGTGTGGGAGAGCACAAACCGAAGCGCTTGCGGCAGACTACCGTCGATGGTTTTTGCATCACGCTTGAGGGCCAGGTCATCGGTCATAAAGAGCCGACAGATGCGCGCGGCGTTGCTGCTGCAACCAAGGTCCTTCAGCAGCAACGTGTAGTACAGTTCCCATATCTGCGCCTCGTCGAGGCCAATCTGCTGGCCGATATGCATTCCAATCCAGCAGCAGCGGATGCAATGTCCAGCGGGCTGACCCTCGACCATATCCAAGGCGTTGCTGAGCGCGCTGAGCAGCTCGGCCAACCGTATCAACGGCATCTCACCAGATTGGGCAGAGGAGATGGTCATGGCGGCCACCCAGTGAATTTTACAAGTCACGGTATAAGCACCGAAAGTCAAAGAACCCTTTCGGGCCGAGTCCGTGCCCCCAGCCGCGAAATCGGTCGGGTCAGTCAAACGCTCTGGCAGCCTCTAAATGCAATTTTAGAAGATCATCCTCCTCGGGCAGCGGCTATGACAGCGCCTGAACCATGATTGGACAGCGCCCGCTCGCTCCTCTATCCATGCGGCCGACCTATCGAGCGACAAAGCGAGCCAACATGACTGACACACCGCAATACACGCCGCCGGACGTCTGGGTCTGGGAGAAGAGCGACAGTCCCGACTGGCGCTACAGCGCCACCAATCGCCCGATCGCGGGTGCGACGCATGAGAAGGAGCTGCCGCGCGGCAAGCATCCGCTGCAGCTCTACTCGCTGGCGACGCCCAATGGCGTCAAGGTGACGATCATGCTGGAGGAATTGCTGGCCGCCGGTCACAGCGGGGCGGAATACGACGCCTGGCTGATCCGGATCGGCGAGGGCAACCAGTTCGGCAGCGGATTTGTCGGCGTGAACCCGAATTCCAAAATCCCGGCGCTCATGGACTATAGCGAACGGCCGCCGCTGCGCGTATTCGAATCCGGCTCGATCCTGCTGTACCTGGCGGACAAGTTCGGCGCGTTCCTGCCAAAGGAACGCGGCAAGCGCACCGAGGCGCTGAACTGGCTGTTCTGGCAGATGGGGTCGACGCCCTATGTGGGCGGCGGGTTCGGGCACTTCTATGCCTATGCGCCGGTGAAGATCAAATACGCCATCGACCGTTTTGCGATGGAGGTGAAGCGCCAGCTCGACGTGCTCGACCGGCAGCTTGCGAACAATCGGTTCATCGCCGGCGACGACTACACGATCGCCGACATGGCGATCTGGCCGTGGTACGGCAACGGCATGCTGAACGGCGCCTCATACAACGATCCGCGCAAGTTCCTGCAAACGCACGAATACAAAAACCTGACGCGCTGGACCAAAGAAATCGGCGAACGCCCCGCGGTCAGGCGCGGGCGAATGGTCAATCGCGCCAGCGGGAAGCCCGAAGAACAATTGCACGAACGGCACGACGCCGGCGATTTCCAGACGAAGACGCAGGACAAGATCGGCGCGCGCGGATAGTCCTGTAGTGTTCGGCCGCCGCCGAACCGACATTTTGCGGCATTTTTCCTCGCTTCGCGCGGCGGCAACGGTTGAATGTGAGGCGTGCCAACGACCGCGCGATTCTACGAGCAGTTACACCCCGCCGATATCAACTCGTTTTTGGCGCGCACCTTACACGCGGCGAGCGATCGTAAGTCCAAGAACGAGAAGCAACAGGAAGATTACGACGAAGATGTAGAAGAGGATGCGCGCTACATCGGCGGTCGCGGCGGAAATTCCGGTGAATCCAAAAACAGCCGCGACAATCGAGATAAGAAAAAAGATCAGCGCCCATTTCAGCAAAGACATCGCAATACTCCGCTCGCTCACGATTGAGCGGGTAAATGCGCGGACCCGGAAATTGTTCCACCGGTTGCTCGGGCGAATACGGTCCGAGGCACGCCGCATACACGACGGGGCATAATGCCGACGTGTGCCGGGCGTCACTTCTCGCTCCTGTCCGCGGGGTTTATTGCGGTCACTGGATTTTCCAGTCCCTTGGCGAGGTGACGGCATGGCCGCGTGCGGTGCACAAGTTGCGCTCCTCGAAAAGAGTGCCCGGCTCTCCTCCGATCGGAGGACGCGCGGGATGGCGGGCGCCGTTACGCTACATGCGGCTGACTTTGGGTACCGGCTGGCATGCAACCGCAGCCGCCGGACCATCCGAGCTCTTTTCAATCGCTTCAACCCGGGAGAAGTCGAATGAGAAAGCCGCGCGTCGTCGAATTCTATCCGTCGACCCTTGCAGTCTCGGCTCTGGCTTTCGTCTGCGCCTTGGCTGCCGCTCCGGAGCTTGCATCCGGCCAGAACGCCGGAGTCATCGATCCCAGCCAATCGCTCAGCTGGCAGCCGGGCGCGATCAACCACGCGCAGCAGATGCGCCGTTACCCGGACGCGGACCGCGGGAGTCAGCCGACGCCGCCGGTCATTCCGAAGTTTGAACTGGATCATGATCCCAGCGGAGCGATCGGCACCTTCCAGCCGAACGGCGCCACAATTACGAACAACAATGCGTTCTTCCAGAACCTGGGAACCAACGAGCGCACCTGCTTCACCTGCCATCAACCGGAAACCGGCTGGACCGTCAGTGCGGCAAGCGTCCAGGCGCGATTTCTACTCAGCGGCGGCAACGACCCGATCTTCCGGCTAGTCGATGGCGCCACCTGCCCGACCGATAATGTTTCGACACCCCTGGCTAAGCTCCGCTCCTATAAGCTGGTGCTGGAAAAAGGCCTGATCCGCATCGGCCTGCCACTGCCGGCGTCACCCGCTTTGCAGTTTAGCGTGACCAGCGTCGCCGATCCGTACAATTGCACCACAAATCCGGCGACCGGGCTCACCAGCCCGACGGCCGGCATCATGTCCATGTATCGGCGGCCGCTGCCGGCGGCGAATCTCGGCTTCCTGTCCACGATCATGTGGGATGGCCGCGAGCCGAGCCTTGCGAGCCAGGCGACCGACGCCACCCTCGGCCATGCCCAGGCCAGCGCGCCGCCGACCCCGGCACAGGTGGCGGAGATCGTGGCATTCGAGAGCGGCGTGTTCACCGCGCAGGAATACGACAACGTTGCGCAGCTTTTGCATGATGACGGCGCGACCGGCGGCCCCGTCGCATTGTCGCTTCAGCTCGCGAACTTCTTCATCGGCATCAACGATCCGCTGGGCAACAATCCGCAGCACACGCCTTTCACCTCCGTCATCTTCGACGTGTTCAAGCCGTGGCTGGGCCTTTCCGGCGGCGGGGCAGTGACGCGCGATCGCGAGTCGATTGCGCGCGGCGAGGAAGTCTTCAACAACACGCCGATCAACATCACGGGTGTCGGCGGCCTCAATGACGTACTCAATCAGACGAACATCGCAGGATTCTGCGGCACCTGTCACGACACGCCCAATGTTGGCGATCACTCGGTCAAAGCACCGCTGAATATCGGAATCGCCAATGCCGGCGCCGGCGCGCCTCCGGCGCTAGATATCTCTGGCCTGCCGGTTTTCACCCTGCAATGCACGAGCGGTCCGCTGACGGGGCAGACCTACGTCGTGACGGATCCGGGTCGGGCGATGATCAGCGGAAACTGCGCCGATATCGGTAAACTCAAAGGACCGATCTTGCGCGGGTTGGCGGCGCGGGCGCCCTATTTCCACAACGGCTCGGCGGCGACCCTCATGGACGTGGTGAATTTCTACGACCAGCGCTTCAACATCGGCTTCACCGCACAGCAGAAGCAGGATCTGGTGAATTTCCTGAATAGCCTGTGAGCCGGACGACCGACCTGCGGTGACGTCAATATTCTTAGGCGCTCCGGCGGCAAATATCCGCCGGAGCGCGTGGCGATAGCTCTTCCGCATCGGCAATAAGCAGCCGTGACTGGCGCGGTTTTTTAAAAAATTACCCGATTTTGTGATCCCATAGCGCGTTGTCGCGACAGCACATGCCTTAAGCGCGAGGCCGGCGTTCTCGTCACGGACGTGATTGATGACGCACGGTGTAGCCGAACATGGCGGGGGCCGCGCGAGGGCGACGCTCGGTTCACTGAGCGCGGCCTCGCCGAATGCGCTGAGTTTTGCCCCATCGCTGCTATTTGGCTTGCGACTCTGGGCCTCGGTCTGCCTTGCCCTCTACGTCGCGTTCTATCTCGAGCTCGACAATCCCTACTGGGCCGGCACCTCGGCGGCGATCGTCTGTCAGCCGCAGCTCGGCGCCTCGCTGCGCAAGGGCTGGTTCCGCATGATCGGCACCGTCGTGGGCGCGGTGATGAGCGTGGTGCTGGTGGCGTGCTTTCCCCAGGATCGCGTCATGTTTCTGGCCGCTCTGACGTTGTGGGCGGCAGCGTGTGCATTCGCCGCCACGGTGTTGCGCAACTTCGCGTCCTATTCGGCGGTGCTGGCCGGCTACACCGTTGCGATCGTCGCCGCCGACCTTCTCGGCGATACCGGCGGAGTGAATGCAAACGCGGCTTTCCTGCTCGCCGTTTCCAGGGCCAGCGAAATCTGCATCGGCATTGTCTGCGCCGGCGTCGTGCTCGCCCTCACCGATCTCGGCGGCGCGGCGCGCCGGCTTGCGGGCCAGTTCGCGGAACTTGCTGCCGGGATCACAGCCGGCTTCATCGGCGAATTGGCATCGCCCAACCCGGACCCTTTCGATACGCAGGCGGTTCGCCGCGACTTCACGCGTCGCGTCATCGCGCTCGATCCGGTCATTGATGAGTCGCTCGGGGAATCTTCCCGCCTACGCTACCATTCGCCGGTCCTGCAAAGCGCGGTTGACGGCCTGTTCGGCGCCCTGGCGGCGTGGCGCGCGGTGGACCGGCACCTTGTCGAGCTGCCGGGCGACGCGGCCCGGGAAGGCGCCGCCGTCATTCTGCAAAGTTTGCCGCAAGAGCTTCGTTCGCTGTCCGAAGATAGCGGGCCGGCGCGCTGGATCGCCAATCCGATTGGTCTGCACCGCATCTGCGAAACCGCCATACGGAGGCTGGTCTCACTCCCGGTCAACACGCCATCACTGCGCTTGTTGGCGGACAAAACCGCGCTGGCGATCACGGGCATCACGCGCGCGCTCAACGGCTTGGCATTGCTTGTCGCCGACCCTGCCCGACCGGCACGGCGCGCTCCAGGCTGCGTCAGCCTGCGGGTGCCCGATTGGCTGCCTGCGCTGGTGAATGCCGGGCGCGCCTTGGTTGTCGTCGGCGCCGTCATACTGTTCTGGATCGTCACCGCGTGGCCCGGCGGCAGCGGCGCCATGCTGTTCGCCACGGTGGTCGTCCTGCTGCTCTCGCCGCGAGCCGATGAGGCCTATGGGGCGGCCATCGCCTTTGCGGCGGGCGCTCTCCTCGATCTGGTGCTCACGGCGTTCGTCGATTTCGCGCTGCTGCCGGGACTGGGGCCCGAAACCTTCGTGGCCTTCAGCCTCGTCATTGGACTTTGCCTGGTGCCTCTCGGCGCGCTGCTGGCCCTGGCGCGGCAACCTTGGCAAGTCGGCCTGCTCACCGGGATGACATTGCTGTTCGTGCCACTGCTCGCACCGACCAACCCGATGACCTACGACACGCTGCAATTCTATAACGGCGCGCTGGCGATCGTCGCCGGCGCCGGCACCGCCGCATTGTCTTTTCGGCTGTTGCCGCCATTGTCGCCGGCATTCCGCACCTACCGGCTGCTGGCGCTGACCTTGCGCGATTTGCGCCGCCTGGCGACGGGACGCGTGCCGTCCGATTGGGACGGCCGGGTTCACGGCCGGCTCTCGGCGATGCCGAACGCGGCGACGCCGTTGCAGCGCGCGCAGTTGCTGGCGGCGCTGGCGGCCGGCCAGGAGATTACCCGGCTCGGTCACGTCGCACATCGGCTCGGCTTCGATGCCGATCTCAGGCCGGCACTGGCCGCGCTGGCACGGGGCGACAGCGCCGGCGCGCGAGCGCATTTGGCGGATCTCGACGCGGCGCTGACGGGACATGTTGGCGACCGTGCCGCGATGGAAAACGTCCTGCGGGCGCGCAGCAGCATTCTCGTCCTTTCGGAGTTACTGGAGCAGCACGCCGGCTTTTTCAGTGCGGAGGCTCGCAATGAGGTTCACTGAAATCAATCTGCTTGGCGTCTACGTCGCGCCGATCTCGGTGATGCTGGTCGCGGCATGGTTCATCACGATCGCGCTGCGGCGCGTCGCCGCCCGTTTCGGCCTGTTGCGCTACGTCTGGCACCCGGCGCTGTTCGTGTTCGCCGTTTACATGATCGTGCTCTCTTCGATTGTCCTCGGCGTCAGAGGCTGATCTCGCCATGACTCAAACTGAAATGACACAGACCGAGATGACACGGACTGACATCGCAAAGACTGAAATGGCACAAGTTGAAACCAGAGCGAAACGGCAAATCCCCGCGGACGGTTCTCGTGCGGCGGCGCGGACAGTCGAACCTCCAACCGAAAAGCTGCACCGGCGGTGGTCTCGCGCCGTTCCGCTGCTGATCACACTCGCGGCGGTCGCGATCGCCGGGCTGCTCGGCTGGGCCACCTGGGATACCTACGTGGCGGCGCCGTGGACACGCGACTCGACCGTGCGCTCCTACGTGGTGACCATGGCGCCGGAGGTCGCGGGGCGCATCGTCAAACTGCCGGTGGCCGCCAACCAATACGTGCGCAAGGGCGATCTGCTGATGGTGATCGATCCGATCAACTATCAGATCGCCGTCGATCAGGCCGAAGCGACCGTGCAGCAGGACCAGGCGAACATCCAGAATATCGACGCGCAGATAACGGTGCAGCAGTCACAGGTCGCCGTTGCCCAGGCGCAACTGGATCAGGCGCAGATGGATCTCGGCCGCTATCAGACCCTGCAGCGCCAGAAGTCGATCGCCGGCCAGCAGGCCGAGGATCAGGCCTACACGGCGAAGACCGCACAAGCCAACCTCAATCTGGCGCAGCGCCAGGTCGAAGCACTGAAGGCGCAGCGCACGAGCGCCGTGGCAACGCTTGCGCAGGCGCAGACGCAACTCCACCAGGCGCAAGTCAATTTGCGCCGCACGCGCATCGTCTCGCCGGTCGACGGCTATGTCACCAACCTGCTGACGCAGGTCGGGGACTACGCAAATGTCGGGGTGAACACGATTTCTCTGGTCGATGCCGATTCATTCTGGGTCGAGGGATATTTCGAGGAAACCAACATCGCGCCGATCCGGGTCGGCGATCCGGCCCAGGTCAAGCTGATGGGCTACAGCCAGACCGTTCGCGGCCACGTCGACAGCATCACCCGCGCCATCGATGTTTCGAACGCGCAGCCCGATGTGCAGGGGGTTGCGACCGTCAACCCGATCTTCACCTGGGTGAGGCTCGCCCAGCGCATCCCGGTGCGCATCCGCATCGACGAAGTCCCGCACGACGTCAGGCTCGTCGCCGGCATGACCGCCACGGTCCAGATCGATTCTCGGCCGTGACGGCCTTGCCAAGCCGCCACGGCGAGACGGCGCTTAGCGCCCGCGTTCGCTCGACAGTCCGATTAGCCTTCGGCCATCGCCGGAGCTTCCGGGGCGAGCGAAGCCTCGTGCTGCAAGGCCGCCGCAACCGTCAGCGCCTGCAGCATTTTTAGAATGACGTCGCCCCCTGCGGCGTCCCTGATTTCCTGCAAAGGGATGCCGGCCTTCGTCGCATCCAGCCGGCACTTTGCGGCCAGCCGTACCGACGCTGCCACCCGTTCGACCACGGGTAACGCTCCAACGTGATTGCCAAGCCATTCATTCATGAAGTCGCGCGCTCGTTCACTCATTTTACTCTCCCCACGCAACGCTACCGACACCCCAACAGCAAACGCAGAGACAGCGGCCAAATTGGGGAAGGCGCGTGTCGAAACGACGGTGGCCCGTCATGCGCGCGCAGGCGAAGCTCAGTCGTCGAGTCCGTAAATCTCGCGCGCTGCCTGGATCGAAACGTACCCGCGCGCGACATCGCTGCGCACCCTGTCGCGATCGCGGCGCCGGGACTCACCGTAGCCACCACCGCCACCGGAGTGGATGCAGACACGGTCTCCGGCATTCAGCATTGCAACTTCCTTCAAGGCCTGCTGCGTCGTGCCGTCGGTCCGCTCAATGATGGCGTTGCCGGACGCGCCTTCGCCGCCGCCGTTGATGCCCCAGGCCGGGCTCAGCGTGCGTTCGATCCGTGTCGAGATGCGGCACGGCGCCAGCATGAGATAGCGGCGTTCAAGGCCGAGACCGCCGCGAAATTCACCCGCTCCCCCGGAATCAGTCGCGAAGCGAAAAGCTTTCGATCATGAACGGATAGCTGGCTTCATGCAGCTCGATCGGAATGAGCCGCGTGTCGCCGTGACAATTGGTGCGGAACGGGCCGCCGCCATCCATGTCGTGCAGCGCACCCCAGCCGCCGAACCCGCTGTCGTGACACTGCCAGAATGCGCCGGTCTCCGGGTAGCGCCCCGCATAGGCGAGCGTCGAGAAAGTGCCGTAATGCGCCGCGGCGACACGCCCGGGCAGCGCGGGCGCCAATGCCCGGATCACCAGATCGATCAACAGCGGCAGAGCCGAGTTATACGATCCCATCGGCGCCGTCGGCCGCGCACTGACGATCGTGCCCTCCGGCAGAATGAGCTTGAGCGGACGAAAGGTGCCTTCGTTGGCGTCGCCTTCGGGCAGCAGCAGGTAACGGAAGGCGAGCCGCGCGACGGTCGAGCCGCCGCCGCTGCGGCCCGCATTCATCGGCGCCTTCACTTCGGCCGGCAGTTGCGAAAGGTCGATGGTCATCTCGCCGCCGGCGACGATGACTTTCACCTTGCAGGTCAGCGCGCCGGGATTGAGCCCGTCATTATCGAGCATCGCCTCCGCGGTGTAGGTGCCATCCGGAATCGCCGCGATAGCGGCACGGCTTGCGGCCTCGGACTGATCCCATATCAATTGCAGCGCACCAAGGAAGGTTTCGATGCCGTAGCGCCCCACGAGTTCGGCAACGCCGTCGCGTCCAAGCAGACATCCGCCGATCTGCGAATTGATGTCGCCCATCATCTCGACCGGAAAGCGGGTGTTGTGTTCGATCATCCGGTACATTTCGCGGACGGGTTCGCCGCGCGATTGCAGCTTCACGGTCCGAAACTGGATACCTTCCTGAAAGATATCGGTCGCGAACTTTGACAGCGAGCCGACGTCACGGCCGCCGACGTCGATCCAATGCATCACCACGACCATGAAACCGATCAGCACGGGCCGCTCGGGCGCGTAGATCGGCGTATACATGGTGACATTATTGAGATGCTGCCCGATCGTCCCGGCATAATTGGTGACAACGATGTCACCCTCAAACAGATTCTCCTTGCCGTACAGCTCGAGACCATCCAGGACTGCGACCCGCATCACGTCGGCAACGAAAACCGGCATTCCCGCGGTGCACTGACAGATGAGGTCGCCATTGGCGGCGACGATGCCGACCGCATAGTCCTTATATTCGTAAATGTAGGGACTGAACGCCGTACGTGTGATGTTGACATCGACCTCGTCGGCGATGGCGACGAGCCGCCGCCGGATCACCTCGACCGTGACGGGGTCGATCGCGGTTCTTACCGCCACGGCCGGCTGGTGCAGCGCGTCAACGGTGGCGGAGGCTTCAATGGTGGCAGACAATATCGATCTCCCCAAGCTTGCCGACTGCAAACGTGTCGCCCGGCCCGATCAGCGTGCTCGACCCATATTCGACGATCAAGGCCGGACCCGATCCGGAAAAACCCGAACTCAGCGCATAGCGATCGTAAACGCGTGTCGGCATGAACCGGTCCTCCTCGAGGAAATAAACCGGCCGCACCTCGAGCTCTACCGGCTTGCCGGCGCCATTGCCACGGGTCAGCCGCGCGATCTCCGGCTGTTTCATGTGCAATGTCGCGAGTGAATGCAGCACCACGATCTGCACCTCGGCCGTCGTGTTGGCATGGCCATACCGGCGCAGATACTCCTGATCAAATCGCGTACGCAGCCTGGTGATATCGTCGTCCTCGGCGATCCTGATCTTGATTGAGTGCTGCTGGCCCTTATAGCGCATCTCGGCTTCGCGTTCGGTCGTCACCACGCCTTCGCCAAACTCGCGCTCAAGCGCCGAGCGGCCTTCGGCCTCAAGCTCCCTGAAGACCGCCTCAACCTTTGGCAGTTGTTCGGCATCCAGCCTGACAATGAAGGTCCGTGCCGTATCGAGCCGCGGATCGGCCAGCAGCATGCCGAGTGCCGAGAAATTGCCCGGCTCCGGCGGCACGATGACGCGTGGGATCTTGAGAGCGCGGGCCAGTTCGACGCCATGCAGCGGACCGCCGCCGCCATAGCAGAATAGAGCGAAGTCCCGCGGATCGTAGCCGCGAGCAATCGAGACCTTCTTGATGATCGATGACATGACCAGATTGGCAATTGTCAGCACGCCTTTGGCGGCCCGGACGGCCGCATCGCTGCCGCGATAGCCGAGCGTCCCCGCCAGACGCTGGGTCATCGCCGCACGGCCAAGATCGACGTCAAGCCGCATCTCACCGGCAAGAAAGTTCTCGGGGTCGAGGCGTCCGAGAACGAGATTGGCGTCGGTGACCGTCGGCTCCGTACCGCCGCGCGCGTAGCAGGCGGGCCGGGCATCGAACCGGCGCTACGCGGTCCAACGCCGAGGCGTTGCTGGCCATCGAGCCAGGCGATCGAACCGCCACCGACACCAACCTCGAGGATATCGATGACGTTGCCGCGGATCGGAAAGCCGCTGTCGGGGCCGCCGATGTGATAGATGGACTCCACCGCGTACCGCCCGCGTTCGATCATGGCGCATTTCGAAGTCGTGCCGCCCATGTCAAACGCGACAAGATTATCGATTCCGAGAATCTGGCCGTAGCGGGCGGCGCCAATGCAACCACCAACCGGCCCCGATTCCACCAGCGTAATCGGTTCGCGGCAGCCGCGTTCAGCCGAAATAACGCCGCCGTGCGACCCCATCAGCAAAAGCGAACCCTCAAAGCCGGCGTCGCGCAGGCCAGCGTCGAACTCGGCAACGTATCTGCTGACCTGGGGACCCACATAGGCATTCGCCGCGACGGTCGCGGTGCGTTCAAACTCATGCCACTCGCGGCTCAGGTCGGTGCCGGTGGAAATGAAGATATCCGGCAACAGTCGCCTCAGTTCCCGCGCGGCCTCCTGCTCATGGTCAGGCGTCAGATACGAGTTCAAAAAGCTGATTGCCAAAGCCTCGACATTGAGCGACCGCAAGGCTTGCGCAATCCCAGGCAGTTCACTCGCGGCTAACGGCGTGCGGACGCGGCCGGAGCCTTCGATGCGTTCTTCGATCTCAAGCCGCCATTCGCGCGGGATGAGCGGCGGATCACGTTGGAAGCGCAGATTGAAGGGCTGTGTTCGGTTGCCGCGCCCGATTTCCAGAACATCGCGAAAGCCCTTGGTCGTGAGCAGGGCGGTTCGCGCGCCCGCGCGCTGCAACAGGGCGTTGATGACGAGCGTGGTGCCGTGCTTGACGAAACTTGCGTCATGGGCATCCAGCGCTGCCTTGCGAATGCAGTCAAAGATCGCATCAGCAAGCCGGTTGTATGTCGTTGGACTCTTGGTGTAGGCGACGTGGCCGGTGTCCACGTCGCAGGCTACCAAGTCTGTGAAAGTGCCGCCGATGTCGATGGCAATGACGTAGGGCATCAAAACTGCTCCTAATTGATCTTGATGCCCGCTGCCTTGATTACGTCGGCCCACTGCGGGATGCGTTGTTGCAGCATTTTGGTGATGTCTTCCGGCGGTCCGAACTTTGGCTGCACTCCCGCTGCCCGCAATTTTTGTTTGACGCTGGCGTCGTCCAGCGCCTTCCTGATCTCGGTGCCAAGCCAGCCGATTGCCGGCTTGGGCGTGGCTGTTGGGCCAAAGATCGCATACGTGGTCGAGGCATCGAAATCGCCGATTCCGGCCTCTTTCATGGTCGGAATGCCCGGCAGGTCGCTTGAACGATAGTCGCCAGCCACCGCGAGCGGCCGCACCTGTCCTTGCCGGATGTTCGGCAACAGCGTCGGTATCGGGGCGATCCAGAACGAGATGCGGCCCGCGATCAGATCCTCGACCCCCTGGCCCACGACCCGGTAAGGGACGTGCACGGCCTTGATGCCGGTGAGACGATCGAACAATTCGCCGTTGAGATGCCCCGGCGTCCCGACGCCCGTAGACGCATAGGTCAGCTCGCCGGGCCTGCTTTTGGCGTAGGCCACAAACTCCTGCACGGTTTTTACCGGCAACTCGTTATTGATAAGCAGCACCGCGCCGGTCTCGCCGAAGATCGCAACCGGCGCGAGGTCGTGCAGCGGACTGTAATTCAGCCTGGGGTAAAGCGTGACGTTGGCCGGCAGCGACCCCGACGGATCGGCCATCACCAGGGTATAGCCGTCAGGCGTTTCACGCGCGACTTGCCCGACCGCAATAGTGCCACCAGCACCAGGACGATTATCGACAACGATCGTTTTGCCGGTGATCTCGGCAACGCGTTGAAAGACAACGCGCGCCACGATATCGGTAACGCCCGCAGAGGCGAAGGGTACGACGACCCTAATGATGCGGTTCGGGTAGTCCGCCGCCCCCACCGCGAGAGTCGTCAGAACCAGACATGCGAGGGCCGTGAAAAAGCGCCAACCATTCCAACTGCACAGCATCGGGGCGTTTCCATGTTTTAGTTGGGGGCTTTCTGCTCTGTGCCGACGCCGCGATCAATGGCTAGAGCATGTCGCGGATGCAGGGAGGCATACCGCCAGCGCAGTTCGCGACCCCCGGGGCGCATGCAACCGTCCGAGATCGAGTTCGGTCAGACGTGGCCAGTCACGACTGCTGCGAGCCGCCCGGGATTCGCTGGCAGACTGTCTCCGTTCCAGGCGACGTGCAGATCCGGACGGAGCAGCAGATAATTTTTCGCATAGAGCTCACGCGCGTGAGGCGCCTGGGACAGGTCCAGCACATGAAGGGGACAGTCGAGCGAAGCAAAGGCTTTGCCCAGCTTGCCAAGCTCTGCGGCGGCCGGCGTGCATGTGATCAAAGAATAGCCGCCGCGGAGATGGTCCTGCACGGCGGAGCCGTCCTTGAGCCATAGGTGGGGGATGCGGGCGCCGGGACGCGTTGTCGGGACATAGTCGTAACTCGTCTGGTCGCCCCCGTCGTCATCGTCCTCGTAGCAGACGATCGGCGATTTCAAATATCGGTATCCAAGAATGATCCCCGCCAGGCTAGTGCCTTTTTGATGTTCGTCGAGCCACACCTGAGCCACGCGGCGGCGCGCTTCCGGGTCATTCGACTCCATCACGGCCGAACATTCCGCTCTGCACAGGTCGCGCCATATCCGACGCGCCTCGAAGGCGCGCTCCGATGCCTTCAGGTTTCGTACGGCGATCGGGCGGCGCTCGATTTCGTAACTGGCAAGCAGGCCTTCGCCGCCCCAGCCCTGCAAAGTCCCGGCCAATTTCCAGGCGAGATCGATGGCGTCGCCAACCCCGGTATTCATCCCCAGACCGCCGTTCGGCGTGAACAAATGCGCGGAGTCGCCGGCCAAAAAGATCCTCTTTGACGCATATCGATTGCTCAAAAGCCGCCGCATCGTCCACTTGCCGACGTAAAGCGTCTTGTAGGAGACCGGCATCCCGACGATGCTCTCGAACAAAGTCGGCATGATCGACTCGTCATCGACCATGGCATGCAGCGAGAAATGATGCGTGTCGCCCTGAGTGATCAGAAACGTCCACTGATCGTCCGCGCGGTAGTAGTGCGCGCCCTTCCCCATCGCGATCCGGTCGAACAGCTCCTCGGAATGAAACAACGCCTGCATCTGCTGGCCAAGATCGGCCTGGCCGTCGAGCCGGAAGCCAAGGCCGGCACGCACGGTGCTTGACCCGCCGTCACATCCGACCAGATAGCGCGCCCGTATCGTTTCCTCCCCGCCGTCCAAATCTCTGACCCTCGCCACGACGCCGTCTTCCTGTTCGTCAAACGACAGCAGTTCGCAGCCGAACCGCACCGACACGCCTCGCGTATTCTCCGCGATGCGTTTGAGCAGCGGCTCAAGCGCGTATTGGGAAACGATCTGGGAGGGCTCGGCCGGCCAGCGGCCATCATTGGCTTGTTCGCTCCGCTTCCTGGCTTCGACGACGGACGATGTGTGAAGCTGCGCGATCGCAGGCTCCGCGAGCGTGGTCACCAGGAAAGAATCAAGCGGCAGATCCGCCGGATAACCCACTCCCCTGACCGCGTCGGCGATGCCAAGGCGGCGAAAGTGCTCCATGGTGCGGGCGTGACAGCGCTCCATCTTCGGAAGGAATGATGGCTCGGGTCGTTTGTCGACCAGCAGGCATTCGACGCCGCGCTGGCCGAGATCGATCGCAAGCGTCAGTCCGACGGGGCCACCGCCGGCGATCAAGACGGGCTTATCAGTCATCATATTCTCTGGCTTCGCGGGCCTGAGGCGGACCGTGCCGTTCTATTGCTTCAGTCCGGCGCGTCGCGCAACTTCGGACCAGCGGGCCATTTCACTGCGGAGATAGGGCGATGGTGACGGCGGCGTGCAAAAGATCACGACGGGACAATACGCTCATGTCTCCACCGGCTTATTTCTTGGCGCGCACGTCTTGTTTCGAGCGTGCTCGCGGCTCGCAACAAAGCGGGCCGCCGCCAGAGCCGTCCGCCGACGGAATTATTTGTTCGCGAGCCAGCCTTCGTTGGTCAGAGCCTGCTTGAGCTGGCGGAACGCGGCGACGAGGTCGCGAGACTTACCCGTCTTGCGGGCTTCGAGAAGGAGCGCGCGGGCAAACGTCCAGCGGGACAATCTCGCCATTTCGGGCGGCAGTTCATGCTCGATCAATCCGAGCGCCTGCTCTACGGTCTTCACTGTAGAGCGTGTCCCCGGTGCGTGCAGATGGATATCTGCAGGCAATTTCATGTCTGCAACAACGCGCGCCATCACCTGACGTTCGACCTCGCAACAAATTCCTTGGACGCCATCTCAGCCCTTCCGATCCCGCTCCGCCTTCTCCAGCGCGCGCACGAGATCCCGGAAACGCTCGGGCATGTGTTCCACCGGCTCCATTTCCTTGCGCAATTGGAGCCCAATGCCATACCGCACCGCGCCGTACCATTGTGTACGGTCGCGATCATCGGGTTGCAGTGGGCCTCGCGTGCTGGTCATTGTCGTGTGTCGGACGTTTCCTGGGAGGTAAAGCAGCAGCAGCCATTCCGGTTCCTGACCATAGCCATGGCCGCAGGTCTGAACGGCCGATCTCACGCGCACTTGAAATCGCCCGCGGGCTGATGTCGAAGCCGATCCGCGACAGAAAATGCGGTCGGCCCCTCTCCTTGCTGCGGTGCCACAAGTCGGAAGGGGGCAATGCGGCCCTCGCCGATCCGCCGCACTCGCAACGGGGGCTCCGTGACCCTCGGGCAAGTTGATTCAAGTCAATGCCGTTCGTTGCCCGAGGCGTAAAAACAATTTCCTGGTTTGGGCGCCGCCCGAGCGATTTTTTTGCGCGCGGAGAACTCCATGCGCACCGGCGAATGGCTTAAATCGCTGCGCACCGGCATTCTCGCCGGTCTGTTGGGAGGGTTGACTGAATTCGGCTGGGTGACGCTCTGCGCCGACGTCACCGGCGAAGAGCCGCGCGCATTTGCCAGGGGGGCGACCAGCGCCGTAGGATTCAGAGCATTCCTGCCGGGCTTTCACTCCGCGCTATTGGACCTCGGAATGAATCTGGCGTTCGTCGTCGCGCTAAGCGTTGTTCTGACATTCGCCTGGCGGGCAATCGCTCGAAAGCGCAATCTGACCAACCCATTTCCCTTCATGCTGGCGGTCCTCGCCGCGCTTTGGGTCATCAATTTCTTTGTTGTGCTCCCGATCGTTCGTCCGGGATTCGTTCACCTGGTCCCCTATTCGGTCAGCCTGGCCTCGGCACTGCTGCTAGGCGTAGCGATCGCCGCCGTCGTGCGCGAAGAGCTGCCACGCAAAACAATCACCGCCCATTGAACAATGACGTGCAGGCGGCTCGGGGAAAGCCTCAATTCGCCGACGCGGCTTGGCGCTTGAGCGCCAGCCTGACGATGACCAAGTATGCGAAATACGCCGTTGCCAGAACGGAGCCTGCCGGACCGACGAGCACCAACGCGTCTATCGGGCGCGAAGCATGGATGGCGCTGATCAAATTGATGCCGTTTGCGACCAACGGCACGATGGCACCAATCCCGATCACCACGAGCAGCTTGTTCGAAATTCGCGCGGCGAAGCGGTCAAGTCCTTCCATCAGCGCAATCCGCTCGCTCGATCGCGGCAAGCCGGCCAGCAAAGGCCGCAGTCGCACCATGCTGTAGATGTGGAGAGCGACCAAGTAAGCGGCGAACAAGGCGGCCGTGAGCAGGATGGAGAACAGCAAGGTGGCGCCGCGACTCGGACCAATGCGGCCGGAGAGCGTTGCAGTCCTGATAATTCGATCGTGGTCGCCCGTCAGTGTGATCTTATTTCCGCGCACGTCGAAGCGCACGATACACGGTTTGCCGATCGTGCCGGTGGAACTCACTGGCGTGACGGTAATGGTGGAACTGCCACCTGGAGCGCCGCTCACTTTGTAGAAGACGCGGCTACCGCCCTCGCCCACCAAGACTCCGGTCACGCCATCTGAACCGATCGGTTGGGTATGAACGGCGGTGACACCGGCGCTGTCCACCTCAGTGATAGTCAGCGTGGAGCCTCTCGACACGAACCAGAAGATCGCGCCGATGAGAATGCAGGGAATGATGACCGCCACGACGAATACGAATGGCCTTATTCGCCGCATGGTTTCGCGGATGCGGCCGGCGATCTCCACTTTCTGAGCTTCAGTGACGAAGTAGCGTCGCTTGCGGCCGAGGAGCCACGGATTGGCCGTCTGGAACACGTAGCCACCACTCACCGCCTTGAACCCAACGTCTTCGATCCCGTCGTACAAACCGGCCATGGCACGCTCCCGCCGCTGCGGCGATGTTTCCGCCAGGTTTGTCGCCGGTGAGTGCCCTCCGGTTCAGCCAACGCCTAATACGCGCATGACCACCCTGTTGGCCGCCGCTATTGCGTGTCCGCCAAATTGGCGTCCTTGATGACCTTGGACCACCGCACGCTTTCCGACTTCACATAGTCGTCGAGTTGCGGCAGCGACTTGTCGCCGAGCGCGATCATGCCGAGCTTTTCCAGCGGCGTATTCATCGCCGGCGCGTGGACCGCGGCATTCACATCCTTGTTCAGCTTTTCAAGGATCGGCTGCGGCGTGCCGCCGGGCGCGAGCAGCATCTGCCAGGCGACGGTGTCCGGCCAGGACGGCAGGCCGACCTGGGCAAGCGGCTTGATGTCCGGCGCGGTCGGAAACGGTTTGTCGCTGGTGATGCCCAGCACGCGGGCCTTGCCGGCCCTGATCTGCGGCAACATCGGCCCAAGATCAACAAACAGCACGTCGACCTGGCCCGAGATCAGCGCCAGGGTAGCGGGCGCGCTGCCCCGATACGGCACATGCGTCATCGTGATGCCGGTCAGGCTGCTGAACAGCGCGGCGCACAGATGGTGGAATGCGCCGACGCCGCCCGAGCCATAAGTGAGCGGCTTGCCTTCGGCTGCCCTCTTCTTGGCGAGCGCAACCAAGTCCGCCACGCTGTGCACCGGCAATGACGGATTGACGGTGAGCACAAAGGGCACGCCGGCCACCAGCGCCACCGGCACCAGCGTCTTCAAGGGCACGTAGTTCAGGTGCTTGAAGATGGTGGGGTCCATCGACATGGTTCCGCTGGTGCCCTGCATCAGCGTGTAGCCGTCCGGCTTCGCATTCGCCGTCACCGTCGCGGCGAGCGTCGTGCCGCCGCCGGGACGGTTTTCGATGATGAACGACTTGCCGTACTTGTTCTGAAGAATCTCCGCATAGGCGCGCGCCAGCAGATCGGTGCCGCCGCCGGGAGTAAACGGCACCAGGATGGTGACGTTGTGCGTTGGATAGTCGTCCGCCCGCGCCACGACCGGCATCGCCATCAGCGCCGTCAGGACCACCACAATCGTCCGCCATCGGCTCATGACCGTCTCTCCCTGCGTTGCTTGCCCGCGGTTCTGCTGCCGCTTCGGCAACAACAACCTTAGCCGGAAGACGGACAGGTGCTACGCGCCATAGCACCGCAGGGGAGCGACGAACTCGCTATTGCGGCGTCAGCCAATTGCGCTGATATGTCAGCGCGGCGACGTGATAGTGCCCGCGTCTGCCTCTCTCGCGCGTGGAGACATCGCCCCGCATGTCGCCGGCATACATCATCATATTGCCGTAGCCGTCGCCCGCTTCGCGCCGGCCATACGCGGCGTACCGATAGCGCGGGCGCTCGTGGCGGCGTTGCGCGTAAACCACGGTGTGACGCTCGTGGTGCGAAGCCATGGCGAGGCCGGTGTCAACATGGCCGCAATCGTGAAACGAACAGCCATCGCGAAGACCGGCCGATCTGATCAGACCGCCCGCATGATACATGATCGACACCGTCCTGTTGCGGCCGGTCTGGGCGAAATCGCAGGCCCGGCCGCTGTAGTGCAGCGAATGGGTGATGTGGCCGCCCGATGCGTAGCAATGCACGTCGCCCTTGAACCCCTTGGCGACAAGCGCCGCGATCAACTCCTTGAACTTGCCGGCGGCATCGGCGGCGACGGTGATCTGCCCGGCAGCGGTTTGCTCATGGACGAGGCCACGACCGCCGCGCTCATCGTCAGTGCGGCTGGCGAAATGACGATGGTGATAAGTGCGGGACGCATAATGATGTCGGGAAAAATAGTGACGCCCAGAGTGATGACGAACATGCGCACTTGCGGCAACCGTTGCTCCAAACAGACACAGCAGAGCAAGCGACAGCGCCGAAACAAATCTCATGGGGAATGCCTCCTGATTGATGCCGCACGGCAGCTAATATCTTTGCCAAACGACATTCCGACCAAAGGCACTCACGGTGAGGATTTGATGGCCGCAATGTGGACATAACGTCGTCGCGGGAACATGGAACTATCCGCAACGCGACTCAGCGAAGCCAGTGCCGATATGTTTTCTTGGGTCAATGATATTTTTATTTGTTTGATACGACGCCTCTCAATTATTCTGAGGTCGCTGAGAACCTCGCTTCGCGCTGACGGAACTGCGTTCGATCCCGTAGGTTCCCCTGGCCACGATCTCGGCCGGGCGGTGAAGGCTGCCACGCGCCAGTGATCTGACAGAAACTCGACTGACCCGGCACGCGCGCGAAGAACTTGGCCACGCTCTTTCATGCCAGAACAGCAGACGTGGTCTGCGCGCCTCGTGGGCGTTTATGCGGCACGTGCCTTTACACGGCCGCGACGTGATCCGGCGTATTTGAAACGCCGTTTTTCCCTTCATCGGCACGCGGAGTTTTCACGGCCACCACCTCGCGAGCGGCGCGGAAGGCCGGTTACCGGCGCCGCAGCATTCAGCATAAATCAACACCTAAAATAGCAGTTAATACGTTGAAATAGCTTATATTTTCCGAAAATTGCTTCATTTTCGCGTCGCAAAGCGCGCCGATACCCGCCGCCAAGGGCGCAGCCACCCATCAGCAAGAGAAAATGATGATCACCACGTCGAAACTCGCTTTCGTCGCCGCAATCGCATTGACAAGCATCGCGTCGCCAGCGTTCGCGCACACCACGGTTCACCGGCACCACCACAGGTATCGGCGAGTCTATAACTACCGAGCCGACCCGCGCCCCGCGCCGGCTCTCGATCCGGTGGACGATCCCGCAATGACCGGCGGCGGCAGCGTGGGCTATAACGCGTGCGGCGGACATCCTCGGTGCTGAAACCGGCGAGGTTCTAAAAAAACACCGGCCCCATCCACCGCGATGGTGATGCGGCGCGACGTTCGGCGCGAAGCTTGGCACGACAGCCGGGCTTCGCGTTTTTCCGCGCAGCGCGCTCAGCGCGCCTTCGGTATGAAGCGCTCCATGCCGACGTCTTCGGCCCAGACGCCACGGTGGGCCTCATGCATGTGTGGCAGGGCCGCGCGGCGTGACGCCACCACGGCGTCGTAGTCGGCGATGAAATGGCGCATCAGGCTTATCACTTCGCGGCGCAGCGCCTCCTCGTCGATGGTCTTGACCACGCGCTGCTCGACGACGAGGCGGCCGTCGACCATGACGCTGTCCACGCCGCGGCCGGACTCCGTATAGACGAGCTGCCGCGCCGCGCTGTTGTAGGGCAGATAGGCCGCGTCGTTCAGATCGATCAGAATGAGATCGGCCTTGTAGCCCGGCTTGATCGCGCCGAGGCAGTGATCGAGCCCGGCGGTGCGGGCATTGCCGGCGGTGGCATGGCGGATCATTTCGTGCGCCAGCGGTGCGCCCGGTTCGGGATCGCTCACCGCCGCGGTCAGGCACAGCATCTTCATCGCCTGAAACACGCTTTCTACGTCAGTGCCGCTGCAATTGTCGCAGCCAAGCCCGAGCCGCACGCCGGCTTGCCGCATCGCCAGAAGCGGCGCGATGCCGCTTTTCAGCTTCATGTTGGAGAGCGGATTGAGCACGATGCCGGCGTCGGCCGCGGCAAGTTGCTCGATCTCCTCGCGCGTAATCCAGACGCTGTGCACGATATTGAGCCGCCGGTCGACGAGGCCGCAATCCGCCAAGTAGCCGATCAGCCCGCCATGCTTGCCGAACTGCTCGCGGCCGATCAGCCGCTGCGCGCGCGTCTCGTAGACATGGGTGTAGACCGGCAGACCGTGCTTTCTGGCAAGCTCGCCGCAGGCGCAGAGCATCTCGGGCGAACAGCGCTGCGGCGCGAACGGCGCCACCGCCCAGTGCAACGTGCCGGCTGCCGGATGCCGCGCGAATTGATGCTCCAGATAGTCGATCTGATCGCGGATCGGCCGCGGCTCGTTGCCGAGCATCTGCTGCACGGCAGGCGGCAGGCTGTCGCCATGCCGCATCATGGCGACCGCCGGGATGTCCCACACCATCGGCGAGAACACGACGCGGATGCCGGCCTCCCGATAGGCATCGATCACGACATCGGTCTGCGCATCGGTGAGCGGGACGAGACCAAGCATGTCCTGCACCGTGGTGATGCCGGCGCGCAGGCACTCGATGGCGCCGACCAGCGTGCGCGCCCGCACTTCCTCGTTGCTGCGGTTGGCGCCCATCGGCAGCGTGTAGAGCAGCCAGAATTCGAGCGGCAGTTCCTCGAACATGCCGCGGCACAGCACGTCGTGCGAATGGTAGTGGGCGTTGATCAGGCCCGGCACGATCAAGATGCCGCGACGCGTCGATCACCGTATCGGCGCGATCGGCGGCAATGCCGGGGCCGACCGCGGTGATTGTGTCGCCCTCGATCAGAATGTCGGCCACGGCCGGCTTATGCACGTCGCCGTCGTGATCGTAGACCTGTCCACCGCGGATCAGAGTTCGCTTCGCCGCCATTCCGCGCCTCCCCAATTCACGACGCCATGCTGTTGGAAGAAGCGCTGGCGTTGCAAGCGATGGACCAAGCCGCGGGAGCATGACTCCTCCGCCGGAGTCTGGCCTAGAAATACTGATGGGCAATTTCCCATCTAATTGCCCACTCTGTGATTGGGCCATTTTGTGGTTGACCGTCGGCCCACACCTTGGTTCGCTTGCGGGCAATCGGAAAGAGCGCCCCAGGCGCCCACAGCGACAATCAAGGGCAGGAAACTGCAAGGGGTTGGCCATGAACGCCCAGCAACTGTTGCAGGAAATATCGGAATATTGCCGCCAAACGGGGCTTGCTGAATCCACTTTCGGCCGGCGCGCGGTCAATGACGGCAAGCTCGCAGCGCGGCTGCGCAACGGCGGCCGCATCACCACCGACACGCTCGATCGCATTCACGGCTTCATGACCTCCCACCCTGCCCACGATCGGCCCACGATCATCGAACGGCCGCGCGAGCCGCGCAGCCTGCCGGCCGCCGTTCCGGCGCCGATGCTGACGGCGCCCGTCGGCGGCAAATCGGGCGATCCGCAGCGCAATTTCCGCTTCTTCGACAACCGGCAAAAGTACCTGCTGTTCGTCAATACCTGCAGCGAGAAATGGGAAGTCGCGAACCGCGTCTCCGACGAGCTCGCCCACATCCATCCGCGGCCACCGGCGGTGCGCGTGTTCGATGCCGGCGTCGGCGACGGCTCGGTGCTGACGCGCGTGATGCGCGCCATGCACGACCGCTTCGCCCACATGCCGTTCTATCTGGTCGGCAAGGAAATCAGCCTCGAAGACATTCGCCTGACCTTGCAGAAGATGCCCGACCGCTTCTTCGAACACCCGTCGACGGTGCTGGTGCTGACCAATCTTGCCTACGCGGACGCGCCGTGGCTGCACGTCAAATCGCTCAACGCCGCGTCGAGTCTGGTCTGGCACGAGCTGCCGCTGATCGGCAATTCGGCGCACAAGTTCGAACAGCAGATCATCGATCTCGAGCCATTCCTGGCGCAAAACTGGAAAGCCGGCGTGTCCGCGCGTACCGGCAACCCGATCTACGAGCGCCCCGTGGTGCTCGTGATCTATCGCGAGGATCATCGTTTTCTGCTCGACCCGATCATTCCGAAGCCCGGCGGCACGCTCGCCAACTACGATCTGGTCATCGCCTCGCAGCCCTATCGGGCGCGCGCCTCGCTCGACTTCAAGGCCCAGCGCGTGATCGCGCCGCTCGCCCGCGCGCTCGGCCCCGGCGGACGTCTGATCGGCATCCACTCGCACGGTCACGATCCGGGCATGGAGATCATTCAGAAAGTGTGGCCGGACGATCATCCGTTCATTCACGACCGCCATCAGATCATGAAGGCGGTGAAGCATGAGCTCGGCGCCGCCGGGCGCGACCTGAATTTCAACGCCTATGCGGACAACCGCTCGCTGTTCCGCTACATGATGCACACGCTGCCATCGGAGATTTCCGAATCGATCGGCACCTCGACGCTGTTCGCCGCCTGGAATGCGGCGATCTACGTGGCGCAGGTCGAGGACGACCGCGTGGCGCAGGCCGCCGCCGACGGCAGTTACATCGACGCGACCCGCTCGGTCCTGCAGGAGCGCGGGGGCTTGTGGTTCTTCGACGAGAGCTACGTGATTTCGAAGCGACGGGCGTAGCCGTCATTCCGGATTGCCGCGCAGCGGCAAGTCCGGAATCCATATTCACAGCGGGTACAGTCAGGTGCTGCGGCGAGGACCGATAGTGCAGTGGCTATGGATTCCGGGCTCGCCGCTTCGCGGCTCCCCGGAATGACAGGCCCCCTCGCCCGCTGTCCGTGACCGGACTAACATGGCCCCTAAACCGGGAGCCGCCCATGCTGTTCGTCGTTCACGCGCTCGATAAGAAAGACATCCTGCCGACGCGGGCGAAGCATTACCGCGATCACCGCATTCATCTCGACCGCGCCGGCGAGCACGGCGTCGACGTCATCACCGCCGGCACCCTGGTCGCCGACGACGGCGAGACGCCCGTCGGCAGCATTTTCGTCATCGACGCCGAGAACCGCGCCGCGGTCGATGCGTTCGCGCGCAGCGATCCCTACCACCTCAATGGCGTGTGGGAACGCGTTGCCATCAACGGCTACAACAAGAAGCGCGGCACACCGATCGCAAGCCGGCGGTAGGCGGCTCGCCTGCCGCTGCGCAGCGTCATCACTTGCTCGCCTCAGGCTTGCTCATATCAGGCACCTCGATACCCAAGCGCGGTCGCCAGATCGATCTGGTGATCCTGCTCCTGAATGAGGATTTTGCGGATCTGCTCCGCCAGCGCGAATTCGCCGAGCGCCTCGCACTGGCGGATGCGGTCGCGGTAATTGCGGACGGTTTCGTTCTCGTTGTCGAGATCGAAGCGCAGCATCTCCTTGGCGTCCTTCGACGTCTTCACCGGCTTCGGCGTCACGGTCGGCATTTTGCCCAGATAATCGATCTGCCGGGAGATCATCAGCGCGTGATCGAGCTCCTGCTTGGCGTGCAGTTCGAGCTGGTTGGCGATGTCCATGTATTCGGCGCCCTTGAGCACCTGGGAATAGACCGTATAGGCAATGATCGCCTGATATTCGCGGGCGAGGTCTTCGTTGAGCAATTCGGCGAGACGGTCGCGGGTAATTTCATGTTTGGCGTCGGCCATTGGCGTTCTCCTGAGCAAGGCCCAAGACAACGCATTGGCCGAAGATTGGTTCGCCGCAGCGCCTGACGATGGAGATCAGGCCCTCACCTTCTCCCGTACCCCCATGCGCTCCAGCCGACCGATCACCTCGTCGCAGAAATACGGCAGCTCGTCGATGTAGTTGACCAGCGAGATGCCGATGCCGGTGAGGCCCGCCTTGGCGAGATCGGCGAGCTGGTTCGCGACAAGGTCGGGATCGCCGATGATCGGCAGGCCGCCCATGCCCTGGGCGTACTGGTTGCGCTTTAAGATGTATTCCTGCATCGGCACGGTCTGCGGCGAAATATTCTTCAGCGCCAGAATGCCGTCGACCGCCGACCAGTCGGCATGCTCGACGATCGAGTGGTGGAAATACTCCTCGGCTTCCTTTTTCGTCGGCCGGCAGGTGACGACGCCGACCGTGTAGCAGCCGATTTCGCCTCCCTGCGCACGCGCGGCGTTCTGCGCTGCGCGGACCCGCTGTTGTGTCTCCTCCAGTGAGGTGCGAGACGCCTGCAGAAAGAACGCATCGCAATTCTTCACCGCAAATGCCTGACCGCTCGCCGATGCGCCGGCATTCATGATGACCGGACGGGCGCCGCCGTAGGGCTTCGGCTTGCCGCGCACGCCCTTCATGTCGAGATACCGGCCCTTGTAGGCGAAGTCCTCGCGGTCGGACCAGATCATCTTGATGACGTCGATCCACTCCTGGGCGTATTCGTAGCGGTCCTCGTGGGCGCGCTGTTCGACGCCGAACATGTCGAACTCGCCCTCGTTCCAGCCGACCACGATGTTGAGCCCGAAGCGCCCCTCGCCGACGTGGTCGGCGGTGACCATTTCCTTGGCCGCCACCACCGGATTGAAGATCGGCGCGTGCACCGTGCCGAACACGGTGATGCGCTTGGTCGAGGCGAGAAGGCCGGTTGCCCAGGTGATGGTTTCCAGAGTGGTACCCTGGTAATCGGTGTCGCCGCCGTAGCCCTTCCAGCGCCCGATCGGCAGCAGAAAGTCGATGCCGGCGTCATCCGACATCTGCGCGAGGCGCTTGTTGTCCGGCCAGCTGCCGGACCAGCGCTCCGGCACCAGCGTCACGGCGCGACCCGACGAGCAGTTGGGGCCAAACAGCCCGATCTGCAATTTGTTGTTGCCGTGCATGGCGCGTCGGGCGGCGAGCGAGCCGTCGCGCGTTGAAGAGTCCTGAAGAGCGTGCTGCACTGTCATTAGCCTCGATTGACCCAATTCAGACGGGTTTATAGCACGTCATCGCAAGGAGCGAAGCGACCCGTCCGCTGCCCCGCGATGATGAATTCGCTCACCTCTCATTGAGCGCGGCGCGGACCCGGGTGACGACCGCAGGCGGCGTATTGGCGAGGTCAGCAACAAGCTTCTGCACCTGTTCACCGGTCAGTGGGTCGAGATCCAGGCCGAGCTTTTTTGCGTCGGCCAGAAAGCCTTCGTCGTTCATGGTGTCATCGAACGCGTGCCGCAACGCTTCGACACGATCCGCCGGCACATCGGGCGGCAGGAAGAAGGGCCGGCCAATATCGGTGCGCGAAAACAGCATCGCCAGCGCCTGCCGATCCGCCGGCGACCGCGCAAGGTCGATTACCAGCGGCACATCGGGCAGGACCGCGCTGCGCTGCAGACCGAACTGGGCGATCACCTTGACTTCGTTGTCGGCGAGGAAATGGGAGAGCTGCGCCTTGACGGCTTCCCAGCCAAGCGCGGCAACGCCCTGCGTCTCGCCACGCTCCATGGCCTCGTTCATCAGCGGCGTCGAGCCATAGCCGGGCACGATCTTGAACCTGGTCCCGAGAATGACATTCGTCAGCTGCGGAAAGTCGACCATGGTCGAGCCCGGCGTGGTGCCGCCGACGACGAGCGGTTCGGCCAGAAGCTGGGGCAGACTCTGCACCGGCGCGGTATGCCAGACATACGCCACATAGGGTTCTCGCGTGGTGCTGCCGAGCCAGATCAGCTTGCCGGCGTCGTAATGCGCGGCGTTGGGTTTCAACAGCGGCTCCGCCGGGATGCCATTGAGCGGCACGCCGATCATGGTGCCGTCCTTGGGGCCGAGCGCATAGAGCTGGTTGGTCATCACCACGCCGCTGGCGGTCGGCTGGTTCTGCACGATAATCGAAGGATTGCCGGGAATATGCGCGCCCATGTGGCGCGCCACCGCGCGCGCGACCAGATCGTAGGTCCCGCCGGGCGCCGAACCGACGATGAAGCGGATTTGCTTGCCGCGGTAGAAGTTCGCTGCGTCTTGGGCGTGAGCGGGGGGCAGCGGACTGAGAATCAGGAATAGAGCGGCGAGGAATCCCACGACGTCATTCCGGGGCGCGCCGGAGGCGACGAAGCCCGGAATCCATAGCCGCTATCGCCGGGGCTATGGATTCCGGGCTCCTCGCTTCGCTCGGCCCCGGAATGACGGGATCACTTCCATAATTGCTTCGTCGCCAGGTCGGCGCCCGCACGCAGCGCCTTGAATTTCTCCCACACCACGGTCGGATGCACCTCGGTGCGATAGAGCGCCTGCGAGGAGAAGCCGCAATCGGCCGCCGCCATGACGTTCTCACGCCCGACCAGCTTGGCGAAGCGCACGATGCGCTCGGCGATCAGCTCGGGGTGTTCGACGATGTTGCTCGCGTGCGTGATCATGCCCGGCGCCAGCACCTTGCCGGGCGCGAGCTTCACGCGCTCGAACAGGTGATACTCGTGCTCGTGGCGCGGGTTGGCAGCCTCGAAGCTGTAGGAGCCGGCGTTGATCTTAAGCACATACTCGATGATATCGGAAAGCGCCGCCTCGTAGAGGCGCGGGCCTTCGTTGATGCCGTAGCAGGTGTGGAAGCGCACCTTCTCGGCCGGAATGCCGGCAAGCGCCGCATTGGTCGCTTCGACGTAGATTTCGGCGCGGCGGCGCATTTGCGCGCGATCGAGTCCCGGCTCGAAGAAAATATCCGGCAGAAACGGATCGTCGATCTGCACCAGGATGCCGGCATCGGTAATGGCGCGGTATTCCTTGGCCATTTCGCCGGCGAGCGCATGGAAATACTCCTCGTCGGATTTGTAGTACTCGTTGATGCCGACGCCCGACGGCGCCGTCGCTGGCAGGAAGACGTGGTGATCGGGCACACCAGCCGCCGCCGCGGCGCGCTTGATGTTGGCAATGTCGCGCGCGACGAATTTCTCGCCACGATATTTGATCGGACCGACGCACACCACCGGCGCCAGGCCGACGATCGCGCCGCCCATCATCGCCTGCTTGAAATACTCGGCGTAGTATTCGGGGAACGCCGCCACTTCCTGCGCGAACAGCTTCATCTTCTGGTCGGGACGTCGCTCGAAGCCGCCGAGGCGTTCGTGCACGTAGGTGAAAAATCCAGGCTTGGAGAATTCCCCATCGGTAACGATGTCGATGCCGCAGTCGACTTGCTTGCGCACCACGTCGCGCACCGCGTCGGCGATTGCCGCCTCGTATTTGCTGTCGTCGTAGGACTGGCCGGAATATTTCGCCTTCATCAGATCGAGCAGCGCATGCGGTCGCGGCAGGCTGCCGATATGGGTGGTCTGGATGCGGTCGGTGTTCTGCTGGATGGTCATGGTTACACCAGCGCCTTCTGCGCGGTTTCGGCTGCACCGAGACTGTCGAACAGCCGCCCGGGACAATTGCGCCGGTCGGTCGCGCCAAGGAGCGAGAGCGCTTCCCAGGTCACGGCCTGGTTGCTGGTGATAACGGGGCGGCCGAGTTTCTGCTCGATCTCTTCGATCACCGGGAATGCCGAAATATTAGCGCAGCTCAGGAAATAGGCGTCGGCCTCCGGCCGCGCAGCATCGAGTGCGCGGTCGCGCCAGAACTGCGCCGGCGTCGCGCAATATTCGTCGCTGCCGTTAAGGGCGAAGCCACGGGCATAGAGCACCTGGAAGCCGGCCATGTGCAGAAATTCGGCCTCCTCGTCGGTCACCTGCTCGCTGTAAGGCGTGAGCAGAACGATGCGGCGCGCGTGCAGGGCTTTCGAATGCGTGGCGGATGGCGGTCGCCGTCGTCGTCACCAGCCGCGCGCCGGACTGCCGCAACGCCGCAAGGAGCTTGGCCTCGCCGGCCGCGCCTTCCGAGGTCGAATTGGCGGTGCAATGAAAGGCGATCACGTCGCAGCGCGCGTCGGTGAGCATCGCCGCCGCCTTCATCAGGCGCGGCACAAGTCCTTCGATGGCGACCCGATGGGCACCGGTCATACGCAGCCGCGCCACGTGGGCGACATAGCCGGGCGGCAGGTGCCGCACCATCTCGCCTTCCACCATCCGGTTGGACGACGGGATGATCAGTCCGATACGTGCGGTCATGCTTTCCTCCCGGCCTTGGCTTTGGCCTGGAGTTACCCTAGCCGGGATTGCATAAATCGCAATCGGCCGCGGTCCAATTTCGCTGTTGCATCGCGATGGCGGTTCCTATCCTGTCGGCACGGGAAGCGGCGGGAAAAAATTGGAGAGGATGATGCCCATTGCATTAGCACGTTTGTCATTGGCGCGATTCGCGGCTTTGCCGCGCCTGTGCGCGTTCGGGATGGCCGTAGCGGGCGTGCTCGTAGCGCGCGTGGCGTTCGCCGATCCGTTTCCGCCCGGCGCGCAGATGCACAACATGAAGCAGATCGGCTTCTCGGCGCTCGGCGGCCGCTTCGGCGGCTTCAAGATCGCAATCAAACACGCCGCAAACGACAAGTGGTACCTCTACAGCGGCCACTCGTTCAATCAGGGCTGGAGCATCGTCGACATTACCGACCCGGCCAATCCGCGCTACGTCAAATTCATTCCGTACGCGACCGACGACAAGAGCATCATCACCGCGCAAGTCACCTTGCACGACAATCTGATGATTACCTCGCTCAACAGTTTCCGCCCGCAGAAGAACCCGCTGCCCGCGATACTGCTGTGGGACATTTCCGATCCGGAAAATCCCAAGCAGGTCGGCTCGTGGCAGGGCGGCGCAACCGGCGCGCACCGCAATTCCTATCCGGGCGGCAAATACGCATACCTGTCGACCAGCTATCCGGGCTTCAAGCTGCACATCATGGTGATCCTCGATGTCAGCGATCCCGCGCATCCAAAGGAGGTCGGCAAGTATTGGCAACCGGGCCAGAAGGACGGCGAGCCGCCGGCGCAATTTCCCGAAGGCTTTCACGGGCCGGTCAATGTCAGCCCCGACGGCAAGATGGCGTCATTCGGATACACGCCCGATGTCGTCAATCTCGACATTTCCGATCCGGCGCATCCGAAGCTGATCGGCAAGCTCCACATCACCGAGCCGTTTGCCAAGGTCGGCATGCAGTCGGTGCACACCGTGCTGCCGCTATGGGACCGAAAGCTGCTTTATGTCAGCTCGGAAGCCAGCAAGGAGCGCTGTCAGGATGACGGCCTGAACTTCGCCGGCATGATCGACAATTCGAATCCGGCCAAGCCGCGGCTCATCTCGGTGTTTCCGCCGCCGGTACCGCCGCCCGGCCTGCCCTACACCGATTACTGCGACAAGGGCGGCCGCTTCGGCCCGCACAATGTCAGCCAGGAAATTCACAATCCGGCGATCCAGAAACCCGGCAAGCTGATGACAATCGCCTGGTTCAACGCCGGCGTTCGGGTGTTCGACATCAGCGATCCGCGTCTGCCGAAGGAAGTCGGCTATTTCATTCCGCCGGAGCGGCCCGATGCGCCGGCGCAATCCGGCGCCCACGCCTCGCCGGTCGATTGGAGCGAGGAGATCGCCGTCGATGCCCGCGGCAACATTTTCATGAACGACGACAAGTGGGGGCTGTTCGTGCTCCGCTACACCGGCCCCGAGCCGAAATAGGCGAGGTCGCAAGAAGGCAAAAGTCAATCAGCGGAGGATCCGGTGCTGGCCAATCGCACAGCTGCAATCGTTCTACTCTCAGCGTTCGTCGCCGCGCCCGCCGCCGCGCAGGCGCCCTACCCGACGCGCCCGATCCATATCGTCGTGCCGTTCCCCGCCGGCGGACCATCCGACGTGCTCACCCGCATGATGGGCGAGCGCATGAGCAAGGATCTCGGCCAGGCGATCGTGGTCGACAACCGGCCGGGCGCCAATACGGTGATCGGCGCCGAACTCGTCGCCAAGGCGGCGCCCGACGGCTACACGCTGTTGATGGCGATCGATTCGACGCTGGTGATGAACCAGTATCTGTACAGCCACCTGCCCTACGATCCGCTCAAGGATTTCGTGCCGGTCTCGCTCGCCGCCAAAAGCATGGGTTGGCTCGTGGTCAATGCGTCGAGCCCGTACAAGACCGCGAACGATCTGGTCGCCAAGGCCAAGTCAGCGCCTGGAAAACTCAATTGCGGCGCCGGCACGATCACCACCAAGCTCACCTGCGTTCTGTTCAACGAAAAATTCGGCCTCAATACCGTGCTGATCTCGTTCAACGGCAGCGCCAACGTGGCGCAAGGCGTGCTGACCGGTGCCGCCGATTTCGTGTTCGACGGCACCGCTGCCGAACTGTCGCTGGTCCAGGCCGGCAATCTGCGCGCGCTCGCCAAGCTCGACGGCCGAGCCATTTGCGCCGTTACCGAAACTGCCATCGCTGTTCGAGGCCACCGGCGTCGACCTCGGCGATCTCGCGGTGTGGAACGGCTTGGTTGCGCCGCGCGGCACGCCGCCGGCGGTGATCGACAGGCTGTCGGCCGAAGTGCAGAAGGTGCTCAACGATCCGGCGCTCAAAGCCAAGGCCGAAACCGTCGGCATTTATGCGGTCAGCTCGACGCCCGCCGAGTTTTCAGCCTTCATCAAGCACGAGGCCGCGCGCTGGCCCGACGTCGTGAAGAAAAGCGGAATGCATTTTGATTGATCGGAAAATGAACCAACCAGTGGACCTGTTTTCCCCCTTTCGCCTCGGCCCGCTCACGCTGCCGAACCGCATTGTGATGGCGCCGATGACACGCAATCGCGCCGGAGCCGACAATGCACCGACCGCGCTCAACGCCACCCATTATGCGCAGCGCGCCAGCGCCGGACTGATCGTCGCCGAAGCGAGCCAGGTATCGCCGCAAGGCCTCGGCTATCCGGGCACGCCCGGCATCCACAGCGCCGAGCAGATCGCCGGCTGGAAACTTGTCACCGATGCGGTGCACGCGGCAGGCGGGCGGATTTTTCTGCAGCTCTGGCACGTCGGCCGCATCTCGCACCCGTCGCTTCAGCCCGACGGCGCGTTGCCGCTGGCGCCATCGGCGATCGCGCCGGCCGGCCAGGCGTGGACGCTGGAAGGGATGAAGCCTTACGTCACGCCGCGCGCGCTCGAGACCGCCGAAATTCCCGGCATTGTCGAGCAGTACCGGCAAGGCGCGGCCAACGCCAAGGCGGCGCGTTTCGACGGCATCGAAGTACACGCCGCGCACGGATATCTGCTCGATCAGTTTTTGCGCGACAAGACCAATCAGCGCAGTGATCGTTACGGGGGCAGCGCGCAGAACCGCGCGCGGATCGTCGTCGAAGTCATGGAAGCAGTGGCGAGCGTGTGGGGACCCGAGCGCACTGGCGTCCATCTGTCGCCCACCAACCTCGCCTTCAACGACATTTCCGACAGCGACCCGGCCAGTACGTTCACTACCACAGTACGTGAACTCGACCGTCTCGGCCTCGGTTATCTGCACCTCGTTGAGCCGGGGCCGGCCGATCCGATCGGCGAAGGCCCACGGCTCGACGCGAAATTCTTCCGTCCGCTGTGGCGCACCGCGCTTGTCGCCAACAAGGCCTACGATCTGGCGCGCGCCAACGCCGTGCTGCAAAGCGGCGATGCCGATCTCATCTCGTTCGCGACGCTGTACATCGCCAATCCGGACCTGCCGGAGCGGCTGCGCCGCGGCGGTCCGTTCAATCCGGCCGAGCGCAAGACTTTTTATGGCGGCAGCGCGGGCGGATATACGGATTACCCGGTGCTCTGACGTTAAATCGCATACCGGTGGAATTGGCCGCGCTGGCGGCATGGCAGCTTTGCCCCAGATCAGCGCAGTTTCACTTGAATCCCTCCCCCGATGGCGCAACGTCGCTAATAGCCCGTCGCCGGCATCACCGAGAGGGCTCCATGAAAAGCACACTGACAAACACACGGGCAACGTTCGACATTGGACGGCGAAAGTTCTGTAAGGTCGCAAGCAGCGGTTTGGCCGCGTCGATAGCCGCGTTAGCATCACTCAATAGGGCCGCCGCCTGCACACGCGTGCTCTGGAATACAGCGGGCGAGCGCGTCATTGTCGGTCGCACGATGGACTGGCTAGAGTCCACCGAGCCGATGCTTTACGCGATGCCGGCCGGAATGGAGCGCGACGGCGGCGTTCTTGGTCCACACACAGTCATTTCCAACAATCCGGCTCGATGGGTTTCGAAATATGGCAGCCTCGTCACCACGGCCTACGATCTGGCCGCGGTCGACGGGCTCAACGAACGCGGCCTTGCCGGCCATCTGCTCTACCTCAGAAGCACCGATTTCGGCCCGCGCGATCCCTCGAAACCCGCGATGCACTCAGGCTTCTGGCTGCAATTCGCGCTTGATAATGCGTCAACCGTGAGCGAGGCGCTGACGCTGCTCGATCCCATCCAGATCATCATGGTCGAGGCGCGCGGTCACAAGGCCAGTGTTCATCTGGCGCTGGAGGACGCCACCGGCAATTCCGCCATCGTCGAATACATCGACGGCAAACGGGTCCTTCATCATGGCCGTCAATATGACGTTATGACCAATGATCCGCCCTATGATCAGCAGCTCGCGCTGCTGGAAAAGCTGAAACAGAGCACCGGCTTTCATGCCAGCCGGGACACGCCGCTGCCGGGCAATATGAACCCCATCGATCGCTTCCAGCGTGCCGTATTCTTTTCCAAATTCCTGCCCGAGCCCAAGGACGAGCGCCAAGCCATCGCCGCCATGTTTTCCATCATGGCGAATGTATCGGTGCCTTTCGGCGCGCCTTACGATGAGTTTGGGACCTATAACACCGAATATCGATCGGTGATGAATCTGACAAACACGACCTATTATTTCCAGCTGACAACGGTCCCGAGCGTGTGCTGGACCTCCCTGTCGAAGCTCGACTTGTCAGCGGGGGCGCCGGTGATGGCGCTAAACCCTGACAGTCTTGGTCTCAGCGGAAACGTAGCAAGCAGCTATCACACGGCTCGAACGCCGTTCTGATGGATCAGTCGTAATTGAGCTCAAAAGAAACTTTCGCCGCTCGGCTTATTGCACCTTGATCCCCAGCGTCTTTATCAACTGACCCCATTTCTTGTAGTCCGCCACAATGATGCCGCCCATCTCGCTCGGACTGCTGGGGTCAGCCTCCAGACCGGCGGTGGACAGGACCTTTTGCACGTCCGGCATCGCCAAAATCTTGGCGATCTCGGCATTGAGCTTGGCGACACGGTCGTCCGGCGTGCCGCGCGGCGCGAATAGCGCCAGCCATGACTCCGAGCTGAAATTCGGAACGCCGGCCTCCTTCAGGGTCGGAATGTTCGGGATGGAGCGCGCGCGGACCGGGTCGGCCACACCCAAGGCGATGAGTTGGCCGTTGCTGATCATCGGCAGGACCGAACCCGTGTCGGTGAATCCCAAAGGGACCACGCCGGAGGCAATTGCCACCGCGGCCGGTGCGCCGCCCCGATAGGGCACGGGCTGCAGCGTAATCCCCAGCGCATGCTGGAACAACTCGCCGGTGAGATAAGACGTCGAGCCGATGGCCGCAGTCCCATAGCTCAAAGGCTTCGCCTTCGCGGCCGCAATGAGATCGGGAATGGATTTGATTCCAGCCTTGGCGTTGGCCGTCAGAATAATGGGGCTGCTCACCAGCCTGCCAATCGGCACCAGGTCGGTGAGCGGATCGTAATTGACCTTGGACAGATGGACATTCACCGTGACCGGACTGTCCGAAAGAATCACGAGGGTGTGGCCGTCCGGCGCGCTGCGCATCAGCTCGTCGATGCCGATGGCGGCATTGCCGCCCGGCTTGTTCTCGACGATGACGCTCTGCCCGACGCTGTCCTGCAGGTGCTTGGCGATGACCCGCCCGGTCAGATCGATGCTGCCGCCGGCCGCATAGGGCACGATGATGCGGATCGTCCGGTTGGGGAATGTCTGCGCGTGCGCCGGCATCGCAGCGGCGACAATCGCCAGCAGAGCGATCATCCACCAGTTCACGCGACTAACATTCGTCATGGAAACATTCTCCCCCGATGATCGACCATTTTGTATTCTGAATTTGACAGGACGCCTGAGCGCGAGCGATCACAACCCAGCAATCGCCTTGTCGTAATAGGACAGGTCGATGTACTTGTCCGGCGCCGGCGGCGTGCCGCCCCACTGTCCTTCGATCTCGGCACGAAGCTTCAGCACGTTCTTGAAACCTTGGAGATCGAATTTCCCGTCCTTGGCGAAGCCGTCGGTCGGACTGGTCACGGCCGCGTAGGTTTTGGCGGCATCATCCTCGGACAGCTTGAGCCGGTCTTTCATCAGCGCGATGACCGCGCTCTTGTTGGCGGGGTTGAGCAGCCAGCGATAGCCACCGACGATAGCCTCGAGATAACGGACCAGAACATCGCTGTTGGCTTTGGCCCACGGCCGCATAACGACGATGCAGCCAGACTGATAGGCGCCGACGCCCGAGGTCGCCGAGCCCATGTCTTTCAGACCATCCGCCACAGCCTTGAAACTCATGGGAATGCCGATGACGCCGGCCGCGGCATTGGCCTTGTCTGTCAGCATCGCGTTGATGCGCTGCGGCGTGCCGCCAACCGCGTGAACCTTGTAATCGCCCTTGTTCAACCCGGCTTCCTGCAAGGCCTTATAGAGCAACAGCGCGAAAGCGGTGTTGGGTGCATCGACCACGACGGTCTTGCCGCGCAAATCGGCGAGCGTCTTGATGTCAGGCTGAGCCAGGATGCGGTTGAAGCCGTTGTCGCCGCCTGAGACGATGATCGCGTCCTGCTTCGCCAGTTCCACCATCGCGACGGCGTTGTCGGCCGCGGTGTGAATGATCTGGGTTTCGCCCTTGGCGAGCCCGTCGCGTTGCGCCTGCGAGTTTGGTGTGTAGGCGAGTTCGACAGCTAGCTGATTTTTGGCGAACAGGCCTTGGCTCTGCGCGGCATATATCGAAAGGTTGCTCAGTCCCGGGAACGACACCACCTTGAGCGGCGTAGCGCCCAGGGTTTGCGCCAGCGATGGCGTCAGCGCCAACCGCACTTGCCGCCATCGCGGCACCGGCCGACAACAAAACTGTTCGCCGCGTCGATCGCGAGGCCATGGACGTTTTCTCCCTGTCAGTGCCGAAATTATACGCCGAGTTTTTCCGCCAGATCATCGAGGCCATTTGCCGCGATATCCATCGGTGCGCGAAGGCGCCGCCTCGCCCTTGCCGGGGCCACGCTCGTTGGGGCGCGCAATGTGAGCGGTGCGCAACCCGAGCTTGGCCGCGGCCAACAGATCATTGGTGTGGGCGGCGACCATCATGCATTCGCCGGGCGGCAGATCGAGCGCCTCCGCACCGGCGAGATAGACGCGCGGCTTCGGCTTGTAGTCACCGGCGATCTCGGCGCCGAGAATGGCGTCCCACGGCAGATCGTTGCGCCGGGCAAGATCGACCATCAGTGAAATGTTGCCGTTGGACAGCGGCGCCACCCTGAAGCGGCGTTTGAGGCGATGCAGTCCGCGCGACACATCGGGCCAGGCATCGAGGCGGTGCCAGGCGAGGTTGAGATCGTGACGATCAGCCTCGCTCAATCCTTCGACATGAAATCGCGGCAGGATGAGTTCGAGATTGCGCCGGTGCAGCACGTCGAGCTTGCAGAACGGGATGCGGCCGGTGCGCACCTCATCCATGGCGCCTTGATATTCGCCGCGCCAGGCATCGGCAAAGGCGAGCCAGTCGAGCGCAAAACCCTTCGGCTCCAGCATCGCCTTGGCTTCGCGCGCAATCGAACTGCGCCAGTCGACCAGGGTGCCGAACACGTCGAAGAACAGCGCTTTGACCGCGACCGCCATAGCACAGTCCTAGCGCATTTATGCCGGAAACGCCAAAGCGGGCGGAGCGCAGCGGCGCTTTTAAAGAAGCCGCGCGTGCCGCGTCAGTATTGGCCGAGCAACGCCAAGACGGCGCCGAAAGTCGGGAAATTATAGGCGGCGTAGACGGTGGCTATCAGGCCGACGGTGGATATGAGTCCGCACATACAGAAAACGACGGCCGTGGACAGACCGCGGCTACTCTTGTCAGGAACGGAAGAAGATCGCGAACTTTGGCGCGGCGGATCTTCGGACGATCGTGTCGCGCTTGCGCGGAGTTCATTTCGCATCGGCATGACATGAAGCTCCGAATGAAAGTGACGATCGGACAACCGCCTTACGTCCGACTGATCACATGACCAGGATTGCGCCAGAGATCAGGAGGAACAGCAAAACCACCTGCCGAAATCTTTTGTCGTCGATGCGGTCGAAGAATTTCAGGCCCAGCCACGTGCCAAGTACGACGGCGGGGACGCACCACAGGTACGTCGTCAACGTTGTTGAAACGAGCATGCCCAGCTTTGAAAAATAGACCAGCGTTGCGATTTGCATCAGCAGAATGAACGGCTGAACGATGCCGCGCTGGTCGAGCTTCGAGAGCCCGCGTGCGCTGCACCACACGGCAGGAATGGCGCCGGGAAAGGCCGTCGCGCCGCCAGTGATGCCGCCGGCAAATCCTGCCGCGACTTCGGCGTAACGGCCGCCGCCGCGGACAATGAAATGCGGCCGCAGCAGCATGTAGAGACTGTAGCCGATCAGGAACACGCCGAATCCCGCCGCGAACATGCGCGCATCAAAGGCCTTCAACAATTCGGCGCCGATCGGTATGCCGGCAAAACCGCCGATCAGATAAGGCAGGCACTGGCGCCATTGCATCGTGCGCCACAGCTTGGAAATGCTGAACACCTGGGTCGTGATGCTGCACGCAAGCATCAGCGGCACGGCCTCGATCGGCGCCAGCACATGAAACAATATTGCGCCGGTGATCGCCGAAAATGCGAAACCGGCGAGACCGGATGCCAGTGCGCCGGCAAATATGGTGAGCACCGTCAGGAGTTCAGTGATGTGGCCTGTGAGGGCTGCGGCAATGGAGTGGCCTGACATTGTCTGTGCCTCTTGTCCGCCGGCTTGAGGCGAATGTTTATTCGCGCCAGAATGGCTTGTTCATTTCCATCTCGGCCTCGGTCTGTCTGGGGCAGAAATCGGCAATGGCTTGCGGGCCGAGCGATCGCAGCGTCGCGCGATCCCTGGAGCGGCGCCTCCACACCAACAGGAGCTGCCAAATGTGCGCGTGCCGGCGGCGCATCTGGTCCAGTGCAGTTTCGCGCGCCGCGTAACGCCGTGACGGGAGCGCGCTTAGGGTTGTCGCGTTGGAAGAGAGCTGATGTGCCATCGAGGTTTCTCCTGGATTGGTCATCCGCTCTTACGCGTCCTTGAAATACCGGTCAGTGACGCCGATCACATGCGACAACGGCAGCAATGCGCTAGTTTCTGCGACGCCGAGTTCCGCAAATGGCGCGTGCATTTGCGGCTTATTGCAAATTGCCGCTTGTGACGGCGCGAAGTTGAAGACGGCAACTGCGCGTGCTTTTAGCGGGAGCTGGCGATGCGCCACTCTCCACGGGAACGACGCACGTTCGCGTCAAGTTCTGGATTGATGGACCCCGGGATGAAGCACCGCTCGATCGGCGAGATCGCGCTGGCGGCAGGCTTCAATGATCTATCGCATTTCAGCCGCGCCTATCGGGCGCGTTACGGCCGCTCGGCCCAGGAAGACCGGGCATCCACCCAGTGACGCGCCGCGGCGTCAATTATTATGCGGAACCCGATCCTCAGAGGTATTCCGGCTCGCATTGCCGATGCCGCTTCCCGTGCCGGTGCTCCCGCCGGCGGCGCCCGTGCCGGCACTCCCGCCGGTCGGCGCGGCTGTCGTCCCGCTGTTGGACGTATTGGCGCCGCCCGTGCCCGACTTTGTCCCGCTGACGCCGGCGGCGCCTGCACTGCCGCCCGTACTCGACTGGGCGAGCGACGGCGCAGTCAGGCCCGCGGTGAATGCACAAACAAGCGTGACGGCGAGGAGTTGTTTTTTCATGGTTTTCTCGAATGGGACGCTCAGATCATCCTAATAAGACCACAAGGCACCGGACTACGGCGCATCTATGGTTGCAACGGAAAAAGTCAGGTGGCTGCGGGCCACTAGCGCATTCGCGGCCGGAATGCCAAAAGGAGGCCCCGCCGCAGCCATGCCTCAAGGAAGCCTATGCCCGATCAGCCGACATCCGAGCAGAGCCGCTGGGATCAGCGGTTTCGCGCTCAGGATTACATCTTCGGCAAGGAGCCGAACGCGTTCCTGAAGGCGCAGGCGCAGCGCTTTGCCCGCTACCGGTACGGCATTGTCGGTGGCCGATGGCGAAGGCCGCAACGGCGTGTGGCTCGCCCAGCAGGGCCTCGACGTGCTGACGATCGACTACTCGCCGGCGGCGCTCGCCAAGGCGCAGACGCTTGCGGCCGAGCGCGGCGTGCGGCTGCGCACCGAAGTCACCGACGTGTTCGCCTGGCGCTGGCCGAAAAACACCTTCGACGTGGTGGCGGCGATCTTCATCTTCGCGGCACCGGCCGAACGCTCCACCTTTTTCGCCAACCTCAAGGCGGCGCTGAAGCCCGGCGGGCTCCTTCTGATGCAGGGCTATCGCCCCGAGCAGCTCGAACACCGCACCGGCGGTCCGCCCGACGCCGAGCGGCTTCTGACCCGCACGATGCTCGAACAAGGTTTTGGCGACATGACCGAGCTCGACATTCGCGAACACGACAGCGCGATCAGCGAGGGTACCGCCCATGTCGGCATGTCGGCACTGATCGATCTTGTCGCGAAAAAATAACCCCTGCCCGTCCTCACAAAATCAAGAAAACGGAGTCCCCGATGCCCGACACGCTTGCCGAGACGCTGCACGAACTGATCGTCGCCACCCGCATCATGGCCAATGAGAAAATCCTCGACGCCTTCGGTCACGTCAGCGTGCGCCATCCGCACGATCCGCAGCGCTATTTCATTCCGCGCCATCGCGCGCCCGAGCTGGCGGAAGTGTCCGATCTCGTCGAGCTGACGCTCGATTCCGAGCCGGTGCGGCCGACCGACTTCCGGCTCTACAGCGAAAAGGTGATCCACGGCGAAATCTACAAGGCGCGGCCGGACGTCAACGCGGTCGTGCATCACCACGCCCACACCGTGCTGCCGTTCGCCATTTCGGGCCAGCAGATCGTGCCGGTGTTTCATCTCGCCGCCGTGGTCGGCCACGTGCCGTTCTGGGACCAGCGCGACGAGTTCGGCGACACCAACATGCTGGTGGTCAAGCCCGAGGAAGGCGCCTCATTGGCGCGCGCGCTCGGGCCGCACTGGATGGTGCTGATGCGCCGCCACGGCGCCACCGTTGCCGGCACCAGCATCCGCGAATTGACGTTCCGCACCGTGTTCGGCTCGGATAACTGCAAGCTGCTCAGCCAGGCCATGGCGATGGGCCACGTCGACTCGCTCTCGGCGGGCGAGGCGAAATTGACCTCGGCGCACCAGTTGCGGCCGCCATCGACCAATCGCGCCTGGGATTATTGGGTGCGGCAGATCGAGAAGTCAGGTCTGATGCCAGCCAAAGGCCCGACAAAGACCGCGGCCAAAAAACCTGCGGCGCCGGCCAAGCGCGCCGCGCCCAAATCTGCTAGCAAATCCGTCAAGAAACCGGCCGCGAAGAGCCGTTCCAAAAAACGCCGTTGAACCGATCGCACAGAGGAAAGTCATGCCCAAAGCTGCCAAATCCAAAAGTATGCAATCCCCGCGCCTTCCCGAGCTGTCGGAGGCAACGCTGTCGGCCGAGCAAAAGGCGCTCGCCGAGTCGATCAAGTCCGGCCCGCGCGGCCAATTCAAGATGTCGGGCCCGTTCGCCATCTATCTGCACTCGCCGTCCTTCGGCGAACTGGCGCAGAAACTCGGCGGGCACTTGCGCTTTAAGACCAGTATCCCGCCGCGGTTGATGGAATTCGGCATCCTGTGCACGGCTTCCTTCTGGAAGGCGCAATACGAATGGGCGATGCACGCCCCGATGGCGGAGAAGCAGGGCGTGAAGCCCCAAACCATCCGCGATCTGCAGGCCGGCCGCGCCCCGAAATCGGCGCCACGCGACGAGATGACGATCTACGCCTTCGTCAAGGAGCTGTATGCCAAGCGGCGCGTCGGCAAGGCGAATTTCAATAAGGCCTACAAGCTGCTCGGCGAAGCCGGCACCGTCGAGTTGGTCGGCCTGCTCGGCTATTACGCGATGGTGTCGATGACGCTCAACACCTTCCAGGCGCCGCTGCCGGAAGGCATGAAGCCGCCGTTCAAAGAGCCGGGGAAGTAACACTTCTCCGCTCATCCCCGCGCAAGCGGGAATCCAGGAAAATTACACACTGGGTCCCCGCTTTCGCGGGGACGAGCGGGTTGGAGAAAGCCGAACCTACGCGACGCGGCCGACGGGCTTGCCGCCGGCTTGCATCGTATCCCTGGGCGAGGCGGAGCGCGGCCGGCTCATGCGCTGACGGAGCAACTCCAAAAAACGCTCCTTCGGCATCGGCGGTGACACGAGCGCGCCCTGGCCGAAGTCGCAGCCCATGACCATGAGCGCCTGCAAGTCGGCCTGCGATTCGACGCCGTCGGCGACCGCGGCGCTGCCGAAGCGATGCGCCAGATCGATCGCGGTCTGGCAGATCGCGGCATTGGTGGCATCGGTGGCGCAGCCCTGCACGAACGAACGGTCGAGCTTCAGCTCGGCGAACGGTAACTCGCGCAGGCTCGAGAACGACGAGTAGCCGGCGCCGAAATCGTCGATCGCGATCTTGATGCCACTGACCTGGAGCTGGCTCGCGATCTTCTTGGCCAAGGCCAGATCGCGCACGATCTGATCTTCCGTCACCTCGACGAGGAGGCCGGGCCAGCGGTCCGATTGCGGCCGAAATTCCTTGACCAACGCCTCGACCGGCAACTTGAGCAGCACACTGACCGGTACATTGATCGCGAGGTGCAGATTGAATCCCGCTTCTTCAAACATCGCCCAATCGCACAGCGTGGCGACCAGCGCCTGCTGGGCGAGTTCGGCGACGCTTGCCTCATCCACCTCGGGCTGGAAGCTGCCGGGCAGCAGCACGCCGAGTTCGGGGTGACGGATCCGCGCCAGCGCTTCGGCGCCGGCCAGGCATTTGCGCTTGAGATCGATCTTCGGCTGATACCAGATTTCAAACCAGCGATTGCGCAGCGCCTCGGAGATCGCGATGCGCGGCGGCGCTTGCATCTCCATCGCGTCGTCGACGGTGCGTTGTCCCTCGCCGGTTTGAACCGGCGCGGACAAGACCGTTGCGTCGTTCGGATTTGATTCGTTCATGCGTCGCGACACCGTGCCTGCAGCCCACGGGTATACGCCGGCGCGCCTTAATCAATCGTAAGGTTGCAAACGGTTAACCAAGCCGGCGGCGCTCGGTGCATCGCCAGCCTGACTTGCGTCATCGCGGCTAATGACTCATCGGCGCCATGCCGGGCCCCTGCATCTTCATGGCGCCTCCGGCGGCGCCGTCAGGCCCTGGCGCGCCAACCGCCGCGATCGGGAATTCCACTTTCACGGTTCCGCCGCCGTCGGACTGCAGCGTTGCTTCGAGCATTTTGCCTTCCTGCAGCTGCGCTTTCAGGCCGGTGAGCATCATGTGAAAACCGCCCGGCTTGAGCATGACAGTCTGGCCCGGCTTGATTTCCAGGCCGCCTTCGACCGCCCGCATCCGCATCACCCCGCCCGTCATGCTCATCTCATGGATTTCGCATTTGGCGGCGGCGTCGCTCGACACACAATTCAGGTGCGCATCCTTTGTGCCGGTATTTTTGATCGTCATGTAGGCCGCGCCCGAAGCGGCGCCCTTTGGCGTTGCACGCGCCCAGGGCTGGGTGATTTGCAGCGTGCCGAGCTGGTATTCGGCTGCCGCGGCAGGGCCGGACCAAAGGAGCGGCGCGAATGTAAACGCGGCCAGCGCGGCGATGCTACGCGCTCCGGGCCGCCGGAAGTCAAAGTGCATGAGGATAGCTCCGTATAAATGCCCTGCCCGAAGACAAAGGGCGATTGATGGGTTGGTGGCTCACTGCAGAGCATGTCCTCGCAACGGCGATGGATCTTGCAACATGCTCAAATAAGTCGATCGGGCCGAAAGACGATTCGAAGAAAAGTCGTCCGGTTTCCGCGCATCAGGCAAGCGGAGGCCCACGCGAGGGATGCGCGCGCTCAGTGCGGAGCAGCACCGCTTCATCAGAAAGCGCAACGGGCGCGATGCGCTGCGCCGGGCCTCGCAAATCGGTCTTCGCCAATCCCGGCTCGGGCGGCGTCGCGATACCGCAACAGCAGGCAAGACAGGCCGAAAGGCAGTCATCACCGTGACCAGCGGGCGCCGGCTGCCGTTCGCGACCCTGCGATGGCGCACATAATGATGACACTCCGAAGGGCCGCCCCTCGGCCAAAGCGCCGCAGACGCTGAGCAAAACGGCCTGCAGGACGACCGCGTAAGCCGCCGACAGGGTCACATAAGCGGATGTATGGCGCCGCAATATCATTGTCCGGAAATCTAGGGCGTTCTGCCGTGCCGCGGAACCCGGCATAGACCAAGGCATAGTAACATCTATGCAATTCTGTGATTAGAAAATCGGCCGCGAAGGCGTATGGTAGAGCTATGCGAGACGGCATGTCCAAGCTCGCCCATGAGCCGCCGGCGCCCGAAGGGCTCCCCCATACGGCCCAGGTGCTGCAGTTCCGGCCGCGGGTCGCCGGCCGCGTGAGTTCGCGTGAATTTTCCACGCAGCCGCAAGATGACGACGTCGACCACCTCGCCCACTATGAGCAGGACCGGGACGAAGAAGACGAGAACGTCAATTATCCGCACAGGATGCTGATGAACGGCATCGCGGTCGCCGTCGTCACCGCGCTGATCGGCGTCGGGGTCTTGCTGGCCGATACCATCGCCACCATGGAGCGCGAGCAGGATTGCGTGCTCCAGGGCCGACAAAATTGCGCGCCGATCGATTTGGCCAGTCCGCCCGTCTCCCGCTGATCTTGCACGCAGCAGCCCAAACACTCCATAACACCCGGCTATGCGGCCGATGAATCCAGCCACGGTGGTGACAGGTGCAGCGTCGGGCATTGGCCGCGAGCTCGCCCGCTGTGCGGCGCGCGACGGGGCTGTTGTTGTTCTCGTCGATCGATCGCCAGAAGGACTCGCCGAACTCGCATCAGAACTCGGCAACGCGGGTGCGCAAGCGCACTCAGTGCTGCTCGATCTTGTCAGCAAAAATGCCGGCGACCAGCTGGAGAACGCCCTGGCCGAACGTGGCCTGTTTTGCGACGTCCTGATCAATTCCGCCGGCTTCGGCGTGTTTGGAGCGGCAACGCAAGCCGATCGCCAATTGCAGCTTGAACTCGTCGACGTGAACATCCGCGCACTCACCGAACTTACGCTTCGCTTCGTTCCCGGCATGGTCGCCAGAAAACGCGGGCGCATTCTCAATATCGGCTCCATTACCGGCCATGTGCCCGGGCCGAACCTGGCGGCCTATCACGCCTCGAAAGCCTATGTGCGTTCGTTCACCGCCGCGCTTGCCTCGGAACTCAAAGGCACCGGAGTGACCGCGACGTGTCTTGCGCCCGGCATTGTGATCAGCCCGTTCTTTCTGCGCACCGGCTTCAACAAGACCCAGCTTGCGCGATTGATGCCGCGTTCCACGGCGCGCGAGGTCGCAACGGCCGGGTGGCGCGCCTTGCAGGATGGCAAGGCCGAGGTGATGCCAGGGCTGTGGAACCGGGCCATCATCACGGCGTGCGGCCTCGTTCCGCACGCGCTGTTGCTGCGCCTGATCGCCAATCTCCAGCAGCCGGATTAGTGGAGCAGCGCGATGTTCGACCTGGCCGGACGCACGGCTCTCGTTACCGGCGCGACAGGCGGCATCGGCGCGGCCATCGCACAGGCGCTGCACCGGCAGGGCGCCGCGGTTGCGATATCGGGCCGGCGGCAGGACGCCTTGGAGTCGCTCGCCTCTGCACTGCGCGAACGCGTCCACGTCCTGCCGTGCGACCTCGCAGACGCGGCAGCGGGCGACACGCTCATCGCGAAAGCCGAAGATACGATGGGCAAGCTCGACATCCTCGTCGTCAATGCCGGCATCCTGAAAGGCAATCTTTTGGCGCAAATGAGCGACGAGGAGTGGAGCGCGGTCATCGGGGTGGATTTAACAGTCGCGTTCCGCCTGTCGCGGGCAGCACTGCGCGGCATGATGCGGCGTCGTTTCGGACGCCTGATCGGGATCACGTCGATGCTCGCAGTGACCGGCTTTCCCGGCCAGGCCAATTATACCGCCGCAAAGGCCGGTATGATCGGCCTGTTCAAATCGATGGCGCAAGAATACGCCAAGCGTGGCATCACGGCGAACTGCATTGCTCCCGGGTTCATTTTCCCGGCCATGGCCGAAGTCAGAATTGGTGATGAGCAGCGCGACGCGATTATCGCCCGCGTTCCCGCCGGCCGCCTCGGCAGCGTCGACGATGTCGCGGCGACCGCGGTCTTTCTTGCCTCGAATGAAGCGTCCTACGTGACGGGTCAGACCCTGCACGTCAACGGCGGAATGGTAATGGCCTGACGCGCATTCCCCAGATCCGGTCACCTTCCCCTCGTGCCAAAAAGCGCCTAGTACAAGGCGAGTATCGGGACAGGCATGCTGGATAAACCGCAATCGGCCGCCGGCGACTATTCGCGCGGCATCTGGTCGAAGCTGGCGATGTTGCAGAACGCCGGCGATCCGCTGACGTTGCTGTTGCAGATCGCGCGCAATCGCCGCGGCTGCATCCCGTTGCAGATGGGTTCGCAACGCGTGTTTCTGCTGACGGCGGCGGAGCAGTTCAAGCAGGTGCTCGCCACCAACAGCGCCAATTACGGCAAATATCTTGAAGGCATGACGCCGATCTTCGGCCGTTCCATGATCACGATGGATGGCGCGCTGTGGCAGAAGATGCGCGCGATCCAGCAGCCGGCCTTCCATCCCGATGCCCTCGCCGAGTACGTGCCGCATCTGCTCTCGGCGATCGAGGCGCGCGTCGCGCGCTGGCGCGGGCTGGAGGATGGCGCTGTCCTCGACATCGGCCCGGAAATGTGGGGGCTGGCGGTCGATATGATCTGCAAGGCGCTGTTCGACCGCGAGACGCCGTTCAATCCGGATTTCGTCTATAACGCTGTCGAGGCTTTCACCACCGTCACCAATCACGGTTCGGTCGCCAAGTTCGGCGAAACCTCGCCGCGCGCGCAGAACGACGGCAAAGACGCGACCGATGACGCCGTCGCCTACGCCACGAGCGTCTGGGATTCGCTGCCGGAACTGGTGCTGTCGGCGCCGCCGTTTGAAAACCGCGAACGCACCTTTCTGCGAATGATCGAGGCCGCGGCTGCCGATCCGGCGATCGGCGAATTCGACCGCGCGCAGGTGATCGACGAAATCAAGCAGTACATCTGGGCGGGAACCGAGACCACCGCGCTGGTGCTGACCTGGGCGCTGTACCTTCTGGCGAAGCATCCCGAAGTCGCGGACCAGATCCGGCACGAGACGGCTGCGATCTGCGGCGATCGCACGCCGACGCTCGCCGACTTCGAGCGCCTCACTTTCACGCGCAGCGTCGTCTCCGAGACAATGCGGATGTATCCGCCGATCTGGTCGCTTGCGCGCAGCGCCGAAGGCCCCGATGTGATCGATGGCCAGGCAATCCAGGCCGGCGACATCATCATGCTCTGGGTTTACGTCGCCCACCACGATCCGCGCTACTGGGAGGACCCGCTCTCCTTCGATCCGAAGCGGTTTGGCGAACGGACCAAGGCGCCTGCCCCCTACACCTACCTGCCGTTCGGCGGCGGCAAGCGGGCCTGCATCGGCAGCACCATGAGTCAGATCGAGATGGTGCTGGCGCTGTCGCGTATCGTGCGCGAATTCAACCTGCACACCGCAGGCGATCGGCCCGGCGTCAAGCTCTCAGTGGTGTTGTCGCCGAACAGCCGGGTCCCGCTGCGCCTGGAGCGGCGGTGACGAGCGGCCCCGCGCGCGCCGCCCCGGCGCCCAATGCGGGAATGCAAATCGAACCCGGCGCCACGTCCAGACGGCGTCTGAGCCGGCTTCGATAAGTATCGGTGCGTGCAGCACTAATCGGTCACACAAAGCATAGTTCCCGCAGCATCCGTGGACGCCCGCCGCCGTTGAACTTGTTAAAATCCTTCGCTATACGGGGGCGGAACAATCGATGGGGCCCGTAGCGAATCGGGCTGGTGCGCGGCGTCCTTTCCGGGCGTCCATACTCGCTGCGGTCAAAAGAGCATGCCCGAAACAACCACGTTCGACAGAGTGGCCGAAATCATCGCGGAAACCTGCGATATTCCCCGCGAAAACATCAAGCCGGAAAGCCACGCCACCAGAGACCTCGAAATCGACAGTCTCGACTTCCTCGACATCGCGTTTGCCATCGACAAGGCGTTCGGCATCAAGCTGCCGCTTGAGCAATGGACCCAGGAAGTCAACGACGGCAAGGCGACCACTGATCATTATTTCGTGCTGAAGAACCTGAGTTCGCAGATCGACCAGCTGGTCGCCGCCAAAGGCGCCTGAGGCGCCCGCTATGCGTCTCGAATATTTCCAGATGATCGACCGCATCGTCGATGCCGACCGCGGCGCGCGGCGGTTGCGTGCGGCGTCGACCATCCCGACCGAAAGCACGATCTTCGAAGGGCATTTTCCCGGCTATCCGCTGATGCCGGGCGTGCTCCTCACTGAGTGCATGGCGCAGACGACCGGCTGGCTGATCTGCATGCTCGGCGATTTTACCGCGATGCCGTTTCTCGCCGGTATCAAGGAGGCCAAATTCCGCACGCTGGTGTTTCCCGGCGACGCGCTGGAATTCGAAGGCAGCATCGTACATGAGGGCTCGGGCTATACCGTCGCGCAATGCAAAGGCCTGCGCGACGGCAACAAGGTATGCGACGCCGAGCTGACATTCCGCATCCGCCCCTTCCCCAGCCCGGAGTTTCGCCAGTCGTTTTTTGAATGGGGCAAGCGCCTCAACCTGCCCGTTCCGGAGGTCGTTAAGTGAGCGAGCGGCGCGAGGTGTGGATCACCGGCGTCGGTCTTCTCACTTGCCTCGGCGAGGGGCTCGAAGCCGCATGGCTTCACCTCGACCGCGGCGACCCGCCGCCCTATGACGACAAGACCTTCGCGCCCAACATCGTCTTCCCGATGAAGCCGATGAGCTTCGACAAGCAGATCGCCAAGAAGAGCGATCAGCGGCAGATGGAGACGTGGCAACGTATCGGCGTTTATGCCGCGGGGCTCGCTTTGAGCGATGCCGGCATCGCCGGCAATGCTGAACTGCTCGATCATACCGACATGATCATCTCCGCCTCAGGCGGCGAGCGTGACGTCACCGTCGATACGGCCATCCTCACCGGCATGCGCAAGGCAGAACGCCCGGGCGCGTTCCTCAACGAACACCTGATGAGCGATCTGCGCCCGACCTTGTTCCTGGCGCAACTGCCAAACATGCTCGCCGGCAATATCTCCCTGGTGCATGGTGTAGTGGGTGCCTCGCGCACTTTTCTAGGCGAGGAAGCGGCGGGGCTCGACGCAGTGCGCATTGCACAAGCGCGCATTGCCACGGCGCAGAGCGAGGTCGCCCTTGTCGGCGGCGCTTATCACGGCGCGCGCTGGGACGCTCTGATTAATATCGAACTCAGCGGCATATTGCTCAAGTCGCCGTTTGCGCCGGTCTGGGATCGCGGCCCAAAGGGCGGCGTCACGTTGGCGACGATGGGCGCATTCCTGGTGCTCGAAAGCCGTGACCATGCGCTAGCACGCGGCGCGCGTCCGCGCGCCCGCATCGGACAGGTCTTCTCCGAGAGCCGTGCCCGCGAGCCGGGAGAGATTGAATCGACGCTGCGTCGGTTGTGGAAAGAAATGTCTCCGCACATCCACGCTCGGGAAGCCGCCATCATTTCCGGAGCCAGTGGCGCAGAACCGGCAACGTCGGCGGAACTCTCGGCGCTGACCGAGATCGGCCTTCCCGTCCGCAACCCGGGAACGTATATCGGACACGGGCTCGACGCCCAGTTCGGCGCCTGCCTCGCGATCGCCTGTGGGGCCATCGAACATGGTAAGCTGTTTGCTCCGGCGGGCAGCGGCGACCGCGGCGACAGCCCGGCCGCTCTGCGCCAAGCCGCGGTGACCAGCGTCGGGACGTGGCGTGGCGAAGGCGTGACGCTACTCGAACGGGTCGATTGAGGACAAGGGCCGATGGCAAGTGCACACACCCGCGACAAGGCCGGCCGCCCGATCATCGCCGTCACCGGCATTGGCGTCGTTACGTCGCTCGGCATCGGCAAGGACGACAACTGGTCGAAATTGAGCGCAGGGCGTCTCCGGCATCCGGCGCATCTCGCGGTTTCCGATCGACGGCCTGCGGACCACCATCGCGGGAACGGTCGACGCCGCCTACACGAACTACATGCCGCCCGCCGACCTCACCACGCGCATCGCATTCCTCGCCGCCGAAGAAGCGGTGGCTCAATCCGGCATCGGCAGCAAAAATCATTTTCCGGGCCCGCTGTTCATCGCGCCGCCGCCGCTTGAATTGGAGTGGCATTATCGCGAAGCGCTGGACGAGGCCGCCGCCTCCCAAGGCGATGCCAACTATCCGGACCTCGTGCGCGCCGCGCGCCAGCCGCAGTTTTCGTCCGTGTTCCCGTCGGCGAAAGGCAGCACCGTCGCCGAGCGTCTCTCCGATCATTTCGGTACCGAGGGCTCGCCGGTTTCGCTCAACACCGCGTGCGCATCGGGCGCCACCGGAATTCAGCTCGGCGTCGAGGCCATTCGGCGCGGCGAATGCCAGGCGGTGCTTGCGGTCGGCGCCGACGGCTCGATCACGCCTGAATCGCTGGTGCGTTTTTCGCTGTTGTCGGCGCTGTCGACGCATAACGATCCGCCGGAGCAGGCCTCGCGGCCGTTTTCAAAAAACCGCGACGGCTTCGTAATCGCCGAAGGCGCGGCAGCCTTGGTGCTGGAAGACTTCGACCACGCCCGCGCGCGCGGCGCCCGTATCCTCGGTATCGTCGAAGGCTGCGGCGAGAAGGCCGAACTCGTTTCATCGCACGCGGTCGAGCCCCGATGGCAAACCGATCGTTGCCTGCATGCGCAACGCGCTCGCCGATGCCGGCGTCGGCCCCGAGGATGTCGACTACATCAACGCGCATGGGACCTCGACGCCGGAAAACGACAAGATGGAATATCTCGGCGTTTCCATGGTGTTTGGCGATTGCCTCAAGGACGTGCCGATTTCCTCCAACAAATCGATGATCGGCCATACGCTGACCGCCGCGGGCGCCGTAGAAGCCGCCTTCACGCTGCTCACGCTCCAGCACCAGCGCATGCCGCCGACGATCAATTACGACATTCCGGATCCGGCAATTCCGCTCGATGTCGTGCCCAACGTGGCGCGCGACAAGCGCATGCGGCGCGCCATTTCCAATTCGTTCGGCTTTGGCGGCCAGAATGTGTCCCTGGTCCTGGCGCAGGAACCGGCATGACCGGCACCGCGCCAGCGATCGACACCGCGCGCGAAAGCGGCGCCCCTGCTCCCGCGCCCAAGTCACACGGCGCGATGCGCGCGCTGACGCTGGTTGGCGACCGCAAGATCGAACTGCTTGAAACCGCGCCGCCGCTCGCGCCTGGCGCGGGCGAAGTCCAGATCGCGATCAAGGCCGTAGGCCTCAACCACATCGATGTCTGGGGCTGGCGCGGCATGGCGTTCGCCAAGCGCAAGCTGCCGCTCGTCGTCGGCGCCGAAGCATCGGGCGAGATCGTCGCGGTCGGGCCCGGCGTCGATGCGTTCAAAACCGGCGATCGGGTCGTGCCCTACGGGGCACTAACCTGTGGCACCTGCAAGGCGTGCCGCGAGGGCCGTGACAATCTGTGCGAAAATGTCGGCGGCGTGATGGGTTTCCACATCGACGGCTTCGCCCGCGATCTGGTCAACATGCCGGCGCGCCTCGTGGTCCCGGTGCCGCCAGGCGTCAGCTTTCGCGACGCCGCTTGCGCGCCGATAGCGTTTGCCACCGTGCAGCACATGCTGTTCGACAACGCCAAACTCGAGCCGGGCGAGAGCATTCTGGTGCAGGCCGGTGGCTCCGGCATCGGCACCGCCGCCATCAGGATGGCGAAAGCGATCGGCTGCACCGTCTACACCACGGTCGGCGACGACGCCAAGGCCGAGAAGGCAAAGGCGCTCGGCGCCGATCATGTCATCAACTACCGCAACGACCGGTTCGAGGGCGTGGTGCGCAAGCTCACCGGCAAAAAGGGCGTCGATGTCGTGTTCGAGCATGTCGGGCCCGACACGTTCAACGGCTCGCTGCTATGCCTCAAGCGCGGCGGACGGCTCGTGACCTGCGGTTCGACCTCCGGACAGTCGATCACCCTCAACCTGTTTCAGCTCTACACCCAGCAATATCGCATCGTCGGCTCGTTCGGCGCCTCGATGCGCAATATCCGCGAGGGCCTCGCCAAGATGGCGTCCGGGCTTCTGCCGGTGATCGACACCGAAGTGACGCTTGCTGATTTCGAGCGCGGTCTGGCCCGACTGGAGAGCCGGCAGGTCTTCGGAAAAATCATCGTCGCGTTCTGATGAGCGGGTCGCGCTCCAAAAAGCTGCTCGATGCAACCATCGGGGCGGTTGCGGTCGGGCTGCTGCGCGCCGTCAAGCTGATCAATCGCGAGCGCGGGGCGAATTTCGCCGGCGCGATGATGCGCAAGCTCGGGCCGCTGGTGCCGGAACATCGCCTCGGCCGCGATAACCTGCGTGCCGCGTTTCCGGAAAAATCCCCCGCCGATATCGAACAGATACTTGCCGGCGTATGGGACAACCTCGGCCGCGTCGCCGCCGAATTCGTGCATCTCAACGAATTTCGCGTCAATGAGCCCGGGGTCTCCCTGACGGATACGGTGATCGTCGACATGGCGACGGTCGAGCGCGTCCGGCGCATCATCGGCAATAAGGCCACGCTCAGCTTTGCCTGCCACACCGCCAACTGGGAGATTCCCGCGGTGGTGACGCATCAGATCGGCGTCAGTTCGGCGGTGCTCTATCGTCGGCCCAATATCGCCGCCGTCAGCGACGCCATCGTCAAACTGCGCGCCGGCGTGATGGGGCAGCTCATTCCGACCGGCCTCGACGCGCCGGTGCGGCTCGCGCATCTGCTGCAGGACGGCGTGCACGTCGGCATGCTGGTCGATCAGCATTACACCAAGGGCGTCGAGGTGAATTTCTTCGGCCGTCCCTGCAAGGCCAATCCGTTGATCGCTTTGCTGGCGCGGCAGCTGGAATGCCCGATCTACGGCCTGCGCGCCATCCGCCTGCCCGATCGCAACCGCTTCCGGATCGACATCGCCGATCCGATCGAGCCGCCCCGCGATGCCGACGGTCGCATCGACGTGCAAGGCACCATGCAGGCGATCACGAATGTGATCGAAGGCTGGATCCGCGAGTATCCGGACCAATGGCTGTGGCTGCACCGGCGCTGGCGTTGAAATCGGCGATGACGTGGTTGAGTGCGCGGCGCAGGCACACCGCGCCGGGATCCTGCGCGCGGCCGAGTGCGCCCATCAGGCTGACCCACTCCTCGTCCGAGGCTTCGGCGGCGTAGCGCCGGACTGCCACCGCCGCAAAGGCGCCGAGCGTCAGGCCGTCGGCTTCCGCCGCCGTCCGCAATGTGGCGGCGAGCGCCAAATCGCCGAGGCCGAGCACGGCCTCGCTGGCAATGCCTTCGTCGTCGAAGCGTGCCAAAAGATCGCCGAGCAGCATCCAGCTCTCCCGTTTAGTTGACGCGATGCGCCTCGGCGGCGCCCTCGCATGCGATGCCGGTGATCTGTGCCCGCGACATCAGCCGCGCGATGTATTGCGCGCCGGCGCGGCGCCTGACGGACTCGCGCAGATAATCGGCGATGCGATCGGCGACGAGCTCGAACGGCAGGTCGCGGCCCTCGATCTTGCGGTCGAGGCGGATGATGTGGAGGCCGTAGCGCGTCGCGACGGGTTCCTCGGTGATAGCGCCCGGCGCCAGCGCAAACAGCGCGCACTCGAACCCCGCCGTGGTTTGTCCGGGACCAATCTGTCCGAGATTGCCGCCTTGCGCAGCCGACGGACAGGCCGAGTGCAGACGCGCCAGTTCACCGAATTGTCCCGGATGCTCGCGCAATTGCGTGATAACCGCCACCGCCTGCACGCGCGCGGCAGCGAACGTGCCGGTATCTTCCTCGCTCGCCGCGAACAAGATATGCGCGGCCTCGTACAAAGCCGGCGAGCGGAAGCGCGCGCGATTGTGCTCATAGTAGCGTCGGCAGGCCGTCTCGTCGGGCTCCGGCGTCGTCACTTCGCGCTCGATGAGGCAGCGGATCAAAGCTTCCTCATCGGTCTCCCGCCTGCCCTGCGGATCGGCTTGCGGCTCGGTCTCGACGCCGAGCCGGCGTGCCTCCTGCAGCAGCAATTCGCGGATGACGAGCGCGCGCGCCGCCGCCTGCCAGGCGACGATCGGCTTGTCGGCGGGATGATGCTGGGTCTCGCGCGCGATGGCGTCGCGTGGCACCACGATGCCGTTGACGCTCACTGTCACCGGCTTGGGCAAAGGCTTAGGCAAGCCACTGTCAGCATGAATGACGCATGTCATCGGCCCTACTCCGCCGGTACCGGCCGCGCCGGCACGCTCGGGCGCCGTGCCGGCATGACCGTGACGCGCGGCGCCGCTGGCCGCGGGTAAACAGCCGCCTGCCGATTGGTCCGCACGATCTGATAGCCGCGCCGTCCGAGATACCAGACCGGCGCGCTCCAGACATGCACAAGCCGGGTGAACGGAAAGACGAGGAAGATCGTCATGCCGAGGAACAGGTGCAGCTTGAAGATCGGATTGACACCGGCGATGACCGCGGACACGCCAGGCTGCAAGGTCAAAATACCCTGCGCCCAGACCATGAATTTCACCATTTCGCTGCCGTCGAGATGCTGCAGCGACACCGGGATGGTACAAAGGCCGAGCGTGAGCTGCACAAAGAGCAGAAGCAGGATCGCGATGTCGCCGAAGGAAGAGGTGCGCCGGATGCGGGCATCGAACAGCCGGCGATGCACCAGCATGGTGATGCCGATGAAGCAGGCGATGCCGGCGACGCCGCCGATACCGATCGCCATCCACTGTTTGAAGGTGTGCGAGATGCCGAGCCATGCAAACACCCAGATCGGCGTCAGCAAGCCGACAAAGTGGCCGGCGAAGATCAGCAGGATGCCAACGTGGAACAGATTCGAGCCCCACACCAGCTGCCGCCGCCGCAACAGCTGGCTTGAGCCCGACCGCCACGTGTATTGCTCGCGGTCAAAGCGCAGCAGGCTGCCGAGCAGAAAGACCGTCAGGCAGAGATACGGGTACCAGCCGTAGACGATGTAGGTCATGTCGACGCTCATGGCCCGCTCCTTATGCCTGCGCCGCCGGCGGCGGCCGCCGGCCGGCGCGGATGCGCGCGATCAGGCCGTCCTTGCAGCTCGACGCGGCGCCGGGACCGAACGTCACCGGCTCGTCCTCCCAGGCGGCATCAAGCGCTGACGAGGTCGGCCGGATCAGCATCGGGCTCTTCCAGAACCGCCGCGACGGCGGCGGCGTCGGGCTTCGACCGCGGTGAGGCCGTCAGCGCCCGGAACACCGCTTCGTACGGCGATTTGCGCTTTCGCAGGCGCTCGGCAAGCCCGCTGAGAATATGCGCCGGCTGCGCGAGCAGGTCGCGGGCTTCGGCGAATGGCAGTACCGACAAATATTCGAGAAACATCGGCAGGAAATCTGGCAGCTCGGCCGCGCTGATGGCGAGGCCATGCTGCTCGTATTGCGTCTTCAGGTCGATCATGGCCTGGCCGCGATCGCGGCTTTCGCCGTGAACGTGCTCGAACAGGTGCAGCGACAGCGACCGGGTGCGATCGAACAAGAGCACGTAGCGCTCCTGCAGGTCGTAGAGATCGTGCGCCTTCAGTTCGTCGATCAGACCATCAAGCTGGCGCATGATGCGCGCCGGCAACAGCCGCTCGCGCGCAATGGCGTCGCGGATTTCATCCGCAGCCGCTTGCAGGTCCGCAGTCGGATAGCTGAGCAGCGCCGAAAGCGCCCTGAAGGTCTTCATCATCACACCACCTCCATGGGAGTTTTCGCCTTCTTCGGGCCACCGAACAGATTGGTTTCACTGACGCCTCCGGAACAGCCATTACCGAATGAGAAACCGCATGACCCGCGCAGATCGTAGGCGTCTTCATCAAGTTCGCGGTGTGCGGTCGGAATAACGAAACGATCCTCGTAATTGGCAATCGCCATCACCTGGTACATGTCTTCGATGGCAAGACTGGTCAGCCCGACACGGCGAGCGATCGACTCGTCGATCACGCCATCGACGGTCTTGGCGCGCATATAGCCGCGCATCGCCAGCATCCGCTCCAGCGCCCGCGCCACCGGCTCTTCCTTTCCGGCGGTCAACAGGTTGGCGAGATATTTGAGTGGAATGCGCAAGCTGCGCACATCGGGCATCTCGCCGTCGTGGCCGATCTTTCCTGCTGCCGCAGCGGACTGGATCGGCGACAGCGGCGGTACGTACCAGACCATCGGCAGCGTGCGGTATTCGGGATGCAGCGGAAACGCTATCTTCCACTCCATTGCCATCTTGTAGACCGGCGAACGGCGCGCCGCTTCGAGCCAAGCGTCGGAAATTCCGTCGGCCTCGGCCTGGGCAATCACCGCCGGGTCGTGCGGATTGAGAAAGATACCGAGCTGCGCCTCGTAGAGATCCTGCTCCGCCGATACGCTCGCCGCTTCCTCGATGCGGTCGGCGTCATACAGCACCACCCCAAGATAGCGGATGCGGCCGACACAGGTCTCTGAACACACGGTCGGCTGCCCGGCCTCGATGCGCGGGTAGCAGAAGATGCATTTCTCGGATTTTCCCGAACTCCAGTTGTAATAGATCTTCTTGTACGGGCAGCCGGACACGCACATGCGCCAGCCCCGGCACTTGTCCTGGTCGATCAGCACGATGCCGTCTTCCTCGCGCTTGTAGATCGCGCCGGAGGGACACGCCGCGACACAGGCTGGATTGAGGCAGTGCTCGCACAGCCGCGGCAGATACATCATGAAGGTGTTTTCGAACTGGCCGTAGATTTCCTTCTGCACGCCTTCGAAATTGACGTCCTTCGAACGCTTGGCGAACTCGGTGCCGAGGATTTCTTCCCAGTTCGGCCCCCACTCGATCTTTTCCATCCGTTCGCCGCTGATGAGCGAGCGCGGCCGCGCGGTCGGCGAAGCCTGCAGCTCCGGCGCGGTCTGCAGATGTTCGTAATCGAAGGTGAACGGCTCGTAGTAGTCGTCGATCTCGGGCAGATCAGGATTGGCGAAGATGTTGGCGAGCACGCGCCACTTGCCGCCGATGCGCGGCTCGATCTTGCCGTTCTTCTTGCGACGCCAGCCGCCGTTCCAGCGGTTCTGGTTCTCCCACTCCTTGGGATAGCCGATGCCCGGCTTGGTCTCGACGTTGTTGAACCAGGCGTATTCCATGCCTTCGCGGTTGGTCCACACATTCTTACAAGTGACCGAGCAGGTATGGCACCCGATGCACTTGTCGAGATTGAGCACCATCGCGATTTGTGCGCGGATTTTCATTCTGCGGCCTCCATTCTCGGAGCGGCGTTGTTCGGCTGCTCGGCCGCGGGACGATCGAGCCAATCCACGTTCGCCATCTTGCGGATCACGACGAACTCGTCGCGATTGGTGCCGATCGTGCCGTAATAATTGAACCCGTAGGATTGCTGCGCGTAGCCGCCGATCATGTGGGTCGGCTTGAGCACCGCGCGCGTCACCGAGTTATGGATTCCGCCGCGCTGACCGGTCTGTTCGGAGCCCGGCACGTTCACGACCTTCTCTTGCGCATGATACATCATGCACATGCCCTGCTTGACGCGCTGCGAAACCACGGCGCGCGCGACCAGCGCGCCGTTGGAGTTGTAGGCTTCGATCCAGTCGTTATCGGCGATGCCGGCCGCCTTGGCGTCGGTCTCGCTGATCCACACGATCGGGCCGCCGCGCGACAGCGTCAGCATCAGGAGGTTGTCGGTGTAGGTCGAGTGGATGCCCCATTTTTGATGCGGCGTGATGAAATTGAGCACGATCGGACGATTGCCATTGGGCTTGCGGTCGATCACCGGTTTGACGGTCTTGGTGTCGATCGGCGGCCGATAGACGCACAGCGCCTCGCCGAAGGCTCGCATCCAGGCATGATCCTGATAAAGCTGCTGCCGCCCGGTGAGCGTGCGCCACGGGATCAGCTCGTGCACGTTGGTATAGCCGGCGTTGTAGCAAACCTTCTCCGATTCTAGCCCCGACCAGATCGGCGACGAGATGATCTTGCGCGGCTGCGCCACCACGTCGCGGAAGCGGATTTTCTCGTCTTCCTTGGTGAGAGCCAGATGGGCGTGCTCGCGGCCGGTGGTCTTGGCGAGCGAATTCCACGCCTTCACGGCGACCTCGCCGTTGGTTTCGGGCGCGAGCGTCAGCAGCACCTCGGCGGCGTCGATGTCGGTCTCGATTTTGGGCAGCCCTTTGGACGGCCCCTCGTCGGTGACGACACCGTTGAGCTTTTTCAGATACTCGACCTCGTGTTCGGTGTTCCAGGCGATGCCCTTGCCGCCGTTGCCGAGCTTCGACATCAGCGGGCCGAGCGAGGTGAAGCGCTTGTAGAGATTGGGATAGTCGCGTTCGACGACGGTCACTTGCGGCATGGTCTTGCCGGGGATCGGCGCGACCTCGCCCTTTTTCCAATCCTTCACATCGAACGGCTGCGCGATTTCGCCCGGCGTGTCGTGCATGATCGGCGTGAGCACCACGTCCTGCTCGACACCGAGCACCTCCGGCGCGACTTCGGAGAATTTTTTGGCGATCGCCTTGTAGATATCCCAATCGCTCTTGCACTCCCATACCGGATCGACCGCCGCAGTGAGCGGATGGATGAACGGGTGCATGTCGGAGGTGTTGAGATCGTTCTTCTCGTACCAGGTCGCGGTCGGCAGCACGATGTCGGAGTAGACGCAAGTCGTCGACATGCGGAAATCGAGCGTCACCAGAAGATCGAGCTTTCCTTCCGGTGCATCATCGTGCCAAGCGACCTCCTGCGGCTTCTGCAAGCCGGTGTCGCCTAGATCCTTGCCGAGCACGCCGTGGCTGGTGCCGAGCAGATGCTTCAGGAAATATTCGTGGCCCTTGCCCGAAGACCCCAGGAGATTGGAGCGCCACACGAACAGATTGCGCGGCCAGTTCACCGGCTTGTCGGGATCGTGGCAGGACAGCTTCAACGTGCCGGACTTGAGCGACTGGGCAACGTAGTCCTTCGGCTCGACGCCGTTCGCTTTCGCCGCCGCCGCGACCTTGAGCGGATTGGTTTCAAGCTGCGGGGCCGACGGCAGCCAGCCCATGCGTTCGGCGCGCGCGTTATAGTCGATGATGGCGCCGTCCCATGATCCCTCGGGCGCCGTTGGCGACAGGATCTCGTTGATCTTGAGCGTCTCGTAACGCCATTGATCGGTGTGCGCGTAAAAGAACGAGGTCGAGTTCTGCTGGCGCGGCGGCCGGCTCCAATCAAGTGCGAAGGCGAGCGGCGCCCAGCCGGTCTGCGGCCGAAGCTTTTCCTGCCCGACATAATGCGACCAGCCACCGCCTGACTGGCCGACGCATCCGCACATCACCAGCATGTTGATGACGGCCCGGTAATTCATGTCGCAGTGGAACCAGTGATTCATCGCCGCGCCGATGATCACCATCGAGCGGCCGTGGGTCTTTTCCGCATTGAGTGCGAACTCGCGCGCCACCGTGATGATCTGATCGCGCGGCACGCCCGTGATCCTTTCCGCCCAGGCCGGCGTATAGGGTTCGTTGGCGTCGAAGCTCTTGGCGACATGCTGGCCGCCGAAGCCGCGGTCGAGTCCGTAATTGGCGGCGAACAGATCGAACACCGTCGCCACCATCGCATCGCCGTCGGCGAGCTTCAGCGCCTTCACCGGCACCTTGCGGACCAGCACGCTCGGATGATCGGTGCCGGCGAAATGATCGTGCTCAATATTGCCGAAATACGGGAAAGCCACGTCGGCGAAACCGTCGTTAGCATCGGCCAACGTCAGGCGCAGCCTTGTATCGCCGCCTTGCGAGTCCTTTTCTTCCAGATTCCACTTGCCCTGCTCGCCCCAGCGGAAGCCGACGGAGCCACGCGGCACGACGACGCGGTCGCTATTCTCATCAAATGCGACCGTCTTCCATTCCGGATTGTTGGCCTCGCCAAGAGATTGGGCGAAATCCGAGGCGCGCACGAGCCGCTCAGGCACGAGGCCATCCTTGGATTTCGCCAGACGCACCAGAAATGGCATATCCGTATACTGGCGCGCGTAATCTTCGAAATATTTGACCTGCCGGTCGAAATAAAACTCGCGCAGGATGACATGGCCCATCGCCATGCCGAGCGCGGCATCGGTGCCCTGCTTCACCGAGATCCACAGGTCGGCGAATTTCGAAGCTTCCGAATAATCGGGGCAGATGACGACGCTCTTGGTGCCCTTGTAGCGTGACTCCGTATAGAAATGCGCATCGGGCGTGCGCGTCTGCGGCACGTTCGAACCCCACAGGATGATGAAGCCCGCGTTGTACCAGTCGGCGGATTCGGGAACGTCGGTCTGCTCGCCCCAGGTCTGCGGCGAGGATGGCGGCAGGTCGCAGTACCAGTCGTAGAACGACATGCACACGCCGCCGAGCAGCGACAGATAACGCGCGCCCGCGGCGTAGCTCACCATCGACATGGCGGGAATCGGCGAAAAGCCGATGACGCGGTCCGGCCCGTAGGTCTTGGCCGTGTAGGCATTCGCCGCGGCGATGATTTCGGTCACCTCGTCCCAACCGGCGCGGACGAAACCGCCGAGGCCGCGCTTTTTGGTGTAGGCGGCGCGCTTTTCCGGATTCTCGACAATCGAGGCCCAGGCGCCGACCGGCGTGCGAACGGCCCTCGCCTCGCGCCATAGTTTGAGCAGGCGCGAGCGCACCAGCGGATATTTCACGCGGTTGCCGGAATACAGGTACCAGCTGTAGCTGGCGCCGCGCGAGCAGCCGCGCGGTTCGTGGTTCGGCAGATCGGGCCGCGTGCGCGGATAATCGGTCTGCTGCGTCTCCCAGGTGACGATGCCGCCCTTGACGTAGATCTTCCACGAGCACGAGCCGGTGCAATTGGCGCCGTGGGTGGAGCGCACGATCTTGTCGTGCTGCCAGCGCTTGCGGTAGCCGTCCTCCCAGCGCCGGTCCTCGCGCGTGGTGATGCCGTGACCGTCGGAAAAGTCGTCGACAACGCGATTGAAGAAGGTCAGCCGGTCGAGGAAGTGGCTCATGGTGCGACCTCTATCGCGCCTGGAGAATCGCAGGCCCGACCGCCGCAGCCGACTTAGCGCGCCGATCCAGGTACCAGAAATAGGCAGAAACCCCTATCGCCATCGCGGCGAGGATCACGTAGGCGAAGAAGCCGCCCGCATAGCCGCTGCGTCCCTAGCGCATCGACAACAGCGCCGAGAAACGGCGGGATGACGAAGCCGCCGAGCGCGCCCAGGCCGCCGACAATGCCGGCCGCGCCACCGACCGCGCTTGGCACGAATTTCGGCACCATCTTGAATACCGCCGCGTTGGCGACGCCCATCCCGATGGCGATCAACAATTCACCACCGAGCGCGGTCGAAAAATCCTGCACGTAAGTCAGGATCGTCGCACCGATCAGCACGGCGATAAACGACAGCAGCGCAGTTTTCTCGCCGCCGATGCGTTCGGCGATCACACCGCCGATGACGCGGACCACGGCGGCCAGCAACGAAAAGCCGAGCCCACCGAGCACCGCCGCGGTTTTTACATCGAGATGGTACAGATTGACCCAATAGATCGGGAACCATGCGGTGAGCGCGAGGAATCCGCCGAAGGAAACGAAATAGAGCGCGACGAGACCCCAGGTACGCGGATCCTCGGCGGCGGAAATCACCGCCTGCCAGACGTGCTCGTTGGGAAACAGCTCCTCGCCTTTTTCCGCAGCGATCTTGCGGCTGGTGGCGGCGTCAAATCCCTGCGCGCGCAGCTGAAACACATAGGCGTCGCGGGCAAAAAACGCGTAGATCGCGGTGCCGATGATCAGGAAGGTGAACCAGGCAAAGTAGGAACCGGCGAGCCCCCAGGTCGCGATGGCATAGGGCAGGATCAGCGTGAACAGGCCGGGCGCCAGATTGCCGATACCACCGTACGCGCCCAGCACCGTGCCCTGCCGCGATTGCGGGAACCAATACGATACCTGCGGCACGCCCACGGAAAATGACGCGACGCCGCAGCCGCTGAGAAAACCAAACATGATGACAATCGGATAAGCCGCGACCGTGAGCGTCTTCGCGGTCAGCAGGATGAAGACCAGGCCCCACATTCCAACGAGCGACAGCCCGAACAAGGTCAGCATCGGCAACCGGCCGCCGACGCGATCGACCCAGGCGCCGAACGGAATGCGAAACAACGAGCCGGTCAATTGCGGCGCGGCGACCAGAAGTCCGAGCGCAATGCCGCCCAGATGCATCTGTTCCTGAAAGTATTTTGCTGCCGGACCGTAGAGCGCCACCGCCGCGAAGCCGACGAAAAATCCCCACGTACCCATGGTGAGGCCCACGCTGGGACTGCCTGTAAGCCGGTAATTCGCCCCGATGCCGAGGCGCTGCTTGTGTCGGTCATGATGATTCCCTTCGGTGGTCCCGCGAGCAGACGAAGACGCCAACGGCCGCAACGCCGCATTGAGCCAGATCAAAAAATGTGCAGCGGCCGGCTTTCGGCCAGATGCGGGCATCCTCGTATGGCTGCGACAAACCACGTCGGCGCCGCCCCAAATACTTTCGCGGCCGCTTCTGCTATGGTTTGGGATCGGTTAAGGGCGCGCGCTGGCGAAAAGCCGGACAAAAACGATGCGCCGATAAAAACTATTTATGACACACAGGGGAGGAATTCGCCGATGCGAAAGCTTTGCTTCGTTCTGATCGCGGCTGCGACGGCGATGTTCAGCGCCGCGCTCTACGCGGACGACTATCCGACGCGGCCGATCACATTCGTCAATCCATTCGGCGCCGGCAGCGCCAGTGACACGCTCTGCCGCATCATCGCCGACAAATTCGGTCCCGCCATCGGGCAGCCCATCGTCGTCGAAGACAAACCCGGCGTCGATGGAGCGCTTTCAGCCCAGTTCGTGCATCATCAGCCGGCGGACGGCTATACGCTCCTGATGGCGACAAACTCGCCGCTCTCTGCCGATCCGTTTTTGCACAAGGACGTCAACTACGATCCCATCAAGGATTTCACGCCGGTCACGCGCGTCGGCAGCTTTACCTTGATGCTGGTGATCAATCCGAAGCTGCCGATTCACTCGGTCAAGGATCTGGTCGAATACGCCAAGGCCAATCCCGGCAAGCTGTCGTTTGCCAGCGGCAACACCGCCGGCATCGTCGCCGGCGATATGCTGGCGAAATGGGCCGGCGTGAATTTGATCCACGTCCCCTACAACAGCACGCCGCCCGCGCTTCAGGACATTATCGCCGGCCGCGTGTCGATGATGTTTGCAGATTTCACCACCGCCATGCCGCACGTGTCGGCCCACACGCTGCGGGCGCTCGCGGTGACGCGCATCAAGCGCAGCAAGCTGTTCCCCGATCTGCCGACCATGGATCAGGCCGGGATTAAGGGCTTCAATCTTGACGCCTGGGCGGGTCTCGTTGCTCCTGCCGGCACGCCGCCCGCGATTGTCGCCAAGCTCAACAAGACGCTGCGTCCGATCATCGACAGCCCCGAAGTGCAGGCGAAGTTCAAGAATGTCGGCTTCGAAGGCTTTTCTTCCACGCCCGAAGAGCTCGGCAATTACATCAATGAGCAGCTCATCGAGTGGAAGAACATGGTGAAGCAGGCCAACATCCAGGCGGATTAACTGATCGACGCGACGGTCGTCGCGGTCGTCGCCAGAGCGCGATCAGCTCTCGGTCGGCAGGCCGGCAGCCTTCCAGGCGAGGATTCCGCCGGCCAGGTGGGAAGCGTAGGCAAAGCCCTGTTCCTGGGCGGCGAGCGATGCCGTCACCGAGCGGCGGCCAGAGCGGCAGGCGAATACGACCTCGCGTCCCGAGGAGGCCGGGATAGCAGCCGGATCGAACGCCGAAAGCGGCACCAGCACGGCGCCGGGAAACCGTTCAAGCCCGGTCTCGTTCGGCTCGCGTACGTCGACCAGCAGCATGCGGCCTTCCGCGAGCCCGCGCTCCACCTCTGCCGGCGTCAGATCACGCACGCTCGGCGCGGCAGAGTTTTGGTCAGCCATCGATCATCTCCTGGTCAAGGTCAGCGATAATGGCGAAGAACTTGCGCCAAAGGGCGGCGGAATCAAGAGGCTTTTGAAATCAAGAGTATTGGCAGTCGCGGCGCTGATCGACCGCTTCACACGGGCTAAGGCGCCATATCGGGCGGCACCGGAGGGGCCTCGCGCATGAGCGTTATGGTCACCCGGCGATTGGCCGCAATGTAGGGGTCGTCGGGGAACAGCGGATCGGTGTCGGCCTTGCCGGCGACCTCATAGATGTTGTTCGAGGGAAACCCCTGCTGTTCGAGGATTTGCCGCACCGCGTTGGCGCGATCAGCCGAGAGATTCCAGGGTCCGTAATTGGCCGGCGGCGGCGTGCGCGGCGCCGCGGTGTGGCCGGTGATCGAAATGCGGTAGGGCGTCGCCTTGAGCGGTCCGGCGAGCTTCCGCGATCAGGTCACGGGTTTGCGGATAAGGCTCCTTGGAGCCTTCAGGAAACATCGAGCGGCCTTCCTGGTCGACGATCTCGATGTTGAGGCCTTCCTTGGTGTCCTCCAGCATGATGTGCTTGGACGCCTCGGTGAGCTCCGGCATGTCTTGCAGCGCCTGCCGCAGCGATGCCGAGGCGAGCGCGAAAGCCTGGTCCTGCTCGAGCTTGGCGCCGAAATCGCGCTTGCGGTCGGCTTGGTCGGGGGTGGGGTTGGCGGACGCGTCCTCGGGCGGGATGTGCGCGGCGTGTTTGAGCCTTGGCCTGGTGGGCAGCCCGTCGACTTCGATGATGCCGGAATAGCGCACATTGGTTTGCACGCCGAATGCATCGCGCATCGAGCCCGCGACGATCTGCAATTTTTTCTGGTCCTGATTGGAAAACGCGACCAGCATCACGAAGAAGCTGACCAGGAGCCCCATGAGGTCGGCGAATGTGACGAACCAGCCATGGCCGCCGCCGTGTGCCGCTTCCCTGCGTGCCATGGTGTCCGGGGCGCTGCGGCGTTACGCCGGCACCGGCTCCGCCTCCTGATCGCGATGCTTTTCAGGCAGATACGCCAGCAGCATTTCGCGCACCAGCGTTGGACTCTTCGACTCGCGGATCATCAGCACGCCGTCGATGATCAGCGTGCGGTTGACCTCCTCATCGACCAGTTTCAGATGCAGCTTGTCGGCGATGGGCAGGCAGAGAACGTTGGAGACAAGAGCGCCGTACAACGTTGCCAACAGGGCTGTCGCCATGAACGGGCCGAGTTTCGACGGATCGGTCATGTTGGCAAACATCTGCACCATGCCGACCAGCGTGCCGACCATGCCGAAGGCCGGCGCGCAGTCGCCGACGGCGCGATAGATCTTCTGGCCCTCGTCCAAATGGGTCAGGAAGTTGTCGCGGTCGCGCTCGAGATTGTCGCGGATGAATTCGGCGTCGTAACCGTCGGCGACGAAGCGGATGCCTTTGGCCAGATAGGGATCTTCGACCTCGACCTTCTCCAGGCCGAGCGGACCCTGCTTGCGGGCGATTTCAGCGATCGTCGCGATCTCGTCAACCAGCTCGCGCTGGGTCAGGCGCCGCATCGTGAAGGCGAATTTCGCCCCCAGCGGCAAGCCGTGAATGATCGAACCAAGGGGAAAGCGGATCAGCGTAGCCGCAAACGATCCGCCAAAAATAACGATGATGGCGTGATCACTGAAGAACATCCTGATATCGCCGCCCATCAACATGATGGTGACGACTACGGAAGCCCCGGCAAGCAAGCCAAGGCCCGTGGTAATATCCATAACTCACGCTCCCACCCGCGCCACTGAGCGCCCTACAGCGACGCCTCCTCAAAGTAGCGTCTTTGCGCTTAAAGGAGCGTTACCGGGAACCGTTGACGCCCCCCGTGACCGGCACCGTAAAAACCCGCAGAATGGGACAAATGCCGCGGCTTGGGCCGCGCGGAAGCCAGGGAGAATGCCATGCGCGAGATCGGACACTTCATCGGCGGCAAAGAGGTGAAGGGGACATCCGGCCGGCATGGCGACGTCTTTAACCCCAATACCGGCGAGGTGCAGGCCAAAGTGGCCTTCGCCAAGCATTCCGAGGTCGAGCACGCCATCGCGGTGGCCGAGGCAGCCCAGCCGGCCTGGGCGGCGACCAACCCGCAGCGCCGCGCGCGGGTGATGATGAAATTCCTCGAACTTGTTAACAAGGAATACGATTCCCTGGCACGGCTTTTGTCGTCCGAACACGGCAAGACCTTTACCGACGCCAAGGGCGATATCCAGCGCGGCCTCGAAGTGGTCGAATTCGCCTGTGGTATCCCGCACCTGCTCAAGGGCGAATACAGCGATAGTGCCGGTCCAGGCATCGACCTCTACTCGCTGCGCCAGCCGCTCGGCGTCGTCGCCGGCATCACGCCGTTTAATTTCCCGGCCATGATCCCATTGTGGAAATGCGCACCGGCGCTCGCGTGCGGCAACGCCTACATCCTCAAACCGTCGGAGCGCGATCCGTCGGTGCCGATGCGGCTCGCCGAGCTGTTTCTCGAAGCCGGCCTGCCCGCCGGCATTTTCAACGTCGTCAACGGCGACAAGGAAGCAGTCGACACGCTCCTGATGGATTCGCGCGTCAAGGCGATCGGCTTCGTCGGTTCGTCGGCGATCGCCGAGTACATTTACGCAACCGCCGCCGCCAACGGCAAACGCGTGCAGTGCTTCGGCGGCGCCAAGAACCAGATGATCATCATGCCGGATGCCGACATGGATCAGGCGGTCGATGCGCTGATCGGCGCCGGCTACGGCTCAGCCGGCGAGCGCTGCATGGCGGTCTCGGTGGCGGTGCCGGTCGGACAAAAGACAGCGGACGTGCTGTTGCAAAAACTCGTGCCGCGCGTGGAGAGTTTGAAAATCGGACCCTCAACCGACGCGCAGGCCGATTACGGCCCGATGATCACCCGCGCCCACATGGACAAGGTGAAAAGCTACGTCGATCTCGGCGTCAAGGAAGGCGCCAAGCTTCTGGTCGATGGCCGCGGCTTCAAGCTGCAGGGCTACGAGAACGGCAATTTCATGGGCGGCTGCCTGTTCGACCATGTCACGCCCGAGATGCGTATCTACAAGGAGGAAATCTTCGGGCCGGTGCTTTCGGTGGTGCGCGCCAAGGATTACGAGGAGGCGGTGCGGCTGCCGTCCGAACACGAGTACGGCAACGGGGTGGCGATCTTCACCCGCGACGGCGACGCCGCGCGGGATTTCGTCAGCCGTGTCGAGGTCGGCATGGTCGGCGTCAATTTCGCTATTCCGGTGCCGCTGTCCTACTACACGTTTGGCGGCTGGAAACGGTCGGGCTTCGGCGACCTCAATCAGCACGGCCCGGATTCGATCCGCTTCTATACGCGGACCAAGACCGTGACGGCGCGATGGCCGTCCGGCGTCAAGGAAGGCGCCGAATTCGTCATTCCGACCATGAAATAACGGCCCGCGCGTGCTCGATCCGGCCCCTACGGCTTCACTTCCTCGCCCAATTCGGGTTTTAGTGCAGGCCGCGCTTTGGGGATCGGGAATGAGCCGGTCAGGACAGATCAGGGTTAAGGGTACCGGTGCGGTCGCGGCGGCTGCGGCCTTTGTGCTGCTCAGCGGGCTTGGCGCCTGCAGCAGCACGACCCTTCTTGGGGGCAGTCCGGAACCGCAGACGCCGGTGAACGTTGCCGCGCCGTCGACGACACCGCCGCCGGTCGATCTTGCCGGGCGTTGGCAGTTCTCCGCCGCGGCCGGCGGCGCTTGCATGATGAATTTTGCCGACACGCCTGGTCCCGGCGCGCCGCAGTCCCCTGCTCTTCAAGGAACAATCGCGCCCGGCGGCGGCTGCCCCGGCAGTTTCTTCATGAGCCGCAAGTGGACATTTGAAAACGGCCTGCTGCATATCCACGACTTCAAAGGCAAGCCGCTGGCGCAAATGTCCTATGTGGGTGGCCATTTCGAGGGCCAGGATGCAAGCGGCAGCGCGCTGACGCTGTCCAAACAGCTCTAAGCTTTGCCGGAACGGGATCTGTCATGGCCGAATATGAACTCTATTGTTTCGCGCAATCCGGCAACGCCTACCGAGCCGCGCTGATGCTCAATCTCACCGGCGCCGATTGGAAGCCGATCTATGTGGATTTCTTCAAGGGCGGCGAGACACGGACGCCGCAATACCGCGCCGATGTCAATGAAATGGGCGAAGTGCCGGTCCTGGTGCACGGCGCCAAGAAGCTCAGCCAGTCCGGCGTGATCCTGACTTATCTCGCCGAGCAGACCAAAAAATTTCTGCCGCGCAACGACGACGAGCGGCTCGAGGCTTTGCGCTGGATCATTTTCGACAATCAGAAGGTCAACGGCTTTCTGGGGCCGTACCGTTTTCTGAAAAACTTCGCGCGGCCAGCAGGCGATCCCGCGGTGATGGCGTTCCTCAAAGGCCGTATCGACGGCAACCTCGCCATCCTGGACAAGCGACTCGCCAAATCACCCTTCATGTTGGGCGACGCGCCGACGATCGCCGATCTGTCACTGTGCGCGTATCTCTACTATCCAGCCGAGGAATTCGGCTTCGACATCAATGCCCAGCATAAGAACATCGCCGCCTGGCTCGGCCGCATCAAATCGCTGCCCGGCTGGGCGCATCCTTACGATCTGATGCCGGGTTACCCGCTGCCGTCCTGATACAGCGCGGTCTTTTTCGAAAACCGCAATCCACTTTTCGGATCACGCTTAGCTAAAGCGGAATATCGAGGGCCTTGGCCGGCGCCGAGAGCGGTGCTGCGGGCAACGGTTTGGCGATGGCCGCGGCGGCTGGCGGCGGCGATGGCGCCGGTGCGGCGTGCACGAGCGGTGCTGCCGGAGCCGGCGCGGCAACGGGAGCGGGTTTCGCCGCGGACTTCCAGAACTGCCACCAATGCGTCGCCGGCTGAACGGGCGTGACCGGCGATGCGGACGCGGTTACGGGCGTCGATTTCCAGAACTGCCACCAATGCGTCACCGGCGCGGCTGGCTGCGCCGGGTGCGCTGGCGCAGTCGTGACGCTGATTTTCGGAGCGGGCTTAGGCGCGGCTTTTATCGGCGGCTGCGGCGCCGGCTCCGGGCTTGCCGTTTTAGCCGGCGGTGCAGGCTCGACCTTGGCTTCCGTGACTTGCGGTTTGGGCGGCGCCGGCGGTTGCGGCTCAGGCACATTGGCGTATTTGGCAAACAGGTCACGCGCGCTCGCCAGGAGCTCTGTCGCCGTCGGCATTGCGCCTCTTCATATCCTTGCGCCACGCCTCGATCACCGGCTGGATCGCTTTGCGCCAGCGCGCGACAGCATCCGGATCGAGCATGACGATTTGATCGCCGTTCTGACTGACCGCATCGGCGACTGCTTTGGCTTTCAGATCCCACATCGTGCCCGCCATGGTGGCGGGCATCTGCCCGGAATTGTCGTCGAGAATCTTTTTGAGATCGGGCGGCAGCTTCTCATACGACGCTCTTGTTCATCGCCAGCACGGCGGTCGTGGTGCTCAGCGCGTCATCGGCAAAATCAGTGTGCGCCTTGAGCAGATCGTCGAGCTTGAGCGCCGGCACCATGTCCCACGGCAGGATACAGCCGTCCACGACGTGGCGCGTGATCGCGAGCGGCAACTGCCCGCTCGGCATCGGCACCGGCCGTCCGCCAAGCATCGCAACAGCGGCGGCGGTAAAGCGCGTGCTCACATCGAGCCTTAGTCCTTTGATCTCCCCAAGCGTCCGCACCGGACGATTGGCATGCAGGACGCCGCGATCCGCGCACGAAAAACAAATCGGATGAATCTCGCGAAATTCATCCGTCAGATGCTCGTCGGCAAAGTCCGCGATCGCCTTGCAACCGACCAGCGCGCGGCGCGGCGGGACGAACGGCAATTCGAATGTTTCGACCTTCGGGAAACGGCCCGGCGTGTCGCTCGGCATCGCCCAGGCAATATCGACGATACCGTCGCGCGCCTGGTCGAACAATTCAGCCGGCTGTCCGCCAAGCGCCATCGACGGATAAATATCGATGCGGATCGCGCCTGCCGATTGCTCTTCGATCCGGCGCGCCCACGGCACCAGAAAGTTCGTGTGGAGACAGGAGACCGACGAGAACGCGTGGTGCAGCTTGAAGGTGACGTGCTGCAGTGGGGCGTCGGCCCGGGCCATGCGCAGCAGCACCGGCGTAGCGAGCGACGCCGCGGCCGAGGCCAGAACTGCGCGGCGGCCGACTGCCATACCACTCCCCTGCCGTTACGGATATGCGCGGTTCGCCGTCCTCCGGCGCAGCGCCGTCAATTCAGCCGCGGCGGACGCTCATTAGCATCCGGCGCGCGGCCAAATCCGCCAGCGATCGGTGGCGAATGCATGGCAGGCGGCTCGGTTTCAGCGTGGTTCTCGCGGAAGCGCCGCTCATAACCGCGGTAAGACAGGTATCCGAACGGCAGGCTCACCAGATAGGCGAGCGTTCCAATGGTCAGCAGCACCCACGGGTAGGCAAACAGCAGCGCAAAACAAAGGACAACGAACACAATCAGCGGGCCGACCAGTTCGGGCGTCACCCGCGTGCCGACGCGTTTGCCGGAAAAGACCGGCAGCCGCGACACCATCAGCCAGGCGATGGCAAGCGTGTAGACCAGCGTCAGCCAGGTCAGCGCGGCAAAGTGCGGCAGGCCGAGAAACGACGCGTAGATCGGCAACAGCACGGTGATGGCACCGGCCGGCGCCGGCATGCCGACAAAAAAGTTGCTCGCCCATACCGGCTGGTCCGGATCGTCCAGCATGACGTTGAAACGCGCCAGACGGAGACCGGCGCAGATGGCGAATACCATCGCGGCGATCCAGCCGGCCGATTTCAGGTCGTGCAGGCCCCAGAAGTACAGGATCAGGGCCGGTGCGACGCCGAAATTGACGAAATCCGACAGGCTGTCGAGCTCGGCACCGAACCGCGACGTGCCCTTGAGCAAGCGGGCCAACCGCCCGTCGATGGCGTCCAAAATGGCGGCAAACACGATCGCCGCCAGCGCCAGGGCGTAACGATTTTCGAACGCCAGCCGGATCGCGGTGAGCCCGGCGCACAGCGCTAGCAGGGTCACCACGTTTGGTACCAGGATACGCACCGGGATGCGACGGAAGCGCCGGCGGCGCAGCCGCTGCATGCGCGAAGGGTCGAAGCCTGAACGTTTCATGGCCATGGCGCCAATATAGCCTGTCTGCGGCCGCGCCGCCACGAAGCCGAAAGTTTCCCGCGCGACAATCAGAACTGAAAAGTTAACGGCGTCAGCCGACGCGAAAGGTTCGGCCGGCTTCCAGGCCGCGCAAATCGCCTATTACCGTCTCGCCGGCAATCGCGGTCTGCCCCTCGCCGACCAACGACCGCGCGCCGTCCGGCAGGTAGACGTCGACCCGCGAGCCGAACCGGATCATGCCGATGCGCTGGCCGGCGCTAACGGTCTCGCCTTCGCGCGAAAACGGCACGATCCGCCGCGCCACGAGGCCGGCGATCTGGATGACGGCAAGCCGTGCCCCGCCGGGAGTCGCGATCAGAAACGCATTGCGTTCGTTGTCTTCGCTCGCCTTGTCGAGATCGGCGCTCAAAAACTTGCCGCGGCGATAGACGATGCGCTCGATGCGTCCGGCGACCGGGCTGCGGTTCACATGGCAATTGAACACGCTCATGAAGATCGAAATGCGCAACAGCGGCCGCGGACCGAGCCCCAGCTCCTGCGGCGGCACGGCGTTCGCCACCTGGCTGACCAGACCATCGGCCGGCGCCACCACAATGCTATCGCGCACCGGCGTAACGCGCGCCGGATCGCGAAAGAAATACGCGCACCACAGCGTCGCGACCGTGCCGAGCCAGCCAAGCGGCGGCCACAGCCAGAATAAAATGAGGCTCACCAGAGCAAAGCCGCCGACAAACGGGTAGCCCTCCGGATGGATCGGCGACAGCTGCGAACGGATGGAGTTGATTACGGACATGGAGCGTCATTCCACCGCGTCTGCCGCGGGAACGAGGTCGCCGCTCTCCGCTCCCGGCGGATTGCGATTGGGCGCGATCGGGTCATTCTCCCCGGTCTCCTGAAGTATTTCGCGGGCCATTTCGGCTTCGCGCTGCCGGTTCCACATGCCGGCGTAGAGGCCGCCCTGCGCCAGCAGCTGGTTGTGACGGCCGCGTTCGACGATCACGCCCTTGTCGAGCACCAAAATCTCGTCAGCGCCGACGATGGTCGACAGCCGGTGGGCGATGACCAGCGTGGTGCGGTTCTTGGCGACGCGATCGAGCGCGTCCTGAATGTCGCGTTCCGTATGGCTGTCGAGCGCGGAGGTCGCTTCGTCGAGCACCAGGATCGGCGGGCCTTTGAGAATGGTGCGGGCGATGGCGACGCGCTGCTTCTCGCCGCCGGAAAGCTTGAGGCCGCGCTCGCCGACCTCGGTCTCGTAGCCCTTGGGCGCATGGCGGATGAAAGTATCGATCTGCGCCAGCCGCGCCGCGTCTTCGACCTCGGCGTCGGTCGCGTCCCAGCGTCCGTAGCGGATGTTGTAGCGGATCGTGTCGTTGAACAGCACGGTGTCCTGCGGCACCATGCCGATCGAAGCGCGCAGCGACTTTTGAGTCACGTCGCGGATATCGGTGCCGTCGATGAGGATGTGGCCACCGGTAATATCGTAGAAGCGGAACAGCAGCCGCGAGATCGTGGACTTGCCGGCGCCCGAGGGCCCGACAATGGCGACGGTGTGGCCCGCGGCGACCTCGAAGCTCAAGCCTTTGAGGATTTGCCGCGCCGGCTCATAGGCGAACGACACGTTGTCGAACCGGATCGCGCCGGCGCGGACGTGGAGCGGCTGTGCGCCCGGCCGATCGGCGATTTCCGGCTTGCGTTCCAACAGCGCGAACATGTTCTCGATGTCGATCGTCGCCTGTTTGATCTCGCGATACACCATGCCCATGAAGTTGAGCGGCTGGTAGAGCTGGATCATCATGGCGTTGATCATGACGAAGTCGCCCACCGTGTTGGTACCGTGCTCAATGCCGTAGGCACACATCACCATGGCGGCGCACAGCCCGATCGTGAACACGATCGCCTGCCCGGCATTGAGGACAGTGAGCGACACATAGGCGCGCACGCTTGCTTCCTCGTAGCGCGCCATCGAGCGGTCGTAGCGCGCCGCCTCGCGTTCTTCGGCCGAGAAATATTTGACGGTCTCGTAGTTGAGCAGCGAATTGATCGCCTTGGCGTTGGCGTCATTGTCGCTCGAATTCATGTCGCGGCGGATGCCGATGCGCCATTCCGTCGCCCAGAAAGTAAAGCCGATATAGAGCGCGACCGTCGCCACGATGAGGACGAGATAGCGCCAGTCGAACTTGAACAACAGCACCCAGGCGACCAGCACCACCTCGACGATCGTCGGCGCGAGTTGCAACAGCAGCATGCGCACGATGGTCTCGATGGCGTCGCGCCCGCGCTGCAGGACGCGCGTCAGCCCGCCGGTGCGGCGCTCCAGATGAAAGCGCAGCGACAGCAAATGCATGTGCTCGAAGGTGCGGAACGCAAGCCGACGCACCGCGTTCATCGCCACCTTGGCGAAGATCGCGTCGCGCGACTGCGTGAGCAGCGCCATCACGATGCGCATGCCGCCATAGGCGAGCGTCATCATCACCGGCGTCGCCAGCGCCCAGACGAATATGTCGTCGGGGCCGAGCGGCGCCGTACCGTGACCCGCGAGCGCGTCGGTCGCCCACTTGAAGGTGAACGGCACCGCGATGGTGGCGAGCTTGGCGACGAAGATCAGAACCGTCGCGATACCGACACGCACCTTGAGGTCGCGCCGGTCGGTCGGCCAGATGTAGGGCCACAGATGCACGAGCGTCGACAGCAGGCCGTCGCCGCCGGTGGCGCCGACTTCGCGCTTCATACTGTGGGCAGGCCGCTGGAAATCGCTCATGACCGGCGTGGCATTGTCCAGTGTGGGTCGTCCGTGAGCCGGAACGGCCGCACGCGGCCACAAGCCCCCGTCACATCGAATCCACCGTCATATAGTGTGTTTTTCGGTGCTCTGCACGCGGACGGAGCATGCGGCGCAAAAAACTTGCGGCGGCCGCGAATCAACGCCACATCTAGCCCTCGCTGAGCATCATTCCATGGCTAAAATCAATGCATTGTGCGTCTATTGCGGATCGAGCCCGGGCACCGACCCGGCGTTCGTGGCCGCGGCGCAAGGCCTCGGCAGAATCCTGGCCGAGAATCATGTCCGCCTGATCTATGGCGGCGGCTCGGTTGGTCTGATGGGCGCGGTGGCGAAGGCCGTGCTCGATCATGGCGGCCACGTGACCGGCATCATTCCCGAGTTTCTGACCAAGCGCGAGCGGCCGCGGCACGTCGCACAGGAACTGATCGTCGTGCCGGACATGCATGCGCGCAAGCGCGCCATGTTCGAGCATGCCGATGGCTTCGTCGCGCTGCCGGGCGGCATCGGCACGCTGGAAGAAGTGGTCGAGCAACTCACCTGGGCGCAGCTCGGCCGCCATAAGAAACCGATCCTGATCGCCAACATCTCGGACTACTGGGATCCGCTGCTGACGCTGATCGAGCACATGCGCAAGGTGAAATTCGTGCCCTCGGCGTTCAACGTGGATTTTCTGGTAGCGACGCGGGTCGAGGATATTTTGCCGGCAATGCGCAAGGCTGCGCATGCGGTTGCCGACACCGAGCAGACAATGGCGATCCCGGCGGAGAGGCTGTGACCCGTCCCTGACGGGTCAGGTATCCCGCAAAAACGTCACCGCCTCGATCCGGTTGCCATCCCAGTCGCGCACGAAGGCGGCGTAATAAGTCTGCGAATATTGCGGCCGCTTTCCCGGCGGACCATCGGACTTCGCGCCGGCCGAGACCGCTGCGGCATGAAACGCATCGACCGCCGCCGCGTCGGGTGCGCGCAGGCAGATGTGCAGGCCCGAGTCCTCGGGCTGCGGCTCAAGGTGCGGCCGTTCGTTGATCCAGAATTCCGGATAGCTCTTGCCGTAGCCAATCGTCTGCGGCGCTTCGCGCAGCCGCATGATGCCGAGCGGTTTGAAGAGCGCATCGTAGAATCGCGCCGAGGTTTTCAGTTCACGCACAGGGATTGAAATGTGGTCAATCACGGAAGCCCCCCGCAAAGTAACCAAAACGTCATTCCGGGGCGCGCCCAAGGCGCGAGCCCGGAATCCATAACCACAGTCAGTCCAGAAACATGCTGAAGGCCCGTAATCTTCCTGCAGCCACGGTGGCTATGGACTCCGGGCTCCTCGCTCCGCTCGGCCCCGGAATGACAGGATGGTATCTAATTCACGCCGGTGCACCAGACTTCACCAATTTATAGACAATTGAATCCATCAGCGCCTGAAACGACGCGTCGATGATGTTGGAGGAAACGCCGATCGTGGTCCAATGCTCGCCGGTCTCGTCCTTGCTCTCGATCAGCACGCGCGTGACCGCGCCGGTGCCGCCATTGAGGATACGGACGCGGTAATCGGTGAGCTGCAGACCCTCGATGTATTTCTGATATTTGCCCAGATCCTTGCGCAGCGCGACGTCGAGCGCGTTGACCGGGCCGTTGCCCTCGGCGGCGTTGATCAGCATGTCGTCGCCGACCTTGACCTTGACGACCGCGGTTGTCAGCACCTCGGCGCCGCCATTCTGGCCGCGCTGCTCGACCTTGACGTCGAAATAGCTGACGTCGAAGAATTTCGGCACCGAGCCGAGCATGCGCCGCGCCAGCAGTTCGAATGACGCGTCGGCCGCCTCATAGGCGTAGCCGATCGCCTCGCGCTCCTTCACCTCGTCGAGCAGACGCGCGACGCGGTGATCGTTCTTGTCAACCGTAAGCCCGATGCGTTCCAGTTCGGCCAGCACGTTGGAACGGCCGGACTGATCGGAGACCAGAAGCTTGCGGCGGTTGCCGACGCTCTCCGGCGCGACGTGCTCGTAGGTCGCCGGCTCCTTGACGATCGCCGAAGCGTGGATGCCGGCCTTGGTGGCAAACGCGCTTTCGCCCACATAGGGCGCATGGCGGTCGGGCGCGCGATTGAGAATTTCGTCGAGCGCGTGCGACACGCGCCGCAGGCCACTGAGCTTTTCGTCCGATACCCCGATGTCGAATTTTTCGTTGTATTCGGATTTGAGTTTCAGCGTCGGAATGATGGATGTGAGATTGGCGTTGCCGCAACGCTCGCCAAGCCCGTTGAGCGTGCCCTGGATCTGCCGCGCGCCGGCGCGCACCGCCGCGAACGAATTGGCGACCGCCTGCTCGGTGTCATTATGCGCATGGATGCCGACGTGATCGCCGGGAATCTTTTTGCAGACCTCGCCGACGATACGCTCGACCTCATGCGGCAGCGCGCCGCCATTGGTGTCGCACAGCACGACCCAGCGCGCGCCTTCCTCGTAGGCGGCCTGCGCGCAGGCCAGCGCATAGGCGGGCTTGGCCTTATAGCCGTCGAAGAAATGCTCGCAGTCGAGCAGCACTTCGCGGCCCTTGGCCTTGGCGGCGCGCACACTGTCGCGGATCGAGGCGAGATTTTCCTCCTCGGTCGTCTCCAGCGCCACGCGCACGTGATAGTCCCACGATTTGGCGACGAAACAGATCGCGTCCGCCTGCGCCTCAAGCAGCGCCACCAGGCCCGGATCGTTCGACGCCGAGCGGCCGGGCCGCCGCGTCATGCCGAAAGCGGTCAGCTTGCCGTGAAGCTCATGCCGCTCGCTGAAGAAAGCGGTGTCGATCGGGTTCGCCCCCGGATAGCCGCCCTCGACGTAATCGACGCCGAGATCGTCGAGCAAAGCCGCAATGGCGAGCTTGTCGGCCAGCGTAAAATCGACGCCGTTGGTCTGCGCGCCGTCGCGCAGCGTCGTGTCGAACAGATAAAGGCGCTCGCGCGGCATACGATGCTCTCACCACAGGTAATAATTCGCCGCCAAAGCGACAACGATGACGACGGCGATGACCGCAATCACAACGTGATGGGTACGCAAACCAAAAAAATCGGCCGAGCGCGGTTCGGTCATGATACGGCACTCCCTTTCCCGGCAAGCCACTTACCCATCAGGTATTGGCGAGCCATTCACCGGCGACCGACACAGTATTGCGCTGCCCGCGCGCGCCGTCGCGCAGCATCGTGTCGAACAGATAAAGGCGCTCGCGCGGCATGGTGGCTCCTCAACCCGAATAGAGCCGATAGAGGACGTACAGACTGACGAACACCGCTACCGCGATCACGACGTATTTGAGCGTCACATAATAGAGCCAGTGGCGCGGAAACGGTGAATCCTCGCGTTTCATTGCACACTCCCCTTCTGCGGCGGCAGCGTTTTGCTCATCGTGGTGTTGGCAAGCCATTCGCCGCCGAGCGTTACCGTGTTGCGGGTTCGCGCGACGAAGCCGCGTTTTTCGAAAAAGCCGCGCGCGGTGTCGCTGGCGTCGACCGTCAGTTCGGTGCTGCCGCGTCCGGCGGCGAGCTTTTCCAGCGCATCGGCCAGCATGGCGCCGGCGCCCTGCCCGGCCGCGGCCGGATGCACGTAGAGCATGTCGATCTTCTTGTTCTCGGCCAGCGAGGCGAACGCGACCGCGGTGCCGCCGAAGGTCGCCACCAGGGTCAGCGCACTGGTGAGCTTCTGGCCGAACTCTTCCTCGTCATCGGCCGCCGCGGCCCAGGCCTCCTGCTGCGCCTGGCTGTAATCGTCGGCGGTCAAATCCGCGATCGACTCGCGGAAAATCTCGGCAAGGTCCGGCACATCCGCCGGCAACATCGGCCGCATCGCGAGCTTGGGCGGGGCGTGCTCGGCGCTCATCGGGCAGCCTCCAGGAAGAACCCCACACCGTTATGCCCGCGCTTGTCGCGGGCATCCACGTCTTTGTGGCCGCGGAGCAAACTTAGTCGTGGATGGCCGGGACAAGCCCGGCCATGACGATGAACCATCATCGGGCGATCTCCCAGGTGGTGCCGTCCTTGGAGTCTTTGAGCACAACGCCCATTTTGGCGAGTTCGTCGCGGATGCGGTCAGATTCGGTGAAGTTCTTAGCGTTGCGCGCAGCGATGCGATCAGCAACACGTGCCTTAATTAGCGCGGGATCAAGGCCTTTCTCGCGCGCGCTTACCTCCTCAAAGGCCGCCGCAACGGCATCTCGCACACCGCCCTTACTAACGTGATCGACTGCCCGATCAAATCCAAGCAGTAGAAGCGAGCCAACCAACTCCGCTGCTGCATCTGCAGGTGCGCCACTTGGCGCCAACGCGTGATGTCCGAGCCGGTGAAGTTCAGCCAGCACGGCCGGGGTATTTAGATCATCAGACAATGCTTCGAGCACGGTTTGCGACGGCCGCGCCTTCGCCCTGTCTGCATTAATGACTGCACGCCTAAAATTTGCATATGTAACTGCCGATTCAGCTAGGCCATCATTCGTCCAATCGATTGGCTGCCGGTAGTGCGTTCTCAGCATATTGAGGCGCAACACCTCGCCCCACCGCAGATCATTTGATTGCTGCGACGCGTCTCTGATCGTCACGAAGTTGCCGAGCGACTTCGACATCTTCTCGCCTTCGACCTGAAGGAAGCCGTTGTGCATCCAGTAATTCGCCATCACCGGCGTATGGAAGGCGCAGCGCGATTGCGCGATCTCGTCCTCATGATGCGGGAAGACGAGATCGATGCCGCCGCCGTGGATGTCGAACACTTCGCCGAGATAACGCCATGACATCGCCGAGCATTCGAGGTGCCAGCCGGGCCGCCCCGGCACCTTGATTCCGGCGGGCGACGGCCAGGCCGGCTCGCCCGGCTTCGAGGGCTTCCACAGCACAAAGTCGCGCGAGTTTTTCTTATAGGGCGCGACCTCCACGCGGGCGCCGGCGATCAGTTCGTCGAGCGGCTTTTTCGACAACCGACCGTAGTCGGGCATCGACGGCACGCTGAACAGAACATTGTCTTCAGCCACGTAGGCGTGACCCGAGGCGACCAGCCGCTCGACAAGCTCCCGCATTTCCGGGATATGTTCGGTGGCGCGCGGCTCGACTGTGGGGGTGAGACAGCCGAGCGCGGCAACATCCTCCTGATATTGCTTCGCGGTTTTTTCCGTGACCTTGCGGATCGCCTCGTTGAGCGGCAAAGCCGGATATTCCTCGGCGGCCCGCGCGTTGATCTTGTCGTCGACGTCGGTGATGTTGCGCACGTAAGTGACGTGGTCGGCACCGTAGCGATGGCGCAACAAGCGGAACAATACGTCGAACACGATCGCGGCGCGGCCGTTGCCGATATGGGCGAAGTCGTAGACGGTCGGCCCGCACACATACATGCGTACGTTGGCGGGATCGAGCGGGGTGAAAACCCGCTTCTCGCGCGTCAGCGTATCGTAGAGTTTCAAATCCATCGGTCGGAGTTTTTCGTAACGCCATCGGCCTGCTGGCCGGGCGTCCCAAAATTCTCGATCGGAGAAAAAGACGGCCACAGCCAGCGTTGCCGCTAGCGAATAATCTCCCGGCAAATGCCGCAAATGTGGTTAAGGCCGTTCATGACGCGCAATGTGGTCGAGGACACTTGCGGCGTCAAGGCCGAACGGCCATGCCGCATCGGCTCACGCGAAAAACCCATTCGTTCAGCAGAAACAGCGCCCTGGGGTGCCAAATCCCGCGGCCAGGGCGCGGTTAACGAAACCTTCACTCCACGGTCGCATTCTTAGGCTTGATCGCAGCCCGTATTTTTGCGGGCTTTGCGGCCGAGGGGGTTTCATGCGTTCCGTCATTGCCGCAACGGCGTTTGCCGTCATGATGTGCGGCGCCGCCGCGCATGCCGAGAAGCGCCTGTTCATCCTCGCCAACCAAGCGGACGGCTACGGCGTCGACACCTGCCTCGCCTCCGGTGGCGCCTGCGGCAAGTCGGTCGCCAACTCCTATTGCCGCTCGCACTCCTTCGCGCAGGCAGATTCGTTCCGCAAAGTCAGCCGCGACGACATTACCGGCGCCATTCCGACCGATGTCAGCGCCTCCTGCAAAGGCGCTAGCTGCGACCATTTCGTCGCCATTCAGTGCTCGCGCTGACGCTCGCAATCGAAAACGGCTAGAGTTCTCTGCCGAGCGCGTGGTCGACTGAGAAGAGACCGCCGCCGCGGATAAGGAACACCGAGCGCCACAACGCCGATCAGGATCGAATACTCGGCGCCGCCCTGAGTTCAGAAGAACCCCTTCGCGGATGTGGACCACACGGCGTTGAGCATGAAGATGAAGATGGCGGCCGCGGCAAAGCGCGTCAGAAATCCGACCGCCATCAAGAAGCCGCCGACCAGTTCGGTGAGCGCAACGACCGCAACCACAAGACATGCCGACGGGGTGCCAGCCCATCTTGTCGAAGAAGCCGGTGAAATTTCACAAACCCGGCGCCGCCGAACCAGCCAAACAGTTTCTGACAGCCGTGCGGCATCAGCAGCAAGCCCAACGTCAGCCGCAACAGCGGCAGACTGATCGGTTCGAACGCGCTGTAGATACCCGAAAACGCCGGAAACGAACGGACGCGATGAGCTGCCGCGTCTAGCGACATGAAAATCCTCCCCCTCGCGTTGACGCCGCTTTTGCCTGGGCGCCTGCGCCAAACATAACACGGGCGAAACCGCCTCACTATCCACGTTGCACCGCCCCTTGAGTTCGGCCATCTTCCGTCCCGCACGTCCAAGTTGGGGCACTGATGGGCGGCGTGATGGGATTCCGGTGGGAAGCCGGCATGGGCAGTCAGCGGATGAGCCAGAGCGAAGCCGTGGACGAAGCCGCTTCGGCCTTGGCCGATAGCGCTCCGCTGAAGCTCGAGGATTTCCTGCCGTATCAGCTGATGGTGGTGGCGAGCCTCGTGTCGCAGGCATTGTCGCGCGTCTATGCGCGGCGCTACCGGATAGGCGTGCCGGAATGGCGCGTGCTGGTCACGCTTGGCCAATACGGGGTGATGACGGGCAAGGCGGTCGGCGCCCACTCGCACATGCACAAGACCAAGGTGTCGCGCGCGGTGGCGCTCCTTGAAAAGCGCAAACTCCTGGCGCGACGGAGCAACCGCGACGACAAGCGCGAAGCGTTCCTGTCCCTCACCGCCACCGGCCGGGCGATGTACGAAGAAGTGGCGCCGCACGCACTCGATTTTGCCCGGCGCCTGACCGAGAGTTTGACGCCGGCGGACCGCGTGGCTTTCAACCGCGCCGTGTCGCAACTGACCGATCAATCGGCACAGCTCGTCGCCGAGACGGCATTGGAGATCGAGGACGAAGAATAAGCGAGTCACTCCGGGGCCGAGCGGAGCGTCGAGCCCGGAATGACGCCAGGGAGGCGACATGAAACTCTATTCTTATTTCCGTTCGTCGGCGGCTTATCGCGCGCGCATCGCGCTCAATCTCAAGGGGTTGAGCTACGAAACCGTAGCCGTTCATCTGATCAAGGACGGCGGCCACAACCGGCGGCCGGACTATCGGGCGATCAATCCACAAATGCGGGTGCCGGCACTGATCACCGACTCGGGCGATACCCTGATCCAGTCGATCGCCATCATCGAGTATCTCGATGAGACCCACCCTGAGCCGCCGCTGCTGCCGAAAGACCCCGTGGCGCGCGCCAAGGTGCGGGGGCTCGCCGAACTGATCGCCTGCGATATCCATCCGCTCAACAACACCAGTCCGCTCCGCTATCTGAAACGTGAGCTGGGTCAGGAGCAGAGCGTGATCGATGTCTGGTACCATCACTGGGTGCTCGAAGGCTTCGAAGCGCTCGAAGCTCTGATCGCGCCCGGCCCCTACGCGTACGGCAACACCGTTACGCTCGCCGATGTCTGCCTGGTGCCGCAGGTCGCCAATGCGCGCCGGCTGAAGGTGCCGCTCGATAAATTCCCGAAGATCGCCGCCGTCGATGCGGCCTGCATGAAGCTGCCGGCGTTCGACCGGGCGCGGCCGGAGAACCAGCCGGACGCGGAATGACGCGATCTGGCGCGGCTGCCGGCGGTCTGCGGTCATGCTTTGGTCACCATTGGACGGCTTGATCCGGCGATTCTGGAACTCGCCGTGTCGGGGCTTTGAATGACGAAACTTTCGCGCGGCCTCGGCCAGACTGCCGCTTTTGCCGTGCTGAGCGCGTTGACGCTGTCGGTATCAGCGTCGGGACAGGGCTATCCGCAGCAGCCCTATCCCGCTCAGCAGCCCTACCCTGCCCAACAACCCTACCCGGCTCAGCAGCCCTATCCTTCCCAGCAGCCATATCCGGCGCAGGGCCAAGCCGCGCCGCCGCCGGGTCAAGGCTACCCGTCTGGGCAGCCCGCAGTGTCCTCGTCACCCACCTGCGTGCGTCTTGAGGCGCAGCTCGCGTCGCTGAATTCCGGCGGCGCGAGTTCGCAGCTCGCCGACCAGATCAAGCGCGACGAGGACGCCATCGCCAGGCAGCAGGCCGAAATCGACCGCGCCACGGAGCATGCGCGTCGCGTCGGCTGCGCCAGCCAGGGACTGTTTTCGCTGTTCTCGGGCTTCTCACCGCAATGCGGGCCGCTCAATTCGCAGATCGACGAGATGCGCACCAAGCTCGATCAAATGACGAGCCAGGTCGAACAGCTCAAGAGCGGCAACAACGACCAGCAAAGCCAGCGCAACGTGCTGATCGGCCAGCTGGCGCAAAACAATTGCGGCGCGCAATACACCGCGGCGGCGCGCGCGGCCGGCCCGCAAGGCTTCTTCGAGGCGCTGCTCGGCGGCGGCACCATCGTCAGTCCCGGTGGCAACGGCGGTGCGGCCGGCACGTATCGCACCGTGTGCGTGCGCACCTGCGACGGATTCTATTTCCCGATTTCCTATTCGACGGTGCCGAGCCGCTTCCCGGCCGACGCGCAAACCTGCCAGCGGCTGTGCCCGGCATCGCAGGTCTCACTTTATACCTATCACAATCCCGGCGAGCAGATCGAACAGGCGGTCTCTGCGGACGGCAGCGCGCCCTACACCGCATTGCCCAATTCGTTCCGCTACCGCAAGGAAGTCGTGTCCGGCTGCTCCTGCCGCGCGGCGGGCGAGACCTGGGCGCAGGCGTTGCGCAACGCCGACAACTCGAGCACGCTGGAAAGCGGCGATATCGTCGTCACCGATCAGAACGAGAAGGCGCTGACGCGGATTCCAGGAGCGCCCAAGCCAAGTGGCGCGGCCGCAAAGCCCGCCGTGACCCCTGCGCCGCAGAACAACAGCACTGACGACAAGACCGAGACCGATCCTAAAAATCGCAAGGTCCGCGTGGTCGGTCCGCCGTTCCTGTCGCAGCAGTAAGCACGCCGTCATTCCGGATTGCCGCAATGCGGCGAGTCCGAAATCCATATTCCCTGCGCCGGGTTTATGGATTTCGGGCTCCTCGCTTCACTCGGCCCCGAAATGACGCTCAATCAATCGGCGTTGCTGTAACTCAGCCGAGATCGCCAGCGCCGGCCTTCGCCATGACCGGGCCGGCGAGCAGCGAACGATCGGGCTCGGGCGGCGGCGTCCCCGCATCGCGGAACCGATTGACGATCGGATAGCGGCGATCGCGCCCGAAATTCCTCAACGTGACCTTGACGCCGGGCGCCGCCTGCCGGCGCTTGTATTCGGCAAGGTAGAGCATGCGCTCCACCCGGATCACGGTGTCGCGGTCGAAACCGGCGGCGATGATGCTCGCCGTCGATTCTTCGCCTTCGACGAGACGCGAGAGGATCGCGTCGAGGTCGTCATAGGGCGGCAAGGAATCCTGATCGGTCTGGTTCTCACGCAACTCGGCGCTTGGCGCGCGCGTCAGCACGTTCTCGACGATCACCGGCCCATCCGGTCCGAGCGCGCCGTCCGGCTTCCAGCTATTGCGCAGCCAAGCCAGCCGGTACACTTCGGTCTTGTAGAGGTCCTTGATCGGATTGAAGCCGCCGTTCATGTCGCCATACAGCGTGGCGTAGCCGACCGACATTTCCGACTTGTTGCCGGTCGTCACCACCATCAGTCCGAATTTGTTGGAAATCGCCATCAGGATGGTGCCGCGGGCACGCGCCTGTAAATTCTCCTCGGTAACGTCCCGCGTCTGACCGGCGAAGATGCCGGCGAGCGTCTGCTCGATGCCGACCACCGCAGTCTCGATCGGCGCCACGTCGTAATGCACGCCGAGCGCATGCGCGATCGCGGCGGCATCGTCGAGCGATTCCTGCGCGGTGTAGCGGTACGGCAGCATGACGCAGCGCACGCGCGCGGCCCCGAGCGCGTCGACGGCAAGCGCCGCGCACAGCGCCGAATCGACGCCGCCTGAAAGGCCGAGCACGACGCCCTTGAAGCCGTTCTTCTCGACATAGTCGCGCAGCCCCGCCATGCAGGCGCTGTAGTCGGCTTTGTCGGATTCAAGCGGCTCCGCCATCGGCCCCGGCGCACAACGCCAGCCGGATGCGGTGCGCGACCAGTGCGTGGTGACGACCGTCTCGACAAAGGCCGGAAGCTGGAAGGCGAGCGAGCGGTCGGCGTTGAGCCCGAACGAGGCGCCATCGAACACCAGCTCGTCCTGGCCGCCGAACTGATTGACATAGAGAAGCGGAAGACCGGCCTCGGTGACACGCGCCACCGACACATTGAGGCGGACATCGCTCTTGCCGCGCCAGTATGGCGAGCCGTTCGGCACCAGCAAAATTTCGGCGCCGGTTTCGGCCAGACACTCCACGACATTCTCGTAGTCGCCCCAGTCGGTCCAGGTGTCCTCGCAGATCGGCAGCCCAAATCGGACGCCGCGAAAGCTCACTGGCCCCGGCACCGGACCGGTCGCGAACACGCGTTTCTCGTCGAACACGCCGTAATTCGGCAGGTTGACCTTGAAGCGGATCGCGGCGATCTGGCCGGCAGCGAGCAGCGCGTAGGCGTTGTAGAGCTTATCGTCCTCGATCCAGGGCGTACCGATCAGCACGCCGGGGCCGCCATCGGCGGTTTCGCGGGCAAGCGTCTCGACCGCGGCCCGACAGGCGGCCTGGAAGGCCGGCTTGAGAACCAGATCCTCCGGCGGATAACCGGCGATGAACAGTTCGGAAAAGGCGACCAGATCGGCGCCATCACGCGCAGCAATGCCGCGCGCCTTGCGCGCGCGTTCCAGGTTGCCGGAGATATCGCCGACGACGGGATTGAGCTGCGCCACGGCAATGGCGAGACGATCGGCAGGACGCTCGTTCATGCCGAAGGTCTAGCGCCGGACCAGCCGGCCCGGCAATGGGTTCGGTTCGGGCTTCCAGGCCGCCTAGAACTTGATGCCGGCGCCGAGGCGAACGGTGTTGACGTTGATATTGGTGCCCGCGACTTCTTGAAACTGGACGTATTCGTACTCGCCGCGCACGAAGATGTGGTGCGTCAGCGCGTAATCGAGACCGCCGCCGACCGTGAAGCCATAAAGCCACTCGTTGTTTTTTCCGTTGGTGGCGGGGAACACGAAGATGCCGGGTGGTGATTTCTGAATCACCGTCGTGGTTTCGGCGATGTTGACGTTGGCTTGGCCAACCGCGAGGCCCGCAAATGCATACGGCAGGAAGTTGCCGACCGCCCAACCGGCCCGTGCCCGCAGGGTGCCAAAGTCCAAATCGGTTACCGAACCGGTGCCGGCGATGCTGACCGTATTCGATCCGTCCGGCACCACGCGCGTGAGCGGCGAACTCGGCGCGTACAGCGACAGCGAGGCCTGGTCCCAGTTTGCCTCGACGCCGAACACGATTTTTGCCGTCGGTGCGAGGTAGACGGTGTTGTACCCAACGAAGCCGCCATAGCCAGGCGCGCTGTGGTTGGCGGTGCCCAGCAGCGGCCAAGTCGACGGCATGAAGGTCGCCTCAAGCGTCGTCTGGCGCAGGCTGTAGGCGATCGGGTCCTGCGTCGACTTGCTGAAATCCGCGCTGGCGTCGCTGTATGAGACCTGGCCGCCGACATAGAAGCCCTGCCAGTCGACCCGGGTGGCGTCCGCTCGCATGCCGAACGATCCGAACGGATCGCCGACCACGGGCGGCGCGCTTTCCGGGGCGGGCGGCAGCCAGGGCGTCGCCTCCATATCGGCGGCGAACGCCGGGGCCGCGCCGAGCAGCACGGCGGCGAAGACACACGGTAAACAGTTTCGTACTGGCACAGCAAACCCCCTGCGTCTTTATATTTTTGTTCTGACGCCGAAAGTTTGATTCAAATTATTTGCACATTCCTTTACCGACGCGCGGCAATGCGCATCAGCATGAGCGCTTCGTTAAACGAAGGCCTTTTGGTGAGCGACCGGTAAAGATCAAAGACCGCTGCCTTACATTCCGGCGACGGCCGGCAGCGGCTTTTCGGTGCGCTCGCGCTCCGACTTCAGCAGATCGGCCAACAGAAACGCCAGATCGAGCGATTGCTCGGCGTTGAGCCGCGGATCGCACAGCGTGTGATAACGGTCGTTGAGATCCTCGTCGCTGATGGCGCGCGCGCCGCCGGTGCATTCGGTGACATTCTGCCCGGTCATTTCCAGATGCACGCCGCCAGCGATGGTGCCTTCGGCAGCATGAACTTGAAAAAACGTCCGCACCTCCTTGAGGATCTGGTCGAATGGACGGGTCTTGTAGCCGGTGACCGACGTGATGGTGTTGCCATGCATCGGATCGCACGACCACACCACGTTGCGGCCTTCGCGCTTCACCGCGCGCACGAAGGCGGGCAGCAGGTCTGCTGCCTTGTCGGCGCCAACCCGGCAGATCAGCGTCAGCCGGCCAGGCTCGTTATCGGGATTGAGAATGTCGATCAGCCTCAGCAGTTCGTCGACCTTCTGGGTCGGGCCGGTTTTCAGCCCGAGCGGATTCTTGATGCCGCGGCAATATTCGATGTGGGCGTGGTCGGCCTGCCGGGTACGGTCGCCGACCCACACCATGTGACCTGAAGTGCAGTACCAGTCGCCGGTCGTGGAATCGACACGCGTAAAGGCCTGTTCGTAGCCGAGCAGCAGCGCCTCATGGCTGGTAAAAAATTCAGTCGTGCGCATTTCCGGATGCGATTCCGGATTGATGCCGCAGGCGCGCATGAAGTTGAGCGCGTCGGTGAGATGAGTAGCGAGCTCCTGATAGCGTTTCGATTGCGGCGAGTCCTTGACGAACGACAGCATCCATTGATGCGCGTTCTGCAAGTTGGCATAGCCGCCGGTCGCAAACGCACGCAGCAGATTGAGCGTCGCCGCCGATTGCCGGTACGCCTCGATCTGCCGGCGCGGATCGGGAATGCGCGCCTCGGCGGTGAATTCGGTGCCATTGACGATATCGCCGCGATAGACCGGCAACTCGACATTGCCGCGCTTTTCCACCGGCGAGGTGCGCGGCTTGGCGAACTGGCCGGCGATGCGGCCGACCTTCACCACCGGCGATGCCGCCGCATAGGTCAGCACCACCGCCATCTGCAAAAACAGCCGGAAGAAATCGCGAATGTTGTTGGCGCCGTGCTCGGCGAAGCTCTCCGCACAATCGCCGCCCTGAAGCAGGAAGGCTTCGCCGGCGGCGACCTGGGCCAGGGCCTTTTTCAGGTTGCGCGCCTCGCCGGCAAAAACCAGCGGCGGAAACGTCGCAAGCTGCGCCTCGACGTCGGACAGCGCCTTGGCATCGGGATAGTCCGGCATTTGCAAGGCCGGCTTTGCCCGCCAGGAATCCGGGCTCCATTTGGCCGAGTTGGACCGCATAGACATCGCAGTTCTCCACATCCGTCTCGGCCTGCGCGGAAGCAACCGCGCGCCCGGAATCCATAAGTCACGAGAGATGGTTATGGATTCCGGCTTGAGCCTGCTGCCGCGGCTTGGCCGGAATGACGGTGGCTATATACACGACCGCCCGCCGTCGCGACAGTCAAATGAACCAGCCAGGCAGCGACGGTCTTCCAGCTATTCGGCGGCTTCCCGGACGTAGCTGGCGCTGCGTGTGCGCATGGTGACGAATTCTTCGGACGTGGTCGGATGCAGCGCCATGGTGGCGTCGAAATCGGCCTTGGTGGCGCCCATCTTGATCGCAACTGCGGCCAACTGGGCTATTTCGGCGGCGCCTTCGCCAACCATGTGGCAGCCGACCACCCGATCGGTCAGGCCATCGACCACGAGCTTGAGCAGAACCGTGGTGTCGCGTCCGGACAGCGTCGCTTTGAGCGGCCGGAACATCGCCTTGTAGACGTCGGTTTGCTGCAGTTCGGCGCGCGCCTGCGCTTCGGTGAGGCCGACCACACCGACTTCGGGCTCAGAGAACACCGCAGTCGGCACGTTGGTGTGATCGACCTTCGTCGGCTTGCCGCCAAACACCGTGTCGGCAAAGGCATGTCCTTCCCGGATGGCGACGGGCGTCAAGTTGATGCGATTGGTCACGTCGCCGACGGCATAAATGCTCGGAACGCTGGTGCGCGAATATTCATCGACGGCAACGCCGCCGTTCTTGGCGAGCGCTACACCGGCTTCCGCAAGTCCGAGCTTTTTGACGTGCGGAACGCGGCCGGTCGCGAACATCACCTTGTCGGCGGTCAGATGATTGCCGTCGGAACACTTGGCCGAATAATGCTCGCCCAGATTCTCGATCGCCGTGATGGTGCGCCCCGTTACCACCCGGATACCGTGCTTTTCCATATCCATGCGCAGGTGTTGGCGCACGTCGTCGTCGAACCCGCGCAAAATGTTTTCGCCGCGATAGACGAGCGTCACATGCGATCCCAGGCCGGCGAAGATCCCGGCAAACTCGACGGCGATGTAACCGCCACCCTGGATGACGATGCGCCGCGGCAGCTCCGGCAGATGGAACGCCTCGTTCGACGAAATGGCGTGCTCGATGCCTGGGATCTCGTTGCCATAACTCGGCGTCCCCCCGGTTGCGACCAGGATGTGGGCGGCGCGTACGCGGTCCCCGTTCGTCACCTGCACGGTATGCGGATCTGCAATCGTGGCGCGTTGCTTTACGACCCGGACGCCCGAATTATCCAACAGCTTGCCGTAAACCGTCTCGAGCCGTCCGATCTCCTTGTCCTTGTTGGCGATCAGCGTCGGCCAGTCGAACGCGGCATGTCCCACCCTCCAGCCGAAACCGGCCGCGTCCTCGAACTCGCCGTGAAAGCGCGAGGCGTAGACCAGGAGCTTTTTCGGCACGCAGCCGCGGATCACGCAGGTGCCGCCGAGGCGATATTCCTCGGCCAGCATGACGCGGGCGCCGTGCTGGGCGGCGATGCGCGCCGCGCGCACACCGCCGGAGCCGCCCCCGATAACGAAAAGATCGACGTCAAAATCCGGCATATCAGAGATCGTGCCCGCGCTTTCGCATGTCATCGCGGAATTTGTTGATGATTTCCTCCGACAGTTTGTCGCCGAAGATACCCGCGTTGGCAACGCTCTGATCGAGAGCCTTCGGCTCTTCCACGACCACCTTGCGGCCAGCCGGCGTTTGATAGAATGCCAAAATCTGCTTCAGCTCAGCCTCGGTGAAATGGCTGGCATAGATGCGGGCGCTCTCGTCCACGAGTTCGGAGGTCCTGGGCTCGTATTCCTTGGTGAGTTGATCCGCCACCTCGTTGAGATCCTTCGCCCACATGAAGTTCGTCTGCATGAACTGGTTCTTGACCTTTTCGACCACGCCCCTGACAAGCGGCTCAAACAGCTTTTTGACGCCTTTGATCTCGATGATCTGCTTGGCGATCAAGATGGAGTTGGGGGACGGAGCCGCCGTTTGCGCCAGAACGGGCTTGGAGGCGCCGATCACGGCGAGCGCCAGCAGCGCCGCAAAAATGTGTCGCGCCAGGCGGCGCGTCAGATAACCGCCACTGGACGAATGGCGCATGGACAGACCGGCGATCATGAAGCGCACTCCCTTTGCAGGCTGAAGATCAAGGCCGTTCGACAATACGTATCCCGCTCGGACCGGCCAGAATGGCAGCCCGCGCCAGATCGATAAATAGGCCGTGTTCCATGACACCCGGGATTGCAGACAGCCGCATGGCCAGCCCCCGCGGGTCGGCGATACGCTGCAATTGAGCGTCGACGAGCCAGTGCCCGCCATCCGTGACAAAAGCATGGCCGTTTTGCGCCTTGCGCAGCGGCGCCGGCCCCGGGCAACCGGCTGCGGCGGCATTGTTTTCGATCGCCCGTTGGGTGACGGTGGCGCCGAACGGCAAGATTTCGATCGGCAGCGGGAAGCGTCCCAGCGTCGGCACCCATTTCAACTCGTCGGCGATCACGATCATTTCGGCGGAGGCCGCTGCGACAATCTTTTCGCGCAGCAACGCTCCGCCCCCGCCCTTGATCAAAGTCAGATCCGGCGCGATTTCGTCGGCGCCATCGATGGTGAGATCAAGTTCAGGCGTTTCATCGAGTGTCGTCAGGGCGATACCCGCCCGCTCGGCCTGCGCGCGTGTCGCCTCCGAGGTCGGCACGGCTGTCACTTTGAGCCCGGCGCGGACCCGTTCGCCCAGGAGTTCGACCAGATGGCGGGCAGTCGAGCCGGTACCAAGCCCGAGGCGCATACCCGGCCGCACATACTCCAAGGCGCGTGCCGCGGCGGCGCGTTTTTGTTCGTCCACATCCATCGGCACCGCGAAGCAGGCCTCCAGGCCACGGGAAATTCGGCCGGAAACTAGCGCCCTTCCAGGGGCACGCCTAGCAAAAACGGCGATCTGCGACGCTTGCGCGCCGTGACAGAGCCGGTTAGGCGAGCGCCATGTGCACCATCGTGTTCGATCTCGACGGCACCCTGATCGATACGGCGCCCGACCTTATTCACACGCTCAATCTTGTTCTCACGCAGGAGGAACTGCCGGCGATTCCCTACGCCGAGGCGCGCGATCTTATCGGCGGAGGCGCCCAGGTGATGATCCGGCGCGCGTTGGCGGCCGAGGGGCGAGACGTGACGGACTCAGAGATGGAGCGCCTTTATGGCGCATTCATTGACTACTATTCCGAGCACATCGCGGACCGGTCGCAGCCCTTCCCGGGGCTGGACCGGGCTCTCGACGATCTTGCCGCCGCCGGTCTCACGCTTGCCGTCTGCACCAACAAACTTGAATGGCTGTCGCTGCGGCTCCTCGGAGCGCTCAGCCTGACCCAACGCTTTGCCGCGATCTGCGGACCGGACACGTTCGGCGTGCAAAAGCCCGATCCGGAGATCTTTCGCCAGACCGTGCGGCGCGCGGGCGGCGAGCCGAGCCGGGCCATCATGATCGGCAACTCCAAAACCGACGTCCACACCGGACGCGCGGCGCGTGTACCCGTCATCGCGGTCGATTTCGGCTATAGTGACGTCCCGATCGCAAGTTTGCAGCCAGACCGGATCATCAGTTCCTATTCGGAATTGTCAGCGGCGATCCGCGATCTCCTGGCGCTGCGGCCGTGACCAACCGTGCTGCGGCGAACGCACCAACACCTTTGGAATTATCGTTAACGGTGCCCCGCGCGCCTCGGTGCCGCCGCGTTATTCTTAACATACTCAATTTGTTAACCTTTCTCGGCCGACCGGAGTATGCCCCTGCCTGTTTCCCCGGGGTCGCGGCGCAACGGCGGCTCACGTAACCGCTTGCTCGGACTATCGTTCCGCGCTTTACCCATGCGCGCAGGGGGCCTACGTTGTTTATGTTTCTGGGGACGGAGAGGGTCATGTCACGCGTCAATCTCTCGCGCGTTAAGCTCATCATCAGTACCGCGGTCATCGGCCTTGCGCTCGCTGGTTGTTCCGCCATGCCCAGCTGGATGACCCCTGACTTTATGTCCTCGAAGCCGTCTTCGGACATGCAGCCGCTACGATTTGAATCCGATCCACCCGGCGCCGACGTGCGCACGACGGGCGGCCAGACTTGCCTGACCCCGTGCGCTATCCCGGTACCTGCGGAACCGCAATCGGTCACCATCACCAAGATTGGCTTTGTGCCGCAGACCGTGCAGATCAGCGTCGGTGACGTCCCGGAACATTCGTTCTGGGAAGCCGCGCCCCCGCCTGCGATGGTCCCCAATCCCGTGCAGGTCGTCTTGCAGCCGGTTGCGCCGCCGAGGGGCCGCAGGCCACCGCGGCCGCACCACACCGTTGCGCGAGCACCCCGGCCGCCAGCGCACCCCGCTCCACGCGGCTCGGCGCCACCGCCGCCTGGCCAGCCCGCACCGTCAGGTTTCCCGCCGCCTCAGCAGCAGGGCGACCCGGCATTCCCGCCGCCGCCTGCGACCGGGCAATAGCGCCGGCCGCTTCGAGCGCGCAGCGAAGTCAAAGAGGCGCGACGCCGCTTTTGCGCCCGCGTCCTGGACGAGCCAGGGTTCATTCGGCACAATAAATGATTATCTAAGGATACACGCCATAGTAGGGAATGGCGCGATCGGAACCGCATGGACAAGGCAACACCAGACAGCACCACAATTGACCGCGCTCCGACGCGCGAATTCGGCGCTGCCGGCCGAGCCCAATTGGTCGATCCATTCGGGCGCGATATCTCATATCTGCGCGTTTCGGTGACCGACCGCTGCGACTTCCGCTGCGTCTATTGCATGGCCGAAAACATGGCCTTCCTGCCGAAGGCCGACGTGCTGTCGCTGGAAGAGCTTGACCGGCTGTGTTCCGCCTTCGTTGCACGCGGCGTGCGCAAGCTTCGTCTTACCGGCGGCGAGCCGCTGGTCCGACGCGGCATCATGACGCTCGTCGGCTCGCTGTCGCGCCACGTGCGCGCGGGCGCACTCGACGAACTCACTCTGACCACGAATGGCTCGCAGCTCACCAAGTATGCGCAAGAGCTGAAAGACCATGGCGTGCGACGGCTCAACGTCTCGCTCGACACGCTCGACCCCGACAAATTCCGCGCGATCACGCGCTGGGGTTCGCTCGATCAGGTGCTGTCTGGCATCGGTGCCGCACAGGCGGCCGGTCTGAAAGTCAAAATCAATGTGGTGGCGCTCAAGGGCGTCAACGACGACGAATTTCCGAAGTTGATCGAATGGGCACACGGCCGCGGCATGGATCTGACCGTGATCGAAGTGATGCCGCTCGGCGAAATCGGCGAGGGCCGGCTCGATCAATATCTGCCGCTGTCGATGGTGCGCGCGCGACTTGAAGAGCGCTTTACGCTCGAAGACATCGACTACCGCACGGGCGGCCCGGCCCGCTATGTGCGCGTCGCCGAGACCGGCGGACGGCTTGGCTTCATCACGCCGCTGACGCATAATTTCTGCGAAGTCCTGCAATCGCGTGCGCGTCACCTGCACCGGCACGCTCTACATGTGCCTCGGCCAGGAAGATGCGGCCGACCTGCGCAAGCCGCTACGCGCATCCGAAGGCAATGACCTGTTGTTCGCCGCCATCGACGAGGCGATTGCGCGCAAGCCCAAGGGCCACGATTTCATCATCGATCGCCGCCACAAGCGGCCGGCGCTCGCGCGCCACATGAGCGTCACCGGCGGGTAAAGGGCTTGCCGCGGGGAATTGGGCGGCGCGACCGGCGGCGGGACGTAAAAGGTTTTGCGCTCGTAGCGTCCGCCGATACCGACGAGCATTCACCACGTGTAGCGGAGCGTGCCGGAGCCGCCATAAATTTGCGAACCGGAGGCGAATTCGCCGTCAAACTTGGCGGCGAGCGACCAGTTCGCGGTAACGTGCAGTTCGGCGCCGCCTGACACCAGCGCCGTGTTCGCCGGCGGCGTGGCGCCATTGACCACAAAGCTCGCGCCAGGAAGCGATTGGAAAACCGCGCCGAGCGTCGGATTGGTCACCCAGTCGTGCGCCCAAGCAAGCCGTGCGCGCAGAATGAGCGGCATGGCGTTGAGCATCGTCAGCTCATCAAAGCGGGCGCCGAGTTCGGCGCGCGTATCGTTCGCGGTCAGGGCATTGTAGTTGAGCCCGAAGCCGCCGCCGGACAGGTCGGTCTCGGTGTAGGCCGGCGTGTGGAACCATTGGGTCTGCAATGCCGCATAGGGCGTGATGCCGGCGATGACATCCGGTGCCGATATCGGCAGGCCGAAGCGGTAACCGCTTTCGAGACGCGCGCCGTAGCTCTGGCCTTGGAAATTGGCCTTGAGCTGATCGCCCATGGCGGTGCGGTCAGTGGTGAACCAATTGTTGGTCCAGTCGACCGCAGCGGACACATAGGCTGGCCCAAAGTAATGCTTGCCGTAGAGGCCGGCCATGAAGGCATCGCTTTGTCCGCTGCCGAGCCCCTGCGCCAGCCCCCAATGTGTGCCGCCGCCAGCCAGCGCAAAGCCGAAGAGCGTCGCCGGGTCGGCATGATAATCCATGCCGGCGGCAAAGCCGAAATCGCTGGTCGTTATATTGTTGCTGCCGATGGCAGCATTGCCGTCGGTGATGCCGGAGCCGCCGAAAGCCGAAGCCCAACTGGTCCAGCGCTGCTCGAATGTCGCAGGGGGCGCCTTGAGGATCGCGTTGTAGGCGAGCGCGATATTCGGTGGCAGGCCGTTCTGCCGCTCCGGCGCAAAGCCGAGCGCGCCGCCGCTGCCGCCCCCGCTACCGTCGGAAGACGGACCGAGCAGCAGATTAAGAAACTGCGTCGTCAACTGGAACACGCTGGTCTGCGCCCCGGTCGCCGCCTCGCCGTCGAGTTGTGTGAGCGCGTTCGCCAGAGGCGTTCCCGACAAGGTGAACAGATTGGAGAATTGCGTCGGTAGCGTACCGCCGCTGTTGAAAAAGGCGTTGATGGCGTTGGCGACGTGCTCTTGATTCTGATTAAGCGGCGTGCCGGCGCCCAGCGCTGCGGTCAGGTTCAGGAACACGTCATCGACGCTGTAACTCAGATTGGCGTCGAAATTCGCGAGGCCGTTCGTGGCGAGACCGGAGAAGCTCGTGCCGCCGAGCCCGCTGGTCGTCTCCAGGATCGTGTACTGTTTCGCCGCGTAGCTGCCGGCGGCGAAGTTTGCGCTCACCGTGCCGGCGAGCGAAGCAGCGCCGTTGACCGTGGCGAAGCTCGATGTCGTCGGATTGAGATACACCACATAAAGTGCGCCGGACTGAAAGGCGAGATTTCCGGTAACCGCGATGAACGAGCCGGGCGTGCCGGATCCCGGCGCGAACGTGCCGCCAGAATTTATAGTCACCGCCGGCGGATCGACCATGCCGGTACCGGTGAGCGTGCCGCCCGAATTGACACTCACACCCGATGAGTCCGTGATCGCGCCGGTGACATTGAGCGTACCGCCGTTGATCGTGGTGGCACCCGAATAAGCATTCGTCCCGCTCAACGTCTCGGTGCCGGCGGTCAGTGTGAGGCCGCCCGCTCCAACGATTCCGCCGGCGAACGTTCCGCTCGCGTTCGACAGCGTCAGGGTGTTGGCGCCGAGCGTGACGGCGCCGCTGCCCGACAGACTGGCGATCGAGGTACCGCTGCTTAGACCGGAAATATCGAACGTGCCGTTGTCGGCGAGCCCGCTGGACGACGCGATCGTGCCCGCACCCGACAGCGCCAGCGTCGCGCCCGCATTGATCGTTGTCGCGCCCGTATAGTTGTTGGCGGAATTGGTCAGTGTGAGCGAACCGCCGACGCCGGAATTGGCCACGGTCAGATTGCCGTTGCCGCCGATGACACCGGAAAGCGTGGCGCCATTGCCGTTGGTGTCGAAGGTGCCACCGCCGGTATTGAGCGTGATCGTTCGCGCGCTGGTAAATCCAGACAAAAACTGCAGCGTGCCGCCGCCGAAAGTGAGACCGCCCGCAGCGGCGCCGAGATTGGCGTCCGAGGAGACCGCGAGCGTGCCCTGATTGATCGTCCACGGCGTCACCACCGCGGTGGTGTTGGTCAACGTCCAGGTGCTGGTGCCGGTCTTCTCATAGAGACCGAAGCCCAGATATTGCGCACCGATCTGAGACACATCGAACGTCGCATTCGCTGTGCCGCCAAGCGCAAACGTGTCGGCCGTGCTGAAGGCCACCGCGTTGCCGGTAATGATTGATCCGGCCTGAAGCTCCAGCGTGTTGATTCCGCCGGTGAACTGGATGGCGTCGGCCCGCGTCACGCCATCGCCGGACAAGCCGCCGGAAATTGTGCCGCTGTTGATGATCGTCAAATTGGCGCCGTTGACGCCGACGCCTCCAGCCCCGGGCGAGCCGGCGGGATCGGCGACGCCACCCGCGCCTCCATTGCCGCCCGCTCCTGCCACTCCGCCGTTGCCGCCTGCGCCCCCGTTACCAAAAAGGCCAGCGGCGCCGCCGGTGCCGCCATTGCCGCCCACACCCGCACCCCCGCCGTCGCCGCCGTTGCCGGCCGCGCCGCCGTTGCCACCGGTGCCCCCGGTGCCCGCCGCACCACCGGCGCCGCCGGTACCCGCAGCGCCACCGTCACCACCGGTGCCGCCATTACCACCGACACCCGCACTCCCGCCGTCGCCGCCGTTGCCGGCCGCACCGCCGTTGCCACCGGTGCCCCCGACGCCCGCCGCGCCACCGGCGCCGCCAGTGCCCGCCGCACCGCCGTTGCCGCCAGTGTTGCCTGCCGCGCCACCGGCGCCGCCGGTGCCCGCCGCACCGCCGTTACCCCCGGCGCCGCCATTGCCTGCTACGCCGCCAGTGCCGCCATTGCCCGCTGCACCGCCGTTGCCGCCGGTGCCACCATCGCCTGCCACGCCACCGTTGCCGCCATTGCCGCCGACACCAGCCGAGCCACCGTTGCTACCGGTGCCGCCGGTGCCTGCCGCACCGCCGTTGCCGCCATTGCCGCCGATCCCTGCCGTACCGCCGGTGCCGCCAGTGCCTGCCGCACCGCCATTGCCGCCGGCGCCGCCGGCGCCTGCTGTGCCTCCGTTGCCGCCGGTTCCTGCGGCACCGCCGGTGCCACCGTTGCCTCCGGCCCCGGCCGCGCCACCGTTGCCGCCGTTGCTGCCGGTGCCTGCCGCTCCGCCGGTGCCGCCGGTGCCACCTGTGCCTGCCGTGCCGCCGTTCCCTCCGGTGCCGCCTGCACTTGCCGCGCCGCCGTCGCCGGCGTTCCCGCCATTGCCACCGGCGCCACCGTTGCCGCCACCGAAGCCACCGGCGCCGCCAGTGCCGCCGCTGCCGCCAGTGCCGCCAGTCCCGCCGGTGCTGCCCGGGCTATCGCCGACGCCGCCGGTACCGCCGTTGCCGCCATTGCCGCCAGCGCCACTCGATCCAGCGTTGCCCGTGTTACCGGCAGCTCCACCGGTGCCGCTGGTGCCGCCGTTACCGGCGGCGCCGCCGGCCCCGCCGTTGCCACCGTTGCCGGCGGTGCCGCCCGCTCCCCCGGTAATGTTGCCGGTGTTGATCAGCGTGCCGCCGTTGGCAAAGGTGATGCCCGCGCCGCCAGTGCCGCCATTACCGCCGACGCCATTGACGCCGCCGGTCCCACCGTCGCCGCCATTACCAGCCCGTGCCCCCATTGCCGCCTGAGGCGCCGCTGCTTCCGTCAGCTCCGCCGGTGCCCCCATTACCTCCGGTACCGCCGAAGCCTCCGGTGCCGCCATTACCGCCGACACCACCTGTGCCGCCGGCGCCGCCAACGAGCGTGCCCGCATTGGTCACGGTGACATTGTTGATGACCGCAACGCCGGCGCCACCGGTGCCGCCGGTGCCGCCGTCAGCCCCGTCACCGCCCGTGCCGCCGGTGCCGCCGTTGCCACCGGAACCACCGTTGCCACCGGAGCTGCTGCCGGAGCCGTCAGCGCCGGCAGCGCCGTTGCCGCCGTTGCCCCCGGAGCCGCCGGCGCCACCAATCCCGCCAGTGCCACCATGACCGCCGGCGCCGCCAGTGAGCGTTTGCGATCCGGTGATGCTCGTGCCGCTTGTTATCTGCGCGCCGGCGCCGCCGGTGCCGCCATCGCTGCCAATGCCGCCGGTATTTCCTGTACCACCGATCCCGCCGTCGCCGCCGGCGCCTCCGGGATCAGAGCCCTCCGTGCCGGTTGTCCCGGGCGAGCCGGCTGTGCCGGCCGCGCCGTTCGAACCGGCAGTGCCGAGAGTGCCATCGGCTCGTGCAGGGAGAACCGACAACGTAAGTCCGGCAATCAACAATGCGAGTGCCGGAGAGGCCCCACTCGCGCAACTGCCGAGGACGCGCCGCCGATCGGAACGTATACGATTCATTGCACGCTTATCTGCTTGCTTTCGGTCTGCACCTTAGTTGTGCAGTGGAGATCCCGCCATGACGGCCGCGCAGAAGCGTGCCAGTTTCGCCATGGTGTGGCAGACCAGCCACAAATGGAACTTCGCCGCCGGCAAGTTCGACCACGGGGCTGCCAGGCGCGTGTTATCAGTGCCGCACAAATAAGGATCGGCAAGAAGTCATGGCTGAGTTGAGCGAAGAGCCGCGTGCCGATGGCGTCGCCCGCCAATACGAGCGGTGGCGATACCCGGAGCCGATCCATGATCTCGCGGCGTGGAGCGAAACCAACTGGGAATGGTTCGACCCTTCCCACGCGCACCGGATTTTCTGGCCAGACCGGCCATACAAACCCAACCTTGATATTCTGATTGCGGGCTGCGGCACCAATCAGGCGGCGGTTTTTGCGTTCGCGAACCCTGCTGCAAACGTTGTGGCCGTCGACGTCAGCCGGCCGTCACTGGACCATCAGCAATATCTCAAGGAACAATTCGGGCTGGCGAACTTGCAGCTGCATTTGCTCCCGATCGAAGAACTGCCGACGCTGGCGCTCGATTTCGACCTCATCATATCGACCGGCGTGCTGCATCACCTCGCAGATCCGCTGCTGGGCATGAAAGCACTTGCGGGCTGCCTCCGGCGCGATGGGGTCTTGGGGGTTATGCTTTATGCAAAGTACGGCCGGATCGGAGTCGAACTGCTGCAATCAGTATTCGATGACATGGGGCTGCGTCAGGACGATGCATCGGTCCAAATGGTCAGAGAGACGATTTCGCTGCTGTCGCAGGATCATCCCGTTCGAAGCTATCTCAAAATTGCACGGGATTTGCCGTCCGATGCCGCCCTGGTGGATACGTTTCTGCACAGTCGCGACCGCAGCTATGCCGTCAAAGACTGTATCGATCTTGTCGCCGCGGCGGGATTCGCATTTCAGGGATGGCTCCTCAAGGCGCCGTATTACGCGCACGATCTGTCAGGGCCGCCGAGCGTTTTTCATACGGCTGTGAACGCATTGCCAGAGGCCGAGGCCTGGTCCGTGATGGAACGCATCAACACATTGAACGCCTGCCATTTTTTTATGGCGTGCCGTGCCGACCGATCTCCGAATTCCTACACGATCGATTTTTCGCAGGCCGAATCTCTCGATTATGTTCCGATGATGCGCATGCGTTGCGGCTTGTCCGGTGCTGAAATCTTTCGGCCCGATTGGCGAATGACGCTCAACCCGGCGCAGTTGCCGTTCGTTCGAGCCGTCGACGGCCGCCGCACGATACGAGACATCGCCGCGCGCGTTGCAGAGAGTGGAGATTCGCTGGGGGCCGGCGCCGCTCAACTGGAGAAATTCGGCCGCAAGCTATTTCAGTCGCTCTGGCGCCTCGATTTTGTTTCGATGGGCCTGAATGCGAACCCGGCCAGACTAGCAAAGGACCTTCAAGACGGCGACTGGACGCCGGCAAGCCGCGTACTGTTGGCGTGCACGGCCCGTTGCAGCGGCCGATAGGCGCTCTGCGCGGCCGCGTAGAGACCGAGCCCGTCGGCAAGCGCTCGTTCAGCGGCAGATTGGGCATCTGAAAACGCAGCGATCTTCTCGGCCACCATGCGGCCGGCTTCGGCCGCCGCCTCCGGTGCACCCGACGCGAACAGCATCAGCCGCGCGGAAATCACGCCTTGGGCTTCACACCCGAAACGCACCGCTTCGATCCAATCGGCCCAGAAATCGGCCATCGCGAACTCCGGTCGGCGCGGCGCGGGAAAGTACTTCGCCAGCACGCGATCGGACGATTGTCGTGGAAACTGTGTAAAATTTGCGCGCGAAAATCTTTCAAATTTGAGCAATCGTGCTAACCAGACAGGCGACGTCAACCTGGCAGCGCCGTCAATACCGTCGCCGCCGCTTTCAGCTCCGCAAGACGATTGGCACGGCGTTCGAGCGCCAGCTCATCGCGACCCCATTTCTCCATGTTCCAGTCTTCGTCGACGTTGGCGGCCGCCCAGGCCGCATCGGCGGACAGAAACCCGCGCGCCAGCGCGAGCGCGATCAGTGCCGATCCTGTCAGCGTCGTTGCCACATGGGCGGCGCCGAGCCGCCAGGGATCATCAGGGATGGCGGTGCGCGCTGCGTCGACCGCCGCCTGCGGCTGAACGATGTGGGTGACACCTGCTGTGCACTGAAAAAACACGCCGAGCGTTTGTGCAGCCCAGTTGAGGACCGGGTCCCAAAGCTGCGCCTGCCGCGCGACCAGTTCGTCCGGGCCAGTCGCTCGATAAAACAACATGTCAGATTGAAGATACCTGGCGACTTCCGCGGCCACCGGAGCCGGCTGATCGGCGACGCCATCGATAATCGAATTGGCGAGTCGCGTGAGCGGCATTTTTGCCGGCTCGATCAGGTCGCGCTGCGCGTCCCACTCGGCCGCTATCGCCTCCGCCAGAGCCACGCTGGGGGCCGCCAGCACGCGGCGCGCCGGGGTGTGCACCGGCTTGCCGTCGAGCTGCACCGCATAGCCGCCGGCTGCCGCGGCGACCCCCGCCTTTTCGTAGAATCGGCGTCGCAAGGCAGGCCGCACCGTGCGCCGCGCCGCCTCCACCGGGTCGTCAGGCCGATCCTCGAACGGTTCGCGCATTCGTGTTCACCATTACCAAAAGATAAGGCTGCGCCGTCGGCGGCGGCGCGCTGCCCCGCCCGGTTCCGGGTGACACAAAATTGTCAATATATTCAAGCCCTTGTCCCAAGCCTGTCAGGCGCCACGGCTGGCCGCCCCGGCAGACCGCGCAATACCCGCGAATGTAGGTGTAGCTTCAAGGCAACCACCACCGACAAAACCCTATTATAACAAAGACAAGCGGTGGCAATCGGCGCCCCCCTCGACTACTATCCCGGCCCGGATTCGGCGACGGGACCTGACCTGGGGAAGCCGATCCCGGCAGCAGCGTGCGTACCGCGCAAATCGTCAGCGGGCGCTGCGTGCAAGAGGAGTCAATGAAACCAACCGACATTTCGGTCCCGGACTACTTCCACAAAGTGGTTGATTGTCAGTGGGCCTGCCCGGCGCACACGCCGGTTCCCGAATACATCCGTTTGATCGCCGCGGGCCGCTACAGCGACGCCTACATGATCAACTGGGAATCCAATGTCTTTCCCGGCATTCTGGGACGGACCTGCGACCGGCCATGCGAGCCGGCCTGCCGGCGCGGCCGCGTCGAGAAAGAGCCGGTGGCGATCTGCCGCTTGAAGCGCGTCGCCGCCGACTTCAAGGACGACATCAGCGGCCGCCTGCCGAAGCCGGTGAAGCTGAAAAATGGCAAGCGCATCGCGCTCGTCGGCGGCGGTCCCGCTTCGCTCGCCGTGGCGCGCGATCTCGCGCCGATGGGATACGAGTGCGTCGTGTTCGATCAGGATCCGAAATCCGGCGGCATGATGCGGACTCAGATTCCGAAATTCCGCCTGCCGGAGACCGTGATCGACGAGGAGTGCAATTACATCCTCAACCTCGGCATCGAATTCAATGGCGGGAAGCGCATCGACAGCCTGAAGGCGCTGCTTGCCGAGAATTTCGACGCCATCTTCGTCGGCTGCGGCGCGCCACGCGGCCGCGATCTCGACATTCCGGGCCGCGAGGAAGCGAAGAAGAACATCCACATCGGCATCGACTGGCTGTCGAGCGTCTCGTTCGGCCACATCGACAAGATCGGCAAGCGCGTCATCGTGCTCGGCGGCGGCAATACCGCAATGGACTGCTGCCGCTCTTCGCGCCGGCTCGGCGGCGAAGACGTGAAAGTCATCGTCCGCTCCGGCTTCGAGGAAATGAAGGCGTCCCCCTGGGAAAAAGAAGACGCCATGCATGAGGATATCCCGATCCTCAATTTCCTGGTGCCGAAGGAATTCACCCACGAGGGCGGTAAGCTCACCGGCGTGCTGTTCGAGAAAGTCAAAGCGGAATACGACGCCAAGGGCCGGCGTAATCTGGTTCCGACCGGCGAACCCGACGAACTCATCCCGTGCGACGATGTTCTGGTCGCCGTCGGCCAGGAGAATGCGTTTCCCTGGATCGAGCGTGACTGCGGCATCGAATTCGACAAGTGGGACATGCCAAAGGTCGATCCGAAGACGATGGCGTCGACCAACCCGAAGGTCTTCTTCGGCGGCGACGCCGCGTTCGGACCGAAGAACATCATCTGGGCGGTAGCGCACGGCCACGAAGCGGCGATCTCGATCGATCGCTTTTGCCGCGGCGAGGACGTGAATGTCCGCCCGGCCCCGCAGGTGCACGTCACCAGCCAGAAAATGGGCATCCACGAGTGGTCCTACGACAACGAGATCGCGCCCGACCTGCGCTACCGCGTGCCGCACCGAGACAAGGTCGTAGCTTTGCGCGACATCAAGGCCGAGGTGGAACTCGGCTATGACGTCGAGCTGGCACTGAAAGAGGCCGAGCGCTGCCTGAACTGCGATGTGCAGACGGTGTTTACCGGCCAACTCTGCATCGAGTGCGATGCCTGCGTCGACATCTGTCCGATGGACTGCATCACCTTCACCCAGAATGGCGACGAACTCGACTTGCGCTCGCGTCTGCAGGCGCCGGCCAAGAACCACAGCCAGGATCTCTACATCGGCAATGATCTGAAAACCGGCCGCGTCATGGTGAAGGACGAGGACGTGTGCCTGCATTGCGGCCTGTGCGCCGAACGGTGTCCGACCGGCGCCTGGGACATGCAAAAATATCTCATCGACATGACTCACGCGGAACAAGCATGCCAGCAGCGAACCCAATCAGCAGCGTAAACGACTTCGTCATTCGTTTTGCCAACGTCAACGGCTCCGGGTCGGCGAGCGCCAACGAACTGTTCGCCCGTTCCATCCTGCGGATGGGCGTACCGGTTTCGCCGCGCAACATCTTCCCGTCGAACATTCAGGGTCTGCCGACCTGGTACGAAGTGCGCGTCTCCGAGGCCGGCCATCTCGGCGCCCGCGGCGGCATCGACATGATGGTGGCGATGAACCCGCAGACCTGGGACAAGGACGTCGCATCCATAGAGCCGGGCGGATATCTGCTTTACGATTCGACCAAGCCGATGCCCAAGTCGAAATTCCGCGAGGACATCAACGTTATCGGCGTACCGCTCACCGCCATCACCAATTCGACCTATACGGACCCGCGCCAGCGGCAATTGTTCAAGAACATTATCTATCTGGGCGCGCTGTCTGCCCTGCTCGACATCGATCCCAAGGTGATCGAGAAGCTGATCGGCGAGCAGTACAAGGGCAAGGAAAAGCTCTTGTCATCGAACGTGCATGCGCTGCACCTCGGCCGCGACTGGGCGCTGGCGAACCTGAAATGTCCGCTTACGCTGCGCGTGCAAAAGGCCGACAAGGTCGGCGACCGAATCTTCATCGAGGGCAACTCGGCAGCAGCGCTTGGGGCGGTCTATGGCGGCGCCACGGTGTGCGCCTGGTATCCGATCACGCCGTCATCGTCGCTCGCCGATGCCTTCACCAGCCACTGCAAGCGGCTGCGCCATGATCCGGAAACCAAGAAGGCAAAATACGCGATTGTGCAGGGCGAGGATGAACTTGCCTCGATCGGCATCGTGATCGGCGCCGGCTGGAATGGCTCGCGCGCCTTCACGGCGACGTCGGGCCCCGGTATCTCGCTGATGCAGGAGTTCATCGGCCTGTCCTATTTCGCCGAAATCCCGGCCGTGATAATGGACGTGCAGCGCGCCGGCCCTTCGACCGGCATGCCGACACGCACCCAGCAGTGCGACATCATCAGCGCCGCCTATGCGTCGCACGGCGACACCAAGCACATTTTGCTGTTCCCGGAAGACCCCGCTGAAGCCTTCGAAATGGCGGCGCAGTCATTCGATCTCGCCGAACGGCTGCAGACCACCATCTTCCTCATGCTCGATCTCGACATCGGCATGAATCACCGGCTGTGCCGGTCGCTGAAATGGGACGACGCCAAGCAATATGACCGCGGCAAGGTCATGACCTCCGAGATGCTCGAAAGCGGCAAGGATTTCGGCCGCTATCTCGACGTGGACAATGACGGCATTCCTTTCCGCACTTATCCGGGCACACACCCGACCAAGGGCTCGTTCTTCACCCGCGGCACCTCGCGCGACCGCTACGCGCGCTACACCGAGGAAGGATCGGCCTATCAGGACAACATGCAGCGGCTCCTGCGCAAGTTCGAGACCGCCAAGGATCTCGTGCCACGCCCGCTGCAGGCCAACGCCGGCAAGCCGACCAAATACGGCGTGATCTATTTCGGCTCGACCTCGCCGGCGATGGACGAGGCGGTCGGCCTGCTCGAAGCACGCGGCCACGAGCTCGACCGGCTGCGCCTGCGCGCGTTCCCGTTCCACTCCAGCGTTTCGAGCTTCATCGCCGAACACGACTTCGTCTACGTGGTCGAGCAGAACCGCGACAGCCAGTTGCGCTCGCTCATCGTCAATGAGCTCAGCATCGACCCGGTGCGGCTCGTTCCGATCCTGCACTACGACGGCACGCCGATCACCGCGCGCTTCATCGCCCGCGCCATCGGCGATCATCTCGACCAGCTCAAAGTGACGCCGCTGCGGAAGGTTGTTTCATGACTTACGTCGTCAAGCCGAAATTCCACCACCCCGAATTGCCGAAAAACAGCCTCGGCTACACCCATCGCGACTACGAGGGGAAGATATCGACGCTGTGCGCCGGTTGCGGCCACGATTTCATCACCGCCTCGATCATCGAGGCTTGCTTCGAGCTGTCGATCGAGCCGCATCGCGTGGCGAAGATTTCCGGCATCGGCTGCTCGTCGAAGACACCGGACTATTTCCTCGGCAACTCGCACGGCTTCAATTCGGTGCACGGCCGCATGCCGTCGGTGCTGACCGGCGCCAACCTGGCCAATCGCGACCTGATCTATCTCGGCGTGTCCGGCGACGGCGATTCCGCCTCGATCGGCTTCGGCCAGTTCGCTCACAGCATGCGCCGCGGCGTCAACATGGTCTACATCGTCGAGAATAACGGCGTGTACGGCCTGACCAAGGGCCAGTTCTCCGCGACCGCCGACCGCGGCTCGAAATCCAAGCGCGGTGTCGTCAATTCCGACAACGCCATCGACATGGTCGGCATCGCCCTTCAACTCGGCGCCAGCTTCGTTGCGCGCTCATTCTCCGGCGACAAGAAACAGCTCGTACCGCTGATCAAGGCGGCGATCGAGCATCAGGGCGCGGCCTTCATCGACGTGATTTCGCCGTGCGTCGCCTTCAATAATCACGCCGGCTCGACCAAGAGCTTCGATTACGTGCGCGAGCACAACGAGGCGGTCAATTTCCTCGACGTCATCACCGGCCGGGCGCCGATCCATGTCGACTATGAGCCGGGCACAGTGGAGATGGTCGAGCAGCACGACGGCACCGTTCTGGCGCTGCGCAAACTCAACGCCGAGTACGACGTGCATGACCGCAACGCCGCCATGAGCTTCCTGCATCACCACGCCGCCAAGGGGCAGATCGTCACTGGGCTGCTTTACGTCGATCAGGAGCCCGCGGACCTGCACGGTCATCTCAATACGGTCGAGACTCCGCTCAACACGCTCGAGGCGAAGGAGCTGTGCCCTGGCTCGGCGTCGCTGGAAAAGATCAACGCCGCGCTGCGGTAACTGTCATTGCGGGCCGCGCAGAGCCCGCTTCGCGGCTTTCGGAATGACAGTCATCCATTTTTCCGGCGCCACGTCGATCATGCGCCGGCCCCGACCGTGCAGCTCTGCGCTGCGTCCTTCCAGAACGAATCAAGCGGACGGCCGGTCTCCAGCAAGGTCTTCAGACTCGACAGGACCGCGGGCCAGCCGTTGCTGATCATGCCGAAAATCTTGCTGTCTACATCGAACTCGTCGTGCATCACCGTCAACCGCGTTTGCCCTTTGAACGGCTCAAGCTCGAACGTCACACGCGACGGTCTTTCGTCGGGTTTGTCTTTCTCAAGCGGCTTCCAGCCGTAGACGAGCCGCCGCGGCGGATCGCTTTCGATGATGGGATCGCGATGTGATAGGCCGCCTGAGGGATTCTTGGCGGTCATGTAATCACCCGGCTTGCCGCCAGCATCGACGCGATAGCCGTACCAGTATTTTCGCTGATGTCGGGCTCGGTCAGCGCTTCCCACACCTTCTCGGGCGGCGCCGCGATATAGGTGACGTAGACGAATTTCGGCTTGTCATCGTCATCCCGACTTCTCCAAGGCTCGCTTCATGTCACTCAGGGCCTGAAGGCGGCCTCGCTCGAACTTGCCGATCCAGCGTTCGGCGATCTCATGGATCGGTACCGGATTGAGGTAGTGCAGCTTCTCCCTGCCCCGCCGCACGGTTGCGACGAGATTGGCCTCCTCCAGAATCGCCAGATGCTTGCTCACCGCCTGCCGCGTCATGTCGAGGCGCGTGCACAGTTCGCCGAGCGTCTGCCCGTTCTCGGCGCGCAGCCGATCGAGCAACTCTCGCCTGCTCGCATCGGCCAGCGCTTTGAACACTGCATCCATGACGACAATATGCAACTATTTGGTTGCCTGTCAAGGCAAATAAAAAGGCGCCTGCGGGTTATTGCACGCACGCGCCCATGTATGGCGTGCTGGCGCCGCCGGGCACGCCATAGAGGCCCTGCTGCATCACGCAACGCGAGGCGCGGTCCTGAAACGTCTCCGTGCCGTGCGGCAGATTAGGCACGGGATTGGCGAGGCCCGGCACCGCGGTCGGCCCTTGCTCCTGCGGCGCGACGCGGACTGCGGATGCGCTACCGCCTTCCGCCGGAATGAGCGGCGTCCGCGGCAGTGGCGCTGGCAGCACCGCGCCGGACGTACCGCGGGCGACCGCGATATTCCGATGCGCTTGATGACGGGTACGGAGCCTGGAGATGTCGGCGCGATCGGTGCGCGGCGGCGCCGTGCGTGGACGCCATGATCGTGTTGGGAAAACCCGGGTAGTCCTGCGCGTCGGCGTGCCCCGCGACGCTCAGAAACAGGATGAAGACCGATGCCAGATAGCGAACCAGGCGCAAGGTCATGACTGTCGCCGTGTTGATTGCAGCTCTTGTTCAACTTGAAGAGCCGGCCGCCAGTTCCCACCCCGGATGAACTCAGTCCGCCGGCGCCTCCTCGATCGGGTCGTAGCGCGACGCATCGAGCCCGAGCAGGTTCCATGATTGCTGCATGTGCGGCGGCAGCGGCGCGCTGGCGTCGATTGTCCCGCCGCGCGGATGCGGCACCACGATGCGCCGGGCAAGGAGATGCAATTTGTTCTGCATACCTCCCGGCAGCGCCCAATTCTCGATCGAAAAATATTTCGGGTCGCCGACAATCGGATGGCCGATATGGGCCATGTGAGCGCGCAGTTGATGAGTGCGGCCGGTGACGGGCTTGAGCGAAAGCCATGCCAAAAGCGGCCCGGATGTCTCCACCACCGCGTAGTAGGTCACGGCATGGCTCGCGCCCTTCTCGCCATGGCGCGCGATGCGCATGATCGATTCGTCCTCGCGTTCTTCCTTGGCAAGGAAAGTCGAAATTCGGCCCTGCTGCACCTTGGGAACGCCCGCCACCAGCGCCCAATATACCTTGCGCGCCGAGCGCGAGCGGAAGGTTTGCGCCAGCGCCGCAGCCGCGAATCGCGTCTTGGCGACCAGGAGGCAGCCGGCGGTATCCTTGTCGAGCCGATGCACCAGCCGCGGCCGCTGGCCGTGCGCGTCGCGCAACACCTCGAGCATGCCGTCGAGATGGCGCGTGGTGCCGGAGCCGCCCTGCACCGCAAGCCCCATCGGCTTGTTGAGCACCAGCACGTCGGCGTCTTCGTAGAGCGTGATCGATTTGAGAAACGCGCGGGTCTTCTCGTCCGCCTCGTTGCCCGGCGCGCGAGCCTTCGGTGCATCCAGCCGCAGCGGAGGAATGCGCACGGTCTGCCCGGCCTCGAGCCGGTTCTTCGGCTCCGTGCGCTTGCCGTTGACCCGCAGCTCGCCTTTACGGATGACACGCTGGATGTGGGAGAAAGCTCAGACCCGGAAATTTTGCTTCGAGGAAACGATCAACTCGCATGCCGGACTCGTCGGGAGTTACCGCGACGTTCTGAACATTGGTTGGCATCGGAGCCGGGGCGGCTTGGCGTTGCCGTTCCCTGTCATCCTGAGATGCATGCCCAGCGGGCCCGGCCTTGGGCCGGCCCGATGGGCGTGCCTCGAAGGATGCACGGACCGGGCCGCCGCCCTTCGAGGCTCGCTTCGCTGCGCGCCTCAGGGTGACGGGAACGCGGCTGATGCCGCGGCCCGGCGATCTGTTTGCCGCCGCCGGGCTGGCGTGGTCCGCGAGAGCCTCTCATGTCGATCCCCGCTCTTTCCGCAGCTTCGCCCAGTAGTCCAGCCGCTTCCTGATCTCGCGCTCAAAGCCGCGCTCGGGCGGATCGTAGAATGTCTGCCGCCCAAGCTTTTCCGGGAAATAGTCCTGGCCGGAGAACGCGTCTTCCGTGTCGTGATCGTATTCGTAGCCCGAACCATAGCCCTCGGTCTGCATCAGCTTGGTCGGCGCATTGAGGATGTGCTTGGGCGGCAAGAGTGAGCCGCCCTCCTTGGCAACCCGCTTGGCTTGGCCGAACGCCGTGTAGGTCGCGTTCGATTTCGGCGCGGTGGCGACATAGATGACGGCTTCCGCGAGTGCAAGTTCGCCCTCGGGCGAACCAAGAAAGTCGTAGGCGTCCTTCGCCGCATTGGTGACCACGAGCGCCTGCGGATCGGCAAGCCCGATATCCTCGACCGCCATGCGGACGATGCGGCGCGCCAGATAGAGCGGGATCCTCGCCGGCGTCGAGCATACGGGCAAGATAATAGAGCGCCGCATCGGGATCGGAGCCGCGCACCGACTTGTGCAGCGCGCTGATCAGATTGTAGTGGCCGTCCTGGGATTTGTCGTAAATCGGGGCACGACGCTGCACCACCTCCTGCAGCGCCGCGGCATCGAACGTTTCACCCGTGCGCGCGGCGCGCCAGACTTCCTCGGCGAGCGTCAACGCGGCACGGCCGTCGCCGTCGGCCATGCGAGCAAGCGACGCGCGCGCCTCCGGATCGAGCGGCAGCGGCTTGCCCTCGATCGACTCGGCGCGGGACAGCAGCTTTTCGACCGCGGCTTCATCGAGCGATTTGAACACCAGCACGCGTGCGCGCGAAAGTAATGGCGCGATCAGCTCGAATGACGGATTTTCCGTGGTGGCGCCGACCAGCACGATGGTGCCGTCTTCCATCACCGGCAGAAAGGAATCCTGCTGCGCCCGGTTGAAGCGGTGAATCTCGTCGACGAACAGCAGCGTCCCCTGCCCGGTCTCGCGCCGGGCCCTTGCCGCGTCGAATACCTTTTTCAGATCGGCAACGCCGGAAAAGATCGCCGAAATCTGCTCGAAATAAAGTTCGGTGGCATGTGCGAGGAGCCGCGCCACCGTGGTCTTGCCGGTGCCCGGCGGCCCCCAGAATACCAGCGAGCCGAGCGAGCGGGTCTGCAGCATACGGGTCAACGCGCCATCCGGCCCGAGCAGATGATCCTGCCCGACCACGTCGGCAAGCTGCTGCGGGCGCAGCCTGTCGGCGAGCGGCCGCGGCGCGTCGCGGTCGAGGCCGGCCGCGGTGAAGAGGCTTGTCTGAGCGGCCCGTTTAGCCATCGGCTGAAAATGGGCGATGCGCCGGGCCGGCGCAAGCCACTCGGTCAGCGCGTCAACCGCTGAACGTCACCGAAATCTGCTGGTTGCCGCGCTGGATGGTGATGCGCCACGAGCGGCTGCCCGACTTGGCGATCCGCTCCAGATCAGCCGAGCGGGCGATCTTCTCGTTATTGACGTTCACCACGATGTCGCCCGGCCGAAAGCCGATCGATTGCGCGGTCGAGCCGTCGGCCACCGCGGTGATGACGACGCCCTGCGCCTGCGTGTCGAGGCGCAATTCGTCGGCGAGTGCCGGCGACAGATTGGCCACCGTGGCGCCGGCAAAGGGCGAACGCGCGCTGATCGAAAGCTCGTCGCGCGGCGTCTCCGGTAGTGCCTGCAGCGCCACGGACACCGTCATCTGGCGACCCTGGCGGATCAGCCCGATCTGCGCCGCGCCACCGAGCGGCTTGGTGGCAAAACGATAATCGAAGGCGTTGGGATCCTCGATCGCGACACCGTCGACGCTGACCAGAAGGTCACCGGTCTTGATCCCGGCGCGGGCGGCCGGGCTGTCGGCCGCAACACTCGCCACCAGCGCACCACTTGGCGCCTTCAGTCCAAGGCTGTCGGCGATGTCAGGCGTGACCTCCTGCAGCTTGGCGCCAAGCCACGGCCGCTTGACCGCCGTGCTGCCGCTTTCCGCCGAGGCCACGACGACGCGCACCAGATTCGCCGGAATGGCGAAGCCGATGCCCTCCGATCCGCCAGAGGATGACGCGATGGCGCTATTGATGCCGATCAGGTGGCCGCTCATGTCGACAAGCGCGCCGCCGGAATTGCCCGGATTGATCGGCGCGTCGGTCTGGATGAAGAACTGATAATCCGACGAGCCGACCTGAGTGCGCGCCAGCGCCGAAACGATGCCATGGGTGACGGTCTGGCCGACGCCAAACGGATCGCCGATCGCCAGCACCACGTCGCCGACTTGAAGCTTGTCGGAGTCGCCGAACTCGAGCGTCGGAAAGCGCTCGTGCGCGCCCTTGATACGGAGCACTGCGAGATCGCTGCGTTGATCGCGCAGCACGATGTCGGCGTCGAACTCGCGCTTGTCGGACAGCGCCACCTTGACCTGGCTGGCGCCGCGGATGACGTGGAAATTGGTGACGATCAGGCCAGCCGGATCGACGATGACGCCGGAGCCGAGCGAGCGCTCGACTTGGCGGCGCGGCGAATTGCCGAAGAATTGGCGAAAGAACGGATCCGCCATGAACGGATTTTGGTTCTCGACCACGTGGGTGGCGTAGACGTTGACCACCGCGGGCGCGACCCGCTGCACGATCGGCGCGAACGACATCTGCAACTGGCTGAGCGAGGCCGGCACGCGGCGCTCCTGCGCACTCGCAGTATTGGCGATGGCGGCGAGCGCCAACAGCGCCGCGCCGAACAAGGTCATCAATCGTCCAGGCATCGAGCCTCCGAATAGCGTTTCAGAGCATGACCCCGGTAAGCGAGTTACCGTTTTCGGGAAAGGATCGTGCTCCACCGGGCAATTTTTTTGGGCCGGTCCTATCGGCCTTTTCCAAGGCGATTGAACGGCGGTTGCGGCCGATCTATGGCCCATAAAGGCCGTTCCGCCAATTGTCCTCGGCCGGCCGCAATGCCGCAGCCTGTTCAGGCCGCCGCGGGGCTGGGCCGGGCCGGACTGCGGCTCGCCGCCAGCCGGTGGGCGAAAAAGCCAGCAATCAGGCCGCCGGCCAGTATGGCGAACCCGATCAGCGGCCGGTACCAGAACCAGGCCAACGCGATTACCAGCCCGCCGACGGCCATGGTGAAGGCCAGCGCCACCAGCCCGGCGCCGGCGCCGATGACGCTGCCGATCAATGGCACCACGTCCGCGACCACCACCAGCGGCCGCAGCACCAGGAACGCCCCGAGCCACATCGCCACCACACCACCGAGCCGGATGACCCAGGTCAGGATCATATTGTCGCGTTCGGCCTGCTTGAACATCTCGGCGGCGGGTTGCTCACCCTGCACCGCCAGCAACAGGCGGTCGCCGGCCCGGGTCTGGTACGGCGCGATACTGGAGCCGGATTGCCGGCCGATGGCGCTCACCGGCCCCACCGGAGCGTAGACGTAGGAGATCTTGTAATCGCCGATCTGCGGGCTGTCGGGATTGCCGCCGATATAAATATCGCCGTCCGCGATCTGGGCATTAGGGAGTTGCGATTTGAGCGGATCGGCGGCTTGCGGATCGAGTTGCAGTGCCGCGCTCGTCGGCAGAAGATTGAGCACATCAGCATCGAGCCTGAAGGCGCCGAGCGTAGCGTCGGCTGCGGTCACGCTGAACCGGCCGTATTGCTTTTGCGGGTTGGCGTGACCGTCAGAATGCCGGAAGGTCTGCGAGTTGATCGCCCGATCCGACCACACCTTCTTGTAGGTGTAGGTGGTCACGGTTTCTTCAGAGCCGCCAATCGATTTGCGGGTTTCCTGGTGCTTGTCTTCTTCCCACTGATACATCTCGGCGACGCGCACGAGGTGCAGAGCCTTCGCTGAAACGCCAAAGGTGCGATCCGAGATCGGCGCGCCGGCCTTGGTGTCACCGCTCAAGTGGACAAGCTTACCCTCGTTGCTCGGGTCGACCTGTGACGCCGCGGCGTCGACCACGACCTTGCCGCCTTCGCTGAGCGAGCGCGCCGTCTGCACGGCGCGCCCCTCGTTCCAGAATAAGAGAATGATCGAACCGATTACAAAGACGATGCCGAACAGCACGCCGGTGATCGATCCGACGATCCGCGACAGCCATGACGTCGAGGTGGTCTCAACAAAACTATCTGGCATGGCAAAGCCCCCCTTTGCGCTGCCGGATATTGGCAGAAACAGCGTCGCAGATCACTCCTTCGGCGGCACAGTGCGCACCCAGGCGATCAGGTCGTCAAGGTCGTAATCCGCTCATATGGGCGTAATAGCGAAAGCCCATCGGCCCGTTGAGCTTCTTGCCGTCCTTGTCGATGCCCTGGGTGATGGCACGCTTGATCTCAGCGTCGGTCCAGTCCCCAATCCCCTTGGTCTTGCTGGAGGTGATATTGCGCGACACCGAAATCCCCCACGGACCGGGGAATTGCTGGCCACCCGCACCCATCTTGGCGAGAACCAGCTGGCCCTTTTCGCGCGGCGTATGGCACTCCATGCAATGGCCGATGGTGCCGAGATAGAAGCCGCGCTTAACCTTGTCTTTCAGTTCGGCCGGATCGATCGGCTTCTGCGCCCACGGGATGACTTGCTGCCTCATTGGCACGTGATAGATCGGCGCCGGGACCTTGTTGCTGATCGGCTTGACGCTCTGAATGTAGGCGACGATCGCATCGAGATCCGCCGGCAGCAGGATGCCGTAGAATCCGGTCGGCATGACCGCGATCGGTTTGCCGTCCTTCGGCACGCCTGTGAGCAGCAGTTTTTTGATATCGGCCGCGCTCCAGGTGCCGATGCCGGTTTCCTTGTCGGGCGTGATGTTCGGCGCGGTCACGTCGAACGCACCTGGCACATTAAACCGCAGCCCGCCCGAGAAGTCCTTACCGGCCACCACGTTCGGCGGCCCCTTCGGCGAGTGACAGTTGCCGCAGGTCATGATGGTGTTGACGAGATAGGAGCCGCGCTCGAGCGGCGTCTCGGCGTGGGCCGCGCTGCCCATGACGGAAGCGAGCGCGACCAGCGTTACAAGCGATTTCATCGATTAACCCCCAGTGCCGGATCCAGGCGGCCTGGAAGGTATTGCAGTAGGCGCTGCCTGCCAAACAAAAAGTCGGCCGTGCGCACACCCGTTTCGCCGCAGCGGCGCAAACCGCTGCCCATACGGCGAACGGACGTCCTGCCCGAATGCTGGAATTATGAGGTGTTAGGCCGCTGCCGGCTCAGACTCGGCGGCCCTCGTCTGGACCGGCCCGGAATCCTTGCCCTTGGCCTCGACGTCGCGGTCGACGAACTCGATCACCGCGATCGGGGCGGAATCGCCGTAGCGGAAACCCGCTTTCATCACGCGCGTATAGCCGCCCTGGCGGTCCTTGTAGCGCGGGCCGATCACCTCAAACAGCTTCTTGACCATGGTGAGGTCGCGCATCTGCGAGATCGCCTGGCGGCGGGCATGCAGATCGCCGCGCTTGCCGAGCGTCACCAGCTTTTCCACCACTGGCCGTAGATCCTTGGCCTTGGGCAGCGTAGTCATGATCTGCTCGTGCTTGATCAGCGAGGCGGCAAGATTGGCCAGCATCGCGCGCCGATGATCGGAGTGACGATTGAATTTGCGGTGCGCTTTTCCGTGATTCATGGCGGCAATTCCTACCCACTTTACCCCTGGCTCAAGACGCGGATGGCCGGGCTAAGAAGCGTTCACACCCGTATTCTGCGTGAAAGCCCGGCTATGACGTCTCTCAGTAATGATCCTCGAACCGCTTGGCGAGTTCGTCGATGTTTTCCGGCGGCCAGCCCGGCACTTCCATGCCGAGATGCAGGCCCATCTGCACCAGCACTTCCTTGATCTCGTTGAGCGACTTGCGGCCGAAGTTCGGCGTGCGCAGCATCTCGGCTTCGGTCTTCTGCACCAGATCGCCGATATAGACGATGTTGTCGTTCTTGAGACAGTTGGCCGAGCGCACCGACAGTTCGAGCTCGTCGACCTTCTTGAGGAAGGCTGGATTGAAGGCGAGATCGGGGATCGCCTCGTGCGCGGTTTCGCGCTTGGGCTCCTCGAAATTGACGAACACATTGAGCTGATCCTGCAGGATGCGCGCCGCGTAGGCGAGCGAGTCCTCGGGCGTCAGCGCGCCGTTGGTCTCGATCGACAACGTCAGCTTGTCGTAATCGAGGATCTGGCCCTCGCGGGTATTCTCGACCTTGTAGGACACCTTGCGGACCGGTGAATACAGGCTGTCGACCGGGATGAGACCGATCGGCGCATCTTCAGGCCGGTTGCGCTCGGCGGGCACGTAGCCCTTTCCGGTTGCGACTGTGAACTCCATGCGGATCTCGGCGCCTTCGTCGAGCGTGCACAGCACGAGCTCGGGATTAAGCACCACCACGTCGCCGACAGTCTGAATGTCGGCCGCAGTCACCGTACCCGGACCTTGCTTCTTCACCACCATGCGCTTGGGGCCATCGCCCTGCATCTTGATGGCGATGTCCTTGATGTTGAGCACGATGTCGGTCACGTCCTCGCGCACGCCGGCAATCGAGGAAAACTCGTGCAGCACGCCATCGATGTGGACCGACTGCACCGCCGCGCCTTGCAGCGATGACAACAGAATACGCCGCAACGCGTTGCCGAGCGTTACACCGAAGCCGCGTTCGAGCGGCTCGGCCACGACGGTGGCCACCCGCCGCGAGTCGGCGCCGGCGCTCACCTGCAACTTGTTGGGCCTGATCAGTTCCTGCCAGTTCTTCTGGATCGTCACGTTATCACCCATCGCTTTGCGCGGCGCGACCATGTCGCGGGGCTCACTCCGCTCCGTGAGGCCAAGGTCTTGCGGCGGCAGATGTTCGAATTGGTCCATCAGCCGGATGTCCTATACCCGCCGCCGCTTGCGCGGCCGGCAACCGTTATGCGGAATCGGCGTCACATCGCGGATCGAGGTGATGGTGAAACCGGCGGCCTGCAGCGAACGTAACGCCGACTCGCGCCCCGAACCGGGACCGGCGACCTCGACTTCCAGCGTGCGCATGCCGTGTTCCTGCGCCTTCTTGGCGGCGTCCTCGGCCGCGACCTGAGCCGCGTAAGGCGTCGACTTGCGCGAGCCCTTGAAACCCATCGTGCCCGCCGAAGACCACGCAATCGCGTTGCCCTGCACGTCGGTGATGGTGATCATCGTGTTGTTGAACGATGCGTTCACGTGCGCGACGCCCGAAGCAATGTTCTTGCGTTCGCGCCGGCGGACGCGCGTAGCTTCCTTACCCATTCTGAACCCTTTCGCGGATCAGGACCGGCTGCTCTCGCTCCGATCCCATCACTCGTTCCGGTCGTTTCATTATTTCTTCTTGCCGGCGATCGCCTTAGCCGGACCCTTGCGGGTGCGTGCATTGGTGTGGGTGCGCTGTCCGCGCACTGGCAGGCTGCGACGGTGCCGCAATCCCCGGTAGCAGCCCAGATCCATCAATCGCTTGATGTTCATGGACACTTCGCGCCGCAGATCGCCTTCGACGACGTAGTCGCGATCGATCACTTCACGGAGCTGGAGCACTTCCTGATCGGTGAGCTGCGACACCCGGCGCGACTCGGGGATCGAAACCTTTTCCATGATCTCCTTAGCCTTGGCGTTGCCAATGCCATGGATGTACTGGAGCGCAATCACAACGCGCTTGTTGGTCGGTATATTGACGCCCGCGATACGAGCCACTTCAGTTACTCCCTGCGGCCGCCGCCCGCCGCGCCGGCCCGGTCATCCGGCATGGCGGTAAGCCGCTGTTCCACGGTTGCATTGTCGCCTGAGACGGCCACAAACATAAAAACGCAACGACTGCCTGCCTTTCCGGCCCGGCACCGCTGCTCAATCTCCAACTGGGTATTCGCCGTTGATATTAAAGGATTCCTCTTGCTTTCGTCAACCTCGGCTAGCGAATTCGTGTATAAACATGGCTACCGGCGGCGGCCAGCGGCCTTGCCCTTGCGTCTGGCGGCCGCTGGTCTTACGCGCAGACGCTTGTTTTCTTGCCGCTACCGCCCCTCGCGCAGACTTTTTTCCTAGTTTGGATGCAGGCTTCGACGCTGGTCTCGCCTTGGCGGCCGTGCGGGCCTTAGCCGCCCGGCGGCCCTTCGCAGCCGGCTTTGCCCGAGAGGCTGGAGCCACTTGGCGCGACTTGGAACTCTTCGACCCCCTGGAACTTTGGCCTCCCTGGCACTCTTGGGCCCCTTGGAACCCTTAGCCTGCTTCGGCGCTTTGGTCGGCTGCGGCTCGGAGGAGAGCACCTTGTCGATGGCCTCGGTCACCTCCGGGATCGGCGCCATGCCGTCCACGGTCCGCAGCACGCCTTGCAGCTGGTAATAGGCGATAAGCGGCGCGGTCTGCTCGCGGAAAGCGATAAGCCGCCGCCGGAGCGCATCGGCATTGTCGTCATCGCGCACCGCCTCGCCGCGCGCCTGCATCTCGGCAATCCGGGTTTCGATCCGGCGCAGAAGCGCGGCTTCGTCGACCCGCAATTCAATGACCGCATCGAGGAAAACGCCATGCTTCCGCAGCATGCGGTCGAGCGCCACCGCCTGCGGGACCGTCCGCGGAAAGCCGTCGAGGATAAATCCCTTGCGGGCATCCGGCTCCTGGATGCGGGCCTCGACGATGTCGACGACGATCTCGTCGGGGCACAGCGCTCCACGCGCCATGATGTCGGCGACCTGACGGCCGATTGGCGTGCCGGCGTTGACCGCGGCACGCAGCATGTCTCCAGTGGAGAGTTGAACGATTCCGTATTTGGCGACGAGACGCTGGGCTTGCGTTCCTTTGCCAGCCCCCGGCGGGCCCAGCAGTATTAATCTCATCTACGGCGCCCCCGCAGTTTTGAGCGTTTGATCAAACCTTCATATTGGTGCGCCAGCAGATATCCCTGCACCTGCGCCACCGTATCCATCGTCACGCTCACCACGATCAGGAGCGAGGTGCCGCCAAAATAGAACGGGACCGCCGCATAGGCGATCAGCATTTCGGGAAACATGCAGACGATGGCGAGATAGGCGGCGCCGATCACGGTGATCCGCGACAGCACGTAGTCGATATACTCGGCGGTGCGTTCGCCCGGCCGGATGCCAGGGATGAAGCCGCCATGCTTCTTCAGATTGTCGGCAGTCTCGGTCGGGTTGAAAATGATCGCCGTGTAGAAGAAGGCGAAAAACACGATCAGCGCGACATAGAGCACGAGAAACAGCGGTCGCCCGTGCGACAGCAGCGTGGTGATTTCCGTCAGCCAGCCGGTCGCCGATCCCTGCGTGGTGGTAAAGCTCGCGAGTGTCGTCGGCAGGAGCAGCAGCGACGAGGCGAAGATCGGCGGGATCACGCCCGAGGTGTTGAGCTTGAGCGGCAGGTGCGAGGATTGGCCCTCGAACATGCGATTGCCGACCTGGCGCTTGGGATACTGGATCAGCAGCCGGCGCTGGGCGCGTTCCATGAACACGATGAAAGTGATCACCGCGACCGCCATCAGCAACACGATGAGGATCAGCCCGGTGGACAGCGCGCCCTGACGGCCGAGTTCGAGCGTGCCGGCGATCGCCGACGGCAACTGCGCGACGATGCCCGACATGATGATGAGCGAGGTGCCGTTGCCGATGCCGCGCTGGGTGATCTGTTCGCCGAGCCACATCAGGAACATCGTGCCGCCGGTGAGCGTGAGCACCGTCGAGATGCGGAAGAACCAGCCGGGATCGGCGACCACAGAGCCGGTGCCCGCGCCTTCAAGGCCGATGGCAATGCCATAGGCCTGGAACGCCGCCAGCACTACCGTGAGGTAGCGCGTGTACTGGTTGATCATCTTGCGGCCCTGCTCGCCCTCTTTCTTCAGTTGCTCGAGGGTGGGCGAGACGGTCGTCATCAGCTGGATGATGATCGAGGCCGAGATGTACGGCATGATCGTCAGGGCGAAGATCGCCATGCGATGGATGCCGCCGCCGGCGAACATGTTGAACATGCCCAAGATGCCGCCGGACTGCTGATTGAAAATCTTATCCCACGCGTTGGGATCGATGCCGGGGAGCGGAATGTAGGTGCCGAGCCGGTAGACCAGAAGCGCGCCAAGCGTGAACCAGATGCGCTTCTTCAGCTCCTCGGCTTTGGCGAGCGCGCCGAAGTTGAGATTGGCTGCAAGTTGCTCTGCTGCAGATGCCATATTCTGCTCCAACCCCCTGCCACGCCGTGACTGTCGCCTGTGCCAGACAGGTAGAAGTCAGGGATGCGCGGCACAAGATACCCGTGTGCTGGGCACAACGCCGCGTCAGGCAGCCTTTTCTTCCGTTTCCCGCTTCGGGGCGAGAATTTCGACCGTGCCGCCGGCCTTCTCAACCGCCGCAACAGCCGATTTCGACGCTCCGAATACCGATAATGTGAGCTTGGCCTTGAGTTCGCCGCCGCCCAGGAGCCGCACCCCGTCCTTGGCGCGGCGCAGGATGCCCGCCTTGACCAGCGCAGCGGCGTCGATTTTGCCCGCAGCGTCCAGCCGGCCGGCGTCGATGGCTTCCTGGATACGGCCGAGATTCAGTTCATTCAGCTTGCGGGCAAACATGGTGTTCTTGAAGCCGCGCTTCGGCAGCCGCCGATGCAGCGGCATCTGGCCACCTTCGAAGCCCTTGATGCGCACGCCGGAACGCGCGGTCTGGCCCTTGCCGCCGCGGCCGCCGGTCTTACCCGTGCCGGAGCCGATGCCGCGGCCGATACGCTTACGCCGCTTGCGGGCGCCAGGACGGCCTGCCAGTTCGTGCAGTTTCATCGTCTTCTCCACATCCACTTGTCTTGTCATGCCCCGCGCAGGACGATGACAGGCAACGCTATTCCTTCACGACCTCCACGAGGTGCGCGACCTTCGCGATCATGCCGCGCGTGGCCGGCGTGTCGACCAGCTCAGAAACGCGTCCGATCTTGTTCAGACGCAGGCCGATCAGGGTCTCGCGTTGGCCGTGGTGCCGACGGAGCGGACTGCCGGTCTGCCGGACTTTGACGGTCTTTGCCGATTTGCTCGCACTCATCGCCTGCTCCAGAGATTTCAGTCGGTTGCCGCCTGATCGGCGTCGCCGTCGCGGCGGCGCGCCTGCAATGCCGAAACCTTGACGTTGCGGCGCGCTGCAACCGAGCGCGGCGAATCCTGCCGCTTCAGCGCATCGAAGGTGGCACGCACCACGTTGTAGGGATTAGAGGTGCCGAGCGACTTGGCCACCACGTCCTGCATGCCGAGCGTTTCGAAAACCGCGCGCATTGGGCCGCCAGCGATGATGCCGGTGCCGGGAGGCGCCGCGCGCAGATAGACCTTGCCGGCGCCGTGGCGTCCGGACACGTCGTGATGCAGCGTCCGTCCCTCGCGCAGCGGCACGCGCGTCAGCCCGCGCTTGGCGGCATCGGTCGCCTTGCGGATCGCCTCCGGCACCTCGCGCGCTTTGCCGTGACCGAAGCCAACCCTGCCCTTCTGGTCGCCGACGACGACCAGCGCCGCGAAACCGAAGCGGCGGCCACCTTTGACCACCTTGGCAACGCGGTTGATGTGGACCAGCTTGTCGACGAATTCGCTGTCGCGCTCTTCGTCTCGCCGCCGTTCGCGTGGTTCACGCGCCATTGTGATCTACCATTTTGTTTTCGCCTTCAGTGCTGCGATCAGAAATTCAATCCGGCTTCACGCGCGGCATCGGCCAGGGCCTTGACCCGGCCGTGATACAGATAGCCGCCGCGATCGAAGATCACGTCCTTGATCCCCTTTTCCTTGGCGCGCTCGGCAATCAGCTTGCCGACGGTCTTGGCCGCCTCGATGTTGGCGCCGGTCTTCAACGACCCGCGGTTCGGCTTTTCGATCGAGGAAGCGGCAACCACTGTCGCTCCGGCCTCGTCGTCGATGACCTGCGCGTAGATGTGCTTGGAGGAGCGGAACACCGACAGCCGCTTGCGGCCGTGCGCGGCTCGCTGCAACGCTCCGCGCACGCGCCCCTGCCGCCGCTCCATCCTGTTGTTGACCTTGGCCATAGCCGGCTCCGTTACTTCTTCTTGCCTTCTTTGCGGAAGATCCGCTCGCCTGCATATTTGATGCCTTTGCCCTTATAGGGCTCCGGCGGACGGTAGTCGCGAATTTCGGCGGCGACCTGTCCGACCTTTTGACGGTCGCTGCCGGTAATGACGATTTCGATCGGCCGAGGCGTCGCGATCGTGATGCCCTCGGGGATCGGATAAAGAATGTCGTGGCTATAGCCCAGCGCGATCTGCAGGTTCTTGCCCTGCACCGCGGCGCGATAACCGACACCGTTGATCTCGAGTCGCTCCTCGAAGCCCTTGGTCACGCCGGCAATCAGATTGGCGACCAGGGTGCGTGAAGTACCCCACTGGGAGCGGGCACGCTTGGTCTCGAAGCGCGGGTCGACCTTGATCTGGCCGCCATCGAGCTTCACCGCGACGTCGTCGTGCAGTGCGACCTGCAAGGCGCCCTTCGGGCCCTTCACCTTCACCGTCTGGCCCTCGACATTGGCGGTAACGCCAGACGGGACCGCAATGGGCTTTTTGCCGATACGAGACATCAGAACACCGTAAAGAGGATTTCGCCGCCCACATTGGCGTCGCGGGCGTCGTGGTCGGCCATGACGCCCTTGGGCGTGGACACGATGGCGACGCCAAGGCCGTTATTGATGCGCGGCAGATTGCGCACCGAGGTATACACCCGGCGCCCCGGCTTTGACACGCGTTCGATTTCACGGATCACCGGCTCGCCGTCGAAATATTTCAGCTCGACCTCGATTTCCGAGCGGCCGTCTTTTTCCACCACGGCGTAGCCGCGGATGTAACCCTCGCTCTTGAGGACCTCGAGCACGCTCTCGCGCAACCTCGAGTTCGGGCTGGAGACTTTGCTCTTGTTGCGCATCTGGGCGTTGCGAATACGCGTTAACAGATCGCCGAGCGGATCGTTCATGGACATCGCGCCAGCCTCCTTACCAGCTCGACTTCAACAGGCCGGGGATCAGCCCCTTGGAGCCCAGCTCGCGCAACGCGATGCGCGACAGCTTATGCTTGCGGTAAAAACCGCGCGGACGGCCGGTTATTTCACAACGGTTGCGAATGCGCGTGGCTGACGAATTGCGCGGCAGCTTGGCGAGCTTGAGCGTCGCGGCAAAGCGCTCCTCGATCGGCTTGGTCTTATCCTGCGCAATCGCCTTGAGTCGCGAGCGTCGGCCCGAATATTTCTTCGACATCCGGCGGCGCCGGTTGTTTTTCTCGATGGCACTTTTCTTCGCCATTTAGTTCTCCTCGGTGTTCCGCGTCTGAGACCCGATCGATTCGGGCCTCACTGCCGGAACGGAAAATTGAACGCCGTTAACAATGCGCGCGCTTCGTCATCGTTACGCGCGGTGGTGCATACGGTGATATCCATGCCCCAGATGTCGGCTGCCTTGTCGTAATCGATCTCGGGGAACACGATGTGTTCCTTGATGCCGAGCGAGTAGTTGCCTCGGCCGTCGAAGCTCTTCGGCGACAGGCCACGGAAGTCACGCACCCGGGGCAGCGCGATGTTGATGAGCCGGTCGAGAAACTCGTACATGCGCGCCTTGCGCAAGGTAACCTTGCAGCCGACGGCCTGCCCGGCGCGCAGCTTGTAAGTCGCAATCGACTTACGCGCCTTGGTGACAACGGCCTTCTGCCCGGAGATCAGCGCCAGGTCAGCGGCAGCCGAGTTCGACCTTCTTGCGGTCGGCCACGCCTTCGCCGATGCCCATGTTGATGACGATCTTGTCGAGCACCGGAATCTGCATGCCGTTTTTGTAGCCGAACTGCTCGGCGAGCTTCTTGCGGATCGCCTCATCGAACTGCACGCGCAGCCGCGCCGGAACGCGCTGCTCGGGCTCGCGCGGCGCCGCCTTGCCCTTGCCGTCCGCGCCCTTTTCGGACGGCTCGCCCTTGGCAGGCTTCGCACCCTGCTCGCCTTTGGCGGGCTTGGCAGCGCGCGCAGGCTTTTCCGCCTGCTCGCCCTTTGCCGGACGCTGCGGCTTGTCGGCCTTGTTGGCCTTCTTGTCGTCGTTATCAGCCATCGATCTCGACTCCCGAACGCTTGGCGACACGGACCTTCTTGCGCTCTTCGCCGGTGCCGACGACTTTGAAGCTGACGCGGGTCGGCTTGCCATCCTTCGGATCGGCCAGCGCGATATTCGACAGGTGGACCGGCGCCTCCTTGGAGATGATGCCGCCTTCCTGCGTTGCGGTCTGCGTCTGATGGCGCTTGACGACGTTGACGCCACGCACCAGCGCGCGGTCCTCGCCGCGACGCATCTCGATGATCTCGCCGGTGCGACCCTTGTCGCGTCCGGCAATAATGACGACTTTGTCGCCCTTTTTAAGTCTCGCCGCCATCACAGCACCTCGGGCGCAAGCGAAATGATTTTCATGTGGTTCTTGGCGCGCAGCTCGCGCGGCACCGGGCCGAAGATGCGCGTGCCAACCGGCTCCATCTGCGGATTGATCAGCACGGCGGCGTTGCGGTCAAAGCGGATGATCGAGCCATCGGCGCGCTTGATATCCTTCGAGATGCGCACGATGACAGCCTTCATCACGTCGCCCTTCTTCACGCGGCCGCGCGGAATCGCCTCCTTCACCGAAACGACGATAACGTCGCCGATGGTGGCGTATTTGCGCTTCGAACCGCCCAGCACCTTGATGCACATGACGCGGCGCGCGCCGGAATTGTCCGCCACATCAAGATTGCTCTGCATCTGGATCATGGGCTACCCCAAACAGTCTTCACCACGCCTCCCTCAGGAGGCCTTTTTCTTCTCGCCGCGAACCACCGCCCAGCGTTTGAGCTTGGAGATGGGTCGGTGTTCTTCAATCCACACCATGTCGCCGACCTTGAACTCGTTGTTCTCGTCGTGCGCGTAATATTTCTTTGACCGGCGCACCGTCTTCTTGAACAGAGGATGGGTGTAGCGGCGCTCGACGCGCACCACCAAAGTCTTGCTCTGTTTGTCGCCGACGACGACGCCTTGCAGGGTCCGCTTGGGCATCCGAAAAAACCTTTCAACTCCTCGCCGCGGCGGGCTTCGCCGAACCTTGGCGCTTTTGCTGGGCGACCGTCTTCAGCCGCGCGATGTCGCGCCGCACCTCGCGCACGCGGGCAGTATTCTCCAATTGCCCGGTGGCGCGCTGGAAGCGCAGATTGAACTGTTCTTTCTTCAATTTGAGCACTTCATCATCGATCTGATCGATCGTCATCGTTTTGATGTCCGCCGCTTTCATGACACGTCTACTCGCTAATCCGTTCGACAAAGCGGGTTTTGATCGGCAGTTTGGCCGCGGCAAGCGCCAGCGCTTCCTTGGCGACCTGCACCGGGACTCCGTCAACCTCGAACATGATACGGCCGGGCTTGACCCGGGCGACCCATAATTCCGGCGCGCCCTTGCCCGAGCCCATGCGCACCTCGAGCGGCTTTTTCGACACCGGCACATCGGGAAACAAGCGGATCCAGACGCGGCCGGCTCGCTTCATGTGTCGGGTGAGCGCGCGGCGTGCGGCTTCGATCTGCCGCGCGGTGACGCGATCCGGCTCCATCGCCTTGAGGCCGAACTGGCCGAACGCGAGCTCGGCCGCGCTCGTGGCGATGCCCTTGATTCGGCCCTTATGGGCCTTGCGGAATTTGGTGCGCATCGGTTGCAGCATGGCGAACGCCTTGTGTTACCTGTTCTGTCCGTACTCGCTCACGCCGCGTCGCGCCGCGGACGACCGGCCTCGCCTTCGGCCATCTTCTTGTCCTGAGCCATGGGGTCGTGCTCCATGATCTCACCCTTGAAGATCCAGACCTTCACGCCGCAGGTGCCGTAGGTCGTGAACGCCGTGGCGACGCCGTAATCGACATCGGCGCGCAGCGTGTGCAGCGGCACCCGGCCCTCGCGATACCATTCCATGCGTGCGATTTCGGCGCCGCCGAGCCGGCCCGAACAATTGATGCGGATGCCCCCGGCGCCAAGCCGGATGGCCGACTGCACAGCGCGCTTCATGGCGCGGCGGAACGCGACACGCCGCTCGAGCTGCTGGGCGATCGATTCGGCGACAAGCTGGGCATCGAGCTCGGGCTTGCGGATTTCGACGATGTTGATCACCACATCGCTCTTGGTGAGATCGGCGACCTTGCGCCGCAATTTTTCGATGTCCGCGCCCTTCTTGCCGATCACAACGCCAGGACGCGCCGAGTGAATAGTGACGCGGCACTTCTTGTGCGGACGCTCGATCACGATCTTGGAAACGGCGGCCTGCTTGAGCTCCGCCATCAGAACCTTCCGGATCTCCATGTCCTCGTGCAGCAACGAGCCGTAGCTCGTCTTGCCCGCATACCAGCGCGAATCCCAGGTGCGGTTGATGCCGAGCCGAAGCCCGATCGGATTGACTTTTTGACCCATGGTCCTCTCCTGACCGCGTCCCTTAATTCGCCGGCGCCTCAACCTCACGCACCACAATGGTGAGGTTGGCGAACGGCTTGAAAATCGCACCCACCCGGCCCCGCGCGCGCGGCGCATGCCGCTTGATTACCAGCGCCTTGCCGACATGGGCCTGCACCACGACGAGATCGTCGACGTCGAGGTCATGATTGTTCTCGGCGTTGGCGATCGCCGACTCAAGACACTTCTTCACATCGTGAGCGATGCGCTTACGCGAAAATTCGAGATCGGCGAGCGCGGCCGAAACTTTCTTGCCGCGGATCAGCTGCGCCAGCAGGTTCAGCTTCTGCGGGCTCACCCGCAGCATGCGCGACACCGCCTTGGCCTCGTTGTCGGCAAGCGAACGCTCACGGCCTTTCTTGCTCATGATCCTTCTCCCCGCCTTACGATCCGCCGCCGGCCGCAGGTGCCGGAGCCGACGCGCCACCGCCGCCGGACGGCGCTCCAGTCGAGCGCTTGGCCTTGCGATCAGATGAGTGTCCGTAGAACGAGCGCGTTGGCGCGAATTCCCCGAACTTGTGGCCGACCATCTCCTCGGTGACAATCACCGGAATGTGCTTCTGGCCGTTGTAGACGCCAAACGTCAGCCCGACGAACTGCGGCAGAATGGTCGAACGTCGCGACCAGATACGGATCATCTCATGACGGCCCGACGCGCGCACCGCGTCGACCTTCTTCATCAGATAGCCGTCGAAAAACGGACCCTTCCAAACCGAACGCGCCATCGCCGTCGCTCCTATTTCTTCTTCTTCCGCGCGTGGCGGCTCAGCATGATGAATTTGGTGGTGCTCTTGTTCTTACGCGTCTTTGCACCTCTGGTCGGCTTGCCCCACGGCGTCACCGGGTGGCGTCCGCCGCGCGTGCGGCCGCCGAGCGGATGATCGACCGGGTTCATGGTCTCGCCGCGGACATGGCCGCGCCAACCCATCCAGCGGTTGCGCCCCGCCTTGCCGATCGACACGTTCATGTTGTCCGGATTGGACACTGCGCCGACGGTGGCGATGCAGCGGCCGTGTACCAGGCGCTGCTCACCGGAATTCAGGCGCAGGATCACGTACTCGCCGTCGCGGCCAACGATCTGGGCGTAGGTGCCGGCCGAACGCGCGATCTGCCCGCCCTTGCCGATTTTCAGCTCGACATTGTGGACGATGGTGCCGACCGGGATGTTGGCGACCGGCATGGCATTGCCGGGTTTGACGTCGACATATTCGCCCGCCACGACCGTGTCGCCGGCTGACAGGCGCTGCGGCGCCAGGATGTAATTCAACGTGCCATCTTCGTATTTGATCAGCGCGATAAAGCTGGTGCGGTTCGGGTCATATTCGATCCGCTCGACCTTGGCGGGGGCGTCGAACTTGCGCCGCTTGAAGTCGATGATGCGATACGCCTTCTTGTGACCGCCGCCGCGATAGCGGCTGGTGATCGACCCGGAATTGTTGCGGCCGCCGCTCGAGCTCTTGCCTTCGGTGAGCACCTTGACCGGCTCACCCTTGTAGAGTCCCGAGCGATCGACCAGCACCAGCTGGCGCTGGCCCGGCGTGACTGGATTGTAGGATTTCAGTGCCATCGCGCCGCTCCCTTACAGTCCCGTCGTCACGTCGATCGTCTGGCCCTCTTGCAGGGTCACGACCGCGCGCTTGGTGTCGGACGTGCGCCCGACCCGGCCCTTGAAGATCTTCCACTTGCCGCGCCGATGCAGCGTGTTGACGCTCTTGACCTTGACGTCGAACAGCCGCTCCACCGCTTCCTTGATCTGCGGCTTGGTGGCGTGCATGGCGACCTTGAAGATCACCTTGTTGTGCTCGGATGCATTCGTCGCCTTCTCGGTGATGACCGGCGACAGAATGACGTCGTAATGACGCGGATCGCTGGTGGTCATTTGAAGCGCGCCTCCAGCGCATCGACTGCGGCGCGGGTAAGCACCAGTTTATGCCGCCGCATGACATCGTAGACGTTGATGCCGGCGACCGGCAGCACGTCGATATTCGGAATATTGCGCGCCGCCGCGAGCACGTTGGCCGCGACCTCGGCGCCGTCGATGAACAGCGCATTGGCGAGGCCGAGCTTGGCGAAGCTCGAACGCAGCTCCTTGGTCTTGCCATCCTTCACCGCGAGCGCATCGATGACAATGATGCCGTCATCCTTCGCCTTGGCGGAGAGCGCGTGCTTGAGCGCGAGCGCCCGGACCTTTTTCGGCAGGCCGATCTCGTGGCTGCGCACTTGTGGGCCGAACGAGCGGCCGCCGCCGCGGAACAAATTAACGCGCGCCGAACCGTGGCGCGCGGAGCCGGTGCCCTTCTGCCGGTACATCTTCTTGCCGGTGCGCGCGATGTCGGCGCGGCCCTTGACCGCGTGCGTGCCGGCGCGGCGCTTAGCAAGCTGCCAAACGACACAGCGATGAATGATGTCGGTGCGCGGATCGAGTCCGAAGATCGCGTCCGAAAGCGTGACCGATCCGGCTTCGCCGCCGTCGAGCGTGCTGACTTTCAGTTCCATATCACGCGCCCTCCCCGCTCTGCCCATTGATCGAGACAGGCGCCTCAGCCGCGTTGTCGGCGAGCTTGAATTTTCCGGGCTTTGGCACGCCGTCCGGCAGTTTCTTCTTCACCGCATCGCGCACCGTGATCCAGCCACCTTTGACGCCCGGAACGGCGCCTTCGACCAGAATGAGGCCGCGCTCGACATCGGTCTGCACCACTTTGAGATTGAGCGTGGTCACCCGGTCGACACCCAGGTGACCGGACATCTTCTTGTTCTTGAAGGTCCTGCCCGGATCCTGACGGCCGCCGGTGCCGCCGATCGAACGGTGCGAAATCGACACGCCATGGCTGGCGCGCAGGCCCGCGAAATTCCAGCGCTTCATCGCACCGGCCCAACCCTTACCGGTCGAAGTGCCGGTGACATCGACAAACTGGCCGACGACGAAATGATCCGCCGTAATCTCGGCGCCGATCGGAATCAGCGCATCATCATCGACGCGGAACTCGGCAAGCTTGCGCTTGGGTTCGACCTTGGCGACGGCGAAATGGCCGCGATCGGCGCGATTGGCGCGTTGCGGCTTGCGCACGCCGGAGCCGAGCTGCAGCGCCACGTAGCCGTTCTTGTCTTTGGTACAGTGGGCGACGACCTGGCAATTGCCGAGACGAAGCACCGTCACCGGCACGTGTTCACCGGAGTCGGTGAACAGCCGTGTCATTCCCACCTTCTGCGCGAGCACCCCGGAACGCATGTTCGAAATCCCTTTTCGCGCTCTTACAGCTTAATCTCGACGTCGACGCCGGCGGCGAGATCGAGCTTCATCAGCGCATCCACGGTCTGCGGCGTCGGATCGACGATGTCGAGCAGACGCTTGTGCGTGCGCATTTCGAATTGTTCGCGGCTCTTCTTGTCGACGTGCGGCGAGCGGTTCACCGTGAATTTCTCGATCTTGGTCGGCAGCGGGATAGGCCCCCGCACCTGCGCACCGGTGCGCTTGGCCGTATTGACGATCTCGCGCGTCGACGCATCGAGGATGCGGTGATCGAACGCCTTGAGCCGGATTCTTATGTTCTGGCCGTTCATCGGTTCGTCTTTCTGCCCGTCGCGACCGGGCTAGTCCCGGCCATCCACGTCTTCCGTCAATCCTCAAGTCGATGCCCGGCGCGAGGCCGGGCATGACGACATGGCTGTCCTATTCAACGATGCTCGCCACCACGCCGGCACCGACGGTGCGGCCGCCCTCGCGGATGGCGAAGCGCAGCTTCTCCTCCATGGCGATCGGCACGATCAGCGTCACTTCCATGGCGATGTTGTCGCCGGGCATTACCATCTCGGTGCCCTCCGGCAACGTCACCACGCCGGTCACGTCCGTGGTGCGGAAATAGAACTGCGGCCGGTAGTTGGTGAAGAACGGCGTGTGACGACCGCCCTCTTCCTTGGTGAGGATGTAGGCCTCAGCCTTGAACTTGGTGTGCGGCTTGACCGAACCCGGCTTGCACAACACCTGGCCGCGCTCGACCTCTTCGCGCTTGGTGCCGCGCAGGAGGCAACCAACGTTGTCGCCCGCCTCGCCCTGATCGAGCAACTTGCGGAACATCTCGACGCCAGTGACGACAGTCTTGGTGGTCGGCTTGATGCCGACGATCTCGACTTCCTCACCGACCTTGATGACGCCGCGCTCGATACGGCCGGTACACACCGTGCCGCGGCCCGAGATCGAGAAAACGTCTTCAACCGGCATCAGGAACGGCTGATCCTTCGGACGTTCCGGCTGCGGGATATAATCGTCCACCGCCTTCATCAGTTCGAAGATCGCTTCCTTGCCGAGCTTCGCGTCCTTGTCTTCGAGCGCCATCAGCGCCGAGCCTTTGATCACCGGAATCTTGTCACCGGGGAAATTGTACTTGGACAGCAGCTCGCGAACCTCGAGTTCGACGAGTTCAAGGAGCTCCGGATCGTCGACCATGTCGACCTTGTTGAGGAACACGACGAGCGCCGGAACGCCGACCTGACGGGCGAGCAGAATGTGCTCGCGGGTCTGCGGCATCGGACCATCGGCTGCGCTTACCACCAGAATCGCGCCATCCATCTGCGCCGCGCCGGTGATCATGTTCTTCACATAGTCGGCGTGCCCGGGGCAGTCGACGTGCGCGTAGTGCCGCTTGTCGGTCTCGTACTCGACGTGCGCGGTGGCGATGGTGATGCCGCGCGCCTTTTCTTCCGGCGCCTTGTCGATCTGGTCGTAGGCCGTGTACTGGGCCTGACCCTTCTCCGCCAGGACTTTGGTGATCGCCGCCGTCAGCGACGTCTTGCCGTGATCGACGTGGCCGATCGTGCCGATGTTGCAATGCGGCTTATTGCGATTGAATTTTTCCTTGGCCATGGGGCTCTCCGTTCCGCTTTAACTCAAACTGCTTCGCAAGCTTGTGTGAATGATCGTCAGGCGAGCTTCGCCTGAACCTCGTCTGCCACGCCTTTTGGCACTTCGGCGTAGTGATCGAACTGCATGGTGAATGTAGCGCGCCCCTGACTCATGGAGCGCAGGTTGTTGACATAAGAGAACATGTTGGCGAGCGGCACCATCGCCGAGATGACATTGGCGTTACCGCGCATGTCCTGGCCCTGAATCTGGCCGCGCCGCGAGTTCAGATCGCCGATGACCGAGCCGGTGTAGTCCTCCGGCGTCACCACCTCGACCTTCATGATCGGCTCAAGCAGCACCGAGCCGCCCTTCTGCAGCGCCTCGCGCATTGCGGCGCGCGCCGCGATCTCGAACGCCATGGCCGACGAATCAACGTCGTGAGAAGCGCCGTCCACCAAGCTGACCTTCAGATCGACCACCGGAAAGCCGACGATCGCGCCAGTACTCATTTGGCCTTCTAGGCCTTTTTCAACGGCCGGGAAGAATTCCCGGGGCACCGATCCGCCGACGATCTCGTTCTCGAACACGAAGCCGCTGCCGGGCTCGCCCGGCTCGGCGACGATCTTGATGCGGGCGAACTGGCCGTGACCGCCGGTCTGCTTCTTATGAGTGTAATCGACGGTCGCCGTCCGGGTGATCTTCTCGCGATACGCAACCTGCGGCGCGCCGATATTGGCGTCGACCTTATAGGTGCGCTTGAGGATATCGACCTTGATGTCGAGGTGGAGTTCGCCCATCCCCCTGATGATGGTCTGGCCAAACTCCTGATCGGTCGAGACGCGGAACGATGGGTCCTCGGCCACGAGCTTGGCCAAGGCGACGCCGAGTTTTTCTTGATCGGCCTTCGACTTCGGCTCGATGGCGATCTCGATGACCGGCTCGGGGAATTCCATCTTTTCCAGGATCACGGCATTCTGCGGATCGCACAGCGTATCGCCGGTGCGCACTTCCTTGAGTCCCGCCAGCGCGACGATGTCGCCCGCATAGGCTTCCTTGATGTCTTCGCGATTGTTGGCGTGCATCAGCAACATGCGACCGACGCGCTCTTTGCGGTCCTTGGTCGAGTTCATCACGCCGGTCGAGCTCTCGAGCTTGCCCGAGTAGATGCGGCAGAAGGTAATGGTGCCGACGAACGGATCGTCCATGATCTTGAAGGCCAAGAGCGACATCGGCTCGGCGTCGGAAGCTTTGCGCTCGACCTCGTTGCCTTTGAGATCTACGCCCTTCACCGCCGGCACATCGATCGGCGACGGCAGGTAATCAACCACGGCGTCGAGCAGCGGCTGCACACCCTTGTTCTTGAACGCCGAGCCGCACAGCACCGGAAAGAACGTGCCAGCGATCGTGGCCTTGCGAATGAGGCGCTTCAGCGTAGCCTCGTCAGGCTCCTTGCCTTCGAGGTAGGCGGTCATGGCGTCGTCGTCGAGCTCGACCGCGGCCTCCACGAGCTTCTCGCGGTATTCCTTGGCCTGATCGAGCAGATCTGCCGGGATTTCGACGTCCTGATACTTGGCGCCGAGCGTCTCTTCGTCCCACACCACGCCGACCATACGAACCAGATCGATGATGCCTTTGAACTGATTTTCCGCACCGATCGGCAATTGGATTGCTACCGGCTTTGCGCCGAGGCGATCAACAATATCTTTCAGGCACTGGAAGAAATCCGCGCCGATCTTGTCCATCTTGTTGCAGAAGACGATGCGCGGCACGTCGTAGCGATCGCCCTGCCGCCAGACCGTCTCGGTCTGCGGCTCAACACCCTGGTTCGAGTCCAGCACGCATACCGCGCCGTCCAGCACGCGCAGCGAGCGTTCCACCTCGATGGTGAAATCGACGTGCCCGGGCGTATCGATGATGTTCAGGCGCTTGCCATTCCAGAATGCAGTCGTGGCGGCCGACGTGATCGTGATGCCGCGCTCCTGCTCCTGCTCCATCCAATCCATGGTGGCGGCGCCTTCATGCACCTCACCAATCTTGTGGCTCTTGCCGGTGTAATACAGGACGCGCTCGGTCGTCGTCGTCTTGCCGGCATCGATGTGGGCCATGATGCCGAAGTTGCGATAGTCTTCGATGGGATGGATGCGGGGCATGGGGGTAATTTTCCTTCGCTGTCGCCAGGTTCACCAGCGATAGTGCGAGAATGCGCGGTTGGCCTCGGCCATCCGGTGCGTGTCCTCGCGCTTCTTCACGGCGTTCCCCCTGTTATTGGATGCATCGAGCAACTCCGCGGACAGCCGCTCCGTCATCGTCTTCTCGTTGCGGTCGCGCGCCGCGGAAATGATCCAACGAATGCCAAGCGCCTGGCGCCGCGAGGTCCGAACCTCAACGGGCACCTGATAGGTAGCGCCGCCGACGCGGCGGGAGCGCACCTCGATTGTCGGCATGACGTTGTCGAGCGCTTGCTGAAAAACGTTGATCGGATTGCCGCGGGTCTTGCCCTCGATGATGTCGAGCGCGCCGTAGACGATATTCTCCGCCACCGACTTCTTGCCGGCGTGCATCACCGAGTTCATGAACTTGCTGACGACGATATTCCCGAACTTCGGGTCCGGGAGGATTTCGCGCTTGTCTGCCCTGTGGCGGCGGGACATCTCGTTCTTTCCTTCGTCTCTCGTTCCTGTGAACGCAAAAAGGCCGACTATTTCGGCCTCTTGGCTCCGTATTTCGACCTGCGCTGCTTGCGGTTCTTGACGCCCTGAGTGTCGAGGACGCCGCGCAGAATGTGATAGCGCACACCCGGAAGATCCTTCACGCGGCCACCGCGGATCATCACCACCGAGTGCTCCTGCAGGTTATGGCCCTCGCCGGGGATGTAGCCGATAACCTCGAAGCCATTCGTGAGACGCACCTTGGCGACCTTGCGCAGCGCCGAATTCGGCTTCTTCGGCGTGGTCGTGTAGACGCGCGTGCAGACGCCGCGTTTCTGCGGCGACTGCTGCAAGGCCGGCACTTTCTTTTTCGCATGCTGCACCACGCGCGGCTTACGAATGAGCTGGTTGACCGTCGGCATCCGTTCCGTCTCGCTTCCGAGCAGGGCCTTGCCCCGCTGATATGCCTGGGCTCGCGCCGAGGCTTGAATCCGTCACGCAAAGCCAAATCGCGCCATCCGCTTCCAGTTGCGGAGGGGCGCTTGGCCATCGCAGAGGACCACGGGATTGCGACCGCGGTCATGCTCCAAAGATCTGACTTCGTCTTAAGTCAGAGGCAGCGTTTGAGCCTGCTTGTGTCGAGGCGTCAGGCCGTGCCCCGGCCGTGAAAGCAAACGACTTTCAAGGACTTAAAAGGGGACCCGGCAGCCGTTCCGACGGGCGAAGCTCACCGCCTGCCGTAAAGTGCGGCGTATGTATCGGCGCAGTGCGGCGAAGTCAAGACAAACCCGTCGAAAAAGTCCGATGGCGCAAGCACATCTGCCGTGTTCTGGGCCTGCCCTCAGCCCGGCTCCAAGCCTTTGGCCCGAATGATGCGCACTACCTCGGGCGTAGCCAAAAACCTGATCAGATCGGCTGCGGCGGTGCTTTGGGCAGTGCTTTGCCGGGCAGCGGCCGAAATTCCGGCGGCGTAAACGATAATATTCTGCAGTTCGCCCGGCAGCGGACCGACCAGGTCCGCGCCCTTGACCGGCAGGATCGCCACGATCTGCTGCAGGCCAAGCTCGGCCTCGCCGCGCGCCAGCAACTCGGCAACCGGCCCGGTGGTCAACTTTGTCTTGGATTTCATCGCCTCAGCGAGCCCAAGCCGCTCCATGAGACCGGCGATATAGAGCCCGCTGGGCCCGTCGCTGTAGGTCACGGAAGGTGCCTGCAAAACGGTACGCTTGAAAGCATCGACGCTCGATATATCGGGCTTCGGCGCACCGGCGCGCACCGCCACCCCGATCGCCGAGCGGGCGACGTCGGTCACGCTCCCGGCGGCGATCCTGCCGGCCTGTGCCAGCGCGTCGATGTCCGGCCGCGGCAACAAGGCGATGTCAAAGACAGCGCCGTCCGCAACCGCTTTCCTTAACGCCGAGGTCAGGCCGATCTCGACCGCAATCTTGTAGCCACCGCCGCGCTCGAACAGCGGCACCGCCTCGCCCATAAGGCCCTGCATGGCGCCGCCACTGAGGACTTTCAGGTCCATTGCGACTCCCTCCCTCTCGTTCCCTTCAAACAAAAGGGCCGCCACGTGGGCGGCCCTTTGACTCATTGATTGCGCGGCGATTACTCCGCGGCCGGCAGCGCCGCGGGCTCGGCCGATGCTTCGGCCTTGATCGCGGCTTCCTTCTCGCGTTCGGCGAGAATGAGCTGGTCACGCTTGATCGCGATCTCGCGCACCTTGTTCATCATCGCGCCGGTACCGGCGGGGATCAGCCGGCCGACGATGACGTTCTCCTTGAGCCCGTCGAGTGTGTCGGCCTTGCCGTTGACCGCGGCCTCGGTCAACACGCGCGTGGTCTCCTGGAATGACGCCGCCGAGATGAACGAGCGGGTCTGGAGCGAAGCCTTGGTGATGCCGAGCAGCACGGGATGCGCCACCGCCGGCTTCTTTCCTTCCTCGACCGCCCGGGCGTTGTTCTCGTCGAACTCGATCCGATCGATCTGATCGCCCTGGATCATGTCGGTCTCGCCGGAGTCGTCGATCTCCACCTTCTGCAGCATCTGGCGGACGATCACTTCGATATGCTTGTCATTGATCGCCACGCCCTGCAGCCGGTAGACGTCCTGGATTTCGTTGACCAGGTAGCCGGCCAGCTCCTCGACGCCCTTGATCGCCAGAATATCGTGCGGCGCCGGGTTGCCTTCGACGATGTAGTCACCCTTCTCGATGACGTCGCCATCCTGCAGATAGATGTGCTTGCCCTTGGCGACGAGATACTCCTTGGCCTCCTCGTCCTTGTTGGCAGGCTCGATGGCGATACGCCGCTTGTTCTTGTAGTCGCGGCCGAAGCGCACCGTGCCTGAGATTTCGGCGATGACCGCCGCCTCCTTCGGTCGCCGCGCCTCGAACAGCTCTGCAACACGCGGCAGACCGCCGGTGATGTCGCGCGTCTTGGCGCTCTCGGTCGGGATGCGGGCGATGACGTCGCCCGCCTTCACATGGCCGTCCGGATCGACTGAGATGACGGCATCGACGGCGAGGATGTAGCGGGCGTCGCCGCCGCGCGCGAGTTTCAGGATCTTGCCGTCCTTGCCCTTGAGGACCAGCGCCGGCCGCAAATCGGCCTGATTGCGCGCCGAGCCGGTCCGCCAATCGATCACCACACGTTTGGCAATGCCGGTGGTCTCGTCGAGAGTTTCCGACATCGACTGACCCTCGATCAGGTCCTCGAAGCCGACATGGCCCTCGACCTCGGTGAGGATCGGCCGAGTGTACGGATCCCATTCGGCGATACGCTGGCCGCGAGCGATGTGGGCATCGTCCCCAACCCGGAGCCGGGCGCCGTACGGGATGCGATGCGTCGCGCGCTCGGTGCCGTCCGGATCGACCACCGCAACCACGAGATTGCGGCTCATGACGATGTCAGCGCCGTCCGAATTGCGCATGACGTTCTTGTTCCGGATCTTGACCGTGCCCTCGAAGTTCGATTCGACGAACGACTGCTCGGAGAGCTGCGCGGCGCCGCCGATGTGGAACGTCCGCATCGTCAGCTGCGTGCCCGGCTCGCCGATCGACTGCGCGGCGATGACGCCTACCGCCTCGCCCATGTTGACCGGCGTGCCGCGGGCGAGATCGCGCCCGTAGCACAGAGCGCATACGCCGCTTGTGGTTTCGCAGGTGAGCACCGAACGGATGCGCACCTCCTGGACCCCGCCATTGACCACCCGCTCGATGTCCTTCTCATCGAGCAGCGTGCCGTTCGGCACCAACACCTCGCTGCCCGACGGCGAGCGAACATCCTCCGCCGTGGTGCGGCCGAGAATGCGGCTCGCCAACGAGGCCACGACGGTGCCGGCATCGATGATGGCCCGCACCTTGATGCCCTGCGTAGTGCCGCAGTCCTCTGTGGTGATGATGCAATCCTGCGCCACGTCGACGAGACGCCGAGTCAGATAACCGGAGTTGGCCGTCTTCAGCGCGGTATCGGCGAGGCCTTTGCGGGCGCCGTGGGTCGAGTTGAAGTACTCGAGCACCGAGAGCCCTTCCTTGAAGTTGGAAATGATCGGGCTCTCGATGATCTCGCCCGACGGCTTCGCCATCAGGCCGCGCATGCCGGCAAGCTGGCGCATCTGCTCGCTCGAACCGCGGGCACCGGAATGCGCCATCATGTAGATCGAGTTGACCTGCGCCTCGGCGTTTTTGCCGGCACCGGGACGAGACGCCGAGATCTCCTTCATCATCTCATCGGCGATGCGCTTGGTACATTTCGACCAGGCGTCGACAACCTTGTTGTATTTCTCGCCCTGCGTGATGACGCCGTCGTTGTATTGCTGCTCGAAGTCTTTGACCTGCTCGCGCGTATCTTCGACGATCTTCTTCTTGGAGTGCGGCACCACCATGTCGTCCTTGCCGAACGAAATGCCGGCCTTGAACGCGTGAAAGAAGCCGAGTGCCATCACGCGATCGCAGAAGATCACCGTCTCCTTCTGACCGCAGTGGCGATAGACCGTGTCGATCATCGACGAGATTTCGCGCTTCGTCATCAGCTTGTTGACGAGGTCGAACGGAACCTTGACGTGTCTGGGCAGCACTTCGCCCAACAACACGCGGCCCGGCGTCGTATCGTACGTCTTGCGGAACGTTTTGCCGTTCTCGTCGACGCCCAGCCACGAGTATCTGATCTTGCTGTGCAGGCCGACGGTCTTTTCCGCGAGCGCATGCTCGACTTCGCTGACGTTGCGGAAATAGCCCTGCACGATGTTTCGCTTCTTCGGATCCTGCTTGAGCTGCTCCTCGGTGTGCAGTTCGAGTTTGAACTGGCCGGGACCGTTGTCGGCCACGATCGAAAGATAGTAGAGGCCGAGCACGATATCCTGCGACGGCACGATGATGGGCGCGCCGTTCGCCGGGTGCAGGATGTTGTTGGTCGACATCATCAGCACGCGGGCTTCGAGCTGCGCTTCCAGCGACAGCGGCACGTGTACCGCCATCTGGTCGCCGTCGAAGTCGGCGTTGAACGCCGCGCAGACCAGGGGATGCAGCTGGATCGCCTTGCCCTCGATCAGCACCGGCTCAAATGCCTGGATGCCGAGGCGGTGCAGCGTCGGTGCGCGGTTGAGCAACACCGGATGCTCGCGGATCACCTCGTCCAGGATATCCCAGACTTCCGGCTTTTCCTTCTCGACCAGCTTCTTGGCCTGCTTCACCGTAGTCGACAGACCCTTGGCGTCGAGCCGCGAATAGATGAACGGCTTGAACAGCTCGAGCGCCATCTTCTTCGGCAGTCCGCACTGATGCAGCTTCAGCTCGGGACCGACCACGATGACCGAGCGGCCAGAATAGTCGACGCGCTTGCCGAGCAGGTTCTGCCGGAAACGGCCCTGCTTTCCCTTCAACATGTCGGCGAGCGACTTCAGCGGCCGCTTGTTGGCGCCGGTGATGACCCGGCCGCGACGGCCGTTGTCGAACAGCGCGTCAACCGCCTCCTGCAGCATCCGCTTTTCGTTGCGAATGATGATGTCAGGCGCGCGCAGCTCGATCAGCCGCTTGAGGCGGTTGTTGCGGTTGATGACGCGCCGGTACAGATCGTTGAGATCGGACGTGGCAAACCGGCCGCCGTCGAGCGGCACCAGCGGACGCAGATCGGGCGGGATCACCGGCACATGCGTCAGGATCATCCATTCCGGCTTGTTGCCGGACTGAATGAAGGCTTCGATCAGCTTGAGCCGCTTGGCGAGCTTCTTCGGCTTCAGCTCCGACTTCGACTCGATAATCTCCTGACGGAGGCCCGTGGCCATTTTTTCCAGATCGAGCGCTTTGAGCATCTCGCGAATCGCTTCCGCCCCGATCATTGCCGTGAACGTGTCGGGACCGAGCTGGTCTTGCGCCTTGACGTACTCGTCTTCGGACAGGAGCTGGCCTTCCTTCAGCGTCGTGGTGCCGGGCTCGATGACGACGTAGTACTCGAAATACAGGATGCGCTCGAGGTCCTTCAGCGTCATGTCGAGCAGCAGACCGATGCGGCTCGGCAGCGACTTCAAGAACCAGATGTGCGCCACCGGCGCCGCCAACTCGATGTGGCCCATGCGCTCGCGCCGCACGCGCGACAGCGTCACCTCGACCGAGCATTTCTCGCAGATGATGCCCTTGTATTTCATCCGCTTGTACTTGCCGCACAGGCACTCATAGTCCTTGATCGGCCCGAAAATGCGCGCGCAGAACAGGCCGTCGCGCTCGGGCTTGAAGGTGCGGTAATTGATGGTTTCCGGCTTTTTGATCTCGCCGTAAGACCAGGATAGAATCTTTTCCGGGCTCGCGATCGAAATCCGGATCTGGTCGAAGACCTGAGCCGGCACCTGCGGGCTGAAAAAATTCATGATCTCTTGGTTCATTGTCTTCTCCGCTTGCCGATCCTATCGGCCGCTGTCGTAAATTCTGCTCTCACCCGTCATGCCGGGCCTTGCGCCGGGCATCCACGTCTTGGCCTTCGCCAGGGAAGACGTGGATGGCCGGGACAAGCCCGGCCATGACGATTATTCCGCCGCCTCGGCGACGTCGCCGCCGTTACGCTGTTGCTTGGAGTTGTGCAGGTCGACATTCAGCCCGAGCGAGCGCATCTCCTTGACCAGGACGTTGAACGATTCCGGAATACCGGATTCGAACGCGTCGTCGCCGCGCACGATCGATTCGTAGACCTTGGTGCGGCCGGCGACGTCGTCCGACTTCACCGTCAGCATCTCCTGCAGTGTGTAGGCGGCACCGTAGGCTTCGAGCGCCCACACCTCCATTTCGCCGAACCGCTGGCCGCCGAACTGCGCCTTGCCGCCCAATGGCTGTTGGGTGACGAGGCTGTACGGACCGATCGAGCGGGCGTGGATCTTGTCGTCGACAAGATGGTGCAGCTTGAGCATGTAGATGTGCCCGACCGTGACCTGACGGTCGAACGACTCACCGGTGCGCCCATCGAACAGGGTGACCTGTCCGGAATGGTCGAGACCGGCGAGATCGAGCATGTGCTCGATATCCGCCTCCTTGGCGCCGTCGAACACCGGCGTCGAAATCGGCACGCCATGGCGCAGATTGGAGCCGAGTTCGATCAGGCCCTTCTCGTCCAGCGACTTGATGGTCTCTTCCTCGCCGTAGACTTTGCGCAGCATCTCCTTCAGCGGCTTCGCATCGTGCTTGCTGTTATAGAGATCGACAGCTTGCCCGATTTTCAGGCCGAGGCCGGCGCAGGCCCAGCCCAGATGGGTCTCCAGGATCTGGCCGACGTTCATGCGGCTCGGCACGCCGAGCGGATTGAGCACGATATCGACCGACGTGCCGTCCGCAAGGAACGGCATGTCCTCGAGCGGCACGATCTTCGACACCACGCCCTTGTTGCCGTGGCGCCCGGCCATCTTGTCGCCGGGCTGGATCTTGCGCTTCACGGCGACGAAGACCTTGACCATCTTCATGACGCCGGGCGGCAGTTCGTCGCCGCGCTGCAGCTTTTCGACCTTGTCGAGGAAGCGCTGTTCCAGCCGTTTCTTCAACTCGTCGTACTGCTTACGGATGGCTTCGATCTCCGCCATGATCTTGTCGTTCGGCGAAGCGAACATCCACCATTGCGAGCGCGGATACTCTTCCAGGATCGCCCGGGTGATCTTGGTGTCCTTCTTGAAGCCCTTGGGCCCGGCCACTCCCTGACGGCCTTCCAAGAGTTCGGCGAGGCGGCCATAGACGTTGCGATCGAGGATTGCCTGCTCGTCGTCGCGGTCCTTGGCGAGCCGTTCGATCTCTTCACGCTCGATGGCGAGCGCACGCTCGTCCTTCTCGACGCCGTGGCGATTGAACACACGCACCTCGACGACCGTACCCTGGACGCCCGGCGGCACCCGCAGTGAGGTGTCGCGCACGTCAGAGGCCTTTTCGCCGAAGATGGCGCGCAGCAGTTTCTCTTCCGGCGTCATCGGGCTTTCGCCCTTCGGCGTGATCTTGCCGACCAGGATATCGCCGGCACGAACCTCGGCGCCGATATAGACGATGCCAGCCTCGTCGAGATTCTTCAGCGTCTCTTCCGAGACGTTCGGAATATCGCGAGTGATTTCTTCCGGGCCGAGCTTGGTATCGCGCGCCATCACTTCGAATTCCTCGATGTGGATCGAAGTGAAGACGTCGTCCTTGACGATCCGCTCTGAGAGCAGGATCGAATCCTCGAAGTTGTAGCCGTTCCACGGCATGAACGCGACCAGCACGTTCCTTCCGAGCGCGAGTTCGCCGAGATCGGTCGACGGACCGTCGGCAATGATGTCGCCCTTCTTGACCTGATCGCCCACTTTCACCAGCGGCCGCTGATTGATGCAGGTGTTCTGGTTGGAGCGCTGGAATTTCATCAGCCGATAGATGTCGACGCCCGGCTTGGTCGGATCGGGCTCGTCGGTGGCGCGGATGACGATACGGGTGGAGTCGACCTGATCGACCACACCGGTGCGGCGCGCCGCGATGGCGGCGCCGGAGTCCCGGGCGACCACGCCTTCCATGCCGGTGCCGACGAACGGCGCCTCGGCACGTACCAGCGGCACCGCCTGACGCTGCATGTTGGAGCCCATGAGCGCGCGGTTGGCGTCGTCGTTCTCAAGGAACGGAATGAGCGCCGCCGCCACCGAAACAAGCTGCTTCGGCGACACGTCCATGAAGTCCACCTTGTCGGGCGGAATGAGCTGCACGTCGCCGGCATGACGCACGACCACGAGGTCGTCGGTGAAGCGGCCCTTGGGGTCGATGGCCGAGTTCGCCTGCGCCACCGTGTAGCGGCCCTCCTCCATCGCCGACAGATAGATCACCTCGTCGGTGACGCGGCCGTCCTTCACTTTGCGATACGGCGTCTCGACGAAACCGTATTTGTTGACCCGCGCGTAGGTGGCGAGCGAATTGATCAGTCCGATATTCGGCCCTTCCGGCGTCTCGATCGGACAGATGCGGCCGTAATGCGTCGGGTGCACGTCGCGCACCTCGAAGCCGGCGCGCTCGCGCGTGAGACCGCCCGGGCCGAGCGCCGACAGGCGCCGCTTGTGGGTGATCTCCGACAGCGGGTTGGTCTGATCCATGAATTGCGAGAGCTGCGACGAGCCGAAGAACTCGCGCACCGCCGCCGCCGCCGGCTTGGCATTGATCAGATCCTGCGGCATCACCGTGTCGATATCGACCGATGACATGCGCTCCTTGATGGCGCGCTCCATGCGCAGCAGACCGATGCGATACTGATTTTCCATCAGTTCGCCGACCGAGCGCACCCGGCGATTGCCGAGATGGTCGATGTCGTCGATCTCGCCCTTGCCGTCGCGCAGGTCGACCAGCGTGCGGATGACCGAGATGACGTCTTCCTTGCGCAGCACGCGCATCGTGTCGGGCGCATCAAGGTCGAGCCGCATGTTCATCTTCACCCGGCCGACCGCGGACAGGTCGTAACGCTCCGGATCGAAGAACAACGAGTTGAACATGGTCGACGCCGTGTCGATCGTCGGCGGTTCGCCCGGACGCATGACGCGGTAGATGTCGAACAGCGCGTCTTCACGCGTCATGTTCTTGTCGACCGCCAGGGTATTGCGGATATAGGCGCCGACATTGACGTGATCGATGTTGAGAAGCGGCAGTTCCTTGTAGCCCTGCTCGTTGAGCAGCTTGAGGTTCTTCTCGGTGATTTCCTCGCCGGCCTCGGCATAGATTTCGCCGGTCTTCGGATTGACCAGGTCTTCGGCGAGGTACTGGCCGTAGAGCTCCTCATCCGACAGCCGCAGCGCCTTCAGGCCCTTTTCGGCGAGTTGCCGCGCCTGACGCACGGTGAGTTTCTTGCCGGCTTCGAGCACGACCTTGCCGGTGTCGGCATCGACCAGATCGTTGATCGCCTTGTAGCCACGCAACCGGGTGGCGTCGAACGGAACGCGCCAGCCGTCCTTGGTGCGCTTGTAGGCGACCTGCTTGTAGAAGGTGTTGAGAATTTCCTCGCCGCTCAAGCCAAGCGCATAGAGCAGCGACGTCACCGGAATCTTGCGGCGGCGGTCGATGCGCGCATGGACGATGTCCTTGGCGTCGAATTCGATGTCGAGCCAGGAACCGCGATACGGAATGATGCGGGCGGCGAACAGCAGCTTGCCCGATGAGTGGGTCTTGCCCTTGTCGTGGTCGAAGAACACGCCCGGCGAGCGATGCATCTGCGAGACGATGACGCGCTCGGTGCCGTTGACGACAAACGTGCCGTTGTTGGTCATGAGCGGAATGTCGCCCATGTAGACATCTTGCTCTTTGATGTCCTTCACCGACTTGGCGCCAGTTTCTTCGTCGATATCGAACACGATCAGCCGCAGCGTAACCTTCAGCGGCGCCGCGTAGGTCATGCCGCGCTGGCGGCACTCATCGACGTCGTATTTCGGCGCTTCGAATTCGTATTTCACGAACTCGAGCATCGAGGTCGACGAGAAATCGGAGATCGGGAATACCGATTTGAAGACGGCCTGCAGACCCTCGTTGGGCCGCCCGCCTTCCGGCTCCTTCACCAGGAGGAATTGGTCGTAGGATGCCTTCTGAACCTCAATGAGGTTCGGCATCTCCGCGACTTCCTCGATTTTTCCGAAAAACTTCCGTACGCGCTTCCGACCGATAAACGTCTGCGCCATCATGTCCTCTCGCTCAATCGAACCGCGACGTTTGAACCCCGCCGGCTCAAACCATCGCGCCCGAACCCTGCCCGGGTCCGGGTTGTCGAAGCGACCAAGACGACTCTCCAGAAGGCCGCAATCCATCGCGACCGTCGGGACAGGCGTCGGACGCCCGATTCTCACATTTTGGTGATCCGGCTGCAGACCGGACCACGCCGCTCGCCTACGCACTCATGGACGGCCCGGGGCCGGACCATCCACGCTGAAAACCTGCAGGAATTCCGGGCATTGCTGCGCCTGCCCGGAACTCCTCTTAAGTAAGCACTGCTTACTTAAGCTCAACCTTGGCGCCGACCTTTTCGAGCTGCGCCTTGATCTTGCCGGCGTCGTCCTTGTTGACGCCTTCCTTGACCGGCTTCGGCGCGCCTTCGACCAGGTCCTTGGCCTCTTTCAGGCCCAGGCCGGTAATGGCGCGGACTTCTTTAATAACCTCGATCTTCTTATCGCCGGCAGCCGCCAGCACGACCGTGAATTCGGTCTTCTCCTCGGCGGCCGGCGCGGCAGCCGCAGCGGGACCCGCCGCAACCGCAACCGCGGCGGCAGCCGACACGCCCCATTTTTCTTCGAGGAGCTTTGCCAGTTCGGACGCCTCCAGCACCGTGAGGCTGGAAAGGTCACTTACGATTTTCTGTAGATCAGCCATGAGTTTCGTCCTTCAGTTCTAACCGTTGCAATGCGGGAGCGCGTTCACGCCGCCGCGTCTTCCCCGCTTTTCGAGGCATACGCCTGGACCACACGAGCGACCTTGGCGGCCGGCGCATTGACGAGCTGAGCGATCTTGGTCGCCGGCGCCTGGATCAGGCCGACGATCTTCGCGCGCAGTTCATCGAGCGACGGCAGCGCGGCCAGCGCCTTGACCCCGTTGGGGTCGAGCGCGGTCGTGCCCATTGCGCCACCAAGAATGATGAAACGCTCGTTTGTCTTGGCGAAATCGACCGCCACCTTGGGTGCCGCCACCGGATCGCCCGAGTAGGCAATCAGGGCCGGTCCCTTGAGCAGCGGCGCAATCGAGGCAACGTCAGAGCCTTCCAGAGCGATCTTGGCCAGGCGGTTCTTCGCCACCTTCACGCTCGCGCCCGCCTGCTTCATCTGCCGTCGCAGATTCTGCATCTGGGCAACCGTCAGGCCCGCGTAATGGGCGACAACGACGACCGTGGTGGATTTGAAGACCTCGCCAAGGGTGCCGACGAGTTCACTTTTTGCCGTGCGATCCAAGTTCTCTCTCCGGTTGGCGGTCACGCCGCCAGGTACCCTGCCCACCGGCGCAGCCTTTGCGGGGCCATGCCGGGCCGTCGAGGTTAGAACCGAAGGCCTCCACCATTCATCCCGGCGCGGGAAGAATGGAGGAGGTCCCGGTCTACACCCGTCTATGCAGGTTCTTGCGACTTAAGCCGTTGCCGGCGCCTGCAGTCTTGGACAGGACGCGCCCCCAATCACCGTCAAGTTCCTCCGCCTCCTAGATAATCCACGCTGGACCGGTCTAAGAAGCAGCCTACCTCTGGGTTTTTGAGAAGCGCACAAAGGCGTGCCGACAAACCGGGCCGGCACGCCCATGGCGGATATTTAGCCCGTTGCTTGGGTTTTGCCAAGGAGATTCTGGTCGCCGCAGCCATGAATTGTGCTGATATGGGCTGGTCGAAGCTCAACCGGCGCGAAGGAGCGCTTAAATGACCGAAACCCAGAGCTTTTTCACCGACGGCGAAGCCTATGAACGGATGATGGGCCGCTGGAGCCGGGCTGCCGGAGAAGTCTTCCTGGAATGGCTCAATCTGCCGCGAGGCCTGCGGTGGGCTGACATCGGCTGCGGCACCGGCGCCTTCACCCAGCTGCTTCTTGACCGCTGCGCCCCGCGCGAGGTCCAGGCCATCGATCCGTCCGCGGACCAGATCGCCTTTGCCCGTACGACGTCCGCAGCAAAGGCGGTGAACTTTCGGGTCGGAGATGCCCAGTCGCTGCCGTTTGGCGACGGGGAATTCGATGCCGCCGGTATGGCGCTCGTCATCACCTTCATTCCCGATCCGGCCAAGGCGCTTGCGGAGATGAAGCGCGTGGTGAAGCCCGGGGGAACGATCGCAACCTACGTGTGGGATTTCACCAACGGCGGCTCGCCGCAGCAGCCCTTGCGTGAAGCGATCGAAGCGACCGGCGTGACCGTCGTACACATGCAGGGCCACGAGAATTCAAAACGCGAGGCGCTCGATAGAATCTTCCAGGCGGCATCGCTCGAAAACCCCGAGACGCGCATGATCGAGATCGACGTGACCTACCCGGATTTCGACACCTACTGGCAGAGCCAGACCGCGCTCGCCAACACCACCGTGCAATATCTGCGAAAGATGCCCCCGGCAGATGTCGAGCGGGTCAAAGCCCACCTGCTCGAGCACCTGCCCACAGACCAGTCGGGCCGGATCACCTACAAAGCGCGGGCCAGCGCCGCCAAAGGCGGCGTGCCACGCTAGGAGCGTTCAAGCCGACGCGGCATCGCCGCGAACGTAGCGCAGGTGGCCGGTGATTTGATAACCCGTCCCTGGTGTCGCGCCCTGATCCGTCGGGTGGTTGACCCCATCGATAACCGGGATGTCGTCGAAATCGAACGGGCTCACGCCCTCGAGGCACGCGACGCTGACGCTTATCTCGTTCGGATTCGAGCGGCGCCGGTGGTGGGTATAGATGCCGCACTTGGAGCAGAAATAGTGCTGCGCGACGCGCGTGTTGAATTGATAAAGCGTCAGTGCGTCTTCGCCTGACTGAAACGACAGATCGCCAACATTTGCCGACACGACGACCCCGCCGCGCATCCGGCAATACGAGCAGGTGCAGCGCCGCACGTTGTTAAAGCCGTCTGTTAGCTTCACGCGAAATCGCACGGTGCCACAGTGACATGCGCCACTCTTCTCGACCGGTTCTTTGGCCGCCATAGCAACTCTCCCGCGTTTTGCCGAAGCATCCACTCCGGCATAGCATGATGATCAAAGTGAGGGAGGACCCAACATGCCGCAGAACGCCGATCGTATCCTGACCACCCATGTTGGCAGCCTGATCCGGCCGCCGAAACTAGTCGAGTTCTGGCGCGCCATCGAGGACGGCAAGCCCTACGACGAAGCAGCGTTCGAAACTTGCCTAAGCGAATCCGTGGCCGAAGTCGTGCGCCAGCAAGCGGCCGTCGGCATCGACGTCGTCAGCGACGGCGAGTTCGCCAAAGGCGTCAACTGGGCGTTCTACATCTTCAAGCGGCTGTCAGGCATCACCATACGCAACGCAACCGCCGAAGAGATGGCCGATCCGATGGCGTCGATGGGCGGCGGCCGCGACCATCAGACCTTCGCCGAGTTCTACGCCGAATATGACGCCGCCACCGGGCTCGCCAAGCGGCTCGGCAAACGTGTCGTCGTCAACGGCCCGATCAAATATTCCAAGCAGCAGGTCAGCCGCGACATTGCTAACCTCAAAGCAGGCGTCGCCAAGGTACAGGGCAAGCATCCGGCGCTCGCGGGCTTCCTCCCCGTAGTGGCGCCGGCAAGCGCCCTGCCCGGCGCCAAGATCGAGCACTACAAGGACGAAGAAACGTATCTGATGGCGCTCGCCGACGCGCTGCACGAGGAATACCAAGCCATTGTCAATGCCGGCCTTCATGTGCAGGTCGATGACGCCTTCCTGCCCTACATGTACGAGCGCATGGTGCCGCCGATGAGCAAGGCGGATTACCGGCGCTGGGCGGAGTTGCGCATCGCGGCGCTCAATCGCGCGCTTGCCGGCATCCCGGAAGAACGCTCGCGCTATCACATCTGCTGGGGCAGTTGGAACGGCCCACATGCCTTCGACGTGCCGCTGAAAGACATCATCGATCTCGCTGCTCCAGGTACGCGTCGGCGCCTACTCGTTCGAGGCCGCCAATCCGCGCCACGCCCATGAGTGGCGCGTGTGGGAGACGGTGAAACTGCGACCCGGCCAAGTGCTGATCCCCGGCGTGATCTCCCATGCCACCAACATCGTCGAGCATCCCGAACTGGTGGCCGAGCGCATCGTGCGCCTTGCCAAAATCGTCGGGCGCGAGAATGTCATGGGCGGCACCGATTGCGGCTTCGCGCAAAGTCCGTTCGCCCGCCGTGTTCATCCATCGATCATGTGGGCGAAGCTGAAATCGCTCGCCGAGGGCGCGCGCATCGCCACGGCGGCGCTATGGGGCAAGCAAGCGGCGGCGTAATGCGGCGGACGATAGCCCCGCTGGCCCGTGGTCATCGCAGCGGATAACCCGGGCTTCAACCGCCCAGGCAGCGCTTGGCTCGCTCCTCCTGCGACACCGTCATGCCGTGAGCGAGCGCGACCGCCTTCGCCTGGGCTGCTCCCACCTGCGCAACATAGGCGCGGACCATTTCACAGGTGATGTAGTGAACGTTCTTGTCGCGGGCCGACGCAGGACATACGCCCAGAAGGAAGATGGCGGTAACAACGAGCGACTTTGGCAATTGCGCCTCCCCATGGCGGGCAATCGTTATTCGGCAGACGAACATTGTTCCAATGTCGGAACCTGGACTTGGTTCCATGTTTGCCATGCCAGCCCCAAGCCCCTTTGTTTCTAACGCCCGCCCGGCGAAAGCTCTTCAAGAACCGCGTAGGCTGCGGTGACGCGCGCCGGGATCGGGACGTTCTTGTTCGCCAACATCACGATCCCAATGTTTTTCCCGGGCACGAAAGCAACATAGCTGCCGAACCCGTTGGTGGAGCCGGTCTTGTTGAACAGCGCCGGCCGTGAGGGAGCAAGCGGCGGCATCAGCGCCGTCGCCGGCTGCGCCTTCATGATCATGGCGTCGGAATTCCCCGCGAGCAGCCGGTCGAGCGTGACCGGATAAGCGTATTGCTCCCAGCCGAGCCCTTGCACCATGTCGCCGATCCGAAAATAGCCGACGTGTGTGCCCTCGACAGCGCGCCGCATTGGCGCGGCGAGATTGTCCGGCCGGATGTTGGCCTCGACGTAGTGGATCATATCGGCCGCGCTCGATTTGACGCCGTAGGCCTCGACGTCGAAAACCCCGGGGCCGACCCGGACGGGTTTGTTGTCCTTGTTGTAACCCCACGCATAGTCGGCCATCGCCGCCTTGGGGACATGGATGTAGCTGTGTCCGAGGCCGAGGCCCGGAAAGATTTCGGATTCGATAAGGCTGGCGAAATCTCCCTTCATCGCCAGCGCGGTGACATAGCCGAACAGACCAATGCTGGGATTGGAGTATCGGCGCTGCGCGCCCGGGACGGCCGACGGCTGCCAGTGCCGGAGATAACTTATCATCGCGGCGTTGGTCGTGACGGACCCAGGCAATTGCAGCGGCAGGCCGCCGGCGGTGAAGGTGCCGAGATTGATGAGGCTTGCCTTGTCGATGGCGCTGCCGCGCACATCCGGCATGTACTTGCCGGGATGATCGTCGAGAGACAGCTTGCCGAGCGCTTGCGCGTAACCGGCGAGGGTCGCGGTGAAGGTCTTGCTGACCGAGCCGATCTCGAACAGAGTCTCCTTCGTCACCGGCTTGTTGTCTGCCTTCGACGCGACCCCATAATTGAAGAAATACTCCGCCCGTTCACCGTCACCGCCACGGCGATCGGCACGTCGTATTTTGCCACGAGCGGCCGGAAGGCGGCATCGACGGCGGCAGTGATTTTTCCAGGATCGCCGGCAGACCGCCCAGCAGTCGAGAGCAGGCAGGACGCCGCGAGCGCCAAGGCGAGCAGCCAGCAAGATTTTGTGATGGCGGTCAATTCAGCTTTCTCCTTCATTGCGATCGGCGCTGTCCTGCAGCACCGCGTTAGAAGGAATCGCTAAACGCGGCCGTTCCGCGGCACCGCAACGTCACCCCGATGGAGTCATCGTGGTGGTGGCAATATCTATGACGGTTTCCAAGCCCCAGAGCGGATGGCGAATGAGCAGATAGCCGATCGCCAGAATTCCAATTAGCACCGACGCATAGATTGCGCACGTCACGGTGAGATTCCAAAGCGAGAACGTCACCACCAATGCATTCTGGCTGACCGTCACGCCGACGAGCGAGGCCTTCAGCACGAAACCTTTGAAGTCGTTCTTGAAGCGGTACACCGGCCGCGTCGCCAAGTATGCCTTGATCGCGGCGTCGGCGAGCCGCTGCACCGCCGGACCGGCCGCTTCGAGCATCGGTGAACGCGAAGCCGTATCGTCTGCCCCGATGACCGTCCTGCCGGCAATCGTCAGCTGATCGAGCTTGACGTCGTCGGCATCGAAATAGAGTTCCGCGCTGTCGCTCTGGTAACGCGGCACGCCTTGGGCCGACACGACTGCGGCAACAGGCCGGCGCAAGACGGCGCCCTGGATCTCGATCCGCAGCGCCAGACTATTCTGTGCGAGATGGACGGCCACGCGCTCGACCGTCACTCCCCGCACTGTCTTCGGCAGTTGCTGGTTCAGACGCTCCTGAATCTCGGGCTCGGTGAAGGCGAGCTTGCTGGTTCGAAATACACTGGACAACAAGCCACCAATCGCCAGAACTCCGATGATGGCGACGGCAATCCAAGCAAGCTTGCGTCTCGAGACGGCAACGCTGGCCAGCGGCATCGGGAGCCGCTCCGCTATTTGAACGTGATCAGATCCGTGCGGCTGAGCGTCGAGGCCGCCGCTTTCAAAGGCTCGTTTTCGGCATTCGCACTGTGCTGATGAAGGATTTGATATTGCCCGACCGCGATTTCGAAATCCGTGGCATCCAGGCTCGCATCGACCGGAACGACGACCGTGTAACCGCGCAGCGTCGCGCCGACTGAGGTGTAGGTCACCGATCCGCTCACCTTCCAGCCCGCAAGAATCAGCGTGGTAATTCCTTTGGCCTTCAACATGGCGTCGAGGTCGGTCTTATAGAACCGGTCCTGGGCCTGGCTTTCGACTTTGATGTCGCCGGCGGCAGGCAGAACCTCCGGCAGCCATTTCGACATTGTCGGCGCGCGGGTCCCGTAACCGACGGTAACGCCGGCTTTTCGCGCTCGTGCCAATAGTGAAGCGATCGCCGGCAGCATCTTTGTCTTGCAATTCGGCTGTCGCGCACAGATCGGATCGACGATGTCGAAGATGAGTAGCGCCGTCGTTGCGGGGTCAAGAGCCACCGGGACCGGATCCGGCGGTGCTGGCGCCTGCAGTGTCAGCGGAGACTTGCTCATGATGACCTCCCTATCGCTACCAGGCACGACGCTGCCGTTCGTCGGCGCGAGGCCCCCGTCCGCAAGACAATAATTGTACCAATAGTGACGGTTGAACCGAACAAGTCAAATGACAGCCAGCCGCTCCCGGATCATTGACCGCGTCAATCGTTTTTGAATTCGCTCAGCGCTGCCGCGCTCAGCATCGCTGTGTCGCGCACCCCGCGCTGCGCGAGCTCAATGATCTTTTGCGCAACGAGCCGCGTGGCCGGGTCATCCACGATGTTAAGGCCCAGCGCCTTGCAGACGCTCTCCAGCGCCGTCGACATCACGGCAATGACCTCCGGGTCGAATGGCTGGCCGGCAAGAAAAGGACGGATTGGCATGACGCATCCTCTGGGACTACGCCGGTTATAGCCTTCTTCCGGTGCAGCGCTTTATCAATTGATAATGAACCAAAGCCGATGCCCGCACGTTGATTATGATCAATATCGTCCCAGGTCTCGGGAAAAATGGCGCCAAGCGACATCCTTTTGCGCAAACTGAGATTCCACTCTCCGATCGAGAGTGCCGACGTGGCCGCAATCCGCCGCCTGCGCTGCGAAATCCGCGAACTCGCGGCCGGCGAAGACTTCGTCGCCCAGGGCGACAAACCGAAGGCCGCGGCGGTTGTGGTCGAGGGGATCATGGCCCGGTTTCACACGCTTAGGTCCGGTGCCCGACAGTATCTCGCTCTGCACTATCCAGGCGACTGGCCAGACGCCCAGGGGCTCTTTCTGCAGAGCATGGATCATTCAGTCTGCGCCGTCGGACGCGCCCTGGTTTGCTCCATTGCGCATGAGCAACTCATGAAAGTATTCAACGAAAGGCCGACGATAGGATTTGCGGTTTGGCGGGAAACGCTGATTGATTCCGCAATCTTCCGCGAAAGCATCACCAACAATTCGAGCCGGCATGGCGCGGCGCGGATCGCGCATTTCTTTTGCGAGCAGTTCACCAGAGCCAAATTCGCCGATCTCACGGAAGCCAACAGCTGTCCGCTGCCGCTCACTCAAACCCAGCTCGGTGAAATGCTTGGCATGTCTTTGGTGAGCGTCAATCGCCATATGCAGGCGCTGCGTCAAACCAAGGCCGCCGACTTCAGGGGCGGCAGGTTGTTGATCCGCTCGTGGCCGAAACTCGTCTCGCTCGGCGAATTCGACCCCGGATATCTCCACCAGGTCGTGCCGCCTAGCCGCGCCTGAGTATGCGCGGTAAGTCGTCGATCAGCTGGCGCCGCTACGGTGACCGAAAGGCAGAGCTTTGAAGTGTGGCGATGATGGCGGTTCCGGTGAAACGGAACCGCCATCTAATCAGTTGTGCCGTCGACTTAGCTGGAAGCGGCCGCAAACAGGCTTGCCGGGTCGACTTTCACGCCGGGGCCCATGGTGGAAGAAATCGCCACGCGGTTGATGAACTGGCCCTTGGCGCCGGCTGGCCGCGATTTCTGCACGGCATCGGCGAACGCCATGATGTTCTGCACCAGGCTGTCGGCGGAGAACGATGCCTTGCCGACACCGGCCTGCACGATGCCGGCCTTCTCGACGCGGAATTCGACCGAGCCGCCCTTGGCTCCCTTGACCGCGGTGGTCACATCCATGGTCACGGTGCCGACCTTGGGATTCGGCATGAGCCCGCGCGGACCCAAAACCTTGCCGAGGCGGCCGACCAGCGGCATCAGATCAGGCGTGGCCACGACGCGATCGAAGTCGATGGCGCCACCCTGCACTTTTTCGACCAGATCCTCGGCCCCGACCACGTCGGCGCCTGCGGCCTTGGCCTCGTCAGCCTTGGCGCCGCGGGCGAACACCGCGACACGGACCGAGCGGCCGGAGCCATTCGGCAGGTTGACGACGCCGCGCACCATCTGATCGGCGTGGCGCGGATCGACACCGAGGTTCATCGCCACCTCGATGGTCTCGTCGAATTTGGCCTTGGCGCGATCCTTGACCATCTTCACCGCATCCGAAAGCGGATAGAGCTTCTCGCGGTCGACGCCTTCGCGCGCTGCCGTGGTACGTTTGCCGAGCGAGCTCATGCCTTCACCTCCAGCCCCATGGACCGCGCCGATCCTTCGATCATGCGCATCGCCGCGTCGATCGTGTCGCAGTTCAGATCCTTCATCTTCTGCTCGGCGATCTCGCGCACCTGCGCTTTGGTCACCGCGCCGGCCACGTCGCGGCCGGGCGTCTTCGAGCCGCTCTCCAGCTTCGCCGCCTTCTTCAAGAAGTGCGAAACCGGCGGCTGACGCATCTCGAAGGTGAACGAGCGGTCGGCATAGACCGTGATGGTGACGGGGATCGGCGCGCCCTTCTCAAGTTTCTGCGTCTGCGCGTTGAACGCCTTGCAGAATTCCATGATGTTGAGGCCGCGCTGGCCGAGCGCGGGGCCGATAGGCGGCGACGGATTAGCCGCTCCCGCCGGCACCTGCAGCTTGACGTAGCCGGTAATCTTCTTTGCCATTCTACACTCCTGTTAGTGGTGCGGCTTACAGCGGCTGGCAAACCGCGCTTGCCTCCCACGGCTTAGACGCCTCTCCTCGCACGCGAGGAGAGGAAGAACTCTATACCTTCTCCACCTGCGCGAATTCCAGCTCCACCGGCGTGGCGCGACCAAAGATCGAAACCGCGACCTTGAGCCGCGAACGATCCTGATCGACTTCTTCCACCGTACCGTTGAACGACGCAAACGGTCCGTCGGAGACGCGCACCTGTTCGCCGACTTCGAACTTGACCGAGTTGATTGGGCCCCGTACGGCGCCCTCCTCCATCTGACGAATGAGCGATTGCGCCTCGGAGTCGGGCAGCGGCATCGGCTTGTTTTCGGAGCCGAGGAAGCCCGTCACCTTCGGCGTGTTCTTGATCAGGTGATAGGCGTCGTCGGTCATCTGCATCTTCACCAGCACATAGCCGGGCAAAAGCTTGCGCTCGCCCTCGACTTTGCGCCCGCGGCGGACCTCGACGACCTTTTCGATCGGCACCATGATTTCTTCGAACAAAGGCTCCAGCCCACGCTGCTTGGCCTGCTCGCGGATCAATTCGGCGACCTTGCGCTCGAAATTCGAATAGGCGTGTACGGCGTACCAACGGCTCGTCATGTCACGATGTCCAAATCTGTCGAGATCATGAATTCTTTCAATTCAGCCCAATCAGCTGTTAATGCCGAGCACCAAACTCACGGCGATGCGCATGACCTGATCCGCGAGCAGGAAGAAGATCGAGGCGACAGCCACCATGACGAACACCATGATGGTGGTCACCGTGGTCTCCTTGCGGGTCGGCCACGTGACTTTCTGCGCCTCGGCGCGCACTTCCTGCAAAAACTTGAACGGACTGATCTTCGCCATTGCTCGCACCAAATAGGCATTTCCCGCCCAAGTTTAAGGACGAGACCGATACCGACGGTTCCTGTTTGGGAAAATGTTCGCTGCGGAAGTCCGTTTCCGGGCCGCTGGCGATGGCGGGTATGTACTGTGACGAGCCGCCAGCGTCAAGGGATATGGCCAAAAGGGTCAGGAAGCCGGCGTAAGCGTCGGGTATTAAGGCTGTTTAGCCATCTGGACGCTGGCAGGAGTGGAGGGACTCGAACCCCCAACCCCCGGTTTTGGAGACCGGTGCTCTAGCCAGTTGAGCTACACTCCTTCACGGCGGCCTTTGTCATGCCCCAACATCATGCGGCGGCGCAAGTCCGGGGGTTAAGCGCAGCGGCTATCCGATTGGCCGCATTGTCTTCCTTTGGGCTTGGCTTCATAAAACCGCGGCGATTTTGACCGTACATATAAGGGGCGGAGTTCATGCCGACACGACGCGAGATCGTTCTAGGCGCTGCGTGCGCGGCAATCGCCGGTGCGGCGCTCGCCGCCGAGCCGTCGGCGCGCGACTTCGTCGCCGCCATCTACGACGCCTATAAGGGCAAGGACGCCAAGGGGCGCCCACTCGACGACGATGCCGCCATCCGCCGCTATTTCGAGCCGAAGCTTGCGGCGGCGATGATCAAGGACCGCCGCGCGGCCGCACGCCGCAAGGACGTCGGCACCCTCGACTTCGATCCATTTGTCGATGCCCAGGACTGGGAGATCGCCGCGTTCGACATCGCCGTCAACAACGCCGGCCCCGACAAGGCGAGCGCGACCGTCAAATTCGCCAACTTGGACAGCCACAGCACGGTCGTGCTCGACCTGGTAATGATTAAGGGCGCGTGGCGGATCAGCAACATCACTTGGACGCCGCACGACAAGCCGAATACGCTGCGTGGTCTCTACGCGCTTTGAAATGCGCAAGGCTGCGGACAGCGTGACGGGGGCACATCATTGAAACGTCAACGGAGGAAACGAATGCTCAAACAAAAAACGGCGGCAAGGATTTTGCGCTGCACCGCGCTGGCCATGCTGTGCGGGCTGACCATGACCGCAAGTGCGCTTGCTCAAGGCGCCATGAAACCGAGCGCGGCGGAACCCGCCAACACGGCGAGTTCGCTCGCCGGTACCTGGCAATGCAAGCCCAATCCCGATCCGTGCACATGGCCCGGGGCTTCGCCCTCGATCACGCAGTCCGGCAATGATCTGCAGATCAAAGGCGCCGACGGCGCCACTTCTGACGCCAAGATGACCAGCGCCACCACAATCAGCGCCGGCGGCACCTTCAACTCTTTCGGCATCGTGCGGCCGGACAAGTCGATCGACTGGTCCGACGGCACCAAATGGAGCAAGCCATAAGGCCATTGCGGCCTGAGGCGGCCGGCTTTATTGCCCTTTAGGCCGGAAATTGCTATATATGCCGGGCGGGTAGCCCTTGGCGGCACCCGAAGAAGCTGATGAAATTTGACCATTTGGCCCGCCGCCACCGGCGGGCCGATGGCTTTTTGGATTCGTGAAATGAATCGCCCGAACCGAACGGACCACATCCGTATCACCTCGCATCCGGAGCCCGGCGGCAAGCCGCGCTTCCCGATCCGCTGGGGGGCGCCGACCGCGCGGGAACGCGGCCCCATCATCGGCACGGTGTCGCGGCCGGGCGACCGTAACGCCATCGGCAGCCACGGCGGCTCTTACGCCGTCTATCGCGCGCTGGCGGTGTCCTCGGGCGCGCTCGATCCGATCCGGCGGCCGGACCTCACCAATACCGACCCGGCGGTGAGCATCGGCCCGTTCGCGCAGTGGAGCGAGCCGGGCAAGATCGTGTCGCTTGACCCCTGGGGCCATCTCGCCGCGCAGGCGTTCAAGACCGAGATCGCCGAGGGTGTCGACATCCGTCCCACCATCGCCGTCACCAAGGCGCGTCTCGACCTGCACGAGATGCAGGCGGCGCTGGCGGCAGGACGACTCAAGGCCGACGGCGACCTCGTGCACGCCAACGGCAGCATCGCGGTTTCCAAGGTCGCCATCGATCCGGTCTGGTATCTGCCCGGCATTGCGGAGCGCTTCGGCTGCGCCGAAACGGTGCTGCGGCGCACCTTGTTCGAGCAGACCGCCGGCATGTTCCCCGAACTGGTGACGCGTCCCGATATGGACGTGTTCCTGCCACCGATCGGCGGCACCACGATTTATCTGTTCGGCGACGTGGCAAAACTCAGTGATCCGTCGACCAGGATCACTTGCCGGGTGCACGACGAGTGCAACGGCTCCGATGTGTTCGGCTCCGATATCTGCACCTGCCGCCCCTATCTCATTCACGGCATCGAGGAATGCGCGCGTGGCGCGCAGGAAGGCGGACTCGGCATCATCGTCTATAACCGCAAGGAAGGCCGCGCGCTTGGCGAGGTCACCAAATTCCTGGTCTACAACGCGCGCAAGCGCCAGGAAGGCGGCGATCTGGCGAGCGCCTATTTCGAGCGCACTGAATGCGTCGCCGGCGTGCAGGACGCGCGCTTCCAGCAACTGATGCCAGAACTCCATTCATTGGCTCGGGCTGCGTCGCATCGACCGCTTCGTGTCGATGAGCGACATGAAATACGACGCGCTTGTCGGTCAGGGCGTCGAAGTGGTGGAGCGTGTGGCGCTGCCTGATGAACTGGTGCCGGCCGACGCCCATGTCGAAATGGAAGCCAAGAAGGCCGCCGGCTATTTCACGCCGGTGCCGCAGGCGGAAAACGCGAGCGACACAACCGGGCGCGCGCTCGACAAATACTGAGCGTCCGTTTTTGTCTCGGCACATTTATGAGTGATGACACGGCCGCCGCGCTTTCGCTTTTGAACGCCGCGGCCGTGCGCACGCGGTCAAAGCGCATGCTGGCGCTCGGGCTCGACGACAAGCTCCCGAACTTCCGCATCGATCTCGCCGCCCTCGACGCCGCGGCCGATCTCGTCGCCGCCACGACGCGGAAAAATTATCCGGCACTCGACGTGCCGTTTCATTCACGCTGGCGGCATTTCGTGGTGAGCGGCAACAACCGCGCCGAAATCCTCAACCAAGCTCTGACCGACCCGCGCGAGCAGGCGCGCGCGGCTTTTGACCTCGCCATTATCAGCGTCTTGCTCGATGCGGGCGCCGGACCGCAGTGGCACTATCGCGATCCCGCTACGAGGGAAAGCATCGGCCGCTCCGAGGGTCTCGCGCTTACGAGCCTCGACACGTTCGCGCATGGCGCCTTTTCCTCCGAACCGAAAAAGAATCCCTTGCGCGCGGATGCCGCCGCCTTGGCGCGGGTCGACACCGCAACGCTTGCCAAAGGATTCCAGATCGGCCCCCGCAATACGCTCATCGGCCTCGAAGGCCGCACTACGCTGTTGCGCGCGCTGGGCGAACTCGCGCAGTCGCGTCCGGAGATATTTTCGCAGCCGAAGACACTCCGCGCCCCGGCGGCTTTTTCGATCATCTCGCCGCGAAGTCTAGAGAACAGCACGATCCCAGCGCCGCTGATCCTCTCAGAACTGCTGGTGCAATTCGGCCCGATCTGGCCGTCGCGGCTTACACTTGGCGGCGTGCCGCTCGGCGATTGCTGGCGGCATCCGGCGATGACGACTGACGACGCCACAAGCGAACTCGTGCCGCTGCACAAGCTGTCGCAATGGCTCGCCTATTCGCTGATCGAGCCGTTACAGCAGGCGGGCTTCACCGTGACCGACATCGACGGGCTGACCGGGCTTGCCGAATACCGCAACGGCGGGCTGTTCATCGATGCCGGCGTGCTGGTGCCGCGCGACCCGGACGATGCGGCACGCGCGCATGAAGTCGGCGCGCCCCTTGTGGTCGAATGGCGTGCTCTGACAGTGGCTTTGCTCGATCGTCTGGCGCTCGCGGTGCGCGCCAAGCTGAACCGCAGCGCCGCCGAACTGCCGCTTGCGAAAATTCTGCAGGGGGGCACCTGGGCGGCCGGCCGCGAACTTGCTTTCGCGCGCCGCGCCGACGGCTCACCGCCGCTCAAGATCATCAGTGACGGCACGGTGTTTTGAAGCAACAATCCGCGCCGGGGAGAACAACCATGCAAGGCGTCAACATCGTCGATCATCCGCTGGTGCAGCACAAGCTGACGCTGATCCGCGACAAGAGCCGCTCGACCAAATCGTTCCGCGAGCTGCTCAAGGAAATCGGCATGCTGCTGTGCTACGAGGTCACGCGCGACCTGCCGCTGGAGACCGTCGAGATCGAGACGCCGCTCGCCAGGATGATGGCGCCGCGTCTTGCCGGCAAGAAACTGGTTTTTGCGCCGATCCTGCGCTCCGGCATCACGTTCGCCGAAGGCATGCTCGATCTCGTTCCCGCCGCCCGCGTCGCCCATATTGGGCTTTATCGCGAACCCGAAACATTCGCGGCAGTCGAGTATTTCTTCAAGTCGCCGACAGACCTTGGCGAGCGGCTGGCGATCGTGGTCGCGCCGGTGCTCGCCACCGGCAACACCGCGGTGGCTGCCGTGGACCGGCTGAAAGAACGCGGCGCCAAGGACATCCGGCTGGTGACGCTGATCTGCGCGCCGCCCGGCATCGAGCACATGCGCGGCATGCATCCCGACGTCACGATCTGGACCGCGGCGATCGACGAGACGCTCGACGAGCACGCGTTCATTGTGCCGGGCCTCGGCGACGCCGGCGACCGGGCCTACGGCACGCGATGACGCCATTGACGCAAGATTGACGAAATCGGCGCTCCTGCCGTTAACTGCCGACAAACTCCATCGAGCGAGGATGCTGCTATGCGACGCTTCGCCGTTGTCTTAGTCGCTTTGTTGTTCTGATTTTGCTCTACCGCCGCGCGCCGAGCCGCAATGGCTGACGCTGCCGCCGACCCCGACCCTGCCGAACGGCGGCAAGACCGGACTTGCGCCGGTCAACGGCATCAAGCTCTGGTACGGCGAGTTCGGCCAAGGCGCGCCGGTCATCCTGGTGCACGGCGGACTTGCCAACGCCAATTACTGGGGGCTTCTGGTCCGCGCGCTCGCCCCGCATTATCGCGTCATCGTCATGGACAGCCGCGGCCACGGCCGCTCGTCGCGCGACGCGCGGCCCTACGGCTACGACCTGATGGCCGACGACGTCGTCGGGCTAATGGACTATCTGAAAATCGACAAGGCAGCGCTGGTCGGCTGGAGCGACGGCGCCATCATCGGCCTCGACATCGCGCTCCGCCATCCCGAACGCCTGACGAAGCTGTTCGCGTTCGCGGCGAACTCGGATCCGAGCGCCGTCAAGGATGTCGACCACGACCCGGTGTTCTCCGCCTTCATCGCCCGCGCCCGCAAGGAATACGAGACGCTGTCACCGACGCCGAAGGAATACGACGCCTTTCTCAAGCAGATCGAAAAAATGTGGGACAGCCAGCCGCATTGGAATGCGCAGTCGCTGCACACCATCAAGACGCCGACCTGGATCGTCGACGCCGATCACGACGAAGCCATCAAGCGCGAGAATACTCTATTCATGGCCGACAACATTCCGGGCAGTGGGCTATTGATCCAGCCGCAGGTCAGCCACTTCTCGTTCCTGCAGGACCCGGCCCAGTTCAACGGTGACGTGCTGCATTTTTTGCAGCATGCGCCTGTGAGTAAGTAACCCACACGCTGGCGAAGATTTCGGCGCGTTCTTCCGGAACCAATGCCGCCCGTACCCGGTTTGCCCAGCGAACCCTGCATCAACCGGGAGCGACATTAATGTCCAAAGAAAAAGACCTCCGCGAACTGTTTCACGACACACTCAAAGACATCTATTTCGCCGAAAAGAAAATCCTCACGGCCCTGCCGAAAATGGCCAAGGCGGCTCAGGCAGACGAGCTGCGCGCGGCCTTTGAGAAGCATGAAAAGGAAACCGAGGGCCATGTTGAGCGACTTGAAAAGGTCTTCGGGGAACTCGGCGAAACGCCGCGCGGCAAAACCTGCGACGCTATCATGGGCATCATCGAAGAAGGCCAGGAGGTGATGAAGGAATACAAGGGCATGCCGGCGCTCGATGCAGGCCTGCTCGCCGCAGCGCAAGCGGTGGAACACTATGAGATGTCTCGCTACGGCAGCCTCAAAACCTGGGCATCAGAGCTCGGACTCGAGGACGCCGCCAGGCTGCTCGACACCACGCTGAGCGAAGAAAAGAAAACCGACGCCACGCTTACCGAAATCGCCCAGAACGACGTTAACCGGCACGCCGAGGCTGCGTAAGCGATATTGCAAGCTTATTTCTTCGTGCATTCCAAAGTGGCCGCCCTTCACCGGGCGGCTGCTCTTTTGCGATTTAGGGAAGAGGCAAGGTTGGAGCGGGTGAAGGGAATCGAACCCTCGTCATAAGCTTGGAAGGCTTCTGCTCTACCATTGAGCTACACCCGCGTGCCGCCCCGAACTTAGAGGCTGCGCCGCACAATACAATAGCCGGGCGCGGCGTGGAATCCGGAAGCCGCGGGATCAACCACCGCCGGCGGAAAATGCGTCCTTGATCTATCAATTCTAGCCTCTCGCGCGAGCAGCATGCTACGTTGACCCGAACTGGCTGGACGGGTTCCCAATCATGAATGACCTGACGCACGACACCGCCAAGCCGGCCGACGCGGACGACAGCCCGCGCGACCGGCACCTGTTCGGCAAAGGGCCCAAGCGCATGCTCGCGCTCGACGGCGGCGGCGTCCGCGGCGCCATCACGGTCGCCTTTCTCGAGGAGATCGAGAGGATCCTTGGCGAGGAACAGCAAAAGCAGGCGGCGCCAACCGCTGGCCGGCCGCCATCCAACGGAGCCGCACAGCTCCAGGATGGCAAGGTTCGTCTTGGCGACTATTTCGACCTTGTCGGCGGCACCTCGACCGGCTCCCTCATCGCAACCGCTCTGGCGCTCGGCTACAGCATCGATCAGGTCAAGGAGTTTTATCTGGAGCGAGCCTCTCAGGTCTTCAAAAGGCCATTCTGGCGATTGCCCGGCCTGCAGTCGAAATTTGACGCCCGCGCGTTGATCGATGAAATCAACGCGATCGTGAAGGACCGCAGGCTCGACAGCGACGATCTGATCACCGGGCTCGGCATCATCTCGAAACGCATGGATACCGGCAGCCCGTGGATCCTGACCAACAACAAAAAGGCGCCGTATTGGGAAGGTCTGGCGCCGACGTCTCAGGACAAGGGATTTATCGGCAACAGGCATTACAAGCTTGGCACGCTGGTACGCGCGAGCACCGCGGCGCCGCATTATTTCGACCCCGAAATCATTGCGATCATGGACGACGCGCCGCAGGATCCGCTCGGTCAAGTGAAAGCCAACCTCAGCGGCCTTCCGTTGCTCAGCCTCGCCTTGAGCAAGGTGCGGGCGATTTATGGCATGTTCTCAAAGAGCGGGCCAAGCGCGGATACGCACGGCCTTTTTGTCGACGGTGGCGTAACACCGCACAATAATCCGGTCATTGCGCTTTTGATGATGGCCACGTTCAAGCGGCTTGGCATCTGCTGGCCGCTCGGCGCGGACAACCTCACGGTTATTTCCGTCGGCACCGGAAGCTACCGGACCAAGGTATCGTTTGGCGAACTCGGTTGGGCCGGACCGTTGCGTCTTGCGATCGGCGCATTGATGTCGATCATGACCGACACTCAGAATCAGGCACTCGCGCAGATGCAGTGGTTCGGCGAATGCATGACCTGCTGGACGATCAATTCCGAGGTGCGCACGCTCTGCAGCGATGCTCCGCCGGGCGGCAAATGGTTCCGGTTCGCCCGATACGATCTGCGTCTCGAAAAGCCCTGGCTGGCTGAGAATTTGAAGCTCAATCTGAGCGACACCGAGATATCCCGCCTTCGCGGAATGGACGACCCCGCTACAATTCCAACTCTCTACGAGATCGCCCGCGAAGCCGCGAAAAAGCAGGTCAAGCGCGAGCATTTGTTTCCAGACAACGACGCTGCGCCATTCACCTGCTGCGGCGGCGCCGACCCCAACTGCCCGCGCTTCATCGGGCCGTAATCGCATTCAACAGCCGAGCGTGCGACCATTGGCTTTAGGCCATGGGGCTGGTTTTTGCTCCGAACTTGGCGCTAACTTGCGCCGAGAAACGCGAAACTGTGATTTGCGCCAGGGAGAATCATGCCGGAACCAACCGGGCAATTGACGGTGTCGCTGTGGCGCGGCGGCGCCGACGGCCGCTACGAGACCTACAGCGTGCCGCGGCGCGAGAGCCAGACTGTGCTCGACGTCGTCACCTACGTGCAACGCCATATCGATTCGACCTTGTCGTATCGCTTCGCCTGCCGGGTCGGCATGTGCGGCTCCTGCGCCATGACGGTGAACGGCTATCCGCGCTGGACGTGCCGCACGCACGTCGCCAAGGTCGCGGACGGCGGCCGCCTGCAGATCGGCCCGCTCGACAATCTTCCGGTCATCAAGGATCTGGCGACCGACATGGCGACGTTCTTCGAGAAATGGCAGCAGGCCAAGGGCGTGTTTGCGCCGTCGCAGACCCGCGCCGAGCCGATGGCCCGGATCAGGCCGGACAGCGCGGCGCGCGTCGCCGCCAACGCCGCCATCGAGTGCATCAATTGCGGCGTCTGCTACGCGGCCTGCGACACGGTCCGCTGGAATTCCGGCTATCTCGGCCCCGCCGCGCTCAATCGCGCCTGGACGCTTGTCAACGACGAACGCGATTCCGGAAACGGCGTGCGTCTCGCGGCGATCGCTGCATCTGGCGGCTGCCATTCCTGCCACTCGCATCAATCCTGCCAGGAGCACTGCCCGCTCGCGCTCAATCCAACCGCCTCGATCGCTGGCCTCAAGCGGCGCAGTACCGCGGCCTATCTGAAAGGCGAGCTGAAACCATGAACGTGGGACTCTACGTCTGGCAGCGGGCGACGGCGGCGCTGATGGTACCGTTCGTCCTCGTCCACATCGCGGTCATCTTCTACGCGACGCGGCAACAGATGACGGCGGCGGACATTCTGTCGCGCACCCATGGCAGCGTGATCTGGGCTTCCTTCTATGGCGCTTTCGTTGCCGCCGTGTCGATCCACGCTTCGATCGGCGTGCGCAATATCCTGACCGAGTGGTCGCCGCTTGCCGACCGCGCTGCCGGCTGGTGCGCGATCCTGCTCGGCATTGTCCTGGCGCTGCTCGGCCTCCACGCCGTCATCGCCCTGGTGCTGATGTGATCCCGGCGGCCACCAAACATCGCGGCAGCGCGCTGTGGCTCGCCGCCATGATCCATCGGCTTTCCGGCCTGGCACTGGCGATTTTTCTGCCGATCCATTTCTTTGTCCTGGGGCTGTCGTTTCACGGCGGCGCGCAAGCCTCGACGCGTTCCTGCGCTGGAGCGATCAGCCGCTGGTGAAATTTGCCGAGGGCGGCCTGGTGTTCCTGCTGACGGTTCATCTGCTCGGCGGCGTGCGCGTGCTGGTGATCGAAAACTTCGATTGGCATGACGGGCAGAAGCGACTTGCGACACTTGCGGCAGCGGCGTCGGCCGTCATCGCTTTCATATTCCTCGTGCGCGAGTTCTAGGGATCGGGTAATGCTTTAGTTTGCAGTCGATGACCGTCGGAGCGGTCATGCCGGCAGACACCGGAGCGGGCAGATGAGATGGCCTTTGACCTTTACCAGTCGCGGGGACATCGTCGCGGTCATGATCGGGATTGTCGTCTGCGCAGGCTTCCTGTTCGTTGCGATCAGAGTTTCAGGATGGTGGCCGCCTGCGACTTCAGGCTTTGGTCCGGATTGGGATTGCACCCGTGTCGGTAAAGGTGACCCGGTGTGCGTCAAGCGGCCACCAGCGCATCCGGCCGGGGCAGTTGCACCAGCAAAATAGGCCGCGAGGAGACGCGTGAGGGTCGAGCATCTCAAGACCGACATTCTGATTCTCGGCACCGGCGGCGCCGGACTGTTCGCCGCGCTGCACGCGCATAAGGCCAACCCTGACCTCGACATCACCATCGTCAGCAAAGGTTTGCTCGGCAAATGTGGCTGCACGCGCATGGTGCAGGGCGGCTACAACGTCGCGCTCAACCCCGGCGACTCCGTCGAACGGCATTTCATGGACACGATCGAAGGCGGCAAATGGCTGCCGCATCAGGCGCTAGCGTGGACTCTCGTCTCCACCGCCATTGAGCGCATCCACGAACTGGAAAACGAGGTCGGCTGCTTTTTTGACCGCAACCCCGACGGCACCTTGCACGGCAAGGCGTTCGCCGGCCAGACCTTCGATCGTACCGTACACAAGGGCGATCTCACCGGCATCGAGATCATCAACCGGCTGATGGAACAGGTGTGGGCGCGGCCGGCGATCCGCCGGCTCGAAGAGCACCGCGCCGTCGCGCTCATTCCGGCCGCAGATGGCACGCTCGCCGGCGCGTTGCTGGTCGACGTGCGGTCCGGCGAATTCCGCTTCGTCGCCGCTCAAGCCGTGCTGCTCGCGACCGGCGGCGGCCCGACCATGTACCGCTACCACACGCCGTCCGGCGACAAGAGTATGGACGGACTCGCCATGGCGCTGCGTTTTGGCTTGCCGTTGCGCGACATGGAGATGGTGCAGTTCCATCCGACCGGACTCCTTGCCGGACCCGACACGCGCATGACCGGCACGGTGCTGGAAGAAGGGTTACGCGGGTCGGGCGGTCATCTGCTCAACGGCGCCATGCACCGCTTCATGGGCGAGTACGACCCAAAGCTCGAGCGCGCCACGCGAGACGTCGTCAGCCGCGCCATCGACGCGGAGATGCGCGCCGGCCGCACCACTCGGAACGGCGGCGTCTATATCAAGATGAGCCATCTCGGGCCGGAGCGCGTCGCCAAGGAGTTCAAGGGCATGGTCGATCGCTGCCGCGACTGCGGCTTCGATCTGGCCGGCGGCCTCGTCGAAGTGGTGCCGACCGCACATTATTTCATGGGCGGGGTGATCTGCGAGGTCGATACCGCGACCGAACAAACTGGGCTATTCGTCGCCGGTGAGGACGCAAGCGGCATGCACGGTGCCAACCGGCTTGGCGGCAACGGCGTCGCCAATTCCACGGTGTTCGGCGGTATTGCTGGTGACGTGATGCCGCGTTGGATCGCGGTGCAAAAGCCCGGCCACCGCGATCCCGACGTCACCGTGATCGACGCGCGAAATGGAGCGTGCCCTGCATCCGTTCAGCCAAAAAGCCGGCGACCTTAACGCACTGCGCGAAAAACTGCTCGATGCCATGTGGGACGATGTCGGCGTAGTGCGCGACCGCGACGGCCTGGAGCGCGGCCTCGCCGCCATCGACGCGATCGAGGCCGAATTGCTGGCGACTGGCGTCGCCGATGCTGGCCGCCGTTTCAATCTCACTTGGCACGACTGGCTCAATTTGCGTTCGCTTACCGAAATCAGCCGGGTGATTGCGCGTGCTGCGTTAAAGCGCGAGAATTCGCGCGGCGCGCATTTCCGCTCCGATTTTCCGGAACCGGGCGATCTTGCGACGTCGTGGTTCACCGTGGCGCGGCAGACACCTGGCGGCATCGATATCGGCGTTGAGCCAGTCGCGTTTACGCATGTCAAACCGGGCGAGACGCTTTTGCGCGATCAGACCGCAGCTGAATAGAGAGACGATAGAATGATTCCTCTCTTCTCCATCCAGCGCACCGCCGAGGATTTGATGGCGAAAGCCGCCATCGAAATCCCGGAAGATTATCTCGACGGCCTGCGCCGCTGTGCCAATACCGAGAAGGGCGACCTGTCCGCCTTCGTCATCAAGGCGATGCTGGAAAACTACGAAGCCGCCAAGGAAGACCGCCGCGCCATGTGCGGCGATACCGGCCTGCCCCGCTGGTATGTGAAGATCGGCAACGACGCGCGCATCGAGGGCGGCCCGGTGGCGCTGGAGGCGGCTTTGCGCCGCGCCACCGCGCGCGCCACGGCGAACGTGCCGCTGCGGCCGAACCGCGTCCACCCGCTGTGGCGTACCGATCACAATAATAATGTCGGGATCGGCGCGCCCGAGATCGAATACGCCTTCCACCCCGACGCCGACTGGATCGAACTGACCACCGTGCACAAGGGCGGACTATTCGGCACCGACTATCGCATGTTGTTTCCCGGCGACGGGCTCGACGGCATCAAGCGGTTTTATCTCGATACGCTGATCGGGTTCGGCAAACGCGGGCTTGCCTGCCAGCCCGCCATTGTCGGAATCGGGCTTGGCGGCTCCAAGGACACCTCCGTGGTGCTCGGCAAGCAGGCGTCGTGCCTGCGCGTCGTCGGCTCGCGCAATCCCGATCCGCGTATCGCCGCGCTCGAGGAAGAGTTCAAGGAACTCGGCAATTCGATCGGCATGGGCGCCATGGGCTTTGTCGGCTCGTCAATGGTGATCGATTGCCACATCGAAGTCGGCTATTGCCACACCGGCGGCATGCCGATGTCGGTGCACATGTTCTGTTTGTCGTCGCGACGCGCCTGCGCGCGCATCGGAACCGATGGCAAAGCCGCGTTTCGCACCGACCCAATGTGGTTCACCGATTACATGCGCCGCGAGACAGTCGAGTGGGAACGCCAGGCGGCGGAAGCGGCGGAATAGAAAAATGTCTGATCTGAAGACCGTTCAGCTCACCCTCCCCGCGCGTACCGAAGACCTGCGCAAGCTTGAAATCGGCTCGGTGGCTTATCTCACCGGCCGGCTCTTCACCGGCCGCGAAGGCGTCTACAAGCGCGCCGTCGAGGACGGTCTCGGCATGCCTGCCGGCAAGGATGCGCTCGGCACCGCAAGCTTTCACTGCTCACCCGCCGCCAGCATCGCGCCCGATGGCAGCTACAAGGTCGGCGCGGTGACTGCGACTGCCTCTTTCCGTTTCGCCAAATGGCTCGGCGGTTTCTTCAAGATTTCCGGCTGCAACGTCATCATCGGCAAGGGCGGGATGACATCGGAGACCTACCGCGAGTTTTTCGTCCCCAACAACGCGGTCTATTTGACCACGGTCGGCTACGGCACCGGCGCGCTCTTGGGCCGCGGTATCAAGCGCGTCGCCAATGTGTATTGGCTGGAAGAACTCGGCCTTGCCCAGGCGGTGTGGGTACTCGACGTCGAAAACTTCGGCCCATTCCTGGTCGAAAGCGATCTTGACGGTAACTCGCTGTTCGAACGCGAGAACGCCAAAATCGCGCCGGGCCTCGCCAAATTCTACGCCGGCACCAAGCCCGCAACGCTGCGCCGCTACGGCGAGACCGACGACAAGACCGAGGAAGTCATCTGACGCCACCGCACGTCCGTAATGCCCTGTTTTGCTCTTGTCGGGCGCGTGGGTTAATGTCCACGCTGCGTTCGGGGCGACGGCGGACGGAAATGGCAATGAAAATCTTCCAAACGCTTTTTCTTGGTTGTGCCGTCGCATGCCTTGCGATCGGCGCGGCGCAGGCGGGCGAGTTGCACGGCACAACCAGACCGTTGGGCCTGGCGAAAAGCTGCGCGGCGTACGGAGCCGGATTTCAGCGTGTGCCCGGCACCGATATGTGCATGAAAATCGGCGGCTGGGTGCGTACCCAATCCGGTACTCGCAGCGGTGGCGTGAATTGGAATGCCCTCAATGAGCGGGGAACGGCCGCATCGGCGAGCGGCTATCTCACGACGGACGTTCGCAAGCCGACCGCATACGGCACGGTCCGCGCCTACGTCTCGGTTGGCGCTCATCAGGAATAGGATTCTCTGCGGCTTGCGGGGCTGAGCGACTTAACTCAACGCAATGCTACCGGATAGTGCCGAAAGCCGCGGAAGCGCGCGCGGCCGCCGCGCTCAAAGGCGCCGACGCGATCGATCGCGGCGAAGCGAGTTGTGAGTTTACGCAGCGCCACTTGCGCTTCCATGCGCGCGAGCGAATTGCCGGCGCAGGTGTGGATACCGCCACCAAAAGCGAGGTGCCGGTTGGGCTCGCGGCGGATATCCAGCCGGTCGGGATCGGGAAACTGAGCCGGGTCGCGGTTGGCGGCACCGATGCAAAGGTGCACGTAGCTGCCCGCTGGCAGCGTCACCCCGCCGATCTCGGCGTCGCAGATCGCACGCCGATTGCCGAGCTGATTTGAACTCTCCATGCGCAGGAATTCTTCGACCGCCGTCTCGGTCAACTCCGGATGCGCGGCGAGATCGCGCCATGCCCCGGGATGATCGATCAGAAGATGGACGCTGTTGCCGATCAGATTGGTCGTGGTCTCGTGCCCGGCGTTGAGCAGAAAAATGCAATTGTGCAGGAGTTCAAGTTCGGACAGGCGCTCGCCGGAACCGCCCTCGCCCGCAAGCGCGCTGGCGCCCACCAGGGTCGACAGAATTTCGCGGCCGTCATGCACACCGCCGCGCTGCCGCCGTGCAATGACGTCTTGCAGGTAGGCCTTGAACTCGGAAACGGCGCGATTTCCGGTGTCGAACTGCTCGCGCGAAAGCACCGGCTCGAGCGCACCAAGGATGGCCAACGACCAGGCGCGCAACGGGCCGCGCTCGTCCTCGGGAATGCCTAGGAGATCGCCGATGAGTTGCACCGGAATGGCGGCGGCGAAATCGTCGATCATGTCGATCGTCCCGCGCGCCGCCGCGGCATCGAGCAGCCGGTCGACCAGCGCCTCGATGCGCGGCTGCAAAGCTTTCAACGCGCGCGGCGAGAACGCCGGGCCGAGAAGCTTGCGCACCCTCGTGTGCACCGGCGGATCGTTGAAAACTAGGCTGGTGGTGTGATGCTCGTACAACAGACTGTCGCCGAAATTCGGCTTGAAATCGATGGTCTTGTCGGAGCTCCACGTCTTGACATCGCGATAAACGGCGACGAGATCGTCGTAGCGCGTCAGGAAATACGAGCCGTCGGGCATGCGATGCACCGGGTCATATTCGCGCAGCGCCCGATAAGTCGGATACGGATCGTCGAGGAAAGCCGGGCCAAGCCGCTTGAGATCGAACACGGCGGCGCGTTCGCGGCCATCGCGGATGCGACGCCGCAATGACCGACGCTGTTGCCATCGCCGGCTACGGCTCTACGCCGAAAGGTCGTATGGGATCTGGGTCGGCCCGTATTGTTCGACCACCGCCCCGGTGTCGCGGTCGTAGCGGTGTTGCAGGACGGTGCCCTCACCAAGCTTCTGGCTGCGCACAATGACCGCAACCGAGCGGGTCGGGCCACCCTGCTCCGCATGAATGGCGCGCGGCGGCACCAGGTCGACCTTGCCCTGCGAACCGGTTGTGACCGACGACAACTTGACTTCCGCATGACCCGGCCGGCTGCCGTCATCGATCCGATCGAACCGTTCGAGACTTTCGGTGCCGTCGAGCACGCCGTACAGCACCCAGGCATCGGCGTGATCGTGAATGCTGCCGGTGCGGCCCGGGACCCGCACCACGCCGTTGATGACGAAGTGATAGTCGGGGTCGACATAGAACAGCAGATTCTTGCGGCCCTCGGTCGAGGGCCATGCCGCCGAGTGCGCTTTGAGCGTCTGGTCTTTTACCAGCCGTTCGAGCAACGGCTTCGCCTTGTGCATACGACCACCATCGTCGGATTCGGCCGCCCATACGGCGCGCAACTCGCCGATGAACCTGTCAAAGACCGGCAGACGTGAGTTCGGCATGGCGTCGTCCCTTATTCGTGCAACGGTTCGCCCTCAATGGTGCAGCGGCGCAATAGCCGCCGCTCCTCCTTGGGGAAGTCGGTACGCGCGTGGATGGTGCAGCGGTTATCCCACATCAGGAAGTCGCCGAGCCGCCATTCGTGCTCAAAGATGAAGTCGCGCCGCTCGCCGATCTCGTAGAGCTGGTCGAGCACGGTATCGCTCTCAGCCTCGTTCATGCCCTCGATGCGGGTGGTCATCAGCCGGTCGACAAACAGCGTTTTCCGGCCGGTCTCGGGATGGGTGATGAAGACCGGATGATAAAAGTGCGGGATACCGCTGATGTCACCCGACGAACCTGCCTGCTTGGCGCGATTGTACTCGTGGATATGCAGCGCCTTCTTGCCTTTGAGCTTTTCTTTCAGCGCCGGCGGCACCGCCTCGTAAGCCCTGTACATGTTGGAAAACATGGTGTTGCCGCCGCGCGAGGGCAATTCGAGCGCGTAAAGGAAGGTGTATTTGTACGGCCGCGCCGAATAGCCGGAATCGATGTGAAACCAGAATTCGCCGTCACCGAACGCGCCGATCGCCTGGCCGTCGACCTTGATATTGGTGACGAGCAGGACCTTCTCGTGGTCCTGCCGGACACCCTCGGCGCGGCCGCGTAACGGCTCGGGCGCCTTCTTGCGGCTGCCAAGATCGCCGAAATACGAGGCAAAGCGCAGCTGGTCATCCTGCGAGAGCTGTTGGCCGCGAAACACCAGCACGAGGTGCTTATTCCACGCATCCCTGATCGCCTGAACCTCGTGCGCACTGAGTGGCTTCGACAGGTCGATGCCTTTGATCTCGGCGCCGCAGGCGGCCGCCAATGGCGTGACCTCGATGTCGACGGTGTCCTGCATGGTGCTTCCTTCCGGCATACGGTCTGGTTGCACCAACGTTAGCCCGGAAGGCCCGAGCCCTCAAGGACGCGCCGATTGCCGCTGCAGCTTTTCGCCATTGTAGATGCGGATGGGTCGCGGCATCCCCTCCAGCCCCCGGCCCAAGGAACCGTCAAACAGCGCAACCAGCGCGCGGCGCAACAACCCCAAACGCGCGCGCACCAGAAAAGTTTCCGAATTGAGCCGGGTAAAACTCGCGAATTTGGCGAATCAGTTATCTGCGACTTCGCCGAGCAACGATCGTCAACTTTTTTGAGTCACAGGGCACAAAGTTTCAGTTCGAACGTTAGGCTTCGGTATCAACAATCAATACGGAGCCAACTCCAATGAAACGCCTTCCACTTCTCGCCCTCGGCGCCGGTCTCCTTGTCGCGACCGGCAGCGCGATGGCCGCCACCGAACTGATGACCAGCATTCCCTCGAGCAGCGTCACGGTCACCGATTGGTATAAGCAGAACGTCTACGACCCGCAGAACACCAAGATCGGCGAGGTCATGGATGTGCTGGTGTCGCCCGACGGCAAGGTCAATTCCGTAATCGTCGGCGTGGGCGGCTTTCTCGGCGCCGGTGAAAAAGATGTCGCCGTCGACTTCGGCGCCATTAAACGGACCACCAAGAACAATTCGATCTATCTGACGATGAACACCACCAAGGACGCGCTCAAGTCCGCGCCCGGCTTCAAGTATGATAGTCAGACGACGACCTGGGTGCCCGACACCTCAAACGGCAACCACGCGTCCCAGTAGCATCCTGCCGTCATCACAGAGGCCACGAGTTCGACGAGAAGTCCCGCGCGATTGCGGCGGGACTTCTCCCATTTGCACTCCTGCACTCCGTGTTTGCAGCCGAGCGAACCTTCAGTTCTTTTTCCCGCCGCTCGCCTCGTTCTTCGCAGCGTGATATTTTCGCCGGATTGCACCCAAGTCGACGCGTGGCTTCGGCAGTTTCAATCCCATCTCTTCCATCGCATCGGCAACGATCCGCGAGATCGCCAGATTGCGAAACCACTTGTGATTCGACGGGATGACGTACCAGGGCGCATGCTTGGTGCTCGTCCGTTCGATCGCCTCCTCATAGGCGTCGATGTATTTCGGCCATAGCTCGCGCTCGGAATAATCGCTGTCGCTGATTTTCCATTGTCGCGCCGGATCATCAAGCCGCTGCTTGAAGCGCTCGAGTTGCTCCTCCGGACTGATATGCAGGTAGAATTTAAGGATGCAGGTGCCGTTTTCGTCCAGCATCTTCTCGAAGCCGTTGATCAGATCGTAACGCTTCGACCAGACCGAGCGCGGCACGAGCTTGTGCACGCGCACCGCCAGAACATCCTCGTAGTGCGACCGGTTGAAGATCACCACCTCGCCTTTGCCGGGGGCACGCCGGTGCACGCGCCAGAGAAAGTCGTGGGCGAGCTCGGTCTTGTTTGGCTGCTTGAAGGGCGCCACATACGTGCCCTGCGGGTTCATGCCGCTGAAAAGATGACGGATCACGCCATCCTTGCCGGCAGCATCGAGCCCCTGCAGCACGATCAGCAGCGAGCGTGAGGCGTCCGCGTAGACCAAATACTGCAGCTGGTTGATGCGGGCGACATCCTTGGCGATCTCCTCGCTCGCGGTGTCGTGCGAAATGTCCTTGCCGCAATAAGCCGGATCGATCTTGCCGAGCCGAAGCTTCGCGCGCGGCGCAACGACAAATTTCTTGCGGTAGTTCATGCTTGTCTCCCGGATCGAAGCGCGGCCTTGCCGGCAAGCCGTCAAATCCGGCCAACTAGGCCAATGCTGCTGGTTCGCACCTGTTCCCGACCGTGGTCAAGACCTTGGCTGGCAGAACCGCCGTCCGGCTGATAAAGCCATAGCGGGGACAATAAATCATCAACGCATCGGCCACAGCGGGCATGAACCAACCGTTCAATTTCATCGCGCTCCAGATCTCGGTCTGGCTGCTGCCGATCCTGATCGCCGTCACCTTCCACGAGGCGGCGCACGGCTTCGTCGCCTACCTGCTCGGCGATGATACGGCCTGGCGTCAGGGCCGGGTGACCTTCAATCCGTTCAAACACATCGATCCGTTCGGCACCATCGTGCTGCCGGTGCTCTTGTTATTGGCGCGTTCGCCATTTCTGTTCGGCTACGCCAAGCCGGTGCCGGTGAATTTCCGCGCGCTGCGGCATCCCCGTCGCGACTCAATTCTCGTGGCGGCCGCGGGACCGGCAATCAACCTTGTGCTGGCAGCGCTCTCGGCGGCGGCCTTCCACCTGATCGATTTCGCTCCCGACGTCGTGGCTCAATTTATCGCTGATAATCTGAAAAATTCGCTCATTCTCAATGTCGTGCTCGCGGTGTTCAATCTCATTCCCGTTCCACCGCTCGACGGCGGGCGGATTCTTCTCGGCCTGCTGCCGCAGGTGTTGGCGAGACCGTTCTCCCGTATCGAGCCATACGGCTTGGCGTTGTTGATCGGGCTTCTCATCGTGCTACCGCTGCTCGGCGCACAATTCGGCCTCAACCTCGATATCATCTCGCAAATCGTCACGCGGTCGACGCGAGCCGTCATCGCCGTCATCCTGCAGGTGACGGGGAACGGCTGACTGGGCAGCCGCTTCGTTACGACGCCGCAGCACGCAGCGGCATGGCGGCGGGACGCTCGACCTTGAAGACTTCATCGAGCGACCAGCGTGCGACCTCGCTGCCGGATGCGAACCAGACGCCGCCGGCGGATTTCATGTGCTGGATGATGCGGCGCAACGTGGTTGCGCGTCCGGGCCGGCTGGAAATGTAGGGGTGGAACTGGAAGGGACAGTAGGTCGGCGCGAGCTTCAACTCATCGTGGAATTCGTCGAACATGGCCTTCCAGATCAGCAGCGTGTCGTGCGGGTTGCCGGCATCGTTATTGCGGTGCTGATAGGTCCGGCCGTCACCGAACGGCTGCCGCGGCAGTTCGACGAGCGTGCGGCCGTTCGCCTGCCACAGGAAAGGCAGGTCGTGCGAAAACGAATTGCTGTTCCACAGGAAGCCATGCTCCATGAGGAGCTCGAGGCTGTTGGGACTTTGGGTACAGGATCGCCAACCGAACGGCCGATGCCCGGTGCGGTTGCGAATCATGTCGACGGTCTTGCGCATTACTTCCCGTTCCTGATCGCGGGTCAGGTTACGCGCGACTTCGTGATGATAGCCGTGCCCGGCGATCTCGTGGCCGTTGGCGACGATGGCCTTGACGGCATCCGGGAAACGCTCGGCGATCCCGCCGCAGGTCATGAAGGTCGCCTTGACCTTCTCCTCCTCGAGAATGCGCAGAATGCGCCAGATCCCCGTGTGCGGCCCGTATTCGCACTGGGTGTATTCCTCGTGGTCGCGGGTACCATCCGGCAGCGGCCGCACGTCCTCACCGCCCTGGAAATCGAAAGTCAGCGTCACTGCGACACGCGCGTTGTCGGGCCAGTGGAAGCGGCCCTGATGATGATGGTCCGTCAGCATGATTCCTCGGTCTCCATGGGGTTGGCGAAATCTAAACGACGCAGCAACGTACGTCCATAACCGCGGCCGAAGAACCGGTCTGCGCCCAGCAAAATGGAGACTGGCCCGTTAAGGCGGCGACAATTCTTTCTCGATTTCGGCCACTACGGCTTGCGGTGTCGCAAACAGTTGATCGACCGCCGCTTGCGTCTCCTCGGCGGTCATCGGCGCGATGTCGATGTCGAGCTTTTTGGCGTCGGCGACAAAGCCGGGATCGCGCATCGTCTTCGCCACGGCCACGCGCAGCACCGCGAGACGGTCTTTTGGCGTTTCCGGCGGCGCCGCGAGCGAGCGGCCGAGCGCAAGCGGCAGATAGAGAAACTCAAGCGCCTGACGGACATCCGGCGTTTTGGCCTGGTCGAGGATATTGGGGACGTCCGGATAGCGCGGGTCGGCTTGCAGCGCGCCCTGAGCGATCAGGCGAACCTTTCCTTCCTTTACAAGCCGACTGAATTGCGACTGGAACAACGACAGGCTGATGCCACATGCTCCGGTAATCTCGCCGCGCTCGAGCGCAATCATACGCTCCGGCGTTCCCGGATAGCCGGCGATTACCTTGAATTTCATGTGCAGCAGGTCCCGGTAAACGACCGGGAAGGAATACGACTGCGCGCCCGCGCCCGATGCGCCGGCAACAACCTGATGGCTGTACAGATCGGCGATCGTGTGCACCCCGCTCCCGGCTGAGACGATACAGGCGTCATGATCGCTGTTCATGTTGCCGAGCCAGGCAAACTTACGGCCGTCGAAGTGAACCTGAGGCGACTTGTAGACCTGCTCCTGGATCGCGGTACCGCGCACCATGCCGATATACGAGCCGTCCTTCGGCAACGTGTTGTAGAGCTGGTTGGCCAGCGCCATGCCGCCGGCCGCCGGCATGTTCTGCACAATGATATTCGGGTTGCCGGGAAGGTATTTGCCGAGATGGCGCGCCAGCGCGCGAACGTAAATGTCATAGCCTCCGCCGGCGCTGTTCGGCGAACCGAGCGTCAGCGTATGGGCCTTATAGGATTCTGCCGCATCTTGAGTGGCAGCGGTCGCGGTCCCGGCGAACGACAGAATAATAATCACTATTGCGTGGAAAAATCAATTCATGGGGCGCAGCGCAGATGCCCCTTCCAATCGCAATAACCGTATCCTGGATGGCAACAGCCGAAAGATTCGGACGAACAGAAAAAGAATTGATAATCCGGCCCACAATGATTGGCGCAGTACCAACCGCCGTGAGCAGGGTCGTAGCGGCAATGATTGCGGAAGCGCGGCGGCAGCGACAATGGCCCCTGCCAGTCCACGGCCGCAAGCGGGACCGACGGCTGCGCATGAACCCTCTCGCCTGGCGACGAAGGAAACGCACCAGCCGCCACAGGCAAAAGCGACATCGCGGAAATCGCTACCGCGGCAAACCGGAATATCCAACGGCCCGAGCCGGCAAACACGAAAGACATGGACCAATCATTCCTTGTTCTGTTCGTCAATCAGAGCTCGTTGCGACCCGCCGGAATTGTCGGACAGCGACGGGGCGGTCGCTGGCGTGTCTGCCGATTCCAGTCTGGCCGGCGCCCATAGCTTCGTTGCCGTCGCCTCTTTGAGCGGCAGGGACACGGTAAAGCGCGCGCCCTCGCCTTCCTTGCTGTCGACCGCGATGCCGCCGCCGTGCAGATCCACCACCATCTTGACCAGATAAAGACCGACGCCGGTCCCGACAATTCCCGAAACGTTGCTGCCCCGGTAGTAACGTTCAAACACACGAACGAGATCGTTCGCCGCAATCCCGATGCCGCGGTCCGCCACGACGACGACGGCATCGCTCGCCGACATTTTGGCTTTGACCTCAATGACGCGGCCTCCAGGTGAATATTTGACTGCGTTGGCGATCAGATTGCTGAGCGCCTGAAACAGCAGTTTTGCGTCTCCGGCCATCGGGATCGAGCCGACAGCGAAATCTTCGGTGATTTCGGCGCCCGGCACCATCTCACGATGCAGCTGGCAGACTTCTTTTAACAGCGCAACCAAATCCAATTCTGCCGGCTGGAAATACAGCTCGGCCCCGCCGTCAATCAGGCGCGAGGAATTCAGCAGGTTGTCGATCAAATGAGTCATGCGCAGCACGGCGCTGCGGATTTTTCCGGCACGCTCAGCGATCTCGGTTGGGCGCACCACCTCCCGGCTCTTGTCGAGGCGGCGCGCGTGGCCATCGATAATGGTCAGCGGCGTTCGGAACTCGTGCGAGGCCATAGAGACGAAATTTCGCTGCAGAAGGGCCAGACGCTGCTCCTGAGCCAGTCGCTCTTCGAGCATCGCAGCCTGCTGCGCCAGCGTGCGCTGGCTGCGCATCAATTCGATGGCATTGTTGCGGAACACCACAGTGGCCTTTGCCATCTCGCCTATTTCGTCGCGCCGTTCCGTCTCCGGAATTCCGACCTCGGTATCGCTGGCGGCGAGCCGGCGCATGCGGTCGGCAAGCACCAGCAAGGGGCGCGAAATCGACCGGCTGATATGGATCAGCGCGGCAACCACCAACACGCCCGCGATCAACATGGCGAGCCCGATCAGCCAGACGGCCTGGCGATAGGCGGCGCCGAGACGATCACTGGCCACTTTGGCATCGGCAACGGCGCGATCGGTGAGCTGCCCGAGCGTGTCGCTGGCCGCATTGTAGGCGGTGCGCGAGGAGCCGTTGTAGATCGCAAGCGCCGCCGACTTCTGCCCGGAGCGCGACAGCTCCAGCATCTGATTGACGATGGCGCGATATGCCGTCCAGCGCGCGGCGAAACTCCGATAGAGATCCGCGACCGCCGCATCGTGCGAAATCGTTTCGAACTCCCGCTCGGATGCCGCGATCGACCGATCGAGTTCCGCCATGTCTTTCTCAGAAGCGGCAGCACCCGCCGCATCCGAGGCCAAAAGGTTGCCTCCCTCGATGGCGCGGAAATCCGAGGTGTAGTTATTGAGGTCGCCGACCGCACGCATGATCGGCAGCCAGACCTGCGCGACATCCGCCGACAGCAGATTGAAATTGCTTAACCGCGAGAGGCTGAACGTCCCCAGCACGGCGACCAGCGCAAAGAACAGCAGGAACACCGCGGCCAAGTGGACGCGAATCGAATGCGGTTGCCGCATCATGGGGTCCTCGATGCGTTAGAATAGGCGATCCGGGGCGCCCCTGTCACTTGCATCCGCGTGGGAACTCAAAGAGCCGCACCATCTCATAAAATATTGCCCGCCAACGACTTTCCCAGCTAGATAGCGGCCGGAACGGAGCGTCTTGGATCGGGTTGCTGCGCGCATGGCCAACGTGCCGAAAAAAATCCTCTGCATCGAGGACGATCGAGAAACCGCCGCGCTGATCGGCGAGGAATTGCTCGAACGCGGCTACGAAGTCAGCGTCGCGCATGACGGCCGTGAAGGCCTGACCGCCATTCTCAAGTCTATGCCTGATCTGGTGCTGTCTGACATCAGCATGCCGGCTATGTCGGGCTTCGAACTGCTCGACAGGCTGATCGCGCTGGCGCCGCGCTTTTCGCGGATGCCCTTCATATTTCTGACTGCGCTGACTGACCGCGACAGCGAGCTCAAGGGCCGGCAATTGGGCGCCGACGACTACGTCGCCAAACCGATCGATTTCGACATGTTGGCAACCATTATCAACGCACGGCTGGCCGGGGTTGCTCGAAACGGCGTTTGGCCACAAACGGTCCGGCTCAACGATCGCGAGGTCGAGGTGCTGACGTGGGTGGCGCGCGGCAAGACATCGATGGAGATTGCCCAGATTCTTGGCCTCGCCAAACGTACGATCGATTTTCACATCGACAATGCACGCGATAAGCTCGGCACCGCGACTCGCACCGAGGCTGTCCTCAAGGCCGCCTCCGGGCGGCTGATCGAGCCCTAGCGGACGCCGGATTGGCGCGGACCCAATGGATATTTTGCAGGAAACAAACTTTGACTTTCTCGGCCCGAAACAAACGGGAAAAGTCCGCGATATATACGAGCGCGGCGGCAAGCTCGTCCTCATCACGACCGACCGCCACTCGTCTTTCGATCGGATCATCGCCCACATCCCGTGGAAGGGACAGGTGCTCAATCAGATCAGCGCGTGGTGGTTCGACAGAACCAAGGATATCGTGCCCAACGCCGTGCTGGCGGTGCCAGATCCAAACGTCACCGTCGCGCGAAAATGCACGATGGTGCCTGTCGAGGCCGTGGTGCGCGGCTATCTTACGGGCGTCACCGATACTGCGGCGTGGACACGGTACGCAGCGGGGCTGCGCGATTTCGGCGGCATGACCTTGCCCGACGGCATGCGCAAGAACCAGCAATTGCCGCGGCCGATTTTCGATCCGACGACCAAAGAGGCGGCGCACGACCGTACCCTGTCGCCCCAGCAGATGATCGCCGAGGGTTTTATCACGCGGGAACTCTTTGACCGCGTCAGAGAGACCGCCCTCGAGCTGTTTGCGCGCGGCCAGGAGATTGCGGCGCGCAGCGGCCTCATCCTGGTCGACACCAAATATGAATTCGGGACCGACGAACACGGCGCGCTTGTTCTGATCGACGAGATTCATACACCGGATTCATCGCGCTACTGGCAACGCGACACCTACGCGGCGCGCTTCGAGGCCGGCGAGGAACCGCAATATTTCGACAAGGAGTTTTTGCGGCTGTGGTTCCGCGATCATTGCGATCCCTACGGCGATGCGACCCTACCGCCCGCCCCGCCCGAACTGGTCGAAGAGCTGTCGCGGCGCTACATCGCGATGTACGGCCAGATCACCGGGATGAAATTTCAGCCCGGCGAAACGCCGATCCTGCAACGGATCGAGAAGAACCTGAAATCCTTCGCGTTCTAGACGACCATCTGCGGCGTATCGCGCTAATATGCCGTTCACGCGGCTCTGGTCGGAAGACCTTGCCACAGCTTCTCCCGGCTGCGAGCGGAAATCAGGCGTCGATCCGTTCCGGACGGCTTGATTTCAAGGACGGCCTCAAAAGCCCGCCGCAGGGGAGCATGGTCTATTGCTCGAACAAAACCGTGCAATGATGCAATTGCTTCTGGATGATCCTTGGCGACTATCGCGTCGCAAACCGCAGCGCTTGTCCTTGCGAAGAACGTGAAATCCGAACCGCGGCGGTCCATGTCTGCGGCCATGGCGAGAACACTCATCCGATCGACCTCATCCAAGGTAATGGCGAACCGCAAAATGAAAAACAGCCATTCCTTGATTGCGTGGGGGACGGCACTCTGAATGAGCTGCTCTGATTCGGGCATGTCATCCTCGCAAGCAACGTAGATTACCACGCTACTGCGCCGACGCCAAAGCAATAGCTGGCGCAAGCAACCGCTCGATCATGAAATCTGAATATTTCTTCGAAAGCATTTGCAGGGCGGCCAAAATCTCGCACCGCGCTTCCTCCGAAACACCGGTAAGCGGCAACCGCACCCGCGGCGACATCAGACCGCAGAGACTTAATGCGTATTTGAGCGGAGCCGGGTTCGCTTCGCACGTGAGCGCCGCTGTCAATTGCGCAAGCGGTATCATAATGCGACGAGCCGCCGTCACGTGGCCTTGCCGCCACGCAAAATACATGCGCTGACACAGCCCCGGCGCGATATTGCTCGCGACGGAAATACAGCCGTCGCCCCCCTGCGCCAAGAATCCTAAAGCCGTCGCATCATCGCCGGAGAGAAGCCTGAATTCCTCGCCGACCTGAGCGCGCAGCCGCGATGGACGGCCAGCATCGCCCGTTGCGTCCAGCAGTCCGATGATTCGCGGCACCTCGGCCAGCCGCGCCACGCTTTCATCGGTCAGGCCACGCACTGTCCGCGATGGAACGTCGTGAAGAATGACCGGCAGTCCCGTCGCGGCGGCAATTTCGCGATAGTGGGCACAGAGGCCGTCTTGTGTCGGCTTGTTGTAGTACGGAGCAACCGACAGGACCGCATCGGCACCATTGGCCTCGGCAACTTTGCCCAACGCCACTGCGTCCGCAGTGGCGTTGGAGCCGGCGCAGGCCACCACCGGCAGCCGGCTCCGCGCCACCCCTGCGGCAATGCGAATCAGTTCCGCATGCTCCGCTGAACTTAACGCCCACGCTTCTCCGCTCGTCCCACCGACCACAAGCGCTGTAGCGCCATGCATGATCTGCAGATCGCAAAGCCACTCAAAAGTCTTGTAATCGACATGGTCGTCGTCACTGAACGGTGTAGGCAGTTCAGGCGCGTATCCTGTCAATTTCGTGATATGGCGGCCGATGGCGAGCACAGGACTATCCGGCCTCAGGCAACCAGCCTTTGGGAAAACGAGAATGACTTATTTGAAGGCTGCTGATCCGCCCTGACCGCCGGCGCAAAGCCGGTATTGAGTTCTAAAATCCCGCTGACCCACACTATTGCGTGCGGATGAATATCGCCCTCACTCTTTGCGAATTTGAGCGCCTCGCCGCGACTAACAAACAATCCACCCCGCGCACCGCTCGACTCCTGGGCGACCCAGTGACCCCCGCTATCTTGTCCGATCATGAAAACCGGCGGCTGAAGACACGAGGGAGGTTCGGAGGCTTTGTCTGTTTGTTTCATCGAAGTGCTCCCATTACGGTGTTTGTTCAGTTGGGCGCGAATAGCGATCGATCAAACCGCTATTGGTCACCAAACCGCTTTTCCTCGATAGCATCGGCAGGATGATTGGGCCTTCCACCGAAAAGGCGCGCTACATCGGCAACGAGCTTCCACCATTCCTCGACTGCCATGGCGAAGAAGCTTCGCAGGATTTGCGCGCAGCCGGAGGAGGAGCTCGCATTTGCCGGATCGGGTCCCGACTGTGCTCTGTTCATGTACGATTTGAAGTGTTGGAGCGGCGGCCGGCCATTGTGCCGGGCCGGTTTCCCCCAGAAACTGCAATCGGCGAGGATTGAGATATCAACCGATGGCACCGCTTGATGTCGTCCCTGGATCGACGGAGCACCTGTGCGGGAACCGCCCGCTGACTGCGCTGCGCCATGAAGCGATCGAGGGCCTGTGCAATTCTTTGCCAAAACGACCGCGGCTCCATCCCAATCGTCGCGGCGCGGACTGTGCTGCTAGGAATGACGCCCATCGGGGTCCTCCTGTCTTCGTTGCGTTGTCCGCAATGTGCTCACAAGGCCATATGAATTCGAGACGGGAGCAGCCGCTTTCTCATAAAGGCGGCATAAGCGCCGCGCACCTTTATAGGATTCCTATACGATTGCGGTCGCCGTCCTCTCGAATTCCTACACGAATAGTGACACTTACCGGCGGACGGCGGCAGCTTCGCGCGTATTGACCCAGGTCAAGGGCGACTGCTGCTTATAGGTATCTTCTAAAGTCGCCGTATCGTTTGCTCGGAGCATTCCATGTTGGACATCGTCATGCTGGCGATCGCTTTTGCCTTCTTCGCCGTGTCGATCGCCTACGTCTACGCCTGCGATCAGCTGTGAGGAGGCGCACATGATCTTCGACTATTCACTCGCCGGTCTCGTGACTGCGGGACTGCTGATTTATCTGGTCTACGCGCTGCTAAAGCCCGAGTTGTTCTGAAGGGATAGAAGACCATGACTGCCATCGGCTGGGCCCAGATCGTAATTTATTGTGCGATCATCATCGCGATTACACCGCCGCTCGGCGCCTATATGACGCGCGTCTTCAACGGAGAACGGACTTGGCTGACGCCTGTCCTGCGCCCTCTCGAGATCGGCATCTACAAGATCAGCGGCGTTGATGAACGTCAGGAACAACACGCTGTGACCTACACGGTCGCCATGCTGCTGTTCCACGTCGGCGGATTTCTTATCCTCTATGTCCTGATGCGCGTGCAGCAGTGGCTGCCATTCAACCCAGCTGGCCAAACGGCCGTCGCCCCGGATCTTTCGTTCAATACGGCGGTAAGCTTCATCACCAATACCAACTGGCAGAACTACGGCGGCGAAAGCACGATGTCGTATCTCGTGCAGATGCTTGGCCTAACGCATCAGAACTACCTGTCAGCAGCGACCGGCATCGTGCTTGCTGTGGCGCTCATTCGCGGGTTCGCCCGGCATTCGGTTCGGACCGTCGGCAATTTCTGGGTCGATGTTACGCGCTGCACGCTGTACATCCTTATCCCCCTTTGCGTGCCCTTCGCCCTGTTTCTAGTGTGGCAAGGCATTCCGCAGACACTCGGCAATTATCTGGATGCGACCACGCTGGAGGGCGCCAAGCAAACCATTGCTGTTGGGCCGGTTGCCTCACAGATCGCGATCAAGATGCTGGGCACCAACGGCGGCGGTTTCTTTAATGCCAACGGCGCCCATCCTTTCGAAAATCCGACTGCCTTGTCGAATTTCGTGCAGATCATCTCGATCTTCGCCATCGGAGCGGCACTGACCAACGTATTCGGCCGCATGGTCGGCAACCAGCGCCAGGGCTGGGCCGTCTTCAGCGTCATGGGCGTGCTGTTCCTCGCCGGAGTGGTGGCCTGCTACGCCGCCGAAGCGCACGGCAACGACGCGCTGAACGCTCTGGGGCTGACCGGCGGCAATATGGAAGGCAAGGAAGTCCGCTTCGGCATCGTCGCCTCTTCCCTGTTTAGCGTCATCACCACCGACGCCTCGTGCGGGGCGGTGAACGCGATGCTCGATTCCTTCACCGCGCTCGGCGGCATGGTGCCGCTGATCAACATCCAATTGGGCGAAATCATCTTCGGTGGCGTCGGCTCCGGCATGTACGGCATGCTGCTGTTCGTCATTGTCGCGATCTTTGTCGCCGGTCTGATGGTCGGCCGCACGCCTGAATATGTCGGCAAGAAGATCGAGGCAAAGGAAGTCAAGATGGCGATGCTTGCGCTGCTCATCCTGCCGCTGATGTATCTCGGCTGGACAGCCGTCGCCATGATGGTGCCGTCGGCTGTCGCCGCCATGGGCAATCCAGGGCCACACGGCTTCACCGAGGTGCTCTACGCCTACGTGTCGCAGGACGGCAACAACGGTTCCGCCTTCGCCGGACTGAGCGCGAACACCATGTTTTACAATTTGACTGGTGCAGCAGCGATGGCCGTCGGTCGGTTCTGGATGATTATTCCGACGATGGCGATCGCCGGCTCGCTCGCGGCCAAAAAGTCTATTCCGGCGTCTTCCGGTACGCTTCCGACCACCGGTGGCCTGTTTGTCGGCCTCGTCGTCGGCGTCATTGTAATCGTCGGCGGCCTCACCTTCTTCCCGGCGCTGGCGCTCGGCCCGATCGTCGAGCAACTGGCACAGAACGCCGGCACCCTGTTCGCTTCCAATTAGGCTCTCGGAGTCAATTCGATGGAAACCTCAAATTTGCGCAAACGCATGCCGGTATCGGCGCTGTTCGATCCGAAGATCGTCGTGCCGGCTATTGGCTCCGCGTTCGTCAAGCTCGATCCACGCACGTTGATCAAGAATCCGGTCATGTTCGTGCTTGAGATCGTGACCATCCTCACGACCGTAATCCTGGTTCGCGACCTGATCACTGGCGGCGGCCACATCGTCTTTGAGTTTCAGATCATTATCTGGCTGTGGTTCACTGTTCTGTTCGCCAACTTCGCCGAGGCTGTCGCCGAAGGCCGCGGCAAAGCGCAGGCCGACACGCTGCGCCGCCAGCGCACTGAGACCCAGGCGAAGCTGATCACCGGCGCGGGCGACCAGCAGAGCTATCGTCTCGTACCGAGTACCAACCTCAAGGTTGGCGATCTCGTCCTCGTCGAGCCCGGCGACATGATTCCGTCGGATGGCGAAGTCGTCGAAGGCATGGCCTCGGTCAACGAAGCGGCGATTACCGGCGAATCCGCACCGGTCATCCGCGAATCCGGTGGTGACCGCTCCGCCGTCACTGGCGGCACACAGGTGCTGTCCGACTGGATCCGCGTCCGCATCACCGCTGCGCCCGGTTCGACCTTTCTCGATCGCATGATCCGGCTTGTCGAAGGCGCCGAGCGGCAGAAAACGCCGAACGAAATTGCGCTCAATATTCTGCTGATCGGCCTGACCATCATCTTTGTATTCGCGACCGCGACGATCCCGAGCTACGTGCATTATGCCGGCAGCGCGATTTCGGTCGTCATCCTGGTCGCGTTGTTTGTCACCCTGATCCCGACCACGATCGGCGCTCTGCTCTCGGCGATCGGTATCGCCGGCATGGACCGCTTGGTGCGCTTCAATGTGCTGGCAATGTCCGGCCGCGCGGTCGAAGCGGCCGGCGATGTTGACACGCTCCTGCTCGACAAGACCGGCACCATCACGCTCGGCAATCGTCAGGCGACGGAGTTCAAGCCAGTGCGCGGCGTAACCGAGCAGGAACTTGCCGACGCGGCACAGCTTGCGTCCTTGGCCGACGAGACGCCCGAAGGACGCTCGATCGTCGTATTGGCCAAGGAAAAATACGGCATCCGCGGCCGCGAGCTGGCCGAAATGAAGGCGAACTTCATTCCGTTTTCCGCGCAGACCCGCATGAGCGGAGTTGAGATCGGCGCTTCATGGGTCCGCAAGGGCGCGGTGGATGCGATCATCAATTTTCTCAACGGCACACCCGCCGCAGCAGCCACGGCCGGCGGAGCCGTGCAGGCCCTGCGGCCAAGCGTCAATCCTGAAACCGTGCGCGAGCTCAACGCCATCGCCGACACCATCGCCAAGTCGGGCGGCACGCCGCTTGCCGTTGCCAAGGACGGCAAAGTACTGGGCGTCATTCACCTCAAGGATATCGTCAAGGGTGGCATCCGCGAGCGCTTTGCTGAGCTGCGCCGCATGGGCATCCGTACCGTGATGATCACGGGCGACAACCCCGTGACCGCTGCCGCCATCGCGGCGGAAGCCGGCGTCGATGATTTCCTGGCCCAGGCCACGCCCGAAGAGAAGCTTCGTCTCATCCGCGACGAGCAATCCAAGGGCAAGCTGGTTGCCATGTGCGGCGACGGCACCAACGACGCACCGGCGCTGGCCCAGGCTGACGTCGGCGTTGCCATGAACACCGGGACGCAGGCCGCGCGCGAAGCCGGCAACATGGTGGACCTTGACTTCAACCCGACCAAACTGATCGAGATCGTGGAAATCGGCAAGCAGTTGCTGATGACGCGCGGCGCGCTTACGACGTTCTCGATAGCCAACGATGTGGCAAAATATTTCGCCATCATCCCGGCGATGTTCGTCGCCTTCTACCCGCAACTCCAGGCGCTCAACATTATGAAGCTTTCGACGCCGGAAAGTGCGATTCTGTCGGCGATCATCTTCAACGCGCTGATCATCATTGCGTTGATCCCGCTGTCGCTCAAAGGCGTGCGCTACCGGCCGATCGGCGCCGGTCCGCTGCTGCTGCGCAATCTTTGGATCTATGGCGGCGGCGGCGTGATCATTCCGTTTATCGGCATCAAGGCGATCGACATGATCGTCACCGCCTTGCATCTGGCTTAAGGAGAACAACGTCATGTTGCGCGAAATCCGTCCGGCGATCATGGTTCTGGTCGCTCTCACGCTCATCACCGGACTTGTCTATCCGCTGGCGATGACCGGAATCGCTCAGGTGATTTTTCCCCACCAGGCGAACGGGAGCTTGATCACGCAGAACGGCCACGTCGTGGGTTCGGAGTTGATCGGTCAGAATTTTACCAGTGCGAAGTATTTTCACGGCCGCCCCTCGGCGACGACCGCGCCAGACCCCAAAGACCCGAGCAAAACTGTCCCTGCGCCTTATAATGCAGCCAACTCGGGCGGCTCGAATCTTGGACCGTCCAATAAGGCGTTGGTTGATCGCGTCAAAGGCGATATCGCGACACTGCAGAAAGAAAACCCCGGCAACGCCGTTCCGATTGACTTGGTCACCACCTCGGGCAGCGGTTTGGACCCTGACATTTCGCCGGAGGCGGCGCTGTTCCAGGTGCCCCGCGTTGCCAAGGCACGCAACCTCCCCGCGGACCGGCTCCGCCAGCTCGTCGACGACAATACCGAAGGACGCTGGCTTGGTATCCTTGGCGAACCGCGTGTCAATGTCCTGCAGCTTAATCTTGCGCTCGACCGTCTGGCTGCCAAGTAGGACCTGTTAGCGGGGTCCGGTAGGCTGGCAGACACCCGGTTGGCTTGATATCTTATCAGGAAATGGCCGATCAGCGGCGCGATTCCGAACACCGACCTTCCCCGGAAGCCCTGCTCGAAGCGGCGCGCCGCGAGGAGCGGCGTGTCGGCAAGCTTCGAATCTTTGTCGGCGCCGCGCCGGGCGTTGGCAAGACTTATGAAATGCTGCTCCAGGCGCAAGCCCGGCAAAAAGACGGTTACGACATCGTCATCGGCGTGGTCGAAACGCACGGCCGCCGGGAAACCGAGGCGCTGCTGGGGAACCTCGAGGTCGTACCGCGCCGGCGTCTCCTCTACAAGGGCCAGTGGCTCGATGAGATGGATATCGACGCCATCATCGCGCGCCATCCGCAAATCGTTCTGGTTGACGAACTCGCTCATACTAACGTTGAAGGCAGCCGCCATCCCAAGCGCTATCTCGATGTCGAAGAGCTGATGAGCTACGGCATCGACGTCTACACCACCGTCAATATCCAGCACATCGAAAGCCTCAACGACGTCGTCGCGCAGATCACGCACGTGCGCGTACGGGAAACCGTGCCGGACGCCGTGTTTGATCGAGCCGACGCCGTCGAATTGGTCGATCTGACGCCCGACGATCTCATTGCTCGGCTCAAGGAAGGCAAGGTTTACGTCCCGCGGCAGGCAGAACGCGCGCTTGAGCATTTCTTTTCGCCCGCCAATCTGACCGCACTGCGCGAACTCGCCTTGCGCCGCACCGCGGAACGGGTCGACGAGCAGCTGCTCAACGAGATGCAGGCGCACGCCATCCAGGGGCCGTGGCCTGCCGGCGAACGCATCCTGGTGTGCATCAGCGACGATCCACGCTGCGCCAGCCTGGTGCGCTACGCCAAGCGGCTGGCCGACCGTTTGCATGGGCCGTGGACCGCCCTTTACGTTCAGGGCCGGCGCAGCCTACAGTTAACCGAGGTGGAGCGCGACCGTGTCGCCGATACGCTACGGCTGGCCGAAGCACTCGGCGGTGAAGCGATCACCCTGCCCGCGACCGACCACCACATCGCCGACGATGTTATCGCCTATTCGCAGGCCAACAACGTCACGCAAATCGTCATCGGAAAATCGGCCCGCACGCGCTGGTTTGAGATCCTGCACGGTTCCGTGGTGCATGATCTCGTGCGCCGGTCCGGGAATATCAGCGTCCACGTCATCGCCGGCGACGCTGCTCCCGGTCAGGCCATTCCCAGCAAATCGGTCCGCACTGCCGAACGCGATCAAATATTTGATCTGCGGCCCTATCTTGCCGCGGTACTGGCGGTCGTGGTTGCGCTGGGGCTGGGCGGTCTGATCTGGCGCTGGGTCGGACGCGTCAATATCGATCTGGTTTTTCTGACCGCCGTCGTCGCGGTCGCCGTCCGCTTCGGCTTGTGGCCTTCGCTGTTTGCCAGCATCGCATCCGCGATCTGTTACAACGCTTTTTTCGTCGCTCCCTATTTCCGATTTACGCTCGGCGACCCGACGAATTTCACCGCGTTCGGCTTCTTCACTCTCGTCGCCATTCTGGTCTCGAACGTCGCGGCACGCGGCCGAACCCAGGCGGTGGCTGCGATGGATCGGGCGCGCACGACCGAGTCGCTCTATGCCTTCAGCCGCAAACTCGCCGGCACAGCGACGCTTGACGACGTGTTGTGGGCGACCGCCTATCAGACCGCGCTGATGCTCAAGGTGCGCGTGGTTCTGCTGCTGCCCGAACAGGGCACCATCGCGGTGAAGGCCGGCTATCCTCCCGAGGATATTCTCGACAGCGCCGACCTCGCCGCCGCCAAGTGGGCCTGGGAAAACGACCGCACCGCCGGCCGGGGATCCGATACGTTGCCAGGCGCCAAACGTCTGTTTCTGCCGATGCATACCGGGCGCGGCGCCGTCGGTGTCATGGGAATCGACAGCGACAAGCCGGGACCGTTGCTCACTCCTGACCAACGCCGCCTGCTCGACGCACTGCGCGACCAGGGTGCGCTCGCCATCGAGCGCGTCAGACTGGTCGAGGAAATGGACCGCGTCGAGCGCGTTGCCGAAACCGAGCGCCTGCGGTCTGCTCTCCTCACCTCCATCTCCCATGATCTCAAGACACCGCTTGCCGCGGTGCTCGGAGCGGCGGGAACGCTGCGCGACCTCGATCAGAAGCTCAACGACGCCGAGAAAACCGATCTTCTGGGTACGATCATCGACGAATCCGAGCGGCTCAACCGTTTCATCGCCAATCTGCTCGACATGACGAAACTGGAATCCGGCGCCATCACCCCTAACATCGCGCTGCACGACATTGGCGAAATCGTCGGCAGCGCCTTGCGCCGAGCGAGCCGAATCCTTTCAAATCACAAAGTCGAGCTGGAACTCGCCTCTGACTTGCCGATGCTCGAACTTGACGCCGTTCTGTTTGAGCAGGTGCTCTTCAATCTGCTCGACAATGCCGCGAAATATGCGCCGGCGAACACGACAATCCGCATTCAGGGGTGGCGCGGCGCTGGAACGGTATCCTTGCGGGTCATCGACGAAGGCAGCGGCATTCCACCCGGCGACCTTGAGCATATCTTCGACAAGTTCTACCGCGCCCAGAAAACCGACCAGGTACGCGCCGGCACCGGCCTTGGGCTCGCCATCTCGCGGGGCTTCGTCGAGGCCATGCACGGCACTATCATTGCCGCCAATCGCTCGGACCGATCCGGCGCGATGCTCACCATCAGCCTGCCTATCCCTCGCCAGCGGCAACCGCTGGACGCCGCCGCATGAGCGCCGCCCCGCTCCGTGTGCTTGTGGTCGACGATGAGCCGCCGATCCGCAAACTGTTGCGCATGGGGCTTTCTGCCAACGGCTATCAAGTTCTCGAAGCGCCCAACGGCAAGACCGCCATCGAGATGCTGCGTGAAAAGCCCGATATGATCATTCTCGATCTCGGCCTGCCCGACACTCAGGGCCACGACCTGCTGCGCACCATTCGCACGAAGAATGAAAGCGTTCCGATCGTCGTGCTGTCGAGTCGCGGCGACGAGGCCGGCAAGGTTCAGGCGCTGGATTTCGGCGCCGACGACTACGTGACTAAGCCGTTCGGCATGGACGAACTGCTGGCCCGCATCCGCGCCGCGCTGCGTCACCAGTTGCAGACGCATGGCGAGCGGCCGATCTTCCGGGTGGGCGAACTTTCGGTCGATCTCGTCCGCCGCATTGTGAAGGTCGGCGACAAGGAGATCAAGCTGTCGCCGAAGGAGTACGATCTGCTGCGCGTTCTGGTGCAGCACGCCGGCAAGGTACTGACCCACAAATACCTGTTGGGTGAGTTGTGGGACGATTTGACCGATGCTCAGTACCTGCGCGTTTATGTACGACAGCTACGACAAAAAATCGAAGCCGACCCCGAACGGCCACAATACGTTCTCACTGAGACCGGAATAGGCTATCGGTTGCGCGCTCCCGACTGACTGAGCCGACCGCTCCATTTGACGTCCAATTCGTTACAGGCCGTTTATCCAAGAGCCGTCATGAATATTTCGAATTTTCTTGCTCAAAGCGATGTCATGATTGACGTCGCCGCCGCCGACAAACAAAAGCTGCTGCAGGCGCTTGCCCGCAAGGCGGGGGCGATGGTGGATGTCTTGCCCGATCATGTCATGGCCGAACTGTGCAAACGCGAGGAACTCGGCTCGACTGGCGTGGGCGGCGGTGTGGCGTTGCCGCATGCGCGCTTTCATCAAGTCAGCAAGCCGATCGGGATGCTGCTGCGCCTCCGCAAGCCGATCGCGTTCGAGGCCGTTGATGGCAAGCCGGTTGACATTGTTTTTCTGCTCCTGCTCCCCGAATTTCCGGTCGGCGAACAGCTTGGCGCTCTGGCCGCAATCGCGAGACTGCTGAGAAAAACCGAGGTCGCCGAGGCGTTGCGAAAGGCACACGACGGCACGGAGATGTATCGCGTGCTCGCGGCGGCCGGGTAGGTTTGCGGGAATTGCGGGCACGTACAATTCAGCACAGGAGCGAAAGATGGCCGACGAACTCACCCTTTACACCAATCCGCAATCACGCGGCCGCATCGCGCGCTGGATGCTTGAGGAAGTCGGCGAGCCCTACCGTGTCGAGGTGCTCGACTACGCCACAACCATGAAGGCGCCGGCTTATCTCGCCATCAATCCAATGGGCAAAGTGCCGGCCCTGCGGCATGGCGACGCCGTGGTAACGGAAACAGCCGCAATCTGCGCTTACTTGGCCGATGCTTTTCCACAGGCCGGTCTCGCACCACCTCCGGGCGACAAGATGCGTGCACCCTATTACCGCTGGCTATTCTTTGCCGCGGGGCCTGCTGAGGCGGCCGCCAGTAATAAGGCGTTGGGGTTTGTGGTACCGCCAGAACGCGAGCGGATGATGGGCTACGGGCGCACCGAGCTCGTGCTCGACGTACTTGAGTCGGCTGTGTCACATTCGGAATATCTTGCCGGCAACACCTTCACCGCGGCAGATCTCTACGTCGGGTCCCATATCGGGTTCGGCCTGATGTTCGGCACGATCGAAAAACGCCCGGCGTTCGAACGTTATTTTCAAAGGCTCAGCGCGCGTCCCGCTTGGCGGAAAGCGATGGAACTCGACGATGCGCTGGCGGCAAGCCAAGCATCGGCGCGCCAGTAATCCACGGCAAAATCAGCCCATTCCTTGTAAGCCGAAGCCGCGGTCGCTAAGCTTCGCCCCGGTAGATTGGGGCTCGCGGCCTGGTGAGTGGAGTTGCTCCAAAGTTGCGGAAAGCGTTGCTGGGAGCGTGGGATCTAGGCACGATCGCGGCATGCGCCGGTTTATGCCTTGCATTGAGCATCGCGATCCCATGCGTGGCTGCCGCAGAAACAATCGAAACGGCTCTCGCCAAAGCCTACCAGAACAACCCGCAACTGAATGCGCAGCGCGCCATCGTGCGGCAGGCTGACGAAGGCGTGCCGCAGGCGCTATCCGGCTATCGCCCAACAATCTCTGCCAATGCGTCGGTAGGACGGGAATACACGGACACGAAGCAGCAGATACCACCGATTCCGCCCAATCTACCAAACGGCATATCGTTCGAAGCCAAGGGCCTGTCAACGCCAACCTCGGTCGGTTTGAGCGGCACACAGACACTGTTCAACGGCGAGCGCACCGCCAACAGCGTCCGCAAGGCTGAAAGTCAGGTTTCGGCCTCGCGCGAAACGTTGCGCATGATGGAACAATCGGTGCTGTTGGCGGCGGCGACCGTCTACATGGATATGTCGCGCGACACCGCCAATTTGCAGGTGCAGCAGAACAACGTGCGCGTTCTCGACCGGACATTGCAAGACACACGCAATCGGTTCAACGCCGGCCAAGTGACCGCGACCGACGTCGCTCAAGCGGAAGCGCAACTTGCCGCCGGACAGGCAACACTGCACGCCGCGGAATCGACGCTGATGACGACGCGTGCCAACTATCGCCGCATCATTGGCGTGGAGCCGGCAGGGCTGAGCCCCGCCAGCCCCGTCGATCGGCTCGCGCCGTCGACCTTGAATGCCGCCGTGGCGCTGGGGATCCAGGAAAATCCATCGGTAACCGCGGCGCTGTATGGCGTCGATGTCGCGCAGCTTCAGGTGAAGATCGCCGAAGGCGCCCTGTGGCCGACACTGGTTGGTCAGTACAGCATCCAGAATCAGTACGAACCGCAGTTATTGACGCCGCACCTGTTCACCAACACGGTTGCGCTGAACCTTTCGATTCCGATCTATCAAGGCGGAGCGGAATATTCGGCGATCCGACTCGATAAAGAAGCAGTCGATCAGCAGAGACTGGACGTGGATCAGGTCCGCGACCAGACGCGGGCCGACGTCGTGCAAGCCTGGGGGCAATTACAGGCTGCCAAGGCGCAAGTCGAGGCCGCGACACGCGAAAACGAAGCGGCCGCGCGCGCCCTGACCGGCGTCCGCAACGAGGCCATGGCGGGACAGCGCACAACGCAAGATGTGCTCAATGCCGAGCAGGCTCTGGTCAACGCGCGGCAAAGCCTGATCGTGGCGCAGCATGACCGCGTCGTCGCTTCGTATAGTCTGTTGTCCGCCGTCGGCCGGCTGTCGGTGAACGAACTGCACCTGCCGGTCACGATCTACGACCCGCAAGTCCATTATCACCAGGTGCGCGACAGCTGGTTCGGCCTGCGCACGCCGAGCGGTCAATAGTTCACGGGCGGTCGGCTTCGACCCGAGCACGACAAAATACTTTCGGTCGGATATTCTTTTATGAGCTGATTTCGAATTGCGGCGACACGGGACAGCACAGCAACGTGAGCTCCACCATCTACCCAATTCCTCCGCGCGTCCGGCTTCGCATTGGCATCACCGGCCATCGCGGGCCGCCAAAATTGCCCGAAGAATCCGTAGCGCCGATACGCGCGGCGCTCAATCGCGTGCTGAAAGTGGCCGTCGACGAGGGGCGCAGCGCTCAGACCGCCTACAACGCCTCCACATCGGCACAGCAGGCAGGCACCTCCGAATTCGTCGTGATCTCCTCCCTCGCGGAGGGGGCAGACCGGATCGTCGCCGAGGCGGGTCTTGCTGCTGGCTTCACTCATGAAGCCATATTGCCGTTTCACCGCAAGGAGTATGCCCGCGACTTTAAGACCCGGGATTCGCAATCGGCCTATGAAAGCCTACTGCAACGCGCCTCAGCAGTTTTTGAACTGGATGGCGATTTTAACGACCGGCCCCGGGCTTACGAGACCGCGGGTCTCATCATGCTCGCCAATGTCGATCTGCTCATTGCGATTTGGGACGGCGACGCCGCCGCGGGCGTCGGCGGCACGGCACAGATCATCAGCCGGTCCGTGTCCGGCGGCATCCCTATTATCTGGATCGAGCCCGCCAATCCCGCTGCCATTCGCTTGTCGTGGTCGCCTACCGGGGACATCTCGTCGGCGGACGCGTTCGCGCGCCCTCGAGAGACTTTCAGGGCGGCCAGCGATGCCGAGGTGGCGTCAACCGTCGCCGAAATACTCGCCCTGCCGGCGCAGACCGAAGCAAAAGAGTCCCTGATCCAGTACCTGCACACCAAGGAAAGGCGCTGGAATTTCTGTCCTTGGTTCTCGTTGCTGGCGTGGCTGTTTGCCGGTCGTCGCCTGTCTCGCAGCGACTTTTATCTGCCGCCGGTCGTTGCAGACACCCGGCAGACGTGGCGCGAGTATCTCGGCGCGGTGCCTGAGGACCGGTCACAGCGTCCCGCGATCGAAAGCATCCTGCTGCCAGCCTGTGGTGTCGCCGACCATCTCGCGAATTATTATTCGCTGGTTTATCGCAGCACCTATGTCTTTAATTTCTTTTTCGCCGCGCTGGCAGTCGCGATGGCGCTGAATGGAATTTTCATTCATGAACCGAAAGTGAAAAGCTACTGCGTCAGCATTGAACTTGCGTTCATCATCGTCATTCTGCTGACTTGGCTGTACGGTCACCGACACCAGTGGCACCGGCGCTGGCTCGAATGCCGGCACTTGGCCGAAGTCACCCGGCAACTGCGCCTGTTCGCGCCGCTGGGCAGCGCCGGCGCAGCGGAACGGCCGCGTCGCGGCGGCAGCACCGAAGAAGGTTGGATCAACTGGTATACGTGGTCCCTGCGGCGTCTGCTGCCACTGCCTGACTGCGCCGTTGACCGGCACTATCTGGAAAAGATACGCGACGCAGTCCTCCATGCCGAGATCGAGGACCAGATTGGCTACCACCAGCGCAATGCCGCGCGCATGCACAAGCTCGACCATCGCCTCCATCTCAGCGGAGTGGTGCTGTTTGGCGCCACGGCCGGTCTATGCGTGGCCTTTGTCATTCTGGTCTGGCTCGGCGCCGTAGAGCGCATCGAGGCTCCGCATCAGATCTTGGTACTCAATTCTTTGACGTTTTTGACCGCGCTGCTACCTACGCTTGGCGCAGCACTCGGCGCCATTCATGCTCAGGGCGAATTCAGGACGCTCGCCGAGCAATCGGCACGGACAGCCAAAAGACTCACGGCCATCGGCACAACCTTCGCTGCGGAAGAGCCAAACTTTGCCCGTATGGTCGACCGCGTCGGGAAGACGTCAGATGTCCTGACGGCGGAACTGCGCGAATGGCACACAATATTCCGAACGCGTCCGCTCGCCCTTCCGGCGTGACCGACCGAGCTCCAAAGCCAGCTCCGGTAGGCCGCCCTGGTTGCAGTGTGGCAATATCGCCACGGTGCGGCGGTGGATACGGCCGGGCCGGAGTTTGTGACCACATACGTGTTGACGCTCAAATTTCGCCGTGCAGAATTGCGAGAGGGTAATGCCTGTAGGTGACGCTACGCGTCTGTGCCTGTGGGTGGGCGTCGGGGGGTTTTATGTGGTGGCGTGCGTTGCTCGTCGGCGGGCTTTTCGCCGGCCTGCTTAGTGCGTGCGCGGTCGTCGATCCGGTCGATTCGCGCTTCGACACGATCACGCGGAGCCTGGCGCGGGCGCGCGACGAGGCTATTTTTCTCAATCTGATCCGCGCCAGCCAAAACTATCCGCTCGCCTTTGCCACCATCGCCAACGTGACGCCAACGATGACTAATACGACTTCGTTGGGTCTGCCATCCTTCCTTGAGGGCCCCGGCGCATCAGGCTTTCTTGTTAAAGGCGCAGCCGACCACCGCGTCGACCTTTCCGAGTTCATCGCCATTCCGCGATGTGATCTTCGGCAACACGACCGCATCTAATTCGACGGCAATCGGCACGAACTTCAATGTGTCGTCGCAGGAAACCGGAAGTTTCTATACCGGGTTCCTCAAGCCGATCGATTTGACAATCTTGGACTATTTCATCCGCCAGGGCTATCCGCGGGAGCTGTTATTCTGGCTCTTCACGGAGTCATTTGAATACCAACTCCCCGGTCAAAGGCCGCTGGGCTACCACTTCAATCCACCAAACGACCTCGGCTGCGACCCAGCCGACAAAAAGCAACGGTGCTTCATCGATTGGGTCCACAATGCTACCTTCAGCGGACTCACGGTCGAAGAGAAAACCCAGGAACGATCAGGCTCATCCGGCGGAGGTGGCGGCGGTGGCGGCGGTGGGAATTCCAAACCCACGACTTTCACTTACGCGCGTTTTTGCTTTAACTACGTACTGGCGAAGGAAGCGTTGGCGCTCGCGCCGCAACTCTCGCAGCAATTCAAACACGACGTCGACGTCACGAATGAGGAGGTTTTTGGTGGACCGCTCGCGTGCGGCTCCCCAACTTGGCACCCGGAGACAACCGCAACCGATCCCCAGCAGGACATTCTTCCTCTTACGTTCAGGAATAAGACGATTCAGTTCAGGATCATTCCGCGTTCCGCCTACGGCGTGTTTAACTTCCTGGGCAGGCTGATGAAATTACAGCGAGAGGGTTACGAACCAGACTTATATCCCCCGGTCGATCCGCTTCACTATCCTCGGATACGCAAAGACGCCGGCCACATGCCGCCCCTTCTTGCCACCATGGACAATCATAGGCTCATTGACGTCGTTCAGGATTACGACGGAAGATGTTTCGTGCACACTTGGTTCGAGAACGGACAGTATTGCGTGCCGGACACCGCCGGCACTACGAAACAAATCTTCGGACTGCTTTCGCAACTGATCGCCATTCAGACGGCGGCCGCCGACCTTTCGATTACTCCGGTCGTCCGCGTCATCCAGTAGCCAAATCGTTGAATCGCAACGCCCGTCGCCCCCCTTCACTCCGGGATGACGGGCAGCAGAAGGTGCGAGGGCCGGCTGCGGTCGTGGTAGATTTTGTGCAGCACCGTCCTGCTCGAACAGATGTGATACGGCACATATTCGGCGTTGGTGGCGCCGGCGACCCCGGTCGGCAGATCGAGGCTGGTGATTTCCAGGCTGATGCGGTGGCCTTGGCGGAACAGGTTCGCGGTGGCCATGATCTCGATCTGATATTGCTCGATCGCCCCCGGCGTGGCCGGCTTTTGCGCCTCGCGAGTCAGCGGATGCCAGGGCCAATACGGCTTTGATCGCGTCGGGTCGAGCGCCCGGTGCGAGGCTTTGAGCCAGCCGCGCGTGACTTCGCGCTCCGGCAGGTTTTTCGGCACTTCACGCTCACCCTCGCGGACGCTCTGGACCGACACATCCGGACCCACGTCCTTGAGGATGACGATCCAATTGGTGTCGTCCTGATCAATCGACGCGTAAAGCGTCAACGCGATTGGTCCGGCCACCAGCACATCCTGCGGCAACGGGTCGGTCATGTAGCGCAGGCGCTGGACAACGTTGGTCTGCGACGGTGGCATCTGCACGAACGCATCCGGCGACTGTGTTTCAGTCGCGCTCGACGGTGCCGTCTGCTCGGGCGTGAGCCGCTCCCAACTCTTCAGATAAAGCTTGGTCCACTGCGTTTGCGGCAACGGCCAGTCGCTCGCGGTGCGCCATTCATAGGCGCCCATCACCCAGAACCGGACCGGCGGCTCGTCCATGATGCCGGTCTCAATCCCCTTCAGCCACTGGTCGTTCCAGCGCAGCACTTCGCCATGAAAGGTATGATACGGCCGCTCCAGATGTGCCGGCCCCGCCAACAACAGCCTCTTGGGCGCCGTGATGTTGCGGTACCAATGCTGGCAGCCGTTGAGGTGGGTCTTGTAGCTGTAGCCGTACCAGCCCGAACCCGTATAAGTGGGGACCTTGATGGCGGCGAACTCCGCCTCGCTCTTCTTCACCGCCGCTTCGTTATCATAAGGATCCACCAGCACGTTGAAATAGGGCGGCATGTGCTGGCCCTTTTGTGCAACGACGTTGTAGACGTGCGGGTACATTTTGTAGTCGGCATTATTCATTGCCTCCTGCCAAAGCTTCTCGCGCTCCGGCGGCAATGACGCCGGAGCGCCCTTGTGCTGATGGATGGCCGAGAAATGTCCGACCAGATACCGAAACAAATGAACGACACCGCCTGGATATTCGTCGCGGAAGCCACCCAGCTCTCCATAGGCGCCGCGGGAATCAAACGGAAAGATCGCCCGCAGATGCGGCGGCTGCTTTTTCGCCGCTGCAAGCTGCTCGGCGCCAAAGCCTGAAATTCCCACCATGCCGACATTGCCGTCGCACCACGGCTGCACCGCGATCCATTCGATCAGGTCGTAGCAGTCCCACTCGCGCGACCCGCCGCCTTCCGATTTGCCGACGCCGCGCGGCGAACCGATCACATGCACATAGCCGCGCGAGACGAAAAATTTCGTGTCGCCCGCTTCCATCGGCCCGGTCCACAGCGTCGACCACGCTGGCTGCGGTGGGAGAGCCTCCGCCATGTCGGGGCCCTGGATATCCTTGTTGTAGATGGCGAATGCCAGGAGTGCCGGAAACTTTCCGGGCGCATCGGGCCGATAGACATCGGCGCAGACCTTCACGCCATCGCGCATCGGCACCATGACGTCGAGGTCGCGCGCCATCGCCGAGAACGTCGGCTCGCGGTCGTACCCCGGCCCAGGATTATCGGCCGAATGCAGTGACAAACTCGAGGACTCGGCGCTCACAATGTCTCTCCCTTAACCCGCGCAACTGCATGACTTGCAATCTTTGCCCTTGGCAAACGCGCGGCATATCGTCTAGTGCGGTAAAGTCGCGCGATCAAGCTGCACGGGAGGTAGCAAACATGGAGCTGAAGTCCACACGCCGGGTCGTCACCGGCCACGACGCAAAAGGCAAGGCCGTCGTTCTATTCGACAGCGTTGTGCCAGCGAAACCTCGCCCCGGCGGCGGGGGCTCGACGAATTTATGGGTGACGACGGAATTTCCGGTCGACGCTTCGGCTACGTCAGACCGCGCGCAAACTCCCGTCGCGGTGCCACCGCCAGCCAACGGCGCAATCTTTCGCATCGTCGAATTCGCGCCCACGCCAGCGCATGCCGGTCCGGTCGATCATGACAAGATCCTGCAGGGGATGGGGATCGATCCAGCCACACAGGGCTACCAGCGTCACGCCAATACTCACAGGACGCGCAGTATTGACTACGCTCTTGTCCTGGACGGTGAAATCGACATGCTGCTCGATGACACTGAAATCCACGTCAAGGCTGGCGATGTCGTGGTGCAACAGGGTACCAACCACGCCTGGGTCAACAACAGCGGCAAGCCTTGCCGTATCGCCTTCATTCTGATCGACAGCCAGACACCGCCGGCGTGGAAGCAGGGCTGGAAACCGTAAAATCGGTGGTCGTCAAATCACGTTAGATGCGGCGCCGGAATTCGGCTAAGATGGCGATTGCAGGTTCCTTTCTCGTTTCCCCGCATTCGTCATCGGAGCCAACATGAGCGCGTTCACCCTCGATCTCGGCCGTTTCGTCGCCAGCCTGGACTTGCGTCAAATTCCGGCCGAAGGCGTTGCCACCGCCCGTACCGGAATCGCGGACTGCTTCGGCGTGCTGATCGCCGGCGCACGCGATCCCGAGGTCTCGCTCATTGATCGAGAACTCGGTGTCGACGCCGGGACCGATGGCACAGCCGCCTCACTCATCCCATCGGGCGAGCGGCGCAGCCTGGAGAGCGCCGCTCTGATCAACGGCGTCGCCGCGCACGTGCTCGATTACGACGACGTCTCCCTCGACGGCCATCCGAGCGCAGTGCTAGTTCCTGCGATTCTCGCCCAAGGCGAGGCGAGTGCATCGAGCGGCGCCGAGATGCTGAGCGCCTACGTGGCGGGTTTCGAGGTGTGGGCGGAGATTCTCGCGCGCGAGCCGACCCCACTGCATCGCAAGGGTTGGCATCCGAGTGCCGTGCTCGGCGCTGTCGCCGCCGCGGCTGCTTGCGCCAAGTTGCGCCGTCTCGATCCCGGCGGAGCGGCTACCGCCATGGCGGTAGCCTCCTCGATGTCATCCGGTCTCGTTGCCAATTTCGGCACCATGACGAAATCTTTCCAGGTGGCGCGCGCGGCACAATCCGGCGTGATCGCAGCACGGCTTGCGCAGGCGGGCCTGACTGCCTCGCTCGATGCGCTGGAGCACCCGTCCGGGCTGCTGGCGGCGCTGTCGCCCGAGGGCAAGGCGGAGCGCGATCGTGCTTTCGACGCCTCGCGCAAGGAGTGGCATATCGTCGGCGAAGGTCTCAACATCAAGCGATACCCGATCTGCTATGCCACCCATCGCTCGATCGACGCCGCGCTTGGGCTGGTCGAACGTCACGATCTGAAGCCGGATGCAGTTGAACGCATTCACGTTTCAACCGGCGCGACGCAAATGCAGATGTTGCGCAACAGCCGACCACAAACCGGCCTCGAGGCGAAATTCTCCATGCAATTTGCCATGGCTTCGGCGTTGGTCGCGCGCAAAGTCGGGCTCGGGCAGTTGACTGATAGCTTTGTGCTCCGACCCGAAGTTCAGGCGATCTTTCATCGCGTGTCACTGAGCGGCACCGATGCGCTGATGGCCGGTACCGCGTTTGCACCTGCGGACTCCGTTGAGATCGTCACCAAAAACGGCGAGACATTCAGGAGCGGTCCCGTCGAATATGCCAAGGGCAGTCACCAGCTACCGCTGACGCGCGACGAGCTTTTCGGCAAATTCAGCGATTGCCTCGGCACTGCGTTCCCCGAGGCAAGAAAATCCCGCAGCTTCGAGACCCTTATGATATTCGACCGGCTTAACGGCGCGGGCGATCTGGCACTGCAGAATTAGGACGTAGCCCGCGCCTGTCGCCGCGGCGATCAGAGCTTGGCGCAGGCCGTGGCGACCTAAGCCTCGAAGGTAGCGGCGCCGGCCTTGGCGACATTCTCGTCATCGAAATCGATCCCGGAGATGCCAACACCGCCCAGACATTCGTCTTCGAACAGGATCGGGATGCCACCCTCAACGCCGAGGCAATTCGGCGTCATCATAAAACCAGGCCGCTCCTTGACACGCGCTTCAAACGCCGAGCTTGGCCGGCCGCGCAACGCCGCCGTGCGGGCCTTGAGCGTCGCCATGTCCACGGTGTTAACGCCATTGCGGTCGGGACGCTCCAGGTGCAGCAAGTGGCCGCCGGCATCGACCACGGCGACGGTCGGCTCGCGTTTGATCTTCGCGCCCGCCGCTTTGCACGCGGCTACGATTTTCAGAACGTCGTCGGTGGTCAGGGACGGTCTTCTGCGCATGGTCTAAGCTCCAAAGCGAACGTGGATGGCCACGTTGCTGTCGGGGTTCGCCGCCGTCAAGCAGAGTCAGCGCGACCGCCGATGGCGGCCCCTTGACGATATGCCTTGCCCCGCCTCGGATTGCATGGTCGATTCGACATTCGAAATCGCAGGCGGTGAAAACCGCTCCGTTGTCATCGTCTGATCCTGTCGAGATTCTCCATGACCGAAACCGGCCCCTCCTCCGTCACACCGCTGCTTCCCGTCGAACTCGGCCCTGGCAAGATCAAGTTCGCGCAAGGCATCAAGACCGGTCGCTGGGTTTTTGCCACGGGATTGATGGCGCAGGACTTCGTCAACGGCATCGCGCCTGACGTTCTCGCCGAGCACATGCCCCATGCCGGCATACCCAAGCGTGAGAAGGAGGCGCTGCGAATCTTCGAAAACCTCGATGCCGTGTTGCGCGCCGCCGGCACCGATCGCACCAACCTGGTGCGCACAGACCAGTATTATACGACCGTGAAGGCGGTGCCCGCCTATCAGCAGGTTCGCCGCGAGTTTCTCAAGGGCCGCATCCCACCGTCGACTTCGATCGCGCAGCAGGGCTTGCTGCTGCCTGGCGCCGACATGAACATCCAGGCTTTGGCCGCGATCCCAACAAGAGGTTTTGAGGTCGAGCACATTAAACATGAGCAGCTTCAGGGCCGCCCCACCTCCGGATACTCGGCTGCGCTCACGGTCGGTGACCTTATCTTCATTCCGGGGATCACATCGCTCGCCGTCGGCAACGAGCCGCAACGCAACGGCGTCGCCGCGGCGGCGCTGATGGCGCAAGGCGCGCAGTGGGGCGGTGAGCCGATCAAGCTCGAAACCGAATTCATCATCACGCAGCGGATGGCGGCCTCGCTGGCGCTGGCCGGTGCGCGCCTCGAAGATGTCGTGCACGCGCAGGTCTATTTGACGGATCGCGAGGACTATTCAGCCTTCAACGAAGCCTGGACACGGCATTTCGGCGCTTCGGGGCCGACAGTTTCGATCATCCCATGCATCGCTCATGGGTTGGCGCCTTACGACGGAAAGATCGAAATCAATGTGATCGCCGCAAAGCCCGGCAGCGCGGCGAGCAAGCGTCACATCGACGCCGGGGTCGCAACTGCATTCCGATATCAGCAACAGGCGGTCAAGGCCGGCGATCTGCTGATCATCCCGGCCTCTATGGCGGTCGATGGCAGCGGACTTGTCGCTACGGCGCAAGCTGACCCGAGGCAGCCACATTTCGCGTCATCGCCGGCAGCTCAAGCCGACGTCATCCTCGATAATATGGTGCGGCTGTGCAAAGCGGCCGGAACGTCGCTCGCCAATGTGGCGCGCGTGCTCTTGTTCCTCACCGACATGCGCGAGTTCTATCCGGTCTACAAAGCGTGGGAGCGCCGGCTCGGCGGACAGCCCTTGCCGTTTTCCGCTGTGGAGGTGCCGGGGCCGCTGCCGGTGCCCGGCGCTACGGTGATGATGGAAGCCTGGGTGTACTGTCCCTGAGGCGGGCTGCCCTGGCCCCCAACCGTCACGCGGTGACAATCAAGGCGTCCAGCGCGGTCGCGCCCTCTCCTCTGGCGTGCACCATAAGCGGGTTGACGTCGATCTCAATGATTTCCGGAACGGCCCGCATCAGGCGGCCGATCGCAAGCACAGTTTGCACTACGGCATCGACATCAGCCGGCGGCGCACCGCGAACGCCGTCGAGGAGTTTCTTTGAACGAAGCCGTCCCAACGCTTCGACGATCTGAGCCGCGTCGGCGTTTCCCGGCAGCATCTGCACATCACCTAGCGCCTCGACCCAGATTCCACCGAGGCCCAGCAGCAGCACGGTCCCCCACGCGGCATCGCGCTTGGCGCCCACCATCAGCTCGACGCCGCGGGGCGACATCTTCTCAACCAGCGCACCGTCGAGACTCACGTCCGGCGCGGCACGCTTGATGTTTTGCATCATTGAGCCCCAGGCGCCGCGGAGCGCAGCCTCATCTTTCAGATTCAGCACGACGCCGCCAGCTTCAGTCTTGTGCGACAGCGCTGCGGCCTGTGCCTTGAGAGCAACCGGATAACCGATGCGCTTGGCGATGGCCGCAGCTTCCTCCGGCGTGCGCGCCAGAGCGCCATCAGGGATCCGAATCTCCGCGGCGGCGAGCACCTTCTTGCCCCGCCACTCCGGCTGCGCGCCCTTGCCGAACTGCGGCAGGCCCGCGAGGGGCGGCGCCGTCTCGTCAACGCGCGCGCGCGCCAGCAAACGCCCGTATCGGGTATAGTGTGTAATCGCGCGCAGCATGCGGTCCGAGGAGCGGGAAAACACTGCAGGGCTTTCCTTGATGGCTGCTTCAACGTCAGGGCCGAGCTTCCAGGTGTCGCCGAGTGCGACCATCACTTTCGGCTTGGGCGAATGCGCCATGCCTTCGTTGAACCCCTTGATGGGCGCGGGCGTATTGATCGGGAACGAGATGAACAGCATCCCGACATTGGGATCGTCGATCAGCGTCCTGGTCACGCCGGGCAGCATGGGTGGCGTGAAACCCGCCGTCGTGTCGAGCGGATTGCCGTAATTACCGTACGATGGCAGTACGTCGGCGATTTTCTTCAAGGTGGCCGGTTCGAGTTCGGGAATCTCGAGCCCGATCTCCTCGGCGAAGTCGTTCGTCAGTCCGACATATGCACCGGATGCTGTCAGAATTCCGGGACCCTTCGTCGGCGGCACCGGAAAGCGCTGCAGGATCTCGACCAGATCCATCACCTCATCCATGGTCGAGACCACGATAGCACCAGCGTCTTCGACCTGCGTTCGCATCGTCTCGAAGTCGCCAATCAGCGCGCCGGTGTGCGACTGCGCCGACTTGCGCGCCTTGGCGCTGCGGCCTGCCTGCATCAGCACGACCGGCTTGCCCGCGGCGCGGGCACTGCGGATGGCGGCCAGAAAAGCCTGCGGCCGTCTGATCTCTTCGCAGTAAAGTACAATCACACGGGTGGCGCGGTCCTCGACCAGAAACTCAAGGAAGTCGGTGCCTTCGAGTCCCGACTCGTTGCCACTTGAGATCACATAGGACACAGGAATTCCGCGGCCGTCGGCAGCACGCTGAAAGTGGCCGAGCAGTCCGCCACTCTGGCCGACAATGGCCACGCCGTTCTCGACACCGCGAATAGCCGGCCGCGCGAACAACATGTGCAGCCACAAGCCGTCGACATTGTTGGTGATGCCGAGGCAATTGGGACCGACAATGGCGAGGCCGGCAGCGCGCGCAGTCGCGCTGACGGCATCCTGCGTCGCGTAGTCGCCGACCTCAGCAAAACCCGCGGCGAATACCAGCGCCGATCCGACCTTGCGCCGCGCGCAGGCCTCCATGGCCTCGCGTACTGCGCCAGCCGGCAGCGTGAACACCGCGAGATCGACACCTTCCGGCAATTCGTCCGGACTCTTGAGCACCGTGCGGCCGTCGATCGGCTCGTCGGTACGGCCGACCAGGTACACATCACCTCGAAAGTCGTTGACCTTCAGGCATTGCAGAATGATCTGGCCGGCACTGCCCGCACGCGTCGATATCCCGATGATCGCAACGGAGCGCGGCCTCAGGAATCTCGCGACCGCCTTTGGACCGCGCGCATCTTGCGGTCCACTCATGCGGCATCCTTGTCGGGCTGCCACATCAGGAGGTGTTCGCCGTTGGCGAGCGGATGCCAATACGGCTTGACCTTCATGCCGACCTTCAATTCATCGGCCGTGCAATTGACCACGTCGGCAATGACATTGACCCCGACATCGAGAGTCACGCTGGCGATCGCGTACGGCTCGCTGCCCTGAAACGCCGGCGTGCCGCGATGGGCGATGGTGAACGAGAACACGGTGCCTTTGCCCGACACCTCGCGCCATTCGATATCACGGCGCCGTCCGGTGAAAATGCTCACCGGGCGCGGAAAGTGCTGATATTTCTTCGTGGTCTTGCAGTACTGAATGACGAGCTTCTTCTGCCGCGTCGCCTCCCAGAACGGCATGCCGAAATCATAGTGTTTGATGTCGCGCTTGACGCCGAGCGTATCGTTCAATGTGATGGACATCGTGCCCTCTTATTGGTTCGGAACCAGCGCCAGAGCCGCGCTCGATCCCCAGTTGCGCCCGTAATTGATCCAGCCGATGCCGGTCACCAGCGCATTGGTGGTGTCCTTGACCTGACGTTCGCCGGCTTCGCCCATGAGCTGGCGCACCGCCTCGATCAGATTGTGCGACGAGCAGGCCGCCTGCCCGGCCGAGATCTGGCCGCCGCCGGTATTGAGCGGCAGCGTGCCGTTATAGGAGAGATCAGTATCGCGAACGAACGCCATGCCCTCGCCCGGCTTGCAGAAGCCGAATGCCTCGAGCTGGATGACGATAGCGATCAGAAAATCGTCGTAAGGATGGAAGGAGCGCACGTCCTTGATATTCCACCCGGCAGCCGCCAGCGCCTTCTTGCCGGCAATCTCGTGGCCGCTGCGCGTCACGTCGACAAAATTTTCGCCGCCGAGGAAGTTGGTGCGTTCGGCGTAGCCGAGCGGAATGACATATTTGTTGATGCCCTTTTCCTTGGCACGCTTGCGGCTGGTGACGATGACGCCTGCGGCGCCATCGGCCAGCATCACGCAATCGAGCAGCCGGATCGGATCGGCAATGATCCGCGACTTCAGATAATCGTCGACCGTAATCGGAACGCGCAACTCTTCGCAGGCATTCTCGTTCATCAGCGCGTGGTTGCGCTGCGTCACCGCGAGTTTGCCGAGCACGCGCAGATCGACGCCGTATTTGGCATCATACGCCCGCTGCAGCAGGCCGAACGCGCCGGGCGGCCCCAACAGGCCATACGGTTCGGTCCAGTCACGCCGGTAATTGCGGTCGTTGCGGCCATTGTGCTCGCGCACATGCGTGTCGGCATACAGGCACAGGGCGACCTCGCACATGCCGGCGTCGATGGCGGCCGCCGCGCGGGCGACGGCGCCGATAGCCGAGCAGCCGCCGGTATGCACCTGCTCGCAAAATCCCACGTCCAGGCCGAGCATGTCGCAGGTGCTTTGCGCCCAGAACATGCTGGCGCCACCGGTGCCGGTCAGGCCGGACATCACCAGCGCGTCGACCTCGCTTTTCTCGAATCCGGTTTTGTCGAGCAGCGATTCCAGAATCTCGCCGGCCAGAACCCAGACATCCCGGTCGCTTTTCTTCATCACCTTGGTTTCGGCGTAACCGACGATCGCGTTATCGCGAAAACTCATTCGTCTTCTCCCTGGATCGGATGCATTAGCTTTGTTCGGGGCGCACGCGAGGCGCGGTTTTGTCGAGGAATTGATTGAGCCGCGTGATCGATTCCGGGCTGCGGGTGTATTCCGCCACCATGCGTTCGAAGAACAACCCGTCATCGTAGGACAGGTCCTGGATTCGCGGCAGGCTGTTGGTGATGGCGAAATTCGACAATGGCGCGTTCTTGCAGATCTTCAGCGCCAATTCCTTGGCCTTGGCCATGTGCTGGCCCTTGGGGACAATGTACTGAACGATGCCGTAACGCTCGGCTTCGTCGACCTTGAGCACGCGCCCGGTGAGCATCATGTCCTGCATGCGGGCGAACCCGATCAGCCGCGACACGCGCACCGAACCGCCGCCGCCGATGAAGATGCCGCGCGTGCCTTCGGGCAGGCCGAAGAACGTCGTCTCGTCCGCCACTCGGATATGCGCCGCCGCAGCGGTTTCGAGGCCGCCGCCGAGCGTGGCGCCCTGCAATGCCGCAATGAACGGGATGTTGCCCCGCGCCATTGCCTCGAAATACGTATTGCGGTTGAAGGGAAATGGCAGTCGGGCCGAGCGCCCGTTCTTCCAGTTCTCCGCGGCCCATTTCAGGTCGAGACCGGCGCAGAAGTTATCGCCGTGACCGAAGATGATGCCGCACTTGGCCTCTTCTCCGGCCCGCTCGATGGCCTCGCGCAACTGCTTCATCACAATAGGATTGAAGCAATTGCGCTTGTCCGGACGATTGAGGCCGACCAGCGCGACCTCCCCATCCAGTTCGTAGGTCACCGTCTGCTCTTCGCTCATGAACGCTCCCATCTCGATGGGCCGGCGCAGACCCGCGCCGGCGGCCTTTCGGATTTGCTTGTCACTTCCGTGGGACTATCCTGCCACATTGGCGATTTTGGCATAGCGGCGGCGCTGCGCCGCTGCATTGCCAAAAAGCGATGACAGCAGCATCGCCCGCTTCAGATAAAGTCCGATGTCGTGCTCATCGGTGAATCCGATGGCGCCGTGCAACTGGATGCATGCTTCGGTGACCGCCATGGCGTCTTCCGAGGCCTTGGCTTTCGTCGCAACGGCCAGCACTGGATCGATGCGGTACGGCTCATTGTTGGCGGCGACCTGGAATACCAGCGACCGTGTCGCCTCGATCCGCACATACAAATTCACCGCCTGGTGCTGCAGCGCCTGGAAACTGCCGATCAGCTTGCCGAATTGTTTGCGGATGCGCAGATAATCGAGCGCAATCTCATGAGCCTTTTCCATCACGCCGAGCAATTCGGCCGAGAGCGCAAACAGCGCCAGGTTGTGCAGCGTCTCGACCGAGTTGCGCTCGGACAGATGGGACGGGATGAGATCGGCGGGCGTATCCGAAAGGCTGAGGGTTGCGAGCTTTCGGCCTTCGACCGTCTGGGTCGTGGATACGGCGCAACCGGCAGCATCGCGCGCCACGTAGCATAGCATGGGGCCGCCCCCGCCGCTCGCGCTGACCAGGAAGCCATCGGCGCCGTCGGCACAGACGAAAGCCTTCTGCCCGGTCAGCCGGATCGCATTACCTGCACCCGTTGCCTGAGTGCGCGGTGCGAGCGGATCGTCGCTTGCCCTGTCTTCCTGAAGCGCCGGAACGACCAGAACTTCGCCACTCATCACGCGCGGCAGCAGCGGATGGGGCCGCGGCGCAGCGCCGAGGACTGCGGCCGAAATCGCCGCAAGGCCGACTGGCTCGCATACAAGTCCGCGGCCGGCCTGTTGGAGCACCAACGCGAACTCGGTTAGACCGAGGCCAAGGCCATTCGCCTCCTCCGGGACGAGAATCCCAAGCCAGCCTAGTTCCGCGGCCTGTCGCAGCCGCGCCGGTGCGAAGCTCGGGTCTTGCTGGCGAAATCCTCGCGCGACTTTTGGTCCGGCCGCCGCGACAAATTTGGCGGCGCTGTCGCGCAGCAGCGCTTGTTCAGATGTGAGATGCAATTCCATGTCGCCGCCCGCGCCGTTTCTGTCAGTTTGGCAGATTCAGCACACGGCGAGACAGCACGTTACGCTGAATTTCCGATGAGCCGCCGTAGATGGTTGCCCGCCGCGCCTGCAGAAACGGCGCGGCGATGTCCACGGTGCCGAAGTTCGTGGTGACCGGCTGTTCCGTCGTCGCCAGGCCGCCGGCGGCCTCGATCAATAGCGCACTGAGCGACTGGATAAGCTCCGAGCCGAAAATCTTGAGCACAGACGCCTCCGGCCCAAGGCTGTCTTGTCGGTTGGTCAGTTCCACGGCGTGGCTGAACATGGCGGCCAACGCCGTAACATTGATGCTGGCCGCGGCAAGCCGATCCTGGAAAACCGGGATCGTCGATGAGGCCGGACGCCCGCGCCATCGTTTTGGCCCGCTCCAGCGCGGCAATCGCAAATTGCGGGTTCGAAGTCCCAAGCCGTTCGTGGCCCAAGAGTGCATTGGCAATCCGCCAGCCGTCATTCAGCTTTCCGACCAGGTTCTCGGCCGGAACGATGACGCCGTCGAAGAAAACCTCGGCAAATTCGTCGTCACCGGCGATTGTGGTGATCGGTCTTATTCTGATGCCGGGACTGCGAAGATCAAGCAGCAGAAAGCTGATGCCGGCGTGGCGCGGCTGCGCTTGCGGATCTGTTCGCACGAGTGCGAACATCCACTGGGAATGATGGCCCCACGTCGTCCAGATTTTCTGCCCTTGCACGACGAAATGATCGCCGTCGAGCGTCGCGCGCGTCGCAAGACTGGCGAGGTCAGAGCCGGCACCTGGCTCGGAATAACCCTGAGCCCAGATCACCGAACCGTCGAGAATAGGCGGCAGATGACGCGCCTTCTGCGCCGCACTGCCGAATTCCATGAGGATCGGACCGATGTGGTTGAGGCCTTGGACCGGCAGATGCGGCGCGCCGATGCGGGCCATCTCTTCGGTCATGATGATCTGTTCGTTCAGCGTCGCACCCATGCCGCCGTACTCTTTTGGCCAGTGCGGCGCGATCCAGCCCTTGCGCGACAGGGTACGGTACCAGGGCAGCACCTCCGCGGGCTCCGGACGTGCCGTGCGCCAACGCAGCGCCGCCGGCAGATTAGCCTCCAGCCACGTGCGTATTTCGGTGCGAAACTGAGCTTCGGCAGGCGTGTCGTGACGAAACACGATGTCAGTACCCGAATGAAATGTTTGATGATGTGGTGGACGAGGCTGCGGAGATAAACTGCGGGTCACATGGACTCATAACGTCATTCCATCTTGATATGGGCTTCTTGCACCACCGGCGTCCACCGCGCCCGCTCGGCGCTCAGCATCTTGTCGAGATCCTGCGGCGAGCCGATCTTGATCTCGGCACCGAGCGCCGCGAGCCGGTCACGCGTCTCCGGCACGGCGAGCGCCTGGCGAAATGCATCGTTCAACTTGTCGATGACGTCATGCGGTGTCTTAGCCGGCGCCACAACCGCCAGCCAAAATGGCGATATCAAGTTGGGGAAGCCAGCCTGCACCGTGGTCGGAACATCGGGCAGCTTCGGATCGCGATCGTTGCCGGCAATTGCGATCGCCCGAATCTTGTCGGCCTGGACATATGGCAGGCTGGTCGTGCTGGGATCGGCCATAATGTTGACTTCGCCCGCCAGGATGGCGTTGAGCAGCGGGCCGGTACCGCGGTACGGCACGTGCAGCATGTTGATGCCCGCTTCGAGCCGAAACATCTCGGCAAGCAGATGCGGCGCCGTGCCGAAACCCTGCGAACCCCAGCGGAGCTTGCCCGGATTGGCCTTGGCGTAAGCGACAGCGTCCGCCAGCGTTTTCACCGGCAGGTCAGGCCGGACGGAAACGATCAGCGGCGTCTCGATCAGTTCGCAGACCGAGCTGAACACCTTGGCGGGATCGTAACCGATATGCGGGTTAACGATGGGACCGGTGGTAAGCGCACCGCCAGGTGTCATCAGAATTGTGTAGCCATCGGGGTTGGCTTCCGCGACATATTTGCCGCCGACCCCGCCGCCCGCCCCGCCGCGGTTCTCGATGACGATGACTTGGCCCAGAACCCTGCCGAGACGGTCAGAGATGATGCGCGCCATGCCATCCGTCGGACCGCCGGGCGGGAACGGCACCACCACTTTGATCGGCTCCTTGCGCGGATAAGGTTGTGCGCTGGCAAGTTCGCCGCCGCATAGCGTGCACGCAACGCACACCGCTGCCGCAATAAGGGCCCTCAACATTGTGGCGACCTCCCCGGTCAGTCTGGTTTTGCACCATTCCAAACCTTTTTTGCCGCTTTAGGAAGTCCCAATATGCCGTAGTTTGCGACACGCGAACTCGCAGCTATCCGCACAATTTGCAGTCACACGAGCTCAGTGTTGCACTTTGGGCAAGCCGGCCATGTCAATGATGCGCGCATAGACCGGCATGTCCTTGCGGATGCTGTCCAGCGCTTGCTCCTGCGTCGTGCCAGCCGAGTTTATTCCCAGCTTGGCGAAGGCCGCGACGACGCTTGGATCGTGTGCGATAGTTTGCAGAGCGTCCGCGAGGCGCTTTGTCACTTGCGCCGGCACGCCGCCCGTCACCGCATAACCATTCCAGGCAACATATTCGAAGCCGGGGATCGTCTCGGCAACCGCCGGCACCTGCGGCAGTTGCGCCATGCGCTTGGGTGTGGAGACAGCCAGTGCCTTTACGGCACCGCCGTTCACCGGGCCGATGAGATCCGATGAATTGCCGAAATGCATGTCGACCGATTTGGCCAGTACCGCTTCCAGTGCGGCTTGGCCGCCTTTGAACGGTACGTGCACCATGTCCAAGCCTTCCTTGCCAGCCAGATAGGCCGCCGACAGGTGATTGTTGGTTCCGGTGCCGCCGCTCGAATAGGTGATTTTTCCCGGATGCGCCCGGGCGAAGCTGATGAACTCGGACAGCGTCGAATATGGCGCGTCCTTGGCAACGACCATGATCATGCCATTGGTGCCGGTGATGCTGACGGGCACCAGATCCTTCAACGGCACGTAATCGACGTCTTGAACGAGCGGCAGCACGGTAAAGAGCGTGCTTCCGACAAATAAGATCGTGTAGCCGTCCTGCGGCGCGTGCATCGCATAGTTCACGCCGATCGCCCCGCCAGCGCCCGGTTTATCCTCGACGACAAATGTCTGTTTCAAAATTCTTGCCCAATCTGTCCGCTGTCACGCGTGCCATGACGTCGGTGACACCGCCCGCACCATAAGGCACGACGACTTTTACGGTGCGATCGGGCCATTGTTGCGCCCGGGCGGCGGGCGGCGTCACACAACAACGCAAACAAGGCAGTCGCGATCAAGGACCGTCGCGTCGAAAGCATCATTATCTCCATTTGTTCATAAGGCGCGGTCTTCCAGGCACGCCCAGACGGCCTTCTATTATTCTTGTTTATTTGTGCGGCACATAAACCCAAAGATCGACTTGAATACGCCCGCCGGGGACCGGCAGCCAAGCCACCTCGACCGGAGACAACGGCAGCGGCATGTGACGCCATTGCCTCGTCCCACACTTCAAGCGTCGCAGGCAGATCCGCGAGATCGAGATGGAATTGCTGAATACGCACCGTATTACTGAGCGACGTCCCGGCGGCGCGACAGATTGCTTCGGCCTGGCGAAGAATGGATCGCAATTCCGCCTTCACCGGAATTCCATAGAACGGTTGGCGCGCGTCAGTCCTCGCCTCGTCAATAATCCGGCCGCCCTCGACCGCCATCAGCCCGGACAAGAAAAGCAGATCGTCACACTTGATGGCGGAGACCCAGCCTTCAAACATTGGCGGTTCGGGCCCGCGGATGACTTCCGGCTTGGTCTTGCCGTTGGCGGCCAGCGATATGGTATTGATCTCGATGCGCAGATCGTTGATCACAAAACCCGGGTTGCGCGTGGCGATGATCGTGGTGGCGGGTGGCCGGCCGTTGAAATGCGACAACCAGACCTCGTTGAAGCCGGGCACGTCCTCGCGATCGCTCAGATAGACCTGCGCCTTCACCACGCCGTCGAGGCTTGCGCCGGCGCCTTCCAATGACGCCGCCAGCTTCCGCTTAACGATAAAGTCGGTCTCGAGCTTGATCGGCCACTGTCGCCAAAGAGCGCGCGGATGCCGCACCGACGGATCGACCGGCCCCTCGCCGTCCCGCAACGCCTCGGCCGTCTGGCCGGGAACAAAGCGAAAGTCCCCCGCGCTCAGCGCCGGGCTGTAACCTGATACGGCGGAGATATCGTAGCTCGGGCGGAACGTCTCGTGCTTGACGACCGTGCCTGTCCCAGGCGCCACCGCCATCACCTGGATTTCGATTGACTGGCCGGTGCGCGAAAAACGCTGATGCAGGTTCGAGGTTGAGGGAGGGATCCTGCTGCCGAATATCTCGTGCCGCACCTCGTGGTACGGATGCATCGCGCGCTCGGTGGTGTAGTACTGATCGACCCGCACAACGTCGGCAATGCCGGCGCCGGCTGCCGCGAGAACCTCCTTCACGTTGGCGTAGATGCGGCGTGCCTCGCGCTTGTAGACCAACTCGCCATTGAGCGGGTGCTGCGCCTGGACCACCTCAGGCGCCAGGCCGTTCTGTAATCGGTGGCCGCCTGCCCGGAGGCGAACAGCCATCGTCCGGCGCGAATACCGCGCGCCAGCCGAAATTCGGTATGCGGAATAGGGACCGGCAGCAGCGCCTCGACGGCGGCCCTGCGATCCATGCCAAGCGGGCCTGGGTCTTTCATCTGACCCATTGTCGCCCAACAATCGTCAGCGGGCAAACTTATCAAAAAATGAAAGGTCCGGCTCGGGCACCCCGATCTGGACCTTGTTTCAATTAACCTCAACCGCGCCCGTTACTGACGGCGCATTGACCTGCAGTCAAGGCTCGGCACTGCGATTAATGTCCTGACGTCACAGCACGCGCTGTGCCTGCAATCAAGTCCTGATCATGCAGCGGAATCGAGCGTATCGGACTCTTCAGGCGCGTGTAGCACTCGCAACAGCAATGCTCGAGCGCGGCCCGGTCGATGACCCGCATGTATCCCCGGCGGCAATCGATCGCACCCGCGGCCTCAAGCTGGCCAGCGACCAGAGTAACGGTCGTACGCCGTACGCCGAGCAGCTCCGCAAACGTGCCTGCGTGAGAGGTATCCTTTCGCTTTCGCTGCGGTCCTGTACCTCGAGCAGCCAGCGGCACATTCGCGCCTCGACCGAATGCGCGGCGTTGCAAACCGCCGTTTGCTGCACCTGCGCCATGAGCGCGTTGTCGAATTCTGATGCCCAGTGGCGGAGAGTGGCACTCCGATCCAGCGCGTAACGAAACGCAGTCGCCGCAATATAGGAGGCTTTGCCTCCGATCAGGACCTCACAATCGCAGGTCGCTGGCGCCGATGCAGCGGCGGCGAAACCCTCCGGCGTATCCGTCAGCTCCGACCAATGCGATGCCCGGGCCGGCTCCGTCCGGCAGCGATGCCCTCATCACGGCAACCCCGGAATGGGGAAAAACAACCTCGTCGATTGGATCTCCGCACCGCTGCAGGACGTCGCTCGCACTTAGATCCTTTAAGACCAAGTGGTTGCGCAACAAGGATAAGTCATCGAGCTTCAGCCCAGCGAGGAATTGATTTCGTGACGATGGTGCTGCGGACATTGGCCTCAACTCCCTCCCGCCAGAATCATTCGAATCTGCCCAAATACTGAGTATCTTGTGTCAAGTCGGATTCCAGCTTTAACCGTGCACCCACGTCGTACCATGGAAACGCGAGCCCCAATTCGCGTGTCACCTGATCGTCTGCTCTCCGGCGATCACCGCGAGGTACGGTTCGCCACGCGATCGCGCCACCAGCGCACGGGCCTCGCGGATTGTGGCGCGCGCCGCGTATACCGTCTCCCTGCTTGATCGACGGACATCGCACACCCATTCCACGATGCGCCTGAGTTCGGGGCGAAGGTGATCCAGCGACGGATCAAGAGCCGCGAACGGCACTTCGAAAACCCGTTCCAAACGGTTCTCGTAGACATCCAGACGCCACGAGCGGCACGCCTCTCCCCTGCCCTGGATCAACTCGCGGGCAACCTCCTTGGCGTAGACGAGAGCGGCCTCGCGATCAGGCAACTGAACACCTGTGTCGTCTGAAAGAAGGGCAGAAGCTCCGCTCAATTCAAACGTATAATGTGGCATTTGCCCGTCTACCCCTCCGCTTTCTCAAAACTCGGTACGCTGCAAGAAGTTCCTGAGTCGGACACATGACATTTCGGCTCAGGCATATCAGGCCGTTTTCCGCCCGCCGATAAGCCGGTCAACCGCCGAGATCTGCGGCCGCTGCGGCTTGAACTGGCCCGACGTACTTGTCAGGGCGCCTTATCCGGCCGCCTGGATCACGTCAAAAGCGACGTGTTTGTTGAGGACGGCATCAACCCGAAGGTGGGCGAGGACAAATACGGCGAATGGTCTGCCCTTTCCGACAAGCTGAGTGTCGAATGCTCTGTGGGCCCGTTGATCATGGCCGGACACTCTGCTCCACATGCATCGAAGGGAGCGCCACGAGCGATGTGCGATTCAAGAGGGGGCGGCGGACCGCGCTATGCGATCTATTTCGTACCGGAAGCGCACTCGGATCTCTATCGGTGCGGCAGCGCGATTCTTGGCTACGATTGTTACCTGGGCAAAGCGGTCGAGTTCCCCGAGGCGCTGAAGTGCGACACGTTCAATTGGCACGAACTCACGAATGCTCCCCGGCGCTACGGCTTTCACGCCACGCTGAAAGCGCCGTTTTGTCTTCGCGAACCGCACACCGAAGCGGAACTGATCGGTGCCATGCTCAAATTCGCGCAGCATCGCGAACCAGTCTGCAATGTCAGCCCGTCGGTCCGTCTGCTCGATGGCTTTGTTGCCATCACGCCTTTCGAACCTGTTCCGACGCTCGACGCACTTGCGGCGGCGTGCACGACGTCGTTCGATTCCTATCGTGCGCCGATGTCCACCCAGGAACGTCAGCGACAGATGGCTGCGGGGCTCAGCGAACGGCAGGCCAAAAATCTCGATCGCTGGGGTTATCCGTACGTACAGTCGGATTTCCGCTTTCATATGACACTCACCGGAACGCTTCAAATTTCTCGGCGCGAAGCGGTGCTTGCGTTGCTTCAGCATTGCATTCAGCACATGGGCGGGCATCGACCGTTCGCGGTGGATCGCCTGGTGGTGGCGAAACAGGATTCGTCGCGGGATTTCTTTAGAGTATTGAGCCAAATGCCACTGGGCGGCGGATAACGCCGTAAAGCGTGCGTCTACACCACGCTCGGCACCTATGTCTCGATAACCAGAGCGACACGGTCCGCGGCAAAGCGCGTACGCGAGGCGAGCACCGGCATTCCGTTCTCATCAACATCCAGCTTGTTGACCACCAGCAAGGGACGCCCAAGCGCCACCTTCAGATAGCTTGCGTCCGCAGTGTCGGCCACAGTAGCGGTGACGTCGGTGCGCAGGCGTGCGTAATCGCGGACGCCAAAGTGGGCGAGCATGCGGGTCATCGACCGGGATGCCGTATAAACGCGCGCGGCGTCCGGAAACCGTCGATCCGAAAGCCATGTCGTCGCCAGGCACAGTGGAACGCGGTCGGCATGACTGAGTGTCTCAAATCGCACCACCGGCGAACCGACTTCGATTTTGAGGCGCCGTGCCACATCACTGTCCGCCGCTTGCGTCGCGCTCCCCAGAAGGCGGCCTCCCGCGGTACGGCCGGCTTCACCGACGATTTCCGAAAAACGGGTGCGGCGGCGGATCGGATAGGCCAGCGGGCGCGTTTCGACGTAGGTCCCGCTGCCTCGCTCCGCGCGCACCACACCACGCTCGGCCAACGCCGCGATGGCGCGGCGTACGGTATGACGGTTGACGCCGAAGCGCGCCGCGATATCGATCTCGCTCGGCAGTCTGCCGCCCGCTTCGAATACGCCGCGCCCGATCGACTGCTCGATCTCGTCGGCGATGCGCCGCCACAGCGACACACCGGCCACGGCGAACGCATTCGGATCGTTTGCCTTGTCGCGTCGGGCGGTTGCTTGCCGTTTCATTGCACTGTCATCAGGCGGCGATGTTATGAGGCAGCGATGTTCATAAGTCGGCGGTGTCGGCAAACCGTCACATTCGCGCGCTAGAGAGTTGTCTAGTAACATAGACAACTGAAGATGCCAACTGCGTCGAATATCGATCGTTCTGCGGAACAGGACGCCGCTCGACACGCCAGGCGCCGCGCGGTGATGGCCGTGCTCGCCGAGGCAACCTGCGCCGAGATTGCGAGCGGCCTCGAAGCTATCGATCCCCTGCCCGCGCACCGCGAACTGCGCGCGCCGGAGAACGGTTTGGTCATGGTACGTGGACGGATCGGCGGCGACGGCGCGCCGTTCAATCTTGGCGAAGCAACCGTGTCGCGCGCGGTGCTGTGCCTCGTCACCGGCGAGATCGGTTTCGGCTATGTGCTGGGCCGAGACCGCAGCAAGGCACGCCTCATCGCGCTCTGCGATGCACTCGTTCAGACGTCGACTTATGACACCGCTGTTGAAAGCAGCGTTGTGGCGCCGATCCGGGCGCGCCTTGAAGCCGAACGGGAAATCGACGCTCGGCGAGTCGCCGCCACCAAGGTCGAGTTCTTCACAATGGTCCGCGGGGAGGATTGACGGTGCTTGCGGCAGGCTTCGCAGACCCCGTGCTGGCCGCGCAATCGACGTTTCGCGCCGTGCTGGCCGCGACTGCGCGGCCGGGAACGGTTTGGCCGATTGAGGCGGACGTTGAGGCGCCAGCTCCGCTCTCGCGCGGTGCCGCAGCGATCGCCTTGACGTTATGCGATCAGGATACGCCAGTCTGGCTTGATGCGCACCTGACCGCAACAGGGGCGATACCCCAATGGCTGCGTTTCCACTGCGGCACCAAGATCGTGGACGATCCAGGAGCAGCGTCTTTCGCATTTGCGGCTGACAGCGCCGCATTGCCGGATTTTGCCCATTTCAATCTTGGCAGCGCTGATTATCCGGATCGTTCGGCCACGATCGTCATGCTGGTCGATTCTCTCCAATCTGGACCTCCCCTGATTCTCGCCGGGCCGGGTATTCGTGGTCAGCAAATGCTTCGCGCCACGCCGCTGCCGCACGATATCGTGGAACGGCTGGCGGACAACCGCGCGCTGTTTCCACGCGGTGTGGATCTGCTGCTTGTGTCGGCGGACACGGTCGCAGCGTTGCCGCGCTCGGTCCGGCTCATAGCCCGGGAGACGCAGCCATGTACGTAGCGGCCAAGGGCGGCGAGCGCGCCATCGAGAACGCGCACCGACTGCTTGCGGAAGTGCGGCGCGGAGACCGGTCCGTTCCGGAGCTGACGCTCGCGCAAATCGAACAGCAGCTCACGCTCGCAGTCGACCGAGTGATGAACGAAGGCTCGCTTTACGATCGCGAGCTTGCGGCGCTGGCGATCAAGCAGGCGCGCGGCGATCTCATCGAGGCCATCTTTCTGCTCCGCGCGTTCCGCACCACCCTGCCGCGGTTCGGCGCCAGCGAGCCGATCGACACCGGCGCGATGACCGTACGCCGGCGCATCTCGGCCGCATTCAAGGACCTGCCGGGCGGACAGGTGCTGGGGCCGACGTTCGATTACACGCATCGGCTGCTGGAGCCGGAACTGAATGGCTCCGTCGATGTCGCTCCGCAAAGCGTGGATGCGGGGCTCGAAGCGATGCCGCGTGTCACCGATCTGCTCGCGAGCGACGATCTGATCGAACAATCGCCGGCCGCCGGCCCAGACGAACAAGTCGGCGATCTCACCCAGGATCCGCTCAACTTTCCCGCCGATCGCGACCTGCGCTTGCAAAATCTCGCCCGCGGCGACGAAGGATTTCCTTCTGGCGCTTGGCTACTCGACCCAGCGCGGTTACGGCCGCAATCATCCCTTTGCCGGCGAGATCAGGCTCGGCGAGGTCGAGGTGGAATTTGCACCGGAAGAGATCGGATTTGCCGTACCGCTCGGCCGCATCACCGTGACCGAATGCCAGATGATCAACCAGTTTCGCGGTTCGGCGACGGAGCCGCCGCGCTTCACGCGTGGCTATGGGCTCGGCTTCGGCCATTGCGAGCGCAAGGCAATGTCCATGGCGCTGGTCGATCGCGCCTTGCGGGCGCGCGAGCTTGACGAGGAGATCAAGGCGCCGGCGCAGGATGAAGAATTCGTGCTGTCGCACTCCGACAATGTGCAGGCCACGGGCTTCGTCGAGCACTTGAAACTGCCGCACCACGTCGACTTTCAGGCCGAGCTCGGCCTCATTCGCCGCCTGCGCGCCGAATTCGATCAATCCGCTTCGACGCGCACGCTGCAGGAGGCCGCGGAATGAACGCGCCCGGCTACAACTTCGCTTATCTCGACGAGCAGACCAAGCGCATGATCCGGCGCGCCATCCTCAAGGCGGTCGCCATCCCCGGCTATCAGGTGCCGTTCGCGAGCCGCGAGATGCCGATGCCCTACGGCTGGGGCACCGGCGGCGTGCAGGTGACGGCCGCCGTGCTCGGGCCGGATGATGTTCTCAAAGTGATCGACCAGGGCGCCGACGACACCACCAATGCCGTGTCGATCCGGAAATTCTTCCAGAAGACCGCCGGCGTGCGCACTACGACCGACACGCGCGAAGCGACCGTCATTCAGACCCGTCATCGCATCCCGGAAACGCCGCTTGCCGAGCATCAGATCCTGGTGTTCCAGGTACCAATTCCGGAACCGCTGCGTTTCCTCGAGCCGCGTGAAACCGAGACGCGGCGGATGCATGCGCTCGCCGAATATGGGCTGATGCACGTCAAGCTCTACGAGGACATTGCTCATCACGGCCACATCGCGACCACCTACGCTTATCCGGTCAAGGTCGACGGCCGCTACGTGATGGACCCCTCGCCGACGCCCAAATTCGACAATCCGAAGATGAATGATTGTCCGGCACTGCAGTTGTTCGGCGCCGGACGGGAAAAGCGCATCTACGCCATTCCGCCTTATACGCAGGTCGTTTCGCTCGACTTCGAGGATCATCCGTTCGAACGCTACCGCCGCGACGACACTTGCGCGCTGTGCGGATCGACCGAGAGCTTCCTCGACGAGATCGTCACCGACGACAGCGGTGGACGCATGTTTGTTTGTTCGGACACCGCGTACTGCGAGAGCCGCCGCACCAGCGACGCGCAAGCGACCTCAGCCACCAAAAAAAGAGCGTCATGAGCCAAGACGAGGCGCCCCTCCTGATCGCGGAAGGCCTGACAAAGTCGTTCGGCCGCCAGACCGCCTGCCGCGATGTCTCGTTCAGCCTGTACGAAGGCGAGGTGATGGCGGTCGTCGGCGAGTCCGGCTCCGGCAAGTCCACACTGCTGGGGCTGCTCTCGATGCAGACAAATCCGGACGCCGGCTGCGTACGTTACCGCATGCGCGATGGCGTGACGCGCGACCTCGGCGCGCTCGGTGAGGCGGAGTTGCGCTTTTTGGCGCGGACCGATTGGGGATTCGTGCATCAGGACCCGACGCTCGGCCTGCGCATGGCGGTGTCGGCCGGCGCCAACGTCGGCGAGCGCCTGATGGCGGTTGGGTGGCGGCGCTATGAAAGAATCCGCCAGACGGCAACGGATTGGCTGGAACGGGTCGAAATCGAAACCGCCCGCATCGACGATCGCCCCGACGTTTATTCCGGCGGCATGCGGCAGCGCCTGCAAATCGCCCGCAATCTCGTGACGCAGCCGCGGCTGGTGCTGATGGACGAGCCGACCAGCGGCCTCGACGTGTCGGTGCAGGCCCGCCTGCTCGACCTGCTGCGTAATCTGGTCGCCGCGCTCAAAATTTCGGCCGTGATCGTGACCCACGATCTCGCCGTTGCTCGGCTGCTGTCGCACCGCATCATGGTGATGAAAGCGGGCGAAGTCATCGAAACCGGACTGACCGATCAGGTCCTCGATGATCCGCACGAACCATACACGCAATTGTTGGTCGCTTCGATATTACATCCTTGAGGCAAGCATGAAGGCCGCGCTCGAACTCCGCGACGTTGGCAAGAGCTTCACCATGCATCTGCAAGGCGGCCTGCGCCTGTCGGTCCTTTCCGGCATCAGCTTCTCCGTGCAGCCCGGCGAATGCGTCGTGCTTGGGGGCCGCTCCGGCCTTGGCAAATCGACGGTCCTGAAAATGATATTCGGCAACTACCGCTGCGATGACGGACAGATCCTGGTTCGCCGCGGCGGCGAGGTCGTCGACATCGCAACCGCGACAGCACGACAAATGCTGGCGCTGCGCCAGCACACGATCGGTTACGTCGCCCAGTTCCTGCGCACGGTGCCGCGCGTGCCGGCCGTCGATGTGGTCGCCGAACCGCTCGTTCTCAGCGGAATGCCGCCGGAAGCAGCGCGCGGGAAGGCGACGGACATGCTGCGTCAGCTCAACATTCCCGAGCGCGCTCTGGCGCCTTCCTCCGGCCACTTTCTCCGGCGGCGAACAGCAGCGCGTCAACATCGCTCGCGCGCTGATTGCCGACCATCCGATCCTGCTGCTCGACGAACCCACCGCCTCGCTCGACGCGGACAATCGCGCGCGGGTGCTGTCGCTGCTTGCCGCACGCCGGGCGGCGGGCACCGCAATGGTCGGCATTTTCCACGATGGCGAGGCGCGCAGCAGCGTTGCGACGCGCATTTTCAGTTTGCCGGAACGAAGTGAGGCCGCATGAGCGAGCTTATTGTCAGCAACGCCCGGATCGTGACGCGGGACGAGGTGATCCGCGGCGATCTCGTCGTGCGCGACGACCGCATTGCCGCAATCGAGCCGGCGTCGCGGCCGAGTGGAGCGGCGGGTGCGGTGGACTTCGCCGGCGATTATTTGCTGCCGGGATTGATCGAGCTGCACACCGACAATCTCGAACACGCCGCAACGCCGCGGCCGGCGGTGCGCTGGCCGGCGCTCTCCGCCGTGGTGACGCACGACGCGCAGATGGCGGCTTCGGGCATAACCACCGTCTACGATGCGATCGCTGTCGGCGACATCCAACGCGGCGGCGACCGGCTCGCGCGGCTGGACGCGATGATTGCGGCGGTGACCGAGGCCCAGCAAAGCGGCTTGTTGCGCGCGGACCACAGGCTCCACTTGCGCTGCGAGTTGTCGCATGGCCGCCTGAAGGAGATGATCGCGGAACTCGCCGACCATCCGCTGATCGGACTGATGTCGCTGATGGACCATACGCCGGGACAGCGTCAGTTCGTTACGCTCGAGCAGTACAAGATCTATTATCAGGGCAAATACCAGTTATCCGATGCCGAACTCGCCACGTTCGTGGCCGAACGCCAACGCGACCAGGAGCTTTATGCGCAGAGCAACCGCGAAACGGTCATCGCCACCGCCCGCGCTCGCTCCATTAAGCTCGCCAGCCACGACGATGCCACGTCCGCGCATGTCGCCGAGGCGGTCGACGCGGGCGTGGCAATTGCCGAATTCCCCACCACGATCGAAGCGGCGCAGGCGGCGCGTGCGGCTGCGATCCAAGTCGTCGGCGGCGCGCCCAACGTCGTGCGCGGCAGTTCCCATTCGGGCAACGCGTCGGCCCGCGATCTGGCGAGCGCCGGGCTGCTCGACATACTGTCTTCGGATTACGTGCCCGTAGCGCTGTTGCAAGCGACTTTCGTGCTCCACAACGAGCTGGGCTTTACGCTGCCAGCGGCCGTGGCGACGGTGACCGCCAATCCCGCAGCCGCTGTCGGCCTGAGCGATCGCGGCGTGCTGGCCCCGGGGTTGCGCGCCGATCTTGTACGCGTCAGCAAGCATAACGGCCTTCCCGTCGTGCGCGCCACCTGGCGCGGCGGCGAACGCGTGGCGTGAGCGCGAGCATGATCCCGGTCGATTTTGGCGAGTTCGACTTTGCTGCGAAATATGACCCCGATCCCGACGCGTAAGGGCAGAGGCCGCCTGGTCCAAGTGATGGGGCCATCGGGCGCCGGCAAGGACACGCTGATCGACTATGCGCGCGCGCGTGTCGACCCCGCGACCGTGATCTTTGCTCGTCGCTTCATTACGCGCCCTGCCGAAGCCGGCGGCGAAAATCACATCGCGCTGAGCGGGGCCGACTTCGCCGCGCGGCGCCAAGCCGGTTTGTTTGCCTTGACCTGGCAGAGCCACGGCTTCTGGTACGGCATCGGTGCGGAGATCGATCTGTGGCTCGAGCGCAATTTTGTCGTCGTGGTCAGCGGTTCGCGCGCCGCTTGGCCGCTGGCGAAGGCGCGCTATCCAGATCTGCTCGGACTCCTGATCGATGCGCCGGCCGAAATACGCGCCGCGCGGCTTGCCGCGCGCAATCGCGAAGATGAGCAGGCCATCCGCGCCCGCCTCGAGCGTGAGGTGTCGTTGCCTCTCGAAGGACTGCATCGACTGTCCAATGACGGGCCCATTGCGGCGGCAGGCGAAGCTCTCGTCAGCTTCCTGCACAACGCCGCCGCCCGGTCTTCTGACTGAAAGCACCGGACTGGCTGGGGCGGGAGGATTCGAACCTCCGAATGGCGGAATCAAAATCCGCTGCCTTACCACTTGGCTACGCCCCAAAACGCGGCTGGAATCTCGGCTGGCGGCGGGAAGATAGCGACGCATACCCCCCGGATCAATGCGCGTGGTGTTGCCGAAACGCTCGCTATTATAATGTATAGCGTAATGGCCGATGCGGGCCGCCGCCGAAACGCCTGCCTGGCGGTGCGGCCGAGGGGGAACACCATGTCCGAGCAAGTCCTCGTGGCCGACACCGGCGCGGTGCGCACCATCCGCCTGAACCGGCCCGAGAAGAAGAACGCGCTGACCTCGCCCATGTACGAAGTCATGACCCGGGCGCTTTCCGAGGCGGCGGCCAGCGACGCCATCCGCGCCATCGTGCTGGCCGGTGTCGCCCGGCGCGTTCTCCGCCGGCGCCGACATCGGCGAGTTTCTCGAATCCGCGCAGAGCGGCGGCCTGCGGCCGAAGACCGTCGCGTTTCTCCACGCGCTGGCGCGCAATCCGAAGCCGCTTGTCGCCGCGGTCGGCGGGCTCGCGGTCGGCATCGGCACCACCATGCTGTTGCATTGCGATTACGTCGTCGCCGGCAGCAACGCGACCTTCGCCACGCCGTTCTCGCGGCTCGGCCTCATTCCCGAAGCCGGATCGAGCCTGCTGGCGCCGCTGCGCATGGGCCATGTGCGCGCCTTCGCGATGCTGGCGATGGGCCGCCCGCTGTCCGCTACGGCCGCCAAGGAGGCCGGCATCGTCAACGAGGTGGTCGATCCTGCCGAGGTCGATGCGGTGGCGCTCAAGGCCGCTCAGGATATCGCCGCGCTGCCGCCCGGCGCGATCGCCGTATCGCGGCGGCTCATTCGCGGCGACCTTGACGATGTGGTTGCCCGGATCGATACCGAAATCGAGCTGTTTCGCGAGCGCCTGCAGTCCGACGAGGCCCGCGCCGCGTTCGAGAGTTTTCTGTCGCGCAAGAAGTGAGGACCAATGGGGCTTGCCGGAAAGACGCTGTTCATCACCGGCGCGTCGCGCGGCATCGGGCTTGCGATCGCGCTGCGCGCCGCGCGCGACGGCGCCAACATCGCCATTGCGGCGAAGACGTCGCAGCCACATCCCAAACTGTCCGGCACCATTTACACGGCCGCGGACGATATCGAGCGCGCCGGCGGCAAGGCGCTGCCGCTCGTCGTCGATGTGCGCGACGAGACGACGGTCAAAGGCGCCCTTGACCAGACCGCGCAGAAATTCGGCGGCATCGACATCGTCGTCAACAATGCCAGCGCGATTTCGCTCACGGGCGTCGCCGACACCGACATGAAGCGTTTCGACCTGATGCATCAGATCAATGCGCGCGGCACGTTCGTCGTTTCCAAATGGGCCCTTCCCTATCTGGAAAAGGCCGCCAACCCGCACATCCTGATGATTTCGCCGCCGCTCGACATGAAGGAAAAATGGTTCGCGCCGCACACCGCCTATTCGATGGCCAAGTTCGGCATGAGCCTCGTCGTGCTCGGGCTTGCCGGCGAACTGCGCGACAAGGGCGTTGCGGTCAACGCGCTGTGGCCGCGCACCATCATCGCCACCGCCGCGATCAAAAATCTGCTCGGCGGCGACGAACGGATGCAACAGGCGCGCAAGCCGGACATCATGGCGGACGCGGCGTATGCGATTTTCAACACGCCGGCGCGCCAGCTCACCGGGCGCTTTCTGATCGACGACACCTTTTTGTTCGAACGCGGCGTGACCGATTTCGAACACTATCGGGTCGACCCGACGAAAGATCTCGCGGCGGACTTCTTCCTGCCCGACGACGTCGCGCCACCGCCCAACGTCCACACGGTTGAAACCTATGGAGATCGCCGATGACATATCGCGCTCCGCTTGCCGACATCGGCGCCGCCCTCAAATCCGCCGCGGCGCTGCCCGCCGCCATCGACGAGGGCCTGTTCGGCGATCTCACCATGGACGACGTCGACGCGGTGCTGACCGAGGCCGGCCGCTTCGCCGCCGAGGTGATCGCGCCGCTCAACCGCGTCGGCGACACCTTCGGCACGCCGTTCAAGGACGGCGCGGTGACCACGGCGCCGGGCTGGAAGGAAGCCTACAAGGGCTGGTGCGACGGCGGCTGGAACGGACTCGCCGCTCCCGCCGAATGGGGCGGCCAGGCGCTGCCGCAGACGCTCAGCATGGCGTGCCAGGAAATGTGGAACTCCGCCTCGATGGGGTTCGCGGTCGGTCCGCTCCTGACCATCGCGGCGGTCGACGCGCTTTACGCCCACGGCTCCGAGACACTCAAGCAAACCTATCTGAAAAAGCTCGTGTCCGGCGAATGGACCGGCTCGATGCAGCTCACCGAGCCGCAAGCCGGCTCCGATGTCGGCGCATTGCGCACGCGCGCCGAGCGCGCGGGCGACGGCACCTATCGGCTCAAGGGACAGAAAATCTTCATCACCTACGGCGAGCACGATCTCACCGACAACATCATCCATTTCGTGCTGGCTCGCCTGCCCGACGCGCCGCCCGGCACGCGCGGCATCTCGCTGTTTCTGGTGCCGAAATTCCTGCTCAACGCCGACGGTTCGCTCGGCGCCCGCAACGACATTCGCGCTCATTCGGTCGAGCACAAGCTCGGCATCCACGGCTCGCCGACCTGCACGATGATACTGGGCGATCGCGACGGCGCGATCGGTTACCTGATCGGCGAGGAAAACGCCGGCATGGCCTGCATGTTCACCATGATGAACCGCGCGCGGCTCGCAGTCGGCCTGCAAGGCGTCGGCATCGCCGAATGCGCCACGCAGCAGGCCCTGGCTTATGCGCGCGACCGCAAACAGGGCCGCACCGCCGGCATGAAGGCGACTGAATTCGGCGCCGATCGTCGCCCATCCCGACGTGCGCCGCATGCTGCTGTCGATGCGCGCCCTGACCGGCGCCGCGCGCGCCATCTGCTACGCCACCGCGATTGCGCTCGACCGTTCCGAACGGAGCAAGGACGACGCGGCGCGCAAAGCCGCGCACGAACGCGCTTCGCTGCTCACACCGATCGCCAAGGCATTTTCGTCCGACATCGGCATCGAGGTCGCTTCCCTCGGCGTGCAGGTGCACGGCGGCATGGGCTTCATCGAGGAGACCGGCGCCGCTCAGCTTTATCGCGACGCGCGGATCGCCGCGATCTACGAAGGCACCAACGGCATTCACGCCATTGATCTCGTCACGCGCAAACTGCCGCTGTCCGGCGGCGCCGCGGTCGCGGCGCAGATCAAGGAATTGCGCGGCATCGTCGAGGCGCTGCAAGCGAGCAACGATCCGGCCTTCGGCTGGACCGCCGTGCGGCTTGCCGACGCGGTCGAGAGCCTCGCCCGCGCCACCACCTGGATGCTCGGCCGCGGCCCCGCCGAAGCCGACGCGGCGCTCGGCGGGAGCGACGCCGTATCTGCGCCTCTATGGCCTGGCGGCCGGCGGCTGCCTGTTGGCCAACGAGGCGCTCGCTGCGCTGCGGAGCGGCGACGAGGCGGCGGCGCGCACGGCGCTGGCGCGGTTTTTCGCCGAGAATTTCGCCGTTGAGGCCGGCGCACTGGAGCGCACCGTGGTCGAAGGCGCGCCGGGCCTGCTCGGCGCAGATGCAGCACTGGCGTGAATGACGCACGAAGGTGAGCTCGTGTCCCGGATGCGGTGCAGCGCGCAGCGAAGCGGAGCGGTGCTCCGCTGATCCGGGACCGTTGCAAACGCGGAGTTCGCAACGATCCCGGGTCTGCAGCGCACCACTTCGTGCTGCGCTGCGCCCGGGAAACCACGCACATGACGGGTTTCGCCCGCGCCCAACCCGTCCTACATTGCGATAATGTCCACGCTCCTCATCACCCATCCCGCCTGTCTCGATCACCTGACGCCTGACGGCCATCCCGAACGGCCCGACCGGTTGCGCGCCGTCGAACACGCGCTCGAGGCGGAGAAATTCCAGACGCTGGCCCGCGTCAGCGCGCCGCTGGCGCCGCTCGAGATCGTCGCGCTGTGTCACCCGATGGACTACATCGAAGAAATCCGCGACGCCTCGCCGACGGACGGGCTCGTGCATATCGATGCCGACACCTCGATGTCGCCCGGCACCTTCGAGGCGGCGCTGCGCGCGGTCGGCGGCGGCATGTACGCGGTCGACGAGGTGATGACGAAAAAAGCCGCCAATGCCTTCGTGGCGACGCGGCCGCCCGGCCATCATGCCGAGACCGCGCGGCCGATGGGCTTCTGCCTGTTCGACAACGTCGCCATCGCGGCGCGCTATGCGCAGAAGAAACACGGCATCGCCCGGGCCGCGATCGTCGATTTCGACGTCCATCACGGCAACGGCTCGCAGGAAATTTTCTGGTCGGACAAATCGGTGATGTATTGCTCGACGCACCAGATGCCGCTGTTTCCCGGCACCGGCGCAACGGGCGAGTCCGGCGACCACAACACCATCGTCAATGCGCCGTTGCGCCCCGGCGACGGCGGCGAGGCGTTTCGCGAAGCCTTCGAAAGCCGCATCCTGCCGCGGCTTGAAGACTATCGGCCGGAATTGATCGTGATCTCGGCCGGCTTTGACGCGCACTACCGCGATCCGCTCGCCAACATCAATCTGGAAGAAGAGGATTTCGCCTGGGCGACACAGAAGCTGATGGATATCGCCGATCGCTGCTGCGACGGCCGCGTCGTGTCGATGCTCGAAGGCGGTTATGACCTGAAGGCGCTCGGCGATTCCGCCGCCGCGCACGTCACCGCGCTGATGCGCGGCTAGTGATGCATTGACTTTCCGCACATTCCCGCGCAAGCGGGAATCCAGAAAGAGGCTGGTATGGCGCAGAACGACGGCAAACAAGCCAGGCGAGATCGCGCAGATGCCGTTCGAGCGCGCGATCGAGGAACTGGAAACGATCGTCAAGCGGCTCGAAGAGGGCAAGGTGCCGCTTGAGGAATCCGTCGCCATCTATGAGCGCGGCGAAGCGCTCAAGCGCCGCTGCGAGGATCTGCTGCGCCAGGCCGAAGCGCGCGTCGAAAAGATCACGCTCGACGCCCAGGGCAAGCCGACCGGCACCACCCCGCTGGATGTGGAATAGGTCTTTCGCCGACACATGTTCCTTCTCCTCGTCGGAGTTGCGAGGGCCCGTACGCGCCGAGGGGCGATGCCAGAGCCGGCCTCACGTACGCTTTCGCAGGCCCCCACCCTGGATTGCTTCGCTTCGCGCTGCGGGGAGAGGTGACGCAAAACATTCCCGTTCTCGCGGTGCGGTTCGCACCCGAGGTTTGGTGGTACGGCACGAAAAGTAGCCCGGATGAGCGAAGCGATATCCGGGTAAGGCAATAACGGCTCAAACGCTGCCCCGGATGTCGCTTCGCTCATCCGGGCTACATCAACGAACGAACGAAAAATATGAGGATGCGGAACGCCGAGAGACGCGTCGTCACGACCCGCACCAGCGGGTGCGGGGCGCGCCTGCGGGCGCGCTCGCCTCTCGGCGTTCCACGGCGGCTCTCGTTGGGCGGTTGTCACCCCCCAACTCAGCTCCAGGCCATGCTTCCTGGGACGCGGCGGACGTAACGATCCTTTTGACCGCCTTGCGGCGAAGAACCGTACGCTGTTGCACGGGCGTTACCCGTGCCCGACCTGTCCCAGTCCAGGGTCTCAACACCCGCTCCGGCCGTAGTACCGGAGAGCTGATGCCCAAAGCCGCCCGGGAGCGGGTTACAAGCCCGCGCGCAGGCGCCGCACTCGCCCCTATGACCAGGTCTGTCTCCCGGTCACGTCCTCACTGAGCGAGACGAATCGTCTTGTACCCTAACAAGCGACAAAGATCAATAATTATCTCTTTATGGGGGACTAACCCTACCCATTGGGGTGCGGTGAGGCCGCAAGCCCCTGGATTTTGTGGCTCTTTACAACAACGAACAAAGAGAGAACGATATGCCGTCTGACCCCCAGTGAAGGAAGCGAATGATGGGTAAGCCGATGACGGGTCCGGACAAGCGCAGCGCCTGGCTCAGGAAGCTCGACGAGGAATGTCCCTACCAGGTGGTGCTGCCGCGGCGGCAATTGTTCGACGACAACGAGATCATGGATTTCCTGATCAAGCATGTCGGCAATTTCGACATGTATGTCGAAGACGATTATGCCGCGTTCGTGCGCTACTGCTTCGAAGACCCGATGGACGCGGAAGTTTTCCGCGCCCGCTTCGAGCCGAAGGACGAGCGGTTTCGGCTTGCCGGGTAGCACGTGACTCATAAATTGGCCACGTCGGCTGCGACTTTTTCGAATGCGCGGGGAACGTTTGCGTTCATTCCGCGCAATGTGAGCAATCCAACACACCGGTCGCTCGAATAGCCCTCGCAATACCCAAATGGGTAATGCGCATCTGCGCCCGCGCATTAAGTTGGGATTTGAGCTTCCGCTGGTTCGGAGCCCACCTCGAATAGCCGGCTGAAGATCGGGCGCGATGACGGACGCTTTCACCCAAACCGAACCGCGACGGAAGCTCGACGCGGTTTTGGCAGCCTCCAGCGATGCGTTGATTTCGGCAATAACCCGCGCCATTCGGGTCGGCATGCCGCACTTGGCTTTGGTTGGGTTATCTGAAAACTGGCTGCTGAAGGAATGCGGTCATCGGCACTGGACTCTGCTCGCCACCAAGCTGGGATTGGCGACAACCGATTTTCGTGACGCCGGCGGCAATCGTCTGTACGCAGCCTTTACCGCCGTTCGCGTCGGCGACGCGCAGCTTGAAAATGTCAAAGAAGGGAACGAGCTGAGACTACTCACGTCGCTGGCCCGGGTCTCGCGCACGCAATGGCTGAGCAGTCATGCTGTCGTCTGCAACGATCAGGTTGTTGCCAGAGTGACGATGGGCTCGGTGTTCCTTCGCCGCAATGTCATCGGCAGCAATCGCCACGTTGAACGTGCGACCCTCATAGCGGCCGCTGCCTGGAAAATCGCGGCACTCGACGGCGCCGACCTTCTTGAAAGCGCCCGTCGTCTAAGGTCCGAAAACTGGCGACGCCATGGCGGCTTCGACCGAGCAAGTGCGGACGAACTCGCCCACTTCACGTTTCGGCCCTGCCCTTACGGCGATTTCAACGGGGCAGACTTTCTTTATTTCGCAAGCTTTCAATCAATCGTTGACCGAGCGGAATGGCAGTGGACGCAAAAGATGCCAGCACCCTTGGCCACGAAGCAACGCGAAATCTTCTATTACGGCAACATTGACGTTGGCGACAGCTTGCGGATTGTGCTTCGCGCCAAACGTCCGAATACCGACGCGTTCTCGGATCGGACGAGTCTCGCACTGGTGTCAGGTTTATCGCGCTGGCGACGAGCGGCTGATTGCGGATGTGTTCACCGATAAGGCGTCACACCCACGTCGATGAATGTTTCGCTACAGCAGCGAGAGCGCAATGAACAAAATCCATCGCCCTAACTCAACCATCGGGCAAACCCTGTTAGTCTCGGCGCAGCCATCGCCGCCGATAGCCGACACGCCGCCTTCTATGAGGGTATTTCGGCCGCCGAGCGAGGCCGCGCGACGGGTCGAATTCGATGGTGGCGACGATCAAGATACCTGCCACAAGGCATCCCGAATTTCTGGATGAAGCGGCGGATTTGTTCCAGCGCCGCCGATGGCGCGAAGCATTCGACTTGCAGCATCACATTCTCGCGTCGAGCGTCACGTGCGCTTTCAAAAGATGCGTGGGTGTCATACTCCAAAACCAAATGTCTTGACTCACCCAATACGAAATTACATTCATCAGGACCCATTTACCCGACGATCTTTAGACAAGCCGCGCGGCTATGCAGGGGACGCGGTATTGATTGATTACATTTACGGCATTGCCCATGCCGACCATGATCTCGGCGAGGCGACACCGCTCGGGCAATGGATTTGCAATTACTGCTTCAAATACTGCGGCTCCCCGCGCCGTTCGTCGCCGCATGCATATCATCGCCGAACTCATCGATATGGTCTGCACCGAGCAGGCCGGTGCGCGAATCCTCTCGATCGCCAGCGGCCATCTCCGCGAAATGCAAACGTCGCACGCGTTGAGAGCCGGATTGGTGGAGCGCTTTGTGGCTTTCGACCAGGATGCCGCGTCGCTCGCCGAAGTCGAGACCACCGCCGTGTCCAAGGCCGTGGAGCCGGTCCAAGGCTCGATTTCCCGCCTCATCGCTGGCCGGCACGATATCGCCGACTTCGACTTCGTCTACGCTGCCGGCTTATTCGACTATCTCGAGGACCGCGCCGCGAAGCGGCTCACGGAGACCATGTTCGACATGCTGCGGCCGGGAGGATATCTTCTGGTCGCCAATTTTCTTCCTGGAATTTATGATGCGGGCTACATGGAATCATTCATGGGCTGGGACCTGATCTATCGGGATCGCAACCAGATTGCTGCACTCATTGCAAATATCAAATCGCCGGCGCAGTCTATTCGGTACTTCGAGGAAGCCGAGCGCAATGTCGGGTTTTTGCTCGTTAAGAAGTGACCGATCCATCAGCCGCTCATTGAGGGCTGAAATACTGAATTTTGGACAATTAAACTCCGAAACAGGGATCAGTATTTTGAATGTTGGGGCGAGTACGCCCGCCAGCGAGGGTATTTTCGGAGCTCTGAATGAGCCGTGATACTGACATTGATTCGCTGGCCAAAGTCACCGCTCGGCTCGGTGATGCGGTCGTCGATCCCGCTATCTGGCCACAGATCATGGAAGAAATCTGCGGAGCCTTCGCCACAACCGGCGCGGTGCTTTTGCAAAGCGACGTCCGGACGCCGGATGTGCCACGCACCGAATCGATCGATGAAGTCATGCAAACCTATTTCGACAACGATTGGGGAGCTCGCGACGAGATAGCCAAATACGGCGTGCCGCGCCTTTTGGCCGGAGAAGTAATAACCAATCAAGATCTGTTCACGTTAGAGCACATGCGCAGATCGTCCTTCTACAATGACCTGATATTCCCCTCCGGATTTCAGTGGTTCGCGGGCGTTGGATTTTGGGCCGGGTCGGCTTTTTGGGCCCTCGCTATGCACAGGTCGCCGCGTGACGGCCCGTTCGAGGCACGCGACAAGAAATTGCTCGCTCAATTCGCGCCGCGTCTGACTGAGACCGCTACGCTCTCGACCGCTGTGGGCCGGGCCGTGCTGACCGGTATGACGGACGTTTTGGATCAGGTGCGTCAGCCTGCCGTTATCCTTCACCGATACGGACATGTTCTCGGTGCGAATGCCGCCGCCGAAGCCGGCTTCGACGACGAAATTCGCGTCAAGGATCGACGTCTATTCATTCGGGACCAGGAGGCGGCGAAAAAGGTCAACGAGATGCTTCAGCTCATGCGATTCTCGTCCGACGCGGCCGCCCTGCCGGCGGACCTCATCGTGGTTCGTAGAACGGAAAAACCTCCTGTTCTTCTCCGGATATCAGCAATCGATGGCGCCGCCCGAAACGTTTTCGTTGGGGCGCGGGCACTCCTCGTCTTGGGTAATTTGACGCCTCCTCCTGCGCCACAACCCCGCGCCTTATCTCAGGCCTTCGACCTCACGCCGGCCGAAGCGAGAGTTGCCAGCCTGCTCGCAGAAGGCCACTCTGTGAACTCGATCGCGCAGACGCTCAGTGTTGAGCCAAACACTGTCAGGATGCAGCTGAAATCAATTTTCGCCAAAACGGGCACGCATCGACAAGGTGAGTTGATCGCGCTGTTGGCCCAATTGACAGTACGATAGCGAATGAGCCTGTTGGCCGAGCCGGATCGAGCCCCGATGCAGGTCAAGGACGGACCGACGACGTTCCGAGAGAGACTCGCAGCAGGTCCGCATCAGCGCGCTTGAAGCGCCGCAGTATCAGCGCCGCGCCGCCTGCCATACGCCGGCGCAGGAGCCGGCAGAGCCTTGGCCCTGCCAGGTGCCGCTGCCCGTCGTCGGCGACAGCCGCCCTGCACCGTTGGCTTGCTGACCGCCGGCGGAAACGCTCACTTGAATGGCGCCGTTCGACGCGACCCTGCCCTGCAGACTGACGGCATCGCCGAATTCGTTGACGACGCTGCCGTTGCTGATGCGGACCGGGAAGCGATAACTGGGATCACAGCCGCCGCTCTGGGTAATGATCTGCACGCTCCAGGCGCCGTCGAATGCGCGCGCCGTTGCGGGAATTGGCTGCGCCGGGATCGCCGCGAACCTTCTGCCGGGCGCGGGACGCACGCGGCTCAGAGCGGGAGGCGGCGGCGCAACGGGCACCGCCCACTGGCCGACATCGCGTTCCCAGACCGTGCCGCGCCGAAACCAGATGGTCATGCCGTCGGGCGAATAGACTGCGCCCTCGTCCCAGCTTTGCACCCAGATATGGCCGGGGTGGTCGATCCACGCGCGCGCCGGCACGCCTGCCTCGTTCACGAGGCGCAGCTCCCAGCCGCGCTGCGATACGTAAGCGGGCTGATTGACGAACGCGACGTCACATCCTTGCACGCAGCGGAACGGACCGCTCAAGTCCGGCACGTCCTGCGCCGAGGCCGCCGCCGAAAACACGAACCCAAGCGCCGCCAATACAAACAACTTCATTTTCATGGCCATGGCCTTTCGCATCGGCATTCCACAACGTTGGCCGATTGCCGACAATCGTGAACGCCGGCGCATTGATGCACATCAACGCCGACTAGTACCATTTGCGTCACGGGCTGACCAAAAGTCCGTGACAAATGGTTAAATTAGGGGTTTCGTAATCGCACGACCAGTCGCCATTCATAGTAATGTCGCATTGTTGATCCTGCCCAGGGAGAGTGCCCATGAAGCGCGTTTGCACCGTAATTTGTACAATGCTGGCGATAACGGCCGCACCGCTGATCGCTGCCTCGAATTCACACGCCGATGCGCTGGTGACCCATCGGATTCCCGCGGCGCTCGCGGCGGAAGCCGTCAGTGAAGCGGTCGCGTCCTGCGCCAAGCAGGGTTACCGCGAAACCGCCATCGTGCTCGACGCCGACGGCGCGGTCATTGCCACACTGCGCGGCGACGGCGCCGGCATCCACACCCTCGATAGCGCGCTCGACAAGGCCTACACCGCCGTGTCGTTCAAGAGCGACACACTCGCGCTCGCCGACCGCGCGAAGGGCGACGCTCCAATCGCAACGCTCGCCAAGTTGCCACACGTCATGTTCTTCGGTGGCGGCGTGGTGATCAAGCTCGGCGACGAAGTCATCGGCTCGATCGGCGCATCCGGAGCGCCCGGCGCCAAACTCGACGATGCGTGCGCGCATGCGGGGCTCGACAAGATCCGCGATCGATTGAAGTAACACGAAAGATCGATAGGCCGGCGTCACCGCGGGCTCTCACGGTTCGCTGCGGCGGGCTCTATTGCCGACTGCCCGCAAGGTTGGCTGCCATCATGTGGCCGCCTGCGCGGCGAAAAGTGGCTTCGGGAAAGCAAGGTGGGGGACAGATCGATGTGGAATAGCAGCTGGGCCTGGAGCGTGCCGCTGATCGTGGTGACGGTGGTCATTCACGTTATCGGGCTGGGCTTCTTCAATCTCAAGCTGACCCAGATCCTGTCGACGGCGAGACAACACCGTTACTTCATGTACGCCTTCGCGCTTGGCATCGGGATCTCCGCCCTTTGGGCGACCTTCCTGCACGCCTTCGAGGCGGCCATCTGGGCGGCGACCTACCGGCTGCTTGGCGCGGCGCCCGACAACGAAACGGCAATGCTGTATTCGCTGAGCGCGATCACGACTTACGGCCATCAGCCGCTTTATTTGACCGACCACTGGCGGCTGATGGGCGCGCTGGAGGCGCTCAACGGCATCATCCTGATCGGGCTGACCACGGCGCTGCTGTACGGCACGATTCAAAGAGTCTGGCCGGTTGAAACCAGAACACTGCCGCACCTGCCGTGGCCGAAACGGCAGGTGGCCGCCGAATGAGGTTTTGCCGCCGCCCGCCCGCGATCAACGCGTGTGCGGTTCAATTGTCGATCCGCGCGTTGTCGAACCCGTTCAATTGCCCGGCGTCAACCGTTCGGTGCCGCCATCGTTCTCGCCGCGGACCACCCAGAAGCCGTTGAGCGCACCGCCGTCGCCCAGCCTGTAGATCACAAGGCCGGGCTTGCCATCGAGCGTGTAGGTTGCCGCGAGGGCATCGCCGTTGCGCATGCCGAAACCGTCGTAGGTTTCGTCGCCGATCTTCCAGTGGATGGTGAAGGTCTTTTCGGAGATAACCTTGATGGAGACGGTGCCGGTGTATTTGGAGCCGTCGGGGTTGGTGCCGGCGGCGTTATAAGTCGTGCTCAGCGTCAGCACATCGGCGCGGGCGATCGTCGCCACGGCAAGAAAGGCGAAAGCCACCAGAGTGCGAACCATGCAAGTCCCCCATCATCAGGCGCTCGATCCCGGCTCCTTGCTGTCACGGCCGGATGCCGATGCCCTCTGGAATCTAGAGGAAACCCTGCGGCCTCAAATCGATTTCGCACGATGTGCACAGATTATCGAATGACACGTTCGGCGCTGCTGATCATTTCGCCGGAAGTTTCTGCCGCACCTTGCCGATGTCGCGCCAAGCGTCCTGACGAAACTGCTTTTTCAGATTGAGAACCGTGTACTGATTGGCGGCTTTGGTACGTCCCAATTGCTCCCACGTGAGCGGCGCCGACACCGGCGCGCCCGGACGGGCGCGCGTTGAATACGCCGCGACCGACGTGGCCTCGCGGGAATTGCGGAAATAATCGATGAAGATGCGCCCGTTGCGCAGCGATTTCGTCATCTTGGCGAGATAAAGCCGCGGGCTGTCGGCCGCCATCGCGAAGGCGATCTTCTGGGCAAAATCCTTCGCCGTATCCCAGTCGGCATCGGCGATCGGCAGCACCACATGAATGCCCTTGCCGCCGGACAGTTTGACGAAGCTTTCAAGCTTCAGGTCTTTGAGGCGCTCGCGCGTCTCGCGCGCGCCGGCGACGATGTCCTTCCAGGACACGCCCTCTCCCGGATCGAGATCGAACACGATGCGGTCGCAGGTCTCAAGGCTGTCGAGCCGCGAGCCGCGGACATGAATTTCAAGCGCGCCGGACTGCACCAGCGTGATCAGATCGGTCACGCTTTCCACCGCGATGACGTCGTGATCCTTGCCGGACACCGTGTGACGCAGCGGCGAGCCCTTGATGTTGGCGGCGATGTGCTTCTGGAAAAACGTTTCGCCGGTGATGCCTTCCGGCGCCCGCACCAGCGACAGCGCGCGGCCGAGGATGTGCGGCTTCATCCAATCCCAGACGGAAGCATAATACTCGGCGAGCTGCTTCTTGGTGACGCCATCGTCCGGCCAATAGACCCGGTCGGGATGAGTGAGCCGCACGTCCGCGACGGTGTCGTTGTTCGGGGCGCGCGCCGCCTGTGGCCTGTCCTTCGCGGCCGCGGTCCCGGCGGATCGCCGCACCGCCTGCCCGCGCGATGCCGCGGCCGCCGCGACGGCCGGCCGCTCGCGCACCACTTCGCGCGCCGGCTTGTCCTCGCGCAGGCCTTTGTAGGCGGCCTGGCGCAACAGCCCGTCATGGGTGATACCGCGATACTCGGCCTCGACGACGACGTCGGGCTTGACCCAGATCACGTCCTTGCGCCGCTCGGTCTTCGGCACCGCGAGCGGTGGCCGCTCGGTACGCAGCTTGTCGAGCCGCTGCCACAAGTCGCGCGCGATCTCGCGCGTGTAGCCGGTGCCGACGCGCCCGGCGTAACGCAGTTCGCCGTCGTCGTGGAAGGCCACCGTCAATGCGCCGATGGCGCGCGGCATCGCCGCTGACGGCGAAAACCCGGCGACGACGAATTCCTGTTCCTGATGCGCTTTGGTCTTGATGAAATTGTCCGAGCGGCCCGAACGGTAGGGCGCGTCGCGCAGCTTCGAAATGATGCCCTCGAGATTGAGTTTTTTAGCCTGCTCGAAAATGGCGCGGCCGTCGCCCTCGAAATGTTCGACATAGCGGATCGGGCCATCGCTTTTCGCCGGCAGCAGCTTTTGCAGTGCGGCCTTGCGCTCGATCAGCGGCATACCGGTGAGATCGCGGCCGTCGAGATAAAGCAGATCGAACACATTATAGACAAAGCCATTGCTGCGGCCGGCTTTCAGATCGGTCTGCAGCAGCGAAAAGCTCGACACGCCATTCTGGTCCTCGACGACCAACTCGCCGTCGAGCAGCGCGGTGTCGGCCTTGAGCCTGGCGACCGCGGCGGCGATCGGTTTGAAGCGGTGCGTCCAGTCCTGGCGGTTGCGCGTGAGCAGCGTCACCTCGCCATGATCGAGCCGCGCCTCGATGCGGTAGCCGTCGAACTTCACCTCATGCAACCACGCGGCGCCGCTTGGCGGCACGTCGCGCAAAGTCGCGAGGCTCGGCGGAATGAAATCAGGCAGGCGCGCGTGCTTGGCCGGCTTTGGATCGCTCTTCTTTTTCGCTTTCGAAGACGACTTCTCACGCGAACGCGTTGAGGGCGCCTTGCGCGGCGCCTTCTCCCGCGCAGCCGGCTTTGCTCTCAAGCGCGCGCAGCTCTTCCTTGAACGATTGCTGCGACCGTGCCGGCGGATCGGCCACGCCACCGTCCCGGCGGTTACTGTGCCAGACGCGCTTCTTGCCCTTACCGCCGGCAATCTCCGCCATGGTGCGGCCGCTCGCGGCCGAGTTCGGCTCCGTCTCCAGAATGTCCTCGTCGCGGGCGCTGCGCGCCTCGGCGTCCTTGGCCTTGATCAGGAGCCAATTGTCGCCACGCTCGTTCGGCCGCCCGCGCATGCGCACCAAGTGCCAGCGGCCGCGCAATTTCTCACCGTCGAGGTCGAAGACGAGGTGGCCTTTGGTGTAGCCCTTGTGCGGATCGCCTTCCGGTTGCCAGGTGCCGCGATCCCAGATCATCACCGTGCCGCCGCCGTACTCGCCTTCCGGAATGGTGCCCTCGAAGCTGTTGTATTCGATCGGGTGGTCCTCGACATGGACGGCGAGCCGCTTGTCGGCGGGGTCGAGGCTTGGCCCCCGGGTGACCGCCCAGCTCTTCATCACCCCGTCGAGCTCGAGGCGCAGATCGTAGTGCAACCGGGTCGCCGCGTGCTTTTGTATGACATAACGGTTACCGCCGTGGCTGCGCGCCGCCCGGCCCCGGGGCTCGGGCGTGACACCGAACTTTCGCTTCTTTCGGTAAACTTCGAGCGCCACCCAGCTTACCCTTTGGTCCGAAAATGTTCCCTAACCCTCAGAAATTGCGAGAATTTCGTCATAATGCGGTCACCGCCATGGCAAAACCGCCCGCGAGCCCCTACCATATGATGACCGCTTGGGACGTGGGAGTCTTAGCCGTAATGAACCCGTTGGGGAGGATAGGAGTTCCCGTCATGAGGGAGCTGCAAAATTGCTTCCCACGCATAGACTGGTGTAAAACCAGGGAAATTTACGTGTGCCGGTCGGTAACTGGGCGCGCACTCAACCCCAATAATGGCCGTTAGGCCGAAGAATCGTGGAGCTTAGCGTGACCGTTCGATCAACTCCTTTGCTCGATATTATCAAAACTCCGGACGATCTTCGCCGCCTTGACGAAGCCCAATTGCGTCAGGTCGCCGATGAGCTGCGCCAGGAAACGATCGATGCCGTGGCCACGACCGGAGGCCATCTGGGCGCCGGCCTAGGCGTGATCGAGCTCACCGTGGCGCTGCACTATGTGTTCGACACTCCGCGCGACCGCGTAGTCTGGGACGTCGGCCATCAGGCCTACCCGCACAAGATCCTGACCGGACGCCGCGACCGCATCCGTACGCTGCGGCAAGGCGGCGGCCTGTCCGGCTTCACCAAGCGCGCCGAGAGCGAATACGATCCGTTCGGGGCCGCGCATTCCTCGACGTCGATTTCGGCCACGCTCGGCATGGCGGTGGCGCGCGACCTGCAGCACAAGGACAACAATGTCATCGCCGTGATCGGCGACGGCGCCATGTCGGCCGGCATGGCCTACGAGGCCATGAACAACGCCGGCTCGATGGATTCCCGCCTGATCGTCGTGCTCAACGACAACGACATGTCGATCGCCCCGCCGGTCGGCGCGCTGTCGGCCTATCTGGCCCGGCGCGTGTCCGGGCGCGGCTATCATCGCGTGCGCAAGATCCTGCGGCAGATCGCCAAGCACATTCCGAGCAAGACGCTGGAGCAGCGCGCGCTCGCCATGGAGCAGTATGCGCGCGGCCTCGTCACCGGCGGCACGCTGTTCGATGAACTCGGCTTCTTCTATGTCGGCCCGATCGACGGCCACAACATCGACCACCTTCTGCCAGTGCTCAAGAACGTTCGCGACATGAAGAACGGGCCGATCCTCGTTCACGTCGTGACGCAGAAGGGCAAGGGCTACGAGCCGGCCGAAAAGTCCGCCGACAAGTATCACGGCGTGGTCAAGTTCGACGTCGCCACCGGCGCCCAGGTCAAGTCGAAGCCGACCGCGCCCGCCTATCAGAAGGTCTACGGCGAGAGCCTGATCAAGGAAGCCCGCAAGGACGACAAGATCATCGCCATCACCGCCGCCATGCCGTCGGGCACCGGTATCGATCTGTTCGAGAAGGAATTCCCGGACCGCACCTTCGATGTCGGCATCGCCGAACAGCACGGCGTCACCTTTGCGGCGGGTCTTGCCACCGAGGGCTTCAAGCCGTTCGCCACGATCTACTCGACGTTCCTGCAGCGCGCCTACGACCAGATCGTGCACGACGTCGCCATCCAGAAGCTGCCGGTGCGCTTCGCCATGGACCGCGCCGGCCTGGTCGGCGCCGACGGGCCGACGCATGCGGGCTCATTCGATATCGCCTATCTGGGCTGTCTGCCGAATTTCATCCTGATGGCGCCCTCCGACGAAGCCGAACTGGCGCACATGGTGGCGACTGCGGTCGCGATCGACGACCGGCCGTCGGCGCTGCGTTACCCGCGCGGCGAGGGCCGTGGCGTGCCGATGCCGGACGAAGGCAAGGCGCTCGAAATCGGCAAGGGCCGCATTGTCCGCGAGGGCACCAAGATCGCGCTGTTCTCCTACGGGGCGCGGCTCGGCGAATGCCTCAAGGCGGCCGATGAGCTTGCGACGTACGGGCTGTCGACCACGGTCGCCGACGCACGCTTCGCCAAGCCGCTCGACACCGAACTGCTGCTGCGGCTCGCCCGCGAGCACGAAGTGCTGCTGACCATCGAGGAAGGCTCGATCGGCGGCTTCGGCTCGTTCGTGCTGCAGGAATTGGCCGAACACGGCGCGCTCGACCGCGGCCTCAAGGTCCGCTCGATGGTGCTGCCCGACATCTTCATCGACCAGGATTCGCCGAACGCCATGTATGCCAAGGCCGGCCTCGATGCCAAAGGCATCGTCACCAAGGCCTTCGAGGCACTCGGCCAGAACATGCGCGGCGAGACGGTGAAGCTCGTCCGGTCGTAGGCGAATTACGTTTCCCGGACGCGGTGCAGCGCGAAGCGGTGCACCGCTGATCCGGGACCTTCAAAATCTCGATATCTGTTACGATCCCGGGTCTGCAGCGCACCACTGCGTGCTGCGCTGCGCCCGGGAAACGCAACGGCGAAGCCATGATCAAACAACGCGCCGACCGGCTGTTGGTGGCGCGCGGCTTGTTTGAAAGCCGCGCCCGCGCGCAGGCGGCGATTGCCGCAGGGCTGGTGCGCGCCGACGGTGTGATGCTGCGCAAACCATCGGACGAGATTTCCGAAGGCGGCGGCGATCGAGGCCAAGGCGGAACATCCGTATGTCTCGCGCGGCGGCGTCAAGCTCGCGGCGGCGCTCGACCGGTTCGGTCTAGATGTAAAAGACCGCGTCTGCCTCGATGTCGGCGCCTCGACCGGCGGCTTCAGCGAAGTCCTGCTTGAGCGCGGCGCGCGGCGCGTCTATGCGGTCGATGTCGGCCGCGGCCAACTTCACACGCGGCTGCGCGATAACGACAAAATCATCTCGATCGAGGATACCGACATTCGCACGCTCGACAGCACGCGGCTTCCCGACCGGCCGGATTTCGCCACCATCGACGTGAGTTTCATCTCGCTCAAGCTGGTGCTGCCGGCAGTGGAGCGGCTTCTCAAAGAACGCGCCGAACTGGTCGGGCTGATCAAGCCGCAGTTCGAGGCAGGGCGCGGTGCGGTCAAGAAGGGCGTCGTGCGCGATCCGGCCCTGCACACCGCGATCTGCGCCGGCATCGAACAATTTCTCGCCGCGCGCGGCTGGCGCGTGGGCGGCGTCATCCCCTCGCCTGTCGCAGGCGGCGACGGCAATCGCGAATTTCTCATCGAGGCGCAGCGTGGTTGAACGGCTGGTTATCGCCCGGCTCGGCCATCGCGGCGACGGCATCGCCGACGGCCGCGAAGGACCGATCTATGTTCCCGGGACGTTGCCGGGCGAAACCGTCGAAGTCGACACATGGCCCGGCCATCCCGACCGGCGCCAATTGCTCGGCGTCGAACAGCCGAGCCCGGAGCGCGTCGCGCCGATCTGTCCGCATTTCGGCGTCTGCGGCGGCTGCGCCCTGCAACACTGGCAGAGCGCGCCCTATCGGGCGTGGAAACGCGGCCTCGTGATCGAGACGCTGCGCCAGGCCGGCCTCGATGCGCCGGTCGGCGAACTCATCGACGCGCACGGCGATGGCCGCCGCCGCGCGGTATTTCACGCGCGCGGCGGCACGCACGAGGTGCTCGAAGTCGGATTTTCCGCCGCGCGTGCGCACCGCATTATTTCCATCGACCATTGTCCTGTGCTGGCGAAGAGTCTCGATGGCGCGATCGGCGCGGCATGGGCCATCGCCGAGGCGCTGTCGCCCGCGAAAAAGCCGCTCGACATCGCGGTCACCGCGACGGACGCCGGCCTCGACATCGACGTGCGTGGTTCGGGACCGCTCAAGCCGTCGCTGATGGCGGCACTCACCCGCGTCGCAGCAGCGCAAAATCTGGCGCGGCTGACGCGCCACGGCGAACTCATCTCGCAGCTCCGCGTACCGACACTGCGCATCGGTGCGGCGACCGTGACGTTGCCGCCCGCGGCATTTCTGCAGGCGACCGCAGAAGGCGAGGCCGCACTGGCGCAGCTCGTGCTTGCCGCGTGCGCCGATACCAAATACGTCGCGGACCTGTTCTGCGGCATCGGCCCCTTTGCGCTGCGGCTCGCTGCCAAAGCCCGCGTACTGGCCATCGACGATGACGAAGCCGCCATCGCTTCGCTCAAGCGCGCCGCATCGACCGCCGCGGGCTTAAAGCCGATCGAAACCGCAACGCGCGATCTATTTCAGGATCCGCTGGCCCGCGCGGAGCTGAAAAAGCTCGACGCCGTCGTGTTCGATCCGCCGCGCCAGGGCGCCGTGGCGCAGGCGCGCGCGCTGGCCGAGAGCGCCGTGCCGCTGATCGTCGCGGTGTCCTGCAACGCCGGCACCTTCGCGCGCGACGCCGCCGAACTCGTGCGCGGCGGCTATCGGCTCGTCGATGTCACGCCGGTCGATCAGTTCCGCTATTCGGAGCACGTCGAGATCGTCGCGCGCCTGAAGAAATGAAAAGTTCCATTTCGGGAACTTTGGGGTGCCGAGTTCCAAAATCAAAATTCGGACACAAACATATCGAGCTGGCTAACTGTTGCGCCGGCGCGCTCGTACGGGTTTTTACTTAGGTTTTAGAGATTGCGCGTTAGACAGCCGGCATGAACAAGAAAATGATGCGCTTCCTCAAAGACGAATCCGGCGCAACCGCCATCGAATATGGCCTCATCGCTGCGGGCATTGCGGTTGCCATCATCACGGTAGTGAAGGGTCTTGGCACGAACCTCAAGAACACCTTCTCGAGCGTCTCGGCTGCGCTGCAGTAACAACGCTCGGGCGTCGTCATCCGACAGAAGGTGAAACGATCATGGCCGGGACAAGCCCGGCCATGACATCGTTCAAGCTTGGATCTTGGCGCAGCAGCTACGCCGCGGCGCGCACGTGCGAGGGAATGGCAATCGGCTTGTTGGCGCTGTTGAGGAACTCGATAGTCATGAAGACCATCTCCTTGTCGCCGAGATTTTCCAGATCGTGAACCTTGTACTCACCCTTGCCGTAAGTCTCGTGGCGAGTCTCGCCGGGCTTGTAGGTGAATTCGACGGTGGTGCCGTCCATCAGGTGCTGGCGGCCCTTGCCGCCCGACACTGAGGTCCAGAAATAGTCGAGCACATGGCGGTGGAAGCCGATCCGCTCGCCAGGCGCGAGCCGGATGATCCAGACCCGCACGCGCTCATCCTCGGACAGCAGCGTCGAACCGACGCAGCCATTGTGATTGTATTTCTCGTGGTCGAATTCGGCAGCAATCGCGGCCGGCCAAGCCGCTTTGTCGGCGTGGTCGGTGGATTTATCCAGCATCGTCAGGGCCATGGTATTCCTCCAAGGATTCCAGGCAGAATATAGAAAACCGCGGCGATTTTTGAAATAGCTTGGTCAGCGGGCTGGATTTTTCAGGCATGGCGATGCAACGGCGCGTACTGGTGATCGGCGGCTCGATGAGCGGGCTTCTGGCCGCCATCATGCTGCGGCGGTGCGGCTTTACCGTCGACGTGTTCGAGCGCGTCGAGAGCGAGCTTTCTGGCCGCGGCGCCGGTATCGTGGCGCAGGCCGAGCTGATCGCGCGGATCGAGGCGCTCGGGCTCGACACGCGCGATCTCGGCGTGCCGGCGCGCACGCGCAAACTCCTCGACATCGCCGGCCGCACCGTTCTGACGACGCAATGCCCGCAAGTGCTGACCGCCTGGGAGCGCGTCTATCGCGTGCTGCGCGACGCTTTTCCGGCGGAGCATTATCACCGTGGGCGCGGACTGACGCGTTTCGAACAGACTGACGCGAGTGTCGTGGCGCAATTCGCCGACGGCTCGATCGAGGAAGGCGACGTGCTGATCGGCGCCGACGGATTGCGCTCAACCGTGCGCGGCCAATGCCTGCCGAGACGCCGTCCCGCTTTACGCCGGTTATTGCGCATGGCGCGCGCTGTTGCCCGAGACCGCCATTCCACCTGCGATCCATCACGAATTGTTCGAGTCGATGACGTTCTGCCTGCCACCGGGGGAGCAATGTCTGCTCTATCCGGTGGCCGGGCCGAATGGCGATCTGCGCCCCGGGCACCGCCGATGCAATGTCGTCTGGTACCGGCCGGCGGACGAGGCGAACGAGTTGCCGTGGCTTCTCACCGACGACAGCGGCGTCACGCATTCGATCTCGATCCCACCGCCGCTCATTCGCCGCGAAGCGATTGCGGCGATGCGCGACGCCGCCGAGCGGCTGCTGCCGCCGCAATTTCGCGCCATCGTGCGGCTGATCGACGAGCCGATCCTGCAACCGATCTACGATCTCGCCAGCCCGCAGCTTGCCTTCGGCCGCGCCGCCATCGTGGGTGACGCCGCCTTCGTGGCGCGGCCGCACGTCGCCGCCGGCGTCTCCAAGGCGGCCGACGACGCCGCGGCGCTGGCGGCGGCGCTCGACGGCGATGACATCGTGGCGGGCTTGCGCCGCTTCGAGGCCGAACGCCTGCCCGAAGGCAACAAGATCATCGAGCGCGCACGCCACCTCGGCGCCTATCTGCAAGCGACGCAAAGTGCCGAGGAGCGCGCCCGCTCGGCGCGTCATTCGATTCCCGAGGCAGTGCTGGCCGAAACAGCCGTGCTGGACTTTCTCTATGCTTGAAGCCCTGCGGCGCCATGGCCGCCCAGCTGCTTTGGGGCACAGAAGTCCTTCGCGGCACAATTCCATCGCTATTCGCCCGTAGGCCCTCATCCCACCATGCCGGAAAAGGCGACCCCACATCGCCGACTGCGCACCGCAATCCTCGTCGCGGCGGCGCTGGCCATGCTTGGCGCCCTGCTCTTCCTACCGGCCACCGCAAGCGCTATCGGCGGCGCGCTCGCGCATTCCGCCGACGGAGCGACGATCGCCGGATATCCGCAATGGCTGCGGCAACAGGCCGACCGGCACCATCGCGGCTATGTGGATTACGCAGACATACCGTCATGTCTCACGCAGGCGGTCATTTCGGTCGAGGACAAGCGCTTTCTGCTGCACGGCGGCATCGACCCGCTGGCGCTGGCACGGGCGCTCGCCGAGGATGCGCAGAACCCACACGTCGATCACGGCGGCAGCACGCTGACGCTACAGCTGGCGCGGATGATCCTGCAGGTGCCGCGCCACCAGCCTTCGGAATCTGATGAAATCCTGAGCCAGCTTCGGGTCGTGCGCGGCGGGCTCATCGTCGAACACGATTTCAGCAAGCAGCAAATCCTGGAGCTGTATTTGAACGCTGTTTATCTCGGGCGTCGGACCACCGGCGTGACGGCTGCGGCGGAAGCCTATTTTCACACGCCGCTCCAGCAACTCGGCCGGGCGCCAGTGCATCTACATGGCCGGACTTGCCAAACGATCCCGCGCGGTTCGGCGCCGACCCTCCGGCCCGCGCGCCATGGCACGCTATCGGCACGTGATTGCGACCTTGATGCGCAACGGCTATCTGACCGAGGAACAAGGCATCACGCTCGCCGACGACCCGCTGTTCTCGCGCCTGTCCGAGCGGTAGGATTCCACGGAACGCTCTTCCCGCCCGGCAGCCACGTCACAGCAGCAATGAACGAAATCCGACGCGTGTTGGTGGTGGGCGGCGGCGTCGGCGGCCTGACGGCGGCGACCGCGTTCGCGCAGCGCGGCGTCGAGGTATTGCTGATCGAGCGGCGTCCGTCGTTCGACGTTCCGGGCGTCGGACTCGGCCAGCCCTCTAACGCGCTGCGCGTCTACGACGCGCTCGGCGTGTTGCCGGAGATTTTGGCGAGCGGCTTCGCCTACGACCGCATGTGGATCTTCGACCCCGCCCGCACGCTGATCGTCGAGCACAAGTTTCTGATGGGCGACGACCGAGTGCCGGCAGTGTGCGCGCTGTCGCGGCTGCGGCTGCATGAGATTTTGCTCGCCGCCGCGACGCGGGCCGGCGTTACCGTGCACACTGGCGTGACCGTCGGCGCCATCGACGACACCAGCGGCGGCGCATCGGTGAAATTCTCGGATGGACGAGCCGAAACGTTCGATCTTGTCGCCGGCTTCGACGGCATCCGCTCGACGACGCGCGCGCATCTGTTCGGCAACGCGTTCGTGCCGCGGCCGTCGGGCTATGGCGGCTGGCGCGTGCAGGTGCCGCGGCGCGAATACGTGCGCGGCATGGAATTCCTGCAAGGCATCGGCAGCAAGACCGGCGCCATGCCGCTCGCCGACGACCTGATGTACGTCTTTCACATCCGCCCGGAAGCGCCGGACGCGGTATTTGCGCGCGAAAACTGCGCGGCGCTGTTCCGGCAGCGGCTGGCCGGTTACGGCAGCTTCGTCGCCGAGGTCGCAGCCGGGCTCGATGACACTTCCGACATCGTCTACAGCCCGATCGAGCCGCTGCTCGTGCCGTGGCCCTGGTTTCGCGGCCGCGTCGTTCTCGGCGGCGACGCCGCGCACACGTTCCCGCCGCATCTGACGCAAGGCGCCGCGATGGCGGCGGAAGACGGCTACGTGCTGGCGCGCGAAATGCTGGCAGACGACGCGCCGCTCGAAGCGCGGCTCATGCGCTATTCACAAATTCGCTACGCGCGCTGCGCTTTCGTCTACGCATTCTCCTATCAGTGGATGCTCGACGAACAATCGGTGCGTACACCGGCCGACCTCGCGGCGGCGCGGATCGAGCTTGCGGCGAACACGTCAGCGCGCATCGCCGCCAGCGACCGGATTCTCGATAGCCGGGTTGTTTGATTGTTGCCCCTCTCCCCGCGCAGCGGGGAGAGGTTCACACCAGCTTCGCGTCGAGCGTGATCTCGGCCTTGAGCACCTTGGACACCGGGCAGTTCTTTTCGGCTGCGCCCGCCAATTCGGCGAACTTGGCCTGCGTCCAGGTTCGGCACCTTGGCGCGCAACGTCAGCGCCGAGCGGCTGATGCGGAAGCCCTGCCCTTCAGGCTCGAGCGAGACCGCGGCCTCCGTTGAAAGTTCGTCCGGCGTGAAGCCCGCCGCCTGCAGTCCGAACGCCAGCGCCATGGTGAAGCAGCCCGCATGCGCCGCGGCGATCAGTTCCTCGGGATTGGTGCCCTTCTCGTTCTCGAAGCGGGTGCGGAACGAATAAGGCGTGTTGGCGAGCACGCCGGAATCGCTCGTCAGTTCGCCGTTGCCGGCACGGCCGGTGCCGCGCCAAACCGCTTTCGCTTTGCGGATCATGTTGGTCTCCTTTGGTGTGTTTCATCCTAAAGCGCGGGTGCGCACGTAGGGGCGCCCCTTGTGGGCGCCCTGGACGACGCGATTGAGGGCGGCCACAAGGGCCGCCCCTACACGTGCTGGCCGCCGTTGATGTGGATTTCGGCGCCGTTCACGTAGGACGAGGTGTCGGTGCACAGCACGTAGATGATCTTCGCCACTTCGTCGGGCGTGCCGAGCCGATGCAACGGGATTTGCTCGACGATTTTTTCCGTCCCCGGCGACAGCATCGCGGTGTCGATCTCGCCCGGCGCGATGGCGTTGACGCGCACGCCGAGCGCGCCGAAATCAGACGCCATTTCGCGGGTGAGCGCAGCGAGCGCCGCCTTCGAGGTCGCATAGGCCGCGCCGGCGAACGGATGCACGCGCACGCCGGCGATCGAGGTGACGTTGACCACCGAGCCCTTGGCGGCTTTCAGTTCGTCGAGCAGGCCGCGCGCCAGCATGATCGGCGCGAAGAAATTGACCTGAAACACGTGGTGCCAGTCGTCCCGCGCGGTATCGATCGAGCCAAGCCGTTTGCCGCCGGGCGCCTTGGGCGAGATCGCCGCATTGTTGACCAGCGCATGCAGCTCGCCGTTGAGGCGGCGCTTGGTCTCGGCGATGGCCTCGTCGGTGTTGTCGGGATCCGAGAGATCGACCTGGATGTGGTCCTCGGGACCCGCTTCCCACGGGCAGTTTTCCGGGAACGGATGGCGCGAACAGGTGACGACGCGCCAGCCGGCAGCGGAAAAGCGCTTCACCGTGGCGTGGCCGATGCCGCGGCTCGCTCCGGTGAGCAGGAGCGTACGGCGTGGCTGGTTGCTGTTGGGCATTTTTACATATTACCCGTCATTGCGAGCGAAGCGAAGCAATCCAGGGCGGCGCACGAAAACCGCAAGGCTGCCCTGGATTGCTTCGAAGCTATCGCTCCTCGCAATGACGCTTATCACGGGTAAAGCCGCGTCTTGTTCCACGGCGCGGCCGGACCAGGGCGCCGGAACACGACCCGGTCATGCAGGCGGTAGAGCCGCTCCTGCCAGAACTCGATTTCGACCGGCGCCACGCGGTAGCCCGACCAGAACTCCGGCCGCGGCACCGTGCCGATGGCGAATTTCGCGGTGAAGCGGGCAATCGCCTTCTCGAACGCCATGCGGCTTTCGAGCGCGGTGGACTGCTTCGACGCCCAGGCGCCGATCTGCGCCATGCGCGAGCGGCTGGCGAAATAAGCATCAGCCTCCGCTTTCGACACGGGCTCGACCGTGCCGCGGGCGCGAATCTGGCGCTGCAGCGTCTTCCAGTAGAAGGTCAGCGCCGCCTTCGGCGAAGTTTCGAGTTCGTGCGCCTTCACGCTGCCGAGGTTGGTGTAGAACACGAAGCCGCGCTCATCGAAGCCCTTCAGCAGCACCATGCGCACGTTGGGCAGGCCATCGGCATCCACGGTGGCGAGCGCCATCGCGTCGGGATTGACCGGCTCGGCGCGCTTACCCTCGGCGAACCACTCTCCGAACAGCCGGAACGGCTCGGCGGCCTCGGTAAAGTCACCGCCCGTTAACCGGCTTGGGTGCTCAATGGGGTCCGCGTCAGTCATTGGCTTTGGGGTCTCGCGTTGGGCGTGTGGGCCAATCGGCGGGCTGTTCGCCGGTCTGTATATAGTGGAAGCGTGACGGGCCGCCTATGCGGACCGCGGCGACTTACGCTCGTGGCTGCGCTGTTCGGCGCGCTGGCCTCGGGCGGCTGCTCCTATCAGCTCGAATTCGATGCTTTCGAAACCCGATGCCCAGGCCGACGTGAGCGGCTCGATCGGTCATGCGGTCGCGAAACCTGGCCCCGCCGCGGCCAAGGTTTCCGAAGCCGATCTCGCCTATGCGCGGGCCGCTGCGGCCGCCGCGCTGGAACAGGGCGGCCAGGGCAACAGCGTGCCGTGGCGCAATCCGCAAACCGGCGTCGGCGGCAACATCACCCCGCTCGCCGCCTCCTACAGCGAAGGCGGCCAGTCCTGCCGCAATTTTCTCGCGAGCTACGTTAACGGCGGCGCGCAGTCCTGGCTGCAGGGCTCGGCTTGCCGCACCACCCGCGGCGAATGGCAGGTCAAGAACCTCAAGCCGATGAGTTCGGGCTGAGCGCCTCACGAGGCCGCTCGGAACGGCACATTGCGACTCGGCACCGTTACGCCCACATAATAATGCTTAACATGGGTTAGGTGGGCGGCGGGGCCGGCCCAGACATGATTTGGAGTTCCGCGGGGATGCGCGATCCCTATGACGTCTTGAGCGTCGATCGCAAGGCGAGTGCAGCCGAAATCAAGAGCGCCTACCGGAAGCTCGCCAAGAAGCTGCACCCCGATGCCAACAAGAACGATCCGAAGGCGGCGACGCGCTTTGCCGAGCTGAACGCCGCGCACGAGATCGTCGGCGATGCCGACAAGCGCAAGGCCTTCGACCGCGGCGAGATCGATGCCGAGGGCAAGCCGAAGTTCCAGGGCTTCGAAGGCTTCGGCGCCGGAGGCGGGCGCGCGGCCGGGTGGCGGCTTCGGCGGCGGCGATTCGAATTTCGAGAGCTTTCATTTCGGGCCCGAGGGCTTCACGCGCTCGCGGCGTGGCAGAGGCGCCGGAGCGGGTGCTGGAGCCGAAGCTGGCGGCGGGTTCGCTGGCGGCGGCTTCGAGGACATTCTGCGCCAGGCCTTTGGCGGCGCGGCGGGTGCGGGCGGTGGCGCCGGCGGCAGAGGCGGCCGCACGTCGCATTTCGAGGGCGAGGATTTCGGCACCGGCGCCGACGTGCATGCCGAAGCGACAATCACGCTGCCGGAGGCCGCCAAGGGCGTGACGCGGCGGCTGCGGCTGCCGACCGGCAAGGACATCGACGTGAAGATTCCGGCCGGCATCACCACCGGCCAGAACGTGCGGGTGCGCGGCCAGGGCATGCCCGGCCAGGCCGGCTCGGGCGATGTGATGATCACCATCACGGTCGCGCCGCATAACCTGTTCACACTCGACGGCGCCGACCTGAAACTCGATCTGCCGATCACGCTCTACGAGGCGGCGCTCGGCGGCAAGGTGCGGGTGCCGACGCTCGACGGCCATGTTGAGTTGACGATCCCGGCCTGGACCAACAGCGGCCGCACCTTCCGCCTGCGCGGCAAGGGTTTTCCGGCCAAGGCCGGCAAGGGCGACCTGCTCGCCACCGCCCGGATCGTGCTGCCAGAGACCAGCGACGCCGACCTCGCTGCGCTGATGAAGACGTGGAAGGCCGACAAGTCCTACGATCCGCGCAAGGATATGTGAGTCTTTCCTCGTCATGCGCGGGCTTGACCCGCGCATCCATACTGAGTCGCCGCAAAATCGACAGCGCAGCATGGATTGCCGGGTCAAGCCCGGCAATGACGAACGAATGGGTCCCCTACCCCGCCGGCTTGAGCGCTTCGGCCGCGCGGTCGAGTTCATCCTCGATCTGTTTGATCCAGGCGCCATCCTCGGCACGCGCCTCTCGCGCGGCGCGGATCAGGCCGAGATTGCGCTTGGTCGATTGCACCTCCCAGGCGTGGCGGGCGTACGAGGACGCTTCGGCCAGATTTTCATCGGCGGCATCGCGATCGTCGCCCAGCACGGCGAGTTCGAGCAAGGTCGCGTAATCCCAGTAGTCGGCGTTCTTCGCAGCCTTCCGCGTCACCGAATAGGTCACGACCGGCAGGATGCGCGCCTTGCGTGGATCGGGCTTGTCCTGCTGCTCCATCAAGGTCAGCGCGTTGATGCCCGGATAGGCGTCGCGCCAGTCGGCCTCGAACCCTTCCAGATACGTATCGATCGCCCGCCGCAGCAAGCTACGGGCCTCCGGGCGGGCCGCCTCCTTCGCCTTGGTCCAGCGGTCCTTGTAGATGCGGCCGAGAAGCCCGTTGGTCTCGCTCGAGGGTCCGAATTCGCCGATGACCTCCTTGAGCACTTTTTCGGCGTCGTCGAAACGCTCGACGCGATTGAGCGCAAAGCCGAGCTGCTCGCGGATCATCTTGGCGCGCTGCAACGGCGGCGGCATGCGCTCGTACAGATCAACCATCGCTTCATGGGATTCGACGTCGCGCAGCGACAGATAAAGGTCGATGATGATGCCCGCTTCGATCTCGTTGAGATTCTTCAGCGCGGCCTCGGCGGCAATCTCCTTCACCGCATCGGCGCCGGCCCGCACCGCATCGGCGAGCCGCTTCTTGTATCTTTTCGAATAGTCGATCTGCTCGCGGAACACGTCGGTCTTGGAATGGTCGATCTGCCAATGCGGCAGCACATCGACCAGCTGGAAGATCGGGCTGTCGTCGTGCGGCGTGTGCCGAGCCGCCGCGAGATGCGTCGCGATGGCGGCGATCGGCGCCTCTATATCGACCGGCTCGCCGGCATCGTCGGTCTTGTAGGAGATGCCGCGAACCAGTGCGATGTCGAACGGGATAACAGTGCCTTCCCGGAACAGAATCGCGGTGCTCGACGGCCGCAAGGCGTGACGGATGCCGAGCTCATAGAACACGTTAGGATTAGCGCCGGTGATGTCGGCCACTGCGTAATGGCACAGCATGAGCCGCTCGAACATCGGCTTATGGATGGTGCCGCCGATCTTTTCCTCATCGGCGCGGATCGGCTCGAGCCCGGCCTGCTCGACGGCCGGAGCGATGATCTTCTTGAACACGGAATCGAAATTCGTCACCCGCCCGGCCGCGTCGGTCTTGCGGCCGAACGGCATCAACACGAAGCACAGCGGCGGCGGGACGTCGGGGGATTCCTCGGACATTGCTGCGCTACCCGGATGCCGATTGCACGGCATTCGCAGAATGCAGTCCGGCGCTCGCACGCGTCAAGCGCGCTTGCAGGCTGGATCACGCCACCGCGTGCGCCCTCGCCTGCACGTCCGTGTTGACCAGATCGAGCGGCGTCTCCGCCGTTTCCAGCATGCCCCAGCTTTTCACCCAGTCGTAGGTGCGCTGCATTTCGTCGAGCGGGATCGGCGCCGGCTCGCAGACGACGAGGCGGCTTTCGCGCAGATCGTCGGGCGACAGCGTACCGATCTCCGGATCGCGCGCCTTGTGATAGTCAATGAAATAGTGGAGATAGCCGCGCTTATTGGCGTTGATGCGCCGCACCGCCTCGCCGACGGCGCGGTTATAGGCGCTCATCGTCTCGGCATCGATCTTGTCGGTGCCGACCTGGGTGCCGTGATAGAACGCCGAGCAGACGAGCCGGCAGCCCTTCTTCTCCGCCAGCGTGATGTAAGGTTCGGTCAGCGTGGTGGCGTCGATCTCGCCGTTCATGAGCAGATCGAAGCGGAAGCGCGAGCCATGCGGCACGCTGCACACCACGATATCCTCGCGCGGCAGAAAACCTTCGAGCATATGCAGCGCCAGATAATGCGTGCCGAAATAGAACGGCACGCCGACCTTGCGGCCCGCCAGCTGCTGCGTCGTATAGACTGGCGAATCCGGCCGCACCGCGATGGCCGCGTAGGTGACGATGGCGCGGCGGCCGAGCTGGCGGCTCTTCACGCCGGTCGACTGCACGCGGCAGTAATTGCCCCATTCGCAGGCGTTGTACATGTCGGCCTTGCCCTGTTCGAGCAGCCGGCCGTGGCTGCGGAACGGATCGAGGCCCTTCGGATCGAACACGTCGGTACGAGCGTTGCGGTCGACACCCACATTGGTGTTGGCCCATTCGACCTTGAGGCCCTCGCGGGCGAACAGGCCTTCGGCGTCGGCCACCAGTTCCGGCAGGCCCTGGAACGGCGCGGTGTGTTCGATCACCAGAGTTTTCATTTGTTTGCTTCCAAACCTTTGAGTGGCCCCGGCATGGCTATGCGGATTAACGCCCGCGCGTGATGCTCCTAATACGGCCGGCAATTGCCCTTCACGGTGGTGCGCAGCAATAGCCGCCGCTGGTCGGCGGGAAAATCGGTGCGGGCGTGGCTCGAATTGCGATTGTCCCAGACGATCAGATCGCCTTTGCGCCAGACATGCGCGTAGACGAATTCCGGCTTTTCCGAATGATCGAACAGCATATTGAGCAGCGCATCGCTCTCGGCCTCAGGCATGCCCTCGATGCGCACTGACATCAGCCGGTTGACATAGAGCGCCTTCCGCCCGGTCTCATCGTGCGTGCGCACCACCGGATGCACCGCCTGGCTGGTGGCGTCGACCGCCTGCTTGTCGTTGCGCTTGACCGAATTGTAGACGTAGTAGTTCACGGCTTTCAGACCTTCGAGCCGCTTCTTGGTCGCCGCATCGAGCGTGTCATAGGCGGCGGTACCGCTGGCGAACAGCGTGTCGCCCCCATGGGTCGGAATCTCCACCGAATAGAGCAACGTCGCCTTGTGCGGATCGTCGCGATGGATCGTGTCGTGATGAAACATCATCTCGCCATCGGGCAGCGCGCCGATGGTCTCGCCGTTCTCGCGAATGTTCGAGATCAGCATGATGTTCGGGAGAATCTTGGAAAATCCGCTCGGCAGCGTGTTCTTCGGCCGGCCGAGCGGCGCGAACTCGCCGAAAATGCCGGTGACGCGGATCAGGTCCTCCTGCGACAAATCCTGATCGCGGAACAGCAGCACCGCGCTGTCGAGCCAGGCGCGGTAGATCGCGGCCGCATCCGCCGACGACACCGGCTGGCGCAGATCAATACCCGACACTTCGCAGCCGATGTATTTGGTCAGCGGCTTGAATTGCAGTCCGGTTCGCGCACTGCGTTCCGCAGCGGCGTCGATCGTCGACATCATGCTCATGGGCGTCTCGCTTTCTGCAGAATCCGGCAAGGGATCGTTGCCGATCATCCTAACCGAAAGCGGACGCCTAATCACCCGCCCTGCGGTGGCGAACGCACGTCGATCTGGTCATAGGCGGCCTGCGCGATCGCATGGAGCCGGTCCTGCTCGGCCGGCCCGGTCAGCACGTAGAACAGATTGTTGTCGACCCAGTAATACGCGGAGTTGTGGTTGCCGGCGATGAAGCGCAACGCGGTCGCCTGGTCCTTGGTCTGGCCGCTATAGAGCGTGAACCGCTCGCCCGAGGGCGTCTCGTACATGAAGAACGCGGTCGGACCGGTCGGGCCCGGCAGCAGCCTGCCGCCGACGAGCTTGAGCCCCATTTTCTCCAGTTCGGGGATCTGCACCGGCGAGCCGACCCGCTTCGACAGCCACTGCGTCAGATGCGGCCGCTCGTCGCCCGGAACCTCAACCGGATGGCGGACTTCGACGACATAGAGCCGATAGGCGTCGAGCGCCTCGGCCGTATAGCGCGTCAGGTCCGACGGCCCCGCCGTCGCGGCGCCGTGCGCGAACCAGCCGGCGGCGCCGCCACCGATGAAGGCAACCAGTGCCGCGGCGGAAGCAACCGCAAGCCAGCCGTTACGTCGCCGGCACGCGAGCCGCGCGATGGACAGCCGATCCGGTGTCGGCTCATCGGCGACGCCGCCGTAGCGCGTCTGGATCAACGCGGCCTGGCTGCGCCACGCGGCGACCGCAGCCGCAGCTTCGGGATGTGTCCCCAGCCAAACTTCGACCGCGCTACGCCGCTCGGGCGACAGCTCGCCGTCCACGTAGGCGTGAAGCTCGTCTTCAGTCACAAGGGAGTCTCGGTCGATCATCGTCTTCTCTCTTTTTCATTTCACGCGGCGAAGCAGCGGACGCTCGCTATCCAGGTAAGAGCGTATCTGCATGCGGGCGCGCGCCAGTCGCGACATCACCGTGCCGATCGGCACACCCTGCACCTCGGCAACCTCGCGGTAGGTGAGCCCTTCGAGCACCACGAGCAGCAGCGCCGCGCGCGGCTCCTCGGCAAGCTCGTCGAGCGCACGGCCGATGTCGCGGCCGCCCGACTCCGGTCCACCGGTCGCGGCATCGCTGTCCTTGATCGGCGTGATCACCGGACGCCGCGACAGGGTCCGCAGCCGGTTGCGATTGAGATTGGTCAGGATGGTGTAAAGCCACGCCCGAACATCGCCGCCGTGGAACAGGTGCTCGGAACGCAACGCCCGCACCAGCGTGTCCTGCACGAGATCATCGGCCGTATCGGTGTCGCGGGTCAGCGCCCGGGCGTAACGCCGCAGCGCCGGAATGGTCGCCTCGATCTGGTCCCGGAAATCACTCAATCATGCGCTCCGCCGTTAAGGGAACCGTCAGCGAACAGCCCGCGCAGGAAACGGCCAAATACTGGGCCTGCAGCCGAACAACACCATGGCCCGCGCACTATTCCTTAACATGGGCCACACGCAGCGGCTCTGCGCGCAACCGGGCACCCGCGGGCCGGAAAGCGCTGCATTAGAGCCCGGAAAGCCCCGGTACGCCGCACGCTTGTCGGATCGGCCGGCCCTATGCCATAGGTGGCAGCGGGGATTTGGGGTTGTTCCGTTCGGGGTGCCAATGCCGGAAGCACCGGGCCTGATGCGCGGCAAGCGCGGCCTGATCATGGGGGTTGCGAATCAGCGCTCGCTCGCCTGGGGCATCGCCAAGGCGTGCCGCGGGCATGGCGCCGAGCTTGCCTTCACCTATCAGGGCGACGCGCTCAAGCGGCGCGTCGAACCGCTCGCCGAGGAGGTCGGCGGCATCGTCGTCGGCGACTGCGACGTCTCGGTTCCCGAGTCCATCGACGCGGCATTCGCGCAGCTTCAGTCCGCCTGGGGCGGCATCGATTTCCTGGTCCACGCCATCGCCTTTTCCGATCGCGATCAGCTCGACGGCCGCTATGTCGACACCACGGCCGACAATTTCACCAAGACGATGCTGATCAGCTGCTATTCGTTCACCGCGGTCGCGCAGCGCGCCGAAAAGATGATGCCGAACGGCGGCTCGCTGCTGACGCTGACCTATTACGGCGCCGAGAAATGGATGCCGCACTACAATGTCATGGGCGTCGCCAAGGCCGCGCTCGAGGCCAGCGTCCGCTACCTCGCCGCCGATCTCGGCGGCAAGGCCATCCGCGTCAACGCCATCTCGTCGGGCGCGATCAAGACGCTGGCGTCATCGGCCGTCGGCGACTTCCGCTATATCCTCAAATGGAACGAGCACAACGCGCCGCTGCGCCGCAATGTCACGATCGAGGATGTCGGCGAGGCGGCGTCCTATCTGCTCTCCGACATGTCGCGCGGCGTGACCGGCGAAGTGCATCATGTCGATGCCGGCTATCATATCGTCGGCATCAAACACCCGGACGCACCGGATATTGCGATCACCAAGAACGGCGACTGAAAGTCGGGGATCAGAACCGGAATTGCCGGCACCCGCTTCGATTTGTAATCTCTGATTATTCGCTCTCGATTTTCAGGCCCCGGGCATGCCCGTGCTCTATTACATCCGTCACGGCGAGACCGACTGGAACGCCGAGCAGCGGCTGCAAGGCCACCGCGACACGCCCTTGAATACGCGCGGCCGTGGCCAGGCCAGTCATTGCGGCGGCGTTCTGCGCGAGCTGCTGGCGCGCGACGGCCGCGCCGCGGCCGATTGCGGCTACGTGTCGAGCCCACTCGCCCGCGCACGGCAGACCATGGAGCTGGTGCGCGCGGCGCTCGATCTCGATCGCGACGCCTACGGTCTCGACGACCGGCTCATCGAGATTTCATTCGGCGACTGGGAAGGACTGACGCTGCCCGAAATCGCGGCGCGCAACCCCGATGCGCTGGCGGCGCGCGAACAGGACAAGTGGGGTTTCACGCCGCCGGGCGGCGAGTCCTACCATGACGTCACCCAGCGGGTGGGCGCCTGGTACGCGACGGTGACACAGGACACCGTCGTCACCGCGCATGGCGGCGTGGCGCGAGCACTGGTCGCGCATTTCAATATCCTGCCGCACGAAGAGGCCGTGCACGCCGACATCGTCCACGGTGTCGTCTACGTGTTCGCCGGCGGCACAATGGCAAGATACTCGTAAAAGCGGGTATTTGACCGGGTTGACCCACCGGGCTAACAAACTTGGCGCCGCCGCGAATTGCGGTCAGCCCACGCCGCAAAATTTGTAAACCATGTCGTTCAACACGTTCGGCCACATGTTTCGGGTCACGACCTTTGGCGAAAGCCATGGGCCGGCGATCGGCTGCGTGGTCGACGGCTGCCCGCCGCGCATTCCGCTGACCGAAACCGACATTCAGCCCTACCTCGACAAGCGCCGGCCCGGCCAATCGCGCTTCACGACGCAGCGCCAGGAGCCCGACACGGTCAAGATTCTATCGGGCGTGATCGTCGACGATGCAAGCGACCGGCAGGTGACGACCGGAACGCCGATCGCGCTTCTGATCGAGAACGTCGACCAACGCTCGAAGGATTATTCCGACATCAAGGACAAGTATCGGCCCGGCCACGCCGACTACACCTACGACATCAAATATGGCTTGCGCGACTATCGCGGCGGCGGCCGCCAATCGGCGCGCGAGACGGCGATGCGCGTCGCGGCCGGCGCCATCGCGCGGAAGATCGTGCCGGGATTAACGGTGCGCGGCGCCCTCATCCAGATGGGTCCGCACCGCATCGACCAGTCCCGTTGGGATTGGGATGAAGTCGGGCGCAATCCGTTTTTCTGTCCGGACGCAAAGCTCGCCGCCATGCTGGAAGGCTATCTCGATGGCGTCCGCAAGGCCGGGTCATCGACCGGCGCGGTGATCGAGATCGTCGCCGAGGGCGTGCCGCCGGGCCTCGGCGCGCCGATCTACGGCAAGCTCGATGGCGATCTCGCCGCGGCGCTGATGAGCATCAATGCGGTCAAGGGCGTCGAGATCGGCGCCGGTTTCGGCGCCGCGGCGCTTTCGGGCGAAGAGAACGCCGACGAGATGCGCATGGGCAACGACGGCAAGCTCATGTTCCTGTCCAACCAGGCCGGCGGGATTCTCGGCGGCATCTCCACCGGGCAGCCGGTGGTGGCGCGCTTTGCGGTCAAGCCGACCTCGTCGATCCACACGCCGCGCCGCACCGTCGATCGCACCGGCCGCGACACCGAAATCTCCACCAAGGGCCGCCACGACCCATGCGTCGGCATCCGGGCCGTACCGATCGGCGAGGCCATGGTGGCGTGCGTGATCGCGGACCATTATCTGCGCCAGCGCGGCCAGGTCGGTGAAACGCCGGCATGGCCGTTTGCGGCGCCAGCAAAGTGAACCAAATGGACGACACCCACCAGCATATCAGCGTCGCCATCGCCGCCTTCGCCCGCGGCGAAATCGTTATCGTCGCCGACGATGACGACCGCGAGAACGAAGGCGATCTGTTCGTCGCGGCGAGCCTGTGCACGCCGGAGAAGATGGCGTTCATCATCCGCCACACCTCGGGCATCGTCTGCGCGCCGCTCGGGGCGGACGAGGCGCGCCGCCTGCATCTCGATCCGATGGTCGCGTTCAACAATGCGCCGCTCGGCACCGCGTTCACGGTTTCGGTCGACGTGCGACACGGCCTCACCACCGGAATCTCGGCCGAAGAACGCAACAACACCGTGCGTGCGATCGCCAACGGCAACAGCGGCGCCGCCGATTTCGTGCGCCCCGGCCATGTCTTTCCGCTGATCGCGCGGGAGGGCGGCGTGCTCATGCGCTCGGGCCACACCGAGGCCTGCGTCGATCTCTGCCGGCTCGCCGGCCTGCCGCCGGTCGGAGTTCTCGCCGAGCTGATGAACGACGACGGCACCGTGATGCGCGGCCCCGAACTGAAAAAGTTCGCCGACCAGCACAAGCTGCAGCATCTCACCATTGCCGAGCTGATCGCTTATCGCCAGGCGCGCGACAAGCTGATCGAGCGCGCCGGCGAATTTCCGGTGCAATCGGAAATCGGCACGCTCACCGGCTATGCGTTCCTCACGCCGTTCGATCCGGTCTATCACATGGCGTTCGTTTACGGCCAGATCGGCGACGGCAAGAACATGCTGACGCGGCTGCACCGCGCCGACATCATCGCCGACGTGTTCGGCGGCGCAAAGACGATCCACAATACGCTGGCGCGGTTCAAGGCCGAGGGCCGCGGCGTGCTGGTGCTGTTGCGCGACGGCACCGCCGGCGTGCCGGTGCTGACCATTCCCAAGGCCGACGAGACCGCTTCCGGGGAGGCGCGCAGCCGGCAATGGCGCGAGATCGGCCTGGGCGCGCAAATCTTGAAGGATCTGGGCGTCAACTCGATCCGGATTTTGTCGACATCGCGCCCGATGACCTATGTGGGCCTGTCCGGCTTCGGCATTGAAATCGCCGGCATGGAGCCGGTCGAGAGCTGAGCGCGCATTGCGCGCGCGAGTGAACTGGCAAGTGACTGGCAAGTAAACTGGAGGCGACCATGAAGTCGATCGCTACGCGTATTCGCGCGGTGCTGGCGGTGATCGGTATCGGCCTCGCGCTGTCGGCCTGCGGCTACAACACGATCCCGACGCTGCAGGAGCAGGCCAAGGCGCGCTGGTCCGACGTCCAGAACCAATATCAGCGCCGCGCCGACCTCATTCCCAATCTGGTGGCGACCGTGCAGGGCTATGCGGCGCAGGAGAAAAGCGTGCTTACCGCCGTGGTCGAGGCGCGCGCCAAGGCCACACAAGTCAAGGTCAGCGTCGACGATCTCACCGATCCGGCCAAGCTCAAGGCGTTCCAGGACGCGCAGAACCAGCTGAGCGGCGCGCTGGGGCGGTTGCTGGCGGTGACGGAGAACTATCCCGATCTCAAATCCAACGCCAATTTCCTGGCGCTGCAATCGCAACTTGAGGGCACCGAGAACCGCATCGCCGTGGCGCGCCGCGACTACATCGAGGCGGTGCGAATCTACAACACGTCGCTGCGCACGTTCCCGACGGTGATCTGGGCGAAGACGTTCTTCACCGACGCCAAGCCGATGGCGGAATTCACCGCCAACGAAGGCGCGGACAAGCCGCCCGTGGTCAAATTCTGATGGGAGTCGTGCCGTTGCGAGCCAGTGGCGCAGCCATCGCGGTCGTCGTCTTCTGCGCGCTGTCGACGCTTGCCTTCGCCTTCGACTTTCCGCCGCTGACCGGCCGCGTCGTCGATCAGGCCAACGTCATGACGCCGCAGAGCCGCGCCGCGGTCGAGACCAAGCTGAAGGATCTTGAGGACAAATCCAGCATCCAGCTCGTCGTCGCCACGGTGAAATCGCTGCAGGGCGGCGACATCGAGACCTACGCCAACGAACTGTTCCGGTTCTGGAAGCTTGGCGAAGCGAAGAAAAACAACGGCGTCCTGTTCCTGGTCGCGCCGGCCGAGCACAAGGTGCGCATCGAGGTCGGCTATGGCCTCGAAGGCACGCTGACCGATGCGTTGTCGTCGGTCATCATTCAGAGCGCCGTGCTGCCGCGGTTCAAGGCCAACGATTTTTCCGGCGGCATCCAGCAGGGCGTCGACGGCATCATCAGCGTGCTGTCAGGCGACACCACGGACTGGCAGCGCAAGGTCGCCGTTCGCCAGGACGATACCGGCAGTCTCTTCAATCTGCTGTTCCCGCTTCTGTTCTTCGGCGTGTTCATTTTCATCTTCTTCCAGATGGTTCGCGCCGAGCGCGCTTCGCCGTCCGGCCGCTATGTCAGACGCAACGGCCGCACGGTGTTTATGCCGTTTCCCGGCGGCAGCTGGGGCGGAAGCGGCTCGTCGGATTGGGGCGGCTCGTCCGGCGGCGGATTTGACGGCGGCTTTTCCGGCGGCGGCGGTTCGTCGGGCGGCGGCGGCGCGTCGGGGAGCTGGTGATGGAGATCACGGCGGAAGATCACGCGGCGATCGCGGCCGCGATCCGGACAGCCGAGCAGCGCACCAGCGGCCAGCTTGTCTGCGTGCTCGCCCATGCCTCGTCGGCTTATGCCTACGCTCCGATTCTGTGGGCGAGCGGTCTTGCCCTCGTGCTGCCGTGGCCGCTGATTTATCTGACGCCGTGGAGCGTGGAGCGAATTTTTCTTGCACAGATCGCTCTGTTCATCGCGGCAGGCCTGGTGTTGTCATGGATGCCGTTGCGGCGTTGGCTGGTGCCGCGCCGCGTGCAGCGCGCCCGGGCGCACCAAGCCGCGCTCGAGCAGTTTTTCCTCCGCCGCGTCAGCCACACCCCAAATCGCGCCGGCGTTCTGATCTTCGTCTCGCTCGCCGAGCGCTACGCGCACATCATCGCCGACGACGCTATTGCGGCAAAAGTCCCGCAGGCGGAGTGGCAGGCCGCGATCGACGCGCTGACCGGCCATATGCGCAACGGCCGTATCGCGGCGGGCTTTGTTGCCGCGATCGAGCGCTGCGGTGCGGTACTGGCTGAACACGCGCCGCCCGACGGGTCCCCGAACGTGTTGCCAGACCGGCTTTACGTGATGTAGCTCCCTCGGAGCATCAAGCAACCAGAGTGCACCGCCATGCTGGTCGGCGTTCCCAAGGAAACAAAGGACAACGAGTACCGCGTCGGCCTCGTGCCCTCGACGGTGCGCGAACTGGCCGACAAGGGCCACCGCGTCCTGGTGGAAATGAATGCCGGCGCGGGCGCGGGGCTGGCGGACGCCGATTATCGTGCGGCCGGCGCCGAGATTGTGGCGAACGCCGATGCCGTTTTCGGCCCGGCCGAGCTGATCGTGAAGGTCAAGGAGCCGCTCGCCGCCGAGCGCAAGAAGCTCAAGCGCGGCCAGGTGTTGTTCACTTATCTGCATCTTGCGCCCGATCGCCAACAGACCGAAGACCTGCTCGCCTCGGGCGTCACCGCCATCGCCTATGAGACGGTCACCGGGCCGAACGGCACCCTGCCGCTGCTCACGCCGATGTCGGAAGTCGCCGGCCGCATGGCGCCGCATGTCGGCGCGCACTGTCTGGAAAAAGAGAACGGCGGCCGCGGCGTACTCCTGGGCGGCGTGCCGGGCGTCGGCGCGGCCAGTGTACTCATCCTCGGCGGCGGGGTCGCCGGCAGCAATGCCGCGCTGATCGCCGCCGGCATGGGCGCCGACGTCACCGTGCTTGACCGCAATCCGGAGGCGCTGCGCCGCATCGCCGGGCAACTCGGCGGCCGCGTGCGCACGGTGTTCTCCACGCCCGATGTCGTCGAACTGTTTTGCCGCCGCGCCGATCTCGTCATCGCCACGGTGCTGGTGCCGGGGGCGACGGCGCCGAAATTGATTTCGGCCACGACAGTGAAAACGATGAAGCCCGGCGCGGTCATCGTCGACGTTGCGATCGACCAGGGCGGCTGCGCCGAAACTTCGCGGCCGACCACGCATTCGCATCCGACCTATGTGGTCGACAACGTGGTGCATTACTGCGTCACCAACATGCCGGGCGCGGTGGCGCGCACCTCGACCTTCGCGCTGAGCAACGCCACGACATCATTCGTGCTGGCGCTCGCCGACAAGGGCTGGCGGCTGGCGCTCGCGGCGGACGCAAACCTGCGCAACGGGCTCAACGTCCACGACGGCCACGTGACCTATCGGGCCGTCGCCGACGCACTGAACCTGCCCTACACGCACGCCGACCACGCCTTGCGCATTTAAATGCAAAGGCGCAATGCAACGGTTACGGGAAAGTAATACCGCGCGTCGGCGGAACAACTACTGCAACGACCAGAGATTGCCCTATAATCACGCAGATTATGTGCCGCGCGCCCGACTAATTTCCATCGCGCGGTGTTCATTGGCGCGTGATCGATTGTCCGATCAACATCGGTGACGCCCAGCTTTAGCGAGGAGGATTTCATGACCAAGCAGAACTTTCTTGTCGCCAATCGCCGCGCTTTCCTGAGCGCCGGTGGCGCGCTGATGCTCGGTGCAGCATTGCGCCCAGCCCAAAGTCTTGCCCAAACGAGCGGCGCCAAGATCCCGCTCGGCACCATCGGCGCCGGCCACATCGGCGGCACCATCGGCGGCCTGTGGATCAAGAACGGGCACCGCGTATTCTTCTCCGACCGCCATCCGCAGCAATTGAACGGTCTTGTCGCGACACTCGGCCCGCTGGCCAAAGCCGGCACCATCGAACGAGGCCATCGCGTTTGGCGACGCAATCTTGTTGACCGTGCCGTATGGCGCCATTCCGCAGATCGGCCACGACTACGCCGACAAGCTCAAAGGCAAGATCGTGCTCGATACCTGCAACGCCGTGCCGGCACGCGATGGCGCGGTCGCCGATGAGGTGGAAAAGAACGGCATCGGCGTGACCACGCAGAAATATTTTCCAGGCGCGCGGATCGTGCGCGCCTTCAACACCATGAGCTACATGTATTTCGAGGAACAGGCCAACCGGCCCGATCCGAAGCTCGCGGTGCCGATCGCCGGCGACGATGCCGATGCGGTGAAGGTCGCTGCCGGACTGGTGCGCGACGCCGGCTTCGAGCCGGTCGTTGTCGGCAAGCTCGCCGACGCCAGGCTGTTCCAGCGCGGCGGGCCGGGTTATGGCCAGCGCGTGAGCGCCGAGGAACTGAAGAAAAAGCTGTCGTTGCCGCAATGACCACCGGGACGGCCGGCGAACGCGCCGGCGCTGCGGGGGCGTTGCAACGCTGGATCGCCGCGGCGGTGCCGGCCACGCCGGACGAGCGCGGCGCCGCGCTGTGGTCATTCGCTTATTTCTTCACGCTGCTTGCCGGCTACTACGTGCTGCGGCCGTTGCGCGACGAGATGGGCATCGCGGGCGGCGTGAAAAACCTGCCCTGGCTGTTCACCGCGACATTCCTTGCGCTGATCGTGGCGCAGCCGATCTACGGCGCGCTGGTGGCGCGGCTGACGCGGGCGCGCTTCATTCCCATCGTCTATCATTTCTTCGCCTCGAACCTTCTCCTGTTCTGGCTGTTGCTGACGCTCCATGTCGGGACCGCGACCGTCGCGCGCGTGTTCTATGTCTGGCTCGCGGTATTCAGCCTGTTCGCGGTCGCGGTGTTCTGGTCGTTCATGGCCGACATTTTCACCGCCGATCAGGGCAAGCGCCTGTTCGGTTTCATCGGCGCCGGCGGGACGGCGGGCGCCCTGCTCGGCCCGGTCATGACGCTTGGACTGGTATCGCTCGGCCCGGTCAACCTCCTGCTCGCGGCGGTGATCCTGCTGGAGGCGGCGGTGTTCTGCGTCTGGCGGCTCGAACACGCGACCACGATGCACGAGGCTCATCACGCCGAGCCACCGCGGCTCGGCGGCAGCGCGTTCGCGGCTTTGCCCGAGTTGATGCGCTCACCCTATCTGCTCGGCATCGCCGCCTGGATCAGCCTCCAGTCATTCTGCGCAACGATCCTGTATTTCCAGCAGATCCATCTCGTTGCCGCCGGCGTGCACGGCGCCGGCGCGCAGACGCGCGTTTTCGCCGCGATCGATCTCGCGGTGAATCTGCTGACGCTGGCGACCCAGGTTTTCGCCACCGGGCATCTGCTCAAACGGTACGGCACCGGCGTCACGGCCGCGGCACTGCCGGCGATCTATATCGTCGGCTTTCTCGCGGTGTTTGCCGCGCCGACGCTGACCGTCGTTCTGATCGCGCAGGTGGCGCAGCGCTGGTTCCACTTCGCCGTCGCCACTCCGGCACGCCAGGTGCTCTATACGGTGCTGGGGCGGGAGGAAAAATACAAAGCGAAGAATTTGATCGATGTCGTCATTTATCGGGGCTCCGATGCGTTGTACGGTTGGGTCTATGACAGCCTGCAGGCATTGGGCCTGAAGCTCGGCGCGATTGCGCTGGTTTCGGTGCCGGTGGCGGCCATCTGGCTTGGAATTTCGGCGGCCCTTGGACGCGCCCAGGAACGCCGGGCCGAGCGCCTCGATACGGCCGCGGCGTCCGGAGATTGAGAGGCGATGCGACTGACACGACGCGAGTTCGCGATCATGCCAGCCGCGGCGGCGATGCTGGCGCGGACCGCGTTCGCGCAACAAGCTGCGCCGCTGATTGCGCGCGCCATCCCAAAAACCGGCGAGCACTTGCCGGCCGTCGGGCTCGGCACCGCCGAGGTGTTCGACAGCGACGACGCAGAAACGCGCAAGAAGGCGGCGGCCGTGGTCCGCGCCCTCATCGATCGCGGCGGCGCCCTGATCGACACCGCCTCCTCTTATGGCGACGCCGAGACTGTGATCGGCGAGATCACGGCACCAAACGGCCTGCGCGAAAAGCTGTTCATCGCCACCAAGCTCGAAGCGCCGGACGACACCGAGCTCAAGCGTTCACTCGAGCGGCTGAAAACCCAGAAGGTCGATCTTCTGCAACTGCACAATGTCGACGATCCCGATCAATCGCTGTCGCGCTTCCACGAATGGAAACAGCAAGGCGTGTGCCGCTACGTCGGCATCACGTCGACGTTTCACCGCTCCTTCCCCGCGCTCGAAGCCGTGCTCACCCGCGAGCAGCCGGATTTCGTGCAGGTCGATTATTCGCTCGACAACCGGGAAGCCGAGAAGCGCATCCTGCCGCGCGCCGCCGAAGTGAAAGCGGCGGTGCTGACCGCGCTGCCGTTCGGTCGCGGCCGGCTGTTCCGCGCCGTGCATGGCAAGCCGGTGCCCGCATGGGCGGCGGCGTTTGCCGGAAGCTGGGCGCAATTTTTCCTCAAATACCTTTTGGCCGATCCGCGCGTCACCGCGGTCATCCCCGGCACGTCGGACCCGGCGCACATGACCGACAACCTCGGCGCCATGCGCGGCGCGTTGCCCGATCCGGACCAGCGCCGACGCATGGAGCAATTCGTCGCCGCGCTTTAGAGGCGCCGGCGCTCGCAATTCAAAGCACTCGATGCCCGCTCCGGTCCAGCACGTCCCGGGGCAGCCCCACAACTCCGCGGCAGGTTGCCTCCCCCGCGGTTGAAACGGCCTTTTTCGTCTAGCCAAGCGCGGCCGCTTCCTGCACACTTATGGCGGGGTGGAAACACAAGAATGATCTTTTCGTTCGATCTCCTGATCAATGCCGTCGTATCCGGCATCCTGATCGGCGGCTTTTACGCGGCGATGGCCTCGGGCGTGTCGCTGTCGTTCGGCATTCTCGACATCGTCAATATCGCCCATCCGGCCTTTATCATTCTCGGCTCCTACGCCGCCTATACGCTCAACCACGCCTTTGGCATCGATCCGATCATCGTCAGCATCATCATGCTGCCGGCGTTCTACGTACTGGGCGCGGGCATCTACCAGATCTACTACGTGGCGTTCGAGAAGCGCGGTCAGGAATCGCTGCGCGGGCTCGCATTCTTCTTCGGCCTGCTGTTCATCACCGAAGTTGCGCTGGTGCTGTATTTCGGCGTCGACTACCGCGACGTGGAGGCGTGGTATATCGGCCCGACCTGGCACCTCGGCGACGTCGACATACCGCTGCGCATCGCGGTGCCGTGCCTGGTTTCGCTTCTCCTCATCGCGGCGCTCCAGCTTCTGCTCGGCCGCACCTTTATCGGCCGCGCCATCATGGCGGTGGCGCAGGACCAGCTCGCGCTGCGCCTGATGGCGGTGAACCCGATCCGCATCAAACGCATCGCCTTTGCGATTTCAATCGCCACCGCCTCGCTCGCCGGCGCCTTTCTGATCATCATCCAGCCAGTCGAACCGTCGGTCGGCCGCGATTATATCGGCCGCATCTTCGCCATCTGCGTGCTGGGCGGCATGGGCAGCCTGCCTGGGACCGTGATCGCCTCGATGCTGATCGGCGTCGTCGAGAGTTCTGACCTCGACATTCTACGGCCCCTCATGGGCGCCGGCGGTCTCGTTCGGATTTCTGCTGCTGACGCTGGCGGTACGTCCCGCCGGCCTGCTGGGACGGTGACGCGTGCGCACGCTTCCGTTTCTTGTCATCAGCCTGATCATCGCCGGCCTCGTATTCGCCGCCGCGCTTGCCGTCGGCAACGAATATATTTTCTTCGCCGGCTACGTCGTGCTGCAATACATCGTGCTGTCGACGGCCTGGAACATTCTTGGTGGCTATTGCGGCTACGTGAATTTCGGCACCGGCGCGTTTTTCGCGCTTGGCGCCTACTCGACGGTCGCAATCTACAATCTCATTGCCAAGAGCGAGCTTCCGCATGTCATCCCGATGCCGGTCCTGATGCTGGTCGGCGGCGTAGTCTCCGGCATTGTGGGTTTTGGCATGGGTTATCTGACGCTGCGGCTGCGCGGCGCGTTTTTCTCGATAGCGACGCTGGCGTTGGCCGTCGTGCTGCAGACGCTGGTCATCAACTGGGACTTTGTTGGCGGCTCGCGGGGCGCCTACATTCTGCGCCCCGAGTTCGATCCCCTTGCTCGGCAGCTATATCCGTTATCTGTTCCTGGTCATGCTGCTGCTGGCGGTCGTTTCACTGGTTATCGCGCGGCTGATTGAACGCTCCCGCCTTGGCTTCGGCATGACCACCATTCGCGACGACGAATTGGCGGCCGAGGCCTCCGGCGTGCCGACACTGCGCGTGAAATTGATCGCCACCACGATTTCCGGTGCGCTGATGGGCATGGCCGGCGCGCCATTCCCCTACTACATCGGCTATCTGCAGCCCGATTCGACCTTCGCACTCGACTACGCCATCAACGCCATCGCCATGCCGCTGATCGGCGGCACCTCAACCTGGGTCGGCCCGCTGATCGGCGCTGTACTGCTCGACTCGCTGCAACAACTGATCACTGTGACGATCTCATCGGCGGTCAACCTCTTGATCGTGGGCTGTCTGCTCGTCGCCTTCGTCATCCTGGCGCCGAACGGCATCGTCGGGCTGTTTCACAAATATTTTCAGCGCAAGCCTGACAATTTTGTCGGTCGCCATCCCGCTTCGCTCGACGAGCCGGGCTCGGTGCCCGCGCCGGGCTCCGCTCCGGAGTCCCCGGCATGAGCGAACTGCTTGAGGTCGACAATCTCAGCAAGCGGTTCGGCGGCTTCGTGGCGCTGGATAATATCTCACTGACCGTGCCGGCCGGCGAGCGGCTCGGCCTGATCGGACCGAACGGCTCGGGCAAGAGCACGCTGGTCAACTGCATCTGCGGCACGCTGCGCAACGAGCAGGGCTCGGTGCGATTCGACGGCAAACCGATCGACGGCATGCCGGCGCACAAGCGCACGCATCTCGGCCTTGCCCGCAGCTTCCAGCTGCCACGGCCGTTCACCAGCCTGAGCCTCGTCGATAACGTGCGCATTCCGCGGCTCTACACGGTCGAGGCGCGCGGCATGCACCGCACCGCCGCGGAAGTCGACGACCACTGCCACGGTCTGCTGCGTGAGGTCGGGCTCGAAGCCAAGGCGCGGCAACTGCCGCGCGACCTGACCCAGGTCGAGATGCGCAAACTCGAATTGGCGCGCGCCATGGCGGCAGAACCGAAACTGCTGATCGCCGACGAAGCGATGGCAGGGCTGACACATTCCGAGATCGGCGACATCCTGGCGCTTTTGGTGCGCTTGAACGAAAGGGGCGTCACCGTCATCCTCATCGAACACATCATGAGCGCGGTGATGAGCTTTTCCCGCCGCCTTGTCGTGCTGGTGTCCGGACGCATGATCGCCGACGGCAAGCCCGATGAGGTGATGCGCAACCCGGAAGTGGAGAAGGCGTATCTTGGCTAACAGCCTGAACCTCTCTGGTGTCCACGCCGCCTACGGCGCGGTGCGCGTGATCCACGACGTCTCGCTCAAAGTCGGCGGCGGCGAGACGGTGGCGCTCCTGGGCACCAACGGCAACGGCAAATCGACGCTGATGAAATGCATCATGGGCATGGTGCGCCCCGCCGCGGGCTCGATCGTCGCCGAGATCGAAGGCATCCACCACGACCTCGTTGGCCGCACCACCGAGCAGATCGTCGACCTCGGCATTGCGCTGGTGCCGGAAGGCCGCCGGCTGTTTCCAAAGCTGACCGTCGAAGAAAACCTTCTGCTCGGCGCTTTCCGCCCCACCGCCCGCCGCGAACTCAAGCAAAACCTTGCTGTGTGCTTCGAAACCTTCCCGCGACTCGCCGAACGCCGGGCGCAGCTCGCCGGCAGCATGTCGGGCGGCGAGCAGCAGATGCTGGCGCTCGGCCGTGCGCTGATGCTGGCGCCGAAAATCCTTCTCGTCGACGAGCCATCGGTCGGCCTGGCGCCGATCCTGGTCAGCCGCACCATCGACGCCATCAGCGAAATGAAGCAACGCTACGCGCTGACCGTGCTGATGGCCGAGCAGAATTTCAACCAGGCGATCCGCATCGCCGACCGCGGCTACGTCATCGTCCACGGCAAGATCGCGTTCGAAGGCCGCTCGGCCGACGAACTCAACAATAACGATCTGATCAAGAAATTTTATCTGGGGCTGTGAGTTCCTCACCCTGAGGTGCTCGCCGACGAAGTCGGCGAGCCTCGAAGGGCGAGGCCCCGGCGCTTTGGCCTGCATCCTTCGAGGCTCGCTTCGCTCGCACCTCAGGATGAGGAATGCGCGCTGAGATTCACTTCACCACAAAATCGAAATAAGTCCGCGGGAATGGCTCGCCGCGCAGCGTGAAGTGCCACCATTCGCGCGAATAGCCGTAAAACCCGCCGCGGCGCATCGCGGTTGCGAGCCGCATGCGATTGGCGTGGGCGTCTGCGCCAATGCTGCGATCGGCGGTCCACGAGTGCGGCGAAAAGAAATCGAAATGCGTGCCCATATCGAGCTCGGTGCCGTCCGATTTCGCCAGCGTCAAATCCATGGTCGAGCCGCGCGAATGACCGGAATGCGTGGCGATGTAGCCGTCGCGAAACAGCGTACGCTTGTCGACGTTCGGATAGAACTCGGCTTTCATCTTCTGGTCTTTGAGGTCGCGCGCCCAGTGCACGAAATTCGCCACCGCCCGCGCCGGGCGGTAGCAGTCGAACACCTTGAGCACCAGACCCTGCGGCTTGATGTCGGCCGCGACCGCGGCCAGCGCGTCGGCGGCCGCGCGGGTCAGCAGACAATGCGGCGCCTCGTAGCCGTCGATCGGCTTGCCGACGAAATTGTGCGCGCCGGCATAACGCATCTCGACGATCAGTCCGGGCACGACGGTCGCGGCATCGACAAAGGCTGCGGGCCGCTGCTGCGCGGCAGCGGGCACGCACAAAGCAAGCAGCGCGAAGAGCGCGCCGCGATGTCTTTTCCTACCGCCGCGCGGGGGCGGATGCCTGAGCTACTGCGGACACGCCGATACCCACGTGCCTTCAACGGTATTCTTCGAATTTGGCATATCCTGCCCGCCCATCGAGGCCTTGCTCTGCACCATGCCGGTATAATGGTGCGCGCTGTCGAAATTGAATTCGCCGGTGAGCTCCATGTCGAGCTGGCCCTTGCAGACGAGATGCCAGGAGAGCTTCTTGCCGTCGAAGCTGTGCTGCATCGGCTCGCAGGCGGAATTGATCGTGTTTGCGATCGGCGAGAAGGTCCCCGGCAGGTCGGCAACCTGATCCGCCGTCAGGCATTTCGAGGTCTCGCGCGGCGGCCCGGCCCTGCCGGCAGTCTCGACGACCGTGGTGATCTTCCACAAGCCAGCCTCGATGCCGTCGGCCCGCGCCAGCGGTGCGATCAGCATGGCTCCGGCTGCAAGCGTCACTGCCAGCATAAATCTACGCATTTTGTCCCCTTTGATGCCTTCCGGGCGGCGGCGTTAACCCCCCAGTAACCATATACCCGGCAGATTTTGCCGGGGAGGCGTAAGCGTTTGCATCGGACCCTTTTGACGCTGCCTGGGGACCAGCCTTGGACGCGAGCGCGGCACCACTTTTTCGTGCCGGTGGCCCTCCGGCCGCCGTGCATAGCTTTGAATCGCGCGAACGCAACCGGCGGGGCCGATCGGACGACATGACCGATGTAACTTCGGCGCAGGGCGGGGACACAGCGATGTCTCGCCTTGCCGACCTCGGCACGATGCTGCGGCGGAGCGATATCGCGCTCGCCATCGGCATGATGGCGATCCTGCTCGTCCTGATCCTGCCGCTGCCGCCGCTGCTGCTCGATTTCGCGCTCGCCATCTCGATCACCTTCTCGGTGCTGATCCTGATGACGTCGCTGTTCATCCAGGCGCCGCTGGAATTCTCCGCATTCCCGACCGTTCTGCTGATCTCGACGATGCTGCGGCTGTCGCTCAACCTCGCGTCGGCGCGGCTCATTCTCGCCCATGGCCACGAAGGCACCGAGGCCGCCGGTCACGTCATCCAGGCGTTCGGCAATTTCGTGATGGCCGGAAATTTCGTTATCGGCATCATCGTCTTTACGATCCTGGTGATCGTCAATTTCGTGGTCATCACCAAGGGCTCGGGGCGCATCGCCGAAGTCGCGGCGCGCTTCCACCTGGACAGCATGCCCGGCAAGCAGATGGCGATCGACGCCGATCTGTCGGCGGGCTTGATCGACGAAAAAGAGGCACGGCGCCGGCGCAAGGCGCTGGAAGACGAATCCGGCTTCTTCGGCGCCATGGACGGCGCTTCGAAATTCGTGCGCGGCGACGCGATCGCCGGCCTGCTCGTGGTCCTGATCAATATCATCGGCGGCATGGTCATCGGCATCGTGCAGCAAGGCCTGAGCTTCGCCGATGCCGCCCACACCTACACGCTGCTCACCGTCGGTGACGGCCTGGTCACGCAAATTCCGGCGCTCATCGTGTCGACCGCGGCCGGCCTGCTGGTGTCGAAGGCCGGCGTCAGCGGCGCCGCCGACAAGGCGCTGCTCAGCCAGTTTTCCGGCTACCCCAAGGCGCTCGGCATGTCGGCCGCGGTGATGATCGCGATGGGGATGTTGCCCGGACTGCCGATCATTCCGTTTTTTGCGCTCGGCGGCGGCGCCGGCGCACTCGCCTATCTGATCGATCGCCGCAATAAGCGCGCAACCGCCGCGGCGGACGTCGCCAAGCCCGACGCCGCCAAGGCGGCTCCCGCCGAGGAGCCGATGTCGGCAACGCTGAAGATGGACGACCTCAAGGTCGAGCTTGGCTACGCGCTGTTGCCGCTTGTCAGCGCACCCGATGGCTCGGAGCGGCTGACCGAGCAGATCAAGGCGCTGCGGCGCTCGTTGGCCATCGAGATGGGCTTCGTCATGCCGGCGGTGCGCATTCTCGATAACGTACAGCTCGACGCTAACAACTACGTCATCAAGATCAAGGAGGTCGACGCAGGCAGCGGCAAGGTCTGGGCCGGCCAGTACATGGTGATGGACCCGGCCGGCAAGCAGGTGACCCTGCCCGGCACCCATACCACCGAGCCGACCTTCGGCCTGCCGGCGACCTGGATCGACACCGCGCTCAAGGAGGAGGCGTCGGTCAAGGGTTACACTGTGGTCGATGCCGCGACCGTGCTCGCCACGCACCTGACCGAACTGATCAAGATCAACATGAGCGAGCTTCTGTCCTACGGCGAAGTGCAGAAGCTGCTCAAAGAGCTGCCCAAGGAGCAGAGCGAGCTCGTCAAGGATATCGTGCCGGCGCAGATCACCATCTCGGGTATCCAGCGCGTGCTCCAAATTCTGCTCGCCGAGCGCATCTCGATCCGCGATCTCGCCACCATTCTTGAAGGCATCGCCGACGGGCTGCCGGCGTCGCGCAATCCCGCGAACCTCGCCGAGCATGTCCGCGCGCGGCTGTCGCGCCAGCTTTGCGCCCAGCACTCGAACCCCGCCGGGTATCTGCCGATCATCGCGCTCACGGCCAAATGGGAACAGGCGTTCGCGGAATCGATCGTCGGCCAGGGCGACGACAGGAGCCTCGCGATGCAGCCGTCGAAGCTCACCGAGTTCATCAACGCGGTGCGCGAGAAATTCGACCAGGCCGGCCGCGAAGGCGAGAATCCGGTGCTGGTGACGTCGCCCGGCATCCGGCCATTCGTGCGCGGCATCATCGAGCGCTTCCGGGCGCAGACCAGCGTGCTCTCCCAGTCCGAAATTCACCCGCGCGCGCGGCTGAAGACGGTCGCGAGCATTTAGGCGCCGCTTCTCGGTCGCGCCTTAAGTGAAACAGTTCACCAATCCCGGCAAAGCCATCGGCACGCTAGGTCTTCTGCAAGGCCTTGCGCACAAACTGCATGTCGACGACGTCGGCGTAAGGCGTTTGCTTGGTAAAGCTCCCCGTCTTGTAAACAACCTCCATGTCGAGGTTGTAGCCTTGCTCGGAGACCATGCCGTCGGCGCTCCAGAGATGGTCGGCGTAGGCGCGATCGAGCGTAGCCTTCACGCCGCCCGCCGGCAGCGTGGGAAATTCCTTGCGTGTCATCGCCTCGACGGCGCCGCGGTCCTTCGCCGTGATGCGGAGCGCCTCTATGGTCGCATCGACGAATGCCTGTACGACCTGCGGCTCCTTGGTGATGGTGGATTGGCGCACGCTGACCACCGAATACGCATAGTCGCCCAACGAGGGGAACCCAAAGAATGGCTCGTCCCATAGCCCCTGTTCGATGCCGGCGGTGATGAACGGCTCCTGCGTGACTCCCAGGTCGACGGCGCCATTCTTCATCATCGCAACGATTGCGGCGTTGTCCGCCTGATTGATGGCGATGATGTCCTTGTGCGGATCGAGACCGACTTTGATTGTCAGCCACCGCCCAAGCAAGTCCGGCGTGCCGCCGTACCGGCTCAGCCCGAACCGCTTGCCCTTGAGAAACGCGGCGATGTCGGCGTCGGATTTCGACTTCGGCCCGGTGCCTTTGCGGGCAACGAGATACACGTTCGCGCGATTGACCAGATTACAGATGGTGATCAGCCGGTCGGCCTTGCCCACATTGGCCATTGCGTCGGATTCCGGCCCACCAATGTTGCCCCACACTTGCCCGCTGACCAGCGCGGTTACGTGAGCGCCATTGGTGGCGGTCAGCACCGAAACATCGAGGCCACGCTTCTTGTACAAACCTTGGTCGGCCGCGAGATAGACCGGCGCATAACCTAAATTATGAACCGGCTCGGCGAGAACCAGCGCCTTTGCGCCTTGCGCGAATGCGCTGCGGGAAGAAATCGCTGAGCCCATTGTCAGCGCGCCGGCGATCGCAGCTCTGCGTGTCAGCCCGGGAGAGGTTTTGACGTCCAATTGCATGATTGAGCCCCTTCTTTTCACAGGACTGCGGAGCACCCGGATTGACCCAGCGCAGCTGGCGCCATTGTATCGGCCCGCAGCGGCGCGGTCCAATGCCTCTCATCATTTTTAGATTGGACGAACTGAAATCAAGCGGCTAACATTCGGTGTCAAACACTCGCATCTGTGCTGCGAACGCCTACTCGATAGTCATCGATTGAACAAAATGATGGCATCGAGATTCTACCGTAAGCATGCTCAGGTCGCCGGAATGCGGTGTGTACGGCGCTGAACTGAGCCAGCGGGGGCGACCACGGCTGCCAAACTCGACGTTCGGACTGTTTCAAAGTCCTTCAAGCGCGACGGCCGCGCCGTTCGCGCGCTCGACGCCGTGTCGCTCACGATCCCCGAAGGCAGGCTGGTCAGCCTGATCGGTCCGAGCGGTTGCGGCAAGTCGACGCTTTTCAACATCATCGCCGGTTTGTTGCGGCCCACCACCGGCGACGTGCTCGCCGACGGTACAAGCATCGTCGGGCGTCCCGGTTATGTGGCCTACATGCTGCAGAAGGGATTGCTGCTGCCGTGGCGCACAATCATCGACAACATCATCCTCGGCGCGGAAGTCCGTGGCGTTCCAAAAAAGGAGTCGATCGCGCGCGCTCAACCGTTGATCGAACGGTATGGGCTTGGCGGCTTCGAGCAGCACTATCCGCATGAGCTGTCGGGCGGCATGCGGCAACGGACCAGCCTGCTGAGAACGATGCTCTACGATCGCGACGTCGTGCTGCTCGACGAACCGTTCGGCGCGTTGGACGCGCAGACGCGCCTGCTCATGCAAAGCTGGTTGCTGCAAGTCTGGAGCGATCTCGGCAAGACCATCCTGTTCGTCACCCACGACATCGACGATGGTGGTGGTGCTCGCCGCTTCTTCGAACAACTACGTATTGCTATCCAGCTCTGCGACGATTTGCGCATCGAGGTCGCGGCAGAAGGGGTGGAGCGCGAGAGTCAATTCGGCTGCCTCGCCGCCTATCGCGAGTTGTACTTGCAGGGCTATCTGCTGTCGCGCCCTGTCGCCTCGGCCGAGGTGCTCGGCGTCAATCGCCTGATGCCGCAGGTCGTGCGCAACCTGCTCCGCTCGATTCCCGTCAACGGCTCGAGAGCGGATTTCGAGCGCCGCCGGACCCGGCAACAAGAGCTCACCGTCAGCGCCACAAAGCGGTAAACTTTGCGGTCATGCGCAAACCCCTTCAAGTAGCCGCTGCGGCCGGCGCTGCGGCGCTCGCGCTATCCTACGCCGCCTGCGTCCTCGGTCAGACTCCGGAGCAGGAGAAGAGTGGGCGGCGGATCGCAGCGGGCGGCGGCCCTAGAGAAGGCCAAGGCCGAGCAGCTCGCACGCGAGCGCGCGGCCCGCAAAGCCAACCCCATGGCGTGGGTGCGCACGCTCGATCCCATGGCCAGCGGGGGCTGGGAATTCCGCAGCGTGGCGACCGATGGCTCGTGGGCGATCTTCACCAGCACCCACCAGCTGAAGCGCTCGGGTCAGATCGTCACCGGCTGGATACGCTACGAGTACGCCGAGCCGCAGACGGGCCAAGGCGACCCGTACTTGAGCGCCGTCGAGAAGGAGCAATACGACTGCAAGAAGCAACAGACCCGCAATCTGCTGGTCCATCTACTACCCGGCCAACAATATCCAGGGCAGCGAGCAAACCGAGGAGGCGGACCGAAGACGACGCCCTGGAATCCGATCGTGCCGGGTACGCGCGAGGAAACGAACTTTCACTGGGCCTGCGATCAGGCGCGCGGCGCGGGCGCCAAATGAATGGTCGCCGCGAGTAGCTTCGAGCGGTCGGCGCACGGTCCGACCAGGATCTCGACCTCGCCCGGCTCGAACACCGGCTCGAGATCGAGGCCGAGAAAGCGCAATTCCGCGCCCTGCAGCGACAGCGTCACCGTGCCCGATCGCCCGGGTCCAGGTCGATCTTGCCGAAACCCTTGAGCTCGAGCACCGGCCTCGCCACGCTCGCGAGCTTGTCGTGCGTGAACAGAAACACCGTCTCCTCCGCCGTCCTCGGTCCCTCGTTCGCACGTCGACGCGCACCGTCAGCGTGTCGCTCTCGGGCAATGTCTCCGGGCTCACGCGCAGGTTGGACAGGACGAATCGCCCGTACGTCAGCCCGTGACCGAAGGGAAACAGCGGCTCGTTCGGGGAGTCCAGATACTTGCTGGTGTAATGATCATTCGGATCGGCGGGCCGGCCGGTCGGCCGCGCGGCGAAGAATAGCGGCACCTGTCCCACGGCTGCGCGGCCAGCGTCACCGGGGTGCGGCCGCTCGGGCTCACCCGCCCGTCAGCACGTCGGCGATCGCATTGCCCGCCTCGCTGCCCGGGAAACCATGCCGCGAGCACCGCATCGGCGCGCTCGATCAGCCACGGCACGATCAGCGGGCGGCCGGAGAACAGGACGACGATCACCGGCTTGCGCAACGCGCGCGCGCGCTCGAAAACGCGCCTCGGCGAACTGGCGCTGCTGGCCGGGCAGATCCGGGTGCGCGCGGCTCGCGGCCTCCCCGCTCATGGTCGCCGCTTCGCCCAAGCACAAGCACGATCGCATCGCGCTTGGGCGCAAAGCTCCAGCGCCGCGCGCGACGCCGCCGACATCCTCGCCGTCGATGTCGACGCCCGGGCGCGTGCAGCACCTGCCCCTCGGCCGAGCGCCGCGCGCAGGCCCGCGAGCACGCGTCACGTGACCGCTCGGCGCCCGCGGCGCCCCACCACGGTCCGCGCATCTCGCGCGGCGCATCGGCCAGCGGACCGATACGGCGAGCGCGCGCAGCCGCCCGGCAGCGGCAAAGCGTTCGCGCTCGTTCTTCAGCATCACGATGGCGCGCGCGCCGCACCGCGCGCGCGAGACGGCGCCGAGCCGCGAGCGCCGCGGCGCTTTCGGGGTCGGCGCCGCGGCGGTAGGGATCGTCGAACAGACCCGAGCTTCCTTGAGCGTGAGCACCCGCCGCACCGCCTCATCGATCTCCGCCGATGGTCACCCAGCCGCGCTCGAGCGCGATCGGCAGTCCCTGGCGATAGGCTCCGCCATCATGTCGATATCGACCCCGGCTTTGAGCGCAAGGGCCGCCGCCTGGGCGAGGTCGGCGGCGATGCCGTGGCGAATGAGCTCGGCGATGGCGTTGTAGTCGCTGACGATCACGCCGTTGAATCCGAGACGGCGCGCGCAGCCATCCCTTGATGCAGCGCCGCGTTCGCCGTCATCGGAATGCCGGCAAGATCGTTGAAGGCGGGCATGATCGCCGCCACGCCGGCTGCGACCGCCGCCGCAAACGGCGGCAGATACACCTCGCGCAGCGTGCGCTCCGAGATGTCGACCGACGCATAATCGCGTCCCGCGGTCGACCGCGCCGTAGGCGCAGAAATGCTTGGCGACCGCCGCGAGCGCAGTCGGCCGCGGCGAGGTCGGCGCCCTGAAAGCCGCGCACCTTGGCCTCCGCCATGCGCGCGCCGAGCCAGGGATCCTCGCCCGGGCCCTCGGCGATTCGTCCCCAGCGCGGATCGCGCGCGACATCGAGCATGGGCGCGAAAGTCATGGCCAGACCGTCGGCGGCGGCTTCCTTGGCGGCCTCGCGCGCGGTGAGCGCCCAGGTTCGGGATCGAACAGCGCCGCCTCGCCCAGCGGGATGGGGAACAGGGTGCGGTGCCGTGGATCGACGTCGAAGCCGATGAGCAGCGGAATGCCGAGCCGCGATTCCTCGACCGCCAGCCGCTGCATCTCGCGCACGTGCGCCGGCGCCGACCAGATTGAGCAGATTGCCGATGGTGCCGGCCTGGATCGCATCGGTCGAATCGCCGGCGATGATCGGGCCCGGTCACCGTATAGCCGGCCGCGGTCATGGTGAGCTGCCCGAGCTTCTCCGCCAGAGTCATCTCGCCGATCAGCCGGTCGATCGATCCGGCTCGACTGATTCCGCCGTGCATGCAGCTGGCGATAATGACGAATTATTCGGCTCCAGAGGACGTATGATCATGAATCGCTCCGCGATGAATCACGTCGCAATCGATCCCGAAGAGATTGCCAATTCCGGCCTCGTGCCGCAACTGCGGCATGATGATCCGGGCCTTGTGGGCCTCGCCGGTGCGCAACACGCTGTTCCTGCTGTCGGGCGCGCTGTTCGTGGTCATCGCCGCGACCGCCTACGGGCAGATACGTCTCAACAACTGGAATCAGCCCTTCTATGATGCACTGTCGCACCATGACTTTGCGCAATTCCTGCTGCAACTGGGCGTCTTCGGCGTGATCGCCGGCGCGCTGCTGGTGCTCAACGTGGCGCAGCGCTGGCTCGGTCGAAACATTGAAGCTCAAGCTGCGCGCAGGGCCTGGCCCACGATCTGATGCAGAACTGGATGCTGCCCGGCCGCGCTTTCCGGCTGGCCAACGCCGGCGCCGATCGGCGTGAACCCCGATCAGCGCATGCACGAGGATGCGCGCCATCTGACCGAGCTGTCGGCCGATCTCGGCATCGGCTTGCTGCAGTCCTCGATTTTGCTGGCCAGCTTCGTCGACGTGCTGTGGTCGCTGTCGAGCGATTTCGTCTTCCATCTCGGCGGCCGCGCAATTCGCGATTCCGGGCTACATGGTGTGGGCGGCGATCGTCTACTCCGGGTCGGCCTCGCTGCTGAGCTATTGGGTGGGCCGCAGCCTGGTCGACCGCAACGCCGAGCGCTATGCGCGGGAGGCCGATATGCGCTTCTCGCTGGTGCGGGTCAACGAGCACATCGATGCCATCGCGCTTGCGCGGCGGCGAGGCGGACGAGGCAGCGGCGCATCGAGATCGATCTGGCGGCGGTGCTCGCCGCCACCCGCCGGCTGGTCACCGGCGCTCACCAATCTCACCTGGATCACCGCCGGCTACGGCTGGTTCACGCTGGTCGCGCCGATACTGGTCGCGGCGCCGCTGTATTTCGCCGGAAACATCTCCTTCGGCGGCCTCATGCTGGCGTCCGGCGCCTTCATGCAGGTGCAGTCCTCGCTGCGCTGGTTCGTGGATAATTTCAGCACCATCGCCGA
>CAVYPQ010000012.1:0-5579 GCA_963770425.1 uncultured Alphaproteobacteria bacterium
TTATCTTGCCGACGCCGCCAAGCTGAAAGTGCCGATCGAGCCGGTGAGTGCCGCGGATATCAACCGCGCCATCGATATGCTGGCGAAGGCCTCGCCGCCGGTCTTCGATTATGTCCGCAAGCTGATGGTGACGAAGAAGAGTGGCGGCTAACGGAGCCTGGGAAGCGCTGGCTGGACATTGCGGTTTCGCTTCGGCAAGCTGACGCGCAATGAATTACGACATTCGTCTGCAAACAAACGCCCGCGCGGAATTGGAGCAGGTTACCGCGCTGCTGCGCCGGGTCTGGCCGAAGAACCGGCGTTTCAATTTACCCTTTATTGAATGGCTCTATCGCGACAATCCCAATGGGCAAGCCATCGGTTATAACGCGTTTTTCGACGGCGAAGCCGTGGCGCATTATGTCGTCATTCCCTTTCAGGTCGAGCTTGAGGGCGAACTCAAGACTTCTGCATTGGCGCTGAATGCCGGCGTTGACGAACGGCATCGCGGCCAGTCGCTGTTTCGCAAGCTGGCCGAAATGACGCATCGCCACGCCGCGGAGATTGGCGTTGATCACATCGTCGCCATTGCCAACGCCAACAGTACGCCGGGATTTATCCGTCATCTGGGATTCGACCTGGTCACCCCGCTCGATGTGCGCCTATGCCTGGACCCGCCTCGGCCCGGCGTCGCGCCCCCGAGGTTGCAGTGGCGCCGCAGGTGGAGAGTTGAGGATCTATCGTGGCGCCTCGACAACCCCGGCGGCCACTATTGGCTTTCCACGCACAAGGATTTCGCCTGCATCGTCGGAACGACAAAATATCCGGGCATTCGCGCCGTGCTCAAAGTGGAATCCGACCCGTCGCTGTGCCGGCAGGCCGAAACTCAGCTGCGTCGGCGGCTGTCATGGCCGCCGCTGTTATGGTTCGGAAAGTGCTCTGGGCTCACTTTTCGGGCGACGATCGATGTGCCTATGCGGTTGCGGCCTTCGCCGTTCAATCTCGTTTTTCACGATCTTACATCGCAAGGCAGGCATCTTGTGCCGGAGCGCATCCATTTTGAAGCCGCCGATTTTGACGTGATGTAGTCTGGCGGACAGTGCAATTTCGATTGGACGCTCATCTTCGTCTTCTTCTTCGATCCTCGGCGCTTGCAAACCCAAACTCAAACTTTAGTATTGGTTCGGGCGGCAGACGCCGCAAATCGTGGTCGACGTCACGGAATTCGGCTGTGCCACAGAGTATCTTTTCCATCGATGTAGAGGACTGGTTCAATCTCTCGGGAACCGGCTTCGAGCCGCCGCCGGCGCAATGGGACCAGCTGGAAAGCCGGGTCGAAAAGAACCTGCGCGTGTTGCTCGAACTTCTGGCGGAAAACGGAACGACGGCGACGTGTTTCTTCATCGGCTATTTTGCCAAACGCTTTCCGCATCTCGTGCGCGAAGCCGTTGCGGCTGGCCATGAGATCGCCTCGCACAGCTATTATCATCAGCTGGCGTATGAAATGTCGCCGACGGAGTTCTATCAGGACGCGCTCGCATCGCGTAAACTTCTTGAAGATATTTCCGGGCGGCCGGTTCGCGGTTTCCGCGCCCCGGCATTTTCCGTCACCGAGAGAACGCCGTGGTTTTTCGACAAGCTCGTGGAAGCCGGCTACCGGTATGAATTCGTCGGTCTTTCCCGCCCGTCATCAGACCGGCGGTCTGGCGACGGCCAAGTTCGCGCCATACAAGCTGGAGACTTCTGCGGGCACACTGTTGGAATTTCCGATCACGGTGGTGCGTGCGCTGCGGACGCCGATGTGTTTTTTCGGCGGCGGCTACTTGAGGCTGTTCCCCAGCCGGCTCATTCTGAAAATGGCACGCCGCGCGCTGGCGGAGGACCGTCCAATCATTTTCTACGTTCATCCGCGCGAAATCGATCCCGACCACCCGCGCATGCCGCTGAGCCGCCGCCGAAAGTTCACATGCTACGTGAACCTGCACACCACCCGTCCGAAGATCGAGCGCATCTTGCGCGAATTCTCCCCAACATCGTTCGACCGCTATATCGCCTCCGGGATGGCGCACTGACCGGTACGGCGAGACGAGCCGTTTGCGCCGTCGCAACCTTCCGAAAGTTGCGCTCAACTCGCGAAAAACCTCTCGACCGGCGCGCTGTGGGGCAAGCGGCCGACTTCGACGAACATGTCCATCTGCCGCTGCGCCAGCCGCCGCTCTGCGTCGGTGAAGGTGAATTCCATGCGCGGATAGCGCGCCGAGACGAGCAGCGTGTCGCGGTCGCCGCCGTAGGACCTGATGAAGATATCGGCAACCTCCTCGATGTTGCGCTCGCTATAGGCGAAGGATTTGCGGAACGCATCGAGCAGGGGCTCGCGCAGGCCGGGATTATTTTGAACGAGCGTCTGGTTCGCCGCCACCATGTGCTTGATCATCTCGTCGAAGCCCGTGAGGAGCTTCCAGGCGTCGCCGTCGGTGTAGAGGCACTCCGCGTCGGCTGCCTGCTCGCCGTGAAAGAAAAACTGGTCGAGCAGAACGACCGCATCGGCCTCGCCACGGCGCAGGATGCCGAGCAGGGTTTCCTGCGGGCTGGCCGCCCATTGCAGGCGTTGCGGATCGATGTCGTAGGAGTGTTTCAGCAGATACTGGTGGATGGCGTGCCGGCCCTGATGGGTCGCGATCTTTTTGCCTTCGAGGTCTTGAGGCCGCGAATACGTCCCGCGGCGCACGAACAGTCCGTTGCCCTTGCCGGTCGATTTCCATTCCGTGCAAAGCCCGACAATCGGCGCGCCGGCGAGCCGTCGCTCCAAAAAGTTCGGCAGATACACGTTGGCGAGATCGACATCGCCGCGAATGAGGCATTCTTCGAGCTCACGGCTCGGCGGGTCGGGCACCTCGATCACGGTCCAATCGATGCCGTGATCTTTGATCAGCCCGGCGCCGAGCGCGTAATAGATGCGAAACATCGTGAACCGGTTGCGGTAATGCGCGAGCCGGAGCTTCATGAAGCGGCGTGCCCCGCCAACAACCGCTTGGCGTGCGTCTCCGCTTCGATATTCTGGTCGAGCACCCAGCGCGCCACCTCGCCATGGGAGGCGAACCACACATCCGGAAACTGCGCGAAATATTTCAGGATCCGGTCGAACACGGCGCAGACCAGCGGCCGGCCACCGAAATGGCAGTGGAGCGTCAGGCCGAGAAAGGCGGGCGCTTCGCGCAGATACAGATAATCGAAGGTGTCCTTGTAGACGTCCCACAGCGTGGTGGGGCTGGAATGGGACACGCGGCTGTCGGTGAAATCGCTCGCCGGGATGAGTGCGATCGGCTTGCTCTTGGTCGCTTTCATGCGCGGTAAGTCAATGTCGAGCCAGTCGCCGTGCCACGCCATGCCCTCGGCGGCGAGATACTCGGTGGTGTGCTCCGTCCAGGCCAGCACCGGGCTGATCCAGCCGTGCGGCCGCGTGCCGGAAATCTTTTCCAGGATGCCGAGCGATTGTTTGATGCTGTCGCGTTCTTCCTCAGGCGTCATGTAGGCGAGCAGGTGGTCCTGCAGATAGCCATGCCCGGCAAGATCGTGGCCTGATTTGACGATCGCCTTGGTGGCGTCCGGCCAGATTTCGGCGCAGTGCGCATTGACGCAGAACGTGCCGCGCACGCCGTTATCGCGCAGCAGATTCATGATCCGCCAGACGCCGATCTTGCCGCCATAGGTGCCCCACGAGATGCGGCCGCGATCGATCGTGCCCGGCTTGAGGCCGGTGCCTTGCACGCCCCAGGGCGGCGCTTTGCCCTCGGACCATTGTTCGAGCATCACCGTGACGGCAACTGCGATGCGCTGGCCTTTCGGCCAGGCGAATGTTCCTTTTTGCATGTTGAATCCCGCTAAGCCCCACCAAGTCAGGCTGCATCCATAGCAAGCCGTGCGCGCGCAATCGAGCGTGCTCCGCGCATCGCGCCTGTGCATCGCAGCATCGCGCTCATGCGCGCAAAGCTCACGTTCGCGGGATCACCTGCGGCGAGATTGTCGGAACCATTGTCACAACCCACCGTTTTGCTTGCAGCGGTTCAGCGCGCGCGTGCGGTCGCGTGCGCAGATGCATTTGGGCAGGATATTATGATCAAGACGCGAACCATTGCGGCGGGCATCGCCTCCATCGGCTTGACCTTGTGTTTGGCGGCCGGCGCGGGAATTGCGGCGCCAAGACCTGGCGGTGGTCACCCCGGCGGCGGCGGACATCCGGGCGGCGCCCCGCATATTGGCGGCGGCGCACCGCATGTCGGTGGCGGCGGGCCACATTTCGCGGCGCACATTGGCGGTGGCGGGCCGCACTTGGCACCTCGCGGTGCTGGAGGCGTTCCGCATTTCGCGAGGCACCTCGGCGGCGGTAGGCCGCATTTCACAGCCCATCTCGGCGGCCATGGCGTGAGGCATATCGGCCGCGCCGGCGGCTTCGGCCGTGGGCCGCACGTCAGGATCGGCAGAGGCGGCGCGCATATTCACATAGCGCATGGCGGCAGGTCGTCGTTCGGCCACGGGCCGCGCGGTGCAGCTGCGCATCACGTGTTTCCCCACGCGCCGCACACGTTCGCCAACGCACACGGTCCAGCCGCGGGTGCGCACATCGCACATTTGGCCGGCAGACCCGACCCGGCTCGCTTCGCTCACCTGCGCGATTTCCACGGTTCGCCTGCATTCCGGCCGTTCCTCGCGGCACGCTGGCATCCGCATCATCACCTGGGCTGGATCGGTCCGCTGTTCTGGCCGTACGCCTACGGCGACGTGTTCTATGATGCGCTGTGGCCCTACGCCTACGCTGCCTACGATCCGTTCTGGTATTACGGCTACGACGACATCTACGAAGGCATCTTCTCGCCTTACGATTACGGCGAATACGTGCAGGGCCGGCAAGCGCCAGCGCGGATGAATTCGCTCACGCAAAGCGCCACGGAAAGCTGCAACGACGAAGCGGCCGAAGTCACCGGCTGGCCAATCAATCAAATCCAGGCCGCGTTGTCGCCGACCCCGCAGCAAACCGCGCTGCTCGACGATCTGGGCAATGCGATCGTCAAGGCGAGCGATGAGATCCGGTTGCACTGTCCGACCAAGCTGGCGTTCACGCCGACCGATCGAACTCGCCGAGATGCAACAGCGGCTCGAAGGACTGGCCGACGCGGTGAGCATCGTGCAGCCGCCACTGGCGAAGTTCTATGGCTCGCTGTCCGACGAGCAGAAGGCGCGGTTCAACGATATCGGCAGCGCGAGCGCGCGGCCGCAAGAAAAGGGGCAGCAGCCGGGGCAGGGTAGCGGGCAAAGCCCGCAAGCCACCTGTGCGGACAGCGTCATGGCGTTTCCGACCGATCAGGTCGATCACGTCGTTCAGCCGAATGCGGCGCAGCGCGCCAGGCTGGATGCTCTGTCCGCTGCGAGCATCAAGGCGGCGGACCAGATCAAGGCGTCATGCCCGAGCGCGTTGCCGGCGACCCCGCCGGACCGGCTCGCCGCCGAAGGCCGCCACCTGCAGGCCATGCTTGCCGCCGTGCAGACCATCCGCCCGGCGCTCGCCGCGTTCTACACCGCGCTGTCCGACGAGCAGAAGGCCC
>CAVYPQ010000013.1:0-142204 GCA_963770425.1 uncultured Alphaproteobacteria bacterium
ACAAAGCCGACGTGCCGTGGTCACCGGGCGATGTCCGCTTGGGGGCAAAGCCGACATGGCGCATTTATTGAGTGGGTACCCTAGATTGGCGGAAACACGTCACCGGCGCGCGCCAGCGCTTCGCGCGCGTGACGCGTATCCGCTTGCATTTGCCGTATCAACGCCTCGACCGAGGCGAACTTCGCCTCCTCGCGCAGCCAGGCGATAAAGGCGACGTCGATGTTCTGCCCATAGAGATCGCCGGCAAAGTCGAACAGAAACACTTCGAGCAGCACCACGCCGCTATCAAACATCGGCCGGCGGCCGAAGCTCGCGACGCCGTCGTAACGCCGCCCGCCTACGCCAATGCGGACCGCATAGATGCCATGGCGCAATCCGCACGAGGCATCGAGCACCAGATTGGCGGTCGGAAAGCCGAGTTCGCGGCCGCGCTTGTCGCCATGCACGACTTCGCCCGGTGACGAACCAGGGATAGCCGAGAAATTCGGCCGCCTCTTCCACCTTGCCTGCGATCAGCGCCTCGCGGATCGGTCCCGAAGAGATCGGGCGGCCGTTGTCCTCGAACGGCGGCACCACGTCGACCGCAAAGCCGCATTTCTTGCCCTCGGCGGCGAGGAAATCCGGCGAACCGGTCCGCCGCGTGCCGAAATAGAAATTAAAGCCGATCACCGCGCCGCTCACGGCAAAGCGTTCGACCAGGATGCGCTGCACAAATTCTTCCGCGGTCAACTTGGCGAGCGCCGCGTCGAAGGTGAGAACGATCGCACCATCGAGCCCGGTGCGGGACAGGAGCCGCAGCTTGGTTGCCTCGTCGGTCAGCCGGAACAGCTTCTCCTGCGGATTGAAGAAGGCCCGTGGATGCGGCTCGAACGTCAGCGCCGCGGCCGGCTTCGCCAGGCTCCGGGCGCGATTGAGCGCGGTGGCAATGACGGCCCGATGGCCGCGATGCACGCCGTCGAAATTGCCGATGGCGACGACCGCGCCGCGCAAACCGCCGGCGTCCTCTCCGTCGCGCACGATGAGGAAGTTTTTTGTCGGCATCCGGCGGCAATGGTTAAGGAATTCCTGCGCGGTAGGTGCCGTCCCGACCGCCGCCGAGTCAAGTCGGCAGCCCCGCACATGGTAACGCGCCCGCTAACCCCTTTGGCCCCTTGCGCCGATTAACCCGATCTTCAAACCCGCAATGGTACTTTTACGTCTCGTTAGGCAGGGTGGCGCTTCCGGCGACGCTGTGCCTGTACGCAGGAGCCGGCACGCATCCCATCTCGAACTTATGTCCATTTCGGCCCACGTTTAGAGTCGGGGCCGCTCTGGTCAAAGTCGGATGGGCGCAGGCCGGTCGTTCGTAGTTGCGCCCGCCAGCGGAGCGAAACGCCATGGCTCTCGACCCGTCAATGCCCGTGCTCGTCGTCGACGATTACAGCACGATGATCCGCATCATCCGCAACCTTCTCCGGCAGATCGGGTTCGCCGATGTCGACGACGCCAATAACGGCGCCGCTGCGCTCGATAAGATGCGGGCCAAGCGTTACGGGCTCGTCATTTCCGACTGGAACATGGAGCCGATGACCGGATACGACCTGTTGCAGCAGGTGCGCTCCGACCCGGGCTTCGGCCAGACGCCGTTCATCATGGTCACCGCCGAATCCAAGACCGAGAACGTGATCGCGGCCAAGAAGGCCGGCGTGAACAACTACATCGTCAAGCCCTTCAATGCCCAGACGCTGAAGGCCAAGATCGAAGCGGTGTTCGCCGAGAACAAGGAAACCGCCGCCTAGACTGGCGCGCGCTCCTTCGTTCCAGAAATACTTCCGCAGGTCACCACACCAGCCCGCGCACGATCGCCTTCGGGGCGACGTTGGCGGCGTCAAACATCGCATTCAACGCCGCGACGTCGGGCGTTTCGCGCGAGCCGTAATGGGCCGCATGAAGCCCCGACGTGACGAACAGGCAATCGAGCCCGAATGCCGCGGCGCCGGCGAGATCGGTGCGTACCGAATCGCCGATCGCCAGCACGCGCGGCAAGGCCGGCGGATTGCCGCCGCGTAACGAAGCGGCCTTGCCGAGCGCCGTCTCGTAGATCGGCGCGTGCGGCTTGCCGCAAAACAGCACCTCGCCGCCCGCTTCCGCGTATGCATCGGCGAGCGCGCCCGCGCAATAGACCAGCGTATCGCCGCGCTCGACCACGACATCCGGATTGGCGCAGACCATGAATAGCTCCCGCTGCCGCATGCGCGCCAGGCTGTCGCGGTAGCTCTCCGGCGTTTCCGTGGTGTCGTCGAACAGGCCGGTGCAGACCACGTAGTCGGCTTGCTCCAGCGGCGCGAATTTGACGTTCAGCCCGGCAAAGATCGGCAGATCGCGGTCCGGGCCGACGTGATAGACGCTCTCAGCGAGGCGCGCCTCGACAATCTCGCGGGTGACATCGCCAGAGCTGACGATCGCGTCATAGGCCTCGTGCGGCACGCCCAGCCGGTCGAGGATGCGCACCACGGCGCTGCCGGGCCGCGGCGCGTTGGTGACCAGGATTGCCGTGCCGCCGCCGCGGCGAAACCGCGCCAGCGCCTCGCAGGCATCGGGGAAGGCGGCGACGCCGTTATGCACGACGCCCCACACGTCGCAGAGCAGCACGTCGTAGTCGCGCAGCAAGCGGCGCCACATGCTCGACGAGCGGCACGCTGTGCTCCGAGATCGGCGATTGCCGTGATGACGTCATTGCGGGGTACAAAGTCCGGAGGAGCAGCCTGAAAACGCCGTCGATCGCAACGGTAGCCAAAACATCCGAGAACATCCGGATGTCAAGAGCGCGCGGCCCCACAGGGCCGGCCCGGCTAGTGGGCGTCCTGCTCGTCGCTATACCAGGACGGCTTTTCCGGATAATGCGGGCCGTCGTAAATCTCGATGACGACGGTCTCGGCATGGGCGATTGCCGGACCGTGAACGTTGCCTTTCGGATTGCAGTAGAAGCTCCCGGCGGTCAGCGTGACACCGGTCGAGGTGTACTCGTACTTGCCCTTCAGGCAGAACATGAACTGGTTCGCAGCGTGATAATGCGGCTGCGGAATTCCGGCGCCTTCGGCGAATTTGATCAATGCGATCGAGGCGCCGGTCTGTTCATCGCGCCAGAGCATCTTTTCGGAAATGCCTTTTAGCGACTTCTCGCGCCACGGCAGCGTTTCCGACTGGATGAGCAGTTCTTCGAGCTTGGGCGCGTCTTTCAGCAACATGGCGTTACTCCTGGATCAGGTTTTGGCTTCGGTCGTCCACCGGACGCTTTTCAGTTCGATAAGGCGGGACAGATAGGGAATTTTCGCGCGGTTGGTCAGACGGTGAACGGCCCGCATTTCATTGATGAAGACCGTGGAGCCGAGCTCCTCTACGGTTTTGATGCGATCGCCGAAGATCGTCTCGATTTCATTCTCGCCCCCGCCAAGCGAGATGACGAGATAGGGGTGATAGTGAATATGAAAGTCGATCGTCTCGCCCGGATCGAGATTGATTTCCCAAACCCTGACATGTTCGTTCTCAAGCACGATGCGCTGGCCGACCTGGCCCAGCTTGATGCCTCGTTTCGCCGCTTCGGCAATTCCAGACTTGTCGGACATGGGGTGAAGCTCCACGCTTATTTCGGCAATACAGCGATGGCGCTGATCTCGATCAGATAATCCGGCGACGTCATCTTGTTGACCTCGACCATGGTCGAGGCCGGCAACGGCGGCTTGAAATACTGGGCGCGCACTTTGTGGATCGCCTCGAAGTGCTCCATGTTCCGCACATAGACATCGACGCGGCAGACGTCATCAAGCGTGCCGCCGGCAGCCTCTACGGCCGCCTTGACGTTTTCGCAGACTTGACGGGTTTGCTCGGTAATATCGCCGATGCCCGCAATGGTGCCGTCCGGACGGCGCGCGGTCATTCCGGAAATGAAAACGAATCGGCCGGTCGCTTCGATCGCGGTGGCGTGTGAGAAAACGCCGTTGGGCTGCCGTAGCTTCGGGCTCGATATCTGAACCTTGGGCATGGTGTGTGCTCTTCCTATGTTGTTCTGGCATCAAACGGTGTTGGCCGCACGCCGAGGCGCTCGGCGTAGCTTCGCAGCATCGCGACCACGGCACGGTCCACAAGCACCTGACCGCCGGAGCGATTGCGCCGCTGCCATTCCGGCTCGCCCGGCGTGAATAACTGGGTAACGCCCGGCGCGCGTTTGCCGTCGCGGATCCGCTCCGCGGCGCTCGCCGCCTGGACACGAAACCAGCCGAGATCGCAAAAATGCGCGATATCGATCGCGATGAACAAATGCGAGCAATCGTAAGGCACGCTGAAATCGCCGTAGAGCGGCCTAACCTGTGCGCCGCTCGCGCCCTGGGACAACAGGCCACACAACAGGTCGATCAGGAATGAGAGTCCGAAGCCCTTGGGGCCGCCCGAAGGCAACAGCATTCCGGCTATCGCGTCGGTCGGATTGGTGGTCGGAAGCCCCTGTGCGGTCACGGCCCACGTCGGCGGAATCGCTTCCTTGGCTTTTTCAGCCATCCGGATTTTGCCCATCGCCGCTTCGCTCGTCGCCATATCGAGCACGATGGGTATTTCGCCGTCGGCCGGCACCGCGATGGCGAGCGGATTATTGCCGACAACGCGCTCGGCGCCGCCGGGCGCGGGCATCAGCGGACGCGTATTGCACATCGCTATGCCGACGCAGCCCGAATCCGCCGCCTGCCGCGCATAACGGCCGGCCGAACCGAAATGAAAGCCGTGACGAACGGCCACGATGCCCGCGGCAAATTGCCTGGCCTTGTCGACCGCAAGGACCATCGCCTGCTCGCCGGTCAACTGGCCAAGCGCATTGCCGGCATCGAGCACAACGGCGCCCTGTCGTTCGGATACGACGGCTGCGGCCGTGTCCTTCGACACCGAGCCGCCTTGCAGCCGTTCAATATACATATCGGCAAGCATCACGCCGTGCGACGCGAGTCCTTCGAGATCGGCGTCAACGAGGCCGTTGGCGACTTTTTCCGCGGCTGGAGCCGACAGTCCGGTAGCGGCAAACAGCCTGGCCACGAACGCCGCAAGGTCTTTGGCCGGTATGGTGGCGGGTCCTGCCTGCGCCTGCACGTTCATTTGAACGATTTCCTCTTGAGCGCGGCGCCAGTATCGGCGCCGCGGCTCGCGGCAAGACGAGGCGGCGACCTTGTCCGTCGTTCGGCTGATATGCAGACGATTGAGATCGATCGTCTTGTCGACGTCGCGGTTGAGCGCCGCCCGCATCAATTGCTTGTGCTCGCCGACATCGTCTCGCAACGGGGCGTTCGACATGATCGAGAGCGAGACGTACCGCTCGGCCTGTTCGAACAAACGCTCGCGAATGGAGATCAGCGTCTGCGAACCGCACGCCGAGACGAGCGCGGCATGAAATGCCGCGTGCTCGCGGCTCCATGCCTCGTTGATGGTTTCAGGGGCGCTCGCATCGATCTTGGTCTGGCGGGACAACCGATGAAATGCGCCGAGCAGATTGGCCTCCCACTCGACGCCGCCCTTCTCCAGCGACCAGCGTAGCGCGATCGATTCGATCTCGATCCTGGTCTGCATGAGATCGAGCAGGTTCTCACGAGACACCTCGGCCACCCGGAAACCCTTGTTCTGTTCAAGCTGGACGAGTCCTTCGGCTTCGAGGCGCATCAACGCCTCGCGAAGCGGACTCACTCCCATGCCGTAACGCTCGCGCAGCGTCTCGAAACGCAGGCGTTCGTCGGGCATGAGACGGCAGGCAATAATGTCCGAACGAATGCGGTTCAGCGCCGAGGCGGCCAACGTCAGATCGGCAGGACGCTTGGCAGGCATTGCGGGCATTCGCGCTCCCGGTTTGAACGGCCCAATCGGCAAGAACAATCGCATATACGACTGCTATTCGACAATCAATGGATTTTCGAAAATCTATTGACTGCACGAAACCATTGGTGGCACGATCATGATGAAAGGCCGGTCACATCGCGGGAGAGAGAGCATGCGTATTGTTCCAGGCGCAATCGCTGCGGCGTTTGCGGTCGTTTCGGTCGCAGTGATGCGGCCCGATGGCGCTGCCGCGCAGAGCGCGCCGCAAGCCTTGACCAAAGTCGTGTTCTCGCTCGACTTCATTCCGCTCGGCCGGCATGCGCCGTGGTACGCGGCCATTGCGGAGGGCTTCTTCAAGCAGGAAGGCCTCGACGTCAGCATTATTCCTTCTCAGGGCGGCGCGCAGGTCATTCAAAATGTCGTTTCCGGGACGGCAAATCTTGGCTTCATGGGTGTTCCGGAAGTCGCCATCGCCCGCTCGACGGGGGCCAAGCTCAAGATGGTCTCCGTCATTTACCAGAAGCAGCCGATTGCCGTATTCAGCCTGCAAAGCGGCGCGAACGTAACGGCGCCAAAGCAACTCGAAGGTCTCACGCTTGGCAGCGGCTCGGGCAGCTTTACGCCGAAAATCCTCCAGGGCTTCATGGTCGGAAAGGGCCTGGACCCAAAAACCCTTCATGTCGCCGACATCACTCCGCCGGCGCGCCCCGGCGCGCTGATCACCAAGAAGGTTCCCTCTATTGAAACCTTCATCATGGGCAAGCCGGGTCTCGAGCAGGCCGCCGAAGGCGTTCATGAAAAGCTTCAGACCTTCATCCCTGCCGATAACGGTCTGCAACTTTATTCGAACGGCATCGGCGTCACCGAAGAGTATCTGTCGCAACACCCGCAAGTGGTCCGCGGTTTCGTACGGGCAGCGCTCAAAGGCTGGAAATTCGCGCTCGATCATCCCGACAAGGCGGCACAGGACGAACTGCAATTTGTTCCAAGCCTCAAGCCCGTAGTCATCGGAGCGGAACTCAAGATCGTCGCGCGATCTCGTGGTCACGCCCGACACCGAGCAGCATGGTCTCGGATGGTTCGATCCCGATCAGATCAAGTCGAACGTGGAGTTTGTCACGAAATATATCGGCGTCACCGGCAGCCCGCCGGCGCCTGCTGACATGTACGCGACCGGATTTCTGCCCAATCCACCGATCAAGCCGTGATCGATTCGGCGCTTCCGCGGCGGCCTGAGCAGCCAAGACTTGGCGGGGCGACGATCGGTTCGCCCGCAGGTTCTGCGCGTCGCGCGTTCGGTCATTTCGAAAATGTTCACAAAGCGTTCAAGCGTTCGGGTCAGACGTCGCTGGTCGCCATCGATACAGTCTCGTTCGATCTTCAGATCGGGCAATTCATCAGCCTGTTGGGGCCCAGCGGCTGCGGCAAAACCACCTTCCTTCGCATCGCCGCGGGGTTGATCCCGAAGACCAGCGGCATTGTCGAGATCAACGGCGCCGAGGTCGAGCGTCCTCAGCCCGATTTCGGCATGGTCTTTCAGCAGCCAAATTTGATGCCCTGGCGCACCGTGCTCAAGAACGTGCTCTTTCCCGTCGAGATACAAGGCGACGCCGACGGCGGAGCGGCACAGCGCGCCGCCGAGTTGTTGTCGCTGGTCGGCCTCTCGGGCTTCGAGCACGCTTATCCTGCACAACTTTCCGGCGGCATGCAGCAACGCGTTGCCCTATGCCGCGCGCTCGTTCATCAGCCGAAACTGCTGCTGATGGACGAGCCATTCGGCGCGCTCGACGAACTGACGCGGATGGAGATGCAGGACCTGCTCCTTAATATCCGCGCCAAAACCGGCGCGACGGTGATGCTGGTTACGCACAGCATCAGCGAGGCGGTTTATCTCTCCGACAGGGTTGCGGTGTTCAGTCCGCGTCCTGCCAGGATCGCCGATATCATTGCGGTCGATCTTTCGTATCCGAGGCGGCCGGAGACGCGTTACGCGCCTGAATTCACCGAGCTTGAACACCGGGCCGGCCGAGCGCTTGGGATCACGCGATGACTCGCACAAAACCTTGGGCGCTCGCTCTACCCCCTGCTTGGCGTCCTCGTGATCCTGGCGCTATGGCAGCTCTATACCTCGCTGTCCGGCATCAGCCCGCTGGTATTGCCGAGCCCCATGGAAATCGGCGCCGTTTCCGTGGAGCGTTACGATCTGCTGCTGCAACAGACCTGGCCAACTTTGGTCGAGACGGTTCTGGGCTTTGCCTTGGCGCTCGTGATCGGCATTCCACTGGCGGTGTTCGTTGCCAATTCACGCCTGTTCAATCTCGTCCTCTATCCGATCCTGGTCGCGACCCAGTCGATTCCGAAAGTTGCGATCGCGCCGATTATCCTGGTGTGGTTCGGACTCGGCATAAGCTCAAAGCTGGCATTGGCGTTCCTGGTGGCGTTCTTCCCGATTGTCGTGGATACGGCCGCCGGACTGCAGGCGACACCCCCGGGTTTGTTGGAGCTTGCCCACGCGCTGTGTGCTTCGCGGCGGCAGGTTTTCTTCAAGGTTCAGATGCCGGCGGCGCTGCCGTTCATATTCGCCGGATCGAAAGTGGCGATTACGCTCGCGGTGATCGGGGCGGTGATCGGCGAATTCGTCGGTTCGGTGACCGGGCTCGGCAATCTGGTTCTGGCGGCCAATTCGCAGCTCGACGGCCCACTGGCGTGGGCGGCCCTGGTGTGGTTGAGCGCGCTCGGAATTCTATTGTTTGCCGCAGTCGCGCTCGTCGAGTGGCTGATGATGCCCTGGGAGCGCGCAGGCAGCACTGATTTCTTCCTCACCTTGCAAATCACATCATGAAAAAAGAAGGCGTAGACGTGTCTCACGGTCCACTCATCGACACCCACCAGCATCCGATACCGGAGTTTTACAAACGCGCCCTTGAAACCGTCGGCATTCAGGGCAGCGGCGAAAATCCATGGGCCGACTGGAGTGTGTCCTCGCAACTTGAATTGATGGACAAGACCGGCATCGCGGCCGCGGTCAATTCAATCGCATCTCCCGGGGTATATTTCGGAGACCGGCAGTTTGCGGCGCGTCTGGCGCGCGAATGCAACGAAGACTCTGCCCGGATGGTCTCGGACCATGCAGATCGTTTCGGCGCGTTTGCGATCTTGCCGCTGCCTGACGTTCAAGCCGCGGTCCGCGAGGCGGAATATTCACTCGATACGCTGAAGCTCGATGGCGTCTGCCTCCTCACGCATGTCGGCGACCGCCACCTCGGCCAGCCCGAAGAAGACGAGCTTTATGCGGAGCTCGATCGGCGCAGCGCCGTCGTATTCCTGCATCCATTGCGGAACCAGGCGAAGAACATGCCGGCCTACAGCTATCCATCCGGCATGACGGAGCTCGTACTGGACACGACACGCGCGATCCACAATCTGCTGTGGAACGGCACCTTTGGGAAATATCCGAACATCCGCTGGATCATGCCGCACGGCGGAGGAACGGTACCGTTCCTGGTTTATCGGATGAGCGCCATGAACAATCGTCCACGCGTCGCGGAAAACCTGGAAGGCGGCAAAGTCGCCGATACTTTGCGGCGCCTCTACTATGATGTCGCGGAAATCTGCGCCCCTGCGCCGCTGAAATGCCTCATGGAAATAGCAGAGCCTTCTCGAATTTTGTTTGGCAGCGATTTTCCGTTTTCGCGGCATGTCACTCCGGTCAAGGATGTGGAGTCGACGATCGCCGCCTTCGAGGCGTTTGACGAGTGGGATGCGTCTGCGCGGCGAGCCATTGAGAGCGATAACGCGCTGAAGCTCTTTCCGAAATTCGAAAAAGCCGTATCGCAAAGGGCGTAAGGCGGCCCGCCAGCTCGGATTTCGCGCCGCTTTAAGATGAAGCTGACGTGGCGAAACTCATGAACCGGTGCGTAGTTCGCCCGCTTCGCTCCCCCGCAATGGTGAGCTCTGGCTCAGCCGCGGCCGGCGCCGGCGCGGATGAGTTGCGCGAGCGAGCCGCGCGAAGCGGCGACGGGGGCGGCAACCTGCGGCGCGGCCGGAGCGGAGCCGAGTGCGCTCCTGATGCCCGCCTCGCCTAGGCCGGACCTGGTCTGCTCCCTCGCCTGCTCCCTCGGCGCTTCGCCGTTGGTCGCCTGCAGCGCCTCGGCGCGCACCGGGCGCGGCGGGGCGAACAAAAAGCCCTGGCCGAAGCGCACATCGTAGTCGAGCAGATCGACGACGACGTTTTCGCTCTCGATATGCTCGGCGATCAGGTCGATGCCATAGCGGCCAAGCAGATCGGAAAAATCGGCGGGGTGAATGTCGGTCGAAGCGGCGCCGACGCGATTGAGCAGCAGCGCCGCCGACGCCTTGACGAAGCGGAAGCCGCGATCGTTGAGTTCGCGCGGCTCGACGCGAAGGTCGGTCAGATTGTCCATGGAGAAGCGGAAACCGCGATCGGCGAGCGCGGCGAGGCTCTCATGCTCGATCGGCCCCATGGCGCGCACCGCGCTCTGCGTGAACTCGAACACCAGCGAGCTTGCGATGGCGCGATTGGCCTCGACGAGTTCGAGGAAGCTCGAAAAGCCAGCATCCGTCAGCGTCAGGCCCGAGACGTTGCAGAACAGACCGATCTCACGGTTTTTCAGAAGGAGCCGCCGCACCACCTGCACGCAGCGCAGCACCGTGAGGTGGTCGAGCTTCGGCATCAGCCCGCCGGCCTCGGCGTATTTGAGAAAATCGGCGGCCGCGACCACGTCGCCGTTATCAGCCTTGAGGCGCGACATCGCCTCGTAGAAGCGCACCTTGCGCTGCGGCAGCATGACGATCGGCTGCAAATAGAGGTCGATCCGGCCGCCCTCTATGGCGGAGTTGATGGCGGCGATGATGCCGGAGCGGTCGAGCCCGGCAAAAGCCGGCACCTTCGACTCGCTCGGAGCAGCGGGCGGTGGAGGCGCACTCACCACAGCAGCCGGGGCTGCGGCGCGGACCTGTGGTTCGGCCACGACGGCGGCGGGGATTGGCGCCGGGGTCGCGGCCTGCGTTGCGGCAGTTTCCGGAACAGCGGCGTCTGCGGATGGCGAAGCCATCGATGCGGGCATCGACGTCGCAGGAACAGCCGCCTCGACCATCACGGCGGTGACCGGCGCTGACGGCCTTGGAGCCGCAACAGCCGGCGGCACCACCTCGCTGGCGAGCGGTGCGGCTGAACCGTTCTGCCGTGTGGCGGCGATCGCGTCGAATTTCGCACCGATGCGGCCGATGGCCAACTGATGGGCGGCAACGGAATCGGCGAGCTGTTTCACCAGCGTGGACAGTTCCTCGATCTCGTCGGCGAGCGGCTGCGCGCTCGAGAGCGAACGCTCCAGCACGTGCTCGACCTTGCTGTCCATGGCGTTGAGGCGGAGGCTGAATTCGGCGAGTTGCCGCGCCAGATCGCCGGAACTGCGCGACAGCGTCGAGATTTGCGCGCTGGCTTCGGCGCGGTCCCGCATCCGCGCCGCGATGGCGTTGTAGACAGCGAGCGCCGTCAGCACGCCCACTGCCACCAGACCGGCTTCCGCGCCGGTAAAACCGAAACGCAAATAAACTACAACGCCGAGCGATACGGCGATGAGCACCATGCAGACGGCGATAAAAATCGCGCTGATGCGCACCATGCCGAACCCCGTTATGCCTCATTGCGAACCGTCAGCGCCGCCGCGATTCGCCGACCTGATACTCTCTAGCGTCGCCCGCCCGGTGTCCATACGCGCGGTCACGCCGAACCGCGCGGGCTTGCGCTCTGCCATCGTAGCCAAAGCCGCGGCGTGCTTCTATAAGGCTGGCGTTTGGCGGCGGTGAATGTCGGTGAAATCGTCTCGTCCCCGGCCCTCATTTCGGCCTGATGCCCCGATAAGCCAGGCATTCGGCGTTGCGGCGGCGCAGTGAGGGCGGACGCTAGCGATGAGTGCGATCAGTCAGGCTGCGGCGGCACGAAAGCGTAACTCATGCCTTCGGGCGAGACCGGATGCCAGGTTAGGCGGGGCAGGACCAATTCCGGTTCGACCTGGAAAGCCCCGAAGTTGGCGTGCAACGTCTTGATATCCGACCCAAGTTGCCCCGTTTGCCAGACCAGGACGGCGCCGCGCCGGCGCAGATCGGCCGGGTCGATCCAGGGGCTCAGTCTGGTCTCGCCATGGGCGACCACATGCGGATGGTCCGGCGAATACACCGCAACATTATTGGCCATAAACTCGCTGCCGCCGACGTAGGTCAGGGTCGTTCCATAACGCTGGTGCCAGTCGCGCGTGAGGGTTTCGGCCATCAGCCGCCCCGGAAACTGGTCGGCCTTGGGCCTGTCGCGCACGAAGGGTTCGCCGATTTCGGCCACCGCGTAGATGATCGGCATGGCGAGGAAGATGGCGACGAAGACCCCGGCGAACCGCCGCAGCCGGGCGGCATCCGGAGCCGTATCAAACCACATCAGGACCGCAAGCGGCGCGAACAGCCACAGCGGATAGCCCCACATGGCGACGAGCTGCCGTCCCGCCACCGTGAAAAGCAAAGTTGTCGTCAGGAACGGCGCAAAGGCGAGCCAAGTGACGCAGCGCCGGTCGAACGCAGCGCCGTCAGCGAGTTTGCGGATTCGAAATGTGCCGTCCCAATAGGCCAGCGCCAGGAGTCCCGCGGCCAGCAACAGGTCGAGGGCTTGGCTGCCGATCCATAACAGCGGAAAGGTCAGGTACTGGTACCAATGGACAGCGACCTTGGCGCGCATGTCCACATATTGGAACGGCAGGAAGTCGTGGGTAACGAGCCACCACGCGTTCGGCGCGATCACCACCGCAAATGCGAGCGCCATCAAATAAGGTCCAGGCGTGCGCCATGCGCGCCGCGCCGCGGGATCGACCAGCAGGAACAAGCCAAGCGAGGACGCCAAGACGAACGCCGCATATTTCGACCAGAAAGCGCCGGCGAGGCAGGCGCCGGCAAGAACCCAGTCGAGCGCCCGGCCGCGTTTGACGGAGCGATAGAAGAACAGCCCCGTGAACGCCCAGAACGGCAGCTGCATCTGGTCGGTATTAAATTTGACGGCCGAGAAGTTGTAATAGTGCACCGCTTCGAGCACGAGCACCGCGATCAGGCCCGCGAACGCGCCGATTGTTTCGCGCGCCAATAGCCAGACACCGTAAAGAGCGATCACAACCGCGAGCGCCCCAAGCGCGTACACAGCGTCGATCTGTCCGGTCAATCGATAGGCCGCCTCCCCTATCCACCACGACAGCGGCGGATCCTTCCAGGTGCCAAGCTGCCATTCCTTGCCGAGCGCCAGGTCTTCAACGAGATCGAGCTGCAGGTTCGGACTCACCAGCATCGGAATGGTGGTCCAGAACAGCACATGCAGGGCACACACCGCGGCGAGAATTTTGCCTGGTTCGCGCTGGGCAAATTCAACGGCCGCAGCGAGGGCGCTGCGACGCGCCAGTGGCGTTGTCACGCCATCCATGGCTTCTCCATTGAATGTGGGGGCTTCATCAGCCACATTGCCGCACCGGGGTGATCGCGGCCAAAGCGATCACGCGCAAATGTGGCCGAATGAGTGCCGATGGCCTCGCCATTGTCAAGCGCGCGGCAAATTCTGAACGATAGCGATGCATCCAGTTGTTCCTGATTTTTCCATCGTCCTGCCGGCGCATAACGAAGCCGCCGCCGTTGCGCCGATGGTGGCCGCGCTGAAATCCGCCACGGCGGGGCTGGGTTCGGTCGAGATCATTTTTGTCGATGACGGGTCAAGCGACGGGACGCTTGCGGCGTTGCGGGCCGCGGCCGCCGATCCGGTCGTGCGCTACGTCTCGTTCACGCGAAATTTTGGTCATCAGGAAGCGCTGCGCGCGGGCCTGCAACATGCCCGAGGGCGCGCCGTTGTGCTGATGGACGCCGACTTCGAGCATCCGCCGGAACTGATCCCCAGTCTCGTCGCCGCGTGGCGAGAGGGCGCCAAAGTCGTGGTCACGCAGCGTATCGACGACATCGCCCAGATTTCGGCCATGAAGCGGCTGACCTCGAAGTTTTATTATCGTCTGCTCGACACCATCGGCGATGTGCATATCCCGCCTGGCAGCGCCGACTACATGCTGCTCGATCGCCACGTCGTCGACTTCGTTGTTGGTCTTGAAGGCCAGGACATCTTCCTGCGCGGCCTGGTCAGGTGGCTCGGCTTTCCGCTGACCACGGTGCCGTTTGCCCGCGGCAAGCGGTTCGGCGGCAACAGCAAGTTCACGATGCGGCGGATGGTCGAACTGGCCTTAACAGGAATTGCGGCCCACAGCATCCGCCCGCTTCGCATGGCGGTATGGCTCGCGCTTGCTTTCGCGACGCTCGGACTGCTGCTGGTCTTCTACTCGATCGTCAGCTTCTTTTTCGTTCCCCGCACCGTGGTGGGCTGGTCGTCGATCATGGCGGCGATAGCCATTCTCGGCGCCGCACAACTGTTCGTGCTCGGCATTATCGGCGAATACGTCGGACGCATCCTGCGCGAAACCCGCAAGCGGCCGGGCTATATCGTCGCCGAGACGGATGCGGACATCAGGCGATCGGCAGGCCCGCAGCAATAATCGCGCGCTACGCCGTCGCGCGGATCACCTTGGCGACCTTGACGAACATCTCGCCGATCTGCGCCTCGCGCACGATCAGCGGCGGGCACAGCGCGATGGTGTCGCCGGTGATGCGGATCATCAGCCCCTCGTCCTGGAAGGCGCGGTTCATCGCCTCGGCGGCGCGCGTGCCCGGTGCGCCGGGCCGCGGCGCGAGATCGATGCCGGCGGTCAGTCCCACGGTGCGGATGTCGAGCACGCCGGGCAGATCCTTAAGCGCCATGGCGGCGTCTGCGAACAGCGGTTCGAGCTTGCGCGCGCGTTCGAACAGACCTTCGTCGCGGTAGAGATCGAGCGTCGCCAGTCCCGCCGCACAGGCGAGCGGATGCGCCGAGTAGGTGTAGCCGTGGAACAGCTCGATGGCCTGTTCCGGGCCGCGCATGAAAGCATCGTAAACACTGTCCCGCGCGATCACGCCGCCCATCGGCACGCGCCCGAGGTGACGCCCTTGGCGAACGCGATCAGATCGGGCGTCACGCCGTAGCGCTCGGCCGCGAAGGCGTGGCCGAGCCGGCCGAAGCCGGTAATCACTTCGTCGAAGATCAACAAAATGCCGTGGCGGTCGCAGATCGCGCGCAACCGTTCCAGATAACCCTGCGGCGGCGGCAGCACGCCGGTCGATCCCGCCATCGGCTCGACGATGACGGCCGCGATGGTCGCCGCATCGTGCAGCGCAACGATGCGTTCCAGATCGTCGGCGAGATGCGCGCCCCATTGCGGCTCGCCCTTGCTGAAGGCCTGCTGCTCGCGGTTATAGGTCGCCGGCAGATGATCGACGCCCGACAGCAGCGTGCCGAAGAATTTCCGGTTGTTGACGATGCCGCCGACCGAAATGCCGCCGAAGCCGACGCCGTGATAGCCGCGCTCGCGCCCGATCAGCCGGGTGCGCGCGCCCTCGCCGCGCACATGATGATAGGCGAGCGCGATCTTGAGCGCGGTATCGACCGCCTCGGATCCGGAATTGCAGAAGAACACCCGGTCGAGTCCGGCGGGCGCCAGCGCCGCGATCCGGCTTGCGAGTTCGAAAGCCTGCGGATGGGCAAACTGGAACGCCGGCGCGTAGTCGAGCTGCTCGGCCTGGCGGGCGATCGCCGCCACGATCGGATCGCGGCTGTGGCCGGCATTGCTGCACCACAGCCCGGCGGTGCCGTCGAGCACGGCGCGGCCATCGGCGGTGTAATAGTGCATGTCCTTGGCGCGGGCGACGAGCCGCGGCGCGCGTTTGAAGGCGCGGTTGGGCGTGAACGGCAGCCAGAACGACTCCAGATCGTTGGGCTGATGGGCGGCGGCGCTCTCGGATGGGACTGTCATGGTTCACTGTTTATGCAGGGAAATACGCGCCAGCCCAGGTGCCCCCCAAGTGCCACCTGCGGCGAGTTGCCGCAACTGTGCAAAAAGGAACATTGGGCTGTGGCCCGCTCCCCCTAGGTTTGAATTTCGCTGTAATTGAGCTACAAACAATACTTTAAGTTGTAATTTTCGGCATCCCACGTGCAGTTGTGGGGTGAATTGACGAGTTCAAATTTGGTCATGTTGGCCCGATGGGGCGGTGCATGGCGCTTGAGCGACGATCCGGCGGCAGGCCGGAAACGCAACGCTTTCTGAGCGGACGTGCTCCCGGCCAATCGCGATTGCAATTCGCGCCGGAGAGTATCGTTTACGCGCAGGGCGACATAAGTGACGCGCTCTACTACGTCGAACAAGGCTGGGCCAAAATGTCGGTCAGCGCGCCGACCGGCAAAGAGGCCGTGCTTTCGCTGCGCGGCCCCGGCGAGTTCCTGGGCGTCCGCTGTCTCATCGAACAGCACCGTCACATTGCAACCGTGACGGCGCTGACCGATTGCACGCTGGTCCGCATCAGCAGCACGGCGCTGCGGCGGCTGATCCGCGAAGAGCCGGACTTCGCCGAGTTCTTCTCAGTCGCTCTGGTGCGGCAGGGCCTCACCGATCGGCTGCGGCTGCTTGACCAGTTGACCGGCGGCAGCGAGGGGCGCCTGGCGCGCGCCTTGCTGCGGCTCGCCGGCGACGAGATCGGTGAACGGCCGCTGAGGATTTCAGCGCGGCTCAGCCAGACCGATCTGGCCAGCATGATCGGCACGACGCGATCGCGCATCAGCCATTTCATGAACAAGTTCCGGCGCCTGGGCTACATCAGCTACGACCGGCAGGGCTTTGTCACCATCCACAAGGCGCTGCTGCACGCATTGTCGGATCGTTAGCGCGAATTCGACGCCCTACGATGGATGTATCCTGATACAGGCTACAAGCCGGCGATGATACTCTTTGTAGAGCGTTCGGCTCTCGACCAGCCCGTCCAGAAACCTTCTGGCCCCATCAAGATCACGGCCCTCATGTCCCTTGAATGTGGCGACAAGAGAGCTTTGTGACTCGATCAAACCGTCGAAGCTGGCGATGGCCCGCTCCAGGTCGGCGATCAATTCCAGGTCATGGCCCAGCTTGTCCTCTTCTTCGACAAGCAGCTTCTGCAGGCGGGCGCGCATCTGTCCGTCGGTCTCCGATCGGAGCCGATCGCCGAAATGCCTCAAGTTCGCCCGTGCAATGAAGCGATCCATAGCCGCCTCGCGCATCAACCCTGGGCAGCACTATACAGGTCCTCGGCCCGGCCCGTCCATAAACATCCCGTGAAAGCATCGTTGCGATAACTGGTATTTTTAGCGGCAATTACGTGCTTTTGCCGCGATCGCTTTTGGCTTCGTTGACGAGCATTTGCAGCCGCTCCTCCATCAGTTTCCGCTCGGTCACGTCGACGAAGGTGATCACCACGCCGTCGATCTTGTCGTCGACGGTACGATACGGCCGCATACGCAGGTCGTACCAGCGGCCTTTGCGGCTGCGGACTTCGCGGCGAACCGGAGTCAAATTCGTAATCACGGCGCGCGCGTCCTTCACCAGATCGTCGTATTCAAGCTGGTGGGCGAAATCGGTGATCGGCCGGCCTTCGTCGCTTGCGGTAACGGAGAACAATTCTTTCACCTGATCGGTGAACCGCTTGATATTCAGCCCGGAATCGAGAAACAGCGTACCGAAATCGGTTGCGGCCAGCAGATTTTGCAGATCGCTGTTGGCGCGCGAAATCATATCCAGCTTCGATTTCAGCTCGGCGTTGACGGTCTGCAGTTCTTCGTTGATCGACTGTAGTTCCTCCTTGCTGGTCTCCAGTTCTTCCGACGTCGAGCGGTATTCCTCGTTGATCGACTGCAATTCCTCGTTCGAGGCGCGCAGCTCTTCGTTGGCGGAATCGGATTCTTCGCGCATCGTCCGCAGGTGCTGCTGCGTGATCTCAAGCTCCTCCTTGAGGCGGCGCACGGTTTCATCGGTCACCTGCTGCGCGCTGGCGATGTTCACATTGACGGCATCGCCCTCGATGAACAGAACGACCGCGCGGCGCCATTCTCCGGCTTCTTGCAGAGGCTTGATCTGGATCTGCACCGGATGCACTTTTCCTTCGAAATTGACCGCGACCGGCAGAGTCAGTGTCGGCCGATGCTGCTCGAAGGCGCGATGCAGCGCCGCGCGCATTTCAAAGCGCAGTTCGGGACGCACCAGTTCGGTGGCGTCCGCGCTCAAAGGTCCGCCGGACGGCAGCAGATAACGCCCGGCCGTGTCGGACAGATGCATCACGCGATGCTTCTCATCCACCATAATGCTGGGTGGTGCGACCAATTCGAGGGCGCGGCGATGCGCGGCAGCCTCGCTCAAGGCTGCCATCGGACTGACGCTCTGGGGCAACGGCAGCAACTGCTCGCGAACGCGCACGGGGCCAAGGAGCCGCGGCAACAGCGGCGACTTCTCGCCCGCAGCCAGAGTCGATTGATAGATGCGGGCGTGACGATCGATAGTGCGGAACTGTCCCGCGGGATCGTCAGCAGTCTCGGCAGCGCCGAGAAACACGTAACCGCCTGGATTCAATGCATAGTGGAACGTGGTGCAGACCTGCGCCTGCAATTCCCGGTCAAGATAAATCAGCACGTTGCGGCACGACACGATGTCCACATGAGAGAACGGCGGGTCCTTGAGCAGGTCATGCAACGCAAACAGGACGATGTCGCGCAATTCCTGGCCCACCCGGTAATAGTCGCCTTCACGGGTGAAATAACGCCGTAGCCGCGCCTCGCCGAGGTCGGTCTCGATGGCGGCCGGATAACGCGCTTCCCGTGCCGCGGCCAGCGCTCGCGAATCGAGATCGGTGGCGAAGATCTGGATGTGGGGGCGCGACTCCTGCCGCACTGCTTCTTCGAGCAATAAAATGCCGATGGAATACGCTTCTTCGCCAGTTGCACAGCCGGCAACCCAGATGCGGATCTGTTCGCCCGTCTGCTTGGCGGAAAAAATGTCGGGCAACAGCTTGGCAAAAGCGTCGAACGCCTCCTTGTCGCGAAAGAAGCTGGTGACCGAAATCAAGAGATCGCTGAGCAGTGCCTGGACTTCATCAGGTTTCTCGCGAATCAGCTCCGAATAATCTTTCAACGTGCCGCTGCGGCTGACCTGCATGCGGCGGGCGAGCCGGCGAATCACGGTCGAGCGTTTGTATTTGGAGAAATCGTGCCCGGTGCGAACGCGCAGGTACGAGAGGATCCGTCGCAACTCCTTCTCATCGACGTCGCCAATCTCGGGCGGCCACACCGTGTCCTTCATCCGGATAAGATCGCTCAGCCTCTTGGCGAGGTCCCGTACCGGCAGCACAAAGTCGGCCACGCCGGTCTCGACCGCGCTGCGCGGCATCGACGAATAGTCCGCCTCGTTCGGGTCTTGCACCAGGATGATGCCGCCGGCTTCCTTGACGGCCCTCACACCAAGCGTTCCGTCCGAACCGGCGCCGCTGAGCACGACGGCAAATCCGTCGCCTAGTCGCTCGGCGACCGAGCGAAACAGGAAATCGATCGGCAGTCGCTGGCCACGCGGCTCGTCGAATTCCGTCGCTCTCAATTCGTGGTCCACGACCTGAAGGCGCCGGTCGGGCGGGATCACGTAGACTTTATTTGCTTCAAGTTTGGCCCGATCGCCGACCTGCACGACCGCCATCTTGGTACGGGCGCCGACGATTGACGACAGTTCGCTGCGGTGTTGCGGATCGAGATGCAGCACCACGATGAAGGCAGCGCCGGTATCTGGCGGGATCTCCTGGAACAAGCTCTGCAAGGCCTGAACGCCGCCGGCGGAGGCTCCGATCGCGACAATGACCGGCGCCTTGTCTTTGTTGTCGTTACTGTGTCCGGCGTCTGGTTGCTTTGCCATCGTCCGCTCCTCGCCAGCGTGAGCGCGGGCGGCGCGCGCGGGAAGTTCACTCGGATAACGCGTGGACATACCCTATAGCACGCCCGGCGCGGCTTGGCTTCGTGTCGCGTAGGCGCGCGATCCGAACGACGAAATATCGGCAATACCGTTCGATCCACTCTGAACTCGCCTGGAGCCGGGCGCCGAATCGCAGGCCGGCGCGCGAACTACGGTTCAGGATACCGGGCGCTCGAGCGAGCCGGTATTTGTCCTCTTTGATCTATCGCAAACACCTCCTGTGACGATACGATTACAAGGACCTTCGATATCCGTACGGCCGGAGTAAACGATGCTGTACTCTGAAGAATGCTGGGCTATGGCGCGCGAGTGTGAGTTGATGGCCCGCGACGTCGAGACAACCTCCGAGTTTCGGGAGAAGTTTCGCCTGCTTGCGGCCAAATGGCGCCTGCTGGCCGAAAAGCTCGATCAGCTCGAAGGCCGCACGCTTCATTAGACCGTTTTTGTATCGTCCTTGATCTAGATCAAGGCGCCGAAAGCGTCCGGCCAGAAAATTTCCAAATGGAATGGCAGCCCATAGCGAGCGCTCCGTTCGACCGCGATCTTGAGTTGGCCGTCATCGATCGTGACGGGCCGCACGCACTGGTTTTTCCGTGCCGCCGCATTGTTTCCGGATGGATCGACGCTCAGACAAAACGCCGCGTCGCCGATGTGCAGCCGACCCATTGGCGGGAATGGCGTGCTGCACCCTGACCGGGCGACACCGCTCACGTCAATTTCAGTCGCATAATTCTTTGCGGAACATCGCGCAACGCAGGCGCAGGCCAACCTGCGTAATTAGCGTATCATCGCCACATCGATTTCCCGGCCCAGCACCTGCTGGACCATATCGAATGAGTCCATGAACTCACGCAGCTCGACGATCAGGCCATTATCGAAGCGCAGAAAGTGCGCGATCAACAGCGTGATGACCCGGGCCGTCGAACGCTGACGCAGCCGCGCCATCAGGATGACGGCAGCGTCCTGTTTTTCGACGACCATGAAGATCGGCTGATAACTCAGGTGCTCGAAATCCGCATGCGCCTGCTTCATCGTCTCGGCAATCGCGGCCCTGCCATGTTGCCGGCCGAGAAACGGAATGATTTCCTTCGGCGCATAACTGATGAACTCGGCGTTCGGAGCGAAGGAATTGAGCACGAAGGCCAGATTGCCTTTGCCGAAGGCGTGATAAAGATCGTAAAGCCGCGCGCGCAGCTGCTCTGAGGACATGCCGCTGATCCCGTTCCACTTCGGATTTAGGGGATCACGCCGTGGCGCCTTGATCTGAGTCAAGAAAGCCTGGCGCTTCGCTTTTGATCACCCGTGCATAGCTGTGCGCATCGCGAGGTAAAGCGAGGCGCGATGAGGCGGCCCTCGATCGTGGCGAGTGACTCGACCCCCGGCTACCCAGCCATCATTTTGTAACATTATTATTGACATTTGTCCCCGTTTCAGATAAGTCGTAGTCCTCGCCTTCGTGAAGGAGGTGGTCCGGAGGCAAGCCGGATCATCGGGCGAGGACGGCGCCCGCGGACGGCCTTGCACGCCGTTCCCGGGCGGTTTCGGACATCATGTCCGCCGGCATTATGACCGGCGTGCGAGGTGCTCGCTGTAACCGGAGCAGACGCCGGCGGGAGACCCCCGCCACCTTGGGCGCCTGCTTCGCGAAGCCTGGTCCGAAGTCGCACCTTGGGATGCGTGAGTCCCAGGGGAAGAGCCGCGGTGGAACGCCGGAAGGCGAGCGCGCCCTGCAGGGTGCGCGCTGCAGCGAAAGCTGCGGAGGATAAGTCTGCGTCTTCCGGCGTTCCGCATCCTTCTTTTTCTTTTTTGTTTCTTGTTTCGTAGCTGCGCAGAGCGCGACGTGACAGAGACCGGTCCCACCGCCGGGTTATCCGTTGCAAAACGCTCCGCAGGGAACCGCAACAACAAACCTCGGGCGCCAAGATGTGTCGCGAGAACGAGGAAGCTCGTCATTCCCGAACGCCGCGAAGCGGCGGGCCCGGAATCCATAACGCCTGCGCCGGGATACAAAACTCGGGCTCGCGGCCAGGGGCCGCGCCGCGAGAAAGACGAGAGGTGTCATCCCCATGGACAACCCCGACTTCCGCGTGCTGGCCGCCATGCTCAAGGCGGGGCTCAAGCGCAAGCCCAAGCTCGATCCGGTGATTCACGCACGGCGCGTTGCGCTGGAGTCCGAATTACAGGCGCGGCGCTATTGCGACGCCTTCGCGCTGTGGCGGCGGTGCCGGTACAGAAACTGCCGAAGGCGGCGCGGCTGCGATGGCGATGTGCATGCATGTCTCAAGCGAGCGCTTAGCGGCCAGCCGCAGCTGCCGATGCAGGCGCAAGTGCGGCAAGCGATTCTGGCCGCGACGCCGCACAATATCGGCGCTCCGGAACGCGAGGCGCGCCAGCGCATGCCACGCGATTTGTATGAGTAGTGGGGCCGCAAAAACTGCGCTTTGTTAGTCAAGTGCGTCTAATGTGCGATTTTGCACAGCGCGGCCGGAGGCGGTGTGGCATTTTTGTGTCTAAGCGCCTGGGTTGAGTTGAATTGCCGCGCTGCCGATTTAAAAACATGAGGGTGAGCAAGAGGTTGCGCCCTGGACGGCCAATGAATCGACCGCTATCCCACCCAGACTTTCCAGCCGCGGCGAACGAAGGGCTACCGCCTGACACGCCGTCAGCCGAAGTTATCCAAAGCCAGCTCGAGCGCATTCTGGGCAGCCCCCAATTCCGGGACTCTTTGCGCCTGACGCGTTTTCTCAGCTTTGTCGTCGCGACCACGCTCGCCGGCAAGAGCGGCTGTATCAAGGCCTACACCATCGCGACGCAAGCGCTCGACCGCGGCACCGATTTCGATCCGCAAAACGACCCCATCGTACGCGTGGAGGCCGGCCGGCTGCGCCAGGCATTGATGCGCTACTATGCCAAAGACGGCCGCGACGATCCGGTGCTGATCGACTTGCCGCGCGGCACATATGTGCCGAACTTTCGCCGCCGCGCGAGCGCGCCACCGCAGGATGCTGCCGGGACAGACCCTGCATCCGCTCGCGCCAGCGCCAAAACCCCGATCCAGGATCTCGGCCAAACGCAACAAATCCGCCAGAGCGTGCGCGAGGCGATCACGTTATCCAGGGCGCAAACCAGCCAGTTTGCGGAAATTTCCGGCGTCATTCGGTCGGCCAGGGAGACGATCAATCAGTCGCATGATCTTCTCCAGTCGAGCACGCGGATGCTGCATGGCCGGACGGCAGCGACGGTTGTGATGCCTGTTGCCGAGATAAGTGCCAATACGAGCAGATCGTCGGACGCCATTTCATCTGAAGACGCGAGCCTTGCACCACCCTCGCATCAGCCGCGAGGCTTCCGACCGATACTGCAAATTCGAAATTCGATCGCGCCGCTAACAAGCCGCACGGGCGCGAAGGCGCGCGTTCTCCAAATCGCGTTCGCCGCCATTGCGGTGCTTGCGGTCCTCGAAGTGGTGTTCGATATCGACCACCCGCTCGTCGGCGGCCCTAATCACGGCCTGTGGTACAGGATTTGGCCGGCGACAAGCGCTGCGGCCCGGCAGCCCCAGGCCCGCGGCGCGCCGACGATCTACGTCGCACCGGTGACAACCGTCGGCGAGCCGATCGCCGGAATGCTTTCGGCGGAGGGGGTCCGCGAGCACCTGTTCGACGCGTTGGCACGCTATGACGACGTCACCGTGGTGATCGAAAATCCCCAGCGGGCGCCAGACGGAGCGTCCGACGTGTCTCAGTCGGGGCCGCCGCCATCGTCGCACTATCGTCTTTCATCGACAATTCGCTACGCCGACGACGGCGCCTACCTGATGATAAGGCTCGTCGATACGGCGGACGCCTCGATCGTGTGGTCGAAGCAATACGACCATCCGGTCAAGCCCGATCCCCACCGGCAGAACGGACGGATCGCCCCCGATGTCGCGCGATCACTGCTTGATCCGTTCGGCGTCATCCAGGCGCGCGAGCGCGTCAAACGCGCCACCGCCGACCCGATGAGGGACACCTACCGGTGCATTCTTGACGCCAACGTGTATCTGCGCAGCTTCGATCCTTCGCAATATCGGCCGGCGCGCGATTGTCTTCAGAGCGCGAGCCAGAAGGCGACGCCCGACGCCGCCGTGTTTGCCGATCTCGCCTTCGTCTATCTCCGCAACTATCGCTTCGGTATCGGGGCGCCGCCCGGCGATCCCGCCACGCTCGACAACGCCTATGCGATGGCCGCGCGCGCCGTCGACATCAAGCCGGAAAGCGCCTTCAGCCAATACGCTCTCGCAGCGGTGTTGCTGGCCAAAGGCAACATCGAGGCGGCAAAAGTCGCCAGCGACAAATCCTACCAGCTTAATCCCAACGACGGCGCCATCGGTTTCGGACGGGCGACGATGCTGGTGCTGACCGGCGATGTCGACGCCGGTCTGGCGCTGCTCGACAAGAACGCCGTCAAATCGCCGAATAGCTGGTTCGGCTATCACCTCTTGAAAGCGCTGGGGTCCTATCTCAAAGGCGACATCAACACCGCCGCGGCGGAATCCAGGCAGATTTCCAACCCGTTTTTTGCACCTGGCCTGATGCTCGATGCACTGATCGCCGACAAGGCCGGCGATCGCGCCCGCGCGCAGCAGGACATTGCGATGCTCTATCAATTCTATCCGGCCTGGCGCGATCAATTCCCGGCCGCCATCAGCCGCTATCTTCCGGAGAAGGCCATGGCGGATCGCGTCGCCGCCGACTTCAAGGCCGCGGCCGCCGATACAATGCAGTAAAAGCCGTACAGCCAGCCTATCCTGCACTGGTCCGGGAATATTTTCACCGCTAAACTGTTCCTGTTGTCGAGGACTCGAAGACAGGCTGCCTGCGTGGATAAACGCTTCGCCAAACGGCTGCTCGGACGGCGCCTGATCGCGCTCGCCACAGCCTATGCGATCGCGCTGTCGGGCTTGATGGTCAGTTTCGGCGTGGCGCGCGCCGCAGTCTCGCTGCCCGGCACGATCACCTGCCACAGCGACGCCGGCACGACGGCGCCCGCCGGCAGCCAGCCCGACGGCAAGCTTTGCGACGCGTCGTGCTGTACCGGCTGCCTGATGCTGGTCGCGGCGCTGCCGCCGCCGCCGGTCAATGTCGCGCAAGCGCCGCGCGTGGCCGGCCGGCCACTGCCGCTCATCGCCGTCATATCGGTCGGCGCCGCCACTCATTCTTCGTCGCATCGATCGCGAGCCCCTCCCCGCGCGACATGACACTCCGCCGCGGCCACCGCCGCGGCTTTCCGTTGTCATGCTGCGAGGGAGACCAATCGTGCTTCGCAATCCATTTTGTTCGCGCGCGCTCGCGGTCGCGCTCTTGTTTATTCCGCTATCGCTCTCCACTTCGTTTGCGCACTGCTTCGTCGGCGCGCGCTTCTTTCCAGCTACGCTCGCGATCGACGATCCATGCGTCGCCGATGAGTTGTCGCTGCCGACCGTCGCCTGGTCGCGTACCGCCGATATGCCGCCGGCCCAGGAATGGGATTTCTCCGGCGAGATATCGCGGCGCATCACCGACGATTTCGGCGTTTCGATAGGAGATACGTGGTCACAGATCAGTCAGCCGGGCGGATTTCAAGATGGCGGGTTTCTCCGATCTCGAAACCACCTTCCAGTATCAGCTCATGAAGAACGATCCGCATGAGCTGGCGATGCTGCTCGGCCTCATCGTCGACTGGGGCGGCACCGGCGCTATCAATTCCGGCATCGGCACGCCCTACACCATGCTCACGCCGACCTACTATGTGGGCAAGGGGTTCGGCGATCTTCCGGAGGACGCCGGCTGGGTGCGCGCCTTCGCGGTCACCGGCCAGGTCGGTTATCAGATCCCGACCACGTCCTACGAAATCGCGCAGAACGCCTTCATCCCGCAGACGCTGGTTTACGGCGCTTCGCTGCAATACAGCATGCCGTACCTGAAATCGGAGATCAAAGATCTTGATCTGCCCGATTTCATCAACCATCTGATCCCGATCGTCGAAGCGCAGTTCGCGACGCCGGTTGCAAATAATTTCGGCAACAGCAACGCCACCACAGGCACCATCAATCCGGGCGTGATCTACGTCGGCAGCACCTATCAGGTCGGTCTGGAGGCGATGATTCCGGTCAACCGCGAAAGCGGCACCGGCGTCGGCTTCCTCGGCCAGCTGCATTTCTATCTCGATGACATGTTCCCCGACACGTTCGGCAAGCCGCTCCTCGGCGGCACAACGGCCCCTTCCGGCAAAGCCCTCTAAAGGAACCACACCATGCGAAAGCTCTTTCCCATCGCCATCGTCCTCATCGCGGCGCTCACGTCCACGGGCGCGTTCGCTCATGCCTTCCTCGACCACGCAAATCCGCGCGTCGGCAGCACCGTCGCAGCCGCCCCGCACGAACTGACGCTGTGGTTCACGCAGAAACTCGAACCGGCCTTCAGCAGCGTCGAAGTGATGGGGCCGAACGGATCGAGCATCGGCGGCAAGGCGCAAGTCAGCGGCAATACGATGCGCGTCGGCATCAAAGCCGCAGGCCCGGGCGCCTATCACGTGCATTGGCAGGCGCTGTCGGTTGACACCCACAAGACGCAGGGGAGCTTTTCATTCACGGTCGGCGGCCACTGAGCATTTCAGGAAACGCCCGCCGCCGATTGCGAGGATGACGTGAACGACCTGCTCATCTACGTGCGCGCCGTTCATTTTGCCGCGACCATCATGGCGGCGGGCATCGTGTTTTTTGCCGTCTGGATTGCCGATCCAGCGCTGCGCAAGTCGCCCAACGGCGCGCTTGCCGCAACGCTGCGGCGGCGACTTGCGTGGATCGCCTGGATCAGCCTCGCGTTCTTGCGTGCTGTCGGGCGCATCCTGGTTCATCCTCACTGCGGCATCGATGAGCGGCCAGCCGCTCGCACAGATCTATTCGCAGGACGTGCTGTGGACGGTGCTGTCGCAGACCGATTTCGGCAACGACTGGTTCGTCCGCCTGGTGGCTGCCTGCGCACTTGCCGCGACGTTCATTCCGCTCCTGTCGGCGAACGGCTCTGCCGCGCCGTGGCTGAAAACGATCGCCGTGGTTTTGGCCGCGGCGCTGGTCGGATCGCTGGCCTACGCGGGCCACGCCATCGGCGCCGAAGGCGCGGAAGGCATCATCCATCCGGTCGCCGACGTGCTGCATCTCATCGCAGCGGCGGCGTGGGTCGGATCGCTGGCGCCGCTCGCGCTGCTCCTCGCGGTGGCCAGCCGGGAGCCAACATCGCTCACCGTGGCGCGAACCGCGACGCTGCGATTCTCGACGCTCGGCATCGTCAGCGTGGCGACGCTGCTCGTCACCGGCATTGTCAACACCTGGTATCTCGCCGGCAGCATCGACGCGCTGACCGAAACTCAGTACGGCCGCCTCCTGGTCATCAAGGTTGCGCTGTTCCTGGTGATGGTCGGCGTCGCCGCCATCAATCGCTTGCGGCTGACGCCACGGCTGCTCGCGGATGATGACGCGCCCGCCACACAGCGCTCGCGCCGCGCGTTGTGCCGCAACGCCACGATCGAGACGGCGCTCGGCGCCGCCATCGTCGCCATCGTTGCAGTGCTGGGAACCTTGCCGCCGGGCAGCCACGCCAACCATCACGCCGCCGAAGGCCTGATCCCGCCGGACGCCTCGTTCCAGCACATTCACGGCGACGACGGCATGGCTGACGTAACAATAGAGCCGGGCCATGTCGGCACCGCGAGCGCCGCCGTGCATCTGCTCAACGACGATCTCGATACGCTGGTCGCGCGGCACCTGACATTGACGCTGACCGCACCGGCGCCGGACAGCAAACCCGTCACGCGTTCGGCTGTCGTCGACGCCGACGGCACCTGGCACGTCGACGGCATCGCGCTGACCGCGCCCGGCAACTGGACCGTCGCCATCGACGCGCTGCTGCCGTCCGGCAAGCACTTGACGCTCGCCGCGCCGATCAAGATCGACGCCGAATAGCGGGGTAATCGCAGGGAAAACACCCCATCCCTCTCGACAATATAGGCTACCCCCCTATACTAAGGGAAACGAAGGGAAAAATTCGTGACCCACACCATTCGGGAAAAAACCAAGCTCCTGGCGCGCGTACGCCGCATCCGCGGACAGGTCGAAGCCGTCGAGCGGGCGCTGGAAGAAGAAGTCGGCTGCGCCGATGTGCTCCAGGTCATCGCCTCGGTGCGCGGCGCCATCAACGGGTTGATGGCCGAAGTCATCGAGGACCACGTCCGCAATCATGTGGTTGCGGTGACGCTCGACCCCCGCGAGCGCACCGAAGGCGCGAATGATCTGCTTGAGGTCGTGCGCGCATATCTCAAATGACACTGGCTGATACTTATAAGAGAACGGCCATGCCACACAGCGATTTGGCAAGCAGCGACGCGGACGCCCACAGCCACGTCTTTCTCGGCGAGGGCCATGAGCGCAACGAACGCCGCACCTGGATGGTGATCGGGCTCTGCACCGTCATGATGGTCGCGGAGATCGTCGGCGGACTTATGTTCGGCTCAATCGCGCTCGTCGCCGACGGTCTGCACATGTCGACGCATGCGAGTGCGCTCTTGCTCGCCGCCCTCGCCTACAGCTATGCGCGGCGTCACGCCGAGGATGCGCGTTTCTCGTTCGGCACCGGCAAGCTTGGCGACCTCGCAGGCTTCAGCAGCGCGGTGATCCTCGGCATGATCTCGCTCTTGATCGGCTACGAGGCGCTGACCCGCTTCATCTGGCCGGTGCCGATCCACTACGGCGAAGCTATTCCGATCGCCATCCTGGGCCTGATCGTCAACGTGGTCAGTGTCCTGCTACTCAGCGGCGGCGGTCTTGGGCATGGCCATGGCCACGGGCATGACCACAAACACGCCCGCCACGATCATCACGCCCACGATGAAGCCCACGCCGTGCAGACCAGCGCGGGAGCGTTGACACTGGCGATTTTTGAAGACGGCGTGCCGCCGCGCTTCCGGCTGTCATGCGCGGATCGCGAACTCGCGGCGCGCGATATCGTCATAGAGACGCTGCGCCCCGGCGGCGCACGCCAAGTCTTCGTCATGACGTCGCGCGCTGGCTATCTTGAATCGCTCGATGAGATACCCGAGCCGCACGCCTTCACCGCATGCGTCGATCTTGCCGGCGAACGCCATGACGTTGCGTTCGCCGAACACGAACACGCGCAGGGTTCCGCCCATCGCGACAACAACATGCGCTCCGCCGTCGTTCACGTTCTGGCGGATGCTGCGGTATCGCTCCTCGTCATCGCCGGGCTTTCGGTCGGCTGGTTGTTCGGCTGGACCTTTATGGATCCCGTCGTCGGCCTCATTGGCGCCGCGGTCATCGCGGCGTGGGCCTACACGCTGATCCGCGATACCGGTGCGATCCTGCTCGACATGACGCCCGACCGCGCCATGGCGGAGCGCATGCGCGCCGTCATCGAGGCCGACGGCGACCGCCTGACCGATTTCCATCTATGGCGACTCGGCCCCGGCCATCTCGGCGCGATCCTGTCGGTCGCGACGCATCAGCAGCGCGGAGCCGATTATTATCGGTCTTTGCTCAAACGTTTCCGCTCGCTGTCGCACGTCACGGTACAGGTCCAGCACCAATAGCGAGCACCAAGACTTTATGTCGGCTGGCGAAAATGGTCCTCGATCTCAAGGTTCGATCGCCAATCCTTTGGCAGAACGCCATCCGCCAGCGCCCGGCCGATGTAGTAGGTCCACAGCTTGACCGAGTGTTTCGGCCGCTTGAGGGACTGACCGAAACGCTTGAGCTCGTCGGGCGTCAGCGCGACGACGCGGCCGAGCAGCGACGCGTGATAGAGCGCCTGCGCATTCTCGGTAAAGTGTATGCAGTCCATCAGCAGCGCGGGCAGAGTTTCGGCGACCACGACCTCGCCATGCGCGCGGATGATGAGAGCATGGTGCGGCCCCAGTGTTCTGGCGAGTGCGCGCCCCAGCGCCGGCGTGTTCACGTGATCGGGCTCAGGATGGACCGGGATACCACTTGCCCACCGAACCGCATGGTTCTTGATCGGCCGCAGCGGCACATCCTCAACAAGACTGAAGGTGGTGGTGAGATCGTGGTGATAATGCGCGATCGCGTTGACGTCCGCGCGAGCCTTGTAAAGTTCGGTATGGATATGAATTTCGGACGGCGGCCGTTCCCCTTCCGGGCCTGAGATCACCTGACCGTCCATATCGCACACGAGCAGGTGCTCGGGCCGCAACTCGGAGCGGCCGTGGTGGATTGGCTGAATCAGGATCGCATCACGATCCGGCAGGCGCGCGCTGACATGACCGCTGTAGCAGAGGAGACCTTCGCTAACGAGGAGCCGGGTGACCGCGGCGATCTCGTAACGCAGACGCTGCTCATCCTCCGTGGTCGTGTTGCTATTATTACCTTCGATCTGACCGTGCATCGTATCTCCCTGATGGCATGATTGATCCTGATGACAGGACGGCCACGATAAGACCAGCCCCGGGATTGCAGCAGGCCTGAATAAGAAAGACAGCCTCGCCCAAATGGGAGAGGTGGTCACCCTGGTCGAGGGAGAGCGCGGCCCACCCGGCTTTGCTTAAAATAGCGGCATGACGGCACGTGCGTCCCTGTGGCGCAGCGGGTTCCGGGCTTGCCGTCCAAAGATGATCCGATAGACTGGCCTCCAAGCAGCGGCTGTCGATAAAGGCGGCTGCAATCGTTAAGGGAGGACGTTTCATGAGCAGACTTGGAAGAGGTTTGGCTGCGCTCGCTACGGGGAGCGCGCTGGTCGCGCTGACGCTGGCGGGGCCTGCCAACGCCCAGTCGAACGGCCCGATCAAGATCGGCGTCATCGCCGAGGCGACCGCGGTAGCCGGTTCTTCGATCCCGCAAGCCGCCCAGCTTGCCGCCGACGAGATCAACGCCGCGGGCGGCGTCAACGGTCGCAAAATCGAGATCGTCACCTACGACAACCATTCCTCGGCTGCCGAGTCGGTGCGCGCCTTCCAGCGCGCCGCAACGCAGGATCACGTCAACGCGGTGATCACGAGCTACATCAGCGAGGTCGTGCTGGCGCTCGAGCCGTGGGCCGGACGGCTGAAAATGGTGACGGTGACGCCGGGCGCGGCCTCGGACGTCATCACCCAGAACATCGCCAAGGATTACGACCACCTCAAATACATGTTCCACGGCTATGCGACGTCGACCAGCATCGCGGACGCCACCTGCGCCGCCACGAAGGATTTGCTGGTCGGCCAGCTGCACATGAAAACCGCCGTGGTCATGAGCGAAGACGCCGCCTGGACCACGCCGCTTGACGCCGAATATGTGAAATGCCTGCCGCAGATCGGCATCAAGGTGGTCGATCATATCCGCTTCTCGCCCGACACCACCGACTTCACCCCGATCTTCAACAAGATCGAAGGTGAAAAGCCGGACGTGATCATGACCGGCATCTCGCATGTCGGCGTGCAGCCGACGGTGCAGTGGAAGCAGCAGGAGGTGCCGATCCCGATGTTCGGCGTGTCCTCGCAGGCGACCAATTCGAGCTTCTGGAACGATACCAATGGCGCCACCGAAGGCGTGCTGTTCCAGGGCTTCTCCGCCCCCGACGTCGCCGTCACGCCAAAGACGCTGCCGTTCGTGCAGGCTTTCAGCAAGCGGTTCGGCCACACCCCGTCATATTGCGGCTATACCGCCTATGACGAGGTCTATTACATCGCCGACGCGATCAAGCGCGCCGGCTCGGTTGATCCCGATAAACTCGTCGATGCGATGGAAAAGACCGACTATGTCGGCACCATCGGCCGCGTCCAGTTCAAGGGCAAGGACACGCCAAATCCGCATGCGTTGAAGATCGGACCGGACACCATCACCGGCCTCATGCTGCAGTGGCAGAACGGCAAGCAGGTCAATCTGTGGCCGGCCAAGGTCGCCAACGGCAAGCTGAAATTCCCGTCCTTCATCAAGATCGGCTCAGCCAATTGAAGAGCGCGTGATCAAACATGCGTCAAACTCCCCGCCCGCAGCCGCGCGCGGGGAGTTTTTTTGGTGCGCGGCAGTGAGCACAGCGTGATGCGATGACGGTGTTCTGGCAGATTCTGATCGATGGCTTCGCGATCAGTTCGCTCTACGCGCTCGGCGCCACCGGCTTCGCGCTGATTTTCGGCGTTTCCGGCGTGCTCAATCTCTCCCACGGCTCGCTGATGGTGGCCGCGGTGGTTGCGGCCTGGGCGGCCGGTGACAGTCTGCATGTCGGTCCCTATACGGGCTCCGCCATCGGGATCGCGGTCGGCTTTTCTCTCTCGCTGCTCACCTATTTCGTCGTGGTCAGCCCGCTGCAGCACACGCGCAAAATCCGCGAGGAAGAAAAGGAGATTTTCATCCTCACCGCGACGCTGCTGTGGGGCATCATGATCCAGCAGCTGATCGCCTATTTTTATACCGACAATGCCAAGACCGTGGCGCCGATCGTGCAGGGCGTCGTCGCCATCGTCGGCGTGCGTACGCCGGCCAACGAGATTTTCACCGCCATCGTCTGCGCGCTGGCGATCGCCATCTTGTGGCTCCTGGTCAACCGTACCCGCGCCGGCAAGGCGGTGCTTGCCGCTTCCATGAATCCTCGCGGCATTACGCTCCTCGGTGTCGAGCTGTCGCAGGTCTACATAGCGGTCTGGGCGATTTACGGCGTACTGGTCGGCGTCGCCGGCGTACTGCTCGGCATGTTTCTCGGTATCTCGTCCTACAGTGCCGGACCGCTCACCGCGAGCGCGTTTTCCATCGTCGTGCTCGGCGGACTGGGCAGCGTTCCCGGCGCGCTGATCGCGGCTTACGTGGTCGGCTATCTGGAAACCATCACCGCCTATCTGATCTCGCCGGCCTATCGCACCATTCCGGCGCTGCTGTTGCTCGTCGCCGTCATGTATGTGCGCCCGCGCGGCTTCTTGGGACGGCGCTAGATGCAGCCGCTCTCAACCGCGCGGCTCCTCCTGATCGGTCTCGGCGCGATCGTGCTGGCCTCGTTCCTGCCGCTATGGGCGAGCGGCTACATTCTCGGCCTGCTCACGATCGCCTATTATTTCGGCGTGTTCGCGATGGCCTGGGACCTGCTGTTCGGTTTCGCCGGCGAGGTCAATTTCGGGCCGACCTTTCTGATCGGCGTCGGCGCCTACACGGCCGGCATCCTCGACAACCTGTATCAGCCCCCGATTTGGCTGTGCATCGCGGCTGGCACTGCGGCAGCGATCACCGGCGGGCTCATCCTGGCGCTGCCGGCTTTGCGTTTGCGCGGCCCGTATTTCGGCCTGACCACGCTCGTTGCCGTGCTCATCTTGCAGAACTTCATTGTGGTCGACGCCCACCTCACCGGCGGTGAAATCGGGCTCACCGTGCCCGATGTGATCTCGATCAGCGACACCACAAATTATCTGATCGCGCTGTGGTTCATGGCGATCAGTGGCGCGATCTTGTTCTCGCTGTCACGCTCGCCGGTCGGCCTCATCCTGCAGGCCAGCGGCCAGGACGCCGTGCAGGCCGGCGCGCTCGGATTCAATGTCACCAAGCACAAGCTCACCGCCTTCGTCATCAGCGCGTTCTTCTCGGGCCTCGCCGGCAGCCTGATGGTGTTCTACCTCGGCTCGGCGTCGGTCGGCACCTTCATCGACATCACCGTCGGCGTGCAGATCATCATCTCCGCGGTACTGGGCGGACGCCGCACCATTCTGGGTGCCGTGCTCGGCGCCATCTTTCTCATCGCCATGAGCGAGGCGCTTCGTCCGCTCGGCGATTTGTCGAACTTCATCGTTTTCAGCATAGCGCTGATCGTAGTGCTCTTGTACCCGAACGGCTTTTTCGGCCTGCTCACGCGCACGAGGGAAGGCTCGTGAGCACAGCCGAGCGCGCCCATCTCGAAGTTTCGGGCCTCACCAAGCGATATGGCGGTCTCGTCGCCGTCAAGGAAATGTCGCTCTCCGTCGCCGCCGGCAAGATCCTGGGTCTGATCGGTCCGAACGGCTCCGGCAAGTCGACGGTGATGAAGCTGATCATGGGGATCGAACGCCCCGACGGCGGTTCGGTCCGCATCAACGGCGTCGACGTCGCCGGCTGGCCATCGCACCGCGTCGCCCGCATGGGCGCCGGCATTGTGTTTCAACACTCACGTCCGCTGCACCGGCAGACGGTGCTGGAAAACATCAAGCTCGCGCTGCTCCCCGACAAGCTTACGCGGCTGTTTGCCGATCCGCAGACCGATCAGCACGCTCGCGCCATCGCCGCCCGCGTCGGGCTGACCGGCGTGCTCGACCGGCGGCCCGGCACCCTGCCGTTCGCCGACCTGCGCAAGATCGAGATTGCCAAGGCGATCGCGCGCGACCCGCAGGTGCTGCTGATCGATGAGCCGTTCGCCGGGCTGACCGCCAAAGAAACCGCGGCCTTCTCCGATCTGATCTGCGAGCTGCGCGACGACGGCCGCGCCATTCTCCTCGTCGATCACAACGTCAAGAGCGTGTCGCGCCTCGTCGACCGCGTTATCGCCATGTATGTCGGCGAGCGAATCGCCGAGGGCTCGGCCGACGAAGTGATGCGCAACGAAACGGTGCGGCGGGTTTATCTCGGCGGCACCATCGAGACCGCTGCGCGCCCGGAATCCTCGTTTCGCGACGCAGCAACGCCGTTTCTGGAAGTCGACAAGGTCAGCGTCCATTACGGCAAGGCGCAGGCACTCGAGGATGTTTCGATCCACGTTCACGAACGGGAATTCGTCGCCGTCGTCGGCCTCAACGGCGCCGGCAAGACCACCCTGTTCAACACCATCTCGGGACTCCTGCCTTACGCGGGTGTCGTCCGCCGACAGGGCGCGACGCTGCGCGGCCAATCGGCGGCGGCAATCGCGCGCGGCGGCATCGTGCAATGTCCTGAAGGCCGCGAGCTGTTCACAGACATGACCGTGCGCGAAAATCTCGATCTTGGCGGCCAGCACCTGCCGCAGGACGAGAGCGACGCCCAGATCGAGGGGCTGTTCGATTTGTTTCCCATTCTGCGCCAGCGGCAGGGCCAGGCCGCCGGCACTCTATCGGGCGGCGAGCAGCAAATGCTCACCATCGCGCGGGCGCTGATGATGAAGCCCAAGCTGCTGATGCTCGATGAACCGACCTTGGGACTGGCCCCGGTCATTCTCGAACAGATATCCAAGGCCCTAGAGCGCCTGCGCCAGAGCACGCCGATCACCGTCCTGCTGGCCGAGCAGAATGTCACTTTTGCGCTGCCGCACGCCGACCGCGTCTACGTGCTCGAACACGCACGCATCGTCTGGGAAGGCGATCCAGCGAAATTCGCGGCCGAAGGCGGCGCGGGATACCTGTAAAGGCGCCTCCAGCCGATCGCGCAGCGCTCATTGATCCAAATCAAGGCCGGCTTGCTCCAACGTGTGCAGAAATGCACAAAAAGGAGCCGGGACCATGTCGACAACAGATATTCTGATTCTTGCGGGCATCATCGTCGCGTTCGTTGTTTTTGGCGTGATTTTGGCGTGGGGCGATTATCAGACGGCGGATATCGCCCGAAAGAGCCGCGAACGCGCGTTGAGCGGGGCCGATAGTACAGGCCACAGCGCCCATCATTGACGCCAATGCGTGCGGTAGAAGGCGTCGAGCTCCGGCCGATGGCGCACACGGAAAACGACGTAGTGCGAGAGCGTAAAGTTGACGACGAAGCTCGCGAGAATTGCGACGGCCTTCGCTAACGCGACCGGCAAGAGTAAGACCTGCGCGGTGAAGACGAGCGCCGCGGTATTGGCGAGCCATCCGGCAATCCCGGACGCGGCGAACACCCCGTAGGCGCGCCATTGCAGCTTGCCTCCGGACTCCGCCGCGAAGGTGATCGACGCGTTGAGGGTGTAGGAGCCGGTCACGGCCACCGCCCACGATGTCAGGTTGGCGGCAATAAAAGAAACGGTGTCAGCGCTCGAACAGCGGCATGCGGCAGGAATCGCAGCAAATAGCGCCAGCACCACCGGCGATTGCGCGAAGGCGGCACGCGCCAGAAAAAACACGCCGTAATCGACGAACGCGTTGACGACGCCGATCAGCGCAAACGAGACCGCCTTGCGGCTGACCGCGCCTTTACGCCAGCCGTAAAGGAGCCACGAGCGAAGCGCGTCCAGCCGAGAACCAGCCCTCATCCGCCCCGCATAACACGCCACGAGCGGTTCGCCAGCCCAATTCTGGTGCCGCCACCGGCCGTTTTACCATTTCCTTGCTTCCGCCCGCCCCTTGGGCGACATAAACGGCCAGTTGCCCTATAAAAATCCGGCGCGGCAAGGATATATCGAGCCGATGGACCAGACGGACGAGCCCCAAAATCCGGCGGCGGCGCGCACGCTTCGCGGCAGCACCGGTGCTGGTGCGCGTGCCGGGCTCTCCATCGTGATGCCGCTCCATAATGAGGCCCTGAGCCTCGAGCGACTGCATGCCCAACTCGTCCACGTCGCACACAACCTGAAAGGCGAGCGCGCGCTCGCCTGCGAGGTGGTCTATGTCGACGACGGCAGCAGCGACGGCACGCTTGCGGTCGCCCGGGCGTTGCCCGCCTCCGGCCTCGATGTCCAAGTGGTGTCGCTGTCGCGCAACTTCGGCAAGGAGGCGGCTTTGCTCGCCGGCCTCGATCACGCTCGGCTCGGCGCCGTGGTGTTCATCGACGGCGACGGGCAGCATCCGCCGGCGCTGATCGAAACCCTGGTTGGCCACTGGCTCGATGACGGCTGCGACGTGGTCTATACCGCCAAGGCCCATCGCACCAATGAATCGATGACGCGTCGCATCGCCGTGAAGAGCTTCTATCTGCTGCTCAATTGGGGCCTGCGCACAAAAATCCCCGAGGATGCCGGCGACTTCCGCTTGTTGTCGCCGCGTGCCGCGAGTGCGCTGCGGCAGATGCCGGAGCGCAACCGCTTCTTCAAGGGGCTGGCGAGCTGGATCGGCTTTCGCCAGATGCGGATCGACTACGAGCCGGCGGCCCGCACAGACGGCCACAGCACCTGGAATTTCCGTTCCCTGATTGGTCTGTCGCTCAACGGTTTGACGTCATTTTCGGTGGCGCCGCTACGCGTCGCAACGATGCTCGGGCTTTTGCTGGCCATGATCGCGTTGCTCTATGGCGCTCAGATTCTTTATCAGACGCTCGTGTACGGCGTCGACGTGCCCGGCTATCCGTCGCTCTTCGTTGGTATGATGGTGCTCGGCAGTGTCCAGCTCATCATGCTCGGCGTGCTCGGCGAATATATCGGCAAGATTCTTTCCGAGATCAAAGCACGGCCGGTCTATTTCGTTGCCGAGTATGAGCTAAAGCGCGACGACGAGGCACACGCTAGCGCGCCGCCCGCCTCCGCCGCCCCGCCCTACCCGCAAGGCAAGGTCGGGGAAGCCGCCGAATGAACGCCTCCGCGCGCCGGCACATTATTCTGTGCGCCGACGATTACGGCATTTCGCCCGCGGTCAGTGCGGCGATCCGCGATCTCATCGCACGGCAGCGCATCAATGCCACCTCGGTCATGGTGGTGGCGCCGAGCTTTTCAAAGGCCGAAGCAGACGCGCTGAGCGAGGCCGCTGCCGATCATGCGGCGATCGGTCTGCACCTGACATTGACGGCGCCGTTTCGTCCACTGACCGGCGGGTTCACGCCGCTGCGCGATGGCGCGTTCCTGCCGCTTTCAGCGATGGCCGGCCGCGGCCTCGGTCGCATGCTGACACCGGGGCTGCTTGAATCCGAGATTGCCGCGCAGATCGCGGCCTTCCAATCGACATTCAACCGCGCGCCCGACTACATCGACGGCCATCAGCACATTCACGTGTTTCCGCAGATCGGCGAGGCCCTCATCCGCGTCGCGAGCGAAGCGGCCCCGAACGCCTGGCTGCGTCAGTGCGGCCGCGCGGTGCGGCACAGTCTCGAACCGAAGGGGCTGATCCTGGATGCCTTGAGCAAACGCTTCAGGGGCCTCGCGGTGTGCGGCGGCCGGCGCACCAATCCGGCTTTCGCCGGCACCTATACGTTTTCTGCCGACGCCGATTACGCCAAGCTTTTTCCGGAATTTCTCGACGGCCTGCCCGACGGCGGTCTCGTCATGTGCCATCCGGGCAAGGTCGATGCCGAACTTGCCCGGCTCGATCCGCTCACCGATCTGCGCGAGCGCGAATACGCTTATTTTCTCGATGAGGCGTTTTCGCGTTTGCTCGCCGAACGCGGCGTGGCGTTGCAGCCCGGATGACCGAAGCGACATCCGGGTTCGATACGATTTCACATCACCACGACTTTGGTGCCGACCTTCACGCGGTTATAGAGATCGATGACGTCGGCATTGCGCAGCCGAATGCAGCCCGACGAAACATTATGACCGATCGTCCACGGCTCATTGGAGCCGTGTATGCGATAGTCGGTCGAGCCCAGATACATGGCGCGCGCGCCGAGCGGATTCTGCGGGCCGCCAGCCATGAAGCGCGGCAGATCCGGCTGGCGCTTGAGCATCGCCTCCGGCGGGCGCCAGTCTGGCCACTCATGCTTCGCGGTAACCGTTTTGACGCCGGCCCACGTGAAGCCCGGCCGTCCGACGCCAATGCCGTAACGCATCGCTTTGCCGCCGTCCTCGACCAGATAGAGAAATTTGTGCGGCGTATCGACGATGATCGTGCCGGGCGGTTCCTTGCCTCCATAGGCGACGACTTGGCGATCGTATTTTGGATCGACGGAAGGATGGCCGCCGTCATCGACATCGGCGGACGCCGCGTCGGGATCGCTGCCGAGCGCGGCGATCTGTGCCGGCGCAACCGGCATGGCAGCAGCCGGCGTCCTGCGAATAGTTCTGAGGAGCCGCCCCGCCTTGCGGGCCATTGCCGAACAGAAACTGAATGAAGCCACCGCCGAGATTGGGTTGCGCGTCGGCAACCCGCACTGGCGGTGCGGCCGCCGCGTCAGGGATTCCTCCCGGTGCAGTGGGGCTCACCGCCGTTGGATCGGAGTTATAGCCATCGGGAGTGATCGAGAATGGTCCGGCAACAGCCGGAACCGAAAGCGCGCCCAGAACGAGCGCCGATATGCAGATACGCCGCATGTTGAACTCTGTACTGTCTACTGCCGCGCGATGTGTTTTCCGCGCGCGTTCAGTACAGGCTCAAACCTCGACCGTTTGGTAAATTTTTTTCGACTCGCCGCTGCCGCCTGATCCTTTGCACATTGTTCATCAAGGTACGGTTTATTTTGAGTCAATACGCTCCCCTTATGGTTAATCGGATGTAGTCGCCTGCTGCTAAAATGCGCCTCGCCGCCATGAACGCGGTATTAAGCCGGCAAATGGTAGCGTGAGAGTGGGAAATGGGGCGGTGAGGAATAAAACAACACTGGTGCAGGGATGCCCGAACCTCGCAAAATCTTCCGTATCGAACAGACTGCCGCTGCACAGCTCGAACCTGCGGCCGAAGACGTACAGTCCGGGCTACCCTATGGCGAAATCATGCGCGAGCTGCGTGCGCTACGCGCCGCGTTGTCGGTCGCGGTGCCGCTGCAGGTGGACTCAAACGGCGAGCGGACCGACGGCCGCGTCACGCAGCTTGCGACCGATCTCAATCTGATCGCCGGCGCCATCAGGGGCAACGGCGCCGCGATGGCGGCAGCCGAACCCGGCAAGCAAAGCGGTGCACGGGTGGACGCGCCGTTGTCACGCATCGACAGCGAGTTGCTCGCGGTGGTCAGCGGCACCGAGCAGGCAACCCAAAAAATCCTCACCGCCGCCGAAGAAATCGACATCGCCGCCAACAACCTGTCGGCAGCGCTCAGCGGCAAGATCGAACAAGGGCTGGCGCAGGATATCCAGGATCTCGTCATCCAGATCTTCGAGGCCTGCAATTTTCAGGACCTGATCGGCCAGCGCGTTGCCAAAGTGCTCACCGCGATGAAATTTGTCGAGGATCACATCGCGCGCGTGCTCGAGGAGATCAAGACCGCCTCCGTCGCCGCCGCTGCGCTGCATGGTCCGCGGCTCGATGGCGACCGCGGCCACGCGTCGCAGGACGACATCGACGCGATGTTCGCGGACTAGCGCAAGCCGAAAGTCCGCGCCGAGCGGCGAATAACCCCGATGGCCGGTTATTGCGGCGCTGGCGCCGGAGTTGGCTTGGGTTTGGGCTTCGGCTTCGGCGGCGGCGCCCGCCGCGCCGTGTGCCCCGCGCCTTCAGGCGCGCAGCGGACATAAACGCTCGTGCCATAGCGGCCAGCAACTTCGGGGTCGAGCCACTTCAGCACCATGGTGCGGCCATCGAACGACACGATTTGGCGGTCGTCCTTGCCGCCGGCCGGACCAGGCGGCCCGACATAGTTCTGGCCGCTCTGACTGCCCTTGAGTTCCAGTTCCTGCAATTGCGCGTTGTCGGCGAGGTACATCATCACCCCACCATTCGGTCCGCGATTGATGACGACCGGCTCGCCGCAGGCGGCGCGCGCCGCCGCCTCGGTGCGCACCAGATCCTCAGGCCGGTGGAAAGAACCGTATCCCCAGCGGCCGACGACCTCGTCGGCGCGGATTGTCGCCGGTATTTCGGGACCCGCCGGCGCCTCTGCTTCGGGTGCCGGCCCGGCCGGCTGATTGCTGGCGCAACTCCCCAGCGCCAAGCCTCCTAACGTCAAGGCGCACGCCGCGGCCGCAGCCGCAAACCAACGGTCATTGCGCAGCCACCCGCCCATGGACATCCTCCTCGAACGCTTCATCGCTTGGACAGACAAACTCCGTCCAAGCCGCACATCCAGTTATTGGTAACCCCGTCGCGTGCCCGTTTTGCTTCCGGATTTGGCCGCCAGAGTGACCGAAACCGACCCCGAAGAGCAAGGGGACGCCGATCACGGGTTTTACCTGCCGGTCCTTTCCAGTTTGTTAGCCCAGTTCATTAGCCATCCGCCACCTCGGCCTTGACAGCGGCAAGGCTAGCCCTTATGTCCGCCACGGATCTTTGGCACTCCACCGTAATGAGTGCTAAGTATCTGAAAAATAACTTGAAAACGTTTCGTCCAAGCAACAGCCGCTCGCCAGAAGCGGCCAAGAGGGTGATCATGGCAAAACTGAAATTCCGCCCGCTGCATGACCGGGTGGTTGTTAAGCGCATCGATGCCGAGGCGAAGACCAAGGGCGGCATCATTATTCCGGACACCGTCAAGGAGAAACCGCAGGAGGGCGAGATCGTCGCCGTCGGCCCCGGCGGTCGTGACGAGAACGGCAAGCTTATCACGATGGATCTGAAATCCGGCGACCGCGTGCTGTTCGGCAAATGGTCGGGCACCGAAGTCAAACTCGACGGCGACGAACTCCTCATCATGAAGGAGTCCGACATCATGGGCGTGATCGCCTGAACCTTTTGTGTCCCGGGCGCAGCGCAGCACGAGTGGTGTGCGCTGCTGAACCGGGACCTTCGCGGACGCTGAGTCCGAAACGATCCCGGATCTGCGGTGCACCGCGTCCGGGAAACGAAAACCAAAACCGAATCCAGGAGCAAACAAATCATGGCTGCCAAAGACGTAAGATTTTCCACTGACGCACGCGACCGCATGCTGCATGGGGTCGAAGTGCTTGCCAATGCGGTGAAGGTGACGCTCGGCCCTAAGGGCCGCAACGTCGTCATCGACAAGAGCTACGGCGCCCCGCGCATTACCAAGGACGGCGTCACCGTCGCCAAGGAGATCGAGCTCGACGACAAGTTCGAGAACATGGGCGCGCAGATGGTGCGCGAGGTGGCGCAAAAGACCAACGACCAGGCCGGCGACGGCACCACGACCGCAACCGTGCTCGCGGCCGCCATCGTCAAGGAAGGCGTCAAGTCGGTGGCTGCCGGCATGAACCCGATGGATCTCAAACGCGGCATCGATCTCGCGGTCAGCGCCGTGGTCGAAGACATCAAGAAGCGCGCCAAGAAGGTCGGCTCGTCCGCCGAGGTGGCCCAGGTCGGCACCATTTCGTCAAACGGCGACAGCGCCATCGGCAAGATGATCGCCTCGGCGATGCAGAAGGTCGGCAATGAGGGCGTCATCACCGTCGAAGAGGCCAAGGCGCTCGACACCGACGTCGAGATCGTCGAAGGCATGCAGTTCGACCGCGGCTATCTGTCGCCCTACTTCATCACCAACGCCGAGAAGATGATCGCGGAGCTGGAAGACGTCTACGTGCTGTTGCACGAGAAGAAGCTGTCGCAGTTGCAGGCGATGCTGCCGGTGCTTGAGGCGGTGGTGCAGTCGGGCAAGCCGCTGCTCATCATCGCCGAGGATATCGAGGGCGAGGCGCTCGCCACCCTCGTCGTCAACAAGCTGCGCGGCGGCCTCAAGGTCGCGGCCGTGAAGGCGCCAGGCTTCGGCGATCGCCGCAAGGCGATGCTGGAAGACATCGCCATCCTGACCGGCGGCCAGCTCATTGCCGAAGACCTCGGCATCAAGCTCGAAAGCGTGACCACGGCGATGCTCGGCCGCGCCAAGAAGGTGGTGATCGAGAAGGAGAAGACCACCATCGTCGACGGGGCCGGCAAGAAGAAGGAGATCGAAGCCCGCGTCGGCCAGATCAAGGCGCAGATCGAGGAAACCACCTCGGACTACGACCGCGAGAAGCTGCAGGAGCGGCTGGCCAAGCTCGCCGGCGGAGTGGCCGTGATCCGCGTCGGCGGCGCGACCGAAGTCGAGGTCAAGGAGAAGAAGGACCGCGTCGAGGATGCGCTCAACGCCACCCGCGCCGCGGTCGAGGAAGGCATCGTGCCGGGCGGCGGCGTCGCACTGCTGCGCGCGAAGAAGTCGGTCGGCAAGCTGACCAACAGCAATCCCGACGTCCAGGCCGGCATCAACATCGTGCTCAAGGCTCTGGAAGCTCCAATGCGTCAAATTGCCGAGAACTCCGGCGTCGAAGGCTCGATCGTGGTCAACAAGATCATGGAGAACAAGTCCGAGACGTTCGGCTTCGATGCGCAGAGCGAGGAGTATGTCGACATGCTCGACAAGGGCATCGTCGATCCGGCCAAGGTGGTGCGCGCTGCGCTCCAAGATGCGGCCTCAGTCGCGGGCCTTCTGGTCACGACCGAAGCCATGGTCGCGGAGCTGCCGAAGGATACTCCCGCCATGCCGGCAATGCCGGGCGGCGGCATGGGCGGTATGGGCGGCATGATGTAAGCTATCCGCCGACTTGCAGAAACATCAAGGGCGCGGAGCAATCCGCGCCCTTTTTCTTTGGATTTTGTTTCGATCAGCTATTCCGCAGCGGCCATCGTCGCACGCCCGCCACGTCGCCGCACGCTCCACACCAAGCCGACGCGCTCCCAGAGCAGGATCGTCAAATATGTTGTGTCGAGTTCCCACCAGCGGTGAAAACCGTGAGCGCAGCAGCGCGGATCGGCATGATGATTGTTATGCCAGCCGTCCCCACCCGAGGTGATCCCGATAAGCCAGTTGTTGCGGCTGTTCTCGCCAGTCTCGTAATTGCGATAGCCCCAGACATGAGCGGCTGAATTGGTGCCCCAGGTCACATGCCAGGAATAAACGGTGCGCACGAACACGCCCCACACCAGCATGCTCAGACCAAATTGCAGGCCGCCCCAAACCGCGCCGGTCCACACCCAGCCGGCCAAAAATCCGAGAAACAGAATCACGAGGGCGTGCGCGACATAGACGAACCACCACATTTCATTCCGCACTAGCGCCTTGTGGAACGGGTCACGAAGAAGATCGCGCACGTATTTCTCGTAGATCGGCACGCTCTGGAACTGGGTGTTGACGATGAACAGCCAGCCCATGTGTCCCCAGAAGAAACTGGCGAGCGGCGAATGCGGATCGGCATCCTCGTCGGGGTGCTGATGATGCACGCGATGAACCGCGACCCAGCGCGCCGGCAAATCCTGCAAGGTGCAGACGCCCAGGATCGTCAGCAGGTGTTCGAACCATTTGGGGCAGCGGAACGAGCGATGCGTCAGGCAGCGATGGAAGCCCGCGCCGATGCCAAGCGAGCAAAACAGATAATTGCCGATGAACACCATCGCGACGCCGGTCCAACTGAACAGCCACGGCACAAACGCAAGCAGCGCGAGGAGATGAACCACCACCACGCCGATCGCATACGACCAATTGATGCGGAGACTTTGCGTCGTGGCCGGCCGCAGCAACGCCTTGCGCCGTCCCGAACGGGGCGCAAGCGCAATCTCAGGGTGGGATGTTCCGTCCATCGGCTCGAATGGGTCAGCGTCTCAGGATACAGCGGAATTCGCGCCCAGCCCCCTCAGCACCGTTCAGGAGTGCAGCGAATATCGTGTCCATTCATTAGCTTGGCGCGATTTCGCTGGCAAGAACCGTGCAGCGCAGCGGATTCCTCGCCGAAAGCCGCCGTCAATTCGTCATCAGACGGAAGCGCAGCGTTGCGGTGCCCGTGAGGTCGACCTCGTCGCCTTGGCGATGCCAGCCTGTCATTTGGGAAAGCTGCGTTAGCAGATCTGCGTCGCGGCTGATCTGGTCGGGCGTACATTGAGAAGGCAGGGCCGCGGTAGGCGTCAAGCTGATCGTGTCTTGGCCGACATTGGCCGAACCGCGGGCACTGGCGCACCACAGATAGAATGAAGCGTCGCCGTTCTCCTCGATTTCGATCGTCGGTAATCGCTTCGTCCCGGGCAGCGGCGTTGCATCGAGGACGAGCGCGGTTCCGAACGGAAATGCGTTTTCGGTCGCGAATGCGGGCAGGAACGAGCCGGCGAGAACAGCCAACACGAAACACAAGGCGGAACGCCGGCGCAACAACGGCATCGTCCTCTCCAATGGGTAATGATGAAAATCGCGGACGTCATAGCGAATAGCGACCGAGGAGCGGGAAAAATCCAGCCCGCCGGCGCCGAACGTCGTCGTATGGCTGCCACGAATGACAAAGGCGGGAAGAAATGCGCTCCCGAAAACGCGATGGGGCCGCTCACGCGGCCCCATCGTCACGCGCCAGCGGGAACGCTAGCTATGCGGAACGGCGAGCACAGCGATATTCGGGAAGAACAGGTAACAGGCCACGCCGATGATGACGAGGTATCCGAGCAGGAAGAGGCACCAGCCGAAATTGTGGCGGATGACTTCGCCTTCGTTGCGCACGAACTTCGTGGTCGACACCCCGACGCTCGCGGTCTGTGGCGCGATCGGCTTGCCTATTTCGGCGCCCACCGAGTTGAGCGTCGGCAAGAGCAGCAACGGGAAGCCGAGCAGCTTGCCAACCAGCGCCTGGAACGCTCCGAACATGGCGTTGGTCGAGGTGTTGCTGCCCGACAGCGCGACACCGATGAAGCCCAGGATCGGCGCCACGATGATAAAGGCCGGGCCGATCTTGGAGAATGCGCTGGCGAGCGAGCCGGCCATGCCCGAATAGTTGAACACGTAGGCCAAGCCGAAGATGAACACGCCAACCAGGCAGGCGCCCCACATCTGTGACCATGTCTTGGCGAAGATCTCGCGCACCTGACTGCCGCTGACTCGCAGCAGCAGTGCGGTGATGATCCACGATACCAGAATGGCCGTGCCCGCGACGAACGGGGTCCAGTTGAACACCGCGCTGATGGTGGTCGCGGTTGCGCCGGTCTTGATCGCCGACGTGGCGGAGACGACGTAATGCAGCACCACGTAGGACGGCAGGTGCGACCACGGTCCGGTCCAGGCCACCACGACGATGACCAGCACCGCGATCGGCATCCACGCCGTTGCGATTTCACCGCCGGTCAGACCATGCGCCTCCGCCCGCGTGTCGCCGGTCGCCGGTGTGCCGCCATAGGCGAGCACCTGCGACGGCCGCCATACCTTGAGCAGGAGCAGCAGCGCGACAAAGCAAACGATCGAGCCGATCACATCCGGCAAAAACGGGCCGAGATACACCGCCGTCGGCAATTGGCCGGCGATGTAGCCGAATGAGCCGACAATGGCGAGCGGCCACGCCGACCACATGCCTTTTCGACCGGAGACGAGGTAGAGCAGGATCCACGGCGGTAGCAACGCGAGGATGGCGACGATCTTGCCGACCGAAGCCGAATAGATCGGCAGCAATTCCACGAAAGTCATGCCGAATACGCCGGCGGTGACCGTGGCCAGCGCGATGATCGGCGCGCCGAGCGCGCCGTAGGACACCGGCGCGTTGTTCGCGATGGCGGCGACGCGGATGGCATCGAGATCGGGGATACCGATCGCGATCAGGATCGGCGCCACGAAGGCCCACGGATAGCCGAAGCCGACCAGCCCTTCGAGCAGCGCACCGAACGCCCAGGCGAACAGGATGGTCTGCACGCGTACGTCGCGTGTGCCCTGTTGCACCAGCCAGCGCCGCAGTTTGTCGAAAGCGCCGGTTGCGACCAGGGTGTTGAACAGCATCACGCCCCAGAACGTGATCCAGTCGACGTTCCAGACGCCGGTCGCCGAACCGTAGAGATAAGCGAGCGAGCCGTCGTGGACCGGCATCTGCCAGACCAGACGGCCAACAAGTACGTCACAATCGAAGCGATCAGAACGGCGAGCCACGCCGACATGCGAAAGCCAGCAAGCAGAACGAGCAACAACACGACCGGAATCAGTGCGACCAGCCAGGTCACAAACAGGTTTCCAGTCGGGTCGAGAATTTGCGTGAACATGGACAGTTCCTCCCAGGCGCGGAACCGCGTCGTGCTTTTTTACCGTCCGTTGTCCGGACGTGCTGGTCAGAATGCTCTTTCCATGGTTGTGAAGAAAGCAGGTTTTGAGGATGCCCACTTAAATTGCAGATCCAACGAAATCTTCGATCGCTCCATTGCACCGCACAATCATAGGACCGGACGCAAGGGATTTGTCACTGCGACGCACAATTTCCAGCAAACCAGGAGAATCTTGGCGCCGCGCCGCAAAATAAATCGGGCGGAAGCGCTGCCGCTTCCGCCCGTAACCGATCGCAATTTTGGCCGCTGCTTTTACTTCAGGTTGGAGTTGAAGTCGATCGCAGCCGAGAGTTTGGCGACGAAGGCCGCGCTGCACCAGTTGGTGCCAAGACCGTTCGGATTCTGCGCGGTACCAGCGCCTTGGAACGAGGCATTTTGCGCGCTGGTGAAGGCGTTACATTCCTGCTTGTTCAGGTTGGTATCGTAGTAGCGCAGATCGAGGGTGAGAACCTTCCAGGTGAAGCCGACGCCGAGGTCCCAGTTGGCATAGCTGGTGTACTTTGGTCGGGCCGTAGAAGGCGTCGCTAGTGCCGAGATCCCAGTAGCCGAGGTCACCGGAGACATACATGCCGAGACCGTTCTGGAACCAAGTTGACGGCGCCGTGAAGGTGATGTTGCCGACCGAATACCAGCCCCAGGCGCCGGTATTGACCACCGACGGCGAGTACCACTCTTGGACGCCTGCGGCCCACTGATCGTTAAAGGTATAGGTCGCCTTGCCGTACACTTCCCAGAAGCTGTCGCTAGCCTTGGTGACGTTTCCGCCCAGCGGGGCCAGCTGCGTCGGCGGCGTAGCGAGAATGCCACCCCAATGGCCGCCGAAGGCACTGCATGCCGCTGCAGTGTTGTAGCAATTTCCACCCGGGTAGTAGTATTCCCAGAAGCCGAAATCGAGCGCGAGCTTGTCGAAGGTCGGGCGAATACCGCCGTACAGATCGATCTCAGCCGCCGCGTTGTTCGGGAAGTCGATGCTCTCACCCGAGGTGCCGGCGTAGAGCTGGAAAGTGCTGGTTGGATTGTACCGAACCTCGAAGCCGCCCTGCACCGAAGGCTTGTGGTCCGACTGGGTGATGCCGCGGAAATTATAGTCGCTCATCATCGCCGTGGTGACGACCCAGTCCCACTGCGACGCCGGCGCCGCCGGAGCGGGCGGGGCCTTGACCGGCATATCCGCGGCGAAGGCTGGCGCCGCAAGACTGGCCGTAACGAGCAACGAGTAAGCAATCCGTTTCATGAGTTTAGCCCCTATCCCCTGTTCGAACCGGGCGATTGTCCCAAAAACCCGGTCCGGACCTGTTTGCTGCGCTCCCGAAGCGCGATCGATGGATCCACTTTCAAAAACATTTCACGAACGGCCAAGATGAAAACTCGCGCAACTGCCGTTTTTTTATGCGATTCCTGACTGTTAGAAGGCTCTTGCAATAGTTTCTTTGGAGCTGTGGCATCGAGGACACACTTGCTGAGGCACCAAGCGACCGCCACGTTGAATTTATCCACAGGGGAAGCCGCCGGAGATCAAATCATGCAAGCCAGTGTTGACGGTCAGATCGTTGCTAAGAGCAACGACCTCGTTGAATGCCAGGGCTATCAATACTTTCCGCGCCAAGCCGTGCGCATGGAGCTGCTGGAGAAGGCGGCAAAAACCGACCACGACCGCGAGTGCCCGCACGGCGTGCAGTTCTACGACGTCGTCGTTGCCGGCAAGCGCCACCCCCGCGCCGCCTGGTCCTACGAGGCGCCGCAGCCGAAAATGCTTCAGGTCAAGGACCGATTCGGCTTCTGGGAGGACGTCGAGGTCAAATAGGGCGGCTGAAGCGCTAGGAGCGCTCCAGCTTTAGAGGCTAGGCCGCAGCTTTCCTGCGATTCGCCTCGAGCCGGGCGTCGACCAGGGCGACCTGGGCGTCGATTGCGGCGTTGCTCATGCCCTTCTGCCTGGCGATGAGCTGGACGAGCTTGTCGGCACGCTCGATGAACGGCGCCCCGTTCTGCAACGCGCGCGCAGCGGAAGCCGGCCGCGTCAGTGACTGTGCGGCAGCGGCGTATTTCTCGAACGGCACCAGATCTTCAGGCTTGGCGCCGAGCTTGACGCACAGATCGAAGACGAAATTGTAGACCGAACGCGCGGTCTCGATATCGCTGTGAACGGCCTCCTGGGCCGTGCGCATCCCGTCCTTGGTGACGCAGCGGTAATTGCCGGCCAGCAACATCGCCCACTTGGCCAGCGGCACGAAGATCAAATCATAGACCTTGAGCTTGACCGGCAGTTCGACCTTGCCTTCAGGCGTGTCGAAGCGCGCGGCTTCGACATCATTCTGCAGGTTGCGGAGGATCTGCGGTCGATTTGTCATCCTCGAACCGCGCGCATTTGAAATTGGTCGGCAGCGTCACCAGAAGCTCGTTCGCCTTGCCGTCCGGCGGGCGAATCGCCTGCGGATCGGGGCTGTTGAGCGTGATTGTCTTCGGGTCGAAGCTGTCCCAGACGCGCGGGTCGGTGTAGGCGGGCTCCAGCGCTTTATAGTCGAGTCCCGGGATGCGCTTGATGTAGGGCAGCGGCGGCATGTTCATGATCGACATGCACGGCACGCGAGATTTCGCGACCGCATCGAGCAGTTCGCGCACGCCGGGCGAGCGATATTGGGGCTCCTGCATGCACAGGCCGACCAGATCGTATTGCTTGGGATCAACGCCGGTCGCCGGACCCGCCGTCACCTTGCCGGGCAGTTTGCGCGATTCCAGCACGACCGGATCCTTGCGGCCGCGCACCGGCAACCGGACCGAAAAGCCTTCGGCATTGATCAGATCGGCTTCTGCCGGCAGGCACACCAGATGGATGGAATGGCCGCCGAACAAGAGCTTCGAGGCCAGCAGCGAGCCGTACGACGCGCCCATGAGCAGGATGTTGTAGGTCGGCATAACGCACCTCCCGGAAGGAAAAACTACAGGCAGCGCGGCCGAACCCGGCCGGCCTCAAACCGGCGTTGGGCCGCCGGCCGCTTATGCACACCGCTCTATGCTATTGGCCCGGCCCCAGTGATGCAATGAGGCCAATTGCGCACGCCCAAGCGGCGCCAACGCCGCGGCGCTTCTGCCGCGGCGTGTCGCGACCAACAGGAAGCCGGGGAAATTGTTCCGCGGCGCGCTGTTAGTTGGAGCCACCACCCATACCTGCCCCCATCGGAGGCGGCCAGGACGGAGCAGGCTCAGGTGCCGGCGCCGCGGCGGGCATCGGTGCGGGTGCCCTTTTGACCGGGGCCTTGCGCTTCGGTGCCGCTTTCTTCTGCGCCGCCTTCTTAGGTGCCTTTTTGGGCGCCGCTTTCTTAGATGCCTTCTTGGGCGCCGCCTTCATAGTTTTCTTCTTGCGCGCGGGTGCAGCTTTTTTCTTCGTGACCTTCTTCTTCGCCGCTTTCTTCTTTGCCTTCTTCGCCATAATCCGTCCTCCCGTTCATGAGTGCGAGTGGGGAATCCACGCGATCCCAGCAGGGGATCGCATTGCGCTGAACCGACTTACGCTACACGGCCAAGCCGAAACCCCGCTCAGCCCATTGCTGCCGTGGGACGCGTCGCCGAATGCGGCGGTCGCTCCCGAACTCGCTGCGGGCATGGCCCCCCGGTCGCCCAATCGATCAACTCAACGGTGTGAACGATGGGCAGTGCCGTACCCGCGGCGATCTGTGTGATGCAGCCGATATTGCCAGCCGCTATCACGTCAGGCCGCAATCTCTCGATAGTCCCGACTTTGCGCGTGCGCAACCTATTCGCAATGTCGGGCTGCAAAATATTGTAGGTACCGGCCGAGCCGCAGCAAAGATGACCCTCCGGCACGTCCTTCACGTCGAAGCCCATGCGGCCGAGCAGCTCCTTCGGCTGCCGCGTGATCCGCTGGCCGTGCTGCAGCGAACACGCCGCGTGATAGGCGACGACCAGGCTTTGCGCCTGCGGGACGGGCTTCAGCGGCAAGGTCGCGAGGTACTCGCTGATGTCCTTGGCGCGCGCAGAGACACGGGCCGCGCGGGCCGCGTAGGCCGGATCGGTGCGCAGCATGAAGCCATAGTCCTTGATCGTCGTACCGCAGCCCGAGGCGTTGATCACGATGGCGTCGACGCCCTCGATCGCGTCCCAGGCATCGATATTGGCGCGCGCCTGCGCCAGGGCGTCGCCCTCGCGCCCCATGTGGTGAACCAGCGAGCCGCAGCACCCTGCCCCTTCAGGCACAACCACCTCGATGCCATGGCGCGTCAGCACGCGGATCGTGGCGGCGTTGATCTCAGGCGCCAGCAGGTCGTTGACACAGCCGGGCAGCAGAATGACGCGACCCTGCTTGGCGCTACCGGCAGCCGCGAAAGTTTGCGGCGCAAGCGGGCGGTGCGGCAGCGCCTGCGGCGCCAAGCCGAGCATGGCGGCGAGACGCTTGCAGCCGAGGGCGGCCAGCAAGGGCGCGAACGGCTTACCCAACAGCGCGGCCGAAAGTGCAAGCCGGAAGCGGCGCGGATACGGCAGCAGCCAGGCCAGCATCCCTCGCAGCAGCCGCTCACCAAACGGCCGGCGATACGTCCGCTCGATGTGGCCGCGAGCATAGTCCACGAGATGCATGTAGTGGACGCCCGACGGACAGGTCGTCATGCACGACAGGCAAGACAGGCAGCGATCGATATGCTGGACCACTTCGGCCGTCGCCGGCCGGTCGTGCTCCAGCATGTCCTTGATGAGGTAGATGCGGCCACGCGGCGAATCGAGCTCGTTGCCGCCGAGCACGTAAGTCGGGCAAGTCGCAGTGCAAAAGCCGCAATGCACGCAGGCACGCAGAATCTTTTCCAACTCCGCGATGTGCGGATCGGCCAACTGCGCCAGCGTGAACGAGGTCTGCATCGCCTGCCCTGCACGCTCCTCTACACGCCGGCCCACATGCGGCCGGGATTGAGCACACGGTTCGGATCGAAACTCTCGCGCACGCGCTTCGTCAACGCAGCGACCGCAGGCTCCTCGCGGGTAAACACCTCCACGACGGCGCGGACAGCCGCAGGCGCGCGAATCAGCGTCGCATGGCCGCCCGTCGCGCTCACTGCGGCCCGGACCAGCGCCGCATGCGCATCCGCGGCAGCCGGCAATGCTGCCCAGACGAGCCCACCGGCCCAGTCGTAGAGGAGTTCGGCATCCGCCTGCTCGCTCAGAGCGCGGCCGAGGTCCGACGCCAAGAGTCGGCGCCGTCGAAAGCCGCCACAGGTCGCGCTGACCGGCCGGCCCGTTCGCGGCGAACGGCATGAGTTCGCGGGCGGCTCGCCACAGCGACCGCGACGACGCCTCGCCCAACTCACTCAGAAAGCCGAACGGCTTCAGCAGCGCCTGCAGTACACCTTTTCGCTGTGTCACCGACGGCGCGACGCCTTCGAGCCGGAAGGCGGTGACAGCACCGGCGGCACTTGCCGTCTCGACGATGCGTGATGATGCAGCGGCCGGCAGATGCGCGGCGGCGGAGACATCGGCAAAAGAGCCCATGGCGGCCGCCATCGCCTTACCGGCAGCAGCATCGTCGAGTTTGAGTACCAGGACGGTTTGCTCGGTCTCAGCCCGCGGCAGCGTTTTGACGGTCACGTCAGTCATCGCCGCCAGCGTCCCCCAGGAGCCGGCGAGCAGCTTGCAGAGATCGTAACCCGTCACGTTTTTGACGACGCGACCGCCGGATTTGAAGGTTTCGCCACGACCGGAGACGGCCGAGACGCCCAGAAAGTGATCACGCGCGGCGCCAGCCTTGATGCGCCGCGGACCGGAGAGATTCGCCGCAATCGCCCCCCCGATGGTGCCAGCTCCGGTCGCAACGCCGAGCGCGGGTCCGTAATCCATCGGCTCGAAAGCGAGCTCCTGGCGGCTCGCAGCGACAAGCGCTTCGATCTCGGCAAGCGGCGTGCCGGCCTTGGCCGAGAGCACCAACTCCTCCGGCTCGTAGAGCGTCACGCCGGACAGCGCCGACAGATCGAGCGTTGCATCCCATTGCGCCGCGCGGCCGATCGCACGTTTGCTGCCGCGTCCGACGACCTCAAGCGTCTTGCCGCCGGCGAGCGCCCACTGAATGGTTTGCTCAACCTCGCTGGCGTCCATTGGTTTGAGGTTGTCAGCCATCGACAGACTTTTCATTCGGCCGCCGCGCCCATCGGCGCGGAACGCGCAAAGGCCGGCATGATGTCGCGCGCGAAGCGGTTGAGTTGTTCGACCCCGCCCGAGACCGTGAGCAGAACATAATCCGCGCCGGCATTCTGCAAGGCTTGGAGGCTCGCGGCGATTTTATCAGGTGAGCCGTAGAGCGCATACGCCTCTGTGCCGCCGGCCTTGTCCGCATAGGCCAGTACATGCGAGCCGCCGACACGGCTGGGCGCGCGCGAGACGTCGACCGTGCGCTTTGTGTAGGCCGCCTGACGCAGTAGCGCTGCCTGCCTGTCGGCCTCATCGCGCGCGACGTAGAGCTGGCGCGCGACGGCAATCTGCGCTGGATCGAATTTGTATCCGTTACGCCGGCATTCGTCCCGGTAAAGCGCGATGCGCTCGGCGATCTGCTGCGGCGAGGCGTACTGATCGAGGATCAGATTAAAGCCGCGCGCCGCGGCGCGGCGGATCGACGGCGCACTGGCGGCGGCGACCCAGAAGGGCGGATGCGGTTTCTGCGCCGGCGGCGGCTCGACCACGATGTCCTCGAAATGCCAGAAGCGGCCGCGGTGTGAGAATCGCTCGCGCATCGTGAATGCGCGCGTCATCAGTTCGACAGCCTCGTCGAACCGCGCCTCGGCCTCGTCCGGCACAATCTGAAAGCCATGGAACTCGCTATGCCGGTAGCCCTTGCCGATGCCGAAATCGAAGCGGCCACCGGAGACCAGATCGAGCGTCGCCGCCTGTTCGGCGAGCAATACCGGGTTGTGCCACGGCAGCACCATCACAGCAGAACCCAGCCGCAGCGTCTTGGTGCGCATGGCGAGCGCCATCAGCAGCATCAGCGTCGATGAGACCTGGTTCCAGCCGGTGAAATGATGCTCGACCAGAAAGCTCGACTTGAAGCCGAGCGCCTCGGCGGCGACGTTGAATTCGAGATAGTCGCGGAAACCCTGCCCGGTTTCCGCCGGGAGATCGCTGTTATTGGCCTGCGCTGAACAGAAAAGACCGAATTGCATGGTGAGCTTTGTTTGCCGGAAGTCCAGTGGACGGCGAATTTTTAAAACCGCGGCAGATCGGGAAAGGCGATGCGGCCGGCGTGAACGTGCATGCGGCCGAGTTCGGCGCAGCGGTGCAAGGTCGGGAACACCTTGCCGGGATTGAGCAGGCTTTTGTCATCGAACGCGCATTTGAGCCGTTGCTGCTGGTTAAGATCGGCTTCGTTGAACATCGCCGGCATCAGATCGCGCTTCTCGACGCCGACGCCGTGCTCGCCAGTGAGGACGCCGCCGACCTCGACGCAGAGCAGAAGAATATCGGCGCCGAATTGCTCGGCGCGCTCCAGTTCACCCGGCTTGTTGGCATCGTAAAGGATCAACGGATGCAGATTGCCGTCGCCGGCGTGGAACACGTTGGCGACGCGCAGGCTGTACTTTTGCGACAGCTCCTGCATCCGTTTGAGCACCAGCGGCAGCTTGGCGCGCGGAATGGTGCCGTCCATGCAGTAATAATCCGGCGAGATGCGCCCGACAGCAGGGAATGCCGCCTTGCGGCCGGCCCAGAACAGCAGCCGCTCTTCCTCGGAGTTTGACACGCGGCAGGTCACGGCGCGGCAGTCGCCCGCAATCTTCTGCACCCGATCGAGCAGGTGGTCGACCTCGGCGGCCGGACCGTCCAGTTCAACGATCAACAAGGCTTCGACATCGAGCGGATAGCCGGCATGCACGAAATCCTCGGCCGCCTTGATGGCGGGACCGTCCATCATCTCCATGCCGCCCGGAATGATGCCGGATCCGATGATACGGGCGACGCAGGCGCCGCCGTCTTCCGACGTGGGAAAACCGATCAGCGCCGCGCGCGCAGTCTGCGGCTTCTTCAGGATCCGCACCGTCACTTCGGTCACGACGCCGAGCAGACCTTCGGACCCGGTGACAATCCCGAGCAGATCGTAGCCAGCGGCGTCGAGATGCTTGCCGCCGAGTCGCAACACCTCTCCGGTTATCAGCACCAGCTCGCAGCCGAGCACATTGTTGGTGGTGACGCCGTATTTGAGGCAATGCACTCCGCCGGAATTTTCCGCTACGTTGCCGCCGATGGTGCAGGCAATCTGTGAGGACGGGTCGGGCGCATAGTAGAAGCCGGCATGTTCGGTCACCTGCGAAACCGCAAGATTGGTCACCCCGGGCTCGACTACGGCGACGCGATTGTCGAAATCGATCTCACGGATGCGGTTGAACTTGGCCATGCCAAGCAGCACACCATCGCCAAGCGGCAAGGCTCCGCCCGATAGCGAGGTCCCTGCCCCGCGTGGCACGACGCGCACGCCCTCGCGATGGCAGTAACCGAGAACGGCCGCGACCTGAGCGGTCGTTTCCGGCAACACAACGACCATCGGCAACTGGCGATAGGCGGTGAGGCCATCGCTCTCGAACGGACGCATGCCGTCCTCGGACGCGATCACGCCCTCGCCGGGGACGATACGCTGCAGCGCCGCCACGATCTCGGACCGGCGCCTGAGCACTGCGTCGTCCGCTTCCGGCATCGCCACTGGCATTCGCGACCTCCACTCGTTTCCTCTGCCTTGCGCATTATAGCGCGATTCAAGCACCGCAACCCGAACACATCTTGGCCGTTGACAGGCCCCGCCCACCCGGCTTGAACGGCTGACGCCGCGCAGGGAGCAGCGGCGCGGCGTAGCGCGTTGGCGCGCGATACGTCAGAATACCCAAGGGAGAAGGATTGGAATGAAACGCGTATTCATAGGGGCGGCCGTCCTCGTTGCCTTATTCAGCACCGCATTCGCGCAGGACGCCGCCAACGGCGAAAAGGTCTTCACCGTCTGCAAGGCATGCCATCAGGTCGGTCCGGACGCCGTCGCCATGCTCGGCCCGCCGCTCAACGGTCTTGATGGCCGCAGAGCCGGCAGCCTGCCGGACTTCAATTACTCTGCCGCCATGGTCGCAGCCGGCAAGAGCGGCACGCCGGCGAGCAAAGGGCCGGTCATCTGGAATCAGCCCACGTTCACGCAATACATCGCCGCCCCGGCGACCATGATCCCGAACATCAACATGATGTTTCCCGGCATTACCGGTCCGGACAAGGATCAGAAGATCAAGGACCTGTGGGCCTATCTCAGCCAGTTCGACGCCGATGGCAACAAGAAGAAATAGCGGAAGACTTCCCGCTATAAGCTTGATCTGTCTCAATTCGCGCGCTGTATAATTTGTTACAAAGGCGGCTTAAGACCGTCGGCACAAGGGAGTGGCCGCCATGATCATCAAGGATATTGTCGTCAACCTCAGCGTCGCCGAAGGCGGCAACTATGCCGGCGATTATGCCGTCTCGGTCGCGGCGGCTCTCGACGCCCACGTCACCGGCATTGCATTCGCCTATGACCCGATCGTTCCGGTCGCCTCGACCGGCTACATCCCGCCCGAGGTGATCGAAACGCAGCAGCACGACAGCGAGGAAGCGGCGAAGGCCGCCATGAGCCATTTTTCGGCAGCAGCGGACCGCGCCGGCGTCACGGCCGAGCCGACCATGCTGGCGGCCAGCTTTGCCGGGGCCGGCCAGCAATTTGGACAGATCGCGCGCCGTTTCGATCTCGCCATCGTCGGCCAGGCCGAAGCGGAGAAAGGCGGCAGTGTGGAAGAACTGATCGCCGAAAGTGTGCTGTTCGAATCCGGCCGGCCGGTGATCATGGTGCCTTACATTCAGAAGGCGCCACTGAAGCTCGACAGAGTCATGGTGTGCTGGGACGGCAGCCGTCAGGCGGCGCGTGCCATCGCCGATGCAATGCCGCTCCTGGAGCGTGCCGGGCTGGTCGAAGTGGTGATCGTCACCAACGAGCGCGGCAAGAAAGACGAAATTCCAGGCGCCGACATGGGACAACACCTCGCTCGCCACGGCCTGAAGGTTGACATCAAGCGCATCAGCGAAGGCAGCATCGACGTTGCCGATGCCATCTTGTCGCACGCTGCCGATTTCGGCGCTGATTTCGTTGTCATGGGCGGTTACGGGCACTCGCGGCTGCGCGAGTTCGTGCTCGGCGGCGTCACGCACAGCATCTTGCGCTCAATGACGGCACCGGTGCTGATGTCGCACTGAAGTCCTGCGTTACGGCTCCGCCGGCGCTGCTATCTGGACAACAAGACCGCGCGCCCGCGCATCTGCGACACCGAGCGCGCGCAGCCCAAGTAGCGTGAGTGATTGCACGATCTCGCGCCCACGCCCGGCAGCGTCCGGTGCGAGCGGACCGACGAGCCCTTCGACCAGAAGGCCGAGCAGCGCCGCCGCCGAGATCGCTGCGTCCTGCTCCGGCAGGTGCCTGTCGGTCATCGCCGCCGTGATCAACGCAGCAAATTCGGCGGCAAGCGCGCGGCGAAATGACAGCCGCGCCGTTTCAAGCTCAGCGTCGATCGGTTCGGCGATCACCGCGAAAGCGAGACGGCGATGGCGCAGCGCCCGCGCCGCAAACGTCATGATCGCCGCGGCCATCGCCGACAGCGGGCCGGGCGCCGCGGCGGCGGCACGGCGCAACACGCCGATCTCGCGCTCCGATATTTGCGCAATCAGCGCCGCGACCAGATCGGTCTTCCCCGGGAAATACCGGTAGACCGTACCGGCTGCGATTCCGGCGCGCTCCGCCACCGGCGCGATCTGCACCGCGGCCATACCGCCCTCGCTCGCCGCCTGCCGCGCCGCGTCAACGATCGCCGCGTGGCGCGCAGCAAGCCGGCGGCTGACATTTTCAGTGCGCCGATAAGGCATTGCGACCTAGGAAAGAATCGCCGTGTCCGCCAACAACTGAACCATGATTCAAACTGAGCCGCAACGCGACCTGCCGAGCGTGCGGTTGCTGCGATTGTCGCGCCCCTCTAGGCGCAAGAGCCGCCTCTGCTAAGAGTGGGTTCGAGAAGAAACACGTGGCTGGGAGGACGTGCTCATGATCGGTCAATTCAGGATCGCGCGCCAGTATCGCGGTCGCCCTCACTCTTGCTCTCGTGGCCGCAGCCCCGGCGAAGGCGGACAACTATCCATCGCACCCCATAACCATGATCGTCCCGCTGGCCCCTGGCGGCTCCACGGACGTCCTCGGCCGCATCATGGCGCAAGCCATGAGCAAACGGCTGGGCCAGCCGATTGTGGTCGAAAACGTCGCCGGAGCTGCCGGCACTATCGGCGTCACGCGCGCCGAGCGCTCCGCACCCGATGGCTACACAATTCTCTGGGGCATGTGGGGAACCAACGTCGCCAATGGCGCGATCTACAAGCTGCCGTTCGACTTGCTCAACGATTTTCAGCCGATCGCACTCGTCGCCACGCAGCCGTTCTTGATCGACGCGCGCAAGACGATGCCCGCCAACAATCTGAAAGAGCTGGTCGCCTGGCTCAAAGCCAACGGCGACAAGACCACCATGGGCACCTCCGGCGTTGGCAGCCCGAGCCACGTCGCCGGTGTATTGATGGAAAACATGCTGGGTTTGCACTGGCAGATGGTGGCCTATCGGAGCGCCGGGCTTGCGACCAACGATCTGCTTGCCGGCATCACCGACATTCAGCTCGATACGCCTGCCGTATCGCTTCCTCACGTCAAGTCCGGGGCGCTCAAAGCCTATGCCGTGACGTCGAAGAACCGCATCGCCATCGCACCCGACATTCCGACCACCGACGAGGCGGGCATGCCCGGCTACTATTTCTATTTCTGGCACGCGATGTGGGCGCCGAAAGGCATGCCGAAGGATATCGTCGCCAAGCTCAATGCCGCGGCTGTCGATTCACTCGCCGACCCAGCAACGCGCAAGCGGCTCACCGATCTCGCCCAAGAAATCTATCCGCGCGACCAAGAGACGCCCGAGGCGCTTTACGCTTTTCAGAAGTCCGAAGTCGAAAAATGGTGGCCGATCATCAAAGCCGCCGGCATCAAGGCGGAGTGACGGATTTTCTGATGCCGCGCGAGAAACGGTTCGCGATCTAGACCTTAGTCCTTCATGTCATTGGTTGGATCGGGCTCTGGAGCCTGGTTCTGTTTCGCGTCGTGCCCTTGTTGTTCCAGTGCGCGCTTCTTGGCCATATGGCGGCCAACCACGCAGCCAGCCGCCGCGCCGATCAGCGCGTGGTGATGGGCGTAATGGCCGGCCACCGCGCCGACGATGGCGCCTTTGATGCAGCCTTTCGCATCGGCAGGCACAGCGGTAAGTGCCATGGCAGAAGCCAGGGCCAGAGACCCCAAAATCATTTTCATCGGTGCAATCTCCTCGAGCCTGCCGTGTCGAGCAGCCCTGCCCGGCCGGTGTCCTCTCACGCCGATAGCTGGGAACGGCGCGGCGCAACGGCAAGGCGGCCGCTCAGCGATTTTTATCCGCCAGCGATTTGGCACGGATCTTCTCGAGCGTCGTCCCTGGCGTGATCGCTTCGGGATCGATTTTCAGGCGGATGATCGCCGGCTTGCCGCTAGCCTGCGCCTGCCTGAACGCCGCCGGAAAATCCTCGGTGCGCTCGACCGAAATGCCGAAGCCGCCGAACGCATGCGCATATGCGGCAAAGTCCGGATTGCGTAACTGCGTCGCCGAGATACGGCCCGGATATTCGCGCTCCTGGTGCATGCGGATGGTGCCGTAGATGCCGTTGTCGCTGATGATCGTGATGATCGGCAGGTCATACTGAACCGCCGTGGCGAATTCCTGCCCGTTCATCAGGAAATCGCCATCGCCCGCGATGCATACGACGGGACGCTCGGGGTAAAGCCGCTTCATGCCGACGGCAGCCGGCACGCCAAAACCCATCGAGCCCGCGGTCGGCGCCACGTGCTGGCCGAAGCGGCGCATGCGCAGGAAGCGGTGGATCCAGGCCGCGTAATTGCCGGCGCCATTGCAGATGATCGCGTCGGCCGGAAGATTGTCGCGCAGCCACACCATCACGGCGCCGAAATTGACCGAGCCGGGCTGCTCGGTGGGCTTCTCGGTCCATGCCAGATAATCGGCATGCGCGGCTTCCGCATCGCCGCGCAGCGGACGCGGCAGTTCGAGTTTGTCCAGTGCCGCCGCAAAGGCCGTGGGCGTCGCATGGATCGCAAGGTTCGGGCTGTAGACGCGGCCGAGTTCTTCGACGCCGGGGTGCACGTGAACCAGCGGTACCTGCGGGCGCGGAATATCGAACAGCGTGTAGCTCTGCGACGGCAATTCGCCGAGCCGTCCACCGACCAGGACGACTAGATCCGCGCCCTTGATGCGCTCGAGCAGCTTCGGACTCGGCCCGATGCCGAGGTCGCCGGCGTAGCAGGGATGCAGCGCGTCGAACAAATGCGCGCGGCGGAACGTCGTGGCGACCGGCAAGGCGTGCTTCTGCGCAAAGCGCGCAATGGCATCGGAAGCCGCCTGCGACCAGCGGCTGCCGCCGAGCAGCATGATCGGCGCGCGCGCCTCCGACAGCATCTGTGCGAACTTTTCCATTTCGGTGGGACCCGGCGAGGTCTCGATCAGCGCAAATGGCGGCGCGTCGGCGACGGCAACACGCTCGGTCAGCATGTCTTCCGGAATGGCGATGACAACCGGACCCGGCCGACCGTTGGCCGCAGTATGAAACGCGCGCGACACGATTTCCGGCACGCGCGCCGGGTCGTCGATCTCGGTCGCCCACTTGGTCATCGAGCCGAACACCGCGCGGTAGTCGAGTTCCTGAAACGCTTCGCGCTCGCGCATATCGCGCCCGATCTGGCCGACGAACATCACAAGCGGCGTCGAGTCCTGCCGGGCGATGTGAATGCCGGCCGAAGCATTGGTGGCGCCCGGGCCGCGGGTGACGAAGCATACGCCGGGCCGGCCCGTAACCTTGCCGACCGCTTCGGCCATCATGCAAGCGCCGCCTTCCTGCCGGCAGACGGTCACGTTGAGCGCGCTGTCGTGAAAGGCATCGAGCACGGCGAGGTAGCTCTCGCCCGGCACGCAGAACACGTGCTGCACGCCATGCACGACCAACTGATCGACCAGAACTTCGGCGGCGGTGCGCATGTTATCTTTGGCGCGCATGGGGCATCTCCTCGACGTTCAATAGGCGTATGAATAGCGCAAGTTCGGGAAGGCCGGGAACCCGCTTTGCCGAACAACGGAAACCGGTGTCGGAGCAGCCGCTTGAACAACGCAGCTGACGGGCAGGACGAGGTATTTGCCTTTCTGGCCGCCCCGGCCACGCATGGCGGCCGCGCGGTCAAGCGCATCGATACCCACGCCGCATCGGTTTTTCTCGTCGGCGATCAGGTGCTGAAGATCAAGCGCGCCGTGCGCTTCCCATTCCTCGACTATTCGACGCTCGACAAGCGCAAGGCCGCCTGCGACGCCGAGCTTTCGGTCAATGCGCCCTATGCGCCCGAAATCTATCGCCGCGTGGTCGCCATCACGCGGCAGGCCGATGGAGCTCTCGCGATCGGCGGCGATGGTCCGCCCGTCGAATGGGCAGTCGAAATGCGGCGGTTCGACGAACAGCGCACGCTCGACCATTTGGCCGGCGAGATTGACGAGGCGCTCGCCGACGCGTTGGGTCGTGCGGTCGCCGCTGCCCATGCGCGCGCCAAGCCGGTCGAGGCTAAGCCCTGGATCGACGCGCTCGGCTCCTACATTGACGAGCATGCTGCTGCATTCCGCGAATACCCGAAAAGTCTTCCCGCCGCCGGAAGTGGATGCACTCGCGCGCGACAGCCGCGTCGCGTACGAGCGCATTATCCCGCTGCTGCGGGAGCGCGGCCGGCGCGGCCTTATTCGCCGGATTCACGGCGACCTTCACCTCGGCAACATCGCGCTGATCGGCGGCAAGCCCGTCCTGTTCGACGCCATCGAATTCTCGGACATCATCGCCTCCGGCGACGTGTTCTACGATCTTGCCTTCCTGCTGATGGACTTGCTCGAACGCGGATTGGCCGAAGCGGCGAACGTCGTGTTCAACCGGTATCTGACCGAGACCCACAACACCGAGGATCTCGACGGGCTCGCCGCGCTACCATTCCTTCTCACAATACGGGCGTCGATCCGCGCCATGGTCACGGCGGCGCGGATGGACCGCGCCGCATCTCATGACCGCCCAGCTATCGCCAAGTCGGCACGTGCCTATTTCGATTTCGCCAAACGCGCTATCGCCCCACCGCCCCCGCGATTCATTGCCGTCGGCGGGCTCTCAGGCACCGGCAAGACGCGGCTTGCACGGATGCTCGCGCCGCAGATCGGGCCAATGCCGGGCGCCGTGATCGTGCGCTCGGATGTCGAACGAAAATCGCTGTTCGGCGCCGGCGAGACGGAAAGGCTTCCGGAACAGGCTTACACTGCAGCGGTCAACGCCCGCGTCTATGCGATTCTCGCCGACAAGGCGCGCCGCATTCTTGCCGCAGGGCACGCCGCGATAGTCGACGCGGTGTTCGCCCAGCCGGGTGAACGCGCGGACCTGGCGGCAGCCGCGGAAAAGACCGGAGTTCCCCTCCAGGGGCTCTTTCTCACCGCGAACCTGCAAGCCCGCCTGGCGCGCGTCGGAGTGCGCCGGGGCGACGCGTCCGATGCTACGGCCGACGTGGCCCGGACGCAGGAAAACTACGACCTCGGCTCGCTTGATTGGCGGCCGATCGATGCCTCCGGTACGCCGGGCGAAACTGCCGCAAGGGCCCGCGCAGCGCTGGATTGACGAAGCGTTCCGGTGCCGACATAAAGCCGCCAAGAGTTTCCAAGTAAGAAGTCTCCAAGAAGACCCTCCAAGACTTGGTTGTCAGCAAGACTCGGTCATCAGCGAAAGAAGGCCTGGAAATGGCGAATAGCGCATCCTCCACATTCGAGCATCCGGAAGCCCCCTCGCGGCGCGATTTCCTCTACATCGCAACCGGCATGGTCGGCGCGGTCGGGGTCGCCGCCACCCTGGTACCGCTGGTCCAGCAGATGAACCCGGATGCCTCGACGCTGGCGGCCGGTGGGCCGGTCGACGTGGACGTGAGCAAGATCGAGGAAGGCTCCCAGATCATGGTGCGCTGGCGCGAGCGGCCGATCTGGATTTACCATCGGTCGAAGCAAGTCGCTGGCGATGCTCCAGAACACCCAGGACACCTCGCTGCTGGCAGACCCGAATTCCGCGAATGGGCAGCAAGCGCCTTACGCCACCAATTGGCATCGTTCGATCAAGCCGGAATACGGCGTGCTGGTCGGCATCTGCACGCATCTCGGCTGCATCCCGCTGTTCTATCCGGCGCCGAGCCCGACCACGCCGGTCGCAAATTGGATCGGCGGCTATTTCTGCCCCTGCCACGGCTCGAAATACGACGCCGCAGGACGCGTCTATAGCGGCGTGCCGGCGCCGTACAATCTGCCGGTGCCGCCCTACCGCTTCCTCGACGATAAGACGGTCCGAATCGGCGAAAATCCCACCAATTCGACCTGGGATTTCGACTCGATCCTGCAGCTGTAGTCGTCACCGCCTCGTGCTTTAGCGCCGCCTCTCGCCCATAATCGGGGTATGGCCATCGACGTCCGCAGCTTGGCGATCGCCACGGCTGGCTTCTGCGCCTTCGTCAATCTCTACTCGGTCCAGGCCTTGCTGCCGGCGCTGGCGCGCGAATTCGGCGTCAGTGCCGGCGAAATTTCCTGGCTGGTGACCGCCGGCACCGGCGCTATTGCGCTGACCGCACCATTTACCGGCGTGCTCGCCGACGTCGTCGGCCGCAAGCGCCTGATCGTTGTGGCAATGTTCGCCATCATTGTGCCGACGCTCATCATGACGCTCGTCGTGACCGTCCCGCAATTTGTATTCTGGCGCTTCGTCCAAGGTTTGCTGCTGCCGCCGATCTTCACTGTCGCTGTGGCCTATATCGGCGATGAGTGGCCGCCAGCCGACGTCCCACGGGTCGCCGGCCTCTACATTTCAGGCACCAGCATCGGTGGCTTTTGCGGCCGCTTCATACCGGGCTTTCTGACCGACCTGATCGGGTGGCGCCTGGCCTTCGCGGTGGTCGCGTTGCTCACCCTCGTGGCTGCCGTGATGGTCTCGCTGATGCTGCCCCGCGAACAGCGCTTCGTCCGCTCCGGTGGCCTTAGCGTTTCGCTCATTCAGATGGTGCGGCACTTTCGCGATCCGCGACTGGTCGCCACCTACGCAATCGGCTTCGGCGTGCTGTTCAACTTCATCGCTACATTCACCTATGTGAGCTTCCATCTCGCCGCGCCGCCGTACCGGTTTTCACCGACATTGCTTGGCGCCCTTTTCTTCACCTACCTCGTCTCCAGCCCAATCGTGCCATGGGTCGGACGCGCCATGACGCTATTCGGCCGGCGCCCGTTCGTGTTGGGCGTCATCGCGCTGTGGATCGTTGGCGCGCTCCTGCTTCTGGCGCCGCCGGTCAGCATCATCATGGCAGGGCTGACGCTGTGCGCGGTCTGCGGCATGGTTTGCCAAGCCATATCGACCGGCTATGTCACAGCGACTGCCAGGGAAGGTCGCTCGTCCGCGGTCGGCCTCTACGCTACAAGCTTTTATGTCGGCGGCAGCGCCGGCGCCTTTCTGGGCGGCCTGGCCTGGTCGTTCGCGGGGTGGACCGGGTGCGTAGCGGCCATTCTCGCCATGCAGTTGATCATCGCCGCCATCGTCGCGGTGGCGTGGGGACGCTAAACAACCGAGTTTCAGCAGCGGGGAACGTCATGGTGTCGGACAGCCAATTCGCATTTCTTCGGTCGATCGATACGCCGACCGTGTGCAACCTGATCGAAATCGTCGCGCCCGAGCGCCGCGGCGCCGGCTACACGGTGGCGCATCTGCATTGCCCGTTTCCCGATCTGGCGCCGATGGTGGGCTTCGCCAAAACCGTCACCATGCGCGCCCGCGACGCGGTCAGCGGTGCGAGCTACATGCAAAAGCGCATGGACTACCTCGACTATGTGGGCGGCGCGCCGCAGCCGAGTGTGGTGCTGATCCAGGATCTCGATGAACCGGCCGGTTATGGCGCGTTCTGGGGTGAAGTGCAGACCAACGTGCACAAGGCGCTCGGCTGTCTCGGCACCGTGACGAACGGCTCCGTGCGCGACATTCCGGCGGTGGCGCTCGACTTTCAGATGCTGGCCGGATCGGTCGGTCCATCGCATGCCTATGTGCATGTGGTCGATTTCGGCATTCCGGTCACGATCCACGGGATGGCCACGAAATCCGGCGACCTCATCCACGCCGATCGCCACGGCGCGGTGATCGTTCCGGTCGACAAAATCGACGCCATGCGCGATGCGCTCGACGGACTGTTGAAGCAGGAGGCCCGTATCATCGCCGCCGCGAAATCCGGCCAGGGCGTCGAAGCCATCAAGGCGGCGTTCCGGGGCTAAGCGGGTCGCAGCCGCCAGACCTCTCTACTGCTTTTTCAAGGTGTAGACGTAGTTATTGAGACCGATCTCTACGGTGCCCGGATCGACGAAATGCCAGTCGATCTCGCAACCGGTCTCAAGTGTCCTGAAGGCCGTTCCGGTGAAGCCCAGCGCATGCGCGAGCTGCAGCGGGTCCTTGCTGCGGTCGGTGTCATGCATCTCGCCGAATTGGCCTTCAAACAGCATGTCGGCCGAAAAGTCCGACACCTTGTAATGTGGCCCCTTGCAGGCAAACACCTTTGGGCCCGTGATTCGCCTTTGGTCCGAAAGTTACGGTCTTGCCGATCAACTGCTTCATCTCAGCTTCCTCTACCTTCTGCGACGACGGTGCCCACGGTGCGGGAACGGCGGAAACGAATTTCCAGGCTCCCAGATAGGACGGTTCTTCAGCACCGGCCGGCACCTGGATTGCCGAAGCAAGCGTGACGGCGATCAAGATGAAAATGGCACGCATTGTCCTCTCCCCAAAAGGCGCACGAAAAGGATGCAGTCCCCACCGACGCGGCCGTTTGTCGGCTGCAGGCGCGACGCGGTTCATTCCGGCTTATCCGCACTTGGATGCCAGTGCGGGACGGTAGCCGGCGGACAGCACTGCGACGATTGCCGGAGGCGTGAGCACATCGACCGTGAGACCGCGAGGCCGCTGCTTGCGACCGTGGTAGCCATCCGGCGTCCAGCGCAAAAGCGTATCGCCACGCACCGCAAAAGCTCCCTCCTCCAGCGCAACAAAGGCGCCGTCGGGCAATGTCTCGATGGGTCGCCGATGCAGGCGCTTCGCTCGTCCCCGCAGGCGCTCGCGATGAAGCACATTGTCCATTTCGCCGGCGCGGGGCCGCGCACGCAGACCTTCGGCATCCCGCCATGTCTCGGCGAAGGCCAGGGCGTCCTGTCGGCGGCACTCGAAGCAGGGCCGGTGGCCGGCCGCGAGCGCCGTCGGTTCATCGAGAAAGAACAGTTCGGTATAGAAGCGGCCCCAGACGTCGCGATGCCGTCCCTTGAAGTCGAGTACGCAGCAGATCCATTGTGGCGACGCCCAGCGCCGCGCCGTCAGCGTCTTCGCGTCGGTGTGAAAACGGCCGCCACGATTGCCCATGAAGAGGCCGCGCGCCGGCACGGCGGTCAGATCGGCAAACGGCGTGACGCGATTTTGCAGCGGCATCCTGCGATCGGAGCTGGCCTATCACCGTTTGATCGGCGCGAACGGCGCGGGCGACATCAGCTTGCTTTCCTGCTTGACCAGGTAGCCAGCAGCCGCGTTCTTCTCGAGGTAGACCAGCCACTCCGGATCCTTGAACAAGGCCGCGCGCTTCTTGGCGCGGTCGGCAAAGTCCTCATAGACCCAGATATGGACAAAGCTGTTGACGTCGCCGGTCTCGGGAATGAGCCACGCCAGCGGTTCGCCGAAGAAACGCTTCTGCGGGCCGAAGCCGTACTGCTCATAAAGTTCAAGCTGTTTGCGCAGTGTGCCCGGGCGAAGCGTATAGGTGCGATGATCCAACAGCATCGTCGTCTCCATGATGTGGCGTCAGCGGCAGATGCTACGCCGCCGACCCGTGCATGGAAACATGAGGCATCGGCGCACAATGCGCGACGCCAAAAATGGCGACGCCGCGGCGGGTCGGACGACCCGGGCCGCGGCGCCAAAATTTGCTTTGGTGCTGACGTGTTAGCGCGTCATCCACGAGCGCGCCCGCGCGGTCACCAGCGCATAGGGGAAGATCCAGAACAGCGTGAACAGCCAGAAGTAGGAGTACAGAATAGCGTAGAAATACTCGAACGACCGCTCGCTGCGCAGGTAGTGGAATGTGCTTAGCGCCGCACCCAACCCCATCGCCAGCATGAGGCGCGGGAACATCGTCGGCTCGTTCCAGATCATGATCGGCAGCGCCGCCAGCGAGGCGTAGATCACCGGATAGCGGAAGTTGGCGACCACGCGATCGAGCAGCGTGGCGATACGGGTCTTGAGCGGCCGGCGCCAGACGATGGTGCGCAGGTACTGAAACTCCTCGCGGACGTAGCTGCGGTCCCAGCGCAGGAACATCTTGCAGAGCTTCGGAAACACCTCGGGGACTTCGGTATGGACGACCGCGTTCTGCTGGTAGACGGCGTCGTAGCCCTCCATGAACAGCAGATTGGTCATCGCCCGATCCTCGCCGAACGTGCAGCGCACGCCGAGAAAATGCTGATCGAGCCAGCGCCGCAGCACCGGCCTGACGGCGGACGCGCGCAACGCGGTGAGCGCGCCCGGGCAGCAATAGACGTTGCCGAAGGCCGACTCGGATGCCCGCAGCAAGTCGAAGGACAGAATGAAGCGGACATGCAGCATGCGCGGAATGATGCCGCTCCGGCGATTGTAGACCAGCACCTTGCCGGCGACCGCGCCCACCCGCGGATTATTGAACGGAGCGACGATCGCAAGGAGTGCCCCTTTTTCGATCACGCTATCGCTGTCGACGGTGACGAAGATATCGCCGCGCGCCCGGCCGATGGCCACCGCCATGGCCTCGCGCTTGCCGCGATTGCGGTCCTGCCGCAGTGCCGTCACCAGATCGGGATAGCGCTGCGCGGCGGCCGAGATGTAATTCCAGGTATCGTCCTTGCTGCCGTCGTCGATGGCGATGATCTCGATCTTGTCGCGCGGATAGTCGGCCTCGACGATCGAGGTGATGGCATTCATCACCATCGCACCTTCGTTGTAGGCCGGAATGATCACCGTGATGAAGGGCGCATCTTCACGCGCGATCGGCGGTATGGGTCGGTAGATTGCCCAACACAGCGTGCGCGCACCGAGCAGCAGCAACCCAGCGGCTGTCCAGAACAGGCTCGGGTAGGCGATCAGCCAGCCGTAGCTGTTCTCGTTCAGCAGCGCCAGGATGTGCGGCAGTACGCCGCTCAATTGCCAGTAGACGGTGACGATAAAACCGAAGAAAATCAGCGCATAGACGAAATATGCCCATGCGCCGGAGCGCTGCACGCTGGCAGTCTGCAGGGCATGAAACGGGGCTCCGGCTCTCTCAACCGATGTGACGCTCATATTGTGTCTGGGACCCTGAATCTGGCCGAGGGAGCTCCCGGCCTCGTTAACGCGGAAAAATGACGGGACAACGAAGCAGCAATCGAAATATGAGTGCCCTTCCGACGGTCCGCAACGTGCACGTCACCCCCCGGCAGCGCATGTTATCAAACCTAAACGCCGCTGAGGCAATAAGGTTTGAATCAGACGAAGGCTTTTTTTGGTCGCGGCCACGCAAAAGCAGGAAAATATTCAACAAATAGAGCGCGGCCACCATAAACGGCACATAAATAAACGCGCGTTCACTTTGGTGGCCCAACGCCACTGTTTCCAGCACAAATTGTACACGCAGCCAGCTCGTTTCAGTTCGCTTTAGCCGCGTTCGGCGGCAGCTTTGCGCCACCCCAAGAGTTCCGCACGGGCACCGGCAGACCGAGATTCTCGCGCAACGTTGGGCCGGCGAACGCCTTGCGGAAGAGGCCGCGGCGCTGCAATTCGGGCACCACAAAGCGCACGAAATCCTCATAGGCTCCGGGGACGTGGGTGGCCGAAAGCACGAAGCCGTCGCAGGCAGAAGCGAACCAGGCTTCGAGTTGATCGGCGACCTCTTTCGGCCCCCCGACGATCGGGTTGTGCACCCGCCCGCGGCCGCTGATCCGGATGAAATCGCGCACGGTCGGGTTGCGCTTGCCGCTACCTTGCAGGACCCGATCGCGTATGCCCTGGAGGCCGGACATGGCCGCGATTTCGGCGTCGCTGAACGGTTCGTCCAAGCCCTTTCTGGCGAAATCGAAATTGAGCGCCTCGGAGAGCAGCGACAGGGCATCGATCTCAAGTGGCAGGCTGTCGATCATCGCCCACTTGTCCTCGGCTTCGGCTTTGGTCGATGCAGCGACGGTATTGATCAGCTGGGTAATTTTCACATGGTCGGGATCGCGGCCACAGCGCGAAACCTCGGCTTTGAACGCCGCATAGTCGCGCCGGCCAATCTCGGCGTTTGGATAGGCGACGAAGATCATCTCGCCCCACCGGGCGCCGAACCGCCGGCCGCGCCCACTCGACCCGGCCTGAATGATGACCGGATGGCCCTGTGCCGAGCGCGGCACCGTGAACGGCCCGCGCGAACGATAGTAGCGGCCTTCATAGTCCAGCCGATGCACCTTGGCCGGATGCGCGAACAGGCCGCTTGTCTTGTCCTGGACGACCGCGTCGTCTTCCCAGGCGTCCCAATGCCCGTGCACGATTTCCATGAACTCGTCGGCGCGGTCATAGCGCAGGTCGTGGTCCAAGACCTCGTCGCGCCCCATGTTCTGCGCTTCACCGTCATTGAGCGAGGTGACCACGTTCCAGGCCGCGCGGCCGCCGGTCATCAAATCGAGGGTGGCAAACACACGCGCTACGTGGAACGGCTCGTAGTAGCTGGTCGAATAGGTGGCGCCGAGCCCGAGGCGTTCGGTTGCCATGCCCATGACGGTGAGCACCGTCAGGGCATCCAGCTTTACGCAGCGAATGCCATGCTGGACCGTGTGGGCATGGTTGCGGCCGTACATGTCCGGCATCGACAGGCGGTCATCGAAGAAGCCCAGGTGAAACTTGCCCTCCTCCAGCACACGGCCGATTTGCCGGTAAAACTCCGGGGACCAACTGTCCGTCCGTGACTGCGGGTGGCGCCACGAACTCGGATGGTTGGTGCAATTCTGCGCCTGCAGAAAGCCGACCATGATCATCTGACGCATTGGCTGGCCGCCTATTCGGTTTTGATGTGAGCGTCGGCAATGACCTGCCCGTATTCGGCGAAGCGCTTGCGCAGATCGACGGCAAACGGCGGCCCGCACACGCCGGTAGTCTCGATGCCCTGGGTGCGAAGCAACGCCTTTACCGTCGGCACCTGCACGGCCTTGGTGAGCCATCCGGTCATCTGTGCGACGAATGAAGCCGGCGTGTGCGCCGGGGCGAACACGCCGTACCACAGGTCGATCTCAAAACCGGGATAGCCGAGCTCGTCGACGGTCGGCACGTTTGGCAGCCAGTCGGTACGCGTCCGCGAGCCGGTTGCGAGCGCCCGCAACTTGCCGGCCTGCAACAACCCCTGCGCCGGCGGATAGTCGACAAAGGCCGTATCGATATGCGCGCCATAGACTGCCTCGACTTCAGGCAGCGTGCCCGTGAACGGCACCAGGGTCATTTTGAAGCCGGCGCGATGCATCAGCATCGCGTAGGTGACTTGCGACAGCGCCCCGATACCGGCGCCGAACGTCACGCCGCCCGCCTTGTGGCGCGCGGCGGCGATGAGTTCGTTCAGTGAATGATAGGGCGATGCGCTGTTGACGATGACGACGGTCGGGGTAGAGCCGACGCCGCAGATCGGCTCCAGGCTCGTCAGCGGGCTGAAATCAAGCTTGCGCAGGTGCGGCGCCAGCAGGAGCGCATTGTTGGTGATCAACAGCGTATTACCGTCCGGCGCGGCGCGCACGGCGTCCTGCGTCCCGATCACGGTACCCGCCCCAGGCCGGTTCTCGACTACGAGCGTCGGGCCGCCCAGGTTGCCGATCTCGTTGACCAGAATGCGGGCAAGCACGTCGGCGCCGCCACCAGGCGGATACGGGTTGATCAGCTTGATGGCTCGCGCCGACTGCGCACACACTCCAGAAAGCGAGAGCAGCAAGAAGGCGGCCGACAACAGCGTGGCGGCGACGGGACCCGGCTGGCGCATGACGCATTCCCCGCGGTGCGTGACGCGGGCAAGTATATGCGTTTGCGGCGCTTCCTAGAACGAGGGTACCGGCCGCTGCGCGACCGGCAGAGCAGTCACGCTTACGACTGCGGCTGCGGCTCCATCGGGCCGGGCTCCGGCCGCGGCCGGTTACGCCCGGCGCCGGCCGTGGGTACGGTCGAAGGACGCGGCGTCGTCGGCTCGATGATCGATTCGCGGGTCGGCCGCTTGCCCATCAGCAGGTCCTTGATCTCGTCGCCGGTCAGCGTTTCGAACTCAAGCAACCCTTTGGCGAGCGTTTCCAGATCGGCGCGCTTCTCGGTGAGAATTTGCCGCGCTTCGGAAAAGCCCTCCTCAACGTAGCGCCTGATCTCGGCGTCGATCTTCTGCACCGTCGCTTCGGAAATATTCTGCTGTCGTGCGACCGAATAACCAAGGAAAACTTCTTCCTGGTTTTCGCCGTAGGCGACGGTGCCGAGGGTGTCGGACAGGCCCCAGCGCGTCACCATCATGCGCGCGAGCTTGGTCGCCTGCTCGATATCGGAAGCCGCACCGGACGTGACCTTTTCCCGGCCGAACACCAGTTCTTCGGCAACGCGGCCGCCCATCATGATGGCAAGCCGTGAAGTCATTTGCTCCAGGCTCATCGACAGCTTGTCGCGCTCCGGAAGCTGCATGACCATGCCGAGTGCCCGGCCGCGCGGTATGATCGTCGCCTTGTGGACCGGATCGGTCGCCTTGACGTTGAGCGCCACGATCGCGTGACCGCCTTCGTGGTAGGCGGTGAGAAGCTTCTCCTCCTCCGTCATCACCAGCGACTTGCGCTCTGCGCCCATCATCACCTTGTCTTTGGCGTCCTCGAATTCGACCTGGGTGACCATGCGCTTGTTGCGCCGCGCCGCCATCAGGGCTGCTTCGTTGACGAGGTTCATCAGGTCGGCGCCGGAGAAGCCCGGCGTGCCGCGCGCAATGGTTTTCAGGTTCACGTCGGGAGCCAGCGGCACTTTGCGCACGTGCACTTTGAGGATCTGCTCACGGCCGACCACATCCGGATTGGGTACGACCACTTGGCGGTCGAAACGGCCCGGACGCAGCAAAGCCGGGTCGAGCACGTCGGGCCGGTTGGTGGCGGCGATCAGGATGATGCCTTCATTGGCCTCGAAGCCGTCCATCTCGACCAGCAATTGGTTGAGCGTCTGTTCGCGCTCGTCATTGCCGCCGCCGAGGCCCGCGCCGCGATGGCGGCCGACCGCGTCGATTTCATCGATGAAGATGATGCACGGCGCGTTCTTCTTCGCCTGCTCGAACATGTCGCGCACGCGGCTGGCACCGACGCCGACGAACATTTCGACGAAATCGGAGCCCGAGATGGTGAAGAACGGGACATTCGCTTCGCCCGCAATGGCGCGCGCCAAGAGCGTCTTGCCGGTACCGGGCGGTCCGACCAGGAGGAGACCGCGCGGAATGCGGCCACCCAGGCGCTGGAACTTCGCCGGGTCGCGTAGGAATTCGACGATCTCCTGCAAATCAAGCTTGGCTTCGTCGACGCCAGCCACATCCTCGAAGGTCACCCGGCCGTGCGCTTCGGTGAGCAGCTTGGCTCGGCTCTTGCCGAAGCCCAGCGCCTTGCCGCCGGCGCCCTGCATCTGCCGTGACAGGAAAATCCATACCCCGATCAGGGCCACGAACGGCAGCCAGGAGATCAGGAGCGACACGAACCAGGGCACGTTGTCGGATTGCGGCCGGGCGGTGATCGAAACGCCCTTGCTGTAAAGCCGCTGGACCAGCGACGGGTCGCTCGGCGCGTAAGTCTGGAAACTGCCGCCACTCGTAAAATCGCCGTGGATCTCCGGACCCTGGATGACGACGTCCTTGACGCGCCCGTTATCGACATCGCTCAAAAGCTGCGAAAAGCTGATTTCCTGGGCGCTGGTATTGCGGCCGGGATTTTGAAACAGCGTAAACAGCGCCAAAAGAAGCAGGACGATAATCACCCACAGGGCGAAATTGCGCAGATTAGCGTTCATCTGAGGTCCTTGATCCGCAGTCACATGCGGGCCAGCGCTGCCATTCAACCCTGTGAACGTGGCGGCTTCACGTCCCTGTACGTCTGCAATGTAGGCGCGGGGTCGCCCCCTGCCAAGGGAACGCCCGGGAATTGGGGACGGACCTTACGGGCGAATCCCCGGCCATTATAGGCCTACTTTGTAAAGCGGCCCTTGCGGACTTGCCGTATGGCTGTGCTGCGCCGCGGCGCCGCGCGTTCGACGCTGATCTGCCGGCCTCGCGCCGTGACGACGGCGCCGGCGAGCGTCCGGCGCATTTGGGGCTCCCGCCGCACGGCCTCGTACAGGATTTCGAGCTTGCCGAGCTCGACTGGCCCCTCGTCGCCCGTATGCGCGATGGCGCGGCCGAGAAGCCGGAGTCCGACCTCGGCGGGCAGAGCGCGAAACCGATCCGCGTCGAATACGACCGGGCCGCGCCGTGGCCAAGCCGAGGGGACGAGCGCCGCACGCGCGGCGCGGACGGCAAATTCGATCGCGGCATCGGCCCGCCGCATCCTCCCGGCGAGCCGCGCCAGACCGTGCGCGGTCAATCCCTCGCGCGCGAGCGCCGGCATCAGCGAACGTAGCCGCGCACGGGTAAAACGCGGATCGTGATTACTCGGATCCTCGGAGTAGCCGATGTCCGCCGATCGCAATGTCGCCACGAGACGCGCCTTGGGGACCGGCAACAGCGGGCGGACAATGAATGTCTCTCCGTTTTCGGCCATCGGAATCAGCGATGCTGCCGCCATGCCGGCAAGCCCGGTGAGCCCGCTACCGCGAGCGAGCCGAAAAAGTACCGTTTCCGCCTGATCGTCGAGCGTATGCGCGGTGAGGACGTGACTGTATCTAACCTGCGCAGCGGCCTCCATCAGCAGGCGGTAGCGCGCGAGCCGCGCAGCCTCCTGCAAACCGGTCTTGGGCTTGGCGCCGCGCCAAGTCACCGTACGATGCGGCACGCCAAGCCGGCGCGCCAAGCGTTTGACCGCGGCAGCCTCGGCGGCCGCTTCTGGACGCAAGCCATGATCGATCGTGACCGCGAGAATCCTCGGCGGCGTCTTAAGCCGCTTCGCCCAGCGCGCAGCAAGGACAAGGAGTGCGGTGGAGTCCGGGCCGCCTGAAGCGGCGATGACGAAACCGGCTAAATCTTCAAGGCCGCGGAATAGCGCGTCCGCCTCGTCTTCACGAACGGGTTCGTCAGCAATGGGCACGCTTCTGTTCCCGCGCCACGCTCTCCTTCACACTCAAGGAGGCACGCGGGTATTTGCGTAAAACCTCTCCCAACGAAGCGCAAGCCGCTTCCTTCTGACCGAGAGACTCGAGCGACTGGCCGAGCCGCAACATGGCGTCGGGTGCGCGCGCGGTCGTCCCATACTTGGTCGATACGGTGAGGAAGGCTTCCGCGGCGTCGTGATACTGGCGGTTCTGAAACTGCGACTCGCCGAGCCAATACTGCGCTTCCGGGGTCAAACGGTCGCTCGGGTATTTGTGCACGAAGTCGCCGAATGTTTGCGCCGCGTGCGCGTAATCTCTGCGCCCGAAATAGCCCCGGCCGAGTTCGTATTCATCTTTGGGCGTAGCAGCCGCCACCGGCGCGATCGCCGCCTGCATGCCCCCGGTCGCGCTCGGATTGGCCGGCGGCGGCGGTGGCAGCGGTCCGTTTGGCGGTGCGGCACCCTGCCCCGCGGCCGGGCTCGACAGATCAAGCGGCGTTCCCGCCTGCCTCGGGGCGCCTGCGGGCGGCCCCTGATAGGGCGGCGGCGGCTCGTTGGCCATCGTACTGCCGCCAAGCGGACGTGGCGTACCCGGCGCACCAGGGTCAGCCGCAGGGTTGAACGCGTCGTGCCGGCCGCCGTCGGGAGACGGTGACCCCGCCGACGCGACCGGCGGATAGGCTGGAGGTGGCGCTGAGGGTGACGAGTATGTCGGCGGCGCCGAAGAATACTGGGGCGGCGGCGGATACTGCGCTGGCGGTGGCGGCGCATATTGCGCGTGGGGCGGCGGCGCGGAGGGCGGTGTACCGCCCTGAATCTGTTGCTGCAGGCGTTGCACCTGCTGCTCGAGCTGCTGATTGTGGTACTGCAATTCTTCGACCTGACCCGTCAGATTGCGGATCGTCTGCTCCATGCGGTCGACACGGGTAACAAGCTCAGAGTCGGCGTCCTGAGCGCGCGCCGATGGCGCTCCGAACACGCAGATCAGTCCGACAAAAACGAGTGATGCAAAACGGGTCATGACCGGCCGCAAATTCGCTGGCTTAAGCGTCGCAACCATAGCCGACCCTGCGTCGAAATTGTGAAAATCGCCCCGTCTGCGGAACATTTCCCTGCACGATGGGCTTGGGCATGTCCGCGGCGCGCCGGGCGGCCACCAGGGCCGCCCCGCGAGGTCCGCACCGGCTTACGAGCTCTGATTGAGCACCGTGACAGCGCGGCGGTTCTGCGACCAGCACGAAATGTCATCGCATGTCGCCACCGGCCGCTCCTTGCCGTAGGAGATGGTGCGCATGCGCTGTGCCGCGATGCCGCGGGAAACCAGATAATCGCGGACATTCTGAGCGCGGCGCGCACCGAGCGCGATATTGTATTCACGCGTGCCGCGTTCGTCGGCGTGACCTTCAATGGTGAAGGAATACTGGCCGTAATGGTTCAGCCATTCGGCCTGTTTGTCGAGCGTTGCCCGTGCCTGTTGCGACAAATCCGTCTGGTCGGTGTCGAAGAACACGCGGTCCCCGACATTAACCACGAAATCCTGCTGACTGCCCGGCACGGCCGCCGCCGCCATGGCGTTGGTCGGGTCGGCGTCGTGCTTGGCGCAGCCCGCGATCGCGAGCGCTCCAAGAATCAGGACCGCGAATTTGGCGCCGCGGAAAATGCTCATCCCCTTCATTCCGGTGCCTCCGTTGCTTCCGTCGTGGGCCCATATCATCCGCCGGAGGGGCCGGCGGATCAGGGGCGGACTAGAGCGGGTCTAACAGGGCCTTCGTTAAGCGAAGGTTCTGTCAACCTTGATGAGGCCTTGCAAAAATGCCTAATCCCCGCACGACACCCGAAAACCCTTTAGAATGGTTAATGGGGCCTCAATGCGGCAAGGGTATGATCGCGCTTAAAGATCACGATAACAGCGGCGACCAGGCCGGATCGGAGGCAAAACTGGGCGTTGGAACCCGCAGCTGGTTTCGCCCGGTGATGTTGATCGTGTAGAGCGACGGCCCGGGGCCGCCCATCTCATCGCTGAAATACATGACGACCTGACCGTTGGGCGCGAAGGTCGGACCCTCGTTGTGGAACCCTTCAGTCAGGATGCGCTCGCCGCTGCCGTCCGGCCGCATGACCCCGATCGCGAACTGGCTGGCGGTCTGCTTGGTGAAGGCGATGTAGTCACCGGCGGGCGACCACACCGGTGTCGAGTAGGTTCCCTCGCCAAAGCTGACCCGCTGCGCCGCCCCGCCAGCCGACGCCATCACGTAAATCTGCGGCTGGCCGCCGCGATCCGAGGAGAAGCAGATGTGGCTCGCATCGGGCGAATAGCATGGCGAGGTGTCGATCGCCTGCGTATCGGTCAGCCGCGTTGTCGCTTTCGAGCGCAGATCCATGACGAACAGATTGGAGTTCGATCCCTCCTGCAGGCTCATGATGACCCGCTGGCCGTCCGGCGAGAATCGCGGTGAAAAGCTCATACCGGGGAAATTGCCGACGATCTCGCGTTCGTTGGTGGTGAGATTGAGCAGATAGACGCGTGGGTCGCCCTCCCCGTACGCCATGTAGGTCACTTCCTGCGTCGACGGCGAGAACCGTGGCGTCAATACAAGTTCGTCGCCGCGCGTGAGGTAGCGCACGTTCGCGCCGTCCTGATCCATTATCGTCAGGCGCTTGACGCGGCGCTGCTTCGGCCCGGTTTCATCGACGAACACGATGCGGCTGTCGAAATAACCCTTATTCCCGGTGACCCGCTCGTAGACCGCATCGGAAATGATGTGCGCCAACCGCCGCCAGTTGTCCGGCGTCGTCAAATACTGCTGCCCATTACCGAGCTGCTGGCCTGAGAGCACATCCCAAAGCCGGAATTCAGCCTTGAGCCGGCCGTCCCCTTGCTGGCTCAGGCGTCCGGTAATCAGGGCCTGCGCGTTGATCGAGCGCCAATCCTGAAAATTCGGAACCGCCTCGAAGCTCGTGATCTTCTCGATATAGGCCGAAGGATCAATCGGGGCGAACAGACCGCTGCGCTGCAGGTCCGCGGTGATGATCTGGGTGATGGCATGCGCTGAATCGGAGTCGCGTGGCGTGCCGCCGATGAAGTCCGGAATGGCGATCGGCATCGGCCGGAAATTGCCGCTTGTGACGTCGATGTGGACCTGCGCCACGACCTGGCGCGTCGTCAGTGACATTGCCGCACCACACGCGCCAAGGGCGAGCGCGCGCCGGCGCGTGACGGAAAGGCTCGATCTTTTCGAACGCGTCATTGTTGTCAGCTTCGCTGTCAGTTGGAGAGATCGCGAGGATTGAAGTCCACCGTAATGTCCTTCCATTGCGCGTAATGCTCGGGCTTGAGCATCGTGAATGGCTGACAGCTGAGCAACGCGCGTTTGCCGCTCTCGGCAAGCGCGGGCCCCATCGGTGAAGCGCTACCGGCTACGACTGTCGGCATCTGCGCCAAAGATCCATCGGGTTTAAACAGAACCCGCAGCGAGATGTAGATGTTGGAATTGGCGTCAATGCCGGGAGGCGGCGACCAGCAATCGCGGATACGCTCGCGCAACGCATCGATCTCGGTCTGCGACAATTGCGCATTCGGTGAGGCCGACGGCGCACCAAGGCCGGCGGTGTTGTTGAGCGTATCGGCCGTCGCCACTTCACGCTGCGCCTCGCGGTGATCGAGCAATTGCGCGATCTGGTTGGCGTCGTATTTGTGAGTCTCGTGCGTCGGCTTTTCCTTCGGCTTCGGCGGCGTGGTCTTCTTCAACAGTTCGGCGATCTTGTCCGCCTTGAAGTCGTCGGCTGTGGTCTTGTCCGGCTTCTGCTCCGCGGTCTTCGGTTCCGGCTTCGGCTCCGGCTTGGACTCTGGCTTCGGCTGCGGCATGGGAGTGGGCGAATTGGTCGTAATCGTCTGCTTTGGGCTGACCTTGGGAGCGGTCTGCTCAGCTTGCTTGAGGTCTCCGATCTTGTCGGCAAGCGGCTTGGGCGCCGCCATGTGGGGCGCGTTCTTCTGGCCGAGCGCCGCCCGCGACACATCGGCGTCGGTGACGATCGAAACCGGGACGTAATCCGCCGGATCAAGCGGCGGCTTCGAACTGGCAAGCGTGACCAGCCCCGCCACCAGTAGCGCTACATGGCCCGCCCCGGATATGACCCAGTCGGATCGCATCCCTATTGTCCCGCCGGCTTCTCGTTGGTGATGTTCAAGACCGTGCCGAAGCCGGCGTCGTGCAGCCGGCCCAAAACCTTCGCCACCGCATCATAGCAAATCTCTTTGTCGGCGTTGACCCACACCGTCGGCGCCTGCTGTCCCGGCTCGTTATTCGCGTTCTTGATTGCCTCGAACTTGGTCTGGATATCGTCCATTCCGATCGGAGTCTTGTCGAGATAGAGGTCGGCCTGACTGGAGCAGTCGCCGCCGGTTTTCTTCAGCGTCACATTGAGCGGCGCTTTCTGCGTGTTGAGCACGGTGCCGCCGCGCGTATCTGGAAGATCGACCCTGATCGACAGCGTCATCAGCGGCGCCGTGACCATGAACACGATCAGCAACACCAGCATGACGTCGACGAACGGCGTGACGTTGATCTCGGCCATGACGGCACGCCGGCGGCGGCCGCCGCGTCTGCCGCCCCCCGATGCCGCGCCCATGACGCTTGCCGCCATGTCCCCCTCACGCCCGCTCGTCGATCTGCCGCGACAGGATCGCGGAGAATTCGTCAGCAAAACCTTCCAGCCGCTGCGTCTGCCAATTCACCTCGACAGTGAACTTATTATAGAAAATCGTCGCCGGGATGGCGGCAACGAGGCCGATTGCGGTCGCAAACAGCGCCTCGGCGATACCCGGCGCGACGACCGCCAGGGAGGTGTTCTGCGTGGCGGCGATTGACTGAAAGCTCGTCATGATACCGGTGACGGTACCGAACAGACCGACAAACGGCCCGGCCGATCCGACGGTCGCCAGCACCAGAAGCCGCCGTTCCATATGCTCGATCTCGCGCGCGATGGTGACGTTCATCACCTTCTCGATCCGCATCTGCAGGCCGGCAAAAGAACGGATATTGCCCTCGAAGCTGCGCTTCCATTCGTTCATCGCGGCGACGAACAACGCGCCGGTCGAATGGCCCGGCGACGGCGCCAGCGATTTGTAGAGTTCTTCAAGCGACTGCCCGGACCAGAACGATTGTTCGAATTGGTCGCCGGCGCGCCGGAGGCGATTGAACAACAAGGTCTTGTCGACCGCGATCGCCCATACCCAAACCGAGCAGACGAGAAGACCGCCCATGACGAGCTTCACGACCCAGATCGAGTTCCAGAACAGCGTAAGAAGCTGAAGGCCTGACGATGACATGCGGCGTCCGTCCTCTGCGCGTGTATCCGACGGTTCGGCCGTTCCGGGCTGAAGCCGAACTCGACGATGGGCCCTGACCGGCCGCAGCGCGCTTTGCTCGGACCAACGGTTGAGGCCGGGCAGACCGCATTACGCGCGCCGACCAAGACCGAAATTTCGCAAGAACCCGAGCCGGACCCGTCCCCGGCAAGAGCGAAAAAGTCGCGAAACATGTCCAAACTAGGGCGCTACACCGGTAGTTTCCCGTAACGAAGCCCGAACGTCCTTAATGGGTGGTTAAAGCGCGTCGCGGCCGATCAACGGCGAAAGTTCCGACCATCAAAAACGCACCGGCCGCCCGCCTTTTCGGGCGGACGGCCAGTAGTCTGCGTGTCGTGTTACGTCCAGCTTCGACTCAGCCTGGCTGTGGCTGCGATCCTTCGTCACTGGGTTTGTCTTGAGGCCGGTTGCGGCGTTCGGCCATGAACTGATCGAACTCGGACCGATCCTTGGCAAAACGCAGCCGGTCCAGGAACTCCTTGAATTCGCGCTGCTCGTCCTCGAGGCGCCGCAGCGTTTCAGTACGGTAATCGTCGAACGCACGATTGCCGCTCGACCGGGAACGTCCCCACCAGTCGCCACCCCCGCGCTCCATCCGTCCGCGCAGGCGCTCCATTTTGTCCTGCATACGCTCCATTTTCGACTGCCAGCGGCCCATGTGTCGGTCCCAGCGGTCCTCACCAATGTAGCGACCGTCACCGCCGCAATGACTCCAGCATCCCATCCGCGATCTCCAGACGATGAAGGCGAGGATGACAAGGCCGAGCGGCCACCATGCCCAGAAGCCGAGAAGCATCAGGACAAGAAAGCCCAGGGGCCACCACGCCCAAAAACCGAGAAACATGAGTAGACCGGCTGCAAGTGGCATGACATCACCTCGCGTGTGAATGTAAATAACATTTACATTCACTAATGCCGTTGTCAAGGGGACGAGATGGGTATCGCGACGGCTTATTGCCCGGGGACGGCGTCCGGCGCGCCCAGGCCGCGCAGGTAAACCAGCACGCCCGCTTCCAGCAGTTCCTCAGGCGACATCGGTAATGCGCGTTGCGCCGCATCACCGCGTCCGAACAGCGACGCGATGCCGTGCGACATGGCCCAGATATGCAGCGAAACCATCAGTGTCGGCGGCCGGTGTTGTGCCGGAATTTCGGCGCAGAGCCGGTCGGCCGCAGCGCGCAGCACGGCGAAAGCGCGATCGCCGGCCTCGCGCAGTTCAGGACTCGCGGCGACTGGAATTCCGGCCTCGAACATCGCCGAATAGTAGGCGGGCTGCGTGCGGGCGAACGCCAGATAGGCTTTTCCCAGTCGGTCAAACGCGGTCGAGGTATCCGGGCGTCCGTTATCCCAGGCGCGCGCCAGCGCGGCCTCGAACAGTTCAAAACCGCGCAGCGCCACGCTCGCAAGGAGTTCATCGCGGTCCCGGAAATGACGGTACGGCGCTGCCGGACTGACGCCCGCCCACCGCGCCGCCTCCGCGAAGGTGAAGCCGGCCGGTCCCTTCTGCGCAATCAATTCCAGAGCGGCGCGCAACAGCGCCTCTTTGAGATTGCCGTGGTGATAGCCGCGTGGGCCCTTCTCGTCCTTCGACCAGCTCATGTAAATGGCTTTTACATTAAGCCGGTGGATTCGTCGAACGCAGCGTGACGACCTACGCGCGCCGCCGCTCCGGCGCCATCCAGGGCAATCGATCGAACAGCCCGGGCTCGCCATAGGAGGCGCCTTCAATCGAAAGCAGCCGCAGTTTGGTGCGTACACCGCCAGGCCCGGAAAAGCCGCCCATTTTGCCGCCCGCCGCAAGAACGCGATGGCACGGCACGATGATCGGGTACGGATTCTCTGACAGCGCCTGCGCGACCTCGCGGGCCAGCGTGCGGTCGCCCAGTCGCTCGGCGATTTCGCCGTAGGAGAGCGTCGCACCGGGACGGATGCCGCGCGCCACGTCATAGACGCGGCGGTTGAATTCGGAAACCGCGTCGATATCGAGGCCGACATCGTTCAATTCGACTGGCTCGCCGCGCAGCAGAGCACCGATACTGTCGATGATCCGTTGTATGTCTGTCGGCGGCGGACGTCTCTCGCGCCGCCGGATAACGGCGAAGCACCCGACTGCGCGTTGCCTGCTCGCTCTTTTCCGGAAGTTGCACACCCGCGATGCCGCGTCGCGCTCCAGACGATGCCGCAGCAGCCGATAGCCGTGTCGAAAAGTGTGAAACCGAGGTCCGGTGCCATCATCGCATTATATTGCGACGTCGCGGCTGAAACACCACCCGATCTCTGCTCGGCGGCGCTCCGTCAGATTTGCGTCCCATCAAGGTCGGCCTTCATCGCGGTGCGCAACGACTTCGGAATCGGCCGCGCCCGCCCGTCACTGATGAAGGCCACGCGCACCGATGCTTCGACCAACAACTCGTCGCCGCGCATGACCCGCTGATGCAGCGTGATCGAAGCGCCCTTCACCTCCTGCGGCTCGGTGAAGACTTCAAGCACGTCGTCCATGCGGGCGGGCTTGAGAAAGTCGATATTCATCGAGCGCACCACGAAGGCAAATCCCGGCGCCTCCTTCGCTGTCTCCTCGAACAGCGCGCGATGGTCGGCGCCAAGGAGCCGCAGATAATTGGTCCGCCCGCGCTCCATGTAGCGCAGATAATTGGCGTGATAGACGATGCCGGTAAAATCGGTGTCCTCGTAATAGACCCGCACGGTGAGCACATGCTGGCCGTCGCGAATTTCGCCGTCGAGAGGAACCGCGGTCACGCACTTATCTCCACGGCACGCGCCCCGCCATCGCGTCTTCCCAGTTCTTGCCGTCGAACTGTTTTACATCAATGGCCGACATATCGACATTGTCGAGGCAACGGACATTGACGTCGATCTTGTCGGGATCGGAACGCGGCACGTAGAACGGATGAATACCGCATGTGGCACAGAACGTATGTTGCGCCACGCCGGTGTTGAACCGGTAGGTCGTCAGCGCGTCCTTGCCACTGAGCAATTCGAACTGCTCCGGCGGCACAATCAGATGCAGAAAGCCCTTCTTGCTGCACATCGAGCAATTGCAATAGGTGACGCGCGACAGATCCGCGGTGACGCGAAAGCGCACCCGGCCGCAATGACAGCCGCCGTCGTAGGTCTGCATCGCCTCACTCATCTTCGGAAGCAAACAACCCGAACTGCGACGTATCGCGCGTCGGCTCCGCCAGTCCCAAATGGCGGAAGGCTTGCGCCGTGAGCAGGCGGCCGCGCGGCGTGCGCTGCAAGAAACCGCACTGGATCAGATACGGCTCGATAATGTCCTCGATGGCGTCGCGCGGTTCCGACAACGCGGCGGCAAGCGTTTCGACGCCGACCGGGCCGCCGCCGTAGTTCATCGCGATGGTGCTGAGATAACGGCGGTCCATGGCATCGAGGCCGGCGGCATCGACTTCGAGCGCGCCCAGCGCCTTGTCCGCAAGCGTGCGGTCGATGGAATCCGAACCCGCCACGGAAGCGAAATCGCGCACGCGGCGAAGGAGCCGCCCCGCAATGCGCGGGGTGCCGCGGGCGCGCCGCGCGATTTCGTTGGCGCCGTCGGCAGTAAGCCCGATGCCCAGGACGCGCGCGCCGCGATTGACGATCAGCTCAAGCTCGGCGATCGAATAGAAGTTCAGCCGGATCGGGATGCCGAAACGGTCGCGCAGCGGATTGGTGAGCAACCCCGCACGCGTGGTGGCGCCGACCAGCGTGAATTTTGCAAGATCGATCTTGACCGAACGCGCCGCCGGGCCCTCGCCGATGATCAGATCGAGCTGAAAATCCTCCATCGCCGGATAGAGGATTTCCTCGACCGCGGGATTGAGCCGGTGAATCTCGTCGATGAACAGAACATCGCGATCCTCTAGATTGGTGAGGAGCGCGGCGAGATCGCCCGCCTTGGCGATCACCGGTCCCGACGTGGCGCGAAAATTCACCGAAAGCTCGCGCGCCACGATTTGCGCCAGCGTGGTCTTGCCGAGTCCGGGCGGCCCGACAAACAGCACATGATCGAGCGCTTCCTTGCGGCCGCGCGCGGCGGCGATGAACACCCCGAGATTTTTGCGCGCCTGTTCCTGGCCGATGAAATCGGCAAGGTGCTGCGGCCGCAGGCTCGCCTCAGCCACGTCCTCCTCGCGCCGTTCGGCCGCAACCAACTTGCGCTCGGGGGCAAGGCTCATCGGGCAAGACTGATCGGCCAAGCCTCATCGTTCCGGTCCCCGCGTGTATTTGTTCGGCAACAGGTCGGCGATCGGCACGACGGCCGATGATTTGCCGTTCGGCACGATCACCCGCGCGTTGCGGTCGTAGTCGAAGATCAGTTCGCGGCAGGCGCCGCACGGCGACACGACTTTGATCGATTGATCCTTTTCGTCCGGGCCCGGGTGTCGCACGGCGACGATCGTCTCGATACCGGCATCGCCAAGATCGACGAAGGCCCGGCCGAGCGCCACGGCCTCGGCGCACACCGCCATGCGGCCCAGATAGGCGTCGAGATTGATGCCGGTAAAGACCTTGCCGGAGCGGGTGCGCAAAGCCGCGCCGACTTCTTGCCAGTCGTCGCGGTAACGCTGCTTGATCGCCGCGGTCGCCGCCGCGATCAATTCCTTGTCGGCCTTGCCCAGTTTTGCCGGACGCTTCACTTCGCCAATTCCTTCAAACCAAGACGGATCAGTTGGCGCACGTCGCCGCCCTCCCCGGCGCTGCGCGCCGCAGCCGCGACTGCGGCAGCCGCCTGCGGCTGGCCGTAGCCGAGATTGACCAGCGCCGAGACCGCGTCGCTGATCGGCTGCGGTGCGCGCTTCTCGTCGAGAGCGCCGGACAATCGAACAACGGCCGGGTCAACGTCGGTAAAGGCCGGCGCCTTGTCTTTGAGTTCCGTGACGATGCGCTCGGCCACTTTCGGTCCAACGCCCGGCGTGCGCGCCACCATAGCCTTGTCGCGCAGCGCAATGGCGGTCGCAAGATCGGCAGGCTTGAGCGTGCCAAGCACCGCGAGCGCGACTTTGACGCCGACGCCCTGCACCGTCTGCAGGAGCCGAAACCATTCGCGCTCAATGTCGGCCGTGAAGCCGAACAGGCGGATTTGATCCTCGCGAACGTGCGTTTCGATCGAGAGCGTCGCCGCTTCACCGATGCCCGGCAATTCCTGCAAGGTCCGCGCCGAGCAATGCACGAGGTAACCGACGCCGTTGACGTCGAGGATGACGGAGTCCTCGTGATAGCTGTCGACGACGCCTTTGAGCTTGCCGATCACGCGCGGCCTCCCGAGCCGTCATTCCGGGGCCGAGCAAAGCGAGGAGCCCGGAATCCATAACCACAGCCGGAACAGAACGAATTCGACATCCATCCCGCGCAACCTGTGATTATGGATTCCGGGCCCGGCCCTTCGGGCCGTCCCGGAATGACGCAATGGGAAAACTCAGTCATCCCGCAGCCACCTTCAGCACAATGCTTTGCCGATGATGCGCATGTGTCACCGCGATCGCGAGCGCGTCGGCGGCATCATGCGATGCCGGATCGGCTTTGGGCAGCAGGACGCCGATCATCATGCGCACCTGGGACTTGTCGCCGTGACCGGCGCCGACGATGCTTTTCTTGACCAGGTTCGGCGCATACTCGGCGACCGGCACGCCGGCGCGCGCCGGCACCACCATGGCGATGCCGCGCGCCTGGCCGAGCTTGAGCGTTGCCTGGGCATCCTTGTTGACAAAGGTCGCCTCGACCGCCGCCTCATCGGGCCGGAATTCGTCGAGAATGCGGGTCAAACCGTCGTGAATGGTCAGAAGCCGGATCGCCAGCGCGTCATGATCGCGCGTCGGCACTGAACCGCAGCCCAGGAAGGTAAGCCGATTGCCGGCAATCTCGACCACGCCCCAGCCGGTGCGGCGGAGCCCCGGGTCGATGCCGAGAATGCGAATCGGACGGGTCATGCCCCGTTATTTTAGCACGGCCGGGAAAAGCAGCCGGTCCCGGCACCCGTTACGCACTCATCTTCTCGACGAGCGCGTCGGAAACCTCGAAATTGGCATAGACGTTCTGCACGTCGTCGCTGTCGTTCAGGCTTTCGATCAGCTTCAAAACCTTCTCGCCCTGCTCATCGTCGACCGCGATGGTGTTCTGCGGCCGCCACACCAGCGAGGCCTTGCGCGGCTCGCCGAATTTCGCTTCGAGCGCCTTGGCGACTGAGCCAAATTTGTCCGGGGCGGCATAAATCTCGTGACCGCCATCGCTCGACGCCACGTCGTCGGCGCCGGCCTCCAGCGCTGCCTCGAACATCGCGTCTGCGCTCGCCGCCTTGGCGTCGTATTCGATGACGCCGACATGGTCGAACATGAAAGCGACCGCGCCGGTCTCGGCGAGATTGCCGCCGGACTTGGTGAAGGTCGCGCGCACCTCGCCGGCGGTGCGATTACGGTTGTCGGTCAGCACTTCGACGATCACCGCGATGCCGCCGGGGCCATAGCCCTCGTAACGGATTTCCTCGTAATTCTCGCCGTCGCCGCCCGAAGCCTTCTTGATCGCCCGCTCGATATTGTCCTTGGGCATGTTCTCGGCGCGCGCCGCGATGATGGCCGCGCGCAGTCGCGGGTTCATGTCCGGATCGGGCGTTCCGAGCTTGGCCGCAACGGTAACCTCGCGCGCGAGCTTGCCGAACAGCTTGGATTTTTGCGCATCCTGCCGCCCCTTGCGGTGCATGATATTCTTAAATTGCGAATGTCCGGCCATGGCTTTCTCGTCGTCATCGCGTCTCGGAACGGCGCCTTATTAGTGTCACGCGGCACGAAAATAAAGTCGCCCCGCGCATCGATCTCATCCCCAGAACCTTGGCGTCACCTGTTCCAGACAGCCGCCAAGACGCACCGCGCCGACGCGCGAGGCGAGACCCGTTGCGGTGTCGGTTTCGACCGCGACCGCGCACAACGTCGCCGGCCCGGATGCCGGCTCGAACCGCGACGACGGGATCTTGCGCAAAAACCGCGTCAGCGGCTCGTCCTTGCCCATGCCGATGACCGAATCGTAGTCGCCGGTCATGCCGACGTCGCTCATGAAGGCGGTGCCGCCCGCCATGACGCGCAGATCGGCGGTCGGCACATGCGTGTGGGTACCGACCACGAGGCTCGCGCGGCCATCGCAGAAAAAGCCCATCGCCTGCTTCTCGCTGGTGGCCTCGCCGTGCATATCGACGACGGCGGCGTCAGCCTCCTTGCCGAGCGGACAATTCGTCAGCTCGCGGTCGACCGCGGCGAACGGATCGTCGAGCGCGTCCATGAAAATGCGGCCCATCGCATTCATGACCAGCGCCCTCGCGCCGTTCTTGGCCTCGATCAGGGCCGCGCCGCGGCCGGGCGTGCCCGATGGATAGTTGACCGGCCGAATGAGCCGCGGCGCCCGCTCGATGAATACCAGCGCCTCGCGCTGGTCCCAGGCGTGGTTGCCCAGCGTCACCGCATCGGCGCCGGCATCGATCAGTTCGCGATAGATCGCCTCGGTGATGCCGAACCCGCCGGCGGCGTTCTCGCCATTGACGACGACAAGGTCGAGCTTCCAGTCGCGGACCAGCCCGGGCAGTCGCTCGGACACCACGGTCCGCCCGCTGCGGCCGACAACATCGCCGACGAAGAGGATTCGCATGGTCAAGACGCCCGCAGATCGATGGTCTCACGCTCGGTTAGCACGAGATCGAGCCGCTCGTCGTGGGGCGTCTTGGGGATTTCCGGAACTTCCTGCGCCGCAAAAGCGATGCCAACGGCGGTGATTGTCTTCAGCGACCGCAGCCGCGCGATGGTCATATCGTAATAGCCGGCGCCGTAGCCGATGCGGTAGCCGGCGCGATCGAAGGCGAGGAGCGGCACCAAAAGGATATCCGGGTCAACCTCGGGCGCGTCCGGATCGGCTCGCGGATACCCCATTGGCCGCGCGTCGAGCGGACCGCCGAACTGCCACACCCGCATCGACAGAGGCTGGCCGCGGCCGACGATGCGCGGCAGCGCCAGCCCCGCCCCCTGCTCGGCCAGGCGCTGCATCAGCGGCAGCGGACTGATTTCGCTCTTCAGCGGCATGAAGCCTGAGACGACGACGCTTGCGGCAACAGGCAGAGGAAATTTGCGCGCGGCGATTGTCTGCGCGGCGGCTTGGCGCGCTTCGGCCGCAAGCGCGTCGCGATGCGTTGCCGCGTCACGGCGCAGCGATGCCTTCCAGTCGTCGATGGTCGAGGATGCAGTCATGGGCAGTTGAAGTGCGGAGCCGCGCCGGCCGTTGGAGCATCGATCCCGGGTTCCCTACACAAGTAGGTGGGCACCGTGTGACCGAGCCCTCGAGCCCGGCCAGGGACAGCTCCCTAAGAGATCGATAAGGCCCCGAGAATTGGCTCCTGACGCACCGGGCAGCATCCGCCCGAGCAATGTAATGCGTCAAAGCGGTTGGCGCTACGCCGATCTAGCGTCGGCCGGTTCTACCATCGGCCGCCGCGTCTAAAGAGCCGAAGGATGACGAGCAGGATCACCGCGCCGATCGTTGCGCTGATGATCGCCGAGATAATGCCGTAGCCGAGGTGAATACCGAGCCGCGGCAACAGCCAGTCGCCGATGAAGGCGCCGATGACGCCAAGGCATAGATCCGCAACCAAGCCGTAGCCGGTGCCGCGCACCAGATGGCCCGCAAGCCAACCGGCAATAATGCCGACAATAAGAATAACCAAAAGGCTTTCACCCGACATCGCATACGCTCCCCGTTACTGACTGCCGCCCCAGGACGCACCCTACCCCATCGCCACGCTGCTGCCGCCACCGGCCTGGTTGAGCTTTTTCACAATGCTCTCAATGCGCTCGGCCGCGGCGTTCAACGCAGTCGCGATCGCGCTATGGGCGGCCTTATCGAGATCAAGAGCCTCTGTGCGCGCATCTTTCAGCGAGGCAAGTTCATCCTCCAACCGCTTGATGCGCGATGCCGTTTCGGCAAGCGAATCGGCGATCGTCAGTGCTGCCATGACTGTGAGGCGGGTGTCGCCGATCTCGCCGAATTTCGTCCGTAGCCCCTCGATGCGGCCGTCGAGGTCGCGGGCGAGGTTCATCAAATGGCCTTCCTGGCCGTCCTCGCAAGCCATGCGGAACTGGCGGCCGTTGATGGTGACGCTGACCTGAGACATTGGTTGCCGCTCACTCCCCTCGACTTGGCTCACTCCTCGCCCCCGACCAGGCCGCGGATTGTCTCGATCGTACGGGCGATGCGCTCCGCCACTTCGCGGTTGGCGGTTTCCAGCGCCCGCGTTCGGGCGATGGCGTTATCGAGCTCGCCGGCAAGCCGGGCGCGGTCGTCACCCAGCGCATGGACCTGCCCGGCCATGGCATCGGCGCTGCGCGCAGCCTCCTGCCGGCGCTCTGTCGCGGCGTCGAGTGCGTCCAACGCAAGCGCCAGCCGCCAACTCGCAGCCTCGATCGAATCGACCTCGCTCATGCAGCCATCCGTGTCCCGTATGGACGGCGAAAATTGTGAAACGGCAGAGCCTTATCTCAGGAAGCTTACGTCGTGTCGAGATCGAGCGTCAACGACTAACGGCGGCTTCGCAAAGGTCCCTGTGCATGACGCAAACAGGCATCGGCTTCACGTTTGACTCGAAGTTCGACCATGCTATCTCTGCGCCGCTTTCCCCGTAATCGCGGCGATCCCTTTGGCAGCGCCGCGTTTTTTGGCAACTCCCATGACAATGCCGGACCGTCTTGTCGCGGCGAGCGCACAAAGTCTCGCCCAGGCTTCCGCCGCACCCAACGCTCGCGCCGAGCACGATCGCATGGCGAACGCCATTCGTGCGCTGGCGATGGACGCCGTCGAAAAGGCGAACTCCGGTCACCCGGGACTGCCGATGGGCGCGGCCGACATCGCGACCGTCCTGTTCACGCGCTTTCTGAAATTCGATCCGGCGGACCCGTCGTGGCCAGACCGCGACCGCTTCGTGCTCTCGGCCGGTCATGGCTCGATGCTGCTCTACGCGCTGCTCTATCTGCTCGGCTACGAGAAGATGACAATGGAGGAGATCAAGCGCTTTCGCCAGATCGGATCGCTCACGCCGGGACACCCTGAATACGGCCACACCCCCGGCGTCGAAACAACGACGGGTCCGCTCGGCCAAGGGCTCGGCAACGCCGTCGGCATGGCGATTGCGGAACGGCACCTCGCGGCCGAGTTCGGCGGCGACATCGTCGATCACTACACCTATGTGCTCGCCTCGGACGGCGACCTGATGGAAGGCATCAGCCAGGAGGCGATCGCACTCGCCGGCCACCTCAAGCTGAAAAAGCTGATCGTGCTCTATGACGACAATGGCATCTCCATCGACGGGCCGACGTCGCTGTCGGATTCCGTCGACCAGGTGAAGCGCTTCGAGTCGGCCGGCTGGCTGTCGGCGCGCATCGATGGCCACGATCCGGTCGCGATCGCAGCGGCGCTCGAAGTGGCGCGGAAATCAGACCGGCCCTCGATGATCGCCTGCCGCACCACCATTGGCTTTGGCGCGCCCAAGAAGGGCGGCACCGAGAAATCCCACGGCTCGGCGCTCGGCGCCGAGGAAGTCGCCGCCGCCCGCGAAAAGCTCGGTTGGCCGTTTCCGCCGTTCGAAATTCCGGCTGGCATCGCCGCGCAGTGGCGCACCGCAGGTGCACGCAGCCGCCCGGCGCGCCAGGCGTGGGAGCAGCGCCTTGCCGCACTGCCGGGTGACAAGCGTTCGGAGTTCGAGCGCCGCACGCGCGGCGAGTTGCCGGCAAAGCGGTTCGCCGCCGCGGTCCGCGAGGTGAAGCAAACGCTGAGCACTGCGCCGAAGGAAATCGCTACCCGTTCGGCTTCCGAATTCGCGCTGGAAACTTTGGTCCCGGCGCTGCCCGAACTGGTCGCCGGCTCGGCCGACCTGACCGGCTCGAACAACACCCGCACCAAGGGCATGAAAGCCCTCAGTGCAGCGGACTATGCGGGCCGCTTCATCCACTACGGCGTGCGCGAGCATGGCATGGCGGCTGCCATGAATGGCATGGCGCTGCATGGCGGCATCATCCCCTATTCTGGGACGTTTCTGGTGTTCTCCGACTATTGCCGCCCGTCGATCCGGCTCGCGGCGCTGATGGGCCAGCGCGTCATCCACGTGATGACCCACGACTCGATCGGACTGGGCGAGGACGGCCCGACGCATCAGCCGGTCGAACATCTCGCGGCATTGCGCGCCATCCCCAATCTGAAAGTGTTCCGGCCGTGCGACACGGTAGAGACGATCGAATGCTGGCAGCTCGCGCTTGAGAGCCGGCACGGACCGAGCGTGCTGGCCCTGACGCGGCAGAACCTGCCGCAGCTGCGGCTAGGCTACGACGAACATAATCGCTGCGCCTCCGGTGCGTATGAGCTGATCGCCGCCGAGGACGACGACGCAGTCGTTTCCATTTTTGCATCCGGCTCGGAAGTCGCCATCGCTGCCGCGGCGAAGAAGCTGCTTGCGGAGCGTCACAAGATTTCAGCGCGCGTCGTCTCGGTGCCGTGCTTCGAACTGCTTCTGGCCACCCCCACGGAGAAGCGGGCGGCGATCATCGGCAAGGCGCGCGTGAACATCGCCGTCGAAGCCGGCATCCGCCAGGGCTGGGACGAAATCATCGGCTCGGCCGGCGCCTTCGTGGGCATGACCGGCTTCGGCGCCAGCGGACCTTACAAGGAGCTTTACCAGCAGTTCGGAATTACCGCCGACGCGGTGGCACAGGCCGCGTTGCATAAGCTAGGCTGAGCCGGCCACTGTCCCATGACGAACCAGCTCGGCTTGTCTCGCCGGCCGATCCCATTAAATAAGTTTGTTGCAGAGAGTGGCTAACCGGTTGCGTATCGGGCAAAAACAAGAGGATTTGGGAGCGACGCATGTCAGTACGGGTTGCTATTAATGGTTTTGGCCGGATCGGCCGCAATATTCTGCGCGCCATCATCGAGGCCGACCGCAAGGACATCGAAGTCGTCGCCATCAACGATCTCGCCCCGGTCGAAACCAACGCGCACCTGCTTCGCTACAACTCGATCCACGGCCGCTTTCCCGGCGAAGTCACCGTCAAGGGCGACACCATCAGCGTCGGCAACGGCGCCATCAAAGTTACCGCGATCAAGGATCCGGCCACGCTGCCGTGGAAGGAACTCGGCATCGACGTCGCGCTCGAATGCACCGGCATCTTCACCTCCAAAGAGAAGGCCTCAGCGCATCTCAAGGCGGGCGCCAAGCGCGTGCTGGTATCGGCGCCGGCCGATGGCGTCGATCTCACCGTCGTCTATGGGGTCAACCACGAGAAGCTGACCAAGGACCACACCGTCGTCTCCAACGCATCCTGCACCACCAATTGCCTCGCGCCGGTCGCCAAGGTGCTCAACGATGCCGTCGGCATCGATAAAGGTTTCATGACAACGGTGCACTCCTACACCAACGATCAGCCGTCGCTCGACCAAGTGCACAAGGATCTCTATCGCGCGCGCGCCGCGGCGATGAACATGATCCCGACATCAACCGGCGCCGCCAAGGCGGTCGGGTTGGTGCTGCCGGAATTGGCCGGCCGGCTCGACGGCGTCTCGATCCGCGTGCCGACGCCGAACGTGTCGGTGATCGACTTCAAGTTCGTTGCCAAGCGCTCGACCTCGAAGGACGAAATCAACGCCGCGGTGAAACGCGCCGCCGAGCAGCAGCTCAAGGGCATTTTGGGTTTTACCAACGATCCGAACGTGTCCTCGGATTTCAACCACGACCCGCATTCCTCGGTTTTCCACATGGACCAGACAAAGGTCATGGACGGCACCCTCGTTCGCGTGATGAGCTGGTACGATAACGAGTGGGGCTTCTCCAACCGCATGATCGATACCGCGGTGGCGATGGGCAAGCTCGCCTGAGCTTTTTGTAGCTTTGCACCGATGAATTTCCGCAGCCTCGACGATGCCGACGTGAAGGGACGGCGCGTGCTCGTGCGCGTCGACCTCAACGTGCCGATGGCCGATGGCAAGGTCACTGACGCGACCCGCATCGAGGAGATCGCGCCGACGATCATCGAACTGGCGCACCGGGGTGCCAAAGTCGTCCTGGTGTCACATCTCGGCCGGCCCAAGGGGCCCGATCCAAAACAATCGCTCCGCCCCGTCGCGGCTGAAGTCGCGCGCATCGTCAAGCGGCCTGTCACCTTCGCCGAGGATTGCGTCGGTCCGAAAGCCGAAGCCGCCGTGGCGACGCTCAACGACGGCGACATCGCCTGTCTCGAAAACACCCGGTTTCATCCCGAGGAAGAAAAAAACGACAAGGAATTCGCCAAGAAGCTCGCCGCTCTCGGCGATATCTACGTCGACGATGCGTTCTCGGCCGCGCATCGCGCCCACGCCTCGATCACTTCCATCGTGACAGTGTCAGGCATGCCCGCCTATCCGGGCCGCGCTATGAAAACCGAGCTCGAAGCTTTGCACAAAGCGTTCGAGACACCCGAGCACCCGGTGGCCGCCATCGTCGGCGGCGCCAAGATCTCGACCAAGCTCGACCTCCTTGGTCACCTCCTCGCCAAGGTGGAAATCCTGATTATCGGCGGCGGGATGGCCAATACTTTTCTCGCCGCGCAGGGCAAGCCGATCGGCAAATCGCTGTGCGAGAACGACCTCATTCCGAATGCGCGCGACATTCTTGCCAAGGCGAAGTCGCTCCGTCGCGAGATCGTGCTGCCGGTAGACGCAGTCGTCGCCCAGAAATTCGAAGCCCACGCCCCCACCCGCGTCGTGTCGGTGGATGATGTCGGGGCAACCGACATGATCCTCGATATCGGGCCGCGCAGCGTTGAGCACGTCGTCTCGGTGCTCGCACGCTGCAAGACTCTGGTCTGGAACGGGCCGTTCGGCGCCTTCGAGATCGAACCGTTCGACACCGGCACCACAGAGGTCGCCGAGGCGGTTGCGGAACTTACCGAGGATGGTCGGCTTGTCAGTTTTGCGGGCGGTGGCGACACCGTGGCGGCCCTCAATCTTGCCGGCGTGACGGGACGGCTGACCCACGTTTCGACGGCGGGCGGCGCCTTTCTCGAATCACTGGAAGGCAAGACGCTGCCGGGTGTTGAAGTTCTGACCGTCAGAGACTCCTAGCCGGCGCGCGAATAGGGTAAAAACGGCACAATTCGCCGCACGGCCGGCGAGCACGAAACTCCAGGAGGGCACGATGAATCTTGCCGAACTGAACAAGGTCGCCGAAGCGATGGTGAAGCCCGGCCGCGGAATCCTGGCCGCAGACGAATCGACCGGCACAATCGGCAAACGCTTCGAGGCTATCGGCGTACCTTCGACGGCCGACACCCGGCGCGACTATCGCGAGATGATGTTCCGCGCCAACGAGGCGATGTCGAAATACATTTCCGGCGTCATTCTCTATGACGAAACCATCCGCCAGAATGCCAAGGACGGCACGCCGCTGGTCAAGCTGATTGAGAAGGCTGGCTCACTGCCGGGCATCAAGGTCGACAAGGGCACCAAGCCGTTGCCGAACTGCCCAGGCGAGGTTATCACCGAAGGGCTCGACGGGCTGCGCGAACGGCTTGTTGAATATCGCGGCCTCGGCGCCAAGTTCGCCAAATGGCGCGCCGTGATCGATATCGGCAACGGCATTCCGTCCTACGAATGCATCAACGCCAACGCGCACGCGCTCGCACGCTACGCCGCGCTGTGCCAGGACGAAGGCATCGTGCCGATCGTCGAGCCGGAAGTGCTGATGGACGGCGATCACGACATCGACCGCTGCTACAAGATTACCGAGTGGACGCTTAAGACCGTATTCGAGCAGCTCTACTACGCCCGTGTTGCGCTCGAAGGCATGGTGCTCAAGCCCAACATGGCCGTGTCGGGCAAAAAGTCGACCAAGAAGGCCGGCGTCGAGGAAGTCGCCGAAAAGACCGTGCGACTGCTCAAGTCGTGCGTGCCGGCGGCGGTGCCGGGCATCGCATTCCTGTCCGGCGGCCAGTCCGACGAGGATGCCACCGCGCACCTCGACGCCATGAACCGGCTGGGCCCGCTGCCCTGGCGGCTGTCGTTTTCCTATGGCCGCGCGCTGCAACACAGCCCGCAGCAGGCGTGGTCGGGCAAGCCTGAGAACATCGCGGCGGCCCAACGCGCCTTCAACCACCGCGCCATGATGAACGGGCTCGCGTCGCTCGGCCAATGGAAGGCCGATCTCGAGCGCAAGGCGGCGTGACCACCAAACCTCGCCCTCGGCTCTATCTGGCGACGCCCACGCTGGCCGACCCGGCGGCGTTCGTTCCGCAGCTCGAGGCTGCGTTGCGCGCCGCTGACGTCGCAGCCGTCCTGCTCCGCCTCGAGGATGCCGAAGAACGATCGTTGATCAACCGGATCAAATCGGTCGGGCGGGTGGTCCAGGACCGCGATGCCGCGCTCTTGCTCGATGGCCGTCCGGCGCTCGTGGCGCGGGCCGGGGCCGATGGAGCCCACTTGGCCGGGATCGAGGCGCTGCAAGCCGCACTCCCCATGCTCAAACCGGACTGGATTGCAGGGGTCGGCCTTCTACGCAGCCGTCATGATGCCATGCTCGCGGGCGAAACTAACGCCGATTACGTGATGTTCGGCGAACCCGACCGGCGCGGCGGACGCCCACAATTCGAGGCTATTGAGGAACGATTGGCGTGGTGGGCGGAACTTTTTCAGCCACCCTGTGTAGGCTATGCCGCAAATGCGGGCGAGATTCGTCCGCTTGCGCAGGCTGGCGCGGATTTCATCGCGCTTGGTGACTGGATATGGACCGAGCCGGGTGGAGGGGAAGCGGCGGTAGCAGCGGCGGCGCAAATTCTTGCCGCTGCGGCCGCCATGAACCGTTTGTTGCCCAGACTTGCGGCCGCCCTGGGGGCCGCCGGCATCGCCATTGCGCTCCATACCGGCGCGGCAATGGCCCAGATGCAACTCGCTCCACCAAGTTCGCCGCCACCGGCCGTCAAGCCCAAGCCGCATCACAAACCGCCAAAACGGACTGAAACAGCAAAGCCAGGCGGCCCCGCAGCGGCTATGACCGCCCCTGCCCCGCCTTCTGCGGGGCCCGACGGTTCGCCGGCTTCGACCGGCCACGAGCCCGACTTGGCGTTCGGCGCATTTCAGCGTGGCAACTACATCACGGCCTTCTCACTGGCGACGCAGCGCGCGGCCGACAAGGACGACCCGAAATCGATGACGCTGCTGGGCGAGCTTTACGCCAATGGACTGGGCGTGCCTCAGAACGACAAGAAAGCCGAAGACTGGTACAAGCTCGCCGCTGCCCGCGGCGATGCCAACGCCATGTTTGCGCTCGGCATGTTTCGCATGCAGGGCCGCGGCGGCCCGCGCGATCGGGTCGAGAGCGCCAAGTGGCTCGCGTCCGCCGCCAAACTCGGCCATCCGATCGCCGCCTATGACCTTGCGCTGCTCTACATGGAGGGCGAACTTTTCCCACGCGACTTTGGCCGCGCCGCCCAATTGCTTGGCGTGGCCGCGCAGGCCGGCAACCCTCAGGCCCAGTACGCTTTGGGGACGCTCTACAAGGAGGGGCGCGGCGTCCAGAAGGACATGCACGAAGCCGTGCGACTCTTCGGACTGGCGGCGCTCGGCGACGAAACCGACGCCGAGGTCGAATACGGCATCGATCTTTTCAACGGCGATGGCGTCACGCGCAATCAGGCGATGGCGGCAGCACTGTTCGGCAAGGCGGCGCTGATGGGCAACCCCGTCGCCCAGGATCGCCTTGCCATCGTTCTTGCCAACGGCCTCGGCGTGAAAGCCGATCCGGTCGAAGCGGCCAAATGGCATTTGATTTCGAAAGCCGCCGGCGAGACCGATCTGACACTCGACGATTTCGTCAGCAAACTTGACCCCAAATCGCGCGCCGCCGCCGAGCAAGCGGCCAAACCGTGGGTCGACGCGATCAACCGCGCCATCGCAGCGCGAACGCGGGCGGTCACCCCCGCTCCGCCGACATCAGCCGCGAAATAGCCGATCAGCGATTTTGCGATGCCGAGCGGAACCCTAACCGACTGCTTCAGGCAGTTCGGCAACCTGGTCAGGGAGTTCGCCTCGGCCCCTCCCCGAACCGCGCCAAAGCACGGCCATCAAGACGCAAATGCCGCCAACAGCGCCCGCGACAACACCGAGGACGATTTCGCGCGCACCGCGTCAACGAACATTAACTCCGCTTGACGGAACTGCACCCGACCGCTTACCGCAATCGCCATGCTCCATTCAGCCACCCTCAACGTCATGATCAAGGCGGCGCATCGCGCCGGGCGAAGCCTCAAGCGCGACCTCGGCGAGGTTGAAAAGCTGCAGGTATCGGTCAAGGGCCCCGGCAATTTCGTCACCGCCGCTGACCGCCGCGCCGAGGAAATCGTCCGCGAAGAACTCGCCAAGGCACGGCCCGATTATGGGTTTCTGGGCGAAGAAGGCGGGCTCCATGCCGGGACCGATCGCAGCCATCGCTGGATCGTCGATCCGCTCGACGCCACAACCAATTTCCTGCATGGCATTCCGCATTTTGCGGTTTCAATCGCGCTTGAGCGGGATGGCGTCATTGTTGCCGGGCTCACCTATAATCCAGCCAACGATGACCTGTTCGTCGCCGAGCGCGGCAAAGGCGCGTTCCTCAACAACCAGCGCATCCGCGTCGCGGCGCGGCGGCGGCTCGGCGATGCCATCGTGGGCTGCGGACTGCCGCATTATGGCCGCGGCGATTTGCGGCTGGGGAGGTTCGAAATAGCGGCCGCCCAGCAAAATTTCGCGGGGCTGCGCCGCTACGGTTCCGCCACCCTCGATCTGGCCTGGGTCGCCGCCGGGCGGCTCGACGTCTATTGGGAACGCGATCTGTCCCCTTGGGATATGGCTGCCGGCATCATCCTGGTGCGCGAGGCGGGCGGCTTCGTCTCCGATCTCGACGGTGGCGACGCCATTTTCGCCAAGAGCCAGATCATCGCCGGCAATGAGACGATGCACAGCGAATTGCTACGGCTCCTGCGTGAAGCCGGCAAAAAGGCGGCGGCGCCCGTCGCACCGGCCTAAAGCGCAATTATTGCAATCCTTCGGTGCCTGTCGCGTGCCTGCCATCAGCCTGCCGCAAAAGCAGCAACAGGTTGCTCGCGGCCGATTGCTTGGCGATCCCGCAGCGTGGGCAGCTCGGGCGCGGCCGAGCTCACGCAAAGGCGAAGCTGCCGCAGGGCGGCACGCTTTTTGGTTCCGCTCCTCTTATGCCATATTAGGCCGATTCTACGGCTGTAACCGACGCGATGGCGACGACCGACATCGACCAGGCAAAGTTACCCTCACCCCGCATCTTCCTTTTCAGGATGCTGGTGTTCGTCATTTTGTGTGCGCTGATCGCGTTCGTGCTGCAGCGCCAGATCATTCAAGCCTTCCTCGCCAATCCCTGGCTGAACGCGCTGATCGTCGGCGTGCTGTGCATCGGCACCATCCTGTTGCTTCCATCAGGTAATCCGGCTTTTTGCCGAAGTGTCCTGGGTCAACGGCTATCGCCAGGCCGATCCGGCGCTGGCGGCGAAGCGGGCGCCCAAGCTGCTCGCCCCCATGGTCGCCATCCTGGGCGGCGAACGGCATGACCGCGTCGCCATCTCGGCACAGACCATGCGCGCCTTTCTCGACTCGCTGGCGACGCGTCTCGACGAAGCGCGCGATATTTCCCGCTACCTGACCGGGCTCCTGGTGTTTCTCGGCCTGCTCGGCACGTTTTGGGGGTTGATCGAAACCGTCGGATCGGTCGGCAACATCATCAACAGCCTGCAGGTCGGCGGCGACGCCGGCTCGGTGTTCGACGCACTCAAGCAAGGGCTGGCTGCGCCCCTCGGCGGCATGGGCATTTCGTTCTCGTCGTCGCTGTTCGGACTTGCCGGCTCGCTGATCCTCGGCTTTCTCGACCTGCAGACGAGCCAAGCACAAAACCGCTTCTACACGAGCTTCGAAGACTGGCTGGCAACCACGGTGCAGGACATCGGCGTCGGCGGCACTGCCGCCGCCGGCGGGCCGGCGGCCATCGACCGGCTGCGTCAGGCGGTTGCCGATGTCGGTGCCAACAAGGCCACGACCGCCGCGATGGCCAACCTTGCCGAGGCCATCCAAGGGCTCGTCGCGCATATGCGCTCGGAACAGCAGATGATCCGCGATTGGGCGGAGGAGCAGTCTAAACTCAATCGCGAGCTGCGCCGCTTCATGGAGCTGTTGCAGCGCGAGTCAGTCAACCGCTAGCCGCACGCCGCCAGCTTCTGCGAGAAAATGCGCGGCCGAGCCGCGACTGAGTAGGTCCCCATGGCACTCGCCCGCACCCGCCGCGAAGGCATGAATTACTGGCCCGGCTTCGTCGACGCTCTGTCGACACTGGTGCTGTCGGTGATCTTTCTGCTGACGGTGTTCATGGTCGCGCAGTTCTACCTGTCGCAGGAAGTTGCAGGCAAAGACACCGCGCTCGATCGGCTCAACGCCCAGATCGCGCGGTTGAGCCAACTGCTTTCGCTGGAACGGACCGGCAAGGCCAACCTTCAGGACGAGGTCGCCCAGTTGCAGGCGTCCTTGAACGCGGCGCAAAGCGAACGCGACCGGCTGCGCGCCGCGACAGCCCAAGCCCCGGCCGCGGGGGCCGGCGCGAGCGACAAGCCCAGTCCCGCGCTCGACCTTGAGAAACAGGCGACGGCCCGGGCACTGGCTCAGATCGAAAACCTCAACGAGCAGATTGGCGCGCTGCGCCGGCAGATCGCCGCGCTGGAGGATGCGCTTGGCGCCTCGGAGAAAAAGGAAAGCACGGCGCAGCTGCGCATCGCCGATCTCGGGCAGCGGCTCAACGTGGCGCTGGCCCAACGCGTGCAGGAACTGTCGCGCTATCGTTCCGACTTTTTCGGCAAACTGCGCGACATCCTGGGCAATCGGCCCGACATTCACGTGGTCGGCGACCGCTTCGTGTTTCAGTCCGAAGTCTTCTTCGATAGCGGCGCCGCCACGCTGCGCCCGGATGGACGCGCCGAACTCGACAAATTGGCCAGCCGCCATCCTCGATCTGGAAAAGCAAATTCCGTCCGACATTCCCTGGGTGCTGCGCGTGGACGGTCACACCGATGTGCGGCCGCTTGGTCCGACGTCGCCGTTCAAATCGAACTGGGACCTATCCGCAGCCCGCGCTATTTCGGTCGTGCAATATCTGATCAGCAAGGGTGTGTCGCCGATGCGGCTCGCGGCCGCCGGATTTGGCGAGTATCAACCGATCGATCCCGGGACCAGCGAAGAAGCCCTCGCCCACAATCGGCGCATCGAGCTGAAATTGACGGAACGCTGAGCGATGCCCGGCGGACGGGACGAGCGCGGCGCGGGCCACGGCTTGCGACGTTACGGTCCGCAGGACGAAAACGCCGCGATCGCGCTCTGGCTGCGGACCTGGCAGGCCGCCTACCCCCAGATCGATTTTGCCAGCCGGCTGGACTGGTGGCGTGAGCGCTGGCGTAAGGAACTCGTGCCCAGTGCCGAGATCATGGTTGCGGAGATTGGCGACACGCTCGCCGGATTCGTCACCGTGGATCCACGTACGTTTTACCTCGATCAGATTGTGGTGGCGCCCGAGCATTGGGGAACCGGCGTGGCGAAGGCGCTGGTCGAAGCGGCCAGACGGATCTCGCCAACAGGCCTCGACCTCGACGTCAACACCGACAATGCGCGCGCCATCGGCTTTTATGAAAAGTGCGGGTTTTCCATCCGCGGTTCCGGAGTCAATCCGATTTCCGGCAAACCCGTTCACCGCATGAGCTGGCGACCGTGAGACAATTCTGACCAGTCAGATTTCGTTAAAGGTTCGATCATTAGAAATTTGACGATCGGCGCAATTCTTTCTTCTCGATCAAGCGGTAATGTTACGAGGCTGAGCTGCGGCGGGAACCACGGCCGCGCTTATCGGTGTCACCGGCGTTATGAGCGTACTTGCGCAGATTGAACCACGCGACGATTGCGGTGGGCCGAACGACCAGGCTGCCGACACGGCGGCCGAACTCGCGGCTCTGCGCGCGATCGTCGATGACTTGCAATACGGCGTCGTCGTGCTCGACAAGGACCGGCGGGCGCAATTCGTCAATCGGGCCTTTCGCCGGTTCTGGCGCGTGCCCGACGAACTCGCGGACGGACGCCAGACATTCGTCAAGCTCATGTATCACGGCCGCGGTATCAAGGCCTACGCGGTGTCGGCTGACAAACTGGGCGACTATATCGCCAAGCAGCTTGAACTGATCCGCGCCGGCGACGATCGCCCGCTGAGCATCAGGCTCACGAACGGCGAGGTCGTACAGTTCCGGTGCAAGGCGCTGCCCAACGGCGGCCGGCTTTTGACCTACGGCAATGTCAGCGAACTCGCCGATCAGGCCGAGGCCCTCGAACGGCTGGCTTGCGTCGACGGCTTGACCGGACTGAACAACCGCCGCCACTTTCTGACTCTGGCCGAGAGCGAGTGGTCGCGTTTCCAACGCTACCAACGGCCGCTCGCGCTCTTGATGATCGACATCGATTTCTTCAAATCGGTGAACGATACCTACGGCCACGATGCCGGTGACGCCGTGCTCAGGGCGGTCGCCGAATTTCTGCACCGCAGCAAGCGTTCATCCGACATCGCAGGCCGGCTCGGCGGCGAGGAGTTTGCGCTGATTTTGCCAGAAGCAACGCTGGACCGCGCAATTGCGGCAGCCGAGCGGTATCGAACCCTGATCGGTGGCCGCCCGATCATCGCCGTGGGACGGCAGATCTCGGTGACCGTCAGCATCGGCGTCGGCGTCGCCGAAACCGGCATGTGCGGATTTGAAGACCTGTTGAAGCGTGCCGACGTCGCCCTTTACGAGGCCAAGAATTCCGGCCGCAATCGCGTATCTCGCTTCTCGACACTGCCCGCGTAAAAAGTCACGCCACGCCGGTCAGCGCTTCCGCCTTCGCCGCGTCGAACAGGCGCGAATCGACTTTCAGATAGGCAAGCTTATCCTCGGCGATCACCACGGCCTCGGCCACACCTGGGACCTGTCGCAACCGCGCGGCCAGACTTTCCGCCTCTGCGGCCCTGTCGTCCGCGATCGGCACGAGCCGCGTCGTCAGATAACTCGGCTGCGCCATGGTCGCCGCGGCGACGAGCCAGCACAGCGCCATCACAATCGTAAAGACGAACACGGCGCTGTCGCCGCCATGTTCGTGCACATAGCCGCCGACCACGCCACCGACGAAAATTCCGAGAAACTGCAGACTGGAATAGAGGCCCATGGCGGTGCCCTTGGCGTCCGGTGGCGCCGCCTTGGTGACGAGAGAGGGCAGCGACGCTTCCAGAACGTTGAAGGCGGAGAAAAAGACGACGAGCGCCGCGAGCACGACATAGAGATTGGTTGCGCCGAAATAGAGCATCACCTGACTGGCGACGAGCACCGCGATCGCGGCGACGAACACGCCTTTCATGCGGCGATACTTCTCGGCGATGATGATCCCCGGCAGCATGAGCGCGACCGATGCCAGCAGCACCGGAAGGTAGACGACCCATTGCTCCTGCACCGGAAGGCCCAGCGTGCCGCGCAGCAGAGCAGGCACGACCAGAAAACTCGCGGTCAGCATGGCGTGCAGCGCGAATATGCCAATGTCGAGCCGCAACAATTCCTTGTCGCGCAGGACTGCGCCGATCAAAGCCGGCACGGCTTCGGCGTCGCGATGGACCCGCAACCAGGCGCGGAGTTGGCACGACCAGTTCCGTGATCGCGATGCCCACAAGCGCCAAAGCAACCATCAGCCAAAAGATGCCGGGCACGCCGACGAAATGCGCGACGACCGGACCGAGCACGATCGCAATCATGAACGACATGCCGATGGTAATTCCGACCAGCGCCATCGCCTTGGTGCGGTTTTCTTCTTTGGTCAGATCGGCGACCAGCGCCAGGATGACCGAGCCGACAGCACCGCCCCCCTGCAGCGCCCGTCCGACGATCACCCCGCCGATCGAGGACGAGAGTGCCGCGACGGCGCTGCCAAGTCCGAACAGGACGAGCCCGAGCACGATCATGACCTTGCGGCCGACCCGGTCGGACAACAGGCCGAACGGAATCTGCAAAATCCCCTGGGTCAACCCATAAATGCCAAGCGCTTCCCCGATCAGGTAGGGGCTCGCGCCGCTGAGTGTGCGGGCATAGGCGGCAAACACCGGGTAGATCATGAAAAGGCCGAGCAGCCTGACCGAAAAGACGGCTGCGAGGGCTCCAGCGGCGCGGAATTCCTGTTTTTCCATCGCTTGTGTTCCGGCCGTTTGCACTATCCACCATTTGGCCCGTGCACCGGGCCAAGCATCCGCGAGAAGCTAATGCCCTTGCGGAGCCGCGCCGGTCAATTGCGGCGGCTTGCCGCCCAACCCGCGCCGCGCTATAGAGCCGCCAAATTCTCCCCGAACAGCAGAACCGATATGAAAACGGACACTCATCCTGACTACCACACCGTCAAGGTCGTCATGACCGACGGCACCGAATTCACCACGCGCACGACCTGGGGCAACCCGGGCGACACGCTGCATCTCGACATCGACCCGAAATCGCATCCGGCCTGGACCGGCGGCCAGCAGCAGTTGCTTGACCGCGGCGGCCGATTGTCGCGTTTCCAGAAGAAATTTTCCGGCTTTTTGAAGACCTGAGCCAGGCTCAGGCCGCCTTCAGACTTCGGACTCGAAGGCTGCCTTCAGCAGCCCCCATTGCCGTTCCACGGGGTTTGCGACGGGGATCGTAACCGGCGGCGACGCATACATCGTGGCGTCGAGGCGGCGGACTTCGCCTTGCAATTTGACCGAACGGGTGATCAGTTCCTGCAGTTTTGACGGCAGGAGCGTGAGGGACTTGGCGTCTCCCGGCTCGCAGGCGGCAAGACGGACCTTGGATTTTTCCTTGCTCGCCTGGGCGAGCGTCATTTCGCCTTCCTTGACGGCGCGGTGCAGCAATAGCCAGGACGCAAGCTGCATCAGGCGCGTCGTCAGCCGCATGCTCTCGGTCGCGTAGACCAGCGCCGGACTGCGTTCGAGCTTCTTGGATTCCTGCCGGCCCGGTCCGTCGAGGTAGCTGGCCGTCTCTTCGACCAAGGACATACCGTCGCGAAACAGGACGGCAAATACCTGAGAACTCGCCAGCCGCTCACTAAAGGAGACCGCGCCGGCTTCCATCGAACGCTTTTCTGACATTGTACGCCTCACTCGGCGCTACCATCGCGCGGCGCGCGCCGTGTGTCCAGCGTCCGAGGCCGACAGGCTGCCGACATAGTTGCCAGCGGCAATCCCGGGGGCGGCTCGGGCAAAAAAAGAGCCGCCGTTGCCGGCGGCTCAAGGTGATAACAGGGAGGCGTCAAACAGAGTGGACAGGAGCCACTCGATGTCCAGAAGATGGACAGCCTCTGTAATGAACGAGAAAGCTTAATGATAAGTTAATAAAGCACAGCGACTTGCAAAGATTTGCTGTCGGATAGGTCTAACGAATTCGATGGCTGTTCCAGACTGGAACAGCCTGGTCCGGAAGCCTCGGCCTATTTCTTGAAGAACATATCGGCGGCGGATTTTGAAGCCTGCTTTCGAGCGATTTCAGCCTCGATCCGGCTGATCTCGTTCTTGAGCAACCCGACCCGTTCGGCCAGTTCCCCGACCGACAGCAGCGCCAGCTCCTGACCGAGCTCGTGGGTTATCTTCTTCTTCGGCAGTTCATCCGGATCGACGGCGGCCATGGCAGGCTTCCTTGCTGGCGAAATCCTAATGCGCCGGGATACCGTTGTCAGCAGAGCCGGCCGATCGATCTGACCCGTTGAAAGTTAACGGGAAAATCCTTGCCCCCGACCGCCCAAAAAGGCTACGCAGTCAGGCCGCACCGCCCTGGAAGCCGGATGGAACTGGTCGCGAATTCGGCGTAAAGGCAGTTCGATATTCGTTCGGGGTAATTGTCTGGGGCGCGGTCGGCTTGCCGAGGTTGGAGGGCATCCATTGGCATCGTTCCGTGCCGCCACGACCTTGGGCGTACTGGCGCTGCTATGGGCGGTCGCGGTCGGAATGCCGGCCGCGCACGCGGTCGAAGCCATCAACGTTCCGACCAAAGGCCAGCCGAGCGAACTCACCGTCGATCTCACCGGAGCCATCGAATACCAGCACTCCGATAGCGATCGCGTGCAGGTTTCGACGGCGCCCGGTCCGGACGGGATCGTCCGTCGCGTCGAGATGCGCGCCCGCGAAGCCGACACCAACTGGGCAGTGTTCGCACTGGCTAATAACGGCGATCAGCAAATCGATCGCCTGATCGTCGCGCCGCATTATCGGATGGTCGGCTCTGGCCTGATTTGGCCCGACCTCGGCGAGTTGCGGATCGTCTACATCACGCCTTCGTCGGGCGATCCGCCCGAATTGCAGCGCAACGCCAGCGCCGACGTTTACCGCGTCACGCTCGATCCCGGCACCGTCATCACCTTCGTCGCCGAATTGCGCACGCCGCGGCTGCCGCAACTCTATTTGTGGGAGCCTGACGCCTACAAGGACAAGGTGAACTCGCTCACGCTCTATCAGGGCATCGTCATCGGTATCGCCGGTCTGTTGGCGCTGTTCCTGACCATTTTGTTTGTGGTCAAGGGCAGCGTCATGTTCCCGGCCGCAGCAGCATTGAGCTGGGCGGTGCTGGTCTATATCGGGATCGACTTTGGCTTCTGGGGCAAGGTGTTCGACATGTCGTCGGGCGCCGAGCGCGTATGGCGGGCATCCGGCGAAGCAATCTTGGCGGCAACGCTTCTGGTGTTTTTGTTCGCCTATCTCAACCTCAATCGCTGGCATGTTCGCTATGCCCACATTACCGCGGGCTGGCTCGCCTTTCTCGGCGCACTGATAGCGGTCGCCCTTTACTCGCCCGAGGTTGCCTCGGGTATCGCGCGCATCTCGCTGTTCCTGGTCGCCGTGCTCGGCTTCGTGCTGGTCGTCTACCTCTCCACGCATCATTTCGACCGCGCCGTGCTCCTGATCCCGACCTGGCTGTTGCTCGTCGTCTGGGTATTCGGCGCCGCATTCACTGTGCTCGGCTATCTGACCAACGATATCGTAGCGCCCGCGCTGCTCGGCGGCCTGGTGCTGATCGTCATGCTGATCGGCTTCACAGTGATGCAGCACGCCTTCGCGGGCGGCATCACTCACGGCATTGTTTCGGACGTCGAGCGCCGGGCGCTGGCGCTCACCGGCGCCGGCGACATGATCTGGGACTGGGACGTCTCCGCCGATCACGTCTATACCAGCGCAGAGACCGAGGGCATGCTCGGGCTCAAGAGCGGATCGCTGCAAGGACCGGCGGCGAAGTGGCTCGAGATCCTGCATCACCTCGACCGAGACCGCTTCCGCGCCACGCTCGACAGCGTGCTCGAACAGCGGCGCGGCCGCGTGGCGCAGGATTTCCGCATGCGCACGGCCGACGGTCATTACCTGTGGTTCTCATTGCGAGCGCGTCCAGTCGTGGGTTCCGATGGCGAAGTGGTGCGGCTTGTCGGTACGCTTGCCGACGTGACGGCATTTAAGACTTCCGAGGAACGCCTGCTGCACGATGCCGTGCATGACAATCTGACCGGTCTGCCCAACCGCGAACTGTTTCTCGACCGGCTTGACGCCGTACTCGGCTTTGCCAAAGCAGACCCAGCAAAAGCCGACGCCGCGATGCGCCCGACCGTCATGATCATCGATCTCGACCGCTTCAAGCAGGTCAACGACTCCATCGGCATGGCGGTTGGCGATTCGATCCTGCTGACGCTGGCGCGCCGACTGGGACGGCTGATCAAGCCGCAGGATACGCTGGCGCGCCTTTCCGGCGACCAGTTCGGCCTCGTCCTGTTGTCGGAGCGCGACACGGCGAAAATCACGGCCTTTGCCGAAACCATCCGCCGCACCTTGCGGGCGCCGATCGCGTTCAAGGACCGCGAAATTTTCTTGACCGCGTCGATCGGCCTGACGCTTGGCGACGCCGATCCGCAGCGCGCCGAGGAGATGCTCAAAGACGCCGAGCTCGCGATGTATCACGCCAAGCGCAGCGGCGGCGACCGCATCGACGTGTTCAAGCCGTCGATGCGGGCGCGCAAGACCGACCGGCTGTCGATTGAGTCCAACCTGCGGCGCGCACTCGAGCGCGACGAAATAACCATTCTATATCAGCCGATCGTGCGGCTCGAAGATCGCGCCGTCGCGGGCTTCGAGGCGCTCGCGCGCTGGAATCATCCGAAGCTCGGCCGGCTCTCACCCGTCGAATTCATCAACATCGCCGAAGAGACCGGGCTCATCGTCGAGCTAGGCGTGTTCGTGCTGGAGCGCGCCGCCCGCCAGCTCAGTGCCTGGCAGCGTACGCTGCGCCATCGCGAGTCACTGTTTTGCAGCGTCAACGTTTCGTCGCGGCAGTTGCTGCGCCACGATCTCATTCAGGACCTGCGCACAGTGCTGGGCCGCGCGCCGCTGTCGCGCGGCTCGCTCAAGCTCGAGCTGACCGAATCCGTGGTGATGGAAAACCCCGAACACGCGGCGCAGATGCTGCAGCGCATCCGCGAACTTGGCGCCGGTCTGTCGCTTGACGATTTTGGCACCGGTTATTCGTCGCTGTCCTATCTGCAGCGGTTTCCGTTCGACACCATCAAGATCGACCAGTCGTTCGTGCGCACCACCACCAAGGGCACGCGACCGGTGATCCTGCGCTCCATCATCGCGCTGGCGCATGATCTCGGCATGGACGTGGTGGCGGAGGGAGCCGAGACGGAATCCGACGCGGTCGAGCTGTCGCAGCTCGGCTGTGAGTTTGCTCAGGGCTTTGTGTTCGGCGAGCCGATGTCGGCGGAAAAGGCGCGCTCGATGCTGCAGCCGCACCGGAAGTCGGAAGCCAAAAATCAGAAATCGGAAGTCGGATAGGCCCGCTCCGGGGGCGCGATCACGCGTGCCCGGCTTCGTTCGACAGCATCGCCAGATCGATGCCGATCTTCCGCAAAGCTCGCTCGTATTTGCCGCCGACATCGGAGCCAAAGATCAGCTCGGAATCGGCTGCGCAATGCAGCCAGCCGTTGCCCTGGATTTCGTTTTCCAGTTGGCCCGGCGCCCAGCCGGCATAGCCGAGCGCCAGGATGGCACTGGCGGGACCGGAGCCACGCGCGATGGCCTTGAGAATGTCTATCGTCGCCGTGAGGCAGATACCTTCGTCGATCGGCAGCGTCGAGTTCTCGACAAAATAGTCTGCCGAGTGAAGCACGAAGCCGCGCTCGGTCTCGACCGGACCTCCGCGCATGACTTTGATCACGTCCGCCTGCGGCGGCAACCGGATCACATCTTTGGCCGGTATGACATCGAGCTTCACCAAAAGATCCGAGAAATCGATATTGGGCGCCGGATGGTTGACGACGATGCCCATGGCGCCTTCCGAAGAGTGCGCACAAATATAAATGAGCGAACGAGCGAACCGCTCGTCCATCATGGCCGGCATGGCAATGAGCATCTGGCCGTCCAGATAACCCCGCCGTCTGCTCACCCGGGCGCCGCGCCGCGCGACGTGTTCCTGATTTCTCGGCTTGACGTCGCCCGGCCCGGCTTCATCCGGTCTGGTATCGCTTCGTTTCGTGTCGCGTGGCAGCTTCATGGTGGAAAGGTTATCCCATCATTCCGCATTTGCAAACGAACGGGACGGCTAAAAGTTCACAACCTCGCGCTTGCGAAAAAGGCCGCATAAACCCCGCGCGGCAGCCCCGTGTCATTTTGCGGCCGCAATGCCAGCCTGCGGCGACACTCACGATCATGTCAGTGGCGCGAATACGCAGTTTTCACTACACAGCAGCATGATGATTGCGACGCATTGCCGATTAACTGTTGTGACGGCGGCGTTTATTGGCGCTGCGGGCGCGGGGCCGGCGGCCGCGCAGGATGCGTCGGCATGGCAACCCGACGGACATGCGGCGACACGGCTTATTGCCGGTGCGACAGTGAAGACTGCTGAAACATCGTTCGTGCAGGCCGGCATCGAGATCCGGCTCGATCCCGGCTGGAAAACTTATTGGCGTTATCCCGGCGACACCGGAATACCACCGACGTTTGATTTTTCCGGTTCGCAGAATGTGAAATCGGCCGCCGTCCAGTGGCCGGCGCCGGAGCAGTTTTCCGATGGCGCCGGCGGCCACTCGATCGGCTATGTGGGCGACATCATCTTGCCGCTCAAAGTGACGCCGACCGATGCGACGCATCCTTCGACGCTGCATGTGAAATTCAACTACGCGGTCTGCGGGACTTTGTGCGTGCCGGCGAAAGCTGCACTCGAGCTTGCGCTCACCGGCCAGAGCGCCGACGAGAGCCTGCTCGACAAGGCGGTGCGTCTCGTTCCTGCACGTGTCGCGCTTGGCGTTCAAACAAACGGCCTCGCCATCCGCTCGGTGCAGCTCACATCGTCAGGCGGCAAGGAGAGCGTCGTCGTCGACCTGACCGCGCCAAAAGACAAGCCGGTCACTCTGTTCGCGGAAGGCCCCACCCCCGATTGGGCGCTGCCGCTGCCTGAGCCGGATGGAGCGGCCAACGGAGCCGACCGACGCTTCACATTCATCGTCGATGGTCTGCCGCCCGGCGCCAAGGCCAAGGGCGCGGTGCTGACGCTGACCGCCGTTTCCGGCGGCCACGCCATTGAGGTTCCGGCCCATCTCGACTAATGCGCTTGTGGCGCGCTATTTTGCGCGACGAGAAACCCATAACCCAGGCAAGAGGATTGGCTCATGGCTATCAAGGTCGGTGATCGCGTTCCCAACGGCACATTCATGGTGATGACAGCCGACGGACCGAAGCCCAAGACGTCGGATGAATTGTTCAAGGGCAAGAAGGTGGTGCTTTTCGCGGTGCCGGGCGCCTTTACGCCGACCTGCCACAAGAACCATCTGCCGGGCTTCGTAAAGAACGCAGCCGCCATCAAGGCCAAGGGCGTCGACACCATCGCGGTCACCGGCGTCAACGACGTGTTCGTGATGGATGCCTGGAAGAAGGCCTCGGGCGGCGACAGCATCGAATTCCTTGCCGACGGCAGCGCCAATTGGGCCAAAGCCATGGGGCTCTCCACGGACCTGACCGAGCGCGGGCTTGGGATGCGCTCCCAGCGCTACGCGATGGTGGCGGAGGACGGCGTGATCAAGACGCTCAACGTCGAAGAGGCGCCCGGCAAGGCCGAGGTCTCCGGCGCCGACAATCTGATGAAGTCGCTCTGACACGTCATTCCGGGGCGCGGGCCAAACGCCCGCGTGCCCGGAATCCATAGTCGCAGCCGGCGTAAATCATACGCGCACTGTGGTTACGGATTCCAGACAGCCGCCGAGCCCGCCATCGCGCCCCGCTTTGGGCTGTGGGTGCTTTCGCATGACGTCTGGGCTTGACTACCGCCCTCCCCCCGCGCGGATTTCCGCGATCGCTTCGCGTGCCAGCTCGTCGGCGCGCTCGTTCATCTCGTGGCCCGCGTGGCCCTTGAGCCAGTGCCAACGCACCTGATGCGGCGTGAGTGCAGTTTCAAGCCGCTGCCACAGCTCCACGTTCTTGACCGGCTTCTTGTCCGCGGTCTGCCAGCCGTTACGCTTCCAATTGTTGATCCAACTCATGATGCCATTGCGCAGATACTGACTGTCGGTGTGCACATCGACACGGCAGGGCCGCTTGAGCGCCTCGAGCGCGGCAATCGCCGCCATGAACTCCATGCGGTTGTTGGTCGTATTCGGCTCGCCGCCTTTGATCTCCTTGGAGCGATCGCCAAAGCCGAGGATAGCGCCCCAGCCGCCGGGACCGGGATTACCCGAGCAGGCGCCGTCCGTATAAACGATCACATGCGGCAACTGATCCGTCACGGCTCGGCCAATCCATAATCGCGAGCGCTTTCGACTTTCTGGTGGAAGCGCAATTTGCGCGCATATTCGCGCGGGTCCTTGGGCCGCACCAATGCGCCAGCCGGCACGTCGAGCCAATCGACCAGCCGCGTCAGCAGAAAGCGCAGGGCCGCGCCGCGCGCCAGCAGCGGCAGATTCTCCCATTCCTTATGCGACAGCGGCCGCGCCTTCGCGTAGTTCGCCAAAAGCGCCCTGCCCTTGGTGACGTTGTATGAATGATCCGGCTCGAAGCACCAAGCATTCAAACAAATCGCCACGTCGTAAACCAGCGTGTCGGTGCAGGCGAAATAAAAATCAATCAGACCCGACAGCCTGTCGCCGAGAAAGAACACATTGTCGGGAAACAGATCGGCGTGGATGACGCCTTGCGGCAGTCCGCGCGGCCAGTCGCGCTCCAATATTTCAAGTTCAGCGCCGACGACTTTCTCCAGATTCGGCTCGACCTTGTGGATACGCTCGCGGCAGCTTTCGTAGAGCGGCCGCCAGCCGCCGACCGACAGTGCATTGTCTCGGCGCATGGTGAAATCGGCGCCGGCGAGATGGAAATGCGCGAGCGCGTCGCCAAGCGCGGCGCAATGCGCCGCCGTCGGCCGCCTGATCCACATGCCGTCGAGGAACGTGACCAGCGCCGCCGGCCGTCCGGCAAGCTTGCCCAAGACCTGGCCGGCCTTGTTTTTTACCGGCTGCGGGCAGGTGATGCCGCGCGCCGCCAGGTGTTCCATCAGCGCCAGGAAAAACGGCAGATCGCGTTCGGCAACGCGCCGCTCATAGAGCGTCAGGATGAAATAGCCGCGGCTGGTGTGGACGAGAAAATTCGAATTCTCGACCCCTTCGGCGATGCCCTTGTAGGAGAGCAATTCGCCGATGTCGTAAAGCGCGAGGAAGGGTGACAGATCTTCCGCCGCCACATCGGTATAGACTGCCATGAAGCTCTCCAGCGCGTCGCGGCTAACCCAGCGACCGCAGGCCGTCAAGAGTTGGGCCCCTTAATCAGGCCAATTTTCCGATGACACACATGTTTGGATAGAAGCTCATTTCCGCAATCGGAAATTGGCTCTCGAGTTTGGCCGCGGTGACGGCCATTTCGTCAACAAGCTGCTTGAGAAAGCCTATCAATCCCCGCTGGTAACTTTCCAGCGATTCGGCGGGAGGACGGGTCCAGCGCTCACCATCGGTCCAACCCTGCAGGAATGGTGCGGCAATATCCTCGACGAAATAGCGGCCGCTCGGTTTGAGTCCATGATGAAACAGATGAGCGAAAGAGGCTTTCGACTTCAGTCCCAGATGCGAAGCGTCGTCAATGATGATGTCGAACTGCGCTCCTCCAATCGCCGAGATTGCGCGGTCCAAAGCTGCCGGGTCGGACTGATCGCCCTGCACGACGTGGACATCGGGAAGCTCTAGCGACTCCACATGTTCGATATCGAGGCCGACGATCACCGCATTGGGAAAGTAATCCCGCCAAATCCTCAATGACGAGCCTCGATAGATGCCAAGCTCAAGAAGAGCGATCGGTGACTGGCGAAGTTCCGCGAACATGTTCCCGTATACGCGAAAATGCCGTGCTCCTTTGCGCGCCGGGTCGCCAGGGGCGTAGTGCTGATCCGCAAGCGAAATCAATTCCGCGGCGCTCATGCTAGGGCGTGCTCCAACTAGCAATCGCGGCGGCCTGCGAGCCAGTCGGCGTACCGCGCATAAAGATCGGCCGTCTCCGGGCCGCCATCCCGATAGATCACCGAGGCGAGCGTGCGGCCAGGGGCGTGCGCGAGGCGAAATGCCATGTAGCGATACTGCTCGGGATATTGCGCTGTGTTAGCATCCTTGAAGAGTTCGTCGAAGGCCGGCGACGGCTCGACCGCATCGAGCCGGTCGCGCTCGTAGATCGCCGCACGTTCGGCAATGAGCCAGCCATCGCCATGACGTTCGATCCGATCGAGAAAGCGCGAGCACGAGGTCAGATCGACCGCGATGCCATTGAACGGCTGCCGGACCCGGATGATGACGCTCGTCTCTGCTACGGCGCGGTCGCCGGCAAGCCTGATCGTGGGCGGAAACAGGTGGTGCCGGGACCAACTGTTGCGCGCGCCGTAGTTCGCTCGGCAATGCTCGACAAATTGCTCGAACGAACCGCGAAACCAGGACACCGAAATATGGCCGTCGGGCGTAAACGTCGCCCGCAGCTCCTTCCAGCGGCCCTGGTCGCGGAAGACACCCCAATTCTGAATCAGCTCCGCGCAGGCGATCTTGTCCGCCAGGCTTTGAGTGCTATCGGCCAATTCGCGTCTCCCGGTTGCGCCCCGGACCTGACGATAGGACGATCCAGATTGCCAGACCAGCCGCCGCCAGTTAGTGGATCAGCCGCATTACATTGCTGAAGGTCGAGTATGAAAGCCATTGTCATCCGCGAATACGGCCCGCCGGAAGTGCTGCGCTACGAGGACGTAGCCGACCCGGTGCCGCGCCAGGGCGAAATCCGCATCAGGGTCCATGCCGCGACCGTGAACCGCGTGCTGGACGTCAGCCTGCGCGCCGGGCGCGAGCAATATCGCGGGCCGGTGCTGCCGCTTACCCCGGGCGTCGACTGTGCCGGCATCGTCGATGCGGTCGGCCCCCAAGTCGGCCGCTGGAGCGCCGGCGATCGCGTCGCCGCCGCGGGTGTCATGCCGCTCAACATCTGCGCCGAAGATGGCAGCGGCTACAACGGCCCGCTGGGTATGATGGGTATCAGGCGCCCGGGCGGTTTCGCGGAGATGATTACGGTGCCGGCCTGCGCGGCGGTGGCCGTGCCCGAGCATCTCGATTTTCACCATGCCGCGGTCATCATGCGGCATGTGCCGACGGCATGGAATTTGTTGATGCATGTCGCGGAATTAAAGAAAGGTCGAGACTGTGCTGATCATGGGCGCCGGCGGCAATCTCGGCAGCATCGGCATCCAGATCGCCAAGAATGTGATTGGCGCTACTGTGATCGCGGCGGCGGGCTCCGAAGAGCGCGTCCAGCTCGGCATCAATCTCGGCGCCGATTACGGCATCAACTACACCACGCACAACATTCGCGACGAGATTATGAAGATCACCGGCGGCAAGGGCGTCGACGTGCTTTACGACAACATCGCCAATCCACAGGTTTTGCCGGCCGCGTTCCTTGCCATCGGTATGGACGGCCGACTCGTCACGGCGGGCGCACATGCGGGCCCGGAGGTGTCGATCAACTTTTCACACCTCTACCACAAGCGCATCACGATCAGAGGCAGGCCTGGCTTTACCGAGTCCGACCTGCCGGATTGCCTCGCCGCGGCCGCCGAAGGCAAGATCATGCCACAGATCGACCGCGTAATGCCGCTGTCGCGCGCCGCCGAAGCGCACCGCATGATCGAAGAGAATGGCGGCCAGGGGAAGATCGTACTCGACCCGACCCTCGGGTGATCGCCTACGAATTGTCCACCGGCTCGGTCGCTCCCACCGAGGGCCGCGCCGCGAAAGTCGCGTGCCAGGCGGCAAGCCGTGGATGAGCCTCGCGCCAGTCTTCGTCGGCGTAACGAAAATCGAGGTAGGACAGCGCGCAGCCGATCGCGACGTGGCCGATACGGAACGGCGCGGCGGCAAGCTCCGTCGCCTCCTGTTCGAGACTCTCCAGGATCGCCCGCTTGCGCACCGCGGCGCTGACGAGATGGGCATCGGAAGGCTGCATCCGCATACGCTCGTCGCGCAACAACACCAGCAGATCCAAAAATCCGTCGCCGAGCGCCTGCCGGCGCAGCGCAATCAGCCGCGCCTTTGGATCGGCCGGAAACAGCCTTGGCGCGTCCTCAAGCTCGCCCAGTGCGTCGAAATACTCGCAGATCACCGGCGAGTCGTAGAGCACCGTACCGTCGTCGAGCACCAGTGTGGGTATCTTCGACAGCGGATTGTCCTTCATCAGCTCGGCATGCGGCTTGGACGTCGCTGCCACCGTGCGGATGCACTTGAGACGCGAAACGATGCCGCGCTCGTGGGCGACGATCATGACCTTGCGCACGAACGGCGAGCGCGGCGACCAATGCAGTTTCATACGACCCCCGCAAAAAGCCTCATGGCGCTGGCCTCCTTGAATCGTTAGCATTGTGCCTCAATCGCGTTCAGCGATCCACGCCTCCGCCAGCCTCAGTCAACATCAACGAAAGACCCGCATGGACTACGACCCGCGCAGCGAGCCGCACAACCTTGCCCATGATCCCACCACATCTCTGGTGGTGCCACGTCCGATCGGATGGATTAGCAGTCTCAGCCCCACGGGCGTGGTCAATCTCGCGCCTTACAGCTATTTCAATCTGGTGGCGAGCCAGCCTCCGTTCGTCATGTTTTCATCCAATACCCGCAAGCATTCGCAGAATTATGCGCAGAGCGGCGGCGAATTCGTCTTCAACCTCGCGACTTACGATCTACGCACGGAGATGAATATCACCGGCGCCGATTACCCCGATGACGTGAGCGAGCCCGAGCTTGCAAAGCTTGCCATGGCGCCGTCGCGCTTCGTTAAGCCGCCGCGCGTGGCGCGCTCGCCGATCGCGCTCGAATGCCTCTATTGCCAGACCGTGCCGCTCACGAGCAGCACCGGCAAGAAGCAAAAATACGAGATCGTCATCGGCGAGGTCGTCAATATCCACATCGACGATGCGGTGATCGTCAACGGCATGATCGACATGTCGAAGCTTCGCGCCCTCGCGCGGCTCGGCTATCGCGGCGACTACACGGTGGTCGACAACATCTTTGAGATGCCGCGCGTGCCTTACTCGTCATAGTCCGCAAGCAAACCCACCGCCTCCTCCAGTCCCTTCGCAATTCGGCATCCGGCTGCGGCAAGCGCCGCAAGCTTGGCGTCCGCCCCTTCCCGCGCCGAGCCGATCAATGCGCCGGCATGGCCCATCTGCTTCTGCTCCGGCGCGTGGCGGCCGACCACCATGGCGATAATCGGCTTGGCAAAATCGCGCGCCGCGTCGGCGAATGCATACTCCTTGTCGCCGCCGATCTCGCCGCAATAGAGCACCGCGTCCGTTGCCTCGTCGCCGGCCAGTGCCTGCAGGTACTCATGCGGGTTGCGGCCGATGACGGCATCGCCGCCGATATGGGCGACGATGCTTTGGCCGATACCGTTAAGCGTCAATTGCCGCGCCAGGGTCAGCGCCACCGTGCCGCTGCGTACGATCACCGCGACGCGCCCGGGTTTGCAAAAACTCGGCGCGATGGAGCCGAGGAGACCGCGCCGCGGCACATAGATGCCGAGCGTATTGGGCCCGATCAGCCAAGACCCGGCCACGCGCGCCGCCGCGACTGCCGCGAGCGCATCGTGGACCGGCACATATTCGGCCGCGGCCATGATGGTCGGGACTTGGGCCTGCGCACACGCTGCAATCGCCTCGCGCACGCCTTCGGCCGGCGTGTAGATGAGCGCGATGTTCGGCCGCTCCGGGAGATCGGAAAGACGATCGTAGAGCGGCAGCCGATCCATCTTTTCGCCGCCGCGGCCAAGCGCGATGCCGCCGACCAGCGGCGTGCCGGCTTCGATCATGCCGGCCACCTGGTTGCGCGCGTAACGTCCAGTCGGACCGAGCACGGCGACCCGCCACGCCTCCGGTGCAAGGAACGGCAGGTGCAAGGCACCGGACATGCGATAAGCTCCAGGAAAATGTGCGCCGGCTGGCGCGCGGGAAGCGCTCTATTATGCGACTTTGCGAGTACGACGGAAAAGCCTTGTTGCGCCGCCACGGCTTGGCTGTGCCGCGCGCGGTGCTGCTGCGCGCTGGCGAAGAGCCGCCGAACGAGGCTGAAGGCTGGCCGGGCCTCTTTCTCAAGGCACAGGTGCTCGAAGGCGGCCGCGGCAAATCCGGCCTGGTGAGGCGCCTGAACGGCATCGGCGATTTCCGTGAGGCGCGCCGCCTGATCCTGGCGACGCTCGATGACGCCGATACGCCGTTATTGCTCGAAGAGGCCGTCCCGATCGCACACGAGATCTTCGTTGCCGTCCGCATCGACGGGACCCACCAGCGACTTGAGCTGCTGCTGGCGGCGGAAGGCGGCGAAGACGTCGAGCGGTCGGCGAAAAAACTGGCGCGCGTTGCCATCGAGCCCGACACGCCGACGACAGCGGAGCACATCTTCGCCGCGGCGGCCGATTTGTTTCCACGCGATCTCGCAGCCAGACTTGCCCGTTACGCCGCGCGTCTGCCCGAGATCGCCCGGCAGGAGGACCTGCAGCTCCTGGAAATCAATCCGCTGGCGCTCACGGCCGACGGCCGCTTCATCGCCTGCGACGCCAAGCTCATCCGTGACGAGGCAGCCGAGTTTCGCCACGACTCCAGCGAGTTTGCGTTGAGCCACATGCTGGCCGAACGGGCCTTGACGACGGCCGAGCGCGCGGCGCGCGATCTCGGCTTTCAACTGGTCGAGACGCCCGGCGACGTCGTGCTCGTCACTTCGGGCGCCGGCCTTGCCATGATGATGATGGACCTGCTGGCCGACCACGGATCTGCGCGCCGCAAGCTTCATGGACAATCTGCGCGGGGCCCCCGACGAGACCATGAACGAACGGTTGCAGATTGTCCGCGTGCTCGCCAAGCGGCCGTCCATCAAGGCAATCGTGTTCCAGACCGTGATCGCGTCGCGCTCGCTCGCCGAGCGGATCGAGGCTCTCATCGCCTGGATCAAGGCCGAACCACTGCCGAAACCGTTGTTCGTCGGGCTCGCCGCCGGCCACGCCGCGACCCGCAAAATGACACCTGACGCGGCAATCGAACAATTAGGCGTGCTCGGCGTTCCAGCCTTTACCGATCCGGTCGCGCTGGTGAAGGCGGTGGCGCAGGCAGTGGCGCAGTAAGCCGCACTCAAGACTCTTGTTCCGAATCCCTCGGCGCGGCAGTATTGCACCGCCAAGGCCCAGAGAAGGACCGGCCCAGAGGGACGTTCTCAGGATAGCGTGGCGCGGTCGAACCGAGGACATGGGGCGCGCGCATGAAGACCGTATTGCTTCCTACCGAACCTCACGCGTCGATGCAGTCGGCGCTGGAGACGGCGCTGTTGTTGGCGCGGAAGTTCGACTCCTGCATCGAAGGCTTTCCGCTACGGCCCGGCGTCGCCGATCTTGTGGCGATGGATCCGGACAGCGGCCTGACCATGGTGGCGGTGAAGGAGAACGACGCGGAACTCGCCCGCCACGCCGAAGACGTATTCCGCTCGTTCATGGATCAGCGTGGCGTGCCGCAGCGCTCTGGCGATGCGGCAGCAACCCTGTCCTGGTCGTGGCAGAAGGATGCGCCGAGCGGCCACGATTATGTCGGCAGCTACGGCCGTGTGTTCGACATGATCGTGCTGGCGCGGCCCGGCCCGGAATGGCAGAGCCCGTCGATGATCACGCTCGAATCCGCGCTATTCGAAAGCGGCCGCCCGGTGCTGATCGCGCCGCCGACGCCACCACGCTCGCTCGCCAAGAATGTACTGATCGCCTGGAATTGCAGCACCGAGCAGGCACGCACCACGGCCGACGCGATGCCTTTTCTCCGCCAAGCCGACCGCGTCACCATCGCGACGGTCGAAGGCGCGACGGTCGCAGGGCCGAGCGGCGAACAATTGGCGCACACGCTCAAAGCCAACGGCATCAGCGCCGAGCCGATCACGCTGAAGTCGCGCAAAGGGGGCGCTGGCGAAGTGCTGCTTGGCCAAGGCCGAAGAACTCGGCTGCGACTTGATCGTCAAGGGCGCCTATACGCAAAGCCGGTTGCGGCAGATGATTTTCGGCGGCACCACGCGCCACATCCTCGCCAATGCCAAACTGCCGGTGCTGATGGCGCACTGATCCCGCAATTGACCGCCGATCCTTCAATTGACCGCCAATCCTTAAATTGACCACCTTGTACCAGACTGCTTTGCCATACGCCTACGCGCTGCTGCGCATCTGGGTCGGGTTCGCGCTCATTCCGCATGGCCTGCGCAACACATTTGGCTTCTTTCCCAATACGGGCGTACGTGCGCTCAACCTGAAGGATCTGGCGGTCCAGCTTGACCACGGCGGGTATCGGCCGGGGCGATTTTGGGCGCCGGCGATTTCAGTCACCCAATTGGTCGGCGGCCCTCTGCTCGTGCTGGGCCTGTTCACGCGCCCAGTCGCCGCGATCGTGCTGCTGTTTCTTCTGACCGCCAACGTTGAACGCTGGCGGGTCGGCAAGTATTTTTGGAACCAGCTCGGTCTCGAATATACGTTGATGTGGACCATCGCCACGTTCTACGTACTGATCCAGGGCGGCGGCATTTTTTCGCTCGACCACCTGTTCGGCTGGCAATGGTAGGAGACGCCTGTGCCATTTATCGACGCCAATGGCGTGAGTTTGCATTACGACCTCGCCGGCGCGCGCGGGCCCTCCGTGGTGCTGTTGCATGAACTCGGCGGTACGCTCAATTCATGGGACGCAGTCGCGCCGCGGCTCGCCGCACGCTATCGGGTGCTGCGCTACGATCAGCGCGGCGCCGGCCTGTCGGAAAAGGTGCGCGCCGAATTCACCAACGACATGCTGGTGGCCGATTTCGAGGCGCTGGCGGCGCAATTGAGCCTGCCGCCGCCCTATAGCTTCGTCACGGTCGCTGCAGCGGCGACGCAATCGCTGCGTTTTCTGGAGAAGCATTCCGATCGGGTTGCCTCGCTCGTGCTGTGCAATCCGGCGCCCGGCGTCGATCCAAGCCGCGCGGCGGCGCTTGACGAGCGCGCGGCCTTCGCGGCGCGCGAAGGCATGCGCGCGTCGCTGCCGACAACTCTCGCGCTCTCCTACCCGCCGCATCTCGGCGAGCGCGCCGCCTACGAGGCCTATCTGGGCCGCTATCTCGCCAACGACCCGGTGTGCTTCGGCTTCGGTTTCCGGGCGCTGGCGCGCACCAACATGCTGCACATGCTGCCGCAGATCCGCTGCCCCGTCATGGTGGTAGCCGGACGCCACGACACCGTTCGCCCGCACGCCGGCACGGCCGAGCTTGCCAAAAAGATTCCCGGCGCGCGGTTCGAGCTGATCGAGGCTGGCCATTTCATGCCGACGCAGGGGCCCGAACCGCTGCTGGCGCTCTTGGAAGATTTTCTGCCGAAATGACGCATCGTCTGACCGCGTCATGGCCGGGCTTGTCCCGGCCATCCACGTCTTTAATCTTTCGCCGGATTTAAGACGTGGATGCCCGGCACAAGGCCGGGCATGACGACAATGGGAACATTCAAAATGAAGATCAACACCAACGGCATCAACATCAACTGCCAGATCGACGGGCCGGAAGGCGCACCGTGGATCGTGTTCTCCAACTCGCTCGCCACCTCGATTGCGATGTGGGACGAGCAGGCCGCCGCCCTGAAAGGCTCCTACCGGGTGCTGCGCTATGACCAGCGCGGTCATGGCAATTCCGATGCGCCGGCCGGCCGTTACTCCTTCGAAACGCTGCTGGCAGACGCGCTTGGGCTGCTCGATGCCCTGCACATCGACAAGGCCAGTTTCGCCGGACTTTCCATGGGCGGCGCCACCGCGCTCGGCCTCGCCGAGCGTCATCCCGAACGCTTCAATCGCATCATCGTCTGCGACTCGCCCTGCCAGTCGACGCCGCAAAGCTCGCAGCAGTGGGAGGAACGTATCGTCATTGCGCAGAACAAGGGCATCGAAGCGCTCGTCGAACCGACGGTGTCGCGCTGGTTTCCGCCCGAAACCTACACCAAGAACCCGCCGCACCTCGACAAGATACGCGCCATGTTTCGCGCAACACCGGTCAACGGTTTCATCGGCTGCGCCGCAGCTTTAGCAGACCACGATTACGCCGCCGCGGTCACGAGCGTGAAGCACCCGGTGCTGTTCCTGGTCGGCGAAAAGGACGCGCCCGCCCCTGCCATGCGCAAGCTGCACGAAAAGCTTCCGGGCTCGCGCTACGTCGAACTGCCCGGCGCCGGCCACATCTCCAACATGGACCGGCCGACGGAATTCAACCGCGCGCTGACCGATTTTTTGGCGGCTGGTTAGAGAGCAGCGGGCATCGTTTCAGCGATGCCGCATGCGAGCAGCGTTGACAGCAGCAAGCACACGCAATCGCCGCCAACAGGGCCGATCAGAGCCAGAACGGCTATGATTTTTCGGCGGGGCACGCATCGCCGCACGCCGCCCGGACGGCTTTGCAAACGGCAGTCCGAGACACTATACGTTTGGCAAAGGCTGGGAATTCGGCGTTTGCCGGCCAAATCCTTCGGCCGCTATCGGATTTAGGGACGCTATCGCCCCCTTCTTTGCAGGAGAAATCATCATGGCCACGGTGACAATGAAGACCCCCGCGCCGGGCGGACTGTCGAACAAGGCGCGCGAATTGATGGAGTCCATCAACACCGAGGCCGGCAAGCACAACGTCTGGGTCCGCACCCAGGCGAATGCGCCGGCGCAGCGGCCGTGGTTCAGCGAAACCGGCGGCGAAGGTTCCGGCCAGCTGGCCAGCGGCCGCGTCGCGGTCGCCCAGCTGAAGACGCAGCCCTACATGTGGAAGTGGAACGAATACAGCGGCTACCTCAAACAGATTTCGGAGATCGCCCGTAAGGCCGACGTGTCGCCGATCGAATTCGCCGACCGCCAGAGCATCCTTCTCCTCAATCCCGGACTTAATGGCCGCCTCCAGGTCACCAACACCATCCGGTGCGCCATCTCGATCTACAATCCCGGCGATGTCGCGCCGGTGCATCTGCATTCACCGAATGCGAGCCGCACGATCCTGTCCAAGACGGGTGGTTACACCGTCGTCGAGGGCGAGCGTGTCACCGCCAATCGCGGCGATCTGATCCTCACCCCGAACGGCACCTGGCACGATCATGGCAATGATTCCGAAGAACCCTGCGTGTGGATCGACACGCTCGACTGGCCGCTGATGGAATTCCTCGACGCCGCCTGGGTCGACCACAACATGCCGGGCGCGCAGGGCAATACCAACGTGCAGGCTGTCACGGTGAGCGAAGGCTATTCGCGCCACCTCTACGGCCACGGCGGTCTCAAGCCCGCCTTCGTCAGCCATCAACGCGGCGTCGGGCACGAGCCCGCACCGCTGTTCCATTTCCGCGGCGAAGACGTCAAGGACATGCTGCACAGCCTGCGCAAGGAAAAAGGCGACCCGCGCGAAGGCATCAAGGTCGACTTCGTCAACCCGGTCACCGGCGAGCCGGTGTTCAAGACGCTGAACTATTCGGCGCAATTGCTGCGGCCGGGCGAAGAGACCGAATGGAAGCGCGAAACCGCGGGCACCTATTACGTGTGCATCGAAGGCACCGGCGCGACCGAAGTCGGCGGCAAGCGCTTCGACTGGAGCCACAACGATCTGTTCGTGGTGCCGAATTTCACCTGGCGCCGTCACATCAATACCGGCAAGGAGGACGCCATCATCTATTCGGTGTCCGACGCCGCGCTGATGCGCAACATCGGTCAGTACTACGCGCAAGGCCGCGACACGCACGGCAAGGTGACAGAACTGCTCCAGTAGCGGTCTGTTCAGCACCGCAATAAATCAAACGGCCGGGCTCACGCCCGGCCGTTTTCGTTTGCCTGCCTATGTGGCGATCAATGCTCGTGCTTCGGCATCGGGCCGATCATTTCGCCGCACCCGCACTTTGTCGCCCAGTACTCCCAGGCGCGCCAGGTTGTCGGCGAAGTCGGCTTATAGCTATCGCCCTTGCCGCGCGAGGCGATCTCGCCCTTCGACAGAGTCTTCGGCTTGCCGCCCATCTTCATCGCATTCATCTGCACACGCGCGTTGCGCGGCAGATAGACCGACAGCCGCACCACATCGATGATCGAGCGACCCGCCGAGGCGAAACCGTGGCCGCGCATCAGCGCAACGTCGCCCTTGGCCATCGTCTTGGCGAGGTCACGACCCTGCGCCATGTTGCGCACCAGAAGGTCGGTGTCGCCGAACTTCTTGCGAATATCCCAGACCGGAACCTTGCCGCCGATGAAGCTGCCGGAATGGATGACCGGCTCAAGCGGCTTGTTGATCAGCCCGAACGGCAGCGTGTCCTCGGCGTGGGCGTGAACCACAGCGATAATGTCAGGCCGCGCCTCGAAAATCGCCGCATGAATGAAACGCTCGAGATAAGGCGGCCGCTTGTCCTTGATCGGCTCGCCCTCCTGATCGAACTCGATCAGGTCATGACGCTCGACCAGTTCGGGCGCGCGCGAGCGCGACATGAAGAAATGCTTGGGATTGTCGGGATGGCGCACGCTGATGTGGCCGTAGGCGTCGACCACGTCTTCGTTGGACAGGATGCGGTTGGCGACAACGAGATCACGCAGAATGTCTTCGAGTTGGCTCATGATGATTGCTTCCAGCTTGGTTAGAAAAGATTTCGCGATCAGCCGAAGGTTGGCACGAACAGGTCGTCGGCCTTAACGCCCCGGTCGGTGAGGCCGAGCGTCTGCTGATAGAGGATAAGCGCCTCGATGGTCCGGCGCATCGGCTCGACGCCATAGGGCCACGGATCGCCGTTGAACGCGTCCCAGATGTCATCGATCTCGCGCATCAAAAACGGCGTCATGTAGCGAACGGCGCGCAAGTTGAACATCTTCGGCCAGCGCGATCTTCTTCGATTTGACGAAGGCATCGTAGAGGCTCGTCGCCACGAACGGATAACGTTCGTAGACGCTCTTCTTGATGGCGATCGTGTGCATGATCGGATAGATGCCCTTGCGCTTCCAGAGGTCCTTGTCGATCTCGACGAAATTCGGAAACAGCCGCACGATATCCGGATTGGTGCGGATTTCATCCGGCAGGCTGGTGCCGAGCGTGGCATCGAGCTCGCCATCGGCCAGCATCTGCCCCAGCGTCTTCTTGGACGTGTTGTTTTCGATCGACATTTTCTTCAAGAGCGGCAGCACGGTCGGATGCCCGTGCGATCCCGCCTCGTTCATGGCGCTCTGCACCCATTTGACCTTGGTGAGGTCGACGCCGAATTCATGATGCAGGATGCCGTTGATGAAAATCGCCGCCGTCATCGTGTAGAGCGGGACGCCGATGCGCTTGCCTTCGAGGTCCTTGGGCGTCTTGATGCCGGACTTCTTGTTGATGGCGATGAAGCCCATGCGGAAGGCGATCGACGGGAATACCGGGATGGCGACGAACGGGCACTCGTTGCGGGTGAACCGCTGGGTGAACTCGGACAGCGAATATTCGGCGACATCGAATTCCTGGCCGCCGGACATGCGGTCGAAGATCGGACGCGGCTGATCGATGGGGATGAAATTGAGATCGATGCCGTCGGGCTTCACCTCGCCCGTATAAAGCGGCTGCATCCGGTCATAGAGGCCGCTCGCAAACGAAAGCTGTAGCTTGGGCATTTCCTGCCGTCCTTCCGCATTATGATCGCGGAATTACGGTTAGCACGCCGCCCGAAGTGCAGGAAGCCCGGCCACGCTGGCGCCGGACGCATGGCCTCAACGCAGCTCCTTGCGCAGGATTTTGCCGATATTGCTCTTCGGCAGGCTGTCGCGGAATTCGATGATATGCGGCCGCTTGTAGTTGACAAGCCGCGCCTGCAGGAAGGCCGTCAAATCCGCCGCGGTGAGTGCCGGATCGCGCTTGACGACGAAGAGCTTCACCGCTTCGCCGGTGCGCGCGTCCGGCACGCCGATGACGGCGGCTTCGAGCACGCCGGGATGCTGCATGGCGACGTCCTCGATCTCGTTGGGAAAGACCTTGAAGCCGGAGACGATGACCAGGTCCTTCTTGCGGTCGAGCAACCGCAGAAAGCCCTGCGCATCGAAGGCGCCGATATCGCCGGTACGCAGCCAGCCGTCAGGGGTCAGCACGCGCCTGGTTTCGTCCGGCCGCTGCCAATAGCCCTGCATGACCTGCGGGCCGCGCACCCAGACTTCGCCCTCCTCGCCGCAGACCGAGGATCGCGCCCATCTCGTCGCGGATCGTCACTTCGGTCGACGGCACCGGCAGACCGACCGTGCCGAGCTTCGGATCGTCGACCGGATTGATGCACACCACCGGCGACGCTTCGGTCAGGCCGTAGCCTTCGACCAGGTCTTTGCCGGTGATCTCGCGCCAGCGGCGGGACACCTCGGTCTGCACCGCCGCGCCGCCGCCGATGGTCACGCGCAAGCCGCTGAAATCGAGCGCGGCGAAATCTGACCGATTGACCAGCGCGTTGAACAGCGTGTTGACGCCCGACGTCGCGGTGATGTGGCCGTCGCGCATGGTGCGAATGAGCCGGTGCAGATCGCGCGGATCGGGAATGAGCACATTCATGCCGCCGAAATGCGCGAACACCAGGAGGTTCGCCGTCAGCGAGAAGATGTGATAGAGCGGCAGCGGTGTCAGCGCGCGCTCGCCGTTCGGGTCGACACCCGCGCCGATCCAGGCCGAGCATTGCAGCGTGTTGGCGAGCAGGTTGCGATGCGACAGCATCGCGCCTTTAGAGATGCCAGTCGTACCGCCGGTATATTGCAGCAGCGCGACCGCGTCCGCTCCTGGCTCGGCATCGGCGTAGTTCGCGCTCGGGACATGGCTGCACGCATCCTGCAGCATCGTGAATTTGGCGAAATGCCACGTCGGCACGGCGTGTTTGATGTAGGCGTTCGCCAGATTGAACGCCCAGCGCTTGAACAGCGCACGAAAAATCGCCGAGCCGCGCCACCACGACGTGACGGATTTGCGTGTCGGCGATGATGGTCTCCAGCTTGTGGGCGAAGTTCTCCAAAATCACGATGACGCTGGCGCCGGAGTCGGCGAGCTGCTCTTTCAGCTCGCGCGGCGTGTAGAGCGGATTGACATTGACGGCGATCATGCCGGCGCGGAGCGCGCCGAGGAACGCGACCGGATAGGAGAGCAGGTTCGGCAGCATGATGGCGACGCGGTCGCCCGGACGGCACCCCGCCTGTTCGACGAGAAACGCCGCGAAATCCCGGCTGTACGCGGTCCCACTCGGCATAACTGATGCGCGCGCGCAGGCATTCGAAGGCCGGCCGCTCGGCATACTCGCGGCAGGCTTCGAGCAGCATGGCGTGCAATGACGGATAGGCATCGGCGTCGATCGTCCGCGGCACGCCCGCGGGGTAGGACGCGAACCAGGCCGGATCGCGCGCAACGGGCGCGGCGGGCTTCGGCACCGGCAAGGGTGCCCGAACGGCCTCAGTGACGAGGGTCATGACTTTCGATCCTCCACCGGGAGGCCGGATATCGTTGGCCGGTGCGGTGACGAATGGTGGGCCAGTATAGGGTGGGCAAAGTAAACATCTGGCAAAACACGCCGCATTCCCATTCGCGGCAAGGCGGGCGATAATACCGTTTCGCGGCGCTCAGACGCCGGGACCGGCGGCAGGTCAACGATCGAGCTTCCGTATAACGCCAAGGAGATGAATATGTTGCAGCCGAAATCCGCATTTGCGGCGCTCGCTGTTTGCGTCAGTGCATTGTGCATCGCCGCATGGTCGCCGGCCGCGGCCGAAGATCTTCTCGTCACCCAATATAAGAACGATCCGTCCGGCGCGCCGTACGGCGTCGCCATCGAAAAGGGCTATTTCAAAAAGGCCGGCGTCGACGTGACCGGCGTGATTTCCGGCGAGGGCGGCGGCTCCTCGGTGCGTGCCGTGATCGCAAGCTCGCTCGGCTTCGGCGAAACCTCGCCGGCGGCGGCGATTGCGGCCATCAGCCAGGGCCAGGACCTCAAGATCGTCGATATCGGCACCCGCTCGCTCGCCGACAACGTCATCATCGTCATGCCCGGTTCGCCGATCAAATCGGTCAAGGACCTCAAGGGCAAGAAATTCGCCATCAGCAATCCGAAATCGCTCGGCGAGATGACGATTGTGGCCGCTGCCGAGAAGGTTGGGCTTAATCCCGCCGACGTTCAGCGCGTCGCACTCGGCAATCTGTCCGGCGCCTTGACGGCGCTCGAGAACCACGTCGTCGACGCCACCAGCATTCCGGGCATCCTGTTCATGATGCGCGGCGGCGAAAGCAAGTACCATGTCATCATGGGACCGAGCGAACTGCCCGAACTGCCGCCCGCGGCCGGCATCGCCTCGACCGACCTGATGAAGAATCATCCCGACAAGTTGCGCGCCATCCTTGTGGCGCGGCGCGAAGCGGTGCAGTTCATCGACCAGCACACCGACGACGCCAGCAAGGTTCTGGAAAATGTCTACGCGCCGCTGCCGCCCAAGGATGTCAGCACCATGATGCACCAGCTCGTCGCGGCTAAGTTCTACAGCGAGGGCCGGATCGAGATGCCGCTGTTGCAGACCACCGCGCACGTCATGCGCCTCGTCGGCATGCTCGACAAGGACGTCGATCTCTCCAAGATGATCGATCCCTCGTTCCTGCCGGCCGATCTGCAGAAGTGAGCGTGTCATCGATGACCGGCGAGGTTCATGCGCGGATCGAGAACGTCACGCGGGTCTATCCGGGCGCCGGCGGTCATCCGCCGGTGCAGGCGCTCGGCCCGATCGATCTCGATCTGCGCAAGGGCGAATTCTTCGCCGTGGTCGGGCCGTCCGGCTGCGGCAAGTCGACTTTTCTCGAAGTGCTCGCCGGTCTGCAGACGCCAACGTCCGGCACGGTGACATTTGAAGGCAAGCCGATCCGCGGCGAAGTCGCCGACGGCATCGGCGTCGTATTTCAGGAAGACGCGAGCTTTCCCTGGCTGACGGTGTGGGACAACGCCGCGTTCGGCCTGCGCCGGAACGGCGTCGCCGCGCCGGAAATCCGCCGCCGCGTCGACGATGCGCTCGCCTTCATGGGGCTGAAGGACTTCGCCAAGGCCTATCCGTCGCAACTGTCGGGCGGCATGCGCCAGCGCGTCTGCATCGCACGCACGCTGGTGCTGCAGCCGCGGCTCATTCTGCTCGACGAGCCGTTCGGCGCGCTCGACGCCCAGACGCGGCTGCTGATGGGCGACGAGGTGCTGCGGCTGTGGCGGCGCACCGGCGCGACCGTCCTGCTGATCACCCATGCGCTCGACGAAGCCGCCATGCTGTCCGACCGCGTCGGCGCCATGTCGGCGCGGCCCGGACGCTTCATCGACATCATCGAAACCAAATGGCCGCGCGAGCGCGACTCGACCGTTGTGGGCAACGCGGCGTTCGGCGAGATCACCGGCCGGCTGTGGGAACGCCTGCGCGGCGAATTGCTCAAGGCGCTCGGCCATTCGGGCGAAAGCGCGCTGGCCGCGGAATGAAGATTTACATGCAATGACCCGCATCGGGCTCATTCGCCTCGTCGTCATCGTTGCGGCGGTCGGCGCGCTCGAACTCGCCTGCCGCACCGGCACTGATCAACCACAACGTCATCATTGCGCCGTCCGAGATGGCGAGCGCGCTGTGGACGCTGCTCGCCTCGGGGGCGATCAATGCCGAGATCGAACGCACGCTCGGCATGATCGCGCTGGTCATCGCGGTTTCCATCGCGCTCGGCTTTGCCCTTGGCTGCATCATCCATGCGCTGCCCCGCGTGCGCGAGGCGCTCGACCCGTTCTTCGCCACCTATTACGCCGTGCCGGTTTTCATCTTTTACCCCGTCCTGATCGCGATCTTCGGCCTGTCGATCATGCCGATCGTGGTGATCGGCGTCGCCACCGCGGTGGTCGCCATGATCATCGCCACGCTGAACGGCCTCGACCGCGTGCCGCGTGTGTTGACCAAGGTCGCGCGCGTGCACCGCCTCGGCCGCGTCGCCACGGCGCTGCAACTGCAGCTTCCCGCCGCGGCGCCGTATCTGTTCACCGGCGTCAAGCTCTCGGTGTCGTACGGCTTCATCGCCGTGATTGCCGCCGAATTCATTCTGGCGCCGGCGGGCCTCGGCCGCGACATCTCCGAGGCGTATGCGGATTTCGACAATCGCCGCATGTATGCGCTGATCCTGTTCATCCTCATCGTCGCCACGCTGGTCAACGCGGCGCTGCACGGGCTCGACACGCGCTTTGCCGAACGGCGCAGCGGAGGCCGCGCATGACCGCAACACGTCGCACCGCCGACACGCTGGTCATTCTGTTCGCGCTCCTGGTGATGTGGGAACTGCTGCATAGGATCGCCGGCGAGACCGCGCTGCCGGCGCCGCTGCCGACACTGGTCTACGTCCTGCACAACCTGGCCACGCCGCGCTTTCTGGCCAACGTGACGACGACCGGGCTTGAACTCGGCTACGCGCTGATCCTGTCCTACGGCATCGGGCTTGCGATCGGCGTGTGGATGGGCGCGCATCGGCTGTCCGGCGCCGTCGGCGAGCCGATCCTGGTCTCGCTCTATTCGCTGCCCAAGATCACGCTCTATCCGGTCGTCCTGCTCATGTTCGGGCTCGGCATTTCCGGCAAGGTCGCGTTCGGTGCGCTGCACGGCATCCTGCCGGTCGCGCTCCTCACCATGGGGGCGATCCGCGCGATCCCGCAGGTCTATCTGCGCTCCGCCCGCACCCTGCAACTGTCGCCGTGGCAGACCATCATGCATGTGCTGCTGCCGGCCGCCTTGCCCGAAATCTTCACCGGGTTGCGCATCGGCTTCACCGTGACTTTGCTCGGCGTGCTGCTCGGCGAAATGTTTGCATCGAAGCAAGGCCTCGGTTCGATGATCATGAACGCGGTGCAGTTGCTGCAAGGCGAAGAGATGATGATGGTGGCGATCGTGCTGTTTGCCTTCGCGGCGATCGCCAACGGCCTGTTGCTGTGGATCGAGCATCGGCTGCATCGGCGGGTGTGATCGTCAATGCCCTGCCCCGCAGGTGTGATCCTCCAGCCGCGCACCGGCGGCGATGTCGAACAGCAGCGGATTGATCCGGTCGGTGAGCAGGAGGAAGCCAGGCGCACCGCCGTCAAATTCCATGCCGACCACGACCAGCGTGCGCATCTTCATGTTCTCGCGCGCCCGCGGTATGCCGTCCGCCAGCAGCTTGAACGGGTTGTGGCCGTCGAGCGTCGCCCCCATGACCCGCATCGCCCAGTACGGGTGGCCGCCGACCGGTTCGTTCAGCGCCGCCCAGGTGTCGCCGATCGATGCGCGCTGCCGCGCCAGGGCGGCGCGCACATCGGCACGCATGCAGTCGACGTGGATATGAAGCTGGCTCTGCGACCGCGACAGCACTGAATTGACCGCAAGCCCGACATCGTCGCGCGGCAAATCGTGGCCGAGCGCCTTCTCGACGAAGCTCCGCGCTTCCCACGCCGCCGCGAAATAGTTGGTCGCACCGGGTGCCCGCAACTCGGTGCTTTCGATCCCGACGATACGGGCCGTCGGAATGACCAAGTATTGCGTCTTGCCGTTGATATCCTTCAGGACCGCATAGCCGCGGTCGACGCCGTCTTTGAGATTAACTTCGGCGCAGGGCTTCGGGTCGCCGTGCTGCTGCTGGTTCGGCACGCATTGCCCGTGCACGATGTTCCACAGCGCGTTCGAATCGAACACGCTCCGGGCCGCAGCCGGCACCAGCAACGCCACCGCGAGCACCACGACGGCGGCGGCAACGCAGCCCGCGATGACAAATTTCAGCTTCAACATCCGTCCCCTGCCCTGTCCATCATGCCGCGCCGACGTAGCGTTCGAGCGTCATCGGATTGCGCCTGTCCTAGCACAGTCACTGCACGGGGGCGCGGCAAGCAATGTCATTCTCGCGACGCGCTTTATTCGCGCCCGAGTCATGCGCAAGCTGTTCACGAACGGGCCTCCCAAAAGAGGGAGGCGGAGCGCCGAAAGACGCGGGGGGTAGATACCGCGGGCCCGCCAGCAGGCAGAACTGGCCTGTCTGAAACGTTCATCGCGGCGCGCGCCGCTTTTGGCGGACGCGCTCGCCTTTCGGCGCTCTACCGCGGCTCTCGCCAGGTTCTTAGGCCTGGCTCAGTCCGGTCCCGCGCTTCATGGTAGCGACGACATGCGCTACCCGGGCAGCCAGCTCCTGGCAGACCTGCGTCGTGGCAGGCCGGGCGAGTTTCCGAACCGCCCGTTCGCGATTTGCGAGATCGCGCCCGGGCACCGCGCTCGCTCCACCTTTCGGATCGCATCCGGAAAGCGCCCTCGGATGAGCGAGATGATTCTTTGTATCCGAAAATAGGACCTTATGTCAATTAAAAAGTGACACGAAGTCACGAAAGCGATGAGCCGTCAATTGGCTTCGCGAGAGAGGGCTATCAGTGCCACAGGGTGCTGCTCGGTTGAGCGTCTTCAAGCCGGAAGGCGGACGGGAGCAGCGATAGTGCCGTTGCGCCGAGACGAACGCCGCGAACCGGAATAGAGTCAAAAATCACGGCGCGGCCAAATCGAGGAACCACATGAAGAGGCAACGCTCCGCCATCGTCGACCAACTCCGGAATCTGGCCGCCGTTGGCTCAATCGGTCTGGTGTTGTGCGGCCCCCTGTTGGCTGGACCGGCAAAGGCGGCATCCGACGGAGCCTTCAAGACCCCGTCGGGAAACATCGTCTGTGACCTCAGCGACACGGACGTCGTGTGCGTCATCGAGAGCGGGTTGGTGCCGGCGCCGCCGAAGACCAAAGTCTGCAACGGCGGTGACCCTGTCTCCAATCGGGTCGACCTCACCGCCACCGGTGTTGCGGAGCCTGTGCGCTGTGCCGGCGATCCCGGGCCGCTGGTGGACGAGGCGGATGCGAAAGTTCTCGGCTACGGCTCCACGATGGTAAAGGGCGGCATCGGGTGCGCCTCGTTCGAATTCGGCCTTGCTTGCGTGAACGGCAAAGGTCACGGCTTCTTTCTCAGCCGCGCGTCGGCGCGATATTTCTAGGTCTGTTGCAAGATTGCGGCATGCCGGGGCCGATATGATCGGCGCGTCTGCGGTCGAAATCGATGTGGGCGGCTGTCTTACGCGCCATACTTGAGTGCCGCGCAATCACGCGGACGCTGAGTTATCCTTGAGGCCGAGATCAAACGGGCGTCACCGCGTCAGCCGCTCAAGCAGATCGCGCATCGCCGGCTGCTCTAGGTCACTCCATAGCCCGCATACACCTTGTCGACATCCGGCCGGATCGATTTTGCGGCTTTGATGTCGGAGTCGCCGCCGGCAGTATCGCCGCTTTTTAATTTGGCGAGGCCGCGTCCGTAGAGCGAGCCGGCATCCTTGGCGTTTTGGGCGATGGCGGCGCTGTAATCGGCGATGGCGGCGCCGAAGGCGCCGAGCTTGAGCTGAACGAGGCCGCGGCTGTTGAACGTATTGGCGTCGTTTGGCCGGAGGCGCAGCGCTTCATTGCAGTCGGCCAGCGCCGCCTGCAACTCGCCACCGGCCAGCGCGCGATCCCAGCAGCGCAGGTTGAACAAGTCCGCATCATTCGGATTAAGTTTGATCGCCTCGGTGTAATCGGCGATGGCGCGGCCGTAGTCCTTCTTGCCGTCTTGGGCGAGGCCGCGGTAGTGGTAGGCATCTGCATCTTTCGGATCGAGCGCGATCGCCTGATCGTAATCGGCGATGGCGCGGTCGTAGTCCTTCTTGCTGACGTACGCAGCGCCGCGGTTGGCGTAGGCGAGTGCATATTTCGGATCGAGCGCGATCGCCTGATCGTAATCGGCGATGGCGCGGTCGTAGTCCTTCTTGCCATATTGGTACGCAAGGCCGCGGCCGATGTAGGCAAGTGCATATTTCGGATCGAGCGCGATCGCCTGATCGTAATCGGCGATGGCGCGGTCGTAGTCCTTCTTGCCGTATTGGTACGCAATGCCGCGGTTGTAGTAGGCAATTGCGTATTTCGGATCGAGCGCGATCGCCTGATCGTAATCGGCGATGGCGCGGTCGTAGTCCTTCTTGCCGTATTGGTACGCATTGCCGCGGGCGGTGTAGGCAGCTGCATTTTTCGGATCGAGCGCGATCGCCTGATCGTAATCGGCGATGGCGCGGTCGTAGTCCTTCTTGCCGTATTGGTACGCATTGCCGCGGTTGTAGTAGGCAAGTGCGTATTTCGGATCGAGCGCGATCGCCTGATCGTAATCGGCGATGGCGCGGCCGTAGTCCTTCTTGCCGTCTTGGTACGCATTGCCGCGGTTGGTGTAGGCAATTGCATTTTTCGGATCGAGCCGGATCGCCGCATTGCAATCGGCGATCGCGCGGTCCGGATCGCCCTTTGTCCGCCATAAGCCGCATCTGTTTGAAAATGCCGCAGCTCGGTTCTGTCGCGATTCCCCGCCACGAAGTATTCGGTCGCAGGCGGCGATGTTGCGGTCCGCCTGTTCCTTGTTATTGACGTCTTTGCATTGATCCCAGTCAAGTTGGTCCGCTGCAAACGACGGCTGCGCCGACAAAGATGTGCAGGCCGCAGCCGCGGCCACGACTGCCATAACGAACAGCGCCGGGCCGCCCAGCCCGACCCGCGTGACTTTCCTCATGACGTCCCCCCAAGGATGCCGCCCCACAACAGTATATAAGAGCGGCCGGGTTGATGTCTCCGGGAGAGACGTCTCGGGGAGGAAGTCCGTCGTCGGTCAATCGCATCGATGTGCGCCGACCCCAATGCGCGCTTTGACACCAACTTCGACGCAGCTTCGGGCGGTGCCCGTCTCACCGCGTCAGCCACTCTTCGTATTTTCCTGACCGTATTGCGTTGGTGCAGCCGACGATCTGCTGGTCCCATGCGATATCTGGGTTACCCGTGGATTTCCAATTGAGCCTCGACAAGCGCCACAGCAGACGTGAGCAATTGCAATAGATCGGGGGGCGCTACTTCCAACCCTTGACCAATTGCCAGCGCCCATCCGTACGGCATTTGATCGACGAGGATATCGAATACACCGCACCGGTGTTGGGCGCGTACCAGTCGTAACCGGGCTTCGGGCTGCCCTTTTGGCCGATCAGCAAGCAGCCCTTCTGCGGTCCGTCCTGATGTGGCCATGTCATCACCCAGGAGCCGCTCGCGTCGCAGACCACCGAGCCGCCCTTCCAAAAACTGGCATCGGGAAGGGAAAATCGATCGCCGACGTTTTGACCGTCGTACGCTTTCTTATTGTAATTGAAGACAACGCATTGCGCGTTGGTATTGTCGGGGATGACGAAAGCATCCTGCCCGCGCGCCGCGAGCGGCCACACGACTGCCACTGCGCCGACAAGTGTGACGAACCTGCGTTGCCTCATGCGTCCCCCCAAGCCCGAAGACCAAACCCCAGCACATCCCGCCGGTGCCATTTGTATCATAGCAGCTTCGGGCTGTGCCCGTCTCAATGCGTCAGCCACTCCAGCAGATCGCGCATCACCGGCTGCTTTACGGTCGAGGCCTTGTAGGCGATGACGAACTGCTCGACGCCGAACGAACGGCCGAGATCGATTGAACGAATGCCGTCGGCGTTGACCTGGTTCAGGCAAAGCGTGTGCACGATGGCCGGGCCTGAACTCGCGCTTCACCAGATCGATCGCGGTGTGGCAGGTCGGACATTCCAGGTAATTGATCGACGGCTTGAGCGCCTGGGATTTGGCGAGCCGGGTGCGCACGGTGGCGCTGCGCGGCGCCACCAGCAGCCGGTCGCCGATCGCGCTCAGCGGGTTTTGCGGATCGATCCGGTCGCGCGCATTGACGATGATCGACATGGTCGAGGACGCGACGGTGCGAAATTTCAAGCCCTTCGGCCGCCGCAGAAAGGCGCCGATGGAGAAATCGGCGGTGCCTTTCTGCACCGCGGTCATCGATTCGGTGCCGCGGTGAATCTTGATCGTAGTGGTGAGTTTCGGATGCTGCGCCGAGAACGAATTGATCTTGGGCATGAACAGCCAGGCGTAATCGCCGCCGAGCGAGATGTTGACGTGGCCGGAATGGCCGCCGCGCTCGCCCAGCCGGGTCAGCGCCCGCTCGGCCATGTCGAGAATCTGCGTCACGTCATCGGCGAAGCGCTCGCCTTCCGGCGTGATGACAAGCTTGCTCGGCGTACGGCGGAACAGCTCGACGCCGAGCAACTCTTCCAGGCGCTTCAATTGGGTGGAGATGGCCGACACCGTGAGATTGAGCCGCGCGGCGGCGACCTGGAGCGTGCCATTGCGGGCGACGATCTCGAACGCGCGCAGCTTTCCCAGATCGAGGTCTTGGACCTTGGCGGGCATCCTTCCACCTCACCCTGAGGCGCTCGGCGCAATAGCGCCGAGCCTCGAAGGGCGAGGCCCGGGCGCCTCGGCCTCATCCTTCGAGGGCCGCTACGCGGCCACCTCAGGATGAGGTCAAATAGAGGTTAAAGGAAATTGAACCTGCATCGCAAGTTATTCAATTGACGTAAAGGCGGCTTTGGCGTGATTTGGCGGTAACCAGAGACCATGAGGGAAATCGCCATGAAGACCTTGCGGCTTGAAACGACCGCCCCGTTCCAGGGACTGGCGGAACTCGTCGCCTACGACGAAGGCCTGTTCGAGAAGGAAGGCCTCAAGATCGAATGGGCCGACCGCGAGAAGGGCGTCGACAAGACGCCGCAACTCAATATCACCGACCCGACCGGCAAGGGCGTCAACCGATACGCCAGCCACGGCAAGCTGCTCGAAGAGGGCAAGGCCGATCTCTACAATGCCTGCGAATGGGGCAACTACTGCCGCGTCGAGAGCACCAAGGTCGGCAGCCGGCAGATCGGCCGCCGCTCGATCGTCACCTTCGCGGCGCTCGTGGTGCGCGGCGATTCACCGGTGCAGACGCCGCAGCAATTCGCCGGCCGGCAGATCGGCGTGCCGTTCTTCTTCGGCACCCATTATCTGACCTTGCAGATGCTCGAAGGCTTCGTGCCGCGCGATCAGATCAAGCTTGGCCGCGTGCCGAACGGCTCGCCCTACCGCTTCAACCTTTTGATGACCGGCCAGATCGAGGCCACCACGCTGACCGAGCCGTATATCTCGCTCGCCGAGAAGAAAGGCTGCCGGCTCATCATCTCGGCGTTCCATCACGGCACCGAGGTCGCATCCGACCGCGTCGACGCCGAGACCTACAGCGCCTTCAACCGCGCGGTGCGCGAAGCGGTGCGCCGCATCAACGCCAACAAGCGCGCGTATCTCCACTATTTCATCGACTACTACAAGGCGAAGGACCCGGAGGTGGCCAAGCTGACGATCGACGACCTGCGCGAAAGCCGCATCTACGTCGTCGATCCGGCGCCGATCCCCGAAGCCGAACTGCAACGCACCTATGACTGGATGCGGAGCTGGGGTTTCCTCGACGAGACGCCCGAGGCGCTCAATCTCATCAATCCGCACGTGCAGCAGCATGGCTACGCCGGCGGCCAGCACGCGCCGGCGCAGTAACTCCGGCATAAAATTCGCACGGCGTCCCTTGGTTCGGCCGAGGGACGCCGCGCGCGCTTGACACACTGGTGCCGGTGCACCTTCATACCGCCGCGGTGCAGTTTCACACTGCGGAAATGAGAAAGACGGAGATCGGCATGGCGCGCGCGGAGGCGACGGCGGCAACACAACAGGGCCACGGCTATCGCGACCTGCGCGACTGGCTGGAGCAGGTCGACAAGCTCGGCGAACTCGAGCGCGTGTCGGGCGCGAGCTGGGACGCCGAGATGGGCGGCCTCACGCAGATGCTGACCGAGAACAGCCGCGGCCAGGCGCCGGCGCTGCTGTTCGACGACGTGCCGGGCTATCCGAAGGGCTACCGCACGCTGTACGGCCAGCTCTCCTCAATCAGGCGCATCGCACTGACGCTGGGGCTGCCGCTCGAATACCAGCGCAAGGTCGACATCGTGCAGCGCTATCACGAGCGCATGGCGGAACTGAAGCCACTCAAGCCGCGCTACGTCAACGACGGCCCGATCCTGGAGAACGTCATCGAGGGCGATGCGATCGACGTGCTGAAATTCCCGGTGCCGCGCCATCACGAAGCCGACAAGTCGCGCTTCATCGGCACCGCCTGCGCGGTGGTGACCAGGGATCCGGACGACGGCTGGTACAATCTCGGCGCCTATCGCAGCCAGGTCTATGACGCCAAGACCGTCGGTTGCCAGATCACCGAGGGCAAGCACGGCCGCATCCACCGCGACAAATATTTCGCGCGCGGCGAGCCGATGAAGGTCGTGATCCTGTGCGGCCAGGACCCGCTGTTGTTCATGCTGTCGTCGAGCCCGCTGCCGGAAGTGAGCGAATACGACATCGCCGGCGGCTTGCGCGGCGAACCGCTCGACGTGGTGCGCGGGCCGTTCACCGGCTTCCCGATCCCGGCGAATTGCGAGATCGCCATCGAGGGCGAGACGGTGCCGGGCCAGGTCAGGCCCGAGGGCCCGTTCGGCGAATGGATGGGCTATTACTCCGACGACACGCAGGACCGGCCCTACGTGAACGTGAAGACCATCCTGCACCGCAACGATCCGATCCTGACCTGCGCGCCGCAGCACAAGCCGGTCGACGAGACCGGGCTTCTGAAAGGCATCGCCGGCGCGTCGCAGATCTGGCGCGCGCTCGACGCCTGCGGCATTCCCGAAGTGCTCGGCGTGTGGAACCACGAAGCCGGCCCGGCGACGCGCTTTACCGCGATCCAGCTCCGCCAGCGCTATCCCGGTCATGCGCGCCAGGCGCTGCACGTCGCCTGCGCCTGCCAGGGCGGCGCCTATGCGGGCAAGTGGACCGTGGTGGTCGACGAGGATATCGACGCCGGCGATCTCGATCAGGTGCTGTGGGCGATGTGCACGCGGTTCGATCCCAAGACCGACATCGATCTCGTGCAGAAGGCGTGGGCATCAAAGCGCGATCCGCTGTTCCTGCCCGGCAATTTCAACAACCGCATCCTGATCGACGCCTGCATCCCCTACGACATGAAGCTGAAAGGCACCTTCCCGCAGACCGTCGATGTCAGCGGCGACCTGCGCACCAAGCTGCGGGCGAAATTCCCGAAGCTGTTTCATTGAAAGTAGGGTGGGTTAGCGCCGAAGGCGCGTAACCCACCGACAGCATGGCGGGTTACGCCGCTTCGCGGCTAACCCACCCTACCTGCTACCTGCCGATTGCCTGTCAATTTATCAGAGCGGTCACCAACCCGATCGCCTGCACGCAAAAAAGCAGCGGCGGCCCCGAAGGACCGCCGCGACAGGAATTCCTGCGTTGAAGATTTTCGCCGGAAGGCGAAGCGTGGCTAGCGCGCGGCCTGCTGACGCTTCGGCGGGAAAGCCGCATCGTGCTGGGTACCGCGCATCAGCGCGAGTGCCGTCTGCAGCGCGATGTCGTCTTCCGTCTTCGGCGGAACATAGGCCTGCGAGCCCTTTTCTTCCTTGCCCTGCGCGTGGAAATGCCCGGGCAGGCTCGCCTCGCTCACTTCGGCCTCGCTGTCCTGCAAGTCCTTGGGCAGCTTCTGCAGGACCGTGATATCGGGCGTGATTCCTTCGGCCTGGATCGAGCGTCCCGACGGCGTGTAGTAGCGCGCCGTCGTCAGTCGCAGCGCGCCATTGCCGGACCCCAGCGGCATGATGGTCTGCACCGAACCCTTGCCGAAGGAGCGGGAGCCGAGGATCGTTGCGCGCTTCTGGTCCTGCAAGGCGCCGGAAACAATCTCCGAAGCCGAGGCCGAGCCGCCGTTGATCAGGACGATAAGCGGCTTGCCATGGGTGAGATCGCCGGCGTCGGGCTTGGCAAAGAATTGTTCGTCATCGCCGTCGTCGCGGCCGCGCGTCGACACGATCTCGCCCTGGCTCATGAAATCGTTCACGACGCCGACAGCCTGATCGAGCAGGCCGCCGGGGTTGTTGCGCAGGTCGATGATGTAGCCCTTCAGTTTGTCGGCCGGAATCTTCGACGACAGGCTCGCGATAGCGGCCTTGAGTTCCTCGTTCGTCAGCTCGTTGAATTCCTTGATCCGGATGTAGCCGACGCTGCCGCCCTCATCGCGATAGCTGACCGGACGGACCTGGATGATCTCGCGCGTCAAGGTGACGACGACCGGCGTTGCGACCTTCGCCCGTTGGATGTTGAGCGTCACCTTTGAACCGACGGCGCCGCGAAGTTTGGCGACCACATCGCCGAGCGAAAGCTTGTCGATCGGTTTGCCGTCGATCTGCGTAATCACATCGCCGGCAAGAATGCCGGCCTTGGCTGCGGGCGTGCCGTCGATCGGCGAAACCACTTTGACGAGACTGTTTTCGGTCGTGACCTCCATGCCCAGGCCACCGAACTGCCCGGACGTCTCGACCTGCATGTCCTCAAAGGACTTGGCGTCCATGTAATTCGAATGCGGATCGAGGCCACCGATCATGCCGGTGAGGGCCGACTGGATCAGCTTCTCGGAATTGGGCTTGTCGACGTAATCCTGGCGGACGGCCTCGAACACTTTGCCGAACAGCGTGAGCTCGCGATAGGTGGTTGCGGAATTGGCCGAGTCCGAAGGCGAGGCGATCGCCCGGGAGATCAACGGCTCAATTCGGGGCGAAGCTGCCAACAGCGCCAAGGCCGAACCGGCCGCGGCGCCGATCATGACATAATGAAGGGTTTTCATCGGTAATCTGTGCTCCTGACCCCGGCGATAGGCTGGTATTGTGGCACGCCGGGGGCGGAAGTCATCAGGCCAATCATTAACCCCTTATTCCCGCGCGGCTAAATGACCCCGCGCCACGCCGGCCGGCCCGGTTCCTTCGCATCCGGCGGTCGGCGACCTCTCGCACTGAGTCGCTCACCTCTCCGCAAACAGCTGCCGGCCCACGGTATTGAAGCGGGCCTTCCGGCAATCTCGCCGCAGGTGATGCCGCGAACGTGACCTTTGCGCGCATGAGCGCGATGCTGCGATGCACAGGCCTGATGCGCGCAGCATGCTCGATTGCGCGCGCACGGCTTGCTATGGATGCAGCCTGACTTGGTGGGGCTTAGCGGGATTCAACATGCAAAAAGGAACATTCGCCTGGCCGAAAGGCCAGCGCATCGCAATCGCCGTCACGGTGATGCTCGAACAATGGTCCGAGGGCAAAGCGCCGCCCTGGGGCGTGCAAGGCACCGGCCTCAAGCCTGGCACGATCGATCGCGGCCGCATCTCGTGGGGCACCTATGGCGGCAAGATCGGCGTCTGGCGGATCATGAATTTGCTGCGCGATAACGGCGTGCGCGGCACGTTCTGCGTCAACGCGCACTGCGCCGAAATCTGGCCCGACGCCACCAAGGCGATCGTCAAGTCAGGTCACGACATTGCCGGGCACGGCTATCTGCAGGACCACCTGCTCGCCTATATGACGCCTGAGGAAGAACGCGACAGCATCAAACAATCGCTCGGCATCCTGGAAAAGATTTCCGGCACGCGGCCGCTCGGCTGGATCAGCCCGGTGCTGGCGTGGACGGAGCACACCACCGAATATCTCGCCGCCGAGGGCATGGCGTGGCACGGCGACTGGCTCGACATTGACTTACCGCGCATGAAAGCGACCAAGAGCAAGCCGATCGCACTCATCCCGGCGAGCGATTTCACCGACAGCCGCGTGTCCCATTCGAGCCCCACCACGCTGTGGGACGTCTACAAGGACACCTTCGATTATCTGTATCTGCGCGAAGCGCCCGCCTTTCTCGGCCTGACGCTGCACTGCCATTTCGGTGGCCGGCCGCTGGTCTGCGCCGTGTTCGACCGGATCCTGAAATATTTCGCGCAGTTTCCGGATGTGTGGTTCGCCTCCCATGGCGAGGTGGCGCGCTGGGTGCTCGACCAGAATATCGAGGCGGAGACGCACGCCAAGCGGCTGTTGGCGGGGCACGCCGCTTCATGAAGCTCCGGCTCGCGCATTACCGCAACCGGTTCACGATGTTTCGCATCTATTACGCGCTCGGCGCCGGGCTGATCAAAGATCACGGCATCGATTGGACCGTGATCGAGGTGCCCGACCCGCCGAGCCGCGAGCTCGAAGAATGCCTCATTCGCGGCGATGTCGATCTCGCCAACGTGTATCTGCCGAACTTTTTGGAGCGACGGCTCGCCGGCGCGCCGATTATCGGACTCTGCACGGAATGGAAATCGACCGGCAAGGGCAACGGACTGTTCGTGCGCCGCGGGACGTATTCGCGGCCTCAAGACCTCGAAGGCAAAAAGATCGCGACCCATCAGGGCCGGCACGCCATCCACCAGTATCTGCTGAAACACTCCTACGACATCGATCCGCAACGCCTGCAATGGGCGGCCAGCCCGCAGGAAACCCTGCTCGGCATCCTGCGCCGTGGCGAGGCCGACGCGGTCGTTCTGCTCGACCAGTTTTTCTTTCACGGCGAGCAGGCAGCCGACGCGGAGTGCCTCTACACCGATGGCGACGCCTGGAAGCTCCTCACGGGCTTCGACGAGATGATCAAGCACATGGTGGCGGCGAACCAGACGCTCGTTCAAAATAATCCCGGCCTGCGCGAGCCCCTGCTCGATGCGTTCCGCAAATCCTTCGCCTATAGCGAGCGCAACATCGAGGAGGTTGCCGATATCTTCATCAGGTCCTACGGCGGCGACCGCGACACGCTGCTCGTCTCGGCGCGCTATCCGCGCATGGAATTCACCTTCACCGACGCAGAGCGGCGGCTGGCGCAGCGGCAGATGGACATGTTCGTCGAAGTCGGCCGCTTGCCCCACAGCGCGCCGGTCGAAGGCTTTTTTGTGAACTGAAAGGCGTGGGGCCGCCTCACTGCGTCTTCTTCGTCACCATCAGCTTGCGGACATAGTCGAAGACCGGCGGCGAGGCCTTCGCCAGCATATCGATGGCGCGGTTGATATCCGCGGCACTCACCGGCTCGATCGGCACTTTCAGCTTGGCGGCGTCGGCGAGATAATCCGGATCGCGCGAGGTGGCCATGAACGCGCCTTGCAGGGCTGCCGCACGGTCCGCCGGCACGCCCGGCGGCGCCACGAACGGCCATGCCATGCTCAAGAGCGGCGACTCGGTGAACTCGATCAGTTCGCGCGCCGCGGTATTGGGCGCAATTTCTCTTGCCGTCGGCACGTCGGGAAACTCCGGATCGCGCTGCTTGCGCGCGTACATCAACAAGATGCGATAGTCGCTGCCGGGCTCGAGCCATTGCGGGCGGGTGGCGCGCACCGACGACAATTCCACGGTACGCCCGGCAATCTCGGCGTTCTCCATGGCGAGAAACAGTGCCGCCGAGTTGCGGTAGCCGAGAATCAGCTTCATCCGGATGCCGAGCGCATCCTGCAAAATCTTCGGCACGTCGGCGCTGCCGGACCCCTCCGCGGTGCCGCCGAGGACAAGCAGAGGGCCGTCCGCGCGCCGCGCATCGGCGAGCGATTTGACCGGCGAATCCTTGCGGACGATGAGCACATAGCCGTCGTCGGAAAAATCGGACGACGAACCGATCCAGGTAAACTTGCGCGGGTCGAACCGTATGTTGGCATCGCCGCCAACCAGGGCAATCAGCGGCAGGTTGCGAGCGATGATGCCGAACTGGGTGCCGTCCGCGGGCGCGCGGTTGTACAGGTAATTCGCCAGCAACAGACTGCCGGCGCCCGGCATGTTCTGTACGACGAAGGGCGGATGGCCGGGCATATGCTGGCCCATGTGGCGGGCGAGCAGCCGGCCCATGACATCGAAGCCGCCGCCCGGACCGTAGCCAACGTAGAGCGTGATGACCTTGCCGCGATAAAAATCCGCAACCGAGTTGGGATCGGCTGCCGCCGACACTACGGCTGCGAGAGCAAGCATGAGGCCGATCACGAGCTTCCGCACGTGTGTCTCCACCGCAGCCCGGACTTATTTGAAATTGGGTCATAGAAGCCTCGCCGAAACAAGGCTGATTAACGTGCAGATGCGCGGCGGATTTGCACAGCTTCGATGCAACGGCGCGACCGGAGCGCAGTAGACGGCGTCACCGCACTATCATTAGTGTTTGCACCGAAGCCGCGCGCGAAGGTTGCCGCCATGTCCCAATCCAAACTCATCCATCTCGCCGCCGACCTGTCGCATTACCACACCGACTATCTGTGGAAATTGCCCGGGTCCTGGGAAGGCTATCCGTATTACTCGAGCCCGGAATTCTACGAGGACATCGCCCGCACCGCGGCGCGCGGCATCATGGACATGCTGTTCTTCGGCGA
>CAVYPQ010000014.1:0-220893 GCA_963770425.1 uncultured Alphaproteobacteria bacterium
ACCAACAGCTACAAGCGGCTGATCCCGGGCTTCGAGGCGCCGGTGCTGCTGGCCTATTCCTCGCGCAACCGCTCGGCCAGCTGCCGCATCCCCTATGTCTCGAGCCCCAAAGCCAAACGCGTCGAGGTGCGCTATCCCGACCCGGCGGCCAACCCCTATCTGGCCTTTGCCGCGATGATGATGGCCGGGCTCGACGGCATCCAGAACAAGATCCACCCGGGCGACCCGATCGACAAAAACCTCTACGATTTGCCGCCCGAGGAATTGAAGGACGTGCCGGTGGTGTGCGGCTCGTTGCGCCAGGCCTTGGGCGAACTGGCCCACGACCACGCCTTCCTGCTCAAGGGCGAGGTCTTCAACAAGGACCAGATCGAGGCCTATATCGAATTGAAATGGGAGGAGGTCTACACCTTCGAGCACACCCCCCACCCCATCGAATTCCAGATGTATTACAGCGTTTGAGCGCCGGGCGCGAAGATCTGGGACGGCGGCTCCGAGGCGGCGGCAACAGCGCCGCCGTCCCTCGGCCGGCCGAGGGGGTTGCGGTTTGCGCCGGCGGTTCAGGTAGCGTCGGTCTCCGACTTGCCCGGGCCGGCCTGGCCGGATGCGGGAGCGGTCTCGCCCGGCTTGAACTCCAGCGACACGCCGTTCATGCAGTAACGTTGCCCCGTGGGTTGCGGGCCGTCGTCGAAGACATGGCCGAGATGGCCGCCACAGCGGCTGCAATGGACCTCGTTGCGGGTCATGAAAAAGCTGCGGTCGGTCTCCATTTCGACCGCGTCGGCCAGCGGCTCGGAAAAGCTCGGCCAGCCGGTGCCGCTGTTGAATTTGGCATTGGCGGCGAACAATGGCTGACCACAGCCGGCGCAATGATAGATCCCCTCGCCATATTCCTTGTCGAGCGCGCTCGATCCGGCCCGTTCGGTGCCGTGCTCCCGCAACACCCGGTACTGCGGCGCGGACAGCTTGTTGCGCCACTCCTCCTCGCTCAGCGCGACCGCGAATTTCTTACCCTCCGAATGTCCCTTCGCACCGAGCCGACCCAGCAGACCCCCAGCCATGATGCTTCCTCTCGATAGGCCATCCATCCGCAAGGAATATCGGGACGAATGCCGCCGCGATTAAGAGGGGGCGGCAAAACGCTCAATGCACCCGCTCGCCCTTGTCCGGGACCGGGCGCAGCAATTCGGCGGTCGAACGAGCGATCCAGCACCACACGACGCAGGTCAACTCGTCCTCGCTGCTGCGCAGGCGCTGCGCTTCCTGCTGTGCGACGGCGGCGGCGGCGGCGCCGTGCCGGCGAACGAGAAGCAGTGCGGCCTCCCAGATTTTGCGCTCGTTGGTCATCATCGTCGTCAATCACCCTAACGTCGACGGCGCCGGACTGAGTTCCCAAAAACCCTCGCTGGCCCGATCCAGCGATGCAAACCTGACTCGTCAGCCTCTAGATATAGTTGCCCACGATAGAGCCATATACACTGGCTTGCACCGACCTGATCCCTCGGTATACTCGCGCGATGCCCGATCTGTTCGATGCCCCGGCTGCAAAATCCGCCGACAGCTATTCAGCCAAGGACATCGAGGTGCTCGAGGGGCTGGAGCCGGTCCGTCGCCGCCCCGGCATGTATATCGGCGGCACCGACGAGCGCGGCCTGCATCACCTCGCCGCCGAGGTCCTCGACAACGCCATGGACGAGGCGGTTGCCGGCCACGCGACGCGCATCGAGATCGAGCTCGCTTCCGGCGATTGGCTGACCGTGCGCGACAACGGCCGCGGGATTCCGGTCGATCCGCATCCGCGCTTCCCAGACAAGTCGGCGCTCGAGATCATTCTGACGACGTTGCATGCCGGCGGCAAGTTCGGCGGCGATGCGTACCGTACTGCAGGCGGGTTGCATGGCGTCGGCGTGTCCGTGGTCAACGCGCTTAGCGACGCGCTCGAGGTCGAGGTGGCGCGCGACCGGCGGCTCTGGCGCCAATCCTATAGCCGCGGCAGGCCGCGCACCGCGATCCAGGACGGCGGGCCGGTCAGCAACCGGCGGGGCACCACCCTGCGCTTTCATCCCGATCCCGAAATCTTTGGCGAGCCTCGGGTTTCGCCCGGCGCTGCTGTTTCGCATGGCGCGTTCCAAGGCCTATCTGTTCCGCGGCCTGGAAATCCGCTGGAGCTGCGATCCGGCGCTGCCTCGCCCGGATGGTGTTCCGGCCGAGGCGCGGCTGCACTTCCCGGGTGGCCTCGGCGATTTCCTCGCCGCCAGTCTCGACGGCCAGGCGATGCTGAGCCCGCGCCCGTTTGTCGGGCAGGCCGCACTCGCCGAAGGCGGCAACGTCGAATGGGCGGTGGCGTGGCCGGAGGACGAGGATGCGGGGTTCAGTCATTCCTACTGCAACACCATTCCGACGCCCGAAGGCGGAACTCACGAGACCGGTCTGCGCAGCGCTCTGCTGCGCGGCATCAAGGGCTACGGCGAACTGGTCGGCAATCGCCGCGGCGCCCAGGCGACCGCGGAAGATGTGACCGGCGGGGCGGCGATGGTGCTGTCCTTGTTCATCCGCGATCCGCAATTTCAGGGCCAGACCAAGGAGCGTCTGGCCTCGGCCGAGGCGGCGCGGCTGGTCGAGAACGCGGTCAAGGACCATTTCGACCACTGGCTCGGCGCCGATCCGGCGACGGCGCGGCTGCTGCTCGACCATATCGCCGAGCGCGCCGAGGAGCGTCAGCGCCGGCGCCAGCAGCGCGAACTCGCGCGCAAGACCGCGACCCGCAAGCTGCGGCTGCCGGGCAAGCTCGCCGACTGCACTCGTGACAGCGCCGCCGGCACCGAGATTTTTCTGGTCGAGGGCGATAGCGCCGGCGGTTCGGCCAAACAGGCGCGCGACCGGGAGACCCAGGCGATCCTGCCATTGCGCGGCAAGATTCTCAATGTCGCCAGCGCCTCCGCCGACAAGATGCGCGCCAACCAGGAGCTCGCCGACATCATCTTGGCGCTCGGCTGCGGCTCGGGCGCGCATTACCGCGAGGAGGCGTTGCGTTACGAGCGGGTGGTGATCATGACCGACGCCGATGTCGATGGCGCCCATATCGCCTCCTTGTTGATGACCTATTTCTATCGTGAGATGCCAAAGTTGATCGACAACGGTCACCTGTTTTTGGCACTGCCGCCGCTCTATCGCCTGACCCAGGGCGAGGTGACCCTCTACGCCCGCGACGACGCGCATCGCGAGGAGCTGCAGCGCACCGGCTTCACTGGGCGCGGCAAGGTCGAAATCAGCCGCTTCAAGGGCCTGGGCGAAATGCCGGCGCGTTATCTGAAAGCCACGACGATGGACCCGGCGCAGCGCACGCTGTTGCGGGTCGGTATCGGGTCCGAGAATCGGTTGGCGGTCGAGGGCGAAGCGCCGATCGAGACGGCGCCTTGCATCCGCACCCGGGCGCTGGTCGAGACGTTGATGGGCCGGCGTCCCGAACTGCGTTTCGACTACATTCAAAAGAATGCCCGCTTCGTCCGCGACCTCGACCTATAAAGACTCCTTGCGCAACTGGGGAAACCCGCCTACCTAAAATACGTCGACCCGTTTGGGTTCGGCTTCCCGGCCATGCGTTCGTTTGCGATCGTCCGTCCGTGTCCCGAGCCAATCGAAGTCTGATGCGTTGCGCATCCGCGCAGCGGGTTATCTTGCTACTTGGAGTTACTGCTGATGGCGACCGGTACGGTCAAATGGTTCAATGCGCAAAAGGGCTACGGGTTCATCCAGCCCGAAAACGGCGGCGCTGACGTCTTCGTCCACATCTCCGCCGTGGAGCGCGCGGGTATCGACAATCTGCGTGAGGGTCAAAAGCTCAGCTTCGAGCTCGAGCAAGGCCAGCGCGGCCGGGTCTCTGCGGTCAACCTGCGCCCGGTCTGAGGGAGGTCCAGTTGTCGTGCGGGGGTGCCTGGGCGTGCCCCCGTTTCTTTGTCTAGGAGACCTGTTTGCCTAAGGAAGATCTGATCGAATTCGAGGGCATGGTCCTCGAGCTGCTTCCCGACGCGCGCTTTCGCGTGCGGCTCGACAACGGGCACGAAACCCTCGCTTATTCCTCCGGCAGGATGAAGAAAAATCGCATCCGGATCCTGGCCGGCGATCGGGTAACGGTCGAGATGACCCCTTACGATCTGACCAAGGGCCGGATCAACTTCCGTCACAAGGACGAACGCGCAGCCCCGCCGATGACGCCGCGCCCGCAATTCCGCCGGCGCTGATCGAGGCTCTGCCCTGTCCTATCGGCATGTCTCATACCCAGAAAAGGTTTGACATGTTGCCCGTCAGACCCGATCTACGATACAAGTTCCAACCTAACCAATATGTTACAAAAAGGCTACAACTTCTCAATGGGTTTTTCAGAACTCGACCTTTCGCCTGAGGTTCTTCAGGCAGTATCCGACGCCGGCTATTCGATTCCCACCCCGATCCAGGAACAGGCGATCCCGCATGTCAAGAACGCGCGGGATGTGCTTGGGCTGCGCGCAGACCGGAACCGGCAAAACCGCGAGCTTCGTCCTGCCGATGATCGACATGCTGGCGGCAGGCCGCGCGCGGGCGCGCATGCCGCGCTCGCTGATCCTCGAGCCGACGCGCGAACTGGCCGACCCAGGTCGCCGAGAATTTCGAGATTTACGGCAAATACCACAAGCCTGACGATGGCGCTGCTGATCGGCGGCGAAAGCTTTGTCGATCAGGAGCGCAAGCTCGATCGCGGCGTCGATGTGCTGATCGCCACGCCCGGCCGGCTGCTCGACCTGCACGGGCGCGGCAAGATCCTGCTTATCGGACGTGCAACATCCTGGTCATCGACGAGGCCGACCGCATGCTCGACATGGGCTTTATCCCCGATGTCGAGACGCATCGTCGGCCTGCTGCCGAAGAACCGGCAGACCCTGTTCTTTTCGGCGACGATGCCGCCGGAGATCCGCAAGCTCGCCGACGCCTTTCTCAAGAATCCGGTGGAGATCTCGGTGGCGCCGCCGGCCTCGCCGGCCGCGACTGGTGATCCAGTCGCTCGCTGTCGTCGACCCGCGACGACAAGCGCGACGCGCTGCGCCGGCTGATCGAGTCCGAAGACGTCAAGAACGCGCTGATCTTCTGCAATCGCAAGCGCGATGTTGATATCCTGTTCAAATCGCTGAGCCGGCACGGCTTCGACGCCGCGCGCGCTGCATGGCGACATGGCCGCAGCCGAACCGCACCGAGACGCTGGAACGATTCAAGCGCGGCGAGATCCGGCTGCTGGTCGCCAGCGACGTCGCCGCCCGCGGGCTCGACATCAAGGGCATGAGCCACGTCTTCAACTTCGACGTGCCGATCCACGCCGAGGATTACGTGCATCGCATCGGCCGCACCGGCCGCGCCGGGCTCTCCGGCCGCTCGTTCATGCTGGCCGCCCCCGAGGATGGAAAGGCGGTTGCCGAAATCGTCAAGCTGATCGGCAAGGAGATCCCGATGGGAGAGATCGAGGGTATCGCTGCCGCCGAACTCGACTACAGCGCACGCCGCGGCCGCGGATCGCGGCCAACGGCTCGCATCGCTCGGCCCGATCGGCCGCAGCGCGCTGGCGGTGACAGATCGAGCGCCCATCCGGCGCCTATCGCGGAGCGGGAGCGTCCCGCCCGCCGCAAGCCGCGCCCGGCTGCCGAGGCTGCTACCAGGCCCAATGTGTCGGCACTGCCCAATCCTCCGGCGAAAACCCGGAACGGTGCTACGGTTACTCCGTTTCCGCGGGCCGCCGAACCGCGCCGACCGCGCCAACCCGCTCGCGGACTGGACGAGGATCGCAAGATCGTCGGCTTTGGCGATGATTTGCCGGCCTTTCTCGCCCGTCCGCCGCGCATCGTCGCCCGCCCCTGAACTCGCCCTGCGGGGGCCGCGATGAAGACGATTTTCGTCATGGTCAAATGCGAGCTCGGGCAAGCCTATAAGGTCGCCGATGAGGCGGTCGTCAACCTCGATCAGGTCTCCGAGGTCTATTCGACCTCGGGGCAATACGATCTGTTGATGAAATGCTATTTGCCGGATGAGACCGATATCGGCCGGTTCGTCACCGAGCGGGTGCAGACCCTCGCCGGGGTAAGGGACACCTTTACGATCATCGCGTTCAAGGCGTTCTCGGAAAATTCGTCATCGGCTTAGCCGGACCGCCTCCGCCATCGCCCTTGCATTCGCGCCCGACCGGTGCCATCCCGGTTTCAACAATCGGGAAAGGCGAGCGATGAGTGCGGACGAAACCGGCTGGGTACGGGTGGCGGCGCGGGGCGATCTGGTTGCGGGCGAGGTAATCGGTGTCGACGCCGCGGGCCATTCGATCGCAATTTACGACAGCGACGAAGGGCTCTTCGCCACCGACAACATCTGCACCCACGCCTATGCGTGCCTGTCCGACGGTTGGCTAGACGGCGAGACCATCGAATGCCCGCTGCATGCCGCGCGCTTCGACATCCGCACCGGCAAGGTGCTCGATCCGCCGGCAACCGACGATCTTAAGACCTACCTGGTTCGCGTCGTAGGCGAGGACATCGAAGTCAAGGTCGATTGATCCGGCGGCGCAAGACGCTGGCCGCTCCAGCCGGCCGGCGCTCAGTCCAGCGGGAGCTGCACCAACAAGAAATAGCCATTCGCCATCAGCAAGGTGGCGACGATCGCGAGGGCTCCGCTCAATCGAACCAGCGGGCGCGAGGCGGCGACGATGCTGACCGAGCCCAGAACAATCGCGATCTGAAACAGGGCCTCGGCGAAGTCGAAATTCGGGTCGCGCCGGGCCGCACGGTCGCGTCGGGCTTCCCATTCCTTGGCGGTCGCCAGCAATTCCTTTTTGCCGCGGCCGCCGGCCGGCTCGCTCTCATAGCGATTGGCCGTGGCCCGCCAGCGCTTGACCGCATTTTCGATGCCGGCCTTGGCTGGTTCCGGCATCCCCGGCTGGGTGGCAAGTTGCGCTTCGAGCTGATCGGCAGCCAGCCGATATTCGGTTTGCCTCACATATTTCGACTGGTAATAGCCGTAGGTGTCGGAAGCCTGGATGTTGGCGTTCAGCATCACCTTGGTCGCATTCGAGCCACCCAGCGTGGTGATCGCCAGCAGCATGGCGACGACGCCGAGATAGATGCCGGTGTATCGGCGGAAATCCGTGTCGGCACGCGCGGCGCGCGGCTCCTCATCGTCTCCGCGTATGGTCTCGGCGATTTCCGTCGGCTCCACCGCTTCTCTCCGTCCTCCGTCACCGAGCGGCGTTAAATCCTCGGCGGCTCCGCGTCAACGACCGAACCGCCGAAGGGTGGGCCCCGACGTCAGTCAATGCGACGAAATAAACCCTCCCGGCCGGCCCGGGCGGCCGGAGGCCGCGCCCGGTTTGCGTCATCGCCGCACCGGGCATTAAGCGCGGCGCTCGAACCCTACCGCACCGGGGGCGCCCGCCGGCTCGGGTTCCAGGCTGGCGAGGCTGCGGCCGCGGGTCTCGGGGAGCATCATCAGCATCACGATCATGACCCCGAAGGCGAGGACGCTGAACACCGCGATCGCGACGCCGAGCGAGAAAACTTGGCTCAAGAACCCGACCATGCGTGGGGAAAAACGAGCCGATCGCCCGGCCGGCGTTGTAGCAAAAGCCCTGGCCGGTGCCGCGCACCGAGGTCGGATAGAGCTCGGTCATGAACGGCCCCATCGGCGGGAATTTCATCAGCAGCATGATGTTCAGCGGGATGCCGAGAAAGCAACACCCAGTCGTTGCTCATCGGCACGAACATGAACACCAGCACCATGATCAGCGAGCCGATCGCGGATAACAAAAAGGTCCATCGCCGGCCGATCGCGTCGCCAAGTACGAACCCAGCAAAAATCCGATCAGCGCGCCCAGAATCTGGGTCAGCAGGAACCCGCCGGTGCTGGTCGCCGACAGATGCCGCACCGTGCGCAGATAGGTCGGCATCCAGATGCCCAGCGCATAGCCGCCACCCTGCGCGCCGGCGACCATCAGCGAAACCTTGATCGTGGTCCACAGATACGGCGCGCGGAAGGCGGAAAACAGATGCGAGACGCCGACCGGCGGGCGCTCGCGCGCTTGTCGTGGAAGATCTCGGGTTCGTCGATATGGCGGCGGATCCAGAAGACGAACACCGCCGGTAGCAGGCCGATCGCGAACAGCAGCGCGCCAGGCGATCCATTCGGGCAGGACATGCATAGAGCGCGGTATAGACCAGCGCCGCGGCGCCCCAGCCGACGGCCCAGCCGGTCTGCACCAGGCCGACGCCGCGGCCGCGGTACTTGTCGCGGATCACCTCGCCCATCAGCACCGCGCCCGCCGCCCACTCGCCGCCAAAGCCGAACCCGTGCATCGCGCGCAGGATGAACAGCTGCTCGAAATTCTGGGCGAACGCGCACAGGAAGGTGAAGATCGAATACCACAGGATCGTGATCTGCAGCATCCGCACCCGGCCAAAGCGGTCGGCCAGCGTCCCGCGAGAACCAGCCGCCCAGGGACGAGATCAGCAAGGTGACGGTGCCGATCAACCCTGCCTCGCCGCGCGACAGCGCCCACAGCACGATCACCGTCGGGATGACGAAGCTGTACATTTGCACGTCGAACGCATCGAGCGCCCAGCCGCCGAAACAGGCGCCCATCGTGCGGCGTTCCTTAGCGTTCAATTCGCCGAACCAGGCGAGCATGGCGTTTCTCCCTCATTTTTTCGTCGCCGGTCCGGCGGCGCCGCCGGCATCCGATAGCGGTCGCGATCTTAGCCGGTTTCGCCAGAGGGGCCAGCCCCCGGAGCCGGACGGCCGGCGGCGAATTGCCATCGCCCCGGCAATTCCGTAGGCCGAAGATGGGTATTACAATAAGCTGACATTGGCCAGGGCGGTCGATCGGACGGCCCGGGCATGGGAATAGGGGAGATCCAGAGATGCGGCTTCGTAACGCAGAGCTATCGCTTACGGTGCTCGGGCTGGGTCTGCTGACGGCGATGCCGGCGGCGGCGACGCTGTATTTCTTCACAACCGGGAGCCCGGACGGGCTGATGGCGACCGCGTCACGCGCGGCAAGCAATGGCACGATCGAGATCGAATGGGCCGATGATTTTATTCTGAATGCGGCGACCGCAATCACCGCTGCGACATTCGCTGGACTGCTGAGGGGAGGCGCTTCAACGGCCGATATCGGCCAGGTTCACGTAGAGATCTACCGGATATTCCCGAAGGATTCGACGAACCCGTCCGACGGCCAGGTGCCGACGCGGGTCAATTCGCCCTCAGATGTCGAATTCCACGATCCCGACCTAAAAACGATCAATGCGACCGTCTGGCAGCAAGCTTTACTGCGCGCAATTCGGTATTTAGTGGGATAAACCCAATTCCAAATCAGATGACCGGCGGCGATGGCCCGGTGACGGGCGAAGAAGTACAGTTCGATGTGCTATTCACCCAACCCTTTATGCTCCCAGCCGACCATTATTTCTTTGTGCCGACTATGGACGTCGCTGGTGGAGAGTTTCTCTGGCTGTCGGCGCCCAAGCCGATCGTCGCGCCAGGCACGCCGTTCACGCCGGAGCTTCAGAGCTGGATCCGCGACGAAGATCTGGCCCCCGACTGGCTGCGCGTTGGCACCGATATCGTCGGCGGCTCTCCGGCGCCGACCTTCAACGCGGCGCTTTCGCTGACTGGCACCGTTCCCGAACCGGCCAGCCTGTCGCTGTTGGCGCTGGCGTTGGCCGCGCTCGGCCCTATTCGGGCGCGCCGCAGCCGTCGACGCTGATCGAAATCCGCCGACGGCCGTTGGGAGGGCGCGAGTTGGGTGCAAGGCCCCGCGCGGATCAATACTGGCTCAGATCCGCTCGTCCGTTGCGTGTGCTGGCTTGCCCGTTGATGGTTACGATACGGGCGCTGCCGGCAGGCCGCGACGCATCGACATCAGCTTGTATCGGGTCTCGCCCGACATGCCGTCCTTCGGAAACGATGCAATGGAAATTCGATTGCTTTGATTGCCGCCGAGCACCTGAATCAAATCTCTGTCCTGACCAATAAAAAAGCCGACATGGCCGCCCGAACTGCTCGGGCTGGTTCGCCGGAATACGACGACGTCACCTTCCGCGGGCTCTGCCGTCACATCGCGGCCCCAGGGAAGTTCGTGCCAGGAAAGCGCCCGTTTGCTGTTGGTGCCTTGAAGGCCTGCTTGCTCGACGCAGTAATTCGTGAACGACGAACACCACGGTGTCTCGTCGGGGGCTGCCCCGCCCTCGGTCGTCTCGTGGTACATCACGATCCGCGGATTGTTCTGCGGGCCGCGTATTTCCGCGACATTTTGGTTCATCTCTGCCCGGGCGACATCGATCGGTCTCAGCTGAATTCGGCTGTTGCTCGCTGTCAGGGCGAGGGGAACGCCGCCGGAAACCGCTTCGAGGAAACTCGCGAACATATAGCCGTCGACATGCCCGTCCCCTTCGAGGTCGACTTTCATCCAAGCGCCGTCAAGTCCTCGGCCGACGACGATCGTCCCGGTTGGAATTGGCGCGAGGATGTTGAAGGTCTCGCCCGGGCCAGAACGAAGGTTCAAGGAGGTTCGCGTCGTGACCCGAAAGAGGGCGGCCGAGCCGTCGCCGCGGGGAGTAATGCGGACCCCGTCGGCGCCGAATTGACCAAAGCTTGCCTCAGCCGGGTTGATAATGTTGCCGTCATAGCCGAACCCGCCGATCTGGGACTGCAGTCCCAGCTGCTGCTGAAAGACCGTCCAGGTCCCAGCGCTTAGCGCGCTGCGCGTTCCCGACCAGCCCATTGACCCGGCGAGCCACACGTGCTCGACCAAGCTCAGATTTTTTAAGTGCTGGCCGACGGTCCCGGAGCCGTATACGCCGATCAGGTATTTTTCCAATATGGTCTCGTTCACCTTTCCGAAATAAGCCGCGATCTGGTCGAGTTCGGATTTTTTGAAGTAATCCGAATCGACGGCGAAATAGATGGCCGAGTGCTCCGGCTGACCCAGTTCGGCGGCAAGTTCCAGCGCGCGATTGGCGTCGCCGATCGCGTGCTCGGCATCAAGATCGGTGATGTTGCCGTTGGCTCCGCCGCCTTGCTCGAAGACAACCGCGACCGACAATCCAGCCTCGAAGAGTGCCTGAAGCTCGGCATGCGACAAACACTTCGATGGAAGCTTCACACTGTTGTGGTGATTGTAGTAGCGAATGATCGTCTTGAGGCCGGCTTCCGCCAAGCGGCTGGCGTGCTCCCCGATATTGCTCGGTACGTCGATGATTGGTTGCATGACTTATTCTCCCTCGGACGCTCCCAGATCGAGACCCGCCGATGCCAGCCGGTCCAAATCATCCTGTCCGAAAGGAGGATGTTTTCAGTGTGACCATGTTCACACTGTTGTAATTTTTCTGCCGCAGCGATCGTCACTCCTCAGCGCGCACCCTGACGTAGGAGCCGGGGGCGTCCTCGATCGGTTTGAGCTTGCCTCCGCCGGGATGGCGAGCCGGCACCGTCGCCGCCGGCGTATTTGGCGATCCAGCGCTCCCAGTCCGGCCACCACGAACCGGCTTGCTGGGTCGCGCCGGCGAGCCAGTCCTCGGCGTCGGCGGGTGCTTGTCGTTCTCCCAATGGCCGTATTTGTTGCCGGGCGGGTTGATCACGCCGGCGATGTGGCCCGAGGCCGACAGCACGAATTTGACCGGCCCCTTGTAGATCTGCGTCGCCGCGTAGGTCGATTGCCACGGCGCGATATGGTCCTCGCTGGGTCGACAGCAGGAACGCCGGCGTCTTGATCTTGCGCGAGATCGATCGGCACGCCCGTCGAGCGTGATGCCGCCCGGCTTGATCAGCAGATTCTCCTGATACATGTTGCGCAGATAAAAGCTGTGCATCGCCGCCGGCATGCGCGTCGAATCGCAGTTCCAATAGAGCAGGTCGAACGGGAACGGCTCCTTGCCGAGCAGATAATTGTTGACCACGAACGACCAGATCAGATCATTGGCGCGCAGCATGTTGAAGGTCTGCGCCATGTCGCGAGCCTTCGAGATAGCCTTGCTCGCTCCATGCGCTCTTCGAGCGCATGCGAGCTGCTCCTCATCGATAAACACCGAGAGTTCGCCGGCTTCGGCGAAATCGACCATGGTCGACGAAATAGGTCGCGCTCTTGATCGCGGTCGTCGCGCTTGGCCGCCAGATAAGCGAGCGTCGCCGCCAGCAGCGTGCCGCCGAGGCAATAGCCGATGACGTTGGCCTCGCGCTCGCCGGTCGCCTGCTCGATCGCGTCGAGCGCGGCGAGCGGCCCCTCGCGCATGTAATCGTCGAACGCTTTTGGCGCCAGATGCTCGTCGGGGTTGACCCAGGAGATGACAAACACCGTATGGCCCTGGCCCACCGCCCAGCGGACGAACGAATTATCCGGCCGCAGATCGAGGATGTAGAACTTGTTGATCCAGGGCGGGATGATCAGCAGCGGCCGGCGCTGGACCGTCTCGGTCGTCGGCAGCGTACTGGATCAGCTGCATCAGCTCGTTCTGATAGACCACCTTGCCGGGCGTCACCGCGATGTTCTCGCCGATCTTGAACGCCGTCGAGGTCGGTCATGCTGATCGCCAGCTGGCCCTTGCCGCGCTCGAGATCGTCGAGCAGGTTTTCCAGCCCATTGACCAGATTCTCGCCGCCGCTTTCGATCGTCGCGCGCAGCACTTCGGGATTGGTCAGCAGAAATTCGACGGCGCCAGCGCATCGACGAATTGGCGGGTGTAGAAATCGATCTTGCGCGCGGTGCTGCTCGTCGAGGCCCTCGACGTCGCTGCACCGTCGCTTGCAGCCAGCGGGCGGTCAGCAGATAGCTCTGCTTGATGAAGTCGAACAGCGTGTTGTCGTTCCAGGCCGCGTCCTGAAAGCGGCGGTCGCCATGCGGCGGCTCGATCATCGGCTCGGGTTTGCCGCCGAGAAAGCGCTGCGCCGTGCGCTGCCACAAGCGTCATGTAGTCGTTCCATAACGACAGCTGCGCCTGGACCAGGCGCGAGGGGTCGGACATCATCCGCGCCGTCATCTCGAAGAAGGCGGCGCCGATCGCCAGCGGGTTTGCCATCCCGATCCCTTCCTGGGGCGGTTGCCGCTTCAGGAAATCGGCGACGAGGTGTTTGCTCTTTTCGGCGACACCGGCGATCTGCCGGGCCAATTCCTCGGCGTCGGCGAACATCTCGCTCGCCTGCGCGTGTCCGGGTGACGCGGTTCCTGCAGGCCTCACCCGGTCGCTATCGTTCATCGCCGCTTCCTCGCCAATACCGCTGGGCGCGACCCCTGCCGCCCGGCGCGTTTGCGCCGGCCAATACTCGGCTGTTCGTCGGTGGCCGCTGTCTCGCAGGATCAAATGTGGTGACGCGGCGGCTCGGATCGAATAGACCAGCGCCCATCGAATTGGCAGCGGCGGGGCTATGCCGCCCGTGCGGCAGGGCAGCCAGTCCGGCGAGTATGTGGTTATGGTGCTAGGAAAGGCCCGTTCCGGCCGTCGCGACGCTGGTGCGAAGGCGCGTCGGCGGGCCGTGCAGGTGGCGGTGCCGGCATTGCTGTTCGGGCTCGCCGCCTGCAGCCCGATCGAGACGTATCGCGACCTGACCGGCATCAGCAGGAACGATCCCAATCCGGCGACGACGCCGAATACCCAGAATCTGGCGGCCGGGGAGAAGTCCCCTTATCCAAATCTCGCGACCGTGCCGCCGCCGCCGAGCCAGGCGCTGACCTCGGCTGAACTCGACAAGCTGACGCAAAGCCTGATCGCCGACCGGAAAAACGCCAGATATACCACCGAAAAACTGCAGGCCGGGTTTGACGAGGGCGCAGGCCCGCCACCGCCGCCGCCGCCGGCCCCTCCGGCCGCTGCCGCCAAGACGGCTATTTCGATGCCGGCCGCCGGGGCGTCGCCGCCTGCCGGCGGGCCGAAACCAGCCGGCGCGACGCCGGTTGCCGGAACGTCGCCGGCGCCAGGTCAGGTTACCGGCGCGAAGATGGCGGCGGCGCAGGCCGGGCCGCTCAAGCCCGGCGAGCCGCCCGAACCGGGGCCGATGGAATCGAGTTTGCAATCACCTCAGATCCCGTCCCTGCCGCAACCGCAGCACAGCCAGGCGGCGCCGCCTCCGCCAAAGCTGATGCAGATGGGGTCTGCATCCGCGCACCTGCCACCGCCACCCGCCGCCGCACCGATGCCGGCAGCGCTTGCCTCGGCCAAGTTCGAGCCGCCACCGCCACCGCCGGTATTGCCGCCGGCGACGGCGAGCCGAACTGCCTCGGCCGCCGCCCCCGGCAAGAGCGGGCAAACGCCGGCGGCGATGCCGGTCGACATGCCGGTGGCCCAAATCGACTTTCTCGGCGATTCGACCACGCTGACCGATGCCGACCGGCAGAGTCTGGGCAAGATCGTGCCGCTCTACCGGCGCAACCCCGGCAAGGTGCGCGTTGTCGGCTATACCGGGGTCGGTGCCAGCGCCGACCAGCAGTTGAACGGCTTCCAGGCCGCGCTGGACCGGGCGCAGGCGGTCGCTGCGGCCTTGGCCAAGGCCGGAATACCATCGGACAAAATCCTGGTCGAAGCCGCTCCCGCCGGCGCCGATTCGGGGCAAAGCCGCGCCGAGGTGTTGTTCGAGCACTGAGATTGGCCGTTGCCCTTGGCGGGATGACGCTCTGCCAATATCGGCGAGACCGAAAATCATCGAAACTTAGGGGTGCGCACGCTAAAACGAAGGTTGGGTCGCCGCTGTTCGTCGCCGCCAAAATTTGCCGAACGCCGTTCGAGTCCATCGTATCGAGGTTGCCGGGATCGTGAAGCCGCCGTTGAAGATCGCCATCGCGGGTCTCGGCACGGTTGGTGCCGGCACCCTCAAATTGCTGCAGGACCAAGCCGAGCTCTTGGCCGAGCGCGGCGGCCGCCGCATCGTCGTCAGCGCGGTTTCGGCGCGCGATCGGCGCCGCGACCGGGGCGTCGAACTGTCGGCGGCGCGCTGGTACGAGGACGCCGCGGCGATGGCCGCGGACCCCGAAATCGACGTCGTGGTCGAATTGATCGGCGGCGCCGACGGGATCGCCCGCCAGGTCATCGACGCCGCGCTTGACCATGGCAAGCACGTCGTCACCGCCAACAAGGCGTTGATGGCGCATGATGGGACGAGGCTCGCGGCGCGCGCCGAAGCGCAGGGCCTGGCGCTGTCGTTCGAGGCTTCGGTCGCTGGCGGCATCCCGGTGATCAAGGCCTTGCGCGAGGGGCTCGCCGGCAACCGCCTCGAACGCGTCTACGGCATCCTCAACGGCACCTCGAACTACATCCTGACAACGATGCGCGAGACTGGCCGCGAGTTCGCCGAAGTGCTCGCCGAGGCGCAGAAGCTCGGTTATGCCGAGGCCGACCCGAGCTTCGATATCGACGGCGTAGACGCCGCCCACAAGCTGGCGATCCTGGCCAGCGTCGGCTTCGGCCGCCCGGTCGATCTCGCCGGGGTCTATGCCGAAGGGATCCGCCATGTCTCGCGGCTCGACATCAATTTTGCCGAGGAGCTCGGCTACCGCATCAAGCTGCTCGGCATCGCCCGGCTGACCGAAGACGGCCTCGAGCAGCGCGTTCACCCTTGCATGGTGCCGCGGGCGACCCCGATCGCCGCGGTCGAGGGCGTCTATAACGCGGTCGTCGCCGAGGGCGATTTCGTTGGCCGGGTGGTGCTGCAGGGGCGCGGCGCCGGCGCATTCCCGACCGCCTCGGCCGTCGCCGCCGACCTCGTCGATATTGCCGCCGGGCGCCGGGCGTTCCCTTCGGGATCCCGGCCGCCGAATTGCGCGCGCTTCCCGGCGTGCCGATCGAGCGACACCAAAGCGCCTATTACATCCGGCTGATGGTGGTGGATCGGCCGGGTGTCATCGCCGATGTCGCCGCCGCGTTGCGCGACGAGGAAGTGTCGATGGAGTCGATGATCCAGCGCGGGCGGGCGCCGGGCGAGGCGGTGCCAGTGGTGCTGACCACCCATGTCACCGTCGAGGCAGCGATGCGTCGCGCCTTGGCCAGAATCGAAGCTCTCGACACCGTGCTCGAACCGCCGCGCATGATCCGTATCGAAGATTTCTGAAGAGCAATCGCCGGTTAACAGCGCCGAGGAGGAACGCCATGCCCGAAACCTCGAAGATGGATCGCAACCTGGCATTGGAAGCCGTCCGGGTGACCGAGGCCGCGGCGCTCTCGGCCTCGCGCCTGATGGGGCGCGGCGACGAGAAAGCCGCCGACCAGGCCGCCGTCGATGCGATGCGCGAGGCGTTGAACAGCCTGGCGATCGACGGCACTGTCGTCATCGGCGAAGGCGAGCGCGACGAGGCGCCGATGCTGTATCATCGGCGAAAAGGTCGGCACCGGCAACGGCCCGCCGATCGATATCGCCCTCGACCCGCTCGAAGGCACCACGATCACCGCCAAGGGCGGCGCCAACGCGCTCGCCGTGATCGCGATGGCCGATGCCGGGCATTTCCTCTACGCCCCCGACGTCTATATGGACAAGATCGCGGTCGGCGGCGGGCTGCCCGATGACCTCGTCGATCTCGACGAGCAGCCGGCGATCAATCTGAAAAACCTGGCGCGCGCGAAAAAGGCTGAGGTCGCCGATCTCGTCGTCTGCATCCTCGACCGGCCGCGCCATGCCGAACTGATCGCCAAGGTGCGCGACGCCGGCGCCCGCATCGCCTTGATCTCGGACGGCGACGTCAGCGGCGTAATCGCCACCTCGAGCCCGGAGACCGGGATCGACATGTATGTCGGCTCGGGCGGTGCACCCGAAGGGGTTCTCGCGGCGGCGGCGTTGCGCTGCATCGGCGGCCAGATGCAGGGGCGCCTGTTATTCCGTAATGATGACGAGCGCGGTCGCGCCCGGAAAATCGGGCATCGCCGATCTCGACCGCAAATACAAATTGTTGGACCTGGCCTCGGGCGATGTGATGTTCGCCGCGACCGGGGTCACCAATGGCACCATGCTCAGGGGCGTGCGCCGCACTCACATTGGCGCGTTCACCCATTCGGTGGTAATGCGCTCGAAAACCGGCACCGTGCGCTATGTCGAGGCCCATCACGACTTTACCCGCAAGCAGAGCTTCGCCCCGTTCGCCCGCTGAGGCGGGATGATGGACGGCGCGGGGGGCGCCGCCCTTCCCACCAATGTGTTGGGGGTCGAGCGGTCGGTGAGCGGCCGGCGCTGGCGCTGGCGCAGCGGCGCTGCGCGGGTTGGAGAGGAAATTGCCGAGCGGCTGACGCTGCCCGAGATCGTCGGGCGGCTATTGGCCCAGCGCGGCGTCGATCTCGATCATGCCCCGGGGTTTCTCGCTCCCCGACTGCGCGATCAGCTGCCGGACCCCTCGCATCTGCGCGACATGGAAGTCGCCGCCGCGCGCCTCGTCCGCGCCGTCGGCGACGGCGAAACCATCGCTATTTTCGCCGATTACGATGTCGACGGCGCCACCTCCGCGGCGCTTCTCGCCCGGTTCTTCGCGGCGATCGGCGTCCGCACCCGAATCTACGTCCCTGACCGCCTGCGCGAAGGCTATGGCCCCAACAGCGTCGCCCTGCGGCGGCTGCGCGCGGAGGGCGCGCGGGTTGTCGTCACCGTCGATTGCGGCACCACCGCCCATCTGCCGCTCGCCGAAGCCGCCGAAAACGGGCTCGAAATCATTGTCGTCGATCATCACGTCGCCGAGCCGCTGCTGCCGCCGCGCCGCTGCGGTGATCAATCCGAACCGGCTCGACGAGGACAGCCCGCATGGCGACCTGGCGGCGGTCGGCCTCGCCTTTCTGCTGGTTGTCGCGGTCAATCGCGCGCTGCGCCGGGCCGGCTGGTATGGCGGCGTCCGCGCCGAGCCCGACCTGCTCGGCTGGCTCGACCTGGTGGCGCTGGGCACGGTGTGCGATGTCGTTCCCCTGGTCGGATTGAACCGGGCGCTGGTCGCGCAGGGGATCAAGGTGGCGCGGCGCGGCGGCAATCCGGGCATGGCGGCGCTGGCCGCGATCGCCGGGGTCAAGGAGCCGCTCGACGCCTACCATCTCGGGTTTCTGCTCGGCCCGCGGGTCAATGCCGGCGGCCGGGTTGGCGCCGCCGATCTCGGCGCGAGGTTGCTGGCCACCGATGACCCGGCCCTCGCCGCCGAACTGGCGCAACGTCTTGACGGCTACAATTGCCAGCGCCGGGAAATCGAAGCGCGCACCGTGGCGACAGCCATCGCGCTGGTCGAAGCGGCGCCGCAATCCCCGGTTCTGACTTTTGCCGCCGCGGCCGATTGGCATCCCGGCGTGATCGGCATCGTCGCCGCCCGGCTCAAGGAGCGCTACGGGCGTCCGGCCTTGGTCGTCGCGCTGGCCGACGGCATCGGTCGCGGTTCCGGCCGTTCGATCGTCGGTGTCGCGCTCGGCCCGGCGGTGATCGCGGCGCGCCAGGCCGGGCTCTTGATCAACGGCGGCGGCCACGCGATGGCGGCCGGGTTTACGGTGGCGGCGGATAAGCTCGACGCGCTGCGGGAATTTCTGATCGAGCGGCTGGGCGACGGGCTCGACCGTGAGACCCTGGTTCCCGAACTCAGCATCGACGGCGCGCTCTCGGCGGCGGCGGCGCAGCGAGAGCTGATCGGCCATATCGACCGGCTGGCGCCGTTCGGCGCCGCCAATCCCGAGCCGCGCTTCGTCTTTTCCGCGCTGCGCGTCGCTCATGCCGAGTTGGTCGGCGGAATGCCCATCTGCGCTGCACCCTGGCCGATCCGCTCGACGGTACGCGGCTGCCGGCGATCGCTTTTCGCGTCGCCGAGACGCCGCTCGGCCATTTCCTTGCCGATACGCGGGGTGCGGCGATCCACCTCGCCGGCCATCTGCGCCGCGACACTTGGCGCGGCGGCGACGCGGTGCAGCTGACGATCGACGACGCCGCGCCGGCGACCGCCTGATTTCTGGTAGCCGGGCCGATTGCCGTCGATTCGCCTAACCTTAACTGAATATGACTTCGGCGCGCCGAAGCGCTTTACCCCTCCGGCTCGATCTGCCACCATCGGCGGGGGCAACAGCGGGAGGAGATCATGCGCAAATACATCATCGAGCGCGAATTGCCGGCGATCGGCAGCGCCGAACGCCAGGCCCTGAAAGAGGCGGCGCAGAAATCGAACGCGACCCTGAAGGAACTCGGTTCCGACATCCAATGGGTCGAGAGCTACGTCGCTGGCGACAAGACCTTTTGCGTCTACCTGGCCAAGGACGAGGCAATCATCCACGAGCACGCGCGGCTCAGCGGCTTCCCGGCCAACAAGGTCACGGAAATTCGCCGCATGATCGATCCGACCACCGCAACCGAGGCTTAGCGCCAACCCCCATACCCGCTTTCGCATCGCGAAAGGGGGAAAGGGATGCCAAAGTCTGGGCAAGGTCTAACGGAGCGGGTCACGATCTCCGGGAAAGAAAAGGCGGCGCGAGGGCGCCGCCTCTCCGGGGCGGAGGTTACTGGTGCAGTTGATAGAGCCGGGTCACGTTTTCGCTGGTGATCTTGCGGCGCACGCTGGGCGAGATCTCGGCGAGGTTTCGGTCGAGCGTGGCGCGCGAGTCCGGCCAGATGCAGTCGGGATGCGGATAGTCGGCGCCCCAGATGATGTTGTCCTCGCCGATCAGCGGCACGATCGGCTCCAGGAACTTGTCCTGCTGGTAGGTGACATAGCCCTGGCGGCGGAAATAGTCGCTGGTTTCAGCTTGAAGTCCGAGGCTGCGCCCGCGGTCGTCATATTCGGTGTCGAGCCGGTCGAAGACATAGGGCAGCCAGGTCACGCCGGACTCGCCGAGAACGAAGTTGAAGTCGGGATATTTCTCGCAGGCGCCCGAGGCCAGCAGCGACACCAGCACTTCCATCGTGTCGAGCTGGAACAGCGCCGAGCGCACCAGGCGCCACTGCGGTGAAATACTTCCTTCTCCATCTCCGGCGTGTTCGGGCGCGCGGATCGCCTTGAACCCGGTCGAGTGGAACGAGATCGGGAAGTTGCACTCCGCCGCGGCCTCCCACAGCGGATACCAGCCATGGTGCTACAGCGGCAGGGTCATCCGCTTGAACGCGAGGTCGCCGCCGCGCAGCCCCAGCTTGGCGCAGCGCCGCACTTCGGCGGCGGCGGCGATGCGGATCGGTGTTGGGGACGATCGCCAGCGGGAAGACCCGGTTCGGATCGGCGCGCTTGGCGAAATCGGCGACCCAGTCGTTATAGGTCTTGTCGGCCCAGCCGCGCATCTCGGCGATCGGCGATCAGGTCGTTGATCATCAGGCAGCCATAGACGATCTCGGCGTCGAGCCCGTCGCGGTCGAGATCGGCGAGGCGCAGTTCCGGCGTGGTCGGCCGCGGCTTGGCGCCGCGGTCGGTAGTCCCATTCGAAGCCGAGATCCTTCATCTCGTCGATATGGTGGAACGATCCCGTGCTGGTATTTCAGGAAGCCGGGGCCGACGCCGTTCCACATGCCCTTGTCCTGGTCATCGACGAACCAGTGCAGGCCGTCGTCGCATCTCCTCGACCCGCGGCGCCGTCTCGCTTCCATTTCTGCGGCGCCTGCGACGACCACAGATCGGGCGGGCAATAGGTCAGGTCGATGTGATTGTCGCCGGATATCAGCTTTTCTTGCATCGACGGGCTCCTGTTGCTCCTCCGCAAGGTTGGCGAATGAGACGTCTGAGGCTTGCATCGTACGATCGACGCGCCGCTGGCGCCATAGAAATGCATGCTATGTGCCGCTCGCCTTGGCCGTCCCGGCGGTCTTATGATGGCCTCAGGCGAAATGCGCGTGATTGGGGAGAGAACGCATGGCGGTTCAGCTCGGCAGCGGCCAGTACAGCTTTGCGGTCCGCGAGGATTGGGCGAAAGTGCCGGACGAGATCATCCTCGGCGATGTCGCCGCGGTCGGCGTCGATGCCCAAAATCGGGTTTACGCCTTCAATCGCGGCGAGCACCCGGTCGCGGTGTTCGACGCCGAGGGCGATTTTCTGCGCTCCTGGGGCGAAGGCGTCTTCTCCCGCCCGCATGGCGTCCATATGGGGCCGGACGACACGATCTGGTTGACCGACGATGGCGACCACACGGTACGCCACTGCACCCTCGACGGCAAAGTGCTGATGACCCTCGGCGTTCCGGGCGACCCCAAACCCTATATGAGCGGCCAGCCGTTCCACCGCTGCACCCACACGGCGTTGTCGCCAAAGGGCGAGCTCTATGTCTCGGACGGCTATGGCAATGCGCGGATCCACAAATACACCCTGGACGGCAAATTGCTGATGTCGTGGGGCGAGCCCGGCACCGATCCCGGCCAGTTCAACGTGCCGCACAATATCTGCTGCGATCCCGATGGCTGGCTCTATGTCGCCGACCGGGAAAACCACCGGGTCCAGGTATTCGACGGCAACGGCAGGTTCGAGACCCAATGGAACAATCTGCACCGGCCAAACGGCATGTGCATGGCGTTGGGACGCGACCCGCTGCTGTATATCGGCGAGGGCGGCCCTTCCGGTGAAATCAACCGCGACTGGCCGAATATCGGGCCGCGGGTCAGCATCCATACCAATATGGGTCAGGTATTGGCGCGGCTCGGCAAGATGCATGCCGGGCTGGAGCCGGGCCATTTCACCTCGCCGCATGGCATCGCCGTCGACCAGCACGGCAACATCTTTGTCGGCGAGTTGTCCGGTCGCAGCTGGGGGCGGTTCTCAAAGGGGCCACCGCCAAAGCGCATCCGGGTCCTGCACAAGCTCGAAAAAATCGCCGCCTGATCAATCCCACACCGCCACTCACCTCGATCCGGGCGCTAAGCGGAGGAGACGACATGCCCGAAGGCACATTGGTTCGCTTTGAGAACGTGGACGGCGTGGGCGTCATCACGATCGACAACCCGCCGGTCAACGCGCTGTCGCCCGGGGGTGCCCGAGGGCATCATCGAGGCGATCGAGCGCGGCAACGCCGACCCGGCGATTCGGGCGATGGTGCTGATCGGCGCGGGCCGCAGCTTTATCGCCGGCGCCGATATCCGCACCTTCGGCAACCGCCCGCCGCCGGTGCTGGGCAAGCGCGCGCACGACGCCCTCGACGCCAGCCAGAAGCCGGTGGTCGCCGCGATCCACGGCTATGCGTTGGGCGGCGGATTCGAGATCGCGCTCGCCTCCAACTATCGCATCGCCATGCCGAGCGCCAAGGTCGGCCTGCCCGAAGTGCTGATCGGCATCATCCCCGGAAGCGGCGGGACCCAGCGGCTGCCGCGGCTGATCGGCCCGAAAGCGGCGCTCGACATGATCGTCAGCGGTCGCCACGTGCCGGCGGAGGAGGCGAAACGCCTCGGCATCATCGATGAGCTGGTCCCCGAGGGCGCCGATCTGCGCCAGGCGGCGATCGCGTTTGCCCGCCGCATCGCCGACACCAGGCCGTTGCCGCGCATCCGCGACCATGACGAGAGGCTCGCCGAGGCGCAGGCCGATCCGGGCATGTTTGAGGCGATGCGCAAATCGATCGCGCGCCGCGCCCGCGGCCAGAAGGCGCCCTATCACGGCATTCAGTCGGTCGAAAACGCCTGTACTCTGCCGTTCGACGAAGGTGTGCGGCGCGAACGCGAGCTGTTCAACGAGTTGGAAAACTCGGCTGAGGCGCGCGCGCTGCGCTATGCCTTCTTCGCCGAGCGCGAGGTGGCGCGGCTGCCCGACATTCCGCGCGACACGCCGTTGCGCCCGATCAAAACCGCGGCCATCGTCGGCGCCGGCACGATGGGCGGCGGCATCGCCATGAGCTTTGCCGAGTTCGGCTTTCCGGTGAAACTGCTCGAGATCGACGAGGACGCGCTGGCCCGCGGTCTCGCCCGCATCCGCAGCAATTACGAGACCAGCGTCAAGCGCGGCAGCCTCTCGGGCGTCGAGATGGAGCGCCGGCTCGGGCTGATCGAGGGCGTCGGCAGCTACGACGATATCAGAGAGGCCGACGTTGTCATCGAGGCGGTGTTCGAGCGCATCCCGGTCAAGGAGGAGGTGTTCAAAAAGCTCGACGCGACGATGAAGCCCGGCGCCCTGCTGTTCTCGAACACTTCGGGCATCGACATCGACATCATGGCCAATGCGACCAAGCGCCCGCAGGACGTCGCCGGCACGCATTTCTTCGCGCCCGCCAATGTGATGAAACTGTTCGAGGTCGTGCGCGGCGCCAAAAGCGCCCCTGACACGCTGATGACGGCGATGGATCTCGGCCGCAAGATCGGCAAGGTCAGCGCCATGGCCGGCAATTGCGACGGCTTTGTCGCCAATCGCAGCCGCACGCCCTTTCGGCACCGAGATGATCCTCCTGGTCGAGGAGGGGGCATTGCCCGAGCAGGTCGACAAGGTCATGGTCGATTTCGGCTATCCGATCGGGCCGTTCGCGACCGCCGATCTGTCCGGTCTCGACATCGGCTACGACAGCCGCCAGCGCCGCGCGGCGCAAAACCCGAACTACCGCAAACTGCCGATCGCCGACCATCTGGTCGAGATCGGGCGGCTCGGCCAGAAGAGCGGGGCCGGCTGGTTCCGCTACGAAAAGGGCGACCGCACGCCCCATCCCGACCCCGAGGTCGCGCGCATCATCAAGGACAAGGCGGCCGAACTCGGCATTGCCCAGCGCAGTTTCACCGACGAGGAGATCCTGCGCCGGCTGTTGTTCGCTTCGGTCAACGAGGCCTGCAAGATCCTCGAAGAGGGCAAGGCCTACCGGGCCAGCGACATCGATGTGATGTGGCTCAATGGCTTCGGCTTTCCGCGCTACCGCGGCGGGCTGATGTACTGGGCCGACGGCATCGGCGTCGCTGAGATCTACCGCCAGATCGCGCAATGGCATCAGCGCTACGGCGAGCGCTGGGCTCCGTCCTCGCTATTGCGCCGTCTCGCCGAAACCGGGACGCCGTTCCGCGACGCCAAGCCCGGCCCGGCGCACTGATCGCAAAGCGGGTAGTGCGTGGGGTGGGTGAAAGCTCCGGTGAGCCCATCCTACGCAATGCGCCTGGCTCGGAGCGCTAGGCGTTCATCGCACTTCAAGAACCCGGATCTTGACGACGTAATTCCGGTGTAACTAGACAGGGTGATCGAAGCCCTATCCGGGCGTCGCGGCCCATTTCAAAAACCAGATGCCGCGAGCTAGCTTTTTCAGGAGGAAGCGGCGGGGCCGGCGCCGTCGCACCAAGGCGATAGCGATCAAGCCGATGAGGCCGGCCCCTAGCACCGCTGCCGATGGGGGCTCCGCCACAGCGGCTAGCGACGGGGCGGAATTTCAAATAGTCCGCCCTCGCCGCCGTTATAGGCGACCAGTGAGAAAGCTCACTACGTCACAAGTCGCGCAATCTTGACCCGCTACCGTCCAACAAAAACCCTCCACATTTTCGGTATAGAGGTCTCCATTATAAGTATCTGCTCCTACAGTACAATATTGCGAAAATTTTGATGGCTCGATCGGGATTTGAACGCCATAAGTGACGAACCAATGCAGGTAGGGGCCTGAGTCGGTACCGACGAACCATTCTGCGTCGCTCGGGGTGTTACCATGTATGATAGTTTCAGGCGGAGGAAAGTGCTGTTCTTCGGAGATTCCGGCGGCACGCCGGAGGATTACGGCGGCAATCATCACGCCGCGGTGCGCTACGGCACGAAATGGCCGCGCCACGACATGATGCCGATGATCCCCTGCATGTCGCGCGTCGCCGAGGGTGTGGGCTTCGGCATTACCATGTCGACCACATACCATCACCCGTTTCACATCGCGCGCGTGTTCAACGGGCTCGATCACGTCACCAAAGGTCGCATCGCCTGGAATGCGGTGACGTCGCGATCGAAGAATGAGGCGGCGAACTACGGTTACAAAAAAATGATCGAGCATGACGTGCGTTATGAGCGCGCGCAGGAGCATCTGCAGGTCTGCTGCATGTTGTGGGACAGCATCGAACCGGATGCGATCAAGCTCGATCGCCAGAACGGGATTTTCGGCGATCCCGCCAAGGTGCATTTGCTCAATTTCGAAGGCGAGTATTACAGCGTTCGCGGTCCCCTGCCCGCGTTGCCGTCACCGCAGCGCCGCCCAGTGATCATCCAGGCCGGCCAGTCCGGGCCGGGCATGGATCTCGCCGCGCATTATGCCGATCTGCAATTTTCCACGCGGCGCACGCTGCCCAGCATGAAGGCGCATCGCACCGAACTCGACACCCGGCTCGCCAAGTTCGGCCGCAAGCCGGAAGACTGCGGCATTCTCTGGTCGGTGCGTATCCAGGTCGCGGGCTCGGAGGCCGAAGCCCAGGCGATGGAGGAGCATTATCTCGATTCAATCCCACCGGAAGCCGGGCTGATCGAACTGTCGTCGATGTACGGGCTCGACTTCTCCCGCTTCCGCCGCGACATGCGGCTGGCGGACGTCGCGGCCGAGGTCAAAGCCCAGAACGTGCATTGGGGCAGCTTCGAGGAAATTCTGAAAACCACCGATTCCAATCTCACCGTCGAGCAGTTCGGCCGCCGCTTCATGACCGAGCGCATTCTGGTCGCCGGTGGCACGCCGAGGCAGATCGCCGACAAGCTCGAGCAGTGGCATTTCGAAACCGGCGCCAACGGCGGCTTCATGCTGGCGCGCGGCTTCTCAGCGCCCGGAAACCTGCAGGAATTCGTCGATCACGTCGTACCCGAGTTGCAGCGGCGTGGGCTGACCAAAAAGAAATATGCCGGCCCGACCCTGCGCGACAATTTGCTGAACTGAAATGAGGCACGCATGTTCCGGCCGCCAGCGCGTCGGGGAACGCGTGGCGGTCGGAACTGTCGTCGGGGACTTGGGGACTATGTCTCGGGGGTGAGACAGCGGGTTTTTACAACAGGGTCCGACCGCCGCCTAATTAAATTCCTGTAAGGCTTCTGGCGCCGCATCCTTCGCCGCAACTGTCTCTATCTTGGCGGTTTTGACGAGATGATCGGCTCCATGCCGCTGTCGCGGATAGCAGCAGCAGCCTGGGCTGAGGAAAGAAAGTCGATCAGCCGCCTGGAACCATCGACCGCTTTCGAACCGGCGACGATGGCCGCCGAAAACATCTGCACGAATTGAATCTCCGCCGCGATCGAGCCTGCGAATTCGACGCCCGTCGCGGCCAGGATTTCGCTGACCGGCATCACCGCAAGATCGACCTCTCCCGCGGCAACCATGCGGGTCGCGTCGCTGCCGCGCGGGGCGAGCTTGGTCTTGACCTTTCCGGCGATCCCAAGCCGCGGGAACAGATCGTTCGTCATCCAAATGCCGCTGGTGCTTGCCGGCATCGCAATGATGTCGGCCTTGAGCAGAAGCTGCTTGAATGCTTCGACGGTGCGCACATCGGGTTTCACCGTCCCAGCCTTTATCGCTACGCCCAGCGGGACTTGCGCGAGATCGACGTCGGTGCCCACCACGATTTTGTTCGCGGCGATCAGGTCACTCAGACCTTCTCGGGACAGGATGACGACGTCGGCATGGATGCCGCGCGCAAGCTGCGCGGCAATCGTCTGCGGGCCCGAGCCCTGCGATGCTCCCGACCCGGTCGTGACACCGATGCCGGTCACGCGCTGGAATTCCGGCAGCAGCCGCTCATACGCGCCGGAGAAACCTCCCGACATCAAAACGCTCACCTTTGCGGGTTCATTCGTCATCGTCGTCACACCACTTTGTGTTGGTCAGTCACGCCCTGATTACAGTCAATTCTGCTCATGTAACAAGCTATAGTACGAGGAGCCATCCGAACCGGCGAGAGTGGGAGAAATGATACTTGTCCGCAGACAGCTCCTGCAGCTGGCCGCCGGCACTGCTGCAACGCTCATGGTTCCGGAAGCCGCGAGAGCGCAAGGCTATCCGGCCCGCTCGGTGCGACTGGTTGTGGGTACACCGCCGGGTACGTCCCCCGATACGATCGCGCGTTTGTTCGCGCAGTTGCTCGCCACGCAGCTTGGGCAACCATTCGTGATCGAAAACCGGCCCGGCGCCGGTATGAATGTGGCGACCGATACGGTCGTGCGGGCGCCGGCGGACGGCTACACGCTTCTGCTCTCCAGCCTCTCGAACGCGATCAACGCCACGCTTTATCCGAACCTCAATTTCAATTTTCTGCACGACATCGCGCCGGTCGCGTTCATCGGCGACAACGCCTTCCTCATGGCGGTCACCCCGTCGCTTCCCGTCAAGACGGTGCGTGAGTTCATTGCCTACGCCAAGGCCAATCCCGGCAAGATCAACATGGCGTCCGGCGGCAACGGCAGCGCGCCGCACATGTTCGGCGAGTTGTTCAAGCTGATGGCCGGCGTCGATCTGGTGCATGTGCCGTACCGGTCGAGCTTCTATCCCGATCTGTTCGCCGGGCGCGTGCAGGTCGCCTTCATCGCGCTTGCCGGATCCGTGGCACTGGTCAAGGCCGGCAAGATTCGCGCGCTTGGCGTTACGACGGCAACACGCTCGGACGTTCTGCCGGACGTGCCGCCGATCGGCGAACTCGTGCCGGGCTATCGGGCGAGCGCGTGGCTCGGCATCGGCGCACCCAAGGATACTCCGGCCACTACGGTGGCCACGCTCAACAATGGCATCAATGCGATTGTTTCTCGGCCCGACGTAAAAAGCCGTCTTGCCAGCCTCGGCATCGAGCCGCGCCCGATGACACGTGCCGAATTCGGAAAGTTCTGCACCGACGAAACGGCCAAGTGGGCCAAGGTCGTCAGGAGCGCCGGCATCAAGGCGGACTGATTTGACCGTCGCGCTTCCGGCTTTCAGCGCATAACTATAGATGCTGGAGTAGCCGGAGGCCGCGATGAAACAGACGTTGGGTCATGATCGGGACGATTTGCGCCACGCCGGACTGAGCCGACGCGCGCTGCTTCTGGGTGCCGGCGGCGCTGCCATCGCCAATCCGGCGGCGTTTGGGCAAACCGCCTCCCCGAAAATCGATCACACGATCACAATCGAGCCGGTCGCGCTGGAAATTGCGCCCGGAAAGATCATCAAGACGACCGGCTATAACGGAAAAGTTCCCGGACCTGTCTTGCGGCTCGCCGAAGGCAAGCCGGTCAACATCAAGGTCATCAACAACGCCGATTATGACGACATCGTCCATTGGCATGGGCTGTATCTGCCTGCCCCGCAGGACGGCGCGGCCGAAGAAGGCTCGCCGATGATCCCGGTTGGCAAGTCGCAGATCTACTCCTACACCCCGAAGCCCGCCGGCACGCGCTGGTATCACAGCCATGCGATGGCGATGACCAATCTCAACCGCAGCACCTATTCGGGCGAGTTCGGATTTCTGATCGTCGAACCGACCAACGATCCCGGCCGCTACGATCGCGAAATCCTGCTAGCGGCCCGGCGCTGGGAGGGCGAGTGGGTCAGCATGCAGGATATCCGCAAGGGGCCGCCGCCAAACAATGGCTTGGAGGTGATGTATCGCTCCGCCACGCTCGGCGAACGGATGCTCGGTCACGACGAACCGATCCGTGTCCGCGAAGGCGAGCGCGTACTGTTTCGCCTGCTCAACGCCAGCGCAACCATGGACGTGTCGCTGGCGCTGCCCGGGCATAAGTTCACGGTGGTCGCGCTCGACGGCAATCCGGTTCCGACACCGAAGACGGTCGACACCTTGCGGCTCGACGTGGCGGAGCGCGCCGACGTGATCGTGGAAATGAACAACCCGGGCGTATGGGTGTTCGGCTCCACGGACAACATGGACCGCAACATGGGGATGGGAGCGGTCATCGAATATGCGAACCGCCAAGGCGAGCCACAGTGGACACCAACCGCCAAGGCGGACTGGGATTACACGGTCTTTGCACGCGCAACGCCGGCACCGGACCCGGACGCCACGATTTATCTGGAATTTGCGAAGATTCCCGGCGGCCACGGCGGTTACAACCGGTGGACCATCAACGGCAAATCGTGGCCGGATACCAATCCTCTATTCACCGTGCAGCGAGGCAAACGCTATCGGCTGGTGATGCACAACAACAGCGGCGACCGCCATCCGGTTCACACCCACCGGCACACATTCGAAGTCGCCAAAATTGGCGACAAGTCCGTCTCGGGACTGATGAAAGATACCCTGAGCATGACGCGTTACTCGACCGTGGAAATCGACTTCATCGCCGACGATCCCGGCCCGACCTTATTTCATTGCCACCATCAGGATCACATGGACGAGGGATTCGCCGGCCTCATCACATATGTGTAGAGGCTGGGGCACCCGCCGTTATTTGCTGATGATCCCGGCCGCCTCGGCCGCTTTGCGATAGACCGGCAGGTCGGCCTGAATCGCGACGGCAAGACCCTCCGGCGTGCTGCTGGTGGCGTCGAGGCTCAGGTTGGCCATTTTTTGTTTGATGTCAGCCTCGGCGCATATCACGGCGAGCGCTTTCGACAGGCGCTCGATGATCGGCCGCGGTGTGCCTGTCGGTGCGAAATAGCCGTTCCAGGCGACGATGACGAAACCTGGCACGGTTTCCGAGACGGTCGGCACGTCCGGGAATTGCGGCATGCGTTTGGGCGTCGACACGGCAAGGAGCCGTACTTCGCCGGAACGGACCGAACTGACGATGTCGGAGACATTGCCGAAAAACAGCTGGATCGTGCCGGTGACCAAAGCGAGGATCGCGGGCGGCGCGGCTGTGTATGGCACGCCGACGAGCTTGAGACCTTCCTTCGCGGCAAACGCGGCCGGCGACAGATCGCTGCTCGAGCCACGCCCGACCGAACTGTAGTTGATCTTGCCCGGATTGGCGCGCGCATAGGCGATGAATTCGGCGAGCGTGTGCACCGGCAGATCGCGGTTGACGGCAAATGCCATGCCGTTGACGGCGGTCATGCTGATCGGCGCCAAATCCTTGACCGGGTCGTAGTTGAGCTTCTGCATCAGCGGCACGACCGAGAACTCGGCGCCGCCGGCGTGATACAGCGTGTAGCCATCCGCCGGCGAGCGCACGACATACTCGGTGCCGATGGCGCCGCTGGCGCCCGGATGCGTTTCAACGATGAAGCGCTGATCGAACATCGCACCGAGCCGGTCCGCAGTGATGCGCGCCACCACGTCTGAGATGCCGCCCGGACCGTAAGGCACAACGATTTTGACAGTGCGAGTTGGCCAGGTCTGCGCAATGGCGCGCGGCGCCGGAAATATGATTATCGCCAGCGCCGCCGCGAACAAGACTGAAGCGACGCCGCAGCATGCCTTGCGCATCGGAATCCTCGCCCCCCGCATCGCTTCGACGGATTTCCTAAAGCAAGTTACGGACCAACGAAGCGTGGGCAGGACGAAGGCGCCGTCAACGGCGCGCGCGTTGCCGCCGCGCCGTTTTGCGCGTCGGACGAGTGGCCGAGGACTTGGCGGGCTCTCTGGCCGATTTCCGTCTCTTGGCCGGCGACGCCGCACGTTTGTGCTTGGCTTTTGGTGGAGTGGCGCGCCTCGCCTTCGCGCGTTGTTGCTTCTTCCGCGGGGCCGCGTTGCGCGCGCTCTTCGGCTTCGCGGCGCGCTCCGGTTTTGGACGCGGCTTCGTCTTGGGCGCGGCCGGTTGCGGTTGCTCTTCACCGATCTCCTGCGCCAGCGCGGCGAAATAATCTTTCATCGGCTGGAAATAGTTTTCCTCCCAGCCGCCGTCTTCGTAGTTGCGCTGATCGTCCGGCACGTTGCTGTGCTCAAGCGTGAGCACCGTGCCGCCCGCGCCCGATCTCAAAGTGACAGTGATGATCGAATCCGCGTGCGCATCTGTGAACCGGCTGGTGCGCCACGATTGCACGATGCGCTTTCCCGGAACCAGTTCGATATTGCGGCCGGTGATATAGCCGTCCCAGGCTGAAACCAAGGCACCGACTTCATCCGACATGCTGGCGTCGCCGCCGGTCATGTCGGTGTGGGCGAGACTGTCGAGCCATGCCGCGTAAATCTGCTCGGGCGTTGCCGGAATGATGCTCTTGAGTGTGTAGGTGTACGGCATTTTTATACCTCCGTGGTCGCCAAACGAGCGCAGCCACATCATCGGAAAGTCCGCAATCGGACACTAGCCTGCCTTCACTGTCGCCGGAATATCACATCGTCTCAGAGAAAGGATCACGACAGCGCCGCCGCGATGTACTGCTGTTGATATTCGCCCATGCGTGAGGCAGCATACTTATGGTTAACGTGGTGCCCGGGGGATCGATACGAAATCGGGCTCAAATCGGCCGAGTTTCGCTGGATTGGGCGAAACGCGGCCGGACTTGTTCGTCTGGTAGCGTGGCGTCTGCGTTTGGTCGGGGGTCGTCAACGGCGGGTTTTCCACAGTGCAGGCGTTGGCCCATGCGGGGTTGCGTGGCGTTGGCTGGGTACGGCGCACCGTCCGTCCCATTGCCGCGACCGCTGTAGTTGCATCAAGCTTGGCATTTTTCCTGTCTGCCTGCGCGCTCGGCCCGGATTACAAACCGGCGGCCGCGCCGGTGCCGGCGAAATTCAAGGAGTTGAAAGGCTGGAAAGTTGCCACGCCGAGCGACGCGCTTGATCGCGGCGACTGGTGGCGGATTTATCGCGACAAGCGTCTCGATGTGCTGATGCGGCAGGTCGAGATCTCCAACCAAAATGTGGCCGTACAGGCCGCCGCCTACGAGCAGGCGCGCGCCCTCATCAGAGAAGCGCAGTCAGCCCTGTTCCCCATGTTGACCGGCTCTTACTCGGCCACGCGAACGCGGACCGGTCCGGGCGTCAGCGGAAGCAGCGGATCCTTCGCTGCCGGCAGCGGCGCCGGCGGTGGAGGCGGCAGGTATGCCACCACCTTCACGCCGTCGCTGAGTGGAAGCTGGGACCTCGACGTCTGGGGCAAGGTGCGCCGGCAGATCGAGTCCAACACGGCTGCGGCACAAGCCAGCGCCGCGGATCTCGCCAACGTCAAACTATCGCAGCAGTCTCTGCTCGCCACCGCCTATTTCAATCTTGAGGCGATCGATGCGCTGCACGATGTCCTCGCGCGGACAGTCGAGGAATACAAGCGCACGCTGCAGATCGTCCAGAATCAGTTCAATGCCGGTTACTCGGTAACCAGCGGCGACGTGGCGACCGCGAAGGCGCAGCTCGAGACCGCACAGGCACAGGAAATCAACACCGGCGTGCTGCGCGCGCAGTACGAGCACGCCATCGCCATGCTGACCGGCCGCCCGCCCGCGGAACTGACCGTGGGTCATCATGATCTGATCGGAATGCCGCCGCGAGTTCCGGTAACGATTCCCTCGACCTTGCTCGAACGGCGGCCCGACATCGCGCAGGCCGAGCGCACCATGCAGGAGGAGAACGCACTGATCGGCGTCGCCGAGGCTGCGTTCTTCCCGGACATCAGTCTGTCCGGCGTGCTTCAGTTTATCGGCAAGAATCCGCTGCCATTCACGGCCGCCAACGAAGTGTGGTCGCTCGGCGCTGCTGCCTCACAACCGATCTTCGATGGCGGCTTACGCTCCGCGGAGCTTGACGCGGCGCGCGCCGTTTATTGGCAGAGCGTCGCGACCTATCGCCAGACCGTGCTCGGCGCGTTCCAGGGCGTCGAGGACCAACTCGCCGCCGTCCGTCTTCTGGCGCAACAGCTTACGGTCCAGGAGGCCGCCGTCAGGGACGCCCGCACAGCGGTGAATGTGTTTCTAAATCAGTTCCAGGCCGGGACGGTGGCGTTTACCACAGTGGTGACGGCGGAGATCATATTGCTCGGCGACGAGGAAACGGAGCTGGCCACCCGCCAGAACCTGTTCCTGGCGAGCGTCACCCTGATCGAGGACCTCGGCGGCACCTGGGATACAACGCTGTTGCCGACCCAGAAGGAGCTCCAGGCGTCGTTTTCGCTCCTGCCGCAGCTGCCGACCCATTAGGGGTTGTGCGGGACCCGGCCTGACGCCGGAGCGTCGTCCAAACCCTTGATTTCTTGGCGGATTCCTAAGAAACTCAATGCCAGGGAGCGATTTGGCGTGGGTATCAAAGCAGCATGGCGCAGCCCGGCAATTGGGCCGCCCTTGAACCTCACTGCCGGAAACATTGGCAAATATTCATTAGGTGCGGCCTGCCGGCTCACATTATATGGCGGCACCTGCAGATGCCGGGAACTGCGGCTGAAGAGCGCGCAAGATGGATGAACGAACGCGCCCCACGGACGAGGACTTGACGCCAGGCGTGGCGCCGGGCCTGCGGCGAACCGTGCCGCAACCCGCCGTTAAGGCGCGCCGATATTCGGCGACCCGCATCGGCGTCGGGCTGATCATCGTCGCCCTGCTCGCGCTTGGCGCCTATCAGATCGAGCGCTGGGTGACAGCAGAGAAAGCGCCGACCGGACGCGTGGCAGTCAACGCGACGCAATCCGTGGGCGCTTCGACGGTCGTAACCAACAACGTCCCGGTGATCGTCAATGCGCTCGGTACCGTGACGCCGATCGCCACCGTTACGGTGCAATCCCAGATCAGCGGTTATCTTACCAAGGTTGCCTTCACCGAAGGCGATCCTGTGCAAAAGGGCCAGTTGCTGGCGCAGATCGACGACCGGCCCTATCAGATATTGAAAGCGCAGTACGAAGGCCAGCTCGCGCACGATCAAGGCCTGCTCAGTCAGGCGCAGATGGATCTGAAGCGCTATCAGACATTGGCGGCGCAGAATTCGATCGCCAAACAGCAAGCCGAAGATCAGGTCTTCATCGTCCAGCAATATCAGGGCACGGTCAAACAGGATCAAAGCCTGATCGATGCGCAGACCCTGAACATCGCCTATTGCCATATCGTCTCGCCGGTCACCGGCCGTATCGGACTGCGCCTCGTCGATCCGGGCAACTACGTGCAGTCGAGCAGCGCGACGGGCCTTGCCGTTGTCACCGAGCTGCAACCGATCACCGTGATCTTTTCGATCCCGGAGGACGATCTGCCGGATGTGATGCCGCAACTCAACGGCGGCACCAAACTTCAGGTCACTGTGTTCGACCGGGCCAACATCAAGCAGCTTGCTGTCGGCAACGTGATAGCTGTCGACAGCCAGATCGATACCACGACGGGCACCGTTCGGGTGCGCGCCCAGTTCGACAATGCGGACAATGCGCTGTTTCCAAATCAGTTCGTCAACGTCCAGCTCTTGGTCAAGACGCTGCAGAGCGCACTGACCGTCCCAACTGCCGCGATCCAGCGCGGCTCACCGGGCGCGTCGCCGAGCGGCGCGATGGGCACCTTCGTCTATCTGGTCAATGCCAACAGCACCGTCTCGGTGCACCAGATCACCGTCGGTCCGACCTACGTCGATCCTCACAGCGGCAGCATGACGACCGTGGATAGCGGACTTTCGGCCGGCGACAAGGTAGTGACCGATGGCGCCGACCGGCTGCGCGACGGACTGCACGTCAGAGTGAGCAGCGTCGACGGCAAGCAAGTCGCGCCAGCGGCCGCTCCCGCCGGAGGCGGCGGACAACAAGGCAAAGGTGGCGGCCGTTCGCGGCGGCAAGGCGGCGGCACTGGCCAGTAGCGGACGGCAGGACGGCTTCGAAGGCCCGCGTCCAGGCGCAACGATGAATCGATGAGATGAACGTCTCCGAACCCTTCATCCTGCGTCCAGTCGCCACCACGCTGCTTATGGTGGCGATCATGCTGTCGGGCATCATCGCCTATACGTTTCTGCCGCTGTCGACTTTGCCCGAGGTCGATTATCCGACCATCCAGGTGCAGACGCTCTATCCGGGCGCCAGCCCGGAAGTGATGACCTCGTCGGTTACGGCGCCGCTCGAGCGCCAGTTCGGGCAGATGCCTGGGCTCAACCAGATGACGTCGGCAAGCTCGGCCGGCGCCTCGGTGATTACGCTGCAATTCAGCCTCGATCTCTCGCTCGACGTTGCCGAGCAGGAAGTGCAGGCCTCGATCAATGCCGCCGGCAATCTGCTGCCGAGCGACCTGCCGACACCTCCGATCTACTCCAAGGTCAATCCGGCGGACGCGCCGATCCTCACCATCGCGGTGACGTCGAAGACGCTGCCGCTGACGACGCTGGAAGACCTGAGCGAAACCAGCCTCGCCCAGAAAATCTCGCAGCTCAACGGCGTCGGACTGGTCAGCATCAGCGGTGGCCAGCGGCCGGCGGTGCGCATTCAGCTCAATCCGCAGTCGCTCGCGGCCTACGGACTTGCCATCGACGACATCCGCACCACGATCGGCAACCTCAACGTCAATACGCCGAAGGGCAATTTCGACGGCACCGCGCAGGCCTCGACCATCAACGCCAACGATCAGCTCACCAGCGCCGATCAGTATCGCAACCTGATCGTCGCTTACCGCAATGGCGGCCCGGTGCGGCTGTCCGACGTCGCCAGCATCATCAGCGGGCCGGAAAACACCAAGCTCGGGGCCTGGTCCGACACCACGCCGGCGATCATCCTGTCGGTGCAGCGCCAGCCCGGCGCCAACATCATTCAGGTCGTCGACCGCATCCAGTCGCTGCTGCCGGCGCTGCGCGCGACCCTGCCGGCCGCCGTCGACCTCAGCGTCATGAGCGACCGCACCGTCACCATCCGCGCCTCGGTCGCCGACGTCGAATTCGAACTGGCGCTCGCGGTCGTCCTGGTGGTGATCGTCATCTTCGTGTTTCTGCGCACCCTGCCCGGCACCATCATTCCAAGCCTGTCGGTGCCGCTGTCGCTGGTCGGCACGTTCGGCGCCATGTATCTGCTCGGCTTCTCGCTCGACAATCTGTCCTTGATGGCGCTGACCATCGCCACCGGCTTCGTGGTCGACGACGCCATCGTCATGATCGAGAATATCGCCCGCTATGTCGAAAGCGGCATGTCGCCACTCGAGGCGGCTTTGCGCGGCTCGCAGCAGATCGGTTTCACGATCATATCGCTGACGATCTCGCTGATCGCAGTGCTCATCCCGCTGCTCTTCATGGGCGATGTGGTCGGCCGCTTGTTTCACGAGTTTGCCATCACGCTCGCCATTACGATCGTGATTTCGGCCGTGGTCTCGCTGACGCTGGTGCCGATGATGTGCGCCAGGCTGATCCGGCACCGTGCGGAATCCGAGCGCAGCGCCTTCGACGTGCGGTCCGAACACGTTTTCAACACCATGATCAACGGTTACGGCCGCGCGCTGAACTGGGTGCTCAACCGGCAGCCGCTGACATTGCTGGTCGCCGTGCTGACGCTCGTGTTCACTGGCCTGCTCTATTACGAAATTCCCAAGGGCTTCTTCCCGGTGCAGGACACGGGCCTCATCCAGGCCATCACCGTAGCGTCGCAGAGCGTCTCATATCAGGAGATGGCGGTCCTCCAGAGCCAGCTCGCCGAGGCGGTGCTCAAGGACCCGGACGTGGTCAACCTGAGTTCCTATGTGGGGGTCGACGGCACCAATCAGACGCTCAACGCCGGCCGGTTTTTGATCACGCTCAAGCCGCACGACGAGCGCAGCCTGTCGGCGAGCGCCATCATCCAGCGGCTGCAGCGCGAAACCGCCGGCGTCACCGGCATCACGCTCTACATGCAGCCGGTCCAGGATCTCACGATCGATTCGACGATCACACGCGCGCCCTACAATTTCGTGCTGGAAGATGCCAACGCCACGGAATTCGCCACCTGGGTGCCGAAGCTGGTCGATCGCCTCAACCGGCTGCCGCAGCTCACCGGCGTGGTCAGCGACCTGCAGCAACAGGGTCTTGCGGTCGATCTGGTCATCGACCGCGCCACAGCCAGCCGTTTCGGCATCACGCCGGCCACGGTGGACAACGCGCTCTACGACGCCTTCGGCCAGCGCATCGTCTCGACCATCTATACGCAGTCGAACCAGTATCGCGTCATTCTTGAACTCGATCCGACGCTGCAGCGTTCGCTCGCCGGCCTGTCGAGCATTTATCTGCCGTCGTCATCGTCCGCGACCAACGGCCAGGTGCCGCTGTCGGCCTTCACCCATGTCGAACAGCGGACCGGTCCGCTGGTGGTCACCCATTACGGCCAGTTCCCCGCGACCACGATTTCGTTCAACACCAGCCCCGGCTATTCGATCGATTCAGCGATCACCGCGATCCAGCAAGCTGAAACCGATATCGGCCTGCCCGAGAGCTTCATCACCGCGTTCCAGGGCACGGCCGCCGCGTTCCAGTCCTCGCTGGGCAACGAGGTGTTTCTGTTCCTCGCCGCCATCGTGACGATGTACATCGTGCTCGGCGTGCTCTACGAGAGCTTCATCCACCCGATCACCATTCTATCGACGTTGCCGTCGGCCGGCGTCGGCGCGTTGTTGTCGCTGATGCTGTACGGCTACGACCTCAACGTCATTTCGATCATCGGCATCATTCTCCTGATCGGCATCGTCAAGAAGAACGGCATCATGATGGTCGACTTCGCGCTCGAAGCCGAACGCATCGAGGGCTTGCCGCCGCGCGAAGCGATCTATCAGGCGTGCCTGCTGCGGTTCCGGCCGATCATGATGACCACCATGGCGGCAATCCTGGGTGCGCTGCCGCTGATGCTCGGCACCGGCACCGGATCAGAGCTGCGCCATCCGCTCGGCCTGACGCTGGTCGGCGGCTTGATTTTAAGCCAGCTGCTGACGCTGTTCACCACGCCTGTCATTTACCTCTATTTCGACCGGCTGGCCGTGCGCCTGACCGGGCGCCCCGCGGCCGGCCCCCTCGGCCGGCCGGAGCCGGCCGAATGAACATTTCGGCCCCTTTCATTGCTCGGCCGGTAGCGACGACGCTTCTGACGCTCGGCATCGCGTTTGCCGGCGCGCTGGGCTTTTCCAGATTGCCAGTCGCGCCGCTGCCGCAGGTCGATTTCCCGACGATCTCGGTCAGCGCTCAGCTTCCTGGGGCGAGCCCGACCACGGTCGCGACCAGCGTCGCCGAGCCGCTCGAACGCCATCTCGGCCAGATCGCCGACGTCACCGAGATGACATCGCAGAGCGGCATCGGTCAGGCCCGCATCACGCTGCAATTCGACCTCAACCGCGACATCAATGGCGCCGCGCGCGACGTGCAGGCGGCAATTAATGCGGCGCGCGCCGACCTGCCGTCGTCGCTGCGGACCAATCCGACCTATCGCAAAGTCAATCCGGCCGACGCGCCGATCCTGATCCTGGCGCTGACCTCAAAGACGCTGACCCAGGGCCAGATCTACGACGCCGCCAGCAACGTGCTGGCGCAACGCCTGTCGCAGCTTTCCGGTATCGGCCAGGTGATCATCGGCGGATCGGCGCTGCCAGCGGTGCGCGTCGAGCTCAATCCGCAGGCGCTGTTCAAATACGGCATCGGCCTCGAAGACGTGCGTGCGGCGCTGGCCTCGGCCAACGCCAACAGCCCGAAGGGTTCGATCGACGACGGCACGCAGCGCTATCAACTCTATACCAACGATCAGGCCACCAGGGCGGTCGATTACATGCCGCTCGTCATCGCCTATCGCAACGGCGCCGCCGTCCGCCTGTCCGACGTCGCGGCGGTCAACGATTCCGTCGAGGACGTGCGCAACCTCGGCCTGTCCAACGGCCGGCCCTCGGTGCTGGTCATTCTGTTCCGCCAGCCCGGCGGCAACATCATCGACACCATCGACGGTGTGAAAGCCGAGCTGCCGCATCTGCAGGCGGCGTTGCCGTCGGACATCGACGTCTCCATTGCCATCGACCGCTCGACCACGATCCGTTCGTCGCTGCACGACACCGAGATGACGCTGGTGATCGCCGTCATCCTCGTCACCATGGTGGTCTATCTGTTTCTGCGCGACATCCGCGCCACGCTCATCCCCAGCATCGCGGTGCCGGTTTCGCTGCTCGGTACGTTCGGCGCGATGTATCTGTTGGGTTACAGCCTCGATATTCTGTCACTGATGGCGCTGACCATCGCCACCGGCTTTGTGGTCGACGACGCCATCGTCGTTCTGGAAAACATCTCGCGCCATCTCGACGAGGGCATGCCGCGCATGGAGGCGGCGTTGCGCGGCGCGCGCGAAGTCGGCTTCACCGTGCTGTCGATCAGCCTGTCGCTGGTCGCGGTGTTCACGCCGATCCTGCTGCTCGGCGGTATTCTCGGCCGGCTGTTCCGCGAATTCACGCTGACACTGTCGCTCGCCATCCTGATCTCGCTCTGCATTTCGCTCACCACCACGCCGATGCTGTCGGCACTGTTCCTGCGCGCCCGGCCGCGCGAGCTGGCGCAGCGGCGCAACAGGTTTTTCACCCGCGTGCTCGAAGGTTATGAGCACTCGCTCGCCTGGGCGCTGCACCACAGCAGGCTCGTGTTCATCATCTTTTTGTCGGCGATCGCGCTCAACTTCCTGCTTGGCTACCTCATCCCCAAAGGCTATTTCCCGCAAGAAGACACCGGCCGCCTGATCGGCGCGTTGCAGGCCGATCAAAGCGTGTCGTTTCAGGCGATGACGCAGAAGCTGCGGCAGATGATGGCGATCGTGCAGGCCGACCCCGCGGTCGAGCACGTGGTGGGCTACACCGGCGTTGGCAGCGGCGGCGGCTTCGGTCAGATCAATACCGGCTCGGTCTTCGTCTCGCTGAAGCCGAACACGCAGCGGCCACCGATCGATCAGGTGATCGCGCGGCTGCGGCCGAAGCTGGCGCAGGTGCCGGGCGGACGCCTGTTTCTGATTCCGGTTCAGGATATTCGGGCCGGCGGCCGGCAGAGCAATGCGCAGTATCAGTACACGATGCAGTCGGACGACCCCGACCTGCTGTCAACATGGGTGCCGAAACTCGTCCAGGCGCTGGAGCGCAGTCCTGTGCTCGCCGACGTCAATTCCGATCAGCAGCAAAAGGGGCTTGAGACCGATCTGGTGATCGATCGCGATACCGCGTCCCGGCTCGGCATTACGCCGGCGCAGATCGACAACACGCTCTACGATGCCTTTGGGCAGCGGCAGGTATCGGTGATCTACAGCGCGATCAACCAATACCATGTCGTCATGGAAATCGATCCGCGCTATACGCACGATCCCCAGTCGCTCAAGGACATTTATATCTCGACATCGGGAGGCGGCGCTTCCGGCACGTCAACGTCAAATCTCCCGGCTGGCAACGTCACCGCCCCGGTCACGGCCAGCACCGGGTCCGCAGCCGCGACCGCGGCAGCCAATGCCAACAACAATTCCGCCCGCAACGCCTCGATCAATGCGCTCGCCAATACGGGCAAGGGCGCCACGTCATCGGGCGCGGCCGTGAGCACCACCCAGGAGACAATGGTGCCGCTGTCCGCGGTCAGCCACTACAAGCCCGGCAGCACTCCGCTCTCGGTCCAGCATCAGGGGCTGTTCGTCGCTTCGACGATCTCGTTCAACTTGCCGCCGGGCGCGTCGCTGGGCGAAGCCTCGGCGGCCATCGCCAACGCGGTGAACGAGTTGCACATGCCGGCGTCGATCCACGGCAGCCTCGCCGGCACCGCACAGCTGTTCGCCCAGTCGGCGAACAATGAGATCGTGCTGATCGTGGCCGCGATCGCCGCCGTCTATATCGTGCTCGGCATCCTCTACGAGAGTTATGTCCACCCGATCACCATCCTGTCGACGCTGCCGTCGGCCGGCGTCGGCGCGTTCCTGGCGCTGATGCTGTTCCATACCCAGTTCGACATCATCGGCACCATCGGAGTCATTCTGCTGATCGGCATCGTCAAGAAGAATGCCATCATGATGATCGACTTCGCCATCGACGCGAAGCGGACGCACCACCTCAGCGCCTACGACGCGATCTATCAGGCCTGCCTGTTGCGTTTCCGCCCGATCATGATGACGACCTCGGCCGCGATCCTCGGCGCCGTGCCACTGGCACTGAGTTTCGGCGCCGGCGGCGAAATCCGCCGCCCGCTCGGCATCTCGATCATGGGCGGCCTGATCATCAGCCAGTTGCTGACGCTCTACACCACCCCGGTGCTGTATCTTTATCTGGATCGGCTCGGTCAATGGACGGAGCGCCAGCGCATCCGCTTCATGCCGGGCCTATTCGGCGCGCCGCCGCCGGCGCCGGCGGAATAAGCCGATACTCAGCGGACGTACAGCCGCGGCCGGGTGTAGCAGCATGGCGTCGGCCAATGCGGCCAGCGCGGCCCGATGTAAGCGCGGATGCGCATCACCTTGTAGTGCATGTGGGTGATGATCCGGCCCTTGATGCCGTCATCGGCGTCCGGGTTGGCCTCGAGAAAAGCGATATGGTTCTGCTTGTGCGTGATGACGCGATGGGCACGGAGCCAGCAATGCTCGCTGTGGAGATCGCACTCTGTGCCGGCCAGCGCCGGTGCTGCCATGAAGGCGAGGTAAGCGAGGGCGCATAGCGAAACAATACGCGTCATGATCCTGCCTCGACATTGGCTGTGGCGGCGTCCGCGAGTATCCCCAATCATACCCGAACGAGCGCCCGGAAGAAACCAGTGCCGACCGAATGCCGCGTACATCCTGTGGTCTTCGCCGTGCTAGGCTTGCTCCATGCCCGCGGGTTGGGGCTGCCGGCAACGAGAATACACAAGAAGCCATGCGAAAATTTGCCTGCCCGTCACTTACTTTGGTCACCTGCTGGCTCACCGCGGCGCTGCTCGCCGCAACGCTACTTGCCTCACCGCCGGCCTGCGCCGCCGATGCCGCCGCGTTCTACCAGGGGCGCGACCTCAACCTGATCGAGGGCTTCAATGTCGGCGGCGGCGCCGACCTCTACACGCGGATCATCGCCAAGCATCTCGCCGGTCACATCGCCGGCCATCCCAACATCGTCGTTCACAACATGCCGGGCGCCGGCAGCATGAACGCGGCCAACCACCTGTTCAACGTCTCGTCGAAGGATGGCTCCGAGATCGGCCTGTTCGCCGGCAGCATCGTGGTCGATCCGGTGATCGGCGGCGTACCGAGCCAATACGACTCGCGAAAATTCAATTGGATCGGTGCGCCTGCCGCCGAAAGCGACGTCTGCATCGCCTCCAGGACATCGGCCATCAAAACCTTTGGCGATGTTTTCAAGCACGAGATGGTGACCGGCACTGCTGGCACCAGCACGTACGACTTTCCGATCGTGATCAACACGCTGCTGGGCACGAAATTCAAGCTGGTCAAAGGCTATAACGGCAGTTCGGGTCTGCGACTCGCCTACGAGCGCGGCGAGATCGAAGGCTTCTGCGGCCTGGGCCTGGATTCGCTGCACAGCCTCGGCATCACCAAGAACAACGCCACGATCCTGGTGCAGACCTCGCTCAAGAGCGATCCGCGGCTGCCGGGCGTGCCGGTGATCGGCGACTACGCCAAGACCGCCGAGACACGGCAGATCATGCAGCTTATTTTCGGCTGGCTGGTGATGGACCGTCCGCTCGCCGCGCCACCCGGGACGCCGCCCGAGCGGGTCGCCGTCTTGCGCGAGGCGTTCGACCGGACCATGGCCGATCCCGCCTACCGGGCCGATCTCGACAAATCCGCTTTGAGCTTTTCGCCGATGCGCGGCAGCGAGATCGCAAGCTTCATCGACGAAGCCTACCGCACGCCCCCGGATGTCGCCCACAAGGCCGCGCGCCTGCTGGGGCGGCACGTCCCCTGACGCAGCGCAGCCATCGCGCGAGGCGAATTGCAATGCGGGCCCGGCCGCGCGACAATTGTTCAAAGCCGAGTTGAAAGCTCGCGCGAAATATTCCACGGAGGTCCGCCCTTGCTGCCGCAGCACGAAAACGAGCTTCTGACCCGTGTCGGGCCCGGGACCGCGATGGGCGCGCTGATGCGCCGCTACTGGATTCCCGCGGCGTTTTCCGCGCAGATCGCCAAGCCGGACAGCCCTCCGTTGCGGGTGCGGCTCCTCGGCGAGAACCTCGTCCTGTTCCGCGACACCGGCGGCCGCATCGGGCTCGTCGACGAAAAGTGCCCGCATCGCACCGCCTCGCTGTTCTACGGCCGCAACGAGCAGCACGGACTGCGCTGCGTCTATCACGGCATCAAGTTCGACGTTGACGGCAACTGCGTCGACCTGCCCTGCGTGCCGCAGATGAGCGAGACGCACCGCACCAACGCGCAGAAGCAGCTCGCCGTAAAGGCCTACCCCTGTGTCGAACGCGGCGACGTGGTGTGGACCTATATGGGCCCGGCCGAGCACAAGCCGGAATTTCCCGAACTGGAATGGACGCTGCTGCCGGCCGACCAGCGTTATGCGACGCGCCACGTCCAGGAATGCAACTGGCTGCAGGCGCTGGAAGGCGGCTTCGACGCCACGCATTTGAGTTTCCTGCACGGCGCCGAAGGCGATCCGAGTCGCCGCATCGTCGCCTCGCTCTACGAAGTTGTCCCGACCGATTTTGGTTTCGTGGTCGGCACCGGCCGCGAACGCGGCGACGGCATCGTCATGTGGAACATGAACGTGATGCTGTCGCCGTTCCACAAGATCATCTCGTCGATCCCGCACGCCGCGCATGTCTGGGCGCCGGTCGATGACGAGAACACGATGCTCTACAGCGTCGATTTTCATCCGTCGCGGCCGCTGACCGAGGAGGACTTGGCGCGCACCAAGGCCGGGCTTGGCATCCACACCGAAAATATCGCCGGCACCGATCACGCCGTGCGCAACCGCGGCAACGACTATCTGATCGATCGCGAGCTGCAGGCGAGCGGCAAGTCATATACCGGACTGAAGGGCTTCGGCACGCAGGATTGCGCCATTCAGGAATCGATGGGCCCGATCGCCGACCGCGCCAGCGAACATCTGCTCGCTTCGGATGCGGCCATCGTCAAGATCAGGCGGCTGCTGCTGCAGACGCTCAAGGACCAAGCCGCCGGCAAGACGCTGCCCGGCATGAATCCGGCAAGCTATCGCGTGCGCTCGGGCCGGTTCGAGGCGCGAAAGGACGTGCCGTTCATGGACGCGATGCAGCAATTCATCGCCCGCGATACGCCGATTGCCGCCGAATAGAGGCTGCTACTCCCTCCGCTACGCCATACCGTTTACCCGTATCCCTGACACAGCGAGTCACCAGCCATGAACGGCGCCGAAGTGATTGCCCAGATTCTCAAGCTTGAGGGCACCGAGTTTTTCTCCTGCTATCCGCGCAATGCCGTCATCGAGCCGTGCGCTGCGATCGACATTCGTCCGATCCTTTGCCGCCAGGAGCGGGTCGGCGTCGGCATCGCCGACGGCTATAGCCGCATCAAGCGCGGCAAGCGCAACGGCGTATTCGGCGCCCAGGCCGGACCGGGCATCGAGAACGCGTTTCCGGGCATCGCGCAGGCCTTTTCCGAGAACGTGCCGATGCTGATCGTCGCCGGCGCCCTGCCGCTGGCGCGGCAATATGTGCGTCCGGTCTTCCGCGCCGCCGACGTCTATCGGCCGGTCACCAAATGGTCGGCGCTGGCGCACAGCGTGCAGGAACTGCCGGATCTGATGCGGCGCGCCTATCACGCCATGCGCTCCGGCAAGCCGGGGCCGGTGCTGATCGAATTGCCGGAAGAGGTCGCCGAAGCGGAATTCCAAGGGCACGCTCGACTACAAGCCGGTGCCGGTGGCGCGCACCGCGCCCGATCCGGACGCCATCAAGAAGGCGGTCGAGATGCTGCTCGCCGCCAAGAACCCGGTGCTGTGGGCCGGCCAGGGCGTGCATTACGCGGAGGCCGGCGAGAAGCTCGCGGCGCTTGCCGAGATGCTGCCCGCGCCCGTGGTCGCCACCAATCCAGGCAAGAGCGCCATTGCCGACAGCCATCCGCTGGCGCTTGGCGGCGCGACGCGCTCGCGGTCGAAGATGTACGCCGACTTTCTCAAAAAGGCCGACGTCATCATGGCGATCGGGTCGAGTCTCACGGTCACCAATTTCGGCCCGTCGGTGCCGAAGGGCAAAACCGTCATTCATTCGACCAATGACGCCGGCGACATCAACAAGGACTATCGCGCCGATCACGCGGTGGTCGGCGACGCCGGCCTCGTGGTCGATGCGCTTGATCGCCGAAGTGTCCCGCCAGAAAGGTCCGGGCGGCGGCAATGCGCTCGCCTCGCTCAAGGAAGAAGTCGCCGCCGGCAAGAAGGCGTGGCTCGACGAATGGGGCAAGCATCTGAATTCCGAGGAGATGCCGCTCAACCAGTACCGCGTGATCCGCGATATGATGCGCACCTTCGACCGCGACAACGTCATCATCACCCACGATTCCGGCAGCCCGCGCGAGCAGATGATCCCGTTCTGGGAAACCACCGCGGCCGGCTCCTATATGGGCTGGGGCAAGTCGACCCAGCTCGGTTACGGGCTCGGCATCACCATGGGCGCCAAGCTCGCCGCGCCGAAGAAGCTCTGCATCAACGTAATGGGCGACGCCTCGTTCGGCATGACCGGCATGGATATCGAGACCGCTGCGCGCAATCGCATCGCTATCCTCACGGTCGTGTTCAACAACGGCGTCATGGGCGCCGAGCGCGATGTGCTGAAGATTTCCGATGCCAAATACGGCTCGATGACGGTCGGCGGCAATTATCAGAAAGTGGCCGAGGGCCTCAACGTCGCGGCGCGCCGCGTCGAGAAGCCGGGCGATATCGTCGGCGCGCTCAAGGAAGCGGTCGACGTGACCGAAAAGGGCGCGCCGTTCCTGCTCGAATTCGTGGTCAAAGAGGGCCACGACTTTTCGCGCTACGGCTGATCGCGTCCGGGGTCGATGCGTCGGTGGCTGCGGAGCTGACACGAAAAATTTCGCGCCGCGCATGTGGCTGGCCCGTGCCGGCGCGAGCGCGTTGCTCGTGCCGTTTGCGGCGCGCGCCGGCGCCCGGGCGGCTGAAAATTCCGGTTTCTACAAAGGCAAGACCATCACGCTGATCACCTCGACCGGTGTCGGCGGGACCTACGACACGGTTGCGCGATTGTTTGCCCGCCACATGCCGCGCCATATTCCGGGCAATCCCACCGTGATCGTGCAGAACATGCCGGGCGGCGGCAACGTGCTCGCCACCAACTACATGTTCAACATCGCGCCGAAAGACGGCACCGCCATCGCCACCATCCACAGCGCCATGCCGCTGCAACAGGTGCTCAATTCAGGCGGCGTCCGTTACGACGCCGACAAATTCAACTGGCTGGGTTCGACCGGTCCGCAGAACGAGGTCATCCTGGTCTGGCGCACGGCGGGCATCACCAGCATCGCCCAGGCGCAGGAGAAGCAGATTGTGCTCGGCGGTACCGGCGCAGGCGCCGGCATCGTGCTGCTGCCGATGGTGGTCAACAAGCTGCTCGGCACCAAATTCAAGATCGTGACCGGTTATCGGACCTCCGAGGACGTCAATCTCGGCATGGAGCGCGGCGAAGTGCAGGCGCGCGCATTCAGCATCGGCTCCATCACCAGCCAGCACCCCGATTGGATCAGCGCCCGCAAGGTGGCGTTTCTCGTTCAGGCCGGCGTGCGTCGCGACAACGCTTTGCCCGATGTGCCGCTGCTCACCGAACTCGCCAAGACCGACGAGCAGCGCCAGATCTTCAAGTTGATCTCGTCCTCGCCGGCGCTGGGCCAGCCCTATGTGGCGCCGCCCGGCGTACCCGCGGACCGGCTTGCGATCCTGCGCGAGGCGTTTGCCGCGACAATGAAGGATGCGGCGTTCCTGGCGGATGCCGCTAAAATCCGCTTCACCATCGAGCCGATGAGCGCCGACGAAGTGGCGCAGATCGTTCACGACACGGTCACGACCCCGCCTGCCATCGTCACCAAGGCAAAGGCCGCCATGGGGCTCACCGACCGATAGACCGTATTGCACTTAAAACGACAAAGAGGAGACGTCCGATGGCCGAGATCAAGATTTTCAATCCCGACGGCATGAGCAAGCCGGCGCCCTATAGCCATGTCGCCTACGCCAAAACGCAGGAACTGGTGTTCCTCGCCGGCCAGACGCCGATCGACGCAAGCGGCGCTCCGGTCGGCCAAGGCGATTTCGAAGCCCAGTGCGTCCAGGTGTTCAAGAACATTCACACCGCGCTTCGCTCGGTCAACGCCGACTGGAAGAATGTCGTGCAGTTCCGCACCTACATCCTGCGGCCCGAACACGCCAATGCCTATCGGGCCTGGCGCGCCAAAGCCTATCCGGCGATGTTTCCGAACGGCGCCTATCCACCACACACGCTGCTCATCATCAGCCGGCTCGCCGACGAAGCGTATTGGCTTGAAGTGGAAACGGTAGCGGCGCTCTAAAGACGCCGCTTAGGAAAAAGTCATGATCAAGTGTTGGTCTCGCCGCACCATGGTCGCCGCGCTTGCGCTGGCGGTTCCATCAATCGCCACGACGGCGAGCTTCGCCCAGCAGTGGCCCACGCGTCCTGTGCGCTTCGTGCTGCCATTCGGTCCGGGCTCCGGGGCGGACACGGCCGCGCGGCTGATCAGCGACACGCTGCAGAAGAAATGGGGCCAGCCCGTCATCATCGACGGCAAGCCTGGCGGCGACGGCTTACTGTCGTTGCAGACCGTCGTGTCGGCCAAGGACGAGAATACGCTGTTCTTCGGACCGAGCAGCATGTTCGTCGTGCAACGCTACATGCACCCGAATATTTCCTTCAATCCCGAGGCCGACCTTACGCCGATCGCAGGCATCGCCCAGGTCCAGATTGCAATGGCGGTGCCGGCCAGTCTCGGCATCTCCACGGTATCCCAGTTCGTAGCGCTGGCGCGCGCCAAGCCGAATGAGACCAGCTATGCGGTCGCGCCAGGATTCTCCGAATTCGTGCTCGACGGCTTCGTCAAGGAGAACGGACTCGCGATTGCCAAGGTGCCCTACCGCGACATCACCAAATCGCCGCTGGACCTCGGCGAGAACAGAATTCAGCTATGCATGCAATCCTATGCCGCAATGCGGAGCTACGCGCAGACCGGCAAGATCAAGATCATCGCCATCAACAGCAGCGCGCGATCGCCGATCGCGCCGGACATTCCCTCCGTGGTGGAAGCCGGATATCCGGACCTGCTCGCCAGTCCCGTCCTGGGCCTGCTTGGACCGCGCGGCATGCCCATCGACTTGCGACGGAGAATCGCCGCCGACGTGCTCGCCGCACTCGACAAGACGACTCGCGAAAGACTGACGTCGACCGGCCAGCCGGCCACGCCGCTAGACGTTGACGCCTACACCGCCGCACTCAACGGCCAATACGCGCTCGTCGCCCATTTCGCGTCGGTGATGGGCATGACGCAGAAGAAATAGCTATTCGCCTTCAGGCGTGAGGGACGGCGTTGGCCCGTTGCGCCTCGCCCCGCCCGAACGAGATGTTTTCACCGGGCACTTCGTAGAAGGTGATCATCAGGTCGTCGGGCGAGATGCCCGCCGCGGCGACGACGCGGGTGTTGATGTCCTTCAACAGCGCAAGCCGCGTTTCCTTCGGGCGCCCGGCAATGAAGGTGACATCGAGTACGATCAGGTCGTCGGAATAATGCAGGCCGACGAAGCCCGGCGTATGTAGAAACCGCTTGTGCGGAAATTCGAAGATCAGCTGAAAGAAATCCTCCGGCGGTACCCGCAACGTGTTCATCAGCGCGTCCTGGATGGCGGCCGATACCTTGGCCAGCCGGGCTTCGTCGTAACGGCCCTGCACCACGTGGATTTTGGCGAGCGGCATGGTCTGTCTCCTTTGCTCTGCGGCCTGATAGGCCGCAATTCAGCTTTGGCTCCCTCCACCGCAGGGCCCTGCCCGGCCGATACGATGGTCTTGACATAGGTGTAGCTACGCCTAATCATGCGCATATGCACCTTTGTCAAGAACGACTGAAGGACATCCGCAGATGACCGCCCAGACAGCCGACTGCAACTGCTTCGCCGTTCGTTCGGCGGCGCGGCACGTCTCCCAGCTCTACGATCAGTTCCTGGCGCCGTCAGGCTTGCGCGGCAACCAGTTCTCGATCCTGGCGAAGCTCGATCGGCTCGGTCCGATGACGATCAACGCGCTGGCCGAGGCGATGATCACCGACCGCACCACGCTCGGCCGCAACATCAAGCCGCTGCAGCGCGACGGGCTGATCAGCATTGAGGCCTCGGCCGCCGACCGCCGCGCCAAGGAGCTCCATCTGACCAGAGCCGGAACGAAGCGCCTGGACGAGGCGCGCAAAGCTTGGGCGCAGGCGCAGACCCGGTTCGAAGACACCTTCGGCGCCAAGCGCGCCGCAAGCCTGCGCGACATGCTGCGCGCCGTCGTCGGGAGCGACTTCGGCCAAGGTCGATTCGAAATACGCTGAGAGTCCGCGCAGAGCCGTGTCATCCCTTCCAATCGGCATCAGGGTCGCCCCAATGTCATCCGCAAGTTTAAGTGTCGCCACCGCGCCAGCCGATCAACCGCCCTCCGGCATAAGCGCCGACAAACCACGCTACGACCCGCGCACCGCCGCGCTGCTAAACGGTCCGATCGCCGCCACCCTCGTCCGCCTTGCCGCGCCCAACATGCTGGTGATGCTGGCGCAGACGACAGTCGGCCTGGTCGAAACCTATTTTATCGGCAAGCTCGGTACCGCAGCGCTCGCCGGCGTGGCGCTGGTATTTCCCGTGGTGATGCTGATGCAGATGATGTCCGCCGGCGCCATGGGCGGCGGGATTTCCTCGGCGATCGCGCGCGCGCTCGGCCGTGGCAGCCGCGCCGATGCCGATGCGCTCGCGGTCCATGCGCTCGTGATCGGGCTGATCTTCGGTCTCATCTTCACGGTGGCGCTGCTCGCCGGCGGGCGGCCGCTCTACGCGGCGATGGGCGGCAGCGGCGCGGCGCTGGCCGCCGCGCTGACCTATTCGGGCGTGGTCTTTACCGGCGCTATCCTGGTGTGGCTGTTCAATTCACTCTCCAACATCATTCGTGGCTCCGGCAACATGGCGACACCCGCGATCGTCACCTGTGTGGGCGTGGTGGTGTTGATCCCGCTATCGCCGTGCCTGATCTTCGGCTACGGCCCATTTCCGCGGCTGGGCGTCGCCGGCGGGGCGTTCGCGGTGCTGATCTACTACGCGGCCGGCAGCGCCGCGCTTGCCGCGTATCTGCGATCGGGCCGCAGCGTCGTACGCCTGAGACTGGCCGGTGTGCGGCTGCGCTGGGCGCTGTTTCGCGACATCCTCCGCGTCGGTCTGGTCGCCGCGCTCATTACCGTTCAAACCAACCTCACCATCGCCATCGCCACCGGTTTCGTCGGTGCATTCGGCGCCGCCGCGATCGCCGGTTACGGCACCGGGTCGCGGCTCGAATATCTGCTCATTCCGCTGGTGTTTGGACTCGGCGGTCCGCTCGTCGCGATGGTCGGAACGAATATCGGCGCCGGACGCCGCGACCGCGCCTTGCGCGTCGCCTGGATCGGCGCCGCCATCGCCGCCGGATTGTGCGAGATCATCGGGCTTGCCGCGGCCGCTGCGCCGCGCGCGTGGCTGTCGCTGTTCGACAGCGACCCGGCGATGATCGACGCAGGCTCGCGCTATCTGCATGCCGTCGGCCCGGTCTATGGCCTGTTCGGCCTCGGCATGGCGCTCTACTTCGCCTCGCAAGGCGCCGGCCGGCTGTTGTGGCCGCTCCTCGGCAATTTCGCCCGATTGGTCATCGCGGCGGGCGGTGGCTTTCTGACGCTGCGTTGGTCCGGCAGTCTGAGCGGCGTCTTTATTGCGCTCGCGGTCGCGCTCGCGGCTTTCGGGTTGATCAACGCGGCGGCCGTTGCTAGCGGAGCCTGGTTTCGCGACGGTACGATGCCGACGGCGCGTACGGCACGTCAGGAGCCGGTCAAGCCATGAGCAAGATTCATTATTTCGAAGACTTCTTCGTCGGCCAGGTTTTCAACACCGGCCGGCTCAAGATCGATAGCGACCAGATCAAGACATTCGCCGGGCAATTCGATCCGCAGCCGTTCCATCTTGACGAGGAGGCCGCGAAAAATTCGGTGTTCCGCGGCCTGGCCGCGAGCGGCTGGCACACCGCCGCGCTGACCATGCGGCTGATGACCGACGGCGAGTTCAAACCAGCCGGCGGGATCATCGGCGTGGGCTTCGACGAACTCTCCTGGCAGCGGCCGGTGCGCCCGGGCGACGAACTCTACGCCAAGAGCGAAATCCTGGAGGTGCGGCCGTCGAAATCGCGTCAACGGATCGTGGCCTGATCCGAGTGCGCACGACGACATACAATCAGAATGATGAAGCCGTGCAGAGCTTCGTCGGCAACCTGATCGTCCCGCGCCGCACGCCGCTCGGATAGATCGGGCATCCAGAAGGTCTGCGCGTACCGGTCGCTGTGATATCGTCGGGGACGATGCGTCAGCTTTGGGGTTGCCAGATGTCAAAGTAAGACGCCAAGATCGATCTTGTAATTTCTCTTGCGGCCGACGACAGGACATCCTTTGGCAAAATCCAGACAGGCCCGTGCGAACTGGGGCTGGCGCGAACTGCAAAAGGCGACGGCATTCGCCCGCTTCTGGCACCTGCACATCCGACTGTTCGTTTCCGCATCATTCGGTCTGGCGGTCGCATTGCTGCTGATGGGCACGCACTGGCGCATCCCCACATGCATTCTCCTGGGTTGGGACAGCGGCGTCGTGCTCTACCTGGCGCTGATCTTCTGGATCATGAAACGCTGGCCGATCGAGCGCATCCGCCAGAGAGCGTGTGTCGAGGATGAGGGCGCGGCCGCCCTTCTGGTGCTGACCACGGCATCGGCGATTGCCAGTCTCGCCGCGGTGATTTCCGAACTCGGCCACGCGCCCGGCGCCTACCGGGTGGCGCTCGGCGCGGTCACCATTCTGCTATCCTGGACGTTCATGCACGTGATCTTCGCCCTGCATTATGCGCACGAATATTACGGCGAAGGCAAGGATGAGCGGATCGGCGGCCTCGAATTTCCCGGCAAGGAAGAGCCGGATTATTGGGATTTTCTCTACTATTCGCTGGTGGTCGCCATGACCGCGCAGGTGTCCGACGTTCAGATCACCAGCAAAGCCATACGCCGGCTGACCACCGTCCACGGCGTCATCGCGTTCTTCTTCAACGTCATCGTGCTGGCGCTGACAGTCAATATCGTCTCGACCCTCATGTAGGCGACGCGGTCGACTGCATGCTAGGCTCAGTGCAAACGAGCACGAGACCGCGGAAGCACGTAATGCCAAGCCTTGCACACCTCGTGAATTGAACGCCACGCACGCCACAGGAGAAATCATGTTCGGAAAACTCAATCATCTGGCCATTACCAGCGACCACTACACGCTCCTTGGCATGTTCTATCGCGCGATGTTCGGGCTCAAGGCATCGGGTGACACCGCCCGCGAAATCGGCGCCATTTCGGTCGGCGACGGCTATGTCGGCATGACGCTCATCCCGCGTCGCGGCGGACGCAAGGCCGGCCTCGATCATTTTGGCATCGAGGTCGAGGATCTGGACAAGGTGCGCCAGAAGGTGGCGAAGAAATATCCCGACATCGAAATCGTCAAACGCCCGGGCAACCGTCCGTTCGCGAGCTACAGCGCCCACGATCCGGCCGGCAATTATTTCGACCTGTCGCAGCCGGGACATGAAAATCGCGCCGAGGTCTATGCCAAGGGCGCGTGGAAACAGGAGACGACATTCAGCCATTTCGCCATTCGCGCCCGCGAGGCGGAGCGCCTGGCCGACTTCTATACCGACGTGTTCGAGCTGGAAGCGCGCAATCTGCCCTCCGAAGAAGGCGGCTATCACCTGACCGACGGCCGCATGACCATGGCGATCGTGCCGTGGAAGATTTCATCCTTCAACGGCGCCGGCATCGAGCAGCCCGGCATGGATCACATCGGCTTCCGCGTGCCCGACCTGAAGGCTTTTTCGGAGAACATGGCGTGGGTGAGCAAGAGCAATATCCAGCTCGCCGCGAAGCCGATCCCGTTCGACGACGAAGGCACCGCGCGGCTTAAGCTCCTGCAGAAATGCCCGCACGGCACGCTCCAGCTCGCCGATCCCGACGGCACGCTGATCGACGTGGCGCAGGACCATTCGTAGCGGTCGGCGCACCCGCATCAAGCAGCAAGGGAGCGATTGCCGCAGCAATATCGTGCGCTGGAACACCCGGCCCAAGATTCGCGTTGATCCTAAATCCAAGAAAAGCCTTTGGAGGATCGACCATGCGAATCGCGGCGCTTTCGGGCTGGACCAGCGAGCAAAAGCATGTCGTCGCCGCAAGCTTCCTTGGCTGGACGCTGGATGCCTTCGATTATTTCCTGCTGGTTTTCGTGCTCAAGGACATCGCGCAGGAATTTCATACCGATATCGCCGTGGTGACGATCGCCTTGCTGTTGACGCTGGCGGCGCGGCCCGTCGGCGCCTTCCTGTTCGGGCGGGCCGCCGACCGTTGGGGCCGGCGCCCTACCCTCATGGTCAACATTCTGTTCTATTCGGCCGTTGAATTCGCCACCGCGTTCTCGCCAAATCTCGTCGTGCTGTTCATTTTGCGCACGATCTATGGCGTCGCCATGGGCGGCGAATGGGGGGTGGGCGCCTCGCTTACCATGGAATCCATTCCGCCGCATGCGCGCGGCTTCGCCTCCGGCCTGCTGCAGTCCGGCTATCCGGCCGGGTATTTTCTGGCGTCGATCGTCTACGGGCTGTTGTTTCAGTATATCGGCTGGCGCGGCATGTTCATGGTCGGCGTCTTACCCGCACTGCTCGTGTTCTACATCCGCCGCAGCGTGCCGGAATCGCCAAACTGGCGGCCCACAACTGCGTCGCGCGGTAGTACCTGGACGGTTATGCGGTCACACTGGCGTCTTGGCCTCTATGCCATCGTGCTGATGACCGCGTTCAATTTCTTCAGCCACGGCACGCAGGACCTCTACCCGACGTTCCTGCAGGTCCAGCACCACATGTCGCCGCACGAAGTTGGCTTGATTGCCGTCATCTACAATATCGGAGCCATCATCGGCGGTATCTTCTTCGGTTCTCTGTCCGAGCGCTACGGGCGGCGGCGCATGATCATTATCGCCGCCTTTCTGTCGCTGTTCGTTCTCCCGCTGTGGGCATTTTCATCGACCGCCATGTGGCTGGCCGTCGGCGCGTTCCTGATGCAGGTGATGGTCCAGGGCGCTTGGGGCGTCATTCCGGTGCATCTGAATGAACTGTCGCCCGACGAAGCGCGCGGCACCTTTCCGGGCTTTACCTACCAGGTCGGAAATCTCATCGCCTCGGTCAACGCGACCATGCAGGCGGGGATTGCGATCCATTACGGCAACGACTATGCCTTGGCGCTCGCTGTTGTGGCCGGGGTCGTCGCGGTTGTGATAATCGTTCTCGCTGCCCTCGGAACCGAAGCCAAGGGGGCGGCCTTCGGCGGTGGCGATGCGCGTAGTCGACCGGCGCTGCACGGGGCGGCGCCAATCTGACACGGCGCAGGGATGAGAGCTGGGGAGGAATGCGGGAAACTTCGCGTATCGTCGAAACGGCGCTCAGCGGCTACGAACTCCTGAACGATCCGCTGCTCAACAAAGGCACCGGCTTTACCGATGCCGAACGCGACGCGTTCGATCTGCACGGCCTGCTGCCGCCGCGCGTGACGCCGCTCGATATGCAGGCCAAACGCCGGCTCGATGCATTTCGCAGTCAGAGCAGCGATCTGCATCGCTACGTGTTCCTGCGCGGTTTGCAGGATACCAACGAAGTCCTGTTCTATTCACTGCTGACCCAGAACATCGAAGAGATGATGCCCGTCGTCTATACGCCGACGGTGGGGCTCGGCTGCCAGCTGTTCAGCCACATTTTCCGCAAGCCGCGCGGGCTGTTTCTGAGCCTGCCCTACAAGGACGCCATCCGCCGCATCATTCATCATCCGCGCTTTGATGGCGTCGAAGCCATCGTGGTCAGCGATGGCGAGCGCATCCTCGGGCTCGGCGACCAGGGCGCCGGCGGCATGGGAATTCCGATCGGCAAGCTGTCGCTCTACACCGCCTGCGCGGGACTGCATCCCTCAACCACGCTGCCGATCCTGCTTGACGTCGGCACCGACAACAAGGAGCTCCTGGCCGACCCGCTCTATATCGGCTGGCAGCACGAACGCGCCCGCGGCCCGGAATACGATGCGATGATCGAGACGTTCGTCGATGCGGTGCGCGAACGCTGGCCGCATGTGCTGCTGCACTGGGAGGATTTCGCGCTGCGCAACGCCAACCGCCTGCTGGCGCGCTACCGCGATCAGCTCTGCACCTTCAACGACGACATCCAGGGCACCGCCGCGATCGCGGTCGGCACGCTGCTCGCCGCTGTCAATGTCACCGGCGAGCCGTTGCGCAGTCAGCGCGTCGCGGTGCTCGGCGCCGGCTCCGCCGGCACGGGCATTTGCGCGCTGCTGCTGCGCGCCATGATCGAGGCCGGAGACAGCGAACGCGAGGCGCGCGGCCGCTTCTATCTGGTCGACCGCGAGGGCTTGCTCACCGACGACATGCCGGGACTGCAGCCGTTCCAGGCACCGTTTGCGCAGCCGCGCAACCGCGTCGCCGATTGGGCATTGCGGACTCCGGGCCGCATTTCGCTTGCCGACGTCGTCGCCAACGCGCACCCGACGGTCCTGATCGGCACCTCGGGGCAGCCGCATGCTTTCACCGAGGACATCGTGCGCGCGATGGCGCGTCACGCCCCCTCCCCCATCATCTTTCCGCTGTCGAACCCGACCGAGCGCAGCGAGGCGACGCCGCACGACCTTCTGGAATGGACGGATGGCCGCGCCGTTATCGGCACAGGCAGTCCGTATCCGCCGGTGCGGCGCCGCGGCCGCGAAGCCCGCGTCGACCAGACCAATAACGCCTACGTGTATCCGGGCATCGGACTCGGCGCTATCGCGGTGCAGGCGCGCGCCATCTCTGACGACATGTTTCTGGCCGCCGCAAGGACGGTCGCCGACCTGTCGCCGGCGCGCCGCGATCCGGCGGCGAATCTGCTTCCGCCCCTCGTGGATCTGCGGCAGATCTCGTTTCGGGTCGCGACGGCCGTGGCGAAGCAGGCCGTCGCCGAGGGACTGGCGGCACCGATGACGCCTGAGCAGATTGCGGCGGCGGTGCAGGCGAAAATGTGGGAACCTGTTTACGCGCGCTATCGCCGGCTGACCAATAGCCCCAGGTGAAAACCTGCTACGGGCGCTCCTGCCCTCGGCGCACCAGCATCGCGTGTACAGCGGCGAACACGTTGTCAAAAGCCGCCCGCCGGTAATCCCATTTCTTGTCGGCTTCGAGCGGCACCATGACCATTGTGGCATTAGCCTCGAAGAAAAGAATGTCCCCTCGCGCATCGACCGCAAAATCGATGCCGCCATAATCGAGCTGCAGCGTCTCGACGATGCGCCGCAACGCCGTCATGCCGCGCGCGCCGATGGCGCTTGCCATGTCGTGTAGAAACGGCGCCTCTTTGGCGCGATTGTCCGCCGATTGCGCCATGTCGGCCTTATAATAATGCACCTTCCAGTCGTGCGAGATCGCAAGATGCAGCGGATAAAGCTCGCGCGCCACGATCATGGCGCGGAGCTTGCGGAACATTCCTTCTCCGTCGCGTGAGTCGAGTTGCTCGATCAGCCATGCTTCGTCGCTCGGAAAGCTTTCGGCCGCCGCGGCGAGCGCTTCGGCTGTCGCGACGCGCTCAAAATGCCGGCCCGTGTGGAAGCCCGGCGCGCGAACCAAGAGCGGAAAGCTCAGGCCATGCATGGCGACGGTCTCGGCGGCCGCCTCGCCGTCAAGACGCTGCCGCGGCACCTTCACCATGCGCGGCACAACGAGATTTGGAATCCCGCGCAGCCGCTCGGTATTGGCAAGCCGCCCGGTCCTGGACACCGCGCGCGGATCGTTGATCACCGGCCGGGTGGTGCGCGCGACGATCGCTGAAGCTGCGGAAAGGCTGTCGCCGCAAATATCGGCGTCGCCGATGCCGTTGAACACAATATCATGCGGCGGCAGCGGAATTTTGCCGTCATAATAGTCGGCGACCAGAACCGTGGTTGCGAACACGCGCTCATCGAGCAAAGACGCGGTGGGGATGTTGCCGCCCATCGCCGAAATCAACAACAGCACCCGGACCGGCGCGGCGGCGCCGCGATACGGCAGTGCCGCGAGAAAATCTTTGCGGAACCCCAAGTCGCGATGGCGCCGCGCGCCGTCCGCATCGCCCGTGTTGGCCAGCACGTTGCCGAGCCCGCGATGGGCGTGAACATGATCGGGATCGGCGCGCAACGCCGCCTCGAACTGGGTGCGCGCCAAATCATATTCTTCCATCATCAACAGCAGATTGCCGAGATTGACGCGTCCCATCGGGTTGTCCGGATGGCGTCGCACCGCCTCCTCGAACAGCGAACGCGCGGCGCTGCCGTATCCGGCATCGAGCACGAGCGTGCCGAAATCGTTGAGCACGCCAAAATCATCGGGCTTGCGGCGGATCAGTTCGAGATAATCGCGCTTGGCCTCTTCGTAGGCGCCCAGTTCACGCAGCAGGCTGGCGCGTTCATAGCGCGCCTCGATCGCGTTCGGCTCGCGCAGCAACAGGCGATCAAGCTCAGCGACGCGGTTCTGGCGCGAGCGCTGCGGGGCGGGATCGCTCACGATGTCGGCGGCCTCCAAATCGCGCCGCGAATCAGGCGCATCAATCAGTTAAAACAAAATTTACCACGACGCAGCATGCTCCCGCCGGGCGCATTGCGCCCGGCAGTCCTCTTTTGACTCGGCGGATGACATGGTGGGAAGCGAAACCGGCGGCAATGCAATCGTTCTCGGCGACCCTGTACCCTGGTTTGGCCTGCCGCTGGTCGGCGAAGGCTCCTTCAGCCTGCAAGTAGCGGCCGGCCGCTGGATCGTGCTGAGCTTTCTGGGCTCGCCCGCCAATCCGCGCGTGAAGGAAGAACTTGCCGCCCTGCTATGCGACACGCGGCAGTTCGATGAAGACCGGCTGGTGTTCTACGGAGTGCTGACTGCCCCGCCGGCCGATCCGGAATTCTACCGGGCGCTTGGCACCGCCGCCGTCGGGTTTCTTACTGACTACGATGGCAAGATCAGCCGCCAGTATGGAGCCGCCAGCACGCCGCGCACGATCGTGCTCGATCCGATGCTGCGCGCTGTCGCCGACATCCCGTGGGACTACGCGGAGGGACACGCGTCTGCGGTACGCAAGGTCTTCGAGAGCCTGCCTGCAGTCGACGATTCAGCCGGCGTGCCGCTCACCGCGCCGGCGCTGATCGTGCCGCGCGTCTTCGATTTTGCGCTGTGCGATTTTCTCATCAGCTTCTACGACAAGCTTGGCGGCAAGGATTCAGGCTTCTTGCTGGACAGCGGCGGCAAGACGTCGACGGTGCTCGACTACCGCATCAAGCGCCGCACCGATCTCCCGGTCGCCGCGCCGCAACTGCGCGATGTCATCCGCGCCCAGATCGTGCGTCGCCTGCTGCCGGCGGTGGACCGCTTCTTCCAGTTCCAGGCAACCCGCATGGATCGCTACAACGTCGCCTGTTACGACAGCGCTGTCGGCGGCCACTTTTATCGGCACCGCGACAACGTCAACGCCGGCGCCCAGCACCGGCGCTTCGCCATCAGTATGAACCTCAATACCGATTACGACGGCTGCGATCTGGTATTCCCAGAATTCGGCCACCGCACCTACCGGGCGCCGCGCGGGGGCGCCATCGTGTTCTCCTGCGGGGCGCTGCATCAGGTCACGCCCGTTACGCGCGGCCGCCGGTATGCTTTTCTGGCGTTCCTGTACGGCGAAGCCGATGCGGCGCTGCGCGAGACCAACAATGCCCGGCTGCATGATGGCGAGCAGCGCTACAGCGGCATCTCGGATCGACTGTTTCCCGACGACACGCCCGCCGCCGAGCCGCCGCGCGAACTGATCGAGGCCACGGCGCCGGCGATCAGCCCGTAGCCGAAACCTTTGCGGTGACCGCGAATATCTTTCGCAACATTTCGCGCTCGATCGGCTTCTGCAGAATCGGCACCTCGCGAAAACGGCTATCGACGCTGTCCGCCTCGTAGCCCGTCACGAACACGAACGGCACACCGCGCGTCGCCAGCGTGTCGGCAATCGGGTAGACCGCGCCGTCACCGAGATTGATATCGAGCACCGCCGCTTCGAATTGCCCGTCCTTGGCCTTCGCTGCCGCTTCAGCCGCCGTCGAAATCGGGCCGACGACCTGATACCCGAACTCGGCGAGACATTCCTGAATCATCATGGCGACCAGCGCCTCGTCCTCGACCACCAGCACGCGCGGGCCGCTTGCCGGCTTCATGGCGCTGGCCGGGGCGCGGAGCTCGGCGACGTTATGCGCGCTGGAAGCCTCTCGTGGTTTCAGCATCGCGCGCCGCGGAATCCAGAAGCTGCAATGCAGGCCGCCTGGATCCCAGTCGAACTTCGTCCTGCCATTGAGCTGCTGCTCGATGCTGGCGCGGATGACCCGCAGCCCGAAACTCCGGGTCGTCGGCCGCTCGATCTGCGGGCCGCCGCTCTCCGCCCAGTCGAATATCAAGGCGTCGGGCTGCAAGCGCCAGCTCAACTTAACCCTGCCGCTCATCGAGGACAGCGCGCCGTGCTTGGCCGCATTGGTGGCGAGTTCGTGCAACGCCAGCGCCAAGCCCTGGGCGGTCGAGGGCTGCAGCGAAATTCCAGGACCGTCGATGCTCACCTTGTCGCCGCTGCGGTAGGGCTCGAGTTCCTCTCTGACCAGGGTCGCGAGATCGGCGCCGTGCCAGCGCGAATCCGACAATAGCGTGTGGGCGCGCGCCAGCGCCTTGATGCGGCCCTCGATAGCGGCGACGTAATCGTCGACGTTTCTCGCCCGCGTCAGCCGGATGATGGATTGGATCACGGCGAGCGCATTTCGCGCGCGATGATCGACCTCCCGGGCCAAAAGATTCTGCTGCTCCTCGGCCTCCTTGCGGGCGGTGACTTCGAGGGCGGTGCCGATAACACGCACGCATCTGCCGTTGACGTCAAAAAGGCCCTGCCCCTTGGCCGCGATCCAGCGGACCACACCGTCTTCCTTGCCGACAGCGCGGTATTCGACATCGTACATCGCCCGCTTTACCGGGTCGCACGCCGCCTCGTAAGCCTTACCGACTGCCTCCTTATCGTCGGGATGCAGACCGGCGAAGAAATCATCCATGCTCACCGGCACGTTCGCCGAAATACCGAACATGGCCTTGACGCGCGGCGGCCAATACAGCGTGTCGGCGACGTTATCAACGTCCCAGATGCCGATTTCGGCGGCTTCGGTCGCCAGCCGCAATTGACGCTCGCTTTCGTGAAGCCTCGCATTGGACTGTTCCAGTTCCGCAGTGCGCTCGGCGACACGGCGTTCGAGCTTCGCGTTGAGCTGTTCAAGCTCGCGCGTTTTGCGGAACAGTTCGGCAAAGATGCGCACCTTGGCGCGCAGCACTTCGGGAACGACCGGAACCGGCACGTAGTCGACGCCGCCCATCTCGTAGCCACGCAGCCGATCGACCTCGGTCACCTGGATCGCGGAGACGAAAATGATCGCCGTTTTCTGGAACCGCGGGTGCTCGCGGATCATCGCGGCGAGCTGGAAGCCGTCCAGCTCCGGCATGCAGACGTCGATGAGCACGACGGCGACATCGTTCTTGAGCAGAAACGCCAGCGCCTCGCTAGCCGACGACGTCTTGACGAGGTTTTCGCCAAGATCGTTGAGGATGACCTCGTAGGCGAGCAGCTTTTCGGGCTGATCGTCGACCAGAAGCACGTTGACTTTTTCGCTCATCGCATACCCGCTCAGCGATGCAGCCACATCCGCAACGCGGACAGCAGCTGTTCGGTATTGACCGGCTTGGCAAGATAATCCGAAGCGCCGGCCTCCAGGCATTTTTCGCGGTCGCCCTTCATCGCCTTGGCGGTAAGCGCGACGATCGGCAGGCGGCGGTAGGCCTTGTTCCGCCGGATGGTTTCGATGGTCTGATAGCCATCCATCTCGGGCATCATGATGTCCATCAGCACGATGGCGAGCGACGGCGTCTGTTCGATCAATTCGATCGCCTCGCGTCCCGTCGTCGCGGTGAGCACGTTCATGCCGCGACGCTCCAGCGCGCTCGCGAGCGCGAAGATGTTGCGCGGATCGTCGTCAACGAGAAGCACGGTGCGGCCCACCAGATCCTCATCGGACGAGTTGAGCTGTTCCAGCATCTGCTGCTTCTCCGGCGGCAGATCGGTGATGACCCGATGCAGGAACAATGCGGTCTCATTGAGGAGACGCTCCGGCAATTCCACGCCCTTGACCACAATCGACCGGGCCATGGTGTGGAGTTGCGCATCTTCCTCCGCCGACAGTTCACGGCCGGTAAAGACCACGACCGGAACATCGGCAAGCGCGCTATCGGAACGCATCCGCTCCAGCACCTCGAAGCCTGACATGTCGGGCAGGCGCAAGTCCAGCACCACACAGTCGCAAGGCTGCTCGCGCAGTGCGGTCAGCGCCTCGCCGCCGGTCGTGGCATTGACAATCTCGATGTCGTCGTGTCCGAGCAGCTCGCGAATGCTCATCTGCTCGGCCGCATTATCCTCCACCACCATGAGCCGCTTGCGGCGCGGTCGGGAGAAGTCCTTAATCCTTCCCAGCGCGTCGGCGATGCCTTCCCGCGTCGTCGGCTTGGTGACGAAGGAGAATGCGCCGCGCGCCAGCCCGTGCTGACGGTCTTCGTCAAGCGTGATGATCTGTACCGGAATATGCCGCGTCAGCGGATTCTGCTTGAGCTGACTGAGCACGGTCCAACCGAGCATGTCGGGCAGGAACACGTCGAGCGACACCGCGGACGGCTGGTACTGCTTGGCGAGGTTGATGGCATCGTCACCCCGCGTCGCCAGCAGCGCCTTGAATCCCTTCTCGCGCGCCAGATCGATCATGATGCGGGCGTAGTGCGGATCGTCCTCGACGATCAGCAGGATGTTGTCGCCCGGCTGGATTTCGACGCGGTCATCGGGAATCGGCTCGACAGAACGCTCGGCAGGCAAGTGCAGGCCAGCAAGCTGCGTCGCCGGAGCCGTCGTCGCCGCAGCGGCCCGGATCGGCGTGCTCGGGCCGACATATTTGATCGGCAGGTAGAGCGTAAACGTCGAACCCGTGCTCGGCGCGCTGCGCAAATGGATTTCGCCGCCTAGCAGGCTTGCCAGCTCGCGGCTGATGGCGAGCCCCAGGCCGGTACCGCCGTATTTGCGGCTGGTCGAGGCATCGGCCTGCTGGAACGCTTCGAAGATGATCTTCTGCTTGTCCAGCGGGATGCCGATGCCGCTATCGGACACTTCGAACGCAACCACACCCGGCGCCTGGCTGAGCACCGGATGGTCGGCGCTCCAGCCGCCGACCGCGGCATTGACGTTGAGGCGAATACCGCCCTGCGCGGTGAATTTGAACGCGTTCGACAGCAGGTTTTTCAGCACCTGCTGCAGCCGTTTGGTGTCGGTCGTGATGGTGCGGCCGAGTTTGGGATCGATATTCACCTCGAATGCGAGCTGGCGCGTCTCCGCTTCGTGGCGGAACGGCCGCGCCACCATGTCGAGCAGGTTGGCGAAGAACACGTCTTCGGCGTCGACCGTGACGGTGCCGGATTCGATCTTCGACAGGTCGAGAATGTCGCTGATCAGATTGAGCAGGTCGGTGCCGGCGGCATGAATGGTGCGGGAAAATTCGACCTGCTTGGCGGTCAGGTTGCCTTCCGGGTTGTCGGTCAGCTGCTGGCCGAGAATGAGGATCGAATTAAGCGGCGTGCGCAATTCGTGCGACATGTTGGCCAGGAATTCCGACTTGTATTTCGACGTCAGCGCCAGCTCGGTCGCTTTTTCCTCCAGCGCGCGACGGGCCTGCTCGATTTCCTGGTTCTTGCGCTCGACCTCGACGTTGCGTTCGGCGAGCTGCTGCGCCTTCTGCTCGAGCTGTTCGTTGGTCTGCTGCAATTCCCTCTGCTGCGCCTGCAATTCGCCGGCGAGCTGCTGCGACTGCTTGAGCAGCCCTTCGGTCTGCATCGTAGCTTCGATCGAATTGAGCACGATGCCGATCGAGGTCGTCAGCTGTTCGAGGAACATGGTTTGCAGGGTGGTGAATTCGTGAATCGAGGCAAGCTCGATCACTGCCTTCACCTGGCTCTCGAACAGCACCGGCAGCACGATCAGATTACGCGGCGCCGCCTTTAGCAAGGCCGAGCTGATCGGCACGGCGCCGGCCGGCATTTCGGTGATCAGCATGCGCCGCTTGTCCTGCGCGCTCTGTCCGATCAGCCCTTCACCGAGCCGAAGTGTCGGGCGATGGCCGTTCACGCCGTCGTCCGCATAGGCCGACAGCAGCTTCAGGCTCTGCGCGTCGTCCTCGCTCTCGATCTGGTAGATCACGCCCTGATGCGCATTGACGAGCGGCGTCAACTCGGAGAGCAGAAGCCGGCCGACTGTCGTAAGGTCACGCTGGCCCTGCAGCATGTTGGTGAATTTGGCGAGATTGGTCTTCAGCCAGTCCTGTTCGGTGTTGCGGTCGGTGGTGAGCCGCAGGTTGTCGATCATGGTGTTGATGTTGTCTTTGAGCTCGGCCACCTCGCCGCGCGCATCGACCTGAATCGACCGCGTCAGGTCACCCTTGGTCACCGCGGTCGCCACCTCGGCGATGGCGCGCACCTGAGTGGTCAGATTGGCGGCCAGCAGGTTGACGTTACCGGTCAGATCCTTCCAGGTACCGGCGGCGCCGGGCACGTTGGCCTGGCCGCCGAGACGGCCTTCGACGCCGACCTCGCGCGCCACGGTCGTCACCTGGTCGGCGAACGTCGCCAGCGTTTCGGTCATGTTGTTGATGGTTTCGGCGAGCGCCGCCACCTCGCCCTTCGATTTGACCGCGAGGTTCTGCTTGAGGTCGCCGTTGGCGACCGCGGTCACCACCTTGACGATGCCACGCACCTGCTCGGTGAGGTTGGCGGCCATGACGTTGACGGTGTCGGTCAGGTCCTTCCAGGTACCGGCGACGCCCGGCACCTGCGCCTGACCGCCGAGCAACCCCTCGGTACCGACCTCGCGCGCGACGCGCGTCACCTCCGAGGCGAAGCCGTTGAGCTGGTCCACCATCGTGTTGATGGTGTTCTTCAGCTCGAGAATTTCGCCCTTCACGTCGACCGTGATCTTGCGGCTCAAATCGCCGCGCGCCACGGCCGTCGTCACCTCGGCGATGTTGCGGACCTGCGTGGTCAGATTCGCCGCCAGCAGGTTGACGTTATCGGTAAGGTCCTTCCACGTTCCGGCGACGCCTGGCACCACAGCCTGGCCGCCGAGCCGGCCATCGGCGCCGACCTCACGGGCGACGCGCGTCACCTCGGCGGCGAACGAGCGCAACTGCTCGACCATGGTGTTGAGCGTATCCTTGAGCAGCAGCATCTCGCCGCGCACGTCGACCGTGATTTTCTTCGACAGGTCGCCGCCGGCGATAGCGGTTGCGACTTCGGCGATGTTGCGCACCTGCGCGGTCAGGTTCGAGGCCATGAAATTAACGTTGTCGGTCAAGTCCTTCCAGGTACCGGCGACGCCGGGCACCTGGGCCTGGCCGCCGAGCTTGCCTTCGGTGCCGACTTCGCGCGCCACGCGGGTGACTTCCGAGGCGAAGGCGTTGAGCTGATCGGCCATCGTGTTGATGGTGTTTTTCAGCTCGAGGATTTCGCCCTTCACGTCGACCGTGATCTTGCGGCTGAGGTCGCCGCGCGCCACCGCGGTGGTCACCTCGGCGATGTTTCGGACCTGCGCCGTCAGGTTGCCGGCCATCGAGTTGACCGAGTCGGTCAAATCCTTCCAGGTGCCGGCGACGCCCGGCACGTTGGCCTGACCGCCGAGGCGGCCTTCGGTGCCGACCTCGCGCGCCACGCGCGTCACCTCGCCGGCAAAGCGGTTGAGCTGATCCACCATGGTGTTCAGCGTTTCCTTCAGCTGAAGGATTTCGCCGCGCACGTCGACCGTGATCTTGCGCGACAGGTCGCCGCCGGCGATCGCGGTCGCCACCTCGGCGATATTGCGGACCTGGCCGGTGAGGTTCGAGGCCATCGAGTTGACCGAGTCGGTCAAGTCCTTCCAGGTGCCGGCGACGCCCGGCACGTTGGCCTGACCGCCGAGCTTGCCTTCGGTACCGACCTCGCGCGCCACGCGCGTCACCTCGGCGGCGAATGCGTTGAGCTGGTCCACCATGGTGTTGAGCGTATCTTTCAGCTCCAGAATTTCGCCGCGCACGTCGACCGTGATCTTACGGCTCAGGTCGCCGCGCGCCACGGCGGTCGCCACCTCGGCGATGTTGCGGACCTGGCCGGTGAGGTTCGACGCCATCGAGTTCACCGAGTCGGTCAAGTCCTTCCAGGTGCCGGCGACCCCGCGCACCGTGGCCTGACCGCCGAGCTTGCCTTCGGTGCCGACCTCGCGCGCGACGCGCGTCACCTCGCCGGCAAATGCGTTGAGCTGGTCCACCATGGTGTTGATGGTGTCTTTCAGCTCCAGAATTTCGCCGCGCACATCGACTGTGATCTTTTTGGACAGGTCGCCCGTGGCGATAGCGGTCGACACCTCGGCGATATTGCGCACCTGCGCGGTGAGGTTCGATGCCATCGAATTGACCGAGTCGGTCAAATCTTTCCAGGTCCCGGCAACGCCGGTGACATTGGCCTGACCGCCGAGCCGGCCCTCGGTGCCGACTTCGCGGGCCACGCGCGTGACCTCTCCGGCAAACGCGTTGAGCTGGTCCACCATCGTGTTGATGGTCTCTTTCAGCTGCAGGATTTCGCCGGAGACGTTGACGGTGATCTTCTTCGACAGATCGCCACCGGCGATGGCCGTGGCGACGTCGGCAATGTTACGCACCTGGGCGGTGAGGTTGCCGGCCATGAAGTTGACGCTGTCGGTCAAGTCCTTCCAGGTTCCGGCAACGCCCGGCACCTGCGCCTGACCGCCGAGCTTGCCTTCGGTGCCGACTTCGCGGGCCACGCGCGTGACTTCCGAAGCGAACCCGTTGAGCTGGTCCACCATGGTGTTGATGGTGTCTTTGAGCTCCAGAATTTCGCCGCGCACATCGACCGTGATCTTGCGCGACAGGTCGCCGCGCGCCACGGCGGTGGTGACGTGGGCGATGTTGCGCACCTGGTCGGTGAGGTTGCCGCACATGGCGTTCACCGAGTCGGTCAGATCCTTCCAGGTACCGGCGACGCCAGGCACGATGGCCTGACCGCCGAGCTTGCCATCGGTGCCGACCTCGCGCGCCACGCGCGTGACTTCCGACGCGAACGAACGCAGTTGATCCACCATCGTGTTGATGGCTTCCTTGAGCTGGAGAATTTCGCCGCGCACGTCGACGGTGATTTTCTTCGACAGGTCGCCGTTCGCGACCGCGATGGTCACCTCGGCGATATTACGAACCTGCGCGGTGAGGTTCGAGGCCATCGAGTTGACGCTCTCGGTGAGGTCCTTCCACACACCAGTCACGCCGCCGACCTGCGCCTGACCGCCGAGCTTGCCCTCGGTGCCGACCTCGCGCGCCACGCGCGTCACCTCCGAGGTGAACACGTTGAGCTGCTTGATCATGGTGTTGACGATCTCGGCGGCGCGCAGGAACTCGCCCTTGAGCGGCCGGCCGTCGACGTCGAGGCTGACTGTGCGCAGCAGGTCGCCTTGCGCCACCGCGGCGACGGCGCGGGTCACTTCGGTCGTTGGCCAGAGCAGATCGTCGATCAGCGAATTGACCGACGATTCCATCTCGCCCCAGGCGCCGTCGGAAAGCCCAAGCCGGACGCGCTGGCGGGTCTGACCTTCTCGGCCCACCACCTGCCCGACCCGTTCAAGCTGACCGGCCATGCGCTGGTTGGTGGCGACGATCTCGTTAAAGGTATCGGCGATCTTGCCCATGATGCCGATACGGTCGCCGGCCATCCGCACGGAAAAGTCGCCGACCCGCATTGCTTGAAGGGCATGGAGCAGTTCGGCGAGGCCATGGGCGTCGCCATTGAGGCCAGCCTCGGCCCCATTTCCCGCCCCATGTTCTCCCACCCCACGTTCTACCGCCGGCAAGGTCGCAGCGTGACCGGAACCGTTGGCGTTGGCGGGAGTAACGACTTCATCTGGCGCTTGCATGGGTATCTCCGGACCCCCGGTGGGGATGCGCGTCGCGTGGGGCTGGGTCAGTGGGGTGCGCTGTCTCGTTGCGGCTGGTGCCTTGGGCGCCCTCGAGCGCTCACGTGCCGGCGCAAATGCAGGTAGACGCCGCGGCAGCGGCTCAAGCCGCCCGACGTCAAACGAGGCGCGTTCCACCCTTGAGGGGGGTTAAGCCTTCGCGGATCGCCCCTCACTGTAGGGCCCCACCTTTTGTGCCATAAGCACAAACGCCCGTAAAAGGCGATGGTTCCATCGAAAAATCGCCGCAGGCGGATTTTTTTCAGCGGAATGGCGTTAAGGTTGCAGAGGTGTATACGCCGGTTGCAGCCCTCGGGACGGATCAGGTCTAGGCCGTATTTCAGGGGTGATGGACCCCGACGAGGGCTGGATCGACGACTTCCGGCTTCCGCCCAAAAAAACGGGGCAGCGCGACCCGGGCCAACGCCATCAGGACCACGCCGAGCAATAGTGCGCCGACGCCGAACACCAGCGGCGGGCCAAGGCCGAAAACAGCGGTGCTATCCTGATCCGGTCCGAAATAGCTGCGGCAGGCCATCAGGAACAGGGCGAGCATCATCAATCCGCCAAGGGCCGGCACCAGTCCCATCGAGATGAAATTGCGCAGGCTCTTTCGGAGTTCCCGCCGATAGTAGATCGCACCGGCAAATCCGGTGAGCGCGTAATAGAAAGCAATGCCGAACGCGGTCGCGGTAACCGAGTTGGTCAGAATGTCGGCGTTGGGGATGCAGGCCAGGACCAGATACCAGACGATTGAAACGGCCCCCATCGCCAGCGTGGCAAATCCCGGCGTCATGTTGCGGTAGTGCACGTCGCCGAATTTTTTCGGCAGCGCACCGGCATGCGCCATCGAGATCATCGTTCGCGCCGCGGGCAGGATCGTCGTCTGTGTCGATGCTGCGGCCGAGGTGACGACCGCCAGGATCAAAAGCTCGGCCAGCCAGCCGGGCAGCACGCTTTTGGCTAGCGGCGCAAGGAAATCGTCACCGCTATTCTTGGCAAGACCGGGCTCGGCAAAAGCGACCGCCGCCACGGCGACAAGCACATAGAGCGCAACCAGGATCAGCGTTGAAACGATGGCGGCCGACGCCGGGGCAGTTTTGGGATTCTGCGTTTCTTCGTTGACCGACGCGCCGGTATCCCAGCCCCAATAGATGAACACGGCGATCAGCATCGCCTGTCCGAATGTGCCGGAATCGCTGACGGCAAACGGATTGAACCACGCCAGTGCGATGTGCTGTGCACCGGCGGGCGGCGCCGCCCCGTAGACTTTGGTGAGTGCCACCACGGCGAATATAGCGAGGATGACGATCTCGGCGCCGAGCAGGAGCTTCTGCGTGCGTGCCGAAAGCTCGATACCGAGCCAGCAGATCGCGGTCATGACGACGATCCAGCCGACGCCGACGACCGCTTGGGCAGTCCAGCTCGGCTGGGCAATGCCGAACAGGCGGAACGAGTAAAGCGCCGCAACTTGCGAGAGGCCGGGCATCACCAGAATGTCGGTCGCGATAATGCCCCACCCCGCCATCCAGCCCCAATACGGGCCCATCGCCCGCGTCACCCAGGAGAAACTTGTGCCGCAGTCAGGATCGGCGCGATTGAGATGGTAGTAGGCGGTCGCGACGAAAAGGATCGGCACGAACGCGGCGATCATGATGCCGGGCACGTGAAAGGCGACCGCGGCCACCACCGAAGCGAGTGCGGCCGCCAGCGAATAAGCCGGCGCCGTCGAGGCGATGGCGATGACGAGGTTCGACCAGTACGACAGCGCGTCCTTCTTCAGTCCTCTGTGATTGGTCGCAACGCCTGCGCGTGCGGCGCGCGGCTCCAGCGCTGGTGCAGCAGTCAACCCTGTCTCCCTCTTACGGCGCTCATCGCCGCGCGACCTTTCCGGCGCGATCTTCCACAAGCCGGCCGGCCTGCGACCGGCCGTTGTTTCGCGGCGAAACGCCGCTTGGCAAGTTCCACCCGGCCATTATAGTCGACCGATCCGCGGCGCTGCCAGCGCGCCGCCAATACTTCCGAAAATAATCGGTGCGTTGAAACAGGGGGATGGGGACGATGCACGCAGCAGGGACAATTGCGTCTTGGAGCCGCGAGACGGGCGCACGCCGGATGCGTTGCGCAGCGGCGGTTTCTGTTATGGCGGCGCTGCTCGCGTTCGCCCCTGTGCGCCCGGCCGCGGCCGCCGATTTCGTCATGAAATTTGGCACCGCGACGATGAACGAGGGCCAGCATCAGTTTCTGAAATTTTATAAGGAAGCGGTCGAAAAGGCCTCCGGTGGCCGCATCGAAGTGCAGATCTATCCGAACAGTCAGCTCGGCCCGATCCCGCGTGAGATCGAAGGCGTCCAGCTTGGTAGTATTCAGGGATACGTCGGTCCGGCCGATTTCTTCGTCGGCGTCGATCCGCGTTTCGGCGTGTTCAGCGCACCGATGGTGTTTCGTGACGACGCCAACGCGGCCGCCACGGTCCAGGACCCAGCGGTCCAGAAGGCCATGTATGCCCTGGTCACACCGAAGCGCATGACCGGCATCGCCACCTTGAGCCTTGGCGCGTCCGACTACGGCTCCAAGAAGCCGATCATGCGGCTCGCCGATTTTCAGGGAAAGAAGATCCGCATCAACGGCACCGCGCTCGAACGAGCCAAGTTGGCCAAGCTCGGCGCCAGTGGCATCGGCATGCCACTCTCCGAAGTCGTGCCCGCGCTCGACCAGGGCACGATCGATGGCACGATCAGCGGATTGTCGATCTTCGTCGCCTTCAAGATGAACGATCTCATCAAGGTGATCACCGTTACCAACGACACCTACATCAACTCCATCGCCGTGGTGAGCACGTCATGGCTCGCTACGCTTCCGCCCGACCTGAAAAGGGTCGTGATCGACAGCGGCGCCGCCGTCGAAGGCAAGGCGCAGCAATGGCAGTTCGATTTCTCGAACAAGCTCGTTGCCGACTGGACCAAGCTCGGCGGCACCGTGCACACACTGCCAGCCGACGATCTGGCCAAGATGAAGACGCTGCTTGATCCGGTGGCCGACGAGGTGACGAAAGGCCAGCCTGCGGTGCACGATATGCTGCAAATGGTTCGCGCCGCTGCCGCCAAGCATTGAACTGGCGTTTCCCGCCCCGGGAATTCTCCGGGCGTGTCGCGCGCTCCGCGGCATCGCCCGATGGCTAGTCGGATGAACCGGCGATGGGAAACATCTTTATCCGCTTCATCAACGCGCTGCTGGCCACCCTGCGGGTGGCCGCGGGCGCGATGCTCGTTGCCAGCGTCGGCATCAATTTCGTCAACATCATCGGCCGCTACGTCTTCTCGGCATCGATAACCTGGGCCGAAGAGGCGATGCTGTTCCTCATGATCGGCTGCGTCTTTCTCGGTGCCGGCCCGGTCGGCTATCTCGGCCGCCATATCAGAATGGACGTCGTTGTGCTGGCGCTGCCGCCGCGGGCGCGCAAATTCTTCGAAATTTTCTCCGACGTGGTCACGATCTTTACCTGCGTCATGCTCGCGATGTTCGCGTGGCCGGTCGTGTCGATGCTGGCTGAGTTGAACCAGCGCAGCGACACCGCCGATATTCCACTGGCCATTCCACAATCCGCCCTGCCGCTCGGACTGCTGCTGACGGCGTTCCTGATCGCGGTGCGACTGATCGTATACGGACCCGGCCGCACCGAGGTCGGGTCACATCACGGACTTCGACCACTAGAGACGGATCGACAAGAGTACGTCCATGCTGGCCTCATTGATTTATTTTGCTCTGCCGGCATGCTTGCTGATCCTCGGCTTGCCGATCTTCGTCGTTCTGACGCTGACCTCGATGGCGGCGATCGTCTTTGTCGCCCATGTGCCGCTCGACGCCATCCAGACCAACATGTTCGGCAGCCTCGACAACTTTCCGCTGCTCGCGGTGCCGTTCTTCGTCCTGGCCGGCGAGATCATGGGCCGTGGCGGCATCGCCAACCGCGTCGTCAATTGGGTCGTCTCCCTCATCGGCGGCGTTCGCGGCTCGCTCGCCGTGACTACCGTGGCGTCGTCCGAACTGTTCGGCGCCATGGCGCACACCACGGTCGGCACTGTCGTCGCCATCGGACGCCTGCTGTTTCCGTCACTGACCAAACACGGCTACAGCGAGCGTTTCGCAGTCAGTCTGATCACCTCCTCGGGCGCGGTCGCGGTGATCATTCCGCCGTCGATTTCGATGATCCTCTACGCCATGACCGCGCAGGTCTCGGCGATCCAGCTGTTTACCGCCGGAATTCTGCCGAGCTTGCTGATCGGCCTCGTCGACGCGGTCTATGTGCTGGTCTACGCGCGGATCAAGGCGGTGCCGCTGACTTCAGGCGCGCGCTGGAAAAATATCTGGGCATCGACCAAGGAGGCGAGCTGGGCGATCGGCACCATCGTGGTGATTTTCGGCGGCATCTACGGCGGCGTCTTTACCCCGACCGAGGCCGCCGGCGTCGCCGTGGTCTACTCGCTGTTCGTCGCCATGTTCATCTATCGGGAGATCGGGCTGCGTGAGCTGTGGCAGGTGATCGTCAGCTCGGTTTATCTGATCGCGCAGATCCTGATCATCGTGACCGGTGCCGGGGTTTATTCCTGGCTGATGACGACGAGCGGCATTCCGCAGCAAATGATCGGCACCGTCGACGCTCTTCACCTGCCCGCTTGGGAGACCCTGCTGTTCGTCAATCTCGGGCTGCTCGTGGCCGGGAGTTTTCTGGAGCCACCTGCCGCCATTTTGATCCTCACGCCGCTTCTGTTGCCGGTCGTCGAGGCCGCTGGCGTCAACGCCATCCACTTCGGCATCATCATGGCGGTCAATCTGAGCATCGGCCTTTACATGCCGCCGTTCGGACTCAACCTGTTCGCGGCACGCGCCATCTTTAACGTGCCGATGGGCATGATTTACCGCGGCGTGCTGCCGTTCGTGGTGGTTAATTTCATCGCGCTGTTGCTGATCACGTATCTGCCGGCGATCTCGATGGCGCTGCTGACAGTCACGCACTGAAAGCCGGGCAAATTCGACGATGCTGAGCGAAAATATTTCTTAAAAACATTGAACCTGGATCGCGCTGCCGACGCTCCCCGCCTCCGCGCGGCCGTGCAGAATTCAGCCAGACCCGTCCCACCCTCCGGGCTGAAAATCAATCCGCCGGGCCCTCGTGAACCTTTCCGTGACAGCCGCGACCAAAGGACATCAAACCTCTCACACCTGGAGACAGCCATGTCACGGAAAACCTCACGCAAACTGATCATCGCCCTCGCGGCAGCCGCGGCTCTGGCCGCTCCCCTGCTCGGATCGAGCCCGAGCTTCGCCCGCGGCTTCGGCGGCGGCGGCGGCATGCACTTCGGCGGCGGCGGCGGGATGCACATCGGCCGCGTCGGCGGAATGGGTGGCGGTCGCGCAACGTTCGCCCATCGCGCCACCGGCTTCCACTTCTCCCGCGTCACCCGCGTTGGCCGCATCGGCCGTATCGGCCGCATCCGCCCGATCTTCCCGCGTCACCCCCTCCACCCGATCTGGATCGGCCATCTGTGAATCACTTCCATCACTGGCACTGGGTCCTGCGCGGCGGCCGCTGGATTGACGTTGACGATGCGGCGGTGGCGGATGCCACGCCGGTTCCGGTTACCCCGGCGGTCAGCCCCGGGCCGTGCACTTGCCTGACCAAGACCTACACGCAGACCGGCCTCGTTGTGTTCGCCGACATCTGCACCAAGGAATCGGCCAGCGCGCCGGCGACGGACGACACTGCCGACGCCAGCCAGGCTCCGAGCACCCCGGTGCCGGCCAAGGCCACCCCGATCGCCGAAGTGCCGACGACCCCGAACTACGCCGGCAAGACCTACGAGGACTACGTGGCGGCCAACCCGCAGAACGCGGCCCCTCAGGCCTCCACGCAGGCTCCCCAGCAGAACTGAACACGCAGCACAGAAATTAACAACAAACGCTGCAACAATAACTCGGACCGCCTGCGAACACCGCAGGCGGTCTTTGTTTTTGGCAACAACGACGATCGATCTTTGTTCAGGAAAACACCGGCCGGCCTTCGGCTCCGATCTTGCCCTTGAAGGCAATGTAGCCGCCGTCGATGAGCAGGTCGGTGGCGGTGACGAACGATGACTCATCACCCGCCAGATAGAGCGCGCCGGCCGCGATCTCCTCAGGCTCTCCCGGCCGATTGAGCAGATGTCGCGGTCCGTTGACGACGCGCGCCTGATCCTTGCCGCCGACACGCGCGCTCGACCGTTCGGTGAGGATGAAGCCGGGCGAGATGGTATTGGCGCGAATATTGTCGGCGGCGTGGTCCATGGCGAGGATGCGGGTGAAATGAATGAGCGCCGCCTTGGTGGTGCAATACGGCGCGCGTGCCGGTACGCCGAGATGGCCGAGCTGCGAGGCGATGTTGATGATGCTGCCGCTGCCGGTACGGCGCAGTTCCGGCACCGCGAACTTGCACATCAGAAACGCGCCGGTGAGGTTCACCGCGATCGCCTTGTTCCATTGTTCGAGGCTCAGTGTTTCCACCGTTCCGTCGGGCGTTATGGCCGCCGCCACATTCACCAGCGTGGTGAGCCTGCCGAACGCCTCGACCGTGCGGGCGACCGCGTTCTTGGCGCTGGCCTCATGGGCGACATCGGCGCCGAACCCTCGCGCTTTGCCACCCGCATCGGCAATCGAGCGCGCCACGCTTTCGGCCTTCCCCTCTTCAATATCCGCAATGGCAATTTCGGCGCCCTCGCGCGCGAACAATCGCGCAATTGCACTGCCGATTTCGCCGCCGCCGCCGGTGATGAGCGCCACGCGCCCTGCCAGTCTTCCTTCGCTCGCCATGTTAATGCACCGCCTGCACGAAGCTGCCGTCGAAAATCGCCGACTTCGGCGGGAACGGCGCCTTGATGGTACCAATTTCGGCAAGGCCGTCGGCCATTTTGGCATAGACGCTGTCTGGCACGTCGCCGCTGCTGCCGAACAGCTTCAGCTTGGCGATCAGATAGTCGTAGGCCTTCGCCGAATCCTCCGGCTTCTGGTGAGCGCGCTTCACCAGGATGTCGATCGCCTGCTGCTTGTTGGCCGGATCGTACAGCCAGGCCACCGCCCGCCGATAGTCGCGCACGAAGGTAACCAGCGTGTCGCGATGCGCCGCCGCCCACGCGGTGTTGGCGCCCCATACGGTAAACGGGATGCCCTCGGCAAAAGGCTTGGTGTCGCCGAGATCGGTCAGGCCCGCGGCGGTGGCTTCGAAATAGGTCGGCGGATTGAGGATCGCCGCATCGACGGCGCCGGCAGCCAAGGCGGCGAACCGGTCGCCCGCGGCCTTCGCATAGACGAGATCGACGTCGCTGACCTTCAACCCGGCCGAAGCAAGAAACGGCTTGATGTAGATGAGCGTGATGTCGTTCGGCCCGCCGATGCTGATCAGCTTGCCCTTCAGGTCGGCGATCGTCTTGATGTTCTTCTTGGCGAATACCGCATAGGGCGAACCGACGAAGTCCGACAGAACAATGCGGACCGGAGCGCCGTGCAGCGCGGCGCGGGCGAAGTCCGGATAACCGCTATGCGCCATGTCGAGCGAGCCGGCCGCGACCTGAGCGACGCCGCCTCCTCCGGCGGTCACGAGCTCAAGATCGATATTGTCGGCTTTGAGACCAGCCCAATTCCTCGGCGATGTATTGCGGCCATTGCGGCGGCCCGTGGGCCACCATGCCGGCCGTGATCACGGTCTGCGCCTGGGCGCTCGCGGCGGCCAACACGCTCACAGCGAAGCAGACTAGGACAAAAATCTTAAATAGAATAACTTGCAGACTACACGTTACCTTGTGGCAAATTGCGGTCATAACTTGCTCTCTTGGTGCGCGGGCACTGCCAGCCTTGCAACAACTATACCGGATTTCTGGGGGCGGCCTGTTGCGTCTGGGCGGTCGCCCGGTCTAATCGGGCCATAGGTAAGCGGTATAATTTTTGCTACAGTGCGTTTTGCGGAAATGAGGGGTGAGTCACGCACCGAATTGATTTCAGCAGATCCCAGTTCGGCTGGTGGCTTGAAAGTTCGGAATGACAAACTTTGAAGATCTTCCTGGAAATGTCCGTGCACTGCTCCTCGCCAGGCTTGCCGCCGAGCTCGCGGCGCACAAGTCGGCCAATCTTCATCAACTCGCTCGCTTGCAGCGAACCGACGTGGCGCACACGTGGCGCGAAATTTGCCGCAAGGCGGGGCAGCCCGTCTGCACGATGCCCGCTGAAGTAACACAGCGCGATTAGCGCTTACGGAGCGTCGGCTCTCGACGCGAAGGGCGGCTAACGGCTTGCCCGTGGCTGCTGCTGAGCGTCCGATTCGGTTTCAAGACGCGACATCGTTTGCGTTCGCACCATCCTGCGTCCCGCCCATGATGACGCGGCCTCCGCCGCTGTTTGATCTCCATCAATGTACCAGACCGCGTACCGCAATAAGGCTTGCCGGGGTGGTTCTTCATCGCGGTACTTTCCATGCAGCGCTGGTTTCTAAGCTACAATTCGCAAGACCTTGCGCTGATCGACAAGTTCGAAACCGCGCTCAGGCATAAGCTTCCGGACGCGGAGATCTTCTACGCGCCCCGGAGCCTGCGGGTTGGCGGATTCTGGCTACCCGAACTTGCGGAGCACATTACGGGCGTCCTCGGCCTTCGTCTTGCTGGTCGGCGAGAAGGGCCTCGGCCCCTGGCAGGTTCCGGAATATTACGAAGCGCTCGACAAGCGAGTGAAATTGCCCGAATTTCCGGTGATGTTAGTGCTGCTCGCCGGTCAACCGGCGCCGGGACTGCCGTTTTTGCGGCAGCTGCACTGGATCGTGTCGCCTGATCCGGCGTCCGAGCAGTGCCTCGCTCAGGTGATCGAGGCGGCCTCGGGTGAAGGCGGCCGCCCGCGCGAACTTTGGCGATACACTGCGCCGTATCGCGGGCTTGCCGCGATGACCGAAGCCGACAGCGACTTTTTCTTCGGACGAGAGCAGGAAACCATCGAGGTCATCAGAACACTCGAAGCGCATCCCAACAAACTTCCAACACTGCTGGGCAATTCCGGCGTAGGCAAATCGTCGCTGGCACAGGCCGGCGTCCTGGCATCGCTGTCACGTCAGGGATGGCCCGAGCATGCCGCCCATCCCGGTCCCTGGCCGCAAGCCTTTCGCGACAGCCGGCGCTGGTGCTACCTGACAATGCGGCCGGGCGCCGAGCCGGTCAAAGCGCTGGTCGAACCGTTCCTGCATGCTTGGCAGTTCGAGGCCACCGATCCGGTGTGGGCCGAGCGGCGCGCGGAGTGGATCGAGGCACTGCTTGGCGGCCGGCTTACTCTGCACGATCTCCTCGATGCCACCGAAAATCGCTATGCGGAACTAGGGCAGCTGAAGCCCCCCAAGTTCTTTCTCTATGTTGATCAGGGCGAGGAGCTGTACGTCCGGTCTGATAAGCGCGAGCGGCAGCGTTTTTCTGAGATTCTCGCGCATGGCCTTGGCGATCAGCGCCTGCGCGCGATGATGAGCATCCGCTCAGATTTCCTTGGCTCGCTGCAGAATGACCAGCCGCTGTACAGCGTGCATTTGAAGGTCGACGTTCCGCCACTCCATGAGAAAGAACTGCGCGAGATCGTCAGCCGTCCGGCCGAGCTGTTGTCGGCACGCTTTGAGACCGACCGTCTCGCCGACGAGATCGCGCAACGCACCGCCGAGGACTCGGCGAAGGACGCTGGGGCCTTGCCGCTTTTGTCATACCTGCTCGACGACATGTGGACGCAGATGATCAAGCGCGGCGACGGCGTCCTCAGATTGCCGGCCGCCGCGGTCGAACTCGGTGGCGCCCTGGCCGAACGGGCGAACGCATTCCTTGCCAGGCATCCCGGCTCAGAAGAACAGGTGCGCCGGCTGCTCACGCTCAAGCTTGCCACTGTGCGCGAAGACGGCGAGCCGACGCGGCGACAGGTGCGTCGCTCGGAGTTCAGCGACGAGGAATGGCGGCTGGTGAGCGAACTCGCCGATCATCCGAATCGCCTTTTGGTGACGGCGACTCCCGACGGCGAGGCCTATGCGGAGGTGGCTCACGAGGCGATCTTCAAACGCTGGCAGAAGCTGCGCGACTGGGTGGTGGAGGAGCGCGAGTTTCTGGTCTGGCGAAGCGGCCTCGACAGAGATCGTCACCGCTGGGAAGCTGCCCCGAAGGCAAAAAAGAACGACGCGCTGCTCATGGGCTTGGCGCTCGCCCAAGCGCAGAGTTGGCTGGAACCGCGCGGGCAGGATCTGACCAATGCAGAACGCCAATTCATCACCGAGAGCATTCAGCGTGAAGTCTCGGAGCGCGCGCAACGAGACAAGCTGCGGCGACGAACGTGGCAGTTGGGCACTCTGCTCGGCGTGCTGTTTCTCGGCATTGGCGCCGGCCTCGCCTGGTCGAGCCGGACCTACATTCAGGCGCGCGCGGTGACCCTGGGAGAGCTGGTATGGCCAAAGGTGCTCACCGCCAAGGCCGAGCGCGCGCTGAGACCGGGAGATCGGTTCACCGAATGCAGCGGCTGCCCTGAAATGGTTGTCGTCACCGCCGGGAAATTCATGATGGGTTCACCGCCGAGCGACAAGGAGGCGTTTGGCAACGAGAAACCGCAGCATGAAGTCAGCATTGTCCACCCTTTCGCAGTATCCCGTTTCGACGTCACTTTTGATCAGTACGACGCCTGCGTTCTGCTGAGCGGCTGTCCGAATGCCGCCTGACGACCAGCGCTGGGGACGCGGCAAGCGCCCCGTGATCAATGTTAGCTGGCAGGACGCAGAGCGTTACGTCACGTGGCTGTCGCAACAGACCGGAAGGCCTTATCGCCTACTCTCCGAAACCGAATGGGAGTACGCGGCGAGGGCCGGAACGCAGACGCTTTTTCCTTGGGGCGATGAAGTTGGTCAGGGAAACGCCAACTGCAACGGTTGCGGCAGCAAGTGGGACCACAAGCAAACCGCGCCGGTCGGCTCGTTTGCTGCCAACAAATTCGGCCTCTACGATATGGCCGGCAATGCGTATGTCTGGGTGCAGGATTGCTACCGGAATAATTATGTGAACGTTCCGGTCGATGGCTCGCCTTTGCTGAGCGGCGACTGCGATCGCCGCGTCGCGCGAGGCGGTTCCTGGTTCGATCCGCCAGTGCAGCTGCGCGCCGCCAATCGCGACGCGCCCCGCATTGATTTCATGTCGTCGGGCATCAGCCTGCGCGTGGCAAGAACGCTGGCGCCTTGAGGTCTGCCGGCCAGCGCAAGCGCTAGCTCTTCGACGGGCAAGCCTGGAAGTGCATGGTCAGCGGGCAGAACGGCAAAACGATCAGAAGTCTCTCGACATCTCGACGTGGCCATAGGCACCGTTGCCGACAACGCTGTCGTGCAAGTATCCGGCTGACAAATCAACATCCAGCGAGCCAAACTTTATCTGAGTGATGTGCGCGCCCGCACGCCACTGATCATAACGGTCATCGCCGAAGGCCGTAAGCTGCGGGCCGATAAAGGAGCCCTTGTTAAATACGTCATAGCCGTATTTGGCGGAGGTGTAGTAGGTCTTGAATGCCGTCGAATACTCGGCTTCGCCGTAAATCAGTTGCTTCGGGGTCGGATTGAACCAGAGATCACTGCGAGCCTTGGCGCCAAGCGCCGTTCCATTGACGGGATTACTCGGGTCAACGGCCGACAGCATGTCGTTTTCCGCGCTCCCGCCGATTAGCACATTGATCTCGTAATTGTTTCCCTCAAATCCGTACCCGCCCAACAAATCCGCCGTGGAATACACCCCCCGGATCCACTGGCCGCCTGCCGGATAGCGGTAAGCGCCGGCGCCACCGGCAACCCAGAGCCGGGGCCCCGACGTGTCGAGGTCTTTTGAAAAAGCGAACAGCCCGCCGATCAGCCCGTCGACGCTGTCCTTGCCAACATCGAACACGGAAAAGGCTCGAATAACCTTGCCGGTATCGTCGTCGCCGCCGGAATCCAGCCCAGGATCCGGACCGTAAGCCAACGGTCTCACGCTGATCGGCGCACCGTTGAGCCTGTAATTGAAGCCTAATTTGACCAGCTGCAATTGCTGTTTCACATCCTCGGGAAAGAACCCGTTGCCGCCGTCGCTCAGACCGATCGGATGCTCGCCAAAATTAAAGTAATCGTATTCCAGAAAGAGCGACCAGTTGGGCGAGAACCGGTATTCGACCCCGCCGCCGACGGTCCAACCCGGCATTATTCCGCTGCCAACGAACAGGTCGCCAGGAGCTGAACAGACAACTGCCCCTCCGGTCGGCACGCATGCCCCGGTCGTTGCGACGTTGGTGATCGTGTTGCGGGTCCAGGCGGGGCCGCCATCCACATAAAGCAGAGCTGGGCCGATCACCGGACCGATGCGGCCGGTGAGGCTGGCAATCCATTCATCGTTCGAAGAACAGGTTTGGTTGCCGAATGAAAAGCACGGAAAGTTGTTTTTAATATCGGTCCAGCCGAAACTGCCCTGGGCGCCGACCACGAAATGGCCCACCTGGTAATTGTAACCAAGCTGGAAGCCGCTACCCCCGCCGCTGATCTTGGAGCTGGCATCCAGCGCGAAATCTGGAGTGGGCCCGAACATGTCGAAAAACTTGGTCGGCCCAGTCCCGGGCTCGACATTGGCGCCGAAGAAAACGCCGGTCCAACCGGGGGGCGGCGGCGGCAGAGCCTTTACAAAAAGATCAGCCGCGCATGCGGGACTTATCCCGAATGCGCTAATAATAATGACATATACTGAGAATACGAATAGTGCGCAGCGGCGTATCATGCCTGAGCTGCTCCCAGGCAGGAGTGATAATTAGCCAGCGCGATACGCCACACATCGCCGACAACGATTTCTACGAAGAAAATAAAGTCTGATTTACCACGGTCCGACTAGTGTAAAATTGCCACAGCCGCCAACATACGCGTCCGGTCCCCAGCTCTTCACAGAACATTCCGGACACTGGCTCCAAGCTCGAAAAAATCAGCACTCAGGCGTCCCGCCCACCCCGCCGCGGGTTTACCAACAAATAAGGTAACCACCCATCCGCGTCGCGAAAGTGCAAGAAATCCAGGCCTTCCTGGAGCACGGGCTATGGCGGCTTTTCGTCTGTTGGGGGATACCGAGCCACACTGCTGGCGCGCCGGCGCTGGCGCGCCCGGAGATCGCCACGAACGGCGATCACCTTTGCGGCCTCGGCTTCGCGAGGGGTGGCGCAAGCGGATAGCGGAAATCCCGAGCCACGTCGCACCGAATACCAGCAATGCAGAAATTGCAGCGATCTATGTCTGGAGTTCCAGGGTCAATACCCTCCTGGCGGCGGATGCGAACCTCAATCTCCTTGACGACGACGACCGCGGGGCGCTGCTGGCGCTTCGCGACGAGCCTGGCAGGGACTGCGCTATTGCCGCAAGAATACTGCTGCGGCTTGCCCTGTCAGGGGCGACGGAGCGCCGCGTCGCTCCGCAGAGTTGGCGGTTTGCGCGGAGCAATTTGGGCAGGCCCTTCATCAAGGACAATCGCGAAGGCCTCCATTTCAGCGTTTCGCATATCGACGCTGTCGTGATGGTTGCGGTCGGCCAGGGCGTCTGCGTCGGCATCGATGTGGAGTTGCTCGACCAGGAATTCGAAGCGACAGTCATCAAGCATTTTTCCCACGAGTAGAGCGGCGGGTTCTCGATGCGCTGCCTGCAGCGCGTCGCCGCCGCGTATTCCTCGAACTTTGGACGGAAAAGGAAGCCTACACGAAGATGCTCGGTGTCGGGCACTCCCTCGACTTCCAATCCCTATGCTTGCGCGACCTGCAGACGATCGAAGACGGTGGCGCACAGGTCTGCGCCGAAGACTTCTACCTTCGCGTCGATCACGCGCTGTATCACGCCGCTCTGACCGTGGATCGCGGGTCAGGGCGCCGGCCAATCGAAATCCAGCTCATGAATGCGGTTTTGCCGGGCCAATCGCCGTTCATGACATCACCCGCCACTCTCTAAGCAGTCCCCCCGCACGTTGGAAGCCATGAAATACATGAAAATCGAGGCGGTCCTCGACCGGGCCGAGGCCGTCACCGGACTATTGCACGAATGTTTCGAGGCGCAGGCACAGCGGCGGCCGAACCATCCCGCAGTAGAGTGCAATGGCGAAACAGCAAGTTACGCGGAACTCAACGCGCGGGCCGATCGCGTAGCGCGCAGGCTTCGCGCAGAAGGCGTCCAGTCGGGGGCCCTCGTCGCACTGTACATGGTCAAGTCCTGCGACCTGTTCGCCGCGCTGCTTGGAATTCTCAAGGCCGGCGCCGGCTATGTCCCGATTGACCCGAAATTTCCGGTTGGACGCATCAATTCAATCATCGAAGACGCCGGCATCGGTATGGTTCTGACCGATCGAACGCTTGGGCCGGACATCACACAAGGCATTCAGGCCAGAACAGTCATCGTCGACGACAAGGACGCCGAAGTTGCCCCGGCGCTGTCGCCGGTTGTCGTCACGTCGCAGGATATCTGCTACGTCATCTACACGTCGGGCTCGACGGGCCGCCCGAAGGGCGTCGTCCTCGAGCACCGCAACGCGCTGAATTTCATCAAGGCGCTCCGCACGGTCTACAAGATCGAAGAAAGCGACCGCATTTACCAGGGATTTTCGGTCGCCTTCGACGCTTCGGTCGAGGAAATCTGGGCCGCGTTTTCGACCGGCGCAACGCTCGTGGTGCCGTCCGAGGACATCGCGCGTTCGACCTTTGACGCCGCCGAATTCATCGACCGCGAGCGCATCTCCTATTTCTCGACCGTTCCGTCATTCCTGGCGATGATGACGCCCGAACTGCCGAGCCTGAGAATTCTGGTTCTCGGCGGAGAGCTGTGTACGTCGCAACTGGTGTCGCCTTGGGCGCGGCCAGGACTGCGCATTCTCAATACCTACGGTCCAACCGAAGCCACCGTGGTCGCCACCGCCCATGAATGCGGAACCAAGCGCGAAGTGTGATCGGGTCGCCGTTGCCGGGCTACAGCGTCTACGTGCTGGACGAAAATCAGAAGCCCGTGGCGCCGGGCGAGGCCGGCGAACTCTACATCGGCGGCGATAGCATCGCGCGCGGTTATCTCAATCGGCCCGATCTCACCGGCGAGAAATTCCTGATCGTTCCCGGACTTGAAAAGGCGGGTCGCCTGTACCGGACGCACGATCTTGTGCGCGCCCTGGACGACGGACAATTGCAGTTCATCGGTCGCGGCGACTTGCAGGTGAAAATTCGCGGCTTTCGCGTCGAGCTCGGCGAGATCGAACGACTGCTGCTGGAGAACACCGACATCCGGCAGGCGGCGGTCAAGACCGTCGAACGCGACGGCCTCATGGAAATCGCCGCCTATGTGGTGCTCGCTCCGGGGCGGCAGCTCGACCGTCTAGCCCTCGGCAAGGCTCTAGCCGATCGCGTTCCGGACTACATGATTCCGAAATACGTCGATGTTGTCGGCGACTTTCCGATAATGACGAGCGGAAAGGTCGACAGGAAACTGCTGCCCGCGCCGCAAAATCTCTTGCGCAAGTTGCCGGACCAAATCGCCGCGCCGCAAACCGATCTGGAACGCGACCTCGTCGATGTCTGTCAGCGCATACTTCATCTTCCGGCCGTATCGGTAGACCACGATTTCTTCGTCGACCTGCGCTGCCATTCGCTTCTGATCGCACGCATCGTGACCGAGTTTCGCACCAGTTTCCCCGGAATTGCCATCTCGGTGCGTGGACTTCTACGAGCACCGCACCGTCGGCAAACTCGCCGCCGCTCTCGCAGAGCGGCGTGCAGCAAGCAATTCCTCCGGCACCTCGGCAGCGGGCACGCGAGGGCGGCAATCTGCCGAAGCGTTTCCTCCGCTGCCCAAAACGCGCTGGCTATGCGTGACGCTGCAGATGTTCGGCCTCCTCGCATTCTATGGGGCCGTCGCGACGCCGGTGGCGTGCGGCATCGTGATCGTACTTGCCGTGCACCACGGCGCTTTGGATTGGCAGCGCGCCGCGGCGATTTCGACCGCCGGCGGATTTGCGGTTTGGCCATCGTGGCTGCTTCTCAGCATCACCCTCAAATGGGTCGTCATCGGAAAATACAAGGCTGGCCGCTATCCGGTCTGGGGCCTCTACTATTTTCGCTGGTGGCTGGTGACGCGGTTTCAGGCTCTAAGCTGGTCGGAGATGTTCAACGATACGCCGCTCATGAGCCTTTACTACCGGGCGATGGGCGCCAAAGTCGGCCGCAACGTCAATATTGGAACGCCGGTCTGCGCCGCCTTCGATCTCATCTCCATCGGCCGCGACAGCAGCATCGGTCCGGAAACGCATATCCTCGGCTACAAGGTCGAGGACGGCTGGCTGATTATCGGTCCGATCGCCATCGGCAAGGAGTGCTTTGTCGGAACGCATTGCACTCTCGGCGTCGACGTTCGCATGCAGGATGGAAGCCGGCTCGAGGATCTTTCCGTTCTGGCGGACGGCGCCGCGCTGAAATCCTCCGAAACACGGCGCGGATCGCCGGCGATGCCGGCGGGCAACACCACAGACGCACCGCGACGGCGGCATGGCGTCCTGATCAACGGTTTGTTCGGCTTCATTCACCTCGCCCTTATTTACGTCATGGGCTACGTCCTCATTGTCAGCGCAATCCCCGCGCTCGCGCTTATCGGGTTTGCATACTACCCCGGCGGTCCGCTCGCGGCTTTCGCGGTGGCGCTTGCCGCGGTGCCGCTGTCCACGGTCTGGTATCTGCAACTCGTCGTCACCCTCAAGCATGACTTCATCGGTAGCGTAAAGCCGGGGCGCTATTCGATCCGAAGCGTAGCCTTCCTGAGATACTGGTTCCTGCATTACCTGATGAACAACACCAGGCATCTGGTGCTGCCGCTTTACGCCACCCTGTTCATGCCCTCGATCATGCGGCTCTTGGGCGCCAAGGTCGGCAAGAACGTTGAGATATCGACCGTTGCGAACGCCATGCCCGATTTGCTGGAAATCGGCGAAGGCAGCTTTTTGGCTGATGCTTGTATCGTCGGCGGCCATATCATCGATGGCGGAGAGATTGCGCTGCGTCCCAATCGCGTGGGAAGCCGCACGTTCGTCGGTAACAGCGCTTTTGTGCCGCCCGGCGTCACGCTCGGGGATGACGGGCTGATCGGCGTGCTGTCTACAACGCCCGCCGGCCTCGATCGGACCCCCGATCATACACGATGGCTCGGCTCGCCCGGCTTTCTGTTGCCGGAAACCGAAAAGGTCACGTGTTTTTCCAACGAACAGACTTTCGAGCCGGGACTTTTTCTCACCAGCGCGCGAGGCCTGGTCGATCTGATCAGAGCGATTTTGCCGGGCATTGTGAGCATGACGGCTCTGGCCGCCTTCTGTGTCGCCGTTTATCAGGCCTATCGGGCGTTGCCGCTGGTACCGACCCTGATGCTGACGCCGGTCTTCGCTCTGGCAGCCGCGTTCCTCAGCCTCATCATGGCGGCCTTTCTCCGGCACGTGTTCATGCCGCGGTTCCAAGCCGAAGTGAAACCGCTGTGGTGCTGGTATGTCTGGCTCAACGAGGTGGTGAATGCCGTCTATGAGGCCGCCGCGGCCCCGCTGCTCGCCCCCATGTTGGGAACACCCCTCGCCGCCTGGTTCCTGCGGCTGCTCGGCTGCCGCGTCGGCAAATGGGTTTTTCTTGAAACCGCATTGGCGTCGGAATTCGACTTGATCGCGATCGGCGACAGAGCGGCGCTGAATCTCGGGTCGACCATACAGCCGCACCTGTTCGAGGATCGGATCATGAAATCCGACTCGATCGATATCGGCAAGTATTGTTCGATCGGCAATATGGCGGTCGTTCTCTACGGCACGCGCATGGACGAGGGCGCGGTGTTGGGGCCGCTGTCGGTCTTGATGAAGGGCGAAGCCTTGCCGCGCTGGAGCCGCTGGCATGGCGTCCCGAGCCAGCCGGCCGAAAGCACCGTGGTGGCGCAGGACAATCAACCGCGGAAAGCGACCGACGCGGTGGCGCATCAGAGGCGTCCGTCTCGCCGCACGCGGGTACTGCGCCAGTGGCTGCTCAGTTCGTCCGCGGCAAGTCCGAGCGCTCAGCGCGGACGCGCTCGCGGCGCTTCGGGGAACGGCCACAGCGTTCAAGATACGGCCGCGTAACGCGCTTGGGGGATTGATTTTGCAACCTGTCTGCGAGGAGCAACGATGCGTCGAAGCTATTACGTGCCGGCGGCATGCCTCCTGACGGCGCTTCTCGCCGCAGCCGCGACGACCGCCGTGGCCCACGAGAAAGGCGCCTGGAAAAAGGGCTATGACATTTCCAAAACGGGATTGACGCCCCGATACCCCGCAAACATGCGATGCTCTCCGCTGACTTCGTTTTACGCAAGCTGGGACGACGTCGACGGAACGCGGCGCGATCAGCCGCATTCCGGAGTTGACGGCGGCCGGCTCGGCGAACCGATTTTTTCGCCCGCTCCCGGCCACGTCGTCGCGCTGTGGCGCGCGAACTGGGGCTGGGGTGAGGAACAGGCGCTTCTCCTGAAACATACCGCGAAGGAGCTCAACCTCGAGGGCCATCCGAACACGTTTTACTACTCGGAGTTCGACCATCTCAATCTGAAAGAGCCGATAGAACTAGCGCGCGACGAGGCGATCGCACGCGGTCAGCGGCTCGCCAGCGTGTTCCGCCCCGGGGGCAACAAGGCGTACCTGCCGGAAGTGCACTGGGAGGTATGGGAAGCCAACGAGACTTCTGAGCTGACGTGGCGAAAGAACAAATACGGCGGCCTTTATTGGAACATCGACGGGGCGCGTTTGATCGATCCGCTCTACATGCTGTCGCTCAATGACGTCGTCCATGAGGATTTGAACGTCGACATCGTGCCGTACCAGACGAATGTTGATTATTCGAATTTTGTCGGGTTTACGTACATTTTGCCGTGCCACTCACCATCCCTGTCGCAGACGTCTTCGCCCGCTGCCGCACAATAATATTCAAGGCCATTAACCAGCCTGCTGCGCGAGACTTCCGTCGGGGCGCAAACCCCGCCCGGCGGTTACCTTTACACTTAACCAACTCTTCGCATCGAAGTGGTCGCGCGCGGGCGCCGGGCTAGAACGAGTATCATTTCAAGGAGGCCAATCTTGAAAAGCACCGCAATTGCTCTCGTCTTTCTCGCATCAACAGCGTCGTGGAGTGCGAAGGCGCAGCAGTTCGATCTGTCCACGATGACCTGCAGCAAATTCATGAAATCCGACAAGGATCAGATGAAACTGATCACAGCATGGCTGGCCGGATACTACACGGACAAATCGGCAGACGAGGTTGTTGATCTGTCCAACCTGAACAAGTTGCAGGACAATCTCGTGAAATTCTGCTCGCGCGAAACCAGTTTTCCGATCGCCAGCGCCGCCGACGGCATTTTTGGGCAGGAAAGCACGGCGAACGCCGATTCGCCTAGCTCTTCGACGGGCAAGCCTGGAAGTGCACAGTAACCGGCATACCGATCGGCAGCGGCGGAGCGTTGCCGTCGACTTTCAGGACAACGGGCACGACATCGCCGGCGTCCGCATTGCCGCCTGAGGCGCTCGATGCGTTGGCCGCCGCGCCCATCGTGGCGCGGCTGATGGTCGGACTGATCGAGACGACTTGGGCCCCCATTGCAGCATCCGCCAGTGCATCGGACGCGATCGTGGCGCGCTGCTGCGGGCAGACGTGGGAAAAATCGTGTAACGCGACTTCGGCGCGCACGCGCGCCTGACCGTCCGGGACGATGTGCAACAGCGGCTGCGGTACCGCCAGGCTGAGAAACTGACCCCAATTCACCAGAACGTCGAGTACGACGCCTGAGACCGGGGCTCGTACCGAACACTGCGCGAGACGAGCGCGGCTGGAGTCGAGCTCGCCGGCCGCCGCATCGCGGAGCGCCTTCGCTTGCCGGATATCTTCCTCGCGCGACCCGACGCGCAACAGATTAAGCTGTGCGTGCGCTTCGGTGAGTTGCGCCGCGGCAATGCGAGCATCGCGCTTGACCTCAAGCACGTGCGCCGCCGTGACGGTAACGCCCTCCTGCAGCGACAGCGTGCGCTGCAACGTCTTGTCGGCTTCGTCGGCGCGCGCCTGCGAGAAATTGACGACCGCCTGGCCGACGGCGATCTCATCCGGGCGCGGGCCGTTGCGGAACTTGTCGTAGGTCGCGTCCGCGGCGGCAAGCTGCGCCTGACGCGTGCGCACATCGGCTTCCTGCGCCGAGCAAGCCAACTGAAGCAGAAGCTGGCCAGCCTGCACGCGGCTGCCTTCTTGCACCGCGATGTCGTTGACGAGACCGGTCGCCGCGACGCCGATCGACAACGGCGGCCCGGCCCCTTCAGCACGGCCAGGCGCAGTAAATACAGCGCTCTGACCGAGCATGTGCACGGGTACCGCGACGACAGCGGCCATGGCGAGCAACAATACGGCGCCGAGAATTCTGACGCTTCGCGTCGTGCGGATTGACCAAGCCTGCATCGCCCGAAACGGCTGCATTGCCTGAAACTCCCGGACGCGCCCCTCGCATCGGCACGGCCCGCCTCACGGTCGCCCTGGCGCAACTCGTAACCCGCTTTCGCGGCGGCGGCAATGCGAAGAAGCTTGCGGCACGGCCGCAACAACCCTCAAACGAATGAGGACGGGCCGAAAAAGCCCGCCCTCACCGGCTGGAGCGCCAAGCGTGTCTGGAGACGACGGCACGCCGGCTGGGCCAGCCACTTGCGGTACGCGTCGCCTGTTACGCGTTACCGAGCGGCACCGCCACGAATTGCGTGGCGGTACCCGATTTCACACGCATCAAGACGGCATGCTTGCCTTGGGCCTTGGCCTCAGTCAGTGCCTTGGCCACATCGGCGCCGGTCGAGACTGTCTTGCCGCCGACGTCGAGGATGACGTTACCGGCCTGGAAACCGGCCTCGGCGGCGGGCCCATTCGGATCGACGCCCGTTACCACCACGCCCTGTTGGCCGGCGCCCTCAACGTCAGAGGCAGGCGCCACGCGCAGGCCGAGATGGGGCACGCCATTGGTCGGCTGCTGCTGCGTGCTGCCGGCGTTAGCCTGCTGCTGTTCCGGCATGCGGCCAAGCATCACCGAAACCGTCCGTGACTCGCCGTTGCGCAGCACGTCGAGCTTGACCGCGCTGTCAGGCGCGAGCCCGGCAACCTGGCGAGCCAGTCCGCGCGCGTCTTTCACGCTGGTGCCGTTGACGGCGGTGATGACGTCACCTGGCTGCAAGCCGGCCTTGGCCGCCGGGCTGCCGGCCTGAGCGCTGTCGACGATGGCGCCCTCGGCTTTCTTCATGCCGAGACTGTCGGCGATGCCGGCGCTGACCGGCTGGATTTGTACGCCGAGCCAGCCGCGCGTCACCGAGCCGTGCTCTTTGAGCTGGGTTATGACCAGCTTGGCGGTCTGTGCCGGAATATCGAAGCCGATGCCGACCGAGCCGCCAGACGGCGAGTAGATCGCCGTGTTGATGCCGATCACATTGCCGTTGACGTCGAATGCCGGTCCGCCGGAATTGCCCTTGTTGATCGGCGCATCGATCTGAATGTAATCGTCATAGGGCCCTGCGCCGATGTCGCGGCTCGCCGCCGACACGATGCCGGCCGTGACGGTGCCGCCCAGTCCGAACGGGTTGCCGACCGCGATCACCCAGTCGCCGACCTGCGGCTCATGATCGGCGAATTTCACGTACGGGAAGTCGCTCTTGCCGTCGATCTTGATAAGGGCGAGGTCGGTCTTCGGATCGGTGCCAACAACCTTGGCCTTGTAGATGGTCCCGTCGGCGGTGGTCACCTGGACCGACTTGGCGTGATCGACGACGTGGTTGTTGGTCACCGCATAGCCGTCAGCCGAGATGAAAAAGCCCGAGCCTTCGCCGATGACCATCTGATGCGGTTGCGGGGAGCCCGTACCGCCCTGGCCGTCCTGGTCGCCGAACTGCTGGAAGAATTTCTGCAGCGGCGAACCCGGCGCGAACGGAATGGCTTCGTCGTCGCTGCCATTATGCCGCAAGCCGGTTTCCTCGGCGGTTCCGTCGATCTTCACCCGCACCGAGATCACCGCGGGTTTGACCTTGGCGACGATGTCGGCGAAGCCTGCGGGATGCTGCAACGTCGCCTCGGCGGCATTCGCCGGCGGCGCGCCAAAGCCAAGGTCGGCCGGACGGTAGCCGCCCGGGCCGGCGAGCAGGACGAATGCGCCCAGGACCGCGACCGATGCCATCAGGGCGACACGGCGGGTGCCAAATGCGCTGCGCTTGTTGGGCGTTTGAGGATTCATTCCAGTCATCACTATCTCCATCGATGGAATTCGGCCGGCGGCGCACCCGCCGTTGAAGTATTAATTGGGCATCGCGAATTACCCGCACGTGTCGCGCGGATTAATTCGACGCAATGATGCGCATTACAGCGCGGTAATGTTCGCGGGCCGCGGCGCGATATTTTTGTTCCGCTCATTCCCGCGCAAGCGGGAATCCAGACTGGGTCCCCGCGTGCGCGGGGGCGAGCGAAACGTGAACCCTAAACAAGCCGCGAAAAGCTATTTCATCGGCGCTGTATCTGGCAGGAACCGCTGGCCAAATACGGGCTCCTTGTAGGGCGTCGGCGGCAATTGCCAGGCGCCTGTCGTAGGCGGACGCACTTCGGCGTCGACATGCACATCGAGCAGATAGGGCTTGTTGGCCTTCACGGCGTGTTCGAGTGCGCCACGGAAATCCTCCGAGCGCGTGACGGTAGCCGCCTCGACGCCCGCGGCCTTGGCCCAGGCGGCGAAATCCGGATTGTACGGATTCTTGTTGGCGCCCTGGTGGAACATGGTGCCGTGTTCGCGGCCACCAAACAGACCGAGCTGAATGTCGCGGATCGACACCCAGCCGAAATTATTCCAGATCACCCACACCACCGGAATGTTGTACTCGACCGCGGTGCAAAGAACGTGCGGCACCATGGTGAAGCAGCCGTCGCCGGTGATCGCAACGACCGGCCGGTCCGGCGCGGCGAGCTTGGCGCCGAGTGCGCCTGACGCGCCGAAACCCATGCCGGAAAAGCCCCACGAATTGAGCATGGTCTGCGGTTTGCGCGCGTTCCAGAACTGCATGTACCAGTTATGACTGACGCCGACGTCGCAACAAATAATGGCGTCGTCGGGCAGCACCGCCTGACAATCGGCGACAACGCGCTCGGGGCGAAGCGGCGAGGTGTGCGCCTCGAAATTCGGCCGAATGAATTTCTCCCATTCGGCGCGCCAGCCCGCGATATCAGCGAGCCACTCCCTGGTGGCGGACTTGGCGTTGCGACGCTCGATCTCGCCGAGAAGCTGGCGCAGGAACGTGCGCGCATCGGCGAGGATGCCGAGATCGGGTGGATAATTGCGGCCGATCTCGTCCGGATCGACATCGACATGGATGAGTTTGGTGTTCGGAAAATTCCACGAAAAGCCCGGCAGCCATGACGAGGCCGAGCGGTCATCAAATCGTGCGCCGATGGCGAGCACGAGATCGGCGCGGCGGCCGGCCTCGTTGGCGGGGAACGCGCCGTTGCGCCCGATAAAGCCGAGCGACAGCGGATCGGTCATGTCGAGGCAACCCATGCCGTTGGGCGAGGAGATCACCGGAATGCCGAGCTTTTTGGCGAACTCAGTCAGCTCGCGGCTGGCCTCGGACAGCGTCACGCCATGGCCGATGAAAAGCACCGGCCGTCGCGCGGCGAGGATGAGATCGACCGCGCGGGAAATTTCCTCGGGCGAGGCCCCTCCCCGCTGCGCGTTGAGCGGCGGCGCCGGCGGCGGCACCTCAACGTTGTCTTCTTCCTGAAAGACGTTGAACGGCACATCGACATTCACCGGCCCCGGCCGGCCCGACAGCATCGCGGTCGTGGCCTGGCGCAGCGCCAGCGGCAGCATGTCGACGCGCGTCGGCTGGAAACTGCGCTTGACCACCGGACGCACGATGTTGACGAAATCGGCCTGGAAATGCCGGTTGATCTCCTGAAACGGACTGCGGTTGAACTGTTGCGTCGGCACATTGGCGGTGATGGCAAGCAGCGCCGACGAATCGGTGAGCGCGCAGGCGAGCGGCATGATGATGTTGCACGAGCCCGGCCCGCACGAGGTGAGCGTCGCCACCGGCTTGTGGCGGACGCGGAAATAGGCGTCCGCCATGTGGGCGGCCACCTGCTCATGGCGCGGCGAGATCAGCGTGATGCGGTCGCGCGCGGCGTAAAGCGGATCGAGCATGCCGACATTGCCGTGGCCGCAGATGCCGAACACGTAGGGAATGTCGTTGGCGACCAGATACTCGGTGATCAGCTCCGCGCCCTTCATCCGTGGCATTCGTCTGCTCCTAGGCTGTTTTTGCGCGCGCTATCGGCCGCAACAGGTGCGGGGTGATATAGATCGGAAACTGCGAGAGTGCGAAATAGAGCCAAGTCGCCGCAGGCAGCACCCCCGCCGTCGCCGCCAGCATCAGTCCCATATTGCGTTGCGCGACCATCAGCCCGAGCGCCAGCGCGTGCTTGCGCCCGAGTTTCTTGAAGATCAACACCGTCAGACCGAGAAATACAAAGAATACCGCAAACGACAAGACCAAAATCGCGCCGACTTTCAAGGGATCGGCCAGAAAGCTGCCGGCCACGGTGCCCATCACGGCGGTGACGAACACCAGCAGCAGCAGAATGTTGAGACCGTCGATCGGTTCGCGGTAGCGCTCGATGGCGGCGGCGCCGACAATGCGGCGGATCACCGCGGCCACCAGCAGCGAGCCGCCGAGAATGGCAAAAAGTTTCACGCCGAGCGCAAACGGTGACAGCATCAGCTGCGCACCGAAGAACAGATAGGCAAAAACTGGCGCGGTGAACGGCACAAGCGCCGTACACGCCACCAGCGCGATCAGCACCAGCGTGGCGTCAAGCCCCATCAGCGCGGCCAGCGCCGGCGCCGCCATCATCGGCGACGCGACCGCCTGCAGCATGAGCCCGAGAAACAGGTCGGGGGCGTACTTGTCGAGCCCCGTGCCGACGCAGGCGAGACCGACCATGAGCGGCACCACCAGCGTCGACCACGCCGTCGCCGCCAGCACGATACCCGGCCGCCGCATGTGGGCACGCAAAGCCGCGATATCGACCCGCGTGAACGACACGCAGAGCAGGAGAAAAATGGCGGCCGTGACGTAAGGCCTGAGCAAGGCGCCAAGCGGCGGCACGGCGATGCCGATGAACACCAGGGCGGCGAGCGCGCGCGTGCCCTGACGGCCGAGCCAGGCGAGTGCCCGGACGGCGCCGCTTGCGCCTTTCGCGAGAGCCGAAGCCATGGAAAGCCCTGTGCGGTCTTGGCCGCGCGTGCGCAAGGGCGAACGGCGGCGGCCCTATGTTGCAACTTTTATTCTGGCGACTGCTTGACCTCGGGAGAGGACGTGGTGCCTTGGGGATTCTCAGCCGGCGTTTGCTCCGCTTGGGCCTCGTTGAGTGCCGCCAATCCCTCCGTCCGGTCTGGATAAATCGGGATAATCGACTCCAGGCCGGTCGCGTCGAGAACTTCCCGCACCTGATCGTTGACCCCGCAGAGCGCAAACGCGGCGCCTGAGGCCTTCGCCTTCTTCATCAACAGCAGAACCGCGCGAATGCCCGCGCTGGTGACGAAGTCGATCTCGGCGAAGTCGATCAGGATTTTCGGATGAGCGCCGGCGATCAGCTCGCCGACCTCGTTGGCAAACGCCGTGCTGTAGATGCCGTCGAGGCGGCCGGTGGGCGACACCACATAGGCGTCACCGACCTGCTCCTTGTTGATGTCCATGCACGGCTCCTTGCTTGCACGCGGCACACCGGCGCCGCGGCGCGCAGAGATCGCTAGGCGATCTTCAGCGCACGCGTCGTATCGTCGAACAATTCGTCGACCGCGATGCGGCGCGGGATCAGCTCCTGCCGGTGGCAGAAATCGATGATGATTTCCAGGATCGGCCGGCACGCCTCGACGCCAAAACGGTAGGGATCGAGCGTGCCGCCATCCTTCAGCCCGGCGGCGAGCTTGCTCGCGTGCATTTGCCGGAAAATGTCCTGGACCACGTCAGGCCGCGAGCGCGACAGCTCCTGCCTGACCACCAGCATGTGATTGATCGGAACGCCGCCGTGGCGCTCGGCCCATTTCTGCGCGGCCGCTTCGGGATCTGGAATCAAGTGCTTGAGTTTAGGGTCGGGCAGCTTATCGCCGACAATGCCGGCAGCGACCTCGCCGTCGAGCAGCATCTGCGTCAGGTCCTTGCCGGCGGGTGCGCGCTTGACGATGGCGGGATCGTGATACTCGGCGACATGCGGGTCCTCGAAGGTGATCCACTCGACCTTGTTGTGGTCGACGCCGTAGTCACTTGCCAGTATGCCGCGCACCCAGGTGCCGGTCGTCACCGTATAGGCGCGCACGCCGACCTTCTTGCCATTGAGATCGGAAGGCTTGAGCGCGCCGCGTTCGGGATTGTAGGCGATGGTGTGGTGCTGACCGCGGCTCACCACGACGGCCGGCACCAGCACATACGGCTTGCCGTACGCTTTGGCCTGCAAATAGGTCACGATCGCGAGTTCGGCGACGTCGTACTTGGCGTCGCGCACCACGCCCTTGAACATGCTGTTGGCGACCTTCACTTCGACAAAGTCGAAATCGACGAGGTCCGAACGAACAGCGCCGCTCTTGAGCGGCATTGTGTTCGGGTAGTTGCCCAACATCGTATGCAGTTTGACCTTCGTGGCAGTCGCCATAACCGTGCGTTCCTCGCTTTATTTGCCCAGTGCCAAACAGAGTCGGCACGGCCTTTCCAAAATGCAGTCTTGCCGAAGTCTTGCCAAAATCTAAGGGTCGATCGCGACGAAGACGTGATCGAGCTGCGGCCGTGACGGGATCAGCTCCTGTTGCAGGCTGTAGGTAACCAGCGCCTCGATGCTGGCGCGGTTCGCCGTCATACCATACGGCAGCGGATCGTCCATCAGCGACAGGAACTTGCGGTAGCGATTGTCTTCCGGCCGGTCGCCCTGCCCTCGCCCGAGATCTTCGAGATAGGGCTGTTTGGCCGCCACGAAGGCGTCCATCAACGAGCGTGCGAGCCAAGGGTGACGCGCAATATGCTCGTCCTTGACCACGATCAACCCGTGGATCGGGTAGATGCCGCTCTTGCGGTACCAGTCGGCCTCGACCTGTTCGGCGTTGGCGATCAGTTCCGGATAGACATCGGTATCGGCGGCACCGGCGCCTGCCCTGTCCCAGCCGCTGATTGGCGGACCGGCGCGGCCGACGCCGGCGGGTCCGCTGAAGCCGGCCTCGATCTCACCGGACTTCATCATGCCTTGCAACGATTGGCCTTCCGGCGCGTGGATCACGTTCGGCGGCAGCTTCAGCGCCGTGACATGTTCCTCGTCGTCGACCACCCAGGTCACCTTGCTGGAGTCGAGTCCGTACTCGTTGACAAAAATGCCGCGGGTCCACACCCCCGTCGTGACCGAATAGGCGCGAACACCGACCTTCTTGCCTTCGAGGTCCTTCGGCAGCTTGATGCCGGCGTCGGGCCGGACCACGAAGCCACCGTGATGAAAGCGGCGCATCAGAAAAATCGGCAGCGCGATGAACGGCGCGCCGAGCGCACGGGCAATCATGTAGGTGGTCGGCGCCATCTCGCAGACGTCGAACTCGAGGTCACGCACCATCCGGCGAAACGCGCCGATAATGGGAACAACCGACACGAAGTCAGGCTCGATGCCATTGATCGGCACGGCGCCGGATTTGATCAGGCGGGTGTGACCATAGTCGGCAACGGCGATTTTGAGACGCGGCCGGTCAGTCATGTCGGACCCAAAGATATCGGACCTGAATCAGCCGGGCTCGAAGCGATGCCGGGTCGAAGTGGGCCCGTGATGGTGGTGATGATGGTGGGCGCCTTGGTGATGCGGCGCCGTCTCGTAGTGCAGGCGCAAAAGGTCCATGCCGAAGTCGTTGCCGTTGGGCGTGTGCACGATGGTATGAACGTGAAATTTCTTCGGCTCGGGATTTTTCAACACCACCCCACTCTGGTGGTCGAACTCGATCATCACCACCGGACTCTGGATGCGGTAATAGAACGGACTATCGTCATCCAGGCCGCCAGCCCAGCAGAAATGCGTCGCCGCGAAATGCCGTTCGACGTCGCTCATGCGCGCCGCAAGCGGCCCTGCGGGCAGCGTGGACAGATAGCATTGCGTCAGATCGAGCAGCGCCTGCCGCTGCTGCGGCTCAAGTTCGGCCCCGCGAATACCCTCATAGGGAATGATCGCATTGTTCTTTTGCCGCGCGCTCAGGATCAGGCCGTCGACGCCCTGATGCCGGCCGGGTGGAAGGTGGTCCGGAAGCAGACTGTCGGAAAAGATGGCCTTGCGCTTCTGATCCGCCGACAGATTGCGCGCAAACTGCAATCCGAGGCGCTCTTCGTCCTCGAATGCGGCCAAGCCGGCGTATTTCCCGGTATCCGGGCGGCTCGGCTCCGCCCCCATGAAGGTCGGCGTCAACGTCATCTGGTCGCCCAGGACGAAGCACGTGATGATCAGATGGTGGCCGCTGATCTGCCAGCCCCAAGGCTCGGTCGCAGACGGCTCACCATAGAAGTGCAGTTGGTAGGACCACTCGCCGAGCAGCAGCGGCGCGCCGACGAGTTCGCCGAGAAAGGCGTTGAGCTTCATCAGATTGCGCGCCTTCTGATAGCCGGCGGCGCTGAGGCTCGCGCGCACCACCGCCATCGCCGCGTCCCGCAGGTTCGCCGGAGCCTCATCGAGGCGGAGACCAAATCGCTCGTAGCGGGCGATGCTGTTCTGCCACAGCTCGCGCTCCCGCAACTCGAGAGGAAGGCAGACCACCTCTCTTTGTTCCGGGCTCAGTTGCGCCAGCAACGCCGAAGCCGTTTGGACGATCTCTCGCGTCGGCGCGGATTCAGGCCGTAGCGCGAAGAGGCCGGGAACGATATTGCCGTCCGTGGTGATGCCCTTGAAAGGCGTCGACAGATATTTCTCCACGCCGGCTTTCTCCTTCGGACCACGGTCCGGAATGACGGCGTCAAAGAATTGCTGCGTGGTTTTTCCGAAGTGAACGGCCTTGCCCATTTCCGGCACGAAGGGGCGAAAATCTGACTTGGCCATCCCTGCATCCTTGTTCTTCTGGCGGTCTTGTACTTCTGACGGTTCTTTTCTCGATCCTAATCCACCGGGACCGCTTCGATTACCCCTAATCCCGCAGCCCTGCTTGCTTGAGCAGCGGGTAGGTCACGTCGCGGAATTCGCGCATACCCTCGATGTAGCGTGGCCACGACAGCAGCACGCCGTCGAGGCCGATCTTCGACAGCGTCAGCAGGCCGTCGACGATCTGCTCCTTGGTGCCGATCAGCGGGAAGCCGCCCCAGCCGGAGATCATCATCTCAGCCATGGCCTTGCGCCGCTCTTCCGGATAGTCGCGCGCATTGATCTCCGCCCCCATCGTATCGATGACATGGCGCGCGGCCGCCCAGTCCCCCTTCTCGTGCACGTAATACTTATAGAAGTCGCGCGCTTCCTTTTCGGTCTCGGCCTGGATGATGGTGGCGTTCGACCACACCCGCACCTCGCGGCCGTATTCCTCGCGGGCCAACTTGTAATAGCCCGCGACGTGAGCGGTGTTGGTGGCGATGTCGTGGGTGCGAATATTGGTGAAGACGAGATCGCAATGCTTGCAGGCGAAATGCCGGCCGCGCTCAGACGAGCCCGCGTTCATGATCGCCGGATACGGCTCCTGGATCGGCTTCGGCTGCAGATAGCCGCCTTTGATACGGTAGAATTTCCCGTCGTGGTCGAAAGGCTCGTCCTGCGTCCACAGCCGCTTGACGATGGAAAGCCATTCTTCGGCGCAGACGTAGCGGTCCTCGTGCTCGAGGAGCGAGACGCCGAACATTTCCATTTCCGGAAAATTCCAGCCGTTGACGATGTTGAGCGTGTAGCGGCCGTTGGAAATGTGATCGATCACCGTCGATTGCTTGGCGGCGATGATCGGGTGGTTGAGCGCGACATGCGAGGTCGATACCACGCCCGAATGTCGGGTCGCGCCGGCGATCCCCGCAGCCCAGGTATAAGTCTCGAAGCCGTGCCCCTGCGGATCGGTGGCACCGCCGAAACCGCTCCAGCGCGCCACCGGCACCAGCGCCTCGAAATCCATCTCGTCGCCGAGTTGCGCCAGGGTGACGGTATTGGGCCACGTAATGTCGAGCCGGCCGTCGAGGTCCGACATGACGCAGCCGGAGTCGAGATTAGTCTGAAACGTGCCCAACTTGAGCTTGCGGTGACCGAAGGCCGGGTTGCTGGCCATCCGGTCTCTGCGCTGGATCTGGTGTCGGGGGCTTGCGGTCAACGACTTTAGTCCAACTTGATTTTAGGGCTCGGTCCGCTCGATAAACTTCTCAGCCCCGGGCCAACCGGCAGGTGCCGTGCATTTGCCCGGCCCGGGGCGTTAACGCAAAACGCCGGTCCATAGCGACGAACCGGCCATCAGTGTAATCTGTATCAATCGGCACTGCTAAAGCTACCCCCGCCGTACGGCGGAATGTCAAAAGCGCAAGCAGAACGCGCGATCAAGGGAGGTAATTATGACCAAGGACAACTCGCAGTCCGCCAGCGGATTTTCACGACGCGGGCTGCTGCGGCAAGCGGTCGCAACCGGCGCGGGCATCGGCGCCTTTTCGTTCGGCGGGCAGCAGTTCGGGCTCATTCCCGCCTTCGCGGATGACAAGCCGCCGATCGGCACCTGGCCGGCCGGCTCGCAGGGTGACACCGTCTCCATCGGGGCGGCGGTGCCACGGACCGGCGCCTATGCGGTGCAAGGCGAAGACGAACTCAAAGGCTGGCAGCTCGCGGTCGAACATATCAACAATGGCGACCCGCTGTTGAAGAAGATCGCCCCGAAGGTCACCAAGGGACTGCTCGGCAAGAAGGTCAACCTGCTGGTCGCCGACAGCGGCGCCAAGCCGAACGATGCGGTGCAGGAGGAACAGACTTTTATCAATCAGAACAAGATCATTCTGATGACCGGCTCGACCTCGAGCGCGGTCGCGGTGGCCCTCAACCACTTCGCCGAACGGCAGAAGATCCTCTATGTCACGGGCATTTCGGGCTCGAACGACACCACCGGCAAGGATTGCGTGCGCTACGGCTTCCGCCAGAATTTCTACGGCGAGACCGCGGCGAATGCGATCGGTCCGGTGCTGGTCAAGGCATACGGCAAGAACCGCAAAGCAGCGTTCATGACGCCGGACTACACCTACGGCCATACCGTCACCAAGTCGGTGAATGAGTATCTGACCAAGAACGGCGGGTGGACCATGGTAACCAACCAGATCTCGCCGCTCGGCACCCAGGACTTCAGCCAATATCTTACCAACATCGCCAATTCGGGCGCCGAGTTCATCGTCAACGTCAACTGGGGACGCGACGCCGTATTGTCGGTGCAGCAGGCCAAGCAATTCGGCCTGACGCCGAAGATGAAAATGGTCATTCCCTACCAGATCCCGTTCCTGGCGAAGGAAGTCGGTCCGGAGCTGACGGAAGGCGTCTACGCGGCGACCGATTTCTGGTGGACGCTGCAGGACAAGTATCCGCTGGCCAAAATGTTCGTCGAAGCCTTCAACAAGAAATACGGCTACCGGCCGGAATGGGGCGCCAACAACTCCTACATGTCGTTCGCCATCTGGGCGCGCATGGTGTCGGAGGCTGGCACATTCTATCCGCCGGACGTCATCAAGCAGTACGAGAAGGGCGAGACCTTCCCGTCGACGGTGGGCGACGTGCATTTCCGCCCCGAGGATCATCAGCTGGTGCGGCCGGTGATCATCGTCCGCGGCAAGGCGCCGAAGGCGATGAAGAACAAGGAGGACTACTGGGAGGTCACCGAGGTCGTGCCGGGCGCGGGTCTGATGCAGAAGCCCGATGCCTTCGGCTGCAAACTCGGCGACTATACCTGACGGCTTCACGGCGAAAATCTTCTCCGCTGTCGATGCGGAAAGGACCACATTCTCTCGCTGAGGGTCGCGCGATGAGCGCGGCCCTCGACGGCTGTGTGCATCGGGCAACACGTGCATTGCGGGCGCTGACCGGCGCCAGTTAGGGCGGATGCACCAAAGGCGAACGACTACGTGATCAACTGGGGCAATTTCATCTCGCAGTGCTTCAACGGGCTGGTGCTCGGCGCACTGCTCGCGCTGATCTCGTCCGGCCTGACGATCATCTACGGCACCCTCGGCGTGCTGAACCTGGCGCACGGCGCCATGTTCATGCTCGGCGGCTATGCGGGCTGGGTGGCCTACGACTACACCGGGTCATTCGTCGTCGCCGTCATCGCCGGATCGCTGTTCGTGATGCTGGTCGGCGTGGTGATGGAACGGATCGTCATCCGTCATTTTTACTCAAGGCCGCACGAGGATCAGCTGCTCGTCACGTTCGGCCTCGGCATCGTGTTCGTCGAGGCCGTACGGTTCTTCTTCGGCAGCCTGTCGAAGGCCGTCCCGGCGCCGCCTCCCTTCGGCGGCATCACCTCGCTCGGCTTCATGTTCTATCCGACCTACCGCCTCGCGCTCCTTGGCATCGTTGCGGTGGCGCTGCTCGCGCTTTACCTTGTACTCTATCGCTCCCGCATCGGCATGATCGTGCGCGCCGGCATCGAAAACTCGGTGATGGTCAATTCGCTCGGCATCGACGTCTACAAGATCTTCATGCTGGTGTTCGGCATCGGCGCCATGGCAGCCGGCTTTGCCGGCATTATCAACGCGCCGGTAGTCTCGATCGCGCCCGATGTTGGCGAGTCGATCCTGGTGCAGACCTTCGTGGTCGTCGTCATCGGCGGCGTCGGCTCGTTTCCGGGCGCGGTACTCGGCGGCCTGATCGCCGGCGAGATCATCAGCATTACCTCGATGTTCAATCCTGGCTATGCTTACGTCATGCTGTTCGTCGCCATGACGCTGGTGCTGGTGCTGCGCCCCTACGGGCTGCTCGGCGCCGCCGGCCGCGAATGAGCGCTGCGATCTGATGCTCAGGCAACGTCCCCTTCTCGTCGAGATACTGACCGCCGCCGGCCTGATCGCCGCGCCGTTCATTCTGCCCTATCTCGGCTTCACGCCGACCACCGTGAACCGCATCCTGGTATGGGGCCTGTTCGGCCTCGGCTTCGACATTCTCTTCGGCTTCACCGGACTCCTGTCGTTCGGCCAGTCGGCGTTTTTCGGCACCGGCGGCATGGTGGCCGCTTACCTGCTCACCGTCCTCAATTATCCGGACGTCATTTCGAGCCTCATTGTCGGCACGATCGTGTCCGCGATCATCGGCCTCCTGGTTGGGCTGATTGCGCTGCGGCGCACCGGCATCTATTTCGCCATGATCACCGTGGCGATCGCCGAGGTGTTCTTCTTCGTCGAGTTCAATCCGCTTTCCGCCTATACGGGCGGCGAGAACGGGCTGCCGGGCGTGCCGTCGCCAACGCTGCCGCTCGGTTCCACCACGCTGCAGTTCAACAACGACACCTCGCTCTATTGGTTCTTGGCGTTCTGGTACTTCATCGGCCTCGTGCTCGCGCTGCGCATCGTGCGCTCGCCGGTCGGTGCCATCCTGCGCGCCATCCGCGACAATCCGCTGCGCGCCGCCGCGGTCGGCCACAACATCCACGGCTATAAGCTCGCCGCCTTCGTGATCGCCGCCGCCTATGCGGGCTTTGCCGGCGGACTGCTGGGCGTGATGCAGGGCTTCATGCCGCCCGATGCCTTCACGTTCGATACCTCCGGGCAGCTCGTGATGCAGACCGCGATCGGTGGCGCCGGAACCTTGTTCGGCCCGCTGGTCGGCGCCACGCTCTGGCTTTATCTGAGCGATTTCCTGCAGACGACGCTGCATCTCGGCGCGACCTGGAAGCTCGTTCTCGGCATCGTGTTCGTGCTGCTCGTCTGCTTCCTGCGTCATGGACTGATCGGCGGTTTCAAGGATCTCTACGAACTGGCAGCTCACGGTTTCGCACCCGGCGCCAAACCCGAGAGCGCGGCCACCCTGCCCGCCGCCGACGCAAAGTCGGCGCCGCTTCCAGCCACCGCAGCGCCGGCGACGCCGATGCCGGCGCTGCGCCGGAAGGCTGGCGATTACTCCGGGCCAATTCTCGAGGCGACGCTGCTCACCAAGCGCTACGGCGGCCTCGTCGCTAATAGCGACATCAATTTTTCGGTCCAGCAAGGCGAGCGGCGAGGCATCATCGGGCCGAACGGCGCCGGCAAGACCACCTTCTTCAAGATGCTGACCTGCGAGGTCGAGCCGACCTCCGGCCAGATCGTGTTCGAGGGCCGCGACATTACCGGCATGTCCGTCACTGACGTGTGCCAACTCGGACTGACCAAGAGCTATCAGGTCAATCAGCTGTTCACGCGGCTCACCGTGCGCGAGAACGTCACCATCGCGGCGCTCGCCGAGCGGCGCGGCAAATTCCGCCTCGACATGTTCCGCCGCATACCCAACATTCCCGGCCTGTCCGAACAGGTCGAACACACGCTGGCACTGGTTGATCTGACCGGACGCGCGGACTGGCCGGTGGCGTCGTTGGCTTACGGCGAGAAGCGCCGGCTCGAGGTCGGCCTGGCGCTGGCGAGTTCGCCAAGCTTGCTCCTGCTCGACGAGCCGCTTGCCGGCATGAGCCCGCTTGAGCGTGTCGAAATGGTCAAGCTGCTCAAATCGATCAGTCAGGGCCGCACCATGATCATCATCGATCATGACATGGATGCGTTGTTCGAGCTGGTCGAGCGCGTCACCGTCCTGCAGGAAGGCCGCGTGCTGGTCGAAGGCACGCCGGCCGAGATCAAGGGCAACAAGACCGTGCAGGAAGCCTATCTGGGCGGAGTAATGGCGGCATGAGCCTGCTCGAAGTCAACGGGCTGAATTCCTACTACGGGGATTCTCACATCCTGTTTGACGTGGCGCTCAAGGTCGAGCGCAATGAGGTGGTGGCTTTGCTCGGCCGCAACGGCGCCGGCAAAAGCACGACGCTGAAAAGTCTGATGGGCGTGGTGACGCCGCGCACCGGTTCGATCGTGCTCGACGGAACGGAGATCGCGGGCAAGAAGAGTCACGTCATCGCGCAGGCCGGCATGCAACTCGTGCACGAGGACCGCCGCATCTTCGGCAGCCTCAATGTCGAGGAGAACATCATCTTGGCCGGGCTGACCGCGCCAAATCGCTGGCCGCTCGAGCGGGTCTACACCACGTTTCCGCGGCTCAAGGAGCGGCGTGGCAGCCGCGGCACCGATCTATCCGGCGGCGAACAGCAGATGCTCGCGATCGCGCGCGCGCTGGTGCGCGAGCCGAAAATCCTGTTGCTTGACGAACCGTTCGAAGGACTGGCGCCGGTCATCGTGCGTGATCTGCTCGCCACCTGCCGCAAGCTCGCCGACGCCGGGCAGACGATCCTGATCGTCGAGCAGAATATCTCCGCGGCGATGCTGCTGGCCGACCGCGCCTACATTCTCAACAACGGCCACATGGTCGAAGCGCTGACCGCGCAGGCCGTGCGCGAGCAGCCGGAAATCCTGCACCGTTGGCTCGGCGTTTGATCGTCGCCTCACGCCGCCCGGCGCCACAGCCGGCCGCTGGCGATGCGTGCGCCATCCACCAGCGCCTTGAACTTCGCCCAGACGATCGACGGGTGTACTTCGTTGGAACCCGCGAATGAAGCAAAGCCGCAGTCCGCGCCGGCGATGACGCGTTCGCGGCCGACGATGCCGGCATAGCGCTCGATACGCTGCGCCACCAGTTCCGGATGCTCGACCAGCACGGTTGACTGCGTGATCACGCCCGGGATCAGGATCTTGCCGTCGGGAATATTGGCGCGTTTCCAGTCTTCCCATTCATGCTCGTGCCGCGGATTGGAAGCCTCGAACGAATAGGCGCCGGCGCGAACCTTCAGAATGATGTCGGCGATATCCTTGAGCTGCATGTCGTGGATGCGCGGGCCCATATTGATGCTGTAGCAGGTATGAAAGCGGATGCGGTCTTCGGGAATGCCGGCGAGCGCGCTGTTGAGCGCGTCGACCCGCAGCTCCGCCCACTTGCGGCATGCGGCGACATCGAGATCGGGACGCGTGATGTAATAAGTCACGAGAAACGGATCGTCGATCTGCAGCACAAAGCCGGCATCGACGATCGCCTTGTATTCCTCGCGCATCGCCGCGGCGATGGCGAACACATAGGCCTCGGCCGTCGGATAATATTCATTCGGCGTTGTCGCCTCGACATTGGACGGCGCGATCGCCGGCACGAACGCCTCGGTCACTGCAACGCCGTCGAGCGCATTTTTCAGCACGGCGAGATCGGCCTTCAGCGCTGCCTGGCCTTTGTACTTGATTGGTCCGCTACAGACGGTCAGTGACCGGCGGCGCCGTGCAGTAACCTGCTGCGCGAGCGCCAACTCGTAATAGTCCGGGAAAGGCGATAGTTTCGCGCGACGTTGCAAACGGGCTCGGCCGCGATCCCTCGCGGCTGGTCAAACCATCCAGCCGCGATGCCGCATAGGTGATGAAGCTCGGCTTGCCCATCTCGCCGTCGCTGACGATGTCGAGTCCGGCGGCGGCCTGCTCGCGCACGCTCTCGTTGACCGCCCTCTGCACCCGCGCGGCGTAGACCTTGTCGTCGACCGGCTTGCCGTCCATCCGTTCCAGCATCATCTCGAACAGATCGTCGGGCCGCGGCAGGCTGCCGATATGCGTCGTCAAAATCCGATCGGTGCTTGTTTTCATCCCTGCCCCGTTTTCATTCGCCGCGAACGCGGTCGTGCTCTGGATATCCGAATGCGGCAACTATGACACTCGACAGAACGACATGCCAACCATCCACCGCCGTGACTTGCTTGCCCGGGCAAGCCGGCGATAGTGGCAGCCACAACAAGGCCGGGTTGCCCGCGCGTGGGCAGAACCCCACCGAAACAATGTGAGAGCCATGAGGAAACTGCCGCAAGGACTGGCCGTGCTGTGGGCTGTCTGCGTCGCCGGCGTACTCGCGCTTCCGGCGTTTGCGCAATCGGACTTTCCGACACGTCCGATCAAGATGTACGTGCCGTTTCCGCCCGGCGGCGGCATCGACGTCACCGCCCGCATCGCCGCCGACCAGCTCGGCAGAGAGCTCGGACAATCGATCATCATCATCAATCAGGGCGGGGGCGGCGGCGCAATCGCAACCGACGCGGTCGTGCGTTCCAATCCCGACGGCTACACCCTGCTCTATCATTCGGTCACCGGCATCGTGCATGCCTCGGTGACCAAGGATCTGCCCTACGATTGGCTGCGCGACCTCAAACCGGTCTCGCTGATCACGCGTTTCGCGCCGGTGATGGTAATCAGTCCCAAACTGCCGGTAGAGAATATGCGCGAGTTCATCGCGCTCTTGAAAGCCAATCCCGGCAAATACAGCTACGGTTCGTCGGGTACCGGCACGGCCGTGCATCTCGCCACCGAATTGTTCAAGCAAAGGGCCGGCGTCAATATCGTGCACATTCCCTATCGCGGCACCGTGGCGGTGCTGCCGGACCTGATTTCGGGGCGGGTGGCGATGATGATCGACGGCGTGCCTGCCGAGATGAAAAATATCCAGACCGGCGTGGTCCGCGCGCTCGCGGTGACGACCGCGACACGCTCGCCAGCGCTCCCTGATTTGCCAACGATGAAGGAAGCCGGCGTCGATTTCGTGGCGCCGTTCTGGACCGGTCTCTATGCGCCGTCGACCACGCCCAAAGCCATCGTCGACCGCCTCGCCGCGGCCGCCGCCAAGGCGATGCACGATCCCGCCGTGGTCAAACGGCTCGCCGGCATCGGCACGGAAGCCGTCGGATCGACGCCGGCCGAACTCGACGAAGAGACCCGCGGCCAGTTCGCGCTCTATCGCAAGATCGTCGCCGATAATCCGGAGCTGCTGGCGCAGTAAACCGCGCTGTTTTGGGCAGACCGCCTTGCAATTAACGGTTGTAATGAAGTAAGATACCCGACGATGTGGGGGCATCGCCGTGGCCGAACACCAAGCACCGGAAATCCATGGCAAGCGCGTCGAGAAAGTCGGCGCGATTATCGTCCACGGCATCGGCGAGCAGAAGCGTTTCGAATTTCTTGAAAGCGAAGCGCGCAAGATCATCGACGCCATTATCAAAAACTACGGTCAGCGGCGGCGTGACGTAACCCCGACGTTGACGACCAGCACCGGGGATTCATTTCGCGGCGAACAAGCGAGCTGGGTGTCTGGGCGCGAAGCGCCGCTACATTGCCTGGTCGAACTTAATGACAAAATCGTCGACATCGCCTTTCACGAAGTCTGGTGGGCCGACATCAATGAGGCTTTAACGCTCAGCAAGCAAATAAGATTTTGGGCCTGGGGCCTTTCGCTTTCCGGCATCGCCGAACATAACACCAAGGTCTTGCCAGGAGCTCAGGATCGAACGCGCCCTCCGCGCAATCACGGGAAAATTACTCTGTGGAATCGAGGCCGTATGGCCTACGTCTCGATCTTGTTTGGCTTTTCCGCCTTTTCAATCGCGCTTGTGAATATGATTTTAAAGCAACTCAATTTTCAGCCATTTCCGCTGACCGTAACCATCGTGAACTACCTGTCCGGCGTCAAAATCTACAGTCAAGACACGCGCGCCGGCGGCAGTCCGATGGATGGACCGGAAGAGCCCCCGCGCGCCGCCATCCGCCGCCGCATGATTCGTACCCTCGTCGAGGTCGCGACCGCCGGCTATGACCGTTGGTACGTCCTCGCCCACAGCCTCGGAACGGTCGTGGCCTGGAATGGCTTGATGGAGATCCAGCGGGCGCTGCCGAATTATCTGAGCCGTGAGGAGTGGGACTCGCGAGAAGTCGGACCTCTGCGTGGATTGAACCCTACGACTTTCGATATCAACGCCATGATGCCAAACAGGCCATTATGGCTCGACAATCGCCAACTCATCGACCGCGACAAGTTGTTTGAGAAATTTCGCGGCGTACTAACCTACGGCTCTCCGCTCGAACGATTTTGTGCACTCTGGAGCGCAATGGTGCCGATCAACAAGCAGGAGGACGCCTTCCACTCAACCGCCGAGTGGATCAACGTTTACGACCCGACTGATCCGGTCGGCACTTGGCTGGACGATTACGATCCACACCCTCAACCTCCGTCGCGTCCGGGCCACACCAAGCTCAAGCCGCATAACTTTCCTTGCCGGGCCTCGCCAATTTTGCTCGCAAGCCACCTCGCTTATCTCAATGCGCCAAAAAGTGGCCGGAGTGGCATGCCGACCGACGGCGAATACTATCTGATCAATCAGGTCGCTCACTGGCTGGTGCGAGGCGACAGCTTGGCGAGCCGGCTGCATCAGGCGCCCAGAGGTCCGCGGACGTTTTGGATGCCTCTCAACGGATCCCGAAAGGAGACGCGGCGGTTATGCCTCAGGCGCGTGATCGGAACATTTCTGCAAGAAATGTTCGTCGGAGGGCTTCTGACCGTAGTCACTGTGCTATCCGTTAATTGGGTCGTGACTCCCTTGGTGGAAGGCACGGTCAAAATCCTGGTAAAATTTCTCTCACGGTTTTGTCCATCGCTTTCTACGATTGCCAGCAGACTTTATGCTGCATTGCCGCAACCGAGTTTCCCGGCTGAGGTTGTGTATCTATGGCTGGCGGCAATTGCCGTCGTTTTCGGCGCGAGCGTCCTGCATCGACGCCGGTCGACTCAGGAGCGAGACGAGTTGAATGATCGTATATTGCAGCAAAAAGGCCTGCCGGAAAAGCACTTCGTCTGATCGTCACGCCGTCTTCTGAATCGTCAGCCCGAGCTCAGAGATCGTGCGCTCGCGCATGATGAATTTCTGGATCTTGCCCGTCACCGTCATCGGGAATTCGTCGACGAACTTGACGTAGCGCGGCACCTTATAGTGCGCGATCTGATCGCGGCAGAAGGCTTTGATCTCTTCCTCGTTGGCGGCGACGCCCGGGCGCAGCTTGACCCAGGCGCAGATCTCCTCGCCGTAGCGGTCGTCGGGCACGCCGATCACCTGCACGTCCTGGATCTTCGGATGCCGGTACAGGAATTCTTCGATCTCGCGCGGATAGACGTTCTCGCCGCCGCGGATCACCATGTCCTTGATGCGGCCGACGATGTTGCAATAGCCCTCGGCGTCGATGGTGGCGAGGTCGCCGGTGTGCATCCAGCGCGCCGCGTCGATGGCTTCGCGCGTGCGCTCCTCGTCGCCCCAGTAGCCGAGCATCACCGAATAACCGCGCGTCAACAGTTCGCCGGGCGTGCCGGGCGGCACCATCCGCCCCTGCGCATCGACGATCTTGACTTCGAGGTGCGGCTGGATGCGCCCGACCGTTGAGACGCGGCGCTCCAGCGGATCGTCGGTCGAACTCTGGAAGCTGACCGGGCTCGTCTCGGTCATGCCGTAGGCGATGGTGATTTCGTTCAGGTGCATCTTGTCGACGGCGCGCTTCATCACTTCGATCGGGCACGGCGAGCCCGCCATGATGCCGGTACGCAGCGACGACAGATCAAAACGACTGAACTCCGGATGATCGAGCTGCGCGATGAACATGGTCGGCACGCCGTGCAGCGCGGTGCAGCGTTCCTCGGCGACAGTTTCAAGCGTCACCAGAGGATCGAAACCTTCGCCCGGAAACACCATGCAGGCGCCGTGCGTCAGCGCGGAGAGATTGCCGAGCACCATGCCGAAGCAGTGATACAGCGGCACCGGAATGCACAGCCGGTCCTGCGGCGTCAGCCGCATCGCCTCGCCGATGAAGAAGCCGTTGTTGAGGATGTTGTGGTGCGACAGCGTCGCGCCCTTGGGAAAGCCGGTCGTGCCCGAGGTGAACTGGATGTTGATCGGCTCGTCGAATTGCAGCACTGGCGCAAGCTCTTCGAGTCGCTGCGCTTCAGCCGCGCCGCCGCGGCCGAGAATGTCGGAGAAGCGCAAACAGCCGGGCTGATCCGACTCTCCAAGCACGATCACTGCGCGCAAAGCCGGCAGGCGGGCGGATTCGAGTTTTCCGGGCGTGGCGCGCGCAAGCTCGGGCGCAAGCTCACGCAGCATGCCGACATAGTCCGATGTCTTGAAGCGCTCGGCGAGGATCAGCGCCTTGCAGCCGACCTTGTTGAGCGCATATTCGAGTTCCGCGACGCGGTAGGACGGATTGATGTTGACGAGGATGAGCCCGGCCTTGGCGGTGGCGAACTGGGTCAGCACCCACTCGGAATTGTTGGGCGACCAGATGCCGATGCGGTCGCCAGGCTGCAAGCCCAGCGTCAAAAGTCCGGCCGCAAGCCTGTCGGCGGCCTGCCGCAATTCGCCGTAGCTCAGCCTCACGTTCTGATGACGCACGACCAGCGCCGGCCGCGTCGCCCACCTGTCACACGCGGCATCGAAAAATCGCCCGATGGTCTCGCCGAGCAGCGGCTTGTCGCTCGCCCCATGGACGTAGCTCTGCGTCAACGCCATGACCGTCGCCTCCCCGTCGTTTTGCGACATTATACGCGTCATGCCCGCGCTCGTCGCGGGTATCCACGTCTTTCAGCGCCAGTCAAAATCGTGGATGGCCGGAACAAGTCCGGCCATGACGACGCTCACTTCCCCCGTCGCTTCACTCGGCGCACCAGATAATCGAAATTGATCTGGAACTGCTCCGGCTGGCTGAGTTCGCCTTTCAGCTTGGCGATGTCCTCGGGCGGAAATTCCGGCGCCGGGTCGCCGGCCGCTTCGACCGCGAGCTGAATCATCGCGGCGTTTTCCAGCATGGTGGCGCCGACCACGGCTTCGGCGATGGTCTTCCCGGTGAAGACTGGCCCGTGATTTTTCAGAAGCACGGCGCGGCCGGAGCCGAGCGCCTTGGCGACGCCCGCACCCATGGCGTGGCTGCGAATAAGCGCGATGGTATCGGTGTAGAGACCCACTTCGTCGCGGAACAGCGCGCCGGGCTGGCTATAGGCACGGATCGGCCGGCCAATACCCGACAGCGCCACCGTGTGGGGCGAATGGGTGTGAATCACGCAATTGAGGTCGGGCCGCGCCTTGAGAATTTCGGAATGAATGTAGACCTCGCTGTGGCGGCGCGCCGTGCCGGCGACAACATTGCCTTCGAGATCGATGGTCAGGATGTTCGCCATCGTGATCTCGTCGAGCCCCATGCTGTGCGGCTTCATGAAGAACAGCTTAGGATTGTCCGGCAGCCGCATGGAGATATGACCGCGGGTGAAATCATCGTGGCCCTCTTCGACCAGCACCTTGCCGGCCCAGACCATCTGCTGCTTGAGCTCCTGATGCGCCCTGTTGGTCTTCTGCGTCTTCGCCTTCTTGGCCATTTGTCCCTTGCCTGCAATGTCTCGTGGCCGCCGCGAGCGACCCGCCGCCATGATGCGGCCTGGCGCGCCCCGCCGCAATAGAATCGCGCCGGGAAGCGTGGTAGCGATGGCGTTTCGCCGCTATCGCCTCCCCCTCCATCCTCGACCATGAACAAGCCAAAGACCTTCATCGATCGGCACGGCCTGTGGTCCGATGACGACCACCGCCTCGCCGCCGACGTCAAGCGCCGGGTCAAGGCGGAGAAGCTGCGCTACGTGCGGCTCGCCTGGAGCGACACCCACGGCTACTGCCGGGCGAAGACGCTCACCGTACCGGCGTTCCTGTCGGCGCTCGATGCCGGCTACAACATCGGCGTGGCGACGACGACGCTCGACGGCGCGGGCGCCCGCGTGTTCGCCTCCTTCACGCGCGGCGGCGGCATGGGCCTCGACGAGATGACCGGCTCGCCCAACCTCACCGTGGTGGCCGATCCGAAAACGTTTCGCGTCCTGCCATGGGCGCCCGGCATCGGCTGGATTCTGTGCGACGAATATTTCAACGACGGGCGGCCGTTTCATTTCGCGCCGCGGCAGCTGCTTCGCAGAGCGCTGGCGAAACTGACCCGCATTAGTCATGCCAGCATCATCGGCACCGAGATCGAGTGGTATCTGTTGCGCGTCGCCACCGATCATCTGACGGACGAAAATATCGGCGCGCCCGGCGTGCGCGGTCGGCCGATTGCCACCTGGCCAGCCGAGCCCGGCTATCACTATCACTCCGAATCCAACATGGACTTGATGCAGCCGGTCTTCGACACGCTCGGCGATGCATTCGAAAAGCTCGGGCTGGGACTGCGCTCGATCGAGAACGAATGGGGTCCCGGCCAGGTCGAATGCACCTTCGCGCCGTGCGTGGCACTGGACGCCGCCGACAATGTGCTGCTGTTCCGCACCGCGACGCGGCAGCTCTGCCGCCGCCTCGGCTATTTCGCGACTTTCATGGCGCGGCCGGCCCGCAAGGGATTCTACGCCAGCGGCTGGCACCTGCATCAGTCGCTCGTTGACGCCCGGAGCGGCAAAAATCTGTTCGCCGCGGACAAGCCGGGCGACGTGCTGTCGCCGCTCGGGCTATCCTATCTCGCCGGCATCCTGCGCTACGCCGCGCCCGGTACCGTGTTCGGCACCCCGACGGTCAATGGCTACCGGCGGTTTCGGATCAATTCGCTGGCGCCGGACCGCGCCGGTTGGGGCTACGACAATCGCGGCGCCATGATCCGCGTGCTCGGCGGCCCGCGCGACCCGGCAACGCGGCTGGAGAACCGCATGGGCGAGCCCGCAGCCAACCCTTATCTCTATATTCTGTCGCAGCTGATTGCCGGCTCCGCCGGCGTCGCTGCGAAACTTGCACCCCCGCCGGCCGATGACGCACCCTACTCGGCCGAACGGCCGGAGCTGCCCAAGAGCCTGCCCGAGGCGCTCGATGCGCTCGACAAGGAGCCGTTGTTCCGCCGCGAGCTTGGCGATATTTTTGTCGACTATTTCGTTGCGCTCAAGCGCAGCGAATGGACGCGCTTCGAGCGCACCACCAAGGAGGCCGGCGCCTCGCTGCCGACAGAGGAACCGACCGTATGGGAAGAGAACGAGTATTTCGATTTCTTCTGATACTAAGCGAATAAGGAGCGCCCCATGACGGCTCTCGAAAAAATCGCCCCGCCGCAGAGCCGCGTCAGCGGCACGGCGCTCTATGACTGGGACTATCTGGTCCAGGAGGATAAGGCGCACCGCCTGATCTATACCGACCCGGCGATCTTCGAAGCTGAGATGACGCAGATTTTCGGCGGGACGTGGACGTACCTCGCGCACGAAAGCGAAATTCCCAACGAGAACGATTTCATCACCCGCCGTATGGGTCTGCGGCCGCTGATCATCGTGCGCGATGGCGAAGGCAAAGTGCGCGCGCTTTATAACCGCTGCACCCATCGCGGCACCACGCTGTGTCGCTGGGACAGGGGCAACTCAAAATCGTTCCAGTGCCCCTACCACGGCTGGAATTTTCTCAACACCGGACGGCTGCGCGGGGTGCCGTGGCCCGACGGCTACGCCGACGACATGCGCGATCCGAAATACAATCTGGCGCAAGTGCCACGCATCGGTTCCTATCGCGGCTTCATTTTCGGCACGCTCAACATGGACGCGCTGCCGCTCGAACAGCATCTCGGTCCGATCGCCAAGATCATCGACGAGTGGCTCGACCGCAATCCCGGCGGCAAGGTCGTGGTCTGCGAGGCCAACCGCTTCCGCTACAAGGGCAACTGGAAGCTCGCATACGACAATTCCTGCGACGGTTATCACGTCGCCTATTCGCACCGCTCGCTGCTCGAAACCGAGAACCGCTTTGCCGGCGAGAATGCCAAGGGCATGGCCTATTACCGCAACTCGCCCGACGCGCTGGCGATGTACATGCGCTACACCGGCCACGGCAATCACTTCAAGGACAAGCGCCCCAATCTGGAAAAGCGGCCGGGCGGATTGTGGGCGCTGGAAAGCGCGCATCCCGGCATGGAGCATTACGAGTCCGACTTTCTGCGCCGCTACGGCGACCGCGCGTTCGCGCTGCTCGATCTCGCCGGATCTGAGCCGGTCAACATCAACGTGTTTCCGAATTTCTCGCTGCTCGGCAACCACATCCAGGTGTTCGAGCCGGTCGGCGTCGCCGAGACCAACGCCATCTGGTACGGCACCATGATCGTCGATGACGGCACAGTCCCGGGCGACGCGGTCGCCGACATCAATGCGCTGCGCATGCGCACGCAGGAAGGCTTTCCGAATTTCGGCGAGGTCGACGACATCGCCAATTTCGAGCAGATCCAGCAGGGCCTGATGGCGCTCGAGGACGAGTGGGTCTACATGAATCGCGGCTTCGGCATCCCCGGCCGCGTCAGGACCGGCGAAGACGGCACCATCACGGCGCCGGCCACCGACGAGGCCTTCATGCGCGAGCATTTCAAGGAGTGGAAGCGGCTGATGAAGGGCCCGCAGAATCTCGCCATCACGCGGGAGCCATGACGTGAGCGCAGAAGCCACGGCGAAAGCAAGCGATCCGTCACGCAGCTCGCACTACGTCAATGACGCGCTCTATCGCGAGCTGATCGCCAATTTCACCGACTGGCAGGATGACACGCGCGCCGTCACCGACATCGCCGTGCGCGACGAATTCCGCCGGCTCATTGAACGCGAAGCGCGGCTCCTCGATCAGCTGCGTTACGACGATTGGCTGAAGATGTACGCGCCCGAGTGCATCTATTGGGTGCCGTCAACGCCGAACGCCGGCGACCCGCGTCGCGAAATCTCCGTCATGTTTGACGACCGCCGCCGGCTCGAAGACCGCATCTACCGGCTGCGCACCGGTTTCGCCTGGTCGCAGGCGCCGGCCTCGCGCACGGTGCGGCTTGTCACCAATGTCGAAGTCTTCGCCACCGGCGGTGACGGCGTGCGCATGCTGCGTTCCAATTTTCTCATCAGCGAATTCTGGGGCAACGAAACGCGCGTGCTCACCGGCTGGGCCGGCCATCGCGTCGTGCGCGACGCCGGCGCCTGGAAGATTCAAGCCAAGCAGGTCAATCTCATCGACTGCGATCAGTGCATCCGCAATCCGAGCATTATCCTCTGATGATCACGCCTCACCCTGAGGTGCTCGGCGCGCAGCGCCGAGCCTCGAAGGGTGATTCCCCAGCGCCTCGACCGGCATCCTTCGAGGCTCGCCTCGCTCGCACCTCAGGATGAGGAATTCAATACATGCCCAGCAACCTGAAACTCACGCTCGCCTGCGGCCGCTATGACCGCACCCAGCCGCTGATCGACGGCCGCGTGCCGGTCGAGGGCGTCGATCTCACCTTTCTACCGCTGCGTCCGGGCGAAACATTCTGGCGCATGCTCAATCACGCCGAGTTCGACTGCTCGGAAATGTCGCTGTCGTCGTACACGATCTTGCGGTCGGAAGGCGATACGCGCTTCATCGCCATCCCGGTGTTTCCATCGCGCGTGTTCCGGCACTCCGCCGTCTATCTTCGCGCCGACAGCAAGATCGAGAAGCCGCAAGACCTCAAGGGCAAGCGCATCGGCGTCGCCGATTATCAGATGACCGCGGCGGTCTGGGTGCGCGGCTTTCTTTCGAGCGATTACGGCGTGCGGCCGGAAGATGTGAACTGGGTGATCGGCCGGCCGGTGCGCACCATCAAGCCGCCGGAAGGTCTCCACGTCGAATTCATGCGGCCGGATACGACTCTCGAAACCATGCTGGAGCGCGGCGAGATTGATGCGCTCGCCACCGTGATGATTCCGCCCGCGCTCGGCACCACAATGCGTCGCCTGTTCCCCAACCATCGCCAGGTCGAGCGCGACTATTACGAGCGCACGCGGATCTTCCCGATCATGCACACCTTCGTGATCAAGACCGCGCTATACGAGGCTAATCCCTGGCTCGCAATCAGCTTCTACCGCGCCTTCACCAAGGCGCGCGACGTCGCCTATTACTGGATGCATGACACCGATGCGCTCACAGTCAGCCTGCCGTGGGTGATCGATGAGCTCGAGGCGACGCGCAAGATCTTCGGGCCGCAGATCTGGGACTACTCGATCGAGGGCAGCCGGCCGACGCTCGACGCGCTGGTGCGCCACCTCGACGAGCAGAAGCTGACGCGGCGCAAGATGAGCGTCGAAGAGCTGTTCGTGCCCAATATCGGCCCCGGCATGGGTGAATACCTGCGCGCGACCGCGGAAGACGACTGACCCGGCACCCCGGGGCTTGCAACCATGGCAAGCAGGCCGGCAACCCGCCCCTGGCGCGAATCCATGCACGCCAACCTCGCCCGATCGATTTGACCCAGATCAAGGTCAAGTCGCGCGAGTTGCTGTACGCGTATTTCGTACGCCATCACGCAAGGAGGGCGGCATGTCATCCCCTTCGGGCAACGAGCATGACGCATGGTCACTTTGGGCTGCGTTGCGCCGCTGGCTTGGACACGACTCCGATCTGGACCTGTGTGAGCCGTTCGAGAAAGAGCAGATCGCCCGCGACATCGGCGTCTCGTCCGATGAACTCCGCCAGCTTTCAAAATTCGAGTCCGACGCCGCCGAGCCATTGCAGCAGCGTATGACCGCGCTCGACCTCGATCCCGAAGAAGTAGCGCGGGTGTCGCCGGCAACACTGCAGGACATGCAGCGACTCTGCACCTTCTGCAAGAAACATCGGCAATGCTCGCGGGATCTGGCGCGCAATGCGTCCGATCCGGCGTGGAAGGAATACTGTCCGAATCTCGAATCACTGACGTCTTTGGACAAGATGCCGTGGGCGGCCCGGAACGAGTGGTAGGAGAAAAAGCGATGAACGTAACGCTTGGGAAACTGCTCAGCCGCATCGCCGGAATTTTCGCGCCTCGGCCGCGGCAATCCGATTTCACCTGCGCCGATTGCGAGCGGTCCGAGAGTTGCGGTCAGCCGCCGAGCGAGACCTGCGTGGTCGCGGCCGCGCAGAAGGAGCGCGGCGACTGGAAGCTGCGGCGGCAAGCCCGCGCCTTGGCACGAACCGTTGGGCCCATGTAGGCCGCGAGGGACGGGAACCCTCGCAATAACTGGGCGCCGGGACGGACGGCACCCGGTGGGTTGAAACGGCGCGTCATTGTCAGCCATCTAGGCTATTGCCGACGCGATTAGCGTCATCCCGCCGCAAGCAACCAGGTCCTGCCATGCCGTCAGCCGCCGACGCCGCGCGCCGCGCCAAACGCATCCCGCTGCGCGATTTCTTCCGCAACCCGGAACAGTCCAGGTTTCAGATTTCGCCCGACGGCAACACGATCGCATTCATGCAACCCTACCAGAACCGCATGAATGTGTTCGTGCGGCCGCGCACGGGTGGGTCGGCCGTGCGCATCACCAGCGAAACCGAGCGCGACGTCGCCGGCTATTTCTGGAAAGGCTCGCGCCGCATCGTCTTCCTGAAGGATTTCAAGGGCGACGAGAATTTCCATCTCGTCTCGGTCAACTCCGACGGACAGAATCTCGTCGACCTCACGCCATTCGATAAAGTCCGGGCGATGGTCGTGGACGACCGGTACGAGAACGACGACGAAATGCTCGTTGCGCTCAACAAGCGCAATCCGGAAGTATTCGATGTCTATCGCATCGATCTCAACAGCAAGCAATTGACGCTGCTTGCGGAAAATCCCGGCAACATTACCGGCTGGGTCACCGACCATGCCGGCCGCATCCGGCTTGCAATCGCCACCGACGGCGTCAACGCCAGCATCATGCACCGCCCCGATGACAACAGCGCGTTCGCGACGGTCATCACCACCAATTTCAGGCAGCAGATTGCGCCGCTGTTCTTCGATTTCGACAACAAGCTGCTGTACGCCGGCTCCAACATCAATCGCGATAAGGCCGCGATCGTGCGCCTCGACCCGGCGACCGCGAAGGAGGAAAGCCTGATCTTCGAGCACCCCGAGGTCGACGTCGGCGGCCTTGACTGGTCGCGCAAGCGTAAAGTCTACACCGAAGTGCAGTTCGTGACCTGGAAGCGCGAACGCAAATTCTTTGACGCCGAAATACAGGCGATCCACGCCGACCTGGAACGGCAGCTTCCCGGGCACGAGATCGACCTGCAAAGCTCGGACAAGGATGAGACGCTGTTCGTGGTCGCGGCCTGGAACGACCGGACGCAGGGCGCGCGCTACCTTTACGATGCCGCAGCGAAGAGCCTGACGAAACTCGCCGAGATCGCACCGTGGCTCGACGAGAACGAGCTGGCGGAGGTGAAGCCAATCACCTACCAGGCGCGCGACGGCCTCACGATCCATGGCTACCTGACGCTGCCGCGCGGCGGCGGCAAGAATCTGCCGATGGTCGTCATCGCGCATGGCGGGCCGTGGGCACGCGACGTCTGGGGTTACGACCCCGAGGCGCAATTTCTCGCCAACCGCGGCTACGCGGTCATGCACATGAATTTCCGCGGCTCGACCGGTTACGGCCGCAAGTTCTGGGAGGCAAGCTTCAAGCAATGGGGCCGCGCCATGCAGGATGACGTCACCGACGGCGTCAAATACGCGATCGCCCAGGGCATCGCCGATCCGAAGCGCATCGCCATCTATGGCGGCAGTTACGGCGGCTATTGCACCCTCGCGGGGCTCGACCTTTACGCCGGAGCTTTATGCCTGCGGCATCGACTATGTGGGTGTGTCGAACCTGTTCACCTTTCTCAAAACCATCCCGCCGTACTGGAAGCCGATGCTCGACATGTTCTACGAGATGGTCGGCGATCCCGAAACCGACAAAGAGTTGCTGGCCGCGGCGTCGCCGGCGCTGCACGCCGACAAGATCCGCGCGCCGCTCTTGATCGCGCAGGGCGCGCAGGACCCGCGCGTCAATATCGAGGAATCCAACCAGATGGTCGCGGCGCTGAACAAGCACGGCGTCGACGTGGAATATATCGTCAAGGACAACGAGGGCCACGGCTTCCACAACGAAGAAAACCGCTTCGAGTTCTACGAGGCGATGGAGCGGTTCCTGGAAAAGCACCTGCATTGAGGCGGCGTCACGACCGCCATTCGCACAATTCAGGCGGCTGGCAGCTTATCACGCATTCCGCGCCGCCACCGCCGTGGCCTGTTTCGTTTCAAAGAACATCCCGGGTAATGGCGCGTTTTGACTGATGGGCACTGTCCGCTTGCTGGTCAGCTGTCGGGGCAAGACCGGACATCGACCAAGACGTCCGCAAACGACTTGGGGCACCCATCGTTGACATGAGGCGATGAATTCTGCTGCGATGCGGGTGGGGATCACTTGGGCGAGTTTGGGCAAAGGGGCGGCCTTTTCGTGCAAGATACGGTTGGAGCGCGAAGCACCGAGATCAAGACGCGAGTCTTTATCTCCTATTCGCGCAAGGATATGTCGTTCGCCGACAAGCTCGAAGGTGCGCTCAAGGCGCGCGGATTTGATGTATTGATCGACCGCGAAGAGATTTATGCGTTCGAGGATTGGTGGAAGCGCCTTCAGTCGCTGATTGAGCAATCCGACACGGTTATATTTGTGCTATCGCCGGATTCGGAGAAGTCGGACGTTGCGCTGAAGGAAGTCGGCTACGCCGCCACGCTCAACAAGCGCTTTGCTCCGATTGTGTGCCGGCGCGTGCAAGATGCCGCCGTGCCGGAGGCGCTGCGGCGCCTTAATTTCATTTTCTTTGATACGCCGGATCGCTTCGACGCGAGCGCCGATCAATTAGCCGCGGCGCTGCATACCGACATCGTGTGGATACGTGAGCACACGAAGTTTGGTGAGGCCGCGCGCGGCTGGGTGGCGGCGGGCCGGCCCAACGGGCTGCTGCTGCGTAGCCCAGCGTTGGAAATAGCCGAATATTGGATCGCGTCGAGGCCGCGCACCGCGCCGGAGCCCACGGCGGAAATTGAGGCGTTTGTCGCAGCGAGTCGCGAAGGAGCGCGGTCGTCGCAGCGACTGCGGCGGATGGCGGAAGCTTCCATCTTCACGTTGCTCGTCGGCATTATCCTCGGCCTCGTTGGGTGGATCAACCAGTCGTACCTGAAGGAACAGATACAGTGGTACGCAGCGGTGCGACCCTACATGCACAAAGAATTTCGGCCCCATGTATTAACAGCTGAGGCCGAACGGACCCTTAAGCCCAAGGACACATTCCGAGAATGCACGAAACAATGTCCCGAAATGGTGGTGCTTCCCGCGGGATCGTTCAACATGGGATCGCCGGGCTTCCAGCACAGAGTAACGATTTCGGCGCCGTTTGCTGTCGCGAAGTTCGAGCTAACATTCGCGGAATGGAACGCATGCGCATCGATCGGCGCCTGTCCTCAAGCGGCCAATTCCGGCATGGGAAACGATGACCAGCCGGTCATCAATGTCTCCTGGACCGACGCCGAGAAATATGTGGCATGGCTTTCCCTCATGACCGGCAAATCCTATCGCCTCTTGAGCGAAGCTGAATATGAGTATGCGGCGCGCGGTGGAACACAAACGGCCTATCCCTGGGGCGACCAGATCGGCACAAACAATGCCAAGTTCGATTACCCAGAGACCCAGACAATGTCGGTTGGCACATTCGCGCCGAACGGGTTCGGGCTTTACGACATGGTCGGCAACGTCTGGGAGTGGGTCGCGGATTGCTTTCATAGAAACTATCTTGGCGCGCCGACCGACGGGTCAGCGTGGATGAACGGCGTATCCGAATGCCCGAACGCGGACGCGATGGGCGTCGACGTCGAATATTATAAGTCGAGCGGTCTTCATGTCATTCGCGGCGGCAGTTGGAAGAGCCATTCTTTCACACTGCGCTCGGATTTCCGCTACTACGGTACGGAGCTCGACCGATGGGACGACCGCGGTTTCCGCGTCGCTCGGACACTCGCGTCACAATGATATTGGTCAATCAAAAAAGCGTCACATGACGGGCATCAGCCACTGAAACGCTGAATTCGCTAAAACCCGAGCGTCGGCACCACGTCGGCCGGCGGCGTTTTCCATTTTTTCGACGGCCGGCCCTCGGCGATGGCGCGCAATTCGCGCGCCAGGATCTTGCGCCACACAATGATGCCGGCATCGGAGCGGCCGAGCCGTTCGCTGGCGCGATCCTCGATTCGCCCCTGCCCTGCCTGCACGGCAATGTCCTGCACGATGGCGAGGTCCGGATGCGTCACGTCAGCGAAGCGGATTTTGCCGGCCCACAGATCGCGCACCACGTCAATCACCGGCGGCGCCGCGGCGACGGCGCGGTCATAGGCGGCGCGCTTCTCCCGATATGTCTCGGCATCCTTGCCGGTGACTTCAACGTGGCTCGTGATCAGCCATAGATGATTTTCATCGTCGACCGGCGTGAAGCTGAAATAAATTTCAGTCCAGCCGCCGACGCCGTCCATACCGGCGAGCGGCGGCACGATCACGCGCGTCAAATTCGGCGCGTAGTGCAGCGTCTGCCGCACCTTGCCGGTTTTGCGCGTGCCGAAGCGCAGCATGCCCCATTCCGTTTCCTCCGCGGTGATGAGCGGCAGATCGACCGCCATCTTGGCATGCGAGCCGCCCGGCTGATGCGTGTAGGCGACATGGACCTCGTCCATGCTGTTCTCGAAGCTCTGCAGGTAATTGCAGGGCACGTGTTCGACGTTCCACACCTGGATAACGCCATCGGTCGCACGATGCGGAAAATGCGGAAACGGCGGCGGCTCGCCCGGACCGAAATAACCGAAGATCAGGCCGAGGTGCTCGCGCGTTGGATAAGTCCGCAGCGAAACCTTGCGGGCGAAGCTCTCTTCTTCGGCCGGCTGATCGATGCACTGGCCGGAGCAATCGAATTTCCAGCCGTGATAGACGCAGCGGATGGCGTCGTCCTCGATCCAGCCGAGGTGCAGCGGTGCACCGCGATGCGGACAGCGATAGTCGACGATCTGCACCGTGCCCGATTGCCCGCGATACAGCGCGAAATCCTCGCTCATGATGCGTATCGGCTTGGCGTGTCCGGCCGGCAGATCCTGGCTCCGATACACCGCATGCCAGAACTGGCGCATGAAAATACCGCCGGGCGTGCCGGGCCGCGTCGTCGCGAGATCGGGTTCCACCGCGTGCCCGGGATTCTGCGCGCGCACAGGCGCGGCTTGATGCAAGAGCGTCATTGCTGCGGTCCTCCCAAGCGACGGTAAAACGGTGTTGCGCGAGTTATAGCACGAGCGTTCTGCCATGCAGCCGCACGTGTTGTCCGGCATCAATCACGACGCTAGGGTGGATGGACGCGCCGACAACCATAATGATAGCCGGCGGCGCGCGGTGCGGGAGGGAAGCATGACGGGGGTGTTTGCCAACCGGTGGTGGATCGTATTGGCGTGCGCGTGCGGCCTTCTGGTCGGCGCCGGCTCGATCCTGATCTTCTCGTTCGGCGTGTTCCTCAAACCCGTCACGGCCGAGCTGGGCGTCACCCGCGGCCAGCTTTCGACCGGTCTGGGCATCAGCGCGTGGTTTGTCGCGCTGGCGAGTTTCACCATCGGCTGGCTGATCGATCGCTACGGCACCCGGCGCGTGATGATTCCCGGCATTCTATTGTTTGCGCTCGCGGTCGCGAATTTCGGATTGATGCAGCCGAAGCCCCTGATCATGATCTATGTGACCTTCTGCATTGCCGGCTTCATCAGCGGCGTGCAGACGCCGATCCCCTACGCCGCGGTGATCACGCACTGGTTCGATCGCGAGCGTGGCATCGCGCTTGGCGTCGCCACCGCCGGCGTCGGCCTCGGTGTGGCACTCATTCCGCAGCTTGCCGCGCTTTTGATCCGCCATTTCGGCTGGCGCGACGCCTATTTCGGTCTCGGCCTCGCGGTGGTCGTTCTCGCCTGGCTCCCGGTCATGATCTTCGTGCGCGATCCACCGTGGATCACTGAACGCCGCCAGTCCGCCGGCGCGAACACGGACTCGCTTCCCGGAATTGACGCAAGCGCCGCGATCAAGTCGGCAACGTTCTGGCTGCTGGCGATCGCGTTCTTTCTCGGCGTCATGGCGATCAACGGCACTATCGTGCACATCGTCGCGCTCTTGACCGATCGCGGCATCCCGCTGCAGACAGCGACCGGCGCGCTGTCGATCGCCGGCCTCGCCATCATTGTCGGCCGCATGATCTGCGGCTTTTGCCTCGACCGGTTTTGGGGACCCCACGTCGCCGTCTGCTTCTTTGTGCTGCCGATGGCGGGCATCGCACTGCTCGGCAGCGGCTTCGCCTATCCGGTGCCGCTGATCGGCGCGGCCCTGTGCGGCGCAGGCATCGGCGCCGAGATCGATCTGATGGCGTTCTTCATCAGCCGCTATTTCGGCCTTAAGGCCTACGGAAAAATCTACGGGCTGATGTTCATGCTGTTCAATCTCGGCACCGGGCTGGGGCCCGCCCTGAGCGGACGCGCGTTCGACATGTTCCATTCCTACAAACAGATCTTCGCCGTATACGAAGTGGCGCTGGCGATCACCTGCATCTTGTTGATCCGCCTCGGCGCTTACGCCTATCCGGCGCGGCACCACCAAACCCCCGCGGCGACGAAAACCGCGTAACACATCCCCGAGGTACAGCAACAATGCCCCACCAAGCCATGCAGCCGCCGATCCTGTCGTTTGCCGAGCGCGACCGCCGCTGGGCGCGCGTGCGCGAATTGATGCGCGAGCGCGGCTTCGCCGGCATGCTGGTCGCGGGCTTCCGCGCGCGCGAAGCGTACGAGACCTACATCAGCGACGACTACAACGAAGGTTGCGTCATATTTCCGCTCGAAGGCGATCCGGTCGTCATCACCTGGGCCTACTTGCGCGTGATGCGGGCGCGCTGGTCGGTGGAACGCGGCAATAAATTGTGGGTCGACGATTATCGCGTGGCGACGAGCGGCGCCGGCGTCGCCGACGTGCTGCGCGAGAAACATCTCGCCGATTCAAAGCTCGGCGTCGTCGGCTTGCGCTCGCAGGCGCCAACCGAAATCTACGGCGCCATCCCGGCCAATTTCTGGTCGGAGCTGACGGCGGCCGCGCCCAAGGCGCAATGGGAGGACGTCTCCGAGGAATTCAGCCACCTCATGCTGGTCAAGAGCGAGGAGGAACTGGCGCAGGTCCGTTACGCCGCGCACGCGGCGGAAGAGGCCTGCAAGGTCATCGCCGAAGTGACGGCGCCCGGCATCGGCGAAGAGGTCGTGTTCGCCGAGGCGACGCGCGAGATGCTGCGCCAGGGCATCGGCGTCCGCTATCCGGTGATCGTGATGAATTCCGGCGCGCATACTCTGTCCTGGGGACCGCCGCGCTGGACCACGAGCGGCGAGGCGCCGCGCATCCTGCAACGCGGCGACCTCTTGCAAATGGAGCTGATGCCGATGTGCGGCAATCAGGAGATCCAGGTGCAGATGACGGTGGCGCTCGATCCGCTCGACGACACCAGCAAGAAGTGCGAGGCCGTCGCACTGAAGTCCTACGACGCCGGCCTCAAGGCGCTCAAGCCCGGCATCACCTTCGCCGATCTGTTGGCCGCGATGGAGGAGCCGCATCGCGCCGCCGGCTGCTGGGGTTACACGCCGCTGGTGCATTCGCTCGGGCCGCACTTTCTGGCCGGCCGCACCCAGGTCAACATCGATCAGGCCAACCTCGACATCACCTATGTGGGCCCGAATGCAGCGCGCCAGCGCAAGGCCGTGATCCAGCCCGGCATGGTGTTCGCCTTCGAGCCGAACGCCTGCATCGGCAATCACCGCGTCAATATCGGCGGCACCGTCGTCGTTACCGCGACCGGCTGCGAAGAGCTTAACCACATTCCCACGACCGTGACGCACAAACAGTAGCCGTGCGGCACCAATCTTAAGCATCCCCGCCGCGACAAAGCGCCCGCTGCGCCGGCATTTCCGCGATGCCGGTTGCGTAAGAACGCGCGGCTTTCTACAAATATCCGGGACGGAACCTGATTTCAGGCGGAGGTAAAAATGCGTGGATTTACCAAATCATGGCTTCTCGGCACGACAGCGCTGGCGCTGCTCACCGCAGCCGTAGCGATGCCAGCCGCGGCGCAGCAAAAGACCATCAAGATCGGATTCATCTCGACATTCAGCGGCCCGGCCGCGGCGATCGGCAACGACATGCGCAACTCGTTCGAGCTCGGCCTCGATCATGTCGGCCGCAAGCTCGGCGGCCTGCCGGTCCAGGTCATCTACGAGGATGATCAGATCAAGCCGGATGTCGGCGTACAGAAAACCAAGAAGCTGATCGAGTCCGACCACGTCGATTTCATCGTCGGTTATATCTGGTCGAACGTGGCGGTCGCTTCGCTCAAGCCGCTGGTCGATTCCAAGACCATCACGGTGGTGACCAACGCGGGCGCCTCCGAGCTCGCCGGACCGATGTGTTCGCCCTACGTGTTCTCCACGTCGTGGCAGAACGATCAGACGCCGGCCGCGATCGGCACCTACATGAACGAGAAGGGCGTCAAGACCGCCTTCCTGATGGGACCGAACTACATCGCCGGCAAGGACATGCTGCACGGCGTGCAGTCGACCTTCAAAGGCAAGATCGTCGGCCAGGAGCTGACGCGCTGGCCCGACCAGCTCGACTTCTCCGCCGAACTGTCCAAGGCCCGCGAAGCCAAGCCCGACGCCATCTTCGCCTTCTATCCGGGCGGCGCCGGCATCCAGTTCGTCACCCAATACGCGCAGAGCGGGCTGAAGGGCCAGATCCCGCTCTACACCGCCTTCACCATCGACGACCTGTCGCTGCCGCGCCTGAAGGATCTCGCCATCGGCGTGCCGGGCGCGCAGAACTGGGTCAACGATCTGCCCAACGACGCCAACAAGAAGTTCGTCGCCGACTACAAGGCCAAGTACCATTCCTCGCCGTCATTCTACGGCGCCGACACCTATGACGCGGTGGCGCTGCTCGACAGCGCCGTCACCGCGGTCCACGGCGACCTGTCCAACAAGGAAGGCATGCGCAAGGAGATGGAAAAGGCCGACATCAAGTCAGTGCGCGGCGACTTCAAGTTCGGCAACAACCACATCCCGATCCAGAGCTTCTATCTGCAGGATGCCGGCAAGAACGCCGACGGCAGCTACGCGCTGCATACCGTCTCGCTCATCGTCAAGGACGATCAGGACAAGTATCACACGCAATGCCCGATGAAGTGAGCGGGTTACATCCTCTAACCGCACTGACGTCCGGGACCCACTCCGTCATGGCCGGGCTTGTCCCGGCCATCCACGTCTTGTTTGTTGAATTCGCATGAAGACGTGGATGCCCGCGACAAGCGCGGGCATGACGCGTTGAGATCTGCCACGCGGAAACCATGCTCTACTTCATCGAGCAGTGTCTCAATGGCGTACAGCTCGGCATGCTGCTGTTTCTGCTGGCGGCCGGGCTGACGCTGATCTTCGGCATTATGGATCTGGTCAACCTGGCGCACGGCTCGCTCTATATGCTGGGCGCCTATTTCGCCGCGACCTTTGCGGCGCTCACGGGCAGCTTCGTGCTCGGCGCGCTGCTTGCGCTGCTTGCCACCGCCGCCGCCGGCATGATGCTGGAAGTCATCGCCATCAGGCCGCTCTACGGCCGGCCTCATCTCGATCATGTGCTCGGCACGTTCGGCCTGCTGCTGTTTTTCAACGATCTCGTCCGGCGCATATGGGGACCGGATGGCATGACGCTGTCGTTGCCGAGCGAAATGCTCCGCGCCGTCCAGCTTCTTCCCGGTCTCTACTATCCGTTCTACCGGCTGGTCATCATCCTGGTCGCGCTCGCGGTGGCCGCTCTGCTCTACCTCGTGGTGATGCGTACCCGGCTCGGCATGCTGATCCGCGCCGGCGCCTCGAACCGCGAAATGGTCGGGGCGCTGGGCATCAACATCAAGCTGCTCTACACGCTGGTGTTCGGGCTAGGCGCAGCCCTCGCCGGCTTCGCCGGCCTGATGCAGGCGCCGATCCTCACCGTGCAGATCGGCATGGGCGAGAACATCCTGATCCTTGCCCTGGTGGTCATCGTCATCGGCGGCATCGGCTCGATCCGTGGCGCATTTGTGGCCGCAACCATCGTCGGGCTGATCGATACCCTCGGCCGCGCTTTCCTGCCGGACATGTTGCGCGCCGTGCTCAGCACCAACGCGGCGCTGACGCTCGCACCGGCGCTGTCGTCGATGTCGATCTACATGCTGATGGCGGCGATCCTGATCATTCGGCCGGAAGGGCTGTTCCCGGCGGCGAGCCGATGAAAACAGCGCGCGAATTATTCCGCAAGTCCGGCACCGCGTCTTCGATCGATCCACGTACCGCGCTGACCGCGGTTTTGCTGATCGTACTGGCGCTCGTGCCGCTTTATGCGGCGATGACCGGCGATCCGTTCGCGCTGACATTGTTCACCCGCATCGTCATCATGGCGATCGCCGCGGTGAGCCTCGATCTGATCATGGGTTACGGTGGCATGGTGAGTTTCGGCCACGCCGCCTATCTGGGCATCGGCGGCTATGCGGTCGGCATTCTGTGGAAGGAAGGCATCGCCTCGGGCTTCGTGCAATGGCCTGCCGCGATTGCGATCTCGGCACTGTTCGCGCTCGTTGTCGGCGCGCTCAGCCTGCGCACGCGCGGCGTCTATTTCATCATGATCACGCTCGCCTTCGCCCAGATGGTCTATTACGTGGCGCAAGGGCTCGACCGCTATGGCGGCGACGACGGCCTCACCATCAGCCAGCGCAGCAGCTTCTCCGGTCTCGTCGACCTCAACAACAACACCCTGTTCTATTATGTCTGCTTCGCCGCGCTCATCGGCAGCGTCTACCTGGTATCGCGCATCGTCAATTCACGCTTCGGCCTGGTCATCCAGGGCGCGCGCTCGAACGAGCGGCGCATGCGCGCCATCGGCTTCCCGGTGTTCCGCTACAGGCTCGTCTGCTTTGTCATCGCCGGCGCGCTGTGCGGCTTCGCCGGGGCGCTTAATGCCAACCACACCAATTTCATCAGTCCGGCGATCATGTTCTGGACCCGATCCGGCGATCTCATGGTCATGGTGATCCTGGGCGGGCTCGGCACGCCATTCGGTCCGGTGATCGGCGCCGTCGTCTATCTGCTGCTGGAAGAGGCGCTGTCGCGCGTCACCGAATATTCCGGTCTGTTCCTCGGTCCGGCGCTGCTGCTGGTCGCGATCTATCTGCGCGGCGGCATCGAAGGGTTCTTCCGCAAGGAGCCGTCATGAGCGCGCCGCTCCTTGCGGTCGAGGGGCTGACGAAGCGCTTTGGCGGCGTGGTGGCGGCTGACGCCATTGCGCTCGACCTCCCCGCCGGCGAATTCCATGCGGTGATTGGGCCGAATGGCGCCGGCAAAAGCACACTGGTCGCGCTGCTCTGCGGCGAGGTCGCACCTGAGGACGGCAGCATCCGCTTCGACGGCGGCGACATCACGCGGCTTTCGGCCGACCGTCGGAGCCGGCTCGGGCTGGCGCGCTCGTTTCAGATCACCTCGCTGTTTGCGGAATTCACGGCGCTCGATAATGTCGCGCTCGCGGTGCAGGCCCATGCGGGCCACTCGTTTCATTTCTGGAAAGATGCGCGGCGCGACCCGGCCCTGCGCGAGCCGGCGCTCGCGGCGCTCGCCGCCGTCGGACTTGAAGCGCGCGCCCATACCCGCGTCGACCGTTTGAGCCACGGCGAGCACCGGCAGCTCGAGATTGCCGTGGCGCTCGCCAGCAAGCCGCGGCTTCTGTTGCTCGACGAGCCGATGGCCGGCCTCGGCCCCGACGAAACCGCGCGGATGACTGCGCTGCTGCGCACGCTCAAGGGCAGCGTCACAATCCTGTTGATCGAGCACGACATGGAAACGGTGTTCGCGCTCGCGGATCGCATCACTGTCCTGGTCTATGGCCGCGTCATCGCGTCCGGCGATCCGAAGACAATCAGGACCGACGCGGCGGTGCGCGAAGCCTATCTCGGCGAGCAGGACGCCCGCGCCGATGCCTGAGAACAACAACGCCGATAACCTGCTGGAATTGTCGGGCATCGAAACCAGCTATGGCCCGAGCCGCGTGCTGTTCGGCATTTCGCTTACGATCGCCTCCGGCGAAATGGTGTCGCTGATGGGCCGCAACGGCATGGGCAAGACCACGACGGTGCGGTCGATCATGGGGCTGACGCGCGCCAGCGTCGGCTCGATCCGCTTCGCCGGCCAGGAGATCCGTGAACTGCCCGCCTACCGCGTCGCCAAGCTCGGCATCGGCCTCGTGCCCGAAGGACGGCAGGTTTTCGCCAATCTCACCGCGCGCGAAAATCTCGTCGCGACAGCGGCCAACCGCGGCGGCGCGAATGATCCGTGGACGCTCGACAAGGTGCTGGCGCTGTTTCCGCGGCTCGCCGCGCGCTCGGCCAGCATGGCCAACCTGCTGTCGGGCGGCGAGCAGCAGATGCTCGCCATTGGCCGCGCGTTGATGACGAACCCGCGGCTTCTCATTCTCGACGAAGCCACCGAAGGGCTGGCGCCGCTCATTCGCGACGAAATCTGGCGCTGCTTGCAGGCGCTTCGCGCCGCCGGCCAGTCCATATTGGTCATCGACAAGAACGTCGCCGCGCTGACGCGCATCGCCGATCGGCACATTATCATAGAGCGCGGCCGCGTGGTGTGGACCGGCACCTCGGCAGACCTCGCCGCCGCATCCGACGTGCAGCACCGCTACCTCGGGGTTTGACCACCGCCGTCATGGCCGGGCTTCCCGGCCATCCGCGTCTTTGGATTCCGTTTAAGACGTGGATGCCCGGCACAAGGCCGGCCATGACGAGTTAGAGCTTGCCGCCCTTTACATACGTATTCACCCTGATGCCGCCCTTAATTCTTTTTCCTGACCGATGTGCAAGGAACGTCTCAAACGATTCTCTGCCGGCGCTTTCGACCGTCCGACCAGGCGATCGTGCGCCTGAGACATGCTGGGCCGCTGACAACAACGTGAAGGACCATGAGCACGGCTGATCGTCTGCCGGTGCGTCGCAACCGGTCGGAATTGATCTCGCGGGTCAACTGCAATCCGGGCGGCGAGGACGCCCAACTCGCGGCGTTACACCGTTACGAAGTGCTCGACACCGCTCCCGAAGAGGCGTTCGACACCATCGCCAAGCTTGTGAAGACCGTGCTCGAAATGCCGATGGTGACCGTTTCCCTGGTCGACCGCGAGCGCCAGTGGTTCAAGTCGTGCATCGGCATGCCAGATCGGCAAACGCCACGCGACATCTCATTCTGCACCCACACCGTCGAAGACACCGCGCCGCTGGTCGTGAGCGACGCGCGCCTCGACCCGCGCTTCGCCACAAGCCCGCTGGTCACCGGGCCGCCCTATATCCGCTTCTACGCCGGAGTGCCGTTACGCAGCCGCGACGGCTACAATGTCGGCGCGCTGTGCGCGATGGACACCAAGGTCCGCCAGCTCAACGCCGAACAGCTTGGCCTGCTGGAGGGCCTTGGACGTTTGGTCGTCGATGAGCTTGAGCTGCGCGTTCGCGCGAGCACCGACAGCCTGACGGGCGCCATGAGCCGGGCCGCTATTTTCGAGCAGGGCCGCCGCGAGATTGCCCGCTCCAAACGATACGGCAAGCCGCTGAGCTGCATCCTGATCGATCTCGATCACTTCAAGACCGTCAACGATACCTACGGACATGGCGTCGGCGATCTGGTTCTGAGAGAAATCGCAACAGTCTGCACCCGATGGCTGCGCGCGTGCGACTATTTCGGCCGAATCGGCGGCGAAGAATTCGTCGTGCTCCTGCCCGAAACAGGATTTTCGGGCGCGATCGAAGTTGCCGAGCGCCTGCGCGCCGACATCGAGGTTTCGGCGGTCGAGGCCGGCGGCGCCAGGATCGGCGTCACCGCAAGCCTCGGTGTTGCCGCGAACCGCGATTGTGACGGCGACGTTGAAGCCCTGCTCCATGCCGCCGACGTGGCGATGTACGCCGCCAAGAACGACGGCAGAAATCTGGTCCGCTTTTCTTTGAGGGATCAAGCTCATTTGTCGCGCCAAGCCGGCTCCGAGGCTCGAATTTGATGGCCGCGGCCAACCTCCAGGCTCAGTAAACTCCCTTACGGGTAAAACCCGAATTTTACAACCGCCAGGATCGTGTCACGATCTCCGGCAAGATGCAGACCCAGTCATCCCATTTCGAAGACCGCAAGACGGCCGAGTCGCTGTTGGGCCAGGCACATTTGTGCGAGCAAATCGCAAGCGCCTGCTCGGATGAAGCAGCCGCGAACAAATTCAGAAAGATGGCGCGCGATTGCCGCCAGGCGGCCGAGGAGTGCATCATCCGCAACTGACGGCGTAGGGTTTAGACGATTCCGCTACGTACGCAGTAATGCCGATGGCGCCTCGCCTTTAACGAGTTGAAAATCTGATTCTCCCTAGTCTTGATTGAACCTGAGCCTTCGTGCCGCGGCTTGCCGCCATGGCGCGCACAACGTCGTAAGGCTTGGCATGGCAACAAGACTTTCAGAAGCGATCATCCGGCGCGCCGTGGAGGCGTGTCCATGCGGCATGGTGATGACCGATGCCATCGGCACGATCGCGCTGGTCAATATCGCAACCGAGCAATTGCTCGGCTACCACCGCGATGAGCTGATCGGAAAATCCGTCGAACTGCTCGTTCCGCCGCGGGTCCGCGGCGCGCACGCCGGCTTCCGCAGCGCGTTCCATGGCCATTCCGAGATTCGCTCGATGGGCAAGGGCCGCGATCTCTGCATTGTGCGCAAGGACGGCACCGAGTTGCCTGTGGAGATCGGCCTCAACCCCGTCGAGATGCCGGAGGGGACGATGGTGCTGAGCGCCATTGTCGATATCAGCGAACGCCGAGAGGCACTTTCGAATCTCGCCGCGCAGCGCGAGGAGTTGCAGCGCTCTAACGCTGATCTGGAGCAGTTCGCTTATGTCGCCTCGCACGATCTGCAAGAGCCCCTGCGGATGGTCTCGACATACGCGGAGCTTCTCGCCGAACGCTATCAAGGCAAACTTGACGAACGCGCCGACAAGTACATTCGGTATACGGTCGAAGGCGCGCAGCGCATGCGGCAGTTGATCATCGAGCTGCTCGAATATTCCCGCGTCAGCTCCAACGCGAAGGTTCCGATTCCGGTGGACAGCGCGCTGGTCGTAGAAAACGCCGTTGCGGCGCTCAAAGTGGCCATCGACGAGAGCAAGGCCGAGGTCGTGCGCGATGAACTGCCGGTGGTCCGCGCTGATCAAGCCCAACTCGGTCAAGTGTTCCAAAATCTGATCGGCAACGCGATCAAATTCCGCACCGATCGTCCGCCCCGTATTCACATCGCCGCCGACAGGCGCAACGGCCATTATGTTTTCCGCGTCGCGGATAACGGCATAGGTATTGACAGGCAATATGCCGACCGCGTGTTCCAGATGTTTCAGCGGCTGCACGAACGCGGGCAATACGAAGGCAACGGCATTGGGCTTGCCATCGTCAAGAAAATCGTTGAGCGCCACGGCGGCCGTGTCTGGTTCGATTCCGAAGCGGGCCGCGGCACCACGTTCTACTTTACAATACCGAGCGCATAGGGGACCGCGCGTGAAGAAGAAAATTCATATTCTCCTCGTCGAGGACAATCCCGCGGATGCCGACCTGACCACTGAGATCCTCACCGCCACAGACGACGTCGAGGTGTCGTTGGCCAAGGACGGGGTCGAGGCGCTGACGCTGCTGGAAGGCGACGGCGATTGGTCCGAACGGGGCCGGCCGACGCTTGTGCTGCTGGATCTCAACCTGCCGCGCAAGGACGGCCGCCAGGTCCTCGCCGTGCTCAAGGCTCACGACCTGTTGCGCCGGATTCCCGTTATCGTGCTGTCGTCGTCGGAATCGGACTTTGACATCACCAACTGCTACGAACTCGGCGCCAACTGCTACCTGACCAAGCCGGTGGACCTGAAGACTTTCCGCACGATCGTTGGCGCGGTCGAAAGCTTCTGGCTCGGCAGAGCCAAGCTGCCATGCCGCGAGGGTCATTCAATGGCGACGCGCATTGGCGCGGGCCTGTAGGCGGCAACGCAGTTCGTTACGCGCGCGACGCTCCCCCTATCGGAGTACGGCGAAGAGCTGGTTCCTTGTGAGGCCCCCTGCGAACTGGGTGATAGGTGAACGGATGACCGGGGCCGCCCGCCCCACGCCGTTCGACGCGTCCAACATGAACCAGGGCGCGGATTTCGGCGCTGACGCGTGAGTGATAGCCGTCGAATCCGAACAGCCTCTGCGCCAAGGCTGTTGCGGTCAGACCAGAGGTCTCCTCAATGAGGCGTTCCACATCCTCGATCAGCATGGGACAGCGCATAATGCACGTTGCGCGGTTTTCCATTGACACAAATCAACTCAGGCTTGTTTTTCCCACGACACCGCAATCGCAACGACGCCGCAGGTCATTTTGGCTGTGGGCCTTGAGGTCAAGACCAGGAGCGGCGTTCGGCCCCTCGTAAAACTCCTTAGCGGGTTAATGCGGAGGCCATTCTTAGCCAATGCGTAACGAGCCCAATCGAGGATGTGGACAATAAACCGATCACACCCGGGCCACCGGCCATATGGAGCGGTGCCCGCCGCGCACGGTCACCGAGCGCAGACAGATTTTCGGGCATGGGACGCAGCACACCGGACGCAGCAGATGGGACGCGGCAGATGGGTCGCGATCTGATAAGCGTGCCCTCTCCACCGTTGCGGCAGGGCCCTCCCCACTGGCTCGGCCGCATCGACTGGAATTGGCGCGCGGTCAGGGATGCGGCCGTCATTTTCGCGCTCGCCGCGCTATCGTTGATCGTGAGCGAGTGGTTCGATCTGTTCGCCGGCATGATGAAGTTCCAGGCCATCTACGGCGACTGGGGCCTCGACGATATCGCGATGGCGCTGATCGTGCTCGTCGTTCGCGCTCGCGGCCTACACCTGGCGCCGCCTGGAGGATTTGAAGGCGGAAGCCCGGGCGCGACGCGCGGCGGAGGCCGAGGCCGGGCGTAGCTTGTCGCAGCTCACGGAAGCGCAGAGTTTTCTCAATACCATCGTTGATAACGTTCCCGCGTCGATCGTCGTGCGCGCACTGCCGGATGCCCAATTCGTGCTGGTCAACCGCGAGGCCGAGAGGCTGATCGGCATGCCTCGCGATACCTTGCTCGGGAAGAGTGTCGACAAGGTGTTTCCGGACGCCCGGCGCGCCGAATTCAGGAGCACGACCAAATTCAGATCGCCTCATCGAACCGGTGCAGTTCGGTGAAGAGGTTGAATCGCTCAGGACCAGACGGCGCCCGCATCACGATCTCGACGGGCTCGCCATTCGCGACGGCCGGAAACCAGCCGCATTATCTCGTCAACGTCGTCCAGGACATTACCGAACGCAAGCGCGCCGAAGAGCGGATCGCCCACATGGCGCATCATGATCCGCTCACCGATCTGCCCAATCGCACGGCCTTCCATGACTCGCTGCTGGCTGCTGTGGCACGCGCCAGAGCAGACGGCGAAAGCTTTGCCGTGATGTGCATCGATCTCGATCGCTTCAAGGAGGTCAACGACGTCTTCGGCCACGCGGCGGGAGACGGTTTGCTGTGCGAGATCGCCAAACGCCTCCAGGCGGTCTGCGGCAGCGCCTTTCTGGCGCGACTCGGCGGCGACGAGTTCACCATCATCTGCACCGGCGGAACACAGCCGGCGGCAGCCGAGGCGCTGGCCGATCGTCTGCTGCATGCGCTCGAAAGCGATATCGAGGCCGTCGGCCAAATCCTGCGCGCCGGCATGAGCATCGGCGTCGCCGTTTATCCGAACGACGGCGAAACGGCTGAAGTCCTCCTGGCGAATGCTGATGCCGCGCTTTATCGCGCCAAGGCCGAAGCGCGCGGCAGCGTCCGCTTTTTCGCCGCTGAAATGGACAAGCATCTGCGTGAGCGGCGCGCCCTCCAGCACGACTTGCGCGTCGCGCTCGCCCGCGGCGAAATGGCCTTGCATTATCAGCCGCAGGCGTCGATCGCCGGCGAGATAATCGGCTTCGAGGCGCTGGCGCGCTGGAAGCATCCGACGCGCGGCTTCGTGTCGCCAAGCCAGTTCATCCCGCTCGCCGAGGACAGCGGCCTCATCATTCCGCTGGGCGAGTGGATCCTGCGCCAGGCATGCCGCGAGGCTGCGTCCTGGTTGAAGCCGCTGCAGATCGCCGTCAACCTTTCGCCCGTGCAATTCCGCCACGGCGATCTTCCGGCGCTCGTTCATAACGTACTGCTCGAAACCGGCTTGGCGCCGGGGCGGCTCGAAATCGAAATCACCGAGGGCGTTCTGATCGACGATTTCACCCGCGCGGTGTCGATCCTGCGGCGGCTGAAGGCGCTCGGCGTGCGCATCGCCATGGACGATTTCGGGACGGGGTATTCGTCGCTGTCGTATCTGCAGTCGTTTCCGTTCGACAAGATCAAGATCGACCAGGCGTTCGTCGCCAACCTCGAGCGCAACCCGCAGTCGGCGGCGATCATCCGCGCCGTCATCGGGCTCGGCCGCGGCCTCGATTTGCCGGTTGTCGCCGAAGGCGTTGAGACGGCGGCCCAACTGGACTTTCTGACGCACGAAGCGTGCAACGAGGTCCAGGGCTATTTCATCGGTCGTCCCGCGCCGATCGACCGCTACGCGGAGTTGATCGGGCGGGCGCCGCCAGTTGCAGGCGATGGCGGGTTAGGGCTGACTGGTTTGATCTCGCGCAAATCAGCCGTGATCACAGGCTTCACGAATGCGATCGACCAGCGCATTGCCCAGAAACGGCTTTTCCACGATCGGAACCTTTGCGGCGGCCGCGCGCGCATTCAGGGCCGCGCTCGGCTGGCTGATGATGAGGATCGCCGACGCCGTGAAGCTGCGATTGCGCAGCGCCGCAATCGTTTCCAGTCCGCTCAGGCCGGGCATCTTCTGATCGATTACGAAACAATCGCAGTCGTGGAGGTCACCGGCGCGCAGCAGCGCTGCGCCGCTGCCGTAGATGCGAACCCTGAAACCCTCCAGCTCCAGGGAGAATTTCAGCGAATTGCACACCGCCGGATCGTCGTCGACAACGGCAACAATCGGACTGGTGCCCGTCAATGCGGATTGTCCCGTCATCGCTGTGTCGCCGCCCTATTCGGGTCATCTTAATACACCGTGCAGCGTATTCGGACGGCCCGCATTGATTTGGCTCAAATCTCACGCGGCTAAGAAATTTCAGGAGAATAAGACCGTCGGCCGGAATATTTCGCCGTGACATTGATCCTGATCAAAGCCGGTTCGTGTCGGGCGGCGAAGGTGGCCGCCCCGCAAGAGGCGGCCGTGAAGAACAAGATGAGGATTTGAGGACTGAATATGGGTCAATTGCTTTTCAGGTGCCCCAAGACCGGCAAGGATTTTGACAGCGGTTTTCAGGCCGGTTCATCGGAGGTGAGGCAGTTGCCGGCCGGGGCCAAATTTCGCGTCCGCTGCGAAGTCTGCGGCGACCTGCATGAGGTCAGATTTGCTGATGCCAGGGTCAAGGACAAAGCCAACCCGGGCCGGCGCTGACGCCGCCAGGCTCGGCTCAGTGGTTCTCGAGCATGCCCGCAATCAGCGCCATGCGCACCAGCTCGGACAAACTGCCGGCCTGCATCTTGTTCATCAGATTGGCCCGGTAAATCTCTACCGTGCGCGGGCTGATGCCGAGATCGTAGGCGATCTGCTTGTTGGCCCGGCCGGAAACCAGCCCGGACAGCACGTCGCGCTCCCGCGGCGACAACACCGCAAGCCGCGACTCGATTTCGGCACGTTCGCCATGCCGCCGCTTGTCGCCGTCGCGCTGTGCAAGCGCCGTGCGCACGCTCGACAGCAGGACCTCGTCGTCGAACGGCTTCTCCAGAAAGTCGGCGGCGCCGACTTTCATCGCTTCGACCGCCAGCGGCACATCACCGTGGCCGGTAATGACGATCACCGGCACGTTGACATTGAGCTCCTTGAGCCGCCGCAGCAGCTCGATACCGCTCATTCCGGGCATGCGCACGTCGGTAATGACGCAGCTCCAGCCAAGCTTCGAGGCAAGATCGAGGAAAACCGTGGCGGACGCGTAAGTGGTCACACTGAAATCGGCAGCCTGCAGCAGGAATGCCAGCGACTGACGGCTCGCCTCGTCGTCGTCGATTACGTGCACGACAGGCTTCTCAGACGGCATCGCCGACCTCCTCCTTGGCCACGGCGGGCAATGTGAACGAGAATACCGTTCCGCCTCCGTTGTTGGGATGCGGCGCAATGGCCCCGCCGTGGGCTTCAATGATGGTGCGCGAGATCGACAGCCCTACCCCCATGCCTTGCGCCTTGCTGGTGACGAACGGCTGGAACAGTTGGGCAGCAACCTCGGGCGCAATTCCAGTGCCGGTGTCGGCAACGCTGATCTCGACCATGTTGTCGGCGGCTCGTGACGTCGCGACCACGAGTTCGCGTCTGTCGCAGCCTTCCATCGCCTCGATGGCATTGCGGATCAGATTGAGCAGCACCTGCTGGATCTGCACCTTATCGGCGAGCACGAAGTCGGCTCCCGGGTCCAGGTCGAAGCGCACCCGCACGCCTCTGTCCTTGGCGCCGACCAACGCCAGCGCGCTCGCCTCTTCGACCAGCTTCTTGACATCCTCGACGCGACGCTCGCTTTCGCCGCGGGCGACAAAATCGCGCAAGCGGCGAATGATCTGCCCGGCGCGCAGCGCCTGATCGGCGGCCTTGTCCATGGCGTCGCGGACCATACCGACCCGCTGATCGGTATTGTTCTCGAGAAGCCGACGCGAGCCCTTCATGTAATTCGAAATCGCCGAGAGCGGCTGATTGAGCTCGTGCGCCAGTGCCGATGCCATCTCGCCCATGGCGGTCAGCCGGGACACATGGACCAGTTCGGACTGCAGCTCCTGCAGACGCGCCTCGGTCTGTTGGCGCTCGGTGAGATCGCGGATGAAGCCGGTGAAAAAGTGCTGCACTCCGGCCCGCATCTCACCAACCGCCAGCTCCATGGGAAACGTCGAGCCATCCCTGCGCTGCCCGACCACGACGCGGCCTATGCCGATGATGCGGCGCTCGCCGGTACGCATATACCGACCAAGATAGCCATCATGCTCCTCGCGATAAGGCGAGGGCATCAGCATCTTGACGTTCCGGCCGATCACTTCCGCGGCGCCATAACCGAACAGGCGCTCCGCCGCCAAGCTGAAAGACTGCATGACCCCCCGATCATCGATCACGATCATGGCATCGGGAACGGTGTCGAGAATGGAATTCAGATGGGCCGCGCGTGCGTCGGCCGCTTCGGCGTTGGCGAACATCGCCAACCGGGCCCGACGCAACAACTCGCCCCGCCATGACGCGCCAATTCCGACCAGCGCGAACACCACGATATTGAGCTGATTCGCCGGCGGTGAATGCTCCGCTCTCGGCGACGAACACCACCCCGCTCAACATGCCCAGGACGGTCGCGAAGACTCCCGGCCCCCAGCCGCCCATGGCCGAGCCGACCAGCACCGCCGGGACGAAGAGCAGGTAACCGGCCTGGCCGCCGAGGAGCAACTCGAACCCGTAACGCAGCACCACCCCTACGGCGACGGCCCCCGCAGCGATCGCGTAATCCCGGGGCGAGCCCAATAATGGCGCCGCGGCTTTATGCGGTCGGGATTGGACGGATTTTTCGGCAAATTCAGCCATGCTTTTGCCGGTCCGCGGAACGGGCCAACCGTGGCCGCCTGGTCCTTCTGCGCCAATCACTGGGGCGAGCCTAGGGGAAAACCCTTATGGGCTTTATCTGAATTTTCCGTCTGTCGCCCGAGGGTTACCCATACCTCCCGAAGCTCCCGGAGGTAAAGGCCCCATGCTCACCCAAACCGCAATTCGCAGCCGTCCCGCCCGCCATCCGGTTTTGCCGGCTCATACCAAAGCAGCCGCACCGGGCACCGCGACTGGGACCGATCCGCTGGCGCAGCAGATCCAGCTGATGGGCGCAGCCATGTCATATCCGCGCAACACCGAAATCTTTGGTGAAAATGAACCCGCCGATTATCTCTATAAGGTGATCAGCGGCGCGGTACGGACCTACAAGATTCTCAGTGATGGACGCCGCCAGATCGGTGCGTTCTACCTGCCCGGCGACGTGTTCGGACTTGAATTTGCCGACGAGCATTCGCTTGCGGCGGAAGCGATCACCGACGCCAAGGTGCTTGTGATCAAGCGCAGCGCTCTTGCGGCGCTCGCTGATCGTGATGCGGGCGCCGCCCGCGAACTCTATGCCCTGACGGCGCGAGAACTGCGCCGCGTCCAGGCCCGCATCCTGCTCCTGGTCAAGAGCGCCCAGGAACGCGTAGCAAGCTTCCTTCTGGAGATGGCGGAGCGCGCGGCGGCCGACAACGCCATCGACCTGCCGATGTCGCGCCAGGACATCGCCGACTATCTCGGCTTGACGATCGAGACGGTTTCGCGGACGCTGACGGCGCTCGAAACGGCCGCCGCGATCGATGTACCGAGCTCGCGGCGGATCGTATTGCGCAATCGCGGCGCGCTGAGTCGCCTCAACGGCTAGGCCGGATGCCGCAGGTCGTAAGTAAGAGGAGCGCGGCCATGCAAGTTCGGGACGTGATGACGCGGAATGTCGTTTCCGTGAAGGCCGATGATTCCATCCTCAGCGCCGCGCGCTTGATGCTGCAGAACCGGATCAGCGGCTTGCCGGTATTGGACGCGAATGGAGCCTTGGTGGGTGTCGTTACCGAGGGCGATTTCCTGCGCCGCGGCGAACTTGGCACTACCAAGCGCCGGCCGCGATGGGTTGAATTCCTGCTCGGTCCCGGCAAGCTCGCTCAAGAATACGTGCATCAATCCGGCAGAAAAGTCTTCGACGTGATGACCCGCGACCCGCACACGGTCAGCGAGGACGACACGTTAGAATCGGTCGTCACGCAAATGGAGCGCCATCGCGTCAAGCGCCTGCCCGTCATGCGCGACGGCAAGCTGGTCGGGATCATCAGCCGCGCCAACCTGCTACACGCGCTTGCAAGTCTTGCCCGCGAAACAAAAGCCGCGAGCGGTGACGATGCGGCGATCCGTGACCACATCCTGGAAGCTTTGGCCAAGCAGCATTGGGCGCTCGCGGTCAACGTCGTGGTCAAGAACGGCGTCGCCGAAATCTGGGGTACCATCATGGACGAGCGGGAGCGGCAGGCCTGCATCGTCGCCGTCGAAAACGTACCCGGCGTGAAACAAGTGCACGATCATCTGGTCTGGGTCGAGCCGATGTCCGGCATGGCATTCCCGTCAGCCGAAGACGATGCCCACGATGCCGTAGCACGATCGTGAATTCGCGAGCGCACCTCTGGACAACCGCGCGCCCGGTGGTGGCCGCATTGGCGATGCTTTGCGCATTCGCTGTTCCACCGGCGCGATCCGAAGAGCCGACGCCGGACGCGAAGGCCGGCTTCACGATCCTGAACGAAAAGTGCTCACCCTGTCACGCGATCGGCAAAACTGGCAGCAGTCCGTTCAAGGCGGCGCCGCCATTCCGCACGCTGCATACCCGCTATCCCGTCGAGTCGCTCGAAGAATCACTTGCCGAAGGGATTATCACCGGCCATCCCGCGATGCCTGAATTCCACTTCGAGCCCGATCAAGTCGGCGACATCATCGCCTATCTGAAATCACTCGAACGCTGAGCCGGCGGCCGCCGCCCGTCACGACAACGACAGCTTCGCATCGCTGACCGCCGGATCTTCGGGATCGTGCGAAATCGCGAAACCGAGTTCCTTGCACATTCTGAGCATTGTGGTGTTCTCAGACAGCACCTGGCCTTCAATCGTACGGATGCCTTCGGCGCGCGCGTATTCGATCAGCAACTGCATCAACAGCCAGCCGAGCCCACGACCCTTGAGATCGGAGCGCACCAGGATGGCATATTCGCCCCTGTCGTAGTCGGCGTTGGCGTGCAACCGCGCGCCACCGAGCATCTTGCCGGTGGCCTCATCAATGGCAACGAACGCCATGGCGCGCCCGTAGTCGATCTGGGTCAGCCGCGCGATAAACAAGTGGCTGAAGTCCTTGAGCGGTGCAAAGAAACGCAGCCGCAGATCTTCCTGCGTGACGTTCTCGAAAAATTCCCGGAACAAGGCTTCGTCTTCGGGCCGCACCGGTCGGACCAGAACGGCCGTGCCGCTATTTAATGTCAGGTGCCGCTCCCATTCCTTCGGGTACGGCCGGATGGCGAAACGTGGATGCCCGGGTGGCGCATGCACGGACCGCGTGACCGGCGCGACCGAAACACGCGCATCGACGGCGATCACGCCGGTTTCATCGGCGAGCACTGGATTAAGATCGATCTCGCGAATTTCCGGAAAATCGGCCGCGAATTGCGCCAGCTTGACCAGCAGCAGCTCGATCGCCGGCTCGTCGGCTGCGGGGACGTTGCGGTAGGCCTTCAGCAAACGCGACACCCGCGTACGTGCTATAAGGCTGCGAGCAAGCGAAAGGTCGAGCGGCGGCAGCGCCAGCGCCTTGTCGTTGACGACCTCGACCGCGGTGCCGCCCTGCCCGAACACCACCACCGGGCCGAAGGTCGGGTCATCGGCGATGCCGACGATCAGTTCGCGCGCCTTGGGGCGCACGATCATCGGGAATACCGTGACGCCGTTGATCCGCGCCTGCGGTTTGGCTTCGCGCGCGCGCCGCAGAATATCGGCCGCGGCCTCGCGCACCACGCGCTCGTTCCCGAGATTGAGCCGCACGCCGCCGACTTCAGATTTGTGCACGATATCCGGCGACTGGATTTTGAGGACGACCGGCGTCCCCTCGTCCAGAAACGGTTTTGCCGCCGCGACCGCTTCGTCGGCATTGCGCGCCAGCACGGCCGGGGTGATGGCAATGCCATAGGCCGAGAACAGGCGCGTCATCTCGATCGGGTCGAGCCATGTGCGCCGCTCGCGCAACACGCTGTCGATGATCGGACGGACCGCGGCGCTGTCGGCCGCAAACTCCTGCGGCAGGTCGGGCGGCGTAGCCATCAAGAGTTCTCGCGCCTGCCGGTAGCGCACGAGATGCATGAAGCCGGCGACGGCGTCAGCTTCCGTCGCATAACTTGGAATATTTGCGGCATCGAAGGCGGCTTCAGCCTCGGCCGAACCACCGACCCACACCGCAAAGACCGGCTTTGGCGGGTTGCGTTCGCCCCGGTGCTTTTGCGTTACCGCAATCACCTGCCTGGCGGCGTCGATCGGCGAAGCGAGCGCGGTCGGTACGTTCATGACGAGGACTGCGTCGTTGGCTTCGTCGGCGAGCAACAGGTCGAGCGCCGTGGCGTAGCGCGCCGCATCGGCGTCGCCGGCGATATCGGCTGGATTGGCCCGCGACCAGATCGGCGGCAACGCGGCGTCGAGTTTTTGCATGGTCGCGGGCGAAATTGCAGCGAGTTGGCCGCCAAGATCGGCAAGCCGGTCCACGGCGAGCACGCCAACGCCGCCACCGTTGGTGAGAATGGCGAGCCGCTCGCCCGACAATGTCGCCTGATGGCCGAGCGTCTCCGCCGCGGCGAACAATTCATCGAGGTCGAGAACGCGCAACAGACCGGCGCGGCGGAAGGCGGCGTCATACACCGCATCGGACCCGGCGAGCGCGCCGGTATGCGTCAGCGCCGCCTTGGCGCCCTGCGCGTTGCGGCCGGATTTGACCACGATCACCGGCTTGGCGCGGGCGGCGGCGCGCGCGGCCGACATGAACTTGCGGGCGTCTTTGATCAACTCGATGTAGAGCAGGATGGCGCGCGTGCCGCGGTCCAACGCAAAATAGTCGAGCAGGTCGCCGAAATCGACGTCGATCGAATCGCCGATCGACACCATCGCGGAAAAGCCGACGTCATGCGACGCCGCCCACTCGATCATTCCGGCCGCGATCGCGCCAGACTGCGAGATCAGCGCCAGATCGCCGCCATTCGGCATGGAGGCGGCGAAGCTCGCATTGAGCTTGGCATTCGGCAGCATGACGCCGAGGCAATTGGGGCCGACAAGGCGCATTCCCGTCGCGCGCGCCGCCTGCTCGCTTTGTGCGGCAAGCGATCCCGGACCATGACCGAGACCGGCGGTGATGATGATGGCGGCCGGCGTGCCCTTAGCGCCAACCTCGGCGATCGTAGACGGCACGGCGGCCGGGGGAACCGCAATCACCGCCAGATCGGGCGCCACCGGAAGATCGCGATATGATTTGACGGCCGGAATGGTCTCGATGGCACTGTAATGCGGATTGACCAGCGCGATCGAGCCGCCAAAGCCGGCCTGGCGCAGGTTCTTCAAGACTGCGTGGCCCGGCGACGTCGGCCGCGGGCTCGCGCCGACCACGGCAACGGAGCGCGGCGAAAACAATCTATCGAGTCGAAAGGTCGACATGGATCGGGTGCTTGCAGGATCGGCCGGTATGGCCCTGTTGTGTTCTAACGCAGATTCGGCTTAGGCGGTTTCAATAGCATTCTTAAGACAGATAGTCTTAAGACGAAGATGCCCGGCATTGCGCCGGGCATCCGCAGTATTACGAATTTGATCGATCGTAAGAGGGTCAGCCGACCAGCGGCTTCAGCGCCGGATAGTTCTCGACCATGTGCATGCGCTCGATCAGCCCGTCCAGACCCCAGACGTGGCCAGCGCGCTTGGCGATCAGATAGCCGAGGATGCCGGCATACACGATGTGGTAGTCGATCAGATAGTTGTTGACGTTCTCGATGAACGGGAAGTCCATGTGCGCCGTCCAATAAAGCAGCATCAGCATAATGGCGAACGGCGAACTGACACGAACCAGCAGTCCGGAGACGAGCGACAGGCCGATCAAGAGATGGCCATACTCAACCAGGAAGGTGAGGATGGGCACAATCGCCGGATTGGTGAACGGCGCGTAGACCGCGTGAAAGGTCTTCACATTGCTCAAGAACCCGAGGACAAACTTGGCATCGCCGAAATGGTGGATTCCGGCCCACAGGAACGTCCAGCCCATGCAAAGGCGCATGAACACAATGAAGAGTTTTTCCCCATTGGACTCCGAAATTTCTCGCGACATTGGTCCTCTCCCAGAGACAGGTTTCGAATCTTCAATTCCATCATGAAGCTTATGGTGCTTGCCGACGATTGCCTTGACTCAAATCAACGGCGCGAACGCTTAAGGGAAATTACGTATGACCGGTGCGCCGCGGCGGCTCTTGACCAAAATCAATGCGCGCGGCCCGGCGAATTCAATGATGGCGGCCTGATCGCAAAGGAGGTCGCCCATGCCGAACGCGCAGCAGGTTTCACACATCACAAGTGTCAGTTCAGGGATTATCGCCGGCGCTGCCGGCGGTTTGGCCGAGATCGCCTGGGTGACGCTCTACGCGGGCGCGACCGGCGGCAATGCTGCGATTCTGGCCCGCGGCGTCACTTCGGCGGCCGGCGCCAGCGCGCTGCTGCCGCAGTCACCGGTCGTGCTCGGCGTGGCGGTCCACATGACCTTTGCGGTCGCGCTGGGCGTGACGCTCGCATACGCGTGGCGTGCGCTGCGGACCCATAAGATGGCCGCGAGCGGGCTTTATCCCTTCATGCTGGCCGCTCTGGCCGGCGTATGGGCCATCAACTTCTTCGTCATCCTCCCGATCGTCAGCCCCGCCTTCGTCCACATTGTGCCGTACGCGGTGAGCCTGACCTCGAAGCTCCTGTTCGGTCTGGCGGCCGCCGCGGCATTACAATGGCGGGCCAGTGACGAATTCACGCCGGCGATAAACCTCGCACCCCTCTCCTGCGACAAACACCGATAAGAGCAACTCGACGACGCCAGCAGGGGCGACCGCCGCCTTTTCCCGCGACCGCGGGAGGGGCGGCGGACTTTTTTGCGGCCGCTTATTCGGCCGGCGTCGAAGCAAATGCCGCGTCTGGCCCCGCAAGCGCCGGCGCCAAGGCCGGGTAGCGCGTCAGCGCGAACAGGAAAGCCGCCACCAACAAATAGGCGACCGCAAGCGTCGGCGACACCGCAATCCCGACCATCTGGCCGTGCATGAAACCGAAGAAGGTCAGCACCGCGCCGGCCAGTGCAAAAGCGCCCGCATTGACGAATTTCTTGTCGATCACGTTGGCGGCGACGGCGGCCAGGATCAGTCCGGTCAGGATAGCGCCACCGCCCATCGTTTCCAGACCCGGATAGAGCACGCCCACATTGGCGAGCTTGTCGAAGCCAAGCTTAGCCGCGTCCGTTCCGGCGACTTGCAGCGCACCGTCCATCAATGTCTTGGCCCAAGCCGCGATGTGCGGCGAAAGCGCCAAAATAATCGCCGGCGCGTGGCCCTTCGGCGTGGTCTGGAACGCCTGCGCGCCGATCAGCATGCCGATGTAAAGCAGGATCGGAGAGATCGCCACGACCGGCACGACAGCGAGCAACAGCGCGATCACGCCAAACCACGACAGCACAATGACCATGATGCCGGTCGCCGCCGAATAGCCGATACGGCCGCCCATGCCTTTCCAGCCCGGATGGCCGATATAGACCGCGTTGATGTAGGGGTTGCCCATCAGACAGCCGATCAGGCTAAAGACACCATCGGCGGTCAGCACCCGCGTGGTCGGATAAGTGTCGCCAGCGGCTTCCGCGCTTTCGACGTTATCCATCGCCTCGACCAGATCATAGATGCCAAACGGGATCGCGGTCACCAGGATCACACCCAGATACTTGAAGCCGCCAAACACATGGCCGACGGCCGGCAGTGGCACGTTGAAACCGAAATTGGAAAACGCGTCGAGCACGCCTTTGCCGCTCAGGCCGCCGTAATGCAGACCGAACAGGTTGGAGCCCCAGGCGATCAGAACCCCGACCGCAATGGCGACGAGGCCGGCCGGAATGCCGCCGGGGTATTTGAAACCGCCGAGCCAGTTCACCGCGATGACGGCAAGGCATGTCAGCCCGATCACCGGCGTGGTGTAGATTTGCAATGCCGGCGTCATGGAGATGAAGGTGATGGATACGCCGGCGAGCGTGCCAAGCAGCGCCGCGCGCGGCGTTACCTTGCGGATCCAGGGCGCGATGAACCCGCCGGCCATCAGAATGAAGCTCTGGAAGAACACCCATACCAGCCCCGCCTCCCAGGCCTGGATCGGATCGTTGGTCTTGAGCTTGATCGGCAGCATGATCACCAGCGTGACGATGAACATGTGCGGCACGCTGATACCGGACGGCAGCGCGCAGACATCGCTGCGACCGGTTCTTTTTGCCAGCCGATAGGCCAGATAAGCGTAATACATCGTCGACAGGCACATCATCAGGCCCATCGCCGGCAGGATGCGGCCGAACACGATCGAATTCAGGCATCTGCAGCACAAAGCGCAGCAGAATAGTCAGCGTCAGCATGTTGACCAGGATGTTGGTGCCGAAGCCGAAAAATGCGTTCCAGTCGCCCGGCGTCCACAATCGAGGCCGGAATTCCGCAGTCCGAATCTCTCCTGCCGAAGTTGCGGTTGTCATCTGACGCTCCCGTTGGCGGCGCTCATGCCCTCGCCCGCATCACATTGTGTTCGGTCAGCGCGCTCAGTCCGCTGACCAGCGGTCCCGATGACGCGACCGAGCCGAAAATTCCGCCCTGCGCCTTGATCATGGCGAGGCCGGCTTGGTGAAATTCCGGGAAATACGATGCGCAGCAATCCGACAGCACGATGCAGCGGAAACCGCGATCGTTGGCCTCGCGGACCGTGGTGTTGACGCACACTTCCGTCGTCACGCCCGCGACGAACAATGTGTCGATCGCGCGATTGCGCAGCATCAATTCGAGATCGGTCTGGTAGAACGCTCCCTTTCCGGGCTTGTCGATGACCGGCTCGCCGTCCAGCGGATAAAGCTCGGGAATAATGTCGTGGCCGGGCTCGCCGCGAATGAGGATGCGGCCCATCGGACCAAGTGCACCGATGCGCTTTTCCGGATCGCCGCGGCGGACTTTATGCGGCGGTGCATCTGAAAGATCAGGCCGGTGACCTTCGCGCGTGTGGATGACCAGCATGGCAAGTTCGCGCGCGGCGCCCAGCATGTCGCGACACGGCGCCACTGCGGCGCGCAGCAGCGAAACGTCATTGCCCAGCGCGGCCCCGAAGCCGCCCGGTTCGAGAAAGTCGCGCTGCATGTCGATGATGATGAGTGCCGCCGTCTCGGTATCGACGGCGAGCATCGCGGGTTCGGCTTCGACCGAAAGGCGCGGCATCCCGAGCTCCTGCCTCGCAATCCTGAAGTGCAAAAACGGGGCCAGCGGCAATTGCCCGGTTCGCGGCCCGCAACGTCCCAAAATGCCTACTTATTGAGCGGTCGCCTGCGACTCCGCTCATAACGTTATCAGCGTCGAACCGGTCGAGCGCGCAACGGCCAGCCGAATCAACGTCTTAGGCGCCCGCTGCAAGCTCCTGCGCAGTGGCACGGGGCTTGCGGAAGGATCACTCGGAACGTTTCGCCCTGGCTCTGGAGATTACGATGAAGCGCCGCGAATTTCTGAAATCGGTCACCGCGTTGACCGCCGCCGGCGCGGTATCGGCGCCTGCCATCTGGTCGCCGGCGAAAGCCCAGGCGCGCAAAGAGACGCTGCTGCTGGTGAGCGAGAACGGCCCGAACAACCTCGATATCCACGGCGTCGGCACCAACCGGCCGGGATACGAGGCCTCGTGGAATTGCTACGACCGGCTCATCGCCAACGACAAAAAGACGCTCGCCGACGGCTCGACGGTCTACGACCGCGACAAATTCCATCCCGAACTCGCGGAAGACATGAACGCCGGCGACATGTCGATCACGTTCAAACTGAAGAAGAACGCCAAGTTTCAGGACGGCACGCCGGTGACCGCCAAGGACGTCAAATGGTCGTTCGACCGCGCCGTCACTGTCGGCGGCTTCCCGACGGTGCAGATGAAGGCGGGCACGCTTCTCAAGCCGGAGCAATTCGTAGCAGTCGACGACACCACGTTCCGCGTCGATCTGATCAAGAAAGACCGGCTGACCATTCCCGATCTCGCCGTGATTGTGCCGGGCATCTACAACTCGGCGCTGCTCAAGAAGCACGCCACCGACAAAGACCCCTGGGCGATGGAGTTCACCAAGAGCAACACCGCAGGCAGCGGCGCCTACAGGGTGACGAGCTGGAAGCCCGGCGTCGAGGTGGTCTACGAGCGCTTCGACGGCTGGGCCGGCGGCAAATTGCCAGAACTGAAAAAGGTGATCTGGCGCACCATCCCCTCGTCCGGGAATCGGCGCGCGCTGATGGAGCGCGGCGACGCCGACTTGTCCTTCGACCTTCCCGCCAAGGATTTCTCGGAAATGAAGCAGGAGGGAAAGCTCAGGCTCATCTCCAATCCGATCACCAACGGCATGTACAGCGTGGAGATGAACGTCGCACATCCGCCCTTCGACAACGAGAAAGTTCGCCAGGCGGTCGCCTACGCGATCCCCTACGAAAAGATCGTCGCCGCGGCGATGTTCGGCGTCGCCAACCCGCTGTTCGGTGGCAAGTCGAACGACGTAGCCACGATCAAGTGGCCGCAGCCCACCGGCTATTCCAGCGACATTGAGAAAGCCAAGGCGCTGATGACCCAGTCCGGCGCAGGCGCCATCAACACCACCATCTCGTTCGATCTCGGCGATGCGACCAATTGCGAGCCGATCGCCGAGCTGATCCAGGAAAGCCTCGGCCGTATCGGCATCACCACGACAATCAACAAGGTGCCCGGCTCCAACTGGCGCAGCGAAATGGCCAAGAAGGCGATGCCGCTGATGGTGAACTTCTTCTCCGGCTGGCTCGATTATCCGGAGTATTTCTTCTTCTGGTGCTACTCGGGGCAGAACGCGATCTTCAACACGCCGAGCTACGTCAACAAGGACATGGACGTGTTCATCGACGGCGCGCGGGCGGCGGCCGCGGTCGCCGATTGGCCGAAATATGAGACCGACGTGAAGGGCTTCATCTCCAAGGCCTATCACGACGTGCCGCGCGTCCCGCTGTTCCAGCCTTATCTCAACGTCGCGATGCAGAAGAATATCTCGGGCTACTGCTACTGGTTCCACCGCCAGGTTGATTACCGGAGCATCGTCAAGGCGTGACGAACGAAACACCGCGCTTCTCGCGCGCCGGAATGATCTGATGCTGACGAGTGTTCTCAAGCGGCTCGTGACTGTCATTCCGACGCTCATCGGCGTCGTCATCGTCACGTTTCTGCTGACGCGCGTGCTGCCGGGTGACCCCGCGGTCTATTTCGCCGGTCCCACTGCCACTCCGGAATCCATTGCCGAGGTCCGCAAATCGCTGGGCCTCGACCAGCCGTTGCCGGAACAGTTCGCGCGTTATGTCGACGACCTCGCCCACGGCAATCTCGGCAATTCACTCGCCACCGGCCGGCCGGTGCTCGCCGAGCTCACCTCGCGACTGCCGGCGTCGGCCGAACTGACGTTGTTCGGCCTGTTGATTTCGATGCTCATCGCCATCCCGCTCGGCATTCTGGCCGCGGTCAAGCAAGGCTCCTGGATCGACCACACCTGTCGCATCGTGGCCACGGCCGGCGTGTCGCTGCCGGTGTTTTTCACCGGCTTGCTCCTCGTCTACGTCTTCTATTTCCGCCTCGGCTGGGCGCCGGCGCCGTTGGGGCGGCTCGACGTGTTTTACGACGCGCCGCCGACCGTGACCGGATTTTATCTGATCGACAGCCTGCTCGCCGGCAATCTCGAATTGTTTCGCGCTTCGCTTAGCCAGCTCATTCTGCCGGGCGTGACGCTGGCGCTGTTTTCGCTCGCCCCGATTGCGCGCATGACGCGCGCCTCGATGCTCACCGTCATGGCCTCGGACTATATCCGCACCGCCCGCGCGAGCGGCCTGGCGGCCTACACGATCGTGGTCACTTACGCATTCCGCAACGCCATGCTGCCGGTGATTACGACACTCGGGATGGTGTTCTCGTTTCTGCTCGGCGCCAACGTACTGGTCGAGAAGGTATTTGCCTGGCCGGGCATCGGCTCGTTCGCGGTCGAGGCGTTGATCGCATCGGACTATGCCCCTGTGCAGGGCTTCGTTCTCACCATGGCGGTGATGTACGTGGCGTTGAACCTGCTGATCGACATTCTCTATGGCGTCGTCGATCCTCGCGTGCGGTTGGAAGCATGACCGACATCGCCGCAAACGCAAAGACACAGCCGTCCGGCGGCGCCGCCGCACTCCTGCGTCACGCGCGCTACGTTATCGGCGAGAACCCGATCACCGGACTTTCGTTCGGCCTGTTCCTGCTGATCGTCATCGCCGCGATGATCGGGCCGTGGATCGTGCCCTATAGCCCGCTCGCCAGCGACACCAGCGTAGCGCTCAAGCCGCCATCGCTCGCGCATCTGTTCGGCACCGACCAGCTCGGCCGCGACATCTTCAGCCGGGTCGTTGCAGCGACGCAGCTCGATTTCGCCATCGCGGTCCTATCGGTGGTCCTGGTCTTTCTGATCGGCGGCCTTGCCGGCGTCGCCGCCGGATTCTTCGGCGGCTGGACCGACCGCATCGTCAGCCGCATCGCCGATACCATCATGGCGTTTCCGCTGTTCGTGCTCGCCATGGGCATCGTCGCGGCGCTCGGCAACACGGTGCAGAACATCATCCTGGCGACCGCCATCATCAACTTTCCACTCTACGCACGCGTTGCCCGCGCCGAAGCCAACATCCGGCGCGAGGCTGGCTTCGTCGAGGCGGCACGGCTCTCCGGGAACAGCGAATGGCGCATCCTCGCCTTCCAGATCCTGCCGAACGTCTTCCCCATCCTGGTCGTGCAGATGTCGCTGACCATGGGATACGCCATTCTCAACGCCGCCGGGCTGTCCTTCATCGGCCTTGGCGTGCGGCCGCCGACGCCCGAATGGGGCATCATGGTCGCCGAGGGCGCCGCCAACATCATCTCCGGTGAATGGTGGATCGCGTTCTTTCCCGGCGCGGCGCTGATGATCGCCGTGTTCTGCTTCAACCTGCTCGGCGACGGGCTACGCGACATCGTCGATCCGCGGAGGCGTACGTGATGGCCGCTCCTGCACTGAGCGTCGAGAACCTCACTGTGGAGTTTCGCACCCGATCCGGCATCGTGCGCGCGCTCGACAAGGTCAGTTTCTCCATCGCCAAAGGCGAAACGCTGGCGCTGGTCGGCGAGTCCGGTTCCGGAAAATCGGTCACCGCCTACGCGGTGATGGGCATTCTCGATCCGGCCGGGCGCGTTACCGGCGGACGCGCCATGCTCGATGGCCTCGATCTGCTTTCCGCAACCGAGCGCCAGCTCGCCGATGTGCGCGGGCGCAAGATGGCGATGATATTCCAGAATCCGCGCACCGCGCTCAATCCGATCCGGCAGGTCGGCCGACAGATCGCCGACGTGCTGATCCGGCACGGCGATGTGAGCCGCAAGGCGGCTCCTGCCGCCGCGATCGAAATGCTGCGCGCGGTCGGCATCACCGATCCGGTGCGGCGCGCCAAAACCTATCCATTCGAAATGTCGGGCGGCATGTGCCAGCGCGTCATGATCGCAATCGCGCTGGCCGCAAAGCCGTCGCTCCTGATCGCCGACGAGCCGACGACCGGCCTCGATGTCACGACGCAAGCGGTGATCATGGATCTGATCTCCGATCTCGCGCAAAAACTCGGCATGGCGACGATCTTCATCACCCACGATCTCGCCCTTGCCGGTCAGCGCGCCGCACGCATCGCCGTCATGCACGCCGGCCACGTCGTGGAGACGGCGCCGACCCGGCAGTTGTTCCTCAACCCGCTTCATCCCTACACAGCCGAACTGATCGCGGCCACGCCGGATTCGGCAACGAGCCTCGACGCGCTGGCCTCGATACCAGGCTCGCTGCCCGACCTGCGCCGCGCCGACCTGCCGCCCTGCCGCTATTCGGAACGCTGCCCGCGCAAGACCGAACGGTGCGCGCAACCATTGCCGTCCGGCGCGCCGGACGCTCTCCACACCGTCGCGTGCTGGAATCCGCTGCCCCAGCGCACGCTGGCCGCGCCCAAGGTCAACGCCGCATGACTGCGCTGCTTGATGTCGCCGAAGTCCGTAAGCTATTCCCTGCCGCTGGCGGACCCGGACCGTGGGCGCGGATCAAACGGCGCTTCGTCGGCGGCCCGGCCAATCTTCCGCAAGTGCACGCCGTCGATGATGTGAGCTTTGCCATCGGCAAGGGCGAGACCGTAGGCCTCGTCGGCGAATCCGGCTGCGGCAAGTCGACCCTGGTTCGCGCGCTGACCCGCCTGATCGATGTCAGCGACGGCACCATCAAGCTCGGCGACCGCGAGCTGGCGCGCAAGACCGCGCGGGTCTTTGCCCGCGATCATGACCGCGCCCGCATCCAGATGGTGTTTCAGGACGCCGGCGAAAGCGTCAACCCGCGCTTTACCGCCTTCCATGCCATTGCCGACCCGCTTCGTCGCCTGCGCAAGCTGCGCGGCAAAGCGTTACAGGAGCGCGTCACCACCGTTGCGCGTCAATGCGGGCTGCCGGTCGAACTGCTGTCGCGATTTCCCCATCAATTGTCCGGCGGCCAGCGCGCCCGCGTCGGTATTGCCCGGGCCATCGCGGTCGAGCCTGAGCTTCTGGTGCTCGACGAGCCCACGGCCGCGCTGGATGTTTCGGTGCAGGTCGTCATCCTGCAGCTTCTGCAGCGGCTCAAGCGCGACCTGGGTATGAGCTACCTGTTCGTGTCGCACGATTTGTCCGTTGTGCGCCTTTTGTGCGACCGTGTGCTGGTGATGTATCTGGGGAAAATCGTCGAGGCCGGGCCCGCCGCCGAGGTGTTTGCTCACCCGCTGCATCCGTACACGCAGGCGCTCGTCGCCGCGGTGCCGCGCCTGCACGACGAGGCGGCCGAACGGCTGCGATTGACCGGGGAGCCGATGAGCCCGATCGACCCAAGCCCGAACGTCTGCCGCTTTTACGGCCGCTGCCCGCGCGGTATGGATGCATGCAAGACCACGATGCCCGCTTTGCGCCAGTTCGGCGGGCGGCAGGTGGCCTGTCATCTTGCCGAGGAATTTTTGCCGCGGCCATGAAGCTCACGAAACGCAAAGCGACGCCGAAGAAGAAGGCCGTCCGGCTCAAGCGGAGCATCAGGCCAGTGGCGAGGCGGCCGCCTGGGCCAAGCCCTAAAGACCGGCAGCACGATTTCGTCGACGAACTTATGGCCGCAAGCGCACAGGCGCTTGGGCTGACGATCGATCCTGCCTGGCGCAATAGCGTAAAATTCCATCTCCGCTTGGTGCTGGACCACGCCGCACGCGTCGATGCGTTCGAGTTGCCTGACGAAGCCGAGCCGGCACCGATCTTCCATGCTTAAGACGCCGGCCGACACGTTCATGTGGAACGGAGCCGCCGACATCGCCGCCGCGGTGACGAGTGGCCGCGTCAGCACCGCCAGCATTGTCGAAGCGGCGCTGCTCCGCATCCGCGAGCGCGAGCCTCTGATCAACTCCTTCACCACCATCACCGAAGACCGGGCACTCGCCGCCGCGCAACAAATCGACGCCGCCATTGCGGCCGGAAAGTCCCCCGGTCCGCTCGCCGGCGTGCCATTCGCGGTCAAGAACCTGTTCGACATCCGCGATGTGCCGACGCTTGCCGGATCGAAAATCAATCGCGAGGCGCCGCCGGCGAGCCATGACGCCGCCTTGATCGAGCGGCTTGAAGCGGCAGGCGCCATCCTGGTCGGCGCACTCAACATGGGCGAATACGCCTACGACTTCACCGGGGAGAATGTGCACGACGGCGCCGTGCATAATCCGCACGACCTGGAGCGGATGAGCGGCGGATCGTCGAGCGGTTCGGCCGCGGCGGTCGCGGGCGGCCTTGTGCCGCTGTCGCTCGGCTCGGACACCAACGGCTCGATCCGCGTGCCGTCCTCGCTGTGCGGCATTTTCGGCCTCAAGCCGACCTACGGACGCTTGTCGCGCGCGCGCAGCTTTCCGTTTGTCGCAAGCCTCGACCATGTCGGACCGTTTGCCCGCGGCACACGCGATCTCGCACTTGCCTACGACGCCATGCAGGGCGGCGACCCCGACGATCCTGCTTGCGCCGGCCGCGTGGTTGAGCCGGTATCGCCGTTGCTGGTGCGCGGCGCCGAGGGCCTGCGCATCGCCGTCGCCACCGGTTATTTCAAATGCCGCAGCGCCGAGACACTCGCAGCCATCGATCGCGTGGCAGCGGCGCTCGGCGCCAACCGCGACATCGAGATTCCCGAGGCCGAGCGCGCCCGCTCCGCCGCCTTCATCATCACCGCAAGTGAGGGCGCCAGTCTGCATCTCGATCGGCTGCGCACGCGGGCGAAAGAGTTCGATCCGGCGGTGCGCGACCGTTTGATCGCGGGCGCCATGCTGCCGGGCTCGCTCGTGGTCAAGGCGCAGAAATTCCGCCGCTGGTATCGCGACGCGGTCCTTAAACTGTTCGAAGGCGTCGACGCCATTCTGGCACCGGCAACGCCCTGCCCGGCGCCGCGCATCGGGCAGGAGACTTTCGGGTTCGACGATGTCGAAATCCCCGTGCGGGCCAACCTCGGGCTCTATACGCAGCCGATCTCCTTCATCGGCTCTGCCGGTCGTGGCCGTGCCGGTGCCACTTGAGCCCTTGCCAATCGGCGTTCAAATCATCGCCGCGCCGTGGCGCGAGGACGTGGCGCTGCGCATTGCGTATGCACTGGAAAAAAAGGGCGTCGTCGCCGCACCGCGGCCGCCACTTTGAATCGCCATCAGGGAGAAGCCCATGCAGGTCGACCTGCCGGAGGTCGTCGCCGAAGTTGAAGCCGCATTCGCGCGCTACGAAAAGGCGCTGGTGTCAAACGACGTCGCCACGCTCGACGCACTATTTCATGACGATGCGCGCACCATCCGTTACGGCGGCGCGGAGAATCTTTACGGCTACAGCCAAATCAAGTCATTTCGCTCAGCGCGGTCGCCGGCCGGTCTCGAACGCTCGTTGTCGAAAACCGTCATCACCACCTACGGCCGCGATTTCGCGGTAGCATCGACGCTGTTTCACCGTTCGACGACGCCCGGCAAGATCGGCCGCCAGATGCAGACCTGGGTGCGATTTGCCGAAGGCTGGCGCGTCGTTGCCGCCCATGTCAGCGCGATCGACGAGACTTGAGCGCGCCTAACGGCAGCCCGCTGGTGTCTTGAAAGCGCCGGCCGATCGCGGCCAGCGCCGCATCTTCGCCCGCCGGCGCCAGCAGCGTGACGCCGAACGGGGTGCCGTCGGGGCGCATCGTCGCCGGCACTGCCAGCCCGCACAGATCGAGCAGATTGACGAAATTCGTGTAGGTGCCGAGCCGGCTGTTCGGTTCGATCGGATCGGCAAGCACCTGCTCGATCGTGTAGATGGTCGGCGCGGTCGGCAGCATCAGCGCGTCGATGTCCTTGAAAGTGCGATCGCTTGATCGCCGCAATTCCTCGAGGCGATACAGTGCGGCAAAAACATCAGCCGCGGTGCCGCGTGCGCCGGCCTGTATGATCTGCCGTGTCACCGGGTGCAGCGCTTCGGGCGCCGACTCGATCAGGGCTTTGACGGCCAGATAGCGTTCCGCAACCCACGGCCCGTCGTAGAGCAACCGCGCCGCCGCATAGAACGGCTCCATATCGATCTCGACGATTTTCGCGCCGAGATCGGCGAAGCGCACAATTGCGGCCTCATAAGCCGCGGCCGATTGCTGATCGCCAAAGAACAGCCGCTGGACCATGCCCGGAACGCCAAGCCGCACGCCGTCATGCATGGGTGCAACGGCGCTCGGCGGATATGACCGTGAAAACGGGTCGGCGGCGTCAGGCCCCGCAATCGCATCGAGCGTCGCCACCGCGTCGTCGACCGTCAGTGCAAACACCGAAACACAGTCGAGCGTGCGACAGGCCGGCACAAGGCCCGCGGTTGAGACCAGCCCGCGGCTCGGTTTGAGCCCGACGATATTGTTGAAAGCGGCCGGGACTCGCCCCGACCCCGCGGTGTCGGTTCCGAGCGCAAGCGGCACCAGACCGGCGCCGACGGCGAGCGCCGAGCCCGCACTCGATCCGCCGGGGATAAGCTTGGGATCAAACAGATTACGGCCGATGCCATATGGCGTACGCACACCGACCAGCCCGGTCGCAAACTGATCGAGATTGGTCTTGCCCAGGATCAGCGCGCCCGCGGCGCGCAGTCGGGCCACTGCCGTTGCGTCCTTGGCCGGCCGATACAGGAACGCCGGGCAGGCCGCCGTGGTCGGCAGCCCTTGCGTGTCGATATTGTCCTTCACGGCAACCGGAATGCCGTAGAATGGAAGTAACGTATTGTCGGCGCGCGCGAGCGCCCTCGCCTCGGCGCGCACACCGGCCTCGTCCCGCAATGTGATGAAAATCGCGGGATCGTTGTGCGCGCGGATGCGCGCATAACTGCGCGCCACGATGTCTTCGGGCGTCGCCGCGCCGGTCCGGTAGGCATGCAATATTTCGGCGGCAGTCTCGGTCACAACAAACCCGATGCTGCTGCAAGAGGCGTGCCGACATTCACCCCGTCAAATCGAGCGAGAAACAACTGCAATCGGCCCCCACCTCCAGGCAGATTGCATCCTAGTTAAATGTCCGCCCCAAGGCCAGCACCGCCGCACAGGCGCGTGCAGCGGCCAGTCTGGTGGGCGGCGTTAGTGCAAGCCGCCGAACATCCAAATCAAAAGCAAAATCGGAATTGGCACACCCAGAAACCATAGCAATGCGTAACGCATGGCAAATCTCCCAATATCAAAATTAAACCAACTTGCGCGGAGGAGAACCAAAAGGCATCGCGCCGGTTCCATGACGCGTGTTCCAAAATTTTCGGAACCTCGTCTCGGCCCGCGCCGTTGACTTGCGGACAGGCAAGAACAATCCGCAAGGAGATGCAGACATGGACTGGAACCGAATCGAAGGAAACTGGAAGCAGGCCAAGGGCAAGATCAAAGAGAAATGGGGCCAGCTTACCGACGACGACATGAACCAGATTAACGGCAAGCGCGACCAGCTCGAGGGCCGAATTCAGGAACGCTACGGGATCGCCAAGGACCAGGTGCGCCAGAACGTCGACGACTGGCTGAAGCAGCAGCCGTAACGGCGCATCGTTCACGCTTCATCGGCTGAACAAACAAATGCGGCCGGACCGTCTCTTGGCGATCCGGCCGCACGATTGACGGAGCGCCGCGCATTTCTTGCAGCGAGGAGGACAGTCATGAGCCTGCAACGCGAAAGACCCACACCGCAACCAAACGAATGGTCGGAACGCGAAACCGTGCATACTCCGGTGCTGCCCGCCGAGGATGCGCGCCAAGGCGCGACCAGACAAAATGTACGCTACGTCCTCATCTTTGGCCTTCTCGCCGTCATCGTCGCGTTCTTCGTCATCTATCTTGTCTATTTCGCCTGACGGCGGCCGCGTGGGCGCGCAGCGGATCAATCGCTGCGCTCGACCAGCATCTGCCTGGTCTTCTTGACCTCGCCCGCGGTCACCGAAGGCGCCGAATTGCCCCAGGCATTGCGGATGTAGGTGGCGACGGCCGCGACCTGCTCGTCATTGAGGACCCAGCCGAACTGCGGCATGGCCGGCGCGGTGGGAGCCGGTTTGGTCCCAACACTCAGCGCGCCGCGCAACACGACATGCAGCACCGTCGTGGGGTTGGTCTGTTCGACCGACGGCGAGCCGCTCAGCGCTGGAAACAGGCCCGCCTGCCCTTTGCCGTCAGGCCCATGGCAGGCCGAGCATTCGTCGGCATAAATTTGCCCGCCGGCTTTCATCGCCGATTGATTCGGTGGATCGGCGGAAACGGCCGGATTTGCAGCGGCTGTCTGCTGGCGGCCGCCCGGGCCTTTAAGATAGACCGCAATGGCCTGAAGGTCGGCATCGCTCATCTTCGATGTCGACAGGTTCAGCGTCTCCGACATCGGGCCGGTCGCGGCGCCCGTCTTGTTGTGCCCGGTTTTCAGGTAAGCGACGATGTCGTCAGCCGACCAGTTGCCGATGCCGCGGCGCGCATCATCGGTGATGTTGGGCGCGAACCAGCCCTGCAGCGCGTAACCCTGCAATCGCTTCCCGGTGTCGTCGGCACCCATGAAATTCTTCGGCGTGTGACACATGCCGCAGTGACCAGGCCCCTCCACCAGATAGGCGCCGCGATTCCATTGCGCGCTCTGCTTCGGGTCGGGATGAAACGTCCCCGGCGTGAAATACAGTTTGTCCCACGCCGCCAACGTCCAGCGCATGTCGAATGGGAACGGCAATTGGTCGGCCTTCACCGGGTTATGCACCGCCGGAAGGCTGTTGAGATAGGCGCGGATCGCCAGCGCGTCGTCGCGGCTGAGCCTGGTGTAGTAGGTGTAAGGCATCGCCGGATAGAGCCGGGTGCCGTGGCGGCCGGTGCCCTTGGTCAGCGCGTTGACGAATTCATCGTCGGTCCAAGCGCCGATACCGGTTTGCGGATCGGGCGTGATGTTCGGCGCCAGCAGCGTTCCGAACGGCGTCTCGATCGGGCGGCCGCCGGCAAAGTCGTGACCGCTGCCAGGCAGCGTGTGGCAGGCGGCGCAGTCGCCGACGACAGCGAGGTAGTGCCCGCGCTCGACTTGACCGAAATTCTGCGTGTCGATGCCGGCAGCGCTGGCTGGCACCGCCGACACGACGAGCGCGGTGCCCGCAACAGTGCCCAGCAGCCATTTGCTCCAATTACGCATGGACAAGCGGCCCCGGATTTTTCAGATACTGCGAACGGATAGCGTGCGCAGACCAGAAAGCGAGCGCGCCGACAGTTCCGGTCGGGTTGTAACCGGCATTCTGCGGAAACGCGCTCGCGCCTTGCACGAAAAGGTTGGGAACGTCCCAGCTCTGCAAATACATATTGAGCGCGCTGTTGCCCGGATTGGTGCCCATGATGGCGCCGCCATTGAGATGCGACGTCTGATATTGCGTGACGTCGTAAGGCCCCTTGCGCGGCTTCTTGACGATCTGCTTGGCGCCCATCTTTTGCAGAATCTCGGCATATTTGTCGGTCAGGAAAGCGCTCATCTTCAGTTCGTTGTCGTGAAAGTCGATGGTGATGCGCAGGAGCGGCCGGCCGAAACGGTCTTTGTAGGTCGGGTCGAGATCGAGATGGACGTCGCGATAGCTGTACATCGAACCGTGGCATGAACCGCCGACGATGGTGCTCAGATAATTGTCGCGCAGCGCCTGCTTCCATTTCGAGCCCCAGGCCGGCGTGCCGGGCGGCACCGGCGTCGACTTCGATCGGGCGACCGTTTGTCTGCACCTCGCCGATATAGCCGCCGCCGACGAAACCGGCCGGACCGTGATCGAAATTGTCGCCGTTGAACTCGTCGATGCACGTGCCGATGGCTCCGGCGGCGATAAAGGGATTGAAGTTATATTTGTCCTTGTCGAAGAAGCCGATCGCCGACGACATCGTCTGATGGGTGAAATTGCGCCCGATCTGGCCTTGCCCGGTGGTGGGGTCGTAGGCCTTGCCGATGCCGGACAGCAACAAGAGTTGCACGTTGAACAGCGAGAAGGCGCACAGCAATACCATGTCCGCCGGCTGCTCGAATTCTTCGCCTGACGTGTCCACATAGGTGACGCCGGTGGCGCGCTTTCCGGTGCTGTCGAGATTGATCCGCATCACCTCGCATTCGGTGCGCGCCTCGAAATTCGACTTGCGCAGCAGCACTGGAAGTACAGTGGTCTGAGGCGTAGCCTTCGAATAATTGGCGCAGCCGAACCATTCGCAGAAGCCGCAATAGGTGCATTGCCCGAGCGTGACGCCGAGCTGATTGGTATAGGTCTGCGACAGATTGCCGGACGGCTGCGGGAACGGCTTGTAGCCAAGTTCTTTCGCAGCCTGCGCAAACAGCGTGTGGCCGTAGCCCTGCTTCATCGGCGGCGTCGGATAGGGCCGCGACCGCACCCCCTCGAACGGATTGCCGCCGGCCTGGACCGCGCCTTTGAGATTTCCGGCCTGGCCCGAAGTGCCGCACAGGTACTCGAACTCATCGTAATGCGGCTCGAGCTGATCGTAGGTGACGCCCCAGTCCTGGATGGTCATATCCTGGGGCAGAAAGTTTGCGCCGTAGCGTTGCGTCAGGTGACTTTTCAGCGTGAAATCGGTCGGCAGGAAACGCCACGTCTCGGCGTTCCAGTGCACGCCGGCGCCGCCGGCGCCGTTGCCGAGCATGAAGGCGCCCCAGGTGCGCACCGGCAGCGCGGTCTGGCTCGCATTGTTACGGAAAGTCACAGACATCTGCGAGGGCCGCAGAAACAGCTCGTGCTGGATGCGGTACCGCAGCTCGTCCTGGGCGTACGAGATCAGAAAATCGGTCGCGGTGTCGCGCCACGGGCCGCGCTCGATGGCGACGACATCGAGGCCCTCATCGGTCAACTCATTGGCGAGGATGGAGCCGGTCCATCCCAGCCCGATGATCACCACGTCCTTGTGCGGCAGCTTGCGCGCCATCGTTTCTTCCCGGTCAACAAAAACTCACGTCAGCGAATAACTTATCAATTGTGCATTCAGCCGGACCAATTGGGGTGATCGGCAATGCTGATGGTCGGCAGGGTGACGCGCTGGTTGTGGCGGTCGATCCAGCCGCGATAGTCGTAATGGGTACCGGGGAATCCGATCATCTTCCACGACGCCATGTTTCTGTTGCCGCCGTAGATCGGATCGGCCAGAAAGCCGTTCTGGGTATCTTTCAGGATGAGCTTGAAAAACTCCTTGCTGTCGGTGCCGGCGAGCTTGAGCGAGCCGTCTTCAAGACCCTTGATCGCCTCATCCTTCTGGTCATCGGACAGCGCGGTAAAAACCTTGTCGCCGAACTTGGCGCTGCACGCGTTATCGAACGCGGCCAGCGCCTTGCGATAATGCTGCGCCGGCGTCACCGGCGACTGTGGGCCCTGCTGCTTGGTGCCATTCTGGAACGGCCCGCTCATGTAATAGCCGTCAAAGCGGCCGTATGGGCCGGCGAGCTGTCGATCGATATAGACGGCACAGCCGCAATCCTTGCCCCCGGGCGAAAGATCGTCAGCCGGAATCAGGCGATCGACGAACGCCTCAACAGTCCGGGCTTCCTGCGGCGTGAAAAAATGCCAACCGTTCGGAGTCACGACCGCCGGCGGATCAGCCGCACCCGGCCTCCACGGTCGTCCACCTCTGATGATTGCGGCACGGGCGGCGGGCGAACCGAGCAGAATGACGATCGCGCTGCTGGCAAGGAGCTGCCGCCGGTTTAGCTGAGACACCACTTTTTGTCCCGATCTACGGCCCCGCACCACTCGCTCAATGCGAGGGTGAGAATTTTGTTCCCGCCAAGCACGCAGCTGCGACGGCTTGACACCTGTCCCGCCAAGCCTAGAACTTTGTGCAATCACGCTGCGGGCCGCGCTTTTGGGCGTGGCGACAAGAAAACAGCCGATCGAGGAGACCGCTATGAGCGGCAATGACCCGAAAACAACCGTTATCCGCAACGGCACGCTGATCGACGGCAAGGGCGCCCCGGCACGGCGCAACGACGCCATTGTCATCCAAGGCAATCAGATCAAGAGCGTGGGTCCGCTACCGCCCGACATCTCGCTCGACGACCACCGCAATGTCACTGTGATCGATGCCGCCGGCCAGTGGATCATGCCCGGCCTGATCGATGCGCACTGTCACGTCTCCTACGGCTACCCGATCGTCAAGGGCGAGGGCAAAGGCCGCGGCACAACGCGGCCGGAATTCTCGACGCTCAAATCGGCGCGCAGCGTGCAGCGCGTGCTCCGCTCCGGCGTCACCAGCATTTCGGTGCCGGGCGGCACCTGGTTCACCGATGTTGGGGTACGCGACGCCATCAGGCTCGGCCTGATGGAAGGGCCGCGCATGTTTGTCGCCGGGCGCATGATCGTCACTTACGGCTGCATCGAGGATGACGAGCCCTCCTGGGAAGGCACGCCGGATCACTCGATCGGCAAGCTGTGCAACACCGCCGACGAGATGGTCACGGAGGTCCGCCGCCAGCACAAGCACGGCGTCAATTTCATCAAAATGGCTGACAGTCGCTCCGGCGAGTCGCAGATGCTAGCCAAGGACGAGATCGCCGCGGTGGTCGGCGAGGCGCATCGCCGCAATCTGCGCGTCGCCATTCATTCGCGCGGCGCCGGCTCGACGCGCGCTGCCGCCGAAGCCGGCGTCGACTGGATCATCCATGCCGATCTCGCCACCGATCGCGACCTCGAGGCAGTCGCCAAGGGCGGCATGCCGATCATTCCGACCGCGACGTTCCTCGCCATGGTGGTCGAACTCGGCACCAAGGTCGGCGCCGAACAGGTGCAGCTCGACATCAACCGGATGAAGCGGCATTTCGAACTACTGTGCGAACTGATGCACAAGGCGCGCAAGCTCGGCATCAAATTGCTGGTCGGGACCGATACGGGCAACAATACTTTCATGCGCTATGGCAAGGTGCACGCCAAGGAGCTAGAAATTTTTGTCAAATACGGCGGCTTTTCGCCGCTCGAAGCGATCATGGCGGCAACGCGCGACAACGCTTACGCGGTCGGCCTTGAAGGCAAGCTCGGCGAGATCGATGCGGGCCGGCTCGCCGACATCATCGTGCTCGATGCCGACCCGCTGGCCGACATCACCGTGCTGCAGGGCGGCAAGCACCTCACCCGCGTGATCAAGGACGGCAAGCTCGTCGATCTCGGACCGCGCGAGGACATGCTGACGTTCCGCGAAGCCGCCGAATAGGATGTGAGGATCGTTCGCGGCATGCCGGAGCAAATCGCGCGGCTGCGCGTCGAGATCGACGAGGTGGCGCCCGCCGTCGTCCGTCGCGTCGAGGTGCCGCTCGATATCCGGCTCGACGATCTGCACTTCGTCCTGCAGATAACGATCGGCTGGCAGAACTGTCATCCGTTCGAGTTTCGTCTCGATAGCGAGGGCGACGGCAAACGCTGGGGCCTGGTCGATCGGGATGATCCCGACTCGCCGGAGCCGGCCGAGCATGCGACCTTGGCGGACCTGTTGGCGCACGGGCAGCGCGCGTTCCATTATGATTATGTGTATGGCGAGGATTGGGCCCACACGGTCGAATTGGAAACCATCGTGGCAGCCGAGCCGAACGCGCATTATCCGCGCCTCGTCGAAGCGACCGGCCGTTGCCCGCCCGCGGATATCGGCGGCGTGATGGGTTACGAAACGTTCCTGCGCGCGATCGCAGATCCGTTGCATCTCAATCACGAGGGCTTTCGCGAGTGGGACGACCCGGATTTCGATCCGCATGTCGTCGACGAGGCAGCGCTGCGCGCCAACCTCGCCAATCTCGGCAAATACCTCGGCCGGCGTAAACCCGCGGGATAGCGCCCTACTCGGCCGGCTGCGGATGCGGCGGCGGCAGCGCCGCGGTTACCGAGTGCCGTCCCCAGATCATCGCATCGATGCTGTAGGGGCCGGCGCCGAATGCGACGACGTAAAGCATCCCGCCCGCGATGGCGATGTGTTCGTAGAAGATTGAATATTGTGAATGCGCTGCGGCACCACTCAACGTCCAATAGGCGTGGAAGAGGACGGCAAGGACCAGCGTATAGAAGAAGAACGCAAGGCCGACGAGACGCGTGAGTAGGCCAACAATCAGCAGAATGCCGCCGCCGAGTTCGAGCGCGACCGCGCCCCACACCAGATCGTTGGGATACGGAATCCCGGCGCTTGCCATGTGCGCCGACGTGGCCGCGATAGCGCCGAGCTTGCTGATGCCGGAGAGGACAAAGATCAGAGCCAGAAGGACGCGGGCAATGGCCGGCAAAGGTGTCAGGGTCGGATGCATCAAGTTCCTCAACGCTGCGCGAGTCGCCCCTTACCGCCTCATACCAAAACGCCGGGACACGCGGCATCAAGTTTGCGTCGCAGAAATTTGATCTGCCGCGTAGGGGCCTTCGTCGGCTGATGAAATTCTCGCCATCGGCGCGAAATGCGAGAGTTTTGTATAAACTATTGTTTACGCGTCGCACGGAGGCGGACCAACCATGCGTTTGAGATCGAGTGCTTTCGCTGACGGTTCTTCGATCCCGCACCGCTTTTCCTGCGAGGGCGAAGATATTTCGCCGCCGCTCGAATGGAGCGATGTTCCGGCCGACACCAAAAGCTTCGCAATCCTTTGCGAGGACCCCGACGCGCCCGGCGGCACGTGGCACCATTGGGCCGCCTATGACATCGTCCACACACTGACTTCGCTGCCCGTCGATGCCGGGCGCAATGCACAGAAGCTGGGCTTCAAACAGGCCACCAACGATTTCCAAAAATCTGGCTACGGCGGCCCTTGCCCGCCTCCTGGCACGCCGCACCACTATCATTTTCACCTGCTGGCGCTTTCGATTGAAACGCTGGCGCTGCCCGAAGCGGCAACGTGTCTCGACGTAGAGAGCGCCGCGCGCAAGCACGTTCTCGCCGAAGCGACGCTGGTGGGAATTTTCCGCCGCTGAAGCGCGCCGCCGCGGACTATCCGAACTCCGGACCTGCAACCACAAACGTGTGCGCGGGTTCGCCAAACGATGTGTGATGGCGCAGTGCCATACGCAGGAACGGCCGTTGTACGGCAAACCCGCGCCGCTCGATTTCACGCGCGAGGCCGTTCCAGCGATCGCAAAGATCAAGAAACACCGGCCCAGCGGTCGCGTCGAGTGCCGCGCCGAGCAGTGCGGCGGCCGTTGCCTCGTTCGCAGCGACGATCGGCCCGATTTGCGTGGCAAGGCGCCCCGTGCGCGCCAATGCAAAACCGTCGCCCGTTTCAGTTACGAACGCCAAGTGCGGCGCACGGCGAAAGAAATTGTCGAGCAGAAAGGAGCGCTGCGCGCCGAATGCGGCGGCGTCAATCTTCGCAACTTCGGCAAGGTCCGTGTCCCGCATCGGCCGGAGACCTGGCGGCGGCGCGGCGCGGCCTGCGCCCTCCCCTTGCCAGCGTTTCAGCCCAAACAGCGGCTCGAAGCCGAGCGGCCGGTAAACCTGCTCACCTGCCGGCGTGGCGTCGAGCACCGCCACCAAATGGCGCTGCGTCAACTGCGTGCAGCACATCTTGAGAATGCGTGTGCCAATGCGCGCACGGCGGCGCGCTGCCGTCACCAGCACCATGCTGATCCAGGCGAAAGCATCGCCGTACGGCAGGACCGCACCGGTGGCGACCGGATGCTCGTCAGGACCGAGCATTCCGAACACCGTGCCCCGATCGAAAAACAGCGTCCAATCGTCGGGCGTCTGGTTCCACCCGGCTTCCGTTGACAGCGCCATACAGCCGGCGATGTCGCGCGCCAGCGGAAAAAGCGGCTGGGCCTCAGTAGACACCATCGCGGACCTCAAAATGCGTGGGCTTGCTGAAGCTCGGACGATTGTTGGCCACCCAATCGGCCGTCCAGTCGATCATCGCCGCAAGCGGCACATGCGGCTTGCCGAACAAGTGCGCCGCTTTGGCTGTGTTGGTCAGCAATACCGTCGGCGCTTCCTCGCCGACGATCTGCACTTTGACGCCCAACCGTGTGGCAAATTCGCCGGCGAGCCAGCGGACTGAAATCGTTTCGGGGCCTGATACATTGATCGGCGTGGTCGGCGATGTGGCATGGCGCAGGCAGCGCAAGGCGGTCGCATTGGCGTCGCCCTGCCAAATGACGTTGACGTGCCCCATGGTGACATCGACCGGCCGTCGGTCGCGCACTTTGCAGGCGACGTCGAACAGCACGCCATAGCGCATGTCGATCGCGTAATTAAGCCGAAACAGCCGGCCGGGCGTGCCAAGGCGTTGCGAGAAAATACTCGAACATCCGCTCACGGCCGACGCAGGTTTGCGCGTATTCGCCGGGTCCCGTGAGCGGCGCGTCCTCGGTCGCACCGCCGCTGTCGGTGGCGACGAACGGGTAGACGCAGCCGGTCGAGAACGCGACGATGCGCGACGACCGAAAATGCTCGGCGACGAGCGCCGGTACGTGCACGTTCATCGCCCAGGTCAGTGCCGGATTGCCTTGCGCGCCGAATTTGTGGCCGGCCATGAAGATGACGTTGCGGACTTGCGGCAGTTTCGCCACTGCCGCGCGGTCCAGGAGATCGCAGGCGATGGTCTCGACCCCATGGGCGTTGAGCACCTCGCGCAGGCCGGCTTCGGAAAACCGCGCGACGCCGATGACGCGTTTGCCGGGCGCGGCGTTGCGCGCGAGCCGCGCCAAGGTCGGCCCCATCTTGCCGCCAACGCCAAGCACCAGGATATCGCCGTCGACGGCGGCCAGATCGCCCGCCAGCGCCCTCCCCGGCCGCGTCAAAAAGTCGTCGAGTTCTTCGGGACTTTCGAAGCGGGACGGTAACGGCGCGTCATCGAGCCAAGCAGTCATGCGCGGGCCGCAGGAGCGCCCTACTCCGCCGCCTGCCGCGGCGGGGCGCGCATCGACTCAAGTCCGTCAGCGGCGCTCGCTGAAATCGTCGTGCGCACCATGTAGCGCGGTTCGCGCGCCGGCCACGGCCGGCCGCGATGCATGGTGGCGCGGTTGTCCCACATCACGACGTCGCCTTTGCTCCAGGTGTGCACATAGCTGCAGCCCGGCGCGGTCGCCGCCGCCATCAGTTCGCCGAGCAGTTTCTTTCCCTCCGCGTCGCCCATGCCCTCGACCGCGTAGGTGTGCGAGGCGAGGTAGATCGCATAGCGGCCATTGACCAGGTTTTTCCAGACCAGCCGCCAGCATTGCGGCGGCAGCGCCGCGCGCTCCGCGGGGCTGGCCAGATCGGGCGCGATCTTGCCGCGCGAATACGCATAGTCGTGCCACGCGAAGGAATTCGCCAGACGCGCGCGCAACGCTGGATCAAGCCGCTCGAACGCAAGCCGCGTCGACACGAACTCAGTCTCGCCGCCACGCCCAGGAATGATCCGCGACGACAGCACCGAGGCTAACGCCGGCAGGCTCTTGAACGGACTGTCGGTATGCCAGAGTTGATTGGCCTTGTTGCGCAACGCCAGCCGATGGTCTTCCGGCACCACGTTGCCGTTATCGTCGAGCGTCTTGAGGATCACCAGGTTGGAGCCAAATCCCTCCGAACCGACCTTGGTGGTTTCGAGTGGACCGAACCGGCGCGAGAAGGCGATTTGCGCCTCGTCGGTAACGTCCTGGCCGCGGAACAACAGGACGGAATGTTCCTCGAAAGCGGCGCGCACCTGTGCATAGGCGTCGTCGCTCGCCGCCACATCGGCGAGCGTCGTACCGCGCAACTCGGCAGCAAAGCCGGGTCCAATCGGGACGATATCCATCGGCGTTCTCCGCGCAATTTTGACGATTTGCGCGGAGTTTCCCCGAAATCGCAGCGGGGGGCAAGAACGTCGGCGGTGCAGAACGACAGCCTTACCCTGGCCGATCAGTCCTCGAGGTTTTTGTTCTTGGTCTCCGGCGTGCGCAAAATCGCGATGATCGCCGCCACCGCATAGAGCATGACGAAGCCGCCGATATACGGATAGGCGCCTTTCACCCCGTAATGGCTGAGAATCTGGCCCGCAATGATCGGGATCAGGCCGCCGCCATAGACCTGCGCGATCTGATAGCCGGCGCTCGCGCCCGAGGCGCGATAGCGCGTCGGAAAATTCTCGGTGTAAAACGTCGGAATGGCGCCGTAGCCGAAGCCGAACACGAAGCCAAAACCGATGATGTCGGCGACTGTTGCCAACACCACGTTGCCGCTGCTCACCAGATAGAAATACGGAATGGCGAATATGAGGAACACGATGGCCGCGGTCAGCAGGATCGTCCGCCGGTTGATGTAGTCGGCCAGAATCGAGCCGATCAGCATGAACACCAGCATGAAGCCGGCGGCGATCAGGCCGATATATTCCGGAGTGTTTCCGGTAAAGCCGGCGGCCTTCATGTAGCTGGTGCCGAACACGAAATAGAGAAAGAAGGCGCCGCCGAACATGGCGTTGACCAGCGACGTGCGCAGTATGGTTCCCGGCATCTCGCGCCAGACCTGGCTCGACGGATATTTGAGGATCGTCACCTGCTGCTTGTGTTGCTCGAACACGAAGCTGTCCATGGTGCGCGTGCGGATGATGAGACCGACGATCGCGACCAGAAAGCCGATGATGAAGAAGATGCGCCAGCCCCAGGCGTTGAAATCCGCCGGCGTCATCAGCGACTTGACGAAGATCACCGATCCGAAGCCAAGCAGCAGTCCAATCGGGATGGCGAACCCGACCCAGGCGCCCCAGAAAGCGCGGAATTTCGAGCGCGCCGCCTGTTCGACCACCCACGTCGAAGCGGTGCCGAACTCGGCGCCGAAGCTGATGCCCTGGCAGAGGCGGAATATGATCAGCAGCACGGGCGCAAGAGCGCCGATGCTGTCGTATGTCGGCGTCAACCCGATCGCCAAGGTGCTCAAGCCCATCAGCACCAGCGCATAGACCATCGCGTCCTTGCGGCCCTGCCGGTCGGCGATGTGGCCGAAGATGAAAGCGCCGATCGGCCGGATAATGATGCCAAGCCCGTACACCGTGATCGCCGCCGCTACAGCGGCGAGGCCCTTTTCCTTGAAGAAGATGCCGCCCCAGACAGTCGCCGCCATCACGCCGGTAACGAGAAAGTCGTATTGCTCAATCACCGAGCCGATGATGCTCGCGACCGCGACTTTATAAATCTGCTGTTGGGTCGGGCCCTTCGCGGCGTCGCTCATTGTCTCTCCCCGAAAAAATATTTTCAGCGTTATCTGTCGCCCACATCGGCAATTATTGCAAATCGTCAGGGGACCGGCCAGCCATTGCCCACTGCGGCGGCCGCGCGGCTTGTCGGCGACAGGCACCTGCGTTACTTTTCACCGCATTGCAGCAACAGCAGCCATTGGGGCGATGAACCAGGACCTGTCACGTTTCGTTCAACCCGGTCGCGTGCACCGGCAGATCTACACCGATCCGGCCATTTTCGAGCTGGAACTGCAACGCATCTTCGGCGTGGCGTGGATCTATGTTGGGCACGAAAGCCAGGTGCAGAAGCCCGGCGACTATCTGCGCACCTTTATTGGCCGCAAGCCCGTGGTGGTGGTGCGCGACGCCGGGGGCAACATCCGGGTCATTCATAATCAGTGTGCCCATCGCGGCTCGCTTGTCGTCGCCAACGACAAGGGCACCACCGACGAATTCCAGTGCTGCTATCACGGCTGGACCTATCATCTCGACGGCAGGCTCAAGGCGGTGCCGCTGCAAAACGGATATCCGCGCGATTTCGATCCGAAGAACCCGAAGACCGCGATGCAGCAGGTCCCGCGCGTGGCGAGTTATCGCGGTTTCATCTTCGCCAGCGAGGCGACGGACGGCCCGAGCCTGGAGGAGTTTCTCGGCTACATGACCACGTCGCTCGACGACATGGTCGATCGCGCGCCAGGCGGCGAGATCGAGGTCGCCGGCGGCGTCTTCCGGCACGCCTATGATGGTAACTGGAAGCTTTACCTGGAAAACCTGTGCGACGCCGCGCATCCCTGGTTCACGCATCGGTCCTCGATCGACGCGGCGCAGCAGCAGTCCGATCAGGCCTTCTCCGACGGTTCGGGCGAAATCGCCATCCGCCAGATGCGGCAGAACGGAGCGCCTTACAGTTTCTGGGAGTCCCAGGTCGGTATCTGGACCTATCCGAACGGGCATTCCTATCTGGGCGACTATCACGACGACGCCAAGCTGGTCGCGGCGCTGAAGGACCCGCTGTTCCGCGAGTACATCGCGGCGCTGGAAAAGGAAAAGGGCAAACAGGAAACGCACCGCATCCTCGAAGTGCGGCGCTGGAACAGCAACGTCTATCCGAACGTGTCGTTCATGAGCCAGTTTCAGCAGCTGCGCGTGGTGCATCCGGTCGCAGTGAACCGCACCGTCGTTCACACCTACAATTTCCGTCTCAAGGGCGCGCCCGCGCAGATGTTCCGCAACACCGTCAGCTTCGCCAACACGGTCAACGGTACCGGCTCCCTGGTGCTCACCGACGATCTCGAAATCTACAACCGCATCGGCATGGGGCTCTCCAGCGCGGGTGCCGAATGGATCGAGATCGGGCGCGGCTTTCAGAGCGACGTGCCCGACGCTCACGGCGGGCGGCGCGGACAGAATTCGACCAGCGAAATTTACATCCGCAACATGATGGATGCGTGGCTCGGCTACATGACGAACGAGGGGACGAGCGATCGCGCCACGGCCGTGCGGGCGGCCTCGTAGCGCACACCCAATGGCCAAGAAAATAAAACGCACACGCAGACCCGCGGCGCCCCGCCGGCGCCGGCCGCTTGCCGCCTCGGCGCGGCCGGTCCGGCTGCCACAGGCGCAGCCGCTCGACCTGCGGCGCTGCGAGCAGTTTCTGCTGCACGAGGCGCGGCTTCTTGACGAAGGCAAGTTCGACGAATGGCTCGCGCTGTTCGCGCCCGACGCCTGGTACTGGGTGCCGAGCGAGCCGGACCAGACCGATCCGGCCGAAACCGTGTCACTGATCTATGACGACCGGCGCCTGCTTGAGACGCGCGTGCGGCGGCTTGCCAGTCCGCGCATGTATTCGCAGGAGCCCCGCTCACGCACGAGCCGCGTCGTTACCAATGTCACGATCGAGGACGCCGACAGCAAATCGGCCACCCTGCGCTCCAAATTCATGATGATCGAGTATCGCCGCGAGCAGCAGCGCCTGTTCGGCGGTACCGCGCTGCACCGGCTCGTTCAAACCGATGGGCACATCATGATCGCCTGGAAGCGCGTCAATCTCGTCAACTGCGACGCGCCGCTGGATGGAATAACGATTCCGTTTTGATCGCTACGACACGAACTGGTTGGTGAAGAGCTCATCCACCGGCGTCTTTTTCTGGATGATGCCCTTGGCGAAATAGAAGTCCTGGAGCTTCGTGACCCGTTCGGGATCGACCGCGCCGAGCACCTTCTGTCCGGGGTAAACCAGCTTGTCGTAATAGGCGAAGGCCTCCTTGACCTGGCCTTCCTTGCCCTTCCATTCCGGGACGAATTTCACGAAATCGATCGCGGTCTTTTCGGGATCGTCCATGATGTCCTTCATGCCGCGCAAGGACGCCTTGACGAACGATCGCACCAGTTCCGGCCGCTCCTTGATGGTCTGATCGGAGGCGGCCACGGCCTGCGCCATATGGGGGAAGAACTCATCGGTCGGCAGCACGTTGACAGCGACGCCTGCAGCTTCGACCGGTGGAATCCAGTCGGGCACGCCCGCCATGCCGACTGATTTCCCAGTCGCCACCATCTGCCAGACGCCGACCGGCCCGGCCGACTGGATGTTCACGTCGTTCTGCGTCAGACCGGCGCTCGCCAGCAATCCGAGCAGCGCATAGAACGTCGTGTCCTGATACGACATCACCGTGATGGTCTTGCCCTTCAGGTCAGCCGGCTTTTCGATGCCGGAATCCTTGCGCACGACGAGCTGCATGAAACCCTTGCCGCCGAACAGGCAGACGATCTTCACCGGCACGCCGTTCTGCCGCACCACGATCGGCGCATCGGCGACGATGCCGCCGAGCGGCGCATTGCCGGCGCCGACCTGTTTGGCGACATCGACCCCGCCGCGCCCGACCGCATAGCTGACGTCGAGACCGGCCTGTTCGAAATAGCCGCGGCCCTTGGCAAGCTGGATCGGCCCGAACGCCGGCAAGAGCGGCGGCGCGGGAAACAGATACGTGATCTTCTCGTTCGCCCTCGCCGGTGTCGCCAGCCCGCCGATGCCTGCCGTCAAAGTGAGCGCAGCCGTACCCCGCAACGCCTGACGGCGCGATATTTGCTTTGCTTCCAGGATGAACATTGCATCCCCTCCTTCATGCCCAACGGCCTCTCAGGACCATATGCAAGAGCAGCGCCAGAGTTGGCAATGCGCCGCCCTGCTCCTATCGGCGATCCCGGCTATTTCTCACTATACTTGAGGCGTCCGGGCGGCGATATGCGTGAAAATGGCTCAAACAACTAGTTTCGCCCGGGCCATCCGTATAACTACAGTCCATGCCCGCCCCACCCGCCTCAGCGCCGATCCGGCTCGAATACCGCAACGTGACAATGCGCTTTGCCGACCGTAGCCGGCGGCGTCCTGACCGCGGTACGTGGCGTCAACCTTCGCGTGCGCGACGGCGAGGTCGTCTCTTTGATCGGGCCAAGCGGCTGCGGCAAGAGCACGCTGCTTAACATCGGCTCAGGCCTGACCGCACCGAGCGAGGGCACGGCCTTCGTCGATGGCCAGGAGGTCGCCGGACCGAACGCGCACGTCGCCTTCATGCTGCAGAAGGACCTGCTGCTGCCGTGGCGGACCGTCGCCGAGAACGTCATGTTCGGCGTCGAGATCCAGCGCGTGCCGCTGCCGGAGCGCCGGCGCCGCGCGCAACAGCTCTCTGCAGCAATTCAGCCTCGCCGAATTCTCCGGGCACTATCCCAACCAATTATCGGGCGGCATGCGGCAGCGCGTGGCGCTGGCACGCACGCTCGCGGTCGATCCGCACGTGCTGCTGCTCGACGAGCCGTTCTCTGCGGTCGACGCCCAGACACGCATCGTGCTGCAGCGCGATCTGGCGCGAACGCTGGCCGAGAATGGCAAGACCGCGCTGCTGATCACCCACGATCTCCTGGAAGCGGTGACACTGTCGGATCGCGTCCTGGTCATGAGCCGGCGTCCGGGCGTCATCATCGAAGAAATTATGATTGACATGCCGCTGCGCGCCGATCCGATCGCACGGCGCGGCGACCCAAAGGTCAACGATTATGTGGCGCGGCTGATGGACCGGCTCGACATCGCGCACGCTTCACTCGAACGGGAGTCCGCGGGAGGTGCGGCATGACCGGCACGCCGCGCTCTTCGGCGGCGCGCACGGGCGCCGCCGTTAGCCTCATTCTGCTCGTTGTGTTCCTGGCAGCCTGGCAGTGGGGTCCGGGCCTGCTCGGCGTCCCGGATTTCATCGTGCCGCCGCTGTCCATGGTCGCCAGCCGAATTCGTCCATGCCTGGCAGTTCGATCATTTAATGCTGCATACCGGCGTGACAATTTTAGAAGTGCTGGCCGGTTTTGCGCTCGGCAGCCTGCTGGGCGCGTTGATCGGCTATCTGCTCGGCATGTCGCCGACGGCGGAGTTTGCGCTCTCGCCCTACATCCTGGCGCTGCAGATCGCCCCCAAAGTCGCGTTCGCGCCGCTGTTCATCCTGTGGATGGGATTCACTGTTTATCCGAAAATTCTGGTCGCCATCCTGATCGTGTTCTTCCCGGTGATGGTCAACGTGCTCACAGCGGTGCGTACCGTCGATCCCGATCTGATCAATCTCGCGCGCGCCTTCAAGGCGACGCGCGCGCAGATTTTCTGGAAGGTCGAGTTTCCGAACTCGATGCCGCCGATGTTCGCGGGCCTCCGCATCGGCGCGACGCTCGCCGTGGTCGGCGTCGTCGTCGGCGAACTGGTCGGCGGTAATGTCGGCCTGGGTTATCTGCTCACCTTCGGCGAAGGCCAGGCCAACACGCCACTGGTGTTCGTCTCCATCGTGATGCTGACCGTCGTCGGCAGCATCGCCTATTTCGCCGTCATTTTGGTCGAGCGGCGCGTGCTGCACTACTTGCCGCAGCGCACCGCGGTTGATCGTAATCTTTAGCTCCGGGCCACCGCGGCGCTTCTCACGGAAAATGCTCGGCGTGCCAATCGGCTTCGAGTTCGGGATTGATTTTGGCGTCGATCACCATCACGCCGGGCGCGCCTTCGGCGACCCATGCCTTGACCGGATCGAGATCCGCGAGCGTGCGTACCGTGACGCTGCGCGCGCCATGGCCGCGCGCGATGGCGGCGAAATCAGTATCGGGAAACTGCACGATGTCGACCGACAATCCCTGCCGGCGGAAATAGTGCACCTCGGCGGCATACGAGGCGTCGTTATAGACCAGGATGCACATTCGCAGCCCGAGCCGAATGACCGTTTCAAGATCGGCAATCGACATCAGGAAACCGCCATCGCCGGTGCCGAGCACGGCGAGCTTGCCCGGATTGGCGAGCGCGAGCCCGATCGCCGAAGGCAGGCCGAGGCCGACCGACTGGAACGAATGGCTGAGACACGATGCGCGCGCATTCGGCACGCGCAAGTAGCGCGGCACCCAGCCGCAGAAATGGCCGGAGTCCGACGCCACCACGCGATCCGCCGGCAGGATGGCGTCGACTGCCTTGCTCAAGGTGCGCGGATCGATGAAGCTTTTGGTCGATTCATCCGGCCACGGATAATGGTGATTGTCGCCTGACGCGGATGCGTTCGCGGATCGCGTTCGATCGCCGGCCAGCGCTCTGTACGCCGCGCTTTCCTAATTCTTCCAGCACCGCCTCGGCAGTCGCCTTGGCGTCGGCATGCACGGCAATCTGCACCGGCATCTGATAGCCGAGCTTCGGCACATCGATATCGACCTGCGCCACCACGGCGCCCGGCGCGATCAGCTTGCCTTTCTTGGTGGTCCACTGCGTGAGGCTGGCGCCGAACGCCAAAATGAAATCGCTTTCCGCGATCAATTCGTCGGCGCCCGGCGACGAGAAGCCGCCGCTGATGCCGACCGACCACGGATTGCCGGCAAACAGGCCGTGACCGCACACCGATGTGGCGAGCAGCGCGCCGACGCTGTCGGCGAGCGCAACCAGCGCCTGCTCCGCCTCCGCAATGACCGCGCCGCGGCCGCCGAGGATGACCGGGCGTTTGGCCTTCGACAGCGCGTCGGCCAGCCGCGCCACGTCGCGCGGATCGGGGTACATGCGGCCCGGCGCCGGCGCCAGGGCGAGCGGCGGCTGGTTGGTCGGCAGCGGTGAATGCTGCACGTCGAGCGGCATCGACAGCACCACGGTCTGCCGGTCGCGCAACGCGCGCGTCACCGCGCGCAGCGTATCCTCGCGCGCCGAGCCGACCGTATGCAGCCGCTCCGGCACCGCGCCGACGGCGCGTACCATGTCGGCCTGCTCGATATAGAAATTGTTCTTCACCGCGCCGTTCGGCACGTCGCCGGCCAGCACGACAAGCGGCGTCCGGCTCTTCGCCGCCTCGCCGATACCGGTAAGCGCATTGGTGAGACCCGGACCGGAATGCACGCTGACCAGCGTGAGTTCGCCTGTCGCTTTCGCGTAAGCATCCGCCATGCTGGCGGCGTTGCATTCGTGCCGCGCCGAAATCAATTCAACGCCGGACTGCACCAATGCATGCGACACCTTGAAATTCGCGGTGCCCAGAAGCCCGAAACACCGCCGCGCCCCGTATTGCGCAAGATCCGCGGCGATTACGGCCGCGACCGTCGGATTACCGTTCATTCCTGTCCCCCCGCCTCGCCGATGCGAGAAAAATCCAAGTATTCCAGCACCGTATCGCATACCGGGCGGATGCCAGGAAGGGCCGGTCGGGCAAGGCCGCACCCGCAAAAGCGACAGAGTATAACTCTTCAAACTTAAACCTTTAAGCTTGAAATATATCCTGTCCGCTGCCATGTTGCGGGCATCGAACAGAGGCTTTTGGCCCATGAAGATCGCCTGTCTCGGCGGCGGCCCGGCCGGACTTTATTTCGCGATCAGCATGAAGCTGCGCGATGCCGGTCACGACATTACGGTGTTCGAACGCAACCGCGCCGACGACACGTTCGGCTGGGGCGTCGTGTTCTCCGACGAGACGTTCGACAACATCGCCGCCAACGATCCGCCGAGCGCCGCGACCATCCGCGCCAATTTCGCCTATTGGGATGACATCGCCGTTCATTATCGTGGCGAGCGCGTGGTGTCGGGCGGCCATGGCTTCATCGGCATCGCCCGCCAGAAGCTGCTCATGCTGTTGCAGGAGCGGGCGCGCGAACTTGGCGTGAAGCTCATGTTTCAGACCGAGGTCGCAAGCGCCGCCGATCTTGCCGCGTCCTACGATCTCGTGGTCGCGGCGGACGGGCTCAATTCCAGGACGCGCACCGAATTCGCCGCGCATTTCAAGCCGGCCATCGACCTGCGCAAGAACAAATTCGTCTGGCTCGGCACGCGGCAGAAATTCGACGACGCCTTCACCTTCATTTTCGAGCAGACCTCGCACGGCTGGATCTGGGCGCACGCCTACCAGTTCGACGCCGACACCGCGACCTTCATCGTCGAGTGCGCGCCCGACACCTGGGAAAAGTTCGGCTTCGGCACGATGAGCCAGGACGAGACGTGCCGCACCTGCGAGCGCATCTTCGCCAAATATCTCGGCGGCCATCCGAATTGATGTCGAATGCGCGGCACCTGCGCGGCTCGGCGTGGCTGAATTTTCCGCGCGTGCTGTGCGAGAAATGGTCGTACCGAAATATCGTGCTGATGGGCGACGCCGCCGCCACGGCGCATTTCTCCATCGGCTCCGGCACCAAGCTCGCCATGGAGAGCGCGGTCGCCATGGCGGATTACCTGCACAGCGAGCCGACCATGCAGGCGGCGTTCGCCAAATACGAGGACGCCCGCCGCACCGAAGTGCTGCGCCTGCAATCGGCGGCGCGCAACTCGATGGAATGGTTCGAGGACGTCGAGCGCTATCTGCATCTCGATCCGGTGCAGTTCAACTATTCGCTGCTTACCCGCTCGCAGCGCATCAGCCACGAGAATCTGCGCGTGCGTGACCGGCGCTGGCTCGAGGGCGCGGAAGGCTGGTTTCAGCATGAGGCCGGCGCGCCCGACAATGTCATTCGCCGGCCGATGTTCGCGCCGTTCACCTTGCGCGAATTACGGCTCAAGAACCGCATCGTCGTGTCGCCGATGGCCCAATACAAGGCGGTCGGCGGCTGCCCGACCGATTGGCATCTCGTGCATTACGCCGAGCGCGCCAAGGGCGGCGCCGGCCTGATCTTCACCGAGATGACATGCGTCAGCCCGGAGGGCCGCATCACGCCGGGCTGCACCGGGATGTATGCGCCGGAGCATGAAGCGGCCTGGAAGCGCATCGTCGATTTCGTCCATACCGAGACCGACGCGAAAATCTGTTGTCAGCTCGGTCATTCCGGCCCCAAAGGCTCGACCCAGCTCGGCTGGGAGGAGATGGACGCGCCACTGAAAGACGGCAACTGGCCGGTGATGGCCGCGTCCGCCACCGCCTGGTCGGAGCGCAACCAGACCGCCCGCGACATGGACCGCGCCGACATGGACCGCGTCCGCGACCAGTTCGTCGCGGCGGCCGAGATGGCCGCACGGGCCGGCTTCGACATGCTCGAACTACACTGCGCCCACGGTTATCTGCTGTCGTCATTCATCACGCCGCTGACCAATCGGCGCACCGACCAGTATGGCGGCTCGCTCGAAAACCGCATGCGCTATCCGCTGGAGGTTTTCCGCGCCGTGCGCGCGGTGTGGCCGGCCGGAAAACCGATCTCTGTACGCATTTCCGCGAATGACTGGGTCGGCGGCGAAGGCATAGAACCGCGCGATGCGGTCGAGATCAGCCGCCTGTTGCAGGAGGCCGGGGTCGATATCTGCGACGTGTCGGCCGGTCAGACGTCGATCAAGGCAGAGCCAGTCTATGGCCGCATGTTTCAGACCCCGTTCTCCGACCGCATCCGCAATGAGACCGGCATGGCGACCATGGCGGTCGGCAACATCTATGAGCCCGACCATGTGAACTCGATCCTCATGGCCGGGCGCGCCGACCTCGTCTGCCTCGCGCGGCCGCACCTCGCCGACCCATATTGGACCCTGCACGCCGCCGCCAAACTCGGCGACCGCGGCGAGACATGGCCCAAGCCCTATTATGCCGGCCGCGATCAGCTTTATCGCCTGACAGGCGGCGGCGAACCTCAAACATCAGCGGTGTGACGATGACAATGCTTGAAGGCAAGCACGCTCTCGTGACCGGCGGCGGCAGCGGCATCGGCGCCGCCATCTCGTATGCGCTGGCGCAAGCCGGCGCGCAGGTCACGATTTGCGGGCGACGCGCCGAAGAACTGGAATTCACGGCGGAACGCCATCCCAACATTCACGTCCAGACGGCCGACGTGACCGACACAGTGTCGATCGGCAGCCTCTACCGGGCGGCGCAAAAGGCGCACGGTCAATTCTCCATCGTGGTCGCCAATGCGGGCACCGCGGAAAGTTCGCCGGCCGAAAAGGTTTCGTCCGAGCTGTGGCACAGGACACTGGACACCAACCTCACCGGGGCGTTCTTTTCAGTGCAACCCGCGCTGGCTTCGATGCGCGAGAAAAAATGGGGCCGCATCGTCTTCATTGCCTCCACGGCGGGTTTGAAAGGCTATCCGTACGTGGCGCACTATGTCGCTGCCAAACACGGCGTCGTCGGGCTCGCCCGCGCACTGGCGGCGGAGACCGCCAAGGACGGCGTCACCGTCAACGCGATTTGCCCGGGCTTCACCGAAACCTCTCTGCTCGACCGGGCCGTCGATCGCATCGCCGAGCGCACCAAGATCAGCGAAACCGAGGCGCGTAAGGTTCTGGTATCGCGCAATCCGCAGGGGCGCTTCATCCAGCCGCAAGAGGTCGCCGACGCCGTGGTGTGGCTGTGCCAGGAAGGCAGCGGCGTGATCACCGGCCAGACCATCTCGGTGTCCGGAGGCGAGACGTGGTAAGTGCGCCGCTCTCCGCGCTCGAGCCACAGCCCGACAGCAAGGCGCGGCTGCGCCTGTGGATCAGGCTGTTGCGCGCGAGCCGGCTGATCGAGGGCGTGACGCGCGAGCGCCTGAAAAAACAATTCGACGCCACGCTGCCGCGCTTCGACGTAATGGCGGCGCTCTACCGCAAGCCCGATGGCATGCTGATGAGCGAGATTTCGCGCTTCCTCATGGTGTCGAACGGCAACATCACCGGCATCGTCGATCGTCTCGTCGCCGACGGTTTCGTTGCCCGTGCGCAGCGCAACGGCGACCGCCGCACCTCATTCGTCAGTCTCACCCGCAAGGGTCGCGCCGCATTCGCCCAGATGGCGGCGGCGCACGAAAACTGGATCGACGAGTTGCTGGGCAGCATTTCGGCCCGCGATGCCGAACAGCTTTCGACGAAGCTCAAATCATTCCGCAGCGATTGGGAGGGCGGCGTATGACCGCAATGGCGGCGCTCAAGCCATCGCATTTTCTCTGGCGCATGGACGGTGCGGTCGCCGTCATCCAGCTCAACCGGCCCGAGCGCAAGAATCCGCTGACATTCGAGTCCTACGCGGAACTGCGCGACACGTTCCGTGCCTTGCCCTATGCGGACGACATCCACGCGGTGGTGTTCCTGCCCCACGGCGGCAATTTCTGCTCCGGCGGCGATGTGCACGAGATCATCGGTCCGCTCACGAAGATGAGCATGAAGGAGTTGCTGGCGTTCACGCGCATGACCGGCGATCTGGTCAAGGCCATGCTCCATTGCGGCAAGCCGGTGATCTCGGCAATCGACGGCATCGCGGTGGGCGCCGGCGCCATCATCGCGATGGCGTCCGATCTGCGCATCGCGACGCCCACCGCGCAGACCGCGTTCCTGTTCAACCGCGTCGGGCTCGCCGGCTGCGACATGGGCGCTTGCGCGATGCTGCCGCGCATCATCGGCCAGGGCCGCGCCAGCGAACTGCTCTATACCGGCCGCAGCATGAATGCCGAGGAAGGCGAGCGCTGGGGATTTTATAACAGGATCGTCGCCGCCGACGCGCTGGAGCCGGAGGCGCTCAAGCTCGCGCACCGCATCGCCAGCGGCCCGACTTTTGCAAACGGCATCACCAAGACGCAACTCAATCAGGAATGGTCGATGAGCCTCGACCAGGCCATCGAAGCCGAGGCGCAGGCGCAGGCCATCTGCATGCAGACCGAGGATTTCGATCGCGCCTATCGCGCGTTCGTCGCCAAACAGAAGCCGGTGTTCGAGGGGAATTAGTGGCCGACACATCCTTCCTCACATGGCCGTTCTTCGAGGAGCGGCCATCGCGCTCTGGCGGAAAACGTCGAGCGCTGGTGCAAGACCAATTTGCCGGTCGACCACACCGACGTCGACGCCGCCTGCCGCGAGCTTGTGCAGAAACTCGGCCGCGACGGCTTCCTCGCCCACACCGCGCCCGATCCGGACGCTCTCTCCCCGCTCGACGTGCGCACGCTCTGTCTGATGCGGGAGACGCTGGCGCGCCACGACGGGCTCGCCGATTTTGCCTTCGCCATGCAGGGGCTCGGCGCCGGGCCGATCAGCCTGTTCGGCAACGCCAAACAGCGCGACTGGCTCAAGCGCACGCGCAGCGGACAGGCGATCGCCGCATTCGCACTGACCGAGCCGCAATCCGGCTCCGACGTCGCCAATATCGAGCTGAGCGGCACGAAAGTTCGGTGACGGCTACATTCTCGACGGCGAGAAGACCTGGATCTCCAACGGCGGAATCGCCGATTTCTACATAGTCTTCGCCCGCACCGGCGAAGGTCCCGGCGCCAAGGGCTTGTCCGCGTTTCTGGTGCCCAGTGGCCTGACGGGCTTCTCCATCGCTGAGCGGCTCAACGTCATCGCGCCGCACCCGCTGGCGCGGCTGAAATTCGAGCGGGTCACCATCCCGGCTTACGCCATGATCGGCGCGCCGGGTGACGGCTTCAAGATCGCGATGGCGACGCTCGATATTTTTCGCGCCACCGTCGGCGCCGCCGCGCTCGGCTTCGCGCGCCGCGCGCTCGACGAAGCCATCGCGCGCGCCAAAAGCCGCGAACTGTTCGGCGCCCCGCTCGGCGAGCTGCAGATGGTGCAGGAAAAAATCGCCGAGATGGCCGTCGATGTCGATGCCGCGGCGCTGCTCGTCTACCGCGCCGCCTGGACCAAGGATAAGGGCGCGGCGCGCGTCACCCGCGAGGCCGCGATGGCAAAACTCTACGCCACCGACCGCGCGCAGTCCGTGATCGACAAGGCGGTGCAGATCCATGGCGGCGACGGCGTGCGCAGCGGCCATATCGTCGAACGGCTGTACCGGGAAATCCGCGCGCTCCGCATCTACGAGGGCGCGTCCGAAGTCCAGAAAGTCATCATCGCACGACAAACTCTTGCGTAAATTTGGGGGAGCAAAGTCATGACGTTGCAGGCGCTCGGCCGCTCGGCTCACACCGATACGTTCACGCGCGATAACCTGCCGCCGTCGCAACAATGGCCGATGATCCCGCTCGACGGTTTCAATTATCCCGAAGAGCTCAACGCCGGCGTTGAACTCACCGACACGATGGTCAAGCAGCGGCTTCGGCGATCACGTGGCGCTGATCGGCAACGGGCGCCGGCGCACCTATAAGGAACTCTCCGACTGGACCAATCGCATCGCGCACGCGCTGGTCGAGGATTTCGGCATTAAGCCCGGCAACCGAATCCTCATCCGGTCGGCCAACAATCCGGCGATGGTCGCCTGCTGGCTCGCCGCCACCAAGGCGGGTGCGGTCGTCGTCAACACCATGCCGATGCTGCGCGCCGGCGAACTGTCAAAAATCGTCGACAAGGCCGAGGTGTCGCTGGCGCTGTGCGATACCCGGCTGATGGACGAAATCGTCACTTGCGCCAAGACCTCGAAGCATCTCAGGCAGGTGATCGGCTTCGATGGCACCGCCAATCACGATGCCGAGCTCGATCGCATCGCACTGTCGAAATCCGTGACCTTCGACGCCATCAAGACCGGCCGCGACGACGTGGCGCTGCTGGGCTTCACCTCCGGCACCACCGGCGAGCCCAAGGCGACGATGCATTTTCACCGCGATCTCCTCATCATCGCCGACGGCTATGCCAAGGAAATTCTCAACGTCACGCCGGACGACATTTTTGTCGGTTCGCCGCCGCTCGCCTTCACCTTCGGGCTCGGCGGTCTCGCGGTGTTTCCGCTACGCTTCGGCGCCACCGCGACGCTTCTGGAAAACGCCTCGCCCGCCAACATGATCGAGATCATCGAGACCTATAAGGCGACGATCTCCTTCACTGCGCCCACCGCCTATCGGGCCATGCTCGCGGCGATGCAACAGGGTGCCAATCTGTCGTCGCTGCGCGCCGCGGTGTCGGCCGGCGAGACGCTGCCGGCGCCGGTGTTCAAGGACTGGGTGGAGAAAACCGGCAAGCCCATTCTCGACGGCATCGGCTCGACCGAAATGCTGCACATCTTCATCTCCAACCGCTTCGGCGACGCCGCGGCGGCATCGACCGGCAAGCCGGTGATCGGTTACGAGGCCAAGATCGTCGACGACGACATGAAGGAAAAGCCGCGCGGCGAGGTTGGCAAGCTCGCGGTGCGCGGGCCTACCGGCTGCCGCTATCTCGCCGACAAGCGGCAGGAAACCTATGTGCGGGACGGCTGGAATCTCACGGGTGACTCGTTCATCCAGGACGCGGACGGCTATTTCCACTTCGCCGCGCGCAGCGACGACATGATCATCTCGGCCGGCTACAACATCGCCGGTCCCGAGGTCGAAGCCGCGCTGCTGTCGCACCCCGATGTCAAGGAATGCGCGGTGATCGGCGCGCCGGACGAGGGCCGCGGCCAGATCGTCGAAGCCTATGTGGTCCTCAGGGACGGTGTCATTGCCGGCGTCGACGAGATCAAGGCGCTGCAAGACCATGTCAAGGCGACGATCGCGCCGTACAAATATCCGCGTTCGGTGAAATTCACCGACACGCTGCCGAAGACCGCGACCGGCAAAATTCAGCGTTTCCGTCTCAAGCCCGGTGCGCATGACCGTCATTGCGAGGAGCGCAATGACAAGCCATCAGGACCGCTTGCTCGGAGCATGCCGCCCTGGATTGCTTCGCTGTCGCTCGCAATGCCGCCAAACCGCAGCACGTGGAAGCAGCCGAGAGGCTTCGCCAACGGCATCGTCGCCGAAGGCCGGCTCGTGTTTCTCGCCGGCCAGGTCGGCTGGAACGCGCAGCAGATTTTCGAGAGCGACGATTTCGTCGCGCAGGTCCGCCAGGCGCTGGCGAATATCGTCGCGCTCGTCGCCGAAGCGGGGGGCAAGCCGGAGCACATCGTCCGTCTCACCTGGTTCGTGCTGAGCAAACAGGAATATCTGTCGCGGCTGCGCGACTTGGGCGAGGCCTACCGCAGCGTGATGGGACGACATTTCCCCACGATGACGCTGGTGCAGATCGGCGCGCTCGTCGAAGACAGAGCGAAGGTCGAAATCGAAGCTACCGCCGTGGTGCCGAAATAGATCCCAACGCCGGCATGAGAGCCGCCCTCCTGGTCATCGCATGCCTGTGCGTCTCGACCGCTTGCAGCCGGGCCGGCCTCGTGCAGCCGACCGATCCCGTGGCCGGACACGCCGGAATAACCTATTTCGACCTCATGAAGATGGTCGTCACTGACCTCGAGCCCGAGAGCACCGGCGACGCGGCGAAAGCGCATCAGATCGTCAGTTATCGTCACATCGAAGGCAAGAACGCTAAAACCGATCCGGCCGGCCCTGTTGAACTCAACTCCCTCGAGCCGCTTGTCATTCACACTGACGGCAGAACCCAACTCGCCCTGATGGCGGATCTCGGGCCATCCGACGAAGCCGTGGCGGAATTCGTGCTGCTCGCGCTGTTTGATCTCAACGGCAAGCCGAAGCTGCTTGACGTCGTCGAAATCGGCACCGACCGGTTGACGGGATTTTCCGACCACCCGCTACTGCCGCTTGGCCATCGATCCGATCTCATTCGCATCAGCAGCGATCACTTCAATTCCGACGAGGATTTCGTCAACACCGAACTCCTCTTCGTGCAGGCGTGATCGCTTTCGATTGCTCGACGCGGTTTATACGTACAACGCCAAGAGCTGCACGTATCAACTGACCGAATGGCCGGCCGTCGCGACAGTCGCCGATCGCGGCCGGCGGTACCGCCGGGTCAAGCTTACTGTTCCTGAAAGGGTCGTGTTGCAGCACGATACCGAATGTGGCGACGAAAAAGCGCCACAACCGTTCGTGCGCAACTTTCATGCGACCTACCGCTGGAATGCGCGCCGGCGCGCATTCGTGACGACGTCAAGCAGCCTGGACAAGCTCGTCAAGGAGAACGAAAAGTTGAATTCGGCTGATCCGCAGCTTCCTTCGCGGCACTAAGGCGCGCGCGGCGAACCGCAGCACGTATTGCCGCAGCCGCGAATTGATCTGGATTCAATCTTGCATTGCTGCAAAAATACATAGGCCGGCCAATTGAGGGACCAAGCGATGCTGAAATTGAACAACGTGTGCGGCATCCTGGCTGCCTGTTGCCTGGCGCTCACGGCTGCGACCGGCGTCCACGCCGACCCACTGAAGATCCGCCTCGGCTACGGCGTTGCCGCCGAGGAGCAGCTGTGGCTGCTCATCGCCAAGCCCTCGATCGGCACGCATTACGGCAAGGATTACACCATCGACGGCACGCGCTTCTCCGGCTCCGACAAGCGCGCGCAGGCCTTCGAAGCCGGTGCGATCGACATCGAGTCGTCGAGCGCCAACGGCGTCATTTTCGCCGCCGCCGAAGGCGTCAAAGGCAAGATCATCGCCTCGATCTCGCGTGAGAGCAAAAAGGGCTATTCGACGTCGTTCTATGCGCTGGCCTCTTCGCCGATCAAAACCGTGCGCGACCTCAAGGGCAAGACGATCGCCGTCAACGGCTTCGAAACCTCCGGGCATCTGTGGTTGAAAACCGCGCTGGAAAAAGCCGGGCTCGGCGAACACGACGTCACCATTGTACCGATCCCCTTCCCCGCCATGGCGGAAGCGTTGCGTTCCGGCAAGATCGACGCCGGCGAATTTCCGCAGCCGTTCGATGCGCTGCTGCACAAGGACACCAAGGTCACGAAAATCTTCTCGGCCAAGGACGCCATCCCGACCGACGAGGAATTGATCGTACTGGTCGCCAAGGATGACTACCTCAAAGCGCATGCCGCCGCGGTAAAAGGTTTCCTGGCAGATCTGCAAGCCGCGACCAAATTCTATCTGCAGAAAACCAAAGAAGCCCGCCAGATTCTGCTCGACGCCAAGATGGTGCGCGTGCCGCCAGACGTGTTCCTTGCCATGGAGGATTACTACCGCGATCCACAATTGCGCGCCGAAGTGAGCACGCTCGAACAGATGCAGGAATCCCAGTTCAATGCCGGATTTCAGAAGAAGAAAGCCGACATCAAACAGCTCGTCGATCTGAGCTATCTGCCGAACTGAAGCCGCGACGGGATTTCCGGACCATGGCGCTTCTGGAGGTGAAGGACCTCGAAAAGACCTTCATCGCCGGCGACAAACAGGTTCCGGCTATCGCCAGGCTCAGCCTCTCCATCAAGGCGCACGAATTCGTCTCCATCGTCGGCCCGTCAGGCTGCGGCAAGAGCACATTCCTGCACATCGCGGGCGGCTTCGAGCATGCGAGCGGCGGCAGCATCATCCTCGACGGCAGGCCGGTCGGACGGCCCGGTCCCGACCGCGGCATGATGTTTCAGGATCATTCGCTGTTTCCGTGGCTGACCGCGCTCGGCAACGTCGCCTGGCCGCTGGAAATGAAGGGGCTGCCCAAGGCCGAGCGCCTCGCCAAGGCGCGCGGCTACCTCGATGTCGTGCATCTGTCGCGTTATGCCAACCTTTATCCAGGCGAACTTTCCGGCGGCATGAAGCAGCGCGTCGCGCTGGCCCGGCTGTTTGCGCTCGACCCGGAGATCTTGCTGATGGACGAGCCGTTCGGCTCGCTCAATTCGCAGACGCGCGAACTTCTTCAGGAGGAGTTGCAGGCGATCTGGCGCCGCGACCGCAAGACTGCCTTGTTCGTCACTCACGACATCGACGAGGCGATCTATCTCGGCACTCGCGTTCTGGTGATGACAGCGCGCCCGGCGCGCGTGAAGGCTGACATTGCCGTGCCGAATGCCGAGCGCAGCGGCGATTGGCGCAAGTCGCCCGAATATCTCGCGCTGCGCGTCCAAATCTGGGACTTGCTGCGCGAGGAAGTGCTCAAAGCCCGCGCGCTGGAGGAAGGGTGAGAATCCCGCCGTCGGTCCAGCACTGGATTGTCCCGGTCGCCGTGCTGGCCGCCTGGGAGGGATTCGGCCGCACCGGTTTTCTGCCGCATTATCTGCCGCCGCCGTCGATGATCGCGGCGGCGCTCCTTGAAGTCACCCGCGACGGCGAACTGCCGCGCGCCATGGCGGTCAGCCTGTTTCGCGTCAGCATCGGCTTCGCGTTGGGCGCAGGCGTCGGCATGCTGGTCGGACTTGGCGCCGGCCTCGTGCCGGGCATCCGTCACTTCTTTGATCCACTGGTGGCGTTTCTGTTCGCGGTGCCGAAGATCGCGTTCCTGCCGATCTTCCTCCTGCTGTTCGGGCTGGGCGACGAATCCAAGATCGCCATCGTCGCGTTCTCGTGCTTCTTCCCGGTCTTCATCGCCTCGCGCCACGCGGTGCTGTCGGTGAGCCGGCATGTGATCTGGTCGGCGCAGAACATGGGGGCGCCGCCCTTGACGATGCTGTTGCGCGTCTTTGTCCCGGCCGCCGCGCCGGAATTGTTCTCCGGCGCGCGGATCGGACTGGCGCACTGCTTCGTGCTGCTGTTCGCCGCCGAACTGATGGGGCTGCAAGGCGGCCTGGGCGCGCTGATTGTCGACGGCGACGATGCCGCGCGGTTCGACCTGATGTTCGCCGGCATCGTCACCTTTGCGCTGCTCGGCTTTCTCGGTGACCGGCTGTTGATGGCAATCCGCCGGTTGGTGCTGCGTGGCCAGATCGTCGGCACCGCGGAGCAGCTGGTGTGATGATGGCAAACGCGCTCCGCCTCGTCGGACGCTATTACTCGATCCCGCTGCTGCTTATCCTCTGGCAGGCCGCGGTTGCGTCGGGCCTCGTCGAATCCCGCCTGCTGCCGAGCGTCGGACGGGTCTTCGCCGCGCTCGTTCGCGACACCGGCAACGGCGTGCTGCCCTATCACACCGCGATCACACTTTCCCGCGCCGGGCTCGGCTTCGCGCTTGCCGCCATCGTCGGCGTACCGTTTGCTGCCGCCATGGCGCGGTCGGCGCCGATCCGCAACCTGTTCGAGCCGATCTTTTTCTTCGGCTATCCGGTGCCGAAGATCGCGCTATTTCCGATCTTCACCTACATCTTCGGCCTCGGCTCGCCGTCCAAGATCGCCTTCGCGTTTCTCGAGTGCCTCTACCCCATCGTGGTCACCGCCTATCTGGGCTTTCGCGCCATCCCGCTGCGGTTGATCTGGACCGCCGAGAATATGGGTGCGGGCCGCACCATCCTGCTGGCGCGCGTTATCGTGCCGGCGGCGCTGCCTTCGATCTTTACCGGGCTGCGGATCGCAGTACCGATCTCGATCATCGTCATCGTGCTGACCGAGATGATCGGCAACTCGCGCGGGCTCGGCTATTACATCTCCGTCGCCGGCACGCGCTTCGAATTCGCCGACGTCTATGCGGCGATCCTGGTGATCGGCGCCTGCGGCTTCGTCCTCGACCGCGCCATGCTATGGCTGCGCCGCGCCGTGCTGCACTGGGAGCCGCAGGAGAATGGCGGCACGCCGTAAGCCTTCCCGCGTATGTGCATCCCCGCCAGACGTCACGATTATGCCACCAGCGCGCACCTACACTGCGGCTCCAAATCAGACGTTGATTGCCCGGCCGCCCGCATTGATACTGGTCCCGACAAGACAAGAAGCGACACAACAATGACTCGCTCCATTTCCATTGCCCTCGCCGCTCTCCTGCTGATCGTGCCCCTGATCGCGCCAATCCCCGCCGTCGCGCAGGCCTACGACGAGCCGCCCGCGCCCACCGCGCAGGACGCCGATCCGGGCGTCGACCACACCGCGCTTGCCGCCGAACTGCCCGCCGAGTTTCGCCGCACCTCGGTGTTCTATCGCACCGGCTATCCGCCGGGCACGATCATCGTCAACACGGCGGACCGCTTTCTTTATCTGATCATGGGCAACAACGTCGCCTTGCGTTACGGCATCGGCGTCGGCCGCGCCGGATTTCAGTGGGGAGGCGTTCACGTTATCACCCGCAAGGCGGAGTGGCCGGACTGGCGGCCGCCGGCCGAAATGATCGCGCGCCAGCCTTACCTGCCGCGCTTCATGGCCGGCGGACCCGGCAACCCGCTCGGCGCGCGCGCGCTCTACATCGGCACCACCGACTATCGCATCCATGGCACCAACGCGCCGGAGACGATCGGCCAGGCTGTGTCGTCGGGCTGCTTTCGCCTCGTCAACGACGACGTCGTCGATCTCTACAGCCGAGTCCCGGTCGGCACCAAGGTCGTGGTGCAGCATCAGTAGTGATAGCGCGCCGGCTCGGGCAGGACGGCGATAGCAGCAACAATCGTCTTCCACGAACCGTCCGAAGAGGACACTCGCCTGAGAGCCGCACCCGTTGTGCGGAACAAAACAGCGCGCCGCCCGTTTGCTATCTGGATTGTCGGGGACCGGTATGCATCGTTGCGCCGTCGCTGTCACGGTTGCCTTGGCGACCGCACTCGCCGTTTTGCCGGCGCCCACCCTAGCCGCGCAGGCCGTCACGCGAACCTTCTCCGGAATGGCTGCGTACTATTCGGGCCGCGGCCCGGGATTCACCGCAGCCCACAAGACACTTCCATTCGGCACGCGCGTCCGCGTCACCGATGTAAAAACCGGACGCAGCGTGATCGTCACCATCACCGATCGCGGCCCGTTTAACCGCGGCCGGGTCCTCGATCTCTGCACCAAAGCGGCGCGCGCGCTCGGCATGATCGATCGGGGTGTTGTGTATGTGCGCGCCGAGATTCTGCCGCGCGAGGACGTGGTGGCCGGTCCATAACAAAAACGGCGCGTGATCATCACGGCGCCGTTGGCGAATTGCTGAAACTTTCCGAGACAGAGTAGCCGCTTTGCCTTCCGCCGTGTCGATCTGAGTGGAAGTCGATCCGACGGTTACTGAATGAGATCGCAGAAGGCGACCACGTAGGGAGCCGCCCAAATCGTCACCGACACCAAAGCGATCCAACCGACGATCTGATATTTCATGACACCCTCCGTCCTGTTTGCGCCCTGCCGGTCACCCGCGGCGGTCGCTATCGGGCCACGCCTTCTGATTTGTTAGACGCGCAAGGGCGCCAAAAGGTTCAATTAACCTTAACGGCCCCGGGGACGGCAGAATTCCCTTTTGGAAATAATGGGTTGCTGCCCGATGCCGGAAGCGGGCCTCCGCCCGGCCGCAAATAGTTACGGCCGGCTCTCGGGGAAGAGCCGGCCGCTACGCGCTGACCCGAAGGGGGGTGTCGGGGGGGGATTGGGGATCGAGCCAGCAGTTATTCGTTAGACGCGCCAGCCTGCCGGAAGGTTCAAAGCCGGGAGCGAAAAAATCGGCGGGACGTAATCAGGCCGGTCGCTCGCAGCCGCGAACGATTGCGCATTGGCGCCCCCGGCGAATCATGCAGATCATATCCTTGGACTGAGGACTACGAACAGGACAAATTATACATAAATATCAATATATTGCGACATTGCCCTTGAAATTGTCCCGCTTTATGATAAAAGCGCGGTATTCTGCTCATCGCCGGGACGCTTCTCGAGACGATCCCTGAAGCGGAGCAGGAGCGGTGCCCGGGACGGGGCTCGTAACCTCATTCGCGGGCGGTTCGGAAACTCGCCCGGCCTGCCACGACGCAGGTCTGCCAGGAGCTGGCTGCCCGGGTAGCGCATGTCGTCGCTACCATGAAGCGCGGGACCGGACTGAGCCAGGCCTAAGAACCTGGTGAGAACCGCGGTAGGGCGCCGAAAGGCGAGCGCGTTTCCCAAAAGGAACGCGCGCCGCGACGAACGCTTCAGACAGGCCAGTTCTGCCTGCTGGCGTGACCCGCGGTATCTACCCCCCGCGTCTTTCGGCGCTCCGCCTCCCCTTACGTTGTTAGGAGGCTCTTTTCGTGCCGTGCCGCAGAACTCGGGCGCCCCAGCCGCGCCGCGAGGAGGGGAAGGTTTGCGTCATCGCGAGAACAATGAGGATGTACTCACTCCGCAGCCAACTTGCCGAGAGCCCCACCGTGGTCGTAACCGGCCATCAGATCGTCGACGAGCTTGTTGAATCCCACCCAGTCGGTCTCGCGGAACGAGTGATTGCGCACGATGAACGAGGCGCCGGCATAGAACTTTTCGTATTGCAGATGGCGGCCGGCGAATTCAGAGCCGACCATGTCCCAGGCGAGCTTGAACAGCTTCATGCGGGTGACGGCGTCGTTCTGCGGCGTCTGCCAGAAAGTCTGGAAGTCGCGGGCAAGCTCTTCGTTGCGCAGCACCGAGATATTCGCCGGCATCTGAAACACGCCGCCGCCCATGAGTTCGCGCAGCTCGTCGACGAATTTGGTGTAGTTCTGCGTGCACCATTCGAGCGCGCCATACATCATACGCCGGTTGAAGCAGACATAGCCGTTGCCGGGCCAGGTCTCGAACGCGTTGATCTGGCCGTTGACCATGCCGGCGATCTGCGCCTCATACGCGGAGACACGGCCGAGCGTTTCGCGCACTGCCGGCACCTGGTCGGCGCCGGTCGCCTGCGCGATCTTGCTGCACAAGCCGACCAGGAGCCGCATCTTCGCCCAGTAGCGCACATTCGACTGATGGTTACCGAAGCAGTGGCTGGGCGTCTTGACGTAGATGTCGCGCGACAGCAGCGCATCGCCGTGCACGAACACGCGTTCCCACGGCACCTTGACCTCGTTGCAGATCAGCATGCAGTCGCTCTCGTCGTAACGGTAGGCGAGCGGCGCATCGAATTCCGAGGTGGCGCCGAGCTCGAACGGCTGCCGCGACCACAATTGCAGGCCGGGCGCGTTGCACGGAACGGCGCAGGTGATCGCCTCGTTCTTCTGGTCGGGCGCCAGCGGAATGACGTTGCCGATCCAGATCTCGTTGGCGAAGGCGGCGCCGGTCGCCAGCATCTTCATGCCGGAGATGACGACGCCGGAATCGTCCTCGCGCACGACCCGCAAGGTCGGCACCGGAATGTTCTGCCGCTGATAGAATTCCGGATTGCGCGCGGCCTGCGGCGGCACCACCGCATAGACGACGTAGAGATCGTTGTCGCGGGCGTAGCGGTAATAGGCGAGCAGATTGTCCGCGTGGGCATGCGGCGGCTTCAGCTCGTCGGGCTTCATCGCCATGCCGGTGATGAACGAGGCGACATGATCGGGCGAGCGCCCGAACAGGCCGTGGGTGAAATCGGCGATGCGGCGGTGGCCTTCCATGCGGCGCTGCAGGTCGTCGCGCGAGCGCGGGCGCAGGAAGTAGATAGCATGCCGGCCGCCGTCCTCCTCGTAGGTCAGCGCGTCGCGGTTGGCCGGATCGGCCTTGAGGTCGAAGAAACCGGCTACCGTCGTGGCGGCATTACGGAACGCCGGATGGGTGGTGACGTCGTCGATGCGCTCGCCGCCCACATAGATGGCGCGGCCGTCGCGCAGCGATTCGAAATGCTCTTTTCCCGTCCGCAGCATGAAGCTATGACAATATTCGAATTGCGCCGGCGCCCATGCGGGTCGCCTTGCAGGAACGCGATTTAGTGCGGACGTTGCACGCTTGAGTCAAGGCCGTTTAAGGATTGGCGAATGGCCAATCGCGATATTTGCCTGATAAGTTCATTCGCATGAGCCGCACGCGCGCCGCCTACGACGATGTTGTGGTCACCTGCCCCGTGACCGTGCCTTATGTGCGCTATTCGATCCGCGGCGCGCACTGGTTTCTCGCCGGCGCGTTGGCGCAGCTCCTGAAAGCCTCGGGCCTCACCAAGGATAAGCTCGACGGCCTGTGCGTCTCGAGCTTCACCTTGGCGCCAGACAGCGCCGTCGGCCTGACACAGCATCTCGGGCTGACATTGCGCTGGCTCGATCACATTCCGATGGGCGGCGCCAGCGGCGTAGTGGCGCTGCGCCGCGCCGCGCGCGCGGTGCAATCGGGCGACGCCGATGCGGTCGCCTGCATCGCCGGCGACACCAATCACACCGACTCGTTCCGACACAATCTCGCGACCTTCAGCCAGTTCGCGCGCGACGCGGTCTATCCATATGGCTCGGGCGGCGCGAATGCGAGCTTTGCGTTTCTCACCAGCTATTACATGCGCACCTATGGGGTGACGCGCGAGGATTTCGGCAAGATCTGCGTCGCGCAACGCGCCAATGCGCTGAAATTTCCGTTGGCGCTGATGAAGAAACCGCTGACGCTCGCCGAGTATCTCGGCGCGCGCACGATTGCCGAGCCACTGCGGCTCTTTGACTGCGTCATGCCGTGCGCCGGCGCCGATGCGTTTCTGGTGCTGCGCCGCGCCGAAGCGGAAAGACTTGGCCTGCCTTACGCGCACATCCTGGCGACGATCGAGCGGCACAATGCCTTCCCGGACGATCCGATCCAGTATCGCGGCGGCTGGGCGCTCGATCGCGACGAGCTTTACGCGCAGGCCGGCGTCGGAGCCCGAAAGACATCGACGTGCTTTCGACTTACGACGATTATCCGGTCATTACGCTGATGCAGATCGAGGATCTCGGCTTCTGCGCCAAGGGCGAAGGCGCCGATTTCGTGCGCCGCGAGAGCTTTACGGCGGATGGCTCGTTTCCGCTCAACACTTCCGGCGGGCAATTGTCATTCGGCCAGGCTGGCGCGGCGGGCGGATTTCTGGGGCTGATCGAGATCATCCGCCAGGTCACCGGACAGCCGCTCGGCGCCAAGGTGCCGGAGCGCGCGGCTTGGTCTCGCGAGCGGCTTCGGTATGATCAATTACGATCGCGGCCTGTGCAGCGGCGCCGCCATTCTGGCAGCGGGGAACGAACGATGACACGCCCCTTGGTGCGACCGCCGCGAAAAAATCCGGTGCTGCGCACGCGGCTGCCGAATTTGCCGCCGGCAACACGCAGCCGCGTCGCGCTCGGCCTGACCGCGGCAGCGGCGCGCGGCCGTTTCGAGCTGCAGGTCTGCCGCGACTGCGGCACGGTGCAGTATCCGCCGCGCGAAGCCTGCCGCGTTTGCCTGTCGCAACGGCTCGATTGGCGTGCCGCAGGATGGCGCGGGCGAGCTCGTCTCCGAGACGCTTCTGCATCACAGCAACGAGCTGTTCTATCGCGAGCGCATGCCGTGGCGGCTCGGCCTGGTGAAACTCGACTGCGGCCCGCAGATCGTCGCGCATTTGCACGGCGACTGCGCGGCGGCGCCGTCACGCGTGCGCGTGTCGTTGCATCTCGACCGCGCCGGTCAGGCGGCGCTCGTCGCGCTTCCCGAAAAGGATACTCCGAACATGGTGGATGATCGGCAGCTGCGCGAAATGACCTGTGATCCGAAATTCCGCAAAGTGCTGATCACCGACGCCAAGACGCCGCTCGGCCAGGCGCTGGTCGAAGCGGCCGTGGCGGCCGGCGCCGATCTGGTATGGGCCGGCCATGCCGAGCCGTGGAAGAAGCCGCCGGGTTTCGATCGCCTGGCGTCGATCCCGCAGGTTTCGCTGGTGCCGCTCGATCTGACCAACTCGCGCGCGGTGAAAGACCTCGCCGGCGAAATCGGCGGCCGCGTCGATATCCTGATCAACACCGCAGACTATCACCGCAATTTCGGCATTGCGGCGCGCGACGGCATCGAAACCGCGCGCGCCGAAATGGACATGAACTATTTCGGGCTGTTGCGGCTCGCGCAAGAATTCGCGACCCGCGATGCGCGCGCGCGGTGCCGACGGGCAGTCGAGCGCGGTCGCCTGGGTCAATCTCCTGTCAGTATTTGCGCTGGCGAATTTTCCGCCGCACGGCACCTATTCGGCTTCGAAGGCGGCGGCGCTGTCGCTCGCCCAATGCCTGCGCGCCGAACTCTCTCCTGCGGGCGTGCGCGTCATCAACGTGTTTCCCGGGCCGATCGACGACGAGTGGAGCCAGACCTTGCCGCCGCCGAAAATCGCCCCTGCCCGGCTCGCGGCCGACATCGTCGCGGCGTTACGCAGCGGCGCCGAGGATGTGTTTCCCGGCGACATCGCCCAGGACTGGCTTGAGCGCTGGCGTGACAATCCGAAGGCGCTGGAGCGCGAACTTGCGGCGCAGCAGATTTAGGGTCGAGCAATGAGCGAACCCGTGCTCTCTCAATTGATCGGCGCGCTGGCCGGCGGCGGCGTCCGCATCGTCGATCTGACGCAGACCTTGTCGCCGGATTTCCCGCAGATCGTGCTGCCGCCCGAAATGGGCCAAGCCTGGCCGTTCCGCATCGAGGAAGCGTCCCGCTACGACGCGCGCGGGCCTGGCTGGTACTGGAACAACTTTTCCTGCAGCGAACATACCGGCACGCATTTTGACGCGCCGATCCATTGGATTTCCGGCCGGCATCTGCCGGACAATTCGACCGATACGATCCCGGTGCAGAATTTCATCGCCCCGGCCTGCGTGCTCGACTGCACGCAGCGAATCTGATCGCGAACGCCGACTTTCTGCTCACCGTCGATTTCATCAAGAACTGGGAGCGGCGGCATGGCCGTATTCCGGTCGGATCGTGGGTGCTGATGCGCACCGACTGGTCGAAGCGCACCGACCCGGTCGCCTATCAGAACATCGACGAGACCGGGCAGCACACGCCGGGGCCTGACAGCGATGCTGTGCAGTTTCTGGTCGACGAGCGCCAAGTGCTGGGGTTCGGTTCAGAGGCGATCGGCACTGACGCGGGACAGGCTTTTCATCTCAAGCCGCCGTACCCGTGTCATTACTTCATGCACGGCTCCGGCCGTCTCGGCCTGCAATGTCTGACCAATCTCGACCTGTTGCCGGCGACAGGCGCCGTGATCATCGCCGCGCCGCTCAAGATCAAGGAAGGCAGCGGCAGTCCGTTGCGCGTGCTGGCGCTGGTGCCGGAAGCGTCCCGATCCCCGAAGCGAGAAACAACGCGAAAGCCCACGCGCCGCAGAACACCTGCGGCGCGCCCGAAGAAAAAGCGCCGATGACCCCAGCCGGCATCCTGTACGCGTTTCCGCCCGGCGACCGGACCGTGCCGGCGATGCTGCAGCGGCAGGCGCAACGCCACCGCGACCGGCCACTCTTCGCGGCGGGCGATGTGACCTGGAGCTTTGCCGAAACGCCAGACGTTGCTGCGCGTTTCGCCGGCATACTCGCGGCGGCCGGCATTCGGCCCGGCGATCGCGTTGCACTGATGTGCGGCAACCGCGCCGAGTTCATGGAGGCGTTTCTCGGCTGCGCCTGGCTTGGCGCGATCGCGGTGCCGCTCAATGTCGCCGCGCGCGGACCGCAGCTTGCGCACTATTTGCGCAACTCCGGTGCGCGGCTTCTGATCATCGAAGCCGAATTTCTCGACGCCCTTGCCTATATCAACGTGCAAGAGTTGGCGCTGGAACGTATCTGGCGAATTGGCGACTCAAGCGCGGTCACAGATAGAACGCTTTACGATAACCGATGTGCCGCCGCGCGCCGAAGCAATCGCGCCATATGCGGCCGATCCAGCGCAGACGTTGGCAATCCTTTACACCTCGGGCACGACGGGGCCGTCAAAGGGCGTGTGCTGCCCCCACGCACAATATTTCTGGTGGGGCCTTCACGGCATTCGCAATCTGGAAATCCGCGACGGCGACGTGCTCTCCACCACGCTGCCGCTGTTTCACACCAACGCGCTCGGCACATTTCATCAGGCCTTACTGTCCGGCTCTACCCTCGTTGCCGAGCCGCGCTTTTCCGCGTCACGGTTCTGGCAGCGACTGATCGAACGGCGCGCAACGGTCACCTATCTGCTCGGCGCCATGGTACCGATCCTGTTGTCCAGAGAGCCGTCGTCGGACGAGCAAAGCCACACGGTGCGCTGCGCGCTCGCGCCCGGCGTGCCCGCCAACCTGCACCGCACTTTCGAGGAGCGGACTGGCATTCATCTGCTCGACGGTTATGGTTCGACCGAAACCAATTTCGTCATCGGCGCCACTTCGGCCGAACGCCGCGCCGGCCGCATGGGCCTGGTGCGTGACGGCTTCGACGCGCGTGTCATTGCGGCGTCGGGCGGCGACGGAGCCGCAGGAGAGCCCGGGGAATTGGTGCTGCGCACCGACGAACCGCTCGCCTTCGCCACCGGCTATTTCGCCCTGCCCGACAAGACCGCCGAAGCGTTTCGTGACGGCTGGTTTCATACCGGCGACCGCGTGGTGCGCGAAGCCGATGGCTATTTTCGCTTCGTCGATCGCATGAAGGACGCAATCCGCCGCCGCGGCGAGAACATTTCGTCCTTCGAGGTCGAGCAGGTGCTGCTGAGCCATCCGGACGTCGGCAATGCCGCGGTATTTCCGGTGCCCTCCGAACTGGCCGAGGACGAAGTCATGGCGGCTGTAGTGCGCCGCCCTGGCAGCACGCTGACCGAGCGCGGCTTGGCCGAATTCTGCGCGCCGCGGCTGGCGCGCTTCGCAGTGCCGCGTTTCATCGAATTCGTCGACGACCTGCCGACAACCGAGAACGGCAAGGTGCAGAAATACAAGCTTCGCGACCGCGGCGTGACGGCAACAGCCTGGGATCGGGAGGCCGCGAGCGCTCAAATCAAGCGCTAGAACGCCGCCGCGCGCAGGCATGACGGCCCGGGAATTGCAGGTATAATCGGCGCGTAACCTTTGGGTTGAGGGAGCATAAAATGGCGTACCGGCTGAAGCGGCGATCGTTTCTGCAACTCGCGTTAGGCACGGCGGCCGGCCTTTCGGCACCGCTGTCGCGCGCGTCAGCCGCCAACGATGCAGCGACCATCGCCTGGCCGAATGACGTGCCGTCGTGGGATCCCAATCAGCGCTTTACGCCCGACGCCCAGCCGATCTTCAAGGCGGTCTACGACCAGCCGCTCGATCAGGACCCGGAGCTCAAACTCATCCCGCATCTGATCAAGAGCTGGTCGCTGGCGCCGGACGCGCGCAGCATGGCGGTCGAGCTCCGCGACGACGTCACGTTCCACAACGGCGACAAGATGACGACCGAGGATTTCCGCTACACGTTCCTCGAACGCATCAAGTCCGGCGTCAAGCTCGACACCGCAAACTCCTGGCGCAAAGTGGAAGACATCGTCATCGAGTCGCCCACCAAGGCGACGATGAAATTCAACGCACCCGATCCGACCGCACCGCAATGGATGGCGTTTCTCGGCAGCTACGTCGTGCCGAAGAAATATATCGAGAGCGGCGGGCTGCCGAATTTCTTGAAAAAGCCGGTCGGCACCGGACCTTACAAGCTTGCTGAATACGAGCTTAACTCGCGCATCGTGCTCGAACGCAACGATAAATACTGGGGCCCGAAGCCGGCGCTGGCGCGTGTCACGATCGAGATCGTCAAGGATACCTCGGCGCGCGTCGCCGCGATCCAGTCCGGCCAGGCCGATCTCACGCTCAACGTGCCAGTGCGCGAAGTGCAGCGCTTCCAGAGCGAAGCCGGCTTCGCCGCCGAGCTCAACCCCATAACGCGCGTCATTCTGCTCAACGTGCGCGCCGATCTCGGATTCTCCGACAAGAACGTTCGCCTCGCCGCGCATCACGCCATCGACAAGGCAGCGCTTTCGAAGGCGTTTTACGGCGGCGCCGCGGTGCCGCTCTCGGTGTTTGCGACGCCGGGAACGCCGGGCTATCTGCCCGATTTCAAATTCCCGTACGATCCCGAACTGGCGAAGCAGTTGCTCGCAAAATCGGGCTTCGGCCCGGACAAGCCCGCGAAGATCGGGTTTGCGGCGACCAACGGCCAGTTCCCGAGCGACTACGATATCGCCCGCGCCATCGTGCAGATGTGGAAAAAGGTCGGCATCGACGCCGATCTGCAGGTGATCGAATACGCCAAGTATTTCGAGCTCAATCGCGGCAACAAGCTGCCCGAGGCGACATTGTACAGTTGGGACAATGGCACCGGCGATCCGGAGATTTTCGCCGGCTACATGCTCAATCCGAAAATGCCGTTCTCGCCGTGGAAGGACGCCGATATCGGCAACCGGACGCTCGCGCTGTTCAATGTCGCCGACTACGACAAGCGCATTGCCGGCTACCGCGAACTCGAACAGTACGCGGTCGAGAATGGCGCCAGCATGCCGCTCCTGCAAAGCGTGCTCACGCTCGTGCGCAAGAAGAACCTCGCCTACACCAAATACGGCAACGGCTGGGTGCTGCCGCAGACGTTGCGGTGGAGCTGATGCATTTTGTCATGCGCCGCGACCGCCTTCGCGGGTGATGACACTGCAATGTTCGCAACTGTCGCCAAGCTGATCGCGCGCCGCCTGTTGGCGGCAATCCCGATCCTGCTGATCGTCTCGGCGCTGCTGTTCTGCGTGCTGCGGCTGTTGCCGGTCGATCCGGCCGCGATGTCACTGCCGCCGACGGCGACAATCGCGCAAATCGAGGCCAAGCGCCGCGAAATGGGCCTCGACAAGCCGCTGCCGCAGCAATACCTGATCTGGCTTCGTGACGCGCTGCATGGCGACTTCGGCCGCTCGATCGTGTTCGGCCGCGAGGCGAGTTCGCTCGTGGCTTCGACCCTGCCGGCCACCATCGAACTCGCCGCCGCTGCGATGATCATCGCGGCTGGTCTCGGTCTTGGCGGCGGCCTGTTGCTATTCTCATTGCGCGGCACCTGGTTTGAATCCGTTGCCGATCTCGGCTCGATCCTGCTGCTCTCCATTCCCGAATTTCTGTGGGGTCTCATTCTTCTGTTCGTGTTCGGCGTGGTGCTGAACGCCCTGCCGTTCACCGGCGAAGTCTCGCCAAACCTGCCGCAGCCGCACATCACCGGATTCATTCTGATCGACGCGCTGCTGATCGGGCGTCTCGACGTATTTTGGAGCGCCTGCCAGCATCTGATCCTGCCGGCCTTCGCGCTGGGGCTCGCCTTCTCACCGGCCATCATGCGCGTGCTGCGATCGAGCCTGTTCGATGTCTATCATGAGGACTACATCCAGCAGGCGCGGCTGCGCGGCCTGTCGGAGTGGCAGATCCTGCTCCGCCATGCGCTCAAGAACGCGGCGCTGCCGACGCTGACGCTCGCCGGCGTACAGTTCGGCATTCTGTTCAGCGGCACGCTTCTGGTCGAGCTGATCTACTCATATCCCGGCATGGGCAATCTGATGATCGACGCCGTGCGCAACGCCGATCTGCCGCTGATCCAGGCCATCGGGCTGACCTATTGCATCGTCGTGCTGCTGATTAACACGATCGTCGACAGTCTCTACGTCGTGCTCAATCCGAAGCTGCGGGTGCGCTGATGGCAGGTCCCGTCAGCCAGTCGCTGCGCTCGCCTCGGGTTCTGGTCGCGCTCGGCATGGTCGGGGCCGTCGCGTTTTGCGCGATCTTCTGCGACGTGATCGCCCCGCACGATCCCGGCGACCAGAACCTGCTGTCGATCCTGACGCCGCCGGCGTGGGTTTCGGGCGGCGATCCGCAGTACGTGCTCGGCACCGATAGCCTAGGCCGTGATGTGCTCTCGCGGCTGCTCTATGGCGCCCGCACCGCCATGATTGTCGCGCTGTTCGCTTCGCTTGGCGCCATGATCATCGGTTCAATCCTGGCGCACGTCGCCGGCTATTTCGGCGGCGGCGTGGATTGGCTCATCGGCCGCCTCGTCGACGTCTGGATGTCGTTTCCGCCAGTCATTCTCTCGCTCATTCTCATGGTCGGGCTCGGCGTCGGCCTCGACCGCGTCATCCTTGCCATCGTGCTGGTCGACTGGACCCGTTTCTGCCGCGTGCTGCGCAGCGAAGTGCTGGTCGTGACCCGCAACGATTATGTCGCCGCGGCGCGACTTCTGGGCTTCACCCACTGGCAGACCATCGTGCGCGAGGTACTGCCGGCGACTCTGCCGCTTCTCATCACACTGTTCAGCCTCGAAATGGCGATCGCCGTCGTAGTCGAGGCGATCCTGTCATTTGTCGGCCTTGGTGTAGGGCCCGATCAGGCGGCGTGGGGGCAGATGATCGCCGACGCACGCCAGAACGTCTATCAATCGCCGTGGAACCTGCTGCTGCCGATCTTCGCCATCTTCTTCGCCGTCGCCGCATTCAATCTTCTGGGCGACGGCTTGCGCCGCACGCTCGATGCGCGACTGGCGGAAACCGGACATTGACACCGTGCTGACCCTTCAGGCTCGCGAATTGACGATCACCGCGCAGCTGGGTGGCACGCTCGCGCCCGTGATCAATCGGCTTTCGTTTGATCTGGCGCCGGGGAGAATTCTCGGACTGGTCGGTGAGTCCGGCGCGGGCAAAACCATGATCGGGCGCGCCATCGCCCAATTGCTGCCGTCAGGGTTTTCGGTCACCGGCGGATCGCTGTTGTTCGACGGCGAGAATCTGGTGACGATGCCGCCGGCGCGGCGGCGCGCTTTGCTCGGCCGCTCCATCGCTTTCATTCCGCAGGCGCCGATGACGGCGCTCAACCCGGTGCGCACGATCGGCGCGCAATTCGACGAGCATCTGGCACGGCTCGGCCGGCGCAGCCCCAAGGAACGCCGCGAGCACGCGCTCGCGATGCTGACGGCTGCGCGGTTGCCGCGCGGCGAGGACCTGCTCGCGCAATATCCGCATCAATTGTCGGGCGGCATGTGCCAGCGCGTGCTGATCGCCTCGGCGTTCGCCAGCCATCCGCGCCTCGTCATTGCCGACGAGCCGACTACGGCGCTCGACGTCACCATGCACGCGCCGATCCTGCGGTTGATCGCCGACATGCAGCGCGAGCACGGCACCGCGGTGATTTTCATCACCCACGACCTCCGGCTGGCGGCGCAATTATGTGACGATGTGATCGTCATGTACGCCGGCCGACCGATTGAAAGCGGCCAGGCGCGAGCTGTGCTGTCAAAACCTGCGCACCCTTATACGCGGTGCCTGCAACTCGCCAATCCATCGGTACGCGCGGAGCGGCGTGCGCTCCACGTCATGCCGGAGCAGATGCCGAGCCTGCGTCAATTGCAGCAGATGACCGGATGCCGCTTTGCGCCGCGCTGTCCGCTTGTCACGGACGATTGCCGTCGCATCGAGCCAGCCAACGTGGAAATCGCCGCCGGCCATTTTGCCGCTTGCCTCAACGCCAACAGCGCCGCAAGTATCGATATCGTCAGCAAGGATCATGGTGCGCCAAAGGCAGATGAACGGCGGGTGCTGGAAGTCCAGGCGCTGCGCAAGGTTTACCGGACCAGCCGCGGATTTTTTGCGGGCGCGGCCGTCACTGCGGTCAAGGACGCGTCCTTCACCATTTCCGAGAACGAATTTGTCGCGCTGGTCGGCGAAAGCGGCAGCGGCAAGAGCACGATCGCCAAGATGCTGGCCGGACTGGAACAGGCCTCAAGCGGGCGCATCGCCTTCAACGGCGACGACATCACCGATCCGGCGCGGCGCGAGCGCGTGCGTCAATCAGGCACCCTGCAGATGGTGTTTCAGGACCCGCAATCGGCGCTCAATCCACGCCGCCGCGTCGCCAGCATCGTCACGCAGGCGATGGAAGCCGGCAGCCGACACGCCACCCGGGAAGAGCGGCGCGAACGCGCCGCCGCACTGCTTGCCGAGGTCGGGCTTGCCGGCGATTTCGCCAGCCGCCTGCCCGGCCAACTGTCCGGAGGCCAGCGCCAGCGCATCAACATCGCGCGCGCGCTTTGCCAGATTCCAAGGCTGCTGATCGCCGACGAGATCGCGTCCGGTCTTGACGTGTCGATTCAAGCGCAGCTGCTCAATCTCCTGGTGCGGCTTCGCGACGAGCTTGGCTTCGCCATGCTGTTCATCTCGCACGATCTCTCGGTCGTGCGTCACCTGTGCAGCCGGGTGCTGGTGATGTATCGCGGCGAGATTGTCGAGCAGGGACCGATCGACGCGGTATTCGCCAATCCGCAACATCCCCACACGCAGGCGCTGCTGTCGTCGGTGCCGCCGGACGAGCCGGCGGAGACATGGCCGCTGTTGCAGGCAAATTAGGGATGGGTCACGGCCGAACCCATTCAGCCGTGGCCCAGAAATTCCTGAAGAGTCTGGGCCGACGGGAGGGCAAAGGCCGACTGCGGATGCCGACTTACGGCCGGAAAACCCAGGCGCTTCAACTTGACCGCCATCTCAGCGGCCTTGATGACCACCGTAACGCCGTTGACGATCGGCGCGCCGTCGACGTTGGCGCCCGGATCGTTGCCGAACAGCATCATCGGAATGCCGCCGGTGGGCACGATGATGTCGGCGCCCGCATCGATCAGCCTTCGCGCCTCGTCTTCGAAGAGGGCCCACAGCTCCGCCTTCTTGGCGGGCTTGGCAAACGCCTCCATGTAGTCGGCGATATTGGCGTTGATGGCGCGGATGCCGGCGACGCGCTGTTGCAGCCCGTAGCGGTGAATCTGCTCGTCGTGGGTCGGAATGAAAGCGGGATTGATCGCAAGCAGGCCGAGCTTGCGGGCCATCGTGCAGGCATGCAGCAGGGTCGCTTCGCCGAGGCCAAGGACCGGGATATTCACCGATGCACGGGCATCGTAAAGGCCGACGTCCTGAAAGTGGTTCATGAAGAAGACATCGTAATTCTCGCGCTCGGCCTGGATGGCGCTGCGGATCACCTGCCGCGAGAAACGGAATTCGGACAGCGCATGCACCGTCGTTACCGAGGGCGTCATGGTCTTGAATTCAAGCTCAAAGCCGGCTTCGCAGCAGGCCTTCATGTGGGGCAGCAGCGATGCCAGATAATTGTGATGCGCAACCTGATCGGTGGCGCCCTGCGCCCAGATGCGAAACGTCTTCGTGGTGGCCAATTCGCTCTCCCAAAAGCTTAATGCTGTTTCCAATAATCGGCCTAGTCTTAGTATAATGGGCGTCCGGAATCACCTCCTGAAAAGCCCGCCAACGAGTATCCATGACCACATGCCTGTTTCTCAGCTTTCGCTCCGCCGCCGCACTGTCGACGGTCGAAAGTTCAAAGCTTGACGCGCTGGTCCGCACCACCCCCAATCTTGTCAAAGGCCTCCTTCATTCCGCGGCAAGCGCGAGTGATCCTTACGTCAAGGACGGGCCCTCGCCGTCTCTCGTGCTGCAGCTCTATTTTGCCGAACTGCCGGAGCTTGAGGACGCGTTGTCGCGCCGCGGCCATCTGGCGGCCTTGTCTTCAAGCGCTGAATTCCCGTCGCTGGCCCGCGCCGAAATCGCCCATCAGGTGATGTTCGTGCGTGCGTTTGCGGTGCCCGACCCGGCTTTCAAGACGCCGCCCGGCGAGCCGCATTGCAGCTATCTCGTCTCATACGAAGGCGAAGCCGAGGACTTGAATGCCTGGCATGCCCACTATCTCGAGAGCCACACACACCACATGGCTGAATTTCCGGGCATCCGCGAACTTGAAATCTACACCCGTCTGGACTGGGTGAGCCTTGTGCCCTGGACGCGGCAAAATTTCATGCAGCGCAATAAGGTCGTGTTCGACAGTCCTGACGCGCTGCAAAGCGCGCTGCATTCGCCCGTGCGGCACGCAATGCGCGAGGACTTCCAGCGTTTTCCCAAATTCACCGGCCCCAACAACCATTTCGCCATGGCGACGCGCGTCGATCCGCGCGCAGTAGCCGCCGGTCTTGCTTGCCGCGGCATCCCGGTGAGACAACAATCCCCTGAGATTCCACACGGGGATTATCCATGGCCGAGCCGTCGCGTCCCACCCGGATTTGGTACCAGAGCTTTGTCCACCCAACCGAGCAGAAACCGTATATCGAGCGCCTGCAAGCCTTTCTCGATCATGCCGCGGCTCCAGGCGTGAGCTTCGAAGTCCATGGGCTCGACCCGCCTGACCGGCATTTCCACGCGCTCACCGAGTTTCGCTGCGCGGCGCAGACAATCCGCAACGCGCTAGAAGCCGAGCGCGCCGGCTATGACGCCTTCGTCATCGGCCATTTCCAGGAGCCGGGTCTTCTGGAAATCCGCGGCGCGGTCGACATCCCCGTGATCGGGCTTGGCGAGGCGAGCATGCTGACAGCGCTCAGCATGGGTGGGCGGCTCGGCCTGGTGACCATCGATCCAAGCTTCATCGACTGGCATGAGCGGCAGGTCCGCGCGCATTGCTTCGACCGCCGCGTGGCCGGTGTCCGCGCCGTCCACATGGATCTGCCGAGTTTCATGCGCGCGTTCACGGACGCCGATACCTACGCACGTGTCCGCGCCGACTTCGTCGAACAGGTGCGTCCGCTCGTCGCCGCCGGCGCCGAGGTCATCCTGCCGGCCGGCGGCCTGCCCATGCTGCTGTTCGCGCACGAATGTCCCTTCGTCATTGACGGCGCGCTGGTGCTGAACGGCATCGCGGTAGCGGTGAAGGCTGCGGAAATGGCGCTGTCGCTGCGCCAGCTTACGGGCGCTGTCGTGAGCCGCCGCAGCACCTACGCCAAGGCGTCGGCGGCCTGTGTTGACGAGTACCTGCGCGCCCGCTGGTGAGCGCCAACGACTTTACCGAACCTGGAATACCAGCTTGCCGTGGAAGTGCCGTCCCTGGCTCACGCGATGCGCCTCGGCGGCCTGCGACAGGCGGAACAGCTTGACCTCGGGCGGCTTGATGGCGCCAGCCGTGAACAGCTGCGCGATCCGCTCCATGGCCGCTCGGGAGCGCGGCACCGGCGGCCGCAACGCCGTCACATCGCTGCGATCCGGCTTGGGAGGCTGAGCGCCCGAGGCAATGAACGCGGCACGGCCGCCCGGCTTGAGGACTGAGAACGATTTTTGCGCGACATCGCCGCCGACTGTCTCAAACACGGCATCGCAATTCTTCACCACCTTGGTGAAGTCCTGTTTGTTGTAGTCGATGACCTCGTCGGCGCCGAGGCCGCGCACATAATCCATGTTCGCCGCGCTCGTGGTGGTGATGACGCGCGCACCGAGATGCTTGGCGAACTGGATGGCAAATCCGGCAACGCCGCCTGCCCCGCCCTGGACCAAGATTGTTTCGCCGCGCTTGAGCTTCAGGGTGTTTTCGACCGAGTCGATCGCGGTCAAGCCAGTCAGCGCCAGCGCCGCCGCGTCGACGTGCGACAACTGCTCCGGCTTCTTGCCGATCACCGCGGCCCGGATCGCGATCTTCTCGCAGTAAGTGCCCTCCTTGCCGGGCTCGAGCACGCCGAACACCGCGTCGCCCACTTTGAGGTCGCCGCCGGCCTTGGCCACAATGCCGGAAAAGTCCCGGCCCGGAATCTGCGGGAATTTCACCTGCCCATGGCGCGCATACTCGCCACCGCGAAATTTCCAGTCGGCAGCGTTCACCGTCGCGGCGTGAACATCGACGATGACCTCGTCCGCCGTCGCGACAGGATCGGGCACGTCGCCATATTGCAGCACATCAGGGCCGCCAAATTCCATGAAATATGCAGCTTTCATATGAGTTCTCTTTCCGTCTCAGGACGTTTTCTCGTACGGCCGCAGCATGATGACAGCGATCAGACTGAGCAGCGACGTGGCTATGATGTAGTAACTCGGCGCCAACTTTGAACCGGTGAGTTCCACCAGCGATTGGGCGAAGAACGGCGCAAAGCCGCCGAAGATTGTGACGCCGATATTGTAACTGAGCGACAGCCCGCTGACGCGCGTCGACGCCGGAAAAATCTTTGCCATATAGGAGGGCAGCGCGCCACTGTAGCAGGATTTCAATAGCGCGATCCAGCAGACCATCACGAGCAGCACACCGAGCGAGGCATGCGCCGCAAGCAGCGCAAACGCCGGATAAGCCGTGAGGAAGAACAGGCTGGCAGCACCGAGCATGATGCTGCGCTGGCCGACCTTATCGACCCAGATGCCGACGAACGGCACCACGACAGTCTGCAACGCGGCAGCCGCCACTGCGGCCGTGTAACTTAGAAATTGCGGCAAGTGCAGTTCGCGGATCGCATAGGTCGGCATGTAGACCAGCATGTATTGGGAGCTGGTCGAGATGACCACAGCGCCGATAACCAGCAGGACCCGATCCCACTGCGTCGTGATCAGATCGCGCATCGGCGCCTGCGGTGGAGGCGCTGCGCGGAATTCCGGCGTCTCCTCCATGTTGCTGCGGATGTAGTAACCGATCGGACCGATCAACAATCCGAACGCGAACGGAATGCGCCAACCCCACGCCTGCAGGTCGGCGGCCGACATCGTGCCGCTGAGTAATACGCCGAAGCCGGTAGCGATCACGGCTGCGAACCCCTGGCTCGACCATTGCCAGCTCGCGAAAAATCCCGCGCGGTCCGGGCGGTGTTCGACAAGGAAGGTCGTCGACGAAGCAAATTCACCGCCGACCGAAAAGCCTTGCAGCAATCGCGCGGCGATGACCAGACAAGGCGACAACAAACCGAGCGTGGCATAGCTCGGCATGATGGTCATCAGCGCGGTCCCGAGCGTCATCAGTGCGATCGACAGCGTCAATGCCTGCTTGCGGCCGCGCCGGTCGCCATAATTGCCGAGAAAGATCGCGCCGACCGGTCGCGCCAAATAGGAGATGCCGACGGTCCCCAGCGTCACCAGGAGCGATACGGTGGGGTTGGCGGCGGGGAAAAACACTTTCGAAATGGTGACGGCGAAATAGCCGTAAACCAGGATTTCATAGAACTCGAGCGCATTACCCAGCGAGGCGGCCACGATCAGCCGCGTGGCGGAAGTCGCGCCCTGCGGCGGCCCTTCATGGCTTGTCGCAATTGCACTCATAGTCTCGCTACCCCCGCTCGCACCGCACAAAATCCTGCAGCGCACTGTGCGGAGCGTAGAGATCGACGGGCGTTCCGTCAAAATAGCGAGGTTTTCGGGCGACTTGCGATGCGCACAATGACGCGCTCACGGGCCAAAAAGTCGGGTCAGTTGACGCTCGGCGCGTCGGCCTGCCCTGCCTCCGGCGTCCAGACAAAGCGTGTCGCCTGGAGAATGCCCACTCCGATCGGGGTCGGTATCGAAAACCGGTAGGGCACCATCAGCCGGGTGCCGCTCAACGGCGCCAGCCAGATTTCCATGCCGCGCTGGGCCTGCAAATATTTGATCGCGTACCGGTTAGGATCGTAACCAGCCAGCGGGGTGAAGTAGATCGCGCAGACCGCGGCGGAACTCTGATAGCCGTCGGACATCTGGATCTGCTCGATCCGCTTGAACGCGAGCTTGAGATTAAACCGCATGCGGCCATCGAACACCGCGATCGTACGGGCGCAGGCGGCCGGCCCTGCCGTCGTGCCACTGCCGGGCACGTTGACAAGCAGCGCCGACATCGGGTCGACCACGCCGGTGCGGTAGGCCTCGCTAAGCGGCACAAGCTGCGGATTTGGCTTCAGCGGGGGGGCCGCAGTTTCACTGGCCTTGCCATGTTTGAATAGAATTTTGACCTCTTGGGAAGCCGCGCCGTGCGTGATGTTGATCAAAAAATTCGAGGCGAGCGGCTCTTTGCCCGCGACACTCCCTTCAGCTTCCGCCGTGCCGTAGCCGCGCGAAAAAATCAGCATCAGGCCGGCAGTCGAGCCGTGCGCGGCAGCGGAGTAGCGGCTGTCGTGAAAGTCGATCGTCCAATTCACATCGCCGATCGGAATGCCGAGTAGCGTTGCCTCATAGGTCGCGTCGAGCTTGGCGCTGAAATGGTGCACCGGGGCCGCGGAACGGCTTCGGGCCGCCGGCACGCAGAGCGACAGGCCTCCCAAAGCGCCGAGGCAGAACCAGATACCCAACGCCAGATAACGCCGCCGCCCCGGCGCACGATGAGCCGCCGACGCCGCAGCGCTCTGGCCATGGCGGAAAAACGATAGTTTCGGGACTTGGAACTGGACTTGAAGCACCTTGCGCCCGCTCCGCGTCTTCAGTCCTCGTCCGCCATCGTGGCTCGATCAAGGCGACGGCGGCCGCCTGAAACTCTCAGGATACCCGTTTTAGGTTCGCCGCATAGTGCTGCCAGCGCTGGAAATAAATCTCCGCGGCCTTGGCGATGCCCTCGCGCGTCGCCTCGTCAACGTCGCGCAGCTTCCGTGCCGGCGCGCCGACAAAGAGCGAATTGTCCGGCACCGTCCTGTTTTCGCCGACAAGTGCGCCGGCGCCGATGATGCAATTGGCGCCGACCCGGGCGCCGTTCATGACGATCGCTCCCATGCCGATCAGCGTGTTGTTGCCGATTGTGCAGCCGTGCAGGATCGCGTTGTGGCCGATGGTACAGCCTTCACCGACCGTCAGCGGAAATCCGGGATCGGTATGCAGCGTGGAATTATCCTGAACGTTGCTGCGTTCCCCGATCTCGATCAACTCGTTGTCGCCGCGCAGCACGGAATTGAACCAGACGCTGGCGCCGCGCTTGAGCCTTACCTTGCCGATGACGACCGCATTCTCGGCCACGTAACAGAGGCCCGTCGGCGCCTCCGGCGATTGCCCGGCCAGACTGAAGAGAGCCATGCGATCCTCGGCTTTACTCATGAAACGGACAACGAACGCCGCGGCTTTACAATTCTCGCCGCGGCGTTTGGTCCGCTCAGCGGACTTTCAACTTGAGCAAGGCATCAGCCGTGCCGTGCGTGAGTTTTTCCATGTCGTCAGGCGACAACGAAATGCGCTCCAGGAATTTGCGGCCGAGCGCATCCTCGGCGTACGGATAGTCGACCGAGAACATGATGCGGTCGATACCGAACGTCAGAAGCGCGGCGAGGAACGGCGGCTCGTTGAAAATACCACTGGTCGTAATCCAGACCTGATCGAGAATGGTGCGGCTGATCGGCCGCTCCAGATGATCGACATCGAGGGCAAACACGTTGTCGGCGCGATCCAGCATCATCGGCAGCATTTCGCCCATGTGGCCGATGATCAGCTTGAGCCGGCGATGACGATCGAGCGTCCCGGCGACCACCAGGCGCAGGACGTGCACGGCGGTTTCGGAGTGCCAGCCCCAGCCCGCGGTTTCGAGCACACGCCCGGCGCCTGTCGGCAGGTCGGAGAAATACGCCTGGCGGACGGCTTCGGGCGGAATGTGCGGATGAATATAGATCGGCACATCGAGTTCTTCCGCCGCAGAAAGAACCGGATCGAAGCTTGCGTGATCGAGGAAACGTCCTTCAGTCGTGCCATTCACCATGGCGCCGAGAAGCCCGAGCTCCTTGACCGCGCGCACCAGCTCTTTTGCCGACTCATCGGGGCTTTGCAGCGGCAACGCCGCGAAACCCGCGAAGCGATCAGGGCGCGTAGCAATGATCTTCGCCAAGTGATCGTTGGTCTCGCGCGCCGCGGTGACACCATCGGGACCCGCGACGAGTTCGGGACCGGGGCCACTGTTGGAGAGCACCTGGACCGAAATGCCGGCGTCATTCATCGATTTGAGCCGTCGCTCGCCAACCTCGGCCAACAGCTCAAGCGGGTTCGGGGCGCCCTTCGGCAGCGTCCTCGGCCGATAGCCGCGGCGAGCGAGCACGGCCTTATCGATACGGCCGGATATGGATGGGACCGAAAAATGCTCCTCGAGCGCAACTGTACGCATGGGCGATTTTCTCCGATTTTTGACGCCTGAATTCTATTTATCGAACCGTTTTTGCATTGTTGTTGCGCGTGGGCAAGCGCAACCCGCCGAGGGCCGTATCCACGGCCGTCATGGGACGCAAGCGACGCGTCTGCAAGCCGAATTGCGAAGGCCGGACGGCTCAGGCCGCCTCGTTCTTGGTATCGAAATTGAGTTCGATCTCGACGTTGTTGGGATCGCGCAGAAAGATCTGGCGGCGGGTGCTGTTGGGGACCTCGTTGACCCGATAATCGATGCCCCTGCCAGAGAGCTTCTTCTTCATCGCCTCGAAGCCGCGGCTGCCGAATGCGACATGATCGATGACGCCGGAATCGGCGCGCTGTTGCCGGTCGGTCTGCGAAATGTCGTTGAGGTGCAGAACGGGATGGCCTGCGCTGTAGAGCCACGCCCCGGGGAAGTTGAACGGCGGCCGCGGCCCGTTTTCGAAGCCCAGCACCTCCTCATAAAATCGGACGGTGTCCCCGAGCTTACGGGTCGAGACGTTATAATGGTCGAGCAGGCCGACATCGATGTCCATGGGCTTCTCCCTCAGCGGTCATGCGCCGCAGAATAGCGCAAAACCCGCCTCAGTCCATGGACGGTTCAGTGCGCGGGAGCGCCCTGGGCCGGGCCGCCGCCGTCGACCAATGTCGCGGCGCTGCCGCTGCTGACATCGAGAATTTTTTGCTCCGGCGGCGCGGTGCGGTTCCACCAGCCGCCACCGAGCGCGGCGAAGAGGGCCGCCGTGTCGTTCAACCGGGCCGCTCGCGCCTGCACTACGGCGGTGACCGATTGCAGATAGGTCTGCTGCGCCGTGAGCAGGATCAAGAATGCTGGCGTTGCCGGTCTGCATCTGCTGTTGGGCGAGATCGAGGCTGACCTTGGATGCACGCTCGAAGTCACGCGCAGCGCGCAGCGCGTCGGCATCGTTCCGAATGGCGCGCAGCGAGTTGGCAACGTTCTGCACGGCGCCGATGACCGTGCCTCGATAGGTCCACGCTGCCGCCTGATAAGTGTCTTTCGCCTGCTGTAGCTGATGCAACAGAATGCCGCCGTCAAACAGCGTTTGGGTGGCGTTGCCCGACAGCGTCCAGAACAGATTTTGCGGCGCCAAAAACCCGGCAAGCGCCGTATTCATGTAACCGCCATTGGCATTGATGGTAAAATTCGGAAGCATGTTGGCGGTGGCGACGCCGACCAGTGCGCTCGCGGAGTGCAGTTGTTCTTCGGCGGCGCGGACGTCCGGGCGCTGCTCGATCAATTGCGAAGGCATGCTGACCGGCAACACGGTCGGCAGATGCAGGCGGTCGAGCCGGAAGATCTCGGGCGGCGCCGCGCTCGAATAGGCACCGGTCAGCGCCGCGATCAGATCGCGATTCTGCTGTAGCGCCTTGCGCAGCGGCGGCAACGTCGCCTTGACCTGCGCCAATGCGGCCTCCTGTAGGGCTACGTCATTGCGGCTGGCGTAGCCCGCGTCCAACTGCTGATGCAGGATGCCGAGCATCTTGGTGTTGATCGCGATCTCTTCGTTGACTGCATCGATCTGTCCGCGAAGCGAAGCGTCGTTGATGGCAGCCAGCGCCACGTTGGACGTCAGCGTCAGATAGGCGGCCTCGACCTCGAAGCGCTGCGTGTCGGCGAGCGCTTGCACCGACTCGACGGTGCGTCGATTGAGCCCCCAGACATCGAACGTGTACGATATCTGGACCTGTGCCGTGTAGAGATTGTAGAGCAGCGCATTCGATGACGGCACCGGCGTGACTGCCGCCGAGGTCTGATTGCGGGTCGGATTGAAGTTCGCCGTGACGAGCGGAAAGAATTTGCCTTGCTGCGCGGCCACTGCCTCCCGCGAGGCACGCAGCGTCGCCAGCGCCGATTGCAGGTTGGGATTGTTATGCAACGCCTGCGCGATCAGCGCATTGAGCGTAGGCGAACGAAACAGCGTCCACCAGTCCTGCGGCAAGTCGCGGCCCGGCGCGAACTGCTGCGCCTGGCCGTCGGGCGCATTTGTCGAACTTGTGTGCGGAGCAAGCCGCTCGCCAGTGTAACCGCCGACAGTCGGCGGCGCAGGAGCGCGAAAATCCGGCCCGACCGCACAGCTCGCCAAGACAGCGGCGAATGCCGCCACGGCGGCAGGCGCAATACGACGCATTTGTGACTGGACGGACATGGCCAAACTTTGCAACGCCACTTGAGACTTTGGCCAAAAGACGCTGGCCGATCACTTCGACCCGAACGCGCTGCGACCGCGTAAGCCGCGGAGGCCCGCATTATTCCCCAACCGCTCGGTCTTGGCTGTGTCGAGCCTGCCACAGTGTGGATTATTCCCCGGCGCCGTCCCCGGCGGCCCGTCACGGACCGCCGTGCCCCCGACGCCGAGCCCGTTTTATGTCCTTTATGGTCCTGTGATTAATTGCGCTGCTGTGAACAATAACAGTGGACCGGGACGAGCCGTCCCGGCCATTTTCCCTGCGGAATCAGCGAATCCGGTGTAATTGAGTTCATGGCCCTGCGCACCGTAAGCGGCCGAGCGAAAGCTGCGGCGGCGGCCGTATTCATTATGGCCGCCGCGCTTGTCTATTGGACATGGCACTCCGGCCACCCGGCAAGCCCCGCCATCGACGCGACCACCAAGGCCGATGCCGCTCCTGGAGCCATCCGCGGCGCCGCGCGAACCCAACAGCGTGGACCTCTCGGCGAGCCAGCTTAATTCCGTCAAAGTGCAGCCGGTCGAGCTGCGCGAGTTTCCGGTCGAGAAGGACGCCATCGGCAGCATCGATTTCAACGAGGACATGACGGTACAGGTCTTTACCCCCTATCAAGGGCGGATCATCGGCCTGTTCGCCGAAGTCGGCGATGACGTGAAGAAGGGGCAGACGCTGTACACCATTGACAGCCCCGACCTTTTGCAAGCCGAGTCGACCCTGATTTCCGCCGCCGGCGTACTTGAATTGAGCAACCGCAATCTGAACCGGTTGCAGGAATTGTATACGACGCGCGCGGTGTCGCAGGCGAATGTCGAACAAGCGATATCCGAGCAGCAGACCGCGGAAGGCAATCTGCGCGCCGCACGCGATGCCGTTCGTATCTTCGGCAAGACCGACGCTGACATCGACAAGATCGTTGCGCAACGGATCGCCGACCCGACCTTGGTTGTGCCGAGCCCAATCAACGGTCGCGTCACAGCACGCAATGCCGCGCCCGGGCTTTTCGTCCAGCCCGGCAACGCGCCCGCCCCTTACACCGTGGCCAACATCGATACGATGTGGATGCTGGCCAACGTCGCCGAGGACGATAGTCCGGCTTTCCGCGTCGGGCAGCCGGAACAGGTCAGGATCGCCGCTTTTCCGGGCCGCGTGTTCGACGCAAAGGTGACTACCGTGGGCGCGACGGTCGATCCCAACACCCGCCGCGTACTGGTGCGCTCGGAGATCAAAGACCCGCGGCACGAATTGCGCGCCGGCATGTTCGCAAGTTTCACCATCGATGTCGGCGCACCCGAGCGCTCGCCCGCAATCCCGATCGACGGCGTTGTGCGCGAGGGCGACGGCACGATGACGGCCTGGGTGACCGCCGACCGGCGGCATTTCACCCAGCGCACGATCAGGATTGGACAGGAGCGCGACGGTTATTGGCAAATTCTCGATGGGGTGAAGGCCGGCGAGTTGATTGCGAGCGAGGGCGCGATATTCCTGAGCAATCAGCTCGCGCTTGAGCAATGAACGTCATCGATTTGCGCGGTGACCATGCGTAATGCCGGAACGGGACACGGACCGTGCTGAAAGGCCTGCTGACATTCGGGTTGACGCGCCGTCCGCTCGTTCTGCTCGGCCTACTGGTGTTTTTGGCCGCGGGCCTGTTTGCGTTCTCGCGACTGAACATCGAAGCCTATCCTAATCCGGCCCCGGTCATTCTCGAAATCACCGCGCAGGCGCCCGGCCTCTCAGCCGAGGAAATGGAGCGCTACTACACCATTCCGATGGAGGTCGGTCTGGCCACAACGCCGGGCGTCGACGTTATTCGCTCGACCTCGTTCTATGGCCTGTCGTTCGTCCGGGTGACGTTCCGCTACGGCATCGACTATTATTTCGCGCTCACGCAAACCGCTATCAACCTGCAGCAAAACGTCACCCTGCCGAACAACGTCACGCCCACCATTCAGGGCAGTAGCCTGGTCGGCGAGATTTACCGCTATCAAGTGACGGGACCGCCGCATTTCGGGTTGACCAATCTACGCACGGTCCAGGACTGGATCGTGCAGCGTCGCCTGCTCACCGTGCCAGGCGTCGTGCAGGTCAACACCTGGGGCGGCACCACCAAACAATATGACGTCGACGTCGATCTGCATAAACTCGACGCCTACAATCTCACGCTACCGCAGATCATAAGCGCCATCGGCAATGCCAACATCAATGTCGGCGGCCGCACCATCGATATCGGCCAGCAGTCGGTCAATATTCGTGGCGTCGGCCTGATGAACAGCGGCGGCGCCGCAGATCTGACGCAGGGCTACCACGTCGCCGACATCGAGAACGTGCCGCTTGGCCAATTCAAAGGCGTGCCGATCTTTGTGAAGGATGTCGCCAAGGTGGCGGTCGGCTATGTGCCGCGGCTCGGCAAGGCCGGACGCGACCATGAGGACGATATCGTTGCCGCCATCGTGGTCATGAACCGCACGCTGCACACGAACGACGTGCTGCCGCTCGTGCGTGCCGAAATTCAGAAAATGAATACCGACGGCAGCCTGCCGCCCGGCGTGAAGCTCGTGCCGTATTACGACCGCGCCACGCTGGTTAATGTCACGACCGCCACTGTCCTGCACAATCTGATCTTCGGCTGCCTGCTGATCTTCGTGATCCAATGGGTTTTTCTCGGCGATCTGCGCAGCGCACTCATCGTCGGCGCCAATATTCCGTTTGCGCTGTTCTTCAGCATCATCATTCTGGTGCTGCGCGGCGAAGACGCCAATCTGCTGTCGGTTGGCGCCGTCGACTTCGGCATCATCGTCGATGCCGCCGTCATCATGGTCGAGAACATCTACCGGAATTTCCAATCACCACCGGAAGCGCGGCAACTGCTGCTGGTCGCCCTTGCCGAGGACCGTTGGGGTGACGATCCGACACGCACACCCGGTGGATTGTTAAAGAGTTCGTTCTGGAACGATCGGCTGCGTCTGATGCTGATCAGCGCCTTGCAAATCGATCGCGCGGTATTCTTCTCAACCGCCATCATCGTGGCGGCTTTCCTTCCGCTATTCACGATGCAAGGCGTCGAAGGGCAGATCTTTGGCCCGATGGCGCGCACTTACGCCTACGCACTGATCGGCGCGCTGCTCGCGACCTTCACGGTCACGCCGTGCCTGTCGTCGCTGCTCCTGCCCGAGCAGATCAGGGAAGTGGAAACGGTCTTGGTGCGACGCTTGCGCGCGATCTATACGCCGGTGTTGCGCTGGTCATTGCAAAAAAGGGCGATCACGACCGTGATCGGACTCGCTTTTCTGGTGCTCAGCCTGTTTCTCGGTTCGAGACTTGGCAGCGAATTCCTGCCGTCGCTTGAAGAGGGCAATCTTTGGATTCGCGCCACGATGCCGCCGACCATATCGCTGCAGGCCGGTGAGCCGATCGCCAACCGCATCCGCGAAATCCTGCTGACCCATCCGGAGGTGATCACGGTCACGTCGCAACAGGGCCGCCCCGATGACGGCAGCGATCCGGCCGGGTTTTTCAATGCCGAGTTTTTCGTGCCATTAAAGCCGTTCGACCAGTGGCCGCGCGGCTATGACAAGGACGATCTGATCAGGGACCTGCAGGCGCAATTCAAGAAGGAGTTTGTCGGCGTCGACTTCAATTTCTCGCAATACATCCAGGACAACGTCGAAGAAGGGCTTTCGGGCGTCAAGGGCGCCAATTCGGTCAAGGTCATCGGTCCCGACCTTGCGACGCTTGAGAAGATCGCGCGCGAGATCCTGCCTGAGTTGGCCAACGTTCAAGGCATCACCGATCTTGGAGCGTTCTGGGTTCTCGGCCAGCCGAACCTGAATATCCGGGTCGACCGCAAAAAGGCCGCGCGTTATGGATTAAATATCAGCGACGTCAACACAGTCATTCAGGCGGCATTGGGCGGCGCCACGGCCACTACACTGCTGGAGTCCGACCGCCAATTCGGCGTCGTGGTCCGGCTGGCTCGCCAATATCGGCAGAACATCGAGGATATCCGCAACCTCAAGGTCGGCTATCAAACGCCGAGTGGCGTCAACGCTTACGTGCCGCTGCGCGAACTTGCGGATATTTCGCTCGACACCGGCGCTTCCTATATCTTCCGGGAACGCAACCAGCGTTTCGTGCCGATCAAATTCAGCGTGCGCGGCCGCGACCTCGCCGGCGCAGTGGAAGAGGCGCAGCAGCGGATTGCGCGTAACGTCAAGTTGCCGAACGGTTATCGACTCGAATGGTCCGGCGAATTCGATTGGCTGCAGGAGGCCAAGAGCAGATTAGAAATCATCTTACCGGTTACCTTCGTGATGATCCTTGTCCTGCTCTATTGGCTGTTCAATTCGTGGCGCGACAGCTTGCTGGCGTTGCTCGGACTGCCTTTCGCGGTGTCGGGCGGCCTCGTGGCGCTTTACGTCGCCGGTTTGGATTTCAGCATTTCGGCCGCGATCGGCTTCATTTCGCTGATGGGTGTCTCGGTCATGAGCGGCATCCTGATCCTCAACGGCTATTACCGGGTCCTGCGCAACGGAATGTCGCCGATTGATGCCATGTTCCACGCCGTCGGGGAGCAGATGCGGCCGATTCTGATGATGACACTCTCGGCTTGCATCGGATTGTTGCCGGCCGCGATTTCCACCGGCATCGGCAGCCAGGTGCAGCGCCCATTGGCGACGGTAATCGTCGGCGGCATGCTGATCGGACCGATCATGCTGCTGGTCGTAGTGCCGGCGTTGCAGACACTGTTCTTGCGCGAGCAGCGTGACAGCGCGCCCGCAGGTCCTCCGGATGCTGCAGAACCGGTCGAGTAGACGGCCATGGCGACTCCGCGCAACCTGCGTTTTGTGGTCGGGCTCTTCGCGGCCCTTTGCATCGCCGTTGCTGTCGTGAACGCCAATGCGCAACCTGCCGCCGGCCCCGCAAAGCCTGATAGCCAGACGGCGCCGAAGAATGCTCTTCCTCGCGAGAACGGCAACTCCCCCGCGGCGCCAAGCCCGGCGCACGATAACCGCGGTGCTAAAAAGGACGTGAACGGCGAACATTCCGATCATGCCCTCGCGGAGAAAGGCAAAAGCCCGCCGACGAAAGGCGCCGGCCCGCCTGAAATTCGCATGAAAGACCTTGGCCCGGTCGACACGCAAATCACCGTGTCGCCGCCGCCGCCGCACCGCACAGACGAGAGAAAACAGAATCCGCCGCTCCATTCACCCACAGGGCTGCGTACGCAATCGCCGCACACTCAGCGCCCGGGCGACGCGACCACTCGCAACTCCATTGGCGAAGCCGTTCCATCGTCCGCTCAGCCGGCCGCTCGCTCTCCTTCGGTGGCACCGGCCGCTACGGCGCATGGCGGCGGCAGTCCAGGCAACACAGCCGCTGTTCCGGGCAATCCGGCTCTCCGTCCGTTTCATGCCCACCCGATCACGGCCGCACCAGAAGCTCCGCGATCGACGATCAACGGCACCAGCATCTCCCGCCGCGGCAATGGTCCGGCGGGCGTCGGCGGGCAAGGCAAACCTCTCGCCGGCATCAACGGTTCGGCGATTCGGCCGAAATACTGAGCACTCCGGCTGTGCAAAGACGGCAAGACCGCCTCGCCTTCGCGGCGAATATTAAATATATATTTTTCGCCGAGATAATTTCTATTCGGGAGCAGCAGACTTGCCGGCTTCCAAATCTTTTGCGGGCTTGCGCATTACGGCCCTGCTTCTGCGGGCCGCGTTCATTTTCGTTCTGATCGCGGTGACAATACGTGTCAGCCTGCCGCAAAGCTCGACCTTCTGGTCATCCTACGACAATCCGCGTGATCTGCTTCGCCTCATCCTCGGGATCGCCGTCTGCATTTGGCTAATTGTTCAGTTGTTCCGCACGCCCGAGGACGCGCCCGCCCACCGGACCTGGATTTTTGTGGGCCTTGTCGCGATTCCCGTCGGCCTGATCTGCCTTTTCGCCGCGTGGTAACTTGGCCGGCGGGCCACGACCGACGATGATGAGCACTATGTCTACGCTATACCCCTATGAATGGCCGATCGTAGGCCGGTGGGACCAGCCATGATGTGATGGCAGTCAGTCCACGGCATAGCCCAACGTCGTCTCAACAGTTTCGCCTTTGACGAGCGACCTACCGCTAAGGTCAAGGCGTTCGTGACGTATCGGCGCTACCGGCTCCAGGCCGAGATCGTAAGGATTGGGGAAACGCAGAAAATGGACGGGCTTCCCGGAGATGGCGGTGTCACGCGTGGGACACGGAACGATAGTCTGAAACACCTCGTTGCCGTAGGTGAGAACGAAGGTCAGATAGGGGACCGGCAGGTCATCGCTTAGCCGCCGCAGCAAAATCGCAGTGATCCCGGCAAACGGGGCGACGCCAGGGACAAACGTGTAGAGGACTGGAAAGTCGTTCACTAGCCCCACCGAATGGTCGGGATTGCGTATCCACGAGAGGGCGGCCTGAAAGTTCGGCAGCTCCGCCTCGGGCAGGAGCAAAAGCGCCATCTTGGTGAACGCCTTCAAAACCGCGATCGGCGTGTAGGTATCGACGCCGAGCGTGAGTGTGATCTGTTGTGCATCCTCATGCACGACGGCGATCGGGTCATGATCCTGCGTGACCTGAAACCCACCATCCTTATGTTCGAAGCGCCAGCTTCCATTTGGCCCCTTGTGAGCCGGCACCCCCTTCTTCCCGCTGATCCCGGACATCGTTCGCTGCGGCTTGGACCAGTTGCCGAAATCGTTCTCAATGCCCTTACCGAAGATCGCGTTACACTCGTCACATTCGTAGTCCGTGGTAAGGCTCCGATTGCCGGTGCACTCCGGGATGGCGTGAGCCACGCCCTTGAACGTCACCTTGGGCTCGCTCAGCCCACAAAACCGGCAGGTGCCCGCCTGCGACGAGCGTAGGATAATCTTCTTTCCTGGCTCTAACAGCCATTGACCGATGGACAAATAGTGCTCGTCATAAAAACGGCACGCTTCACGCACCTCCGGCAGTGCATCAGGAAAACTCTCTTGGAGCGAGGACATCGCGCCGATCCTTGGGTTCGCGTTCAATATGGGGAAGACCCGGTTTTTGGCAACGGCACGCACGGCCGCGCCAGGAACAGGAAAAAGGATACCTACCCACTGCGTCTCCTAGAACGTGATGCCCCATCCTATTTTACGAATGGTGGAAAACCGGAACAAAGAAAAGTATGTGGTGTCGTTGTCGTAGCACGCTTGCGGCGAGGAGTATGGGATGAAGGTGCCGCCGAAAATCACGGTATCGCCACTCCGAAACATGGAGACCGTATTATAGAGTGGCGAGTTAACGGCAATTACTGTCGAACCATGAGGCTGCGTGTTCTGTTCATCGACGCCATACGCATAGTAGTTCCCTAAGGAAAGCTCGACCCCCAACCCGCCGCTGCTCAGATCCTGGGTATGCACCTCCAAGGACAGGCGTATTCCCTTGTCTGATGAGTTGTTGTCGATGGAGTTCACCTCACCGACCCAGCCGGATACCTCGCCCTTCGGTATCGCCGCGCAAAATTCCTTCCGAAATTCTAAATCAATCTTGTCTCGCTGAATGTTGTTCGGAGCGCTTTCATGAAGATCATTATATTTTGAAAGGATGCGCGTGAGCTCCCTTTGCTGTGCTGGAACCTGAACGCCATTTTGTGCCCATGAGATTGAGGCGCTGCAGAGGCCTACGACGAGCGCCAACACAACAAAGGCAGGACGTCGGCTCATTCTTCTACCCTCTGTGCAAGCGTTGCCAGCGTTACAAACTCAATTCCGAAATTCGTACTGAGCCACTGGCGATTATCGTGGTCGAGCACAGAACGACCCGCGCCATTCTTTCGGAAATCCTCACTGCAAAAGAGCTTCATGCCGAAGCCATAGTGAGCAGCGACACTATCGCCGTCTGCCCATTCACGAATTGCCTCAGCTACCTTTTTTCTCTCTGGCTTGTCCTTCGCACGACCGAGGCCTTGCAGGAATAACTCCGGACTCTCAACACGGTCGCGCTGGCTAAACTGCAATCCAAGCTCGACAGCAATCGCCTGACCGACGCCGCGTCTCGCGATTTCAGTTGTCAGCTCGTTTACCTTGTCCATGCAACGGATGAGTTCAAGTATTCCCCCATCCGGTTCGTAAAGCGCGAAAGATTGGTCCCTCAGATGATATCCGCCGATTTGTGCAGCCGTTCGTAAGGGCCGCATACCCAGTTCAAGTGCGGCTCGAACCCTGGCAGAGGACCGTGGGTCTAGGGGATTTCGGGTATGCCGGACGCCAACCGTGAGTGTGATGTTGTTCTTGCCGGTCGATGAGGCATCGGAGACCATCCGAGTCCTCCCAAGAACGTCAGCGCGATCGACGTTCTTGATTCCTTCCAACGCGATAACGGTCTCACTAAAAAAGCCGCGAATGCGCCCAACCCGCATGGCAGCCGCGACAATGGCTCCGCTTTCGCCGGTGCCACGTTGCGCGGTTTCGGGGGCAACCACCGAGGCCAGCGTGTTGGTGTCGAACGTCACTGTCAAAGGAGTTGGATCGCAGGGTCGATGCATCGGCGGCAGCATTACCACATGCGTCCTGACAGCGCCCGTCTTGCTCTCATCCGTCGACAAAGATGGCGATGCGGAGTCCTGCTGGCGACGAACGACCGCAGCGGACGCGATCCTAATCGTCGGTCTCAGAGGCGGCAGCTCATGCACGGGTCTGTTCGTCGCACGGCCGCGCCCCTGCATCTCGCCATGCAAATTTGCATCATCCCAACGAAGGTGCATGAACCGTTTCCGACCAAACGAAATGCGCCAAATCTACCCAGCCGTGGCGTGCTCGAAGATCGTAGCCATGGTTTTGCAATGTAGGAAGCGCAGAGGCACGGACGCGCTGATTTGGGCTGAGGTGGGGACGGCAAGTTAAAACGGCGCGCCGTCGGTTGGGGTGTATGTCATTGGGTTCACTGGAGAATTTGCGCCGACGCGGAAACACCCAGTGCTGGCGCTTCTGCCCGATAGCTCAACGATATCAATGTTCCGAGCGCCAGCCGCCCATCCTATAGCCGCCCAAAGCCCTACCTTGCTTGTGTTGCTTCAGTATGATAACTATATGCCGTGACGGAGCTGCGTGACCCGACCCTCGATGTGCTTCTCGACCTCGACGGGCAGGTTCTCGTGGTGGACCCGGAGGGTGGCCACTGGGTCCGGTTCGTGGTGACGCGGGTGCCGGTGGCGCGGGAGAAGCCGCATGGCATCGACTACTCGCTGACGCTGCACGGGCCGGAGGGCGAGCGGCTGGTCGGGTTCGACAATGCCCATCCGGTCGCGCGGCAAAGGCGCGGTGAGCCGCAGGACCATCGCCACCGCCTGCGGACGATCAGGGCTTACGAGTACCGGGATGCGGCGACGTTGCTCGCCGATTTCTGGGAGGCGGTGGACGCGGTGTTGCGCGAGAGAGGAGTGATCCCATGACCACCTTGAAGGTCGGTATCGCGAGCTATTCGGAAATGAAGGCGCGCACCATGGCTGTGGCGCGCAGCGAGCGTCGCTTGGCGGCCGACGAACCCAAGGTCTGGTTCACTTCGACCGAGTCCTTCGCCAAGGTCCTGTCGGCCGGCAATCGCGAGCTGCTGCGTGTCATCGCCGAGAAGGCACCCGGCTCGCTCGACGAGCTAGCGCGGATCACCGGCAAAGCCAAGTCGAACCTGTCGCGCACGCTCCGCACGATGGAAGGCTATGGGCTGGTTCGCCTCGAACGCGGCGAGCGCGGCCGCATCACGCTTAAGGTTATGCACGACCGGGTCGAGCTGGATCTGCCGCTCACGCTGTCCCGCAAGGCAAGCTGAGCCATGACCGCTCTGGCGCGAGCAGGCCGGACCGCCGCCAGCCCGTCAAGGCTGGCGCGTTCCGCGCCACCGCTTCGCGGCTTCGACCTTGACCGGCTGTCGCCTGCCCGGCGAGGGCTCGCCAAGCGATCAAGGTTCGAAATGAGCGCGAGCGCTCCCCTCGTTACCGGTCTGCCGGGAAGGAGAAGGGCATTGGCGGATAGAAATCGGTCGTTCGGTTGCGAGCGGAGCGGCGCGATACTGCGGGGATGTCCCGACCACGCGCCAGCCTGGGCGTTCTGCCTGACGATCTTTACATCGAGCCGGAGCCCTGGCCGCGCATCGGCCGCCCGCCCAAGCATGACGTTCAGTCGTGGACCGTCGCGGATGATTGGCCCGACCCTGTGCCGGTCACCGACGCCGAGCTCGATGTGTTCGAGGCATGGTTTGGCGATGTGTTTGATGAACTGTTGGGGCCGCGCCGATGATTTGAGAGGACAATCGCGATGACCGTGCCGTTGCGCGCCGCCCTTTACTTGCGCGTCTCGACGGCGCGGCAGGCCGAGCACGATGTCTCGATCCCGGATCAGAAGCGTCAGGGCGAAGCGTACTGCGTCGCACGCGGCTATGAGCTGGTCGAGACCTATGTCGAGCCTGGCGCATCGGCCACGAACGACCGACGTCCCGAGTTCCAACGCATGATCGAAGCGGGCACGAGCAAGCCCGCACCGTTCGATATCGTGATCGTCCACTCGTTTAGCCGGTTCTTTCGCGATCACTTTGAGCTGGAGTTCTACGTCCGCAGGCTGGCGAAGAACGGCGTTCGGCTCGTCTCGATCACGCAAGAGATGGGCGACGATCCAATGCACGTCATGATGCGGCAGATCATGGCGCTGTTCGACGAGTACCAGTCGAAGGAGAACGCCAAGCACGTTCTCCGCGCCTTGAAGGAGAACGCGCGGCAAGGCTTTTGGAATGGCTCCATGCCACCCATCGGCTACCGCGTCGTCGCGGCCGAGCAGCGTGGCGCAAAGATCAAGAAGAAATTGGAAATCGATCCGCTGCACGCGGACACGATTCGGCTGATTTATCGCCTGGCTCTCGAAGGCGACGGCACATCCGGCCCCATGGGCGTCAAGAACATCGCGGCACACCTGAATCTGCACCGCATCTTCACACGCGACGGTGGGCGGTGGGGTATCGGCCAAGTCCACCGCATCCTGACGCGGCCGACCTACGTCGGCCGGCACGAGTTCAACAAGCGCGCCAAGAACAAGATGCTCAAGCCGGTCAGCGAGATTGTCACTGTCGAGGTGCCGCCGCTGATCGATCAGGCGACGTTCGACGCCGTGCAGGCGCATCTGCGCGCCCGCAATCCGAAGGTCACGCCGGCGCGCGTCGTGAGCGGCCCGACCCTCCTTACCGGCATCTGCTTCTGCGCCAACTGCGGCGGCGCAATGACGCTCAGGACCGGGAAAGGAGGGCGCTATCGCTACTATACCTGCTCGATCAGGGCGCGGCAGGGCGAGACCGGCTGCAAGGGCCGGTCGATCCCGATGGAGAAGCTGGACGGCCTCGTCGCAGAGCACCTTGCCGAACGACTGCTTCAGCCGGACCGTCTCGAGGA
>CAVYPQ010000015.1:0-340465 GCA_963770425.1 uncultured Alphaproteobacteria bacterium
GAGCGCCGAGATTTGAACTCGGGACCCCCAGTCCCCCAGACTGGTGCGCTAACCGGGCTGCGCTACGCTCCGAAACCGGTAACAGCCCGATAGCTAATGCGTGCCGGGCAGCACGTCCAGGCAAATCCGTAAGGCCGAATCGGGGTCTGAGCGCCGCTCGGGCCCGTACCGATCCGCCGGCGTGGCCGCGTTTGGCCATCGATTGTCACAAATAGCGCTAATCATGTGGCGCAAAGGCGCTCGCCGGTGGGCGCATGACAACGTAGAGTGATTCGTCTCTTCCCGGCTCTGCAGAAACCGGAATTCCAAGTGAAGCGACTTTACAGCGCCTTCTTCAATACGCTGCGCGGGTTCGGCTGGTGTCTCGCGCACGAGGCCGCCGTGCGTGAGGAGGCGGTGCTGCTGGTGATCGCGGTGCCGCTCGGCATCTTTCTGGCGCCCGGGGTCGGCTGGTATGTGGCGATGATCGGTTCGCTGCTCGCGGTGCTCGCCGTCGAGCTTTTGAATACGTCGATCGAGAAAATGGCCGATCACGTGACGCGCGAGTGGCACGTCGAAATTCGCCGGATCAAGGATTTCGGGTCCGCGGCCGTGTTCTGCGCGCTGTGCTTTACCGGGCTTATATGGCTTGCGGCGATCGCGCTGCGCCTGGGGCTGGTTTAGCGAGCATCGCGCTCTCGATGGCGCGCCGCAGCAGTTCGCGATACGGATAGCCGGTGTAGGGCGCCGCAGGTCCGGTCATGTGGGCGAGGCGATCGAGCTCGGCGAAAAATCTGGCCGGATTGTCGTAAAGATAAACGTCGCCGTCACGCAGCTCGGTGAACTCGGCGATGTCGGTCGCGATCACGCGGGCGCCGGCGAGGCGGCCCTCGACCACGCAGCGGCCGAAGCCTTCGCGCAACGAATGCACCCACACGATGTCGTGCGAGCGATAAGCGCGTGCGACTTCTTCATCGGAAAGACGTCCGCAAATGCGTAACTGGCCGGATGCCACGAATGCAGCAACGGGCTCAAGCTTCGCCATATCGGTAGTCTTTTGCAGCCCGAGGATGGAAACGCAATGGCCCTGCGCCAAAACATTTGGCAGGTATTCGGCCACGACCGTTTCGAGATCCTTGTTCGCCGTTGAGCCGGTGCACAGCAGGATCGAGGCGCTGCGCTGAGGCGTCTCGGCGGCCGCGAGGCGTTCGAACGCGTAAAATGTATTGGGCAGGAGCGTGACAGGTCCGCTGCCGAACAGGCCACTTTGCGCGAGCCGTTGCCGCGTGATCTCCGAGATCGCAAACAGCGGGGCGTTGAACAATTTCACCGCCCGATAGCAGAACAGATAATACAGCTTGGAGAATGACAGCGGCCGGTTGAGCTGCTCCAGATCGTGCACCACGATACGGCCGCGCCGGGTCAACAGATCAACGACGGCGACGGAATTGTATGGGTAAATCGTAAGGTCCGCTCGCAGTGCAAAGCCGATCGCCGGCAGCAGCGTTTGTTCGACGAAAACCGCGATCAGATAGAGTACGCCGCGCGGGAGTTTCCGGAAGATGGCCGGCGCGCGCACGACGCGCACGCGCAATCCCTCGTCGCGCAGGCCTTCGACCAGATTACGCACGTAGAGCGGAATGCCGCGATCGAGTGCGCCACCGATGAAATCATTGACTAGAATGTGCATGCATTACTCACGCAGCCGCTCGCTGCCGCAGCGAAGTCACGGCGCAACGGGCAGCGGGGTTAGGGTCGCGTCGGCGCCGACCGCATGATCCCGGCGGCGGCTGGAATTGATGGTGGCGACGGTCAGCCCCCAGACGAGGCCGAGCAGCAAAAAGAAGTGGCGCCAATGGTCGGTGTCGACCACGAATCCTTCGGCCGCTTCGCCGACAAAGGCCGCATAGGCCGCGACCAGATAATACTGCCAGGGTGTGGCGATCAGCGGCCGCACGAACGCCGATCACGAGCGTCACCAGGACAAGCGTCATATAGGCCGCGCCGCCGAGCCAGCCATAGACCAGAAAGCCCTGCATATACACATCGTGCTGCTGGCCGCCGAAGATGCGGGAGAATTCGAACGGTCCGAGACCGTTGGGGTGATCGAGAATTTGCGTGAGCGCTAGCTGCTGAAACCAGAAGCGGCCGCCCGGCCCGACGTCGTAGGGCTGGATCGCCTGGGCGCGGACCATGAGCATGTCGCGCACGGACGCAATCGATGTGAGCCCGACCACCAGAAGCACGACGACGATGCCGGCACCGATGCTGAGCAGGACGATCCGATTGCGCATGCGCTGATCGGGGCTCACCCTAAACAGCAGCCCGACCGCCACGGTGAGCGACAAGGCAAAGTGCAGCCAGGCGCCGCGCGAGAAACTCAGGAACAGACCGCCCAATAGCAGCGCGACGATGACGACCCCGCCGATGCGAATGCCGCGGGTCATGAAGCCGACGATCAGCAGCAGCAGTGGAAAGATCAGGAACGGCCCGTAGACGTTGGGGTCCTTGAAGGTGGCGCTGACGCGCTCATTGTCGAGGAAGTGTTCGTAGCCGGGTACCAGGTGGAAAAATCCGAGGTAGCCGGCGAGCGTCGCAACGAGCGCAGCAAGAAGGTAGGCGCGGCGCAAGATGCCAAGCCGCGTCAGATCGCCTTCGCAAAACAGACACGCAAACATGATGCCGGCGGTGCCCAGATAGATCGAGGTGCCGGCATACTGGATGGTGTTCTCCTGGTCGCCGACCTGAACCAGCGACATGAGGCCGCCCAGCAGCCAGACGATAGTCAGGATCAGCAACGGCAGCAGCTTGCGGTCGAACGGCACGCGCGCGGCGACGCACATCGCCAGCAGCACGAACATCAGCGCGTCATGCGGCGACGGCTCGATGAAGGCGATCGAGCTGAACGCCATGGTGACGAACAGCGTGACGTTCAGCAGTCGCTGCGCCAGCGCCGGCGAGCTGCGGTCAAACGCCGCCGCGGCCGTGTAGTGCGCCGCGCTCAATACGCACTCTCCGTGCGCAGAAGCGCGAATGGCGTGCACGCCAGAATGTACATGTCGAACAGGATCGACCAATTCTCAATGTAATAGAGATCGTGCTCGACGCGGTGCTGGATCTTTTCCTGACTGTCGGTTTCGCCGCGCCAGCCGTTGATCTGCGCCCAGCCGGTGATGCCCGGCTTGACCCGATGCCGGGCGAAATAACCGTCCACCGCCTCGTCATAGATGCGGTCGGCCGCCTTGGCGTGCACGGCGTGCGGGCGTGGTCCGACCAGCGACAGGTTGCCGGCGAACACGACATTGAAGAGCTGCGGCAGTTCGTCGAGGCTGGTCTTGCGGATGAAGCGGCCGACCCGGGTCACGCGAGGGTCGTCCTTGGTGACGAGCTTTTGCGCGGTCGCATCGGTCTGCTCGACATACATCGAGCGGAATTTGTAGACCTCGATCAGCTCGTTGTTGAACCCGTAGCGGCGCTGCTTGAACAGTATCGGACCCTTGCTGTCGAGCTTGATGGCGAGCGCGACCAGCAACATGACGGGCGACGCGCAGATAAGCGCAAGGGAGCCGACGATTTTGTCGAACAGCCATTTCATCACCACGTCCCAATCGGCGATCGGCTTGTCGGAGATGTCGATCACCGGGACGTTGCCGATATACGAATAGGAGCGCGGCCGGAACCGCAGCTTATTGGTGTGGGCAGAGAGCCGGATGTCGACTGGCAGCACCCAGAGCTTTTTCAGCATCTGCAGGATGCGGCCTTCGGCCGAGATCGGCAGCGAGAAGATGACCAGATCGACCCGGGTGTGGCGAGCGAACTCCACCAGATCGTCGACGGCGCCGAGTTTTTGCACGCCGTGAAAGCTGGCCGCGCTGCGCTGGTCGCCGCGATCGTCGAACACGCCGATGACGCGCACGTCGGAATCGCGCTGTGCAGCGAGTGAGCCAATCAGCAACTCGCCATTGGTGTCGGCGCCGACCACAACGGTGCGGCGGTCGAGGCGGCCTTCGCGCGTCCAGCGCCGCACCAGCAAAAACAGCAGGCGGCGGAACCCAATCAGCGTGATAAGACCGAAGATATAGAAGCCGGCGAGCCAGACGCGCGAGAATTGATCGCCGGCCTTGGCGAAGAAAGAGACGCCAATCGCCAGCAAGAAAACCACTGACCAGGCCGACGCGAGCCGCATGTATTGCTTCTCGTAGCCGCGGAAGGCCTGCACTTGATAGATGTCGGCAGCCTGGAACGCCACCATGGCCAAAAGCGCAATGCCGGCAATCGCCGCGACATAGTGCCAGGCAAAGCCGTCATGCGGCACGACATGTACGAGATAGACGATGAAACCGACGAGCGCGACGAGCGCGGCCTCGATAAGGCGGACCGTGCCGGCGAGCACGATCGGCGAATAGGCGCTTCTCGACGGTTCCGCGACGACCTTGAGCGCGGCCGACGAGAGCTTGACCGGCTTGGGCGCGGAACCGCCACGGCGCGCGGCGGCGGATGCCGACGGCACCGCCAATTCAAAAACCATGCTGCGGTCAGGGCTGGACATTGTTTACGCACGCAACGCTTCCGCCGGCATTCAGGTTGCCCACACCGGCCGGCAGACCGCACCAGAATAGTGAACAAAGTTCAAAAATTGGTTAGTCGAGGCGGGCGACTTGTCGCTGTGCCAGCGCCTCGCGATAGGCGGCGAGGCCACTGTCCACCATCTTGTCCACGGTGAATTCCTCCCGGACACGCGCATTGAGCGCCTGGGCCAGGACGTGAAGCTGTGCGGGATCGTCCAACGCGCCGAGAATGGCGTGCGCCAGGGCCACGACATCGTCGGCCGGAATAAGGCGGCCCGCTTCCGGTCCAAATATTTCGCCGATGCCGCCGACCCGGGTGGAGACAATCGGCATGGCGGCGGCAGCGGCTTCGAGCACAACGTAGGGCAGGGACTCCGCCCGCGAGCAAACGACGAGCAGCTTCCCCATCGCGAAGGCCTCGCGCGCGGGCTTAAATCCAACGAACCGGATCTGGTCGTCGACACCGAAACGTTGCGCGAGCGCCGCCAGTTCCTCGCGCTGCGGTCCGTCGCCGGCAATAGTGGCTGTGAAGCGCCGGCCACAATGGTTGAGCATTGCCAGCGCTTCGATCAGCACATCAATGGCCTTGACGCCGCGTAATTCACCCACACAGACGATGTCGGCGGCGTCAGGCCGCGCCACGACAGGCGTTAAATCCGCGTCACCCACGCCATTACGCACGACACGGACGAGGCCGTGCGGCGCGCCGATCTTGTCGCGGAACATCTGCTCGATGTATTCGCTTTCAAACAGAAAGAGATCGGTCCGGGCGTTGAGAAGCCGCTCCAGCACGCGATAAAAGCCACCCACAGTGGATCCGGGCGCGTAGACCAGCGACCCACCGTGCGGCGTGTAGACGCGGATAGTCGTTTCGCCGCGCGGCGCGAGACGGGCCAGCGCAGCTCCTTTGGCGCCATGGCCGTGCACCACATCCGGTTCGATTGATGCAATCCGCTGCGCGACGAATTGCAACGCGCCGATATCGCCGAAGCCGAGCTGCCGGGCGATCGGAACCCGCGCGATGTTCAAGGCCATTTTTGGCGCAAGCTGCGCCAGCATTTCATTGGCCCGTGCGCCGCCGGTGGTGCTGTCAACGATGAGCCCGATGCGGTGGCCGCGCGCGGCTTGTCCTTGCGCGACGTCGAGCACGTGCCGGAACAGGCCGCCGAGCGGCGCGCGCAGGATGTGAAGTATCTTCAAGCTCGCCGGCACGGCGGCCGCCTGCACCCGCGCCGCAGCGGCATCGTGCGTCACAGGGCTGACCGCTCCCATGACGGGGGCGAGCATGGATGCGGCGGGCCGCCGGGCTTCGCCCATGGGATAAGGTCCCTAAAAGTCGTGGCAAACAGTTAAGCGCTATTAAGACTTGACCGGGTTAAAAAACTCTCACGCGGTTTGCGCGCGCTCATCGACACTGGAATGTGACGTGAACTTCCATGTTGCAGCACGGCCGCGTGACGGCTGCCTTAACCGGATAGCAACCTTAATAGTTCGTAATACCGCGGTTCATGGTGCACGGATTCTGGGTCTGTTTGTGGGAGTAGGGTGATGAGCGTGGTGTCGGAATCGGCGCGGCGTTCGGGCGCGGGTCCGTTGGGCGACGCGGAATTCGACTTTCCCGCGCTCGGTACAGCGCTCTGGCGCAACAAGTGGAAAATTCTCGGCCCCACGCTGCTCGTTGCGCTCCTGACGTTGATCGTTGTCCAGATCATTCCACCCAAGTATCAGTCGGAATCGCGCGTCCTCATCGAAGGCCGTGATAACGTGTTCTTGCGGCCGGATGCCGACAAGGATCAGTTCGATCGCAATACGGTCGACGAACAGACGGTGACCAGCCAGGTTCAGCTGGTCCTGTCGCGCGACCTCGCGCGCGCGGTTATCGCCAAGCTCGACCTCGCAAAGAAACCCGAATTTGATCCCGCACTGAACGGAATCTCTCCGGTCAAGCGCATATTGGGCAAGCTCGGACTGGTCAGGGATCCTGCGAGCATGACGCCCGAGGAACGGGTGCTTGAGGCCTATTACGACCGGCTGACCGCCTATGCGATCGACAAGTCAAATGTCATCGTCATTGATTTTCTGTCGCAGGACCCTCAGCTTGCCGCCAACGTCGCCAACGCCATCGCGGACGAATATCTGGTTCGCCAGCGTGCCGCCAAACAGGACCAGGCGCGCACTGCCGTGGATTGGCTGTCGGGCGAAATTCAGGGCATGCAGAAGAGGGTCGCGGACGCCGAGGGCAAGGTTGCGGCGTTCCGCGGCGATAGCAATCTTTTGGTCGGGCCCAATGACACCACGCTGTCAGCGCAGCAGCTCGGCGATGTCAACGCCCAGATCGCCGCCGCACGCGCGCAAAAGGCCGACGCCGAGGCCAAGGCCAAGATCATTCGAGAAATACTCAAATCTGGACAGCCGATCGAGGCCTCGGATGTTCTGAATTCCGAACTGATCCGCAGGCTTTCGGAGCAGCGGGTGACGCTTCGCGCGCAACTCGCCGAGCAATCCACGTCGCTCGGCGATCGGCATCCACGGATCAAGGAACTGAAGGCGCAGGTCGCGGATCTTGATGAGCAGATCAGAGGCGAAGCGGCACGGACGGCGCGCTCGTTCGAGAACGACTCCCGGATCGCCGCCGCCCGGGTCGACGCGCTGACGGCGAATTTCGACCAGCTCAAAAATCAGGCCGCAAGCACCAACGAACGCAACGTGGAACTGCAGGCGCTGGTACGCGACGCCAAGGCGCAGCGCGATCTGCTGGAATCGTATCTCGCCAAATATCGCGAGGCCACCGCGCGCCAGACCCTCAATTCGGCGCCGGCCGATGCCCGGGTGATTTCGCGCGCGTCGGCTTCGAACGTTCCGGCTTATCCAAAAAAGCTGCCGAGCGTTCTTATCGCGACAGTGGCGATGTTGATGCTGAGCTGCGGTTTCGTGCTGACCAGGGAGCTCCTGGGCGTTCCAGGTCGCGCCACGGCGCCCATCGCGTCCCGCGTCGAGCCGCGCGTCGCGGCTCCGGAACCGGCTATCGAGCCTGCGCTCGCGGCCAAAACACCGCCGCCTGTCGCCGAGGGTAACGCGGCCGTATCGCAGGTGGCAGAGAGCCTGCACCGCGCCGGCGCCGCGCGCATCGCCGTGCTCGGCGTCGTGGCCGGCGCCAAGACTGGCGAGATCGCGATCAAGCTCGCCCGATCCCTGGCCGGCGATGGGCACGTTCTGCTTGCCGGGATCGAGCCGAAAAACTCGCCGATCGCCGCCGTATCGAGCGATCCGGAAGCGAGCGGCCTTGCCGAACTGACCGCGGGCAGCGCCTCGTTCCGCGACATTATCGACAAGGATACGCAATCGAGCGTGCATGTGATTTCGCCGGGGCGCGAGACGGTTGATCGTATGACGCTGTTGTCGTCGCCGCGACTTGCGCCGAGCTTCGACGCGCTGGCGCGGACGTATGACTACATCGTCGTGGATGCCGGTATTGCGGAAGGCGCGGATCTGGAAGCGATCGGCGAACTCGCGCCGCAAGCCGTGCTGCTCACCGACGCGGCTGCCGATGAGGCGGTCGATGCTACGCGCCAGCGCCTATTGGCCGCCGAGTTCGAGGAGGTGACTGAACTCGATCGCGCCGGCCAGTCCGCGCCTCGGGCGGCCGCCGCGTAACGCTTCGGGGTTGCTCGCGTGCGATCTGCGGTGGTTTTGGGCGGCTTGACCGCTTCGCCATGGCGGCAAAGAATTATCAACCCGTGCTTGGCAATAGTCGTGATCGCGTGAAGTCGCGTGTGGAGTAGGGTTCCTTGCCCGCACTGAAACCGGCCTTGATCCGCGGCGGACTGGAGTCGCTGTATTTCACCGGCGCGCATCGCTGGCTGACGCCGCTTGTCGGCGGTGTTGGCGCTATCCTGACGTTGCATCACGTGCGGCCGGCGCGCCCGGGGCGGTTCCAACCCAATCGTCTGCTTGAGGTAACGCCGCATTTCTTCAACCGGGTCGTCAAATATCTGCGCAGTTCCGGTGTCGATCTTGTCAGTCTTGACGAGGTGCATCGGCGGTTGATCGAGCGTGATTTCTCGCGGCGCTTCGTCTGCCTGACATTCGACGATGGCTACCGCGACACGTTGCAGATCGCCTATCCGATGCTCAAAGCGGAAGGAATCCCGTTCGCGGTCTACGTCGCTACGAGTTTTCCCGATCGGCTCGGCGAACTATGGTGGCTCGTGCTCGAAGCGGTGATCGCCAACAACGATCGCATCGGACTATCGATTGACGGCCAAAATCGCACCTTCGATTGCACGACCGTGGCGGAGAAGCGTGCGCTTTACGATGAACTTTACTGGTGGCTGCGCGCGCGCCCGACTGAAGCCGAGCTCCGCGAGGTCATCCGCAATCTTGCAGCCTGCTATGGCGTCGACGTTGCGGCCTTCTGCAAGACGTTGTGCATGAGCTGGCAGGAACTCGCCGAGCTCGCCGCCGACCCGCTGGTGACGATCGGGGCGCACACGGTCAATCATCCGATGCTGGCGAAACTGCCGGAAAAAGCCGTGCGCTCTGAGATCGATCTGAGCCGTTCGGTCATCGAAGCGGCGCTCGACAAGCGCCCCGAGCATCTGGCGTTTCCGGTCGGTGACCGGACCTCGGCCGGACCGCGCGAATTCGCCATCGCGGCGGAACTTGGTTTCAAGACCGCGGTGACGACACATCCGGGCGTGCTGTTTCCCGGGCATCGCGATCGTCTCACGGCGCTTCCGCGCATTTCGCTCAACGGCGAATACCAGCGCCTGCGCTATGTCCGCGTGCTGCTCTCGGGCTCGGCGACTGCCGTATGGAACGGCTTCCGCGGCTTGGAGGCGGCGTAGCCGGGACTTCGCATTTTACGCGTCCGGCTTCGCAGTCTCAGAAGTCCGGCGCGGGCTCATCCATGCCACGATCGGCATGGCGGGCAACACCCAACCGATCCCGGCAATCACATAATAGGCAATCGACAAGAGCGCGCTGTCGTGGATGGCGGGCGACTGCGCCAGCGCCATGGCGACGAGCGCCCACACGATCACCAGCACGAACAAGGCGATGGTGCCGAGAAATTTGCGCAGGCGGATCGGCATGGCGACTTATCGTGAGCGAGAGAGTTCCGGGGCGCGGTGTTGCTGCTCGCAATGACGTGATTGCGGGGCAGGGGGCAGCACTATATGGTCCGTCCGTCCCACACAAGCGAACGGCATGACGGACATCGTTTCAGCCGACATCCGCAAGGGTGTCCACACGCGCGCTGTGCGGCTGTGGCTGTTTGCCGTAGCCGCCATGGTGGCGGCCATGGTCCTCGTCGGCGGCGCCACGCGGCTCACGGAATCCGGGCTGTCGATTACCGAGTGGCAGCCGGTGATGGGCGCGCTGCCGCCGCTGAGCGAAGCGCAGTGGCTGACCGAGTTCCACCGCTATCAGCAAATTCCGCAATATCACGAACTCAATCAGGGCATGAGCCTTGATGCCTTCAAAACCATATTCTGGTGGGAGTGGACGCATCGTCTGCTTGGCCGGCTGATCGGCGTGGTCTTTCTCGTTCCCTTGCTGTGGTTTCTGTGGCGCGGCTGGATCGAGCCCGGATTACGCGCGCGACTTTGGTTGATCTTCGGCCTGGGCGCGCTGCAGGGCGCCGTCGGATGGTGGATGGTCGCTTCCGGGCTCGTGCATCGCGTCGAGGTGTCGCAATACCGGCTGGCGACGCACCTCGTGCTCGCCTGCGTCATCTATATCGCCATTCTCTGGACGGCGTTGCGGATTGGCAACGAACGGCAGGAGCCGGCACTGGCGAGAATCCGCATTGCTGCCGTCGGGCTGCTGGTCCTGGTGCTCGCGCAGATTTATCTCGGTGCGCTGGTCGCCGGTCTGCGCGCCGGCTACGTCTACAATACTTGGCCGCTGATCGACGGCGGGTTCTTGCCTGACGCGTCGCGGCTGTTCATCGCAAAGCCCTTGTGGCGCAATTTCTTCGAGAATGCGCTGACGGTTCAGTTCGATCATCGCATGCTAGCCTATGCGATCTGGCTCATCGCAACGTGGCACGCAATCGATGCGCTGCGCACGGCGCGGCACGAGTCGGCATGGCGCGGCGCTGTCGCGCTGTGTGTTGCGGTCACGCTTCAGGCTGCACTCGGCATCACGACGCTGCTTTTGGTCGTGCCGCTGCCACTGGCGCTGTTGCACCAGGCGATGGCGATCGTGGTGCTCACCGTCGCCGTGGTACATGCCGCCCAGGTAACGAGGCGACCCGTGCAATCCACATTTGATGCGGCGCTTGCCGTGCCGCATTCCTCGCGCGCATGAGCGAGACTGCAAAGACAGCCGATGCCCCGCCTGCGTCAGACGCAGCGTTGTCCGATCCATATCTGTGGCTGGAGGATATCGATACCGCGCCGGTGCGCGCCTGGGCCGCGGAACGCAACAGCGAGACCTTGGCGGCGCTTGCTGACCCGCAATTCGAATCCGACAAGGCGGCGGTGCTGGCGATCCTCAATGCCGCGGACCGGATTCCGTGGATCCAGCAGCGCGCCCGCTTCGTCTATAACTTTTGGCAGGACGCCGAGCACCGCAAGGGACTGTGGCGGCGGACGACGCTGGAAAGCTATCGCAGCGACGATCCCGATTGGGAAACGCTGCTCGACGTCGATGCCTTGGCCAGGACCGAAGGGGAGGACTGGGTGTGGCGCGGCTGTACGACGCTGCCGCCGGAGCATCGCCGTGGGCTCGTGCAGCTCTCGCGTGGCGGCGCCGATGCGGCGGTCACCCGGGAATTCGATCTCGTCGAGAAGCGCTTCGTCGATGGCGGGTTTTATTTGCCGGAAGCAAAGGGTGGCGCAGACTGGCTCGATCCCGACACGCTGCTCGTCAGTTCGGCACTCGGCGGCGAGGCCTTTCAAACAGTCAGCGGCTACGCGCGGACAGTGCGGCTCTACCGGCGCGGAGAGGCGTTCGATGCGGCGCCCGTCATCTTCGAATGCGAACGCGAGCACATGGGTGTCGGGGCGCACCGCGACCACGGCCCGGCTTATCCGCGCACGCTGTTCTGGCGGCGAACCGATTTCGAGCACCACGAGGATTTTATCGAGCAGGGTGCGGCGCCTCGCATACAACTCGACATCCCAACCGACGCCGCTTCGTCGCTGGATCGCGATTGGCTCATTCTCAATCTGCGCTCGGCGTGGAATGTCGGCGGTCACGCTTATCCGGCCGGCGCGCTGCTGGTCATTTCACTGAGCGCGTTTCTGGGCGGCGACCGCGACTTTACGGTGCTGTTCGCGCCGTCGCAGCGGCGCTTTCTGCAGGGCTTTAGCAGCGCGGGCGGCGTTGTTGCGCTCAGTATTCTGGACAATGTCCGCTCGCGCATTCTGTTCGCGCGCTTCGCGCAAAACAGCTGGTCACTCGAGCCGATATCCGGCTTTCCCGAGCTGTCGGTGCTCAGCATTTTCCCGTTGGCGGTCGACGACGACGATTGGTTTGCCGAAGGCGAGCGCGAACGTGGCGTTTTTGTCGTGGCTTCGCAGAACAGCGTGATGCCGCCGGCGCAGTCGCTGGTCAGATACGGGCAGGCGCCGGAATTGCTCAAGCAATCGCCCGCACGGTTCGATGCGGCCGGGCTCGATATTGTCCAGCATGAGGCTGTGTCGGACGACGGCACCCGCGTGCCATATTTTCAGATCGGTCCCGCGAAGCTGCCCTACGACGGATCGCAGGCCACGCTGCTCAGCGGCTATGGCGGCTTTCAGATTTCGAGCCTGCCGTATTATTCCGCGACCGTCGGCAAGCTGTGGCTCGAACGCGGCGGAATTTTTGTTGTTGCCAATATCCGCGGCGGCGGCGAGTTCGGGCCGGACTGGCACAAGGCCGGCATGCGCGCGGGCAAAAGGCTCGCCCATGACGATTTTGCCGCCGTGGCCAGGGATTTGATCGCGCGCCGCGTCACTCGTCCGGAGCGCCTCGCCTGCATGGGCGGCAGCAATGGCGGCCTTCTGGTCGGCAATATGCTGACGCGTTATCCGGAGCTGTTCGGCGCCATCAAATGCGCTGTGCCGCTCCTCGACATGAAGCGCTACACGAAGCTGACGGCTGGATCGAGCTGGATCAGCGAATATGGCGATCCGGACGATCCCGCCGACTGGGCCTTCCTGCGGGACATTTCGGCCTATCAGGCCGTCGCGGGCGGGCGCCGCTATCCGCCTATTCTGCTCACCACGTCGGCGCGCGACGACCGCGTGCATCCGGGCCACGCGCGCAAGATGGCGGCCAAGCTTTTGGCACTGGGCTACCGCGTTTATTTCTACGAACCGCCCGAAGGCGGGCACGCGGGCGCGACCGACAATGCCCAGGTCGCCTTCAATACCGCGCTCGACTTTGCGTTTCTGCGCAAGACGATCGCGCCCGAAATGACGGCGCGTTAAGCCTCCGCCAGCGCCTCTTCCAGATCGGCGATGATGTCTTCCTTGTCCTCGATGCCGATCGACAGCCGCACCACGTCGGGGCCGGCGCCGGCAGCCGTCTTCTGCGCATCGGACAGTTGCCGATGCGTGGTCGAAGCGGGATGGATGATCAGCGAGCGCGTGTCGCCGATGTTGGCGAGGTGGGAGAACAGCTTGACGTTGGAGACGAGCTTGACGCCGGCTTCGTAGCCGCCCTTGAGTCCGAACGTGAACACCGCGCCGGCGCCGTTCGGGCAGTATTTCTTGGCGAGATTGTAATAGCGGTCGCCGGCGAGCCCCGGATAGCTGACCCAGGCCACCTTCGGATGGTTGGAGATCCATTCGGCGACCGCAAACGCGTTCTCGCAGTGCTTCTGCATGCGCAGCGGCAGCGTTTCGATACCGGTGAGAATGAGGAAGGCGTTGAACGGCGACAGCGCCGAGCCGATATCGCGCAGCGCCAAAACCCGGCAGGCGATGGCGAAAGCGAAATTGCCGAACGTCTCGTGCAGCACGATGCCGTGATATTCGGGGCGCGGCTCGCACAGCATCGGGTAGCGTTTCTCGCGCGACCAGTTGAAGGTGCCGCCATCGACGATCATGCCGCCGATCGAATTGCCGTGGCCGCCGAGAAATTTGGTCAGCGAATGGATGACGATATCGGCGCCGAACTTGAACGGCTTGCACAGGTAGGGCGTGGCGAGCGTGTTGTCGACGATGTAAGGCACGCCGGCGCGGCGCGCGATCTCGGCGACCGCCGCCATGTCGGTGACGACGCCGCCCGGATTGGCAATCAACTCCGTGAAGATCGCCTTGGTCTTTGGTGAGATGGCGCGCTCGAACGAGGAGATATCGTCAGGGTCGGCCCACACCACGTTCCAGCCAAAATTCTTGAACGCGTGATTGAACTGATTGATCGAGCCGCCATAGAGCTTCTTTGAAGCAACAAATTCGTCGCCCGGTTGGAGCAGGCAGTGAAACGCCAGAACCTGCGCCGCGTGACCCGACGCGGCGGCAAGGCCGGCCGTGCCGCCTTCAAGCGCGGCGACCCGTTCTTCCAGCACCGCGCAGGTCGGATTGCCGATGCGTGTGTAGATGTTGCCGAACGTCTGCAACCCGAACAGAGAGGCGGCGTGATCGACGCTTTCGAACACGTACGACGTGGTCTGATAAATCGGCGTCGCGCGGGCGCCGGTCGTCGGATCCGGCTGCGCGCCGGCGTGGACGGCAAGCGTCGAAAATCCCGGAATGCGTTCTGTCATGGCGCCGTTCCTTTGCCCCGATGCGTGCGGCGCGGTCGCGGCCGCAGGCGCGAGTCCGGTTTATAGGACGTGCCAATGCCGTCAAGGCGCGGCGAAGGGTCGGCGTTAAAGCGGAACGGCGGCGTTAAACGGCCGCCGTTGCGCAGAAAATCCTGCTACCGATGCTCTTTGAAATGGGACAGTGCGACGCGGCAGGCTTTTGAAATCACCCGCCGATTGCTCTGCAGGCAATGGGCGACGCGCTCGCGGTCCGGAAAGAATTGCGAGCAATGGACCTGCGCGTCCTGCATGCAGGCGTCGCGATCGGTTTGCTCATCGGCGCGCGCGGACGCGGGCGAGAATGCGAACCCAACAAGACCGAGAACAATCAAAGCGCGGATTTGAGCAACCAAGGCAAGCCCCCTTATGGGTTGAGTGATAAACAGCCCATGCTGGCGGTATCGAGGGGTCGTGGCCGATTTGCGGCAGCCTGTGGAGGGCGGGGCCTAACGTCCGGTGTCGTCGCGCTGGGCCTGGTCGGCGGCCTCGGTGGTGCCCCCTTGAGCGGTGGTGCGGTTGAGCGTCATGCGCTGGACGCCGCCGATCGTCGCCTTTTTTGAGCTGATGGTCCGGGTGTTGACCCCCATCCAGGCGATTTCCGACGACAGCCTGCCGTATTCGATCTTCGGGCAGCGGTTCATCACCACTTTCATGCCATTGGCCTCGGCCAGCGCCGCCGCCTCATCGTTACGGATGCCAAGTTGCATCCAGATCACTTGCGGCCTTGGATTGAGCGCCAATGCCTCCTGCACGACGGGCAGTGCATATTGCGAAGCGCGGAAAATATCGACCATGTCGACGGGGTCCGGGATGTCGGCGAGCCGCGCGTAGATGCGCTGGCCAAGCATCTGGTCGCCGGCGTGGCCGGGATTGACCGGGATCATCTTGTAGCCGCGCTCGAGCAGATATTTGAACGCGAAATAGCTCGGGCGGTTTTCCTTCTCCGAGGCGCCGACCATGGCAATGGTCTTCACCGTGTTGAGAATGCCGCGGATGTAAGTGTCGGGATAGGAATCGTGGTTCATCGCGCTCACAAACTCAGCGGTTTTCCCAGTTAGGCCTGCGCTTGTCGATGAAGGCTGAAATTCCTTCCTCGGCGTCGCGCGCCATCATGTTTTCGACCATGACTTCGGATGCGTATCTGTAGGCGTCTGTGAGCGGCATTTCGATCTGTCGGTAAAAAGCTTCCTTGCCGATCTTGAGCGTGAGGGCGGATTTGGCGGTGATTTTCTTCGCCAGTTCGAGCGCGGCTTCGCGCTCGCTGCCCGGCTCGACCACGTGATTGACGAGACCGATACGGGCCGCGTCGTCGGCCGCGATTGGCTCGCCGGTGAGCAGCATTTCCATCGCGTTCTTGCGCGGGACGTTGCGAGACAGTGCCACCATCGGGGTCGAGCAGAACAGCCCGATATTGACGCCCGGGGTGGCGAACTTCGCGGCGTTCGATGCGACAGCCAGGTCGCAACTGGCGACCAGTTGGCAGCCGGCCGCGGTCGCGGTGCCTTGCACTGCCGCAATGACGGGCTGCGGCAGCGTGACGATCTGCTGCATCATCCTGCTGCAGAGCCCCATGATGCTCTCGAAATAAGCGCGGCCGCGGTCAGCGTCGCTGCGGCGCGCATTGAGCTCCTTGAGATCGTGGCCGGCGGAAAAAGCCGGTCCGTTGGCCGCGATGATGACCGCGCGGACGTTGCGGTCGTGCGCAATATTGGTCAGCGTGTCGCTGAGCGACGCAAGCATTGCCTCCGAAAGGCTGTTGCGGGCCGCCGGCCGGTTCAGCGTCAGGATGGTGATGCCAGAAGTATCTTCACGCAGCAGGATCTGGGGAGCGTTTTCAGCGAGGGCTGCAGAAGCAGCAGCTTTGGCGGAATTCACGGTCGCATCCGGGGTTTTGGCGATTGCTCGCGGCCATTGTATCCGATCCGGCGAGCCAGAGGAGCGTGGCCATGACAGGACAGGGGCTGCCAGGGGAGGGGCCATTTCACGAAATGGCGCCGCCGAAGCTCACCCACAAGGAGCTTGAGGATCGGCTGCGGGCCGAATTCCCCGAGATGTTCGACGCCGACAGCGGCTACGCAGTCGAAAAGTTATGGTTTGGCGGCTGCCGCGTGCGGCGGCATTTCCACCCGAGGACGTTGCGCCCGGGCGGCACGGTTTCCGGCCCGATCATGATGGCGCTGGCTGATTTCACCATGTACCTCGCCGTGCTTTCCGCCATCGGCTGGGTGCCGCTCGCGGTGACGACGAATTTCGCCATCAATTTCCTGCGGAAACCTGCGCCGCGCGATGTTCTGGCGGAGGCGCGGCTGTTCAAGCTCGGCAAGCGTCTCGCGGTTGGCGAGATCGCGCTTTACTCAGACGGCGACGACGAAGAAATGGTAGCCCACGCGACCTCCACCTACTCTATTCCGGTAAAATAATACCTCTATGCCAAATACCTGAATTATTACGGAAATCGCCGTTCTTTTGCATTGACGCTGAAACCTTGCAGGGCTAAATAGCCGCCGCGGTACCGCTCCGGGCGGTCGCATTCCCCATCGGGATATTGTTTCCAAACGGGTGCTAACGATGAAAACCTTTTCGGCCAAGCCCGCCGAGGTCGACAAGAAATGGGTCATGATCGACGCCGAAGGTCTCGTCGTCGGCCGCCTGGCCTCGCTTGTGGCGTTGCGGCTGCGCGGCAAGCACAAGCCGACCTTCACGCCGCACGTTGACTGCGGCGACAACGTCATCGTCGTTAACGCCGCCAAGGCGGTGCTGACCGGACGCAAGGTCGAGCAGAAAGTCTATTACAAGCACACGGGCTATATCGGCGGCATCAAGGAGCGGACTGCAAAGTCGATCCTGGCTGGTCGCTTTCCCGAGCGCATTGTCGAAAAAGCCGTGGAGCGCATGCTGCCGCGTGGCCCGCTCGGCCGCCGCCAGCTTGCGAATTTGCGGGTCTATCCGCACGCCGAGCACCCGCACGTGGCGCAGCAGCCGGAAAAAGTCGACATCGCGGCTATGAACCGCAAGAACAAGAGGACCGCGTGATGGCGGAGACAATTCAAACGCTCGAAGAGCTGTCGACGCTCAAGCCCGCAGCGGCGCCAACTCAGCCCAAATACGTCCAGAAGCTCGACAAGCAGGGCCGTGCCTACGCGACCGGCAAGCGCAAGGACGCCGTGGCGCGCGTGTGGGTCAAGATGGGCGCCGGCAAGATCGTCATCAACAACAAGCCGGTGGAAACCTATTTCGCCCGGCCGGTGCTGCGCATGCTGATTCAGCAGCCGCTCGTCACCGCCAACCGCCAGGGCCAGTACGATGTGTACTGCACGGTTTCGGGCGGCGGGCTGTCGGGCCAGGCCGGCGCTGTGCGCCACGGTCTCTCCAAGGCGCTGACGCGCTACGAGCCCGATCTTCGCAGCCCGCTCAAGCATGGCGGCTTCTTGACCCGCGACTCGCGCGTGGTTGAGCGCAAGAAATACGGCAGGGCCAAAGCCCGGCGCAGCTTCCAGTTCTCGAAGCGGTAATTCGCCGTCATTCCGGGACGCGGGCTTAGCCCGCGGCCCCAGGATTTATTCACCGGACTTAGCCTCCGCCAATGCCACCGCCAATATTTGCGGTGATTTTGGTTTCAGGCGCCTATTTGAACAACGCCATCGCTTCGTCCGACAGGACGCCGCCTGTGATGTCGATCGGCGCGAAGGGCGCCTTGGCCGCCACGTCTTTGCTGGAAATCATGATCTGATCGATCTTGGTCGCGAGCTGCGCCACCGACGCGGCATAGACGAGCCGGCCGAGATGGCACCACAGGATCGCGCCCATGCACATCGCGCACGGTTCGCCCGACGTGTAGAGTGTGCTGCCCTTGAGCGACGCGCTGCCATGCGTGGCGATGCAACGGTGGATCGCGACCATCTCGCCGTGTGCAGTCGGATCGCCGTTTTGACGGCCGAGATTGCGTCCGCGCGCAAGGACATGGCCATTGCGCACGATCACGGCGCCGAACGGAAAATCCGCGCGGCGGGCTTCGTCGATGGCCATGCGCATGAAGTGTTGGTCTTCGGCGTTCGATGCCGCTGCGGCCGGCGACTGCGTCTCGGCCAATAAGGGCTCTGGCAGCAAACTAACGCCCGCAAGTGCGGTCACCACGGCGCGGCGGTTCGGCCGATAGTTCACACGGTCCCCGTCGCGGTGCTCGTGCGCCATGCGCTCAGCTCAGCGGCAATCAGAAAAACGCCATGGTGCGGATTTCGATGCTTTCGCGCGGGCGGGCATGCGGCGGGCTGGTCGGGTCTTCGAATGCGGTGTGCGCAGTCCAGCGGGCGCGGCCGTCCTTTATCGAATCGAACACCTTGAAGACGTAAGCTTCCTCGCGCCGCATGCGCGGGAACCAGAACCATTTGTGCGCCGGATTGTATTTGATCGCGTAGGTCTGACCGATGCGACCCGGTGCACGCCGCTCCGAAATGATCATGTCGGTAGGCGACAGCGTGCGCGCATCCGCCATGGCGAGCGGGTAGGTTTCGACCGGATACCGGATCGGGCGCCATGCCTGGATGATGGCAAAGCGGCGCTGCAACAGATCCTCGGCCTCATCCGGCAGGATGTCGCGGACGCGCTGCGGTGCCGACCATTCGGTATAATCGTTATGGACGCGGCGGACGACCTCGCGAAGTTGCTTCAATTCGCGTATTTCATCGTCCGCGGTGCGCAACGTATGGTCAAAGACCACGACGCGCTTGGCGCCGCTCTCGGCTTTGATCAGCTCCACCATTTCCGGATAGTAGACGCGCCTGATCTCGTCCTCGTCGTAGAAGTCGGCGACCTTGGTGTCGTGGCGCACGAAGCGGAAGCCGTTCTTCTCCAGCACGAAGTCGCCGGCATGCGGGCGGCCGTTGTGGATCGTGACGCGGCGCGGGTCGGGCGTGGCCCCGGAGCGTGTGTCGCTGCCGCCGGGTGCGGCGACGATGGTGAAGACAGGTTTGCCGTCGTCGACGATGTAATTAAGCGTCGCCTCGATCGTATCGGGCGCGACATCGAGGTCTGTGGCGAGTTCTGCGGCGAGTTCTGCGGACTGTGCCATCCAGGGACTCCACTGTCTGTTGCAACAATCTAGGCGTGGCCGTCAGTCAAGTGAAGGGCTGCTTAGCGCGTTCGCCTAGATTCAAGAGTCAGCCTTTACCTGCCGGCAGCGCTGATTGTGGAAACGCTTCCGGACGCTACCAATCCCGCCAACGCCGGCTGACTGGCAAATAGTTGCAATTTTCCGGAGTTTTCACAAAAACTCGCTGCTTACCTCGAAGACTTGGCAAAGCCTGAATTGAGAACGCCCCTCGCGGCGCGGCGATCGGTGATAGGTAGTTCCGCCTAGTGGTGAGGAGCCCCCGGCTATGCTGTCCCGTCTCGCCGAGACGTCGAGCTCGCTCGACATCGGAACGCTGTTCGTTCTTGCCACCTGCGTGACGTCGCTACTGGGCGTGTTCCTGCTGTTTGCCTATCTGCAGGATCGTATTGCTGCGCTCGCCTGGTGGGGTGCAGCCTATCTGATCGGCGCCTCGTCCGGGGCCATCTGGCGGCTGGGCGATCAGATTTCGCCGCCCATTCCACAGGGCACCGCCAACATCCTGCTGTTTGTCGCTGTTGGCATGATTTGGAGCGCCGCGCGGTTGTTCCACGGCCGGCGTATCTCGTGGCCCGGCATGTTCGCCGGCGCCGGCGCGTGGCTTGCGGCGTGTAGCATTCCGGATGTTGCCAACTCGTCGGGCTACAGGGTGATCGTCAGCTCGCTGATCGTGGCCACCTACACGTTCATGATCGCGGTCGAACTGTGGCGCGAACGGCGCAAGCCTCTGATCAGGCGCTGGCCCGCGATCTTCGTGCCGATGCTGCATGGCGCCATCTTCCTCTTCCCGATGGCGCTCGCCAGTCTGTCATTCGATCTCGACGGCAGCCGCAATCCCGCCACCGGATGGGCTGCGGTGTTCGCCATGGAGGTGGTGCTGTACGTCGTTGGCGCCGCCTTCATCGTGCTGGTGCTCGCCAAGGACCGCGCGGTGCGCGCCTACAAGGTGGCGGCGGCGACCGATATGCTGACAGGTCTGCTTAACCGCCGCGGCTTTTTCGAATCGGCCGTCGATGTCGTATCGGCCAGTAAGTCCTCCAAGCGGCTGGTGAGCGTGCTCGCCTTCGATCTCGATCATTTCAAGTCGATCAATGACAATTTCGGCCACGGCATGGGCGACACGATGCTGCAGTTGTTCGCAAGCGTCGTACGCAAGACCATGCGCTCGAGCGACGTGATCGGCCGGCTGGGCGGCGAGGAATTCGTCGCGGTGCTTTCCGGCACGCAGGCGGAGGCCGGTATCGCCGCCGAGCGCGTGCGCGCCGCATTCGAGGCGGCCACGCTCGATCCCAAGAGCAACGGCGTCCAGGCAACAGTCAGCATCGGGGTGGCATGCGGCGCGACCGATATCGCCATCGATCAGCTCATCACGCGCGCCGACGCGGCGCTCTATCGAGCCAAGGCGAACGGGCGCAATCGCATCGAGTTCGCCGATGAGGCCCAGGTCGCGCCGCGGCCGGTGGCTCCCGTCGTGAGCCTGCAAACGGTTCGCGAGCGGCTCACGCAGTCGCTTTCGGATGAGCCACAGCCGGCGCCGATCGTGGTGCGGCGAGGCCACTGATAGCTGCTTCGATAGCCGCGGTAGTCTTCCGACAAATCATCCAAAAAAACGGGCGCCGAAAATTCGGCGCCCGAAAGTTTGCATTGCCCGAAGCAATGCTAGGGAGGATACGCAGACGCTACGCCGAGTAATACATCTCGAACTCGACCGGGTGCGGAGTATGCTCGAAGCGGATGATCTCCTGCATCTTCAGCTCGATGTAGCTGTCGATGAAATCATCGTCGAACACGCCGCCGGCCTTAAGGAATTCGCGATCCTTGTCGAGATTGGTCAAGGCTTCGCGAAGGCTGCCGCACACCGTCGGGATCTTCTTCAGCTCCTTGGGCGGCAGGTCGTAGAGATCCTTGTCGATGGCTTCGCCCGGATCGAGCTTGGCCTTCACGCCATCGAGGCCTGCCATCAGCATGGCGGCGAAGGCGAGATACGGGTTTGCCAGCGGATCGGGAAAGCGGACTTCGACGCGCTTGGCCTTGGGATTCGTCGTGTAGGGAATGCGGCACGACGCCGAGCGGTTACGCGCCGAATAGGCCAGCAGCACCGGAGCTTCGAACCCTGGGACCAGCCGCTTGTAGGAGTTGGTCGTCGGGTTGGTAAAGGCGTTGATCGCCTTGGCGTGCTTGATGATGCCGGCGATATAGGACAGGCAGGTGTCCGAAAGGTCGGAATATTTGTTGCCGGCGAATACCGGCTTGCCACCCTTCCAGATCGATTGATGGCAGTGCATGCCTGAGCCGTTATCGCCATAGATCGGCTTGGGCATGAACGTTGCGGTCTTGCCGTAAACCTGCGCGACCTGCTGGATGCAGTATTTGTAGATCTGCATCTGGTCCGCCATCACCGTCAGCGGCGAAAACTTCATGCCGAGCTCGTGCTGCGCCGACGCCACCTCGTGGTGGTGCTTCTCTACCTTGACGCCCATGCGCGCCATGGCGGCCAGCATTTCCGACCGCATGTCCTGCACGGAGTCCTGCGGGGGCACCGGGAAATAGCCCTTCTTGGTCCAGACCCGGTGGCCGAGATTGCCGCCTTCATATTCCGTGTCGGAGTTGGTCGGGAATTCCACCGAGTCGAGCTTGAAGCCGGTGTTGTAAGGCTGCGCGGCATATTTGACGTCGTCGAAAATGAAGAACTCTGCCTCCGGTCCGAAATAGATCGTGTCGCCGATGCCGAGCGACTTGACCATCCCCTCGGCCTTTTTGGCGATACCGCGCGGATCGCGGTTGTAGGGCTCGCCGGTCGTCGGTTCGAGCACGTCACAGACCAGGACGAGCGTCGTTTCGGCAAAAAACGGATCGATGCAGGCGGACGCCGGATCCGGCATCAGGCACATGTCTAACTCGTTGATCGCCTTCCAGCCTGCGATGGATGAGCCGTCGAACATCTGGCCTTCGGCAAACGTTTCTTCTTCGATCATGCCGATGTCGAAGGTGACGTGCTGCCACTTGCCGCGCGGATCGGTAAATCGGAAATCGGCGTATTTGACGTCGTTGTCCTTGATCATCTTCATGACATTCTTCGGCGTCGTCATGGCGTACGTACCTTTCGTGGTGTTGGTGGAAAGCTGTTAGGCGCCCGCCGGACTGCGCTCTCGCCGCCGGAGCAAACAGTCAGGTTGGCAGTTCAGATGGCATCGAGTTCCGGACTCGCCCGTCCTGATCCGGATGGCCTCCTCGATACTTGAAACGAAAATTTTGCCGTCCCCGATCCGGCCGGTCTGGGCGGCACGGCGTATCGCCTCGACCGCTTTTTCGACCATGTCGTCACCAAGCACAATCTCGATCTTCACCTTGGGGAGAAAATCGACCACGTACTCGGCGCCGCGGTAAAGCTCGGTATGTCCCTTCTGTCGTCCGAAACCTTTGGCTTCGGTGACGGTAATCCCTTGCAGTCCCACTTCCTGTAGTGCCTCTTTGACCTCATCAAGTTTGAACGGCTTGATGATCGCTTCGATTTTTTTCATCGCGTTTCATCTCCCGGCTCCAAGGCAGGCACCTTGAGCCTCGGAACCGTCGCTACGTTAGCAGGTCCCGTGCCAAGCCTGCGGCGGCGCAGATAAGCAAGTTGGATCAGGGTGATAAGGTCCATTTGTGGGCCTCATCAAGAATCCGGCGAGGGGGCCACGCCTACGAAATAGGCATAGTGCCTATTATCTCGTCAATAGCTCCCCTTGTTGTCGTCGTACCGTTGAAGCTAGGCGCATCATGCCCGTTTCGTTATCGTTATGGCGCCCATGCTTGAGGTTCTGACCACCGCCGAAATGGCCGAAGCCGACCGCCTGACGATTTCGGGTGGGATACCCGGCATGGATCTGATGGAACGCGCCGGGGCAGCGGTCGCGGCGGCCGTCGTCGCCCGTTACCCGGTCGGCAGCCGGGTCGCCGTAGTGGCCGGTCCGGGCAATAACGGCGGGGATGGCTTCGTGGCGGCTCGCCACTTGGCCGATCGAGGGTACCGGGTCGAGGTGCTGCTGCTCGGGGATGCGAGCCGGCTGAAAGGCGATGCCGCTCAGGCGGCGGCCAAATGGAAGGGGACGGTCGCGCCAGCCGAGATGCGGCGCCTCGAGGGCGCGCGGCTCCTGATCGATGCGCTGTTCGGCGCCGGCCTCGATCGGCCGGTCGAAGGCGAGGCGCGGAGCCTGATCGAGGCGATGAACGCCCATCCGGCGCCAATCGTCGCGGTGGATCTGCCAAGCGGCATCAACGGCACGTCCGGTGCAGTGATGGGGGTCGCAGTCCAGGCCGCACAGACGGTGACCTTCTTTCGCAAAAAACCCGGCCATCTCCTTCTACCGGGGCGGCTTCATTGCGGCTCGGTCTCCGTTGCGGACATCGGCATTCCAGATTCGGTGCTGACGCCAATCGGCTCGAAAACCTACGAGAACGTCCCACTACTGTGGCAATCGCAATTTCCGGTGCCGCGGTTGACCGGACACAAATACAGCCGCGGGCATGCGGTCGTGGTCTCTGGACCCGCTTGGTCGACAGGTGCGGCACGGCTTGCGGCGCGTGGCGCATTGCGCGCCGGTGCGGGCCTCGTCACCATCGCCAGCCCGCGGGAAGCGCTTGCCGTCAACGCGGCGGCCAACCTTGCGATCATGGTGCGACCGGTCGATGGCGCTGACGAATTCAGGGCGTTTCTGAGTGACCGGCGGTTCAACGCGGTCGCGCTCGGCCCGGGTCTCGGCGTCGGCGAAGCGACCTGTGCGCTCGTCTTGACGGCGCTTGCGGGGGATCGGGCGGTGGTGCTCGACGCCGATGCGATCACGAGTTTTGCGGGCGAGCCGCGACGGCTGGCGCAGGCCCTCAGCGGGCAGCGGGACGCCCCTGATCATTCTGACGCCGCACGAGGGCGAATTTTCGCGGTTTTTCGGGGCGTTGGACGAGCGAACCAAAGTGGGCTCGAAACTCGAAAGAGCCCGCCTCGCCGCGACCCTGACTGGCGTGACTGTGCTTCTCAAGGGCGCCGACACGGTGGTCGCCGCGCCCGACGGCCGCGCCAGTATTGCGGCGAATGCGCCGGCCTATCTCGCCACGGCCGGTGCGGGCGACGTGCTGACCGGGATTGCGGCCGGCCTGCTGGCTCAGGGGATGCCCGCCTTCGAAGCGGCATCGGCGGCGGTTTGGCTGCACGGCGAAGCCGCCGCGGCGGTCGGTCCGGGTCTGATCTCGGAGGATTTGTCCGAGGCGTTGCCGCGCGTATACCGGACGCTGCTGGCTTAGGAGGCGGCGCACGCCGGTCTTCTGCGTTGCAAACTGCTGTCCAACAGCTATTTTTCTAGTGGCCAACTCCGCCTGCGTGATATAAGCCGCGCCTCCGGACCGCCTTGCGCGTAGCGGGCGTGGCGGAATTGGTAGACGCGCGGGATTTAGGTTCCCGTGACGCAAGTCGTGGGGGTTCGAGCCCCTCCGCCCGCACCAGTTGGGCGGTCCGAATTGGGCAGTCCCTTGGCACTACGCCGCTAAAGAGAATTTCGATGCAGGTCACTGAAACTTCCGCCGCGGGTCTTAAGCGGGAATACAAGGTTGTTGTCCCAGCCACCGATCTGGAGGCGAAGGTCAACGCGCGGCTCGACGATCTCAAGGGCCGCGTGCAGTTGCGTGGCTTCCGGCCCGGCAAGGTCCCCGTCGCACACCTCAAGCGTATCTACGGCAAGTCCGCCATGGCGGAAGTGATCGAGAACGCCGTTCGCGAGGTCAATGACAAGATCGTCAGCGACCATGGCTTCAAGCTCGCCACAGAGCCGAAAGTCGTGCTGCCGACCGAGCAGGGCGCCGTTGATGGCGTCATCGAGGGCAAATCCGACCTTGCCTACACGGTCGAAATGGAGATCGTGCCGCCGATTGCGCTGACCGATTTCAAGACGATCAAGGTCGAACGGCTGACTGCCGAGGTCGGCGATACCGAGGTCGATCAGGCCGTGCAGGCGCTGGCCGACCAGAATCGCCCATACACCGCCAAGGACAGCGCCGCCGAAAAAGGCGATCGGGCGACGATCTCCTTCCAGGGTACGATCGACGGCCAACCATTCGATGGCGGGGCCGCCGAAGACGTGCCGGTTCAGCTTGGGTCAGGGCGGTTCCTGCCGGGCTTCGAGGACAACCTGATCGGCGCCAAGGCGGGTGAAAGCCGGACCTTCGACATCAAGTTTCCCGATGAGTATCCGGCCGCAGCCATTGCGGGAAAAACCGCGCAGTTCGCCGTCACGGTGAAGACGGTCGAAGCGCCGGGAACGGTGACGGTCGACGACGATTTCGCCAAGACGCTTGGTCTGGAGTTCCTCGGCAAACTGCGTGACGCGATCCGCGATCGCATCCAGCGCGAGCACGCGGCGGCGTCGCGGCAGAAGGTCAAGCGCGCGCTGCTCGACCAGCTCGACGAGCGCCACAAATTCGAGCCGCCGCCGAGTCTCGTCGAACAGGAATTCAATAACGTCTGGTCGGCAATCGAAGGCGACCTCAAGCAGCAGGGCCGTACCTTTGCGGACGAAGGCACGACCGAGGAGAAGGCGCGTGCCGACTATCGGGCCATCGCCGAACGCCGCGTGCGGCTCGGTCTCGTCATTGCGGAGATCGGCGAGAAGAACAATATCACCGTCACCGAGGAGCAGTTGCGGGCGGGGGTGATGGAGCAGGTGCGCCAGATGCCCGGCCGCGAGCAGCAAGTTTGGGACTATTACCGCAATAACCCGGGCGCGCTTGCCTCGCTTCGTGCGCCGCTGTTCGAGGATAAGGTGGTCGACTTCGTCCTCGAGCTTGCCGACGTGACGGACAAGCCGGTTTCTCGCGACGAGCTGTTCAAGGAAGACGCCGAATAAGGCAGGTAGCCGCTTCGCTGGGCTGCCCGTCTTGTCGCCACAAGTTCTGCGCATATCTGCACTAGTTGCAGACTGCCCGAAAGTTATACATCTCGGCTTCGACAGCCCAAGCCCGACTCAGACAGACTGAACGGGCGGCCGGAGCCGGCCCGCCAACGCCGTAGCAGGTGATCCATGCGCGACCCGCACCAGACCTACATGAACTATCTCGTTCCCATGGTGGTCGAACAGACCAACCGCGGTGAGCGGGCCTACGACATCTATTCCCGGCTGCTCAAGGAGCGGATCATCTTCATTACCGGTCCGATCGAGGACGGCATGGCGTCGCTCGTGGTGGCCCAGCTCCTGTTCCTGGAGGCGGATAATCCGAAAAAAGAAGTCTCCATGTACATCAATTCGCCGGGCGGCATCGTCACGTCGGGCCTGGCGATCTACGACACCATGCAGTTCATCCGGCCGGCGGTGTCAACGCTGTGCACCGGGCAGGCGGCTTCGATGGGCTCGCTGCTGCTGGCGGCCGGCGCCAAGGACCTGCGCTTTGCGCTGCCGAATGCGCGCATCATGGTCCATCAGCCGTCCGGCGGCTTCCAAGGCCAGGCGACCGATATCATGTTGCATGCCCAAGAAATTCTGAACCTGAAGCGGCGATTGAACGAAATCTACGTCAAGCACACCGGCCAGCCGCTGAAGAAGATCGAAGACGCGCTGGAACGCGACATGTTCCTGACCTCCGACATGGCCAAGGAATTCGGCCTGATCGACAAGGTGATCGAAAAGCGCCCGGAGGAGCCGTCACTTAAGTCGGTGGAACCGGCATCGATTAAGGGGTGACCCCGTCAGGGGTTGCCCGGACCGGCTGGCGTGGCCGGAGCGGACGCCATCAAATGGGCCGATTCGGCATCGCAAAAGCGGCTGGACACCCGGCCGTCAAGTGCCGTTTTCTGGGTGTGTTCGGAAAAACACACTGGTACAAAGTCGCGTTATCGTTAATGGATTCTTGAATGGCACGCCGTTAGCATATCCGCTTGTGCTGGGTGGGGGCGGTTGCCACTGTGCGGCACCCGGTGCGTCGGTGCTACGGAATGTTAGCGCAGAGTTTCGTAGAGTCCGGGAGCGGCGAATTGCGGCAAGGCGGGTTGAGATAAGACGGGCCTGGCCGGCATCCGGGTCTTGAGACTGAAGGACGGTACGGAGATTGGAATGAGCAAAGTTGGCGGCGGCGACTCCAAGAATACGCTCTACTGCTCGTTCTGCGGCAAGAGCCAGCACGAGGTGCGCAAGCTCATCGCCGGGCCGACTGTTTTCATCTGCGACGAATGTGTCGAACTCTGCATGGACATCATCCGTGAGGAGAACAAATCCTCGCTGGTGAAGTCGCGCGATGGGATTCCGACTCCGCGTGAGATCCGCAAGGTGCTCGACGACTACGTCATCGGGCAGGACTACGCCAAGAAGGTGCTCTCGGTCGCCGTCCACAATCACTACAAGCGGCTCAATCACCAGAGCAAGCACAACGACGTTGAATTGGCAAAATCCAACATCCTGCTGATCGGGCCAACCGGCTCCGGCAAGACGCTGTTGGCGCAGACGCTGGCGCGCATTCTCGACGTGCCCTTCACGATGGCGGACGCGACCACGCTGACGGAAGCGGGCTATGTCGGTGAGGACGTCGAAAACATCATTCTGAAATTGTTGCAGTCGGCGGACTACAACGTCGAGCGCGCGCAGCGCGGCATCGTCTACATCGACGAGATCGACAAGATTTCGCGCAAGTCCGACAACCCCTCGATTACCCGCGACGTGTCGGGTGAGGGCGTGCAACAGGCGCTGCTCAAGATCATGGAAGGCACGATCGCTAGCGTGCCGCCGCAGGGCGGCCGCAAACATCCGCAGCAGGAATTTCTGCAGGTCGACACCACCAACATCCTGTTCGTGTGCGGCGGCGCCTTCTCGGGCCTGGAGAAGATCATTTCGTCACGCGGCCGCTCCACGTCGATCGGCTTTGGGGCCAAGGTGATGGCACCGGAGGACCGCAAGCAAGGCGAAATCTTCCGCGAGGTCGAGCCCGAGGATTTGCTCAAATACGGGCTCATCCCTGAATTCGTCGGCCGCCTGCCGGTGGTCGCTACCCTGGAAGACCTCGATGAGGCTTCGCTCAAGCGCATCCTCACCGAGCCGAAGAACGCGCTGGTGAAGCAATACCAGCGCATGTTCGAGATGGAGACCGTGGACTTGAAGTTCACCGAGGATGCGCTCGCCGCCATCGCGCGCAAGGCCATCGACCGCAAGACCGGTGCGCGCGGCCTTCGCTCGATCATGGAAAGCATCCTGCTCGAGACCATGTTCGATTTGCCAAGCCTGGAAGGCGTGGTGCGCGTGGAGATCTTCCGCGAGGTCGTCGACGGCAGCAAGCGGCCACTCTACATCTACGCCGACCGCTCAGACCGGGCGAGCGACGCCGGCGGTGCGAGCGCCTGAGTGGAATCGGGCCCGCAGTTGCGGCCCGATTCGCTGCGCCAAAACCGGGCGCCGGTATCCGGCGTGGCGATTTGCCGCCAAAATCGGGCTTTCTTGACACGCCCACGGCGCAACGCCACCTATATCGTTGGAATGTACCGAGACTCGTACAGACCTATCCGGGCAGAGCTTTTCGCTCGGCCTTTAGAGTGCGGGCGGCTTGTCGCCTGCGATGCTCTCCCGGCTCATTTGCAGTCCGTTGCGACAGCGCATCCTGCGGGTCGCGGTGGAGGTGCACAGCATAAGGAATGGGGCCAATGACAAGTGCCGCCAAGCCCAAGGCAGTTCCAGCAGCCGGCGAAAGCCGCGCCTATCCGGTGCTGCCGCTTCGTGACATCGTCGTCTTTCCGCACATGATCGTTCCGCTCTTCGTTGGGCGTGAGAAGTCGATCAAGGCGCTCGAAGAGGTGATGCGCTCGGACACGTTCATCCTGCTGGCGACACAGAAGAACGCTTCCGATGACGATCCGGCGCCGGACTCCATCTACAGCGTCGGCACGCTGGCGAGCGTGCTGCAGCTTCTCAAGCTCCCGGACGGCACCGTCAAAGTGCTGGTCGAGGGCGCGGCGCGTGCGCGCGTGAAGCAATACACCGACCGGGCGGATTATTACGAGGCCGACGCGGTCGTGCTCGCCGATGACAGCGGCGATCAGGTCGAGGCCGAAGCGCTGGCGCGCTCGGTCGTCAACGAATTCGAAGGCTATGTGAAGCTCAACAAGAAGGTGTCGCCGGAGGTGATTGGCGTTGTCCAGCAGATCGAGGACTACGCCAAGCTCGCTGACGCCGTGGCCTCGCATCTCGCCGTCAAGATTCCCGACAAGCAGATCATCTTGGAGACGCCGAGCGTTACCCAGCGGCTGGAGAAGGTGCTCGGGCTGATGGAGAGCGAGATCTCCGTTCTGCAGGTGGAAAAGCGCATCCGCACCCGCGTCAAACGCCAAATGGAGAAGACGCAGCGCGAGTACTACCTCAACGAGCAGATGAAGGCGATCCAGAAGGAACTCGGCGACGAGGATGGCAAGGACGAGATCGCCGAGCTCGAAGAGAAGATCAAGCAGACCAAGCTGTCGAAGGAGGCGCGCGAAAAGGCGCAGCATGAGCTGAAGAAGCTGCGTCAGATGTCGCCGATGTCGGCGGAAGCGACCGTCGTGCGCAACTATCTCGACTGGTTGTTGTCGATTCCGTGGAACAAGAAGTCCAAGGTCAAAAAGGATCTGGCGCTCGCCGAACAGATTCTCGAAGCCGACCACTATGGCCTCGAGAAGGTCAAGGAGCGCATCGTCGAATATCTGGCGGTGCAGCAGCGCGCCAATAAACTGACCGGACCGATCCTGTGCCTGGTCGGCCCGCCCGGCGTCGGCAAGACGTCGCTCGGGAAATCGATCGCCAAGGCAACGGGGCGCGAATTCGTGCGCGTGTCGCTCGGCGGCGTACGCGACGAGGCGGAAATCCGCGGCCACCGGCGAACCTACATCGGTTCGATGCCCGGCAAGGTCATCCAGTCGATGCGCAAAGCCAAGTCGTCGAATCCTCTGTTCCTGCTCGACGAGGTCGACAAGATGGGGGCCGATTTCCGCGGCGATCCATCGTCGGCTCTGCTCGAAGTGCTCGATCCGGAGCAGAACCACGCGTTCAACGATCACTATCTCGAAGTCGACTACGATCTCTCCAATGTGATGTTCATCACGACAGCGAATACCCTCAATATTCCGCCGCCCTTGATGGACCGCATGGAGATCATTCGGATCGCCGGCTACACCGAGGACGAGAAGGTCGAGATCGCGCGCAAGCATCTGATCCCGCACGCGATCGTCAAACACGGCCTGCGCCCCGACGAATGGTCGATCGACGACGAAGCGCTGCTGCTGCTGATCCGCCGCTATACGCGGGAAGCGGGCGTCCGTAACCTCGAGCGCGAGCTGTCAACGCTGATCCGCAAGGCGGTGAAAGAGCTGACGATCAAGAAGACCCAGTCGGTGCAAGTCACCGCCAAGAACCTGTCCGATTATCTCGGCGTGCCGAAGTTCCGCTACGGCGAGGTCGAGGACGAGGATCAGGTCGGCGTGGTGACCGGCCTTGCCTGGACCGACGTGGGTGGCGAGTTGCTCACCATCGAGGCGGCCATGATGCCCGGCAAGGGCAAGATGACCGTCACCGGCAACCTGCGTGATGTCATGAAGGAATCGATCTCGGCGGCCGCGTCCTACGTCCGCATGCGCTCGGCCGCCTTCGGCATCGAGCCGCCGGCCTTCGACAAGCGCGACATTCACGTTCACGTGCCAGAGGGCGCTACCCCGAAGGACGGGCCGTCGGCCGGCGTCGGCATGGTGACCGCCATCGTTTCGGTGATGACCGGAATCCCGGTGCATCGCGACGTGGCGATGACCGGAGAAATTACGCTGCGCGGACGCGTGCTGCCGATCGGCGGCCTGAAAGAGAAGCTGCTCGCCGCTCTGCGCGGCGGCATCAAGACGGTGCTGATCCCGGAAGAGAACGCGAAGGACCTGGTCGAGATCAACGACTCGATCAAAAGCGGGCTCGATATCATTCCGGTATCGCGCATGGACGAGGTGCTGGCCCGCGCGCTTACCCGCAAGCCGGAGCCGATCGTTTGGGAAGAGCAGGCCGCCAAGCCGGTCGATGTTCCCGAGCCGGTCGTGGAGGACGATGCCTCCAATCTGACCGCGCACTAGAGCCTAATCCTTCAAACGCATATTCTGGCGGCGCCCCCATGGGCGCCGCTTGCATTTTTGGGGGGTGGCGGGCGTTAAGCTGCCACAATATGCGGCAATACAGCCTCCCCATTCGCAATCGCGCCAAATGACTTGGCGCTCTGTTAGCCCGCTGCGCAGCCGGTGTTTTCGGTTGTTGCAGCTCATCAGCCAATCGAGGATTTCGTGCTCAATCTTCTTCGTGCAAGCATGGCGCCGGTGTCGGTCGTGTGTGTGGCAATTGCGTGGGTCGTCTCGCCCGCGAACGCCGCAACTGCCGCGGCAGTCGACTTTCCGATCGCCGGGACCTACATGCAGAATGTTGCGTGCAAGGGCGACGGCAGCGATAACGCAGTGCTCAAGGTCGTCATTACGTCAAAGGAAATCGACTCCAACAGCGGGGTCTGCACCATTCTCGACAACAAGAAGGATGGCGACGCCTACAAGCTGCACGTGGAGTGCAAGTTTCCTGCGGGCCCGATGGTCGGCGACCTGACCTTTACGCCGATGCCCGACAAGACGATCAAGTTTGTCGATCGCGACAACACCTACCACGGCATCCTGCACCGCTGCCCGAATTAGGCCTGCGGGCGGCGAATCCGGGCCAACTCCGCTTCTCTGTTCTGCCAAAGTGCGGCTGTTGCCGCGCTTTTGTTGTGGTATGTAGCTACCCGCTAGGGCGAGCGTGAACAGCAAGGGAGCGCACGATGAGTTACTACCAGGGCCTGCAGAGTGACATTGTTTCGTTCCGCGGCCACAACAACGACCAGGGCGAGGCGTACTACGCGCGGCCAGCCCGCGCGGGCAAATTCCCCGGTGTTGTCGTCATTCACCACATTCCGGGCTGGTGCGAGTGGACCACCGAGGTCGTGCGCAAGCTGGCGCATCACGGCTACGCGGCGATTTCGCCGCATCTTTATTTCCGCGAAGGCGGCCCGAACGAAAGCCCTGACGACCTCGGCGCGCGCATCCGCGCAGCCGGCGGTGTCGCTGACGCTCAGGTCCTGGGCGATGTGGCGGGCGCCATGGCCTATCTGCGCGCCCAGCCGTATGCGACCGGCAAGATCGGCGTTATCGGCTTCTGCTCCGGCGGGCGTCACACCTATTTGGCCGCCTGCACGCTCAAGGGCATCGATGCCGCGGTCGATTGCTGGGGTGGCAACGTCGTCGTCGACAACCCGAAAGACCTCAACGACAAGCGCCCGGTCGCACCGATCGATCTGACCGAAAAAATGTCGTGCCCGCTGCTTGGCATTTTCGGCAACGACGACGCCAATCCGACCGCCGACCAGGTCAACCGCACCGAGGCGTTGCTCAAGAAGCTCGGCAAGAACTACGAATTCCACCGCTACAACGGCGCCGGCCACGCTTTCTTCAACTGGCAGCGCGACGCTTATCGGCCCGACCAGGCGATGGACGGCTGGCGCAAGGTGTTCGATTTCTTCAATCGCAATCTGGCGACGTCAGCTTCCAGCATCGCGGCCGAATAACCCGGAGAGCGCCATGTGCTCCTATATTGTTGAAAAAGCGGCTCTCATCGGCAGCGCCAAGGGCCGCAAGGGCTGGATGAAGATCGACACCGCGAACGTCTATTTCGATCATCCGTTCTATTCGACGCTGGATCATGTGCTGGCCATCGACTTCACCAACGAAGGCGAGGGCGGCCGCGACCGGGTTGCGGTCGAACTCAGCGCAGAGTCTGCGCGCGCTCTGGTCGATCGCATCCTGGCCGCACTGGCGAGCGGCGAGGCAGCCCATATTCCGATCCAGGCGCCGGTCGCCGCAGAATAAGGCTATCCGGCGAACCGCATTTGCTGATTGATTGGCTCCCCGCCGCTTGAGAAAATGGACGGCGGCGGCGTGCATGGCACGCCGCTGCACGCCGCAAGGGAGGCCCGCATGAACGTCGCCGAAAAGACGAAAGTAACAAGCGACAAGTTCGACGTCGTTCCGCTGACCAAACACATCGGCGCGGAAATCCGCGGCATCGATCTGCGCGAGAAACCCAGCGCCGAAACCGTGCAGGCGATCTATCAGGCCTGGCTCGATCATCTCGTGCTGATCTTTCCCGGGCAGGAACTCTCCCAGGAGGATTTGATCCGCGCCACGGGGTTTTTCGGCGAGATAAGCGCACTGTCGCGGCCGCCCAAATACTTTCCCAAGGGCTATTCCAAGCTTCTGCCCGGCATCATGATGATCTCCAACATCCGCGAGAACGGCGAGCCGATCGGAGCCCTGCCGGACGGCGAGATGATGTTTCATCACGACATGATTCACGCCGAAGTGCCGAGCAAGGCGACGTTGCTCTATTCGATGGAGATTCCGTCGAGCGGCGGCAATACGCTGTTCGCCAGCGGCTACGCCGCCTACGACACTCTCGATCCGGCGATCCGCGCCCGGCTTGAAGGCAAGAAGGCGCTGCATCATTACAACTACGGCTCGACGATCCGTGGCGACAACCGCGGCACCGAAGCGTTCGCCGAGCGCGAACATCCGGTGTTTCGTACTCATGAGGACACCGGGAGGAAGGCGATCTACGTCAACCGGCTGATGACGGTGAAAGTGCTCGATATGCCGGAGGACGAGAGCGAGCGACTCCTCAACGCGGTATACGATCACGCCGAGAGGCAGGAGTTCGTCTACGAGCACGTCTGGCGCGTCGGTGATCTCCTGTTGTGGGACAACCGCTGCTCCTCGCACGCGCGCACTGATTTCCCCTCGACCGAGCGCCGCCTGATGCTGCGGACCACGGTGCAGGGAACCGTGAAGCCGTATTGATGGTTTGCCCCATCGGCGCGCCCATTCCTAACCCTCATCCGGCGTGCGTGGATTAGACACCTTGCCAAGCTGGCACTCCGGGCTATGTTTGAATCGTTTTAGGGACTATGTTTGGGCGGCTTAATGTTGAGGAGCTGATCCTCGACGACGAGTCGGGAAGCCGACATTCGTAAGGTGGAGTGGCTCAGTGGCCTTTATGGAGCAGCCCGAGGGAAAGCGCGTTCCAGGTGGGTCGTATCGGCCCTCGATCCGCGGTGAGTTTGGCGCAATGGAGCGCAAGGCGGACGAGGCGGCGTTGCGCAACAGCGAGGCTCGGCTTCAGGTCGAATTGGCGGCCGTCAAAGAGCTGCAACGCATCAGCACGGAACTCATTCGTGAGCAGGAAATCGAGCGGCTATATGCGAATTTGGTTGATGCCGCCGCGACGCTCATGCGCTCCGACTTTGCGACGATGCAGATGTTGCATCCGGATCGCGGAGAAAGGGGCGAGCTCGAAATGTTGGCCCACCGTGGATTTGGTCCGGAGGCGATCAAGTTTTGGGACTGGGTTCGAGCGGATTCTGGATGCACGTGTGGCATGGCTTTAAGCACCGGCCGACGCGCTGTCGCAACAGATATTGAGACATGCGATTTCATGGCGGGCACTCCCGACAGGGACGAGTTGCTGCGGTGTGGAGTTCAGGCGGCGCAGAGCACCCCCTTAATGTCGCGGTCGGGCCGGTTGCTTGGGATGATATCGACGCACTGGCGCGTGCCGCACACTCCATCCGAGAGTGATCTGGGGCGATTCGACATTCTCGCGAGAATGGCCGCGGACCTTGTCGAGCGGAAGCTGCACGAAGAACGGATTAACCTCCTCGGCCGTGAAGCCGAACACCGGACGCGCAACGTGCTGGCGACCGTGCAGGCAGCCGTGCATCTCACACAGGCGAGTTCACTCCAGGAGTACAAGGATGCCCTTCACGGACGCATCCGGGCGCTGGCGAACACGCATACTCTGTTCGTTCAGTCCGGTTGGGCGGGTGCCGAACTTCGAAGCATTGTCCTGCAAGAGTTGTTGCCTTACGGCCAAAAGCGTATCGAAGTTGAGGGCGCCGATCTTTCGTTGGAGCCAAACAGCGGCCAGACGATTGCGCTGTGCTTGCATGAATTGACGACGAACGCAGCAAAATATGGCGCGCTCTCGGTCCCAGACGGCCGGGTTCGTGTGGACTGGTCGCGCGCCGCAGACGGTCAGATCCTTCTGCACTGGTCGGAGCGGGGCGGTCCTTTGGTCAAGCCACCCACCCGCCGAGGTTTTGGCAGCAAGATGCTCGAGACGATCATGCAAATGAAAGGAAAAATACAACTGGATTGGCGTCCGGACGGACTCCGATGCCAAATCGCTTTGCCCCACGCCGGGACAGGAAATTCAACGGCGTTGGCCGCCGATTTTCCCGCCATTAGCGCCAAGTAAGAGCGCCGGCTACCGCACCCCACCGGCGTTGACGATCGGTCCGCTATAGCCCTCAAAGCGCTTGCGCAGCGCGACGACCTGCGTCTGGTCGCTGAGGAACGCAACGTAATCGTTGGCGACCTTGTAGGACAGGATCGGCTTGAAGCCAGACGGCGGCGGCACGTCGCTGCGCGGCGACCAGGTCGGCAGCTTCGATTGCTGCTCCGGCTCCAACAGCCACGACAGGAACAGTTTTGCCGCGTTCGGGTGCGGTGCGCCCTTGAAGATCGCGCCGGTCAGCGGCCAGATCGGCAGCGCATCGACCGTCGGGATGTGAGAATCCACCGGCATGCCTTGCCGCTTCAGACCGGCGGTGATGTCGAGAATGGAATCGAAGGTGACGAGGTTCTGTCCCGAACCGATGCTGCGCTGTTCGCCGAGGTGGCCCTGGATGAACGTCGGCTTGGCGGCCATGTACTTGTCCATGTAGCCCCAGCCGTATTTCTGCACGATGTGATAAAACACCCACAGCGTCACGTCATCGTCTGCCGGATAGGCGGTGACGATCTTGCCGTGAAACTGCGGTTTCAAAAAATCCATTGCCGAGTTGGGAATGTCGGCGGCGGCGACTTTTTGCGTGTTGTACATGTACGGCACGACGTTGATCATCGTGGCCCAGAACGTGCCGTCGGCGTCCTTGAAAGCCGCATCCATCTTGTCGAAGCCGGGCGGCTTGAACGTCACCAGCCGGCCCTCGCGCTTCCAGCGCACGTAATCGGCGGCGGTTTGCAGGATTGCGGCGTCGACCTCGAGTTTCTTGGCCGCGATCTGCTGATCGATCTTCTGGTCGAGCACATTGGAAAAGCCGCCGCCGATCGAAACCTTGATGCCCGGATATTTCTCCTCGAATGCCTTTGTGCGCGCCTCCCAGGGCGCGGTCGGTCCGCCGACATAGAAGGAAAAGGCGCCTTCGGGCTTTGCCTTGGCGTAAAGTTCGTCGAGCGATTGCGCCTGCGCGGCAAGCGTCCCCCAAGCCGTCAATACGAGCGTGGCCAATGCCGCCGCGATCCGGTTCGCCATCACGTTCTCCCCCCTGATAATTTTGCCGATCATCGCCACAGGCGACGGCGAACGCAAGCGGCGCAGAAAGGCAGAAAAATTCGTCGGTGCGCGGACCGTCTCGCCAAAACTGCTGCCGTCATGCTAACTGAGGCGAATCGCCATTACGCTGTTTGTCGAATAAGGGGACGTATCCGATGCGAATGCTCGCTTATGTGCTTGCTATCATCTGCATTATTGTCGCGGTGATGTATTTCACGATGCAGGCCGGCCAATTGCCGACGTTCATGCCGGGCTACATGGCGGGTTCGACGCACGTTCATCACACGCATGCGCTGGCCGCGGCGGTGGCTGCCGTCGTGTTGTTTGGGCTTGGCTGGTTTGCCGGGCGCTCACGCGCGGCGTGACAGCGCGAAGCGCGGCTCAGCGCTCGCCGCGTATCTTGCGTTGCACCCGTTCGTCGAAACGCGCGACGCTGACCACGACCCGCTGGTGCGTGCCGCCGCCGATGCGCTCGTAATCGTCGCGCGCATCGACGTTGAAGGTCACGGTGCGGCCCTCGACGCGCGTGACCTCGGCGGTCGCGGTGACGCGAAGGCCGATCGGCGTCGCCGCCACGTGGCTGACATCGAGGTGGATGCCGAGACTTTGATGCCCCTCGGGCAGCAAGTGCTCGATCGCCGCCAGCGCCGCGGCCTCGATGACGTTGATCATCACCGGGGTCGCCAGCACGGCGATTCGCCCCGAGCCGACGAAAGGCGCGGTGTGCTCGGGGCCGACGACGAGCTCCGAAGTGCCGCGCATGCCGGGCGTGATGCCGGCAAGGACGGCACTGACTTTTCCGGGCTTGGATGCTGTCAGTCGACGACATGAGAAACGGTCCGCTGGCTCTGTTCGGGAATCATGTCATAACCCGCCGCGCGCCTGCCTGCCGCCTCAGTTCCGGCGATCAGCGGCCGCAATCGGCGCTCACGAACAACCCCCGTTCCGCAGCAAAGCCACAAAATGCTAGACTCTGTCCAGCAGCCAGGAGGTCCGCAATGCATCGACATGTCGCCATAGCCGCAAGCGTGATTGCGCTGTCGCTCGGGATGCTGCTGCCGGGGACGCCGGCTTCGGCAATTACCAAGGCGCAGAAGCTCAAGACATGCGAGTTCGGCGCCGATCATCCGAAGCTCGCCGGCGCGCAGCGGAAGAAATTCATCGACCGGTGCATGTCGGGCAAGAACGACCCGCGGGGGCCTGCGGTCGGTACCCCAGGTGCGCCCAGCGCCGCAGGCGAGCCGCCGGATGAGCCGGAGCCAAAGTAGCAGCTCCTGCAGCGTCCGGTTGTCGCGTTCCGACGACGAGCGCGATAGAACGGACGTCTGAAAGGGTCGAATCAAAAAGACCCGTGGACGACAAAGGGGGAGGGGAGCATGAGCACCCAGATGGGCGCGCAGCCTGCTGCGCATTTCCGGCGGGGTTGGATTTATGCCCTGCTGCTGGCGCTGGTCACGATCAATTACATGGACCGATCGGCGCTGGGCGTGGTCGCACAGGCAGTGCGCGGCGAATTCAAGCTGTCGCCGGTGCAGATGGGTTACCTGTTTTCGTCGTTCCTGTGGACGTATGCGCTGTGCGTCCTGCCCGTCGGCATCCTGCTGGATCGTTTCTCGGCTCGGAACATCAACTCTACCGGCATAGCGTTTTGGTCGCTGGTGATGGCGGCTACCGCCGCTGTCGGCAGCTTTACCGGCCTGATGGCGACCCGTCTGCTTATGGGAGCTTTCGAAGCCACGTCAATTCCGTCCAGCGGTCGCATCGTGCGCGAGTGGATGCCGGCGCAGGAGCGCGGCGTCGCCAACGTGGTCTGGAGTGCCGGCAGCTTCGTCGGTCCCGCCATCGGTGCCGTCATCACGGCCTCGATCGCAAGCGGGTACGGCTGGCGCGCAGCCTTCGTCGTGCTCGGCGCGCTCGGCTTTGTCTGGCTGATCTGCAATCTTATCTGGTTCGATCGGCCCGAAAAGGTCAAATGGCTCACTGACGACGAGCGCCGCAAGATCCTGACCGAACGTTCGGCCGGCGCGTCCGACGAGATCGGAGCGCCTGGCAGCGCGGGCGGCGTGTGGGATCTGTTGCGGTCGCCGTCGATGTGGGGCGCGATGATCGCGCAAGCCGCCGGCATCTACGCGCTCTATCTGCTGCTGTTCTGGCTGCCGAGCTATCTGCAGGAGACCAAACATCTCAGCATCATGAAGACCGGCCTCTACACGGCGATACCGTGGGCGATTGCCGTCCCGGTGAGCATCGTGATCGGCATTGTCAGCGATCGCGTGTTGGCCTCGCATACGCTTCTGGCCGGTGGCCGCCGCGGCATGGTCATCCTCTGTGTGCTGCTCGCGGCCGTGATGGTGTTCGTGCCGTTCACCAACAACACCAGCCTGATCCTCGCGCTGTTTGCGCTGTCGCTGTCTGGTATCAATGCGGCGATTTCGCTCAACGTCACGCTGGTGACCGATTTGGTCCATCGCGTGCGCGACGTCGGCAAGGCTATCAGCCTGACGATCCTGGCCGGCAATGTGTGCGGTCTCCTGGCGCCGATCGTCACCGGCTATGTGGTGGCCGGATTGCACTCGTACGATTGGGCGCTTTGGATCTCCGGCATTCTCCTTGTCATCGGTGCGGTCGCGCTCGGCACCATGACGCGCGGGGTGATCCTGCCGGCCGATGGCGCGCAGCGGGGTGGTTGAGCACGGCCAAGCCTGCCTCTAGACTCCACCGCACGAAGGATTTCGCCAGTCCCCATCCATCCGCGTTGAAGGACTTTTCGATATGAGCACAGCAACCCTCGAAGCCAAACCTGCCGCATTCGACGTGAGTGAGGTGGAATACTTGCGGCACGGCAACAAACCGCTGTTGGCGACCGTCTACAAACCGGTCGGGGAGGGGCCATTCCCGGCCATGGTCGAGTGCCACGGCGGTGCCTGGTGCATGAGCAACCGCATGTCCGAACGCCAGCGCCACGAATACATGGCCTCTCACGGCGTCGTGTCGATCGCGCTCGATTTCCGTTCTGGCAACGAGGACCCGTATCCAGCGTCCGCGCAGGATATCAATTACGCGGTGCGCTGGGCCAAGGCCAACGCCCGCAGCCTGAAGACCCGCCCCGATCTGATCGGCCTGTCTGGACAGTCGAGCGGCGGCCATCTGGCGATGCTGGTGGCGATGCGGCCGAACGATCCGCGCTACAGCGCAATCGCGCTGCCGGCGGGCACGCCGGCGCAGGACGCCAGCGTCCGCTGCGTGATCATGTCCTGGCCAGTGATCAATCCGCTCAGCCGCTATCGCCATGCCAAGCGCGACCTGGCGGGCGGCAAGGAGTGGGGCAAGGACATCATTCCGCGTCATGACTCCTACTGGGTTTCCGAGGCCAACATGGCGGAGGGAAATCCCACGCTGGCACTGGAGCGTGGCGAGAAGCTCACATTGCCGCCGGCCATCTGGTTCCAGGGCCGGAATGATACCCACCACGATTACAAGGATCCTGACTCGGATTTCCCCGGCAACGAGCCGCAGCGCTTCTGCGCCGATTACAAGAAGGCCGGCGGCGATATCGCGCTCCAGTATATCGAGATGGATCGTGGTGCCACGCACACGCCCGACCTGAGCAAGACCGGCGACATGTTCGCCCAGATGGTGCAATTCATCGGCCGGCACATAAAGGCGTAGCGGCGGTCGAGAGTGCCTATATAGGCCTGGCAGAAAGCCCGTCGCGGATGGGCGCAAATACCGCAGTGGCCCACGCGGATGTTCGGCGTAGCCGAAGCGCGTGGGCTTCGCCTGTCGGTGCGGCCGTGTTCGCGAGCGATGGAGTTATAAGATGAGTGATTGCCTGCACTGCGATATTAACGAGCTGGTGCGCGAGCGCATCGAAGGCCAGGAGAGCGTGGATCTGGCCGACATGGTGGCCCGGATATCGGAGAGCCTCGCCGAAACGATCATGCTCGGGCCGAAGGAGCAATGGGCCGCCCTGATGGCGGAAGCGATCCGCCATCTCGGGCAGGTGGTCATCGAGGAGATCGACGGCGTCGAAAGCAGCACGGCGCATTAGGCGTGCTGTTGAACGCGGATTTGGTGACAGACAGGACTGGTCATATGGAACAGCAGGCAACGGCGACCGAGGATCTTCTTTTTGAGCTGCGCGACGGCATCGGCAGGATCACCTTCAACCGGCCGCAGGCGCGCAACGCTTTCACCTTCGCCATGTACGAGCGGCTGGCGCAGATTTGCGCGCCAGGCGAATGAGGACCGCTCGATCAAAGTGCTGGTGCTGCAGGGAGCCGGCGACAAGGCGTTCGCCTCGGGCACCGACATCAATCAGTTCCGCGCCTTCAAAACCCCGCAGGATTCGCTCGAATATGAGGCTCGCATCGACCGGGTGCAGACCGCGCTCGAGCAGTGCCGGGTGCCGACCATCGCGGCGATCAGCGGCGCCTGCACGGGCGGCGGCGGCGCGATTGCCGCCTGCTGCGACCTGCGCGTCGGCACCAAGACCACGCGGATCGGCTTTCCCATTGCGCGCACGCTCGGCAATTGCCTGTCGATGGCGAGCATCAGCCGGCTGACCGCGCTGATCGGGCCGGCGCGGGTCAAGGACCTGATTTTCTCGGCCCGGCTGGTCGGCGCCGAGGAGGCTTTCCAGATCGGCCTCTTGACCGAAGTGGTGGAGGATCTCGACGCCCTGAACAAGCGCGCGGGCGAGCTTGCCGCAACGGTCGCCAGCCACGCGCCGCTCACGCTTGCGGCCACCAAGCAGGCTCTGTCGCGGCTGATGCGGCGGCTCACGCGCGACGAGGGCGAGGACCTGATCCTGATGTGCTACATGAGCCGCGACTTCCGCGAAGGCATGGATGCCTTCCTCAACAAGCGCGCGCCGCATTGGACCGGCGAGTAGGCCGAGCGCCTCGTTGAACGTCGCGGGACCCGCCAGCGACTAACCTGAGCCTGCACCGCGGTCGCCGTTTTTCCTGCGGCCGCGCGCTTCGGCTCGGATCGTCGCATGGACCTGCCCGCTTTTCGTTACCATCCTGACCCGATTGGGAGCGGCAGCATTGTCCGCTCCGATGCCGAGTGTGTCTGCTGCCACGCGCGCCGCGGCTTTATCTACACGGGTCCGGCCTACTGCGTGACCGAACTGGACGATGCGCTCTGTCCATGGTGCATCGCCGACGGGTCGGCCTACGAGACATTTGACGCAAATTTCGCCGATCCGGCTGGCTTCCCCGGCGCGATACCACGCGGCGTGATTGACGAGATCGCCTACCGGACGCCCGGCTTCAATTCCTGGCAGGAGGGCAAATGGCTCACCTGCTGTGGCGATGCGGCGGTGTTTCTTGAACCGGTCGGCCTCGCCGAGCTTCATGCCCGTTACCCGCAACTCGAGGGCGCGCTGATGATGTACATCGTGCACGAGCTTGGGATTTCGGGAGGCGCCGCCGTGCGCCTGCTGCAGGCGCTTGATCGCGACCACGGACCGACCGCCTACGTCTTTGCCTGCCAGCACTGCGACGCCAAGCCGGCCTACGTCGATTATCTGTAAGTAGCCTGCGGGGGCGAAATCATGAAGCTGATGCTGATCGGCGGTCTGGTCTGTTTTGCCGTTTGCCTCGCCATTGTCGCATTCTTTATCGTGCGCAGCAGTGCGAGCCGAACCGTTTCGGTCGAGGTCGAATTCAAGCTCACCGATCTGGACTATCATCCGCTTGCCGGCGTGCCGCTACGCCTCGTCGTTGGAGCCAAGGATTGGCAGTCGCCGGACGCCGGTATGAGGATCGTCACGGCGGCAGACGGGAGCGCGAAATTCACCACACAGGCCTTGATCAATCGTCGCTGGAATTTCGCCAACGTCGGCTTCACCCCGTTCAGTATCCCGTTTCGGGCCGACCATATCGCGGTCGCGGCCGAACTGCCGTTTGTTCTGCCGAAGAAGGGCGGCGACGACATCGTGCATCACTGGCTCTACACCGCCGACATCGATCGGATGCCCGACGGTGATTGCAATACAAGCGATCTCGATGATGTTTATGAACCCGGTCCCGACGGACGATTCAGCAAGCTCATCGGCACCAACGCCGCGGGGCCGAATTTTAACGCCGTGGTCGACGGCTGGCTGCTTTCAGGCGGTGGCTATCAGCTATGGGACTTCATGCTCGAGTCCGACAAGGCGGACACCACCGGTCAGCATTGGCATCTGAAGCTTGCGATCAAGCGAAGGCCGAAGCCGGTGCTGCCGTAGTGCCGGCGGTCAAAGCTGCGGCAACATCCGCCGCATCACGCCGTCCCGGTAGTAGAGCAGATGCAGGAATGCCGTTGCGACATGAAAGCCGATCAGGATCAGGAGCGCCCATTCAAAATCCTGATGCCAGCCATCGAGCGTGTGCACCAGCGATTGGCTTCCCGACGTCAGCATCGGGAAATGCGCCAGAAAGAACCACGACATCTTCCAGCCGCGCGCCGAGGCAAACAGCCAGCCCGAGACGGTCGTGGCCAGCACCAGTAGGTACAGCAGCCAATGCACGGCCTCCGAGGTGAGCCGCTGGTACGGCTGCAACGAACTTTCTGGCGCCACCGGGTGAGCGAGCCGCCAGATGAACCGCACGACGATCAGCGCCAGAATGACGGTGCCGATCGACATGTGCCATGTCATGGCAACTCCCGGCGACATGTTGCGTCGAATGTTAGGCATCAGCCAGCCGATCAGATATTGCGCGACCAGGAGAGCGACGACGGTCCAGTGCAAAACCTTGGCTGTAGTTCCATAGCGGATTTGCATTTTCATCCGGCCTAGCTCGCGGTTGGAGCCATGCATGTCAAGTGCGCGTGCGATGGTAGTCGGCCAGGGCCGCGCCAAAGGCCTCAAAGATTTTGCGATTGATCGGGTTGCGTGCGGCATCATGTTCGGCGTGCCATTGCACGCCAAGCGCGAAGCCCGACGCATCGGCGATGCGGATCGCCTCGATGGTGCCGTCCTCGGCGACGCCCTCGACGACGACGCGCTTGCCAAGCTGCAAGATGCCCTGGCCGTGAAGCGAGTTGACGCGGATGGAGGCGCAGCCAAGCAGCTTGGCGAACACGCCGTCTGGCGTCAGCGCAATATCGTGACGGTCGGCGAAGATCACCGCGAGATCGGGGTGCGGCTCGCCGTTCGGCAACCGCGGCATGCGGTGGTTCATCCGCCCGGGCAGCTCGCGGATTTCCGGATGCAGCGATCCGCCAAACGCGACGTTCATTTCCTGAAAGCCGCGGCAGATGCCCAACAGCGGCACGCCGCGCGCCACGCAGAGCTTGATCAGCGCCAGCGCCAACGCGTCGCGATCGCGATCATAGGGTTCGTAGCGCGGATTCTCCTGCTCACCGAAATAGGTCGGGTGCACGTTGGCGCGCGCTCCGGTGAGCAGGATGCCGTCGACGGTCTCGAGCAGCGCGCCGGCTTCGGTGATCTCGGGGTTGCCGGCAAACATCAGCGGCAGGGCGCCCGCGACCTCGGCGACAGCGCGCAGGTTGCGCTCCCCGACCCGCTGCGCCGTGAAGCGGCCCTCGACGTGATGCGGGCCGCCGATCACGCCCACCACGGGTCGCCTTGCCGTCACCGTGCCATCCCAATATCGCTTATGCCGCCGTTATAGCAGGGGCGGCCGGCAGGAGAGTCCCGGTGGGCGCGGTGCTGCATTGAGATGGCTGTTCGGGCGCTCCCGCCGGCAAGGTCGCTCTCAGCCCGTTGCCGCACGCCGGCGGAGGAACGGCACCACGAACAGCGCCGCTACCGGAATGTGCAGGAGAATGCCGGCGACGATGATCAGGCCGATCTCGCCGCCCGACAGCATCCCGCGCTGCGCTTCCAGCGCCAGCACGAAGATCGTGAACGGCACGAACAGCACGATCGATGTGATCAGACCCGGATTATAGATGCGCAACCGGATCGTGCTGACGATGTGCGTCAGGGCGTTGATTAACGTGAGGCCGACCCAGCCGAGGCCGACCCAGCGCAGCGCGTCGGGATAGAGCACGGCGAGACCGACGGGCAGCCAGACATAGCCGATGTTGATGAGCGCAACCCCGCCGATATCGACCGGCCAATTGTCGTTCCCGCTCTTGAAGACGTGCGCGTTGGTGAACTGGCGGAAGCCGCCCGGCCACAGGTGCTCCTCGGTCTGGTGCAGCATGTAGATGATGAGCAGGCCGAGCCATAGAGACCGCTCGCTTAAGGGGGCGGTTCGAAACACCGCGATCCAAACGACAATGCCGAGCGCGGCCAAATAGGGCAGTGCCTTCTGCCAATTGGCAGCAATGCACGACAAGAGCGACATCGATGGAGCCCCCTATGTCGGCGGCGGGTGGCGCGGGATGAACGGCCACTCGCTGCAGCGTCCTTCAGGGGAAGTACGGCCAATTCGTCGGGCCGCCGCAAGCGGAGCAGGATAGCTATTCCGCGGCTTCGACCCTTTGCTTTCGCTCGCCGCGCAACCCCTCAAGGATGGCCAGCGCCCGCGACATCGAGAAGGTGCGGGTCTTGGCATCGAACGCCGCCGGGCTGAGCCGCAACATGTAGCCGTGGTCGATGCCCGGAAAGACGTGCAGTTCCACGTTCGTGTGCCGTCCCGCGGCGGCGCGGTAGGCATCACGCACCTCCGGCGGTGCGGCAAAGTCCTTGTCGCCCCACATGATGCAGACCGGTGCCGTGAGGCCGTCGAGCTCCTGGATAAAATCGAGGAGTTGGGTGCCGTGGCAGGAGATGCCGGCCTCATAGCCAAGCCGCTTCGGGCCAAGGATGGCGTAGGGACCGCCGTAGCAAAAGCCCATGGCGGCGGCGCGGCCGTTATGCTGCGGCAGCGTGCGCACGTATTTGAGCGTGTCCGCCATGTCGGCCTCGCCAACCTTGATGTTCTGGAGCCGCGGCTGGCCGCGCGGCCGGGTGCGCGGGTCCTCGTGCGGCAGCGGCCCCGGTACCGAGCGCCAGAACAGATCGGGCGCCGCCGCGATATAGCCGGCTGCCGCGAACTCGTCGGCGATCCCGCGCAGATCCTCGTCAACGCCGACGATGGCATTCGCCAGCACGATGGCCGGAGTCGGGGCGGGCGAGGCCGGCAGCGCGAGATAACAATCAAATACGCCGCCGGATGAGGAGGGTATTTTCACCGTGTTTGCGGGCATGACCGCCCTCCAAGAATGACGTAGGTCGCATCAGCCTAGCGATCGTACCGCTTTCGGCCAAGGCCCGCTCGACGTGGTCGCGTGGGTTCCCTGGCTTGACGGCTGTCACCGGGGAATGAGCGGCAGGGGGGCGCCGCTCATTTCTCAAACATCGAGCGCGTCTTCGTTGGCAAACTCGGCGCGCTCCTGGATAAAGGCGAAGCGTGCTTCGGGCTTGGTCCCCATCAGCCGCTCGACCGATTTTTCCGTGGCTTTCTGATCGTCAGGCAGGAGCATCACGCGCAACAGCGTGCGTTTGCGCGGGTCCATGGTGGTTTCCTTCAGTTGCGCGGCCATCATTTCGCCGAGCCCCTTGAAGCGGCTCACTTCCACCTTGGCGTTGGCGTGAAACTCCTTCTTCAGGATTTCCTCGCGGTGCTTGTCGTCGCGGGCATAGAAAATCTTGCCGCCGTGCGACAGGCGGAATAGCGGCGGCACCGCAAGATAAAGGTGGCCGTTGTCGATCAAGTGCGGCATCTGCCGATAGAAGAAGGTGATGAGGAGCGACGCGATATGGGCGCCGTCAACGTCGGCGTCGGTCATGATGATGACCCGGCCGTAGCGCAGATCCTCGTCGCGATAGTGAACGCCGGTGCCGCAGCCCAGCGCCTGCACCAGATCGGCAAGCTGCTGGTTCTGTGCGAGCTTGTCCTTGCCGGCGGAGGCGACGTTGAGGATCTTGCCGCGCAACGGAAGAATTGCCTGCGTGGCGCGGTCGCGCGCCTGTTTGGCCGAGCCACCGGCGGAGTCGCCCTCGACGACGAACAATTCGGCGCCCGCGGCGGCGCCGTTGGTGCAGTCGGCGAGCTTGCCCGGCAGCCGCAGCTTGCGGATAGCGCTCTTGCGCGCGATGTCCTTTTCCTGCCTGCGCCGGATACGCTCGTCGGCACGCTCGACCACAAATTCGAACAGCCTGTTGGCGGCGGTCGGATTGCCGGCGAGCCAATGGTCGAACGGGTCCTTGATGGCCTGCTCGACGATTTTCTGCGCCTCGGCGGTGGCGAGGCGATCCTTGGTCTGGCCCTGGAATTCCGGCTCGCGGATGAACACCGAGAGCATGGCGCCGGCCCCGGTCATGACGTCGTCGGAGGTGATCGCGGCACCGCGCTTGCCCTGGTTCATGCGCTCGGCGTGATCCTTGAGCCCGCGCAAGAGCGCGGTGCGCAAGCCGGATTCGTGGGTGCCGCCATCCGGCGTCGGAATCGTGTTGCAGTAGGAGTTCAGGAACCCGTCCGCATCGGCGGTCCACGCCACCGCCCATTGCACGCCGCCATGGATGCCCATCTTGCCGGCGCTGCCGGTGAAGATGTCGGGATGGACGAGCGTCGCCGAAGACAGCGTCTCGGACAGATAGTCCTTCAGGCCGTCGGCGAAATGGAACGTGGCCTTTTCGGGCACATCCTCGACGCCGCGCAACAGCTCCTTGGCGCACGACCAGCGCAGTTCGACGCCGCCGAACAGATACGCCTTCGAGCGCGTCATCTTGAACACGCGCTCCGGCTTGAAATGAGCCTTCTCGCCGAAGATTTGCGGGTCGGGGAGGAACCTTACCTTGGTGCCGCGCCGGTTCGGCGCCTTGCCGACTTCCTGCAATTTCGTCTTCGGTTTGCCGCGCTCGAAAATCATCCGGTAGAGTTTTTGGCCGCGCGCGACCTCGACCTCCATGCGCTCGGACAGCGCGTTGGTGACAGAAACGCCGACGCCGTGCAGGCCGCCCGAGGTCTCGTAGACCTCGGAGTTGAATTTGCCGCCCGCGTGCAGCGTGCACATGATGACTTCGATCGCGGATTTTTTCGGGAATTTCGGATGCGGGTCGACCGGCATGCCGCGCCCATTGTCGGTGACAGTGATGAAGCCGTCGGCCTCCATCTCGACTTCGATCCAGTCGGCGTGGCCGGCGAGCGCCTCGTCCATGGCATTGTCGATGACTTCGGCAAACAGGTGGTGCAGGGCCTTTTCGTCCGTGCCGCCGATATACATGCCGGGCCGCCGACGGACCGGCTCAAGCCCCTCCAGAACCTCGATGTGCTTTGCCGTATAGGCCGACTCAGCCGACGATCCGCGCCCGGCCGCCGGGCTCGACCGCCGGGTGCCGCCGCGACGCGCGGATCCAGTTCCGGAAAAGAGGTCCGGGTCGCCTTGTGCCGGTGTTTTTTTTGCTGACTTTCCCATAGGTTACCCCAGCCTCTTATGGCGATTTCTCTGTCGATGTGGCGGTTCGATCGCCCCCGCGCAACGGCCCGGCGAATCAGCCATGACTATAGGCGCGACTATGCCATTTAGGGGGCGGTCCCGAGAGCGCATTTGACGCTAACAGGGGCCCGCACTATATCGCCGCCATGCCAAGGATCTTTCCGGCCGTTTTGACTGTGCGCCGCCGCCGTCGCTATTGCGATACGGCACGGGCGCGTCTTGGCGTATAGCTAGCCCCTCGTGCCGCCGGTTCCGCGGCACCGACCCCTGATAGACTTGCCGCGGATTCGGCCTGATCGTCCAAAAGGCAAAGGTTGAATCATGTCCGCGCAAGCTAACAATGCCAAGATCGGCATCCTCGGGGCGTCCGGCTATACGGGCGCGGAACTGCTGCGGCTGCTCATTCGTCACCCGCGCGTCGACATCGCGCTGCTGACGGCCGACCGGCGCGCCGGCAAGCCGATGTCCGACGTGTTCCCGCAATTCGCGCCATACGCCTTGCCGACGCTCACGGCGATCGAGAATGCCGACTGGCACGCGCTGAGGCTCGATGTTGCGTTCTGCGCGCTGCCGCACGGCACGACGCAAAAAGTCATCGCCGATTTGCTCGCACGCGCGCCGGCGACCAAAGTCGTCGATCTGTCGGCCGACTTCCGCCTCGCCGATCCGGCTGCTTATGCGCGCTGGTACGGTCATGAACATTTCGCGCCGGCGCTGCAAAAAGAGGCCGTCTACGGTCTCACCGAGGTCTATCGGCAAAAGATCAAGGCGGCGCGGCTCGTCGCCAATCCCGGCTGCTACACGACCTGCGCGCAGCTTGCGCTCATCCCGCTGCTCAAGGCCAAGGCGATCGACCCGGAAGAAATCGTAGTCGACGCCAAATCGGGCATGACCGGAGCGGGCAGGGCGGCGAAGGAGGAAATGCTCTTCTCCGAGGTATCGGAAGGTTTCCACGCTTACGGCGTCGGCCATCATCGCCACATGTCCGAGCTCGACCAGGAGTTTGCGCTCGCGGCCGGCCGCGAGGTGATCGTCAGCTTCACGCCGCATCTGGTGCCGATGAACCGCGGTATTCTCTCGACCATCTACGTCCGCGGCCTCGACAAGGCTTCGCCCGAGGATATTCATGCGCTGCTGGCGAAGGCTTACGCCGATGAGCCGTTCGTCCATGTTCTGCCGTTCCGCACCATGCCGCAGACCCGGCACGTGCGCGGGTCCAATATGACCTTCATCGGGGTTGCCGCCGACCGCGTCGCCGGCCGCGCCATTATCTGTTCGGCGCTCGACAATCTGACCAAAGGCGCGTCCGGTCAGGCCGTACAGAACATGAATGTCATGCTTGGCTATCCGGAAACGATGGGGATCGATCAGGTCGCGCTGTTTCCGTAAATTCCGCCTGGCGAAAAGTTCCATTCGATTCCGGTGCCGCTATCCTCCGAACGGAGGACGTAAGAGGTTGATCGAAACATGCATCGTGGGCCCGCCACAGCAGTGGGAGTCCCGGATGCGCGATCCATTTTTCTTGCTCTTTCCGTTCGTTCTTGCGGCGGCACGATCTCTTTCATTTGGGGTTCAATCCCGAGAGCCATCTGAAGAATGGCGAACGATCTCGGCTGAGACCGAATACAGATTTCTCATGGTGGCGATATTCAGCTTGACCGGCTTGTTGGTCACTCTGGGTCTGATGATCCGCTTTCCCGATCTCGGCGCGGTGATCGCGGAATATAACCAATTCTGAGAGTTCTAATCCCGCAATTTCACGTAGCTTCCCGGCGCGTCCTCGATCGGCGTCAGTACGCCGCCGCCGGGTTCGCGCGCCGGCACTTCGGTTGCGTCCTGGTCTTTCAGCCAGGCGAGCCAATCCGGCCACCACGACCCCGGATGCTCGGTCGCCTTGGCAAGCCAGGTGTCGAGATTGGCGCTGCGCGGCCGCGGCCCGGTCCAGTATTGGTATTTGTTGCGGTTCGGCGGGTTGACCACGCCGGCGATGTGACCCGAGCCGGCGAGCACAAACCGCACCGGCCCGCCGAAATACTTGCTGCCGAGCAGCACTGACTTCGGTGGCGCGATATGGTCCTCGCGCGTCGCCAGATTGTAGATCGGTACCTTTACGGACTTGAGGTCGATCGGCGTATTGCTGATCGTCATCCTGCCCTTCGCCAGCTTGTTTTCCAGATAGCACGAGCGCACGTAGAACGCATGATTGGCGGCGGGCATGCGCGTCGCATCGGAATTCCAGTACAGCAGATCGAACGGGAACGGCGCCTTGCCTTTGAGATAATTGTTGATCACATACGGCCAGATCAGATCATTTGAGCGCATGAGATTGAACACTGTCGCCATCGTGCGGCCTTCGAGATAGCCGCGCGCAGCCATGCGCTGTTCCAGCGCCTCGACCTGCTGCTCGTCGACGAAGACCTTGAGATCGCCGGCGTGGGTGAAATCGACCTGCGCGGCGAACAGCGTCGCCGACATGATGCGCTGATCGCGCCATGCCGCCATCGCGGCGAGCGTGATCGAGAGGAGAGTGCCGCCGACGCAGTATCCGATCGTGTGGACGCGATCTTCGCCGGTGATTTTTTCAATGACGTCAAGCGCGGCGACGGGGCCTTCGCGGATGTAATCTTCAAACGTCTTCTGCGCCAAGTGGGTGTCCGGATTCACCCAGGAAATGCAGAACACGGTAATGCCGTTATCGACGCACCACTTGATGAATGATTTTTCCGGCGTCAGATCGAGCACATAAAACTTGTTGATCCATGGCGGCACGATCAACAGCGGGCGTTTGAGCGCGGTCGGCGTCGACGGCGCATACTGGATGAGTTGCATCAGGTCATTCTGGAAAATGACCTTGCCGGGGGTCGTCGCCAGATTGCGGCCGACCTCGAACATCGAAGAATCAGACTGGCGGATGCGCAGATGACCGCCGCCGGCTTCGATATCCTCGGCCAGCATCTGCATGCCGCGTGCCAGATTGTCGGCATTGCTGGTGAAGGTTTCGCGCAGCAGTTCCGGGTTGGTCAGGACGAAGTTCGACGGCGACATCGCATTGGCGATCTGCCGCACGTAGAATTCCGCCTTCTGCTTGGTGTGCGCATCGAGACCGGAAGCGTCACTGACCAGGTTGTTCGCCCACTGCGTCGTCAGCAGATAGCCCTGCTTGAGAAAGTCGTAGAATTGGTTCGAACTCCACTCCGGATCGGCAAAGCGCTTGTCGGCGGATGCGGGGGCTACGACCGGGTTGGACTCCTGTCCGGCGAGCCGCTTGGCGGCCGCGGCCCACAGATCGAGATAGGCTTTGCCCAGGCGGCTCTGCAGTTCGACGGCGCGCTGCGGGTCGGCGAGCCAATATTCGGCGACCTGGCCGAGCGTCTTGACCACCTCGGTGATCTCGTCGGCCATGACGGCATCGCGTTGACCCTGCTCGCGGGGCTTGAGGTAGGCAGCCAGCGCCCGCCCGCCATTTTCAATCAGGCGCGCCAGATTGCGCGAAAACGCCTCGACATCGACCGAGCCGATCTTCACCTGCTGCTCTGATGGCGACTGCACCGGTGTTCCTCAGCCTCCCAGGAGAATGCCAACCCGGCTCTTTTGCCAAAAATGGCTTTTCGCACTCATACGCACAAGACGTAGCCGATAATCTGGCGCTTGGGGCATTTCGGGCCGAAATTCGCTGTTAGTCGCGGCAGCCGGGTCCCCGCGCCGGCGTCCTTGTTTGGACATATTACCTGAGTACGAAAACTTAGGGTGCTCGTTCAATTGGCCACCGTAAGTATTGGATTGGTAAACAATTTAACGGCACAAGAGCGGGCGAGGGGCGGCCCGAAGGCAGCATGGATGCGGCTGGACAGGCCCGTCGATGCTGGGCTGGGGACAAGCCTATATGAGTGTGGCTCGCGGCACGCGAATGCGACTGTGCGCGGCAGTGGTGGCTGCAGCCATGGCTGCGCTGCTGCCGGCCTGCTCGTCGACGTCGTCGTCCGGAACATATCCGACGCTGTTTGCCGAGCCGCCGCCGCGGGGCGATACCACGCTCACGCCCGACGAGGTCAAACAGGCCACCGATACGCTGCTCACCGACCGCGCTAACCTGTGCGCGGAGGCCATTGCCAATGTGCCGCCGGGTGGCCCACCGCCGGACTGTGCAATCCAGACCGGCACCACCGGAAAACCTGCCGGTGGCGCGCCCGGCAAGCCGTGATACAAAGGTTAAATCACCGTACTTTCGAACCGCGCCGAGACCGTCATGGAAGACTTTTATCGCATTCGCCGCCTGCCGCCCTACGTCTTTGAGGTTGTCAACCGGGCCAAGGCGGCTGCGCGCAACGATGGCGCCGATATCATCGACCTTGGCATGGGCAACCCCGATCTGCCCGCGCCGGCGCATGTCATCGAAAAGATGAAGGAGACGATCGGCAAGCCGCGCACCGACCGCTACTCCGCCTCCAAGGGGATTCCCGGACTGCGACGCGCCCAGGCTGCTTATTACGCGCGCCGTTTCGGCGTGAAGCTCAATCCGGAGACCCAGGTCGTTACGACGCTCGGCTCCAAGGAAGGCTTTGCCAACGTCGCGCAGGCGATCATCGCGCCGGGCGATGTCCTCATTGTCCCTAATCCGACCTACCCGATCCACGCCTTCGGCTTTCTGATGGCCGGTGGCACGACCCGCGCCGTGCCGGTGGAGGCCAACAGCACATTTTTTGCCGCGCTTGAACGCGCGGTGCTGCATTCGATTCCGAAGCCGATCGCCGTCGTCGTTTGCTATCCGTCGAATCCGACGGCCTGCACTGCCGATCTCGATTTCTATCGCGACCTCGTCGCATTCGCCAAGAAGCACGGCATCCTGGTGCTGTCTGATCTGGCTTACGCCGAGGTCTATTTCGACGGCCATCCGCCGCCTTCGGTGCTGCAGGTGCCGGGCGCGATGGATGTTGCGGTCGAGTTCACCTCGATGTCGAAGACGTACTCGATGCCTGGCTGGCGGATTGGCTTCGCGGTCGGCAATGAGCGCATCATCGCCGCGCTGGCGCGGGTGAAATCCTATCTCGATTACGGCGCCTTCACGCCGATCCAGGTCGCGGCGACCGCTGCGCTCAACGGCCCTGACGACTGCATTCACGAAATGCGCGCGACCTATCGGCGTCGCCGCGATGCGCTGGTCGAATCCTTCGGCCGCGCCGGCTGGAACGTGCCGCCGCCGGCGGCATCGATGTTCGCCTGGGCTCCGATCCCGGAGCCGTTCCGGCCGCTCGGCAGCGTGGAGTTCTCGACGCTGCTGGTCGAGAAGGCGAGTGTGGCGGTGGCGCCGGGCGCCGGCTTCGGCGAGTACGGCGAGGGCCATGTCCGCATCGCACTGGTCGAGAACGAGCAGCGCATCCGTCAGGCGGCGCGCAATATCCGCCGCTTTCTTGAAACCGGGCCGGAAATGCTGCACAACGTCGTCCCGCTCGCGACGCGACGCTAGTCGGCGGTCGCTTCCTTCAATTGGCGACGTTTTATGGCCGAAGCGCTGAAAGTCGGTCTTGCCGGACTGGGGACCGTCGGCGCCGCCGTCGTTCAATTGTTGGAACGCGGTCGTGACAAGATGGTTGCGCGTTGCGGCCGGCCGGTGGAAGTCGTCGCAGTCTCCGCCCGCTCGCGCAGCAAGAAGCGCGGTATCGATCTCAAGAAAATCCGTTGGGTCGCCGACCCGGTCGAACTCGCGCGCGATCCGGCGATCGACGTTCTGGTCGAGGTGATCGGCGGCGCCGGTGATCCCGCCAAGGCGGCGGTCGAGACTGCGTTGTCGTCCGGCAAATCGGTCGTGACCGCCAACAAGGCGCTGCTTGCCCGCCACGGCCAGAAGCTCGCGGTGCTGGCGGAGCGGCGGGGCGTCGCGCTCAATTTCGAAGCCTCGGTCGGTGGCGGTATTCCGATCATCAAGACGCTGCGAGAGGGGCTCAACGGCAACGCGTTTGCACGCGTCTATGGCATTCTCAACGGTACCTGCAATTACATCCTGTCGCGCATGGAGCAGGACCGGCTCGCCTTCGCCGACTGCCTGCGCGAGGCGCAGCGGCTGGGTTATGCCGAAGCCGACCCGACATTCGACATCGAGGGCCATGATACCGCGCAGAAGCTGTCGATCCTGGCGAGCCTCGCTTTCGGCACCAAGCTCGATCCCGACGCCATCTATGTCGAAGGCATTTCCTCGATCTCGCTTGCCGATCTCGATGCCGCGGACGAACTCGGCTATCGCGTCAAGTTGCTGGGAGTCGCGGTGAAGACCGAAGCCGGCATCGAACAGCGCGTGCATCCCACGATGGTGCCGAAAGAGTCGGCCATCGCTCAGGTCATGGGGGTGACCAATGCGGTCACAGTCGATGCCGAGGGGCTGTCGCCGATCACGCTCGTCGGTCCCGGCGCAGGCGGCCTTGCGACCGCGTCGTCGGTAGTATCGGACCTCGCCGATATCGCCCGCGGCGTGCGCAATGCGCCGTTCGGCCGTCCGGCGGCCCACATGACCGCGACCCGCAAGGCGCCGATGCAGCACCACGAGGGCGGCTATTACATCCGGCTGCTGGCCCGCGACCGGCCCGGTACCGCGGCCACCATTGCGCGCCGCCTCGCCCAGCAGGGCATTTCGCTGGAGTCGATCGTGCAGCGCCACGTCGGTGGCGCGCGCGGACCGTCGCCGTCCGGCCGTTCCGGCGAAGCGGTCCCGGTCATCATGATAACCTACGCGACCAGTGAGGACGCGGTGCGCAGGGCGCTTTCCGCCGTGCGGCGCGACCGTGTAATCTCCGGCCAGCCGCAGGTTATCCGCATTGAGAAGAATTGAGCCGCGCGGGCGTCGCGCGGGTGTTTTGGGGAAGAAACGATGGCGTCGATTGTTGTGCCGCACACCTCGATGATCGAGCGCATCTTCTCGATCGAACTGGCACGCGTGACCGAGCGCGCCGCGGTCGCGGCGGCGCGGTTGCGTGGCCGCGGCGCCGAGAAGAAATCCGACCAGGCTGCGGTCGACGCCATGCGGCGCGAACTCGGCAAGCTGCCCATCGAAGGTACTGTCGTGATCGGCGAGGGCGAGATGGACGAAGCGCCGATGCTGTTCATCGGCGAGAAGGTCGGCAGCAAGGGCGGCGGCCCGAAGGTCGATATCGCGGTCGATCCGCTCGAAGGCACGACGCTGTGCGCCAAGAACATGCCCGGCGCCATCGCCACGCTCGCCATGGCCGACGAGGGCGCATTGCTGCACGCGCCCGACATCTACATGGACAAGATCGCGATCGGACCGGGCTACCCAAACGGCGTCGTCGACCTCGATGCACCGGCCGAAGAAAACATCCGCAATTTGGCCAAGGCCAAGGGTGTGCCGCCCGAAGCGATCACCGCGATGGTACTCGATCGGCCGCGGCATGCCGACATCATCGCCGGCGTCCGCAAGGCGGGGGCCGCGGTCAGCCTGATCAGCGACGGCGACGTCGCCGGCGTCATCCACACCGCGCAGCCGGACAAGACCGGAATCGATATTTATATCGGCATCGGCGGTGCACCCGAAGGCGTGCTTGCGGCTGCGGCGCTCCGCTGCACCGGTGGGCAGATGCAGACGCGGCTCATCATCGACACCGACGAGAAGCGCGAACGCACCACCCGCATGGGCATCAAGGATCATCGCAAGAAATATCAGATCGCCGACATGGTGAAGGGCGACTGCCTGTTCGCGGCGACTGGCGTGACCGACGGGCCGATGCTGGCCGGCGTCAAGTTCGGCCACAACGTGATCGAGACCGAAACGGTGGTGATGCGCTCGGTCAGTGGCACGGTGCGCTGGATCAGGGCCGAACACCGGCTGCTGGATAAGTTTTGATTGGTCCAGCGTCGTTCCGGATCGCCGCGAAGTGGCGCGTCCGGAATCCATAACCACCGCCGCGTGAATCTGGCGTAGACTGTGACTATGGGTTCCGGGCTCGCGCCTGACGGCGCGCCCCGGAATGACGAACGGAAAATGCCCGACCAAAATCGCCTTTTCCTCGGCGTCGAAAGCTCCGCGACCGGCCGCACTTGGCGCGACCGGCTCGATGAGCGCACGGCCGCACGCGCGCTCGCGATCACGCAGCGCCATGAACTGCCTGAACTGCTGGCGCGCATCCTGGCCGGCCGCAATGTCGATGTCGACGCGGTCGAGGCCTTTCTTGATCCGGCGATCAGGCGGGCGATGCCCGATCCCGACGTTCTGCTTGGCATGAAGGAAGCGGCGGCGCGCATCGCCGATGCCGTCACGCGCGGCGAGACCATCGCGATCTTCGGCGATTACGACGTTGACGGCGCCACCTCGGCGGCGCTGCTGGCGCGGTATCTGCGCTTTTGCGGCGTCGAGCCGCTGATCCACATTCCCGACCGTTTGTTCGAAGGCTACGGCCCGAATGTCGAGGCGGTCCGCGCGCTTGGCGAACGCGGCGCGACGCTGCTCGTCACCGTCGATTGCGGCACCACCAGCATCGAGCCACTGATCGAAGCCGGCGCCTGCGGCATGGATGTCGTCGTCATCGACCACCATCAGGCCGACGAGGTGCTGCCGCCGGCGGTTGCGGTCGTCAATCCGAACCGGCGCGACGATCTTTCCGGGCTTGGTCATCTGGCGGCCGTCGGGCTCGTGTTCATGACGGTGGTCGCGGTGAACCGCGAACTGCGCCGCCGCGGTTTCTGGAATGGCGCGCGCCAGGAGCCCGATCTGCTGTCCTTCCTCGACGATGTCGCGCTCGGCACCGTCGCTGACGTGGTGCCGCTGATCGGGCTGAACCGCGCCTTCGTTGCCAAGGGCCTGCTGGCGCTGCGCCGGCGCGAGCGGGCAGGGCACACCAGCCTGATGGACGTGGCGCGACTTAATGGTCCGCCGGAAGCTTGGCATCTCGGCTTCCTGCTCGGCCCGCGCATCAATGCGGGCGGCCGCATCGGCCGCGCCGACCTCGGCGTGCGGCTTTTGATCGAGGACGATCCGATCGAAGCAGCGAAGATTGCCGCCGAACTCGACCGGCTCAATCGGGAACGGCAGGCGATCGAACTCGACACTTTGGCGCAGGCCGAAGCCGAAGCAATGGCCGCGCTCGGGCTCGAGGAAAAAGGCGCGGTCGTGGTCACTGCCGCCGAGGGCTGGCATCCGGGCATCGTCGGTCTCGTCGCCGCGCGGCTGAAGGAAAAATTCGGCCGGCCGGCGTTTGCCATCGCGATGGAGCCCGGCGGCATCGGCACCGGCTCCGGCCGCTCCATCACCGGCGTCGATATCGGCCGCGCGGTGCGCCGCGCCGTCGCCGAGGGTCTGCTCCTCAAAGGCGGCGGCCACGCGATGGCGGCCGGCGTGACGCTCCGCAAAGGCGCGCTGGCCGAATGGCGCGCGTATCTGGAATCCGCGCTCGCCGCCGATGTCGAAGCGGCGCGGCGCGCGAGCGGCCTCATGATCGACGGCGCGATCAGCGCCGCCGGCGCCAACGCCGATCTCGTGGCGATGATCGCCCGCGCCGGCCCGTTCGGCGCCGGCAATCCCGAGCCGGTCATCGCCTTGCCGGCGCACACCATTACGTTCGCCGAGGACGTCGGCCAGGCGCACACGCGCGTGCGGCTCAAATCCGGCGACGGCTCCGCCGTCAATGCCATCGCGTTCCGCGCGGCGGGACAAAAACTCGGACAAGCTCTCCTTCATAACCGCGGCCGGCAGATCCACGCCGCCGGTACCTTTTCGCTCGACCGCTGGCAGGGCGAGGAACGCGTGCAGTTCAAGATCACCGACATCGCGCCGGCCGAGCCGTTCACCGGCCACTGAGCACTGCCGAGCGCATTTTCCGCCTCATCGGCTTTGTGGAGACGGGTGTATTGGCACAACCGCGCGTGTGCGGCTATGTACGCTTCTTCGCCTCACCGTGAGAGTATCCACATGCCCAAGCTCGAACTTTCCGTCGCTGTCGGCGACTACGACCGCACCCGCGCGCTGATCGACGGCAGCGTGCAGATCGACGGCGTCGATCCGGTGTTCATGACGCTGGTGCCGGAGGAGATCTTCTTCCGCGCCTTCCGCGCCGCCGAGTTCGACATCTGCGAAGTCTCGCTGTCGAGCTATTCGGTCAAGACCGCGGCCGGCAATTCGCCCTACATCGCGGTGCCGGCCTTCGTGTCGCGCGCCTTCCGCCACACCTCGATCTATGTGCGCACCGACCGCATCAAGAAGCCGGCCGATCTGAAAGGCCGCAAGGTGGGCGTGCCGGAATATCAGCTCACCGCCAACGTGTGGGCGCGCGCCTTCCTCGAAGATGACTACGGCGTCAAGCGCTCCGACATCCACTGGATCCGCGGCGGCATCGAGCACGCGGGCCGGCCGGAGAAGATCACTGTGCAGTTGCCGCCCGGCGTGCGGCTCGACAACGCGCCCGAGGGCAAGACCATCTCGGCGCTGCTCGAGGAGGGCGAGATCGACGGCTTCATCGCGCCGCGGCCGCCGACGCTGGTCGAGAAGGGCCATCCGCATATCGGCTGGCTGTTTCCCGATCCGGTGGCGGTCGCCAAGGATTATTTCAAGCGCACCGGCTATTTCCCGATCATGCACGCGGTCGGCATCCGCCGCGAGCTCGCCGAGCGGCATCCGTGGCTGCCGGGCGCGGTGCTCAAGGCCTTCGAGGCGTCGAAACAGGCCGGCCTCGCCAAACTCTCCGACACCTCCGCCACCAAGGTGACGCTGCCGTTCGTCGAGGAGCGGCTCGCCGAAGCGCGCGGCCTGATGGGCCAGGATTTCTGGTCCTACGGCGTCGAGCCGAACCGCAAGGTTTTGGATTATTTCCTCGCGCAGCATCATGCCGAAGGCCTGTCCTCGCGGCGCCTCTCGGTCGACGAACTGTTTCATCCGGCCACCTACGAGACGTTCAAGTTGTAGTACTCCCTGTGTGATTGTTTGGTGCGATGCGCCCGCGCTCTGCTTCAAGCGCGGGCGCTTCCGTTACTGTGGTGGGGCGAAGAGCTTCACGCCGCCTTGGCCTCCACGGTGAGGTCGGGGCTCGTGCCGAATGGCAGCTGCTTCTGTGCCGCCCAGGCGGTGCCGTTGAAGCTGGAGTACCACATCGACTGGTCGCCGTGCTCGCCCTTCCACGCCGCATAGAGCGCATTGCCCGACGCGGCGATCCCGGCGCCGACGCTGCTCGCTACGTTGGGTATTTGTTGCTGGGCGGTCCAGGCCGTGCCGTTGAAGCTCGAGTACCACAGGCTTTGATCCAGGAACTCGCCCTTCCACACCGCGTAGAGCTTGCCGTTGAACACGGCGAGCGACGGCCCGAGGCTGGTGCCGACATTGGGCACCTGCTTTTGCGCCGTCCAGGTGCCGTTGTTGAAGCTTGAATACCAGATGCCGGGATCTCCGTAGATGCCCTTCCAGGCCGCATAGAGCACGCCGTTGAACACGGCCAGCGCCGGGCCGACGCTGCTGCCGACGCCGGCAATCTGCTGCTGCGTCGTCCAGGTTGAGCCGTTGAACATGCTCCAGAACAGGCGCTGGTCGCCTTCGACGCCCTTCCAGGCCATGTACAGATTATTGCCGAGCACGGCGAGCCGCGGACCTGTGCTGCTGCCGATGCCCGCGATTTGCTTTTGCGCCGCCCAGGAGGTGCCGTTGAATACCGAGTAGTAGATGCCCTGGTCGTCGCCTTCGCCTTTCCACGCCATGTACAGAGAATTGCCGAGAGCCGCCAAGGCGACGCCCGCGCTGGTCGCCACGTTCGGCACCTGCTGCTGTGCCGCCCAGATGGTGCCGTTGAAGCTGCTGAAGAAGAATTCGATCGTCGCGCTCCTCGCCTTTCCAGGCCATGGTGAGCGCGCCTTTGTACTCGGCGAGAGCGGGCGGCAGGCCGACGCCTTCAAGCGCGTAGAGCAGGGCGGTGCCATTAACGCTGCCGAGGCCGGTGCAGGCGTCCCAGCCGGGCCCGGACTTGTAACCCGGTGCGCCGCCGGTGGCGTTGCTCTGACCGTCGGCGATATCGACATAAACGTCGCTGCCCGCGTAGGCGTAGAGATTGTTGTTCAGATACCCGACGGGTTCGGCGAGATTGGCGTTGAGCAGCGCCACGAGGCCGGCATAGAGCGGCGCCACCGCGCTCGTGCCACCGACCGGACCATAAGCCGAGCCGTAGAGGACGAGTTCGTAGCCGCTGTCCGGATCGGCATTTCCGGCGATGTCCGGAATGCCGCGGCCGGTGCCGCCGCCCGGATTCGCCGACGAGGGCACACTGGCCCACGACTGCCAATAGGGCAGTGGAAAGTTCGTGCTGATGCCGCCGCCGGTGACGCCGTTGTCGTTCCAGGTCGCTTGTTGGAACGTGCTGCCGGAGACGTTCTCGATGGTAGTGCCGCCGCACGACGTGATCCACGGATCGCATCCTGGATAGAGCACGTGGGCCTTGCCGTCGCCGATGCCGCAGCCCGATCCGTTGTCGCCGCTCGCAGCCAGCACGGTCACGCCCAGCAAAGCCGCTTCCTGGAAGGTCGAGCTGACAGCGTTCATCGCCGCCGCCGTCCAGGTCAGGCCGTCGATGCTTTCGTCTTCCGGCCAGCCCCAGCTGATGGAAATGACCGAAGGTTTGTTGGTCGCGTCGTGGACGGCGGTGGTGACCACGTCCACCCAGCCCTGCTCGGTCCATGGCGCGAAATACATCGCGATGGCGGCGCCCTGCGCGACGGCGCCCGCGACGCTGATATCGAGCGCGACCTCGCCGTCAGCGCCGTTCGGATTCGAGGCGCTGCCCGGAGCATTGGTCGCGCCATCGACGCCGACGACGGTCATGGCCGGAGCCTTGAGGTTGAGCTGTTTGAAATATTGCTGGACATCGCTGGCGATGAAGCCGCCGCCGAATTCCAGAATGCCGATCGTTTCTCCCGCGGCCGTGGGGGGAGTCGCGGGAAAGCCATAGAGCTTGGCGACCTGCGGCGGGGTCAGCGGCGTCGTCACCTGCGCGGGTCCGAGCACGTTGAGCGGTTTCGCCATCTGCCGATTGTCGAGGCCGAACACGCCTTCGATGACAGGCGCCAGTTCGGCAGGCACGTGGATGGCGCCCTCGCGGCCGCGGTAGCTGCCGTGCGGGGATTCATAGTGTCCGAGATCGACCGCGAAAGCGTGATTCATCTGCGCGACGGTGCCGGAGAGCACGACGGTACGTCGCGGAATGCTGCTCTCGACGATCCGCAGTCCGTTCATGCGGGCAAAGTGCGCGACCGCCTCGAGGTCGACGGGATCGGCGCCGTAACGTGCCGCAAAGTCTTCGCGCGACAACGGCGCGGCGCCGCCGACTGTTGGCGGCCCGGCATGTTGCAGGTCGGGCAGGGCCGGCGCATCCGCCCGGCGCCGGACCCGGATGCTGACAGTCAACGTCTCTTGCGCATCGGCCGGTCCAACCCGGCGCGCGCCGCGCGCCAGGCGACGGGCCGTCTTCTCGAGTGGCGTGTAGTTCGATGGGATTGTCGTTGTCATGATGGTGTCTCCCCGCTTGCCTTTCCGCGCGGGAAAGGCGGGTTTATTTGCAACTTTAAGTTAAGTTGCGGCGGAGCGCGGTGTCTGTGACGCGGATCACACCTGCCAGACTCCGGCGAGCGACACTGTCATCGGGCCACCTGCGAGACGTTCGTGTCGGAAGGGAGCGAACGGCTGCTTCTTCCCGCACGCGGGGAGAAGTGATCTTCGCAATGGCGTACTCAATCCTTCTCGCGCTGCGCGTTTTTGTTTGCGCCCCGAGGTTTGCCAACGATGTTCACGAACGGGCCTCCAAACAAACGAAGGGGAGGCGGAGCGCCGAAAGACGCGGGGGGTAGATACCGCGGGTCCCGCCAGCAGGCAGAACGGGCCTGTCTGAAACGTTCTTCGCGGCGCGCGCCGCTTTTGGCGGACGCGCTCGCCTTTCGGCGCTCTACCGCGGTTCTCGCCGAGATTTTATCCTCGGCTCAGTCCGGTCCCGCGCTTCATGATAGCGACGACATGCGCTACCCGGGCAGCCAGCTCCTGGCAGACCTGCGTCGTGGCAGGCCGGGCGAGTTTCCGAACCGCCCGAACACGGTTTGCGAGACCGCATCCGGGCACCGCGCTCGCTCCACCTTCAGGATCGCATCCGGAAAGCGCCCTTCTGTGAGCGAGCGGTGCCTATGTACTAGATCGGCGACAATTGTCAAGATATGTCTCCCGATAGGAGACCAAACATTGAAATTGCGGGGTTTCTCAGCGTGCTCTCGTCTATGGCTTTGGTGACGACATTCAGTGACTTTAAGCGAATCAAAGAGAGGGGTTCGAGTGGAGTGCGGAGCAAGCGGCCCGACTAAAGGTGGTCGCGTAACGTTGAGAAGCCTTCATCTCCTATTAGTCGAGGGGGACATCATCCCGCTCGCTCCGATACCTACAGCAGGTATCATAAACGAAGGAGATTCAAATGCTTACGACCGATAATCAAGTGCAAGAATTGGGCGACCAGGAGAATCGAGAATCTATCGACGCCGTCGCTACTGCAAACTGGGGTGCGGATGCGCCTCGCGGTGGCAAGGCTGTCATGAATTGAATTTTGAAAGAGAAGGCGACTGTGCCGCTGTTTTTCGCACAGACGCTAATTCAGTCTCTTAGAGATGTTGGTTACAACCATACAACTTCCGCTCTTTGTGAGCACGTGGATAACGCGTTGCAGGCGAATGCGAATGAGATTCGAAATCTATTTCCGACAGAGCGGCAAAAAGGGTGACTATCAGATCGACACGGCAGTCTATGACAATGGCGCGGGAATGCCGCCAAATGTGCTGAAGGTGGCTACTGCTTTCGGTGGGTCCCTGAATTATGGGAATAGAGAAGGAATTGCGCGATTTGGAATGGGGATGAAAACCGCCGCCCTTAGTATGGGCCCGGTACTCGAAATTTATTCCTGGCAGGAGCCAGGCGCGATTTACAATATGACACTTGACGTGGAGGAGGTTGGCAAGGATCGATCGAATTTGGTTCAGTTGCCCGATCCAGTGCTCCAGACAGAGCTTCCTGACGAAGTAGCTGAAATTTTCAGAAAGCCGATGGTTTATCCCGCTGGGCGAGACGAGCAAGAGCTGCTTGGCGAGTCGGACGGCGAATTAGAAAATCGGCTTGGGAAGTCTGGGACGATCGTCTACATGCCGCAATGCGATCGGCTCACATATCGAACAGCGCGAACCCTTGTTGATCATGCAGTAAAAGAAATGGCCCGTGTTTATCGGCGCCACATTTCTCGCGGCGTTAAACTTTACGTCAATAACCGGCGTATTGAAGCATTTGATCCAACGTACTCGATGTCAAATGCACGGCACATAAAGTTTTTGGACGGCACCGCTCAACAGAGCCGCCTGATAATCGCCAAGCCAGCCTACATTCCAATCCAGGAAGGTAGCCAAGACAAGGCACCTATTACAATTCGGCTGTTTCGGCTACCCATCGAAGAGTGGTCGAGCTTATCTAGAAAAACTCTGCGCAACGAATTGCGGATTTTTGACGGGATGACGGTATCGATTCTTCGCAACGATCGCGAAGTGTTTGCCGGCCCCATGCCAAAAATCACAACTCGCCATAGCGTAACCCACTGGTATCGGCTTCAAATTGATTTCCCAGGAACGCTTGATGAGGCGTTCGGGGTGGCTTCAAATAAACAAGGGGTTCGCCTCAAAGGTTACGTCGAGGATGTCATCAAAGAGACGATCGGTGGCGAGATCACCACGATCAATGACGAGCTAAAGCGTGTGCAAGGGGTACTCGCGGCAAGCCGGAATCCGGCTCAACCAACCGCGAGCGAGGCTAGGGCGACACATGCGGACCCAATGCTGTTAAATGCTCTTCCGGCGCCGACGACTCCTGAGGAGGAAGCACAGCTTGAAGCAAATCTGCGCGGACTAGCATCGACGCTTCAGCGAGAAGGCGAAACGGATGAGCAGGCGTTTGAGCGTATTAAAAATTCAAAATACATCATCGAATTTAAACACGATGAGTATTGGCCATTTTATGACGTCAAACATCGCTTCGGCCGAATTATCTTGACTATAAATACCGCCCACCCGTTCTTCTCACAGCTTTACGATCCGCTTCGAAAGCTTGGCGTGCCGAGTACGTCGGAGGAGATGGAGGAATCAGCCAGCCTCCCTGAAGAATTTTCGGGCCCAACGCTTGCGCTCGATTTGCTTCTGCTATCTTTGGCGAGGACACAGGGCAGAATAGCGAGCACCAATGAGGAGGCCAGCAGGATTCTTGATAATCTCCGGCGAGAGTGGTCGGATACGTACCGAATTCAACTAACAAGCTGATTCATTGGCGGACTATCCCGGGGGCGGCTGTGGCCGCCCCTCTTCCTTTCTGGCGTAACAAGGTGTAGTTCTGGCGTCCTTATAGTTGAGGGTCCTCGGCGGCCCGGATAGCTCTGCGCAGGCATAGCGTTCTGCGTTGAGATCCCCGGACAGCCTTTCGAGTGCCGTCATTTTGACTGTCGCAGGTGAAAAGCCTGCATAAAAGAAAGGCCTAGCCAATGGCGGAGCTCCCGCAGCCGTGGCGCGAATACATGCGCCTTCAATCTCAACTCGACAAAACTTCCCGCATATGATCGGAACTGGGGCCTGGAAGCCGGCCTCAACAAAATTATCAGCGAGGCTACTGCTGATTTTGCCGAAGGCGAGACTGCCCGCGCGATTTCAAGCCAAGCGCGTCGTGAGCGTTATCGAACCTACCTTCGGCAAGTATATCTTGGCGCGTCGGACTTAACCGTCGATCCTACCAGGATGTTAGAGGCGAGGGCCAACCTGGATGCTATTCGCTCCAAGGTGTCGGCGCGGGATTGGGGTTTACTGGTTAGTCTTGGCAAAGGTCATGAATATCAGGAGCTTGGCTCTCCCGGGCGCCTAAGAGTCCGAGTGCTCCGACTTCGAAGCCGCTTGGCACAATTTTCCGCAGCCGCATAGCATCCGCGTTTGCGTAGTTGGTCATGCCTCCAGCCCCCAATTCCCTCAGCCGCCGCTCCCGTTCCGCGATCTGCCACTCGATCAGCTCGGCCTCGCTGGGGGCGCGCGGCTGCGGCGCGCCGCCGGCCGTGGTGAAATAGCGGTCGTAGATGAATTGCGGCGACTGCGGGACGACGTCGATCCAGCGCAGATCGAGCGCATGGCCGGGCAGGGCGGTGAGAACGAGCGCCAGGGTGAACACGAAAAACGCGCCGGTGAGCATGTCGAACACGGCGACTTTCAGGAACAACATCAGGGCGGTGACCGGCGCCGATTTCATGACCGCCGGCCGCTCACTGCAAAGCCTGCGTCGCAGGTGCGCTAGCCGCCGAGGCTGTCGGGCTCCAGCATGGCGCGGGCTTGTCTCGCCCCGGATGTGCGCGGATGCTTGCCGTGCAGCAGGCTCGCAAGCTGCGGCCGCATCAGCCGGTGCTGGAAGTTCAAGGTCTCGTTGAAAAGACGGGATTGAACGTCGCGCGGCAGATAGCCCCAAATCCGCACGACGGCCTCACCCAACGCGCGCGAGACGTGGTCCGAAGTCGCGTTGGACGCCGTTTGCGCGTTCGACGTCCGTTGGCGGGTATCTTGGGAGATCAGGTCCATAGCGGGCTCCTCACGTGAGATGGCGTTAGAGGCAGCACCTTGCAGACGACGCGATTCTCTGTAGGACGCAGAAATGACCGAAATGTTCCAAGAGGGGGATAACTTATCGTCTAATCGTCATCAGGCCAAGTCGTCATCAGGCCAAGTCGTCATCATGCCAAGTCGTCATCAGGCCAAATCGTCGGGTCTTCGCCCGTCCGGACACCTGCTTCGTCACCACCGGGCTTGACCCGGTGGTCCATGCTGAAATGCGGTGCTGCATGGATTGCCGGGTCAAGCCCGGCAATGACGAACCGATGAAGCGAGCGCCAAAGGATGCGGCCGTGTCGCTCATTGAAATCGGGCAGCCGGAATGAAGATCGCGCCTGTGGTGTTAGTCTCGGACAACGAATTGGCAGGGCGGAGGAGGAAACATGCCTACGGGTATCATCGACCGATCGCGCTTGATCTTTCCGGCTCTCGGCGGGCTCTACGAGACTTTCGCGCCGGCGAGCTATTCGTTCATGCGGTTTGCAACCGGCGCGGTGCTGGTGCCGCATGGCATCCAGAAGATCATGGCGGGCACCGCCATGGCGCTGGCGCCCAACATCGAAAAGAAGATGGGCGTGCCGCTGCCGCTGCTGTGGGCCTGGCTCGCCGTTTTCGCCGAGTTGGCCGCCGCGATCTGTCTCGCCATCGGGCTGTTCACGCGGGTTGCCGCGTTGATCGTCTGGATCGAGATGGGCGTGATCATCGTCTTCTTCCAATGGCAGTTCGGATATTTCTGGACGTCGCGGGGCATCGAATACGCGCTGCTGTGGTGGCTCCTGTGCCTGGCGATCTTCTTTCGCGGCGGCGGCCGCTATTCGGTGGATCGGCTGATGGGGCGGGAGTTTTGAGGGGTTTACGCGCCCGCGATCGGGTCACACGCCCTTCGTCATTCCGGGGCCGAGCGAAGCGAGGAGCGCGGAATCCGTAAACCCAGCAAGGGCAGGATTCCGGACTCGCCGCTTCGCGGCGATCCGGAATGACGAGGGGAGCAAATCTGCCGAACGTCCGACTTAGATTCTGCCCAGGAACTTGATGATGAAGTTGTCGCGGTTCGGCATCTTCACTTTGGGCAGCTCTGCGCGTTCATCGGCTCGTCGGCCGGTTCGTTATTCCGGGGCCGAGCGAAGCGAGGAGCCCGGAATTCCCCAGTACAGGGGCTATGGATTTCGGACTCGCCGCTTTGCGGCGATCCGGAATGACGGGGAGCTTAGTCCGGTCGTACGTGGGTGAATTTCGTCATTGCGAGGAGCGAAGCGACGAAGCAATCCAGGCGGTCTCGCCGCTCGCGCAAGCCTCCTGGATTGCTTCGCTTCGCTCGCAATGACGCGTCAAATCCGTGCCCGGGAACTTGATGATGAAGTTGTCGCGGTTCGGCATCTTCACCTTGGGGAGCGTCTGCGCGTTCATCGGCTCGTCGGCCGGGATGATGTTGTTGCCGGCGAGCAGATACGCGCACAGCGCGTAGACCTCGTCGTCGGACAGCGTGTGCGGCGTCGGCCACGGCATGGCGCGGCGGATGTAGTCGAACAGGGTCGTTGCCTGGCCCCAGAAATTGGCGATGGTCTTGTTGGCGTCGATGCCGCCTGCGACCAGCGACGGGTTGCCGATCAGCATGTTGGATTGGCCGCCGCGCGCGTCCTTGCCGTGGCAGATCGAGCAGCCCTTGTCGTCGAACAGCTTGGCGCCTTGCGCCGCGGTGCCGCTGCCGGGCGGCAGGCCGGTGCCATCGGGCAGCACGGTGATGTCCCAGGCCTTGATGTCGTTCTCGGTCACCGGCTTGCCGAGATTCGGCGTGTTGGCGGCGAGCGCGGCCGAGGAGGCGAGGGCGACGATGAGCGCGGTAAAGATGGCGAGGAGCTTACGCATAGACATGTTTGATCTCCCCCTTGGCGTCGATGCCCCAGGCGGTGAGGCTGTTGTAGTGCTGGTTGGCGAAGGCGTAGGGGCTCTTCACCGGCTTTTTGGTCTCGCCGCGCAGCTTGACGAAGTCGGCGCGCAGCGGCTGCACCGCGCCGGAATCGTCCCAGGCGCGGCTGGTGATGGTGACCGGCTGGCCGTCCCAGCGCCACGGCATGCGGAAGCGCGTGAACGCCTTCGGCACGGCCGGCCCTTCGACCGCGGCTTCGCCCCAGCTCTTGCCGCCGTCGGCGGAGACCAGAACCTTGGTGATGGTGCCGGTGCCCGAATAGGCGATGCCGGAGATTTCGTAATAGCCCGGCGCTTTCAGGCTCATGCCGAACGACGGCCTGGTGATAAAGGATTTCACCTCGTTGACGAAATAGAACCGGTAGGCCTTGCCGTCGGGCAACAGCGGCGAGTAGTTGCGCGTCTCGTAGAAGGTCATGGCCGGCTGGTCGGTGATGTAGAGCCGGCGCAGGAATTTGGTATTCATGTTGCCTTCGTAGCCGGGCAACAGCAGCCGCATCGGATAGCCGTTGCCGGGCATCAGCCGCTCGCCGTTCTGGTAGAAGGCGATCAACGCGTCTTCGTAGCCCTTCTTGAGCGGGATGCTGCGGCTGACGAGGAGATCGTCGGCGCCTTCGGCGACGATCCACACCGCCTTCGGATCGATGCCGGCTTCGTCGAGGATCACCGACAGCGGCACGCCGGTCCATTCGGCGCAGGAGACGAGGCCATGGAGCTGCTGCACCGTGGCCTGTACCGGCACGTTGGAGAACATCGAGCCGCTGTTACCGCCGCATTCGACGAAATGCTTCCGCGTCACCATCGGATAGCGCATCAGGTCTTCGACGGTGAATTCGAGCGTGCGCTTGACCATGCCGTGGATGATCATGCGGTGCTGAGCCGGGTCGATGTCGGGAATGCCCGAATGTAGAATGGTGAAATGCAGCGCGTTCGGCGTGATGGTGCCGTCGAGCATCTGCAGCGGCGCGCGCGCGTGCTGGGTGCGCGCTTCGCCCTTGGGGTTGGACAGCACGCGCACCACGTTCTTTTCGAAACGGGACGGCGTTTGCAGCACCGGCGTGACGATGCCGGGCATGTTGGTCCAGGGCGGATTGGTCAGCGGCGGTGGGTTGGCGAGCGGCTCGGCAGCGGCGCGGGTCGTGGCGGCGCCGGTTGTCATCGCGCCGGCGAGCGCGATGCCGCCGCCTAACAGGGCGCGGCGATGCAGCAGTCCATTGCGGGCAACTTCTTCCAGCGGCGCGCGGCCGCTGTCTGGGCGTTTCCTCATTATCGTCACTCCGGGCTTGGCGGCATCCATCGACGCCGTCGCCGTGTTCGAATCGTTGGAGCGGGTGGGACTTCTCCCGCGCGCATGTTGCGTTATTCGGGAGGGATTGTGAAGAGCAGAGAGAGCGTCATTCCGGGGCGCGAGCACGAAGCGGAGGGAGACCCGGAATCGATAACCCCGGCGAGGGGCTATGCGATTCCCGGACTCGCCGCTTCGCGGCGATCCGGAATGACGAACTGTAGGACGGCGCCTTACGCCCTCAACCGCGGCAGCAGCGCGAGTGCGTTGGTGCGGTCGATCGCGGCGCGGGCGTCATCCGACAGACGGTCTTCGCCGAGATGCTCGACGCCGCCGGCGACGCTGACGAACGGGTAGTCGGTACCGAACAGGATGTGCGACAGCGGCGCCATCAGGCGGAGCGCCGCCATCGACGGCGCGGTGTCGGCGCTGGCGGTGTCGTAATAGAGCTTCTGCAATTCGGCGAGCACGCCGTCCGGCATGAATTTCTTCGCGTTCGGATGGTGACCGAGCGTTTCGACCATGCGGCCCGCCATCATCGGCGTGGCGCCGCCGCCATGGGAGAAGATCCAGCGGATGTCGGGATTGGTGTGTACCGTGCCGTTGACCAGGATGCTGGCGATCGTGCGCGTCGTCTCGAACGGATATTCGATCGCCTGCGGGGGCAGGCCGGGCTGCACGGCGCTGCAGCACGCCGACGTTGTCGGGTGCGTGTAGACCACGGCCTTGCGGCGGTTGAGTTCGGCAAATACCGGCGCGAAGGCACGGATCGCCGAGATACTTGCCGTCATAGGACGAGAGCAGCCCGATGCCGTCGGCATGCAGCGTGTCGAGCGCGTATTCGATTTCCTTCAGGCTGCCGTCGGTGTCGGGCAGCGGGATGACGGCGAACAGGCCGTAGCGACCCTTGTAGGTCTTGATCTGCTCGGCGGCATAATCGTTCCACATCCGCGACAGGCGGCGGCCGGCCGGCACATCGCCGAACCACGGCCCCGGCGTCGACACCGAGACGATCGCGGTCTCGATGCCGTTGCTGTCCATGGCGTCGAGCGACTGGCGCGGCGACCACGACAGCATCTGATTGGTCGAGACGCCGCCATGCTTGAAGCTGATGCGCTCGTGTTCTTCCTTCATATAGGCGGGCGGCAGGAAATGATGATGCACGTCGATGCGCGTGCCGGGCTTTTTGATTGCCGGCGCCATCGGCGCTTGCGCGCGCGCGGCCGGCGCGGCGAGGCCGGTTGCTGTGGCCGCAAGGCCGCCGAGGAGGAATCCGCGCCGCCCGATGCAGCAGGTGCATCCTGAAAAGAGTGCCATGTTTTTCCTCCCCGCTTTGTCATTTTGTCATTCCGGATCGCCGCGAAGCGGCGAGTTCGGAATCCATAGCCACAGACCACGCAGACCTTGCGCCGCCAGTGGTTATGGATTCCGGGTTCGCGGGCTTTCGCCCGCGCCCCGGAATGACAGAGATCAGGCCCGCGTCATCGCTTGCGTCATGACCGCGGTGTAGCCCGGCTCGACCCGCACATCGACGACGGCGACCCGGCCAGCGTCGACTTCGGCGATGGCCTTCTTCAGCGCCGGGCCGAGATCGGCCGGCGAGGTGATCGGGCCGAAGCCGACGGCGCCCTGGGCGCGGCCCATGGCGGCGAGATCGACTTCCGGCTCGGACATGCGCTGGCCGATCCACTTGTTCTCGACCGGGCGGTTGCGCGCCCGCGCCATCCGCTCCTGATGCAGCTCGTCGTTATAGAACGAGCGGTTGTTGGCGATCACGAACAGCAGCGGGATCTTGTAGTGCACCGCGGTCCATACCGCGGTGACGCCCATCAGAAAGTCGCCGTCGCCGCAGATCGCGATCGGCAGCCGGCCGGTGCCCTTGAGCGCCAGCGCCGCGCCCACCGAAATGCCCGGGCCGCCGCCGACGCCGCCGCCGCCATCGGAGCCCACATAGTCGAGCGGATGCCTGAACGCGATCCAGCTGTCATCCCACGACAGCGGCAGATGCACGTAGGAGACCGGGCGATCGGAGACGAGCTTTTTCAGCTCGCGCGCGATGACCTCGTTGGTGAAGCCGGCCGGCTCCTTGTCCGAGACTTTGCGCGGCGTCGGCACCGCGTGCGGCTTGGTGCTCTTGCCGATTTCCTTGACCAGCTCCGGCACCACGAGATCCGGATCGGCCGAGAGCAGGATGTCGACCGCCGGCAGCGCCTGGTGGTCCATGCTCCAGCCGTTATGGATGCGGTGATCGAGCGATACCTGGATCACCTTCACGGACGGCGACGGGCCCCAATGGCGCAGCGCGCCGGCGAGGTCGACCCAGTCGAGGCTGAGCACGACATCGACATCCTTGAGGCCCTCGACGGCTTCCGGCGTCGGCGCGCGCGGCGCGCCGCCATAGAGCGCGTGGTCGGTCGGGAAGGTGGCGCCGATTTTCAGATCGGTCAGCACGCGGGCGCCGAGCGCTTCCGCGAGCGCGACGCGCGCATTCCAGGCGTCCTCGCTGCGCGAGGCGCGGCCGGCAAGGATCAGCACCTGCTTGGCGCCCTTGAGCATCGCGGCTGCCGCCTTGATGAGCTCGGCCGGCGCTGCGGTCGAGACCTGCGGCATGTAGCGCGCCGGGTCGATCGTCGGCAGCGGATCGGAGACTTTCATCTCCTGCAGCTCGGCGTCGAAATTGATGTAGACCGGGCCGCGCGGCACGGTGTTGGCGATCCAGGTGCCGCGCATGATGGCCTCGCGCGCCGCGCCGGGCGAGGCCGGCTGATCGTCCCATTTGGTGTATTCGCGCACCAGCGCGCCCTGATCGCGGGCGGTGTGAATCCAGTCGATCCAGGGCCGGCGCTTGACCGCGTCGACCGGGCCGGTGGCGCCGAGCACCACGACGGGCATGCGATCGCACCAGGCGTTGAACAGCGCCATCGAGGCGTGCATCAGCCCGACGTTGGAATGCACCGCGGTGACCATCGCCTTGTCGGTGACCTTGGCGTAGCCCTGGGCGATGGCGACGGCGGCCTCTTCATGCAGGCAGAGCAGCATCTGCGGCTTGGAATTGCCCAGATAGTTGACGATCGAGTCATGCAGGCCGCGATAGCTCGCGCCGGGGGTGAGCGCGATGTAGGGCACGTCGAGCGAGCGCAGCGCGTCGGCGATGACATCCGAGCCGAAGCCCGGCGCGTTGGCGCCTGCGGGCGTGGGGCGCTCGACTTTCGAGACGGCGGGATCGGCGGCGCTGGGATTGACGCGCGCGGTCGAAGATTGGGGAGGCGTCATACAGGCATTTCCTCTTGTCGGTTGGCAGGGGTGGCGGGATTGGAACGGGATTGTGGGGCCGCATCCAACTCGATCATGAGCCTTGCCGCAAGCGGGCGAGAAGTCCCACGCCGGCATAGCCGTCGGCCGGGTCCATGCCGATTTTGCGCTGGTAGGCCTGGACGGCCAGCATGGTCTGGGTGCCGACGCGGCCGTCGGCGCCGCCGGTGTCGAAGCCGAGCGCGGTGAGGCGGTGCTGGATTTCCTCGATGTCGGCCAAAGTCGGCGCCGGCTCGCCGCCTGGGAATTGTTGCACGAACGGTTCGCCGCCGACGCAGCGGTCGCCGAGATGGCAGAGCGCGAGCGCGTAGCTGGTCGAGGGATTGTAGCTCTTCACCGCGAAGAAATTGGCGCCGAGCAGAAACGCCGGACCGCCCGGTTCCGGCAGCCAAGGCCGCGCCGTGTCATTCGGCCGCGGAAACGGCGCGCCGTCCGCGCGCTTAACGCCCGCCGCTTGCCAGGCCGCGTAACTGCGCGCGCCGCCGCGGGCGAGTTTTTGCGGCATGCGCACTTCGTAGCCCCAGTGCTCGCCGCGCCGGTAATGGCCGCGCTCGACGAAGAAGCGTGCGGTGGTGGCGAGCGCATCGTCTGGCCGGCCATAGGGCGAAATCTTGCCGTCGTGATCGTAGTCGGTGCCGAGATGCAGCCACACCTCGGGCATCCACTGGGTGTGGCCCATGGCGCCGGCCCAGGAGCCGGTCATGGCTTCCGGCGTGCTCCAGCCGCGCTGCACGATGGTGAGCGCGTTGATCAGTTCGCTTTCCCAATAGGCGCGCCGCCGCGGCTCGGCCCAGGACAGAGCTGCGAGCGACGGAATGACCGGCTTCATGTGGTTCTTTTCGACCAGCGGATCGCCGTAGGTCGACTCCACGCCCCAGACGCCCAGCATGGTCGCGGGCGACACGCCGTAGTCTTTCTCGATACGCGCGAGCAGCGGGGCGTAATCCTTCGCCACCTTGCGGCCGGTGACGACACGCCAGTCGGAGACGCGGCGATTGAGATATTGCCAGAGCTGTTCGTGAAACTCGGGCTGGTCGCGGATTTCTTTGAGGCCGGTCATGTCGGGCTTGAGCCCCGTCATGACGCGCGTGTAGGTCGCCTCGCTGATGCCGTGCGCTTCCGCCTTGGCGCGGAACGCGGCGATCCAGGAATCGAACGAAATCGGCTTTGCGCTTTTCGCCCGCGGGACGACATGACGCGGGCGCGCCTGCGGCGGAGACGTCTGGCAAAATCGATGCGGCGGCGCTGCCGGCGAGCGCAAGAACGCTTCGTCTATCGACCCCGGCTTGCGCCAAGAGCCGTTTCAGTCCTTTGCCGCTTTAGTCTTTCGCGCGCTCGATGTAGCTGCCGTCGTCGGTATTGACGACGATCCTGGTGCCGGTGGTGACGAACGGCGGCACCATGGTGCGCACCCCGTTCGACAACAGTGCCGGTTTGTAGGACGACGACGCGGTCTGTCCCTTCATGGTCGGCTCGGTCTCCGTCACTTCAAGAGTGGCGCGCGGCGCGATCTCGATGGCGACCGGAGTGCCTTCATGCAAACTGATGGTGACTTCCATCTCGGGCTGCAGATAGGCGGCCGCGTCGCCGATGATATCGGCGGGGACGCTGACCTGATCGTAGCTGTCCATATTCATGAAATGGAAGCCGTCGCCGTCCTGATACATGAACTGGTGTTTCTTGTCCTCGACGAAGGCGCGCTCGACCTGGTCGGTGGTCTTGAAGCGCAGCGCCACCTTCACCCCGTCGGCGATGCGGCGCACGTCCATCTGCGTGACCGGCGTGCCCTTGCCGGGATGGATGTTCTCGGTGGTCACAATGACCGCGAGCCTGCCGTCGATATCGACGATATTGCCTTTGCGTAAGCTACTGGCGATGACTTTCACGGGAAAACGTTCCTTGCCTGATGACGCCGGAGCCGAATGGCGCCCAGAGCCTAATGGTGCCCAGATTCGGCGCAACATACCGATCCTGAGGCTAATCGCCAGTTATTTCCGCAAAGCACCGCCGACAAGGTTATGACGGACAAAGTGCCCGATTCTTCGCCCTTTTGGGCCCCTCACGTCCACGCCGACCGCCGCCCGGCGCTGTTGGCGCGGACCCGCATCACGGCCGCCCTGCGGGGCTGGTTCGCGGGGCAGGATTTCGTCGAGGTCGAGACCGGGGCGCTGGCGGTTTCGCCGGGCAACGAGACCCACCTGCATGCCTTCGCGACCTCGCTCACGGCGCCCGAGGGAACCGCGGCGCCGCTCTATCTGCGCACCTCGCCGGAATTCGCCTGCAAGAAGCTCCTCGCCGCCGGCGAGCGCCGCATCGTCGAGTTCGCCAAGGTGTTTCGCAATCGCGAACGCGGCGCGCTGCATGCGCCCGAATTCACGCTGGTCGAATGGTATCGCGCCGGCGAGCCCTACACGGCGCTGATGGCCGACTGCGCGGCACTGCTGGCCGCGGCGGCGCAGGCCGCCGGTACCTGGCATTTTTCCTTCCGCGGCCGCTCGGCCGATCCGGCCGCCAAGCCGGAGCGGCTGTCCGTTGCCGAGGCCTTCGGCCGCTACGCCAGCATCGATCTGTTGGCGACGCTCGACGGCGGGGAGGGCGACCGCGACGGCCTTGCGCGCGCGGCGCGCAAGGGTGCCGGCATCCGCATTGCCGACGACGACACCTGGGCCGATATTTTCAGCCGCGTGCTGGTCGAGAAGATCGAGCCGAAGCTCGGCATCGGCCGCGCCACCATCCTCGACGAATATCCGGCGCAGCAGGCGGCGCTGGCGCGGCCATCGCCGCACGATCCGCGCGTCGCCGAGCGTTTCGAGCTTTACGTCTGCGGCGTCGAACTCGCCAACGGCTTTGCCGAGCTTACCGATGCGCGCGAGCAGCGGCTGCGTCTCGAACGCGAGATGGCGGAGAAACAGCGCCGCTACGGCGAGCGCTATCCGCTTGATGAGGATTTTCTCGCCGCGCTCGCGCAGATGCCCGACGCTTCCGGCATCGCGCTCGGGCTCGATCGCCTGGTGATGCTGGCAACCGGCGCCTCGCGCATCGATCAGGTGCTGTGGGCGCCGCTGGGCAGTCCGTGAATTCTTCGCCTCAGTGACTTGAAGAAAGCTGGCGCTTCCTATTTTGTGGCCAACGTAATCAACCTTTTCCCGTAAAGCGTATAGGGTTCGCCACCCTGACCGAATGCTTCAACCGTGCGCATGCCCAAGCTTGTCAATAAGCCAGATAATTCGCTGAAACTATAAAGTCGAACTGTATATTTTGCCGATCGAACGTTGCCGTTCCGAACAATAATCCGTTCAGTTTCGGAGCGGTCCGTGAGACCATTGTAATTGACGAGATCGATCAACAGGTCGTTGCCCCGCCTGACGATGAATCTCGACGGAATTCCATCGTGCAGCAGCGCGTTGCGGTTTATTTGCTCAATGAGCAAGCGCCCGCCAGGTTTCAACGCGCGGGTGGCATTTTCAAGAACCTTCCTATTCTCTATCTCGTTGAAATATCCAAAAGTAGTGAACCAGATAAGGGCGCAATCGAATTCCTGTTCCCATTCGATCTTTCGCATGTCGCCCAGGACATAGTTTGCATCGACGCCCAGCGCTGCCGCATCCTCGCGCGCTTTTTCAAGGAAGCGTTCGGTGGAATCGAGGCCCATAACTCGGGTCCCCCTTTGCGCAAGCGCATTTGAGATTCGCCCATGCCCACAGCCGATATCGAGCACGCCCATTCCGTGATCAAGCGCGCACAGGCGCCAAATTGTCTCGGTCTCGCTTGCAGTCCTCTGGGTCGAAAGCAGGTCCTCATAGAAATAGAGGTAGTCGTCATCAAAGACCCTCTCGACATCAAACAATTCTTCCGAATTCATGGGTCGCGCTCCGCTTGGCTTTTCGGTTCTCTGCTGCCGTGAAGCTCGTGAAAATTTGGCATCTGGATTGTCTCGTACATCGGCGCCCTCAGTGCAAAATCCGATTGACCGGTATTTGGTCCGCGACCAGGTCATGATACCGTTATGCTGGCCGTGACCGTAGGGCTAGCGTAGCTTAGGCTAAGCCTTACGCGCGCCACGTCTCCTTTTCGTGCCAGCGTTGCGAGCTAACCGCGGCAGCCGGCGGCGATAACCAAGGTCTAGCGGCGTTCGACGAAGCCCTGGAGATTCGGGCTCGCTGCGTCGCGCTTGTGGCTGGCGGCTCGCGCGTCGATCAGCTGCTGTGGGTACTACTGTCGGGCCTATGGCTATTTCCGTCCGATCGTCCGGCATGTTGCCGCGGCTTGGAGCCGACCAAGCGATAGTTCGGATAAATTCTCATGCCTGGCAAATTGGACCTCGCTACTCCGCGCCGTCGCGAGTCTTCTGCCAGAAATTTAATGAACGCTTGCAGGGGCGCTCCGATCTGCCTGCGGCTCGAATAATACAGGTAGAAGCCGGACAGCGGCGGCGACCAGTCTTCGAGCAGCGGGACCAGTCGGCCTTCTTCAACATGCGGGCCGATATAATCGTACAACAGGTAGGCTAGTCCCATCCCATCCAGCACGGCGCGAATTGACAGTTCGATATCGTTGACGATCAGCCGGCCGTCGACGTTGAGCTGCAGCGCTTTGCGCTTTTTCTCGAACTGCCAGCCGAAAATGGTGCCATTCGGCAGGCGATTACGGATGCAGTCATGCTGTCTGAGGTCATACGGTGTTTTGGGCGCGGGATTGTGCTTGAGATATTCTGGCGATGCCACGACGAGAAACTTGGGCGCCTCCATCACGCGCACCGCGATCATGTCGCGTTCTATTTGTTCGCCTAGCCGAATGCCGGCGTCGAAGCCGTCTCGGACGATGTCCGCGGGCATTTTGACGACCTTCACGTCGAGCCGAATGCCGGGAAACTCGGCCATGAAACTCGCAAGGATCGGTCCGATGAGGAAACTTGCGACCGGCGGCTGGACGACCAGCCGCAGAAGCCCCGTGGGATGAGACTGGGTGCTGCGCGCTTCCTCGACCGCAGAAGTGAGTTCGCCAAGCGCAGGCCGCAGGCGCGCCAGCAAACGATTGCCGGCGTCGGTCAGTGAAACGCTCCGCGTGGTCCGATTCACCAGCCGTATTTTGAGCCGCTCCTCCAGCGCGCGCAGGCTTTGGCTCAACATCGAGCGCGACAGGCCGAGCTGACTTGCCGCTTTGGCGAAGCTGCCGTGCTCCGCGATGGACGCAAATGCCGTGAGTTCGGAGAACTCGGCGCCTCGCATTGTTCGCCCCCACTAAACATAGCGTTCAGATAATAGCGGATTTTCAAACAGCGCAAAACAAAGGAGCTTCCGCGGTGCTCACATCTGACGAGATCCGCCATGTCAGCCAAGTTACGAAACAGAACATTGTACGTATTGGCCGCCCTATTCGCGGCGGTCGGCTTCATGTCCGCCCAATTCGCCGGAGCGCAGGGTGAGGCGCTGCGTGGCTTTTCCGGCAACAAGGTGATTCCGCTGGTCAGAGCCGACTTGGCCGGAGTTCCCGACCGACAAGTGATCGCCAATGTCTACGAGGTGCCGGCTGGCGCGATGGTGCCGCGCCACTTTCATCACGGCGATGAATTTCACTTTGTCCTTTCAGGGGAGTGGGCCGCCGAAGTCGAGGGGAGGCCGACGCACATCATGAAGGCGGGCGACTCACAATATGTGCCACGCGAGCTTTGGCATGGTGGCCGGGTCGTCAGCTCCGGCCCGATGCGATTGCTGGGCATCATGATCGTGGAGAAGGACAAGCCCATCATCGAAATCAAAAAATGAAGGCCCCGGTCCGGGCGCCGCCTGCCTGTTGCCTACGCCGGTGACGAGAGGTTCGCCGCGAGCTTGATCAGGTCGGCTTGGCGTCTGCTACCGGTCTTTTCGAACAGATGAAGCAGATGGGTCTTGACGGTGCTTGGCGCGATGCCGAGCGTGCGGCCGATCGCAGCCTGGGTGCCGCCGGCCGCGATCATTTCGAAGATCTTCGATTCCGCGGGTGTGAGATCGTAGATCAGTGCCAGCGCATCGATTGGCGTGCGCGGCGGGTTCGCCGCCGGAGCGATGAACAGCGCCGCCACTGCGCGCTGGGCAAGACCCCCTCGGATCGTATCCCTCCGCAACGGCAACACATGAATCACGCGCGGGTCGCTGTCCCGGCGCGCCGGAATGCCGATGCCCATCGGCCCAAGTCCCGCCTCGTCGCGCGCCGCCTGACCGACGGCGCGCTCGAGGGCCGCACCGGCCGAGTTTTCAGGAAGACTGAGCCGGCCTTTGTCCGATCGGATCGAATCTCCGGATTTCAGAATGTCCGCCGCGGCTCTGTTGGCGTGAACGATGCCGAGCCGCTCGTCGACGAGGATGATGCCAAAGCCGAAGCTGTCAAGCGCGGACCCGAACGTCGCCGCCTCGATGCTTTTCATGTCGAAAAGATTACTGATGGTCACCGCGCGCCGGAAATGCGGAGACAGCAATCGCAGCCCGTTGACCTCCTCCTCTCTGATCGCGCCGGCGGAACGGTGCCGGTTGAAGCCGACACTCCCAAGTAGCATCGCATCCTTCGCTATGAACGTGACGACCGCGTCCATCATTCCGCGCGCTTCCCATTCCTTGAGATAGCGGTTGTCCTTCACCAGCGCCCGATCCATGGCTTGTGTGTTGACGATCGGCTCATCGACCGGAAAGCCCACCATGCGCTCGATACCGCCCCAGAGCGCGAACATGTCGGGCGCGAAATCAGGGATGCGGGCCAGCCATTCCGGTTCGACGCCGACGGCGTATTGGCAGATCGGCCGAACGTCGGGCGTGCGCATTAGTCCCAATATGGCAGACGCGAACGAGAATTCCTCGCAAACACTATTGAGGACTAGTTCCCAGTTGCTCGGATTAAGAACGCAATCGTAAATCTGTCCGACGAGTTCCGAGATCTTCTCCGGAGAACAGGACACCGCCCCGCGACTGTTCCAAATCGGTTTTGTCTCCTCGTCGTCTGGTTGCCTGCTCACGCGCGCCCCTCGTTTCAGTATCAGCTCACCATACACGATGAGCTGTCTCCACCAAACGGTGGATGACAAAGAGTGCCGTTGTCGGCCATCTCAATGATGCCAGCGGGGGCGACGCGGGCTAGCTTCGGAGCCTAAATGCCGACAGATCTCGTCGAAGTCGTCGCTCATCAACGCAATGCGCGCGCTGAAACGAACGCATTAGTTTCATTATGTCTGGTGTGTCTGATCTTATGCCTCGGCGAGCTCATTCTGATTTTTGCGTCTGATAGTTTCGCTGAAGCGGTCACCCAGACGGGCCTGCTCGAGTTGGGCCAGATGTCGCCGCTTATTGCTCGCTGAAGACGGCACGACCGATGGGCATGTTTGGAAAGGGCGTGAATGGTGCCGCTCTCATCACGCCCATAATTGCCTGCTCGCGAGCCTCGCCCCTTCGGCGAGCGCTTGCAGCTTTGCCCAGGCGATCTGCGGATGCACGCGGCCACCGAGGCCGCAATCGGTCGAGGCGATGACGTTGTCCCGGCCCACGACCTTGGCAAAACGCGCGATGCGGTCGGCGACAAGCTCCGGATGTTCCAGCACGTTGGTGGCGTGACTGACGACGCCGGGGATAAGGACCTTGCCGTCCGGTAGTTTCGTGTGCTGCCACACCTTCCATTCGTGCTCGTGGCGCACGTTGCCGGCTTCGACCGAATAGGCCTGCGCTTTCACCTTGAGCAGCAGATCGACCACGTCCTTCAGCTCGACATCGCCGCGGTGCGGTCCGTGCCAGCTTCCCCAGCAGATATGAAAACGGACGCGATCTTCCGGGATTCCTCGCAGCGCATGATTGACAGCCTCGACCTGGAAGGCAGCCCATTTGCGATAACCGGCGATGTCGTCCTTCATCGAAAACCACCAATCGTAGATATCGACCAGCGCCGGGTCGTCGATCTGGAGGATGAAGCCCGCGTCAACGATGGCCTTGTATTCCTCGCCGATCGCTTCGGCCAACGCGAAGGTGTAGTCCTCGGCGTTTTTGTAATACGCGTTCGGCAGGATTTGCAGCGTTGCCGGCGACACCGCCGTCATGAATACCTCGTCGACGCCATTCGCTCGCGCTGCTGCGGTCAGGTTTTCGATGTCGCGTCTGATAGCATCGTGGCCAATATATTTTACCGGCGACGTGCATCGGAGCCCGTAGAGCTGGGCGCTGCTGGAGCCGCTTTGCCGGGCGGCGCTCGCGGCCGCACTTGCTTCCGCGGCGTAGAACGCGGCGAACTCCTTGCGCTCCTTGCTGCCGTGGGTCCACGCCGCGCGGCCCTGTTTCGCCTGCTCCTCGCTCAGTTCGAAGCCGCCGAGGCGCGGGTAGACGTAGGACCACCACGCGCCGAAATCCATGGCGCTGCGCATCGCCTTGCCGAACTCGCCGTCGTTGGGGACATCGATGCCGGTTTCGACCTGGCGGCGCACGATATCGCCGATCGCGGCGCGCAGACGCGGTTGGAGTGTCTCGTCGGGTGCGTTGTCCCGATAGAGCGCCATCAAGTCGTCCGGCCGCGGCAGGCTGCCGACATGCGTGGTCAGAATGCGATCGGTGCTGCGCTTCATGATGCCCCCCGACGCGACGCCGCGTTGATCTTTTCCTACGCCGCCTTGGCGAACTGATCCTGCACGGATTTTTCGAACGCCAGCAGTTTCTGCGCGCTCGGCCGCTTTCCGATGCGATCGAAATGGGCGCGGCAGTTCTTGAACACCGAAAGGTCGAGCTCGAATTGCGTGGCGCGGCGGAAGCACCAGAAGAAATGCGCATCCGGCGCGGTGAAGTGATCGAAGAAGAACTCGCGCCCGGCCAGCAGGTCGTCGGCGATATGGAAATTCTCGAACAGTTGCTCGGTCGCGAGCTTGACCACGCTGTCCGCCGTGCCGGGCACGTCGCAAACGCGCGGCGGTGAATTGATCCGGGCGAGGAACGGGTGAATGCCCGACGAGCACCACGACATCAGCGAAACGGCCTGCAATTCCTGCCACGGGTCGGTCGGCATGAGCCTCGCCTGCGGGAACTGGCGGGCGATCCACATCTGGATCGCGGCGCTCTCGGTCAGCAGCGCGCCGTCGACGACGAGCAGGGGCACCTTATGCTTGGGATTGAGCTTCAGATACTCAGGCGCGCGGTGCTCTTCTTTCCGCATGTTGAGCGGCTGGGCGGTGAAATTGGCGCCGGCTTCGGTGAGCGTGATGTAGGGTGCGAGTGCGCAGGTATTCGGCGCATAGTACAACGTGATGTCCATGGCGTTCTCCCTCGCGGCATTGGATGGCGGCATATTGGTCGGTTGGGTCGGCGTCTTGTCAACTGGCGGATGAATCCTCGCGATCCGCTCGGTCAGGGGAAACAGTAACCTACGTCTCACGTCGCAAGCCGCAGATTCTTATGACCGAAGACGATGAACCATGTGTCGTCGGGCCGGGGCGCGTGCGCCTGGTGCTGGTCAGTTATGGGCTCGTGCTGTGCGCGGTGCTGATGCTGTGGTGGGGCGCGGCCGCCTGCATCCTGGCGTATCTCATAGGCAGCGTGATCGGCTGGATCGTTCTTGTTCCGATAGTGCTGCTGTGCGTGGCGGTTGCCGCTTTCCTGCTGCTGTGCCTGAACGCGATGGCGTTCCGCATCGAGCTCGGCCGCGAGCGGCTGAAACTGCGTTTGCCGCGCCTGCGCGGGCATCTGCCGCTGCCCGGCCTGATCCGCGCCGAGCTTCCGTATGACGTCATCGCATCAGTGCAATACCGCATCGAAATCTATGGCGCCGGGCGCCGGCAGCACGCTTTCAGCCTGGTGACGCGCGAGGGTGATCAAATCCCGCTTGGCATCATTATCGAAGGTGCTTCGTTCCAGTATCCGCTCGGCAGGATCGCTGCGCAGATCGCGGCGCGCGCCGGCTGTTCGGTCATCACACGCGGTCCGGTGCGCATTGGCGGCGTGCTGCACGCCATGCTTTACGGCGTCCCGGATTGGAGTGCGTCCTGATTCCGGCGGGCCGGATTTTCGGCGGCTTACTGCGCGGCCTGGCGACCTTCGGCGTTCTCGACCTCGACCGAGAGAGTGGGCGAGATACGCGCCCAGATATGCGAGAAGATGCGCTTCCAGCTCTCGCAGTAGACGCTCGGGTTGTCGTAGCGGCGCTCGGGTGACCAGCGCTGCGCCAGATGACCGCCGCCGCACGCATCCAGATACTCGCAGTTCATGCAGGTGTCGCACAGATGCGTGCTGGCCTCATAGGCCTCGCGCCACACCGGATCGGTGCGCACCTCCTTGATGGCGTTGCTGCTCACATTGAGCTTGGAGGCCGTGGAGCCGTCGCCGGCGATGCGTAGCACATCGAGCGGCTCGAGCGAACCGTCGGCCATCAACGTCACGGTCTCGATCGGCCCGAGCCCGATCGTGTCGGACAGCGATAGCTTGCCGACCAGGCCGCGGATCATGGCATCGAGGGTGGCGATGCGAACGCCGCGCTCGGCGTATTTCTCCAGCCAGACGTCGAACAGCCGGATGAAATACTCATCGATCGCCGGCGGATTGTCGGCGTGCGTCGCGTCCGGCGGCAGGATGTCGAATTCGGGGACGCCAAGCTCATCGACCACGAAAGCCAAAACCTTTTCCGGATCGGTGCCGGGATTGCATACCGAGATCAGGCCCGGCTCGACCCCGTTCTTGCGCAGGCATTCGATGCCCTTGAGCGTCTCCGCAAGCGTGCCGCGGCCCTTGAAGTCGATGCGGTACTTGTCGTTGATTTCTTCGGGACCGTCGATGCTGACGGTGACGTTGATATCGTGCGCCTTGAACAGTTCGACCCAGGCTTCATCGACCAGAATGCCGTTGGTGGTGATGCCGCGGGCGATGACGCAGCCGGTGCGGTCCTCGATCGCGCGCAGTTTTTTCATGAACGCGTCGAACCGATGCTTGGGAAACAACAGCGGCTCGCCGCCGTGAAACACCACCAGGAAATATTGCAGATCGAATTCGCGAATGTGCTCCTCGAGGCGGGCGCAAAACGCATCTTCGGAATCGCGCGTCAGCACCGCCGGCTTCTTGTAAACGTCGGCGTCGCGAAACCAGTAGCAGTATGTGCATTTGATGTTGCAGCGCGACGCAAGCTTGATCAGCACGAAGCTGAACGCTTCCGGCTCGTGCGCCACCCGCGGGCCGTGCATCAGACTTTCCGGCGCGGGCGCGGACGTGTCGGTTTGCGTGCTGTCGGCGTGTGTCATGGCTCGTCCTTCCCTCGACGCTTGGCGTTATGCGCGTAGCGCGCATTTCCATGCGTGGCTTTGGCTGATCCTGGCTGCATCTCCCGGCGAGCACGGGCGCAGGCCAAATAACGGCGCGCCGGCAGAAACCGGCGCGCCGCCCGAGCGCGCTTAGTAGCGGCCGTAAGTGCGGAAGTAATGACGATTGTAGAAGAACCGATTGTAGAAGCGGCGGAACCAGCGGCGGAACCAAGCCGTCTTCTCCAGCGGCGTGCCAACGGCAGCCGTCGGCACTCCCGGGCCCTTGATGATGCTGTCGATCGCGATGTTGGTCGACTTCAGCGCAACAGAGGCATCAGTCGTCGTGGCGGCTTGTGCGCCGGTCACGCCGAGGGCGAAGGCCGCCCCAAAACCGAGACCAAGAACCTTGAGCCGATCGGCGAGGCCGCGACGTGAAAGCTTGCCCTCGCTTAGCTCCCTCGAGATTTCATTGACGTCCATGTCGATCTCCACAGTGGATTGTTGCCCGCGCAGCGTTGCCAATACGCACAACACCGGCGGCCTCTAGAGAACGCAACAGCGCAGAGGTTATACCGGCGTTAGCCGACGCGAAAGTGACATTTCGGACACAAGTTGGCTTTGTCCCCGCGTTGGCGGGGACTGCTCCAAACCCTGCATTCGATAGGACGAGGTGAGCGGTTCGGCTAAAAAGCCCTACTTGCTCACTTCGACATTGAGGATGGCGGTGGTGCCGTCCTGCACTTTCTTCAGCGCCGCCTGCATCGCGCCCTTGAGCTTGGCGGCATCCTGGACGCGTTCGCCGTGCAGGCCGAAATGCGAGCCCAGCTCGGCATAATCGAAGCCGTTGAGCTTCGAGCCGTAGTACATGTTGGCGCCCTCGGCGGCGCCGTCCTTGTAATGATGCAGGTGGCCCTTCTGCATCGCCATGTAGCCCTTGTTATTGAACATGACGATCAGGATCGGCAGGTCGTGCATCTTGGAGGCGCCGAGCGCCTGGATGACCGGGTTATAGAGGAAGCCGCCGTCGCCGATCAGCAGCGCCACCGTCCGCTTGCCGGAGGCGAGCTTGACGCCGAGCGCGGTGCCGATGCCCTGGCCGAGACCGCCGAAGCCGCGGAAGAAGCTGTGCGGCGTGGTGAACGGCAGGTGCTGGCGCAGCGTCGGGCCATGCATGATGGTCTCGTCCACGAAGGCGGTGTCCGCGGGCATCACTTCGGCGAGCGTATCGATCAGCATCAGCGGATCGATCCCCTTGCCGTTGGCGCCCTTGGCCTTGTCACGCTCGGCCTTCAGCCCGGCCACGAAGGCGTCGTGCTCGCCCTTCCACTTGGCGTGGCGCTTGGCGATGGCGTCGGCGTTCGGCTTGCCGGCGCGCGCGGCCTCGGCCAGCATCTGCAGCGAGGCTGCGATGTCGCCTTCCAGATAAAGGTCGGCGTGCAGCTGCTGATAGATCATGTGGTTCTTGAACTGGTTCTCGTTGATCGCGACGATCTTGCCCTTGGTGGGCCGCACGTGCGCCGGGTACCAGGGCACGCGGCCGCCGACGAGCAGAACCAGATCGGCATCGGCCAGGTACTTGTAGTTGGCGACGCCCAGATAGTGCGGATGGTTGGTCGGGAAGTTGGTGAAATTGGTGCCGCGGCTCCAGGTCACCGGCAGGCCGAGCAGGTCGGACAGTTCGACCAGCGCATGGAAAGCCGCCGGATCGCGGCCCGATTGCTCGGCGACAACGATCGGGTTTTTCGCCGACATCAGCAGGTCCGCAACTTTCTCCACTTCGCTCGGATGCGCTTGCACGCGCGGCGCAAACGGCACCTCGCGTTCGTCTTTCGGCGGCGTCCAGTCGTGCAGCATGTGCTCGAGCGCGACATTGAGATAGATCGGCCCGCGCGGCGTGCGCTGCGCCATCTCGCCGGCGCGGATCACCTGCTCATAGAGCGTGTATGGGCTGGTCACGGGCCGCGCCAGCTTGGTGATGTTCTCGACGTAGCGCTCGATGCCGCCGACGCTCAGCCCGCCATACCATTGCTGCTCGATGTCGACGTTGGGGTCTTCGCCCAGCGTGCTGGATTCGCCCGACATGACGATCATCGGCACTTCGGACTGCATCGCGCCATGCACGCCCATGCTGCCCTGCAGCAGGCCGACGCCGGCGTGGACCAGCACGGCCTGCGGCCGGCCGGTGATCAGCGTGTAGCCGGTCGCCATGTTGACGGCGAGGGTCTCGTGCCAGGAGTCGATGTAGGTCGGGCCTGAACGGTTGCCGAGCTTCTGCCGCACCAGGGCTTCCCATACCGGCGACCATTCGGACCCCGGCGAGGACATGATGTAGTCGATCTTGAGCTTGCGAAACGCTTCCAGGATCGCTTCCCCGCCGTCCATATAGTTTTTCATTGGTTTGTCCTGCTGTACGCGGCTGCCTGCGCCTTACGGGCGCCCCGAGGGTTCGTCGTATCGATGGGCTATTTCCGTAACAATGCCCGGCTTGCTTGCCAAGGGCTCCGGGATGCTCCGAATGCCGGATGGCCGGCGCTTGCCTGCATGGACGGCCTTCGCGCATAAGCGCGCAACGTCCATCACACGTGGCAGCGAACGAGGCCGACATGAGCGCCGCCTTTGACCGGGACAAGACCCTCCGTAGCCTCTCGGACCTCGCCGAAGCGGGCCTGATCGGGCGCGAGCGCATTGCGGCGCTGCAAGACGTCGCGGCGCGTTATGCGGTGGCGATAACGCCGGCGATCACGGACCTGATCGATCCGGCCGACCCGGATGATCCGATCGCGCGGCAATTCGTGCCCGACCCGGCTGAGGTGATCGCCAAACTAGGCGAGAGCGCCGATCCGATTGGTGACGACGCCCATAGCCCGCTCGAAGGACTGGTCCACCGCTATCCCGACCGCGCGCTGCTTAAGCTCGTCAATGCGTGTGCGGTGTATTGCCGGTTCTGCTTTCGCCGCGAGATGGTGGGGCCGGGCAGGGGCGCGCTGTCGCCGCGGGCGCTCGCGGCGGCGCTCGCTTACATCCGCACCACACCGGAAATCTGGGAAGTGATCCTGACCGGCGGCGATCCGCTGATCCTGTCGGCACGTCGGCTGGCGCGCGTGCTCGATGAGCTTGCAGCCATTCCCCACGTCAAAGTGACGCGCATCCATACGCGGCTGCCGGCCGTCGCGCCCGAACGGATCTCGGCGGCGCTCATCCGCGCGCTGCGCACATACATAAAGAAAGACAAGGCGTGCTTCGTGGTGCTGCACGTCAATCATGCGCGTGAGCTGAGCGCGAAAGTCCGCGCGGCCTGCGCGCGGCTGATCGACGCCGGTGTTCCGATGCTGTCGCAGACCGTCCTGCTGCGCGGCGTCAATGACGAGGCGCAGACGCTCGGCGCCTTGATGCGAACGCTGGTCGAGTGCCGCATCAAGCCCTACTACCTGCACCACGCCGATCTCGCGCCCGGCACCGCGCATCTGCGCACCAGCATCGCCGAGGGGCAGGCATTGATGCGGGCGCTGCACGGCCGCACCTCCGGCCTGTGTCAGCCGTCCTATGTGCTGGATATTCCGGGTGGCCACGGCAAATCGCCGGTCGGACCGAGCTATCTGGCCGCGGACTGTGCCACCGTTGAGGATTTCAACGGCCGGCTCCACCGCTACCCGCCGGAGCAAAAAACGCCAATCACCGGCGCACCTCATGGCACGCCGGCCGACGACTCTTGAAGGCTAGAACCGGTCTAGGCCGCTTCAGCGAAAAATACGTCGGTCTCGAATGCGTAACCGCACGCGTCGCACGACCACGTATGGCGTACGCAACGTTCGCTCAGATATTCGGACCACTCGGGCGCCAGCAGCCAATCATCGCATTGCGGACACTTGTTCTTATTGTAGGTAACGAGCCGCTCTTGCGCCGCTTTGTCGGTGTGCAGGGTCGTCATCATGGCGTCTCTCCCTGTACTACCCCCTCCGTATCGGCTCTTGACTAAACGCGGTCTGTGGCAGCCGCGTGACCGATCTGAGTTGTCGGCAAGGATATGGCGCGAAATTGATGGGTAGCGTACCCCTCATGCTGCGTTGCGGCGGCGCGGCCGATACAATAGATTTTAGTGAGTTGGATTTTTAGAGAATTATATCTTCGAGAATACGGGGCGGGTTGACTGCTGGAGTGTGCGATGCGGGCAAACGCTTTGGAGAAGTTGGTGCTGGCGGTGGTTCTTGTCGCCGCTGGCGCGGCGCTCGGTGCAGCGGCAAGTCAGGCGCGTGGTTTTGCGCAGGGTCTTGCGGCGGCAGACCCGTCACCGGCTGGGACTGTGGAGCCAGCGCTTATTCTGGCGCAGAACGCGTTCACGCCTTTCAGCCTTCCCGAAACCGGAGAGCCTCCGGTATCGCCGATCAATCCCGGCACGTTGCCGGGCTCGACCGCGGCGATCGGGGGCAGCGCGACCGGGACGAACCCCGTCACCGGTCTGCCGTGCAACGGTTCGGGCTCGATTTCAGTCAGCGGCGCCGGCGGCCTGCCGGGAACCGCGACGCCGCCGCCCGGGCTTTCGACGGAAACGACCGATCAAATTCCAGTGGGTGTGCCGCCGACCAGCAGCATCTACAGCTCGCAGGCCAATCTGGGCGCGTGCTAACGCGCCCGCCGCTTTTGGTATCCCCTGTAACTAGTGTTGGCCCCGCGACGCCAGTCGCTCGCGCGCCTCGGCGTCGAGATCATACACGGCCCTGACGCGGTCGAACGATTCGAGAAAAGCGCCCAGGATCGAAAGACCGGTGTCGCCGCCGATTTCAGCGTGCCAATTCGGTTCGCCGGCGCGCGCGCGGATGCGCACGCGCGGCATATATTCGGCCGCGCTGCGACCTAACGATTTGGAAAATTCCGTTTCAATGACCCCCACAAGTTTTGCCATCGTGAGCTCCTGCCGTTCGCTCATGCCTATTCGTCCCACCCACCCGTCGACCGGTCCTGAAATGAAAGTAAGGCCGCTTTGTCGGCGGCCTTCTTTCGCGTTTCCGAATACGCGCGATAACGTCGCGTGGCGGCAGTCGTTCCGGCGCGTCGGGATCTGCGGAACGGGATCAGCGTCGCTTTCTTTTTGATGAACGTGCGACCTGCGATACCGCTCGCCCGTTGGCGTGCGAATGCCACGGTTGCGATGGTCGCGCCGAAGTGAATGAACGCGGCTGTTCCTTCGCGCTTGGTCGTAGAGCTAACACAGGCGGGAGTGGAACCATGCCAGCGGCCGAGGCGCCCAGCGTCACGCGATTCAATTGTCCGAACTGCGACGCGAGGTACGATCTGGTGCGAACAGAAGCCGAATCCGTCACGACCGACCGGGAACTCGTCTGCCTGACCTGCGGTGCTCCGCTGCAAAGCCGCGAGGGCCGCTTCATTCTGAAATATTTTCTGCTTGAACCGGTGCGCCGCCACGCCGGTAGGCGGAGAGTGGGGTAGGGGGCTCGACGGTCGGGCAGAGCCAAGGCGCCGCGGTCGGCAAGGGAGCGACACAGGGAAGTGTGGCGCGCCCTACGGGAATCGAACCCGTGTTTCCGCCGTGAAAGGGCGGCGTCCTAGACCGCTAGACGAAGGGCGCCCAACCGCGCGGAACGCGCGGTAATAATGGCGCGCGACATATAAAGTGGTTCGCGCCCGCCAGCAAGCAAGCCGTCTAGGGGGCCCGGGCTACCAGTGCCCCACATTGGGCATCGACGTCCAAGGCTCCTTCGGCGGCAGCGGCGAGCCCTTCTGCAGCAATTCGATCGAATGGTGGTCCGGGGACCGCACGAACGCCATGTTGCCGTCGCGCGGCGGCCGATTGATGGTGACGCCCGCCTTCATCAGCCGCTCGCACAGCGCATAGATGTCGTCGACCTCGTAGGCGAGATGGCCGAAATAGCGCGCCTCGCCATAATCCTCGGTGTTCCAGTTATAGGTCAGCTCGACCAAGTGGCGCCTGGCGGCCAGCCGGCCCATTCGCCACCAACGCGTCGTCGGCGGACGCGGCGAGAAACACCAGGGTGAACTTGGCCTTGTCGTCGACCCGGCGGCGGACTTCGGTCAATCCGAGCTTGTTGCAATAAAAGTCGAGCGCCGCGTCAAGGTCGCGCACGCGCAGCATCGTGTGCAGGTATCGCATGATGAATTCCTCCGCTGGGCCCCGGATTTCGATTAGTCTCGGTGACGGTAATAGAACACGTCCGGTTCCGGAAGGTTGGGTGACGAGGCATGATCGCTCCAGACCTCAATACCGCGATGACACGCCTCGGTGCGATGATACACGAGGCCAAAGTCGTCGTGCCATTCACCGGCGCCGGCATTTCGACTGAGTGCGGCATTCCCGACTTTCGGTCGCCTGGCGGATTGTGGACCAAGAACGCGCCGATCATGTTCGACGAATTCCTGGCGAGCCAGGAAGCGCGCAACGAATCGTGGCGGCGGCGTTTTGCCATGAGTGACCAGTTCGGCGACGCCAAGCCGGGCCGCGGGCATCGCGCGCTGGCGAGCCTCTATCAGGCCCGCAAGGTGCCGGGCGTGATCACACAGAACATTGACAATTTGCATCAAGCCTCTGGCATTCTTCCCGAACACGTCGTCGAACTGCACGGCAATACGACCTACGCGACGTGTCTCGATTGCGACACGCGCTACGAATTGGCCTGGGTTCGCCAGCGCATGGACTCGGCCAATGGCTGTGCGCCGGATTGCCCGTCGTGCGGCGGATTCATCAAGACTGCGACGGTTTCGTTCGGTCAAGCGATGCCGGAAGACGCCATGGCGCGCGCCGAGGCGCTGACGCTCGACTGCGATCTGTTCATCGCCATCGGTTCATCGCTCGTGGTGTGGCCGGCCGCAGGCTTTCCATTGATGGCCAAACGCAACGGTGCGCGGCTTGTCATCATCAATCGGGAGGCGACCGAGTTCGATTCTGCCGCCGATCTTGTCGTGCGTCAGGACATCGGAACGGTGCTAGAGCCCTTCATTCTCCATTGAAATTGCGGTTCATCCACTCTTTTGCACAGGCTCCTGAGGCTTTTCGCCCACCCATGCATTTTCCCTCTTTTCGGATGGATGTTGGGTGTTATCCTCGTTTGTAGAGATTCGTGAAGCGCCCGGGGGGCGCCAGCAAAGAGCGGCGGCGGCCACGGCGTCATGGCGTCGGACGGGTTTGAACCAAAGAGCACTGAACCGGGTTTCGGACCCGAGGTCGATCTCGCCAACGAGACGGCCGCGACGGTTATCGAGATGTCCGGTGTCATCAAGTGGTTCGATGTTGCCAAGGGATATGGCTTCATCGTTCCCGATAACGGCATGGCGGATGTGCTCTTGCACGTGACGTGCCTGCGCCGAGACGGTTTCCAGACGGCCTATGAAGGCGCGCGGGTGGTTTGCGAAGTGCTGGCGCGGCCGAAGGGCTTGCAGGTCTTCCGTATCGTCTCGATGGATGAGTCGACTGCGATCCACCCGGCACAGATGCCGCCGCCGCGAACTCATGTTAGTGTGGTCCCGACGAGCGGTCTCGAACGGGCACAGGTGAAATGGTTCAATCGGCTTCGCGGTTTCGGGTTTCTCACGCGCGGCGAGGGCACGCCGGATATCTTCGTGCACATGGAGACGTTGCGCCGGTTCGGCATTGCCGAGCTGCGGCCGGGCCAGTTCGTGCTGGTGCGGTTTGGCCCCGGTCCGAAGGGCATGATGGCGGCCGAGGTGCGGCCCGAGGGCGGTTCGCTCGGTCCGGCATCGCACTAGCGGCGCTAGCCGCGTTGCTTTCACAACGGAAAGTGTGGTTTGGGCGGCTCGCGGCGGCCTTGCTGATGGCTGCTTGCGCCTTTGCGGTGGCGGCGCCGGCATGCGCCGCCGGAAAGGCAACGATCGAGATCGCATCCTCGAGCGGCGTCCACGCTTTCAACGTGACGCTCGCCACCAACGAAAAGGAGCGCGAACGCGGCCTGATGTTCGTCAAGCATCTGCCCGAAGGGGAGGGCATGCTGTTCGACTTCAAGACCGATCAGCCGGTCTCGTTCTGGATGCACAACACTTACATCTCGCTGGATATGTTCTTCATCCGCAGCGACGGCACCATCACGCACATCGCCGAGAACGCCAAGCCGATGTCGGATGCGTTGATTCCGTCCGACGGTTCGGTCCGCGGCGTCCTCGAAGTCATCGCCGGCACTGCCGAAAAGCTCGGCATCAAGCCCGGCGATCATGTCGCCGGGGCATTCTTTCCGAATTAGTGCGTCCAGGCGCCGCGCCGTCCGGCGGCAAAGTTATCCGAATAGGACATGTGCGCCCGTTTGTGCGGCGGGTTTTCGAACACCTGATAGGCAATGCCCTCGCGCTCGCAATAGGCGATCGCCTCCTCTTTGGTGGCAAAGCGGAGCCGAAGCTGCTGCTTCATGTCGCCCGAACTGGTCCAGCCCATGAGCGGTTCGACCGCGCGCGGCTGCTCCGGCTCGTAATCGAGTACCCATTCCTTGGTCTTGGCGTTACCGGACTGCATCGCGGTGCGTGCCGGCTCTGTAAATGCGGGCGGTCATAAAGTGTAAGGTCCTTCCTGCGAAGCGGCATTCACGCCGGAACGAAACGAAGGCGGATGGTCGGGGCAGCAGGATTTGAACCTGCGACCTGCAGTACCCAAAACTGCCGCGCTACCAGGCTGCGCTATACCCCGCCCGGTTCGCCTCCGGATACACGGTTCGTTCCCGGCCAGCAAGCGACCACCGCGCTCAGGTGACCGCGGCTGGCGCATTTTCCGGAAAAGCGGCGGCGGTTTTCCGAAAAAAGAGCGATCCGGTGCTAGACCGACACGGTCTGCGCGGCAGGTTTGGCTTCAGGAGCGGGCTTGCGCGCCCCCGCGCGCTGGCGCAACAGCGACATGAAGCGCTCTTCCGGCATCGGCTGGCCAAGCAGGAAGCCCTGACCGTAATCGCAGCCCATGCTGACCAGCGCCATGGCGTCGGCGGCTTTCTCGATGCCGATGGCGACGGCGACCGAGCCGAAATTGTGCGCCAGATCGATCACGGTCTTGCACAGCGGCGCATTGACCTTGTCGGTGCCGCAGTCGGCGACAAAGTTGCGGTCGAGCTTGAGTTCGGCGAAGGGCAGCTCCTTGAGCCGCACCAGCGAGGAATAGCCGCGGCCGAAATCGTCGATCGCGAGTTTGACGTTGAGCGGAGCGAGACGCTTGGTGATTTCGCTCGCAAGCTTCAGATCGGTGACGATCTGTTCCTCGGTGACGTCGATGATCAGCCCCGGCCATTTTTCGTAATGCGGGCGGTATTTCTCCACGATCTCGGCGATGTCGATCTTGACCAGCGCGCTGACCGGAATGTTGACGGCGAGCCGCAGGCTGACGCCGAGCTTGGCGAAATTCAGTCCGCTGCGCAGTGACTGCGTCAAAGCGAGTTCGGAAAGCTTGGTGAGACTTGCTTCCGGCGCGCCCGGCATGAACGCGCCCGGCATCAACACGCCGTAGGTCGGATGGCGCACGCGCGCGAAGGCTTCCGCGCCAACCAGCTGCTTCTTGCGCAGATCGATCTTCGGCTGGAACCAGAATTCGACCCAATTGTTTTTCAGCGCCTCATCGAGATCGACGCGGCCGGCGGCAGCCGGCGGATCGCCCAGCCTAAGATCCTGGAGGATTTTCGCGATGGTGCCGGTCTCGAACGGCTTTTTCAGCGGCGGCAGCATCAACAGCCGGTGCTGGTCGCCGATTCCCTTGACGTGCGCGAGCACGGCCGAGCCGCGGTTCGACATCAATTGCAGATAGCCGCTGTAGCCGCGCTGGCCGAGCGCAACGACGCTGCCGATGGCTTCGGCCGATTCCAGCGCAATGTCGAGGAAGACGGCATCGGGGGTGCGCTGGCTCAACGCCGCGAGCAGGCTCTGGCCGTCGGCAAACTCTTCGGTGTCGATGCCGGCCCCATGCATGATGAGCGAGAGAAAGTGACAGATGCTGGGGTCCGAATCGACGACGTAGCAAAGCGGCGTCCGTGCGGCACCGCGCGCGGCATCAGGCTGCGGCGCCGGTGCGGCGGCCGGGGAGGCTGTCAGTGGCTGCGCGGGGGTCGCCATGGTTTTGGGCCTGTGCACCCGCATGCCGGGAACCTGCATCATCAGTAAAAATACTTAACCGGTGGTTTGCGAACCTGGCGGGCCGGGGCGGCGGTCCCAGGTGCCGGGACCTATGCGTGGCCCGTGGATCCGGTGTGGGAGCCGCTACTGGGAGCGGGCAGGGGGGCGTGCTATGGAGGCGGTCCTGCCGTAGCGCCGAACCGGGCGCCTTGTCGCACCAAGAACAAGACCGCGAGGGACATCACGATGACCAAAAAGGATTCCACGCCGAAACTCGATCGCCGCAAATTCCTTGCGGCTGCGGCCGTCGCCGGCGCGGGCGCCGGTGCCGCCGTCAAGCCGGCCGACGCAGCCCCAAGCACTGCGGTGGAGGCGCCGCCGCGCGCTCCCTCAGCACTGCCGCCGAACGAACATGTCGCCGCGGTCGAGAACGACGTTCCGAATATCGCCCCTTACAAGACCGAAGGCCGGCCCGGGTCGGACTTCATGGTCGACGTCATCAAGTCGCTCAACATTAAATACCTGCCGTCCAACCCGGCCTCGAGCTACCGCGCCATCCACGAGTCATTGATCGACTACGGCAAGAATACGATGCCGGAATTCCTCACCTGCACTCATGAGGAAGTCGGCGTCGGCATTGCCCATGGCTACTACAAGATCGCGCAGAAGCCGTTGTTGACGCTGTGTCATGGCACGGTCGGCCTGATGCATGCGACCATGAACGTCTACGATGCGTTCTGCGATCGCGCCGCGGTCGTCATGCTGGCCGGCAACGATATGGACGCCGCACATCGGCCGCCCGGCGTGCCGACCGTCCATTCGGCACAGGACATCAATGCGATCGTCCGCGACTACACCAAGTGGGACGATACGCCGGTGTCGGCGCAGCACTTCGCCCAGTCATTCGTTCGCGCCTATCAGATCGCGACCACGCCGCCCTGCGCGCCGGTCGTGCTCTCGCTCGACGATGGATTGGCGCAGGAGCCGATCAGAGACTACGGCGAGGCGCTCTATATTCCGAAATTCGTGCCCACCTCGCCGCCAGCCGGCGAGCAGGGCGCGGTGCGCGAGGCGGCACGCCTTCTCGTCAATGCCGAACATCCGGTGATCGTCGCCGACCGCGCCATCAACACCCAGCGCGGCATGGGCCTTTTGGTGCAACTCGCCGAGTTGCTGCAAGCGCCAATGGTTCGCCAGCGTGGCCGGCTGAATTTCCCAACCACGCATTATCTCGGCCGGCCCGCGACAGTGATCCCGCAGGCGGACGTCGTCCTCGGGCTCGAACTCACCGACTACTGGGCGACGGTGAACAAGTTCACCGACAACAATACGGATGGCTGGGGTACTTACTCTTCGCGCACCAAGCCGGGGACCAAGCTCATCAGCATCTCGACCCTGCAACTGATGACGAAGGCGAATTATCAGGAATTCCAGCGGTTCCAGAGCGTCGATGTGCCGATTGCCGGCGATGTCGAGGCGACACTGCCGTCGTTGATCGAGGCAGTGAAGTTGGCGCTGACGGATGATCGCAAGAACGCGATCGCAAAACGCGGCCAAGCCATCAAGGAAGCGCATGACAAGGCCCGCGCCAACACCTTGCAGGCCGCCGCCATTGCGTGGGACGCCAGCCCGATCTCGACCGCGCGGCTGTGCACCGAGCTTTACGCGCAGATCAAGGATATGGATTGGTCGCTTGTGCCGTCCTCAGGCGATGTCAGCGGCTGGCCGCTGCGGCTCTGGGCGATGGACAAGCACTACCACTGGACCGGAACGTCGGGCGGCTACGGCGTCGGCTGGGGCCTTCCCGCTTCGATCGGCGGTGCGCTCGCCAACCGCGACGAGGGGCGTTTCTCGGTTTCGATCCAATCCGACGGTGACATGATGTATGTGCCCGGCGCGCTGTGGACCGCGGCGCGGCACAAAATTCCGATGCTCGCGGTGATGCACAACAACCGCGGCTATCACCAGGAGGTGATGCACATCCAGCGGCTCGCGAACTTCCGCGACCGCACCGCCAATATCGGCAACGACATGGCACCGATCGGCACCAGCATCATGAATCCGGATATCGAGTATCACAAGCTCGCGGAATCGATGGGCTGGTGGGCCAAGGGACCGATCAAGGACCCATCAGATCTGGGGCCTGCCCTCAAGGAGGCCATCGCCGTCGTCAAGTCGGGCCAGCCGGCTCTGCTCAATGTGTGGACGCAGCCGCGTTAAGGAGAAACAGTCAATGATGAAAGTTCGCGTCCACTTCGTGCTTGCAGCCTTGGCGGCAGGCGTTGCGTTCAGTCAGGCCGCTGTCGCCGATCCGTCGGCGGAAAACGGCAAGACGGAATTCGTCAAGAACGGCTGCTGGCAGTGCCACGGCTTTCAGGGCCAGGGTTCGGTGACCACGAGCGGCGGGCGGGTGATCGCCGACACGGCGCTGCCGTTCGATGCTTTCAAGGCTTACGTGCGCAATCCGTCAGGCGCGATGCCACCGTTCCATGTCGAGATAGTGTCGGATTCAGCACTCGCCGATATCTACGCGTACCTGGAGTCGCGGCCGAAGCCGCAGCCGGTGAAAGACATTCCGCTGCTCAACAGTCTGTCGTCAGCCGCATCCAAGTAGCGCCGCTGACCCCTTGACGGTCCACGTCGTCAGCCCCCGCGAGCCTCTTGCGGGGGCTGAATTTCAGGTGTGGGGCGCTATAGTGAGTGGCCACAACGGCACGCTTGGCGCACGGCCCATAACGAGCAGCCGATGAACAGCAAAGGCCAGATGCGGCTCGGCGCCTTCTTCAATCCCACGGGGCATCACGTTGCTTCGTGGCGGCATCCGCGCGCGCAGGCCGATGCTGGCATCAATTTCCAGCACTATCTCGACATCACCCGAACCGCCGAGCGCGGCAAGTTCGACATGATCTTTCTGGCGGACAATCTCGGCGTCCGCCAGGCGCATATCGAGGCGCTGTCGCGCTCGGCGCAATACATCGCCAATTTCGAGCCGATCACATTGCTGTCGGCGCTGGCGACGCATACGAGCCATATCGGCCTCGTGGCGACGGCCTCGACGAGCTACAACGAGCCGTTCCACGTCGCGCGAAAATTCGCCTCGCTCGATCACTTGAGCGGCGGCCGCGCCGGCTGGAATCTCGTGACCTCCGGGCAGGAGAACGAGGCGCGCAATTTCAGCCGCGAAAAGCACTACGAGCACGGCGAGCGCTACGAGCGCGGCCGCGAATTCGCGCGCGTCGTCCTCGGTCTGTGGGACAGCTGGGACGACGATGCTTTCGTGCGTGACAAGGAAACCGGACAGTTCTTCCGGCCCGACGCCTGCACCAGCTCAATCATCGCGGCGAGCAGTTTTCGGTGCTCGGTGCGCTCAATATTCCGCGCTGTCCGCAAGGCTATCCGGTGATCGTGCAGGCCGGCGGCTCCGACGACATGATCGGCGTCGCCGCGGAATTTGCCGAAGTGATCTTCTGCGCGCCATTGACGCTCGAAGCCGCGCAGCGGTTCTACACCTCGCTCAAGGGGCGGCTCGCCGCGCACGGCCGCACGCCCGACGAGATGAAAATCCTGCCGGGACTGTCGACGGTGGTCGGCCGCACCGACGCCGAAGCGCTGGAGAATTATCAGTATCTCAATTCGCTCATTCACCCGATCGTTGCCCGCGAAATCCTCTCGATGGTGCTGGGCAACGTCGATCTTTCGCCTTATCCGTTCGACGGGCCGTTGCCGGAAAATCTGCCGCGCTCGAATGCAAGCCTGCAAATTTTCCAGGAAGTCACCGCGATGGCGAAGCGCGAAAATCTGAGTATCCGCCAGGTGGCGACGCGGGTCGCCGGCGCGCGCGCCAAGGCGGTGGTCTACGGCTCGCCCGCCACCATCGCCGACATGATGGAAGAATGGTTCCGCAAGGACGGCTGCGACGGCTTCAACATCATGCCGCCGGTCCTTCCCGGCAGTCTCGACGATTTCGTCGACCTGGTGATTCCGGAATTGCAGCGGCGCGGCCTGTTCCGTACCGAATATGAGGGGCGGACGCTGCGCGAGAATCTTGGGCTGCGGCGGCCGCCAAGCCGCTACGCCAACAAAACGCTGGCGAACGGCGCGGACGAGCCGCGGCCGCGCGCCGCATCGGGAGGGTGAAGGTGATCAACGTAAGAAGGCTGGGGCACGCAACGCTGACGACGCCCGATATCGATCGGCAGATCGAGTATTACACCGAGGTCGTGGGCCTGACGCTGGTCGAGCGCAGCAAGGATAAGGCGTTTCTCGCCTGCAAGCTCGGGCTTGAGGCGATCGCGCTCGAACCCGGCAAGGGCAACGCGATGTCGCGAATCTCTTTTCAGGTCGATCCCGGCCGCGACCTCGACGATGTGGCGCGGGCGCTCGCCAAAGACGGGCGTCAAGACCGAGCGGAAGAGCGGCATCTCGCCGGGCATCGCCAAGGCGATCGTATTCACCGATCCGAAGGGCACCGAAGTCCAGATTTTCTCGGACTACACGTTCGCGCGCGATGACGGCCGCAGTGCCGGCGTCATGCCGCTCAAGCTCGGCCACGTCGCCTACCGGGTCGACGACGTGCAGAAGACGGTGAAATTCTACTGCGACGTGCTCGGCTTTCGCGTCTCCGACTGGCGCGACAACACGTTCGCATTCCTGCGTTGCAATACCGACCATCACACCGTCAATTTCGTCTACGACGCCGAGCCGCAGCTCCACCACATCGCCTTCGAGGTCAAGGACTGGGCGGAAATCCAGCGCGCCGCCGAAACGCTGGCGCGGCACGATATCCATCTGGTGTGGGGACCCGGCCGGCATATCATCGGCCACAATATCGCGATCTATCACCGCAACTCGGATAAAGTTCGCGTCGAGTTCTTCTGCGAGATGGACCTGATGAAGGACGAGAGTCTCGGCTATTTCGATCCGCGGCCGTGGCATCAGGACCGGCCGCAGCGGCCGAAAGTGTGGGGACCGGAGACGCTGCGCAATTATTGGGGCTATGGTTCTGAGCGTATCATTCGCGGCTATCAGACGATTGAATAGGGCGCGTCAGTCGGCCGAGGAGGAAGTCCAATGAAAGTCTGCATGTTCCATCTGATGCCGTATCGGGATCTGCCGGCGGACTATGAGAAGCGCTACAACGCCAGCCATATCGAGCCGATCTGGTTCGACGTCGCCGATGCCGACAAGGTCGGTCAGTTCTACAACGCCACCCTCGACGAAATGCTGCATGCGGCCAAAGCCGGCATGCACGGGCTGTGCACCAATCAGCACCACCAGAACGTCTACGGCTTTATGGCGAACCCGAGCCTCATGGGCTCGGTTCTGGCGCGTGGGACGGCCGGCCAGAACGTCGCCATCATTCAGCTCGGCTCGACGCTTCCCTCAACCACGCCGCCCACCCGCATCGCCGAGGAATATGCGATGCTCGACTGCATCAGCGGCGGGCGGCTGGTGGCGGGCTTCCCGACCGGACTGCCTTCGGACGTGACGCTGTCCAATGGCGTCGTGCCGATCGAGCAGCGCGAGCGCTACCGCGAGGCGCTGGCGCTCGTCATGAAGGCGTGGTCGGCCCGCGAAGTATTTGCCTGGAACGGCAAGTACTACCAACTCGGCATGGTCAATCTCTGGCCGCGGCCGATCCAGCAGCCGCACCCGCCGATCTGGATTCCCGGGGCGGGCATTTCTGCCACAGCCGACTACGTTGTCGATCACGACCATTGCTTCTGCCATCTCAGCTATTACGGGTTGAAATCGGCGGAGGAGGTCAGCGACCGTTATTGGGAAACCTGCGCGCGCAAGGGCCGCGACGACAATCCGCATCGCTACAGTTTCCTGCAGCTGATCGGCGTCGCCGAGACCGACGCCGAAGCAGAGCGCATCTACGGGCCGCACGGCGAGTATTTCTTCAACAAGCTGCTCTATAACGCGCCGCAGTACCAGCAGATACCCGGTTGCCTCGAATACGAGGGCATGCGAGCAGCGCTGCGCGGCACGATCCGCTCGTCGATCAACTTGCGGGAGCTGAAGGCCAAGGACTTCTTCGAGCGCGGCTTCATTGTGGTCGGCAGTCCGAAGACCGTTCGTGAGAAATTATTGGACGGCGTCAAGCGGCTGCGCATCGGTCATCTGCTGACGCTGCTGCATTTTGGCTCGATGCCGACCGACGTCTGCAAAGCCAATATCGATTTGTTCGCCCGCGAGGTGCTGCCGCATCTCGCGCCGCAATGGGATGACAAATACGAAGACCGTTGGTGGCCCGAGCGGCTGCGGGCGAAGCGGCCTGCCGCCGTCGCGCCGGCTATGGCCGTCGCCTCCTGAAGGAGCCCGACATGGCGAAATCGGAAGTGCGCCGGCTCAAGCTCTGGCAGGACCGGATCGAGACCGAAGTGGAGATCAGCGGCGAGGGGCCGCCGCTGATCTGGCTCCATGGACCGTGGGGACTGAATCCCGATCGCGCCTTCATTGACCGATTGGCTTCGCAGCACACGGTTTATGCGCCGAGGTTTCCGGGGACGACGCCCGGCAATCCGAATTCGGTCCACGAACTCGTCGGCTGGCATGACCTGACGGTCTATTACGGCGAACTGTTGGATCGGCTCGGCCTTAGGGCGCCAACAGTCGCCGGCCATTCGTTCGGCGCGCTGCTTGGCGCGGAAATCGCTGCGGCTTCGCCAAAGTCGTTGAGCCGGCTGGTCCTGATCGATCCGGTCGGATTGTGGCGCGACGATCTCCCGGTCAAGAACTGGATGGTGCTGAGCGACAAGGCGCGGCGGTCGGCGTTGTTCGCCGATCCCGAAGGCGACGCGGCCAGGCGCTTCTTTACGATGCCGAGCGACCCGGACAGCCGCGTCGACGCGTTATCGGAGATGATCTGGTCGCAGGCCTGCACCGGCAAGTTCGTCTGGCCGATTGCCGACCGCGGTTTGAAGAATCGCATCCACCGCATCGGCGTGCCGACCCTGATTGTGTGGGGCGATGCCGACCGTATCATCGCGCCGGAATATGCCGAGGAATTTGCCAAACGCATCGTCGGCGCGCACGTCGAAATGATCGCCAAGGCGGCTCACCTGCCGCATATTGAGCAGCAGGAAGCCGTGGCAAAGGCAGTATTGAACTTTCTCATGAGCTGAGCGCCGGGCGGGTGCGGTGCTACACGGGCTCGTGAGCATCGGGTGCGGAGGCCCGCCAGGTTTGTGATTGGCGCCGGTCCGCCCGAGTTGCCCTAAAAGCAGGGCGTGACGAGTCGCGCCGCGGAGGCGCCGGCACGATCAGCACGGAGGAGACGATGGCTCGCAGCAAAGCGCCGGGTACCGGCAAGGCTTCCAGCTTCACGCGCCGCGCGCTGGTCGGCGTGGCGATCGGCGCCGGCCTGTTCGCGGCCGGGCACGGGATGCTCGCGCACGCCGCCGAGCCGGCCGTGAAAATCCCGCCGCCGGCGGTCGATCTCACACCAGCGGCCGCAGGGCCGCAGACCATTGTGCTGGCCGGCGGCTGCTTCTGGGGTATGCAAGGCGTGTTTGAACACACCAAGGGCGTCGCCCAGGCGGTGTCGGGATATTCGGGCGGCGGCAAGGACACGGCGCACTACGAGATGGTCGGCACCGAGCGGACCGGCCATGCCGAGTCGGTGCAGGTTACCTACGATCCGAAGCAGATTTCGTACGGCAAGATTTTGCAGATCTATTTTTCGGTCGCGCACAATCCGACCGAGCTGAATTATCAAGGTCCCGACAGCGGCCCGTCCTATCGCTCGGCGATCTTCTACGCCAACGGTGAGCAGAAGCGCGTCGCCGAGGCCTACATCGCACAGCTCGACAAGGCGCACGTTTTCCCGGCGGCGATCGTGACCAAGCTTGAGGCCTTCAAGGGCTTCTACCCGGCCGAGGACTATCATCAGGACTTTTTAGTCCTGCACCCGACCTATCCGTACATCGTGTTCAACGATCTGCCGAAGGTCGAGAACCTCAAGCGCCTGTTCCCGGATTATTATCGGGAGACGCCGGTGACTGTGATGGCGTCAAGCAAGCCGACGCAGTAAGTCGGCAGCGGCTCTTCGCGGAATGGCGGTGCCCGCTGTCGCGGGCGTCGGCGGATTTCGTGCGCCGTTAGTTTCTCAGTCAAGCCGCCGCATGTTGCAGTGCATCGATGGGCGTCGGCGACGCGCGTGGCTGTGACCCGCGACGGAAGGTCTATAGCGTTCCCCCCTTTCCTGACGTATCGTAGTGGGCAGAGACGGAATCCCAAAAAAGTTCCGCTCGCAATGTCTGCTAACGCAAGGGGGAGGGTGCCCATGGCTATGGCAACCACAGTCGGCTCGCTACCTGACGCCGAACATAGCGCGCAGCTGCGCAAGGCCGTCATCGCATCGACGGTCGGTACCGCGATCGAGTGGTACGACTTCTTTCTCTACGGTACCGCGGCGGGCCTCGTTTTCGGCAAGCTGTTATTTTCCCAACAGCGACCCCCTCTCGGCGACGTTGCTGTGCGTTCGGAACCTATTTCATCGGATTTGTCGCGCAGGCCGATCGGCGCGGCGATCTTCGGCCATTACGGCGACCGTATCGGCCGCAAGGCGACGCTGATCGCGACCCTGCTGTGCATGGGCTCTGGCGACCTTCTTCGTCGCCTTCGTGCCGACCTATGCTTCGATCGGCATCTGGGGCGCGGTCCTGCTCACCGTCCTCCGCGCACTGCAAGGCATCGGCGTCGGCGGCGAATGGGGCGGCTCGGTGCTGCTGGCGATGGAATGGTCGCGCACGCATGGCCAGCGCGGCCTCGTGGCCTCATGGCCGCAATTCGGCGTCCCCTGCGGACTGCTGCTCTCCACGCTGGCGGTCGCGGTTTTCAGCGCATGGTCGGGCGATCAATTCGCGGTCTGGGGCTGGCGCGTCCCGTTCGCGCTCTCGATCGTCCTGGTCGGCATCGGCTTGTGGATCCGGCTTGGCATTCTTGAGACGCCGGTCTTCCAGGAGCTGCTGGACAAGAACAAGATCGAAAAGGCGCCAGTCGCAGAGGTCATCGCCAAGCAGCCGAAGGAGATCATCCTGTCGGCTTTGCTGCGCATGTCCGAGCAGGCGCCGTTCTATATCTTCACCGCTTTCGTGTTCGCCTACACGGTCGGCACGCTGAAGATGGACCGTGGCTTCATCCTGTCCGCGGTGGTGGTGGCGGCCTGCGTATCGTTCTTCACGATCCCGATCGCCGGCCATTTCTCGGATCAGATCGGCCGCAAGAAGATGTATCTGATCGGCGTCGTGCTCATGGGCCTGTTCGGTTTTGTCTATTTCGGCATGGTGGATACGGCTTCGCCCGCGCTGGTTTTCATCGCCATCGTGCTGTCGCTGATCCCGCATGACATGCAATACGGACCGCAAGCGGCGCTGATCGCGGAATCGTTCCCCCCGCGCTTGCGTTACAGCGGGGCATCGCTCGGCTATCAGCTCGCATCGATGATCGCCGGCGGGCCGTCGCCCCTTATCGCGACGTGGCTGTTCGCCACTTACAAGTCCGGCTACGCCATAGCCGTCGTATATCGCCGTTTGTGCGGTCATCAGCCTGATCGCGGCAGCGATGATGCCGGACTATCACCGGCAAATCGATCGGCGACGAGGCTTACAGCGAAGACTGAGTCATCGGCATGGGATTGCGAAGGCTGTTCCGGGGCCCGCGCGGCCCCGGAATTTTTTTGATAGGCTCGATCCATCGGGATCGGAGTGAAGAATGCGCGTCTTCCTCACCGGCGCAAATGGCTTCATCGGCGGCGCGGTTGCGGTCGCGCTGATCGCGGCTGGCCACACGCGTTCGCGGGCTTGGTCCGCAGCAAGGAAAAGGCCGATATCGTCGCGGCGTACGGTATCGAGGCGGTTATCGGCTCGCTCGACGATGCGGCGCTGTTGCAAGTCGAAGCGCGAGCCGCCGATGCCGTGATCAATACGGCGTCCAGCGATGATCGTGGCGCGGTCGAAGCTCTGATTGGCGCGATGGCCGGTTCCGGCAAGCCCTTCATTCATTCGAGCGGAACCAGCATTGTCGCCGATCTCGCACTGGGAGAGCCATCGCAGCGTATCTTTGATGAAGCGACGCCGATTGAGCCGCTGCCCGAAAGGGCCGCGCGGGTCGCGATCGACCGGCTGGTGCTTGCCGCTCCCGGTATTCGTTCGATCGTGCTTTGCAACGCGATGATCTACGGCGAGGCGCTGGGACCGCCGGCGCAGAGCGTGCAAATTCCCGTACTGGTACGGCAAGCCAAAGCGACAGGAACCGCGCGTTACATAGGCCGCGGATTGAACCGATGGTCCAACGTGCATTTAGCCGACGTCGCGGCGCTGTATGTTCTGGCGCTCGCCAAGGCGCGCGCGGGCACATTCTTCTATGTCGAGAGCGGCGAGGAGGCATTGGGCGAAATTGCCGGCGCAATCGCAGCGCGCCTTGGCCTCGGTGCCGCGCAGTCATGGTCCGCCGAAGACGCGATCGCGGCCTGGGGCCGGAATTTGGCGGTGCTGTCGCTTGGCTCCAACAGCCGCGTTCGCGGTAAAGCCGCCGCTGACACTTGGCTGGTCGCCGACGCGGCGATCGGTGACGGATTGGATTGCCAACGAAATGACTTGACGCGTCGCGGCGCACGTTCTGCCTACTTCACGGCGCCTCCGGTGATGCCGCTGATGAAACGATCGAGAAAAAGATTATAGGCGATGGCCACCGGAATGCTGGCGATCAGGGCGCCGGCCATGATCTCTCCCCAGTAGAAGACGTCGCCCCGGATGAGGTCGGTCGCGACGCCAAGCGTGATCGGTTTCTGATCCGACGCCGATATGAAGGTCAGGGCGTAGACGAATTCCTGCAAGGTCAGCGTGAAGGTGAAGATCACCACCGTGAGGATGCCGGGCACCGACAGCGGGATCGCCATTTTGACGAACGCGCCGAAGAGGCTGCATCCGTCGACGATCGCAGCCTCTTCGATCTCGACCGGCAGGGCCTTGAAGAAGCCCATCAGCAGCCAGGTGCAGAACGGTATGGTGAAGGTCGGATAGATCACGACCAGCGACCACATCGAGTTCTGCAAGCCAAGCAGCGTCACCACGCGTGACAACGGCAGAAACAGCAAGGTCGGCGGCACCAGGTAGGTCAGGAAGATGCCGATGCCGAGCGCCTCGCCGTTGCGGCCGGTCATCCGCGCCAGGCTGTAGCCGGCCGGCAGCGCGGTGAGAAGCGTAATGGCGGTGACGCAGACGCCGATGATCAGGGAGTTCAGCAGCCAGGTCACGAACAGGGTTTTCTCGAACAGATAGCGGAAATGCTCGAGCGTCGGTGGATCGTTGAACCAGAACGGAATGTTGCTGACGTTATACAGATCGCCGTTCGTCTTGAACGATGTAATCACCATCCAATAGAACGGAAACGCCGCGAGCACGAAGAAGAATGCGACCGCGCCGTAGAAGGAGGTTTCCTGCAGGACGCCGACGAGAGGAGCGCGCCGCATGTCAGATCTCCCGTCGCCGGATGAAGCGCAACATCACGACCACGACGATCAGCAGCACCGGCAGCATGAACAGTGAAATGGCTGCGCCATGCGACACATCGCCGGATACGATGCCGGTCTGAAAGCCGGCAAAGCCCAGAACGGACGTCGCGCCGACCGGGCCGCCCTGCGTCATGAGGAACACGATCGACAGATCCGTGAACGTGAACACGATGCCGAACACCAGCCCGATCGCCACGATCGGCAGGATCATCGGCATGATGATCTGGTAGTTGCGCCGCCAGAAGCCGGCGCCGTCGACGGTTGCCGCGTCGAGCACATCCTGCGGCACCGCGGTGATGCCGGCGAGGAAAATGACGATGGCGAAGGGGAAAAACCGCCAGGCGTTGACGACGATGACCGACAGCATCGCCAGCGACGGCGTGCCAAGCCAGTTCGGCGCCTGGTCGCGGGTGATCAAGCCAGCCGCAATCAGCGTCCAGTTGATGACGCTGTAGAGCGAATCGAACATCCATTGCCAGGCGACGGTGGCGAGCGCGATCGGCACCGCCCACGGCAGGATCACCAGCGTCCGCACCAGCTTGCGGCCGGGGAACGGGCGCAGCAGCACCAGCGCGCCGAACTTGCCGAGGACGAGCCCCAGGATCTGCGATCCGAAGGTGAAGATGAAGGTGTTGTAAAGCGTCTGCCGGAAGGCGGGATTCTCGATGACGTCGACGAAATTCGCCAAGCCGACGAAGCGCCATGAAGGGTCATAGATGGTGTAGGCGCTGAGCGAGTAATACACCGCCATCAGGAACGGCACGCCGACCAGAAGCAGCACGTAGAGGACCGCGGGGGTGACGAGGAGTGCGCCGAATACATCGCGCCGGTCGAGGATGAACCGGAAGCGCGAGGCCGGCTTGGGGACTGACTCGGCGATTGCGACCATTGGCGAATGTGCCCTTCAGTGGCGGCTCGTCCGCTTGCCCTCGGTGTTGAACTGGCGCAGTGCGCTGTCGCGAACGGCGAAGGGGTGCCACTCGCCGGTCCGAATCCATTCGTCGGCGACGTGAGCCGGCGGCAGTTTCGCGGTGACCACCTGTGTCGGGTCGAAACCGTCCAGCACGCCATAGACGATCCGTTCGGAGCCGAGATATTCGGACCGGTCGACGCGGAACTTGAACTCGGCGCACGATGCATCCTTGATCATGTCCTTGGGCAGGAAATTCTCCGGCCGAAATCCGAGATAGCCGCCATTGCGTGCGACGATATTCATCGGCGGGGCGCCGACGAAAGTGGCGACGAAACGATCGGCGGGATCGTCGTAGATTTCCGCCGGCGTTCCCACCTGGCGCACCAAGCCACGGTCAATGACGGCGATGCGGTCGCCCATGCCCATGGCTTCGACCTGATCGTGGGTCACGTAGATTGTGGTGACGCCGACCCGCTGCTGGAACTGCTTGATTTCCTGCCGGGCTGACGTGCGCAACTTGGCGTCAAGATTCGACAGCGGCTCGTCGAGCAGCAGCGCGGTCGGCTCGCGCACCAACGCCCGCGCCAGTGCGACGCGCTGGCGCTCGCCACCGGAGAGCTGACGCGGACGGCGGTCGAGCAGATGATCGATGCCGAACAGCTGCGAGGCCCACGCCACCTTCTTGTCGACCTCGGCGCTGGTTACGCGCTGGGTGCGCAGCGGGAAAGCGATGTTGTTGCGCACCGTAAAGTGCGGATAGAGGCCGTAGCTCTGAAACATCATCGCCACGCCGCGGGCGCGCGGCGGCATATCGTTGACGATGTCGCCGCCGATCAGGAGGTCGCCGCTGGTCTGCTGTTCGAGCCCGCAGATGATGCGCAGAAACGTGGTTTTGCCGCAGCCTGAAGGGACCGAGCAAGACCATGAATTCGCCGTCCGGGACGTCCAGAGTGATGCCGTTAACGGCGGGAAACGCGCCAAATCTCTTGACGATGTTCCTAGTCGATACCGCGGCCATCGAACCTCCCAGTTACTCGACGATTACTGAGTGATTATGCATCGCCCCGCCTTTCCCCGTGGCGGAGCGCAGCTTGCGCGTAATCCTTTGACCGTAAGAGTCGAACGCGGGCGCGGACCGCGCACAACGTGCGCGGCCCGGAACGCGTGATCAGCCTCTACTGGCCCATTTCTTCATGATGGTCTCGCATTGCTGTGCAGCCATCTTGACCGCATCTTCGGCACTCGATTGGCCCGTTGCCGTCTTCGTCATCATGTCGTTGATGATGAACGTGTAGTAGATCTCGTCCATCGCGGGCGTGGCCGGTCCCGGATAGCCCGGGATGGCGGACCACTTGTCCGAATCCTGCAGGATGGCGAGCTTGTTTGGCGGGGTCGACGTCGGGTCGTTCGACAGGATAGGCATCGGCTTGGGCACAAGGCCGGCAAAGCACGGGTTGTTGTAACCTTCGCTTGCCTTGAAGGCTTCCGGCCAGTTGTCGCGATAATATTTCAAGAACTCGATCGCCGCTTCCTTGTTCTTGGCGAATTTCCAGATGCCGTAGAATTCGGACGCGGCGCCCATGATCATCTTCGCCGATCCCTGCGGTGGCTCGATGACGAAGATGTCGTCGGCAAGCTTCTTGTTGGACTTCTGGATCGTGCGGTAGGCCGAGATCGGGTTGATGATGTAGGACGCGACGCCGGAGGCGAGGTATTGATTGTTGCTGGAGTCGTTCCAGGACAGTACGTCCGATGTCATCGCCTCCTTGTAGAGCGCGGCAACGAATTTGGTCGCCTCAACGGCCTCTTTGCTGTTGAGAACAATCTTCTTCCCGGAATCATCCTGTTCGGAAGCGCCATAGCTCCACAGCAGGCCGCGCCATGTCGTGCTTGGGTCGTTGCTGTGCCCGAGCGAGATGCCGACTGGCTTGCCTTTTGCTTTCAGCTTGGCGCCGCCGATGCGAACGTTGTCCCAGGTGTCCGGCACTACGCCGATCTCGCCCCAGAGGCTCTTCTGATACATGCCCGGGAAGTTGATGTAGAAATCGGGGAATGCCGACCAGGAGCCGTCGTCGGCGTTATAGCCGAGCTGTTTGCCGATGGTGGTGACCTGGCCGTATTTCTTCTCGGTTTCCTTCACCAGATCGGCGAGATTGATGAAGAACTTGCGGTAGAGATGCGCGCCACCCGGCGCCGTTAAAGCCGAAGAGATCGTGTCCCGATTGCCCGGACACTTCCGCCGCCGCGCGGGCGGGAACATTCTGCACCGGAATGTGGTCGACCGTGACCGCAATCTTGTTCTTCTCGCCCCAGTCCTTGGCGAACTTGTCAAACCACGTATCGTAATCCGGGACGAAGTGGGCCCATTGCACAATGGACAGCGATTTGTTGTCAGCCAGCGCGCGGGACACGAACGGTGCCGAGATCAGCGGTGCGAGACCGGCAGCCCCGGCGAGGAAGCTCGTATCTTTAAGGAAATTGCGGCGCGTGACCGAACGTTTCTGGTTATTTCCTCCCAATTTCATCGCACACCTCTTTTTTCCAGGTGATTAAGTGATCAGTTCGATATTCCACTCCTGAGTTTGCGCTTGATGGGTTGCTGGGTTTGCTGTTCGGCGCTTACCGTACGGGTCCGCCGATGGTGTCAAAGGCGCCGCCCGACACAGCCGCAGGCTGGATCGAGCAGCCCAAAATGGTCAGCGCGCTGCGGATTACGGGCATTCCGCAAGTCCCCGGGCGACTACGGCATCCATTCGCTAAACGCATTATGCTTATGCACATAATCATGGCAACGGCTAAAACGTCACATTGCGGCCTTCGGGAGCCGTGTGGCGGGCGTTATTCCGAGCAGACTGTCGCATCGGCGCGGCTGTTGCACGCTGCCGGCGCAACATCCGGCGAAGGCGTCGAGGGCGCCGACAAAGTCAGCGCGCCATTGGTGCGGTTCCAGTCAACGTACAGCGCGAACGGCCTCGTGGGGGAGGCCTGTCCCCGGTTGGTATCGGTCGTGAAGCAGCGGGAGCGGAGCTAAGGCGCCGTATCCCGATCAGGCCGCTCGATCGAGTTCCTCGGGTGAGAATGAGTGGTCTGGTTCTGCGCTCACTTTCGGCGTGAGCCTCGTATTGTGGCACCCTAACCAAATAAAGGCGATCGCAGTCGCCAAGAGCGCCCAAAGTACCGCATCGGTAACCATGTGTGTCCTCCATGGTCACCCCCTGCGAAGACAATGCGCGACTGCGCCGCAAATGCGCTGTGATCGAGTGTCGCAGCGCGGTGGCGCAGTGACGCAGCCGCGCGCCGATACGGAAAACGGAGCGGCCGATTCTCACCACTACGTAGAATCCCGTATGCCAGTCACAGAGATCGGCGCTCCGGATTGATCTGAATCAACACACGGTGCCGACTCCCGTGGTCTGCAGGAGGTCCATTCCGAATCTCCTGAAAGACCCATTCCATGGCGGCAACGAATACGGCACCCAAGTACATGAGCTTAGGGGAAGGGGGCCTGGCGGCCGCCTTCGTTGTTTTGGCGTTTGTGGCGATCGTGGTCGCGGCCAAGGCCTATACGCCGGAATACGCGTTCCACGCCTACCTGTTCGCCGCGGCAAGCGTGGCGTCGGTGTTCGCCATCGTTAATCGTTATTTCGCGCGCAGCGACGAACCGGTCCCGCTCGAGATCGACGGCAAGCCGAACTACAACATGGGGCCGGTCAAGCTGGCGACGCTGCTGGCGGTGTTCTGGGGCATCGCCGGCATGACGGCCGGACTGTGGATCGCGCTCGAACTCGCCTATCCGGCGCTCAATTTCGACCTGTCCTTTCTCTCGTTCGGGCGGCTGCGCCCGCTGCACACGTCGGCCGTGATTTTCGCGTTTGGCGGCAACATCCTGTTGGCGACGTCATTTTATGTAGTGCAGCGCACCTGCCGCGCGCAACTCGCTGGCGATCTGGCGCCGTGGTTCGTCATCCTCGGCTACAATTTCTTCATCCTCATCGCCGGCACCGGCTATCTGCTGGGCATCACGCAATCGAAGGAATACGCCGAGCCTGAGTGGTATGCCGATCTGTGGCTGACCATCGTCTGGGTAGTTTATCTGTTGGTCTATCTCGGCACCATCATGCGGCGCAAAGAGCCGCATATCTATGTCGCGAACTGGTTCTATCTGGCCTTCATCGTCACCATCGCGGTGCTGCACATCACCAACAATGCCGCGGTGCCGATCTCGATGTTCTCGTCGAAGTCCTACATCGTCTGGTCGGGCGTGCAGGACGCGATGGTGCAGTGGTGGTACGGCCATAACGCGGTCGGTTTCTTCCTCACCGCCGGCTTCCTCGGCCTGATGTACTATTTCATTCCGAAGCGCGCCGGACGGCCGGTCTACAGCTATCGCCTGTCGATCATCCACTTCTGGGCGCTGATCTTCCTCTACATCTGGGCCGGCCCGCATCACCTGCATTACACGGCGCTGCCCGATTGGACGCAGACGCTCGGCATGACGTTCTCGATCATGCTGTGGATGCCGTCATGGGGCGGCATGATCAACGGTCTGATGACGCTGTCGGGCGCCTGGGACAAGCTGCGGACCGATCCTGTGCTGCGCATGATGGTGCTGTCGGTCGCCTTCTACGGCATGTCCACGTTCGAAGGCCCGGTCATGTCCATCAAAGAAGTCAATTCGCTGTCGCATTACACGGATTGGACCATCGGCCACGTGCATTCCGGCGCGCTCGGCTGGGTGGCGTTCGTGTCGTTCGGCGCGGTTTATTGCCTGGTGCCGTGGCTTTGGAATCGGCCGCTTTATTCGCTGCGGCTGGTGAGCTGGCATTTCTGGATCGCGACCATCGGCATCGTCGTTTACGTCACCTCGATGTGGGTGTCGGGCATCCTGCAGGGCCTGATGTGGCGCTCCTACACGCCGTTGGGCTTCCTCGAATATTCGTTCATCGAGACGGTGCAGGCGATGCATCCGTTCTATGTGATCCGTGCGCTGGGCGGCGGTCTGTTCCTGTGCGGCGCACTGCTCATGGCCTTCAACGTGTGGCGGACTATTTACCCGCCGCGATCGGCGCTGGTGCCGGCCGCCGACCTGATCCCGGCCGAATAGGAGAATTCCAGATGTCCGCCACCACACTCTGGCAGAAGCACGGAATTCTCGAGCGCAACTCGATCCTGCTTCTCATCGGCATACTGGTCGTGATCGCCATCGGCGGTCTGGTCGAAGTGGTGCCGCTGTTCTACCTCAAAAGCACCATCGAGACCGCCGACGGCATGCGGCCGTATACGCCGCTCGAACTCGCTGGCCGCAATATTTACGTCAGCGAGGGGTGTTATCTCTGCCATTCGCAGATGATCCGCGCGTTGCGCGATGAGGTTGAGCGCTATGGCCATTATTCGCTTGCCGCGGAAAGCGAATACGACCACCCGTTCCAATGGGGCTCGAAGCGCAACGGTCCCGACCTGGCGCGGGTCGGCGGCAAGTATTCCGACGCCTGGCATCGCGATCATCTGAACGATCCGCGCGCCGTGGTGCCTGGCTCGATCATGCCGGCCTATCCGTGGCTGTTCACCACCGATCTCGACTATTCGCACATTGCCGAGGACCTGAAGGTTCAGGCCGATCTCGGCGTGCCCTACTCAAAAGAGATGATCGACAACGCGATCGCCGATGTGCGCACGCAGGCGACCGATAATGCGCCGAACGCCGATGCACTCGCCAAGCGCTATCCAAAGGCTCAGGCGCGCGCCTTCGCCGGTGTTCCCGGCCACATCACCGAGGCCGATGCGCTGATCGCGTATCTGCAGATGCTGGGAACACTGGTGGACTTCAAGCTCTACAAAGACAAAGCCAATATCCGCTGAGGAGACGATCGTGTCGTCAACCTACGCCTTTCTCTCGCACTTCGCCCAAACCTGGGGCCTCGTCTATTTCTTCGTCATTTTTCTGATCGTGCTGGCCTACGCGCTTTGGCCGTCGAAGCAGAAACAATTTGACGAGATGGCACGCCTGCCGCTGCGGGAGGACTGACATGAGCGATCACAGTGAGCGCACGCCCGAACAGCGCCATCGGCACTACTGGCCACGAATGGGACGGAATTCACGAACTGAACACGCCGCTGCCGCGCTGGTGGCTGTGGCTGTTCTACGCCACCATCGTCTGGGCGGTCGGCTATTGGGTCGTCTATCCGGCGTGGCCGCTGGTGTCGTCCTATACCGGCGGCGCATTCGGATGGCATTCGCGTTCGGCCGTTGCCGAGGATCTGGCGGCGCTGCAGCAGCAGCGCGCGCCGATGATGGCCAAGCTTGCGGCGGCGTCGCTGCAGGAGATCGAAAAGACGCCGCAACTTCTGGACTTCGCCCGTGCGCTGGGCGGCCGCGCCTTCGCCGACAATTGTGCGCCATGCCATGGCGCCGGTGGCGGCGGCGCGCCCGGCTATCCGAACCTGACCGACGACGACTGGCTGTGGGGCGGCAAGCTCGACCAGATCGCGCTGACAATCACCGACGGGGCGCGCTCGGGCGATCCCAAAGGCCATCAAGGCGCCATGCCGCCCTGGGGCACTGTTCTCAAACCCGAGGAGATTGAAACCGTCGCCAATTATGTGCGCTCGCTGTCCGGATTGAGCGTCCAGCCAGGCGACGATCTGGCGGCGGGCAAGAAGCTTTTCACCACCAACTGCGCGCCCTGTCATGGGCCGGATGGCAAAGGCAATCAGCAGGTCGGATCAAAAAACCTCACCGACAATATCTGGCTTTACGGGTCGGACCTGAAGACTCTCGAGCAGACGATCACCGACGGCCGCGGCGGCGTGATGCCCGCCTGGGGTGGCAGGCTCGATCCGGTCACCATCAAGGCGTTGGCGGTCTACGTCCACACCTTCGGCGGCGGGCAATAACCCATGGACGCGGAGGCACCATCGGTGGTCGCGGAGAAGGCGCAGCCGGCCGAGCCGCCGCTTGTTAAGCTCGCGGCGGAAGCGGCGCGGCTTGTGCCGGCGGCAGAGCCGTATGACGTCGACGCCGAGGATGAGCCGCTCTATGCGGCCCGCAAGAAGATCTATCCGCAGCGGGTCAGCGGCACGTTTCGCCGCATCAAGTGGGCGGTGCTCTTCATCACGCTTGGCATCTACTATCTGCTGCCATTCGTGCGCTGGGACCGAGGACCCAATGCGCCGCATCAGGCCGTGCTGATCGATTTCCCCGGCCGGCGCTTCTATTTCTTCTTCATCGAGATCTGGCCGCAGGAAGTGTACTATCTGACCGGCCTTCTCATCATTGCCGCCCTGACATTGTTCCTGATGAACGCGCTGGCGGGACGCGTATGGTGCGGCTATCTCTGCCCGCAGACGGTCTGGACCGATCTGTTCGTGACCGTCGAGCGCTGGTTCGAGGGCGACCGGCGCGAGCATTTGCGGCGCGATCGGGAGCCATGGACGTTCGAACGTGTGGCGCGCGCCGCTGGCAAGCATAGCGTCTGGCTGCTCATCGCGTGGTGGACCGGCGGCGCCTGGGTGCTTTATTTCGCCGATGCGCCCACGCTGGTCAAAGATCTGGCGACGTTCCAGGCGCCGTTTTTGGCCTACGCCTTCATCGGCATGCTGACTTTCACGACCTACGCGCTCGCTGGATGGATGCGCGAACAGGTCTGCGTCTATATGTGCCCCTGGCCGCGCATCCAGGCGGCGTTGACCGACGAACACGCGCTCAACGTCACCTATCGCTACGATCGCGGCGAACCCCGCGCGTCGGTGAAGAAGGCCGCGGCGCTCCATGCGCACGGCGAAGCGGCCGGCGATTGCATCGATTGCCTACAATGCGTCCACGTCTGCCCAACGGGCGTCGACATCCGCGGCGGCTCCGATCTCGGCTGCATTCAGTGCGGCTTATGCATCGACGCCTGCGATGCGGTGATGGCGAAGATCGGACGGCCTACGCGGCTGATCGCCTACGATACCGATACCAACATCAAGAACCGCCAGCAGGGCAAGCCAGCCGTCTATCAGCCCTTCCGCATGCGCACGGTGCTTTACGCGGCCGTGATCGCGGTGGTCGGCGGGCTGATGATTTATACGCTGGCCACCCGCCGCTTTGACGGCATCGACGTCATCCACGACCGCAATCCGCTGTTCGTGCGGTTGTCGGACGGCGCGATACGCAACGGCTACACCATCCGTGTCCTCAACAAGACCGTCAGCGCCGAAAGCTATGTACTCTCTGTGTCGGGATTGTCAGACGCCACTGTCGAAGTCATCGGCAGCGAAGGCAGCGCCGGCAGCAACCCGCTTATCTATGTCGGCCCGGATCAGTCGCGCGAAATGCGCGTCCTGGTCACGACCCATCAAAAACTCGCACCGAATGCATCTGTTCCGCTGACGTTCGGCATCACGCCGGCCGCGGGCGGCACGATCGTCAATGCGGCCGATCATTTCCTGGGACCGTGAGATCGCAATGTCCAACGCCGTGCACACCCTTGATCAGAGATCGCCGCATCAGTGGACCGGTTGGACGGTGCTGCTGGCACTGTTGGCATTCTTCGGTGTGATCTTCGCCGTCAATGGCGTCATGATTTACGCCGCGCTATCGACGCTGAGCGGCACCGACACCGACAGCGCCTATCAGGCCGGCCTCCAGTACGAGCAGGAAGTGGCGCGGGCGCAGGCGCAGGACGCACGGCATTGGCAGGTCGATGCCAATCTGACGCCGTCCGCGGCCGGCGAGCGCGTTGACCTCAGCGTCCGCGATTCCGCCGGCCAGCCGCTGTCTGGCGTGGACGCATCGCTGACTTTCGAACGGCCGACCGACCGCCGCCTCGATCGCAGTGTTGTGCTTGCCGAGGATGGGGCGGGGCGCTTTCACGGCAGTGCGCGAACTAGCGGCCGGTCAGTGGGATGTCGTCATCGAGCTGACGCGCGATGGGGCGCAGATGTTCCTGTCGAAGAACCGTGTCATCGTGAAATAAGCGTGGTTGCGGCGATGGCCGAGGCAATCGACTTTTCCAAGTTTATCGAGCGGGGCGATGCCGGCACCGCGCACATGACGCTCGCCGTCGACGGCGTGGGCTGTGCCGGCTGCATCCGGAAGATCGAGACCGGGCTCACGAAACTTCCGGGCGTGATCGACGCGCGGCTGAATTTCACGCAGCGGCGGCTTGCCGTCGACTGGCGTGACGGCGAGATCGGGGCTGCCGACATCGTCAAGACGCTCGAGGCCCTCGGCTATCCGGCCCATCCGTTCGTGCCCGAACGCACCACAGCCGAAGATAGTGCTCAGGAAAAACGGCTGCTGCGCTGCCTTGCCGTCGCGGGCTTCGCCGCGATGAACGTCATGCTGCTGTCGGTTTCCGTATGGTCCGGCGCTGTCTCGGACATGACGCTCGTCACGCGTGATCTGTTTCACTGGCTGTCGGCGCTGATCGTGCTGCCGGCCGCGGCCTATGCGGGTCAGCCATTCTATCAAAGCGCGTGGCGCGCCGTGCGCAATCGCGCGCTCAACATGGACGTGCCGATCACCATCGGGGTTTCACTCGCGCTGGCACTGTCGCTCTACGAAACCATCGGGCACGCTGCCCACGCCTATTTCAATTCCGCGATCATGCTGTTGTTCTTCCTGTTGTGCGGCCGCTACCTCGATTTTGCGATGCGGCGCAAAACCAAGGTGTTCGCCGGCAATCTTGCATCGCTGAAAGGCGAATTCGCGCATCGGCTCGACGCCGGCGGTGCGCTGACCCGCGTGCCGGTCTCGGCGCTGGCCGCCGGCGATCGCGTGCTGGTCCGGCCGGGCGAAAACGTTCCAGCGGACGGTACCGTCCTCGACGGGAATTCCGCGGTCGACGAGGGGCTGGTGACGGGCGAGACCCTGCCGCGCGAGGTTGGGCATGGAGCGGCGGTTTATGCCGGCAGCATCAACGGCGGCGGCGCGCTGACGATCAAAGTCATCGCCGCAGGCGCCGGCACACTGGTCGACGAAGTGGAGCGGCTGCTCGACAAGGCGACGGCGGCGAAATCGCGCAGCGTGCGGCTGGCCGACCGCGCGGCGCGCCTCTACGCGCCGGTGGTCCACACCGCCGCGGCGCTGACCGCAATCGGCTGGCTCATCGCCGGTGCGTCGCTGCATAGCGCCATCGTCGCCGCCATCGCGGTTCTCATTATTACGTGTCCGTGCGCGATCGCGCTCGCTATTCCGGCGGTTCAGGTGGTGGCCGCCGGGCAGCTATTCCGCGCCGGCGTCATTCTCAACAACGGCGATGTCATCGAGCGTATGGCCGAGATCGATACTATCGTGTTCGACAAGACCGGCACGCTGACGCTGCCGGAGCCGATCGTCGATATGTCCGCGATCGCCCCGGACCTGATGGAGCGTGCCGCGAGGCTCGCGCTATCAAGCCGGCACCCGCTGGCGGCGGCGGTGGCGAGCCGCGCCGGCGAGCGTATTCCTTACCCGGGCGCGGTCGAAGAGCCGGGCAGGGGCGTGCGGGCTCTGATCGAGGGGCAAGATGCGCGCCTCGGCAGCGTGGCATTCTGTGGCTTGTCCGCAGCGGCCGCACCCATCGGAGAAGACGATGCCTCATCGTGCATGGCGTTCGCATATGCGGGCAGGACGGCGCTGATCCCGATCCGGCAACGGCTCCGCCCCGACGCTGTCCCCGTCATCGAAGCGCTCGCCGCGCGAGGCCTTGAACTTGTCATGCTGTCCGGCGACCGGCCGCAAGCGGTTCGGTCGGTTGCGCAAAGCCTCGGGATCACCGACTGGCATGCGGGACTGTCGCCGGCGGAAAAAATCGCCGCCATCGAGCGGCTCAAGTCCCGAGAACGCCGGGTGCTTATGGTCGGCGATGGGCTCAACGACGCTCCGGCGCTTGCCGCGGCGCATGCCTCCCTGTCGCCGATCACGGCGGCGCACTTGACCCAGGCCCATGCCGACGCGCTGTTCCTCGGCGAGCGGCTCGCTCCGGTGCTTTATGCGGTGCGGATGACGCGGCGGGCACGGGCGCTGATGCGGCAGAACCTGGCGCTGGCGGCGATCTACAATGCGCTGGCGGTCCCGATTGCGATGGCTGGCCTGGCGACGCCGCTTATCGCCGCGGCAGCCATGTCGGGGTCCTCGATCCTGGTGACGCTCAATGCCTTGCGGGCCCGGCTGGTATCCCCAGACAAAGTCTTGGCCGCGGCACCGCCGCTGCCGGCTGGCGAGGCTAAGACCGCAGGGGCGCGTGCGGCTGTCGAAGACACGCCTCTCGCGCCGGCGGTGATCCCGATCTTTGCGGGCCGTGAGCACGAGGGCACGCTATGAACGTGCTCATTTACCTTGTGCCGCTGGCGCTGCTGCTCGGCCTGACGGGACTGGCCGGTTTTCTGTGGACGCTCAAAAGCGGCCAATATGACGATCTTGACGGCGCCGCGCTGCGCATCCTGCCCGATGATGACGTTGCCGGGACGCAATAAGGCAAAAACGCGGTCAGAAGAGTGGTGAATAACGGCGCGGCCGCTTTCGAATCAAATCACGTGTGGCCGCCGCGCTACAGACTTTTTCGCGCTTTACCTCTACCAAACAGGCCATGGCGAGCCCCCGGGATCGGGACGCTCGGTAGGGGGAATGGCAATGGTGAGCGAAGGCAGATTACTGTGGTTGACCCCGCTGGAATGGTCGTTGCTGCTCGTCAGCGCGGCGCTGTGTGGGTGCCTGTCGCTGGTGGTCGGCGCCTGAGAGGCCGTCGCGGCCCGCGTCTACCGCTCTGACTGTTTGGTTAAATTTTGGCTAGGGGCGCGTCCGTGGGGCGCGCCTTATTTTTTTGCGCTGCCCGACACTCTCAGACGGCCTCAAGACGCTACCGGCTTGGTGGCGACCCCGGCAGGATTCGAACCTGCGACCTTCAGCTTAGAAGGCTGTTGCTCTATCCCCTGAGCTACGGGGCCCACGGCCGCCATCGTATATAGAAGTTCGGCCGACAACGCGCGGTAAATCCCGGGCCGGCAGGTCGGCTCCGGGCGTCGGTCACGGCAGCCAAGCCCGCTGGCGTTCACCGCGTTGCCGTCAAAAGTTCGCCTACGCGAGGTAGGGTTTCGGCCACGACCTCGACACGATTGCTGAGTTCAAACTGTCCGTATCAGGGTCGAGATTTGAGGGCCTTGGGAGGGAAATCACCAATGATTGCGCGATTTCGCGCCGCCTGCGTGGCGGCGTTGGCGGCTGTCTGCGTGGCGGCCGTGTCGTTTTCCGTCAATGCCGCCGATAAGCCATTTCAGAACAGCGATTTGAACGACAGCGCGCTGGCGCTCGAGGCGCAGATCAAGGCTGACGCCGGCACCCCTGCTGTGCCGGTCGACCAGTTGCGCCGCGACGCCGACGCGGCGTTTGCCAAGAACGACTTCCGCGCCGGTATGGAAGTCCTTGGCCAGATCCTCGCCGCGACGCCGAACGACGCCAGCTCCTGGCTGCGGCTGTCTCGCACCATCATGGAAATCCAGCCCGCGAACAACGACGAGCGGGCGCAATTGCTGGAGCGCGCCGCCTCTGCCGCCTATATCGCCTACCAGCGTACCGCCGACCACGGCGTCGAAGCCGACAGCCTCGGCGAGCTCGGCAATATCCTGAGCCAGCGCCAGATGTGGCGGCCGGCGCTCGACGCGCTGCGGCTGTCACTGCAGTTGCGCGAGGTTGCCGACGTGCGCGCGCAGTACGAACGGCTGCGCACCCAGCATGGCTTCCGCGTGCTCGATTACTCGATCGACGCGGACACGGCGTCGCCGCGGGCCTGCTTCCAGTTTTCCGAAGGCCTGCCGGCGCGCACCGATTTCTCGCCGTTCGTGGCCCTCGCCGGCACCGACAAGCCGGCCTTGTCGGTGGCCGACAAGCAGCTTTGCGTCGAAGGTTTGCAGCATGGCCAGAGCTATACGATCACGCTGCGCGCCGGCCTGCCGTCGACTGTGCATGAGACGTTGTCGGCCTCGTCGGACTACCACGTCTACGTGCGCGATCGTCAGCCGGCGGCGCGGTTTTCGACCAACGCCTATGTGCTGCCGCGGACCGGGCAGAACGGCATTCCGATCATCAGCGTCAATACCAAAGCCGTCTCGGTCGATATCTATCGTGTGAGCGACCGCAACCTGATCGATGAAATCGCCGGCGTCGGCTATGGCCGCGGCGAGTTCCAGACTGGGCTGTCGCGCTACGATTTCGAGCAGATGAAGAACTCGCGCGGCATGCAGGTTTGGACCGGCGAAATGACGGTCGGGTCGTCGCCGCTCAACCAAGAAGTCACCACCGATTTCCCAGTCGATCAGGCGCTCGGCAAGCTTCAGCCCGGCGTCTACGTAATGGCGGCCCAGCCGAAGGAGCTGAAAGGCCTCGGCAACAGTTACGATTCGCTCGCCACCCAGTGGTTCATCGTCTCCGACCTCGGCGTCGCCGCGTTCTCCGGCAACGACGGTGTCCATGTGTTCGTCAACTCGCTGGCGTCGACGGCGCCGAAGGATGGCATCGATGTCCGGCTGATCTCGCGCAGCAACGAGGTGTTGGCGACGCGCAAGACCGACGCCAGCGGTCAGGTGAATTTCGAAGCGGCCTTGACCAGCGGGGAGGGGGGCGCAACGCCGGCGCTCGTCGCAGCGGCCGACGCGGCAGGCGACTACGCGTTCCTAAATCTGAAAGCGCCAGCCTTTGACCTCACCGACCGTGGCGTCGGTGGCCGTCCCGCGCCGAAGGGGCTCGATGCCTTCGTTTATGCGGAGCGCGGCGTTTATCGCTCCGGCGAGACGGCGCATCTTACGGCGCTGCTCCGCGACGCTCAGGGTGCTGCGGCAGTCGGCATACCATTGACGCTCGTGGTGCAACGGCCGGACGGCGTTGAATTCCGCCGAACGGTGCTGGCCGATCAGGGCGTCGGCGGCCATACGCTCGACCTCGCGATCCCGGCTTCGGCTCCGACCGGCACGTGGCATGTGCAGGCCTATACCGATCCGAAGCGGCCGGATGTGGGCGAGACGACCTTTCTGGTCGAAGACTACGTGCCAGACCGCATCGAGTTCGATCTGACCTCGGCGGCGAAGACCATCTCGCAAACCAGTCCCGCCAACATCGACGTCGCGGGGCGCTTCCTCTACGGGGCGCCGGCATCGGCATTGTCGCTCGACGGTGAGATGACAATCGCGGCGGCGCCGGAACGGGCTGGCTTGACCGGCTATGCGTTCGGCCTGGCGGATGAGAAAGTAGAGCCCGTCCAGCAGACGCTCGACGATCTGCCGGCAACGGATGCTGCCGGCAAAGCCAAATTCCCGGTCAGTCTCGACAAGCTGCCGACCAGCACACATCCGCTGCAGGCGCAGATCACCGTGCGCATGGCGGAGCCTGGCGGCCGCGCTGTCGAACATTCACTGACGCTGCCGGTCATCCCTGCGGGCAACATGATCGGCATCAAGCCGCTGTTCTCGGGGCGCTCGCTCGCTGACGGCGCCAGCGCCACGTTCAGCGTCGTCGTCGCAGCCCCCGACGGCACGTCCGTCGCGCAAAGCGGGCTGCACTATGAGCTGCTGCGGATCGACGAGCACTATCAGTTCTACAAGCGCGACGGGCAGTGGAATTTCGAGCCGGTCAAAACGACGACGCGCGTCGCCGACGGCGCCATCGCGACGGCGGCCGACAAGCCCGCGCAGCTGGCGCTGCCGGTGCATTACGGCCGCTATCGTCTGCAGGTCTCGTCCGCCGATCCGAACGGTCCGGTCAGTTCGGTCGATTTCGACGCCGGCTGGTATGTCGAGAGCAACGCCGATACGCCGGACATGCTCGAAGTCGCGCTCGACAAGCCGGAATACAAGCCTGGCGACACCATGACGGTGGCGGTCACCGCGCGCACCGCCGGGCGTCTCACCATCAACGTTGTCGGCGACAAGCTCCTGGCAAGCCAGAGCACCGACGTGAAAGCGGGCGTCGCCAAGGTCAACGTTCAGGTTGGCCGCGACTGGGGCACCGGCGCCTACCTGGTGGCGACACTGCGGCGGCCGCTCGATGCGCCGACGCAGCGCATGCCGGGCCGCGCCATCGGCGTGCAGTGGTTTTCCGTCAATCGCGCGGCGCGGACGCTGACGGTCGACCTCAATGCGCCGTCGCTGCTGCGGCCCAACACGACGCTGAATCTGCCGATCAAGGTGAGCGGTCTTGCGGCGGGCGACGAGGCGCGGATCGTGGTGGCGGCGGTCGATGTCGGCATTCTCAATTTGACCAATTACAAGCCGCCGTCACCGCGTGATTACTATCTCGGTCAGCGCGCGCTGTCGGCCGACATCCGCGACCTCTATGGCCAGTTGATCGACGGCATGCAGGGCACGCGCGGCCAGATCCATACCGGCGGCGACGAGGGCGCGAAGCTGCAAGGCGCGCCACCAAGTGGACCACCGGTGGCGCTGTATTCGGGCATCGTTACGGTCGGTGCGGACGGCACCGCGCAGGTCTCGTTCAACGTGCCTGATTTCGAAGGCACGGTCCGGGTGATGGCGGTGGCGTGGAGCAAGGATCGCGTCGGCCAGGCTACGGCGGACGTCACCGTGCGCGACCCGGTGGTGCTGAGCGCCACATTGCCGCGCTTCATGCTGCCGGGCGATCGCTCGACGGTCTATCTCGATCTCGATAACGTCGAGGGTGCGCCGGGCGACTATAACGTGGCGGTGACGGCGGCCGATGCGGTTCTGGTCGGCGCCGGAGCGAGCCAGAAACTGACACTGGCTGCCAAACAGCGTGGCGATCTCTCGATCCCGGTGACCGCCAATGCGGCCGGCCCCGGGACCGTCAGGGTCAGTGTCAGCGGCCCGTCCGGCTTCGCACTTGAGCGCAGTTACACGGTCACGGTGCGGGCGCCCGCGCAAATCCTGGCGCGGCGCAACGTGCAGTCGCTTGCCAAGGGCCAGAGCATAACGCTGTCGCGCGGTATGTTCGCCGATCTCGTGCCGGGCACGGGCAGCGTGTCGGTTTCCGTCGGCTCGTCGACGGCGCTCGATGCGGCGGCCTTGCTCGCGGCACTCGATCGCTATCCGTACCGCTGCTCGGAGCAGATCACGAGCCGGGCGCTGCCGCTGCTTTATGTCAGCGATCTGGCCACTCAGGCGCATGTCGCGCTCGACGCGAAAACGCAGGAGCAGATTCGCGATTCCATCACGATGCTGCTGACGCGTGAGGATTCCACCGGTTCGTTCGGCCTGTGGAGCCCCGGCGGCGGCGACCTGTGGCTCAACTCCTACGTCACCGACTTTCTGACGCGGTCCCGCGAACACCAATTCGCGGTGCCCGATACGGCGTTCAAGCTGGCGCTGGATCGGCTGCGCAACGCCGTCGCCGATCTGTCCGATCCGGGCAAGAACGGCGGCACCGATATCGCCTACGCACTTTATGTGCTGGCGCGTAACGGTTTGGCGCCGATCGGTGACCTGCGCTATCTGGCCGACGCCAAGCTCGACGCGCTGACGACGCCGATTGCCAAGGCGCAGATCGCAGCCGCCTTGGCGCTGGCGGGCGACCGCACACGCGCCGAGCATGTCTATGCGGCGGCACTGGCATCGTTCGGGCCGCAGCCGCAGCCGAGCGAGTTCGAGCGCGAAGATTACGGCTCGACGTTGCGCGATGCGGCGGCCGTTCTCACGCTTGCCGCCGAGGGTAATGCTAGCGCGGCGACGGTCCGTGAGGCCGAGCAGCGCGTCGACTCGGCGCGAGCTTTGCTGCGTCCTACCTCGACACAGGAAGATGCCTGGCTGCTGCTCGCGGCGAGCGCCGTCGCCAAGGACAACGGCAGCGTCTCGCTCAATGTCGGCGGCCAGTCGATCGACCGTCCGCTGTACCGGACCATCAGCGCCGCCGATCTGAATGCGCCGCTGCAGATCACCAATACCGGCAACGGCGATGTGAAGGCGGTCGTAACCGTCAGTGGCGCGCCGGTCACGCCGGAGCCTGCTGCCGACGAGGGATTCAAGATCGAGCGGCAGGCCTACACGATGGACGGCGACCCGGTGGACACCACCCACGTCAAGCAGAACACCCGGCTTGTCGTGGTGCTGAAAGTCACCGAGGCGCAGCCGCAGTTCGGCCGCGTCATCGTCGCCGACTATCTGCCGGCGGGATTCGAGATCGATAATCCGCGTCTTGTCTCCTCCGGCGACACCGGGACGCTGCCGTGGATCACCGACGCGGGGCAGCCGGTCGATACCGAGTTCCGCGACGATCGCTTCACCGCGGCCTTCAACCGCAAGCGCGGCGACGCGACGATCTTCACGGTCGCGTATGTGGTCCGCGCCGTGTCACCGGGCACCTATGTGCGCCCGCAGGCGAGCGTCGAGGACATGTATCGGCCCGATCGTTTCGGCCGTACCGCAACGGAGAGCGTCGAAGTCACGGCGGCAAAATGAGCGGCGGAGCTGGACATTTGTCTCCACCTCCCTCGCTGACCCTTCCACTGAAGGTGGGAGGGACGAGGCAAAGCAGGCGTCGCCGCTGGCGTGTGGCGGCGTTTGCCGGCGCAGTGATATGCGCGGTCGTTATTTCGGTCACTGCCTGGTGGATCGTTACGCTCGGTCCGCCGCCGCTCGGCAAGGATCTGGCGTTTTCAACCCAGGTCGTCGATCGGCACGGCAAGCTTCTGCGCGCCTACGCCACCGGTGAGGGGCGCTGGCGGTTGCCGGCCAGGGTCTCCGACGTCGATCCGCGTTTCTTTGATGTCCTGTTCGCCTACGAAGACAAGCGCTTTCGTGAACATCATGGCGTCGATCCGCTGGCGCTGCTGCGGGCCGCCTTCCAGCTCGTCACCAGCGGCCGTATCCGCTCCGGCGGCTCAACGCTGACCATGCAGGTGGCGCGTCTCCTTGAGCCGCGCGCCAATCGCAGCTTTTTGGCAAAGCTGCGCCAAAGCGTACGCGCCATCGAGATCGAACGCGTGCTGAGCAAAGACCAGATACTGGCGCTTTATCTCGATCTCGCGCCGTATGGCGGCAACATCGAAGGCATCCGTGCGGCTTCGCTGGCGTATTTCGGCAAGGAGCCGCGCTGGCTGACGCTGGGACAGGTGGCGCTGCTCGTGGCGCTGCCGCAATCGCCGGAGCTGCGCCGGCCCGACCGCTTCCCTGACGCTGCGCGCGCCGCAAGAAATCGCGTGCTCGATCGCTATGCGGCGGCCGACAATGTGCCGGCCGACGAGATCGTGTTTGCCAAATCCGAAGTCGTGCCGATCGCGCGGCGGGCGATGCCGATGCTGGCGCCGCATGCGGCCGATCATGCGCTTGCCGCCGAGCCCGGTACGAGCGTCATTCGGCTGACGATCGACGCCAGTATGCAGCGGAATTTGCAGGAACTGGCGCGCGAGCGCGTGCGCAGCCTGGCGCAAACTCTCGGCCCCGACGTGTCGCTGGCGATGATGGTGGTCGACAACGCCACCGGCGAGGTTCTCGCGCATGTCGGTTCGCCCGGCTATTTCGACAAGCGCCGCTCGGGCGAAGTTGACATGACCCAGGCGCTGCGTTCGCCCGGCTCGACGCTCAAGCCGTTCATCTACGGCATCGGGTTCGAGGACGGCTTCATCCATCCGCAGACATTGATCGACGACCGGCCGCAGCGTTACGGCAGCTACGCGCCGCGCAATTTCAATTTCAGTTTTGCCGGCACGGTGACGGTGCGCCAGGCGCTGCAGCAATCGCTCAACATGCCGGCGATCGCCATCCTCGACCGCGTCGGTGCGAGCCGGATGATGGCGCGCTGTGAACAGGCGGGCGCGATTTTCGTGCTGCCGCCGGGTCAGACTCCGGGCCTCGCCATCGGTCTAGGCGGCGTGGGCGCCAAGCTGTCCGACCTGGTGATGCTCTATGCGGGAATTGCCGACCTTGGCACGGTGTTGCCGCTGCGCGAGCGCCTGGACGTGCCGGCCGGGGAACCGCGGCGGCTCCTTGGCGCGGTTGCGGCCTGGTACGTGAGCGATGTTCTGCGCGGGTCGCCGCCGCCCGAGAATGGTGTGCCGGGCCGGATCGCGTTCAAGACCGGCACCAGCTACGGCTACCGCGATGCCTGGTCGGTGGGCTTCGACGGCAAGCACACCATCGGCGTCTGGGTCGGCCGGCCGGATGGCGCGCCGGTGCCCGGCCTGATTGGCAGAGAGGGCGCGGCTCCCATCCTGTTCGACGCGTTTGCCCGACTGGGCGCTCCGGCCGCGCTGCCGCGGGCGCCCGCAGGCGTCCTCACGGCCTCGAATGGCCAGTTGCCGCCGCCGTTGCGGCGCTTCCAGTCCGCGCCGCTGGCCGGCAGCAATGCCCAGACGGCGCTGCATATCCTGTTTCCGCCCGATGGCGCGCGGCTCGATCTCGACGCAACCGATGGCAAGCCCGATCCGATCCCGCTCAAATTAACGGGCGCGGTCGAGCCGCTCACGGTCTTCGTCAACGGCAGCCCGCTGCCGCCGCAACCGCGTGGAACGCTGTTTTTCACGCCAAGCGGGCCGGGCTTTGCGCGGGTCACAGTGATCGATTCGACCGGCGCAAGCGCGAGCGTGGCGGTGCGGCTCACCGACAGCGCCTCGGCCGAACTCTCGCCGGTCCGCGCCGGCACGATCATTTCGGGGAAATCCGTGCAAAAACCGGCTGGGACGGTGCAATAACCGCCGTTCCGGCCGCATAGGGCCATCGTGCCGCCGCGCTTTCCCGGCTGCGGTGTTTTCCTTATTGTCCGCCCGCAAAACGGGGGATCTCACGTCCCAATGAGCATGACCAACAGCGCAGCGGTGCGAACCTTTTGGCCGGCCAACGGCCTTGCTGCGCTCGTCGATTTCGCCGTCGCGTCGCATCGGCGTGCCGCGGCGTTGCTGATTTTCGTTTCCCTGCTGGCCTTTCTGCCCGGCTTTTTTCAGATTCCGCCGGTCGATCGCGACGAGGCCTATTTCGCCCAGGCCAGCAAGCAGATGGTCGAGACCGGCAACTACGTCGATATCCGCTATCAGGGCGATGTGCGCTACCGCAAGCCGATCGGCATCTACTGGCTGCAGTCGGGCGTGGTCAGGGTGGCGCAGGCGCTTGGCGTACCGAACGCGCGCGAGAAGATATGGCTTTACCGGGTACCGTCGCTGCTCGGCGCGCTCGGCGCCGTTCTGGCGACGTATTGGTGCGCACTCGCGTTTGCTGGCCGCCGCGCCGCGGTCTTCGCCGGACTGATGATGGCATGCTCCATACTTGCTCGGCATCGAAGCGCGCCTTGCTAAAACCGACGCAGTGTTGCTGTTCACCGTCGTGGTCGCGATGGGCGCGCTGGCGCGCGCCTACATGCTGCCGCGGCCAAACAGTGCAGGCGACGCATCGCGGCTCGAGTGGCGCGTCTCTGCATTGTTCTGGACAGCATTCGCCGCGAGCATTCTCGACAAGGGTCCGGTGATCCTGTTGCCCGTCGGGCTCGCCGCGCTGACGCTGTCGATTATCGAACGTTCCGGACGTTGGCTGAGAGCGCTGCGGCCGCTTGCTGGCACAGCTTGGATGATTTTGCTGGTCCTGCCCTGGTTCATCGCGATCTTTTGGCGTGCCGGCAGTTCATTTCTGGTCGATTCCGTCGGCCATGACATGCTGTCCAAGATCGGCGGCGGGCAGGAGGCGCATGGCGCACCGCCGGGCTATTACATTCTCCTGTTCTTTCTGACGTTCTTTCCCGGGTCGGCGCTGGCGCTGCCGGCTGTCCCCGGCATCTGGGCGATGCGGCGCGAGCCAGCGGTGCGCTTTCTGCTCGCCTGGCTGGTGCCGTCATGGATCGTATTTGAACTGGTCGCGACCAAGCTGCCGCATTACGTGCTGCCGCTTTATCCGGCGATCGCGATGCTGCTCGCGATCGTCATCGATAAGAGCCAGCTATCCACGCGGCCGTCGCTGCGGCGCGCGACTATCTTGTGGTTTCTGATGCCGATCGCGTTGAGCGCCGTCGGCATTGGCATCGCGATTGCGCTGTCGCGCAGCCTCGAACCGCTCGCCTGGCCGTTTCTCGCTGCGGCTATCCTCTGCGGACTGTTCGCTTGGCGGCTGTACGCTGTCGACGGAGCCGAGCGTTCCTTGCTGCGCGCCTTTGCCGGCGTGATCCTTGGCGTCGCCGCCATATTCGGGATTGTGCTGCCGTCGCTGACACCGGCGTTTCCGAGTGTGGCGCTGGCAAATGTGGTGCGGGGCGCATCTTGCCCGCATCCCGCAGTAGTTAGCGCAGGCTATCAGGAACCGAGCCTGGTCTTCCTTGCCGGCACCGCGACGCGGTTGACCGATCCGTCGAGCGCCGCGGATTTCCTGGGCCAGGGCGGATGCCGCCTGGCCTTTATCGATGCCGACAGCCAGCACGCTTTTGCGCAACGCGCCGAGGCAATCGGTTTGCATTACCGCGCCGGTCCCACGATCAAAGGTTTCAACATCTCGAACGGCCACAAGGTCGCGATCACGGTGTTCGAGTTCGACCGGTGCTGCGGCGCCGCCGGCCCGATGAACCGGCTGTCGCCATCTCCGGCTGAGGCAAAGCGCGCGGGCGCGCTCGCGGCCTCGCGGCGATATGTCTGCGCGCTCGGGCTCAATCTGGTTGGCAACCTCGCGCAATGGTGCAGCGCCCTGGCGCGGCCACCCCGCGCGCGGACGCCGCCGGTGTCGGAACGTGCCATCATCACTGTTTTTCTGGCGCTCGCGATCAGCATTGCTTGTATGTTTTTCGTCGATCGCGCCGCGACCGTCTGGGCGCAGCAACTGCCGCAAGGTTTCAAGGACGCGTTCGACCAGATCAGCAATGCCGGCGAGTTCGGGCTGGTTTCTCCTCCCGTTCGGTTGCGTCATCCTGATATTGGCGGCGCTGACGGCGCCGGAATTGCCGCGCCTCACGCAGGGCGTGCTCGGGGCGTTGGCGGCGCGGTTCGGATTTCTGTTCCTGGCGATCGGCGCGACGGGCCTGTTCGATACGATCATCAAACGCCTGATCGGCCGAGCCCGGCCTTATATTGATCTCCATGGCGACCCGTTTACCTACATGCCGTTCGCTTGGCGCTCCGAATACGCGAGCCTGCCGTCGGGCCATGCCACGACCGCCGGCGCGGCGGCGTTCGCGATCGGCGCGATCTGGCCGCGTACCCGGCCCGTGATGTGGCTCTACGGGCTGGTGGTCGTGTTCAGCCGCGTCGTCGTCATGGCCCATCATCCGAGCGACGTCATTGCGGGCGTGGTGGTTGGCGCGGTCGGCGCCGCCTGGATTCGCCGCCTGTTTGCGGCCCGGCGGCTGGTGTTTTCGCCACATGACCTGGGGGCCTATCCGGGGCCGTCCGTGCGCCGCATCGCCGGCGCGCTCCGCAATGCCCTGCGGGCTCGAACCGGCCGCAAACCCTGAAAGGGCCGATTGAACCCGACCGGGATGCGCTCTAAAAGCTGCGCCCATGTCGGTGAGCAACGGGCGCGATCCCGATCCTACCGTGTCCGTGGTCGTGCCGGTGCGCAATGAGGCCGGCAATATCGCGCCGCTTGTCGCGGAAATCGAAGCCGCCTTGACGGGCTGCAGTTTCGAGATCGTCTACGTCAATGACGGTTCCTCCGATGCAACGACGGCGGATCTGCTGGCGCTGGCGGCGCAGCGGCCGTATTTGCGGCAGATCCGGCACCTATCGTCTTGCGGACAGTCCGCCGCCATCCGCACCGGCGTGCAGAGCGCGCGCGGGCCGATCGTGGCGACGCTCGACGGCGATGGCCAGAACGACCCGGCCTTTATCCCGATACTCGTCAATGCGCTGGAAAGCGGCGGTCCGCGGTTAGGGCTCGTCGCGGGGCAGCGCGTCGGCCGCAAGGCGAGCGGTTTCAAGCGCATGCAGTCGCGCATTGCCAACAGGGTGCGCGCCGCGGTGCTCAAGGACGGCACGCGCGATACTGGCTGTGGGCTCAAAGTGTTCCGCCGCGACCTGTTCTTGGCGCTGCCATATTTCGACGGTTTGCATCGCTTCCTTCCGGCGCTGGTGCGCCGCGAGGGCTTCGAGATCGGCTACGTCGACGTGGTCGATCGGCCACGCCAGCACGGCGTGTCGAATTATGGCTTCTGGGATCGGCTATGGATCGGAATTCTCGATCTCGCCGGCGTCTGGTGGCTGATCCGGCGGCGCAAGCGCGTGCCGCAAGCTGAGGAGGTGAGCCGTGCTCGTTGATCTCTCAAGCGCGGTCGGCGCCTATCTGCACGACGTCTTCATCACCCGGCTCGACTGGTGGGTCGTTCTGGGATTCGTCGCCCAGGCAATGTTCAGCGCGCGCTTTCTGGTGCAATGGATCGCTTCCGAGCGTGCCGGCCGCAGCGTCATACCGCTCGCATTCTGGACGTTTTCAATTGCCGGCGGCGTCCTGCTGCTGGCCTATGCGCTCTACCGCAAGGACCCGGTGTTCATTGCGGGCCAGGCGTTTGGCGTCTTCGTCTATTTGCGCAATCTCTATTTCGTGCTGCGCGACCGCAAGGCCACCACGGTGCGGACGGCTTAGCGAAGCCGGCGGAGGCCTGGATCGTTATTTCTGGAAAGCCTCCTTCAACGCCGCCTGTTGCGCCGCGCTGGGCGAGCCCAGATAGGTCATGGGATTTCCATCTACCACCATGGCGGCCCATACCTTCGTACCGTGCGGCGCGAACATCAACTCCATGGCATTGTCGCCGCAGTCATGCGCCTTGCACGCGTAGAACAGTTCGTACCGTATCCCCTCAATGGTCGAGTAGGCGACCGGAGTGCCGACGTAATTCCCCGACGTTTTCAAGACCTGCCGGGTCCAGCCTGGCAGTTTGCCGGCGTTTTTGAGCAGACCGGTCAGTGACTGCAAGTAGATCGGGTTCTTGATTGCGTCGGTCAGATAAGTCTGGTTCGCCGCGGCAGCGCCAGAACAGGCCGCACATAACAAAACAAGCGTACGGGAAATCAGTCGCATCTCAAAAGCCCTCCGAACCGCGATCACGCGGCCGCCGCCAGCGCAGCAAAGCCGCGTTCGAGATCAGCTATCAGATCGATGACCGCCTCAAGGCCGATGTGGAAGCGTACCGTCGGGCCGCCAGGCGCCCACTTGGTGGCGCTGCGCGCCGGCGCCAGGTCGAATGGGATGGCGAGGCTCTCGTAGCCGCCCCATGACGGACCGATGCCGAACAGCGTAAGCGCATCGAGGAACGCATAGACCGCTTTCTGGGACACCGGCCTGAACACGATGCTGAACAAGCCCGACGCGCCGGTAAAATCGCGCCGCCACAACGCGTGGCCGGGGTGGCTCGGCAGGGCGGGGTGCAGCACGCGCAGGACCTCGGGCCGTTGCTCCAGCCAGTGCGCGACTTCAAGCCCCGATTTGAAATGCCGCTCAAGCCGCACCGCCAGCGTGCGCAGGCCGCGCAGTCCGAGATAGACATCGTCGGGGCCCTCGCACAGGCCGTAAAGGAAGGTGGTCTGTTTGAGCGCCGCGACATGCGCGGCATTGGCAGATACCGTGCCGAGCATCACGTCGGAATGTCCGCCGATATATTTGGTGCCGGACTGAATGACGAGATCGGCGCCATGGTCGAGCGGCCGAAAATAGAGCGGGGTCGCCCAGGTATTGTCCATCAGAACGAGTGCGCCCTTGTCGTGCGCGATTTTTGCGATGGCGCCGACGTCCTGCATCTCGAAACTGAGCGAGCCGGGCGATTCCAGATAAATGGCGCGCGTATTCGGCCGAAATTGCGCGGCGACGTCGTCACCGACCAAGGGGTCGTAGTAGGTCGCGCTGATGCCGAAGCGCGGCAGGATTTGCTCGCAGAAGGCCCGCGTCGGTCCGTAGGCGTTGTCGGTGACGAGCACATGGTCGCCGGTCTTGAGCGTCGCCAACAGCGCGGTAGAGATCGCGGCGAGCCCCGACGGCAACAGCGCGACGCCGGAGCAGTGCGGACCCTCAAGTTCGGCCAGCGCCTTTTCCAGCGCCTCCGTGGTCGGCGTGCCGATGCGCCCATACTGGTAGCGTCCGCGCTGGGCGACGTATTCCTCGGCGCTCGGATAAATCAGTGTCGAGGCGTGATAGACTGGAGGATTGATGAAGCCGTAATAGGATGGCGGATGACGGCCTGCGGTGACGACGCGGGTATCCGTGTGGCGCGGCGGCGAGGGACTATTGTCGCTGCTTGTCGTTCATGCCGTGGCAGGCCTTCGGTCTGGCCGCGCGCCAGTTGCGGTCATTACCGCGAGCCGGGGCGCCTTCGTCAACCCCTTGACCTCATTGTGCGATCGTTCTCAGATGGTGGTCGCGCGCCGCGATGCGGGGAAGGGCGCGCGTCTCATGCAAAAGGGGCAGATCATGAAACGCGTAGCGACGGCACTCGCTTTAGTCACTCTGCTGGCATGCAGTGCTCAGGCTGCGGAATCGCCGACATTGAAGGCGGTGAAGGCGCGCGGTGAACTGATTTGCGGCGCCAACGGCCAGCTTGCGGGGTTCGGCCTGCCCGATCCGCAGGGCAACTGGACCGGTTTCGACGTCGATTTCTGCCGCGCCATTGCGGCGGCGATCTTCAACGATCCCACCAAGGTCAAGTTCGTACCTTTGACGGCTGCCAATCGCTTCACGGCGCTGCAATCGGGCGAAGTCGACGTGCTCGCCCGCAACACCACCTGGACAATGTCGCGCAACACCACGCTCGGCATCGATTTCGCGGCCGTCAATTACTACGATGGCCAGGGCTTCATGGTGCACAAGGAGCTGAAAGTCAGCTCGGCGCTCGAACTCAACGGCGCCGCGGTGTGCGTGCAGCAGGGTACCACCACCGAGCTCAATCTCGCCGACTATTTCCGCTCCCACAACATGACGCTCAAGACCGTGACCTTCGCCACGGTGGACGAGGCCGCCAAGGCCTACGATACCGGGCGCTGCGACGCCTTCACGACGGATTCGTCGGGGCTCTATGGCGTGCGCCTGCAGCTGAGCAAGCCTGACGACAATATCGTTCTGCCGGAGATCATCTCCAAGGAGCCGCTGAGCCCCTCGGTGCGCCAAGGCGACGACATGTGGGAGAACGTGGTGCGCTGGACACATCACGCCATGCTGGACGCGGAAGAGTTCGGCGTCAGCAAGAGCAACGTCGATCAGCAGCTCAAGTCGCCGAATCCGGAGATTCGCCGCCTGCTCGGCGTCGAAGGGCAATTCGGCCAATCGATCGGGCTCACAAACGACTGGGCCTACCGCATCATCAAGCTCGTCGGTAATTACGGCGAAGTGTTCGAGCGCAATGTCGGCGAGGGCTCTCCGCTGAAGATTACGCGCGGCTTGAATGCGCTGTGGACCAAGGGCGGCCTGCAATACGGGTTGCCGGTCCGCTGAGGGCACAACGTTGGGCGCGCGGGGGACGGCACAGGCGATGCCGCCGCGAGGGCGCCGATGATCGCCGCCGTAAAGCGCGCGTCGCCCGTCGCGCGTAAAGGGTTGCGGGTCGCGTTTCAGGCGGCGCTCATCATTGCGGTAGCGGCGTTGTTCTACGCCGCTTTCGTCAACGCGGCGGATCATCTTGCCCGCGCTAACATCGCCTCCGGTTTCCGCTTCTGGAACAATACGGCGGGCTTCGATATCAGCCAGACGCTGATTGCATATTCGCCGAGCACCTCGACCTTCGGCCGCGCGTTCTGGGTGGGCTTACTCAATACGCTTTTGGTCGCCGCGCTTGGAATCGTACTGGCAACGGTACTCGGCTTCACCGTCGGCATTGCGCGGCTGTCGAATAATTGGCTGGTGGCGCGGCTTGCCGGCGGTTACGTCGAACTCATTCGCAACATCCCGCTCCTGCTCCAGCTTCTGTTTTGGTACAACGCCGTCCTTAAGGCGTTGCCGGAACTGCGGCAGAGTTTGATCCTGCCGGGCGGGACGCTCCTTAATAATCGCGGACTGTTTCTGCCGGCGCCGCTCCTTAAGCCCGGGTTTGGCGCGGTCGCGGCGGTCTTTCTGTTCGGCCTTGTTGCCGCGTATGGGCTGCATCTGTGGGCACGCCGCCGGCAGGAGCGTACCGGCGCGCAGCCCCGCACTCTCTGGTGGGTGTTGGGCCTGGTGGGCGGGCTTCCGCTCGTCGTGTTCGCGCTGGCCGGTTTCCCGCTGTCGTTCAGCGTACCGCAGATGGGCCGCTTTAATGTCACCGGCGGCCTCGAAGTGCTGCCCGAATTTGCCGCGCTGCTTCTCGCGCTTTCGGTCTATACGGCGGCGTTCATCGCCGAGGTGGTGCGCGCCGGTATTCTCGCCGTCGCCTCCGGCCAGACCGAGGCCGCGCAAGCGCTGGGGCTGCGCGGTGGCCTCACGCTGCGCTTGATCGTCATTCCCCAGGCGATGCGGGTCATCGTGCCGCCGCTGACCAGCCAATATCTCAATTTGATCAAAAACTCCTCGCTGGCCGTCGCCATCGGTTATCCGGATCTGGTGCAGGTTTTTGCCGGATCCGTGCTCAACATCACTGGGCAGGCGGTCGAAGTGATCGCCATCACCATGGCGGTCTATCTTACCATCAGTCTGGTTACGTCTTTGCTCATGAATCTGTACGGGCGCAGAACCGCGCTGGTGGAGCGCTGACGCCATGGCCGTATCCGGGTTCCCGCTCGGATATCTGCGCCGCGCGCCGGCGGAGAAATTGCCGCCGCCAATCGCGCACGCCGGAATCGTGGGCTGGCTGCGCGCCAATCTGTTCTCGTCGCCGACGAACGTCATACTCACGCTTATCTGCGCCGGCCTGATCATCTGGGTTGTGCCGCCGCTGCTGCGCTTTCTTCTGATCGACGCCGTCTGGTCGGGAAACGACCGCATGGCCTGCCTTGCCACGGCCCAGAACCCCGACCCCGGCGCCTGCTGGGCGTTCGTGCGGGTGTGGTTCTCCTATTTCGTCTACGGCTTCTATCCGATGGCGCAGCGCTGGCGCGTCGACATATTCTTTGCCGCGCTGGGGTTCGGCATCGCCTGGATGGTGTGGCAGGGAGCCCCCCGCCGCGGTCTCGGCGCGCTCTACCTTTTCGCGGTTCTGCCGGTGATCTCGCTGGTGCTGCTCTACGGTTTCCCGGCCATCGGCCTGGTCGCGGTGCCGACCAATTTGTGGGGCGGCGTGCTTGTGACCATTGTGGTCGCCGCCGTCGGCATGGTGGCGTCGCTGCCGATCGGCATCATGCTGGCGCTCGGACGGCGATCCGAACTCCCGGCGGTGCGGTGGTTGTCGGTTGGCTTCATCGAATTCGTGCGCGGCGTGCCGCTGATTACGGTGCTGTTCATGGCAAGCGTGATGCTGCCGCTGTTCGTCCCGCAACGGTTCGAGCCTGATAAGCTGTTGCGCGCGCTGATCGGCGTCGCCCTGTTCGCTTCGGCCTACATGGCCGAAGTGGTGCGCGGCGGCCTCATCGCGGTGCCACGTGGGCAGTACGAGGCCGCCCGCGCGCTCGGTCTCGGCTACTGGCGGATGATGGCGCTCGTCATCCTGCCGCAGGCGCTGCGGGTCACGCTGCCGAACATCGTCAATACATTCATCGGCCTGTTCAAGGACACGACGCTGGTGTTCATCGTCGGTATTTTCGATTTTCTACGCACGATCGAAGCCGCACGCGGCGATCCAAGATGGGCGACTCCGACCACGGCCACCACCGGTTATGTATTCGCCGCCTTGTTCTATTTCGCCTGCTGTTACGGCATGTCGCGCTACGCGCGAGGCATGGAAACGCGGCTGCGGCGCGCCGACCGACGGTAGAGGAATTTGCCTATGGCACAGCAAGCCGCCGACGTGAATTCAGCGCAGCCCAGTACCAAGCCTGCGGTCGAGATCGTTGACGTCCACAAATGGTACGGCGAGTTTCATGTCCTGCGCGATATAAATCTTGAAGTGACGCGCGGCGAACGCATCGTCATCTGTGGACCGTCCGGCGGCGGCAAGTCGACGCTGTTGCGCTGTATCAACCGCCTGGAGGACTGGCAACGCGGCCGTATTGTGGTCGACGGTATCGAATTGACCGACGACCCGAGGCAGATCGTCGCCGTACGCCGCGACGTCGGCATGGTGTTCCAGCAGTTCAATCTGTTTCCGCATCTGACCGTGCTGCAGAATTGCACGCTCGCGCCCATCTGGGTTCGCCACATGCCGCGGCGTGATGCCGAAGAACTTGCGATGACGTTTCTCAAGCGCGTCAAGATTCCCGAGCAGGCCGACAAATATCCGGCGCGTCTCTCAGGCGGCCAGCAGCAGCGCGTGGCGATTGCGCGCGCATTGTGCATGAATCCGAAAATCATGCTGTTCGACGAGCCGACATCGGCGCTCGATCCGGAAATGGTGAAGGAAGTGCTCGACACCATGATGGAGCTTGCCACCGACGGTATCACGATGCTGGTGGTCACTCACGAGATGGGTTTTGCGCGCCAGGTCGCCGACCGGATCATCTTCATGGATGACGGTCAGATCGTGGAAATCAACACGCCGAAGAATTTCTTCGATGCGCCGCAGCACGAGCGAACTCGGCTGTTTCTGCGACAAATTCTCCACTGACGTTCAGTTTTTGAAGCCGTTCGCGCCCGCCCGTGAAAGTAAAAGTGGCGACATTGTGCAATCGCGATGAAGGCCTGTTCAGCATTACAAAGCTGTAATCAGCATTCTGTTTCAGGTGTCCAAAGTTTAACTTGAGCTAACGCGGCGCCGTGATTTTATTTGTATCACCTTGACACCCGTGGAGGATCACATGCTCAAGCCCGTAATCGCCGCGACAGCGGTTCTCGCTATCGCCGGCTCTTCGCTTGTCTACGCACAACAGCGTTCCGGAGGCCACGACGGCTTCGGTCAACGGGGCGCGCGTTCCGAACATCATCATCCGGTGAGCCCGGCCGACCTGGCCGCATTCACCGACGCGCGGATCGCCGCGCTGAAGGCCGGCCTCGAACTGACGCCCGATCAGCAGAAGAACTGGCCGGCATTCGAGCAGGCGCTGCGCGACCTCGCGCAGTTGCGCGCGCAGCGCATCGAGGCGCGGCAGGCGCGCATGCAGCAGGGTGGGGCTCAGCCGGGCGCCACGCCGCAACCGGGTGGGACCGCACAGCCGGGCCAGTCCGGCCCGTTCGACCGCCTTGCACACCGCGCCGACGCCATGGCCAAGACCAGCGCCGCGCTCAAGAAAGTCGCCGACGCCGGCGCACCGCTCTACCAGAGCCTGAACGATGGACAGAAGGAGCGTTTCAAGACCCTGGCGCGCGTTCTGCGGCCGCATCCCCGCCGCTTCGCCTTCAACGAGGGTAACGGCGGCTGGCGGCACGGCGAGCGCGGCACGGGTCAGGGAATGGACCACGGCGGCTTCGGTCGTCATCACGGTCGTCCGGACGGTGACGGAACAACGGCGGAGGTTCGCAGCTCTAACCTGCCCGCGACGAGACCTTTTCCCCGAGGCGCCCGCTGAAATTTTCGCCTCCCCGCAGCTGGTGCCAAAGCGAAAGCCGCAGGAATTTTCCCCTGCGGCTTTCGTGATTCGCGGCGTGCTGTATGGGTCCGCGATTATGCGGCTCATGTGTGCGGCTTGCGTTTTAATCTGTGAGCGGCCCGGCCGCGTTTTTCCAGGCGGCGATGCCGCCCTCGATATGGCACGCACCGGTCAATCCGACATCCTGTGCGGCTTGCACCGCCATGGCCGAACGTTCGCCGAAGGCGCAGTAGAACACGAGCCGCTTGCCGGTCGCCATCGCGAGTTCGTGCAGCATGCCGCCCTTGCCGATGTTTTCCTGCAGGTCCGGGTAGGGCGCGTGCAGCGAGCCGGGTATCGTTCCGTATTTCTCGCGTTCGCTTTTTTCGCGCAGGTCAATCAGCGCGACGTCGGCGCGGCCGGGGAACGCGAGCGCCTCGGCGGCGGTGACCGCCCAGCCCCGGCGCGCGATCTCTGCCTGACGCAATCCGACCTGCATATTGGCGGGCACGGCGACATCCATCATCTTCGGATTGGACAGTTTCAGATTGTTCATCAGGTCGACGTATTCGTCGATCGATTTGACCTTGAGACGCGGATTGAAGAACTTTTCCTCGCCGATGGTCGAGACGGTGTCGCCCTTATAGTCGTGGGCGGGGAAGACCAGCGTTTCGTCAGGCAGCTTGAGCAGCTTGTTGAAGATCGAATCGTATTGCGCGCGCGGATCGCCGTTCTGGAAGTCGGTGCGACCAGTACCGCGGATCAAGAGCGTATCGCCGGTGAACACCCGGTCAGCGAGCATGAACGAATAAGAATCGTCGGTATGGCCGGGCGTATAGAGCACATCGAGGCAGATGCCCTCGATGGCGATGCGCTCGCCCTCCGCCACCCGCATCGAGACGACGTCGGCGTGGGTCTGCTCGCCCATGACGGTGATGCAATGGGTTCGGTCACGCAGCGCGCCGAGGCCGGTGATGTGGTCGGCGTGCAGATGCGTGTCGACGGCCTTGACCAGCCGGACGTCGAGTTCGCGCAACAGCTGGAGATAACGTTCAACCTTTTCCAGCACCGGATCGATGATCAGCGCCTCGCCGCCGCGCCGGCTGGCGAGCAGATAGGTATAGGTGCCGGACACGGAATCGTAGAGCTGACGGAATATCATGTGTGACTCCACCGGCATTATACGCGATCCCGCGCCGCAGGTGTGAACAGGTGCATTGGGCGTTCTTGCGACGGTGGTAGCGACGGCTCGCCGCGCCCCGGCTGCCTTGCGTGACGCTCAAGAAAGGCGAAAATCGCTTGCTGGCTACGTCCAGGCGGCCGCCACCGAATAAAACCATGACCGCGGCCGGGGAGGGGACCATGATTTCTGCACGCGCACTCGCGGCGACCATAGCCGCATGTCTGCTGGCGGCCGGCGCCGCTTCGGCGCAGACCTACCCGAACCGACCCATCACCATGATCGTGGCGTTTCCGCCGGGGGGCGCCGACGACGCCACGGCGCGCATGATCCAAGACCCGCTGCAGAAAGCGCTGGGCCAGCCCGTCGTCATCGAGAATGTCGGGGGCGCCGGCGGCATGATCGCGGCGGCGAGGGCCGCGCGCGCCACGCCGGATGGTTACACCATCTTGCAGCATCAGGATGCATTGGCCGCCGGCATGGCGCTCTATCCGCACCTTACCTTTGACGCCGAGAAGGATTTCGTGACGATCGGCCTGATCAACACCGTCTCCAACACGCTTGCCGGCCGGCCGACACTTCCGCCCAACAATTTCAAGGAACTGCTGGCTTGGATGAAACAACCGGGCCGCAGTGCGAAGATCGGACATCCGGGCGTCGGCTCGTTCGGTCACCTCGCCGAAGTGCTCGCGTTCCAGGAGATGGGCGTGAAGGTCACCCAGGTGCCGTATCGCGGTGCCGGCCCGGCGCTGGTCGATCTCTTGGGCGGCCAAGTTGATCTCGGTCCGATCTCGGCGGTAGCGGCGCAGCCTCTTATCAAGTCCGGCAAGCTCAAAGGCTATGCCGTCATGGCCAGGCAACGGTTCTCGCGGCTTGCCGAACCTGCCGACCTTTGTCGAGCTTGGTTACAAGAAGCTCGACATCGATTTCTGGCACATGCTGCTGGCGCCGGCTGGCACGCCGCGTCCGATCGTTGACAAGCTCAATGCGGCGCTGCGGACAGCGCTCGCCGATCCCAAGGTGAAGAAGCTGTTCGCCGACGGTGGCATGGATGAATACCCCGCCAGCGAAGAAACGCCCGAAGCTGCCGCCGCGTTGCTCAAGAACGAAATCAAGCTCTGGGGCCAGGTGGTGCGCGACAACCACATCGCGGGCCAGTGACGGCCGCCAATCAGCCCTTGGCGTAAAAGACCGGCACGGGGACGCCCTCAGTGATCGCGTCGATGCGGGTGTCCTCGGCTTTCTTTTTTTTCTCGCACAATTCGAGCACGCGCATGATATCCGCGCGCGGGACAAAGCAGACGCCGGTGTCGTCGGCAATCACCAGATCGCCGGGATTGACCCGCACATCGCCCATCTGAATTTCGCCGTTGATCTCGACGGTTTCGAGCCGCCATTTGCCCGTGACTGGCGTGATCTCGCTGGCCCAGACCGGGTAGTCGATCGAACGTGAGTGGCGCACATCACGTACGCCGCCCATGACGATGGCGCCGCGCTCGCCCTGGCGCTTTCCCGTCATCGACGAAATGCCGCCCATGTTCGACATGCCGGAAACGCCGGAGATCACCAGCACGTCGCCGTCCTCGGCGAGGTTATGGGCCTCGAACTCCGCCATGCGGTTGACATGGGTCGCCGAATTGAGCGGATCTGAGCGCTGCCTGATGTTGCGTACGGTGAGCGCCGGGCCGACGACCAGTTTGCCGGGCAGGGTCGGCTTCAGCACGCTTGCCCCAATGGCGCCGTCGGAAATGCCGAGTTCGTCCATCACATCCGAAATCAGGCTGCTGCATTCGCCGAGTGCGATAAATCGTTCGACGACGCCGGCCGGTGGCTTTGGCGTCGAGTGCATGCGGACACGATCAGTCGCAATGCGGCCGGTCAGTTTTTTCTCACTCATGAAGGGGTGCTCCTGTCCGAATTCCGGGTGATCACGGTAACTGGCAAACGTCGTGCCGGGCATGCGGCACTATTGTCTTTCCGGACCCAGGAGGCACAATACCAGCAACGCGCGATTGGCGAGATATGGCTCCAAGCCTCGCGCTTCGAGAAATGCCAAGAGGTAGGTCCATGCCGGACATCAAGGGCGTCGCACATTTCAGCATTCCGGTGAGCGATGTCGATCGCAGCGTCAAATTCTATACCGAGATCGTAGGCTGCAAATACCTGACGCAACGGCCGGATCAAGGGCATCACCTTTCTCGATGCCGGCGGGGTTTGCGTGCTGCTGATCAAGCACGATCCGCCGATCATCAAGGGTCCGCCCGAGATGTCCGACGGAGTGCATCACGCCTTCATGCTCGGCGCCGACGAATATCAGTCTGCGGTCGACGGCTTGCGCGCCAAGGGCATCGATGTGTTTTTTGAGGAAGACCGCCGCGGCGGCACGATCGACGGGCCGCGCGCCTATTTCCGCGACCCTGACGGCACAGACGCTGGAATTCATCAACCGCACGGCCTACGCCGTTCCGAAATAGCGGGCGGCAGGCCGGCGATGGAGTGCGACCATGATGAAGCTTGGCATGTTTCTCGAAGGCACCGGGCATCATGTGGCCGCCTGGCGCGATCCGGATGTCGATCCGCACGGCCGCCAGTCGCTGCAGCATTATCTCGACATCGCGCGGCTGGCCGAACGCGGCAAATTCGACCTTTTGTTCATGGCCGACACCAATGCCACGTTCGGCGCCGACGACGTTGAACTCGTGGACGCGCACCACCGCGGCGTCACGGCTCGAGCCGATCACGCTCCTTGGCGCCATCGCCGCTGTCACCGAGCGCATCGGCCTCGTCGCGACCGCGACCACAACCTATTTCGAGCCGTTCCACGTCGCGCGCTTCTTCGCCTCGCTCGATCAGATCAGTGGCGGGCGCGCCGGATGGAATCTGGTGACGTCGCTCGCCATCGCCGAAGCCTATAATTTCGGGCGGCAGACCCATCCCCATCATGGCGACCGCTACGCGCGGGCGCGCGAGTTCGCCAAAGTGGTGCTCGGGCTGTGGGACAGCTGGGAGGAGGGCGCGGTCATCGCCGACAGGGAAAGCGGCCTTTATCTCGATCGCGACAAGCTGCATTTCCTCAATCACACCGGCAAGCATTTTTCAGTGCGCGGGCCGCTCACGGTGCATCGCTCGCCTCAGGGCCATCCCGTGATCGTGCAGGCCGGTCAGTCCGACGATGGCCGCGATCTCGCCGGCGAGACCGCGGAGGTCACCTTCACGGTGCAACAGGATTTGGATGCCGGCCGTGCCTTCTACGCCGACATCAAGCGGCGCGCCGCGGCCTATGGCCGTCCGCCCAACGCCATCAAGGTGCTGCCGGGGGTCATGACGGTGATCGGGCATACCCGCGCCGAGGCCGCGGACAAGTATGAGCGACTGCAGGCATTGCTGTCGCCGGAACTGGCGATCAAGGACCTGTCATCCTATTTCGGCCTCGATCTGTCGACGTACCCGCTGGACGGCCCCGTGCCCGATCCAAGCCCTGCAATCGAACAAAAGGGCCGGGTCAAGATGATGGTCGAGCTGGCGCGGCGCGAGAACCTCAGCATTCGCCAGCTTTATAAGCGTGTGTATGGCCAGCGCGGCCACCGCGTCGTCATAGGCACTCCCGCCGAAGTCGCCGACGGGCTGGAAGCTTGGTTCCGTGGTGGCGCGGCCGACGGCTTCAACCTCATGCCACTGACATTCCCGCGCGGGCTCGAAGACATTGTCGAACTGCTCATTCCAGAGCTGCAGCGCCGCGGATTGTTTCGCAAGGACTATGAAGGAAGGACGCTGCGGGAAAACCTTGGGCTGCCGTATCCCGAAAATCGCTGGGCGGTTGAGCGCGCCCAGAAGGAGGTCGGCTAAGTCACCGCGCATACGGAAAGGCTCGTTTCTTGGTGGCACAATCCACAACGAGGGAACTTTGCACCTCGCAGGCGGTTACCGAGCGAGGGATAACGTAAACTAATAAAGAGATGCGTGGGTGAAAGCGGGTATTTTCCCGGCGTGTGCCGGTGCGATCCAGTCGCCATCTGTCTTGGGTAAGGGGGTTAGTCCATGCTGACGGCCAACCTTCCCGGAAAAAGCGGGATTCACGACCTCCCGAAAAAGCCGTTAGCCGGCCGTCGCATTCTTCTCGCCGAGGACGAAGGACTTATTGCGCTTGAGTTAGAGCGGATTCTGGAGGATTTCGGCTGCGAGGTTGCCGGTCCCTTCGCGAGCGTCGATGAAGTCCTGGAGAACGCGCAACGTGGCGGTTTTGACGGTGCGCTACTTGACGTCAACCTGCGCGGGCGACAGATCTTCGAAATCGTGCCGGCGCTGCAAAAGCTCGGATTACGGCTCATTATCACGTCCGGCTACGATGACGTGACATTATTCCCGGTACCGTTCCGAACGATGCCGCGCGTTGCGAAGCCGTTCGACGAACGGGAGGTCCGCCGGATCTGCGAAAAGGTGTTCGCCAATCCGGCTAAGCGGTAGCGGTATCGGCCTCTGTCGCGCGCTTACTGGCCACTTCGCCGACCGAAAATGCCAGCGTGTATCGTAGGCCGGCGGGATCGAAGTCGATCTCTGTCTTGCCATCAAGATCATGGCCGACGACCCGCTCGATCAATCTCATCCCGAAGCCAGGCGACGACGGCGTCTTGACCGGAGGGCCGCCGCGTTCCTGCCAGATCAGCGCGATCGTCTGGTCGATGCCGTCCCGCAATTGCCAGCTGATGTCGATGGTGCCGCGACGCGTCGACAACGCGCCGTACTTGGCGGCATTGGTGGTCAGCTCGTGCAGCACCATGGACAATGGCACGACCAGCCGGGCCGGGTACCAGCACCGCCGGTCCGAATATGCTCACGCGGTTCTCGTCGGCCGCCCGGTAAGGCGCCAGCACGGCGGCCAGAAGCTCCCTCAAGCCAATTCCGATCCAGCGTGTTTCGGTCAGGATGTCGTGCGCAATCGCCAGAGCCTTGAGGCGTCCAGCGAAGGCGTCGGCGAAAGTTTCGAGCGATCCGGACGAGCGCACGGTTTGCGTCGCCACCGACTGCACGATCGCCAGGATATTCTTCACCCGGTGATTGAGCTCGGCGACCATCGTGGTCAGTTGTTCTTCGGCGCGCTTGCGCTCGGTTATGTCGGTCAGCGTCACGATAGACCCGACATTGGCCCTGTTTTCGTCCACCAACGGTCCGGCACTGAGCAGGAAAGCGGATCTGGCATTGCGTTCGCCACGCAGCCTGACTTCGACCCCGTGAAACGGCTTGGTCGCCAGCATGGCGTCGAGGCTTTCCGCGGAAAACCGCGCCAGTGCCAACGCTCCGGCCTCGTCGGTGCTCTGGGCATCAAGCGGAAACGCCTCGGAGAACGTGCGGCCGACTGGCGGCTTTTCGGCGAGCTGCTCGGCCCGCCAGCTGGCATGAGTGATGTGGCCGTCCGGCGCCAAAACGACAACGGCCTCTGTGGCCTGTTCGAGGACGGAGCGCGCGAAGCGCTCGGCGGCGGCGATCTGCTCGGCGCGCCGATGGACTGAGAGGTCAGTCAGCCGGACGAGCGTCGCTGTGGTGTGGGCGATTGAGATCGGCCGCGACCATACCGCGACCGGCATGGCGTCATCGCCATTGCGCAGGAGATTAGCCTCAGCTGTGACCTCCGGGACCAGTCTCGGCGCGTCGCCTTGGAACAGCGAGTCGACGTGGCGGCCGACTAGCGCCACAGCCGGATAGCCGGTCTGCTCGCAGAGTCGATCATTGACATACAGGATCACGCCGTCGGGACCGGCGGTCAGCGCACCGTCGCTCATGCGCTCGACCAGGACACGATAGGGCTCCTCGGCGCCATGGAGCAGGATGACTTGCGGACCTTCCAGAGCGCGCATCACCGCGACGGCGTCGATATCGCCCTGGTGGATGGCCTGAACGGTCTCGTCGGCGTCGGGGAACAGCGGCAGCTTCGGATCGCGTTCGTGCATGGTGCGCCTGCTCAATTCGGCCGGATATCGAGGCCGATCAGCACCTTTTCGGTATTGGACAGATCGCCGATTATGCGTTTGAGCGGCTCTGGCAATTGTCGGATCAACGTCGGGATGGCGACGATTTGGTGCCGCATGGCGAGCGCCGGATCCTTCATCAGGTCGATGATTTCAATTTCATAGCGGCCAGGCAGGTGCTGCTCGCAGATCTTCTTCAGGTTGGCGATGGCCGTGATCGACTTTGGTGTCTGACCCGCCACATAGAGCCGAAGATTGTACCCGTCGTGTTCGGTCATTTTCTTTCCAATCACTTCTTCGGCTTGTGAGCGGGCTTCGGCGCCGGATGGTTCGATCCCGCACCGGTCTGACGGCTTACGCCTAGGGCAACACGGTCGGCGGCGAGTTGATCCGCGCGCGCGGTGCCCTCGCGATCGAGAAGACCCACCTCTGCCTCCTCGCTGGCGAGCTGAGCCTGTAGAATCTCGATCTGGGCCGCGGTTTCGCGGCGCTTGCGCTCCAGTTCGCGGCGGCGCCGCTCGATTTCTTGCGCACGGAGTAGGGCCGCCGCCTTGTCCTTGGTCTCCTGCGTAAGCCGTGCCGAACCGGTCAGCACGCCATCCGGCCCCACATAGACTTCACGCAGCTTGATGCCGTCAGAAGACATGATGAACTCGCGGACCTGGTTCGAATGGGCCATGCCGCGCGACTTCAGCAGATAGAGCTGCCGATTATGCTCGCCGTTGCTCTCGCGATTGTACAGCAACAGCCACACATCCATTAGCGACGAGATCTGAATTTCGGTCGTTACGGTCTCGCTCGAAACGCCGAGGTTGGTAAACAGCGCCGTGATGCCGCCGGCCTTAAGGAAATCGACCAGGCGAAGCACCATGGAGTGCACGTCGCCGGTTTCGCCCGCGCCGAGCAATGCGGACATCGGATCAATGACGACCGCGCCGGGAGCGAAATCGGTCACTTCGCGGTACATGGTCGCAAGGTGTGTCTCGAGCCCGAATAGGCTCGGGCGGCGGGCGCTGAACCGCAGCAGTTTTTTATCAACCCATTTTTGAAGATCGATGCCGATCGAACCCATGTTGCGAATAATCTGAGATGGCGATTCTTCCATCGCAAAATAGATGCAACGATGACCTGCGGCGCAGGACGCATCGGCAAAATGCGCGGCCAATGTCGATTTGCCGCTGCCGGCCATGCCGGAGACCAGGATGCTGGAGCCTTTGAAATAGCCTTTGCCTTCCAACATCTGGTCGAGATCGGGAATGCCGGTCGTCAGCCGCTCGGTCGAGGCGTCATGGGCGAGTCCGCTCGACGTAATCGGCATCACGGTGATGCCCTGTTCATCGATGATGAACGGGTATTCGTTGGTGCCGTGAGCGGAACCGCGATATTTGACGATGCGCAGACGCCGCGTCGAAAGCTGATCATGGATGCGGTTGTCGAGCAGGATGACGCAGTCGGCCACGTATTCTTCCAGGCCGTAACGCGTCAGCGAGCCTTCGCCCCGCTCGCCCGTGATGATTGCAGTGACGCCCTTCGCCTTGAGCCATTCGAACAGCCGGCGCAGCTCCGCGCGCAGCAACTGTTCGTTTTCCAGACCGCTGAACAGCGTCTCGATAGTGTCGATGACAACGCGCTTGGCGCCAATCGAATCGATCGCAAAGCCAAGCCGGATGAAAAGACCTTCGAGATCGTATTCTCCGGATTCCGCTATCTTGGTGCGCTCGATTTCGACGTGATCGATGGCGAGTTTCTTCTCGGCGATCAGCTTCTCGATATCGTAGTTGAGTGAACCGACGTTCTTGATAAGGTCTTCGGGTTGCTCTTCGAAGGCGAGGAAAACCCCAGGCTCGCCGTATTCGACGACACCGTTATAAAGGAAGGTCATGGCGAACAGGGTTTTGCCGCAGCCCGCCGAGCCGCAAAGCAGCGTCGGCCGGCCTTGCGGGAGGCCTCCCTGGGTGACTTCATCGAGTCCGCGAATGCCGGTTGCCGATTTGCCCACTGTTGGCAAATCGCGAGATTTCGCACGCACCTTTCCCGCCATAAAGACGTCCTCAAGCTTCAAGGGGAGTTGCTGGAGCGACCAGCCCGAAATGCGTGCCACATTTGCGCCAGGGTGGCAAACCGCCTCGGGACGTCAAAGTTCCCTGGTGCCGTGCCGAACCATCCGATTATCAAAAAATTGGTTTGTAGGGACCGTGGAGCGGCAGGGGCGCAGCGCGCGCCGCATTGATTTCGAAAGCTGCTGCCTACTGCACGCCGCCTTTGTTCACGACCTGGCCAGTATAGCCCTCGAAGCGTTTGCGCAGCTCCGTGATTTGCCGCTCGTCGGTGACGAATTCGCGATAGCCGTTAGCGACGTTGTAGGACGACAGCGGCTTCAGGCCCGGCGGCGGCGGCACATCAGTGCGCGGGGAGAAGACGCCGAGTCGACTTTGCTGTTCCTTCGCCATGTACCAGCTCAGAAACAGCTTGGCGGCATTCGGGTGCGGCGCATCCTGAAAGATGCCGGCGGTGAGTGTGAACAGCGGCGTCGCATCCTGCTGCGAAAATACCGATTTGATCGGCTTGCCGGTGCGTGCGACCGCGTCGGCGGTCGATGTGCCGTCAAGCGTTGCCGCATTCGAGCCATCGCCGACGCTGCGCGCCACGTTGAGATGGCCCTGCACAAAGTTCGGCTTGGTGCCCATGTATTTGTCCATGTAGCCCCAGCCGTATTTTTGCACGATGGTGTAGAACAGATAGAGGGTGGCGTCGTCATCCGCCGGATAGCAGGTGATGAGCTTGCCGGTGAAGATGGGTTTCAGGAAATCCAGCGCGGATTTAGGCACGTCCGCCGGCGCCACGAGCGTGGTGTTGTAGGCGTAGGTGATGGCGCTAACCTTCACCGTCGTGTAGGCGCCATCGGGGTCGCGAAATGCCGGCGCAATCTGATCGTAACCTTCGGGCTTGAAACTCAACAACACGCCTTCGCGCTTCCAGGCGACGAAGTCCTGTACGGTCTGGAAGAACGCCATGTCAACGGCGAGCTTTTTGGCGCGCAACTGATCGTTGATCTTGGCGTTAAGGACGTTGCTGAAGCCGCCGGTGATGGACACCGTCAGCCCAGGAAATTGCCGCTTGAAGTCGCTGATGAAATGCTCATAGGGCGCGATTGGTCCGCCCGAATAGAATTCCAGCGCGCCCTCCGTTTTGGCCTTGGCGTAAAGCTCAGCCATGGACTGCGCTGCGGCGGGCGCCGCGATGCCGAACGCGACGACGAGAGCGAGGACTATTTGGACGAATCCGCGGCGTTGCCTATTCATGACGCTTCTCCCTGTAAACTGGCGTCAGCGCACGAATTTATAGTGGAAGCGTTCGCCGTCCGGCTCGATCACTCCGGTTGTCGGATGCGGGAAATGGATCGGTAGCACGAAGCGTCCGGTACCCGCGGTGTCGGTCAGGAACTTGCGGCGGGACTGCGCTGCCTGCTTGGGATCCCAGTCAAAAATGGTCGACCAGTCCGGCTCGCGGCACTGTAAGGCGTGGTGCATCAGATCGCCGACGACGATCGCGTGCTGGCCGCGCGAGCGGATGTTGACGCAGCAATGGCATGGCGAGTGGCCGGGCGTCGGTGTCAACCACAGGGTATCGTCGAGCTGGAAATCGTCGTCGACGAGCAGCGCCTGGCCGGCGGCCACCACCGGCTCGCAATTGTAGCCCCAGACGTTGCCGCCGCCGCCGGGCCGGTTCTCTCCGCGTTTGTTGGACTCTTCCCAGGCGGCGTACTCGCCCTTGTGAAAAATGTATTTGGCGTTTGGAAAAGTCGGCACCCAGCGGCCGTTGCGCAGCATGGTGTTCCAGCCGGTATGGTCGATATGCAGGTGTGTGCAGAACACGTAGTCGATGTCTTCGAAGCGCAGGCCTTCGGCGGCAAACCGGTCGAGCCAGGGTTTTTTGGGGAAGTCCATCGGCGGCGGATAACCCTTATCCTCGCCGGTGCAGGTGTCGATCAGGATAGTATGCTTTGGCGTGCGGACCACGTAGGTCTGATAGGTGATGACCAAGCGACCTGAAGCCGGATCGAATACTTCGGAATCGAGTTCAGCGAGGTGACGTTTGCCGACCGCGGGGTCGTACGGCTTGAACATGTCTTCCGGCTTTCGCCACGGCCCATCGCGCTCGATGATGCTGGTGATGGTGACGTCGCCGATTGCGAGTTTCTTCATGGCGTTTCCGTTTGCAGGAGGATCACGGCGCGGCGCGCCGCGGCGTTCTATTCGCCGACAGGCAGCTGATAGTGGATGCCGCCGCGAAGGATGTTGCTCTTGCCTGGCTCATTCGGGACGGCGTCGAACACCGAAAGCTGCGTGCCTGTGGGAACGGCGTAGAGGTATTCGATCTTGGCCGATACGTTGTGGTCGAGCGCCATTTCCATGCCGCCGCCGATCGTCCAGTTGATGTTGCCCGCGGAGAGATCGACGAAATTGGGTGTGGTGCCGTAGGTCTGGGCGTTGAGGTTATCGGCAGTACCGAAGGTTGCGAAGCCGCCGGTGCCGTAAACAAAAACCCGGTCGAAGGATTTTCCGGCGCGCGCGCGCAGCGTCCCCATCCACGGCACCTTCATCCGGTCATTCAGGCTGCACCCCATGCCGCACGCGGTGGCCGGCCCGGCGGATTGGCCGGTCCATTGCATGTCGCCCTCGAAACCGAACACCGTGCTGCCGTTTTGCCAATTGGCGCCGGCCACACCGCTGTCGATGCCGCCCTGACTGGGAGGTCCGGAACTCGCCAGGCCTGACAGGCCGGTGATGGCGTTGGTGCCACCGGTTGATCCGCCTCCCAGCGCCAGACCAGGACTGCCGCGGAGGTAAGTCCCTGCCCAACTATAAGGCTGGCTGGAAGCCGGCGTCGGAGGCGCCTTTTTCGGGGAGGCTTGCTGCTGAGAATCCGCTCCCCAGGCGAGACCTGTGGCCGCCAATAGCGCGCAAGTTGCGATCAGCGTCCGCAACTTCCGACCCCTCGAAATTCACCACCCTAGGCACAGATATAGGCCGAAACTGCCTATAATCCTACAAAAAATTGCGGAATTTGCACATCGCGCCCCGCCGGACGCCTCTACCGAAAGGCGATTCCCGGACGTTGGCGCTGCAACCCGAAACGTCAGCCGCGCTCGACCGGGACGTCCGGCCGTGATCCCCATTCCGACCATGAGCCGTCGTAAAGGCGCAGTCCGGTCTTGCCGATGGAGTCGAGCGCCAGCGTGAGGATCGCCGCAGTAACGCCGGAGCCGCACGAGGTGACGATCGGTTTGTCGAGATCGACGCCGGCTGACGTGAATGCGGCCTCGATGCGCTCGCGCGACGCGAGCCGGCCGTTTTCCAGCACATTCTGGAACGGGACGTTGAAGGAGTCCGGCATATGACCCGAGCGCAAACCAGGGCGCGGCTCCGGCGCCGTGCCGGCAAATCGCTCGGCCGAGCGGGCATCGACGATCTGCGCGCTGCCATCGGCCAGCGCCATGCGTACGTCGGCGAGCATCGCGACCGGCTCGATATCCATTTCGGCGTGAAACTGCTTCGGCGGCCGCTTGGTCTCGCCGGACTCGACCGGCCGGCTTTCGGCTTTCCATTTCGGCAAGCCTCCGTCGAGAATGAAGACGTTCTCTGCGCCGAAGAGGCGAAACGTCCACCACACCCGCGCCGCCGAATAAAGCCCAAGGCTGTCGTAGATCACGACGGTGTCGCCATTACCGATACCCAGGGCGCCAACGGCTTCGCCGAATTGCGTCGAGCCCGGCAGCATGTGAGGCAGATCGGTCGAATGATCGCAAACCGCCTCGATATCGAAGAACACCGCGCCTGGAATATGCCCGCTGAGATATTCCGCATGTGCGTCACGCTTCTGCGTCGGCAGGAATAACGAGGCGTCGACCACGGCGACGTCGCGATCGCGCAAATGATCGGCCAGCCAGTCGGTCGACTTGAGCCAGCGGTCGGCGGGGGAGGGCGGAGGATCGTTTTCAGTTCTCAACATGAGCTTTACCTAATGATTCCGCGGGACGAATGCGCGTCAGTGTTGTCAACGTCGGTGCCCTGGGGGAAGTTCATTCATACGGCACCGTGATGGCGGACCGGCGAACCAGCCATTCCGGCACAGGCAGGTTTTTCTCGCGCAGAAACGCCGGGTTGAACAGCTTCGACTGATAGCGCGTGCCGTAATCGGCGAGGATCGTCACGATGGTATGGCCAGGCCCGAGCTCCTTGGCGAGCCGCACCGCGCCCGCGACGTTGATCCCCGATGACCCACCCAGGCAGAGACCTTCATGCTCCAGAAGATCAAAGATGATCGGCACCGCCTCGGCATCCGGTATCTGATAGGCGGTATCGATCGGAGCGCCTTCGAGGTTTTTGGTGATGCGGCCCTGTCCGATGCCCTCGGTGATCGATGAGCCTTCGGATTTGAGGACGCCGGTCGTGTAGTAGCTGTAGAGTGCGGCGCCCATCGGATCGGCAAGCGCGATGCGCACGGCCTTATTGTGCGCCTTCAGCGCGATGGCAATTCCGGCAAGCGTGCCACCGGTGCCGACAGCGCAGGAGAAGCCGTCGACCTTGCCGTCGGTCTGCCGCCAGATTTCCTGGCCCGTCGTTTCGACATGGCCTTGGCGGTTGGCGACATTGTCGAACTGATTGGCCCAGATGGCTCCGTTCTTTTCGCTCTTTGCCAATTGCGCGGCGAGCCGTCCGGAGATCTTTACGTAGTTGTTTGGATTCGAATACGGTACGGCCGGCACCTCGATCAATTCCGCGCCGCATAGCCGAAGCGTATCCTTCTTTTCCTTGCTCTGAGTTTCCGGAATGACGATGACGCTGCGAAAGCCCATGGCGTTGCCGACCAAAGCGAGGCCTATTCCGGTATTGCCGGCGGTGCCTTCGACGATGATGCCGCCCGGTCGCAACGCGCCCTTCTTGACCGCATCCTGGATAATGAACAGGGCGGCGCGATCCTTGACCGATTGGCCCGGATTCATGAATTCGGCCTTGCCGAGGATGTTGCAGCCGGTCGCCGCCGAAACACGGTTAAGGCGTATTAACGGCGTATTGCCGATAGCTTCGGTAATCCCGTTAGAAACCTGCATGGTCGCGAATTCCACCGTAAAACAAGCCTAGATGACGTAATCCGCGGAAGCAATGCAAGGTCAAATGCGAGCGACTGCCGCAAGATTATTGAAACCATAGGGCCTCAAGCCGTCTGTCAGGTTAGCAGCATTCACCTATTCTTTGGGGCCACGGGGTTAAGCGCATAGGGACGGGGTTGGCCAGTCAACGCAACCCCCATTCCGCCTTGGTCGGACGAGATGACTCTCGACGTCAACACGCTTTTCCTCGTAACGATCTACGTGGAAGTAATCCTCGGATTGCTGCTGTTGTTTGCGTGGGTGCAGAATACTGCCATCACGGCCGTGGCGTGGTGGGGATTTGCGCATCTGTTGCGCGCCGCGTCGGTTGTACTGTTCGGCCTCTACGGTTCGGCGCCCGACTTCGTCAGCATCGATCTTGCCAACGTCATTTTGTTTACCGCGTTTGCGTTCACCTGGACCGGCGCGCGCGTGTTCGATCATTTGCGGCCGCAGCCGATCCTGATGTTCGGTGGCGCCGCATTGTGGCTGGCCGTGTCCCGTCTGCCGATGGTGGAGGCATCCTTTAGCGTCCGCGTGCTGCTGTCGTCCGGCATCATCACCGCTTACACCTGGGCAACGGCGTACGAATTCTGGCGCGGGCGCAGCGAACCGCTCGTGTCACGCTGGCCTGCGATCTTCATGCTGTTTGCACACGGCGCGCTCTATCTGTTGCGCACGCCGTTCGGCGCCATGCTGCCGTGGTCGCCGACAGGAAACCAGGTTTTCGAGAGCGTGTGGCTGACAGTACTCAGTTTCGAGGCGCTGCTGTTCACGATCTCGATCGCGTTCATTCTGCTCGCCATGGCCAAGGAACGCACCGAACATCGGCACAAGACGGCCGCACTCGTCGATCCGCTCACGGGTATCGCCAACCGCCGCGCGTTCCTGCAGGACGGTGAGACGCAGCTCAAGCGGCAGTCGAGCAATCCGCGTCCGATTGCCGTTATGCTGCTCGATCTCGACAATTTCAAATCGATCAACGATCGATTTGGGCACGCCACCGGTGACCATGTGCTGGAGCTGTTTGCCGAAATCGGCAACCGCTACATGCGGCGTCACGATCTGTTTGGCCGGCTGGGCGGCGAGGAATTCGCCGCGATGCTGTTCGACACCGGGCGTGATCGGGCGCTCGCCGTTGCCGAGGAGATACGCGCGGCCTTTGCCGAGGCAACTCGCGAAGTGGAGGGCTGCTCTGTCGTGGCCACGGTGAGCATTGGCATCGTCATCAGTCACGACGCCGTGCTCGATCTCTCGGCGCTGCTCGCGCAAGCCGATCACGCGCTGTATCGGGCCAAGGACAATGGGCGCAACCGCATCGAAGTCGCTTCGATCGACCTCGTGCTCGACCGCATCAAGCGCGCCACGGCCGAGCGTCCGGCTGCGCGGAGCGCCGGTACCACGGCCAAGTCCGCCGCCTGAGCCTCTGACGCGACGGCTACTTAACCTCGGCAGGCGTCGCGGTTCCCGGTCCTTCTCCGACAATCAGCAGAACGGCATCCTCTTCCTTGGCGCCGTCGAAATGCACATGCTTGCCGAAATGGGTGACGAACGTGCCGGCCGGCATTGGGACAGTCGCACCAGGGTCGAACCTAGTGCCGGTGCCGACCCACCAGGTCCCTTTGAGCACGGTGATAAAGCGATCACGCGGATGGAAATGCGGATGGCTGAAATGGTTGCCGGCGAGCCATTTGACCATTTGCACATAGAGTCCGTCCTTGGACGGATCTCCGGCCAGCACCGCATTCTGGGCGCCGGTCGGGCTTGGTGGGGACCACTTGATCTGATCGGGCAACAGATAGGTGACGGCAGCCGTGTCGAGGCCGGCCGCGCGCGCGGCGCCGCCAGACAGTGTAGCAGCGGCCAACGACAAAAGGCTCAATTCGCGGCGCGTGAGCGATGACATGTATTCCTCCCCTGGCGTGGCTCTGCGGCGATCTGCTGCGAGCGGGCGGTCAATCAAGGTATCCCGCTCCCACTATCGAGGCGAGATGGGATCAGGCCCATTCCTGCCGGTTGCCGCGCTGGTCCAATCCTGTGTTAGCTTGCCGCCGCAAACGCCCACCCCGATTGTAGACCGTACAAGGAACTTCAATGAAGCGTAGCAGCAGCCGTATTCTCACCACCCATGTTGGCAGTCTCATTCGGCCGCCGGCGCTGCAGGAGTTTCTGCGGGCAAAACAGGCGGGCAAACCGTATGATCAGGCCGCCTACCAAAAGTGTCTGGCGGACTCGGTCGCGGCGGTCGTGCGCCAGCAGGCCGAGACCGGCATCGACGTGATCAGTGATGGCGAGTTCGGCAAATCGATCTCCTGGTCGCAATATGTGCTGGAACGCCTGAGCGGATTTGAACGGCGGCCAATTAAGGCGGCCGGCGCAAATCCTTTCACGCGCGGCGTCGATCGTGAGGCGTTTGCCGAGTTCTATGCCGAGCTCGATGCGCGCGAAGGCATGGCGACGACGGTCGAAGCAGTCTGCGTCGGTCCCGTCGCCTACACGGGACAGGCCGAGCTGAAGCGCGACATCGACAACTTCAAGTCCGCGCTCAAGCACACGCAGGTCGAGGAAGCATTCATGCCGGTGGCTGCTCCGGCGAGCGTCATTCCCGACCGCAAGAACGAGTTCTATAAAACCGATGAGGAGTTGATCCGCGCGATCGGCGCCGCGATGCGCACCGAGTATCGCATGATCATTGATGCCGGTTTTGTGTTGCAGCTCGACGATGCGCGCGCCGCCGTCACCTATGATCGCATGGTGCCGCCGAAATCGTTTGCCGACTACCGCAAGTGGCTGGGGCTGCAGGTTGACGTGTTGAACGAAGCCATCGCCGGCCTGCCGCCCGAACGCATCCGCTATCACGTCTGCTGGGGCAGCTGGCCGGGTCCGCACACCAGCGATGTTGCACTGAAGGACATCGTCGACCTGATCCTCGGCATGAAGGTCGGCGCGCTTGTCATCGAGGGCGCTAATCCGCGTCACGAGCATGAATGGCGGGTTTGGGAAAACGCGAAGCTGCCGGAGGGCAGGGTGCTCATCCCCGGCGTGATCAGCCATGCGACCAATGTGGTCGAACATCCGGAACTGGTGGCGGAGCGGATTGTCCGGCTGGCGCGCCTCGTGGGCCGCGAAAATGTCATCGCTGGAACTGATTGCGGCTTTGCCCAGGGGCCATTCTATCGCCGTGTCCACCCGTCGATCATGTGGGCAAAACTGTCGTCACTGGTCGAAGGCGCTCGGATCGCCAGCGCGGAGCTGTGGAAATAGGCGGAAGCCGCGTGCCTGCCTTTATTCAGCGGCGACAGCGTGGACCGGTTGTGCGTCTTCGTCAACCGGACCGCGCTTTTCGCCAAACAGCCAAGTCTGCAATCGGTCGAGATAGAGATAAACCACCGGGGTGGTGTAAAGCGTGAGGACTTGGCTCAGCGCCAGACCGCCGACCATCGCATAACCGAGCGGTTGGCGCATTTCAGAACCGGCGCCGTTGCCGAGCGCCAGCGGAATGCCGGCCAGCATCGCAGCCGCGGTTGTCATCAGGATCGGCCGGAACCGCAGCAGGCAGGCTTGGCGGATCGCGTCGCATCGGTGCCATGTGCTGTTCGCGCTCGGCGCCGATTGCGAAATCGACCAACATGATGCCGTTCTTCTTGACGATGCCGATCAACAGAATGATGCCGATGATGCCGATCACAGAGAGGTCCATGTGGCCGAGGCGGAGCGCGAGCAGCGCGCCGATGCCGGCCGAAGGCAGCGTCGACAAAATCGTCAGCGGGTGAATGAAGCTTTCGTAGAGCACGCCGAGGATGATGTAGACGACAATAAGGGCGGCGCCGATCAAGGCCGGCTCGCTTCGCAGCGAGGTCTGGAATGCCTGCGCATTGCCCTGGAAGGTCGAGATTATGGCGTCGGGCATGCCGATTTCGCGCGACGCACTGCCGACGGCGTTGACGGCCTGTCCAAGGGCGACGCCACGGGCCAAGTTGAAGGTTATCGTGACGGCCGGAAATTGCGCTTGGTGCGAGATCAAAAGCGGCCCGACGCCATTGCTGTCCACGCTCACCAGCGCCGAGAGCGGCACAGCTCCGCCCGTCAGGGGAGACTTGATGTAGAGACGGTCGAGCGTCGAAATGTCCTTCTGCAATTCGGGCAGGATTTCGAGGACGATGAAATAGGTTTTGAGCTGGGTGAAATACTGCGTGATCTGCCGCTGGCCGAAGGCGTCGTTGAGCGTGTCGTCGATGTTCTGTGCTGAAATGCCGAAGCGGGCCATTTGATCGCGGTTGATAGGTGATCTGGAGCCGCGGTGCGTTTGCGAGCAGATCGCTGGTGACATCCGTGAGCTGCGGCAGCGTTTTAAGTTTATCCAGAAGCTTCTGCGACCACTGATTCAGCTCGTCGATGTTCGTGTCCTGCAAGGTATATTGAAAACTGCCGCGCGCGATGCGCGCGCCGACGTTGATGTCCTGGGTCGGCTGCAAGAACAGGTTTGCGCCTTCGACCCTGGCGAGCTGCGGCCGCAGCCGATCGATGATCTGCGTAGCGTTCAGTTTTCTCTGGTCGAACCGCTTGAGCGTAATGAAAAAGCGTCCGGTATTCGCCGATTGCGCGCTGCCGGTCGAGCCGGTCTGCGAGCCGAAGCCTGGACATCGGGGTCGTGCAGGATGATATCGCCGATCTTGTGCATCAAACGCATCATCTCGTCCGGCGACGTCTCTTGCGCCGCTTCGGCGAAACCCTGGATCAGGCCGGTATCCTGGATCGGAAAAAACCCTTTCGGGATTTCGATCGCCATGAACACCGTTAGCGCCATCGTGGCGAAAAACACGCCAAGCGTGATCGCCTGATGGCGCAACACGATATCGAGCGTGCGCCGGTAGAAATTGAGCATGCCTGTTGAAGCCGGCCTCGATCACGCGATAGATCCGACCGTGATTCTCGGACTCGCGCTTCATGAAACGCGAACACATCATCGGCGCCAGCGTCAGCGACACCATCGCTGAAACGATGATGGAGGCAGTGACGGTCAGCGCAAACTCGCGGAACAGGCGGCCAATAATGCCGCTCATGAGCAGGAGCGGAATGAACACGGCGATCAGCGAACAGGAGATCGAGACGACAGTGAATCCGATCTCGCGGGAACCCCGCAGCGCCGCCGCAAACGGCGCCTCGCCGTGCTCGACATGGCGGTAGATGTTCTCGACCACCACAATGGCATCGTCGACCACGAAACCCACCGCGATGGTCAGTGCCATGAGCGAGAGATTGTCGAGGCTGAAATTCATCAGATACATCGCCGCAAACGAACCGGAGAGCGCGAGCGGTACCGTCACGCTGGGAATGAGCGTTGCCCAGAAATTCCGCAGGAACAGCAAGATCACCATCACGACGAGGCAGATAGTGAGCACAAGGGTGAACTCGACATCGGCTACGGACGCCCGGATGGTCGTCGTGCGATCGAGAATGGTCTCGACCTTAACCGCCGGTGGGATGCGTGCGGTGAGATGGCGGTATTTCGGTTTGAATTCGATCGACAGTTTCGATGACGTTGGCGCCCGGCTGCTTGAACACCGCGAGGATGACGCCATCCTTGTTGTTCTGATATCCGGCGACGGTGCGATCGACTTGGTGCGGCAACTGCCTGCCCGATATCGCGCACCCTGATCGGGGCGCCGTTTCGGTAGGCGAGCACGACGTCGTTGAATTTGGCGGCGTCGGTGATCTGATCGTTGGCGGAGATCGTGAAGGTGATCTTGTCGCTGTTGATGACGCCTTTGGCCGCATTGGTGGTCGAACTCACCAGCGTGCCGCGGATGTCTTCAAGCGTCATGCCGCTTGAGGCGAGCTTGGCGGGATCTACCTGAACGCGGATCGATGGTGTGCGGTCGCCGAATACCGAGACCTGCGCAACCCCCGAAACCTGGGAAATCTGCTGCGCCATGAAAACGTTGGCATATTCGTCCACCGTGATCAGTGGAACGGTGTCGGAATGCACCGAGAGCAGCAAGATGGGAGTGTCCGCCGGATTGACCTTCTTATAGGACGGCGGCGTGGATAGCGCCTGCGGCAGAAGTCTTGGCGGCGACGGTAATTGCGGCCTGTACGTCTTGGGCGGCAGAGTTGATATTGCGATCGAGATCGAACTGAATGACGATCGTGGATGCGCCGAGCGAACTCTGCGACGTCATCTGAGCAATGCCGGCGATCTGGCCGAATTGCTGCTCCAGCGGCGAAGCAACCGACGTCGCCATGGTTTCGGCACTTGCGCCGGTCCACGTGGTCGTCACCTGAATGGTAGGGAAGTCGACCTGGGGCAGCGGCGCCACCGGCAGGAATGGAAATGAAACGATGCCGACGAAGGCGAGCGCCGCCATCAACAGCGTAGTCGCCACCGGCCGCCGAATGAATGGTTCCGAGACGCTCACGTCTGACCGTCCGCCTTCGTCCCAGGGACGGGGCGTATTGATCATCACGGCCGCACCGGTCTGCAGCTTGTATTGACCGTCGGTCACGACACGTTCGCCGACCTCAAGGCCAGAAATCACTATCGTGCTGTTGCCCGTGGTTGTGCCGGTCTGGATCGGCCGCGGCTCTACGGTATTGTCCGCCTTCACCACCCAGGTGAACAGCCCCTTTGGACCGCGCTGTACCGCGAGCGGTGGTATGACTGTCGCGTCCTTGCGAACGATCAGAAGCAAGTGCGCGTTGACAAACTCGCCCGGCCACAGCTTTTCGTCTTCGTTGGCGAAGGTTGCCTTGAGACGGTATGTGGCGGTTGCCTGATCGATCAGGTTGTCGATCGTCGACAGCGTTCCGGTGCTCAGCAGCCGAACGTTGTCGCGATCGTAGGCGGCGACTTCGACCGGACCGCGCGCGGCGGCATCGCGGACGTCGTCAAGTGTCTGCGCCGGCAGCGTGAACAGTACCGCCGCGGGCTGTGTCTGCGTGAGGACGGCGATCGCCCCCGGATCGCTGGCATGCACGATGTTGCCGGGATCGACCATGCGCACGCCCATACGGCCTGCGGTCGGCGCCACGATATTGGTGTAGTCGAGATTGGTCTGGGCGGTTTCGATCGCGGCCTGATCGGCGGCGATCGACGCCTTGGTCTGATCGACCTTGGATTGCTGCAGGTCGAGATTTTGCTGGGTTTCGGCGTTCTTGCGGACCAGGGTCTGGAAACGCGCCAGGTCCTTCTCCGCGGCCACCAGCGTGGCCTCATCCATCGCCTTGCGTGCTGTCGCCTGATCAAGAGCGGCCTGATAGAGGCGGGGATCGATTTTTGCGAGTACCTCGCCCTTGTTGACGCGCTGGCCTTCCTTGAAGAACACGTCCTGGAGCTTGCCGTCGACCTGGGCGTGGATCGAGACGGTATAAAGCGCTTGAACGGTGCCGAGCCCGGTCAGATAGATGGGCACGTCCTGCCGCATGGCGGCGCTGACACTGACCGGCACAGCCTGGCGTGGGGACTTGCGGGCGGCCTGAGCCGTGTCGGGACCGGCCGACCAAACTCTGTAGCCCACCCCGACTGCCGCAATTATCCCGCAACAGACAACAATATACGCGATGCGACGGCGCCGGCCCGCGTCGCTGGTATTTGTATCCAAAGGCACCCCTCGACAGCGCCGTCTTGAAGCTGCGGCGCGCATCACCTGTGGCAAATTCGCCCAGTTCTTCTATAGCTTCGAGAAAATCCCACTGAAAGCCAAAAGCGCATTTGCTGCGTTGCGATATGATAAAATTTGAGGTCATACCCATAATCGCCGCATAACTTCGTGAACCAGGCGCGTGCTCCGACGATGTCGTCACCGCAGGCGGCGGTCCTTTCCGCGACCGCAACCCTGGCTAGCGCCGCGAGTTCATTCGTCCGGGCGGATTTGCTAAACTCGCTTCACATCCAGCCAGCTGCGGGCCGCCCACGACAGGAGACTGCTCATGCTCGACGTGACCAAGCGCGAAGGAAGGGCGCCGTTTGATACGGCGCGGCTTGACCGATTGATGGATGAGGCCGGCATCGATGTGCTGGTCGCCACCTCGAAGCACAATGTCCAGTACCTGCTTGGTGGCCACCGGGCCTTCTTTTTCGAGTCCATGGACGCGATGGGCTTAAGCCGTTACCTGCCGGTGTTCGTCTATGCGAAAGGCGAACCGCAGAAGGCCGGCTTTTTCGGCCATCGCATGGAGAATTTCCAGAACGAGGTGAAGCCGTTCTGGGTATCGGAAATCGATGTCAAAAACTCCGGCTCGGTCGATGTCATGGAAAAAGCCGTCGACTATATCCGCAAGCTCGGTCCCAAGCCAAAACGTCTGGGGGCGGAGCTGGCTTTCATCCCCGCGGATTCGATGGCGGTTCTGCGCAAGGCGTTTCCCGACAGTGAGATCAAGGACGCGCTTTTTGTGCTTGAGCGCCTGCGCGCGCTTAAGACTCCAGAGGAGTTGGAAAAGCTTCGCATTGCGTCCGACCTGGTGATCGATTCAATGCTGGCTGTGATCGGCGGCCACGGCGCCGGCGCCACCAAGGCCGAACTGAGCGAAGCACTGCGCCGCGAGGAGACGATGCGCGGGCTGACATTCGACTATTGCCTGATAGCGGCCGGATCGAGCCTCAATCGGGCTCCGTCAGACCAGCGCTGGGAGTTGGGCGATCCGTTGTCGCTCGATTCTGGCGGCAATTATCACGGCTATATCGGCGATTTGGCGCGCATGGCCGTCGTGGGCGAGCCGGACGCCGAATTGGTCGATCTATTGGCCGAGGTCGAGGCGATCGAACAGGCGTCGATGCAGCCAATCCGCGCCGGCGCACTCGGCAAGGATATCTACGCCGCGGCTGACGCCGTGCTGCATAAATCGAAACTGCACAATCACATTCACTTTCTCGCCCACGGCATGGGGCTGGTCAGCCACGAGGCGCCACGGCTCACCAACTCGGGGCCGGTTCCATACGATGCCTACGACGCCGACCGCCCGCTTGAAACCGGCATGGTGGTTTCGGTCGAAACGACGCTGCAACACCCGCGCCGCGGCTTTATCAAACTCGAGGATACCGTCGTCGTGACGCCGAGTAGTTTCGATGTCTATGGCGATCGCGCGCGCGGTTGGAACCGCGCCGGAGGCGCTCCGTCCTAATTGGAACCGTTGTGCGGCTCAGTGCGCGTAAAAGAACTGCAACTCGCGCGAAGCGGCCTCGCGCAGCATATGCAGCTGCTTTTTCAGGAGCAGGATCTCGTCAGCGGTGAGGCCGCGCTGCATCTCGTAAGGTCCTCGGAGAATTTCTTCCACACCGCGCGCCGCCCTGGTGGTGGAGGGAAAGCCGACCGTGGGGCCAAGGCCAACGACGCTGTGGATTGAGCGAAATGTCACCTCGACCGACGTTGCGGCGGCCGGCGTCACACCGGCTAAGTCGGAAAGCGACTGATACGCTCCGTCGATCTTGCCCTCGAGGGTCGTTACGAAGCGATGACGCACGCGGTCGAGACGGTCTTTGAACGAAGCCAAACTCATCGAACAACTCCCCGCGCATGCATACGGCAGGTGCGAAGCGCGGTAAAGTAGAATGGCTTGCAATGGTGAATATATATTTATTTGGTTCTGTGTATTGCAATAGAAACGCCAGATTACAAGTATAGAATCAATGTGAATACGTGGAATAACCTATAGATAAATGCAAATGATCGTCTTGTAACAATGTCGCGTCGCGGCCCGCGCAGGACCGCGACGCTCTTTGCCGCTCGGCGAAATCTCACTTTCACCGGCCCGGAGGGCGAGGAGGCCGCTTGGCCGACGAGAGGTGAAAGGCTCCCCTCTTCCTGCCGGGATCGTGCCGCCGCTTACGCGTGTCCGGGGCTGTTCATGACAATGCGAACAAGGTCTACAGAGTTCTTGGCGCCAAGTTTTTGCATGATGCGGCTGCGGTGGATTTCTACGGTGCGTGGGCTTATGCCGAGGTTGCGTGCGGTTTCCTTGTTCGACGAAGCGGCCGTGATCTGCGACAGCACCTCGCGTTCGCGTGGCGTCAGTCTATCGTAGCCGCGATATGTCGGCGCTGACGATGGATGCTGACGTCCGTGGATGCGCGTCCAATCCTCGATCGCCGTAGTCACGCGCGACAGGATCGTATCGCCGTCAAACCGCTTTTCGATGAAGTCGAATGCGCCATATTTCATGGCGCGTACGACGTTGAGCACGTCGCCTTGGCCCGACAGGATCAGAACCGGACCTGGGTAAGACTTGGCATCAAGCTCGCGAAGAACCTCCAGTCCGGAGGATTCTGGCATGCATATATCCAAGAGGACGCAGGCCGGCGGCTCGCTTCGCGCGGTGTGCAGGAACGCACGTCCGTCAGCGAATTCTCGTACGTTATATCCCGCATTATCGAACACCGCGGTCAGTGTTTCACGCATGTCGCAGTCGTCGTCGACGACGAAGATGTCGCTGATCATCGTTCAATCCATTCTCGTTGCCGTACCGTCCTTTCCCCGTCATCTCACTTTTTTACTGCATGCCGTGTGCGCGGCCACGCTTTGATCTCACTCCGGCCGTGCGACTGAACGCGTGCGGAGAATCAGATCGGCCTCGTGAAGTCCCGCACTGTAATGCCACGTACGGGCATGAATCGCTGTTCAAAGTTCAACAGAAAACGCGCAATTCCCCTACGTACTAACACGAGTTTGTCCACTGCGGCGATTGCCGTTGCGTAAGCATCGCGCACGACAATTTGCGCCAGGGGGCCGCCCGCCGGTTCATTGGTCGCACCCAGTGGCATCGGTAGAATTCTCGCCGCAGTCGCGGCGATCTTGTCCGAAGACGGCTTGCCATAAGGACTGATGAACAACGATCGTGCCGTCGTAGTTGATGTGCCCCATTTCTCGAAATCTGTTCATGAAGTAATTGATCCGCGACCGTGTCGTGCCGACCATTTGGGCGAGCAACTCCTGATCGAAGCCCTCGATGGTGCCTGTCGATGCCTCGTCGCGAAAGTTGGTCAGCTGGAGAAGAACGCGTGCCAGGCGCCGTTCGCTGCCGTCGGTTAGTTGACTGATGAGGCTTGCCTTCAACGCGTCGCCGTGACTGATGACGCGGCGCAGGTAGAGCATGGCAAAGATCGGGTCATGGCGAATGGCGCGCGCAACGCTCGCCTTTTCGATCCGCAGCGCCAGGCTGTCGTTGAGGCAGATGGCTGTGGACGATCGCAGTGTTCTGCTCGTGAGGCACTCTTCACCAAAGAAAACGCCGACGTCGAATACGCCAATAATCGCATCTTTGCCGTGAGAAGAACCTACTTTGAGGACAAGGCGTCCTTGTTCCAGATAATAAAGACAATCCGCGGGCTCTTCTTGCCGGTATATCGCATTGCCCGAAGCCACCCTGTAGCGTGTCACTCCGCCATAAAGATCGGCAAAAGCTTGAGATTGAAATGGCGGCTCCGACGTGAGCGCCTTGCCGAGGCTGAATAAATTCAATTCGTGCATCTCAAGCCTCCGGCGCAACGCCAACGCGAAGCGCTGCGAGGTGGCGAAAACTTGCTAGCGACCCCGCTACTGGTCGTTTGCTGCGCGACGCAACGTCATCGCTCGAATCAACATGGAGGATAGCGCCTATCGACCCAATTCAGTTTGATCTGCGTCAAGTGGCCTGAGAAATGAAAGGTGCATCGAAACGTCACTCGGTCGTTGTCCGCCAATCGAGCCTGTGATTGCGTTCTGTGGATGCCGCAAAAGTCTCGTGCGACACGGCTTGCGACAGCGAGTCGTGAACAACGATGTAGTTATAACCGTCATAGCGGACGTATCCCAGCTCGCGAAATTTATTCATGAAATAGTTGGTGCGCGATCGGCTGGTGCCGATCAATTGCGCCAACGCCTCCTGATCGAGGTTGCGGATCACGATTGGGCTTCGTTCGCTGCCGTGGTTGGCCAGCTGAAGCAGGACGCGAGCCAAGCGAATCTCGCTCGGATCGAAGAGCTGGCTGATAAGCCGCTCGGTCAGTCGGGCCGATCGTTCGAGCAAGTAGGTGATGCAAAACTCGGCGAATGCCGGGTCCTGCGCGATGGCGCGGGTCACGGCTGCTCGGGCGAGGCGCGCTACGACACTGTCGGCAATGCAAGTCGCCGTCACAATCTGCTGTGGCTCGCCGATCAGACAGCTCTCCCCGCAAAAATCGCCAGCCGTCAAGATCGCGACGATGGCCTGCCGGGCGCCGGCAGGTGTGACGGAGAGCCGGATTTGTCCTTGATCGAGATAAAACAAGTCGCTCGCGGGCTCACCCTGCGAGAACAGCAGGCTGCCGCGCCGGAGCGTCGATCGGGTGACGCCACCGTGCCGGTGGGCGAACGAAGCCAGATTGAAGCCGCTGCGGGGTTGGCCCGTTTGCGGCATGACCGCAGTCTGCGCCATGATTCGTCTGCCCCGAGCGGTATTGTCGCAATGATCTGCATGCGCAAAGGCAAAGGAAGCCCTTACATGTTACGGTAACGGTTACGCCATGAATGCGGTCGTATGGCTTTGAGCTTCGGCTGGCGGCGGCATGCATTCATTCGCTGGCTGGCAGAGCGTCCGAAACAATGCGCGAAGACCGCCGGTTCGGACGGTCTGTTCGCAAAGTGGTCATGTGCGGCTCACGGAGCTCGCCACGCAATTTGTACGAATATCCGAAGGCCAAAGCCCAGGAAACGGCCGCGACATAAAAGGCCTTAGCGGACATAAAAGGCTTAAGCGCTGGTAATGTCCGACGGGCCCCCCAACTCGGTTGCGCCAACTCGCGCCACCAGGCGGACTACTTGGGCAGGCCGATTACATGCGTCGTCTTGAGGTCGGCGGCTGCAAGACGCGCGTCTTCATTGCCCCGATTTGGCGCGGCGCCGGTCGGTGCCCCGACGCGGCACCGGAGATTCAGGAAGCGGACGACACGCCGCGCCGCAGCGATGTCGATCGCTTCATAGTCTTCAAAGCGCGCCGGCTCGGCCTCATACCCGGTCTTTTCGCCTTTGAGTTTCAGGAACGCTTTGACGGTCGGCCAGGGCAAATCGAGCGTTCGCAATAGCAGGAGGGCCTGCTCAGTAGTGCCTGCGATCAGAAGCTCGAAGCCATAGTGGGCCTCGACACCGATGACCGTCGCCAGGATCGCAACGGTCTCGAACAAATGTTTCCGCTTAATCTCATCTGTAAGGACATCGTCAAGGTGAAGATGCTCGTCACGGATCGCCTCGATGAGGGTCTCGGTTCTGGCGATGTTGTCCTTGCGTTGCTTCATCCAGGCCGCGAGATGCGAGCCGACGATGACCGTATCGATCTCGACATTACGGTCCTGAAGCCGTTCGGCAAGTTTCGGAGTTACGATCGGCAGCAGCATTCCGATCGCCTCAAGCGACAAGTCGGGACGTTCCACCAGCAACGACTGGAGAACGTCGTCCCGTTCGGATTTTTGCGCCAAAGTGCGCATTCCAGCACTGGAAAATTGCGCGCCCTGATTGGCCGCCAAGGCTCGTACGGTCGTCTGGTCGCCGCGTTCCACCACGACATCGGTGACCGAGCGGCTGACGAGCGGCCGGCTGGCAATGGATCTTAAATGCTGTTGAGAGCCATCCGTGGCGACCGCAATCAGCGTTGCCTCGGCCAGGGCGGCGTAGTTTTCCAGCATAGGCGCCGCGACGGCGATGTCTTGGTCGGTAGCAAGCCGGTGCGCGAGGACCGAGGGGACCGTGCCGGATTTGGAAAAATGGCCGGAAACCTGTGCGCGATCATGCGCGCTGATAGCCTCAACCAGCTTAACAATAAGCTCGTCAAATAGGTATTGCGCCGCCGCGCGGACCGGCGCGTCGACCTGCAGGTATGCGTCCGTGATCCGCCGAAGCAACTCAACCCGCTTTGCTGACGATTTTTCCGCCGCAAGCGAGATGAGGTCGCGCGCAAGACTGGGTTCAACGCTGTTTGCTTGCGAAGCCATTGTTGTCGTTGACGCCTGCAATCCCCCGCCGTGACCGTCGTCAGTGACTTCGGCCTTTCAAATGTTCTGACAAAGTGCTGTTGACGAACAATGAAGTCACGCCGGGGTCCGTATTTTTACTAATGCGCTCTATGAGACTCGGATCGGCGAATGGTGTCGATCGCGCGGCGACTGATGAGGTTGCGGGCAAGAGCGAACAACCTCGCGTCGTCAACTTATCCCAGTATAAGCGATTGCCTTCGAATTTGACGCACGGCTGCAGTTCTACTGCACCGCGCGGTAACTCTCTTCGTTGCAAACAAAGAACGCGTGCGCCGGTGCGCGAACGCGTGTCGGCGTTTTTTTGCGAGGCAGAGAGCTCAATGGATACTAAAGATCAGGGGACGCCCACCGACAAATCCGGTGCAGCCGGATGGCGGCCGCCCGCGGCGGCGCCAGCAGGATTGGAGCAATTCATCAGCTTCGCGATCGGCAATGATCAGTACGGCGTCGACATCATGTCGGTGCGCGAGATCAAAGGCTGGTCAGAGGTCACTCATCTGCCGCGGCAGCCTGAATACATTCGCGGCGTGCTCAATCTCCGCGGCGTCATGGTGCCGATCATCGACCTGCGATGCCGTTTCGGCCAGGGCAAAACCGACGCCGGCCCGATGCACGTCGTCATCATCGTCAGCGTCGACAATCGTCTTGTCGGCCTGCTCGCGGATCGGGTGCTGGATATCGTCACCGTCGAGGTCGCCAACATTCAGCCGGTACCGCAACTGGCACGCACGTCGCGGGTAGCTTTCCTCGCCGGGCTCGTCACGCTCGAGAATACGATGATTGCGTTGATCGATCTCGCGAACCTGATCACCGCCTCGAACGAGGCGGACGGAGCAGGCGCAGCCGATGCGAAGCCAGTACCGGCAATACCAAAACAGGCGGCGTCCGCACAGGCGCCCGCCGCCGCGTGAGTAGTCACTGGCAATACCCCAACCACACCTTCTTTCAAGAACCCGAAAACGTCACCGTCTAGGAGCCTAAAATGCTTCGCCTGTCGGATATCCAGATCGGAACAAAGCTTATCATCATTTCTGCGGCGTCAATGATGCTCGTCGCCGGGATGCTTGCCAGCACACTGTATGGCAACTCGCAGGTGAGCTCATCAAACGCCACGGCAATGGTGCAATTGACCATTGCGCGGGATGTCACAGTGGTCAGCGAGGACTTTCTGAGAATCCGCCTAAACACGCGGAACGTGCGATTAGCGACGAACGCCGATGAATTACGGGCAGCCAACACGTTAGCCGCTCAGCAGGGCGATCTCTATAAATCCATTGATAATCTTGCGTCGCGGCTGAGGATACCGGCAAATCACGACCGTATCTTGAAGGTTCGGGATGACGTTGGCCGATATGTTGAGACGGCGCTCAAGGAAGTTGTTCCGCTTAAGGAGCGCGCCCTGGCGGCCGATCCCGCGCAGGCGCTGGCGCTCGCCGTGCAGAGCCAGCGTATTCAGCACGACAAGTTGGACCCGGCGGGTGACGATGCTCGCACTTTGCTGAAGCAAATCGGTGATTCGGCGGAAGAATTGGCTCAACGCGAACAAGCCACGGCTCGGCAAGCCACGGCGTCTGCCGAGCGCATCGCGATGATAGTCGGTGCGTTGGTTATATTGCTTTTGATTGGGTCGGCGGTCTTCGGTTCGGTCTCTATTGCGCGGCCGATACGCCAGTCATCGATACACTCAAGCAAATTGAGAAGGGTAATACCAAGATCCAGGTGATTGGAACCGAACGCGGGGATGAGATCGGTGCATTGGCCAAGGCGGTTGTGGTCATCCGCGCCTCGCGCGATGCCGACATGGCGAACATCCGCATCCGGACCGGTCTCGATGTCGTTCGTTCCAACGTCATGCTGGCGGACGAACAGTACAATATCATTTACATGAACAACTCACTGCAACAGATGCTGCGTGAAATCGGAATCCGAAGTCCGCAAAGCGCTGCCCGGTTTCGACAGCAGCAAGCTGATTGGCGCGAATATGGATGCATTCCACAAGAACCCGGCGCATCAGCGCAGCGTTGTAGGCGCGCTCCGCGGAACCTACGAGACCCACATCTCGGTCGGAACTCAGAAATTTCATCTCGTCGCCACGTCGGTGCAGGATAAGGAAGGCAAACGCACCGGCACGGTGGTCGAGTGGCGCAATGAGACGATGGAAAAGGCCATCGAGGCGGAAATCGACGGCATCGTCCAGGCTGCAATCGCCGGTGATTTTGCAAAACGCGTCCCGATCGAGGGCAAAAAGGAGTTCATGCTGACGCTTGCCACCGCGATGAACAGCTTGTGTGAAAACATCTCCGGTGCCGTCGAAGACCTCGCGCGCGTGCTCAGCGCCCTCGCGCAGGGCAACCTGACCCAGCGCATCACCAAGGATTATCAGGGCGCATTCGCCAAGCTGAAGACCGATGCCAACGCCACGGCGGAGCAACTGAGCGAGACGATCGGCGATATCAAGACTGCGGCGCGCGAGGTGAACAACGCCGCGGCGGAAATCTCGGCGAGCACGACCGACCTGTCGCAGCGCACCGAAGAGCAGGCCGCAAGTCTTGAACAGACCTCGGCGTCGATGGAGCAGATTTCCGCGACGGTGAAGAAGAACGCCGAGAATGCGCAGCAGGCCAACCAGTTGACCTCCAGCTCGCGCGAAGTTGCCAATAAGGGGGGCACGGTTGTGGCCGACGCCGTCAAGGCGATGGCGCGGATCGAGGACTCCTCGCGCAAGATTGCCGACATCATCGGCGTGATCGACGAGATCGCGCGGCAGACCAACCTCCTGGCGCTTAACGCCGCGGTGGAAGCCGCGCGAGCCGGCGATGCCGGCCGCGGCTTCGCCGTGGTGGCCTCCGAGGTGCGCAGCCTCGCGCAACGCTCGTCCCAGGCGGCAAAAGACATCAAGGACCTGATCACGAACAGCTCAGGCCAGGTCCAGGACGGCGTCGGGCTGGTGAATCAGGCCGGCACTTCGCTCAACGAGATCGTCTCCTCGATCAAACAGGTTGCGGAGATCGTAGCCGATATCGCTACGGCGAGCGCCGAGCAGGCCGAGGGCCTGGAGCAGATCAACAAGGCGCTGGCGCAGATGGACGAGGTGACGCAGCAGAACTCGGCGCTGGTCGAGGAGAACGCCGCTTCCGCCAAGGCGCTTGAGCATCAGTCGACGACCATGGACGAACGCGTCGCGTTCTTCCAGCTTGACGGCAAGGCAGGCGCCGACCGAGGGCGTGAGCGGGTGAACGAGGCCGGATCCGGTGCTGCCAGGGCTCCGGCCGCTGCCGCTGCGGCTCGCCCAAAGCTTGTGTCGGCGGCCAGCGGCAAGGCCGCCCCGCGGCCAGCGGCGAAGCCGCCGGTTGATGCCGGGAAGGGACCGGTGGCGCGGATGCAGTCTCAGGTGGCGACCGCATTCAAGCAGGAGCCGGATTGGAAGGAATTCTAAATGGCGTTGGCGCGAAAAGTCGTTGCGCCTGCGCTTGTCGATTTGAGCCTCCAGCCGCAGCGCGAATTCGAGTTTTCCGACGCTGACTTTCGTGCTCTGGCGAAGATCGCCTATGAGCACGCGGGTATCACGCTGCCGGAAGCGAAGCGGAATCTCGTCTATGGCCGGCTGTCGCGGCGTCTGCGGGCGCTGGGCCTGTCGACCTTCGAGAGCTACCGCAAATACCTGTCGGAGCATGCCGACGAGGAGCTTCAGCAGTTCGTCAACGCGATATCGACGAACCTGACGAAGTTCTTTCGCGAGGCGCACCATTTCGAGCATTTCGTGTCGCACGTGATCGCGCCATTCGTTGCCAGGCACCCAAATGGCGGTGGCAAGCTGCGCATCTGGTCAGCGGGCTGCTCGACTGGCGAAGAGCCTCACACGATCGCGCTGCTGCTGGCAGGCGAGATCAAGAACCTGAGCACCCGCGACATTCGCATTCTCGCCACCGACATCGACACCGAGGTGATCCGCCGCGGCAGCCTCGGTGTGTTCTCTGCGGAATCGGTCAGCGCCGTTCCCGCGAAATATCGGGGAGCGCTGAGAAAAGTCGACAACGGCGATACCGTCGCCGTGGACGAAAGCGTGCGTTCGCTGATCTCGTTCGGCCAAATCAACCTCATGCACAACTGGCCGATGAAGGGACCGTTCGACGCCATCTTCTGCCGCAACGTGATGATTTATTTCGATGGGCCCACCAAGGCAAAGCTGGTCGATCGGTTCACCGATCTGCTGCGCACCGACGGCTGGCTCTATATCGGTCACTCGGAATCACTGCTCGGATCGCATCCGCGGCTCAAGCTCTCCGGCCGCACGATCTATCGGAGAGTTGCGTGAGATCGGCAGTATTGCAGGTTGATGCCTCCACACAGCTCCCTCCTCTTACGGAGAACAGGGCAGGGCGGAGATTCTACGATTCCACGCAAGCGGCCTGGATGGTGAAGGTGCTGCCGGGCGAGTTTTACGTCACCTCCGATCCCGAGGAAGTGCTTGTCACGGTCCTCGGCTCATGCGTGTCCGCCTGCATTCGCGATCCGCACGCACGGATCGGCGGCATGAACCATTTCATGCTGGTGCAGAACAAGCTCGGGCAGCGCGGCGCCTGGGGCAACGAACTGGAATCGGCTCGCTTCGGCAATTTCGCCATGGAAAAACTGATCAACGGCATGATCAAGCGCGGATGTGCACGCGAGCGCATGGAAATCAAGGTCTTCGGCGGCGCCAACGTGACGAGCGCACGCAATGAGATCGGTACCGAAAACTCCGACTTCGTGCTGCGCTATCTCGCCGAGGAGGGTCTGCCGTGTACGGCGCAGGATCTGCGCGGCCCCTATCCGCGGCGGATCGTCTATTTTCCGATGACCGGCAAGGTCGTGCGCCGGCTCTTGACCGGCCGCGACCAGGAATCCGCGGTGCGGGAGGAGTCCGATTACGCCTCTTCGCTGGTCACGCGAAAACCATCGTCCGACATCCAGCTGTTCCGATGAGTGTCATGACACAGAAGATCCGAGTGTTGATCGTTGATCACTCCGCGCTGATGCGGAAGCTGCTGACGACGGTGCTTTCAGCAGATAGCGACATCGAAGTGGTTGGCGCAGCGCCCGATCCCTACATCGCGCGCGAGCAGATCAAGGCGCTCAATCCGGACGTGGTGACACTCGATATCGAAATGCCGCACATGAACGGCATCGAGTTCCTGCGCAAGATCATGGAGCTGCGGCCAACTCCGGTGGTGATGATCTCCACGTTGACCCAGGCAGGCGCGGAGATCACGCTCGAGGCCTTGGAGATCGGCGCTGTCGATTTTGTCGCCAAGCCTGCCGACGCGGCGGCGGTGCTGCACCTCGGCGACGAACTCATTCCAAAAATAAAATCCGCCGCGCATACGCGCTTGCGGCGCCGTATCGCGACGCCGCGCCGCCCACAGCCGCGGCCCTCGCTGGCTGGGCCGAGCGATAAGATCATCGCGATCGGCGCTTCCACCGGAGGCGTGGAAGCCTTGAAGGCCCTGCTGATGGAATTGCCGGCCGACGTTCCGCCGATCGTCATCACTCAGCATATGCCGGAACGGTTCACCGGCGCATTCGCGCGGCGGCTTGATTCGGAGTGCCCGATGCACGTTTGTGAAGCGGAGCACCATCAGGTCATCGAGCCTGGCTGCGCCTACATCGCCCCTGGCGGCCACCATCTCGAGATCGAACGGCGCGGTGGCACGTTGCAGTGCAGCCTGAACGACGGTCCGCTGACGTCTGGTCATCGGCCGTCGGTCGATGTGCTGTTTCATTCAGTAGCAAAGACAGTCGCGCCGCGGGCCGTCGGCGTGATCCTCACTGGCATGGGCAAGGACGGCGCTGACGGACTGCTCGCCATGCGCAAGGCCGGTTGCGCGACGCTCGGCCAAAACGAGAGTACCGCGCTGGTTTATGGCATGCCCCGCGTCGCTTTCGAGATCGGGGCGGTGGAGCGGCAATATCCGTTGCTCGGGCTGCCGGAGGCGATCCTGTCCGCGTGCGCATCAGCCAAGCCGTCTTCTCTTGTTGCAGCGAGGTCACCGATGACACAGCCTGATCCGAACGCGAATTTCGATCTTCCCGCGACGCTCGATCCGAACGCCGCACGGTTGCTGGTTGACGAATTGGGCAGGCTTTCGCGTGAGAGCGAAATTTGCCTGAATGCGGCGGCGGTATCGGCGGTATCGCCCGGGTACCTTCAAATTCTCGTCTCGGCGTTCAAGACATTTCCCAACATCGGCGTATCGAATCCCTCCGCGGAATTTGCCGCGGCACTCGCCGCGTACGGAATCGATTTTCCGGCCGCGCCAGCGGTGCCAGCGGCCGAAGTCTCCAGCGTGGAGGCATCGGCGGCCGAGCACGACCCGCAGCCCCCCCAGGCAAACCAGCCCCTGCCCACTGAGTCCGGCGCGGATGAGGCCGAGATAACAACTGCCGCGGAGGATGCTCGGCCGTCCGCTGTCGCGGACCTGCAAGCCTCGCAACCCGCCGAGCCGTCGGGGGAGATCGTCCCACTTGCTCACGCCAGCGAGCAGGCAGACGGACGATGCAGCGGCTGTAAAGAAAATTCTGACTATCGACGACTTCCCGGACCATGCGCGACATGCTGCGGATGACGCTTGCGGGCGCGGGTTTCACCGTGATCCAGGCGGTGGACGGCGAGGATGGACTGAATGCGCTGGCGCAACAGCCCGTCGATCTGATCATCACCGACATCAACATGCCCAAGCTCGACGGCTTCGGCGTCATTCGCGCTGTGCGCAGCGATCATGCGCACGACAATACGCCGATCCTCGTTCTGTCCACGGAAAGCGAACAGGAAAGCAAGGACATCGCCAAGGACGCCGGAGCAACCGGTTGGATCGTCAAGCCGTTTGATCCCGAAGGGCTGGTCAAACTTGTCAATACGGTATGCGGGTAGCGGACCCCAACCGGCAGGAGCTGATGCTGTGAGCGCTATAGACGACCTCAGACAGACATTTTTCGAAGAGAGCGCCGAAGGTCTCGAAGCGATCGATTCCGGACTGGCGGAGCTTAACGATTCGGCTGCCTCCGAAGAGACAGTCAATGCTGTGTTCCGCGCCATTCATTCGATCAAGGGCGGCGCCGGCGTGTTCGGCTTCAGTGGCCTGGTCGATTTCGCCCACGTGTTCGAAACTGTTCTCGACCAGATCAGACACGGCAAGCTCGCACCGTCGCAGCAGACAGTCGAAGTGCTGCAAAAGGCCAACGATACGCTGTCGGACCTGGTGGCGATGGCGCGTGCCGGCGAGGCGGCACCGGCCAATTTCGATGCCGACAGCCGGGCGGCGCTGTCGCAGCTCATCGGCAGCGAGGGCGGCGGCAAGGATGAACTCGCGCAAGACTTCGCCGATATCGATTTTCAGCCGGTGCTCGCCGAGGATACGGCGTCGGAACCGCTGCTGTTTCAATACACGGTGGCGTACCGGGCGGCGCAATCGCAGTTCGATGGCAAGTTCGAGCAGGTCGTCAAAGCGCTCCGCGCCGCTGGTCAGCTCGACCTGCGAATCGAGACCTCGGCCGTCCCGGTCCTCGACGACTTCGACGCGGCCAAGGCCTACATCGAGTGCGCCGGCACGATTGAGAGTGAATCGCAGCTGGACGATCTTCGTGGCCTCATCGACGCGATCGATTCAAGCGGATGCTGGTCGGTCGCGGTTGGAGGCGAAGCTGCGCTTCCAGATGCCGCCGTGGCTTCACCGGCGCTCGTGCCCGCGATGGGGGACGTGGCGACCGGTGACGTCGTACCGCCGGCCGCAAACGCCAAGGCTGCGCAGCCCTCGAATGAACAGCGCGACGCCGCGGGCAAACACTCGGCGACAACGATACGGGTCGATCTCGAAAAGATCGATCGTGTCGTCAACATGGTCGGCGAACTCGTCATTTCGCAGACCATGCTGGGCCAGCTTCTGCAGAACATGCAGGGCGCCGGCACCGACGGCCGCCTGGCGCAGGTCCTGGACGACGTGTTTCTTCATACGCGCGAATTGAAGAACAGCGTCATGTCGATGCGCGCGCAGCCGGTGCGTTCGGTGTTTCAACGAATGTCGCGGCTGGTCCGCGAACTCGCCGTCAAAACTGGAAAGCGCGCTCGCCTCGAGATGGTTGGCGAGGGTACGGAAGTCGATAAGACGGTTATCGAGCGGCTGAGCGATCCGCTCACCCATATTATTCGCAACTCGATGGATCACGGCATCGAAGCGCCGGAAAGGCGCCGGGAGGCCGGCAAGTCGGAGGAGGGGACGATCAAGCTTCTGGCCGACCAGCGTTCAAGTCGCATCGTCATCGAGATCAGCGACGACGGCGCCGGTATCGATCCCGAGCGCGTGATCAAGAAGGCGAGGGATAACGGCCTGATCCCACAGGAAGGTCACCTGAGCGAGGACGAGATCAATAATCTGATCTTCCTGCCCGGTTTTTCGACGGCCAGCGGCATTTCTGAAATCTCCGGCCGTGGCGTGGGTATGGACGTGGTGCGACGCAATGTGCAGGAGCTGGGAGGGCGCATCTCGCTGAAGTCGTCGCTCGGCAAGGGCATGACCATTCAGCTCGCGCTGCCGCTCACGCTGGCGGTGATGGACGGAATGATCGTCAAGGCGGCATCCGAAACATACGTGATGCCGATATCAAGCATCGTCGAATGCATTCGGCCATCCGCCTCCGAATTTCATGCGCTGTTGGGCACGCGCGGCGCACTCCGCCTGCGCGGTGCGATCGTTCCGATCGTCTATTTGGCCGAGTTGTTCAATCTAGCACCCAGCTCGAACCTTACAGACGAAAGCACGGTGATCATCATCGAGACCAGCGAAGGCGTGCGCCTCGGCATCGTCGTTGATCAGCTGTGCGGCCATCAACAGGTCGTCATCAAGAGCATCGAGGAGAACTATGGCGCGGTCCCCGGCATCGCCGGCGCCACGATCCTCGGCGACGGCCATGTTGCGTTTATCCTGGATGCCGAGCGTTTGGGAGGATTCGCTAAAAATCCGGAATTCGCGTGCGCTTCGCCTGGAGTCCTCCAGCCCGCCATTGCAAGTTAGGTCAGGTGTACAATGCCAAATCCAGCTACTCTTAAAGTTCTCGTTGTGGACGATCAGTTCAGCGTCCGGCAAATGACGCGTCTGGCGCTCGAAAAAATCGGCGTGCGCTTGATCCATGAGGCCGAAAATGGACAGGAGGCACTGTTCAAGGCGCTGGCGCAGCCGCTCGATCTCATCATCTCAGACTTCAACATGCCGGAGATGGACGGTATCGGGCTGTTGCGCGCGGTTCGCGGCCATCAGGCGATACGAAAAGTGCCTTTCATCCTGATCACTGGTCGCGGCGATCGCGAGCTGGTCGTGAAGGCGGCGCAGGCCGGGGTCAACAATTACGTCGTCAAGCCGTTCGACGAGGCCACGCTGCGGCAAAAGATGGAAGCAGTGCTGGGCCGGCTGCAATGATCGTGTGGGAACTAAGGGGGCAAATCCGATGAACATAAGCGTCGCGCCGGTACCGCACTCGCTGCAGGCGCTGCTCGGCGGGCTCGCGACTATTACGCGGGAGGTCGCCGAGCAGCTGGAAAACACCAGCAGCGGTGTTGGCCAGGATCTCATGAAGCTCGAATGGAGCGGGGACGCGGTCGTGAAGCTGCAGGACTTCGACAAGATGTGCCAGCAGCTGACAGGTGTCAGTAATGTGTTGCGCCGTTGTTCGGACCTGATCGCGAATTGTGACGCCGCTCCGCCTGAGCTCCTGGACTCCATCGTCGCGGAGGTCCCAATGCGGCAGTTGCGGCACCGCATACAGGGTGCTCTGGCAGGGCCAGGATCGGCCAGGGGCGTCGTCGAGGAAGACGCGGTCTTTTGATCGCGCCTGAACTAAAGCGCCGCCGCAGGCGTGCGGGCGGCGCGCACCGCCAAGGTTTTCGTGTACTGGACGGCCTGCAACAGTGCCGTGGAGAGGTCGCGCAGGTCCGCTAGCCGCTTGTCCCGGTAGGGAGCAGTTTGCACCAGCTGGAGAGCGTCGAGATAGCAATCCAGCACGGCGGCGGGGTAATCCATGCCTGCTTCATCGGCCGTTTCGATAATAGTGCAAAGATTGGTGGCGATGAACCCGACAAGCCGATAGCCCATCGTGTCGGCGACGTCGCGCAGATGTTGACCGGCGTCGTATGCCTCGGACACGTGAGCCCGGTATTTGCCATCGTGAGCGCGAGCGGCGAGGAGAGCTGCTTCCAACCGCAGACATTCGTGTTTGATGTGGTCGATGATGCGCGGCCTTACCAGCACCAGTTCGGCTTCGGCGCGTTTGATCGCGGCGTCGCGGGCCGATTTGGCGGCCGAACGCGCCTGCCGGTTCAGCCTGTCATCCTGCTTTGTGTCCCGGGAGCCGCCGGCGGCTTGGCTCATCCTCAACCGCCGGTTCGCGCTTGCTGAAGTAGGTTATCGATTTCGTTTTGCGACAGCGCCGGGCCTTCGTCGGCCGCCACCGTTGCGTCGCTGTCGCCATCCCGCTTACCGCTACCGTCGGGGAACCCCTCGATCTTAAATCGGCGGTCTGGTCCGAAATAGTTGTTTGTCTCGGCAAAGGCGCGCGGGTGAAACGCGACCCAGCACAAGCGGTCATACAGGCTCGTCGGCGAGACCGGCTTGGCCACGACCATGTTGGCGCCGCAGTCGCGCGCCGCTTTGACGGTCGAGGTGCGTGTGTCGCCGGTCACGACAAGGATCGGCAGCGTACGGCATGGATTATTCGCATCGCGGCGAATGGCGCGCACGAAGTTGAGTCCGCCGCCCGGCGGCAGGCTTGGATCAAGCAACATCATGTCGATCTTCTGATCGGTCAGGACCTGAATGGCGTCGTGCCGATTGCGAACTTCGATCACGCGATTGGCGCCAAAGCCGCGCAAGATGCCGTGGACGATGGCCGTTGAGTGGGGATTGGGGTCGGCCAGAAGAAATGACAGACCGGCAACATTGATCGCTGCGTCACGCTTGTTTGTCACAGCACATCCGGCCGCCCAGGGAACGCGCCACGCTACTCCGCAACGCTACAGGGTGTTTCATAACGCCGCGAGCCTGTTGCTCAAACCAATTCCTGATTCAACTTGCACATTAACGTCGATCAAATGCCCGCACGGTCGCCAGGCCGCGCAGGTCATCGTGCGCGTCGTTCTTCGCACGTCAGTGCAATCACCTACGGATTCTTACGGATCGAAAAATTAGTCAAAACACAACTGCAGAAAATTACTTTTGCCCTCGATCAATATGCGAGCGCAACAACGCAGCTCAAGGACAATTGGCGGTGCCGTTCAGTGAATTTGCGCGGCGCTGCGGAAAAGGAGCGATCTTCACCCATGTTGCTCACCAAAGAGAGCGTTTCATCTGAACTGCCCGGCTTTGGCTATGGCGGGTCCAAGGCGTTGCCGGGGCCATGCGACGATTGCGCTGTCCGCCATTTGAATTTCTGCGGCGCGTTGTCCGATGGCGGCACCGAATGGCCGGCCTCGAAATGGCGATATCGCGTTACGCCCGCACGGCACAATATCTATCGCGCCGGCGAACCGAGTGAGGGCGTGCTCGTCATCTGCGAGGGTTGGGCGGTGCGCTTTGTGCAGTTGCCGAACGGCAAGCGTCAGATCCTGTCGGTCATCATGCCGGGCGATCTGGTCAGTTCGAGTTCACTGCTAGGACAAGAACTGGAATTCTCCATTCAGGCGGTGACCAGGGTCAAATATTGCACGTTGCCGTTTGCCGAGGTGCGCGCCAGAATTTGCGATCGCCCGGCCGTGTTCGATCTCTGGCTTGCGCTGACCGCGGCGGAGCATCGGGAGGCCGACCGGCGGCTCGTGGATCTCGGGCAACGCCCTGCGGTGGAGCGGGTCGCGGCGCTGATCGTACACGCAATGCTGCGCTCAGAAGAGCGTGGCGACGTCGAGGAGGATGCGTTTGCTTTCCCGCTCAGCCAACAGCAGATCGCCGACTGCACTGGAATTACGCCGGTCCATGCCTGCCGCGTGCTCAGCGTGATGCGCAAGGACGGCATCTGTGATGTCAGCCACGGCGCCGTGCGCGTGATCGATCGTGCCGAGCTGGTGCGGCTCGGGTCGGTTAAATGACGCCGCGGTTGATTGCAGGGATAGGCGTGACTTCTCACAAATGGGAAGTGCTTGCTCGCCACGTTGCGCGTACTTCCGATAAACCCACTTATCAGAAGTAATGCCGCAACGCTTTCGATTCCTTACGGTTTTGCTGGCATTGCCCATGGTCTGCACAACCGATCCGAGGCGCGATAAGCCGACATTTGCGTGCGGTAACTCTCAGTCAGGTCGACGTCGTCCCAGCCATTGAGGAGCTGATTGCGACTAACTGAATCGATGGAGAACCGAAAGGAGCAGTTGCCGCATCCAATAGTCTGCTGCTCGAGATCGACGATGATCTCACGTTCGGGATCCGTTGCGACGGCGCTGGCGAGCTCCGCGGCATCGCTCTCCGAGACGATCGCCGTCAGCAGCCCGTTCTTGACTGCGTTCTGAGCGAAGATGTCGCCGAAGGAAGATGCGATAACGCAGCGAAAGCCATGATCATAGAGCGCATAGACGGCGGCTTCGCGCGAGGATCCGCCGCCGAAATTGCGCCCCGCGACGAGAATCCTGGCATCGCGCCACACCGGTCGATTGAGCGGAAAATCCTGGCGTTCCTTGCCGTCCGCATCGACGCGCAGGTCGGCAAACAGCACAGCTCCTAGTCCCTTGGCACGCGGCCATTTCAGATATCGCGCCGGCAGGATCTGGTCCGTGTTCACATTGGGCTGCGGCAGTGGGCAGGCTTTGGCCGTGAGCTGCACGAATTTTTCCACGGGCCACCTCTAGGTTTGCCGCCCGGCCAGAAGCGGCCGTACGTCGGCGAGATGTCCGGTCACCGCGGCGGCGGCGACCATGGCGGGCGACATGAGATGGGTACGCGCGCCGCGGCCCTGGCGGCCGCGGAAATTGCGATTTGTGGTTGAAGCGCAGCGTTCGCCCGGCGAAACTACGTCGCCGTTGATGCCGACGCACATCGAACAGCCGGAGTCGCCCCATTCGAGTCCGGCGTCGCGAAAGATGTGGTCGAGCCCTTCTTCCTCGGCCTGACGTTTCACTTGCGACGATCCGGGCGAGACCAGCCCCGGGACCTTGCTGACGCGGCCTGCGAGCACTGCGGCGGCCGCGCGCAAGTCTTCGATGCGCGCGTTGGTGCAGGAGCCGATGAAAATGCGGTCGATGGCGATGTCGGCCAGCCTGGTGTTCGGCGCAATGCCCATATAGGCGAGCGCGTCCTCGATGTATTTCTTCCGCGCTTCATCGGTTTCGCGCGCCGGATCGGGGACGCGTGCGTCGATGGGCAAACCATCATCGGGCGTGGTGCCCCACGTGACGATCGGTACGATGGCAGCCGCGTCGAGAGTGACGTCGCGCTCAAACGCCGCATCCGCGTCCGACTTCAGCGCCGACCAGGCTTCGACCGCGGCGTCGAAGTCGGCGTCCTTCGGCGCGTAGGGCCGTCCCTTCAGGTAAGCGAACGTTGTCGCGTCGGGGGCCACCATGCCGCAACGTCCGCCGGCCTCGATCGACAGGTTGCATACCGTCATGCGGCCTTCCATGGTCAGCGCCCGGATGGCGCTGCCGGCATATTCGATGGCGTGGCCTTGTGCGCCGTCGGCGCCGATGCGCGCGATGATGGCAAGCGCAATATCCTTGGCACCCACGCCGGGCGTCATCTGACCCTCGACGGCGATGCGCATGCGCATCGGCTTCTTCTGCCACAGTGTCTGCGTCATCAGCACGTGCGCGACTTCGGACGCGCCGATGCCGAACGCATAAGCTCCGAACGCGCCGTGCGTCGAGGTGTGGCTGTCGCCGCAGACGACGAGCAGTCCTGGAAGCGTCAGGCCCTGCTCGGGACCGACCACATGCACGATGCCCTGGCGAGGATCGCGCAATCCAAACAAAGTGACGCGGTTCTCGGCGGCATTGTTTTCCAGGTTGCGGACCATGCTGGCGATCTCGGGGTCGGCAATGCCGTCCGCACGGCCGCGCGTCGGGACATAATGATCTGTCACGCCGAAAGTGAGTGCAGGCTCGGCGAGGGTGCGGCCTCGCGCCTTCATCTGGCTGAAGGCGTGAAACGAGCCTTCATGAACGTAATGACGGTCGACCCAGAGGAGGGCGGCTCCATCCTCACGGCGCACGATTTCATGCGACGCCCAAAGCCGATCAATGAGGGTCAAAGGCTTGGTCATGAGACACGGACTTGGGTGGTTGCACCGGGCTTGTCGAGCCTCGCCAATTTTGTATGCTAAAGAATACCAAGTAAAGCGGCTCCTGCAGGCCAGGGCAGGCGGGGAGTGTGGCGTTGCGCGATTGGCTTGGCGAAGCAAAGGCGAAGCAGGTCTACCTCGTGCTGCGCGACCGCATTCTGAGCGGCGCTATCGCCTTTGGGGCAAAGCTGCCTACGGAAAATGTTCTTGCAGATGTCCACGGCGTGTCGCGGGTCACGGTTCGACGCGCGCTTGGCGAACTGGCGCGCGAGCGTCTGATCGAACGGCGGCGCAGCGCCGGCACTCGGGTGATCTACCGGCCGGTGAAGGCGCCGATGACCGCGGATATTTCCGGCATGCTGGCGAGCCTTGCCGACATGGGCCGCCGCACGACGGTCAAGCTGTTGTCCTTCGATTATGTGCCGGCGGAAGGGACGGCTGCGCAGGCGCTTGGCGTCCCATCCGATGAAATGCTGCAGCGCTCGGTGCGAGTGCGGTCGGTCGACGGCGAGCCATTCTCTTACCTCACGACGTTCGTGCCCGAGCGCGTTTCACTGACCTTTACGCGTCAGGAACTGGCGTCGCGTCCGCTGCTCGATCTCCTTGAGCGCGCCGGGGTCAAAGTCGAGCATGCGCACCAGCGGATCAGTGCCGGATTGGCGACGCCCGACGTCGCGGCGGCCCTCGACGTGCGTATCGGTACACCGCTCATCGAACTGACGCGGGTTGTCTACGATCAATCCGGCCGCGCTGTTGAACACCTTCACGCGCTGTACCGGCCGGATCGCTATGCGTTCGAGATGGACCTGATCCGTTCGGGCAAGCGCGACAGGGCTTGGTCGCCCGTTCTGCGCCGCGCCGGTCGCGCCGGCGACAAGACTGCCAAACAGCCGATCAGTAGAAGCAAGTTGGCGGACCAAAGGCCGCCACGCTAACAGAGGGGAATGCATCATGTCTGACCGTGGATTTTCGTTAAATCGGCGGCGATTTTTGACCAGCACCACCATCGGCGTTGCGTCGGCGGCGGCAGGCAGCGTGGCGATGCCGTCCGTGCTGCGGGCCGCGGCGGGACCTGTGAAACTTGGCGTGCTGCATCCGGTCACCGGGGCATTGTCGTATTCCGGACAGCAAGGTCGGTTGGGTGCGACGCTGGCGATTGAGGAAATCAACGCTGCGGGCGGCATCAAGGCGCTCGGCGGCGCCAAGATCGACCCGGTTCTCGGCGATGCGCAATCGACGCCAGAGGGTGGCGTCGCCGAGGTCGAGAAGATGAACTCGGCGGGGGTCTCCTGCATCGTCGGCGGTTATGCCAGCAACGTCTGCCTGGCGACGACGCAGGCGGCGGCCCGCTACGATCTGCCCTACGTGGTGGACGTCGGCGTTGCCGACAGCATTGTCACGCGTGGGTTGAAAAACACCTTCCGGTTCGGACCTGGCTTCGGCGTCATCGCCAAGACCGCGCTCGACAATCTCGTCGCCATTAATGACGGCTCGGGGAAGCCGGCGAAGACCGTCGTTATAGTGCACGAAGATTCGTTGTTCGGTTCGGGTCTTGCCAAATTGCTCAACGCGCAACTTCCGGGAAAGGGCTTCCAGGTTCTTGATACGATCCCGCATCCGACGCCGACGCGCGACTTCAATACCATTGTGCTCAAGATCAAGGCAGCGAATCCGGATCTCGTCATCCCGGCAAACTACTACAACGAGTACGTTCTGCTCGCCCGCACCATGTTGCAGCAGCACGTGCGTCCGAAGGCGATCTATTCGGTGCTTGGTGGTGCGGCGTCATCCTACAAGTTTGTCAAGGAATTTCCGGATGCGGCCAAAGGCATCATGGATTGTAATCACTGGTTCAGCCCCTTGAGCGACAAGGCCCAAGCGCTCAAGAAACAGGTCGAGGCCAAAGGTCAGTTCTTTACCTACGAAGTCTATCTCAACTACAGCTGCATTGGCTTGATCGCCGACGCGCTCGAGCGCGCCGCCTCGGCGGACCGTCCAAAGCTTCTCGCGGCGCTCGGCAGCTCGACCTGGTCCGGCCACATCATGCCGTACGGACCGACCAAGTTCGTCAATGGCCAGAACCAAGGCGCGGCGCCTTGCAACACGCAGGTGCAGGATAATGACATCAAGGTGATCCTGCCCGCGAAATTCGCCAACGCGAAGGCGATCTTTCCGATGCCGGCGTAGTCAACAAGCCGCGGGGGCTGTCCATTGGGGCGGCTTCCGCGGCGCCATTGGTCAAAAAGCGCCAAGCTGTGCTGTCGCCTACCATCCTGACTGCCGCCATCGTCAACGGCTTGTTGACAGGCGCGGTTTACGCACTGATCGCGCTCGGTCTGACGCTGGTCTATGGCGTACTTCACATCATCAATTTCGCCCACGGCGCGCTGCTGACGGCGGCCATGTTTGCCGCCTATTTCGTCTATCGCGCGTTCGGCATCGATCCCTATGTCGCCATCGTCCTGCTCGCGCCGGCCTTCTTTGGTATCGGCTACGGGCTCCAGCGCTTCGTCGTCGGTCCGGCCTCACACGGCGACGACCGCAATATGCTGCTGATAACGCTTGGGCTTGCAATCGTCATCGAGAACGCACTGCTGTTTGCCTTTCGCGCCGATACGCGCACTCTCGATTTGCCCTACGCCCTCAATGGTATCGATTTGGGGTTCACCTTCCTGCCTCTGCCGCGCCTGATCGGCTTCGGCGCCGTGTTTGTTGTGACGCTCGCGCTGTGGCTGATAATGACCACGACGGATACCGGTCGAGCCATTCGCGCCGTCGCCAAGGAGAAGCTCGGCTCCGAACTCGCCGGCATCGACGTCGCGCACGTCTACGCCGTGACCTTCGGGCTTGGCACGGCGTGTGTCGCCATCGCGGCCTGTCTTTTGATTCCGAGCTATTACGTCAACCCGAACGCCGGCAACGCCTTTGTTCTCGTAGCTTTCACCATCGTCGTACTCGGCGGCATGGGATCGGTGCTGGGCGCGCTGATCGGTGGTCTGGTCATCGGAGTGGTGGAAAGTCTGTCGAGCCTTTTTCTCGGCAAGTCGCTCGGCCAGATTGGCATTTTCCTGCTGTTCATTGTGGTGCTGCTGGTGCGTCCGAGCGGTCTGTTCGGGGCGCGGGTATGAAGGGATTTACGGCAATTGTTGTCGTCGTCATCGCGATGGCCTCGGTGCCGTTGCTCGGCGCGTCGAACGTGACGCTGAATTTTCTCATCGTCGCATTGATGATTGCGCTCGCCGGCCAGGGCTGGAACGTGCTCGGCGGCTATGGCGGACAATATTCGTTCGGACATGCTGCCTTCTTTGGCACGGGCGCTTATGTGACCGCGGTGCTGCAGGTGCGATACGGGATCAATGCCTGGATTGCGTTCGGGCTGGGGATCGCGGCCGGTGCGCTCATCGGCGCCCTTGTCGGCGGGTTGACGTTCCGCTCAGGCCTTCGTGGTTCGTACTTTGCGCTGGTCACACTGGCATTTGCCGAAGTGCTGCGCATCCTCGCCAGCGTCGCGCCGATCACTGGCGCCGGTGTCGGCACGTTGGTCAAGCTCGATCTGCGGCCGGCGTCACTGCAGTTCCAAAGCCGCGCGGGGTTCTACTGGATGATCCTTGCGATGGTCGCCGTTGCGCTGATCGTTACGCGGTTCATCGAGCGGTCGCGCTTTGGGGTCTGGCTCGTCGCGGTCCGCGAAAACGAAGACGCCGCCGCGGCACTCGGCGTCAATGCAACGGCGGTCAAATTGATTGCCATGATAATCTCCGGCGCCATCACCGCCGCGGCCGGCTGCTTCTACGTCCAGTATTTCCTGTTCATCAATTCCGGCCTTGCTTACGGCACCTGGATATCGATTGAGGCGTTGCTCACGCCGATTATTGGCGGTGTGGGCACGGTGTTCGGGCCGCTGCTTGGGGCGTTGGTGGTTCGCGCACTGGGGGAGGGCGCGCAACTGGTCACAGGCGGAGAAGCGCCCGGTCTCGATCTTGTCATCTATGGTTGCATTCTCGTGCTCATCATATGGTTTGCGCCACGCGGACTTATGGGTGGGATTGTGCAATTGCGCAAGCGGCTGTTGCGTCCGGCGGCGGTGGAAGTGCGTCATGGCTGAGCCGCTTCTGCAGGTCGAACGCGTGTCGCGCCGCTTCGGCGGCCTTACGGCAGTCAACGCTGTCTCGCTCGCCATCGCGGAAGGCTGCATCACTGCCCTGATCGGACCGAACGGGGCCGGGAAAACGACGCTGTTCGCATTGATCGCGGGCTTCCTGAAACCCAGCAGCGGCACTATCCGCTACTGCCGCGAGGATGTGACAGGCGAGGCGCCGTATCGCCTCGCGCGGCGCGGCATCGCGCGGACCTTCCAGATCGTCCAGCCGTTCGGTGGGTTGTCGGTGCGAGACAACATTCTGGTCGGCGCGTATTTGCGCCATGCCGCGCGCGACCGCGCGCTGGAGGTTGCCGTGGACGTTGCGGGCATGCTCGGGCTCGGTCCCATGCTGGATCGGCCCGCGGCGACGTTGACGGTCGCCGGACGCAAACGGCTCGAACTCGCCAAGGCGCTGGCGACCGAGCCAAAGCTGTTGCTGCTCGACGAGGTGCTGGCTGGGCTCAATCCGTCGGAAATTCGGGACATGGTGCCGATCATTCGTGCGCTTTGTCAGCGTGGCATCGCGATCGTGATGATCGAACATGTCATGCAGGCGGTGATGAGCTTGGCCGAGCGAGTCTTTGTCCTCGCAGAGGGCCGCATCATCTCCGAAGGAACGCCCTCGCAGGTCGCAGCCGACCCCGTGGTCGTCGAGGCCTATTTGGGTCACGGCGCGGCGGCGAGGCTTGGGGGCGCCCATGCCCACTGACGCGCTGCTTGCCGTGCGGGGGCTTCGCGCCGGATACGGCGAGACAGAAGTGCTGCGCGGCATCGACCTTGATGTTGCCGCCGGCGAGATTGTCGCGGTGCTCGGCTCCAATGGGGTCGGCAAGTCGACGCTCAACCGCGCGATCTCCGGCATCGTGCGTACAAGTGCCGGCAGTATCCTGTTTGACGGCAGGCAGATCGAACGCGAGAGGCCGGCAGCGATCGTGGCGTGCGGGCTAATCCACGTACCGGAGGGACGGCGTGTCTTTCCCAATCTCACGGTGCGAGAGAATCTCGATCTCGGCAGCTATCGGCGTGCGGCGGCGAACCGCTCGCGCAATCGCGAGCGCGTGTTCGAGATATTCCCGCGACTTGCCGAGCGCCAATCGCAGCGCGCCGATACACTATCCGGAGGCGAGCAGCAGATGCTTGCTATTGGCCGCGGACTGATGGCGGAGCCGCGCCTGATCATCCTCGACGAGCCATCACTCGGCCTCTCGCCGCGACTGGTCGAGGAATTGTTCGCCTTGATCGTGCGCATCCAAACCGACGGCATGGCCATCCTCCTGGTCGAGCAGAACGTGATGCAAAGCCTCGAAGTCGCCGGCCGCGCCTATGTTCTCGCCGAAGGACAATTTGTCATGTCCGGACCGGCCGCCAAGATCAGTGCCGATCCGGAGCTTAAACGCGCCTATTTGGGATTGTGACGTATGACCGACCCAGCACTGCGCTCCCGCCTCGCGCGGCCGCCGATCCTGATCGCCCCGGGGGTCTATGACCCGCTGACCGCTTTGATCGCCGAGCGCGCGGGCTTCGAGGCGCTTTACGTTTCTGGCGCGGCCATTGCCTATACGCGGCTCGGACGGCCAGATATCGGCCTCGTCAGTATGAGCGAAGTGGTCGACACTGTCGCGCTGATCCGCGATCGCGTCGCTGCAAATCTCGTCGTCGATGCCGATACCGGATACGGCAATGCGCTCAATGTTGAGCGAACCGTGCGGGTGCTCGAACGCGCAGGCGCCAATGCGATCCAGCTCGAAGATCAGGACTATCCCAAACGTTGCGGCCATCTCGATGACAAGGCGCTCATTCCGGCGGCGGAAATGGCCGGCAAGATCAAGGCGGCAGTGGATGCGCGTACGGCAAGCGACACGCTGATCATCGCGCGCACGGATGCGGTCGCGGTCGAAGGCTTCGACCGCGCCATGGCGCGTGCCGAGCTCTATCGCGGTGCGGGCGCGGACATGCTGTTCATTGAGGCGCCGCGTGAGCGCGCGGAGCTTCGCCGCATCGGCTCATCGATGGGGAAGGCGACGCCGCTCATGGCGAACATGGTCGAGGGGGGCAAGACGCCGATGCTTTCAGCGCGTGAGTTGCAGGAGCTCGGCTTTGCCATGGTCATCTTCCCGGGCGCCATCGTGCGCGCCCTCGCGAGGACCGCGGAGGAGTTTTACGCTTCGCTGAAGACACACGGCACCACCGAGCCATTCCGGGCTCGGATGTTCGATTTCAATTCTCTCAATAGCCTGATCGGTACGCCGGACATGCTCGAGCGCGGCAAACAGTATGAAACTGCCTCTGCGTCCAAGATCAAGGAAATTGGCGAAGTGTGAGTGAGCGGGCAACGCACGTTGTTTGCGCGCAACGTAGGAAGCTTTGACATGGAAAAAAACTTTGACGTCGTGATCAAGAATGCTCGCGTTGTTCGGCCGAACAAGACGGCGATCGATTGTCTCGACATCGCGGTCAAGGACGGCAAGGTCGCTCAACTCGGACCCGACATCCAGGCTGAGAGCGCGAAGGCGATTTTTGACGCTAAGAATCGTCTGGCGTTCCCGGGATGCGTCGATGCGCATATGCACATCGGGATCTACGCACCTCTGGCACAGGACGCGGTGTCGGAGAGCAAGGCTGCGGCCATGGGCGGCGTGACCTCAAGTCTGAACTATCTGCGCACCGGACATTACTACCTCAACCGCGGCGGCTCTTATCGCGAGTTCATGCCCGAAGTGTACAAGCAGTCGGAGGGAAATTTCTGGGTGGATTACGGGTTCCATCTGGCGCCGATCGAGTCCAGCCACATCGATGAGATGGAATATCTCGTCACCGAGCATGGCATCCCTTCCTTCAAGATATTCATGTTTTATGGGGGTTACGGGCTAGACGGACGCTCGTCGCACCAGAACGAATTCCTGATGATCGGGCCCGACGAATGTTACGATATCGCCCATTTCGAGTTCATCATGCGCGGCGCGCAGCGCCTCATGGAGAAATTCCCCGATAAGGCCCGCCACATCAGCGTCAGCCTGCATTGTGAACTGGCCGAGATTCTCAACGCGTATACAAAGATCGTCGAACGAGAGGGCAAACTGACCGGTTTGAAGGCGTACAGCGCGGCGCGTCCGCCACATTCCGAAGGTCTCGCAATCTGGATCGCGTCCTACCTCGCCAACGAAACCAATTGTCTGAATATCAATCTGCTGCACCTGAGCTCCCGCAAGGCCATCGACGCAGCATGGACGATGCAGCAGGTATTTCCTCACATCGCATTTCGGCGCGAGGTGACCGTCGGGCATCTTCTGCTCGATACGGATTGCGAATGCGCGGTGCACGCAAAGGTCAATCCGCCTATTCGGCCGCGCGAGGATGTCGAGGCGCTGTGGCAGGCCGTGCTTGATCGCAAGATCGATTGGATCGTCAGCGATCACGCTTGCTGTTCGGCCGAGCAGAAGTGGTCAAGGGACGACCCGGCCAATATTTGGCTGGCGAAATCGGGGTTTGGCGGCACCGAATACCTGCTGTCCGGCGTTATGAGCGAAGGTGGGAAACGGGGCATGTCGTACAATCACATGGCCGAACTTTTGAGCTGGAAGCCTGCGCAGCGGTTCGGCCTGGCAAGCAAGGGCGATCTCGCGCCGGGCTATGATGCCGACATTGTGCTCGTCGACCCGAACGAGAGCTTTGTCGTCCGCGCCGCGGAATCCGAATCGGTGCAGGGCTACACGCCTTTCGAAGGGGTTGAGCTTCGTGGCCGAGTGAAGAGTACGTTTCTGCGCGGCGAGATCATCTACGACAATGGCCGCGTCATCGGACCGGCGCGGGGCAGGTATCTGCGGCGGCCAGAACCTGCACGCAAGCAGTAAAGCGCCTTGAGCCGGGTCGTCCATGTCTCGGCTGGCGTAAATTTCGACGCGCAAGCGCAATTGCTCATCATCGGCGCCGGCGCGGCAGGCTTGTGCGCGGCGCTCGCTGCAAAGGAGGTCGGCGTCGATGCAGTGCTGATCGAGCGCGATGCCGTGCCGTCCGGCTCGACCGCATTGTCGGCAGGGCTCATTCCTGCCGCGGGTACCCGGTTTCAACGCGCAAAGCACATCAGCGACAATGCCGAATTGTTTGCGGCCGATATTCTGCGCAAATCCAATGGCCAGCCCGATCCGGCGATCGTCGAGTTATTGGCGCGCGGCGCCGGGCCGTTGATCGAATGGCTGGCTGACGCTTATGGCCTGCCGTTCGACGTGCTCGACAATTTCAACTATCCCGGGCACTCCGCATTGCGGATGCACGGATTGCCAACCCGGACTGGGCGGGAACTAATCGACTGCCTGCGCAGCGCGGCTGAAGCCAAGGACACTGTCATTCTCGCCGGCAGCACCGCGGAGGTGTTGTTCGTCGACGACTACCGCGTCGCGGGAATAGAGGTCGTGCGCGGCGACGGTGCACGCGAGCGCATCGGCTGCGACGCTTTAATCCTCGCCTGCAATGGATATGGCGGCAACCCTGAACTGGTGCGCCGCTTCATCCCGGAAATGGCGGATGCTCTCTACCTAGGTCACGCCGGTAACTGCGGCGATGCGATACTCTGGGGAGAGGCGCTTGGCGCGTCGCTTGCCCACCTTGGCGCCTATCAAGGTCATGGATCAGTCGCGACACCGCACAATATTCTCATCACCTGGGCGGTGATCATGCAGGGCGGCATCCAGGTTAATGGGGAAGGCCACCGGTTCTGCGATGAATCCCGCGGCTATTCCGAACAGGCGGCGGATGTGCTGCGCCAGCTCGGCCGCTTCGCATGGGTCGTATTCGACGAGCGCATTGCCGCCGTCGCGCGCCAGTTCGAAGACTTTCGTGACGCTGAGCGCGCCGGCGCGGTCCTTGCCGCCGATACGATCGAGGCTCTTGCGCGGGGAATGCATGTCCCGCTCCAGGCATTTTCAGCAGAATGGCAGGAGACCGAACGTTTGAAATCGTCCACCAGTCAGGACCGCTTCGGTCGGCATTTCACAACCAATCAAGGATGCATAGCGCCATTCCGCGCGGTGAAAGTTACGGGCGCTCTATTTCACACTCAGGGCGGCTTGAGAATTGATGCGGAGGCACGGGTACGCCGAAACGCCGGGGGCGTTTTTCCGAATTTGTTTGCCGCTGGCGGAGCGGCAGCTGGCGTCTCCGGGGCAAGCGCCGCCGGCTACCTATCCGGAAATGGACTATTGACCGCTACAGTTCTCGGGCGACATGCCCGCACCATTGCGGCGCGCGGCATGATTGCATTGCGATAAATTGCAGGGCTTGAGAATTTATGCAGACAAATCGCCGATCAGACGCGTCGTGACGATGTCGCGGGAGGAGGGCGTTTAGTTCCGATGAGCAATCCTGTCGAAGGATTGCATACTTGCCGCAACGCCATGTGTCGCTACAATGCACCAAGCGTCGTAATGATAAGCGACGGTACGGGAAGTGAACGCCGCGCAAAGGCGGCACTGCATTCGCGTTCTGCGGAGTCAGGGTCTCAAGGCGCAAATGACGTTAGCTCCACTGTCGTCGAGATCCCGGCCGCCCATCGGACCGGGGCGGTCAACTCGCGATCGACGCGTGGGAGGAGCACTCATGAGCGCGCTTCGATCCGTGTTGTCACGCGTTTGCCTCGCGACGCTGCTCGCCGCCGCTTCGTCTCACCTCTACGCGGAGGATTTCCCGGTACGGCCGGTTCACGTCATCGTGCAGACGGCGGCGGGCAGTTCACTCGACGCGCTGGCACGGCTGCTTGACGCGCAGTTATCGAAGATCTGGGGTAAGGAAGTGATCGTCGTCAACCAAGCCGGAGCCGGCGGTCTGAATGCTGCACGCGCGGCATCGGCGGCAGCGCCTGATGGCTATACGCTGTTCCTGGCTGGCGGTTCGGTGTTCGTCGCCCTGCCCGAGTTGCATCACAACCTGCCGTTCGATGTGAATGACTTCGTGCCGATCGGCTTCGTTGCCGAACAGCCCTACGGAATTCTGGCATCAAAACGGCTAGCCGTGAAATCGCTGGCCGACCTGATTGCACTGTCCAAAAAGACGCCGGGTGGCCTGAATGCCGTTGCCGGCACGGTCGGCGGATTGCAGCACCTGACCGCGGAGGCGTTCAAACAGCGCAGCGGCGCCGATCTCAACATGATCCATTATCCAGGGACCGAAGCATCCTTGAGCGATGTGATCAGCGGCCGCGTGCCGGTGATGTTCCAGACGCTGCTGCCGGTCGCCGGCGCCGTTGCCTCGGGCGAAGTCAAATTGCTCGCGGTCGCGGCACCGAAACGGCTGCCGAACCATCCCGACTTGCCGACGGTCGGAGAAACCGTTCCTGGCTTCACCTCCTCTGGCTGGTCCATCCTGGTGGCTCCGCATGGCACGCCCGCGCCGATCGTGGAAAAGATCAACGCCGATCTTCGAAAGGCGCTGTCAGATCCAGAGCTTCTGAAGAAGTTCCAGGATCTCGGCAACTACACGCGCTCCATGACGCCGGAGGACCTCGCGGAGTTTGTGCGCAACGAGCGGCAAGTATGGGGACCGATCGTAAGGCAGGTTGCCGTCGACGCGAAATAAGGCCGAAAACCAATAGGCCAACAGGTCATGACCAGTACAATCGATCGCGCCACCGCGCGCCGCACCAGAATGCAGAATGGCAACCGGTTCAAGCTGGGGCTATTCGGCATGAACTGTTCCGGTTCGGTGCCGACGGCCGTGCCGGAGCGTTGGAAGGCCGGCTGGCCAGAGACCCGCGAGGCGGCGCGGCTCGCTGATGCGGCGGGCCTTGAGTTCCTTTTGCCTATCGCGCGGTGGCTGGGCTATGGCGGCGTGACGGACCGCCAGGGCACGAGTTTCGAGACGTTGTCCTGGGCGTCGGCGCTGCTGGCGGCAACCAAAGAGATTGTCACCTTCGCCACGGTCCATGTGCCACTGCTCAGTCCGGTGTTTGCTGCCAAATCCTGCGTGACGGCGGACCACGTCGGACGCGGACGGTTTGGGCTCAATGTCGTGTCGGGCTGGAATGTCGAAGAATTCGCCATGTTCGGCGCGCAACTGCTCGACCATGACTACCGCTATCAATACACCGAAGAATGGGTTTCGATCGTCAAGAAAGTCTGGTCGGAAACCGAAGCCGTTCGATTTCTCCGGCAAATATTTCACGCTGAAGAACGTTGGCGGCAAACCCAAACCGTGGGGCGACTCACGACCCTTATTGATGAGTGCTGGGTCGTCGCCCGAAGGCCGCGCCTTCGCCGGGCGCCATGCCGATTGTCTGTTCATGGTGATTGGCGATGAGACCGGACTTGCTGCGGAAATCGCCACGCTGAGAGCTGGCACACCGGGGATCGGCGTCTTCGCCAGCGGCCACTTGATGTGCCGGGCGACCCCGAAAGAGACCAAGGACTATTACCATTACGTCGTTCACGAGAACGGCGACTGGGAAGCGGCGGAAGCGGTGATCCGAAAACGCATCGCCGGTGATGGCCGCTCGCTGCCGCAGGAGCGTTTGCGCGCGATGATGGAGCGTTTCATCAGCGGCGGCGGCACGTTCCCAGTGATCGGCAGCTATGACGAGGTCGCTGCGACGTTCAAACGCCTCGCCGACGCAGGCCTAGACGGCATGGCGATCGCCACAGTGAACTACGTGCAGGAGATGCCGATCATTCGTGACGAAGTCTTGCCGCGGCTCGAGCGGCTGGGACTGCGCGTGCCGTTGCAATAAATGTGAAGCTCGATGACGCTTATGACCCGCGCAACGCGCATGCAGAACTCGAACCGCTTCAAGTTGGGGCTGTTCGGCATGAATTGCTCGGGCTCGTTCGCAACCACGGCGCCTGAACGCTGGCAGGCAGGTTGGGAGGAAAACCTCGAAGCCGCGCGGCTCGCCGACGAAGCTGGGCTGGAATTTTTGTTGCCGATCGCGCGTTGGCTTGGCTACGGCGGCCAGACCGACCGCCAGGGCACTACCTTCGAGACCCTGTCGTGGGCATCGGCGCTGCTCGCCTCCACCGACGATATCGTCGCCTTCGCGACCATTCACGTCCCGCTGGTGCACCCGGTGTTTGCCGCCAAGTCGATCGCGACCGCCGATCACGTTGGCAGCGGCCGCTTCGGCATCAACATCGTATCGGGCTGGAACGTCGAAGAGTTCGCTATGTTCGGCGTTCCGCTGCGCGACCACGACGAGCGTTATGCTTATTCGGCCGAATGGGTCACGATCCTCGACAAAATCTATGCAGAGACGGCACCGTTCGATTTCGACGGCAAATATTTCAGTCTCAAAAACGTCGAGGGGAAACCGAAACCGTGGGGTAACGGGCGTCCGTTGCTGATGAGTGCGGGTTCATCACCAGCCGGCCGCGCCTTTGCGGTGAACTATACCGACTGTCTCTTCATGGTGATCACGGAAGAAGGCAACATCGCCTCCGATATCGCGCAGGTACGCGCGGTGCCGGGCGCGGACAAATGCGGCCTTTATGCCAGCGGCCACCTGTTGTGCCGCCGTACCGCGAAGGAGACCGAGGAGTACTACCACTATTTGGTGCGTGAGAAAGGCGACTGGGAGGCTGCCGAGCAGATCATCGCCAAGCGCGCAGCCGGCGGGTCGCAATCCTTGTCGCCAGAGATCATGCGCCGGATGAAGGAGCGCGTGATCGCTGGCGGTGCAACATTCCCCGTGATCGGCAGCTACGATGAGGTGGCGCAGAAATTCCTGCGGCTGTCGGAAGCCGGCCTCGACGGCATGGCCGTGATTCTCGTCAACTATGTGCAGGAAATGCCAATCCTGCGTGATGAAGTCTTGCCACGCCTGGAACGGTTGAAGCTGCGCGCGGGCCACAACAGATCGGAGAAACTGTAATGAATGCGTTTCGCGACAAGTATGCCATCGTCGGTACCGGGAAGAGTCGCCTCGGCCAGGTTGGCCTGAACTCACTGGCCCTCCTGGAAGCGGCCATCAAGGCCGCGCTCGACGACGCCGGCCTGACCAACAAGGACGTTGATGGCGTGGTGGTGCGTGGCCCCGACGATGTTTACTCCCATCACCAGTTGGTTGCCGCCAGACTTGGCATCGATGTCGACTTCAGCACCAGCCTCGATAACGGCGGTGCCAGCCAGATACTCGCGATCATTCTCGCTGTCATGGCGATCGAAGCCGGTCTGGCAACAACGGTCGTCTGCGGCTACGGCCGTGACAGCTGGACGCGCACTCACTCCGAGGGTCGCGGCCATGCGCAGAACGATCTCATTCCCGCAGCGCAGCGGCCGCGGGAGCACGGCCCGGAGTTCGGCCATTTTGGCGCGGTGTCACAACACGCTTTCGGCGCCAGGCGCCATATGTTCGAATACGGCACGACACGGAAGGATTTCGCCGCGATCGCAACGGCCTTTCGCGAGCATGCGCTGCGCAATCCCGAGGCGCAGATGAAGAAGCCGCTGACGATCGACGACTATTTCAAAGCGCGGCTGGTCGTCGACCCGTTTGGCTTGTTTGACTGCAGCCTCAACAGCGACGGCGCCGGTGCAGTGGTGGTGACCTCGACCGAACGCGCCAAGTCGCTCAAGCGGAAGCCAGTCCTGATTAAGGGCTTCGCCTCGCACAACAACACCAAGGGCTGGATCCAGGAGGACCATATGCTGTCGACTGGCGCGGTCGAAAGCGGCGCGCGCGCGTTCAAGATGGCGGGCCTCGGTCCCAAGGAGGTCGACACCGCACAGATCTACGACTGCTTCACCTACATGGTGCTCACGCAGCTCGAAGACTACGGCTTCTGCAAGAAGGGTGAAGGCGGCGAGTTTGTTCGTTCCGGCGCGTTACGGCTCGATGGAGCGCTCCCCACCAACACGTCCGGCGGTCAGCTTTCGGAAGCGCATGTCGAAGGCATGTTACAGATCGTGGAAGGCGCGCGGCAGCTACAGGGCATCTATGGTGCAGATCGACAGGTCCCCGACGCCGAGATCGCGCTGATCAGCGGTCATGGCGGCAACCAAGTCTGTCATTCGACTTTGATACTGGGAAGGGCGTGAGATATGGCCGAGTACAATAAGCCGCTGCCGGTTCCGTCGACAGAGTCAAAACCGTACTGGGACGGATTGCGCGAGCAGAAATTGATGATGCCGCGCTGCGATGACTGTGGACAGTTCTGGTTTCCGCCATCACTGCTGTGCCCCCACTGCAACTCGGCGAAATCGACCTGGACCGCGACCGGCGGCAAGGGCCGCGTTTTCAGTTATGTCGTCTATCATCGCGTCTATCATCCGGGCTTCGCCGACGAGGTGCCCTATACGGTCGCCGTCATCGAGCTCGACGAAGGGCCGCGCATGATCAGCAACGTGATCGGCATTCCTCCCGAACAGGTCGAGTGCGACATGCGCGTCGAAGTCGCCTATCAGCCGATTACGGATAAGGTTACGCTCCCCAAGTTCAAACCCATTGCGTAGGCGTTCCGCCCATGTCACCAGGCGCTCTTGACGGCATCAAGATCTTCGAATTCGCAAGCTACGTCAGCGGGCCCTACGCGGGCATGCTGCTGTCCGACCTCGGCGCAGAGGTCGTCAAGGTTGAGACGCCTGACGGCGGCGATCCGTTCCGCATGTGGGGCAAGACCGACTACAACGGTACGTTCGGCTCGATGAACCGCAACAAGAAGAGCGTGACGCTCGACTTGAAGACGGAGGCCGGGAGAGCCGCGGCGCGCAAGCTCGCGCGCGGCGCCGACGTCATCATCGAAAACATGCGCGCCGGCGCCATGGAGCGGTTCGGCCTCGGCTATGAGGCATTGGCCGCGGACAATCCGCGTCTCGTTTACTGCTCGATCACCGGCTTCGGCTCGGAGGGTCCATATCGCGACCGGCCTGGCTACGACACCGTCGGCCAAGCGGTTTCGGGGCTTTTAAGCGTCCTGACCGACCGCAAGGTGCCGCAACCCATGGGCGTGTCGCTCTCGGATCATCTGGCGGGCGCTTTTGCGGCGTACGGTGTGCTGGCGGCACTGATGGCGCGAACCACAACGGGACGTGGTCAGAAAGTCGAGACGTCGCTGCTGCAGGCGACGCTGTCGTTTCTTGGCGAGAATGCCGCGACCTTCTTCGAGGACGGCAACGTGCCGTCGCGTCAAAGCCGATGCCGACGTGCGCAGGTTTTCACCTTTACTGCGGGCGACGGCCTGCCATTCGCCGTGCACCTGTCGTCCCCAGAGAAATTCTGGCGCGGCCTGCTGGTGGCGATGAATCGTGAGGCCCTGGCCACGGATGACCGATTCCGCACCAGGCAAGAGCGGGTCAAGAATTACGATGCGCTGTGCGCCGAACTCGCGGCAACCTTTCAGTCGCGACCACGCGCCGAATGGCTCGCGCTACTCGGGGCGAATGACGTGCCGAGCGGGCCGCTCAATACGCTCGACGAGGTTTTCGCCGATCCGCAGGTCGTCGCCCTCGACATGCGCAAAGACCTGCCACATCGGAGTCGCGGCACGGTCTCGGTGGTGGGCAATCCGGTGCGGCTCAGTGCCACGCCGCCGCGAGTAGAAACCGCGGCGCCGGACCTAGGCGCGCACAATGAGGTGTTCCTGCGCTGAAATACCGGGACTTCTGACTTCAATAGTGGTCCGCCGCCACCAAAGGCGCACCGATACAAAAGGGAGGAAGCCGCATGACGATCATCGCACCGCGCGGGGCGCTTTTGCTGACTTTTGGCGCCATCGTCGCGCTGAGTGCCAGTCAGGCGACAGCTCAGACCGCAGCGAGCGACAATCCTGCGATGTACCGCGGACCTGACCGCGAACAGCGCCTGCTTGATGGCGCTCGCAAGGAAGGCGAGGTCACGGTCTATTCGTCGATGATCGTCGACCAGGCACTGCGTCCGATCATCGACGGCTTTGAGGCCAAATATCCATTCGTCAAGGCAAAGTACGTGCGCGACGACCCGCCGCAGCAAATACAGAAGCTGATGGCGGAATCGCATACCGGCCACATGGTCGCTGACGTCGTCGAAAGCACCGGGTTGGAAGTTCCGATGCGCGCCGCCAATATCGACCAGCCGTTCTGGTCGCCGCAAGTTGCTGCATACCCGGAAAATCTGCGCGACCCGCAGAACTATTGGGCACCAACGCGCGTCAGCTATCTGGGTGCCTGCTACAACACTAACTTGGTCAAGGCCGCCGACCTGCCGAAGAGCTTTCAGGATTTCTTGGACCCGAAGTGGAAGGGCAAGATGGTCTGGTCTGGCACCACCATGGGCAATCTGCTGTTCATCACCGGCGTGCGCAATTTCATGGGCGAGGATAAGTCTTACGCCTATCTGCAAAAATTGGCCAAGCAGGACATCGCAACGATCCCTTCCGCCAATCGCGTGATTGTCGATCGCGTCATGGCCGGAGAATATTCAATGTGCCTCGATGCGTTCCTGCATCATCCAATCATCAGTGCGCGAAAGGGGGCGCCGGTTGCGTCTCTCCCGCTCGACCCAGTCATTACGGTGGTCAGCTCGGTGATGTTGCCGAAGTCGCCGCCGCACCCCTATGCGGCAATGCTGTTCATCGACTATCTGTTATCGAAAGAAGGGCAGCAGAAGCTGCAGGGAGCAGACTATTTTCCGGCCCGTCCGGATGTTCCGGCCTCGCCCGACCTCAATAAGATCGTGCCGCACAACATCGGTCTGCATGAAAATTTCATTTCGCCCGCGAAGATGAATGCGGATCTGGCGCGCTCGCGCCAAATTTACAACGAGCTGTTTGCCAAGTGACGCGGCCGGGTAGGATATGATGTGATCGGCTGGGCGTCGTGGCGATTGCAAGCACAGACAAAAGGGTAGCCGTGGCTGCAGGGCCGCGCGCTGACCGCATCGCGGCCATCCGCCGTTATCCTCCGACAGTTGTTGTCCTGATCGGGCTGCTGTCCGCCGGAATCATTCCGCCCTTCGTCTTCCTGGTTTATTCAAGCCTGCATCAGCTTGATGCTGACGGAGCCTTCGGTGCGCTCACGTTCGCCAACTTCGCCGCGATTTTCAACGACCGCGCCTTGGCGACAACACTCATCAACAGCGCACTCTATCCGCTGGGCGCGGCGTTAGTCGCGCTGGGCATCGGCGTGGCGCAAGCATGGCTGGCGGAGCGAACCGACGCGAGCTTTCGGCAGATCCTCTATGTGGCGGCGATCATATCGCTCGGCGTGCCTTACGTCCTCTATATTGTGGCTTGGCTGCTGTTGCTCAGCAAGGCTGGGCCCGTCAACGCCATCTTGCAGCAGCTATTCGGGGGCACCGGCCCCTACGTCAATGTCTACTCACTCGGTGGGATGATGTTCGTCGAAGGAATGCTCTGGTCACCACTGGCATTCCTGCTGTTGTCCCCTGTGTTCCGCAATAGCGACGCCTCGTTTGAGGAAGCTGCCAGCATCTGTGGTGCCGGTTTGTTTTCGACACTCCGGCACATCACGATACGCATGGTGCGGCCTGCATTGTTGGCGTTCGGCTTGTTGGCTTTCATCAAAGCGTCGGAGGCATTCGAAGTGCCGGCGCTGGTTGGGTTGCCGGGCTCTAAGCGCGTTTTGACCAGCACGATCTACCAAACGCTGACACTCAGCATCCCGCCAGACAACGGCAGCGCTTCCGCCTTCGGCGTGCTGCTGCTCATCATCATGGCGATTCTGCTGCACATCTATAACCGGGTGGCGGCGCAGACCTATCGCTATCAAACGGTGACCGGAAAGGGCTTTCGTCCGCGCGTCATCCGTCTCGGGCGCTGGCGCTACGCCGCGGGCGCGCTGATCGTGGCGATACCACTCGTTGTTATCGTCGTCCCGTTGGCAACGATCCTGTGGGCGGCACTGTTGCCGTACTATCAGCCGTTCAGTATTGCCGCCCTGCCCAAGCTCGGTGTTGCCAACTTCGTGCAGGTCCTGCACTCGCGATCATTTCAATCCTCAATCGTCAATACGCTCGTGTTGGGGGCATCCGCCGCAACGCTGGTCACGGCGCTCTCCGTGATCGCTGGCTGGTGCGTCGCGCGCCGCATGCGCGGCAGCGCTCTGCTGGATACTCTGGCGGCGCTGCCGCTCGTTTTTCCGGCCATCGTACTCGGCCTCGCCTTTCTCCAGATCTTCGTCCACGGCGGCACGCATGTATACGGAACCCTGCTTTCGCTCGTCATCGCGTCAACTGTCGCTTACATGCCATACGGCTTGCGCTATGCGCAGCTCGGCGTGATTCAAATCCATCCTGAGCTTGAAGAGGCCGCCGCAATCGCCGGCGCGAGACAGGGAACGGCATTCTTTCAAATCGTTCTGCCGCTGCTCGTTCCCGCGATGATTTCATGCTGGCTATTTGTGTTCTTGATCGCAGTTCGCGCTGTTTCGCTCATGCTGCTGCTGGTGGGGCCGGATTCGCAAATCGTGGCCGTGACGCTGTTTGACTTCTGGAACAACGGACAAGTCGGCGAACTGGCCGCGCTCGGCTGTGTGTGGACTGCGATCATGACGGTCTTCAGCGTTGCCTTTCTGGCGCTGGCGCGCCGATATCAATTGCCGCTCGGCTGAGCGGTCGGAGTGCGAACGTGCTGCGGGTGGAAAATCTTACCAAGCTCTATGCTGCGGACGAGAGCGGCGGCGTCCGCGACATCACCTTCGATGTGGCGGCTGGGGAGTTCTATACGCTGCTCGGGCCGTCCGGCTGCGGCAAAAGCACAACCTTGCGGTCGGTCGCTGGCCTCGAAGAGCCCAGCAGCGGCCGTGTGACCCTCGATAATCGGGTCATCTTCGATTTCGACAAAGGCGTCTTCGTCCCGGCCAATCAGCGCCGGCTTGGCATGGTGTTCCAATCCTATGCCGTATGGCCGCACATGAGCGTGTTCGACAACACGGCGTTTCCGCTGCGCATGGCGCGCGACAAGCGCTGGAGCAAGGCTGACATCGAAAAGTGCGTGATGCGCACGCTAGAGACCATGGGCCTCGCGGCGCTGGCCAGGCGCTCGGCCGCGCAATTGAGCGGAGGCCAGCAGCAGCGGCTGGCGCTGGCGCGCGCTCTCGTGGGCGAGCCGCGCCTGCTCCTGCTCGACGAGCCGTTGAGCAATCTCGACGCCTTGTTGCGTGAACAGATGCGCAGCGAATTGCGCCGGCTGCAGAAGGAAGTCGGCGTGACTGCGATCTACGTCACCCATGATCAGTCCGAAGCGTTGGCACTGTCGGATCGCATCGCCATCATAAACAATGGCGCGATCGAGCAGATCGGCGCGCCGCGCGTGATTTATGACCAGCCGCGCAACGCGTTCGTGGCCACGTTTGTCGGACGCAGCAATCTTTTTCCTGGAAAGCTTCTGAATCGCGATCAGCAGACCGTACAGATTGAGACCGTGCTCGGACCTGTTATCTGCAAAGCGCCTGTCCCGAGCGGAGACCGCGCACCCGGGGCAGCATTGATCCGCCCGGAGCATGTCATCTTGAACGCGGTTGGTGCCGGCACGGGCGACGCGACGATCAACCGATTTCGCGGCCGCGTGGTGCAATTCGCCTTCCTCGGCGAGTTCACCGAATGCACCGTTCAGATCGGTGACGTCAGCGTCGTGGTTCGCGACCTTGCCGACCGATATAACGACGCAGGCGAGGTCGAGGTCTTTTTTCCTCCCGAACGAACGTCGGCAATTGTTGTCGACGACAAATGATGCCGGGCAATGCTCGTCGGGCAAGGCCCGACAAGTATGTGCACTCCTGCAAAAATCGACCCGCGGATATGCACACGGTTGCGGAAAACGCTGATGCAATTGACCACCGCGGAGGCGGGCTGAACTCAGGTGTGATGAGGTTCACTCGCCAACAGGCGCAAATCGATCCAGGTGCATACCTGGGGCGTACCCGAAACCCAATAAGTCGACCCGGAAGTTATCGTAAGCTTTTGAAAATATTGGCTCCCCGGGCCGGATTCGAACCAGCGACCAACCGGTTAACAGCCGGTTGCTCTACCACTGAGCTACCGGGGAACAGGGCTCAAGGATTGCGCAGGCGCATATAACAAAGTCGCTCTGGCTTTGAAAGCGTGGTGCGATGAAATTCCTGACCTGCCGGGCGGTAGCTCGCGGCGGCTCGCCGGCTCCGCCTTCGCTCGCTACGCGAGCGAAGGTGGAGGCCACGCCCGGAATTGAACCGGGGTACACGGTTTTGCAGACCGTTGCGTAACCACTCCGCCACGTGGCCATTGCCGGCCCGACTGCCGGTTGTACCGGCACCGGCAAGTTGCCGCTCTATAGAGGAATGAGCGGCTGCGGGCAACGGTTTGGGCAGGGCCCGGGCCGCGGTGCATAGTCGCCTTGGACGGCTTGCGTTTTATTCGGCCGTGCAGCACAACCCGGCCCATTATTGCCCAAGCATTTCGCCGCAAAGGGAGATGCAAACGATGTATGACAGCGCGCTCGCACGCCGGATGATGGTGGACGGACAGGTCCGAACCGCCGACGTTCACAATCCTGAGCTGATCGCCGCCATGCTGGAGGTGCCGCGCGAACATTTCGTGCCGCAGCCGCTGGCGGAACAGGCTTATTCGGACGGCGAACTCGACCTAGGCAAGGGCCGCGCCATGCTGGCGCCGATGGTGTTTGCCAAGCTGGTCGAGGCCGCACAGCTCTCGGGTGGTGAACACGTGCTCGATGTCGGATGCGGGCTGGGCTATTCGTCGGCCGTTCTCGCGCGGTTAGCCGGTTCCGTTGTGGCGTTGGAAGAGGACGCGGATTTGGCCCGCCAAGCCAAGTCGGCACTGGCTGGCAACGGCGCCGCAGGAGTAGTGGCCGTACAAGGTCCGCTCGCCGCCGGATGGCCGTCCGCGGCGCCATACGATTTCATCCTGCTTGATGGGGCTACGGAGATCGTTCCGGACGCTCTCGGCCGCCAGCTCAAGCCGGGCGGCCGGCTCGCCTGTGTTTTCGGCCGCACACCGGCGACGAAGGCGACATTGTTTCGTCTGGCTGAAGCCCATCTCGTCGGCCGGCCGATTTTCGACGCGGCAGCTCTGCCGCTGCCTGGATTCAGTGCCGCGCCGACCTTCGTTTTCTAGCCAATTCGAAGGTCAACGGCCGCGCGCCGCGCTGCAGCCGCCGTGGTTATACGGCGATTACCTGTGGCGCATATGTGCCATTGCCCGGAATTCTGTGCAGCTTTTCCCCCCAGGACTTTTACGCCGCTGGGTCGGCGCTTAATGTGCCCAGTCCGGTGACGTTGCTGAGTTCCGGCGGCGGAGTCGTGCAGGGGCGTCAAAAGACCCCGGCGAATGCCGAGTGGTGGGTGCGGGGAAGCGTTGGTGTCGTGGGTCATTCGCAATAGCGGGACGCGGGCATTTGTCCTGGCCGTGTCCAGCCTCGCTCTAACCGGTGCTGCCGTTGCAATGTCCTGCAGCGGAGCGGCAGCGGACACGCTCGAATGGGCGTTGGTACAGGCCTATCAGAACAATCCTTCCCTCAATGCCCAACGCGCGGCGCTTCGCGCTACCGATGAGAACGTTCCGCAGGCGCTGTCGGGCTATCGCCCCAAACTCAGCATTACGGCCAACGGCGGTGAAAATTACACCGACGTCGGTAGCCATGTTTATGTCAACAACGTTCCAAGCCAGACCAATTCCGTCACCACGCCGTTCACCTCCCGCGGGGCAGGCGCGACCGCCACCGAGACCTTATATAACGGCATGCAAACCGCGAACCGGGTTCGCCAGGCGGAAAGTCAGGTCATGGGCGCGCGTGAAACCTTGCGCGTCACAGAGCAGCAGGTGCTGCTGGATGCCGCGACCGCCTACATGAACTTGCTGCGCGACGAAGCGATCCTCGAACTCAACCGCCGCAACGTCGAAGTGCTCACCGAGCAGCTCAAGCAGACGCGCGATCGCTTCACGGTTGGTGAGGTGACGCGTACGGACGTCGCGCAGGCGGAATCGCGTCTCGCCGCGGGCCGCTCGGCTTTGCTTGGCGCGCAATCGAATTACATGACATCTGCCGGTAATTACCGCCGGGTGATCGGCGTCGCGCCTGGCAAGCTCGCGCCGGGCGTTCCCGTCGATCACTTTTCGCCGCCAACGCTGAGAGGTGCAATTTCGCAAGGGGAGGCGCTAAGTCCCTCGGTGCTGGCGGCCGCCTATGGGGTCGACATCGCCGAACTGGCGGTGAAGATCAACGAGGGGTCGCTGTATCCAAACCTGACACTTGCGGCCAACGTGTCGCAGAACTGGCTGGCGACGTACAACACCGACCATCAGTTCCTCGCCTCCATTACCGGCCAATTGACGATCCCGATCTATCAGGGCGGTGGCGAGTACTCCGCTATCCGCCAATCCAAGGAAACGCTGGGTCAGCAACGTCTGAACCTCGACGTCAACCGGGATCAGGCTCGCGCCACAGTGGTGCAAAACTGGGGACAGCTGGTTGCCGCCAAGGCGCAGATCGAGGCGACCACCGCACAGGTGAATGCCGCCGAGATCGCGCTCAACGGCGTGCGCGAGGAGGCGCGTGTTGGCCAGCGCACCACGCTGGACGTGCTCAACGCGCAACAGGAACTGGTCAACGCGCGGGTGGCGCTGGTCACAGCGCAGCACGACCGCGTCGTCGCCTCGTTCACATTGCTTGCGGCGGTCGGGGCGCTATCGGTGCGCACACTCGGGCTCAACGTGCCGGTCTACGATCCCGAAGTGCATTATCAGCAAGTTCGCGACGCCTGGATCGGTTTACGGACGCCGGACGGCCGTTAGGGATTATACGGATGTGGCCGTCCACAACCGTTCTCTTGCATCCGCATTTGCCCGTGACATACTGAAACATAAGCTGAAAGCGGTATCGCCAAGCTAAAAGTGGTATCGCATACTAATCACGACTGATTCGGCGGCTGGTGCGCGGGCCTGACAGGCCGAGCCAGCGCGGCCGAAGCGGGTGACTGGCTTGGTGTTCGCACCGCCAGTCAGGGGGCTGGCATAGACCGATAGGCAGCGGGACCAGGCAGCGGGGATGCGGGCATGACGCAGCCGGCGAAGGCACAGGAACCATCGATGGAGGAGATTCTTGCCTCCATCCGTCGCATCATCGCTGACGACGACACCAAATCGCCGCAGGCAGCGGCACCTGCAGCTAAATCACAGGCGGCGCAAGCAGCGCCTGCCCCGGCGCCTGCTGCGCCGCCGCGCAATCCCGCGCCCCGGCCGACGCTGGTCGAACCGAATGCCTTCGATCCGCCACCACCGCCGCCGGCGGCGCCTCCAGAGCCCGAGCCCGCGCCGGTCCTGCCGATCAATGGCGCCGCCGAGGATGCCGCTCCGGACATTCTCGAACTGACCGAATCAATGACCGCTTCTGTGCCGGAGGCGAGTGCACCGAGCCCTGAGATGGAAGCGCCCGCTCCGCAATTCCGTACGATCGACGGCAGCTCCGATATCAGCTTCGACGATGGGCCGGCGCCGCGCGCGATTCGGGATCCGCAGCCTCAATTGCTGTCGCGCACAACCAGCGCTGCCGTCAATTCGGCCTTCAATACGCTGGCGCAGACCGTGCTGGTGCAGAATGCGCGGACGCTTGAAGATCTGGTGCGCGAAATGCTCCGCCCGATGCTCAAGAGCTGGCTCGACGAAAACCTGCCAGGCATGGTCGAGCGTTTGGTGCGTGCCGAAATCGAGCGCGTGTCGCGGGGACGGTAATCTGTTCCGGTCGTTGTCCTGAGGTGGTCAGGCCGGAATGTCCGTACGCAGGCGCAGCGGCGTCACGGGCCCTTGAGCGCCGCCGCAAGCCGCAAAGCCTGATCTGACAGCACCGCCGGGTCTTCCTTGACGCTCGCCGGCGGCTTGAGCGGCACGCCATCTTTGCGCGGAATGACATGGACGTGGAGGTGGAACACCACCTGGCCGCCAGCCGGTTCGTTGAACTGCTGAATGGTGAGGCCGTCGGCTGCGAACACGCTCACCGCCACTCTCGCAATTTTTTGCGCGACCTTCATCAGATGCGCGAGGTCGTCGGGCGCAATATCGAGAAATGTCCGGGCAGGGGATTTGGGAATGATCAGCGTATGCCCCGGCGCCCGCGGCATGATGTCGAGGAAGGCGAAAGACTTTTCGTCTTCGTAGACCTTGTACGCGGGCAATTCGCCGCGCAGGATTTTGGCAAAAATGTTGTTCGGATCGTAGCTCGCCATGATGCCCTCTGCGCAGCCTGCGCGCCGTTGCTATTGCGGATCGATCACCAGATCTTTGCGATAGGGCGCCGTGGCGGCAAGCTCCGCGCCGGCGGCTTCCACGTATGCCCGCTCGCGCACGAGGTAATCGGCGATTGCCCGACGCAGTCCAGGATCGGCGATGTAATGCGCCGAGTAGGTGGTCGTCGGCATATAGCCGCGTGAGATCTTGTGCTCACCCTGAGCGCCCGCTTCGACAAACGGCAGCTTATGCGCGATCGCGTAGTCGATCGCCTGGTAGTAGCACAGCTCGAAATGCAGAAACGGATGGTGTTCGAGCGCTCCCCAATGGCGGCCGAACAGGGTATGGGAGCCGACGAAGTTGATGGCGCCGGCGATCCAGCGGCCGGCGCGCTTGGCCATGACCAGGAGAATGCGGTCGGCCATCTTCTCCCCGACGAGTGAATAGAACTCGCGCGTCAGATAGGGACGCCCCCATTTGCGCGATCCAGTCTCCATGTAAAACATGAAGAACGCATCCCAAATGTCTTCGGTGAGGTCGCTGCCGGTCAGCCAGTGCACGCTGATACCGTTTGCCAGCGCGTCCTGCCGCTCGCGGCGCAGCGTCTTGCGCTTGCGTGATGACAACGCAGCGAGGAAGTCATCGAAAGTACCGTAGCCTGCGTTCTGCCAATGGAATTGCTGGTCGTTGCGCTGCAGGAAGCCGAACTCGCCGAGGGCGCGGAATTCCGGTTCGATCGCGAACGTCACATGCACGCCGGACGCATCGTCGTGCCGGCACAGCTCCAGCAGGCCGCGCGTCAGCGCCTGGCGCAAAGCCGGCACCTGCGGGCCGGGCCGGACCAGCAGCCGTCGGCCGGTCGCGGGCGTAAAGGGTACGGCAACTTGCAGCTTCGGATAGTAGCTGCCGCCGGCGCGCTCGTAGGCCTCGGCCCAGCCGCGGTCGAAGACGTATTCGCCTCGCGAATGGCTCTTGATGTAGCAGGGCGCCGCGGCGAGCAGCTCACCGCCGCTGTCCTTCACCAGGAGGTGCTGGACTTGCCAGCCGGTTCGTCCGCCGACCGATTTTGATTCCTCAACGGAGGACAAAAAGTCATGCGAGATAAAAGGGTTATAGACGAACTCTTGAAGTGGGTCGTCAGCAGGAGCGTCGGCCGCCAGGCATATTCCGTGCGGATTGGCGCAGGCGTCCCATGCGGCTCGCTCGGCGGCCGCGATGCTGTTGACGGCTGTGATACGCAATTCGTCGGCCGCGTCCGGCTCGTTCCGGGGTGATTTCGGCATTGCTCCTTTCGCCGCCTCGGTCATGGCCGAAAACCTTCGAAAATGATCTGGTCCGCCCAGCGGGCAGCCCTCAGCCGCTCCGCCTTGGTCCGCACCGCCCAGGTCAACAGCGGCAAGCCAAAAACATGCCGCGCGAGGAACGGCGCCAAAGCCGGCAGATCCGCAACCCCATAGGCCACAAATTGCGGCCGGGCCGTCAAGGCCGTGACGAGATATCCCATGCCGTGTCGCATCCAGGGTGGCATCAGGTCCCAATATGGATGCGGGCGGTATTTGGCGGCAACGATCCCGCAGACCAGCCGCGGTGATTTTTGCCGTAGCCAGGCAAGCTGGCGCGGGTCGAACGACATCGGCGCAACCGGCCCGGAATAGCGGTCAAGCACGGCCGCCACGCGGGCCGGCAGGCGGCCATCGCCGTCAAATCGGCTTTTCAATTCCACCAGCATGGTGACGCGCCCGCCGACGAGGTCGCACAGGTCGCCCAAGGTCATCATGCGCTCGGCGCTGTCGCGAAACGCAATGCCTTTGAGTTGCGCCGCGGTGTAGGTGTCGAGCCGGCCGCTGCCTTCGGTCAGGCGGCCGAGCACGTCATCGTGGTGCACCATGGCCTCGCCGTCGCTCGAAAGCTGAACGTCGACTTCGATGCCATAATTGGCGTCGATCGCTGCGCGCACCGCCCCCGAGGTATTTTCGATCAAGCCGCGCCCAGCGTCATGCAGCCCGCGGTGAGCGATAGGCCGGACGATCAGCCAATCCAGCGAGGTCGGCACGTTCAGGACACTTCGAACATGCCTTCAACCTCGACCGCGGCATCGGCCGGTAGCACGGCGACGCCGACGGTGGTGCGCGCATGCCGTCCCTTGTCGCCGAACGCGGCTACCATCAGGTCGGAAGCGCCGTTCATGACTTTCGGCCCGTCGAGGAAGTCCGGCGTGGAGTTGATGAAGCCCCCGAGCCGCACTACGCGCACCACCTTGTCGAGATCGCCGAGCGCGGCCTTGACCTGCGCCAGGAGATTGACCGCACAGGCGCGCGCCGCCTTTTGTCCGCTCTCGATCGAAACGCCGCCGCCCAGTTTTCCGGTAACGGCAAGCTTTCCGTCACCATCAAAGCAGAGCTGGCCGGAAACGATGAGCATATTTCCGGTGCGCACAAATGGGACGTAATTGGCGACCGGCGCCGGCGCGGATTTCAGGGTTACGCCGAGTTCGCGCAATTTGTCTTCAATTACACCGGGCATGTTCACCCTCCAGCGGTTCGCTCGTGCTCGGACCTTTGTAGCACTTGGACCTTTGGGTTATTTGGCTGATTGGACGGGGCCGGCGCAAGCGGAGCTTGCGAGGTCCCTATCTTCGCCGCAATTTAAGCCGCCAAAAGCCTTCCACCATGCAATAAGCGATGGACCGGGCGGGTTTATTGGCAGGGCAATTGGCGCGGGCGATTAGGCGAGAGCGATTTGTGACATTGAATGGCATGAAACGGGCGGCTGGTACGCTTTCTACCTGCGCTTTGATTTTCGGCCTGTGGTGCGGCTCAGCGTTGGCGCAGAGCAACTCGGCCCAGCCGCCTATGCTGGTGCCGCATCGGGCGATCTACGACCTGTCGCTGCAGCAGACCCGCGGTAACTCGTCGATCTCCGGGGTTCGTGGCCGGATACTCTACGATTTCAGCGGCAGCGCTTGCGACGGCTATTCGCTCACTTTCCGCCAAGTCTCCGACCTCAACAGCACAGAAGGCAAGGAATCGACCAGCGATTTGCGTTCGACGACCTGGGAGGGTGCCGACGCCAATCGCTTCAAGTTCACGACCCAGAATTTCGTCGACGGCAATCTTGTCAGTGCGGTGGATGGCCATGCGGATCACGATGGCAAAGTCACCGCCGTTGATCTGCACAGGCCGGATCACAAGACGCTCGATCTTGGCGGCCGTCTGGTTTTTCCGACCGAGCACATGGTCCGGGCGATCGAGGCGGCCCGGGCCGGCAAGAACATTCTGTCATTTCCGGTCTATGACGGCTCGGAGAACGGCGAGAAGGTGTTCAACACGCTCACCGTGATCGGCAAGAAGATCGCCCCTGGCGAACGCAATCATGACGACGCCGCCGCGCACGAATCCAAACTCGCCAACGTGCCGCGGTGGCCGGTGACGATCAGCTATTTCGCCAAGGACAAGGGCGGCCAAAGCGGCGAGCAGACGCCTGACTACGCGATCGGCTTCGAGCTTTACGACAACGGGATCTCGCGCGCGCTGACGCTCGACTACAACGACTTTATCGTCACCGGGAAGCTGGTGTCGCTCGACATCAAGACACCAAAGCCCTGCAAGTGAGTCGCTTCAGCAGTCATCCCGCCGTTCGAAAGCCAGTCCCCTGATCACCGCGTCGTCGCCGAATCGGGCACGCACCCGATCGACGGCGTGCTCGGCCTCGGCGGCGCGGCCATCGACGAGGTCGGCAGGGTCCGCTTCGTTGGCGGGCGCGAGCGCGCTCAAACCCACGCCGAGCAGGCGGTAGTGTGTGCCGTCGGCCTCGCGCTGAAGGAGATCGCGCGCCGCGGCAAAAATGCGGCCGGCAAGCTGCGTCGGCGACGGCAGCGAGCGGGCGCGAGTGCGAATGCGAAAATCTGCAGTCTTAAGCTTCAACGTGACAGTAGCGCCCGCCAGTTCCTTGGCCTTGAGTCGTGCCGAAACTTCCTCGGTCTGGGTCCAGAGAATGCGTTCGAGTGCGCGAAACTCGGAAATGTCATGCTCGAATGTAGTTTCCGAAGACACGCTCTTGGTTTCGCGGTCGGCGCTCACACTGCGCTCGTCGATGCCACGGGCAAGGCGGGCGAGCCGGAGACCCTCTTCGCCATAGCGGCGCATCAGCTCAGCCTCGCTTGCGCGCTGCAGATCGGCGATCCGCTGAAACCCGTCACGCGCCAGCCGCTCGGCGCTGACCTTGCCGACCCCAAAGATAAAGCTGACGGGCCGTGGTGCCAGAAACGCCTGTGCCTCGCTTAAGCCGAGCACGGCAAATCCGCGCGGCTTGTCGAGGTCGGAGGCGATCTTGGCAAGAAACTTGTTGGCGGAGAGTCCGACGGAAACAGTGATGCCGATCGATCTTTCGACATCGGCGGCAAAGCGCGCAAGCGCTTTTGCGGCGGTCATGCCGTGCAGCCGCTCGGTGCCCGATAAATCGAGAAAGGCTTCGTCGATCGACAGCGGCTCCACCAGTGGCGTCAGGGCATGCATCATGCCGCGAACCTCGCGGCCGACGCGTGCGTATTTCTCCATATTGGGCCGGATCACCTTGGCGTGAGGACAGCGGCGCAGCGCCTCGAACATCGGCATCGCCGATTTCACGCCATACGTGCGTGCCACGTAACAGGCGGCGGCGACGACCCCGCGTTTGCCGCCGCCGACGATCACCGGTTCGGCAGCAAGCGCTGGATCGTCGCGCTTCTCGATCGTGGCGTAAAACGCGTCGCAATCGACATGGGCGATTGAAAGCGTGTCGAGTTCAGCGTGGCGCAACAGGCGAGGCGAGCCGCAGCCCGGGCAGCGTGCTGCCGATGGCGGAACGTCGACAAGACAGTCGCGGCAGAAGCCCACGGCACCAGCCCAAGCCCAGCTTTAGGGGGTATCCCGTTCCCATTGACCGCCGAGCGCGCTCGCCGCCCGCGCCACGGCGGCCGGGTCGATCCCGGCACTGTCGGCGAAGGCGACCAGCAGTTTCTCGTCCGAAAGCATATGCTCCAGCACGCCGGCGAGAAAGCCCGGCTCGCGCGAAGCAGTACGAATCTGCCCGGCAGGAATGCCGCTTATGTCGAGAAAGCGGGCAAGTGCATCCGGGTCCTCACCGATGAAGGCAAACGCCTGAATCGCCAGCATTTCCGCGGCTTTTCGCGTCGGCCGCCCACGCGCATTATAGGGTTCCATTTGCCTTTCCGTAATATATCGAGACTAGCTTTCGTGCGGCTGGGTGGCAGCGCCCTTGCCGCGGCAGGCATTGGCCGAGGCAGGCGAAGGATCGGGGATGTCAAAAACGGTTCTGATTGTGGAGGATAATGAGCTCAATATGAAGCTCTTCCACGATCTGTTGGAGGCGCACGGCTACAAGACGGTCGGCACACGCAACGGCATCGAGGCTCTCAATCTTGCCCGCGAACACCGGCCGGACCTGATTTTGATGGATATCCAACTGCCGGAGGTGTCCGGACTTGAAGTGACGAAATGGCTGAAGGATGACGCCGACCTGAAGCGCATTCCGGTGGTTGCCGTCACAGCTTTTGCCATGAAGGGCGACGAAGAGCGCATCCGCCAGGGCGGCTGCGAAGCTTATTTGTCGAAGCCCATCTCGGTGGGGAAGTTCATCGAGACCGTCCGTCATTTTCTTGGAAATCCGTGACGGACCAGTCAAAGGATTTGCAATGACCGCCCGTGTTCTCGTCGTTGACGATATTCCGGCCAACGTAAAGCTGCTCGATGCGCGGCTCTCGGCCGAATATTTTGACGTCATCACGGCAATGAGCGGCAAGGAAGCGCTGGCGATCTGCGAGCGCGCCGAATGCGATCTCGTGCTGCTCGACGTCATGATGCCGGATATGGACGGATTCGAAGTGTGCCGGCGGCTTAAAACCAACCCGGCCACCCATCACATCCCGGTGGTCATGGTAACGGCGCTCGACCAGCCGTCGGATCGGGTGCGCGGACTGGACGCCGGCGCTGACGACTTTCTCACCAAGCCCATTCCCGACATGGCGCTGATCGCGCGTGTGCGTTCGCTGTCACGGTTGAAAATGGTCACCGACGAATTGCGCATGCGGGCGCTGACGTCGCGCGATATCGGCATTGAATCGCCGGAACGCGAGGCGGTCGCCGACACCGGCCGCGGCGGTCGCATTCTCATCGTCGATGACCGGGCGGCGTCGCACGAGCGCATCGCCTCAGTGCTTGCCAAGGAGCACACTGTCGAGGTTGAGACCGATCCGAGCGAGGCGCTATTCCGCGCCGCCGAGGGCAATTACGACCTGCTCATCGTTTCGCTCGACTTGACGAATTTCGACGCGCTGCGGCTGTGCAGTCAGGTGCGTTCGCTCGATCGCACCCGTAATATTCCAATTCTCGCGGTCACCGAGCCTGACAACAGCGCAAGAATGCTGCGCGGTCTGGAAATCGGCGTGAACGATTATCTCATGCGGCCGATCGACAAGAACGAGCTGCTGGCGCGCGCGCGCAGCCAGGTTCGCAAACGCCGCTATGCCGAGCGGTTGCGCGACAACGTGCAAATGTCGATCGAGATGGCAATCACCGATGGGCTCACCGGCCTGTTTAACCGGCGCTACATGGAAAGCCATCTCGGTACGCTGATCGAGCAGGCCATCGCCCGCGGCAAGCCTTTGACCGCGCTCGTGATCGACATCGATTATTTCAAATCGATCAACGACACGCACGGCCATGATGCCGGCGACGATGTCCTTCGTGAGTTTGCCCTGCGCATCAAGCGCTCGATCCGCGGCATCGATCTCGCCTGCCGTTGCGGCGGCGAGGAATTCGTCGTGGTCATGCCCGAAACCGACATGGCGGTCGCCGCCATGGTGGCGGAACGGCTGCGCCGGCGCATCGCTGCCGATCCCTTCGTCATTCAGCAGGGGGCTGGTAGCGTGCCGGTGACGATCTCGATCGGAATTGCCGCCTTGCGGGGCAGGGACGATACGGCGGCGGCGTTGATCAAGCGGGCCGATCAGGCGCTCTACCGAGCCAAGCGTGATGGCCGCAACCGCGTGGTGCCAGAGGCTGCATAGGCCTGCCGTGGGTTGCCGCGCTCAAGCGCCGAACGTTCGTGTGACCGAGGGCGAAAAACCTTATTCTTCTTATGGTTAGTGTTACGCGTTAATCACAATTATTGTGGTTATCCCCAAATCCGCCAATAAGGCAGAATTTTGACCGTTGATTTCTCCACAGGTTCCGGTAGCTTTTTGTTGACCAATCGACCTAGCCGCAGAGCGAGGCAGCTGCGGCGCTGAGACGACAGCCCGGCAACCTTTCGATTTTGGTTTGATAACCCTACGGAGTGCTCAGGTCCGCCGCATCTCCTGGGTCCGTGGGGTTCGGCCGGCACGGGAGCGGTGCGAGTGGCCTCCTCATAACACCGTTTCCGGCCGGCCACCTTCCTTATTCTTGGCCCGAAATAAAGATTTGGCCGGAAATGAAAAGGGCGCCCGCGGGCGCCCTTTTTTCGTGACATTTGCCGGTGGCTATTTGATTTTGCCTTCGCGGAACTCGACATGCTTTTTCGCGACCGGGTCGTATTTCTTCTTGACCAGTTTGTCGGTCATGGTGCGCGAGTTCTTGCGCGTCACGTAATAAAAGCCGGTGTCCGCGCTGGAAACCAGTTTGACCTTGATGCTGGCGGCTTTGGCCATGGCAAATATCCTCGAAAATCGGTGGCTTGTTGGCCGTCAAACTAGTCTCGGCCCCGCGATTGTCAAGAAATCCGGCACCGCGGCGCCGGTTCGGCGCTAGAGTGTCTCGCGCACGAAGCGTTTGTGCAGCATCCGGTAAAGCGGGACCGGCTGGTCGTTATTCATGCCCGCCGCGATCCGGTCCTGGAGTTCTTCGAGGACGACGGCGGTAATCCCGGGCATATCGAGACTGCGCGCCTCGTTGATCGGCAGCCAGACAAGCTCGACGAGTTCGGCGTCGGGCCCGACCAAGCCCTCGGCCCGATGGGCGATTGCCGTGACGTCGGTGGCGAAGAAGCGGCTGTCGAACCGCAACGGCCGTTTGGGCGGAGTGATGGCGCGGGCGATGAAATGCACGGCGCTGAGATCCGGCAGGATTCCGGCCTGGGCAAAAGCCTCCCAGGCACCTGGCGGCGTCTCAATGGTGCGATCGCTGCGTACGCCGAGCATCAGCCCGGTTTCCTCGTAGGTTTCGCGCACCGCGGCGAGCGCAATACCCGCCGCTTTCGCGGCGCTCGGGCGTTGCACGCGCCGCATCAGCCGGGCCACATGGCGTTCTTGCAATGGCGCGTAGGTGCTCATCTGCCGGTCGGTGGCTTCGATGCGGCCGCCTGGGAAGACGAATTTTCCCGGCATGAAGCGATGGCGCTGATGCCTGCGGCCGAGCAGCACCTTCGGCACGGCATGCGCACGATCGATGAGAATGAGCGTCGCCGAGTCCCGCGGCTTTAGATTGGGAAATGACTGGTCGCGAATGGTGCGCGTGAGCCGTTCGGCCCGATCCGCCGCAACACCGGCTTCGACCATGGGATCGCTCATTCGATCTGCTCCAACTCAGCGGCGACGGCCATGGGAGTGGCTTTGAGAGCGCGCCCGCGCGGCAGACTTCCGCTGCTTGGGCGGCTTTTGTCCAGTCCTTGGCACAGCGCCTGATGCATGACGCACAAGCCGGAAACGCAGCGCACCGGCGACCGGTGCAGCCTCGACCAGTTCGACCGTGACCGGGTCGCCTAGCCTGTGGGTCTGCGAATTGCCGACAAACGCGCGGCCTGCCTCGTTGAAGCGGTAATACTCGTCGCCGATGAAGCGCGCCGGGATAAAGCCGTCAGCGCCCGTCTCATCCAGTTCGACAAACAGGCCGGCGCGCGTGACGCCGGAGATATGCCCGTCGAACACGGCGCCGACCCGGTCGGCCAGAAAATGCGCAATCAGCCGGTCGGTGGTTTCGCGCTCGGCCTTCATGGCGCGGCGCTCGGTGACCGAAATGTTGGCGGCGACTTCGCCGAGCGCGCGTGCATCGATGTCGTCGGCCAGCCCGTCTGCGCCGAGCTTCTGGGCGCGGATCAGGGCGCGGTGCACGATCAGATCGGCGTAGCGGCGGATCGGCGAGGTGAAATGCGCATAGCGGCGCAGGTTAAGGCCGAAATGGCCGAAATTTTCCGCCGAATACTCCGCCTGCGCCTGGCTGCGCAGCACCACTTCGTTGACCAGCCGCTCCATATCGCGGCCTTTGACGCGGGTCAGGATGCGATTGAAGGCGTCCGGCCGCAACGCACCGCCTTTCGGCAGTGAAATATCGAGCGTCGTCAGAAATTCGCGCAGCGCGTTGATTTTTTCCGGCGTCGGCTCGTCGTGCACCCGATAGATCAGCGGCACGTGGGCGCGCTCGCAGGTTTCCGCGGCGGCAACGTTCGCGAGGATCATGAACTCCTCGATCAGCTTATGCGCTTCCAGCCGCTGCGGTACGATCACCCGGTCAACGGTACCGTCGGATTTGAGCACGATCTTGCGCTCGGGAATTTCCAGATCGAGCGGATCGCGCTCGTCGCGGGCGCGGCGCACGGACCGGTAGGCGTCGTAAAGCGGCGCGAGCACCGGTTCGACGATAGCCTCGGTGTCCTCATCGGGGCGTCCCGAAATCGCAAGCTGGGCCTGTTCGTAATGCAGGCGCGCCGCGGAGCGGATCAGAACGCGGTGGAAGGTGTGCGAGCGTTTACGGCCGTCGGCGCCGATGATCATGCGTACGGCGAGCGCTGGGCGATCCTCATGTGGTCGCAGCGAACAAAGCTCGTTGGAGATGCGCTCCGGCAGCATCGGGACGACCCGGTCGGGAAAGTAGACCGAGTTGCCGCGTTCAGCGGCCGTGCGATCGAGCGCCGAGCCTGCGCGCACGTAGTGCGCGACGTCGGCTATGGCGACGCTGACAATGTGGCCGCCTGAATTGCGTGGATCGGTGTCGGGCACCGCATGAACCGCGTCATCATGATCCTTGGCGTCGGGCGGATCGATGGTGACGAACGGAATTTTGCGCCAGTCCTCGCGTCCGGCATGTGTCACCGGCCGCGCCGCCTCGGCGTCCGCCATCGCCGCGCGTGAAAAAGTGTGCGGGATGCCATGCGCGTGAATTGCGATCAGACTGACGGCGCTCTCGCTCTTGATCGAACCGAGCCGCTCCACCACGGTGCCGGTAGGCAAGCCCACGCCGCGGTGGCGGGAGACATCGACCGCGACAAGATCGCCATCGACAGCCGAAGCGGTCGCGCCTGCCGGAATGGTGAGTTTGCGGCCGAGCTGTTTCTTGTCGATCGGCACCAGCCGGCCGCCGCCGCTTGGCAAGCCGCGAAAGATTCCAAGCACGCGATGTTTGGCGCGATCGATGAGCTTGATGACGCGGCCGCTTGTCTCCTGATCGCCGGACCGCTCGATGCGGATCAGCGCGCGATCGCCGACGCCGGCCGCTTCGCCGGGCCGCGGGCGGCGCGGCGTGACCACATGGATGATCGGCGCCTCGCCATGCGCCTGTTCATCCCATTCGGTCGGCCGCGCCAAGAACTCGCCGTCGCTGTCGCGGCCGGTGATGTCGGCAAGTACGACCGGCGGCAGGGTGCCTGGGCGGTGCAGCCGCTTGCGCTGGCGATCGATGTGGCCTTCGTCGGCAAGCTCGCGCAGCATACGATTGAGCGTCGCGCGGTCGGCATTCTTGGCCCCGAAAGCACGCGCGATTTCCCGCGCGCCGACCTTGCCGCTGCGCTCGCGGATGAAAGCGAGAAGCTCCGCGCGCGAGGGGAGGGTGGTGCGTGTCATCGGCCAATCATAGGCCGCATCCTTGGCGGGAAGCTATTCGGCGGCTTCCGTCGGCGGTTTGCGTTTGGATTTCGGCGCTGCCGCGCGCTTGGCGGATTTGGCGGCGGGCCGAGCGGCAGGGGATCTTGTTTCCGCGGTGTTCTTCGGCCGCGTGCCGGCACGCTTGGCCGCCCGCGGCCGCGACCGCGGCGCCGGCGCTCCGCGCTCGGCTCTGGCGTCGATCAGCGCGACAGCTTCTTCCAGCGTGACGGTCTCGGGAGTCTTGTCGCGCGGCAGAGTGGCGTTGACGCCGGCATGGCTCACGTATGGCCCGTAGCGCCCGTTCTTGGCGACGATCGGACCGCCCCTGCTCGGGTGGTCGCCGAGCGGGCGGCCGGGATCGGCGCCGAACCGGCGGCGCGGACCTTTGGCGATCTTCTCGGCGATCAGCGTCACCGCTCGATTCAGACCGACCGTGAAAACGTCGTCCTCGGTTTCCAGGCTGGCGTAAGTCCTGCCGTGCTGGACGTAAGGTCCGAAGCGGCCGATCCCGGCGCGGATCGGTTCGCCATCCTCCGGGTGTTTCCCGACTTCGCGCGGTAACGACAATAATTTCAGCGCGACTTCGAGCGTCACCTCGTCGGGCACCATGCCCTTGCGCAGGCTGGCGCGCTTCGGCTTCGCGCCGTCGACGGCTTCGCCCAACTGCACATAGGGGCCGAAGCGGCCGCCGCGCAGCGTGACCTCGAGGCCGGTCGCCGGATCCTCGCCGAGTTTTTTGGTGCCGATCTCGGCCGAACCGTCACCCGATGTCGATAGCGGGCGAGTGTAGCGGCACTCCGGGTAGTTGGAGCAGCCGATGAACGCACCAAACTTGGAGAGTTTGAGCGTGAGCCGGCCGCCACTGCACGTCGGGCATTGGCGGGGGTCGGTGCCATCGGCGCGCGGCGGGAACAGATGCGGCGCCAACAGCGCATCGAGCGCGTCAATGACCTGCGAAATCTTCAGATCCTTGATGTCATCGACGGTGCCGATGAAATCGCGCCAGAAATCCTTGAGCACCTCGCGCCAGGCGACTTCGTTGTTGGAGATGAGGTCAAGTTGCTCTTCAAGGCCGGCCGTAAAATCGTATTCGACATATTTGGCAAAGAAGCTCTCGAGGAACGCAACGACGATACGCCCACGGTCCTCAGGATAGAGCCGCCGTTTGTCGAGGCGCACGTATTTGCGGTCTTTAAGAACCTGCAAAATCGACGCGTAGGTCGACGGCCGGCCGATGCCGAGTTCTTCCATGCGCTTGACCAGCGACGCTTCCGAGTAGCGCGGAGGCGGTTCGGTGAAATGCTGATCGGCCGCGATCGAGCGCCTGGTGAGGTGCTCGCCGGCGCTCATTTCCGGAAGGCGGCGCGATTCCTCGTCGGCTGCGTCTTCGTCCTGGCCCTCCTGATAGAGCGTGAGGAAGCCGTCGAACTTCACCACGGTGCCAGTGGCGCGCAGTTCGAGCAGTCGGCCGGCGACTTTGGCGGTGACGTCGACCGTGGTGCGTTCAAGTTCGGCCGACTCCATCTGACTGGCGACGGCGCGCAACCAGATCAGTTCGTAAAGCTTCGCCTGGTCGGCATCGAGATAGCGCTTGGTCTCCGCGGGCCGGCGGCTGAGATCGGTGGGTCGGATCGCCTCGTGGGCTTCCTGCGCGTTCTTCGCCTTGGTCTCATAGCGGCGCGGCGCGGACGGCACGTAGCGCGCGCCGTAATCGGACTCGATCTGGCTTCGCATCGCGCGGATCGCTTCATCCGCGATCTGGACGCCGTCGGTCCGCATATAGGTGATCAGGCCGACAGTCTCGCCGCCGATATCGACGCCTTCGTAGAGCCGCTGCGCTACCCGCATGGTGTGTGCGGGCGCGAAGCCGAGCTTGCGGCTCGCCTCCTGCTGCAGCGTCGAGGTGGTGAAAGGCGGTTGCGGATGACGCCTGACCGGCTTGGCTTCGACGGAAGCAACCGAGAACGCCGCCGTTTCGAGTGCGCGTTTGAAGGCTTCGGCCTCGGCGCCAGAGCCGATGTCGAGACGTTGCAGCTTCTTGCCATCGGCGCCGACAAGGCGCGCTTCGAAAGTTTCGTTGCGCGGCGTTGCCAGCGTGGCCACGATCGACCAGTATTCCTGGCGAACGAACCGCTCGATCTCCAATTCACGATCGCAGACGAGCCGCAACGCGACCGACTGCACGCGGCCGGCCGAGCGGGCGCCTGGCAGCTTGCGCCACAGTACCGGCGACAGCGTAAAACCAACGAGGTAGTCGAGTGCGCGGCGCGCCAGATAGGCGTCGACCAGCGCCTGGTCGATTTCGCGGGGCTGCCGCATCGCCTCGGTCACCGCCTGCTTGGTGATGGCGTTGAACACGACGCGCTGGACGGTCTGGCCGTCGAGCGCCTTCTTCTGCTTCAGGATTTCGAGAACGTGCCAGGAGATCGCCTCGCCTTCGCGGTCAGGGTCGGTCGCTAGAATCAGCTTGTCGGCGTCCTTGACCGCACGGGCGATGTCGTTGAGCCGCTTGGCCGCCTTGGGATCGACCTCCCAGAGCATGCGAAAATTGTGGTCCGGATCGACCGAGCCGCTCTTGGCGGGCAGGTCGCGGACATGGCCGAAGGAGGCCAGGACTTCGTAGCCCTTGCCGAGATATTTGTTGATCGTTTTCGCCTTGGCGGGCGATTCTACCAGTACAAGGTCCATTCTAACCCACTGATTTGACGCCAGTTTTTTACTGTTCGGCGGGGCTGGAGCGGCCCAGAGCCGCCGGGAACATGGGTAATGTGACCCGGACTGTCAAATCGGCGTCCGCCCCGACGGCTTCAGCACCGGACTAAAATCCCCGGGGCGCTCCTTTGACGGAGGGTTCAACCGACCTGCATCAATACGTTGTATAATTGAGTTAATGCATCTTTTGGTATATTAGAACGGTTGGGCAACTCGGCGACTGAAGGAACATCGGGAAAATGTCCGTGCCATTGGAAGCCACTCGCAAGCCCGTACAACCCGATGAAACGCAGTCTACGCGATCGGCAGCCCTTTATATAGGAAGAATGTCCGCTGAGCTTGGTCGTCTGGCGCAGCGTCACCACCTGGAGCCGCTGGCCTACATTCTGGAGATGGCTCGACTGGAAGCCGAGCAGACCGTCCGGGCGTTGGCCGACGCCACGGAAGCGGCTCCGGCCGCCAGGGCCGGCCACAAGTAACTAATTTCAAATAATCAGTGCGCGACGACGCCGATCCGCGCCAGCAGTGCGCGGCTCGGATAGCCGTCGGGAGTCATGCCGAACCGCTGCTGCATTCGCCGGATGTCGTCGCGCAGTTCGAAATCAATGTGGCCGTTGAAATCATTGACCTTGAAGCCAAGAGCAGCGAGGCGCTGCTGCAATGCCATGCGCTGTCCGCGCGACGGCTGAAAGTCGTCGGTCGGCCACGCGGCGCGGATCGGCCCGAGGCCGCGCAGCCGGTCGGCCAACTCACCCGCGGCGAGCGCGTAGGCGTCCGAATTATTGAACGATTTGATGACGACGAAATTCTCCGTGACGAGAAACGCGGGTGCCGGCGCGCCGCTCGGAAAGAACAGAATGCCATCGCCGGCGCTTGGCAACGCCGCGCCATCGCCGCGCTTGGCAACGCCGCGCCATCGCTGCGGCGCAAGCCCCTTTCGGCCCACTGGCGGAAATTGCCGCGGCTTGCGCGATAGTCGAAGCCGCTCGGCACGACGACCTCGAAGCCCCACGGCAAACCAGGTTGCCAGCCCGACTTGCGCAGATAATTCGCAATCGACGCCAGCACGTCCGGCACCTTGGTCCAGATATCGGGGCGGCTGCGGCCATCGAAAGCGACCGCATATTTCAGATAGCTAGACGGCAGAAATTGCGGCTGCCCCATCGCACCGGCCCAGGAGCCGACGAATTGCGCACGGGTAATGCCGCCTTGCTGCAGTATCTTAAGTGCGCTCAAAAGTTCGTCACGAAACAGCGGATGCTGAAACCGCGCCTGCGCGAGTGTCGCCAGCGAGCGGAATACGTCCCAGGGATCGCGCGCTTGGCCGAACGAGGACTCGATGCCCCAGATGCTGACAAGGATAGCCGGATCGACGCCGAAGCGCTTCTCAATCGCGCGCAAAGCATCGGCCCATTGCGCTGACTTGCGCTGGCCGATGGCAACGCGATCCCGCGAAACCAGGCTCGCCAGATACGCGCCCATCGGCTTGCCGTATTCGGGTTCCCGCCGCATTGCAGCGATGACGCGCGGGTCAGGCGTGATGCCAGCAAATGCAGCGTCAAAAGTGGTGCCCGTGATACCTTGCCGTGACGCATCAGTACGAAGCACTGCAAGAAATGCGTCGAAATTCTCGGCGAAAGCCGTCCTTGTCACCGCGCACGCAATCGAAGCGGCCAAGATTGGCAACTCGCGCCGCGAGATGGTGCGCATTCCAGGACCCGAATTCGTTGATCGCTAAAGGAGCGATACCAGTCCGCCGCCATGACGCTCAAGGTGGCCGGCGATCTCGAGTTCGAGCAGGACAATACGGACCACCCGTGGCGAAGTCTTCGACAGACGCACGAGGTCGTCCATCGAACTCGGCACGGGACTGAGCAGCGAGACGATGCGGCTGCGTTCGTCGGCGGCGGGTTCCACATAGTCGTCCGGTCCTCTGCCATCGGGCTCCGGCTCACGCGCCGGCATGTCCATGCCGATGATCGGCTGCAGCACCGATATAATGTCGGCCGCTTCGGTAACCGGGGTTGCGCCTTGCTTAAGCAGCCCATTGGTGCCTTCGGCGCGTGGATCGAGCGGTGAGCCCGGCACCGCGAACACTTCGCGGCCTTGTTCGAGCGCGAGCCGCGCCGTGATCAGCGAGCCGGAACGCTTCGCGGCTTCGACGATAACGACGCCCAGCGCAAGTCCCGAAATCAGCCGGTTGCGCCGCGGAAAATCCCGCGCGCGGGGCTCCCACCCGAACGGCATTTCACTCACCGCGACGCCTTTTGGCAGGATGGCATCGAGCAGTTCGGCGTGTTCAGGCGGATAGAGCCGGTCCAGGCCGCCGGCGAGCACAGCGATGGTGCCCCCATCAAGGCTTGATCGATGAGCGGCGGCGTCGATACCGCGAGCAAGCCCCGAGACAGTAGCGAAGCCCGTTTCGCCAAGCGCCTGGGCGAGGCGCTGGGTGATCTTCAGCCCTGCGGCCGAGGCGTTGCGCGAGCCGACGATCGCCACCGCGGGCGGGGCGAATACGGCGCGATTTCCCCAAACCGCGAGCAGCGGCGGTGCATCGTCGAGCGTTTGCAGGCAGCGCGGATAGTCGGCCTCGCCGACCGCGACAAAAACCGCACCTAGTTTGTCGGCCGCTTCAAACTCGCGCTCGGCCTCAGCGCGGGAGTAAATTTTCGGTGATCCGCCGCCGCCGCCGCGGCGCGCCAGTGCGGGGAGAGCCTCAAGGGCCGCTCGCGCGCCGCCGAAATGATTGATCAGCGCCCGAAAGGTGCGCGGCCCGACATTTTGGCTGCGGATAAGCCGCAGCCAGTCGATCCGTTGCTCGTCCGTGAGATGGACGCCTTGCCCCGCTTCGGCCACGCAGACCCCGATCCCCAGACGCGGCCTGGGCCGCTCTGACCTTGAGCATAGCCCTAAAGCAAAGGTTGAGGAGACGAAAAAAGACGCGTCAATTGATGCAATCAGTGCGCGCCGATCTTGCTCTCGGTGCCGCTCATCAGCCGGGAAATGTTGGCGCGGTGCGTGAGCCACAGCAGAATCGACAGGATCATGAACAGCCGCAATTCCGGAACGTCGCCTTTGAGCGAAATCGCCATCGGGGCGGCGATGCACGCCAGCAACGCCGCGAGCGACGAATAACGCGTTGCGGCGGCAACGACCGCCCACGTCACGCAAAACGCCAGCAGGGGAATCCACAATCCGAAGCCGAGCAGGAGACCGATATAGGTGGCGACGCCTTTGCCGCCCTTGAATTTCAGCCACACCGGAAACAGGTGGCCCAGAAATGCGCTGAGCGCAGCCGCGACGGCCGGGTCGCGGCCAAGGAAATGGCTCGTGACCAACACAGCGAACGTGCCTTTGAGCATGTCGCCGAGCAGCGTCGCGGCGGCCAGTCCTTTGCGGCCCGTCCGCAGCACATTGGTGGCGCCGATATTGCCGGATCCGATGCCGCGCACATCCGGCGCTCCGGCAAGGCGCGTGATCAGCACGCCGAACGGAATCGAACCGCACAGATAGCCGAATACGAACGCGGCGACCTCGTAGAGCGCGAGCGAAGACGCGGGCATGGCTTATCCGGCGCGCGCTTTTTTGCCGTTGTCGCGCGGCTGGAAGCCGGCGGCCACGGCATCGGCCTCGCTGCGGTGGATCACGAGATGCTTCAGACGCTCGGCGGACAGCCCTGCGAGCGCGCGCAATCCGGGCGAAAAGGTTTTTCGCGTGGTGTCGCCGACGACGAAATGCGCGGCCGCTTCCTCCTCGACGTCGGTCTCACAATAGACACAGCGCAGCTTGCATCGGCTATGGGCTTCGTCCTCGATGACATAAAACTTGTTGGCGGCGTATTGCCGCTCGGCCGGATCGGCGACGATGCAATTGGGATTGGCGCACGTGATGCCGGTGCCGATCGGCTGGGCGTAAACCGGATGATCCGGCTTGGCGAACCCGCCGCTGAACTGGTGCAGCGATTTGTTCTTGTGCAGATGCAGAAGCAGTGAAATCAGCGCCATGCGTACCGGAACGCCATAGGCCGCCTGCTGGAAATAGATCGCGCGGCGGTCGCTGTCGAGCGAGGCGTCAAGCTCGTTGACCCGCGGCAAGGGATGCATGACGCTCGCTTCGGAAAATTTCGGCTCACCCAAAAACTTGGCATCGACTTTCGGGTACGGGCGCTCCTTATCAGCCCAGCGCTCTTTCTGAAAGCGCGTGACATAGACCGCGTCGATCTTCTGCTGCACCAAAAGCCCGTAGTCGACTTGCGGATCCGGATAAAGCGACAATTGATGCGGCTGATCGGCGGTGACATAGAGCGCGTCGATGTCGCCGCCCGGCTGGTTTGGCGCCTTCGAGACCATCTGGCAGTGAAATTCCTCCCGCAGTCGCCGTGCGACGTGCTCGGGCAGTTCCATACCGGGGGCGGGCAGGGGATCGATGGTAGCGCCGAACCGCGCCAGCGCGTAGACGAACGAATGGATCGTTCGGCTGCCCTTCAGGTCGCCGGAGATCGCGACCTTCATATTGCGTAGGCTTCTCTTTTTGGAGCGCAGCGTGAACAGATCGCACAAAGTTTGCGTCGGGTGTTCGTGGCTGCCGTCGCCGCCGTTGATCACCGGAACTTGCGAATATTCGGCGGCAAGCCGTGCCGCGCCGTCACGCGGATGGCGGATGACGACGACGTCGCAGTAGTTGGAAATGACGCGGATCGTGTCGGCGAGGCTCTCGCCCTTCGCGGCGGAACTGACCGCCGGATCGGCGCTGGTGATATTCGCGCCGCCAAGCCGCAGCATGGCGGTTTCGAACGACAGCCGCGTGCGCGTCGAAGGCTCGTAGAACAGGCTCGCCAGAATGGATTTCGAGGCAAGCCCAGTGCTGCGTGCGATCCGGTAAGGGGTGTGGGGGTCGGCGAGTTCCTGCAAAAAGCCTTGCGCGACCTCGAAGATCGTCTCGATCTCCTTATTGCTGAGGTCGTTGATCGAAACGATGTGGCGTGTGGGCGGCAGGGCCTTGGTCATTAAAGCGCTGCTATAGGCCTAATTCGCGCGCCCCGGCAAGCCCGGTTTTGGCTCTTGCGGGCGCGATGCACCGAAAACATCGGCGGCGCGTCGGCCGTGCTAAATTGCGTGCTCTGGAAAGGCTCGTCGCCATGAATTCCAAAGCTTCTCCCTCCCGCTTCGACACCCATGAGGTTTTCAACCAGTCGCCGCTTTACGAGGATATCGACCTGTTCGAAAGCGACACGCCGCTGAAGGACGCCGTCCGCGCCAACGGCGCGGAGGATGATACAGCGGGGTTGTCTGAATTCGGACGGCGCTGGGGCAGCGCCGAAATGTTTGCGCTTGGCCGCTACGCCAATGAGAATCCGCCCAAGCTGCACGTTTTCGACGCCAAGGGATTTCGCAGCGACCGGGTCGAGTTCCATCCCGCCTACCACCGGCTGATGGGGGAGAGTGTTGCGGCGGGGCTGCATGCTTCGACCTGGTCCGCCGCCGGCAAACACCAGCCGCCGCCTGCCGAAGTCGTGCGCGCCGCGCGTTTCTACATGGCGGCGCAGATCGAGACGGGCCACCTGTGTCCGATCACCATGACGCGCGCCGCGTTGGCCGCGCTCGCCGCAGAACCATCCGTGGCCGCCATGGTCCTGCCCAGGGTGCTCACGCGCAGCTACGACGCCACATTCGCTCCATTCTGGGAAAAGTCGGGCATGACGCTCGGCATGGGCATGACGGAAAATCAGGGCGGGACCGATGTGCGCGCCAACACCACGACGGCGACGCCCGCAGGCGAGGCGTATTCGATCGTCGGCGCCAAATGGTTCATGTCGGCGCCGATGAGCGACGCCTTCCTGGTGCTGGCGCAGGCGCCGGGCGGGTTGACCTGTTTTCTGATGCCGCGCTTTCGGCCCGATGGCAGCGTCAACGCGCTGCGCTTCCAGCGCCTCAAGGACAAGCTCGGCAACCGCTCCAATGCGTCGAGCGAAGTGGAATTCACGGACGCCTTCGCCTGGCGGATCGGCGAGGAGGGCGCCGGGATCCGCAATATTCTGCACATGGTGCAGTTGACTCGGCTTGACTGCGCGGTTGCCTCGGCCGGGCTGATGCGGATGGCGCTGGCGCAGGCGGTGCATCATTGCCGATACCGCAAAGTGTTCCAGAAGCCGCTTTATGACCAGCCGATGATGCGCACGGTGCTGGCCGACCTGGCGCTGGAACTGGAAGGCGCGGTGGCGCTGGTCATGCGGTTATGTCGCGCACTCGACCGCGCGGCGGAGGATCCGCGCGAGGCGGCCTATGCCCGGCTGCTGACGCCGGCGGCGAAGTTTCACATCTGCAAAATCGCGCCGGCTTTTGTGTTCGAGGCCATGGAATGCCTCGGCGGCAACGGCTACGTCGAGGAAAGCATTCTGCCGCGGCTTTACCGCGAGGCGCCGGTCAATGCGATCTGGGAAGGCTCCGGCAACGTCATGTGCCTTGACGTGCTGCGCGCGCTCAAAGGCGAGGAGGAGCGCGCGCTAAGCGGCGCGCTTGCCCGTGACGCTGGTGTCGAAAACGGCGACCCGAATGCGCAGGTGCCAAGCGAAGCGTTGGCGCGGCTCACAGTAGAGCGCCTGGCGCTGATGGCGAGCGCGGCGGCGCTCCGAGAGAGCGCGCCTCGGCAGGTGGCGGATCAATTCGTTCGCTCGCGCCTGGGCGGAATGCACGGCGCGCTCTTCGGTGCACAGGAGATTGAGTCGGCGGTGATCGAGTTGCTGCTGCAACGGGCGCTGCCAGAGCGATAGTCAGGGGCGCTCCGGCGGCTGCAGATCGGGTTTTGCCAGGCGGTCGAGCGCGCCCTGAAGAATAAAGACCGCGGCGTGCTGATCGATCACCTTCTTGCGCTTGGCGCGGCTGACATCGATCTCGATGAGGGTGCGCTCGACGGCGGCGGTCGACAGCCGCTCGTCCCAGAGCGCTATCGGGAGCTCCGTGCGCTGCGCGAGATTGCGCGCGAAGGCACGCGTCGCCTGCGCGCGCGGGCCCTCGCTGCCGTCCATGTTGAGGGGCAGACCAAGCACGAAGCCGGCGGCCCGCCGCTCGCTGGCGAGTTCGATGATGCGGGCGGCGTCGAGGCTGAATTGCTTGCGGGCGATGGTTTCCACCGTCGCTGCCACGCGCCGGTCCGGATCGCTGGCGGCGACGCCGATGGTTTTGGTGCCGAGATCAAGCCCGATCAGCGCGCCGCGCGGCGGCAACAGCAACGCTGCATCGGGAACGGTGAGCACCGGCATGGCGCCCGCCTAGCACGCGTCAATGGCACCGCCAACGGCTACTTTTCTCGGGCCTCGGGCGCGACTATGGTGTGGCCCGCGTCGGTGCCGAGGGTATCCATGCAGCCAATCAGAGTTTGTCGCGCGGCCGCTTTTGCCGCTGCCATCACGGTGTGTGTCATGCCACCTTCCGCCGAAGCCGCAGAAATCAAAGTCATCAGCGGCGGCGCCTTCAAAACGGTGCTGACCGAACTTGTGGCCCAGTACCAGAAGGAGAGCGGCAACACGGTCACCGTCACCTACCGGACGGTTGGTCAGCATATGAAGCTGATCGCCAGTGGCGAGGAAAAATTCGACGTCGCGGTGCTGACCCCCGAAGCGATCGACGGGCTCACCAAGGAAGGCAAAGTCGTGCCGGGTAGCCGCGCCGACCTGGCGAAGACCGGTGTCGGCGTCGTAGTCAAAGTCGGAACGCCGCTGCCCGACATCAGCACGGTCGAGGCCTTCAAGAAAACGCTGCTGGCGGCCAAGTCGGTCGCCTATATCGATCCCGCGGCCGGCGGTTCGAGCGGCATCTATGTCGGCAAGTTGCTGGAGCGGCTGGGTATCGCCAAGGAGGTCAATGCCAAGGCGGTCCTGGTGCATGGCGGTGAGGTGGCCACTCACGTCGTCGACGGCGAAGCCGAAATCGGCATCCACCAGATCAGCGAGATTTTGGCCGTGAAGGGCGCCGTGCTGGTCGGTCCGCTGCCTGCGGCTATCCAGAATTTCACGGTCTACTCGGCGGGCATCGCCGCGGGCGACGCGGCCGCTGCAAAGTCGCTGGTGAAATTCCTGTCGGGATCCCACGCCATCTCAATTATCAAGTCCAAGGGCATGGAACCGGCCGGTTCGTAGCCCACAAAAGGCAACGCCCGCGCGGAGGCGGGCGTATGCTTGATGTCGGCTATCGCTAAGCTATGCGTTTAGCGCCTGACATGCTCCCAAGCGACATGCGGAATGTCCGACCGTGTAATCCCGAGATCGGCCAGTTCGCGGTCATTGAGGTTGGAGAGTTCACGAACGGTCGTGCCGTACTGCCTCCAAGTCTGAACGTAACGGATGAATGACGTAAGCATTGGGCTCCTTTCCCGGCGATTGCCGTGTCTTGGAGCCGTATATAGGGATTATGCTATCGCATTGCACAATAAATTGCTGCATCGCAGCTAGGTGCTGATTGCATGAGACATTTTAATAAAACCTTAGAATTCGCATAGCGCACGATTCGTCAGCCGATCAATCGGGGAGGCCGCGGTTGCCGAGGTGCACTTCCCCGCAGCGAACTGGCCGGTTCCGTCGCCCCGATTGGCGCCCCATTCGCCCGCATTCGGCCACGCGGTGATCGTAGCGCCGCCGAACTCCCGCACTCTTATCGGCGGGTTGTGTTGCGTTTGTCAGGGGATGGCGATGGGGACTACACGGGACCACCGCCGCTGCGCGGAGGAATGCGTAGCGATGGCGAGGCTGTCAGACGATGATACCGACAAGGCCCTTTGGCTGACATTGGCGCAGTCTTGGGTGCGGCTTGCCGAACACGCGGAGCGCGGGCCTTCGGTCATCGCGATCGACGGTGAGGACGAAGCTGAGTCTGAGCCTGCGATAGCCGACCAAGATCATTGATAGGCACGCAGCTCGCCAAAGCGCGCAAGCCTCGGGCTTACTTGCCGTTGGATTCCAGCACGTGGCGGCACGCCGCGCTGATTCTGGGGCGGTTCCGCTGCAGGCAACCGAGGATCGCGAACACGTCGCACTGGTTGGCCTGCAATTCGGCGGTGCAATATGCCGTTACATCGCCGTGACACGCTGCTCGATCCTGCTCATTCCCCTGGACCGGCCCCGGGCATTGCGGTGGCGGCGGCTGGGCCGGAAACTGAGCCGAAGCGGCCGTCACGCCGGCCAGCAGCAAGATCACGCTCAGAGCCAGTGCGCGATGCATGATTTACCTTCCCCCCGCAGCGCTACCGCTGCGCCCATTAGCCTAGCACATGTTCGGCGAAGTCGAGCGAAGCGGGGCGACTTGTCACCAGCGCATTTCCGTGGCCAGGGCGAAGAACTTGGCGCTGAAAGAGCTTGACCCCGAAAGACCTTGGCCCTGACACTTGCACGGTAAGGCTGCGCGGCGATACATCTCGCGGCGAGGGCGGTTAGCTCAGTTGGTAGAGCGTCTGCTTTACACGCAGGATGTCGGCGGTTCGAGCCCGTCACCGCCCACCATTTTGACTGAATGAGCGAGCGCTGTCGCATCGCCAAAGTCGATGCCGAGCGCGGCCATGCGCAGCCGCTGGCAGAAACACAATTACAGGACGGAGGACAAATGACCGACGACGGAAGGAAACCTTCCGTCCCCAGTCGTCCGTCCTCCGTCCTGTGTCGCCCCTTGTCGGAGGCGAAAGGCTTCAGATCGCTTCTTTGAGCTCTTTCGAAGCGCGGAAGGCGACCTTCTTGCTCGCCTTGATCTGAATCGGCTCGCCGGTGGCGGGATTACGTCCCATGCGCGCGGCGCGCTTGCGGACCTGCAGGATGCCGAGACCGCCGATGCGGATACGCTCGCCCTTCTTCAGGTGCTTGACGATGTTGCCGACCAAGCCTGCGAGAATGGCCTCGGACTGCTTTTTCGACAGTTCGTTATCTTCCGCAAGCGTTGCGGCAAGATGCTTCAAAGTCACGGTAGTGGCTGGTTTGGATGCCATGAAACCCTCCTCGATGAAGCGGTAATCCGAAGATTTATGCCGCTTATCAAACTGCAGTTAGACGATTTGGATGCGGCTGACCACGCTTGTTTTGCCGATTCCACCGATGTTTTTCGCGTGTGGGCGCTATCTGGTATGGCTTCGTGGCGTGTTCAAGGCACCGATTTAGGCCCGAAATCCTTGACTTGCCGCGCCCACCGCCTTAACTGCCCAGCGCGCCCGCGGGGGCGTAGCTCAGTTGGTTAGAGCGCTAGCCTGTCACGCTAGAGGTCGCGGGTTCGAGCCCCGTCGCTCCCGCCATTTCTCCCAAAAATGATTTTATTCCAGTGGCTTACGGCCACTCGCCGAGCCGCGGCGGCTCTCATGCGAGAGCGGCCGCGATATGCCCGGTGCGGGAAGGCGCTTAGACGTTTTCGAGGATTTTGTCGGTCTTGGCGCTGAAGCGATAGCGCGGGATGGCGTCGAGATCGGTCCCGGTGACGCGGATCACCCAGGCCTTATGGGGATGGGCGGTGTTGTGGATGGCGCCCGAGGCATAGCCGCGCGTCTGACCCGGGCCGAGCGCATAGTGCCGGCTCTTCTCCAGGATCGCGCCTTCCTCCGATTCGGGATTGATGCGCTTCCACTCGGTCATTTCCGTCACGCCGCGGGCGGTCCCGTAGATCGCCCAGGAGGCGCCGTGGCTGTGCGGCGTCCCGACCTTGCCGCCTTCCTGGACATGCGCCAGCACGTAGGCATCGGTGTCCGGATCGTGCCACAGCTCGCGGCGGCCAATCGGCGTGTCGTCGCTGAAGGTCTCGGCAACGAACTGCGGATTGTTGAGAAGCTCGGTCAGCTTGCGCGCCACATCGGGCAGACCGTTCTGCCCCTTGGCCTTGAGCGTCGCCGACAGGTCGCTGCAAAAGTTGGCTAGCGTGTAAGGCATGGTCAGCTCCTTGGTAATTTAACGGTTGAAAACAGGTTACGCCGCGCAGCGCGGCGGTCAATGCCGGCCAGTCCCCACCAGGGCGTTGTAATGCGCAATCACATCACGCGGCGTGGCCGCGGCCCTTGCGATGGCGTCATGCACCGTGGCGCCATCGATCGGACTCATGTCGATCCCGAGCTTTTCTGCGGCCGCCGCGACCGTCGGATCCTTGCACATGGCCATGAACGCTTGCTGCAAAGCCGCGGCGCGATCCGCCGGAATGCCCGGCGGCGCTGCGAATGGCAGCGAGATGAAAAATTGCAGGTCGGCGAAATTAAGCAGCGCTTGCGCGGCCGGATCGCTGGTGAGTTCGTAGGCGGTCGGCACGTCCGCAAATTCGGGATGCCGCGTCTTTCGACCGAACTGCGCCAGCGCGCGAAACGCATGCTCGTCCCACAGCGCGCGTTGGCCGGTGCGGACGGAGCTGATGCCGACCACCTGTCCATCGATCTCGCCACGCTGCATGGCGAGAAATAGCGGCGCCGCGCCGGTGTAGCCGCTCACGACCTTGATGTTGAGCTTGAGGACGTCCCGCGCGATGGTGGCGTAGATGACGTTGCTCGACGCCGCGTTGTCGCCGCCGAGCGTGATCGACTTGCCGCCTTGTTTGATCTCGGCGACCGATTTTATCGGATTGTTCGCCATCACCAGCAACAAATAGGCGTCGTTGGCGTAGGACGAAAGACTGCCAAGCCAGGTCAGCTTGAGCGGATCGAAATGCACGTTGGGGTCGCCCTGGATGGCGAGCAGCGGCACCGCGCGCTCAAGTTTGGCAATGACCGAGCCGTCCTGCGCCAACGTATTGGCCAAACGATTGGCCGAGGTGATGCCGCCGGCGCCCGGCTGATTTTCGACCACGATCGTCGGATTGCCGGGAATGTACTTGCCGAGATAGCGCGCAACGAAACGCGCCGAAATGTCGTTGATTCCACCGGGCGCAGTGCCCACCACCATCGTGACTTGCCGGCCCTTGTAGAACTGCGCGGCGGATTGGGCGTCCGCGGCGTCGCCGTAGGCTTCGGCGGCAAAGCCGCCAAGCAGCGTCAGTGCGGCGCGGCGTGTCACAGCGATCATTCGATCCTCCCGAATTTTTTTATGGCTCAAAGCTTCTTGTCGCGTCATCGCCAGAGGCGCGATCTTACGGGAACGCCTCCAGCAAATGGCCGTAGCCTTTGACCGGCTGGCGAACGTGCAGGCGCTTCTGGATTTCCCAGACCCGCGCCGGCACCGGATGCACCACCGGCACCTGCAGATCCTGTTCGAGCATCGCGATGATGTTGAGCGTGCGCCAGCCCGAGCCGAGCATGTAGATCGCGTCGGCGCCTTTGGCCTTGAGAAAGTTCTTTTTGATGTGGGCGTAGACCTGCTCGCCAGATAAAGACTGCACCTGGTTGAACGGCACGTCGATGCCCTCCATGCCGCGCACGGTGAAGCCCGCATCGCGGAAATATTTGGCGAAGATGGCGTTGAGCTTCGCGGGGAAATATGTGGCGCCGACGAAGCTCTTGGCCTTAAGCGCCCGCAGCGCGTTAACGTGGTTCTGCGCCACGCTCATCACCGGCACTTTATATTTCTTCTCCCACGCGTTGACGATCTTTTCTTCGCCCTTGCGGCCCAGCACCATGAATGGCGGCGCGCCATGGGGATGGATGAGATCGCATTTCTCTTCGGCCAGAACCGCGACCAGCTTTTCATAGTGCGGCATCATGGTGTGAAACTCGTCTTCGGTGCCGCGCCGGATATTCAGGAACAGTGGAATGAGCCCGATGCCTTCCGGCAGCAGCCGGCAGACTTCTTCGGTCACGCCCGGCCGCATCGTCGGATTGATCATGCCGACAACGCCACGCCACGATGAAAATGCCATGATGAAAACCTCGAACAGCCGCGAAGGGGCTGGGACTGTAGCACGCCCGCCGGCAAAGCAAGGATGTCAGTGCTGGCCCGAAGCGGAAACGTGGAGCGCGTCGAGCAGCGGCCCGAGGTGCTGCTCGTAGACGCGCCAGCGGCCGACGGCACTCGTGTAGATCGGCTGGCGCACCTGCGTCGCGCTCGCAGTGCGCACCGGGCGGTCGGTTTCATGAAACGACAGACAGCAGTCGGTCCAGCGCAGGCCGCAATAGGCGATGATGCGGCGCGCCTGCGCTTCGACATCGGCGACGACGTCCTCGTAGCGCACGTCAAGGATGCGGCCCGCCGGCAAAACGTTGCGCCAATGCGCCATCAGGCGCTCGTAACGCTTGTAATAGCGGCCGAGCTCGCCGAGGTCGTAGGTGTGGTTCTGTTCGGCCGAGAATAGTTTGGAGAAGCAGGAAATGCAGGTGTCGACCGGATCGCGGATGGTGTGGATGATCCGGGCGTTCGGGAGCGCCAGGTGAATCAGGCCGGCGAAGTAATAGTTCGACGGCATTTTGTCGGTGACCCGCTCGGCATCCGGGCGCCCGTGCTTAGCGGCAAGGGCGCGAACCAGCGCGATATAGCGTGCTCCGATCTGTTGCAGCGGTCCGGCGTCGAGCGCTGAAACGAAGTCGGGATACGGCAGCGAATTGCCGTCCGGCCCGCGGACCGTGAGTATGACATCGTTGAAGGTCTGGAGCTCGCCCGCGCCAAAGACGACCGGATGGCTGGCGATGATCTGTTCGACCAATGTCGTGCCCGAGCGCGGCATGCCGATGACGAAGATCGGCGTGGGTGACGGATCGCCGCTGCCCGATTTGGCCGCGATCAGGTCGCGCGTGAACAGCGCCTCGATGCGATCAAACAAGGCGAAGGTTGCTTGTTCGTCGTAGGCGATGGCTGAGCGCTTGGCGGCATTGCCGGCGAGCAGATGCCGGAACGAGCGGTCATGATCCTTGAGGTCGGCGTAAGCTTTGCCGAGGCCGAAATCGAGCTGCATGCGATCGGTTTTGGATAGACCGTCGGTCTTGGCGGCCAGCCCTTCCATCGCCGCCAGATGGGGATCGCCCGGCGCAAATTTCTTCGAGTTGGCGAGGTTGACGTAAACGCCGGCGATGCTCGGATCGAGCCGCAGTGCTTCCAGGTAGGCGGCTTGCGCTTCGTCGAGCTTGCCGAGTTCTTTGAGCACGTTGCCCATATTGTTGTAGGCATCGGCGAGATCGGGTTTGAGCGCCAGCGCTTTGCGATAATGGGCGAGCGACTCATCGAGTTCCCCGCGCTCGAAGGCGACCCGGCCCATCAGATTGACCGCATCGTGATTACCGGGAGTGAGCGCGATCGCGCGCGCCGCCGCAGCCGCGGCATCGTCGACTTTCTTCTGATCGAGCAGCACGGTTGCGTAATGCACATAGAGCTTGTCGCTGCGCGCTTCGATGACGAGCGCGCGGCGCATCAGGTCGGCGGCCTCGTCCAGCCGGTCGAGATCCTTCAGCGCCAGCGCCAGATTGTCGAGCGTGTCAGGATTGTTCGGACCAAGCTCGAGCGCCTTGCGATAGACGGTTTCGGCTTCTTCCGACCGCTTCAGCTCGCGCAGACAGGTGCCGAGATTATTCCAGGCATCGGCAAAACCAGGCATCAGCTCGATGGCGCGCCGGTACGACGGTTCGGCATCGGCAAAACGCTTGAGACGCTGCAGCGCATTGCCCCGGTTGCTGTGTGCCTGGGCGAAATTGTCGTCGAGCGCGACGGCGCGCTCATACAGCTTGAGCGCCTCATCAAATTTACCCTGGTCGAACAGGGCAATGCCGAGATTGCTCAAGGCGCCGGCATAATCCGGATTGATTTCCAGCGCCCGGCGACCCGCCGCGATTGCTTCGTCGAGCCTTCCGGCGAGCCGGCACATCTCGCCAAGATTGGCGTGATAGAGCGCCACGTCCGGCTTGATGGCGATCGCGCGGCGGACGTGATCGATGGCTTCGCCGAGCTTGCCGGATTGATGGGCGATGATGCCGAGCATGTGCTCGGCCTCCGCGTTGTCAGGCGCGGCGGCCGCGGCGCGGCGCGTCAGGTCATCGGCGTCGGCCAGGAATCCGTGCCGGCGCTTCTGCTCCGCAAGAAGCAGCGCCTGACCGGGGTTGATGGCCTGCTGCTGTTGCTCGACGGGTGGCGCCGCGGCGAGTGCGGCTTCCGCCGCCATGATGGCGGCCGCCTGCGCGGCGCAGCGTTCGCCCTTGGCCTTGAATGGCATGAGCCGCGCCGTATCGCCTCGCGCGACCGCGGTCAGCTCCTGGGCCACGCGCGCAATCACGCCGCCGCCAGGTTCGCCGTCTTTCGGGCGGAACAGCCGCATGTTCGGATACCAGGGATTATCTTCACGTTGCAGCAGCCAGCGCCAATCGGTGACCGACGGCAGCAGCACCCAGACCGGCTTGCCCAGCGCGCCGGCAAGATGCGCCATCGACGTGTCGACGGTGATCACCAGGTCGAGCGCGCTTACGGCGGCGGCTGATTCGACGAAATCGTTGAAGGCGGAGGCAATATCATCGATGGCGGCGATGCCGCCTTTCAGCTTCTTCAGATCGCCGGCGCGCGGCCCGACCTGGAGGCTGACGAACGACACGCCGGGCGTGGCGAGCACGGGCGCCAGCTGGATCAGATCGACTGAGCGGCGATGATCGTTGACGTGCTCTGGATTGCCCGCCCAGACCAGCCCGACCTTGAGGCCGGACATTTTGCCAAGTTGCTGGCGCCAGCGCTGCACCGCATCCGCGGGCGCGTGCAGATAGGGCACCTGCGCGGGGATCGTTTCGAGCCGTGTCTTGAACAGGCGCGGCAGGCTGAGCAGCACGGCGTCGCACGGATAGGGTTCGGGATCGCCGCGGTCTCCCAGCACCGTGACGCCTGGCAAACTGTCGCGCAGCAGCGTCACGAGCTGCTGATGGACGCGCAACGTCACTTTCCTGGCGCGTGCGGCAAGCAGCGGGATATAGCGGGCGAATTGCAGCGTATCGCCAAATCCCTGCTCGGCCTGAACATAGATATGCTTGCCGGCGAGGCTTTCGCCCTGCCACGGCTTCTCCGGGAAGCGAGGACCTTTGCGTTCGCTCGAGCGCAGCCGCCACTCGTATTCGTCCCAGCCCTCGCCGAAATCGCCGCGCATCAAAAGCAGAATGCCTAGTCCCGAATGCGCGTTGGCGTGATTAGGCGCCAGCGCGATGGCGCGCCGCAGCGCCATCATGCCTTCGCTGAAGTCGCCGTTGTGGTGCAGCGTGGTGCCCAGATTTGCCCAGGCGTCGGCGTAGTTGGGCTTGAGCTCAAGCGCGCGGCGATACGCGGCGATCGCTTCGTCGAACCGCTTGAGCGCGTGCAAGGCATTGCCGAGATTGCTGTGGGCCTCGGCGAAATCCGGTTTCGCCGCGATGGCCTGACGTTGCGCGCGCGCCGCCGCTTCGTATTCCTTCAGTTCGTAAAGCGCGACGCCGAGATTGCTCAGCGCCATCGGCATGGCGGGCTCGATCTCAAGCGCCCGCCGGGCCTGTTCGGCGGCGAGTTTGGGCCGGCCGGCAAGCCGCAGCATCTCGCCGAGGTTGGCGTGGTAGAGCGCAATCTGCGGCGCGAGCTTGACCGCGCGCTGCACATGCTCGATGGCGTCGGCGAGTTTGCCGCTCTGATGCGCAATGACGCCGAGCAGATGCGTGGCTTCAGGCGAATTGGGCTGGGTCTGGAGAATCTGGCGGCAGACTGCCTCGGCCTCCATCAGCCGGCCTTCGCCGCGGCAGCGGTCGGCATACACCAGCGCCTCGCCGAGCGGCATGAAGGTGGTGTTGGCCTGGGCTCCGACCTGGTTCATCGCAGGCTGGATAGCATGGGCATCCCCTTCCGGCCATAAACTGCGCGTTCACCGAATGTCCCCTTACCGGACGAATGGAGGAAATTTCTTCTGCGGACTGGTGGTGTTTCTGCAACACCCGGCGGGAATCTGGCTGTAGCCCATGGAATCGGCATCACTTGTGGCCCGACTTGTTTGCGGCGTCACATGGCGCGGCCTAAAAATGCAAAGGTCCAACTTTAGGCCGCGGGTCTTTTCGCGCGCGAGTGCGGGTTGTGGGAAATGGACGGCGGGTGTCGTCGTAGCGACCGCGGTAGACTGCAGCTGTTGCTGGCGACCAGTTCGGTCGCAGCGCTGCTGGTCGGCGGCGGAGCACCGGCGTTCGCCGTCCAGCCGTGCGCGCCGTTCTCATTTTCCGGACAGTCGGTTGCCTCGGTGACGAACTCCGGTGGCATCACCTGCATCAACATCCAGAGCTCGACCGTCACCGGAAACGTCACCAACAACGGCACTGGCGTTATCAACGCGAACGGTGCCGTTCCACCGAGTCGGACCGGCATCACCATCAACAACAGTACGATCGGGGGCGCCATTATCAATGCCGGCCAGATCACGACGCAAGCGACGTCGAACAATAACGGCATCCTGGTTACCAACAACGCAGCGGTCTCCGGCGGCATCACCAATTCCGGTACGATCAATGCAGGCGGCAACGCCATTGCGGTCGGTGGTGTTGCCGGCACTGGCGCATCAATTACGATCTCAACCTTTAGCGGCGGCATCAGCAACAGTGGACTGATTGCGTCGTCGAGCGGTAATGGAATCACTGTCGGCGGCGCTGCCGGCACCAACGCGTCCGTCAAGATCTTCACCTTCACGGGGGGCATCACTAACAGCGGCACCATTTCTGCGAGTACTGGTACCGGTATCTTCGTCGGCGGCGCTGCCGGAGGCACCGGCGCTTCCGTCTCGATCTCGACGTTCGGCGGGGGCATCAGCAATTCGGGTACAATCGTCGCGGAAGCAGCAGGCATCGTCGTCGGCGGTTTTGCCAGTGGAAACAGCTCCGTAACAATCTCGACCTTTAGCGGCGGTATCACCAATTCGGGCACAATCGCGACAGGCACGCGCGCGGGAATCCTGGTCGGCGGCAGCGCATTTCAGGGTACTCTTACGATCTCCACGTTCGGTGGTGGCATCAGCAACTCCGGTACGATCGTAGCCCTGAGCAGTCACGGCATCCTGGTCGGTGGTGGCGCCAGTGTTTTCACCGGCGCAGCCGCCTCAGTCATGGTCTCGACCTTCTCGGGCGGCATCACCAATTTCGGTACAATTCTCGCGTTCCAAAACGGCGTCTTTGTCGGCGGTAATGCCGCCGGGAGCGGCGCGTCGGTGACGATCTCGACGTTCTCTGGCGGCATTAGCAATGCCGGCACCATCACAGCGTTTGGCGCCAACGGGATCTTCGTGGGCGGAACAGCCTTCGCCGCGGGATCGGTCAACGTCGCCAGCTTCTCCGGGGGTATCACCAACTCGGGAAAAATTTTGAGCCCAAGCGCCAATGGCATCATCGTAGGTGGAAAGGTGACGAACGGCACTGTCGCCGTTTCCAATTTTTCTGGCGACATCGTCAACATCGGGCACATCATCGCCGGTCATGGCATCGTGGTCGGCGGCTTAGCCGGAGCGAGATTCAGCGGAACGGGCGCCGTCACGGTGTCGACCTTCAGCGGCGACATCGTCAACTCGGGAAGCATCACGGCCCTAACTGGCCACGGTATCCTTGTGGGCGGCGTGGCCAACGCTGTCAGCGCCAACGCATCCGTGACGATCTCGACCTTTGCGGGCAACATCAGCAATAGCGGCACGATTTTCGCGCACAACGCTGGCATCTTCGTTGGCGGCACGGCTCAGGGGTCTGCCGCAGCGGTCGCGATTTCCAGCTTCTCGGGCAGCATCGCCAACAGCGGCACCATTTCGGCGCAAGGAGGCGGCGCCCCCGGCGTCGGCATCTGGCTTGGTGGCTTCGCCTCGGGCGGCGGATCGGTCACGGTGTCGAATTTTTCTGGCGGTATCAGCAACAACGGCAGGATAACCGCGCGCAATGCCGGCATCTTCGTCGGCGGCAGCGCCGAGTTGGGCGGATCCGTCACGATCTCCACCTTCGGCGGCGGCATCAGCAACTCGGGCCTGATATCGGTCCAAGATGAGGGCATCTTCGTCGGCGGCGTCAGCGGAGGCATTGGCGGGGTCGTTACGATTTCGAACTTTGCTGGTGGTATCAGCAACAGCGGTACGGTGTCGGCGACCCAAGGCCACGGCATATTGGTTGGAGGCACCGGCGAATTCTTTTCGGTCGGGATCGCGACCTTCACCGGCGGCATCAGCAACTCCGGCACGATCTCAAGCTCGGCCCGAAACGGCATTTTCGTAGGCGGCGGCGCTGCGTTATCTGGATCGATTGCGATCTCGACTTTCGCCGGCGGCATCACCAACTCGGGCGCGATCGGCGGCGCAAATGGTATCGTCGTTGGCGGTACTGCGCAGCTCACGAGCACGATTAAGATTTCGACGTTCGGCGGCGGTATCAGCAATTCGGGCACTATCGTCGCGCGCGGGGCCGGCATCGAAGTTGGCGGCTTCGCCAGTAGCAACAGTTCGGTGACGATCTCAACTTTCTCTGGTGGCATCACCAATTCGGGCACGATCTCGATGACGTCGGGCCCGAGCGACGGCATTTTTCTCGGCGGGACCGCGGTCAATGCTTCGTTGTTCGCGATCTCGACCTTTGCGGGTGGCATCGTTAACGCCGGTACGATCATTGCCGGCGCCAGCGGTGATGGCATCCAGATCAGCAACGTCTCAACATTCCTCGGCGGGATCACGAACACCGGATCGATCACCGCCGGCGTCGGCATTGCCGTGACCAATGCGGGCGCGGTCAGCGTCTACGACGCGGGCTTCATCGCCGGCACCAGCGGCATTGCGGTCGATCTGAGAAACACGGGCCCCGGCAACACCTTTACGCTGGGCACCACCTACAGCTTCGGCGCCGGTGCGGAATTTGTACTCGGCAGCGGCAGCGATACTTTTCAGCTCGGGGGCACAGGCGTCGGAACCTTCAATCTCGCGAATATCGGCACGCAATATTTAGGCTTCACCACCTTCAACGTGGTCGGCGGGGTGTGGAATACCAGCGGCACCTTCGACATCGGCACGCCGCTCACCTGGAACGTGCTGGGCGGCACGCTCGCCGGCGCCAGTACCTTCGGTACGGGTTTTACTACGGTATCCATCGCGGTCGCCAACGGCGGCACGCTGGAGCCGGGCAATGTCGGTCAACCCGGCACATTCATGACGATTAACGGCAACCTCACCTTCCAGCCCGGGTGCGGCCTATTTGGTGAACTTGAGTCCGAACGCCGCGTCACGGGCCAATGTCAGCGGCGCGGTGACGCTCAATGGCGCGGCCGTGCAGGGGATTCTGGCACCCGGCAACTACAGCACTAAGACCACCTATGACATCCTCGACCCGGCGAGCATCAACGGCACGTTTTCCGGCTTTACCGCGCTCAACGCACCTGGCTTCGGCGGCGCGCTCACCTACAACGGCAATACCGACGTGCTGTTGAACCTGACGGCGCAACTCGGCTCCGGACAAGGCCTCAACATCAATCAGCAGAACGTCGCCACCGGCATCAACAATTTTTTCAACAACGGCGGCGCGCTGCCGGCGAATTTCTTTCCGCTGTTTGGCCTGACCGGCAGCGCCTTGGGCAGTTCGCTCTCCCAATTGGACGGCGAGGTTTCTGCGGACGCCCAGAAGGGCGCGTTCGAGCTCACCGATCAGTTCCTGTCGCTGATGCTCGATCCGTTCGTTTTTGGCCGCGGCGGGCCGGCCTCGGGTGGCGGGCCGCTCGGCTTCGCGCCGGATCAGCAGGCGAGTTTTCCGAGCGATGTCGCGCTTGCCTACGCGGGCGTCCTCAAGGCACCGCCGAGACAAGCCTTCGATCAGCGCTGGACCGTATGGGGCACGGGTTTCGGCGGCAGCGGCAAGTATGATGGCGACCCGACGCTCGGCTCGAACAACGTCACGGCTTCGACCTATGGCTTTGCGGCGGGCGCCGATTATCACGCCAGTCCCGATACAATCTTGGGCTTCGCTCTTGCCGGGTCGGGCACAAACTGGAGTCTGGCGCAGGCGCTCGGCACCGGACGCAGCGACGCATTCCAGGCCGGTGTCTACGGCACAAAGTATTTCGGTCCGGCCTATATCGGCGCCGCGTTCGCCTACACCAACAACTGGTTCACCACCAATCGTGTCGCAATGGGCGATCAACTCACGGCGTCATTCAGCGGCCAGAGCCTTGGTCTACGGGTCGAAGGTGGTTACCGTTATGCCGTGGCGCCGGCCGCAGGCGTGACGCCCTATGCGGCGATCCAGGCGCAGGACCTTCACACGCCGACCTACAGCGAGACCGATCTGACCGGCGGCGGCTTCGGGCTGACCTATAACGCCATGACCGCGACCGATACGCGCAGCGAACTCGGCGCGCGGTTCGATGCGGTGACCGCCTGGGGCGCGATGCCGGTGCAATTGCGGGCGCGATTGGCGTGGGCGCACGACTGGGTGAGCAACCCCGCGCTCGATGCCGTGTTCCAGGCGCTGCCCGGCTCGAGCTTCGTGGTCAATGGGGCGGCGGTGCCGGCCAACTCGGCTCTCACCTCGCTCGGCGCCGAACTGCATCTGACGCGGCGCTGGACGCTGATCGGCAAGTTCGACGGCGAGTTCGCCTCAAGCGCGCAGACCTACGCCGGTTCCGGGACGCTGCGCTATCAGTGGTGAGGACCGCCGCGCCACTTACTGTTTGAGCAATGCGTCGTAGGCCGGCCCGAAACCTTTGAATGACAGCGGGATGGCAACGCTCTGACTGTTCGCGCTCTGGAACGTCATTTTGCCGGCGGCGGTGGCCGCGCGGAATTTTTTGATTGCATCGTCCTTCAGGGCAAAATCGGCGAAGCACCCGACCGGCAGGCAGCGATCAAAGGGCGCGGCAAGTCCGGCATCGGATGCGCTGGCTTGCAGCCGCATTTCAGCGCGCAGGTTAACGTTCACCGGCACCTGTATCGTGAGTCGCGCCGGCTGACCTTTTTCCGGGCCCGCGATTGCGACCCGCGACAGTGGCACGCTGCGGCCCTGGTTTTGCATCTGGGTGAGTTGCTCGATATCGCAATTTTTTTGAGCCGGGGGTCCAGCCTGGATCGTACATTGCAAAACCCAGTCGTCGTAGGTTGCGGTTGTGCGTTCCTGGGCATATGCATCGCTCCCCGTCGCAATGAAGACTCCGGCGACGAGGAGACCGGCGGCAATTATCCAGGCGGCCATGAGGCGGAGATCGGGCATGTGGCTTCCTTATTTACTCAGCCGGTGCCGGGCCGTGGTCCCGGTAAGGCTGCGTCCGCCGCCCTCTTAGCGGATTTTCACTCCGGCCGGAACAACCGCGCAGCGATCGGGATCGTGCCCGAAGCGGGGGCGAGAGCCGGCTTGCGTGCTTGTGGGCGGGGCTCTCGCTGCCGGCGGTCTCAGTTGGGTCTACTTGCCTTTCTGGAGGAACACGTACGTCGCTGTGTAGGCCACGCTCTTGAAATCGCCTGCCTTGTCGCATGCGCCGCTCAGTGTGCCGCCTTGGGTATTGAGCCGCTGGATGGTGGTGACCTTCGAGAGCAGGCCGCGACCGGAGTGCTTAATGACATCGAGCTTGAGCCAGGGAATGTCACTGGCGGTCGCGCCGGGGGCGTTTCCCGAGGCCTTGGCGACGACCTTGCTTCCGTCGACGTCCTCCCAGGTGGGACCGCCGTAATGCCGGCCAACAGTCTTGCCGCTGTCGATCAGCGCCGCGATCGGTTCGCGGAACGACCAGGCGAGTTTGCCGTCGCTGCCCGCTTTACACTCATAGACTTGAGCACCCACGCCCTGAAAAGTCGCGATGGTCTTGGCTCCGGGCACGTCGACAGCCGCAGGCACTTGCGCCAACGCGGCAGAGCCGCTGCAGATACCAGCAATCGTCAACGACAGCACATACACAGTTCCGCGCATATGAGTACTCCTCCGTCTTTTCGCGGCTTCAATCGACGGCAGTGCTTATCAGGAAGCCGATGCGCGTGGCGAGTACGGCGCGGCAACGTGTCAACGATAATGGCGAAGGGGGAGGCTCAGTCTTCTTCTTGCCGTCCGGCGGCGCGGGCGATGGGGTGGCCGCCATAGAGTTTTTCGCCGGCAGCAAGGAATCGCTCCGGATTCACGGCCTCGCCATTGATGCGTGTTTCATAGTGCAAATGCGGACCGGTCGATCGGCCGGTGGAACCGACGCGGCCAATGACTTGTCCGGCGCGCACCTTCTGGCCGACCGAAACGCCGATCGACGACATGTGCCCGTACCGTGTCGACAATCCTTCGCCATGGTCGATCTCGACCATCTGGCCGTAACCGCCGTCCCAGCCGGCCTTGACCACCTTGCCGGCCGCCGTTGCATAGATCGGCTCGGCTGGGGTGGCGCGGAAATCCATTCCGGTGTGCATCGATGGCGAGCGATAGAATGGATCAATGCGCACACCGAACGGCGAGGTCATCTCCAGATCGCCGGTCAGTGGCTGACGCAGCGGCACAAAATTCAACGTGTTGCTGAGATCGTTGGCTTGCGCGCGGGCGATGCTGACACGAGTGAGCGCGCGCGCGAACGATTCGCCGGCGGGCGGTAGTTTGACCGGTACGAACGGCCCGCCTTCCGCCGCCGGCACTGCGTGCAGATTGAGGCCGAGGCTTGCCAGGATGCCGTGCACGCGCTGCGCTCTGTCCTGGTAACGTGCCTGCATTCGCTCAAGAGTACCGTTCTCGTCGTGGTCGACACGGTCGAGCGAGGCCTCGACGTCGTGCAGTTGCGTCTCGATGCTCGATCGCTTGCCGCTGTCGAGCCGATGCGGCGCGAACATCATGTCGCCCGTTGTGTCGGACTGCGGCGCTGGGCCGCCGCGTTCGGCCGGCCTGGTCGAGCCAGTGACCATCTGGTCGGCGGTGCCGCTCAGCGCGCTGGCCCGCGATTCCAGCGTGGCTTGCCGCCGCACCAATTCATCGAGCTTCTGCTCGAACTGGTCCTGGTCGAGCAGTTGGCGGCTGGTGGTGCGATCGATCTCGGCACGCAAGTCGGCGATGCGGTCCTCATAGGCGTATTGCTGCGCGCGCTCGCGCGCCATCAGCCCTTTGAGAACATCGTCATGGAAGGCGAAATACGTGGCGGTAACGATCGACCAGCCGGCCATGATCACGAAGCTGCCGACTGCGATCCAGAAGACGACGGGACCAAAACGGACCTGCCGGCCGGCGTGTGCAATCGTGTAAGCGGCATTGCCGCTGGGGCGGGCCAAGTTGTGTTGCCGGAGGTCGGGCCGGCGAGCCAAGTCACGATGGCCGTGATGCGCGCTGGCGCTGTGATGTGGCTGCGACGCAATTCGCTGCGACATTGACACTCCCGCTGGCCGACTGACGCAAATCCGGCCCGGACCGGCTACAGAAACGCGATACTGTTTTCGGCTGGGAGGTCAGACGCGAGTTTCGGGAAAACAGCAGCCCCGCGCGCGCAGGCTTCGCAACCATCACACTGGTCGCGCATTTGAAGCGGGTATGGTTAATTTTCAGGAAATTGCCGTGACGATTTTCGTATCCTGGGTAAATGTTTAGACAAAGTTGCGGCGTTTACATTGCTTTAACCGCGGCAAGCACCGCTTCGGTGTGTCCGGCTACTGAAACGCGCGGCCATACCTGGACGATGCGCTGGTCGGGGCCAATCAGGAAAGTCGTGCGCACGATGCCCCAAAACTTGCGCCCATACATCGACTTTTCCTGCCATACGCCATAGGCCTCGAGCATTCGGTGCTTCTCGTCCGAGGCGAGTGCGATCGACAGCTTGTGCTTGGCCTTAAATGCGTCTTGGGCGGCTACCGGGTCGGCGGAGACTCCCAGGATGTCGGCGCCGGCGCGGGCTGAAGGCGGCCTTGTGGTGGGTAAAGTCGATCGCCTCCTTGGTGCAGCCCGTCGTATCGGCGCGTGGGTAGAAATAGAGGACGAGCCTGCGGCCGGCAAAGTCGGCGAGCGAGACGCTGCCGCCGCCATCCCGGGGAAGCGTGAATGCGGGAGCCTTGGCGCCTGCGGCGAGGCCATCCCGGCTCCCCTTCACCTTATGTTCCGGCATATGCCTTCCTTTCGACGCTTTCCCAGCGGCATCGTGAACGGCCAGATTACGCAACCAGGCCGGTGCGGTCGAGCAGGGGGCTTGAGCGCTATCGACGGCACCGCGGACGAGGGGACGCCCGAGGGGGCATGGCTAAGCAGGATCGGCAGAGCGCACCGCTTCCGAAGCGGGAATCGGCCGTTTACGCCCGCCGGCGTGGCAGCCTTGTCGCGGCCCGCCGCGGCGATCGCTGGGGCGATGGCCGCTATGTCGCCGCCTATCGGCGTCTGCTGGCTCGGCACAAACGACTGATCCGCCGCATCTGCATCGGCGGAGGCACGGCCGCGGCGCTGGTCACGGTTGCTTTTCTTGGGCTTTGGTGGCGGCTCGACAGCGGTCCGATCCAGATCGACGCCTTCACGCCCTGGCTTGCATCGGCGATCGAAGAGAATTTCGGCAGCCGCGACCATGTGGAGGTCGGCGGGACTCAAATCGAGCGGACCGAGACCGGCGGCACCGCAGTCCGGATTCGCGACATCGTGGTCCGCGACGCGACTGGTGCCGTGGTGGCGAAGGCGCCGAAGGCCGAAGTCCGCGTTTCGGCACTCAGTCTGCTCAGCGGCCATATGCGGGCGCGCAGCCTCAATCTGGTCGGCGCCGAGCTCAACGTGCGCATCGAACACGACGGCGAAGTCACGGTCTTTGCCGGCGCCGGCAAGCATCCAATCGCCACCGCGGCAGTGCCGATCGCTGACGCGTCGGCATCCGGTGCGATCGATGATTTCGGTCCATCAGGGACAGCGGACCGTCCGCCAGCCACCACTGGATCATCTGCGGCAGCGCCCGTTGCGACAGCGCACAAGGGTTTGTCGCATTCGCCCAATCGCACGAGTGATGTCCTGGCGACGCTTCTGTCTTGGATCGACGGCATTGGGGAATCCGGACTTGACGGTCACGATCTGCGTGAGCTCGGTCTGAAGGAAGGCACCATAACCTTCGACGACGAGCGCAGCGGCAAGAACTGGTCGCTGCACAACATCAGGCTCAGCCTTGAACGGCCGGCTGGCGGCGGTGTGGTCGTTACTCTTGGCTCCGAGGATCCGGACCAGCGCTGGGCGCTCGTCGCCTCGGTCAAGCCGATCCATGATGGTGTACGCAGCGTCGAAGTCGAGGCGCGCCAAGTCCCCGGCAGCGACCTCATTCGCGCTTTCCATCTCGGCGACGGCAATCTGCAAGCAACGCTGCCGTTTTCCGCGAGCGTGCGCGGTGAAATCGGCGCCGATGGCGTGCCGCGTGCCCTGGTCGGCCGCGTCGTTGCCGACAGCGGCTATATCGGCAATACCGACAGCGCCGACGGCCGCATCAATATCGAGCACGCCGAATTCAAGTTCAGCTGGGATGACGCCAATCGCGTGCTTTCGATGCCGTTCCAGATCGTGTCCGGCGGCAATCGCTTCACGCTTCTCGGACAGATGAAGGCGCCGGCGCAACTCGGCGGTATGTGGTATTTCAAGATCGGCGGCGGAACCGCGATGCTCGCCGCGCCCGACGGCGGCGATCCGTTGATCCTCAATCGTATTGCGGTCAGTGGTCGATACGATCCGGCGAAGAAGCGCTTCGTCCTCGATGAGGGTGACGTCGGCAATCTGGACGTCGGTGTGTTCATGTCCGGCGACGCGGAATATACCGACGGGGGCCTCCGCCTTCATGCGGGGCTCGCCGGCCAGCGCATGTCGGTCGACAATTTCAAGCGGCTATGGCCGGTCTTTGTCTCACCCAAGGTGCGCGATTGGATAGACGAGCATCTGACCAGCGGCACGCTCGATCATATTACGGTCGCGGTGAATGCACCGTTTGAGACGCTTAAGGCCAGCGGCCCGCCGGTTCCCGAGAATGGCTTGTCGATCGACGCGGTAGTCAATCACTGTGTTGTCACGCCGGTAAGCGGTCTTCCCGCGCTCCGAGACGCCGATCTTACCGTTCACATCGTCGGTCGAGATGCCCAGGTGTGGCTCGGCAAGGCTACCGCCGATCTGCCCTCGGGGCGCAAGCTCACGATGTCATCTGGACTGTTCGAGGTGCCGGATACGGCGCCGCATGAGCCCCCGGCCCGGGTTCACTTCAAGCTCGACGGTCCGGTTCCGGCGGCTGCCGAGCTATTGTCGATGGATCGCCTGCGCGATGTGTCGCGCACGCCGTTCGACCCGGCCACAACTCATGGCACCATGACGGCGCAGGTGGCGCTGACGATGCCGTTGAAGCCGGACTTGCCGCCGGGCTCGACCAATTATTCGATCGCGGTCGACGCTACCAATTTCTCAGCTGATCACCTGATCATGGGACAGCGGCTCGACGCGGCCGCGCTCCACGTGATGGCGACCCCGCAAGGCTTCCAATTCAAAGGCGACGTGAAGATCGCGGGCGCCGCGGCGTATCTGGAATATCATCAGGCGCGCAACGATCCTCAGGCGGACATCCGCCTGAAGGGCACGCTCGACGCGGCGGCTCGCAAGAGCTTCGGCCTCGATCCGGGGGACACGATCGGTGGCTCGATCCCGATGCGCATCGTCGGCCGTGTCGGCACCGATGCCGACCACGACGGGCAATTCTCCGTCGATGCGGATCTCACGCCGGCCAAGATCGACGGCTTCCTGCCCGGCTGGGTCAAGCCTGCCGGCAGGCCCGCGCATGTATCGATGACGCTGACGACGCAGCCGCAGGCGGTCCATATCGACGATCTGGTGATCGCAGGAGCGGGAACCGGCGACGGCCTGAAGGGCTCCATCGAACTCGACAGTTCGGGCAATCTGCAATCGGCGAATTTCCAGTCTTACGGTTTCTCCGACGGCGACAAGACGACGCTGAAGGCCGACCGTGCCCCGGATGGGGCGCTGCGCGTCACCATGCGCGGCGACGTTTACGACGGTCGCGGCTTCATCAAGACGATGACCGGCGCGCCGCCGCCGGGGGCGGGGGCGGCGGCGGCCGCGGCCGCGCAACACAAGGCGCCGGACGTTGATCTCGATATCAAGCTCGGCGCGGTTCTGGCATTCAACGGCGAGGCGATGAGCGACGTCGATCTGAAAATGTCGCGCCGCGCCGGCGAGGTGCGCAGTCTGGGGTTCAGCGCGAAAATCGGCCATGATGGCACGCTCACCGGTCAATTGCAGGGTCAGGGCAACGGCCGCCAGGCGGTGGTCCTGCGTACGACCGATGCCGGCGCGCTGTTCCGCGCGACCGATGTGTACAAGCGGATGATGGGCGGGCAGATGGCAATGGTGATGGATGCGCCATCGGCCGCCGGTTCGGCGCAGCAGGGCAAGCTCGATGTCCGCGACTTCACCGTCCATGACGAATCGGAATTGCAGCGCGCCGCGACCGGCGGAGCGCAGAATGCGCCGCAGATGTCCAACGCTGATCTGCAATTCACCAGCATGCGGGTCGATTTCACCCGCGCGCCCGGCCGCATCGCACTGCGCGATGGTGTCGTGCGCGGTCCGATGCTTGGCGGCACGATCGACGGTCTGATCGATTATACGCACCGCAGCGTCGATCTGCGCGGCACGCTGGTCCCGCTCTACGGCGCAAACAACATGTTCGGATGGATTCCCGTCGTTGGGCCAATTCTCGGCGGCGACAAGGAAGGCCTCGTCGGCTTCACCTATGAGGTTGTCGGCCAGCCCGGCAACCCGGTGCTCAACGTGAATTTCTTCTCGGTTCTGGCGCCGGGCGTGCTGCGCAAGATCTTCCAGTACCCGGCCGCGACCGAGGGCATGTCGTACGACGATCAGCGACGCTAGCCGAGATTACACCGGCTTGAGCAGCACGTGCCGCTTGCGGCCGAGCGAGAGCTTGATCACGCCATCTTTGGTCAGGTTGGCTTCGCCGAGCATCATTTTGTCGCTGTCGACGCGCGCGTCATTGACCAGCACGCCGCTGTTGGCAATTGCGCGCCGCACCTCGCCGTTTGAAGCAGCGAGGCCCGCTCTGACAAAAGCGGCGAGCACCCCGATCCCACCCTTGAGTTCCGCGCTTGTCACCTCGACGCTCGGCAAGCTTGCGCCGAGACCTCCTTCCTCAAAGGTCGTGCGTGCGGTGGCGGCTGCCTCGTCGGCTGCTGTGCGACCGTGCACGAGCGCGGTCGCTTCAGTGGCGAGCACCTTCTTGGCCTCGTTGATCTCCGCGCCCTTGAGCGTGGCGAGGCGATCGATCTCATCGAGGGGTAACACCGTGAACAGCTTGAGGAAGCGCGCGACATCGGCGTCCTCGGTGTTGCGCCAGTACTGCCAGTAGTCGTACGGGCTCACCAGGTCGGCGTTAAGCCAGACCGCACCGGCCGCGGTCTTGCCCATCTTGGCGCCCGATGACGTTGTGATCAGCGGCGCGGTCAGCGCGAAGAACTGCGCGTTATGCAGGCGGCGGCCAAGATCGATGCCGTTGACGATATTGCCCCACTGATCGGAGCCGCCCATCTGCAGGACACAACCGTAACGCCGGAACAACTCGACGTAGTCGTAGGCTTGCAGGATCATGTAGTTGAATTCGAGAAACGACAGCTCCTGCTGGCGGTCGAGCCGCAGCTTCACCGAATCGAACGCGAGCATTCGGTTGACCGAGAAATGGCGGCCGACATCGCGCAGGAAGTCGATGTAGTTGAGCGTGTTCAGCCAGTCGGCATTGTTGGCCATGACGGCGTTGCCGCCGCCTTCCTCGAATTTCAGGAATTTGCTGAAAACGGCGCGGATGCCTTTCAGATTGTCGTTGATGATCTCATCAGTCAAAAGCCGCCGGCTTTCGTCCTTGCCTGATGGATCGCCAACGCGCGTAGTCCCGCCGCCCATCAGGGCGATCGGGCGATGGCCGGTCTGCTGCAACCAATGCAGCATCATGATCGGCAACAGCGAGCCCACATGCAGGGAGGACGCCGTGCAGTCGAACCCGATATAGGCGGTGACGGTTCCGGTGCGCGCGAGCGCGTCCAGGGCCTCGGGCTCCGAGACCTGGTGAATGAACCCTCGGCTGGCGAGGGTGTTGAGAAAATCCGACTTGTAGGTGCTCATCGCCGTCCGGCCGTTCGCGACGCCATAGGGAAGGCGGCGCGCGGCGCTGGTGTAACAGGTCCGGCGAGCAATTCAACCGAAGAACCCGGCCTGTCGCGTTGCGACCGCCGAGGGAGTGCTGCGACCGCCGACGGGGAGTGTCGCGCGGCAGCCTCGGCTATTTCGCCGAGGTCTCCTTGAGCGGGTCCTTCACGTTGGGAAATGTCTCGAACTCGACCGCCCATGGCTTACCGTTCACCATCTGCACCTTGCGGATGTAGACGTTCTGCACGATGTCGCGGGTGCGCGGGTCGATCGAGATCGGACCGCGCGGGCTCTCCCAGGCCATTCCCTTCATCGCGGAGATGACGGCATCGGCATCGGTTTTGCCGCCGGTCTTCTCCAGCGCCGCGTAGATCAGGTGCATGCCGTCATATCCGCCGACCGAAATGAAGTTCGCGCGGTGCCCGGTCATCTTCTGATAGGCGTCGACATATTGCTTGTTCAGCGCCGACGGATGCGCCGCGGAATAGATGCCCGCGGTGACGACGCCAAGCAGCGTGTCGCCGGTTCCCGGCAGATCGTCATCGTCGACGATGTCGCCCGGTCCGACCAGCTTGATGCCTGATTTGTCGAGGCCGCGCTCGGCGAACTGCCGGGCAAATGGACCTGCCTGACCGGCCGGCACGAAGACGAACAGCGTGTCAGGATGAAGATCGGCGGCGCGCTGCAGGAACGGCGCAAAATCCGGACTGGCAAGCGGCACCTTTAGCGTGTCGAGAATCTGGCCACCGCCTTGCGCAAAATGCTGCGCAAAAACCTTTCCGGCCTCGGCGCCAGGCGCCCAGTCGGAGAGGATGGAAACCGCTTTCTTGCTGCCGCTCTTGATCGCCCAATCGGCGATAATGCCGGATTGCTGGCCGAGCGTGAAACTCGTGCGCACGTAATACGGCGAGCGTTCGGTCACCACGGATGTGCCCGAGACCATGACGACGGTCGCAACTTTTCCTTGGGCGGACAGCGGTGCCATCGACATCGCGCTCGGCGTCAATCCGGCGCCGAGAAAGCCCACGTGATCGTTGACGATCAGCTCCTGAGCGAGCCGCTTCGCGTTGTCGGGAACGCTGGCGTCGTCGCGAATGATGAGCTGGATTTTCTTGCCCGCGACCGTGTCGCCATGCTGCGCCATGTAGAGCTTGGTGCCGGCCTCGATCTCGCGGCCGACTGCCGCGGATGTGCCGGTCATGGGAATGACGACGCCGATTTTGACCGTCTCTTGCGCGTTGGCGCCGCCTATGCCGAGGGCCGGCAGCACGACCGCGATGGTCACGGCGAGATGGCTTGAGCGCATTATTTTCCCCCTATGGTTCTTCAGCCGTTGTCTGGCGTGAATTGAGCGAAAGGCTCGCGCGATTGCAAGCATGCCGCCCGCGGTGGGACCCGCGAGTTCAGCTTCCCTGGCGACGCTGGGGAAGCCGCGTTATGCGCGCCAGTCGCGTGGTTGACCCGATCAGCGTTCTAGAGCAGGTTCATCGCGCGCCGCCACTGTGCCGCGCGAAGAAACGCACGCATCTATTGAGAATCTAACAAGATTCATGTTGACACGGGATATCGCGCAGGCGCTTTCGGGCCGGCTTGATGGGGATGGGTCAATCGCTATCGACCGCCTGGTACATCCGGAGCGGGCGGAGCGGCCGTCCGACCTTGCCATTGCGATGAGCGCCGAGGCGGCCGCCGCGTTGCCGCGCAGCAAGGCCCAGGCGGTTGTCGTCTCGGCGGCCCATGGCGCACCATCAGGGATGTTCGCCGCCGTAATCGTGGTCACCGAGACCCGGATGGCGCTCGCCAAACTGACCGCCATGTTTGATCAAGGGCCACCGCACGATCCGGGTATCCACCCGTCCGCGATCGTCGCCGCCGATGCCGAGATTGGGGCGGGCGTTAGCATCGGACCACTCGCGGTGATCGGCCCACACAGCCGTATTGGGCGAGGCACTACCATCATGCCGCAGGTGACTGTCGCCGGCGACGCGGTGATCGGAGCAGACTGTTTGCTGCATTCCGGCGTGCGCATCGGCCATGGCTGCCGCATCGGCGATCGGGTGATCCTGCACGGCAACGCCGTGATCGGCGCGGACGGCTTCAGCTATGCGCCCGACTTGATGTCGGCAACTGCGTTCACCGCGGGGGTGGCGGTGACCCGGGTGCATTCGCTGGGCAACGTCGAGATCGGCGACGATGTCGAGATCGGAGCCTGCACGACGGTTGATCGCGCGACGCTGGAAAGCACGCGTATTGGTCGCGGTACTAAAATCGACGACCACGTGCATATCGGCCACAATGCCACCATCGGCGAAAGCTGCATTCTCTGCGGCATGGTGGGCATTTCCGGCAGCGTCATCCTCGGCGATCGGGTGCGACTTGGCGGCGGAGTAGGTATTGGCGATCATGTGCGCATTGGCGATCAGGCGGTGGTCGCGGCAGGATCCGGGGTCGGCACGGACATTCCCGCCAATGCTTTTTTCTCTGGTTACCCGGCCCAGGCGCACGAGCGCTCGGTCGAGCAACACCTTTATCTGCGCCGGGCGAGGCGGCTTCATGATAGGGTGGAAACGATGGCGTCGCGTCTCGACGCTCTGGAACAAACGGTAAAGAAGTGATGTGGGGGACTTCGGCACCATGAGCGACGTAGCAAGCGACGTCATTGCGATTATCGCCAAGAAAAAACGGGTCGAGAAACCCACGGTCGAGATGACCGACCGGCTTCAGGATCTTGGGCTGGAATCGCTCGACGCCGTCGAAATGGTCTTCGACATCGAAGAGAAATTCGATATCGAGATTCCCTACAATGCCAACACCAACAATCCGCGCACCGAATTCGAAACCGTCGGCGACGTCGTCAAAGCGGTCGAAGCGCTGGTGGCGCAGAAGAAATCGTGACCGCAGTGAACCGTGTCGTCGTTACGGGTCTGGGTGCGGTCACGCCCCTCGGCCAAACCACCGCGACTTATTGGGACAATCTGAAGGCGGGCGTCAGTGGTCTCGGCCCCATCACGTTGCCGCCGTCAAGTGAGGAACTAACCCAAAAAGTAGCCGCCGAGGTCAAGAATTTCGATCCGCTCCAGCATTTTGCCGAGCGGCAGTTGTCCACGCTCGATCGCGTTTCGCAGTTCGCCGTGGTGGCGGCGCGCGAGGCGATCGCCCAATCCGGCCTCGTATTCGATATGCCGTTGTCGGTGCGTACGGCCGCAATTGTCGGCACCGGGGTCGGCGGTCAGACCACGCACGACGATAGCTTCCGCCGCGTCTATGTGGAAAAGCGAACGCGCGTCTTTCCGCTGACGATCCCGAAGCTGATGGTCAACGCGCCGGCGAGCCAGGTTTCCATGGCATGCGGCTTGCGCGGGCCGGCTTTCGCGGTGGCGAGCGCGTGTGCCTCGGCGACGCATGCCATCGGCATTGCGTTCCATATGGTACGCAACGGACAGGTTGATTGTGCGGTGACTGGCGGCGCGGAAGCTTGCATCACCTTCGGCACGGTGCGGGGCTGGGAGGCCATGCGGGTGATGTCGCCGGATGTCTGCCGGCCGTTCTCGAAGGACCGCATGGGCCTCATTCTGGGCGAAGGCGCCGCCATGGTGGTGCTTGAACCGCTCGAGCGCGCCAAGGCGCGCGGCGCCGCAATTCTTGGTGAGATCGTCGGCTTTGGCATGAGCGCCGATGCGGCCGATCTGACCGCCCCCGACCAGGGCGGCATGGTGCGGGCGATTTGCTCCGCACTCACTGACGCGCAACTCGCGCCGGCGGACATCCAATATGTCAACGCCCACGGCACCGGCACTGCCGCCAACGACGAAACCGAGACCAAGGCGCTGCACGAGGCGTTCGGCCCGCACGCCCAAAAATTAGCGATCTCGTCGACCAAGTCCATGGTCGGCCATGCGCTCGGTGCGGCTGGCGCGCTCGAACTGGTGGCGACGGTTCTGGCCGTGCGCGACGGCATCGCGCCGCCGACCATCGGCTATCTAGGCCCAGATCCGGCCTGCGATCTCGACTACGTGCCGAACGCTGCACGCCCGCTCGCGGTCGAGGCCGCGTTGTCGAACTCGTTCGCATTCGGCGGGCTTAACGCCGTGCTGGCGGTGAAGAAATTCGCATAATCGCGGCCGCGGCCGCGGTCACGCTGCCGTCGTCGTCCGGCCGCTGCCCTTGGTTCCCAGCCGCTTGTCGAGATAGGCGCTGATTGAGCTCATCAGCGGCTCGATCTTGCCATCGAAGAAATGGTTGGCGCCGGGAACGACCTTTTGCTCGATGACGATGCCCTTCTGCGTTTTGAGCTTCTCAACGAGCGTGGTGACGTCGCGAGGCGGCACCACCGCATCCTTGTCGCCGTGAATGATCAGGCCGGAGGACGGGCAGGGGGCCAGGAACGAAAAGTCGTATAAATTCGCAGGCGGTGCGATGGAGATAAAGCCCTCGATTTCGGGGCGCCGCATCAAAAGCTGCATGCCGATCCAGGCGCCGAATGAGAAGCCGGCAATCCAGCAGCTGCGCGCTTCCGGATTGACCGATTGCGCCCAGTCGAGCGCCGCCGCCGCGTCGGAGAGTTCGCCGATGCCGTGGTCGAAGCCGCCTTGGCTCCGCCCGACGCCGCGGAAATTAAAGCGCAGCGCGGAGAAGTTGCGGTGCACGAACGCGTAGTAGATCTGGTACACGATCTGGTGGTTCATCGTGCCGCCGAACTGCGGATGAGGATGCAGCACGATGCCGATCGGCGCATTCTTTTGCCGTGCGGGATGATAACGGCCCTCGATGCGGCCTCCGGGGCCGGTGAAAATGACCTCGGGCATGGCTTAAATTAAACCTCGATGCATACGTTTTTGGGAGCGTTGCTTGACGGCGCCGGTATGCGCCCCTAAGCATCTATAACCACTTGAGATTTTTGCAACTGGCGACGCGCGATTGGCGGTCAGTGCAATGGCGTGGTCGCCTTCTAGCACAAGCTAGGGGACAAAAAGCAAGCACAACAGCATGGCCGAGCGCAGCTATTTCGATTGGAACGCCACCACCCCGCTGCGGCCGGAGGCCAAAGAAGCCCTGCTGGAGGCGCTGGCGGCAGTCGGCAACCCATCCTCCGTCCATGCCGAAGGGCGCGTGGCCAGGGGTCTGGTCGAACGTGCACGCGAGCAGGTCGCCAACCTCATTGGGGCACAGCCAGCCGACGTGTTTTTCACCTCCGGCGGCACCGAAGCCAATATGGCGGCCCTGACGCCCGCCATTGAGACGGCCGATGAGAAGCGTCCGCGCGAGCGGCTCCTGATATCGGCGATCGAGCATTCCTCGGTGCGAACCGGGGGCCGGTTTCCCCGCGAGGCAATCGAGGATGTTCCCGTTACGTCCGACGGGCGGGTCGATTTGTGCGCTCTGGCGGGGGCGGTCGGACGAACCTCCCGGCCTCTAGTTTCGTTGATGCTTGCCAACAATGAGACCGGCGTGATCCAGCCGGTGGCGCAGGCCGCCGCTGTCGTCCACGCTGCGGGTGGTCTGCTGCATGTCGATGCGATCCAGGCTGTCGGTCGAATCGCATGTGACATCCACCAGATCGGGGCCGATCTCGTCACGCTATCTGCGCACAAGATCGGCGGTCCGAAGGGCATCGGCGCGCTGGTTCGGCGAAACGAGGACATTCACCTCCCGGAACCGCTGATCCGTGGTGGCGGGCAGGAACGCGGCTACCGCGCAGGGACCGAGAATGTGCCCGGGATCGCGGCGTTCGGCGCGGCTGCGGCTGCGGCGCAAGCCTCGGGCGCCGCAGATGCCGCCCGTATGGTCACGCTACGGGACATCCTGGAGGGCGGTTTAAAGGCAATTTCGCAGTCGGCAGTGATTTTCGGCGAGGCGGCCGAAAGGCTGCCCAATACGATCCTGTTTGCGGCCGATGGCATGAAGGCCGAGACCGCCGTCATTGCCTTCGACCTGGAGGGCATCGCCGTGTCGTCGGGGGCCGCATGCTCGTCCGGCAAGGTCCAGCCGTCGCATGTGCTTGCCGCCATGGGGGTTTCTCCGGCGCTGCTGCGTGGCGCGGTGCGCGTCAGCCTCGGCTGGAGTACGACCGAGGCCGACGTCGAGCGGTTTCTTGCCGCTTGGAGAAAGCTCGCAAGTGCATTATCTAAAGGCCGTGATATTGCTGCCTAACCGGCTGTACGAGCGTCCGTTTCGGCGGCTTTTGGAACAGTTCAAGCGCTTGCGATGGGGTGAACAGCCGTTAGCGCACCGACCATAACCGACTAAATCCAACCCGCGGGCCTTGACCCCGTGAGCGGAGGGACGAATGCCGGCAGTACAAGAGACCGTCGACCAGGTCCGCCGTATCGACGTTGATCAGTATAAGTATGGGTTCGAGACGCTGATCGAATTGGACAAGGCCCCGAAAGGGCTGTCCGAAGACACCGTGCGTTTCATTTCAGCGAAAAAGAGCGAGCCCGAATGGATGCTGGCTTGGCGGCTCGACGCCTACCGCCGCTGGCTGACGATGCGTGAGCCGAAATGGGCCAAGGTCGAGTACGGCCCGATCGATTACCAGAACATCTATTATTATTCCGCGCCCAAGAAGGCGCCGCAGTCGCTCGACGAGATCGACCCGGAGATTCTGCGCACCTACGAAAAACTTGGCATCCCGCTGCGCGAGCGCGAGGCGCTGCTCGGTATTCAGAAGCCCGCTGAAGAACGCGCGGAAGGCCAGGAGACTGAAGAAGGGACTGGAAATGGCGGCAACGGCTATGGCCGGGTCGCGGTCGACGCCGTGTTCGACTCCGTCTCGGTTGCCACCACCTTCCAGGCCGAACTGGCCAAGGCCGGCGTGCTGTTCATGCCGATCTCCGAGGCGCTGCGGAAGCATCCCGACCTGGTGAAGAAATATCTCGGCACAGTGGTGCCGATCAGCGACAATTTTTTCGCGACGCTCAATTCGGCGGTGTTTTCGGACGGCTCGTTCGTCTATGTGCCGCCCGGTGTGCGCTGCCCGATGGAGCTGTCGACCTATTTCCGCATCAACGAGCGCAATACGGGCCAGTTCGAGCGCACGTTGATCATCGCCGACAAGGGCTCTTACGTCAGCTACCTCGAAGGTTGCACCGCGCCGGTGCGCGACGAGAACCAGCTTCACGCCGCGGTAGTTGAACTGATCGCGCTGGACGACGCCGAGATCAAATACTCGACCATCCAGAACTGGTATCCGGGCGACGCTCAGGGCCGGGGCGGCGTCTACAATTTTGTCACCAAGCGCGGCGATTGCCGCGGCAACAACGCCAAGATCTCCTGGACCCAGCTCGAAACCGGCTCGGCGATCACCTGGAAATATCCGAGCTGCATCCTGCGCGGCGACAACTCGCGCGGCGAGTTCTATTCGATCGCCATTTCCAACGGCTATCAGCAGGTCAATTCCGGCACCAAGATGCTGCATCTTGGCAAGAACACGACCAGCCGCATCATCTCAAAGGGCATCGCGGCCGGGCATTCCAACAACACCTATCGGGGTCTTGTGACGGCACACCGCCGCGCTACCGGGGCGCGCAACTTCACCAATTGCGATTCGCTTTTGATCGGCGATCAGTGTGGCGCCCACACGGTGCCGTATGTCGAGGCGAAAAACTCCAAGACGGTGTTCGAACACGAGGCGACGACCTCGAAGATTTCCGAGGAGATGCTGTTCTACTGCATGCAGCGCGGACTTTCCGCGGAGGAAGCAACCGCGCTCGTAGTCAATGGCTTCGTCAAGGACGTGCTGCAGCAATTGCCCATGGAGTTCGCGGTCGAGGCGCAGAAGCTGATTTCGGTCTCGCTTGAAGGCTCGGTGGGTTAGGCGCGGACGGTTACGATGACCGAATATTGGTTCAGGCCGAAACGCTACGGCTATGGCGCCACTCCGGTAACGTGGCAGGGCTGGGCGCTCACGATCGCTGCAGTCCTTGCCATCGTTATGGCAACTGTCCGGTTGACGGCCTTGAGCGCGGATAGCCTCTCGTTCTGGATCCTCGTTGCGATCGATGCCGTCGTGATAGCGGCGCTTCTCGTCGTCGGCCGCCGCAAGACCGAAGGCGAATGGCGCTGGCGCTGGGGTGATCGCGAACCCGCGAAGGAATAGGTTGGAGTTGTTGATGGCTTTGTTAGAAATCAAGAATTTGCACGCCGGCATCGAGGGCAAGGAAATCTTGCGCGGCCTCGATCTCACGGTGAACGCCGGCGAAGTGCACGCCATCATGGGTCCGAACGGCTCCGGCAAATCGACGCTTGCCTATGTGCTCGCCGGGAAGGCCGGCTACGAGCCGACTGCCGGGCAAGTGCTATTCAACGGCAAGAACCTGTTCGAGATGGCGCCCGATGAGCGCGCCGCTGCCGGCCTGTTCCTGGCGTTCCAATATCCGCTGGAAATTCCCGGTGTCGCCACCATGACGTTCCTGCGCACCGCCTTGAACGCGCAACGCAAGAAACGCGGCGATCCCGAGCTATCGACGCCGGAATTCATCAAAAAGGTGCGCGAAGTCGCGGGCAAGCTCAGCATCGACCAGGAGATGCTTCGCCGCGCCGTCAATGTCGGCTTTTCCGGTGGCGAGAAGAAGCGCAATGAAGTCCTCCAAATGGCGCTGCTCGAGCCGCGGCTGGCGGTTCTCGACGAGACCGATTCCGGGCTCGATATCGATGCACTGAAGATCGTGTCTGAAGGCGTCAACCGGCTGCGCTCGCCCGAGCGCTCCTCCATTGTGATCACCCACTACCAACGGCTGCTCAATTACATTGTGCCCGACGTGGTCCACGTTCTCTCAAAGGGCCGCATTGTGAAGACCGGCGGCAAGGAACTGGCACTCGAGCTCGAAGCGCGTGGTTACGGCGAATATCAGGAAGAGGCCGTGGCGTGAACGCTGAGTTGACCACGATCAAGACTGCAGCCGAGAGCGCGCTGGCGAATACCTTTGCCGAGGCGCGCGGCCGCCTGCCAGGCGATCGCGAGGTTACCGCGCAACGTGCATCCGCGTTCGATGTGTTCGCCAAGCAAGGTCTGCCGCACCGCCGCATCGAGGAGTGGAAATACACCGACCTGCGCGCCCTGATGCGCGAAGCGAAGCCGCTCGCAAGCCTCCCGGATGCAGCCGCGAAGGCGTACGCCAGGACCGCTGGCGCCATGCTCGGCGATGTCGAGGCGCGGCGGCTTACCTTCGTTGACGGTGCCTTCGTGCCCGAACTCTCCGACCTCAAGAACCTGGAAAGCGGGCTTTCCATCGGTTCGCTTGCGGACGCGCTCGCCGCCGGCGATCCGGCGGTAGTGACCCATCTCGGCAAGATCGCTCCCGCGGGCGACGTCGCGGTGGCGCTGAACACCGCGTTGATGGGCGATGGCGCCGTGATTCACATCGGTGGTGGCGCGACCATCGCGCGGCCGCTGCACCTTTGCTTCGTCGCGTCGCAGAAACCGGCGGCAACATTTTTGCGTTCGCTTGTGACCGTTGCGCCGGGCGCGCGCGTGATGCTGATTGAGAGCCACGAGGGCCCGACGGGCAGCGACTATCAGGTCAATTCCGCGCTCGAGTTGATCGTCGGCGAGCGAGCCCATATCGACCATGTCAAAATCATCGCTGACGGGACAGATGCGCTGCATGTCTCGACCTTGGCGGCGGCAGTCGCAGCACGGGCGCGGTTTAACACTTTCAGCTTCACCATGGGCGGTGCCGTGGTGCGCAACCAGATATTTCTGAACTTCGACGGCGAGGATACGGTCGCGGGCATCCGCGGCGCCTCATTGCTCGGTGGCCACCAGCACGCCGATACGACGCTGTTTGTCAATCACGTCGCGCGCGGCTGCCAGAGCCGCGAGGTGTTCAAGTCCGTGATTGACGGGCAAGCCCATGGCGTATTCCAGGGGCGCATCGTGGTGCGCCGCGGTGCGCAGAAGACCGATGCCAAGATGATGACTCGGGCGCTGCTCTTGTCCGAGCGCGCCGAGGCCGACAATAAGCCGGAGCTGGAGATCTACGCCGACGATGTGCAGTGCGGACACGGCGCCACCGCGGGCGCGCTCGACGACGAGCTGAAATTCTACCTCATGGCGCGCGGTATCCCGGCGGCGGAGGCCGAGTCCCTGTTGATCAGAGCTTTTCTCGGCGAGGCGGTCGAGGGAATTGAGCATGCCGGCCTGCGCGAGGCTCTGATGGACTCCGTTGTGGCGTGGCTGAAGGCGCGAAAATAGCATTATGAACGACGCATCGACCATCGAAACCTACGACGTGAACCGTATCCGTGCGGATTTCCCGATCCTCGCGACCAAGGTTTACGGCAAGCCGCTCGTCTATCTCGACAACGCCGCTTCCGCGCAGAAGCCGCAAGCCGTGCTCGATCGGCTGAACGAGGCCTACACCACGCAATACGCCAACGTGCATCGTGGGCTGCATTACCTCGCCAATGAGGCCACGGAAGCCTACGAGCTTGCCCGCGAAAAGGTCGCGGGCTTTCTCAACGCAAAGCGCAAGGAAGAGATCATCTTCACGCGCAACGCCACCGAGGCGATCAACCTCGTCGCCTATACGTTCGGGCACGAGCGCATCAAGGCCGGCGACGAGATCGTGCTGTCGATCATGGAGCACCATTCCAACATGGTGCCGTGGCATTTTCTGCGCGAGCGCTACGGAGCCGTGATCAAATGGGCGCCGGTCGACGACGAAGGCAATTTCCTGCTCGGCGAATTCGAGAAGCTGCTCGGGCCACGCACCAGGATGGTGGCCATCACCCACATGTCGAACATGCTGGGCACCGAGGTCCCGGTAAAAGAGGTGACGCGGCTTGCGCATGCGCGCGGCATCCCGGTGCTGCTCGATGGCGCACAGGGGGCGGTCCACCTCGATGTCGATGTGCAGGACATCGATTGCGATTTCTACGCCTTTACAGGGCACAAGGTTTACGGTCCGACCGGGATCGGTGTGCTGTACGGCAAGTACGCCCATCTCGAGGCCATGCCGCCGTTCAACGGCGGCGGCGAGATGATCCGCGAAGTGTTCCAGGACCGGGTCATTTACGGCGAGCCGCCGTACAAGTTCGAGGCCGGCACGCCGGCGATCGTACAGGCAATCGGGCTTGGCGCCGCGATCGATTACGTGAATGCGATCGGCAAGTCGCGGATCCGGGCGCATGAACAGGACCTCCTGCGCTATGCCCATGATCGGCTGCGCGAAATCAACTCGCTGCGCATTATCGGAACAGCCAAGGGCAAGGGCCCGATCGTCTCGTTCGAAATGAAGGGGGCGCATCCGCATGACGTCGCGACGGTCATCGACCGCTCCGGCGTCGCGGTGCGCGCCGGGACGCATTGCGTCATGCCGCTGTTGGCGCGCTTTGGGGTGACGGCGACCTGCCGGGCGTCCTTCGGCATGTACAATACGCGCGCCGAGGTGGACGTCCTGGTTCAGGCGCTCCAGAAGGCGCAGGAGTTTTTCACATGAGTGACGATGTGAAACAATCCAAAGCCGAGACCGCCGCAACGGCCGATGCTTTGGCGCCCGAGACGGTGGAGAAGCCTTCGGCTATTCCGGCAGATGAAATGGCCCGCCTGACTGACGAGATCGTGGCCGCGATGAAGACTGTCTACGATCCGGAAATTCCGGCCGACATCTACGAACTTGGGCTGATCTACAAGGTTGATGTCGACGACGACCGGCTGGTTACGATCGACATGACCTTGACGACGCCGAATTGCCCGTCGGCGGCGGAACTGCCGAGCCAAGTGGAGAACGCGGTATCGGGCGTGCCTGGCGTACGTGAGGCCAAGGTCAACATCGTCTGGGACCCGCCGTGGGACCCGAGCCGTATGTCCGACGAGGCCCGAACCGTACTCGATATGTGGTGAGGAAAGTGCCGCGTTGCGCGGAAGCCGTCGGCGCACTACATCGTTTGGGATAAGGTTGTTCAAGTTTGTGAATGAGAATCGCTCCTAACAGTGCTGTTGTCCCTTGGACGGCAGATGGAGGATGAGACGATGGCCGCTCCCCGGCCGAGACCTCAGGTGATGCGGCTTACTGAAGCTGCAGCGGAACGCATCAAGGCAGTCATGGCCAAGGCCGACCACCCGATCGCGGCTGTTCGTGTCGGGGTCAAGAATGGCGGCTGCGCGGGCATGAGCTACTACATGGAATACGCCGACAAGATCGATCGACTTGACGAAGTGATCGAGGAGAAGGGCGTGCGTATCCTGGTCGACCCGAAAGCGGTGCTGTTCCTGCTAGGAACCGAGATGGACTACAAGGTCGAAAAACTCGGGGCGCAGTTCGTCTTCAATAATCCGAACCAGACTGCGGCTTGTGGCTGCGGTGAATCTGTCCAAATCGAGCCCGCGACCGATCCGTCCGGCGCCGCGGCGCGCTGACTCGGCCCACGTCTGCGGCAAGATTGTCTCTGAATTTTGCTAGGCAACCCGGGCCGGCTGCGACGCCTTGGCCAAAGCCTCAGGATCGTTTTCGCAGACGATGCGGTTGCGGCCGTGGCGCTTGGCGGCATAGAGGCAGGCGTCGGCGCGTTCGATGAACGATTGGGCCGTATCGCCGCTGTGCAGCAATGCGATGCCGACGGAGAGCGTCACCCGGCCCAGCCGCTCGCCGCTCGACCGTTTCACCAATTCCTTGCCCATTACCGCGCGGCGGATCTGATCCGCGACGGCGGCTGCCGAGCGTAGCGTCGTGTCGGGAAGCGCAATGACGAATTCCTCGCCGCCATAGCGGGCCGCAATATCCTGGCCCTTGACGTTATGCTTCATCGCGACAGCCACGAGTCGAAGCACCTGGTCGCCCGTGAGGTGCCCGAACCTGTCGTTGAACTGTTTGAAATGGTCGACATCGGCCATGATCAGCGACAGTGGCTCGCCTTTCTGCCTTGCCGCGACAATCGCGGCGGTAAGCGAGGCATCGAAAGACTTTCGGTTCGACAGCGAGGTGAGCGGATCGGTAAGGCTCTCGCTGCGCACCACCGCGAGATTTTGCTGAAGCTGCTCAATCTCCTGCTTGGATGCCGAAAGGCTGGCTTCGAGCTTTTTGTTATTGCGTTCCATTGCCCGGGCGCCCTCCATCAGGCGCTCGATCACCGCGCGCAGCGTGTCGCTGTCGTAGGCGCCGGCGAGCTTGGCGGACGCATCGGCAAGGTCTTCCGAATAGCTGGTGGCGGAGCCGGAGGCGGCGTCGATCATCTCCAGCACTTGCTTGATTTCGTCGAGCACGCGCGCGCCGACCGTGTCGATCTGTTCGCCGACCCGGGCGGTGTCGATGTAGGTATTATAGATCTGATCGAGATCGGCCTCGCTGAGATTGCCCTTTTGCTCGATCGCTCGATTGATGGCGCGGTTCAGCGCGGCATTGTAGCCGGTGGCGTAGTTGTACCAGATCTCGTAATTTCGCGGCGACGCCAGCTGCGCCAGGGCACGAATTTGACCGAGCGCGATTTCGGCGAACGCGAGGGAGCGTTGATAGTCTTCGCGGGGATCGCTCATCAACAATTTCCGATCGCAGGCAAAGCATTTCCCCCGCGGCAGGTGATCTGTCGCGAATATAGTAACTAGAATTAAGAGATGGCGATGAAGGACCGGTAAACGTTTCGGTCCGACGACGTGTAAATGCTCCGCGCTAAGCTTTAAGTGGTACCGGGCGAAGCAAAAACGCGGGGAGATGCGAGGTGTCTCCCTCGTCTGAGTGCGCGTGCGCCGGTGCGTTTCGGCGAGGGCGCGCCTGATCGATGCGTGTCACGGCCGCTTCCGGCCGGCGCGTGTGTTGCCTGTTGCCGTCGCGGCGGCCGCGGTGCTGACGCTGATTCGATTCGGCAGGCGGCTCCGCCGGCTGGCGCTCCGGCAACGCCGCGCCGCCCGGCAACTCCATATAGGGAATTGTGCACCCGATCAGCTTTTCGATCGCGGTTGCAGCCTTAAGGTCGTTGGAGCCGGCGACGATGGTAATCGCTGTACCGGTTCTGCCGGCCCGGCCGGTACGGCCGATGCGGTGCACGTAATCGTCGGCATGAATCGGCACGTCGAAATTGTAGACGTGACTGACATCCGGAATATCGAGGCCACGCGCCGCCACATCGGAAGCGACCAGAAGCGTCACTTCCCCTTTGCGGAATTGTTCGAGCGCCGCCATGCGCGCCGGCTGATCCATGTCGCCGTGCAGCGCTTGCACCGAAAAACCATGGCGCAGCAACGAACGGTGGAGCGTAGCGACGTCGCGTTTTCGGTTGCAAAAAACAATCGCGTTCTTCATTCCTTCGGCCGAACGGATCAGTCGGCGCAGCGTCTCGCGCTTTTCAAATGACTCGCGGCCGGATTTGATCAACAGCTGCGTCGTGGTTGCGACAGTGGTGGCGGGACGCGAAACCTCCACGCGGACCGGATTATGCAAAAACTGTTCGGTGATGCGGCGGATTTCCGGCGGCATGGTCGCGGTGAAAAACAATGTCTGGCGCGTAAATGGAACGAGCTTGCAGATGCGCTCGATGTCGGGGATGAAACCCATGTCGAGCATGCGATCGGCTTCGTCGATCACCAGCAACTCGACACCTGAGAGAAGCAGACGTCCGCGCTCGAAATGGTCGAGAAGCCGGCCAGGCGTTGCGATGAGCACGTCGACGCCACGCGTGAGTTTGCTGTCCTGGTCGTCGAACGAGACGCCACCGATCAGCAAGGCGACGTTCAGCTTGTGGTTGGCGCCGTATTTGACGAAGCTTTCCTCAACCTGCGCCGCAAGCTCGCGCGTTGGTTCAAGAATGAGCGTCCGCGGCATGCGGGCCCGGGCGCGGCCCTTTTCCAGCATCGTCAGCATCGGTAGCGTAAATGCTGCGGTCTTGCCGGTGCCGGTCTGCGCGATACCAAGCACGTCGCGCCGGGCCAGCACGTGGGGTATCGCCTGATCTTGGATGGGAGTGGGAGTTTGGTAGCCGGCAGTCGCTACGGCGGCGATAACTTTATCGGACAAGCCGAGATGTGAAAATGACATAAAACCTCGTAGGGGCGCCCCCGAGCGGCCAAAGCTTCTAACGATGGACCGAAAAACCCGCCGGGCGCCCGAATCTTCCTAGCCTTCGGCTGCGTGCAACATATGGTCGAATGGGCGAAAGTCAACGGTCCGGCGCGGTCAGAGCCGGTCTAAGCTAAACGGATTCCTTCGCTTTTTTACTTTTGAGGTGCCTGATGTCCGGTCCAGCCACAGAACCCTTGCCCATCATCCTGATCCCAGGCCTGAATTGCTCGGCCAGGCTTTATGCCGAGCAGATCCCGGTGCTTTGGCAGTTCGGCCCTGTCACGGTCGCCGATCACCGCCGCGATGACAGCATTGCGGCAATCGCACGGCGAATACTTGCCGGTGCCCCGCCGCGCTTCGCGGTCGCCGGTCTGTCGATGGGAGGCTATATCGCGTTCGAGGTTGTGCGCCAGGCGCCCAGCCGGATCGTAAAGCTGGCGCTGCTCGATACCGGCCCGGGCCCTGAGGTCCCGGAGCGCACCGCGCAACGCAAGCCGCTCATCGAACTGGCGCGGCAGGGCCGATTTGGCGAGGTGACCGAGGACCAGTTTCCGTGGCTGGTGCATCGCAATCGCCACGGCGACCCGACGCTCAAGGCCGCCGTGCGCGCCATGAACGAAGACACCGGCCCGGAGGCGTATATTCGCCAGCAGCAGGCCATCATGACACGCGCTGACTCTCGTCCCGGCCTGAAGACTATCGCTTGCCCGACGCTCGTGCTGGTGGGGGACGACGATCGCCTCACCCCACCGGAACTGGCGCATGAGATGGCCAAGGGCATTCCCGGCGCGCGGCTTGTTGTCGTTCCGGACAGCGGCCATCTGTCGACCATGGAACAGCCGCAAGCTGTCAACAGCGCGTTGGTGGAATGGATGAAGTCGTGACATTCAGGCGCGCCTCATGACCTCGGTTCTGGACCTGATTGGCGAGACGCCGCTCGTCGAAGTGACGCAATTCGATCGCGGTCCATGCCGGCTGTTTCTCAAGCTGGAGAGCGCCAATCCGTCGGGATCAATTAAGGATCGCCCGGCCAGGACCATGATCGAAGCGGCGGAGGCCGATGGCAGGCTGAAACCGGGTGGCACGATCGTCGAGGCGACCGCGGGCAATACCGGGCTTGGTCTCGCACTGGTCGGCATACGCAAAGGCTACCGCATCGTGCTGGTCGTGCCCGACAAGATGGCGCGCGAAAAGATCCTGCATTGCCGGGCGATGGGTGCCGAGGTGGTGTTGACACGCTCGGACGTCGGCCGCGGCCATCCCGATTATTATCAGGACCTTGCCGAAGCGATCACCGTGCGCACGCCCGGCGCGCTGTTCATCAATCAGTTCGCCAATCCGGCCAACCCGATGGCGCATGAGCAGACGACGGGGCCGGAAATTCTGCGCCAGATGGAAGGCAGCGTCGACGCCGTTGTTGTTGGTGTCGGGTCGGGCGGCACGCTGACCGGGATCGGCCGATTTCATGGCCAAGGCTTCGCCGCGGACCCGGATGATTCTGGCCGATCCGCTCGGCTCGGTGCTGGCGCCTGCGGTGGAAACGGGCCATGTGCCAAAGCAGTCGGGCAGTTGGGCGGTCGAGGGCATCGGCGAGGATTTCGTGCCGCCCAATGCCGATCTTTCGCTGGTGCACAAGGCCTACACGATTGCCGATCGCGACAGTTTTGCGGCGGCACGTGACCTGCTGCGCCACGAGGGCGTGCTCGCCGGATCGTCGAGCGGCACTCTGCTGGCGGCTGCGCTGCGCTATTGCCGCGAGCAGAACGAACCGCAGCGGGTCGTATCGCTGGTGTGCGATTCCGGCGCCAAGTATCTGTCGAAAGTCTTCAATCCGGTCTACGCCGCACAGGAAGGCTGGGATCACGAGCGCAGTGGCAAGGTACGCGATGTGGTGTTCAGCCGCTTCCCGGAAGGTCAGGAAGCCACGGTGCAGCCCGATGACACGTTGCGCACCGCATTTGTGCGCATGCGAGCCGCGGACGTATCGCAACTGCCGGTGGTCGATGGCGAGCGCATCGTCGGCCTGGTCGACGAGAGCGACATGCTCGGCGCCGTACTCGAAGGCTCCGAGCGCGCGTTTGAATTGCCGGTGAAAGAAGTGATGGTGACGCGGCTCGAAACCATCGCCGGGAGATGCGCCAATCCGCGATCTCGTTCCGCTGTTCCGCCGCGACCTGGTCGCCATCGTCATGGACGACGGTCGCTTCCTGGGCATCGCCACGCGGCTCGACCTCATCAATTATTTCCGTATCGCGCAAACGAGATGAACCAATGGAACGTCGCAACACACCCGGTTTCGCCACGCGCTGCGTTCACGCCGGTCAAGAGAACGATCCGACCACCGGCGCGGTGATGACGCCGATCTACGCGACCTCGACCTATGCGCAATCGAGTCCTGGCGTGCACAAAGGCTACGAATACTCGCGCACGCAGAACCCCACCCGGATGGCGTTGGAGCGCTGCGTTGCCGACCTCGAAGGTGGCACCGCGGGCTTCGCCTTCGCGTCGGGCATGGCGGCGACCGCGACTGTGCTCGAATGTCTGGAACAGGGCTCCCATGTGGTGATCGGCGACGATGTCTATGGCGGCACGCGGCGGCTGTTCGATCGCGTGCGCAAGCAATCCGCCGGCCTGCAACCGAGCTATGTCGATCTGTCCGATGCCGAGGCGCTGCGTGCGGCGATCCGGCCGCAGACTCGGATGGTGTGGCTGGAGACTCCCACCAATCCGACGCTCAAGGTGATCGACCTGTCGCGCATCGCCGAGATTGCGCGTGCGCATAAAGTGCTGACCGTGTGCGACAACACCTTCGCCAGCCCGTGGACACAACGGCCACTGGAGCACGGCTTCGATCTCGTCATGCATTCCACCACCAAATATCTCAACGGCCATTCCGACATGGTGGGCGGCATGGTCGTTGTCGGTGAGAATGCCGAACTGCGCGAGCGTCTGGCGTTTCTGCAGAATGCGGTCGGCGGCGTGCAGGGACCATTCAACTCATTCCTGGCGTTGCGCGGCGTCAAGACGCTGGCGCTGCGGCTTGAGCGTCAATGCGCCTCGGCGCTGCAGATCGCGCAATGGCTGGAGCGTCATCCGAAGATCGCGCGCGTACATTATCCGGGCCTGCCGTCGCATCCGCAGCATGCGCTGGCAAAGCGGCAGATGCGCGCGTTCGGCGCCATGATCTCGGTCGACGTCAAAGGCGGTGGCGACGAGGCGCGGCGCTGGCTGGAACGCTGCCGCCTGTTTACGCTTGCCGAGAGCCTCGGTGGCGTCGAGAGCCTGATCTCGCTGCCGGCACTGATGACACACGCATCAACGCCGGCGGAGACGCGCGCGGCGCTCGGCATCAGCGATGGCCTGGTGCGCATTTCGGTCGGTATCGAAGATACCGACGATCTCATCGCCGATCTGGCTTCGGCGCTCGTGTGAGCAAAGTTGCGGCGCAATTGCCGCAGGGCAGGGCGCAAGGGCCGCGATTGTGCGGAGCGGATTTGCAGGGCAGGATGCCACGAATAAGAGTGGAGGAAATGTTCATGAGGTTCACTTCCGCGGTGCGGGCGCTGGCGTTTACGACCTTCTCCGCGCTGCTATTTGCGGTGCTGGCAATCGCGCCGGCGGCCGCACAGACCGATTATCCGACCCGCCCGATTCATATCGTCGTCGGTTTTGCCGCCGGCGGCGGCAACGACATTTTCGCCCGCCTGGTCGGCGCCAAGCTCTCCGAAATTCTCCGCCAGCCCGTGGTCATCGAAAATCGTCCCGGCGCCGGCGGCCGGATCGCCCCCGAGTATGTCACCCACCAGCCGGCGGACGGCTACACCTTGTTTGTCGGTCCGAGCGGCGCGATGGCGGTTTCAGCCGCGATCTATCCGGATCTGAAATATTCACCGACCAAAAGCTTTGTGCCGCTGGCGATGATCGCCAACTTTCCGCTGATCATGGTGATTTCGGCCGACAATCCATCGAAGAACCTCAAGGAATTCATCGCCTGGATGAAGCAGCATCCCGACAAGGCGAACTATGCGAGTTCGTCGCCCGCTTTCACCATCGTGGATGAACTGTTGAAGCTGCAGACCGGCATGCCGGGCGTCGAGATTCCCTACAAAAGCAGCAACGAAATGGTGCTCAGCGTGATGCAGGGCCAAAGCGCCATGACGATCGCCGACGGTCCGCCGACCGTGCCGCAGGTGAAATCCGGCAAGGTCAGAGCTGTCGGCGTCACCGGATCGGAGCGTTCGCCGCTGCTGCCGGATGTGCCGAGCATGGTGGAGGCCGGATATCCGACCATGGATGTGCATTTGTGGAGCGGCGTTTTCGCGCCGTCCGGCACGCCGGCGCCGGTCGTCGCCAAGCTGCAACAGGCGTTCAATCAAGCAATCGCCGACCCGGGCGTATCGGCGAAGCTCAAGGCGCTCGCCGTCAATCCGGGCGGCGCGACGCCGGAGCAATTCGAGAAGATCATCGCGACCGATACCGCCAAATTCAGCGACGTGGTCAAAAAAGCGCATCTGCATTTTGAGGAATAGCGAAACGATGCGTCACCGTTTTGCCGGCGCGATGGTTGCCGCGCTTCTGCTTGCGGCGATCACGCCCGCCGCCGCGCAGGGCAATTATCCGTCGCGGCCAATCCGGCTGATTGTCGGCTATACCGCCGGCGGCGGCACCGATCTGATCGCGCGCGTCGTCGGCGCCAAGCTATCGGAAATCCTGCATCAATCGGTCGTCGTCGAGAACAGGCCGGGCGCGTCGGCGCGTCTGGCCGCCGAATACGTGACCCGGCAGCCGGCCGACGGCTACACGCTGCTGGTCAGTCCGATCGGCCCGATCTCGATCGCGGCCGCGGTCTATCCGGATCTCAAATACGATCCGCAGAAGTCGCTCGTGCCCTTGTCGATGATTTGCAGCATTCCGCTGTTCATGGTGATCCGGGCCGACAACCCGGCGAAGAACTTGACGGAGTTTATCGCGTGGATGAAGGAGCATCCTGACAAGGCCAATTACTCCAGCTCGTCGCCGGCCTTTACCATCGTGACCGAACTGTTGAAACTCAAGTCGGGCATGCCCGGTACGATGATTCCGTACAAGGGCAGCGGCGAAATGAATCTCGCGGTCATCAGCGGTCAGGCGGCGATGACCATCGCCGACGGTCCGCCGACCATTCCGCTGGTCAAGGCCGGCAAGGAGCGTGCGCTTGCAGTCACAACCGCGCAACGCTCGCCCGATCTGCCGAATGTGCCGACGATGACCGAAGCCGGCTACCCCGATGTCACCGCGACGTTCTGGAACGGCGCCTTTGCGCCCGCGGGTACGCCGCCCGCAATTGTTGCCAGGCTGCAAAAGGCATGGAGCGAAGCAATCCACGATCCTGGCGTGGCGGGTAAGCTCAAGGCGATGGCGCTCGTTCCCAGCAACGCGACGCCGCAGCAATTCACCAGCATCATCGGCAGCGACATCGTGAAATTCCGCGGCGTCGCGCAGTCGGCGCACCTCAAGTTCGAGGAGTAGGGCGCCTCAGGCGGCCGGTTGGCATTGCGCGCGGCCGCTCCGGCTCACCGCCGGTGCGCTGTCGAGCAGTTTCTCGACTTCGTCCGCTGCGTTGGCCGCGCCGTCAATGCCGGCCAAGGCTGTCGCGCGCTGCCGCGCGTTGTCGCGGAACGACGGCACGGATAGCACCTCCTTGGCGGCGGACGCATCGCATCGGTGCCGGCGTTGCCCGGCAAAGCGCGGCCGGCGCCCCATTCCTGGACCGCTGCGGCGACGAACGGCTGGTCGCCGGCGAGCCCCGGAATGACCACCATGGGAATGCCATGGCGCAGCGTGCGCATCGCCGTGCCGTGACCGCCATGGGTGACGACCAGCGCCGCGCGCCGCAGGATCGGATCGTGCGCCGCGTAATTGAGCACGATGGCGTTTGGCGGGGAGGCGAGTTCGTTCGGCGCGACGATGCCGCCGGTCGTGGCTACGACGTGGACCGGCTGATCGGCCAGCGCATCGAGCGCGTGTTGCAATTTGTCGACGTTGCGCTGCTCGAAGCCGGTAGAGAAGCTGACCAGAACAAGCGGCGTCGCATCGCTCTCGGACCACGGCAGTGGCGTGGGTACGGCAAATTTCTCGTCTTCCAGCACGGGGCCGGCATGACGCACGAGGTCCCAGCCGGGCAACGGCGCGGCGTCGAAAGTCGCGACGCTTGTCGAGACGATGCGGTCGCGCGAGCGCCACAGCTCATCGAGCGCCGGCAACCCGGCAAACCCGGCCTGTTGCCGCATGCCGTCAAGCGTCGCAATCATCCGCCGCCACATGTCGAGCTGGCGGAACACGAAAGTGTGGACGAACACCGCGGTCGGCTGCTTGAAGCGAGCCGCCTGAGCCAGCGCAGCCGGAAACATGGCGTCGATCGCGACCATGTCGGGCGCTTCGGCGGCGACGATCGCATGGATCTGCGCCTCGACGGCGGGCGAGGTCAGATAACACGCCGCGCGAGTCATGAAATGACCTTGCGGGTAGCGATCGACCTGCGCGTAAGCGTCGGTGATCTCGATGGCGCGAAAGCCTGCGGTCTTGACGCGCGGCACCATTTCGGGCCGTCCGGCGAAGGCGACCTGATGGCCACGCTCGGTGAGAACGCGGGCGACGCCGAGACTAGGCGGCAGGTTGCCGCCGCCCGACCAGTTCAGCCACAGGATCCGTGCCATGAGTGTTCTCCTGGTTGATGGCGCCAACGATCATTTTGCGCACGATGGTTTCGGCTGCCGGCCGGTTCAGCCCCATGTCGCGGCGCAGAAGTTTCCAGACGTAGACGTCGGTGAGGGTGACCAGCATGGTAAGGAGTTGCGCGCGCGCGGCGCCGCTGAGTTGTTCGATCTGCGGCGCGAACGCGGTCCTGACGCCGTCGCGATGATTTTCGCGACCTTGGTCCAAAGTCGGCTTGAGCGCGGGCCGGCGGCGCTCTTCATTGAGCCGCTGCATCACCAGATCGCCGACCGACTTCGTAAATGTCGAAAAACGCCGCCACCGCGGCTTTGACATCCCCGGCCGGCGTCGATTTGAGAAACACGCCGCCCGCCGCCATGTCCTCGAGCGCGGCGTAGACTAGTTCATCCTTGCTGCCGAACGCGCGCAGCACGGTCTGCACCGTGGTCCCGGCGCGCGCAGCGACCGCATCGAGCGTGAATTCCTCGATCGACCGCTGCAGGTAGAGCTCGATTGCAGCGGCGCGGATATGCGCGCGGGTCGCCTGGGCTTTCGCGGCGCGTGCCGTCATGTCGTAGCGACGCTTGCCCTTTTTCATATTACTATGACTAACACCAATTATAATTTCGTGTCAACAGCACTAATATGAAATTATGTGCGGATGCTATTGCTCGCTCCCGGACGGGTTCGGGCTTTTGCCGCGGTGACTGCCGGATGGAAGGCGGATCAGAATTCGCGGCCGATCAAATGATCGAGCGAATAGCGGCCGCCGCCTTGGAGAAAGATGCCGAGCGCGACCAGGCCCATCAGCAGAGCATATTCCATGCCGTGATGGCCCCACGACCAGTTGGGATAGAGCACCGCGAAGGAGATCACCGCCATTTCGACGACGAAGGCGGCGGCGACGATGCGGGTGAACAGCCCGAGCGCCAGCATCAGGCCGCCGAAAAACTCGAGCGCGCCGATCGCATACGCCCAGACCAGCGGATGACCCCAGCCGAAATGCACGAAATTCCGCGAGGTGGGGACCGCGTCGTCGAGGAACAGTTTGGCGTAGCCGTGCGGCATCACAATGAGGCCCAGCGCGACGCGGATCAGGGCATAGCCGAAAGGCGCCAGCGCTGCATGAAACGGCGCCGCGGCGGGCACGAACAGTTTTTTGCGCTCTTCGATTCCGAAATCGTGCGCTGCGGGCATTTCTTGGCTCCTCCCTCTGACGTGTTTCGGCGTTATGCGACGAGATCGCCGTATTGCGGGTGCTTCGCCAAATAGGCGCGCACGAACGGACAGCGCGGCACGGCTTTCAGTCCCCGTGCGCGAACGATCGCCAGCGCGCCTTCGACCAGCCGCGAGGCGAGCCCGCGGCCGCGCGCCTCAACCGGCGTCTCGGTGTGGTCGAGCGAGATGACGTCGCCGGCGAGCCGATAATTCATGAACACCGTCACGCCGTCGGCATCGAGCTCGAACCGGGAGCGCGCGGTGTTGTCGCGGACGCCGGCAGCCATCCTATAATTTCACCGCCGGCTTCACCGTGCCGCATTTCTTGCAGGTGCGGAACTCGGCCGATCCGTTGAAGCGCTCGTAGGCGCGCGACACGGGATCGGCCTTGTAGTCGTCGACCGTATAGGTCTCGACGTGAAGCAGGTTATCGCAGCTGTCGCAGTACCAGTGGAACTTGTCGATCTCGCCGGGTTTGCGCGCGCGCTCGATGACAAGCTGGAACGATTCCGGCGAGAAGCGCGGCGAATGCGGCACCATCGGCGGCTGAAACAGGCATGAGCCTTCCGGCACGAAGGCGATCTTTTCCTTGTTCTGCGCGTCGCGGTAATGCAGTTCCAGATCGCCCTTGAGCGAATATTAAATCTCATAGCTCGGATTGAGATGAAATTCGTTGCGGTATTCGCGCCCGCGCGCGATGAAGGCGAGCAACTCGTCGTTGAGCCAGAGCTGATGGGTGCGCTTTCCCGACGTTTTCAGATGCTCCATGATGCCGCCGAGATCGACGTTCGGCATCACGAACATCGCGCCATTGCTGATGACGGTGAGCGTGTCGGGCTTTTCAACGATCGTGCTCATGACCGGTATCCGATCGTCGCCGGCGTTATTCCGGCGCAACGTCCTTGCTGGGATCCGGATCGAGCCGGTGGTGCAACTGTTCTGCATCCGCCAGCGTATCGACCACGGCCTTGAAGGCGTTGCCGATCCGGTGCGTCAGGCTTTCGTGCGGCGGCGGTGCGCTCGCCGGGGCAGCCGGGGGTTGCTTCGCAGCAGGCGGCGTCGCCGCGACTGGCGCGAGTTTTTTGGGCGCAGCTTTTTTCGGTGCGGTCTTTTTGGGGGCGGCCGCTTTGGGTGGCGCAACGTTGCGGCGCGGTTTCGCGGCGCTGGCTTTTTTCCGGCTCGGAGCTTTGGCGCGCTTTGCCGCCTTTGCGGTCAGCTTTTTCTTCTTCGCGACAGCTTTTTTGCCCGGAGCCTTTTTCGCCTTCTTTGCCGCTCTTGCTTTTTTCGCCATCGCCAACCCCCATTGTCGTGGTTACAGGAAATAACAGCATAAGCGCGGCGCCGGTGCGACACCAGCCGTTCTCGCGGCACGTATTTGTTGTGCCCGAGTTCTCCCGACGTTTTTCACGAACGGTCGCCTCACTTGAGGGAGGCGGAGCGCCGAAAGACGCGGGGGGTAGATACCGCGGATCCCGCCAGCAGGCAGAACTGGCCTGTCTGAAGCGTTCGTCGCGGCGCGCGCTCCTTTTGGGAGACGCGCTCGCCTTTCGGCGCCCTACCGCGGTTCTCGCCAGGTTCTTAGGCCTGGCTCAGTCCGGTCCCGCGCTTCATGGTAGCGACGACATGCGCTACCCGGGCAGCCAGCTCCTGGCGGACCTGCGTCGTGGCAGGCCGGGCGAGTTTCCGAACCGCCTGCGCGCAGAGTGTATGGCTCCGCCCGCAGGACCGCCCTCGCTCCCTCTCGGGGAGTACCCTCGGCCGAAAGGCCCCTCACAAACAGTGAGCGAGGTGAGAATCATAGTATCATATTTAGAGACGTTGTCAATAAAAACGGTACAATGATGGAAGCCAGTCGTCGCGTTCAATGCCGCCGACCCTGGCGGACATCGGTGTTCTGCGTGGCGACGATGCGCCAGCGGCCGCCGATCCTGTGCACGACGCGCGTGCCGACGCTCTCGCGGGACGGCACGCTGTGTTCGTCGTGCAGCACTTCGCCGTCGATCCAGAATCGCGAATGCAGGATGGCGACGTCGGGGCCGAGAAAGGTCACCTGCATCTCCGGCGTCCGGCGCGTACTGGTCCGAAACGGGCCGGTTGCGCCGTGCAGGCGCGCCATCAGATCGCGGAAGCCGTTTCGCGTCGTGGTCCAGGCGCCGTTCACAGTGATGAACTGGGCGTCGTCGGCAAGCGACGCCGCAAGGCCTTCCGGATCGTGGGCGTCCCATGCGGCGTTGAACTGGTTTTCAAGCTCGCGGATTTGATCTTCGTCTGACTGCGGCATGTCGCTCCCCCAGGTACTCGAATTGAGCAGACTGCCATGACCGCCCGTCCCCGCGAAAGCGGAGACCTAACGACACCGTCATCCTGAGGTGCTCGCGCGCGCCGCGAGCCTCGAAGGAATGCTGCCGAGGAGTCCCGGGCCGCCGCCCTTCGAGGCTCGCTTTGCTCGCACCTCAGGGTGGCGATTCAGGGACGGTCACCGCCGCCTCATCGCGGGCACGGCTTTGCCCGCGATCGTCATTCGACGTCGAGCAGGCTACAGGCTGATGTCCTCCATGCGCTCGAACACCATGTCGGGCTTGTGCGTCGAGCAACACCTCCGGCGCGGAATAGCCCCAGGTCACCGCGGCGCAGGCGATGCCGGCGGCACGCGCGGCCTCGATGTCGCGGATTTCGTCGCCGATCGCGATGACGTTCTCGGCGGGCACGCGCGCGCTCCGGATCGCGCGGCGGAATTTGGCCGCCTTTCCGAACAGCGATGCGCCGCAATCGAACGTGGAAAACAGCGCCATGATATCAGCGCCGAGCTGGCGCCGCGCATTGGCTTCACGATCGGAACTGACCACCGCCAGGCGCAGTCCGGCATCGGCGAGCGCTTGCAGCATCGCCGCGACGCCGGGAAACAGCGCGATGCTCGCCGCCTGTTCGCTCTTGAGCCGCCGCATGTGGCGCACGATCGCGGGTAGCTTCCGCGGCGGCACGTCAAGGCGCTCGAAAATCTCGCGCAGGCCCGAACGGCGCAGTGACGCGATCTCGTCGTCCGGCACGCGGCGGAAGCCGAATTTGTCGGCGGTGTCGTTGATGTTGCGCAGGAACCACGGGAAGCTGTCGACCAGCGTGCCGTCGAGATCGAAGATGACGAGGGAGTAGGGCATGCGCTCCGTCATTGCGGGGCCGAGCGTCAGCGAGGAGCCCGGAATCATAGTCACAGCGGGTTCAGTATTTGCGCAGCGCAAACGCTGCAAGCGCCGGGGTTATGGATTCCGGGTTCGCGCTGCGCGCGCCCCGGAATGACGCCTCACCGCCACCCCATCGCGGGGGCGACGTGCTTGAGGATCGCCTCAATGACGTGGGCGTTGTAATCGACGCCGAGCTGGTTGGGCACGGTGAGCAGCAGCGTGTCGGCCTCGGCGATGGCCTCGTCCTTCTTGAGCTGCTCGACCAGCGCGTCGGGCTCGGCGGCGTAGCTCTTGCCGAACACCGTCTTGCGCCCGTCGCCTAGGAAGCCGATCTGGTCTTCGTTCTCGCCGTCGTGGCCGAAATAGGAGCGGTCGCGATCGTCGATCAGCGCGAAGATGCTGCGGCTGACGGAAACGCGCGGCGTGCGCGTGTGGCCGGCAGCCTTCCAGGCCTCGCGGAATTTGCGGATCTGTTTCGCCTGCTGCACGGCGAGCGACTCGCCGGTCTCGTCATAAACCAGCGTCGAGCTTTGCAGGTTCATCCCGATCTTGGCGGCCCATTCGGCCGTCTCGCTCGAGCCCGCGCCCCACCAGATGCGCTCGCGCAGGCCCTCCGAATGCGGCTCAAGCCGGAGCAGCCCCGGCGGGTTGGCGAACATCGGCCGCGGATTGGGCTTGGCGAAACCCTGGCCGCGCAGGACTTCGAGAAACACCTCGGTGTGGCGGCGCGCCATGTCGGCGTCGCTTTGGCCTTCGGGCGGCGCGTAGCCGAAATAACGCCAGCCATCGATCACCTGCTCTGGTGAGCCGCGGCTGATGCCGAGCTGCAGCCGGCCGCCGCTGATGATGTCGGCCGCCCCCGCATCCTCCGCCATGTAGAGCGGGTTCTCGTAGCGCATATCGATGACCGCGGTGCCGATCTCGATCTTCTTGGTTCGCGCGCCGACGGCGGCGAGGAGCGGGAAGGGCGAGCCGAGCTGGCGGGCATAGTGATGCACGCGGAAGAACGCGCCGTCGGCGCCGAGCTCTTCGGCAGCGACCGCGAGATCGATCGATTGCAGCAATGCATCGGACGCGGTGCGCACTTGCGAGTGCGGCGACGGGGTCCAATGGCCGAAGGAGAGAAAGCCGATCTTTTTCATGACAGTCTCTGTAGGGTGGGTTGGCCGCAAAGCGGCGTACCCCACCATTTTTGTTGGCAGGTCCAGAAAGATTGGCGGATTACGCTTCGCTAATCCGCCCTACGTTGCACGTAATGTGAGGGACGGCACAGCGTATTGCTACGCACACCGATGATACCGTCGCGCCATCCATTCGCTCGTCCCCGCGCAAGCGGGGACGCAGGCTCGACTTCCCGCTTGCGCGGGAATGAGCGGGGAAAGCTCAGCGCTTCTTTTTCCCTCGGGCCTTGCGGGCCGCGTAACGGGCGTCGCGCTCGGCCTTGGCTTCTGCCTCCGCGGCGCGGGCGCGTTCGGCCGCCTCGGCGGCTTCGCGTTCGGCCTGGGCCGCCGCCTCGCGCTGGGCCGCCGCGGCGGCCTCGGCCTCGCGGGCCCTGCGTTCGGCCTTCTCGGCCTCGCGGGCTTCCCTGGCGGCGGTCCGTGCGGCGGCCTCCGCCGCCCGCTTCTGCTGCAATTCGGCGGTGGCCGGGTCCGCCGCTTTGGCCCGGAACCGTTCCAGCAACGCCTTCTTGGCGTTGGCTGCCGCCGTCTGCCGTTCGAGGAATTCAGGCTCTTTGGATCGCCCTTTACCCATGTGGTTCGTTCGTCCTTGCCGATGCTTTCCGCCCGGGTGATTTATGCGATCAGCCGCGCGGGCGCCAGCCTATTACGGTGGCTTCGATGCGCTGGCCGCTCTCGACGCTTTGCCAATCCGGGTTTGTCCACCGGCACAGGAACGGCAGCACGTAAGTGCCGACGTGGTCCTCGCACAAAAGTTCAAGCGGCTGGCCCACGGGCGGTTCGCCTTCATGCGTGAAGGCGTCGAGTCGCGCTTGTCGTGTTGCCATTGGGTTTAAAGCTCGGGCTTAAGGCTCGCGCGACAGCCTGCGCCATTCGGCGAGCGTTCGTCCGGCGATGCGGCCGAGCTTCACGGCCGCCCGCTGCGGAACTTTCGGCGCGCCCATGCCGGATTCGAATTCCGCGAACCAGCGACGGAATTTCGCCAGCTCGTCGGGCGACAGCTTGAGGATGGCTTCTTCGATGTCTTCGACTTTCATGGGCGGACTGTAGCATGTCCGGGGTGCGCTGGGTTGCACGCTTTCCCTAATCGTCATGGCCGGGCTTGTCGCGGCCATCCACGTCTTTGCAGCGTCCAGATAAGGAAAGACGTGGATGCCCGGCACAAGGCCGGGCATGACGGGGGTCTGCATTCGTCATTGCCGGACTTGATCCGGCAATCCATGCGGCCGTCCCGCCAGCATGGACCACCGGGTCAAGCCCGGTGGTGACGAAAAGGAGGCCCACGCTCGCTATTGCGAAGTGGACTTGGAAGGCGACAGCCCCGGAGATGACGGCGTTTGTCGCGGCCTGCCGTCGCCAGGTGATAATGACCAGCCAGATCAGGAACGCCTGCACCTCGAGCGGCAGATCGTCGGGAAGATCGGCCTGGCATTTCGTGGTGAAAAATCCGATCCGCGCGATCGTGCCGACAGCGGTGCCGTTTTCCGTAAGGGTGAAGCGGCGGCCGGTCCAGGACGCGACCGCAAGCGTGCAGGTCCGCGCGCCGGCCTCCACCGTGAACCGGCGCAAGGCGGCGCCGGCCGGTACGGCGCTGGCAAGGCGCGCCCCGTTGCCGTCGAGATGATACGTGGCCCGCAGGACGCCGTCGCGCGCGGGACGGAACGCGGCGTCGCCGATCACGATCGACGCGGGCTGGCGGATGCCGCCGCAGTCGATCCGGCCGATCTCCACGCCATCGCGCTTTAACGTGTAGTATCGCGCTGCGAACAGGCTTTTGGGGGCAAATTCGATCGGGCTCATGGCTTTCCTTTGCGGGTCCGCGCCGCCCCACGCGGCGGTCATATCACGACAACGCAGAACCGGAGCGCGGGAGGACCAAATGTTCGAGAAAGACGAAGTACTCAAGGAACTGCACGCCCGGCTGGTGGCTGCCGGCATCAACCCGCTCGATCCGAAAGTGCAGGCGATCAGCGAGGTCGTGAACGCGTTCTACGCGGAGAAGACCCGCGAGGTGTTGCAGCAGATGCAGGCCGTGCTGAGCAGGATCGTGACGTAGGACCGGCGGGCGGCGTCAGGGCAGCGTTTCGAGCCAGAGCGTGCGGTCGCCGGCGAGAACGTAGACGTGCCGCGGATCGTCGGCGTGGAATGCGGCGTTGCCGGCGCGCACCAGCAGATCGTGATCGACCAGCATGGCCCCGCTGCGCCCGCCGCTGTCGCGCCAGAGCCGTCCGTCTTTGCCGAGCACGAACACGGTTTTGGCGTCGATCGCCTGGAACGCGGCGACCGACTGGTCGACTTGCTCGGCCTTGCCGTCGCCGCCGCGCCGCCACAGCGTCGAATCCGCAGTCATTACATACATCGTGTCGCCGTCCGCAACGTGCTGAAACGCCAGGATGTTGCTGGCGACGAACGTGCGCGTGCGCATGTCGCCGGTCTCGCGCCACAGCTTGCCGTCGGTGCCGAGCACATAGATGATGCTCGCGTCGATCGCCTGAAAATTCCTCACGGTGCGATCGACCTCGGCGCGCTGGCCGCCATCGCCGGTTTCGCGCCACAGCGTGCGGTTGGCGCCGAGCACGTAGATCAGGCCGGCGCTGAGCGGCTGCAAGCCGGCAACCCCCCGGTCGACCTCGATGGGCCTGGCGCCGTCAGGCTTGAGCCACCACAGCACGCCGTCGCTGCCGCGAATGAACAGATGACCGTCGACGAAGCGAACGCCGCCCACCTGTTCGGCGATCTGATAGGCGTCCTTGCCGTCGATCGTGCCGTGCCAGAGCTTGCCCGCGCCATCGACCACATAGACGACGTTGGCCGCGCCGGCCTGGAAACTCTCGACATTGCCGGCGATGTGGCGGCGGCTGTCGCGCCCGAAGCCTTTGGGCGGCGCCGCGTTCGGCCGATCCGCCGGCGCCGCGATGTTGTTGTCGCGCCGGATCTCGTTAAGCGGATCGTGCGTGGTGAGGCAGCGCCGGAATGCTGCCATGCCGCCCGGGTCGGTCAGGTCGCCGCTGAGCTGCGCGCACAGGAGCCGCAACTGCTTCATGCGGGCATCGTCCTCTGCCGCGGCGGTGCTCGCGCTCATGATGACGACGCCCAGCGAGGCAAGCGCCACAAGACGCGGAAGGTGAAGGAGGGCGCGCATGCCGCCAGTATAGCATCTTGCGCGGCGTCATTGCCGGGCTTGACCCGGCAATCCATGCCGCCTTTCAGCGTGGACCACCGGGTCAAGCCCGGTGGTGACGCCATTGTGGTATGTCATCGCGGCGGCCGTGGGCGTAGGCCCAGCAATGCGGCGACGACCGGGCGGGGGCTCTGAAGAATGTGCGAAAAACACGAAGTGCTCACCGCGTTGCGTGTCGCGCGGGGGGCCGGGACATGGTCAACGTGCAGGAAGTCCATCTTTTCGGCGATAGCGCTGTTCGCGTCTCTGCTGATCTTGCATCCGGCCGGCGCAGATGCGGCGGCGCCGATCTGCGTGGTGAAATTGAAGGTCAGCTCGAACCAGTCCTCCGACGGCGGCACGAAAACCTACGTGACGCAAATCCTGACTGGGGAGGGTTACAAGATCATCAGTGACGACTTACTCACCACGCTCCGCGCCGACGACTATGATGTGCAGATCACTTTGAACTACACCGTGACGCCGAATTACGGGTTTCCCGTCACGCTGATGACCATGCAATTGTTCATTGCGGACAGCTCCGGGAAAGTCCTCGTCGAAGATTACATCGACCGCGCCAATCTGGAGGACGACCTGCGGAATACGATTCCGGCGTGCAACGCCGCGAAATGACGGGCCTCGGTTATTCTCCTCGTCATTGCCGGGCTTGTCCCGGCCATCCACGTCTTATTTGATGTCGCCGTGCAAGCAAGACGTTGATACCCGGCACAAGGCCGGGCATGACGCGGAGTGGTCGGCGCAGAGTTATCCGGGCGGCGGATATTCGGCGTATTGCGGCAAATCGTCGGTGATCTCGTACCACGGCGCCTTGCTGCCGACGAAACAGTGCAGCTGCGGCCGTAGCGGCGGGTCGTCGAGGATGGCCAGCGGGATGCCGTATTGCGGCGACGGCGGATCGGGAAATTCCGGCGGCATCTTCCGGTTCGGTCCGGCGCGGTTGATGATCGGCGAGCCGCATTCGGAGCAGAAGCCGCGCTGATACCCGCGCGGGCTTTCGTAGAACTTGAGCAGATGCTCGCCGCTGACGAAGCGCACATCCGAAGCCGCCACGCGCACGCGGCTGCGAAACGCCGCGCCATGCTGCTTGCGGCACTGCGAGCAATGGCAGTTCAGCGGCGCGAACAGCGGCCCGGTGATCTCGAATTTGACGCCGCCGCACAGGCAGCTGCCGCGAATGGGGGACATGGCGGACTCCGGATTGTGAAAGGCCGTCATAGTAACGCGCCGAGGCGCGATGAGGAGGGTGGGTTGACGCCGCGGGGCGCGTCATTGCGAGGAGCGGAGCGACGAAGCAATCCAGGGCCGCTCGCTCGGAAGACCTGGATTGCTTCGCTTCGCTCGCAATGACGATTGCGTCATGGTCGGGCATATCGTATCGCGAAAAACTCGATGTTCGCCTGGTCGTTTTGAGTGTGCCGATTGCTTTATTTACGACGGATAACGGCACACCCGCGGCCCTTTCAAAAGACACCAGTGCACCTGAGGACCTTGCCAACGCGTAGAAATAATCGGGCTCTGTCAAACGTCCTTCGCAGACGATAATTGTTCTGGGCTTTGGGTTGCGAGTGGCCCTTCTACGATTCAGCGATCGCCGACGACTCGCCACGTTCAATTCTTCCCGCTAAAAAGCGATTCGAGCCGACCCTTAAACGGGACGGCGCCAAATCTACCTTCCAAATACCCCCGCTCAATGTTGTCGGTATTACGGGTACGTACGTCTGTAAGAGGATAAAGGGAACTTGAACCTGATTTGTCTTTTTCCACAAACCATATCTGATCTCTTCGAAGTAATTTGCCGCTCAGCAAGTTTGTGTCATGTGTAGTCGCAATCAGCTGCGCGCCTTTTTTATTCGTTGCCGCTGAATTAAAAAGAGAAATAATATCCTCAACTAAATAGGTATGCAGGCTTGCATCGATTTCATCGATTGCGATTAGAGCTCCTTGATCCAAAGCATTAAATATCGCTCTGAACAGGATAAGCAATCTCAGAGTGCCGCTGCTTTCAGAGGAGAGGTCCAAGAAAACAGGCTCTCCAGCAGCAGTAGAATGAGCTAATGATATGAGTTTTGTAGTCTGAGTCGCCGGCAGATTAAAATCGGGAACATGTTTTTTGAGAAGTGCAGTGAGCTCGGTTTCAAAACTTGCTGCGCTGTCGGATGACGCCAATTCTTCGAATCGATAGTCTGCAATGCCCGTGTCCGCGTGCTTGAGAAGTTCCATTATTCGGCGATCAAAGTTTCCATCCCTAAATGCCCTAAAAGCGTCGGAAGGGCTGTTTGTTATGCCGAAGGCGAACGAAAAGTTGGTTAGATACGAATATATTGGTGTTAGTTGCTCATGTGCGTTTTGGGCAGCAACCGACAAAAATAGACTATTTGACCTCATCAGTGTTTCAACAGTTCTCGAGTTTCCTTTTAAATTCTTCCCAAAATAAATATGCTTTTTGTGGGGTTCTCGAACAAATAACGTCTGGCGTTTAGTCGATGGAAATGTGTAGAGCCATTCTTCCACGTAACTTTCGTCGTCGCATGTGAATCCGTATTCATAGCGGACGCCTTCCAACAAAAATTCAATGTTGCATCGAGTCGGGACCTTTCGCAGCTTTTCGTCGAGAAGAAACGGTGTTCTCGGTATGCGGCTGCCGGGCTCCCCCCGCTCGTGCGAAAACCTGACGACGCGAGAAAAAAATTGAAGGCCCGCAATGAAATTACTTTTCCCAGAAGCGTTGGCACCATAGAGCACCACCGCCGGCAAAAGTGAGTGCTCCGTGTTTGGAATTGATACAGGCGAAGCGCCCGCGTCCTTAATCGCGGAGGCCACCAATGAGAGTTCTTGTTTTTCTCGAATCGAGAGAAAATTTTCGAGGGTAAAACGGATCAACATTTTAAGTTCCTGGGCTGCATACTCAGCCTTATAGGCCACAATCTGCAAAAAATATGTAAAAAAAGTGATTTAAGGGAACCGGGTCTAGCGCAAAAGGCACAAAAAGGGCCTTACTCCGCCGCCTCGACCCGTTTCTTGCGCTTCGACGCCGCCCCCCGCGCCAGCACCGGCTTGAGGAACTGCCCGGTATAGCTGCCCTTGGTGGCGGCGATCTGCTCGGGCGTGCCGGCGGCGACGATCTGCCCGCCGCCGTCGCCGCCTTCGGGGCCGAGGTCGATGATCCAGTCGGCGGTTTTGATGACTTCGAGGTTGTGCTCGATGACGACGACACTGTTGCCGGTCTCGACCAGCTCGTGCAGCACTTCGAGCAGCTTTGCCACGTCGTGGAAATGCAGACCGGTGGTGGGTTCGTCCAGAATGTAGAGCGTGCGCCCCGTCGCGCGCTTGCTCAGCTCCTTGGCGAGCTTGACGCGCTGCGCCTCGCCGCCGGACAGCGTGGTCGCCTGCTGGCCGACATGGATGTAGTCGAGGCCGACGCGGTGCAGGAGCATCAGCACGTCGCGCACCCGCGGCACCGCCTTGAAGAACTCGAGCGCCTCCTCGACCGTCATGTCGAGCACGTCGGCGATCGATTTGCCCTTGAACAGCACTTCGAGGGTTTCGCGATTGTAGCGCTTGCCCTTGCAGACGTCGCAGGTGACGTAGACATCGGGCAGGAAGTGCATCTCGATCTTGATGACGCCGTCGCCCTGGCAGGCCTCGCAGCGGCCGCCCTTGACGTTGAACGAGAAGCGGCCGGGCTCGTAGCCGCGGGCGCGTGACTCTCAGGCAGGCCGGCGAACCATTCGCGGATCGGGGTGAACGCGCCCGTATAGGTCGCGGGATTGGAGCGCGGCGTGCGGCCGATCGGCGACTGGTCGATGTCGATGATCTTGTCGAGGTGCTCGATGCCTTCGATGCGGTCGTGCGGGGCGGGGGCCTCGTTGGCGCCGTTCAGGCGCCGCGCTAGCGTCTTGTAGAGCGTGTCGATCAGCAGCGTCGACTTGCCGCCGCCGGATACGCCGGTGACGGCGGTGAACAGGCCGAGCGGAATTTCGGCGGTGATGTTTTTCAGGTTGTTGCCGCGCGCGCCGACGATTTTCAGCGCGCGGTGCATGTTGGGCGGCCGCCGCTCCGGGATCGCGATCTCGCGCACGCCGTTGAGGTACTGCCCGGTCAGCGAGGCCGGGTTGGCCATGATGTCGTCGGGCGTGCCTTCGGCGACGATGTTGCCGCCGTGCACGCCGGCCCCGGGTCCCACATCGACGACGTGGTCGGCGGCGCGGATCGCGTCCTCGTCGTGCTCGACCACGATCACGGTGTTGCCGAGGTCGCGCAGCCGCCGCAGCGTTTCCAGAAGCCGAGCGTTGTCGCGCTGGTGCAGGCCGATCGACGGCTCGTCGAGCACGTAGAGTACGCCGGTGAGGCCGGAGCCGATCTGCGAGGCGAGCCGGATGCGCTGGCTCTCGCCGCCCGACAGCGTGCCGGACGCGCGGGCCAGCGTGAGATATTCGAGGCCGACATCGACCAGGAAGGTGAGCCGCTCGCGGATTTCCTTGAGCACGCGCACGGCGATCTCGTTCTGCTTCGGAGTAAGCCGCTGGGGAAGCTCAGTGAACCAGACGGCTGCGCCTTTGACCGACATGTCGGAGACTTCGCCGATATGCTTGCCGCCGATCTTCACGCACAACGCCTCGGGCTTGAGGCGGAAGCCTTTGCAGGCCTCGCACGGGACGTCGGTGAAATAGCGGCCGATTTCTTCGCGCGCCCAGTCGCTGTCGGTCTCGCGGAAACGGCGTTCCAGATTGGTGATGACGCCTTCGAACGGCCGCTTGGTGTCGTAGGCGCGCATGCCGTCGTCGTAGGAGAAGCGGATTTCGGTGTCGCCGGAGCCGTACAGGATCGCGTCCTGGGTCTTCTTCGCCAGGTCCTTCCACTTGGTGTCGAGCGTGAACTTGTAGTGCTTGCCGAGCGCGGTGAGCGTCTGCACGTAATACGGCGACGACGATTTGGCCCACGGCGCGATGGCGCCTTTGCGCAAGGTGCGCTCCTTGTCGGGAATGACGAGGTCGGCGTCGATGTGCTGCTCGACGCCGAGCCCGCCGCATTTCGGGCAGGCGCCGAACGGATTGTTGAACGAGAACAGCCGCGGTTCGATTTCCGGAATGGTGAAGCCGGACACCGGGCAGGCGAATTTTTCCGAAAAGACGAGGCGCTCGGCGGTCTCGTTGCGCTGGCGGTTGGCCTTGGCGCCTTCGACCGGCGCGGCGTCGGCAAGCTCCGCTACCGCCAGCCCCTCGGCGAGCTTCAGCGCGGTCTCCAGCGAATCCGCGAGCCGGGTGGCGATGTCGGGGCGCACCACGATGCGGTCGACCACCACGTCGATGTCGTGGGTGAATTTCTTGTCGAGCGCCGGCGCCTCGGCGATCTCATGGAACTTGCCGTCGATCTTGACGCGCTGGAAGCCTTTCTTCTGATAGCTCGGCGAGCTCCTTGCGGTACTCGCCCTTCCTCCCGCGCACCACCGGCGCCAGCAGATAGAGCCGCGTGCCCTCGGGGAGCGCCATGATGCGGTCGACCATCTGCGACACGGTCTGGCTCTCGATCGGCAGGCCGGTCGCGGGCGAGTAGGGCACGCCGACGCGCGCCCACAACAGCCGCATGTAGTCGTAGATCTCGGTGACGGTGCCGACGGTGGAGCGCGGATTGCGCGAAGTGGTCTTCTGCTCGATGGAGATGGCCGGCGACAGCCCGTCGATCTGGTCGACGTCGGGCTTCTGCATCATCTCCAGGAACTGGCGCGCATAGGCCGACAGGCTCTCGACATAGCGGCGCTGGCCCTCCGCATAGATGGTGTCGAAGGCGAGCGAGCTTTTGCCCGAGCCGGACAGCCCGGTCAGCACCACGAGCTGGTCGCGCGGCAGGTCGAGGTCGACGTTCTTGAGGTTGTGCTCGCGCGCGCCGCGGATCGCGATGATGCGGCGATCGGCGGCGCGGCGGATGTCTTCGCGGCGCTCGGCGGCGCTCGCGCTGGTGCGACGCTGCTCGGAACCCTTCGCCGCCTTGTCGAACAGGTCATTCATGCCGGAACTCGGGAAGACGGCGACTGCGCGCGCAGGTCTGGCACAGTGCCGTGATGCATCAGCCGAACGTAGTGAGAACGCGGCGGATTTGCCAGTGTGGGGCGGGCTGCATCCGCCGACATTCCCGCTCATTCCCGCGCAGGCGGGAATCCAGCGCATTTTGCTGAAGATGGATTCCCGCTTCCGCGGGCGATGACGCGCCACTCCGTGCGCTCAAATGACAAGGGCCGGCACCCTGCCGGCCCTTGCCGCTCGCTCCGTTGCGGATGGTACGCGATACTTGGCCGCCTCGTTGGTCCGAGGCGTGCTCGCCGTCCGCTTGAAGCGACCAGCGGCGCCGTGTTTCGGCGCGCTGTCGAGCAGCTTGGCCTTCCCCGAGACACCGCCAAGCCGCAGTCGGAAGAAACAGGGTGAGGAAGCTTCCACCAGTCCGGCGGCTACTCCCTCACCCTGCGCCCATCCCCCGACACCCCATTCCCCGACACCCCATTCCCCGACGCCCAGACTCGAAAGCTCTTGATCTCCGGATCGGACGAGCCGTCACCACGGATTGAATTTGAAATTCAGGCCGGCGCGCACGATGCTGGCGTCGAACTGGACCGGCACGTTGATGGCCGTGGCGTTGCCGTTGCAAGCGCCCGCAGCACAACTTAGCGACCCATTTGAAAGATCAACGAAAAGGTATTCCGCCTTGGCGGTGATATTTTCGGTGAGCGCGAATTCCACACCGCCGCCCGCGGTCCAACCAAATTGGGTGCTGTCGGTTGATGCTGACGGAAAGCCAGGAACTGTTATTGTCGCCTTGACGTCGCCGACAGCGCCGCCCGCGGTCCCGTAGACAAGGACGCGGTCGAAGGCGTAGCCGACGCGGCCACGGAACGTGGCGAGCCAGTCATTCGATGTTTGGCAAGTTGCCGGAGTAACGCAGGCGCCGTTACTGGTGCTTCCCTGGATATCGGTCCAGTCCCCGTCGGCCTCCAGGCCATAGACGACCGGCCCGCTTTGGAAATTGATCCCGACGGTTCCGCCGACAAGTCCGCCATTGACGTTGAAATTACCCGTGGCTGGGGTGAACACCCCAGATGAGTTCCAATCGCTGTTACCGAACGCGTAACCGCCGTTGATGCCGATATAGATGCCGCTCCAGTTATAGACCGGCGGCACGACCGGCACGTAGGCGGCGGGGGCTTGCGGCGGCGGCGCGGCCGGAAGATCGGCGGCCCATGCGGTGGGAGTTGCGGCGAACAGCGACAGCACGCCAGCAAACAACATCCGCTTCATCTGCATTCTCCTGTACGCTGCGACGCCCCACAACGTTCTGTTTGTTGGCGGATCGGTCTATGCGGCGATCCACGAAGCGCGTTTCTTGTGAGTCAAAAGGTAGCCGAATTCGCCCCAAAAGGATGTGACCCAAATGCCACAAACGGCCAATTTCGGCGCTCGGTGGCCTATGGGTGGATTGCCTATGCGGCTCGCCGCGAGCGCCCGATGAATTGCCGGTTGCCCTGCGAAAAGCAGCAGGGTGAGGGAACCTCCGCCGGTTTGCCCGGCGGCCACTCCCTCACCCCGCGCTCGTCCCCCGACGCCCCAACGTTCAAACTCGGAATTTGTCGAGCTAAGCCGCCGAACTTAAAGTTCAGTCCGCCGCGCACGACGTTGACGTATTCCGTCGGCGGACTCTGGGTGCGGTGCCATTGACTGCGAAATTGTAGGTCGGTGCTGACGCTCTCAAGCGCGGCAACGAGATATTCGGCGCGAGCGGTGACCATATCCGTGAAGGCGTATTCGACGCCGGCGCCTGCCGCCTAGCCGAGGCGGAAATCGCTCACAGTTCTGCGAGTGTGCCGGCAGGCGCAAGGCAGCGACTGTCGAATCTGCGTGCGTTGGATGCTGTAGTCGCCCATCGCCAAACCGCCGGTGCCGTAAATCAGCGCGCGATCCCAAGCGAAGCCGAGACGGCCGCGGACGGTCGAGAGAAAGTCCAGCGTGTAGGTGTGCTGGACGGAGCCGCCGGTCGCGAATCCGCTGCGGTGACGCTTGCCTTATTGTGACAGGTAATCGGCGTCGCCTTCGATGCCGAACACCAACTGGCCGCTCTGGAAGTTTGCGCCGAGCTGGCCGCCCGCAGCGAAACCACTGTCGTTGAATGACTGGCCGGAGCTTGTGCCGCCCGCGACCAGGTGAAATTTGTCGGATTCGATTGGCTGAACCACGAGCCCGCCAGCATTGGCGCCAATATAGATGCCACTCCAGTTGTAGACCGGCGGCGCGACCGGAACGTAAGCGGCGGGTGCCTGCGCCGGCGGGGCCGCCGGCAGATCGGCGGCGAATGCGGGGCTTGCAATTACAATTGCGATAGCGCCGGCAAACAGCGTTCGCTTCATTTGGATTTCTCCTGCACTGCGACGCCCCCGCAAGTCGCTTATTTCGCCCGGCGCGGCCGCCTGAAAATTTCGGTCCGCCGGTTCCCGGTTCCCAATAAGTATCTGGTTTTACGCTGGAATGATGTTACCCGAATGCCACAAGGGCCGACTTTCCGCCTCTCAATCCGACGAGTCGGATAGAACGATCCACACACAGGACTTTTCTGCGTCTGAGTGCGTCGGTGCTGGCCAAACCTTGCTTTCCGACCGGGAACAAAGTAAGAACTAAGGCGGGCCGCTGATAGCGCGCGTGACGACGCGTGTGTGGATAAGGCCGATAGCGGCCCGATCGGCCTTGCCGGTGACAAGTCCGGCAGTACGGTGGCGGACAATACAGGGACGCAATTCAGAGCGCGGAAGCGAACGGAGCGTGTGATGGCGGGAAGCGTGAACAAAGTGATCCTGATCGGCAATCTCGGCGCCGATCCGGAAATTCGCCGGACCCAGGATGGCAGGCCGATCGCGAACCTGCGCATCGCCACCTCGGACTCCTGGCGCGACAAGGCGACCGGCGAGCGCAAGGAAAAGACCGAGTGGCACCGCGTCGTGATCTTCAACGAGAATCTGTGCAAGGTCGCCGAGCAATATTTGAAAAAGGGCTCGAAGGTTTACGTTGAAGGCGCGTTGCAGACGCGCAAATGGCAGGACCAGTCCGGCCAGGACCGCTACTCGACCGAGGTGGTGCTGCAGGGGTTCCGCGGCGAGCTTACCCTGCTCGACCGTGCCGGCGGCGCGGGCGGCAGCTCGGGCGGCGATTTCGGCTCCGACACCGGCGGGCGATTTCGGTTCGCCCGGACCGACGCGGAAAGTCGCCGCCGCGGCAGGGGCGGGCGCCGGCCGCGGCGATATGGACGACGAAATTCCGTTCTGAGTTGTTGTATCGGTCGTTTCGGCCAAGCGAACTCGCAAGCGAACTTGGCAAGCGAGAGCCGGAATCCGTAGCCACGATCCTCAAGGTTGGGCTAAAGCCGATCCCTTGCGCACCGTGAATTATGGATTCCGGGTCTGCATCATGTGCGCGCCGGAATGACGATCTGACCCATGCTCGACACCATCTACGCCATCAAATTCGTGCACATGATCGCGATTGCGGTCATGTTCGGCACATGGCTCGCAATTGTGCTGTTCATGGTGTTCGCGCGGCGCTCGAAAAATACGTCGGTTGTCGCGGTCACGGTGCTGTTCGCGGTGCGCGCCGAATTCATGCTGATGTTGCCGGCAGTGGTGCTGACTCCGCTTGCGGGCTATCTGCTCGCCGACGCCATCGGAGCGCACCTCGATGAGTACTGGACCGAGGTGTCGAGTGCGATCTACGGCGCTGTCGTCCTGGCATGGCTGGCCAATCTTCTCATCGAGCGGCGTATCCGCAAGGTAACGCAGGAAGCCGCCGTCAACGGCAAGCCGCTGCCGGACTCCTATCGCCGCCTGTTCCGGTTCTGGTGCGTGATTGCACTTGCCGGGCTTTCCGGCATGATTGCCATCATGGCGCTGATGATCTGGCAGCCGCACTGGTATTGAACGATGGATGCAGCGACTCCGCCGCTCGGTCGGCCTGATGTCGCCGAGCTCGTTGAACGCGCGCGCGACATCGCGCGGTTGGCGCGGGAGCGGGCGGTCGAGACCGAACGCGCGCGCCGCGTCAGCGAGGACATGATCGCGCGGATGCGGCAGGCGGACCTGTTCCGTATCATGCAGCCGCGCGCCTATGGCGGCTTCGAGTACGGCTTCGAGGTGATGGCGCAGATCGAGGCGGTGGTGGCGAGCGGCTGCGGCTCGACCGGCTGGGTCTATGGGCTGCTTGCGTCCCACCAATGGCTGCTGGCGTGCTTTTCAGAAGAAGCGCAGGAGGAAATCTGGGCCGACCCCACGGCGGCCGCCACCGGCACCTACGCGCCGGTGGCGCGGGCGGAAGCTGTCGACGGCGGCTTTCTGGTTTCGGGCGCCGGCAGCTTCTGCAGCGGCTGCGACAACGCCCAATGGCAGATTCTCGGCGGCATGATCCCGCAAGCCGGCGGCCCGCCGCAGCCCGGCTTCTTTCTGCTGCGCACGGCCGACATCGTCATTGACGACAATTGGCACACGATGGGTCTTTGCGGCACCGGCAGCAAAACCATCGTTGCCGACAAGGTATTCGTGCCGGCGCGCCGCGCGGTGCCCTTTGCCGAACTGTCCGCGGCGACCGCGCCTGGAATGCGCGCGCACAAAAATCCGCTCTACAAGCAATCGTTCCTCGCGGTGCTGCCGGCCACGATCGTGGTGCCGCTCTTAGGCATGGCGGAGGGTGCGCTCGCCGAATTTCTCGACATGGCGAAGGGGCGCACCACGCGCGGTGCCGTGGCCGGCGGCAATCGCAAGATGGCGGAGCTGACAACGGTGCAACTACGCGCCGCCGAGGCCACGGGATGTATCGACGCGGCGCGGTTGCTGATTTTCCGCGATCTTGCGGAGGCCTATGACATGGCGGCGCGCGGTGAGGCGGTCAGTCTCGACGTGCGGCTGCGCAATCGGCGCGATCAGGCGTTCTGCGCGCGGCTCTCGATCCAGGCGATCGATGCGCTGTTTCTGGCGGCCGGCGGGCAGGGGCTGTATCTCGACCATCCGCTGCAGCGGTTCTGGCGCGATGCGCATGCCGCCGGATCGCACATCAGTCTCAACTGGGACTCAACGGGCAGCATGTTCGGCCAATATCTGCTCGGCCTGGAGCCCAAAGGTCAGTATTGAACGCCAGCAATACTGAACTTGGCTTACGACTTGGCTGACGCGGCCGGCGCTTCTTTTTTGCCTGCTGTCCTCGGCACTTGCGTCGTCCCCGCGCCCAGGGCGCGCAACTCCGGCCCGGACAGCACGTAGGTGAGGCAATGCGGCAGCGGCGTAAAGCCGTTATCGCGGTAGAACGCCTGCGCCGGATTGTCGGACCGCACCGTCAACTCGACAATCGGACTGCCAAGGTCGCAGGCAAGCGCGGCGACGCGTGCGGTGAGGGCGCGTCCAACGCCGCGCCGGCGGTGGAACGGTTCGACGATCAGGTCCTGCAAAAAAATCACCGGGCCGTTCCAGCCGGTGATGACCCGCCGGCTGCAGGTCGCCATGCCGATGACGGCGCCATCCGCCTCGGCCACGAAAGCGCAAAAGCCCGGAAGAGGGCCGAAGCCATCGCGCAACCAATCCGCCGCAGTGGCGCGCACGGCATGCAGCGAATTCTCACCCTCGGCGAGCAGACGCTTGAGGCGCATCAGTGCCGGAATGTCTGCGGGCGTGGCTTGGCGGATGCGAAACGACGCTGGTGTCTGGTTGTCGTTCATGGCTGCAGGTTCTCGCGCAGCGATGCAGTTTTGCTCATCGGTTTGACCGCCGATTCGCTACTGCGGAGGCCCAACCATTCTAGGGTATAGACGGTGGCGGCATATGGTTAAGGAAAGCTTACCGGCGCGCCCGGGCATTAACATAGGTTGCAAAGGTAGACGATCTGGGAGTGTGCTGCAAAAGCACGACGCACAAACAAATCAGACTTTTTTGTCGACCTTGCTGCCGACTTTGCCGGTCGGATCGACTGAAGACGGCGGTGAATTCTGGTTCTGTGTGTTTATGTCACTAATCACGGTGCCATGACCGATTCCGTTCTTTTTGTAGAGCGGAACAAGCAACAAGTCCTGACCTGACGGAGAGCCGCCTGAAGGAGGTACCGAGGAAACAGCCATGCACTCATCTCCGGCCCGACGCGGCGCAGATTAGCGCCGATCAAAGCGTGCCGTTCGGCGATCTGCATAACCTGGGTTAAGTGCAGGGTGGGGCAACTCGATCAGCCCGCCAAAATCGCGCGGACGCCGTCGACGACGTATTGCACCGCCAATGCCGCGAGCAGCACGCCGAGCAGGCGCGACAATACGATATTTCCGGTCACACCGAGAAAGCGGCCGATACGCACCGCCAGCAAAAACGTGGCAAAACACGACGCGGCGACCACCACCACCACGGCAAGCAACAACGCCAGCAGCAGGAGATTGCCGCCGGCCCGTCCTGCAAGCAGGACCGTTGCGGTAATCGCCCCTGGTCCGGCCATGAGCGGGATCGCCAGCGGAAACGCGGCGATGTTGTGCGCGCGTTCCTCGATGGCTTGTTCGGCGGCTTCGCCTTCGCGGCGCATGCGCACGCCGAACACCATTTCGGTCGCGATGGAGAACAACAGCAGGCCGCCGGCGATGCGGAATGCCGATAGCGAAATGGCAAGACTGTCGAGCAGCCAATTGCCGATCAGGGCGCTGCCGATCAGGATCAGGCCCGCGATCACCGCCGCGCGCAACGCGACCCGATGGCGAAGCTTCGCCGGCATGCCCTCGGTGATGCCGATAAAGGGCGGCGCCAGGCCGACCGGATCGACCACGACGAGGAGCGTCACCAGCGCCGAGATGAGAAAACCAAATGGCATGTTTCCACCGATGCCGTGCGGACGATTGGGGCTTCATCCTAAGCCGCAAAATGCGCGAGTTGGACGACTACTTGGACGACGCGATTCTGGAACTCGTTGCAAACCGTCGCGCCGACTCCATGACTTGATTGTAAGCCACTGAATTCCCATATGAAAATCGGATGGCCGGCGACCATTTTGGGGTGGCGCGCGGGAACTGAATCAGCTAAGCAGAGCGCAGCTTTTTTCGCGAGATTCCCTTGGCAGACAACGACGAAACTCCGCCGGAAGGCACCGGCCCTTCCGATATTGGCCCGTCCGATATTCGCCCCATCTCCATCACCGAGGAGATGAAGAAGAGCTACCTCGATTACGCCATGAGCGTGATCGTGGCGCGTGCGCTTCCCGATGCGCGCGACGGGCTCAAGCCGGTGCATCGCCGCATCCTCTATTCGATGCACGAGAACGGCCACACGCCGGACAAGAAATACGTGAAATGCGCCCACGTCGTCGGCGACGTCATGGGCAAATATCATCCGCACGGCGACCAGTCGATCTACGACGCGCTGGTGCGCATGGTGCAGGATTTCTCCATGCGGCTGCCGCTGATCGACGGGCAGGGGAATTTCGGTTCCGTCGATGGCGATAATCCGGCGGCCTACCGCTACACCGAATGCCGATTGGCGCGGCCGGCGATGGAACTGTTGCGTGACCTCGACAAGGACACCGTCGATTTCCAGCCCAACTACGACAATTCCGAGCACGAGCCGGTGGTGCTGCCGGCGGCCTATCCGAATCTGCTGGTCAACGGCGCCGGCGGCATCGCGGTCGGCATGGCGACCAACATCCCGCCGCACAATCTCGGCGAGGTGATCGATGCCTGCGTGGCGTTGATCGACAATCCCGGGCTCTCGATCGAAGAACTGATCGCGATTGTGCCGGGGCCGGACTTTCCGACCGGCGGTCTCATCCTTGGCCGCGCGGGCATTCGTGCCGCCTATCATCTCGGCCGCGGCTCGATCGTGATGCGCGGCAAGATGGAATTTGAGACGTTGCGCGGCGAGCGCGAGGCCATTGTTTTCACCGAGATTCCCTATCAGGTGAACAAGGCGCATCTGGTCGAACGGATCGGCGAACTGGTGCGCGACAAGAAAATCGAAGGCGTTGCGGCGCTGCGCGACGAGTCCGACCGTGACGGCTACCGCGTGGTGGTCGAATTGCGCCGCGACGCGGTGCCCGACGTGGTGCTCAACCAGCTCTACCGCTTCACCGCGCTGCAATCCTCATTCGGCACCAATATGGTGGCGCTCGAAGGCGGCCGGCCGCTGGTCATGAATCTGAAGGACATGCTGATGTCCTTTGTCACCTTCCGCGAGGAGGTGATTTACCGGCGCACCAAGCACCTGCTCGGCAAGGCGCGCGACCGCGCCCATATCCTGGTCGGGCTCGCCATCGCGGTGGCCAATATCGACGAGGTGATCCGGCTCATTCGTGCCGCCAAGGACGCCAACGAGGCGCGCGAGCAGTTGATGGCGCGCGAATGGCCGGCGCGCGATGTCGCCACCATGGTCATGCTGATCGACGACCCGCGCCACGCCGTTTCGCCCGAGGGCACGACGCGGCTTTCGGCCGAACAGGCCAAGGCCATTCTCGATCTGCGTTTGCAGCGGCTGACCGCGCTCGGCCGCGACGAGATCAAGGACGAACTCGACAAGCTTGCCGCCGAGATCGCCGACTATCTCGACATTCTGCGCTCGCGCGCCCGCATCCAGAGCATCGCCAAGGAAGAGCTCGCCAAGATCAAGAACGAGTTCGCCACGCCTCGCCGGACCATCATCATCGATCAAGAAGGTGAGATGGAAGACGAGGACTTGATCCAGCGCGAGGACATGGTGGTCACCGTCTCGCATGCCGGCTACGTCAAGCGCGTGCCGCTGTCGACCTATCGGGCGCAGCGCCGCGGCGGCAAAGGCCGCGCCGGCATGCAGACGCGCGAAGAGGATTTCGTCACCCGGCTGTTCGTCGCCTCGACGCACACGCCGGTATTGTTCTTCTCGTCGCGCGGCCAGGTCTACAAGGAAAAGGTCTGGCGGCTGCCACAGGCGGCGCCGCAGGCGCGCGGCAAGGCGCTGATCAACATTCTGCCGCTCGAGCAGGGCGAGACCATCACCACGATCATGCCGCTGCCGGAGGACGAAGCGACCTGGGACCGGCTCGACGTGATGTTCGCCACCACGCGCGGCACGGTGCGGCGCAACAAGCTGTCGGATTTTTCCGACGTGCGCCGCTCGGGCATCATCGCCATGAAGCTCGACGAGGGTGATTCCATCGTCGACGTGCAGATCTGCACCGAGAATGATGATGTGCTGCTCACCTCCGCCGCCGGTCAATGCATCCGGTTTGCCGTCAACGACGTGCGGGTGTTCTCGGGCCGCACCTCGATGGGCGTGCGCGGCATCAATCTTGGCGAAGGTGACAGGCTGATCTCACAGTCGATCCTGCGCCACGTCGAGGTCACTGCCGAAGAGCGCGCCGCGTACCTCAAGCGCGCCAGCGCGGTGCGGCGTGGGCAGACCGCAGAGCCGGAGGAAAACGGCGGCAACGGCGACGCCGAAGAGGCGACCGGCGCCATCGAACTCGGCGAGACGCGCTACGTGGTGATGTCCGAGGCCGAACAGTTCGTGCTGACGATCTCGGAGAAGGGCTTCGGCAAGCGCACCTCGTCCTACGAGTACCGGACCACCAATCGCGGCGGCAAAGGCATTGTCGCCATGGCGATCACCGACAAGAACGGGCCCATCGTCGCCTCCTTCCCGGTCGAGGAGAGCGACCAGATCATGCTGGTGACCGACGGCGGACAGTTGATCCGCTGCCCGGTCGACGGCATCCGGATCGCCGGCCGCTCTACGCAGGGCGTGATCGTGTTCTCGACCGCCGAGGGCGAGAAGGTCGCGTCGGTGGAACGGTTGAGCGAAGAGGGCGGAGAGAGCGGCGAAGAGTGAGTGGCGGCGTTGTCACCCGCTTGATCTCAAGAGTAGCGCCGATGAATGCGCGCACGGTCTTTTGGCTGGCGGCGGCAATTGGTTTGTTCGGCCTCGCCGGCCTCTGCGGGTCAAACGCCTGGGGACAGACGGCGGATCCGCGGGTCGCCGATCTTGTGCAGGCTGGAAAGCTTCGTGTCGGTGTCGGCGTTGGCAATCATGCCTCCGCCGTCAAAGACGCAGCGACCGGCGAGCTGCGCGGCGTCGCAACGGATCTGGCGCAATCGCTTGCGGCGCGGATCGGCGTGCAATTGCAGATCGTGGAATATCCCCGGCCCGGTGCCGTGTTCGACGGCGCTCGAACCGGCGCCTGGGACGCGGCGTTCCTGGTCATCGACCCGGATCGGACCGCCGAGGCCGATGCGACGCCTGCCTATATGGACAAGCGATTTCACCTACCTGGTGCCGGCAGGGTCTTCAATCCGGCATGTCGGCGATATCGATCGGGAGGGGATTCGCGTCGCGGTGTCGCGCCGGGACGCAGTCGATCTGCGCCTGAGCCGCATGCTGCGCCGGGCCGAACTGGTTCGTGCTGACAGCCAGGCCGCCGGCGTAGCGCTGCTGCGGTCCGGTCAGGTCAACGCCTATGCGGCGCCGCGTTCTTCGCTGCTGGCATTGTCAGACGATCTTCCTGGAACGCGCGTTTTGGACGATGGCTTTGCCGCCATTGCGTGGGCGGGTTTTGTGCCGAAGGGGCATGCCGGGCATCTGGCCTTTGTCAGCGCGTTCGTCGAGAGCAGCAAAGCATCGGGGCTGGTGCTGCAGTTCATCGCGCGTGAAAAGCTGCGCGGCATCAAGGTCGCGCCGCCCGCCAAGGCGGAGTCGGGCGGCGGCCGGTAACCGGGTCGCCGCCAGGGTCTCTGGTTGTCTGCTCAGTTGGCCCGCTGCCAGCCATCAGGCGGGTAGGGCACATGCATCGTCATCAGCACGATCGGCGCGCCGCCGCTCGGAGTCACCTGGTGCGGCGTATTCGGTGGAATGAGGATCATGTCGCCCTTGACCACGGCGTGCGGATTGCCGCCGCTGATCGAGGTACCGCTCAGATTATACGCGTTGACGCGCTTCTCGTTGACGAGTTTGCCTTCGGTCACGATCGTGCCGGCGCCCTCGAGTACGACCATCAGCTCGGCATCTTTCTCGTGCACGGCCGCCGGCGCATCGCCGGGACGATATTCAAGCTGCGCGCGATAAGGCGCCAGCAATAGGATCGGCTCGGCGGTCACAGCGGCATTTGGCTTGCGATCGGCCTTGGCCTTGTCGACCAATGCCATGATGTCTTTGTTGGACATGAACTGGCTGATCAGCGGCGAAGCGGGCGATTGGGCCCACGCATTCGATGCTGCGATGGTGGCGATCAACGTGGACGCGACGATGAGGGCGCGCATGGATTCCTCCCTGGTCCGGCTTTGTGCCGGTGCTGGGAGTAAATCGCCGCCGCTTCGGGGTTACAAGGGCGGCGCAATGCATGCTGCGCCGCACACGTCATGCGTCACTGGGTGCCGACCTCTGGCAATGCGTCAGCGAACGGGGTGCGGGCTTTAAGAGGTGGCACCCGCGTGTCATCCAAAATTGACGGCGCGATCAGTGTTGATGCAGCGGCTGAACGCTGTATTTCTTGTCGTGCGAGGAATCCGGTCCGCGATGAAACGAAAGCGGCTCCGCGAGAGCTTGCTCAAGCTCCTCGATTATCTCCGCGTCGGATTTGAGGAGTTCGCGATTGTACCCCTCCGCCATGATCGATGCCGATGTGTAGGTTTCCCGAATGACGCTGATCCGGTCATTCGCAGGCAGCGATGCGATGAATTGGATCGCCTCTTCGACGTGCGCGACCTCGCTGCCGAGGCCACTGTGAGTTCTGAGAAACCGTGTCGCATCGATGTCGGCGGGGTACAGCGCCCTCACTCTGTCGATATCGGCCTGCTGCTTGAGCGCGGAGATGCGCTCCAGACAGTATGCATAACCGATGCAGCCGATCGGATAGTCCTGGGCGCAAAGGTCGTCGAAGCGCTCGCAAAGCGGCTTGATGCCCTCGGGGATAAAGCTGGCGACGAGGCGCTCGGCGGGCACGCCCAAAGCACGCAAATCCTTGAGGGCGAGGCGGTCATGTCCGGTCTCCTCGCGCGCACGATCTTCCAGGTAGAACGCGATCTCAGGACGCCCCAACTCCTTGAAGCGGTTGGCTGCGTTGCAGAGATTTCGCGGCGTATGCACCGAGGTGTGATAGCAACCGGCCAGGGCAACGACGTAGGCAGCGAGCGTCGGTTCCGGTTGAGCCAGGCGCTGTTCGATCGAGGCAAATCCGAGATAAATCGCGGCGTCAAGCAGCCTGACCGTGCTGCCGGCCGAGCCCGCGCCAGTCATCGGTTTGGCGAATAGATCGTCTTTCGTGCCGCTCGCGGTATGGAACCAGACCTCGCCAGTTTCACGAGCGATGATCGACACCTTGCCGTCGACGTTAATCCACTCCGTTACCGGCAGCGCCATCTTGAAGCCTCCCAGCCCAAGTGATTGCTGTTATTCAACCGCCCGCGTTCCGATTGCTTTCCAGAAGACTGCAAATGCGGCCGCGGGCACAATCCGCCTGAAGCCGAAGACATGCCGTTTGCCTCAAACGGACAGCAAACAGCCTAGACGCCATTTGGCGTGCAGCCCATCAGCAGCTTGGCGGTATCGAGCAGGTTCGCGGCGGGTGACGCAATTCGGGTGTTGTTCGGCAGCACAAAGACAATCTCATTGTCCGATTGCATGAGATAGTCATTGTCGTGCTCGGCTTCGGTAATGACGACCGCGCGCTCCAGATCGTAGCCGGCCTTTTTGATCCTCGTCGTGGCGTCTTGCACGGCGCGTTTGGTCGGAAGGTGCGTCTTGGGATCCCGTTCCAAGAGGTGACCGGGATTGGCCCACGCATCAATGATCATCTGCGCCATGCCGTCGGTGGGCTCGAAGGCAAACGCCGGCAATACCAGGTGCTTCTTCTTCCCTTTGATCTTCTTGTGAATGGCCATGATCAACCCCCATGCGGAGCCGGTTGAGTGGGCTTCCGTCTGATTAGTTTAGTTGTTGAATTTTGCGCTGGCAAGGTGTGCCGATGACAGTGGTGGGGGCATGCCGGGATTGCCGCCGCGCATGCTGAATAACGGGAGAGCGGGCCGCTTTCTAGGCAATAGTTGTCATCAAACAGTCATGCCGGTGCATACAACGCGTTGGATCAGCGCAAACCTGTCAAAAGGTCGCGCGCGCGCCTCAGGTCTGTCGTGTCGGAGGCTTCTTCAAACCAACGATAGGTTGGTTCTAACAGATTGTACGCTTCGTCACTTTTCCCTTGTTGCTGCAACAGCTTGGCCAGATCGGTCGCTGCCCGCAATTCCAATGTTTTTGCGCTTTGGCGCGCGGCAATTTCAAGGGCGTGCTTGAGGTGTGACTCGGCTTCGACAGTCTTCGACGGACTCAGTTCCAGAAGGATGTGCGCTCTTTGACGATGCAGTTCGGCCTCCCACGACCTGCCTGTCGCGTCGCCGATTTCGCGCGACACCTGTTCAATGATCGACAGCGCAATCTCCCTCTCGCCGGACTGGACGTGCAAGTCGGCCAACCAGCTCTGGATCATTGGATGCATCATGCCGAGCCCCGTACGGCGCGCCTCGGCAATTCCCGTTGTCATTTCGGCCAGTAGCCTCGCGCGTCCGGCCGAGCTCGCCAAGCGCGCGGCCTCGCGAAATGGTGGACAAAATCACGTACAGCGAGAACCGCTGTTCCCGCGATATCTCGAGACTCTTATCGGCATTCTGAAGGGCGCTGGCGGGTTCGTCACGCAACAGATGCACAATGGAACTCATATAATGCGCAAACGCTATGCTGTAGGGCTGCGCTAGAGCCTGGGCGATGGTCAGGGCTTCCGAAACGCGCGCCAGCGACTGATCCAAATGACCGAGGAACCACAGATCCCACGCCAGCAGCAACAAGGATGCGACCTGCGGCTCGACAACATAAAGATTATGCACCGGCCGAGTGCCCTCAATTTTGGAAAGCGCGATTGACTCCTCAAAATGATGACGCGCCGTCTGGAATTCGCCAACGGTCAATAGCGTGCTGCCCATGATCCGATGAGCCATCATCAACACAATGCTGTTGGGTGACGCTTGCGACTTCACCAGGAACTCATTCGCCATGACGAGTGCTTCGTCATTCTTACCGCCCATCCACGCATATCCCCAAAGGCCGAACAGGGCCTGAAAATACTCTGGCGGGTTAACGAGCTTCAGACACAAGTTCCGGGCGCGCGCAAAGGCTTCGCGGGTTTGCGGTGCCGCATATCCCTCGACCGCGATAAGAGGGATGCCCAGCGCCAGGAGGATTTCGACCTCCTGCTGGGACCGTTGCAGCGTCTCGGGCAGCCCGTGCAACAGTTGCAGGGCGTTACGAAAGTGGCTGATGGCCTCTACGTTGGCTGAATTTGCCAGCGCGCGCCGCCCGGCCTCGCACCAGCACTGAATGGCCCGATCGCTATTTCCAGCCTCGCCATAGTGATAGGCCAGAATTTCAGGTCTGTTGTCGGCAAGCTCACGGAAATGTTTCTCCAGAAGCGCGGCAATATCTGCGTGGATTTCCTGTCTGCGGCCGCGCAGCAGCGAATTATAAACGGCATCGCGCAGCAACACGTGCTTGAAGGCAAAACGAACCGTAGGTGAAATGCCGGTCCGATAGATGATGTCGGCATCCTCAAGTTGTGAGAGAGCCGACTGAAGATCGGTCTCGTCGGTTCGCGACGCCGCCGTCAACAGGTCGAAGGAGAACTCTCGCCCTATCACGGCGGCGATTTGCGTAAGCTTCCGGCCCTGGGCAACGCGATCGACCCGCTCCATCAATGCGTCGTGCAGGGTTTCGGGAACTCTGGTCGGCGCAATCGATGCCGGATGTTCAGGACCGCCCTTCTGCTGCCTTTGTGCCGGGACCATGAGGGTGCTGGTCGTCAGTTCCTCGATGAACAGTGGCACGCCATCTGCCTTCTCGACTATCAGATCGAGAGTTTGCTGCGGTAAATTCTCTTCTTTCGACAGCCCCTTGATCATCCTTGTGACTTCGCCGCGCGATAATCGCGTGAGCGAGTGAGAAGTAACGTTGGCGGGCGTGGACCAGGTATGCCGAAACTCTGGCCTGAACGAAAGCACGAGCATGACAGAGGCTCGGTCGATCCGGCTCATGGCGAGTTCGAGCAATTCGAGCGTGGATGGATCCATCCAATGCACGTCTTCGAAAATGCACAGCGTGGCCCGCCTTCGCGACAAGGACAGGATCATTTCAAGCAGGGTACCTATTGTTTTGTTCTTTATTTGCTGAGGCGTCAGCGTGGATAGCGTGTTGTGATCTTCAATTGGAATTGACAGCAGGTGAGAGATCAGCGAAGGGGATTCAATCGTGTCGTCAATAATGTGCGCCAAATATGCCTTTACCTTGCTGAGTTTGTCCGCATCGGAATCGGTCGCGCTCAGCCCGGCTGCCAGTACTATTTGATCGATGATTGGAAAAAACGCGCTCTGTGTATGATAAGGCGAGCATTGATAGTTCAAAAGGAAATACTGTTCGTTCTGGATGCTCGATTTCACCTCGTGGAGGAGCCGCGATTTGCCGACTCCTGGTAGCCCCGAAAGCAGCACGACTTGCCCGTCGCCCTCCTTGGCTTTCTGCCACCGATCCAGCATCAAGTTGAGTTCGGCGAAGCGGCCGATCAGGGGAGTGAGGAAGTTCGCGTGGGCCGCCTCGAAGCGGCTTGTTATCTGTGTTGCCGACAGCACCCGATAGGTACGAAGCGGCCGACTTACGCCTTTGATGTCCAGAATACCTGTGTCTTGAAAGCTGAAGGCGCCCAAGGCAAGCCGCTGGGTAAATTCCGATACGAGCAGGGTGTTCGGTGCGGCAAGCGCCTGCAGCCGTGCGGCAATGTTAGGCGTTTCGCCCACCGCCTCCATCCAGCCGCCAGGGCCGCCGCTTTGTCCGACCACCACTCTGCCCGAACAGACGCCCACTCGTGAAGCCAGAGTCACTGTCCCATGAATGCGCGTGACCTCCGAGAGGATTTCCAGGCCGGCATGCACGGCACGAACGGCGTCGTCTTCATGCGCGCGAGGCCAGCCAAAAAAAGCCATCAAACCGTCGCCCGCATAGTTGGCGACTTGGCCATCATATCGTCCTGATCGCGGCGTCGCAGGTCTTTCTATAAGCGTCGATCAGCGCACGAAGATCTTCCGGATCGAGTTTCTCAGAAAGCTCAGTAGATCCTACCAGATCACAGAATACCGCGGTGATCTGACGGACTTCAGGCTCATGATTGGCTGCCTGAGGAGCGATGGTCGGAACCGCGCTTCGTACATCGTCTGTCTGTGAGGCTGCCGCTAAGGTTTGGATCGCCTTGAGCAATCTTTTGCGGTGTCCCAGGGTGAGGCCCAGGTCCTTGAGGTCGCCGTCGGTTAAGTCTCCCAGCGTATCGTAATCAATATGATTATCAGCGAATGCCTGGGCGTATTGACCCAAGCCATTTTGTCCCAGCCAATCGGCCAAGTTTTTACTTGTGAGAGGCATTTGCGAAAGCTTCGCTGTCGCCGCACATCGGTCCGACCACCATGTGAGGCAACGCAAAGGGTGCGCGGGGAAGCGCCGCAGAATACGTAGCCATGGCGCTGAGCGCTGCTGCCGGCCTCATTATTCCGTCCTCCTCCAACCCGCCGACATCTATTATAGCAATCCGGCAGCACCGGCAAAATGACGGAAAAAGTGGGAAATGGGCCGCGGAGCAGATCACCTTGCCGATCATAAGAAAGAAGGGCGAGCCGGAGCCCGCCCCGAGTTTCTACCTATTTCAGATTTGATGGTCCGACAGAGGGCCGGGCTTTCTGCCTTACCACTGATTTTTCAGAAGACTCGCATTGTAGCCATCATTGCCGCCGCCGGTGAATTCCGGGTTATTCGACGGGGCGATAACGTTGTTCGGCGGCACGATGGCGTAGCCATCCACGCCACGGCCGCGCGACTGAGCAAGTGCGGGGGAGGCGATGCTGAAAGCCGCGATCACGGCGATGAGAGCGAGCTTCGACGTATTAGTCATAGTCTGTCTCCTTGCCTTGAACCGCGAGCGGCCCTATGCCGCCGCTGGTTGGTTCGGAGCAAATACGCAGTCCACGCGAGCGTCTGTTATGCAGATCACACCCTCGACGGCGTACAAGTTTGCGCAGTGCGCTGCGTCACTTTACTTTTCGATTTTTAGATATTCTTTCGGAAAATTAGCGCGCGCTTACTGCGCGTGCTCGAACGCATCCTCGATGGCGTGGAGCGCCTCCGGCTTGAGGATGATGGTCCACCGATTCTTGAGTTCCAGAATGCCGCGCCGCTGCCATTCGCGCAGGCAACGATTGACGTTCTCACGCGTAGCCCCCGACATCTCCGCCAGTTCACGCTGCGACAGCGCGAGCTTCTGGGGGCCGCGGCCCGGCGCGGGGTAGCGCAACAAAGCCCTGGCGAGGCGGGACGGCAAATCGAAGAAGGCAATCTCAGCCATGCGTTCGTCCGAACGGCGGATGCGCGTGCAAAGAAGCTGCATCAGATTGAGGCAGGCAGTTGGATTGTGCTCCAGGAACGGCAGCATGTCGCGCCGGTCGAGGACCATCAGCTCGCAATTGGTCAGCGCCATGGCGCTGGCCGAACGGGGCTTGCCATCGAGCAGGGCGATCTCGCCGAACAGCTCGCCCGCGGGCAAGTCGGCAAGGATGACTTCGCGGCCTTTCGGAGCGGGCAGTGAGATGCGGACCACGCCGACGAGAACGCCCATCATGCTCGAGCCGGGCTCGCCGACATGAAAAATGGGTTCGTTGGCGGCGAAGGTGCGCGACCGTGCGAGCGCCGCAAGGTCGTGCCTTTCGCGTTCACCCAATGCCTTGAAGAGCGCGCAGCCATCAAGCAGCTTGCGCGCCCGCTCGGTTGTCACACTGTCCACGATCGCCCCCTTCCGGCGGCGCAGTAGAATTGATAGCCGGCCTCGGCACAATACTCAGCTTTGAGCCGCGATATCATCGTTGAAGCGGCGGGGGGTGTCCAGGGCGCGAACCGCCCGGTCGGCGAGGGGGTCGAAAAAGACTTATTATGTTTGCGTGCGCCTTAACGTTGCATCGACAATTTCCTTGTGTCTTTCATTCTGCATGTATTTCACGCAGCCAGAAACGGCGCGATGGACGACCGGCCATGATGCGGCGGCCTTCTATCGCGCCGGCGAATGCTGGTCCCGGCGCGCGCGCTAAGTGACGTCATTCTTCCGCGATGCCGACTGGCCTCGCTCAGGGGCTGACGATCGCCGAGGCTTCCGCGAGCGAACTGGAGAAGCCGGGCATCGTCAACGCCGCGACGATCATCAAGGCCAGGCCGATCGCGCTGAAGGCGAGAACGACGATCACATCGGGCTGCCGGATCTTCGAGAACAGCCAACTCGCGACGCCGGTTTTTCCCGAGGAGGCGGACTCGCCAAATCCTTGCGTGGGACCAAAAGCCGATAATTGGGTCATCGATGTCACTCCTGCTTTGCGCTCATCGCGCCCCGCGCATGAGCTTGATTCAGTGGCGCATCAAAACATGCTCGGTCGGGTGTCGGACGTCTGTGCCGCCGATCACAGCACGATGGCCCGGCTGCGCGCTGCAGAGTGCCGTACGTCACATCCCCCGCCGGTTCGCTGAACTAGCTTCACTGCCACGGTCGGTCGACCGCAACGAACAAGCGCTCGGCGAGCCCCTGCGGGCCGCACGAAGCGCTAACAGGGAAACGGGAGCCGTCATGGAACAGAGTGTGACAGTGTCTGGGGCAAAAGCCGGGTGGCAGCCGTCCGTTAAGATACCCACCGACGAAGCGTTGATCGTGCTGATCGCCGCGCACGATCGGAACGCGATGCGCGATCTGTTTGTGCGCCATAGTGCGCGCGCTTATCGATTTCTGCTCCGCGCCATAAACGATGCGGCGGCGGCTGAGGATCTGCTGAACGATGTATTCATGGATATCTGGCGCAACGCCGGGCAGTTTGAAGGCCGCTCGAAGGTGTCGACCTGGATCTTGGCGATCGCGCATTTCAAGGCCGCGGCGTGGCGGCGGCGGCGCACGAGTGATCAGCTCGAAGCCGGCGCTGTCGAGGCGATTGAGGACCTCGCCGACGATCCGGAGGTCGTGGCGCTAAAGCAAAGCTCCGGCGTGGTGATCCGCGAGTGCCTCAAGCGACTGTCGCCGTCACATCGAACAATTCTCGACCTGATCTACTACCATGAGCAATCGATTGCCGAGGTCGCTCGCATCGTCGGTGTGCCGGAAAACACCGTGAAGACGCGAGCCTATTACGCGCGCAAGTGTCTCGAGCAGATGCTGGCAGAACGTGGCGTCGGCCGCGAGGCGCTCTGAGCGGCATGACCGCCCGCGCCTGCCGCTCAGTGCGGTGCGCGGCGAGTAAATGCGGTCACCAGGGACGCGCCGCTTTGGATATGCTCGTGCAGGAGTTGGATCGAAAGCACTGTGAGCGTGATCGCCATGACGCCACGAAGCACCGGCTCGGGCACGCGAACGGCCACATAGCTGCCGAGAACGATGCCGGGCAGTGAGCCTGCAAGCAGCAGGCCGACGATGTGCCAGTCGACCGTGCCGATCATCCAGTGGCCGAGGCCGGCAACCAGCGTGAGCGGGACGGCGTGAGCGATATCCGAGCCGACGATGCGCGCCATCGGCAGCGCAGGATACAGGATCAGCAGAACACAGACGCCGATGGCTCCGGCGCCGACCGAAGAGATCGTGACGAGCACTCCGAGAACCGCGCCGACGATGATCGTGGCTGTCGCGGTACTGCGCTCGTCGAGGACGGGAAAGCGGTTGCGGTAGAAGCGCACGATACTGCCGCGAAACACGAGGACCGCAGCGGTCACGAGCAAGACGCCGCTCAGAATGACGGTGATCAGGTCGCGCGCGGCTTCGCGTTGATTGAGAAGAGCGAGGAAGCCGAGGGTCAGGACAGTCGCAGGGACGCTGCCCGTGGCGAGGCGCTGCACGACCCGCCACTCGATGCTGCGCGCCAATCCATGAACGATGCTGCCGGCGGTTTTGCTGACGGCGGCGGAGAGCAGGTCAGTGCCGACCGCGGTGGCTGGGTGGATGCCGAACAGCAGAATAAGCAGCGGCGTCATCAGCGAGCCGCCGCCGACGCCAGTCATGCCAACCAGCAAGCCGACAGCAAAGCCTGAAAGCGCATAAAGCGTATCGATCATAATGGCGTAATGGCACAACCCATTCGTGGCGAATCTGCGCCGCCCGCGCTCAGTGACAACCGCGCCGGATCGCCCGGAGTTCCGATGTCCGGCAGGGCGGCTATTCCGCCGCGACCAGGCGCCGCTCGGCGCTTTCCACCACCATCGGCGTCTCCCAATCCTGCCGCAGCGGTGGCGCTGCCCAGCGTTTAGTCACCATCGCAACCCAGTCTGGCGAATAGAAGGCCTCCGCCGCGGCCTTGCTGTCCCACAAATAGATGCCGACCAGCGACGTGCCGTCTGGTGCGATGCCGTAATATTTGCGGATCAGGCCGGGAATGCCCTCATAGGTGTGCGCCGTCGCGTTGATGGTGTCGACCAACTGCGTCTTGGATGTGCCGGCCGGAACTTTGAATGTCCACATCACCGTATGCATGACCTGTCTCCTGCACGGTCGTCCGCGGTATTCAACCATACGCGCTGGGGCTGCGAAAGACGCCTGGCGGCCTTGCCATCGCAGAGGACAAAAGCAATTGTCCGACCGCTGGTGAGAAAAGGGGCAAGGCGATGTCGATTGAAAGCAAGACGTTTGGTGGGCCCGATCTGTTCGGTTACGTCGCGACGCCCAAAGTCGGGGCGCGGGGCGGCGTTTTGATCCTGCCTACGATCTTCGGAATCAACGAATTTGCCCGCAGCTACGCCGACGGTTTGGCCAATGCCGGCCTTGTGGCGGCTGTCTGGGACATCAACTCCGGCATGCCGCTCTCGACGGATTATCAGGAGTGTATCAGGCGGGCGCGAACACTGACTGATGACGCCGTGCTCGGCATGACGGCGCGGTGGCGCGACACACTGCGGGGTCAGTTTGGCGCCAGTGCCCTTGGCGTGATCGGCTTTTGCATCGGCGGCCGCTTCGCGATTTTGCAGGCGTCGCAAGATCGCAGCATCGCAGCCTGCGCCATGGCCTATCCATCGATTGAAAATCCGCGGCTGCCAGGTCAAGCCATGGATGCACTGGCGCTGGCGGCGGACATCGCGTGCCCGGTGCACATGCTGCGTCCCGGCAACGATCACGTCACCAATCCTGACACCTACGAGACGCTGACGCGGGCGCTGCTGTCGCGCCGTCAACCCACGACGATTCAAACCTATCCGGAAGCCGAGCATGGCTTCATGCATCGGCCTACGCCGGAGGCGAACGTCGCCGCGACCAAGCTCGCTTCGCCGCAGCTTCTCGCTTTTCTGCGGACGTGCCTGAACTGAGCAGCCCATCGCGCCTAGGTCGCAGAAACAGTCTTAGTCAAGTTTCACCTTGCGCTCGTAATAGGTCCAGAGCAGCGGAAACAGCCGCGGATTGAACGTGCCCGCGGCGCAGTCGCGCGCTTCCTCTTCGGACAGGGGAATGGCGCCGCCCATGATCTCCGCCTGGAGCTGGATCTGGGCGTTCTCCTCCAGAAACGTGCAGGCGAAAAATGCCTCCTCTGCGGTGGCGCCGACGACGACGCTACCGTGACCGCGCATTTGCGCCACGCGATAGCTGCCGAGGGCGCGCGACAGGTCGGCGGCCTGATCGTCGTTGACCACCAGACGCGGATTGTCCCAGGTCGGCACGCCGGTGCAGAGAAACGAGCCGTGCAGGAACACCGGCTTGAGCGGCTTGCCGGCAATGCCCAGCGCACGCGCGTGCGGGGCGTGCAGGTGACACACGCACATCGCATCCGGCCGGTCGCGGTGAATCTGGGTGTGAATGCGCCATTCGAGGGGAACGAGGCCGCCCGGATGCTCGATGATGGTGCCGTCGATGTTGTAGACGAAAATCTGCTCGGGCCGCACGGTCGCCTTTTCGGTACTGGCGCCCGGGCTGATGAAACATTTGGGTGTGCCCGGAACGCGGATCGAGACATGGCCGAACATGCCGATCGTGCCTTGCATGTTGAGCATCCGCGCGAGCGTCGCTGTCTTTTCGCGCAACACCGTTTCTTCACTCATCGGATTTCCTTTTTTGAAAACTCTTTTGAACGCCAAGGCGCGGGCCGGCGATGGCTACAGCGTATTCGCCGCGCCGGCCAGACGGATCAGCTTGCCCCAGCGATCGATCTCCGACGCCATGAATTTTTGCAGTTCGGCCGGCGGCGGGCTCTGCACCGGGATGGTGCCAAGCTTGACGATGAGCGCCTTGACCTCGGGCGTGGCGGCAGCGGCCGCAAGTTCGGCGCTCAAACGGTCGACGATGGGCTTCGGCGTCGCCGCAGGCACCGAGACAAGCGTCCAGCCGACAGCCTCGAAGCCGGGCACGCCCGCCTCGGCGATGGTCGGCACGTCGGGCAGCGCCGGGACGCGCGTTGTCGAGGATACGCCAAGCGGGCGTACCATGCCGGCTTTGATCTGGCCGGTAACGCTGCCGGCATCGGCAAACATCAGCGCGACATGGCCGCCCATGACGTCGTTGAGGCCAAGCGGCGCGCCGCGATAGGACACCGCGACCATCTTGGTGCCGGTCATTTTCTGGAACAGTTCGCCGGCGAGATGGATCGCCGAGCCGGGACCGCCGTGGGCGTAATTGATCTGGCCGGGCTTTGACTTCAGAAGCGCGATGAGCTCCGCGATCGAGTGCACCGGCAGCTTCGGATTGACCACCAGCACCAGCGGCGTGCGGAAGATCAACGAGACGGACTGCAGATCCTTGAGCGTGTCGAACGGCAAGGATTTGAACAGCGTCGGGTTGGCCGCGATCGAGCTGGCCGAAGCGAGCAGGGTCCGGCCATCCGGCGCCGCCTTGACGACGTTCTCGGTAGCCAGCACACCGCCTGCGCCGGCGCGATTTTCGACGACGACCGGTTTGCCAAGCCGCTGCTGCAATTTCGCTGCAACGGCGCGCATGATCACGTCGATGCTGCCGCCCGCGGGGAACGAAACGATGATGGTGATCGGTCCGGATGGAAAGCCGTCAGCCGCTGCGCGTAGGCTTGGCGAAGCGGCGGCGACGATAAACGGCGCCAATAACAGCGTGCGTCGTGTCGGCATTTCTTCTCCCGATGCCACCGCGTGTCGTGGTGGTCTTCTTGCTTCTTATGTTCTGGCGCCGGCGCAGGGTGGGTAACGCAGACATTCAAGGCGCTATGGCCGCCGAAATCCAGGGCACGGCCGTTGTGTCAGTGTCTCACTACAAGCATCCAACGACGTGACCGCGGGAGTCCTTGATCGATATCGAGCATTCGAGACGCTTGAGTTGCGCCTTGGCGTCTTCATCGCCCAGCGCCGCGGCTCGCCCGTAATAGTCTTTCGCCGCCTGGATGTCGCGGGGACCGCCACGCCCACTGGCCGCGAACGAACCCATCCATTCGAGTGCGTTGGGATTATTTTGCGCCGCCGCCTTCTCGAACCATGACCGCGCAGCGACATCGTCCTTCGGGCCGCCGACGCCGTTCGCATACATCAGGCCGAGCTGGAATTGCGCGTCGGCCGAATTTCCTTCCGCGGCGCGTGTCAGCATCTCCCGTTCCTGCGCCGGATCGGATGCGCCGCCGTTTGCGGCACCCGAGCGTCGCGAGACGCGTGAGGGCGCGCGGATTGCCGGCTGCGGCCGCGCGTTGAAACAGGGCGCGCGCCTGCGCGTCGTCCTTGGCGATCCCGGCGCCGGCTTCCACGAGTATGCCCAATTCCACCATGGCGGCCGAACTGCCCTTGGCCAAGGCTTTGCGATAGGCGGCGACGGCCTCGCCCATTTGTCCATTGGCCGCATAGGCGCGGCCTAACTCGTAGAGCGCGCGGCGCGAGGCGCCAGCGGCCGCCTTGCAGTACTTGATCGCGATCGGAACGTCGCGCTGTTCAATGCGGGGCGCGCCTTGCACGGAGGCTGGCTTGTCCGGGTCGGTCGGATCGGCGGCGACGCGGTCGCACAGCACCAGATCGGCGGATTGGGCATGAGCGGCGGAATGAAACGCTGGCGCTATGGCGGCAGCGATGAAAATGCCCAAAACGGCCGCGACGCGACGAGATCGTCCTCTCATGAGCCAACGTGCCGCTTTCACACGCAAACTGATTTCCACACCCGGTGGATCGAGCTTAAAGCCGGCACTTTGGGCTGGCAAGTTTGCGGCCCGTATGTCGGGCTTTGCGCGCCCGCGCGGCCCCGATAACATTCGTCACAATTTCATCAAGCCCGGGAAGGCGCAGCCATGACGACGCCGATCACGCTCAAGGACATCACGATTTACCCGATCGTCGAGCAGCAGGGTCCGTTCTTCAATGCCTTGCAGTTTTTCCCGAAGCTCAACAAGGAGACGCTGGACGAGAACCGTTCGTGGCTGCAGCCGACGTTTATCGATCCCGACGGCGGCGTGATTCTCTGCATCCAGGGCTTTGTCGTGAAAACGGCGCACCACAACATTCTGATCAACTCCTGCGTCGGCAATCATAAATCGCGGCCGATGCGACCGTTCTGGAACATGATGAACAGCGATCAATTCGAAAAGGCGCTTGCCAGCACTGGGTTGACCGTCGACGACATCGACTATGTCATGTGCACGCATCTGCACGGCGATCATGTCGGCTGGAATACCAAGCTTGAAAACGGCCGCTGGGTGCCGACCTTTCCCAAGGCACGATACATCATGTCGGATCGCGAGCTTGCGTATTGGACGGCGCGCGAAAAAGAAAATCCGCAGAGTTTGCCGTGGATCACCAACTCGGTGCTGCCAATCGTCGCGGCCAAACGCGAACAGATCGTCAAAAGCGATTTCGCGTTCAGCGAAACGGTGCGGTTCATGCCGACGCCCGGCCACACCATCGACCATTTCTCCGTCCTGGTCGGCAGAAGCGGCGACGATGCTTTGATCACCGGCGACATGATCCATTCACCGATCCAGGGCAAGTATCCCGATCTCGGCATGCTGGCCGATTACGACTCGGCGCAGGCCGGGCAAACACGGCGCCAGGTCTTCGACCGCTTCTGCGAAGAGCCGACCCTGATGTGCTTGACGCATTTCCCGATGCCATCGACGGCGCGCGTGCGCCGCTGGGGCGACGGCTACAAGTTCGTCGGCACCGGCGGATAGAAAAAAGCGCCAACCGCCGAAGGCTTACGCCGCGTCACGCCGTTGTCGGCTCGTCTTCGAATTTGAAGCCGATGTCTTGCAGGCCCTGGAGCGCGCCTTTGCCGTACTCGGTCTCGATCTCGCGCGCCAGGCTGGGCGCGTAGGAAATCGGATCGGCCTGCTCGTCGGTTTCTGGCACGATCATGACAAGGAGCCGTCCGGTTTCGCTGCCGACGTTGCGGAAGCTGCGGTTCTCGCCGCGCGGCACTGAAATCATGTCGAGCGGGTCGAGCACAAGTGTGTGCTCGCCGCGATCGCCCCAGGCGATCTCAAAGCGGCTCGACAGGCACATGAAATTTTCGACGGTGTTGAGATGGCGATGCAGTCCAGGGCCGTTGCCAGGCTCACACTCGGCGATTGTCACAATCAAGCCGCGCGGTCCTTTGACCGGGGCGCCGGCGCTGCGGCCTTTGTAATCGGCCGGCGCCATCACCGGGTAGACACGTCGCGCGGTGATCTTTTCGACCGCGCCGGGCGGAATGCCGTGCGCGGAAAAATTCTGCTGCTGGTAAGTCTGCAACTTGTTGAAACGGGCGACGCGCTTTTCCATGTCCGCAGGCGTGGGCGTTGGTGCTGTCACGGCGGTTCCTCCAATTAGGCGCTGTTTGTTGGGCGCGATTATTCTCGCCGGCCGGCAAGGTGTCGAGTCCAAAAGCCTTCGAGTTTCAGGCCGCGGGCGTCACGCCTTCCAGGATTTGCGCCAGCACTGGCATGTCGATGTTGCCGCCTGACAGGATGAGGCCGACACGCTTGCCGGCGCAATGGTCCTTTTCTTTCATCAGCGCCGCAAGCGGTGCGGCGCCGGCACCCTCAGCCAGATTGTGGGTTGCCGCATAGTAGAGGCGAACCGCTTCAGCGATCTCGTCCTCGCTGACGGAGACCACCCGCGCGGCGCCCGCCTTGACGATCGCGAACGCGTCCGGTTGTGGATCGCGGCACGCCATCCCATCGGCGAATGTGCGCGCCGAGTTGGTCGGCACCGGATGTCCCGCGGCGAATGACAGGGCGAAGGCTGGCGCTTCGTAGGCGACGACACCGACAATCTCGGTCTTGAGCCCGAGCAGATCCCGCACGGTGATCAGCCCGCAAATGCCGGAGCCCATGCCGATCGGGACATAGACGATGTCGAGGTCGGTGTAGGCGGTGAACAGTTCGAGCGCGTAGGTGGCGACGCCTTTCACCAGTTCGACGTGGAAGGACGGGACGAAATGGTAGCCGCGCTCGTGCTCCATCTGCATGGCGACGGCGCGGCTCGCATCGAAATCGGCACCGGCGGTGACAAGTTCGCCGCCGAAGGCACGCATCGCCGCGTTCTTCTCGGGCGAATTGCCTTCCGGAATGACGATCGTGCACGGGATGCCGTTGCGCGCGGCGGCCAGCGCCACCGACTGCCCGTGATTGCCGCGCGTGGCGGTCACGAGCCCTTTGGGGGCGGCGCCAGACCGGCACAGAGCATCCACGTAAACCAGGCCACCGCGGGCTTTGAACGATCCGGTCGGGGTGTGGTTCTCATGTTTGACCACAACCGTAGCGCCGGCCCTCGCGGCAAGTAGCGGCCACGCGTAAGCCGGAGTTGGTGGCACAAATGCCCGCACGGTAGCCGCCGCGGCGGCAAGGTCATCGAGCGAAAACAACGGCATGTTCGGTCCTGCTGGCGATCCCGATAACACCTTACGCGTCAATGGACCGAAGCGGCAGAAGTGAAAACGTCAGCCGCAGGTTGCAAGGGGCGTGTATAAATGTCGCATAAATTCACACATATATTTCGTTAATTATACATATACATCCTGCTCCTGGCAGCCCATGCTTCCTCCTGGCGCGCGGCCGGCGGCCGGTGCCGATAACAAAACGGACCCTCGGGCAAGAGGCTCGTCCGCATTAACAGGAGGAACACGCATGAAGAAGCTGCTCGTTGCTACGGCTATCTCGGCATTCGCGATTTCGGCCGCTCCGACCTTCGTCGGCCAAGCCCAGGCGGCGCCGGCCACCAACCCGATGTGCGCGATGGCCGCTGGACAGAAGGATCTGGTCGGTTGGTCGCAATTCTACGGCTGTTTCGGTTCGCACCCGACGGTGCAGCGGGCCATGATTCGTTCCAGGCGAGGAGCGCCGGAAAGCGACTTCTGCAAAATGGCCGCGGGTGAGAAGGACATGGTCGGCTGGTCCCAATTCTACGGGTGTTGGCACCATTAAACGGGTGAGCTAGCAGCGGCGTCGGAGTTATCCAGCTCGCTCAGACCCACCGCTGCTGGACTGCAAGGGGGCGAACGCGGTTCGCCCCCTTTTGTTTACGAAATATTTATGCGACGGGCTCTTTCACCCGCCTCGGCCTGGTTCACGTGCGGCGGACGCAAACCGTTGCGCTTCCTCGGCGGCGCGGAACAGCGCCTTGGCCTTGTTGATGCACTCCTGCTGTTCCAAATCGGGATCTGAATCGGCGACGATGCCGGCGCCGGCCTGGACATACATGACGCCATCTTTGACCAGTGCCGTCCGCAGCGCGATGCAGGTGTCCATCTCGGCGCCCGCGGAAAAATAACCCACGCAGCCGGCATAAAGCGAACGCTTTTCCTTTTCCAATTGGTCGATGATCTGCATGGCGCGCACCTTCGGCGCGCCGGACACCGTGCCGGCGGGAAAGCCGGCGGCCAGCGCGTCGAGCGGGTCGCAATCCTTGCGCAGCTTGCCCTCGACGTTGGAGACGATGTGCATGACCTGGCTGTAGCGCTCGACGAAGAACTGGTCGGTGACTTTGACGCTGCCGATCTCGGCGACGCGTCCGACGTCGTTGCGCCCGAGATCGAGCAGCATGAGATGCTCGGCGCGTTCCTTGGGGTCGGCGAGCAGCTCTGCCTCGAGCGCCTCGTCTTCATGCGGCGTTGCTCCGCGCCGACGCGTGCCGGCAATCGGCCGGATCGTCACGACGTCATTTTCAGCTTTGACCAAAATCTCCGGGCTCGATCCGGCGATCGCGAACGCCCCGTAATCGAGAAAGAAAAGATAAGGTGACGGATTGATCCGGCGAAGCGCGCGGTACAAGGCAAACGGCGGCAATCGAAACGGCGCCTCGAACCGCTGCGAGAGCACGACCTGGAAAATATCGCCTGCCGCAATGTATTCCTTGGCCCGCCCCACCATGCGCTTGAACTGAGCGGGCGTGGTGTTCGAACGCGGCGCTACCGCGAGTGGACCACGATGGGTTTCCGCGGCCGCGGATTTGCCGAGCGGCCGGTCGAGCGCGGCGACGACCTCGGCCAGACGCTTGCGGGCGCGGGCGAGCGCCGCTTTCGCGGTGACCGACTTTTGTGGGCGCACGGGCGTCACGACGGTGATCGTGTCTTTAACGGCATCGAACACGATCACCAGCGTGGGGCGTACGACAATGGCGTCCGGGATACCGATCGGATCGGCGCTGGGCGCCCCCAGCGTATCCTCCATGAGCCGCACCATGTCGTAGCCGAGATACCCGAACACGCCAGCCGCCATAGGCGGCAGTGCATTGGGCAGGGCGATACGACTCTCCTCAATCAGGGTGCGCAGTGCGGTCAACGGTGCTTCGGCGACAGGCTTGAAGTCGCGGGGCCGATCCTGCGCATCGCGGTTGATCTCGGCACGGCTGCCGTTGGCGCGGAAGATCAGATCCGGATCGAGCCCGATAATCGAATAACGGCCGCGTACTGCCCCACCTTCCACCGACTCGAGCAGAAAGCTCATCGGCGGCGTACGTTTGCGGCGCGTCCCCGCGCGAGCGCCGGTCACCTTGAGGAAAGCCGAAACTGGTGTTTCCAGGTCGGCGACGAGCGTTGTCCAGACTACCTGCGGGGAGCCCGCCGCGTAACGTGTGGCGAATTCGCCGGCCGCAGGCGCGATTTGCATTACTCGCTGTCCGGCGGCGCGGTGTTGCCCACGGCCTGCGCCAGCGTGGCCTGATTGATGGTGGTGCCGAGATTGTCTTCGAGCCAGCCGAGATACTGGGTGAAGACGTCGTCACTCATGGCTTGCTGCAGGAGCTGCACGAGCTTCTTGCCGTCGGCTGAATTCGGATCGAGCGGCGGCGTTTTCACATCGCTGACGCGGAAGACCGTCCACTGGGTGGGCTTGTCGCCTTCAGAGCTGCCGAACGCGCCGTTCGCGGTATGAAAGACTGCGTCGACCACTTTGGCGGCGATCCCATTATTGACCGGACCGCGTTTCAAACCGGTCGCGGTCAGGATCGTCACGTTGTCGGCCTTGGCCAGGGCGTCGAAGGAATTCCCGCTTTTGAGTTTGCCGAGTATATCGGCAGCCTTGGCTTTCACGCGTGAGGCAACCTGGTCATCGTGCCAGCGCTGCGCGACCTCGGTCTTGACCTCGTCGAGCGTGCGATCGCGGGCTGGCGTCACCGCGTCGACTTCGTACCAGACGTAACCGCCGTCGGCATCGACCGGGTATGTGTCCACACCCACGTCGTTGGAGAAGGCGCCGCTGATCACGTTGGTGGCGGCCGGAATGGTGGCGGCGAATTTGCCCGAAGGATCGCGCCCCGATCGGTCGATATCGAGCGTGACCGCCTGCAGACCAAGCGTCTTCGCGGCCTCGGCGAGCGTAGCGCCGCCGGCGCGCGCATCCTCCATCTTGTCGTGAAGATCGTTGACCCTGCTCTTGGCGCGTTCGAGCGCCATGTCGGCCTTGATGAACGGTTCGACGACGCTAAACGGCTTCGTCTCGGCCGGCTCGACATCCAATACGGTAACGATCACGACGCCAAACTTGCCCTGAACGGGCGCGCTCACTTCGTCCGGCTTGAGCGCAAAAGCAGCATCGGCAACGGTCGGATCGATGATGCCCGATTTCGCCACCGTGCCGAGATCGATGTCGCTTGCCTTGAGACCGCGCTCGGTGGCGAGAGCATCGAACTTGATGCCCGACTTGAGGCGCGCGCTGGCGGCCTGCGCGTCCGCCATGCTGGGGAATACGATCTGCTCGATGTGGCGACGCTCCGGCGTCTGATATTGCTTCAGATTGTCGTCGTAGCGTTTTTTGGCGTCGGCGTCGGAAATGGTGATCGACTTTGCCAATTCGGCAGGCGTGACGATAACTGTCACGACTTTCCGGTATTCGGGCGCACGAAACAGGACTTTGCGATCGTCGAAATACTTTTTCAGCTCCTCGGCGGTCGGCTGTGGAATGTCGCTGGCCTGCTCCGGACCGAGGGCAACATATTGGATGCTGCGCTCCTGGTTCTGAAACTGATTGACGGCGTCCGTGAATAGCTTCGGTACGCTGATGCCGCCCGAGACCGCGTCCGTGATCTCCCGGCGCGGTATCGTCCGGCGCAATTCTTCAAAGTAGCGCTGTTCCGTGAAATTAATGGATTGCAGGAAACCTTCGAACTGAGCGCGGTCGAATTGCCCAGTCGGTGTCTGAAAGTGTGGGTCAGCAAGCACCTGCTGTACGATATCGGACATCGGGATGCCGATCCGCATGCGCTGCGCGAGCTGATCGAGGCCCGCCTGCGCGATCAATTGAGCCAGGACCTGCCGATCGATCCCGAGCGCAGCGGCCTGCTCGGGCGGAATCGGACGCCCAAGCTGTTGGCCGAGTTGCTGCAGGCGGTCGTTATAGGCTTGGCTGAACTGATCCTGCTGGATCTCGGTATTGCCGATCTTGGCGAGGTAGGTCGCGCCATAGCCGCGGAAGATGTCGTTGATGCCCCATACCGCGAAACTGCCGGCAAGGACCGACAGCACGACGGCCATGAGGATGCGGCCGAGCCAATTTTCGGAGGCTTTACGAATTCCTCGAAGCATAAGTTCCAGCTTGGTCAGGTGGAGAAAATCGCCCTGCCGAAGCAAGGGCGGCGCATCATACGGATGGCCGCGTTGCGCCGCAATCGACTGAATTGACTGTTAAAACGTCCCTTTTCGCGATGCAATCGGTCTGCTAACGGCTCTTTGTCGCATTTTTGAGGCCTCAAGCATGACTCGCCGCCCGCTGGTCGCAGGCAATTGGAAGATGAACGGCCTGTCCGCCGCCTCGGCGACGCTGGACAGCATCATCGCCGGGGCGGCCAAGCTGCCCGCTCATGTGGACGTCCTGATTTGTCCGCCATTCACGCTCGTTGCCGCCTTTGGGGGCCGCGCGTTGGGCACGCGGGTGGCGATCGGCGGCCAGGATTGTCACGCCAAGCCGTCGGGCGCGCATACCGGGGATATTGCGGCCGAGATGTTGGCCGATGCGCGGGCGACCGCGGTGATCGTCGGCCATTCTGAGCGGCGTCGCGACCACCACGAGACGGATGCGGAGGTCCGTGCCAAGGCGCTGGCGGCGCGTCGCGCCGGGCTTTTGCTGATCGTCTGCGTCGGCGAGACGCGTGCCGAGCGCGACGCCGGCCGCGCTCGCGCTGTTGTGGGCGGCCAGCTTGACGGCTCGTTGCCGGACGGGTTGCCCGATTTTGTCGTCGCCTACGAGCCGGTCTGGGCGATCGGCTCAGGGGTCACTCCGACGCCTGCCGATGTCGGCGACATGCACGGCTTTATCCGCGAGCGGCTCGTGTCGCGGTTCGGCCAAGCAGCCGAAGCGGTCCGCATCCTTTATGGCGGATCGGTGAAGCCGACAAATGCCAAAGAGTTGATGGCGATCGTCAACGTTGACGGCGCGCTGATCGGCGGTGCGAGCCTCAATGCCGACGAGTTTTTGGCGATTGCCTCCGTTTATGGCTGACCTTAACTGTCCACTCAATCGACCCTGGCTGGGGAGGAACACATGAAATCCCGTCGTACAATTGTGTTCGCGATTGCCGCAGTCGTACTGCCATCGGCGAGCCTTCCAGCCCATAGCGCGGAGATCACGGTGTTCGCCTCGACGGCGCTGAAGAGCGTCCTCGAACAGGCCGGTCCGCCGTTCGGCAAAGAGACCGGCAACACCCTCGTATTCAAATTCGGCCCAGCGGCCGTATTGAAAGATGAGATCGATAAAGGCGCGGACTTCGACGTCGCGGTTTTGACCAAACCGCTCAATGATGCCCTGGAAAAATCAGGCAAAATCGACGCCGCTTCCACGGCCACGATAGCGCGCGCCGGACTTGGCGTCTCAGTACGGGCCGGCGCGGCGAAACCGAGTGTGAAAACCGATGCGGCCTTCAAAGAGGCGCTGCTGAACGCCAAATCGATCGGTTACAACGGCGTCGGTGCGAGCCGTGCCGGCATCGAAGCCATAATCAACAAGCTCGGAATCACCGACGAACTCAAGCCGAAGATCAAGCTCTTGAACGAGTCCGCGCCGCTCGTCGTTGCCAGGGGCGAGGTCGAAATGGGCCTTTCGCCGATCAGCGAGATACTTCCGATCGCCGGCGCACAATTGGCCGGGCCGATTCCGACGGATTTGCAATCCTACGTCGTTTTCTCCGCTGGCGTGTCGAGCGGCAGCAAGAATCCGAAGCGCTGCCAGGTTGCTGGTCGACTTCCTCAGGTCGCCGGCCGCCACTCCGGTGCTCAAGACCAAGGGCATGGAGCCCGGCTAACGAACGTCTCGCGTTGCCGCGCAAATCGGCATATCGTTTCCGGAACAAGCAAGAATGATCGCCGTGCGCTGAGGCTACGCGCGCGGCGTTGCGCCCCACGGCGGGCGCGCATCAAATGGAGGGAGCGCCATGGCTGACGACAGTCATCCGATACGCCGTCGCAATTTCCTGATGGGGGCCGGGACCGCGCTGGCCGCGTCGCTCGGCGCGGAAGCGCAGGCGCAGACCGCACCGGCCGCCGCTCCGGCGGCCGTGGCGCCCGACGCCGAGCCGTTGCTCACCTTGACCGAGACCGAGCATGCCTTCGTGGTCGCGGCGGCTGACACGCTGATCCCGGCGGACAATTTATCGCCGTCGGGCAGCCAATGCGGCGTCGCTACCTTTATCGATCGGCAACTGGCCGGCGCCTACGGCAATGGGGCGCGGCTTTATCGCGACGGGCCGTTCGAGAAAGCGAAGCCCGAGTTCGGCTATCAGCTGCCGCTCAACCCGCGCGAATTCTTCCGCGCCGGCATTGCGGCGGCGAACGAGTGGTCCCGCAAGACGCACGGCAAGGATTTCGACCGGCTCGCGCCGGCCGATCGCGAAGCAGCGCTCAAGGCCATGGAGTCCGGCAAGGCGGAGTTTTCCGGTTTTTCCAGCCGTGCCTTCTTCAATGCGCTCCTGGAAATCAGCATGGAGGGCTTTTTCGCCGATCCGATCTACGGCGGTAACCGTGCCATGGCGGCATGGAAGATGGTCGGCTACCCGGGACTGCCTGCCACCTATCGCGAAGACATCTCAAAGTATTTCGGCAAGAAATACGACAAGCCGCCGCAGTCGATCGCGGACTTTTCATAAGGGGAGGCGGCCATGACAATCAAACTGAAAGAAACGGATGCGGTCGTCATCGGGGTCGGCTGGACCGGATCGATCCTGGCGCGCGAATTGACCAAGGCGGGCCTGCATGTCGTCGGCCTGGAGCGTGGCTCTAAGCGCATGCCCGGCGAAAATTTCACCATTCCATCGGTGCGCGACGATCTCAAATACGCCGTCCGCCAGGAGCTGTTCCAGGATACGCAGCTCGAGACCGTCACGGTGCGTCATTCGCCGTCGGAAACGGCGTTGCCGATCCGGCGGCTTGGCTCGTTCCTGCCCGGCACCGATCTCGGCGGCGCGGGCGCGCACTGGAATGGCATGACGTGGCGCTGGCTGCCGTCAGATCACAAGCTGCGCACGCATCTCACCGAACGCTACGGCAAGAACGCCATTCCGGCGGACATGACGATCGAGGATTTCCCCGTCTCCTACGACGAACTCGAGCCGTATTACGACAAGTTCGAGAAGCTCTGCGGCGTTTCGGGCAAGGCTGGCAATCTGCGCGGCAAAAAGATCGACGGCGGCAATGTGTTCGAAGGGCCGCGGCAGAACGAGTATCCGAATCCGCCGCTCGTTCGCAGCATGGCGGGCACGATCATGGACGAGGCATCGCGCAGTCTCGGCTATCACCCGTTCCCGTCCCCGTCGAGCAATATGAGTCAGACCTACACCAATCCCGAAGGGCTTACGCTCGGCGCCTGCGAATATTGCGGTCATTGCGAGCGCTTCGGCTGTGAAGCCAACGCCAAGGCGTCGCCCAATGTGTGCATCCTGCCGGCATTGCTTGCCGACGATAGGTTCGAATTGCGCACCTATGCGCAGGTCAAGGAACTCGTCTTCGACAAGGTCGCGCGCAAGGTCACGGCGGTACGCTACGTCGACACGCGCAGCGGCGAGGAATACGAACAGCCGGCCGGTATTGTCATCCTCGGCGCTTACGTCTTCAACAATGTGCTGCTGATGCTCACGGGCGGCATCGGCCAGCCGTACGACCACACGACCGGGACCGGAGCGGTCGGCCGGAACTACTGCTACCAGGTCAGCGGCAACGGCGTGACGGTGTTCTTCGAGAACAAGGAGATCAACCCGTTCATGGCCTCCGGCGCGCATGGCGTGCTGATCGACGACTTCAACGGCGACAATTTCGATCACGCTGGTCTTGGCTTCCTCGGCGGCGCCTGGATTCAGGCGGGGCCGAGCAACGGCCGGCCGATTCTCACCCGGCCGGTGCCGCCAGGCACGCCGCGCTGGGGCAGCGCGTGGAAAGCAAGCGACGGCGAAATGGTACAATCACGCCTTCAGCATCGGCGCGTCAGGCTGCAATTACGCCCATCGCGAAAATTTCCTCGATCTCGACCCGACCTACAAGGACGCGCTCGGCCGGCCGCTGATCCGCATGTCCTATAATTTCCGCGACAACGACTACAAGCTTGCCGAATACATCAGCGGCGTTCTCGGCCGGCTGGCGAAGGCCATGAACCCGACGATCATGAGCAAGCCGACCTTCACGCACGGCGACTACAGCGTCGTGCCCTACCAGTCGACGCACAACACCGGCGGCACAATGGCGGGGAGTGATCCGAAGACCAGCGCAGTCAATCGCTATCTGCAGTCATGGAACGCCGACAATCTGTTCGTCATGGGCGCGTCGGTGTTTCCGCAGAATACCGCCTACAATCCGACCGGCGTTGTCGGCGCGCTGGCCTACTGGTCGGCGAACGCGATCACGACGCAGTATCTCAAGAGCCCGGGCCCGCTCGTTCACGCCTGACGCGTTACGCCAGAAAAAAGTAAGAGGAGAAACCATGCGCCGTATGACGGCGGGCGCCGCGCCCGTTTGTTTCACCATTGTTGCTTTCGGCACGTCGGCGGTCATGCTCGGCAGCAATGCCGCGCGGGCGGCGGATGTCGAGCACGGCAAGGTGGTGTTTCAGACCTGTGCCGCCTGCCACAGCGAGAAGCCCGATGCGATCGGCCCGAGCCTGCGCGGCGTCTATGGGCGCAAGTCAGGGTCGCTCGACAATTTCCGCTATTCGAACGCGATGATGCGCGCCAACCTGGTCTGGGACGACGCCAATTTGCGCGCCTACCTCAAGAATCCGCAGGCGAAGGTCAAAGGCAACCGCATGCCCTTTGCGGGACTAAGCGACCCGAAGGACGTCGACGACGTCATCGCATTTCTCAAGGGGTACAAGTAGGGGCCCGGTACCGGCGGGCGAGGACGCGGTTGAGTTCGGGGTAACGCTCGATCACGGCCTGAAACAGTCCCTCCGGGATGCCCATTTCTTGCGCGAGTTCGGCAACTGTCTCGTCCGCCAGCTTGGGGCCGGGCGCCGCGTTTTGCTCCGGTTTGCCGCCTCCTGGGCCGTCGGCCCGGTCTTCAAGTGCCATCAGCATCACAGCCTCTTTTCGGGAGGCATGGTCGCAGATGCAACTTTCTTCGCATTGATCTGGCGCAAAGGGTAAAACGGCGCGCTTCGGGCCGGTTAGCGGTAGCCATAGAAAATCCACGCCGGGTCGTGTAGAGAGCGCGCCAATATCCTATATCGAGGGCAACAGGCGGCCGGGGTCATAGGTCCGAGCCGTGCCAATAGCGGATTAGCCGATGCTGAGTGTCGTTATCGCCGTCCACCTGATGCTTGTCCTCGCCTTGATTGGCGTGGTTCTGCTGCAGAAATCCGAGGGTGGGGGCTTGGTCAGCACCACGAGCGGCTTCATGACCGGCCGTGGCACGGCGAACGTGCTCACGCGCACCACGGCACTCCTGGCCGCCGGGTTTTTCCTGACGAGCCTGATCCTGTCGCTCCTGGCGGCGCATAACAGCGCGCCTGTGTCGCTGATCCCCGGAAGTGCGCCAGCGCGCCAGCAGGCGCCCGGGGCGCCGCCGCCGGTGGCGCCACTGAATTCAGGCAGCGGAGGCCTGCTCGGCACGCTTGGCGGCGGCAATGCTCCGCCGGCAGGTACGCCGGCACCGGCCGGGCCGTCGTCTTCGGGGCCGGCGCCGTCGAGTCCCTCGCCCGCGCCGAGCGGTCCACAAGTTCCGCAGTCGCGTTAGCGATGGCCGAAATTATCCGCTCGCGAGGCGCCAGAGTGCAGCTTTCGGCGCCTTCGGAACTGGCATGAGGATGACTGCCAAACCATATGGCCTGAATGGATTTTCACGCGCCGGCGGAATGAGCCGGGCGGCGCGGAGCAGACATTCCGGAAAATCGCTCGTCGAATTGAATTGGTCACGTTAGACGTTGAGCCCCATGGCGCGGTACATCTTCATCACCGGCGGCGTGGTCTCCTCACTTGGCAAGGGCTTGGCGTCAGCGGCGCTCGGCGCGCTATTGCAGGCACGCGGCTACAAGGTCCGGCTCCGTAAGCTCGACCCCTATCTCAACGTCGATCCCGGTACGATGTCGCCGTATCAGCACGGCGAGGTTTTCGTCACCGACGATGGCGCCGAAACCGACCTCGACCTTGGCCATTATGAGCGCTTCACCGGGCGGCCCGCGACCCGGATGGACAACATCACGACCGGCCGCATCTACCAGGATATTTTGCTGAAGGAGCGGCGCGGCGACTACCTCGGCGCCACCATTCAGGTGATCCCCCACGTCACCAATGCGATCAAGGATTTCATCCGCGACGGCAACGAGGATTTCGATTTCGTGCTGTGCGAGATCGGCGGCACGGTCGGCGACATCGAGGGCCTGCCGTATTTCGAGGCGATCCGCCAGCTCGGCAACGATCTGCCGCGCGGTCATGCAGTCTATATTCATCTGACCCTGATGCCGTTCATCCCGAGCGCCGGCGAACTGAAAACCAAGCCGACCCAGCACTCGGTGCGCGAGTTGCGCGCCATCGGCATTCAGCCCGACATTCTGCTCTGCCGGACCGACCGCCCGATCCCGCATGGCGAACGCAAGAAGCTCGCTTTGTTCTGCAATGTGCGCGAGAGCGCCGTGATCGAGGCGCGCGACGTCGACAACATCTACGCAGTGCCCGAGGCCTATCACGCCGGAGGCCTCGACGACGAAGTGCTGGCGGCTTTCGGTATCGAAAATCCGCCGGCGCCCGATCTCAACACTTGGCACCTGATCAACGAACGTGTCCGCAATCCCGAAGGCGACGTCACCATCGCCATTGTGGGCAAATACACCGGCATGAAGGATGCCTATAAGTCGCTGATCGAGGCGCTTTCCCACGGCGGCATCGCCAACAAGGTGAAGGTCAATCTCGACTGGATCGAGAGCGAGGTGTTCGAGAACGAAGATCCGGCGCCGTTTCTCGAACATGTCGACGGCATTCTGGTGCCAGGCGGCTTCGGCCAGCGCGGAGCCGAGGGAAAAATCCGCGCCGCCCAGTTCGCGCGCGAGCGGCAGGTGCCGTATTTCGGCATATGCTTCGGCATGCAGATGGCGGTGATCGAGGCGGCACGAAACTTGTGCGGCTATCGAGGCGGCGAATTCGACGGAATTCGGCGCCACGTCGGAGCCCGTCGTCGGCCTGATGACCGAGTGGATGAAGGGCAACGAGCTGCAGAAGCGCGGGATGGAGGGCGATCTCGGCGGCACCATGCGGCTCGGCGCCTATCCGGCGGTGCTCGGCCGCGGCTCACGCGTTGCCGAGATCTATCACGCCACCGAAATCTCCGAGCGCCACCGCCACCGCTACGAGGTCAACACCGCTTACAAGGATCGCCTCGCGCAGCACGGTATGCGTTTTTCCGGCATGTCGCCCGACGGTTTCTGCCGGAGATCATCGAATACGACGATCATCCCTGGTTCATCGGCGTGCAGTTTCACCCCGAGCTGAAGTCGCGGCCGTTCGCGCCGCACCCGCTGTTCTCGTCGTTCATCGGCGCGGCGGTGGAGCAGAGCCGGCTGGTGTAGTATCCCGTCATTCCGGATTGCCGCAGAGCTCCTCGCTTGCGCTCGGTCCCGGAATGACAAGGGGAGGAAACCTCAATGATCTACGAAATGCGCGTCTACCGCTGTGTGCCCGGACGGCTGCCGGCCCTGTTGCAGCGTTTCCAAAATGTCACGCTCAAGATCTGGGACAAGCACGGCATCAAGCAGGCCGGTTTCTGGACCACGCTGATCGGCGAATCCAACCACGAATTGACCTATCTTTTGGCCTGGGAGTTGCTCGCCGATCGCGAGAAAAAGTGGAACGCCTTCATGGCCGATCCGGAATGGGTCAATGCCCGCGCCGCGAGCGAGAAGGACGGCCCGATCCTCGCCAACGCGACCAACCAGATTTTGCAGCCGACGGCATTTTCGGCCGTCAAATAGGGGCGGTTGACCGGGCCACGCGCGGGCTTCATGGTCGCGCGCGAGGAACTGGATGACCACAAAGCCGAACTCGACGGTAACAGTCGGCGACGCGCGCTTCGGCAACACGCTGCCGCTCGCGCTGATCGCCGGCCCGTGCGCGCTGGAAAGCCGCGCGCACGCGTTCGAGATGGCGTCGGCGCTCAAGGAGATGACGGCGCGGCTGGGCATCGGTTTCGTCTACAAAACGTCGTTCGACAAGGCGAACCGCACCAGCGCCAAAAGCGCGCGCGGCCTGGGCCTCGACCACGCGCTTTCGATCTTCGCCGATCTGCGAGAAAAGCTCGGCGTGCCGCTGTTGACCGACGTGCACGAGCCCGATCAATGCGCGCCGGTTGCCGACGTCGTCGATATTTTGCAGATCCCAGCCTTCCTCTGCCGGCAGACCGATCTGCTCGTGGCCGCGGCCAAGACCGGGCGCGCCGTCAACGTCAAGAAGGGCCAGTTTCTGGCGCCCTGGGACATGGCCAACGTGGTGGAGAAGATTACCGGCGCCGGCAATCCGAATGTGCTCGTCACCGAACGCGGTGTGTCGTTCGGCTACAACACGCTCGTTTCCGACATGCGCGCGCTGCCGGTTCTGGCGAAGACGGGTGCGCCCGTTATTTTTGATGCAACGCATTCGGTGCAGCAGCCGGGCGGCCAGGGCAGCTCCTCGGGTGGCGAACGGCAGTTCGTGCCGGTGCTGGCGCGCGCGGCCGTCGCGGTCGGCGTCGCCGGCGTCTTTATCGAAACCCATCAGGATCCGGACAAGGCGCCGTCGGACGGCCCGAATATGATCCCAGCTCAAAGACATGGAGCCGCTGTTGCGGCAGTTGATGCAATTCGACGCGCTGGCGAAGGGTTGACCTTCGGTCATTCAGCACGCCCCGCCCAGACTCATCGCGAGCCTTGCCATTCCCCCCGTCCTCAAAATCGTCAGCCTGGTGGTATTTGCCTCGACGCTGTTTTCGCGCGCGGTCGATCCTGTCGTGCCGAAGATCGCGGCCGATCTCGGCATTGACGTGAAAACTGCGGCGCTGCTGTCGAGCGCCTTCACCTTTCCCTACGCCTTTACCCAACCGGTGCTCGGCACTATCGGCGATTTTTTCGGCAAGACGCGGCTGATGAACATCAGTCTCGCGGCTGTAGTGACCACGACGCTGATCGCCGCCTTCGCCAGCAGCTTCCCGCTGCTTGTTGGTCTGCGCGTCGTTGCCGGTGTTTGCGCGGGCGGTATCTTTCCGGTCGGCGTGGCGATCATCGGCGATCTCATCCCGGTTCACGCGCGCCAGCTCGCCATCGGCCGGTTGCTGGCGGTCGGACTCACCGGCAATCTCATCGGCGCGGTGATTTCCGGCGTGATCGGGGATCTGCTGGGCTGGCGTGGCGTGTTCTTCGCAATCGGCGGCTTTGGCCTGATCGTCGCCGTCATCGCATCCTTCGCGTTTCGCGGACTTGAACGCATCGAAGTCAAAGCCATTCAATCTCACAGCTGTCGCGGCGGGCTTTCAAAGCGTGTTCGCCGATCCCCGCGCCAAGGTCTGCTTCAGTTCGGTGTTTTTCGAAGGCATCGTCATCCACGGTATGTTTCCCTATGTGGCGCTGCTGCTGTTGATGAGCGGCCAGACGCATTCTTCCTATGCCGGCTTGATCGTTGCCGGCTTCGGACTCGGCGGCATCATCTTCTCACTGGCATTGCCCTATCTGGTCGTCCATGTGACGGAGCGGCAGCTGATGCTCACGGGGGCGGCCGGCGCTGCCATCGCCTTCATTTTGATCGCGCTGAATTTGCCTTGGTATCTGCAAGCCGCGGTCTTCGTCCTGTTCGGGCTCGGCTTCTACATGCTGCACAACAACATCCAGGTGCACGTGACCGACCTGTCGCAGACCGCACGCGGCACCGCGCTGTCACTGCATTCCTCGGCGTTCTTTACCGGACAGGCGATCGGCCCGATTTATTACGGCTATGCGTTCGGCCATTTCGGCGTCAGTGTGCCGCCGCTTATCGGCGCGGCCGTTATCATCGTCATCGGGCTCACATGCGCCCGGCTGCTGCGGCATCGGCGGCACAATCCGGCCCTTGCCGGCGGGCCATAAAGCTCCCATCATAGAGCCATTGGCCAGGGGTGCCGCGCGGCCAATGCGCGGCTGAGATCAAACCCGTCGAACCTGTCTGGGTCATACCAGCGAAGGGAGCCGCGCCTGACGGACCACCCTGCATATGGGACCACCAAGCCGCGCGTCGCCATCATTGGCGCCGGCGTGGTCGGTCTTGGCGTAGCTTGGCGGTTGGCCGGCCGCGCGACTGTGACGGTGTTCGACCGCGGCGCCGCCGGGTCGGGCGCCAGCCACGCGGCTGCCGGCATGCTGGCGGCCTGTTGCGAGGCTGAGCCCGGTGAAGAGGATCTGGTCGCGCTTGGGCGCGAAAGTCAGGCGCGCTGGCCGGGTTTCGCCGAGGAGCTGCAGCGCGCGAGCGGCATCGATGTCGAGCTGCGCCGCGAAGGCACGCTGGTGCTGGCGCTTACCGCGGACGATCAGGCCGAGATTAGCCATCGTCTGGAGTTCCAGAAAAAGCTCGATCTGCCGCTGGAGTGGTTGTCGGCCGCGGCGACGCGTGCGCGCGAGCCGCACCTTGCCGGAAAAATCGCGGGCTCCCTGTTCTCGCCGCAGGATCATCAGGTCGACAATCGCAAGCTTGCGCAGGCTCTGCATGCCGCCGCGAAAGCGGCAGGCGTGACGGTTCACGAGCACCGGCCGGTGAAGGACATTTCCGTTCATGCCGGCCGCGCGAACGGTGTGATGCTGGAGGATGGCACAACATTTCCGGCCGACATCGTCGTGCTGGCGGCGGGCGCCTGGTCGCGCCGCATCGGCGGCTTACCGCCCGATCGGCGCCCGCCGGTGCGCCCGGTCAAAGGCCAGATGCTGGCGCTGAAGATGGACGCCGCGGCGCCGCTGCTCAATCACGTGTTGTGGGCGCCCGGCGCTTATCTGGTGCCGAGGCGTGATGGCCGGCTGATTGTCGGCGGCACGGTCGAAGAAAAGGGTTTTGACGAGACGATCACCGCGGGCGGCATGCTGACGTTGCTGGAAGCCGCGTGGCGCGCCGTGCCAGCAGTCGAGGAGTTGCCGATCGCAGAGATCTGGGTTGGCCACCGCCCCGGCAGCCGCGATGACGCGCCGATCCTCGGCCGCGGTCCGCTCGAAGGTTTGTTCTATGCGACCGGTCACCATCGCAACGGTATTCTGCTGGCGCCCGTGACGGCCGACGCGATGGCGCGGCTTATCCTCGACGACGTGGTCGGCCCGGAGATCCGGCCATTCGGGCTGGAGCGTTTCCTGCCGGCGCGCGCTGCAGAGTAGGAGGGACGTCGTGAGCGAAGCCATCATCCGCATCAACGGCGAGCCTGAGCCGCTTGCGGTGGCGACGATCGAAGCGCTGATGGCGGAGAAGGCGGTCGATACCGGTCAGCGCGGCATCGCGGTGGCGCTCAACGGCGCCGTCGTGCCGCGCGCCGCCTGGCGGGATACGGTCCTAAAGGCGGGCGACAGCGTCGAGATCGTTCGCGCGCGCCAGGGGGGATGAAAGCCTCCGCTCGTCCCCGCGGAGCGAAATCCAGGAGCACACCAATGTCCGATCCACTCATCATTGCCGGTCATCAATTCAGCTCGCGGCTGTTTCTGGGCAGCGCGGGCTATCCGAACCGTAAGGTCATGCTCGATGCGATCGCGGCGAGCGGCAGCCAGATGGTCACCGCCTCGATCCGCCGGATCAGCCTCGCCGGCGACGACGAGAGCATGGTCGATCTGTTGGCCGGACGGGTGAAATTTCTTCCCAACACCGCGGGCTGCCAGACTGCCAAGGATGCCGTGCTGACCGCCGAGCTCGCGCGCGAGGCGCTCGATACCAACTGGATCAAACTCGAAGTCATCGGCGATCGTGAACTGCTATACCCCGACGTCGAAGAACTGGTGCGCGCTACGCAAACCCTGGCGGCGAAGGGCTTTATCGTGCTGCCGTACTGCACTGAGGACCCGGTGACCTGCCGCAAGCTCGCCGACGCCGGCGCCGCGGCGGTGATGCCGCTTGGCGCGCCGATTGGTTCAGGCCTTGGCATCTGCAATCCGCATCTGATCGAACTTGTCTGCGCGCGCTCGCCGGTGCCGGTGGTGCTCGATGCCGGCATCGGCACGGCGTCGGACGCCACGCTTGCAATGGAGCTTGGCTGCGCCGCGGTCCTGATCAATACCGCGGTATCGAAAGCGCGCGATCCGGTGTTGATGGCAAAAGGCATGCGCGCCGCAGTCGAAGCTGGCAGGTGGTCGCGGCTTGCCGGGCGCATTGCCAAGCGTACCCACGCCGAGCCGTCGAGCCCGCAATTGGGTCTGGTGGGAACGTAGCGGCCGCAGGCGCTTGCAGTCGACCGCGGCTGAATCGTATTTTTGCAATGCAGGAAACCAAGCGGTTACCGCGTACCGGCTTGCGCGTCGTTCATTGTTGTTGAAATTTCTTCGATCATCAATTTTTGGACACAGGAGTATGCTGCGCTAGATTCGGGCTGCGAGGAGGGGACAATGCGTCACCTGTCCGTATGGGTGGTCGAGTTCATCAAGCTCCTCGGCCGGCGGCGGCTGCATCCCCTCGTGACCCAATGTCCGATGTGCAAGCAGATGGTCCGTCTGCACGTCAACAAGGCCGGACGGCGCCACGTCTTCGGCCACGCCCGCGAACTCTACCAGGGCTCGCGCCTATCGGTGCATTATGCCGCCGAGGTCAAATGCGTCGGATCCGGCGCTCTCAAAGCGTTCGATCCGCATCCCAACGAGCATCTTCGCTTCAAGCTGCCCAATTCGCTGCTGGAGGAATAGCGCAGGACGTTTCGGCGCTCAGGAACGGATCGCCGTTCCGGTCCGGCCCATCGTGCGGTTTGCAGTGCCGTTTGCGGCAGGCCGTTGCTGACGCAGGCTTTGCGCGAATTTTCGCAATTCCGCCTCAACTTCGCTGGCGCGCTGGGCGGACTGTGCGGGGCCGGGCACGACGCTCGGCGCTTGGCGGAGCGGAACCGGCATCGGCGGCGGAACGGCGAGTGGTTCCACCAGCCGGGGCTCCTGCCGCGCCAGCTTGATGACGCGCCGCCGACTCAGTGCGTGTTCCACGATCCGGCGCAGCAACATGCCGGCGATCAGCAGTACGATCAGTCCGCCGATAACCAGCAGCACGGATACTCGTCCCGGCGGCTTCGCCGCCGTGCTCGTGTCGGCGTTTTCGGTTGCGGTATCGCTCTCGGGCTTCTCGGCCGTCGGCGGTTGCCCGGTCGCACTCGGAGCCGGACTGGCAGAGGCAGCCGGGTCGCCCGCGCCTGACGCCTGTGGGGCCGCTGACGGGGAGGGGGCGTCGGCTTGTGGACTGACATCGGGTGGCGGCGGAAACGGCGATGCCGCGGTACCCGCGGTCTGCGGCATCGGTGGCGGCGCGGGCCACGCGACGTTGTCGGGAGCGGCCGGCGTTGCGGGCGGGGTCGGCATGGCCGTGGCCGCCGTTGTGGTCGGCTGATTCTCGCCGCGGGGATCCGCGGTGGGTACTGGAACTCGGGCAATCGGCGAGAGGGCTCGCCTGGGCGCCGCGGGAGCGGGCGGTGCTGCCCGGTCGTGAACCGGCGGTGCCGCCGTCGGCGCAAGCGCAACAGGAGCCGGTGATTCTTCAGGAGTTGCGGCATCCGAATCGGGATTAGCAGCGTCTCCGCGTTCGGGCACCGAGCGGGCTGGCGCCGTCTCGGCTGGCGGAGCGGCAGCGGCTTGTTCCTGCGATCGCGTGTACCAGCATTTCTGATGGGTGGTCGGATCGGTCTTGTAGAACCAATGGGTTCCGGCAGGCGCCGCGCCAGTGGGGGTAGCAAGGCAGGCAGCACTCTGCGCGCGCGCCGAGCCGGCGCCGAAACCAGCGCTGGCCAGCACGGCGAACGCCGTTGCGGCTAACAAATGCGACCCGGCTTTTGCCACCATGAGGTCCCCACCCCGTTGCAATGGCGCATGAAGTTTTCTCGCCGAATTCGGCGGGAATACGTCAGATAGTTCCAACCCCCTGAAATTATGCGAGGATATCGCGCACCAACGGGATTACCTTACCTCCATACAGTTCGATGCTCCGCACCAGTTTAGCGTGCGGCAGCGTCCCTTGGCTATATTTCATATCGAAGCGCGAAATGCCGAGCGCCTTGGCGCTTGCCACGATTTTGCGGGCCACGGTTTCGGGGGCGCCAACATGCAGCGCCCCGCCGTTGGCTTCAGTATCGAACGAGGCACGGGTTACCGGTGGCCAGCCCCGCTCGGCGCCGATGCGATCGCGTGAGGCCTTGTAGTGGGGCCAAAGTTCTTCACGCGCCTGCTCGTCGGTATCCGCCACATAGCCATGCGCATGGAGGCCGACCGCACGGGGGGCCCGGCCGAACTGCTGGCAGGCGCGATGGTAGAGATCGACATAGGGTGTGAAGCGCTTGGGATCGCCGCCGATGATCGCAAGCATCAGTGGAAAGTCATAACGGGCGGCCCGAACAACCGATTCGGGGCTGCCGCCGACACCGACCCAGGCTTTCAGCGTGCCGTCTTCGAGCGGTGGAAAAACCCGCTGGTCGGTCAGGGGAGGGCGCGTGTGACCACTCCAGGTCACCTTGTCATTGCGGATCAACGCGGCGAACAGATCGAGTTTCTCCTCGAACAGTTGTTCGTATTGCGACATATCGAATCCGAACAGCGGAAACGATTCGGTGAAGGAACCGCGCCCGAGTTCGGACTTCAGCGCGTCCGCTCGATGCGGCATTGAGCGAAGAAAACCGCTCGAATAGTCGAACCGGATCGTCGGTCGACAGCACCGTCACGGCCGAACCGAGCAGGATTTTCTTGGTGCGGCCCGCAATGGCGCCAAGGACCACTTCGGGCGCCGAGATGGCGAAGTCGGGCCGATGGTGCTCACCGACGCCGAAGGCTTCGATGCCGAGTTGGTCGGCGACGACCGCCTCCTCGATCACATCGCGCAACACCTGCGCCGATGACAGAGGGCCGCCGTCCGCACCCACGGTGATATCGCCGAACGTGTCGAGTCCGAATGCAAGCGTCATTGCCTTGAACTACAGCCTTTCGTCGAATTCATAGGTCTTGATGTTGAACGTGCTAAGCTCATCGAGATAGTCCTGCAAAGCGATCATGCCTATGCACGGCATCGCGCCTGCTGCGAAGCTTTTTCCCGCCAGCATCCGTTTGACCAAGATGACGGACGGAATTGTCGGAATGTAGGGGCCATCCCCGTCGAGCGCCACGATGAACCACCTGGTGACGGCGCGGCGACCATCCTTGTCCTTGCCTTCAAGGATCAGGTGCATCCCGCCGTCGGCGGAGCCGATGGCATCGAACCAATGGCTCGCCGCGAGCAGTGTCGACGCATGACGCGCTAAATCGATCGGCAGCCCGATCCGGACAGCCCAGGACATCAGCCACAGGCCCAAATGAGCGGCAGGGTTCTCGATACCGGCGCAGAAGCGTATTCGTTTGAGCCCATATTTTGGCGGCAACAGATCGAGATCAGGGACGTCGCAATTGGCCATCCATCGTCTGCCAATAGCCGGGTAGGACTGCAGGTGCAGGTCCTGCCATCCGTAGCGGTTGAAATTTCCTACGCATGGCGAAAGCCGTTTGCCGACGTAGCTCAAGATGCCCTGCGTGGTGGCCAGGCCGCGCTCGGCCTTCTGGCCCGGCGCGATGCCGAAGTCGAGCGAATCAACTTCGGCAAACCGCGGCCGGATATGCTCGATCACCGCCGCCGTGAGCGCCGGCACGGTGCTGGCGCCGCCGATCACCGCGACATTCCGTTTTTTTGCTTCCGTGTCGAGTTGTGTGATGCCAGTGACAAAATCGCGGCCGTCGGCAAGGTCAACATAATGGATACCGGCGGCCATGCACGCGCGCGCTACACCGTAATCGGCGTTCTGGAACGGCCCGCAGGTATTGATGACCACGTTCGGACGCAGCAATTCCAGCTGGTGAGCAAGATCGGTACCGACATCGAACGTCGCCGCTCGGGCAAGCTTGGGCGGCAGTGACTGAACAATCGCTTGAGCTTTGGCGCTATTGCGACCCGCGACAACGACCGCGACGCCGGCGCGCGTCAGCAATTGGGCAATGCGCTTGCCGAAATTGCCGTAACCGCCAAGAATAAGCACTTCCATCGCGATGTATTTCGTTGTGATGCCGCGCAATATAACCGTTTACACCGGAACACCAGAGGCATGGATTATCTGCTCGTCAAATGGGTTCATATTCTCAGCGCCACCATTCTGTTTGGCACTGGCCTGGGCAGTGCGTTCTATCTGTTCATGGCCAACCGCAAGGGTAACGTAGCCAACATTTATTTCGCCACGTCGCATGTGGTGATCGCCGATTTTTGTTTCATAGCTCCCGCGGTGGTGGTGCAACTCGTTACCGGCCTATGGCTGTTGCAGTTGGGCGGCCACGTGTTGGCCGAGCCGTGGGTGGCGTGGGGATTAGCCCTTTATCTGTTTGCCGGCTTCTGCTGGCTTCCGGTGATATGGGTGCAGATCAGAATGCGCGATCTGGCAAAGCTTGCACTTGAGACGGCAAAGCCGTTGCCGGATATCTACTGGCGGCTCGATCGATGGTGGGTCGCCGCCGGCTCGCTGGCTTTTCCGGCTGTCGTCGTGGTGTTCTACCTGATGGTCGTCAAGCCGTAGCGACGCGAACTCGGCGCCGTGCGTCCTTAGCCGGCGCCGAGCAGCGCCACCGTGGCGCCGGTGGTGCCGCCGGCCGCCATGTCGGGGCAGGTGCTGATGGCCGCCAACAGCCGCATCTCGGCGCGCATGGTGACATACGCGCCGGGCGGTTTGGGGCGGACATGCGAGTGTTCGAGCTCGCCGGTATCGGCGTGAATGATCATGTGCTGAAAAATGTTGAACGGGCTCGGCACATCCTCCACGGCGATGCCATAAGGCGCCAGCACGCCACCGAGGTTTTCGGTGCAGCCGCGCGGCGGCATCTCGGACAGCGGACGGCCGTAGGTCTTCTCCCAGATACCTTTCGCCGCCGCCAGCTCGTGGCTCTTGCGGCTGCACATGCCTTCCTGCAAATCGTGGGTGCCTTCGAACGTATCCTCGACGATGGTCATCATCATGTTGTTGAGCTTGGAGATCAACTGATCGCCGGTCGAGAGGAAAATCTTACGCTGGTTGGCCTTCGTCCGCGCCTGATCGAAGCGTTCGCGCAGGTTGTCGCGGTTGAAGCAGACGAAATCGATGATGGTTTGCGAGGTGATGCGGACACTTTGGCCGGCCTCCATATCGAAAGCAAAGCCGGTGTTACGCACCATTTGCTGTTCCCAGAGTGTCTTGTCGGACATCGTCCTCTTTCCTGAAAATGTAGTTGCGTTGCGGCGCTGGCGTGCGGCTGTTATTCAGCAATGGCCTTGGACGCTTTCGCAATGACGTCCGGCGGGATCGCGTAGAGCTTGTCCACCAGCTCGTCGACTTCGGCGCCGGTCATCGGGGCAAGATCCATTTTCTCCCTGGCGGCCTCGGCAACGAGCGCCGGGTCCTTCAAGGTGTCGTCGAATGCCTTGCGCAAAGCCGCCTTGCGGTCCGCCGGAATACCCGGCGGCGCGGCGAATGGCCGGCCGATCTGCTGCGGCGCGAAGGTGATATAAAGAATCTGCTTCTTCTGCGGATCGTCGATCAGGTCGAGCGCGAGCGGCACGTCTTGCAATTCGGGATCCTTTTTCAGCGCCGCCTGCACCAGCAAATTCACGCTCTTGTTCTTGATCCAGTCCGGATGAGCCACCTTGAGCGTGCCCCACGATAGTCCGCAGATGCCGTCGACCTCGCCGCGCTCCATCGCCAGGGTGATGTCGTTGGTGCCGTGATAGCCGGAGACGAGTTTGATCTTGGCGCCGAAGATGTTCTTGTAAAGGTGGGCGTAGATATCGGAATCGGCGGCGGCGAACTGGCCGCCCATGACCACCGGCATTGTCAGCATGTCGTGGAAGGTTTTCACCTTCGATTTGGCGCCGGTGAGACACAGACTGGTGTCGCTCGACATGCTGCCGATCCACGAGAATTTCCGGCCGTCGAAATGGGCGTCCTGCGGCGTCACCAGCGGCATCGTCGGGATGCTGCGCGAGAAGGTGCCGATCATGGAGCCGTCTTTGGGCGCGGCGGTGAACAGGTAATTGGCGGCGCGTAGCCCCCCGGCGCCGGGCATGTTTTGCGGCACGACGTTGGGGTTGCCGGGAATGTGCTTGCCGAGATAGTGGGCCAGAAGCCGCGCATAAAGATCATAGCCGCCGCCGACGCTGTAGGAGATCAGCACGGTGAGGGTATGGCCGCGATAGAAGTCCTCGACCTCATTGGCGGCGACAACGCGCGTAAGCGTCAGCAAGAGCGCGGCCGCGGCGGACAGGCATGTCACCATGCGTCGCGCGCGATGGGCAAATCGGTGCATCGGTCTTGATATCCCCGTGGGCCCGGCGCGGCCTGGATTGGCGACGACACTGTTGCGCAATCGAATTGTTCGAACAAGCAGGCCGTTCTGCCTTGCGCGCAACTGCGGTGGGTCGTGCGGTGGCGCAGACACAACCTTGCCCCGCCGACAGCGCGGGCTGACAAACCATTCTTTTACCGTGTTCCACGTTGCGTCCGTGCGCTGCGGAACCCGGCTGGTCCGACCCTATTGCCGTTTTGGCGTCTTGCTGGGCTGGGCCAATCTTGAGGGAGGTCCTCATGCCATCTCGATTGATGTCGTTCCGAACCATCGTCGCTGCTGCGGCGGTCGTTGCCCTTGGCGTGGCGTCACTGTCCACGGAAGCTCTGGCGTTCCGGGGAGGTGCCCGCGGCGTCTATCACGGTGGCCGGGGCGTCTATCACGGAGGCTACGCCTATCGGCGCGGATACGTGCGTCCCGGTGTAGGTGTTGGAGCCGCCGCCGCGGGCGCCGCTGTCGGTGCGGCAGCCGCCGGCGCTTACTACAACCGCGCAGCATGCGGGTATTATCCAAATCCGCCATGCTACTGAATGTTTCAACAAAACGGTCCCGCCGGTAAGCGGGGCCATAGCCTTTTTCATCGCGCGACCAATTAACCACGCGCGAAGTGCTGTCTTGATCTTCCAACGAACAGAGAGTGTCGTGATGGCCGTGTCACCCCGACACCGGATCGTTAACCCGATCCCCATACCCCGACACCCCGAACGGGTTAACGCATGGCGGCCGGCTCTTCGTTGAACCGGCCGCAACGGGGTTATTCTACTCGGTAGCGTGCGCTGGGGGCGCTTCGTCAGGCACACATGATCTCATCGCCATCGCCGTGATGGATTTTGAAATTGTCCTATTCGCTGCGCTGTCGCGGGCGACCTAGTGCTGAGCGGCCGTAAGCACACTCACGAGTTCGTCGACTTCCGCCTCCACGAGGGAGAGCGCACGGCCTGGCTCGACGAAGCCAACATCGCCGATCTCCCAATATTGGATTCGGCGCTCCCAGTCGGGAAAGCGTTCGCGCATAAGAGGTCGATGTTCGACCTCGTTGAGCGCCACAATATGAAACGCTCCCTCCAAGTCGGCCACCGTGCACTGCTGGGGAAAGCGCGAGGCGCCTCGGGCGGTCAGCCGGCGCGCCTCCAGGCCACGCAAGGCAAAAGGCGACAGCGGCCCGACATTATACTTTCCGCGTTCAAGCGCGAGGCCGCGTGATTGTGCTTGCCAGTTCGCGGCTCCCGCTTCGACCGCGCGATGATTGAACAGCTCCTCCGCGAAGCGGCTGCGGTAGTAATTGCCGGTGCAAAGGAACAGAACGCTTTTCATCGCGTGGAGATCGTCAGCGCCGGGTCAATGAGTCGACGGATCGCGATGTGCGCCGGGCGGCCTGAGACCTACGCCCAACGCTATCGCAAGGCAAAGGAGCAGAACGCAGCCGAGGTACAACAAAAAGTAATTCATGCCTTACCTCCTGAATGTCGCATCACAAGTTTCCGAGGTCCGGCGGCTTCGCATCGGTGACCGCTATGCGCCGCGCCAGATGCAGCCGCCGGCCGTTGCTCGTCGAGGGACACTACTTGCAGGACGGGTTACCCTCGCCAGTATTGTATACCCAAACGGCGCGGCCCGTTTTTGAGACATCTTTGGCTTGATCAGCGGATTCGCAGAGCAACATAGCCGCGTTGGCCTTACCGCCTGTGATGCACAGTCTTGATCCGATGGAATACAGCTGACCACCGTAATAGCAGTAGTTGCTTATTCCCTCCTGGTTTACCGGAGACTGAGCGAATACACCGCTCGGACTAAGTGCAATGACAGCGACAACGAGTAACCAGCGCATTTTTTCACCCTCACGTTAAACGGACGCCGATGCGCGCCATGGCGGGCCACGACCGACGATGATGAGCACTATGTCTACGCTATACCCCTATGAATGGCCGATCGTAGGCCGGTGGGACCAGCCATGATGTGATGGCAGTCAGTCCACGGCATAGCCCAACGTCGTCTCAACAGTTTCGCCTTTGACGAGCGACCTACCGCTAAGGTCAAGGCGTTCGTGACGTATCGGCGCTACCGGCTCCAGGCCGAGATCGTAAGGATTGGGGAAACGCAGAAAATGGACGGGCTTCCCGGAGATGGCGGTGTCACGCGTGGGACACGGAACGATAGTCTGAAACACCTCGTTGCCGTAGGTGAGAACGAAGGTCAGATAGGGGACCGGCAGGTCATCGCTTAGCCGCCGCAGCAAAATCGCAGTGATCCCGGCAAACGGGGCGACGCCAGGGACAAACGTGTAGAGGACTGGAAAGTCGTTCACTAGCCCCACCGAATGGTCGGGATTGCGTATCCACGAGAGGGCGGCCTGAAAGTTCGGCAGCTCCGCCTCGGGCAGGAGCAAAAGCGCCATCTTGGTGAACGCCTTCAAAACCGCGATCGGCGTGTAGGTATCGACGCCGAGCGTGAGTGTGATCTGTTGTGCATCCTCATGCACGACGGCGATCGGGTCATGATCCTGCGTGACCTGAAACCCACCATCCTTATGTTCGAAGCGCCAGCTTCCATTTGGCCCCTTGTGAGCCGGCACCCCCTTCTTCCCGCTGATCCCGGACATCGTTCGCTGCGGCTTGGACCAGTTGCCGAAATCGTTCTCAATGCCCTTACCGAAGATCGCGTTACACTCGTCACATTCGTAGTCCGTGGTAAGGCTCCGATTGCCGGTGCACTCCGGGATGGCGTGAGCCACGCCCTTGAACGTCACCTTGGGCTCGCTCAGCCCACAAAACCGGCAGGTGCCCGCCTGCGACGAGCGTAGGATAATCTTCTTTCCTGGCTCTAACAGCCATTGACCGATGGACAAATAGTGCTCGTCATAAAAACGGCACGCTTCACGCACCTCCGGCAGTGCATCAGGAAAACTCTCTTGGAGCGAGGACATCGCGCCGATCCTTGGGTTCGCGTTCAATATGGGGAAGACCCGGTTTTTGGCAACGGCACGCACGGCCGCGCCAGGAACAGGAAAAAGGATACCTACCCACTGCGTCTCCTAGAACGTGATGCCCCATCCTATTTTACGAATGGTGGAAAACCGGAACAAAGAAAAGTATGTGGTGTCGTTGTCGTAGCACGCTTGCGGCGAGGAGTATGGGATGAAGGTGCCGCCGAAAATCACGGTATCGCCACTCCGAAACATGGAGACCGTATTATAGAGTGGCGAGTTAACGGCAATTACTGTCGAACCATGAGGCTGCGTGTTCTGTTCATCGACGCCATACGCATAGTAGTTCCCTAAGGAAAGCTCGACCCCCAACCCGCCGCTGCTCAGATCCTGGGTATGCACCTCCAAGGACAGGCGTATTCCCTTGTCTGATGAGTTGTTGTCGATGGAGTTCACCTCACCGACCCAGCCGGATACCTCGCCCTTCGGTATCGCCGCGCAAAATTCCTTCCGAAATTCTAAATCAATCTTGTCTCGCTGAATGTTGTTCGGAGCGCTTTCATGAAGATCATTATATTTTGAAAGGATGCGCGTGAGCTCCCTTTGCTGTGCTGGAACCTGAACGCCATTTTGTGCCCATGAGATTGAGGCGCTGCAGAGGCCTACGACGAGCGCCAACACAACAAAGGCAGGACGTCGGCTCATTCTTCTACCCTCTGTGCAAGCGTTGCCAGCGTTACAAACTCAATTCCGAAATTCGTACTGAGCCACTGGCGATTATCGTGGTCGAGCACAGAACGACCCGCGCCATTCTTTCGGAAATCCTCACTGCAAAAGAGCTTCATGCCGAAGCCATAGTGAGCAGCGACACTATCGCCGTCTGCCCATTCACGAATTGCCTCAGCTACCTTTTTTCTCTCTGGCTTGTCCTTCGCACGACCGAGGCCTTGCAGGAATAACTCCGGACTCTCAACACGGTCGCGCTGGCTAAACTGCAATCCAAGCTCGACAGCAATCGCCTGACCGACGCCGCGTCTCGCGATTTCAGTTGTCAGCTCGTTTACCTTGTCCATGCAACGGATGAGTTCAAGTATTCCCCCATCCGGTTCGTAAAGCGCGAAAGATTGGTCCCTCAGATGATATCCGCCAATTCGTGCAGCCGTTCGTAAGGGCCGCATACCCAGTTCAAGTGCGGCTCGAACCCTGGCAGAGGACCGTGGGTCTAGGGGATTTCGGGTATGCCGGACGCCAACCGTGAGTGTGATGTTGTTCTTGCCGGTCGATGAGGCATCGGAGACCATCCGAGTCCTCCCAAGAACGTCAGCGCGATCGACGTTCTTGATTCCTTCCAACGCGATAACGGTCTCACTAAAAAAGCCGCGAATGCGCCCAACCCGCATGGCAGCCGCGACAATGGCTCCGCTTTCGCCGGTGCCACGTTGCGCGGTTTCGGGGGCAACCACCGAGGCCAGCGTGTTGGTGTCGAACGTCACTGTCAAAGGAGTTGGATCGCAGGGTCGATGCATCGGCGGCAGCATTACCACATGCGTCCTGACAGCGCCCGTCTTGCTCTCATCCGTCGACAAAGATGGCGATGCGGAGTCCTGCTGGCGACGAACGACCGCAGCGGACGCGATCCTAATCGTCGGTCTCAGAGGCGGCAGCTCATGCACGGGTCTGTTCGTCGCACGGCCGCGCCCCTGCATCTCGCCATGCAAATTTGCATCATCCCAACGAAGGTGCATGAACCGTTTCCGACCAAACGAAATGCGCCAAATCTACCCAGCCGTGGCGTGCTCGAAGATCGTAGCCATGGTTTTGCAATGTAGGAAGCGCAGAGGCACGGACGCGCTGATTTGGGCTGAGGTGGGGACGGCAAGTTAAAACGGCGCGCCGTCGGTTGGGGTGTATGTCATTGGGTTCACTGGAGAATTTGCGCCGACGCGGAAACACCCAGTGCTGGCGCTTCTGCCCGATAGCTCAACGATATCAATGTTCCGAGCGCCAGCCGCCCATCCTATAGCCGCCCAAAGCCCTACCTTGCTTGTGTTGCTTCAGTATGATAACTATATGCCGTGACGGAGCTGCGTGACCCGACCCTCGATGTGCTTCTCGACCTCGACGGGCAGGTTCTCGTGGTGGACCCGGAGGGTGGCCACTGGGTCCGGTTCGTGGTGACGCGGGTGCCGGTGGCGCGGGAGAAGCCGCATGGCATCGACTACTCGCTGACGCTGCACGGGCCGGAGGGCGAGCGGCTGGTCGGGTTCGACAATGCCCATCCGGTCGCGCGGCAAAGGCGCGGTGAGCCGCAGGACCATCGCCACCGCCTGCGGACGATCAGGGCTTACGAGTACCGGGATGCGGCGACGTTGCTCGCCGATTTCTGGGAGGCGGTGGACGCGGTGTTGCGCGAGAGAGGAGTGATCCCATGACCACCTTGAAGGTCGGTATCGCGAGCTATTCGGAAATGAAGGCGCGCACCATGGCTGTGGCGCGCAGCGAGCGTCGCTTGGCGGCCGACGAACCCAAGGTCTGGTTCACTCGACCAGGTCCTTCGCCAAGGTCCTGTCGGCCGGCAATCGCGAGCTGCTGCGTGTCATCGCCGAGAAGGCACCCGGCTCGCTTGACGAGCTAGCGCGGATCACCGGCAAAGCCAAGTCGAACCTGTCGCGCACGCTCCGCACGATGGAAGGCTATGGGCTGGTTCGCCTCGAACGCGGCGAGCGCGGCCGCATCACGCTTAAGGTTATGCACGACCGGGTCGAGCTGGATCTGCCGCTCACGCTGTCCCGCAAGGCAAGCTGAGCCATGACCGCTCTGGCGCGAGCAGGCCGGACCGCCGCCAGCCCGTCAAGGCTGGCGCGTTCCGCGCCACCGCTTCGCGGCTTCGACCTTGACCGGCTGTCGCCTGCCCGGCGAGGGCTCGCCAAGCGATCAAGGTTCGAAATGAGCGCGAGCGCTCCCCTCGTTACCGGTCTGCCGGGAAGGAGAAGGGCATTGGCGGATAGAAATCGGTCGTTCGGTTGCGAGCGGAGCGGCGCGATACTGCGGGGATGTCCCGACCACGCGCCAGCCTGGGCGTTCTGCCTGACGATCTTTACATCGAGCCGGAACCCTGGCCGCGCATCGGCCGCCCGCCCAAGCATGACGTTCAGTCGTGGACCGTCGCGGATGATTGGCCCGACCCTGTGCCGGTCACCGACGCCGAGCTCGATGTGTTCGAGGCATGGTTTGGCGATGTGTTTGATGAACTGTTGGGGCCGCGCCGATGATTTGAGAGGACAATCGCGATGACCGTGCCGTTGCGCGCCGCCCTTTACTTGCGCGTCTCGACGGCGCGGCAGGCCGAGCACGATGTCTCGATCCCGGATCAGAAGCGTCAGGGCGAAGCGTACTGCGTCGCACGCGGCTATGAGCTGGTCGAGACCTATGTCGAGCCTGGCGCATCGGCCACGAACGACCGACGTCCCGAGTTCCAACGCATGATCGAAGCGGGCACGAGCAAGCCCGCACCGTTCGATATCGTGATCGTCCACTCGTTTAGCCGGTTCTTTCGCGATCACTTTGAGCTGGAGTTCTACGTCCGCAGGCTGGCGAAGAACGGCGTTCGGCTCGTCTCGATCACGCAAGAGATGGGCGACGATCCAATGCACGTCATGATGCGGCAGATCATGGCGCTGTTCGACGAGTACCAGTCGAAGGAGAACGCCAAGCACGTTCTCCGCGCCTTGAAGGAGAACGCGCGGCAAGGCTTTTGGAATGGCTCCATGCCACCCATCGGCTACCGCGTCGTCGCGGCCGAGCAGCGTGGCGCAAAGATCAAGAAGAAATTGGAAATCGATCCGCTGCACGCGGACACGATTCGGCTGATTTATCGCCTGGCTCTCGAAGGCGACGGCACATCCGGCCCCATGGGCGTCAAGAACATCGCGGCACACCTAAATCTGCACCGCATCTTCACACGCGACGGTGGGCGGTGGGGTATCGGCCAAGTCCACCGCATCCTGACGCGGCCGACCTACGTCGGCCGGCACGAGTTCAACAAGCGCGCCAAGAACAAGATGCTCAAGCCGGTCAGCGAGATTGTCACTGTCGAGGTGCCGCCGCTGATCGATCAGGCGACGTTCGACGCCGTGCAGGCGCATCTGCGCGCCCGCAATCCGAAGGTCACGCCGGCGCGCGTCGTGAGCGGCCCGACCCTCCTTACCGGCATCTGCTTCTGCGCCAACTGCGGCGGCGCAATGACGCTCAGGACCGGGAAAGGAGGGCGCTATCGCTACTATACCTGCTCGATCAGGGCGCGGCAGGGCGAGACCGGCTGCAAGGGCCGGTCGATCCCGATGGAGAAGCTGGACGGCCTCGTCGCAGAGCACCTTGCCGAACGACTGCTTCAGCCGGACCGTCTCGAGGAGGTTCTGGCATCTGTCCTTGACCGCCGGCAGGAGCGCGCCGAACGCCGCCGCGCGCACATCGCCGAGCTGAACAAACGCGCCGCCGAGACCGACCTGCGGCTGAAGCGGCTCTATGACGCCATCGAGGCCGGCGTCGCCGATCTCGACGACCCGGCGCTCAAGGAACAAGTCGCAAGCCTCAAGGCGATCCGCGACCAGGCGCAAGCCGATGCCGCGCGCGCCGCTGCAATCCTAGAGTCTTCAACGCAACAAGCCGTCACGCCGCAGATGGTCCAGAGGTTCGCCAGGACGGCGCGAGAGCGCATCAGGATCGACGGCGGCGGCTACCGCCGCGACCATCTCCGCGCGCTCGCCCAGCGCGTCGAGGTCGCAGACCGCGAGGTCCGCATCATCGGCTCGAAAAGTAATCTGCTTCAGACGCTCACCGCCGCGGCCGGCGTAAAGCCGGCTACGCCCGGCGTTCGCAGTTCTGTTCTGAAGT
>CAVYPQ010000016.1:0-13661 GCA_963770425.1 uncultured Alphaproteobacteria bacterium
GATCAACACATCGTCATTCAACCCTTCGAAGTGGTCGTTCTGCAGACGGCCGAGACGATTTGCATGCCTCGCTATTTGATTGGCCGATGGAACATCAAGGTGACACTCGCATATAAGGGCTTGCTATGGGTTGGCGGACCACAAGTTGATCCCGGATGGGTTGGACATCTATTTTGCCCTATCTATAACCTTTCGGATCACGAGGTTACGATCAGATGTGGTGACGAGATCGCTGTGATCGACTTCGTCAAAACAACTCCGTTCGACAAAGCGAGCGTCGGCGAAAGCGAACACGATAGGTATCGTTGGCCACCGAAGAGGGTCATCCTTGAAGATTATGGAATAGACGATCTGAAGAGCGCTCTTTATCACCATGTCAAAGAGCGGGTCGATCAAATGGACGAGGGGGTGAGGGCCGTTGAGGCGCGTCTTGCTTGGTTCACCCAGATCGTCTTCACAACTCTGGCCCTTATTGTCGGGTCGATGTCTTTCCTGGTCGGTCGAACTGGGGCACTTAACCTTGCGACGTCGCTTTGGGGCACGTTAGTAATCACGCTCGCGGCAGCCGCTTTCTTTTTATCAGTCTTTTGGTTCGCCGACTGGCGACTTAACAGGTTCCTACGAAGGCGTTTGATGAGGCTCGCTGGGCGGTCCGGAGAACGGGTGTCTCGATTTTTGTTCCGGAACTGGATTGCCGGATTGGTCCTGTCCATCGTGTTAGCATTGGGATTCGCTGCACTGATCACGCTTTGGCTCGATCCATTTATTTCGGTCGATGGAGAGCACAACCTGATGCTCAAAAACGATCTGACTGCCGCAACCGACGAGTTGCGACAACGGACGGACACCATGCTTGACAGTTCGGAGAAGCGCATCATGCAGCAGGTGCAGCAACTTATCGAGCAGGAGCGATCTGCACGGCTCGATGCGGAGCGGGAGTTGCAAAATGCCGTGAATAGACCGCCGCGTTAAATGGTGGTTCGGCTGAGTTGTTGATGATCCGGACCCGCGCAACCCGAGCGGCAGTGCCGCTTCAATAACGTGCGAGCCGGAATCCAGAGTGTTTCACTATACTGCGGTTGGGGAAACGACTAGCGTGCTTTCGTTAAGGGATTTTGAACGATGTACTAAATCATTGATTTCATTGGTGAGCCCGCTGGATCGCTAAGCGAGCAATGATCTCAACAGCTTAGCTTGTCGCACCCGCTTAACAGCACTCTCAGAGCCCGAAGGGCTTTTCGGCGCATTGTCTAACCGGGCATGCGCGCCATCAGCCCTTTTCACGTCTGGCCGCGCGGTGCGCGATAAGTTCTGGGCCTCGACGTTGCTCGTGATTAAGGACGCGTCCGCGCGGCGGCCAAGCTGGAAATGCTGTGCGGCTGACGAACTCGGGCTTCACATAGCCGTCGTGGCTCGCTCGGATAGCCGCGCGGCTCTAGGCCACCTGCGCAATCAGTTTGCACACAAATCTATACACTCAACTCAGGGCAAGCCTTGCCATCGGCATCTGACCTGGATTCGTGCCCGACCGAATGTCCCGCCAGTCTTCAAATTCGGCCAAAGCCAGCGAAACAAAGGCGCAGAGCAGCTTTTGATCTCGAATAAGCTGCTGAAAAAATGCGCGTTTTGCCTAGGTGTTGCCCAATTGTAACGTTTGGCGGAAAAGCGACGGAATAAGTTCTAATCATGTTCCTGATCGCGAATATTCATATTAACATCCCTTCGTCGCTGCCGGTTTTACGACCGCCAGCCGGGGGAGCTTCGAGGGGCATTTGTCATGAAAAATATCGCGACTGGATTGGTTGCAGTGGCCGCGCTCGGACTGGGCGTCTGCAACGGTGCGCTTGCTGCTGATATGCCGGTCAGGTACGTGCCGCCGGCGCCGGTCGCAACGTGGACCGGCTTCTACGCTAGCGTTGACTTGGGATATGCACGCAAAACAAACTCGACCGCGTGGAACCCACTTCCCAGCCCCGCCGCATTTGGCACCAACGCACAAACGGCCAACCCGCAGGGCACAGGAGCAGTCGGCGGCTTCAACTTCGGTTATAATTACCAATTCTGGTCGGCCTGGGTGGCGGGCATCGAAGGCGATATCACCTGGGGTGGCTTCGGCACTAGTTCAGCGGCTCCATGGGTGACGCCCGGCGGAGCCACGGTGGCAGGGTCATTGACCAGTTTCAGTACACAGGTGAATTGGCTGTCATCCGTGCGCGGCCGGCTTGGCTGGCTCTGGACGCCCAACCTGATGCTCTATGGTACTGGCGGCGCCGCATGGGCCAACGTGCATTATAGCGCCAATGCCTTCAACGGCGTTGGAGGCGGCGCGGCATCGTACAATGCGCCCGTTGACTTCACAACGACCTCCGGCGGTTGGGTGGCCGGCGTCGGTATCGAATGGCTGATCTCGAACAACAACGCTAATGTTTGGTGGAACAACTGGACGCTCAGGACTGAGTGGCTACACTATCAGTTCCATGACGCTCAGAACATCAATGGAGCGTCGGTCAACTTCCCGGCGTTCCCCTCGAACTACACCTGGAGTGCCGAGAAAATCGACGTGCTCAGGGCTGCTCTGAGCTACAAGTTCTGATCGCCCGCAGGCCAGGATTTATCTGCGGCCCCGAGCAGCGCTGCTCGGGGCCGTTGCTTTTATTGACAGGGCTGTCCTGACGAAGAGTTAGAATTTCGAATAGTCCAACGTGCTCACCGTTTACGTAGGGGCGATGACGATGATTTCCCAGCGTAGCAAGTCACTAACAGCTGGGGCAAAGAAAATAAGGAAAAAAAGAGAGAAGGAAGAGTACTGGCTACACCGAGGAAGCCAGAGCGATGAGCGCGTTAGTGCGCACGGCACAAGCCAATGCAAGAGCCGCTGATCTCGCCCCGGTTATCACGGAACTCCAGGCGGGCGGAGCCATATCGTTGCGGGCTATTGCAGCTGGGCTCAATGAGCGAGGCATCCCGACGATATGGGGCGGCAAATGGACCGCAGTGCAGGTAGGTAGGATCTGGAACGGATCCGTGAATAACTTTTCAGTAGGCTAGCCGCGATTGATGCACGGCTTCCCAACCGACATGCTCGATCGGACCGAGAAGCACGGCTGTCGCTGTCGTTTCGCGCTAAGGTCAGGCATGGCCGCGCCGCCGTCGCTCGGCAACATGCGCCATCTCGGCGTGCGCTCGCTCTCGATCTCCTGCTTGCAATGTCACCATGGCGCCGTGCTCGACGTCGCGCCGTGGCCGGATGACGTGGTGGTGCCATGGTTCGGCCCGCCCATGGTGTGCACGAAGTGCGGCACGATCGGCGCCGACGCGCGGCCGAATTGGAAAGAGCAAGCGAGAGCGTGACGGGTTTGCGGATCAGCAAGCGCGTGGTCGGCGACGTGATCGAGATCGGGCGCAATCCAAATTCTTGAACAAGACCTAGCAAATCGGCTATCAAAAGCCATTCAATTCCGTATCGCGGGGTGCTTAAATTGATCATCGAACTATATGGTATGAAGCCGCAATTTTTGCCGGACGGCTTGGAAGCGCTGTTCATCTCGGTGCCGCCGGATTCGCTCTTGGCTGATCCGAACTTATGGGAAGCGGTCGGCCGCACGTCGCATCCAAATGCGCGCCAAGTAGCTTTTGTAGAACGCTACGGCTATTGTCTGCATGTCCTGCGGCCGACGAAAAGACGCGGAAAATTATATCGCAAAATGGATTCATAATCCCGATTGTGCAGCGCTCGCAGCGACCCACCAAGCCACGATAGCCGTCTCGCTCGATCCGCTCATTCTTGCCCGGCCCTTGTCACAGGCAGGGCGCCAAAATCAGTTTTGTCGAGAATGATGAAAGGAATGACACCTTTCGGGACGGTGGGGATATTTTTCGACCGCGCTAGGTCTTGGATTAGATCGCGGTGATCCTCCAACGTCGTCGGGGTTTTGTCGGAATTGAACAGCGCCTTCTTATTCTTAAGGTAGTCACCAAAATCAGTCGTGTTGATTTTCACTTGGACGAGGTCAGGTCCCACATCCGCAGGCCACACTGCAAAATTGATGGTGCCCCCTTCGATAACCTCCCAGCACACGCGCACAGTTTGAATCGCTTTCAAAGTGAGCATGGCACCATCCCGCCATCTATCCCGGCAGGGAAATCAATACGCGCAATCTATGCGTGCCACAATACCGGCAATGCGCGCGTAATTGCCGATCAGCTTTTTGCCTTTCGGCTCCCCTTCCACCATGCCGTGAACAGGCCGCACGCTTCCGCGCGCTCCTGCTCGGTCGGCGGCGGCTTGTCGGGATGCAGCACCTTCACGAGCGTGTTGTAGGTCTCGCGGTCCATCTTGCCGGCCTTTTCCGCTCTGTCGCCGTACCACTGGCTCAATTCCGCATTTTTCTGCCTCTCACCGCGCAGTTGCTCTTTGAGGTGTTCGATGCGCGCTTCCTTGGTGAGGTCTTTGGTTCTCAGCTTCGCGCGCAGATCGGCAACCGTGCGCCACGCGTCGGCAAGCTGCTTGCGCAGCAGCATCACCTTGCCGGGCGCCTCGGGCGCGACGATGGCGCCGCGCTGCTTGAGGAAGTCGTTCATCCACGCGTGCAGCGCCTCCCATTCCTCGTCGCCTCTCTTACCGCTGTCGATGCTGATGTAGTCGTCGACGGTTTTGTCGGGGTGAGCCACGAGCCACCCAGCTTCGGCTGCGGGCCAGCTTCCACGGCCATTGTCGTACCCGTCGCGCCACTTCCTCATGTCAGCCGTGTCGGCTGCGTTTTCACGACAGTAATCGGTGAAGGTCGCCTCCCGGTGATCGAACAGCCATTCTCGCATCATCATCGCGTCGGCGTGCGCATCGCGCTCGGCCAGCTTGCTTTCCAGCGCGGCGATCGTGTTGTCTCGCTCGTCAGGCTCGGTTGCCGGCGCGGGCTTGGGGGTCGGCTTGGTACGTGCCGCAGAATTCGGCAGCCGCCAGCCGCGCTTGCAGATCAGCGATCGTGCGGTCCCGGTCGGCAAGCTGTTTGTCCAGCCGGCGCTTGTAATCTTCCATCTCAACGCGAAGGCTGAGGTGATGCGCAAGCGAGGGCGGCTCCGCCGGCACGGTGGTGGTAGCCTCGGCACGGCGCCACATGGCTTGCATATCGGCAAAGCTGAACACGACCGGCTCGGGGACCAAGGTGACGGCGGGCTCGGCGACCGGCTTGGGTTCGTCGATCGGCTTGGCCGCCGGCTTCGCCTTGCTCTTTGGCTTGCGTGCCTTTGCGGGCTTCGCCTTGGCGATCTTCTCCTTGACCTTCTCGTGCGACACCTTCTCGCCGCTCTTGACGCGGTCAATCACCTCGTCGCGCACCTCGTCGGGCGTCGACGGCGCGGCGAGAAGGTAGAGGCTGCTGACGGGCAGATCGATATTCGACAAATTGTCGAATTTGAGCGCAGCGACCTGCATGTAGCGCTCGGCGGTTTTGTCGCTCCACCCAAATTCGCGTTCGAGCCAGGGCAGCCAGTTGCCGTGCCCAGCGATCTTCTTGCAATCCGCTAGCCGGCGGCCAATCTCGATGATGTCGCCGACGACGCGCTTGCCGAGGTTGCGGATGATGGCCGCATTCGCGCTGAGAAGCCCGATGTCGATTGGGCTGAGGATACCCGGCTCGCCGGCCGTCAATTCATGTTCTATGGTGCGGTCATCCACGGCGATCTCCTTTCACGTCATCGCTGTGAGGCGCCGTCGTGTTTGAGGCACGGCGGCGCCAACCCCTTCATATAGGTTGGAAGGCGCTGTTTCCGAGCGCTCGGCACAATTCTGTGGACAAGTGGCGCAATGCTCCCCGGCCTTGTGCCACGGAACCCCAATTTTAATTTTCTGCGCAGCGCGACACGGCGGGATCGGGCGCGGCCCGCTCAAAACCGGAAGCGCTACGGGGGAACCGATGATTGTCCCATAGAGCGTCGCCGAGCGGCCTGCCGGTCGACCGCTACAGGACAGCGGCTCGCCGCCGGCGCCTCATGGCCGAGCCCGGCGCGAAGGGCGTAGGGCGATCTGAGGGCGATCGTCGCTACGGCACGCGCAAGGTCTCGACTGGCCCTTGCAGCATCGTTGAGACGACGCCATCGCTCGACACCACGGTCCAGTAATCCGTGAAGGTGCCGGCTGGCGCGTCGAACGTCTGCTCGGGCGGCAACCGTAGATGCAGCACGCCCGTCGTCATATCGTTGGCGACGTTCAAGTAGTTTGGCGATTGCACCTCGAACACGATGTTGTCGTCGCCGTCAGCGAGGCACCACGTCGCGGTCGCGTTGCTCAAATCCATGATCGAGCCGTCGCTGTTGTAACAGGTGCAATCGCATTCCCAGCTATCGCCGACGACGTACTGAATCGGCGGATGAACGACGAGCGCGAACACGAGCGTCATTCCATCGGCGAGCGCGGCGGCGGCGGGGCAGGCATCGGCTGTTGCGGCGGCTGCTCGCGTGGCGGCTGCGGCGGTGGGGGCTGCGGCTCTCGCGGCATCGCGCTCTCCTGCAAGGTGCGGCCGGCCGGTGGCCTGAAAGGATTAACACCACCGGCCGCTCGCTCTCTCGATGTGCAGCTTCGACCGCTTTAGCCCCGACGCAGTCAGCGCTCTCTCGCTGCGGGGAAACGGTCTTCTGCTTTCGGCCTTGCTGCGGCGGCCTCAGAGATCATGGTAGCGAGAGAGCGGTTCGCGAAACTGATCGGCGGCGTGACCCATTGCGCCCCTACAAACGATCGACAGCGCTCGGCGATGGGTCTGATCGTTGTTGGACAGCCGCCGGGGTGCCCTCAATGACGAGCGCTGCCTTTCTCAGATGCGATAGTGGGTGACGTCGCGAGGCGTCGGCACCTCGCCGACATTGCCTTGGGCGCCCCCGTAGAACTTCGGCGTCATGTTGAGGTCCACGACCGGCGGTCCTCTGTGCGTCGCGGGCAGCGGCAGCGGCTTGCGGATGACGCTCTTGCCATTGAGCAAATTCATCCAGCCTTCGCCGGTCGCCGCGACGCCGTGGAAATCGGCCAAGCCGTAGCCACTGTCGGATGGGAAACGATCGACCGTGATCGCGAAGGAAACGTCGCCGCTCGCGATGATCGCGGCCGTGAAGCCGCGAACCGTGATGTCGCCCGGAATCTGCAACTGCTGGCAGATCGTCTCGGCGCGCTGGATGTACGTCATCCGATCGTATTTCAGGTTCAAGCCGCCGTCCTTTGTCCTCGGCATCATCGAGATCGCGGCGAAGCTGGCGAGGAAGCTATCGAAGCCATCGATCTGCGCGCTCGTGGGCTTGAGACAGGGATATGCGGTGAGCACGATGTCTTGCAGACGTGCAAGCTGCTCCGCGCTCGGCACCGCGAACATCGGGTTCAACAACGTCGGAAACAACGGCTTCGGCGGATTGCGCAGCGCATGCAGTTCAGCGCGCAGCTTCGCGTTCTCGCTTTGCAGTTCAGCAACCTCGTCGTGCTTGCTCACGATGATCTCCTTCATACGTCTTCGCCGCGAGCGCGAGCCGCAGCCTTAACGATTTGGCTCGCCAAGCTGTCCGGGTCCAACGCCGCGCCATTGCGATCAATGCCGCTCGTCGGCGCTGCGGTCTCGTTGCGCCGGGCAGCCCCCGCACGGATGATCGCCTCGGCCTGAGCGACCGCATCGTGCGATGGCTCCGTCAAGGCACGATATTCGGCCGCGCGTCGTGATGCTGCCTCAGCCGCCGTCTCGCCGCCGCTGCGAATGATGGTGTAGCCTTCCGCCTCAGCGTGGCGACGGGAAATGACGCGGCCGTCGCTCGTCAAAACGAAGCGGCCTGATAGCGTTGCGGTCTTGCGGGTGTTGTCCATGATCGGTGCGTACGCCCGATTGCCTGCGCTTTCACTTCCTCGATTCCGCAACCAGTCGCGGCCGTCGCAGCTTCGCGACGTACTGTCGCAACGACGGCATGTCGATCAGCCACGCCGCACCGCGTCGCACGCTGCCGACGTGCCCACGTTGAGCCCATCGCCTGATGGTCTCGCGATCGAAGTTGGTCTCAAAGGCAGCGACCTTGATCGGCGCTAAGTTGTCGCCGACCACGTCGTCATCTTGAGCCTGTACAGCGAGCAGGCCGGCCACATCCTCGCGCACCTCGATCAGTTGACCGGCGAGCGCGGCGTTGATCTCACGCTGCTCAACCATCACCACCGCCATCGCCTCAAGGCTCGCACGCAGTGACGCGACCTCCGCGCGCAGCGCATCGTCATCGCTCGCGATCTCGACATGATGCTGATGACGAACGCGGCTCATGACACGATCACGTGGGCTCCGACATCACGATCGACAATGCACGTAGGAAGACCAAGGACGCGCCCGCACCGTCGGCCATGCCAAGTACCGGCCGATGAGATCGGACGCGTGGGCGAGGCTGTGTCGAAGCCGGCGCCAGCGAATGAGAGCCTGGGTCTCGGACGGTGTATGGATGTGTTGTGCTCGTGCACTGATCATATTCCACCTGAAGGAAAAGACTAATAATATCAAATATTTACGGGGTCCTCCGCCCATGGCACCCTCCAGCGGGCCGCGCGCAAGCCCTCGATAGTTTTAGGTGAAACCATTTTTGATGCGCTTCGCCGCACGCAATTCGCCGCATGATCATCGAAGGCTCGACGAGGCCTCGTCGAAAGCTGGCCGCCGGCTGCAAGTGCACATACAAAACGGCTACAAAATTCTGCATTTGCAGCAGCGCGTTGCCGGCCGCTCACGACGATCGAGGCCCCGATCGAGGCCGATGAAACAGTGAAGCGTTTCCTTGCGTTTCGCATGCGTTTCATCAGGCTTTTCATCGAGGGCTTCCGAGAGATCGCGAGGCTTCGAGCCATGCAAATTACTCATGCTGACAGCCGACCCGGCCGAGGTTTCCGCAGTTTGCGCAGTTTCCGCAGCCGGAAACGGGATTCGTATGGTTCATCGTGTGTGGTAACCAAGTATAGAAGAAGACCCCTTTTGGTGGTCAGACCTCATCTCCAAGGGAATTGCGGAAACTGCGGAAACTGCGGAAACCCTGTATGTGCATCGCGCATACCTCACGCGGTCATCGAGAGCAGTAATGGGTTGACCGCCCATAGGCTCGCCGGCCTCCCGCCCTTCGGTCCTGTCGTGGTCTCTTGCTGCCGCACCCATCCCGCCTTGGCGAGCCGTTGCAGCGTCACCTGTGTCTCATCGGCATTCAGTTTTTGGCCGAGCGCGTGGCGCCGGATGTCCTCACGGTTGACCTCAGCATGACGCCCAGCCCGCATCCACCGCAGCGCCCGCCGCGCGTCGACATCGCGCTCGCTCAGCCCGATCTGACGCAGCGCCGCTCGCGCGTGCGGGGCGAAGTAGTCGCGGATCAGCTTCACGGCGGCCGACATGAAGTCGGCGGCGATCTCCTTCGGTTCGGGCTCCGGCGGCTTCATGGCCCACGCGAGGAAGGTGAGCACGCCCGCGAGCCGCAATGTGTGACCGGGCGCCTTGGCCCACCATTCGCGCTCGCGACCATCGAGCGTCGGCACGCGCTTGTCGACAAGCTGGCGAAATACCTCGAACACCTCACGCGCCTGCGTCGACAGCGGGATGTAGTGCGGGGCGAAGTCTTGCTCATCATCGCCGCCGAGATCAGCGAGACGCCCGACCGCATTCACGATCGCTGGCTCAGTTCCTCCTGCCGTGTCGGCGAGCGGCCGATAGTGCGACCGGGCCGGCCACGCGAACAGGAATCGCGCATACATCCCGTCGGCCGGACCCTCGAATGATCTCGCCAGCTTTTCGGGTTGTAGGCCGCCGGTGACGCCGATAAGCAGATGACGAATCCGCAACGGCGGCCGGCTCATCCGCTCGACCACGTAGGCTTTGCCGTTCCAAGCTTCGAGCCAAAATTCGTCGTCCTGGCCGCCGGTATAGCGCGCCATGTTCAGCAGCAAGCCGGCGAGTTCATCGGCGATGAGCAGCATCCCTTGCGGGCGCACCGTCAGCAGATCGCCGAGCCTCTCGATCGTCGCGTCGCTAACATAGAGACGCGGCGCTACGAACTTGCCCGGATCATCGGCTGTGGGCGGCTTGATGGGCACCGTCGTGTGGTTCGTGACGGCGGCCTTGACGTCCTCCTTCCACTGCTTGAGCGCCGCCTTCGCGGCTTCGGCCTTGCTCTCGTGCTTGCGTCTGAGTTCGTCGATACGACCGGCGCGGTCCTTCACGATGATGTCGAGCCCGTCCTTGACGGCGTTGAGACCTGGGCTCTTGCCGTCGCCACTGAATCCGACGATCGCCGCCCACAGGGTCATCGGTTCGGTCCATGACGGCACAGCCTGCGCACGCCGGGCTGTTCCGATCAGCGCCGAGACGATGCCGATCAAGGGGACCGCGACGTGATCAATGGTGACGCCGGCACCAAGAGCGGCGTGCTCGACCCATTCACGACAGGCCGGGGTCAAGGCCTCGATCGGAAATTCCGGCAGTTCGCCACGTCGATCGTCGAGCAAGCTGATGTCGGGATCATCCCACGTGTGCCTCGGTTCTGCGCTCGTCGGCGCGCTGGCGCCATTAGCTTTGCGGCGTGACTGATCGCGCTCGGCCTCGGTGATGGCATTGTATAGCCGATCGGTCATGATCGTTGCTTCCACTTGCGCCGCCAGTGGGTAAGGATCGCCGCAGCTTCATCGGCCGAGCGCGAGGCAAGCCACGTGGACAGCCTTTCGGGATCGTTGGCGTAGATGTGGTCGGCGAGATCGAGAACGCTCGCAGCGGCACCGCTGGGGCTGTCGTCATCAGTGTCGTGGTTCACGGGGATGTCGGGCACCATGTCGGCGACGACGACTTCCACGACGCCGGGCACGACCCGGAAGGCTTGGCTCAGAATCCGCTGCACTTCGTCGGCACCAAGCTGCTCAACAAGGCCATAAGCCTCAGCCGCAGCCCAAAGGGTGTCGACCGCATCATGCAAATCAAGTTCGCCCTCGGCGGTGAGGTGAGCCTGAACCTCCGCGCGCAGCTTGAACACGTTGAGCGCGGTGAAGTCGGTCATGACGCGCGCCCGCTGCGGTCTTGCAAGCCGATCGGCACCGCGCTATTTGGGAAGGGCATCTACTGCTCCTCGCCCGGCGGTGGCACGTCGGGACTTGTTCACAGAAATCGAAGCCCCTGGCTCGCGCCGGGGGCTTTTTCGTTCAGGTGAGCGGCGGGACGGCAGCGAGATCAGGCTCGCGCTCGATCTCATCGATGGGCGCGACGTCGGGCGCGCGCGCCGGATCGGGCTGGTAGGAACGCAGGGGGCCGGGCGCGTGTGGCGGCTCGGGCAGCCGCTGGCGGCGCCGCCGTTTCCTGCCGGCCTTGGCTCGCTCAGTGAGCGCTCGATCAATCCACTTCGTGTAGCCCATCACCCGGCCACCGAGGTCGATGAGGCCAAATTCAGCGCGAGAGAGCGCATAGATGCACCTCGCTTTGGCTTCATCGCCGAAGATGTACCCGGCCAGCGCTGCGGCGCCGATCACGGCTTGCCCGCGATCTTCGTGTTGCTCCGTCATTGGCAACCTCAAACTTGCTATTGCTCTGCCGCGCATTCGTAGCAGGACAAGCATCGCATTGACAAGTTTGTAATTGCCTTTCCTACGGACACCTGCTTAAACGATGCAATGCACGCCAAAATCACGCATACGCCGTCAAACGCCGTATATGCCTATGGTCAGATAGAAGCGGCGGTCGGCGCAGCGGTCGGCGTTGACCCGGATGGCCAAAAGGGCTGGCTCCGCGCCCGGATCACGCATCTCAGGAAGCTTGGGCTCGGTCGGGCGGGCTCCGGCCGGCGCGGTGGTTTGCCGCTCGCGTACAGCCGCGAGGATGCCGACAAATGGCTCGTGAGCCTCGAAATCCAGGCGTGCGGGGTCGACCCGGTGACCGCCGCCGCGTTCATCAAAGCGCGGTGGGACCCGCCAAAGTCCCGCGACGCGAGCAAGGCCGTCGACCGAGGCGAGGCTTCGATCAGTGAATTGGTCGAGGTCGCGCGCAAGAGCCAACGCCGCGACGCGGATGTCGTCATGACGGTCCAGACCAATCAGTTCGTGTCGCGCGATCGGCTGCCCGACGTCGGCTGCTTTGTTGGCTCTAAGAAGGGCCTTGAAAGCTTCTACTACTGGCTCGGGCAGGGACCGCATCGAGCCTGTGCGTTCAATCTGAGCGCTCGGCTGCGCGCGCTCGATGTCGCGCTCGAATCCGCTCTCGATCGTGTAGCAGCAAAGGATGACGCCGCCCTCGAAGCCGAGGCCGGGTGAAAAGCGAATGCGCAAATGGGGGGATAACGTGCAGTGAGGAAGGCAGCTATGAAGTGTCCCGAGGCCCGAGCGCGTTCAAGCAATCCGATGTGGTCAAGGCGGTCAAAGCGATCATTGCCGCCGGCCAGACGGTCAAGGCCGTCGAGATCACCAAGGACAAGATCACGATCATGATCGGCGAGCCGGGCGCCGAGACCGGCAAGCCAATGTGCAACCCGTGGGACAATGATGAGGAAGCCGGCGTTTGAGCATGTGAAGGCGTACCGGGACCGGCACGGCAAATGGCGTCGGTACTTCCGCCGGCCGGGCTATCGGTCGGTCGCGTTGCCCGGCGAGATCGGCAGCGTTGAATTTGTGACGGCCTATAAAGCCGCGCTCGCAGGCGAGACCGCACCGCCGGTCGAGATCGGGGCGAAGCGCAGCCCGGTCGGCAGTGTCGACAGCGTCGTGAAGGCGTATCTCAGCAGCGGCGTGTTCGCCGCGCTCGCCGATGAGACCAAGCGAACCCGCAGGAACATCCTTGCGGGCTTCGCCAAGGTGCACGGCTCGAAGCCGATCTACTACGTGGCTCCGGGCGGCAAGCGGACGATGCTACTCACCCGCGAGCACATGCAGAAGATCGTCAACGAGAAGGCCGGCACGCCGTCGGCGCAGAGGAATTTCCTCAACACGCTACGCGCCATGTTCGCATGGGCGATGGCAGAGGGCAGGGTGCCGGATGATCCGACGCTCGGCGTCAAGCGCGTGAAGATCAAGACCGACGGAATCAAGCGGTGGGAACTGAGCGACGTCGACAAATTCATCGCCCGGCATCCGCTCGGCACGAAAGCCTATTTGGCGTTGATGCTTCTGCTCGACAGCGGCCAGCGGCGCAACGATGTGCGTCTCCTTGGCAAGCAGCATGTTCGCGGCGGCGTCATCTCGATGAAGCAGAGCAAGACGGGCAACGCGGTCGACATCCCGATGACGGCGCGGCTCGCCGAGGCAATCGCCGCTCACCCGAGCGACAACATGACGTTCTTGGTCGCCGATCGCACGGGCGTGCCCTTCACACGCGGCGGCTTCGGGAATTGGTTCAGGGCTCAATGCGATCTGGCCGGCCTGCCCGGCGGCATCGGTGGCTTCTCCGCGCACGGCTTGCGCAAGACGCGCGCCACCATCCTCGCCGATAAGGGCCTCAGCGCGTTCGCGGTCGCGAGCGTGACGGGCCACGTGTCGATCGCCGAGGTGCAGCGCTACACCAAAGAAGCCGACCGCAAGCGGCTCGCGCGCGAGGCGATGGCCGACGAGGTCGAGCAGATCAAAAAGGGCACGAAGGTTGTCTAACCCTGTGAGCCAGGGTGGACAACCGGCCGAAAACGCAAAGCCCTTCAATGGGTTGAATTTTTGG
>CAVYPQ010000017.1:0-251419 GCA_963770425.1 uncultured Alphaproteobacteria bacterium
GGGGGTCAGGAGTTCGAATCTCTTCGGGCGCGCCATTCTCCAAAATCTGGATTTCGCTTGACCGGCACATTGCGATAGGAATATCGCCGCCTCGCTTTTGTTATGTCATTCTCCGGCGCGGAGATGCATTTCGGACATGCAAGTCAAAGCCACAGAAATCCCCGGCGTGCTTTTGCTGACACCGCGCTATTTCACCGACGCGCGGGGTTATTTCGTTGAGACCTATAACGCGCGCGCGGCGCGTGACTTGGGTCTCATAGTCGAATTCGTGCAGGACAACCAGGCCCTGTCGCTCAAGCGCGGCACTATACGCGCGCTGCACTTTCAGGTGCCGCCCAAGGTGCAGGCCAAGCTCGTGCGCGTCCTGCGTGGCAGTATCTATGACGTAGCGGTCGATTTGCGTGCGGGCTCGCCTAGTTACGGCCGCTGGGTCGGCGCGACGCTGACGGCGCGGGGCGGCGAACAAATATTTGTGCCGCGTGGCTTTGCGCATGGCTATTGTACGCTCGAGGACGACACCGAAGTCGCCTATAAGGTGGATGATTATTATGCCCCGGGCTGTGAGCGGGGTGTCGCCTGGGACGATCTGACCTTGAAGATTGATTGGCCGATTCCGCTCGCGGATGCGGTGTTATCTGACAAGGATCGCAAGCTGCCGGCATTTGCTGACTTCGCGTCTCCCTTTCGGTATGATGGCGGGTGATGCAGAGACGATTTCTCATTACCGGGGGCGCGGGATTCATCGGGTCGGCTGTCGTGCGGCACCTGATTCGCGAAACTGACGACAGAGTCTGCGTGGTCGACAAGCTCACCTATGCGGGCAATCTGGCTTCGCTGGCGCCGGTCGCCAATAATCCGCGCTACACGTTCGTCGAGCCGACGTGGCCGATCCGGCGCGGATGCAGGAAATATTTTCAAGCTACCGTCCTGACGTGGTGATGCATCTCGCCGCCGAAAGTCACGTCGATCGATCCATCGACGGTCCGGCGGCCTTCATCCAGACCAACATCGTCGGCACCTACACGCTGCTTGAAGCGGCGCTGGCGTATTGGCGAGCATTGTCAAGCCAGGCGCAGCACGACTTTCGATTCCACCATATTTCAACCGACGAAGTCTTTGGCTCGCTCGGCGCCGATGGTTGTTTCAACGAGACGACCGCATATGCGCCGCACTCGCCCTACTCGGCTTCGAAAGCGGCATCCGATCATCTGGTGCGTGCTTGGCATCACACTTATGGCCTGCCGGTCCTGGTGACCAATTGCTCCAACAACTACGGCCCTTATCACTTTCCGGAAAAGCTTATACCACTGGCCATCATCAATGGACTCGAGGGCAAAAAGCTGCCGGTTTATGGCGCTGGCGGCAATGTGCGTGACTGGCTTTACGTCGAGGACCATGCCCGCGCATTACTCGCCGTCGTCAATGGCGGCCGCCTTGGCGAAACCTATTGCATTGGCGGGCAGAGCGAGCGCACCAACCTCGATGTCGTAAAGACAATTTGCGCGTTGCTCGACGAGCTTGCACCGAGCCGCACGATCGGCAGCCGCGAATCGCTTATCGCCTTCGTCACCGACCGTCCTGGGCATGATCTTCGTTACGCTATCGATCCCGGTCGGATCTGCTCCGAACTGGGTTGGCAGCCGCAGGAGACTTTTGACACTGGCTTGCGCAAGACGGTGCAATGGTATCTCGACAATCCCGCCTGGTGGCAGGCGATCCGCGATAATGTCTATGGGGGCGAACGCCTGGGAGTTCCGGCGTGATCCTGGTGTTTGGCGGCAATGGCCAACTCGGCCAGGAGCTGACCCGCGCGGCCGATGCACGCGCGACCGTGCTGCGTGCTCTGTCTCATACCGAGGCAGATATAGCCGATGCGTCCGCGGTCGCGACTGCGCTCGCGCTTTGGAAGCCAAACCTCGTGATAAACGCTGCCGCCTACACGAAAGTCGATCTTGCCGAAACCGAGCTTGAAGAAGCGCGGCGTGGCAACGAAATCGGCCCGGCAGTGCTTGCGTCCGCGTGTGCGCGTGCCAGCGTACCGATGGTGCACATTTCGACCGACTATGTTTTCGACGGGAGCAAGGAAGGCGCGTATCTGGAAAGCGACCCCGTGTGTCCTATCAGCGCCTATGGGCGCAGCAAAGCCGCCGGCGAGGATGCGGTCCGCAGTCATCTTGAAAATCACGTGATTATGCGCACCGCATGGGTCTACAGCGAATTCGGCCATAATTTTCTGAAGACCGTACTGCGCCTTGCAGCGACCCGCGATGAGTTGCGTATCGTGTCAGATCAGCACGGCAGTCCAACCTCGGCGGCCGAGCTTGCGGAGGCTGCGCTCAATGTTGCCGCCGCGTTTGTCCACGATTCGACGCTCGCCGGGACATACCATTTCACCGCGGCCGGGAGCACGACCTGGCACGGCTTCGCCAGTCGCGTCGTCGAGGTTTCAGCGCCGGTCACAGGCCGCAATCCGCGCGTGATCCCGATCGGCACCGCGGATTATCCAACTGCGGCGATACGGCCGGCGAATTCGCGCCTTGGATTGCCGATTGTTCGTCAAGAGGTTCGGCTTCTTGCCGCGGCATTGGAGCGTCGGCGTCGACGCGACGACCCGTGCCGTCGTCGGCTCGATGCAACAAGCGGGCAGTCATGTCGCGTAAGGGAATTATTCTCGCCGGCGGCGCGGGGACGCGGCTGCATCCGCTCACCATGGTGACGTCGAAACAGTTGCTGCCGGTCTACGACAAGCCGATGGTCTACTATCCGCTGTCGGCATTGATGCTCGCCGGCATCCGCGACATTCTCATCATCACCACGCCCCAGGATCAGGCGGCATTCAAGCACCTGTTGGGCACCGGCAAGCAGTGGGGCGCCCGTTTCGACTACGCGGCGCAGCCGGCGCCCGAAGGCATCGCCCAGGCGTTCGTGATCGGCGCCGATTTCGTGCGCGGGCATCCGTCTTGCCTGATCCTTGGCGACAACATTCTCTACGGCCACGGCTTGCCGGATGCACTGCGCCGCGCCGACACTCGCCCGCAAGGCGCGACTATTTTCTCCTACTGGGTAGAGGATCCGCAGCGCTACGGCGTCATCGATTTCGACAGTGAAAATCGCGTGCTGTCGATCGAAGAGAAGCCGCAGAACCCAAAATCGAACTGGGCGGCGATCGGTCTTTATTTCTACGATGAAGACGTGGTCGATATGGTCAAGGAGCTAAAGCCCTCGGCGCGCAACGAGCTGGAAATCACTGACCTTAATCTGCTCTACATGCGTCGCGGTCGGCTCGGCGTTGAGCGGCTTGGCCGCGGCTTTGCCTGGTTTGATGCTGGTACGCACGACTCGCTGCTTGAGGCCGCCGAGTTTGTGCGTGTGTTGCAGCGCCGGCAAGGTCAGCTTGTTTGCTCGCCGGATGAGATCGCCTACCACAACGGCTGGATCGACGCCGCTGAGCTGAAACAGCTCGCCGTCAACGCCGGAAAGACGCTGTATGCGCAGCGGCTGCTGGATAATCTGCGGTAGGCGGCTTATGCCGCAATCGCCTCCAGCCGCCGTCTGGTGACGGCCGGGCCGAAGCCGCCGATCACAATGAACACGACCGCCATGGCCCCGGCGATGAAGCCGAAAACGCCAAACGTGCCATAGTGGCCAAGGAAGAAGGCGATGATGAAGCCGGAAAAAATTGCTGAGAACCGGCTCCACGAGTAGACGAAGCCCACAGCCTGAGCGCGGATGCGCGTCGGATACAGTTCCGCCTGATAGGCGTGGAATGAGAATGACATCCAGTTGTTGCAGAGCGTGATCAAGAGACCGCAGACGACGACGCCGATGGCGCTCGATTGCAGCGCAAACAGAATGCCGAACACGGCGATGCCGATCGCGGCCCAGGCAATTTGCCATTTGCGCTCGAAATGATCGGCGAAAAACACGCCAATCAGCGGGCCGATGGGCGCCGCAATCGCGATGATGAAGGTGTAGGCGAGCGATTTGGTGACCTCGACACCTTGCGAAATCAGAAGCGTCGGTACCCAGCTGGAAAAGCCGTAATAGCCGATAGTCTGGAACAAATTGTAGATCACCAGCATGATGGTACGGCCGCGATAGGTCGCGTTCCACATCTCGCTCCAGGCGCCGGTCTTGATCTCGGCTTCGCCAGCCACGGTTTCGGGCGGTGGCAGTTCCGTTCCGATGTCCTTGCGGATTTTGTCCTCAAGATCGGAGACGATCTGGTCGGCTTCGGCGGTATGGCCGTGTTGTGCGAGCCAGCGCGGTGATTCCGGCAGGCTGCGCCGGATCCACCAGATCACGATCGCGCCGATCGAGCCGAGAATGACGACCCAGCGCCAGCCGTCGAGGCCGAGGATCTTCATCGGCACCAGTTGCCACGCCAGAAATGCAACGATGGGAACTGCGGTGAACATGACGAACTGGTTGTAGGCGAAAGCTGGACCGCGCTGGGCCTTTGGCACGAGCTCCGACACGTAGGTGTCAACGTTCACCAGTTCGACGCCAAGCCCGATGCTCGCAATAAATCGCCACAGATCGATATTCTCCGGCGTGCTTTGAAACGCCATGATAAGCACGCCGATCGAGTACCAGAGCAGCGAGAAGGTAAAGATCGAGCGGCGGCCAAAACGATCAGACAGCCAGCTGAAAGCGAGGGTGCCGACGAACAGGCCCGCGAACAGCGCAGCGACGAAGCTGGCAAAGCCGTGCAGATCGAATAGCCCACTCGTCGTCGGCTTGAAGATGCCGGCCTTGAACAGCCCGAGCGCCACATAGGCGGTGAAGAACAGGTCATAGAACTCGAACCAGCCGCCGAGCGACACCAGGGTCACGAGCCTGCGCGTGTGGCGCGATGCCGGTAACCGATCGAGCCGTGCCGCTACCGTAACTGCCGCGTCCGCCATGTCGTCCCCCCCGACTGTTTTGTTCATTATACGCTCTCTTCGTACGGAGCGAAGCCTGCGACGCCGTTCAGGCGATCGCCGAGGTTGCTGGCGCGGCAGCTCCGCCCGAAAGACGGAAGCCGTCATAAAGCCAAGCGAGGCATTGGAATGTGTCGGCTTCGCTGCGTTCGCCGAGCATCTGCCGGTACACGTCACGCGCGATGCCGTCGGCGTGATAGACGTCCCAGATAGCGCGGGATTCAAGCGTTACCCGGGCGGTCCGGACCGAGCGGGCATTCTCAAAGCGCCGGAAGGCCGCCTCGTGGTCGTGGCCGGCGCCATCGATGCAATCGGCGAGGCACGGGCCGTCCTCGATCGCCATGCAGGCGCCTTGCGCCAGCGATTGCAGGGTCGGGATGCGCCGCGTCGCCGAGCAGAACCACGCGGCCGTTGTGCCAATGCCGGATCGGGTCGCGATCACCGATCGCCTGTCGGCGGCCGAGATCGAGCATCGCCAAAAGCGCCTTCATGGTGGGATGCGCGTCGCGGTAGACACCTTCGAGCTCGGCCCGATAGGCCGCAACATCACCGCGCTCGGAATGCGCCGTTCGGCGAAACACCGCGACGATATTGAATAGCGTGCCATGGCGCAGTGGATAATGCACGATGTGAAAGCCGGGGCCGGCCCACAAGGCCACCACGTCGCGCTGCACGTCCGCGGTGACCTCGCCGATCGGGACGATGGTGCGAAAGCCCATGTAGCCGTTAGGCAGCGGTTCGCCATCCGCCAAAAGCTGGGCGCGGATGCGTGAACGGATGCCGTCGGCGCCAATCAGCAGCGCGCCCTGAAAGTTGCGGCCATCCTCCGTCGCTACGCTGACGCTATCGGAGCTTTCGTCGAAACGCGTCACCATGGCATCGGGCACCAGCGTAATCAGCGGTGCGCGTCGGCAGGCATCGAGCAAAGCGTTGTGCAGATCGATGCGGTGGATGATGATGTAGGGATATTTGAAGCGCTCGCGGAAAGCCACACCAGTCGCCACCCGTGTGATCTCTCGGCCGTTAAGCGCGTCGAACATCATGACGTTCGGAGGCGAATCGGCTTTTTCGAGCACTGCCGCGCTTATGCCAAGGCGCTCCAAGGCGTGAAACACGTTGGGGCCGAACTGGATGCCGAAGCCGATGGCGCCGAATTCCGGTGCTCCTTCCAGCACGCGGACCGTGTAGCCCAGGTGCGCGAGCGCCAAAGCCGCGCTCAGCCCTCCAAGGCCGCCGCCAACGATGATGATAGGATCTTTGCGATCCACTGCCGTTTCCTCCCGGCTATTGTCCGTGCGTTTATTTACTCTCTTTTGGCCGCGGCGATGAGCTATATTTACGCGCAACGCGCCACCGGACGGAACAGCGATGCGCATTTCGGCAGATGACCTCGGAATTCTCGGCGAGCTGGAGCGCAAGGTGCTCTGGCTCGCCAGCTGGACCATCCATCACGCCAATCACCTGCGCGAGAATTCCGATGGGCTGAAGGTGGGCGGCCATCAGGCTTCGTCCGCCTCGCTCGCCACCATCATGACGGCGCTTTACTTCCACGTCTTGCGGCCGACCGACCGCGTGGCAGTGAAGCCGCACGCCTCGCCGAATTTCCATGCCATTCAATATCTGCTTGGCCGGCAGAACCGGGAGAAGCTGGAGAACTTTCGCGGCTATCACGGTGCCCAGTCTTATCCGTCGCGCACCAAGGATACCGACGATGTCGATTTCTCGACCGGGTCGGTGGGCCTCGGCGTGGCGCAGACGCTGTTCTCCTCGCTGGTGCAGGATTACGTGCGGGCCCACGGCTGGGGCCAGGAAATTGACGGAAAACCGCGGCCGGAAGGCCGCATGGTGGCGCTGATCGGCGACGCCGAACTCGACGAAGGCAACATTTTCGAATGCATGCTCGAAGGCTGGAAGCAGGGTCTGCGCAATTGCTGGTGGATCGTCGATTACAACCGGCAAAGCCTCGACGCTGTCATTCGCGAGGGCTTGTGGGAGCGTATCGAGCAACTGTTCCGCAATTTCGGTTGGGACGTGCGCATCCTGAAATACGGCTCGCTGCTTGAGGCCGCGTTTCGCGAGCCTGGCGGTGAGGCGCTGCGGCGATGGATCGATACCTGCCCGAACCAGCTTTACTCGGCGCTCGTGTTTCAGGGCGGGGCAGCGTGGCGCCGCCACCTCAATGACGACATCGGCGATCACGGCCCGGTTTCGCGGCTGATCGAAACGCGCAGCGATGACGAACTGGCGCGGCTCATGACTAATTTGGCCGGTCATGACCTGCCGACGTTGCTTGAGGCGTTCGGCAGCATCGATCACGACCGGCCGGTCTGCTTCATCTGTTACACCATCAAGGGCTACGGACTGCCGTTCGCCGGGCACAAGGATAATCACGCCGGCCTGATGACGCCTGCGCAGATGGAGAGCTTCCGTCGGGTGATGCACATTCGGCCTGAACATGAATGGGACCGCTTCGAAGGCCTGGAGCATCAGCCCGAGGTCTTGCAAGACTTTCTCGACCGCGTGCCCTTTGCCGTCGGCGGCGTGCGACGGCTCACGGCGCCGCGCTTTGCGGTGTCGGACGCGCTGACCGTGACCATTCAGCCCGAAATGTCGACGCAGACTGGCTTCGGCGCGCTGCTCAACGAGCTGGCGCGAGAAAAGTCCGACCTCGCGGATCACATTGTTACAACGTCGCCGGATGTGACGGTGTCGACCAATCTCGGCGCCTGGGTGAACCGGCGCGGCCTGTTTGCCCGCGAGGCGCTGGCCGACACGTTCCGCAGCGAACGCATTCCATCGACATTCAACTGGGACTTCTCCGCCAAGGGCCAGCACATCGAACTCGGCATTGCCGAGAACAATTTGTTCATTCTGCTCTCCGCGCTCGGTCTGTCGCACGCCATCAATGGAGAGCGACTGATTCCGATCGGCACGCTGTACGATCCGTTCATCGCGCGCGGTCTGGATGCGCTCAACTACGCCTGTTATCAGGACGCGCGCTTCATTCTGGTAGCAACGCCGTCGGGCGTGACCCTGGCGCCCGAAGGCGGCGCCCATCAGTCGATCGCCGAGCCGCTGATCGGCATGGCCCAGGACGGCATCGCGGCGTTCGAGCCTGCCTTTGTCGACGAACTCGCGGTCATTCTCGCCTTCGCGCTCGACTACATCCAGAAGGAAAGTGGCGCCGAGGGTGGTGAGGCGTCCGAGCGCAACTGGCTACGCGATGAGACCGGCGGCTCGATCTATCTGCGCCTGTCGACGCGGCCCATCGACCAGATTGCGCGAACCATGACGCCGACGCTGCGGCAGTCGATCGTCGATGGCGCTTATTGGCTTCGTCCGCCCGGCCCGAATTGCCAGTTGATCGTTGCCTACACCGGCGCCGTTGCGCCAGAGGCGATCCAGGCGGTGGGTCTCATGGCGGAAGATCGCCGCGACGTGGGCCTTCTTGCCGTGACGTCTGCCGACCGGCTCAATGCTGGCTGGACGGCGGCGCTGCGGGCGCGCGAACGCGGCCTTGTTCACGCCCGTTCGCATATCGAGCGGCTCTTCACCGACCTGCCGTCGCACTGCGGCATTGTCACCGTGCTCGACGGACATCCGGCGACGCTGGCCTGGTTGGGCGCGGTCGCGGGTCACCGCGTGCGCCCGCTCGGCGTCGAGCATTTCGGCCAGACTGGATCGATTCCCGACCTCTATCGGCACTATGGCATTGATGCCAACGCCATCATCGCCGGCGCCCAGGCACTGACGCCAGGTGCACCGATCCGATACTTGAAGGCGCTCTGATCCGGTCAGGCTTTGCGCGGGCCGTAATACCACTCGCGAAGCTGCAAGTAGGTCATCGGCTCGTAATGCGCCGGGTGGTCGGCGCTTTGGCAGGTCGGCAGCACCTCGATCAGCGCGTCGCCGCTCGGCCCGAAGAACACCGGTATGGAGTAACGATCGACCGTGTTGGTGTTGATGACGCGATGCTTGGTCGACAGGTATTCGTCGTTGGTCCAGCGCACCATCAGGTTGCCGGTGTTGACCAGAAGCGTACCCGGCACGGGCTCGACGGCGCGCCAGTGGCCGGACGGCATGCGCACCGCGAGCCCTGGAATATCTTTCTGGGCCAGGAACGTCATCAGAGCGTTATCGGTGTGAGGCGCGATGCCGTATTGGCGGTTGCCGATCTCCTTTTGCGGCGGGTAGTGCAACAGGCTCATCGTCATATGCGGCGTGGCAAAATATCTGTCGAAATAGTCCAACGGCAATTTCAACGACGTTGCCCAAAGTGGGAGAAACTGGCGCCCCAGCTTTTCGATGCGCGCATGATAGTCGGAGACCGTCTCCTTAAAGCCGGGCAGGTTATCCGGCCATATGTTGACGCGGGCGTTGCGCTGCTCGTCGGTCATGCTCAGTCCGCCTGAGCCGCCCTCGCGATTGATGGAGAACTTGGCGTTGAGATTTGGCTTGGCGTCGTTGATGATGTTGATGTTGGTGCGCTGATAGTCGTCCTTGGTGCAAGGCTGGTAACCCGACTTGAAGCTGCCGGTTTCGAAATAGGGAATCTTGGTCTTGGTTTCGATCGGGAGCGCGTGAAAGCGTCGCGATTGTTCGAAAACGCGATCGATCAGTTCCTGCGGGATGCCGTGGCCCTTGAGATAGAAGAAGCCAACCGTCTTGCTGACCTCGCGCAGCTTCGCCGCAGCCGCCTCGCGGCCTCCTGGTTGGTCAGAGAGATACGCCGCGATGTCGAGCGTCGGAATTTGCTCATCCGAGTCCGGATGGTCCATCAGGTAAATGGCTTCGTCATCGTTGCGGAGATCGCCACGGACGTCGTGAGCTTTGGCGTCTTGCGTGCGCAGTTCCATCGCTGTGTCCTCAATCGCCGAAATTGGCGGCAAGATAGTCGGTGATGGTCTTGGTTTCCTCGGCCGTTGCCGGTGCGCCCCATGCTACCATGTTGGCGACGATCGGCCCCCAGTTCTCTTTCTTGCGTTTGACCTCTGCGACGCGCTCGAGGTCGTGGCATAGCGCGCAGCGCGTTTGCACCAGTTGCTTGCCGCTTCCGTCCGGGAGCGTCACGGGCTTTTGCGGCGGCAAGTTGACCCCGGGCCCGAGATTGGTCGAAAGATAAGTGACCACCTTGTCGACTTCGGCCGGCGTAAGCTGCGCGCCGCGCAGCACCATGTTGCTGACATACGTACGCCAGCCGACGGCGCCGTCGCGGATCTTCGCTATCGTTCCGAGATAGTGGCATTGCGAGCACGCGACCGCGACGATCTCGCGGCCGTCGCCCGGCGGGAGCGGGTTGGCATTCTGTTGCGCGTGGCTCGGCGACGAGAAAGCTGCAAGCGAGGCTGCCAGCACAAGCGCGGAGAGTCCTGACGAAACAATGCGCATTTTTTAAACCTTCCGCGTCCGCTGTCCGGCGATGGAGTAGGGCGGATACCAATCCGATACCGCGCCGAGGCCTTCGCGCTTGATGTGAATGTCGAGCAGATACGGGCGTCCCTCGATCGTTGCGGCTTTGGCGCGTGACAGGGCGTCCGACAATGCGGCAGGCTCCTTCACGGTCTCGCCGTCCACCCCGAAGGCGTTCGCCGCCTTCGCAAAATCTACGTCCGGGCTGCCGTTGTAGCAGGTCATGTCGCGCGCGGCGTCGAACTGCCGGCCGGCGCCATTCCAGATGCGGTTACGTTCGTTGTTGTAGCTGTGATTGTTGAGCACGATGACGGTGACGGGCGCCTTGTAGCGCGCCATGCTCCACAGCGGCTGCGGTCCCGAAAACAGGAAGCTGCCGTCGCCGACTACCGATACGACCGGCACATCGGGCCGGGCCAGCTTGACGCCGAATCCGGCCGCCATGCCCCAGCCGAGAACGTTCGGACCGGTGCCGAAATACTGCTTGTTGTCGCCGCCGAAGGTCATCAGCGGGTCCATGGTTTTCCCGGAGTTGACGTCGGCGACGTAGCAGGTCTCGGGGTCGAGCGTCTTCTCCAGTTCAAGTCCAAGCCGCTCCATGCTGATCGGCGTCGAATTGGCGAGCGCGCGTGCGATCGCCTCGCGTTCGTCCTGCATCTGCTTCGAGTAGGCGCGGACGCGCGCCGCGCGTTGCTCGGCCATGTCCTTGAGCGCCGACGCAGTCGCCATGCTGCGAATTGCGTCAATAAGATCGGCTGTTGCGAGTTTCAGATCGGCTACCATCGGCAGATCGATGGGCGCCTCGCGCGCCAGGCTCGTCGGGTCGAGCCGGATCGAGATCAGCTTGGTACCGGGCGAAGCGAGTTCGCCCCAACGGTTGCCGAGATTGAGTAGCACGTCGGGCTTGCCGGGGAAGCGCATGGTGCGCAGCACCGTGCCGATGAACAGCGGATGCCGGGTCGGGAACGGCTTCGACCAGTAGCCGAGCGAGCCAGCTTCGCCGGCGACCGGTGCGCCGAGGAGCTCGGCGAGTTCCACCGCCTCCTTGTCACCGCGGCACCACGTGACTTCGTCGCCGATGCTGATGAGCGGGTTTTTGGCCTCGATAAGCATGCGCGCCGCTTTTTCGACGTCCTCCTTGTCGGGACGGATGCGCATCGGCACATCGAATTTGCTGCGCTCCCAGACCTGCGCCTTGGCATGCTGATCGAGCGTGTTGGTCGGCAGCGACAGGAATACCGGCCCGCAGGGCGGCGTCGAAGCGAACTTGAGTGCGCGCCGCGTGGTCTCGGCCATCGCCGCCGTCGACTGCGCCTGCCAGTACCACTTGGTGATCGGCTGAGTCATCAGCTCGTGATGGTCGACCTCCTGCCATTGGTCGCGGCCGAGTTCGTTCTGGCCGATCGAGGCGACCGCAACCAGCATCGGGATCTGGTCTTTGTAGGTGTTGACCATCTGCGTCATGGCGTTGGGCAGGCCGATGTTGGCCACCACCACCACGCCAGTGCGGCCCGACGCGCGCGCATAGCCGTCCGCCATCGCGGTGACCGCGCCCTCCTGTATGCCTTTGATAATCGTGATTTCGGGCACGTCGACGAGCGCGTCGAAGATCGGATGATCGCCGGTCGACGGATTGAAGAAGATGTATTCGACGCCGGCTGACTTGAGCTGTTCGACGAACAGTCTGCCGCCGTTGCCTTCGACTTCTCGGATCGCCGCCGGCGCCGCAGCCGCGGCCGGAACCGTCGACTTGCCGCCGCCCGGACCGAGCGGCGCAAGATTTTGCGCCACCGCCTTGGCGGCGACCGTGCTCATCCCGAGCGCGCTCAAACCGGACACGAGCTTTCGGCGCGACAGACCTTGATCGAGGTATTGCTTGATCAATTCTTTCATGGAGTTCCTCCCCGGTCCGTTCGCTGAATTTATCGGACACCGATGTTATTGTGAGACTGGTAGCCTAGCACCGATGCGTGCGGCGCTAAAGCGCCAAGCCTATTGGTGCCCCTCCAATTCCAGCATGGTGATATCGAAGCCAAGCGGGGCTCGCCCCTTGGTCGGCTCGAGATAGTCGACCTTCACCTTCATGCCCGGCTTGAGCTCCGAACGATCCTTGATGCCCTCGAAATCGACATCGCCCGCGGCGCGCAAATGCAATTCCTTGCCCTCGGCGGTAGTGACGGTGAGGAAACGGCCTTCCTCGGCGAGCTTGGTGATCGTAACGATCGCGGTGCGGTCGGCGAATGGCGCAATCTCAGGGCCTTCGCCGTTGAGCTCGCGATAGATCGTCTCCGCCGTCGCCGATAGATGGGCGCCACGATCCCAATCCTTGTATTCGTGCATGTCGAAGCGCTGCTCGATCGTTTGCAACGGCAGGCCCTGCTGCATCATGGTGCGGACCTTCTGCCGCGCCAGAAGCAGGTAGTCGGTCAGCGTGGCGAGAGCCTCGATGCCGCCGACTGGACCGTGCGCCGGCACCACGATTTTGGGATGGAGCGCGCTCAAGACTTCGAGTTGCTTGAGCATCCCCCAGGTCGTGCCATGGCTGTAGTCCGGCCGGATGTCGGGATGCCGTCCGATATAGCCGGCGAAACCGGCGTGCATGATGCGATCATCCGGCAGCCACACTGCCACGTCGCCGGGATTGTAGGTGTCATCGATGTAAATGAGGTCGATCGTCTTGCCGCCAACGTGCAAGCGTCATGCGATCGGAGAAACTAACGACTGTGTCGAGCGGCTTCACGCTCTGCAACTCGGCGGTGCGTTCGGGAAAGCGCTTCTCCCAGGATTTGATCTGATAATCCTTCATCCCCGCCCAGTCCTTGACGACGCGATCCTGGACGATGACCGTGGCGGGCGGCGAGAACAGCGGCGTGCCGCCGGTGTGGTCGCCATGATTTTGCGTGATGATCACGTAACGCACTTGCTGTGACGTAACCGATTGGATGTCTTTCAGCAGAATCCGCGTCTCGGGCGGATTGTTGCCGGTGTCGACCAGCACGACGCCTTGCGTCGTCACGATCACCATGGCGTTGGCGTCATTGCGTTTGCCGACAAACGCGTAGACGCCATCGGCGAGCTTCTGCAGTTCGGCCCTGTCGCCCGTCATGGCCTGCGCCGCGAGTGGGGCCAATAGGAGGACAAGCGGAACGAAGAGACGAATCCATTTCATGGCCGCGCTCCGTCTGCCGAGAAGATGCGGGTCAGGATAGCGAGCATCCCGCGCCGCGAACAGCGCTCACATGTCTTCGAAATAACTGCGGACCGACTTGTCGGCAGCCGTCACTTCAGGCCCCTCGTACGGCATGCCAGCTTCCATCGTTTCGTAGGCCGCGGCAAACATGTTGACATAAGGAGCTCCGCAAAACGCAACCGGTTTGACCCGCTCCCAGACGATGTAGCCCTTGGCGTCAACACAGTCGGCGTAAGTCGAGGCGGCAACGACGTTGCCGACGACCATCATCCGGTTGAGCCATTCCTTGGTCCATACTGTTTCGCATTCGAAGTGACGCAGGCATTCAGCGATCCGTGGCGGTTTGACCTTGGTGGAGGGCAGGGCGGTCAGACCAGCCTTTTCCAGCTCGTTGACGCCGCGCGCAAACGGCAATCCGACCACCCGTACCTGCTCGAGCTGGTGGCGATCAAAGGACGGCAGGTTCACCACGAATTGGCCGGTCGCCAGAATATTCTCGCGGGTGTGGCCGGCGAGGCTGGTCGTGAATGCGATTTGCACGGGATTGTGCACGATGCGGACGCAGGTCGCATACGACGCCGCGTTGACGTTGCCGTCAGCGATCGACCGAGGTGACGATGCCGACGTGACCGCCGGGTGCAAACAGCCGATCCCAGTATTTTTCAGGCTGGCTGATGAGAGCGGCGGATGAATTCATCGTGGAGATATCCTTGTTGTCGGCAGAGATAGCGGGTGGCTTACGGTTTCACCGCGCGTCTGGCGCGGGCAACGATGGCAGGCGGCGAGGCATAGATTTGACGAACGAACTGTTCGACTTGCTCGCTATCCATCGGCGTCAGGTCGATCTGCAGTCTGGTCGCTTCCGTCTTCAACTTCGGATCACCGAGCGTTGCCATGAAGGCGTCACGGAGAGCCTGTGCGCGGTCCTTCGGGATGTCGGGGGGCGCGGCGAACGGCCGGCCGATCTTTTGCAGGCCGAAGATCAGATCGAACAGCTTCCGATCGTCATCGGTCTTGGCATATTGATAGACATGCGGCACATCGCCGAGCGCCGGATCCTTGTCGTGGCCGAGCTGCAGGATGGGCTTGAATCGTCCGGCGGCGTAGTCGTCTTTCCATTCGGTTTTGACGGTCGACAGCGGAATGCCGCATACGCCGTGAACCTCGCCGCGGGTCATCGCCAGGCGGATGTCGGCCGAGCCGCGATAGCCCTGGATCAGCTTGATCTTGACCCCAAGCAGATTGCGCAGCGCAGTCGGGAACTGCGTCAGCGGCCCGGCCGTCCCCGAGCCGGCGCTGCCGAACAGGGTTTGTTTCATGAAGAGGTCATCGAAGCGGGTGATGCCGGAATCCTGCCACACGCCGCACAAGCCGACGACCGAATCCATGTTGCCGATCCAGGTGAATTTGGCGCCGTCATAACGGCCTTTGCTGTCACCAAGCAGCGGATCGAACGCCGCCGTGTGGGCAAAGATGGCGATCGCCGAACCGTCTTTCGGCGCGGCGTTGTAGAGCCAGTTGGCCGCTACTAATCCCGCGGCGCCAACCATGTTCTCCGGGATGACGGTCGGATGGCCGGCGAGATGGTTTCCAAGATAGCGAGCGAGCAGCCGCGCATAGAGATCAAATCCGGTGCCCACTTCGTGGCCGATGACAATCCGCAACGCATGGGACTGATAGAACGATGCGACGTTGTCAGCGGCTACTGCCGGTACAAGCGTGCCGATAAGGATCTGACAGCAGAACAATAACACGCGAAGCCGAGTAGCCACCGTTCCTCCCAGTCGTTTATCGATCGAGCGCGACCTTAATCCCATCTTGCGGCCCGCCGGCGGGCGAGGCAACTGACGCCACCACAGGGCAGCGTTGTCGGGGAGCGCTGGACTCTCGGGCGGCGCACCCGCAATGATCCCGCTCGAAAGATGGAGTGGGCTGGTCAATGTCCGTTACGCGTGAACTTTCCGAATTTGCACTCGGCATCAGCTATGACGACATCCCCGCTCATGTCACCCACGAGATGAAGCGGTTCTTCATCGATGCGCTGGCTTGCGCGATCGGCGCATTCGACGCGGAGCCCTGCAGGATCTGTCGCGACGTTGCACGCGAAAACAGCGGGCGCCCCGATGCGACGCTGATCGGCGAAACCACGAAGGTATCACTGTCGTCGGCGATCATCGCCAATGGCGCCATGGTCCGCTATCTGGACTTCAACGACGGCTACCACTTTCCGAAAAGCCCCGGGAAAATCGGTGGCGGGCACCCGAGCGATTGTCTGCCGGCGGTGTTTGCTGTCGCCGAGCGCCAGCATGCCTCGGGCAAGGCGGCGATCGAAGCTGCGGTCGCCGGCTACGAGATCATGGGTCGCATGGTCGACGCATTCGCCGAGGGCCTCACGCCGATGGGCTTTCATCATGGCTCGGTCATGCCGTTTCTCGGCGCGGCGATTGCCGGTCGCCTGCTCGGCCTTGACGCGGCGCAGATGACGAATGCGATGGGCATCGGGGCGTCGTCGTCGCTTGGGCTCGGCATCAACGATGCGGAGGGCGAGGAATACAACAATTCAAAGAATGTTGCGGACAGTTTCATGCTGGAGCGAGGCGTGTATGGCGCGCTGCTCGCGGCGCGAGGCTTCACCGGGCCGGAACGTGTGGTCGAAGGCAACAAGGGTTTCGCCTACTGTTTGTTGCGTGGCATCGAAAACTACCGGCCCAAGCCTGCGCCTAACGACTACTATCTGATGCGTACCCGCATGAAATATTTCCCGACCGAATCGACAAACCAGGGACATTTGTTCGCCACCGGGGCTTTGGTGCATGAGTACGATCTCAAGCCGGACGACATCGAGTCGGTGCGGTTGCGCCTGAGCAAGCGGACCGTGAATCACAACGGCGATCCGGCCAAGAAATATCCTCGCAACAAGGAGACCGCCGACCACAGCGCCTATTTCATCACCGCCCTCGGTATCGTGCTGCGCGGCAAGCTTATTCCGACGTCGTTCACGCCGGAGTCCTATGACGATCCGATTATCCGCGAGCTCAGCGATCGCGTGACCCTCGAACACGGTCCGGAATTCGACCAGGTGCTGACCGGGGCGACCGTAACGATCCGCACCAAGGACGGCCGTGAGCTGCAAAAGCGCGTCGATTTCCCCCGCGGCAATCCCGAGAATCGCATGAGCGACGCCGAACTGCGTGAGAAATTCATTGAATGCGCCGGCACGCGGCTGGAAATCGGACAGATCGACCGCATCATCGAAACCTGCATGGAGATCGAGAAAGTCGCTGACTTTGGCGATCTCGTCGGGCAACTCGCCGTCGCAGCCTGAGCGTGCCGGGTCTGGCCGGGGCGCCGGCCATTGACCTGCAGCCCCGGGCGCGAGAATAAGGCTGGAAATACGCGGGCACGCGGGCAGCAGAAACGAAGGAACGACGAATGGCCGACGCCGACGACAAGAACGAGAAAAAGCCGGGGGGCCACAATCTGTCCGACCATCTTTACGGTCAGAACCTCGTGCACGAGCACGACGAGGATACCGACCACGATCACGACCACGATTACGATTTTGAGAACGACGAGGTTCCGCTCGAAGACAATCCGCTGTGGCGGCAGGACAACGTCTCGCTCACCACGGTGGGCATCGACATCGGTTCATCGGGTACGCAAGTCATCTTCTCGCGCGTCCACCTGCGCCGCCTCGCCGAGGACCTGACCAGCCGCTACTACGTCGTTTCGCGCGAGACACTGTTCCAGTCGCCGGTCGCGCTGACGCCGTACCAGAGCGAGGAGCGCATCGACGACGCCAAGCTCGGCGCCATCATCGACGACGCCTACGACGCGGCCAAGCTCCATCCCGACAACATCGATACCGGCGTGGTCATTCTCACCGGCGAGGCACTGCGGCGCGAGAATGCGCAGGGCATTGCCGCGATTCTTTCGGAGCAGGGCGGCGAATTCGTCACCGCCACCGCCGGCCATCATATGGAATCGATGCTTGCAGCCTACGGCTCCGGCGCCGCGCGCGTCTCCAGCGACGAGAACAAGCGCATCCTCAACATCGATATCGGCGGTGGCACCACCAAGCTCGCGCTCGTCGAAAAGGGCAAGGTGATCGCGACGGCGGCCGTGCATATCGGCGGCCGGCTCCAGGTCGTCGAGAACGGCAAGATCGTTCGCCTCGATCCGGCGGGAAAACATCACGCCAGGCGCGCCGGTTTTTCCTGGGAGCGTGGCGATGCCGTCGATACCGCTGACATGCAGAAAGTGGCCGACGTCATGGCCGACACGCTCGTTACCGCGCTGACGGTGCGGCCGATGCCGCACGACGTCGAGCATCTCTATCTGACCGATCCGATCGCCGATTTCGGCCACATCGACGCCATCATGTTCTCCGGCGGCGTCGCCGAATACATTTATCAGCGCGAAACCCGCGATTTCGGCGACATGGGGCCGCGGCTCGGCCGCGCCGTCCACGAGCGCGTCGAGAAAGGTGCGTTTCCGTGGCCGGTGTTGCCCGCCGGCGAATGTATTCGAGCCACCGCGCTCGGCGCTTCCGAATACTCGGTGCAGCTCTCCGGCAACACGAGCTACATCTCCTCGCCCGGCACGCTGCTGCCGCGCCGCAATCTTCAGGTGGTGCAGCCGCCGTTCGAATGCGGCGAGGTCATCGATTCGGACAAGCTCGCCGACGCGATCAAGAATCACATCATGGCGTTCGATTTGCAGGACAGCGAGCGCGAAATCGCACTGGCGCTGCGCTGGACCGGGATGCCGGCGCACGAGCGGCTGTTCGCCTTCGCCAAGGGCATCAAAGGCGGCATTGCCGACCGCATCGCCAGGAAGGAGCCAGTCTTCATCATGCTCGACGGCGACGTGGCGCAGACGCTCGGACATATTCTGCGCGAAGAGCTTGCATGTCGACAGCGAACTGCTGGTGATCGATGGCGTGGTGTTGTGGGATTTCGATTACATCGATCTCGGCCGCATCCGCATGCCGTCATACACGGTGCCGGTGACCATCAAATCGCTGGTGTTCAACGAAGACCCGCGCGGCCCGCGACCGCGGCAGCGGCTGCATCATCATGAACACGAGCATTCGCACGACCATGAGCATGCTCATGGTCACGAGCATGGCCACCATCACCACCACGGCCATAGCCACGCTCACGACCATGATCACTCACACGATCACGACCACACGACGTGACGCGCGCTGGAGGCTGGTTCGGCTCACGAACGAAGTAATTTATCTTCCAGCCAATTCCACATCACGGCGGTGCCGAGCGAGAGATAGTCGCGCTGGCAGTGTTGGGCGCCGCCTTCCTCGGTAGTGAAAACGCGCAGGGTCTTGTCGGCGGAGCCGCTGGCATCATAAAGCGCCTGTGCATCTTTCAGGGGAATTTGCTCGTCGTCGGCGCCGTGTACGATCAGGAACGGGCAGCGCATTTTCTGCACCACGCCATCGAGCCGGAACGGTTCGAGTTTTTTCAACGCGGCGTCGAGCGTATCGACGCCCAGAATCCACATGATGTGATGGCCGGGCACCGACATCGAGGCTTTGAAGCCGGCATCGATCCGCTTTCTTCCAGGTGCCATAATAATCCCAGATCGCTCCCCAGGCGATGCAGGCGGCAAAGCGCGGCTCCATCGAGGCGCAGCGCGGCGCGTAATAGCCGCCAAGGCTGATGGCCATGATGCCGATACGCTTCGGGTCGACATCGGGCCGCGTTTCCAGATAGTCGATGCAGGCGCCGCCCGCCTTCTCGTAATCGTAACGCAGCGGCATGTCGCGGAAGCGGATCGCCTCGCCGGTGCCAGGGCCGTCCATCACCAGCACCGAAATGCCGCGCCGAACCAGATCGGGCACGCCGCGTATATACTGGATTTCCTTGGTGACATCGAGGCCGTCGAAAAACACCATGCAGGGGGCGCGCGCGGATTTCGCGTTCTGCGCCGGGACGAAATATCCGGGCAGCTTCTTACCCTCGAACGGCACGTCGACGATTTCGATCTTGCTGCCAGACAGCGCGACAAACTGGTGGAAGCATTCGACTGAGGTGCGATAGGCGTCGAGCGCGCGTGCATCCTTCGGCGTACGGAAGCGCTCACCCATCTGATAATAGTGACAGGCGCGCAGGTAAAACGAGGCAGCCGATGCGGGATGCCTCTCGGCGCGGAATTTCTCGGCATGACCGCGCACGGTGTCGGCGACTCGCACGCTGGCGTCGAACCACGCTTCGTCGTCGTCCCCGCTCTTGCCATCGAGCATCCGGCCGATGGCGTGCAGTTCGCTCATGTCGACGCCGCCGAACGGCGCGGTGCCCAGCATGTTCACGAACGACGCCGACCAGCGGTAATTGCCGGGAAAGTACATAAAGTATTTTGGGGATTCGGCCATTCTCGTTTCCTTCTTGGTATTACGTATCCCACACCGGCGCGCGACCTATCGGATTTGCGGTGCGGCCATCGGTCCGCTTGAGCGCACTGATCCGGCGCATGTCGTCTTGATCGAGTTCGAAGTCGAATACGTCGACGTTCTCCGCGATGCGCTCAGCGTTCGATGAACGCGGGATAGCGGCGATGACACCCTGCTGCATCAGCCAGCGTAGCGCGACCTGCGCGCCGGTCTTGCCGTGGCGCCGGCCGATGTCGGTCAGTACGGTGTCGCCTTTGATGCGGCCGCGGGCCAGCGGGCAGTAGGCCGTCAGCACCAGACCACGTGCGCGACACGCGGCGATCACCTTCGATTGATCGAGATAGGGATGACATTCGACCTGCAGCGTTACTAGTGGTTCCGGGCAAAGCCGGATCGCCTCGTCGAGCATGGCGATGTTGAAATTGGCGACGCCGATGTGGCGGGTTCGGCCGTCGCGCTTCGCCTTGGCGAGCGCGCCCATGGTTTCCGCGAGCGGCGTATTTTTCTCCGGCCAATGCACCAGCAGGAGATCGACATAGTCGAGGCCCAGCGCGTTCAGGCTTTCATCGACCGAGCGGGCGAAATCGGCGGCGTGAAGGTTTTCGTGCGAGACCTTGGTGCAGACGAAAATCTCGCCGCGCGGCACGCCTGAGGCACGAATGCCGTCGCCGACGACCAGGCTCGGTGCCGTATTTCCGCGCCGTATCGATGTGACGGTAGCCGGCCTTGAGCGCCGTAATGATATGTTCGGCGCGCACAGTGCCGAGTCCGGATGTGCCGATACCGATGGCTGGAATTTGCGCGCCGTGCGCTGCGAGCTTCGGGGCTGTAGGCATGCGTTGAAGTTTGCTTCCACTGGTGGCGAAAAAACCAACATAGCGTAAGCCAATCCGGGCGGCCACGCTGTGACGCTACCGCAGGGCGCGGCACGTCCGGCCGTCGGAACCCGGGGGGCTATCCCGAACCCCAGTCGCCATGCTCTGATGATAATCCATTACTCCGTTGCGGCACGGTTTGCGCCGCGAACGGCCTGCGGGAGGTTTCGCTCAATGTTGACGCTCTATTACACGCCAGGCGCCTGTTCGATGGCGGCGCACATCGTGCTCGAAGAAAGCGGTGAGAAATATGAGGCCAAGAAGGTCGACCTCGCCGGCGGCGAGCAGCGCACCGAAGCCTACCTCAAGATCCACCCGCTGGGACGGGTGCCGGCGCTCCGCCTCGACAACGGCGAGCCACTCACCGAGAACACCGCCATTCTGCCCTATCTCGGTAAACGCTTCGGGCTTTGGCCAAAGGATCCGCTCGCTGACGCGCAGGCGCTGTCGCTGATCGGCTTCTTCGCTTCAAGCGTTCATCCGGCGCACGCCCATGTCGGGCGACCCGAGCGCTATACGGCCGACACGTCGGCGTACCCCGGCATCAAGGAAGCAGGCCTGAAGACCTTCCACGGCTACCTGAAGCAGATCGACGGCATGCTGGCGAATCGCGAATGGTTTTCCGATAGCTACAGCGTGCTCGACCCTTACGGCTTTGTATTCTACGTCTGGGGCGTTCGCCGCGAATTGCCGATGGGCGAATTGAAAAATTATACCGCGTTTAAGGATCGTATGCTCAAACGCGCGGCGGTCGGCCGCGTCACGGCGGACGAGAAGATCAAGGTTTAGAAAACGAAGCCAAGGGGAGATTATTCATGGCCAAGATTACCTGGGATCACATTCACCTGCGTACCACCAATCCGGAAGCGATGGCGCAGTGGTTCGAGAAAATGCTCGGTGCCGAGATTGTGCGCAGCATGCAGCAAGGCCAGACGCAAATCGACATGAAGCTCGGTGGCGGCAACATCTTCATCGCGCCGGTGAAAGACGGCGACGGCACGAACGTGGCGCCGGCCATCCCGTATCGCGGCCTTGATCATTTCGGGCTGTCGGTGAGCGGCATCGACGCGCTTGCCGCCGACCTGAAAGCCAAGGGCGTCGAATTCACCCGCGAGCCGACCACGGTGCGGCCTGGCGTGCGCGTCTGCTTCATTCGCGCGCCCGAGGGCGTGTCCATCGAATTGCTGGACCGCGATCCGAAATACGCGGCGTAGCGGCATAAGGCCGCTACACTGCGGTTGTGCTATTCGAGATACTTGCTCGGTGGGTAATCGCGCGAGAATGGCGGTCGCGTGACGAATTCCGCAGGCTTGTAAGTCCAGAACTGGCCGACCTGCGGATAAGTTTTGAGGATCGTGTTCTCAAGCTTGCCGTTCACGCGCGCGACCTTGCGGATGTAGATATCGAGAATCGGCGTGCCGTATTCGTCGAGCCGCACAGGGCCGATCGGTCCGCGCGTCAGGCGTACGTCGTGCAGCGCCTTGAGGAACGCCGCGGCATCGGCGGTGTTGCCGCCGGTCGTTTTGAGCGCCTCTTCGATGATGAGCAGTGCCGTGTAGGGTCCGGCGGTATAGAACCCGGGATCGTGGTGATCGGCGGCATTGATGTCGGCGACAAATTTCTTGTTGTCCGGCGTATCGAGGCCGGCGGCATACCAGCCCGCGGTATAGACGCCGACCGCTTCGTCGCCCATCAGCTTGAGAATGCCCTCGTCGGTGCTGGTGGTGTTGCCAAGCACGCCGAGTTTGCCCTTGAGGCCATACTCGTTGAACTGCTTGAGGAAGCGCAGCGGATTGATGCCGGCAAATCCCATATAGATGCCGTCGATGTTGCCTTTGATCTGCGCCAGATAGGGGGCGTATTCCGGTGCGTTGAGCGGCGGCCAGAGCTTTTGCACGATCTTGCCGCCGGCGGCTTCGAACGCGAGTTGGAATCCGCCGGCGCCCTCGTAACCGTAGGTGAAATCCTCGGCGACGATGGCCATGCGTTTATAGCCGAGCGTCTTGGCCGCATAATCGCCGAGCGGAAAAGTCACCTGCGGTGCTGTGCCGAACGCGTGCAGCACCCACGGATTGACCGGATGCGCCTTCAGATCGACGGTCGCGGCCGATGTTGTGGTGAGGAGCGGGACTTTCGCCTCGCGAATATAGCTATCCATCGCCAGCGCTTCGTTAGTCGCCAGCGGACCGATTATCACCGGCACCTTGTAGCGTTCGACGAGCTCCTGGGTCTTGGTTCGCGCCAGCGATGTATTGCCGGCAGTGTCCTGCTTGATCAGTTCGACCTTGCGGCCGGCAATCATCCCGCCGCGCTCCTGCAGAAACAGCGCCGCGCCTTCTTCCTGCTGCTTGCCCCCGGCAGCGAGCGGACCGGTGTCGACCGTGAGAAATCCGATCTTGAGCGGCTCGGCCGTCTGTGCTCGCGTCTGCCGCCCCAATGGCACCGCGCCAATGGCCGCTGCGCTCGCAAGTAATGTGCGGCGCGAAAGCCCGCTTTTCCGGGTATGATGCGACATCCTCCCACTCCCCAAAATTATTCTGGTGTTTGCATGATATTTCGGCGCGAAGCGTATTCACTCCCGCTAAGACGCACAAGGACGGCTCATTCCATACCGTGCGGAATATTTGTCGCAGCTTATCTCCGATTTTGCTGCTGAAGCGTTGCGCAAGTCGTCCGTTTGACATTAGTTGGAGAGCAACAGTGGAGACCAATTCATGAAGCGCACCAGTCGCCGACGCCACGTCTCGCCGAGGGCGGCCGATATCGTGAAGCCATGAGCGTATCTCGTCGCATGACACGATTGATCGGGCTATTTGCAATTATCAGCGTTGCGTTCGCCGGCACGGAAGCGCGAGCCAATGAACTGATCCGAGTTGGCAAGGCGCAGGCGTTGGCGTGGACGTTCTTGCCGGTCGATGTCGGTGTTGCGGAGGGATTTTTTGCCAAACAAGGGCTCGATATCGAAGTGACCAGTCTTGGCGGCGATGCCAAGGTGCAGCAGGCGCTTGTCGCCGGAAGCATTGATATTGGACTCGGCAGCGGTCCGGGCATGGCGTTTCTCGCCAAGGGATCGCCGGCCATCGCTGTTGCGGCCTTCGCCGGGGCGCCGCGCAATCTCTCGGCGATGGTGCGCGCCGATTCGCCGATCAAAACAGTAGCCGATCTCAAGGGTAAGATGATCGCCGTGTCTACCGTCGGTTCGCTCAGCGATTGGCTGGCGAAGCAGATGGCGATCCAGGAAGGCTGGGGCCAAAACGGTATTCAGGCCGTGCCGTTAGGCGCCATCGAAACCAGCATCGCCGCGCTCAAGGCGCGGCGGATCGATGCTGTCGTGCTGTCGACGGAATTGGGATTTGTACTCGAGGAACGCAACGAAGGGCGCATTCTTACGGCGATGGATCGTTACGCGCCGCATTTCATCACCCACGTCGTCTTCGCGCAAAAATCCCTTGTCGCCAACAAACCCGGCCTGGTCGACCGCTTTCTTAAGGGTTTCTTCTCCGCCATTGCGTTCATGAAATCGCACAAGGAGGAGACGTCCGCGATCGCTGAACGCGTTCTGCATCAGAGCCCTACGGTGGTTCGCAAGGATTACGATTTCGAAATTGGAATGTTCATCGACGACGGCCGCTTCGACCCGCAGGCCGTCGCTGTGTTGAAACAGTCCTACGTCGAGATGGGAACGCTACCGAAAAAGCCAGCCGACGATGTGCTGTTCACGACGCAATTTTTGCCGGTCAAGTTGCCATAGGGTGGGGGAGCGATGACAACTGTAACGACGCCAATCATCAATCCCAACGTGACGCGTTCCCGCCTGGTGCTGGAAATCGCCTCGGAAATGGCTGGTGGCGCTGCGGCCGATGCGGTGCCGGATTACGTCCTTCCCAAGGTGGAGTTGCGACGTTCCCGCGGAGGCAGGCCGGTGACGCTCTCTGCCAGCAGTTCGGCGGAGGGCATATTCGCTGTCGCCGCGCGGGAGGTTGATCTGGCAATGATCAACCCCGCGTCCGTGCTGTCCGTCGCGCTGCATGGCAAAGGCATTTTCAAGCGCCCCATGCCGGTTCGGGCGATCGCCGTCATTCCATCCTGGGACGCATTTGTGTTTGCCGTGCGGCCCGAAACCGGGCTGACGCGATTCGAAGACATTCCGGTGCGACGGCCAAAGCTTCGCATTTTGATGCGGTCCACGCCGGACCATTGCCTGCACCACATGTTCGACGATGTTGCCGCTGCCGCGGGTTTTTCCCGCCACGACATCAAAAGCTGGGGCGGCGACCTGCAAAAGCGCGGCAGCGTGCCGTGGCCGCACACCGAAACATTCAAAGCGCTCATTCGCGGCGACGTCGATGCGATCTTTGATGAGGCAGCGACCTCCTGGGTGCCGCAGGCGCTCGACGCCGGGATCAGAATTTTGCCGCTTGCAGAAGCGACCGTGCAAAGTCTCGAGGCGATGGGTTATCGCCGCGCCGTGCTGCCGCGATCCGTTTTTCCCAAATTGCCGGGCGACGTGCTGTCGCTCGATTTCTCCGGCTGGACGGTGTTTGTCCACGAGGAGGCCGATGCCGCACTGGTGACGGCGATCTGTGCCGCGCTCGATGCACGCAAGATGAACATTCCATGGGAGGAGCCGGGCGATTTGCCGGTTGAGCGGATGGCGCGCGAAGCGCTCGACACGCCGCAGACGGTCCCGTTGCATCCGGCCGCCGAGCAATTCTGGAAAAGCCGCGGCTATTTGTGAGGGCGACCCGGCCGCGAGTCAGTGGCGGCTGATGAAGTCCAACACCTTGTCGTTGAACGTGCCGGGCTGCTCCCAGGCCATGGCGTGGCCGGCATCATGGATCTCGGCCCACTCGTGATCTTTCAGGTGGCGCGACCAGAGACGCATCAGCGCCGGCGGCGCCAGCAGATCGGCATCGGCGGCGATGATCAACGTCGGCGCCGGGATCGTGGCGATCTTGGCGAGCGTGTTCGGCGTGCGCAGCTGCGGCTGAAAGCCCGCTCCTGGCTGGCGCGCGTGCTCGTCAATCTCGATCCAGCGCCTGGTGCCCTCGGGATTGGTGCCGCGGTAGGACGCGCCGATTTCACGGTAATGGGCGGATTGCTTTCTGATCTCCGGGATGGCGATGCGGGCGATGAAGTCGGCAACCTCCTTGTCCTCGATGGCGCCGGTGCTGGCGCCGACGATGAGGCTCCGCACGCGTTCCGGATGCCAGGCCGCGTAGTCGAGCGCAATGAAGCCGCCGCCGGCGACGCCGAGCAGATGAAATGTGTCGAGCTTCAGATGTTCGGCAAGCGCCTCCAGATCGCCGGCGATGCTGCCCGGCTCCGTGCTTGTCGTCGGATCGGGCGTGCTCTTGCCCCAACCTCTGCGGTCGAAGGCGACGACGCGATAGCCTGCCTGCGCGAAAGCCGAAATCTGCGGCTCCCAGGTTGCAACCGTGCCGGTGTTCGGATGCAACAGCACGATCGGCACGCCGGCGCCGCCGGTGTCGACGAACCACAATTTCACGCCGGGCAGGGCGGCATAAGCGCCGCTGCGCGTATTCCTGTCAGTCATTGATAATTCCGCAGTTTGCAGCCGTTAGACGACCGGCGAAACATGTTCGAGCACCTTTCCGCGGGTCTCGATGGCGAAGAAGAAGGCCGTGACCGCGCCCAACAGCGCGAACAGTCCGAACATAACGAAGACCGCGTTGATGCCATAGTACGGCAGAACCCAGCCGACTACGGTTGTGCCGACCACCGATGCGCCACGCTGAAAGGAACTGGCTACGCCGCCGCCGAGGGCGCGCAACTGGGTCGGGTAGATCTCGGCCGTATAGGTGGCGAGCGACAGCAGGGTGGAACTGAGGAAGAAAAATCCGCAGGACGCCAATGCTAGCATTCCGGTCGCGCTGAGCTGCGGCAGGAACCCAAAGGCGATGAGCGAGGCAGCGCAGCCCCCTAGGCTGAGAACGAACATGCGGCGGCGTCCGATGGCCTCGATCAGGTAAAGCGCCATGAACGCCCCGCACAGTCCGAAGACGTTATTGATCAGTCCGTAGTTCAGCGATTGCTGGATGTTCAGATGATAAACGGTGCGGAATAATGTCGGCATCCATGCGGTGATGCCGTACGACACGAAATAGGCGCCAATCCAGATAAACCATACCGAAATAGTGCGGCGCAGATAGATGCCCTTGAACAAATCGGCGACATTCGGACGAGCCTCGGCGACTGCCGGAATGTCGGAGGGCAGCGCCGCGACGGTCAGGCCCTCGCGCGCCGCAATGGCTTCGATCCGCGACAGCGCCTGGTCCGCTTCGTCGTAGCGTCCCTGGCTGGCAAGCCAGCGCGGCGACTCCGGCAGCAGCGTGCGCATCGGAATCGCAATCAGTCCCGGCACGGCGCCGATGATGAACATCCACTGCCAGCCCCAGTGCGGCACCACATAGACGCCGACCAGAGCGACCGCCATCAATCCGACCGAGAACAGAATCTGGATCGAAATGGAGAATCGCCCACGGCTCTTCGCCTGAGCGAATTCGTTGACGTAGGCGGCCATCAGCGGGATCTCGCCGCCGAGCCCAATGCCCTGAACAAAGCGCAGCCAGAACAGCATGCTGTAGCTCGTCGCCGCCGCACAGGCCAATGCGCCCAGCGAGAAGATCAGCAGCGTCGCCAGCATCGATGACCGGCGCCCCCATTTCTCGGCAATCCAGCCGAACGCGATCGCGCCGACCAACTGGCCGAGAAATCCGATGCCGATCAGCGGACCGATCTGCTGCGGCACGAGGTGCCACATCCCGATCAGCGGCGGCAACACCACCGCGATGGCAATCGAGTCGAACGCATCAAAGAACCACGCGGTACAGATGATCAGCCGCATTTTCAGATGCCACGAGCAGTACGGCAGGCGCTCGAGCCGCGCCACGACGTGGCGCATGTCGCCGCGCTCGTTCAAGGCCGCGGCGCTGGTCATCGCTGCAACATTAGTCATGCCGATCCTCCCCATCCCGGTCTTCGAAAGGTGTCGCATGGCCGCGATCTTGCCGTCGCGTGATGCGCCCGTAACCGACGACCATACTCCCGAAGCGCCGAGACGCCCACCAACGATTTGTCGCGGAGCCGCGGGCTTTCCCGTTTTGGGGGACCTCAGATCAATCGGTCAAAACGTCGCCGTTGGCGGCGTGATCCGTGATGGAATGGGCCTGCCGAAGTGATATGCTGACAAAAAAATCATGGGAGGGAACAATACATGAGCAAGCCGAATCTTCGGCATGCGATCGCGGCCGTGATCGCTCTAATCGCGGCCCTGTCTGGCGCACAAGTCGCGGCGGAGGAGCAATTCCCGTCGCATCCGCTGCAAATGATCATTCCGTTCGCGGCCGGCGGCCCGACCGATATTGTCGGGCGCATCCTCGGCGGAAAAATGAGCGAACTTCTTGGGCAGACCGTCGTGGTCGAAGACCGTGGCGGGGCGGGCGGCACGATTGGCGCCGCTGTCGTCGCCAAGGCGTCGCCCGACGGCTACACGATGCTGATGGCGACGGTTTCCACCAACGCCATCAATCCCGCGCTGTACCGCCATCTGCCGTACAATTCAGAAACTGCCTTCACGCCGGTCGGGCGTATCGGCGTGACTCCGACAATTCTGATGGCGAATCTGTCGCTTCCAGTAACTGACGTGAAAAGCCTGATTGCGCTGATCAAGAAAAGTCCGGGCAAATACTCTTACGGCTCCTCCGGCGTCGGCTCGATTCTGCATTTGTGCGGTGCGGAATTCACATCGGACGCCGGCGGGCTCCAGATGGTGCACGTGCCCTATAAAGGCTCGGCGCCGATGGATACCGACCTCCTCGGCGGCCAGATTTCGATGGCGTTCGATGCCACGCCGACCGCGATGCCGCTGGCGCTTGCCGGCAAGGTACGCGCGCTCGGCGCCGGAATGGCGACGCGCATTCCGTCAATGCCCAATCTGCCGACACTGCAGGAGCAGGGAATCAAAGGTTACGAGTGCTACACCTGGAATGCGATCATCGCCCCCGCTGGCACGCCGAGGCCGATCGTCGCCAAGCTCAACGCCGCCATCAACAAGGCGATGGCCGACCCGAAAGTTGCAGCGGCACTGGAAAAGGCGGGTATCGATCCGACGCCCGGCTCGACGCCGGAATCGACGCAGCAATTCATCGATGCCGAGCTGAAGAAATGGGCGCCAATCGTCAAGGCATCGGGCGCAAGGGTGGACTGACGGCATCTTTTGCGGCGGGTCCGGCTAAGCCTCACTCGCCGTGCGTTCCAACGAATTTGCTGCATCCCGCTGTGATCGCGTGCTATGGCGATTTCGTCGCCAGCCACCCGGCGCGCGTTGGGATTCAACGGCGTGTCAGCCGCTGGTCGGCGATCCGGCAACGGAGAAACGCACTTGCCCTCGCCCAAGCACATTCCGGTATTCGACGGCCATAATGACGCGCTGTTGCGGCTGTATCGTCGCGCCGACGGGGATCCGGTCGCAGCGTTTCTGGAAGGCGAGGATAAAGGGCAACTCGACCTGCCGAAGGCTCGCAAAGGCGGTTTTGCCGGGGGGTTGTTCGCGATCTTTGTGCCCTCGAACTCAGAAGAAAAACGCGCCGAGTCAGACTAGCGGACCCGACTTCACGAGTACGGCTGAGCCGCCAGGCGTCGACGTCACCGAGGCGCAGCGTACCGTGCTTGCCATGGTGTCGCTGCTCTACCGCATCGAGCGGCAGGCCAAGGGACGCGTGCGGGTCTGCCGCACGGCCGACGACATCGACACCTGTCTCGACGGGAATGCGCTCGCCGCTGTGCTGCACATCGAGGGCGCGGAAGCGATCGATGCAAATTTCGAGATGCTCGATGTGCTGCACGCCGCTGGGCTGCGCTCGCTCGGGCCGGTGTGGAGCAGGCCAAACGCATTCGGCCACGGCGTGCCGTTTCGCTGCCCATCGTCGCCCGATACCGGACCGGGCCTGACCGATCTCGGCAAGGCGCTGGTCGGCGCCTGCAATCAGCTTAAAATTCTGATCGACCTGTCGCATCTCAACGAACGGGGATTCTGGGACGTTGCCGCGCTGTCCGACGCGCCGCTCGTCGCCACGCACTCCAATGCGCACGCCATCAGTCCGCATTCGCGCAATTTGACCGACAAGCAGCTCGCCGCGATCCGCGAAACCGGCGGCCTGGTCGGCGTGAATTTCGCCGTAAGCTTCCTTCGGCCCGATGGCGGCCGCGACAAGAACACGCCGCTCGATCTGATCGTGCAGCACATCGAGCATCTTGTCGAACATCTGGGCGAAGACGGCGTCGGCTTCGGCTCCGATTTCGACGGTGCCCTGGTGCCGGAAGAACTGGGCACCGCGGCGGGATTGCAAAAGCTCGTGCAAGCGCTGCGCCAGCGCGAATTTGGCGAAGAATTGGTCGAGAAGCTGTGCTTCCGCAATTGGCTGCGGATTCTGCGCAAGACCTGGAAATAAGCTTTAGGAAAGTATTGGAGATAAGGCTGGTTTTGCGAATGGCGCACCCGGCCTGCCGAGTGTCGCCTTATTGGTTCCGCAAAGCGCGGGCAAACGGCGAGTTCAGATCTGACCCGGCACGAAGGGGATTCCCATGGCAGCGAAGTGCCTTACCGCATTTTTCGACGTTAATGTTGCACTGCTCACGGTTTGTGTCCTGACCGCCGCACCCGCGCTCGCTCAGCAGCCAGGACCGCCGCCGCCATTGCCTCCAGCACGAATTATCGTCACCGGCGACGGCAGCGTCACCGTGCCGCCGGACTACGCCGAGATCGCCAGCGGAGCGACCAACCAAGCCAAGACCGCCAAAGAGGCCAGCGACGCCAATGCCAAAGTGATCGTCGCGCTCAACGCCGCATTGAAGAATGACGGCATCGCTGCCAACGATGTCCAGACCCTGCGTTTCTCGGTCTCTCCGGTCTACGGAACGCCGCAACAGAATTCCCCGCCAAAGCTGGTTGGCTTTTCGGTTTCCAACGAACTCCGCATCAAGGTCCGTCAGATCGGCAGGGTCGGCGAGATTCTCGATTCGCTGATCCAGGCCGGCGCAACCGATTCGGGCAGCGTGCAGTTCCTGCATTCCAACATGTCGCAGGTGCTCGATCGGGCGAGGCAGGCGGCCATGATGGACGCGCGGCGCAAAGCCGAACTCTACGCGCAGAGCGCGGGTCTCAAGCTCGGCGGCGTGGCGTGGGTCACGGAGGTGCCGGCCTCCACGGCGCCGACGCCGTTTCCGATGCGCGCCTATGCGGCAGCGGGTGCGGTGCCGATTTCCGCGGGCGCCGACACGCTGAGCGTACAGATCACGGTGGGATATGAAATCGCGCGCTGAGGCGCGAAATCCGCCTCCCTGGCCGCGATCAATGCCGGCTCGCCGATCTCACTTTTTCGGCAGCGCGCTTACGTCGGAGCCGTCGCGATATGCCGGGTGCTTCCAGCCGTTCTCATCGTAGTCCGCCATGCAGGCTTCGGCGAGACCGAGCATCCCTTTGAGCTCGCCGTTGAACTGCGCCTGCTGTAGCGGGAAGATGCGGACCAGTTCGTGGCTGCCTGAATAGTTCATCTCGTAGAGCTCATGACGGGCGCCGAATTCGCTGCCGACGGCGTCCCACAGAAGCTTCATGGTCTTGATGCGATCTTTGTAATCGACATCGTTCGAGCCGCGCACGTATTTGGCGAGATACTTGTCAATGTTGGGATTTTTGAAATCGAGCGCACTCGACGGCAGATAGATCAGGCCGGACGCCACCACCTTCTCGATGATGTTGCGGATCGCCGGATAGGCTTCGGTCATGAACAGGCGGTAGGTGCTCGAGGCGCGAGAGTTCGGCAGCACGTAGCCATTGACCCACGGTTCGGGATTGTAGGCCATGGCGTCGGTCAGCGACCAGAACAGGTTGCGCCAGCCGACCACTTCGCCGATCTGCGCCTGCACGCCGCGGAACGCCTCGACGCCGGTAGCGCGCGCGGCCTTGTAGAGCAGGCCTGCGAGGAAATCGAGCTTGACCGCCAGCCGCGTGCAGCCCTGCATGGTGAAGCCGTTGAAAAATCCAGATTTCGGATAAAAGTTCTTCAACCGCTCGATGTCGCGATGAATAAAGACATTCTCCCAGGGGATGAATGCATTATCGAAGACGAAGATGGCATCGTTCTCGTCGAAGCGTGAGGTGAGCGGGTAATCGAACGGCGAGCCGGTGGCGGCGGCGGCGAACTCGTAGGATTGCCGGCAGATCAACTTGATGCCCGGCGTGTTCATCGGCGCGATGAACATCACCACCATGCTTGGGTCGTTGATTTCCTGACCCATATTCTGGCCGAGGAAATTATAATTTGTTAGCGCCGAATTGGTGGCGACGACCTTGGCGCCGGAGACGTAGATGCCGGCATCGGTCTCCTTCTGGATGGTGATATAGACGTCTTTGACCTGCTCGACCGGCTTGTTGCGGTCGATCGGCGGGTTGACCAGCGCGTGGTTGAGGAACAGCACGGCCTCCTGCGCGCGCTTGTGCCAGGCGCGGGCGTTATCGGCGAACTTGCCGTAGAAATCGGCGTTGGCGCCAAGCGTGTTGAGGAATGCGGCCTTGTAATCGGGGCTGCGGCCGAGCCACCCATAGGTGATGCGCGCCCAGGCCGCGATCGCGTCGCGCTGCGCCACCACGTCCTCGCGTGAACGCGCCGCCTTGAAGAATTTCATGGTGTGACCGCCCGAGCCGGTGTCGGTCGGCCCGGTGAGTACGTCCTTGGTCTTGGCGTCGTGCAGCGCGTCATAGAGCAGGGCGATCGAGGCGGCGGCGTTGCGGAATGCCGGGTGCGTGGTGACGTCCTCGACCCGCTCGCCGTAGATGTAGACCTCGCGGCCGTCGCGCAGCGATTCCAGATATTCGGCGCCGGTGAAGGGCCGGTTCTTGCCTGCAAGAATATCCTCGGGATGCTGAGCCATGATGGTTCTCCGTTCTCGTCAGGCAGCGCTTGCGTCGGGAATAATTCGTCAGCATACTGACGATATGTTCAGTGTACCGATTGTTGCGGGCACCCGTCAACGCGCCAATCCAGCACGACCGTGATCCGATGTCAGACGACGACAGCGATCTTGCCGAAATGCCCGGCCATCTCATTCGGCGGCTGCAGCAGATCGCCTCGGCGCTGTTCCTGGAACAGGCCAAAGCCTTCGACTTCACGCCGGTTCAGTATGCGGCGCTGGTGGCTATCGAAAAACATCCCGGCTTGGACCAGACCGCGCTGTGCAATGAAATCGCGCTCGATCGCTCGACAATCGGCGACGTTGTCGGGCGTCTCGAAAAGCGAGGGTTGATCAAGCGCACCAGCGGCGCCGCCGACCGCCGCACCAAGTCCCTGCACATCACGACGGCCGGCAGCCGCATGATCCGCGATATCGAGCCGGCTGTTGAAACGACGCAGCGGCTGATCCTGGCGCCGCTCAATGCCACCGAACGCTCGGCCTTCATGCAGATGCTCAAGCACCTTGTGCATCTTAACAATGAGCACAGCCGTGCTCCGCTGCGTCTGCGGGAGGCGCGGCCTAAAGCCGGCGCTCGTCGAACAGCGTCCACAGCGCAAGCGCCACCACCACGGCGACAGCAACAAGCGCGCCGCTGACTCCAACCGCCACAAAGGCGATCGCGCCCGCGGCAGCGCCGATCAGAAAGCCGCTCGCCACGGAGAGCACGACAAGCAATTGATCGCGCACGGTGTGATAGTTTTGGATGGCCGCCGCATTGTGGGTGCTCTGCGCAAAGCGACGGCGGGCGATAACGAGCTCGGTAATGGCGATGCCGAGTTGCGTCATGTTGCCGGTCATGACGTTGGTCTGCGGGATTCCCTTCATCAACATCCGCACCAGAACGCTTTGCGCGCCCATGGCGCTCGCCGCAAACAGGCCGGCAACGATGCCATTCCAGTCGGTCGGGCCGTTGATCTTCGGATTCAGAAGAACGATGGCGATAAACACCGCGAGCAGTACGGCTTCGAGCGCCAGCATCCACGGCATCGGCGCGCGCCCGCTGCCGCGCACGAGTCCGATCAGCGCGCAGGTGATCGCTGCCGCCGCGACGAAAGCGACGATGGCAAGGAGCTTGCCAATGACGCCGGCATCGTGGTGAACGAACTCGGCGCCCGCAATGACGAAGCTGCCGGTAACCTGCGCGGCGAACAGGCCAAACAGCGCCAGATATGTGTAGCTGTCGACATAGCCGGCGACGAAGCTGAGCAGCATCGGCATAGCTTTTTGCAGCGGTTCATGCCGGTACGGCAGGGCGTCGGTCATGGCGGGTCTCCGCGTCGCAGTCATCGATAGCGTCATTCCGGATCAACGCCGGGCCGCGCGAAGTCGCGCGACCCGACGACAGGCTCCGCGTCGAGTCCGGAATCCATATTCACAGATGGTGGTTATGGATTCCGGGCTCGCGGGCTTCGCCCGCGCCCCGGAATTACGGCAAAGATTAATCCAGCGGCTCGACCCTGACGATCGAAGCGCCATGATTGCTGCCGACCCACAGCACCGGCCTTGGTCCGCGATCGTCGACGAAGACGCGGCGAATGTTGGTCGAGCGCGGCAGCTGATATTCGGTGATGTTGTCGGTTTTCGGATCGAGCCGCGCCACCCGATCGGTCAGCATCGAAGCGGTCCAGATTTCGCCGTCCCTGGCCTTGACCACGTCGTAGGGATCGCCCCACGGCGTCGGCAATTGCCATTCCTTGATGATGCCGGTCTTCGGATCGAACCGCCCAATGCCGTTGGCGCCGTACTCGGCAAACCACAGGATATTGTCGGAGTCGACCCGGCCGCGGCGCGGCCGCGAGAACGGCAGCGGCGTCTTCCAGATCGTCACCTCTTTGGTCTTGGCATCCATGCGGCCAATCGTGGTGCCGCCGAAGTTGAGCTGGTACGCGTCGTTCTGCGCGTCGGTCGGCATGCCGTAGGCGTTGATGTGTACGCCGTTCTTGTCGACCGCCTGGCCGAGGTCCTCGTATTTGCCGGTGGCGACATCGACCCGGTAGACGAGGTGCGTATCCTGGTTGTTGGTCCACACCTTGCCGTCGGCGTCATCGTGCTGCGGCGAGACCATCAATTCCTGCGTGGTCGGGCCGAGCCACTCCTTTGGCACCGGATAGACCCTGATATTTTTGGTCTTCGGGTCGAACCGCAGAATGCCGGCCTGGTACATCATCGAGAGCCACAGGTTGCCCTGTGGATCGAACTCCAGAGCGAGCGAGCCTTTCGGCTCATCCGGACGCAGCGTCGGTATTGGATGATCGGTTACCTTGCCGGTCGCAGGATCAAGCTCGCCGAGCATCTGGTGACTGAAGTCCGAGTACCAGACGGTGCCGTTGCCATCCATCACCACGTCATGCGGCTGCGCGCCTTGGCGCGGCAGGTCGTATTCGGTGATGATCACGTGCGTCGAACGACCCTTGAGCCGCGGGAATGGCTTGAGCGGAAAATCAATCGCCTCAGCGTTGCTGAGATTTACGCTCGCCAGATAGTCGGCCATCTTCTTTTGGATCGGCTTAGGCATCGGCGAACGGTCGGAATTGTTGCCGCCGGGAACGAGACGCTGCGGGAACAACGGCGTCGAGCCTGGCGCATACGTGCCCATGCGCTCGAAAACCTGCATGAATTCGGCGGCATCATGGGTCGATTTCATGATGCGTTCGAGGGTGTGGCAGCCGACGCAATTGGTCAGCGCCGCCCTGGTGCGCTCATCACCCGGCAGACTGTTGAGCCATTCGCCGTTGGTAAGCTGATCCGTGAGCACATGCGGGGTGACTTTGGCCAGGGTCAAATCGGCCGTCGTTGCACTGCCGGCTTTGACATCCGCTGCTGGGAGGTTCTGCAATGCATAGCCGACCGCGCGGATCGACAGCGTGTAATGGCCCGCCGGCAGACGCTCAGCCGGAAAGCTGTAGACTCCCTCGGCGTTAGTCACCACGGTGGTGGTGATGGAAGAGCCGTCGTGCCGCGCGCTGACCAAGACGCCTTCCATGGTCGGCTCCTGCGCCGAGGCGACCTTGCCGGTCAGAGCAACGGCGCCCTGCGCCCGTGCGGCGTTGGCCAGCGGCAGAGATGCCAGCACGGCGGTCAGAGCGAACGAAGCAAATAATGAGCAGAGAAATCGCATGCGGCGCACGATCATTCCTCCCCTGGTTGGCGAATGGCGGCGTCAAGACGCAATAGCAGCCCCCGCGCCGCAACAGTATCCGCTGCGCCGATGCCGCCCGCAAGGCAGATTGACGTCGGGCGGCTTACTCCGCTGCAGCGCGCCGGTAGGCCTCCCAAAGCCGCGCGGCCGAAGCCGGCATATCGAGGCTATTGCCGCCGCCGCCCGGTATGGCGTCGGCCACCGCGTTCATCACCGCGGAGATTGCCGCAGTCGTACCGGCTTCGCCGACACCTTTGACTCCCAGCGGATTGGTCGTTGCCGGGACGTTGAGCATAGCGTCGCGTAGCGGTGGCATGTCGTCGGCGCGCGGCATCGCGTAGTCCATGAACGAGCCGGTGACCAACTGGCCGTTGCCGCTGTCGTAAACGATGTTCTCCATCAGCGCCTGCCCGAGCCCGGCCGCGACCGAACCGTGCAACTGGCCTTCGACGATGGTGTGGTCAAGCGCGCGGCCGCAATCGTCGACCGCCGTGTAGGTCACGATCTCCATGGCGCCGGTCTCGGGATCGATTTCGACCTCGGCGGTGTGGACGCCGTTGGGGAACGACAGCGGGGTCTCAGTCGTCGTCTTGGTGTCGAGATCCTCGGCGATCTCGCCGCGCTTCTTCAGCTCCGCGGCGCGCTCCGCAACATCGAACAGCGATACGCGCCGGTCCGTGCCGACGACTTCGAAGCGTCCGTCCTTGAAGACGATGTCGGCCTCGCCGGTTTCCAGCATGGTGGCGGCGACAGGTTTACCCTTGTCGACGATCGCCTCCATGGCCTTGACGAGAGAATGTCCGACCGTCATTGCCGATCGCGAGCCGACCGACGCATAGCCCTTGATCTCCATGGTCGAGTCGCCGTGGCGGTGCTGGATCTTGTCGGCCGGGATGCCGAGATGTTCGGCGATCACCTTTGGAAACACAGTGGCGTGGCCTTGCCCGGTATTTTGCACGCCGAGACCCATGACCAGCGTGCCGTTGCCGGGGAACGTTAGCATCGCGCTTTCGGTTGGCGCGCCGCCCGCGTGTTCGAGCAGGCAGCAGATGCCGAAGCCCCGATGCTTGCCGCGGCGCGCCGCTTCGCGGCGGCGCTGCTTGAGGCCATCGTAGTCGGCGAGCGCCAGAGCCTTGTCGAGCAGCGGCTCGAAATCGCCGCTGTCGTAGGTGGTGCCGACCGCGGTCTTGTACGGCATCTGTGACTTTTTGATCAGATTGCGCCGCCGCAGCTTCACCGGATCGATGCCGGTCAGCCGCGCCGCCTCGTCGACCACGCGCTCAAGGATGTAGCTCGCCTCCGGCCGGCCGGCACCGCGATAGGGCGCGGTCGGCAGCGTGTTGGTAAAGACGCATTTGGTCGAGATGTCGATCAGCTTGATGTCGTACATACCGGGTAGGCAACGCGCGAAATTCCCCGTCGGAATGTTGGCGCCAACCGCGCCCACATAGGCGCCGAGATTGCCGACGTTGCGCACGCGCAGCGCCAGAAATTTCCCCTTTTCGTCGAGTGCGAGTTCTGCTTCCGAGTAAATGTCGCGCGCCTGATTGTCGGAGAGGAACGCTTCCGATCGCGTCGACATCCAGTGAATCGGCCGGCCGAATTTCTTGGCGCCGACCAGAATCGCAATATTTTCAGGATACGCGCCGGTCTTGAGCCCGAACGCGCCGCCGACATCTTCGGTGACGACGTGCACGCGCTCCGGCGCTGTTTTCATGATGCCGACGATGTTCTCGCGCATCGGACCGGCGCCTTGGGAGCAGGTGCGCGTCGTATAGGTATCGGTGGCCGCATCGTAGCTGGCGGTGGCGCCGCGCGGCTCCATCGAATTGGTAAGCATGCGCTGATTGAAGAACGCCACTTTGGCGACATGCTTGGCCGCGGCAAACGCCGCGTCGACCGCCTTGGTGTTGGCCTCAGGATTGGGATTGGGGCCCAGCCAATCGACCGCCATGTTGCCGGGAGCCTGAGACCACAATTGCGGCGCGGCGTCGCGCAGCGCCGCGCGCGCGTCGGTCACCGGCGTGAGCTCCTCGTATTCCGCGTTGACGAGTTCGGCGGCATCCTGCGCCGCGGCAAAAGTCTCAGCGACCACCATCGCGACCGGCTCGCCGATATGCATGGCGCGGTCGAGCGCAAGCGCGGGCCGGTGCGGCATGACCAGCGTCGTGCCGTTGCGTCCTGGGACAGGCGGGTGGCGGCCGATACTGCCGATGCCGTCGAAATCCTTGCCAGTCAGCACGCCGATGACGCCCGGCGCCTTGGCGGCCGCTTCGACATCGACGCGCACGATCTTGGCGAAGGCGTGCGGCGAGCGGACGAAATACGCGTAGGCCTGGTTCGGCAGCGGTGCATCGGCGACATAGCGGCCGTGACCGCGCACCAGCGCGTTGTCTTCGACGCGGCCTTTGAACGGCGCGTGGTTGGCGGTCTCTGAAGGCGTCTTGGCGTCCATGCTGCTTCCAAATGTGCTGGGAAATGTGTTCGGGGACCAGTTTCAGGCCTCTTTATAGCGAAAACCGCCGCCGGCTAAAGGGGACATTGGGCCGCTCGCGGGTTGGGCCGCCGTCTCTTGCGGGGCCATACCGGTTGCGTGCACAACGTGCCATTCAATCAGGGGAGGGGACCTTGCCGCGCACCATCGACACCCACACGCACGTGCTTGACGACGACACCATCAAGATCCTGCAGAAGGAAATCCCCCGGCTGGGGCTCAAGCTCTCATCGCTCGATGCCGACAACTCGTTGATCGAAGTGGCCGGCGTGCCGTACCGGCCGTTCCCGCGCGGCGGGCACAACATCGAGCGTCGGCTCAAAGACATGGATGCGACCGAAGTCGACATGCATGTCCTGTCAGGCGCGCCGCAGACCTGGCTGTACGGGCAGGACGCATCGGTCGGTGTCGCAGCGTCAATCATTCAGAACGATGGTATTGCCCGCTTGGTCAAGCAGCAGCCGGACCGCTTTTGCGGAATTGCGACCTTGCCGATGCAGGCTCCCGACGAGGCCGCCAAGGAGCTGCGCCGGGTGATGACGGCGCTCGGGCTGCGCGGCGCCATGATCGGCTCCAATGTCGGCGGCAAGAATCTGGACGATCCGAGTTTTGAACCGCTGTGGGCGGCGGCGTCCGAGCTCGACGCCTTCTTCATGATCCATCCCGGCAATGTTGCCGGCGCCGACAGGTTGCGCTCGTATTATCTCGGTAACCTCATCGGCAACCCGCTCGACACCACGATCGCGGCGGCGTGCCTGATCTTCGGAGGCGTGCTCGAGCGCCATCCGAATTTCAAGCCCATCATGGTTCATGGCGGCGGCTTCACGCCCTATCAGGGAGGACGCTGGGTGCATGGCTGGCACGTACGGCCGGAGCCGAAGGTCCATCTCAAGCACTCGCCGGAAAAATATCTGGAGCGCTTCCGCTACGACACCATCTGCCATTCCAAGGTATCGCTCGAATTCCTGATTGCCTCGACCGGCGCGGACCGTGTGTTCCTTGGCAGCGATTATCCCTACGACATGGGTATGATGGATTGCGTGCAGCACGTTCGCTCGCTCGGCATTCCGGCGGCGGATCGGGATAGAATCCTGGGCGGGCACGCCGCAGCGCTTCTCGGGCTGTGAACGAAAACGAAGCGTTGGCGTTGCTATCGCGCCGGCGGGGCAATCGCTCCCCGGTCGATAAGGTCCAAACGGAGCTGATCATGTGCACGAGCAGTTCGGAATGCATGTCACGGCGCGTGGTGTTGCGAGGCACCGCCCTCGCACTCGGCGCAGTAACGACAGGCGCCGTAGCGACAGGCGTCATGGCGACGCGTGCTATGGCCCAGCAGAAAATCAGCCAGGCGAACGCCAAGTATCAGCCCCAGCCCAAAGGCCAGCAGCGTTGCGATAATTGCGTGAATTTCCAGGCCCCGAAGGCGTGCAAATTCGTTCAGGGCGACATCAGCCCGAGCGGCTGGTGCCAGCTCTGGGCAGCTAAGACATAAGTCCAAGAGCCAAATACCACCCAGACGCATACGTCGCCGCAACGGCGATTCCCTCGCGCCGAAAAAGGCTGTAAGGCCAGCCGGGCGACTGCCGTCATTGCAAGAAGCCAACGGGGCGGGGCCAAAGGGCCAGCTCGACAATTGGCTTCGGTGCAGCGATTCGGCGCTTGCCTGCCGGATATTTCTGCTTGTTGGCAATGACGGATAGCGAATGCTGCGGCCCGATACTTTTGCACTCACACTGCTGCTGGCTTCGTTGACCGCGCTCGGTCCGATGTCGTCGGACATGTACGTGCCGTCGCTGCCCGACATCGGGCATTCACTGCACGTGCCGATCGGGCAAGTGCAGTTGACCATCTCCAGTTATCTGGTCGGCTTCGCGGCCGGTCAGATTGTTTACGGACCGCTCTCCGACCGCCTCGGCCGCAAGCCGGTGTTGCTGGTCGCGATATTCATTTACGGCCTCGGCAGCGTGCTGTGCGCAACGACGCGATCGATCGATGCGCTGGTCGCAGCGCGCTTTGTCCAGGCGCTCGGCGGTGCCGGCGCCATCGTGCTGGCGCGCGCCGTAGTCCGCGACCTTTATTCTGGCGTGCGCGCCGGGCGCGAACTCTCTCTGATGGGATCGATCCAGGCGTTGGCGCCGATCGCGGCGCCCGTCATCGGCGGGTTCCTGCAGACGGTGTTCGGCTGGCACGCGAGTTTCATCCTGCTGGTGATTGTGTCGATCGCGTCCGGCACGCTCACCGCGCGCCTTCTTCCCGAGACGCTGCACAAGCGCACGACGGAACCGCTGTCGCCGGCGACGATGGGCCGCCTCTATCGCTCGGTGCTCGTCAATCGCAGCTTCGTTGCGCACCTCGCCATCATGACCACGACGTTTGTCGGTCTCTATGCGTGGGTCTCCGGCGCCTCCATCGTCATTCAGGGCGTGTATGGGCTTTCGCCGCTCGCCTTCGGCATGACCTACGCGGTGGGGTCTTTGGGCTACATGATCGGCACCAACATCGCGGTGCGCATCGTCATGCGGCTCGGGCTTGGTCCCATGATCGGCATCGGCAGCGCGATCATGGCAACAGGGGGCTTGATGATGGCAGCCGTGGTGGCCTTGGGACTCACCAGCGTCACGTGGCTGGTTGGATCGATGACGATCTATCTGGCCGGAATGGGACTGGCGATGCCTCAGACCATGGCGGCGGCGCTGACGCCGTTCCCGGATCGCGCCGGCACGGCGTCATCGCTGCTTGGATTCTCACAGCAATCGTGCGGCGCGATCGCGGCCGCGGCGATCGGCGCCTATCTGGGCCACTCGGCTTGGCCGGTCGCGGGCACTATCGCCACCATGGGCGTGATGGCGTTTTTGCTGTGGGTGGGCACGCTCAAGGTGCGTGCCGAGGTGCGTTGACGATCTACTCTGCTTTGATGCTCGCGAATTTGACCACCTTGGCCCACTTGGCGGTGTCCGCCGCAATGAACTGGCCAAACTCCGCGGCCGAGCCGGTCATCGGACTGCCGCCGAGTTTGGCAAACTGATCCTTGACGGTCGCGTCTGCCAGCGCGGCGTTGACCTGCTTGTTGAGCGTCTCGACGATCGCCGCGGGCGTATTCTTCGGCGCGCACATACCCCACCAGGCGCTCGCCTCGTAGCCCGGCACGAATTCGCTGACTGTCGGCACATTGGGCAAAGCCTCGGAGCGCGCCGCCGTGGTTACCGCCAAGGCCCGCAACTTGCCGGCGCGGATGTATCCGACAGCATCAGGCAATGGACTGAATTCCACCTGGACCCGCCCGCCCATCAGGTCGATGAGCGCCGGCGCACCGCCGTGATACGGCACGTGCACCATGTCGAGGCCGGTCGTCATTTTGAACAGTTCGCCGGCAACGTGCCCCGCGGTCCCGATCCCCGGCGATGCCATGCTGAGCTTGCCGGCATTGGATTTGGCGTAAGCGATGAACTCGGGGACCGTCTTTGCCGGTACGGATGGATTGACCACCATCACCAGCGGCACGAGGCTGATGCCGGAGACGGGCGTCATGTCGGCGGGGAAATGAAATCTCGGATTGGGATGGAGCGTGGCGTTGATTGAATTGGCGACGCTGGCGATCAGCAACGTGTAGCCGTCTGGCGCAGCCTGCACGAGAGCCGTGGCGGCGATATCGCCGCCGGCGCCCGGCCGGTTGTCGATGAGAAATGTTTGACCGAGCGAGGCGGAGAGGCGCGGGGTTATCAGGCGGCCAAAAATGTCTGCGGCGCCTCCAGGCGGAAATCCGACAATGACGCGAACCGGCCGTGTCGGGTAATCGAGCGCCGCCGCGAGACGCGAAGAGGCCACCAAGCCAGCGGCGGCCGTTGCGGTTTGCAGGAAGGTTCTGCGGTGAATTCTCATGATCATTCTCTTGCTCGAGGCGCGATCGCGTAAGGCGCATCACTCCAGCTTGATGCCGGCGAACTTGATGACCTTCGCCCATTTTGCTGTGGCGTCGGCGCACAACTTGCCAAATTGCGCCGGCGTCATCGGATCGGCTTCGATGCCCAAGCCGACGAGGCGGGGTTTCATTTTTGGATCAACAACGATGGCGTTGATCTCCTTGTTGAGCCTGTCGATAACAGTGGCGGGCGTGTTCTTCGGCGCGCCAACTCCGAGCCAGCCGCTGCCCTCATAGCCCGGGACGAACTCGGCGATGGCCGGGATATCCGGCAGGATGCCCATACGGGTCGCGCTGGTGACACCGAGCCCGCGCAATTTTCCGGCCCGCAGGAACGGTATGCCGGGAGCCACCGCGACGAATGAAACCGGCACCTGCCCGCTGAGGACGTCGGCAAAGTAGTTGGTGCGGTAGCTGATCTGCACCAGATTGACCCCGGCCATCATCTTGAACAGCTCGCCGGCGAGATGCGGCGCGGTGCCGGCGCCGGCCGTCGCGACATTGATCTTGCCGGGATTGGCCTTGGCGTAGGCGATGAACTCCGGAATGGTTTTCGCCGGGAACGACGGATGGACCGCGAGCACGAACGGCGTCACGCCGATGAAGGCGACGGGGACGATGTCGCGCAGGAAATCGAAGGTCAGCTTCGGATACAGCGTCGCATTGACGGCGTTGCCGGAAATCACCAGCAGCAGAGTGTAGCCGTCGGGCGCCGCCCGCACGACGTATTCGGCGCCGATATTGCCGCCGGCGCCGGGCTTGTTCTCGACCACGACCGACTGGCCAAGCCGCTCCCCGAGCGGGGGTGCGATCAACCGCGCGGCGACGTCGGGCGCTAGCCCCGCCGGCAGGTCGACGATCATCTGCACCGGCCGTGTCGGATAGGTGTCGGCCCGCGCCGCGCCCGGCACAGCGCCGGCGGCGGCGAAGCCAGCCGCAAGTTTGAAAAGGGTCCGGCGCGGAAGCGTCATGGCGTCTCTCCCAAGGTTTGGGGCTTAGTAGTCATCGAACCGTGAGAAATCCAGGGCCCGTGGCGACGCAGCCAAAGGCCCGGAGCGAGCGGAATTTGCTCTGCTCCCGCCCCGCCGCTTGGTAGCATGGGGCGAAGGTGCCTCGATAAGGCACTGCAGCGCGTCAAAACAAACGTTTGGGGGAGATTGCCGTGAAAGTTGTTTCTTATCGCCACCGGGGTCAGCACGGCGTTGGCGTCGTCAGCGGCGCCAAAGGCCTCATCGCCTTGGCCCACGCCGCGCCGGACTTGCCCAATGATCTGCGCAGGATTCTGGAAATCGATCCGGCACTGTCGCGCGTGCGCGCGGCCGTGGCGGGGAAATCCGCCGATCTGTCGCTCGACGACATCGCGTTCGATCCGGTGATCCGCGAGCCGCACGCCACCTGGGCGCTGGCGCTCAATTACAAGCTCCATATCGAGGAGACCGGGCTCACGACCTCGCAGACCTATCCGCAGATTTTCCTGCGCATGCCGATCTGCCAGGTCGGGCACGGAGAGCCGCTGTGGGCGCCGAACAAAAAGATCGCCGAGGCCTACGACTATGAGGGCGAACTCGCGGTGATCATCGGCAAGCCCGGCCGCTTCATCAAGCGCGACGAGGCGTTCGCGCACGTCGCCGGCTACTCCTGTTACAACGAAGGCTCGGTTCGCGAGTATCAGGGCCACAATCGCCAATTCGGCCTGGGCAAGAATTTCGAGCGGTCGGGCAGCTTCGGGCCGTGGCTGATGACGCCGGACGAGTTCGGCGATCCGGCCGATCACACGCTGATCACGCGGCTCAACGGCATCGAACGCCAGAACGCCAAGATCAACGGCCTGCTGTTCGATGTGCCGCGGCTGATCGAATATCTGTCCGAAGGGCTACACCTTGCAGCCGGGCGACGTGATCGTTAGCGGATCGCCCGGCGCGCTGCCGCTGCGGCCGGGTGAGCAGCCGGAAAAGCCCGTCGGCCGCGTCATCGTCGCCGGCCAGCTGCACATGCGCGCCGGCGATGTCTGCGAGGTCGACGTCGACGGCCTCGGCGTGCTGTCGAACCCGGTGATCGAGGACCCGACGCCGTTGCGATAGCGCTTTGGCGCAAGAGACTGCGCTCCTCAGCGCCCCGAATGGCCGTCGAGCCCGATGCCTTCGAGGTGCCCGAACAGGGCCACGAGCTTGGCGTGATCCGCTTCTGGCAGCGGCGGTTTGAGCAGCGAGGCAATGTTGCTGCGCAGATGCGCGGCATTGCCCGTTCCGAACAGCACCACGTCGACGCCCGGCTCGTGGCGCACGAACCGGTAGGCAGCATCGATCATGCTGGCGGCGCCGCCGTCGTGAACCAGGAACCCGAGCGGGTCATCACTCGCCGCGAGTGATTGATCGACCAGACCCTTGGCGGCGAGCGCCTTGATTTCGCGCGCCACGCGCGGCGGATCGGCGAAGATGCTGCGCACCGCGAACATGATCAGCGTGCCGATGCCGTTCTTCTGCGTCAGCGGAAACACATTTTGCCGCGCGCCCTGGTGCATCATGTGGAAGCCTACCATGAATACTTCCCAGATCGGATCGTCGAGCGCCCGCTTGAGCGTTTCGTTGGTGAAGTCGACGATCGGATTTTCGGTCAGGCCGATGTGCCGGATCTTGCCTTTGCGCTTCTGCTCGAGGAGAACCGGCGCAATGGTGTTGAGCGCGTAGTCATACTCGTAGGCCTCAATGCCGTGCAGGTTGAAGACGTCAACGTAGTCGGTGCCAAGCAGGCGCAGCGAATTATCGAGGCTCGCCACCACGCGCTCGGGCGTCGACCATTCATCATTGCGATGAATAAAGGCCTTGGTGGCGACCACGACCTGGTCGCGGTTGACGTGCTTGAGCGCCTTGCCGACCACGCCTTCGGTGCCGTAGGGCGGCGCGGTATCGATGAAATTGACGCCCAGTTCGACCGCGTCCAGCACCAGCCGCGCCGACTGATCCTCGTTCAGGCCGGATTTGAGCCCCATGCGGGAAAAGCCGCCGGTGCCGAGCCCGGCGACGCTGACGCGCAGGCCGGTTTTGCCGAGAGTGGTGTATTGCATTGTGCCCTTCTTTTACGCTGCGTGCAGCATCAGATCGACATGAATCGCGTCAAAAGGAAAGACGATCCGACCCTTGTCGGTTTTCTGCAGGATGCCGGCATTGAGTAAAGCGTGGACGTCGCCATGCACGGCTTTGACATCACGGTCCACCTTCCGCGCAGCCGCACGGATCGTCATCGGGCCGGCACCCGCCGTCGAGCGGATCAATTCCCAGCGCTTTGCGGTGATCAGCCGAAACAAGATTTCCGGCGAGGCAAAGCTGATGCGAGCCCCTTGCTTGGTCCCCATGAATGCCTCGTGTGCGCGGCGCTTTACATCGTTGAGCGAAGCCAGCTGCAATGTTACCTTCTTCATTTCATTATATTCAGCGCCTTTGCGAGGGGTGAGCTAGAAGGGCTTTATTTACCCACTCTAACACCAAGTCGAGCCGGCCGATGGCCGTCCATTCGGATTTTGCAGTGTTCAGATGATTTTCCGCTTCGGCTCCTTCAGAGAGGAGCGCGCGATGCATCGCTCGCCACCCGACAAGCGCCAGATCTCGAGGGTCCGCGATATCAAAATAAAGAGCGAACCCAGCTTCGATGTCAGCGATCCCGCGTGGCGTGTCTCCGGTATCCCGTCGCTCTAGGCCTCTCTTGATCGTTGCTTCGGCCTCGCCCGACACGCGACCGATGCGCCTGTACAGCGCCAGCGCCTCCTCGAACCGCTTCACGGCGGTCTCATGATCGGAGCGCGCGCGTGCGACATCGCCGAGGCTTTGAATGCAATTGGCCTCGCCCGACACGCTACCGACGCGCCTGTACAGCGCCAGCGCCTCCTCGAACCGCTTCACGGCGGTCTCATGATCGGAGCGCGCGCGTGCGACATCGCCGAGGCTTTGAATGCAATTGGCCTCGCCCAATACGTCACCGATGCGCCTGTACAGCGCCAGCGCCTCCTCGAACCGCTTCACGGCGGTCTCATGATCGGAGCGCGCGCGTGCGACATCGCCGAGGCTTCTGATGCAATTGGCCTCGCCCAACACGCTACCGATGCGCCTGTACAGCGCCAGCGCCTCCTCGAACCGCTTCACGGCGGTCTCATGATCGGAGCGCGCGCGTGCGACATCGCCGAGGCTTTGAATGCAATTGGCCTCGCCCGACACGCTACCGACGCGCCTGTACAGCGCCAGCGCCTCCTCGAACCGCTTCACGGCGGTCTCATGATCGGAGCGCGCGCTTGCGACATCGCCGAGGCTTTGAATGCAATTGGCCTCGCCCAATACGTCACCGATGCGCCTGTACAGCGCCAGCGCCTCCTCGAACCGCTTCACGGCGGTCTCATGATCGGAGCGCGCGCGTGCGACATCGCCGAGGCTTCTGATGCAATTGGCCTCGCCCAACACGCTACCGATGCGCCTGTACAGCGCCAGCGCCTCCTCGAACCGCTTCACGGCGGTCTCATGATCGGAGCGCGCGCGTGCGACATCGCCGAGGCTTTGAATGCAATCGGCCTCGCCCGACACGCTACCGACGCGCCTGTACAGCGCCAGCGCCTCCTCGAACCGCTTCACGGCGGTCTCATGATCGGAGCGCGCGCGTGCGACATCGCCGAGGCTTTGAATGCAATTGGCCTCGCCCGACACGCTACCGACGCGCCTGTACAGCGCCAGCGCCTCCTCGAACCGCTTCACGGCGGTCTCATGATCGGAGCGCGCGCGTGCGACATCGCCGAGGCTTTGAATGCAATTGGCCTCGCCCGACACGCTACCGACGCGCCTGTACAGCGCCAGCGCCTCCTCGAACCGCTTCACGGCGGTCTCATGATCGGAGCGCGCGCGTGCGACATCGCCGAGGCTTTGAATGCAATCGGCCTCGCCCGACACGCTACCGACGCGCCTGTACAGCGCCAGCGCCTCCTCGAACCGCTTCACGGCGGTCTCATGATCGGAGCGCGCGCGTGCGACATCGCCGAGGCTTTGAATGCAATTGGCCTCGCCCGACACGCTACCGACGCGCCTGTACAGCGCCAGCGCCTCCTCGAACCGCTTCACGGCGGTCTCATGATCGGAGCGCGCGCGTGCGACATCGCCGAGGCTTTGAATGCAATTGGCCTCGCCCGACACGCTACCGACGCGCCTGTACAGCGCCAGCGCCTCCTCGAACCGCTTCACGGCGGTCTCATGATCGGAGCGCGCGCTTGCGATACCCGCCAGCTCAAAGATACAGGTAGCGGACAATCGTGGCGACAGGGTAGTATCTTCCGCTACAAGATAGAGACTCGTAACAGCACCTTTTCCAGAGAATTTATGAAACTCTCCAAGCCCACTAAGGGCACTTTGGAGACGTTTGTGAGAAGGATCCCCGACAAGCGCAAGTTCACAAACAGGATCAAGATTATCAGCTTCGGTTTCGACTTCTGCTCGGACATTCATCCAGTTCTTGCTTCCGATCTCGCCCGCCTTCTCAGCAAGCGCCAAGTAGCGATTAATGATGCGCCTTCTGTCAGATTCCATGAGGTCAACGTCAAGCTTTACACATTCCCTGAGGGGTGTGAGCATCCGGAGCCGGCGGTCGGGCCTCCGTTCGACCAGTCGCAATTGATGCAGGCAAGCAACAGCTGCATTTCCCCTCGCTCTGTTCACAGTTCCTAGGTCGCCAAGTAGTCGCGGCACCACACCTTCTTCCAAGCCTCCGGGCAGAAAGGCGAGTAGGGAGAGCAATCGCCGCGCAAGTGGTGTTGATCTCATCCTGGCTGTGTTGAGCGAGAGCAAGAGTGAGGCGCGAACACTGGTCAGCCGGCTTTCCTTTTTTCCGGGCCGACGTAGAATTTCAGCGTGCGCGTCGTCCCAGCTTTCACGTAACCCCGCCAACGTCGGCAAACCTGCGGCCTGCGCCGCCACAAGATGAATTGATAATGCGTGCCCATCGAGAGCATCCAAAAGGCGTGGCAAATCCGGATCGGAGACGAAAGCTTGGCCAGCTAATGCGAGGAATGCTTGCTGGGCCGCGCCGGGGTTAAGCTTCGGCAGGTCGTCGATCTGAACGGCGTGGGGCACAGCGGGCGGTATGCCACGGATAGTAACAACCAGTGACAAGCCGTTGAGCGCCGTAATGAGATTGAGTAAGCGCTCTGCTTCATCGGCATTGGTCTCAAAGACGGTTTCGACATTGTCGAGGACGGCTGCGAGTGGTCGCTCTGCAGCGAATGCTTCGAGAATGCGTAACAAGGAGACTTCGTCGCCTGTCGACGGCAAGCTGAGCGTTTCGACGAGCTTGGCGAGGATCGCGCGCGGTTCTGTCGAAGCCTCAAGTGAAACGAAAACGCGGCGTCGACCAAAACTCGAAGCAATGCGGGGGTCATAGAGCGCCGCTGTTGCGATTGCGGTTTTTCCCATGCCCGGTCCGCCTGCAATCAGAACGGTTTTCCCGGCCAGCAACGTATCGGTGACGATCCCTAGTTCGGTGTCGCGTCCAAAAATCTCCGGCTTCGGCTCGTGTTCGTTGATGCACTGAACCGATGTGTCGGCATCAGAACCGCCCGGGGTGACTGCAAGGCTTCCGAGAAATGGAACAAGATCATCGTATTGATCGCCGAATGCGATAGGAAATAGGCGTCGTGCATGATCTGGCGATGGCAATGGTTTCGGCTGACCCTTGATATCCAGCTCCTGCCGGATTAGCCAATAGCGCCGCGGCGCAACGTCTTGCCACTCGGAGAGAAAATTATCGAGACGCGAGAAGTCTGGATCGGCTAAACCATCCTGGCTACATCCAATGAAAATGGTTGGACGATCCAACGTCGCAATTTGGGTCAGGAGCTGCCTACGCGCGTCGAGGAAGTGCCGGTCGTAAGACTTTGACCCCAGAACGACACTGCGCGGTGATCTCCAGTAACCGTGGATATGGAGGATCCCGTCCCGCTCCCCGTGGAGAAATTGATAAGTTGCAGCATGGTCGTCCCAAAGGATAGCCGCGCGCCCGCTCGCTTTGCTAAGAATGTCGTCGTAGTTCGTGGTCGCGACTGGACAATCGAGCGCCAGTAAGGCGTCAAGCAGATCGTGTCGTGATAGAAGAAGCCCGCCTACTTGGTCTCGCATCCACGTCGCAAATTCCGCGTTGTGTGCGCCACCGAGCTTGTCCGTCACCTCATCCGCGATGGCGATCCAAGTTGTAGTGTCTCCCGCGGTTAGCTTGCCGAGGCTGGTGGCTGCCCAATTAGTTGCATTGCTGTCCAAATCGGCGACACGTCTAATGCCCAACTCGATAAGTTTGGCCCAACTGGGCGCAACGCCGCCCGTTGCTTGGGTCGACACCCCCGCGCCGCAGATAACCAGCGGCTTCCGCGCCTGATTCCGGATGGCCGCTCGCAGTTGTTCGCGCAAATACTCCGTCATCCCGCTAGCCCCGAAGTCGCTTTTCCACGGGCAAAACTATGGGTTGTGGCTCGCTATTGCAATGAACGACCGGGCTGTCGGGCCTACCCAAGCGCTGCAGCTCGCCGCCGTTGACCCAAAGCTGGCTTTCGTGCCACGACGCACCACTTTAGGGAATGCCAAAAACGACCGCGATTCCTATGCCAATTGAACGCTACAACGCCGCCGAGGCCGAACCCCGCTGGCAGAAGGTCTGGGACGAGCGCGGCATTTTCGCCACGCCGAACACCAATCTCGGCAAGAAATACTACGTGCTGGAGATGTTCCCGTATCCGTCGGGGCGCATCCACATGGGCCACGTGCGCAACTACACGATGGGCGACGTGGTGGCGCGGGTGAAGCGGGCGACCGGCCATGCGGTGCTGCATCCGATGGGCTGGGACGCGTTCGGCATGCCGGCCGAGAACGCCGCCATGGAGCGCAAGGTCCATCCCAAGGCTTGGACCTATCAGAACATCGCGGCCATGAAGGCGCAGCTCAAGTCGATGGGCCTGTCGCTCGACTGGAGCCGCGAGATCGCGACCTGCGATCCCGCCTACTACAAGCATCAGCAGAAAATGTTTCTCGACTTTCTGCGCGCCGGCCTGGTTGAGCGCAAGAAGTCGAAAGTGAACTGGGACCCGGTCGATAACACCGTGCTCGCCAACGAGCAGGTGATCGACGGCCGCGGCTGGCGCTCCGGCGCGCTGGTCGAACAGCGCGAGCTGACGCAGTGGTTCTTCGCCATCACCAAGTTTGCGCAGCCGCTGCTGGAGGCGCTCGACACGCTCGATCGCTGGCCGGAAAAAGTCCGGCTGATGCAGAAGAACTGGATCGGCCGCTCCGAAGGATTGTTGGTCCGTTTCGCGCTCGATCCGAAGACCACGCCGAATGGCGAAAGCGAGCTGGATATCTTCACGACGCGCGGTGACACGCTGTTCGGCGCCAAGTTCATGGCGCTGTCGCCCGATCACCCGCTGGCGCAGGCGGCGGCGAAGAAGAATCCGGCGCTCGCCGAGTTCATCGCCGAGTGCAAGCGCCACGGTACCGCGCAGGAAATCATCGACAAGGCGGAAAAGCTCGGCTTCGATACCGGCATCAAGGCGGTGCACCCGTTCGATCCGAACTGGAAGCTGCCGGTCTATGTGGCAAACTTCATTCTGATGGACTACGGCACCGGCGCCATTTTCGGCTGTCCGGCGCACGATCAGCGTGACCTCGACTTCGTCAACAAATATGGCCTCGGCGTTACGCCGGTTGTCTGCCCACCCGAGCATGATCCGAAGTCGTTCGTCATCACTGATACCGCCTACGATGGCGACGGGCGCATGATCAATTCGCGTTTCCTCGATGGCATGACGCCGGCGCAGGCGCGGGACGATGTCGCGCGGCGTTTGGAAAATGAGAAGCGCGGCGATCGTGCGGTGGCGCAGCGCCAGGTGAATTACCGCCTGCGCGATTGGGGCATTTCGCGGCAGCGGTACTGGGGCTGCCCAATTCCGATTATTCATTGTGAAGCGTGCGGCGTCGTGCCGGTGCCGGAAAAGGATTTGCCGGTGAAGCTGCCGGACGACGTGACGTTCGACCGGCCCGGCAACCCGCTCGATCATCATCCGACGTGGAAGACGGTGCATTGTCCGCAATGCGGCCGCGCGGGGCGGCGCGAGACCGACACGATGGACACCTTCGTCAACTCATCATGGTATTTCGCGCGTTTCACCGATCCGTGGATCGAGACCGCGCCGACCGACCCGGCAATTGCCGATGCGTGGATGCCGGTAGATCAATATATCGGCGGCATCGAGCACGCGATTTTGCATCTGCTCTACAGCCGCTTCTTTACGCGGGCGATGAAAGAGACCGGCCACGTCGGGCTTGAAGAACCGTTCGCTGGTCTGTTCACCCAAGGCATGGTGGTGCACGAGACATTTCGCCGGAAGAACGGCGAATGGGTGATGCCCGCCGAAGTGAAAATCGAAGCCAACGGCGATGCGCGGCGCGCGACACTGATCGAGACCGGTGAAGAGATCGAGATCGGCCGATCGAGAAGATGTCGAAGTCCAAGCGCAACACGGTCGACCCCGACGACATTATCGAGACTTACGGCGCCGACGTGGCGCGCTGGTTCATGCTGTCAAACTCGCCGCCGGAGCGCGACGTGGAATGGACCGAGCGCGGCGTTCAGGGCGCCGCGCGATTCGTGCAGAGGCTGTGGCGGCTGGTGAGCGAGGCGGGCGAACTTGGCCGCAGCGCACCGGCGGAATGGCCGGCGCAATTTTCAGCGCCCGCACTGGCGCTGCGCAAGGCGACGCACAAGGCGCTCGCGAATGTCGGCGACGCTGTCGAGAAGCTGCATTTCAACGTCTGCGTCGCACATATTTATGAGTTCGCCAACGCACTCAGTGAGATCATCGGCGACGCCGACTCCGAGGATGGCAGCGTCGCGCCTGATTTCACCTGGGCGATGCGCGAGGCGGCCAACATTCTGGTGCAGTTGTTCGCGCCGATGATGCCGCATCTTGCCGAGGAGTGCTGGGCGACGCTCGGTCACAAGACGCTGGTCGCGCAGGCCTCATGGCCGGCGGTCGAGCGCGATTTGCTGATCGAGAACACCATCACGCTGCCGGTGCAGGTCAACGGCAAGAAGCGCGCCGAGGTTACGGTGCCACGCAGCGCCGGCAATGCTGACGTCGAAGCAGCCGTGCTCGCGCTTGATGCGGTTAAAATTGCGCTCGACGGCAAGCAGCCCAAGAAGGTGATCGTCGTGCCGCAGCGGATCGTCAACGTGGTGGCGTGATGGTCGCCATCAAGGCCGCCGACGTTGACGCTTTCATCGCTCGCCCCGATCCGGCGAAACCGGTTGTGCTGGTGTTCGGGCCAGACGCGGGCCTCGTCAGCGAACGCGCCAATGCGCTGATCAAGGCGTCGGTCGACGACGTCAACGATCCGTTCGCGCTGGCGCGGCTCGAGAGCGATGATCTCGCAGCCGAGCCGACGCGGCTCATCGAGGAGGCGCAGACCATTCCGCTGTTCGGCGGCCGGCGCGCGGTGTGGGTCAAGGCGGGCGGCCGCAATATCGCGGGCGCGGTCGAACCGCTGCTGGCGATCCGGGGCTCGGAATGCCGCGTCGTCATCGAGGCCGGCAATCTGCCGCGCAACGCGCCGCTGCGCGCCTTGATCGAACGCGCCAGGAACGCCGCGGCGTTGCCATGCTATGCCGACGACGAGCGCGCCCGCGAGCGGTTGATCGACGCCGAGATGCGCGAGGCCGGATTGACGCTCGCGCCGGATGCCCGGGCGCTGCTGCTGCCGCTGCTGGGCGGTGACCGCGCCGCCTCGCGTAGCGAGATTCGCAAGCTCGCGCTTTACGCCCGCGGACAGGGGCAGGTCGGCGTCGACGACGTCGCCGCGGTCGTGTCCGACGCGTCGGCGCTGGCGCTCGACGACATCGTCGATGCGGCCTTTGCGGGCCAGACCGCGGAGCTCGAGACCCGGCTCGCGAAGGCGCGCACTGCGGGTACGGCGCCGGGCTCGATCTTCTTCGCCGCCCAGCGCCAGGTGGCGCAACTGCACAAATGGCGCATGGCGATCGAAGCCGGCAGCGGTTTTTCGATCGACTCTGCGTTGCCGCCGGCGCAATTCCGCCGCAAGAAGCTCGTCGAAGCCGCGCTCAAGCTGTGGAACGCGGCGCGGCTTGCGACTGCGATGGCGGACCTCGCCGACGCCGTCCTGCAATCGCGGCGCACCAACGAACTCGACCAGACCATCGCCGACCGCGCGCTGCTGGCGATTGCCGTCAACGCGCGGCGCAGCGCGGCGTAGCCGTAACCGTTATTGCGTCACAGTCGCGGCGGCGGCGCGGCGTCGGCGCCAGTCGGCCAGCGCCTGGCGGCCGGCAGGCGACATTTTCGCTGTGGCTCCGGCGACCGTCTCGTGCACCAGCTCAACGAAACGATCCTTGGCCTGGCTGGACTCCGCCATCGCCAATCGCACCGCGGCCGGATCAAAGGGCTGCGCGCGCAAGCTGTCGCGTATCGCCTGCTCCGAAAGTCGCACCTGCGTCTCCGCGGTTGTCAGCTTGACCGCCTGGGCGTGGAAATCCGTGCGCAGGATATTGGCGTCGTTCGCCGGCAGCGCTGCGGCGATGTGATCGAAACGCTGCTCCACGCCGCGATCCAGCCCGACCACCGGCTGCAGCGGCGGCAACTTGGTGACATGCTGGAACGCGACGGCGCCAGCGGCGCCGGCGAACAAAAGATTCAGCGTCAACGACCCGAGCAGCAGATAACGCGCACGCGTCCCGCTTAAAGCGTCGGTTAGAATAGACATTGTCGCCTCCCGATAACCAGCCGGAGTTCCCCGTCGAGCAAGCTCGACCAACCGGCCGCCACAATCATACGCCGCAGGCGGAGCCGCACAAGTTGGGCTACGACGGATTTTCCAGGCTGAACGCGCCGGAATCATCGTCGTAGGCATAGACCTCGGCGAAGCGGCCCCATGCGGTCACGGCCCGCAGGGTGCCTTCGGCATCCTCGGTGCTCATATGATCCTCGAGTTCGTCGAGAAAGCGGCTTTTTGGAGCCAGATGATTGGTGCGCTCCTGCAGCACACGGCGAACGTGTGCGGCGAGCGGCACATAAGCCAGAAGCTGGCGCTGGAACAGCTTCTTGCGGTCGTCCATGCCGAATTCGGCGAACTGCTTTCCTGTATCGGTCAGTTTTATGTCGCCGCCCTCGATCTCGGCAAAGTGCAGAAGCTGCAGCGATTCCGACACCGGAAACAGTTCGTCGAGTTCCAGATGCAACTCATCGGCGAGAACCGGCAGGTCCGCCTTGCCGTTGAATGGCGCCGCGGCGAGCGTCTCGATCAGACCCGACATGAGGTTGGCGGAGACACGCGGCAGCACCGTGTCGATCGTCGCCGTGCGCTCGCCGCCGGTTCCGATCGCGACCGGCGAACTCTTGCGCGCGGTCATCGCCACATAGATTTTCTCGACCAGATCGCGGAACTGCGGATCGAGCCGGTTACGCGGCTGCTTCAGATCGACCGCGATCTCGCTGATGATGCGCCCCGGATTGGTGGAGAACAACAGGATGCGGTCGCACATCAGCACCGCCTCCTCGATGTTGTGGGTGACCAGAATCACGCCCTTGATGGGCAGCTTGCCTTCGCCCCACAGCTCGAGAAAGTCGGTACGCAACGTCTCCGCGGTCAAAACATCGAGCGCCGAGAACGGTTCGTCCATCAAAAGAATATTCGGATGCACGACGAGCGCCCGGGCAAAGCCGACGCGCTGGCGCATGCCGCCGGACAGCTCGCGCGGAAAGGCCGACTCGTAACCGTCAAGACCGATCAGGTCGATCGCCGCCAGCGCGCGCTTGCGGATTTCCGCCTCGGGCAGGCCGAGCGCCTCAAGGCCGAGTTGCACGTTTTCCAGCACCGTCAGCCAGGGGAACAGGGCGAATCCCTGGAATACCATGGCGATGCCCGGCGCCGGCCCCAGGACCGGCTGGCCGAGATACGTGACGGATCCGCCCGACGGCTGTGCCAGGCCGGCGATCACGCGGAGCAGTGTCGATTTGCCGGAGCCGGTGCGGCCGAGGAGCCCAACGATCTGGCCCTGCTGCAGCGCAAGTTCGACGCCTTCGAGCACCAGATGCTCGCCGCCGTCGGCGCGCGGAAAGGACTGGCGCAGGTCATGGATATCCAGGAGCGCGGGAGCGGCAGTCATTCACTTTCTCCTCAGCCCAGCCGGAACTTGCGTTCGGCGTAGAAATACAGCGGGCGCCAGAACACGCGATTAACGACGACCACATAGAGGCTCATGACGACGATACCGAGGACGATACGGTGAAAGTCGCCGGCCTCGGTTTCGTGCGCGATGTAGGCGCCGAGCCCGGCAGCCTGCAGGTGCTGGTTACCCCATGACGCCACCTCGGCGACGATGCTGGCGTTCCAGGAGCCGCCGGAGGCGGTGATCGCGCCGGTGACGTAATAGGGAAATACGGCCGGCAGGGCGATGCGCCGCCACCACAGCCAGCCGCGAACCCGGAAATTGGCGCCGCAGGCGCGAAGCTCTGCGGGAAGTGCCGACGCGCCGGCGATGACATTGAACAGAATGTACCACTGGGTGCCCAGGATCATCAGCGGGCTGAGCCAGATGTTCGGATCGAGCTGCCAGGCGACGATGACCGAGACGAAGATCGGAAACAGCAGGTTCGCCGGGAACGCGGCCAAAAACTGCGCCACCGGCTGCACCATGTTGGCGACGCGCGGGTGCGTGCCGACCCATACACCGATCGGCACCCAGATAACGCTGGCGATAGCGATCAGCACAATGACGCGGATAAGCGTCGCCAGGCCAAGCAGCAGCACCGTGCCGACATCGCCGAGCGTAATCGACCCGATGAAGAAATCGGCGACGCGCCACAGCAGCAGCGCGGCGACCACGATCGCGAGCCCGCCGAACAGATAGCCGATCCAGGCGCTGCTTCGTCGCTCCGTCGGCCTGACCGGCGCCGACTTCTCGATCTTCCGCGGCCGCAGCGTCAGTCGCCAGAGCTTTGCGAACGGCTCCGTCAGCCGCTCGACGACGCGCGAGCGGCGCAACACGTCGAAGACCCACGATTGCGGTGCGATCGCCGCCCGGTTCCTGCTCGAAGCGGAAACGGTCGGCCCAGGCGACCAACGGCCGGAACAAGAGCTGGTCGTAAATCAGAATCACCACAAGCATCGTGGCGATCGCCCAGCTGACCGCCTTCAGGTCGCGGTGTTCGATAGCGAGCGAGATATACGAACCGACCCCGGGCAGCGTGACTGTATTGTTGCCGACGCTGATCGCCTCCGAAGCCACGACGAAGAACCAGCTGCCGGACATCGACATCATCATGTTCCAGATCAGCTGCGGCATGGCGAACGGGACGTCGAGTTTCCAGAAGGTCATCCACGAACTGAGGCCGAAGTTGCGCGACGCCTCTTGGAGTTCGGTCGGAACGGTGCGCAGCGACTGATAGAACGAAAACGCCATGTTCCAGGCTTGGCTGGTGAAGATCGCGAAAATGGCGGCGTATTCGGCGCCCAGCACGCGGCCGGGCGCCAGCTCCATGAAGAAAACCACGGTTACCGAGATGAAGCCGAGAATCGGAACCGACTGCAGAATATCGAGCAGCGGCACCAGGATGCGCTCGGCGTATTTGTTCTTGGCCGCGAACGTCGCATAGGTGAACGTGAAGATCAGCGAGAACACCATCGCCACGAGCATGCGTAACGTCGTGCGCGCCGCGTATTCGGGCAGATGGCGCGGATCGAGCGACGGCGGCTGCTTCTGCAGTTCGGCCAGCGGCTCGAACAAATGGCGGCTGGCTTCTCCCAGGAAGACCAGCATCCCGATAATCAGCAGCAGCGCGAGCACGTCCCAGCGGCTGAATAGCCGGGCCCAGCCCCCCACCGAAATCGGGACGTTCACGCGCATGCTCGATGCCCGGCTGTCACAGAACGGTCAAAAAATTCACGGCCTCGCCCCGTCGAGACCGCGTGATCGGCCCACCACTAACACCGACTTTATGTCATTCAAACCTTTTTGCGGCGCGACGGCGATTTGTCCCAAATCACCGTCGATCGCTCTCTCCAGGGGAGCGAGAAGCAATACGCTCCCGCTCTCGCGGCGCGTTTTTTGTTCGCACCCGAGCTATGCGGTACGCCATTGCCAAAAACGACGCCGCATTCTCGACCTTCGTCGGATGACCCCGGCCGTGGAGGGCCGGATCATCATCACGATCGGTGTGGCGCAAGACCGGCGGCAAATCTTTTAGACTCGCTTCCGGCAATCAAAGGAAGCAGAACGCCGACAGACGCGGGTCTCCCTGCTTCGCCTTGCGGCGAAGCGCGCACCCTGCGCAGGGCGCGCTCGCCTGTCGGCGTTCCACTGCGGCTCTCCCCTTTGGGACTCACGCATCCCAAGGTGCATTCCCGGACCAGGCTTCGCGGAGCAAACGCCAAGATGGCGGGGATTTCCCGCCGGCGTCCGCTCCGGTTGCAGCGAGCACCTCGCATGCCGGTCGTAATGCCGGCAGGCATGATGTCCGAGCCGCCCGAGTGCGGAAGCGACGAAACCTCCGCCCGCGGGCACCGCATCCCGCTCCCCGCCAGCCATCGTCACCGGCCGGCGTCCTTGCACGAGGAGCGAGAGGCCGGCGTTTTTAATGTTGTCGCGGAAATTGTCAAGCGTTGTCTCTATGAAAGAGACTAACCATTGATCCTGCGGGGCTTTTTGCCTTGCGTCGTTCCGGGATCAAACATCCGTCAGAAAACAGATCGCGCGAATCATAGTTCGAGCTAGGGCGCGCACTCATAAAGCGAGCGCGGTCAGCGCCGCTGGCTGAATGTCCGTTCCGCCCCCAAAGCGACGGAATTATTGAATCGCCGCGCAACGACGCGAAGTGCCAAAAGGCGACATCTGAAGCGTAACAATACGACACTGACATGTCACGCAGACACCTCATTTGCCCGCGTCGGGCTTGCCGATCGCTTCGCGCAGATGTGCATCAAGCGCCAGCAATGCTTGATGGGAGGCGCTGCCATCCCAGTTGGAGAATGCGAGCGTGTGGATATGGGTGAATCGGAGCGGCAGTGGCGCTCCGTCGAGCCGGATCGGCAACAGCTTGCCTCTTTCCAATGCAAATGCGGCCTCAGCGCGGACCCAATCACTGTCGACGGAATATTTCGACCAAGCCACAATGACGGCGTGCGCGTCGGTTAGGGCCTGCTCGATCACCCTGTCGAACGACGTACCGACCTTGAGGTTCTGGTCAAACCAGACCGACCAACCTTTCTGCTTGAGCGCGGCCGTGAGCGACTTAATGGTCTCAATGTCCTGGCGCGAATAGCTGATGAAGAGGTCGGTGTCGTCTATCCGTTTGGGTTTGACCGGCCCCGCGACGGATTCGTATCGATCCCTGAGGCGCAATAGCGCCTTAACTCGTGCCACCAATGCTTTCTGGTCAACGGGCTTTGTTATATACTCGTCGGCGCCGGCATCTAGGCCTTTAACAACGTCGCCCAAATCGACTTTGGCGGTAACTAAAATGACCGGAGTGAGCCGAGTTGTAGCGTCTGCCTTCAGTCGCTTACATACCTCTATCCCATCCAGTCTCGGCATCATGATGTCGAGCAGTATCAAATCCGGGTGGTTCTGATGGGTGATCGCCAGTGCCTCCTCGCCGTCGCCCGCTTGCAGCACCTCGTAACCGTTCGCTTGGAGCCGCGTCGCCAGAATGTCGCGATTGGTCTCGTTGTCGTCGGCGACAAGAATACGCACGGTCACAGCAGAAATTCTCTAATTTTCGTCAGAAGCTGGCGCGAACTATAAGGTTTGGTGACATAGCCGTCACATCCGGCGGCGCGCGCCTTCATCTCGTCGCCCGAGAGTGCATAGGATGTCACCACAATCACCGGGATTCCCTTCAAATCGGGATCAGCCTTGATGCGGCGCGTCGCCTCGTATCCGTCGAGCAACGGCAGCTGGATGTCCATGAGAATAAGATCGGGACGTTCCTTTTTCGCTGCGGCAACACCCGCTTCGCCGTCAATCGCCTCGAACATTTCGTACCCGACGCTGCCGAAAAGATCGCGCAGGATCTGCCGGTTGTCCTCCTGATCCTCGACGACGAGAATACGCTTGCTCATGGCCGCACCGCCAACGCTTCCACTCGGATCGGAACCGTGAAAGAGAATGTCGATCCATGACCCAGGCTTGATTCAACCCAAAGCTTGCCGCCGTGCATTTCGACAATCCGCCGGGCGATCGACAATCCGAGCCCGGTGCCCCCCTTGACCTTGGTCTGCGAGCTGTCGGCCTGCTGGAACTCCTCGAAAATCCTCGCTTGATCAGCTTCGGCAACGCCGGGGCCGCTATCGCGCACGGCGATCGTATACGCGCCGTTCGCGGTGGTGACCTTGATCGCCACTTCGCCTGCGTCGGTAAACTTGATCGCGTTGCCGACGAGGTTGAGAAGCACCTGAGTGAGCCGACGCTCGTCGCCGCGCGCCGCTGGGAGCTCGGGCTCCACATCAGCTTTGAATGCAAGATTCTTGCGCGCCGCCAGTGGTTCGACCGCGCTGTAAACGGCATGAACAATGTGCTTGATGGCGTAATCAGAGATCGCCAGCGTGAGCTGACCGGCCTCGATCTTGGACAGATCGAGCACGTCGTTAATCAGGCCAAGCAGGTGCTTACCGTTCGATTGTACTCGTTCCAGCACGCCGCGTGCTTTCTCTGGCATCTCGCCATAGATGCCGTCGATCATCAATTCGGTGTAGCCGAGAATAGCGTTGAGCGGCGTCCTCAGCTCGTGGCTCATATTGGCGAGAAACTGCGATTTGTGCTTGCTCGCGAGTTCTAGCTGTCGGCTCTTGTCCTGGATTTCGTTGAGCAGCCTGGCATTCTCGATGGCGATTACGGCTTGGTCGGCAAACGTATTAACCAATTCGATCTGCTTATCGGTAAAGGCACCTGGTTCCTCGCGATATATCATGATCGAACCGATGACATCGCCATCCTTCAGCAGCGGCACGTTGAGGAGGGCGCGAGCGCCTGCGCGTTCGAACAACGCCGGCGCCGCTTCTACGTCGGATGCCAGGTCAGGAATATGAACCACAGACCTAGTATGGAGAACCCGCTCCAGATTATGTCCTGGTGTAGGTCGGATGATCGGGTCCCGTTGACGCTCCTCAATGTAAGCGGGCCGGACTCCGTGCATGGCGGTGCTCCGGAAAATACCACCGTCGCGGAGCGACAGCGCACCGAACTTTGCTCCGCTCAGCCGTGTTGCATTATCGATTGTAGCCTGAAAAACAGACTGCAGTTCACCGGTCGATGCGGAAATGATCTTAAGTACCTCCGCGGTCGCTGTCCTCTGTTCCAACAATTCCGCGAGGTCGGTCGTGCGCTGTCGCAATTCATTGAGCAGCCTCGTACTCTCGATTGCGATGACAGCTTGCACAGCGAAGTTCCGCAACAATTGAATTTGCTTTTCGGTGAAGGGATGGACATCCTGACGATAGATGGCGATCACACCAACCGCCTCGTCTTCCTTTAGCATCGGCACCGCCAGGAAAGTACGTGCGTTCGCAAGCTCCACTAACATAACGACACCGTAATCGCGCTCGTTATAGGCTGGGGAGGCGGCTAGATTTGCGATCTGGACAACCTCCTTCGTCGTAACCATGCGTGTGAACGGATGCTTCGCTGTCGGACGCATCAATCGCTCGCGTCGGGCCATTGCCTCCGCAAATGCTGGTGGTGCGTTGTGGATTGCAGCGATACGAAATGCTCCAGCTTCGCAAAGCTGCAATACGCCGAATTTCGCATGGCAGAGGCGCGTTGCGTTTTCAAGGATGGATTGAAAAACTGGGTCCAGGTCTCCGGACGATGAACTGATGATCCGCAGTACGTCCGCAGTGGCGGTCTGCTGCTCAAGCGCTTGGTCACGTTCCTCGGTCAATCGCCCGACCTCGGCGCTTTGCTCTGGTGCAGAAGAACGCCGATTACGCGGCCGCTTTGACACGCGGCGCTGCTTCAGCGCGGTGCCGTGTGGCGATTTCGCCGGCTTGCGGCTCGTTACCCGACGCCGTCCCACCGAACTTTCTCCTCGTTGACGTATTAGTCTAACACATCAGCGTATCGGTTGTGCAGCACGCCAAATAGAGTTGGAGCGCGTTGCAATGGGTCATTCAGTACCGATTGGTTGCTTTGGGCAACGATCGGGATGTCCGTTCCGCCCCAAAAGCGACCTTGGACGTAAAATGGCGACGGATTGAATGTCCGTTGAGGCCGGCCGGCGGATCGTGATTCCAGCCTCGAAAGGGAGGAGCTCAAATCATGCGCTACGAACTCACCGACCACGAGTGGACGGCCATCAGGCCGATGCTGCCCAACAAGCAGCGCCGCGTGCCAAGGGTGGACGACCGTCGTGTTCTCAACGGCATCTTTTGGGTCTTACGATCCGGAGCCCCATGGCGCGACCTGCCCAATGTCTTTGGCCCATACACGACCTGCTACAATCGCTTCGTTCGCTGGCGGCGGGCTGGTGTCTGGGGTCGGATCATGGACGCGCTAGCCAAGGCCCATGATGCGTCGGTGCATATGATCGACACCTCGATTGTCCGCGTGCATCAGCACGGAGCCTGCGTCATCCGGAACCGAAGGCAGTCCATGGGACGGTCACGCGGCGGTCTGACCAGCAAGATACATGCAGTGGTCGATACCAAAGGCTTACCGGTGCGGCTCGCGCTGACCGCCGGCGAGGCTCATGACAACCGGCTCGCGCACAAACTGTTATCGCGCCTGAAGTCCGGATCAATGCTGCTGGCAGACCGTGGTTATGACGCCGACTGGATCAGAGACCTGGCTGCGAGGAAGGGCGCGTGGGCCAATATCCCGCCGAGATGTAATCGCAGCGCGCCGATCTGCTTCAGCCCATATCTGTATCGAGCCCGCAATTTGGTCGAAAGGTTCTTCAACAAGATCAAGCACTGTCGCCGGGCTGCCACACGCTACGACAGGCTGGCGGCCAACTATCTCGCTTTCGTTCAGCTTGCGTCGATCAGGCTATGGCTGCGCGTTAATGAGTTCGCGTCCTAGTTCGATCCGCTCTTTGAGCTTCGGCGGACCTGCGCGTACTTGACCTCGCCGATCGTCTTGTCTGGCGTCCGGTTGTCGCCGCCCTTTGGCGGCTGCTGGTCCGAATTGCCTTGCGCAACCTTTTGCTGATCGATGCCGGATTTGTCCGCGTTGCGGCTTTCGTCCTGGCGCTCTTCGGCGTGCTTCAGTTCAGCGTACCTGACTTCGCCGATTGTTTTTTCGGGGGTGCGATTGTCGCCGGCCATGGTGTTCCTCGCATGCTTTGCGAGACAACGACGGTGAAACGGATGTGTTCCAGCTTCGCACTCCTGCAGCCTCCGCCGGGATCGCGCGTCGGCCCCACCGCGCTGGACCGCGCTTGCAAGCCGCTCAAACCGCCCGATGGCATCGGCACGTCTCCGGCGGCCGCGCGAGCCTGAGGTCCTTCGTTGCGGGCGGATTGATGTAGATCAAAGCTGACAGGGCCAGTGCCCGGATAAAAAGTTGCAACGGCAACAAACTGGCCTATCCCGGCGCAATCGAGCGGGATTGATAGTGAAGCGAACTAGGGACTCGGGGGCAGCAGCCGCCATGGGCTACGATACGATTACCGTCACTCCATCATCGCCTCATATCGGGGCCGAGATCGGCAACGTCGATTTGACGCGGCCGCTGAGCAACCGGCAGGTGCAGGAAGTGCACGATGCGATCATCGCGCACGGTGTCATCTTTTTCCGTGATCAGAAGATCGATTTCGACGCACACGAACGGCTGGTGCGGTATTTCGGCGAACCTCACATTCACGTCGGAGGCGAAGGCACCGCTTCGAAAGCCGTCCCCGGTCATCCCGCGATTCGTAAACAGTATTTCGACGCCAGTTCGAAGCGTGTTTCGGGTGAAGAATGGCACTCGGATCAGAGCTGCGCCGAGATCCCTCCGATGTACAGCATCCTCTATCAGGAGCGGGTCCCGCCTGACGGTGGCGGCGACACCATGTTTTCCTCCGCTTACAAGGCTTATGAGGAACTCAGTCCCGGAATGAAAAGCTACCTTGAAGGCAAGACCGCTACTCATGATGGGGGCCGAGCCTTCGATAAGAGACAAAACGTCTATCCGAGTTCGGTCCACCCTGTTGTCGTTCGCCATCCCGAGAGCGGACGCAAGTTGCTATTCGTAAACCGGGAGTTCACCAGCCATATCAATGAGCTTCCCGCGGGCGAAAGCCGCGGCGTGCTGGAATTCCTATACGAGCACCTTGCGCGACCGCACTGGAGCATGCGCTTTCGCTGGACCGATCACTCCATCGCGTTCTGGGACAACCGATGCACCCAGCACTATGCGATCTGGGACTACTGGCCAAACGTGCGATCTGGTTATCGGATGTTTGTGAAAGGTACAGAGCGGCCGCTGGCTGCCTGAGCCGAAACCATCTTCATTGCCGCTTTGCCTGGCGCTACCCATGATGTCGAGTCTCAAGGCCCTCATTTTGCGGCTCCTCAATGAACACCGGGTGATGACGCTGGCCACGAATCGCCCCGATGGATGGCCTCAGGCGACCACGGTGGGATACGTCAATGACGGCTACCTTTTGTATTGCTTTATCGCGCGCAACACCCAGAAATATGCCAACGTGATGCGTGATCCGCGGATTTCAATTGCGATCGGCAGCGATGCGCCAAACCCAATGCAGATCAAAGGCCTTTCGCTCGCCGGGCTGGCTACGGAAGTCACCGACCCGTCGGAATTCGCGGAGGTCCGAAAGCTGAGGCTGAAGAGATATCCGGAGTATTCGTCGTTGCCGCGGCCGAGTTCGGATCGAGATGCGCTCGCGCGCGTTTCGTCACAGTCGTCGCGCGCGAGCGTCGCGCTTCTGCGGATTGTACCGGAAGTAATCTCGGTCCTGGATTACTCGAAGGAATTCGGGCACAGCGACCTAGTTACTTTTTCGGAACGTGATCTGGACGTGCATCTTCAGGCCGTGCGCCACAACTGGAACGACGGCCGCGAAATGGGCGAAACGACTTCTTGAGTTGGAAATTTCGGCTTGCCCAACACAATTCGGCGTCCGTCAGCGTTACGCGGCAACTGCACGTCCGGCAGCCAGTCGCACCAGCCCCTGATAGTCCTTGATATCAACCTGGCCTTTGGTGAAATCGCACAGGCCTTTTCGCCGAAACGAATGAATCACCCGGCAGGTGTGCACCGGTCCAAGTCCCGTAAGATCGGCGACGTGTTGCTGGCTCAGCGGAAAAGCGATCCGGGCAGATGTGGTGTCGTCGGCAAGATGAGGCCTTGCAAGCCTAACGACGAGCCCTGCGATCCGCTCTTCGGCCGTTCGCTGCCCGAGGTCGATCGACAGTTGCTGTGCGTCTCGCAATTGAGAGACGGCCTGCCTGCTCCATGCTTCCATAAGGTGGATGTTGTCGATCAGTTGCCGCCTCAGTACGGAAGAGTCGAGGACAGCGTATTTGACGTCGGTGATGGCCTGCACCGCGTAGACGTGCCTCGCTTCGAAGGCGGCGGCCGCGCTAATTATCTCGCCCGGTCGAATGACGGAAAGCGCTTGGCGGCGCCCGTTGGGCAATTGCGTGAATTTGATCGCCCATCCCTGGCAGACAACGGTCACTCCGACGACGGCAGCGCCGGCGCGCTGAAATGTCTGCCTTCTTTTGGCCGCCGCATGCGTAAGGCGCGGCCGCGTGCCATCCTTTACGGACAGCTGCAGGCGTCCGCATAGATTTGAAGTCCTGAACGGGCAGCGATCGCAAGGCGTGGCGTCTTCTTCCGAAGGGGAGATAAAGGCTTCCGAGCCGTCAGTTTTTTCCTGTCTGACGGAGGCTTGATCGAACATGAAAGGCAATCCCGAGCGCGTTGAGACCAGAATTCACGCGACATAACGCATCGGTTTTGGTTAACGTGTCCTTAAGACTTACCTGCTCCGGGCTGTCATTGAGCGACGACACAACTTGCGGAGTGTCCCGAAGTGGACATCTGCCCGCGAGAGAGTTCCTTGGCGGTGAGGTCTTTGAGGTTGGTGACGAGCCGCTGGACTTCGGACTGATCGGTGTGACGGTACTCTCGCCGCATGCAAAGCGACAAAGACCGCACGAAGCATCCGACGGTCGCATTGCGTGTGCCACCATCGGCTTTGTCGAAGAGCCTGCATAGCTCGCCAGCAATGAGAGTGACGCTCGGAAACCCGACTATCGCGCCGATGTCGCGCAGTTCGTTGATCTCGCTCATGAACGGCCCCGTCGCCGAAATGACCGAGTCCGGCACATCGTCGTTGAGGGATTTCTCCAGTTTTTCTATTCTGGCGGTCAGCGCCCGGCAGAAATCGGGCGCCGTTGCCGCGATATTCGAATTCGCGGTAGCGATGGCGGAATTACGCGGCACTCCGCCTGGGCGTCTGGCAAGTGTTTCAAAGCGCGTTTCGATCGTGAGTAACCTGAAACTCCGCGCGTTGCTTTCACTCATTGGGTTCCGGTCCTCACAGAATCGAACAGACTGTCGACGTCGTTCTGGGACATATTGGGGCCAGAACTGTCGTTGATGATGACCTGATCGGTCGCGCGGCGCCCGGTTCCGTCAGGAAAACCTTCAATCTTCAATCTGCGATCCGGCCCAAAATAGGTCGCGGTCTCGGCGAACGGCCGCGGGTTGAAGGCGATCCACGTGAGACGATCATAGAGCGCGGTTGGCGATATCGGCTTGGCGATCGCCAGATTGGCGCCCACGTCGCGTATCCTCTTGATGGTTGTTTCCTGCGTGTCCGCGGTCATCATCAGGATCGGTACTGTACGATTTTCACTGTCCTTATTTTTTCGGAGTTCGCGAACAATGTGGGCGCCGCCGCTCGGAGGAATTCGCAGGTCGCAGAGCAACAGGTCGATTCTGTGCTCCGACAGCGTCTTCAAGGTCATCTCTGCATCGTGCGATTCGATAATCTTGGACGCCCCGAATCCTCTCAACATCTGAAAGATAAGTCTTCTCAAGTACGGGCTTGGATCGGCTATCAATATGAGCAGATCGCGGAGGTTGATGCTGTGGTTCGATCGCATTTGATCAATAACGCATGACTCAGATTAATGATCGGAGTTAATAAGGCGCGCCGGGTTAAGGCGCATTGAACCCCAGTGGTCGCGTGAAGTCCGCGATCGAAAAAGAAATTATCGCAGGATAAATCTTCCGATGATCGGAAAATTCTCGCGCAAGCTGTGATACTCACCGTCGCATCGCTCGGCTGCATTGGCGAGACTGGTCGGACAACCACACAACAGCGCAGCGACTGTTCTCTCAACTTGAGGCTGGGTTGCGCCCGGCCTGTTCGACTGCCCGGCCTGTTTGACTGACGTTCAGCGTGCGAACAGCATCGCCGGGTCCATGCGCGTCACTTTCACGATCGCCGCAATGGCGGAAAGGACGCACATGGCGACGGTGATCAGGAACAGGATGACGGTCAGGCCAGGCGTCACGACTACCGGCAGGGCCGTGTTCGCCGTCGCTACCATGATTGCCAAGCCGACGACTGCCGCAATGGAGAAGCCGATGATCGCGCTTATCAGGGCCTGAACGACGATGACGGTATGAATGTAAGCGCCCGATGAGCCGATCGCCCGCAGCACGGCGAATTCATACAAATTATCCATCGTGCTCGAATAAAGCGTCTGCCCGACGATAACCGTGCCGACGATCAGTCCAAGCAGGGCGCCAAAAAAAAGCCCGGCGCCGGCGCCGGTTCCGAACAGCCAAAACGTCCGGCTGCGGCCGGCAAATTCCGCGGGCGTCAGCACCTCGACATTCGCGAGGGTTTGCTGCAATCGGCCGCGGACATCCGCAAGCTCGGCGCCCGGGGCAAGGTGAACCAGCGCAAAAGTGATCTTGCTCGGCGCCATCGCCAGGTAGGACCGCGCCCGATTGAGCGGCGCAAACACGATGGGCATGGTGGTGAACGATCGAATCCCCTTGGTGACGGCCCGCACTTGTGCGCGCTTGCCGTTGATCTCCGCTATATCGAGCATGCCTTTGGACTTCAGCTCGTCGAAATAGCTCTGGTCGATCGCGACGGCGCCGGGGATCGCGAGCACCCGGTCGTTGCCGGCGACCAGGTTCCAGGCGTGCAGGCCGGGAGAACTCCAGCGGCGAGCCGATCAGGAATATCCCCGTCTTCTTGCCGCCGGACGCCTGCCATTCCGCAAAGCCGATCGCAATGGGCACGGCGCTCGCGACCCCTTTGACCGACAGTGCACGGAACCGCTCGCTGTCATCGAGGGGCGCCGGATCTTCGAAGCATCTGGTGCCTTGCGGCACGATCCACAGGTCGGCTGGCGCGTGATCGATTGCCGTGGCGACCATCTGGCTGAAGCTCACGAACAATCCCAGTTGCACCGTGACAAGCACGATCGAAAATACAATGCCGATGATCGTCGCGACGAAACGCCACCGGTCGTAAAACAGGTTCTGGACCGCGAGCGTCAAACAAAGCGAGGATAAATTATAACGTTTGCAAAACCGCTCGAGCAAACGGCTCGTATGCCGACGGACGAAAGTCGCCGCAGAGGCGCGAGGGGGAAACGAATTTGCCGTTTGCAGCATTTGCGACACGAAAGAATCGCATGCGTGAGTTGGGATAAAAGTCCACCCGCAACAGCGTACCGCGCGCCATTCGCACTGTATTGACTGAGATCAAATGCGGTCAGCGGTGCCGTCACCTTCGGTGATCGGTTTTATCCGCTTCAAGCCTCCCCAAACGCAACGTCCGTAGACAGGGCGCACTCCACGCAAGTTACTTGGATACCCGAAGGGGTCGCAATAGCCCGCGGGATATCTCGCCGCTCAGGAACGGGCTTCCGGCGGTTTTCGCAGCCCCGTGAAGGCCTCCAGCAATTCCATCGGGAACGGGAATACGATGGTCGAGCCGCGCTCGCCGGCGTTGGAAATGTCGAACAGCGTGCCGAGATAGCGCAGCTGCATGGCCTGCGGTACGTCGCCGAGGATGCGCGCGGCCTCGACCAGCTTCTGCGCCGCCTGCTGCTCGCCCTCGGCATTGATGATCTTGGCGCGGCGCTCGCGTTCGGCCTCGGCCTGGCGGGCGATGGCGCGCACCATGCTCTCGTCGAGATCGATGCGCTTTAGCTCGACGTTGGAGACCTTGATGCCCCAGCCTTCGGTCTGTTTGTCGAGCACGTCCTGAATGTCGGCATTGAGCTTGTCGCGCTCGGCCAGCATCTGGTCGAGGTCGTGCTTGCCCAAAACCCAGCGCAGCGTGGTCTGCGCGAGCTGGCTTGTCGCCGCGAGGTAATTGCTGACCTGGATGATGGCTTTCTCCGGATCGACGACGCGGAAATAGATGACGGCGCTGACTTTGACCGAGACGTTGTCACGCGAGATCACGTCTTGCGGCGGCACCTCGTCGACGACCACGCGCAGGTCGACCCGCACCATCTGCTGAATGAAGGGATAGAGCAGAATGAGACCGGGACCCTTGGTGCCGGTAAAGCGGCCGAGTGTGAAAACCACGCCGCGCTCGTATTCGCGCAGGATCTTGATCGACGCATAGAGAAACATCAAAACCAGAATGACGATGACGGTAACCGCTGCAAAAAACATGATGTGCTCCCGGGGCTAATTGGGTTTACCGCTCTCAGGCGATCTCATTTCGGCTCGACGAGAAGCGCGAGGCCGTCGCGGCCGGTGACCTTGACGCGCTTCCCCGCTGCGAGCGGCGCGTTGGCGCGAGCCCGCCAGATTTCGCCCTGCACGCGCACCCGGCCTTCGGCGCCGTCCCAGAAGACGGCTTCGCCCTCGGCGCCGATCAGCGCTTCGCTGCCGGTGACGACCGGCCGCTTGCGCGACCGCAGCAAGGCGGCGAGCGCCAACAGGATGAGCGCGGCACTGCCGAGCGCGGCGCCGATCACGACGCCCCACGACAGGGTGAAACCCGCCCCGCGGTCCGGGAACATCATCAGCGCGCCGATCACAAACGCCGCGATGCCGCCGACGCCCAGCGCGCCGAACGCGCCGATGTGCACTTCGGCCAGCATCAGGCCGATGCCGACGATGACCAGCGCCACGCCCGCATAGTTGATCGGAATGAAAGCGAGTGCGTAGAGTGCGACCAGAAGCGAAATGGTGCCGATCAGTCCCGGCGCGACCGCGCCCGGATTGAAGAATTCGAGAATGAGCCCGTAGATGCCGATCAGCATCAGGATGAAGGCGACATCCGGATTGGTGATGAGGCCGAGTAGCTCGGTGCGCCAGTCCTGCGGTACGTCCACTACGCTGAGGCCCGCGGTGGCGAGCCGCACCGGCTTGCCGTTGACGGTCTCGGTTTTCCCGTCGATCTGGCGCAGCAGATCGGGCACGTCGGTGGCGACGGCATCGATTACGTGCAGCGTCAGCGCCTCGTTCGCCGGCACGCTCACCGCGGAGCGTACGGCGTCGGCGGCCCAATCGGCGTTGCGGTTATTCAGCGTGGCGAGGCCGCGAATATAGGCAATGGCGTCGTTGGTGATCTTGCGGGTTTCGGTGTCGGTCGATTCCGCGCCTTTGCCTTGCGGCTTTTGCGGCGACCCGCCGGGCGCGATCGAGCCGCCCAGTTGCACCGGCGTTGCGGCGCCGATGTTGGTGCCGGGCGCCATGGCGGCGACCGCGCTCGCATAGGCGATGTAGGTTCCGGCGCTGGCGGCGCGCGCTCCGCCGGGCGCCACATAGGTGGCGACCGGAACCGGTGATGCCAGGACGGCGCTGACGATCTGCCGCATCGAAGTGTCGAGGCCGCCCGGCGTATTCATGCGCAGCACCACAAGGCCAGTGTCAGCTGGCGTCACGGCCTTGATTTCACGCACGATGTAATCGGCCATGGCAGGACCGATGATGCCGTCGACATCGAGCACCACGGCGCGCTTGGCCGCGTTCGCCGGCGACGCGCCAGCCGCCGCCAAAAATATCGCCCCTATCGCCAAAAGCAGTCGTGCCGCGCGCGATTGCATCATGACAATGAGCCTCAGGCCGCCGGTCACGGCGAATTCCAGTCACCCGCCGTCCCGCTTGCAATGCCGGGGCATTATATCGCGCCCATCCGAACGCGTCCCGCGGCCTCGGATGGCCTAAACCGGAGCTTTGGGAACCGCGCCCCGTCGAGGCGAGTTAGGCGAGGGGGGAGGCCTTTAAACAACAGCACGGACACATTTCGTGGCCAGAACCGATTTTCGCAGACGCGAATCGCACGATACCGCCGCCGGGCAACGGGACGAGCGCGCCCGGCTGGACCAGTTGTGCATCGACACTATTCGCACGCTGGCGATGGACGCGGTGCAAAAGGCCAATTCCGGCCATCCCGGGACCCCGATGGCGCTGGCGCCGGTCGCCTATACGCTGTGGCAGGAGACGCTCTGCTACGATTGCGACGATCCCAAATGGTGCAATCGCGACCGCTTCGTCTTGTCGAACGGTCATGCGTCGATGCTGCTTTATGGGGTGCTGCATCTGGCGCAGGTCCGCGACCCCGGCGAGGGCGGCCGCCCGGCGGTGAGCCTCGACGACATCCGGCAGTTTCGCCAGCTCAATAGCCGCTGCCCCGGCCATCCCGAGTTCGGCCACACGCCCGGCGTGGACACGACCACCGGCCCGCTGGGCCAAGGCTGCGGCAACAGCGTCGGCATGGCGATCGGCGGCCGTTTTCTGGCGAGCCGCTTCAATCGGCCGGATTTTCCGGTGTTCGACTTCAATGTTTACACATTCTGCAGCGACGGCGACATGATGGAAGGCGTTGCCAGCGAAGCGGCGTCGCTCGCCGGTCACTTGCAACTGTCGAATCTCTGCTGGATCTACGACAACAATCACATCACCATCGACGGCGGCACCGGCATCACGTTCACCGAGAATGTCGCGGCGCGCTTTCGCGCCTACCGCTGGAATGTGGTTCATGTCGCCGACGCTAACGACACCGCGGCTTTCGCCGAAGAGCTGAAGCAATTTCGCCGGACCAGCGACCGGCCGACATTGATCATTGTCGACAGCCACATCGGCTTCGGCGCGCCGCACAAGCAGGACACCAGCGCAGCACACGGCGAGCCGCTCGGCGTAGAAGAAGTCCGGCTCGCCAAGCGCGCCTATGGCTGGCCCGAAGATTCTTCGTTTCTGGTACCCGACGGCGTCTACGAGCATTTCAGCCAGGGCGTCGGCGAACGCGGCCGGCGCGCGCGGGCGCAATGGAACGAAATGTTTGCGGGTTATTGCGAGCACTATCCGGAGCTTGGTGCCCGCCTGCACGCCTTGCTGGCGCGCGAGACGCCGCCGCACTCGGACAAGGATCTGCCGGAATTTCCGGCCGATCCCAAAGGTGTTGCGACGCGTGAATCGTCCGGCAAGGTGCTCAACGCCGTGGCCAAGAACTATCCGTGGCTCGTCGGCGGCGCCGCCGATCTCGACGCCTCGACCAAGACGTCGTTGAAGTTCGAGTCCGCAGGCGAATTCGAGCCGGGCGAATATGCCGGCCGCAACCTTCACTTCGGCATTCGCGAGCACGCCATGGGCGCGGTGCTCAACGGGCTGGCGCTCCAGGGCCTGCGTCCGTTCGGTTCGAGCTTTTTTGTCTTTTCGGACTACATGCGGCCGCCGATGCGGCTCGCCGCCATGATGCGTCTGCCGGTCATCTACATCTACACCCACAACTCGATCGGGCTCGGCGAAGACGGGCCGACCCATCAGCCGGTCGAGCAACTGATCGGGCTGCGCTCGGTCCCCGGCATGATCGTGATACGCCCCGCCGATGCCAACGAAGTGGTCGAAGCCTGGCGGGTGATCGCCGGGCTCAAGGACGCCCCCGTCTGTCTCATCCTCAGCCGCCAGCCGCTTCCCACGCTCGACCGCAACCGGTACGCTGCGGCATCGGGACTGGCACGCGGCGGTTATATTTTGTTCGATCCGCCAATGCCCGGCCCGACGTGATCCTGATCGGCACCGGCAGCGAAATCGCGCTATGCGTGGCAGCCGCCGAAAGTCTTGCCGGTCAGAATATCGCGGCGCGTGTCGTCAGCCTGCCATCCTGGCAGTTGTTCGACCAGCAGGATGAAGCGTATCGGCAAGGCGTGTTGCCGGCGGCCGTCAAGGCGCGCGTTTCGGTCGAGGCCGGTTCGACGCGCGGCTGGGAGCGCTATGTGGGCGCGGACGGCGGCATGGTCGGATTGGATCACTTCGGTGCGTCGGCGCCGATCAAGGATCTGATGAACGCTTTTGGATTTACCGTGGACAATGTCACTGCCGCCGCCAAGGCGCAGATCGCAAAATGGAAACAGACATGAACCCGTTGCGGGCGCTTGCAGAAAAGGGCCAGGCCGCCTGGCTCGATAACCTGTCGCGCGAAATCATTCAGAACGGCCATCTCCAACAACTGATCGACCGGGACGGTCTTGCCGGCATCACGTCGAACCCGTCGATTTTCGAAAAGGCGATCGGCGAGACGGAAACCTATGACTCGGCGATCAGCCGCATGGTTGCCGAGAACGGCGCGTCGGTCAGCACGATCTACGAACGCATCGCCACCGCCGATATCGCCGCCGCCGCCGACATGCTCCGGCCGCTCTACGATCGGACCGAGGGGCGGCATGGTTTCGTCAGCCTCGAAGTGTCGCCTTATCTGGCGATGGACACGCATGCCACGATGGACGAAGCGCGGCGGCTGTGGGCCACCGTGGCGCGGCCGAATATCTTCATCAAGGTACCGGGCACCAAGCCGGGTATTCCGGCGATCCGCGAACTGCTCGCCGAGGGCCTCAACATCAACATCACGTTGTTGTTCTCGCAGAGCCGCTATCTCGACGTGGTCGAAGCGTATTTGAGCGCGCTCGAACAGCGGGTCGCGGCTGGCAAACCGATCGACCGCATCGCCAGCGTGGCGAGCTTCTTCGTCAGCCGTATCGACACCGCAGTCGACAAGCTGTTGGACGAGGCCGCCGCGCGGGCGCCGAACGCGGCCGAGCGCGGCCGGCTCGAAGCCCTGCGCGGCAAGATCGCGATCGCCAACGCCAAGCTCGCCTACCGGCACTGGCAGCGGCTGTTTGCCGGCGAGCGCTGGGAGCGGCTGAAGAAACACGGCGCGCGGCCGCAACAGTTGTTGTGGGCGTCGACCGGCACCAAAAATCCGGCTTACAGCGATGTGCTCTACATTGACGAATTGATCGGCCCCGAAACCGTCAACACCATGCCGGAAAAGACCATGGACGCGTTCCGCGACCATGGCACGGTGCGCGAGACGGTGACGGCGGATGTGGGCGCGTCCGAAGCGGCCCTCGCTGCGCTCGATCACGCCGGCATCTCGCTCGACAGTGTCACCGCCGCGCTTGAAGCCGATGGCGTGACGCTATTCTGCGAACTCGTTCGACAAGCTTAATGGCGCGCTTGCCGAAAAGCGCAGCCGGATGCTGGGCGAAGCGCATGACCAGCAGGCCCTGGCGCTGCCCGATCCGCTCAAGACAGCGGTCAAGGACGCGGCAGAGTCCTGGCGCAAGAAGGCGACCGTTCACCGGCTTTGGAACGAAGACGCGACTTTGTGGACCGGAAGTGGCGAGGGCGACTGGCTCGGCTGGCTCGATGTGATCGACGCGCAATTGCGCGACATGCCGGCGTTGCACGAATTCGCCGCCGAAGTGAAGGCGCAGGGCTTCCGCGACGTGCTGCTGCTCGGCATGGGCGGCTCGAGCCTGGGCCCCGAGGTGCTGGCGACGACGCTTGGATCGGCGCCCGGCTTTCCGAAGCTGCATGTGCTCGACTCCACCGATCCGGCACAGGTGAAGAGTTTCGAGAAAAAAGTCGATCTGGCGCGCACACTGTTCATCGTGTCGAGCAAGTCCGGCACCACGCTCGAACCGAACGTGCTGATGGAATATTTCCTCAAGAAGGCCACCGATGTCATCGGCGCCAAGGACGCCGCGCGCCACGTCGTCGTCATCACCGACCCCGGATCGGCACTGGAAAAAGTCGCGGGCGAGCGCGGCTTTCATCGAGTGTTTCACGGCATTCCCACGATCGGCGGCCGCTATTCGGTGCTGTCGGCGTTCGGCATGGTGCCGCTCGCCGCGGCTGGTCATGACGTGCAGGCGTTTCTGGAATTGGCCCGCCTCATGGCGCGGTCCTGCGGACCCGAAGTGCCGCCGGCGCAAAATCCCGGCGTCGCGCTTGGGCTGGCGATCGGCGTCGCGGCACAGCAAGGCCGCGACAAGGTGACGATCGTATCGTCGCCGCCGTTCGCATCGTTCGGCGCCTGGGCCGAGCAGCTCCTCGCCGAGTTCGACCGGCAAGCACGGCAAGGGTGTGATCCCGATCGCGGATGAGCCGCTCGGCGCGCCGTCCGTCTATGACGCGCACCGGCTGTTCATTTACGTGCGCGACGCCGCGCATCCCGACGCAGCCCAGGACAAGGCCATCGACGCGCTGGAAAAGGCCGGACAGCCGGTGGTGCGGATCGGCATGGCGTCGCGGAAAAATCTCGGTCAGGAATTCTTCCGCTTCGAGTTTGCCACCGCGGTCGCGGGCGCGATCATCGGCATCAATCCGTTCGATCAGCCGGACGTCGAGGCCGCCAAGGTAGCGGCGCGCGAGCTGACGGATGCCTACGAGAAGAGCGGCACGCTCGCCGCCGACAAGCCGGTGTTCCGGGAAAACGGCATCGCGCTCTACACCGACGAGCGCAATGCGCAGGCGTTGCGGCAGGCCGGCGCCAACTCCACGTTGGAGAGCTGGCTGAGGGCGCAGTTCGGCCGCGTTCACGACGGCGATTATTTTGCCGTGCTGGCCTATCTGGAACGCGACGAGGCTCACATTGCCGCCTTGGAGAAGCTGCGCCTTGCAGTGCGCGACAGCAAGCGCATCGCTACCTGTCTGCAATTCGGTCCACGCTATCTGCATTCGACCGGCCAAGCCTACAAGGGTGGGCCGAATTCCGGCGTGTTCCTGCAAATCACCGCGGATGCCGCCGCAGACGTGAATATTCCGGGCCGCAAGGCGAGCTTCGGCGTGATCGAGGCCGCGCAGGCGCGCGGCGATCTGCGCGTGTTGGCAGAGCGCGGCCGCCGCGTGCTGCGCGCGCATGTTTCTCACGATCTGGATGCCGGTATCGCTGCGCTCAGCGAAGCGGCTCGAGCGGCGTTGCGATGAGGTAGGCGAATGCAGCTCGGAGTTGTTGGTCTCGGCCGCATGGGCGGCAACATCGTGCAGCGGCTGCAGCAGCACGGCCATTCCTGCGTGGTTTACGACCGCAATCCCGACGCGGTTTCGGCGCTTACCAAGAAGGGTGCAGGCGGCAGCAGCGGGCTCAAGGATCTGGCGGCCAAGCTCTCGGCGCCGCGCGCGATCTGGCTGATGCTGCCGGCCGGCGAAGCGACCGAGGATGCGGTCACAGAGCTGCGCGGCGTCTTGCAGTCCGGCGACATCGTCATCGACGGCGGCAACAGCTTCTACAAGGATGATGTGCGCCGCGCGCGCTCGCTGAAGGAAAAGGGCATCCATTACGTCGATGCCGGCACCAGCGGCGGCGTTTGGGGGCTCGACCGCGGCTATTGTCTGATGATCGGCGGCGACAAAAAGGTCGTCGACCATCTCGATCCGATTTTCTCCGCGCTCGCGCCCGGCCTCGGCAATATCGAGCGCACCACCGGGCGCGACGGCCGCGATCCGCGGCCGGAACGCGGCTACATGCATTGCGGCCCGTGCGGCGCCGGACATTTCGTCAAGATGATCCACAACGGCATCGAGTACGGCATGATGCAGGCCTACGCGGAAGGGTTCGCCATCCTCAAGGGCGCCACCGCCGAAGCGCGTCCGCCCGACGAGCGCTACGATCTCGACGTCGCCGATATCGCCGAGGTGTGGCGGCGCGGCAGCGTGATTTCGTCGTGGCTCCTTGACCTCACCGCGATCGCCCTCGCCGGCGATCCGAAGCTTGAACACTTTACCGGTACGGTTGCGGATTCCGGCGAAGGCCGCTGGACCGTGATGGCGGCGATCGAGGAGGCGGTGCCGGCGACCGTGCTGTCGGCGGCGCTCTACGCGCGCTTCCGTTCGCGCGACGATCACGGCTTTGCCGACCGGCTGTTGTCGGCGATGCGCAAGGGCTTCGGGGGGCATATCGAAGCGAAAGGGTCCTGACCATGGACATCGCCGCCCCGGGGCTCGCCCCGACGACCGGGCGCGCCCCGCGTCCCGCCGATCCTTGCGCCTTCGTGATCTTCGGCGCCGCCGGTGATCTGACAAAGCGTCTGTTGCTGCCGGCGCTCTATAACCTCGCCGTCGGCAAGCTGTTGCCCGATGGCTTTGCGCTCGTCGGCGTCGCCCGCGCGCCGTGGTCCGGCGACGAATTCCGCGATCACATGCGCGCGGCGCTCAAGGAGTTCGCCACCGACGGCGTCGACGCCAAAACGCTCGATGCATTGCTTCGCCATTGCGTTTATGTGCGCGGCGATTTCGACGATGCGGCGACTTACGAGACGCTGAAGCGTCAGCTCGCCGACCTCGACCGCAGCGCCGGCACGAAGGGCAATGGGCTGTTTTATCTGGCGACGCCGCCGGAAATGTTCGGTCCGGTCACGCGCCACCTTGGCGAGGCGGGTCTCGCCACGGAAAAGGACGGCCAGTGGCGGCGGCTGATCATCGAGAAGCCGTTCGGCTTCGATTTGAAATCGGCCTGCGCCTTGAATGCGGATTTGCTGCGCTTCTTCGCCGAACATCAGATTTATCGGATCGATCACTATCTCGGCAAAGAGACGGTGCAGAACATCATGGTGCTGCGCTTTGCCAACGGCATGTTCGAGCCGATCTGGAACCGGCACCATATCGATCACGTGCAGATCACCGTGGCCGAGACGGTGTCGGTCGAGAACCGCGGCAAGCTCTACGATCACACCGGCGCGCTGCGCGACATGGTGCCCAACCATCTGTTCCAGCTTCTGGCCCTGACCGCGATGGAGCCGCCGGGCTGCTTCGACGCGCTTTCGGTGCGGACTGAGAAACTCAAGGCGATCGAGGCGATCCATCCGCTGACACGCGAGAAGGCGCTCACCGACGTGGTGCGCGGCCAGTACGTTGCGGGGCGTGTGCGCGGCAAGGACGTTTCCGACTATCGCGCCGCGGCCGGCGTGTCGCCGCAAAGCGTCACCGAAACCTACGTCGCCATGCGGCTTGCGATCGACAATTGGCGCTGGGCCGGCGTGCCGTTCTATCTGCGCACCGGCAAAGCGCTCGGCGCGCGCAAGACCGAGATCGCCATCCGGTTTCGCAGCGCGCCGTTGTCGCTGTTTCGCGACATGCCGGTCGACAACCTGGCGCAGAATCTTCTGGTGCTGCGCATCCAGCCCGACGAAGGCGCGGCGCTGCATTTCAACGCCAAGATTCCCGGTCCCGAAATCCGCATCGAAAACGTGCGGATGAATTTCAAATACGCGGACTATTTCGACGCCGCTCCGTCTACCGGGTACGAAACGCTGATCTACGACTGCATGACCGCCGATCAGATGCTGTTCCAGCGTGCCATCGACATCGAGGCGGGCTGGCGTGCGGTCGATCCGATTCTCAAAGCCTGGCAGGAGGCGGCCGGAAAGGATCTGCGCACCTACCCGGCCGGCAGCGACGGGCCCGACGCAGCCCAGCGTCTTTTTTTACACAGCGGCCAGCAATGGCGGCCGATTGCGTGATCGCCACAGCGGCTTCCAGTGGAGTTTGAATCATGAACTTGACGCAATCGTATCCGGCGACCGACGCCTGGCCGCGCGTTGACTCGATCGATGCGGCCGGGCTGCCGTCGGTGCTGGTGGTGATGGGCGTGTCCGGGAGTGGGAAGTCCACGGTCGGCACCCAGCTGGCGTTGGCGCTGCGCTGGACTTTCGAAGATGGCGACTGGTTTCATCCGGCGCGCAACATCGACAAGATGCACGCCGGCATCCCGTTGACCGACGAAGACCGCGCGCCATGGCTAATCTCCATCGCCGATTTCATCGACCAGGCTCGGCTCGCGCGCGACCGTGTCGTCATTGCCTGCTCGGCGCTCAAGCGCCGTTACCGCGCTGTCATCATCGGCAATCGGCCCGACGTGCAGTTGGTCTATCTCAAAGGCGATATCGAGCTGATCGCCCGTCGTGTCGCGACGCGGCACGAGCATTTCATGCCGTCGAGCCTACTCGAAAGCCAATTCGAGGCCCTCGAGGAACCCGGTCCCGATGAGCATCCCATCGTGGCGTCGATCGCGCCGCGGCCGCGCGAGATCGTCGCGCAGGTATTGGCTGAGTTGCAAACGGAACGGGGACAGGACGGGCTCGCCCCTGCGGTGGCCAACGGCGACGCCTCGTCGAAACCGTCAAGCTCCTGAAAACGCGGAACTTTTCGCGTTCTGGCGCCGGCCGAAGGCCGAAAATGCGTCGTCAAATCTCCTCATTGTGGCGCGATTAGTTATAACCACGAACGATTTGATTTTGATTCGGCCAAAGAGTGAGGAACGGAGGCCCGATGATCGCACATTTTCGAATTTTCGCATTGGCGGCGGTTGCGTTGCTGTTCGCCGTCAATTCTGCGGCTGCTGCCGAACCGTCCGTGACGGGATTGTGGCAGAAGATCGATGAAGAGACCGGCAAGTCGGTCGGCTGGTTTTTGTTTTTCCAGAACAACGGCGCCTACGAGGGCGTCATCGCCAAGTTCACGCTGCGGCCGGGTGACAAGCCCGACGAGGTCTGCTCGGCCTGCAAGGACGACCGCAAGGATGAGCCGATGCTCGGCTTGCCGCTGATCCGGGACATGAAGCGGACTGGCCTGGACTACAAGGACGGCAACATTCTCGATCCGCGCGACGGCACCATCTATCACGCTCTGATGAAGGTCAGCCCCGACGGCCAGACCCTGACGGTGCGCGGCTATCTGGGCATCGCGCTGTTCGGCAAGGATGAGATATGGCACCGCCTGCCTGACTCTGCCCTCAAGCAGCTCGATCCGACAGTCGTGGCGAAGTATGCGCACTTTTTGCCGGCGAAGATGTCGCCGGCAGGCTCGAGCACAGCCAGGCAGCATCCCGAAACGACGGCGCGCTCGGGCGGCTCCGACCAATAACGCCGCGGACGTTCGCGCCTGCGGCGCCGCCGCGCGGACCGGTTTTGACGCAATCGCTTCGGCTCATGTCCGCTTGGGCGGACGTGAGCCGAATGCTTTTCGACCTCGCACGGGAGCTTGCCGCGCGCAACTCTTTGTCCCTTCGCGTTCAGCGCCGGATTAACACGCGCCTTTCAGATGGCGGTGCGCATATCCTGGTGGTATTTCCGGCTCAGCGGCGACATCCCGAGGTCAACACATCATGCCGGAGCGTGACCCCGCTGACGGGCAGCTTTCCGCACCCGCGCGCCCGGAAGGGATGCACTTCAATGCCACGGCGAACACTGGCGCCTACAGAATATTGCCCGCCGGAGATGCGGCGATCGTCATTGAGTTTGGCGATTCGATCGATCGGAACATCAATTCTCAGGTCCTCGCGCTCGCTCATCGCCTGAACCAGGAGCCGATCGAGGGACTGATCGAGTATGTGCCGACATTCCGTTCGTTGATGCTGCATTACGATCCGCTCTCGCTGCCTGCTTCTGCGCTCACAGCGCACATCGTCAAACTGATGCGCGACCTGCAATCTCGGCAGCTATCCGGCCGGATATGGCATTTGCCTGTCTGCTATGACGCGCGAGTCGCTCCCGACCTCGATCAAGTCGCGTCACGGACCGGACTCTCGCCGGCCCAGGTGGTCGAGGCTCACAGTGCGGTAACATATCACGTCTATATGCTCGGCTTCCTGCCGGGCATGGCCTATCTGGGCGACCTGCCCGCAGCACTGGTTCTGCCGCGGCTGCCAACGCCTCGACTTAAAGTTCCGGCGGGGTCGCTCGCCATCGCAACGACAATGACTTGCATCATCCCGCTGGAAACGCCGTCCGGATGGCATCTGATCGGACGATCGCCGATATCGTTTCTTCGGTGGCGGCCTCATCCAGAGGCGCTTCTTGCCGCCGGCGACAAGGTCAATTTCGCGCCAGTGTCGCTCGACGAATACGAACAGCTCTCGGCTCAGTCCGCGTCCGGCAAGCTGAACATCATGCCCGTTGGCGAAATGACAGAAGAAGCAGCATGACTTCGACGCTGCGCGTGATAAAGCCGGGTTTGCGCACGACCATTCAAGACCTTGGGCGGCCCGGCTATCAGCGTTTCGGGATCAGCGTGAGCGGTGCGCTCGATCCCATCAGCCTTCGTGCCGCAAATGCTCTGGTGGGCAATCCGCTCGGAACCGCCGCGCTCGAAGCCGCCTATGTGGGGCCGACGCTTGCGGTCGAGGCCGAGGATGTCAGGCTTGCCTTCGTCGGAGCTCACGCCACGATCGAAGTGTTGCCCGACGCGAGCGCGACCAGCGGCCGGCGGATAAGCCCGTCACGGAGCGTCCGCCTTCGGCGCGGCGAGTTGATCCGCGTCGGCTCGCTCTCCCGCGGCGCCGTGCTTTACATTGCGGTGGAAGGTGGCTTCGACATCGCGCCTGCGCTTGGCAGCGTCTCAACGGACACGCGCGGGCGCTTCGGCGGTTGGCATGGGCGTGCCTTGATGGCGGATGACCAACTGCCACTGCGCAACGTGCGAACGAGTGACCGGGACGATTATCGGTTCGATGAACTCGATGTGAGTCCACCGCGGCGCTTGCGTGTCGTTCTTGGTCCGCAGCACGATTATTTCTCCGATGAGGCGATCAATACTTTCCTTGGCAGCGACTTCATCGTTTCCACCGATACCGATCGCATCGGCATGCGGCTGCAAGGTCCTCCGATCGTTCAAAGCAGTGACGTTGCGTTCACCTCCGATGGCACCGCGACCGGGTCGATCCAGGTGACCGGAACCGGGCAGCCGATCGTATTGCTGCCTGATCGTCAAACGACGGGCGGTTATCCGAAAATTGCGACCATCATCTCTGCCGATCTTCCCGCGCTCGGCAGGTTGCCGATCGGAGCCCGGATCGGATTCGAGGCAGTCACCATCGAGGAGGCTCTGGCTCTGCGCCGGGAGTTACTGGCGACGATCGCCAGAATTCGCGACAAGCTCGTGCCGATTCCGCGCACCCACGGCGAGATTTCGGCCAGGCTGCGGGTTTCCAACCTCATCAGCGGCGTGGTCGACGGTCGGCACTAGTGGTGCTCTCGATGGACCGCAGACGCGCCTCCCACTCAGCCATCGCTTTCGAGGAGATCGGACGGAAGCTAGGCCGCCGTGACGGCGCGAAGATGGGTCGGGCGGCTTGTTGCCACGATGTCCTCGAAGGGCATGGGCTTGCCGAAAAGATATCCCTGCGCGTCATCGCAGCCGAGCGCGCGCAGAACCTCGCACTGATTGTCAGTTTCCACGCCCTCCGCAGTCAGGTTCATGCCGAGTGCGCGCACGATGCTCACCACGCCCTGAATAATGGCTATCTGCTCGCCCTGGTGATCCAGGTCGGTGATGAAGCTGCGATCGATCTTGACCTTGTCGAGCGGGAACTTGCGCAGATAGCTGAGCGAAGAATAGCCGCTGCCGAAATCATCCAGCGCAATGGAAACCCCGAGCCGATTGAGATCTTCCAGGATGGCTAAAGTGGGCGTGCTGCTCTCAAGCAGCAGTCGCTCGGTTATCTCGAGCTCCAGGCGGTTCGCCGCTAATCCGCTGGTTTTCAGCGCGCGCTCAACGCTGCTCACCAGATCGGCGGTGGAGAACTGTGCCGGTGACAGGTTCACCGATATGCGAATGTCTGGAGGCAAAGTCGCGACCTGACGACAGGCCGTGTTCAGCGCCCACTCGCCGAGCCTCGCCATCAGGCCGGTATCCTCGGCGATAGGGATGAAGACCGCAGGCGGCACGAAGCCTCGCTCGGCATGCTTCCATCGTGCGAGCGCTTCGTAGCCGCGCACCTTCCTGTCCTGCAAGCTGACAATGGGCTGATAATAGAGCTGCAACTCGTTACGTTCGATCGCGTCGCGCAGATCGGCCTCGATTTGCCGTCGCTCCGACATCTCTTCCGTCATGGCGGGGCGATAGAACTGGTATCCATTTGGCCCCGACTCTTTTGTGGCGTAGAGCGCCAGATCGGCGGCCGCCAGCAGATCATCCGGGGTTCGACCATCGGACGGAGCAAGTGCTATGCCGATGCTGATTGAGGTTTGGACCCGATGACCGGAGAGGCTGAACGGTCGTCGGGTCGACTCGATCAGTCGCGAAGCGAGGTCGGCAATCTCAGCCGTGCCAACGTGATCGACCGCCATGACGGCGAACTCGTCGCCGCCAAGCCGGGCCAGAACGTCCTTTGGCCCCAATGATGCCCGTAATCGCTCGCCAACGCCCTTCAACAGCAGATCGCCGACCCGATGGCCCAGGGTGTCGTTGATAATCTTGAAGCGGTCCAAATCGAGAAAAAGAACCGCATAATCGAAATCTTCAAGTGGCGGCTCTTGCCGTTCGGCGGCGCGTCCAAGGGCTTCCTGGAAGCCTCGGCGATTTAACAGGCCGGTCAATGCGTCTTCCGATGCCAGCCTCGTCATGGCGCGGGAGGTCGCCTCGAGTTGCCTGGATTTTTGGCGCGCTCCGTCTTCGGTGCGGAACATGAATTCCATGGCGCCAAGGATGAGCAGAGTTAGCACCAGGCCACCCGCAGCGGCGATTTGAAGGCCGCGCAACGAATCGACCAGAACTTCATCCTTGTTCAGGCTGACCATGACCCATAACGGAAGGTTGTCCACTTTCCGCAGCGTGACGATTCGGGCCGGGCTGTCCTGCGTGTCGCGCAGTTCGAACGTTGTATTCACACCCTCGCGCATCACCGCGAATAGCGGGTGCCCCCTGAATGTCCTCACCCATTCTGTGGTCGCGCGCCGCACCGCCTGCCGCCCGGACGATCCCGTCCTCGCCGATAAGAGCAATGGATTCGGAGAATGGCAGGTCGACACGCGAATAGAATTTGGTGAAATGCTCGGGGTTTAACGACGCGACGACAACGCCGCCGAACTTGCCGTCGTAGGTAATGCGGCGCGAGAGCTGAACGGACCACTCGCCACTCGCGCGGCCTATCACCGGACGGCTGATGTAAAGATGATCTCCGGTGGCATGAAGCTGTGCCTGATAGTGGTCGCGATCATGAAGATCGAGCACGGGCGCCGGTTGCGGACCGGCGGTCGACGCGCGCATCATGCCTTTGGCATCGATGATCCCGACCTGGACAACGATGTCGGAAGGGATGTCGATCTTGTGCAGGATCTTGTTGTAATCCGGAGCCGGGCCGGCGTCTTCGATCTGTCCCCGAAAATAAAGCAGCGTCGTGTCGAGTTCGTCGATCGACCGAATGACGTTCTCTTCGAAGACCATGGAAAAGCTGTGACTGGTCTGGCGCGCCTCCATCAAATCGTTGTTGCGGTCCTCGACATATTTGACAAATATCCCCGCCCAAAGCATGGCGATGACCACGGCGCCGAACAGCGCCGAACTACGGTGCTCCGCCAGCAGCTTGGGCAGTCGAAGGATATGCAGCGTGTTCTTGCTCATACTGTCCCGTCCGTCGAGACGAACGTATGGCAATTAGCTTGTTAATATATTGCATTAGAAATCGAAATCGCTCGGATATGGAAATGATTTATTGAAGACGGCTGAAAGGTTTTAAATTGTCGAAAACTCGACACTCAGTGCAGCGCACGCAAGATTAATGCCTCGTGTCGTCGTACAACTTTTCGGCTGCGACGAAGCTCCGTTTCGCGGAACAGTATCTCTGAATTCCGTTATTTGATTGTTCCCAACCGGATGCCGATGGGTTCCATCTCAGTACAGTTGCTTTGCGACGAGGCTCACGCCCAAAAAGCCGAGCACTACCTGAACAATGAGCCTGTAATGCTGCGCCGGGATCTTGGAGCGAAAAATCGACCCCAGGTAGATGCCGAGGAGTGCCGGGACAAGCGCTAGAACCGAGGCGAATAAAGAGCCGGTCGACGCAACTCCCGATTGGTAGAGCGCGATCAACATGACGCCCGACCATATGGTGATCGCCAGATTGATGGCCTGGGTGGTGCGGTCCGGATCCAGGTTCAGTCCGAGGATGTAGGGCAAAAACGGCAGGACCTGCGATCCCGTCAGGCCGGTGAGAAAGCCGTTGACGAGCCCGACGGGAACTTGCAAGGGCGCTTCCAGTGTCTTGGGAACCGACAGCGACGGCCGCACGATCGAATAAGCCGCGTAGGCTATGATCAATATGCCGAGGCTCATCGTCGGAATTTTTTGGCCGAACCAGACGAGCAGGTAGATGCCGGCGAAGATGCCGGGGATTGCCGCAATATAAAGCGGCCAGAAGCGACGCAGAGTTTCGACCCGATGCGGCGTAATGCAGATGATCAGGAAATTGCTGGCCAACGCCGGCAACATGACGATCGCTATTGCCTGCTTTAATCCCATGGCCATCGCCAAGAACGGCAACGCGCAGGATGCATAGCCCAGCCCCGTTGCGCCCTTGATGACGCCGGCAACGAGGAGCCCCAGTGTCGCGATACCAAGGCTGATTGCGTCGCTATGCATTGTCGCTTTGCTCCCTCGGGGAACATGGCCCGCCTGGTGCGGGCCATCCGGCCTGAGGGGCGCCCCGCCGCGATGCAGATCGAGGCAATATCGATCGGCCTCGCGAAATTAAGCCCATCACTTCGCGTTCCCCCGTACGAGAATCGTTATACGTGGCGGCCGCATTCTTCCGCAATGCGGCGCAATCGCTGTTCGTGATGCGATTGAACCCGGCCTGATTCATATCCTGCGCGACGCACGGGCAGCCTACGGCTCAACGTTTCATCAAAGTGTCATGTCGCCAGTGCTCGCTGCCGCTGCCGGATTGAATCGGTAAACTTTTAGATATTTCGTCAAATCGCGGTGAATCCAATGCTGTTACAGCATGGCAAACGGAACACCGGTGATGACGGGCCCCATGCGCAACTGCTCTTTCATTCTGACGAGCCCTGCGGGAGCGGAACAGCTTTATCGCATCGGACAATTTCCCGATTTCGAACATGCGTTTTGCCTGGCGGAGCTCATTGCGTGTGACCTTGGCATTGACCCAAGTGGCCCGTGGGCTGGCTGGACGATCAACGTGCAAGACGACGAAGGCGCGTTGGTATTTTCAATTCCGGTCGGCGGCGGCTTTGGTGACGATCTCGAAGGCACGGACGGCGCGCCCGAAATGACCGCTACGCCGCGCGCGGCCTGAAGGCTGTTGCCGCGGTGCGCATCAGCACCCGTCGTCACGTTTCCATCCCGAAGCCTTGATCTGACCTTTGGCGATCTAGCTGGTCGTTGCACAATTACTCGCCCGCTGCGAAAGTCCCCGCTATAAGCAGAAATTCATCGCTGGGCGCCCCAATGGCGGGCGCCCGCCGGCTATTGGGAGAGTGGACGTTGTTTCAGACCGAGATGACGAAGCGCAACGTGGTGGCGGCTTTGCTGGCGGCGTTGGCGAGCGGTGTTGCAGGCGCGGGGCGTGCGTCCGCCGCGTCCTACCCGGACAAGCCCGTTCGGATCGTTGTGCCGTATTCGGCTGGAGGCATTACAGATATCCTGGCCCGCGCGCTCGCCCAAAAGCTGTCCGAGGCGTGGGGCCAACCCTTCATCGTTGAGAACAAGCCGGCGGGCGGCGGTCTGGTCGGCGTCGAATACGTGGCGAAATCGCCGCCCGACGGCTACACGCTGCTGGTAAGCGCGGACGCCACGTTCGTGTTCGATCCGTACACTCACGCCAAGCTGCCGTACGATCCGATCAACGACTTCGCGCCGATCACCGGGCTCGGCATCAGCCCGCAGGCGCTGGTCGTACATCCGTCGGTTCCGGTGAAGACGTTCGCCGACCTCATCGCGCTCGGCAAAGAAAAGCCCGGTACACTCAACTACGGCACGTTCGGCATCGGCACCAGCGGCCATCTCAACATCGTGCTCATCGAACGGTCGACCGGGGCCAAGTTCACGGCGGTGCACTATCACGGCGCGGCGCCGGCGATCGTCGACCTCCTGGGCGGTCACATCCAGATGATGATCGTCAGCATCGGTCTGGTGGCGCAGGGCTGGCAGGCAGGCCAGCTCAAGGTGCTCGGATTTGGCTCGACGGAGCGGATTCCGCGTTTCCCCAACGTGCCAACGCTGGCCGAAAGCGGACTGCCCGGCTATCAGGCGGGGTCATGGTATGGTTTCGTCGCCCCGAAAGGGACGCCGCCAGATATCGTGCAAAAACTGAATGCCGAGACGCAGAAGATCTTCAGCGATCCGGAGTTCCAGAAGAAATATCTCGAACCCAGTTTCATCTATTCGATCGCGTCTTCCCCCGAACAATTCGCCGCGCGAATACACGCTGACTCGACGAAATGGGGAAAGATCATTCGCGACGCCAAGATACACGTCGAGTAAGGAGCCCGAGCAGACGCCGGGCGGAAATCAATACTCGCCGACGCCGAATTCGCAGCCGGGCCGGGCGTATTGATAACGCGGCACGCCGTAGCGATCCTGGCGCAGCGTCGGCCGGCAACGCTCTACCCAGCGCCGATCTTCCTCGGTTGCGCGGGCGCGTTCTTCCGCATTGCCCGGCTGTGGCACCTTCCTGACATAGGTGTCGCCGAGCGGCGCCCAGATCGTCGTGCAGCCGTTCGCGTGCCAGCTGCCGGCGCAGCTGTCGACCCTGACTCCTTCGGCGTCTGCGGCGCGCGCGGTTGAAATTGTGAAGAGCGGCAGCGCCACAACGGCGCCCGCAAGCACTGTCAATCGCGCAGCGTGTAGCGCTCTGGCACAGGCGAAGGTTAACACGGCACTCTCCCTTGCGCGCCGCGATTCCATTTGCTCGCGTGGCGCGGCACGATTGGCGACAGTTGCCGCGATCGCGTTTCGCAAAATGCGGCAAGCCTCACTTGGGAGAGCAAGGCAGATGCCAGGCCATCTGCCCTGTTTTGGCACAGCGGCTGTTTGGGACGTTAAGCTTGATGTCGGCGGATGATCTTCAGCGCCGGATCACGACCGACCCGGGCACTCGCCGGCGTTCCCAGCCGCTTTGCTCCAGCTCGGGAATTGTGTCGTCGGTCTGCGGATAGCCGAGACAGAAATAGCCGATGAATTTCCACGCGGGCGACACATCGAGAATTTGTGCCACGGCGTGCGGGTCGAGGATCGACACCCAGCCCATGCCGATGCCTTGTGCGCGCGCCGCAAGCCAGATGGTGTGGACCGCGGTGACGGCCGAATACTCGGCCATCTCCGGCATGGTGCGACGTCCGAGGCCGTAACCCTGCGGCGTTTCGCGGTCGGCGAACACGGCGAAATGGCACGGCGCTTCCTGCAGACCGGCGAGCTTGAGCTGCGCGTAAAGTCCGGCGCGTTCGCGCTGCTGGCTGGCCAGCGCCGCGGCGTTGCAGGATTCGAAATTGCGCTGGATCGCCGCGCGCCGCTCGGCATCGTCGACGATGACAAAACGCCAAGGCTCGCTCAGGCCCACCGATGGCGCGAGGCACGCAAGCTCAATGAGCGCCTCCAAGGCGCCGCTCGGCAACGGATCGCCGCGAAAGCGGCGGACATCGCGGCGCCAAAGCAAAAGGTCGCGCAGCCGGGCGCGGAATGCGGGATCGAACCCGGCCGGCTCGCTTGCTCCCGCGCGAGGATTGGTGCTCCGCGACCGTGAAGGTGCGCTCATGGGCGAAGCTTAGAGCGAAATCGCCGCAGGGTTACATCGGTTTTCGCGGCAGGACGCTTGCCGCCAGTTCTTACGATCTTGCCGTCGCGTGCGTAGCGGCCCGCGCCGTCTCGCCGTGGTGGCGCGCCAGCAAATAGAACGCCGCGACGTGGCTGATCATGAGCGCCGGCACGTAGATGATCGGAATCGCGTAGGTGGCGCCGAACTCTCCGGGGTTCACGTCAACGCCGAACTGAATGGCATGGTAATAGTCGACGATGATGTCGATGGCGCCCACGGCATTGAACGCGACGACGAACAGCCAGAACAACGGGCGTATTCTCACGGTGGATAGCGCCAGCATCGCCAGCAGTCCGGTGGCGAAGTCGCCATATGCGGCGAAAGTGGCGAAGCCCGCCGGCAGATTGCCCGTCACGCCCGGAAGAATGAAGACGAGACCGAAAAAGCGGAAGCTGTGCAAGGTGGCGATGGCGCGCTGCGCTTCGATACGGTCCATCGACTGAAGTTGCGGCCAGAGATAGGCGCCGAAGCACAGCAGCCAGGCGACGTAGCCGAAAACGAGATGTGTTCGGAAGAGGGTTTCGGGCGACATGGGACATTCTCCTGTCAGGTGCTGGGCACGGACATACGGCCGCTTTCCCTGAGGGATTATCCACGATAATGTTGGTAGACTATGAAGCAAAACTTCACAGTCCGGCACGGTGCGCTCGACGGCGTCGAAGCGTTTCTAAGCGTTGCAAGGCACCGCAGCTTTCGCCGCGCGGCCGCGGAGCTCGGCGTCACCCCCTCGGCGATGAGCCAGGCGGTCCGGGCCCTTGAGGCGCGGATCGGTGCGGCACTCTTTTCCCGCACTACGCGGAGCGTCGGTCTCACCGAGGCCGGCGAGAGATTCCTGTCACGCGCAAAGCCCGCCTTCGAGGAACTCGTCGCGGCAAGCGAGGACGCGCGCGAATTGGGCCGGCGGCCCGCCGGACTGCTGCGCCTCGCGGTGCCACGGGCGGTGGTGCCGATTCTGTTGGAGCCGTTGATCGCATCGTTCTGCGCGGCCTATCCGGAAATCCAGGTGGAAGTCGCCGCCAGCGAACAACTGATCGATCTCGCGGCCGCGGGCTTTGACGCCGGCATCCGGCTCGGCCAGTTCATTGCCGCCGATATGATCGCGGTGCGTCTGACACGCCCGTTCCCGTTCGCAGTCGTCGGCAGCCCCGATTATCTGCGCCGGCGGGGACGACCGGAACGCATCGGCGATCTGCGTGAGCACGCCTGCCTGCGCATGCGCCGTTCGAACGGATCGATCGCGCCCTGGTCTCTCCGTAACGGCAACGAGACCATCGAGGCGGTTGTCTCCGGCCCCTTCATCGCCAACGACTTTCCGACGCTCCTTGGCGCGGCCGTCGAAGGTCTCGGTTTGGCGCAATTGCCTCAGCCCGTCGCCGCCACTGCGATCAAGGCAGGAAAACTCGCGCCGGTGCTGGAGAAATTCGCGCCCACGTCGCCGGGTGTGTTTCTCTATTATCCCAGCCGGCATCAAATGATGCCGAAGCTGCGGGCCTTTATCGACCATGTGAAAGGCCGGTCGGAATCCGCCAGCCGCGCGGCCTCAGCCAGCCACGGACGCGTCGGATCTCGCAAGAGGGAAGTCCAGCGCTAGCGACCGGACTTGAATGTGGCCAATGCATTCCGCAATCGGCGCCAGGCGAACTCGTTTGCCGGTAGGCCGAAGCGGACCCATTCGGGATGCTCCGGGAAGATGCGCACCAGAATGCCGGCACGGCCGAGATGGCGAAACAATTTGTGTGCGTTCGGTACGCACGCCAGGCGAAACAAGCTTGTTCCGCCAAGGATCGTATATCCATGAGCCGTCAGGATAGCATCGAGCCGCGCGGCGGATTTGGCGAGGCGGTGGCGTGTTTTCTCGATCCACGCTGTGTCGGCCAATGCCGCAGCGCCTGCGGCGAGCGCAGGACCTGAAACCGCCCAGGGGCCGAGCATCGCCGCGATGTCTGCGGCGATGCGCGGTTCTGCGATCGCAAAGCCGAGTCTGATGCCGGCCAGACCGAAGAACTTTCCGAACGAGCGCAATACGATGATGTTGCGGTGCCCGACTGAAGGAACGAGGCTGGCGCCGGACGGACCCACATCCATGAAGGCTTCGTCGATCACCAGCACGCCGCCGCGCCCGCGCAAGTTCTTGGCGAGACCGATCAGATCGGCCGCGGCAAACAGCCGGCCGTCGGGATTGTTTGGATTGCCGACGAGGACAAGCCGGGCGTTACCTGCCGCCGCGAGGTCGCGGACAGCCGTGATCTTATGTCCGGCGAGCGCAGCGGCGCGGGCCAATTCGCCGTAGGCCGGCGATATGACGGCGGCACGGCCAGGGCGCACCAGCCCGGCAACAAGCGGCAGCAGAATCTGCGTGCCGGGCGCCGGCACGACGCAGGCCGCCGATGGCGCTCCGTAGGCCCGCGCCGCGATGGCGGCGAGTTCTGCGGTCGCGGCCGGAGCCGGCAGGCGTTCGAATAGATCCGCCGGAAAACGCGGCAGCCGGTAGGGATGAGGATTGATCCCGGTCGAAAGGTCGATGAAAGGTTGCGGTGCGCCGGGAAACAGGCGGCGGGCGGCGGTAACATCGCCGCCATGGAGGAGCGGCTCGGTGTCGCCGCTAAACGCAAACATGCCGGTCGGCTTCGCGCCCTTTCTTGCTTTCTTCGCCATGCTGATCGAGCTCGCGGTCGGTTATCCGCAGGCGTTGCTGCGCGCGATCGGCCATCCGGTGACCTGGATCGGCAGTCTTATCGCCTTCCTCGACCGCTCGCTCAATCGCGAAACGGATACGCCGGAGCACCGTCGCCGCGCCGGCGTATTGGCCATCGTGATCATGTGTGCGGTCGTCGGCGCAAGTTGCGCTTGATCGTGCGGAGCGCACTTTTCCGTCTGCCGTTCGGATTGTTGTTCGTCGCGCTGGCCGCATCCGCGCTGATCGCGCAGCGCAGCCTGCATCGCCACGTCGCCGATGTGGCGCTTGCGCTGGAGAAGGACGGCGCTGGACGCTGGCCGCCGCGCCGTCGGCCTTATCGTCGGCCGCGATACCGCGGCGCTCGACGACGCCGGCGTGGCGCGCGCCGCGATCGAGAGTCTCGCGGAGAATTTCTCCGATGGCGTGGTCGCGCCGGTATTGTGGATGGTCATTGGCGGGCTTCCTGGCGCGGCACTCTACAAGGCCATCAACACGGCGGACAGTATGATCGGCCATAGCACGCCGCGATACGACGCCTTCGGCTGGGCCGCGGCGCGGCTCGACGATCTGGTCAACCTGCCGGCGTCGCGGCTTAGCGCGGTCCTGATCGTCGCCGCCGCGGCGCTGGGTGGCGATGCGGCGGCGGGCCCGCCTGGCGCGCGGTTTTGCGCGATGCGCCAAAGCACCGCTCACCCAACGCCGGCTATCCGGAAGCCGCCATGGCGGGTGCGCTTGGCCTGGCGCTCGCGGGGCCGCGCACTTACGGCGGCGTGCAAGTCGACGATGCCCTGATGGGGCAGGGGCGGCGCGATGCGTCCGCCGCCGATATTCGCCGTGCGCTCGCGCTCTATCGCCGCGCCGACGCCATCCTGTTGGCGCTGGTCGCTGCGCTCGCCGCTGTCTGGTTCATCGTGCGAGGCTGAGCAGGTTCTCAAGGTCAAGATGCGCGGCGAGGTGAGCGGCCAGCGCGTCGAGCGTGCGTTCGATCAGGTCGTCATAGGCTACGGCTGACGCGCCTGCGGACAGACGCTTCAGCCAGGCGGCGCGCTGACGGTCGTCGGCGAACAGGCCGTGTATATAGGTGCCGGCGATGCGCCCGTTAGGCGTGGTCGCGCCCTCGGGCGATCCGTCGGCGAGGCGCGCGAACGGCCGCGCGCGGTCCGGTCCATCGGTGACGCCGATGTGCATTTCATAGCCGGCAAACGGCGCGCCGTCGGCGGTCGCGCCGTGCACCGGCTCGAGGCTTTTGTCAGCCGACAGGACGGTGTCGACATCGAGCAGGCCGAGGCCCTCGACCTTGCCGGGCGGACCTTCGATGCCATCGGGATCCGCCACGGTGCGTCCGAGCATCTGATAGCCGCCGCACAGGCCAAGGACGAAGCCGCCGCGGCGCACATGCGCGGCGATGTCGATGTCAAAGCCGGCGGCGCGCAGCGCCGCAAGATCGGCGATCGTCGCCTTGGCGCCGGGGAGTATGATGAGATCGGCGTCGCCCGGCAGCGCGGCGCCGGGTTTGACGCGGACGAGATCGACGGCGGGCTCGGCATCGAGCGGATCGAGATCGTCGAAATTCGAAATGTGCGGCAGGATCGGCACGACGATGCGAACGCGCGCATTGCGCTTCGCGGGTCGGTGTTGCTCCAGCGCCAGCGCGTCCTCGGCCGGCAGCAAGCGCGCATCCGGAAAATGCGGCACGAGGCCGAGCGCCTGCCAGCCGGTGAGTTGAGCGATGCGCGCCATGCCGGCTGCGAACAGCGCCGGATCGCCGCGAAACTTGTTGACGATGAAGCCGCACACTAAAGCCGCATCCTCGGGCGCGATCACGGCTTTGGTGCCGACGAGGCTGGCGATGACGCCGCCGCGATCGATATCGCCGATCAGCACGACCGGCACATCGGCGGCGCGGGCAAAACCCATATTGGCGATGTCGTTGTCGCGCAGATTGATCTCGGACGCGCTGCCGGCGCCCTCGACCAGCACGATATCGGTCTCGCCGCGAAGCCGCGCGAAGCTGTCGCGCACGAATGGCAACAGCTCCTTTTTCATCTGCTGATAGTCGGCGGCCTTGGCGCCGTGCGCATAGATGCGACCCTGCACCACGACCTGCGCGCCGATGTCGCTCTGCGGTTTAAGCAGCACTGGATTCATGTGCACGCTCGGCGGCGTGCGGGCGGCGCGGGCCTGCAGCGCTTGCGCCCGGCCGATCTCGCCGCCGTCTGCCGTCACCGCGGCATTATTCGACATGTTCTGCGGCTTGAACGGCCGGATCTTCAGGCCGCGCAGCGTCAGCGCGCGCGCCAGCCCGGCAACGATGAGCGACTTGCCCACGTCCGAACCGGTGCCCTGGAACATCAGCGCGCGGGCCGGCCATGTTTTAGAACTCGATGCCGGGCTGCGCCTTCACGCCGGCGGCGAAGTGATGCTTGACCAGCGTCATCTCGGTGACGAGGTCGGCGGCGGCGATCAGCTCCGGCTTGGCGTTGCGACCGGTGACGACGACGTGCAGGTTCGGCCGCCGCGCGTTCAACGCCGCAACGACTGCGGCGAGATCGAGATACTCGTAGCGCAGCGCGATGTTGAGCTCGTCGAGTATCACCAGCGCAAACTGCGGGTCGTCCATCAGTTCGCGCACCTTCGCCCAGGCGCGCTCGGCTGCTGCGACATCGCGGGCGCGGTCCTGCGTTTCCCAGGTGAAGCCCTCGCCCATCGTGTGCCAGGACACCTGATCGCCGAATTTTTGCAGGGCGTCGCGCTCGGCCGAGTGCCAGGCGCCCTTGATGAACTGCACCACGCCTATTCGATGGCCGCGGCCTAGCATCCGCAACGCAAGTCCGAATGCGGCGGTGGATTTGCCCTTGCCGGTGCCGGTGTGCACGATCAGTAAGCCTTTTTCGATTGTCTTGCCGGCGACTTCGGCGTCCTGCACCGCCTTGCGCTTGGCCATTTTGGCGCGATGCCGTTCGGCTTCGTCTTTGTCGGTCACGTCGTTCATAGCGTTCCTTTCACCGCGAGCGGCAGACCTGCCACCATGAGGACGACGCGATCGGCGCGCACCGCCATGCGCTGGTTGAGCGTGCCCTGCAGGTCGCGAAATATCCGGCCGAGCGGATGCTCTGGGACGATCCCCGAGCCGACTTCATTGCTGACCAGGACGACGGGAGCCCGGGCGGCGTCAAGCGCGCGCTCCAGCCGTGCGATCTCCGCTTCGATGTTTACGGCCGCTAGCATCAGGTTCGACAGCCATAATGTCAGGCAATCGACCAGCACCGGCGTCGGCTGCGCCAGCACCACCGCCTCGGCGAGTTCATGCGGCGCTTCGACGGTCTGCCACGCCGGTCCGCGCCGCGCCCGGTGGGCGGCGATGCGTGTTCGCATTTCCTCGTCGCCGGGCTCCGCTGTCGCCACATAAATCCAGGGCGGGTTCCAAGTCGGCGCCAGCGCAGCAATCAAACTTTCCGCATAACGGCTCTTGCCCGAGCGGGCACCGCCGAGAACGAGCGTCAGCTTGGGTGCGTCGGCCATCGGGTTGAGATCGGGTTGCACAAACCGCCACGCTACATTGACAGTACGGCTCGTCGAAATCTATCGTTAGCCCATCGACGGTCCCTCGTCAGAGGGCGAAAAGGGAATGCGGTGCGGAACGTCGGTTCCTAATCCGCAGCTGCCCCCGCAACTGTAAGCGGGTAGTCTCGTCCGCACGCGCCACTGGTTTACGCCGGGAAGGCAGGGCGAGGCGCCGATCCGCGAGCCAGGAGACCTGCCGTCGGTCCGAGGTCGACGCGACAAACATCGGTCGGGGTGTACCGGTGGATGATCCAAAAGGCGAAAATGCCTTTCGGTCCTCGCTCGCGCCGGCTGCAGACTGCAGGTCACGCGAGGACCAACCGTGCTCAAAATCTTTCGAATTGCGGCCGATGATACGTCGGCCAATCGGCGCGCGAAGATTTTCACCCTCTACGGGCTTCTGCTTGCCGCCAACGCGGTGATCTGGACGTGGGCGGTGATCGTGCTGGCCGACCGGCCGGCGCTGCTTGGGACCGCGGTGCTCGCCTATGTGCTCGGGCTGCGGCACGCCGTCGACGCCGATCACATCGCCTCGATCGACAATGTGGTGCGCAAGCTGATGCAGGAGGGCAAGCAGCCGTTCTCTGTCGGCTTGTTCTTCTCGCTCGGCCATTCAGTCGCCATCACGCTTGCAGTCGCCGGGATCGCCGCAGCGGCATTCGCGCTGGCCGGTCGCTTTGGCGAGCTGCAGGCGATCGGCAGCGTCATTGGCACCGGCGCGTCGGCGTTTTTTCTGCTCGCGATCGCGGCCATCAATCTTGTCATCCTGCGCGGCGTGTGGCGAAGCTTTCGCGCGGCGCGGCGCGGCGAGCCGGTCGCCGAGCACGAACTCAACGCGCTGCTCGCCGGCCGTGGGTTCTTGGCCCGCATCTTCCGGCCGCTGTTTCGCATGGTGTCGCACAGCTGGCAGATGTTCCCGGTCGGCTTTCTGTTCGGGCTTGGCTTCGACACCGCGACCGAGATCACGCTGTTCACCGTCTCGGCGAGCCAAGCCTCAGGCGGCATGAGCTTCGGCACCGTGATGATTTTCCCGGCCTTGTTCACCGCCGGCATGACGCTGGTCGACACCACCGACAGTGTGCTGATGGTCGGCGCCTACGGCTGGGCGTTCCTCAATCCGATCCGGAAAATCTGGTACAATCTCACCATCACGGCGATTTCGGTTGTTGTCGCGCTCGTCATCGGCGGTGTCGAGGCGCTTGGCTTGATTGCCGGCAAGCTCGGCCTTGAAGGCGCATTCTGGGATTTCATCGGCGCGCTCAACGAGCGGCCTCGCCAATTTCGGCTATCTGGTGGTCGGCATTTTCCTCGCCAGCTGGGCGATCTCGTATCTGCTCTACCGGTGGCAGGGCCTGGATAGGCCGGTCGCCGAGCGAGTGTCGGTGTCATCATGACGGCTTCCGATACGATGGCGATCGATCAGAACGCGGCGTCCGGCAAGGCGCCGGTCATCTACGTCTGCATCACCTGCCGCCAGGCTGGCGAGCCCGATCGCGAGCCACGCCCGGGCGTGCTGCTTGCCGACGCGACGGAGCGTGCCGCCGAAGGCACGGAAGTCGAGGTACGCCGCCTGCGGTGCTTTGCCAATTGCTCGCGCGGCCCGAGCGCTGCGCTGCGCGCCAACGGCTCGTGGACCTACGTGTTCGGCGGCCTCGACGAGACATGCGCGGAGGCGCTCATCGTGGCCGCGCGCATGATGGCCAATGCCGCGGACGGCATTCTGCCGTGGCGCGGCCGTCCGGAAAGATTGAAGCGCGGCCTGATCGCGCGCGTCCCTCCCATCGGTTTCACAGAGATTGACCCATGAACCAACCCGTGAACGGTTCGTTGCGCCGCGTTCCCTGCACCATCGTCACCGGCTTTCTCGGCGCCGGTAAAACGACGCTGATCCGCCACGTGCTCGCCAATGCACAGGGCCGGCGGCTCGCCGTCATCGTCAATGAATTCGGCGACGTCGGCATCGATGGCGACATCCTCAAAGGTTGCGGCAACGAAGCCTGCCCCGAAGAAAACATCGTCGAGTTAGCGAATGGTTGCCTGTGCTGCACGGTGGCGGACGAATTCGTGCCGGCGCTCGACGCCATTCTGGCGCGCGAGGGCGTCGAGCATATCGTGATCGAGACCTCGGGTCTGGCGCTGCCGAAACCGCTGGTGCAGGCGTTTCATTGGCCGGCGATCAAGAGCCGCGTCACCGTCGATGGCGTCGTGGTGGTGGTCGACGGCGCCGCGCTTGCCGATGGCAGCGTGTCGGCCGATCTCGACGCGCTGGCGCAGCAGCGTGCCGCCGACACCGCGCTCACGCATGACGATCCGGTCGAGGAAGTGTTCGAGGACCAGATCGCCTGCGCCGATCTTGTCGTGCTCAACAAGCGTGATTTGCTCGATGACGCGGGCATCGCCAAGGCGCAGGCGGCGATCTCCGGTGCGCTGCCGCGCAGCGTCAAGACGATCGCCGTCGCCGATGGCAAGGTCGATGCGGCGCTGCTGCTCGGACTAGGCGTCGGCACCGAGGACGATATCGCCAATCGCCGCACGCACCATGATGACGAAGCGGACCACGACCACGACGATTTCGATTCGTTTGTCGTGCCGGTCGGCGAGATTGCCGATCCGGCGGCATTGGCCGCGCGCATTGGCGTGCTGCCGGAAAAATTCGATGTGCTGCGGGTCAAGGGCTTTGTTCCGGTGGCCGGCAAACCGCTGCGGTTGCTGCTGCAGGCGGTCGGCGCCCGCGTCACCCATCATTTCGACCGGCCGTGGAGCGCGGATGAAGCGCGTGAAGGCCGGCTCGTGGTGATCGGACTGAAAGGCCTCGACCGCGCCGCGGTGACACGCGCTCTTGCGGGCGAATAACAATGCATCTGCTCACGACCAGTTCGGCGACGCTCGACGATCTCGTCGAAGCGGTCGATCTCGGCCAGCCGCCGGGCGACATCGCCGTGCTGTCGTTTGTTGACAGCGACCTGTCGGGGCTTGCGGCGGCGTGGAATGTGGAACGCGATGGCTTGCCGAGTGTGCGGCTCGCGCATCTGCGCGACCTGCGGCATCCGATGTCGGTCGATCTGTGGATCGATCGGGTCGGCGTGCACGCCAAGGTGATTCTGATCCGGCTGCTCGGCGGGCTCGATTGGTGGACATACGGCATCGAGCGGCTATCGGCGCTGGCACGCGAGCGCGGCATCGTGCTTGCCGTCTTGCCAGGCGAGGACCGCGATGATGCGCGGTTGGCTGCCGCCTCGACGCTGCCGGCCAAAGAACTTGATGTGCTGCTGGATTATTTCCGCGAGGGCGGGCGAGAGAACCTGCGCGCGCTGCTGCGCCGCCTCGCGCGTCACGCCGGCCGTGACCTGAAAGTCGCCGCGCCGCAGCCCGTGCCGCGCTTTGCCGGCTATCTGCCGGGCGAGGGCGCGGTTGATGTGGAGCGGCTTGTTGAAGCGGGGAGGAAGGGAAACGTCGTCCCCATCATCTTCTATCGCGCCATGCTGCTGGCGTCCGACACGGCGGCGGTCGATGCGCTGTATGAAGCCCTCATCATGCGCGGGCTTGCGCCGGCGCCGCTCGTCGTCCCGAGCCTGAAGGATGATGCCGCGGCGGAGTTCCTGCGTGGTGCGCTGGCGCGGCTCGATCCTGCGTTGATCGTCACCATGACGGCGTTCGCCGCAGGCAATCCCGGCGGCGAGACCGCGCTCGATGGGCCCGACGTGCCGGTGCTGCAGGTCATCAGCGCCACCACACGGCGCGCGGCGTGGCAAGAGTCTCCGCGCGGGCTCGGCGCTGCCGATCTGGCCATGCATGTGGTGCTGCCCGAACTTGACGGCCGGATTCTCGCCGGCGCTTGCGCTTTCAAGGACGCGCTGCCGGCGCACGACGCGCTCGCCTTCGCCGCCGTGGCGAGCCGTCCCGAAGCCGACCGTGTTGCGATGGTCGCCGATCGTATTGCGGCGCTGGTGCGCCTGCGCGCGCTGCCGCGCGGCGAACGGCGCGTCGCGGTGCTGATGCCCGAATATCCCGGCGCGCCGGGGCGCAGCGGCTATGCGGTCGGGCTCGACGTGCCGGAGAGCGTGCGGGCGCTGCTCGGCGATCTGGCGGCGGCCGGCTACGATGTCGCCGATGTACCAAACAATTCGCGCGCGCTGCTCGATGCGCTCGGCGCTGGCGAAGCGATGCTGAGCTTGGCGCAGTACGAGACATTGCTGGCGCGCGTGCCAAGCGCCGCGGTGGCGCGCCTGCGGGAAGCCTGGGGCGATCCGGCTGCCGATCCGGATTGCCGTGATGGAGTGTTTCGTTTTCGCGCCAGACAGTTCGGCAAGCTCTGGGTGGCGCTGCCGCCCGATCGTGGCCGCAGCGCAGAGCGCCGCGCCGATTATCACGACCCTTCGCTGCCGCCGCGCCACGCGCTGGTCGCGTTCGGACTTTGGCTGCAACACGTGGCCAAAGCCGATGCGCTCGTTCACATGGGCGCGCACGGCACGCTGGAATGGCTGCCCGGCAAGGCGGTGGCGCTCACGGCGGATTGCTTTCCGGAGATCGTCACCGGGCCGCTGCCGGTGATCTATCCGTTCATCGTCAGCAATCCGGGGGAGGCCGCGCAGGCCAAGCGCCGCATCGCCGCGGTGACGATCGGGCATCTGCCGCCGCCGCTGGCGAGCGCGGGCTTGACCGGAGAAGCCCGCGAGCTTGAACGCCTGATCGACGAATATGCGCAGGCCGACGGTCTCGATCGCCGCCGCCGCGAGCGCCTCGCGCGCCTCATCGTCGAGACGGCGGAGCGCACCGGGCTGGCGCGCGAGGCGGGCGTTGCCGGCGCGGGCGCCGACGATGCGCTGCGCCGGATCGACGCCTGGCTGTGCGATCTGAAAGATCTCGCGGTGAAGGATGGCCTGCACGTTTACGGTCGCGCGCCCGAGGGCATCGACGATCCGGCATGGCGCGCCAGTGCCGACACCGAGCGTGCGGCCGTGCTGGCCGCGCTCGATGGCCGCCGAGTGAAGCCCGGCCCGGCCGGTGCGCCGGCGCGCGGCCGCCGCGACGTGCTGCCGACCGGGCGCAACATGTTCACTGCCGATCCGCGCGCGCTGCCGACACAGACGGCGATGGATCTGGGACGGCTCGCCGCCGACGAAGTGGTGCGCGCGCATATGCAGACGCACGGCGAGATGCCGCGCGCCATGGTGGTCGATCTCTGGGGCAGCGCCACCTTGCGCACCGGCGGCGAGGAAATCGCGCAAGGCTTTGCGCTGATGGGCTGCCGCCCGATCTGGGAGCCGGCGACGGGCCGCGTCACCGGCGTCGAAGTGCTGCCGACGGCCACGATGGGCCGCCCGCGCGTCGACGTGACGTGGCGCATTTCCGGCTTGTTCCGCGATCTGTTTCCGGCGCAGATCGCGCTCATCGATGCCGCCGTGCAGGCGGTGGCGGCGCGTGACGAGGAGGACGATGAAAATCCGCTGGTTGCGGCGCGGCGCGTGAACGGCACGCGGCTTGATCGCATCTTCGGCAACGCGCCTGGGACCTACGGGGCAGGCGTGGAGGATTTGCTCGGCCGCGATGCGGATCGCGATGCGATCGGCGCCGCTTATCTGGCGGCCGCCTCGCACCGCTATGGGGGCGCTGCCGGCGAAGGCGCGGCGGCGCCCGGCGCGTTCGCCGAACGTATCGCTCACGCCGATGCCCTGTTGCATGCGAGCGACGATCCCGGGCGCGACTTGCTCGAAGGTGCCGAAGACGCGGCCTTCGTCGGTGGCTTCGCGTCGGCTGCGAGGCTGGTCGGCCGCGTCGCCGATCTGGTGATGCTCGACGTCACCGATCCGCAGCGGCCGAGGGCGCGCACGCTGTCGGCGGCGCTCGCCCGCATTGTGCGGGCGCGCGCCATCAATCCGCGTTTCATCGCCGGGCAGATGCGTCACGGCCCGCGCGGCGCCGGCGAATTCGCCGAGACCGTGGACCGTCTCGTCAACTTCGCCGAAACCACCGACGCGGTCGCCGGCGAATTGTTTGATCTGCTGTATGAGGCGTATGTGGCGGACGCAGACGTGCGCGGCTTTCTGCTGCGCGAAAATCCGCAAGCTGCCGCTGTCATCGCAACGCGGCTCGACGCTGCGCGGCGGCGCGGCTTCTGGCACCCTCGTCGCAATGATGTGGACGTGGGTCTCGCTGCGCTACGCGCGGAGGCCGTGGCATGAACGCTCCAATTCGCCGCGGCGCCTGCCCGGGCTTGTCGTCGCCGATGCAGACCGGCGACGGTTTGCTGGTGCGTATGTTGCCCGTTGGAACGCTGTCGCTCGATGCATTCGCGTCGCTGTGCGCGTCGGCGCGTCGGCACGGCAACGGCGTCGTCGAAGTCACCGCGCGTGGCAGCATTCAAGTGCGCGGGTTGAGCCCGGCATCTGCGCCGTGTTTCGCGGCCGCCATTGCGGCGCTGGGCATCACGGCGGCGGACGGCATTGCGGTCCATGCCGGTCCGCTCGCCGGTCTCGACCCTCACGAGATTCTCGACGCGACGGTCCTCGCATCCGCTCTGCGTCGCGCGCTGGCTGAGCAAGCGCTGGCCGTGCGGCTTGCGCCAAAAATTTCCATCGTTGTCGACGGTGGCGGCTCGCTCGGCATTGACGGGCTTTCAGCCGACGTGCGGTTACGCGCCGAACTCAGAATTGGCCAAGTCGTGTTGGCAGTGAGCGTCGGCGGCGATCTGGCCGACGCGACACAACTCGGTTTTGTTGCGCCGGCGGACGCAGTGGCGGCAGTCATGCGTCTTCTCGAAGCGATTGCACAACGTGGCCGTGATGTTCGCGCGCAAGACATTATCCGCAACGAAGGAATCGAACCTTTTGGTCTTGCTGTTCGTGATTTGCTCTTAGTTCCAACTCGTCCTCGGGGAAGCGGACCCGCAGAACTGGATTCCCGCTTGCGCGGGAATGAGCGGAACTCTGTAATCGGTATGCACCCTCTCCGCGACGGGTTGTTCGCCCGCGGCATCGGACTCGCCTTCGGCCATGCCGACGCAACCTCGCTTGAAAATCTGACCGAGGCTGCCGCTGCCAGAGGCGCAACCGAGCTCCGCGCGGCGTCGGATCGCGCGTTGATCTTCGTTGGATTCTCGCTTGACGCACTCGGCGCGTTCGTCGCCGATGCCGAGCGGCTCGGTTTTGTCGTGCGCGCGGACGACCCGCGCCGCTTCGTTGTCGCCTGCGCCGGTGCGCCGATCTGTGCTTCCGCGCATATTGCGGCGCGCGCGCTGGCGCCGCGCATTGCGGTCGCTTGCGCGGATTCGCTCGGCGAGCATTGCGCGATCCATCTGTCCGGTTGCGCCAAAGGGTGCGCGCATCCGGCTCCCGCCGTGCTTACGGTTGTCGGCGCCGCGGAAGGCTGCGGACTTGTTGCCAACGGCACGGCGCGCGATGCGCCATTCGAGATGCTGACCGTCGACCAGCTGCCCGCGGCGCTTGCGCGGCATCTCCATGCGTCAGCCGGCGAGGCGCATCATGTCTGACCGCCAGTCTTATCTTCGTGACGGTGCCGCGATCTATGAGCGTTCGTTTGCCATCATTCGCGCCGAGGCCGATCTGTCGCGGTTCTCCGCCGAGGAGACAGACGTCGTGGTGCGCATGATCCACGCCTGCGGCGTGGTCGAGGCGGCGGCTAACATCCAATTCGGCGGCGATCTTGTTGCCGCCGCGCGCGGCGCGCTCGCGTCCGACGCGCCGATCCTGTGCGACGCCGAAATGGTGGCACATGGCATTACCCGCTCGCGTCTTCCGGCGAGGAACGACGTGATCTGCACGCTCAACGATCCGCGCGTCGCCGCGCTTGCGAATGAGCACGGCACAACGCGTTCGGCGGCGGCGCATCGACTTGTGGCTCGACCGTCTTGCGGGCGCCATCGTTGCCATCGGCAACGCACCAACCGCTTTGTTTCATTTGCTCGAACTCATCGGCAGCGGTGCGCCGAAACCGGCAGCGATTCTCGGCATCCCGGTCGGCTTCGTCGGCGCGGCGGAGTCGAAAGCGGCGCTCGCTGCGGATTCGCACGGCGTGCCGTTTCTCACCGTGCGCGGCCGCATGGGCGGCAGCGCCATGACGGCCGCCGCCGTCAATGCGCTGGCGAGGGCTGGGCTGTGAGCGCCGCGATCGGAAAACTGATCGGCGTCGGCGTCGGGCCCGGCGATCCCGATCTGGTGACACTCAAGGCCGCGCGGGTGCTGGGCGCTGCCGAGGTGGTGGCGTTCTTTGCCAAGGCGGGACATCGCGGCCACGCCCGCACGATTGCGGCACCGCATCTGCGCGCCGGGATTGTGGAGTTGCCGCTCTATTATCCGATGACGACCGAGCTGCCGAGTTGCAGTGACGGCTATCGCGACGCGCTTGCGGCGTTCTATGACGACGCCGCGACGACGATCGAGGCGCATCTGAAAGACGGCCGCGCGGTGATCGTGCTGTGCGAGGGCGATCCGCTGTTCTACGGCTCCTACATGCACCTGCACGCGCGGCTCGCCGGGCGCTACCCGGCCGAGATCGTCGCCGGTGTCAGCGGCATGGCGGGCTGCTGGTCGGCGGCCGGTCTGCCGATCGCGCAGGGTGACGACGTGTTCACCGTGCTGCCGGCGACGCTGCCGGAAGCCGAACTGGCGCGGCGGCTCGCCGATGCCGATGCGGCCGTGGTGATGAAGGTCGGTCGGCATCTGCCGAAGCTGCGCCGGGCGCTGGCGTGCAGCGGGCGGCTCGATCGCGCCGTCTATGTCGAGCGCGGCACCATGGCGGACGCGAAGATGCTGCCGCTCGCCGACAAGCCGGACGACGAGGCGCCGTATTTCGCGGTCGTTTTGGTTCCAGGATGGGAGCACCGGCCATGACCGGGCAGCTCGCCGTTGTCGGGCTCGGACCCGGCGATGCGCAGTATCTGACGCCCGAAGCCAGTGCTGCGCTCGCCGATGCGCAGGCGCTCTACGGTTACGCCCCTTATCTCGATCGCGTGCCAGTGCGCACCGGCCAGCGCCGGCATGCGTCGGACAATCGCGAAGAGCTGGCGCGAGCGGCTGCGGCGCTTGAGGACGCGGCCGCAGGCGCGCGCGTTGTGCTGGTTTCGGGCGGCGATCCCGGCGTGTTCGCCATGGCGGCGGCGGTGTGCGAAGCGATCGAACGTGGACCGGAGGACTGGCGCAAGCTCGATGTTGCAGTTCGTGCCGGGCATCACCGCGATGCTTGCGGTCGCGGCGAAGATCGGCGCGCCGCTCGGCCACGATTTCTGCGCGCTGTCGCTGTCCGACAATCTGAAACCCTGGGAGCTGATCGAGCGGCGGCTCGATGCGGCGGCCAGCGCGGGCTTCGTCATCGCGCTCTACAATCCGGTATCGCGCGCGCGCCCATGGCAGCTCGGCAAGGCGCTCGAACGGCTGCGCCGGCAGCTGCCGGCGGCGACGCCCGTGGTGTTCGGCCGCGCGGTGGGCCGGGCCGGCGAGACCATCAGCGTCGTCACACTCGATGCGGCCGACAAGGCGCCCGCCGACATGGCGACTTTGATCATCGTCGGATCGCGCGAGACGCGCGTTGTCGCGCGCGCCGGCAAGCCGCCGCTGGTCTACACGCCGCGCGCCGCCGTGGAGGTCAGCGCATGATCGAGCCACGCGATCGCGTCTTCGATTGTGCTTACGGCCGCGGCGGGCGGCGGCGGCCGGCGCACCATGATGACGTCGATGCCAAGCGCGCGCGCTGCCGCGATCTTGCCGTAGGCGGCGCTGCCGCCGCTGTTCTTCGAGATGACGACGCCGATTTGGTGCGCCGCCATCAGGGCGCGGTCGTCGGCTTCGCGAAACGGGCCGCGCGCGGTGACGTAGGTGACGTGCGGCAGCGGCAGAGGCGGATCGATCGGATCGACGCTGCGGATCAGATAAACGTGCTGTGGGGCGGTGACGAACGGCGCCAGCTCGTTGCGGCCGAGCGCGACAAAGACGTTGCGGCTCATTGGCCCGATGGCGCGCACCGCGGCGCTGGTATCGTCGACTTCGGTCCAGCGGTCGCCGGCGACGGCGTTCCAGGGCGGTCGGTGCAGCACCAGAAAAGGCACGCCGGTGCGGCGCGCGGCTTCCGCCGCGTTGGCCGAGATCATGCTCGCATAGGGATGCGTGGCATCGATCAGAATGTCGACACGTTCGGCGGCGAGGTGCGCGGCCAAACCCTCGGCGCCGCCGAAGCCGCCAATGCGGACCGGCACCGCATGCGGCACGGGCGAGGCGGTGCGGCCGGCGAGCGATATCGTGACATCAAGGCCGCCGCGCCGCGCAAGGCTTTCGCCCAGCAAGCGCGCTTCCGTGGTGCCGCCGAGAATAAGGACGCGTGGCATGGCTGACGTGCCGCTCTCCGATATGTCGCGTGCCGACACTGCCGCATCGCCGCGCTGGCTGTCCATCGTCGGCATCGGCGAGGACGGCGCCGAGGGCTTGAGCGCCGCCGCGCGCACGCTGATCGGCGCGGCCGATATCGTGTTCGGCGGCCGGCGGCATCTGGCGCTGGCGGCGCCGCTCATTCGTGGCGCGGCGCGGCCGTGGCCGAGTCCATTCGAGGGCGCTGCCGTCGAAATGCTGGCACATCGCGGCAGGCCGGTCTGCGTGCTCGCCTCCGGCGATCCGTTTCATTACGGCATCGGCGCGGTGCTGGCGCAAAGGATCGACGCGCGCGAGATGATCGTGCTGCCGGCGCCGTCGGCGTTCAGTCTGGCGGCCGCCCGGCTCGGCTGGTCGCTGCCGGCGGCGGTGCTGCTATCGCTGCACGGCCGTGCGCTCGATCTGGTGCGCCCGCATCTGCAGCCGGGCGCGCGCATTCTCGCGCTGACGTCGGACGGCAGCGGTCCGGCCGCGCTGGCGAAGCTGTTGGGCGAGACGGGCTTCGGCGCCTCGCGGCTCACCGTGCTCGAAGCGCTCGGCGGGCCGCGCGAGAGAATCCGGGCCACCGCGGCGGCCGCATACGATCTCGGCACGGTCGATGCCCTCAATACCGTGGCGATCGAGGTCGAAGCCGCGCCCGATGCACGCGTGCTGGCGCGCACGGCGGGTCTCGCCGACGATTTGTTCGAGCATGACGGCCAGATCACCAAGCGCGAAATCCGCGCGGTGACGCTGTCATCGTTGGCGCCGCAGCGCGGCGAGCTGTTGTGGGATATCGGTGCGGGTTCTGGTTCGGTTGCGATCGAATGGCTGCTGGCCGACCCGGCAATGCGGGCGATCGCGATCGAGCAACGCGCCGACCGCGCCGCGCGAATTGCCCGCAACGCTGCCGGTCTTCGGCGTGCCGGGTCTTGAAATCATCGAAGGCGCAGCGCCGCAAGCGCTCGCGGCGTTGCCCGCGCCCGATGCGGTGTTTGTCGGCGGCGGTGCGAGCGACGCCGGCGTCCTCGACGCTGCGGCGCGCGCGCTGCGGACCGGCGGACGCCTGGTGGTGAACGCCGTGACGCTTGAGACCGAGGCGCTGTTGATCGCGCGCCACGCCGCGCTTGGCGGCGAGCTGATCCGCATCGCGATTTCGCGCGCCGAGCCGCTCGGCCGCATGAGCACGTTGCGGCCGGCATTGCCGGTGACGCAGTGGGTCTGGACCAAACCATGACGGTGAAAGCATGACGGTGCATTTCATCGGCGCCGGCCCGGGAGCCGCGGACCTCATCACGGTGCGCGGCCGCGATCTGATCGCGCGCTGCCCGGTCTGCCTCTATGCGGGGTCGATCGTGCCGCGTGCGCTGTTGGATTTCTGTCCGCCCGGCGCGCGCATCGTCGATACGGCGCCGCTGTCGCTCGACGAGATTGAAAACGAATTCGTCGCCGCGCACGCCGCCGGCCAACGACGTGGCGCGGCTGCAATCCGGCGATCTGTCGATTTACTCGGCGCTGGCCGAGCAGCTCCGCCGGCTCCGGCGCCGCAACATTCCCTATACGCTCACGCCCGGCGTCCCGGCTTTCGCCGCAGCGGCGGCCGCGTTGGAATGCGAATTGACTGTGCCGGAAATCGCCCAGAGCGTGGTGCTGACACGCGTGCCCGGGCGCGCCTCGCGCATGCCGGAGAAAGAAAAGCTTGCGACTTTCGCGGCAAGCGGCGCGACCTTGGTGCTGCATCTTGCGATTCACGCCATCGACAATGCTGCCAGAGAGCTGGTCGCCGCTTCTACGGGGCCGACTGCCCGGCCGCCGTGGTGTTTGCCGCCAGCACGTCGGACGAGCGCGTGCTGCGTGGCACGCTTGCGGACATCGCCGCGCAGGTCGCGGCGGCGCGCATCGAACGCACCGCGCTCATTCTGGTCGGTCCTGCGCTCGCGGCCGAGGATTTTCGCGACAGTGCGCTCTATGACGCCGATTACCGCCGCCGTTTTCGGGGAGGCGTCGGATGAGCCGATCAGTTTCGCAAACGGCGCACGGCCAACCAGCGCGCCTTCGCGATCAAACAAAATAACCTCAATGTCGATGGCGCGCCCGGTTACCAGCTCCATCGCGGTCTGCTGTCCGGCGCGTGCGACGGCGTTGCCGAGTGCGATGCCTTCACTCTGCGCCAGCGCAAAGGCGTGCGCGGCCGTGTTGGCGGCGGCGATGTTCGCGCACAACTCCTGAGAGCCACCGGCCGTGCGCGCAAAATCAGCCAGCAGCGCGCGATCGACTTCGCCGCGTTTGGAATGCAGGTCGGTCAGACCCTGCGCGAGCTTCGTCATCTTGGCGACGCCGCCCGCGATGGTGACACGCGGCACCGGATGCCGGCGCACGTATTTCAGCATGCCGCCGACGAAATCGCCCATGTCGATCAGCGCGATATCGGACAAGCCGTAGAGCTTGCGCACGGCGGCTTCGGAACTGGCGCCGGTCGCGCCGGCGATGTGGGTCAGGCCCGCGGCGCGCGCCACATCGATGCCCTGATGGATCGAGGCGATCCACGCGGCGCACGAATACGGCACGACGATGCCGGTGGTGCCGAGGATCGACAGGCCGCCGACGATGCCGAGGCGTCCGTTCAGCGTCCTGGTCGCGATCTGCTCGCCGTCCGGAATGGCGATTTCAACGTCCGCGTCGGCGCCGCATCCTGCCGCGGCGGCGACCTCTGCGATCGCCTCGCGGATCATCTGCCGCGGCACCGGATTGATCGCGGGCTCGCCCGGTGGCAGCGGCAGTCCGGGGCGCGTGACCGTGCCGATACCCGCGCCGGCGCGGAACGTGACACCGGCGCCCGGCGCGCCGGCGCGCACCGTGGCGAGCACCAGCGCGCCGTGGGTCACATCAGGATCGTCGCCCGCATCTTTGATCACGCCGGCGGTGGCGGAGTTTTCATCGCGGTGTTGCGCAGGCCAGCGCAAAACTTGGCCGCTCGCCGCGCGGCAAAGTCACGGCGACCGGATCGGGAAATTCGCCGGTCACGAGCGCCGCGAACGCCGCCTTGGCGGCGGCGGTGGCGCAGGTGCCGGTGGTCCAGCCCCGGCGCAGCGGGCGTTGCTCCTTGGCCATGTTTGTTTCTTTAATCCCGCGCGCCGCGCAGGTCATTATCCAACTCACCACGGAGGGCGCCCATGACCGCGTGGGATGCGCTCGCGGCGCGGCGCAGCGGCGTGCCGGTGTTTGCGCCCGGTCACGTCTGGCTGGCGGGCGCCGGGCCGGGCGATCCTGGCCTTTTGACGCTCGATGCGCTCGCCGGCCTGACGCAAGCCGACGTCATCGTGCACGACGCGCTGGTCGATCCGCGCGTGCTGGTGCTTGCCGGCGAGAAGGCGCGGCTCGAGTTTGCCGGCAAGCGCGGCGGCAAGCCGTCGGCGACGCAGGCCGACATCTGCGAGCGCCTGATCGTGCTGGCGCGCGCCGGCGAGCGGGTGCTGCGGCTCAAGGGCGGCGATCCGTTCATGTTTGGCCGCGGTGGAGAGGAAGTCGCCGCGCTCACCGCGGCCGGCGTGCCGTATCGCGTCATTCCGGGCGTTACCGCAGGCCTTGCGGCGTTGGCGGAGGCCGGCATTCCGGCGACGCTGCGCGGCGTCAACCGCGCGGTGATCTTCGCCGCCGGTCATGGCGCCGACGAGGAGTTCGACTGGGCGCCGCTGGTGCGCACCGGCCAGCCGATCGTGCTCTACATGGTGATGCACAATCTGGAGCGGATTGCCGGTGCGTTGCAGGAAGCGGGCATGCCGGGCGACACGCCGGCCGCCGTGATTGCCTCGGCGACCACGCCGAAGCAGCGCATCCTTGTATCGACGCTTGAAGAACTTCCCGCAGCGGTGCGCTCGCAAAACATCGAGCCGCCGGCGATCGTGGTGATCGGCGATGTCGTCAAGGCGCGGGCGGAGTGTCGGGAAGAGAAGGACCAGTCGTGACTGCGCGCGGGCTTATCGTCGCCGCGCCGCATTCGGGCGCTGGCAAGACCACGGTGACGCTGGCGCTGCTCGCCGCGCTGGCGCGCCGTGGCGTCCGGGTGCGCGCCGCCAAGGCCGGGCCCGATTATATCGATCCGGCTTTCCATGAAGCGGTGACGGGCAGCCCCAGCATCAATCTCGATTTCGTGGGCGATGTCGGCAAATCTGCTCGATGCGCTGGCGGCGCGGGCCGCCGAAGCGGCCGATGTTTTCGTCATCGAAGGCGTGATGGGCCTGTTCGATGGCGCGCCTGGGGGGCCGGGGCGAAGCGGCGCGACGGCCGATCTTGCGGCGCATTTCAAGCTGCCGGTCGTGCTGGTGATCGACGTGTCGCGGCAGGCGCAATCGGCGGCGGCGGTTGTGCGCGGCTTCGCGACGCACGATCCGGCCGTGCGTATTGCCGGCGTGATCCTGAACCGGGTGGCGAGCGAACGGCATCGCGCACTGGTGGCCGGCGCCATCGCGCCGCTCGGGATTCCAGTGCTGGGTGCCGCGCCGCGCGAACAAAATCTCGCGTTGCCGGAGCGGCACCTCGGCCTGGTGCAGGCGAGCGAGCATGCCGATCTGAAAAACCTGATCGATCGTCTCGCCGAAATGGCCGAGCGCCATTTTGATCTCGACGCCATCAATCGCCTGCGCCGCGCCGCTTGCCATAAGCGCCGCGCGCGCACGCGATGCCGCTGCCGCCGCCCGGCCAGCGCGTCGCGCTGGCGCGTGATCGGGCCTTCAGCTTTATCTATCCGCATGTCATCGACGGCTGGCGGCGGGCGGGCGCCGAAATCTTGCCGTTCTCACCGCTCGCCGATGAAGCGCCACCCGAGGATGCCGACAGTTGCTGGCTGCCCGGCGGTTATCCGGAGCTGCATGCCGGCGCGCTCGCCACGGCGCGGCGTTTTTCAGAAGGGCTGCGGCGCTTCGCACAGACGCGGCCGGTGCACGGCGAGTGCGGCGGCTACATGGTGCTCGGCCAAAGCCTGGAAGATGCACAGGGCATCGAGCACGCCATGACGGGCTTGCTCGGCCATTCCACGAGCTTCGCCAAGCGCAAGCTGCATCTCGGCTACCGCTCGGCGCGGCTGCTCTCCGATTCCGTTCTTGGCCGCGGCGGAGCGGCGCTGCGTGGCCACGAATTTCACTACGCAACACTCACCGCTGCCGGCACTGACGACGGCTTCGCCGAATGCTCGGATGCCGAGGGCAGGACGCTTGGCAATAGCGGCGGGCGTCGTGGCCGCGTCAGTGGCACGTTTTTTCATGCGATTGCACAGGCGGACTGATCCTGTATGAATTCGGAGATTGAGAACAGCATCTTGCCGCCTGCCGAGTCCCCACCAATCAGCACCCCCCAGGAAAATGCTAAGCCCGCGAGCCGGTTCGAACCGCCGGCATCGACCGGGCCGTTGTTCATGCTCGCGCTGGCGTCGATCTCGTTTATCGGTCCGCTGGCCGTCCATATTTTCATGCCGGTGATCCCGGCAGTGAAGGTGGCGCTCGGCCTGTCCGAAGCGATGGCGCAACTCACCTTCAGCATCGCGCTGTTTTCCATGGCGTTCGCGACGCTGGTCTACGGTTCGCTGTCGGACCGCTACGGGCGTCGGCCGGTGCTGCTGTCCGGCCTGTGCCTGTTTCTTGTCGGCAGCGCCATCTCGGCGGTGGCGAGCTCCATCGGCGTGCTGGTGGTGGGCAGGCTGGTGCAGGCGGTCGGTGCCGGCTGCGGCATCACGCTGGTGCGTGCCATCGCGCAGGATGTCTACGGGCCCGCACGCCTCGTCAAAGCCATCGCTTATCTGACCATGGCCTACACCATCGATCCGATGATCGCGCCGATGGTCGGCGGCGTGCTGATCGATGCCTTCGGTTGGCGCAGCGTGTTCGGCTTTGCGCTGGGAGCCGGTGGCGTGATCGCACTTGGCGCCTATCTGGCCGTGTTTGAATCGCGCCCGCCGTCGCCCGCCACGCGGGGCGGCGGCAATGTGCTGGCGAATTATTGGACCTTGCTGCGCCATCCGCGCTTTACCGCCTTCGTACTGCAAAGCGGATTCTGCACCGGTTCGTTTCTCGTGACGGCGACAGCGGCCTCGAGCCTGATGAAGGAGATGCTGCAGCGTCCGTCGGCCGAATTCGGCATCTATTTCCTGCTGTTTCCGTTCGGCTTTCTGTTCGGCAATTTCATCACCAGCCGCATCGGCAATCGCGTCGCCAACGAAACCATGGTGCTGACCGGATCGCTGGTGTCGCTCGCGGCCGTGACGATGCAGGCGAGCCTGTTGCTGAGTGGGCACGTAACGCCGCTGACGCTGTTCGTGCCAGGCTTCTTCATTACCATGGCGCAGGGTCTGTCGCTGTCCTACGCCCAGGCCGGAGCCATGGCGACGAATACAAGGCTCGCCGGCACCGCCGCCGGCATGGGCGTGTTCACGCAGAATTTCGTCGGCGCATCGTTCGCGCAATTATACGGCCTGCTGGCGGATGGCACGACCGTCCCCCTGGTGCAGGCCTCCATGGGCAGCGCCATGTTGGGCCTTGCGGCCGGCGCGGTGCCGTTTCTGATGGCGCGGCACGCGCGCGCCAAAGCCATGACCTGAGCAGCGGATGGCGTGCCGGCGGTGCTCGATTCCGCCGGCACAGTGGCCGTGTCTATTTCTATTGAGCGGACGGTTTCTATTGAGTCGACGATTTGGCTGCGGCGATGGCGTCCTTCAGGAGTGCGCCCTCATTGGCGATGCGGGCGTTGAACTCCTTCGAGGTGTCGCCGACCGGCGCGATTCCGAGATTGGTCAATAGCTTGATCACCTTGGGATCGTGCGCCGCCTCGATCGTCGCCGCCTCGAGCTTGTCCTTGACGCCCTGCGGCGTCTGCGCCGGCGCCATCAGTCCGTTCCAGGATGTGAGGACAAAACCGGGATAGAGCTCGTCCATCGCCGGGATGTCGGGCAACTGCGGCAGGCGTTTCGCCGCTGACGTCGCCAGAATGCGGATATGCGGGTCTTTCGCCAGCGGGATCAGTTCCGAGGCATTGCCGTAGTAGGACTGAACCTGCCCGCCGAGAATCGCTTCCACGGCCGGCGCGCCGCCGCGAAAGGGAACGTGGACGAGATTGATTCCCGCCTTTTTGAAGAACAGCGCGGCGACGAGGTGCGTTCCGGAGAATATGCCGCCGGATCCATAGGTCATCGCGCCCGGCTTGCTCTTCGCATAGGCGACGAAGTCAGCCACCGACTTGGCGGGAACACTGGAATTGACGGCGAAGACGAACGGGCCCTCGCCAAATATGCTGATGTATGAGAAGTCCTTTTTCGGGTCGTAGTTGATATGCTGTGTAAATGGCAGAACCGAAATCTGCTGAAATGCCCCGAAAATCAGCGTGTAGCCGTCGGGCGCGGCACGTTTCACATCCTCCATCGCGATCGCACCGGAAGCGCCTGGCCGATTCTCGACAATGAAGCTCTTTCCGAATTTCTCGCCGAGCTTCTCGGCGAGGATGCGCGCCATGCTGTCGGTGTTGCCGCCCGGAGGAAAGGGCACGATGACCGTGACCGGCCGTTCCGGCCAATCCGCACTCAATGCAGGCTGCGCGACTATCGCGGCGCAGATGAGAGCCATGCTGATCGCCAGCCCCCAAGCTTTTAGTGCTACCGGCCGCCGCACGGCGGCGCGTAACGAGAAACGCATTTTGAACGACATTCTGGTCCTTTCTGTCGATTGCTGAGCACCTCCCGGTCTTTTGGCTCACGCGATGCTTTCGGATTTCTCCCACATCGAGATGAGCGAAGCGCGTTTGACGAAATCGAGATGACGCGCCGGATCGTCCTGGATTTTCCGCAACTCATTCAGTCGTTCGCTGCGGACGGCGGGGTCCTTCTCTTCCAGCAGGCGTTTGTTGGCGATCGACTGCGCCTGCACATATTCGATGGCGGTCGGGCGCCGCTGCCGGTCAAAGCGGTCGAGCAGAGCGTCGGCATCGCCGCCGTTGGCGATATCAATGAGCTTGCGCGCGAGCGTGATCCCGTCCTGGAAACCGCTGTTCATGCCCATGCCGCCGATCGGATTGTTGACGTGAGCCGAGTCGCCGGCGAGCACAATGCGGCCGCTGCGAAAGCGTCCCGCGACCCGCTGGTGCACGTTGTACATGTTGCGATGAACGATTGGATACGGCCCGGCATTCATGCATTCGCGGAACCGGGCGTTGATCCATTCGTCGCTCATCACCTCCTCGTCGCTTTCCTCCTCCTTGGCGGGAAATACGCAACGCCACAGGCCCTTTTGATCCTCACCCGGGACCTGCATCAGCGACACCCAGCGGTCCGGATGCGAGCAGTAATTCCGCAGCCGAAAGCCATGGATTTTTCCGAGATCGGTCGGCGTCGAAACGATGTTGAACCGCTCGGGCCACGTGAACCCGTCAAATGAGACATCGATGCTCTTGCGGACAATGCTGCGGCCGCCATCGCAGCCGACCAGGTAATCGCCCCGATAAGTGGCGACCTCGCCGCTGTCATGCCGCACGTCACATTCGACCCAGTCGGAGCCCTGACGAACCGCAATGACCTCGGCCGGACGGTGCAGGATGAGGTTTTGGCAGCGCGAAGCCGCGTCCAGCGCGGTGTAGACGGTTTTGTGCTGCTCGAGCTGGATGACGTAGGGATGCGCGGACACGTCCGCCAAGTCGCCCATAATCGAATTCAGCGACGATCTCGCCCTTGACGCGATCGCGCCACTGGAAATGGCGGGATTTGAATCCCTGCTCGAGAATGGGTTCCGTCAGGCCGAGTTCTTCGAACAGATCGAGAGTCGACGGCTGCAGCGTCGCCGCCCGATGGTCCTCAGGCGGCTTCGGCGCCATGTCGAACAATGTGACGTCGAGCCCATGCCGCGCCAGATAGAGCCCGGTGACGATTCCGACCGGGCCGGCGCCCGCAATCAGGATTTTCCTCGCGTCAGTCACTCCACCTCTCCAAATTCGCGATCACGAGTGCGCGTCGTCGCGGACGATGCAGCAGATCGTCCCGCCGCCAATCGGCGCCTGTTGGACGGGGTCGAACGTGCTGAACAGCCGCGTCGTGTGCAGCGTCGCGCCGAGCGCGCCTGAAAGCGCGGCGCGAACATGCTTCTCCGGTGGCGTGGCGGAACCGAAGATCGTGGTGGGCGCGCCGGAGACCGTGCCGCTAGGATCGACGCCGAGCTTCGCGAGCGTCGCGACAAGCCGGCCGGTATCGAGTTCGCCATCCTGATCGAGCGTCAAACCGGCTTTGACAAGCATGCGTTTGACCGCGCGCATATCCAGCAAATCGGTGGTCAGCGTGTTGCAGGCAAACAGATCGCCGCCGCGCCCGGGCGCGTTGCCGACGACGATGACCTCGAGATTGGCAATCGCCGGTCCAGTGAATGTCTGGACGCGCGCCGTATAGAGCGAGCCGTCGCTGACGATACTGTCGTCCCGCACCTGTTCAGCCTTGATTTCGCCCAGCGCCAAGCCGGCGCCGAGCGCCGCCGCGGCTCTGCCTTTCGTCGCGCGAACGCCGACGTCGCCGCTAGTCGGCTGCGGCACGTTGACGATGACGACCTGCGCGTCCGCCGCGCTCAGGCCGCCGTCTTTCATTCCGGCTTCGACCGCTGCCTTGACGGCGAGCGCGAACGCGGCCGTTCCGATTGTCTGTTCCGGCGGCGACGCTGCGCGGGCGATGCCGAGCGCGAGACGCCGCGGCCCGTTCGCCGATCCGGTTTTGCCGTTGTCGATGAACGCGTAGCCGCACGGCGTCGACGCGCCTTCAGCGCCGATCACCGTGATGTATTCGGACTTGTCCGCGAGATTTCTGCGCCCGAGAAGTGCCGCGATCGCGGCGCGCGCTTTTTCACGCGAGCCGTCGGTGTACTCGCCGGCGACACGCATCAAGAGCGCAAGGCGGCGGATGCCGCCGGCCTCGGCAGCGGCCAGCGCGGTTTCAAGGCCCGAGAGATCGTCGGGCGTTTTCATGTCGAAGGTTTGACGTCTACACTCATGACACGCTCCGTGCTCTGCAAGGATCGTTCCAATGCCGCAACGCGCGGCGACGGTATCGATTGACCAAAATAGTTGCAACTGATAATATTTCAAATGAAACTATCTGACGGCGAGCTATCTGGCAGGCAGGATGGTCGGATATTTCGAGCGGCAATTCGAGAACGAGGAGTTCCTGCTTTTCAGGCTCTCCAGCGTGTCCCGCCGCGTCGCCGCCGCTTGCGCGAACGTATACCTCACGGAATTTGGGCTTAGCGTCGCGGAATGGCGCCTGATGGCGCAGATCGGACGTTTCGGTTCGATTTCCGCGAAAGACGTCGCCGAAAAGATCTCGATGGATCGGGTCTCGATCAGCCGGGCCGCGGCAAAATGTCTTACCGAAGGTCTTATTTCTGAAAAGCCCAGCCCAAGCGACCGCAGAAGCAAGGCTCTGTCCTTCACGCCCAAGGGGAGAGCGCTCTACAAGCGCGTCATCCCGCGCGCGTGCGAGCTTGCCAATCTCATTGAAGCAGGTCTGACAAAAGGCGAAGCGAAGATGCTCAAGGCGCTGCTGGAGAAGCTCGACAAAGCGGTCGTCAAAATCGAACCGGGTGCGGCGGCTGAGGTTGAGGCGGCCTGACCGCAGCCACTAGCTGGCCGTCTTCGGCTCTTGCGCTGGATCGTCTTCCTTGTCGGACACGCCTGCCTGCGCGAACGTCGCCATGCCGGTGTGGCAGGCGAGTGCGGCGCGCAGAATGTTGACGGCGAGCGCCGCGCCTGAAGCCTCGCCGAGCCGCATGTCGAGATCGAGCAGCGGCTTGAGTTTCAGTTCGTCGAGCAGCATTCGGTGGCCGGCTTCGGCCGAGACATGAGCGGCGAGCGCATGCGCCAGCGCGTCGGCGCGCAGCTTGGCGAGCGGCGCCACGGCGGCGGTGCAGACAAAGCCGTCGAGCAAGCACCGGAATGCGCTGCCGCCGCGCTGCCAGCGCGGCGCCCAGGATAGCCGCGAGCTCGCGGCCGCCGAGCGCCGCCGCGGCGCGCAGCGGCTCGTGCAACACGCCGCTGTGCCGCGCGAGGCCGCGATCGATGACGTCGCGCTTGCGCGCGAGTCCCGCCTCGTCGACGCCGGTGCCGCGTCCCGCCCAGCGCGCGCCGCCGCCACCGAACAGCGCCGCCGCGATGGCGGCCGCCGCCGTCGTATTGCCGATGCCCATCTCGCCGAGGCAGATCAGGTCACACTCCGGCGACACGGCCCGATAGCCAGCCGACACGGCGGCGAGAAATTCGTCCTCGCTCATGGCCGGCTGCTCGGTGAAATCAGCCGTCGGCTGATCGAGCGCGAGCGGCGTAACGCGGAGGGTGGCACCCACACTGCGCGCCAGCTGATTGATGGCGGCGCCGCCTGCGGAAAAATTCGCCACCATCTGTGCGGTGACTTCGGCCGGATAGGCCGATACACCCTGCCGCGTGACGCCGTGATTGCCGGCGAAGACGAGAATCTCGATGCGATCGAGCCGTGGTGGCGCAAAGCCCTGCCACAGCGCCAGCCAGGCAACGAGGTCCTCCAGCCGGCCGAGGCTTTTCGGCGGCTTGGTTAGCGCGGCTTCCCGCGCCGCAACGGCTGAACCGGCGGCATGATTGCCGTGCGGCAGGTCAAGACAGGCCGCGCGCAGCTCTGAAAACGAGGTAAAATCAATCATTGCCGATTCACTCTTTGCACCGGCGAAGCCCCTGCAATGCGTAGCAAAACCAGGGCGCCGCCGTCACCAGCAACGTGCGAGGAAAAGCGATGACGACCATCAATCAGGTGTGGCTGGCCGAGCGCGGTCGCGAACTTACGGCCGGCATCCTGTTCTTGACGCGGCTGCGTTATGGCGCACCGGCAGCGGTCTCAGGCGGCGCGATCGGCGCGGCCGCGTGGGCGTTCCCGGTTGTTGGCATCGTGGTCGGCCTCGTGGGTGCCGTGGCCTATGGACTTGCCTACCGCCTCGGCCTGCCGTTCTGGCCGGCCGCGGCGCTCTGCGTTGCCGCCACCATGATGCTGACGGGCTGCCTGCACGAGGACGGGCTTGCCGACACCATCGACGGCTTCGGTGGCGGCGACACGCGCGCGCGGAAACTCGACATCATGCGCGACAGCCGCATCGGCACGTATGGTGTGTGCGGGCTCGTCATCGCCATTCTGCTGCGCGTCAGCGCGCTGGCGCTGATCGGCGCGGCGGGGCCGGTTGACGGCGGCGTTGATCGCGGCGCACGCGGCAGGGCGCGCGGTGATGCCGGCATTCATGGCGCTGCTGCCGCCGGCGCGCCACGACGGACTGTCGGCGAGCGCCGGACAGCCGCCGTTCGGCAGCGTCGCCGCCGCCGCGGTCTTTGGGCGTTGTGATCGTTTTTCTATGCCTTGGTCTTGGCCACGGGCTCGCGGCGCTGATCGTCGTCGCGCTTGCGACCGCGCTGATGGGGTGGCTGTCGGCTCAATCAGATCGGCGGCCAGTCCGGCGACGTGCTCGGCGCGGTCGAGCAGGTGGGCGAGATCGTCGTTCTGCTTGTCGCGTTGTCGTGACGCCTCGCCGCCACGGGGCGAGGTTCATCTTTTCAGGTTGCACGCAACACTTTATTCGCCATTCTGGCGGCTCTCTCCGCTGGATGGTGAAACTCTCTTCTGATTTAAGTAAGCACTAATACTGATTGGCCTTCTATCCACGCGCGTACGGCGGGATGGATGCCATGTTCGGTGGGCTGCGCCTGCTTCTGGCCTTTTTCGTCGTCTTTTCCCATCTCGTGGGAACCCATTATCTTCAGCACTTCGGTTTCTATGCCGTCCGTGGATTTTACGTTCTGTCTGGATTTCTGATGACTGCCGGACTGAACGATCTCTATGCTTTCGATGCGCGCCGGTATTTTACCAATCGCCTGCTGCGGCTGATGCCGCTCTATTTCGTGGTTTGCTTGCTCACGTTAATCGCCGTGGTTTGCCTGCCAGCCGAGGCCGCGACATTCATCGGTCAGTGGAATCCGGAGTTGTTGTGGCGCGACGCGATCACCAACGTGCTGGTGCTGCCGCTGCACCATCCCGAGCCGCACTACAGATTGATACCGACAGCCTGGTCGCTGGCGGTCGAGATCGAGATGTACGTTGTGCTATTCCTGTTCGTTTCCCGAAGCGAACAGCACGCTATGCTCGCCCTGTTTTTTGGGCCTGCTCTATCACGCCATCTGCGGCTTATATCACCTGCCATTCGACTACCGTTATTTCGGAGCGCCCTCTGCGCTGCTCTCATTTTCCCTCGGGGCACTGATTTACTTTTATCGGAAACGCGGCCTGTTGCTCGAGGTGACGCCGGCCATGGCGGTTGCGGCCCTTGCCATATGGGTGGTCGATGCGCTCGCGCACCGAACATCGTTCATCGAAAGTTCGGGCTATTATACCGACACGATCCTGTTCGCCGTCGTCGTTACCGGACTAGCCAACGCCAAAGGCGGTCCGCTGCTACGGTCCATGGATCGCGCCCTCGGCGAGATCGCTTATCCGGTTTTTCTCGTGCAATGGCTGACCGGCTTTGTCACTACACTTGTGTTCCTGCCCGGCACCTGGAGAGGGTGGACGTTGGCGCTTGCCAGTATCCCGGTTACGCTGGTGGCCTCCGTCGTACTCGCCGTATTCAATCAGAAGATTATCGAGCCCCTGCGCGATCGCATACGCCGCACGCCGGTCGATCGCACTCTGGCGGCGGGCGTGCAGCAGTCCCTTCCTGAACATGGCGAAGCCCATAGCCCTGCCGGTTCCCGCGGGGCTTGGCTTGCTCGACCAGGAAGCCGCGCCGGCGCTACTTGGGCGTTCGCGCTCCTTAGAGTGCGACCGGCGCACGGACAAGCGCGCTCGTCGAGCTGTACTGCAGCGGCAGGTATCAGTTGCTGGCCAGTGCCGCGCGAACGCGCGCGACTACGTCGGGCGGCGTGTGCGCCACTTCTTCAACCAGCTTCTGCACGTCTTCACCGGACAGCGGATCGATCTCGAGCTTCTCCTTGGCGGAGTTGGCCAGGAAGCCCTTGATCCTTCATCGTGGCATCGAAGGCGCGGCGCAAGGCTGCGACGCGGTCGGCGGGCACGCCGGGCGGCACGAAGAACGGCCGGCCGAATTCGAGCCGCGCCACTATCAGCTTGACGGCGGCGCGGTCGGCGTCGGTGTGGAGAAACTCGAAGATGTTGGGAACGTCGCCGATCTCGGGCAGCGTCTTGATGCCCCACTGCACCAGCAGCCGGATTTTCTTCTCCGCGAGCCAATTGGCGTTGAGCGCCCGCAATGTCGACCAGTTGGCGATGGTGCCCTGCACCTCGCCGCTTTCCAGCGCCAGATGAATCTTCGGCGTGCTCTGATAGCCGGTAATGACCTTGAACTTGTAGCCGAGCAGGCGATCGAGGAGGATGGGGTAGTCGTATTGGGTCGAGCCGGGCGCCTGCGCGCCCATCGTCAGTTCCTTGGTCTTGACGTCGTCGAGTGTCTGGATCGGCACCGTGTGCCAGACATACATCACCTGGGTCTCGCGGTTGGTGCTGCCCAGATAGATCAGCTTGTCGGCGTCAAACCGCGCGCTCTGCGGCTGCAACAGCGGCATGGTGGGCGTGCCGTTGAACGGTGCGCCGATCACGGTGCCGTCGAACGGGCCGGATGCGTTGAGCGAATTGGTCATGCTCATGCCGCCGGCGCCCGGCTGGTTCTGCACGATGATGAGCGGATGTCCCGGGATGTAGGCCGGCATATAGCGCGCCAAGGTGCGCGCCGTGATGTCATAGCCCGAGCCGACGCCGGAGCCGACCAGGATGCGCAGCGTCTTGCCTTTGTAGAAAGCGGCGACGTTGTCGGCGCCGCGCGCCGGAGCCATCGTGGCGAGCGCAAGGCTGATCGCGATCGCAACCTTGCGCGCGGATTTCGCTCTCGCCCGAATCATGCTTGCCATGCCGTGACGCGCTCTCTCAATTCGCCTTGATGTTGGCGTCCTTGATGATCGGGGTCCACTTGGCGATCTCGGCTTGCTGCAGCGCCTCCAGTCCAGCCGGCGTCTGCTGATCGGATGCCGGAACGACGAACGCCTGAGCGTCGAGCTTCTTCCGGGTAGCAGGGTCGCGCATCGCCGCGATAGCGGCGGCGCCGAGAGCTGCGACAGCGGCCTTGGGCGTGCCGCGCGGTGCGAACAGTCCCGACCAATACGAGAAATAGAACGCCGGCAGTCCGGCTTCCGCCATGGTCGGAATATTCGGCGCTGCCGCCATGCGCTTGTCGGCGGTGAGGCCGAAGACCTTGACGTGGCCGGCGGTGATTTGCGGCAGCGCCGGCGCGACCGTGATGAAAGTTGCGTCGATCTGGCCGCCCACCACATCCAGCATCGCCGGCCCGGCGCCGCGATACGGAATCATGCTGAAACGCGTGTTGGTCTGCTGCCGGAACAGCAGAGCCAGCATGTGCGGCGGGCTGCCGACGCCGGCGGTGCCCATCGAGGCCTTGTCGGGATTGGCCTTGAGCCACGCGATGAACTCCTGGAGATTGTTCGCCGGCACCGACTTTTTGGCGATCAGCACCATCGGCGCCGACGGCAACAGCATGATTGGCGCGAAATCCTTCACCATGTCGTAGGGCAGCGAATAGATCAGCCGGTTCGCGACCTGGGTATTCCAGTTGCCGACCAGGATCGTGTAGCCGTCGGGCGTGGCGCGGACGACGCGATTGGTGGCGATGGTGCCATCGGCGCCGGCGACGTTCTCAACAACAACGGGCTGGCCGAGCGAAGCGCTCATGCCGTTGCTGAGAAGGCGCGCGACGATATCGTTCAGGGCGCCGGGAGCGAACGGTACGATGACGGTGACGGGCCGCGACGGAAAGGTTTCGGCGACTGCTATCCGCGTGACTACCGGCAGCGCCGTCGCGCCTAAAGCCAGGCGCAGAATGTGCCGACGAGGAAATTTCATCTGTAACCTCCCGAAGTTTTTGTTTGTTCAGAGTGCAGCGTGTTCATGCTCCGGCTCAAGCGGCAGCTTCACCGGCTGCTTGCGCCTGGCGGAAAGATCGAGTGCCTTGGTCAGCATCAGCCGGTTGTGCGCCTCGGCGGCGGTCGCGGCCTGCGTCGGCAAGCCGAGCGAAACGCGGTTGAGCCACGACACGGTCTCTTCCGCCATCGGCCCGCGCAATTCGCCGAGCGCCATGTCGCCCGGCGGATACGAGCCCATGAAATCGACCAGGCGGCTTGCATCCGGCGCGTAGCCTTCGCCCTGCGGCGACGACACCGCAAGCACGATATCCCGATGGGTGTCGTCGATCGTCAGCACGCCATGCGTGCCGTTGATGCCGACTTCGAGACTGTAGACCGCGCCGGGCCACGTCACCGGCAACGCCCAGGAGATCGACAGCGTGTGCACCGAGCCGTCGGAGAACATGATCATGCCGGCGGTGGCGTCGATGCCGTGGTAGAGCGGGCCCAGAACCTTGTCGATCGATCGTGCGTAGCATTCAACCGGCGTTTTTTGCTCCATGTACCACATGACGATGTCGAGCGCGTGCGTGCCCGAGATTACCATCGGCGATATGGTCGCCGGATCGTTGGTCCGCTTGTAATTGTCGATGGCGACGAGGCGATTCATGAACGCCCGCGAGGACACCAGCGTCACGTCGCCGAGCGCACCGGTGCGCACCTTCTCCTTGGCGCCAAGCCATTTCCGCCGGAAGCGCTGGGTGTAGCCGACCACGGCGTCGAGTTTGGCGTCGGTGATCGCCTTGAGCACGCGCGCCGACTCGGCGAGATCGGTGGCGAGCGGCTTTTCGATCAACATCGGCACGCCACGCTCGACCGCCGCCAGTACCGGCTCGACATGCAGGTGCTCGTCGGTGGCGATGATGGCGCATGTCACTTCCGGCCGCGCCAGCAATTCGCGATGGCTGGTGGTGATGAAATCGGCGCTGATGCGCGCGCCGACATCGCCGCCGCGGTTGTGATTGAGTTCGGCGATGCCGATCCATTCCACGGCCGGATGCCGCATCGCCACTTCGCCGCGGAACAGCCCGACCCGGCCGGCGCCGATGATGGCGAGGCCGATGCCTTTTGCGTTTTGTTTCATCCAGCAATCTTCTTCATGCTGAGCCTAGATGACCACGTCATTCCGGATCGCCGCGAAGCGGTGAGTCCGGAATCCATATCCCCTGCGCTGGGGTTTTGGATTCCGGGCTCCTCGCTTCGCTCGGCCCCGGAATGACGGAGCAATCAACCCTAGCCCGTATCATACGTTCAGCCCCGCGCGGTTCTTGGCTTTCAGTTCGGCGATGCCAGAGATCGTCTCGTTGGACAGCGGCAGATCGATCGGCTCGCCGCGGTCGGCGGACAGGTCGGCGGCACTATAGGTCTCCATCACCCGCCGCGCGCTTTCCGGCGTTACCATCACGGCGGTGTCGCGGATGCAGGCTTCGAGGAAATGGATGGTTTCCGGCCCGATGCCGCCGGCGAAGACGTGGTCGACCCATTCGCCCGGCATGGTCGACATCGGAAATTCCTGGCCGCGCTTCTCGGTATTGAGCCAGTTGTCGCGCTGCGTGTCGTCGAGAAACAGCGAGCCGTCGGTGCCGGTGACTTCGATCCAGGTGGCGCAATAGTTCGGATAGCTCGGCGGCAAATTCCAGCCGCCGCCGATCATCACCACGACGCCGTTATCCATCGTCACGGTGGTGAACATCACGTCGTGCGAGCCGTTGATCGGTTTCATATAGCCGTAGGCGCCTTGGCTATAGACGCGCACCGGCTTGGCGGGCTCCAGCAGCCAAAACACGAAATCGAGATCGTGGGTCGATTCCATTACCACTGGCGACAGCCGCACCCGGCTCGCGATCTTCTTGCCGAGCTCGCGTGACAGATGACGGCTGACCAGTACCGAGACGACATTGCCGAGCGTGCCGTCGGTGATCTTCTTCTTGGCGAAGGCGATCTTCGGATTGAAACGCTGCGAGTAGCCAATGGTGAATTTCAGATTGTTGCGTTTGGCGAGCTGGATCAACTCGTCGGCTTCCCACAGCTCGAGTGCGATCGGCTTTTCCAGCATCACGTTCTTGCCGGCGCGCAGGCAGTCGCGCGCGATCGGATAATGGTTGGCTTCCGGCGTGGTCGACACATAGACGACGCGGATGGCGTCGTTCTTGATGATGTCCTGATAATCGAGCGTCGAACTTGCAGGCTTGTAGAGCCGTGTCACCTCGGCGAGCCGATCGGGCTTGATGTCGCACAGGTGCAGCTTCTCGACCAAAGCCGTGCGCGACAGCGTGTCGGCCCGCAAGACCCCCGATCCAGCCGACGCCGATGACTGCTGCTTCTACGGTGCGCACCTGAGTGTTTCCCCCACGTTTGTGTTGGGGGGATAACAACCATGGCGCGGCGAGGTGTGCAAATGGTGTTTCGTCCGGAATCCATATCCACGCCTTGCGCGGGAGGCTCTCAGGCAGGGATTATGGATTCCGGGCTCGGCCCTTCGGGCGGCCCCGGAATGACAGTCCCAAACACCCTCCTGGCAAACTCCGGATAAACCTCGGCCAGCATCGGCGCGACCACGGTGCGCATGAGGCGAAGAGTCTCAGCCGACGGTGCGGGTGTGGTCGGCACATCTGCCGGCCGGTCGAACTCGAAGCCGGTGTTCTCGATCACCTCGTCGACGCTGTGTCGCGGATGCACGCTGGCAAGGCGAAAGCGCGCGCGGTCGCGGTCGAAATCGAACAGGCAGCGGTTGGTGATGAGCCCGACAGGGCCGCCCGAGCGCGCCACGTTGCCGGGGCTGTCGCCCGGCGCGCTGATGAAGTCGACCTTGGGCACCAAGGTGCGGCGCGAGTGCTCGGTGCGGAACAGGATCACCTTGGGCACGACATAATAGAGGTAGGCGGAGCCGAACGAGCCCGGGAAGCGTGCCTTCGGATGCTCATACTCTCCGACCGACACGAGGTTGATGTTGCCCTGGCCGTCGATCTGGCCGCCGGAGAGAAAGAACACATCGACGCGGCCCTGGCCGGCGCAGTCGAACAACTCGCGGGCGCCGTCGGTGAAGAATGTGTGGTCGCGGCTGCCGAGCAGCGAGACGTAAGGCTGGCGCGCGCTGTTATTCAGATTGGCGCGCTCGCGCGCCAGCAGCGCGGCGGTCGCCGGAATCGGCGACTGGGCGCCGACCGCGATGTGGCGCACGTCCCCGATCAGCCGGCAGATCGTGTCGGCGAGCAATTCCTCGTCGCGGAATTCCATCTGCGTCATTCGTCTTCCACCGTGCATAAGTTGTAGAAGCCGGGCCGCTCGGCAGGCCGCTTATGCGGCGGCGCCGTTCCCATATCGCAAATCCTACGCTAGGCTTCGATGTATTTGAACTATGCAGGTTCATGATGCCGGGGCAACGCAAAATCGCCGCCGCGCTGCTGTCTGCCCTTATTGTCGTAGGTGTGGGCGCGTCAGCCTTGGCGCAGTCCTATCCGGCCCGCCCCGTCACGATTATCACGCCATCGCTGCCTGGCGGTGGCATCGACATCACGGCGCGGCAGGTCGCGGCGGAATTGCAGAATACGTTCGGTCAGCCGTTCGTGGTCGAGAACAAGGCAGGCGCCAGCGGCAACATCGCCACGCTCGACGTCGCTCGCGCGACGCCGGACGGCTACACGTTGCTGCTGACGATTTCGGGCTTTCAGACCACCAATCCGGCCCTGTTCAAATCCCTGCAATGGGACCCGGTACGCGACTTTGCCGCGATCGCGATGCTGTCGCGATCATCCCAGGTCCTTGTCGTCAAAAAAGACTCCCCGGCAAATACGCTCACCGATCTGATCGCCTATGCGCGCGCCAATCCGGGCAAGCTCAGCTACGGCAGTCCGGGCATTGGCACACAAAACAACATCGCGTCGCTGCAGTTGGCGCAAGCAGCGCACATTAAAGTCACGTCTGTACCCTATCGGGCCACCGCTGCGGCATTCAACGATCTGCTCGGCGGCACCTTGGGCTTCTTCGTCAACACGACGCAGCAACTGATCGGCCCGCTGCAAGGTCACGTCGTCAAAGGTTTGGCGATCTTCAGCGCGAAGCGTCATCCGCTGCTGCTCGACGTGCCGACCACGACCGAAGCGGGTTTCCCCGACCTGCAGATCGACACCTGGTACGCGCTCTATGCGCCGGCCGGCACGCCGAGAGCGGTCGTCGACCGGCTCTCGGAAGAGATCAGAAAAATCGTTGAGCGTCCCGACTTCAAGGCGCGCGTCGAAAAAAGCGGCGCGACCATCTATTACATGGGCCCTGAGCAACTCACCGCATATACCAGACAGGAGGTCGCGCACTGGAGGGATGTCGTTCATAATCTCGGCATCCCGGCGCAAAGCCAATGAGTGAATTATTCAAGCCGATCAAGCTGCGTGGTCTCACCCTCGACAATCGAATCGTGCTGTCGCCGATGTGCCAGTATGGCGCCAAGGACGGTTTCTCCAGCGACTGGCACATCGCGCATCTGGGAACCTATGCGCTGGCCAATCTGGGCCTCGCCATCACCGAGGCGACCGCCGTCGAGCCGAAGGGCCGTATTTCGCCGTTTTGTCTCGGGCTTTATTCCGACGCGCATCAGGAAGGGTTGGCACGCATCCTGAAATTCTATCGCGACTACGGCACCACCAAGTTCGGCATCCAGCTGGCGCATGCGGGGCGCAAAGCCTCGGTCAATCCGTCGTTCATGGTGCGCAAGCCGGTGCCGGTCGAGGAGGGCGGCTGGATTCCGATCGCGCCGTCGTTCTACGACGACGACTTCTACACGCACCCCGCGGTCATGAGTCTGGAAGACATCGAGCAGGTCAAATCTGACTGGCGCGATGCCATGCGCCGCGCCGCCGAAATCGACATCGATCTCATCGAGCTGCATTTCGCCCACGGCTATCTGGTCAGCGAATTCCTCTCGCCGGTCATCAATAAGCGTAACGACCAGTATGGTGGCAGCCTCGAGAACCGCATGCGGCTGGCGCTGGAGATTTTCGATCTCTGCCGCGCGGCGTTCCCGGCGGACAAGCCGGTGGGCGTTCGCATCTCGGCGACCGACTGGCTGGAGGGTGGCTGGACCATCGCCGACTCGGTCGTGCTGGCAAAGGAGCTGCACGCGCGCGGCTGCGACTACATCTGCACGTCGAGCGGCGGGGTGTCATTGAAGCAGAAGATCAGCGCCGGCCCGCTCTACCAGATTCCATTCGCCGAGGCGGTGCGCGCCGGCTCCGGCATCGCCACCATGGCGGTCGGACAGATCACCGAGCCGCAGCAGGCCGAAACGATCGTCGCCAACGGCCAGGCCGACATGGTGGCGCTGGGCCGGCGGCTGATGTTCGATCCGCACTGGGCCTGGAAGGCCGCAGCCGAGCTCGGCGTGTTCCTGAAATATCCGGCACGCTACCGCAACGCCAATCCGCGTCTCAGCCAGGCGCAGGGTTTTGCCGAGACTGCGGAGAAACAAAAGCGCATAGCCGAACTCATCCGCGACGAAGAGAAACTTACGGCGGCGCGGGACTAAACCGAACGTCAGGCCGCCACTTTTTCATAAACGTAACGATCGAGATATTGCGCGAAGCCTTCCGGCGTCGCCGCAAGCCGCGCGTATTCCGCCATGTGGGCGGCGTCGGTGCCGTAATGATCGGGCAGCGGCAGCGGCCACGCGCCACGCGGTTCGACTGCGACGGCCTCGACGTAGAAGCCGGGCAGGGTGCCGGCGGCGAGCAGCGGGTCGCGAATGAGATCGCCGTCGTGCAGCTTTTCTACGGTGACGATTGTCCTTTGCGCCGCATGCGCCATGGCTACAAGTTCGCGCTGCGTGCCGATGAACACATTCCCGGCGCGGTCCGCCATCGGCGCATGAAACAGCGCCACGTCGGGCCGAAGCGCCGGCAGCAGCACTATTGGATCGTTATGGCTGCCGAACGGATTGTCGATCGTCTTCCAGTCGGGCCGGTGCGCCAGCACGTCGGAGCCGATCAAGCCGCGCAGTGGCATGAACGGCACGCCTTTTTCGGCGGCCTGAAACTGTGCGTGCAGCGCCGGGCAGGTGGCGTCCTTCATGCGGATCGTGCCGGCGATCATCGCGGCGGTGAAGCGCGGCGCCGGACCGAATTCGCCGAGGCTGACCGCCGATGTCTCCAGCGTTTCGATCGCGCACGCTCCGATCAGCAGATCCGCCTGCAGGCTCGACGTCGGCAAGGTGACGAGATGCAGACGCTTGATGGCGCTCCGGACGAGCGCCCGCGTCGCCGCCATCGCGACGCCCGAACTCTCACGCGGCACCGCCAGCATGGCGCCATCTCGGATCGGCGCCAGCGCTTCGTCCAGCGAATGAGCAATGATGGGCATGAAAATGAGGATACACCCTCTCCCCGCATGCCGGGAGAGGGTGCTTTCTTCTCAGCTCAGCGCCGCCTTCACATAACCGGGCGTGAGCGGCGCGCGGCGGATGCGTACCCCGGTGGCGTCGAACACCGCATTGGCGATGGCGCCCGGCACCGGCCGGCTCGCCGCTTCGCCGGCTCCGGTCGGCGGCAGCTCCGGATGATTGATCATCACGATGTCGACCTCGGCGGGCGCCTCGGTCATGTCGAGAATCGGGTAGGTGCGCCAGTCGACACTGGTGACATTGCGCGTGTCGAACCTGACCTCTTCCCACAATGTGCGGCTCGTCGCCTGCAAAATGTTGTTCTCGATGGCGTGATGCAGCCCGTCCGGATTGATGATCTGGCCGCAATCGTGTGCGACGGTGAACTTGCGCGCCCAGATCTTTCCGGTGGAGCGGTCGACATCGACCTCGGCCACCACGGCCACGCGAGTCGGGCCGCGCTGCACATAAGCGATGCCGCGGCCCGAGACCTTGTCGCCGCGCTGATCGTTGCGCGGCGACGGCCGCGACTGCCAGCCGGATTTTTCGGCCGCCGCCTTGATGACAGCGATGTCACGCGGATCGCGCACATAACGCAGCCGGAACTCGACCGGGTCCATTTTGAGCGCCGCCGCCAGCTCGTCGATGAAAAACTCGCTGGCGAAGTGGATTTGCGGCCCGACCGGATCGCGCATGTGTGCGCTCCGCAAAGGCGAAGCGCGATCGAGCAGCGGCGCGATTGTCTCCCATGCGGTTCGCTTGTTGGCGAAGCCGTAGGAATCGCCCGGGAAGCCGAAGCCGTCGCCGGATTTGAGTGCGACCCCGAGGTCCTGGCCGGCGAGCGTATCGCGCGGCTGACTGCCATTGGTGTCGACATCGACCCGCGAGAAGCCTTTGCTCAGATAATCGTAGGCGATGACGTTGCCCGATGCATCGAGCGCGGCGCGCGCCGTGTGGATCGAGGCGGGCGCCTTCGGGTCCCAGCCGGTGCCCTGGTCGCGCATGTATTGCACGCGCACCGGCTTGCCGACTGCCTTGGCGAGCACCGCGGCATCCGCCGCAGCATCGTCGGCGTCGCTGCGGCCGTACGAGCCAGGCCCGGTGGTCCAGATGCAGCGAACCTGCTCCTTCGGAATGCCGAGGATGGCGGCGACACCCATCTGGACGAAGTGCGATTTCTGCGTGCCGCTCCAGCAGGTGGCGTGCATCCCATTTGGGCCGTCCTTAATGTCGACAACCGCGCAGCCCGGTCCCATGCGGGCATGCGACTGGAACGGCCACTCGTATTCGGCCTCGATCACTTTCGCGGCGGTCTTGAACGCCGCGTCGACATCGCCTGTGTGTTTGCCGACTTCGCGCTTGCGGGTCGGCGCCTTGCGGATGTGATCGTACAGCGCAGGCTGATCGGGGAACGGCGGGCTCGCGTTCGACCACTCGACCTTGAGCGCGCGCGCCGCCTTGATGGCGTCCCACTCGCGGTCGGCGACGACGCCGAGGAAGCCCTTGTCCCAGACGACTTTCGCGCCCGGAATGTCCTTGATCGAGCTGTCGTCGACTTTCACCGGCACCGCGCCGGCGATGGCCGGGCGGATCATGCGGCCGTGCACCATGCCGGGGACTTTGATGTCCATGGCGAAGTCGGTCTGCGCAAACACCTTGCCGGCGATGTCGTCGCGCGGAATAGGCTGGCCGACGATGGTGTAATCCTTCGGGTCCTTCGGCTTGGCCTTGCCAGGCGCGTAGAGCGGGTTGCCGTACTTGCCGTTCCAGTCGAGATGCACGTTGAAGAACTTGCCGCCGATCAGGTCGGCGTAGCTCACTTTTTTGCCGGCATCGCCGGTAGTGCTGATGACGCCGTCTTTCACGGTCAGCTGGTCGGCAGGCACGCCGAGCTTTTGCGCCGCCATGTCGACCAGCATGCGGCGCGCTTCGGCAGCTGCCATGCGCATCTGCTTGCCGCCTTCCATGACGCCGGTCGAGCCGGAAGCGCCGCCCTGATTGAGGCTGGTGTCGGTGTCGCCGATGAAAATCTTCATGCTGGCGTACGGGACATCGAGCTCTTCCGCGATCATCTGTTTGATGGCGACCGAGAGTCCCTGGCCCATGTCCATCTTGCCGAAATAGGCGGAGACGGTGCCATCGGCATTGACGGCGATGTAGGACGATAACTGGTCGGGCGTCAGCGGCGGTTTGGTCGCGACGGCGCCGGTGCTGTCGGCCGCGTGCGCGGCATCAAACGTCACCGGTGCGCCGATCGAGACGACCAGGGCGCCACCGGCCTTGAGCAGGCTGCGGCGCGAGAAATTCTTGGCGTGTTCGTGTTTGGTCATGGCGGCCTCCCTCAACCCATCATCGCGGCGGCGCGTTTGACGGCGCGCAGGATGGCCATGTGGGTGCCGCAGCGGCACTTGACGTGCGTGAGCGCCGTTCGAATCTGTTCGTCGGTCGGCTTCTTGTTGTCGCGCAGGAAGGCGGCGGCGGTCATGATCCAGCCGTTGATGCAATAGGCGCATTGCGGCACCTGCTCCTGCACATAGGCGGTCTGCAGCGGATGCGGATGTTCGGGCGTGCCGAGGCCGGCGAGCGTCACGACCTTCTTGTCGCCGATCGTGGCGATCGGCCGCCGGCACGAATGGGTCGGCTTGCCGTCGAGATGCACTGTGCAGGCGCCGCATTGGCCGAGCCCGCAGCCGAAATGCGGATTGTTGAGGCCGAGATCGTCGCGCAGCACGTAGAGCAGCGGCGTATCGGGATCGGCCTCGACGGTGCGGTCGACGCCGTTGACGTTGAGCGTGTATTGTTTGTTCATGAGAATGGACCTCCCTGGTGGGGGCGTACAGCCACCCGATCGCGAGTCCTTGCGGTGTGGTACAACGCCGCAGAGCGCGCGGAGACTATTCCGAAACGGGTCTGCAAGGGAATGCGTCGCGCGGACAGTTCCGCTATGGTTGGATCACAAAGACACGATGTGAGGGCACGTTCGATGGTCAGGGTGTTCGCCGTTTTCGCCGCACTGGTGCTGTCATTCGCCGACCGGACAGTGCCGCCGCGCAGTCGTCAAAGCCGTGGCGGCATGGCCTGATCATGCCCAAGAGCGACTCCGGCATCCTGTTGATGGCCGCCGAGCACGGCTTCTTCAAGCAGGTCGGGCTGAACGTGCAGATCGTCCCCATCAAGGACGACGAAATCCTGCTCAAGGCGCTGATCGCCGGCGACATCGACAGCTTCGAGGGCGGGCCGGGCAGCGCGTTGGTGGCGGACGCGCATGGCGCCGATGTCAGGATGATCGGATGCACCTGGCTGATCGTGCCGCACGGCATTTTCGTTCACGACAACATCACCTCGATGGAGCAGTTGCGCGGCAAGACCATCGCCATCTCCTCGCCGGGCGCGTTTCCGGAAATTTTCGCCAAGGGCGCGCTCGATCATTTCCATATCCCGGAGAACGCGGTGAAATACGCGAGCCTCGGCGGCGATCTCGATCGCTACCGGGCGCTGGTGGCGGGCGTCGCCGATGCCGCGGTCGTATCGGGCGAGTACGTGCCGATCGCCGTCAAGGAACATATCAAGATGCTGGTCAGCGCCGAGGAGGCCATGCCGATGTTCGTGCGCATGTGTCTGCATTCGACCGGCGCGACGCTGGCCGAGCGTCCGCAGGACGCCGCCAAATTCCTCGCCGGCGAAATGCTTGGACTGCGTTACGCCGCGACCCACAAGGACGAGGCCATGAAGGCCACGCAAAAACTCGCCGGCATCAAGCCGGACGATCCGCGACCGTCCTACATCTACGATCTCGTCAGCAGGCAGCATGCCATCGGCACTGACGTGCCGATCCCGATGGACAAGTTTAACTGGCTCAACGAAGAACTGGTCAAAGTCGGCAGTATCCCCAAGCTTCTGGATCTGTCGAAGGTGCTCGACAGCCGGGCGCGCGAGGCTGCGCTCAAGATCGTCGCGCGATATGCATTGAAGAGCCGTCATTGCGAGGAGCGTAGCGACGAAGCAATCCAGCCGGATTTGGCGCCTCGCGGATCACCCCCTGGATTGCTTCGCTTCGCTCGCAATGACGAAATCGAACTGGATTGAGTGCGCCCATGGGTGAAGTCAGCCTGATCGATGTGTCGAAGCGCTTCACGCTGCGCGTCGAGGGCGAATTGCAGAACGTGCAGGCGCTTGACCGGCTGAGCTTCACGGTGCGCGACGGCGAAGTAGTGGCGCTGATCGGCCCGTCCGGCTGCGGTAAGACCACGGCTTTGCGCATCGCCATGGGGCTCGAGGATGCGAGCAGCGGCCGTGTGACCGTCGACGGCACGCAGATCCATGGCTGCGGCTACGATCGCGGCATGGTGTTTCAGCACGCCGAATTGCTGCCGTGGCTCACTGCGCTCAAGAACGTCGAGTTCGGCTTCGAAATGAAAGGCGTGCGCGGCGCCGCGTTGCGCGACACGGCGATGCGATATCTAACGCTGGTTGGACTTGGCGACAGCGTCAATCGGCGGCCGTATCAGCTCTCCGGCGGCATGCAGCAACGCGTCGGCATTGCGCGGGCGCTCGCGATCGACCCCAAGGTGCTGCTGATGGATGAGCCGTTCGGCGCGCTCGACGCGCAGACGCGCGAGACGCTGCAGGGCGAACTGTTGCAGCTCCACGCGCGCACCAAAAAGACCATCTTGTTCGTCACCCATGATCTCGACGAGGCCGTGTTGCTCGCCGACCGCGTCGTCGTCATGCAGCACGGCCGCCTGCATGAGATCGTCGACGTGCCGCTACCGCGCCCGCGCGGCGATCTGGCGAAAGTGCGCGGCTCCGACGCATTCGCCAAGACCCGCTATCACATCTGGCAGGCGCTGCATGACGGCGCCGGCAAAACGGTGCATTGAGGAAACGATGGCGGACGTTGCCGATCGAAATTCAGCGCGCCAGCAGACGGCGGACGCCGTGCCGCCGCGGCGCGCGTTGCCACGCTGGGTGATCACCACGATTTCGCTGTGCGTATTTCTGCTGTTGTGGGAATTCTTCGGGCGGCGGATCAATCCGATCTTCGGCTCCTACCCGACCGCGATCTTTGTGGCGTCCATCGAACTCGTGCGCAACGGTAAGCTCGCCGGGGCGCTGGTTCAGAGCCTGCAACCATTCCTGCTCGGCTACTGTCTGGCCATCGCGGCCGGTGTGCCGCTCGGGCTGGTGCTCGGTCGGTTTCGGGCCGTGGAAGCAGCGCTCGGCATGTTCGTGACCGGCGGCTACGCCATGCCGCTGGTAGCGCTGGTGCCGCTGTTGATCCTGTGGTTCGGCCTCGGCTTCACGGTGAAGGCGGCTGTCATTTTTCTGATGGCGATCTTCCCGATCGTTATCAATACCTGGCTCGGCGTGAAATCCGTGCCTAAGGCGCTGATCGACGTCGGCAAGTCTCTGGTGGCGTCGGACGCTGTGATTCTCCGCCGCATCGTGCTGCCCGCGACACTGCCCTACATCATGGCGGGCATCCGGCTCGCGGTCGGCCGCGCCGTGGTGGGCATGGTGGTGGCCGAATTTTTCACGGAGATTTCCGGACTCGGCGGCATCATCATCAATGCGGGCAACAATTTCGACACCGCCACCATGTTCGTGCCGATCATCGTACTGATGGCGATCGCCATCGGGCTCAATCACCTAATCGGCTGGCTGGAGCGCGTCATCGCCCCGTGGCAGGCGGAGATCGCCGGGCGAAATTGATCCGCTGATGCCCATGTCATCTGTCCGGCAGACAGACAAAATTAACGCAATATCTACCCCGATCCGCTCAACTATAGCGTAGGGGACCGCGCTTTTGGCTTCCGGGGATAGCTTTGCGCGAAAAGGAACTCCGCATCGCGCTGGTCTGCTTCGGCGGGGTTTCGCTCGCGGTCTATATCCATGGGATCTGCAAGGAGATCCTGAAGCTGGTGCGCGCGTCCAGTGCGCTGCACCGCATCACGGACCGCTCGCAGCGCGCCAAGGCCCACTTTTTCGACTTCGTCGACCCCAAAGATCCCGAATACGACACCGAGGCCGAGTATTTCGAGCTGTTACGAGAGATCGGCGGCAAGCTCGAACTGCGGGTCATTGTCGATACGCTGGCTGGGGCTTCGGCCGGCGGGATCAATGCCAGCATGCTGGCGCGGGCGCTGAGCCACGATCTGTCGACCGCAAAGTTGCGCGATCTCTGGCTCGAAAATGCCGATGTGACCGTGCTGCTGGCGCCGGAAGCTCGCGCCGGCATGTGGAGCAAATGGATCTTGCGGCCGCTGATCCGGGCGGTCGCGGCGTCCGGCGCGTTCGATCTGGTCAAGGACCGGGAGGTGCGCCAGAAGCTTTCGCTGTTCCTGCGCTCGCGCTGGTTCAAGCCGCCGTTCTCCGGCCGCGTCATGGCCGAGCTCATGTACGATGCCGCGACCGCCATGGGCGAACCGAAATCGCCCGCGGCTTCGCTGTTGCCGTCCGGGCAGGGGCTCGACCTGTTCGTGACGCTGACCGATTACCATGGCTACCGCCAACTGCTGCAAATTCACGATCCGCCGCTGATCTACGAACTCGAACATCGTCACGTCCTGCATTTCAAGTATCGGCGGCGCGCCGGCGGCGAGGTTGAAAGCGATTTCGACCTGGACAATGCGCCGGGGCTGGCATTCGCGGCGCGCGCGACTTCCTGTTTCCCCGGCGCCTTTCCGCCAGCCCAGATCGTCGAGATGGACGAAGTGGTTGCCAGCCGCGGCGCGCATTGGCCTCGCCGCGAGGAGTTCATCCTGAAAAACTTCGAGCGGCACCTGCGGGCCGATGTCGATCCGGCGACGGCAGCCTTCATCGACGGCTCCGTGCTCAACAACCGGCCGTTCCGGGAAGCAATCGCGGCGATCCACAACCGCTCCGCCTATCGCGACGTCGACCGGCGGCTGATCTTCATCGATGCCAAACCGGAATCGGTGCGGGCGGCCAACGATACCGAGCTACCGAATTTCTTTTCGACGATAAAGGGCGCGCTGTCGGATCTGCCCTCCGAGCAGCCGATCGCCAACGAGTTGGCCTGGGTGGTCAATCTCAACGCCCAGGCTCGCAGCATCAAGTCGATCATCGAGAATGCCCGGCCACATGTCAGCGAACTGGTCGGCGATATCATCGACAAGCCGCTCGACAGCCCGTTCACGACCGAAGACATCCGCGGTTGGCGCGAACGGGTGAACGATCGCGTCGCGCGCGAGGCGGGTTTTGCGCACGAGGGTTATGTGCGGCTGAAACTGACCTCGGTTCGGGGCTTTGTCGCCCGCACGATCGCGATGATCGGTGGCGCGCCGCCGAACTCGCCGCAGGCGCGGGTGATGGAAGAGATCATCGGCGCCTGGGCCGTTCGGCGGGGCGCCGTCTACAGCAGATCCGGGAGCGAGGCGCTCACCCAAGAGGCCGCCGCCGCGCCGCGGTTGCCGCGCTGGGTCGAGTTTTTTCTCGCCTTCGACGTCGAATATCGCCGGCGCCGGCTGCAATTTCTGATCGAGGGGCAGAACCGGCTGTACCGGCTCATCGACGAAGGCCGCTTTCCGGGACTGGATCCGGTCGTGGTCGACCGCCTGAAGCGGGAATTCTACCTGCGGCTCGATGTGCTGCAGCGCTGCGAGGAACCTCGCTCCTTCAGTTCGACCCTCCATGCGCTGGCGGAAAAACTGTTCCAGCACCCGCTCACGGCGGCGGAGGCGAAAGACCTGCCGGCCTTCGCGCGCGCCTTCGTGGCGAGCGAGGCCGTCAAGACCATCGATCTGCTGGTGGAAACGCTGGGCAAGGAAATCGATCTCAACGCCACGACGCGCGATCTCGACGAGCTGTTGGCCTCGCTCGATCCCGCGGCATGGCATCCCGAAGCGCGCCGCGAGGTTCTGGACAACTATCTCGGCTTTCCGTTCTGGGACGTGCTGACCTTCTCGGTCAGCACCGGGCGCGGCACCGGAGAACTGCGCGAAATTCTCATCGATCGCATCAGCCCGGAAGAAATGCATACGCTCAAGGCGTTTGCAGGTGCGAATAGCCTCAAAGGGATCGCGCTCAACAATTTTGCCGGATTCTTTTCACGCCGCTACCGCGAGAACGATTATCTGCTTGGCCGCCTTCATGCCGTGGAGCGTCTCATCGACATCGTCTGCGATGCGGCCGGCGTCGACCTGCAGCACGGCGGCATCGATGTGCTTGCGCTCAAGCGGAGGGCCTTCGAGCGTGTTCTCACCGCCGAAGAAAGTCATCTCCTGCACAGCGCGGATTTGATCGCCGCGGTGCGGCGCGCCGTCGCGAAGATCGGAACGTCCTGATCCGAAGTGGCGGCAGGACCCTGAGCCGGGCGCGTGCCCGCTTGGCGGTGCAACGCCAACGTGCCTACCCGCGCGTGGCAGATCGGCATTTCCATCAGTTGTTTCCGGCCCGTCCGGGACGCTAAGCTGCCAATCCGGGCGCCGCATCGTCGATGCATGAAGAGCCAAGGCCCGCCAGGGGAGGCTGAATGTCCAATGCATCGGTGATGGCGCGCGAGACGCTCACGCTCGCCGGCATTGAGATCGAGTTGCATGAGGGCGGCGACGGACCGCCGTTGTTGTTTCTGCACGGCGCTTCCGGGTTTACGCCAGATCCGCCCTATGTTGGTCTGCTGGCGCAACGCCGCCGTCTGATCGCGCCGTCGCATCCCGGCTTCGGCGCGTCGGGATTGCCGCTCTGGCTCGATACGATCGACGATATCGCGCATCTTTATCTGGAACTGATGGACCGCCGCGGCCTTGGCCGCGTCGATGTCGTCGGCACCTCGCTCGGCGGCTGGCTCGCGGCTGAAATCGCCACCAAGGTGCCCGAGCGCATCGGCAAGCTCGCGCTGGTCGGCCCGGTCGGCGTGAAGCTCGGCCCGTCCGACAAACTCGATATTCCCGATGTCTTCGCCATGGCGCAGGACAAGGTAATGCGGCTCATCTACCACGACGTCGACAAGGGAAAAGTCGACTTCGCGAAGATGAGCGACGCGCAGCTCACGGTGTTTGCGCGCAACCGCGAGACCACCGCGCTTCTGACCTGGGAGCCGTGGATGCACAATCCGAAGCTCCGCCACCGTCTGCATCGCATCGCGTCGCCGACATTGTTCATCCGTGGCGCGAGCGACGGCCTGGTCGGCGCGGATTATGTCGACGGCTACGCCAAGCTCATTCCCGATGCGCGGGTGACGACGATCGCCAAGGCCGGACATGCGCCGCAGGTCGAGCAGCCGGAAGAATTTGCGCGCGTGCTGTTCGCGTTTCTGGACGGCGGTGCGCAGACGGGAGGAACGCGATGAGAGCGTGGCATTTCAGCGAGACGGCATACCCCTATCTGCCGCCCGCGGAGGAATACGAATTCGATCCGCGTCAGCCTGCCGAACCGCATCTACGACCCGAAGAAAGGCGCGGCACTGTACGACCGCTACATCGAAGAGTGGCAGATCGCCGAGGAGGAAGGCGTCGAGATCATGCTCAACGAGCATCATCAGACGGCGACCTGCGTCGATCCGGCGGCGCCGCTCCTGCTCGCGGCGCTGGCGCGCGTCACCAAGAAGGCACGGCTCCTGATCCTCGGCAATCCGATCGCCAACCGGCGGCAGCCGGTGCGCGTCGCCGAGGAAATGGCGATGGTCGACATGCTGTCGCACGGCCGGCTCGAGGCGGGCTTCGTGCGCGGGGTGCCGTACGAGATTTCCGCCGGCAACAGCAATCCGGTGCGCATGAACGAGCGCTTCGCCGAGGCGCTCGATCTGATCGTCAAGGCCTGGACCAGCCACGACGGCCCGTTCAGCCATGAAGGACGGTTCTTTCATCATCGCCAGATCAACATCTGGCCGCGGCCTTATCAGCAGCCGCATCCGCCGGTGTGGGTGTCGACGACGACGCCGGCCGGCGCGCAGCGCGTCGGCGCCAAGGGCTACGTGCAGGCAACCTTCCTCACCGGTTATGACGGTACGCGCCGCGTCTATGACTCCTACCGCCAGGGCTGGCGCGAAGCCGGGCGCGGCGAGAATGTGCCGATCGACCGGCTCGCCTATGCGGCGCTGGTCTATGTGGGGGACAACGAGGCGGACGCGCGCGCGGGCGCTGAAAAGATTCTCTGGTACATCCAGGCCAACAAGGTGCCGCCGCAGTTCGCCTTTCCGCCCGGCTATGCGCCGCCGGCGGCATTCGCCAAAATCATGCGCGGCGATGTCGGCGACCAGCACCGGAATTTTTCCTCCCAGGCCACCGTCGAAGGCACGATCAACGCGGGGCTGATGATGGCCGGCACGCCGGACCAGGTGTATGCGCAGATCCGCAAGATGTACGATGCCGTCGGCGGCTTCGGCCATCTGCTCATCATGGGCCAGGCGGGCTTTCTCGAGCACGACGAGACGGTGCGCAGCATCCGCAATTTCGCGCGCCACGTTTATCCGCGGCTTAAGGCAGAGATGCCCGACAGCACCGTTTCGGGATTTGCTTCGGCAGCCGCGGCCGAATAGGGCACAGGGCTGGAGAGCGCGGATGCTGTTCCTGGTTGTCTCAACGCCGCGGCCGGAGCGGCCATCGGACATGGCCAAGACACGGCAATCGTTCTGGCCGTGGATTGGCGGCTACGAGGCGCGCGGTATCTGCCGGCATATCTATGCGCGCGCCGGACGCGGCGCCGTCGCGGTGCTCGATGTCGAGAGCAACGATCAATTGCATCGGATTTTGAACGAGTGGGCGGACATTGTCCCCGCCCATTTCGACACCTATCCGCTGATCGATGCGCAGGCAGCGCAGCAAATGCTCGCCGCGCAAACGGCGGCGAAAACCTGAAACGCGCCTAAATCTACGGCTTGCCGGCGGGATCGTGGATGACGCCGGAAGCAACGAGCCTGTTCCAGATAAACAGCACCAGCACCGCGCCAACGGTTGCCGCAATGAAGCCCGCGCCCTGACCCGGCCGGTACCAGCCGATCGCCTGGCCGAGGAACGTGGCGACAAAGGCGCCGACGATGCCGAGCACGGTCGTCAGAAGAAAGCCCGATGGTTTGTTTGGACCCGGAGAAAACAGGCGCGCGAGGATGCCGGCCACGAAGCCGACGATGATGATCCAGATGATTCCCATATTCCGTCACCCCGTTATTTCATGACGCGGGCCGATTACCCAGCCGCGAGTTGCTCCGCTTCCTGCTCGTTCGGCACGCGGCCACCCGGCGTCAGATGATCGATCATACCGGGCAGATGCTGGCTCAGCCCGTTGAGCAGATCGTCGCGCGACATTCCGGAGACCTGCATCAGTTGATTGATGCGGTCGGTGCCGAGCGCGTTGGCGAGATCGTCCGGGGCAATGGTCTTGTTTGGTCCGGTGCCGACCCACGATTTGGCAACGTCGCCTTGGCCGCCTTGCTCGAAGCTGCTTGAGCAGGTCATTGAGCCCGCCGCTCAAAACGCTGCCGGCAGAGCCGCCGCCGAGCAGACTGCCCAGTCCGCCCTGCAGCAGACCGCCAAGCCCGCCTGCGAGCCCGCCCGGCAGTCCTCCTGCAAGTCCGCCGCCGCTTGGCGCGGCCGCGCCGCCCGCCGGCGCACCTTGCGGGCTGCCGGTCACGCTCTTGATCGCCTTGTAGGCAAGCAGGCCCAACAGCGCCATCGTCAGCGGCGACATGCCGCCCTGCCCCGGGGTCGTCTGCCCGCGCGGTCCATTCTGCATGCCATTGAGCACGTCCATCAGTCCCATATCAGCCTCCTCAAAAATATCGGCGCATCAGTGCGGGTGTCTCGCCCGCGATACTGCCGCAGCATCGCACCCTTAATAAGGGCAGCCAATCATCACATTCGTGTGTCTGCCGTAAGGCGTGCGTTCGCAGAGCGTTGCGGCGCTTGTTGCGATTTTTGGAAAATGCGCAAGTTCGCTTCGGCGTGCCGTGTGCAGCCGGCTATTTCGGCACGACCGCGGTCACGTCGATTTCGAGCAGCATCCCCGGAATGGCCAGCGCGCTGACGACCAGAAAGGTGTTCGCCGGGATCGGACCGTTGCCGTAGGCTTCCTTCCGGCACTTGCCGACGTCGGCCTGATAGCGAACGTCGGTGACGTAAACGACTTGCTTGACCACATCCGCCAAGTTCGCGCCCTGCGACGTCAAGCTGCGCTTGATCTTGTCGTAGGCGTAACGGCATTGCTCGTACGGATTGCCGGGATGGAGAATCGGCGCGCTTTGTCCCGCCGGCGCCTTCTCATCTTCGGCGCCGACGCCGGCCAGATAGATCGTCTTGCCTGGGCCGTTGACGGTCACGATCTCGGTGAACCGTCCCTTGGTCCATTCCGACGGATTGAAGCGCCTGACCTCAAGATTTTGCGCCAACGCCGCCGACTGAGCGACGGTCATCGCGACGGCAGCAAAAACCGACAGTCTGTAGCCGAACGTCATGAAGTCCTCCTCAATCAGCCGGTTGGGACGACGAAGCCGCCAGCGCCGCGACGGCGGCGAACAAGTCACGTACCTGACGCTCCGGTACGCCGCGCGTGATGAACACGACGCGGCTGATGCGGTTGGCATCCGGCCACGACTCGAGTTCGACCGGCGGATGAGCGAGATGCTGCACGTATTGAATGACAACTGGGCCGCGGCAGCCCTTGATGTTGAGGATGCCTTTGACGCGAAGGAGATCGGCGCCACGTAACGCAGTCAATGTTTCCATCGTCCGTGAGAAGCTCAGCCATTCGATCGGCTCGCGCAACTCGATGACGAAGCTTTCGATGCCGTCGGAATGTTCGGCCTCGGCGACGAAACCCGATCGCTCGGTACTGGTCGGCGCGATCACGCGCTCGGGATCGAGCGCGCCCGCGATCGCGATATCGATCGCGGCGCGCGGATTGAGCTGTTGCAGCCGGTGCGTCAGGCGCTCAACCGTCGCCGCGTCGGCGAGATCGGATTTCGAGATCACAAGCCGATCGGCGAGGATGACCTGTTTGCGCGCCTCCGCGGCAGCGTCGAGATTGGCTTCGCCGCCGACGGCATCGACCACCGCCAGCACCACATCGATATGAAACTCGCCGCCGAGCGCACGATCGGTCGAAAACGTCTGCAGGATCGGCGCCGGATCGGCGAGGCCGCTCGTCTCAATGACGACGCGGCCAAACGGCGGCACCGTACCGCGCTCGCGGTCGAACACGAGGCGGCGCAGTGCAAGCTGCAGGTCGCTGCGGGTAATGCAGCAAACGCAGCCGTTGCCGAGCAGCACGGTTTCGTCGGCGCTCGAGCGCAGCAGCGCGTCGTCGATGCCGACAGCGCCGAACTCGTTGACGATCACCGCGGTGCCGGCGCCTTCCGGCGACGACAGAAAGCGGCGCAGCAGCGTGGTCTTGCCGGCGCCCAAAAATCCGGTGACGACCGTCACCGGAATGCGCGCGCCGCGCTCGCGCTTTTGTCGCCGTCCGAACGGACTGGCGTCACGCGAAGGAAACAGGTCGAGCATCGTGTATCCGTAGGGGCGACCCTTGTGGCCGCCCCGTTCCGGGCGCCCACAAGGGGCGCCCCTACGAGATCAAAAATCCATCTCGAGGATGTACAGCCCGCCGACATGGCGATCGACCGTGTAAACGATGCCGCGTTCGTCGACGAACACGTCGTTCATCTGGATCGTGCCGGTCGGCGCCCCGTTCGGCGCCGGCGGCATGAAGACGCCGACTTCCTTCGGCTGATACGGATTGGAAATGTCGTAGGCGCGAAGCCCGCCGTTGAAGAACGTGCCGAGCACGATCTGGTCGTTCTGCCACGCCGTCGGCAGCGGCACGTTCTCGTGGATGTTGTGCGCGCCGAACCGCCCGGCCTTGGCGTAGATGGTGTGATCGGGCAGCGGACAGGTCGAGATCGGCACCAGGTTGGTCTCGTCGCGCGCGTCGAGCACCCAGATCAGCTTCGGCCAGTCCTTGGCGTTGTTCTCGGTCGACTCGTCGGTCACCAGCATCAGGCCGCGATCGAACAGCGGCACGATGGTGTGCATGAAGCCCGTATAGGGCGGCGAGTTGGTCCACGACGAAATTTTCTTCGGGTTAGCCTTGTCGGAAATGTCGAGCACGAACATGCCGCCGTCGATATAGGCGAGGTAGCACCGGTCCGGGCGCTGCGGATAGACGTTGGTGTTGTGGGCGCGGTAGCCCTTGTCGAGCTGATGCCGCGTCGGCGGCATAACATTGTCACCCTGGCGCGTGCCCGGCATCCACCAGCGGCCGACCTCGACCGGCTTCGACGGATTGCGTACGTCGACGCAGCGATAGAACTGGTCATCCTGCGGATGCGTCGGCGTGAAATCGCGCGAGCCGGAGGCGCAGTGCACATACTCGCCGTCGCAGAACCAGAGCTGGTGCACACCGCGCGAATGCGGGCCGGAGCAATCGAAGAACGAGATCGATTTCGGGTTTTCCGGCTCTGGAAATATCGAACAGCTCGAAGCCCGCGGGCTGCAGGTCCTTCTTCGAGGTCTGATAGGCCACCGCCATCATGTTGCCGCAGGTCTCGAGCGAGTTCGAGCGCATGTTGGCGTGCGGCAGATCGGTCTGGCACACCACCTTGGGCTTGCGCGGATCGGTGACGTCGACCGCGGTGAAATTCTTCGGCGCGCTCTCGTGCGCCAGCCAGATGATGCGGCGCCCGTCGGGCGCGATCTGCACCGACATGCCTTCGCCCATGCCGCCGAAGCCCCCGAGCATGTCGTGCGCCAACAGCTTGAAATTCCAGACGACGGGTTGGTAGGTCGAGATCAGCGGGCTTGATTCAGTAGCGGCCATTTTGGGGATTCCCTCCTAAGGATTTGATGTAACTCTAAAGATCGTCGGGAGCTTCACGACGGATGCGATCCAGTGCGGACTGAATCGCACTTTTCAACGGTTGCAGATCTTCACTGACTATTCTCCAGATGAAGATCGGATTAACGCGATCATACTCGTGCCGCAATACGTTTCCCACCGCACGAATTTGCGGCCACGGCTGGGCAGGTATGATGCTTTCGATCGAGCCTTCGAGCTTGCTCGCAGCTTCGGAAATTCGAGACACGCAGCGTTCCACCGCATCCTGACATTTGCGATCATTTGCGAACGTCTCGTACGAATAGCCGCGCGTGTATTCTTGAATCAGTTCGATGTTTGCGAGGATGTCGTCGAGACGCAAAATCGGAGTATCAGAAGGCAACGACTCGATCCTTTTCGATGGCTCGCCGAAGCCGATCTTTTTGGACAGGTTCGGCGACGACATCGACCGGGCGCTGTAGAATTTCTGCCAACCTGCGGCTCAGGGTGTCGATGCGTCCAAAATATGCAAACCCGCCCTGACGCGCCTCGTCGGTCAAGCGCACTACAACATCGACGTCGGAGTCAACGCGTTGCTCGCCTCGCGCGGTCGAACCGAACAGCGCGAGGCTGGTGACCCCCGCGGCGCGAAGCTCCCGCTCGTGCGCCCGCAACTTGGCGATGATTTCGTCACTCTTCAACCGCCATCTTATGCCCCGGCTTTGGCTTTTTCCATGAAATCCGGCCGCAGCGCCTTGCTCCAGTCGGGGATGGTCTTGATGGTCTTGTTCTTGACCAGGATTTCGGCCTGCTGCTGCATGTAGGATTTGAGGTCCGGAAATCCCGGATCGACCTCGACGCGGTCGAGCGCGGTCGCAAACGTGTCCGCCGACATCTTGTAGCCCTTGCTGGCATAGAACGCGTAGATCGTGTCGTTGACCTTCTTGCGGTCGTTCTTGAAATCCTTGGCGGCGTCGAGCCACGCCTTGAGGTAGGCGACGATCACCTCGGGCCGCTTCTCCACCATGTCGGCGGTGGCGGCCATGAACACCGGCATCGGGTCGAACGGCGAGAAATCCAACAGGTCGTTGCCGATGCCGTCGGACACCGCGATGACGTTGTAGGGCTCGACGTTGACCATGGCGTCGACCGTCTTGGCGGACAGCGCCGCCACCATGTTGGTGATGTCCATGCGGACTTCCTGGAAGTCGCCCTTGTGGATGCCGAAATGCGGCATGACGATATCGTCGAAATCGTTGCCGACCGAAGAGCCGACCAGATTGGCGATGCGCTTGCCGCGCAATTCTTCGGGTTTGGTGATGGCGAGGTCCTTGCGTGTGGTGACGCGCGCGGTCTTGCCGACATTCTCGATCACCGCGATGGCGACGAGTCCGCCCTTGACGTTGCCGATGATAAAGGACGGACCCGCATAGGTGCCGAGATCGACCTGGCCGGCGACCATCTGCTGCATGGTGATGTTGCCGGACGGCACGGCGAAATCCTGCGCCGAAATGCCGTGCTTCTCCAGATAGCCGGACTTCATCAGATAATACGTCGGCATGCCCCAGATGTTGGTCTGGTAGCCCTGGCGGATCGTCTCGGCTGCGCTGGCGCGGCGTGGGCCGCGAAGCCCGAGTACCAGAGCGCCGGCGCCGGCCGCGCCGAGATATTGCCGCCGGGTCAGGATCGGTCGCTGTCTCATCATGGGGTCCTCCGAATTGACGTTTTGTTCGTTAGCTCAGGGCTGTTCGAGGCCGAATTCCTTCACCGCCGGCACCACGTCGGAAAAGGTCTTTTGCATGACGGCGCCGAAGTCCTGCGGCGTCGACGAAAGGGCGATCGAGCCGGCGTTTTCGATCAGCGCCCGATACGGCGCCGAGGCGACGATGGAAACGATGGTCTTGTTGAGGGTATCGACGATCGGCTGCGGCGTGCCGGATCGCGCGCAGACGCCGAGCCAGCCGAAGCGGACGAAATCGAAGCCGGCTTCCTTGAGCGTCGGTACTTCGGGCAGCGTAGCGAGCCGTTCAGGACTGGTGGTCGCCAAAATCTTCAGTTGCTTGGCCTTGTAGTACTGCATCACCGCGAGCGTCGGTGACGGATAGAGGTCGACCCGGCCGGCAATTATTTCTTGAACCACGCCGAGGCCGCCGCGGAACGGCACGCGGGTCATGGTGACGCCGGTCATCTTGCCGAGCTGGCGCGCCATGATCTCCTGCGCGGAGGCGGCGCCGACGGTCGCATAGGTCACTTCGCCAGGATGCGCTTTCGCGTAAGCGACGAACGACTTGAAGTCCTGCACCGGAACCGCGTTGGCCAGCGCCAGGCCGTAATAGTATTTGGCGATCAGCGATACCGGGGCGATGTCTGAGAGCTTGTAGCCGGCATCGCGATAGACCGCGACATTGGTGGCGTCGAAATGCGTGCAGAGCAGCAGCGTGTAGCCGTCGGGCGGCTGCGCCAGTACATCGCGCGTCGCCACGATGCCGCCGGCCGCGGGTTTGTTCTCGACCACGACGGTCTGCTTGAGCGCCGCGCCAAGCTTGTCGGCGATGAATCGCGCCGGCACGTCGGTCGGCCCGCCGGCCGCAAACCCGACCACCAGCCGGATCGGCCGGCTGGGGTAGGCGCCGGCCGCCGACGCCGGCAGGGCGCGCGCAAGCGTGGCGATGGCGAGCACCGCGAGCGTGCCGCGGAGCATCCGCATTCTCTTCGATCGAGCCGGATGCATGATGGCCTCCATTGTTAGGAGTGGCCGCCGGCGTCGTGCCCGGTTTTCTGGCCGAGCAGACGCAGCAGCTCTTTCTGATGATCGAGAAACTCGACGCTCAACGGATCGCGCGGCCGTGGCAGGGTGATCGCCACCTCGGTCTTCACCGTGCCGGGATGCGGCGACATCACCACGACGCGGTCGGCGAGGTAAACGGCTTCGGCGACGTTGTGGGTCACGTAGATCACCGTCTTTCGCGTCTCCCGCCATACGTCGGCAAGGAGCCGCTGCATGTCGTCGCGCGTGAGTGCATCGAGCGCCGCGAACGGTTCGTCCATCAGCAGCACCGCCGGATTGTAGGCGAGTGCACGCGCGATCGCGACGCGCTGCTGCATGCCGCCGGACAGGTGGTGCGGAAACGACTTGGCGAAATTCTCGAGCTTGACGAGGCGCAGCTGTTCGAGCGCGATCTTCTCGCGCTCGGCCTTGGGCACGCCTTTCATCTCCAGGCCGAATGCGACATTGCCAAGCGCTGTGCGCCACGGAAACAGCTGGGCGAAGTCCTGAAACACGACGCCGCGATCCATGCCATAGCCGGAAACCTTCTGGCCGGCGACGCGGATTTCACCCGCGGTCGGTGTCAGGAAACCCGCGATGATGTTCAGCAGCGTTGATTTGCCGCAGCCGCTCGGACCGACGATGCAGAGGAATTCGGAGGCCTCCATCGAGAAACTGACGCCGCGTACGCCCGCCACTGCGCCTGCGGGCGTATCGTAATTGAGCGTAATGTCGCGGGCCTCGATATGGGGCATGGCCTTCCTGTAACGCTTCCTCTCAAATAAATTCCCCATCTAGGTCGGCGCTAACAGTCGACTTGAAAGGTGGGGAATGCCGTGCGGATCATTAGCAGCGTTATCGCGGCCACGACAATCGCGGCCGGGCTGGCGGCGTCGTCGCAGACCAGTACAGGCGCAGGCCTATCCGAGCCGTCCGATCCACCTGATCGTCAATTTCGCGCCGGGCGGTGCCGGTGACATTCTGGGTCGGATCATCGGCAACCAGCTCGGCGTCGAACTGCACCAGTCGGTGATCGTCGAGAACCGGGCCGGCGCCGGCGGTACAATCGGCGCGCGCGATGTCGTCAATGCGGCGCCTGACGGTTACACGCTGACGGTGGCGCAGACGCCCGAGATCGCCATCAATCCGTATTTCATGAAAAACGTCGGTTACGATCCGCTCAAGGATCTGCAGCCGGTGGCGCTGGCCGGTGTCATGCCGCTGGTGCTCGCTGTGCCGGCGAAATCGCCTTACGCAACGGCGGCCGACTGGGCCGCGGCCCTTCGCGCCGGCAAGGCGATGACGTTCGCTTCGGCGGGCGTCGGCACGCCCGGCCACCTCGCCGGCGAAATGTTGAAACTCAAGCTCGACAGCAAGCTGGTGCACGTGCCCTACAAGGGCGCCGGCCCGGCGCTGAATGACGTCGCCGCCGGACAGGTCGATTTTTATTTCCCGGCCTATCCGAGCGCTGTGCCGCTGTCGCAGGGCGGCAAAATCAAGCTCCTGGCGGTCTCCACCGTCAAACGCTCGACGGTGAGCCCGGACATTCCGACGGTCGCCGAAGTCACCGGAATCTCAAATTTCGATTTTCCGCTGTGGGTCGGCTTCTTCGGACCGCGTGCGCTGCCGATGGACATCGCGCAAAAGCTCAATACGGCGATCAACAAGATCATTCTTGAGCCCGCGATAAACGCGCGGCTCAAGGCGATCGGTCCGGAAGTGCAAGCCTTGTCGATCGACCAGTTCGCCACCTTCGTGCGCACCGATATCGCCAAGTATCAGGAGATAATCAAGGAGGGCAATCTCAAGCCGGAATGAAGCATCGCGCGCTTTGGGCGCGGTGCCCGCGGGAAAACTCAAGCGGCGAAATCGACGCTGCGGAATTTGGAGCAGCGCGGGGCAAAGGTCGGCGAAATGTCGCGTGCCTTGAAGATCGCACCCGCGAGCAGCGCGTAACTGAGGACGCCGATCACGACGTGAAGGGGCACGTTGATCACGAGCACATGCACGAGGTCGCTGGTCGAGTCCCAGGCGCCGTGCAGGACGGCCGCCAGCAGCCAGCCGAGCGGGATCAAATAGATCGCCATGGCGGGCCGCAGCACCGAGAGCCCGATGAAATAGCCGAACAGCCCGGTGTAGGCCGAATGCGCGGTCAGTTCCGGCAGCCCGCGGCCCAGCAGTTCTACCAATCCGTTGAATGCACGGTCTGTGTGGTCTGGCGCGTTGTGGATCACCTGGGGAACGTACTGGACCAGCGTTTCATAAATAAAGAAACCGCTGCCGGACGCGGCGCCGAGCACGATGCCGTCGAGAGGATCGCGAAGGCCGAAATGTTCGCTGACGCTGCAAAGAAGGTCGCCCAGCCTGCCTCGTGTGCGGCGGTGCAAGGACGTGAATGCCACCGTCATCAGCGCCAGTCCGAACAGAGGCAGCGCCTTGAAGCCTTCCTCGCACAATCCAGTGCCGAACGTATCGCCGACAATCACGGCGAGCGCGTTTGAGGATTGTTCCAGATCTTGCGCCGGGATCACGAAGTAGAAAAGTGCGTACCAGAGATCCCAGAAACGGGTCGTCAGAAGCCAGAACGTGATGACGCTGACGAGCGCGAGGAGCACGCCGGATCTGGCCCGGCCGGCCATCTGATTGATGTAGTAGTTGATGAGGAAGGCAATGAAGATCGCGAGGATCGAGAAGACCTGCCAGGCTTCATTGATCGCAGGCGGGGTCGGCTTCCCGTCCATCATCAAATGAAACCCCGGAAACGGGACCGCCATCAGCATCAGGGCGACGATCAGGGAAACGAATATCGGCAGCAGATGTTCGTGGCTCAAGGTGGCGCGGTTGCCGAGCAATGGAAAGACGACACCGAAGGAAAGCTTGAATTCGGCTTCGGTTGGCATGCGAGGCGCGAAATCGGGTGCTCTTCCATTGCGGGCAACATGCTCCGCGACGGCTTCGTCGTGGGACGGAGATGGTCGTGATGGCGCGTTGATGGAGGGGCTGTATTCCATTGCGTCTTGCAAAGCCTAACGCGTGCAAAGCCCAACCGCCCGTGCACGCACGGTCACGACGTGCCCACGAAAGAGAAAGTACAGAGGGATCGAAAGTGTGACTTTTGATAAATTGCGCGGATTATGCGGAAATTGCTCGAGAGTGCCGCGCGGAATTTTCTCGCCGCCTGTCGCTTTTGATGCCTATCCCTTCGTCATGCGCGCCATGCCCCAGCGATAGATGGTGGCGCGCTCGAGCGAACCGAACACCAGCCGCTCGGCGGCGAAACCGATCAGCCCGATCACCAGGATCGAGGCCATCATCACGTCGGCATTGAGGAACTGCTGGGCGTCGAAGATGACCCAGCCGAGACCCCAGTTCGAGGCCGCCAGCATTTCGGCGCCGATCACCGCGATCCACGAGCGCAGGAACGATTGCCGCAATCCGGCGATGATGAACGGCGATGCGCCCGGGATGATCACCTTCCAGAACAGCCGGCGCTCGTTTGCTCCCATCGCGCCCGCGGCGCGCAGCCAGATCGGATTGACGGCGCGCACGCCCGACCAGGTGTTGAGCAGCATCGGAAATAGCGCGGCGTAGAACACGATCAGCACGGTGACCAGATCGCCGAGGCCGAACCACAGGATGAACACCGGGATCCAGGCGAGCGACGGGATCGGCATCAGCGCGCTGGCGAGCGGCAGCACGAAATGCTCGACCGGCCGAAAGCGCGCCATCAGCACGCCAAGGGGCAGGCCGACCGCGACCGCAAGGCCGAAGCCGATCAGCACGCGAGCGAGCGTCGCGCCGGCGTGGCCGAACATGCTGCCGTCGGCCAGCATGCCGAACAGCGTCTGCGCGATGGTGCCGAGCGGCGGCATCAGCGCCGGCTTGACGAAGCCCGAGTACACGGCAGCCTCATAGAGCGCGGCGAGCACGACGAAACTCGTGCATCCCCGCCGCAGTGAGCGCGCGCGTTCCGCGGTCATGACGTCACCATTCCCCAGCGCACCACGGTGAAATTCTCCAGCGGCTGGAACACCAGCTTCTCCAGGCCGACCCCGATCAGCGCGATCACCGCGATGCCCGAGAGCATCACGTCGGTGTTGAGAAATTCCTGGGCGCCGAAAATCATCCAGCCCAATCCCCACGGTACCGCGGCGAGCATTTCGACCGCGACCAGGATGCGCCAGGCCTGCGCCAGGCCGAGCCGCAGTCCCGTGAGGATGTAGGGCAGCGCTCCCGGCACAATGACGTGGCGGAACAGCCGGCGGTCGTCGGCCCCCATGGCGTGCGCGGCGCGCACCCAGATGTCCTTGACGGCCTTCACGCCGGTCCAGGCGTTGTAGATGATCGGAAACGTCGAGACGAACGCCACCAGCAGGATGGACGGCACGTTGCCGGGCCCGAACCACAGCAGAAACAGCGGCGTGTAGGCGAGCCCCGGGATCGGCGCCGCGATGCTGATCAGCGGCAGAAGATAATCTTCGGCCCGGCGCGAGCGCCCCATCAGCACGCCGATGCCGACGCCGACAATCGCCGCGAGGGCAAAGCCGGCGATCAGACGCAACAGCGTGTCGAGCGCGTGATGCGGCAACACGCCGCTTACCGTCAGACGTACGAATGTCGCCGCGACGGTTTCAAGCGGCGGGAAGAATTTTGCCGGAAACAGCCCGAGATGGGCCGTTACCTCCCACAGGCCGCCCACGACGACAAAGGGAAAGACGTTGCGCAGCGCGCGCCATAGTGGACCGGCTTCGCCGCCGGCCGGCTGTACGGCGATGTCGGAAATGTCCGCAACTTGCTGCATCCTGCGAAACTACAAAGGCAAGGCGTTGCAGTAAACGCCCCCTGTGATAGGAAATCTGCGACTTAAACAGCAGTTCGCCAGGGAGTTCGCGATGGCCACCAAGAACGCGCAGAAGATCGGCTGGATCGGCATGGGCCGCATGGGCTTGCCCATGGCCGAGCGGCTCATCAAGGCCGGCCACGACGTTTCGATCTGGAATCGCACCCGCGCCAAGGCAGAACCGCTGGCCAAGATCGGCGGCAAGGTCGTCGACCATCTCTACGAACTGAAAGACGTCGACGTGCTGTTCTCGATCCTCGACACCGGCAAGAGCGTGCAGGATGTGCTGTACGGCAAGAACGGCGTCTGCAGCCAGGCCGGCAAGATGCCGCCGATCGTGGTCGACTGCTCCACCATCGCGGTCGAGGAATCCGCCGCGATCCGCGACAAGCTCAAGCAGCTCGGCTCTGATTTCGTCGCCGCACCCGTGAGTGGCAATGCCAAGGTCATCAAGGCTGGAAAACTTTCTGCCGTCGTGTCGGGTCCCGAGGCCGCGTGCAAGATCGCGACGCCGCTGATTGAGATTTTCGCGCCGCAGGGTGTGTCCTATGTGGGCGAGGGCGAACTCGCTCGCGTCTGCAAGATCGCCCACAACGTCATGCTCGGCGTGGTGATCGAAAATCTGATCGAGATCACGCTACTCACCAACAAGATGGGCGTGCCGCGCCACGCGTTCCTGGCGTTTCTCAACAACGGCGTGATGGGTTCGATGTTCACGCGCTACAAGTCGCCGGCGCTTGTCAATCTCGACTGGACTACGACATTCACGCCGGAGCTGTTGCGCAAGGACCTCGATCTCGGTCTCGAACTCGCCCGCGAGATGGACGTGCCGATGCCGGTGACGGCGGCGACGCGTGAAGTGCTGCAAGGCCATTTCGGCGCCGCCATGCTGCAGAAGAATCCGGAAGAATATCTGCAGAAGGATTTTGCGGCGCTCGCCGAAACCATGGCGCTGGCCGCCGGCATGAAACTTTCCAGCGAGAACAAGAACGTGCCGAGCGGGCTTGAAACCTGACGCGCTTTTCGTTCGACTGGAATTCAGTCGAAAAAAGCGTCGACGCCAAGGATCGGCGCAAAAGGGGGGCAAAGTGAAAGCGCAATTCCGCTTGCTCGTGGCCGTAATGCTCGGGCTTGCCGCCGTCATGGCGGGCGCGACCGATGCTTCGGCGCAAACGAAGTGGCCAACGCGGCCGGTCAAGTTCATCGTCACGCTCGGCGTCGGCAGCGGCGCCGATATCGGCGCGCGGCTGTTTGCCGACCGGCTGAGCCGGAAATGGGGCCAGCCGGTGATCGTCGACAACCGTCCCGGCGGCGATGGGCTCGTCGCCATCAATGCCTTCGTCACCGCGCATGACGATCATGTGCTGCTGTTCGCGCCGTCCGGCTCGTTCACCGCGCATCCGTATGCGCACGATACGCTGCCCTACAAGCCCGCCGACCTCGTGCCGATCGTGCGCGTGTCCAACACCATCGTGGTGGTCGTGGTGCCGACCGCGACCCACATCGATTCGATCGCCCAGATGGTGGCGCGCGCCCGCGCCGAACCCGGCAAGCTCAATTGGGCCGCCGTCACCGGTCTCAACGACTTGTTGTTTTCAGGCTTCCTGGCGCAGGAGCACATCGACATCACCAAGGTGCCGTATCGCAATCCGGTCGACGCCGCCAAGGATCTCGGCGAGAACCGCGTGCAGGTCTACCTGCCGGCGCTGGCCATCGTGCGCCCGGAGGTCGAATCCGGCACCGCCAAAATGATCGCCGTAACCAACACCACGCGCGCGCCGACCGAGCCGAACCTGCCGACCGCGGCGCAGGCCGGCTTTCCCGACCTGACGCTTGATGGGCTGGTCGGCCTGTTCGGGCCATCCGGCATGCCGCTTGCCCTGCGTGAGCGCATCGCCGCCGACGTCCGTGCCGTCGCCGATCCGACCATCGAGGATCGGTTGACCAAGAGCGGGCAGATCATGAACATCGCCGGGCCGGAAGAATTCGCCAAATCGATCGACGCGCAACGCGCCATGGCGGCCGGCATCGCCAAGCGTCTCGGGATCAAAGCGGCACAATAAGCGCCGCAAGACAATGTGAAATCGGGAGGACACGATGCGACACAAGCTCCATGCCTTGCTTGCGCTGTCGTTCGGCCTGCTCGCCGCCGTCGTGCTGGGGAGCGGCGCGCGCGCCGCAGCGGCATGGCCGACACGGCCGGTGAAATTGATCCTGACGCTCGGCGCAGGCAGCGGTTCGGATATCGGCGCCCGGCTGTTTGCCGACCGGCTCAGCCGGAAATGGGGCCAGCCGGTCATCGTCGAAAACCGGCCCGGCGGCGACGGCCTTGTCGCCATCAACGCGTTCGTCACCGCGCATGACGACCACGTGCTGTTGTTCGCGCCGTCGTCGTCGTTCACCGCGCATCCGTTCCTGCACGACAAGCTGCCCTACAAGCCGAGCGATCTCGTTCCGATCGTGCGGGTGTCGAATACTTTCATCGTGATCGCGGTGCCCAAGCAACTGAAAATCGATACGCTCGCCGATCTGGTCAAACGGGCGCGCGCGGAGCCCGGCAAGCTCAATTGGGCGGGCGTGACTGGAGCGCTCGATTTTCTGTTCGCGGGCTGGCTCAAGGACAGCGGCTTGCAGATGACTAAGGTGCCGTATCGCAACCCGGTCGATGCCGCCAAGGATCTCGGCGAAAACCGGGTGCAGGTCTACGAGTTGGCGCTGGCGATCGTGCAGCCCCAGCTCGACTCAGGCAAGATCACGCTGCTCGCCATCACTAACACGCAGCGCACGCCGGCCCAGCCGAACGTGCCGACCGTGCAGGAGGCAGGCTTCCCGGCGCTGACCATCGATGGGCTGGTCGGTCTGTTCGCGCCGCCTGGCATGATGCCGCTCGATCTGCGCAAACGTATCGCGACCGATTTCGCCAGTGTCGCGGACGCGACCATCAAGGATCGTCTGGCGCTCACCGGTCAGATTCTCAACATCGGCGGGCCTGAGGAATTCGCCACCTCGATCGACGATCAGCGCGCCAAGGTCGCCAAATTCGCCGAGGCGCTTGGCATCAAGCCGATGCAATAGGCGAAGCCTTACGCTTGGTATGCAGTCGGTTGTTTCGGTTCGATAGCTCTCCTTTTGCGTGTGCCCGTAGCGTTTGTACGCGTGTTGTTCGTGGCCCACGGGCCACATGGGGGAGAATTCGGCCGGCTATCGAGAAGTAAATAGATACCCGCGATTGCTTGCCGTTGTTGGCCACCGATAGGCTGTCGGAACTTCAAACGGCGTGGGAATGGCGGTGTCGGCAGAGGACAACTGGCCTCCACAGTGGGGCCGGGGGCGTGAGTTGTCTGCGGTCGACAAGGTTGGGTTGCGCAACGGTAAGTTCGCTTCGCTGTTGGCGTCGAGCTCGGTCGCCGCGCTGCTGATTGGCGGCGGCGCGCCGCCGGCGTTTGCGGCCTGCAACACCAGCATCACCGGCTCGGCGTCGGGTTGCACCAATACCGGCATCATCACCGGCATCAATCTCCATGGCGCCACTGTCAGCGGGTCCATCGCCAACTCCGGCACGATCTCGCCGAATGGCATCATCGTTCGCAATAACAGCACGATCGCCGGCAGCATCGAGGACAGCGGTGTGCTGGCGGGCGGCATATCGCTCGACAGCACCAGCAAACTCACCGCCACCGGCACCTCGGGAATTCAGATCACCGGGACGACGTTTACCGGCGCGATCAGCAATGCCGGCACCATCTCGGCATCGGGCGCCACTAAAAACGGCATTTATCTCAACAACGCCGCTCTGATTTTTTCCGGCAGCATCACCAACGCCGGATCGATCAGCGCCGGCAATGCCGATATCAAGATCAACAACGCGTCGGCTTTTTCGGGCGGGATCGTCAACACTACCGGCGCCTCGCTGACCGGCAAGAACGGCATCGTCGCGAGCGGCAACACAAGCGTGCTCAGCAGTTTCGGCGGCGGAATTATCAATTCCGGCACAATCTCGGTCGCACAAACGGCGATCTATGCCTACGACATTTCCACCTTCACCGGCGGCATCACCAACACTGGCACGATCAGCGCCGCGGGCGGTGTAGGGGCTTACGTCTATGGCATGGACACTTTCACCGGCGGCGTCAGTAACTCCGGAACGATCTCGGCCGGTTATGGCATTTACGTCTCCGACCTTTATACGTTCGGCAACGGCATCACTAATTCGGGCACGATCTCCGCCAACCACGATACCGGCATCGGCGTCTACTATGTCAGTTCGCTCACCGGCGGGATCGTCAACAGCGGCGCGCTCACTGTGACGAGCGCTACGGGCATCCGCGTCGGTGATGCCGGGTTCTCCCTTTCGACATTCAGCGGCGGCATCACCAACACCGGCACGATCTCGGCAACGGGCGCTTCGAAGAACGGCATCAACGTCTTCGGCGTTTCGACCTTCCTAGGCGGCATCGTCAACACCGGTACGATCACCGCTCCTTATGTCGATATCTGGGTCAACGGCGGGTCGACGTTTTCAGGCGGAATCCTCAACGACACGCATGGTGTGTTGAACGGCGACTATGGCATCGATGTCGGCGGCAACGGCGCTGTCGGCAGTTTCGGCGGGGGCATCACCAACAATGGACAGATCAATGTCAGTGTCGCGGGCATTGAAGACCTGTACAACTCGACCTTCAGCGGCGGCATCACCAACAACGGGACAATAACCGGCGATTACGGCATCTACGTTTACGACAACGCAACCTTCACCGACGGCATCACCAACGCGGGCACGATCAACGCTTCGACATATTCGGCGATTGCCGTCTACGGCGTCAGCACATTCAGCGGCGGCATCACCAACAGCGGTGCGATCAGCGCGGGCGGTTACGGCATCGTTGTCGGCATTACGGACACTCAAGGCACGTACCCGGTTGCGAATTTCAGCGGCAACATCAGCAACAGCGGCAAGATCTCGGCCAATACCGGTATCCTGATCGGCAGCGCCACGATCAGCGGCGGCATCGTCGACAGCGGCGTCATCCAGGGGGTGGCGCACGGCATCCTGATCGACGCCGCGAGCACGATCGTCTCAAGTCAAACCGGCATCAAGATCACCGGCCCGACATTGACCGGCGGCATATCGAACGCCGGCACCATCAGCGCCGCAAATGACGGGATTTTCGTAGGCGGTGGCGTCACCACCTTCGGCGGCGGAATCACCAACACCGGCTCGATCTCCGCCGGTGGAAATGCGATCGCGCTCAGCGGCATCTCGAATTTTGCCGGCGGCATCGTGAATTCCACCGGTGGGACGCTGACGGCGGGCGGCGCCGGCATCGCCGTCGCCAACGTCTCCACTTTCGGCGGAGGCATCGTCAATCTCGGCACGATCTCGGGTGGGACCGGCATTTCGGTTTCCAATGTCGGAAGCTTCTCCGGCGGAATCACCAACAGCAACGCGATCACGGCGACGGTTGGGGCGGGCATCGCGGTTTCGGGTGTCACGACCTTCAGCGGGAGCAACATCGCCAACTATGGAACAATCACCGCAGCGACCGGCATCAGTGTCGCCAACAGCACGATCAACGGCCAGATCGTCGATGCCGGCGACATTGCCGCCACCACTCACGGCATCGCGATCGACGCGACAAGCAAGATCAATTCCGGTGTCACCGCCATCGTCGTCGATGGCCAGACCTTCACCGGCGGCATCAGCAATGCGGGTACAATTGCCGCGGCTGCCGGCGCGGGCATCTTGGTCGGCGAATCCTTCATGGTCGGCAATTCCGTCACTGGCGTAAACGGTAGCGCGGTATCTGTTACAATCTCAACATTCGGCGGCGGCATCACCAATGCGGGGACGATCACGGCGGCCGGCAGCGGCATCTGGCTCGGCGGCAGCGCCGATATCTATGGCAATGACGATCAAGCGATCGTCACGCTTTCCACCTTCAGTGGCGGCATCACCAATACTGGGACGATAGCGGCGGGCGGCAACGGCATCTGGATCGGCGGCAACGCCAGCGTGAACGGCGGCTTCTTCGATGCCGCTGCCGTCACGGTTTCGACGTTCGACACCGGAATTTTCAATTCAGGCTCGATCACCGCGAGCCACGGCCACGGCATCATGGTGGGCGGCAGCGCCTCCGGCGGCGCCGTGACGATCGGGACGTTCAGCGGCAGCATCGTCAACAGCAGCAGCGGCCATATCGTGGCGTCCGGCGATGGCATCGTCGTCGGCGGCCAGGTCTTCGATGGCAGTGGTTCGGTGACGATCTCGACCTTCACCGGCGCCGTCAGCAATGACGGGACGATCTCGGCGGGCGGTCATGGCATCCTTGTAGGCGGCGTCGTCTCTTTCGCGAATTCCAGCAATGGCGCCGCCTCCTTGACCGTCTCGACCTTTGCGGGCGGCATCACCAACTCCGGCACGATCACCGCCGGCCACACCGGCAACGGCATTTGGGTCGGCGGCAATGCCAGCACCCTGCAATTTGATACCGCTGTGGTGGCGATCGGAAGCTTCGGCGGCGGCATCAGCAATAGCGGGCTGATCTCGGCGGGCGGCAGCGGCATTTTTGTCGGCGGGAGCGCCGGTGTAAGTCACGGTAACTCCAGCGCGTCGGTAACAATCTCTGCGTTTACCGGAGGTATCAGCAACTCCGGTACGATCCTCGCGGGCGGCAACGGCATCTGGGTCGGCGGCAACGCCGGCGCCGATGAGGCGGAGCACGCCACTGCAACGCTGACGATCTCAACATTCTCGGGCGGCATCACCAATTCCGGCCTGATTTCGGCGGGAGGCGCCGGCATTCTGCTCGGCGTCAATGCCGGTGCTTACATCACCGGCACCGCGACTGCGGCGATCTCGACGTTCAGCGGCAATATCAGCAACTCCGGCATGATCTCTGCCACGACCGGCATCGGAGTCGCGGGCGTCACCATCACGAATGCGATCGGCATCGTCGACACCGGGATCATTCTGGCGACCACGCACGGCATCGCCGTTCAAAGCGCCGGCGTCATCAACGCGAGCCACACCGGCATCAGCGTCACCGGCCCGACCCTCACGGGGGGCATTTCCAGCGCCGGCGATCATCAGCGCGGCCGGCCACGACATTTTCGTCGGCGGCACGACCGGTCATGGCGCCGCCAACGTCACCACCTTCGGCGGCGGCATCAGCAACACCGGCACGCTGTCGGCGGCTCATACCGCCATCCTGGTTGCCAATGTGGCGAACTTCTCCGGCGGCGTCGGCAACAGCGGCAGCATCACGGCGGCATCCGGCGCCGGCATCCTGATCAGCCACGTCAGGAGCTTCAGCGGCGCCATTGGCGGCGGCACCATTACGGCTCCGACCGCCGTTCGCATTGTGGACAGCACCATCGCCGGCCAGATTGTGGGCGGCTCCCTGATTGCGACCGATCATGCCATCGCCATCGATGCGGCGAGCAAGATCGCGACCAACGTCACCGCCATCCTGCTCAACGGTCCGACGATCACCGGCGGCATCACCAACGCCGGCACGATCTCGGCGGTTGGCGGAGCCGGCGTTTTCGTCGGCGCCGTAGCCCTGTCCGGCCTGAGGTTTACGTTATCGACCTTCTCGGGCGGCATTGCCAATTCGGGGACGATTTCGGCGGGATACAATGGCGTTGTGATCGGAGGCTTGGCCGAGGCCGGAGCGCACTCCTCCTCATCGGTCACGATCTTCTAGCTTCTCAGGCGATATCAGCAATTCCGGCAGCATCATCGCGGCTGCCGGTCAGGGTATTCTTGTCGGTGGCACGGGCTACGATTCCGGCGCGGTTACAATCGCGAACTTCGCCGGCAACATCACTAATTCCGCAACGATCTCGGCCGGACAGAATGGCATTTTCGTCGGCGGCATGGCGCAATTGGGTTTTCCCACCGGGCAACAAGGGTCGGTGACGATCTCGACCTTCGGCGGCGCCGTCATCAATTCAGGCACGATTTCGTCCGGCGGCTCGGGCATTTTTGTCGGCGGCAACGCCGGTGTGGCCGCCGGCAACACCGAAACCGCGACGGTGGCGATTTCGACCTTCACCGGCGGCATCTCCAATGGCGGCGTGATTACGGCCGGTGGCGCCGGTATTTGGATTGGCGGCACGGCAGATTTGAGCAACAGTGAATTGCAGTATGAAAATGCGACAGTGACAATCGCATCATTCGACGGCGGCATCTCCAATGGCGGGACGATCTCGGCTGCGGGCGCCGGTATCCTGGTTGGCGGCAGTGCAAATGTGGACGGCTTCCTGTTTAACGCCGACACCGCCGCCCTGACGATTTCGACCTTCAGCGCGGGTATCACCAACACCGGCACTATTATGGCCGGCACCGCCGGCATCATGGTCGGCGGCGCCGCCACCATCGGAGGCGAAGTTTCAGGGTCTGACAGTGCCGGTGTGACGATTTCGTTGTTCGGCAGCGGCATCGCCAACCATGGGACGATCTCAGCCAGCAACGCCGGCATCTGGGTCGGGGGCACCGCCGGCGCCGATGGCGCTCTACGCACGGGCAATACCGCAAGCGTGACCGTTTCGTCTTTTGGCGGCGGGATCGTCAACGACGGCACGATTTCGACTGGCGGCACTGGCATCTGGTTAGGCGGCAACGCGAGCGTCGCCGGCACCGGCTCACATCAGACCGCATCGGTTATCATCTCGACATTTGCGGGCGGCATCTCGAACGGTGGCACGATCAGCGCCGGCGGCGCCGGCATCTGGATCGGCGGCAATGCCGGCGCCTTCGACCCTCAGCACACGGCGTTGGTGACGATCTCCACCTTCAGCGGAGGGATCACAAACTCCGGTACGATCTCGGGGGTAGGCATTGGCATCTTCGTCGGCGGCAACGCCTCCGTCGCCGGCACTCTGAATACGACGGCGTCGGTGACGATCTCCACCTTCAGCGGAGGAATCACAAATCTCGGCACGATTTCGGTGGCAGGCGTTGGCATCTTCGTCGGCGGCAACACCACCTTCTCCGGCGCTGCGAATAGGGCGACGGTGGCGATCTCGACTTTCGCGGGCGGCATCACCAGTTCCGGCAACATCACCGGCCACACCGGCATTGCGATTGCGGCCGGCGTCTCGAGCTTCACCGGCGCCATCGTCAATTCCGGCAATATCACCGGCACCGGCGGTGTCGCGCTCAATTTCGTCAATGCGCCTGATACGCTCATTATCGATCAGCAGAGCGGAACGATTTCCGGCGCGATCGAGCTGTCTTCGCATGGCGACACCCTCAACATTTCCGGTGGCGCTATTGCCGGCAATATCGTCGGCCAGAACAATGGCGACACCGTCAACGTCGTGCTCGGCGCCGGCACGCTCACCTATGCCAGCGCCATCAGCCAGGTGAATAACATCAACATCAATTCCGGCACCGTGCAGCTCGACGGCGCCATCGGCAACGCAACCGCCGGCACGGCGCTTGTCATTGCCAATGCCGGAACCCTGCTCGTGGGCACCGGCGGCAGCGTTGCGCCTGACGTAACCGACAACGGGACGTTCGGATTCGATCAGTCCGGCGTCTACACTTATGGGGGCGTGATTTCCGGCAACGGAAACGTCACCCAGCTCGGGCCGGGAACGACGACACTCACCGGCACCAACCTTTATTTCGGTGGCACGACGATCAGCGAAGGCACACTCGCAATGTTCGTCCGACCACAGCCTCGGCGACGCCTCGGGCGGCGTCGCCATTGGTGGCGGCGCTACGCTGCAATTCCTGTGCTCGTTCAACAGCGCGCGCAGCGTTACGCTTAATACCGGCGGCGGCAGCTTTCGATACCGACGGCAACAATGATGTCCTCTCGGGCAATATCGGCGGCGTCGGCGGGCTGACCAAGATCGGCGCGGGTATCCTGACGCTTTCCGGCGCGAACCTCTATTCCGGCGGCACGACGATCGACACCGGCACGCTCGCCCTATCGGGCTTGGGGACGCTCGGCGCGACAAGCAAGACGACGACAATCAACACCGGGGCCACTCTCGACCTTGGCGGCACGACGCAGACGCAGGCCGCCGTCAATCTCGCCGGCGGCACGTTGCAGAACGGCGCGCTGAATGCTGTGATCAACGCCACGGGCGGCATCATCGACAATATCGGCGGCACCGCCAGCATCACCGCGACCGCAGGCACCACGCTGATCGAAGGCACCGACAGCTACAGCGGCGCCACCAACATCAGCGGCGGTACGCTGGATGTCCTCGGCACGATCACCGGTACGTCGAGCGTGACCATCGGCGCGGGCGGTACATTGTCGGGTATCGGCACCGTTGATCCGCCGACGGTGACAATTGTCTCAGGCGCCACCTTTGCACCGGGCACGCCCGGCATGCCCGGCACCTCGATGACGATTGTGGGCAATCTCGCGTTCCAGTCGGGCGCGCTCTATGTCGTCTATCTCAATCCGACGACGTCCACATTCGCCACCGTGACCGGCACGGCCTCGCTCGCCGGCACCGTCCAGGCGAATTTCGGACCCGGCACTTATCTGACCCGGACCTACGATCTACTTCATGCTTCCGGACTAAGCGGTACCTTCTCCAGCTTGACCACGACGAACGTTCCACCGGGACTGTTCAAGCTCGATTACACGTCGACCGACGTGTTCCTGGACTTTACCGCTTCGATCGGCAACGGCACGCCGCTGACCGGCAACAAGCAAAATACCGCCAGCACGATAAACGCTTTTATTGACAATGGCGGCGCTCTGCCGGCGAGTTTCCTGCCGCTGTTCACTTTGAGCGGCGCCGGCCTGCAGAATACGCTGTCGCAGATCGACGGCGAGGACGGCACCAGCGCGCAGCGTGGCGCCTTCGATCTGATGAATGAATTCCTGGGACTGATGCTCGATCCGTTCGTCGATGGGCGCTGGAATCCTTCGACAGGCGCCGGTGCGCTCGGCTTTGCGCCGGATCAACAAACGAACCTGCCGCCCGACATCGCGCTCGCCTATGCGGGATTGTTGAAAACGCCGGCTGCCTCCAGCCCAGGAGGGCGGCCGCGACGGGGTTCGATCAGCGCTGGAGCGCGTGGGCCTCGGGCTTCGGCGGCAGCGCCACCACGAATGGCGATCCGGCAGCCGGATCAAACAACGTGACGACCAGCACCTATGGCTATGCGGCCGGCACGGACTATCACGTCTCGCCTGACACGGTACTCGGCTTCTCGCTCGCTGGCGGCGGCACCAACTGGAATTTGGCCAATGTGCTCGGCACCGGCCGGAGCGACGCCGTGCTGGCCGGCGTCTATGGTGTGACGCATAACGGTCCGTGGTATCTCGGTGGCGCGCTGGCCTTCGCCAACAACTGGTTCACGACAAATCGTACCGCGATGGGCGACCAGCTCACCGCGCGCTTTCAAGGCCAGAGCTATGCGGCGCGGCTGGAAGGCGGCTACCGCTTCGCTGTACCGGCATCTCACAATGTGTTCGGCGTTCACGCCGTATGCGGCCGTCCAGACGCAAGACTTTCGCACGCCCACCTACAGCGAAACCGATCTGACCGGTGGCGGCTTTGGGCTGACCTACAATGCGATGAACGGCACCGAGACGCGTACCGAACTCGGCAGCCGCTTCGACGATCTCACCGCGCTTGGCGATCTGCCGCTGATCCTGCGCGCCAAGGTTGCCTGGGCGCACGACTGGGTCAGCAATCCCGCGCTCGGCGCATCGTTCGAATCGCTGCCGGGTACCGGCTTCACCGTCAACGGCGCGCCGATCCCCAAAAACTCGGCGCTCACCTCAGCCGGCGCGCAACTGTTCTTCACGCCGAACTGGTCGTTGCTCGCCAAGTTCGATGGCGAATTCGCGCGAGGCTCGCAGACCTACGGCGGCTCAGGAACCCTGCGCTACACGTGGTGAGCCGCGACGCGTTTGCTCAGTCGCGATTCGCGTGCCGCACGTAATGCCCGCGGCGGTGGTGATATCGCGCCTCTTTGTGGCGGCGCTGTCCCTCCGCGCGCATCGCCGAACGGCAGGGCGCGCTGATCTGCGAACGCTTGCTCATCATGCAGCGGGTGATCTTGGCCCGGTCCGGGATGAATTGCTGGCAGAGCCGCATCGCGTCCGGCGTGCAGGCCTGCTGCAGCGCTTCGCTTTGCGCATTGGCCGCAGTGATGCCGCCAATAAGGATGGAACCGGGAATGATCAACCGGGAGATGAAACCCAACGTCCGCAAAAACGTCCCCATATGCCGCCTCGTTGTTGCTCTTACGCTCCGGCGGTGCCGGACGCGAGCGAGCGACGGGCCATGGGAATAAGGTTATTGAAGGGCAAACAAAAAGTTCCAGCGACTTGCAGCCGGCGCCAAGTTTTCGACAGGCTTCCGATCAGCGCGAGCCGAGCATCAGTGCGCCCACTTGAAGCCGGTTCCGCGGCTGCCGGAGCCGCTGTCGGCGTCGGGGTCGCAACGGTTGATGCCGCCTGGGCTCATTTGTCCGGTCGAATTATCGAACGTCATGTGCTGGCAGAATGTACCGTCCGGCATCGTAAAGACGATATCGCCGCGGCGGTTGAGACTTGCGCCATCAACCGCGGGTGCGCGTAACAGCGGGGTGATGATGGCGTGCCCGCCGACCATGAGGGCGGATGCGAACAGCACGAGCAGAAGCGATGTCGTAATGATCAGCGCCAGCGAATTGGCGCGCCGGTCGTTGAAACCCGCATGGGTCGCGTGCAAGCCGTGGCCAAGACGCCGGACGTGGTCCGCCTGGACGTACCACTGGGCACTGCCAGTCGCTGCTGGTTTCCCGACACTCATGGCGAAATCAAACGACAGAAAGCTTGCCTTCGCGATAAGGAAATTCTTTCGAATTGATTCGAAATTCGGGCCATAATTGCCCCGGCGCCGCCGTATCGCGATTGCGGCGGCCCTCGCGGTGCGCCGCGAGACATGGAAGACCAGACATGGAATGATCCGTCGCCTGAATGGCGTATCGCAGGGAGGTAGAACGTGCTCACCGCTGCACGCAACGACATGCTCACCCGGGTCGGGCCCGGCACCCCGATGGGCGCGCTCTTGCGCCGCTACTGGCAGCCGATCGGCGGCGCCAGCGAGCTTGACGCCACCAATCCGATCAAGCCGGTACGCATCCTCGGCGAGGACCTCGTGCTGTACCGCGATCGGGGCGGGCGCTACGGCCTGATCGATCGCCATTGCCCGCATCGCCGCGCCGACATGTCCTATGGGTGGGTCGAGGAGCGCGGCATCCGCTGCTCGTATCATGGCTGGTTCTTCGACCAGACCGGCCGCTGCCTCGAGCAGCCCTATGAGGACACCACCAATCCGAAGCCGTCGAAGTCCGGCTGCGAGGTCAAGGCTTACCCGGTCAAGGAATGCGCCGGGCTGTTGTTTGCCTATATGGGCCCGCTGCCGGCCCCGGAACTGCCGGTGTGGGAGCCGTTCACCTGGACCAACGGCTTTCGCGAGATCGTGCTCGCTGACATTCCGTGCAACTGGTTTCAGTGCCAGGAGAACTCATCCGACCCGGTGCATTTCGAATGGATGCACGACAATTGGGGCGCGCGACTGCGCGGCGGCGACAAGAACGCCGCGCCCAAGCATCTGAAACTAAAGTTCGAGGAGTTCGAGCACGGGCTGATCTACAAGCGAGTGCGCGAAGGCCAGAGCGAAGAGGACCGCTACTGGACCGTCGGCCGCGTCGCATTGTGGCCGAACGGCTTTTATCTCGGCAGCCATTTCGAATGGCGCGTGCCGGTCGACGACGAGAATACGCTGTCGGTCGCGTGGTTCTTCATGCGCGTGCCCAAGGGCCGCGAGCCCTACGCCCAGGAGCGCGTGCCGGCGTGGAAGAGCCCGATTCAGCGCGAGGACGGCCGCTGGATCACCAGCCACGTCATCAATCAGGATATCGTCGCCTGGGTCGGCCAGGGCCGCATCGCCGATCGCACCAAGGAAAATCTGCGTTCGAGCGATATCGGCATCTCGCTGATGCGCGCGCGCTTCTTCAAGGAGCTCGAGGCACTGGCGGAAGGCAGGGAGCCGGGCGGCATCATACGCAGCGCCAACGAGGCCGCGTGCATCTCGCTGCCCAACATGGCGCGCGAGTTCAACACCGAGGGCATTCCGCTCGCCGATTACGACAAGGACCCGATCCTTCGCCAGCGGCTCAAGGAATTCCGTCACCATTTCGGCCAGCCGGCCGAAGTGCGCCGCGAGTTCGTCGACGCGATGGGGATCGCCGGGCCGTAACCGGCTGCCGGAATGAGGGGGCCCGTCCGCCGCTCAGATTTTGCGGACAGGCCCCTCACCCTCACTCCCTCGATTGTGTCGAGGGAAGGCACCCAGGTCGGTTTGTCGGATTGGGCCGCCGCGCCTACGCGTTCACGGCCTTCGCGAAACGCGATTCGAACAGCTGCATCACCTCGCTGGCCGGCCGGGCGCGGCTGAACAGGTAGCCCTGCATCTCGGTGCAGCCGACGGCCTGCAGCGTATCCAGTTGCTGCTGCGTTTCGACGCCTTCGGCGGTCGAAATCATGTTGAGACATTTCGCCAGCCCCGCGACCGCGTGCACGATGGCGCGCGGCTCGGCGCCGTTGGACAGATCCTGAATGAAAGAGCGGTCGATCTTGATCTTGTCGAACGGGAAGCTGCGCAGGTAGCTGAGCGATGAGTAGCCGGTGCCGAAATCGTCCATCGCGATCTGTACACCGAGCTTGCGCAGCTGATGTAGCATGCCGAGCGTTGCGAACGTATTCTGCATCAGCATGGTTTCGGTGATTTCGAGTTGCAGCCGCTCGGGCTGCATGCCGCTGTCCTCGAGCGCGCTCATCACGATCGCCATCAGATTCTTGCTCTTGAGCTGCGCCGGCGAAAGATTGACCGCGACCTTGACGTGCCCCGGCCAGTTGGCGGTTTCTTTGCACGCCGTGCGCAATACCCATTCGCCGATCGAGACGATAAGGCCGGTTTCTTCGGCGATCGGTATGAAATCGGCCGGCGAGATCAGGCCCTTGGACGGATGATTCCAGCGCAGCAGCGCCTCGAACGCGGTGATTTCATTGGTTTGTAGATTAACGAGCGGCTGATAGTGCAGTTCGAATTCGCCGTTATTGAGCGCCTGACGCAGATCCATTTCGAGTCCGCGCCGCTCCTTCATGCGCTTGTCCATTTCCTGCTCGAAGAAACGGTACATGCCGCGGCCGTCACCTTTGGCGCCGTACAACGCCATGTCGGCGTTTTTCAAAAGCTGATCCGGCTCGACGCCGTCGATCGGCGCGATCGAAATGCCGATGCTGATATCGGTGATGATCTGATGGCCATCGACCTGGTACGGCTTGATGATCGAGTCGCGGATGCGCCGCGATAGCGCCGCGGCGTCGCCAGGCTGGTGCATCTGCGTCATGATGATCGCGAATTCGTCGCCGCCGAGCCGGGCAATGGTGTCGGGCTCCCGCGTGCAGCCGCGCAGCCGGTCGGCGACAAGCTTTAAAAGTTCGTCACCGATCGGATGGCCGAGCGTGTCGTTGACACTCTTGAAATGATCGAGATCGAGGCAGAGCACCGCGAGATTTTCGCCCCGCTTGACGCGCTTGAGCTCGTGTTCGAGCCGCTCGCGCAGCAGCACGCGATTGGGCAGGTCGGTCAGCGCGTCGTGGCCGGCCATATGGGCGATGCGCTCTTCAGCGCGGCGGCGCTCGGTGACGTCTTCATGGGTGGCAAGCCAGCCGCCGTCCGCGAGCGGCTTGTTGAGAACTGAAATGGCGCGGCCGTCGCCCGCGGTGACGACGCTGTGGAAGGTCTCGCCCTCGGCAATCTTCGCCAGCAGTTCGGCGACGTACTCGCCGGGATCGCCCGAAAAAGTCCGTGCCACGAGCCGGTGTTTGAGCAGATCGAGCAACGACGAGCCCGCTTTCGCTGCTTCGGCCGGCAACCCGTACATTTCGATGTAGCGGCGATTGCAGAATACCAGGCGCGCCTCGGCGTCGAACATCAGCACGCCCTGCGACATGTTTTCGAGCACGGTGTGCAGGAGCCGCTGATCCTGCGCCATCGGCCACGCCGGCGCGCGGCCATGCGAGGCGTGTGGAAATGGCAGGATGCCGGCATTCGCCAGTTGCGATTCGTTCAGCCCCATAGTGGCTCACCCTAAAGTATGAGTTAGTACCTAGCCCGGAACTCATCCGTAGAGGCCATTCATTTTGAAGATTTCAATGCGGTCGTTCCGCTTTTAATCAAAGCGACGGGCGATCTGCTTACGCTTTGAACTGATTAGAATGCGGCGCGAAATCGTCCGCGCGGATGAGGAAAAAATTAGTCACGCTACTGCTGGCTGCAGCTACGCTCGCGCGAGTTGTTATTGCGATTGTTACGGTCGAAATCGACGCAACTTAATAAAATCCTGAAAATACCGATCTGTTTGCGCCAGATCAAAGCTCTTCGCCTGGGTGTCCTCGATATGTCGAGCGAGGCGGGCGGAGAATGTCATGGTAACGACCACAAAAATAATCATCGCACTATTACCCTTTGCAATGCTTGTCGCCGGATTTCTGGTTTTCCGGCTCAGCGCCCTGATGACGGCACTGTGGACATGCCTCGTCGAATTTGCGGTCGTCCTCGTCTATTACCACGCCTCGCCGATCCACAGCATCGAAGCCGGTCTGTGGGGCAATCTGACAATGTGGAGCGCGTTTCTGCTGCTGTGGTCGGGGCAGGTCTTCGGCCACACTTATCGCGAGACAGGCCTGATCCAGGTTCTGCTCAAGTCGGTGGAGTCGATTTTTCCGAGCAAGGATCCCAAGGGGCAAGGCCTGACGATGATCGCTCTGCTGAGCGGGTTCATCGGCACCTTCAACGTATATGCCGTGTACCCGGTTGCCATTCCCGGCCTGGCCGAACTCGGCTTTGACGGCATCCAGGCCGCCATCGGCTATCTGGTCTACGTGTCATGGTGCATTCCGTTCGCCGGTCTCTTCATCGGCGCGGTCATTGCCAGCGCCGCGACCCACGTGCCGGTCCCGCAGATCGCACAGGCATCCGGCCTGCTCACCATCCCGATCGTCTTTGTCTCCATCTACGGCACGTTCCGGATCCTCAAATTCCGCTTCTTCGAACGCGAAAGCCAGATTCTGTTCTGGATCCTTTCGCTGAGCAACGTCGCCGGCATCATCCTGTTCACGCAGGTTTGGCCGCAATACTACGATCTGACCCTGATGGCCGGCGCCACGATCTCGCTCGTCTTCCTGCTCATCTATGGCCGCTACGAAAAGCACAGCCCCGCAAGCTTGAAGCCGGCCGCAAGCCTGTCGGCCGCGGCTACTCCGATACAGGCGGTGGAGCCCTCCTTTCCGATGGCGACGCTGCTTCGCGCCTACGCGCCGCTCCTGATCGCGATTGGCTATGCGGTTGTCACGCTGGTGCCGAGTGTCGCCAAGGCGCTGGCCAAATTTGCTCCGACGTTTTCGGCCGCGGGCTTCAGCCCGGTGAATGTCAATCTGCTGACAGCGCCGGCGTTTCCGATTTTCGTCGCGGTGGCCGCCTGCTACTTTTTCGCGATGAAGCGGACCAATCCGCTTCACGATCTTGCGGCCGGCACACGCCACGGCATGTCGAGCCTGATTACTCTTCTGTTCGGCAGCGCGACCGTCTACCTGATGGTCGATACCGGCCAGATCAAGTTTCTTGGCCAGGTTCTGTCATCGGGCGGCAAGACGCTCTACATGCTGCTCGACTCCGGCCTGATCTATCTCGGCGGCATGACATTCGGCCAGGGTGCGCCGGCAGTCTTTCTGTTCTCGCAAATGCAGATCACGCCCGCTTCGATGCTGGGCCTTCCGCTGGCGCTTCTGGTCGGCCTGGTCACGCTCGTGGCCATGGGCCCGACCAACGCCATCAAGCCGCCGCTGATCCGGTTCGCCGCATCGCTGGTGAACACCGTTGGACGCGACCGCGAGATTTTTGCGACCGGAATGTACTGGGGCATCGTCCAGATCATCGTCGTCACCATCACGCTCGTCGCACTGATCTTCTGGGGGCTCTGAGGAGGCTGTCATGAATTACGTCGATACCAAAACCCGCGTCGCCAACCCCATCCGCATCGGCGAATTTGCCGAGCCCCATGTTGATCTGCGCGATTGGATCGAGCGCGTGGATTCCATCGGCGAAATCAAACGCGTTTCCGGCGCCAACTGGAAACTCGAGATGGGGCTGATTGCGGAGATGATCTATCACGGCCAGCCCGAAAATCCGCCCGCGATTCTGTTCGAGAATATCCCCGGCTATCCGGCCAACTACCGGGTGCTGTCTGGGATGACCAACTCGCCGCGGCGACTGGCGATTACGCTCGGATTGCCGCTGCCGAAGCATCCGCTGGACGTCGTGCGTGCCTATCGCGACCGCATGAAGACGTTCGCGACAATTCCAAATACCTACGTCGACAAGGGACCGTTGCTTGAGAACGTTGACAGCGACGATGCGGTGGACCTGACCAAATTTCCGGTGCCGTTTCTCCACGAAAAAGACGGTGGCCGTTATATCGGCACTGGCGATCTCGTCATCATGCGCGATCCCGATTCCGATTGGGTCAATATCGGCACCTATCGGGCGCAGCTCCACGATCGCAACACCGTTGGGCTGTGGATGTCGCCGGGAAAGCACGGCCGGCAAATCCGCGAGAAATATTTCAAGCAGGGCAAGCCCTGTCCGGTGGTCATCTGCTGTGGGTCCGACCCGCTCCTGTTCCTGGCTGGCGGTAACGAAGTCGGGTTCGGCGTTTCGGAATTCTCCTATGCGGGCGGCCACCGCGGCATGCCGTTCGAGACGCTGAAGAGCCAGCTTCACGGCCTGCCGATGCCGGCACGCGCGGAGATCGTGCTGGAAGGCGAAATCCTGCCCGACGTCGAGGCGCCGGAAGGCCCGTTCGGAGAATGGACCGGCTATTACGCCAGTTCCGTGCGCCACGACAATGTCGTCCGCGTCCGCCGCGTCTATTACCGCAACGATCCAATTCTGACGATGGCCTGCCCGATGCGGCCGCCCTCCGATTATTCGCTGAGCAAGTGCGTGATGAAAGCCTCGATGATCTGGGATCAGGTCGAGAAGGCCGGCCTACCCGGCGTCACCGGGGTCTGGTGTCACGAGGCCGGCGGCGGCCGCCTGTTCAACATCATCGCAATCAAACAGGCCTATGCGGGTCACGCCAAACAGGCCGGTCTGCTCGTCGCCGGAGCGCACGCCGGCAATTACATCAACCGCTTTGTCGTGGTCGTCGACGACGATATCGATCCGACCAATACGTTCGACGTGCTGTGGGCGATGTCAACGCGGTGCGATCCATCGGAAGATATCGAAATCATACGCAATGCCTGGAGCGGCCAGCTCGATCCGCGCAAGCCCAAGGGTCAGATGCACAATTCTCGTGCCATCATCTCGGCATGCCGGCCCTATGAATGGATGAAGGATTTCGCACCGGTCGCCGAATCCAGTCCCGAGCTTCGGGCACAGACGCTGGCGAAGTGGGGTCATCTGTTGAAGAAGGCCGGCTGATCGTCGCGGCGTACAAGGCCGGCAGCCATGGACAAGACACGAAGCCCCTGGTGGGTGGTCTTTGCTTCCGTTCTGGGTCAGATCGTAGGGCAGGGACCGATCAACGTTTTTGCTTTCGCGATCTTCCTCAAGCCGGTGTCCGAGGCGCTGGGAATGAGCCGCGGCGCTTTTTCGGCGGCGCTGGTTTTCAGTACCACGCTCAGCGCGCTGGCAAGTCCCATCGCCGGCAGATTGATGGACCGTTTTGGTGTTCGCGCGGTGTTGCTGCCTTCGATCGTCTTGTTCGCGGCGGCGACGGCGGCGCTGGCGCTGCTGACCCCGTCGCTCATGCTGCTTTACGGGCTGTTCGCTTTTTCCGGCTTTGCCAGCGCTGGACAACTGCCGACTGCCTACGCCAAGACCGTGACCGCCTGGTTCGACCGGCAGCGCGGATTAGCCCTTGGCGTGACCATGGCGGGCATCGGGCTGGGCGTTACGCTTATCCCGCAGCTTGCGGAGCATCTGATCGCGACATCGGGATGGCGCAGCGCATACCTCGTTCTCGGCGCCGCCATCCTCGTTATCGCGTTTCCGGCATGTGCGCTGTTCATCCGCGAACCGCGCGGCGTGGCGCATCGCGCCGCGCCGTCTTCCGCGAGGGGCCTGACGACACGGCAGGCGCTGACACAATCGTGGAAATTCTGGGCGCTGACGGTGGCCCTGCTGTTCGGCGGCGTCTCGATCACCGGCACTGTGACGCAGGTCGTCGCGCTGCTCACCGATCGCGGCATTCCGGCTGAAGTCGCGACCACGGCTCTGTCCGCGTCGGGTTTGGCGATGATTTTCGGCCGCGTGCTGGCCGGCTATTTCCTCGACCTGATTTTCGGACCATTCATCGCGATGTTTTTCTTCGCCACCGCCATGATCGGCGTCGCACTGCTGAGCGGTGTCGCGACCGGATATTGGGCGCTTGCCGGCGCCGTACTCTGCGGTCTCGGCATCGGATCGGAAATGGATCTGATGTCGTTCTTCGTCAGCCGCTATTTCGGCTTGAAGTCGTTCGGCGAAATCTACGGCTACATGTTCTGCATCTTTTCAGTCGGCACCGGCGTCGGTCCGTATCTGATGGGGCTCTCCTACGACCGCTATCATTCCTATTTGCCCGCATTCGCATTGTTTGAGGTGCTGCTGGCGTGCAGCTGCATTCTCTTTGCACGCATGGGCCCATACGATTTCCCGCCGGAGACCGAGGCGAGTGGCGGTAAGCTTGAGGTGGCGCAAGCGCATTAGATCGCGGGCTCTGGACGGATCGCCATGAGCAGAGCCACATTTGCTTCGCCGCAGCAGCGCGCCTAGCTGAGGAAGTCGCGGATGCTGTCGGCGATATCGCGGGCGTGCGTCTCCACCGCGAAATGCCCGGTATCCAGGAAGCGAACCACCGCTTTCGGGATGTCGCGCTTGAACGCTTCGGCGCCCGGCGGAAGAAAGAACGGGTCGTTCTTGCCCCACACGGCCAGCAGCGGCGGCTTGTGGGTGCGGAAATACTCCTGGAAGCACGCTCGGCGCTGTCGCAGCCGGATGGCAGGCCGCGCTGATCAAGCGTGCCGGCAACGATGTGCTGGGGGTAGGGCCGCAGCCGCACCTTGTCGGCAATGATCTCAACGACGTTGCTGACCAGCTGATCGCCCGGCATAGACGCGCGGCGTGAGACACGGCCTCGGCCCAGGCCTCGGCCCAAACGGAAAACAGGGCCGAAAACGCGGCCCTGCTTCCCAAGATCGGATCAGCCGAGATCAGATCAGTGCGTTCAGATGTAGTCGTGGTGGACGTGGTCGTTGTAACCATAGCTGCCACCGCCGGCCGCGTTGGGATTGTCCGAATAGTCGATCATGACCGGAGCCATCCGGAAGTCGCTCGGGGTGGCCTGCTGGAAGGTCACTTCGTCAAGCTTGGCCGCCGTCGTCTGATCGTCGTTTTGGGACTGGGCAAACGCGGGCGACGCCGCGCTGAGCGCCAGGAAAGCCGCCAGAATGGCAAATTTTGATTTCGTGCTCATTGCTGTCTCCTGATTATCGGCAGGAACGTCGTGCTCCTGCTGCGGACTAATCTGAGCGCTGCCGCGGCTTTTTTAATCCGGTGCCGATCGAATGGAGCACTTGGCCTGGCTGAACAATCGGGGAGACGGCCGGTTCCAGCTCCGGATTGTTCAGGCTTGAAGAACGGTCCCTTCGCACGGCGTCCCATTAAGTGCTGGCCGCGAAAGCCCATTTCCATGGCGAGGTTGCGGGATCGCGAACCGGCCCCGCCGACGTTTGGAGATGGTCATGAGACATTACTGGCACGTTCTGGTCGACGCCTTGCAACGCGGCTACGAGGCCCACATGGAACGGGCGCAAATGCGCTTGGCGCCGGTCAGGCCGCCGCGCTCATGGCGCGATATTCCGCACGCCGGCTCCGGCTGGCACTAAGCCAGCCGGTGAGCGAAGCTCACATATTGCCGTGGCCGCGCTTGATGGTCTGGCGGATCACCGGCGCGGTAACCTTGTCGGAAATCTGGATATTCCAGATCTCGCTCTCGCCCTGGGCGGTGAAATCCGCAAACAGCTTCGGGATCAGCGATACGTCGCGGATCTCGTGGCCGCGCAGCCCGAAGCCGCGCGCGATGGCTTCGAGCGGGGGGCGGCCGAACACCGCCAGGCTGTCGTCGATTCCGTCGGCGCGAAGCTTGTGAAACTCCGAACCGTAGCCGCCGTCATTCATCGCGCAGATCAAGATGCGTAGGCCTTGCCGCTTGAGCGTCTCCAGCTCCTGGATGTGAAACAGGAGCCCGCCGTCGCCTTCGAACAGCACGACCTTGCCGTCGCGGCCTTGTCGGCGCGCCGCCGCGACGCCGAGCGCATACGACAGGCCGTTGCCGACCGCGCCGAACTCGCGCACCGTGGTGTAGAGCTCCGCCGGCCGGCCGCGCATCTGGGCGTTGAAATAGGCCTGGTGGCCGCCGCCGACGACGCAGTCCCAATCCTTCGGCACGACCGCGTCGATGGCTTTGATCGCTTCGCGCGGATCGAGCAACCCCGGCTCGATGTCGAACGGCATCGAGTCCGGCGGCTCGGTCGCTATGCGATGCGCTAGCTCTTTCGAGCGTATCGCCGCCGCGGTCGATTTACCGGCCCCCAATTTCTTGTCGAGGCCGGCGAGGATGGCCTCGACGCCAGCGAGCGCGTCAGATCTGACATAAAGGTCGGCCGCCTTTTGCCCGTCGCGCAGTCCGCGTGGTGCATCGTCCAACTGTATCTTGTACGACTTTCCCCAATAGTGCCCGACGCCGGTGTAGTAGGACAGGCTGGTGCCGACTGCGAGCACGAGGTCCGCCGACTCGAACATCTCTTTGCCCAGCGCCGTGAAATAGCTGCCCGCAATATTGAGTGCGAACGGGTGGTTGTGAAAAAGACCACGCGCCGGCAGCGTGTTGGAGAGCAGCGCCCCGCAGCGGTCGGCGAGCTTAATCACCGCATCGCGCGCGCCGGACCGCAGCACGCCGCGGCCGCCAAAGATGATAGGCCGCTTAGCCGCAGCCAGCCGCTCGACAACCTCGGCCACGAGCTCAGGATCGGGCTGCATGCGCCCGACCTTGGGCTGGTACATGGCCGAGGTCTCGTAGGGCTGGTTGGCCATGTACTCGACCTTCTGCAGGTCGTAGGGAATGCCCAACACCACGGGCTGCCGCTCGTACTTGGCGACGTGGAAGGCCTCGCGCACGTAGTCCATCATGCGCGGCACGCTGTGCGCGGCGATGTAATGCGCTCCGGTCGCCGTCACCAGCGGCGCCTGGTCGATATACTGATTGTAGAACTTGGCGTTGATCGGCGACTCGCCGGCGAACACCACCATCGGCAGGCGGGCGCGCACCGCGGCCGGCAGCGCCGTCATCAACTGCGTCACGCCCGGTCCGCACGTCACCGACGCAACCGCGACCTTGCCGGTCGCGACGTTATAGGCGGTCGCCGCCGCAACGGTGACGTGCTCGTGCCGCACGTGGACGGTCTGCACGCCGGGCAGTTTGGCGAACGCGGTCGACCAGTGCATGTTGCCGTCGCCCATCAGGACGAACTGCGTGTCGACTCCTTCGGCGAGGAATGCTTCGGCAAGAGCTTCGTAAAGCTTGGGCATGGGCGCGGCACTGCTTGGATTGTGGGCTGAAGTGGTGCGCACCAAGCATGCCCGGCGGGGCGCGGTCAGTCAATCAAGACAGTCTGGCCATGCTCGGCCGATCGCGCGCTCGTCCATTCCAGAACGGTTTGCTTGCTTCCGACAGCATCCGCATCGTTCTCGCGCGATCAATGCAAGCGGAGGTTCATGACCGCAGCCTGGCGCCGCCTGAGTGCCGGTGCCTGCAATCATGACCGCACGACAGGCCTGCGTGCCTTTCGCCTCGAAACCGCGATCTTGCGCTATGCCTTACGTGCCGGCCTGTCATCCTCGACCTTCGAGGGCGGGTTCTCGATCGTGTTCAGCACATCGCGAAATATCGGTTCGGAAATGGTCTCGCCGATGAATTCGAGCGGCTCGGTGGAGACCGATGCGCCTTGATCCGAAACATGGAGGTAGACCTTCTTGTTATCCTTCACCATGCCGAGGACCTGCTTTTTGAAACTCAGGCCATTGATCTTTTTTGATGGAGACACAGCCATCCGTTTCAAGTTTGTCATTGGTGGCGGCGTGCAAGTTCAATTCCGTCGCGATCGCGGTGCAATTTTGGGTCAGGGATGCTGCCATTCGCAACGCCGATGGCGCCGTGCCTGCTGCCCCAGGAACCGACCGCATCCGGCGTTATCAGGTAGTCTCCATAGGGAATGGATTGACCGTGGCCGCCTGAACCAAACGCGTATTCCTTGCCTTCGACCGTCAGCGTTCCGGTAAGCTGCTTCGGCCGCACCTTGTTCATGATTTTTTGAATGAACGGCGTCACCTCCACCTCGGGCGGGCGGCTCATTGCATCGGCGCTTTCTGTGGAGGCCAATTGATACACGCGCTGTTTTCGGCTCGACGGCGGTATATTGGTGCAACTTGCAAAGATTCTTGATGGTGACATCCGCGGTCAAGTGACGAGATATTTTGATCTCTGTTCGGTGCGCGGCGCTGAGCGTGTTGCGCGCAGGGCGGGCCGGTCCGGAGATCGTTTGGAGTCGCCAGCTCATTGCCGGTTTCCTTTGAGACGAATTGGTGGAGCGGCTCCATCGGTTCGACGGCGGCGTATTTGCGCAGACTGCCAGTGTCGGTGATGGCGGTGTCTTCGTCCAAATGACGAGCTGTTTTCGCCAGGATGCGTCGCGGCTTCGGCGGAAAATGAATCGCTACGTTTTGAGCCGGCCGCGGCAGCGTCTGCACTTGAATATAGGCCGGAGAATATTCGGGCTTCGCTCTGCTCTGGGAAAGGCCCCACAAGAGAATACTTGCTGTTCCGATGGTGCCCAAAAAATTGATATGGCTTCCAAGCTTCATCGTGTACGCCTCACTGTGACGCGAAGAGAGGCGCTACACTCTCTCTTACGCGCTTCGGTTGTGATTTGTCAGCTGGACCGACCGGAAGGTCGGATCACGCGCTTCTCGCCGTCTTGTCGCGCGGCGTTACTGATGATGGCGCGTGCAATCAGAGACATGCCGAAAAATGTTGCTGACAGGTTTTGAATGTCCACCAAGGTTGTCCCTCGGCGGCTTGCATCGAAAGACACCGAGGCATCACCGAGGCAATCGCTAGGTAATTATGAGGCAAAGGCCGGAGTGGGGCTAAGGAAACCAATTTAATCTTAATTTGCGTCAATCGATTTCGTTCCTTTGCCGGCGATCTCGATCGATGGAACTCGCGATTTGGCGGGCTTTTTTGTCGGTTCCAGAAGAGTCCCGAAATGGAACTGCATGTCCCATTGCGAGACCGCAGTGTCACGCAATCGTGTTCAGGTGTTCAACAAAACGAAGGCGCGAATCGCGCGCTCCGTCATTCGCTGCCGTGCCGCTTCCCTGTTTAAGACTTCGGCTTGCACGGTCCGAACTGCAGCGCCTTGCACTCGTCTTTGACGTTGGGGATCGTTTCCAGAACCTTCTCATGCAATTTGCCGTCGGCGCCTTTGACCACCTCGTCGAGATATTCGTTCATGACGATGTCGCGGGTCTGCGGATCGATCATGATCGGGCCCTGCGGACTTGTGTATTTCCAGCCGAGCAGCGACTTCACCGCGGCGTCGCCGTTCATCTTGCCTTTGGTGGCTTGCACCGCGTGCGTAATCGCCGCCATCGCATCCCAGGCGCCGACTGCGAAGAAATCGGTCGACGCGTCGGCGCCGTATTCTTTCTTCCAGGCGGCGACGAACGCCTTGTTCTGCGGATTGTCGAGATCGGCATTGTAGTGGTGCATGGTGATCAGGCCGATCGCGGCGTCGCCCATGCCTTGCAGCTTGGTGTCCTGGACGATGTCGCCCGGTCCGATCAGTTTGGTGCCGGCGGCGCGCATGCCGAGCGCGCCGTAGGTCTTGACCACCGCGGTGGCGTGGTCGCCGGCCGGCACGAACACGAACAGCACGTCCGGGTGTTCGTTCTTGGCGCGCTGGAAGAACGGCGTGAAGTCCGGCACCTGGCCCGGTCCCCCGGCCGGAATGGCGTCGAGCACCTTGCCGCCATTCTGTTCGAAGGCGAGCTTGAAAGCGTCGAGGCTGTCCTTGCCGGGCGGATAGTCCGTATAGGCGACGACCGCGGTCTTGGCGTGCAGGGTCTTGGCGGCCGCGATGCCGAGCGCGTAGCTCGAATGCCACAGCGTGAACGAGGTGCGCACGTAATACGGCGACAGGTTGGTGATGAACGAGGTTCCGGCATTCATGATGACGCCGAGCTTCTTGCCGGCGGTGACGATCGGCGCCGACGCGATGGCGTCCGGCGAATAGCTCCAGCCGGCCAGCACATCGACCTTGTTCTGCGTCAGCAATTCCTGGGCGGCGACCTTGGCCTCGGCGCCGTTCGGCGCTTTGGAATCACGCTTGATGAGGGTGATCTTGTAGGGACTGATCTGGGCGGCGTTCTGTTTCAGATAAAGTTCTGCGGCGCGATCCATCTGCTGCCCCAGTTCGGCGCCGACGCCCGTATAGGGCAGGATCAGGCCGAGTTTCACCTCTTGCGCCGATGCGGCGCCGGCCGAGACCGCCAGTGCGGCCAAAGCCGCGATCATTCGTTTGGACATTGCGCAGCCCTCCCAGACATTATGGGTGTCGCAGCGCGCGTGCTTGTATTTGCCGGCGCCCGATAACCCAGACGCCCATGCTCGCCATTCCGGGGTGCGGGCGCAAGCCCGCGCGCAAACGGGCTATTACTCTAATCGACGCAGCCACCGATGGGCTTTTTGCAGCTCAAGCCGTCCTCACGGCATTTGCTGAGCGCAGCTTCCTCGCTGTTGCCGGATCCCCATCCCGCCCGACTCCGTGTCGAACCGGTGGTGATGTAGACGCAGCCGAAATTCCAGGCGCCGCGCGATTTCACAGGTGCGGCCGCCGCCGTTACGGCAGGCGTCCAGCGCGCTCTGTCTTGCGTCCGCTTCGGTTTGTCGTAGTCCCGAATAGCCGACGGCGACGTGGACACGGCCATGAACCCGCCAGATCGACGAGGCAATCGAATTCCACATCTTGGGCGGTGGCGGTGGCGGTGGGGCTGGCGGTGCTTCGGATTGCAGCGGGGGTGACGGAGGGGGCGGCGGCGCAGGCGCGGGCAGGGCGGCGGCGGGGCAGTCGCCGGCGCCGCCGCGGTTTGCGGCAACTGGTCGACCAGGGCCAATGCGTTCGCCGGTGGCGGCGAAGCGCGTGCCGCATCGGCGATCTGCCGGAGGTCGGCGTTGCCCGGGACGATCAGCGCCACGGCGCCGGCATTGAGTTTGTCGGCGATGCTGTAATCGAGGATCGCCGCGTCCTTCTGGCCGTTTTTGAATTCGACGAGCGCGCGGCCCACATAGGCGGCGAAATCCCGCGGCGACAGTTTGAGGGCCTCGCCGTAATCGGCGATGGCGCGATCCGCGTTGCCCTGCGCCAGATACGCGGCGGCGCGAAACACATAAGCATCGGCGCGCCCTTGCGGCGTCTCGGCCGCGTCGCCGATGATGCTGCTGCAGCCCGCTATAGCGGCCGCCGGATCCTTGGACTGGCAGGCGTCGCGATCCTGCTGGCTTACGGCGAACGCGGGCGGGGCGAACAAAAAGCCCGCGCCAAACGCGATAACAAGCATGCGGCTGAACATGATGCCCCCAAACGTTGACACTGAATAATCTGAACGATTTGGATAATTTATCAAGCGTCGCCCGGGTTGAGATACCCGGATTTCGCCATCGCTTCTCTCAGGCGGGCCACAGCTGCGATAGCGCGAAGCGGTCTCTAAGTAGGCGCCTTTCGGCGCTCGCCCCCTTTTATGTGTGGGGCCCGTTTCGTGAAAACTTGGCCAAGCTCGGGACGCGAACAAAAGGCGCATCGCGAGAACGATGGAGGTCGTCATTGCGAGCGGAGCGAAGCAATCCAGGGCGGCTTGTGTGGGCCGAGAGGCCGTTTCGGATTGTTTCGTCGCTTCGCTCCTCGCAATGACGGGATTCCCCTCCACGCGCGGAGAAGGAGCAGTCGCCCCCACTTGCGCTAAGGCGAATGTCCATGTTGGTTGGGCTTAAAGAATTAGCGGTGCGTCGACCGGGGGAGGGATATGGCGGGCAAGCTCACATTGACGGGTGACGTCAATCTGATGAACGTCACCGACGCGGCAATTCCATTCCGGTGGATTGCCGCCGAACTGCACGCGGCCGACGTCGTGTTCGGCAATCTGGAATGCTGCCTGCATCTGCCGGCGCGGCGCTCGCACGACATCGAGGGCTTTTTTGCCGATCCGCAGGCCGGCGGCGAGGCGTTGCGGCTCGGCGGCTTTCATGCGGTCGGTGTCGCCAACAATGTCAATTACGGCGCCGACAACATCGCGGCCTCGCTCGGCGTCTTGGATCGGCTCGGCATTGCGCACACTGGCGCCGGGCCCAATCTCGCCGCGGCGCGCGCACCCGCGATCGTTGCCCGCAACGGGCTGCGCGTCGGCGTCGTGCAGCGCAGCTCGGTGTATTGGCCGACCGACCACGAGGCCGGCGCCGATTCACCCGGCATCGCCGTGCTGTGCGGCCACACCGCCTATCAGGTGCCGACGGGCCGCCTCGTTCCGGGCATGCCGCCGCCGAACCGGCCGGGCGTGCCGCCGCTGGTGGTGACCTGGGCGGATGCCGGTTATCTCGCAGAGTTCGGCAAGGACATCGCCGCGCTGCGGCCGCAGGCCGATATCGTCGTCGCCTCCTGCCATTGGGGGCTGCGGCGCGATCCGCTGCAATACATGACGGATATCGCGCACGCGGCGATCGATGCCGGCGCCGACATCGTGATGGGCCACGGGCCGCATTATCTGTTGCCGATCGAAATCTATAAGGGCCGGCCGATCTTCTACGGCCTGTGCAATTTCACCTTTGCGACCGGCCATCTCGGCCGTAAGCATTCCGGCTGGGCCGGTCTTTTGATCGACGTGACGTTCGAGCGCGGCGCGGTCACGGGATGTGAATTCCGTTTCGTACGCAGCAACGAGAACAACGAAACCTATTTGTGCGATCTGGCCGACGAAGCCGAAACGCTCGCCGATCTGGCGACGCGCAGCGAAAAGCTCGGCACGAGGCTCGTGGCCGAAGGCGATCGGGTTCGGGTCACAGCCGGTTAAATTTAGGGGTAATGCAATGACGAACAAAATGACAATGCCACGTCGGGAATTTCTGCGGCTGACGGCGAGTGCGGCGGCGATGCCGGCGGCTTCGGGCGTTGCATTCGCCGATACCTATCCGTCACGCCCGGTCCGGCTCATCGTCGGCTTCACGGCGGGCGCGGCGTCCGACGTGGTGGCGCGCATCTTTGCGCGCGAGGCGGGGCCGCTTGTTGGCCAGCAGGTGGTGGTCGAGAACCGGCCGGGCGCGGGCTCCAGCATCGCCGCGCATTTTGTCGCGCGCGCACCGAAGGACGGCTACACGCTGTTCCTGCCGGCGCTATCGTCGCTCACCAACGAGATCATCAATCCGACCTCGCCACCGCTCGACATGAGCAAGGATTTCGCGCCGGTGGCGCAACTTGCCGAGGGCCCATTCTTCCTGACGGTCAATCCGTCGCTCGGCGTCAAGAGCGTTGCCGAACTTGTTGCGCTCGCCAAGGCAAAGCCGGGCGTGTTGACCTTCGGCTCGGTCGGCGCCGGCAGCCTGCCGCATCTGTGCGGCGTGCTGTTCGAGCAGAAGGCCGGCATCAAGCTGGTGCATGTGCCGTACCCGGGCAGCCCGGAATCGGTCACCGATCTGATCGCCGGCCGCATCACGATGTCGTTCATCGTCGGCTCATCAACCATCGGGCAGATCAGGGCGGGCCAGCTTGCCGTGCTGGCGACCACGGGCGCCAAACGCTCGAGCCTGTTGCCGGACGCGCCGACCATGACGGAGGCGGGGATTCCCGGTTTCGATTTCAACTTGTGGCTCGGGCTGCTGGCGCCGGCGGGAACGCCGCAACCGGTCGTCACCACGCTCGCCAATGCGGCGCGCAAGGCGATGCAATCGCCCGCTGCGGTCGATGCGCTTCACAAGCAGGGTTACGAGCCGCTCGATATCGGGCCGGACGAATTCGGGTCGCGTATTCGCGCCGATATCGCCCGCTGGACTGCGGTGGCGCGCGCCGCGGGAATGAAGAGCTGACGGAGCGAAGAGGCAATGCGCTACCGTTATGCACGAGGGTGCCGATCGCTTGTACGTTCTTGGGAACGGCTTGCAAAAAACGGCGCGGCCCAGCCGATGCAGCGGCATGGCCCAACGCAGCAAAAAGCATTTGCCAAGCGCTGCGACTGAATGAATAACAACCCCATCATGCGCACCCAAATCGCCATCATCGGGGCTGGACCAGCCGGCCTGCTGCTTTCCCATCTTCTCCACCGCAACGGCATCGAGTCGATCGTGCTGGAGCGGCAGACCCGCGCCCACGTGCTGGAGCGGATTCGCGCCGGCGTACTCGAAGCCGGCACCATCGCGTTGTTGCGCGAGGTCGGGCTCGGCACGCGGATGGATCGCGAGGGCCACCCGCATGACGGCGCCGCCATCGCCTGGGAAGGCCGGCCGCGCTTCATGATCGACACCAGGAAATATACCGGCAAGCAGATGATGGCCTACGGCCAGACTTCCATCACGGAAGATCTGTTCGCCGCGCGTGACGCCGCCCATGGCGTCATCATCGACGAAGCCGCCAATGTGCAACTGCATGATGTGAAGTCGGATCGGCCGTACGTGACCTACGAGAAAGACGGCGCGCAGGTGCGCATCGATTGCGACTATGTGGCCGGCTGTGACGGCTATCATGGCGTCAGCCGCACCACAATTCCGGCCGATGTGCTCAAGACCTACGAGAAGACCTATCCGTTCGGCTGGTTCGGCATCATGTCGGAGACGCCGCCGTATCCGGATATCTGCTACTGCTACAGCAATCGCGGTTTCGCGCTGGCGTCGCAGCGCGGCCCGATGCTGTCACGCTATTACATCCAGTGCGATCTCGATACCAAGATTGAAGACTGGTCGGATGATCGTTACTGGGCGGAGTTTCTGGCGCGCTGTCCCAAGGACATGGCGGACAGCATCGTCACCGGCCCGACCATCGAGAAGTCGATCGCGCCGCTGCGTAGTTTCGTCGCCGAACCGATGCGCTACGGCCGGCTGTTTCTCGCCGGCGACGCCGCCCATATCGTGCCGCCGACCGGCGCCAAGGGATTAAATCTCGCGGTGTCGGACGTCTATTATCTGTCGCGCGCGCTGATCGAAGCTTACCGCTCGGGCAAGACGCATTATCTCGATAGTTATTCCGAGACCGCGCTGGGCCGCGTCTGGAACGCGGCGCGCATGTCGTGGTGGCTGACGATGCTGCTGCACAGCCTGCCTGACGAGACGCCGTTCGAGCGGCAGATGCGGTACAATCAGTTCGATTATCTGCACGCCTCCGACCGCGCCGCTGGCACGCTGGCGGAGCAGTATGTCGGGCTGCCGTATTAGGCGCGGCTGGCCTTTCGCGCTTTCGCCTGCTCGGCCAAGAAGCGCGACAGCCGCGCCCGCACCGCGTCGGCTTCGCCCGGCGCCCATCGGCGCAAGCCCTCGCCGGTCTTCATGCCGAGTTTGCCGGCTTTGACCTTGTCGCGCAGGATTTGTGGGGCCGCCGCCGTGCGGTCGAGGTGTTCGTACAGCACATCGGCGATATCGAGTGCGAGATCGAGACCGACGAGGTCCGACTGCTCCATTGGCCCGAGCACGGCGGTGCGCGCGCCGAAGCCTTCCTTGACCACGGTATCGACCGTCTCGGCGTCGCAGACCCCGGCGGCGACGAGCGCGAAGGCCTCGCGCTTCATCGCGTGTTGCAGGCGGTTGCCGACGAAGCCCGGCACGTCGCGGCGCACGTGGACCGGCGTTTTGCCGGCGTCGCGCAGCAAGTCCATCGTGGCGCGCACGACCAACTCGCTGGTTTTCTCGTTCTGGATGACTTCGACCAGCGGCACGAGATGCGGCGGATTCCAGAAATGGGTGCCGACGACGCGCTCGCGGTGCTTGAGGTCGCGACCGATCTCGGTCGTCGGTATGGCCGAACTGTTGCTCGCCAGCACCGTATCGGCGGCGACCATGCTCTCAAGCTCGGCGAATATCTTCTGCTTGAGCGGCAGCTTTTCCGGCGCCGCCTCGAATACGAAGCTCGCGCCTTGCACCGCTGGCGCCATCTGCTCGTGCGCGGAAATGCGTTTGAGCAAGCGTCGCGTCGTCGCCAAGGAGGTCAAGGATCGCGGCCAGCCGCCGCGGCATCGAGGCGCGGAGTTCGCCATTGGGCTCGAACACGCCGACCTCGTGGCCCGCCGCGGCCAACAGATACGCAATGCCGTGGCCCATCAGGCCGCCGCCGATCACGCCGATTCGCTGTTTTTGCATGCTCGCCTCGGAACGAACTTTGCGGAACTGCCGGGAAATTCAAGCGTTATTCAGATCAGCGACAATTCATCAGCTGATTTTGATCAGGAGATTGGTTATGCCAGCTCTTATGTGGGTCACGTTTTGGTCTTGTCTGATGGGCAGTGCGGCCTGTTGGGGTGAGCAACCTTCATCGCACGCAGATGAAAAATCCCGATCCGAATCCAAAGAATCCAGCGACCCGTCGCGATCATCATCCGGCGGTGTAGCCGCCATCGACATACATCACTTGGCCGGTGCAGAAATCCGACGCCGGCGAGAGCAGATAAATCGCCATACCCACCAGATCCTCCACCTCGCCGAGCCGGCCCAGCGGAATGCGCGCCAATGAGCGCGCGCGCGTCTGCTGGCCGAGCTCGTTATCGCCGTACATCCAGGCGGTCAGCTTGGAGCGAAACACTGTTGGGGCGATCGCATTCACGGTGATGCCGTATTTGGCCCATTCGGTCGCCAGCACGCGGGTGAGCGAATCGGTGGCGCCCTTCGAGGTGCAGTAGCCGGTATAGCCGGAAACGTTGCCGTGACGGCCGCGCACCGACGACATCAGTAGCACCTTGCCGCGGACTTTTTTGTCGATCCAATGCGTGCCGACGGCCTTGGCCATGAACCAGATGCCGCGCACGTTGGCGTCCATCACCGCCTGCCAGTCTTCATAGGCGAGCTCGTGAATGAAGCCGGGCTTGTTGTAACCGGAGGCGACGACAAGCTGATCGACGCGGCCGAATTTTTCCAGCGCGGTATCGAGCATCGCTTGCGCGTCGGCTTGGCTGTCAGGCCGGCGCAACACCGTGGCCGGATCGCCGCCGAGTTCGCGCACCTCATTCGCCACCTCTTCGAGTTCGCCCTTGCTGCCGGAAGCGAGCAGCACCTTGCCGCCGAGTGAGGTCAGCGCCAGCGCGGTGGCGCGCCCGAACGTGCCGGACGCGCCGGTGATGATCGCGACCTTGTCCTTGACGTCGAACAGCGACAGCGGATGGCGCAGCGGTTCGGAGATCATGGCGTTGTCCTCGTTCTCACACCCCCTTCGTCATTGCCGGGCTTGACCCGGCAATCCATGCGGCGGCGAGGCTGCATGGATGCCCGGGTCAAGCCCGGGCATGACGACATGAATTACCGTCCCGTCTCGAAGCGAAATGCCTGCTTCGGATCAAGCACCGCGACCACGCGCAGCGCGCAGCCTTCGCCTTCGGGCCAGCGCCATGGAAACGCGAAAAACGTGCAGCGCTGACCGGTGATCTTGTCGATCTCGCCGCCGATATTCTCGATGCCGGGGATGCCGTTGGTCATCATGATCTTGTGCGCCGGCTCCCAGTACGGGAAATCCTCGATGATGTGGCGGCCGGTCTCGGCCTTGTATTCGACGTCGAGATGCGGCTGCGCCGGCCCCGGTCCGTGCGGACCAAGGAACGTGCCGAGCGGGTGATCGAGCGCCTGCACGTCGATGCCGACGAGCTTGACGCCACGCTCGACCAGCCATTCGGCCGCGTCTTTGTAGAGACCAGGCGAGTAGGCGAAGTAATCCGGGTTGTCACCGTACTTCAGGTGACTGCCGGTATTGATCATGACGATATCGTTTCTCTGAATCTTCGGCTCGGCCTTTTCCAGGTCCTTCGGCATGATGACGCCCCATTTGCCTTTCGGGATCGACACCACGACGCCGGTGCCGAAGAAGCGCCACAGCGGATAGCCGGTGATCGACGGTTGATTCTCGGCGACATGGATCGGCGCGTCCATGTGGGTGCCGCGGTGCATGATGCCTTCGAACTGCTGCACCAGGAGCCCGTCCTTGGAATGAAATTCGACGACGCGAACGTTGAGATTGGCCCGCGACGGCCATTGCGGCATGCCGTGACCCCACGGATGACTGAGCTCGATGAACTGGAGGTCGCCGAATTTGCCTGCTGCGCGTGATGCTTTGCCCGCTGACTGCGATTTGCGCGCAGTGCCGCGCTCCAGACGAACGTCGCCCTTCGGATCGAGCATGGCGACGAGGCGGATGACGCAGGCGTCGCCCTCATGCCATTTCCAGGGAAAGCCCTGGAAGGTGCAGCGTTTGCCGGTGAGTTCGTCGAGATCGCCGCCGACATTTTCGATGGTTGGAATACCTGCTTCGAGCAGCGTGCGGTGCGCCGGATTCCATTCCGGAAAATCGCGGATCGCTTCGCTGCCGGTCGCCTCCTTGTATTCCGGCAGGAGAAATTTGATCTGCGGACCGTTGCGGTGCGGTCCCAGCGAGGTCGCCAGCGGATGGTCGACGCAGGCGGTGTCGACGCCAACCATTTTCACGCGCTTTTTTACCAGCCAGTCGGCTGCGCGTTTGCTCAAGCCCGGCGCATAGCCGAAATAGTCCTTGCTGTCGGAATAGCGCCGGTGCCAGCCGGTATTGATGAGGACGATATCGCCGCTCTTGATTGCCGGCTTGGCGCGTTCAAGATCGGACGGCTCGATGAGCTGCCATTTTTGTTTGGGAATCGACAACACCACGCCCGTGCCGAAGAAGGTCGGCAGCGGCAGATCGCCGACCGCCGGCGTGCCGGGAATGAGATGGATCGGCGCGTTGACGTGCGTCGACGTGTGAAAAATCGTGGTGATCTTGTGCGTCATCACGCCCTGCTTGGCGTGGTGCGTGATGCGCTCGAGCTTGATCTCCTCGTAACCCGGGAAGATCGGCGTATACATCCCCCAGCGATGGCTGAGCTCGTAAAGCTCAAGCCCGCTCACCGGATCGACAATGGCCGGCATTTTGGTCCCTCACCCGACGCGATAGGCAGCTTGGATCGCCCTACCGCTGCCTATGTATTGCAATTCGGACCCGGTGTGTCACGATCCGGTCGCGCTTTTCAAGTGCTCCGCACAGATGCCGCAAAAGGCGCAAGCGTCTTCGATCCGAACCGCAAGCTCTTGGACGTCTGGAAGCAGTTCGGCCGGCCGAGCGGCATTTATATCCGCGACGACATTATCTATGTCGACGATCCGCAGTCGTCGGATGAGAAAACCAATCCGGCGTTCCGTCAGGGCATCCGCATCGGCAGCGTGAAGGATGGCCAAAGCAACAGGTTCATTCCCTCGATTGACCCGAAAATCTCCATGCCGGAGGGCGTGGCGGCCGAGAAAAATGGCAACATATTTGGCGGCTTTGCCACCGGTATGGATTTCAAGAAGTTCGCCAAGAACTAGTCCAAGAACTAGGCCAAAAACCAGGGTCAGAGGGTTAACGGCAGCGTCGAAAATGGGTCCTGTTGCAGCGGCGGGACCTCGCCGTTATCTATACGCGCCGTTTGCGCCGGCATGCTTATGGCCGGCGCGCCGATTCTGAAGGCACGTATCGATCGCTATGGCTCGTCTCGTCATGAAATTCGGCGGAACTTCGGTCGCCGATATCGACCGCATCCGCAATGCCGCGCGCCACGTCAAGCGCGAGGTGGATGCCGGCCATGAGGTCGCGGTCGTGGTCTCCGCCATGGCGGGCGTGACCAATCAGCTTGTGGCCTGGTGCGAGGCGGCGCTCAAGGAGCGGCGCATCTTCGATGCCCGCGAGTACGACGCCGTCGTCGCCACAGGCGAGCAGGTAACGGCCGGACTGATGGCGATCGCGTTGCAGGATTTCGACATCAATGCCCGGTCGTGGCAGGGCTGGCAGCTCCCGATCGAAACGTCGAACGTGCACAGCTCGGCGCGCATTCTCGGTATCGACGGCGGCGACCTGGTGCGCCGCTTCAAAGAGCGCAAGGAGGTCGCCGTCATCGCCGGCTTCCAGGGCGTGCACATGGAAACCAACCGCGTCACCACGTTGGGGCGTGGCGGATCGGACACGTCCGCGGTGGCAATCGCGGCCGCGATTCAGGCGGACCGCTGCGACATCTATACGGACGTCGATGGCGTCTATACCAGTGATCCGCGTGTCGTGCCGCGGGCCAAACGGCTCGACAAGATCGCGTTCGAGGAAATGCTGGAACTCGCTTCCCTCGGCGCCAAGGTCATGCAGGTGCGCTCGGTCGAGCTTGGCATGGTCCACAATGTCCGCATTTTCGTGCGCTCGAGCTTCGACAAGCCCGAGAGTATCGATCCGCATGGCAATCCGCCTGGCACGCTCATTTGCGATGAGAGTGAGATCATGGAACAGCAAGTCGTTACCGGCATCGCCTTCTCACGCGACGAGGCGCAGATCTCGATACGGCAGGTGCAGGACAAACCCGGCGTCGCGGCGGCGATATTCGGTCCGCTCGCCGAAGCCAGCATCAACGTCGATATGATCGTGCAGAATGTCTCGGGCGACGGCAAAACCACCGATCTGACCTTCACGGTGCCGGCCGCGGATTATCAGCGGTCGATCGACACCATCGCCAAGGCCAAGAATGCGATCGGCTATTCGCGGCTCGATGGCGCCACCGACGTCGCAAAGATATCCGTTATCGGCATCGGCATGCGCAGCCACGCCGGCGTGGCCGCGCAGGCATTTCGGGCACTCGCCGACCGCGCCATCAATATTCGCGCCATCACCACGTCGGAGATCAAGTTCTCGCTGCTGATCGACGCGGCATTCACCGAACTCGCGGTGCGCACGCTCCATTCGCTCTACGGCCTCGACAAGGCGACGCCCTGACTCCGCCGCGTTGCACTGCAACAAAGGCCTCCTCGCTCCAATTGGCTCATTTTTAGATTTGGTATTCAGGTGCCGCTCTGGATCGCCTGAAATTGGGTGTTTTCGCTGCATTGCACAATGAGCGACGCGCGTCATAGTGGTGTCTTTGGCTTGCGGTTTGCATGGTGCATTCGATATAGGCTTGGGATGGTCGCTGCAGCTCAAGGCTCCGGCGAATTCCAATTCGATCCGGCCGGGGCGAAGCGGGCGACGCTCCGGTCATCGTTGAGTGCCCGAGGGACCTCACGCCATGCGTGGCGCGCTCGGCGGTCCGCGCGTGCTGTTGCGCCGACTTCGCGAAGTCATGGCGGAGCCGGTCAGCGCGCAGGATCGCCTTGACAAGATCGTGGTGCTGATCGCCGCCAACATGGTTGCGGAGGTCTGCTCCATCTATGTGATGCGGGGCGATTCGACGCTCGAACTCTACGCGACCGAGGGTCTCAAGCGCGAAGCCGTGCACCAGACTGTGCTGCGCCCCGACGAGGGCCTGGTCGGACTGGTGGCGAGCCAGGCAAGCGCCATCAATCTGTCGAACGCGCAGGCCCATCCGGCCTTCGCCTACCGGCCGGAAACCGGCGAGGAGATCTACCATTCGTTCCTCGGCGTGCCGGTGCTGCGATCTGGCAATACGCTCGGCGTGCTGGTGGTGCAGAACCGGGCGCGGCGCACCTATTCGGAAGAAGAAGTCGAGGCGCTGCAGACCACCGCCATGGTGCTGGCCGAGATCGTGGCCTCCGGCGAACTGGCCCGTCCCGGCGACGAACTGGCGGGGCGGCGGCCGGTCCACATCAAGGGGGCGGCGCTCAGCGACGGCATCGCGCTCGGCCATGTGGTGCTGCATGAGCCGCGCGTCATCGTCACCAACTACATCGCCGATGATATCCAGAGCGAATTGAAGCATCTGCGGGCGGCGATCGAAACGCTGCAGGCGAATCTCGATCAACTGCTCGAACATGGCGACGTGGTCGACGGCGGCGAACATCGAGAGGTGCTCGAGGCCTATCGGATGTTCGCCTATGACCGTGGCTGGGTCCACAAGCTCGAAGAAGCGGTGATGACCGGATTGACCGCGGAGGCCGCGGTCGAGCGCGTGCAGTCCGACACGCGCGCCCGCATGCTGCGACAGACCGACCCGTTCCTGCGCGAGCGGCTGCACGATCTCGATGATCTGGCCAATCGGCTGATGCGGCAGCTCACTGGCCGCGATCACGCGCCGTCGCGCGATAACCTGCCGGAGAACGCCATCCTGGTGGCCCGATCCATGGGGCCGGCGGCGCTGCTCGACTACGATCGCAAACGCTTGCGCGGACTCGTGCTCGAAGAAGGTGGTGCGCACTCGCACGTCGCGATCGTGGCGCGTGCGCTCGGCATTCCGGTGGTCGGCGAGGTCGATAACGCTGCCGGCATCGCCGACCCGGGCGACGCGATCATCGTCGACGGCTCGACCGGCGATTTGCATATCCGGCCGCTACCCGACATGGCGGCAGCCTACGCAGAGCGCGTCCGCCTGCGGGCCCGGCGACAGCAGCAATACCAGGCGCTGCGCGATCGTCCTTGCGTGACTAAGGACGGCGAAGAAGTGCGCCTGATGCTCAATGCCGGCCTGACCGTCGACCTGCCGCATATCGCCGACACCGGAGCGGCCGGTATCGGATTGTTCCGCACTGAGCTGCAGTTCATGGTCGCTCCCAACTTCCCGCGCACCAGCGAGCAATACACGCTCTACCGCGCCGTCATGGATGCGGCGGGCGACAAGCCAGTGATCTTCCGCACGCTCGATATCGGCGGCGACAAGGTGCTGCCCTACATGCACAGCGTCGAGGAGGAGAATCCGGCGCTGGGCTGGCGCGCGATCCGGCTCGGGCTCGACCGGCCGGGACTGCTGCGCACGCAACTGCGCGCGCTGTTGCGCGCCGCCGGCAGCCGCGCGCTGCGCATCATGTTCCCGATGGTCTCCACCGTCGCCGAGTTCGAACAGGCGCGCGAACTGGTCGAGCGGGAACTGACGCATCTGCGCCGCCACGGCCATAAGCTGCCCGACGAGGTACAGGTTGGCAGTATGGTGGAGGTGCCGTCACTGCTCTACCAGCTCGACGACCTGCTGGAGCGTGCCGATTTTCTCTCGGTCGGTTCCAACGATCTGGTGCAGTTTCTCTACGCGGTCGATCGCGGCAATCCCCGGGTCGCCGCACGGTTCGATGCGCTGTCGGCGCCGGTGCTTGCTCGCGCTGAAAGAGATTGCCGACAAGGGCCGCGCGCACAACAAGCCGGTGACGCTGTGCGGCGAACTCGCCTCGCAGCCGATCGGTGCCATCGCGCTGGTCGCCATCGGCTACCGCGGACTATCGCTGACCGCGTCGGCAATGGGGCCCGTCAAGGCCGTGTTGCTCGACCTCGACAGCCGCAAGGCGGCCGAGTTTCTGTGCCCGCTGATCGAAAAGCCCAGCAAAGGCAAGACGATCCGTGTGCATCTCGAGGAGTTCGCCGCCACGCAAGGCTTGCAGATTTGACGTGATTTTCTTATGTCCGTGCCCACCAGCAAAAAGATTGTGTCGTCGTCCATGGTAGCGGACGATCCAGTACTTTCGCCGCCGACGTAGCTGCGATGTAGAGCGCCGATCTTTACGATTGCTGGATGCCCGCCTGCGTGGGCATGACAATGGACACTGCGATGCTTCCCGACCAGAAACTCACCGCTCTCGTTACGCGTCACGCTTCGCTGGAGCGCGATCTTTCCGGAGCGCTGCCGCCCGAGACCTATGTGAAGCTGTCGCGCGAGTTTGCCGAACTGGCGCCGGTGGTCGAAGCGGTGAACTCGTATCGCGCCGCGCAGCGCGAACTCGATGGGCTCACGAGCCTGATCGCCGATCCGTCAACGGATACGGAGATGCGTGCCATCGCCGAGTCCGAAAAGCCCGATCTGGAAGCGCGGCGCGGGGTGCTCGAACAGCGGCTGCGGCTGGCGCTTCTTCCCAAGGATGCGATGGATGAGCGCAACGTCATTCTCGAAATCCGCGCCGGGACCGGCGGCGACGAGGCGTCGCTGTTCGCTGGCGATCTGTTCCGCATGTACGAGCGGTTCGCGGCGAAGCAGGGCTGGAAGGTCGAGACCATCAGCATGAGCGAAGGCTCGATGGGCGGGTTCAAGGAAATCATCGCCGAGATCTACGGACGCGGCGCTTTCGCCAAGCTGAAATATGAGTCCGGCGTTCATCGCGTACAGCGCGTGCCCGATACCGAGGCTTCGGGCCGCATTCACACCTCGACCGCGACCGTCGCAGTGCTGCCCGAGGCGCAGGAGGTCGATGCCGCCATCAACGAGCAGGATCTGCGCATCGACACGCTGCGTTCCGGCGGCGCCGGCGGGCAGCACGTCAACAAAACCGAGTCGGCGGTGCGGATAACGCATATTCCCAGCGGCCTCGTGGTGATGATGCAGGAGGACCGATCGCAGCATCGAAACCGCGCCAAGGCGATGGCCGTATTGCGCACGCGGCTCTACGATCTGGAACGGCAGAAGCAGGATGCCGCGCGCGCCGCCGAGCGCCGCGGTCAGGTCGGTACCGGCGATCGCTCGGAACGCATCCGCACCTACAATTTTCCGCAAGGGCGCGTATCGGATCACCGTATCAATCTTACGCTCTACAAATTGCCGCAGGTGATGGAAGGTGAGGCGCTTGGCGAACTCGTCGATGCGCTGGTGGCCGAACGTCAGGCGGAGCAGCTCGCGGCCGAGGAGACGGTTTGATGCCGGCGGCTGCCGAAATCGCTGTTGGCGCGAACCTGGACGTTCCCACGGTAGGCGCCGTACGTCGCGAATGGGCGAAAAAATTCCGCGCCTGCGGCATCGATTCGGCGGAACTCGATGCGCGCATCCTCGTCGGCTGCGCGCTGGGCCTTGATCGCACCGCGCTTGCAAGCGCCGATGCCCGACCGCTTGGCCGCGACGAGGAGGCCGCAGTCGCCACGCTGGCAGAGCGGCGACTGGCGCGCGAGCCGGTTGCACGCATCGTCGGGAGGAAAGAATTCTGGAGTCTGCCGCTTTTCGTCGACGCCAGTACGCTGGTGCCGCGGCCTGAGACTGAAACCGTGGTCGAGGCAGCGCTTGCGGTGGTCGATGACGCGGGCCCGCGCACGCGGCCGCTGCGGATTGCCGATTTGGGCACCGGCAGCGGCGCCATCCTGCTGGCTTTGCTCAGCGAGTCGCCAAGCGCTTGGGGCGTGGGTACCGACGTGAGCGTCCCAGCGTTGTCCGCGGCCCGCGAAAACGCCCGCCGTCTCGGGCTGGACCGAGCGCGGTTCCTGGCGTGCGACATGGCAGCGGCACTGCGCGGCCCATTCGACTTTATTGTCTCAAATCCGCCCTATATCGCTTCTCACGAAATTGCCTCACTTGCTCCCGAGGTGCGCGATTTCGACCCGCGCAGGGCGCTCGACGGTGGAACTGACGGACTCGATTTCTACCGGTCGATTGCCGCTGCGGCACCGGCGCTGCTGACGCCCGGCGGGGCCTTGATCGTGGAATTGGGCTCCGGACAATCACAAGCGGTGGCTGGATTGTTTGCTGCAGGGGGGCTTGTGCCACTGCCGCCGCGCCCCGATCTAAGCGGTATTCCGCGCGCCCTCGTTGCAAAAAGGGCATGAGCCTGCGGCATTGGCACCCGGCAAAAAAGCGCCGTGGGTGAATAAAAAAGCTCTTGGAATGTCGCGCGGAACGGAATAGCTTGCGGCAACGGAGTCGCCCCAAGATGTGGGCCGCCGCGTTGCCTGAAGCACCCGGAGCATTGCTCTTTAGAGGTTGGCAGCGCAGGCTAGGTAGATAGCTCGATAGCGGAAGCCGAATCGGACGGCATACGGGATCGCCAAGATTCAGACCGAATGTTTCATCGGTGAGGCGCGCATGGTTAACGACCGGGCGCGCGCATGACGGGGGTGCTCAACACCTTGGCAATAGTGCCGGTGCGAGCGGGATGAGGGATTCGTTTAGGTCCGCCTTAGGTCCGGACGGGAACGATTGTGAGCCAAACAACGATCGTGAGCCAAGCACAGTGATCAATGCCGGTGATGCGAATGAGGCGCCTGCGCCAGCGCGCGCTTGCGGCGTAGCTTTATCGTGACTGAGTTTTTGGTGAGAAACGGCGGCATCCACGCCGCCGCAAATAACGGGGGTTGGCAGAAAAGCAAACCATGAGAAACGGTCAGAACAAGCGCATGCGGGGTCGCAACCGCAAGGGTGGTCATCACCAAAATCCGTTGTCGCGCATGTACGAGTCCAATGGACCGGACGTGAAAATTCGGGGCACCGCGTCACACGTCGCGGAGAAATACCTTCAGCTCGCCCGCGATGCGCAAAGCTCGGGCGATCCGATCGCGGCCGAAAACTATTATCAGCACGCTGAACATTATTTCCGCCTCATCGCCGCCGCCCAGGAACAGTTTCGCCAGAGCCAGCCGTATTACGCGCAGCAGCAACAGGGCGGCGACATGCGCGGCAATATGTCTGACAATTCATTCGACGACGGTGAGGACGAGCAGCCGTCGATGGGCGGCGAGCCGTTTGCGCCGCGCGAACCGCAGCCGTTCTATCCGCGTGAACAGCAGCAGCAACAGCAACACCAGCACCAGCCGCAATCTCAGCCGCAGCAATTTCAGCCGCGCCAGCAGCATATGCCGCCGCCGACGAGTGATGCGGATGTTGACCGGTTGCCGTCTTTCATTACCGGCGGTCAGGCTGCGCCGCAGCAGGCCCAGGCTCCGACCAATTCCAATTCCAATGGCAACGGCTTTGACGGCGGTCAGCCCGATCGCTTTCCGCTGCATCGCCGCCGGCGCCGCCATCGCGGCGGACCGCGCGACCATGGCGGGGCGGGCGACAGCGATTCGCCGGCGTCTTCGGGATCATCCCAGCTCGACGATTAAGAGCGGTCAGCTCAGGCCATCGGGCAGGCGGAGTCCATCGGGCACCGCCTAGCGGCCGCGCGGCGTCTTGGCGAGGCGCACCAGGACCCAGATCGGCACGACGATGACCGCTCCGAGCAGGAAATAACGCCACAGCCAGCGCACGGTGTCGAAGCCCATCGTCCAGATGTGCTCGATCAGGTGGCGTACGGACTGGATGATATTCCAGGGATCGAGTCCGATCGCGGCGAGGATGACGCCGACCAGGATCGACAGCAGGATCAGCCGGCCGACCACCGCCAAGGGCGGCCCGCCGAAGAAGCGGTTGACGAGGTGCTGAGCGTCGTCGCGATTGTATTGGCGTTCGTATTCTTGGGCCATCGAAGCCTCCCGCCTCACGGTTGGGTCAATTAGGTGCTGTCGCGGCGCTGCGCAAGCCGACGCGCGGCATCGGCCCGCGCTTGAGCGTGCCATTTGGCCCACGCGGACGCCGTTGCCTAGGCTTTATAAGAGGCGCTAAGTTGCGCCCGCCCGACGCAAATTGCGGGGCTCTCAAGAGGATTATCATGGCCAAGGTCGAAGACCGCGCGCTCGCCCCGGCGGCGACCCTCAATGACGATATCGGCGAGGAAACGCGGCTTCGGCTGTATCGCATCCAGCTCGAGATTCGCGAGGCCGAGCAGCGCGCCTTCGATCTGTTTCTGCAAAATCTGGTCAAGGGCACGAGCCACCTTTCACTCGGTCAGGAGGCCGTTGCGGCCGGCTTTGCGGCCGCCATGCAGCCTGGCGATCTGTCGTTCTGCACCTACCGCGGCCACGCCCATACGCTCGCTCGCGGCGTGCCGATCGAAAAGGTCCTGGGTGAACTGATGCAGCGCGATAACGGCCTGATGCGCGGCAAGGGCGGCTCGATGCACCTGACCTCCACCGACCACGGCGTCATGGGGTCTTATGCGATCATCGGCGCGCATCTGCCGATCGCGTGCGGCGCCGCCTGGCGTGCACAGTACAAGGGCCAGAAGGACGTCACGGTTTGTTTCTTCGGCGACGGCACCACCAACATCGGGGCGTTTCACGAGGCCCTCAATTTCGCCGCGGTGTGGAAGCTGCCGGTGATTTTTGTCTGCGAGAACAATCTCTACATGGAATATACACCGATCGGTGACGTCACCGCCGTGCAGCATCCGGCCGCCGACCGCGCCGCCTCTTACGGGCTGCCGCGCATCGTGGTCGACGGCAACGACGCCGATGCGGTGTATCGCGCGGCGCAGGCGGCCTACGCCAAGGCGCGTGACGGCGGCGGCCCATCCTTGATCGAGTGCATGACCTATCGCCACAGCGGCCACTCGCGCGCCGACCCGGCCAAATACCGGCCTGAGGGCGAGCTGGAAAAGTGGAAGGAACGCGATCCGATCAAGCTCTATCGCGAGCGGCTCAAACAGTTCGGCGTCTCCGACACTGTCGATCGCCAAGATCGACGCCGACGTGCGCCGCCAAGTCGACGATGCGACGGAGAAATGCAAGGCGGCGCCGATGCCGCCGCTCGATCTCCTCACCACCGATGTCTACGCCGACGGGGGCTTCGCATGGCGGAACTGACCTATCGCGACGCCGTGGCGCGCGGCATCGCCCAGGAGATGACGCGCGATCCCGACGTGGTGTTTCTCGGCGAGGATGTCGCCAAGGCGGGCGGCGTGTTCAAGGCGACGGTCGGGCTCTACGAGCAGTTCGGCCCGCTGCGTGTGCGCGACACGCCAATCTCCGAGCAGGCGATTCTCGGCGCCGCCATGGGGGCGGCGATGACCGGATTGAAGCCGATCGCCGAAATCATGTTCTCGGATTTCTTCGCGGTGTGCTTCGATCACATCGCCAACGAGATCGCCAAGAGCCGCTACATGTCGAACGGCCAGCTCAAATGCCCGCTGGTGATCCGCACCGGCAACGGCGCGGGCTCGCGCTTCGGTGCGCAGCATTCCCAGAGCGTCGAGAACTGGTGCATGATGATTCCGGGCCTGAAAGTCGTGGCGCCGTCGACCCCGCGCGACGTTGTCGGGCTGCTGGCTGCCGCTGTGCGCGACCCCGACCCGGTGATCTTCTTCGAGCACAAGTCGCTCTACGCCACCAAGGGCGAGGTGCCGGACGGCGAGATCGTTGATACGCTCGGCAGCGCCAAGATCGTCCGGCCCGGCAAGGACGCCACGATTTTGGCGCTGGCCCTGATGGTGCCGCGCGCGCTCGCGGCGGCCGAAAAGCTGAAAGCCGAGCACGGCATCGACTGCGAAGTGGTCGACGTGCGCTCGCTGGTGCCGCTCGATACTCAGACCATTCTGGGCTCGGTGGCACGCACCCACCGGCTGTTCACCGTCGAGGAAAATCCACGGCTGTGCGGCTGGGGCGCCGAGATCGTCTCGATCGTCGCCGACGAGGCGTTCTACGATCTCGACGGTCCGCCGGTGCGCATTACCACCCCGCACATCCCGCTGCCCGCCGCCGATATTCTGGAAGACATCGCGTTGCCGACGGTCGATCGGATTGCGGAACGGGTACGAAAGTCGCTTCAATCATGATCGTCATGCCCGGCTTGACCCGGGCATCCATAAAGCTTCGTCGCTGGATTGCCGGGTCAAGCCCGGCAATGACGAGGGAGGAAGGTACAAGATGGCCATGTACGACAATCTCCTCGCCAATGTGCCGACCGATCTGTGGATCGGCGGCCAGTGGAAGAAATCGTCCGATGGCGGGCGGTTCGACGTGATCGATCCGGCGACCGAGAACAAGGTCGCCTCGGTCGCCAGCGCCACGGTCGATGACGCGATTGCGGCGCTCGATGCCGCGCAGGCCGCGTTCCCCGGCTGGGCCGCCAAGAAGCCGCGCGAGCGCGCCGAGATCCTGCGCAAGTCCTACGAACTGATCATGCGCGACGCCGAGCGGCTGGCGAAGCTGATCACCATCGAGAACGGCAAGGCGCTGTCGGATTCGCGCGGCGAGGTCGCCTATGCGGCCGAGTTCTTCCGCTGGTACGCCGAAGAGGCGGTGCGCAACATCGGCTCCAACACGATGGGCCCGTCCACAGGCGCGCGCATCTTCGTGCAGCACAAGCCGGCCGGCATCGCCGTGCTGGTCACGCCATGGAATTTCCCCGCTGCGATGGCGACGCGGAAAATCGGTCCGGCGCTCGCGGCCGGCTGTCCGGTCGTGCTCAAGCCCGCCTCCGATACGCCGCTCACCATGCTGGCGCTGATGCCAATCCTGCAGGAAGCCGGCGTTCCGGCCGGCGTCGTCAACGTCATCCCGTCGCGTTCGTCCGGCAAGGTCGTCAGCGCGATGCTGCACGATCCGCGCGTGCGCGTGGTGTCTTTCACAGGCTCGACCGAGGTCGGCCGCAAGCTGCTGCACGAAGCCGCCGACAGCATTATCAAGCCGGCGATGGAGCTTGGCGGCAACGCGCCGTTCATCGTGTTCGACGACGCCGACATCGACGCGGCGATCGACGGAGCGATGATCGCCAAGATGCGCAATATGGGCGAAGCCTGCACGGCGGCGAACCGCTTCTACGTGCACGAAAAGGTCCACGACGAGTTCACCAACAAACTCACCGCCAAGATGGCCGGCTTGAAGATGGGCAACGGGCTCGACGACGGCGTCGCGCTCGGGCCGCTGGTCAACAAGGACGGCCTCGACAAGGTGATCGAGTTGGTCGACGACGCGGTGCAGAAGGGCGCCAAGGTGCTGACCGGCGGCAAGAAGACAGCCGGCCCGGGCTTCTTCTATCCGGCGACGGTGCTCGACAACGTGTCGAACGACGCCAAAATGCTCAACGAGGAAATCTTCGGCCCGGTCGCGTCGATCCAGACCTTCAAATCCGAGGACGAGGTGATCACTCGCGCCAATGACACCGAATACGGTCTGGTCGCCTACCTCTACACCAAGGATTTGAGCCGCGGCATGCGCGTCTCGGAAAAACTCGACTTCGGCATGATCGGCTTGAACCGCGGGCTCGTGTCCGATCCTGCGGCGCCGTTTGGTGGCACCAAGCAATCCGGCCTCGGCCGCGAAGGCGCGCATGAAGGGCTGCTGGAGTTCATGGAGACCCAGTACATCGCGGTGACGTGGTGAGCGGCGACACGCAAAAATCGCCGCCTGCTCGCGAGCGCCTGCTCGGCGCATGGCGCTATCTCGGCACCCGCATCAACGGCGGCAACTGGGATCGCGGCCAACATCCCAAGGGCATGATCTATTACGGACCGCACGGCGAAATGGCGGTGCAGATCGCGCCCGACGTCAAACGCGCGCGTGCCGGCGCGGTGATGACGCCCCAAGAGGCGTTCATCGCGCTCAAGGATTACATCGCCTATTTCGGCACCTATACGGTCGATGAAGCAGCGGGCACCGTCACGCATCATCGCGTCGACAATCTCCAGCCCGGCGAGAGCGGCGATCTCGTTCGCCGCTACGAATTTGTCGGTGACCGCCTGATTTTGCGCCCGCCCAATTCATCGATGGAAGTGTCATGGGAACGGATAAAGTAATCAGGGGACGCTGCAAGTGAGTGGCGAGAAGCAATCCGACGCGCAGCGGCTGATTGGCTCCTGGCGACATGTCGGTTCGACCGTGAACGGTCAGCCGCGACCGGGACAGGGCACGCATCCGCGCGGCATCATCATCTACGACACCCACGGCCATATGGCGTGCCAGGTCGCGCCGGATCGCGTCGTCGGCAAGGCTGGCGACAAGCCGACGGGCGAGGAAGCGATCGCCGCGCTCGACGGTCACATCGCCTATTTCGGCACCTATTCGGTCGACGAGAAGGCTCGCACCGTGACGCATCACCGCCAGGGCAGCGTACAGCCCGGCGACAAGGGCGACCTCGTGCGCGGCTACGAGTTCGTCGGCGATCGGCTCATTCTGCGGCCCGCGGGCACGAACGCCGAAGTCGTATGGGAACGGATCAAGTGATGCGGCAGCCGAGAACGTGCTCATGGACGTGCTGATGCCGCAACTCGGTGAAACCGTCGCCGAGGGCAAGATCACCAAATGGTTCAAGTCGGCCGGCGAAGCGGTGAAGCCAGGCGACAATCTGTTCGAGATCGAGACCGACAAAGTCTCGATGGAAGTGCCATCCACCACGACAGGCGTGCTGTCCGAGATTCGCGTGGCGGCGGGCGACGTAGCGCCGGTCGGCGCCGTCGTCGCGGTGATCGGGGATGGGACGGGCGCGGCGGTCGATCACGAACCGCAGACCAAATCCCAGCCGCTCGTCCCCGCGGAAGCGGCGATCCAGAGCGCCGCTCCATCAGCGGCGGAGAGTTTGCCTTCGGATTCTCGCTTGCGCGGGAATCAGCGGGCGACAGGACCGCTCGACCCATTTTTCGAAGTGCGCACGCCGGAACGCAACTTCGGACCAGCGCGATTGCCGGGCGGAGGTACTGTCACGCCGCTGGCGCGCCGGCTCGCCGCCGAGCGTGGCATTGACCTGTCTCGCGTGCGCGGCTCCGGTCCGCATGGTCGCATCGTTGCGGATGACATTGGGAATGCGCCACCAGCGCCGCCGCTGGCAGGTCACGCGGACGGCCCGAGCGCTGCCGAAATCAAGGCCCTCTTCACGCCCGGCAGCTACGAGGAGATCCCGCTCGACGGCATGCGCCGCACTATCGCGGCGCGGCTGACGCAGGCCAAGACCGTCCCGCATTTCTACCTCACCTCGGACGTCGAGATCGGGCGCCTGATTGCGTTGCGTGAAGAAGCCAACGCGGGCGCGCCAAAGAATGCCAACGGCATTCCGCTGTTCAAGCTGTCGCTGAACGATTTCATCATTCGGGCGCTCGCATTGGCGCTGCAACGCGTGCCGGCGGCGAACGCAGTTTGGGCGGGCGACCGCATCCTGCGCTTCAAACATGCCGATATCGGCGTTGCAGTTGCGCTCGATGACGGCCTGGTAGCGCCCGTTATCCGCGCGGCGGATACGAAGTCGCTCAGCGCGCTCTCGATTGAGATGAAGGACCTCTCGGCCTGTGCACGCGACAAGAAGCTTGCCCCAGCCGATTATCAGGGCGGCTCGTCGGCGATCTCCAATCTCGGCATGTACGGCGTCCGCGAATTCTCGGCGATCATCAATCCGCCGCACGCGACCATTCTCGCGGTCGGCGCCGCGCGCCGCCAGGCGATCGAGAAAGAGGACGGCGGTGTCGCTTTTGCCAGCATGCTGAGCGTGACGCTGTCGTGCGACCACCGCGTGGTCGACGGCGCACTCGGCGCGAAGCTGCTTGCCGCCTTCAAGGCATTCGTCGAGATGCCGGTGAGCATGCTGGTTTGATCGGGGACCGGGATGGATACGACCAAGAAAGAAGTGCTTCTCGTCGGCCCACCGAAGCCTGTCGTGATCCGTGGCCTCGATGGACCGTGCACGCTGCACAAGCTCGCCGCCGCCAGCGATCCCGATGCGTTCATCGCCGAACATGCGCATGTGCGCGCCATTGCCTGCAGCGATACGCGGGAGTCGATTCCAGGCAGCCTGATGGCGCGCTTGCCGAATCTCCAGATCGTCTCCAGCTTTGGCGTCGGCTACGACCACATGGATGTGAAATGGGCCGCCGCGCACAACGTCATCCTCACCAACACGCCCGGTGTGCTGACCGAGGAGGTCGCCGATACCGCGCTTGGGCTCTTGCTGTGTACGGTGCGGGAATTTCCGCAGGCTGAGCGATACGTGCGCGCCGGCAAGTGGGTCGAAAAGGGCTATCCGCTGACCAGGGCTTCGCTGCGCGACCGCACTGTCGGCCTGGTCGGCATGGGCGCGATCGGCCAGGCCATTGCGCGCAGGCTCGACGCCATGAAGGTGCCAGTGGTCTATCACACCCGTCAGAAGCGCGAAGGGCTGCCGTATCGGTACTATCCGAAGCTGATCGACATGGCGCGTGATATCGACATTCTGCTCGCGATCGTGCCGGGCGGAACTGGAACCGCGAACATGATCAACGCCGAGGTGCTCGATGCGCTCGGGCCCGAGGGCATCCTGATCAACATGGCGCGCGGGTCCGTGGTCGACGAGGCCGCCCTGATCAAGGCGCTTGCGGAGAAGCGCATCATGTCGGCCGGCCTCGATGTCTTCGCGCGCGAGCCGCAGGTTCCACGCGAATTAATGACGATGGAAAATGTCGTGCTATTTCCGCATCTTGGCTCCGCTTCCATAGCTACTCGCGAACGTATGGATCAGCTTATGGTCGATAACATTCTGGCCTGGGCTGCGGGCCAGCCGCCGCTCACCCCGGTTCCCGAAACCCCATGGCGTTCATGGAACTGACAAATTTTCCAGCTTGTGCGGCTGGAATCGCGTAATAAGCGCGGAGCAAAGAGAGGGTGCGCGGAACTTGATGCCGAACCTCCGGCAGGCCCTGCTGGACGCTTCGATCTGCCTCGGTCCGCACGACATGTGAGCAAGATCGTGGATCGAGTGTCCGTTCCGAAGCCGTTGGCTCCACTGTATTGGAGCCTGCTTGGTTGCACGCTGCTTGCGGCCATCATCACCCTCGGCACGTTCTGGCTTGGATTCCGCGAGCAGGATCAGGACCAGTGGGTGCGCCACTCGCTCGCGGCGCGCAGCGAGTTGCAGCTTATCCAGACCTTGATATTGCGCGCGGAGAGTTCGCAGCGCGGCTATCTGGTCACCGGCCGCGAGGAGTATCTGGCGCCGTTCAACCCCGCCCGGGGCGAGCTTCAGACGGCGCTCGATCGTGTCGCGTCGCTGGTGAGCGATAACCCGCAGCAGGTAGAGGCTGCGCGCAGCCTGCGGCAAACGATCTCGGCGAAGCTTGACGAACTGGAGCGCACCATCGCGTTCCGCAGAGCCGGCCGTAACGACGACGCAATGGCCCTGGTCAATACCGATGCCGGTCAGCGCGTTATGGGCCAGATCGTCGACCAGATCGCCGTGATGCAGGGCAATGAGGATCGGTTGTTGGCGTCACGTGAGGCGGACGCGGCCTCGCTGGATATGCTCCTCCAGATCGGCTCGGTCGCCGCATTTCTGGTGATCTGCGGGATTGCCATTCTGGCCGGCTATCTGGCCAGACGTTCCGTGGCGACCGTGCACGCGGCAAACATGCAGTTGTCGCTTGCCAACCAGAGTCTGATCGAACAGATCGGCCGGCGCGAGCAGGTCGAGGCGCAGCTGCGGCAGGCGCAAAAGATGGAGGCGGTTGGGCAGCTTACAGGGGGGATGGCGCACGACTTCAACAACATGCTCGGCGTGATCGTCGGGGCGCTCGATCTGATCAAGCGCCGGCTCAAGCAGGATGAATTCGGCATCGGGCGTTTCGTCGAGAGCGCCGCGAAGGCGGCCGAGCGGTCCGCCGGGCTGATCCAGCGCCTGCTCGCCTTCGCCCGTCAGCAACCGCTTGCTCCCGAAGCGGTCGACGCCAACAGGATGATCGCCGATATGTCGGAGCTGCTGCGTTCGACGTTGGGCGAGCAGATTCAAATCGAAACCGTGTTGGCGGCCGGATTGTGGAAAACCAACGTCGACCCACATCAACTCGAAAGCTCGATCGTCAACGTCGCCATCAATGCCCGCGATGCGATGCCGGACGGCGGCAAGCTCACGATCGAGACGGAGAATGTCTATCTGGACGAGGCCTATTGCCGCGAGAACGCAGAGGTGACGGCAGGCCAATACGTCATGGTGGCAATCACCGATCGGGGCGACGGCATGGCGCCGGCAATCGCGGCGCGCGCCTTCGATCCGTTCTTCACCACCAAGCCGGCCGGCAAGGGAACGGGTCTCGGCCTGAGCCAGGTTTACGGCTTCATCAAACAGTCGGCCGGGCACATCAAGATCTACTCCGAGATCGGCACGGGCACGACAGTGAAGATCTACCTTCCGCGACTTTATCGCCAAGCAGAGGACGCCAAGCGCGTTGCGCTCAAGCCGGCAAGCGGCGATGCCGCAGAAATCGTCCTCGTTGTCGAGGACGATCCGTTGATGCGCCGGACTTCCTGCGACTCGCTGCGGGAGCTCGGCTATACGGTGCTTGAAAGCGAATCTGCCGCCGCGGCATTGACGATGATCGCCGATACACCGGGCATCAAGCTGCTTTTCACCGATGTCGTCATGCCGGAAATCAACGGCAAGAAGCTCGCCGACGAGGCGTTGAAGAAGAGGCCCGATCTGAAGGTGCTGTTTACGACCGGCTACACGCGTAACGCGGTCGTGCACGGCGGCGTCCTCGACCCTGACGTCAACTTCATCAGCAAGCCGTTCACAATCCAGCAGTTGGCGAGCAAAGTGCGCGCCGTCATGGATTCGTGAAGCGTCCTCGGCCAAAGAGCATCGCATCATGTCGCAGATTCAACAGCGTGGAATATTTCTGCTCGTCATGGCTCTGAGTGCCACCGTCGGCGCAGGTGCCAGTGCGCACAGGGCTCACGCCGATACGATCGCCGACTTCTATCGACACAAAACCGTGACGCTGATTGCCGGATTTCCGCCTGGGGGAGGCTACGACACGTACGTGCGCGTTTTGGCCCGCCATTTCGGGCGCTTCATTCCAGGCAAACCATCCGTCGTGCCCGCGAACATGCCGGGCGCCGGTTCGATGACCGCGGCCAATCGCATCTACAATGACCAGCCGAACGATGGCACGGTGCTGGGCGAGTTCGCATCCTCCGTGGTGATGGAGCCTTTGCTCGGCAACAAGGCCGCGCGTTTCGATCCGACTAAATTCAGCTGGATCGGCAGCATGTCGCAGGATGTCGCCTATTGCGGCGTTTGGCAGACGCCGGGCGCGGCTGCATCCTTCGATGACATGATGCGCCAGGGCGGCAAGGAAACAATTTTCGGCGGAGGTGCGCCGGCTGCAATCACCTATCAGCATCCGATGATCCTGAAGAACGCGCTTGGGGCCCATATCCGGGTCATTCCGGGATACGCCGGCAGCCGCGATATTGATCTCGCCATGCATCGCGGTGAGGTGAACGGCGAATGCGGATTCTATGCCTCGTCGATCAAGGCGCAGTTTTCAGACGATGTAAAATCGGGGCGGCTTAAGCTCGTGATCCAGATGGGGTCGCACAAGTCGAATGAGTTTGGCGATGTCCCAAGCGTGTTCGATTACGCCAAGACCGGCGAGCAGCGCGCGGTGCTGGAGCTTTTTTCAACCAGCTCGTGCTTGGCCGCCCGCTGGCCGGCCCGCCCAATGTCCCGGCCGACCGGCTGGCGGCACTGCGGCAGGCGTTTGCGGCGACCATGAAGGACAAGGATTTCCTCACCGAGGCTAACAAGGTCGGCCTCGATATCAGTCCGGCGTCCGCCAGTGAGGTGGACGGCCTGCTGCACCACTTCGCGAGCTTCCCGCCGGCGGTATTTGTCAAGGCACGGGAAGCCATCGCGCGCTGATACGCCTGGGGCGCATAAAAATCGCCACACCGTGCATCGGGGTCCTGCAGCGCGCGTCCCTTGCGGAGAGGGCGTTGAGCGGCGATAACGCGCAGCGCGAAGCGTCGGCAGCGCCCGGAGCGGTCATTTCCGCAGCGGCCTGACCACGCCAATCGCAGTCGTACAGGTGAGAGTTGCGTGCATGAATAAGCACTATCAGGTCGTCATTGTTGGCGGTGGGCCGGTCGGCGTCGCACTGGCCGTCGAACTCGGATTGCGCGGCGTATCCTGCGCTGTGGTCGAGCGGCGCCTCGAGCCGCAGCGTATCCCAAAAGGGCAGAATCTAACGCAACGCTCGATGGAGCATCTCTATTCGTGGGGCGTCGCCGATGCGGTGCGCGAACTCGCGTATGCTGCCACCCGAATATCCGATGAGCGGCATCGTCTCCTACCGGGACCTGTCAAGCGATTTCTGGTATGCGCCGCCGCTGCGCGAGATCGTCAACGCGTATTATTTCGAGCAGAACGAACGGTTGCCGCAATATCTGGTCGAATACGCGCTGCGCGACAGGCTCGCGAAGATCGCCAATGTCGAGACCTATTTCGGCTGGGCCGCTGAAACGATCGAGCAGGATGCTTCCGGCGTGCGCGTCGCAATCGCCAAGGAGGGCGGCGGCAACGACGTGTTGAATGCCGATTATGTGGTCGGCTGTGACGGCGGCCATTCGATCGTGCGGCGGCAGCTCGGCATCCAGCGTTCGAGCTCCGATTTCGATCAGCTCATGGTGCTGGCGTTGTTCCGCTCCAAGGAATTGCACGAAAAGCTCAAGCGGTTTCCGCCGCGCTCGACCTATCGGGTGCTGCATCCAGACCTCAAGGGCTATTGGCAGTTCTTCGGCCGGGTCGACGTCGGCGAGAGCTGGTTTTTTCATTCGCCGGTGCCGGCGAGCACGACACGCGACAATTACGATTTCCATGGCCTGTTGCGTCGGGTCGCCGGTTTCGATTTCGCCTGCGAGTTCGACTACGTCGGCTTCTGGGATCTGCGCATCGAGGTCGCGCAAAACTATCAGGTCGGTCGCGTGTTCATTGCCGGCGACGCCGCGCATTCGCACCCTCCCTATGGCGGCTACGGCCTCAACAACGGCCTCGACGACGTCGCCAATCTCGGCTGGAAGCTCGCCGCGAAGCTGCAAGGCTGGGGCAGCGACGCGCTGCTGAAGAGCTACAGCGAAGAGCGGCAGCCGATCTTTCTTGAGACTGGCCGGGATTTCATCGAGGCCGGCATTCAGAATGACGCGGCGTTTCTCGCCCGCTACAGCCCGAACAAGGATCGCGCCGAATTCGAGCGCGCTTGGACGGATCATCAGGGCGCCGCAGCCCCGCGCGTGCTGACCTATGAACCGCACTACGAAGGTTCGCCGATCGTGTTCGGCCCGCCGGGCGGCCGATCGAGCGCGCGCGGCACGCATACGTTTGTCGCCCGCACCGGCCATCACCTGCCGCCGCAGCCTCTAAGCTCCGGCCGCAACGTGTTCGAAGAGCTCGGACCGTATTTCACCTTGCTGGCGTTCGACGCGGACGACAGCACCGTCGCGGCGTTCGCCGACGCGGCGAAGGAGCTGGGCGTGCCGTTGAAGATCGTGCGCGACAGCTATCAAGACGGCCGCCAAGCCTATGAGGCGAAGCTCATCCTGGTGCGGCCGGATCGGTATGTGGCGTGGCTGAATGACGGCGGACGCGTCGACGCAGCCGCCGTCATGCGCAAGGCCGTCGCGCGCTGACGTTCAGAGCGCCTTGATTTCCACCTTGCGGAATTTGACCACACCGCTTTCGTCGCTCACGCCCTTGCCGTGCTGGAGCGCGATACGGCCCTTGGCGAATTTATTGGACTTGGCGCCGTTGACGGTCTTTTGGCCGTCCAGGATCACCGTGAATGTGTCGCCCTTGGCGATGATCTCATAGGTGTTCCATTTGCCGCCGGCATGCGGCATGGGATCGACCGCGGCGACATCGACGATGGCGCCGGTGCCGTATTTCTGCTCCGGCCGGGTGTCCCAGATGTTGACCTCATAGGCGGTCTTGCCGGTGATGCTGGAGGGATCGGTGCAGCGGATGAACACGCCGCTGTTGGTCTTGGCCTCGATCCAGAATTCCACCCGCAGGTCGAAATCACCGTAGTCATTCTTCGACACCAGGAAACCGTTGCCGCTGTCGCCGACCACGGCGCCGTCTTCCAGCTTCCACTTGGCGGTGCCGATCGGGGTCCAGTTGTCGAGGGTCTTGCCGTCGAACAGCGTGACCCAGCCGTCTGCCGCCCGCGCGCCCGCACTCGGCCGCAGCGGAAGTCCGGTCGCAGCGATTGTGAACAAGCCTGCTGTAATGACGTCCCGGCGTTTCATGGCTGTTTCCTCCTCATTTTCCATTCAGTATAGGCTACATTTAGCGGCGGCGAAAACGGCTTGGGTGGGCCGAACGGCCTCGTGGTCGCGGCGATCCGCCGTTGTGTAAGGGGTGGACTTCGGCAGTCGCTGGCACCGCCCGGACGACGCGGGATAAGATCAAAGCTCTTTAGCCGGTGAACTTGAACCTTCTGGTCAGTACAACGTTCTTGTCGGCCGAGTTAGCCACTACAACGTCGACAACGCCGGGTCCGGCCGGTCGGGTAGGTATTATGCCCGCGGCGGTCGTGCCGTCGCCGGAAACGACGAGCTTTTCAACGAGACTGTCGCCCAGTTTAACCGTCGCACCCGAGTTGATGCCCTGACCTGTGATGACGATCACTGCACCAGCGCTGCCCTCTGCGGGCTCGATGGCCGTCACCTGCAGTCCGGCCTTGGCTTCTTCCGGTACTTGTACGATTAGTCTCGCGACCTCGTACAGGAAATTGAAGAACCGGCGCTCCTGCGTTCCGAATATGAACGCCGCCGCATAGACGACCGGCCTTGTCAGCTCACCGTTGGCGTTAATAGCTTTGAGCAGGACAACCGTCATTAAGCCGGCAATCGCGCCACTGACGGGACGCCCGAGATGCCACAGATTGTAAGAACGATCCCACGGATCAGCGCCGCTCGAATGATCATAAATGCCCTTGAGGCTGATGATGACTCCGCCCAGCGAGCCAAACCACATGCTTTCGATTGCAAGCTTGTAAGGGTCGTCGCCGAAGGTGAGGACTTGAGGAAATTTCCTGTAACACGCGCCGAGCAGCGCCAAGACTAGGAGATCGTAGACAAATACCCCGGTCCGCGTCAGCTCGCGCGCATGCTGCTGTTTGTCGCCTACAAGCTGCGTACCCGGTGCATGTGCTGTCTGATCATTTGCCATGTTCACCCCCCAGCTGTTTGACTTGCATCCGAATCCAACTTGACCACACAGAATATCTGTTCGCTTAATGACTCGGCGCACAAGATTCGATGGGCGGTTGAGCTGGCAGCTCGTTCCGCACGCCGTCCGCTTATAGCTTCATCTGCGTCACACCAATTTCAGCCCCTTCAAACTCGCATGCCCGTCCTTGCCGACGATGATGTGATCGTGCACCGAGATGCCGAGCGGGCTGGCGACTGAAATGATCTGCTGCGTCATCTGGATGTCGGCGCGCGACGGCGTCGGATCGCCGGATGGATGATTGTGCACCAGGATGATTGCGGTCGCGGATAGTTCGAGCGCGCGCTTGACGACCTCGCGCGGATAGACCGGCGTGTGATCGATAGTGCCGACCTGCTGCAACTCGTCAACGATGAGCTGATTACGCTTGTCAAGAAACAGCACGCGGAATTGTTCGCGGTCGGCGAAGGCCTGGGCGGCGCGGCAATAGTCGAGCACCGCCGACCACGATGACAACGCTGGCCGCTTCTTGACCTGTCCGCGGACAAGCCGGCTCGCGGCCGCCTGCACGATTTTGAGCTCGGTGATGCTGGCCTCGCCGATGCCCTCAACCTCGGCGAGTCGTTTCTCCGGCGCGGAGATCACTTCGGCGAACGAGCCGAATTTCTCCAAAAGCGCCTTGGCGATCGGCTTCATGTCGCGCCGTGGCTGGGCGCGAAACAGCAGCAGTTCGAGCAGTTCGTAATCCGACAAAGCATCGGTCCCGGCCTCGCGAAAACGATCGCGCAGCCGTTCGCGATGGCCGAAATAGTGCGGCGGCGCCTCAGCGAGGCCTTCGACGCCCTCGTGGTTCTTTTCCACCATGGGACTTTGAACACACCCTACCGCCTCCGGCCTAAGCCGCATGCCGGTACGACGCCCGACCCTGCCCGTAAGATGACTGGATTGCCGGAATTTGCAATCTCCCCGTGCGCAACTTTTTCGCGCAACGGGTGGCGATGATGTCAACCGGCTTGCGGCGGGTAGGGCGGCTTGTCGAGGCCCTTGGGTGAGAGCGTGAAAATCTCGACGCCGGCGGCCGTCACGCCGACCGAGTGCTCGAACTGCGCCGACAGCGAGCGGTCGCGGGTCACCGCGGTCCAGCCGTCGGACAAGACCTTCACGTGCGGACGGCCGAGATTGATCATCGGCTCGACGGTGAAGAACATGCCGGGCTTGAGCACGATGCCCTCGCCGGGGCGGCCGACATGCACGATGTTCGGTTCATCGTGGAACAGCAGGCCGACGCCGTGGCCGCAGAAATCGCGCACCACGCTCATGTGCTGCGCCTCGACATAGGATTGGATGGCGTAGCCGATGTCGCCGGTGGTGGCGCCCGGCTTGATTGCGGCGATGCCGCGCATCATGCCCTCGTAGGTGACCTCGATCAGCCGCTCGGCGCGGCGCGGAATCTCGCCCACCGTGTACATACGGCTCGAATCGCCGTGCCAGCGATCGAGGATCAGGGTCACATCGACATTGAGAATGTCGCCCTCGCGCAGCGGTTTGTCCGAGGGGATGCCGTGGCAGACAACATGGTTGACTGAGGTACAGCTCGCCTTGCGATAGCCGCGGTACATCAGCGTGGCGGGCGTCGCGCCATGGTCGTTGCCGAACTCATAGACCAGCCGATCGATCCGTTCGGTAGAGACGCCGGGCTTGACCTCGCCTACCAGCATGTCGAGGCACTCGGCCGCGAGCCGGCCGGCCCGGCGCATGCCCTCAAAGGCCGCCGGCCCGTGGATCTTGATCTGCCCGGTTTTGCGCAGCGGCGCCGACGCCGCTTCGACGTAAGTCATTGCTTCAATGTATCGGCCGCGAGGGAAACTGGCGGCGAGTTGCCGTCTGCCCGCAATGTAAGCATACGCGCGGGCAACGCAAGTTAAAGGCGATATTTATGGCGTGTCTGCGACCGGAACCGGCGCCACGATGTCGATGCCCTCGACGATTGATTTTGCAGCGCCAGGCCAGAACCTCGACGCCTTTTGCCCGCGCGCGAGCGTAGCCCGCCGCGTAGGTCGGATCGATGTCGCCCGCTACGGTAAAACGTTCCGCCGAGGGGATCTGGATGACGAACAGCAGGACCGAGCGCGCACCCTGTTCGACCATGGTGCCAAGGTCGTCGAGATGCTTGGCGCCGCGCACGGTGACGCAATCGGGAAATTCCGCGAGCCGTGCTGTGCGCATCAGGTGCACGTTCTTGACTTCCAGGTAGCAACGCGGCCGCTCCGGGGCTTCGAGCACGAAGTCGGCGCGCGAATTGGTGCCGTATTTAACCTCGCGGCGAATCGTCGGATAGTCGCTCAGCTGCGGAAACAGCTTGGCCTGGAGCGCCTCGGCCACGAGCAGATTGGGCTGCACGGTGTTGACGCCGACGATCTCGGGACCGCTGCCGCAATCGGCCTCGATCAGCTCCCAGGTGTAACGCAGCGACCGCATCGGATTCTGCGAATCCGACAGCCACACCCGCGAGTACGGTTTATCGAGGCCCGTCATGGCGCCTGGATTGGGCACGTGCACCGTCGTCATCTCGCCAGTTTCAAAAATCACGTCGGCGAGAAAACGCTTGTAGCGGCGCACCAGCATCGCCGGAATGAGCGGGGACCCGAATTTCATTGCGGACACATAGACGCTAAGCAGCGCGCGTGGGAAGTTCTTTTAGAGTTTTCACGCGGCGATGTTGCCGCCAAGCTCATCATCAATGTGCACGCGAATGATGTCGTCGAACGACGTCTCGGCCACAAAGCCGAGCGCCATTGCGCGCCGCGGATCGAAGCGGCGCGGCCAGCCGGCAACGATCCGCGCCACCAGCGGGTCGGGCATGCGGCGGATGCGGGCAACGACTTTGTCGCCGGCGATTCGGCGCAGCGCCGCGATCTGCTCGCCGACGGTGCAGGCGACGCCCGGCAAGGTCAGGTTGATGCGCGTGCCGAGTTGCACCGCCGGCAGCCCGGCGGCGTGAATGAGAAAGCCGACAGCGGAGCGGGGGCTGGCATGCCAATGCATGACGCAGTCCTCGACCGGCAGCACTGCGTCCTCGCCGGCAAGCGGCTCGCGGATGATCGAGGAGAAGAAGCCCGACGCCGCCTTGTTGGGCTTGCCAGGTCGCACATTGATGGTCGGCAGCCTGATGCCGATGCCGTCAATAAAGCCACGGCGCGTATAGTCGGCGAGAAGAAGTTCGACGATTGCCTTCTGGGTGCCGTAGGACGTCAGCGGCGTGTGGTGGAACTCGTCCGGGATCGCATCCGGAAACGGCGCGCCGAACACCGCAATCGACGAGGTGAAGACGAACCGCGGGCGGTAGCTTTCGCCGCTTTGGCGCACTGCTTCGAGCAGCGCACGCGAGCCGTCGAGATTAACCCGGGTGCCTTTCTCGAAATCAACTTCGGCCTCGCCGGAAACAATGGCGGCGAGATGAAAAATAACGTTGGGACGGCCCGCTATGGCCCGCGTGGCTGTCGCCGGATCACCGATGTCGGCCGCGAACGCTTCGATCGCGCCGGAAAATCCTTCGGGCCGCGGCGGCTCACCGATGTCGGTCAGTGTGAATTTCTCGATCGTGCGGCCGTTGAGTGTGCCGTCCTTGACCAGGCGCGCGGTCAGCTTGCGTCCGATCATGCCGGCGGCGCCGGTGATGAGAATGTGCATGGTCAGTCCCCAACCCCGTCAGGCCGCGCGATAACGGTCTCAAGCCTCGCGCGGCCCAGAATGACAAGGTTACATCGCCATTCCGCCGTCGACGAGATGGGCCTGGCCGGTGATGTAGCTCGCGTCGTCACTGGCGAGAAACAGCGCAAGCGCGGCGACTTCCTGGGCGGTGCCGAGCCGGCCCATCGGCTGGCGGGAGATGAAGTCTTGCCGCACCGCGTCAGCCGATTTGCCGGTCTCCTTCGATGCCGTCGCAATGCGGTCTTCCAGCGAGGGCGACTCGATCGTACCGGGGCAGATCGCGTTGCAGCGAATGCCTTGTTTGATGAAATCGGCCGCGACCGACTTGGTCAGCCCGATCACCGCGGCCTTGGTGGCCCCGTAGGCATAGCGGTTGGGCACGCCACGGATCGACGATACGGCCGACGAGATGTTGACGATCGAGCCGGATTTTCTGGCCAGCATCCCCGGCAGGAACGCCTTGATCATGCGATGCATCGATTTGACGTTGAGGTCGAAAGAAAAATCCCAGTCCTTCTCGGTGCAGTCGAGCACCGAGCCGTTGGCGACATAGCCGGCGCAATTGACCAGGATGTCGGGCGCGCCGAATTCGCCCGCGATGGTCTTTTGCAGCGCGTCGATATTGTCCTGCGCCCGCACGTCGAGCTTTTGCGCCTTGGCCGCCTTGAGGCCCTTGAGCTTTTCGTCGGCCAAGTCGGTGGCGATGACCGTGCCGCCCTCGGCGATGAAGGCTTCGGCGATGGCGCGGCCGATGCCTTGTCCGGCGGCCGTCACCAGCGCGACTTTGTTCTGCAATCTTCCGCTCATCTCTCCTGCGCTTTCTTCCTCACGCCTTCTGCCCGTTCAAAACTGCGAGACTGATTTTCTGCCGGCCTTCGCTGTCGAAGTTTTCCGGCGCCAGCCATTGTTCGAAATTGCGTTTGCGCTCCGGCCACTCGCTGTCGAGCATCGAGAACCAGGCGGTGTCCCGATTGCGGCCGTCCTTGTTGATCATGGACTGGCGGAATGTGCCTTCATAGACGAAGCCGTAGCGCCGCGCCGCCCGTTGTGACGCCGCGTTCAATGCATCGCATTTCCATTCATGGCGCCGATAGCCCAGCGTCTCGAAGACGTATTTCGCGAGCAGATACTGCGCTTCGGTGCCGAGCGGCGTGCGTTGCAACGCCGGCGAATAGAGCACGTGGCCAACCTCGATAACCCGCATTTCAGGGACGATCCGCAACAGGGTGAAATAGCCGATGGCGCGGCCGGCGGCGTCGATGATGGCATAGGCGTAAGGATCGGTGGCCGCCGCGCGCTTGGCTATAAACGCCGCAAACGCCTCGAAGTTCGCAAACGGCCCATCCGCCGAGATGTAAGTCCACAGGCGATCCTGCCCGGCGAAGACTGACCACAGTTCTGCAGCATGTTCCGACGCGAGCTTTTCGAGATGACCGTAGCGGCCCTTGAGCGTGACCGGACCCGGACGCGGCGCGGGAGCCGGATTCTCGACGCGCAGCCCGATGGGCTGGCCTGTCTGCGGGTGCGGTTCGGATGGGGTCATGGCGAAAGCTTCTTGCGATCGTCGGCAAAGAACTTGTTCAGCTCGGCATTGGTGATGAGACCGCCAAAGCCGTCGAACTTGCCGTCCTTGGCGATCTCGGTCGCGATGCGGATGAAGGCGTGCATGGCGACGCGGGCGAGCGAACCGCCGACGCTGATGCGTCGCACGCCGATCGCCGCGAGATCGTCGACCGTAAAGCCGAAGGCGCCACTGTTGAGGAAATTGACCGGCTTCGGCGCGACCGCCTTGACCACGGCCTCGATCTGCTCGCGCTTGTTGATGCCCGGCGCGTAGAGACAATCCGCGCCCGCGGCCGCGTAGGCTCTCAACCGGCGGATCGCGTCGTCGAGATCGTTGACGCCGCGCACGAAATTTTCCGCACGCGCGGTGAACACTACGTCGCCGCCGGCGCGGTCGATGGCGGCGCGCGCCGCCTTGACGCGCGTGACCGCGGTGTCGATGTCGTAGAGCGGCGTCTTGCCGTCGTTCGGCGAATCTTCGATCGACAGACCCGAAACGCCGGTCGCGATGCAGCGCGTGACGCTCTCAGCCAGGCCGTCGAGCGTATTGGCGAGCCCGTCCTCGAAATCGGCGTTGAGCGGCACGTCGGTCGCGGCCGCAAGCTCGGCGAAATGCGCCAGCACCTGGTCGCGACTTTGCGCGCCGTCGGCATAACCTTCCGAATGCGCATGCCCCGAACTGGTGGTCGCCAGCGCCTTAAAACCCAGGCCTTGCAGATAACGCGCACTGCCGACATTCCACGGATTGGGAATGACGAAGCAGCCCTGTTCATGGAGCTTGCGGAACGTTTTCCGTTTCTCGGCCGTCGAAGGACGGGAACTGGTCATGCAAACACCCGGCTCTTGCTAAGCGCATCAAACAGTCACGAAAGCTGCGTTGGCGAACGGCCTGAATGTACCGCGCGTCGCCTCAATGATTGTCACGCGGGACGAAATGCTGCGCGATACGCTGATATTTCGGCGCCGGCTCCAAAACCATGCCGTTGCCGAGCTGATCTACCATCGACCGCTGGATTTCCTGCCACGGCGTCTGGCTCTGCGGGTAATGGTAGCCGCCGTTCTTTTGCAGTACTGCGCGCCGCTCGGCGAACTCGGCCGGCGGGATCAGGATATCGGCGGTGCCTTTATTGAGATCGACGCGCACGCGGTCGCCGGTCTTGAGCAGCGCCAATCCGCCGCCGGCCGCCGCTTCGGGCGATGCGTTGAGAATGGACGGCGAACCCGACGTGCCCGACTGCCGGCCGTCGCCGATGCAGGCGAGCGCGGTCACGCCCTTTTTGATGAGCGCCGCGGGCGGTTGCATGTTCACCACCTCGGCCGAGCCCGGATAGCCGATCGGCCCGGTGCCGCGCATGAACAGGATCGAGTGTTCGTCGATCATGAGTGCGGGATCGTCGATGCGATGGTGGTAATCTTCCGGCCCGTCGAACACGATGGCGCGGCCCTCGAACGCGTCGGGATCCTTGGGATTGCACAGATAGCGCTCGCGAAATTCATCGGAGATCACGCTGATCTTCATGATCGCCGAATCGAACAGGTTGCCGTGCAGCACCTTGAAGCCGGCTTGCGCCTTCATCGGCTTGTCATAAGGCCAGATGACTTTGGGATTGGTCGCCTTGGCACGGGCGACATTCTCCGCATAGGTCTTGCCGTTGACGGTGATCGCGTCGCCGCGCAGGCGTCCCGCCTGAAGCAGCTCGTGCATCACCGCCGGCAGCCCGCCGGACCGATAATAGTCCTCGCCCAAATATTCGCCGGCCGGCTGCATGTTGACGAGCAGCGGCACATCGTAGCCGACCGTTTCCCAGTCCTCGATGGCAAGCGGCACGCCGATGTGCCGCGCGATGGCGTTGAGGTGGATCGGCGCGTTGGTCGAACCACCGATCGCCGAGCAGGCGACGATCGCGTTCTCAAATGCATCACGCGTTAGAATGTCGGAAGGCTTGAGATCTTCGAGCGCGATCTCGACGGCGCGCACCCCGGTTTCGTAGGCGATGCGGGCGCGCTCGCGGTACGGCGCCGGAATCGCGGCGCAGCCAGGCAGCGACATGCCGAGCGCCTCGGCCATGGCATTCATCGTCGACGCGGTGCCCATCGTGTTGCAGTGACCGATCGAAGGCGCCGACGACGCCGCGATATCGATGAACTCGTTGTAGTCAATCCGGCCGGCCGCCACGTCCTGACGCGCTTGCCACAGCACGGTGCCTGAGCCTGCCAGCTTGCCATTGTGGTAACCGTCGAGCATCGGTCCGCCGGACAGCACGATCGCCGGAATGTTGACGGTTGCGGCCGCCATCAAACAGGCCGGCGTGGTCTTGTCGCAGCCGGTCATGAGCACCACGCCGTCGAGCGGATAGCCGAACAGCACCTCGACGAGACCCAGATAAGCGAGATTACGGTCGAGCGCCGCTGTTGGCCGTTTGCCGGTTTCCTGGATCGGATGCACCGGAAATTCCATCGCGATTCCGCCGGCGGTGCGGATGCCTTCGCGCACGCGCTCGGCAAGCTGCAAATGATGCCGATTGCACGGGCTGAGATCGGAGCCGGTTTGCGCGATACCGATAATTGGCTTGCCGGAGGTCAACTCGGCGCGGGACAGGCCATAATTAAGATAGCGCTCCAGATAGAGCGCCGTCATGCCGGGATTGTCCGGATTGTCGAACCACAATCGCGAACGCAAATGCGGCCGCTGCCCGCCGCCGTTCGAATGATCGGTCTTTGCCATCGTGGTCCGCCCTGTTCGCGCATTAAAAATCGGCAACAATCACGCTCGCCAGATATGTCGATTTAATGCCGGAAGGCCGCGTCGAGAAGCCGCCGTATTTGCAAACGCCGAAAAACACTCTCCGGCGCCTGCCCGGCGCACGGTTTGCGCCACCAAACGGGTTCCACAGCGAATCTGATTCTATTGCAATGCAGCAATTCGCCGTAAATCAGCCCATAAAATATCCATCAACGCATTGAATTTCATAACTTTTTTGTGAGAACCGCGCGATAGTTTTGTGTCTTGTGCAGTGCAGAATCAGCAATAGGTTGCTGGCCACGGGGCGTAGCCAAACGAGGATGATTATGAAGCTCAATACCAAACTGATCCTGACGGCGGTCGGCATCGCGTTGCTCGCGACGCCTGCTTTGGCCCAGGAGTTGTATCGGCATTCTTCGTCGCGGAATCTCTATAACTATCAGACGAACGATCCGGCTGGCGTGTATCCGAACGGCGCGAGCCGCACCGGCAGTGCCGAGTCGGTCCAGTCCGGCGCTGAATTCAATACGCTGGGCAACTACTAAGCCGTTCCAACGAACCTCCGTTCTGCTCAGGAGCCCCGGACCCGTTCCGGGGCTCCTTGCTTTTGGCACAGGATCGCAGCGGTCACTGCGGTTTGCATTTGAACGGCGATTGGGATGAACTGCGGCCCAAAATCTGCCGGGAGAGGGCCATGTTGAAAACTGTCGCCGCATTCGATCGTATCGGCGAAGAGAACGCGTTTGCGGTGCTGGCGCGCGCCACACAGCTTGCGGCGACCGGCCGCGACATCATCAATCTCGGTATCGGCCAGCCGGATTTTCGTACGCCGAATTTCATCGTCGAGGCGGCCGTCAAGGCACTGCGCGACGGCCATCATGGCTACACGCCCGCAGTCGGCATCCTGCCGCTGCGCGAGGCGGTCGCTGCCGATCTGCACCAGCGCTTCAAGGTCAGCGTGTCGCCAGATGAAGTAATGATCCTGCCGGGCGGCAAGCCGACAATGTACATGTCGATCCTGATGTTCGGCGAGCCTGGCGCCGACATTCTCTATCCGGATCCGGGTTTCCCGATTTACCGCTCGATGATCGAATACACCGGCGCGCGGCCGATCCCGGTGCCGATCCGTGAAGAGAACGGCTTTGCTTTTTCGGCCGAGGAAACCCTCAAACTGATTACGCCACAGACGGGGCTGATCATCATCAACTCCCCGGCCAATCCGACCGGCGGCGTCACGCCGAAAGCCGAAGTCGATAAGCTGGTCGCGGGCCTCGAAAAGTTTCCTGATGTCGCGCTGATGTCAGACGAGATCTACGATCACATGGTCTACGACGGCGAGACCCACGTGTGCCTGCTGTCGTATCCGTCGATCCGCGACCGGCTCATTCTGCTCAACGGCTGGTCCAAGACCTATGCGATGACCGGCTGGCGGCTCGGCTACGCGATCTGGCCCGGCAAGCTCTACGACTATGCGCGCAAGCTCGCGGTCAATCTCTATTCCTGCGTCAACGCGCCAACCCAATATGCCGGGCTCGCGGCGCTCACCGGCCCGCAGGACGAGGCCGACCAAATGGTCGCCGAGTTCGACAAGCGCCGCCAAATCGTCGTCGCCGGACTCAACAAGCTTCCTGGCATATCCTGCACGACGCCCAAAGGGGCGTTCTACGCGTTCCCCAACGTCAAACGCACCGGCTGGAAGGCAAAGCCGCTCGCCAACGCGCTGCTCGACGATGCCGGCGTGGCGCTGATCGGCGGGCCCGATTTCGGCATCCTGGGCGAGGGCTATCTGCGTCTGTCCTACGCCAACTCGACCGAGAATATTTTGCGCGCGCTCGATCGCATGGGCGATTTTCTGGCGACGAGGAAGGCCGCGTAACAGATGCCGGCAGAACTCTCAGAAGAGCAGAAGCTGATGCGGCAGTCGTGCCGCGATTTCGTCGATGACGTCGTCATTCCGTTCATTCGCGGCAATTGGCAGCGCGAATGGACGATGACGCCGGAGGACAGGCTGCCGCCGGAAATTCTCCAAGGCGCCGAGAAGGTCGGTATCCGCACCCTCGGCGTGCCAGAAGAATTCGGCGGCATCGAGCTTGATCGCGCCAGCGAGGTACAAACCTTTGCGCTGATCGCCGAGGAGATCGCGCGCGGCGACTCCGGCCTCGCCGACAAGCTGGTGCAGAACTGGAAGGTTGCGGTGCTGTTGCGCAATCTGGCGCCGCCGCATCTGCAGGAGAAATGGTTCAAGCGGCTGCTCGATGACCCGCAGTTTCTGCTGGCGCATTGCCTCACCGAGCCGCGCGGCGCGTCCGACCGCTGGCTGCCCTACAATGTGCCGGAAGCCGCGATGCAGACGCGCGCGGTGAAGCAGAACGGCGAGTGGGTGATCAACGGCCGCAAACAGTTCATCTCTAATGGCTATGACGCCGGCTTGTACGTGGTGTACGCCAACACCAATCCGCAGGTTGGCATGCTGCAGGGCACCTCGAGCTTTCTGGTGCCGCGCGGCACGCCCGGCCTCACCGTCGCGCGCTGCAACGAGACCGTCGGTTGCCGCTTCATGAATAACGGCGAACTGGTGTTCGAGGACATGCGCGTTCCCGAGGATCATCTGCTGGTCGAGGGCGATGCGCTCGGCAAGGCGGCAGTGTATTTCCGGCCCGGCAAGATCATTCAGGCGGCCAAGAATCTCGGCGTCGGTGTCCGCGCCTTCGAGGTTACGTCCGACTATGTGCAGAACTACGTGCAGGGCGGGCGCATTCTGATCAAACACCAGGCGGTAGCGCTCCGTCTCGCCGACATGGCGACCCGCATCGAAGCGGTGCGCGCGTTGCTCGACCGGGCCTCGAAGGCTGTCGATGATAATGCGCCCGATGCCGACACGCTGTGCAACATGGCCAAGGTGTTCGCCTCGGAGGAAATTCTCAAAGTGGCGCAGCATGCGCTTGAACTGCACGGCGGCAATGGCGCGATGCTGGATTTCGGCGTGGAAAAGCTGTTCCGCGACGCCGCGATTTTCCTGCACATGGACGCGACGGTCGATGTCTCGCGATTGAAGATCGTGAAGTCGATGTTTCCGCACACGGCCGGCAAATACGCGGGACCGGAATGACTGTCATTCCGGAGCGCCGCGCAGCGGCGAGCCCGGAAATCCATAGCCACAGGTCATCAAGTTTAACGCGGCGCGGTTGTCTGCAAGTTCTGTGATTATGGATTCCGGGCCTCGCTTCGCTCGGCCGGAATGACAGTTACGCCGTCTGCGTCAGCCGGAAGCCGATGACGACGACAGATAGTCCAACGAGTTGCCAAACGCTCGGGATCTCGCCGATCGCAAGAAAACCGACGAGCAGCGAGAACGGCGGCACCAGCGATGGATAGAGCGCCGCGCGTCCGGCGCCGAGCAGCACCACGGCGCGGGTGAACAGATAGATTGCGGCTGGCCCGGCGAAGATGCCCTGCACGACTGCCTGCAGCAGATTTTCCCAGAATCCCGCCGCGACGAGATTGCCGTAGCTGAAAAACAGGATCGGCAGGCCGACGAGCGACAGTACACTGGTCACCGCAGCGGCGTGCATCGGCGGTACGCGCCACAGCCGCAGCAGCATGCCGAAAATCGCGAACGAACTTCCGGCGGCGACGAACAGCAGATCACCGAACAGCCCTTGATGGCCCATGGTGCGCAGCGCCTCGGAGCCGATCACCACAAGACCCAGAACGATGGTCAGTGCGCCAGCGATGCGGCGCGGCGGCAGTGCTTCTTTGACCACGAGCCGCGCCAGTATCAGGCCGCCGACGGCGGCACAAGATGGCTGGATGATGGCGCCGTGGCCGAGCGGCACATAGACATAGCCAAAATAGCTCCATAACGCGAGCGGAAGCCCGCCAAACGCCGTCAGTGCGATACCCCGACGCCAGCCTAGGCCGCCAAGATCGCCGAGGCCGTCGCGGGCGAGCAGCGGGAAACAGCGCGAGACCCGGCCAGATGAATCGATGCAACGACAACAGTAACGGCGACATGCCGGCCAGCACGCCATGCCTTGGCGGCGACGAAACCGAAGGCCCAAAACAAGGCCGAACCCGCGCCGCACAGCACGCCCAGCGCGGTCGCGTGCTTCGTCGGCGCGGCAACGATTGCGAAGAATCCATTGCGCGAAGCATAGTCTGCCACGGCTTCGGCGGACAGCATGTCATTGCTTATGGCTCGGTTCGCCGGACGCGAAAGTTCGCCGCGGAGTTTCAGCCCGATTGCGGCTTGGCGCGCTTGCGCGCTGCGGCGTGCTATCCTACGGCAAGCGGCGGACAAAGCGGCGAGGGGAGGGATGGCCGAGGCAATACCGATCGACGGCGAGTACGACTACGTCATCGTGGGCGCAGGTTCGGCCGGGCTGCCTGCTGGCCAATCGGCTGTCAGCCGATACGAAAAGGCGCGTGCTCGTGCTTGAGGCCGGTGGAGCGGACAACTGGATCTGGTTCCACATTCCGGTGGGGTATCTGTTCGCCATCGGCAATCCGCGGTCGGACTGGTGTTTCAAGACCGAACCGGAGCCGGGCCTCAACGGCCGCGTGCTCAACTATCCGCGTGGCAAGGCGATCGGCGGCTCGTCCTCGATCAACGCCATGATCTACATGCGCGGGCAATCGGCCGATTACGATCATTGGCGCCAGCTTGGACTCAATGGCTGGGGCTGGGATGACGTGCTGCCGTATTTCAAGCGGCACGAAAATCATTTCCTCGGCGATACCGACAAATACGGCACCGATGGCGAATTGCTGATCCAGCCGCCGCGCGTGAGCTGGGACCTGCTCGACGCGTTCCGCGCGGCCGCGGCGCAAGCCGGCGTCAAATCGATTGTCGACTTCAACACCGGCGACAACGAGGGCTGCGGCGCCTTCCATGTCAACCAGAAGCGCGGCCGGCGCTGGTCGGCGGCGAGCGCGTTTCTCAAGCCGGCGCTCAAGCGCGGCAATATCCGGCTCGAAACCGGCTGTCTGGTCGAAGGTGTCATGTTCGAAGGACGCCGCGCTGTCGGCGTGCGCTGGCGGCAAGGACGGCGAAACGCGCGCCGCGCGCTGTCGCGGCGAAGTTGATTCTCGCCGCGGGCGCGATCGGTTCGCCGCAAATCATGCTGTTGTCCGGCGTCGGCCCGGCCGAGCATCTGCGCGAGCACGGCATCACGGTCGTCGCCGACCGTCCGGGTGTCGGCGCCAATCTGCAGGATCATCTGCAACTCCGCATGATCTACAAAGTCGATGGCATCTCGACGCTCAACGAACGCTATTACGCGCCGCTCGGATTGACCCGCATGCTGCTCGAATACGCGCTGTTCCGGCGCGGCCCATTGACCATGGCGCCATCGCAGCTCGGCTTGTTCACACGCTCGGATCCGGATCAGGATCGCGCCAATCTGCAGTATCATGTGCAGCCGCTGTCGCTCGACAAGTTCGGCGACCCGCTGCACAGATTCCCCGCCTTCACCGCGAGCGTCGCCAACGTCCGCCCGACAAGCCGCGGTTCGGTGCGGCTGCGCTCAAGCAATGCGGCCGACACACCGCTGATCCAGCCGAATTATCTTTCTACGGATCAGGACCGCCGCATCGCCGCCACTGCCATTCGCCTCACCCGCCGCATCGTCGCGCAGCAGGCCTTGGCTCCGTATCATCCCGCCGAATATCTGCCGGGCGCGGCCGTCCCGGATAACGACGAGGCGGCGCTGATCAAGGCGGCGGGCGACGTCGGCACCACGATCTTTCATCCGGTCGGCACCGCCAAGATGGGGCTCGCCAGCGACCCGATGATGGTGGTCGACGCCGAGCTCCGCGTCGCGGGAGTGGAACGGCTACGCGTGGTCGACGCCTCGGTGATGCCGACGATCACGTCGGGCAACACCAATGCGCCGACCATGATGATCGCCGAAAAGGGCGCGGCGCTGATCCGCGCCGCCGCGTAGTTGCCGCCATGAAGGGCCTGTCAGGCGCGTCATCCGCATCCTCACCGATCCGTTCGCCGAATGGGCGCGGATCGCGCATGAGCCCGGCGATTTATTTGTGCTCTTGGTCGGCACGGTCGCGCCTTTGGCGCTGGTGCCGGCGGTGTCCGGTTTCATCGGCGCTTGCGTCATCGGCGTTGTCGTGCCCCGCAAGGGCGAGGTCCATGCGCCGATCCTGGACGGCTTTGCGGCGGCGGTGCTCGGCTATGCGATGAGTTTTGCTTCGGTGCTCGTGCTCGGCCTCGTCATTACGCTTGCGTCGCGGCTGTTTGGCGGCCGATGCAATTTTGCCGGCGGGCTCAGGCTTGCGGTCTATTCCGCCATTCCGGTCTGGCTTGCCGGCGTTTTTCTGCTGCTGCCCGGTCTGCGCTTTCTCATGCTGCTCGGCTGCTACGGCGTCTACGTGCTGATCGCCGGTATGCCGGCGATGACAAAAACGCCACGGCAAAATCTGCCAGGCTTTGTTGCGCTGATCATCGTCTTCGCCGGCGCGCTGACGTTCATCGCGTTCAGCGCGGAGCACGTTTTGTTCGGCGCCGCCGCGTAGCGCTCACGGCGCATCGACGACGGCGCGGCACGCCGGCGGCAGCGCGGCAAGCGTCATCATGTGCTTCGGCGGTGCTGGTCCTTTCGGCGGCGCCGGATGCAGGATGCCCGGCTTGAACCAATAGTCGAGCGCGTGGCCGCAGCCGTCGCCGGCCGGCACCGGCGGCTGCGCCTTGCACTGCGGGCTGTCGGGCGGACAGACCAGCCGGATGTGAAAATGCTCGGCGTGTCCCCACCACGGCCGCAGCTTGGCGAGCCAGGCGCGGTCCGTTCCGGCTTCGGCGCAGGCTTCTTTCTTGATCGCCGCGTTGACGAACATGCGCACGACCTTCGGGTCTTCGGCGGCGGCCTTGAGCAACGCGGTGCGTGTCGGCGTCCACAGCTTGTGATCGACATCGAGTCCGCTGGGATTGACCATGTTGACGGCGCCGGTCATCTCGCGCTCCTCGCGCGTGAGCACATGATCGGGCATCGGCGTCAGCCAGATATCGGCGTCGAGGCCGATCTGATGGCTGGCATGGCCGGAAATCATCGGTCCGCCGCGCGGCTGCGCCATGTCGCCGATCAAGAGCCCGTTCCAGCCGACTTTCTTGGCGTTGGCGCCAAGCCGCTCGATGAACTTGATGAGCTCCGGATTGCCCCAGTTGCGGTCTCGCGACAGCCGCATCACTTGCCAGGTCGGCCCGGTGATCGGCAATTGTTCCGCGCCTTCCATGCAGCCGTCCGCATAGCCGCCGATGGCGCGCGCCGGGCCCGGATACGGGGTCAGCTTCCGGGCAAACAGTTCCTTGGCGGGCGTGTTCTTGGCTTCGGGATGGGCGAGCGGCGGCAGCGGCTTGGGAGTGAGCGTCCCGGGCGGCGTCGTATCGACCGTGGACGCGGCGCGTCCGGCATCAAGACCGGTGCCCTGAGCCAGCGCCGGCCCGATCCCGGCTGCGAGCGCGACCACCAAGGCGCGAAACAGGACCGACATCATCTGGTCTCCGCTGCTGCGTTCGCCCCCGCAGAAGCCGCTTTCGCCCGGTACGCGACCAAGCGGGCGCGGCGGCAATACGCTGCCGCGAGTCGGTCGCTCTGTCCAGCGCTGAACAGATCGTCGTCGTCGCCGTAGATCCGCCAGGAGCTGCCGCTCGATGGCGGCATGCGGCGTCACGGTGCCGTCATGCAGGATGTGACCGACGCTGATCCCGCGCTCGGCGAGCGCGCGGGACACTAGCAGGCAACGGTGGCAGTCGAGCGGCTCACGTTCGGCGCACAACAGGCAGAGGCAGTGCTGTCCCGTATGCGGCGCATAGGCGGTCGAGGCCGGCGCAGAATTCCGGCCGCCGCGCCATTGCCTCGTAATCGGCGACACCGTCGCGATAGAGACTGGCCTCGCGCGGCCGGCCGCCGAGTGTGTCGCCGAACGGCAGATAGGCCATGCCTTCCTGCCGCAGGCGCGTCGCGAGATTGTTTTTGGAGAACCACGGAAAGTGCCGCGACGCCGGCGTGGAGCGCACGTCGGCGACGGCATTGGCGCCCGCGCCGCGCACCAGCCCGACAAAACGGTCGGCCGGTATGTTGGAATGACCGATGGTCAAGAGATCGAAGGCCAGCATCGCTCGATTTTAACCAAATAACTTCGGTGAATTGATGACAGCCGCAATAGAGTCAAAAACAAATCCCGGCGATTAACTTTGGCCGCGTTGTTTGCTTTACAACATGCCGCCGCCGGCGCACATCCGGTGGCGGGCACGGCGAGGGGCATCAGAGGGTTTGCAATGCGTCGCTTGCTGTGCGCGGCTGTGACGTCCGCGCTGTTCGTGTCCTTCTTCGCCGCAAATCGTGCCAATGCCGCAGTCGTCGTGCGCATCGACCGCGCGACGCAGACCATGCAGGTCATCGTCGACGGTGTGCCGCGCTACGACTGGCGGGTGTCGACTGGGCGCCGCGGTCTGCCGACGCCAGGCGGCACCTATCACCCGCAGCGGCTCGAGACGCGTTGGTTCTCGCGCAAGTATCACAACTCGCCGATGCCGCATTCGATCTTCTTCCGCGGCGGTATCGCCATTCACGGCACCTACGAGACCGGGGGTCTCGGACGTCCGGTGTCGCACGGCTGCGTGCGGCTGCAGCCGGCCAACGCTGCGGCTTTGTTCGGCCTGGTTCAGCACGAAGGCATGGGCGTAACGACGATCATGGTGCATTGAGGGCCGCTTTCTCACTCCGCCGCGATCGCCTTGGCTTTGGTGACAACGTCGGCCGGCGTCGCGTAGAGCGCGCCGATCTCGCGCGTCACCTCGTCGCCGTTCATCGGCGTGACGGTCAGCCGCATCTTGGCGGCGTCCTGCCGGAACGCCGGGTCGGCCGTCATCGCATCGAATGCGCCGCGCAACGCGGCAATCCGATCGGCCGGCACGCGCTGCGACGCCATGAACAGCCGTCCGAGTTTTTCCGGCGCCATCAGAAAATCGAAGGTCGCACGGTCGTGTTGGGTCTTCACCAGATCGCCCGCATAAGGCACGCTTTTGTCCATGCCGGGAACCAGCGTCGGCGACAGCCGCACGATGACGTTGATCTTGTATTCGGTGAGCCAGTTGTCGGGCATCGCAGTCCAGCCGCCGCAACTGCCGTCGACCTCGCCCTTCTCGACCGCGAGCCGCATCTCGGCGCTGCCCGGGTAGCCGTTGATCTGTTTGAGGTGCGCGCCGAACAAGTCGCGCAGCATCGCGGCATCGACGTAGCCGGCGGTGCCGGGCGCCGAGGCGGAAAACACCACCTGCTTGCGCGCCAGGAAATCCTGCCAGGTATGCACGCCGGTCGTGTGCCAGACGTAACAGATGCGCGCATCCTCGCTGACATTGCCGATCCAGTTTTCCCGGCGGAAATCGGTGTTGACGTGGGCGGGCGACGCGATGGCTTCGGTCAACAGGCCGGAGCTGAACGTCGCCAGCGCGGTGCCGTCGGCCGGCAGCGATTCCAGATACGCCACCGACTTCATCCCGCCGGCGCCGGGCACGTTCTGTACCAGGATCGACGGTGCGCCGGGCAGATGCGCCGGCAGATGCCGCTGCACCAGCCGCGCATAGGCGTCGGCGCTGCCGCCGGGCGGCAGGCCGACAATGATGCGCAGCGTCTTGCCGGTGAAGAACGAGGCGGTGTCTTCGGCAACGGCAGGCTGCACGAGTGTCGCCAACACCAATCCGCTTATCCCCGCGCAAGCGGGGATCCAGCTTCCGGGCGTCTTGAGCAAACGGCTCCTGGATTCCCGCTTGCGCGGGAATGAGCGGAGCTGAGTTTTCGTCATGCGGTCGCCGTCGCGCCTTCACTCAGCCGCGGCGGCGCGATAGCCGGGCGGCGGCTGGTAGAGTTCGTCGCCCATCGACGATTTGACGCCTTCCTTCGCCAAGGTCTCCTCGTATTCCTTGCGCAGGAACGGATCCTCCAGCCAGTACGGAATCGCGGTGCCGCCCTCGGTGACGTCGATGGCGCCTTCGTCGGTGTCCTTCTCGCCCGGCACGCCGGCCTTGTCCTTGCGGTGATTGTTCGGGCCGTACCAGCCGATCAGCCGCAGCGGCTCCTTCGAGATGCCGAAATGGGCGTGGAACCAGTCGCCGCCGTAGGGCGCGGCGGTGACGAGACCGACCGGCTCGTAATCCTGCCGGTAGATCTTGTCGGTCTTGCCGTCCTTCCACGGCGTCATGCCTTCGGAGCGCGGCCACGTGTAGGTGTAGCCCTTGCCCTTGAGACAGACGAGCACCGCCGCCGACATATGCGCGTGCGCCTTCGAATAGCGGCCGGTCTTGTGCTCGCCGACGAAGCCGTAGAACACGTTGTTGGCCATGTGCGGCTCGACGCGCGTGTAGCCGGGCGAACGCCGGTTATCGAGATAAAGGTCGGCGTTCATGATGTCGGGAATGAAATTCGATTTGCGCAAGGCGAGCCCGCGCAGCGGATCGGGCACGATGTCGTCCTTGGCCTTGAAGAAATCCTGGCTGCCGTCGAAGCGCGACGGGAACGTGTTGGCGCAATTGAAGATCCAGTCGCGGTCGCGGAAGATGTTCATGACGTTGGGCGCCGTCGAGGCGACCAGGATCAGCGCCGGGCTCGACGCCGCGTTGATGATGCGGTGATTGGTGTTGAGCGGGATCGAGAACATCGAGCCGCGCTGCCATTCGAAACTGTGCGGCTTGGCCTGGCCGTCGGCCCAGATCTCGACGGTGCCGCGGCCTTCGACCACCACCATGATCTCTTCGAACATGTGTTTTTCAGGATTGAGCGCGCCGGCGCCCGGCACCTCGACCACGTAGCAGCCCCATCTGCCCTCGGTGCCGTAGAGCTGGATGAAGGTGCCCTTGCCGCCCATGCGCGCCCAGGGTTTCAGCGGCATGTCCTGCACGCGGCGCACGCCGATGCCGCGGAAGATCGGAATGCCCTGTTCTTCCATGTAGTCGTCGTAGGATGTGTTCGGCCGCTTCCAGGCGCCGTAGCCGGCGTTCTTCTGTCCTTCGGGTTCGTGCCAGTGATCGTCGGTGACTTCATGCATCGTTGCCGTCTCCTGGACTTCTTGCCATCCCGGGCCAATTCTCTGTCGCGCCTGCAAAACTTTCACACCGCCCGTCGCTGACTACAAGAGGCCGAGGATTGCAAAATCGCCAGCCCCCGGTGCCGCGCGGGCATGCGGCGGCGGGACAAGCGTTTTCGTTCTCGCGATGCGATTTGCACCCGAGGCTTGTGGGCACGGCACAAACAGTAGCCCGGATGACCGTAGCGATATCCGGGAACGGCAATGAAGCCTCAAACTCAGCTCCCGGATGTCGCTTCGCTCATCCGGGCTACAATCAACGAACGAATGAAAATATGAGGATGTGGAACGCCGAGAGACGCATTGTCATGACCCGCGCCAGCGGGTGCGGGGCGCGCTTGCGGGCGCGCTCGCCTCTCGGCGTTCCACGGCGGCTCTCGTTGGGCGGTTGTCACCCCCCAACTCAGCTCCAGGCCATGCTTCCTGGGACGCGGCGGACGTAACGATCCTTTTGACCGCCTTGCGGCGAAGAACCGTACGCTGTTGCACGGGCGTTACCCGTGCCCGACTGTCCCAGTCCAGGGTCTCAACACCCACTCCGGCCGTAGTACCGGAGAGCTGATGCCCAAAGCCGCCCGGGAGCGGGTTACAAGCCCGCGCGCAGGCGCCGCACTCGCCCCAATGACCAGGTCTGTCTCCCGGCCACGTCCTCACTGAGCGAGATTGATTTTTCTGTTACGCCGACGACCGGCAGGACTCAACGTATTTGTTGATGGTCGCGCGAACGACTACAGCTTGTATGCCGCACGCGTCGGCACGCGCTTCCTGTAGTGGTTCGTGAAAACGAGGCAGCGGGAAGAAAATGACGCGCCGCACGTACTCCGATGATTCGCAGCCGCGCGCATTGAAGAAACGCGTTTTTTTGGGAGTATCGGCGCGATGGCGGTCCATTCGCAGCCAGAGAGCTCGAGACCCATGATGCGAAGCCCCTGAGTTTGAAAGACTGGTCCTGTATCGGATGGAATTCGACAGCTCTGCTTAAAGCCATCCGTTCAAAGTCCTGCGCTCAGCTTCGCATATGCCCGTCGACCATAGCTTTTGCCGCCGCAGTGAGTGCCGCGCCCGGGCCCTTCGGGCCGCCAAGAGTCTGGCTGACCGTGTAAGCGCCTTCGACAAGGAGCAAAAGGCCGTCCGCAAGAAGCTTCGGTTTCGGCGCGCCAAGCGTCTCGGCAATCGCCGTGAGACGGCGGCGCCATTCGCGCTTGTTGGCCTCAACCACGCGATGGCCGGGATGCGAGGGGTCGGGATACTCGTTCGCATAATTGATGAACGGACAGCCGCGATAGCCGGCCTGCGTGGTGCGGCGCATAAGAAAATCCATGATAGCGCCGAGCATGCCGCGCGGGTCGTCGGCAAATGGCGAGAAACGCTCGTCCCACTGCCGGCAGAATTCGACGTTGCGCTGTTCGAGATAGGCGACGATCAGATCGTCTTTCGATTTGAAACCGCGGTAGAGGCTGATTTTCGCAACGCCCGCCTCGTTGACGATCTCCTCGACGCCGACCGCGCGAATGCCCTTGCGATAGAACAGGTCGGCGGCGACCGCCAATATCCGCTCGCGCGCCGTCTTTTCCTCCGTGTGGTCCACCTTGCGTCTCGCTGCTGTGGCCATGTCGTGCCTCTATCCCTGCTGCGGTGATTTCACTTGACATGTAACCGACCGGTTCGTACTTGTCGACCGTTACGAACCGGTCGGTTACATCAATAGTTCCGCGCGACCGATGTCTGGACTTACAAAGTTCGGAAAGGAGCATTCATGAGCGACCTGGCCACTGGAAATACCGATGCGCAAATCCGCTACATCCATGATCGATGGCAAACGACGATCGTGCAGAAAGACGTCGATGGGCTGATCGCGCTCTACGCAGAAGACGCCATTTTTGAAACGCCTGCGATCTTGGTGACGCTTACCAATCGCACTGAAGGAATTCTGCGAGGAAGGCGCGAGATCAGGCCATTTTTCGAGGCAGGATTTCGCAAGCTCGGAAACGAACTCAGCCGCTGGTATCGCACCGGGTCGTTCTTCTCCAACGGACGGCGACTCACCTGGGAATACCCGCGCGAGACACCGCAGGGCGATCAGGTAGATCTGGTCGAGGTCATGGATGTTGCGAACGGTCTGATCGCCCATCACCGGGTTTACTGGGGATGGGTCGGCTTCCAAACCCTCGTTGCCGCCCTGAACAAATCTCGGTCAGCTCAGATCGACGTTGCGTAATGACGACGAACCTTCGCTCGGCGCGCCTCCGCACATCTGAGACCCAGTTTTAGTCAGCAGCGCTACAATGATCTGCTTGCGTCACAAAGGAAACCTTGAATGCCACGCATCGCGATTCCGACTTTGGCCGAGACGCCCGCAGAGACGCGGGCGATCCTCGAAGGTGTCACCAAACGGCTCGGCTGGACGCCGAATTTGTTTCGGCTGATGGCGCTGAGCCCGAACACACTCACCGCCTTTGTGGGTCTGTCAGGGACGCTTTCCCGAACTCTGGACGTCGCGACAATCGAATCCATGGGGCTGGCTGTCTCGGAAGGCAGCGGATGCAAGTACTGCGCTCAATCGCACGTCTTCCTGGGCACGTGGCTCGCGAGACTCGATACCGCGGAACTCGAACTTAATCGCCGAGGCGGATCGCGCGATCCGAAGCGCGCTGCCGCCGTCCGCTTCGCCAATGCCGTCGCAGACAATCGTGGCAAGGTGAGTGATCAAGACCTTGCCGACGTGCGCTCGGTTGGTTTCAGCGACGCCGATATCGTCGCTATCGCCGGGCTGACGGCCCAGTTCCTGTTCACCAACTTCATGAGCAACATTTCCCAGCCCGAGCTCGACTTTCCCGCCGTTTCCCCTCCGCCCGGTGTGAGCCAGGCCGGAGAAGGCTGTTAGGAGCCCAGAATGAAGTACTTTTTTCTTGAAGGAGAGCACCTCGTTCCGTTCGAACAACGTGACCCGGTCATGATTGCCGCTCACCGTCAGTTTCTCCAACGCGGTTACGATGAGGGCCGCTTCTTGCTCAGTGGTCCAAGTGTCCCGCCGACTGGCGGTGTGCTGATCGCTCGAGCCGAATCCTTGGAGGAATTGAAACATCTTTTAGCCGATGAGCCCTTCTGCAAGGCTAACCTGATGCGCTTCAGCAAAATAATCGAGTTCAAGCCCGTTCAACATCGGCCGATTCTAAAAGAATGGTTCGGCGCTTCGTAGAGCGTCAATTTCGCATATTTTGCAGGATTTCAACGCATTCGTCGCGAGCGGCTCGCTCAGCGTCGATATGGTGCGCCTGACAAGTCCTAAGGTCAGTTGGGGTTCGCTTAGAACATTGAAGCGCTCCAGAAATGGTCGTGTATCTTTGCCGCTTCCTGGAGAGACCCCCGCTCGATAGTGCGATGGTACATTGCGACAGCCTGATCAAGGACGGCATTCTCATCGACCGTCGTCATGACCCCGTCCCGCATGACGATCCGGCCGTCGATAACCACATCGTTTACGTCTTTACCCGATGCATTCGTAACCAGCCGTAATGGAATCATGTCTGGTGGATACAGATGCGGTTGGCGCAGATCGATAGTGATCATATCGGCCTTCTTGCCGACTTCAATCGACCCGATCTCCCTGTCCAATCCCAACGCCCGGGCTCCATCTATCGTGGCCATCTCAAGCGCCTTGCCAGGCGGCAGCACCCGCCTGTCGCGGAAACGGATTCTTTGGAGCAGCATCGCGGCGCGCATATCCAGAAAAAGATCCGAGGCATTCGTCGAAGGCGTATCCGAACCCAAGCCAACGGCGATACCCGCATCGATCATTTCGCGAACCGGACAGTCGTGTTTGATCGTGCGGGAAATACGCGGCTGATGTCCGGCGCTGGTTTCGGTTTCTTTCATTATTTCAATCGCCCGTGCGGGAAGATCGGTGCAGTGCGACAGGATTGTACGAGGGCCAAGCAGGCCTAGTTTTTCATCGTAAGCGTATTCGACAGCATTGCCGTAGGCGTGCGTCCAAAATGGAACATCGTGCTTCACCATCAAATGGCGAATTGCCTCCGCTTGGCGGCGGACCCATTGCTCGCGATCCTGCGACCATACCGGATCATGGGGATTGCGATTGCCAAATCGCGACAGCGCCGTGCAGTATTCGATCAATCCGGACGGGTGAGCGGGCTCGCCAAGCAACTTATCGCAATTATCAATGACCCTGTCGAAAGACACCTCTTCGTCCGTTTTCACGCCAGCACTATTCCACCGCGAATAGACCCGGGGCCATGGCGGCCGCGCCGGCCCGACGCCGATCCGCGCCCGAACGCCCACCTGAGCCAGTCCTTGTGCTGCGATACGCGTAAATACGGGATCGTCTGTGCGCGTGCCATTGCCTCCCATCATCGAAAACATGAAGGTGGTGCCAAACTTGACCCGATCGAGCGCGCACATCTGCGCCTCGATCATCCACCATTCCTCGTCGGTCAGCTGACTGAGAATTCTCTCGTAGAGATCGCGGATTTTTACCTCATCAAGGCCCTCGCCCAGGGATTTCATGATGCTCCAGCCCAGGTAGCCATGGAGATCGATCAGGCCCGGGAGAATGGCCTTGTCGGAACAGTCGAGAACGGACGCGAACCTGTATTGTGCCTTCAATTCGGCCGTTGGCCCGATTTTTAGAATTCGTCCCTTGGAAACCGCCACGGCAGCGTTGTCGAGAACGCGTCGATCCGGGTCGACGGTGACGATCGTGCCATTCGTAAGGAGAAGATCCGCGTCGCCGCCGTTGTCGAGTTGCATCACATGCCACCGTTGGACAAGAAAGGACTGCTCATTTTAAGCCCGACATCCCCTGCGTTTGTTTTCGAGCAGGGAAGGCCGCCGAATGTCGCGCTGCCGGGCAGTGCTAGGCCAGGCATCGGACGCTTGTCCATAGCGGCTTTAATCGCGATCGTCTCACAACAACTGAGGCGTGAGGCGGAGCGTCAGCGCCTGCGTTGCGTTTCCCTTAGGCGAAGAACTTGAATGGTGATTTGAGGCTCACTAGTCTTCCCAATGCCGGTGCATCGAGGGACTTTTGGCCATGAATTTTCGCGCTTGGATGTTTTTCGGCCTCGTGGCGTTGGCTCTTCTCGATGCCGTAGCAGCGTCGGCATTATCCGGCCGGGCCATTCGCTTCATCGTGCCCGTTCCTCCGGGAGCAAGCACGGATTTCATTGCCCGGCTGATGGCGGCCCAGATTGGCGCGACGGAAGGGGCCGATCTCATTGTCGAGAATCGCCCTGGCGCAAGCGGCATGATCGGAACGGAATTCGTGTCTCGTCAGGCGCCTGACGGCAACACCGTGCTGTTTACGCCGGGCACATATCTCATCGATGCTCAAATCCGCAAAACGCCTTACAACCCGGTGAATGATTTTGCGCCGTTGTGCGCGCTTGTCCAGTCGCCGACGGTTCTTGTCGTTCCTCAATCGTCCCCATATCGCTCGCTTGCCGATTTGCTGAAAAACTCGCGTGAATCCGGGCGAGTTTCCATCGGCGCTATCGGGCCAGGCAGCTCATTTCAACTCGGCTTGATCGAATTGATGCGCAAGTCGAACACCCAAATGACTTTCGTGCCTTACCCGGGCAGCGCGCCAGTCCTCACGGATACGATTGGCGGTCATGTGTCGGCGGGTCTCGCAGGTTATTCGGTCGTATCCGGAGCCCTCAAGGCCGGTCAACTTCGAGCGCTCGCTGTTGCATCCGACCGCCGCATAGCGCCTCTTCCCGAAGTACCAACTTTCGCGCAGAGCGGGTTTCCCACGGTGCGAATGGACAACTGGTTTGGCGCGATCGTCCCGGCCAAAACCCCTGCCAATATCACAGCCCGTCTCATTGCGTGGCTCACGACGGCAATGAATGTCCCAGAAGTCAAAAGCAAACTGGCGGTGCAGGGCTTGTATCCGGTTCTAACCTGCGGCTCGGATTTTGCCGATTTGATCCGCAGACGCTACGCGGAGTACGGACTGGCGATCAAGCAGGCGGGGCTGAAGACCGAATAGCGGTCGCGCGGAGTGAAGCGGAAATCGGCGCGGGTTTTATTAAGGACGGCCTAGTCGAATTTGACTTGGCTATCCCGATTGAAGACACTCGCCTCATCCAAAGGGAGGACGCGCCATGGCCGCTCGCATCCGTCACATCGCGCTTTGCGTCAAGGATATCAAAGAGACCGCCGACTTTTATGCGAAGGCGTTCGGGCTGAAGCGGACCGAAATCAAGGAAGGCAAGACCGCCTTCAACTGTTACATGAGCGACGGCGAGATCAATCTCGCACTGTTGCAATACAAAGGCGAAGAAGGCTCCGGTGTGCCGAAAGGCTGGACCGGCATCCATCATTTCGGCTTCCAGTGCGATGACCTGCCCGAACAGCAGGAACAGATCGAGCAGGCCGGCGGCAAGTTCTTTTACGATCTGGGCGCGCCGGAAGATGAAGGCTTCGAGCGCAAATTCCGCGATCCCAACGGCATCGTCTTCGACATCAACTGGAAGGGCTGGCAGCTCACGCGCGGCAAGGTAAAGAATGCCAAGGGCGGGCTGACGCCAGACAAGCCCGCGGCAAAGCGCTCATCAAGCCGCAAGAGCGTGACCAAAAAATCGGCAAAACGGCCAAAGCGGACGGCGCGCGCCCAGACAAAGCGGAAGAGGGCGGCTTAGCCACGCTGCCGTCCAAAGCTTTTCCAGCTTTTGGATGTTGCGAAATTTTCGTTGGAGCCCGGTGCGGGTCGGGTGGGTCGCTCGATTGTCGCCTTGTGATCAGAGGGCGTTCGCTTTCTGGCTTGAGCCGGACCGTCAAAAAACTGTAACATCGAATTTTGGTCTCACCGGTTGGGGGGAGCCCATGAAATTTGACGTTGACGACGCAGGCTCGGCGGCAACGATGCGGTTGACCGGCCGTCTCGATATTTTGGGCGCCGAGGCCGTCGCCCTGCCGCTCGCCACGCTTTCGGGCAGCAAGCACGACCTTTCGGTCGATATGGCGGGCGTCACCTTCATCGCCTCGATGGGCCTGCGTCATCTGGTTTCCGCATCGAAGGCGATCCGCCGGCGCGGCGGGCGCTTTGTCCTGCTCAATCCGGTTGACGCCGTGGCAGAGGTGATCGATGCGGCCGGCTTGGCCAGTCTTTTGATGATCGAGCGCGGCGGCGCTGCCACGGGCTAATGCCGGAATTCGCCTTTCTGGGCTGGGCGTTTGCCGCCTCGGTCACGTCTCGATCTTCTCTCTGCAAGGTCAGTCAGACAATGTCTGTCAGTGCGCGGCCGCGCATCGGCATTTTCCACACAGTTCATAATCCGGTCTTACAGTCGTAACACCGTACCAACAGCTTCCCGTTGCGGGTCAGCCTCAACCTACGGGCCTGTGACCCTTAAAAACGGGGAGTTTCATGACAACGAAGAGAATTTGCGGACTTGCCGGTGGGCGAGCGATGGGGACGAGTCTGCTCGCGCTGCTCGTCGCCTCCGGCTTTGCCGGAATCCGCCACGCCCGCGGCGATGATGACCACGGCAGCTTCCAGACACTGATGCCCGGCAATCTGCTGGTCAGCAGGTCCGTTTACGACAACAAGGCGGGAAATGTCACCCCTGGCGTTACCATGTTGCCGACGGGGTGCACCAGCGCCTGTACAGCCGCCATCGCCAACGGATCTTACCCGGGGGTCTTCAACAACGACACGATCGACGGAAGCTTCGGCATCACCTCGAAGATACTGCTGGATGAGCTGACGCCGAGCGGTCATTTGATCGGCACTGTCGAAGTCCCGAACAGCTTGCAGCGCGATGTTCGGCTCAATTCGGACCAGATGGTGACGAGCTTCTCGTCGAAATCCGAACTTGCTCTCAATTTGTCGACCGATGGCCGCGTCGTGACCTTCATGGGCTACCTGTCACCGGTGGACGCCCTTGATGTTTCGAACTCGAATACGCCGGCCGATCCCGACCCAACCAATCCGGTCAACGCAAGCGCTTATCGTTTGGTGGCGGAGTTGGACCAGTCCGGGCACTTTCGCTTCACCAAAACCAACGCCTATAGCGGCAACAACGGCCGCGCCGCAATCGAGTATGCGCACCAGTATGAGCGCTTGCTCTATACCGCGGGCAATGCCGGAAACGGCAGCGATCCGCAACCGAACGGCGTCATCATCGGCGCGGGCGCGCAGATTATCACCGCAGCAGATCGAGCGCTCGCCGCCCAGTCACCCGGTGACCCGACCCCCGTTGGCAGCTTCAGCATTACCCAGCTCGGCAAGTCGCTTGATAAGGTGGGCAAGGATACCAATTTCCGCGGCCTTACGATCTTCAACAATGTTGTCTACTTGACCAAAGGCAGCGGCGGCAACGGCGTCAATACGGTTTATTTCATTGATGCCAGCGGCTTCACTCCGTCCGGCGCTCCGGCCGCCTGCCCAAACGGCACCGGTGTTCCGGCAGCAAATGCGTCGCTGCCACTCTCGCCAATCTCCTATCAGGCGTCGTTGCTGCAAACCGAGGGTGTGGTTCCCTACAATATGTGCATCCTCAACGGCTTCCCGACCGCGACCAAGAGCAAGACCGCGTTCCCGTTTGGCGTCTGGTTCGCCAACGCCAATACCGTCTATGTTGCGGACGAGGGAAACGGAACCAATACCTTCGATCCAGCATCCGGCAAATACACGACGGCCGCGGCGCAGACGCTGGCGGGTTTGCAGAAGTGGACCTTCGACGGCACCAAGTGGAATCTCGCCTATGTGCTGCAGAGCGAACTCAATCTCGGCGTTCCCTACACTGTTCCAGGGTATCCGACCGGCAACAACAGCGTGACCAGTCTGCCCTGGTCGCCGGCTGCGGACGGTCTGCGTAACCTCACCGGCCGCGTCAACAAGGACGGCACCGCCACCATTTGGGCCATCACCTCAACGGTTAGCGGTAGCGGCGACGAAGGCGCTGATCCCAACCGGCTGGTCACGATCACTGATCAACTCGCGGCGACGTCGCCGCCGGCAGGTGAAACATTCGTCACAGTCAAGTCGGCGGGCTTTGCCGAAGTCCTGCGCGGTGTCTCATTCACACCGGGGACGGGGGTGGCCTGCTCGGTACGACGCTTCGGCGATGACGACGATCGGTGCGATGATCATCGATAGTCCGAATAGCAAGGACCGGGATTGGGCTTCACCTGTTCGGATTCTCTGACACAAGAACGGTAACGGGAATTGAAGGGCCGCCGTGAGCGGCCCTTCTCTTGGACTAGTCGCCGATGTGCGATAACCCGCCTACGAACAAACCACCGCCACGCAGGTGATGTCGTCGGACTGCACGGCGCCTTTGGCGAAGGCGGTGACGCGCGCGATGACGTGCTCGACCACGTCGCGTGCGGGCGCACCGCGCTTTTCGAGCACCGCCTCCTCGAGTTGCTTGGTGCCAAACATGGCCTTCTGGATGTTTTCGGCTTCGGTCACGCCGTCGGTGTAGAGCACCAGCACATCACCTGGCGTCAGCGCGATCGACCGCGGCACGTAGTTGCTGTCATCGAGGACGCCGAGCGGCGGGCCGCAGGGGAGCAGTGTCTCGAATGTGCTCGCGGCCTTGCGCAGGACGAGCGGGGCGTTGTGGCCGCAGTTGCAGTAGGTCATCGTGCCGGATGTCACGTCGAGCAGGCCGCAGAACAGCGTCGTGAACATTTCCTCTCTGTTGTTGGCGGCCATCAGGTTGTTGGCGCTGTTGATTTCAGTCTTGAGATCCTGATCGAAACGGACCACGAGCCGCATGATGGTCTGCGTTACCGCCATGAACAGCGAAGCCGGGACGCCCTTGCCGCAGACGTCGCCGATCGAGACCATGACGCGGTCACCGTCGAGCTTGAGGATGTCATAGAGATCGCCGCCGACTTCGCGCGCCGGGATCATGTGGGCGAAGATGTCGAGCCGGCCTTCGGCGAAGTCGCTCTGTCCGGCGCCGGGCAGCATGGCGCGCTGGATGGCGGCGGCGCTCGCCATTTCGGCTTCGTGGGCGCGCCGTTGCGCCGCTTGCGCCGCCACGATGCGGTCGGTGAGGACGAGACGATAGCCGATGGTGGTGGCGAGCGAGGCGAGCGCTGTCAGCAGGGGTTCGGCCAGCGGCACCACCAGCGCGTAGCGGAAGGCGACCGTCGCGCCCGCGGTCCAGACCGCCGCCATGCCGACAAAGCTCAAGGCGGCCGCGGTGGGCCCGAGTGCCAGTGCGGCCACGACCGCAAGGGCCGCGAGCAGCAGCGAAGCAACGCCTGTGCCGACCCGGCCGAATTCGGTCAGGACGTCACCGCGCAGCAGATTGTTCACGGCGGTCGCCTGCACATACACGCCGGATATCGAATCGCGGATGAAGGTTTGGCTCGCCGCCGCCGCCGACGCGGTCTGCGCGCAGCGCGCGGCGCGCGCGCCTTCGCGCGCCGAGGTCAGGCGCGTGGAGGTTATCTTGCGGTCTTCCACGTCAAGCACGGTGCCGAACACGACGACTTTGCCGTCGAACTGGCGGTGGAAGAAGTCTTTGTCGTTCTTGGCCGCGCAGGCGCTGAGATCGGCGAGCGAATAGGTCGGGACGTCGTCGGCGCCCGCCGCGAAATTCAGCGTGATCGTGCCGGCGACTGCGCCGGCTTTGGCGATCTTCGCGGAGCGGCGGTGCACCGCTGGCGCGCGAGGCGAGCTCCGCCGACATCGAAGGCACGGGCATGCCGTCGACCGTGAAGCTCAGCGGCACGCGGCGGATGATGCCGTCGGGATCGCTGTAGACGTTAAGCGGGCGGATGTTGTGGCCGAAGCCGACCGCGGCGCGCTGGCCCGGCGAGGGCAGCACCGGGCTGTCCTGGTTCTGCACTTCGCCGAGCACGATCTTGCCGTCGCGCGCGCCGAGCGCCAGCGCGCGCAGATAGTCGCGATCGAAGCCGCGCAGGCGGGCGCCCAAGGTATCGTCACCGAATGTCACGGCCGACTGTTCGATCGAGGTCGGAAATACAATGTCGAAGCCGATGACCTTGGCGCCGCCGTCGATGATGGCGTTGAGCACGCGGGCAATCTCCGGCGTCCAGGTGACGCTTGGACTGCCCGCAAAGGGCGGAGTTCTGAAGGTTTCTTCGTCGAGCGCGACCACGACTGCGGGCGACGATGCCGGCGCGTGCAGGTCGCCGAAGCTACGCAAGCGCAGCATGGTGAGCAGGTCGATCGACCAGCCGCGCAAACCGTCGAAAGCGGGCGAGGCGGCCAACAGACCGGCGCAGAGTGCGATGAGGCCGCCGACCGTTGCCGCGCGCCGGCGTACCTGGTCCATGGAGGCGCAGATACCCCGTTATTCGAAGCGCAACAGGCGGCTGGCGATCGGCGCCGGGCCAGATAGGGCACTGGGGTCGATGCGGAACGGCACGTTCTGGCCTCCGAGGCTTGCCATGTAGGTGCCGCCGCGGGTCAGATTGAGATCGGCCTTGGCGAGATCGTAGAAGCCAATCGCGGCGCTCGCGTCGCTGAGCTTGATGGCGTGGGATTCGCCCGGACGGTCGACCCGCCGGATGACGAGTGTGCGATCCGCGCTTGGCAGCTTCTTCGGGAAGGCCACTGCCGGCGCCAGCGCGTAGAGCGTTATTTCGGTGCCGGCGCTCTGCACCCGAAACGCGCTCGCTGCGCTTTTGCTCGCCTCGGCCTCGCTCAGCCGAACCTTGCCGCCGTCGCAGGGGGCCGTGGAGCGGACAACCTGGCCGCCTTTGATGTCGCTCCGCTCCGCGCCCACCACCACCGTGCCGCCGGTGATCGTCTCCTGCTCACAGGACTGCAGATAGCTGAGAACGAGCGTGTCGTGCGGCGCGAGCTTGATGATCTGGCCGCTGCCCACGTAGTCCATGAATTCGACGCCGGCGCCGGCGCTCTTCACGTCTTCCACCAGCGCGGTCGGTACCTTGGGGGCGGTGTCATGCGCCAAGGCCTGAGCCCCGCCGGCCAATAGGGCGGCGGCAGCGAGCGGCAATATTCTGTGGGCCATCGCGTGGTCTCCGTGACCTGAAAAGAACTGCCCGGCAGAGATTCGAGTCGGATAGCAGCCATCCCACCTAGGGGCCAGCATAGAATGGCTTCGAAACAGTGCAAGTTGACGGCCGGAAGCCCCCGTCCCGGTTTGTCGCGCGGTCTGGAATGTCGGTTCACGCTGCCGCCAGCTTTTTTGCGCGCGCCGGCAGGGCGGGGATACACTGGCTGTAAGGCCCGAAGCAGCGATCAAAGCCTCAAGTGCGCGGGTCCAATGTTTCGAGGCCGGGAGGAAGAAAAATGAACGTCATCGGCAGAAAAACGGCGGGCGCCGTCACGCTGGCTTGCGCGGCCGTCGCGCTCGCGTGGTTCGGCGTCGCGCGCGCCGACAATTATCCGTCACGGCCGGTGACTATCGTGGTGCCGTTCACGCCGGGCGGCTCGACCGACATTCTGGCGCGCTACGAGGCCGAGGTGCTGCAGCGCCAAATGCACGGCACCTTCATTGTCGACAACAAGCCGGGCGCCGGCGGCGAGATCGGCATCGCCTATGCGGCGCGCGCGGTGGCCGACGGCTATACGCTCCTGCATGCGCCGAGCGTCATCACGCTGCTGCCGTTCCTGAAGAAGCATGTGTCGTACGATCTGGCCACGGACTTCGATCCGATCACGGTCGTTGGGCTGACGCAGTTCGGCCTCGTGGTGAATCCGGCGCTGCACATCGATACGGTCGCCCAGCTCATCGCTCGCGCCAAGGCCGATCCCAACGCGCTGACCTTTGCGTCGGCGGGCGTCGGCACGCCACACCAGATTTTCGGCGAGTTGTTCAAGACCATGACGGGCGTGAATCATCCGCCACATTCCCTACAAGGGCTCGATCCCGGGCCTGACCGATGTGGCCAGCGGCGTGGTGTCGATGGAGTTTACCGATCTGGCGCCGGCGACGCCGCTGATTCAGGCCGGCAAGCTGAAGCTGATTGCGCTCCTGGGCGCCAAGCGCGATCCGGATATGCCGAACGTGCCGACGGTGGGCGAGACCGTACCCGGCTATGTGGCGCAGTCCTGGCAGGGTTTGTTCGCACGCGCCGGCACGCCGAAGCCGATCATCGACGACATCGCCCGCTATCTGGCCGCCGATCTGAAGCGGCCCGAGACGATGGCGAAGTTCAAGGCCATCGGCATCGTGGCGCAGTCCCAAACGCCGGCGGAATTCCGCGCTTTCATCGCGTCAGAGAGCGCAAAGTGGGGCAAAGTGATCAAACAGGCCGGGATTCAGGCGCAGTAACCGTCCATTCAATGTGATCGATAAGGCTGAGCCGATCGCGAGCTGCAATGTGGAGAGCCCGAAAATAATTTTCTTATTCGGCGCGTGCGCCCGAGGTGCGGACAACTTCACCCCATCGTTTCGCTTCGGAAGCAATGAAGGCCGATAAGTCGGCCGGAGTGCTTCCTTTCGGCACCATGCTGAGTTCGGAAAGTTTCTGAGCTACTTCGGGAAGCTTCACAACCTCGGCGAGGCCTGCCGAAAGCTGCTCTGCGATAGGCGCGGGAGTTCCCGGAGGCGCCACGACCGCCCACCACGACGTGACCTCAAAGCCCGGAATGGTCTCCGCGACCGTCGGTATGTTCGGCAGGACGGCAAGGCGCTCCTTGCTGCTCACCGCCAGCGCGCGCAACTGACCGCTGCGGATGAACGGCAGCGAGGGAGCCAATTCGGAAAACATGAGATCGACGTGGCCGGCGACAAGATCGGTCAGTGCCGGACCGCTGCCACGATATGGAACATGGGTCATCTTCACGGCGGCCATGGCATCGAATAATTCCGCAGTCAGGTGCGCTGCCGTTCCGATACCCTGCGACGCATAGTTTAGCTTCCCCGGATGCGCTTTGGCATAGGTGATGAGTTCCGGCAAAGTTTTCGCCGGGACTTGCGGATAGGCCAGCAGTGCGTTGTAGGCGATAACAACGAGTGAAACCGGCGTAAATTTTGCTGGATCGTAATCGAGCTTCGCATAGAGGCTTTGGTTGACGACGAGGGGGCCCTGCGCGGTAAACAGGATCGTGTAGCCGTCCGGAGGGGCATTGAAGACTTCCTCGGCTCCGACATTGCCGCCCGCACCTCCACGATTTTCGACGACGACGGGAGTGCCCCATTTGGCCTGAAGTTTCTGTGCCGCCAGCCGCGCCACGATGTCGGTGCCGCCGCCCGCCGCGTAGGGAACGATCATCCTGATCGGTCTCGTGGGAAAATGCTGGGCGCTCGCGCCGCCGGCAAACAGCGCCAAGCCCGCGAACAAGGAAACCGCCCATCCAATCGATTTCATGCTGTACGTCCTAATTTTCCGCGCGGGCGGGTGCATTGGTCCGCGTAGTAGCTTTTCTTTGAAGGACCGATCGTTGCCGACCCCACTGAGTGGCACGCTCGTAACCCGCTGCGACCCGGAGCAGCGTGACTTCATCGTAGGCACGACCGACGAACTGCACGGAGAGCGGCAATCCCGACACTTTGCTCAAACCGCTCATCATGGCGATGGCGGGGTGGCCGGTCAGATTGAAAGGGCTGCGGCCCTGGCGCGGATAGGTGCGCGCCAACCCGGCTCCGTCATCGATCCGAAACGGGGGATCCATTCCGCTTGCAGTCAAAAGCACATCGCAGTCGTGGAACGCATCGTCGACGGCCTCGATCATCCGCCTGCGCAATTGTTGCGCGCGGACGTAGTCTCCGGCTGACAAGAACGCGCCGGGCATTACCTTGCGCCGGCATGGCAGGCTGTAGTCCTGTGGCCGCTCACGCAGCCATCTCGCATGCACCGCGAAGGTTTCGGCCAACAGAATGATCCGCTGTACCGCGGCCAATTCCTGAACGCTTGGAAGTTCGACATCACGAACATGCGCGCCGTCGTTTCGCAGCACGCGCTCGACCTCATTGAGCGCCCGCATAACCTCCGGATCGGCAACCATGTCCTTTTCATGCCATCGCCGCACGAAGCCGATGCGCAATCCACTTACGCCTCGATCGAGTTCAGCGCCGTAGTTTTGTCTACGCGTGCTGCCCACGAGAGCATCGAGCAGCAGGGCAACGTCCGTTACCGAGCGCGCCATGGGGCCAACGTGGTCGAGCGTGAAAGCGACCGGAAAAACCCCGCGTCGAGAGACCAAATCGTAAGTCGGCTTTAATCCAACCACGCCACAATTGCCGGCAGGATTTCGGATCGAACCACCGGCATCGGTGCCGACCGAAAGCGGCACGAAACCCGCGGCGAGGGCCACGCCCGACCCCGATGACGAACCACCCGGATGATAGTCCGTGTTCCAGGGGTGGCGCGCGAACGGGAATGGCAGCTCCTGTGACGGGCCGCCAAATGCGAACTCATGCAGCGACTGCTTGCCGAGCATGACAGCACCGGCGCCGCGCAGGTTGGCAATGCACGCCGCGTCCTGCCTTGCCACGTTGTCGAGCAGAATTTTGGAATGGCAGGTTGTCGCTACGCCGGCAAAATCGATATTGTCCTTGACCCCAACCGGAATGCCGTGCAGCGGCCCACGTGCGTGGCCGGCCATGATTTCTTGTTCGGCATGCTTGGCCGCTGCCAGTGCGCCTTCCGGGTCGATGCGGATGAAAGCGCCGCAATCGGCGTTGCGCGCCTCGATTTCTGAAATGAGCGCTTGAACCAACTCGACCGGCGACAGCTTACGCGAGGCGTATGCTGCAGCGATCTCTGCCGCCGTTAGCCAATTCAATTCCGTCATCGGCCGCTCGTGACGCTCATCGGCGGCCATGGTTCACAGGAGCCATCGATCACCGGCATGTCGGCCAGATCGAGTGCCGCGGCACGCGCCGCATCAGCGACGCAGTCCGGGAATTCGGCTATGGCCTTGTCGAGTCCCGCAGAACGGGCCTTGGCCAAGGTATCGGCATCCAGTTCGGCACCCTTTACAAGCATCTCACACACCCGCGTTTGCGAGGCCCCTATCGCGCAATTCCCGCGCATCGTTTACGCCGCGGTTCGACGGTTCGAACTTTCACGGCCGTAGCGAAGATAACGTCTATAGCGGGAACTGACCGTGCTTAATAGTTCGCGGCTAATCAATTGGGTCGTAGGAGGTCCAGCCCGCTTGCTGATACGTCGCGGTTGCCGCGCCGTGGACGCGATCGTTGCGGACCAGCACGACGTCGCCGCGTCATCGCTGGTGATCGTCGAGGCCGACGATGGTGTCCAACATGAGCCGCAGTGAGTTCCCCACTGTCATGCTCCGCGTAGGCGGAGCATCCAGGACATGACGCCGTCTCCAGTGATTAATGATCATCCGCCTCGCGGATGATGACACCTCGGTCGACCGTGCGATCAATCGTTGCAGCCCTGGATGCGCTCCTGGGCGACGATCTCGGCGATGCGCTCGCGCACCGCTCTCGACAGCGGCACCGAATTCTCGTTGTCATAGCGGCAGCCCGCATTGCCGAAATAGGCGATGGCGCGCGGCGTCTTGAAGCAATAGCCGCCGCCTTTGTAGTAGGTGTTGCGCTCCACCCAGAGCGCCTGGCAGGTCGCCGCGTAGGACGGTGCGAGTGCCGCGCCAAGCGTCAATGCCGTCAGCGCGGCAGTCATCAGTACGCGCATCGTATTGCCCCTCGATTTTTGTTCCGACATTAGTGTCGAGGCACGATAAAGTGCGTTCACTGGGTTTGAAAGGGGCTTCGCATGATCGCGAGAGTTTGTGCAGCCGCTGTGCTGCTCGTGCTGGCGGGTGCGGCTGCCGCGCAGACCGATCAGATCGGCCATGCGCTCGACGCGCTGGTAGCGGCTTACCCGACCGCTCTCGTCGGGCATGATGCACAGACGCTGCGCTGGCGCGACGGCACCGTCATGCCGGTGAGCGACGGCAACGACCACAAGAGCCTCGACGAACTGCTGCGCCACGCCAGCATCGCCGATCAGTTTCGTATTCCGTATCCGCGCGGCGCACTCGCGGAGCCGCCGGCGGTCGATTCCGATCCGGGCCGTTTCCGCAACACCGCGTTCTTCAACAAGATGTACGGCGACTGCAAAAAGGGCGAGGTGGCGCGGCACTTGGTGCGCGTCGTCTGGCTGCCGAAGACCTGGGGCAAGGCGGTCCAGTTTACCTCGGTGAACGGCGCCGATGCGCAGCTGCGCGCGGTCGCAGCCGAGCTCGACACGTTGCCGGTTGCGATCAGGCAGGCCGCCTATCCGAGCGCCGGGACCTATAATTGCCGTGCCGTGGCCGACACCGGCGAGCCGAGCCCGCACAGTTACGGGATCGCCATCGATCTCAATCTCAAATTCTCGGATTACTGGTTCTGGCGCCCGCATGCCGGCAAGATCGCCTACCACAACCGCATGCCGAAGGAGATCGTGGCCATCTTCGAGAAGCACGGCTTCATCTGGGGCGGCAAGTGGTATCACTACGACACGATGCATTTCGAATATCGGCCGGAGCTGCTGGCCGCGAGTGAATGAGGGCCGGTCCCGACATCAGCCGATGATCCGGACGCATACCAGCCGTCAAACGGCAGTTGAGCGCGCGGCGGCTCGCGCCTAATATTCCGTCCACCAGGAAGGAAGCCCGCCATGCAAGAGAAGAAATACGACCGCGCCGCCGAGGACCAAGGCAACATCTGTGGCATCGGCCACGTCAACGTGTGCATCACCGACCAGCACCACGGTACGGATTTTTACGTCACCGGGCTCGGCTATACGCGCGACCCGTTCCTCAACACCACCTCGCGCAACATGTGGATCAATGTCGGCATGAGCCAGTTCCACCTGCCGATGGGCTCGCCCGACGTGCTGCGCGGCGTCATCGGGCTGGTGTCGCCGGATCGCGCCGCCTTGCTCGACCGGCTGACGCGGGTGCGCAAGAGCAAGCAGCTCGACGGCACCAAATTCGATTTCCGCGAGAGCAACGATTGCGTCGAGACGGTATGCCCGTGGGGCAACCGCATCCATGTGCATACGCCGGATCCCGCGCAGTTCGGCCGCATCCAGCTCGGCATGCCGTACATCCGCTTTGACGTGCGTCCCGGCACGGCAGCAGGCATCGCCCGCTTCTATCGCGAAATCATCGACGCGCCGTCCGAGGTGCACAAGAACGGCGCCGGCCCCGAGGCGCGCGTCCAGGTCGGCGAGCAGCAGTATTTTGTTTTCCGCGAGACCGACGCGCCGGAAAAGCCCTACGACAAGCACCACGTCCAGATCTATCTGAGCGATTTCTCCGGTCCGTACCGCAAGCTGCTCGACCTCGGCCTGATCACGATGGAGAGCAATCAGTACGAATACCGCTTCAAGGACGTGATCGACCTCGACACCAAGGAAGTGCTGTTCACCGTCGAGCACGAGACCCGCAGCCAGACCAATCCGATGTATGCGCGGCCGCTGATCAACCGCAATCCGGCGGCCACCAACGCGGATTACAAGCCCGGCCACGACACCATGTCCTGGGCGCTGCCGTGATCGTCATTCCGGGGCGGCCCGAAGGGCCGAGCCCGGAATCCATACTCACCGTCATGGCAGTCTCGGCAACCACCTGCACGAATCTCTTGGCTCGGGGTTATGGATTCCGGGCTCGCGCCTTTGGTCGCGCCCCGGAATGACGAATGAGTAATCGCCGGGCGCTGGTTATCGGCGGCTCGCTCGGCGGGCTGATCGTCGCGCATCTGTTGCGCACGACCGGCTGGGACGCCGTGGTGTTCGAGCGCAACGAAGAGGAACTGGCGAGCCGCGGCGTCGGGCTCGGCACGCACCCGCAGCTGATCGGCATCCTCAAGCGCGCCGGCGTCGATTTCGACGAAACCATGGGGATCACGCCGACGCGCGCGGTGTGCCTCGACCACGACGGCAAGATCGTCGTCGAGCGGCCGACAGCGCGCACCCTGAGCGGCTGGTCGCGGCTCTACCGCGCGCTGCTCGATGCGCTGCCGGCGGCGAGCTACCGGCTCGGCAAGCGGCTCGTTCGCGTCGAACAGGACGCCGACCGCGTCACCGCATTCTTCGCCGATGGCACGAGCGAGCGCGGCGATCTTCTGGTCGGCGCCGACGGCATCCGCTCGGCGGTGCGCGCGCAATTTCTGCCCGACATCGAGCCGCACTATGCGGGCTATGTGGCGTGGCGCGCCTCGATCGACGAAGCCGACGTGCCGGCGAAGCTGTGGGACGAAATGGTCGGGCTCTACGCCTTTTGCCTTCCCGAGGGCGAGCAGGTCATCAGCTATGCGGTGCCGGGCCGCGACAACGACACCGCGGTCGGGCGGCGCGCCTACAATATCGTCTGGTATCGGCCGACAGATCGCGCGGCGCTGACCGATATGTGCACCGATGCGCAGGGGCGCCATCACGCCGCCGGCATTCCGCCGCCGCTGATCCGGCCCGACGTGATCGCCCGCGTCAAAGCCGACGCGAGCCGGCTTCTCGCGCCGCAGGTTGCCCAGATTTTCGCGCTCGCCGCGCCGTTCTTTCAGCCGATCTACGATCTCGCCTCGCCGCAGATCGTGTTCGGCCGCGTGGCGCTCGCCGGCGATGCGGCTTTCGTCGCCCGCCCGCATGCCGGCGCCGGCACCACCAAGGCGGCGCTCGACGCGGCGTGCCTCGCCGACAGCATCCGCGACGCCGGCGGCGATCTTGCGCGCGGCCTGGCGCGCTACCAGCGCATGCAGCTGCCGTTCGGCCGGGCCCTGGTCGACGTCAACAGCGCCGAGGGCGCTTATCTGAGCGCGCAGATCAAGCCGAAGGCCGAGCGCACCGCCGATGAGTTGCACCGCGATATCGGCGAGGTGGTCGATGCTCATATCGGCCGCAGCGAACAGGTCGGCGCGATGGTGGCGGCGCTACGGACTTGACGTTCACGTCAACGTCCCGGTTTAAAAGAACCAGTTTAAAAGAATCCGGACAGGGAGTGGGCGATGCAGTTTGGCGTACAGTTTTTCCCCAATTTCCAGCCGCGCGACAAAAGCCCGGCGGACTATTACGCGGAGAGCCTCGATATCGCCGAGGAGGCCGACGAACTCGGCTATTCGCATGCGCGCTCGGTCGAGCATTATTTCGAGCGCTATGGCGGCTATAGCCCCAATCCGATTCTGTTCCTCGCCGCCGCCGCGGCTCGTACCAAAAAAATGCGGCTCGTCACCGGCGCGGTGGTGCCGGCGTTCAACAATCCGCTGAAACTTGCCGGCGAGATCGGCATGCTCGATGCCATTTCGGGCGGCCGCTTCGATGTCGGCTTCGCGCGCGCCTTCCTGCCGCACGAATTCCGCCGCTTCCGTATTTCGCCCGACGAGTCGGTGGCGCGCTTCCGCGAGGGCCTGGAGCAGATCGAGCTGCTGTTGACCAAGGAGAACGTCAGCCACAACGGCCAGTTTCATTCGTTCGACAATGTTACCTCGCTGCCGCGGCCGACGCAGAAGCCACGGCCGAAATTTTATATCGCCTCGACCCGCACCGAAGACTCGTTCGAATTCGCCGGCCGTAACGGCCACGCGCTGATGTCGATCCCGATCGGGCCGCTCAAGGATCTGATCCCGATCTACCGCAACGCCTGGCGCAAGGCCGGCCATCCGGGCGACGGCGAAGTGATGATCGCGTTCCACATGTTCTGCCACGAGGACAAGAAACTCGCCCGCGAAATTCCGCGCCCGCAATTCGAGGATTATTTCAAGGCGCTGTTCGAATCCGCCGGCGAGTGGACGCAGGGCACGGCCTCGAAGGACTACAAGGGCTACGGCGATTCGATCGGCCGGATGAAGAATTTCACCCTGGAGAACCAGATCGAGGCGCGCGGCGCGCTGGTCGGCACGCCTGACGAGATCAAGGACATCATCCGCAATCTCGAGGACAAGGTCGGCAAGTTCGAGAGCGCTTCGCTGCAGATCAATTTCGGCACGCTGCCGCTCGCCGAGGCGCAGAAATCGATGCGGCTGTTCGCGCGCGAAGTGATGCCGGCGTTTGCGAAAGGGTGAAGCGCGGGCCTGCGCTCCCGCGCGGCCCGGCCATGTTATTAATCTGGCATAATGGAATTTCTGCCGGATATTTCCTGTTTTCAGTATTTCTTAGGCTGGGCTTCCTAAGCGTCGGTGTGCTCCGTTTTCCCGGAGGGACCGACTGTGAACGCGCATCAGATAACCTTGGTACAGCAGAGTTTCGAAAAGGTCGCGGCGCTCGGCGACAAGGCCGCGGAGCTCTTCTATGACGAGCTGTTCGCGATCGATCCGTCGTTGCGGAAAATGTTCAAGGGCGACATGGCGGCGCAGCGCCAAAAGCTGCTGGCCGCTTTGGCGCTCGTCGTGCGGTCGCTGCAAAGTCCGGAAAAGATCCTGAATCCGGTCAAGCAGCTGGCGGTCAAGCATGTCGATTACGGCGTGCTGCCGATGCATTACACGTTTGTAGGCAACGCGTTGCTGCGGACCCTGAAAAAGGGGCTCGGCGCGGACTTCACTCCGGAACTCTGCGATGCCTGGGTGGAAGCCTTTCGCATGCTGGCGACAGTCATGAAAGAAGCCGCGTACGGGGCGGGACAGGACGCTTGCAAAGGGCGCGGCCTGATTTGTTGCCGCGCGTTTGCGCCGGAAATTCGCTTTCAAACAATTTCATATGACAGCACGGGCCTGACGCGGCCCCCGCGGCGCGTGTCGGCGGTGCCGGCGAGGGCGCTTGCGCTTAATTCGCAAAGCCGTCCATGATGCAAAATCAGGCGTTGGAGAGGCCCGGTGCGTGCTGCCGCGCCTGCGATCAATCGTGGAACAAAGATGGCCGGACCACTGGCGGGCGTCCGCATTCTCGATCTGACCTCGGTGGTGGCTGGACCGCTGGCGACGCAGAGCCTCGCCGACATGGGCGCCGACGTCATCAAGGTCGAGGCGCCGGAGGGCGATGCACCCCGTCACACCGGGCCGGCGCGCTCGCCCGGCATGGCGGCGCTGTTCATGGGGCTCAACCGCGGCAAACGTTCGCTGGTGCTCGATCTCAAGCAGCAGGCGGCGCAGGACGTACTGTGGCGGCTGATCGCCAGGGCCGATGTGCTGGTGCATTCGATGCGGCCGCAGGCGATCGGGAGGCTGGGCTTCGGCCACGCGGGGGTCCGAAAAAAGCATCCACGGCTCGTTTATGCGGCGTTGCACGGCTATCGGGACGGCGGGCCGTATAGCGGCCAGCCCGCCTATGACGACGTGATCCAGGGCCAGTCCGGCATCGCCGCGCTGATGGCGCAAATGGCGGGCGAGCCGCGCTACGCCCCGATGATCCTCGCCGACAAGACCTGCGCGCTCGCCATCGCAGGCGCGGTGTGCGCGGCCCTATTCGAACGCGAGCGCACCGGCCACGGCCGCTTCGTCGAAATCCCGATGTTCGAACAGATGGTGGCGTTCGTGATGGGCGAGCACCTGTTCGGGCATAATTTCGTGCCGCCGCTCGGTCCGCTCGGCTACACGCGGGTGACCGCGCCGTGGCGGCGGCCGTACCAGACCAGGGACGGCTATCTGTGCATGATGGCCTACACGCAGGCGCACTGGCGCAAGTTCTGGACCGCGGTCGACAAACCCGAGATGCTGAGCGATCCGCGCTTCGACACGATCGCGTCGCGCGCGCAGAACATCGTCGCGCTTTACGAACTCGCCGGCGCCTGCATCGCCGGCAAGACGACGGACGAATGGCTCGAAATTCTGCGCGAACTGGAAATCCCCGCGGCGCGGATGTCGAATCTCGGCGATCTGTTCACGGACCCGCAGCTTGTGGCGACAGGCTTCTTCAAGCACGCCACGCATCCAAGCGAAGGCGACATCCAGTTCACCGAACTGCCGGTGCGCTTCGACGGCGCGAGCATGACGGCGGAGCGCCTGCAGCCGCGGCTCGGCGAGCACAGCTTTGAGGTATTGCGCGAGGCGGGATTGAGCGACGCGGATATCGAGGCGATGGCCGCTTCGGGTGCCACGGTGGGCGGCGGCAAGGCGGAGGCGGCGGAGTAACTCCTCGTTATTGCGAGGAGCAATGCGACGAAGCAATCCAGGCGGCGCTTCAGAACTGGATTGCTTCGCTTTGCTCGCAATGACGATGCTTACGACTCCATCACGTTGGGCGCATAGATCTCGTCGAGCTTGATTAGCCGCTTGGTCAGGCCCTGCTCCAGCGAATATTGGGCGATAGTCTCGATGACGTGGCGGTTGGCTTTGATGCCGTGGCGGACGATCGGCGTCTTGGCGTCGCCCGATAGCAGGCCGGCGGCGAGGTGATACTCGACGTGCGCCTGGCGCCGTTGGTTGGCGATGTCGTTTGCCTCGATGAATGCCTTGAGAAGGTTCTGCGCCACCCAGGGATCTTTCTCATAGACATCGCGCCGGACGACGGCCTGGTGATTGATCGGATAGATGCCGGTCTTGCGGAAATACCGCACGCCCTCGGCGACCGAATCCGGAAACAGATACTTGAAGTCCGGATTGTTGATCAGATCGGCGCGGCTGCGATCGACCAGATTGTTGCCCGAGAGGTAATGCAGAGCGGCGTCGAGTTCGCCCGCCAGCAGCATCGAGCCCATGCTCTTGTCGGCGGGGACTTGATTGACGGTGACGCCGGGCGGTGGCTTGAAGCCGGTGGCGCCGCCATGGCTCTTGTCGGGCGTGCGCTCCATCCAGAACTCCATGTCCTTGGGCTGCACGCCAAACTCGTGCTGCAGCACGCCGCGCGCCCACAGCGCCGCGGTCTGCTGATATTCGGGCACGCCGACGCGCTTGCCTTTGAGATCGGCAGGCGTCTCGATGCCGGCCTTGCGCCGCACCAGGATGGCGGTGTGGTAAAACCGCCGCATCGTGTAGATCGGCACGCCGACGAAGCGCTGATCGCCGAGCCCGGTGACGATCATGAACGACGACACCGACATTTCCGACAGCGCGAATTCGGCAAAATGCAGTTGCCGCCAGAACAGTTCGGACGGGTGCAGGATCGTCGGTACGAGGTCGATGCCGTCCAGCTTCACCGTGCCGTCGAGGATCGGCCAGGTGCGCGGGTTGTTGGTGATGCCGATGCTCAGTCGCAGATTCATGGTTTCTTCCCTGGTTATTTGTTGCGTGTCCAATCCGGTGCGCGCTTTTCGATGAACGCGCGGATGCCTTCTTGCGCGGCTTGCGTTGTCACGGCGTTGCAGAAATCCTCGACCGCAGTGGCGATGTCGCGACGATAATCGTTCTGGCGCATGAACGCCGCGCGGGCAAGCCGCATCGCGGCCGGAGATTTGGCGGCGAAATCTCTCGCCAGTGCCGCGACGGCCGCGTCCAGTTCGGCGTCGGGAACGATCATGCTGACGAGGCCGAGATCGGAGGCTTCCTGCGCGCCGAAGCTTCGGCCGCTGAACAGCAGTTCAAAGGCGCGGTGACGGCCAACGATGCGCGGCAGATGCGCGAAATGGATCGCGGGCGGCACGCCGATGGCGATTTCCGGATAGCCAAAATTTGCGCTTTCGCCGGCGACGATCACGTCGCACGAGATGGCAAGCGTCATGCCGCCGCCACGCGCGGCGCCGCCAACCGCCGCAATCGACGGCTTGTCTAGACCGTATTGGGCATCATTGAGATCGACATAAAGGGCCTGGAGGAACGGGCGTACCTGTTCGGCCGTTTTGCCGAGCAGCATCGTGAGGTCGAGTCCGGCACAAAATCGTCGCGGCGCCGCGCTCGCCAGCACGACCGCGCGCGCGTTCTCATCCTCCCTCGCCCGCCGCAGCGCGGCGACGAGAGCGCGGATCATGTCGAGCGTCAGCGCATTGACTGGCGGCCGATTAAGGGTGATGAGCGCGATGCCGTCCGCGACCGCGTAGCTGACGCCCGCATCTGACATGCGCGTCGCGCCTAATATCGATACGGTGCAATATCCAGATGCGGGAAGGCGGAGAAGACGTGCGCCGGATTGGCGAGCGGCGCCGCGTGCAGATACGACGGATCGAGCTTGCCGAGACTGGTGACGCCGAGCAGTCCCATGGTGCGCGTCACCTCGTCGTGCATGAGGTCGAGCATGCGCACGATGCCGGCCTGGCCGGCCGCGGCAAGGCCGTAGCACTGCATGCGGCCGAGACCGACCATATGGGCGCCGAGCGCGATCGCCTTGACGATGTCGCTGCCGCGATAGAAGCCGCCGTCGATGATGATCTTGGCGCGGTTGGCCACCGCGTCGACAATTTCCGGCAGCACGTCGGTCGAGCCGCGGCCGTGATCGAGTTGGCGGCCGCCATGGTTGGAGACGTAGACAAACTCGACGCCGTGATCGAGCGCGATTTTGGCGTCCTCGGCAGTGGCGATGCCCTTGATGGCAAGTGGGATTTTGAATTTGCTCTTGATGCGCTCGACCGTTTTCCAATCAAGCGCTTCCTGAAAGTGCCGCCCGCTTGCTCGCCGCCGGCCGCCGGTGACGTGGCGCTTAGCGATGTCGCGCTCGCGCCGGCTATAGTGCGCGGTGTCGACGGTCAGACAGAACGCCGCGTATTTGTTGGCGATGGCGCGCGCCACATGGTCGTCGACCCAGGCGGCGTCTCCGCGCACGTAGAGCTGGAAGATGCGCATGGCGTCCGGTGCGGCTTCCGCCACGCCCTCGAGACCCGGATCGCACACCGAGGACAGCATGTGGGCGACGCCGAATTCGCCGGCCGCCTTGGTGACAGGCGCGGCGCCCTCGGGATGAAAGCTTTCCAGCGAACCGACCGGGCACAGCAGCACCGGCAGCTTGAGCTTGCGGCCGAGGATTTCTGTCGAGGTATCGACCTTGCTGACGTCGCGCAGCACGCGCGGGCGGAACGCGATGGCATCGAGCGCCATGCGATTGCGCCGCAGCGTCGTCTCGGTCTCGACTCCGCCGACGATGTAGTCCCAGGAATTCTGGTTCAGATTCTGCCGAGCCTTGTGGACGATCTCGTGCAAATTCAGGAAGTCGGGATTGCCCGACAGATGATTCAATCTGGCTGCTTC
>CAVYPQ010000018.1:0-6672 GCA_963770425.1 uncultured Alphaproteobacteria bacterium
TCGGGCGCTGACGCTGCACCCGGATTAAAAAATGGCGTTGCGCCTGTTGTCTGGATATCAAAGGAGCCAGCCGGGCAGGGCCCGGTGGGCGCGCCTTGATCTTCCCGGACTTTATTCTTTAATTGGCATGGCCCGCGGCTGGGCGGCGACGGATTAGCGCGATGGGAATCGTCTCAGGCTTCAAGCACGACCTGTTCGTCAGCTATGCGCATTTTGACAATGAGGCTGATGCACAGGGCGTGCACTGGGTGAGCCGATTTCAGGTCGACCTGAAGAATGCGTTGCGGCAGCGCATCGGCAGCGACCCGGAGATCTTCTTCGACACCCGGAATTTCGAGGCCGGCGACCATGTCGACTTCCTCATCGACAATGTTCGTCAGTCGGCGATCTTTATCGCGATGTTGTCGCCGAGCTATGTGGCGCGCGAATTCACGATCCGGGAATTGCAGGCCTATTGCGACCGCGCGGCCGAGGCGCGCGCCCTGGTCACGGTCGAGCTGCTGCCGGTAGAAGACGAGAGCAATCACGAACTGCTGCGCGGCCGCAAGCGGACGCCGTTCTGGTGGAAGGATCAGATGGCGCAGGATATTCCGCTGCGGCTGACGCCAAAATTCAATGCCGAGCTTTACAATGAACGCCTGCAGGTGCTCGCGCATCAGCTCAAGAAGCTGCTGATTGACCAGCGCGACCATAGAATGCATCCGGCTGCTGCGGAGGCTCCGTGTCCGCAACCAATGCTGTCAGCGGCGCCAACTGTGGCAGTGGCAATGCAACCCGAAAGCAAGGCGGTGCTGCTGGCGCAGACGACGGACGATCTCTACGACGAGCGCGAACGGGTGCGCGCCCGTCTCGATCAACACGGCATCAAGGCTCTGCCGGAAAATGACTATCCGCAGGGCGGGCAGGCCTTTGCGGCCGCTTTTGAGGCCGACGTGGAGCGGTGCGGCCTGTTCGTGCAGCTCCTGGGCAATTTCGGTTCGCGCAAGCCGCCGGATTTGCCGCAGACCTACGCGCAATACCAGTACGAAACCGCGAAACGCTCCGGCCTGAAGATTTTGCAGTGGCGGCACCCCGATCTCGATGTTACCGCCGTTACTCACCGTGACAAGCCGCTGCTTGAAGGGCCGGAAGTGATCGCGGTCGGGCTTGAGGAATTCAAGGGCGAGATTTTGCGCTTCCATGCGCAACTGGCCAAACCGGCGCCGCCGCCTGTGACATTCGAGAACGGTTGTCACGTGTTCATCGATGCCGACAGCAGCGACAAGGAATTGGCCGACGCGCTGTTGAAGATCTTCGACGATCGCAAGAACTTCACCGCCGCCCGGCCGCTGTTCGAAGGCTCCGCCAAGGACATTCTGGACGACCTGGAAGCCAACCTGATGAATTGCGAAGCGTTGGTATTGCTGTATGGCCGCGCTCCGCCGGCCTGGGTGCGTGCCCAGCTCTTGCGCTACAGCAAGCTCGAACGGCTGCGCGAGGCGCCGCCTCGGCTCAAGGCGGTTCTGTTCGGGCCGCCGGCGCCGAAGCCAGATCTCGCCTGGGCAGGCGGCTTCGAAAAGATGGATTGTCAGGACGGCAATCTGGCGCAGCGCATCCTCGGCGTTCTTGGTGGATTGCAGCCTTGATGTCTGAAATGACCCCGCGACTGCCGTACCCCGGTCTGCGCGCATTTCGCCGCGAAGAAGGCGATCTTTTCTTCGGCCGCGAGGACTGCATCAACGGGATGGTCGATCGCCTCGCGGCGACGCGTTTTTTGGCCGTGCTCGGTTCGTCCGGCACCGGCAAATCGTCGGTGGTCAAAACCGGACTGCTGGATGGACTTGATCTTGGCCTGATGGCATCCGCCGGCTCGGCTTGGCGGGTCATCGAATTCAAACCCGGCGGAGCGCCGCTGAAAAACCTGGCGCACGGGCTGCTGCAAACCAGGGTTGAGGGAATCGGCGCGGCCACGCCAATCAGTGATACTGACGCAGCCCTGTTCCGCGCGTTTCTGCTGCGGGGCCCGCTATCAGTCGCGGAGTGGTGTGCCGACGGGCATCTGCCGGCGGGAACCAATCTTCTTCTGCTGGTCGATCAATTTGAAGAGCTGTTCCGTTATCAGGATTACGCCGGCCGGGAGGAGGCGGAGGCGTTCGCCGCGTTGCTTCTCGAGAGCGCGCGACAAAGCAGGGTGCCGATCTATGTGACCCTGACGATGCGGTCCGAATATCTTGGCGCATGCGCGCTTATTGACGGCTTGGCTGAGGCGATCAGTACCGGCCTGGTCCTTATTCCGCGCATGATGCGCGAACAGTGCCGCAGCGCCATTGTCGGGCCGGCCGCGGTCTGCGGCTTCAAGATTGCCGACGAGCTGACCAATCGGCTGCTGAACGATCTCGCCGCCTTCGCGCCGTGGGACGACCGCAGTACACGCGATCAGCTCGATCGCCTGGCGCGCCGCGCCGATCAACTGCCGCTGTTGCAATACTGCCTCAACCGCATGTGGACGCGCGCCCGCGATAATGCGCCGGACGCGCCCATCACGCTCACCCTCGCGGATTACGAACGCATTGGCGGGTTGAGTGGCGCTCTCAATGCCCATGCCGATGAAATGCTGCGCGGCCTTGGCGACGACTGTCGTCCCGTCGCCGAGACCGTCTTCCGGGCGCTTACGGAAGGATCGGTGGCAAGCGAAGCGGTGCGGCGTCCGACGCGTTTCGGCGAGCTAGTGGCGATCTGCGACGGCGATGAAGCGCGCGTACGCCGAGTTGTCGACGAGTTCCGCGCGCCGGGATGCAATTTCCTGGCGCCGGGTTTCGACCCCGCCGATCCGCGGCCCCTGTCGGCGGATACGATTGTCGATATCAGCCACGAGAGCCTGATCCGGCAATGGAAACAATTATCGGAGTGGGTCGAAGCGGAAGGCCGTGCGCGCCGGCAATGGCAGCGGTTGCGGGATCGCTTCGACGACAAGCAGCCCCTGCAAGGTCCTGAATTGGCCGCCATGGAGGCGTGGCGCCGCGAACAACAGCCGAGCGCCGCTTGGGCGCGGCGCTACGGCGGTGATTTCGCTGCGCTGATGAAGTTCATGGACGACAGTGAGTGGAGGCGTCGAAGATTTGCGCCACTGGTCATGCCGTTGTTCGCACTGGCGGCGCTATCGGTCAGCATGGTATTTGCCGTCGGCGTTCTGCTCCTGGTATTTCACCAGTCGACGGCAGGTCAGACCACGCTTGTCTATGTTCTCTGCGCAGCGACGGCAACAACATTCAGCTTTGGTCTTTGGCGTTACGCGGGGTTTGCGCCGAGAGGCGCAGTACTGGCCGGAATGTTCATCTTGGTCATTATCGCCGTTGTAGATGCCAGCTTTCTGACCTGGATCGCTCCCGGGCGCACCAACGCTTCATTCCTCTTGCATACGACGGTCGCCGCGCCGGTGGCCGTCTCAGCGATGATGATCTTTATCCCTCGCCTTCGCAATTTGTACATTTGGGTTCTGTTGGTAGGAGCGTATATCGTTCTGCTCCGCGTTACGGATTCTCTCACGAATAGCGAGGGATGGCTCGATATCGTTATTTGGTGCGCGTGGTTTTCGCCGCTCGGCTTTCAATTAGGACAGATGGGTTTTTCAACCGCGCCTGGCCCCACTCATGGGCCCGGACTTGCGGCATTACGGCTGGCTCTGATGGCTTTCCTTTTGGTCGCCATCATGGGCTCGTTCTCTGTCGTCACGTTGTTGATTGCCTTCAAATCGGTTCGGCCCTCATGGTGGTGGTGGACCGATCAAGCTGGCGTCGCGACGGTGATGGCGCTTACCCTGGGTTTCGGCCTGCGAACCTTCTCTACGCTCAGCCTCAGACAGGCCTTGCTGGCCGGTCTGGTGACTTTCATTGCAGTATTCGGGCCGGGCGCCGCTCTCGTGATCGCGCTGCAATCGCATGGCGTGCCCTTTATCGTGGCAGATCATTGGGCTGGAGCAACGCTGTTCGCGCCTGGCACCCTCGCCGCACTTGCCCTGTTCGATCCGGCTTTCCGCAGGGTGTCGGCATGGCTGCCGTTTGCCATACTGTTCGCGGCGCCCTATGCGATCTTGGTCTGGCTCACCGATACCGGCCGCATCGTCATCGCTGCCGAGGCGCGGGATTTTCTGATCTTGATCCTCGCCACGCTGTGGATCGGCGCCATCGGCTACTGGCTGCAGCGCGCGTCCCTTGCGGAGAGGGCGTTGAGCGGCGATAACGCGCAGCGCGAAGCGTCGGCGGCGCCCGGAGCGGTCGCCTCCGCGCCGGCCTGACCAGGCCAATCGCAATCGCAGAGGTGAAAGTTGCGTGCATGAATAAGCACTATCAGGTCGTCATTGTCGGCGGTGGACCGGTCGGCGTCGCGCTGACGGTCGAACTCGGGTTGCGCGGTGTATCCTGCGCCTTGGTCGAACGGCGCCTCGAGCCGCAGCGTATCCCAAAAGGGCAGAATCTGACGCAGCGCTCAATGGAGCATCTCTATGCGTGGGGCGTCGCCGACGCCGTGCGTGAGTCGCGCATGCTGCCGCCCGAATATCCGATGAGCGGCATCGTCTCCTACCGGGACCTTTCCAGCGATTTCTGGTATGCGCCGCCGCTGCGCGAGATCGTCAACGCGTATTATTTCGAGCAGAACGAGCGGTTGCCGCAATATCTGGTCGAATACGCGCTGCGCGACAGGCTCGCGAAGATCGCCAATGTCGAGACCTATTTCGGCTGGGCCGCCGAAACGATCGAGCAGGACGCTTCCGGCGTGCGGGTCGCAATCGCCAAGGAGAGCGGCGCCGGCAACGACGTGTTGAATGCCGACTATGTGGTCGGCTGTGACGGCGGCCATTCGATCGTGCGGCGGCAGCTCGGCATCCAGCGTTCGAGCTCCGATTTCGATCAGCTCATGGTGCTGGCGTTGTTCCGCTCGAGGGAATTACACGAAAAGCTCAAGCGCTTTCCGCCGCGCTCCACCTATCGGGTGCTGCATCCGGACCTCAAGGGCTATTGGCAGTTCTTCGGCCGCGTCGACGTCGGCGAGAGCTGGTTTTTTCATTCGCCGGTGCCGGCGAGCACGACACGCGACAATTACGACTTCCATGGCCTGTTGCGGCGGGTCGCCGGCTTCGATTTCGCCTGCGAGTTCGATTACGTCGGCTTCTGGGATCTGCGCATCGAGGTCGCGCAAAACTATCAGGTCGGTCGCGTGTTCATTGCCGGCGATGCCGCGCATTCGCACCCGCCCTATGGCGGCTACGGCCTCAACAACGGCCTCGACGACGTCGCCAATCTCGGCTGGAAGCTCGCCGCGAAGCTGCAAGGCTGGGGCAGCGACGCGCTGCTGAAAAGCTACAGCGAAGAGCGGCAGCCGATCTTTCTGGAAACCGGCCGGGATTTCATCGAGGCCGGCATTCAGAATGACGCGGCGTTTCTCGCCCGCTACAGCCCGGACAAGGATCGCGCCGAATTCGAGCGCGCCTGGACGGATCATCAGGGCGCCGCAGCCCCGCGCGTGCTGACCTATGAACCGCACTACGAAGGTTCGCCGATCGTGTTCGGCCCGCCGGGCGGCCGATCGAGCGCTCGCGGCACGCATACGTTTGTGGCCCGCACCGGCCATCACCTGCCGCCGCAGCCTCTAAGCTCCGGCCGCAACGTGTTCGAAGAACTGGGACCGTATTTCACCTTGCTGGCGTTCGACGCGGACGACAGCACCGTCGCGGCGTTCGCCGACGCGGCGAAGGAGCTGGGCGTGCCGTTGAATATCGTGCGCGACAGCTATCAGGACGGCCGCCAAGCCTATGAGGCGAAGCTCGTCCTGGTGCGGCCGGATCGGTATGTGGCGTGGCTGAATGACGGCGGACGCGTCGACGCAGCCGCCGTCATGCGCAAGGCCGTCGGGCGCTGACGTTCAGAGCGCCTTGATTTCCACCTTGCGGAATTTGACCACGCCGCTTTCGTCGCTCACGCCCTTGCCGTGCTGGAGCGCGACGCGGCCCTTGGCGAATTTATTGGACTTGGCGCCCTTGACGGTCTTCTGGCCGTTGAGGATCACCGTGAATGTGTCGCCTTTGGCGATGGTCTCGTAGGTATTCCATTTGCCGCCGGCATGCGGCATCGGATCGGTTGCGGCGACATCGACGATCGCGCCGGTGCCTTATTTCTGCTCCGGCCGGGTGTCCCAGATGTTGACCTCATAGGCGGTCTTGCCGGTGACGCTGGAGGGATCGGTGCAGCGGATGAACACGCCGCTGTTGGTCTTGGCCTCGATCCAGAATTCCATCCGTAGGTCAAAGTCACCGTAGTCGTCCTTCGACACCAGGAAACCGTTGCCGCTGTCGGCGACCACCGCGCCGTCTTCCAGCTTCCACTTTGCGGTGCCGATCGGGCTTCTAATTGTCGAGATTCTTGCCATCGAATAGTGTCACCCAGCCGTTTTCCGCTCGCTCGTCGCTGCCAGGCCGCAGCACTGGAAGTGCAGCTCCCGCGATTGAAAGCACTCCCAGCTTAATGATGTCTCGGCGTTTCATTGTGTCTCCTCCAATATTGTTTTTGTCGGTAAAAGCTTAGTTCGAATGAGCGAAGCAAGAACCGGAATGGAAAGACGCCAGCTCGCTCCTGCATTTCGCTCCACTCGAACAGGCTACATTATATCAATTTCAGCCCTTTCAGGCTCGCGTGGCCT
>CAVYPQ010000019.1:0-21157 GCA_963770425.1 uncultured Alphaproteobacteria bacterium
GGCTTTCGCGAAACTCACAATCGCGGCGACACCACGCTCGACAACATCATCCCAGGCGTGGGCGCCTGCTGCCGAAACAGGTGCGCTGTTGGATACCACGGACAATCCTCGCGCTCAACGAGCCAGCGCCAGTCCGCCGTAAAGGCCAGCAAGATCAATACCGGCTTTCCCATCGCGCAGGCGAGGTGCGCAACGCTGGTGTCGACGGTGACGACTAAATCGAGGCCCGCAATCACCGCTGCGGTATCGGAAAAATCCGTCAGCAACTCTCCGTAATGAGAAATCTGCGGGAAGTTTTCCAGCAGCGGTCGATCGACGTCCCTGACCTCCTTCTGCAGCGATATCCAGTGCGCATCGACGGCGAAAATCGGCGCCAATGCGGCCAGGCCAATCGACCTGTTGAAATCGTTCTTTGTTCGGCATTGCCGCTCCAAACAAGACCGATGCGCGGCTTGGTCGGTGGCGGCAGTCGCGCATCCCAGATCATGCGTCGCTCGTCGTCGGCAAACAGGTATGGCACCGCGGCGGGCACATCTTTCAACGTCGTCCAAACGCCAGCGGCAGGCTCATCAGCGGAGAGTGATAATCGAACGCCGCGGGCGCGACGTCATTTTTGAGGATCCGGATATCCGGCATGCTGTGGCTAATCAGCCGGTGTAGCGGTTCCTGCACCGACATGACAACGTTTGCACCACGCGCCCGCAGCAGATTTGCGTAGCGGCAGAACTGCAAGGTGTCGCCAAAACCCTGCTCCCAGTGCACGAACACCGTCTTGTTCACGACGCTTTCATTTCCGAGCCAGAGCGGCTGAGGAAATGCGCGGTGGCCGACCGGCCTTTCGGTCCTTTTTCGCCATTCATGCAGGCGCCAGCCTTCCTCGAAGCGGCCCATTTGAAGCAGGCAATAGCTCTTGTTCAGGTACGCTTCGGGAAACCCTCCGCTCAGAGCGATGGCGCGATCGAGCGCCGCCAGCGCCTCATCGAGACGGTTCAGACGAGGAGGAGCGTGCCGCGATTGTTATGGGCGGCGGCATAATCGGCTTTCAGCGCGATGGCCCGATCAAAGCTCGCGAGCGCATCGTCGAAGACGATCGAGTTCCTGAAGCACGATGCCGCGATTGTAGTAGGCTTCGGCGTAGTCGGCCTTCAGCGCGATGGCCTTGTCGTGGCTGGCGAGCGCCTCTTCGTCATGCTGGAGGCCGTGGAGCACCACGCCGCGGTTGTTGTGCGCCCGGGCGTTGTCGGGCTGCAGGGCGATGGCGCGGTCGAGGCTGCTCAGCGCTTCCTCGAATTGCCCGAGGTCTTGCAGCACAAGGGCGCGATTGTTGTGCGCTTCGGCATAGTCCGGCTTAAGCGCAATCGCTCGGTCGAAACTGCCGACAGCCTCGGCAGGGCGATCGACGTAGGCCAGCACAATGCCGCGGCCGTTGTGGGCCTGCGCGTAGTCGGGCTTGAGCGCGATGGCGCTGTCGAAGGCGGCAAGCGCCTCGGCGAAGCGTCTTTCATCCTTCAGCGTGCCGGCGCGCCTATAATATGCTTCGGCCCGATCTCGCCATTCCGGCAACGGCTGGCCGAGCCGGCAAGCTGATAGGACACGATGGTCTGCTGAACCGGCGTCTGAAAGGCAGCCGAAGACGGATTTGGCGGATCCGGATTGGGACGGCGCTGGTCCGGCACGACGATGCCTGATCGGTTATCGTGCGGTTCCGTCGCACTTGGCGACGAAATCCGTCACACGCTGGATGATGTCGTTGCTATCGAGCAGCGGAACGTGCCCCTGATCCGGCACCTCGATGATTTCCATGCCGGCATGGCGCGCCGCCATGGCGGCCACCGTCTCCGCCGAGAGTATATCTGATCGCTCGCCGTGGATGACCAGCATCGGCACGCGCGCCAACGCTTCGAATTCATTCCACAGCGGTGGCAACGGCGTTTCGATGTCGATGGCGTTCAGCGTCCGGCTCAGGTCCACATCATGGGTGGGTATGAGTGAACCGTCGCTCTCTGCCGCCAGGTATGTTCGGCGCTGGCCAGCCACTGTTCCGGCGTCAAATTCGGGAACTGGCCATGAAACACGCTGCGCAGAATGTCGGCGCCTTCGGAAAAACTGCGCGGCTGCGGCAGCTTGCCGACGTAGCTGCGCAAACGTGCCAACCCCTTCGGCTCAATCACTGGTCCAATGTCGTGGAGCACGACACCGGCGATGGCGGTCGGATGAGCGACGGCAAGATGCATCGACAGAAGCCCGCCGCGCGAACTGCCGACGAACACCGCGGGCCCGACGGCGAGCGCGGTCAGGATGGCGACGACGTCGCCAAGCTCGACCAGCAGATTGTAATTTTCCGGATTACGGTCGTATTCGGATTGGCCGCGGCCGCGCAGATCGACCGCGAACACCCGTCTGGGCCCGGCTTTGGCCAATGCCGGCGCAAGCGCATCGAAGTCGGCAACGGTGCGGGTCAGGCCAGGCAGACAAACGACGGCAAGCTTTTGCGGGGTCCGCGAGCCGTATTCGCGCACATGCAGCCGCAGGCCGTCAGGCCCGCTGACAAACACGCTCCTTCCCGTATCGGCCAAGGCGCCATCAAGCATTTCCGAGCCCCATCCGTGCGCGTCGCGCCAATGTAGTGGGCGATGCGGTGAGGTTCAATGAGCGAAGGTCGCGCCGGCGGCCGGCGTTTGCTATTGTTTTCAATGAACTGCCGGCGGATTTTGAGCTTTAGCTGCCGCGGTGCAGGTCGGCCTCGATCAACAGTTTCGAGGAGTTGTCGAGACGTGCGCGGTAAACCTGCATGTTCTCCAGCACGCGTTCGACATAGTTGCGCGTTTCCGAGATCGGGATGCGCTCGATCCAGTCGATCGGGTCCACTTTCGGGTTGCGCGGATCGCCATATTGCTCGATCCACTGCTTGGCTCGTCCCGGGCCGGCATTGTATGCAACGAAAGCCAGAATATAGGAGCCGCGGAAGCTGCTGATGTCGTCACCAAGTTCGGCCGTGCCGAGTTGCGAATTATAGGCGGTGTCGCCAAGCAGCCGGCGCTCATCGAACGGCACTTTGAACTTGCGTGCCGTGTTGCGGCCCGCGCTGGGCGTAACCTGCATCAGACCGAGCGCACGCGCACTGGAGATGACACGTGGATTGAACGCACTCTCCTGTCGCACGATTGAAAACACCACGCAGCGTTCGACCTGAGGCCCGATCTGCCGGTAGTTCGGCACGCCAAAGTCCGGAAATGCGTAGCGTGCGAATGGCAGTCCGCGGCCGAGCGCGCTCTTGCCGATCAGAAGCGTCGCCCGGGCGTCGTTGTGGTGCGCCGTAATCTCCGCAAGGCTTGCCAGGCCCGCAACATCGGTCGACTTGTCGCCGAGGTCTGCCGCCATGCCGGCGACCATGTCGGATTGGTCTATGGCGTAGAGGATCTCGAACGCGCGGGCGAGCTCAAGCGGCCGATGGGCCGGCGGCGGGGGAGCGAGCTCATGCAGTGTAAGATCGTCGAGCTGGAGTTTGGAGCGTGCGATCTGGCCGTAATAAGCCGTTGGATAGCGCGCGGCCGTCTCGTAGAAGGAGCGCGCTTCCTGCTCACGCCCGAGCATCTGTGCGGCGCGGCCTTGCCAATAGTACGAACGCGCCAGCGTGATCGGGTTGGAGACGCCCTCGGCAATGCGGGCGAAGTGCGGAAGCGCAAGGGCCGGCTGGCGCAGAAATTCCAGCGCGATCCAGCCGGCAGTGAATTGCTGCTCGGCGCGGGGATTCTCGGTCGATGGCGGGGCGGCGCCGTCAGCGACCTCGTAGGCCATTCGCGCGTCGCCAAGGTCAAGCAGTTTGCGGGCGATCAGCCGCCGCTCGATCCACCATTGGTCGGTATTGATGAGCGCGTCCGGGTCGCGCGGCGCCGACAACATCCACTGCGCCGCTTCCTTGATGTCGTCCGCGTGGCGCAAGTACTGGATCAGGCTGAATATGTAGCCCGGATCGTGCTGCGCTTCCGGGGGTACGGATGCCAGCAGATCCTTGGCGTCGCCCGCCTTGGTGTTCACGGCGGCGCGCGCTCTGGCGATCGCCATGGCGGCGGCATCGAGGTACTGCGCCGCACGCATTGCCGCATCGTTGTCCCCGACATAGAGCCGCGCGTCCATCCGCGCCTTGTCGTCGGCGGGTGTGATCAGCCCGGCGAATCTTGCCCGCGCCTGGCCCTCGAGGTCCTCGGAAAAGCCGGTATGGCGCCACGCGGTCCGCACTGCCGCGAAAGCGCGGCCGCTGTCGCCTTTGACGAGCCAGGCGCGTGCCAAGGCGAAATAGCCTTTGGCGCTTAGCGGCGGTTCGGTGGCGAAATAGCCGATAACGGTCTGCGGGTCGACCTGTTGCTCCCATAGCGCCGCTTCGGCGTGGTAGCGCAGCGTAATGATACTCGGCCAGCTGGGATTTTGGGCGATAAAGGCCGCGTAACGGGTAAAATCGACCGTGGTGTCGTCGCTGCGCAAGATGATCCATTCAACGAGCTTGCGCGCGACTGGATCGATGATCGTTTTCTCTGCGTTGGTGGCTTCCTCGCCGCGGCCCTTGTGAACGAGCGCGATGGCCTCCTTCACGGCCGTCAGGTCAAGTGGCGGAGTCATTGCACTGCTGGCGGGCGCCAGCGGCGTGACCGGCCGCGACGGAACTTCGTCCCTGGCGGCGGTTGGTATCGCGGTCACCGGGGCAAGCCCGGACATGCGCCGCGGCGCGGCCGGCAGCGTACCGCGGACCGCCACCTTGCGTGCCGGAATGCCGTGACCTGCCTTTTTGGTGTCTTTCTTGGGAGCGGCTTTCCCGGCCTCTTTCTTGACGTCTTTGCGGACCTCTTTTTTGATTTCCTTTTTGGCTTCTTTCTTGGTCGCTTTGGGCTTGGCGAGCTTGCCGGTCTTTTCGGCCTTCTTACCGGCCTGGGCTTGCTCAGGCGTGGCCGCGCCCGCAAACGGCGCCAGTCCGCCCGCCCCCACGAGGAGGGCAGCGGCAAAAACGACGGTGTATCGAGCCAGAGTCACCGGCAACGGCCCTCCCTGCTGTCGCACCAAATCCCCACCGTAAGACCCTTCGGCCGGTAAGATTGAAGAAGTCCTAACCCGGGAGATGGACCACGCGACCGCACTGTACACGACTCCGCGTGCTTCGCGGCAAAAGCACGGCCAAACACCCTGCTTTCCACCAGCGCCGCAGAATTTGAAGTTCTGGCACTGCTCGGGGCTTTTAAGCCCGCAGCGGAACCGATATTTATGCGGCGGATGGCCAAGCTCACGATCGCGCGCGGTTCCCGCCTGCGGCGAGAGTCCAGCCGGGGAACAGTATTATGACCGCAAAAACCCGTTTCCGAGGCTCATTCACCGCGCTCGTTACGCCCTTCAAGAATGGCGGCGTGGACGAAAAGGCTTTCCGCGATCTGGTCGATTGGCAAATCGCCGAGGGCACCAACGGCCTCGTGCCAGTTGGGACGACCGGCGAAAGCCCGACGTTGTCGCACCAGGAGCATCGGGATGTGGTCGCATGGTGCGTCGATCAGGCCCGAGGCCGAGTCCCGGTGGTGGCGGGGGCCGGTTCCAACTCAACCAAAGAGGCCGTCGATCTTGCCCAGCACGCCGAAAAAGCTGGCGCCGACGCGGTGCTGGTGGTTACGCCTTACTACAACAAGCCGACCCAGGACGGGCTCTACGCGCATTTCAAGGCGATCAACGATGCGATCGGCATTCCGATCCTGATCTACAATATTCCAGGGCGCTCGGTGATCGACATGTCGGTCGACACCATGAAGCGCCTCTACGAGCTTAAGAATGTCGCCGGGGTCAAAGACGCGACCGCCAATATGGCGCGCGTATCGCAGCAGCGCGCCGCGATGGGCGAGGAGTTCAATCAGCTGTCAGGTGAGGACATCACCGCGCTCGGCTTCATGGCGCATGGTGGGCACGGCTGCATCTCGGTGACCTCGAACGTGGCGCCGCGCCTGTGCGCTGAATTCCAGGCAGCGTGCCTAAAGGGCGATTTTGATGCGGCGCTCAAGCTGCAGGACAAGCTCGCTCCGCTGCACCTCAACCTGTTCGTCGAGACCAGCCCGGGGCCGATCAAATACGCCATGTCGCTGGTCGGCAAATGCTCCAATATTCTGCGATTGCCGATGGTTCCGGCCACCGAGAAGGCGCAAGCGGCGGTTCGCCAGGCCATGGTGCATGCCGGATTGATCAATTGACTTTTATCGTCCTCGGCGGCGAACTGAGGTAACGGCGGTGGGGCACGCGGCATTTTCAGCGCTGAAGCCCGTTCTTCCGGCCGCGAGCGGTTCCCTTGCCGTTTCCCGGTTGGGCAACATATGCGGAGGCATCAATGCTTGAGGAATTCAAGAAATTTGCGATGCGGGGGAACGTCGTCGATCTGGCGGTCGCCGTCATCATCGGCGCCGCCTTCGGCGCGGTGGTCAATTCGCTGGTCGCCGATGTCATCATGCCGATCATCGGCTCTGTCACCGGCGGCATCGATTTCTCCAATTATTTTCTGCCGCTCTCGTCGAAAGTAACGGCAGGCGTGTTGGTCGACGCCAAAAAGCAAGGCGCGGTGCTGGCCTGGGGCAACTTTCTCACACTCATCATCAACTTTGTGATCATCGCCTTCGCGCTGTTCCTGGTGGTCAAGGGCATCAATCGCCTCAAGGCGCCCGAGGCGGCGCCCGCGCCCACGGCGCCTTCCAAGGAAGTCCAGTTGCTGACCGAGATCCGCGACGCGCTGAAGGCTCGCTGAGCGCGTCAATGGCGGAGAAGGCGGAACGCAAGCTTCGGATCGTTGCTGACAATCGCAAGGCACGTTTCAACTATTTTATCGACGACACCATGGAGGCCGGCGTCGCGCTCACCGGGACGGAGGTAAAGTCGCTGCGTCAGGGCAAGGCGACGATCGGCGAGTCCTACGCCGATGCCCGCGGCGGCGAGATCTGGCTGATCAACTCCAATATTCCGGAATATCTGCAGGCCAATCGCTTCAACCACACGCCCAAGCGGCCGCGTAAACTGCTGCTGCACCGCCGGCAGATCAACAAGCTGATTGGCGCGGTGGAGCGCGAGGGCATGACTCTCGTTCCGCTCAAGCTCTATTTCAACGAGAAGGGACGCGCCAAGGTCGAGCTGGCGCTGGCGCGCGGCAAAAAACTTTACGACAAGCGCGATACCGAGAAGAAGCGTTCATGGGATCGCGAGCGCAGCCGCCTGCTGCGGCAAAAGGGATAAGGACACTGGCCGATGTCCGTACCAACCAGGCTCGATCATTGCGTCATTCACGTCACCGACTGGGAGCGCTCGAACGCGTTCTACACGACGGTGCTGGGCGCGGAACTGGTCGCCCGGCCGGTTGGCTATGCCTATCGCTTCGGGGACAAGCAGCTCAACGTGCATGGCCCGGGCGTGGCGCCCGCCGAAGTGGCGCGGCTTCCGGTGGCTCCCGGCAACAGCGATCTCTGTTTCGAGTGGATGGGACCGATCGCCGACGCGATCGCGCATCTGCAGCGTTGCGGCGTAGCCGTCGAACGCGGGCCGATGCAGCGTTTCGGCGCCAATGGTCCGGGCACCAGCGTCTATTTCCGCGACCCCGACGGCTCGCTGATGGAATTCATGTCCTACACCTGAACACAGCGAGTGAAATATCGGCTGAATGGCCTATGTGAGGGCCGGCGTCTGCACATCGAGTTCGGCGCAAATCTTTCCAATCAAATCGCAGAACATTTTTGGCGTCAGCACGCCCGTATTCGTATTCAGACGCGAGCAATGATAGCTGTTGTAGAGCTTGAACGCGCCGATCTTGTGCATGCAGCCGTGAGCGAACGGATACGCCGACCGGCGCGCGCCTTGTGCCACGACAAAGGAGTCGTGCGCGATGCGGCCGAGCGCAAGTACGGCCGAAAGGCGCGGCATGTCGGCGATGGTCGGGGCGAGGAACGCCCGGCAGGTGGTAATTTCCTGCGGCGTCGGCTTGTTCTCTGACGGCACGCAACGCACAGCGTTGGTGATACGGCAATCGATCAAGCGAAGCCCGTCATCGGGACGAGCCTGATATTGCCCTTGCGCAAACCCGAATTGTAACAGCGTGCTGTAGAGCAGATCGCCGGCATAGTCGCCGGTGAAAGGCCTGCCGGTGCGGTTGGCGCCACGCAGTCCGGGCGCCAGCCCGACAATGAGAAGTCGCGCATCACTCGGTCCGAATGAATCGACCGGCGCGTTGAACCAGTCCGGTTCCTGCTTGCGCCAGCTCTTGCGGAAGGCAACGAGGCGTGGACAGCGTGGGCAATCGTGTCCTGGTGGGCCGCTGGTACGGGCCATGACGGTGACCGGACGCTAGTCGTCCTCGAATTCGTCGTCCTCGACTTCGACGCGCTGCGAGGTGGGACTGCGCTGCAGGAACTGCGGCGTATGACGCTGCTCGCGGCCTTCGCGCGGCTCGCGCGCGGGTCGTTCGGTCGGATCGCGGCCAATCTTCGACTGCAGTTCGATAATATCGACGAATTGATCGCACTGACGGCGCAGTTCGTCGGCGACCATCGGCGGCTGGGTCGAGATCGTGGATACAACAACCACGCGCACGCCGCGCCGTTGCACCGCTTCGACCAGCGAGCGGAAATCGCCGTCGCCGGAAAACAGCACCATCTGATCGATGTGCGGCGCGATCTCCATGGCATCGACGGCAAGCTCGATGTCCATGTTGCCTTTGACCTTGCGTCGGCCGGTTTGATCGACGAACTCCTTGGTCGCCTTGGTGACGACGGTGTAGCCGTTGTAATCGAGCCAATCGATCAGCGGCCGGATCGATGAATATTCCTGATCCTCGATCACCGCCGTGTAATAGAACGCGCGCAACAGATAGCCACGCGACTGGAACTCGCGCAGCAGGCGCTTGTAATCGATGTCGAAGCCGAGCGATTTGGCCGTCGCATAGAGATTGGCGCCATCAATGAAAAGAGCGATTTTTTCGGTTTGTGCGGGCATGGTGCCTCTCGTCTCTGGTGATAAAACCGGATTGGCGGTAATGCAATTGACCGCTCCGGTCCGTTGTTAAATCTTTTTTCGCGGCGTCCAAGACATTCGTGATGCGAAGTACTGCCGCATGGTGGAAACGTACGTCCGCCGGCGCGCGGGTGGCAAGTGCGCAGCAATATCGCCGCCGCCGCACTGCTGCTCCAGCGCTGCGGCACGCCGTCGCGGAACTCGCGGGACGAAAATTGCGGCCCGCCGCTTGGGTTCCGTCGGTCTTGCCTGACAGGAGAGGTTAACGTCCGAGCAGGCTGAGGCTGGCCAACCAATGACCTTGCGCCGCCGGCCCGTTGACGATACCTAAGCCCCTAATTGGCAGATTGCATTTGTCGGGGATTCGAGCCCCGCACGCACCCGATCCGAGGAGCTGACCACATGGCCCGTGTGACCGTAGAGGACTGCATCGACAAGGTGGAAAATCGCTTCGACCTCGTGTTGCTCGCCGGCCATCGCGCGCGCATGATCTCGTCTGGCGCCCAGATCGCCGTCGAGCGGGACAAGGACAAAAATCCCGTTGTGGCGCTGCGCGAAATCGCCGAGGAGGCCATTTCCCCCGGCGACCTCAAGGAGGAACTGGTCCATTCACTGCAAAAATACGTCGAGGTGGACGAGCCCGAGCCCGAGGCAGTGCCGCTGATCGGCGCCCCAGGCACCGGGGTTGATGCCGACGATACCGATGTGACGACAGACCGGATGAGCGAGGAAGAATTGCTCAAGGGTCTTGAAGGCCTGATTCCGCCGGAGAGCGAGCCTGAGCCGGATACCGGCGACGAGGAAGAATAGGCCTTCCAGCCGGCCCCACTGGCCGGCCAGCGTTAACGAAAACTTGGCCTTGACGGGCGACCGTGCTTCCTGGCGCGCGGTGTGTCGTGTCTTGTGGCGCGGGCGGCGCTGCATGATATCCTTGGTGGTGAAGGCGCGGCGCCGAGCCGCGCCCGGCAACCCCTAAGGACGCTAAGGGACCAGATGGCGCGCTCCCAGGTCGATCTGCCGAGGATGCAGAATCAGCCCCGGCTCAGGGTCGCAGAGCCGCGCGGACCGCAGCTGGTAACCGAGGGCGGCGATGCGATGCCGTCGCCACCCCGCAAGCCACAGCTGATGCGGCAGTTCGAGCTGGTCGACCGGGTCAAAGAGTACAATCCGAAGGCCAACGAGGAGCTGCTCAACCGGGCCTACGTCTACGCGATGAAGGCCCATGGCGAGCAAAAGCGAGAACTCCGGCGACCCTTATTTCTCCCATCCCCTGCAAGTCGCAGCGATCCTGACCGACCTGAATCTCGACGACGCCACGATCGCGGCGGCGCTGTTGCATGACACCATCGAGGATACTGACGCCACCCGGGCGGAGATCGATCGGCTGTTTGGCCATGACATCGGCCGCCTGGTCGAGGGTCTGACCAAACTGAGCAAGCTCGAACTGGTGTCCCGGGAGGCCAAGCAGGCCGAGAACCTGCGCAAGCTTCTGCTCGCGATCGCTGACGACGTGCGCGTGCTGCTGATCAAGCTGGCCGACCGGCTGCATAATATGCGCACGCTTGCCTATCGGCCGCAGGAGGCCAGGCGCCGGACCGCGGAAGAAACCCTCGACATCTATGCGCCCCTCGCTGGCCGCATGGGAATGTATGAACTGCGCGAGGAGCTGGAGGACTTGGCGTTCCGGGAACTCAATCCGGATGCCTACAAGGTGATCAGCGAGCGGCTTGAGGCGCTGGCGGAGCGCTCACGTCGCTGGATCGCCGAAATCGAGGAACAGCTGACCCGGAAGCTCGCCGAGCGTGGTATCGCCGCCGAAGTCGTCGGCCGCCGCAAGCGTGCTTATTCGATCTGGCGCAAGATGGAGCGCAAGGCGGTCGGTTTCGAGCAGCTCTCCGATTTGCTCGGCTTCCGTGTCATCGTCTCAACGGTCGCCGAGTGCTACGGCGCACTCGGCATCGTGCATACCAGCTGGCCCGTCGTGCCCGGCCGGTTCAAGGATTACATTTCGACGCCCAAGCAGAACGATTACCGTTCGATCCACACCACCGTGATCGGACCGGGCAAGCAGCGGGTCGAGCTGCAGATCCGCACCCGCGACATGCACCAGATCGCCGAATACGGCATCGCCGCTCATGCGTTGTACAAGGACAACGTCGGTTCGCCGACCGAGATGCTGTCGCGCGAATCCAACGCCTATGCATGGTTGCGTCACACCATCGAGCTTTTGGCCGAGGGCTCCAACCCGGAGGAGTTCCTCGAACACACCAAGCTCGAGCTGTTCCACGATCAGGTGTTCTGCTTCACGCCAAAAGGCAAGTTGATCGCGCTGCCGCGTGGCGCGACGCCGATCGATTTCGCCTATGCGGTGCACACCGACGTCGGCAACATGGCTGTCGGCGCCAAGATTAACGGTCAGCTCGGGCCGCTTTCCGCGCCGCTGCAAAACGGCGTTGAGGTGCAAATCCTGACCTCCGAAGCACAGACCGCGCCGCCTGCAGCCTGGGAATCGATCGTGGTGACCGGCAAGGCCCGCGCCTCTATTCGCCGCGCCACTCGCGATGCAGTGCGCAGCCAATATTCGGCTTTCGGCCGCCGCATCGTCGAGCGTCTGTGCCAGCGCGCCAAGATAGAATATTCCGACGAGAAGCTCGAAGGCGCGCTGCCGCGGCTGGCGCGGGCATCGATCGACGACGTGATGTCGGCGGTCGGTCGCAGCGAGATGCGGGCCGCCGACGTCGTTCGAGCCATGTATCCCGATTACAAGGACGAGCGTGTCACGCAGGTCGCGCCCAAGGCAGAGAGCGGCTGGTTCGGTCTCAAGCGCGCCAAGGCGATGAAGTTCAAGCTGCCCGGCGACGGCGAAAATGGCGCCGCCATTCCGATCCGCGGGATCAATACCGATCTGCCGGTGCGCTTTGCCCCAAACGGCGGTGCCGTCCCTGGTGACCGGATCGTCGGCATTGTGACACCGGGCGAAGGCGTCACGATCTATCCGATCCATTCCGAGGCATTAAAGGAGTTCGAGGACAAGCCGGAGCGCTGGCTCGACGTGCGCTGGGACGTCGACGACACGGCGCCTCAGAGGTTTCCGGCGCGCATCTCGGTCCACTCCGTCAACGAGCCTGGCACGCTCGCGCAGATCGCGCAGGTGATTGCCGAGCACGACGGCAATATCGACAACGTCAAGATGACACGCCAGTCGCCGGATTTTACTGAGCTGACCATCGATCTCGAGGTCTATAACCTCAAGCACCTCACCTCGATCATCTCGCAGCTGCGGGCGAAGAAAGTCGTTGCCGACGCCGAACGCGTGAACGGATAGCTGCGCGCGAGCAAGTCATGCCGGCTTTTCCCACCATCCGCCTTGGCGTCAACGTCGACCACGTTGCTACCGTGCGCAATGCCCGTGGCGGGCGACATCCCGACCCCGTTCGCGCTGCTGAAATTGCCATCGCGGCCGGTGCCGATGGCATTACGGCGCATTTGCGCGAGGATCGCCGCCATATCGTCGACGACGATATCGCCCGCCTCAAAGCGCGCATCAAAAAACCGCTCAATCTCGAAATGGCCGCCACGGCGGAGATGGTCGGCATTGCTGTGAATGTGCGGCCGCATGCCGCGTGCATCGTGCCGGAGCGCCGAGCGGAACGCACCACTGAGGGAGGACTCGATGCCGCCGGGCAGCGCGGCACTTTGGTCGACGTTGTCGGGCAATTGAGTGCCGCCGGCATCCGCGTATCGTTATTCATCGCACCAGATCCGGTGCAGATCGACGCCGCCGCCGCGCTCGGCGCTCCGGTGATCGAAATTCACACCGGCGCATGGTGCGAGGCGCTGGCGGCCGGCAATGCTGCCGGTGCACAGGCGGAATTTGATCGCATCGTTCGCTGCGCAGCACTGGCGAAGCGCGCCGGCCTCGAAGTCCATGCCGGCCACGGCCTTGATTACGTCACCACAGAGCGGATCGCAGCACTGCCCGAAATCGCCGAACTCAATATCGGCCATTTCCTGGTCGGCGAGGCGATCTTCGACGGTCTGGGCGATTCGGTCCGCAAAATGCGGGTGGCGATCGATCGCGGTAGAGGCGAAAGTGCGAACAGAACCGGCGGCGCGCGATGATTCTCGGCATCGGTTCCGACATCACCGACGTTCGCCGTATTGCCAAGGTGATCGAGCGGCACGGCGACCGCTTCATCGACAGGGTTTTCACCCCGGCGGAACGCGAACGCGCCGAACGGCGCCGGAACCGGGTCGAAACCTACGCCAAACGGTTTGCCGCCAAGGAGGCCTGCGCCAAGGCGCTGGGAACCGGCCTGCGTGCCGGGGTGTGGTGGCGTGATATGGGCGTCATCAACCTGCCGTCGGGCCGTCCGACGATGCAATTGACGGGTGGCGCCCAGCGGCGGCTGAAGGCGATTACACCCGCTGGCTATGAAGCGCGCATCGACCTTACGATCTCCGATGAGGGCCCCATGGCACAGGCCTTCGTCATCATCTCAGCTCAGGCAATCGCCGCGCCAAAGTAGTGCTTCGCGACCGGCTGACGCGCGGCGTCATGCGCCGCCATTGGCGACCATGAATTATTTGTCACGGAATTGTCCGCTGCCTCATAAGTATTTGAAAATAATATATAATTCATTATCGGGCGGACATGCGCCGAATCCGGCTCGGAATTGCGCGCCTGTGTCCCAAAGGTTACAAGGATTCGGGGCGCACGCGCGGCGATTTTCGATGGGTGCAGGACGATAGGCGAATGAGCGTGCAAACCGGAACCAAACGTAGCGAGGGCATAGGCGAAACGGTGCGGGTGGTGATCCATGCGATCATCATTGCCGTGGTGATCCGCACATTCCTGTTCCAGCCGTTTAACATTCCATCCGGCTCGATGATCCCGACACTTTTGGTCGGCGATTACTTGTTCGTTTCCAAGTATTCCTATGGCTACACCCATTACTCGCTGCCATTTTCTCCCGCGTTGTTTTCCGGCCGCATCTTTGGCTCGCAGCCGCAGCGCGGCGACGTCGTGGTCTTCAGGCTGCCCAAAGATCCAACTATCGATTACATCAAGCGCGTCGTCGGCCTGCCGGGCGATCACATTCAGGTGCTGCACGGCGTGCTCAACATCAACGGTGTTCCAGTCAAGCGCGAGCGCGTCATGCAAGGCTGCGTCGCGCACGAGGATGTCGGGCAGCCGGTGATGTGTTACCGCGAGACTCTGCCAAACGGCGTCACTTACATTACGCACGATTTCACCGATAACGGCTTTCTCGATAACACCGAGGTGTTCCAGGTACCGCCCGGCGACTTTTTCATGATGGGCGACAACCGCGACAACTCCACGGACAGCCGGGTGCTGGGCGCGGTCGGCTACGTGCCGTTCGAGAATTTGATCGGCAAGGCGCAGATCATCTTCTTCTCGATCGGCGGCGACACACCGGCATGGGAGATCTGGAATTGGCCCTGGGCGGTGCGCTGGAGCCGATTGTTCACGCTGGTACGATGACGGGCCGACGAAAGAAAAAGGCCGCGGCCGAGCCGCAGCTGGAAGCTCCAGTCTCTCAAGAGCGTGCCGTTGCGGAAACGCCGCAAGGCGACGGCCAGAAGGAGCCGCGCCGTCGCGGCCGGACCTCTACCGTCCTGGAGACCCGGATCGGCTATCGCTTCGCCGATGTCGCGTTGCTGACCAGCGCACTAACCCACATTTCAGCGTTGAAGGGGCCGCGCAATCGCGCGAGCTCTTACCAGCGGATGGAGTTTCTCGGCGATCACGTTCTGGGCTTGGTGATATCCGACATGCTGTACCGCAACTTTCCCAAGGCGGATGAAGGGGAATTGTCCCGGCGGCTGGCCGATCTGGTGCGCAAGGAAACCTGCGCGGAAATCGCGCTGACAATCGAACTCGGCGCTGCGATCAAACTCGGCTCATCGGAAGTTAATGCCGGTGCCCGCAAGCGACCAGCCATACTCGCCGACGTCTGCGAGGCGCTGATCGGCGCAGTTTATCTCGATGGCGGCTACTTGGCCGCGGAGGAGCTGGTCGAGCGCCTGTGGCACGACCGCATGCAAGCAACAGCGCAGCCGCTGCGCGATCCGAAGACGATCCTGCAAGAATGGGCACAGGCGCGCGGACTGCCCACGCCAGCCTACAAGGAGATTGCACGCTCCGGACCCGATCATAGCCCGGTATTTCGCGTCGCCGTTCAGCTGCCCCATCTTGCCCCAGCCGAAGGATCCGGCCGCTCCAAGCGCGGTGCCGAGCAGGCTGCTGCGGCGGCCATGCTGTCGCGCGAGGGCGTGAAGACGAAGGCCGCGCGCCTCAATGGCTGACCCCGTCCCGCCAGACGAAGCCGTCGCGACGTCCACCTCTTGCGGCGTCATCGCACTCATTGGGGCGCCGAACGTCGGCAAATCAACGCTGATCAACGCCCTTGTCGGCGCCAAGATCTCTATCGTCACGCCCAAAGTGCAGACCACGCGTGGGGTCATCCGCGGCATCGCCATCGAAGGACCGGCGCAGCTTATCTTCGCCGATACGCCTGGCATTTTTCTGCCGCGCCGCCGGCTCGATCGCGCGATGGTCGGGACCGCCTGGGGCAGCGCGCAGGATGCCGACATCGTGGCATTTCTGGTCGACGCGCATCGCGGCATAAAAGCGGACGATGAAGCGATCTGGCGCGGGCTTGCCGAAGTTCGAACCGGCAAGAAGGCTCTTGTTCTTAACAAGGTCGATCTCGTGCCAAAGCCGGAGTTGCTGGCCCTGGCGCAAACGCTCAACGAGCGCGCGGGATTTGCATCGACCTTCATGGTCTCCGCATTGTCCGGCGACGGCGTCGCGGATCTCAAGCGCTGGTTCGCGGAGAACGTGCCGCCGGGTCCCTGGCTCTATCCGGAAGATCAGATATCGGATGCGCCGATGCGCCAGCTCGCGGCGGAGATCACGCGCGAGAAGCTTTATCTGCGGCTGCATCAGGAGCTGCCTTACCAGTCAACGGTCGAGACCGAGACCTGGAAGGAACTCAAAGACGGCTCCGTGCGCATCGAGCAGATAATCTATGTCGAGCGCGAGAGTCAGCGCAAGATTCTGCTCGGCAAGGGCGGGCAAACCATCAAGGCGATCGGTGCCGCCGCCCGCGCGGACATTGCGGCCGCGGTCGAGCAGCCTGTTCATCTCTTCCTCTTCGTCAAGGTACGCGAGGGCTGGGGTGACGATCCCGAGCGCTACCGTGAGATGGGCCTTGAGTTTCCGCAAAAATGAAGGCCGGCGCAGGTTCCCTGGCGCAAGCAAACCGACGCCAAACAGGTTTCGCTTGTTCGCGTAAGCCGATGAAATGTGGCATAAATTCTAAAATTCGGGGTGCGAAAAACAGTGCCGGCTGGCCACGCCAATGATCCCAACTTTCAGCGCGCGATGGCGGCGCTGCAGGCTGGGAATCTGAAAGACGCCGAGCAACTCCTCAAAGCGTTGCTGCGCGCTCAGCCACGACATGTTGCGGCCCTCAACGTGCTTGGCGTTTTGCTTACGCAACAGCGCCAGTTCGACGAGGCAGAAACCTATCTGCGCCGAGCCGTGCGTGAGAATCCGCGGTCCGATGCGACGCTGTACAACTACGGTCTCGTGCTCAAAGCGCTCGCACGGCCCGTTGAGGCCGTCGAGCGCTTCACCGCAGCCCTGGCCATTAATCCCGCAGTCGCCGAAACCTGGAATAACCGCGGCACCGTATTCAACGATCTTGGGCGACACAGCGAAGCCATCGCGGACTTTGATAGCGCGATCCGGATCAATCCGCGCTACGCCGACGCGTTCTGCAACAAGGGCAAGGCTCTCGCTATTCTTAAGCGGCCGCGCGAGGCGCTGGGCGCGTTCGATGCGGCGTTGGCGCTGCGTCCCGACCTCGCCGAGGCGTGGGGCGGCCGCAGCGAAGCTTGCTCGGCCCTCGGACGGTACGAGGAGGCTCTGGCTGCCTGCGACAAGGCCTTGGCGCTGCGGCCCGATCTCGCGGAAGGATGGCTGGGCCGTGGCAACGTCCTGGCAAAACGCGGCCGGTACGATGAAGCGCTCGCCGCCTACGACAAGGTGCTGGCGCTACGACCCGGCTTTGCCGAGCCCTGGCTCGGCCGCGGCAACGCCTACGGCGGGCTTAAGCGCTACGACGAGGCGCTTGACGCCTACAACTCCGCACTCGCGATCAAGCCTGGACTGGTCGAGGCGTGGTACGGCCGCGGCAACGTGTTCGCGGCGCTGCGGCAATACGACAAGGCTTTCGCCGCGTACGACAAGGCTTTGGCGCTGCAGCCGAATTGTGCCGAGGCCTGGCTTGGCCGCGGAAACACATTCTATGCGCTGCGGCAGTACGACAATGCGCTGGTTGCCTATGACCAGGCGCTCGGCCGTAAGGCGGATTTGGTAGAAGCATGGTTGGGTCGCGGCAGCATTTTCCTCGAGCGCACAGATTACGCCGAGGCATTGACCGCATATGAGCGAGCGCTCGCGGCCAATCCTGAATTTGCAGAAGCCTGGAACGCGCGCGGCAATGTCCTGTTCGAACGCCGACAGTTCTCGGCAGCGCTCGCTGCCTATGACACAGCTGCCGGCCTAAAGCCCGGCCTCGATTATGCGGCGGGCACGCGAATACTGGCCAAATTGCACATGTGCGATTGGAGCAATCTCGATGCCGAAATTGGCGCCTGCCTCGCCGAGGTGAGACAGGGAAAGCTTGCCGCCACGCCATTCGCGCTGCTCGCCCTGCCGGCTTCGGCAGCCGAACAGCAGCAATGTGCGCGGCGATACGTTGAGGACCGGCTTGCGGCGATGCCGTCATCGCCGCACCAGCCCCACATCCACGATCGCATTCGTCTCGCCTACCTTTCCGCCGATTTCGGCGATCACCCGGTCGCCTATCTGGCAGCCGGCCTTTATGAAAAGCATGACCGCTCGCGCTTTGAAATCACCGGCATTTCGTTCGGACGCGACCGCACGTCGCCGATGCGGGAACGGCTGCAAGCTGCATTCGACCGCTTTATCGACGTGGCCGACAAAAGCGAGCACGAAATCGCCGAGCTCATGAGAGAGCTTGAAATCGATATCGCCGTCGATCTGATGGGACATACCCGCAATGGCCGGCCCGGCATCTTCGCTCGGCGGCCGGCGCCTGTTCAGGTGAGCTATCTGGGCTACCTTGGAACCATGGGGGCCGGCTGCATCGATTATGTCATCGCCGATGCGGTCGCGCTGCCATTCGACCAACAGAATTATTACTCAGAACAAATCGTGCATTTGCCCGATTGCTTCCTTGTCAATGACGATAGACTCGCGATTGCTCCAATAACGCCGACGCGCGACGAGGTCGGATTGCCGGACGGCGGTTTCGTGTTCTGCTCTTTCAACAACAGCTACAAGCTCGCGCCTTCGATATTCCGGCTCTGGATGCGCCTTCTGCACGCCGTTGATGGCAGTGTGTTGTGGCTTGCTGAAGCCAATCCGGAGATGGCCGTCAATTTACGGCGCGAAGCGCAAAGCTGCGGGATCGATCCCGGCCGCATCGTGTTCGCGTCGCACGTCCCGCTTGCCGAGCACATGGCGCGGCAGCGCCTGGCCGATCTGTTTCTCGACACTACGCCTTACAATGCCGGCGCCACCGCGGCCGCCGCGCTGTGGTCCGGCGTACCGCTCTTGACAGTGCTCGGCTCGACATTTGTCGGCCGCATGGCGGCGAGCATGCTGCAAGCAGTCGGGGTGCCCGAACTGGTCAGCGGATCGCTTGCGGACTACGAGGCTCGCGCGCTCAAGATTGCGACCGACCAGGCATATTGTGCGTCGCTGAGGCAGCGGCTTTCGCGCAACCGCGAGACATTTCCGCTCTTCAATACGGCGCGCTTCGCCAGGCAGATCGAGAATGTCTACGGGACCATGTGGCAGAGGTACCGGGACGGCCTGCGGCCAGCGAGCTTCGCCGTCGAGGCAATTTGAGCTTTGACGGCCTCGTTTACAACGCCCGTTCGAGGATACCTTTGATATCTCGGCGGCTGATGCAGGCGAATCCGCGCTCTTCAAGGGCGTGGCGTTCGCGGTCATTGCTGGCGAGTTTTGCGCAGAGATCCGACAATTCTTTCAACGATGACGAGAAGCTGACGCCGCTCCGCACGTCGTCCTCAACATAGGAATTGGCGTCGAGATCGGCAACAACGGCTTTTTTGTTGGCCAAGAGGTAGGAAACCCGCACGATCTCGAAAATTCTCATCTGCGCATAAAGGTTGATGTTCAGTACGATCTTTGCCCGCGAAATCAGTTCGTCGCGCGCCGCGCCGTAAAGTCCGCTGACAAATAGCGTCGACAGACCGAGTTGGGACAATCCATGGAATGTCTGCAGCCGGCGCTCGCCACTCAGACCGTATAGCAGCACGTCGATATCCTGGTGCGCCGCCCTCGGAATCCGGCTCAGGATCGGCGCATAGCCAACCGGAACGACTTTCACGTCAGTTCGTCCCAGCGCGCGCCAGCTCGGCAGGTTGGCGGCGCTGTAATCCCAAATGGTGAGGTGCGGCAGCCGTGCGTAGTGCCTGATCTCGCCCCGAATCCGCTCCACGGGAACGTCACGCAGCTGTTCGAAATTGTAAATGATGGTGCCCGGGGGAAGGTCTGCGAGGGCAGCGACCGGCATCACCTGGGCGCCGAACACGATGTTGGTGGCGTTCGAAGCACGGTCGTTCACCGCATAGGTGGCGCGATGGCCAAGCTGCTCAAGGCCCCAGGCGACCGTCTCAACAACTTCCTTGTATCCGGTAAGGCCGTGCATCCGCGGATCTGGGATGCAGTGCATCAGATGAAAATGAGCCATCAGCCGTCGCGGTTCAGAGTTGAAATGAGCCGGCCCGGTCAGGCCCTGGACACGGCTGGGCGCAAGCCCCGCAGTCAACCAGAACCTGTTTCGTCAAACAAGACATCGGTTTCGCACGGTCTTGCGACTTAAACGACTTGGCACGGAGCGCGCGGCGAGCGCAATGGCCGATCAAAAAATGCGCATATCAGGAACCGGACTTGGGCAATATTTAACTGGCCATACGCCCGACGAGTTTGGCCGACCGCTAAACGAAAATCCCCGGCGGGATGTCCCGCCGGGGATCATAGAATTCACGCCGTGATCAGACGATCAGGGCAGGAAGTCCTTGTGCATGCGCAGCGTGAACACCCAGTTCGACTCGTTCGACCAGGTGGTCGCGCCGGAGTTCGTCAGCGTGATCGGAGCCGTCAGCGCATTGCCAGCCAACCCGGTCTGGGCGCTGTCGATGTGCTGGTAGATAGCTTCCACGCCGATGTAGAAGCTCTTGGTCACGTCCCATTGCAGGCGGGAACCGACGCCCCAGACGTCCCAGTTGTTGTTGCAACCGGCTGCGGCGGTAGCGGTCGTGCCGGCGCCTGCACCGAGGCCTTCACCGACGCACAGCATCGAGTTGGCCGAACCGGTGCCCGAGCCGTACTTCTCCCACATGCCGTTGAACACCAGGTCCTGGTGCCATTGCGGCGTCCAGTAATGCTCGTAGGCGACGTCGATGCTCCACGCGGAAGTCAGCTGGCATCCGGTGTTGTTGCCGGCCGCCACTGTGCCGCCGTAGATGCAATCGCTGCCGACACCGTAAGCCTCTGTAGAGCCCATGCCGTCATAGACGTTGCCGGCGCTGGTCGAGTGCCACAGATACTTGGTGGCGCCCACGGTGTAGTTGGCCTCGCCAACGAAGAAGTCGCCGGGTGAGATGAACGGCGTGTTGATCTTCAGACCGCCGCCTACGACATAGCCCCACGTATTACCGGGAGACCCGGTCACAGGGGTAGCGCCGTAGTAGCCGGCATTGACCTCGTGCAGGGCGCCCATGACTTGCGCCGAGCCCCAGGCCTGATCGACGCGGAGATTGGCGACGACGTCAGGCGACTGCCAACCGCCGTAGCCGGAGGTATTGGCAATAGAGCCGACGAGAAGGCCGTTGGTGCCGGGCGTTGTCGTGCCGCCGAGTGCGCCAGCCGCGCCGCTGAAGTCGATGTTCTGGCTGTCACGACGCTCTTCAGCCGCCAACGTGGCGGAGAAGCCACCACCGAACTGGGCGGTGTAGCCCCATACCCACCAGCCACCGTCGCCGGAATCTTCCGACG
>CAVYPQ010000020.1:0-149236 GCA_963770425.1 uncultured Alphaproteobacteria bacterium
GCTAACCCCGCCGGCTCAGCAGAAACACCGCCTGCTCACCGAACAAATTCCAGAACCACCACGGCATTTTCAGCCGCATCTGCCGGCCCCAGGCGTTGAGCGCCACGGCCTCGTCCATCTTGGCGCCGACGGCGAGGCAGAGATCGCGGAAGTCCTTGATGCTGCAAAAGTGAATATTCGGCGTTTCCCACCAGGCATAGGGCAGATTGTCGGTGCGCGGCATGTGGCCGCCGAACAAAAGCTGCAGCCGGATGTTCCAGTGACCGAAATTCGGAAACGACACGATGGCGTGGCGGCCGATCCGCAGCATGTGTTCGAGCACCACGCGCGGCTGCCGGGTAGCCTGCAGCGTCTGGGACAGGATGACGTAATCGAAGGCGTCGTTAGGATAATTGGCGAGGTCGGTATCGGCGTCGCCCTGGACCACTGCAAGTCCCTTGGCGACGCACTCGTTGACGCCTTCGCGCGACAGTTCGATGCCGCGGCCGTCGACGCCGCGCGTCTCCAACAGACGCAGCAGTTCGCCGTCGCCACAGCCGACGTCGAGGACGCGCGCACCGCGTTCCACCATCTCGGCAACCACAAGCAAGTCGACGCGCGAGCCGCCCGGGCCGCGCGCGGCTTCCGCCATGGTGAGATCGTGTTTGAGCCGGGACAGCATCTTTTCAGCTCTTTGCCGGTGGCAGGCCGCGCGCCTTGGCGGCGCCTTCCAGAAAGCCGCGCACGATAGCGAACAGTTCCGGCTCGTCGAGCAAAAACGCGTCGTGGCCCTTGTCGGTGGTGATCTCGGCAAATGAGACCCGCGCACCGGCGGCATTGAGTGCGTGCACGATGGCGCGCGATTCCGAGGTCGGAAACAGCCAGTCGCTGGTGAACGAGATGACACAGAATCGCGTTGGTGCGCCCCTGAAGGCGTTGGCGACCGCACCCTCGTAGTCCGCGGCGAGATCGAAATAATCCATCGCCCGCGTCAGATAGAGATACGAGTTGGCGTCGAAGCGTTCGACAAACGTTATGCCCTGATGCCGCAGGTAGGACTCGACCTGAAAGTCGGCGTCGAACGAAAACGTCGGGTTGTCGCGATTCTGAAAACGGCGGCCGAATTTGCGGTGCAGCGCGGCGTCGGACAGATAAGTGATGTGGGCACCCATCCGCGCCACGGCGAGGCCGCGCCGCGGATTGGTGCCGTCGGCAAAATAACGCCCGCCGCGCCACTCCGGATCGGCCATCACCGCCTGCCGACCGACCTCGTGGAATGCGATGTTCTGCGCCGAGTGGCGCGTCGCGGCGGCGATCGGCAGCGCCGCGAACACCCGCTGCGGATAGCTCGCCGCCCATTGCAGGACCTGCATCCCGCCCATCGAGCCCCCCGCCACGGCAAACAGCGAGTTGATACCGAGATAATCGAGCAGCATCGCCTGGGCGCGCACCATGTCGCGCACCGTGACCACCGGGAATTCCAGCCCCCAGGGCATGCCGGTTGCCGGATTGGTCGAGGCCGGCCCGGACGAGCCCATGCAGCCGCCGACCACGTTGGCGCAGATAATAAAGTACCGGTCGCTGTCGATCGGCCGGCCCGGGCCGACCATGGTCTCCCACCAGCCGGGTTTTCCGGTCACCGGATGATCGTTAACCACGTGCTGATCGCCGGTGAGTGCATGGCAAATCAGAACTGCGTTGCTGCGATCGGCGTTGAGCGCCCCATAGGTCTGATAGGCGATCTGCAACGGAGCGAAATCGACACCGGCATCGAGCCGCAGCGGATTGTTTGAAGGAAAGCGCACCACCAGCGAATGCGGCTGGTCCGCTTCACGCGTGCGGTCGGCAAGATCGAGCGTGGCTGCGGCGTCGGCCATTGCGCTTCCCGGCGATGCCGCGTTGCTGGCCAGGATGGCACGCGGCAAAACGGCTCGAAAAGGGGTAAATATGCCCATCGCGCGGCGAGTCAACGTTTTCTTTGCCTTCGGGTCCCGCCGCTCCTATCAATTGGGCCGCCGATCGGCCTTGCGCCGCCGCGGCACTATCCAGGATCGCCATGCCGAAACGAGCAAAGCCACAGGATCAAGCAAAGCCGAAACAGATGACGCTTGCCGATCTGCGGCGAGAACTCGATCGCATCGACGCCGAGATGCACGCGCTCCTGATGGAGCGCGGCGAAACGATCGACACGTTGATCGCGGTCAAAAAGACCCAAGAATCCGGCTCGGCGTTCCGCCCGGCACGCGAGGCGGAGATGATGCGCCGTCTGGTCGAACGCCATCGCGGCAGCCTGCCGCTCGACACGGTCGAGAGCATCTGGCGCGTCATCATCTCGACGTTCACATATGTGCAGGCGCCATTCTCGGTGCACGCCGATCTCTCCGCCGGCGATGCGTCGATGCGCGATTCCGCGCGCTTTCATTTCGGCTTCACCGTGCCATTCGTGCCGCACATGGGCTCGGCCAGCGTGGTCGAAGCGGTCACGGCATCCAAAGGCGACCTCGGCCTCGTTCCGGCCTTCGCCATCGCGGGCAGCGGCGGGCCGTGGTGGACCGCGCTCGAATTCGACGCGGCGCCGAAGATTATCGCACGGCTGCCGTTCGTCGAGCGTGCGGATCATCCGGCCGCCATGCCGGTCTTCGTGGTGTCGCGCGTCGCCGCCGATGCCATGGTGACCGAGACCGAAGTCTGGAGCATGCGGGTATCGGGCTGGCGGGCGCAATCGGCCGGAGCGCTGGCGACAATTGCTGACGTGATCGCCGTGCCCGACCGGGCCTTCGACGGCGCGGCGCTGCTGGTCTCCGTGCAGCATGGCCGCGTCGATGACGTCCGTAAAGCGCTGGTCGGCATCGGCGCCACGATCCGCGCGTCAGCCCTCGTCGGCAGTCACGCGACCCGCTATACGGTGGCCCACAAGAAGCGATCCTCGCCCTGAAACGGCGAGGAAAGTAAGCGACCGTTCGGAGCAACCAGGTAATGACTGCGATGCGTCCCCTACCCCGGCCAGGCGTGCTTGAGATCGCGCCCTATGTGCCCGGCAAGAGCAAAGCGCCCGGCGTGGCCAAGGTTTTCAAGCTGTCGTCCAACGAGACGCCGCTCGGGCCGAGCCCGCGCGCGATCGAAGCCTACAATACGATCGGACCGCATCTGCACGATTATCCGGACGGCGCGGCGAGCGATCTGCGCGATGCCATCGGCCGCGCCTTCGGGCTCGATCCGGACCGCATCGTGTGCGGCGCCGGCTCGGACGATCTGCTGCACCTGCTCGCCTACGCCTATCTCACCGACGGCGACGAGGCGATCCACACCCGCCACGGCTTTCTGATCTACCCGATCGTCACACTTGGCACCGGCGCGCGGCCGATCGAGGTGCCGGAAGTCAATTTCACGGCTGATGTCGACGGCATTCTCAAAGCGGTGACGCCGAAGACCAGGATCGTGTTCCTGGCCAATCCAAACAACCCGACCGGCACCTGCCTGTCGTTCGACGAAGTGAAACGGCTGCATCGCGGCTTGCCGGGCAACGTGCTTCTGGTGCTCGACGCCGCCTATGCCGAATATGTCCAGCGCAACGATTATGAAGCCGGCATCGAGTTGGTGGCGACGTCCGACAACGTCGTCATGACCCGCACGTTCTCGAAGATCCACGGGCTCGCCAATCTTCGGCTCGGCTGGATGTTCGCGCCGGCCCCCATTGTCGACGCGGTCAACCGCATCCGCGGCCCGTTCAATGTCAGCGGCTCGGCGATCGCAGCCGGCGTCGCGGCCATCGAAGACGTGGCGCACCAGGAACGATCGCGCGAGCATAACACCCGCTGGCTCGCCTGGCTTGACGCAGGAGATCGGCAAACTCGGCCTGCAAGTGACGCCGAGCGTCGCCAACTTCGTGCTGATCCATTTCCCCGAAACCAAGGGCCGCACCGCCCAGGATGCCGACGCCTTCCTCACCGCGCGCGGCCTGATCCTGCGTTACGTCGCTGCTTACAAGCTCCCGAACGCGCTGCGTCTTTCTGTCGGCACCGAGGAGGCCAATCGCCTTGTTGTTGCCGCGCTGAAGGACTTCTTGGACGGCAAATGAGTGCGTCTAGTCCCCCTTTCAATCGTCTTGCACTGATCGGCGTCGGCCTGATCGGTGGCTCGATTGCGCGAGCGGCGCGGGCGCTTGGCCTGGTGGAGACGATCGTTGCCACCTCGCGGTCGGAACCGACGCGGCAGCGCATCGTCGAGCTTGGACTGGCCGATCAGGTCGTCGATAGCGCCACAGAAGCGGTGGCGGACGCCGATCTCGTGATCGTCTGCGTGCCGATCGGCGCCTGCGGCCCGGTCGCCCGCGAGATCGGGCCGCACCTCAAACCGGGCGCGACCGTCTCCGATGTCGGCTCGGTCAAGGGCGATGTCATTCGTGCGATGGGCCCGCATATTCCGCGCGGCGTCCATTTCATTCCCGGCCATCCGGTCGCCGGCACCGAGCATTCTGGGCCCGACGCCGGTTTCGCCGAGCTGTTTGTCAACCGCTGGTGCATCCTCACGCCGCCGAAGGATACCGATCCGGCCGCGGTCGAACGGCTGTCGCGGTTCTGGGAAGCGTTCGGCGCCAATGTCGAGATCATGTCGGCGGAACATCACGATCTGGTGCTCGCCGTCACCAGCCACGTGCCGCATCTGATCGCCTACACCATCGTCGGCACCGCGTTCGATCTGCGGCTCGTCACCGAGTCGGAGATTCTCAAATATTCCGCCAGCGGCTTTCGCGACTTTACGCGGATTGCGGCGTCCGATCCGACGATGTGGCGCGACATTTTTCTGCACAACAAAGACGCCGTGCTGGAAGTACTGGGCCGCTTCAACGAAGATCTTGCGGCCTTGACGCGTGCGGTGCGGCACGGCGACGGCGACACGCTGTATAATTTGTTCGCGGAGCGGCGGGCGATCCGCCGCGGCATGATCAATTTTGACCTTGGCAAGCCAGCTCCGGATTTCCAGTCGGCTGAATCGAAGCCGCGGCACGACCCAATGCCGCGCCCCTACGCTACCTTCGATGAGGATTGAAAGCGACGCGCCGGCTTACCGCGCGCGTACCGCGAGCGCTTCGCTGACCGCGCCGCGCAAATCCGTGACCGAGAACGGCTTGGCGATCACATCGTGCACCAGGGCATCGAGGCCTTTGGCACGCTCGCGTTGATCGGCATAGCCGGTCATCAGAAGAATGGTGAGGTCGGGAAAGTCGCGCGCCGCTGCGAGCGCCAACGCGATGCCGTCCATGATCGGCATGCGCACGTCTGTGAGCAGCAGATCGAAGCGGCCGCGCTCGCGGATCAGAATTTCCAGCGCCTCGCTGCCGTCGCCCGCGGTTTCGACGTAATGGCCGTCGGTTGCTGAGCGCCCGCGCGCACATGGCGCGCAGCGCCTCTTCGTCTTCAGCAATCAGGATGCGCGACATAGCCATCAGCCTCCGCCCGCCATGAGATCGCGGCGGTTGAGAAATCGGACCATCACATCTTTGCTGCCGGCCGGCGGCGATGCGAGCCGGCTGGCGAAGTCCGCCGACTGATACGGCAACAGGCGTGCGACCGAGGGAGCAACCGTCCAGGAATAGATTTCGCGCCTGGCGGCATCGCGCACCACGAGTTTGAGGCGCGGCACCTCTGTTATCGCGCCGGTAACGCTGACGATCTTGCCGCGCACGACAAGAATCGGCACGCCTTCGTGCATTTCCGTGGCGGTCGAGAGATCGTCGAAGCTGAGCCCGCGCAGATTCACCGGCATCCCGATGGCGGCGTAGAGCGACGCCGTCTGCGGCAGCAGCCGCACTACGTCCGTGCGCCAGCCGATCAGCATGGCGTCGACGATCAGCAGCCCGAGAATGAGCGCCTGCAGGCGCGACAGTGACGGCAATTGCAGCAGCCGCCGGCTGGACCGCGCGCGCCGCGCGGCGGCAGTCTCGATATCCTCCGACGGTTCGTCCGCCTGCGCGCGCTCGTCATCATCGAAATCGATCGGCGGCCGCCCGGCATCGAGATCCACCGGCGCGAGCGGTGGCGCTTCCACCTCGGCCGTCTCGTCCTCCGTCACATCCGCCGCGTCCGTATTGCCGCCACCCGCGGGCACTTCGCCCGGCGTCTGGTCCGGCTGGATTCCAGGAACATCGGGTGGTGAAGCGGCAGGCGCGGCACCTGTGGCCACGGCGGCCGGCGCCTCGATAACGGCGGCTGTGGCTTCGGGCGCAAAGGCCGACACGCCGGGACCGAGTGCGTCCGCTGCCGCCGTCAACTGCGCGGCGCGGTTGAGCTCCGCCCGCCAAACCGTACGGCAGCGCACGCACCGCACTTGGCGGCCGTTGGCTCCGAGGCTTGCCGGCTCGACATCGTAGGATGTAGCGCAGGACGGGCAGACAATCAGCATCGGCGAATCAAGTGGCGCGTGACTTTGACGTAAGCCTAGCCCGCCATCCGTTAACGAATTGGAAACCACGGCATTGCACCAACCTCCTGCAGCCGCCGTAATGTTAAGATTGACTGAAGGTGGCGAATCGGCCGGCCGGGCGAGTATCCGCGTCCCGGACCGAATCCGGGCCCAATCCCGGTCCAGACCCCGCGCGGAAAGGTCTGTTGGAGGCACCGCGTGATCGTCTTCGAGAACGTCGGCTTGCGATACGGTCTCGGCACGGAGGTACTCCGCGACCTCACGTTCCGCATCGACAGCCACTCGTTCCAGTTTCTGACCGGCCCGTCGGGCGCCGGCAAGACATCACTCTTGCGCCTGCTGTTCCTCTCGCTGCCGCCAACGCGCGGGCTGATCACGATGTTCGACCAGGACACCGCGACGTTGTCCAAGGACAGCCGCGCCACCTTGCGCCGCCGCATCGGCATCGTGTTCCAGGACTTTCGTCTGCTCGACCACATGACCACCTACGAAAATGTATCGCTGCCGCTGCGCGTGCTAGGCCGTGACGAAGGCGAATACCGCGCCGAGGTGGTCGAGTTGCTGCAATGGGTCGGGCTTGGCGAGCGCATCGACGCATTGCCGCCGATACTATCCGGCGGCGAGAAACAGCGCGCCGCCATCGCGCGCGCCGTGATCGCCCGCCCCCAGCTTTTGCTGGCCGACGAGCCGACCGGCAACGTCGACCCCAATCTCGGTCAGCGACTGCTGCGGCTGTTCATCGAGCTTAACAAGACGGGGACCGCCATCGTCATCGCCACCCACGATATCGCCTTGATGGACGAATACGACGCGCGCCGTCTGGTCCTGCATGAAGGACGACTGCATGTCTACGATTGAGCCGCTGGACAGCAGGATCAGGATCCAGGCTGAGCCATGGGACGATCTGGAAGTCTCGCCGCTGCGCGCGCACTGGCCACACGTCGCCACGGCGATTGTCCCGAAAGGCTCGATTGCCGGACGCTCACTGATTGCCGTGGTCGCCATCATGACCTTCCTGGCCGGGCTGACGGCGGGCGTGGTGATGATGGTGGTGAGCGCAGCGAGCGATTGGAGTTCCGACGTCGGACGCGAGGTCACCATTCAGGTCCGGCCGGTGGCGGGGCGCGATCTCGATGCCGATGTACGCAAGGCGGCCGAGATCACCCGCGGCTCACCAGGCATTGCCGGCGTCCAGGTCTACACCAGGGAGGAATCAGCCCGGCTGGTTGAGCCGTGGCTCGGCAGCGGCCTCAATCTCAGCGATCTGCCCATTCCGCGTATGATCGTGGTCAAGCTGTGGTCCGGCGCGCCGCCGGATTTCGGCGTCCTGCGCAAGGCTCTGGCGGCGCAGGTGCCGAGCGCCAGCCTCGACGATCATCGCCGTTGGATCGGCCGCATGCATGACATGGCCAACGCGGCCGCGCTGAGCGGGATTGCCGTGCTCGTGCTGGTGCTGATTGTCACGCTGCTGTCGGTCACCTTCGCGACCCGCGGCGCCATGGCAACCAACCGGCCCATCATCGAGGTGCTGCACTATGTCGGCGCCACCGACAGTTTTGTCGCAAGCCAATTCCAGCGCCACTTTCTGGTCCTCGGGCTGAAGGGCGGCGCGATCGGCGGCGGACTTGCAATCGTGTTGTTCGGCGCCATCCAGGGCATGAACGTCTGGCTGAACGGGACCGCCGCGGGCGACGAGGCGATGGCGCTGTTCGGCAGTTTCACGATTGGCGCCACCGGCTATCTGGCTATCCTGGGGCAGGTCATCCTGATGGCTTTGGTAACGGCGCTGGCGTCGCGCGCCACCGTGAACCGCACGTTGAAGAGCATCGATTGAGCCGCGGATGCCCTCATGGCCGGTCTCTGCCAAGCCACCAACGGAATTTAACGCTATGATGCGAACCGTGGGGCGGCTGCTGTCGGGCGGCCAAAGAGGATGTTGGCGCGAGGGACGCGCGCGACCATGGTAAGTCTCAAGACCGCGGTGCGAACACGACGGCTGAAGTCGGTAGCCATTCGCGTGGCTGTGCTGTGCGTGCTCCTGCTGGTGCTTGGCTTTGTACTCTTTGTCCGGCGACTGCCGAACGAGCAGGTGCCGCTCACGCGCACCGCCGACGGCATCGTGGTGCTGACCGGGGGCAACTCGCGCGTTATCGAGGCGCTCGAGCTGCTTGCCACCCATCGCGGCAAACGACTTCTGATCAGCGGCGTCAATCCGGGGACGACGACCGCGGACATTGCGCACCAGATTCCGCATTATGATGGGCTGTTCGCCTGCTGTGTGGATCTCGACTACTCGGCCATCAACACATTCGGCAATGCGGTGCAGACACGGCTGTGGGCCGCCAAGAACGATTTCGGTTCACTGATCGTTGTTACGTCGACCTATCATATGCCGCGTGCGCTCGCGGAACTCGGCCATCAATTGCCCAACGTCACGCTCATCCCCTACCCGGTCGTATCCGATCGCCTGCGCACTGAGCCGTGGTGGTCCAACCCGGACACGACGCGCCTGGTGATGTCGGAATATCTCAAATTTCTGTTCGCAAAAGTGCGCATGCAGTTCGAGCCGGTGCCGCCGAGCAATGCCAACCGCGTATCGGACGCGCGTCGTTACACGCCCCGCATATCCGCGCACGGACAAACCTGACAGCCGCAATGGATGCAGTGCTCCGACCCGCCACCGCTTCGCTGACGCGCTCGCTGATTTTCAACGCGCTGTTCTACCTGAGCCTGATCGTTCACATGATCGTGGCGCTGCCGATCCTGTTGCTGCCGCACCGGGTGCATCTTGCCTTCATTCGCTCCTACTCCCGAACCAGCCTGTGGCTGTTGCGTGTCGTCTGCGGCACGACCGTCGAGTGGCGCGGCCTCGACAAGTTGCCGAAAGGCGGCGCCATCGTCGCCTGCAAACATCAATCGGCGTGGGAGACGTTCGCGCTCTACGCCGTGCTTGACGATCCGGCCTACATTCTCAAACGCGAGCTGATGTGGATCCCGCTGTTTGGCTGGCACATGGCGAAAGCCGGCCTGATACCGATCGATCGCCGCGCCGGAATGGCAGCTCTGTCACGGATGACCGCGCGTACGCGCAAAGAGCTCGAACACGGCCGCCAGGTGGTGATCTTTCCTGAAGGCACGCGCCGGCTGCCGGGTGCTGAACCGAGCTACAAACCAGGCGTAGCGCATCTCTATGTCAGGTCGGGCGCCGCGTGCGTCCCGCTCGCCCTCAATTCCGGATTGTTCTGGCCGCGCCGCTCGCTGTTGCGCTATCCCGGCAGCATTCTCGTCGAAGTGCTCGATCCGATCGCGCCGGGACTGGGCAGCCGCGAATTCCTGGCACGGTTGCAGGACGCGCTGGAGCCTGCGACGGCGCGCCTGGTGCAAGAATTTGAAATGAGAAATCAGGGTCAGGGTTCGGGAAAGGCCGGAACCTTGGCGCCCGGGTCCTGATCCTTAATCGTCGTATCGTGCGCGCCGAGCCGCGCGGCCAAAAGGTGCAGATCGGTTTCCCGGTAGCCCAGCGCCTCGAGCGCGCGAACCGCATCGAGCACATAATCGCGATTGTGGCCGGATTGGCCGTGACCCTGTCGGACGTAATGCACGCGCTCCGCGAGCGTCAGCCGGCCGGCATACTGCACGTGACCGCGATCGACGAGGTAGCACAGCGCGTCGAGTTGCCGTCGCGAACCATCTTCCAGTTCGACCCGCCGCATCGCTTCCAGATAAACTGAGGTGACCTGTTCGCGCTCGCGCAGGTAGGCGATAGTTTTGGCGCGCGCCGACGCGGCGACCCGATAGGCCATGCCCCGACACATGCCGCCGCGATCGAGTCCAAAAACCAGGCCCGGATGTTCCGGGGTTCCGCGATGGACGTATGAAAAGACGCACAGCGCCCGGTGCAGTCCCCGAAGCCGGGCCGGGATGCGTTCGAGATAGTCAAAGCCCGGGCGCCACATCAGCGAGCCGTAACCGAATACCCACAGCTCGCGGTTTTCGTGCTCGTCGACGGGGACCATTATCCGATGATCTGACTGGCTTGGGACGACTTGACCTCGCCTAGCAGCCCGACGGGGGCGGCACAATGGCAGTCTTTGGGCGGCTTATGGACCTTGAAGTCTTCCTGAAAAGGTCTTTGATCAGGTCTCTTTGACTAGGTCTTGGAAACGCCGCAGTCGGCAGGCGAAAAGGCGAAATGGCAGGTGAATCCCCTTTCAGCATGATGCAGGCGGGTCGGCCTCTACCGCGGCGCGGCGCCGCGACGGCAGTCCGTTCTCGGCCCCGCCGAAGGTTGTGGGCTTTTCTCGGCCCTATTGCCGCGATCGTCGTGGTAGCCGGCGGGTGGAGCGCGCTCTGGTATTACGCGGCCAATGTGGCGGACCGGACGCTCGCCGGCTGGATCGCGCGCGAAGCCGCTGGCGGCCGCATTTATACCTGCGGCTCCGAAGGCATCTCCGGATTTCCTTTCCGCATCCAGACAGATTGCACCCAGGCTGGGGCCACCCTCAACTCGGTCCAGCCGCCGCTCGCAGTGGCGGCACAGGACATCACATTCACCGCGGGCGTATTCCATCCCACCACGTTGGTGGGCGACATTACCGGTCCTCTGACCGTCGCCGCCCCAGGCCAGCTACCGAGCTTCACCGCCAACTGGTCCAGCGCCAAGATCAGCGTGAGCGGGCTGCCGCCCGAGCCCGATACTGTCTCCGTCAGTCTCGCGAAGCCACAGCTCGATCGTGGCGCCGGGACCGGCCCTGCGATCCTGTTCGCGGCGGACGGCGCCGACTTTCAGGCGCGCATCATCGAAGGCTCCGCCAACAACCACCCGGTGATCGACGCCGTCCTGCATCTCGCATCGGCCACCGCGCCCGAACTGCATTCCGCGCTCGCCAAGCCGCTGCAAGGCGACGTCGAGGTCGTGCTGCGCGGCTTCAACGATCTGGCGCCAAAATCCCTCGCCGAACGTTTCCACGAATTGCAGGCTTCGGGCGGCAGCATTGCGGTCAAGTCGCTGCGCATCGAGCGCACCGATGCAACCGTCGTTGGCAGCGGAACGCTGACGGTCAAGCCCGACGGCCGGCTCGACGGCGTCATCACTGTTGCGATCAGCGGCATCGACAGCATCGTGCCCGATCTCGGCATCGACAAGATGATCGGTGCGGGCATCGGCCGCCTTGCCGGCGTTTCCGGACAGTCCAGCCAGGGCGGGTTGGCGGCGCTCGATCGCCTGATGCCCGGACTAAGCGGTGTCGTGACCGCAGGCGCCAATGCCAGCCTGATCGACGATCTGAAAAAGATGGGTCAGCAGACCGAGATCGACGGCAAGCCCGCAACCGCGCTGCCGCTGCGCTTTGCCGACGGCGCGGTCTATCTCGGCATGATCAGGATCGGCGAGGTGCCGGCGCTGTTCTAAGAGTCAGCGCTTGCGATCGGCGTGCCAGCCGACCGACGCATCGGGTACCGAATCCGTCGACGCAAAATACGGCTTGATGTCGATGAGCGGCGTGTTGTCGAGACAGTCGACGCCGACGACGGACAGCGTGTTGCCCTCCATGCCGACAAGGCGCGCAACCGACAGCGCAATCGGATTGGGCCGCACCGGGGAGCGCAGCGCGAAGGTGCCGCGCTGCTCGGCATAATGACGCGGCGCCTGGAGCACGAGATCGCGGCGCGCCTGATCCATCCAGTAGAGCAGGATCACGTGAGTTGTGCCTTCTAGGCCCTTGAGGCCGTCGACCCAGCGTTGATCAAGGACGACGGTACAAACTGCATCGGACTCGCGCGCATTCTTCGGGCACTCGTCGCGGCGCCGCCATGGCGTGCGGATGCGCCCAATGAAATAGAGCGAGGCATCGGACCGCTCCGGCGGCGTCACCGCGACTTCGCCCTCGCGCAGACCGCCCGGGTCCGGGCGAGGTGCGGGATCCTCGGTACGATTACGACTTGTCGGCTCGACCATGCAGGCCAATTTGCACAGCAGACAGGACGTCGCCAAGGCCGCCGGAAGCGCGTGGCTTGTTGGGGGACGCCTCCCACGTTGATGGGACATTGCCCATTGCAAAAGCTCATTTAATCGTATAAAGATATCTTTATGTCTGATTCCGAAGCAGCGCAGCAACTATCATTTCATGCTCTGACCGGCACGCTCAAAGCCGCTGGCGAAGCTACTCGACTGCGCATCTTGACGCTGTTGTCGGAGACCGAACTGACCGTTTCCGATCTGACCGAAATCCTTCGGCAGTCCCAACCGCGGCTGTCCCGACACCTCCGTCTCCTGGCCGAAGCCGGCCTGGTAGAGCGCTTCCGTGAGGGCTCGTGGGCCTTCTTTCGCCTGGGCGAGCGCGGCAGTGCGGCCGATATCGCCCATAGCCTGATCGCGCGGCTTGACCCCGGCGACCCGGTTATCGCCCGCGACCGTGAACGGCTCGCCGCGGTGCGCAGCGCGCGTGCCGCCGCCGCACAGAATTACTTTCGCCGCCACGCCGCGGAGTGGGATCGGATCCGCGATCTGCATGTCGCCGATGCCGCCGTCGAACAAGAAGTCCATGCCGCGCTCGCCGACAAGCCGATCCGCGCGCTGCTCGATCTCGGTACCGGCACCGGGCGCATGCTGGAACTGTTCGCGCCGCAGATCGAACGCGGCATCGGCCTCGATCTGTCGCGCGACATGCTGGCGCTGGCGCGCGCCCGGCTCGATCGCTCCGGCCTCAAGCATTGCAGCGTCCGGCATGGCGACATCTACGACCTGGCGATGCTGCGCGACACCTTTGACGCCGTCATCATCCATCAGGTGCTGCACTTTCTCGACGACGGCGCGCGCGCGATCCGCGAGGCCGCCGGCGTGCTGCGCCCCGGCGGCCGCTTGCTGGTGGTCGATTTCGCGCCGCACGATCTCGAATTCCTGCGCGAGGAGCACGCGCATCGCCGCCTCGGCTTTGCCCCCGAAACCGTGAAGCAGTGGCTTGAAGCCGCCGGCCTCGAGCCCTTGCGCCAGCAGACGTTGCCGCCCGGGCCGCACGGGAAGATCGCAGTGTCGCTCTGGCTGGCGCGCGATCCGCGCATTCTGCTCGCCGCACCGACGCGCGAGGTGGCGTGATGAACGTGTCGTTCGAATTCTTCCCGCCAAAAACGCCCGAGATGGAGCAATCGCTGTGGGAGGCGATCGCAAGGCTCGCCCCGCTTGAGCCAAATTTCGTCTCGGTCACCTACGGCGCCGGCGGCTCGACGCGCGAACGCACCCACGCGACGGTCAAGCGCATCCTGGCCGAGACCATGCTGACGCCGGCGGCACACTTGACCTGCGTCGCCTCGACACGCGCCGAAATAGACGGGGTCGTCACCGCCTATGCGAACGCTGGCGTTCGCCACATCGTGGCGCTGCGCGGCGACCCACCGGGCGGCGCCGGCGAACGTTACGCACCGCATCCCGGCGGCTACCGCAACGCCGCCGATCTCGTCGCCGGCATCAAGCGCATCGGCGAGTTCGAAGTATCGGTCTCGGCCTATCCGGAAAAGCACCCTGACAGCCCGTCGGTCGCAGCCGACATCGACATGCTCAAGGCCAAGGTCGACGCCGGCGCTACACGCGCGATCACCCAGTTCTTTTTCGAGAACGGTCTTTATTTCCGTTATCTCGACCGCGTCCGCGCAAGCGGCATCGATATTCCGATCGTGCCCGGCATCCTGCCAGTGCAGAATTTCAAGACGACGAAGAATTTTGCCGCGCGCTGCGGCGCGTCGGTTCCGGGTTGGCTCGCGAAACGCTTCGACGGCCTCGACGATGATGCCGCGACACGCAAACTGATCGCCGCCGCGGTCGCCGCCGAACAGGTGCTCGACCTCGTCGATCACGGCGTCACCGACTTTCACTTCTACACGATGAACCGCGCCGATCTGGTCTACGCAGTCTGCCATTTGCTCGGCCTGCGCCCGAAACTGGCGCACGGCACACTGCTCCGATCCCACAAGGAGAAAGAACGGGCGCCATCCGATGGGTAAGCCAGCGTCACCCTCGCCGACCGAAACACGGCTGCGCCGCGCGGCGAGCGAGCGAATTCTCGTGCTCGACGGCGCGATGGGTACGATGATCCAGGCGCTCGGCCTCGACGAGGAAGGCTTTCGCGGCGCGCGGTTCGACGCCTGGAATCGCGAAGTGCGCGGCAACAACGATCTTCTCAATCTCAGCCGCCCGGATTCGGTGCGCGCGATCCATCTCGCCTATTTCCGCGCCGGCGCCGACATTGTCTCGACCAACACTTTCTCCTCGACGCGCGTTGCCCAGGCCGATTACGGCATGGCCGAAATCGCCTACGAGCTGAATGCGGAGGGCGCGCGGCTCGCGCGCGAAGCCGCCCGCATGGCGCAGGACGAGGACGGCCGCGAACGCTTCGTCGCGGGCGCCATCGGCCCGACCAATCGCACCGCTTCGATCTCGCCCGACGTTTCCAATCCGGGCTTTCGCGCTATTTCGTTTGATGAGCTGCGGGTTGCCTACAGCGACCAGATTCGCGGCCTGATCGTCGGCGGCGCCGATCTGCTTTTGATCGAGACGATCTTCGACACGCTCAATGCCAAGGCGGCGATCTATGCTATTGCCGAAGTGTTGGAAGAGCGCGCCATCAATCTGCCGGTGATGATCTCCGGCACCATCACAGACCGCTCCGGCCGCTTCCTGTCCGGGCAGACGCCGGAAGCGTTTTGGAATTCGATCGCGCATGCGGCGCCGATTTCGGTCGGTCTCAACTGCGCGCTCGGCGCCCGGGAGATGCGCGCCCACATCGCCGAACTGAGCCGCGTCGCCGACACGCTGATCTGCGCCTATCCCAACGCCGGCCTGCCCAACGAATTCGGCCATTATGACGAAGGGCCGGAGGCGATGGCGGCCCAGATGGGCGAATTCGCGTCGGCTGGACTGATCAACATCGCGGGCGGCTGCTGCGGCACCACGCCCGAGCATATCCGCGCCATCGCCAGGGCGGTGGCCGGCAAACCGCCGCGCGCAATCCCAAAAATCGAGCCGATGCTGCGGCTGTCCGGCCTCGAAGCCTTCACGCTGACGCCGCAGATCCCGTTCGTAAATGTCGGCGAGCGCACCAACGTCACCGGCTCGGCGCGATTTCGCAAGCTCGTCACCGCCGGCGACTATTCAGCGGCACTCGCGGTGGCGCGCGATCAAGTCGAGAACGGCGCGCAGATCATCGACATCAACATGGACGAAGGCCTGCTCGATTCCGAGAAGGCCATGACCACGTTCCTCAATCTCCTGGCGGCGGAGCCCGATATCGCCCGCGTGCCGGTGATGATCGACTCCTCGAAATTCTCGGTCATCGAGGCCGGCCTCAAATGCGTGCAGGGCAAGGCGGTGGTGAACTCGATCTCGCTCAAGGAGGGCGAGGACGCCTTCATCCGCCACGCCCGCACCGTGCGCCGCTACGGCGCCGCCGTAGTGGTGATGGCGTTCGACGAGAGCGGACAGGCCGACACGCTGGAGCGCAAGACCGCGATCGCGGCGCGCGCCTACGATATCCTGGTCAATCGCGTCGGCTTTCCGCCGCAGGACATCATCATCGATCCCAACATCTTCGCCGTGGCGACCGGCATGGAGGAGCACAACGGCTATGGCGTCGCCTTCATCGAGGCGGTGCGCGCCATCAAACAACAATCTGCCTTACGTGCATATCTCCGGCGGCATCTCCAATCTGTCGTTCTCGTTCCGCGGCAACGAGCCGGTGCGCGAGGCGATGCACTCGGTATTTCTTTTTCACGCCATCGCCGCCGGCATGGATATGGGCATCGTCAATGCCGGCCAGATGGCCGTCTATGACGATCTTGATCCGGCGCTGCGCGAAGCCTGTGAGGACGTGGTGCTCAACCGCCGCGCTGACGCGGCCGAGCGGCTTCTTGCGCTCGCCGAACAGCACCGCGGAGGCGCGGCCAGGGAAAAGAAGGAAGCAGACCTGTCCTGGCGTGAATGGCCGGTGGAGAAACGACTCTCCCATGCACTGGTTCACGGCATCACCGATTTCATCGCCGGCGATGTCGAGGAGGCACGCAAAAAGGCGCCGCGGCCGCTCGCCGTGATCGAAGGCCCGCTGATGGACGGCATGAACGTGGTCGGCGATCTGTTCGGGTCGGGCCGCATGTTCCTGCCGCAGGTCGTCAAGTCGGCGCGGGTGATGAAACAGGCCGTCTCGTATCTGATGCCGTTCATGGAGCAGGACCGCGACGGGCGCGCCCACACCTCATCGAACGGCAAGATCGTGCTCGCTACGGTCAAGGGCGACGTCCACGACATCGGCAAGAACATCGTCGGCGTCGTGCTTCAGTGCAACAACTACCATGTGGTCGATCTCGGCGTGATGGTGCCGGCCGAGAAAATCCTCCAGGCCGCCATCACCGAGAATGCCGACATTGTCGGGCTGTCCGGGCTGATCACGCCATCGCTCGACGAGATGTGCCACGTCGCCGCCGAGATGGAACGTCAGGGCTTTGAGGTGCCGCTGCTGATCGGCGGGGCGACGACCAGCCGCACGCATACGGCGGTGAAAATTCATCCGAATTACCGGCGCGGCCAGGCGGTCTATGTCAACGACGCGAGCCGCGCCGTCGGCGTGGTGGCGTCGCTGCTGTCGCGCGAAGCCAAGCAGCGCACCATCACCGACACCCGCGCGGAGTATGCGCGTATCGCCGCCGCTCATGCGCGCGGGGAGGAGAACAAAAAACGGCTGTCGCTCGACAATGCGCGCGCCAATGCGCTCAGACTCGATTGGTCCGGCAGCTACACACCGCCGCGCCCGCCATTGATCGGCACGCAGACCATCAGCGAAATTCCGATTGCCGAGCTTGTCGACTACATCGACTGGTCGCCATTTTTCGCCACCTGGGAGCTGAAAGGGAAATATCCGGCGATATTCGACGACGAGAAGGTCGGCGCGGCGGCAAAGAGCCTGTTCGCCGACGCACAGGAAATGCTCGCGCGCCTGACCGCCGAAGGATGGTTCCAGGCGCGCGCGGTATTCGGCTTTTATCCGGCGAACAGCGAAGGCGATGACATTCTGTTGTTTGCCGACGAGGGACGCCACGAGCCGGTCGCCGTGTTGCATACGCTGCGCCAGCAGCTTGCACGCCGCGATAACCGCGCCAACTTGGCGCTCGCCGACTTCGTCGCGCCGCGCGCAAGCGGCCTCGCCGACTATATCGGCGCGTTCGCGGTCACCGCCGGGATCGGCGAGGAAGCCGTTGTCGAGCGTTTCAAGGGCGCCAATGACGACTACTCGGCGATCATGGCCAAGGCGCTGGCCGACCGGCTGGCCGAGGCGTTGGCCGAGCGTCTGCACCAGCGGGTGCGCAGGGAATTCTGGGGTTACGCGCCGGACGAGGCGCTGGGCAGCGCCGAAATGATCGCCGAGCAATACCGCGGTATCCGCCCTGCCCCGGGTTATCCGGCGCAGCCCGACCACACCGAGAAAGCGACGGTATTCCGGCTGCTGGATGCCGAGCGGCAGATCAGTATCAAACTCACCGAGAGCTTTGCGATGTGGCCCGGCGCCTCGGTCTCCGGACTCTATTTCAGTCATCCGGAGTCGTATTATTTTGGCGTCGGCCGTATCGAGCGCGACCAGGTCGAAGACTATGCGGCGCGCAAAGGCTGGACCGCCGAGGAAGCCGAACGATGGCTGGCGCCGATCCTCAACTACGATCCGATCGGCGCGCGCAGCGCCGCGGAGTAGCCGTTCAAGTACGGACGTGATAGCGCTCCGGCATCTGTCGGTGATGACGGAGGAACTCGTTCATGGCCCGGCTCCTCGTGATGTACAAAACGCCGCGCGATAAAGCCGCGTTCGACAAGCATTATTTTGAAAAGCACGTGCCGATCGCCAAGAAAATTCCCGGCTTGCGTAAATACGAAGTGAGTCAGGGCGCGGTCGTCAGCCCGATGGGCGGCTCGGACTACCACCTGGTCGCAATCCTGCATTTCGACGATACGGCGGCCATTCAAAATGCCTTCGGCAGCGCCGAAGGTCAGGCTGCCGTCGCCGATGTGCAGACTTTCGCTACGTGGCGGCGTCGATATTTTCATGTTTGACAACAAGGACGTCTGAAACGGCTCCGCATCCGCGCCGCTCCTGTTGCAAAACTACAACATGCCGCCTCTTTTTTCGCCGCTCGCCACGGCGTTAATCCGGCTTTGAGGCGGTTCATGTGTTCTGTGGGCCAGATCAAGCACACGGAAGGCTGGCACATGAACCGGACACTCATCTCTCTCGCGGCGATCGGAGCGATTGCGCTCGGCGCATCGACTGCGCACGCCGCCGACCTTTCAATGCCGATGTACAAGGCTCCTGCCCCGTTATCTCCGGCATCCAGCTGGACCGGATTCTATATCGGCGCCAACGGCGGATTTGGCGGCAACAAGTTCGATTATCCGGCCACGGTCGGAGGCCTTTCAGGAACCTCGAGCCTGACCTCGAGCGGCTTCCTTGGCGGCGGCCAGGTTGGCTACAATTGGCAACTGTCGCCGCTCTGGGTCGTCGGCCTGGAAACGGATTTTGACGGCTCCAACATCGCGAGTAATGCAAGCGCATCGACGGCGTTTGGCGGCGCCAGCGCGGGCACGACCATCGACTGGTTCGGCACAGTCCGGGGCCGCGTCGGCGCCCTCGTCACACCGAACGCCCTGCTCTACGCCACCGGCGGCTGGGCCTACGGTCATACCACGACGACCGCCAGTGCCGCGCTGCTCGGTGTTGGCGCGGCCACGTCGATCGGCAACAATCAAAGCGGCTGGACCGTCGGCGGCGGTCTCGAATACGCGCTCAATTCGTGGCTATCGTTCAAGACCGAGTATCTGTATCTCGATCTCGGCACCGCGACGCTCGTGAGCGGCACCGCCGGCGCCGTTCCGTTCTCGCTCGGCGAGAAGGCCACCGCGCATACCGTCAAGGCCGGCTTCAATATCAAGCTCGGCGACCTGGGCGGCTGGATGCACTAGCGGTTTCTCGCCCGCTTCGCAGGTTGACGCAAATAAACGGCGGCGGGTTGCGCGAACGTATGACCCGCCACACGCATTTTGGCGGCACGCGGAGCAGAGCAATGTCCCTCAGGCAAGCCGTTCGAGGGCTTCCTGAAATGCGGCGTTGAGCCGCTTGGTCTCGTCCTCGGCGAAAGTCCTGATGGCGGCCGACATGCCGGCCAATCGATCAGGATGGCTCTCTTTTATCCTGATTCTGTACGCGGCTCTGATCTGCTCGATGGTCGCCGATTGCTCAACGCCGAGGACGGCAAAGCAGGAGCCCTCCGTCTGCGGCTCAACCCGCCAAGATTCTTGCCGCCAAGACTTTCCCGCCAAGATTCTTGCCGCCAGATTGCCGCCAAGACTCTTCCCGCCAACCCTCTTTCCGCGAACACTCTTCGCGCAAAGCATCGTCCGCGTCGTCAACGTGACCGGCGGGCTCATCCGCGATCACCTCGGCGGGCGTTTCGGCCAACTCCTTGAGCACGGCGAGCTCCATCGCATACTCATGGGCAAGGCCGATCCGCCGGAGCGCATAGAATGCCGGAGCGAGCAGCATCCCGAGTGCGGCACCGGCGCCATTGGCCAGGAAATAGCTTGCATCGAATGGATACCAGACGAGCGGGTTGCGCCCTGCCCCGGTCAATTCATGCACCGCCCCGCGCATGGCCAAGAAATGAAACACCAAGACGAGACCGATAAACGTCATGACGTGAATTGCGAACGCACCGCCGACCGCGGCATGAAGACTTAACGCGGCAATCCGCTCCCGCACGCGCCGGAACGGCAAGCCGCGCAGCTTTGAGATCGTCGCTCGCAAATGGCGAGCATGGGCATTGAGATCCTCGCGCTCCTCATCGCCACGCTGCTCAATGTCCGGCTGCAGCGCAAAGATGAGTTGCAGGATGCCTTTGGTGGTTCGCGCTTGTGCTTCGATTTCGGCAAGCCGGCCACAAACGTCCCGATAAACGGCAAGCGCACGGTCCAATTCGGCCGCTTCGGATTTGCGCAGACAGAACTCCGGCCGAATGCGCCACATCGTCAGCGACTGGCGGACGTAGGCGATCAGCAAAATCGGCAACGCGCCCCACAGCGTCAGCAAGACCACATCGAGCAGAACCACGGGCCAATCACTGCCGGCGATCCGATCCAGCATGGCTCAGGCCTCGCCCGCGGTTTCGAACATCGCGGCATCCATCGCCTCGCGAGCGGACTTCCCGGCCCAAACGACGAACTGCAGAGCCGGATAATAACGTTCGCAAGAGTCTAGCGCCGCCCCAAGCACCGCTTCGCATTGTGGCGGCGACGTGGAAACACCGCCGGTCAACAACAGCGCATGGCGGAACATGACGACGCCGCTCTCATCCCAGACGTCGAAATGGCCGATCCATAACTGCTCGTTGATCGAACCCAGCAGCTGCCGCACGTGGATCAGACGCGGTGAAGGCACTTTCAGCTCGAACGCACACGCGAAATGCAGAATCCTGATGTCCGCCATCCAGCTGAACGACGCCTGATAATTGGTTCGCTTGCCGGCAACCGCGAGCGTTATCTCGTCGTCGACTGTGCGCAAGAACTCCCAATTGTTAAGTCTCGCCATGGATTCAACAACGGCCAATGGATGGTCGGCCTGCAATGGCAACGTCGGACGTCAGCGACATGGCGACACGCTCCGGCCCATGCCGGCCAAGACGCCAGCATCGGAAAACGGTTCTGATACGCCGGGCGAGTTCGCGCGGCTGCGCACATAAAGATGCAGTGAAATAGAATACGATCGCTCAGCGGCTGACGAAGCCGCCGCACGCGATCTGCGCCGAAGCGCCGACCCTTCCCCCATATGACCCCCGCCGCGGGGACCTACGCGTTACGCAACACACACACTTGCGTTACTGGCCCGCAAACGTTAGATACCCACCCCGTTTTTACCGCGCCTTATCGCCCCCGCCGCGCGGTTACACATTACCGTCACCACAGAATAGGGCGCGGTTGTGATCGTGGTTTGATGATTCCGGGGCTTGGTTGTGTGCAACGTGGCCAGCCAAGGGATGCGCGCTGGCGCCTTTCAATTGCCCAGTTTGTGCATAACCGCCTGCTCGACAAACAGCGCCGCCTCGAGCGCGGTGCGATCTCGGCCAAAGCGGCCGACAATCTGAATACCGAGCGGCAGGTCGCCGTCATAAAAGCCCGGCAGGTTGATGCAAGGCACGCCCATCAGCGTCCATAGCCGGTTGAACATTGGATCGCCGGTCGCACCAAGCCCCCGCGGAGCGGCGCCGGGTGCCGATGGCGTCAGGATCACATCGTGCTCGGCCATGGTGTCGGCAAGCGCCCGCCGGGCGCGGCTTGAACTGCGCCGCGCCGCGTCATAGGCGTCGGCCGAAATCGCCGCGGCGCTATCGAGTTGCTCGCGCAGCTGCTTGCCGATCTGGTCGCGATGGCGGTCATATTCGAAGGCGTAGGCGCGAAACGTTTCATAGTCCTGGATGACGAACTGCGCCGCATACGCGTCTTCCAGCGGCGACGGCAAGGTCACGTCGCTCACTTTGGCGCCGGCAGCTTGCGCAATGCGTGCCGCGCTCTCTACCGCGTTCTGCATCGCGGCGCTCGCCTGCCCCCACAGATGCGTGCGAACAAGCGCGATGCGCGGCGCCACCGGCGCGACGCCATCGACGCGCAGGTCGCGATCCAGAATCGCGGCGGCGGCGAACGCCACGTCGGCAACTCCGGCTCCAAACAGGCCGGCCGAGTCGAGATGCCAAGACACGTCTTTGACGCCGACCATTGGAATGAGCCGGTAGGACGGCTTGAAGCCGGTCACGCCGCAGAACGCCGCTGGCCGGATCACCGAGCCGGCGGTCTGCGTCCCGAAAGCGATCGGCACCATGGCGGCAGCGACCGCGGCGGCCGACCCCGACGACGAGCCGCCCGGTGTGTGCGCGAGATTGCGCGGATTGCGCGTCGGCGACGGCACCATCGAGGCGAATTCCGTGGTGACCGTTTTGCCGATGACGTTGCCGCCGGCGCGGCGTGTCAGCGCCACGGCTGTGGCGTCGGCGCGCGGGCGATAGCCCGCATAGATCGGCGAGCCGTATTGCGTCGGCAAATCGGCGGTATCGAAAATGTCCTTGAAGGCTACCGGCAGACCGCGCAGCGGCGTCGAAGCAAGCCGCGGCTCCTCCGCCGCGCGCCGCGCTGCATCGAGATCGAGTGCGGCAAAAGCTCCGACTTCATCCTCGCGCGCCGCGATCGCCTGCGCGCACAGCGCGACCGCCGCCCGCGGCGTCAGTTCGCCGGCTTCAATCCGCCGCGCCAAGTCGAGTGCCGATAACATCCTACCCCCGGAGCGTCAGCCGACAGGTATCAAGGATCGGCTACCGGGGATCAAGAACCAACATGGAAGCCTCACGCGCCCGAAGCCGCACGGCCGGTCCAACATGGTTAACGCACTGAACCGCGACTGGAGCGCAAAGCGTTGAAGGGTCGTTAACGGTATTGCTTGCATTGTTCGCGAATGACGCATGGGGTGCGTAAGTCTCTCGTCGGCTCCGTCGTCCTCGCCGCTCTGATCGCTGTCGCCGGCTGCAGTCATTATATGCTGGCTGAGCGCAATTCATGGCGCCATGAGGCGGAAGAGACCTGCGTCAATTCCGGCGTGCCGGAGGAAGCACCAGGGCGCGTCCGCATCTCGACAATCAGTGGTCCGGGCGCGTGCGGCATCGACTATCCGCTCAAGGTCTCGGAGCTCGGTCTCAGCGGTCCACTCGGCTATGACGATGCGCCGATGCAGCCGCCGGGCTTGATTCCCAATGCCGGACCGCAGCAATGGCCGGTCGTGCAGTCCCAGCCGCCGGCACCGCGCGCCCAGCCGTCTCCCTACGGACCGCCTGCGGAGGGGCCGCCGCCTTACGATTCACAGCCATACGGGTCGTCGCAGTATGGTCCGCCGCCCTATCGGGCGCCGGCGCAGACGAACACTCAGCCGTATGGGCAACCGCAATACGCGGCGCCGCAATCCGGACCGGCGCCTTACGGCGCACCGCAAAACAGCACGCCGATGTCGCTGTCGCCGCCCGGAGTGGCGCAACCGGACGACGTCGACGAGGACGAGGTCGGTGGCGAGCCGCATCCTTATTACGATCAGCGCACGCCGCCCGCCGTCGACATTCCGCCGTCGCTCTATTCTCCGCGCCCGATGATGGCGCCGCCCGGTGCACGCGAGGCGACGCCTGTCGCTCCGCCAGCGCCCGCGCCGGTACCGCCGCTCGGCCCGCCGCAGGGTCCGGGAGTAACCGCATCCGCCGGACCGGTCGCGGTCAAACCGCCCGCGACGCTCGCCTGCCCGATCGTTTCCGTGCTCGACAAATGGATCAACGGCGCGGTGCAGCCAGCGGCGCTGAAATGGTTTCACGTGCCCGTCGTTGAGATCAAACAAATCTCCGCTTATTCATGCCGCGGCATGAACGGCAATCCGAACGCGCATATCTCCGAACATGCCTTCGGCAACGCGCTCGACATCGCCGAATTCGATCTCGCCGACGGCCATAAGGTCAGCGTGCAATATGGCTGGCATGGTTCGCCCGACGAACAGGGCTTTTTGCATGACGTCCAGGCCGCGGCCTGCCAGGAATTCACCACCGTGCTGGCGCCGGGCGCCAACGTCTACCACTACAATCACATCCACGTCGATCTGATGCGCCGACGCGGCCGGCCCTATATCTGCGAGCCGCGCGCTATTCCGGGCGACGTCGTCGCCGAGCGCGCTCGCGAACACTACGCGCAGCACTACGGCTCACCGCGCACCACCGGCTCGATCAAAAAGCAGTCGCGGCCGCTCGGCTATACGGGCGAGGATAGCGATCGGCTGCCGCCGGCGGTGCCGGGCGAGGACTGATCCTCGACAATTCGCCCGCGGCCTTTTTCTGAGTTCAAAGTATTATACGCGCCAACCCTTGACCTGGCGGGCCATGCTCCAAACAAGCTTGTCCAGATCGCCGCCATAACTCGCGTTTTTGCTGCGCGTATTGGTGAATGCTGCCCAACAGAATCCGCCATGCGTACGCACCGCGATGGTTGATATCCCGGGCAAGGTGCCGTTGTGCCACCAATTGTTGGCCTTGTTCACCATCCAGCCTTTCGCGTAGCCGGCGTTCGCGGCCGATGGGGTCGTCATCGTCTGAAGCGTCTGCGGCCGGAGAACATTGGGCGGCGACGCAGAATCCATCGACATGCATGAAAAATTGCACGATGTCTGCCGGCCGCGCGATCCATCCGCCGTGAGAGTCCATCCGCGTGATGTTGATGCCGTATGGATTTTCGCCCTGACCATAATACTTGACCTCGCCGGGCTGACGCTGGGCAAGCGTGTTCCCGGCGATGACCATATCGTCGATGCCGCATCGCTTGAGCAGCGCATCGCGCGTATAGGCCGCATAGGGCTGGCGCGTGATTTTCTCGATCACGCGTCCGAGCACGCAGTAGCCGAAATTGGAATAATCAAAATGAACGCCCGGCGGATTATCGAGCGGCCGGTTGCGCAGCGTCCAAGTTATCAGCTGCGCATGATTCATTTCGATGTTGATGAACATCGGATCGTCACCGTGCGGACCGTTATGCGCGTTCGACCAGCCCCCGCATGTATGGGTGAGCAGGTGCTCGACCGTGATCTCGTCGATGTGAGGATGATAGGGCGGACGGCCATAGTCAATTCCGAAGATCGCGCCGGGACCAAACACCTTATCGGTCAGCTTGATGCGGCCCTGCTCGATGAGCGAAAAAATGACAACCGAAGTAATCGGCTTGCTGACACTGGCGATGCGGAAACGGTTGGCCGGCGTGACCGCCGCGTGGCTTTCGCGGTCAGCCCACCCGAGCGCGGCTTCGTGGAGAATCTTGCCTCCAAAGCCTATCGCCAGCGAAAATGCCGGCACGTTGTACTTGTCCATAAACGCATGCGCCAGGTTCGCCATTGCGTCGCGTTCGGCTGCCGTCGGCGTACCAGGTTCGGCGGTCGCCGCAGCCTGTGCCTGGGACGCCGATGGCAGGGACAATGCCCGAAGCGCCGTTGCGCCCACAGCCAACCGCGTAAACTGACGCCGTGAAATCTCCATTGGGTAGCTCCAAAATCGGGCCGGGTCGCACTATTGATTTGCGATCGTGTGTCAGTTGATATCGCGGGGGCGACGCCGGTGATTTGACTCAGATCAAGCGCGGGAGACGAGGCATGGCTGATTTCCGCAGTTTTGCGCGCAGCAAGCGGCTTCCCGCGGAAGCGATGCAGCCCGTGCTCGATCCCGCCGCTTGGGACGCCGGGTCGCTGGGCGGCCTCGACGATTTTAGTTATGCGATCACCGACCGCGATGCCGAGGAGCTTGCCGCAGGCGTCGCCGCCTTCCGCCGTCATGGCGTTCCCATCGAGGCCGTGAGCCGCGATAATTTTCCGCTGAGCCGGTTTGCCGATGTGCTCGCCGATATACGACGCGAACTCATTGACGGTCGCGGCCTCGTCATGTTGCGGAATTTTCCGCTGCAACAATTCGATCGCGAACAGCAGGCGACCGCCTATCTGGGCCTTGGCGCTTACCTCGGCAAAGCGATGTCCCAGAACAAGCACGGCCATATCCTCGGCCACGTCAAGGATCTTGGCGGCGACTACGCGGATGCCAACACGCGTGGTTACATGACGCGCGCCGAGATGCGATTTCACTCCGACGCTTGCGACTATGTGGGACTGCTGTGCCTGCAGACGGCCAAAAGCGGCGGCGCCAGCCGCGTCGCCAGCGCGGTGACGGTCTATAACCGCATGCTCGCGCAACGGCCCGACCTTACCCGGGAACTGTGCGGCGATTTTTACCGTTCCCGCAGCGGCGAGACTAATCCCGGCGAGCAGCCTTGGATCAAACATCCGATCTTCTGTTTTGCCGACGGGTATTTCAGCGCCATCGGGCTTGGCGCCGCGGTCGACAAGGCGCAGAAGCTTCCTGGCGTGCCACCCTTCACGCAGGCGCAAAAGGATGCCATCGCACTGTACCGGTCGACCGTCGAGGCCTGCGCCGTCGACATGGATTTTCAGCCCGGCGACATCCAGTTTCTGAATAATTTCGTCACGCTGCATACGCGGCGCGAGTTCGAGGACTGGCCGGAGCCCGAGCGCAAGCGGCACCTGATGCGGCTTTGGTTGAGCGATCCTTCAAGCCGGCCGTTGTTGAAAGTCGTGCGTGAAGGCCGCACCGGCCGCGGCGTCCAACTTAAGGGCGTGGAACTCGTCGCGCCGCTCGATGTGAGCGACGCCGCCGAGGCCGCTTAGCTTCAGATCGATCGACGGATGAACTCGCACGGCAAATGTTGCCGCGCGCCGTCAATGTTGCGCTTCCATATGCGTGAGTAGCGCGGCGGTCGGCCAGCAGTCGAGCTTGAGCCTGTTGCGCTTCTGATATTCGCCAAGCGCGGCCCGGGTTAGCATGCCGGCCTTGCCGTCGATCTTGTCGTGATAGTAGCCCTGCGCGGTGAGGATGCGCTGCATGCGGTCGAGCGAAGCCGTCGGCAGCTGCGCCACCTTGGCCCACGGCGTCTGGAACGGCCGAGGATTGGCGATGCTGTCGGCAAGGTGCCCGACATACAGCACATAGAGATCAGAGAAGTTATATTCCTTGATGGCGAAATAATTCTTGGTCGCCAGGAAAGACGGTCCGTAAAGCCCGGCGACCTGAACGAGCGACGCAGGCTCGGCGCGCTCAGCGGCCGGAATAGTTTGTCCGTAAGCGGGCACGTAACCGCGCCTGACCCATTCGCTCAAGGGCATCGTGTGCTGCGGCACGCCGATGGTGCAATCGACACTGGCGGGTGGGTGCACCTCGTAGGCCCAGTGCAGGCCGGGCTGCCAGCCCTCGCCGAGAAGCTGCCGGGCGGCGGAGGCGAGCGCGTCCGGCACCGAATTCCAGATGTCGGGATACCCGCGGCCGTCGATGTCGACACCGTATTTCAGATAATCCGAAGGCAGAAATTGCGGGCAGCCCCATGGCGCCAGCCCAGGAGCTCTTCATGTCGGCAAGCTTGATGTGGCCCTGCTCGACGATCTTCAACGCCAGGACAAACTCTTCCTGAAACTTCTCCTTGCGCTTGCCCAGATAAGCTTGCGTCGCCAACACGCGAATGGCGCTCTTTGAGTCGCGGGAGCGGCCGAAGTCGCTCTCGCGGCCGTAGATCGCAAGCAGAATAGCGGGATCGACGCCGAATTTTTGCTGGATCGTGGTCAGCGCCGGGCGGTACTGGGCGTAGAGCTTTCGGGCCTGCGTGGCGAGGCGCTGGATCGCCGGCTCCTTCAGATAGTCGGCTGGAGTCTGGACGAATTCAGCCTGGCCCGGCGCGCGTTCCGGCCGTCCCGGGATGACCAGGTCGGGCAGCGACAGATCCGGCTCAAGCCCACGCGTCGCCTGATCAAAGATCGCCCGCGACACGCCGGCAGCCTGCGCCTGTGGCCACAGCGACTGCAGGAAAGTCTGGAATGCCTCATCGGCGCGCGCCGACGAATGCGGAAGCGCAACCAGCACAAGGACGAGAAAGAGATATTTCCTCATCACCCGCGTCTCCTTTGGCGTCATGCCCGGCCTGGTGCCGGGCATCCACGTCTTTAGAACACCGAATCTGAGAGACGTGGATGGCCGGAACAAGTCCGGCCATGACGAAATTCTCATCGCACCGCTACGATGAACAGGCGCGGAAATTTCAGCAGTACCTTGCCATCGACGCGCGGCTTGTAGGCGCCGACGATCTTTTCGCCGTAGACGGCAAGAAATTTCTCGCGCGCGGCCGCGTCGAGCGGCGATAGAAACGGCTGTAGCGAGGAGCCCTTAAACCACTCGACGATGGCCTGCGGCGACGCCATGACGTGTTCATACATGGTGTGCCAGATGTCGATGCGCGAACAAACCGGCGTGAGCAGATCGTAGTATTCCTCGACCGTCGGCAGATCGGGCCGCGGCGCGGCCTTGACCTCCGGATGGTCCCGCCACGGCCCGCTTTGGCCGGCCTCGCCCTGGAAACGGAGCGCCGGCTCGCGCGTGTTATCCGGCATCTGCACCGCCAGCACGCCGCCCGGCTTGAGCGCTTCGAGCAAGCGTCGCAGCACGGTGGTGTGGTCAGGCAGCCATTGCATTACGGCGTTGGAGAACAACAGGTCGGTATCCGGCTCGGGCGCCCAGGTCGCGATATCGGCCTCGACAAATTTCAGTTTCGGCAGTCGTTCGCGGGCCTTGCGCAGCATGTCGGGCGAGGAATCCAGTCCGACGATTTCAGACTGCGGGAAGCGCTCTACCAGAAGCTCGGTCGAATTGCCCGGCCCGCAGCCGAGATCGACCACCAGCCGCGGCTGCTGCAACGGCACCTGCGCCAGCAGATCGCGCGGCGGCCGCGTCCGTTCATCTTCGAATTTGAGGTATTGCCGTGCGCTCCAGTCTTCCATGGCTGCAATGTTCCGGGGTGCGAATCGTAGGACCGCAGTTTTACCCCACATCCGGGCGTTTGGCAGCGGCACCGCACCATAGCGGCGCCGACCGCCTCATTCCGCCGGCTGCACCGCCGCGGACGACGCTGCCGCGCGCGCGGCGTGATGGTCGGCCGCAAATACGAGATAGACCGCCGGCACCACGAACAGCGTGAACAGCGTACCGATGGAAAGGCCGGAAGCGATGACCACACCCATCTGGAAGCGCGACACCGCTCCGGCGCCGCTCGCCGTGATCAGCGGCACGACGCCGAGCACCATGGCGGCGGTCGTCATCAGGATCGGGCGCAGCCGGATGCCCGCCGCCTGCTCGATCGCCTCGCGCTTGGATTTGCCCTCTTCCTGCAAGTGATTGGCGAATTGCACGATCAGGATACCGTGCTTTGAGATCAGGCCCATCAGCGTGACCAGCCCGACCTCGGTGTAGATATTAAGCGACATTCCGCCGAAGCCGAGGCTGACGAAGATCAGCGCGCCGGCGATCGACATCGGCACCGACACCAGAATGATGACCGGATCGCGGAAGCTCTCGAACAACGCAGCAAGCGCCAGGAAGATGATGATCAGCGCGAAGCCGAAAGTGGTGAGGAAGCCGCTGGTCTCTTGAATGTACTGCCGACTGAGGCCGCCGTAATCGATCGAATAGCCCTCCGGCAGCACGCGCTTGGACAGATTCTGAAGATACGTAAGCGCGTCGCCCTGCGCGACGCCGGGCATCGCGACACCCTGGATCGTGGCGCTGTTGAGCTGCTGAAAATGATTGAGCGATTCCGGCACCGTCGATGTCTTGATGCTCGCGATGGTCGACAGCGGCACGAGCGAGCCATCGCCGGTCCGGATGTAATAGTCGAGTAACTGTTGCGCATTGAGCCGGTAGCGCTGCTGCACCTGCGGGATGACTTTGTAGGATCGGCCGCTGATGCTGAAATAATTGACATAGCCGCCGCCGAGCATCGCCGACATGGCGCTGCCCACGTCGCTCATCTTCAGTCCAAGTTGCGCAGTCTTGTCGCGATCGATGACTATGTCGGATTGCGGATTGTCGATCTTCAGGTCGCAGTCGAGGAAAATGAACATGCCGCTCTTGAGCGCTTCCTGCAGGAACTGCTGCGCGACATCGTTAAGCCGCGCGAATGCGTCCGTCGTCGTGATGACGAACTGAACCGGCAGACCGAAGCTGCCGGGCAGCGCCGGCGGCTGGAAGGCCGCGACACGGACGCCTGCAATCTTGTTCAGCTCCTGCTGCAACACCGGCTGAATGTCGTTCGTGGTCTTGGTGCGCTGATCCCAGGGCTTGAACACCATGCCGGCGATCGACTGGCCGGGAACGTCGAGCTGGAAGACATGCTCGGTTTCCGGGTGGCTGGCGAAAATCTTATAGACCTGACGCGAATAGAGCTGGCGCTGCTGAAGCGTCGAATCCGGCGCCGAAATCGACTGCGTGATGATGATGCCCTGATCCTCGGTCGGCGCCAGTTCGGTCTTGGCCGTGGTGAACAGGAAATAGATGCTGCCGAGCACGATGGCGGCGAACGTCAGTGTCACGGGCAGCGTGTTCAGGCTGCCATGCAGCCACCGTTCATACCGGTTGCGCAGCCGCGCAAAGCTGCGGTCGATGAAGAGGATGAGCCTGTCCTCGATCCCGCGGCGCTCCGGATTCGGCGGCTTCAGAAGTCGCGAGCACAGCATCGGCGAGAGCGTCAGCGCAACAATGCCGGAAACCGTGACGGCGCCGACCAGCGCGAAGGCGAATTCCGCGAACAGCGCACCGGTCAGGCCGCTCTGAAAGCCGATCGGCACATAGACCGCCGCCAGCACCACGGTCATGGCGATGATCGGGCCGCCGAGTTCGCGCGCCGCCATCAGCGCGGCGTCGAGCGGCGATTGGCCTTCCTCTAGATGGCGGTTGACGTTCTCCACCACGATGATGGCGTCGTCGACGACGAGCCCGATGCCGAGCACGAGTGCCAGCAAGGTCAGAAGATTGATCGAATAACCAAGCGCCAGCAGAATGATAAGCGTGCCGATCAGCGACAGCGGAATGGCAACGGTCGGAATGAGGGAGGACCGCAGCGAGCCGAGGAACAGAAACACCACGACTGTGACGATGATCAGCGCTTCGGCCAGGCTGCGGATCACCTCATGGATCGCGCTGTTCACGAATTCGGTGGAATCGTAGATGATCTCGCCGTTGAGCCCGTGCGGCAGCAACGCCTGAATTTCCGGAAAGACCTTGTGCACGCCGGCGATCACGTCGAGCAGATTCGCCGTCGGCGCGACCTGGATGCCGATATAGACCGCCTGTTTGCCGTCGAACCCGACCTCGGATTCGTAATCTTCGGCGCCGAGCGTGACGACGGCGACGTCCTTCAAGCGGACTACGGCGCCGCCGGACTGCTTGAGCACCAGATTGCGGAACTGATCGGCGGAATGCAGGCTGGTCGAGGCCGTCAGATTGACCTGCACCATCTGGCCTTTGGTATTGCCGATGCCGGAGATGTAGTCGTTGGCGGTGAGCGCCGCGCTGACGTCGGCGGCAGTGAGGCCATAGGCCGCGAGCTTTTTCGGATCGAGCCACGCGCGCAGCGCAAAAATCTTCTGCCCGAGCAGTTCGGCGGTCTGCACGCCGTCCACCGCCTGTAGCTTCGGCTGCACCACGCGAACGAGGTAATCGGTGATCTGGTTCGGCGCCAACGTGTCACTGTTGAAGCCGATATACATGGCGTCGATCTGCTGCCCGATCTTGACGGTCAGCGTCGGTTGCAGCGTGCCGGGCGGCAGCTGATTGAGAATCGAATTGACCTTGGTGTTGATCTCGGTGAGCGCCTTGTCGGCATCGTAGTTGAGACGCAGGTAGACGGTGATCGTGCTCACCCCGCTCTGGCTTACCGACGTCATGTAGTCGATGCCGTTGGCCTGGGCGATGGCGTTTTCGAGCGGCGTGGTGATGAAGCCCGCGACCACGTCGGGATCGGCGCCGTAGTAGATCGTGGTGACGTTGACCACGGCGTTTTCGGTGCGCGGATATTGCAGGATCGGCAGCACCGTATAGGCGCGCAGCCCGAGTACCAGGATCAACAGGCTCACCACGGAGGCGAGCACCGGACGCCGGATGAAGATGTCGGTGAAATGGCTCACGGTATCCGCCTAACGATCAAGCGGAACAGCGGGGGAAGCGTCCGCCGTTGGCGTAATCGCATTGTTGATCACCACCGGCGAGCCGTTATGCAGCTTGATCTGGCCGGCGGTCACGACGGTTTCGCCCGCGTTGACGCCTTTGAGCACGGCGACCTGATCGCCGCGCGTGAGGCCGGTCGTGACAAAGGTTTGGCGCGCGACGAGCTGTTGCTTGCCGTCAGCGCCCTTGTCGTCCACCACATAAACGGTGTCGCCATACGGGTTATAGGTAATCGCCGTCTGCGGCAGCGTGACGTAGTTTTCCGGCGATCCGGTCACGATATCGACCGTGGCGTACATGCCTGGCAGCAGTTTGTGGTCCGGGTTTTTCAAGGTCGCTCGGATCTGCACATTGCGGCTTGAAGTGTCGACCTTGGGATTGATCGCCGAAATCTCGCCCGGGAAGGTCTGATCCTTGAACGCATCGACCTTGACGGTGACCTGCGCGCCGATGCTGATCCGAGCCACCGACTGCTGCGGCACGAAGAAATCCATGTAGACCGGATCGAGCGCTTGAAGCGTCACGATCGCGGTGCCGGCAGACAGATACTGGCCGAGGTCGACGGCGCGGATGCCGAGATGGCCGGCAAACGGTGCCTGCAGGGTTTTCTTGTCGAGGATCGCCTGCTGCTGGGCAACCTGGGCCTTGGCATTCTTCAAATTGGCCTTGTCGCTATCGAGCGTCGCCTGGCTGACGGCCTGAATTTTGAACTGCTTAAGGTCGCGCTCAAGGGTGAGTTCGTTCAGCACGGACATCGCCTGCAACAATTCAAGCTTGGCCACGTCGTCCTCGGAGCGCAGCTTTAACAACACCGCGCCTTGATTGACGTCGTCGCCCGAATTGAACGAGATCGAATCGACCACACCCGACACTTCGAGCGAAAGATCGGCGCCTCTCACCGCGCGCAGGCTGCCGACCGCCTCGATCTGAGGCTGCCACGGGCTCAGTTCCGCCTTGGTCGCCGACACGGTCTGTGTCGGCGCCTGCATCGAACTCATGAATTTCTTGATCATCGCTGCCTTGAACACCTGGAATCCGAAGATCCCACCGAACACGATGGCGACCGCGATCAGCATGATCACCATGCGTTTGATCATTGCTTAGGCTCCGTCGTAATTCCGCGTGCGCCAGCGACCAGATCGGTCGTCGTCGCCGCGCCCGGCTTTTCCGGACTGAATGGATTGGTTTCGACATCGATCCGGTTCCACCAGCCGCCACCGAGCGCCTGGAACAATGCGGCCGTATCGGCAAAACGCGTCGCCTGCGCTTGGACGAGCGCGAGCCGCGCCTGGGCGTAGCTGCGCTGCGAGTTAAGCAACGTCACATAAGTGATTGCGCCCAACCGGTACTGCCCACGGGCGAGATCGAGCGTCGCCGACGCGGCGCTTAGCGCGGCGGCTTGCGCCCTGAGGGTCGCGGCATCCAACTGGACCGCTCGTAACGCGTCGGCGACGTTCTGGAAAGCGCCGAGAACAGTGTTGCGATACTGCGCTTCGGCCATCGCATAAGCCGCTTTGGCGGCGCGTTCCTGATGCAGCAGCGTGAAGCCGTGGAACAGCGGCTGCGTGCCGCTCGCGGCGATCGTCCAGACGGTCGTTGTCGGCGAAAACATGGCCGCCACCGTCGGGCTCGCGGTGCCGTAATCGCCGGTGAGATTGAACTGCGGCAGCCGGGCCGCGATGGCGACGCCAATCTGGGCGCTGGCCTGATGCAATTGCGCCTCCGCGGCGCGCACATCGGGGCGCTGCTCGACAAGCTGCGACGACAGACTGAGCGGCAGGCGGGTTGGCAGCCGCAACGACGCCAGCATCAAGTGCGCACGCTGCACCTCATTGGGAAAGTGGCCGGTCAGCGCCGCCACCACGTGAAGCTGCTGTTCGAGCTGCTTCTCCAGTGGCGGCAGCGTCGCCTGCGTGGTCGCCACTTCGGATTGCTGGGTCAATACATCAGTCTTGGTCGCGGCGCCGACATTGAACTGCTGCTGCACCACGTTGAGCTGGTCGCTCTCCGTCTTGATGATGTCACGCGTCGCCGCGATCTGCCCGCGCAGCGAGGCTTCCGCCACGACGGCTGTCACCACGTTCGCGGTCAGCGTCAGATAGGTCGCTTCCAGTTCGAAGCGCTGATATTCGGCGGCCGCCGCATCCCCTTCGATTGCACGGCGCTGACCGCCCCACACATCGGGCGCGAACGAGACGTTCACCGTGGCCTGGAACAAGTTGAAGATGAACGGCGCGCCGCCGCCGCCGAATTCGGCCGGCGAGAACTGTTCGCGCGTCGCCGAGGAGTTGGCGTCAACTTGGGGCAGCAGCTTTCCCTTGGCCGCGTAGAGATTCTCCTTGGCCTGCCACAGCGAGGCCTGCGCCGCTTGCAGGCTTGGATTGGCTTCCAGCGCTTGCACGATCAGCGCGTCGAGATCCTTCGAATGAAACAGCCGCCACCACTGGCCGGGGATGTCGCGGCCGGGCTCAAACCTTTGCGCGGCACCGCCTTCAACATCGCTCGATATTGCGGCAGCCGGGTGGGCCTCGGGTGTGTAGCCGGCGCCTTCCGGGGCCGACGGAACCTTGAAGTCCGGTCCGACCGCGCATGCCGACAGCAGCGACAGTGCGCACGCCACCGCCATGGCTTGCGGCCGATATCGGCCGAAACCACGTAACAATGCGCGCCATTGCGCGCCCGCAGATAGGCTGCGGGACCCCTTGACCCGACCGGGCTTAACCAATTTGACACCACCCTGAACGGACAAGGATAGTTATTTACTATCCGGTTAGTCAATAACTTGACTTTTTCGCCCAATTACCGATTAGCTGGCCCGATGGCGGTGATTCTTGAAACGCGACCGGAAACGCGGCGGCGGCGCAAGGCAGAGCGCCCCCAGGAAATCCTTGAGGCCGCCTTCATCGAATTCTCCCGCGACGGCTACGCCGCCACTACGCTCGACCGTATCGCCGAACGCGCCGGCGTGACCAAAGGCACGATCTACGTCTATTTCGAGAACAAGGAGCAGCTCTTCATCTCCATGGTGCAGGAATTCACCAAGGGAGCGGACGAAACCGTCCAGGAGATGTACGAGACCCACGAAGGCTCGACGGCTGACCTTCTGCGCGCCCAATTCAGCTTCATTTATCAGTACATCGTCGAAGACAAACGTCGCCGCGAGGTGGTGCGCATGCTGATTGCCGACGCCCCGCGTTTCCCGAAACTTGCCGACCGCTATTTCGACGAAATCCTGCGTCCCTGCCTCGACCGGCTCAAACAGGCGATCCAGCGCGGCGTCGATCGCGGCGAAATTCGCCAGTCGCCGATCGTCGATACGCCACAGGTCATCATCGCGCCGATCGCGCTCGTGGATCTGTGGATGATGATGTTCGACGAGCGCCAACCGCTCGATCTGAAAGCCTATTTCGACGCCCACCTCGATATGGTGCTCAACGGGCTGCTGGCGAAATAGCTGTCGCATACCTTGAATCGACCGGTTCCGAGCCCCTGCCGGTTACGCTATAGTGCCCCTGTCGCAACCAGGGAGCGGCTCCATGCACGACATCGTCATTCGCGGCGGGACCATCATCGATGGCACCGGCAAGGCGTCCTACACGGGCGATGTGGCGATTGCGGACGGCCGCATTTCCGGTGTCGGCGGCAAACAGTCGCCCGGCAAGCGCGAAATCGACGCGAGCGGTTTGCTGGTTACGCCGGGCTGGGTCGACGTGCACACCCACTACGACGGCCAGGCGATGTGGGACCCGCTGATCTCGCCGTCGTGCTGGCATGGCGTCACCACGGTGATGTTCGGCAATTGCGGCGTCGGCTTCGCTCCAGTGAAGAAGGAGCACCGCGGCGCACTGATGGATCTGATGGAGGGCGTCGAGGAAATTCCCAATCCGGTGCTGGCCGCGGGGCTGAACTGGGAATGGGAGACGTTTCCGCAATTCATGGACGAACTGGAACGTCGGCCGCGCGCGATCGACATTTGCGCGCAAGCCGCGCACCTGCCGACGCGTGTGTATGTGATGGGTGACCGCGCGGTCCGCCGCGAAGCGGCGACGCCGGATGACATCGCCGAGATGCGCCGGCTGACCATTGAGGCGTTGCGCTCCGGCGCCTTCGGCTTCACCACATCGCGCACCGACTCGCACAAGACACCGGACGGCGAACTGGTTCCGTCGCGCGATGCTGACGATCACGAACTGCTCGGCATCGGCTCCGCACTCGGCGTCACCGGCACCGGTGCGTTCGGCATGAACTCCGATTTCGACGACGAGGAGTTCGAACTGCGCTGGATTCGCAAACAGGCGCGCGAAACCGGCCGCCCGGTGTGGTTCCTGCTCACCGATCGCTACAGCGACCCGCAACGCTGGCGCCGCCTGATCACGGCGGTGCACGAGATGCGCGCCCAGGGTCTGCCGGTGACGGCGCAGATGGCAGGCCGGCCGATCGGCGTGATGATGGGTATCGGCACCGCGCTCAATCCGTTCACGGTGCGGCCGACCTACAAGAAACTCGAAAGCCTGCCGATCGAAGAACAGCGCCGGCGGCTGCGCGACCCGCAGGTGCGAGCGCAGATTCTATCCGAGATACCGTCAGACGCCGAAATCGAAAAGCTCGCGCAATTCCGACAGATCGTCGCCAAGGCGTTCGACAAGTTTTTCGTCATGGGCAATCCGCCCGACTACGAACCGGGTCCGGAGAAGTCGGTGGCGGCGATCGCCAGGCGCGAAGGCCGGACGCCGGAGGAAGTCGCCTACGACTACATTCTGGAAGACGGCCAGTATCTGTATTTCCCAGTGGTCAATTACGTCACCGGCGATCACGAGCCGATCCGCGAAATGCTCAACGATCCGGCGTGCCTTCTGGGGCTCAGCGACGGCGGCGCGCACTGCACCTCGATCGTGGATTCCGGCGTGCCGACCTACATGCTCACACACTGGAGCCGCGACCGCAGCCGCGGCCCCAAGCTGCCGGTGGAGATGCTGGTCAAGCGGCAGACCAGCGAGACCGCCGACTTCTTCGGACTCGCCGATCGTGGCCGGTTGGCGCCCGGCATGCGCGCCGACGTCAACATCATCGACTACAACAGGCTGCAAGTGCAGAAGCCGATCCTGCTGCACGACATGCCGGCCAACGGCCGCCGCTTCGTGCAGCGGGTCGATGGCTACGAGATGACGATCGCCGCCGGCACGCCGATCTTCGTGAAAGGCGAGCACACTGGCGCCCTGCCAGGGCGCCTCGTGCGCGCCGGCCGCGACACGCAGGTGCTGCACGCAGCCGAATAAACGGCGGCCAAACGGAATAAAGCCGGTATAGCCTCGAAATAGCGGGGATCGCCGCGGCACCTCGCTTGCGCGCGTCGTCCGGGCGCCGCAGCATGAAGCGTTCAATGTCGGGTGATCGAATGTCTCTGCCAGCGCATGATTATTTCGAAGCCAATTTTCCTGGAGCGACCCAGGCCGTCCGCATATCGAACCTGCATGAGGCGAAAGTGTTTGCCCGCAGGTGGGTCATCCGGGACAAGGACCCGGCATTGAAGGCGCTACTCCGACACATGGAAAAGGCCAACAGTTTCGCAACCGGCGACAGTGCCTTGGCGCAATTGAAGACCGCCCTGGCGCAACGCGGGATGTTGGTGGATCGTGCAACATTCAACGACCCGCAACGAGCGCCGTAGCATTCCGTCTTCGCTCGGCATCCTCTTGCTAAACAAAAAAACCGCCCCCGTTTGGGGGCGGTTTCGATTGTCATTCCGCGAGGAGCAACAGTCTTTAAGGTTACGCCATCTGGATGGTGCTGACGGCGATCTTGCCGGTGCGGCGGTCTTCCTGCGTATCGAAGGAAACCTTCTGGCCTTCAGCCAGTCCGCGCAATCCGGCGCGCTCGAGTGCGGTGGCGTGAACGAAAACGTCCTTGCCGCCATCATCCGGCTGGATGAAGCCGAAGCCTTTTTGGTCGTTGTAGAACTTTACGGTGCCCGTGGTCATGGAAAAATCCTTTCATTGAGCTAGGTGCACGTGAGCCCAAGACGCACAGTTGCGCGTCTCGGCACTCGATTTGTCGATGTTTGGAGGGTCTGAACGCGCGCCTGCATTCAAGGAAGGCGAAACGGCCCGATTGTCCGGCCAAATGTCGATTGGGGACACTTAGGCTATCGCGGCGACTTTCGCAAGGCGTATCACGGCGCGCGTGCACGCCGAATCGATTCTTGCTTGCTCGATTCTAATGATTGGACCTGCATTTGATCATGACGGACAACCTTGCGGCGGCGCCGAAACGTCGACAGCAAGCGAGGTCCGAAGTTCGCGAAAACTGATAAGACGGCGCGCGGCCTCATCCCACAGCACCAAACGTACGCATAAAAGGCTCTGTCCCAGGGAGAGGCGGCCGACTTTTTTCAGATCGGGATGATTACGCAGCGCTAGAGGCAACCGATAATACGGAATACGGCTGCAGAGATGATGGATGTGATGCACGCCGATATTCGCGGTGAACCAGCGAAGCACGGCTGGAAGGTCGTAATGCGAACTACCGCGCAGGGCAGCTTCATGAACGCTCCAGGCTCGATCGTAAGCCCAGAACGTGTGTTCGAACTGGTGTTGGACATAGAACAGCCAGACCCCGAGAGAAGCGCCGATGAGCATGATCGGCAACTGTACGAGCAGGAATGGACCGATACCAACCGCCCAAATCACGACAGCGGCGAGCAGCGCAATGGCGAGATTCGTCGCCATGGTGCTCAGCCAAGGCTGCCAACCGCCGCGCATCAGTCCGACTGGCAGGCGCTGCTGCAAAAGGAACAGATAAGCCGGGCCGACGCCGAACATTACCAGCGGGTGTCGGTAGAGCCGATAGCGGAGCCGCCCCCAGCGCGACCGCGACAGATATTCCTTGACCGTCAGAGTGTCGATGTCGCCGATCCCCCGGCGATCCAGATTACCGGAAGTCGCGTGGTGGAGCGCATGCGTCCGCCGCCAAAAATCGTACGGCGTCAGCGTCAGCACGCCTATGACGCGTCCGACCCAGTCGTTAGCGAGCCGATGCCGGAAAAATGCGCCATGGCCGCAATCGTGCTGGATCATGAACAGACGAACAAGAAAACCGGCGGCGGGCACCGCCAACAGCAAATAAAAGCCGTATCCGAAGTGGAGCGCGAACCACATCGATAGCCACAAAAGAACCAGCGGAACGACGGTTATCAGGATTTCGAAGACGCTGCGTCCATGGTTCGGTGCCCGGTACCGGGCGAGAGCGTGAGTCAGATCGCGCACGTCGATGGCGGCAGGATCCGCGTCGGTTTCGGTTTTGCCGTTCAAAACTTTCTCCACACTTGGCGCGTCGAGAGCGGCGTACCCGCCGCTGCACCAATCGGATTTCAGGATATTTGCACAGAAACACGCGCCCAATGCGCGTCGCCTACTCGGCGCGAATGAACCACTTGAAAGCGCCTCTTTCAGGGTTCAACGACAGATTTCCTGTGTAACGCCGAACGTATAAGGCAGGCCTCGCAAATTCACAACAAAAAAACGATCCGACCCGCATTTTGGAATATTTCGCGTATTCCATTTGGAATCATGGCGTCTCGGACCTATATATATACGCAAAGCGCGATGAATAATGTTCAATCGCTTGCACCGCGGATAGTGACCGTTATCGGTCTAAATGAAGGCGTTTCAGCGTTTCGACGCCTAATGACTGACGCGCGGAGCAGTTTGCCAAGACGTGAGGGCCTTTCGATGCGAGAATTTGACTATAAAGCCGCGGCTGAGCTGTTTCCGACGCGAAAACGACTGCCCCGACGTCAGCCGCTGGGATACAGGCGGTTTGCGAAAGCAGCCGACGCCATTCGGTTCGCCATGGAAGATCTCTCGCCGGACCTTCTCTCCGGCGCTTTCCTTGAAGTCGAAGAGCGGAGATACGACAGCGACGGTATCCGCCGCCTGTACGAGAGCACCAGCTATCCGCTGACGCGCCGCGGCGCCCGGTCGTGACGGACCGGACAATCGATCTCGACCAGCATCGCGGGATCGCGGCGCAAAAGGCCACCGAACTTCGTCGCCTCATGGCCAATGTGGAGGCAAACGAGAACGAATTGCGCCGCCGTCAAGACGAGTTGGAAGCGCATTTGCTGGCGGCTCCTGCCGCGAATTGGCACGACGCCGCCGACAAGGCTCGCTACCTCCTCAATCTGTTCGCGGCGACACCCGGCGGGCAGGACCCGCGGAAACAGAAGCTGATCGCGGCCGTACTTGCCGACTTCACACGACTCGGCGGCGAAGGCTAAGCTGCGGCGACTACGAAGGGCGTTAATTCCCAGCGGGATTGGAGGATACGATGGCAAAAGGCCAAATGCGCAGTAATCGCGAGAAGAAAAAGCCGAAAGCCGACAAGAACAAAAAGAAGGCAACGCCGGTGGCCGCGCCTTTCGCGCCGCGCCCTGTCGGGAAAGCCGGCGACGGCAAAAGATTCTCGTAGTCACGTCGCGCTCATCGCCCTTCTTGGGGCTGCGCTAAGAGAAGAGTTAAGAATGCGCGGTAATGTGTCCGGGACACGCCGCGCATGCTGCTTCGACCGCGCCGCGTTCAGGCCGCCAGAGCCCCTTTCCGCTCAGTGGGACGGCCGCGGATCAGATGAATGTTTCAGGCCCGAAATCCTTTGGTAAAGGCAATATTCCGATGAGGAAGGCTCTGCCAGACACGATGTTCAGCGATCCCGAGCGAAGCCGGCTCACGATGCTTCGCGGATGGGTGCTCGACAACGAGGTCACCGAGATCGAAATGACGGAGCGACAGTTCTGGAACTTTGCGCACCTTCAGCCGCTCGCCGAGAAGCCCTGGCCGACCTTCATGGGGCGCCTCATCTCTGTGCCCGACATGCCCATCGAAGCGCAAAAGCATCTTGGCATCTTCGACAAACGCGTCGCCGGCTCAATTTGACGTGCCAGGCGGCCGCACTGCGTCAGAAATCCGTCTCGGCGAGTTCGTAGGAGCCCTTGCGGCCTTGCTTATAAGCCTTGGTAGCCACCGCTTGGATCAAAGCGCGATGGGAATCGAAGGCGTGGAGCAAACCTTCCTCGTCCCTGGTCATTTCCGGTTGCAGCCTCTTGAGCGCGTCCTCGGTGACGAAAAACGACCACTCCATCGCGCTGTCATGTCCCCAAAATCGCACTGCGCGCCGAACTGGATCGAAAACGCGACTTGGGTTTGGAAAACCAAGCATGACCTCGACGCCTTTTCAGTCGGCGATGGAAAGCCCCGATTAATCCTGTGACGGCGATTCGCCGACTGGAATGAGGTCGCTCTCGGGGACCACGCGTTCGTGCGGCTCGCCTTTGCTTTTCACACGATAGAGCGGATTGCCGTTGTTATCCTCCGTTGGCCGCAGGCCGACGATTTCATAGTGCCCGGACTCGGCAGAGCGGAACGACGTAGCAACAAGCTCAACCGCTTGTCCAATTTTGAATTTGTGCAGGCTATCCGTCATTGCAGCATTCCCATCGGCAGGGTCGACGCAACATCATCGGCCTCGGAATTGATTGCGCTGCGGCGGCCGGGCGATCGGTGGGCCACGTTCATCCTTGTGGCGGAAAACCAAACGGCCCTTCTCCATCGCGGTGATTAGCCCCTCGAAAGGCAACAGCTCTTCTTCGACACGTCAACTCTGTCGCCTCAACCGCTCGGCGCGGCTGGTCTGAACGCGATGGCCTCGTCAAATACCGGCCTGCATGTAAGCCGACGAGCTAAAGCAGGAGCTTTCTGTTGCACGCGTTTTCCGCCGTGGCGCCAGGCACCACCGAATGCGCCGTGATCAGCAAGACGCCCCGCGCGATCTGGGCTGTCGACGCATGAAATAAGAGCGAGCCAGAAGCCGTTCAACTGATCCCGTATACGCGGCTCGCCGCCTGCTCCTAGACAACAATGACCCTTCTTATCATTCTTCTAGATCATCTGAACGGAGCGCGAGCTACACAAAAGTCGGCAACCGTCTCGTGGGATCTTGCTCCAAGGCCGCACCAATCGTCTGCGCCATAGATGTGTTCGTTTCAAGGCATCTCGGCGGTCGCCGTTGCGGCCGCAATGCCCGCAGCCGCTATTTTCTCGCGGATGCCCCCGCATTGATCCGACGGTCCAATCCAGACCAAGCGAAATAAGGAAAGTCCGCTAGCGCGTGAATTTTTTATACTTGATCCGATGCGGCAGCACCGTGTCGGTACCCATCCGGCGCATCTTGTCCTTCTCATAGTCCTGGAAATTACCCTCGAACCATTCGACGTGGCTGTCGCCCTCGAAGGCGAGAATGTGCGTGGCAATACGGTCGAGGAACCAGCGGTCGTGGCTGATGATCACGGCGCAGCCGGCGAAATCCTCCAGCGCCTCTTCGAGCGCGCGCAGCGTATCGACGTCGAGATCGTTGGTCGGTTCATCGAGCAACAGCACGTTGGCGCCGGATTTCAGCATCTTGGCGAGATGCACCCGGTTGCGCTCACCGCCGGACAGCGAGCCGACCTTCTTCTGCTGGTCGGCGCCCTTGAAATTGAAGGCGGAGCAATAACCGCGCGAATTGACCTCGCGCTTGCCCAGCATCAGCTGATCGAGTCCGCCGGAAATTTCCTCCCACACGGTCTTTTTGCCGTCGAGCGAATCGCGCGACTGATCGACATAGCCGAGATGCACCGAATCGCCGATCTTGATCGTGCCGCTGTCGGGCTTCTCCTGATCGGTGATCATGCGGAACAGCGTCGTCTTGCCGGCGCCGTTCGGGCCGATGATGCCGACGATGCCGCCGGGCGGCAGCTTGAAGGTCAGATCGTCGATCAGGAGATTGTTGCCGAAGCCTTTGCGCAGATGATCGAAGTCGATGACGTTCTCCCCGAGCCGCTCGGCCACCGGAATGACGATCTGCGCGGTCTGCGTCTGCTTCTCGCCGGCCTTTTTCAGCAACTCCTCGTAGCGCTCGTAGCGCGCCTTGGATTTGGCCTGGCGGGCACGCGGCGAGGCGGAAATCCATTCCTGCTCACGCGCCAGCGTACGCTGGCGTGCTTCTTCCTCGCGGCCTTCCTGTTCGAGCCGCTTCTGCTTCTGCACGAGCCACGACGAGTAATTGCCCTCGTAGGGAATGCCGCGGCCGCGATCGAGTTCGAGAATCCAGCCGGTGACGTTGTCGAGGAAGTAACGGTCGTGGGTGACGATCAGGATGGCGCCCGGATAGTTGCGCAGATGTCCTTCGAGCCACATCACCAATTCGGCGTCGAGGTGGTTGGTGGGCTCGTCGAGCAGCAGGAGTTCGGGCTGTTCCAGAAGCAACCGGCACAGAGCCACCCGCCGCCGCTCGCCACCCGACAGCTTCGTCACATCGGCGTCATCGGGCGGGCAGCGCAGCGCGTCCATCGCCTGGTCGACCTTGGAATCGAGATCCCACAGCCCCTTGGCCTCGATCTCATCCTGAAGCTTGGTCATTTCGTCGGCGGTTTCGTCGGAGTAATTCGTCGCCAGCTCGTTGTAGCGATCGAGAATTGCGCGCTGCGGCGCCACGCCCTCCATCACGTTCTCGCGCACCGATTTGGCCGCGTCGAGCTGCGGCTCCTGCTGCAGATAGCCGACACGGGCGCCTTCAGCCACCCAGCCCTCGCCGTTAAACTCGGTGTCGAGCCCCGCCATGATGCGCAGCAGCGTCGACTTGCCGGCGCCATTGACGCCGAGCACGCCGATTTTGGCGTCCGGGTAGAACGACAGATTGACGTTGTCCAAAACCTTGCGGTTTCCCGGGTAGGTCTTGGACAGGCCTTCCATGTGATAGATGAACTGACGGGCCATGTTGCGACGGGCTTGCTGCCCTGCCCTCTTTTTGCGCCAATGTGTGGGAAGTTGGGGTTGATGTAACGACTGACTGGCTAAAGGGCAAGCCGCCGCAACCGGGCCTACGCGTGTATATCGATCCCGACCTCATTCCGTTTGAGCCACCCGCACGCCCGCTCGGCCTGCGCGGGCTACCGCTGACTTTTCGCAATTACATCGAGACAATTCCGCGCTCGGCCTACGAACAGGGCGTCGTCGACCTGGGCAGGACCCGGCGCGACATTATCCTGATCGCCGACCCCGACCTGATCGGCGAAGTCCTCGTCGGCAAGGTGGAAGCCATGCTGCGCGATCCCGTCACCCGGCGGGCCTTTGCGCCTGCAATCGGCGCCAACTCGATCTTTCTCGCCGAAGACGCGGAATGGCGCTGGCAGCGTCGCGCGGTCGCGCCGATCTTCCGCCACGAGACACTTATGTCCTTCGTGCCGATTTTCACCGCGATGGCCGAGCGTCAGGCCGAACGCTGGCGCATCGCAGGCGGGACCCAGCAGGTCGATGCCGCCGCGGCGATGACCCGAACCACCTTCGACATCATCGTTGACGTGCTGCTCGGCGGCACCGCCGATCTCGATGCCGAAAGCTTCAGCCGCGCGCTGACACAGAGCTTCAACACCATTCCCTGGCAGATCATCTACGTGCTATTTTCGCTGCCGGAGTGGCTACCCTATCCGGGCCGCCGCCGGGCGCTGCGGGCACGCGATTTTCTCCGCCGCGACCTTCTGCGCATCGTCGCGGGCCGCCGTGCCGCCCCGTCGGTACATGCGGATCTGCTCGATTCGCTGCTCGCGGCGCGCGATCAGGAAACCGGCCGGAGCATGAGCGACGACGAAGTCGTCAACAACCTCCTGACTTTCATCATCGCCGGCCACGAGACCACCGCCGTTGCGCTGAGTTGGACGCTTTGGCTTCTCGCCAAGGACCAGGACAGCCAGCAGCGCGTGGCCGAGGAGGTGGCAGCGGTTGCCGGGGACGCGCCGATCGCAGGTCCGCATATCGAGGGGCTGTCGTTCTGCCGCCAGGTGATTCAGGAGGCGATGCGGCTTTATCCGCCGGCGCCCGGTATTGGCCGCGAGGCGAAGGCGGCGTTCGAGCTTGGCGGCAGGCCCATCGTGCCAGGGACCCGCATCCACATACCGGTGTTCGCCCTGCACCGTAATGTGCGGCTGTGGGAGCGGCCCAATGCCTTCGACCCCGACCGGTTCGCGGCAGAACCGGTGAAGGCGCGGTCGCGCTACGCCTATCTGCCATTCGGGGGCGGTCCGCGCATCTGCATCGGCGCGGGATTTGCGATGCTCGAGGCCACGGCGATCCTCGCCACCTTGGTCCGGGCTTTCCACTTTGCGCCGGTGGCCGGTCACAAGCCCAAGCCGCTCGCGCGCGTGACGCTCCGCCCGGCCGGCGGCATGCCCCTCCTGGTTACGGTCCGCTAACCACGCTTCCGGCGCAGCAATCGCCCCGGCCGCGCATGTCGGCGATCGCGGTAAAAGTTCCTCAACGCTAAAAAGCGTTTGGAACCTTCCGCTGCCTAAATCGCACCAAATTTTAATGATTTCAGGACGACAATTGTATCAAACGAGCGTTTGAAATTAAAACTCGCGTTCTTATGTGAACCTTTGCGTGGGACGCGAGACATAAGGGTGGAGACATCCCAAGAAGGGCTCGATCGAAACGGCCCGGGAGCGTGTCATGTGGCGGAATTTTGCGAAGGCAGTGCGTGAGTTGCAGCGAGGTCTCGGCGAGGGCGGTCCGTACCGGCCCGAGCGGCACTATATGCGCGGACCTGGCCCAAAATGGCACGCCAAATACGGCAATCTCGCCCCCAAGACGGTACCTGCGACGCGCGTTTCGTCTGTAGCGGTTCATAAGGTCGCCGGGCACCACGCCTAAGTCTTTGCGAACCGCCCCCACAGGCGCCTGGCCTCATTCGCATCCCGTCACAAATCCGCCTTTGCGGCTTATCCGCACATAAACCCCTGCCCCACCGCCGCTTGTTTTCGCCCCGCCGTTATGAGACGGCTTAGCACTCAAAAATGTGCATCCGGGGTGGGAGATCATGGCGGTACGCTGCGCAATCCTCGACGATTACCAGAATGTCGCGCTGAAAAGCGCCGACTGGTCGAAGGTCAAGGCCGACGTTGAAATCAAGGTCTTCAACGAGCATCTGGGCGCCGGACAAAGCGTCATCGCCGCGCTCAAGGACTTCGCGATCATCATCGCCATGCGCGAGCGTACCGCGTTTCCGGGCGCCGTGATCGAGGCGCTCCCCAACCTGAAGCTCCTGATCACCACCGGCATGCGCAACGCCTCGATCGACACCGAGGCGGCAAAGGCGCGCGGCATCACCGTCTGCGGCACCGGCTCGTTCGGCAGCCCGACCTCCGGCATCGCCATCGGGTTGATGCTCGAACTCACCCGCCACATCGGCTACGAGAACGCCCGCATGCACGCCGGCACCGTCTGGCAGAGCACCATCGGTCCAGACCTCGAAGGCATGACGCTCGGCATTCTCGGTCTCGGCAAACTCGGCGCCCGCACCGCGGCCATCGCCAATGCGTTCGGCATGAAGGTGATCGCCTGGAGCCAGAACCTGACGCCGGAGCGATGCCAGGAGTTGGGCGTCGGCTACGTCGGCAAGGACGACCTGTTCCGCCAGTCGGATTTCATCACCATCCACAACGTGCTGTCGGCACGCTCGCGCGGCATGGTGGGCGCCAAGGAGTTCGACCTGATGAAGCCGAGCGCGTTTCTGATCAACACGTCGCGCGGGCCGATCGTCGACGAGGCGGCGCTATTGGCCGCGCTGCGCGACAAGAAAATCGCCGGAGCCGGCCTCGACACATTCGACACCGAGCCGCTGCCGCTCGATCATCCGCTGCGCAAGATGGACAACGTCGTACTCACCCCGCATCTCGGCTACGTTTCCGAGCAGAATTACAAGCACTATTTCGCCGGCGTCGTCGAAGACATTCGCGGCTTTCTTGACGGCAAGCCCGTGCGGGTGATGACCTAGCCGCGACTAACGAAGTCGCGCCATGCCCTCGGGAGAACGCCCATGAGCAACGACACGCTCATCGACCTCTATTGCCACATCTCACCCGCTCGCTTTCTCGACGAGATGAACAAGGTCGCGCCGAAGCTCGGCAACATCGCCGCTCGGCTGCGCGGCGTACGCAAGATTCACGACCTCGATGCGCGCTTCGCCGAGATGGATCAGTTCGGCGATTACCGCCAGGTGGTGTCGCTGCCCAATCCGCCGATTGAGGATTTTGCCACGCCCGGACAAGGCCTGGAGCTGGCCCGCATCGCCAATGACGCCATGGCCGAGCTGTGCGCGAAGCATCCCGACCGTTTTGCCGGCTTTGTCGCGGCGCTGTGCCTGACCGACGTCATGGCGTCGGTCGCGGAGGCCAAGCGCGCCATTAACGAACTTGGCGCCGCGGGCGTGCAGATTTTCACCCCGCTTGCCGGCCGGCCGCTCGACGAGCCCGTGTTCGAGCCGCTGTTCGCAGCCATGGCCCAGCTCGATCGGCCGATCTGGCTGCATCCGGCCCGCACCGCCGCGATGCCGGACTATCCGGCCGAACAGAAATCGCGCTTTGAAATGTGGTGGTGTTTCGGCTGGCCCTACGACACCTCGGTCGCCATGGCGCGGCTGGTGTTCTGCGGCCTGTTCGACCGCTATCCGAACATCAAGATCATCACCCATCATCTCGGCGGCATGATCCCGTATTACGACGGCAGGGTCGGCCCCGGCCTCGATGTGCTCGGTCAGCGCACCTTGGACGAGGATTATTCAAAGATCCTGCCGTCACTCAAACGGCCGCACCTCGAATATTTCCGCGAATTCTATGGCGATACGGCCATGTTCGGCGGCGGCGTTCACGCGCTGCGCTGCGGCTTCGACTTCTTCGGCGCCGACAAGGTTGTGTTCGCGACCGACACGCCGCTCGGACCGATCAAGCCGGCGATCGAGGCGCTCGAAAGACTCGATATCTCAGCCGAGGACAGGCGAAAGATTTTCTCAGGGAACGCCAACAAGCTGCTGAAGAAGGGCCAAAGCTAGGCCGCGCGGTTGGTCTCACGCGGCGGAGTTGCTGCGGCGCGCCCGGAGAGTTGGCGCTTGTAAGGCAGAAGCTTTTCCAACCGCTCATACGGCCGGCTCAAGTGGTGATCGAGCAGCGTGGGTGCGCGGTTCTTTCGGCGTATCGGTTCCGCAACCGCCGGTGCGATCTGAGATCCTTCAGAGTCGGCGCAAAACTCACTGCAATAGAAATGCTCGCTGGCGCCCTTCCACGCCGACCGGGCCTTGATCGACCTGCCACAGAACGCACATTGCATCGCATTATCTCCCTGTTCCGGGATGTAAAACGCGACGGCGGGCTGAAAGTTCCGAACAGTTCCGCGCAAAGTTCCAGCGCGAACTCAGCCCGCGAGTCGTTCGCTCGAAGGCGTGGCGGGCGCGATCCCGGTCAGGTCGGCGTAGTACTCAATCGGCAGCGGCCGGCCCACAAGGTAGCCTTGCACCTCATCGCAGCCGCGCTCACGCAGTATCTCGTGCTGCGCGGAGGTTTCGACACCCTCGGCCAGCACAGGAATGTGCAGGCTATGGCCGAGATCAATGACAGCGTTCACGATCGCCATCGAATGACGGTTGTTCTCAAGATCGCAGATGAACGTTCGATCGATCTTGATCAAATCGAACGCGAAGGAGTGCAGATACGACAGGGACGAATAGCCGGAGCCGAAATCGTCCAGGGCGATCCGCACGCCGAGCGACTTCAGCCGCAACAGGATCGAGATCGCGCGTGAAAAGTCGTCGATGAACACGCCTTCGGTTATTTCAAGTTCAAGCCGGTCCGGCGCCAAGCCGGTGTCGAGCAATATCGTGTGAACGAGCGCCGGCAGATCGCCGTAGCGGAATTGCAGCGGCGAGACATTGACCGCGACGGTCAGCGGCGTGTCCCAGTGCGCCGCTTCGCGGCACGCCTCGCGCAGAATCCATTCGCCCATCGGTATGATCAGGCCGCTTTCCTCGGCGATCGGAATAAACACGCTCGGCGGTACCTGCCCGTGGTCGGGGCTCTGCCATCGAGCCAGCGCCTCGAAGCCGACCGTGTCTCCCGACATCGTCTTCTGCGGTTGATAGTGCAGGCGAAGCTGTTCTAGTTCGACCGCCAGCCGCAGCGAATCCTGCAAGGAACGCCGTTCGCGGACCTGTTCGCCCATTTCGGCATCGAAGAACAAGATCGAGCCGCGACCTATCCCCTTCGCACGATAAAGCGCGATGTCGGCGTTGCTGACCAGCGTTTTGCTGTCCGCGCCGTGAATGGGAAAGACGGCGGCGCCGATCGTCGCGCCCGCCATGATCCTTCGGTTTTCAACGAGCACCTCCTCGTCGAATGTTTGGAGAACGCGTTCCGCGAGCTGTATTGCGACCTCCACGCTACCGTCCACGATCAGCGCAAATTCGTCGCCGCCGACCCGGGCCACGAATGCGCCATCGGCGGCGTTCATGAGGCGCCGCGCCACCTCGAACAGCAACGCGTCGCCGACCAGGTGTCCGTAGGTGTCGTTCGTCTCCTTGAATCCGTCCAGGTCGAGGGACAAAACGGTGAACTGGCCGCCCCATTCTGTCGCGCGTTTGATCGCCGCTTCCATTGATTCGTTGAACGTGCGCCGGTTTGCGAGATTGGTCAGTTGATCGTAATGCGCCATCCGGGCAATGCGATCCTCCGTCCGCTTGCGCTCCGTCACGTCCTGGAGGACCGTCACGAGGTATTGCGGATTGCGCTCATCGTCGCGCACCGCGACGATCGTCGCTGTGCACGTCCTGGTACCGTTGCTGACTGTCTGAAAAGTATGATCGGGCCGAGAAATCGGGCCATCGGTAAGCAAGGCTTCGTTGTTCTCCTCGGCGATGAATTCGACCCTTTCCTTCGGGAACAAATCAAGGACCGTCTTGCCGATGACCTGGGCCCGGGGCGCGCCGAAAAGATCCTCAAACGCCCGGTTGACCAGACTGTAGCGGTATTCGAGCGTCTGTTTATGTGCGCCCGAGACATCTTTCACCATGATCGGCACAGGAACGTGCTCGATGATGGCGTCAAGAAACTTTTGCGTTCGGCGCAACTCGTTTTCCGCCAGTTTTGCCTTGGTAATGTCATGAACGGCGGTCAACCGCGCGCTGCGTCCGGCATAAGTCAACACGCGTGAATAGACGGAGACATCGATGATCTTCCCGCCAGCGGTGACGTGCTGGCCGATATTTTCGTCGAACTGGTCGGGCTCGAGTGCCCGCAGGAACTTTGCGAACCGTTCGCGATCCTCCTCAGGCCGCAGTTCGGTTACGGCCATCGACATGAACTCCGCGCGGCTATAGCCGTAATGTACGATCGCGGCGTCGTTGACTGCCACGAAGCGCAAGCTCTCGCGATCAATGACCCACATCGGCACCGGATTGCTGTCAAACAGCAACCTGAAGGATTCCTCGCGATCGACCTGCTCGGTCACGTCTACGTGGGTGGAGACCCAGCCGCCACCGGGCATCGGCTTGTGCGTCACCGAAATCAGACGCCCGTCCCGGAACCTGTGCGTCAACTGGTAGGTCTTTTTTGCAGCAAAATCGGCGAGGCGGCCCCTCACATAATCGCTGGCATCGCCGTTCATAATGAGAGCAGATTGGTGTTCAAGTATCGATTTGATGTGCGTCCCGGTCCGCGTCAGTTCCCTGCTCAAGCCGTAGACATCCGCATATTTCTGATTGCATACGATCAGGCGTTGATCGCCGTCGAACATGCACAGGCCGTGCGACATGTTCTCGAGCGCAACCTTGAGCCGCATGCTCTGCTCGGCGACATCCTTTTGGCGCTCCAGCTCGACTTCGGCCAGCGCCCGCACTTTGTCGGACTCCGCCAGTTCGGCACGCGCCGCGCTAAGACGATCGAGCTGCTTCCATGACCGCGCCAAGAGGTATGCGGCGACGATAATGAGAACGATAATCAGCGTGGCGATAAGGCTCATCACCAGCGCGGTCCGGCGCCATAGCGCGAACACCGCGCTCTCGTTTTGCGTGACAACGACGATAAGCGGATATTGGGCTACCCGATGCGCCGCGGCAATTCGGGACTTGATGATCGACCGGGCTTATTGACCGCGAAACGCCGGAATTTTCTCCGGCCATTCTCCTGAGAACGGATGCGGGCACGACCTGCCCGATCGTTCCCACCATCGGGAACCGCGCCAACAACCTGCCATCGCTGCGGAGCAACGTAGCCGCATACCCCTCGCCGAATGCGGTGGAGCGGAACAGGTTTTCGAAATAGTCCAGAACAGTCGACGCCGAGACTACGCCGATGAGGTGACCATCTGCCGCCCTCACCGCGCGCGCGAAGACAACGACCCAGTGGCCGCTGGTGAGCCCTTGAACGGGTTCGCCGATGAAAGACGTCAGTCCGGAATTTGCCGCCAGCGCCCTGAAATATTCGCGGGAAGACATGTCCGCGCCGGGGACCGGCCAATCACGCGAATGATTCAACTTTTTTCCATGCGCATCCATGACCGCCATTGTGTCGATCTGCGGCAGCTCCGATTTTTCCGCCTTGAGGAACGTATTGAACTCTTGGCTTGTCAGCCGGCGCGTGTCGGCGCTGGTGGCGACCTCCCGGTTCACCTTGTCCTCGACATTGGCCAGGACCAGGTCAACAGACTGGAATGATCGGCCAATCAATTCCGACAAAGTCCGGCTTTGCCGCAGCAGGCCGTTCTGCACTTGATGGAGCGTGTTCTGATAAGATAGAATCAAAACCAGAAGATTGGCGCCCGCAATGGCCGCGACGACGAGCGCTGTGCCGACAATCAATTTGCGAAGCCGGCGCGGTGAGTATTTGTTTTCGGAAGGAATTTCTGGCACGACGGCATCGACCAAAGGAGGAAGGCGTCGCGTATAAAATCACAGTTGTTTTTAGTTTCGGTAAACCCGTACTTCCGTTAAACAACGGTTAGCCATGTGGCTGGGTCGCCGCGACCCCGGCACGTCTCGCGGAATTGGCGGCCCCATGATGCTCGCAACCTTCAGGACGATGCGCACGCCGCAATAGCGGCGTCACGCAGGCTCCTCGGTGAAATCGGGCCGCTTACGCCGCCTTGCGCGTCGCACCCTCGCGATTTTCCAGCACAACGGTCGCCGCCGCCGTGTTGGAGATCGGGATGTGATAGTTGCGGTGCACCTCCTTCACCTGCCCGGTCAGCGCGCCGCGCATCGCCATCCAGTTAAGGAATTCGACACCCTGAGCGCCGGCTTTCTCGACCCAATCGTGCGTCGAGTAGCCGGTCAGCGCATCGGGCTCGTTGGAGAGCTTGTCCATGCACAGCTTGTCGAATTCCTTGTTGATGAAGCCGGCGCGCTTGCCGTCGAGCTGATGCGACAGTCCGCCGGTGCCGACGATCATGACTCGGACGTCCTTCGGATAATTGTCGATCGCACGGCCGACTGAACGGCCGAGGTTGAGGCAGCGTTTCAACGACGGCAGCGGATGCTGAACGGTGTTGATCGACACCGGCACGATTCGAATCGGCTGGCGCTTGCTGCCGGGCCACATCAGCGCCATCGGAATAGTCACCGAATGGTCCACCAGCATGTCCTGGCACATCGTGATGTCGAATTCGTCGGCGACTAGCGCGTTGATGATGTGCCACGACAAATCCGGATCGCCTTCGACCGGACGCGCGACCGGAATTCCCCAGCCTTCGTCCTCGCTGCGATATTCCTTCGCCGCGCCCACCGCAAAGGTCGGCAGCTTGTCGAGGAAGAAGTTGAGGCCGTGATCGTTGTAGAAGACGACCGCGATGTCGGGCTTCTCGCGGGCCAGCCAGTAGTGGACATAATCGAAGCCCTGGAAGAACGGCTTCCAATAGGGATCGTTCTGCTTGTTGTCCGCGATCGCCTTGCCGATCGAGGGCACGTGCGTAGTGGCAACTCCACCGATGATGTGGGCCATGGTTATCTCCCTGCTGCGACGAGCTTGGCCTTGAATTCTTCGACCGTCGTGCCGGTCTGCTGGGCGCCGATGTCCTGGACGCCTGAGTCCGAAGATGCCGGCGAATTTCGCCAGGTAGTAGACGTTGCCGCCGGCCTCGATCAGCTGCAGGACGTTGCGGCTCTTGATCGCCGCGCGCTGCTCGTCATTAAGGCCGAATTTCCGGCAATAGGTGTCCTCGTCCTTCACGAACGCCGCGCGATTTTCGGCGCTGTTGAACGAAAAGCACATGCGATTGAGCGCATAGCCTTTTTGCGCCTGATCGCCATCGAACATGACGGTGCCTGGGATGTCCTGGCTCATATCCATCCTCCCATTAGATTTCGCGATTGAAGGTAAAGTCGTCAGGTGGCGAAGGCCCCCAGAGGTAGAATGAATCTTCGGGCTCGTGATCGCCGGCCTCCCAGCCACTGGTCGCCGGGATGTAATCGATGTCGCACGAATACTCCGCGTAGCTGCCCCACGGATCCTGGACGTAGTGGAAATAATTGGATCCGAGCACGTGGCGGCCGAATCCCCAGCCTTTGGTGTAGCCCTTGGCAGCCATGGACATGGCGCCCAGGCCGATGTCGTCGATGCCGCGCATGTCCCAGCTGCAATGGTGCAGCCCCGGCGCAGGAGATTCCGCGAAAGCGACGATGTGATGGTCGCTGCCATGGATCGCGTGCATGAACGCAACGCGGTCGGAACGATCCGAAAGCCGAAGTCCGACGATGTTCGAATAGAAATCCACCGCTCGGCCGATATTCGGCGTGAATACGAGTACATGCGAGAGCCGCCGCGGCCACGCCGCCGGTGCATGCGATCTGACCGGAGCGCCCGCCACACCTTCCGGCGACGACGACCAAACTCCCGCCGTTTTGTTATCCGGCGAGGATTTTGCCGCGACCTTTATTTCGACCAGCAGACCCGAAGGGTCTCTGCACCAGAAGCCATTGCTCTCGAAGCCTTGCGGAGGATCAAGGATCTCGATGCCGCTTTCTTCCGCGCGCTCCTGCAAATACGGCAGATCGTCGGGATAGCAGCCGAACGAAAGGTGATGCAGCTGCTTGCGCTTGCCTTCGACCACCAGGCCCCACTGCTGGTCCCGGCCGAAGGTCTTGAGCGCAAGCGTGTTGCCGGAAGGCATAACGTTGAGCCCGAACTCGGAATAGAAGCGTTCCGCTTCGCCGAGCTTGGGGACGGTGAGCACAAAACGATCGAGCGAATGGACGCCTAGCCCCGCTTCAGCCGCCGGCACGTATCCGCGAGTTGCTGTCATGACATCCTCACTTTGCCGTGTTGCGCATATAGTCTTCCGTCGGAGGAGGCCCCCAAACCGATCGCGAAGCAATTCCGCGCCACACCTTGGGACGTTGCGGAGTATCGTGATGCCAAGGCCGAGGTTCGAAAAAGCCGAGTTCCTCGTCCTTCATCTGGTCGAGTTCGGTGTAGAACTCGACGACCTCGCCATCTGGGTTATGGTGGTAGGTCGAGACGTTATGCCCCGGTCCATGACGCAGCGGGCCCCAAATGATGGGAATTTCCTTCTCGCCAAACAGCTCGCAGGCGCTCTGGATTTGGGCGAAGTCCTTCACCTCAAAGGCGATGTGGTGCATTTTTGTGGTCTTGCCGGTGAGAAAGTTCACCGTGTGATGGTCCGGCCCGCAGCGCATGAAGACGAAAAAATCCTCGACCCAGTCGGACACCCGGAAGCCGAGCACTTTTGGTAGAAATCGGCGAGCTTCTTTGCGTCATCGACGATGAAGGCGACATGGCCGAGCTTGAGCGGGCCAACACCGATTACCTGATGGTGTGATCCGAGGTATTGCCATTCCGAAAACAGCTCGATCGTCGTTCCCTTGGGATCCTTGAACGTCAGGACCTTGGGAATACCGGGCATCGAATCGTTACGGATGTCGCTGGCAATCCCCATCCGTTCAAGCTCCCGACGCATGTCATTGAAGTCCGCATTGGGAGCGACCTCGAACGACAGCTTCGTGCAGCGCGCCGTCTCTCCGCGTTCGACCACAACGACGAGCTGACCGACCTTGCTGGCGAAGGACGCACGGTCCTTTTCCTTGCTGGTGAGCACCAGTCCCGCGATGCTCGTGTAGTAGTCGACCGCGCGATCGAGGTCGGGCGTCTCGAAAGTCGCATGGCCAATTCTGCGCGCCTGGATCATGGTCTCCTCCTCGTAAGCCGTTTTTGTTTCCTACAGCTTGGCCTCCACGCGCCGCACCACTAGACCGTTGCCGGCGCGACGCCCTCGCGCACGCGGAGCGCATCCTTGGCGGCGTCCTTGAACGGTTTGTCGGGAGGCAGAATGACAGATGCCGAGCGGACCTTCTGGTGAGACAACGTCGACGCCGGGCGGAACTGTGCCCTTGTCACACAGTTCCCGCGCGGCATGCATCAGACGATGCCGCGCCATGATGATGCCGTTGTCGGTCGAGACCAAATTCTCCTTGGTGCGGTCGACGATCGGCCCCATGCTCTCCTGCAGAGAGCCATCCTGAATGGCGATGCCGTCGATGCCGCTGTAAGTTTCGCCACGCCGCTGAGCGTCGCGGTTCATCAAATAATCGTTGTCCTTGTTGGCGAGCGGCCGATAGGTGCCGGGCACAAGCTTGCAGTGGATGCCCTTGCCCTCCTCCATCGCCGTGCGTTCGGCGGCGGTGATCGCGCGGGTCGGATGATAGTCGTAGCTCCAGGCCCAGCAATTGTCGTCGTCGATCGGAATCCAGAAATGGCCGTGCACGGTGTGGCCGCCGCGCGGCGCGATCATCGTGAAAGACGGCAGCACATATTGGGTGATGCGCCAGTAGTAGTTGCCGTCCTCGGCATTGCGGCGTGCGCCGATGTAGAGACCGCCGGCGCTCTCCACCACCTCGAAGACCGGGCGCGCGTCCTGGAGATTGTACTGATTGCCTTTCGCGCCCTTGAACAACGGATCGGAATTGATGTTGCCGCGATGCAGGAACGAGACGTGGCTGGAGTCGATTCCGCCCTCCATGGCCTGCAGCCAGTTGCATTCCTGGAACCGCTTCGAGACGAAGCGCTGCTTGCTCGGCACCAGCGCGAATTCCCACTCCGGCAACGGCGGCTGCCGCTCCGGCGGGCCCATGTAGGTCCACAGCACGCCGCCGCGCTCGACCAGTGGATAAGATTGCAGCTTGATCCTCTTGGCGAAGCCGCTTTCCTCCGGCTCCGACGGCACTTCGAGGCATTGCCCATTCACGTCGAACTTCCAGCCGTGGTACGGGCAGCGTAGGCCGCATTCCTCGTTGCGGCCGAACCACAGCGAAGCGCCGCGGTGCGGGCAGAACTCATCGATCAGCCCGTAACGGCCCTTGGTGTCGCGGAAGGCGACCAGACGCTCCGAAAGCACTTTCACCCGAACTGGCGGACAATCGTTTTCGGGAAGTTCGCTGGCGAGGAGGACCGGCGTCCAATAGCTGCGGAAAAGCCGGCCCATCGGGGTTTGCGGCCCGGTTTGGGTAACAAGATCGTTTTGTTCTTTCCGCAGCATCGTCGCCTCCCGCATGATAGTTACAAGTGCAACAAATATCGTTCGGCCTGCGGTGAGCGTTTTGATCTAGATCAAAGCCAGCCGGGAATGCATGGCTGGCACGTCAAAGGTGCCGGCGCCAAAGCGTGAACGCGCCACCGCAGCGCACCGCCTAGACCAGCTCCACCGCGGCGGCTCGCGCCTCGGGGACGACGTCGTGATCGTAGAGTTGCTTGCGGAATTCGGAGTGAGCCTTGATCTCGGCGTCGCGGAGGTTGAGGTCGCCGTGGAACGAGTCGTAGCGGAGCCCGTTCTGCCGTGCGCCGGTCTGCACCGCCGCGGTTCGCTCACGGCGAAGCCGTTCGTAAACCAAGAGCGCGGCCAGGATGGCCGAGCGATCCGTATTGGCCAGAATGGTGGCGAGCGCCATCCCGTCCTCGATCGATTGATTGGCCCCCTGCCCGAGATGCGGCAGCATCGCGTGGGCGGCATCGCCAAGCAGCGTCAATCGTCCCTTTGTCCAGCACGGCAGCGGCTCGCGATCATGAAGCGCCGACCGGAATGTCTTGGTCACCTGCTTCAGCAGCGCTCCAATCCGCGGATCCCAGTCGGCGAATTCGCGCCGAAGCGCATCGGGGTCGCCGGCAGCCGACCAAGATTCCTTCATCTCCGTGTCGGCCGGCACAAAGCCAACGAAATTGATGAGCGCGCCGCCGCGTAGCGGGTAGACTAGAAAATGTTTTCCCTTGCCGAGCCACATCAGCCAGCTCTCCGCCGGCCAACTGGGAACGAGTTCGGACGCAACCACGCCGCGATAGGCAACGGTCCCGGAGAACACCGGACGCGAGATCGGAAACACATGTGGCCGCAGTACCGAGTGGATTCCATCGGCGCCAATGACAGCATCGGCTTCGGCAACCGCCCCGTTTTCGAAACGGACCCGCGCCAGCTCGCCATCCCGTTCGAACGCGGTGCAGCGATGCCCCGTCTTGACCACACCGAGCGGCAGCGCCTTGGCGAGCATGTCCACGAGATCTGCGCGGTGCATTCCGTAGGTCGCATTCCACCCCGAAGAGTCGGTCACCTGGACCGACGCGATCGGCGAACCGTCGTGATGGAAATAACGCGATTTGTTGCCGACCTTGGCGCCCCATTTCTCGACCGCCGGGCCTAAGCCTACCCGCTGCAACTGCCGCACCGAATTCGGCGTCAAATAGACGCCGGCGCCGACTTCACCGAGTGCAGGGGCCTGTTCGTATACCGTTACCTGGATACCCTGGCCGACGAGCGCATTCGCCACGAACAGTCCGCCGATACCACCGCCGACGATGATGATTTTTGGTCGCGCCTGAGTCATTGCTGTCGCCCTCTCTTTTTCAGAAGGCGATGCTACGAAAATTCTTGCCCACGCGATTTGAGGCAGATCAAGATTTCAGGCGGGAGCAGCGGCGGTTGCCGGTGACTCGAATGCACGCACCGGCGGCAGCGGGCCGATCCAGCGCTCGATCTCGACCATGTTGGTGCCGGTCGACGGGCCCTGACTGAGCTTCGAACTGCCGCGATCGTGGGTGAGCACATTGGCGTTGCCGTGCGCGCACACCGCGCCGTCTTCGGCGCCGGCCGGGTCGTACCACGCGCCGCACGACAGCTTCGCCACGCCCGGCGACAGCGTATCGCTGAGCACCACGCCGGCGAGGCAGGCGCCGCGCACATTATAGACGCGCACCACATCGCCGGCCTTGATGCCGCGCCGCCGCGCATCGTCCGGATGCATCGCCACCGCCTCGCGGCCGTCGACTTTGCCGCGCGCGCTGATAGGGCCGTCATCCATCTGGCTGTGCAGCTTATGGCGCGGCTGGCTGGAGACGAGATGCAGCGGATAAGTCCGCGCGATCGAACCGCCGACCCACTCCGACGGCTCGATCCAGGTCGCATGTGGCGGACAATTGTCGTAGCCGAAGCCTGCGATCTTTTCCGAGAACAGCTCGATACGGCCCGAAGGCGTCGTCAGCTTGTTGGCGGCAGGATCGGCGCGGAATTTCTCGAACATCACATATTCATCGGCGCCGCGCGGAATTTCCAGAAATCCGTCCTTCCAGAATGTCTCGAAATCCGGAATTGCCGCCGCATTGGTGCGAATGCTGGCGCGCCATGAATCATAAAGATGCCGCAACCATGCGTCCTCATCGCGGCCTTGCGTGAATTCGCTTGCGAAATTCAGCCGCTGCGAAAGAGCGGCGAAGATATCGTAGTCGTTGCGCGCCTCGCCGACCGGCTCGATGCCCTTCTGCATGGCGATGACAAAACGGTCGCGCTGCGCGCAGCCGATGTCGTTGCGTTCAAGCGTGGTCGTCGCCGGCAGCACGATGTCGGCGTGGCGCGCGGTCGCCGTCCACCACGGCTCATGCACCACGATGGTCTGCGGCCGGCGGAACGCCGCGCGTAGTTGATTGATGTCCTGATGATGATGGAACGGGTTCCCGCCCGCCCAGTACACCAGCTTGATATCCGGGTAGGCGCTGCGGCGGCCGTTGAAGTCGTAAGGCTCGCCGGGATGGAGAAGACACTGTGCAATCCGCGCCGCCGGGATCGCGCGGTTGAGCGGATTGGCGGCGACCTCCATGCCCGGCGTGCGGAACGCCGCCGGCGGTTCGGCAATGCCCATCGTCGAGCCGTAGCCGAAACCGAAGCCGCCGCCAGGAAGTCCGATCTGGCCGAGGCACGATGCCAGCAGGATCACCGCCCAGTAAGGCTGCTCGCCGTGATCGGCGCGCTGCAACGACCACGACGCGGCGACCATGGTGCGCGTCGCCGCCATGTCGCGCGCCAGCGTGCGGATCATGTCGGCATCAACGCCGGTGATCGCGGCGGCCCAGGCGGCGTCCTTCGGCTGACCGTCGCTCTCGCCCATGACGTAGGCGCGCACCTGGTCGAAGCCGTTGCAATAGCGGGCGAGGAATTCGCGATCGTGCAGATCATCCGCGATCAGTGTGTGGCTGAGCGCCAGCAGCATCGCGGTGTCGGTCCCGGGCCGGATCGCGATCCATTCCGGCGTGACGCTCGCCGGGCCATCCTCTCGGATCGGGCTGATGTTGACGACGCGAACACCGGCGCGGGCGACGTCGGCAAGACTCGACGTGGTCGCGTGCGCGCCGCAGCCGCCCTTCGCGACTTGCATGTTCTTGGTATTGGCGCCGCCGAACAGCACCATCAGTTTGCTGTGGCGGGCGACCGACGACCAGGAGGTGAGCGGGCCGGTCACCGCCTGGGCGCTGCCGAGCACATGCGGGAGAAACACCAGCGCGGTGCCGAAGCTGTAATTCGAAGCCTGGTCGATGAAACCGCCGAACAGCGCCATGAAGCGGCGCAACTGCCCGCGCGCTTCATGAAAGATGCCGGCCGAGCCCCAGCCTTGCGAGCCGGCCATGATGGCGGCGTGGCCGTAATCCCGTTTGACGCGGGTCAGTTCGCCTGAGACGAGATCGAGCGCGCGATCCCACGACACCGGCACGAACGGCTCGCGGCCGCGGCCTTGCCCGGAATCCGGGCCATGTTTGAGCCAGCCCTCGCGCACGTATGGCTGCGCGATGCGCGTCTTGGAATGGACCGCATCCGGCATCGCCTCGATGATCGGCGAAGGATCGGGATCGTGTTCGAACGGCTGTACGCCGACAACACGGCCGTCTTCGACTTCGGCCACAAAGGCACCCCAATGGGAATGATTGCGGACGCGTTTTCTGCTCATGGCGCAGCTCCGGAATGCGGTTCCAGGATAGCACAGGACGAGCGTTGCGGCGTACCGATTGCCGCAATGCGGCGACGCAAATTGACAGATTCGGCCAGAAGGACAATTTTAGCCGCAACTTTGGGCAAACCTCGGGAATAAGGCCTATGACCACACACGAACAGAACGATTTCCTCACGCTGACCGGCCCCGGCACGCCGATGGGCGCGCTGATGCGGCGCTATTGGATTCCGGCGCTGCTGTCGTCCGAAATCCCCGAGCCGGACTGCCCGCCGGTGCGATTGAAGCTCCTCGGCGAGCGGCTGGTCGCGTTCCGCGACACCGCCGGACGCGTCGGCGTGATGGACGAGTTCTGCGCCCATCGCGGCGTGTCGCTGTGGTTCGGGCGCAACGAGGAAGGCGGGCTGCGTTGCCCGTATCATGGCTGGAAATACGACGTTAATGGCCAGTGCACCGAGGTGCCATCGGAACCGGCCGAAAGCGGCTTCTGCCAGAAGATCAAGCTCGCGTCGTATTCGTGCCTCGAATTGGGCGACGTGATCTGGGTCTACATGGGCCCCGCCGACAAGAAACCGCCCAAGCCGAATTTCGAATGGGCGACCGTGCCCGGCACGCACCGCTTTGTCGTCCAAGCGCACGCAGGAATGCAACTGGCTGCAGGCGCTCGAAGGCGGCATCGACTCGGTGCACGTCTCATTCCTCCACCGACACGATCTGCGCAGCGATCCGCTGCATGTCGGCCAGGGCGCCGAATTCACCCGCGAGACCACGGTGCGTTTCGAAGTCATCGAGAACGAGGGTGGCATGGTGATCGGCGTGCGCCGCCCGGCGACGCCGGGAAATCTCTACTGGCGCATCACCCAGTGGGTGATGCCGTTCCACACCATGATCCCGCCCTACGGCGACAACGCGCTCAATGGCCACGCCTTCGTACCGATCGACGACGAGAACTGCATGTCGTGGTGCTTCACGTACCATCCCGCTCGTCCGATGTCGGCGCACGAGCTTGAGGTGATGGGGAGCGGCGGTGGCATCCACGTCAATCTCATTCCCGGGTCGTTCCGGCCGGTGGTCAACAAAGACAATGACTACATGATCGACCGCGTGGCGCAGAAGCATCACAAGTCGTATTGCGGCGTGAAAGGCATCGCCATGCAGGATGCCGCGATTCAGGAAAGCTGCGGCCCGATCCAGGATCGGACCAAGGAAAATCTGGTTTCGACCGACAACGGCGTCATCATGGCGCGCGTGCGCTTGCGCAAGGCCGCGCTCGCGGTCGCGCAAGGCAAGGAGCCGGACGGCCTCGATCCGGCAACGCACGCCGTGCGTTCGGCGTCGATCGTGCTGCCCGAAGGCGCGAGTTTTTACGAAGCCGCGGGCGATGCGCTCAAGGCCAAGCAAGGCATCGCGCACGCATCGGTCTAAGCGCCGGAACGTTACCCATGTCGTTTGCGCGTAAAATGCGCCCTAGCCGATTGGCAAGGGCAACGTCAATTTCGTTCAAGATCAAATAGATCCTTCGCCATCTCTGCGATCTTCGGATCAAGGCGACGCGGCTTCAGGGATAAGCCGTCCCCGAGGATCTTGACCAGGATTGTAAACACAGCGATGCGGCCGAAGGGTTTGTTGTTTGCGGGTATCAGATACCAGGGAGCCCGCTTCAGCGAAGTCTTTTCGAGCATATCCTCGATTGCAACTTCGTAATCCGCCCAACGCGATCGATTGCGAAAATCCTCGTACGAAAGCTTCCAACGCTTGAGCGGATTGGTGATACGTTCTTTGAACCGCCGGGCTTGCTCGCCCGGGGTTATATGCAAGAAGAATTTGGCAATCCGAATTCCATCTGCGACCATCATATGCTCGAATTCATTGATCTCATCGTAGCCCCTGTGCCACTGCGCCTTACTGGCCAGTCCCTCGACTTTTTCGACCAGCACTCGCCCATACCAGGAGCGGTCAAAGACGACGATCTGCCCAGGAGCGGGCAGCTTTTCCCAAAAGCGCTGTAAGTAGTGTCTGCCATGCTCGTGCGGCAATGGCGCTGCAATCGGATAAACTTTGAAGCTTCGCGGGTCCAACGCCCAACCCAGCCTGCGAACTATTCCGCCCTTGCCGGCGGTGTCCCAGCCTTCGAGCACGATAACCGCCCGTTCTTGAGTTCCGAGATAAGACTGCTGGATCGACTGCATAACAGACTGCAGTGATTTAAGGCGGCGCTCATAGTCGGCGAATTCAATGGACGGATGCTTGGCGATTTGGGCGAGCTTCGGCCGATGCCAGATGGCAAAATCTTCGGGTTTCATGTGTCAGTTAAATGCCGCGCCCTTGCTTCCCGCCTTGATCGGGATCAAAGGCAACAGGACACCTGACCCTTATCGGCGCCAGGTCACGAGCCGAACAAGATCCGTCATCGCGATATCCGCTTTGAGCAAATGCCGATATCCCTGCGGATCGGCCTTCCCGACCCAAAGATCGCGGAGTTGCTAACCCGCCAGTCGATCACACGCGACCGGCTCGGCAAGCAGCTCATTCGCCCGAACGAATTTGTTTGATGCACTCGGCGGCGCCCCCCGCAAGCGACGAGTTATAGAACGGCGCGCCCTCGCGTGATCGCGGCATCAGGGGCGATGGCGATGTCGACAGAGCAGCATGCTCGCGCCTTTGCACTCTTCGGCCCGCGTATCGATTGTGCAGCGCAACGCTGATGCTCCTAGGAAGTTTTTCAGTTCGTAGTTTGTGAGACCCCTGCCATGCGTCAACGAACAAAGCTTGACAGTCACCACCTTGGGTATACGGTTTTGTTGGGCTGGGATGTGTCTGCATTCACATCCATCCCCTCTTGCTCGCATTAGCTTCGACTGTGCGCCTCCGGCGCGACTGATCGATATCTGCGCCGAAGGTGCGGATTCGCTCCCGTCTTCTCGGGAGAACGATGAGTCGTGTCAAAACGTGTGCGACCAAGAAACATTGGTCCGCGCCGGGAGGATCTCATGCAAATCAACCACTTCAAATCTCTGGCTTTTATTGGCGGGGTGCTTGCCGCCATCGCTGCGAGCGGCTGGGCGCCACCGCTGCACGCGCAACAGGCGCCTCACTTTGTCGTCGATCCGTCATGGCCGAAGCCGTTGCCTGCTCCGGTCGGCAGCGACGGCGTGGCCCATCCGTGGGTGCAGGGCGAAGTCGCCGGAAACTGCGTCGACGTCCGCAATAACGTCTACACGTTCAACCGCGGCTGGGAAGTCGGCACCAGCGGACTCACCGGCACGACTGGAACGCCAGGAGCGGAGTCCGGGCAAATCGTCGGGCAGGACGCCATTGCCTCGGCGATCCCCTCTCCGCCCGTCGTCGTCTTCGACACCGACGGGAATACGATCGCCGGCTGGGGAAATCCGACCCTGCTGGCTTCGGGATATTCCGCCTACATGCCGGAAGGCGCCCATGGCTGCTTCGTCGACTACCAGGGTTACATCTGGCTTGGTGGAAACGGCGATGGCATCGTCCAGAAGTACAATCCTGCAATCGCGGCCGGTCAGGGTGCCAATGCGACCTACGTTTTCCAGATCGGCAGCAAAGGCATGTGCGACGATGGGTCGAACGGTGCGCTGGGATTTCCGGGTTGCGGCGTTGCGAACGGGAGCAGCAACACCAGTCACACGCTGCTCAACGAACCGGCCGACATCGCGGTCGATCCTAATCCCGATCCCTTCACCAACACGCGGGGGAGCGTCTACATTGCCGATGGCTACGGCAACCACCGTGTCGTGATTTATACGACGAGCGATGGCGGCAAAACCTATCAGTATAATCGCCAATGGGGCCAAGCCTGTCCGTCCGGCACCGCTCAGAACTGTCCTCCCGGCTATTTCGGAGCAAGCGGTGGCGGCCATCCGCATTGCGTCGTCCTCGGCAATGACGGCCTGATCTACGTGTGTGACCGCCCCAATAACCGGATTCAGGTCTTCTCAAAAAGCTGCGGCACGGCGGCATCACCGGGCGTAGCGTCCAGCAGTCAGATATGCATGCCGGTGAAGATCATCCTGGTCGGCACCGATGCTCACGATACGCCCAATTGTACGGGCACGGTCTGTGTCGGCGCCAACGCGTTTGCCAGCGCCTCGCCGGGCGCCCGCGCAGCCATCGCGCTTGCCGGCACACGCAGCGACGATATCGACTTCTGGCCCAACGTGGACTCGCTCGGACCAAACAGTCCGACCAGTCAGAACGTCATGGTCAACGTCGATCTTGGGAACGACAACACCTGGCTGTGGAACAAATCCACATGGGAAGTGTTCGGTGCGCTTGGTGTCTGCGGCATCATTCCCTGCCCTGGGCATAATGCAGGTCATTTTGCCTTCGGGCACACGACGGCCGTGGATTCATTCGGCAACATCTACGTTGCCGAGACGATCACCGGTCGCCGGGTACAGAAGTTCGTTCCTGTCGGCGACGATCACGGCTTCCCACCCGGCCATCAGGACCAGCACTGACAAAAACACGCCGACCATCGGCGGCCAGGAGGCGACTGCCTCTTGGCCGCCGGATGTCGGGTATCTCAAGGGAGTAATTCGTGTTCAAGTGTGGGATACGCTGTCTGTTCGCTTGGCTGTTTTGGGTAACTCTGGGTTTTATTCCTGCCGAGGCCCACGACTTTCCGCTCGATCGGGTGATGAACGCGTTTGTCAAAATCAGCCCGCATCAGGCAGACCTTGTCATCCGCATCCCTTTGGATCTGTTGAACGGCGTACCGTTTCCAGTGTCCGGGAATAATTACTATAACGTCGCTGCGTCGGGGCCAGCCGCCAAATCGGCGCTGGATCAGTTGGCGATTGCCATCGAGCTCTGGGAAGGCAACACCCATCTCGTCCCTTTGAAACAAACCGGCAAGCTGGTGCCGCTCTCAGATCATTCCTTCCAGGACTACGATGGCGCGGTTGCGCAGATCGATAATCCGACCGGCACTGACGTCGCCATCGGGTACGACCTGGGCTATTTCGACGCTCATTTCGTCTACCCGATTTCCTCGCCCAATGCCGCGTTCTCGATCGAGAACCATGTCGGCTCCGATCTGGAGAATTACGCCAGCACCGCCATTCGCTTCATCCCATTCGCCCAATCTAGCCGGGCGATGATGATCACCGGCACCTCAGGCAGGGTGACGCTCGATCCGCCGTGGTACGAGGCCTCTGTCGGCTTCATCAAACTCGGCATCGTTCATATCTTGAGCGGCGTCGATCATCTCCTGTTCCTGCTTTGCCTGATCATCCCGTTTCGCCGGATCAGGAGTTTCATTCCAGTCATCACGGCGTTTACGGTCGGCCACTCGGTGACGCTGATCGGAACCGCATACGGCCTGGCGCCCCCCGGGCGCTGGTTTTCTCCGTTTGTCGAAATGATGATTGCGGTGTCGATCGTCTATATGGCGCTTGAGAACATCGTTGGCGCCAGTCTACGGCGCCGGTGGATTATTGCCGGCTTGTTTGGGCTCGTGCATGGCTTTGGCTTTGCCGATGTTCTGAGCGAGCAGCTCCAGTTCGCCGGATCAAATCTGCTGATCGCGCTGTTTTCGTTCAACGTCGGGATCGAGATTGGTCAGCTGCTTGTCTTGTGCGCCTTCGTACCGGCTCTGGCGCTGCTGTTTCGAGGTGCGATGGCGGGACGAATGGGCGTCATCGTCCTATCGGCCCTTGTCGCCCACACCGCTTGGCATTGGATGATCGAGCGCGGCGATGTGCTGTGGCAAACCCCGTGGCCGGAACCGACGCCCGCAGGGCTGCTGCTCCTGGCCCGGTGGGTTGCCGCCGTGGCCTGCGCCATCGGCGCCGCAGCGCTTTTGTCAAAATGGCTCGATCGCAAATGGCCGGGCCGGCTCGTGCCGGCCGAGGTCACGTCGCACGCGTGATGGCCGCCGGGGCCACCGAAGGCATAGGAAACGCCTGCGCCTGAAAGCTGGCGCAAACTTATGCCGGGAACTTGGTGGCTTTCGCACCCGCTTTTGGTGCCGGCGTCCATTGCAATCCGGCGAAGCATCGCGCAACTGTTAAAGCCTAGTCAAAGGATAAGCATGGCCGACAACGCTGAGCCCATCGAACTCCGAAAGCCCACGCAATGCGCGCTGTGGGAACACCCCGAGCTTGCGCTGGGCAAATTTCGAGCGACGTTTGAATTGGTCGAAGAGTATGTCGATGAGCGTCACGTGGAACGTTCGTTGTGGAAGTGTCAGGAATGCGGTCAGCTTTACTTTCGCGAATGGCACGAACGGATTGATTGGGACAAGGGTGACGACAAGGTCTACGTCACGCTGATCCCCGTTCAGACACCGGAGGAAATTTCCGCCCTCAAAGAGACCGACGTCTTTTCACTGTTGCGCTACTATCCGCGGCTGCAAGTGGACAGCAGCAGAAATCCGGTTTGGGCCGGCAAAGACTGAGCGGTCATACAGTCCAGTACAGGTGCCTTACGGGGCGAGCTCGAACCATCGACCGCCCATGCCATCGCGCATCAGCTTTTGGATATGCTCGTCTGCTGCAGCGATCGACCCGAAGGTCGAAACCATCGCGGCGAGCAGCTTCTCGCGGTCGTCTGGTTTCGTTGCGCGGGCTTGTTCTACAGATTTGAAGGCATCAAAGAACTGGTTCACCATCACCCGCTTATCCGTTCGGTAGCCTGGACCTACACAAAACCGTGCCTTGGCGCCCGTTTGCGATACTGACATCACCTCCCAAAGGCACCAGATGCGGTCGAAGAGCGCAGTCGGGGTGACGGCGAATCCCACATTCCCAATCGAGCGGATAATCGCCTCCATATCGAAGGCGATCGAGTTGGCCGCAATGGCGTGTTGGTTGTAGCAGGCAAAATCTATCCAAACGAATTCCTCTTTGACGCCTGCAATCCCTCGGCTATCAAATGCGTCAAGCGTTCCCCCATGCCACTGCGGCACCGGGCTTAGCGCCGAATTGGCCCACGCATGGGACAAAAATATCTGCGGCTTTCCTCGATCAGACAGCGGGACGCGCGCGTAGAGTGGCGCTCGAATGGCTTCTGTAAGGGGGACAATGTGCTGAGATACCAATTCGTGAATCGTTAGTTCGCGAGGCCGGGGCGGATTGTAAACATCTATGTTCTGGAGGTAATCGGGCAAAGCTGGCTGCGGATACACTCTGTCACGTTCTTCCCACTGTAGTCTTTCCTGAAGCCACTGTGCGTGCTGTCGGACCGGCTCGTTGTACCGCCAACAGATTGACCCCACGAAGTTATATAACCAGCTGAACCTGACCCCACGCTCCGCCAAAGGGACGTCGTTTTCACTCCAGCGGCAGGATCGTTCGTCGATCAGCTCGACCACTGCATAGGGGTTCGTCTCGGGTACAGCCATTCCTGCCTCGTTATTGAACCACCCGAGTTCAAGGAACTCGACCGCTGTGCCAGCTTTACAGCAATGCCGCCATCGCTGTGAACTCGCCCTACCCGTCCTTCCATAAGCCTCGAAATTGCGTAGCGACCAATCGATCGTAAGCAATCCGCTCGGTAAGCAGCCCGTTTGCCGTTGCGAACTTGTTGATCCCGTCGACCGCTTCCGTCGAAATCGTCGCATCATAGAATGGCGCGTCGCGCGCGATCAGCCCCGCGATCAACGAAGCCGCTTCCGGCGCGAACAGGCGCTCGCCGATCGCGGTGGCGCGGGACGGATCGGCCTTAAGCGCCTTCTGCGCCTTGACGATGGCGCGTACCGCGCCCGCAGCGACGTCCGGGTGCTCCTCGATCAACCGTTCGGTCGTGGTCAGGGCCGGGAAGTTATAGAAACGCGCGCCGGATGGGCCGTCGCCACGCCGCAGATCGAGATGCACCTTGGCGACGCCGAGCTTTTCCCCGATCGCGAGCCGCATGCCGTTGCCCCAATAGGCTTCCGCGATATTCTGATTGAGCGCATCGACGCCAACCCGGTATTTGAAATGCTCGTCCTTGGTGCTGGGCATCGGCACGATCGAAACCTTGTCGCGTTCCAGATCGATGCCGGATTCCTTGAGCAGATGGCGAAGGCCGACTTCAGGGAACGCCGTCGACGCCGAGATGCGCAACCCCTTCAGCGCCTCGAGGTCGCCGCGCTTGACGTCGAGATCGGCGCGCACCGCCAGAAACCAGTAGGAATATTGCGCCAGCGCGCATAGTAGCTTGGCGCCTTTCCAGCCCGGGAAAGCGCGCGTCGCCATATAGGCCGGGCCGCCGAGGAAATGCACTTCACCGTTGCGCATACGCTCCGGACCGCTGAGCGCGCCATAAACGTGCTCGACTTCGGCGTCGATGCCTTCCTCGCGAAAGAATCCCAGTTCGACTGCCGCCGTGGCGACGAAATACGAAGGCGAATCCAGGTCGGCGACCACAAGCCGGTACATTCCAAACGCTCCTTATTTACTGCTCAGCATCGCGCCGATCTTGGCGATTGTCGATTTCGGCAAGGCGAACGTGCTCTTCACGATCGCGTCCATGTCCTCGCCGCTCGCAGGATCAAGCATCAAATGACGCTTCTCGCAGGCGGCGACGAAATCGGGATCCTTCACCATTTCGACGAAAGCCTTGCGCAGGGCCGCGAGCCGGTCCGCAGGGACGCCGAGACCGCTGATGATCGAGCGGCCGATCTCGGCTGTCGATGCAATGGCGCCCAGGATCGCCTTGCCTTCGTCGGCAAGCGCCAATTCGCCAAGTGTCGGAACATTCGGAATGAGCGGGCTGCGTTTCAGCGAGGCTTGATAGATCAGAACGGCTCCGCCTTTGACCCAGTCTGGATGCGTGGTCAGCATGCCGGGCAGCCCGTAGGCGCCGTCGATATCGACCTCGCCGCGTTCCATGGCGAGCAGTATCTCGCTGGTGCCCTTGTAGCCGATGACGATCTTGAACTTGGTGCCCCCGTAGGCATTGAGCGCCTCCGCATAGATGTCCGTGGTCGAGCCGCGGCCCGAAGCGCCGACGGTGTATGGCCTAGCGCGCACATCGGCGATCGACTTGATGCCGGAGGAGACGCGCGCCACGCCGACGTCGATGTTGGTGGTGACGCGGCCGACATAATGGAATGCCGCCGCATTGGCCCGTCCGGAGCCGCCGACCGCACTGTCGAGAGCGAAGGTCTGCGCCAGGCTCGCAAGCACGGTGCCGTCCTGCGGCGCCACGTTGGCGATGTATTTCGCCGCCGCAAAGCTGCCGGCGCCCGGCATGTTCTCGGTCACGATCGACGGATGCCCCGGCAAAAACTTGGGCAGAAACTCGGCGACCAGGCGTGCGTAGATGTCGTAGCCGCCGCCGGGGCCGTAACCGACCAGCATGCGCACCGTCTTGCCTGTATAGAAGTCGGCGATCGGGTCGGCGGCGGCGAGCGACATGGCCGACACGAGCAGGACAAGCGCAATAGCCACGCGTTTCATCGCCGTGTCCCCTTTTTCAGGTCAGCGTTCCGCAAGCGCACGCTTGCGCCACAGCGCCCATGGCCGCGCCGAAGCGTTGAGCATGGCATTGTTGGAGGTGAGCGCTTCGGCCCGGGTCATGAAATTGATCGGCCCCCCGATGGTGAGGGCGGCAAGCTGCTGGCGCGCGTTGATTTCGGTGTAGTAGGCGCGGAATACTGCGTTGGGCAACGACGGCCCGACGACGGAATCGCCGTGGCCGCGCATCAGGATGACGGCGGCATCCTTGCCCAGTTGTCGCGCCAGATCCTTGCCGAGGTTCGGCGTCAGGATCATCAGGTCGGTGCCGTAGCCGGCATGTTTGCGGATCTCGAACAACGGCACGCCGAGGCCGAGAAAGCCGGCGTTGTGCAATAGCGGCCGCAGCTTCGCGCGCGTCACCGTGAACGGCACGACGGTCGGCGAATGGCTGTGCACCACCGCGTTGACGTCCGGCCGCACTTTATAGATCTCGCCGTGGATGAAACGCTCGCGGTAGAGCAGCTTGCCTTCGTCCTTGGGATCGACGGTCTGGCTGTCGAGGTCGAGCCGCAGAATATCGCCGGCGGTCACCGACTCAGGCGCGATCGAGCGCGAGATCAGATAGCGATGCGGATCGCCCGGGTCGCGCACGCTGATGTGGCCGAAGGCATCGAGCACCCCGAGCCGGGCCAGCGTGCGGTTGGCGGCGACGAGGTCGTCCGCGAGTGCGCGGTCGATTGGGGACGACGACGCCCGGCGGCGCGATGCCGGCGGGCGCGAAGGCGTTTTGGCGGCCATGCATTAAATTCCAAATGGCGGGGTCTGACGCTTAACAACTTTCTGCCGGGCTCGGAAGTGTGCCATAACGCGCACCGCCCCCGCAGGATCGTCCCTCATGAACAACGCCGACCTGATCGTCGCCACGCTGAAAGCTGCGGGCATCACCCGCGGCTTCGGCATTCCGAGCGGCAATGTCCTGCCGCTGATGGAGGCGATGCGCGCGGGCGGGCTCGATTTCGTGCTCACCGCGCACGAGGGCTCGGCGGGCTTTGCGGCCGACGTGACCGGACGGCTCACCGGCGCGCCGGGCCTGTGCATCGCCACGCTCGGACCGGGCGCCACCAATCTGGCGACCGGCATCGGCGACGCCTGGCTCGACCGCTCGCCGCTCATCGCCATCACCTGCAATCTCAATACCGACCAGCTTGGCCGCCGCATTCAGATGTGGATCGACCATCATGCGCTGTTCCGGCCTATCACCAAGGCGACGCTGCCGCTGCGCAAGGGCAATGTCGGCGCGACACTCATGGAGGCGATCCGGATCGCGCTGAGCGAGCCGCAGGGTCCGGTTCATCTCGACCTGCCAGAGGACGTGGCATTAGCGGCGACGAATGAGCCTGTCCCCACACTCGCCGCGCCTTCCGGGCTCGCGCCTGCCACCGACGACGCGATTGAGCGCGCCGCCCAGTTGATCGGAGCGGCGAAGCACCCGGTCGCAGTGATCGGCGCGTCGGCGATGCGGCTGCGCGACCCAACGCTGCTGCGCCAAACCATCGAGCGCTTCAACTTGCCGTTCGCCACCACCACGATGGCGAAGGGCCTGATCGACGAGACGCATCCGCTGTCGCTCGGCTGCATCGAACGCGCCAGCCGCCAGGTGCAGCGGCGGCTGCTGCATTCCGCCGATCTGATCGTCGGTCTCGGCTACGACACGATCGAAGTCGAGTACGAGGCCTGGATCGACGATGTGCCGCTCGTGCAAGTCGACATCGAGCCGGCCGACGTCGCCCCCTCGGTCAAACTTATCCACCAGGTCACGGGCGAACTGGATTCATCACTGCGCCGCTTGGCGGCCCAGGCAGCCGCCAAGCCGATTTGGAGCAATTCCGAAATCGCCGCCCACCGCGATGCGTTTGCGGCCGCGCTGCGGCCGGCGAGCGCCAGCTTCACCGCCTACGCTGCCATCGATGCCGTCCGGCGCGCCCTGCCCCATGACGGCGTGCTGGCGTTCGATGTCGGCGCCCACACCCATCAGATCGCGAGCCAATGGACCGCGCACGCGCCAAAAACTTTCCTGATTACTAACGGCTGGTCGTCGATGGGCTTCGGCCTGCCGGCGGCGATCGCCGCCAAGCTGGCGCGGCCGGATTTGCCGGTCGTCTGTCTGATCGGCGACGGCTGCTTTCAGATGACGTGCGGCGAGGTGGCGACCGCAAAACGCCTCGGCATCACGCTGCCGGTCGTGGTGCTCGACGATAAGTGGCTCGCCCTGATCAGGGTGAAGCAAATCCGCCGGCAGTTTCCGCTCTACGGAACGGCCTTGCAGGACGAGGACTATCGCGAGCCGCCGGCGCATTATTTCGGCGTTCCGGCACGCGGGGTGCGCAACGCGGCAGCGCTTGAGGAAGCCGTGACCGCGGCGCTCGCGGCGCGCGGCCCCACGGTGATCGAGGCCGTCGTCGATTCGGAGCACTACATCGATACGGTCTACGATTAGACCGGTGCGCCGCGATTACTTCAACGACTCGATGTAAGCGGCGATGTCGTCCGCCGCAATTCGGCCAATTGGCGGCGTCGGCATGACTGGGTGCGGATCGAGCAGAAAGTAAGCAAGCGCCTGAGCGCTCATGTTCATACGCGCGATCGTAACGAATGGAGGCGCGTCGGCATTGGCCTGTTTTTGATCGGCCGTAACGACATGGCACGACGCGCAAAATCTTTGCGCCAGCGCGAGACCGTGCGCGGCGTCCGCGGCGGACGCCGGACTTCCAGGCATTGTGATAAGTGCCAGCGCTGCTGCGGAAAAAGCTGCAAACTTGACGTTCTGCATGAACTGCCCTCGTGGATGCGTGTGCCCGGACCGACGCGCCTTGCTCCTTGCCGCCGATCGCATTGCATCATTCGAGAATGTGCAAGAGCTTGACCTCGTCTTCGGGCGTCAAATCATCACCATCGCCGGTGCCCGCACGCGTTTTTGCCAGCCGCCGCAGCGCCGCGGCCAGCGCGCCCGCTCCGTCCGCGAGTGCATCGCCATGGGGATCGTCCGGTGCTATCGCCGAAACGGTCTTGGCGAGTTCGATGAGGATCTCGGCAAACAGCGCGTTGTGGATGTGAACACGCACGCTTTTGCGTTCGCTGTCTCCGCCCTCGCGGGCAAAGGCGAGCCCAACGCCGCCTTCGTCAAAGCGCGCACTGAAGCGTGACGAGCGCTCGAACGTGCCCGAGTAGAACTTGTCGGGATATTCGAGGACGATTTCGACCTTGTCTGGAATTGGCTTCATTGGTCCCTCGCCGATGGCTGCAAACCGGCTTCGCAGTTATCTCTAATCCATCCAGCGGCTGCCGCCCTGATCTAGATCAATGCGCGGGTCTTGCCGTAAACAATTGAAAGCGCGCGATAATCGGACCAACGCAACGCAGGCCGGTCCGACCGTTAACGTCCCGTTAGGGTTAACGCTTTATGGCTCGATGAGGCCCGCGCCATAGCGGCTCCCTTGCGGCAGCTGTCGCGCCACCGGCGCAGCGATCGAAATGCGTACAAGCCGACCCCATCCTGCCCGCTTTTTGATCTCGGCCGCGATCCTCGTCGCCGCCGCCACTGGCGTGGCCGGCTGCCAGACGACGCAGAGCACCGCCACGACCGGCTCGGTGGCGTTGACGCCACCAGACGATCGGCCGCCCGCCGACTGGCGTCCGTACCTGGACACATACGGTAAGCAGTACCGTGCCGATCCATCGAATATCGCCGTGGCACTGCATTATGCGCAGGCGCTGCGTGGTACCGGCCAACGCGCTCAGGCACTCGCCGTCCTGGAGCGGTTGTCGATCAAAAATCCGTACAACAAGGCCGTGCTCGCCGAATACGGCCGCGCGCTCGCTGAAAACGGCGATTATGAGCAGGCCTACGACGTGCTCGGGCGCGCCCATTCGCAGGATGAGCCCGATTGGCATATCCTCTCCGCGCAGGGCGCGGTGCTCGACCAGATGGGACGTCACGCCGAAGCGCAGCGCTTCTATCGCACCGCGCTCAAGATGGCCCCCAACGAATTGTCCATCCTCTCCAACCTCGGTCTGTCTTACGCCCTGACGCACGATTTGCCGGACGCCGAAAAGGTGCTGCGCCAGGCTGCCGCGCAGAATCCCATCGACCCGCGAGTGCGCCAGAATCTGGCGCTGGTCGTTGGCCTGCAAGGCCGGTTCGCCGAGGCTGAAGAGATAGCCCGCTCCGATCTGCCGCCGGACCAGGCCGCCGCCAATGTCGCCTATCTGCGCCAGATGCTGGCGCGTCCCGACCTGCAGAAGAAGAAGGTTGGCGCCCGGCCGCGCGATAGCCAGAGCTGAAAAGCCGTTAGTGCAACGCCATCACCCGGATGGCTGCCGGCCCGAGAATGACCACGAACAGGACCGGCAGAAAGAACACGATCATCGGCACGGTCAGCTTCGGTGGCAGGCCGGCCGCCTTTTTCTCCGCCTCCGACATGCGCAGGTCGCGATTTTCCTGCGCCATCACCCGCAAGGTCGTGCCGAGCGGCGTGCCGTAGCGCTCCGCCTGCTGCAGCGCGAGGCAGACGGCGCGTACGCCCTCGATGCCGGTGCGTTGGGCCAAATTCTCATAGGCCGCGCGGCGATCCGGCAGATAAGACAGTTCCGCGGTGGTCAGCGTCATTTCCTCCGCGAGCGCAACCGACTGCGTGCCGATCTCGTCACTGACTTTGCGAAATGCCGCCTCGATCGACATTCCGGATTCGACGCAGATCAGCAACAGATCGAGCGCATCCGGAAAGGCGCGCTTGATCGAGGTCTGGCGACGCTGAATCTTGTTCTTGAGGAACAGATTTGGGCTGTACATGCCGAAATACGCCGCGCCGATCGATATCGCCAGTTTCATCATCAGCGGATAGTCGAGCTTCAGCACAACGAAAATATAGAACAGCGAGGCAAGCAGCATGACGATCGGCATCGTCATGCGGAAGAACAAGTAGGTGACGTAGGGCGCCTGCCCGCGGAAACCGGCCTGCATGAGGAGCGTGCGCGCCTGTTCCTGGCCGAGCCACTTGTTGAGATTGAAGTCGTCGACCACGCGCTTCATGTAGGCTTTGGGCGATTGCCGCAGCGAAGCCCTGTTGCCCTGCACCAGACGTTCGCGTTCGCGCTGGCGAATCTTGTCGCGTTCCAGCGCGACCGCTTTCATGCGCTTGTTGAGCGTGTCCGAAACCAGCATCGGCATCGCCAGCGTAAGCACCGTGGCGCCGGCCGCAATGGCGGCGAGCAGCATGGTGAGCACTTGCGGATCGAGAAGCTGGTCAAACAGGGTGCGCATCGGCCGCGCCTCAGAAATCGAAGTTGATCATTTTGCGCATCACGAAGATGCCGATCGACATCCAGATGCCGCAACAAGCCATCATCACCCGACCCGTAGGATCGATCCACAGCAGATCGATGTAACCCGGGCTGGTGAACCAGACGAGCGCCATTACGATGATGGGCAGCGAACCGATGATCGCAGCCGAGGCCTTGGCCTCCTGCGACATCGCCTTGATCTTCGCCTTCATCTTTTTGCGGTCGCGCAGCACGCGTGAAAGATTGCCCAGCGCCTCGGAGAGGTTGCCGCCGGCGCGCTGCTGAATGGAAACCACGATGCCAAAGAAGTTCGCTTCCGGGACCGGGATGCGCTCATAGAGTTTGAGGCAGGCCTCGCCGAGAGGAATGCCGATCGTTTGCGTCTCGATCATGATGCGGAATTCGCTGCGGATCGGCTCAGGCGCTTCGTTGGCGATCAATTTCATGCTGTCGAGCAGTGGCAGGCCAGCCTTGATACCGCGGACGATGACGTCGACCGCGTCCGGCAGCGCATTGAGGAATTTCGCCTCGCGCCGCTTCTTGAGAAATTTCAGCAGCCAGCGTGGAATGCCGAAACCGCCGGCGAAACCGAACGCCACGGCCGGTATGATGCCGCCGCCAACCAAAAATCCGATGAGAAATGAGATGAAGCCGATCACGGCGGAAATCACCGTGAACTGGCGCTTCGACCAGTTCAGCCCGGCTTGCCCGATGCGCACCGAAATCGGCGGCCGCTTGGCCTTTTTCTGCCGCTGCTCAAGCTCCTTGAGCGTGCCTTCGATCTGCTCGCGGCGCGGCTTCTGCGCGCCTCGTACCGGTCGCGCCGCGGGCTCGGAACGCGCGACGCTCGCCATGCGTCGTTCGGCCTGGCGCTCGCCGGACAGGATCGGGTACAGCAGAACCCATGCGACCCCGCCGATCGCGAACGCCACCAGAAAAAACAGTCCGTAGGTTTCCATTTCGGCTTCGCGATCTATTTTCTGGCCGACTCGGCAAGCGCCTCGGAGGCGTCGAGCGCGGCCGCGAGCCGCGCCTCCTCGCCGTAATAGCGCGCCCGCTCCCAGAATTTCGGCCGGCCAATCCCGGTCGATTTGTGCTGCCCGATGAGATTGCCGTTCGCGTCCTCACCCATAAGTTCGTAGACGTAGATGTCCTGCGTGATGATGACGTCACCTTCCATACCCATCACTTCGGTGACGTGGGTGATGCGCCGCGAACCGTCGCGCAGACGCGCCGCCTGGATGACGACGTCGATCGACCCGCAGATCATCTCGCGAATGGTTCGCGAAGGCAGCGAATAGCCGCCCATCGTGATCATGGATTCGATACGCGACAGCGCCTCGCGCGGCATGTTGGCGTGCAGCGTCCCCATCGAACCGTCATGGCCGGTGTTCATCGCCTGCAACAGGTCGAAGGCTTCCGGTCCGCGCACTTCGCCGACGATGATCCGTTCCGGCCGCATACGCAGGCAGTTCTTGACCAGGTCGCGCATCGTGACCTGGCCCTCGCCTTCCAGGTTTGGCGGCCGCGTCTCGAGCCTCACGACGTGCGGCTGCTGCAATTGCAGTTCGGCGGCGTCTTCGCAGGTGACGATGCGCTCGTCATCATCGATGTAGCGCGTGAGGCAGTTGAGCAGCGTCGTCTTGCCCGAGCCGGTACCTCCGGAGATCAGAGTGTTGACTCGGCAGCGGCCGATGACCTTGAGAATCTCGGCGCCTTCGGGCGAGATCGATCCGAACCTGACGAGCTGTTCCAGCGTCAGCTTGTCCTTCTTGAATTTGCGGATGGTGAGCGCCGGGCCGTCGATCGCCAGAGGCGGCACGATAGCGTTGACGCGCGAGCCGTCGGGGAGACGCGCGTCGCAGATTGGCGAGGATTCGTCGACGCGCCGTCCTACCTGGCTGACGATGCGCTGGCAGATGTTGAGCAGCTGCTGGTTGTCGCGAAACCGGATGCCGGTCTTCTGAATTTTGCCGCCGACTTCGATGTAGACCGTGCCGGAGCCGTTCACCATGATGTCGGCGATCTCGTCACGGGCGAGCAGCGGCTCAAGCGGTCCGTAGCCGAGCACGTCGTTGCAGATGTCGTCGAGCAGGTCCTCCTGCTCGGCGATCGACATCACGATATTCTTGATCGCGATGATCTCGTTGACGATGTCGCGGATTTCCTCACGCGCGGAATCGGCATCGAGCTTGGCAAGCTGCGCCAGGTCGATGGCTTCGATCAGGGCGCCGAAAATCGTACCCTTTGTTTCGTAGTAGGATTCCGAGCGGCGGGCGTCGACGGCGCTCGGGATCTGCTGCTGCGGCGGCGGCGCCGCCGGCTTCGGCCCGGCATTCTGCTTGGCGGTCGGGGCCCCGATCAGCGGCGCGCCAAGTCCGGCGGAGGGAAACGGCGTACGGCCGGCCTCGGCCGCTGCCGCGGCGCCCGGCGGTTTGGCGTTCGATGGCGCCGGCGGCAGGCTCTCCTGCGGCGGCCGCTCGGCCACCGCGGCGGAACTTCCGGATGTGTCACGCTTACCAAACACGACGCTACTCCAACAATCGCTATGCTTGACGCTGCAGCAGTCTCTCTATGAGCGGCGACAACAGACCGCCGCGTTGTTTTTTTGGCTCCGCCCGGCCGGTCAGGAGCTGGGCGAGGCTGTGAAACATTTCCGCCGTGCGATGCCCCTTGGAAATTTCGGCGATCATCTGGCCGTTATTGGCCGCCGCGCCGAAAACCTGCGGCTCGAACGGAATGATGGCCACAGGATCGGCTTCAAGCGCCTTGGCAAAATCGGCCACCTTGATCTCAGGCCGCTTGGGAACTCCGACCTGGTTGAGGCAGTAGACCGGCTTGTGGTCGTTTGGCCGAGCTCCCTTCAAGAAATCGTAAACATTCTTGGCGTTGCGCAGATTTGCCAGATCGGGCGCCGCGACGATGAGAATATCGTCGGCGCTGATCAGCGTCTGCCTGGTCCAGCCGGTCCACTGATGCGGTACGTCGAGCACGAGGCAGGGCACCGTGGCGCGCAACGAATTGAAGATGGCCTCGAACGCGTCCGCGCCGAAATCGTAGACCCGGTCGAGCGTTGCCGGCGCCGCCAACAGACTGAGATGGTCGGTACATTTGGCCAGCAGCCGGTCGACGAAGGCCGTGTCGACGCGATCGGGCGAAAACACCGCCTCGGCGATGCCTTGCGGCGGGTCCTGGTTGTAATCGAGGCCGGCCGTGCCGAACGCGAGATCAAGGTCGGCGACGACGGAGTTGAGCTTCAGGTCGTGGGCGATGGAGAATGCGATATTGTGGGCGATCGTGCTGGCGCCTACGCCGCCCTTGGCGCCGGCGACGGCGATGATGCGGCCGACCGGCTTGGCGTCCGGTGCGGAATAGAGTCCGCAAATCGCGCGCACGACCTGCAACGTGCCGATCGGCGCGATCAGATAGTCGCTCACGCCCCGGCGCACGAGCTCCCGATAAAGCCTAACATCGTTGGTGCGGCCGACGACAATGACGCGCGTGGCCGCGTCGCACATTTCGGCGAGCCGATCGAGGCCGGCCAGGATATCTTCGCCACGGCTCTCCGATTCCAGCATAATGACGTTCGGCGTCGGAGCGCCGTTATAGGCCTCGACGGCCGCCGCAAGACCGCCCATCTGGATGCGCAGATGGGCCTTGGCCATGCGCCGATCCTCACCGGCCGCCTGGATCGCGGCAGCGGTTTCCACCGTCTCGCAGAACGCCTGAATCGATATGCGCGGCGCCGGAGCGATCTGCTCCTCGCGTCCGACGATATCGCCCGGAGCGGCTTCCGCTGCGTCTGATTGTTCAGCCTGTTGCATCGGTATTCCGCATCATTGTCCGAGATCGGTAATCTTGCCGACCGGCGGCGTGGTGTTTGCCGACGTCGTCGAAGCCGATTGACCCAGGCGGTATTTGTCCAGGACCACGGTGCGACGCTGCGCATAGATCGGCGTTTCGGCGCGCGGCTGCACCAGGTCGGATGGATCCGCAACCATCGCCGCGAGATTGCGCTGCGTGGCGCAGCCGAAATTCCAATTTGGCTGATTTTCGAAATAGTCGCGATTGAAGCTCGGTCCGATATCCTTCGGCCATAGGCCGCATGGTCCGGCCTGCGCGGCTATCTGCGGATAGCTGATCCGCACCGTCGCCAGTACGCGCGGCGAAACCCTGTAGTTGCGCACCGCGATGCTCCGCGGCGGCACGCCGGTCGCCGCCAGGATCGATTCAATCTCGTGGAGCGAGATGGCCGCCGAGTGCTCGTTGCTGGTGCCGACCGGCAGATCGATGATGACGCCCCCGGTCGCCTGATCTCTCCAGGTCTGGCCGAACGCCAGCAGTTCGGCGCGCTGCGCCGGCGTCAAACTGCCGCGATTGGCGCCGACAAAGAGCTGCAGCGTGTGATCCTTTTCCGTGATCGAGATCGGATGCCGCAAGCGATAGTCGTACGGTTCTTTCGGGGCGGCGGTGATTTGCTGCTGGTCGGTCTGACAGCCGCACAAGAGCGCGGCGAAGCCGGCGGCAAACGCCACCCTCAGCGCAAGCCGCGTCGCGTCGCGGTGCTCGGCGATCGGGGTGCGGACATCGTGCATCGGTGATCTCCAAATGTCCTGCATCAATCGAGGATGAACCCGTAATTGCCGTGGTAAGTGTCGGGCGGCGGCTCGGTCTTGCCGCCGACGCCATAGAGACGATTGAAATTGCCGAGCAGGATCTGCGCCGGGTCGCTGGGATCGGCAAAGCCGTCATCAGGCCGCGACAGATCCTTCTCCGCAACCGCGCGCACGACGTAGGGCGTCACCAGGATCATCAACTCGGTGCGCTGATTGATGTAGTCGTTGCTCTTGAACAGAGGCCCAAGGATCGGAAGCTCCATCAGGCCCGGAAAACCATTGATGTTGTGCCGGGTCTCGTCCTGAATCATGCCCGCCATCGCCAGCGAGCCACCCGACGGAATCTCAACCGTCGTGTCGGCGCGGCGCGTGCGGATCGACGGAATGGTTGCCGTCGCGGTCGAGCCGGGCTGGGTCACCACCAGCGCGTTGGCGCTCGACAGGTCGGACACTTCGGTCAGAACCTTGAGGCTGATGCGGCCGCCGCTCAGGACCACCGGGGTGAAATTCAGGCTGACGCCGAAATTCTTGAAGCTGATCGAGGGCTGACAGGACACCGGCGCGCCCGGCGTGGTCGACGTTGACGAGCACGAGTAGCCGTTGAGAATCGGAAACTGTCCGCCGGCGACGAAAGTCGCCGTCTCTCCGGAAATCGCGGTCAGGTTCGGCTCTGCCAGCAGATGAACCACACCGGCCTGCTCCATGGCCTGCAGCGTAGCGGTGATGTTCTTCCAGCTGCCGTTGATGGCGGAGCCGCTCAGCGACTGGCCGTAGGCCGAGAACGGATTGGTGTTGTTGAAATTGACAACCGCCGTGCCGTAGCCGAGCGTGCCGGAAAGATTGACGCCGAGCTGCTTGACGATGTCGCGCTCTACCTCGGCAACCGTGACCTTCAGCATCACCTGGTCGCGCCCGCGAATAGTGATGGCGTTGACGATCTTGCTGCCCTGCGGAATGCTGACCTCGTCGGCATCGTTGAGCATCCGGACCGCGATGTCGTAGGCCTGCTGCAACTCCGCGGCGTTCGCCACCGTACCGGTCAGGATGACACCCTGCCCGATGCCTTCGACATCCACCTCGGAATCGGGGATCGCCTGCTTGATCGCAGACCGCAGCCCGTTGAGATCGCGCTTCACCGCGATATCGAAGCCGGCGATCTGCTTGCCGGCCGCATCGAAGAAGAAAACGTTGGTTTCGCCGACGGCGACGCCAATGATGTAGGCGCGGCGTGATGAGCGCACCACCGCATTGGCGATTTTCGGATCCGCGACCAGGACATCTTTGACATCGCGCGGCAGGTCGATCACCACGGACTTGCCGGCGCCCAGCGACACGTGGTTTGAAGTTCCGTCACTGGCGGCAATTTTCACGGTCTCGGCCGCCGCGGCATTGAATGCCGCGCCGCCCGCCATGGCGAGTGCAAGCGGCGTCAGCAATGCGGCAACAAGGCTCGCGCGAGCGGCCGCCCGGGTCACCGTCCTTGCCGCCATTGCAATTCCCTCCGTGCGCGTCATTGCGTAGCCGCCGAGATGGTGCTGACGCCGAACCTTACCGTCTGTATCGATGTGCCGTGTTCGCTGGCTATGCCGCCCTCCGGCGTCGAGGACTGCGAGTCGATAAGGCTTCGCAACGCCAGCGAAAGTGTGCCGAGTTGCCTTGACATCGCCAGCGTCTCCGCCTGTTGCGGTGTCAACGCAACTGTCGCGGTCCGGCCGACCGCGACTTTCTGACCGGCCTTTTCCTCGACCGACTGATCCACGGCGAGCACCCGAACATTCCGCAGGATCGTATCGGTGACGATTTTTTCGTTGCCCGTGACCTTCTCCGCCGCCTTGTCGTGATGCGTCAGCAGGATATCGACGTGGTCCTCCGGCAGGATGAAGCCGCCGGCGGCGTTCTCCGCCGTGATGTCCATGGCGACGGCGCGCATGCCTTTTGGCAGGATCGCAGCCAGAAAACCTGAACCCTTGGCGAACACCACCATCGGATCAAAAATCGGTTGTCCGGCGGCGAGCGGAACGCGCACGATGGCACCGGTGAATTGGTCGACCGCTTTGGGCCGCGAGGCCTTGGTTATGAAATTGCCGTTCGCCGATGCCTTGGGCCATACCTGCCAACCAATCTGGTTGGCGACAATCACGTCACCGCGGCCCAGATCAGTCTTGGCGACAAGCACATCGGTCGTCTCAAGCGTCACCACAGGTGCTTTTGCCGCTTCTGGCGGCGGCGCCTGATGGCTGTGGCTCGCCAGATATGCGGCGACACCGCCGGCGGCGATGGCCACACCTAATACGACGAGACGCGCGGCTTTCATTACGCTTCACTTCCCGAATGACGCTTTGGCGCGGAGCGCCGTCATGGCCGAATTTGACCAGCTAAACGTCAAAGCATGGTTAATGAGGCGTATCCAAATCGCGTTAATCTTGGGTTACGCCGGGCGTCGGACTTGAAGTCGTAAACGCCTTGTTAAAGACCGAGCGCGGCCATCCACTCGGTGTGCGGATAAACCAGAAGCGCCGCCGCCGCGAGCGCGATGCCGTAGGGCACTCCGCCGCCGCGCCGGTGCAAACGTTCAATCCATTCGCGCCGGGCAAGCGGAGCCGGGAGCGGCAGCATGCGAAACTGGATCAGCGCCAAAGTCAGCACGCCGCCCAGGATGGAAGCGTAGAACAGATAATCGAGCAGATGGGCAAAGCCGAACCACAGCGCGGTAGCCGCCGCCAGCTTGGCGTCGCCGCCCCCGACCCAGCCGCAACTGAACATGATGAAGGTGAGAAAGAGCACCGCCGCGCCGGCCGCAAAATGCCACGCCACGTCGATCGGGCTCATGCCGGTCATGACCGCGAGCAGAATAAAACCACCGACTAGGATCAGCGAGACGCGGTTCGCGATCGTCATCGTCAACAGATCACTCGATGCGGCAAACGCCATTACCGCCGGAAACAGCGTCAGGATGATCACCTCGGTCAACATCGCGCGGAGCTCTCCGGGTCCTGCGTTACCGCTTACCCGGCGCGAGTTGATGGGCGGTTACCGCCGCCCCAAAAAGAAAAGGCTCCGGCGCGAGACCGGAGCCCTCTCGTAGCAGAGATCAAAGCGCCGCTTACTGCAGGGCGCTGGAAACGCTGCTGAAGGTGTTCTTCAGGTTGGTGCCGAGGCCCTGCACGACGGCGATGATCGCAACCGAAATACCGGCGGCGATAAGGCCGTATTCAATGGCCGTGGCGCCAGACTGATCCTTCACGAAACGCGACAAAAGGGTCTTCATGAGTTGGCTCCTTAGGTCCACACGTGGCTGTCTGAGCGTGATCCAGCGGCCTTGTGCTGACCGATTTGGATCGTGATGGAACCTAGCAACGAGAAATTTCGAGTGGGTTAAGCCAATCAAATAAACCGGCCCCATCAGGACCAATCGATGCTGTAGTTAACAGCACGTTTCGCCACGACTGCGGCATAATTTTTATGGATCATTTTCCAAACTTGAAAACGCTCCGTTAGCCATCCGCGATGCCGAACATCTCCATTCTATTTGCTGAACCGCCCGGCGTCCATGAACCTGCGCGTGCGCGAACAAAGCACGCGTGAGTACAGATTATCATTAAGTCTTTCGGAAGACATTTCCGGCCATTAGTTTGGCATTGAATTTCGCACGTTCGGCAGGTGGAAGCTTCAACAATTCAAATAAAAATTGCCCCGGCCGTTCAGGGAGTTTGTCGATGAAGAGCGCAATCGGTGCAATACATCGCGTCGCCGCCACATGCGTGCGTCTGCGAACGCAAGCGGCAAAATTCGGACGTAGCCGGCGGGCCAATGTGGCGATCATCACCGCGCTGTCCGCGATCCCGCTGGTGAGCGCAGTCGGCTGCGCCATCGACTATTCCTATGCATCCATGACCAAGGCCAAGCTGCAGGCGGCGGCGGACGCCGCGACACTCGCCACGGTGTCGAACAATTCGCCGGTCGTCACAACCGCGAAGGCCATGACTGGCAACGGGACCGTGAGCGGCGGATCGACCTACGCCCAGAGCTTCTTTTCCTCCGACACCCAGGCCTTTTCGGGAGTCACCAACACCGCAACCGTCACCAAGACAGGAATGTCCGTGGCAGCGGTGCTCAATTTCTCCTATTCGGTTCCGACCTTTTTCATGCGGGTGATCCCCGGCTTCAACAACATCACGGTCTCCGGATCGTCCACCGCCAGCTTTACGCTGCCGACATACATCAATTTCTATCTGATGCTGGATGTCTCTGGCTCGATGAGTTTCCCGTCGACGCCCGCCGAACAGGCGCGGCTCATGGCGGTTAATCCCGACAATAATCTCGGCAACCCGGGCTATCCGCAGGGCTGTCAGTTCGCCTGCCATTTCAGCGCGCAGGGGGCTTGCGCGCAGACCGGCGATCCCGTCCATCAGGGTCCAATTCCCGCTGTTGGGCAAAAATACGGAGGCAGCTACATACCCGAATCCCTCGCCGGGAGGATATTGCCAGGGATTTACAATCTCACGCCTGGGCACAACGCCCACATCGTTTTCCAGCGGAACCAACACGCAGAACGGCGCCAACGTGAACTGGACCAACACACCGGTTTCAAGCTGCTCTAGCCCCGGTACCACATCCTGCATCCAGTTGCAGGCCGATGCCGTCGGCTACGGAGTTAACGCGCTGTTGGCGCAAGCCGTCCAAACGGAAGCCTACACCGGTATTTCCAATCAATTCCAAATCGGCTTGTTTCCATTCATCCGATGGCTGTGCACGTCGAGCGCCGGCAGCAGCAATTCCTGCTCGGTCGGCCTGACCAGCAGCATCGGCACCGGAAGCACGATCGCCACCTTCGCCTCAACGCTCGCAAACCTGCTTGATACTGGTCAGAACGCAACGCTGGGATCCGGCGGCACGCATTTCGAGAACGCGCTTCCCGAGATGAACACCTTCATCACCTCCGTCGGCACCGGCACAGGCACGACCAATGCGCTGCCCTATGTGTTCATCGTCACCGATGGTTCGCAGGACTACCAATATCAATCCGGGGGAGGCTGGGGTTCGGAAAACTACAGCGCTTCAACAAACGTGCCATTCCAGAACTCGGCAACAACCATACCCATGAACCCCGCTACTGGCGCTCGGAAACGATCAGACCACCGGGCCCAATGCGACTGATTGGTGCGGAACGATGAAGGCGCGCGGCATAACCATCGCGATCCTGTACATTCCCTATCAGCCGATTACGAACGCCAGCACCATCTTCAACGATGAGGACGGCTATGCCAACACCAATGTCGGCTACGTGAACGGCAGCCAAACCAGCAACAATTACATTCCGCCAGCGCTGCAGAGCTGTGCTTCGCCCAACTTTTTCTATACGGCGTCCTCCCCGGCCGCCATCACGGCCGATCTGCAGGCGATGTTCGAGCAGTCCCTCAGCACCGCTCATATCGCGCAGTAACGAGCGCAATGGCTGGATTATGGGCTGGCCGCGCAAGCGACCGCCCGCCGACGTGCTAATTTGCTCGGTACTCGGCCCATATTTGATTAGGGTCTGGCTTGTGCGCGGTGCTCGACACACCGTTGACGGATCTACGCGCCAGCGCCGCCCGGCAACACGCTGCAGAGCCGCCCAAGCAACGCACGATCATCACGACGGGGAGCGAGCTGCATTTTGCGGGGCGTGAGCCGCGGGCCTGCGTGATCAACAAACCGCGGCCCGCTCAACTTGAGAAAGCAAACGCGGCACTGTGGCGAGCTCACAGGTGCGCCAGGACAGAGACGAGAGGTGATGGACGACAGTCGCGAGCGCAAAACAAAACAGGCCGTCGCGTCTTATCTGAGGCAGCGGGCTCGCTGCTAGCAAGCGCTCGGCACGCCGTTATACATAACGCACGCTGTGACACGCGGCGTCACGAGCACAGTATCCGAAAGGGTGATCGGCCCGGTCATGAAGGCGCCGAACATCGGCGTGTAGGTATAACTGACAGTCGCAACGATCGTATAGCAGGGATACGTGTTGCCGCAGGTGGTTTTGGCGAAATTTGCCGGCAGGCTGCTATAGGTGCCCGTCAAGGCAGTGCCATTGAGCGAGTAGCTCCAGCTCACGGTTGCGCTAGTGTTGGAAGGTGATTTTATCTGGGACAGAACCACGACCGGCGTGCCGGTGTAGGGGGCGAGAACTTTGCTGGCCGCCCCGGTGATATTCGTCATATCCGCAGTGGCGATGGGAGGGTAGCTACCGCCGGTGCCGTATTGGTTGGCAATGGCTCCCAGAACGTAGGACGCCGAACGTACCTTCATGTACACGGCGATGCCGTTCGCCGCGTCGAACGTGCTGAGAAACATTACCAGCAGAGCCGGCATGATGAACGCGAATTCGATGGCGGCTATACCGCGAGTCGATTTGGCAAAGCGCCGGAAAATACGGGGAGCTGCCAGTCTCATCCGGAATAGGGCTCCACCCGGAATGCGCTCACTCCCATCATTTCGATGGCGCCGTTTTGCACAGGGCCGAGATCAAAACCCAACGGTCCCGGCACAACCGGCCACGCATAAACAAGCTGCAGGACCATGATCTCATTCGGAGACCCCGCATTATAAGTATACTGAGGCTGGCTGAGCATGTTGCCGCTGGCGTCGTACATCGATGGCGCCGAAGTGTTGGCCGCAGCAAACGACGCGTAGTCCTGCACCACGATAAACAGCTTGTTGCAGTTGAACAGCACCGGACAGACTTTAGTGACCACCGTGGTCGCCGTCCAATTGCCGTTCTCCGCCTGGCCCGTCAGAAAATAACGCGCCGCCTGATTGGCCGCATTCTGCAGAGCCATCTGTCCGAACAGGAAAATGGTCACCTCGAAAATCGCGATCAGCGTCGCCACGAACGGCGGAGCGATCAAGGCGAATTCAATGGCGGTCGTGCCGCGTTGCGTGCGGACGAAGCGGAAAAACTGTCCCGTCAGGCGTTTCAAATATGCCGGTGTCTTTCGAAACATCGCGAGCCCGCCGCTTTTCCACAGCCGCCCTGCCAAATGCGGGGCCAAGCCGGTTCCGAATGGCGTGAAAGATGCTCCTCAAATTGTAAATTATCCATTCTGAGATCCGTTTGATCTCAGGCACTTCGTCGTCGGCGCGATTAAACGCTCGTTTACCCAACCACTTCATTTGCAGGCGTGAAGGCTTCCGCCGACACCATTCGCAGCCAATTTGCAGGCTACGACCGTATCCGATGCGCGTCGCCGCGCGAGTTGCCGACTTGGCCGTTCGGCACTCCTGTACTTTGCGCACGATGCCCGGCCTGCATCACACGAACGGTGTTTGAAATGATCCAGGAATTGCTCGCCGTCGTCATGACCGCTGGGCAGACTTTGACGAAAATCGTTCCGATCTCGATCGGCGTAGCGCTGGTGTTCACCGTGCTGACGTGGTTCTGGTCATGCAATCCGGGACGCCCGTGGTGGCAGAAAAGCGATCTGGCGACCGATCTCTGCTACTGGTTGATTATTCCGATCATCACCCGCTTTCTGCGCATCGGCATGCTGATCGCTGTTGCGGCCATTCTGCTCGGCATCACCAGCGCCGACGGACTTGTCGCCTTCTATGAACACGGCCACGGACCGCTCGCGGCGTTGCCGTTGGTCGCCCAGGGCGTCATTTTTCTCATCGGGCAGGACTTCATCATGTACTGGACACATCGCTGGTTCCACGGCGAGGCGATGTGGAAATACCACGCGGTGCATCACTCCTCCGAGGAACTCGAGTGGATCTCGGCCGCGCGCTTTCATCCGATCAATCTGTTTCTCGGCAGCGTGCTCGCCGACGTCGTCATGCTGTTCGCCGGCATCTCGCCGAACATCTTCGTCGTGCTCGGGCCGCTGACCGTGGCGCACTCGGCCTTCGTGCACGCCAACCTCGATTGGACGCTCGGACCGTTCAAATATGTCCTCGCCGGCCCGGTGTTTCACCGCTGGCATCACACATCGCCTGACCGCGGCGGCGACAAGAATTTCGCCGGCACATTCCCGTTCTTCGACATCCTGTTCGGCACGTTCTACATGCCGGAAGGCCAGCTTCCCGACCACTACGGCATTGCAGAGCATCCCTACCCGCAAAGCTTCGGCGCCCAGCTCCTGCATCCCTTCAAGGATCAGCCAGGGCAGGCGGCGCCGATAAGCCCTCCCAGCATGGTTAAGTAAGTGTCACCGCCGCGCCCCTGAATGCGGGCGCGGCGAGGCTGCGATTTGCAGTTCGTTCACCAATTTGCAGTCAATTAGGCTTGTTGGTGTGCGGACGCTTGGGTTGTCGAATCCGCGTAGCGTATCGGAGAGTATCGATGACGGACGAAGCTGTGCGGGACCGCCCGCGCTTGAGACTTGTGCTTTGGCTCGCGGCCGCCCTCGCCTTACCGATCGCCGCCGCGCCGGCGAAGGCCGCCAGCCAGGTCGTCGTCCACGTCGATCAAGCTCGCCTCATCAAGATGCCGGAGCGTGCCGCCACGGTCGTCATAGGCAATCCGCTGATCGCCGATCTCACCTTGCAGCGTAACGGGCTCGCGGTGATCACAGGCAAGGGCTACGGGGCGACCAACGTTGTCGTCCTCGACAAGGATGGCAGCGTGCTCGCCGAGCACGATGTCGAGGTCCAAGGACCCGTCGATCCGACCGTCGTGGTGTATCGCGGCGCCGACGACCGCGAAACCTACAGCTGCACGCCGGACTGCTCGCGGCGCATTACGCTCGGCGACAATCCGGACTATTTCGACAAGACGATGACCCAGACCACCTCGCGCAACGGCGCCGCGATCGGGGCCGCAGGGGCCCATTAGCCGCGGTCGCGCGCGTCAGGTCACGCCGGTGCCGCTGCCGGAATCGGCAGCGCAGTTGTCGACTTGATCTTCTCCATGGCGAAACGCGACGTGACGTTCTTCAGCGGCACGGCGGCAATCAGGCGCTTGTAGAACGTGTCGAAGCCGGCGATGTCCGTGACAACGACCCGCAGCATGTAATCGACGTCGCCCGCCATGCGGTAAAATTCCATCACTTCCGGCATGGCGCCGACCACCTGGGCGAAGCGGTCGAGCCATTCCTGCGAATGGTCGCCGGTCTCGATCGACACGAATACCGACACGCCGAGCCCGATGCGGTCCTGATCCACTAGAACGACGCGCTTTTGAATGACGCCATCGGCCTCGAGCCGCTGGATGCGCTTCCAGCACGGCGTCGAGGACAGGCCGACGCGCGACCCGATCTCGGCGACGGACAGGGAGGCGTCGTCCTGTAGAACCGCAAGGATTTTCCTGTCGATTTGGTCCATTGAAGATAATCTTCCAATAATTCCCCGACCATGCGTTTTTATATAGAAGATTATTCTAAATCAACCCCCTCTGGGCGCCCTTCGCCCGGCCCAAGCCCGGCCCGCGCCCAGCCCGCGCAGCCTTCGCTCTGGCAGGCCGGAGGCTGCCCGAACCGGCAGCGTTTGGGCGCCGTTTCAGCGCAGCACGTCGCCGCCTTCTTCGATGTACTGGCGAATGATGTGGTGGGCGATGGCGTGGGGCACGGTTGCGGTCAGCCCCTGTGGGTGCTTGCGCATCAGCATCAGCACCAGCTCCTCACGGCCGAACCAGCGCGCGTCTTCCAGTTCGCTGCGATCGACGGTGATCTTGTCGGACAGCGCCTCGGCGTGACAGCCGATCATCAGGGACATCGGGAATGGCCACGGCTGCGACGTGAAATATTTGACCTTGCCGCACACGATGCCGGATTCTTCCAGCACCTCGCGGCGCACCGCCTGCTCGATCGTCTCGCCCGGTTCGATGAAGCCCGCCAGACACGACCACATGGTCGCCGCGAACCGCGGCGAGCGGCCGAGTACACAGCGCTCGCCCGAGATCGGCAGCATGATCGCCACCGGATCGGTGCGCGGAAAATGCTGAACCTTGCAGGACGGGCAATCGCGCCGCCAGCCGGCGTCCGTCACGTTGGTCGGCACACCGCAATTCGGACAGAAACGATGACGCGCATGCCAACCGAGCAGCGCCTTGGCCTCGGCGAGCGCCGGCAGATGCTCGGCATCGACCAGGCCGTGCACCGACACGCTGCGCAGATCGGTGAGCTGGAGATCGTCGCGCGTCTTGAGCGGCTCGACGGCGCCGGCCTCGAGCCCCACGCCAAACCGCGGCGCGCCATCCATCAGTCCGAGAAACACAGTCTCGCGCGCACGGCCGAATGCCCGCGCCTCATCCGCGGCGAATAGCGGCTGCAACGCATCGCCATCCTTGCGCAGCACGACGAGTTCACCGCCGATCAGATAAAATCCCGCCGCCGGGTCGCCGGCGTACTTCGTCAGCACGGCATCGTCGGTGCGGCAGGCCGCCGCGCGATCGATGCGGCTTGCGGTATAACCGAGATAAGGCCACGGGCCGAGTTCGGAGCGGATGGGCACGGCGATTACAGACCGTCATTCCGGATCGCCGCGAAGCGGCGAGTCCGGAATCCATAATCACGAATAAAGAAACTCTCGCGTGGCCGAGCAATAATTCCACATGCAGGGAATATGGATTCCGGGCTCCTCGCTGCGCTCGGCCCCGGCATGACGAATAAGTGTGACATCTGTGTTACTCAGCCGCTTCGCGCAACGGCCGCGGATAAAATGTATCGTACAGCTCCGGGCGCTGCCATTGTGGTCCGAGCACGCCCTGCTTGGCGGCGCAAGTCTGCGATGATCCGACCTCGTCGCGCGTACTGCGCAGATAGCGCACGCGCTCCAGGTCGACATCGACCACGCTTAAGCCCGCCGCGCTGCTCTCGAACAAGATTTCCTCCGGAGTCGCCACCATGGCGAGGCCGCGCTGCTTGTGATCGAACAAGTTCTGCGTGGTGACCACGATCGCCAGATTTTCAATCGCGCGCGCCCAGATCAGCGTCCGCCACGTCGCCCACAGCCGGCGCTTGTCGGTGCCAGCCGGCATGAAGATAAGTTCCGCGCCGCGCAGTGCCAGCGAGCGCGTCACTTCGGGCATGTAGACCTCGCTGCACATTGCGAGCCCGATCTTGCCGTGCGCGGTGTCGAACACCGGGAACTCGTTGGCGGCAACGTATTTGAATTCCCAGTTTGGCCCGCCCGTATAGATCCACGGTCCGTTCGGATGCGTGCGGCGATAGCGCACCGGCGTGCGACCGTCCGGATAGGCCATCACGATCAGGTTGTACGCCGTCGCCGCCTTGCGGTCGATCGGCTCGATGGTGCCGAAGACGACATGAACGCTGTACGTCGCCGCCGCTTCGGCGAGCGCCGGAATCGGATCGTAGGCCGCCGGCATGCGCCAGGGACCCGGATAGGTCTCCGGAAAGCACACGAAGTCGGCGCCCTCGTGGGCGGCATGCTCAACCGCGCGGACGGCCTCGGCGACATTGCGTTCGTCTTCGCCCGGCGGGTGCGCGATCGGCTGCACAGTGGCGATGCGGAAGGTCATCCATATCCTCCTACCCGCGTCCAAATCAGATGTTGGCCGGATTGAAGCCGCGCCCGGCACTTTGGTCAAGTTGGCGAAACGGCCGCGGAACCGCTCGTTCGCGTTGAAGTTAAAGGAAATTTCGCGGCGCTTTTCCCCCGCCGCGAAGGCGTGCCCGGCCGCGCAAGTTGCGCACGAAGGCGGCCCGGACTTAAATGTCGCGGCGGCCCGGAACCGAATTGGCCGCCAAATGGGAGAAGACGCGATGGTGTCCGTCCTTCAACCCGATGCGCGCGGCGCCTACGCCGATTACGACAGCCGCGCGCTGTCACGCGAGCCGCAGCGTTTCGCGGTGTCCAATCTGCCGATCATCGATCTTTCGCCGTTCATGGACGGCAGCACGCAAGAGGACCGGATACGCGTCGCACGCGCGGTCCGCTCTGCCTGCATCGACATCGGCTTTTTCTATGTGACGGGGCACGGCTTCACGGCGGACGAACTCGACGCCGTCCTCACCCAGGGCCTCGGCTTCTTCGCCCTCCCGCTCGACGAGAAAATGAAGGTGCTTTCGCCCAATGTCGACTCGCCGGGCTTCGTGCGTACGGGCGGAATGGATCCGGAGAAGAACCGCGACAGGGTCGTCGACATCAAGGAGCGATATTCGCTGACGCGCGAACTCAGGCCCGGCGAAGAGGCGCGTGCCGATGCCAGGGTCGGAAAATCCCAGTGGCCGTCCGGCGATCGGCTGCCGGCGTTCGAGCCGACGCTAAAGGATTACGTCGCGCGCCTTGAGCGCGTGACCGAGGCCCTCAATCACGCCTTCGCACTCAGCCTCGATCTGCCCGAAGACTATTTCGACGCACTTTACGGGCGCCCCGATATGGCGCTGACGATGAATTTCTATCCGCCGGTCGATCCGGCCAAGCTCAAAGCCACGCAGTGGAGCTTTTCACCGCACGCCGACTATTCCGCTTTCACAGTCCTCCTGCAGGACCAGAGCGGCGGATTGCAGGCGCGCAATTCGGCCGGCGACTGGATCGATGTGACGCCGAAACATGGCACCTTCGTCGTCAATGTCGGCAACGTCTTGCAGCGTTGGACCAACGACCTCTACAACTCGACGCTGCATCGGGCGCTGCACATCGGCAACGACCCGCGCATTTCGGCGGCTTTCTTCGTTTATCCGGATGCCACCACCGTCGTGCACTGCATCGAGACCTGCCGTGGACCGGACAATCCGCCAAAATATGAAGACGTGACGACGGCCAACTATGTGCGGGTGCTGCGCGAGGATGCCCATCGCGCGGGCCGCCCCGCTGTGGCCGCCGAGACCGCGCAGCGCCTACGGAGCAGCTAGCGCGTGACTCGCCGCAAATTCCAGATCGGATCGTTGGTCGTAGCGACGGCGCTTCTCGCCAGCCTTGCAGCCCCGGCCCGCGCGGATGACGTCGAACGCTTCTACAAGAGCCACCCGATTTCGATGATCATCGGCTTTGGCGTCGGCGGCGGTTACGATCTTTATGGCCGGCTGGTCAGCCGATACATGGGACGGTACCTGCCGGGCAGCCCTACGATCGTTCCAGAAAACATGGCCGGCGCCGGAAGCTTGCGGGCCGTCGAATATCTTTATTCGGTTGCACCGAAAGACGGTTCCGTCATCGGGACATTTTCCCGGACGTTGCCGCTTGCGCCGCTGCTGAGCGGGGCGAAGTTTGACAGCCGAAAATTCACCTGGCTCGGCAGCGTAGCGCAGGATGTGATCGTCTGCTTCACCGCGCGGTCGTCGCCGATCAAGACCTGGACGGACCTTCTCGCCAAGCCGTCGACTCTCGGCGGCGAAGGTGCCGGCGCCGAGCCGGATATCTACGCCCGATTTGTAAAGAACATCTTTGGCGCCAAGATAAAGCTGGTCAGCGGATATCGCGGAACGAACGACATATTCCTCGCCATCGAGCGCGGCGAACTCGATGGCGTTTGCGGGATTTCCTGGGGCACGGTCGTGAGCGTGCACCCGGATTACATCAGGGACGGCAAGATCAACGTCATCGTTCAGATCGGCCTGCACAAACATCCGGACTTGCCCAACGTCCCGACCCTTGCGGACGTTGCGCAGAGCAAGGATCAGGCAGACATCATCAAGCTCATCATCACCACGCTTGCCATGTCCAGGCCTTTCGCCGCGCCGCCGGATATCCCTGCCGATCGCAAGGCCGCGCTGGTCGCCGCGTTTGAAAAGACCACGCAGGACCCGCAACTAAGAACCGAGGCGCAACGTATCAAGCTCGATGTGGACTTTGTGCCGGGTCATGTCATCGACCAACTGCTGGCGACTGCTTACGCGACGCCGAAGGCGCTGATCGCGAAGACAGCCGACGCCATCTCGAAATAGCCCTGTCGCCCGAACTCCCGATCGCTCAGTGGGGCCACGGCATGATCGGTACGGTCGAGATCGCGTTTGCGGGCGAACCGTTGATGATCTTGGTGCTGATCGCGAGATACACGAGCGTGTTATGCGGCTTGTCGAGCACCCGATAAATCCGGGTCGCCTTGAAAAAGATGCTGGTCTTCTGACTGAACACCTCTTCCTTGTCGGTGAGCTTCGACAGATCGACGCTGATCGGGCCCACTTGCCGGCATGAGATCGAAAAATTGGAAGGGTCTTCGTTCAACCCGAACGGCTGGCCCCAGCCGCCTTTTCGGGCCTGCGAAATATGGCAGGCGACGCCGGGCACTTTCGGATCCTCAAAGACGCTGACGCACACCTTGTCATTGGGTGACAGCAGATTGAACGTCGTGCTGACGCAGTCCAGATCGGTGGCGTTCGCGGCATGAACCGGTAGAACGGCCAGTACGGCCAGACTGAGAAGCCATTTCATCACAAATCCTCCAGTGCGACGGCTGGAGGCCATCGACCCGCCAAGCATGTGATGCTCGCGCAGGCTTCTTTCAAGCCGAAGCATCGCCTTCGTGCCGCCATCGAAACCGGCCGACGGCTCGTGGCGGCGTTTTCGCAGCATCGATAGCCGGTCACTCGCGGCAATGAATGCGAGGGTCAATGACGCTGGGCCCGGCGCCGTCGCAGCTGCCGATCAAAGCCTAATACCCACACCTCTTCTCCAGAAAGTCGTAGGCATCGGCGCCATCGGCCAACTGATAAGTCCCTCGGCCGAACGACATCCCCTCAACGACGATGTTCGGATTGATCAGGACTTTATGATCCGTGCCCCAGGCGCCGGGATACAGGCTCGTGAACCAGCCGCACGGAGCATTTTCGATCTGCGTCAGGGTTCCGGCAACCGCGGCCGATCCGTCGCGGTCAACCAGGGCCGGCACGACAAACACGCCAGCCGCAATGGCTAAACTGTAAAGGATCTTGCGCATGGCGACCTCCTTGGCGTTGAGGCGAGCCCGACATGCGCAGCCGTATCAAATCTTCAGCGCGGCGCCTGTGCCGTGCGTCACAGTCAAGCCGTCGGCTCCGGGAGCCGGCAACCGCGAAGGGCGCATTTTGCTTGAAGTTGTCATGAGCCGTCCTTCAAGACCAAATCGTAGGCGTCCTTTATATCGTCATGGTGCAAGGCACGGCGCAGATGTCCAATCGTACGCGCTTCTTCGAGCGCGCGGTCTTCTCCTTTGATGTCGTCGAGGCGGTTGGCTGCCTTGGAAGCAAACTCCCTGACGATGTATTTCGCAAACTCCACCGACTGGTCGGAAAATTTGGCATAGGCGTCCACGGCCGCTTGCGTCGAATAAGCCCAATCGACGGATTTCTCGTAAGCTTCCAGGAAACCACGCACGGCGCTGCGATGATCGGCAAGAAACTTTGCATTCGCGACGTTGACCCGCGTCGTCTGATTGCGCACCTGCGGCGAATCATTGCCGCGGGCAATCAGGATCACTTCGCCTGATAAAAGGTCCTTGGCGGCGGCCAACGGCCCGCCCCACGAGGCGGCGAGTTGGGCGCCAAACACCATTGGAATTCCATTATCGGCGGTTCCGGTCGGCACCAGCCGGGCATCCTTGACTTCGGCCTGCTGCAGCAGCGCGACCAGCACGGAATAGCTCAACGATGCCGGCTCGCCATAACCGACGGGCTGCCCATGCAGATCCTCCATGCGGCGTATCGGGCCACCTGTTCGCGCGAACCAGAAGATGTCGGGTGCGCCGGTAGCTTCGGTCGAAATGATCTTGATCGGCGCCCCTTTGAATGAGGCCGCCAGAATGTCGGGAAAGCGCGCCGCGACGCCGATGTCGGCCGCCCCTGAAGTCAGCGCCTTCTCGAGCGCCGCTTCATTCGCGACGCTGACGATCTCAACCGCGAGGCCCTGCCGTTGGAAGAAGCCTTGCTGCAAGCCGAGTTGCGTGAATGAAGTGTCCCACGCGCCGCGCTCCGGGACAGCAACCTTGATGGTCTCCGCGGCAGCGAGAGCATGGATCGCACCGAGCAATGCGCCGAGGGCGATGATAGCCGTCCTGAGCACGCGCCCTCCCGTTCCTCTCGTCGGCAGAAGCAGCTGACTGCCGGTCATCGACACGAGAAAGGAAGGGTGGGTTATGCCACCCTTCCTCGATTGCCGTCGTATCAACTGCCACTCAGTGCGGCGGCAGCGGCGGTTCGCCTTCGGGTGGCGCGACGCAAGTATAATTTGCGGCCGAGGCAAGATCCGATGGATTGGCCGCCACCGGCACGCCGTTGACGAACGTCGTCTTACCCTTAAAGCGCGCCTGCTGCGGGAACGGGCACAGCGGCCGGCTGCGGGTCGTCGGTGCGTTGATGAACCCGGCGGTGATGTAACTCCCCTCCACCTGGTAGGTCGCGGCATTGAAGTTCACGCCGCTTGAAACAACCGCAGCCGGCGGCGTTCTGTTTTCGACCCAGCTCACCAGCGGCGTCAGAAAATCGAAGCCGTCGGTCGTCGGTCCGCCGGTGCAGTGGTCCATGTTCGGCACCGGATAGAAACGTGAGAAGTTCGCGGCGCGCTCCATGCCGCCAAACTGCCTCGACATCTGCTGATAGTAGAGCTGGGTGCCGAGGATGGGCGGGCCGGGGTCGCTGGCGCCGTGATACCAGATGACCTTGTGACCGTAACCAACGAACCGCGATATGTCGAGCGACGTCGAATAGTTGACTACCGGATTATAGGGAGCCAACGCATAGGTGTTGCCGGACTGTGTCAGCGTCAGCGTGTTGAAGTTGAAGTCGAGCGCGTAACAGGTCGGGCATTTCGGCGAAAGAAACAGATAGCCCAACGTGCCGACCCCAAGCGAAAAGTCACCCGGCAAAGACGTTGGGCTGCTGGTGCCGATCTTTCGAGACGGGATGCCGGTGGTCGCCATCCAGCCACCGTCATACTGATAGCCCTGCGAAACGTTGCTGACCGGATCGAAGGCTGTCGCGCCGGCCGGTATCCGCACCAGCCGCCCGTCGCTCCTCGGGCCTTCGTTGATCCGCATCGCCGCCTCGATTTGAGCCGGCGACAGGCAGGTCGCATTCTTTGCCGCTGTGCATTGCAACGGATATGTCTTTCCGGCCGGCCCAACCGCGCCGGTATAGTCCGTCCAAACCGCCCTCTGCGGGTTGAAGCGCGCCACGCAGGCAGGCACGTTATCGATGACGCCGTCCGCGACGCCGTCGAGCGGATCACAGGCCTGCATCAATGCGGTCTCGAACAATGATTGATCGCCTGACGGGAAAGCCGGATTCAAGTGCGGTCCGGACGGTTCGGGCGCCGCCTGCGCTATCATCGTGGGACCGGGAGGAGTCAGCGCGGGATTTGACAGGTAGACGTTCAGGATCGAACTCGACGCCGTTTGTCTCGCTCATTCCGATCGCTTCCTGATCGTAGACCGGATCGCCGGCAACGATGCCGTCGAAGAACGACGGAAAATTCTGCGACATCACCATGCCCTGGCGGCCGCCCGTCGAGCAGCCGACCCAATAGGAGTGGTTCGGGCCGTTGCCGTAATATTGGTTGATGAGGTACTTGGCCGTGAGCGCGGTCACTTCGATCGATTGGTAGCTCTGGCCAATAAGCCCCAGTGGATCGAGCGCGTATTCATTGACGTTTCCGTACGTATTGGGGTTTGTCGTGGCGCATGCCACCAAGTCGGTATTCTCGTGTCCGCCGTCCTGACTGGCAATGGCGTAGCCGTTCGCGACCTCGAGAATGCCGGTGCTGCCGCCGATCGTCCCTGTCGCCGTGGGAACCGAGCCTTCGGAACCGCCGCCGCCCTGCATCATGAAGCGGCCGTTCCAGGCGGCGCTCAATGGCAGCTGGATCTGGAAACCATCCTGATAGAAGCAGGTATCGACCGGGCTGGCGTGCCGATTGACGTGGCCACTGACAATGCAGCGCTCCGGCAATGAGCCGCTGGCCGCCGTGTCCACCGCCGACGTGATGACGACGTTGGGGACCGGGAAACCCGAAGCCGGCAGGGCCGGCAAGCGCCGCGCAAGACGCCGCGGGCGTCACCGGCCCATTACTGATCGACGTGGTCTCCGTGGCAAAGCCCGCGCATTCACCCTGGGATATGCCGGCGACCCAGTTCGGTCCGTGCGAATGGGTAGGTGCTACCGTATTCTGGTCGCACAACAGATTGCGGCCCACATTCACAAGACTCACATCAGAGGCGTGCACCCCGCCGTTGCCTAGAATTTGTACGTCGCCCTCGACCTTTCCAAGCCATGCCAGGCAAGGCGAGGCGTTGGATGAATTTCCCTGACACAGGAAATTGCCGTTGATGACGATGTCGGGCCCCTGAAATCCATTCGACCCGTTGCCGTTGCACTGATTGATCAGCACGCTGCCGGCGACCGTGACGTTGCCTTCGAGCAGCGCGGAGTAGCAATGATCGGCCAGCACATTGCCGCCAATGGTCGACGGCTCGCTGTAACCGGTAACGAGCAAGGTGGAACCTTGCCCGACCTCTACGTTTCCCCGCACGTTGACGAAATTGAGCGTGCAGGTCGCGTTATTGGGCACCCTGACATTGTCATTGATGGGAGTTGCGCTCGAACCGCCGCCCACGGTTCCGGTGCACGTGAAATCGGCGCGCGCCGCCGACGTACCTCCTAATGCCGCCGCCATAATGGCAAGCAAAACCAACACGATGCGGATCATCGTTGCGCCCTCCCTGTTTTTGCCGCGCACGCGTTCGCATTCGCGCGGCGCATGCAGCACGTTGTCCGAATAAGTTTTTCTTCGACGAAAAGAGGCAGAAGGTCTACGTCATCATTCGCTGGCGGCGCTATTTTCGCCAGCGGACGGCAGCTCTCTTTTAACAAGCGATTTGAAAAAATTAATCCGCTCGAGTTTCCAAGTCAACGAAGCGTCGCTCGCGCTAGTCGCTCATGACTTTCACGCAATCGCGCATTTAAGTCACTGTTGCGTATAGCTCTTTGACGCGAATCATCGTCGCGCGTCGCAGAGGCTGCATGGCTTCCATGTCTCCAGTGATGCCCACGGCAAAGTCATCGCTACGGCGTGGGCGATCGCTAACGAGCGGTCACGGAAAAGCTCAAAAGCCGGTGAGGCGCGCGAGCAACGCATCGACATCGTCGGGCAAGCTGTCACCGCGCCAGGCGATGTACTGATCGGGACGCACGAGCGCGAGTGCGCGGCCGTAGAGTTCACGCGCTTGCGGCAGCGCGACGTCGAGAATCTCAAATGGAATGCCGCGCAAAGCGGCGGCGCTGCTCGAGCGGCTTGGTATCCGCCGCGCCGAAATCGAAGCGCAGCAGCGTAAAGCCGCGGCCGAGTCGGTCAAACAGCGAGCTGCCCATCTGGCGGCGATCATCGAGCCACAGATGCGGCGCGCGTCCGCCGGGAAGTCCGCTCGGGACATATTCGTCGTAGGTCTCGCGGAAAAACGTCCAGCGGCGATGCGCCGTCGGCGACGATCACCGGGGAGCCGTCATAGCGGCTGCCGAGCTGTACGCCGACCGCATCGACATCCTCGTCGCGGTTGAAATGATTGTAGCGCACATAGGTCATCTTCGCCGCCGCGGCACGCGCAGCGTCGCCGGCGGAATCCTCGGCCTCGATATTGTCCGGCACCTCGGCGTCATGCATGCGCGAGGCGTATTTGCGCGACGCGCCGGTGTTGCGAACACCGATTGGCTTGCGTTCGGCCTCGTAGGAGTCGAGCAGGCGCGGCCCGCCCCAGCCTTGCAGCAGCGCGGCCAATTTCCACGCCAGGTTCGAGCTGTCATCGATGCCGGTATTCATGCCGAAGCCGCCGGTCGGCGTGAACAGATGCGCGGCATCGCCCGCGATGAAAATGCGGCCGGCGCGATAGCGTTCGGCGACCAGCGCCTGCCCCGCGTGCCACGGATGGTAGGCCAGAACCTCGACCGTGATGTCGGCGCCGATCGTGCGCTTGACCCAATCGATCACCTTGGCGATGTCGACATCGCTGTGGCCGCGCTCCGGCTTGATCAGCATCATGAATTCGTCGGCGCCGTTGAGCGAAAAGATCACGCCGCGCGTGTGCGGGTCGGGATTGATCGCCCAGTACATCCAGGCGCGGCGATGGCCGACGAATTTCGCATAGAGCTCCGGAATGCGCATGTAGATGGAAAAGAACTGCCCGGCCCAATAGGCGTCCTTCTTCTGCACGTCGCCCTCATAGGCGATGCCCAGCGTCTTTCTGATGAAACCGTTGCCGCCGTCGCAGGCGGCCGCGTAGTCTGCGTTGCAGATGATTTCATCCGCTCCACCGGACTTGCGGGCGTGCAGCCTCACGCCGCTTTCGTTCTGCGTGAACCAATCGACCTGCCAGCCGAAACGCACGTCGATGTTCGGTGACTGCCGTACGCTGTTCGAGCAGGTAACGCTCGACATACATCTGGTTGACGTGGAACATCGGCTCGGGGAGTTGATCAGTGACCGGCATCTGCGCCCGCATGGCGATGCGTTCGTCCCGGCTCGGCATCGGAAACCGATAGATTTCGTGCGACGACAGCCGGGTGAAATAGGCCTGATCGAACGGATGATCGCCTGGCAGACCCAGCCGCCGCACCGCGTCGGAAAAGCCGAGGCGGCGGTAGAGCTCCATGGTGCGGGCGTTCTGGCCGTTGCCCTTGGGATGCCAGCGGCTCTCCGGCTCGGTGTTAAAGATCGTGCATCTCGCGCCGTGAAAATCGAGCAACAGCGCGAGCACCAGCCCGACCGGCCCGCCCCCTACGATCGCGACCTGCCTCTGCGTTTCCTGTCCCACGCCGCAAGCTTGCGTCAGCCGTCAGACCGGCACAAGCGGGGCGATGCCGCGCAAATCGCTGGTTGGCTTCGGTCGCGATGACGATTAATGCCGCGTCATCCAGGCGCGCGCGGCGCGCTGCGCGGCGGCGATTTCGGTTTCCGACATCTCTTCGGCGATCTCGCGGCGGAGCCGTGCCGCCTCCGCATTGCCGCTCATGGCCGCGATGTTGAACCATTTGTGCGCCGCGATCATGTCGGCGGGGGCCGAGCCGCCGGTCGAATACATCATGCCAAGCTGGAACGGATCCTGTTGCACATTGGCTGAAGCTGCGCTGGACATCGTCATCTCCCGTTATTCCCTGCCGGACTGCGGCAGTGTTTCGCGAGAATTTGCACACCGGCCCGCGCGTTAAAATTCAGGTCTTCTCCATAAGGAAAACACCGGAATGGGCCGACCGACGGTCGTCAACAATTTCTTTGCCATTCAATAGGTTATCCGCGCCGCTACGTAGTTTCCCTAATTGAGTTTCATCGCCGGGTGCGGATTGTGGAACACCTTCGGCTGGGCGCCATCAGGCGTCGATCCATCGAGCGAAGATCGCCGCGGGGCCACCGGCGCGGCGGGACAAACGAACAGAGAGACAATGCCCGCATCAGCCCCGCTCTTTACCGCCGCACAAGAGCGCGTGCTCCGCCCGGCCCACGATTGGATGTTGCGCTTCGGCCCCTATGGCAGCGCCCTTCTCGGCCTGTCGGCGGTGCTGCTGATCTGGCTCGGCACGGCCTATTTCATCTATGCGGAAAAACAACAGACCGAGCATGCCGCGCGCGAAGACGCCGCCAACCTTTCGCGCGCGTTCTCCGAGGACATCGTTCGCTCGATCCGCGCCGTCGACCAGACGCTGCTCTACGTCCGCGATTCTTACGTCCGAAGTCCGCCGCGTTTCGACATTTCGCTGTGGTCGCGCAACAGCCAGTTCCTGGGCGAGTTCAATTTTCAGGTGTCGGTCATCGACCGCAACGGCATCATGGTCGCCAGCAACATTCCGGGCGCCATGTCGGGTGTGGATCTGAGCGACCGGGAGCATTTCCGGGTCCATGCCGAGAGCACTGCCGATACGCTCTTCATCTCCAAACCGGTCCTGGGCCGGGTCAGTCACAAATGGTCGATACAATTGACCCGCCGCATCACCATGCCGGACGGCAGCTTCGGCGGCGTCGCGGTCGTATCCGTCGATCCCGAATATCTGTCGCAGCTCTATCGATCGATCGATGTCGGCCAAAAGGGCGTGCTCGCGCTGGTCGGCACCGACGGCATCGTCCGCGCACGCGGCGCCAAAGGCCGAACCGGAATCGGTAAGTCAATCGCCACCCAGAGCGGCCTCCTCAAAGCCTATGCGCAGTCCAAGGATGGTTTTTTTACGCATAAGAGCCCGCTCGACGGCATCGAACGCATCTACGCCTATCGCGGAGTCCACGGCTACCCGCTGATCGTCACGGTGGGGCTCGCCGTGGATGAAGTATACGCGGTCTACTATCAGAACCGCAGCACCACCATCGCAATTGCGGCCGTGCTGACGCTGTGGCTGCTTGTGGTCACGTATCTGATCTTTCGCTACCAGCGGACCCTGGCGAGCGCGCGCGACGCCGCCGAAGCGGGAACGCGGGCGCGATCGGAATTTCTGGCGATGATGAGCCATGAGCTGCGCACGCCAATGAACGGCGTCGTCGGCATGGCGGACATTCTGCTCGACACCAGGCTCGACGATGAACAGGCGCTGTGCGTGCGCACGTTGCGCACATCGGCCTCGCATCTGTTGCAGGTCATCAACGACGTCCTCGATTTCTCCAAACTGGAAGCCGGCCGCATCGAGATCGAAAAAATCCGCTTCGACGTCCACGCACTGCTGCGCGACACCGCAGCGCTCATGACGGCGCCCGCCAAGGAAAAAGACCTGCGATTGCTTGTCGACATCGCGCCCGATGTGCCGCGCTACGCCATCGGCGATCCCGCCCGGCTGCGGCAGGTGCTGCTCAACCTCATCTCCAACGGGTTGAAATTCACCAAGGCCGGCCACATCGCCATCGGCGTCGCGCTCGCCTCCGAGCAGTTCCTTGGCAAGGTCCGCCTAGAATTCACCGTCGCCGACACCGGCATCGGCATTCCGCAGGACGGCGTTCCGCTGTTGTTTCGCCGGTTCTCGCAGCTCGACAGCACGATCGCCCGGCGATTTGGCGGCACCGGACTGGGCCTCGCCATTTGCAAGCGCCTGGTCGATCTGATGGGCGGAACGATCAGCGTCGAAAGCACCGTCGGCACCGGCACCGTCTTTCGCTTCACGGTCGATTGCCTGCCGGCCGAAATTCCAGCCGATGAGCGCGACGCGGGCGAGTTGCAGCATTCACCGCCGCTCGTGCCGGCCGCCGCGGCGGCGGCCCGGCCGTTGCGGATGCTGCTGGTCGAAGACAACAAGACCAACCAGCTCGTGGCCACCAAAATGCTCAAAGGGCTGGGCTACACCGTCGATATTGCCGACAACGGCTTCGAAGCGGTCGCTGCATGCGCTGCGACCAACTACGACGTCGTGTTCATGGACGTGATGATGCCCGAGATGGACGGGCTCGCGGCCACCAAGGCGATTCGCAAACTGCCGCGACCGAATTGCGATCCGCACATCATCGCGCTCACCGCGATCGTGCAAAAAGAGGACAGGGATCTTTGTCTCGACGCCGGCATGAACGATTTTCTGATAAAGCCGGTGACCAAGCGCGCGATCGCCGAAAAGCTCGAAGCGTTCTTCGCGGCCGCGCCGGCGGGAACGCCAACCGCGCCGGCATCGACGCCGGTACCGGAGCCGTCGCATTCCGCCGGCGATGCCGAGAGATTCGATCCTGCAATCTACGCCGAGTTGGCCGAAGCGCTGGGTCCCGACGGTATCGGCGATGTGTGCGATCTGTTTCTCGACGATACCGAGCGGCGCTTCCTGGTGATGCGTGAAGCCGCCAAGGACGACGACAGCGAACGCGTCAAGCGCGAAATCCACAGCCTGAAAAGCTCGGCCGCCAACTTTGGCTTCCTTCGCCTGTCGGCGCTGGCGCAGGCGCTGGAACAGGATGCCTTCGGCCTCAACTGGCCGGAATTGCTGGCGCGGCTGGAGGCCGTCGCGCGCGAATTCGCCGCGGTCAAGACACTGGCCGCCGCACACCTCGTTCCATCCGCAACACCCGATCATCCCGAACACGGAGAACAAGCCCATGCCGGCTGACAACAACAACGGTGACACCGGTTCGTCCCTGCCTCAGCTTCTGGTCGTCGACGACGATGTGATTCAGCGCACCATCATTTCCAGGGTCGGCACGCAGGTGGGGTACGTGACCGCAAGCGCGGCCTCGTTTGCGGAGGCGGCGCAGCTTCTGGTGCAGCAGAGCTTCGACTGCGTGACGCTCGATCTTTCGCTCGGCAAGGACTCCGGCGTGCTGCTGCTCGGCAAGATCGCCGAGACCAACAAACTGGCGCCGATCATCGTGATCAGCGGCACCGAACCGCATATCCAGCTCTCGACCCTGAAGATCGCGCAGTCGCTCGGGCTGCAAATGCAGTTTCTCACCAAGCCGCTCAAGATCGCCGACCTGCGCGCGGTGCTCGCCCAGAAACGCGACGGCGCGGTCGCCCGCCGCGGCATCGAACAGCATTATCAGTCAACCCGCGGCGGCGCCGCGGCGTAGGCCGCCTCCTCGCGCGTCATTGCCGGGCTTGACCCGGCAATCCATACTGCGTCCTCAGCATCGATGCGCGGGTCAAGCCCGCGCATGACGAACAGGGAGGACGCCGCATGCCACGCGCACCGCGCATTGCCATCGTGGGAGGCGGGATCGGCGGGCTTGCCGCGGCGCTGGCGCTGGAGCAGAGCGGCGCCGAGACCATCGTGTGCGAGCAGGCGCCGAACCTCAGCGAGATCGGCGCTGGGCTCAACACCACGCCCAATGCCGTGAAGGCGCTGCGCGCCCTCGGCGTCGAGGACAAGCTCAACGCCGCCGCCTGCGACACCAACTTCCTCAACATCCGCTCCTGGGACACCGGCCGCTACATCTCGCGCACCCGAAGGAGCGACTTCCGCGAAAAATTCGGCGCGCCCAATCTCTCGGTGCATCGCGCCGACCTGCTCGCGATCCTGGCCGGCGCGCTGAAAACCACCGACATCCGCACCGGCACGCGCGCCGTCTCGGTCGAGGGCCGCGCCCGCAATGCCGTGGCGCGCTTTGCCGACGGCAGCGAGCTCGAGGCCGACATCGTGGTCGGCGCCGACGGCATCCACTCGGTGGTGCGCAACAGCCTGTTCGGCGCCGACGTGCCGCGCTTCACCGGCTGCATCTGCTGGCGCGGCATGGCGCCCGCCGACGCGGTGCCGCGGGACATTAATATAGTCGACGGCACGATGTGGATGGGCCCGCACGGCCATGTGGTGCATTATCCGGTGCGGCGCGGCGAACTCCTCAACATCGTCGCGCATTTCGACAGTGACGGCTGGACCGAGGAATCCTGGACGCGCGAATGCGACGTGTCGGAGCCGGTGACGACCTACGCGGCCTGGCACACCGACTTGCGCCGCATCTTTCCGTGCAGCACGCGCTGGTACAAATGGGCGCTGTACGATCGCGATCCGCTCGAGCACTGGAACAAGGGCCGCGCCACTTTGCTCGGCGATTCCGCTCACGCCATGCTGCCGTATCTCGGCCAGGGCGCCGCGATGGCGATCGAGGACGGCTGCGTGCTCGCCGCGATGGTCGCCAAGCAGCCGAACGATCTCGACGCCGCACTGAGAGACTACGAACGTCTGCGCGCGCCCCGCGCCCGCGCCGCCGTACTCGGCTCGCGCGCCCGCGCCAAGGAAAACCACCTCGCCTCGCGCTGGGCGCAGATCAAGCGCAACGTCAAGTTCAAGCTGCGCGAAATCTTCGGCGGCACCGCCAAGACCGGCGACAACACCGCCTTCCAGGTCGGCTGGCTCTACAGCTACGACGTCGGCAAGGAGATGGGCCTGTAGGGCGGATTAGCGAAGCGTAATCCGCCATCCAACACACCAAGCGGCGGGGTTACGCCTTCGGCCAACTCGCCTTACCTAGCCTCGCCGAACTCGCCTGGTACAGCAAGGTCGCCGGCCCAGTCGATTGGGAAAATTCCACGCTCAACATCGCGATGAAACGACGAATGCGGCCAATCCCGCACGCGCGTTACGAGGCCGTGCTTCATTGGGTTGATATAACAATACTCGATATGTCGCGCGTAGTCAGATTCGTTGCGGATCATGTGCTCCCAAAACCGCCGTTGCCAGATCCCGCGCTCATTACGCGCTTTGCGGACCGCGGTGCGACGCTCCTGTTTCGGTAGCGGCTTCGCAAAGAAGGTCTTGATCAAACGCCAGCGGATAGAGAAATCCGCATCACCCGGCGGCAGCGTCCAGATGGCGTGCATGTGATCCGGCAGCACCACGAAGGCATCGATTTCAAACGGATACTTTTCACGCGTGCGGGCTACCGATTCACGAAGCGTGCCGATGTAATCGACAAGCAGCGACTGCCTCCGATCAAGCAGGTTGACGGTGAAGAACCAACATCCGCCCGGTACAAAGGCGCGGCGATAATTCGGCATACCGCGATGCTATCACGAACGTAGAACGTAGGGCGGGTTAGCCAAAGGCGTAACCCGCCGCTTTCATAAGAAACTGGCGGATTACGCTTCGCTAATCCGCCCTACGCTCTACCCCTTCACAATCCCCGCGACGTGCGCGACCTCGGTCCACCGCGCGATCTCGCTCTTCATGAACGTCGCGAATTCCTCCGGCCCGGCGTCGAGCGGATCGTCGCCCTGCTTGTGCAGCGCCGCCATTGCGGCCGGCGTGTGCATCGCCTGTTTGGAATCCGCCGCGAGCTTGTCGACGATCGCGCGCGGCGTGCCGACCGGCGCGAACAGGCCGAACCACAGGCTCGTCTCCACCCCGGGCAATCCGGCTTCCTTCATGGTCGGCACGTCCGGCAGTGCGCTGGCGCGTTCGCGCGTCGTCGTCGCCAGCGCCTTGAGCCTGCCGGCCTCGATCAGCCCGATGACGGTCGAGACCGGCGAGAACGTCATCAGCGTGCGCCCGGCGACCACATCCTGCACGGCTTCCGGGCTGCCCTGATACGGCACCTGCGTCAGCTTGATGCCCGCCTTCTGCGCGAACAGCTCGCTGGCGAAATGCGGCATGCTGCCGATCACGTTGGAATCCATCGCCTCCTTCGGCTTCGCCTTGCACAGCGCGATCAGCTCCTTGAGGCTGTTGATGTTGCTCGCCGGATTGACCACCAGAATGATCGGCGCGTTCTGGATGAGCGCGATCGGCGCAAAGTCCTTCACCATATCGAGCGACGCGTTGGGATTGATGATCTGATTGGTGATGATCGACAGCGTGCCGAGAAACAGGGTGTAGCCGTCCTTCGCCGCATGCGCGACATACTCGGCGGCGATGCTCGAGCCGGCGCCGGGCTTGTTGTCGACCACGACCTGCTTGCCGAGGATCGGGCTCGCCGCCTGCGCATACACCCGCGCCACCACGTCGGCGGCCGCGCCCGGCGTAAAGCCGATGACGACATGAACCGGCCGCGTCGGATAGCTGCTTGCCGCTCCGGCAACACCGGCGAACGACGGCAGCACGGCTGTGCCCGCAGCCAGATGCAAAAATCGGCGACGCGGCAGCATCATGATGTCCTCCCCGAATTGACTTTCCCGGACTGGAAGTTTCGCAGAGAACGATTTTGTTGTTCAGGATTGGCCGCCCGCCCAAAACCCCCCTCGCCGCCACGACGCACCGCGCCCTGCCGACGATGCACAAACGCTACACAGCCGCCCAAAGCCGCGGAAGAGCCCCGCAAGCCGCAGCGTTATTATGACGCAAATGCTGCCGTCATTCCGGATCGTCACGAAGTGGCAAGTCCGGAATCCATAACCACAGGTCAGCGAATATGGATTCCGGGCTCCTCGCTTCGCTCGGCCCCGGAATGACGTGACGGCGTTGCCTGCACGGCAAGCGGCCTGCGGGACCTCACCGATAAACCTCGCGCCGATGGCCGACAGTCACCACCAGCACCACGAACCGGTCGTCCTCGATGGAAGCGACAATGCGGTAATCGCCAACGCGGTAGCGCCAGAGTCCCTTGCGGTCGCCGGTCAGCGCATGGCCGAGACGACGCGGATCATCGCTCCCCGCGATACGTTCGCGCAAATAGCGCAGCACGCGCCGTTCAGCGTCTGTGCCGAGCTTGCGTAGATCGCGCGCAGCGGCGCGATCGAACTCGACCCGCCAAGCCGGCGCAGCCATCAGCTTTTCGTGCGTTTCTTAAGGTCGCGCTCCAGGCTTTCGAGGGTCACCCGCGGCCCGCCACGGCCAAGACGACGGCGCGCCAGGTAATAATCCTCAATATCCTCGATCTGGCGCAGAATGGCCTCGCGCGCGTAGTAGCTCTTGCTGCGCCCGGTTTTCTTGGCGAGCGCGTCGAGCCGCTCCTCGATTTCGGGGGGCAAACGAAGGGCGAGCATGGTGGACCTCTTAATGTGCTATACATGTATAGCAATGGCGCGCGTCAAAACAATGGCCGTTCGGTCGATAGCGCATAGCCCGCACGGGATTGGCGAGATGCGGGACGGTCGTGCCCAGCTTCGCGGCTTGCGGCCAGTCATCCCGGCTACGCCTTGTCCGCTCGTCATTGCCGGGCTTGACCCGGCAATCCATACTGCAAACACGCTTGCATCCCGCCGCAATGTTTTCCGCTACGGCGAGTCAGCATGGATGCGCGGGTCAAGCCCGCGCATGACGAGAGGCAACACAATGACGCGCGCCATTCTCTCGTTCACCGCCGCCATCGCCTGCGCCCTCACCGCCGCGCCATCCGCCACCGCCGCGCCGCCGAAACCAAAAACCATCACCTGCCCGTTCCTGAAAGAAGGCCACCTGAGTTTCGACATCCCGGCCAAGCTCGGCGCCCTCCCCGCCGCGATCGATTTCGATTACCCGGCCAAGGCCAAGGAATTCAGCTTCCGGGACGGCAACCTCTTTCTCCTCGCCATGGACGAGGAAGAGCCGACCCGCGTCCGCATCATGATCTCGGCCCAGCGCGACAAAAATACCGGCGCCTACGAGGGCCAGATCTTCGTCGATATGGGCGGCAACCAGCTCATGCTGCACAACGGGCCGGTGAGGTGTGAGGTGGGGGCGCTGGATCGCAAACCGTAGTCCGCATGAGCGCAGCAACATGCGGGGGCAGCCGCCCCGGATATCGCGGCCTTGCGGCCACTCATCCGGTTACGCTTGCTGAAGCCGAAAGTGTCTAGCGGCATGGCGCGGCTGGAGAGTACCATTTAGGAGTCTGTCCAATGGCGTGCGGGCGCCCTTCGTTCCACGCGGGCTACCTGGCGAAGCGCGAGAACGTTAATCATAGAATTTGAAGTCCACGCTGAAAGGGATGCGACGTGCCAATTCGACATGCAATTTGGAAGGTGGCCAATCAGCCTCAACAACTGAGCGATTTGTCATTAGCCGACGAACAGCTTTTGGAGAAAATGATTGTCGCTGACTTACGCATCCTCTCGGAAGAGTGGATGTTGATTGGGAGACAAGAGAATACTGGCCACGGTGGGCGCATTGACTTGGTCGCGATCGCGCCCGACGCATCACTGATATTAATTGAACTAAAGCGCGATAAGACTCCGCGCGAAGTCGTTGCGCAAGCGCTCGATTACGCAGCCTGGATTGAAAAGCTTCAGGCGGAGGACATTACCGCAATTTATAGACGATTTGCTCCGTCGCGTAATCTCATAGATGACTACCGTAATCGCTTCAAAACAGAGCTTGATGAAGAGGCGCTAAATAAGAGCCACCAAATCATTATCGTCGCTTCGGCACTAGATGATCGAACTGAGCGGATCGTTGATTATTTGAGTAAGCACGATATTCCAATTAACGTGCTCTTCTTTCAAGTTTTTGCGCACGGAACGGATCAACTTCTGAGTCGCGCTTGGTTACTCGATCCAGTTCGCACGCAAGTTAACGCTGCAACGCCAGCCGATGAATTGAGCGAGCCATGGAATGGCGAGTTCTACGCTTCCTTTGGACAGAGTGGCACTCGTTCTTGGGCTGAAGCAGTCAAGTATGGCTTCATCAGTGCTGGCGGCGGCGAGTGGTACAGCAACACGCTCGCCCTTCTCAACGCGGGCGACCGCGTTTGGGTAAAGGCTCCAAGCTTCGGATTCGTTAGCGTCGGGCGTGTCATGGGGTCGCCGGAGCCTGCATCATCATTTCGGGTAAGGACACCAGAAGGCGAAAGACCCGCGTTAGATGTTCTGACACAAGGCACATACCATCGAGAATTCGCCAACGACCCGAAGCGCAGTGAATACTTCGTTCCCGTCCGATGGCTCGATACTGTACCCATTGAGAAGGGGGTGAACGAAATCGGCTTATTCGGGAACCAAAATACAGTCTGCAGGCCGACGACGCCGAAATGGCGCCATACCGTGACGCGACTAAAGGAACGATTTCCCCAGTTTGAGAGCGAAACCGGGTGACAGGTAGACAAAGGTGCGCAGCGCCGTGCTCCGCCATGCTCGCATCCGCGGGGCACCTCGGCCGCATCCTTCGAGGGCCGCTTCGCGGCCACCTCAGGATGACGGTCAACGGCGAGCACGAATCATACAAAACAAAAGCGCAGTTGTATCCGCGAGTTAGCGCAAAGACGCGCATGATTCGCCGAGTGGCGCTCCGCGAGCGCGAAACATGCGCCATCGCGCGATTCAAAAACTCACGGCAGATCAGCACGATGCACGACGCGACTCGAATTTCATGGATTCGCGCCACCAAACAAACTAAAAAAGCAACAGCTCGCTCATCGAAGGGCACATTCCGGATGCGATCCTGAAGGTGGAGCGAGTACGGTGCCCGGGCGCGGTCTCGCAAACCGTGTTCGGGCGGTTCGGAAACTCGCCCGGCCTGCCACGACGCAGGTCTGCCAGGAGCTGGCTGCCCGGGTAGCGCATGTCGTCGCTACCATGAAGCGCGGGACCGGACTGAGCCAGGCCTAAGAACCTGGCGAGAACCGCGGTAGAGCGCCGAGAGGCGAGCGCGTCCGCCAAAAGCGGCGCGCGCCGCGACGAACGCTTCAGACAGGCCAGTTCTGCCTGCTGGCGGGATCCGCGGTATCTACCCTCCGCGTCTTTCGGCGCTCCGCCTCCCCTTTGGTTGTTTGGAGGCCCGTTCGTGGACATCGTTGGCAAACCTCGGGGCGCGAACAAAAACGCGCAGCGCGAGAATGATACGGGCTTGTCTTTCCGCCCCCGCGCAAGCGGGGGAGGGGGACCACGCGAAGCGTGGTGGAGGGGGCGTCTAACTCGTCGCCTCGTTTTCGTCGAAAGAATTTTCGACGCGGTCCTCGCCCCCTCCACCGCGCTGCCGCGCAGCGCGGTCCCCCTCCACCACTTGCGTGGGGGCGGATGAAGATGGCGCCTCAGTTTTTTCATGCCGCCGTGGTTGAAGCGCGTCAGGAGGGGCGCCGGACATGAAGGTCATCGCATGCGCACGCTTACCGCTTACGGCATCGGCGTCATCATCGTTCTGGCCGCGCTCAACGGCATCGCCTGGCAGGAGGGCATGGCCCGGCTGCACAGTCTCAATGTGTTCTCCGCGGGCTTCGTCCTCGGCATGCTCGGGACGAGCCTTGCGGCCCTGCTCTACGGCTACCGGCGGGTGGCCTGAGGTTGGGTGCGCCACACACCGCGTCATACGCGGGCTTGACCGGCGTATCCATGCGGAACGGCGGCAGCCCGAACCTCGCGGCGAGTGCCAGCCTGAAATCAGCATGGATTGCCGGGTCAAGCCCGGCAATGACGATGAGGGGAAAGGCAATGACGATGAGGGAAAGGCCATGGCGGTAGAGGGTGGAACGCTTGCTTTCGCCCCCTCCCCGGACGATATAGGGGCCGGGAGGTTGGCGGTGGGCGGACCACTCGCCAACCGGGTCAGATCCGGAAGGAAGCAGCCCTAACGAGCGCGGTTCGGGTCGCTCGTCAGCCTCCCACTTTATTCATGACCGTAGCCCGGATGAACGCAGCGACATCCGGGGTCGGCGCGTCCGGCACGCAAGAATCTGGCACGCAAGAATCCCGGATATCGCTGCGCTCATCCGGGCTACAATTCCAAGCATGACCGACGCCAGCACACCACAAACCGCCTATCGCGTTTTGGCGCGCAAATACCGGCCGTCGACCTTCGCCGACCTGATCGGCCAGGAGGCGATGGTGCGCACGCTGACCAACGCGTTCGAAACCGGACGGATTCCGCAAGCCTGGATCCTCACCGGCGTGCGCGGCGTCGGCAAGACCACGACGGCGCGCATCCTCGCCCGCGCGCTCAATTACGAACTGCCGGACGGCTCGATCAAAGGCCCGACGGTCAACATGCCGGTGCTCGGCGTGCACGACCAGGCGATCATGGAGAGCCGGCATCTCGACGTCATCGAGATGGACGCGGCCTCGCACAACGGCGTCGACGACGTGCGCGCCATCAACGACGCGGTGCGCTACGCGCCGGTGTCGGCGCGCTACAAGGTCTACATCCTCGACGAAGTGCACATGCTGTCGGGCGCCGCCTTCAACGCGCTGCTCAAGACGCTGGAAGAGCCGCCGCCGCACGCCAAGTTCATTTTCGCCACCACCGAAATCCGCAAGGTGCCGATCACGGTGCTGTCGCGCTGCCAGCGCTTCGATCTGCGCCGGGTCGACGCCGCGGTGCTGGTGGCGCACCTGCAAGGCATCGCCGGCCAGGAAGGCATCGAGGCCGCGCCCGAGGCGCTGGCGCTGATCGCGCGCGCCGCCGAAGGCTCGGTGCGCGACGCGCTGTCGCTGTTCGACCAGGCGATCGCGCATGCGGCAGGGCCGGTGCGCGCCGAGGACGTGCGCGGCATGCTGGGGCTCGCCGACCGCACCCGCGTCATCGATCTGTTCGATGCGCTGATGCGCGCCGACATGCCGCGCGCGCTCGCCGAACTGCGCGACCAGTACGACACCGGCGCCGACCCGGCGATGATCTTGGGCGATCTCGCCGAGTTCACCCATTTCGTCACGCGGCTGAAGATCGTGCCGGCGCTCGGCAATGACGTGTCGCTGACCGAAGCGGAGCGGACGCGCGGTCGCGGCTTTGCCGAGAAGCTGTCGATGCGCGTGCTGGCGCGCACCTGGCAGATGCTGCTCAAGGGCATCGCCGAGGTCGAGGCCGCGGGCCGGCCACTCGCCGCCGCCGAGATGGTTCTGGTGCGCATCGCCTACGCGGCCGATCTGCCGACGCCGGACGAAGTGATCCGCTCGCTGGGCGATGCGTCTTCGCGCGGCAATGGCGCGGGCGTGGCGGCGGCAGGCGCGATGCCGGCCGCGGCGCCGCGCGCGGAGTTGTCGGCGCGTTCACCGATGCCGCAGCGGTCAGACCCGCGCGGTGGGCCGCGCGCCGCATTGGCGACAGCGCCCTCCCCTGCGCCATCGGCGATCAGCGAACCGCGCGCCGCCGACAACAACGTGCCGGTGCGGGCACTGGCGAGCTTCGATGATCTGGTCGCGCTCGCGACCGAAAAGCGCGACCTGACGATGAAGAGCGCGCTGGAGCGCGACGTACGGCTCGTTCGTTTCGAGGATGGCAAGCTCGAGATCGCGCTCGAGTCCGGCGCCTCGCAACTTCTAGCCGGCGAGTTGTCGAAGAAACTTAACGCCTGGACCGGCCGGCGCTGGATGGTGGTCGTCTCCGCGGAGCCGGGCGCGCCGAGTTTGCGGGCGCAGGCCGAGACCCGCAAAGCCGAGCTGAAAGACGGCGTACGCGCCGATCCGCTGGTAGCGGCGGTGCTGGCGAAATTTCCCGGCGCCGAGATCGTCGACGTGCGCGCGCCGGCGGGCGCGGCTGCAACCAATCCCGATGACCTGCCGTTGAATGCGCAGGGCGATGGCGAAGCCGATGAGGACTAAGCGAACCGACACGTTTCCCGGATGCGGTGCAGCACGAAGTGGTGCACCGCTGTTCCGGGACCTTCGCAAGAGTGGCGTTTGTAACGATCCCGGGTCTGCAGCGCACCACTACGTGCTGCGCTGCGCCCGGGAAACGATGGCAGGATAACCAATGGCCGACTTCATGGGCCTGATGAAACAGGCCGCGGAATTCAAATCGAAGATGGAAACGATGCAGGCCGAGCTCGACCGCATCGAGGTCGAAGGCATGGCCGGCGGCGGCATGGTCGCGGTGACGCTGTCCGGCAAGGGCGACCTGCGCCACACCCGCATCGACGATTCGCTGTTCAAGCCGGATCAGAAAGAGATCGTCGAGGACCTGATCGTCGCCGCGCATGCCGACGCCAAGCGCAAGCTCGAGGCGATGCTGGCCGACAAGATGCAGGCGCTCACCGGCGGCCTGCCGCTGCCGCCGGGACTGAAGCTGTTCTGATGGCAACGCTGAAATATTTTCTGGTCATTCCGGGGCCGAGCGAAGCGAGGAGCCCGGAATCCATAACCCCGGTCCGTGAATATGGATTCCGGGCTCGACGCGGAGCTTGTCATCGGGCCGCGCGACTTCGCGCGGGCCCGTTGGCGTCGCCCCGGAATGACGGATAGGCAATGGCAGGCGCGGTTGCCGGTCCCGAGATCGAACGCCTGATCCAGCTCCTGGCGCGGCTGCCGGGGCTCGGTCCGCGCTCGGCGCGGCGCGCGGCGCTGCATCTGATCAAGAAGCGCGAGGCGCTGATGGCGCCGCTCGCCGGCGCATTGCAGACCGCGATGGAGAAAATCCAGATCTGCCGGACCTGCGGCAACATCGACACGCAGAACCCCTGCACCATCTGCACCGATCCGCGGCGTGATGCGTCCGCCATCGTGGTGGTGGCCGACGTTGCCGACCTGTGGGCGCTGGAGCGCGCGCACGCGCTGAACGCGCGCTACCATGTGCTGGGCGGCACGCTGTCGCCACTCGACGGCGTCGGACCCGAGGACCTCACCATCGACGCGCTGATCAAGCGGGCGCACGACCCGGCGGTGAAGGAACTGATCCTGGCGCTCAACGCCACGGTCGACGGCCAGAGCACCGCGCATTACATCACCGACCTCCTGCACGAGCGCGACATCAAAGTGACGCGGCTCGCCCACGGCGTGCCGGTCGGCGGGGAACTCGATTATCTCGACGAGGGCACGCTGGCGGCTGCGATCCGCGCCCGGACGCCGTTCTGATGGCGGCTGCCTGCAAAATAGCCAGCGGTCGCCTCGTTCGCGACCAGCCGGGGCAGAGCGGGCGGAAACCGTGGCGAATCCGCCGGATTTGCGCAGTCCGGGAGTTGGCACGCGCCGTGCATAATAGGGTCTGCGATCTCGGTCTCACTCACGTGTTGAATGAGAGCGCTGGAGCCCCGGATATCCCGGCACCGGGGCTCCATTTATTTTCAGCACCAATTTCGCCGTCAGGTTCCCTTGGTTGCGCGGCCCTGCCCAGCATGATTACTGAATGCTCCCGCGACGGAGCATGCCGGTGACCGACGACGTTCCCTTCGACAAGTCCTTCGATCTTGTGCCCGATCAGCCCACGGAGGTGGCGCCGGGCGTGCGCGCCGTCGTCGCCAACAATCCGGGGCCGTTCACCTTCAAGGGCACGATGAGCTACATCCTCGGCCGCGGCAAAGTCGCGATCGTCGATCCGGGCCCCGACGATGACGCCCATGTGGCGGCACTGCTTGATGCGGTGCGCGGCGAGACCGTCACCCACATCTTCGTCACGCACACGCACCGCGACCATTCGCCGGCGGTGCCGAAGATCAAGGCCGCAACCGGAGCCACAGTGTTTGCCGAAGGGCCGCACCGCGCCGCGCGGCCGGTGCATATCGGCGACACGCGCCGCCTCGATGCCTCGGGCGATATGGATTTCCGTCCCGACACCGCGCTGAAAGACGGCGACACGGTGAGCGGCGACGGCTGGACCATCGAGGCGGTGACGACGCCGGGCCACTGCGCCAATCATATGGCGTTCGCCTACAAGGAGGGCGACCTGCTGTTTGCCGGCGATCACGTCATGGCGTGGTCGACCACCATCGTGGCGCCTCCGGACGGCGCGATGAGCGACTACATGGCGTCGCTGCAAAAACTCGCGCGCCGCCGCGAGCCGACCTACCTGCCCGGCCACGGCGCGGCGGTACGCGACGCACAGCGCTACGTGCAGTTTCTGATCCGGCACCGGCAAGGCCGCGAGGCGTCGATCCTGCATCGGCTCGGCAAGGGCGCGGCCGACGTGCCGACCATCGTCAAGGCGGTTTATATCGGGCTCGACCCGCGCCTGACCGGCGCCGCCGGCCTCTCAACATTGGCGCATCTGGAGGATCTGGTGGCGCGTGGCGTTGTCGCGACCGACGGCCTGCCGTCGATCGCCGGCAGCTATCGCCTGACCGAGTGGCCGCCCGGGCGAGCCTGAGGTTGCGGCCGCGGCGGCGCCTTCTCGGGCTTCTCCGGCTGCGGCGCCGACAGTACGGCGTCAATATCGGTGATCAGGTTGCGCACGCGCGCGGCGTTGCTGCCGAGATCGCCGCGGCCGTAGCGCGACGCCGACCGCACGTCGATGCGGCTGCCGTCATTGGTGGCGCGGATGCGCAATACCACATCCTCGGGAAAGCCGAGGATCAGCGAACGCGCCACCGCTTCGATGATGCCGTCGGCCGGAGGGCCGCCCGCCGGCCCGCGCGGCGGGCGCGCATCAACAACCCGCCACTTGCGCTTGACGATGATTTTCATGGCGACGTCGAAGGCTTCCTGCGGGCTTGCCGTGGTGTCCTCCGGATCGAGATCCGGATAAGCGGCATGCTGCAACTCGGCCGCGTAGAGACCCTGATAGGCGATCGGATTGGCGTCGCGCGGACGCAGCCGCGCAATGGCATCGAATTGCGGCGGATCGATCGGATCGGTGGTGACGTCGTAGATCGCCGGCAACTGATAGGCGCGCGCGCCGAGATAAGCCGGATAGCCGATCAGCGCGAGCCCGATCAGCGCCGCGAGCAGAGCCTGACGCAGGCCGCCGAGACCCTCGCGCCAGATCACGATGCCGGCGCCGAGCGCGAGCAGTATGGCGACCGCCGCCAGCACGAGTGCCCCCGCGAGCGTCGACAGCGCCGGCACAAGATCGAGCGCGCCGGACCGCACAACGATCAGCGCCATGAAGGTGGCGACCAGCGAGAACAGCGCGAGCCGCAGCGACCAGCTCGCCAGCCGCGATACCGGCTCCTCGATCACGCGCCGCCGCACCATGGTAGGTGGTTTCCCGGTTGGGTTTCGGGCGGTTTCCGTTCCGCCGCGGAGATGGCATAGTGGGTCCAATTAAGGCAGGCAATGGGCGGATGACCCGCCAAACCGGAACAGGTTATATTGCACTGCGTTATCTTGAAGCGGCTCACGAGTAGTCATGCCCGAGAACGACGATAACCCGCCGGATAACGTCATTCCGTTCGGTCACCTCGTTCCGTGGGCGATCGCGGACGAACTGCGCCGCTACTACGGCAAGCTCGTTGATGAACCGCTGCCGAAAAACATCGAAGAGCTATCGCAACAGCTCGCCGCCAAACTGACTAAAAACAAAGAAAAGGTCTGACGCGGATCGGCGTTTGCCCCGTTTGCGGGTTCCTGCTTGCTAATTCATAACTCTTCGGTTATATAACAATCAATAACCAATGGGTTATTGATTGCCATGCCGAATACGCACGACCTGCTGTTCCGAACGCTCGCCGATCCGACCCGGCGGGCGATCTTCGAGCGGCTGTGCCACGACGGAGAACAAACGGTTGGAGCACTGACGGCGCGGGCCAAAGTTTCGCAGCCGGCGGTCTCGAAGCATCTCGGCGTGCTGAAACAAGCGGGACTTGTGCGCGACCGCCACGAAGGCCGGCAGACGCATTACAGCGCGCAGCTCAGCGCGCTCGCCCCGCTGATCGACTGGACCAGCCGGATGACCGGCTTCTGGCAAAATCGGTTCGATCGCCTCGAAGATCTGCTCAAAAGGATGGACCAGTGACCGAACCCGCGGCCGCAACGCGAACAGTCGTCATAGAGCGCGAGTTTCCTTTTCCTCCGGAAAAACTCTGGCGCGCACTCACGCAACCACACCTGATCGAGGAGTGGCTGATGAAAAACGATTTCGATCCCATCGTCGGCCATCGCTTTAATCTGCGCGGCGAATGGGGCGGCGTGCTGGACTGCGAGGTTCTGGCGGTCGAGCCGCATAAGACGCTGTCCTACACCTGGAATCACGTTCACGCCGATGCGGCATACAATCTCAGAAGCGTGGTGACCTTCACGTTGACTCCCACAGCCACCGGCACGCAGTTGCGCATGGAACAGTCGGGCTTCCGGCCCGAGCAGAAGCTAGCCTTTGGCGGCGCCAGGAGCGGATGGGAGCAGTTCTTCACCAAGCTCGAGCAGCTTTTGGGACGGGCGGACCACTCATGAGAGATGCAACGCAACGTTCGATCGTGCGCTGGATTCACCTCGTCTGCAGCATTCCGATCATCGGCTATATCTACAGTCCGTTCGAGCATCTGCCGGACTACGCACCGCCAACGCGGTTCGTCTTCTTTCCCATCATGGCTCTGACCGGATTGTGGATGTGGAAAGGCCATCTCGTGCGGCGGCTGTTTGCAAAGAAAGCGTAGCCCGCATGAGCGCAGCGATATGCGGGACAAATTGATCCCGCTCAGTAATTGTCGAACCGCCACGCGTTCGGATGGCGCAGCTTGATCGTGGCGGCTTCCGCCACCGAGCGCACGCCGACGTGAAGGAACTCGGTCTTTATCTCGTCGAGAAACAGATCGGCGACATGCGGCGCGCCAGCGGGACCGAGCGCGCCGAGCCCATAGGCAAAACAGCGCCCCGTGAAGCAGAATTTTGCGCCGAGCGCGAGCGCGCGCACCACATCGAGGCCGCCGCGAATCCCCGAGTTGATCATCACGGTGGCGCGCGATCCGACCGCCGAGACGATCGCCGGCAACACGTCGATCGATGCCGGCGCACCGTCGAAATGCCGGCCGCCATGGTTGGACACCCAGATACCGTCGGCGCCCATCGCCACCGCGCGTTCGGCGTCCTCCGGATGCAGAATGCCCTTGACGACGAATGGGCGCTTCCAGCGATCACGCAGCCGCTTGAGTTCCTCCCAGGTGTGGCTGCCGCCGGAGCGGAGCTGCATCACCTCGGCGGTCGAATTCTGGTTCGCCTTCTGCGCGTACGGCACAAGGTTGGCGGTGATCGGCATGCCGTTGCGAAGGAGCTGCATGGTCCAGGCCGGCGAGGTCAGCACCTGCCAGGTGGTCCACGGGTTGATCGGGAACGGCACCCGGCAGCCGTTGCGGATGTCGCGCGGGCGTTTCGACTTGCCGGCCGAGTTCGACGGTCGGCACCAGCACGTGCGCGCCGGCTTCGTCGGCGCGGCGCACCAGATCGTAGGTGATGGCGTGGTCGTTATAGGGAAAGCGATAGAGCTGGAACCAGAACACATCCGGCGCGATCGCGGCGATCTCTTCGATCGAGGCATTTCCGGGCGTTGCCAGCACATACGGGAATGCGCTTGGCGCTGCGCCTCGGCGGCGAACAGTTTTTCCGCTCCCGGCCAAATCAGGCCGGCTGAGCCCATTGGGGCGACGCCGATCGGAGAGGCGTATGTCTTGCCGAACAGTTCGGTGCTGGTGCTCACCTTGCCGTCGACGCAGTAGTGCGGCAGCAGTTCGATCGCCTGGAACGCGGAAATGTTGCGATCGACGCAATATTCCTCGTTGGCGCCACCATCGACAAAATCGAAGCCGAAGCGCGGCACCCGCGCCCGCGCGCGGCCGGCGCAGGTCATCGATGGTCGGAAAGCGCTGGCGCAGCCGCGCCGCAGCGCCATTGCCGGCCTTTTCCGCCCGCCCTCGCTCAACCATCGTTTCCTCCCGGACCGCAATGACATCTGTTCGAGCAGCAGCGTAGCGCAGATGGAGCCGCTGTGAAATCCGGGCTAGATTCCGCACGCCGCTCAAGCAACCGAAACGGGGGACTTCATGCAGGTCATCGATCTCAATCGCCAGCCGAAGGAGGAATGGCGGCCGGGCGTCATGACGCAGATGTACGTCTCGGCACTCAACGGCGCGACCCAGCTGTGCGTGTTCGAACAGTGGTGCGAGCCGGGCCACGGCGCGCCGACGCATCTGCATGCGGTCGAGGAAATCCTGCGCGTGTTCGAGGGGGAGGCCGAGGTGTGGATCGGCGAGGCGCGCGTCACGCTCACCGCAAACCAGCTCGTGGTCGTGCCGGCCGGCCGCAAGCACGGCTTCTCCAACACCGGCAAGACCACGCTGCGTATTCAGTCAACGCTCGCCGAGCCGGTGTTCGAAGGGGCTTACGACGACAATCGCGAGACACCGCGGCGCTGGCTGCCGGGGTAAGACGGCTTGCAGCAAACGGCGTAAGCCGCCTCCCCCTGTGTCGATGCAACGGCGCGAAACGGGCCGCCGCATCCGTTGCGTCCTCGTTATGTCATCAGGCCGCGGCCGCCTTGGCCGCCACGGCCTTGATCGCCGCCGGGTCGGCAAACAGGCCGAAACCGACTGCGATCCGATTCCAGCCATTGATGACGTTGATCATCAGCGTGAGCTTGATCTGCTCCTCCTCGGTGAAATGCGCCTTCAGGGCTTCACGGGCACCGTCCAGTTCGCGGCCTTCGCAGAGCCGGGTCAGCGTATCGGTCCAGCCGAGCGCGGCGCGTTCGCGGTCCGTGTAGCACGGGGCTTCCCGCCATGCCGCCAGCAAGTAGACCCGCTGTTCGGTTTCGCCCTTCTGGCGGGCATCCGCCGCATGCATGTTGATGCAATTGGCGCAGCCGTTGAGCTGCGAGGCGCGGATCTCGACGAGATGCACGAGGACAGGGTCGAGGCTCGAGGCTACGGCGAGCGAGGTGTTGAGCCAGCTCTTCATCTGTGCGGGCGCAACGGCGAAAGGATCGATCTTGGCGGTCATGATGGGCTCCTTCTGTTGGGTTCCGACATCATGACGAGGCAAGTTTGTGCCGGTGTGACATGGCGAGCGAAATTTTCCTGCGTGTCGCCAAGCCTGAACTTTGCTGGCATTCTGCGACCATAATCACAGGCCGGAAAGCGACACCGCAATGAAGAAATCCACGAGCGCCGCCACCAAAGCCAAAGAGGGAAATTCCCCTGCCCGGCTGATCGATGCACGGATCAAGGAACTCGCCGACTGGCGCGGCGCGACGCTCGCGCGGGTTCGCGCACTGATCAAAGAGGCGTGCCCCGACGTGGTCGAGGAATGGAAATGGCGCGGCGTTCCGGTATGGGTGCACGCCGGCATCATCTGCACCGGCGAGACCTACAAGGCTGCCGTGAAACTGACCTTCGCCAAGGGTGCCGCGCTCCCCGACCCGTCAGGACTGTTCAACTCCAGCCTCGAAGGCAACGTGCGGCGCGCCATCGATATTCACGAGGGCGAGAAGATCAACGAGAAGGCGTTCAGGACACTGATCCGCGCAGCCGCCGACCTGAACGCGACTAAGGGCAAACGCTAGAGCCCCAACAGCCGCTTGGCATTGCCGCCAGCCAGAGCCGCAACCGTCGCAGCATCAAAGCCCTCGACGCCGGCGATGTGCGCGATCGGGTCGAATTCGGCCATGTCGTACGGATAGTCGGTACCCATCAGCACATGATCGGCGCCGAAGGTGCGCACCAGCGCCGCGAGCTGGTCCGGCGTGAACACCACGGTGTCGACATAGACGCGCTTGAGATACTCGGTCGGCGGCTTCGGTAGCGCGCCGTGGCTGTCGGAGCGCGCGCCCCAGGCGTGGTCGATGCGGCCCGGATAGGCGCCCAGATAGCCGCCGCCATGAACGGCGAGGATTTTCAGTTTGGGGTGGCGTTCGAGTACGCCATCGAAGATCAGATAATGCAGCGCGATCGTCGTCTCCAGCGGATTGCCGAGCACGTTGTTGAAATAGAACCGCGACAGCCGCGACGCCTCGGTAAAGCCGTTCGGATGGATCATCACCAGAACGCCGAGTTGCTCGGCTTTCTGCCAGAACGGCGCGAAGGCCGGATCTGACAGTTCCCTGCCCGCCACGTTGGTCAGGACCTCAACCCCGGTGAAACCGAGCTGTTTGACGCAGCGCTCAAGTTCTTTCGCAGCTTCGTTGCCGTCGGTCATCGGCACCGAGCCGAACGGCTTGAAGCGATCCGGTTTCTTGGCGCAGAACGCGGCAAGGCCATCGTTGACGAGCTGCGTGGCCTTCACGGATATCTCGAGCGGCACCGTGTAGTAGCATTGCGGCGGTGGCGGCGCGATCATCTGGATGTCGACGCCCATGGCGTCGAGATCGGCAAGCCGCCGGTCGACGCCAGCGGTGGCGCGGATGTCGGCTTCCTGCTTGGCGGAGAGCGCCTTGGTTTCTGCGCTGGCAAAATGCGCGAGCGGAATGGTCGACCAGTCGAGATGCGGCTCGACGAATTTTGCGGCCTCCGGAATACCCACATGGGCATGAATGTCGACTGTTGCGCTCTGCGGCCGCAATTCGCGCCCCAGTTTGCCGTGGCGGCGGGCCGCCGTGCGTTCGTATTTATTCCATGGTTCGGGCATGAGACGATGTCGCTTCTGGAGTGGAGATGACGACTGATGGATGACGGATTAAAAAGCGCCTACATTTTTTTGTCCGCCATCCGCTTTCTGTTAGCGCACATTGAATGGGGAACGCAATGAAGCTGCCCGCCCGCATCATCGATCTGTCGTCGCCGCTGGAAAACGACACGGTCTACGATCCGCCGTTCATGCGGCCGAAGATCGAATACCGCAGCAACGCCGAGACGGCGCCATTGTTGTGCGAGCTGTTCCCGGGCCTGCGCCCGCAGGACCTGCCTGAGGGCGAAGGCTGGGCGATCGAACAGGTGCAGCTGACGACGCATAATGGCACCCACATGGACGCGCCGATCCATTTCCAGTCGCACACCATCGACGGCCAGCCGATGATGACGATCGACCAGGTGCCGCTCGACTGGTTCTTTCATCCCGGCGTCAAACTCGATTTCCGTAAGGTGCCGGACGGCCATGTGGTCACCGCGTCCGAGGTCGAGACCGAGCTCAAGCGTATCGGCCACGAGCTCAAACCCTTCGACATCGTTCTGGTCAACACGCGCGCCAGCGAGTGCATCGGCAGCGAGGAGTATCTGACCGCGGGCTGCGGCATCGGCCGCGAGGCTACGCTCTATCTGACCTCGCGCGGCGTGCGCGTGACCGGGATCGACGCCTGGGGCTGGGACGTGCCGTTCGTGCACATGCGCAAGCGCTGGCTGGAGACGCGCGACCCGTCGATCATCTGGGAAGGCCACAAGGCCGGCCGCGAGATCCCCTATTGCCACATGGAGAAGCTGTGCAATCTGGAAAAGCTGCCCGCCGACGGCTTCACGGTGGCATGCTTTCCATCGAAGCTAAAAAACGGTTCGGCCGGCTGGACGCGTGCCGTGGCGCTGTTCGACTAGCTGCTTTGCGCGGCCCAGCGCCGCCGGCGCGCCATGTAAAAAGGCATGGCGCCGATCGAAAAGCAGAGCAGTCCGACAAGCGTGGTGACCTCCGCCAGCGGCCAGACGGTGCCGTCGGCGAGCAGTCCATAAAACTGCGCGAACAGCGCGCCGGCAAAATTCTGCATGAATACGCCGATACCGGCCGCGGTGCCGGCGATCTTTGGGGCGGTTTCGAGCGCTCCGGCCTGCGCGTAGGGCAGCGCGATGCCCTGCGAAAAGGAGAGGAAAAATCCGGGTATGAATAACGTGAGCGGAGTCACGGTGCCGGACAGCTGGACGCCCGCTTGCGTCAGCACCGTGAGCAGCACCACCACCGAACCGGCCAGCACCATGATCTCATTCGCGACGCGTGTGCCGATACGGCTGGTGACGAAATTGCCGGCTAGAAATCCGAACGGGAACAAAAGGAAATAGAGACCGAACTCGGACGACGGGCGATGCAGCATCTCCTTCATCAGGCTGGACGCCGCCGTCGCCGTCACGAGAAACGAGGCCGAGCACAAACCGCTCTGCAACACAAAACACGTGAAGGTCGGATTGCGAAATAGCGTGACGTAATCGTGCAGCACGCTGCCTCCGGCGCGGCTCGACAGCAATTTGGATGGTGGTTTGGATTCGTACACCGCGAGATACGCGTTGAGCGCAATCAGGGCGCCGGCGCCGAATGCAAAGAAGAACACGCTGCGCCAGCCGAACGCATCGATCAGGATACCGCCGGCAATGGGCGCCACCATCGGGCCGATGGTGTAGGCCATGGTCAGGTAGGCGATCGCCTTCACGAGGTTGCGGCCATAGACGTCCTGGGCAATGGCGCGAACCAGCGTCACACCGCAGCCCGCGCCGATCGCCTGGATGAGCCGGCCGAACACCAGCGTCGTCACCGAATCGGCAAATGCCGAAATCCCGCTGCCGATGAGAAACAGGATCAGCCCGGACAGCAGCACCGGCCGCCGCCCGTACCGGTCGGACAGCGAGCCATAGACCAGCGTCGCGAACGCCATCACGAACAGTGCGATGCTGAAGGTCAGCTGCGCGAACGCCTCGGACAGGCCGAGGGACGCCCGCACCGCCGGTATCACCGGTATGAACAGATGAATCGCCAGCGGTCCGATGAACGAGATCGAGGCAAGCGCCAGCGCGAACAGCGGCCCGGGTAGTGCAGTCATCAACCTTCTCGGCGCACCCGGGCGGGTATCGCGCGGGAAGTTCGCAGCATAGCCGGATTTCGCGACCGGTCAAACCTCGATCTTGCCGGCTGATCTGCACGAAATTCTGCGCCGGCAGATTGAAGCGGTCGGCGGGATGAATGGAATTGCGATACAGGAAACGCAAACAGCCGCCGCCGCCACGTCGCCATGCGCGGCTTGCGTTTCCGCCCGGTGACGTCGGTCGTGCTCGCTGAAATACGTCGCATTGTCGAGGTCAGCGGGACATTTGGACTTTTCCTGATGCAGCACCCGCGGCACATCGGGCACTTCCATGAAGCCGAAGCGCACATTGAGGTGCCAAAATCCATCGCCGAGTTTTTCGCCCCGCACATGCGTGCCGGGCCGCAACCGCGGCCGTGCGGCGAAGCGAACGGTCAATGCTATCGCCTCCTCGGGCAACGATCCCATTTGCCGCACGTGGCCTGCGATCAGCGGCGGAATGAATTCGCGCAAGCGCGTGAGAAAGATCGCCTTGCCTGGACTGCGCTCGATCTTATGGTCACGCAGCTTGCGCAGGAACTGCGCCAACGCCCTCGGCATCGCGATCGTAGATGCGATGCATGGCATCTATTCCGGCGTGCCAGGTCGTCATGATCGCGAAAGATGGCGCCGCCAATGACGAGCGGGATCCAGCCGCCGTCGGCGATCTTCGTCAGGTTGGCGACAAAGAACGCGATATCCACGGCAAGGAAGAGCGAGAACACCGTGCGCGCTACCGCGGGTCGCCAGCGCCAGATCACCAGCATGACGCGGTAGAGAATAGCCGTCGTCATCAGCATGGTCGTGGATACGGCAGCGCCGTAGGCACCCGCCAGCCGGTCCGAGCGGGCAAACGTCACCGTCAGCAATATCGTGCCGGCCATCGTCAGCCAGTTCACGAACGGCACGTAGATCTGGCCGTACTGCTCCGACGATGTCTGGTCGATCTGCATGCCCGGCAGCCAGCCGAGCTGCATGGCCTGCCGCGTCAGCGAGAACGATCCGGTGATGATCGCCTGGCTCGCGATGATAGTGGCGAGCGTCGCCAGTACGACCAGCGGATAGAGCATCCAGGACGGCGCTAGCTGAAAAAGCAGCCCCTCGCCCGCCACGGGCTTCTGCAGCGCGAGCGCGGTTTGTCCCGCGTAGTTGAGCAACAGCGCCGGCAGCACGATGGCGATCCACGCAATGCGGATCGGCGTGCGGCCGAGATGCCCCATGTCGGCATACATGGCCTCGGCGCCGGTCACGCACAGAAACACGCCACCCAGGATGGCAAGGCTTGTGATGCCATTGTGAAACAGAAATTCCGCGCCATAGCGTGGATCGATCGCAGCCAGCACGCGCGGCGCGCGGACGACGCCCATCAATCCGAGCACGCCGATGCTGATAAACCAGAGGAGCATCAGCGGGCCGAATGCCCTTCCCACGGCGGCAGTGCCCAAGCGCTGCACCACAAACAGCAGCAGCAGCACGGCAGCGGCGATCGGCATCGTATAGGGCGCGAAGTCGCGGCTCGCGATTTTGAGGCCCTCGACGGCGCTGAGCACCGAGATCGCCGGCGTGATCATGCCGTCGCCATAGAGCAGCGCCGCACCGATCAAGCCGCAGGCGATCAGATAACGATTACGTCCGCGCCAGCTCACGCGCGTCAACGACATCAGCGCCAGAATGCCGCCCTCGCCGTGATTGTCGGCGCGCATGACCACGAGACTGTATTTGATCGTAACGACGACGATGAGCGTCCAGACGATCAGCGAAAGACTGCCGAGCGCGCTGGCTGCGTCGAGCCGGCCGCCCTGGGTCTGGGCGATGGCCTGATATACGTAGAGTGGACTGGTGCCGATATCGCCATAGACGATGCCGAGCGCCGTCAGAATCAAGACCGGCTTGAAAGTGTGGGAATTGTGGGGGCGAACCTGTTCGGTATCGCCGGCAACGGAAGACAAGGGCAGCTCCTGCCGCGGGGGCGCCTTGATAACACGGCCAGCCCGCGGCGGTTCATTCGCCGCGTTAAAAACACGCGCTGATGCTCAAAACACGCCCAAATGCTGGCGCAGATCGATGCCGCCGTCCTTGAGCGCCGCGGCAGTCGAAACCACGGCGACGCGGCCCGAATTGAGAATGACGATATCGTCGGCGATGTCGAACACAAGCTTGGGGCTCTGTTCGACCAGTACGATGGAAAGCCCGCTCTCCTTGAGCTTGCGGATGGTGGCCATCACCTCGGCGACGATCTGCGGGGCGAGGCCTTCCGATGGCTCATCCATCAACAGCACCCGCGGATTGCCCATCATCGCCCGGCCGATGGCGAGCATTTGCTGTTCGCCGCCCGAGAGATAGCCGGCCAGCTAACTCGACCGCTCGGCAAGCCGGGGAAACATTGCAAACACGGTCTGAGCGGTCCATGGCGCATGCCGGGCAGCGGCGCTGACGGAGCGCGCCGCAACCATCAGATTCTCACGCACGGTCAGGCTCTTGAAGATCCGACGGCCCTGCGGCACCAGCGCGACGCCACGCGACGAGATTACCTCCGGCGGCAGCCGCGTCACCGGCGCGCCGAAGACTTCGACGGCGCCGGCGCGCGGCGGCAACAGCCCGACACTGACATTCATGCAGGTCGACTTCCCGGCGCCGTTACGGCCAAGGAGGCCGAGAAGCCTGCCCTCGCCAAGATCGAACGAGACTTTCTGCAGCACGTGGCTGTCGCCATAGAAGGCTTCGATGTCGCGGAGGCTGAGGGCGCTATTCGCCAAGATAGACCTCCCGCGTACGCGGATCGGCGACCACTTCGGCGCGCGTGCCCTCGACGACAACCTCGCCGAAATGCAGGAGCGTGATGCGGTCCGCGAGCTCAAGCGCGATGTCCATGTCGTGCTCGATCATCACCACGGTAACGTCGCGCGGGATGGCCTTGAGCAGTTCGCGCACGTCGCGCCGCTCGTCGATCGATAAACCGGCGAAGGGTTCGTCGAGCAGCAGTACCCGCGGCTCCTGCGCCAGTGCCATGGCGATCTCGACACGCCGCTTTTCGCCGTACGATGTCTCGGCCAGCGGCCGCTCCGCCATATGATCCAAACCGACGCGTTTAAGCGCCTCGCGCGCACGCCGGAGTATATCGTGCTGCTGGTGCAGCGTCAGCCACGCGTTCCAGCGCAGGGGCGACAGGCCGAGCAGCGCGAGCGTTGCATTGTGCAGGATGGTGTCGCGCGGAAATAATGTGATGATCTGATAGGTACGCGCCATGCCGAGATGGGCGCGCTTGCGGGTCGCGGTCCGGGTAATATCGCGGTCGAACAACAGCACCGCGCCGGAATCAGGCGCGATCTCGCCGGTGATCAGATTGAACAGCGTGGTTTTGCCGGCGCCGTTCGGGCCGATGATCAGGCGGCGCTCACCCGGCTCGACGGCGAGATTGACGTTGGTGGTGACGCGCAGACCACCAAACGACTTGCAAAGATTTTGGACCGCAAGCGCGCTCATGGCTTGGGCTCCACGATCGGGGCAGCGCCGGGGCGCGCGGCTCTGTTGCGGTGTGCCATACGCCAAGCGGTACGCACCAGCCGCACGGTGCCGGGGACCAGCCCTTCGGGCATCAGCACCACGATGGCGACAAAAATCGCGCCAAGCATGAAATTCCAGCGCGCGATGTAGGCGCTGACCACGTTCTTGACGATAACAACGAGGGCGGCGCCGACAACCGGACCGAGCAACGTCGCCGCGCCGCCGGAGATCACCATCAAAAGGCCCTCTGCAGACGCAGTGAGTGCGAGTGCCTGCGGGCTGATGAACTGGTTGTAATAGACGAACAGCACGCCAGAGATCGCGCTGATAAACCCGGAGAGCATGAAGGCCCAGAACCGGATCATCCAAACATGGAAGCCGAGCGCGCTCATGCGGCGAGGCTGGTCGCGGGTGCCGGCAAGCGCGGCGCCGAATGGCGAATTAACGAACACAGCGCAGCCTGCGATGACGAGCAGGAAAACGATCAGCGTCGCATTATAAAAACCAATCGCCGAAGTCAGCGACAGCCCGAACGGCGCCGGGCGCGTGTTCACGGTGATGCCATTGTCGCCGTTGGTAATGCTGATCCAGCGATACGCCAGTCCCCAGACGATCTCGCCAAGCGCCAGCGTGATCATGATGAAGCTGATGCCGCCGGCGCGCAGTGACAGCGCGGCAAATCCCGCGGTGACGATCAGGCCGGCGGCGAGGCCACCCGCAATGGCGACGATGTGGCCGTAACCCGCAGCGAGCAGATAGGCGACCCCGTAAGCCGCAACGCCCGACAGACCCGCGTGCCCGAGCGATACCAGCCCGCCATACCCGGCCAGAATGTTCAGGCCGAGCGCGAACACCGCGTAAAGCAAAATTTGGCTCGCGATATTGACGTAGTACGGCTCGGTGATGGCATATGGCAGCGCGACCAGCGCCATCACCGCAAACGTCACTGCGAGGAACTTAAGGTTCACAGGACTTGCCCCCCGAACAGACCCTGCGGACGCAGCACCAGCACCAGCACCATCGGCAGGAACAGCACGAAGTAGGCAAGCTCCGGCAACAATGCCTGGCCGAAATTATAGATGAAGCCGACGATGATGCTGCCGACGAAGGAGCCAAGCAGGCTGCCGGTGCCGCCGAGAATGACGACAACAAGCGCGAGCGGTAGCATGTCCTGGTCGAGGCCCGGATAGACCGAAAGAATCGGTCCGCCGATCATGCCGGCGAAACCGGCCAGTCCGGCGCCCAATCCGAACACGATGGTGAAGAGTTGTGACACGCGGATGCCGACCACGCGCGCCATCTGCGGGTCGTCGACGCCAGCCCGGATCATCGCGCCAAGCCGCGTGCGTTCGAGCATCAGCCACAGCGCGATAGCAAACACCACGGCGATGACGATGACCGCCATGCGGTAGAGTGGGAAAACGGCGGGACCGACCCGCACAAAGCCGCCAAGACCTTCGGGCGTCGTCACCGAAATCGGATCGCCACCCCAGCCCATCAGGCACAGGTCGGCCACCATGAAGGAGACACCGAGCGTCACCAGCACCTGCGCCAATGGCTGCCCGGCAAGACGGCGCAGCAAGAGCCGCTCCATCAGGGCGCCCAGCACCGCAACCTCCAGCGCCCCGAGGATGGCCGCTGCCCAGAAGTTCAGCGTGAAGCCGAGCGCGCCGGAAAGGAAAGAAGTGCCTAGATAAGCACCGACCATAAACATCGAGCCGTGCGTCAGATTGGGAATGCGCATCAGCCCGAAAATCAGGGAAAAGCCGGCAGAAAGCAGAAACAACAGACCGCCGAACGTGATGCTGTTGACGGTCAGCAGCAGCCAGAAACTCATATACGCCGTCCTCCCGATTCCGGCTGCTATGTGAGGCTTATCGTAACCCGGATCGCACCATGTGCAATCCGGGCCTTTTGTCCGGATCATCCGCCCCCAGCGGATGATGGCCGATTCGCGTTAGCACTTCGTCAGCGGCGGATAGTCTCGCGAATACACTGGATGGGCGAGAAATTCCTTCTCCGGCCAGTTCCAAAACTGGCTGACGTTCTCGTAAGTATGGATGGTCTTATTCCACAGCTTCAGTCCGTATTTGGCGCCTTCCTTGATGAGACGCCGGATATAAATCGTGCCGATCACGTTGTTGAGGTGGTCGAACTTGATTGGCCCGCGCGGCGTGTCGGTAAGGCTGACCGATTTGAGCGCCGCCATGAATTTCTCGCGGTCGCTTAAATCGCCATCGGCCGCCTTCAGGCCGGCGTCCAGCACCTGGCAATTGCCATAAAGCAGCGCGGCGTACTGGCCGGGGATGGCGTCGTAGTTCTTCAGCATGCCATCGACGAAGCGTTGGTTGGCCTCGGTCTCCAGATCAAGCGTATAGGGCGCGGCGCTGACCAGGCCGACCGCTTCGTCGCCGAAGCTCTTGAGCAGGAAATCGTCGGCGCCAGCTTCGCCCGCCACCACCTGGTACTTGAGACCTGCGGTCGCGTATTGCTTCATAAAGCGGATCGGATTTGATCCGGCGAAACCCTGACAGACCGCATCACAATCGCCGATCTGCGCGAGGTAAGGCGTGTAGTCGGGCGTCACCAGCGGCGGCCATAGCTTCTTGACAACGCAGCCGCCCTCCTTGGCGAACGCGGCCTGAAAGCCGCCCATCTGCTCGTAGCCGAAGGCAAAATCTTCGGAGATCGTGACGACGCGTTTGAGCTTGAGCTCGGTCGCGGCGTAGTGCCCCATCGGCTGCATCGCCTGCGAGGACGTCGCCGATGCGCGCAAGAGAAATGGATTGGGCGTCCGCTGGGTCAGATTGTCAGCCGCCGCGAGACTGAGCGTCGGCATCTTCTTTTCGATCACGTAGGCGTTGATGGCATAGAGCTCGAAAGCAGCAAGCGGGCCGAGAATGACATCGACCTGATCGCGCTCGACCAGTTCCTGCGCCTTGGTCTTGGCGCCCGCTGGATTGCCGCCGGTATCGGCCGAAATGAAATCGACCTTGCGGCCGCCCAGCGTGAAGTTCTTCTCTTTCAGGTACGTGAGGACGCCCTGCTCCATCAGGATGCCGCCAGCGGCGAGCGGCCCGGTCTTGACCGTGAGCAGGCCAAGTTTGAACGGTCTTGCCTGCGCAACGGCGGGCGCGGGAAAGCCGGCCAAAGTGGCGACTGCGCCCGCCGCAGCGCTGCCCAGCAGCCCACGGCGAGTCATTTTGCGAGACATCGTGCACCCCTCCCATCAACCTCATGCTCCGCGAAGGCGAAGCACGCGGCAGTCACGGTCTCTCAGCGTCCGGCATCCACGAATATTCAGTGATTTTCAAACGTGGATGACAACACGCTCCTCAGCACTTGGTCAGCGGCGGATAATTGCGCGAATAGACCGGGTGCGCGAGGAAGTCCTTCTCCGGCCAAGTCCAGAACTGGCTGACGTTCTCGTAAGTGTGGATGGTCTTATTCCAGAGCTTCAGGCCGTATTTGGCCCCCTCCTTGCCAATGCGGCGCACGTAAATATTGCCGATCACGTTGTTGAGGTGATCGAACTTAAGCGGTCCGCGCGGCGTATCCGTTAGATTCACTGCCTTCAGCGCATCCATGAATTTTTGCTTGTCGCTGGCATTGCCGCCAAGCGCTTTCACAGCAGCATCTACCACTTGGCAATTAACATAGAGCAGCGCCGCATATTGCCCGGGAATAGTGTTGTAGTTTTTCATGATCCCGGAGACGAAACGTTGATTGCCGTCACTTTCGAGATCCAGCGTGTACGGGCAGCAGGAGACGAGCCCGATCGCCTCGTCGCCGAAGCTCTTGAGCAACGCGTCGTCGCCACCGGTTTCGCCGGTCACCACCGGATACTTGAGGCCGGCGGTGGCGTACTGCTTCATGAAACGCAGTGGGTTTGACCCGGCGAACCCCTGCCAAACGCCGTCGCAATCGCTGATCTGCGCGATGTACGGCGTATAGTCGGGCGTCACCAGCGGCGGCCACAATTTTTTCGTAACACAGCCGCCGTCCTTCTCGAACGCCGCCTGGAAGCCGCCAGCCTGTTCGTAACCGAAGGCAAAATCCTCAGTGATGCAGACCACGCGCTTGAGTTTGAGCTCGGTCGCCGCGTAATGCCCCAGCGGCTGTGTCGCCTGCGACGACGTCGCCGACGCGCGCAGCAGGTACGGATTGGGCGTGCGCTGGGTAAGGTTGTCGGCCGCCGCAAGGCTCAGCGTCGGCATTTTCACTTGCTGCACGTATTCGTTGATCGCATAGAGCTCGAAGGCGGCAAGCGGGCCGAGGATCACGTCGACCTTGTCGCGCTCCACCAGTTCCTGGGCCTTGGTTTTGGCTCCGGCCGGATTGCCGCCAGTGTCAGCTGAGATAAAATCAACTTTGCGGCCACCGATCGTGTAGTTTTTCTCTTTCAGATAGGTCAGGACGCCCTGTTCCATCTGAATACCGCCCTGGGCGAGCGGGCCCGTCTTCACCGTGAGCAGCCCGAGCTTGAACGGTGTAGCCTGGGCGATCGCCGGCGCCGGGAACTGCGTCAGCGCCGCCGCTGCGCCGGCAGCGGTCCCGGCCAACAGCGTGCGCCGGGTGATTTTATGTGACCTACGCGACATTGAAGTCCTCCCTGCGGCACCCCGACGCTCGTCTTGGCGCCTGAATCGTTAATTGCCACGCACCGCCGCATCCCACTCGCGACGGCTTTCAAGCCATCATCCGATATGCCGTTTCGTCCGTAAAGACCGCTATTGTCGCGGCTTGTCCTATTATGAATGCTTATTTTCTCTTTGCCGGAATAATGGGCAGCAGCAGATAGGGTCGGGCCGGGCCGCCGAAATGCAGGCTGGTAACGCCGGCGAATATTTCCGGCGGCCGGTCGCCTGGATCGTTGTGCAGGAACGGGCCGCAGCCGGTCAGTTCGTTCTTGAAATTCGACTGCCGGCCGCCGCTGCCGCCGGGATAGACGTAATCCTTGCCGCGCACCGTGATGGCCACCCGATAGCCGGCCGGCACGACGATCGAGGTCGGCCAGATTTCGATGTCGAGCGGAACCATTTGCCCGGGCTTCAACGGCTGCTTGCGGGCATGGGTGTGATAGGGCCGATAGGGTTTTGACAGTTTTCTGTCGACCGCCCGGTGCGAGGCGCGAAGCCAGCCCTGCCCGACCGGCGTATGTGGATCGATCGCGCCCTGGAACACGATCTCCTTGAGATCGGGCGAGAACACGCGCAGCACAGCGAAGATGTCGGCGTCGGACGTTGACGACGACACATAGAGCTTGAGAGCGCTCGGGCCGGTGATCTCGGTGTCATGCGTCACTGGCGGCGTCAGGAACGTGATGCCGTCGCCCATGGCGTCGAACCGCAGCACCTTCTTCGCTGCCGCCTTGACGCCAAGGGAACAATCCGCCGGGTTAAGATAGAGTCGCGTCCATTTGGTGCTTTTGAGCGGCCATTCGGTTTCGGTCCGCTCGACGAAGCGGTCGAGATGACGCACTTGCAACTGCACCGGTGGTTGCTTGTCCCAGCCGTTTTTCTTGCCGTGCAGAAAATAATCGAAGAAGCGCAGCTGCAGTTCGCGCCCGTAGTCGGTATAAAAATGGGTCCAGTGTTCGATGCCGTGGGCCTCGAGCCATTTTTGTTTGGACGCAGCGCGAACGTAGCCCTCAAAATTGCCGCGCGGATGCAGTCCCTGCCCGCCCCAATTAGCAGCGGACAAAAACGGCACCTTGATCTTCGACCACACGGGCGAGCGCGCCCGGTGATAGGCGTCGTCAATCGGATGCGCGGCGATATCGGCGCCAAAATTGCTCCGGTTCCTGGCAAGTTCGTCGTCAGACAGGATTTCCGGCCCGCACACCAGTTCCCCGTGCACGCGGCTCCTCCTGCCACGCTCGCCGGAACCGTATTGCACGGTCTTGACCTGCATGTCGTACCAGTTGTCCCAGAACGTGGAGAGAATGCCGCCGTGATGCGTCATGTCGCGATACCAGTCGGCGGCGCCTTCCCAGATGCACATCGCGGCGAGATGCGGCGGCTGCAAACTCGCGACGTGCCACTGATTGATGCCGTAATACGAGATGCCGTTCAGGCCCACCTTGCCATTCGACCACGGCTGTACGCCGGCCCATTCGATGCAATTGTAAAAGTCCTTGGTCTCACGCGGCGAGAAATGATCGATGAGCCCCGGTGAACAGCCGGCGCCGCGCGAATCGACGCGCACGCACGCATAACCGTGCGGCACCCATTTTTCCGGATCGACCACTTCCCAGCTCTGGTAGAGGTTGCTCGATCCGGCGACCACATCAGGATGCGTTCTGGCCATTGTCTCCCAGGCGCTCGGATAGCCGTCCTGGAAGGCGAGACCCTTGGCGTAGGGGCCATAGCTCAGGAGCACTGGATAGCGGCCTTCGGCAATCGGGCGGAATACGTCGGCGCGCAGCACTAGACCGTCGTCCATCGTGATCTGGGTGTCGAAGTCGATATGCATGCCGTCGCGGGTTTCGCTGCGCGGCTGGTAGGTTTTGCGGTCCCCCGCCGCCTGCGCCATGCGCGCTTCGCCTTCAAGCGATGACATCGTTTCCTCCGAGCGTAGTTTCTTTCCAGGCCGTCGAGGTACTGGCAGAGGACATCATGCAAAGGCGATGCTAGGCTAGCAAGAGACGATGACGCTCTGCGTTTCGAGCGGAGGGAGGAGCACATGCCTGCAATTTCAAGGTGGAACCTTTTGGGGGCCGCATCGGTGGCAGCAATGGCGTTGAGTTTCAGCGCCCCAGCGCGCGCCGCCGATGTGATCGACGAATGGTCGTCGATTCAGATGCCAGCGGCGCCGGCGTTGAAGGCCGTCACGGTCGATCCAAAGACCACCGCGTTATTTCTGTTTGACTTCATGGCGGAAAACTGCGGGCAGCGTCCGCGTTGCGTCGCGGCGGTGCCGACGCTGAAGGCCATCCACGACAAGGCGCGCGCCGCCAACATGATGGTCGCCTACACGCTGCCAGGCGGCGGCAAGATCATCGACCCGGGCCTCACGCCGCGTCCCGGCGAAGTGGTCAACCAAAAGCCGGGAGGGCCCGACAAATTCATTGGCGACGACCTTGACGCGCGGCTAAAGGCGCACGGAATAAAGACAGTGATCCTGTGTGGCACGTCCGCGCAGGGTGTAGGCCTAGGCACCGGCGCGGGTGCGGTCCAGCGCGGCTACGACGTGATCTATCCGGTGGATTGCCTGCCGTCGGAAAGTGCCTTCCGCGAAGCCTATGCGGCCTGGCATATGGCGGGAGGTGGACCGCCGGTGACGACCAAGCATGTTACCGTAACCCGCACCAGCATGATCAGCTTCACGAACGCAAAGTGACGGGTCCGAACAGACCAATTCATGGAATGGGGATGAGCGTCATGAGCGAACAGCACAAACTTTCTTTCAGCCATGTAGGCGTGTTCGTGCACGATCTGCCGAAAATGGTCGACTTCTATACACGCGTCCTCGGGCTCGTGGTCAGCGACCGCGCGGTGCGCGGCGACGGCAGCGAAATCTGCTTCATGACGCTTGATCCGCGCGAACACCATCAGGTGGTCTTCGCCACCGGCCGGCCGGCCGACCTGCCCTATAACATGATCCAGCAGCTTTCGTTTCGCGCTGAGAGTCTCGCGGCACTACGGGAGAAATATGCGGCGCTCAAGCGCGAGCCGATCGTCGAACTCGGTCCGCTATCCCACGGCAATGCGATCTCGGCGTATTTCCGCGATCCGGAGGGCAACCGGCTCGAAGTATTCGTCGACACCAAATGGCACGTGCCGCAGCCTTGCGCCGCGCCGCTCGATCTCACCAAGTCCGAGGCCGAGATCACGGCATTCGTCGAGAAACAGGTCGCGGCGCTAGAGGGCGTACGCCAGCGCTCGGACTGGGAGCTTGAACGGGCTGCGAGTTTTTAGAATGGAGAACAGGCCACTACGCTGAGCGCGCTTTAGCCTTCTTCGCCCCGCCACGCTTGACCCCCGCCAACTGTTCGAGCACCGCGCATACTGCGGCAGTGTCTTCGTCATCATGGCCGCTTTTGCGCGCCTTGGTGTAGATCGCCGCGCTGGCGTCGAACATCGGCGTCGGCACGCCAATGGAACGGGCATAGCTGCCGATCACATCCATGTCCTTCTGCCACACCGAAATCTTCATCGTCGGCGGCGCGTAGTGGTTTTTCACCATCATCGGGGCGCGCAATTCGAACACGCGTGAATTTGCGGCGCCAGCCTTGACCAGATCGAAAATGAGATGCGGCGGCAGCCCGGCCTTCATGCCGAGCACCATGGCTTCGGCGCTGGCCACGTTGTTGATCGCGACCAGAAGATTGGCGACGTATTTCATGCGGCTGCCATTGCCGAACGCGCCGAGGTCGTAGACGCCGCGGCCGAAGGCGGCAAACATCGGCCGCAGCCGCTTGATCTCGGCCGCGCCGCCCGATGCGTAAACGATGAGATCCTTGGTCTTGGCCTGTGCGCCGGTGCCGCTCACCGGGCAATCGAGCAGCAGGTGACCGGCCTTGCGCAGTATTTCGGCAGCTCTGGTCTTGTCCTCGATGGTGAAAGTCGAAGCCTCGACGATCACCCGGCGCGGCAGGCCGGCCTTGGCGATGGCGGCAACAGTCGCGGCAAGCGCGGCTGGCTTGGGCAGGCTGGTGATGACGTCGCGCGCGGCGCGCGCTACTGCGACCGCATCGGCTGCAATCTCGATACCGGCCCGCGCCATGGCCCGGCGCCGCGCCGGATCGACGTCGTAACCGATCACGCGCCAGCCACCGGCGACGAGGTTTTGCGCAAACGCACCACCCATGATGCCGAGGCCGATAACGCCAACGACACCTTTTTTTCTCGAAGCCATGCGTTTCCCCCGTTTCCGTGTGCGCGGATGCGACGCTATGGCATCGGCCCAGCGCACGCGCAAGCGGCTTTCTCATCCGCCTGCAATCGCCTATCGTCCGCGACGGATTGGACGCGGCAAAGGAACGCAGGATGAAAATCGGAGTCGCGGGGTTGGGCGCCATGGGCAGCGCCATTGCAGCGCGCCTTAAGGAATCCGGACATCAGATAACGGTCTGGAATCGCACCGCGGCCAAGACCAAGCCGCTGTCCGATGCCGGCGCCGCGGTTGCGGAAAGCCCGAGTGCAGTCGCCGCCGCGAGCGACGCCATCATCACCATTCTGACCGACGGCGCGGCAATCGACGCGGTTTATGACGGTCCGGCGGGCCTGCTCGCAGGCAACGTGAAGGGCAAGCTGTTCATCGAAATGAGCACGGTGCCGCCGAGTGTCGAACTCGCGCTGGCTCCGAAGGTGCGCGGCAAGGGTGCGGTGTTCGTTGAATGCCCAGTTGGCGGCTCTACCGCGCCGGCGCGGCAGGGCAAGCTGCTCGGGCTCATGGGCGCCGAGCCCACAGACGCCGCAAAGGCGATGCCGATCCTCGAACAGCTCTGCCGCAAAGTCGAGCATTGCGGCCCGGTTGGCGCAGGCGCGTCGATGAAACTCGCGATCAATCTGCCGCTGATGATCGGCTGGCAAGCCTATGCGGAGGCGTTCGCCATCGCCCGCGATGTGGGCTGGGAACCGAAGCGGCTCATCGAGCTGTTCTGCGAAAGCAACGGCGCCAATAATGGACTGAAACTCCGCGCCGACATGATCGTCGCCATGATGGAGAATCGCGACCCCGGCGCCACCACCTTCAGCATCGCCAACGCGGTGAAGGATCTGCGCACGATGGTTGCGACCGGCGCGGCCAAAGGCGCCGACATGCCGGCCGCGAGAGCGGCGCTTGCCGCGCTCGAAGAAGCCAACAACAAGGGCTTGGGCGCATTCGATGCTTCGCGCCAGACGATTTTCTGGTCGAGCCGGGATAAATAATAGGCCGGCTTCGGTTCATTCGATCCATTGAGTGGGGAAACAAATGAAACTGTTTTCATTCTGGCGTTCACTTGCGACATATCGCGTGCGCATTGCACTCAATCTCAAGGGCGTCGTTCCCGACGAAATCATCCAGGTCAACCTGATGAAAGGCGAGCAGCGCGAGGCGGCATATCGCGCGGTCAACCCGATGATGGCGATCCCGGCGCTGGTCGACGGAGACGGGCCCGCACTGTTCGAATCACTGGCGATCATCGAATACCTCGACGAGACGCATCCCAATCCGCCGCTGTTGCCCCGCGATCCGAAAGGCCGCGCGCGGGTGCGCGGGCTTGGCACAGATCGTGGCCTGCGATTCGCATCCGCTGATCGTGCCGCGGGTTCGCGAATACTTGCAGCACGAGATCAAGCTCGACGAACAAACCGTCACGACGTGGTGCCGGCACTGGCATACGGCGGCGCTGACCGCCCTTGAGGCGCACCTTCGCGACAAGTCGACGGGGCGCTATGCGCATGGCGACACGGTGACGCTGGCCGACATCTGCCTGGCCAGCCAGGCGGCGGGCGCAAAATTCTTCAACGTCGATCTGGCGCCGTTCCCGACATTCGCGCGGATCGTCGATGAATTATCGAAGATCGACGCCTTCGCCCGCGCCCATCCGCTGCAGCAACCCGGCGCTCCGGCGACGGCATGATTTTGGTGGATCACCACCACTTATGAAAATGGTGCAGCGGTCCATGGCCGGAACCGACATGGAGCCGGTCGGCTGCCGCAATGGCGGCGGTCACATAGGCCTTGGCTTCACCCACGGCCTCGTTGAGCGAAAGTCCTTTGGCGAGGCCCGCGGCGATCGCGGAGGCCAGCGTGCAGCCGGTACCATGGGTATTTTTGGTGGCAACGCGCGGCGCGGCGAACCGCGCATTTGTCTCGCCGTCGACCAGCAGATCGACGCTCTCTGTACCGCCGCCGTGGCCGCCCTTGATCAGCACCGCACCGGCGCCGAGCGCCAGCAGCTTTTCGGCCTGCGCGTGCATCTCGCTCTCGTCCTGCGCCATCGGCACTTCGAGCAACGCCGCCGCCTCGAACAGGTTGGGCGTGAACACCCGCGCGTTGGGGATCAACAGCCGCAATGCATCGAGCGCATCGGCGCGCAACAACTCCGCGCCAGTACTGGCAGCGAGGATCGGATCGAGCACAACATTACGGGTCGCGTGACGCCCGAGGCCGGCCGCAACCGCCTCGACAATCGCTGCATTCGCCAGCATGCCTATCTTTATGGCGCCGACATCGAAGTCAGAGAGCACGGCGTCGATCTGTGCGGCGACGATCTCGGCCGGCACCGCATGAATGGCGGACACCCCCTTGGTGTTTTGCGCCGTCACCGCGGTGACAACGCAGGCGCCATAGACGCCGAGCGCCGAGAACGTTTTCAGATCGGCTTCGATGCCAGCGCCGCCACCAGAATCCGAGCCGGCGATGGAGAGTGCGATGGGCACGCCCATCACGCGCCTCGCTTCGATAGCGCCACGTCGACCACTTGCCGCATGGCGCGCGACGCGGCGGCCGGGTCGGAACTGAGCGACAGCGCCGAGATCACGGCGACGCCCTCCGCGCCTGCGGCTATCACCGCGCCGGCATTGCTCGCATCGATCCCGGCAATGCCGCAGACCGGCAGGTCCTTGTTGCGTTTGACCGGCTCGGCGCTTGAGTACGGCAATGATGCGCCCGAGCCCTTCCGGCCCGATCGGCGGATTTTTCTGCTGCTTCGACAAGGTCACGTAAACGCCGCCGGAACCGACATAGTCGATCAGATCGATCGGCGCCGCCTCAGCCTCGCCGGCGTTCTTGACCGACAGGCCGATGATGGCACCCGGCCCGAGCAGCCGCCGTGCGTCTGCGACCGCCATGTCGTCCTGGCCGAGATGCACGCCGTCGGCGCCGGCCGCAAGTGCCACGTCGACCCGGTCATTGACCACGAATTGCACGGAGAACGGCGTCAACGCATTTTTGATGGCGCGCGCTTCGTCGACCAAGCGTGCGGGTTTCGCTGTGCTTGTCACGCAGCTGTACCAGCGTTGCGCCACCTTCGGCGCATAGCCGCGCCAGTTCAGCGAGATCGCGACCGTTGGCGCGCTCCGGATCGACGATGGCGTTGAGGCGAAGATCGACCTTCATCAGGAAACCTTTAGGCGCGCGCGCAGGGTCGAGCGATCGAGACTGTGTAGGGCATCGAGTATCCAGCTGGCAAACCGGCCGGGGCCATGTGTCGCTTCCGCAGCCACTTCGCCCGCAACCCCCAGCGCGACCAGCGCCGCATTGGTCGCCAGCCATGCGTCGGTTTCGACCGCCAGCGCGGCACAGACCAGCGCCGATCCGGCGCACCCCATGCCGGTGACCAGCGCCATCAACGGATCGCCATTGGCGATGACAGCCCGCCTCGCCCCATCGGTGACAATGTCGCTGTCGCCAGTGAGCGCCACCACCGTCCCGCAGGCCTCCGCGACCCGGGAAGCGGCTTTGTCAGCCGGATCGCCGCCGAACAGCGGGCCGAACTCGGCCGCGTTGAGCCGCACCGCGGTTGGGCCGCGCGCCAAAAGCTCGCGCGCGAATGCGGCGCGGCTGGGTGAACGTTCGATGAAGACCGGATCGAGCACCCACGGCATGCGCGCCACCCCCGTGGCATCGAGCGCCACCGTGATGGCGCGGCGGCGCTCCTCGTCGAAGGTGCCAAGGTTGACCAGGAGCGCATCGGCGCTGGCGACGAAGCTCACGATTTCCTCGGGCGAAATAGTCATCGATGGCACCGCGCCCGCCGCCAAGAGCATGTTGGCGGTATAATTCTGGGCGACCGTGTTGGTGATGCAATGCACCCGCGGCGAGCGGTCGCGAACGCGCGCGAGTACGTCCGCGGCGATATCGGCCAGCTCGGCGGGTGTATGCATTTTCGAATTCTTCCTGTTATTGTTGCGAGAATACTACGCTCGGAGGCGCGCATGGTCCCTTTTTTCGTGCAGATCAAATGCCAGCTCGGCAAGTCCTATGAGGTGGCGAACAAGCTGGCGGACGCCGAGATAGCCTCGGAGATTTATTCCACGGCGGGCGATTTCGACCTGCTGGTAAAATTTTACGTCGACCAGGCGACCGATATCGGCCATTTCATCGCCGAGAAAGTGCAGACCATCGCGGGCGTCGCCGACACGCGCACCATCATCACATTTAAGGCATTCGGGGCGTCGTAGCGGCCCCCGGCGCGGCCGGCAGCACCACGGCGGCGGTCTTGAGCGCGAGCGCCAGCCGGTGCTCGCGCCAGATCACGAACAGGCCGGCGCCGGCGATGATTGCCGAGCCGAGCACGACCATGAAGGTCGGCGTCTCTCCGAACATCGCATAACCAAGCAGAAGCGCCCAGACCATCGACGTATAGTCGAACGGCGCCACCACGGAGGCTGCGGCGTAGCGATAGCTCTCGGTGAGAAAGATATGGCCGAGACCGCCAAGACAGCCGATCGCCGCCAGCACGGCGAATTCGCTCGCGGTCGGCGTCAGCCACCAGAACGGCAGTGTCGCGAGCCCCGAGAGCGCGCAGATCGCCGAGAAATAAAACACGATCGAGGATGTCCGCTCGCTCTTGGTGAGGTGACGGGTCTGAATCATGGTGCCCGCATTGGTGACAGAGCCAGCGACCGCGTAGATGACGCCGGCAACGCTCGTGGCGCTCGCCATCGCAATAGTCAGTTCCTCGCCCGACAGATGTGGCGCCAGCACGACCAGCACGCCCAGGAATCCGACCGTGACCGCCGTCCAGCGATAGATCCGCACCCGCTCCTTGAGCACGACAGCCGCCAGCGCCACGCCGATCAGCGGCGAGGAAAATCCGATGGCATTGGCCTCGATCAGAGGTAGCCGGGCAAGTGCGCCGAAATTGCAAAACATGCCGACGATCGACAACGCGCCACGGCTCGCCTGTCCGAATGGCGATTCGGTGCGCACCGCCGCAGCCAGTTCGCCGCGCCACGCATAGACCAGCATCACCGGTACGATTGCGAACACTGAGCGGAAGAACACGACCTCGCCGATCGGATAGCGCGCGCCCAGATAGCGGATCAGTGCCGACATAACGGCGAACAGCACCGCCGAAACGAGCTTTAGGACGATGCCCCTACCGGTATTCATGCCGCTTATTTGCTCTTGCTCGGCGGCGGCGCGGGTCCCTGGCGGGATGGCAGCGCGGCGATGTAGGCGGCGATTGCGGTGCGGTCGTCTTTGCTGAGCTGCGAAGTGTTGCGGATCACTTCAGCCATCGTGCCGCCGGCGAAATCGCCGGACGGCGTCTGGCCGTCGGACAGAAAGCTCGCAATATCGCTCTGCGACCAGGGACTCTGCTCATTGTCACCGTGCTGCAATCCGGCCGGCGTGATATTCGGCACCCAGTCCTTGCCATCGGGCGTCGGCCCGCCGGCGAAGCGCTCGCTGTCGATGATGCCGCCAAGAAAATTGCGCGGGCTATGGCACTCGGCGCAGTGGCCGGGTCCATTCACCAGATAGGCTCCACGGTTATATTGCGCCGATTTCGATGCGTCGGGCACGAACGGCCCTCCGCGCAGGAACAACAGCTTCCAGATTCCAAGTCCGCGCCGAATATTGAACGGAAAAGCCAGATCGGGGCCGCGCACCTTGCCGGAGACCGGCGGCAGCGTCTTCAGATAGGCGAACAGATCGCGCAGGTCCGGGAGCGTCATATGGCGGAACGACGTGTAGGGAAATGCCGGGTAGAGGTGATGGCCACCCGGCGTCGTGCCATCCCACATCGCAGAAACAAAATTGGCCTCGCTCCATCGACCGATACCGTCCTTGGGATCGGGCGAAATGTTGGGGACATGGAAGGTACCGAACGGACAGGGCAACGCCAGTCCGCCGCCGAGCCGGGTAATGTCGACCTTGTCGGGATTGGCGTTGGGCACGGCGTGACACGCTGCGCAGCCGCCGGCTGCAAACAGCGTCTTGCCGTTGGCGAGGTTGGGCTGGTAGGGCGGCAGATCAGACGCCGATACAGTCGCCGGAATGGTCAAGATCCAGTATCCAGCGGCGCCGGCAGCAGCCAACAGGCAAACGGCGATCAGGAGACGCCGCAGCAGATGTCTTTTGGGCACGTCTCCCGCATCCATGTTCCGGCTCCGTCCTGCGGTTCGTTCAGTCTATGCGGGGCGGCTGTGCGCGAAAAGTGGCGCTTGCCACGCAATGGACCGGCGATCACCGAACCAGCCCATCAAACGCAAACGGGGCGCCCGCGCGGACGCCCCGCTGCGTAGTTCCAATTCGCTCCCGCTCAGCCCTTCTTCTCGGACCGATAGTCGTGATGGCAGCCACCGCAATCGTTCTTGCCGATATTGCCGAGTGCCTCCTTGAGCGACGCCACGTCTTTCACCGACGCGTCCGCCGCCTTGGCGTCAGCGCCGAATTTCTGGAACCTGGATTTGAAATCCGCCATGTCTTCCCAGACCTTGGGGGTCGGACTGAATTTGTCGGCCGAAGCGCCTGTCTCGTCCTTGGAGCTTGCCGGGTAAAGGTCCGGCATCTTTGCCGCCGCATCCTGGAACGCTGCAAAAACCTTGTGGACCGAGGCCATGTCGAACGGCTTGTCGCCTTTGGCCATATCGCCGGCGAGTTTGGCCATGGCGCCATTATGCTTCATCAGCTCTTTGCGTTCCTTGATGACGTCCTGCTGAGCGATGGCCACACTGACGCCGAGTATCATGGCTGCGGCGGAAGCGACGGCGAACACGTAACGACTCATACGATAATCTCCCTTGCTGAATAGCGCCTGCGGGCCCTGAACGCCGCTACCCTTCGCAGGGTCACGGAACCGGTAAGCGGGCAAACACCCAATCGACGGCTTTATTCCGGCGGTTGGTAAATTACCGGGAACGTCGCACGTGTGCCAGCCGGCATATGCAGCGTCCGTCGCCCGCTGCACCCTTCCCTCCACGGACCTTGGAATGTATGTGTGCGGATCACACGCGTTCGCTGGCCGCAGCTGGCGGAATTCTCCGTTCAGTCCGGTCGGCAGCCCATGACAATTATGCTTTTTTCGACGGGGTCATCGGCCGTAATGGCGCCGCGGTCCCCGGCGATGGATCGTGGTCAGCCGACGCTGGCGCATCTTGGCCGCGCATGGCCCGACAAGCCGTCATGATGCCGGCAACGCCGGGCCGTCGCATTGTCCTGAAATTCGCATTAGGCGTAGCGCTGCTCGCGTTGGCGGTGGCTGCACGCCTGCCTTTCATGGGCGATATCCTGGCGGGCGAGGAAGGCTACTTTGCCGCGCTGGTGCTCAACGGCGTTCCGACATCCTCGCTCGACGATCGGCATCTGCCACGGGAGATCGCGGGCTTTATCGACGGCAAGCCAATTCTTCAAACGTTCCATCGCACCGTGATGCCATACGTCATCATGGAAATATTTGGCCGGGCGGTCGCCGCCCGCAACGTCCTGGGACGCTTGCCTCCGGAGCATCTTACCATCGCAGCGCGATGGCCATTCGCCTTCATGTTCCTTTTAGGCAGTCTCGGACTCATCGGGTTTACCGTCGAGGCCGCCACCATCGCCGGTGGACGTGTCACAGCCGCGATGGCGTTGGCGCCGCTCGGCGTGACCGCGTGGTCCCTGACCAGTCCGCTTGCTGTTAGCGCGTCGATTCAGCCTCAGCTCGACGGCAGCGTCGGCGTGCTGTTGCTTGGATCCGCCGCAACGCTCCTGGCGCTGGGTGACGTCAAGCACCCTGCCGCACGCGGACGTTTTCTGATGGCCGGGCTGCTCGCCGGACTGGGCAAGCACGAATGGGCGCTCGCATTCGCGGCCGCCGCGCTCGGAACCTTGCTCATCTGCGTGATCGAGCTATCCAGCCGTCGTCGCAACGGCGTGGCCTTCGCTTTCTTCCTGGCCGGCCTCGCGCTCGCCGTCGCCCTGTCCTACGCGGTCTCGCCGGACGATTATCGCGCCGGGTTCAACCTAATGGAAAACATCTTCCACCGGACCGGTGGCGAGTTATGGGCGCTGCAACCAGCGCAGTGGCCGTTCACCGTGCCGGTCATCGTGCTCGCTCTGATCGACGGCATCTTCGTCCTGGTGGTCATGGGTCCGCTTATCCGCACCGCGCCAGGACTCCTTCTTGCATATACGGCCGCAGTCGCGATCACGATCGGCTACGCAGCCAGCGGCTGGCACGGCGACAATTTCCCGCGATATTTTTCACCGCCGCTCGTGATTTTGCCGCTCGTCTTCGCTGCGCTGTGGTGGCGTTTTAAGGGTGTCATCCCCACGGCCGTAGGATGGATTTTGGTGGCGGTGGCCGTGATCGGGCTTTGGGCAAATTATCAATTCCTGGCGGACAGCCATAAAAGCCAAGTCGCACTCGGCGATCTGCGCGGCGAGCCGCTGGCTCAGATCGAACAGGGTTATGCCGCCGCCGCGAAGCTCGCGCACGATAGCAACGGAGTTGTATTCACTGTGACAACGACGTGGATCTATCATCAAGACATAAACTTCATCAGCACCGGCCTGGGAAGAGATGGCGCGACGGCGTACATCGCCACGCACTTTCCGGAGTTCAGGAATCGCCTCGTATTCCCGCCGCAATAGCAGTCTTCAAATCGTTTGACAGCGTCCAGACGACACCGCAACAACGAAGCCATGCCGTCAATCTTCTTTCGCAACAACAAGCCGACCAGGGTCGCGTGATGTCGGGCGCCAAGGGACCGTACATTCTCAAAATCCTGTTAGCCGCGGCGCTCTTGGTTCTCATTGCGGTCGTGCGCATGCCGTTCATCGGCAACGTGCTCGCCGGCGAGGAAGGCGATTTTGCCGCGTTGGTTCTGGACGATGTACCGACGTCGGTCGTTAGCGACACACATCTGCCCCGCGACCAGATCGGATATATCGATGGCAAGCCGGTCCTCACCTCGTTCCACCGCACGGTCATGCCCTACATCATCCTGGAGCGGCTTGGCCGCGCGGTGGCGGTTCGCCATGCGTTGGGGCGTTTGCCGGCGGAGCAACTCACGCTGGCGGCGCGGTTGCCGTTCGCCATCATCTTCCTGCTCGGCATCGTTGGCCTGATTGCGCTCACCGTCGAGGCCACTGCGTCGCCAAGCCCACGACCCGCCCTGGCCGCAACCCTGGCGCCGCTCGGTTTGACGCTGTGGGCGTTGACCACCCCCTTGGCGGTGGGTTCGTCGATCGAGCCGCAGGTCGATGGCAGTGTCGGAGTCTTATTGCTTGGAACGGCCGCGAGCCTTCTGGTCATCGGCGACATCACACGTGGCACGGCCCGCTGGCGTTTCCTTGCCGCCGGGTTGCTGGCGGGACTGGGCAAGCATGAATGGGCGCTCGCTTTCGGCGCCGCCGCCCTCGGCACGCTACTGGTTGCCTTGTTGTTTTCATCGTTACGACGCCAGACCGCGTTGGCGCTGGCGGCGTTCTTCATCGCTTTGGCGGTGGGTGCTGCCTTGTCCTACGCGGCTTCGCCCGCGGACTACCGCAACGGCTTCGGCGTCATGGAGAGTTTCTATTCGCGAACCGGCGGGCATTTGTGGGCGCTCGAGCCGCCGCAGCTGCCGTTCACCCTGCCGGTCGTGGTGCTCGTCGCCGCCGATGGACTGTTTTTGGCGTTGGTCCTGCGCCCACTGCTGCGCACCGCTCCGGGACTGCTGCTGGCGTATCTGGGCGCCGCCGCGATCACTGTCGGTTATATCGTAAGCGGCTGGCCGGGCGACTTCTTTCCGCGCTATTTCACGCCGCCTCTGATCATTTCGACAATTGTCTTCGCGGCCCTCTGGCTGCGCTTCAAGGACCGCATCGCTTCGGCGATAGGCTGGACCGTCGTGGCCGGTGCCGTGCTCGGCCTCGGCACCAACTATCTCTTCCTGTCACGGACTTACGACAGCAAAGTTGCGCTGACGAGCTTTCGCGGCACGCCGCTGGCCGATCTCAGACGCAATGCCGCCGCTGCAGCCGCGTTAGCGCACGACCGCAACGACATCGTGTTCACCTTCACCCCGACCTGGATCTACAACCAGGGAATAAATTACATCAGCGCAGGCCTTCAGAAATTTGAAGCCGAGGAGCACATCGAGACATCCTATCCCGCATACAAGGGCCACATCGTATACCCGCCCGACCGGCTCTTGTACCCGCAGCCCCCGCAATAGCGGCTCGGGGTTTGGCCTCCCTTCCCTGGCGTCAAGAGCCTCCCCATATCTGGGGCCCAATGAACATCATTCCATTAAGTCACGCCTTGCGCGGCGATCGCATGACCGCCGCCGAGGCACCGCCATCCGTGCCAGACGACGATCAGGCGCTGCTCGACGCTTATTCGCGTGCGGTCATCGACGTTGTTGACCGCGTCGGTCCAGCCGTGGTGGCGCTCGCCGTCCGCGGCGGGCAGACCAACGATCAGAAAGGCCGCCAGGCGTGGCGGCGCCGGCTCGGGTGTTATCGTCGCCCCGGACGGCCTTATCCTCACCAACAGCCACGTCGCCGGGGCGGCCGGCGGCAGCGCCGCGCGCATCGACGTGACCACACCTGACGGCCAGGATCTGCGTGCCCGGTTGGTCGGCAACGACCCGGATACCGATCTGGCGCTGCTGCGGGTAGACGAGGCGGTGACCTTGCCGTCGGCCCAGCTTGGCGACTCCAAGCGGCTCAGGCGCGGACAACTGGTGATCGCCATCGGCAATCCGCTCGGCTTCGAATCGACGGTAACAACAGGCGTGGTGTCCGCGCTTGGCCGCTCGTTGCGTTCACGCAACGGCCGCATGATCGACGACGTGATCCAGACCGACGCGGCGCTTAATCCTGGCAATTCGGGCGGACCACTGGTGTCGTCGCGAGGCGAAGTGATCGGCATCAACACGGCCGTTATCATGGGCGCGCAGGGCATCTGCTTCGCGGTCGCCGCCAACACCGCGAATTTCGTGCTCGGCGAACTGGTGCGTCATGGCCGCGTGCGCCGCGCCTTCATCGGCATCGCCGCGCAGCAGATCGTGCTGCCGCCGCGGCTGCGCCGCGCCGCGAGCCTCGACCAGGAGCGCGCGGTGATGGCCGGCACGGTCGAACCGGACGGCGCGGCCGCCCGCGCCGGCTTGCGTAGCGGCGACATTATCGTGGCGCTCGACGGCGAGAAGATCACCGGCGCCGACGATCTGGTCCGTGCGCTGACCGGTGATAAGATCGGCCGCAGCGCCGCGCTTGACGTGCTGCGCGGGGCCGAGCGGCTGACGCTGTCGCTTACGCCTGAGGAGCGCAAGCGCGCGGCCTAACAAAGAGGCGGCAATGTCACGGGTGTTCGTCACCGGCTCGTCCGATGGGCTCGGCCTGATGGCCGGCAAACTCCTCGCCAAGTGGGGCCATCAGGTGACACTGCACGCGCGCGACGAGTTGCGTGCAGCGGATGCACGGCGCGCCCTGCCACAAGCCGAGGCGGTCGTGATCGGCGACTTGGCGAGCGTCGCGGCGATGCGGAGCGTGGCCGATCAGGTCAACGAACTGGGACGGTATGACGCCGTCATCCATAACGTCGGCGTCGGCTCTCGCTCGCCCCGCGTCGAGACCGCGGATGGGCTGTCGCGGTTGTTTGCTGTCAATGTGCTGGCGCCTTATCTGCTCACCGCACTGATGATAAGGCCTGACCGGCTCGTCTATGTCAGCTCGGGCATGCACAGCAGCGGCGACGCACATCTTGACGACGCGCAATGGGCGAAGCGGCGCTGGAACGGTTCGCAAGCCTACGCGGACAGCAAATTGTTCGACGTCATGCTGGCGTTCGCGGTGGCGCGGCTTTGGCCTGCAGTGAAATCAAACGCCATCACGCCGGGCTGGGTCGCAACCAAGATGGGTGGCGCCGGCGCACCTGATAATCTCGCGCTCGGCGCCGTCACGCAGTCATGGCTCGCGGTCAGCGACGATGCTGCGGCGCAGGTGACCGGCCGCTATTTCTATCACCAGAAGCCAGAGCGCGCGCACCACGCCGCCGCCAGCGCGGAGTTGCAGGACCGGCTACTGGATTACTGCGCCAAATTGACCGGCATGACACTGCCGAAAGGATAGCGTCAAGCGTTCGCGAGCGCCGGAATGCGCATTGGGCTCCGCAGAGCAGCCGCCGCGCCGAGCAGAATTCCGCTGCCTGCCACTGCCGACGGCAGCGCCAGCGTCGACAGACCGGTGAGCCCCTGCCCGATCGTGCAGCCGTATGCCATGGCGCCGCCCGAGCCCATCAGCACCGCGCCGCCGATCGAGCGCAGCATGTGTTGAACTGAAGTGTAGCCCTCGAGCGCAAAGCGGCCTGTGATCAGCGCCGTGACGAAGCTGCCAACGAGCACGCCAGCAACGACGACCACGCCGAAGCTCAAAGTGGAGCCCGTGGAGAACATCACATACTGCAGGCTGTCGGCGCTCGGCGCCACAAAGGTGATCGAGCCGACGGGCGTCGGGTTGAACGGATCGGCTCCGAGATAGCCGGTGGCAAACCACCCGGCCGGGATCAGAAGGCCGATCGCCACGCTCGCCGCGACCAGCGCGTAGGCCTTGCGGAACGGCGCATGAGTGAACGCAAATGCCAACAGTAAGACGCTCGCCGCCGCTGTCGCGACGATCCGCGCCATCGATGCATCGAGGCCATGCGCGGCCATGATGTCCGGCAGCGCGACGCTTTTCAGCGTGATTTGCGACCATTGCAGGAAGGCGAGGCGCAGCGGGGCCACCAAGCCCTTCAGCGTCATCTGCGCCGTCACGCCGACGACCAAAATGACGACCAGCGAACGCAGGTTGCCGCGTCCGA